>NZ_CP027734.1:0-5645326 GCF_003852255.1 Pseudomonas sp. R1-43-08
GTGTCAGTGGAACTTTGGCAGCAATGCGTGGAGCTTTTGCGCGATGAGCTGCCTGCCCAGCAATTCAACACCTGGATCCGTCCGCTACAGGTCGAAGCCGAAGGCGACGAGTTGCGTGTCTACGCGCCCAATCGTTTTGTTCTCGACTGGGTCAACGAGAAGTACCTGAGCCGCGTTCTCGAATTGCTCGACGAACATGGCAACGGCATCGCGCCCGTGCTCTCCTTATTAATAGGCAGCAAACGCAGCTCCGCACCTCGCGCTGCTCCGAATGCTCCATTGGCAGCGGCTGCTTCCCAGTCCCAGGCTGCACCGGTTGCCGCTGCCCCTGCGCCGACGCCTTCCAAGTCTTCCGTGCCTAAAAATGCACTGGAGAACGAAGAGCCGTCCCGTGACAGCTTCGACCCCATGGCAGGTGCCAGCTCTCAGCAAGCTCCCGTGCGTGCCGAGCAGCGCACTGTGCAGGTTGAAGGCGCGCTCAAGCACACCAGCTATCTGAACCGCACCTTTACCTTCGAGAATTTTGTCGAAGGTAAATCCAACCAGCTGGCCCGTGCGGCCGCCTGGCAAGTGGCCGACAACCCCAAGCACGGTTACAACCCGCTCTTCCTTTATGGCGGGGTTGGCTTGGGTAAAACGCACTTGATGCACGCTGTGGGTAACCACCTGTTAAAGAAGAACCCGAATGCCAAGGTGGTCTACCTGCACTCGGAGCGCTTCGTGGCTGACATGGTCAAGGCGCTACAGCTCAATGCCATCAACGAGTTCAAGCGTTTCTATCGCTCCGTTGATGCGTTGCTGATCGATGACATTCAATTCTTCGCGCGCAAGGAACGTTCCCAGGAAGAGTTTTTCCACACGTTCAACGCGCTGCTCGAAGGCGGACAGCAGGTCATCCTCACCAGTGACCGTTACCCCAAAGAGATCGAAGGCCTGGAAGAGCGCTTGAAATCGCGATTCGGCTGGGGGTTGACCGTTGCTGTAGAGCCACCAGAGCTGGAAACCCGCGTCGCGATCCTGATGAAAAAGGCCGACCAGGCCAAAGTTGATCTGCCCCACGATGCCGCGTTCTTTATCGCCCAGCGTATTCGTTCCAACGTGCGTGAGCTGGAAGGCGCGCTCAAGCGGGTTATCGCGCACTCGCACTTCATGGGCCGTGACATCACCATCGAGCTGATTCGCGAATCCCTGAAAGACTTGCTGGCACTGCAGGACAAACTGGTGAGTGTGGATAACATCCAGCGTACCGTTGCCGAGTACTACAAGATCAAGATTTCCGACCTGCTATCCAAGCGCCGTTCGCGTTCGGTAGCGCGTCCGCGCCAGGTGGCCATGGCCCTCTCCAAGGAGCTGACCAACCACAGCCTGCCGGAAATCGGCGATGTGTTTGGCGGTCGCGACCACACCACGGTTTTGCACGCGTGCCGCAAGATCAACGAACTTAAGGAATCCGACGCGGATATTCGCGAGGACTACAAGAACCTGCTGCGTACACTGACTACGTGATGACACCAGCGCAGCTTATTAAGGCAAGGGACTAGACCATGCATTTCACCATTCAACGCGAAGCCCTGTTGAAACCCCTGCAACTGGTCGCAGGCGTCGTCGAGCGCCGACAGACCTTGCCGGTGCTGTCCAACGTACTGCTGGTGGTCGAAGGCCAGCAGCTGTCCTTGACCGGTACCGACCTGGAAGTCGAACTGGTTGGCCGCGTGCAGCTCGAAGAGCCCGCCGAACCCGGCGAAATCACCGTGCCGGCGCGCAAGCTGATGGATATCTGCAAGAGCCTGCCGAACGACGCGCTGATCGACATCAAGCTCGACGAGCAGAAGTTGGTGGTCAAGGCAGGTCGCAGTCGTTTCACCCTGTCGACGTTGCCGGCCAATGACTTCCCGACGGTTGAAGAAGGCCCGGGTTCGCTGACCTGCAGCCTGGAGCAAAGCAAGCTGCGTCGCTTGATCGAGCGCACCAGCTTCGCCATGGCCCAGCAGGACGTGCGTTACTACCTTAACGGCATGCTGCTGGAAGTGTCCGAAGGCATCATCCGTGCTGTGGCAACTGACGGCCACCGCTTGGCTATGTGTTCGATGCGCGCCGATATCGGCCAACCGGATCGTCACCAGGTCATCGTGCCGCGTAAAGGCATCCTCGAGTTGGCGCGCTTGCTCACCGAGCCGGATGGCAACGTCAGCATCGTCCTGGGGCAACACCACATCCGCGCGACCACCGGCGAATTCACCTTCACCTCCAAGCTGGTTGACGGCAAATTCCCGGATTACGAGCGCGTACTGCCTAAAGGCGGTGACAAGCTGGTGCTCGGCGATCGCCAGGCCCTGCGTGAGGCATTCAGCCGTACGGCCATTCTCTCGAACGAGAAGTACCGGGGTATTCGTCTGCAATTGGCCAACGGTCAGTTGAAGATCCAGGCCAACAACCCGGAGCAGGAAGAAGCCGAAGAAGAAGTGGGCGTTGACTACAACGGCGGTTCGCTGGAAATCGGCTTCAACGTGAGCTACCTGCTGGACGTGCTGGGTGTGATGACCACCGAACAGGTTCGCCTTATTCTGTCGGACTCCAACAGCAGCGCGCTGGTACAAGAATCCGATAACGACGACTCGGCTTACGTTGTTATGCCGATGCGCCTGTAATCATGCTCAGCAGAAGCTAGATGTCCCTCAGTCGCGTCTCGGTCACCGCGGTGCGCAATCTGCACCCGGTGACCTTCTCCCCTTCCCCTCGCATCAATATTCTCCATGGCGCCAATGGCAGTGGCAAAACCAGCGTGCTGGAAGCCATCCACCTGCTGGGCCTCGCCCGTTCCTTCCGCAGCGCCCGCCTGTTACCAGTGATTCAATACGAGCAGCTGGCGTGCACGGTATTTGGCCAAGTTGAGTTGGCCGAGGGTGGACACAGCGCCCTGGGGATATCCCGCGATCGCGGCGGAGAGTTTCAGATTCGCATCGATGGGCAGAATGCACGCAGTGCTGCGCAATTGGCTGAAATCCTGCCGTTGCAGTTGATCAACCCCGACAGCTTCCGCCTGTTGGAAGGCGCACCGAAGATCCGCAGACAATTTCTCGATTGGGGAGTGTTCCACGTGGAACCGCGTTTCATGGCCACTTGGCAGCGCCTGCAGAAGGCCCTGCGGCAGCGGAACTCGTGGCTGCGGCATGGTACACTTGACGCCGCTTCACAAGCGGCCTGGGACCGGGAACTGTGCCTGGCCAGCGACGAAATAGATGAATACCGCCGTGCCTATATCAAAGCCTTGAAACCAGTCTTTGAGCAGACCTTGAGCGAGTTGTTGGATCTTGAGGGGCTGACGCTGAGTTATTACCGAGGTTGGGACAAAGAACGTGAGCTGAGTGCAGTGCTTGCGACGTCCCTGCAGCGTGATCAGCAAATTGGCCACACCCAGGCCGGACCCCAACGCGCTGATTTGCGCCTTAGATTAGGCGCTCACAATGCTGCGGATATCCTGTCCCGCGGCCAGCAGAAGTTGGTGGTGTGTGCATTGCGTATTGCGCAAGGGCATCTGGTTAGCCAGTCCCGACGCGGCCAATGTATTTATCTGGTGGATGACTTGCCGTCCGAACTCGACGAGCAACACCGCCGCGCGCTATGCCGCTTATTGGAAGACTTACGCTGCCAAGTGTTTATCACCTGTGTAGACCACGAATTATTGAGGGAAGGCTGGCAGACGGAAACGCCAGTCGCTTTGTTCCACGTGGAACAAGGCCGTATCACCCAGACCCACGACCATCGGGAGTGAAGGCATGAGCGAAGAACACACGTACGACTCGACCAGCATTAAAGTGCTGAAAGGTTTGGATGCCGTACGCAAACGTCCCGGTATGTACATTGGCGACACCGATGATGGTAGCGGTCTGCACCACATGGTGTTCGAGGTGGTCGATAACTCCATCGACGAAGCTCTGGCCGGTCACTGCGACGACATCAGCATCATCATCCATCCGGATGAATCCATTACCGTACGCGACAACGGTCGCGGTATTCCGGTAGACGTGCACAAAGAAGAAGGCGTCTCGGCGGCAGAGGTCATCATGACCGTGCTCCACGCCGGCGGTAAGTTCGACGACAACTCCTATAAAGTGTCTGGCGGCTTGCACGGCGTAGGTGTCTCGGTAGTGAACGCTCTGTCCGAAGAGCTGGTTCTCACCGTACGCCGCAGCGGCAAAATCTGGGAACAAACTTACGTCCACGGTGTGCCACAGGAACCGATGAAAATCGTCGGTGACAGTGAAACCACGGGCACCCAGATTCACTTCAAGCCTTCGGCTGAAACTTTCAAGAACATCCACTTCAGCTGGGACATCCTGGCCAAGCGGATTCGCGAACTGTCGTTCCTCAACTCCGGTG
The DNA here is from genome assembly GCF_003852255.1 of Pseudomonas sp. R1-43-08. NCBI lineage: Bacteria > Pseudomonadati > Pseudomonadota > Gammaproteobacteria > Pseudomonadales > Pseudomonadaceae > Pseudomonas > Pseudomonas sp. R1-43-08. The sequence goes on from NZ_CP027734.1 coordinate 4,381, forward strand.
TTGGCATCGTCCTCAAGGATGAGCGCAGCGCCAAGGAAGAGCTGTTCAAGTACGAAGGCGGCTTACGCGCGTTCGTTGAATACCTGAACACCAACAAGACCGCGGTCAACCAGGTGTTCCACTTCAACATTCAGCGTGAAGACGGCATCGGCGTGGAAATCGCCCTGCAGTGGAACGACAGCTTCAACGAGAACCTGTTGTGCTTCACCAACAACATTCCCCAGCGCGATGGCGGTACTCACCTGGTGGGTTTCCGTTCCGCGCTGACGCGCAACCTGAACACCTACATCGAAGCGGAAGGGTTGGCGAAGAAGCACAAAGTCGCCACCACCGGTGATGATGCCCGTGAAGGTTTGACCGCGATTATTTCGGTCAAGGTTCCGGACCCCAAGTTCAGTTCCCAAACCAAAGACAAGCTGGTGTCTTCTGAAGTGAAGACCGCGGTGGAACAGGAGATGGGCAAGTACTTCTCCGACTTCCTGCTGGAGAACCCGAACGAAGCCAAATTGGTCGTCGGTAAGATGATCGATGCCGCGCGTGCTCGTGAAGCAGCGCGTAAAGCCCGTGAGATGACGCGTCGTAAAGGCGCACTGGACATCGCCGGCCTGCCAGGCAAATTGGCCGACTGCCAGGAGAAGGACCCTGCCCTCTCCGAGCTGTACCTGGTGGAAGGTGACTCTGCTGGCGGTTCCGCCAAGCAGGGTCGCAACCGTCGTACCCAGGCTATCCTTCCGTTGAAAGGTAAGATCCTCAACGTCGAGAAAGCACGCTTCGACAAGATGATTTCTTCCCAGGAAGTCGGCACCTTGATCACCGCATTGGGCTGCGGTATTGGCCGTGATGAATACAACATCGACAAGCTGCGTTATCACAACATCATCATCATGACCGATGCAGACGTCGACGGTTCGCACATTCGTACCCTGCTGCTGACCTTCTTCTTCCGTCAGTTACCTGAACTGATCGAGCGCGGCTACATCTACATCGCCCAGCCGCCGTTGTACAAAGTGAAAAAGGGCAAGCAAGAGCAATACATCAAAGACGACGACGCCATGGAAGAGTACATGACGCAGTCGGCCCTGGAAGATGCCAGCCTGCACTTGAACGACGAAGCCCCAGGCATCTCCGGAGAGGCGCTGGAGCGCCTGGTCAACGACTTCCGCATGGTGATGAAGACGCTCAAGCGCCTGTCGCGCCTGTACCCGCAGGAGCTGACCGAGCACTTCATCTACTTGCCGGCCGTGAGCCTGGAACAGCTGGGCGATCATGCTGCGATGCAGGATTGGCTGGCCCAGTACGAAGTGCGTCTGCGTACGGTAGAGAAGTCTGGCCTTGTGTACAAAGCCAGCCTTCGCGAAGACCGTGAACGCAACGTATGGCTGCCCGAGGTGGAACTGATCTCGCATGGCCTGTCGAACTACGTCACCTTCAACCGCGACTTCTTCGGTAGCAACGACTATAAGACGGTGGTCACCCTCGGCGCGCAATTGAGCACGCTGCTGGACGACGGCGCTTATATCCAGCGTGGCGAACGCAAGAAGCAGGTCAAGGAGTTCAAGGAAGCTTTGGACTGGTTGATGACCGAAAGTACCAAGCGTCACACCATCCAGCGATACAAAGGTCTGGGCGAAATGAACCCGGATCAGCTGTGGGAAACCACCATGGACCCGGCTCAGCGTCGCATGCTGCGAGTGACCATCGAAGACGCCATTGGCGCAGACCAGATCTTCAACACCCTGATGGGTGATGCGGTCGAGCCTCGTCGTGACTTCATCGAGAGCAATGCCTTGGCGGTGTCTAACCTGGATTTCTGATCAGGTACCGGCAATAACAAAAAGGCCAACGCTAGCGTTGGCCTTTTTTATGGGTGTTTGTTAAGCATTAGTGAAATGCTCCACGTGGAACATTATCCCTCGGCGGGCGCCGCCACACTCTCTAAACGATAGCCGTACCCGTAGATCGTCAGCAGCTGCCATCCTCGGTCCGCCGTTAATCCGAGCTTGTTGCGCAAGCGGTAGATGTGCGTATCCAGAGGGCGAGACGATACCATTTCCTCATGGGACCAAAACCGCTCATACAGGTATTCGCGGGACAGTGGCCGCGCTAGGTTGGCAAACAGGCAGCTGGCCAAGCGGTACTCCCGTTCGGTGAGATTGATCGGTGTGCCGGCGCGTGTCACCGTCAACTCGGCATCATCGAACGTCAGGTCATTGAAGCTTTGAACTTCATTGCTGGCGGACTTTTGCAGCCCATGTCGACGCAGGACGGCGCTGACGCGAGCCTTGAGTTCATTAGGACGAAAGGGTTTGCTGACGTAGTCGTCCGCTCCACTGTTGAGCGCCGTGACGATATCGCTCTCCGCATCGCGGCTGGTGAGCATGATCACGGCCGGTGGTGACTCCATGTGCTCGCGGGTCCAGCGCAACAACGCAATGCCGCTGATATCCGGCAGTTGCCAGTCGAGTATCAACAGGTCGAAGGTTTCACGGCGCAGTTGGCGCAGCAGGTTCTCGCCGCGCTCAAAACAATGTACGGACCAAGGCTGTTCCGAAGTGCTGGGAATCTGTCGCAGTGTCTGTTCTACCCGTCTCAACTCGGCGGGCTCGTCATCCAGTATTGCGACACGCATGAGTGGATCCTTCCTGCAAAAATACGGCAGCTTAATCAGGGGCGCCTTGTGCACATACACAAACCCGCCGATGAATCTGAACAATTATGGGCGGATACAACGAACTCCGAAACTCTGGGTACGCTGATATCAAAGGACCGTAACCAGCGAAAATCCTAGGCCCTCAAGGGGAAGATACCGGCTCCTGGCTATGAGGAAAAGGATCGATATACGCTATGGTGACTAACGGGTCCTCCAGTAAGACCGAAATAAGCTTCACTGGTTTCAGCACCTCTAATGCGTCCCATCGTAACCACCTGGAGGGAGACCGGGCTTATGACACGTTCACGCGATGATCATCGATGTCTCGGCGGGCCTGTGGCGGTGGCCCTGTGAAACTATGGAGTAAAGCTGAAAAACGCCAACCCACCCGGGCGCAGCTGCTGTTCCACGGACTGGTGCGCGAATGGTTGCTGATTGGCCTGGTACTGTTGCCCTTCACCGCGTACCTATCCCTGAGTCCGGGCCTGGCGCTCAATAACCCGCTCTATGACAGCCTGCGCCAGTTGGCACCGTTGTCTGTGGACCCACGCATCGTATTGGTGACCATTGACGCGCCTAGCCTGGAAGAACTTGGCCCATGGCCCTGGCCGCGCAGTGTGCATGCAGACTTGATCGAACGGCTCAGTGCTGCCCAGCCGGCAGGGATCTTATTCGATGTGATCTTCAGTGAGCCGGGCGAAGGCGCGGGTGATCAACGATTGGCCGATGCCGTGTGCAACGCAGGCAATGTATTGCTGCCGATTGTGACGGATAGCCGGGCACGGTCCAGGCAGACCGGGGAGCCATTGTCGCCCTTGCTCAAGTGCGCCAGGGGCATCGGCCACATCAACGTCGAATCGGATAATGACGGTGTCGTGCGCAGCCTGTATCTACGCGAAGGTCCACCGGGAAGCACGCTGCCACAGCTGGCCTGGCTGGCATACACGTTGAACGGGCAAACATCGACGATGCCCGGCATGCCGCTTGAGCCCCGCAGTCAGCAATGGCACCAGGAGCATGAGATTCGCGTTCCGTTTACCTCTGCCCAGGAGCGCTTTCCAAGTGTTTCCTACGTCAGCGTACTGCGTGGCGAGGTGGCTCCAGACGCGCTGCGCGGTCGACTGGTTCTGGTCGGCGCCACGGCCTATGGAATGGGCGAAAGTTTCGTTACCCCGCTCTCCGCGACCGGCTCGACCGCGGGCGTGGAGATCCAGGCCAATGTGCTTAACGGTTTACTGCAGGGGCGCAGCATTGTCGATCTGCCGGGTTGGCTGGCGGCCTTGATGGCTACGTCCGTGGTGGCATTGTTGCTGGGCCTGCTGCTGTATCGCCCGCGTTATGCGCTATGGATGACCCTGGGCTGCATGGCCGCGTCGGTACTGATGTCGTGGGCGTTACTGAGCCTGGGCCATTGGTGGTCGCCTTCGGCCTGCCTGATTGGGTTGTTGCTCAGCTATCTGATCTGGAACTGGCGGCGCCTGAGCGTAATCTTCGCCTACTTCGGTTGGGAACTGGCGCGCCTGGATAACGAACCGAAAGTATTGCCAGAGCGGCGTCGTGCACCGGCCAGCAAGGGCGATGTGCTTCAGGGGCGCATCTTCGCCCTCGAGCAGGCGGTCAGTCGCACCCGGGATACACAGCGCTTTATGGCGGATGGACTGGAATGCCTGCCGGTCGCAACACTGATCACCGATCCCCAGGGGAGCATCCTGTTGGCCAATCGCGTTGCCCGTGACGTATTCGGCAACGACCTGGTACGCGAAAAGCTCCTCGAACAGCTCGCCGACCTGGGTTACCCACCGCTGCATAACGGCGTGCGCCCTGCCCTGTCTGCACTGGAGCTGGTCGAGTTTCGTGATATCCACCAACGCAGTTTGCGCATGGAGCTTGCGCCCTTGCTTCCAGCCGAGGGCGATATCGCCCTTGGCTGGCTGCTGAGCCTCACGGATTTAAGCAAGGAACGCGAAGCCCAACAGCATCGCGAGACCATGCTGCGCTTTCTGTCCCATGACTTGCGCGCACCGCATTCGGCAATCCTCGCGCTGTTGGATGTACACGACAGTGAATCGCCCATTTTTGGCCAGATCGAACAACAGGTCCGACGGGCGCTGAGCCTCACCGAGTCCTTCGTGCAATTGGCGAAAGCCGAGGCTGACGGCTATCAATTCCAACCTACGTTGTTCGCCATGCTGGTAATGGATGCTTTCGATCAGGTGGCGATCGTTGCCCAACTCAAGGGCATTCATCTGGTTCACGATCTGGATGAAGCAGACGAAGGCATGGTGCTCGCCGATCAATCGCTGCTCACCCGTGCGCTATTCAATGTGCTGGAAAACGCGATCAAGTATTCGCCATCCGGCACCACCGTCCGATTGAGTCATGGCTGTGTGGGGGGTTGGTTGGAATGCCGCATCAGCGATCAGGGGCCCGGAATTGCGCCAGAAGATTTGCCAGAGCTGTTCAACCAATACCGGCGCTTCAATTCGGCCCAAGGCAGTGACGGCCTAGGGTTGGGCCTGACCATGGTGAAGGCCGTCGTAGAACGCCACGGTGGGCATGTCAGCTGTGAAAGCGAGCTGGGCATGGGTTCGACGTTCATCCTGCAACTGCCACCGTTGGAGGACTGAAAACGATCTTTTCTGCTGTGCATAAAAAACCGGTCACAAAGACCGGTTTTTTTATGAAGAAAAAACTTATGCACGTTTTCTGAGATTTTATGCGCTTCAGAAATATGCCTGTAAATCAGCAGGTTACTGAGCAAAAATGCACATTTTCCAACAAACCGTACACAGCTTATCCACAGATGCTCAAATCTCCGGCGTCTCTACCACTACGGGCTCCGGCGGCAACGAACCCATGGCCCGCTGCTGCGCTTCATTCCAGGCAGCGGCGCGGTCATTCAATGCAGCAATGGCACGCGGGCCTTCGCCCTCTGCGTACATGGGCTCGCCGATCACCACGGTAATGGTGCCTGGGCGTTTGGCCCAGCCGGTCTTGGGCCAGAACTTGCCGGCGTTATGGGCAATCGGCAACACCGGCAGATTGGCGTTGACCGCCAGCGCAGTGCCACCTCGGGAGAATTTGCCGACAGTGCCATAAGGCACACGCGTACCTTCCGGGAAGATCAGCACCCAAACGCCATCCTTGAGCAGCTCGTCGCCCTTCTTGGCGACATGCTTGAGCGCCGCCTTGGGATTGTCACGGTCGATCGCAATCGGGCGCAGCATTGCCATGGCCCAACCAAAGAACGGCACGTACAGCAGCTCACGCTTGAGCACTTGGCTCAAGGGCGAGAAGTACGCCGAGAGAAAGAACGTTTCCCAGGTGCTCTGATGGTTAGACAGAATCACACAGGGCTGGTCCGGGACGTTTTCGGCGCCCTTGACCTCGAAACGGATATTCAGGAATACCTTGGACAGCCACAACGCGCAGCGGCACCAATACACATTAATGAAGCGATAGCGCGCCTTGAACGGCAGGAACGGTGCAATAAAAAAGCTCAGGGTGCACCAGAGAAACGAACTGGTGCCCAGCAGCAGGTAAAAGAAAAAGGTTCTGATGGCCTGCAAGATCGACATGGCGGCATTTACCGTTGCGGGACACGGCCCGCCTGTTAAAAGCGCACTCCCGAACAATCCTTGGTCAGGAAGTCGAGGGCGGCTAGTTGTTGATAAGTTCTGCGGCAACCGCCGCCAGATCGTCAAAAATCAAAGTGCCTACCGGCAGGTTTTTCGCCTGGGTCTTTTCGCCTTTCCCGGTCTTTACCAAAACTGGCTGAGAGTCGACGGCTTTGGCCGCCTCCAGGTCACCGAGACTGTCCCCGACGAACCATATCCCAGCCAAGGGCACCTTGTAATGTTCTGCAATGGTTTTCAACATGCCAGGCTTGGGCTTGCGGCAAGCGCAGCCCTCATCCGGCCCGTGGGGGCAGTACACCACCAGCCCCACCTCACCGCCCTGCTCCGCCACCAATGTGCGCAAGCGCGCATGCATGGCGTCCAGGATGGCGATGTCGTAATAACCGCGGGCGATGCCGGACTGGTTAGTGGCAATGGCCACCGTCCAGCCGGCTTTGCTCAACTGCGCGATGGCCTCGATCGAACCGGGCAGTGGAATCCATTCCGCCACCGACTTGATGTAAGCGTCGGAGTCGTAATTGATCACCCCGTCCCGATCGAGAATCAGCAGTTTCAACATGATCAGCCCAGTACGGAAATGTCAGCGATGTTGATGAACAACCCACGCAGACGCGCCAGCATGGCGTAGCGGTTTTTCCGCACGCCGGCATCTTCGGCGTTGATCATCACCGCTTCGAAGAAGGCATCCACCGGCTCACGCAGCGAAGCCAACCGCGCCAACGCTTCGGCGTAGTTACGCTCGGCGATCAGCGGCTTCACGGCGTTTTCGGCCTTGGCGATCGCCGAGTTCAGCGAGAACTCCTTGGCGTCGGCAAACAGACCTGGGTCGACTTCGGCAGTGCCGAGGTTGTCGGCTTTGCTCAGCAGGTTCGATACACGTTTGTTCACGGCGGCCAGGGCATCGGCTTCCGGCAGCTTGCGGAACGCCTGTACGGCTTGTACGCGCTGGTCGAAGTCCAGCGCCGAACCCGGTTGCAGGGCACGTACCGACAGGTAGACGGAAACGTCCACGCCTTCGTCTTCGTAACGCGCACGCAGGCGGTCGAACACGAACTCCAGCACTTGCTCGGCAAGGCCCGCTTGCTTGACCTTGGTACCGAACTGGCCGACCGCAAACACCACGGCCTGGGTCAGGTCGAGGTCCAGCTTCTTGTCGATCAGGATACGCAGCACGCCCAGGGCCGCACGACGCAGGGCATACGGGTCTTTGCTGCCGGTAGGCAACATGCCGATACCGAAGATACCGACGAGGGTGTCCAGCTTGTCGGCGATGGCCACGGCCGCACCGGTCAGGGTGGTCGGCAATTCAGCGCCGGCACCGCGCGGCATGTACTGCTCGTTCAGCGCCAGGGCCACGTCGTCCGGCTCGCCGTCATTGAGGGCGTAGTAGTAACCGGCGACGCCTTGCATCTCAGGGAATTCGCCGACCATCTCGGTGGCCAGGTCGCACTTGGACAGCAGGCCGGCGCGCGCAGCCCAGGCGGCGTCGCCACCAATGCGCGGCGCGATGTAGGCCGCCAGCTTGGAAACGCGCACGGCCTTGTCGTAGACGCTGCCGAGTTTTTCCTGGAACACCACGTTCTGCAGGCGCAGGTTGAAGTCTTCGAGCTTCTGCTTCTTGTCTTGCTTGAAGAAGAACTCGGCGTCAGTCAGGCGTGGGCGCACGACTTTCTCGTTACCGGCGATGATCTGCTGTGGGTCCTTGCTCTCGATGTTGGCCACGGTGATAAAGCGCGGCAGCAACTTGCCATCCACATCCAGCAGGCAGAAGTACTTCTGGTTGTCCTGCATGGTGGTGATCAGTGCTTCCTGCGGCACATCGAGGAAACGTTCTTCGAACGAGCACACCAGCGGCACGGGCCACTCAACCAGGGCGGTCACTTCGTCGAGCAGGCTTGGCGGCACGATGGCGGTGCCTTCCTGCAGGCGGGCCAGCTCTTCGGTGCGCTTGCTGATCAGCTCGCGACGCTCATTGGCATCGGCCAGCACATAGGCGCCGCGCAGGTCATCGAGGTAGCTGGCCGGCGAGGTGATGCGCACGCTCTGCGGATGGTGGAAGCGGTGGCCACGGGAATCGCGGCCGGCCTTCTGGGCGAGGATGGTGCACTCGATGACCTGGTCACCGAGCAGCATCACCAGCCACTGGGTTGGGCGTACGAACTCTTCCTTGCGAGCACCCCAGCGCATGCGCTTGGGGATTGGCAGGTCGTTCAGGGAGTCTTCGACGATGGTCGGCAACAGGCTGGCCGTTGGCTTGCCGGCGATGACCTGGCTGAAACGCAGTTTCGGGCCGCTCTGGTCAATTTCGCTCAGCTCGACGCCGCACTTCTTGGCAAAGCCCAGTGCTGCCTGAGTCGGGTTGCCGTCGGCGTCGAACGCGGCCTGACGCGGCGGGCCATCCAGGTTGATATTGCGGTCCGGCTGCTGGGTTTCCAGCGCGGTGAGCAATACCGCCAGGCGGCGTGGCGCGGCGTAGACCTTCTTTGCGGCGAACTTCAGGCCAGCGCTGTGCAGGCCTTTTTCGATACCGGCCAGGAACGCATCGGCCAGGGTGTTCAGTGCCTTGGGTGGCAACTCTTCGGTGCCCAGTTCAACCAGGAAATCTTGAGCACTCATTGTGCAGCCTCCAGCTTAGCCAACACTTCATCACGCAAATCCGGGGTTGCCATCGGGAAGCCCAGCTTGGCGCGAGCCAGCAGGTAGGCTTGGGCGACGGAACGCGCCAGGGTGCGTACACGCAGGATGTATTGCTGGCGCGCGGTTACCGAGATGGCACGGCGCGCGTCCAGCAGGTTGAAGGTATGGGACGCCTTCAACACCATTTCATAGCTTGGCAACGGCAGCGGCTGGTCGAGTTCGATCAGGCGCTTGGCTTCGCTTTCATAGAAGTCGAACAGTTCGAACAGTTTGTCGACGTTGGCGTGTTCGAAGTTGTAAGTGGACTGCTCCACTTCGTTCTGGTGGAACACGTCGCCGTAGGTGACCTTGCCGAACGGGCCGTCAGCCCACACCAGGTCGTAGACCGAGTCCACGCCTTGCAGGTACATGGCCAGGCGCTCGAGGCCGTAGGTGATTTCGCCGGTCACCGGGTAGCACTCGATGCCGCCCGCTTGCTGGAAGTACGTGAATTGCGTCACTTCCATGCCGTTGAGCCACACTTCCCAGCCCAGGCCCCAGGCGCCAAGGGTCGGCGATTCCCAGTTGTCTTCGACGAAACGGATGTCGTGGACCAGTGGGTCCAGGCCGACATGTTTCAGCGAGCCCAGGTACAGTTCCTGGAAGTTGTCCGGGTTGGGCTTCAATACCACCTGGAACTGGTAGTAATGCTGCAGGCGGTTCGGGTTCTCGCCGTAGCGGCCGTCAGTCGGGCGACGACTGGGCTGCACATAAGCGGCGTTCCAGGTTTCCGGGCCGATGGCCCGCAGGAATGTAGCGGTGTGGAAAGTGCCGGCGCCTACTTCCATATCGTAGGGCTGAAGTACCACACAACCTTGCTCGGCCCAGTATTGCTGGAGGGCGAGGATCAAGTCTTGGAAGGTACGCACGGCTGGCGTAGGCTGGCTCACGAAATTCACCTGTTACTTGGGCTGCGATTTAAAGAGCGGGAGTATACCCGATTCGGCCCTGCCACCACTCCCTGGAGCCTTATGCCACGCTGCTTTTGGTGTTCTGAAGATCCGCTGTACATGGCTTATCACGATCAGGAGTGGGGAACGCCGCTGCGCGATGCGCAGGGTTTGTTCGAGTTGCTTTTGCTCGAAGGGTTCCAGGCGGGCCTGTCCTGGATCACGGTTTTACGCAAACGCGAGCATTACCGGAAGGTCTTGTTCGGCTTTGATGCTAAGCGCCTGGCGCAGCTGACCGACGCTGAAATCGAGGCGCTGATGCTCGACCCAGGCATTGTGCGCAACCGTCTGAAGCTCAACGCCACACGCCGCAATGCCGCAGCCTGGCTGGCGCTGGAAGACCCGGTGGGTTTGCTCTGGTCGTTCGTGGGCGGCGTGCCCAAGGTCAATCACTTCAAGGATCGCAGCGAAGTCCCGGCAATTACGCCCGAGGCGCAAGCGATGAGCAAAGCCTTGAAAAAGGCCGGCTTCACCTTTGTCGGGCCGACCATCTGCTACGCGTTCATGCAAGCCTCGGGCATGGTCATGGACCACACTCAGGACTGCGACCGTTACGCGGACCTGGCCAACGCCGGTTAGAATGCGCGCTTTGCGTACCACACACGATCAGGAGTGACCTGTGGAAAAGTTTAAAGGCGCCTTGCTGGTAGGCGCTCTTCGGTTGTTTGCCCTGCTGCCCTGGCGCGCCGTACAGGCCGTCGGCACGGGCATCGGCTGGATCATGTGGAAAACCCCCAACCGCTCCCGCGACACGGTGCGGATCAACCTGTCCAAATGCTTCCCGGACATGGACCCGGCCGAGCGCGAGCGCCTGGTGGGGCGCAGCCTGATGGACATCGGCAAGTCATTGACCGAAAGCGCCTGCGCCTGGATCTGGCCGGCCCAGCGTTCCATCGACCTGGTGCGCGAAGTCGAAGGCCTGGAGGTGCTGCATGAAGCCTTGGCATCGGGTAAAGGCGTGGTGGGGATCACTAGCCACCTGGGCAACTGGGAGGTGCTCAACCACTTCTATTGCAGCCAGTGCAAGCCGATCATTTTCTATCGCCCGCCCAAGCTCAAGGCGGTCGATGATCTGTTGCGCAAGCAACGCGTGCAACTGGGCAACCGCGTGGCGGCGTCCACCAAGGAAGGCATTCTCAGCGTGATCAAGGAAGTGCGCAAAGGCGGCCAAGTGGGGATCCCTGCCGACCCGGAGCCGGCTGAATCCGCCGGGATCTTCGTGCCGTTCTTCGCGACCCAGGCGCTGACCAGCAAGTTCGTACCGAACATGCTCGCGGGCCACAAGGCGGTCGGCGTATTCCTGCACGCCCTGCGCCTGCCGGACGGCTCGGGCTACAAGGTGATCCTGGAAGCGGCCCCGGAAGACATGTACAGCACCGACACCGCCACGTCCTGCGCGGCGATGAGCAAGGTGGTGGAACGGTACGTCGGCGCCTACCCGAGCCAGTACATGTGGAGCATGAAGCGCTTCAAGAAGCGCCCGCCGGGCGAGGCGCGGTGGTACTGATTCACCGCTGAATCAAACACAACACAAAACCAATGTGGGAGGGGGCTTGCTCCCGATCGCGGTGGTTCAGTCAACCATGCATAGACTGACACACCGCTATCGGGAGCAAGCCCCCTCCCACATTTTGATCTGCGTTCAGGCTTGGCGGTTGAGTTTCTTCAGGAACACCGTCATCTCTTTTTCGGCCTGTTTGTCGCCATGGGCCTGGGCCGCCTGTATGCCTCTTTCCCACGCGTCTCGTGCGGCAGCGTTATCACCCTGCCCCAACTGCGCCTTGCCCAACAACTTCCACGCCGCCGAATACTTAGGGTCGAACTCGACACATTTCTGTAGGTGCTCGGCCGCTTTGGCGTGGTCCTTCAGATCCAGATAACCCTTGCCCAAGCCAAACCTTAGCAGCGAATTATCCGCGCCCTTGGCGAGCATTTTCTCCAGGGATTCGAGCATGTCAGTCACTCCTTGATCAGAAAAAGCTCAACCCCACGTGGAACAGCTTCTCCACATCGCGGATATGTTTCTTGTCCACCAGGAACAGGATCACATGGTCGCCGGTGGCGATCACCGTATCGTCGTGGGCGATGATCACTTCTTCATCGCGAATGATCGCGCCGATGGTGGTGCCCGGTGGCAAGCCGATATCACGGATCGCCCTGCCGATGACCTTGCTCGACTTCGAGTCGCCATGGGCAATCGCCTCGATCGCCTCCGCCGCGCCACGGCGCAGGGAGTGCACGCTGACGATGTCGCCACGGCGCACATGCGCGAGCAACGTGCCGATGGTCGCCAATTGCGGGCTGATGGCGATGTCGATATCGCCGCCCTGGATCAGGTCGACATAGGCCGGGTTGTTGATGATGGTCATCACCTTCTTCGCACCCAGCCGCTTGGCCAGCAGCGAGGACATGATGTTGGCCTCGTCATCGTTGGTCAGCGCCAGGAAGATATCGGCGTCGGCGATGTTTTCTTCCATCAGCAGGTCGCGGTCCGAGGCGCTGCCTTGCAGTACGACGGTGCTGTCGAGGGTGTCGGACAAATGCCGACAGCGCGCCGGGCTCATCTCGATGATCTTTACCTGGTAACGGCTTTCGATGGCCTCGGCCAGGCGCTCGCCGATCTGTCCGCCGCCTGCGATGACGATGCGTTTATAGGTTTCGTCGAGCCGGCGCATTTCGCTCATCACTGCGCGAATATTGGCCTTGGCCGCGATGAAAAACACTTCGTCATCGGCTTCGATCACGGTGTCGCCCTGGGGCAGGATCGGCCGGTCACGTCGGAAAATCGCCGCTACGCGGGTTTCCACATTCGGCATGTGTTCGCGCAGTTGGCGCAGTTGCTGGCCCACCAGCGGCCCGCCGTAGTAGGCCTTTACCGCGACCAGCTGCGCCTTGCCTCCGGCGAAGTCGATTACCTGCAAGGCACCCGGAATTTCGATCAGGCGCTTGATGTAGTGAGTGACCACCTGTTCCGGGCTGATCAGCACGTCCACCGGAATGGCGTCGTTGTCGAACAGGCCGGCGCGGGTCAGGTAGGCCGCCTCGCGGACACGGGCGATCTTGGTCGGGGTATGGAACAGCGTGTGGGCGACCTGGCAGGCGACCATATTGGTTTCGTCGCTGTTGGTGACCGCGACGAGCATGTCGGCATCGTCGGCACCGGCCTGGCGCAGCACGGTCGGGAACGACGCACGGCCTTGTACCGTGCGGATGTCCAGGCGGTCGCCCAGATTGCGCAGGCGCTCGGCATCGGTGTCGACCACGGTGATGTCGTTGGCCTCGCTGGCCAAATGTTCAGCCAGCGTGCCACCGACCTGCCCTGCCCCAAGGATGATGATTTTCATCCGGTCACTCCCTTAAACCCATTCAGCCGCGCGCGGCGGCAATCTTGATCAGTTTGGCGTAGTAGAAGCCGTCGTGCCCGCCTTCCTGCGCGAGCAGTTGCCGGCCGTGCGGTTGCTTGATGCCGGCCGTGGTCGCAAGGTCCAGTTCCCGCGCGCCGCTGGTGCGGGCAAGGAAGGCTTGGATGACCTCGGTATTCTCGGTGGGCAAGGTGGAGCAGGTGGCGTACAGCAGGATGCCGCCGACTTCCAGGGTCGGCCATAGCGCGTCGAGCAGTTCGCCTTGCAGCACGGCCAGGGCGGCGATGTCGTCGGGCTGGCGGGTCAGCTTGATGTCCGGATGACGACGGATCACGCCGGTGGCCGAACACGGCGCATCCAGCAGGATGCGCTGGAACGGTTTGCCATCCCACCAGTTGGCGGTGTCGCGGCCGTCGGCGGCGATCAGCTCGGCGCTGAGGCCCAGGCGTGCGAGGTTCTCGCGTACGCGCACCAGGCGTTTGGCTTCCAGGTCGACGGCAACTACACCGCCCAGGTCTTTTTCGACTTCCAGGATGTGACAGGTCTTACCGCCAGGCGCGCAGCAGGCGTCCAGTACGCGCTGGCCGGGCGCCAGGTCAAGCAGGTCGGCGGCCAATTGCGCGGCCTCGTCCTGCACGCTGATCCAGCCTTCGGCAAAGCCCGGCAGGCTGCGCACGTCGGTGGCGGTCTCGAGCACGATGCCGTCGATGCTGTACACACATGGCGTGGCGTTGATGCCGGCCTCGCTGAGCAATTGCAGATAGGCGTCGCGGCGGTGATGGCGCCGGTTGACCCGCAGGATCATCGGCGGGTGTGCATTGTTGGCCGCGCAGATGGCTTCCCATTGTTCGGGCCAGAAGGCCTTCAGGGATTTTTGCAGCCAGCGTGGATGCGCGGTACGCACCACCGGGTCATGTTCCAGCTCGGCCAGCAGCGCTTCGCTTTCGCGCTGGGCGCGGCGCAACACGGCATTGAGCAGGGCCTTGGCCCAGGGCTTTTTCAGCTTGTCGGCGCAACCAACCGTTTCACCAATGGCGGCGTGGGCCGGCACGCGGGTGTAGAGCAACTGGTAGAGACCCACCAGCAACAGCGCCTCGACGTCAGCGTCCGCCGCCTTGAACGGCTTTTGCAACAGCTTGGCTGCCAGCGCCGACAAGCGTGGTTGCCAACGGGCGGTGCCGAACGCCAAGTCCTGGGTGAAACCGCGATCGCGGTCTTCAACCTTGTCCAGTTGCGTGGGTAACGAACTGTTCAGCGACGCTTTGCCGTTGAGCACGGCGGCGAGGGCCTTGGCGGCGGCCAGACGCGGGTTCATTGGGCGACCACGCCGAGAACGGTGCCCAGGGCAAACTTCTCACGACGGCTGTTGAACAAATCGCTGAAATTAAGCGCCTTGCCACCGGGCAATTGCAGACGGGTCAGGCACAGCGCCTGTTCACCGCAAGCCACCAACAGGCCGTCCTTGCTGGCACCGATAATCTCGCCGGGTGCGCCTTTGCCGTCGGCCAGGGTCGCGGCCAACACCTTCAACGCTTCGCCGTTAAGGGTGCTGTGGCAGATCGGCCATGGGTTGAAGGCCCGCACACAGCGCTCCACCTCCACGGCCGGGCGGCTCCAGTCGATGCGTGCTTCGTCCTTGTTCAGTTTGTGGGCGTACGTCGCCAGGCTGTCGTCCTGCACTTCGCCCTCCAGGGTGCCGGCAGCGAGACCGGCGATGGCCTGGATGACGGCGGGCGGGCCCATTTCAGCCAGGCGGTCGTGCAGGCTGCCGCCGGTGTCTTCAGCGGTAATCGGGGTGGTGACTTTGAGCAGCATCGGGCCGGTGTCCAGGCCGGCTTCCATGCGCATGACGGTCACGCCGCTTTCGCTGTCGCCGGCTTGCACCGCGCGCTGGATCGGCGCCGCGCCGCGCCAGCGTGGCAGCAACGAAGCGTGGCTGTTGATGCAGCCCAGGCGCGGGATATCGAGTACGGCCTGGGGCAGGATCAAACCGTAGGCGACGACCACCAGCAGGTCCGGCTTCAGTGCGGCCAGTTCAGCTTGGGCGTCGGCGTTGCGCAGGGTCGGTGGCTGCAGCACGGTAATACTGTGCTCCAGCGCCAGTTGCTTGACCGGGCTGGGCATCAGTTTTTGCCCGCGCCCGGCCGGGCGATCCGGCTGGGTGTACACCGCGACGATTTCATAAGGGCTGGCAAGCAGCGCCTTGAGGTGTTCGGCGGCAAATTCGGGGGTACCGGCAAAAACAATGCGCAGTGGCTCGGTCATCGGAGTTCTCGGTTAAAAACAGTCACAAAAGAAAAAGGCTTGCCGCAGCAAGCCTTTGGAAGAAGGGCATCAAGCTTGCTGGCGATGCTTTTTTTCCAGCTTCTTCTTGATCCGGTCACGTTTGAGGGTGGACAGGTAATCGACAAACAGCTTGCCGTTGAGGTGGTCGCACTCGTGCTGGATGCACACCGCCAACAGGCCTTCGGCAATCAGCTCGAACGGCTTGCCGTCGCGGTCCAGGGCCTTGATCTTCACGCGAAGGGGGCGTTCGACGTTCTCGTAGAACTCCGGCACCGAGAGGCAGCCCTCCTGGTATTCGCCCATCTCGTCGGTCAGCGGTTCGAACTCGGGGTTGATGTACACCCGCGGTTCGCTGCGATCTTCGGAGAGGTCCATGACCACGACGCGCAGGTGCACGTTGACCTGGGTCGCGGCGAGGCCGATGCCCGGGGCTTCATACATTGTTTCAAACATGTCATCGACCAACTGACGAACCTTGTCGTCCACTACGGCCACCGGCTTGGCGATCGTGCGCAGGCGCGAGTCGGGAAATTCGAGGATGTTCAAAATAGCCATAAGCGTAATTGCTGCACATGTGAGGTAGAGGCAAATCGGCGGTGGGATGGACCCAGGCAGCCGGTGTGAAACGTTCGAAAGCCGCGAAGGCTATGGCGTTTCACGCGAACGCACATAATAAAGGAGATTGACCCCATGAGGAAATCGCTACTCGTCTTGCTGCTATGGACCCCGTTCGCCATGGCGCTGATTCCCCAGCCCGGCCAGCGCCTGGATTCTTCCACGCAAAAGGCTATCCAGGGCTTCTTGCTGCACAACCGCATACTCGACTCGCCCCAGGACCTGGACAACGCGCCCTATATCGTTGCTGCCGATGCCGGGCGCGTGCTGGGCGCCACGGGTGAACGCATCTATGCCAGAGGCAGCCTGGACCCGACCCAGCCGAGCTATGGGATCTTCCGCCGAGGCAGGGTCTACACCGACCCCAACACTCGGGAATTGCTTGGGGTCAACGCCGACGACATCGGCACCGCACGCTTTTTGCTGGCTGACGACCTGACCACCCTGGCCGTGCAAAGGGTGACCCAGGAAGTGCGCCCAGGCGACCGTTTGCTGCGCGCCGAACCCGGCGTCGGCTTGGCGGACCTGAAAATCCCTGCAGCTGCGCCCTTCGTTGAAGGGCACATCATCGACATCCCCAAGGGGGTCACGCAGATCGGCGTGCTGGATACGGTGACCTTGAACAAGGGGCGCCGCGATGGCTTGGTCGAAGGCCAATTGCTTACGGTGATCCGGGCCGGCGCCTCGGTGCGCGATGCGCTTACCGGTAGCCCGACGAGACTCCCGGAGGTTCGCGCCGGCACGCTGCTGGTGTTTCGCACCTATGAAAAACTCAGCTATGCCCTGGTGCTCAGCGCGTCCCGCTCCCTGGCGGTAATGGATCGTTTCGAGAGCGCCGATCAAACGCAATAAATAGCCTGCTAAATAAGTTACCAACAGAGTTATCCACAGCTTGTTCCGGTCAAGGACGATCAAATGTTTCCGATAAACAGTCATGAAATTTCCCCGGCAGAGCTGGAAGCCCGGCTACGCTTGCACAGGCTGCCGGAACTGGGTCCCCAGCGTTTTCGCGTGTTGATCGAGGCGTTCGGCTCTGCTTCCAAAGCCATCAGTGCACCGGCCAGTGCCTGGCGCGCGCTCGGGTTGCGGGCGGTGAGTGCCGATGCCCGGCGCAGTGCGGAGGTGCGCGATGGGGCCAGTGCGGCGCTGGCGTGGCTGGCCCGCCCGGCCCAGCATTTACTGATGTGGGACCAGCCTGACTACCCTGCACTGCTCAGCCAGATCGACGATGCACCGCCGCTGTTATTCGTTGCCGGCGACCCGACGTTGCTGGAAAAACCGCAGCTGGCCGTGGTCGGCAGCCGTCGCGCTTCCCGCCCTGGCATGGACACCGCTGCCGCCTTTTCCCGCAGCCTTGCCAGCGCCGGTTTTGTCATCACCAGCGGCCTCGCACTGGGTATCGACGGTGCGGCTCACCAAGCCGCATTGGACGTGGGTGGTCATACCATCGGTGTGCTCGGCACCGGCCTGGAAAATTTTTATCCACAGCGCCATAAGACGCTCGCCGCCGCCATGATTGCCCAGGGCAGCGCCGTGGTCTCCGAGTTTCCCCTGGACGCCCCACCCCAGGCCGGCAACTTTCCACGGCGCAATCGCATCATCAGTGGTTTATCCCTGGGTGTTCTGGTGGTGGAAGCCGGCATGGCCAGTGGTTCGCTGATCACCGCACGCCTGGCTGCGGAACAAGGGCGTGAGGTCTATGCCATTCCTGGTTCCATCCATCACCCCGGCGCCAAGGGCTGTCACCAGTTGATTCGCGATGGCGCGGTGCTGGTGGAAACCATCGAACACATTCTGGAAGGCTTGCGCGGTTGGCAGGCGCTGTCACGCCCGGCGCCGGTGCCGGTGGTGCATCCGCTGGTGGCCCTGCTGCACGCGGCTCCCCATACCAGCGAAGCCCTGGCGATTGCCAGTGGCCGGCCACTGGCCCAGGTGCTGGCGACCCTGACCGAGCTGGAACTCGAGGGCCAGGTGATCTGCGAAAGCGGGCGATGGCTGGCGCGCTGCGAACGTTTGTAGCGGCTTTTGTAGCTGGGTTTCGTAACGAAGATCGGTAAACTGCCCACAGCTTTAGTTCGGAGGGTAAATAATGGTCAACAGGTGGCGTGTGCTGGAAGCCGCGCGAGAAATTCGCGCAGGTGCGGTGATTGCCTATCCGACCGAAGCGGTCTGGGGCCTGGGCTGCGACCCGTGGAATGAAGAGGCGGTGGACCGTCTGCTGGCGATCAAGAATCGCTCAGTGGATAAGGGCCTGATCCTGGTGGCGGACAACATTCGCCAGTTCGACTTCCTGTTCGAAGACTTCCCCGACACCTGGATCGAGCGCATGGCCAGCACCTGGCCTGGGCCGAATACCTGGCTGGTGCCCCATCAGGACTTGCTGCCGCAATGGGTCACCGGTGTGCATGACACTGTGGCGCTGCGGGTCAGTGACCATCCGTTGGTACGGGATTTATGCGCCCAGGTCGGGCCGTTGATTTCCACCTCGGCCAACCCCCAGGGCCGCCCGGCCGCGCGTACGCGGATTCGGGTGGAGCAGTATTTCCGTGGGCAAGTGGACCTTGTGCTGGGCGGCGCCCTGGGTGGGCGCAAGAACCCGAGCCTGATCCGCGATCTGGTGACAGGGGATGTAGTGCGACCGTCTTGAGACCGAGTCGCGCCCATCGGGGCGAGCCCCCTCCCACATTTGATCGGTGTTCGTCATGACAACTCGGTCAAGGGTGGGAGGGGGCTTGCCCCGGTACAAACCGGGGACATCGTTTACATTTCTAACCGGGGACATGGTTTACAGGTTAATACGCATGATCAGGAGGTAACTGATCATGCCCTGGAACCAAGAGTCTCCGATGAATCAACGAATCAGACTGGTCGCTGACTGGCTTTCTGGTAACTACACCAAAAGCCAGCTGGCGCGCCGCTTTAACGTAAGTCGGCCTACCGTCGACAAATGGATCGGCCGGCACAATGGCGATTTAAAGTCTTTAGCCGAACTGTCCCGACGCCCTCACAACAGCCCCAATAAAATCGACGATGAAATCCTGGCCCGTGTGGTGGCGATGAAGGAGGCGCACGATAAATGGGGTCCGAAGAAGCTTCTCGAGCTATTGCGACTTGAAGATCCCTCCATCGCCTGGCCTTCCCCAAGTACAGCAGGCCAATGGCTTGATCGACTTGGGCTCGTCCAAAAGCGGCGCTTCAAGCGCAGACACGGTACTTCCCCTGTAGCAATGCGCGAGGCCAACGAACCTAACCAGACATGGTGCGCCGAC
Source organism: Pseudomonas sp. R1-43-08 (assembly GCF_003852255.1). Lineage (NCBI taxonomy): Bacteria > Pseudomonadati > Pseudomonadota > Gammaproteobacteria > Pseudomonadales > Pseudomonadaceae > Pseudomonas > Pseudomonas sp. R1-43-08. The sequence continues at coordinate 23,827 of NZ_CP027734.1, forward strand.
TACAAAGGGCAATTCAAAATGCATAACGCGCAGATGTGCTTCCCTTTGACCATCACAGACCACGCGTCCCGGATGATTTTGGCGTGCAGGGCTCATTCAAAGATCAAGACTGAACCTGTTAAACACGCCTTTGAGAGACTATTTGAGGAGTACGGCATGCCCGAAGTTATTCGGTCGGACAACGGTGTTCCGTTTGCCTCTCCTGGCCTGGCAAGAATGTCCACGCTGGCAGTTTGGTGGATACGTCTGGGCATCTATCCGGAGCGCACCATGCCAGGAAGACCGGCCCAAAATGGTCGCCATGAGCGGATGCACCGTAGCTTGAAACTGGAGCTGCCTTTAGGAGAAAACTTAATCGAGCAGCAGCTTTTGCTGGAGCATTTCAGGCATGAGTTCAATTACGTGCGCCCTCATGAAGCGCTCGGTATGAAGCGTCCAGGGGACGTGTATGTGCCGTCTACCCGGATTTACCCAGGATGCTTGCCGGATGTGGCGTATCCGTCCGAAATGAAGGTTCGAAGCGTCAGGCAGGACGGGTCGATCAAGTGGAAAGGCAAGTTGGTATTTATCAGCGAGGCGCTGTCAGGGGAGCAGATAGGGCTTAAAGAGGCTGAGGATGATGTTTGGGATTTGTACTTGTGTGATTATCCCCTGGGAAGGCTTGGGCGAGGTATGACCCGCGTCCAAGCCTCAAATGTGTAAACGATGTCCCCGGTTTCAGATGTAAACGATGTCTACGGTTCTACACCCCGATGACTTGCTTAAGGCAGCAGAATGGTTGAGCCCGTCGTGCGCCGCTCGGACAATTCGGTCTGCGCTTTGGCCGCATCCGCCAGCGCATAACGCTGGTTGATGTCGATGCGCACCTTGCCGCTCTTGATCATCGAGAACAGATCATCGGCCATTGCCTGCAAGTCCTTTGGATTGCTCGCATAGGTCGCCAGCGTTGGGCGGGTGACATACAGCGAACCCTTCGCCGCCAGAATCCCCAGGTTCACCCCGTCCACCGCACCCGACGCATTCCCAAAACTCACCACCAAGCCACGCGGTGCCACGCTGTCCAGTGAGGTCAGCCAGGTGTCTTTGCCGACGCCGTCATACACCACCGGCACCTTTTTGCCGTCAGTCAATTCCAGCACGCGCTGTGCGACATTTTCCTTGCTGTAATCGATGGTTTCCCAGGCGCCCAGGGATTTGGCCAGGGCGGCCTTCTCCGGTGAGCTCACGGTACCGATCAACTTGACGCCCAGCGCCTTGGCCCATTGGCAGGCCAGGGAGCCCACGCCGCCGGCAGCGGCGTGGAACAGAATGGTTTCGCCGCCCTTCAACTCATACGTCTGGCGCAACAGGTACTGCACGGTCAGGCCCTTGAGCATGGCGCCGGCGGCCTGTTCGAAGCTGATCTCATCTGGCAGGTGCACCAGGTTGGCGGCGGGCAAGACATGCAACTGGCTGTAGGCGCCCAGCGGGCCGCTGCCGTAGGCCACGCGGTCGCCGACCTTGAACTGGCTGACGTCACTGCCCACGGCATCGACCACGCCCGCCCCCTCTGCGCCCAGCCCCGATGGCAAGCTCGGTGGTGCGTAAAGGCCGCTGCGAAAGTAAGTGTCGATGAAGTTCAGGCCAATGGCTTCGTTACGTACCCGAACCTGCTGTGGGCCAGGCTCCGCTGGTGTGTAGTCCACATACTCGAGCACGTCGGGGCCGCCATGGGCGCTGAACTGGATACGTTTGGCCATTTACCTTCTCCTTGGGTCGAATAATACAAAGCCCCTATCGGACTCCTAAGCTTGATCTTCGTCAACTGCGACGGCACGGGGTGCGGTGGTATCCTGTGCGCCCATTTGCCGCCGACGCCCAATGGCCTCGCGTAGCTTTGCCCGATTCAAGGTGATGCCATGACTACCCGCACCGAGGCTGTTAAAGCCTACCTGCTTGACCTGCAAGACCGCATTTGCAGCGCCCTGGAAACCTTCGAGACGGACACACGCTTTATCGAAGACGCCTGGACCCGGCCTGCTGGGGGCGGCGGTCGTACCCGTGTGATTGAAAACGGTTCGGTGATCGAAAAAGGCGGCGTTAACTTTTCCCACGTGTTTGGCAGCGGCTTGCCACCGTCTGCCAGTGCACACCGCCCGGAACTGGCCGGTCGCGGCTTCGAGGCACTGGGTGTGTCGCTGGTGATCCATCCCCATAACCCCCATGTGCCGACGTCCCACGCCAATGTGCGCTTTTTCACCGCAGAAAAAGAAGGCGAAGAGCCGGTGTGGTGGTTTGGCGGCGGCTTTGACCTCACGCCGTACTACGGCAATGACGAGGATTGCGTGCACTGGCATCGCGTGGCCGAGCAGGCCTGTGCGCCATTCGGCGCGGACGTCTACCCGCGTTATAAAGCCTGGTGCGACACCTATTTCCATATCAAGCACCGCAACGAGCCGCGTGGGATCGGCGGCCTGTTTTTCGATGATTTGAACGAATGGGGCTTCGACACCTGCTTCGCCTTCATCCGCGCCATCGGTGATGCCTACATCGACGCCTACCTGCCGATCGTGCAACGCCGCCAGGCGATGGCCTATACCGAACAGCAGCGCCAGTTCCAGGAGTTTCGCCGGGGGCGTTACGTCGAGTTCAACCTGGTCTATGACCGTGGCACCCTGTTCGGCCTGCAATCGGGCGGGCGTACCGAGTCGATCCTGATGTCGCTGCCGCCCCAGGTGCGCTGGAGCTACGACTGGAAAGCCGAAGCCGGCAGCGATGAAGCGCGCCTCACCGATTACTTCCTGCAGGACCGCGACTGGCTCGGCCTGGCTGCGCCCAAGGTGGTGGAGTGATGGATCGCTATGTCGTCTTCGGCAATCCCATCGGCCACAGCAAGTCGCCGTTGATTCACCGCATGTTCGCCGAACAGACCGGCGAGCAACTGGACTACAGCACACTGCTCGCGCCGCTGGAGGATTTCACCGGCTGCGCCCGTGAGTTCTTTCAACACGGTCGTGGCGCGAACGTCACCGTGCCGTTCAAGGAAGACGCTTTCCGGCTGGCCGACACCCTCACCGAGCGCGCCCAACGCGCCGGCGCGGTGAATACCCTGAGCAAGCTGGCCGATGGCACGTTGCTGGGGGATAACACCGATGGCACCGGCCTGGTGCGCGACCTGACCGTGAACGCCGGGCTCAACCTGCAAGGCAAGCGCATTCTGCTGCTGGGCGCCGGTGGCGCGGTGCGCGGCGTGTTGGAACCGCTGCTGGCCGAGAGGCCCGCCTCGCTGATTATCGCCAACCGCACCGTGGAGAAAGCTGAAGTGCTGGCCGAGCTGTTCGACGACCTGGGGCCAGTGTCGGCCAGCGGTTTCGATTGGCTGCGTGAGCCGGTGGACGTAATCATCAACGCCACTTCCGCCAGCCTGTCAGGCGATGTACCGCCAATTGCGGGCAGCTTGATCGAACCGGGCAAGACGTTCTGCTACGACATGATGTACGCCAAGCAACCCACCGCGTTCTGCCGCTGGGCTGAAGAACAGGGTGCTGCGGTAGCGATGGATGGCCTGGGCATGCTGGTGGAACAAGCGGCGCAAGCCTTCTTCCTGTGGCGCGGTGTGCGTCCGGATTCGGCGCCAGTGCTGGCCGAATTGCGCCGCCAGCTGGCTTGACGCCAATCAAACTGTGGGAGGGGGCTTGCTCCCGATAGCGGTGTTTCAGTCAACATATGAGTAGCTGACAGACCGCAATCGGGAGCAAGCCCCCTCCCACAGTTTGATCGCATTCAGTCTTCGAAATGGATGGGGCAGTTGTCGGCGCCTTCCAGTTTCTTCAATTCTTCAACCACGTGTGGCCTAGCCCCGCGCAAGGTCAGGCTACGCCCCAACCCCTTCAACCGCCGCGCCTCCTGATGCAGCATCTCCACCCCGGAATAGTCGATGAAGTTGATCTGCTGCGATTCGATCACCACCCGCTCGCCCTGCAGACTCTGCAGGCGCACTTGCAGGTAGTGGCTGGCGCCAAAAAAGATCGAGCCCCCCACTCGCAATACATCCTCGTCACCGTCGCGCCACTGCTGAATGCGCGGTTGCGAAGTGCGCTTGAGGTAGAAAAACAGCGACGCGAGCACTCCCGCATAAATCGCCGTTTGCAGTTCCAGCAGCAAGGTGGCGATACACGTCAGGCCCATCACCACAAATTCGGCGCGGCTCACACGGAACAACGCACGGATGCCTCGGCGGTCCACCAGCCCCCAGCAGATCAGCAGGATGCTCGCCGCCATGCTTGGGATCGGAATGTGTGCGATCAGCCCCGCGCCAAACAGCGCGAACAGCGCCACCCAGAGCGCGGAAAACACGCCGGCCAATGGCGAGCAGGCCCCCGCCTCGTAACTGAGACCGGACCGGGTGAAGGAACCCGCCGACACATACCCGGAGAAAAATCCGCCGATGATATTGGATAAACCCTGGGCTCGGACTTCCTGATTCGCGTCGAGCAATTGCTGGGAACGGGCCGATAGGGAACGCGCAATCGACAGGCTGGTGACCAGGCCCAACATGCCAACTGCCACGGCACTCGGTAGCAGGCGCAGGATCGTATCCAGATCCATTGGCAATGAACGCAAGGGCGGTAGCTGGCCGATAAACGCACTGACCAACGCCACATGCCCGAACAGCGCCGGCCACAGCCACGCGGCCAGGCTGCCCAGGGCCAGGGCGATCAATAGGGTAGGCCAGCGTGGCATCAGGTATTTGAGCAGCGCGCCCACCAGCAAGGTGCCCAAGCCCAGGGCGAGCGAGGCGCGGTCCCCCTCGCCGCCATGCTCGAGCAGCGCTAGCAGGCTGTTGATGGCGGTGGCCTGGCTCGCAAGCTCCAGCCCCAGTAGGTTGGGCAACTGCCCGAGGGCAATTACGACGGCGGCGCCGAGGGTGAAACCGAGTACCACGGAATGGGAGACGAAATTCACCAGCGCGCCGAAGCGCAGCATGCCCAATAGCCACTGGAAAACGCCGGCGAGGAAGGTCAGCAGCAGGATCAAGGTGACGTAATCCTGGGAACCCGGCACCGCCAGCGGGCTGATACTGGCGTAGAGCACGATGGAGATCGCCGCGGTAGGACCGCAGATCAGGTGCCAGGACGAGCCCCACAGGCAAGCGATCAACACCGGAACGATGGCCGCATAGAGCCCGTATTCTGGTGGGAGCCCGGCGATCAGTGCGTAGGCAATCGACTGCGGCAGCGCAAGTACCGCGCCGCTGAGGCCGACGACAGCATCCCGGCCCACACTGGCGCGGGTTTGGCGCGGCAGCCAACTGAGGAAGGGGAATAGTGTGTGGCGGTTGGGCCGGGGCATCGCAGGCTCGGATTCAAGGGTTGGGCTCAGGTTATCAGTACACACAGGTCCTTGTGGGAGGGAGCAAGCCCCCTCCCACATTTGGATCGTGGTGTGTCTTAGAGTTTGGCTTTCACAGCGGCCAACGCATCCTGGCCATCCAGCGTCTTCACACCTTCCAGCCACTTGTCTAACACCGCCGGATTGGCCTTGATCCAAGCCTTCGCCGCGTCCGCATTGCTGACCTTATTGTTCACCACGTCAGCCATGATGCTGTTCTCCATGGCCTGAGTGAAACTCAGGTTGGTCAGCAGTTTCCCCACATTCGGGCAGGCTTGCGCATAACCCTTGCGGGTCAAGGTATAGACGCTGCCGGTGTCACCAAAATACTTCTCGCCGCCTTTGAGGTAACGCATTTTCAACTGCACGTTCATCGGGTGCGGTGTCCAGCCGAGGAAGGTGACGAATTTCTGCTTCTTCACCGCCCGTGACACTTCCGCCAGCATCGCCTGCTCACTCGATTCGATCAGCTTCCACTGGCCAAGCTCGAAGTCATTTTTCTTGATGATCTCCTGCAGCGAGATATTCGCCGGTGCGCCGGAGCCGATGCCGTAGATCTTCTTGTCGAACTTGTCGGCAAATTTATTCAGATCGGCAAAATCACGCACGCCGGCTTCCCACACGTAGTCCGGTACGGCGAGGGTGAACTCGGTGCCGTCGAGGTTCTTCGCCAGCTGCACCACCTCGCCGTTCGCCACGAACTTGTCATAGAAGCCTTGCTGCGCCGGCATCCAGTTGCCCATGAACACGTCGACCTGGCCGTCCCTGAGCCCGCCGAAGGTAATCGGCACTGCCAGGGTGTCGACCTTGGCCTTGTAGCCCATGCCGCTCAGCAGAAAACCGGTGATGGCGTTGGTCGCCGCGATGTCGCTCCAGCCGGGGTCGGCCATTTTCACCGTTTCACAACCGGCGTCCGCGTAGGCATTGGCGCTGCTCAACGCCAGAATGCCCAGCACAACCGTTAATTTTTGCATGGCCTTCCCTCTGTATTTATTGGTTTTGGCAGGGTTGTGGATAACGTGCCTTGCGCTCCAGGTCGTCGAGGTCGATATGGTTGCGCATGTACTGCTGACTGGCGTCTACCAGCGGCTGGTGATCCCAGCTCTTCAGCTTGCCTTGGGTCAGTGCCTCGAATACCAGGCGACGGCGGCGTTGGCTGGCGAGCACCTGTTGGTGGATCGCCGGGATGTCCCATTTGGCCCGCGCTTCGTTCAAAAACGCCTCGAACAGTGGCCGGTGTTCCGGTGACTGGCTGAGGTTCTCCCGCTCGTGCGGGTCGTTGTGCACATCGAACAGCAGACAAGGGTCGTCTTCGCTGTAGATGAATTTGTACGCGCCTCGGCGAATCATCATCAGCGGGCTGATGGTGCCTTCGGCCATGTATTCGCCGAACACTTCGTCGTGTCCGCCCTCGCCTTTGAGGTGCGGCAGCAGCGAGCGGCCATCCAGTGGCAGGTGTGGGTCCAGCTCGCCGCCGGCCAATTCCACCAGGGTCGGCAACAGGTCGGCGGTCGACACGGCCTGGGTCACACGGCGCGCCGCGAATTGCCCCGGCGCACTGACCAGCAGCGGCACGCGGGCGGCCATCTCGAACCAGTGCATTTTGTACCAGAGGCCGCGTTCGCCCAGCATGTCGCCGTGGTCGCCGGAGAAGATGATGATGGTGTTATCCGCCAGCCCGGTGTCTTCCAGGGTTTGTAGCAGCTTGCCGACGTTGCTGTCGATGTAGCTGCACGCGCCGAAATAGGCACGGCGCGCATCGCGGATTTTATCCACAGGCAGCGGCTTGTCCCACAGGTCGTAGACCTTGAGCAAACGCTGGGAGTGCGGGTCGAGATCGCCCTGTGCCGGCGTAGCGGGCAAGGGGATGTCGGCGTCGTCGTACAGGTCCCAGAACGGCTTGGGAATGGTGTACGGGTCGTGGGGATGGGTCATCGACACGGTCAGGCAGAACGGTTGCTCGCCGTCTTCGCGGATATGATCGAACAGGTATTGCTGGGCCTTGAACACCACCTCTTCGTCGAAATCCAGCTGGTTGGTACGCACGCACGGCCCGGCTTGCAGCACCGAGGACATGTTGTGGTACCAGGTGGGGCGTACATCTGGTTCATCCCAGTTCACCGCCCACCCGTAGTCCGCCGGGTAGATGTCGCTGGTCAGGCGCTCTTCATAACCGTGCAATTGGTCGGGACCGCAAAAATGCATCTTGCCCGACAGCGCGGTGCGGTAACCGAGGCGCCGCAGGTAGTGGGCGTAAGTGGGTACATCGGCCGGGAAGTCTGCCGCGTTGTCATAGGCGCCGATCTTGCTTGGCAACTGGCCGCTGACCAAGGTAAAGCGCGAAGGCGCACACAGCGGGCTGTTGCAATAGGCGGCGTCGAAGACCACGCCGTGTTCGGCGAGGCGGCTCAGGTTCGGCAACTTGATCGGGGAAGATCCGTAGAACGGCAGCATCGGCGCGGCCATTTGATCGGCCATGATGAAAAGAATGTTCTTGCGCTTCATGGGTTCTCGGCATTCCATAGGCAGTGTTTATGCGAATGAGCATGCAACCCGCTGACCGCGTGGTAAAGCCCATGAAGAACAATGCCTAGGATAAGCACAGCTTATGTATGAAGCGCTTGGTGACCTGTCCCTCGACCTGCTGCGTGCATTCGAAGCGGCGGCGCGTCAGCGCAGTTTCACCGCCGCCGCGATGGAGCTGGGCACCACTCAGCCGGCCATCAGCCAGCAGATCAAACGCCTCGAAGAGCAGTTGGCGATCCGCTTGTTCGACCGCATCTACCGTGGCATCGAGTTGACCGAAGCGGGCGCCCTACTGTTCGAACACGTCCAGGCCGGCCTGCACACCATTAACCTGGGCTTGAGCACCGTCACCGAGCAAGACCAGCACGAAGTGCTGCAAGTGGCCACCGACTTCGCCTTCGCCGCCTACTGGCTGATGCCGCGCCTGCATCGTTTCCACCAGGCCAACCCGCAGGTGGATGTGAGCCTGGTGACCAGCGAGCGCAACCACGCCAGCCTGCGCAGTGACATCGACGTGGCGGTGCTGTTTGGTGACGGACGCTTCAAGCAAGGCGACAGCCTGTGGCTGTTCAACGAGGAAGTGTTCCCGGTGTGCAGCCCGCAGTGGCTCAAGCACCAGGCCACAGCGCTGACGGTGCAGACCCTGCCGGACTACCCGTTGCTGCACTTGCGCCAGGAAAACAACCGCCACTGGTTCGACTGGGCCGGTGTGTTTCGCGAGCTGGGAATCAGCGCCGCGCCCACCCCTGGCCAATTGCGCTTCGACAATTACACGCTGCTGATTCAGGCGGCCATTGCCGGCCAGGGCGTTGCGATCGGCTGGCGCCATCTGGTGGATGACCTGCTGGAGCAGCAGTGGTTGTGCCGGCCGATCAGCGACACAGTGATCTCGCGTTTCGGCTATTACGTGGTGCAGCCTCAGCGCAAGCGACGCCGTCAGTTGGTCGAACGGTTTGTCGATTGGCTGGTGGCGGAGCAGGCCAGCAGCGCGCAGTCATTGACCGGGCTGGCCCTGCCGTCGATTGCGGTCTAGGATCGCTGCACAGTGGAACCGGAGTCCGGCATGCAACGTATCAAGGGCTATCACGCCCATATCTACTTCGACGCCAGCACGATCGACCAGGCGCGCACCTTGTGTGAAGACGCAGCAGCGCTCTTTCCACTACGCATGGGGCGCGTGCATGAGCGTCCGGTAGGCCCGCACCCGGACTGGAGTTGCCAGCTGGCGTTCGACCCGGAATACATCGGCGTGGTGCTGCCCTGGCTGGCGCTGCATCGCAATGGCTTGGTGGTGTTCCTGCACCCTGATACCGGCGATGACCTGAAGGACCACACTGAGTACGCGGTCTGGATGGGTGCGATGCGCGAACTGGATTTGTCTATTTTTTAACCGTTATTTGCTGACGCAACTCGCCTCTTCCCAAGGATGTGTAAGATTTTGCGCGCTTATCTCCCAATATATGGGACTGTTATTTATATATTGAGATATTGCCAGGCATAGGTTTATATTCGCCCATCTGCTTTTTTCAGCACCCACTCATTTCAGGTGAAGCGATGCAGGCGCAATTGATCGCGCTCGATTGGGGAACCAGCTCCCTTCGTGCTTACAAACTAGGTCCCGCCGGCGTGGTTCTGGAACAACGCTCACTGCCCTGGGGCATCATGCATTTGCCCAGCGAACCGCGTGACATCGCGGATGCTCGCTGCAGCAATGGCTTTGAGTTGGCATTCGATAGCGCCTGCGGGGATTGGCTCGACGCCCAGCCCGAACTGCCGGTGATCGCCTGCGGCATGGTGGGTAGCGCACAGGGTTGGAGCGAAGCGGCTTATCGCAACACCCCGGTGGATGTTGCCAGCCTCGGCCAGGCACTGCACAAGGTGCGCAGCCTGCGTGGCGTCGATGTGCATATCGTGCCGGGCGTGATCGAACAGGTCGGCCTGCCCAATGTGATGCGCGGCGAAGAAACCCAGGTACTCGGTGTACTGCACGGGCTCGCTACCGACGTACTGATCGGCCTGCCGGGCAGCCATTCCAAATGGGTCGAGGTGGTCGAGGGCTGTATCACGCACTTCGACACGTTCATGACCGGCGAGCTGTTCGCCATATTGAGCAAGCACAGCATCCTGGGACGTACCCAGCAATCATCGGAACATTTCCACACCGAGGCGTTTGACCGAGGCGTGGCTGTCGCGCTGTCGGCGGACGGCCAGCGCGGCGTGCTCTCGACCCTGTTCAGTGCGCGCACCCTCGGGCTGACCGCCGAACTTACGCCTGAGCAGCAGCCCGACTACCTGTCCGGCCTGCTGATCGGCCATGAACTCGCCGGTTTACCCGACAGCGCCAAACGCAAGCCGATCATCCTGGTCGGCGCCGCCCCTCTCTGCGCCCGCTATCAACGCGCCCTCGCCCAGTGCGGCTTCGCCCACGTCAGCCTGGCGCAGGAAGCCAGCGAGCGCGGCTTGTGGCAACTGGCCGAGGCGGCCGGGCTCACTCAACCTGTAACGGAGGCCTGACATGCTCAAGAAAGCACTCGCACAAAACGGTTTGATCGCGATCCTGCGCGGTGTGCGTCCGGACGAAGCCCAAGCTGTCGGCCAGGTACTGTACCAGGCCGGTTTTCGCGTGATCGAGGTGCCGCTGAACTCGCCGGACCCCTACACCAGCATCCGGACCCTGCGCGACAGCCTGCCCGCCGATTGTCTGATCGGTGCCGGTACGGTGTTGACGCCCGAGCAGGTCGAGCAGGTCAAAGCCGCCGGCGGCCAAGTGATCGTCATGCCGCACAGCGATGCCAAGGTATTGCGTGCGGCGAAAGCGGCGGGCCTGTACCTGTCACCGGGCGTGGCCACGCCGACCGAGGCCTTTGCCGCACTGGCCGAAGGCGCCGACGTGCTGAAGCTGTTTCCGGCCGAGCAAATGGGCCCGGCGGTGATCAAGGCGTGGCTCGCAGTATTGCCGGCGGGCACGTTGCTGCTGCCGGTAGGCGGTATCACCCCGGACAACATGCAGGTATTCACCGACGCCGGTGCCAAAGGTTTCGGGCTGGGCTCGGGCTTGTTCAAGCCGGGCATGTCCGTGGAGCAGGTCGCGAGCCGCGCCCAGGCGTATGTCGCAGCCTGGAAAGCCCTGAGCTGATTTCAAGTTCCGCGCCTGCTGGCGCCGCATCTACAAGAGAGATAACAGATGAAAATCACCAAACTGACGACCTTCATCGTCCCGCCGCGCTGGTGCTTCCTCAAGGTCGAAACCGACCAGGGTGTCACCGGCTGGGGTGAGCCCGTGGTTGAAGGCCGCGCCCACACCGTGGCCGCTGCCGTCGAAGAATTGTCCGACTACCTGATCGGTAAAGACCCACGCAATATCGAAGACATCTGGACCGTGCTCTACCGCGGCGGTTTCTACCGCGGTGGCGCGGTGCACATGAGCGCCCTCGCCGGTATCGACCAGGCGTTGTGGGACATCAAGGGCAAGGCCCTGGGTGTTTCCGTCAGCGACCTACTGGGTGGCCAGGTGCGTGACAAGATCCGCGTGTATTCGTGGATCGGTGGCGACCGCCCGGCGGACACTGCCCGCGCCGCCAAAGAGGCTGTGGCCCGTGGTTTCACTGCGGTGAAAATGAACGGCACCGAAGAGCTGCAGTTCGTCGACAGCTTCGAAAAAGTCGACCTGGCCCTGGCCAACGTCGCGGCGGTACGCGATGCGGTCGGCCCCAACGTGGGCATCGGCGTCGACTTCCATGGCCGCGTGCACAAGCCGATGGCCAAGGTGCTGATGAAGGAGCTGGACCCGTACAAGCTGATGTTCATCGAAGAGCCGGTGCTCAGCGAAAACTACGAGGCCCTCAAGGAACTGGCACCCCTGACCAGCACCCCGATTGCCCTGGGCGAACGCCTGTTCTCGCGCTGGGACTTCAAGCGTGTGCTCAGTGAAGGCTACGTCGATATCATTCAGCCGGATGCTTCCCACGCTGGCGGCATCACCGAAACCCGCAAGATCGCCAACATGGCTGAAGCCTACGACGTGGCCCTGGCCCTGCACTGTCCGCTGGGCCCGATTGCCCTGGCGGCCTGCCTGCAACTGGATGCGGTTTGCTACAACGCCTTTATCCAAGAACAAAGCCTGGGCATTCACTACAACGAGAGCAACGACCTGCTCGACTATGTGCGCGACCCCGGTGTGTTCGATTATGACCAGGGCTTCGTGAAGATCCCCAACGGCCCGGGCCTGGGCATTGAGATCAACGAGGAATATGTGATCGAGCGGGCGGCCATTGGTCATCGCTGGCGCAACCCGATCTGGCGCCATGCCGATGGCAGTTTCGCCGAGTGGTGATTTCCAACTGAAAGACCAGGGTCAGAAATGTGGGAGGGGGCTTGCCCCCGATGGCTGAGTGTCAGGCAACGCTTTGGCGGCAGGTTCACCGCTATCGGGAGCAAGCCCCCTCCCACATTTTGATCCGGTTTCTTCAGTCAGTCCTATTCAGCCCTCAATAAACACAAGAAGAGGCACCCATGCATCCTGAACCCTCAAGCGGACAGGCTTCCTTAGTCACGCCTAGCCGAAAGCGCTTCTTCATCATGGTGCTGCTGTTCATCACCGTGGTGATCAACTACCTCGACCGCAGCAACCTGTCGATTGCCGCCCCTGCGCTGACCAGCGAGCTGGGCATCGACCCGGTCCATGTCGGGCTGATCTTCTCGGCGTTCGGCTGGACCTACGCCGCCATGCAGATTCCTGGCGGCTGGCTGGTAGACCGTGTGCCCCCGCGCATTCTCTACACTGCGGCCCTGCTGCTGTGGTCGATCGCCACCGTCATGCTCGGCTTTGCCGCCAGCTTCATCGCCTTGTTCGTGTTGCGCATGGCCGTCGGCGCCCTGGAAGCCCCGGCCTACCCGATCAACAGCCGGGTCGTGACCACCTGGTTTCCCGAGCGCGAGCGCGCCACGGCGATTGGCGTCTACACCTCCGGGCAGTTCGTCGGGCTGGCGTTTCTCACCCCCGTGCTGGCCTGGCTGCAGCATGCGTTCGGCTGGCACATGGTGTTCGTCGCCACCGGTGGTGTCGGCATCCTATGGGCGGTGATCTGGTATGCGGTGTATCGCGAGCCCAAGGATTTCAAAGGCGCCAACGCGGCGGAAATCCAGTTGATCCGCGACGGCGGCGGCCTGGTGGATATGCAGGCGCAAGCGACCAAGGCGCCGTTCAGTTGGGTCGACCTCGGCATCGTGCTGAGCAAGCGCAAGTTGTGGGGCATCTACCTGGGGCAGTTTTGCCTGAACTCGACCCTGTGGTTTTTCCTGACCTGGTTCCCGACCTACTTGGTGAAGTATCGCGGGATGGACTTCATCAAGTCCGGCCTGCTGGCCTCGCTGCCGTTTCTGGCGGCGTTCGTCGGCGTGCTGTGCTCGGGGATTTTCTCCGATTGGCTGATTCGGCGGGGCGCCTCGGTGGGCTTTGCGCGCAAGTTGCCGATCATTGGCGGGCTGCTGATTTCCACCGCGATCATCGGCGCCAACTACGTGGACTCCACAGCCTGGGTGATTGCCTTCCTGGCGCTGGCGTTTTTCGGCAATGGCCTGGCGTCGATCACCTGGTCGCTGGTGTCCACGCTTGCCCCCGCACGGCTGTTGGGCCTGACCGGTGGCGTGTTCAACTTCATCGGCAACCTGTCGGCCATTGCCACGCCGATCGTGATTGGTTTTCTTGCCAGCGGTGATTCGTTTGCGCCAGCGATTACCTACATTGCGGTGCTGGCGTTGCTTGGGGCGCTGTCCTACGTGTTGCTGGTGGGCAAGGTTGAGCGCATCGAGCTTTGAAATAGGGCGACCTTGAGGTCGCCCTTTTTTACCGGCTTACGGCACCGACATCTCGTTACGGAACACATTGTGCGGGTCCCAACGCTGCTTGGTGCGCCGCAGGCGGCTTTCGATCATGAGGTCAGGGACAAAAATCTTGTACCAGTTGGGGTTTTTCGGATTGGCCGGGTCGCCGCCAATGTGGGTCATGTCGAGGTCCGGATAGTTGATGTAGCAGCCCTCGAACTGATCGTTGAGCGGAACCCCGTTGTCGTTGACGAAGGCTTGGAAAAACAGTCCTTGAATCCAGCGGGCGTGTGCCTGATCCGCTGCCTCGCTGGCCTCGTACCAATAACACTGCGGTTGCCACTTCAGATAGGACGAGCGTTGTGAGACCGACGACTCTTTGCGAACCGCCGGTGTGGGCGCGTTGATTCGCCCGCCGAACGACTGGATTTGTATCAGGCTCTGGGTCAGGTGTTCATCGGGGTCGTTCAGGTGCAACGTGTCCCAGATCGCCTGGAGCGCCGCAGGCGTGAATTCACCCTTTTGGTACGCAGACTTGTAGCGCCCGCGCAGATTGTCCCCTGAACCATTCAAGGTTTGCTGGCACACCAGCCAATCCAGGCGTCGCGTGGCCGCCAGCGCGTCGGGCAACGCCTGGATGGAACGCCCGCGTGCGCCGCCACTGGGCATATGCACGACGTAAAACGGTACCAGGCATTCGGTTGCGGGCAGGCCAATGGCGCCGAGCATGGTTGCGACGAAATCTTCGAAGGGTGCCTGGTCCTGCAGTTCTCCATTTCGATCAACGTAATGAATGCCCAGGGTCACATTACCGGTGTGCTGATGGCGCATTTCCAATTTGGTGGCCAGGCCCCAGGTGTCGGGGTTGCTCTGATTGCGCGCGAACCAGTCCTGGTAAGCGATGAGCAGGTCGTCGAGCCTGGACTTCTCGGTCAACAGCGACCAATCCCATTCCAGCACCAGCCACAGCACCTCCTTCGGTGCTTCGGGCAATGCCTTGAAGTAGTAGCTGGTAATAATGCCGAATTGACCGCCGCCTGCGCCGCAACACGCGGCGAAGAGGGCGAGCTCGTCAAGGTCTGTGCTGTCGCGCGAGACATGCGCCGGTTCCAGGCCGGTGCCCTGTGCGTTCGGCACCAACATATCGACACCGTGCAGCCAATCGCAAACCAGGCCGTGTTTGCGTGACAGCAACCCATAGCCGCCCCCGCAAATATGCCCGCCCAAACCCACCGAATAGCACGAGCCGCCTGGCAGTGTCTTATTGGCCAGCTTGTACAACCTGACGTACGCATCCCAATTCTGCCCACCGGCCTCCAGGCGAAAGCTGTAGCGCTCGGGCCGCGTGGGTAGCAGCTGGGAAGCGAGTTGCCCATCGGCAGCGTAGACCACCTGGTTCAGTGCGCTGATATCCAGTATCGACAGCACCTCGTCGCTGTTGCCGGGCATCTTGTTGCTAACGAAACCTTCGTAGCAGTGGCCGCCGCTTCGAACCGTTATGCGCCCGTGGACGACCGCCAGCGCCTCGGCCGCAGCGTCGATGATGTCCTGGGGACTGTGGCATAGGTAGATGCATTGCGCGCCATTGGGTGACGACTCGCCCTGCACATTGCCCAACGGCCAGCGCAGGTTGAAGCCCTTTTGCAAGGTCGAATGACGGCGGTCTGAGGCGGTGATGAGATCAAATGCCATGATGTACTCCTGAGAGCCAAATGACTTCTGATGCAGCTAACTTAACGACCGGGAGGCAAGAACGGCAGGGGCTTGCAGGCGGTTAGACGGCAATAGGCATGAAGTGCTTGGGGGGTGACGGAATGTCACCCCCCAAGCCTAGCGCAAGAATCAACACAGGCGCGCTTACCGACGAGCGTTACGCACGCCTTGCGACAGCGCCGCGCAATGGCTCAATACGCCATCGATCGCTTGCTGGTCGCTGCTGGCGTTGGCGATGTGATCGATCAGCGCAGAACCCACCACCACACCGTCCGCCAGGCGCGCGATGGCCGCCGCTTGCTCCGGTGTACGGATACCGAACCCGATGCTGATCGGCAGGTCAGTGTGGCGACGCAGGCGGGCCACGGCTTCCTCGACGTGTTCCAGGGTCGCGGCGCCGGCACCTGTCACGCCGGCGACCGACACGTAGTACACAAAGCCGGAGCTGCCATTGAGTACGGTCGGCAGGCGCACATCGTCAGTGGTCGGGGTGGTCAGGCGGATAAAGTCGATGCCAGCGGCCTGGGCCGGGTCGCAGAGCTCGCCGTTATGCTCGGGCGGCATGTCGACCACGATCAGGCCATCGACCCCGGCCTCCTTGGCGTCGGCAATGAACTGCGGCACGCCGTATTTGTGGATCGGGTTGAAGTAACCCATCAACACCAGCGGCGTGTCGTTGTTGTCCTTGCGGAACTCGCGGACCATCTGCAGGGTTTTCGCCAGGTTCTGCCTGGCTTCCAGCGCACGGATGTTGGCCAACTGGATCGCCGGGCCATCAGCCATCGGGTCGGTGAAGGGCATGCCCAGCTCGATCACGTCGGCGCCAGCGGCGGGCAAGCCTTTAAGGATGGCCAGCGAGGTGTCATAACCCGGGTCGCCAGCGGTGACGAAGGTCACCAGGGCGGCGCGGTTTTGTTCTTTCAGCTGTGCAAAGCGGGTCTGCAGGCGGCTCATCAGTGTTTCTCCTGCTGGGAGGTTTGCATATGGTGCATCACCGTCTGCATGTCTTTGTCGCCACGGCCGGACAGGTTGACCACCATCAGGTGATCGGCAGGCAAGGCCGGGGCGCGCTTGAACACTTCAGCCAGGGCGTGTGCGCTTTCCAGTGCGGGGATGATCCCTTCCAGGCGGCAGCATTTGTGGAAGGCGTCGAGGGCTTCATCGTCAGTCACCGAGGTGTACTGGACGCGGCCGATGTCGTGCAACCAGGCGTGTTCAGGGCCGATGCCGGGGTAGTCCAGGCCTGCGGAAATCGAGTGGGCGTCGATGATCTGGCCATCATCGTCCTGCAGCAGGAAGGTGCGGTTGCCGTGCAGTACACCGGGTACTCCGCCGTTGAGGCTGGCGGCGTGCTTGCCGGTTTCGATGCCGTGGCCGGCCGCTTCAACGCCGATGATTTCGACGCTGGTGTCATCCAGGAACGGATGGAACAGGCCCATGGCGTTGGAGCCGCCGCCGATGCACGCCACCAGGCTGTCCGGCAGGCGGCCTTCCTGGGCTTGCAGCTGGTCGCGGGTTTCCTTGCCGATGACGGCCTGGAAGTCGCGCACCATGGCCGGGTACGGGTGCGGGCCGGCCACGGTACCGATCAGGTAGAAGGTGCTGTCGACGTTGGTTACCCAGTCGCGCAGGGCTTCGTTCATGGCGTCTTTCAGGGTGCCGGTGCCGGCGACCACCGGGATCACCTCCGCGCCCAGCAGCTTCATGCGGAACACGTTGGCCTGTTGGCGCTCGATGTCGGTGGTGCCCATGTAGATCACGCATTGCAGGCCAAAGCGCGCGGCGACGGTGGCGGTGGCCACGCCGTGCATGCCGGCGCCGGTCTCGGCGATGATGCGTTTCTTGCCCATGCGCCGTGCCAGCAGGATCTGGCCGATGCAATTGTTGATCTTGTGCGCGCCGGTATGGTTCAGCTCTTCACGCTTGAGGTAGATCTTGGCGCCGCCGCAGAACTCCGTCAGGCGTTCAGCGAAGTACAGCGGGCTTGGGCGCCCGACATAATCGCGCTGGAAGTAGGCCAATTCTTCGTTGAACGCCGGATCGATCTTGGCGGCTTCGTATTCACGGGCCAGTTCAAGGATCAACGGCATCAGGGTTTCAGCGACGTAGCGGCCGCCAAACGCGCCAAACAGGCCGTTGGCGTCAGGGCCGTTGCGCAGATCGGTCTGGGACTGGGTCATGGGGCGCTCCAGGAAAGAATGGGTGTAAAGAACAATGAGGGCCACTCTACCCCTGCCGCTCCCGGCTGAAAACCGATAAGATCGCCGCAACATGTCAGGAAAACTCACAGATGAGTCGCGACCTTCCGCCGCTCAACGCCCTACGCGCGTTTGAAGCCACCGCCCGCCTCAGCAGCGTCAGCCAGGCGGCAGAGCAATTGCACGTCACCCATGGCGCAGTCAGTCGCCAATTGAAAGTGCTGGAAGAACACTTGGGCGTCAGCCTGTTCGTCAAGGATGGGCGCGGCCTCAAACTCACAGATGCCGGGGCCAGGCTGCGCGATGTCAGTGCCGAGGCGTTTGAACGTCTGCGGGATGTTTGCGCCGAACTCAGCCAAAACAGCGCCGATGCACCGTTCGTGCTCGGTTGTTCAGGCAGTTTGCTGGCGCGTTGGTTTATTCCACGCTTGGGACGCTTGAATGCGGACCTGCCGGACTTGCGTTTACACCTGTCGGCGGGCGAAGGCGATCTGGACCCGCGACGCCCGGGATTGGACGCCCTGCTGGTATTTGCCGAGCCACCGTGGCCAGCCGATATGCAGGTGTATGAGTTGGCAAGCGAGCGTATTGGGCCGGTGATGAGCCCGCGATTTGCAGGTTACGCGCGCCTGCTTCACGCGCCCGCTGCAGCCTTGTGTGACGAAGCGCTGCTGCATACCACGTCACGTCCGCAGGCCTGGCCCAGCTGGGCGCAGCAACACGCAATCGATCCCGGCGCGCTGAAGCTCGGCCAGGGTTTTGAGCATTTGTATTATTTGCTGGAAGCGGCGGTTGCAGGGCTGGGTGTGGCAATCGCGCCGGAGCCGCTGGTGGCAGAGGACCTGCGAGCGGGTCGCCTGGTGGCGCCGTGGGGCTTCAGTGAAACCCCGGCGCACCTGGCGTTGTGGCTACCCAAGCGCGCCGCAGACGGGCGCGCCGGGCAATTGGCGCAGTGGCTCAAGGCTGAGCTGGCGCGCCAACCGGTTTAGTCGCCGCGTTTGCACAGCAGGTAAGCCGCCAGCAGGCCCAGGGCACCTACAGCGACGCCGGCTGTGGTCCATGGGTGCTCTTGTGCATAGTCACGAGTAGCAACACCGGTTTCGCGAATTTTGACTTTGCTTTCTTCATAGGCATCGCTGATCAGGTGGCGAGAGTGTTTGAGGGCATTCTCGGCATTGCTTTTCAGGGCCTTCAGCGTTTTGCGCGACTCATCGGATGCATCATCCTTGAGGCTCTCAAGGGATTTGAGCAGGCTCGAAATCTCGGCTTCCATGCTTTCCAGCGACGCTTTGCGTAAAGAAGTGTTGGCCATGTGGACATCTCCTGAAGTGATTGAGTGGCATGTGTAGATACCGACTGCGGCGGTCTCGGAAAGTGCATTAAATCTGAACTTTCGTAGCCGAGCGGTCGCCTCAAGCAGGACGAATATTCACTGCTAGTCTTGATTGATGACCTACAGGAGAAACACCATGAGCGAACATCACACTTACAAGAAAGTCGAATTGGTGGGCTCATCCACCACCACCATCGAAGATGCGATCCAGAATGCTTTGGCCGAAGCCAGCAAAAGCCTCAAGCACCTGGAGTGGTTTGAAGTGACTGAAACCCGTGGGCATATCGAGAATGGCAAGGTCGCGCACTATCAGGTCACCCTGAAGGTGGGATTCCGAATTGCCAGTAGTTGATCGGGCGCGTGGAACTTTGATCGCTGGCCGATTGCCATAACCTGCGCTACATACAATGGGTGCCGACGCCATAAGCGTCGGCACGCTCTTTTCGACCAGCGCAAGGAAAGTATCGGATGAAGAAGTTTCTGTTAGCGGTAGGTTTGTTGAGCATCGCCGGCACGGCCCTGGCGGCGGGCAAGCCTTGTGAAGAACTGAAAAGCGAATTGGCTGCGAAGCTCGATGCTAAAGGCGTTCAGCACTATTCACTGGATGTTGTCGACAAAGGTGCAGCAGCCGATGCCAAGGTGATTGGCAGCTGTGAAGGCGGCACCAAGGAAATCGTCTACAAGCGCGGTTAAGCCCGTGTTGCAGACCTAAAACCGACGCACTTGTGGCGAGGGAGCTTGCTCCCGCTGGAGTGCGTAGCGCTCCCTTTTTTTGGGGCCGCTTCGCAGCCCAGCGGGAGCAAGCTCCCTCGCCACAGGCGCGTCGGTTTTTTTTCGCCCGGGGTTCAGCCCTTCATCAATTGCGCCAGCAGTTCGTAGGAATGAATCCGGTCGGCATGCTCGTACAGGTCGCAGGTAAAGATCAGTTCATCAGCGCCGGTCTGCTCGATCAGCACCTCCAGTTTGGCGCGGATCTTCGCCGGGCTGCCCACCATCGCCAAGCCGAGGAAACTGCCGACCGCGTCTTTTTCGTGGGGCAGCCACAGGCCGTCCATGGTTTTCACCGGTGGCCGCTGCACCAGGCTCTGCCCGCGCATCAGCGCGAGAATGCGCTGGTACACCGAGGTGGCCAGGTAGTCAGCCTGTTCATCGGTGTCAGCGGCCACCAGCGGAATGCCGAGCATGACGTAGGGTTTGTCCAGCACGGCCGAAGGCTTGAAGTGATTGCGGTACACGCGAATCGCTTCATGCATCAGGCGCGGTGCGAAATGGGAGGCGAAGGCGTAAGGCAAGCCACGTTCACCGGCCAGTTGCGCACTGAACAGGCTTGACCCCAACAGCCATACCGGCACGTTGGTGCCGGTGCCCGGTACCGCGATCACCCGTTGGTCGGGCGTGCGTGGGCCGAGGTAGGCCATCAGTTCGGCCACGTCATCAGGGAAGTCGTCGGCACTGCCGGAGCGTTCACGGCGCAGGGCGCGGGCGGTCATCTGGTCGGAACCGGGCGCACGGCCCAGGCCCAGGTCGATACGGCCGGGGTACAGGCTTTCCAGGGTGCCGAACTGCTCGGCGATTACCAGCGGCGCATGGTTGGGCAGCATCACCCCGCCGGAGCCGACACGGATGGTCGAAGTGCCCCCTGCCAGGTAGCCAAGCAATACTGAAGTGGCCGAGCTGGCGATACCGTCCATATTGTGGTGTTCAGCCACCCAGAAACGGTTGTAGCCGAGTTTTTCCACGTGCTGGGCAAGGTCCAGGGAATTGCGCAGCGATTGCGCCGCACTGCCGTTGGCGCGAACGGGCACCAGGTCGAGGGTCGAGTACTTAACGTCGGACAGCGATTTCATAGCCTGCTTCTCCAATGGGGGCGCAGGCTTCTTAGACGAACCAAAACCTGCCGCTTCATGTGCATGTTCTATGCAATGAGGGCATATACCCGAGATTCAATAGCCATTATGAAATTTCCTACTTGAATGGTAGGTTTTTCCGACAGGGTGAACTTTGCCATGGCGTCTATCCTCAGAACCTTACTGACGCAAAACTACCGTTCGAGGACAAAACTATGAGTATCGTTAAAAAGGCATCCGCGCATTGGGAAGGCGATCTGAAGACTGGCCTGGGTTCGATTTCCACGGAAACTGGCGTGCTGCGCGAAGCGCCTTACGGCTTCAAGGCCCGTTTCGAAGGCGGCAAGGGCACCAACCCTGAAGAGCTGATCGGCGCGGCCCACGCCGGCTGTTTCTCTATGGCCTTTTCCATGATTCTCGGCGACGCGGGCCTGAAGGCTGACAGCATCGACACCCAGGCCGAAGTGAGCCTCGACCAGGTCGAGGGTGGTTTTGCGATCACTGCGGTGCATCTGGTTCTTAAGGCCAAGATCCCGGGCGCCAGCCAGGCGCAGTTCGACGAACTGAGCAAAAAGGCCAAGGAAGGGTGCCCGGTGTCCAAAGTGCTGAACGCAACCATCACCCTGGATGCCACACTGGTTAACTGACACACCCTGTGGGAGGGGTCTTGCCCTAATACCAATCAGTTAAGGCTTTTTGTAGGAGCGAGCTTGCTCGCGAAGAACTCACAGGCACCGCGTTTATTCAGGAAGCACGCGTTATCGTTGACGTTTTTCGCGAGCAAGCTCGCTCCTACAGACGGTGGTGTACGCTTAACTGGCTGGCATCAGAGCTTGCCCCCTGCCACATTTAGTTTTGCGTTAAATCAGAACTCGTATTTCATAGATGTGGTCCTATAGCCTATGCAGCCTAGGCGCACACTCGTGCGCATGCATTCAGGGAGCTTCACACATGAAACGTTTTGCCTTGGCAATCATCTGCGGTGTATTGGCCACTTCGGCCGTGGCCGCGCCAAAAGATTGTGAAGAGCTCAGGAAGGAAATCGAAGTGAATATCCAGGCTAAGGCGATCCCGTCCTACACCCTGGAAATCATCACTGCCGAAGAAGCCAAGAACCACGACAGCGCCATGATTGTTGGTTCGTGCGAAAACGGCACCAAGCGCATCCTCTACCAGAAAAACAACGACTGATCAGATGCAGTTCACACTGCGCTCTTCGGCCAGCAACTGACGCGCCGAGTCATACAGGCGGATGTTGGGGGTGAAGGCCAGTGAGCGACCTTCCAGTACGTAGCGTTGGCCAGCCTGGAAATGGTCGTACTGCAAGGTCATGAAGCAGGTTCGATACATCATCTGGCTGAGGCCTCCCAAACCACCGCCGGCTGGCACTTCGAAATCGAAGCGCACCATCAGTTCGTGGGGGCCGGGCGGCATTTGGAAAAAGCGCCCGTCGTCGAGGTTTTTCCCGTCCAGCCGCTGAGCCATGACCATTTTGGAGCCTGGTGTCGGCGTAGTGAAGTCTACCCAGGCCTGCTGCGGGTCGACTGGCGGGATGGGCGTCGATGCGCAAGCGCTGAGGAACAGGGCGGCGATGGGATACAGAAGCTGGCGCATGGCAGGTACTCAATGCGAGGAGATAGTTTGAGTATAAACACGCCATCGTGTGGAACATTCAAATTCACTTCAAGCGTATCGGTCTGGCGAACACATCAACCAGGAGCAGTCGCGGCATGATCAGGCGTTTTCTTCCGGGGTTGATCGCGGTGCTGCTCAGCGGCTGCTCCAGCGTCAGTTACTACAGCCAGTTGGCAAGTGGCCAGTGGCAACTGCTGCGGGCGCGGGAATCGGTGGCCGAGGTCATCGCCGATCCAGCCCGTCCTCAAGGGTTGCGCGAGCATCTGGTTCAATCCCAGAAAGCTCGCACTTTCGCCAGCGAACACCTGCACTTGCCCGACAATCAAAGTTACCGGCTCTACGCCGATATTGGCCGACCCTATGTGGTCTGGAATGTCTTCGCCACGCAGGAATTTTCTCTATCGCCTGAAAACCACTGTTTCCCCATCGCCGGTTGCGTCGCCTACCGCGGCTATTACAGCCAGGGCGCGGCACGCGGCGAAGCGGCATTGCTGCGCCAACAGGGCATGGACGTGTCGATTGGCGGCGTCGAGGCGTATTCCACCTTGGGTTGGTTCAACGACCCGATCATCAGTTCGATGCTGCACTGGGGCGATGAGCGCCTGGCCACGTTGATCTTCCATGAGCTGGCGCATCAGCGCTTCTATGTGAAGGACGACACCGAGTTCAATGAGTCATTCGCCAGCTTCGTCGAGCAGGAAGGTACTCGGCAATGGCGTGCTTCCCGTGGCCTGGCGCCCGTCAGCGATGCAGCGTTGCAGCAGCGTGACCAGTTCATTCGCCTGATCCTCGATACCCGCAAACGCCTGGAAACCCTCTACGCACAGCCCTTGGCGCGCGAAGCCATGCGCCAGGCCAAGGCGGCGGAGTTCGAACGCCTGCGCCTTGAGTACCAACAGATGCGCGATAGCCAATGGGGCGGTGACAAGCGCTATGACGCGTGGATCAACCAGCCGATGAACAACGCACGGCTGTTGCCTTTCGGCCTGTATGACCAATGGGTGCCGGCGTTTGCAGCATTGTTTCGGCAGGAAGGCGGGGATTGGGTCAGGTTTTATCAGGCGGTGCGCGCATTGGGCGGTTTGGCTTCGCAAGAGCGCAAGATTCGTTTGAGGCAATTGATGAACGAATACCAGGGGATGGATGTGCAGAGCACGTTTGACGCGAGCAGATACAAGTAATATCTACATATCCCACCGCTCTGAGACGCGCTCATTAGAGTTTCCTGACTTTTACAGCGTCAGGTTTTCCTCATGTCTCTACCCTTGCATCAAAACACACCAACGTTAACGGCGATCGATCCACGCGGGTTGGCTGTGCGCACGGTCGCTTATTACCGGCCGACTGCCCAAGTCGAACTCGAGGCGCGTATTACCCGTCAAGCGTTCAATGCCTCGGGTTTCGTGGTACAGCAGTACGGCTCACGTCAGTGGATGGCAAGTGACGCCAAAAGGGTGAAAAAACCCTGTCACGTGACGGTCTACAGCCTTGGCGGTCAGCCGATCTACAGCGCTAGCACGGATGCAGGCTGGCGCTTGACGTTACTGGGGGGCGCGGGTCAATGGGTGCACAGGTGGGATGGTCGCGGCGCTCACCGTAAGTGCAACTATGACGCTTCGCTGCGGCCCGTGGCGGTGTTTGAACAAGCGGCCGATGATTCATCTGAGCGATGTGTAGAAAGGTTGGAATATGCAGGTAATTCAACGGCTGAGGCTGTGAATAATCGCTGCGGCCGGCTGGTGTTGCATGACGGCGAGTGCGTCAGAACGCGCTTTGAGGAGTATGGCCTGCAGGGGCATGTATCAAGGCAGGCACAGCGTTTTCTTCGGGAGATTGCGACGGTCAACTGGCCCTCACAACCCAGACAGCGAGAAGCTTTATTGCAGGATGAAGCCTTCGTGACGTCATGGCGCTTCAGTGCATTGGGGGAAGCGCTTGAGCAGGTAGATGCAAAAAACAATGTAAAAGACAGTCGTTATGGACGCACCGGTGAGCTACTGGAAGTTGGCATCACCCTGGCGGGCGGTACTCGTCAGGTCATCGCGGATGGGGCCGACTACAACGCCCATGGTCAAATGCTAACGCAACGTGCTGGAAACGGCGTAGTGAGCGAGTGGACCTACGACCCACGCAGCCAGCGTGTGGAGCGATTATTGACCTATCGCAGCAGGGCAAAGAAAGAGCGGTTGCAGGATTTGGCATACACCTATGACCACGTCGGCAATGTGATCAAAATCGTCGACGCAGCCCAACCCATCCAATGGTCAAGCAACGCCCAGGTCATGGCTGTCAGCCATTATCAATATGACACTTTGTATCAGCTGGTCCAGGCCAGTGGGCGAGAGAATGCGCACAATAGCGCTGGATCGGGGCTGCCAAGGCGGGCGACTTTCGGCGCCGCAAATGATAGCCAATGGCGCAACTACACCCGAACCTATACCTATGACGCCGATGGCAATCTGCAAAAGCTGCAGCATGTGCCTAGCAACGGCAGTGGCTATACGCGAACAATGAGGGTAGCGACGCTCGGAAACCAAAGTCTGCCGACTACAGGCCCATTGATCGAGTCGCCCGCATTGGGCAAGGGCTTCGACCTCAATGGCAACCAGCAGCAACTCGAGCGTGGGCAGACCATGAGCTGGGATGTGTCCAACCGACTGATCAGTGTCGCCTTGGTGACCCGTGAGGACGCGGCCAACGATGAAGAGCTGTACGGCTATGATGCGTTCGGCCGGCGCGTGATAAAAAATAGTCTGGTCCGGGCGGGCTCACTCACTCATCGTGCGCAGGTGTGCTATCTGCCGGGGCTGGAAGTGCGGCGCGACGGTGCCAACGGCGAATGGCTGAATGTCTTGAATATTGAAGTCGGTCGCTACAGCGTGCGGATACTTCAATGGGAAAAAGGTCGCCCTCCCGAGCTTGCGAACAATTCCATTCGTTGCAACTTGTCGGATCATTTGGGCAGCAGCACCCTGGAGCTGGATGAAAAGGCCCTGCTGATCAGTCAGGAAAGTTATTACCCATTTGGCAGCACTGCGTGGTGGGCGGCGAGAGGCGCTATCGAGGCACGCTATAAAACTTGCCGCTACAGTGGCAAGGAGCGCGATGCTACTGGGCTGTATTACTACGGGTTGCGTTACTACGCGCCCTGGTTGCAGCGTTGGATCAGCCCGGACCTGGCAGGGACACTTGACGGACTGAATCGATACAGGATGGTGCATAACAACCCGATGAACAGGGTTGATCGTCAAGGGATGATTACATCCTTGCCCACCGACTGGAGTTCGGCAGGTCAAGGCAGGCTGCCAAGCTTTGGGCATCACGTGTCCCTGGGCGCTGCACAGGGCGTGGTACTGGGCGGGGTTGCTGCGCTAGGGGCCAAGCTGACGGGCATTGTGGGGCCCTCAGTGGCGTTCGGCGCGTTCGTTGCGGGAGGCGTAGGTTTTGCCGCAGTACGCAACGTTTCGGATGAAATCCGTCATTCATTGTGGGTAGGGTCACCTAGTTATAAAAAGCTCGTGGCGGGTGCGCAGGCAGCTTCTGTCCTGTTGAATGCAGCGTATGCGGCGATCAATGATCCTGCTAACGCAACTGAATTGAATCAGCTGGATGCATTGTTCTTCGGGGCGGCGCAGGGCTCGAGCAATCTGCAGGAAACGATGTCTGCGGTGAGTTATTACCATGACAACTTACACAGAATAAGCGTCATGGAGCACCATGAAGGCAGGACGACGGTAGAGGCTATTTCAGCCAGAGGCACATTGGCGTCCGGCAGGCTGACGATGCCAGGCGTAAAACGTCTGATGTATTTTCAGCGGGACTTTCTAGAACGGTCTTCTGCAGAGGAAATTGCTCACACCTTCATTCATGAAGTCACTCACAGCGCACTCGCGACCCACGATGAAGGCGGCAGTTCGGCCACCGAGGACACGTTATCATCCTATTTGAATCGACTGCGCAGTCAGAGGATTTCACTTGCCACTAGTGCAGAAGCCAACGCTCATTATTTTTCTTTGTTGGCCGCCTTGCACCTCAATAAAGCCGACTATCCGCGCAGAAAAAACCTGTTAGCCAGTGGAATATCCGCTCACCCTGCAAGCTCACCGGCCGCACATGCTCCAGTGCGCAGACGGAAGCCTTGAAAACCCGCGTGGGTGCTAACGGTGGCCCATAAACGCCTGGTGCAACTCGGCCAATGTTTCAAAATGCCAGGTCGGCGCTTCGGCATTCAGCTCTGCAAAGCTGCCAAACCCATACCCCACCGCCGCCGAGTCGAGCCCATTGCTGCGCGCGCCGATCAGGTCATGCTTGCGGTCACCGATCATCAAGGTGGTGGTCGGGTTTAGCCCTTCTTCACGCACCAGGTGGGCGATCAGCTCGACCTTGTTGGTGCGCGTGCCATCCAGCTCGCTGCCGTAAATCACCTTGAAGTGCTTGGCAAAGTCAAAATGCCGCGCGATCTCACGGGCAAATTCCCACGGTTTGGATGTGGCCACATACAACTGGCGGCCTTGGCTGTTGAGTTCTTCGAGCAAGGGCATCACGCCATCGAACACATGGTTTTCATAAAGCCCGGTGACCCTGAAACGCTCACGATAAAGATTCACCGCTTGCCACGCCTTGGCCTCGTCGAAGCCGTAGAACTGCATGAACGCTTGCAGCAACGGCGGGCCGATGAAGTGTTCGAGGCGGGACAGGTCCGGCTCGTCGATGCCCAGCTTGCCCAGGGCATACTGGATCGAGCGGGTGATGCCCTCGCGTGGGTCGGTAAGGGTGCCATCGAGGTCGAACAGCACGGTTGGGTGGTGCAGGGTCATCGGTCGAATCCTTCAGCCAGGTGCAGGTCTTTGAGCTTCACGTAGTTCGCTGCGCTGTAGGTGAAAAAGGCGCGCTCCTTGTCAGTCAAAGGGCGCACCTGTTTAACCGGGCTGCCGACGTACAAAAAGCCGCTGTCGAGTTTCCTGCCCGGCGGCACCAGGCTGCCGGCCCCGATGATCACGTCATCTTCCACCACGGCGCCGTCCATCACGATGCTGCCCATGCCGATCAGGATGCGGCTCCCCACGGTGCAGCCATGCAGCATGACTTTGTGGGCGATGGTCACGTCGTCACCGATCAACAGCGGGAAACCGTCCGGGTTGAACGGGCCGGCGTGGGTGATGTGCAGCACGCAGCCATCCTGCACACTGGTGCGCGCGCCGATACGGATGCGGTGCATGTCGCCGCGAATCACCGTCAAGGGCCAGACTGAGCTGTCGGCGCCGATTTCGACATCGCCGATCACCACCGCCGAAACATCGACAAAAGCCCCGGTGCCCAGGGTTGGCGTGTGGTTCTGATAGGTGCGAAGGGTCACGATAGCCTCTCTCTGTTGTACTGATAGCTGCGGTGGGTGTTGATTGTAATTAAGATGCCCCCATCTTTGTCTTATCTGTTTTTTCAGCCAAGGTGCCAACCGTGAGCGCGAACAACCCTCTTCTGCAGCCCTACGACCTGCCGCCGTTCTCGGCGATCCGTGCCGAGCATGTCCAGCCGGCCATCGAACAGATCCTTGCCGATAACCGGGCAGCTATCGCAGAAATCCTGCAAAGCCAGGGAAAAAATCCGACATGGGCGGGCCTGGTCCTGGCCATGGACGAGCTTAACGATCGCCTGGGCGCGGCGTGGAGCCCTGTCAGCCACCTCAACGCCGTGTGTAACAGCGCCGAACTGCGCGAAGCCTATGAGGCCTGCCTGCCGGCATTGAGCGCCTACTCCACCGAGATGGGGCAGAACCGTGAACTGTTCCAGGCCTTCGAAGCCTTGGCCAGCAGCCCCGAGGCCGCCGGTTTCGATGTGGCGCAAAAAACCGTGCTGGAACACGCCCTGCGCGACTTCCGCTTGTCGGGTATCGATTTGCCGCCGGAGCAGCAAAAGCGTTACGCCGAAGTGCAAAGCAAGCTGTCGGAGCTGGGCAGCAAATTCTCCAACCAGTTGCTGGATGCCACCCAGGCCTGGACCAGGCACGTCACCGACGAAGCCACCCTCGCCGGCCTGACCGATTCGGCCAAGGCACAAATGGCCGCCGCCGCCCAGGCCAAAGGTCTCGATGGCTGGCTGATCACCCTGGAATTTCCGAGCTATTACGCGGTGATGACCTACGCCCAGGACCGCGCCCTGCGTGAAGAAGTCTACGCGGCCTACTGCACCCGCGCGTCGGACCAAGGCCCGAATGCCGGTCAGAACGATAACGGCCCGGTGATGGAGCAGATCCTCGACCTGCGCCAGGAACTGGCCCAGCTGCTGGGCTACGCCTCGTTCGCGGAACTGAGCCTTGCCACCAAAATGGCCGAGTCCAGCGACCAGGTGCTGAGCTTCCTGCGCGACCTGGCCCAGCGCAGCAAACCGTTCGCGACCCAGGACCTGCAGCAGCTCAAGGCCTACGCCGCCGAACAAGGTTGCGCCGACCTGCAAAGCTGGGACAGCGGCTTCTACGGCGAAAAATTGCGCGAGCAACGCTACAGCGTGGCCCAGGAAGCCCTGCGCGCTTACTTCCCTATCGACAAAGTGCTGGGCGGCCTGTTTGCCATTGTGCAGCGCCTGTATGGCATCGAGATCGCCGAGCAGAAAGGTTTCGACGCCTGGCACCCGGACGTGCGCCTGTTCGAGATCAAGGAAAACGGTCAGCATGTCGGCCGCTTCTTCTTCGACCTGTATGCCCGCGCCAACAAGCGTGGCGGTGCCTGGATGGACGGTGCCCGCGACCGCCGCCGCACCCTGGAGGGTGTGCTGCAAAGCCCGGTGGCCAACCTGGTGTGCAACTTCACCCCGGCCGACAGTGGCAAGCCCGCCCTGCTGACCCACGATGAAGTGACCACCCTGTTCCACGAGTTCGGCCATGGCCTGCACCACCTGCTGACCCGCGTCGAACATGCCGGCGTGTCGGGTATCAACGGCGTGGCCTGGGATGCCGTGGAGTTGCCGAGCCAGTTCATGGAGAACTGGTGCTGGGAGCCTGAAGGCCTGGCGCTGATTTCGGGCCACTACGAAACCGGTGAGCCGTTGCCTCAGGATCTGCTGGAAAAAATGCTCGCGGCGAAAAATTTCCAGTCCGGCCTGATGATGGTGCGCCAGCTGGAATTTTCGCTGTTCGACTTCGAATTGCACGCCACCCACGGCGATGGTCGCAGTGTGGCGCAGGTGCTCGAAGGCGTGCGCGATGAAGTCTCGGTGATGCGCCCACCGGCCTACAACCGCTTCCCCAACAGCTTCGCGCACATTTTTGCCGGCGGTTATGCCGCAGGTTATTACAGCTACAAGTGGGCCGAAGTGCTGTCGGCGGACGCCTTCTCCAAGTTCGAAGAAGACGGCGTGCTCAATGCCCAGACCGGTCGCGCTTTCCGTGAAGCGATCCTTGCACGGGGCGGTTCGCAGGAGCCGATGGTGTTGTTCGTCGACTTCCGCGGACGTGCGCCGTCGATTGACGCACTCTTGCGCCACAGCGGCCTGAGTGAGGACGCGGCAGCATGAGTGAAGGGCCTGTGATCACCAAAAAGCAATTTATCGCCGGGGCGGTCTGCCCGGCGTGCAGCGAGCCGGACAAGCTCAAGATGTGGACCGAAGACAGCGTGCCACACCGCGAGTGTGTGGCCTGTGGATACACCGATACGCTGAATGACCAGGGGCTGTCAGTGCCCAAGGAGTTGGGCACGCGGGTCAACACGTCGGCATTGAAAGCGCCGGCGGACCCGAAGGTGCAGGCGGTACAGTTCTTCCCCAATCCCAAACTCAAGAAAGACTGAGTGGCAGCGGGAGCGAGCAGGCTCGCTCCCGCCGTTACATTACTTGTCGTCCTTGACCGTTGTGCCGATCCAGCTTTTCATCGAGCACAGCGCAAACGCACTGGTGCTGCAGTCGCCGTTCGCCAGAGCGGTACGTAACTTGTCGACATCGGCGCGCATCATGTAGCGAACGCCATCTTTAAAGCCATTACTGCTGCCGAAGCCACCCAGGGTCATTTCGTTCAGCGCGTCTTCCTTGCTCCATCCTTGAATCACGACCCGATACATCGCGGCCATCAGCCCGGTGCGGTCAGAGCCGTGCTTGCAGTGCATCAATACCGGGCCGTTGGCTTGAGCTTCCTGAATGGCACGCAGTGCCGCCAGCACGTCGGAATCGTCGACATGGTTGGTGCGATAGGTGATCTGCACCTCTTTGATACCCGATGACTTCAGCCACGCCGAATCAGGCTCCGGCAAAAAATTGATCACCGTTCCAATCTTCAGTTTCTCCAGCACCGGCACGGCGTCACCGTCAAGCAAAGCGCTGCGGTAGAGCGTGGGCGTCATTTGGTGCAGGTTGTAGTGGTCGCCCACCGGCTGGGCCCACTCAGGCGAACGAATGGAGGATTCGCCCTGTGCGTGGGCATCAACGGTGGTGAACAGGGCTATCAGTGCCAGGCCGAGAACCGGCAGCAATCGAATCTTGAACATGGGGGACGTAACCGACCAGGGCAATGTTGATGGCGCACAGAGTCGTTTGTACGGGGTGAATGAGGTGTGAGGGGCTCGTCAAAGAATCGTGAATCATCCGGCCTGCCCCAGTGTTTTTGTCACCGAAGCCCTTTCCTCGATGCTTAGCCTGCTATCATTTGTAATCATTGTTTGCGAGAGTGATCTATCTTTGGATCCATTCCTCGGCAAATCTTCACGCTGCTCCCAGAAGCGGCTGATCAATCCGTGACCACATGATGAGGTGCACCCATGTCTGATCAAGATCAAGACAACCCCCGGCGTGAGTTTTTGCGCAAATCCTTGACCTTGATCCCGGTGGTCACGGTTGCCAGCACTGGCCTTGGCGGTTCGATGCTGATGGCCACGCCCGCACCTGCCGAGGCAGCGCCAGCCAAGCCTGCGGCCAGTGACAAGGCGTATGAACCGACCTACTTTACCGCCGAAGAATGGGCGTTCATCAACGCCGCCGTCGAGCGCTTGATCCCTGCCGATGCCCAAGGCCCGGGTGCCCTGGAAGCCGGCGCTGCGGAATATATCGACCGTCAGATGAATACGCCGTACGCCAGTGGCGCGCTGTGGTTCATGCAAGGCCCCTTCAACGCCGATGCCGCGCCGGAGATGGGCTGGCAGAGCAAGCTGGTGCCCAAGGAAATCTATCGCCTGGGTATCGCGGCGACGGATGCCTGGTCGAAGGCGTTCAACGGTAAGGCTTTTGCTGCGCAAGACAGCGCTACCCGAGATGACATGCTGCACCGCCTGGAGGCGGGTGCCACTGAGCTGAGCGCTCATTTCGAGGCGGTGCCGCCAAAGATGTTTTTCAACCTGCTGCTGCAGAACACCAAGGAAGGCTTTTTCTGCGACCCCATCCACGGCGGCAATAAAGGCATGGTCGGCTGGACCATGATCGGTTTCCCCGGCGCCCGCGCCGATTTCATGGACTGGGTCGAGCGCAACGAGCAGTACCCCTTCCCGGCTGTTTCCATTCGCGGCGAGAGGGCTTAACCCGTGGCGACCATCATGAAGAAAGTGGACGCGGTGATCGTAGGCTTCGGCTGGACCGGCGCGATCATGGCCAAGGAGCTGACCGAAGCGGGCCTCAACGTGGTAGCGCTGGAGCGCGGCCCGATGCAGGACACCTACCCGGACGGCAACTATCCCCAGGTCATCGACGAATTGACCTACAGCGTGCGTAAAAAACTCTTCCAGGACATTTCCAAGGAGACGGTGACCATTCGCCATAGCGTGAATGACGTCGCCCTGCCCAACCGTCAGCTTGGCGCTTTTTTGCCGGGTAATGGCGTCGGCGGTGCAGGCCTGCACTGGTCGGGCGTGCATTTTCGCGTCGATCCCATCGAGCTGCGCATGCGCAGCCACTACGAAGAACGCTATGGGAAAAACTTCATTCCCAAGGACATGACCATCCAGGACTTCGGCGTCAGCTACGAAGAGCTGGAACCGTTTTTCGACTATGCGGAAAAAGTCTTTGGCACCTCGGGCCAGGCCTGGACCGTCAAGGGGCAGTTGGTGGGTGAAGGCCGCGGCGGCAACCCCTATGCACCGGACCGCTCGAACCCGTTCCCGCTGGAGTCGCAGAAAAACACGGTCTCCGCGCAGCTGTTTCAGAAAGCGGCTGCCGATGTGGGTTACAAACCCTACAACCTGCCGTCGGCCAACACCTCCGGGCCCTACACCAACCCTTACGGCGCGCAGATGGGGCCGTGCAACTTCTGCGGCTTTTGCAGTGGCTACGTGTGCTACATGTACTCCAAGGCGTCGCCGAACGTGAACATCCTGCCGGCGTTGCGCCAAGTGTCGAATTTCGAGCTGCGGCCCAATTCCCACGTGCTCAAGGTCAACCTCGACAGCACCGGGAAGAAAGCCACCGGCGTGACCTATGTCGATGGTCAGGGCCGCGAGTGCGAGCAACCAGCAGACTTGGTGATCCTCGGTGCGTTCCAGTTCCATAACGTGCGCCTGATGCTGCTGTCGGGCATCGGCAAGCCGTACGACCCGATTACCAATGAAGGCGTGGTGGGCCGCAACTTTGCCTACCAGAACATGGGCACCATCAAGGCATTCTTCGACAAGGACACCCACACCAACAACTTTATCGGCGCGGGCGGCAATGGCGTGGCCATCGACGACTTCAACGCCGACAACTTTGACCACGGCCCCCACGGCTTCGTGGGCGGCTCGCCGATGTGGGTCAACCAGGCGGGCAGTCGGCCGATTGCTGGCACCTCCAATCCACCAGGCACCCCGGCCTGGGGCAGCGCGTGGAAACGCGCCACCGCCGATTACTACACCCATCAGGTATCGATGGACTCCCACGGCGCCCATCAGTCCTACCGGAGCAATTATCTGGATCTGGACCCGGTTTACCGCGATGCCTACGGCCTGCCGCTGTTGCGTATGACCTTCGACTGGCAGGAAAACGACATCAAGATGAACCGCTTCATGATGGACAAAATGAGCAAGGTCGCCCAAGCCATGAATCCCAAGGCGATCGCCGTGTTGGGCAAGAAAGTCGGCGAGCATTTCAATACGGCGGCGTACCAGACCACGCACCTCAACGGCGGCGCGATCATGGGCACCGACCCGAAAACCAGCGCGTTGAACCGCTACTTGCAGAGCTGGGATGTACACAACGTGTTTGTCCCGGGGGCGTCGGCATTCCCACAAGGTCTGGGCTATAACCCTACCGGCCTGGTAGCAGCGCTGACCTACTGGTCGGCTCGGGCGATCCGCGAACAGTACTTGAAAAACCCCGGCCCGCTGGTCCAGGCATAAGGAGCGATGACCATGAAAGCACTCGTTATCGCCTCCTTGGCGCTGTTCAGCAGTTGCTCGGTCAGCGCGGCGCAAGCCGAGCTGATCAAGCAAGGGGAATACCTGGCCCGCGCCGGTGACTGTGTGGCCTGCCACACCGCCAAGGGCGGCAAGCCATTCGCCGGCGGCCTGCCGATGGAAACCCCCATCGGTGTGATTTATTCCACCAACATCACCCCGGACAAGACCGGCCTGGGCGACTACAGCTTCGAAGACTTCGACAAGGCCGTGCGCCATGGCGTCGCCAAGAACGGTAGTACGCTTTACCCAGCGATGCCCTACCCGTCTTACGCGCGTGTCAGCGACAGCGACATGCAGGCCTTGTATGCCTACTTCATGAAAGGCGTTGAGCCGGTCGCCCAGCAGAACAAGGACAGCGATATTCCCTGGCCGTTGAGCATGCGCTGGCCCCTGGCAGCGTGGCGCTGGATGTTCGCGCCGTCTGTCGAGGAGCAACAGGTACAGGCCGCCGCCGACCCTGTGGTCAGCCGTGGCGCTTACCTGGTTGAAGGCCTCGGCCATTGCGGTGCGTGCCACACGCCGCGCGCCCTGACCATGCAGGAAAAGGCCCTGAGCGCCGCTGACGGCAACGCGTTCCTGTCCGGCAGCGCGCCGCTGGAAGGCTGGATTGCGAAAAGCCTGCGCGGCGACCACAAGGACGGCCTCGGCAGTTGGAGCGAAGAGCAATTGGTGCAATTTCTCAAGACCGGGCGCAGTGATCGTAGTGCGGTGTTTGGCGGCATGAGCGATGTTGTGGTCCACAGCATGCAATACATGTCGGAAGACGACCTGACTGCTATCGCCCGTTACCTCAAGAGCCTGCCGGCGGTGGATCCCAAGAACCCGCCGCACCAGTACGACAAGCAAGTGGCCCAGGCGCTCTGGAAGGGTGATGACAGCCAGCCGGGCGCCTCGGTGTACATCGACAACTGCGCGGCCTGCCACCGTACCGACGGGCATGGCTACACGCGGGTGTTCCCGGCGCTGGCGGGCAACCCGGTGCTGCAGACGGCAGATGCCACGTCGCTGATCAACATCGTGTTGAACGGCGGCACCTTGCCAGCCACCCACGCCGCGCCGTCGACCTTCACCATGCCGGCATTTGCCTGGCGCCTGTCGGACCAGGAAGTGGCGGATGTAGTCAGTTTCATCCGTGGCAGTTGGGGCAATCAAGGCACGCCAGTGAGCGCCAGTGACGTGACCGACCTGCGCAAGAACGATATGCGCACCACCTCGGGGGACGATTTGGGGCAGGTCACGCAAAAGCACTGACCGCCAGACGGCACTGGTCAGAACCCTTACGCCTCGATACTGTATATAAAAACAGTATCGAGGCGTTTTTCATGACGACTGCACTGCCACCCCGTGGCCGGGGCACGGCCACCAACCTGCACAACCGTTTCGCGCCCACCGTCAGCGTGGCCGAGGACGACGGCTGGTTTCAGGAAGTGCCGCCCACCCAGGGCACCGAAGTGCGTATCGAAACGGCCAAGACCATCATCACCCGCAATAACTCGCCGGACTTGCCGTTCGATCGCTCGATCAACCCTTATCGTGGCTGCGAGCACGGCTGCATCTACTGCTATGCGCGGCCCAGCCACGCGTATTGGGACATGTCGCCGGGGTTGGATTTCGAAACCAAACTGATTGCCAAGAGCAACGCCGCCGACGTGCTGGAGCAGCAGCTGTCGAAGCCGGGGTATGTGTGCGCGCCGATCAACCTGGGCTCCAACACCGACCCTTACCAGCCGATCGAGCGCGAATACAAGATTACCCGGCAAACCCTTGAGGTGCTGCTGCGCTATCGGCACCCGGTGACCATCATCACCAAAGGCTCCCTGATCCTGCGCGATCTGGACCTGCTCGCCGAGCTGGCCAGCCAACGACTCGTGGCCGTGATGATCAGCCTTACCAGCCTGGACGATGAACTCAAGCGCATACTGGAGCCGCGCACCGCGGCGCCCAAGGCGCGGTTACGGGCGATACGGGTGATGCGCGCGGCGGGTATTCCGGTCGGTGTGCTGTGTTCGCCGATGATTCCGATGATCAACGACAGCGAGTTGGAAAGCCTGCTCACCGAGGCCCATGCCGCCGGTGCGCAAAGTGCCGCATACATGATGCTGCGCTTGCCGCTCGAGGTGGCGCCGCTGTTCGAAGAGTGGCTGGCGGCGCATTACCCGCAGCGCGCGGCGCACGTGATGAGCCTGGTGCGTCAGGTGCGCGGTGGCGCGGTGTACGACAGCCGCTTCGGCGTGCGCATGCGCGGCGAAGGGCCGTTTGCCGATTTGCTGGCGCAGCGTTTCAGCAAGGCGATCAAACGTCTGGGGCTCAATCGCCGTGAAGGCTTCGATCTGGATTGCACGGCGTTTTGTCCACCTGGCCGGCAAATGGCATTGTTGTAGACTCAAGAGGAGAAATGCGAAACATCTGTAGGAATAATCGCGTTTTGATATCACTGAAACCCGCGATCTAGAGCGGTTGATTCAGTTTGAGTTAAGTTTCGGTGGGTACCTTGTTCAGCGAGTGACTGATGAGTCGGCGCCCTGGGCTGTGGAGGTTTCCCAACTTTTTCACTGCTCGGACGTCGAACTGGCCTGGAACACTTACCCTGCATTGATCAAGAGGATGAATCATGAGTGATAAGGATAAACAGCCGTTGGCTGCGTCGGCTTCAGCCCCTCAGGCGGAAACCGCCGATGCAGCGCTGCAGCATATTGTTGACGGCTTTTTGCATTTCCATCACGACGTCTTCCCCCAGCAGGAAGAACTCTTCAAGAAACTTGCCACGGCTCAAAGTCCCCGTGCGATGTTCATCACCTGCGCCGATTCGCGCATCGTGCCGGAGCTGATCACCCAAAGCTCCCCTGGCGATCTGTTCGTCACCCGTAACGTGGGTAACGTAGTGCCGCCTTATGGCCAGATGAACGGCGGCGTGTCCACGGCCATCGAGTACGCGGTACTGGCGCTGGGCGTGCAGCACATCATCGTGTGCGGGCACTCCGACTGCGGCGCCATGCGTGCGGTGCTCAATCCCGACAGCCTCGAGAAAATGCCAACGGTCAAGGCCTGGTTGCGGCATGCCGAGGTGGCCAAGACCATGGTCCACGACAACTGCGACTGCGCCAATGAAGGCGAGAGCATGAAGGTGCTGACCGAAGAAAACGTCATCGCCCAGTTGCAGCACTTGCGCACCCACCCTTCCGTGGCTTCGCGCATGGCCAATGGCCAATTGTTTATCCACGGCTGGATCTACAACATCGAAACCAGCGAGATCCGGGCCTACGACGCGGATCAGTCGGCGTTCCGACCGTTGGGCGGTGAAGGTCCGATTCCATCCGCGACGCCTAAAGCGCGCTTCTAACACTTCCCTGCCGGGTAAAGCGGTGGCTGCCATGGATGCAGCCAGGCTTTACCGCGCCCGGCGAATGCCTCGGGAGAGTCATCATGCGTGCTGCTCAATTGAAAGCTGTTTTGCCTCGGGAGCTGCTCGCCTCCGTGGTGGTGTTTCTGGTCGCCCTGCCTTTGTGCATGGGTATCGCGATCGCATCCGGCATGCCGCCGGCCAAGGGCTTGATCACCGGGATCATCGGTGGTCTGGTGGTGGGCTGGTTGGCGGGTTCTCCGCTGCAAGTCAGTGGCCCGGCAGCGGGGTTGGCGGTGTTGGTGTTCGAGCTGGTACGCCAGCACGGCATGCTGATGCTGGGGCCAATCCTGTTGCTGGCGGGCTTCCTGCAATTGGTGGCCGGGCGTCTGCGCCTGGGCTGCTGGTTCCGCGTGACGGCGCCGGCGGTGGTGTACGGCATGCTGGCGGGGATCGGCGTACTGATTGTGCTGTCGCAGGTCCATGTGATGCTCGACAGTGCGCCCAAACCTTCAGGGTTGGATAACCTGGCAGGCTTCCCGGCGGCATTGATCGAAGCGATACCCACCCTCGGCGGCGGGCTCGGCTGGCAGGCGGGCTTGCTCGGTGTATCGACGATGCTGGTGATGTACCTGTGGGACAAATTCCGTCCACACCAACTGCGCTTCGTGCCAGGGGCTCTACTGGGCGTAGGCCTGGCAACGGTGACCAGCCTGGTGCTGGCGTTGCAGGTCAAACGTGTGGAAGTGCCGGAAAACCTGGCCGACGCCATCGATTGGCTGCGTCCCAGCGACCTGCTCAACCTGGCTGACCCGCAGCTGCTGATCGCCGCATTTGCCGTCGCCTTTATCGCCAGCGCCGAAACGCTGCTGTCCGCCGCAGCGGTCGACCGCATGCACAGCGGCCAGCGTTCGGATTTCGATAAGGAGTTGTCCGCTCAAGGCGTAGGCAACATGCTGTGCGGACTGGTCGGTGCCCTGCCGATGACCGGCGTGATTGTACGCAGCTCGGCCAACGTCCAGGCGGGCGCCACCACGCGCTTGTCAGCGATGTTCCACGGCCTGTGGCTGCTGGGCTTCGTATTGTTGCTGTCGAGTGTGCTGCAGAGCATCCCGGTGGCGAGCCTGGCGGGCGTGCTGGTGTATACCGGGATCAAGCTGGTGGACGTGAAGGCGTTCAAGGCATTGGGGCGTTATGGCCGCATGCCGATGTTTACCTACGCGGCCACGGCGCTGGCGATCATCTTCACCGACCTGCTGACCGGTGTACTGGTGGGCTTCGGGCTGACGCTGGTCAAGCTGGCCTTCAAGGCCTCGCGGCTGAAAATCAGCCTGATCGACTTGCCTCAGGACGGCGAGATGGAGTTGCGACTGATCGGTGCCGCGACGTTCCTGAAAGTGCCGGCGTTAACCCAGGTGCTGTCGACGGTGCCGATGGGAACCACCGTGCATGTGCCGCTCAATAACCTGAGTTATATCGACCATTCCTGCCTGGAGCTGTTGGAGGAATGGGGCCGGGCCAATGCGGCCAAGGGCTCGAAACTGGTGATCGAGGCGCGTGGGTTGAAGCGCCGGTTGGAAGGCCGGATAAGGACCACCACGGGGATCGGCTCGGCGCCCTCAATCGGCTGACGGAGCCGGTTCAAAATGTGGGAGGGGGCTTGCTCCCGATTGGGGTGTGTCAGCCAAATAGATTTTGACTGGTTCACCGCTATCGGGGGCAAGCCCCCTCCCACATTTGTTTTGTGTCCAATTTGGGATTAAGTCGGCTGATCCAGCGCCAACTCCACTCCAAGCTGGCGCGACAGGCACGGCCAGCGCTTCCATGCCGCTTCTGTGTCCGGGCTTTTCAACTGTTCGCGGTATGTCTCGACCGACTCCAGCGCAAAGCTCTCTTCGTTAAGCATCTCATCCACTGCCATGTGCACCGCTTCATCCAGCTGGTTGGCGAAGTCTTCACCGATCAATTGGTGGGCGATCAGGTTGGCGACCGTAGTGTCCGCCGGGATCAGCGGCTGGCCGAAATGCTTGATATACAGGTCGTTGACCTCCTCTACCAGGCGATGGGCCAGGTAGGCTTCGTCCAGCAGACTGTCCAGGCCTTCGTGGCCCGCCAGAATCGCCGGCGGCTGCAGGAAGAAATGCTCGGCAATCTTCAGCACAGGCTTGATCTGGCTTTCGATCCCGGCTTCGCGCGCTACATCGTTGGCGGCTTCGAGCAAATCCGGGACGAGGTCGATGTACGCGGTGACAAAGCGGGTCATGACAATGTTGCGATCACCGTCAACCAGGGAAATGGCCGAATGCAGGTGCGGCAATTGCTTTTCCAATTGCTGGGCAAGCTGGCCCGTGGTTGCTTCGTGTTGATGGGCACGGGAAATCTGCTCGCGCAATGCGGCGGTGTTCATGAAGGCTCCGGTCAGGCGTAGGAAAAGGGAGAGGATAAGGTAGCTCGGTTATACGAGCACCTAAGACGCATTTGTCATAATTATTTCATGGTTATACGCACACGTTATATCGAATTGCCATCGCTCGTCGGATAAACGATTCCGCCGCCCGTTTTATTGGGCCCGTCTGTCTGTTTTCACTCATTTGCCCCTACACATTGCGGGGTCGCTGCGGCTGTCTATACTCGGATTTGTAGGCAATTGGCTGATGACGCCCGACTGCATGACGCAGCAAGGCTTGGCGGTGGTAAGCAGTTTGGAAGCCGCTCCCTTCGCCGCAGGTGCAAACCGGCGGGATAACAAGAAACATAAAAGGGGAACCCGCAATGACGCGACATCCACACGTTTGGATGGGCTTAGTGTTGTCGTCGGTATTCGGCCAGGCCCACGCCGCCTGGACAACGAATATGGCGCCAGGTGCTACTGAAGTCAGTCACGCTGTGTTTGACCTGCACATGACCATTTTCTGGATTTGTGTAGTGATCGGCATCGTCGTGTTTGGCGCGATGTTCTGGTCGATGATCCTGCACCGCCGATCCACGGGCCAGGTAGCGGCCAAGTTCCACGAAAGCACCACGGTGGAAATACTCTGGACCGTGGTGCCGTTGCTGATCCTGGTGGCCATGGCCATTCCGGCGACCAAGACGCTGATCAACATCTACGACAGCAGTGAGTCGGATATCGATATCCAGGTCACCGGCTATCAGTGGAAGTGGCATTACAAATACCTGGGCCAGGACGTGGAGTTCTTCAGCAACCTGGCCACGCCGGCCGAGCAAATCCATAACCAGGCCACCAAGGGCGAGCACTACCTTCTCGAAGTCGACCAGCCGCTGGTGTTGCCGGTGGGGGCAAAAGTGCGCTTTTTGGTGACCGCCGCCGACGTGATTCACTCCTGGTGGGTGCCGGCCTTTGCGGTCAAGCGTGACGCCATTCCCGGCTTCGTCAATGAAGCCTGGACCCGTGTCGAGAAACCCGGCATCTATCGCGGCCAGTGCGCCGAATTGTGCGGCAAGGACCACGGGTTCATGCCCATCGTGGTCGAGGTCAAGTCCAGGGCCGACTACGACACCTGGCTTGGCGAGCGCAAGCAAGAGGCGGCCAAGCTCAAGGAATTGACCTCCAAGGAATGGACACTCGACGAACTGGTGGCCCGCGGCGACAAGGTCTACCACACCACCTGCGTGGCCTGTCACCAGGCTGAGGGCCAGGGCCTGCCGCCCATGTTCCCGGCGCTCAAGGGCTCGAAAACCGCCACCGGGCCTGCCGCCGATCACCTGAACCTGGTTTATCACGGCAAGCCAGGTACCGCGATGGCCGCGTTCGGCAAACAACTCTCGGAAGTCGATATCGCTGCGGTCGTGACCTACGAACGCAATGCCTGGGGCAACAACAAAGGCGACATGGTCACGCCAAAAGACGTGCTGGCCATCAAACAGGCGCAAAGTAAATGACAGCCTCCCTTGCCACCGTCCAGACCCGCCCCGCCCACTCGCTTGCAGGAGAACGGTCATGAGCACTGTGATCGATGACCATGGTCACGCCGACCACGCCCACGGCCCCGCGAAGGGGTTGATGCGCTGGGTGCTGACCACCAACCATAAAGACATCGGCACGATGTACCTGTGGTTTGCCTTCACCATGTTCCTGCTGGGCGGTTCGTTCGCGATGGTGATTCGCGCCGAACTGTTCCAGCCCGGCCTGCAGATCGTGCAGCCGGCGTTCTTCAACCAGATGACCACCATGCATGGCCTGATCATGGTGTTCGGCGCGGTGATGCCGGCCTTTGTCGGCCTGGCCAACTGGATGATCCCGTTGATGATCGGCGCACCGGACATGGCCCTGCCGCGCATGAACAACTTCAGTTTCTGGCTGCTGCCGGCGGCATTCCTGTTGCTGGTCTCGACCCTGTTCAGCCCCGGCGGCGGGCCGAATTTCGGCTGGACGTTCTACGCGCCGCTCTCCACCACCTATGCGCCGGAAAGCGTGACCTTCTTCATATTTGCCATCCACCTGATGGGCATCAGTTCGATCATGGGCGCGATCAACGTGGTGGCGACCATCCTCAACTTGCGCGCGCCGGGCATGACCCTGATGAAAATGCCGCTGTTCGTGTGGACCTGGCTGATCACCGCGTTCCTGCTGATTGCGGTGATGCCGGTGCTGGCCGGTTGCGTGACCATGATGCTGATGGATATCCACTTCGGCACCAGCTTTTTCAGCGCGGCGGGCGGTGGTGATCCGGTGCTGTTCCAGCACGTGTTCTGGTTTTTTGGCCACCCTGAGGTGTACATCATGATCCTGCCGGCGTTCGGGGCCGTCAGCTCGATCATTCCGACCTTCTCGCGCAAGCCGTTGTTTGGCTACACCTCGATGGTCTACGCCACGGCCAGCATCGCGTTCCTGTCGTTCATCGTGTGGGCGCACCATATGTTCGTGGTCGGTATTCCGCTGGTGGGCGAACTGTTCTTCATGTACGCCACCCTGCTGATCGCGGTGCCCACCGGAGTCAAGGTGTTCAACTGGGTCAGCACCATGTGGCAAGGTTCGCTGACCTTCGAGACGCCGATGCTGTTCGCGGTGGCCTTCGTGATCCTGTTTACCATCGGCGGTTTTTCCGGGCTGATGCTGGCGATCGCGCCGGCGGACTTCCAGTACCACGACACCTACTTCGTGGTGGCGCATTTCCATTACGTGCTGGTACCTGGCGCGATCTTCGGCATCTTCGCCTCGGCCTACTACTGGCTGCCGAAATGGACCGGCCACATGTATGACGAAACCCTGGGCAGGCTGCATTTCTGGTTGTCCTTCGTCGGCATGAACATGGCGTTCTTCCCGATGCACTTCGTGGGCCTGGCCGGCATGCCGCGCCGGGTGCCGGACTACAACCTGCAGTTCGCCGACTTCAACATGGTGTCGTCCATTGGTGCGTTCATGTTCGGCGCCACGCAGATCTTCTTCCTGTTTATCGTGATCAAGTGCATCCGCGGCGGCCCGCCCGCGCCGGCCAAGCCGTGGGACGGCGCCGAAGGCCTGGAGTGGAGCGTGCCCTCGCCTGCGCCGTACCACACCTTCACCACGCCGCCGGAGGTGAAATGAATAAGTCACCCTCGATCCCTTGTGGGAGGGGGCTTGCTCCCGATTGCTATCTCACAGTCAAAGGAAGTGTCGACTGGTACACCGCCATCGGGGGCAAGCCCCCTCCCACCTTGATTTCAATCACCTCAGGTGGGCGTCATGGCTGACTCCGTGCCCCTCAAACGCCTGGTCACGCGCCTGCTGATCCTGGTGCTGGCAATGTTCGCCTTCGGTTTTGCCCTGGTGCCGATCTATGACGTGATGTGCAAGGCATTCGGCATCAACGGCAAGACCGGCGGGCAGTACGAAGGCGAGCAGGTCGTCGACCCGTCGCGCCAGGTGCGGGTGCAGTTCCTGTCCACCAACGCCATCGATATGGTCTGGGAT
Organism: Pseudomonas sp. R1-43-08; assembly: GCF_003852255.1. NCBI lineage: Bacteria > Pseudomonadati > Pseudomonadota > Gammaproteobacteria > Pseudomonadales > Pseudomonadaceae > Pseudomonas > Pseudomonas sp. R1-43-08. Next base: position 66,865 of record NZ_CP027734.1, read on the forward strand.
TTCTATGCCAAGGCCGACGAGGTGGTGGTCAACCCGGGTGCTGTGACCGAGATGCTGTTCGTCGCGTACAACCCGACTGACAAACCGATGACCGCCCAGGCGGTGCCGAGTATTTCCCCGGCCGAAGCGGCGATGTACTTCCACAAGACCGAGTGTTTTTGCTTCACCCAGCAAGTGTTGCAGCCAGGCGAACGTATCGAGATGCCAGTGCGCTTCATCGTCGATCGCGCCATGCCCAAGGATGTGAAGCATTTGACCTTGGCCTACACGCTGTTTGATATCACTGCGCGCCAGCCGCCCGTGGCGGCCCACAGCGGCGGCTAGCTACTGTTTGCCCGCTCAATCAGGAGAGCGAATACATGTCGACTCATGATACGTACTACGTACCAGCGCAAAGCAAATGGCCGATCATTGCCACGATTGGCCTGTTGGTCACCGTGTATGGGCTGGCCGTGTGGTTCAACGATCTCAAGGCGTTGCGCCCGGAATCCCACGGCCCGTGGATCTTCTTCGTCGGCGGTCTGTTGCTGGCCTACATGCTGTTCGGCTGGTTCGGTGCGGTGATCAAGGAAAGCCGCGCCGGCTTGTACAGTGCGCAAATGGACCGTTCGTTTCGCTGGGGCATGACCTGGTTCATCTTTTCCGAAGTGATGTTTTTCATCGCGTTCTTCGGCGCGCTGTTCTATGTGCGTACCTGGGCGGGGCCATGGCTGGCGGGTGAGGGACCCAAGGGCGTCGCGCATATGCTGTGGCCGAATTTCGAATTCGCCTGGCCCTTGCTGAACAACCCGGACCCCAAGCTGTATCCGGCGCCCAAGGGCACGATCAGCCCGTGGGGCCTGCCGTTGGTAAACACCATCCTGCTGGTGAGTTCCAGCGTGACCATCACCATCGCCCACCATGCCTTGCGCAAAGGGCATCGCGGCGCGCTGAAGATCTGGCTGGCGCTCACCGTGCTACTGGGCCTGGCGTTTCTCGGGTTCCAGGCCGAGGAGTACATCCACGCCTATAAAGAGCTGGGCCTGACGTTGGGTTCGGGCGTGTACGGCGCGACGTTCTTCATGCTCACCGGGTTTCACGGTGCCCACGTGACCATCGGCACGATCATTCTGTTTGTGATGCTGATGCGCATCCTGAAGGGGCATTTCAATGCCGAGCACCAGTTTGGTTTCGAGGCGGCCAGTTGGTATTGGCACTTCGTGGACGTGGTGTGGATCGGGCTGTTTTTCTTTGTGTATGTGCTGTGAACCGTTCTACCACGGCGCATGCGAGACCAACTGGCCACTGAAAAAGCCCCAGGCGATCAGCCCGACGGTGATGGCGGCCAACACGACACGCACGGTCAGGGCAGTGACGAGGCGGTTGGAACGGCCCTCGTCCTTGACCAGGAAGAACAAGCCACTGAACAGGCTCGCGACAGTCGCGATCAGCATCAGGGCAATGGCGGCTTTGAGCATGGTCTGGCTCCGGGCTTCAGGGGGAGGGGGCAATGAGATTCAGTATAGCCAGTGCCAGGCAGCGCCTGCGGCCCGGCATCGCGCCGACCTTGGTGGTGCTGCTGTTGCTGCCGTTGATGGTCGGTCTGGGCTTCTGGCAACTGTCGCGCGGTCAGGAAAAACAGCGCTTGGTCGACACTTACGCAGAGCGGCGTGCGGCCGAGCCCCTGGGCAGCGAGCAGCTTGCAGCCAGTGCCGACCCAGCCTTCCGCCGGGTTCGTCTGCACGGCAACTTCGATGCCGAACACAGCGTGCTGCTCGACAACCGTATGCGCGACGGCAGGGCCGGGGTTGAGCTGTTACAACCCTTCCATGACCAGGCCAGCGGCCTGTGGTTGTTGCTCAATCGCGGTTGGCTGCCCTGGCCGGACCGCCGCACGCCACCGCTTTTCACCACCCCGGATCAACCGGTGAGTCTCGTTGCCTGGGTGTACGTCGCCCCTGGCGAAACCTTCCAATTGCGCGTCGACCCCACAACCGCGCAATGGCCGCGCCTGTTGACCGCGTTGCATCCCGGCGCGCTGTGGGCTGAATTGCGCCGCAGCGGGTTCGCCTACGAGCTGCGCGCCGAAGCCGGCCCCGGTACCTACGACACCACCTGGCCGGTGGTCGCCATGGGCCCGGAAAAACACCTGGGGTATGCGGTGCAGTGGTTTGCCATGTCACTGGCGCTGCTGGCGCTTTACCTCTACCTCGGATGGCACAACGCAAAGGAGAAGCACCATGGGAGCCGCCATGAATCCACTCAACATGTCTGAGGCGCCGGACCGGCGTAAAGGCCGCTTTCAGCTGATCCTGATTCTGCTGATGGTGGTGGGCCCGATGGTGCTGGCGACCTTTATGTACAAGCTGCAGTTCTGGGTGCCGGACAATCGCAGTTATCACGGTGAAATGATCGGTAACGGCCAGACCCGCGCCGACATCGGCGTGCAGGCCGATGAGCAGCGCTGGCAACTGTTGGTCACCGCCCCCGCCGCTTGCGCCGCCGAATGCCAGCAACTGGTGTACCTCGCGCGCCAACTGCAGATCGGCCTCGGTCGCGATGCGTCCCGCGCCAGCCACGCGCTGGCCAGTGCGCAGCCGGTCGCTACCGACTACGACGCCAGGCTCAAGGCCGAGTACCCGCAATTGCAACGCTACTCACTGGACCTGTCGACCTTCAACCGCAATGCCGCCGCGCCGGGCGATGCGCACCTGTGGATCGTCGACCCCCACGGTAACCTGGTGCTGCGCTACGACGCCAAGGTCAACGGCAAGGATTTGCTCAACGACCTGCGCCTGCTGTTGAAACTGTCGAACATCGGATAAGGGCATCATCATGGCCAAGCCTGGATTTCGCCTCGCGTTGTTTGCCACCTTGCTGGCGCTGATCGTCGTGTTGCTTGGCGCCTATACCCGCCTGACCCATGCTGGCCTGGGTTGCCCGGACTGGCCGGGTTGCTACGGCTTTATCAGCGTGCCGCAGAGCGCAGCCCAGTTGGCCCATGCCGAGCTGCATTATCCGGATACGCCGGTGGAGGCCGACAAAGGCTGGGCCGAGATGACTCACCGCTACTTTGCCGGCACCCTCGCCCTGCTGATCGCGCTGCTGGCGGCGCGTGCGTGGAGCCACCGACGCGACCCCGGCCAGCCGGTGAAATTACCGCTGTTCGTGTTGATGGTGGTGATCGCGCAGGCGGCGTTCGGCATGTGGACGGTGACCCTCAAGCTGTGGCCGCAAGTCGTGACGGGGCACCTGTTGGGCGGCTTTGCCACCTTGAGCCTGCTGTTCCTGTTGACCCTGCGCTTGTCCGGTGTGTTGCCCGCGTTGATCGTGCCCAGGCGCCTGCAATATTGGGCAACGGCGGGGTTGGTGCTGGTGATCGGGCAGATTGCGCTGGGCGGATGGGTCAGCTCCAACTACGCGGCGGTGGCCTGTGTCGATTTGCCAACGTGCCACGGCCAATGGTGGCCGGCAGCGGACTTTGCCAACGGCTTTCACCTGACCCAGCATATCGGCCCTAACTACCTCGGCGGGCAACTGGACAGCGATGCGCGTACGGCCATTCACCTCACCCATCGCGTCGGGGCGGTGCTGGTCACGCTGGTGCTGCTGGGCCTGGCCTGGCAATTGCGCGCGGTGGGCATGACGCGCCTGGCGGGCTTGCTGTTGATCGCCCTGGCGGCGCAAATCAGCCTGGGCCTGAGCAATGTGGCGTTCGGCTTGCCACTGCCGGTGGCGGTGGCTCACAACGCCGGGGGCGCGGCGCTATTGCTGAGCCTGGTACTGGTCAATTATCACGCGCGTACCAGCCTGGTCCGGGTGCGCGTTCCACGCCCGATTGCCTGGCGGTTTATTCCGCGCAAACAGGTATCGGGCCTGATAACCCTTAAAGGAGAGATGCCATGGCGTCCTTGATCGGCGCGGGTCACGGCCAGGCTATCTGGCGCGACTATCTGGAGCTGACCAAGCCGAAGGTGGTGGTGCTGATGCTGATCACCTCGCTGGTGGGCATGTTCCTCGCCACCCGCGCCGGAGTGCCGTGGACGGTGCTGGTTTTCGGCAACCTGGGCATCGCCTTGTGTGCGGGCGCGGCGGCGGCGGTCAATCATGTGGTGGACCGGCGCATCGATGCGTTGATGGCGCGTACGCACAAACGACCATTGGCCGAGGGGCGCGTCTCGCCGGCTGCGGCACTGGCTTTCGCGTTGTTGCTGGCGGTGGCGGGCCTGGCGCTGCTGCTGGCCTTTACCAACCCGCTGGCGGCATGGCTGACGTTGGCCTCGTTGCTGGGCTATGCGGTGATCTACACCGGCTTTCTCAAACGCGCGACGCCGCAGAACATCGTCATCGGTGGCCTGGCCGGCGCCGCGCCGCCGCTGTTGGGCTGGGTCGCGGTAACCGGGCATATCAGCGCCGAACCCCTGCTGCTGGTGCTGATCATCTTTGCCTGGACGCCGCCGCACTTCTGGGCGCTGGCCATTCACCGCAAGGAGGAGTACGCCAAGGCTGACATCCCGATGCTGCCGGTCACCCACGGCGAGCATTACACCAAGGTGCATATCCTGCTCTACACCTTTGCCCTGCTGGCGGTGAGCCTGATGCCCTATGTGATCCATATGAGCGGGTTGCTGTACCTGGTCTGTGCGCTGGTATTGGGCGGGCGCTTTCTGCAATGGGCCTGGGTGCTGTACCGTGGCAGCCAGCCGCACGCGGCGATCAACACCTTCAAGTACTCCATCTGGTACCTGCTGCTACTGTTTATCGCCCTGCTCGTCGACCACTACCTACTGTTGAACCTATGACTCGAACTCAGAAAACTGTCTTCATTCTCGTGGCCCTGGTGGCGTTGATCATGGGCCTGACTGTCAACAAGGTGCTATCGGGCAAAGGCCAGGGCGATCCCACTGCGCTGATCGACGCCGGCATCATCCTGCTGCCGCAAAGTCGCCAGCTGCCTGCGGTGAGCATGACCAACCAGGACGGCCAGCCGGTGCTGGTCGATGAGCTGAAAGGCAAGTGGAGCCTGCTGTTCTTCGGCTACACCTTCTGCCCGGATATCTGCCCGACCACCCTCGCCCAGCTGCGCCAGATCAAGAGCGAACTGCCCAAGGACGCGGTGGATAAGTTGCAAGTGATCCTGGTCAGCGTCGACCCGAACCGCGACACCCCGGCCCAGCTCAAGCAGTACCTGGGCTATTTCGATCCGCAGTTCCAGGGGCTGACCGGTGCGAATGTGCAGGAGGTGCAGACGGTCTCGAATGCGGTGAGCATCCCGTTCATCCCGGCGGACACCAGCAAGCCCAACTACACCGTCGATCACAGCGGCAATCTGGCGCTGATCGGGCCGGACGGTACCCAGCGCGGGTTCATTCGTGCGCCGTTGAATAACCAGAAGTTGGTGGCGCAGTTGCCTGGGCTGTTGCAGCGTAAATAGCTCACGACACAAAACAATGTGGGAGGGGGCTTGCCCCCGATAGCAGAGTGTCAGTCGATGAAGATGTTGACTGACCTGCCGCTATCGGGAGCAAGCCCCCTCCCACATTTTTGATCTCCAGCGTGTTGGATCAGAACGCTGGCTTGATCGCGCCTTTGTACTTCTCTTCGATGAATTGCTTCACTTCAGGTGTGTGCAGGGCGGCTACCAGCTTCTTCACCGCGTCCGAATCCTTGTTGTCTTCACGGGTCACCAGGATGTTCACGTAAGGCGAGTCGCTGCCTTCGATCACCAGGGCGTCCTTGGACGGGTCCAGCTTGGCTTCCAGCGCGTAGTTGGTGTTGATCAGGGCCAGGTCGACCTGGGTCAGCACGCGCGGCAGGGTGGCGGCTTCGAGTTCGCGGAACTTCAGGTTTTTGCTGTTACCGGTGATGTCCTTGGTGGTCGACAGGATGTTGGTCGGGTCCTTCAGGGTAATCAGGCCGTTGTTGGCCAGCAGCAACAGGGCGCGGCCGCCGTTGGTGGCGTCGTTCGGGATCACCACATTTGCGCCGTCCGGCAGCTCGTCCAGCTTCTTGTATTTGCTCGAGTACGCGCCCAGCGGTTCCAGGTGCACGCCGCCGACGCTCACTAGGTGAGTGCCCTTGGCCTTGTTGAATTCATCCAGGTACGGCTGGTGCTGGAAGAAGTTGGCGTCCAGGCGCTTTTCAGCCACCTGTACGTTCGGCTGCACATAGTCGGTAAAGACTTTGACCTGCAGGTCCACGCCTTCTTTGGCCAGCGCGGGTTTCACGAATTCCAGGATTTCTGCATGCGGCACTGGCGAGGCGGCGACCGTGAGGGTCTCGGCATGGGCAGAAAACGCGGCGACGGCGGCGAAAGCAACCAGTAGTTTTTTCATCCAGCAAGCTCCTTGTTCGGGCATCTGCCGGCACCAGGCCGGCCATGGTCGTTATTTTCGAGAAAAGTGCACCACCAGCTTGTCGCCGACGGTCTGCAGAATTTGCACCAGGATCAATAGCATCACTACGGTGACTACCATCACGTCGGTCTGGAAACGCTGGTAACCGAAACGGATCGCCAGGTCGCCCAGGCCACCGGCACCGACCACGCCGGCCATCGCCGTGTAGGACACCAGTGTAATCGCCGTTACGGTAATTGCCGCGAAAATGCCGGGGCGTGCTTCGGGCAGCAACGCGTTGATGATGATCTGGCGCGTGCTGGCACCCATCGACTGCGTGGCCTCGATGATGCCGCGGTCCACTTCACGCAGGGCGGTTTCCACCAGGCGCGCAAAGAATGGCGTGGCGCCCACCACCAGCGGCGGAATCGCACCCGCTACGCCCAGCGATGTGCCAGTGAGCAGCACGGTGAACGGAATCATCACGATCAACAGGATGATGAACGGCAGCGAGCGCAGGATGTTCACGATCAACGACAGCAGCGCGTACAAGCCTTTTTGCTCGAACAGCTGACGTGGGCTGGTCAAGAACAGCAACACACCCAACGGCAGGCCCAGCACGACCGTGAAGAACAGCGAACCGAACAACATAGTCATGGTATCGCCGGTGGCGAGCCAGATTTCGGACCAGTCGATGTTGGCAAAGAAGCTCAGGAAAACGTCCATCAGCGCAGCACCTCCATATGAACGTCGGCGGCGGTGAAGCGCGCAAACGCGGCTTCCATGTCACCGCCGGTGACGGCGAGGGTCAATTGCCCGTAGGGGATGTCTTTGATGCGGTCGATACGACCGGCCAGGATGCTGTAGTCCACCCCCGTTTCACGGGCGACGGTACCCAGCAATGGCGCGTAGGTCGCATCCCCTTGGAACGTCAGGCGCACGATACGACCCGGTACGTGGGCGAAGTCATCGTGCTGCTCGCCTTCATCGACCTGTTCGGCTTCCTGGACGAAGCGCTTGGTGGTCGGATGCTTGGGATGCAGGAACACATCGGCCACCGAGCCTTGCTCGACGATCACGCCGGCGTCCATCACGGCCACCTGGTCGCACACGCGACGAATCACGTCCATTTCATGGGTGATCAACACGATGGTCAGCTTCAGCTCGCGGTTGATTTCCGCCAGCAACTGCAGGACCGACGCGGTGGTTTGCGGGTCCAGAGCGCTGGTGGCTTCATCGCACAGCAGAATCTTGGGTTTGGTCGCCAGGGCGCGAGCGATGCCGACGCGCTGTTTCTGGCCGCCAGACAATTGCGCCGGGTACTTGCGGGCGTGGTCCGACAGACCGACGCGGGCGAGCAGCTCGGCGACACGCAGGTCGATTTCCTTGCGCGACAATTCGCCGGCCAATGTCAGCGGCAGCGCCACGTTGTCTGCAACGGTCTTGGACGCCAGCAAGTTGAAGTGCTGGAAAATCATGCCGACTTGCTGACGGAAACGGCGCAGGCCGTTGGCATCCAGTGCGGTGACTTCTTCGCCGTCGACACTGATCTGCCCGCCACTGGGCTCTTCAAGGCGATTGATCAGGCGCAGCAGGGTACTTTTTCCCGCGCCCGAGTGGCCAATCAGGCCAAACACCTGGCCGTTTTCGACGCGCAGGCTGGTGGAGTGCAGGGCTGGAATATCCTTACCGGCGACGCGGTAGGTTTTATGGACGTTTTGAAACTCGATCACGTAGCGAACCTTGTGGGGCGCATGGAAAAGGGATCAGCGGTTAGCCGGGCGCGCATTTTAGCCTGTCCATCCAGTGATTCTTAGCATTTATTTCGTATCTATCCTGCGATTTGGCAATAACGAGACCGAAGGTCATAAAAAGGGAACGGCTCATAACGCTATCAGTCACTACTAAAGCAATGCGATGTTCCGGGTGCCGTGCCCGGGGCTTCATTCAAACGAGCCGGGGACCGCTCTGGCCACTTTGACTAAGGAGTTTTGACTGATGAGTACCAAGAAGCCAGGCACCCCGCCGAAGAGTGAACTCGCGGGTACCGATACCCTGGACCGAGGCAATACCAACACCAAATTGCAGGCGTTGGAAGAATTCCGTTCCGATGCGACCGGCCAGGCCCTGCGCACTAACCAGGGCGTGAAGATCTCCGACAACCAGAACACCTTGAAGGTCGGTGCCCGTGGCCCTTCGCTGCTGGAAGATTTCATCATGCGTGAAAAAATCACGCACTTTGACCATGAGCGCATCCCGGAGCGCATCGTGCATGCCCGTGGCACCGGCGCCCATGGCTATTTCCAGAGCTACGGCGACCATTCGGCGCTGACCAAGGCTGGTTTCCTACGCACTCCGGAGCATAAAACGCCGGTGTTCGCGCGTTTTTCCACGGTGCAGGGGCCGCGCGGTTCCGGTGACACGGTGCGTGACGTACGCGGTTTCGCCGTGAAATTTTTCACCGACGAAGGCAACTTCGACCTGGTGGGCAACAACATGCCGGTGTTCTTCATTCAGGACGCGATCAAGTTTCCTGACTTTGTACACGCGGTAAAACCTGAGCCGCACAACGAGATTCCTACGGGCGGCTCGGCGCACGATACGTTCTGGGATTTTGTTTCGTTGCAGCCGGAGTCGGCGCACATGGTGATCTGGGCCATGTCTGACCGTGCGATTCCAAAAAGCCTGCGCGCAATGCAGGGTTTTGGCGTGCACACCTTCCGTCTGATCAATACCGAAGGCAAGTCGAGCTTCGTCAAATTCCACTGGCGGCCAAAGGTCGGCACCTGCTCCCTGGTGTGGGACGAAGCGCAAAAGCTTGCAGGTAAAGATACCGATTACCACCGTCGCGACCTGTGGGAATCGATTGAGAGCGGCGATTACCCCGAATGGGAACTGGGCGTGCAGATCGTAGCGGAAGAAGACGAACACAAATTCGATTTCGACCTGCTCGACCCGACCAAGATCATCCCGGAAGAGTTGGTGCCGATCACCCCGCTGGGCAAGATGGTGCTTAACCGCAACCCGGATAATTTCTTTGCCGAGGTCGAACAGGTTGCGTTTTGCCCAGGCCATATCGTTCCGGGTATCGACTTCACCAATGACCCGCTGCTGCAAGGCCGTCTGTTTTCCTACACGGATACCCAGATCAGCCGTCTTGGCGGCCCGAACTTCCATGAGATCCCGATCAACCGCCCGGTGGTGCCTTTCCACAACGGCCAGCGCGACGCTCAGCACCGCACCGTGATCGACAAAGGGCGCGCGGCCTATGAGCCCAACTCCATCGATGGCGGCTGGCCGAAGGAAACCCCTGCCGGCCCGACCGATGGTGGCTTCGAGACTTACTACGAGCGCGTCGATGCCAACAAAGTGCGCGAGCGCAGTGAATCGTTCGGCGACCATTTCTCCCAGGCCACGCTGTTCTTCAACAGCATGAGCCATCATGAGAAAGAGCACATCATCGCGGCTTATAGCTTTGAGCTGGGCAAGGTGGAGCGTGAGTTTATCCGCGCGCGGCAGGTCAACGAGATCCTGGCCAACATCGACCTGGAACTGGCCAAGCGCGTCGCGCAGAACCTGGGCTTACCGGCGCCGACCAAAGGCACAGTGCCTGCGCGTGAAACGTCGTTGAAGGAATCGCCGGCATTGAGCCAGGTGAATCTGCTGTCCGGCGACATCAAGACGCGCAAAGTGGCAATTCTGGCGGCTAACGGCGTGGACGGTGCGGCGATTGATGCTCTCAAGGCAGCCCTGGAAGCTGAAGGTGCGCATGCCAAGTTGCTCGGGCCGACTTCGGCGCCTGTGACCACTGTCGATGGCAAGTCGCTGCCGGTGGATGCGTCGATGGAAGGCATGCCGTCCATTGCGTTTGACGCGGTGTTTATCCCTGGCGGCAAGGAGTCGGTCAAGGCGCTGAGCGGCGACGGCGTGGCGCTGCATTACGTACTGGAAGCGTACAAGCACCTGAAGGCCATTGCGGTGGCCAGTGACGTGAAGCCCTTGTTGGATCTGCTGAAGCTGGAGGCGGATGCGGGGTTGATCGTGGGCGCGGATGCCAAGGCGTTCAAGGCGTTCTTCGCCGCGATTGCCCAGCATCGGGTGTGGGAGCGTGAGCCGAAGTCCAAGGCGATTCCGGCTTAATTATTGGGTTGTTTGTTAGATCGCCATCGGGGGCAAGCCCCCTCCCACCTTTGAATGCATTCACGATTCAAATGTGGGAGGGGGCTTGCCCCCGATGCTTTTAGTCGGCTTTACGCGGAATCAGCACAACCTGCGCCGGAATGTGTTTCAAAATCTGCCGGTGAATCTTCAGGTCATACCCTGCATCAATACGTTTCACCCGTTTGGTCAGCAACGTGGCCAGCCACGGGTAATCCTCGGTGCGCGGCACCTGGATGCTGACGTCGCACTGGTAATTCACCACGTCGGTGGCGATAGCATCCAGCTGATGGCGCATGGCGTCGACATCCGCCAGGTTCAACGCCACGGTGGTGCTCGGCGCCGCCGGGTCGATGACCTTGGCGGCGGGCTTGGCTTCGGCCGCTTTCAAGGCAGCCTCGGCCTGATCCAGCTCGGCTTTGCGCGCATGGCTGATGGCGCTGTTGACGCCACCGGTCAGGGCCGGGGCCTTGGGCATCAGTGCGCGGGCCCGGCTCAGGGCTGTGGCGGCGGCGTTGACGTCACCCTTTTGCAGCACGATCTGGCTGCGCTGCAGGTAGGCTTCGGCCAATTGCCGCTGGTAAGCCTCGAGCGCCGGATCGTTGGGCGATTGGGCCTGCAAGGTGGCGAGCTGGTCTTCGGCGGTGGCCAATTCGCTGCTGGCCAGGTTTTGCTCCAGTTGCGCGATGGCCGCAGCACGCGGATCCAGCGCTTCGGGGGCGGCGGGCGGTGTGCTTTGACAGGCGCCCAGCAGCAGGGAAAATGCGGCAAGGAGCAGATAACGGAAGGTGAACGGCTTCATTCCTGCGACTCTCTATTTGCGCAAAAAGCGAGCAAGTCTACACCCCTCGACGGGGCAGGACAAAACTCAGCAGAAACAGGGCGGCCGCCGATACCACAATCGACGGCCCGGCTGGCGTGTCCTTGAACCATGACAACGCCAGGCCCCCACACACTGCCAGCATGCCCAACAGGCTGGCGCCGATTGCCATTTGCTCCGGCGAACGAGCATGGCGTTGAGCAGCGGCTGCGGGAATGATCAACAGCGACGTGATCAACAATACGCCGACAATCTTCATCGCGACAGCGATCACCACCGCGATCAACAGCATCAGCGCCAAACGCAAGGCCGGTACGGGCAAACCTTCCACCGTGGCAAGTTCCTCATGCACGGTGATCGCCAGCAGCGGGCGCCACAGGCTCACCAGCAGCACCAGCACCGCCGCGCTGCCGCCGAGAATCCACATAAGATCAACAGGGCTGATCGCCAGCAGATCGCCAAACAGATAGGCCATCAGGTCGATGCGCACTTCATGCATGAAGCTCAGCACCACCAGGCCCAGGGACAAGGTACTCGGCGCCAGGATGCCCAGCAGCGTATCGGAGGCCAGTGGCTGGCGCTGTTGCAGCGTCACCAGTAATACCGCTAGCAGCAGGCAGCCGACCGTTACGGCGATGGTCGGGCTCACGTCCAGCAGGAAGCCCATGGCCACCCCGAGCAGCGCGGCATGGGACAACGTGTCGCCAAAGTACGCCATGCGCCGCCAGACCACGAACGAGCCCAACGGGCCCGCTACCAACGCCAAAGCCAAGCCTGCCAGCAGGGCGTAGAGCAGAAAATCAGCCATGCTTGCAGCTATCTCCATGAACATGAGGGTGGGGTGCGGCGGGGTCGTCAACCACGGCGCCGTGCAGATCATGGGCATGGTCGTGGTGGTGATGGTAGATCGCCAGGCTTTGCGCGTTCTTACCGAACAGCTCGACGAACGCCGGGTCGCCGCTGACCTGTTCCGGATGGCCGGAGCAGCACACGTGACGGTTGAGGCAGACCACTTGGTCGGTGGTGCTCATCACCAGGTGCAAATCGTGGGAGACCATCAGCACACCGCAGCCGTGACGGTCGCGCAGACGGGTGATCAGACTGTACAGCTCGGCCTGCCCGGCGACGTCGACGCCTTGCACCGGCTCATCGAGCACCAGCAACTCCGGTTCGCGCAACAGTGCGCGAGCCAGCAGCACGCGCTGCATTTCACCGCCGGAGATGCTCTGCACCGGGCTGTCGATCACCTGTTCGGCGCCGACCTCCTTGAGTGCCGCTTGCGCGCGGGCACGGTCGACCCCGGGCACCAGGCGCAGGAAACGCAGTACGGAAAGCGGGAGTGTCGGGTCTACATGCAGCTTCTGCGGCATATAGCCCACGCGCAGTTTGGGCCTGCGCCATACGCTGCCACGGTCGGGCTTGAGCAGGCCCAGCACGGCGCGCACCAGGGTGGTCTTGCCGGCGCCATTGGGGCCGATCAGGGTAACGATCTGCCCCGGCTCCACGCTCAACGCAATGTCATCCAGCACGTTTTGCCCGGCGAAGGTGACCCCGACCTGTTCCAGGCGAATTAACGCGTTGCTCATCAAGCCCCCTGACAGCCCGAGCACAGGCCGACCACTTCGACCGTTTGCCCTTCGACGCTGAAACCAACCTCGGCGGCGCTTTTGATGATGGCGTCACTGATGCTTTTCTGTTCAAGCTCGATGGCGGCGTGGCACTGGCGGCAAATCAGGAACTGGCCCTGATGCGCGTGTTCCGGGTGGTTGCAGCCAACAAAGGCATTGAGCGAAGCAATGCGGTGCACCAGGCCGTTTTCCAGCAGGAAATCCAGCGCACGGTAAACCGTGGGTGGCGCAGCGCGGCGGCCGTCCTGCTCGCTGAGTACGCCGAGGATGTCATACGCGCCCAGCGGCTTGTGGCTTTGCCACACCAACTCCAGCACGCGTCGACGCAGCGCGGTCAGGCGCAAACCCTTCTGCGCACACAGGGTGTCGGCCTCCGACAGCGCCGTGTGAACGCAGTGAGAGTGATCGTGGGGACGGCTGGCAAGCGGTGTTATAGGCATGAGCGGCGACAGATATTTGATAGAGACGTTATTATGTTACCCGTTCCTACGCCATTGAGTGGTCATCGTGTCCCGACTTTTTCCCGTTTTTGTCGTATTTGTCACCAGTTTGTTCATGGCTGGCGCCGCTCAGGCCGAGGTCAAGGTGCTGACCAGCATCAAGCCGCTGCAACTGATTGCCGCTGCTGTGCAGGACGGTGTAGCGGTTCCGGAGGTGTTGCTGCCACCGGGTGCATCGCCGCATAACTTCGCATTACGCCCATCCGACGTACGGCGCGTGCAGTCGGTAGACCTGCTCTACTGGATCGGGCCGGACATGGAAACATTTCTGCCGCGCGTGCTGAAAGGCCGTACGGCGACAACGGTGGCCGTGCAGGACCTGCCGGGTATGAAACTGCGCCGGTTCGGCGAAGATAGCCACTCCCACGCCGATGAAGCCGACGAACATGACCACGATCATCGCCCCGGCAGTGTGGATGCACATCTGTGGCTGTCGACGGTGAATGCGCGGGTGATCGCGGCGCGTATGGCGGCTGACCTCAGTGCCGCCGACCCGGCCAATGCCGCGCGTTACCAGAGCAACGCAAAGGCCTTCGAGGCTCGCCTGGATGCGCTGGATGTGCGCCTGAAGCAGCGTTTGGCCGGCGTTGAGGGCAAACCTTACTTTGTGTTTCACGAAGCTTTTGATTACTTCGAAGACGCCTACGGTTTGAAGCACGCCGGCGTATTCGCCGTTGCAGCCGAAGTGCAGCCAGGCGCCCAGCATGTGGCGGCGATGCGCACGCGGTTACAGGAAGTGGGCAAGACCTGTGTGTTCAGCGAGCCACCGTTGCGACCAAGGTTGGCGGAGACGCTGGTGGCGGGTTTGCCGGTGAAGCTCGCGGAATTGGACGCGCTGGGCGGCTACACCCCGGCCACGGCCCAGGGTTACGAGCAGGTGCTGGAAAAACTGGGCAATGACCTGGCTGGCTGCCTGGAATCGCTCTGACTGCCATTGCAGATCAAATGTGGGAGGGGGCTTGCTCCCGATGGCTTTGGGGCAGTTGATACATAAGTTGGCTGACTTACCGCTATCGGGGGCAAGCCCCCTCCCACATTTTTGACCGAGCAGGTCTTTAGAGCGCGAATGGCAGGTGGACGCTAATCTGCTGGCGTTGCGCCAAGCGATGCTCGAACTCCGCCGGGTCATGAATCAACACATCCTGCCCGGCAAACGACTCGGCTGCGATCAGCCGCGACAGCCAGAACCGCACGCACGCCACGCGCAGCAGGGTCGGCCACAGCTCGGCTTCCTTCGCGGTAAACGGCCGCAGCCCCGCGTAAGCCCCAAGCAACGCACGGGCGCGCTGCCCGTCAATCACGCCGTCGGCATCCGAACACCAGTCATTCAAGGCGATGGCGACGTCGTACAGCATCGGCCCCGAGCAGGCGTTGTAGAAGTCGATCAGGCCGGTCAGGTGGGTGCCTTCAAACATCGCGTTGTCGCGGAACAGGTCGGCATGAACGTTGGCGCGCGGCAAGGCAAGGATCTGCGCCTTGTGGGCCTGGATTTCGCTCAACGCATCCTGCAGAAGGCGCTGTTGCGCGTCGTTCAGGTGCGAAATCAACTGCGCGCCTTCACTGAGCATCCAGTCCAGTCCGCGATCGGTCTTGCGTTCCAGCACCTTGTCGCCCTGGGTCGCCAGATGCAGGTGACCGAGCAGGTCGCCCACCTGGGCGCAATGCTGGGCGTTGGCGTCCTTGATGTGCTTGCCGGCCAGGCGCGGCTGCAGCAGCGCCGGTTTGCCGGCAAGCGTGCGCAGGGCAACGCCGTCGGTAGTGCGCAGGGCATAAGGCACCGGCAGGTCGGCGTCGTGGAGCACATCGAGCAGCTCGATGAAGAACGGCATTTCCGCAACAGGGCCACGTTCAACCAGGGTCAGGACGAATTCGCCTTGTTCCAGGCTGATAAAGAAATTGGTGTTTTCGCTACCGGCGGCAATCCCCTGGAAATCAAGCAGGCGGCCGAGCCCGTAAGGGGCAAGAAAGGTTTCCAGCTCGGGCCGAGCCAGGGGGGTAAACACAGACATGGTTAAAACTGCCGTTACGGGCGCCGCTCAGGGCGGCGCCGTTGAAGTTAGGGAATCATTTCCATTCGAAGATCTTCCATGACGGAATCAGCATATCCGGCTGGTCGGAACGGATGAAGTTCGCGTCGGTTCCGTCGGCGCGTACCAGGAAATACGGTGGAGCACCTTTGGGCGTTACCTTGATGGCGTACAGGAAGCCGTTCTGGCGGTACTCCTGGATAGTCTTGTCGCCTTCCGTGCGAATGGTTACTTCCGGATCGCCCGACGGCGCATCGTCTGCCGCCATGACAGCCATCGGAGCGAGTGCAATCCAGCCAGTGAACAGCAGGCGATTGAATGTACGCATGATAACCTTGTCCCTTTGTTTTCATTGGTCCGGCCTATTCTAGCGCCTGACCCGCCGAAAAGGTTGATCCTGCTCATGAGCCAAGCGCCCCTCGTCCTGGTGGACGGTTCTTCTTATCTGTACCGCGCCTTCCACGCGCTGCCACCGCTGACCACCTCCAAAGGCCTGCCCACCGGCGCGGTCAAGGGCGTGTTGAATATGCTCAAGAGCCTGCGCAAGCAGTACCCGAACAGCCCGTTCGCCGTGGTGTTCGACGCCAAGGGCGGAACCTTTCGCGATGAGATGTTCGCCGAATACAAGGCCAACCGCCCGAGCATGCCCGATGACATGCGCCTGCAGATCGAGCCGTTGCACCACAGCGTGATCGCCCTCGGCTTCCCGCTGCTGTGCGTCGAAGGCGTCGAGGCCGATGACGTGATCGGCACCCTGGCTCGCAGCAGTGCGGCCGCTGACCGTCCCGTGGTGATCTCCACCGGTGACAAGGACATGGCGCAGCTGGTGGACGGGCACATTACCTTGGTCAACACCATGACCGGTAGTTCGATGGACATCGAGGGCGTAAAGGAGAAATTCGGCGTCGCTCCGGAGCAGATCATCGATTATCTGGCGTTGATGGGCGATTCGTCCGACAACATCCCTGGCGTTCCCGGGATTGGTCCGAAGACCGCCTCCGGTTTGCTGGTGGGTGTGAACGGCGGTCTGAAAGAGCTGTATGAGCAGTTGGACATCGTGCCGACCCTGCCGATTCGTGGCGCCAAGACGCTGCCGGCGAAGTTGGAAGAGCACAAGGAGATGGCGTTCCTCTCTTATCAGCTGGCGACGATCAAGATCGACGTGCCCCTGGATATCGGCCTCGACGACCTGCACCTGATCGAGCCGGATCGCGAAAAACTGCTTGAGCTGTACACGCTGCTTGAATTCAAGAGCTGGTACGAAGAGATCCAGCGCGATACCAAGCGTGTCGAGCTCAAGACGGCGAACGAGGTTGCGCCCGTCGCTGAAGCGTCGGTTGAGGCGGTGATAGCGGTGCCGGTGGAGTCGGTTTACACCACCATTCTGGACCAGGCCACATTCGATCTGTGGCTGAAGAAGCTCAACGACGCGCCGTTGTTTGCCTTCGATACCGAAACCACCGGGATCGACGCCCAGCAGGCCCAGTTGGTTGGGCTTTCGTTCGCGGTGCAGCCCCATGAAGCAGCCTATATTCCGCTGACCCATGCCTACACTGGTGCGCCGGATCAATTGGACCGTGACACCGTGCTGCTGGCCTTGAAGCCGTTGCTGGAAGATCCGACCAAGCTCAAGGTCGGCCAGCACGCCAAGTTCGACATGAATATCCTGGCCAACTGCGCTATCGGCGGTGACCCTGCGCAGGGCATCACCGTGCGTGGCATCGCCTTCGATACCATGCTCGAATCCTACGTGCTGAACTCCACCGCGACCCGCCATGACATGGACAGCCTGGCGAAGAAATACCTGGACCACGACACCGTCAGCTTCCAGGACATCGCCGGCAGGGGCGCCAAGCAGCTGACATTCGACCAGATCGCCCTTGAGCAAGCCGGCCCGTATGCGGCCGAAGATGCCGACGTGACGTTGCGCCTGCACCAGAAGCTGCACGCGCAGTTGGCGGCGATCCCGAGCCTGGCCAGTGTGCTGACGGATATCGAGATGCCGTTGGTGCCGGTGCTGGCGCGTATCGAGCGTCAGGGCGCGCTGGTGGACAAGGCATTGCTGGGCATCCAGAGCATCGAGCTGGGCAACAAGATGGTCGAGCTGGAGCGCCAGGCATTCGAGATCGCCGGTGAGGAATTCAACCTGGGTTCACCCAAGCAGCTCGGGGCGATTCTCTACGAGAAACTCGGGATGCCGGTGTTGAAGAAGACCGGCAAGGGCCAGGCATCCACGGCTGAAGAAGTGCTGGCCAAACTGGCCGAGGATGATTTTCCGTTGCCCAAGGTGCTCATGCAGTACCGCAGCATGAGCAAGCTGAAAAGCACCTATACCGACCGCCTGCCGGAACAGATCAACCCGCGTACCGGGCGTATTCATACGTCTTACCATCAGGCGGTGGCGGCGACCGGGCGTTTGTCCTCCAGCGATCCGAACCTGCAGAACATCCCGGTGCGCACCGCCGAGGGGCGACGCATTCGCCAGGCGTTTATCGCACCCAAAGGCTACAAGCTGCTGGCAGCGGACTATTCGCAGATCGAGCTGCGGATCATGGCGCACCTGTCGAAGGACGAAGGGTTGATGAACGCCTTTCGCAACGACCTGGACGTGCACACCGCCACAGCCGCCGAGGTATTCAAGGTTGAATTGGGCGAGGTCACCTCCAACCAGCGCCGCAGTGCCAAGGCGATCAACTTCGGCCTGATCTACGGCATGGGCGCCCAGAAGCTCGGCAAGGACATTGGCGTCGATACCAAGACCGCCAAGGCTTATATCGATGTGTACTTCGCACGCTATCCCGGCGTGCGCGAATACATGGAGCGCACCCGCGCCCAGGCGGCGGACCAGGGTTTTGTGGAAACCTTCTTCGGGCGGCGCCTGTACGTGCCGGATATCAACTCCAACAAGCCTCAGGAGCGCGCGGCGGCAGAGCGCACCGCGATCAACGCGCCCATGCAGGGCACGGCGGCGGACATCATCAAGAAAGCCATGGTGAAGGTGAACAATTGGCTGACCGAGTCGGGCCTGGACGCTAAGGTCATCCTTCAGGTGCATGACGAACTGGTACTGGAGGTGCGTGAGGATCTGATCCCGGAGGTCAGCCAGAGACTCCGCGAACACATGAGCGCTGCCGCGCAGTTGGACGTGCCCCTGGTGGTGGACGTGGGCGTTGGCGATAACTGGGACGAGGCCCATTGATTCTGCGGCTGCGCCATCACCGCGCGTGATGGCACGGCGCTTTAGATCGGAAACTGCCGTCAGTTATTTCCAAGAGTTTTTTGAACCCGCCGGAACTTAACCTGTGAACCGTCACTCAGAGTTACTGAATGGGTGGTGAAGCCCTTCAATGCTCCTATGTTGTGTTAAGTGTTGGCAGATATCTGGACCCCGCCCTAGCGGTCCGGACCTTGGACCCCGAACTTCCCTCCCCATACGAAGTCCGGGGTTTTTTTTGCCCGCGCAAAAGTTACTCGGCGATCTCAGCGCCTTTGTCCGCCAATTCCATCCAGCCGGCCAGTACAGTGTAGGCGTCTTCCAGGCCCATGCGCTTTGGCGCGGAGAACAGTTGGATGCTGATTGCGTCGCCCCAACCCTTACGGATCTCGGTCTGCACTTTGAGCAGGGTGTTCTTGGCTGCGCCGTAGGTCAGCTTGTCGGCCTTGGTCAGCAGGATATGCATCGGCATGCCGCTGGCGACCGCCCAGTCGAGCATCAACAGGTCGAAATCGGTCATTGGATGACGGATGTCCATCATCAGGATCAACCCCTTCAAACTCTCCCGGCCACCCAGGTAAGCCTCCAGGTGACGCTGCCAATGCAGCTTCAATGGGATAGGGACTTTTGCATAACCGTAGCCCGGCAGGTCGACCAGACGCCGATCATCGTCTAGCTTGAAGAAGTTGAGCAGCTGCGTGCGACCCGGGGTTTTCGAGGTGCGTGCCAGGCTGGCGTGGGTCAGGGTGTTCAGTGCGCTGGACTTACCGGCGTTGGAACGGCCTGCGAAGGCGACTTCAAAGCCTTCGTCATCGGGGCATTGGTCCACTTTGGCGGCGCTGAGCATGAAGGTGGACTGTTGGCACAGGCCGAGGATGGGATTCTTGAGTTGCATGAGATTTCCGATGTGGGCGGTGCCGAAAAAGGGTGCGGCAAGCGGTGTCGTTTCCGTTTCAGTAGCGCCAGTATATAATGCCGCAGATTTTGTGTGTGCTTTGTCCCAGCGAAGGATGAAGTTCACGGGAGCGAAAGACCTTCATTGCGCATTAGAACGCAAAACGCTCTCAAACCCTGAACAGGTCGATGTATGACCTGATGGTGACTCGCTTCGGTGTCCTGATCGCGCGTTAAAGCGCCCAGGCTACACAGGAACCGCAAGCGCTGTACAACCGAGTTTGCGTGGTCATGTCGGTGTAACGCATGACCCGGGGTTTCAAGGCAATGCCGCCGCGTGGTTTGTGCAAGGACTGCAGTACTGAGGATTACCAGGCCATCATTGAGTTGATGGTGAGTAAACCCGGTAGATAACTCTTAAACCCTTAGCCGTAGTTGGATTAGCTGATGAACAAACTGATCGTGAGTCTGCTGTTGACCTTGGGCATCACCGGTGTTGCCCATGCTGCAGGCGACGCTACCGCGGGGCAGGCGAAAGCCGCCGTGTGTGGTGCTTGCCATGGACCGGACGGTAACAGCCCGGCACCGAACTTCCCCAAACTCGCCGGCCAGGGTGAACGTTACCTGACCAAGCAGATGCACGACATCAAGGATGGCAAGCGCGTGGTGCTGGAAATGACCGGCTTGCTGGCCAACTCCAGCGATCAGGACATGGCTGACATCGCGGCGTATTTTGCCAGTCAGAAAGGCAGCGTGGGAGCTGCCGATCCGAAACTGGTCGCCCGTGGCGAGAAGCTGTTTCGTGGCGGCGACCTGGACAAAGGCCTGCCCGCCTGCACCGGCTGCCATTCGCCCAATGGCGCAGGCAACGCCCCGGCAGGCTTCCCGCACCTGAGCGGCCAGCACGCCACTTACATCGCCAAGCAGTTGACCGACTTCCGCAAGGAAGAAGCCGGCCGCGCCAACGATGGCGACGCAATGACCATGCGCACCATCGCCCGTAAACTGAGTGACGAAGACATTGCGGCAGTCTCCAGTTACATCCAAGGCTTGCACTGACAGCCTGCAACGTTAACGCTCGATTAATCCATCGATGCAAGCATAAAAAGGGTGGCTACGGCCGCCCTTTTTTGTGGCGGCTGCCGTTACACTAACGAACTCATGTCCGCGTAGACCTGTCACACCTAAAGGTCGCGTGAGGCGACCGTATTTGTCCAGGAGTAAAGCATGCGTAATCTGATCCTCAGCGCCGCCCTCGTTACTGCCAGTCTCTTCGGCATGACCGCACAAGCTGCCGACGTGCCGCTTGAAGCCGGTAAAACCTATGTAGAACTGGCTAACCCGGTGCCAGTTTCGGTACCCGGCAAGATCGAAGTGGTGGAGCTGTTCTGGTACGGTTGCCCGCATTGCTACGCCTTTGAGCCGACCATCAACCCTTGGGCCGAGAAGCTGCCGAAGGACGTGAACTTCAAGCGCATTCCGGCCATGTTCGGCGGCCCATGGGATGCCCACGGCCAACTGTTCCTGACCCTGGAAGCCATGGGTGTGGAGCATAAGGTCCATAACGCGGTATTCAACGCGATCCAGAAAGAAGGCAAGCGCCTGACCAAGCCAGACGAAATGGCTGACTTCGTTGCTACCCAAGGCGTCGATAAAGACAAGTTCCTGGCCACTTTCAACTCCTTTGCCATCCAGGGCCAGATCAAACAGGCCAGAGAACTCGCGCAGAAGTATGGCGTGCAAGGCGTACCGACCCTGATCGTCAACGGCAAGTACCGTTTTGACCTGGGCAGTACCGGTGGCCCTGAAGAGACGCTCAATGTCGCTGACCAGCTGATCGCCAAAGAGCGCGCAGCCAAGTAAGGGGCTCGCCATGCGCCGCTGGGGTACCGAACGCGTTGTAGGCCTGCATGATCCGCGGGTCAACGAACATCATCTGGAATCCACAGGCCTGCCGGCAGACAGCCGCCTGCGGCTGCTCAGTTTCAATATCCAGGTGGGTAACAGCACCGAGAAATATCGGCACTACCTCACGCGGGGCTGGCAGCATTTGCTGCCGCACAAAGGGCGCACCGGCAATCTGCAAAAAATCGGCGACCTGCTCAGCGACTTCGACCTGGTCGCCCTGCAGGAAGCCGACGGCGGGAGCCTGCGCTCCGGCTACATCAACCAGGTGGAACACCTTGCCCAGCTCGGCGCCTTCCCCTACTGGTACCAGCAACTCAATCGCAACCTCGGGCGCCTGGCGCAGCACAGCAATGGCGTGCTCAGCCGCTTGAAGCCGACCGTCATCGAGGATCACCCGTTGCCGGGCCCCAAAGGGCGAGGTGCGATCCTTGTGCGTTTTGGCGAAGGTCCGGAAGCGTTGGTGGTGGTGATGATGCACCTGGCCCTCGGCGGGCGTACGCGCAACCTTCAGTTGGCCTACGTGCGCGACTTGATCGGCAACTACAAGCACCAGGTGCTGATGGGTGACATGAACACCCATGCCAACGACCTGCTGCAGAATTCCCCGCTGCGCGACCTCGGCCTGCTGGCGCCGCAGGTCGAAGCCACGTTTCCCAGCTGGCGTCCGCAGCGCTGTCTGGACCATATCCTGCTCAGCCCGAGCCTCACACTGGAAAGTGTGCAGGTGCTGGCGCAGCCCATTTCCGATCACCTGCCGGTCGCGGTAGAGATTCGTCTGCCGGGTTCGCTTACGGCTGATGCATTACCCGCGTTGAGCCCAGGCCCTCGCGGACCTCTTGCATGAGCGACGACGCCCAGCGCTGGAAAGAGAAATACCTTAAAAGCATCGAGCAACAAGACAAGCTCGAACGCCGCTGGGCCGCCCGCCTCGACCTGCTACGCCGAGGGCTGGTGCGCAGCACGCTGGCGGCCGAAGGCACTGACCGTGCTGTCGATCAATGCATGAAGGAAATGCGCGATGTGGTGCGCACCGACGACATGGACGCTGCCCTGGCTGCCCTGCTGCCGCGTCTGGAAAAGGCCGTGCTGGATTCCGAGCAGCGCCGCGAAACGCGGGTTGACCAGATCAGTTCCGCCCTCACCGCCCTGGTCGCGCAGTTGCAGAAACTGCCGCTGCCCCGTGAGGTGTCGCGCCCGCTGAAGACCTTCGCGAAACAGCTCGACGCTCGGGTGGGGCAGGCGCGGGAAATTCCGCTGCTGCTCAGCGAGTTGAGCAACCTGCAAGAGCAGGCGCTGCAAAACCTGGAGCCAGAGGGTGAAACCCCACGCTCCGGGCCCGGTTTGTTGCAACGCTTGTTTGGTGCCAAAGAGGTCTCCAATGACACCTCTGCGCCTGAGCCCGAGGTGCTCCCTGCGGCAAAATCCGTTGCGCCCAAACCTGGCCCTGAGCCTGCGGAACCGGCCCAGTCCGAAGAACTGACACAAGCCTTGCGCGCGTTTGCACCGTTGCCACAAACAGTGACGGCCGCCGAGCCTGAGGCCGTTGCACCGGTCAAAGAGCCTGTGCCTGCCGGCGCAACGTTTGAGTTCGAGGCGCCTGCTCAAACGTCACCCGTGTCCACGCCTGACAAAACCCCCGAGCCTGCGGTGCCGCCTGAGGAAGCCGCTCCCGAAAGCGCACTTGCTGCCTTTATCGAAGAGCCCCAAGACTCAGTCGACACGCCTGAAGAAACCCTCCTCGGCAGCCTTTCCCTCCCGCCCGTATGGGATACCGCAGAGCCTGATCCCGATGCAGTGCAATCGGAGGGGCTCTACGCGCTGCCCGATTCGCCCGAGCCGTCCTACAGCTCGGTTGCCCAGCACATTGAAAACACCTTGCTCGGCCTGCTGGAAGACCTGTCCCTGCCCGAGCGCCACCGGCCTCAGGCCGAAGCAATGCGCGAACGCCTTGCCCATGGCTTGAACTGGTACGAACTGCTGCCGATCCTCGACGACCTGGCGGTGCTGATGTTGGCTGTCACCGACAGCGGCCAGCATGAGTTCGAGGCTTACCTTAAACAGCTCAACGAACGCCTTGAGGCATTCCAGGGCCATCTGCAGGTTGCCAGCGAAGGTCACGCCGACAGTCGCTCCGCTGCGCGCCAGTTGGACACGCAGATTCGCGAGCAAGTGGACGGCCTGCAAAGCAGCGTGCAGGAAGCTGCCGATCTGGACAGCCTCAAGCAACTGCTGGAGAGCCACCTTGAAGGCTTGCTCGGCACCATGGACGAACACCGCCAGCAGCGCGACCAACGCGAACAGGAAGTGGCCGCACGCCTCCAGGGCCTGGCGGAGCGGGTGGCGAACATGGAGCAGGAAGCCCAGGGCTATCGTGAGCATTTGGAAATACAGCGCCAGAAGGCGCTGATCGATCCACTCACCGGCCTGCCCAACCGCGCAGCCTGGAGTGAGCGCCTGGATCAGGAGGTCAATGCCTGGCATCAACGTGGCAACAGTCTGTCACTGGCCATGCTGGACCTGGACCACTTCAAGCGCATCAACGACGGCTACGGCCACTTGGCCGGCGATAGAGTGCTGAAGATCATTGCCAGTGTGCTGCGCAAGCGCCTGCGGCCGACCGATTTTATTGCGCGCTTCGGCGGCGAAGAATTTGTGTTGTTGATGCCCGACTCAGCCTTGGCGGATGCCCTGGCCGTGGGTGAAGGGTTGCGGGCGGCCATCGAGGCTTGCCCGTTTCACTTCAAGGGCGTGCCGGTAACCATCACGGTATCCATGGGGGTCGCGCAGTTTCAACCAGGCGAGCGCAGTGACCTGGCGCTCAAGCGCGCAGATGAGGCGCTTTACAGGGCGAAGGCAGCGGGACGTAACCAGGTGCAGGCGGCGTAAAAGATGTTCCATTTTGTAATTTCGCCGCCTGGGATTTGACGTTACGTTACACTGTTGCATTATCGTCCTCTGCGTAATGCCTTCTGCCATGAAATCTCTCTTTATTGCTTTTGCCGTTCTTGTGCTCGCCGGTTGCTCCAGCGGCCCGCGCCTGAACACCAGCCATCCTTCGGTTAATCACGACAACCGTGTGCAGTTCGTTGTGGTGCATTACACCTCGGCCAACCTTGAGCGCTCCCTGGCGTTATTGACCCATGGTCAGGTCAGCAGCCATTACCTGATCGGCGATGACGCTTCAGGCACCCTCTACAAGCTGGTTGATGAAAGCCAGCGTGCCTGGCACGCAGGGGAAAGTGAATGGATGGGGCGCACCTGGCTCAATTCCAGCTCCATCGGCATCGAGATCGTCAACCCAGGCTATAGCGACACCCCGACCGGTCGGGTGTGGTACCCGTACTCCGAAGCGCAGGTGAAATCACTGGTGGTGTTGCTCAAGGACATCAGCAAGCGTAACGGGATCGCCCCCAAGAACATCATTGGGCACAGCGACATCGCCCCGCTGCGCAAGCTGGACCCTGGCCCGTTGTTCCCTTGGAAGCGTCTGGCCGATGAAGGCCTGGGGATTTGGCCGGATGCCCAGGCGGTGGCTCGATTCCAGGCGCAGTACGCCACGCAACTGCCAAGCATCAGTTGGTTCCAGCAAGAACTGGCCCGTCTGGGTTACCAGACCCCACAGACCGGCGAGTTGGATGTGGCCACGCGTCATGTAATCGCCGCGTTCCAGATGCATTTCCGTCCATCGCTGTTTGACGGAACGCCGGATGCGGAAAGTGCGGCGATCCTGCATGCCTTGAACCAGCGCTGAAATGGCTGGCAAGTTTTTGTGGCAAGGCAGCAAGCACCCTCGCCACAAAAGCGCGCGCCTACAGAGGCAAGGCCATATAGAACTGTGTGCCCTGCCCCGGCCGTGAGTACACACCCATGCGGCCGCCGTGCAATTGCACGATCTCCTTGCACAGCGCCAGCCCCAGGCCGGCGCCGCCTTTTTTGCGCCCCACCTGCACGAAAGGTTCGAAGATGCGTCCTTGCTGGCCGTACGCAATGCCTTCGCCGTTGTCCTCGACGCTGATAATTACCCGCTCACCATGACGCCGAGCCTGCAAGCGAATCTGCCCTCTCTCGGCCGTGTGTCGCATGGCGTTACCCAGCAGGTTGTCGAGCACGCGCTCCAGTTGTGCCTGGTCGGCATACAGGCGAGGCAGGTCAGATTGCACCTCCACCATCAGTTCAATACCTTGCGCGCCCGCCGGCTCGGCGAATCGAGCGCGGGCATGCTCGAGCAGGTCAGTCACATCGCATGGCCCCAGCGTGAGTTTCTGCAGGCCGTTCTGATAGCGCGAGAAGTTGAGCAAATCGTTGATCAACTGCATCAGCCGCTGCATTTCTTCATTGACCGTATCCAGCAGGTCCGCTTCGCGTGACTCCGCCGGGAACTTGGCCCGCTCGCGGAACAGTCCGAAGGCCATATGCATGCCGGTCACCGGTGTTCGCAGCTCGTGGGAGGCGCGCAATACGAACTCGCTGCGCACCCGCTCAAAGGCCCGCTGCTCGGTGACATCATGCAGCACCATCACCGCGCCCAGAATGTGCCCCTGTGTATGGCTGACCGGGGTCAGGCTGTACGTCAGCAGGCGCAGCTCGCCTTCGACCTCTACCTCCAGATCCTCCGGCGCCCGTTCCAGGTTGCCGCCGCGCAGCACCAAGTGCAGCTGTTCATCCATTTCCGGACGACCCAGCGCTTCGCCCAGGCCCTGGCCGAGGCGCGCTTCGTCCCAACCCAGCTGGCGTTGCGCCACAGGGTTGAGGTGCTCGAGATGGCCCTGGCGATCAATCATCAGCAAGCCGTCGTCAATGCTGTCGAGTACTGCTTGCAAGCGCTGCTGGCCGGCGAGCAGCTCATCGACATTGGTGGCCTGATGTTGGCGCAATGCCTCGGCCATGATGCCGAAGCGACGGGTCAGCTGGTTCATTTCCGCCGCCGACGATATCGGCAATGTCACTTCGAAATCGCCTTGCCCGATTTTGTCGGCAGCCTTGGCCAGCGCTTCGATTGGCCCGCCGAATCGCCGGGCAATGCCATGCGCGGTCACAAAACCGATGATCAGCACCGCAAGGCCTACCAGCCCCAATAAGCTGGCAATCAACAGCGCCCGTTCGCGGGATCTATGCTCGCTCGTGCTGATATTTTCCAGCGCCTGTTTGTGGTGAACGATTAGCCCATTGCGCAGGGTATTGAAGGTTTCAGTGAGCTTTTCCTTGCTGCCCGGTACAGGTGGGTTCTGCTGGAATTCGTCAAATGCCTGCAGCAGGTGCTGGTAGTCGTCGCGTGCCTGACTGAAACCGTGGGTCAGTCCGTCACGCTGTTCATGGGCGATGCCCTGGTCCAGCAGGTCGAAGTATTGCTGCTTGGAAGCTTGCAGGGCAGTCGGATCAGGGCGCTTTTCGAGCATCATCATCAGTTGATCGCCCAAGCTCTGGCGCAACTTGAGACCCAGCTCCAGGGTGACGAAGTTGCTGCGAATCAACGATTCCTGGGTCTTGGCCATCTGCATCACGCTGACCAGGCCCAGGACCAGCCCCAGCAGGGCCACGGTGATCAGCGCTGAGATGCTCAGAAATAGTCGAGTACGCAGTTTCATCGCGAGCTTCATGAGGTACAGCTCATAGGTTGTACTGTTTACGTTTGCGATACAGCGTCGACGCATCGATGCCAAGGGTGCGAGCGGCCTGGTCCAGCGTATCGCTGGTGGCGAGGACGGCGCCGATATGGGCTTTCTCCAGCTCGTCCAGGCTCAGTGCCGCACCAATGCGCGGTGCGTTGTTGGTCGGTTGCTCGGCCATGCCAAGGTGGCTGATCTCGACCTTTTCCTGAGGGCAGATGATGCTGGCGCGTTCCACCACGTTGCGCAGCTCCCGGATGTTGCCGGGCCAACGGTAGTTGAGCAGTGCTTCGCGTGCCTGATCGCTGAAGCCGCGAGCCGGGCGGGCATACTCCTTGACGAAGCGCGCCAGGAACCGGTCGGCCAGGGCGAGGATGTCTTCACTGCGTTCGCGTAGCGGCGGCAGGTGGAGGGTGATGACGTTGAGGCGATACAGCAGGTCTTCACGGAAGCGGCCGTCGCGCACCATGTCTTCCAGGTTGAGGTTGGTGGCGGCGAGGATGCGCACGTCAGCGCGACGGGTAACCGGGTCGCCGACACGCTCGTATTCCTTGTCCTGAATGAAACGCAGCAGTTTTGGCTGCAAAGTGAGCGGAAAATCGCCGATCTCGTCAAGAAACAAGGTGCCGCCGTCCGCCTGGTTAACGCGGCCCAACGTGCTTTCGCTGGCACCGGTAAAGGCGCCGCGGCTGTGGCCGAACAATTCGCTTTCCATCAGTTCTGCGGTCAACGAGGGGCAGTTGATGGTTACGCAGGATTTCTTCGAGCGTTTGCTCCAGCCGTGAATGGCCCGCGCCAACTCGCCTTTACCGGTGCCCGACTCGCCGAGAATCAAAATATTGGCGTCGGTCCCTGCCACTTGGCGTGCGGTTTCCAGTACCACCATCATCGCCGGGCTGTGGGAGTCGAGACCGTCCTTGGATTGGCGTACCGCGCCTTCCAGCGCTTCCAGGCGTGCCGACAGCTGGCGCACTTCCAATTGCTTGGCAGTGGCCAGGCGCAACTGGTCCGGGCTGCACGGTTTGACCAAGTAATCGGCGGCGCCGGCTTGAATGGCGTCTACTGCGGTGTCCACGGCGGAGTGGGCTGTCACGATCACGACCCGCATCCATGGCGCCTGGACACGCATCTGGGCCAATACATCCAGGCCATTGTCTTCGCCCAGGCGCAAATCCAGGAAGCACAGATCGAACACTTGGCGTTGCATCAAGGCATCGGCTTGGGCCGCGCTGTTGGCGGTGGCAACGGTGTAGCCTTCATCTTCCAGGCAATAACGGAAGGTACGGAGGATCGCGGACTCGTCATCCACTAAAAGAATGCGGCCTTGAAGTTCCTTGGCTGATTCCATCTGTCCCGCGCTCCTAACTATGAATGTTGGTGTTTAGTCCCGGAATAATCGGGCAAGTTGCATGGTTTATTCTGATCGATAAAAGGCAACGTCGCGCAGCTATCTGCATACCTTCCTACGCGCCCCGCTAAAGCCCCGCGCTAGTGGCGTTTTCATATCTTCTCGCCGCTTCGGCAATCCTGCAGCTACTTTCGCTCCTTCGACCCGACCACTGGCCATCGTGCATTTCGCACGGCCCTACAGGGGGCATCGTGCAGGATGCTGTGGGGCGTGCGTTTAAATAATTTATATATTATTGATTTTAAAGGGTTTTATTTTGTAATAAACCTGGCATGCGCTCTGCAATAGGTAATGCATAGAGCGTCATGAACGAATAATCAGAATGCGGGAGAAAGCAGTATGACTCGCCAAAGCCTAAGCCAATTGCGTGTATCGCCACTGCATCTGCAGCAAGGCCTGTTCGCCAGCCTGGCGTTGATGGTCACGCTGATCGCCGGCCAGCAGATGCAGCATTGGCAGCAGAGTCAGCAGCCGACTGCGCAGTTCGAGCGTCCCGTCATGACCCAGACCCACTTCCGTTCCGTCGCCAGCACGGCTGTCGATGTAACCGCCCCGCAACTGAGAGTGGCAGACCAGGATTCCACCCTGAGCGAACTGCCGGTCCAGGAACGCTGGGTGTTCTAAGCAACAAAACGTCGCTCATGCCGAGCGGTCGCATGGCATCACTGCTGTTACCTCTATGAAAGCTTAAGGAGAATCACCATGTTGAGTTGGGCAATCACATTTCTGATCATCGCCATTGTGGCTGCAGTCCTGGGCTTCGGTGGTATCGCGGGCACCGCCACGGGTATCGCCAAGATTCTGTTCGTGGTGTTCCTGGTGATGTTCATCGCTTCGTTCTTCTTTGGTCGTCGCGGCCGAGGCTGAATATGACCACTTTGTCCCTTAAAGCCATTGCCGCTGCCGTACTGTTGGGCGGCAGTGGCCTGGTGATGGCCGCCAACGACGGCCAATCCCGGGCCAACGAATTGCTCAGCACGGATGCGCAGTACCGTGAAACCTGGCAAGGCGTAGTGAAGAAAGAAGAGCGCCTGCCGGAATGGGTGATGAACCTGTCGGGTACGGCTGAGCAGATGAACGCTGTCGAAGAGGATGGCGACAAGTATCTGGTAGGGCCGCTGTGTGAAACGGCAGATACCTGCCTGAACAAGCGCCTGATCGTCGCCTTCAGCCTCGATAAGGAAGATGCCTACGCGATGTTGGTGGAAGTCCCGGCAGGTCTGCCGAAGGACAAGTCCCCAACACGCCACGCCGATTACCGTTTTCTCGGTAAGCCGGACGAAGGCATGAAAAAGCTGCTGATGGAGCAGCTGAAGAAAGATCCGAATTGGTACTAGGTTCCGTCTCACGGAGCCGGCGTCCATAGAAAGAAGCCAGTTCGCTTCTTTCTGTTTGCATCGCTCGCCAAGGGCGATGCATGACCAGGGGGCCGGGTTGCTCTGATCGATCAGGATCGGCGCGACCTACGGGTACAGGGAGTGCCTGCGCAAGGGCCGGGTCAGGCGAAAAGCTGCGACGCAAGTTCACAAGTCCTCAAGCTTGCTGAACTTGCGGCGGGCTTATGCTGTTCATCGTTCGCGCGTCATGCCGCCCATAGCCGACATTCATCGTTTTTCCTCCCGCCAACCATTACCTTGTGTGTCGGCGCGACCATCTATCGAGAAAACTTTGCTGACGCTATAGGCAGTTTCTTACGCCAGGCTGCGGATTTTCCAAGCATTTTCAGCAAACCCCTCTAGCCATTCGGTATCTCTGTGCATACCGGAATTGGCAGCTTCACGGCAGGTTCACCCGCTTGAATGGCGCATTCGAACTGACCGTTCAGACAATTATTTTCAAGAATAGCCATGCCGATTCGGCATAGGGTAGGCGTTTACGGCATTAGACGTCGCTCCCTTGCATGGGAATAGTTGCGGCTTTTTTCGCCTGCCAGTAAGCCATTTCGGCCACGCTGCGGTGACCTTCCATGGAGGCAGATGCACACACTTTTTCGCTTTCGAGCGGTCCAGCTGGCGCATTTGCCTTAAGTTCACTTGAAGTAAGGGTAATGACATGAAGAAGGCAAAGCTAAGCCTCGCCTGGCAGATCCTCATCGGTTTGGTACTGGGGATCGCGATCGGCGCAGTGCTCAACCATTTCAGTGCTGAAAAGGCCTGGTGGATCAGCAACGTGCTGCAGCCGGCGGGCGATATCTTTATCCGCCTGATCAAGATGATCGTCATCCCAATCGTGATTTCCTCGCTGATCGTGGGCATTGCTGGCGTTGGTGACGCGAAAAAGCTCGGTCGCATCGGCGTCAAAACCATCCTCTACTTTGAAGTCGTCACCACCATCGCCATTGTGGTCGGCCTGTTGCTGGCCAACCTGTTCCATCCGGGCGCGGGCATCGACATGAGTACCCTGGGTACCGTCGACATCTCCAAGTACCAGGCAACCGCCGCCGAGGTGCAGCATGAGCATGCGTTCATCGAGACCATTCTCAACCTGATCCCGTCGAACATCTTCGCTGCCGTTGCGCGCGGCGAGATGCTGCCGATCATTTTCTTCTCCGTGCTGTTCGGCCTGGGCTTGTCGAGCCTCAAGCCGGAACTGCGCGAGCCGTTGGTGACCATGTTCCAGGGCGTGTCCGAGAGCATGTTCAAAGTCACTCACATGATCATGAAGTACGCCCCTATCGGTGTATTTGCCCTGATCGCGGTAACGGTCGCTAACTTCGGCTTCGCCTCGCTGCTGCCGTTGGCCAAGCTGGTGATCCTGGTGTACGTCGCGATTCTGTTCTTCGCGTTTGCGGTGCTGGGCATGATCGCCCGCCTGTTTGGTTTCTCGATCCTCAAGCTGATGCGCATCTTCAAGGATGAGCTGGTGCTGGCCTACTCCACCGCCAGCTCTGAAACCGTGCTGCCGCGCGTGATCGAGAAGATGGAAGCCTACGGCGCGCCGAAGGCGATCTGCAGCTTCGTGGTGCCGACGGGTTACTCGTTCAACCTCGACGGTTCGACCCTGTACCAGAGCATCGCTGCAATCTTCATCGCGCAGCTGTACGGCATCGACCTGTCGATCGGCCAGCAACTGATGCTGGTCCTGACCCTGATGGTCACCTCCAAAGGTATTGCCGGTGTGCCGGGTGTGTCCTTCGTTGTGTTGCTGGCGACCCTGGGCAGTGTGGGCATCCCATTGGAAGGCCTGGCGTTTATCGCGGGTGTCGACCGTGTGATGGACATGGCGCGTACCGCGCTGAACGTGATCGGCAACGCTTTGGCCGTGCTGGTTATCTCGCGCTGGGAAGGCATGTACGACGATGCCAAGGGCGAGCGCTACTGGAATTCGCTGCCGCACTGGCGCAGCAAAGAAGCGCTGCCGGCCGGCGAGATCACGCGCGGCTGATCGCGCGATTGCGCTGACACAAACCCCGGATAATTCCGGGGTTTGTCGTTTCTGCCAGCCCCGCTATCATTCGCCCCAACTTTCGGGGGAGTTAACTGATGCTCAATGGCCTGTGGCTTGGCTTCTTTGTCGTGGCAATGGTGTCAGCACTGGCGCAATGGCTGGTGGGCGGTAACGCCGGGATTTTCGCGGCGATGGTGGAAAGCATTTTCGCCATGGCCAAATTGTCGGTGGAGGTCATGGTGCTGCTGTTCGGCACCTTGACGTTGTGGCTGGGTTTTCTGCGTATCGCCGAAAAAGCCGGGATCGTCGATTGGCTGGCCAAGGCCCTGGGCCCGCTGTTTCGCCGCCTGATGCCGGAAGTGCCCGCCGGCCACCCAGCCATCGGCCTGATCACCCTCAACTTCGCCGCCAACGGCCTGGGCCTGGACAACGCCGCCACGCCTATCGGCCTGAAAGCCATGAAGGCGCTGCAGGAACTCAACCCTATCCCCAACACGGCAAGCAACGCGCAGATCCTGTTTCTGGTGCTCAATGCGTCCTCGCTGACGCTGTTGCCCGTGACCATCTTCATGTACCGCGCCCAGCAAGGCGCTGCCGACCCGACGCTGGTGTTCCTGCCAATCCTGCTGGCCACGAGCGCGTCGACCCTGGTCGGCCTGCTGTCGGTGGCGGTCATGCAGCGCCTGCGCTTGTGGGACCCGGTCGTGCTGGCCTATCTGATTCCCGGCGCGTTGGTGTTGGGTGGCTTCATGGCGCTGCTGGCGACTTTGTCCGCGACCGCACTGGCCGGCTTGTCGTCGATCCTGGGCAACCTCACCCTGTTTGGCTTGATCATGCTGTTCCTGGTGATCGGCGCGTTACGCAAGGTCAAGGTGTATGAGGCCTTCGTCGAAGGCGCCAAGGAAGGCTTTGACGTTGCCAAGAACCTGTTGCCCTATCTGGTGGCGATGCTCTGTGCGGTGGGTGTGTTACGTGCGTCCGGCGCGCTGGACTTCGGCCTGGAAGGGATTCGCCACCTGGTGGCCTGGACCGGCATGGACACCCGCTTTGTCGACGCGCTGCCGACCGCGATGGTCAAGCCGTTCTCCGGCAGCGCGGCGCGGGCGATGCTGATCGAGACCATGCAGACCCAGGGTGTAGACAGCTTCCCGGCGTTGGTGGCGGCGACGATCCAGGGCAGTACCGAGACCACGTTTTATGTGTTGGCGGTGTACTTTGGTTCGGTGGGTATCCAACGGGCGCGGCATGCGGTGGGGTGTGCGTTGCTGGCAGAATTCGCCGGAGTCGTTGCGGCTATTGCGGTGTGTTACTGGTTCTTTGGTTGAGGCTTAGATAGCTATCGGGGGCAAGCCCCCTCCCACATTTAGATCTGTGAATACATTCAAAAAACTGTGGGAGGGGGCTTGCCCCCGATGTGGCCCTCAGCGTTTCGCAACGCTATTGCCTTGTGCGACCACCCAATCCACCACCTGTCTGTTCAACCTATCCCCGCCTGCCCAAACCCAGCCACCACCGCCGGCACCTGGGTATCGCTCACTGGCTGGCGCACTTCAAACCGGCGACTGGCAATGATGCGCTGATCACTGCCGCGCACCAGCCGCGCATCCAGGCGAATCACCACGTCCACGGCCTTGCCGTGATATTCACTCTGAAACACCTGCAACTGGCCGCCGAGCTCATAGTCGGCTTGCAGGTTGGTTTCGTCGGTACTCAACAGCGTCACCCGGCCGTCACGCTGGAAGCCATCCAGCAGGCGATTACGCAACAGCACCGGCGCCGGATCGCTCCAGCGCGAGTTCGCATAGCTGCTGATCAAATCGCCATTGGGCACCACCGCAATGCGCGGGCTGTCGAGAAATTCGCTGGTCTGTGGCTTGGTCACGCGCAGTGACCAGCTTACTGGTGCGCCTTGGCTGACGGGCTGGGCCGAAGCCAGGCGGTACACGTCGGACGGGTCCGGCTTGGGCAGGATCGAGCACGCGCTCATCAGCGCGAAGGCTGCCGGGGCGATCATTCGGTAAGCACGCTTCATGGCGTGAACTCCTTGTTCTTGTCACTGCCCAGCAGGTAACCGCTGGGGTTGGCTTCGAGGCGGCGCGAGATGGCGCGCAACGAGCCGAGGGTTTCGCGCAGTTCGCGCACGGCCGGTGCCAGCTCATTGAGGCCCTGCAGGCCGCTGTTCACCGAGTCCTTGTTGTTGGCCAGCAACGTGTTGAGGGTGGCGGTGCTTTGCTCAAGAGACTTCATCGCCTGCTCCGCGCTGCCAAAGGCTTGCTTGCCTTGATCATTGAGCAAGCCGTTGGCGTTGCGCATCAGCGCCGTGGTCTGCTCCAACGCACCGCCGGCCTGTTTGCTCACTTGCAGCAATTGCTGCATCACCACTTTGATGTCGCCGCGCTGGTCGGCGATGGCGCCAGTGGTTTGCTGCAGGTTGTCCAGGGTCGTGCTCAAGCGTTCGACGTTTTCCCGGGAGAACAGCTGGTTGGCGTTATGCAGCAGCAGGTTGATGCTGGTCATCAGATCGTTGCTGTTATTGAGCAGACGTGCGATGGGCGATGGTGACGCGATGATTTCCGGCAGGTTGCCATCCTTGCCCTTGAGTTCCGGGCTTTGCGGGGTGCCGCCGCTGAGCTGGATGATCGAGGTGCCAGTAATGCCGGTCAGGGCCAGCTTGGCCTGGGTGTCTTCCTTGATCGGCGTTTGCCCGGCCAGGCGGATGCGCGCCAGCACGCGGCGTGGGTCCTTGGGGTCCAGGCGCAGGCTGGTGACATCGCCCACCTTGATCCCGCTGTACTGCACCGAACTGCCTTGGGACAGGCCGCTGACCGCTTCGTTGAACACCACCTCGTAATCGCGGAAAGCACTGTCGACGCTGGATTTGGCCAGCCACAGGCCGAACAGCATCGCGCCGACCACCACAATTACGCTGAACAATCCGATCATCACATGATGGGCTCGGGTTTCCATGTCATACCTCGTTGAGCGATTGAGCGGCATCCAATGCCGCGCGGCCTCGGGGGCCGTGGAAATATTCGTGAATCCAGGCGTCGTCGGTTTCCGAGACAACATCAATGGCATCGGCCACCAGCACTTTCTTCTGCGCCAGCACCGCCACGCGGTCGGTGATGGTGTACAGCGTGTCGAGGTCGTGGGTCACCAGGAACACACTCAAGCCCAGCGCATCGCGCAGGGTCAGGATCAGTTGATCGAATTGCGCCGCGCCAATCGGGTCGAGGCCGGCGGTGGGTTCGTCGAGAAACAGGATGTCCGGATCCAGGGCCAGCGCGCGCGCCAGGGCGGCGCGCTTGATCATGCCGCCGGACAGCGACGCCGGGTATTTGTCGGCCGCCGACAACGGCAGCCCGGCCAGGGCCAGCTTGACCGCCGCCAAATGCTCGGCATCCGCACGGCTGAGCCCGGCGTGCTCGATCAACGGCAAGGCGACGTTCTCGGTGACGGTCAGCGAGGAAAACAACGCGCCCTTCTGGAACAGCACGCCGAAGCGCCGTTCCACCAATGAGCGTTCATGCTCGGGCAAGCTCGGCAGGTTCTTGCCGAACACCCGAACTTGCCCCTCGCTGGGCCGGCGCAGGCCGACGATGCTGCGCAGCAACACCGACTTGCCGCTGCCGGAGCCGCCGACCACCGCCAGGATTTCACCCTTGTACAAATCCAGGTCGAGGTTTTCGTGCACGCTCTGGCTGCCAAAGCGGTTGCACAGGCCGCGTACCTCAATCACCGCCTCAGTGGGCGCTCGATGTAGACGACTCACCAGCCCATCTCCATGAAAAACATGGCAGCGACCGCGTCCAGCACGATCACCACGAAAATCGATTGCACCACGCTGGAGGTGGTATGCGCGCCGACGGACTCGGCACTGCCGCTGACCTTGAACCCTTCCAGGCAACCAATTGCGGCGATCAGGAACGCGAAAATCGGCGCTTTCACCATGCCTACCAGGAAATGCTGCACGCCGATGTCCGATTGCAGCAGCGACAGAAACATCGCTGGCGAAATATCCAGGGCCACCGCACACACCACACCGCCGCCGACGATCCCTGAAAGCATCGCCAGGAAGGTCAGCATCGGCAGCGCCACCAGCAGCGCCAACACCCGTGGCAGCACCAGCAGCTCCATGGGGTCCAGGCCCAGAGTGCGGATCGCGTCAATTTCTTCGTTGGCTTTCATCGAGCCGATCTGTGCAGTAAAGGCACTGGCCGTGCGGCCGGCGATCAGGATGGCGGTGAGCAATACACCGAATTCGCGTAGGAAAGAGAACGCCACCAGGTCCACGGTGAATACCGTCGCGCCAAAGCTCTTGAGCACGGTGGCGCCGAGGAAGGCCACGACGGCACCGACCAAGAAGGTCAGCAGCGCGACGATCGGCGCGGCGTCGAGACCGGTCTGTTCGATATGCGCCACCATCGGCGTCAGGCGCCAGCGTTTAGGCCGCAAGATGCCGCGCACGAAGGTTTCGAGGATCAGGCCGATGAAGCCCAGCAGTTTCATCCCGTCTTGCCAGACGGTGTCCACGGCGCGGCCGATGCGCGCCAGCACCTGGATGCTGGTGCTCTCTTCCGGTTCTTTGAGCGGTACGCAAAAATCATTCAGCGAGCGGTAGACCGTCTTGAGCAGCGCCCGGTCGGCGGCGGACAGGCTGCAATCGGTCTGCTCGGCGGAATGTTCGATGCGGTCGGGGCCCAGCAGCTCCACCAGCAGCGAAGCACCGGCGGTATCCAGGGCGCCGAGGCCGTTAAGGTCGATGCGCGCGCCGGCGTCGTATCGGCCGTCGAGGGTGGCCGACAACTTCTTCAGGTTTGCATAGTGGGCAAGCGTCCAGTCACCGGTAATCCGCAGCAGCGGCGGTGTGCTAGACGTATCGAGTTGGGCCGCGCCGGCTGTCGTACGAGTGGTCATAAGCTCCGAGCTTGTTTGGCTATCCACAATTCCTACGTAATAGCATGATCGGGCCTACTCTGGGTTGTCCGTTTGTGCTGAGTCGGTGACGTTGAAGCGCAGCACGCCAATGACTTGGCCGTCTTCGGTCAGCACCCGCACCTGCCAGCGGCCTACCGAGTCCGGCGGGAAGTTCTGCTTGTGGGTCCAGGCGCGGTAGCCCTCCTTGCGGCCGCCATGGATATCCAGGGCAATGCGGTCGACTTCCTTGCCGTTGAATTTCCACACATGGTAGATCCGCTCATCCAGGCCGCGCGGGGCGTTGATGGCGGTGTAGGCGTACAGTCCGCCGCTGCGCAGTTGGGCGGCGCTGACCTGCTTGAGGTCGTCGCCCGGTGTGCGGTCTTGGAGCTGGGTGCTGATGGCCACTTCGGTCATCCACAGGGTGGCAGGTGGCACCCAGCTTCGCAGCAGCCAGCCGGCGCAGCCGATCGCGGCCGTGACCCCCAGCAGCATCGCCCAGCCCTTGATGCTGCGCAGCGGCAGGCTGACGGCCAGGCTCGGAATCGACAGGGCCATGGCCACGCCCAGGGCCAGCTTGTAACTCTCGGCAGTGGTCAGGTGCAGGATGATCGGCAGTGCGGTCAGCAGTGCGGCGAATAACGTCAGTGTATGCAAGGCGAGGAATAGGGAGCGCTTGGGCGCCAGCCACTTGTAGTACAGCGGGTCGATGATCGACACCAGCGCCGCCGCACCGAGCAGGCCGGTGAACACCGACTGGCCGCTGTTCCAGGCCGTGGTGACGAAAAAGAACGGCAGCACGAAAAACAGACTTTCCTGGTGGATCATCTGGGTGGCGTAGCGCAGCAGCGGTTCGGGTATTTCGCGGTTGAACAGTTTGGTAAACAGTTGCGTGAAGCTGTTTTCCAGCATCAGCCACAGCCAGCTCACCAGCATGATCACGGCGATCCAGCTGGCCATGCCCTGCTGGCGGTCCACCAGGATGAAGCTGCCCACACCCGATATGAAACCGCCGAGTGCGATCACCCCAGGGTAGCGTTTGATCAGTTCTATAACGCGCTGGATAAGGGGCGGTAAGTTCGGCATGGACGATTCACAATGTGTGTAGGAAAAATCCGAGACAGAATAACGTCTTAGTCCGTTGTTCGGTGCTTCATTACAGGGTCCGTTTGCGAGAAAACCGTAGCGCCGCCCCAGCCAGGATGATCAGTCCCAGCACACCCGCGCCGATCCAGCTCAGGGCGTTATAGCTCAACAACGGCTTTTCGACGCGCCAGTAGCCCGGCTGCTCCAACACCTGGCGCATGGCCTGATTGGTCTGCGCCAGGGTCACGGCCTTGATGCGTTTGGCCGGGTCGCCGAAGCGGCCATCGGCATATTCGCCGGCCGCGCTCCAATAATAGTCGGCCAACGCGCTGTTGCCCTGCACTGCCCAGGCCTGGCGGGCGATGGCGGCTTGCTGCAAGCGAGCGAACACCACCGGGTCGAGACCGTCCTTGAGCAGCTGCGCCTTGAGGTCTTGCAATACCTGTTCGGCTTGCTCGAGGTTTTCCCGTTCGAGGTCGGCGTTCAGGCTGAGGAAACCGACGCCGCCGAGCACTTCGCGTTCGGTCCACGGGCCGTAGGACAAACCGTGCCTGAGCCGCAGTTGGCGGTACAACGTCCAGTCGAGGTAGTCCTTGAGCAGGTCGTAGGTTTCATCATGCTGGTCGTCCAGCACCGGTTCCGGGAACAGCCAGTGCAGCTTGGCGTTGTCGCCGACCCAGCCGTGGATCAGGTCACGCTGGCTGGCAGCGGCATGCTGGATTTGCGGCAGCGGCCGGTGTTCGCTCGGCTCTACCGGGTCGAGTTGGCCATAGGTGCGTTCCAGGTAGGCCGGCAGCAGTTTGTCCAGATCGCCGACGACGATCAGGGTCATATTGTTCGGCGCGTACCAATTTTTGCGCAGCGCCTCCAACTGATCGCGCGCGAGGTGGCTGACCTCGGCGCGTTCGGCGCACTTGAGGCCCAGCTCGACGGCTAACTGGTTGCTGGCGTTGTGGCCGAGGTCCTGGCGGTCGAGCAGGCGTTGCAAGTGCGAGTAATGGCCGCCGTCCTCGCGCTCGACCACCTGCTTGGCAGCGTTGATATGGGCGTCGGTCAGTTGGGTGCGGGTGATGATTGCCAGCAGCAGGTCCAGCACCTTGCGCTGGTTCTGCGCGGGCGCCTCGATGACGAACGTGGTGTCGGCGTTGCTGGTGTAGGCGTTCCACTCGCCGCCCAGGGCTTGCATGCGGTCTTCGAGGTCGCCTTCGCCACCGCCGTCGATACCGCTGAACAGCAGATGCTCGAACAAATGCGGCAGTTCTTTCTGGTCGCAGCTGAAATCGTCCAGGCCCACGCCAACCACCAGGCGGATGGCCACATGCCCGCGCTCGGTGCCCGGTTTGAGCAACAGTTGCAGGCCGTTGGGCAAGGTGTAGCCCTCGACTTGCAGGCGGTCAAAGGCAAAGGTGTGTGCCGAGCCCAGCAGCAGGCAGGCGAGTAACAGGCGACGCATAACAAGCTTCCTGGCGAACGAGGTCCATTGTTAACTGACTTCGCTGGCTGGCGTACGTTCAGGGCGAATGGGTGATGTCGGCAATATCTTCAGCAGAGAGTGCGCCGGTGTCGGACGTTTCCAACACAACATAGGCGCTGCTGCAGAACAACGAGTTCAAGCGCTTCATGTCGGCAATCAGCTCCAGGTGCAGGGAACTGGTTTCCAGGCTCTGCACGATTTTACGTTGCAGGCGGCTGACGTGGGCGTGGGCCAGGCGACGTTCCTGGGCGCGAAAGCGGCGCTTCTCACGCAGTAATTGGCGGGCACTTTCCGGATCGCCGCTGAGGAAGACCGACAGGCCCAGGCGCAGGTTGGCGATCAACTGGCTGTGCAGGCCGCTGAGTTCTTCCAGGCCGACCTCGGAAAATTGCCGACGTTGCGAAGTCTTCTGCTGCTGGACTTTGCGCAGCATGCGCTCGATCAAGTCGCCCGCCAGCTTCAGGTTGATGGACAGCTCAATGATTTCCGCCCAGCGTCGGTTGTCCTGTTCACTCAGGTCTTCACGGGGCATTTGCGCCAGGTAAAGTTTGATCGCGCTATAAAGCGCCTCGACGTCATCGCTGAGGCTGCGCATTTCCTGGGTAATGGCGGTTTGTTTGCCGCGCAGCACTTCCTGCATCGAGGTGAGCATGTTGTCGATCAGGTCGCCGAGCCGCAGGGTTTCGCGGGCGGCGTTGGCCAGCGCCAGGCTCGGCGTATTCAGTGAGGCCAGGTCCAGATGGCGCGGCTTGGCTTTGCCATCGGTCTCGGGACGCTCCGGCAGCAGCCATTCGCACAGCCGTGCCATCGGGCCAATGGTAGGCAACAGAATCAGGCAGCGGCTGACGTTGTAGAGCAGGTGGAACGTGATGACCATGGCCTGAGTGCTGTAGTCCAGGCCGTCCATCCAGCTTACGAGGGGGTCGAGTACCGGAATGATCAACAGCAGGCCGATCAACTTGTACAACAGGCTGCCCAGGGCGACTTGCCGCCCGGCGGTGTTCTGCATGCTGGTGCTGAGAAAGGCCAGGATGCCACTGCCGATGTTGGCGCCGATCACCAGGCCGATGGCCACGTGCAAACCGATCACGCCGGCACCGGCCAGCGTTGCCGTCAGCAGCACGGCGGCGAGGCTGGAGTAGGAAATCATCGCGAACAGCGCACCGACCAGGGCATCGAGCAAGATGTCGCCGGTCAGCGAAGCGAAGATGACTTTGACACCTTGGGCATGGGTAATCGGCCCGGCGGCTTCGACGATCAATTGCAAGGCGAGAATGATCAGCCCGAGGCCGATCCCGACCCGGCCGAGTTGCCCGGCCCGCGTCTGTTTGCGCGACAGGAAAAAAATCACCCCGAGGAAGATCAACAGCGGCGATAACCAGGACAGGTCCAGGGTGAGTACCCGCGCCATCAACGCGGTGCCGACGTCGGCGCCGAGCATGGTGGCCAAGGCGGGCGTAAGGCTCATCAGCCCTTGGCCGACAAAGGACGTCACCAGCATCGCCGTGGCATTGCTGCTTTGCACCATGGCCGTCACCAGGATACCGGCGACAAACGCCAGCCAGCGCTTGGACATGTTCTGCCCGATGACTTGGCGCAAGTTGGAGCCGTAGACCCGCAGGATGCCGGTACGGACGATGTGCGTGCCCCAGATAAGCAGGGTCACGGCGGAAAGCAGATTGAGCAAGGTCAGCATGCTCGGCCCCCCGTGTGGGTGCGCTCCAACAGGAGCGAAGGAAAGTTGCCGCGTGCCGTTCTACGTCTTGTACTTAAGCTGTAGTTGGCGAATGGGCTCTGCGCCAGCATCGCATAGCTAAACTCGGGATTGAAACAAAACTGTCATATGTAGGAGCGAGCTTGCTCGCGAAGAACGTCAACGATTACGCATACTGCCTGGTTTAACGCGTTGTCCTTGGGTTCTTCGCGAGCAAGCTCGCTCCTACAGGTTTATTGACCCGGAACGTCCTTGCGCAGTTTCACCGGGTCCTGCTGTTTCTTCTTTTTCGCGATGGCAGTGCGCATCTTGATGTTCACCGCTTCCACTGCCAGCGAGAACGCCATGGCGAAGTAGACGTAGCCTTTTGGCACGTGCACGTCGAAGGATTCGGCGATCAGCACGGTACCCACTACCAGCAGGAACGACAGCGCCAGCATCTTCAGCGACGGGTGCTTGTCGATGAATTCGCTGATGGTGCCAGCGGCCAGCATCATCACCAGTACGGCAACCACGATAGCGGCAATCATTACCGGCACATGAGAAACCATGCCGACGGCGGTGATGACCGAATCCAGGGAGAACACAATGTCGATGATCGCAATCTGGATGATGGTGTAGATGAACTTGCCGCCGGCGCCTTTAGGCTCGTCGTTGGTTTCATCTTCACCTTCCAGGGCGTGGTACATCTCCTGGGAGCTTTTCCACAACAGGAACAGGCCACCGAAGAACAGGATCAGGTCGCGACCGGAAATGCCCTCGCCGAACACTACGAACAGGTCGGCGGTCAGTTGCATGACCCAGGTGATCGACAGCAGCAACAGGATACGCGTGACCATCGCCAGCGCGAGGCCGAAGATCCGGGTGCGTGCCTGCATGTGCTTGGGCATGCGGCTGACCAGGATCGAAATCATGATGATGTTATCGATGCCCAGGACGATCTCGAGGGCCGTCAGGGTGAAGAAGGCAATCCAGATTTCCGGATTGGTCAGCCATTCCATGTGTATTCCTTTGAGCAAATGTTAGACCGCGCAAGCTGTAGCGCCGCGCGGTAGGTGAGTCGGTACGATTATAGAGTGCTGAACAGCGGAAAAATCCCCATCAGCAACGCGGCGAACATTATGCACAGGCATACCAGTACTGCCCACTTGAGGGTGAAGCGCTGGTGATCGCCAAACTCGATACCCGCCAGCGCGACCAGCAGGTAGGTCGAGGGTACCAGTGGGCTCAGCAGATGCACCGGTTGCCCGACGATCGACGCACGCGCCATTTCCACAGCGGTGATGCCGTAGTGGCTGGCGGCTTCGGCCAGTACCGGCAGCACGCCATAATAGAACGCATCGTTGGACATGAAGAAGGTGAACGGCATGCTCACCAGCGCAGTGATCACCGCCAGGTACGGGCCCATGGCTTCAGGGATGACCGCCAGCAGGCTCTTGGACATTGCATCGACCATGCCAGTGCCCGACAGGATGCCGGTGAAGATAC
The DNA here is from genome assembly GCF_003852255.1 of Pseudomonas sp. R1-43-08. Lineage (NCBI taxonomy): Bacteria > Pseudomonadati > Pseudomonadota > Gammaproteobacteria > Pseudomonadales > Pseudomonadaceae > Pseudomonas > Pseudomonas sp. R1-43-08. The sequence continues at coordinate 109,408 of NZ_CP027734.1, forward strand.
CGGCGGCGAAGATCAACCCGACCACCGCCAATACGCTGCCGGCGTGGGCCGCGACGCGGTCTTTCTGTTGCTGCAGGCACGGGTAGTTGACGATCATCGCGATACTGAACGCCACCATGAACAGCACCGGCAGCGGCAACAGGCCGGCGATGAGCGTGCACATCAGCGCAAGGGTCAGCGCGCCGTTGAACCAGATCAGCTTCGGACGGCGGGCGTCGGGGAATTGCGACACGCTGATGTCGCTGTGGTCGATCTCGTCGCCCTGCAGGTGCAGTTCACCCAGGCGGGCGCGCTCGCGCTTGCCGTACATATAGGCAATCACCAGGATCGCCACCACGCCGGCGGCCATGGCCGGGATCATCGGCACGAAGATGTCCGATGGGTCCACATGCAGCGCACTGGCGGCGCGGGCCGTCGGCCCACCCCAGGGGGTCATGTTCATCACGCCACCGGCAAGAATGATCAGGCCGGCCATGATCCGCGGGCTCATGCCGATGCGCTGGTACAGCGGCAACATGGCGGCGACGCAGATCATGTAAGTGGTGGCGCCGTCACCGTCGAGGGACACCACCAGGGCCAGCACGGCGGTGCCAACCGAGACTTTCAGCGGGTCGCCCTTGACCATCTTGAGGATCTTGCGCACGGCCGGGTCGAACAGGCCGGAGTCGATCATCAGAGCAAAATAGAGGATGGCGAACATCAGCATCACGCCGGTCGGCGCGAGCTTGGTGATGCCTTCGAGCATCATCGGGCCGATCTTCGGCGCGAAACCGCCGAACAGCGCGAACAGGATAGGCACGATGATCAAGGCGATCAGCGCAGACAGGCGCTTGGTCATGATCAGGAACATGAACGTGATGACCATGGCAAAGCCAAGGAAAGTCAGCATAGGAATACTCCAGGCGTAGCGCGGCTAGGGAATGGCGAACCGGGTGGGGTCAGCGCAGAACGAAAGGCACGTGGCGTACGGGGGGAGCTAGGGCAAACAGGCGGGTACGGGCGGACATCGAGAATCACCATTGTTGTTGTTAATAGTCGGTCTGTTGCCGACAGTGGGGGTGATCCTAGACGGGTAAGCTTTCAGCCAGCTTTCGCTGAGAAAACGGGTGATACTCGGTCGTGAGGCTTATTCAGATACAAATGTGGGAGGGGGCTTGCTCCCGATAGCGGTGGGTCAGCCAGCACATGTATCAGCTGACCCAATGCCATCGGGAGCAAGCCCCCTCCCACAATTGGGTTTTGCGTACCGCTGAATCTTCAGGGCAGTTCAAGACCACCGGCCGCCTTGTGCAACGCCCGCAGATGTTCGCCCATCTGCTTGAGATTGGCTTCGCAAGCGGCAATCTCGGCAGCACGGGCAGGCTCGAGCAGCGCCCTCACCTCTTTATCCAGTTCACCGGTAAGCGATTGCAGTTGCTTCTGGCGCTCGGCACTTTCCGATTCCAGCCGCTTGGCTTCTGAAGGTTGCGGCAGGCCGTAGCCACCACTGTCGAGCAGTTCGGCCGGACGGCTGAGGAAGCCGCTGTTGGCGAGAATTTGCTGCAGCGTGTTATTGGCTTTCTCCATGCCGCCGTTTTTCAGCTCCCGGGCATTGAGGTAGCGTTGTTTGACCTCGTCCTGGGCGAGCATCAGTTGTTTGCGATAGCTGGCTTGTTCCAGCAACAGCAACGCGGCGCTGGTGCGCAAATCGGCCTGGCTGAACCATTGGCGGCGCTCTTGCGCATTCAGCGACAGCCACTCTTCGACTTGGGTCTGCTTGATCGGCAGACGCTTGCGCAGTACATCGAACATCGCCTGGTAGCGCTCGCGGAACGAGTCGAAGTGATAACCCAGGCGCAACGCCTCGCGCTTGTCGTTCAGCACGCTGGTATCGGCCAACCCACGGGCGTTGAGCACTTCCAGCAAGCCGTTGGGGGTGATGTTGTCCAGGCCGGTCAATTGGGGGTTGGCGCTGCCGCTGCGCAAAAGCTTCAGGCTTTCTACCGCGCAGTTGTTGGAAATAAAGAAGTAGTTGCCGTCGTAGCTCCAGTGCATCTCGGCGGCATGTTCGACCGTGTCGTTGATTTCCTGGCGGTTGAGCTTCAGCGGTACGGATGCCAAGCCGCGCAGCTCGGTCTTGGTGTATTCGTCGATGACCTGGGCCAGCGGCAGCACAAACAGGCGCGACGGGTATTTGCCCACCAGGCCATCCCAGCTCGACAGCTGTACGTCACCGACGAAGGCGCGGTAGGACAACACCAGATGCTGATCCAGGTCCAGCCGGCAATCCGGCCCGCGCGGACGGCCCGGCGCGCAGATCACCAGGCGCAGCATGCTATGGCCCCAGCGGCTTACCAGATTCTGGTTGGCTTCGGCGAGCAGGTAGTCGATTTCGTACACGCGCTCCGGGTCGATCTGGCCCAGCGGGGTCTTGGCGAAGTCATTGCCGGCGTTCAAAAACGCGTAGGTATTGCCGCAGGCGTCCTGCCCGGGCGGTGCCCAGCCGAAATGTTCCTTGTAATAGCGCGCCAGCGCGGGGCGGCGGCACGCGTAGCTTGGGTCGAGGAGGAAGTACTCCATGTTGACCGCGACGAATTCCAGCGGGCTGGTGGTTTCGTAGATGTCCGGGCTGCGCACCACTTGATTATTGTGCTGTTCGCGTTCGCCGCGACGGCCGACGTATTGCGGCCAGCCGGCGAGGTCCAGCAAGCGTGGGTCGTCACTGAGCGTGAAGCGCCGGTCATTCTGGCCACGGCATTGATCGGGCAGGCCAATCAAACCGGTGATGCTGTTCTGGCGGCTGCATCGCTGGATCAGGGCTCGCTCGTCTTTGGACCAGAGGCGCGCACGGTCGTAGATATGGGTCAGTTCATGCAGCACGGTGGCGAGCATTTCCTTGCGCACGGTGCCGTGGGGGCGGTTGGTTTTCTGCGTGGCGGCGCTGCCGTCGGTCAGGCTGGCAAGCAGGTTCTGGTTGAGGTCCAGTTCGGACACCAGGGAGGCCTGGCCATAAGCGTTTTCAGGCATCTTGTCGGTCCAGCCGACGTCGATACGGCGGTCCAACTGCTCGATGAAACGCGGCGGCAAGGCGCCCATCGCTTCATCGAGCAACGCCTGGCTGGCCTGCCGTTCCGCCGGGCTCAAGCCATCGGTCTTGAGCCGCAGTTGCAGGCCGGCCTGGGCTGTACCGGCACACAGCAGCACGGCCCCGGCCAGGAGCCAGGCGTTGATTCGCCTCACAGAGCGAGGATAGCTTCGGCGAGCGTCTGGTCGCTGGCATCACGGGCTTCCGGCACGCGGGTGCGCAAGGTGTCGAACGCCGCCTCAAGTTGCGCGCCACGGATCTCGCCGTTGGTGGCGACGAAGCTGGCGGCATCATCGTGGGCTTCGCGCACGATTTTGGAGTCGCGGATGGAGGTGGTGGTGTCCGAGGTGAAATCAATAGTGCGCGCCGAAGCACGGACGATAATGTTACTGGTGGCCTTCAGGGTTTGCGCCTGGGCGACATCGGCCAAAAACAGCAGGCCGAGGGCGGCGATGATCAACGGGCTACGCATGGGGTGACTCCAATACAAAGATGGACATACAAAGATGATTATTGGACGAGAATTGCCTGCGCCAGTTCAAGGTCGCTCGCATGAAGTTTTGGCTGGGTACGGCGCAGGTAATCCAGCGCGGACTCCAAGCGTGCGCCCCGCCATTGGCCGTCAGTGGCAATGAAAGCAGCAGCATCATCCTTGGCAACCCGTACCAATTTGTTGTCGAACGGCGCAGAGGTCACCTTGCTGGTGGCGTACGCGCTGACAACGGTGCTCTGGATGGACACGTCAAAGGCCGAAGCCGGCGGTGCCCAGCAGGCGCAGAACATCACAGGAACAATCAACAGACGGTATGAAAAAGCCATGGGACTCGACAACTGAAAACGAGCGCCAAGGCTAGCGCAATGACCGGATGAGGGCCAGTGCGACTGGCCCTTCCCCTGGTTTTAGATCGCCAGGATGGCCTGGGCCAATTGAGCGTCAGTGGCGGTGTTCAACTGCGGCGCCTGTTGGCGGATCTGGGCCAGGGCGCTTTCCAGTTTCACACCTCGAATGGCGCCTTCGCTGGCGACAAAACTGGCCGCGTCGTCACGGGCGGCTCGCACCACTTTGTTGTCGCGCAGGGAGGACGTGGCATCAGAGGTGGCATCGGAAGTGGCTTTCAGTGCGCCAACGATCGAATCGGTGGTGACGATAAAGCTGCTCGCGTTGGCATTGGCAGCAACGGCCAACAGGGCGGCAGTGCACAGCAGGCGAAGACGGGACATGGGGTAACTCCTGTAGATGAGCAAATAAAGTGGCACAGAGTGGCCACAATGAAACGGACGTTGGCATTTGGGCATCTGACGCCCGTTCTACAAGGTTCGCCACGTAGTGATTGGATATTAGGCCACCGCTTGTCCATTCGGAAGTCGTCGTTTAACTGTTATGGTTATATTTTAAGATATAAAAACTGTATTGGTTCGGCAGATCGTCGCTGTTTCAATTGCATCGCATCAGAAACAGCAAAGCCCGCCTCCGGTTTCCCGGGGCGGGCTTTGCTTTGACAAATCAGAGTGCTGGCAGTGGACCCGGCAGGTCAGGGCCAGCGAGCGCCAATCAGCGCCAGAACGGCTTGCTCAGCTCTTCGTAGCGTTGAGCTTCGCTGATACCAGCATCGGCCAGCAGACGCGAATCCAGGCGAGCCAGTTGGTGGCGGCTGGAGATGCGGCGCTGCCACAACATCAGGTTAGCGAGAACGCGCAGAGGCAGGGAAGCCTGGGTGTTAACAGCTTTTTCTTCGAAGAACAGTTCGGAACTGAGTGTACGTTCCATGATGACATCCTTCCGCTTGTGGCGGGATTAGGTAGTGGTTTAACTGATGCCAATCATCCTCCTCCCGCGCAAGACTCTCTAGATACAGTTCACCTGTATTGTGAGGGGCCAGTTAACTGTTTATAGAGGCTGTACGGTACGAAATGAGGGCAACTGTACCTGCTTGCACTGAAACAGTGCGAAATAGGCATTTTAGAGGTAGGTCGTAGGATATTTCGGTAGGAAATGACCGGTACAGCAGTACAGTTTTTTACGTAACCACCGCTTAAACGACCGGGTCGATGAAACTGTTCAGGCATCAACCCGGTTGTGTACCCCTCAAGCCTTGAGCATGTGTCCGGTTTCTTCCAGATTAATGTGCCAGCTCAGTGCATCACGCAGGATGTGCGGGGTATGCCCGCCAAGCGCGCAGGCAGCCTCGAAGTAACTGTTCAGCGCATCGCGATACGCCGGGTGCACACAGTTGTCGATGATCACTCGGGCCCGCTCCCGTGGCGCCAGGCCACGCAAGTCGGCCAGGCCCACTTCGGTCACCAGGATGTCTACGTCATGTTCGGTGTGGTCCACATGGCTCACCATCGGTACCACGCTGGAAATCGCGCCGCCTTTGGCAATCGACTTGGTCACGAAGATCGCCAGGTGCGCATTGCGCGCAAAGTCCCCGGAGCCGCCAATACCGTTCATCATTCGCGTGCCGCAAACGTGGGTGGAGTTGACGTTGCCGTAGATATCGAACTCCAACGCGGTGTTGATACCAATAATGCCCAGGCGACGCACCACTTCAGGATGGTTGGAAATTTCCTGCGGGCGCAGCACCAATTTGTCCTTGTAGTGCTCAAGATTGCCAAACACGTCGGCATTGCGCCGCTCCGACAGGGTAATCGAGCTGCCGGAGGCGAAGCTCAGCTTGCCGGCGTCGATCAAGTCGAACGTCGAGTCCTGCAGCACTTCCGAATACATGGTCAAGTCTTCGAACGGCGAGTCAATCAGGCCACACATCACCGCGTTAGCGATATTGCCGATACCGGCCTGCAGCGGGCCGAGCTTGTTGGTCATGCGGCCGGCGTCTACTTCCTGTTTCAGAAAGTTGATCAGGTGATTGGCGATGCCTTGGGTATCGGCGTCGGGTGGCGTCACGGTGGACGCAGAATCGGCCTGATTGGTGATCACGATGGCGACGATCTTCTCGGGCGGGATAGGAATCGCCGGGCTGCCAATGCGGTCGTCGACTTTAACCAGCGGAATCGGCGTGCGGGTTGGCCGGTAGGAGGGGATGTAAATATCGTGCAGCCCTTCCAGGTTCGGATTGTGCGCCAAGTTGATCTCGACGATCACTTGCTTGGCAAAAATCGCGAAGCTGGCCGAGTTGCCTACCGAGGTGGTGGGCACGATATGCCCAAGCTCGGTGATTGCAACGGCTTCGATTACCGCGATGTCCGGTAACTTGAGCTGGTTATTGCGCAGTTGCTCGACAGTTTCCGACAGGTGCTGGTCGATAAACATCACCTCGCCCGCATTGATCGCCTTGCGCAGCGTGCTGTCGACTTGGAAGGGCATGCGGCGTGAGAGTACGCCGGCTTCGGTCAATTGCTTGTCCAGGTCGTTGCCCAGGCTGGCGCCGGTCATCAGGGTGATTTTCAGCGGGGAAGTCTTGGCGCGCTCGGCCAGGGCGTGAGGAACGGCCTTGGCTTCACCGGCACGGGTGAAGCCGCTCATGCCGACGGTCATGCCGTCTTCGATCAGTGCGGCGGCGTCTGCCGCGCTCATGACCTTGTTCAACAATGAAGGCAAGCGGATACGATCACGGTACATGAATGGTTATCTCGGGCTACGGAAGCAAGGTGGGCAGTGTAGTGATTTCAAAAAGTTTCGGCCCGCTACCATGGTCGAATGCCGAGTAGCGATTTAGAGCCTTTGGTCGGGTTTCATATGAGTGTGCAAGCGGGACGTGCAACGTCCCCGGCTGCATTCCCACGCAGAGCATGGGAACGAAAAAACCCCAGCCTACGTGAGGCCAGGGTTTTGGGTGTTGCGCTGGCGCAGTGTTATTCGACGGCCTTGACCATGTCTTCGATGACCTTCTTGGCATCGCCAAAGACCATCATGGTCTTGTCCAGGTAGAACAACTCGTTATCCAGGCCCGCGTAGCCGCTGGCCATCGAGCGCTTGTTGACGATGATGGTCTTGGCCTTGAACGCTTCAAGGATCGGCATGCCGGCGATCGGTGAGTTCGGATCGTTCTTGGCGGCCGGGTTGACCACGTCGTTGGCGCCCAGCACCAGTACCACGTCGGCCTGGCCGAACTCGGAGTTGATGTCCTCCATCTCGAACACTTGGTCGTACGGTACTTCTGCTTCGGCGAGCAGTACGTTCATGTGCCCAGGCATACGGCCCGCCACCGGGTGGATCGCATACTTCACTGTCACGCCGCGGTGCGTCAGCTTCTCGGTCAGTTCCTTGAGCGCGTGCTGCGCCCGGGCCACTGCCAGACCGTAGCCCGGCACGATGATCACGGTGTCGGCGTTGGTCAGCAGGAACGTGGCATCGTCGGCCGAGCCGGACTTCACCGGGCGTGCTTCTTTGGAGCCGGTCGCAGCGGCGGCGTCTGGCGTATTGCCAAAACCGCCGAGCAGTACATTAAAGAAGGAACGGTTCATCGCCTTGCACATGATGTACGAGAGGATCGCGCCGCTGGAACCCACCAGGGAGCCGGCGATGATCAGCATCGAATTGTTCAGCGAGAAGCCGATGCCCGCCGCTGCCCAGCCGGAGTAGCTGTTGAGCATCGACACGACGACCGGCATGTCGGCGCCGCCGATCGGGATGATGATCAGCACGCCCAGGACAAAGGCCAGGGCCAGCATCACTGCGAAGGCAGTCAGGTTGCCGGTGAACATGAACGCCAGGCCCAGGCCCAGCGTGAGCAGGCCCAGCACCAGGTTGAGCTTGTGCTGGCCACCGAACTGTACCGGTGCGCCCTGGAACAGGCGGAACTTGTACTTGCCCGACAGCTTGCCGAAGGCGATCACCGAACCGGAGAAGGTGATTGCGCCGATGGCGGCGCCGAGGAACAGCTCCAGGCGGTTGCCCGCAGGAATCGCGTCGCCCAGGTGTTTGACGATGCCCAGCGATTGCGGCTCGACGACAGCTGCGATGGCGATAAACACTGCGGCCAGGCCGATCATGCTGTGCATGAAAGCTACCAGCTCCGGCATCTTGGTCATTTCTACGCGCTTGGCCATGATCGAGCCGGCGGTGCCGCCGATCAGCAGGCCGACGATCACGTAACCGATACCGGCAGTCGCCAGCTCAGCGCCGAGCTTATAGATGAGGCCGACGGTGGTGAGTACCGCCAGCGCCATGCCGAGCATGCCGAACAGATTGCCGCGCCGCGAAGTGGTCGGGTGCGAGAGGCCTTTGAGGGCTTGGATGAAACAGATCGACGCAATCAGGTAGAGCGTCGTGACGAGGTTCATGCTCATTACTTTGGCGCCTCTTCTTTTACTTTCGGGGCTTTTTTCTTGAACATCTCAAGCATGCGCCGCGTGACCAGAAAGCCACCAAATACGTTGACCGCTGCCAGCACCACGGCCAGGGTGCCCATCGTCTTGCCCAGCGGCGTCACCGTGAGAGCGGCGGCGAGCATGGCGCCGACGATTACGATAGCCGAAATGGCGTTGGTCACGGCCATCAACGGCGTGTGCAGCGCGGGTGTCACGTTCCAGACCACGTGGTAACCGACATAAATCGCCAGCACAAAGATGATCAGGTTGTAGATACCGGGGGAGATAAGCTCTTCCATCGTCTGAATCCCTGCTTAGGCGTTTTTGCGGATGACTTGGCCGTCGCGGCACATCAGGCACGCGGCGACGATGTCGTCTTCGAGGTTGATTTCAAACTGCCCTTCCTTGGTGAACACCAGCTTCAGGAAGTCCAGCAGGTTGCGTGCATACAAGGCCGACGCATCGGCGGCCACGGCGCCGGCCAGGTTGGTCGGGCCGCAAATGATCACGCCGTTTTCCACCACCACTTGATCTGCGACCGTCAGCGGGCAGTTGCCGCCCTGGGCTGCCGCGAGGTCAATGACAACCGAGCCCGGCTTCATCTGTGCGACGGTTTCGGCGCTGAGCAAGGTCGGTGCTTTACGACCGGGGATCAATGCCGTGGTGATGACGATATCGGCTTGCTTGGCGCGCTCGTGCACAGCCAGGGCCTGGCGCTGCATCCAACTGGTGGGCATCGGGCGTGCGTAACCACCGACGCCGACCGCGCATTCACGTTCCTCATCGGTTTCGTAAGGCACATCGACGAACTTGGCGCCGAGGGATTCGATCTGTTCCTTTACGGCCGGGCGTACATCAGAGGCTTCGATTACTGCACCCAGGCGTTTCGCCGTGGCAATGGCCTGCAAACCGGCGACGCCAGCGCCAAGGATCAGCACGCGGGCCGCTTTCACGGTGCCTGCGGCGGTCATCAACATCGGCATGAAGCGCGGGTAGTGGTGGGCAGCCAGCAATACCGCCTTGTAACCGGCGATGTTGGCTTGTGAAGACAGCACATCCAGGCTCTGGGCCCGCGAGGTGCGTGGCGCGGCTTCGAGAGCGAAGGCCGTGATGCCGCATTCTGCGAGCTTGGCGATGGTTTCGTTGCTGAACGGATTGAGCATGCCCACCAATACGGTGCCGCTTTTGATCAGCGCCAGTTCGCTGTCGCTGGGGGCAACCACCTTGAGGATCAGTTCAGCGCCAAACGCATCGTTGGCGCTGCCAATGGTTGCGCCTGCCGTTTCATAGGCACTGTCGACGATGCTGGCTTTAATGCCTGCGCCGCTTTGTACAGTGACCTTATGGCCCTGGCCGATCAGCTTCTTGATGGTTTCCGGGGTGGCAGCCACCCGCGTTTCACCGGTCTGGGTTTCGAGAGGAACACCAATGTGCACGTCAAATCTCCTGCATGATCTTTTTGCTTTTGATCTTTTTGTAAAAAGGCCAGTGCGCCGTGAGTGGCGCAGCTGGGGCGGCCGATCAGCACGATCCCGCTGAAATGACAGCGGGGCGCGGCATTTTGCAGGCGAACTTTACGGCCTTCAAGGGATTATGACGGGTGACGAAAAATTAACTACAAGTCACCCTGTGACTGATTGTCGCAATGCACAGGAATAACCTTATTGAATACAGGCTGTTAAGCACTTTTGTAGTGAAATATACGGTTTCCACATGGTCATGGTGAATAGTCGGTTATTGACCCGTGATGGTCGCTATAGGCCATGAAAATCATGGCTTTGAGCCTCATCTGTGTTCGGCAGGTACAGTCTGTTCAAATGCGACATCTACGTATATCTGTAGGGCTTTTATTTATCTGACTACAAGGTCAATAAATTGCCATATGCCTTTAAATATTGGGGTTGTAGCGCTGAGATTGGCCGATAAGCCAGTCTCGGAACGCATGCAATGAAGCAGATTCGACCTTTCGGTCTGGAATCATCAAGTAATAGGCCTTATCGCTGCTCAGGGTCTGGTTAGCGGCGATTACCAACTGTTTCTCCTGTAACTCCCGCTGGATCAAGAAGGGCGGGATCAACGCGATGCCCATGTCATGCATAGCTGCCTGGGACAACATTGAGAATAGCTCGTAACGCGGGCCTGTCATGTCGCGGGGGACGCTCAGTTGCTGGGCGTTGAACCACTGGCGCCAGGCATAAGGGCGGGTTGTCTGCTGCAGCAGAGGCAGTTCGGCGATTTCCCGAGGAGTGAAGTGCGCAAGGTCGCCGAGTAAGCGTGGGCTGCAGACGGGCACAGGGTTTTCACCCATGAGCCGATGGGATTCCGTGCCGGACCAGTCGGCATCGCCGAAGTAGATCGCAGCGTCGAACTCGGTGTCGGCAAACAGGAAGGGGCGTGTGCGGTTGGTCAGGTTGACCGTCACTTCCGGATGCTGCTGTTGGAAGTCCTTCAGGCGCGGGATCAGCCATTGGGTGCCAAACGTCGGTACCACCGCCAGTTCGATCACATTCGCACCCTGCTGGCCCATGACGGAAAGGGTGTCGCGCTCCACCGCATCCAGTTGCTTAGCCACTCTGCGGCTATAGGACAGCCCTGCCTCGGTCAGCTTCACTCCGCGCCGCGAGCGCCGAAACAGTTCGACACTCAAAAACTCTTCAAGGCTGGCGATCTGTCGGCAGATCGCGCCTTGCGTGATGGAAAGCTCCTGCGCCGCCTTGGTAAAGCTCTCGTGGCGGGCCGCTGCTTCAAAACTGATCAGCGCGGTAGTGCTGGGGATTTTTCTGCGCATGTACATTGTCCTCACATGTAAGGCGCATTTTTGGCCTTATCTAGCATCACGAAGTGAGAAATTAGCACAAGCTCATGCAGAAACCTCGTTTGCCCTCTGTACCGTCCCGACCTAGTCTGCATGCACGACGTTTGATTCTTTTCGTGAGGACTTATTCATGGCTGGCAAGGCAAGCTTCAACTGGATCGATCCATTGCTGCTGGATCAACAGCTCACCGAAGAAGAGCGCATGGTGCGTGACAGTGCCGAGCAATTTGCTCAGGACAAGTTGGCGCCTCGAGTGCTTGAAGCTTTCCGTCATGAAAAGACCGACCCTGCGATCTTCCGCGAGATGGGCGAAACCGGCTTGTTGGGAGCGATGATTCCCGAGCAATACGGTGGCAGTGGCTTGAACTACGTCAGCTATGGGTTGATTGCCCGTGAAGTCGAGCGTGTCGATTCCGGTTATCGCTCGATGATGAGTGTGCAGTCCTCACTGGTAATGGTGCCGATCAATGAATTCGGTACCGAGGCGCAAAAGCAAAAGTACCTGCCGAAATTGGCCTCGGGCGAATGGATCGGCTGCTTCGGTCTCACCGAGCCCAATCATGGTTCTGATCCAGGCGCGATGATCACGCGTGCGCGCAAAGTGGAGGGCGGCTACAGCCTGAGCGGCGCGAAGATGTGGATTACCAACAGCCCGATCGCCGACGTGTTTGTGGTGTGGGGCAAGGACGACGCTGGCGACATACGCGGTTTTGTCCTGGAGAAGGGCTGGAAAGGCCTGAGCGCGCCGGCGATTCACGGCAAGGTCGGCCTGCGGGCGTCCATCACCGGCGAAATCGTGATGGATAACGTATTTGTCCCGGAAGAGAACATCTTTCCGGATGTGCGTGGCTTGAAGGGACCTTTTACTTGCCTGAATTCGGCACGATACGGCATCTCCTGGGGCGCGTTGGGCGCTGCGGAGTTCTGCTGGCATACCGCGCGTCAGTACACCCTTGATCGCCACCAGTTTGGCCGGCCATTGGCCGCGACGCAGTTGATCCAGAAGAAGCTGGCCGACATGCAGACCGAGATCACGTTGGCGCTGCAAGGCTGCCTGCGGTTGGGTCGGATGAAGGATGAAGGGACGGCGGCGGTCGAGATCACTTCGATCATGAAGCGCAACTCATGCGGCAAGTCCCTGGATATCGCGCGTATGGCCCGGGACATGCTGGGTGGTAACGGCATCTCCGACGAGTTTGGGGTGGCGCGCCATTTGGTCAACCTGGAGGTGGTCAACACCTATGAAGGTACCCATGACGTGCATGCCTTGATCCTGGGGCGCGCGCAAACCGGTCTTCAGGCGTTCTATTAATAGGAGCATGGGCATGGGCGCGCTTTCGCATCTGCGAGTACTGGATTTATCGCGAGTACTGGCGGGCCCTTGGTCCGGACAGATACTTGCGGACCTCGGGGCCGAGGTAATCAAGGTCGAAAGGCCGGGCAATGGTGACGACACGCGCGCCTGGGGGCCGCCCTTCCTCAAGGATGCTTATGGTGAGAACACCAGTGAGGCGGCGTATTACCTGTCGGCCAACCGAAATAAAGAATCGGTGACCATCGACTTCACCAAGCCTGAGGGGCAGAGGCTGGTGCGTGACCTGGCTGCCAAGTCGGACATTCTGATCGAGAACTTCAAAGTCGGTGGCCTGGCGGCTTATGGTTTGGATTATGAGTCGCTCAAGGAGATAAATCCGGAGCTGATCTATTGCTCGATCACCGGCTTTGGCCAGACCGGACCTTATGCCACGCGTGCCGGCTATGACTTCATGATTCAAGGACTGGGTGGGTTGATGAGCCTGACCGGTCGGCCTGAAGGGGATGATGGCGCGGGGCCGGTAAAGGTTGGGGTGGCATTGACCGATATTCTCACGGGGCTTTATTCAACCGTGGCTATCCTGGCCGCCCTTGCCCACCGGGATCACGACGGCGGCGGGCAGCATATTGATATGGCGCTGCTGGATGTACAGGTGGCTTGCCTGGCTAATCAGGCGATGAATTACCTGACGACGGGAGTCTCGCCAAAACGCCTGGGCAACGCGCATCCGAATATCGTGCCTTATCAGGACTTTCCTACGGCCGATGGTGATTTCATTCTGACGGTGGGAAATGACGGGCAGTTTCGCAAGTTCGCCGAGGTGGCTGGGCAGCCACAGTGGGCGGATGATCCGCAGTTCTCTACTAACAAGATGCGGGTTGCCAATCGTGTGGCGCTGATCCCGTTGATTCGTCAGGCGACGGTCTTCAAGACCACGGCAGAGTGGGTATCGCAACTGGAGAAAGTAGGCGTGCCGTGTGGGCCGATCAATGATCTGGCGCAGATGTTCGCTGATCCGCAGGTCAAGGCGCGGGGGTTGGCCATGGAGCTGCCTCATGCTTTGGCGGGGATGGTGCCTCAGGTCGCCAGCCCGATCCGTCTTTCCAAGACGCCTGTGGAGTATCGCAGTGCGCCGCCGCTGCTGGGTGAGCACACGCTTCAAGTGCTGCAGAGTGTACTGGGGCTGACGCCGTTGAATGTGGATGCTTTAAGAAAGGCTGGCGTCATCTGAGTGCGCTCTCTATATAGAAGAGGTATCTGTCGTTCGTTTTATGATCAATCCTAACTATTTGATAAGAAAACGAAATTAGAAGTTGACGGCAGATTCTGTGCGCCTATAATTCGCCCCACTTCCGGCGCAGTCGAAACGGAAAACTCCTTGGTAAACAATGAGTTAAGTAGGTTTCGATAGCAGGTTGCTTCAGTCCATCGAAGCCAAAAGGAAGTTGAAAAAGAGGTGTTGACAGCAGCGTGTAACGCTGTAGAATTCGCCTCCCGCTTACGAGAGATCGCAAGCGCAAGTGGTTGAAGTTGTTGAAGAAATCTTCGAAAACTTCTGAAAATAACCGCTTGACAGCAAATGAGGCTGCTGTAGAATGCGCGCCTCGGTTGAGACGAATAGCTCTTAACCAACCGCTCTTTAACAACTGAATCAAGCAATTCGTGTGGGTGCTTGTGGAGTCAGACTGATAGTCAACAAGATTATCAGCATCACAAGTTACTCCGCGAGAAATCAAAGATGTAACCAACGATTGCTGAGCCAAGTTTAGGGTTTCTTAAAAACCCAAAGATGTTTGAACTGAAGAGTTTGATCATGGCTCAGATTGAACGCTGGCGGCAGGCCTAACACATGCAAGTCGAGCGGTAGAGAGAAGCTTGCTTCTCTTGAGAGCGGCGGACGGGTGAGTAATGCCTAGGAATCTGCCTGGTAGTGGGGGATAACGTTCGGAAACGGACGCTAATACCGCATACGTCCTACGGGAGAAAGCAGGGGACCTTCGGGCCTTGCGCTATCAGATGAGCCTAGGTCGGATTAGCTAGTTGGTGAGGTAATGGCTCACCAAGGCGACGATCCGTAACTGGTCTGAGAGGATGATCAGTCACACTGGAACTGAGACACGGTCCAGACTCCTACGGGAGGCAGCAGTGGGGAATATTGGACAATGGGCGAAAGCCTGATCCAGCCATGCCGCGTGTGTGAAGAAGGTCTTCGGATTGTAAAGCACTTTAAGTTGGGAGGAAGGGCAGTTACCTAATACGTGATTGTTTTGACGTTACCGACAGAATAAGCACCGGCTAACTCTGTGCCAGCAGCCGCGGTAATACAGAGGGTGCAAGCGTTAATCGGAATTACTGGGCGTAAAGCGCGCGTAGGTGGTTTGTTAAGTTGGATGTGAAATCCCCGGGCTCAACCTGGGAACTGCATTCAAAACTGACTGACTAGAGTGTGGTAGAGGGTGGTGGAATTTCCTGTGTAGCGGTGAAATGCGTAGATATAGGAAGGAACACCAGTGGCGAAGGCGACCACCTGGACCAACACTGACACTGAGGTGCGAAAGCGTGGGGAGCAAACAGGATTAGATACCCTGGTAGTCCACGCCGTAAACGATGTCAACTAGCCGTTGGGAGCCTTGAGCTCTTAGTGGCGCAGCTAACGCATTAAGTTGACCGCCTGGGGAGTACGGCCGCAAGGTTAAAACTCAAATGAATTGACGGGGGCCCGCACAAGCGGTGGAGCATGTGGTTTAATTCGAAGCAACGCGAAGAACCTTACCAGGCCTTGACATCCAATGAACTTTCCAGAGATGGATTGGTGCCTTCGGGAACATTGAGACAGGTGCTGCATGGCTGTCGTCAGCTCGTGTCGTGAGATGTTGGGTTAAGTCCCGTAACGAGCGCAACCCTTGTCCTTAGTTACCAGCACGTTATGGTGGGCACTCTAAGGAGACTGCCGGTGACAAACCGGAGGAAGGTGGGGATGACGTCAAGTCATCATGGCCCTTACGGCCTGGGCTACACACGTGC
The DNA here is from genome assembly GCF_003852255.1 of Pseudomonas sp. R1-43-08. Lineage (NCBI taxonomy): Bacteria > Pseudomonadati > Pseudomonadota > Gammaproteobacteria > Pseudomonadales > Pseudomonadaceae > Pseudomonas > Pseudomonas sp. R1-43-08. The sequence goes on from NZ_CP027734.1 coordinate 124,897, forward strand.
TACAATGGTCGGTACAGAGGGTTGCCAAGCCGCGAGGTGGAGCTAATCCCAGAAAACCGATCGTAGTCCGGATCGCAGTCTGCAACTCGACTGCGTGAAGTCGGAATCGCTAGTAATCGCGAATCAGAATGTCGCGGTGAATACGTTCCCGGGCCTTGTACACACCGCCCGTCACACCATGGGAGTGGGTTGCACCAGAAGTAGCTAGTCTAACCTTCGGGAGGACGGTTACCACGGTGTGATTCATGACTGGGGTGAAGTCGTAACAAGGTAGCCGTAGGGGAACCTGCGGCTGGATCACCTCCTTAATCGACGACATCAGCTGCTCCATAAGTTCCCACACGAATTGCTTGATTCATTGAAGAAGACGAAAAGAAGCAGCCCGAAATTGGGTCTGTAGCTCAGTTGGTTAGAGCGCACCCCTGATAAGGGTGAGGTCGGCAGTTCGAATCTGCCCAGACCCACCAATTTTGTGTGGGAAACGCCTGTAGAAATACGGGGCCATAGCTCAGCTGGGAGAGCGCCTGCCTTGCACGCAGGAGGTCAACGGTTCGATCCCGTTTGGCTCCACCACTACTGCTTCTGTTTGTAGAAAGCTTAGAAATGAGCATTCCATCGTTGTGATGGTGAATGTTGATTTCTAGTCTTTGACTAGTTCGTTCTTTAAAAATTTGGGTATGTGATAGAAAGATAGACTGGACGTTACTTTCACTGGTAACGGCTCAGGCTAAGGTAAAATTTGTGAGTCGCTCTTAATTGAGTATGATCGAATTTTCGGCGAATGTTGTCTTCACAGTATAACCAGATTGCTTGGGGTTATATGGTCAAGTGAAGAAGCGCATACGGTGGATGCCTTGGCAGTCAGAGGCGATGAAAGACGTGGTAGCCTGCGAAAAGCTTCGGGGAGTCGGCAAACAGACTTTGATCCGGAGATGTCTGAATGGGGGAACCCAGCCATCATAAGATGGTTACCTTACACTGAATACATAGGTGTATGGAGCGAACCAGGGGAACTGAAACATCTAAGTACCCTGAGGAAAAGAAATCAACCGAGATTCCCTTAGTAGTGGCGAGCGAACGGGGACTAGCCCTTAAGTGGCTTTGAGATTAGCGGAACGCTCTGGAAAGTGCGGCCATAGTGGGTGATAGCCCTGTACGCGAAAATCTCTTAGTCATGAAATCGAGTAGGACGGAGCACGAGAAACTTTGTCTGAATATGGGGGGACCATCCTCCAAGGCTAAATACTACTGACTGACCGATAGTGAACTAGTACCGTGAGGGAAAGGCGAAAAGAACCCCGGAGAGGGGAGTGAAATAGATCCTGAAACCGTATGCGTACAAGCAGTGGGAGCCCACTTTGTTGGGTGACTGCGTACCTTTTGTATAATGGGTCAGCGACTTATTTTCAGTGGCGAGCTTAACCGAATAGGGGAGGCGTAGCGAAAGCGAGTCTTAATAGGGCGTCTAGTCGCTGGGAATAGACCCGAAACCGGGCGATCTATCCATGGGCAGGTTGAAGGTTGGGTAACACTAACTGGAGGACCGAACCGACTACCGTTGAAAAGTTAGCGGATGACCTGTGGATCGGAGTGAAAGGCTAATCAAGCTCGGAGATAGCTGGTTCTCCTCGAAAGCTATTTAGGTAGCGCCTCATGTATCACTGTAGGGGGTAGAGCACTGTTTCGGCTAGGGGGTCATCCCGACTTACCAAACCGATGCAAACTCCGAATACCTACAAGTGCCGAGCATGGGAGACACACGGCGGGTGCTAACGTCCGTCGTGAAAAGGGAAACAACCCAGACCGTCAGCTAAGGTCCCAAAGTTATGGTTAAGTGGGAAACGATGTGGGAAGGCTTAGACAGCTAGGAGGTTGGCTTAGAAGCAGCCACCCTTTAAAGAAAGCGTAATAGCTCACTAGTCGAGTCGGCCTGCGCGGAAGATGTAACGGGGCTCAAACCATACACCGAAGCTACGGGTATCACGCAAGTGATGCGGTAGAGGAGCGTTCTGTAAGCCTGTGAAGGTGAGTTGAGAAGCTTGCTGGAGGTATCAGAAGTGCGAATGCTGACATGAGTAACGACAATGGGTGTGAAAAACACCCACGCCGAAAGACCAAGGTTTCCTGCGCAACGTTAATCGACGCAGGGTTAGTCGGTCCCTAAGGCGAGGCTGAAAAGCGTAGTCGATGGAAAACAGGTTAATATTCCTGTACTTCTGGTTATTGCGATGGAGGGACGGAGAAGGCTAGGCCAGCTTGGCGTTGGTTGTCCAAGTTTAAGGTGGTAGGCTGGAATCTTAGGTAAATCCGGGATTCTAAGGCCGAGAGCTGATGACGAGTTGTCTTTTAGACGACGAAGTGGTTGATGCCATGCTTCCAAGAAAAGCTTCTAAGCTTCAGGTAACCAGGAACCGTACCCCAAACCGACACAGGTGGTTGGGTAGAGAATACCAAGGCGCTTGAGAGAACTCGGGTGAAGGAACTAGGCAAAATGGCACCGTAACTTCGGGAGAAGGTGCGCCGGTGAGGGTGAAGGACTTGCTCCGTAAGCTCATGCCGGTCGAAGATACCAGGCCGCTGCGACTGTTTATTAAAAACACAGCACTCTGCAAACACGAAAGTGGACGTATAGGGTGTGACGCCTGCCCGGTGCCGGAAGGTTAATTGATGGGGTTAGCTAACGCGAAGCTCTTGATCGAAGCCCCGGTAAACGGCGGCCGTAACTATAACGGTCCTAAGGTAGCGAAATTCCTTGTCGGGTAAGTTCCGACCTGCACGAATGGCGTAACGATGGCGGCGCTGTCTCCACCCGAGACTCAGTGAAATTGAAATCGCTGTGAAGATGCAGTGTATCCGCGGCTAGACGGAAAGACCCCGTGAACCTTTACTATAGCTTTGCACTGGACTTTGAATTTGCTTGTGTAGGATAGGTGGGAGGCTTTGAAGCGTGGACGCCAGTTCGCGTGGAGCCAACCTTGAAATACCACCCTGGCAACTTTGAGGTTCTAACTCAGGTCCGTTATCCGGATCGAGGACAGTGTATGGTGGGTAGTTTGACTGGGGCGGTCTCCTCCTAAAGAGTAACGGAGGAGTACGAAGGTGCGCTCAGACCGGTCGGAAATCGGTCGTAGAGTATAAAGGCAAAAGCGCGCTTGACTGCGAGACAGACACGTCGAGCAGGTACGAAAGTAGGTCTTAGTGATCCGGTGGTTCTGTATGGAAGGGCCATCGCTCAACGGATAAAAGGTACTCCGGGGATAACAGGCTGATACCGCCCAAGAGTTCATATCGACGGCGGTGTTTGGCACCTCGATGTCGGCTCATCACATCCTGGGGCTGAAGCCGGTCCCAAGGGTATGGCTGTTCGCCATTTAAAGTGGTACGCGAGCTGGGTTTAGAACGTCGTGAGACAGTTCGGTCCCTATCTGCCGTGGACGTTTGAGATTTGAGAGGGGCTGCTCCTAGTACGAGAGGACCGGAGTGGACGAACCTCTGGTGTTCCGGTTGTCACGCCAGTGGCATTGCCGGGTAGCTATGTTCGGAATAGATAACCGCTGAAAGCATCTAAGCGGGAAACTAGCCTCAAGATGAGATCTCACTGGGACCTTGAGTCCCCTGAAGGGCCGTCGAAGACTACGACGTTGATAGGTTGGGTGTGTAAGCGCTGTGAGGCGTTGAGCTAACCAATACTAATTGCCCGTGAGGCTTGACCATATAACACCCAAGCAATTTGTTGCTCCTAGTTGAAAGACGAAAGAGGCCAGATTGCGGTGTGTGAAGACGCAATGAACCGAAAGTTCGATGCTCACAAAACACCGAAACCTATCGCATACCCAATTTGCTGAAGCGAGGCCACATGGTCACGACTCAGTACCCGAATTTCTTGACGACCATAGAGCATTGGAACCACCTGATCCCATCCCGAACTCAGTAGTGAAACGATGCATCGCCGATGGTAGTGTGGGGTTTCCCCATGTGAGAGTAGGTCATCGTCAAGATTAAATTCCAGAACCCCTGTTTGCGTACGCAAACAGGGGTTTTGTTTATGTAGAAGTCCATGAATTTCACCAGCACGTTGCTAGCGCAACGATCTGGTACACAGAATTTCTTGACGACCATAGAGCATTGGAACCACCTGATCCCATCCCGAACTCAGCAGTGAAACGATGCATCGCCGATGGTAGTGTGGGGTTTCCCCATGTGAGAGTAGGTCATCGTCAAGATTGAATTCCGAAACCCCTGTCTGCTTACGCAGACAGGGGTTTTGTCGTTTAGGGCTCTAAGTGGCTGATAGTCGACTGTGCTCATACCGCCTGTCGTTCTCTTACGCTAAAAGCGGAAGATTCACACAAATCTCTAAGTTTTATCGATTTCTGGCCGAAAGCCTGACGAGCCATGCGTGCACCGAAATAGAGCGGTCGCAGAGTCCGCCTATCGCGATACATGGAATGTTCCACTCGGCACGCTCACCCCCCTTTGGCAAAAGAAGTCGATGAAATGAATCTCAAGTTCAGTCATAAAATTCTGCTGGCTGCGTCAGGCGTCGTGGTTCTGGCCTTCGCGCTATTCACGTTTTACAACGATTACCTGCAGCGCAACACGATCAGGCAGAACCTGGCGTCCTCCATCCAGCAATCCGGAGAGCTTACCGCCAGCAGTGTGCAGAACTGGCTCAGCGGCCGCATCCTGGTTCTCGAGAGCCTGGCACAAAACGTTGCCCATCAAGGCAGCGCCGCCGACCTTCCCGGCTTGGTCGATCAACCGGCGCTCACCTCCAACTTCCAGTTCACCTACGTTGGCCAAATCAATGGAGTGTTCACTCAGCGCCCCGACGCGAAGATGCCCGAAGGCTATGACCCACGTCAGCGCCCTTGGTACAAGCAAGCCGTAGCAGCCGACAAAACCATGCTTACCCCGCCTTATATGGCGGCTGTAGGCGGCCAGATCGTGACGATCGCCATGCCGGTGAAGAAGAACGGAGAGTTGTTGGGCGTTGTGGGTGGCGACTTGAGCCTGCAAACCTTGGTAAAGATCATCAACTCGGTGGATTTTGGCGGTATTGGCCATGCATTCCTGGTCAGTGGTGATGGTCAGGTCATCGTCAGTCCTGACCAAGACCAGGTGATGAAAAACCTCAAGGATATCTACCCGGGCACCCAGGTGCGCATCGAGAAGGTTAACCAAGAGGTTGTCCTCAATGGACAAGACCGAATCCTATCCTTTACACCAATCAACGGGTTGCCGGGGGCTGACTGGTACATCGGTCTGTCTATCGACAAAGATAAAGCCTATGCCGCACTGGGTAAATTTCGCACTTCAGCGTTGATCGCAATGCTCATCGCCGTGGTGGCGATTGCCGTACTGTTGAGTGTGCTGATTCAGGTGTTGTTGCGTCCGCTGACCACCATGGGCGTTGCCATGCAGGACATTGCCCAAGGCGAGGGTGATCTGACCCGCCGCCTCGACGTGACCAGCAAAGATGAGTTCGGCGAAGTCGGTAGCGCATTCAATCAGTTTGTCGAGCGGATCCACGCCTCGATTTCCGAAGTGTCCTCGGCCACCCGCCAGGTGCATGACCTGTCCCAGCGCGTAATGGCGTCGTCCAACGCGTCGATCATCGGCTCCGATGAACAAAGTGCACGTACCAACAGCGTGGCTGCCGCTATCAACGAGCTGGGTGCCGCTACCCAGGAAATCGCACGTAACGCCGCTGATGCCTCGCAGCATGCCAGCGGTGCCAGTGAGCAAGCTGATGATGGGCGCAAAGTGGTCGAGCAAACCATCCAGGCGATGTCGGAACTGTCGCAGAAAATCAGCCTGTCCTGTACCCAGATCGAAACCCTTAACGCCAGCACCGACAACATCGGACACATTCTCGATGTGATCAAGGGCATCTCCCAGCAGACCAACTTACTTGCGCTTAACGCGGCAATCGAAGCTGCCCGTGCCGGCGAAGCAGGGCGTGGGTTTGCCGTGGTGGCGGATGAAGTGCGTAACCTGGCTCACCGTACCCAGGAATCGGCAGAAGAGATCCACAAAATGATCACTTCGCTGCAAGTGGGTTCGCGTGAAGCCGTGACCACCATGAACGCCAGCCAGGTCTCCAGCGAAGAAAGCGTTGAAGTGGCTAACCAGGCCGGCGAGCGTCTGGTCAGCGTGACACAGCGAATCGTTGAGATTGACGGCATGAACCAATCGGTCGCCGCTGCCACCGAGGAGCAAACGGCGGTGGTTGAAACCCTCAATGTCGACATCAACCAGATCAACCTGCTGAACCAGCAAGGCGTGGCCAATCTCAACGAGACGCTCAAAGACTGCGACGCGCTGTCCCAGCAGGCCAGTCGATTGAAGCAATTGGTCGACAGCTTCAAGATCTGATCCTCGCTGTATCGGAGCGAGGCCTCGCTCCGATACAGCCGAGCAACTTCAATGCGGGCCCAAAGCCGCTCAGAGAAAGCCGATGGCCCTGAGGTAGTCACAGCCCTTGCGTAACAGTGCGGGGCTCTTTGGCGGATACTGTGTGCCCATTTGTTCCAGGCCCCACTGCGCGTTGCTGTAATGGATCATCGACGTGTCGCCGATGTCTTCACCCAACCCATCAAGGTAAAAGCCCAGTACGCCGAACAACGCATTGTCGTGGCGCACTGTGCGCAACGCCCTTTGCCAATGTTGAAGGCTTATCCGTTCGAAGGTGTGTCCGGCCTGGCTGAATGCATCAAGGTACTGGTCCCAGCTCAAAGGCTGAGGATTGTGCAGGTTGAAGACGTTTCGCCCAGGGACAAAACGCGCGCTGTGAAACGCGATGAAGCGCGCCAGGAAGTCCACCGGCATCAGGTCGAAATTGCCCTCCATTCGAGGAACCCTGCCCAACTGCAGCGACCCCTTGAGCATCAACATCAATCGATTTTTATGGGGTTGGCAGACACCGTTGCGGCTGTTGAAACTGATATTCCCGGGCCGATGAATATTCACCCAGGCCCCTTGCTCGACTGCACGCCCCAACAACCGCTCGGCCACCCACTTCGAGAGGTTGTAGCCGTTTTTTACATAGAGTGGCAACGCGCGGCTTGCGGGTGCTTCGAGCACATACCCATCAGTGTCGAGGCGACTGCAGGCCGACAGCGTTGAAATGAAATTGAAAACTTTCTTACAGTGGGTCTCGCAAAGGCGCAGGCATTCAAACATCGGTTCGACGTTGTCGTTGGCCAGTGCTATGTAGTCCATCACATGGTTGACCTGCGCCGCATTGTGCACCAGCACACCATGATTGCGGGCGAGGTGGTCGTACGCCTCTGCAGACAGACCCAGGCGGGGTTGGCGCAGGTCGGCGGCATAGACCTGCACTCGGCTCAGGTCCAGCTGTTCCAGGCGGTATTCGCGCAACGCCTGAGAGAATCGGTCCGCCGCCGACTGGCCTGGAAGCGCCCGGACCAGGCACGCTACTTCCTGCGCCCCGCCCGCCAGCAAGGCCTGGACGATATGCACGCCGACGAAGCTGTTCGCCCCCGTGACAATCACCTTGCGTGGATCCCCGGCGCGGGCCTCGGGCAGCACCTCAAGCGCCAAGGCTCGGGACGCATCTTTTTCCATCTGGCTGAACGATGTATTCGGCAGCGCTGCGCCCTCCATCTGCAAGGCCAGCGTACGAATCGTCGGCGCTTCAAAAAATTGGCTCAAGGAGAGGCTGCGGCCAAACTGCTCGCGCAGGCGCAGCAACAAGGTGGACAGCAGGATCGAATGGCCGCCCAGGTTGAAAAAGCTGTCGTCGATCGACACGTCACCGGCAGGCAACCCTAACAACTCCCCCCACAGGTCTACCAACTGCGCCTGGACTGGCGTGAGCGTGCTGCAACGCGTCATCTCCTGGGCGCGGGTAATCGGCGTTTCCCGCAACGCCTTGCGATCGATCTTGCCGTTGCTCGAAGCGGGCAGGCTCGGCAGCTCGCTCCAGGCGACAGGTTGCATATGCTCAGGCAGCCACTGCCGTGCGTGCTCCTTCAGGCTGGCCAGCGTGGCGCCGGGTTCGGGCTGGGCCGCAAAGCCGATGATTCTATGCGTCTGATCAATCACCACTGCCACTTGGCGAAACAACCGACTGCTGCGCAGGCAGTGCTCGATCTCCTGAGGTTCGACCCGAAAACCGCGGATCTTGACCTGGTCATCCCGTCGGCCGCCCAACTCGATACCGTCTTGCGTCCATTTCGCCAGGTCGCCGCTGCGGTAAGCCCGCAGCCATTGCCCGTCAGGCAACGTCAGTTTGATGAACGGGGAGTCGGCCTGCGGTGGTCCGTTCATATAGCCCAGGCTCACGCCCGGTCCTGCGAGGTACAGATCGCCCATCACCTGCTCGTCCACCGGTTGCAGGTGCTTGTCCAGGATCAAGACCTGGCTGTTGGCGATGGGCAAGCCGATATTGCGATTGCTATCACCGAGCCGAAACGTTCGATGGGTTGCCAGTACCGTGGCTTCGGTGGGGCCATAGAGGTTGTGAAACTGGCATTGGCCGGCCATTCGCTCGATCACGTAGGGTTCGCAAAAGTCGCCGCCGGTGAGCAAGTGGGCTAGGCCCAGCGGCTGGTCCAGCGGCAAGATGCCGAGCAGTGCCGGTGGCAAGAAAGCATGGGTGACGCGTTGCAGGCGAATCAGCTCGACCAATTGCCGGGGATCGTGACGTTGTTCTGCGCTGGGGACAATCAACGCTGCGCCCGCGATCAAGGCGGGGAAAATATCGATCAGTGACGAGTCAAAGCTCAGCGGCGAAAATTGCAGAACGCGACTCTTATCGTCCAGCGCCACACAGGTACCGAGCCAGGCCGTGAAATGCGCCAGATTATGTTGGCTGAGCAGCACACCCTTGGGTTGCCCCGTGGTGCCAGAGGTGAAAAGCGCCATGCACGGCGCATCGGCGTGGGGACGATGGCGCATCAGCGGCTGTGTGGAGTCGATGCCGTGTGGGGTGAGCGTACTGACATCAAGTGAAACGAACTTATCCCGCAACGGGTGCAGGCCATTTTCCAGTAATACACCTGCACTTGCGCTTGTCAGCATGCTGTGCTGGCGTTTTACCGGATGGTCCGGAGACAGCGGCAAATACACCGCGCCACAGCCCAGCACCGCCAGAATACTTGCGTAAAGCTCGGTAGATTTTTCCAGGCACACACCCACCACCGGTGTTTCAATGCCCTCCAACAGGGGCAGCAGGTGTTGCTGAATCGCCACGGCTTTTTCCTGAAGCTGGCGATAAGTCACCCTGCGCCCCGCAATATTCAGCGCTGTACGATCGGCGAAGGCATTCAGGCTGGCCTGCAACCGTTCGATCATGGGCGCCTGTGCCGCCCGCAGCAGTGCCGGATCGGCTGTACGGTTGAATCGATGCATGAACGCCAGTGACTCCAGTCCTCGCAAGCCCTGTTCGGGCAAGGTGCCCGGGTTGGCCGTTGCACAGAAATAACCAGGGTCTCTCGAGAATTCGCTGACCAATGACGCTACCCACTCCACCAGAGCGTGCGCCGCACGACGACGCAGGCGCTGGCCGTTGCCGCTGGGCTCTTCGGCGACGTCGTGCACGGCCAACAGGCGCCGATCACGGTCATAGCAGCGAAACTGAAGTGCGGGTAACCCAGTTTCGGACACGGGGCCGATGCCCAGGCGCAGGCTCATCCACGGCGCATCGGTGGATAAGGCTGACGGTGACTGGCTGCCGTCCTCAATCACCAGGTCGACCGACCCCGCCCCCGCGATGTGCCCGTATTGTTCCAGCACCTGCTTGAGGGCCCCCAGTGCTTCACTGGTACCGCCCCATTCAATCGTCAAGCGCCTCATGCCAGCCTCCCCGCCGCGGGCAGGTAGTCGTCCAGCGCGCGTGCCACGCTAGGGGTGTGCAGCACGCCGCTGTGGTGCAGGAAGCTCATGATGTTGCCCATCAACGGGTGCTGGCGGGTGATAGGAAAATCCAACGCAACGATTTCATCCTGCAGCGCCAAACGAATATCGGTACTGACATCCAGGTGTTCGATCAACTGCAGGTCGAAGCCTTTCTGTATGTCGTTGGTCAGGTAATGGGCCAGAAAAGTCGGGAGCACGCCGGCAATGCTGTCGCGGTCTTGCGCGCTTGCCGACTGCCAGTAGATACGCACCAACTGTGTCCAGAACTGTGCGTGGCGCCCTTCATCGAACAGGTGATCGGCCATCAAGCCGCGTACGGACGACTTGATACTGTCGTCCTTGGAAAAGGCCGCCACATCATGGGTGACGGTGTTTTCGGCGATGGCCACGACAATCAACTCGACGGCATCGCGCAGGTGCTCCGGTGCCTGCGCCTGCGCGGCCGGCAAGGCGCGGCTCAGTTCAATCTGCCCCGGCAGGTCCAGGGGCTCGATACCGGTCAACGCCACGGCTTGCTGCAGGAAGTCCAGTGCCACCAATGCGTGGTAATCCTCATCCACCACGACGGTCATTGCATCGTAGCGGCAGGCGAGGGGGAGGGGCAGCGAGAAGCGATTCTTGGCAATACGGCGGGCAAGCTTATCGACGATCTCGGTTTCGAAAACCACGATGTCATGGATGAATCGATAAAAGCTTTGCGCCAGCACAAAGTCGCGGCATTGCGAGCAGCGCTCGAGAAAGGTCGCACTCAGTACAAGGGGTTGGCGGCTCAGGGGATAGATCAGTTTGCCGTCGTTTTCCAACATGCGGCGCGGGCGAGTGCGGATGGTTGCGCGCCGCTCCCAGTCTTCGGCAAAGGAGTGATAGCCGGTGGCGCTCATGGGTGTACCTCATGCATCGAGGCGTGTACGTCGTCCCAGAAGGTCATGCGGCTTTCCAGGGCACCGAAGGCAGCGCTATCGGCTTGTCGCTGGCGAGTCGGGTCTGCGCCGATCAAATGCTGGAGCACCTGCTCCGCCGCCGGGCCGTGCTCCTGGCTATCCAACTCGATATGACGGTTGAGGTAGTGACACAAGATGGGTGCCTGACGAGCAATCAAGGGGCTGCTGCACAGAAGGCGCTCGAACATGGATGCAATGACGCCTTCACGACCATGCAGGAAGGCCGCCGCGACGCAGTGGGTGGGGGCGCTGAGTGCGATCTGCCATGTGCTGTCGACAAAGCGCGGCACACCGGGGGGCGCACCGATCATTCGCAGCGCTGCGCTGACCTCTACACCCTGGTGTTGCAGGTCAATGAAACGTGCGATGACACGGGTATTGGCGCCCACCTCCGCCATGGCTTCCAGGTACAGCTCAAAGTGACTGCAATGGCCCCGCGTCGGATGTTCGTCCGACTCCTCGCCCAGCACGATTTCATTGATCAGGCGCGCGGCCTGCGGATTGGCTGGCGGGAGCCAGGGTATTTGGGTGCACGTAAGATCTTGTTGCAGGCGTTTGGTCAGGGTCATGAAGTCCCAAACCGCAAATACATGGCTTTCCATAAAGTGTTGTAATTTGCCAAGAGAAGTTATTTCAGCAAATAACGGGTGACTGTACAGTTTAAGTTTCTTTTGTTCGAGCGAATGATGATGCATGGTTGACGCCTATGAAGTTGTTGCGACTGCTCTAGTTGCAGTGATGGATTTTGTAGTTGTTAGTTGGAAGATTAGCGTTACGGCGCGCCCACGCGAGGAGCGCTGGCTCAATACGCGGGCAGCGATTGCAAGGTTTTTGGGTGAGTCGCTGATACTAAGCTGATTAAACGTTTGGATGAGCTTATAAATGTATTAAATGTTTTTTCGAACAAAAACTTCCCGGAGAAATAGTTGTTTGAAGTGTGAGAAATTTCCTTATATAACGCCGATTTGATTAAGGCTTGCCGGTTTGTTCACAGTGTTATCAACGCGGGACGCTTCCTGATAAGGGACGGTACCCCGCGATGCTCAGGCTCAAGAGAGGTACGAGCGCCTTATGACGTGGCTGTTCTATTCGCAGTTTCGAGGCTATTGAGGTATCTATTGATGACCTCCATGCCTCGCATCAAGTGATTACGCAGTGTCAGGATGCTTTCGTCGATTTTCTTCTGCACCACCAGGTTGAGCAGTTCGCGGTGATCCTCCTGTGACGTCTCGCCCAGTCCCATCGCCTCGAGGTTGAAGCGCAGAAACCGCTCCTCTTCATTCAGCCCATGCTCCACCAATTTGAGCAGGCGATGGTTAGGCGCCTTGCCATACAGGATCATGTGAAACAGGCGATTGAGGCGACCGATCTCGCTGTAGTCTTTCTCGCATTCCAGCGCAGTGATACAGGCCTCTGCCTCGGCGATGTCCGACCCCGTGAGCAATGGGATCGACAAGCGCAAGGCTTCGGACTCCAACAGCATGCGCAGGGCATAGGTCTCCGCCGAATTGTCCTCGATCAAGGGCGCAACCACAGCGCCTTTGTGGGTCACCACATGCAGCAGGGATTGTGCCTCCAACTGGCGCAAAGCTTCGCGCACCGGCATACGGCTGACGCCGAACAGGCTGGCGAGTTCTTGCTGGCGCATAGCAGTGCCACAGGGCAATCGACCATCGAGAATGGCGTTACGCAACGTTTCTTCAATAACGGCGCGGGCAAGATGAGCAGGAATAGGTCCGCTGACCTTGATACTGCTTAAAGGGTTCGGCTTCTGCGTCACGGTTACGCTACCCTCCTTTCTTGAGTAATAAAGTGTGTTTATTGGATCCAATGAACACTAGAGATGGGCCAGGCACTTGTCAAACAGCCAGAGTTTCCGTTTGTAAGGGCCCACAGCGTGTATTTTGTACGTCCCACAGGAGGCGGTTATAAACTCGCTCTACCGATGAATGATCGCACTGTGCCATTGTTTTTTGTGAGACGAAGCTTCACCATCCCTTGAAATTCCGTCTCTCTTCATGGACTGAACGCCTTGGCGGTAAGTTTTATTCCCTATCGAGTTTTTTGCTGGCTCTTATCAGCGATCTTATTGGCCGGCGTGATGCTTGGCGGGCTGCATGCCGATTGGGATTTCTCGCAGATCAGCCGCAAGGCCAGCGCCTTGTACGGGCCGTTGGGCGAGGGCCAGCAACGTATTGACGCGTGGCAGCGGCTGCTGAGCACCGAAAAACAGGTCAGCGAGCAAGACCAGCTCAAGGTCGTCAACGTGTTCTTCAACAAACAAATGACCTACGTGGAAGACATCGATCTCTGGCACGCAGTCGACTATTGGGAGACACCCATCGAAGCGCTCTGGAAGGGCGCCGGTGACTGTGAAGACTACGCCATCGCCAAGTATTTCAGTTTGCGTCACCTGGGCGTGTCCAGCGACAAATTGCGCATTACCTACGTCAAGGCCTTGCGTCAGAATCGCGCGCACATGGTCCTGACCTATTATTCGACCCCCGACGCGATCCCGTTGGTGCTCGACAGCCTGATGGACGACATTCTGCCGGCAACCCGCCGTACCGATTTGATCCCGGTGTATTCATTCAACGCCGAGGGGCTGTACCTGCCCGGCGCCAAGGGCAACAAGAAAGTCGGCGATACCAAACGCTTGTCGCGCTGGCAGGATGTGTTGAGAAAAATGCGTGCGGAAGGCTTTCCAGCCGAGCCTGCCAACTAGGAGTAACTGATCGGATGTCTTTGTTCAAACAGCTGTTGATCGCAATCTGTCTGTTCCTGGTGGTCGCCTTCAGCGGCAGCTTCATGGTCAGCCTGGAAAGTTCGCGCACGCAATACGTCAACCAATTGCGCTCCCATGCGCAGGATGCCGCGACGGCACTGGCGCTGTCGCTGACCCCCAATATCGATGACCCGGCCATGGTGGAGTTGCTGGTCAGCTCGATCTTCGACAGCGGTTACTACGCCAGCATCCGTGTGGTGGACCTGGCCACGGACCAAACCATCGTTGAGCGCAGCGGCATACCCGACAACAATGGCGTGCCTCATTGGTTTGTAAAATTGATCGGCCTGGAGCCGGCCGGTGGTGATGCGCTGGTGAGCCGTGGTTGGGAGCAGGCGGCGCGAGTCGAGGTGGTCAGCCATCCGATGTTCGCCCTGGCCAAACTCTGGCAGAGCGCCCTGGGCAGCCTTGGCTGGTTGCTGCTGTGCGGTGCGGTCAGCGTGGTGCTCGGCGGGCTGTTGCTGCGCCGGCAATTAAAGCCGTTGGACTATATGGTCAAGCAGTCCCACGCGATCGCCCGTCGGGAATTTCTCAGCCTGCCTGACCTGCCGCGCACGCCGGAGTTGCGCCGGGTGGTGCAGGCCATGAACCAAATGGTGGAAAAGCTCAAAGCGCTGTTCCAGGAGCAGGCCGAGCGCAGCGAAAAGTTGCGCACTGAATCCTATCAGGACAACCTCACCGGCCTGGCCAACCGCCGCTATTTCGAGATGCAGCTCAACGCCCGCGTCAGCAACCCCGAAGAAACCAACTCCGGCTACTTGCTGGTGTTGCGCGTCAAGGACCTGGCCGGCCTGAACCAGCGCCTGGGCGGCCAGCGTACCGACCAACTGCTGCAAGCGGTCGGCGAACAACTGCTGCGCCAGTGCGAGCCGTACCCGGAAACCCATAACCTCGTGACCCGTATCCGAGGCGGCGAATTCGCCGTGCTGGCGCCTGGGCTCACGCGTGAAGAAGCGCTGCAATTGGCGCAGAACCTTGAGAGCACGTTGCTCAGCCTGCAGGCCACCGGCGCCAGCGATGTTACGCCCGTGGCCTACATCGGCCTGGCACCGTTCAACCATGGCGATGCGCCGCAGGCGCTGCTGACCCTCGCCGACCAAGCTTTGGCTCAAGCCGAAGGGCAGGGTGACAGCACCTGGGCGTGCCTCGACCACAGTGCCGCCGCCAGCGTCGGTGACGATCACCATGCCTGGCACACACTGTTGGACCAGGCGCTGACCCAACAGCGTTTCGAGTTGTACTTCCAGCCGGTCGTGGCCAGCCAGGACCCGCAATTGGTCTTGCACTACAAAGTGCTGTCGCGCTTGCAGGACTTTGACGGCCATACCCTACCCGCCGGGCGTTTCCTGCCGTGGCTCGAGCGTTTCGGCTGGTCAGCCCGCCTGGACCGCATGATGCTGGAGCAGGTGCTCAAACAGATGACCGGCCACAGCCACAACCTGGCGCTGAACCTCTCAGCCGCAACCTTGCAGGATCCTCAGGCACTGCAACGCATTTATGACCTGCTGCGCCAGCACAGCAACCTGGGCTCGCGCCTCACCCTGGAGATCGGTGAAGAGCAACTGCCGGAACAGCTTGTGCTGGAACAGATGACCCAGCGCCTGCGCGAGTTGGGCTTTTCCCTGAGCCTTCAGCGTTTCGGTGGGCGATTCAGCATGATC
This sequence comes from Pseudomonas sp. R1-43-08, assembly GCF_003852255.1. Taxonomy (NCBI): domain Bacteria; kingdom Pseudomonadati; phylum Pseudomonadota; class Gammaproteobacteria; order Pseudomonadales; family Pseudomonadaceae; genus Pseudomonas; species Pseudomonas sp. R1-43-08. Next base: position 140,169 of record NZ_CP027734.1, read on the forward strand.
GGCAACCTGGCCCGCCTGGGCTTGGCCTACTTGAAAATCGACGGCAGCTATATCCGCGATATCGACCAGGAAAGCGACAAGCGCCTGTTTATCGAAGCCATCCAGCGCGCGGCCCACAGCATCGATCTGCCGTTGATTGCCGAACGTGTGGAGACCGAAGGTGAGCTGAAGGTGATTCGTGAGATGGGGATTTTTGGGGTGCAGGGCCAGCTGTTCGGCGAGCCCGCGCCCTGGAAATAACGCAGATCCAATGTGGGAGGGGGCTTGCTCCCGATAGCAGTCAATCAGTCAATATCTTCGGTGACTGACACACCACTATCGGGAGCAAGCCCCCTCCCACATTTCGGTGCGGCTTCAGGGCTCAGATGAGCCCTTTCTCATCATCATTGATCAACTGGCTCAACCCACCCAACGCTTCCCGCGCCTGGTTACGGTCCATCAATTTGGCCTGAGCCGCAGGCGGCAGGTCGGTCACGCTGATGACGCCCTTGCGGGTGAGCACCTGGATCAAGTCGTCCAGTACCCGGATCATCTCCAGGTCACTCTGTTTGAGCTGGGCCAGGCTGGTTTCCACCACTTCGTTGGCATACCACGCCTGGATCTCATGGTGATCCGGCGGCAGCGTTTCGGTGGATTCGGCAAAGGCGGTGGCCTCTACGCGACTCAACGCGCCCTGCGCATCACGTTGCACGTAAAACATAAGAACCCCTCGAAAAAAAGCCACACATCTTCAGCCGCATAGGCCGGCCGTGTGTTGATAAGCGCGAGTATGCGATGCAACCGGCCGCCAGGGCCAGCAACGTATCGCCCAAATAAATCGGCCGCCTCAAGGGCGGCCGATAAACCCAAGCTTAGGCGGTGTGATCGATCTTGATGGTCGGGTCGGCACCGCTGATCAGCGAGTTGATGCTGGTGTGGGACCAATCGTTGCCTTCCAGCTTGATGGTCACATCCGCATTGGCCAGGCCACCGGCGGCGTTGAGCTTGCCTTCGCTGCTCACTTGCAGGGTCGACACGCCTTCTACCGTGGTGATCTTGAGGTAGTTGTCGATGGTACTGTCCGTCTCGCCCTTCAACAGATCGCGCAGGTCAATCCGGTCACCTTCCGACGCCTTGAAGTCCTTGATCACATCGTTGCCGATGTCACCGGCTTTCCACACGAAGGTGTCGGCACCCGCACCGCCGATCAGGATGTCGTTGCCCTGACCGCCCATCAACGTGTCGTTGCCGGTACCGCCCAGCAAGATGTCATTGCCCTTGCCGCCGTCCAGCACGTCGTTGCCGCCCTGGCCGAACAGAATGTCATCGCCATTGCCGCCGAGCAGCGTGTCGTTGCCGTCCTTGGCGCCGGACACGTCGAAGTCCGCGTAATGTTCGGTGACGTACTGGTGCACGTTCGAGGTGGTAACCGCCGAGACGGCCACACCGGCTTTCTGTGCCACAAAAGCCTGCAGGGCGTTGTAACCCTCGCCGGTCACCCCGCTGAAGCTCACCAAGTCGCCAAAGAGGATGTCATTGCCGTCGCCACCGCTGATGCTGTCCGCGCCTGGCAGAGTCGCCTCGGTATGGCCGAGGATGGCATTGGCCAGGTCCTTCGGATCGATATTGGCCTGTGGCTTGCCATCGCTGTCGTAAGGCTTCAGGTCGCTTAAGCTGATGTCGCTGTTGATACCGATCGCCTCCACATGCGACAGCCCGCCCAGCAGCGCAAAGGCGCTCTTGGAGTTGGCCAGTGTTGCCGTGTCGGTGCTGTTGCCTCGGCCGTCAAGGTTGGACAACTCAAAGGTGCCGTCGCCCTGGGCGCGGACCGTGCCCAGGTTGTAGGCCGTCCACCAGAAGCCGTTCGAGGTTTGCAGTTGAGCGGCACCCGAGGCGTCGATGCTCAAGTAATGGGTGTTATCCAGGTACTTGCCGACCGCGGTCCCGGGCGTGTAGTTGGCCGTCGTTACCACATCATCGAACTTGACGTTGCCGTACAGCGTCGGGTTGGTCTGCTCGCCGCTCTGGTAGAACGTCGGTTGGCCGTCGGTGATGAAGTACGTCAGGTTGGTCGCGCCGGTATTTTTGGTCGCCAGGTCGCTCTGGAAGAAGTTGGCGGTGGTCTTGAACACGTCTTCGTAGTTGGTGCCGCCTTCCGACCCCATCGAGTCCAGCACCGCTTTGAGCTGGGTCAGCGCATTGGGGGCATTGAGGTTGATGGCGATCGACTTGTTCACCTGGCTATCGAAGTCGGCCAGGAAGATATTCACCGTGCCCGACGTGTTGGCGCCCAGGCTGTTTTTGAGTGAGTTGAACACCGTGGTCAATGAAGCCTTCGCCGCGTCGATCGACGCTGCGCTCATGCTGCCGGAGCTGTCCACCATGAAGGCAAGGTTGTAGTTCTTGCCCTGCACCACGTTCAGGCCGCCGATGTCGGCCACGACGATGTCGTTGCCGTCGGTGCCGATGATCGAGTCGCTGCCCGACGTGCCGGTTACCGAGTTATACGCCGCCGGGTAGACCGTCACCGGCAATTGCGCGGTGGTGGTCGCCGAGCCGCCGATGCTTTCGGTAGACGTCGAGGTCACGGTCAGGTTGAACTGGCCGCTGTAATAGGTCGGCGGCTTGATGGTCAGGGTGCCCAGGTCCCAGCCGTTGACGTTGACTTCGCCCACGGTTTTCGTCGCCGTGAAGGTGTGTCCCGAAGCGTCGGTAAGCACCGAGCCTGCCGGAATGCCACCGATCTTCACCGCCAAGGTTTCCGAACCATCGGTGTCGATCAGCGCGGTGGTGATCTTGGACAGTTTGACGCTGCCGTTTTCCAGGCCTTCGTTGAGCTTATAACCCACGTAGTAACCGTCACCGTTGCTACCATGCAGGTCGGACACGGTCACGCCGGCGTTGGTCAGGTCGGCAATGCCGGTGTACAGCGGGACGTTGCTGGTGCTCAAGTTCTGCGTCGCGCCGCCATTGATCGACAGGTTGACATCATAGCTGCCGGGGCCCGCCTGGTTGGCCTGATAGATCTCAATGCTGTAGTAACCGCTGACCGCCGGCGTGAACGTGCCGCTGAACTTGCCGCTGTTGGTGCCCCACAGGCCGCTGGCCACGTCTTTACCGCCGACGTTGATCAGCAGGCTGTCATCGGCGACGCCGCTGAAGGTGTAGTTCTTGCCGGCTTCCATGTACATCAGGCCGGAGATTTTTCCGCCTGAACCGGGGGTAACGTCGGTGGTGGACTCGACATTGGTCACCACCGCCGTGCTGTTCGGCGTGCCGGCGCCATCGATGGCTTTTTTCAGCACGTCCGGTGCGGCGCCGTTGCCGCTGGTGCCAAGGCCGGGAAGGCTGTTCCAGCTCTGCTTGATCAGGCCGACCGAGTTGACGTTGTTGTCAGCCACACCCAGGGTTGGCGCGTCGGCCACCGGGGTGATATCGACTTTCACCGTGGCGCTGGTGCCCAGGTCCTTGCCGTCGGTGGGCTGGAACTTGAACTGTGCGTAATCGGCCTGCTTGTTACCGATGCCCGTGCCGCCATAACCGTCGGTGCCGGACTCGTTGGCGTTTGGCGTAAAGCGTAACTGGCCGCCATCGATCTGGGCTTTGGTAAAGGTCTGGCCGCTGGTCACGTTGGTCCAGGTGGTGCCGTCGGTTGCCAGGTATTGCAGCTTGCCGGCCACCGGCAGGTCGGTGATTTTCACGCCGAGGCTGGCTGATGGCGAGTCCATGTCGCTCACGCCGAAGTTTGCCCAGGTCAAGGCCAGCGCAGTGTCTTCCGTACCGGTCACGGCCCCGCCCGTTGCCACTGGCGCATCGTTGACCGCCACCACGTTGACTGTGGTGGTGGCGACGTTGGAGTAATTGCCGCCGTCGGTCACCGCCACGGTAATGGTGCGCGGCGTGGTGCTTGGGTCGTGGCTGGTGTTGGTGAACGTGATGTTCTGGATACGCTGCATGTAGTCAGCCAGCGTCGCGCTGCCCGACAACGTCAGGGTGATGGTGCCCGTCTGATTGTTGGTGCTGACGCTGATGCCATTCACGCTGTTGCCCAGGTTCAAGGCATCACCGGCTTGTGCATTGGTCAGGGTGACCGTTGCGCCGGTCAGCAGGGTGCTGTCCGGATCGGTGATCTTGATATCGGTGTCGGCAATCGACACACCCGGCCCGGCGGTGCCTTCGGTGAAGGAGGTCTTGAAGTCGTTGCCGCTGGCACCGCTGGAGTTGTTGGCGTCCAGGTCGATAACCGGCGGCGCATCGTTGTCGAGGATGTCAGTGCTGACCGTGCCCTTGTCGATCACCAGGTTCTCGAAGTTGCCCCCGGTGGCCTTGTCGATGGTGATGACGATTTTTTCGGTCGGCTCGGTGATTCGGTCGTCAAGTGTGCGGATATCAAACGGCACGCTGCTGGCGCCGGCCGGGATCTTCACGGTGTACACACCATTGAAATCCGAACCATCGGTGGCCGTGCCGCTGTACTTGAGGGTGACGGTCACGTCGGTTTGCGCCGGGTTGCTCAAGGTCAGGGCGTAGTGCGCCGTACCACCTTCGGTCACCGAAGCGTCGCCGCTGATGCTGAGGGTAGTGTTGGTGACCACATCCGTGACTTTGGTGACCACGGTGCTGCCGTCGACCATCAAGTGCTCGTATTTGTCGCCGCCACTGACTACGGCACTGATTTTGGCAGTGACATCATTGGCGCCGACATACGCATCGTTCGGCGCGGTGGCGGTGGTGAAGCTGCTGGACTTGCCGCTGCCGATGGTAATGGTCGAGCCGTTATCCAGCTTCACCACCAGGTCGGAACCGACGTTGGTCACCGTCGCACCATTTTTGTCGACCAGCGACGCGGTGTAGACGATCTGCCCGCCCTCGCTGACCGAACCCGTGGCCTTGAGCACCACGGTTACATCGTCGATGGTGTCGTTGATCGTCGTCGTTGCGCCGTTGTCTGCGACTGCCAGTTTTTCGAAGTTGCCGCCAGTTGCGTCGGTGATCTTGACCGTTTGAGTGCTCTTGTCGATGAACACGTCATCGCTTGGCGCGGGCACAGTTACGGTGCCAACGGTCTCGCCAGCCTTGATCGTGATGCTCGAACCGTTATCCAACTTCAGGGTGACGTCGCTGCCGGCCTTGTTGCTCAAGGTGGCGGTGTAGGTGATCTGGCCACCCTCGTTGACGGCGCTTGGCGCGGTCAGCGTGACGCTGGTGAGGTCGGTGCTGCCTGGGGTATCCGTGACGGTCGTATTAACCGCTGTGGTACCCGGCACCAGGTTTTCGAAATGCTCGCCACCGGTCACGCTTTTGATAGAGGTGGTGACGGTTTGATCGCCTTTGTAAACGTCGTTTGGTGCCACCGTGATGAGCGTGCCGCTGGATTGGTTTACACCGATGGTGATGGTTTTGCCGTTGTCCAGAGTGACGGTCAGCGGATTGGTAGTGTTGTTCACCAGCGCGCCGTTTTTATCCACAAGGGTAGCGGTGTAGACGATATTGCCGCCTTCGCCGACGGTAGGAGTGGCGGTCAGAACCACATCGACCTTGTCGATGGTGTCGTTGATCGTGGTGGTTGCGCCATTGCCCGCGACTTCCAGTTTTTCGAAGTTGCCGCCAGTTGCGTCGGTGATCTTGACCGTTTGGGTGCTCTTGTCGATGAACACATCATCGGTCGGAGCAGGTACGGTCACGGTGCCGACGGTATTACCCGCTTTGATGGTGATCGACGAGCCGTTGTCGAGTTTCAGCGTGACGTCACTGCCTGCTTTGTTGGAAAGCGTAGCGGTGTACGTAATCTGTCCACCTTCGTTGACTGCGGTTGGCGCTGTCAGGGTGACGGTAGTGGTATCAGCAGTGCCCGGAGTATCCGTGACGGTCGTGTTAACCGCTGTAGTTCCCGGCACCAGATTTTCGAAATGTTCGCCACCGGTCACGCCTTTGATAGCTGCGGTGACGGTTTGATCGCCTTTGTAAACGTCGTTTGGTGCCACGGTGGTGAGCGTGCCGCTGGATTGGTTTACGCCGATGGTGATGGTTTTACCGTTATCCAGAGTGACAGTCAGCGGATTGGTGATGTTATTCACCAGCGCGCCGTTTTTATCCACAAGGGTAGCGGTGTAGACGATATTGCCGCCTTCGCCGACGGTAGGAGTGGCGGTCAGGACGACGTCAACTTTGTCGATGGTGTCGTTGATGGTGGTGGTTGCGCCGTTGCCTGCGACTTCCAGTTTTTCGAAGTTGCCGCCGGAAGCGTCGGTGATTTTGACGGTCTGAGCGCTCTTATCGATAAACACGTCATCAGTCGGAGTAGGCACGGTCACGGTGCCGACGGTATCGCCAGCCTTGATGATGATGCTCGAACCGTTGTCGAGTTTCAGCGTTACATCAGTACCTGCCTTGTTGCTCAAGGTCGCGGTGTAGGTGATCTGACCACCTTCGTTAACTGCACTTGGCGCAGTCAGGGTGACGGTAGTGGTATCAGCTGTGCCCGGAGTGTCCGTGACAGTAGTGTTAACCGCTGTAGTACCTGGCACCAGGTTTTCAAAATGCTCGCCACCGGTCACGCCTTTGATGGCTGCGGTGACGGTCTGGTCGCCCTTGTACACATCATCTGGCGCAACAACCGAAACACTACCGCTCGTTTGGTTTACACCGATGGTAATGCTCTGCCCGTTATCCAGAGTGACAGTCAGCGGATTGGTGATGTTATTCACCGGCGTGCCGTTCTTATCCACAAGGCTGGCGGTGTAGACGATGTTGCCGCCTTCGCCGACGGTAGGAGTGGCGGTCAGAACCACATCGACCTTGTCGATGGTGTCGTTGATGGTGGTGGTTGCGCCGTTGCCCGCGACTGCAAGCTTCTCGAAGTTGCCACCAGTCGCGTCGGTGATCTTGACGGTCTGGGTGCTTTTGTCGATGAACACATCATCGGTAGGGGCAGGCACAGTTACGGTGCCGACAGTGTCGCCAGCCTTGATTGTAATGCTCGAACCGTTATCCAACTTCAGGGTGACGTCACTGCCGGCCTTGTTGCTCAGGGTCGCGGTGTAGGTGATCTGTCCACCTTCGTTAACTGCACTTGGCGCGGTCAGGGTGACAGTAGTGGTATCAGCAGTGCCCGGAGTATCCGTGACAGTGGTATTCACTGCGGTGGTGCCTGGCACCAGATTTTCGAAATGTTCGCCACCGGTCACGCCTTTGATAGCTGCGTTGACGGTTTGATCGCCTTTGTAGACGTCGTTTGGTGCCACGCTGGTAACCGTGCCGCTGGATTGGTTCACGCCGATGGTGATGGTTTTGCCGTTGTCCAGAGTGACGGTTAGCGGATTGGTGGTGTTGTTCACCAACGCGCCGTTTTTATCCACAAGGGTAGCGGTGTAGACGATATTGCCGCCCTCGCCAACGGTAGGAGTGGCGGTCAGAACTACATCGACCTTGTCGATGGTGTCGTTGATGGTGGTGGTTGCGCCATTGCCTGCGACTTCCAGTTTCTCGAAGTTGCCGCCCGTGGCGTCAGTAATCTTGACCGTTTGAGTGCTCTTGTCGATGAACACATCATCGGTCGGAGCAGGCACAGTCACGGTACCGACGGTGTCGCCCGCTTTAATAGTGATCGAAGAGCCGTTATCCAATTTTAACGTGACGTCGCTGCCTGCTTTATTAGAAAGCGTGGCGGTGTAGGTGATTTGACCACCTTCGTTGACGGCGCTCGGCGCGGTCAGCGTGACGCTGGTGAGGTCGGTGCTGCCCGGGGTATCCGTGACGGTCGTGTTAACCGCTGTGGTACCCGGCACCAGATTTTCAAAGTGCTCGCCACCGGTCACGCCTTTGATAGCAGCGGTGACGGTCTGGTCGCCCTTGTACACATCATCCGGAGCCACAACCGAAACAGAACCACTCGACTGGTTCACACCAATGGTGATGCTCTGCCCGTTATCCAAGGTGACGGTCAGCGGATTGGTGATGTTGCTCACCGGCGCGCCGTTTTTATCCACAAGGGTAGCGGTGTAGACGATATTGCCGCCTTCGCCAACGGTAGGAGTGGCGGTCAGAACTACATCGACCTTGTCGATGGTGTCGTTGATGGTGGTGGTTGCGCCGTTGCCTGCAACTTCCAGTTTCTCGAAGTTGCCGCCAGTGGTTTCGGTAATCTGAACCGTCTGAGTGCTCTTGTCGATGAACACATCATCGGTCGGAGCAGGCACAGTCACGGCGCCGACGGTGTCGCCAGCCTTGATGGTAATGCTCGAACCGTTATCCAACTTCAGGGTGACGTCGCTGCCTGCTTTGTTGGAAAGCGTGGCGGTGTACGTAATCTGGCCACCTTCGTTCACGGCGGTTGGCGCGGTCAGTGTGACGGTAGTGGTGTTGTCAGTGCCCGGTGTATCGGTAACAGTGGTGTTAACCGGCGTGGAACCCGGCACCAGATTTTCAAAGTGCTCGCCACCGGTGACGCCTTTGATTGATGCGGTGACGGTTTGATCGCCTTTGTAGACGTCGTTTGGTGCCACGCTGGTAACCGTGCCGCTGGATTGGTTCACGCCGATGGTGATGGTTTTACCGTTGTCCAGAGTGACAGTCAGCGGATTGGTGATGTTGCTCACCGGCGCGCCGTTTTTATCCACAAGGGTAGCGGTGTAGACGATGTTGCCGCCTTCGCCAACGGTAGGAGTGGCGGTCAGAACTACATCGACCTTGTCGATGGTGTCGTTGATGGTGGTGGTTGCGCCATTGCCAGCGACTTCCAGTTTCTCGAAGTTGCCGCCCGTGGCGTCGGTGATCTTGACCGTTTGAGTGCTCTTGTCGATGAACACATCATCGGTCGGAGCAGGCACAGTCACGGTACCGACGGTGTCGCCCGCTTTAATAGTGATCGAAGAGCCGTTATCCAATTTTAACGTGACGTCGCTGCCTGCTTTATTAGAAAGCGTGGCGGTGTAGGTGATCTGACCACCCTCGTTGACGGCGCTTGGCGCGGTCAGCGTGACGCTGGTGAGGTCCGTGCTGCCTGGGGTATCCGTGACAGTCGTGTTAACCGCTGTGGTACCCGGCACCAGATTTTCAAAGTGCTCGCCACCGGTCACGCCTTTGATAGCAGCGGTGACGGTCTGGTCGCCCTTGTACACATCATCCGGAGCCACAACCGAAACAGAACCACTCGACTGGTTCACACCAATGGTGATGCTCTGCCCGTTATCCAAGGTGACGGTCAGCGGATTGGTGATGTTGCTCACCGGCGCGCCGTTTTTATCCACAAGGGTAGCGGTGTAGACGATATTGCCGCCTTCGCCAACGGTAGGAGTGGCGGTCAGAACTACATCGACCTTGTCGATGGTGTCGTTGATGGTGGTGGTTGCGCCGTTGCCTGCAACTTCCAGTTTCTCGAAGTTGCCGCCAGTGGTTTCGGTAATCTGAACCGTCTGAGTGCTCTTGTCGATGAACACGTCATCGGTCGGAGCAGGCACAGTCACAGCGCCGACGGTGTCGCCAGCCTTGATGGTAATGCTCGAACCGTTATCCAACTTCAGGGTGACGTCGCTGCCTGCTTTGTTGGAAAGCGTGGCGGTGTACGTAATCTGGCCACCTTCGTTCACGGCGGTTGGCGCGGTCAGTGTGACGGTAGTGGTGTTGTCAGTGCCCGGTGTATCGGTAACAGTGGTGTTAACCGGCGTGGAACCCGGCACCAGATTTTCAAAGTGCTCGCCACCGGTGACGCCTTTGATTGATGCGGTGACGGTTTGATCGCCTTTGTAGACGTCGTTTGGTGCCACGCTGGTAACCGTGCCGCTGGATTGGTTCACGCCGATGGTGATGGTTTTACCGTTGTCCAGAGTGACAGTCAGCGGATTGGTGATGTTGCTCACCGGCGCGCCGTTTTTATCCACAAGGCTGGCGGTGTAGACGATATTGCCGCCTTCGCCGACGGTAGGAGTGGCGGTCAGGACGACGTCAACTTTGTCGATGGTGTCGTTGATCGTGGTGGTTGCGCCGTTGCCTGCGACTTCCAGTTTTTCGAAGTTGCCGCCAGAAGCGTCGGTGATTTTGACGGTCTGAGCGCTCTTATCGATAAACACGTCATCAGTCGGAGCAGGCACGGTCACGGTGCCGACGGTATCGCCAGCCTTGATGATGATGCTCGAACCGTTGTCGAGTTTCAGCGTTACATCAGTACCTGCCTTGTTGCTCAAGGTCGCGGTGTAGGTGATCTGACCACCTTCGTTAACTGCACTTGGCGCAGTCAGGGTGACGGTAGTGGTATCAGCTGTGCCCGGAGTGTCCGTGACAGTAGTGTTAACCGCTGTAGTACCTGGCACCAGGTTTTCAAAATGCTCGCCACCGGTCACGCCTTTGATGGCTGCGGTGACGGTCTGGTCGCCCTTGTACACATCATCTGGCGCAACAACCGAAACACTACCGCTCGTTTGGTTTACACCGATGGTAATGCTCTGCCCGTTATCCAGAGTGACAGTCAGCGGATTGGTGATGTTATTCACCGGCGTGCCGTTCTTATCCACAAGGCTGGCGGTGTAGACGATGTTGCCGCCTTCGCCGACGGTAGGAGTGGCGGTCAGAACCACATCGACCTTGTCGATGGTGTCGTTGATGGTGGTGGTTGCGCCGTTGCCCGCGACTGCAAGCTTCTCGAAGTTGCCACCAGTCGCGTCGGTGATCTTGACGGTCTGGGTGCTCTTATCGATGAACACGTCATCAGTCGGAGCAGGCACGGTCACGGTGCCAACGGTATCGCCGGCTTTGATGGTGATCGACGAGCCGTTATCCAACTTCAGGGTGACGTCACTGCCGGCCTTATTGCTCAAGGTTGCGGTATAGCTGATCTGGCCGCCTTCGTTAACCGCGCTTGGTGCGGTCAGCGTAACGGTGGTGGTGTTATCAGTGCCTGGGGTGTCAGTCACAGTTGTAGTGACTTTATCGGTACCCGGAACTAGGTTTTCGAAGTGTTCGCCACCGGTCACGTCCTTGATAGCGGCCGTGACGGTTTGGTCGCCCTTGTACACGTCATCCGGTGCAACAACCGAAACGCTACCGCTCGATTGGTTCACACCAATGGTGATGCTCTGGCCGTTATCCAGAGTGACGGTCAGCGGATTGGTGATGTTGCTCACCGGCGTGCCGTTTTTATCCACAAGGGTAGCGGTGTAGACGATGTTGCCGCCCTCGCCAACGGTAGGAGTGGCGGTCAGAACTACATCGACCTTGTCGATGGTGTCGTTGATTGTGGTGGTTGCGCCGTTGTCTGCAACTTCCAGTTTCTCGAAGTTGCCGCCAAAAGCGTCGGTGATTTTGACGGTCTGAGTGCTCTTGTCGACGAACACGTCATCGCTTGGCGCTGGCACGGTCACGCTGCCGACAGTGTCGCCAGCCTTAACAGTGATCGACGAGCCGTTATCCAACTTCAGGGTGACGTCACTGCCGGCCTTGTTGCTCAAGGTCGCGGTGTAGGTGATCTGACCCCCCTCGTTAACCGCATTTGGCGCAGTCAGGGTGACGGTAGTGGTATCAGCTGTGCCCGGAGTGTCCGTGACAGTGGTGTTAACCGCTGTGGTACCCGGCACCAGATTTTCAAAGTGCTCGCCACCGGTCACGCCTTTAATGGCGGTGGTGACGGTTTGATCGCCTTTGTAGACGTCGTTCGGTGCCACGCTGGTAACCGTGCCGCTGGATTGGTTCACGCCGATGGTGATGCTTTGGCCGTCATCCAGGGTCACGGTCAGCGGGTTGGTGATGTTAGTCACCGGCGCGCCATTCTTATCCACAAGGCTGGCGGTGTAGACGATATTGCCGCCCTCGCCAACGGTAGGAGTGGCGGTCAGAACTACATCGACCTTGTCGATGGTGTCGTTGATTGTGGTGGTTGCGCCGTTGTCTGCAACTTCCAGTTTCTCGAAGTTGCCGCCAGTGGTTTCGGTAATCTGAACCGTCTGAGTGCTCTTGTCGATGAACACATCATCGGTCGGAGCAGGTACGGTCACGGTGCCGACGGTATTACCCGCTTTGATGGTGATCGACGAGCCGTTGTCGAGTTTCAGCGTGACGTCACTGCCTGCTTTGTTGGAAAGCGTGGCGGTGTAAGTGACCTGCCCACCTTCGTTAACCGCACTTGGCGCGGTCAGCGTGACGGTAGTGGTGTTGTCGGTACCCGGTGTGTCGGTAACAGTGGTGTTAACCGGAGTAGTACCTGGCACCAGGTTTTCGAAGTGCTCGCCACCGGTCACGCCTTTGATAGCTGCGGTGACGGTCTGGTCGCCCTTGTACACATCATCCGGAGCCACAACCGAAACAGAACCGCTCGATTGGTTTACCCCAATGGTGATGCTCTGGCCGTTATCCAACGTCACGGTCAGCGGATTGGTGATGTTATTCACCGGCGTGCCGTTTTTATCCACAAGGCTGGCGGTGTAGACGATATTGCCGCCCTCGCCAACGGTGGTGGTGGCGGTCAGGACTACGTCAACTTTGTCGATGGTGTCGTTGATCGTGGTGGTCGCACCATTACCCGCAACTTCCAGTTTCTCGAAGTTGCCGCCAGAAGCGTCGGTGATTTTGACGGTCTGAGTGCTCTTATCGATGAACACGTCATCAGTCGGAGCAGGCACGGTCACGGTGCCAACGGTATCGCCGGCTTTGATGGTGATCGACGAGCCGTTATCCAACTTCAGGGTGACGTCACTGCCGGCCTTATTGCTCAAGGTTGCGGTATAGCTGATCTGGCCGCCTTCGTTAACCGCGCTTGGTGCGGTCAGCGTAACGGTGGTGGTGTTATCAGTGCCAGGGGTGTCAGTCACAGTTGTGGTGACTTTATCGGTACCCGGAACTAGGTTTTCGAAGTGCTCGCCACCGGTCACGCCTTTGATGGCGGTCGTGACGGTCTGGTCGCCCTTGTACACATCATCGGGCGCAACAACCGAAACGCTGCCGCTCGTTTGGTTTACACCGATGGTGATGCTCTGGCTGTTATCCAACGTGACGGTAAGCGGGTTGGTGATGTTGCTCACCGGCGTGCCGTTTTTATCCACAAGGGTAGCGGTGTAGACGATGTTGCCGCCTTCGCCAACGGTAGGAGTGGCGGTCAGAACTACATCGACCTTGTCGATGGTGTCGTTGATTGTGGTGGTTGCGCCATTACCCGCAACTTCCAGTTTCTCGAAGTTGCCGCCAGAAGCGTCGGTGATTTTGACGGTCTGATTGCTCTTGTCGACGAACACGTCATCGCTTGGCGCTGGCACGGTCACGGTGCCGACGGTGTCGCCAGCCTTAACAATGATCGAGGAGCCGTTATCCAACTTCAGCGTAACGTCACTGCCCGCTTTATTGGAAAGCGTAGCGGTGTAGGTGATTTGACCACCTTCGTTGACCGCACTTGGCGCGGTCAGCGTAACGGTGGTGGTGTTATCAGTGCCAGGGGTGTCAGTCACAGTTGTGGTGACTTTATCGGTACCCGGAACTAGGTTTTCGAAGTGCTCGCCACCGGTCACGCCTTTGATGGCGGTCGTGACGGTCTGGTCGCCCTTGTACACATCATCGGGCGCAACAACCGAAACGCTGCCGCTCGTTTGGTTTACACCGATGGTGATGCTCTGGCCGTTATCCAACGTCACGGTCAGCGGGTTGGTGACATTAGTCACCGGCGCACCGTTCTTATCCATAAGGCTGGCGGTGTAGACGATGTTGCCGCCTTCGCCAACGGTGGTGGTGGCGGTCAGGACCACGTCGACCTTGTCGAGGGTGTCGTTGATTGTGGTGGTCGCGCCGTTGCCCGCAACTTCAAGTTTCTCAAAGTTGCCGCCAGTGGCGTCAGTGATCTGAACGGTTTGAGTGCTCTTATCGATGAACACATCATCGCTAGGCGCAGGCACCGTCACAGTGCCGACGGTATCGCCAGCCTTGATGGTGATGCTCGAGCCGTTATCCAACTTCAGGGTGACGTCACTGCCCGCTTTATTAGAGAGCGTCGCGGTGTACGTAATTTGACCGCCTTCGTTCGCTTCAGCCGGAGCCGTCAGCGTCACTGTGGTGGCGTTGTCAGTGCCGGGAGTATCAGTAACGGTGGTATTGACCGGTGTGGTGCTCGGCACTAGGTTTTCGAAGTGCTCACCGCCAGTGACAGTCTGAATGGCAGTGGTGACGGTCTGGTCGCCTTTGTAAACATCATCAGGTGCCACGGCGGTGACCGTGCCGCTCGATTGGTTTACCCCGATGGTAATGCTCTGGCCATTATCCAAAGTGACGGTCAGCGGGTTGGTGATGTTGATCACCGGCGCGCCGTTTTTATCCACAAGGCTGGCGGTGTAGACGATGTTGCCGCCTTCACCGACGGTGGTGGTGGCCGTCAGGACCACGTCGACTTTGTCGAGGGTGTCGTTGATTGTGGTGGTTGCGCCATTACCTGCAACTTCCAATTTTTCGAAGTTGCCGCCCGTGGCTTCAGTGATCTTGACCGTTTGAGTGCTCTTATCGATAAACACGTCATCGGTAGGCGCAGGGACGGTCACGGTGCCAACGGTATCGCCGGCTTTGATGGTGATCGAAGAGCCGTTGTCCAGCTTCAGAGTGACGTCGCTGCCTGCTTTGTTGGAAAGCGTGGCGGTGTAGCTGATCTGGCCGCCTTCGTTAACCGCGCTTGGTGCGGTCAGCGTAACGGTGGTGGTGTTATCGGTACCCGGAGCATCGGTAACGGTCGTGTTGACCGGAGCAGTACCAGGCACGAGGTTTTCGAAATGCTCGCCACCGGTCACGCCCTTGATAGCGGCCGTGACGGTCTGGTCGCCCTTGTACACATCATCCGGAGCCACAACCGAAACAGAACCACTCGACTGGTTCACACCAATGGTGATGCTCTGGCCGTTATCCAGGGTGACGGTCAGCGGGTTAGTGATGTTGCTCACCGGCGTACCGTTCTTATCCACAAGGCTGGCGGTGTAGACGATGTTTCCGCCTTCGCCAACGGTGGTTGTGGCGGTCAGAACTACATCGACCTTGTCGATGGTGTCGTTAATTGCCGTCGTCGCACCGTTACCCGCAACTTCCAATTTTTCGAAGTTGCCACCAGTAGTCTCGGTGATCTGAACAGTCTGGGTGCTCTTGTCGATGAACACGTCATCGGTCGGTGCGGGTACGGTCACAGTACCGACGGTGTCACCCGCTTTGATGGTGATCGACGAGCCATTATCCAGCTTCAAAGTTACGTCAGTACCGGCCTTGTTGCTCAAGGTCGCGGTGTACGTAATCTGACCACCTTCGTTCGCTTCAGCCGGAGCAGTCAGCGTCACTGTGGTGGCGTTGTCAGTGCCTGGGGTGTCAGTAACGGTCGTGTTGACCGGAGCAGTACCTGGCACCAAATTCTCGAAATGCTCGCCACCGGTCACGCCATTGATAGCGGTCGTGACGGTCTGGTCGCCCTTGTAAACGTCATCCGGTGCAACAACCGAAACGCTGCCGCTTGATTGGTTCACGCCGATGGTGATGCTCTGCCCGTTATCCAGGGTGACGGTCAGTGGATTGGTGATGTTAGTCACCGGCGCGCCGTTTTTATCCACAAGGCTGGCGGTGTAGACGATGTTTCCGCCTTCGCCGACTGTGGTGGTGGCGGTCAGAACTACATCGACCTTGTCGATGGTGTCGTTAGTTGTGGTGGTCGCGCCATTGCCCGCAACTTCCAGTTTTTCGAAGTTGCCACCAGTAGTCTCGGTGATCTGAACAGTCTGACTGCTCTTGTCGATGAACACGTCATCGGTAGGTGCAGGCACCGTCACAGTGCCAACGGTATCGCCGGCCTTGATGGTGATGCTCGAACCGTTATCCAACTTCAGCGTGACGTCACTGCCCGCTTTATTAGAAAGCGTAGCGGTGTAGGTGATCTGACCACCTTCGTTCGCCTCGGCCGGAGCTGTCAGCGTGACGGTCGTAGTGTCGATGGAGTCGGTAATAGTGGTAACCGCTGGCGTCGTACTCGGTACCAGGTTTTCAAAGTTGCCGCCGGTGGCGCCAGTAATGGTGGTGCTGATGGTGCTGCCGTTGACGTAGACATCGTTCGGCGGCGTGTCGACGACCACGCTGCCTACCGACTCGCCCGCCTTGATGGTGATCACCGAGCCATTGCTCAAGGTGACGTTCACCGGCGTCTGCGCTGGGTTGGTCAGGGTGGCGGTGTAGGTGATCTGGCCACCTTCGGTCACGTTCGTGTCGGCAGTCAGCGTAACGGCGGTGGCGTCGACCGAGTCATTGATGGTCGTAACGGCAGGCGTTGTGCTCGGTACCAGGTTTTCAAAGTTGCCGCCGCTGGCACCGGTGATCGTGGTGCTGACGGTCGAACCGTTAACGTAGACATCGTTGGCAGGGGTATCGACCACCACGGTGCCCACGGACTCGCCGGCCTTGATAGTGATCACCGAGCCATTGCTCAAGGTGACGTTCACCGGCGTCTGCGCCGGGTTGGTCAGGGTAGCGGTGTAGGTGATCTGGCCGCCTTCGGTCACGCTCGTGTCGGCTGTCAGCGTAACGGCGGTGGCGTCGACCGAATCAGTGATGGTCGTAACGGCAGGCGTTGTGCTCGGTACCAGGTTTTCAAAATTACCGCCGGTGGCACCGGTGATCGTGGTGCTGACGGTTGAACCGTTAACGTAGACATCGTTGGCCGGGGTATCGACCACAACGGTGCCCACGGACTCGCCGGCCTTGATGGTGATCACCGAGCCATTGCTCAGGGTGACGTTCACCGGCGTCTGCGCCGGGTTGGTCAGGGTAGCGGTGTAGGTGATCTGACCGCCTTCGGTCACAGTCGAACCCGCCGTCAGCGTGACGGTGGTGGTATCAACCGAATCGGTAATCGTAGTGACCGCAGGCGTGGTGCTCGGCACCAGGTTTTCAAAGTTGCCGCCGGTTGCGCCGGTAATAGTGGTGCTGACAGTCGACCCATTAACGTAGACGTCGTTGGCCGGAGTATCGACCACGACCGTACCCGTCGACTCGCCGGCTTTGATAGTGATCACCGAGCCATTGCTCAAAGTGACGTTCACCGGCGTCTGCGCCGGGTTGGTCAAGGTCGCGGTGTAAGTGATCTGCCCGCCTTCGGTCACGCTCGAACCGGCCGTCAAGGTCACGGTGGTGGTGTCGAGGGTGTCGGTAATCTGCGTCACGGCCGGGTTAGGGTCGAGGGTCAGCACCAGGTTGTTGCCGCCGGTGGTGCCGGTGACGTTGACGCTGATCTGGCTGGCGTCGATGTACGGGCTGTCGTTAGGTGCCAGGGGCACGTTGACGGTGCCGGTCAGTTGGCCGGACGGGATGGTAATCACCGCGCCGTTGGACAGAGTAATGGTCAAGTCGCTGGTGCCGGGCTGGGTCACTGTGGCGGTGTAGGTCAGCACGCCTCCGGCTTCGGTGATGCTAGGCGTGGCGCTCAGGCTCAGGGTCGCAGGCTGCAGCGCCAGGTTGCCGTTGCCGGTAGAAGCCTGGGCACCCGTAAAGGTGTTCAGGGTTGACGTGCCCTGGCCGATAGGGGCGGTGGGAAAACCGATGGTCGGATCGACACGGCCGGCGGTCGCGTCCAGCACCACAAAGCTGTGGCCCCCGCCTGCGGCGCCATTACCGGCAGCGGTTGCGCCTGCTGCCGTGGCTTCCAGGTCGGTGGTCGGGTCGGCGCCGGCGGCGATGGCTTGTTGCAGTTCGGCTACCGACGGCGCGGCCTGTTCGGTGGCGGCGGCCA
The DNA here is from genome assembly GCF_003852255.1 of Pseudomonas sp. R1-43-08. Taxonomy (NCBI): domain Bacteria; kingdom Pseudomonadati; phylum Pseudomonadota; class Gammaproteobacteria; order Pseudomonadales; family Pseudomonadaceae; genus Pseudomonas; species Pseudomonas sp. R1-43-08. The sequence goes on from NZ_CP027734.1 coordinate 157,861, forward strand.
GGTCGGCAGTGGAGTCCGGCATGTCGGCGCTCCACTGGGTGTCGCGGCCCAGGTCCAGTGTGCGCCCATCAGCCAGTTCCAGGCTCACCGCGCCCGACAGGCCCGTGTCAATCTGGTCGCCCGCGAACAGGCGATCACCCTCAACCAGAACACGGCGCGTTCCTTCCGGAGAAATAACGAACACTTGACCAACAATGCTTTTGACGATGGCAACAACATTGCTCATTAAATATTTCTCCGGCGATCCGTTTCTGATGATTTCCATGTGGCCACTTAAGAGTAGGGCCAAACTGGAGGGGGCGTAGTCTAGATAGTTACTGGCGTCAAATATTTGGCTGGAATTTTTAGTTATCTAGTTTCTGCCAAACTATTGACCTTATGGTCGCCATCCTAAACAATCGCCTCCGTAATGTCACATTGATATTTATGCGGCGAACCGTCCTACATGTGTGAAGCAGTTCCGCTATTTGAACTTTCCGACGTACGGTCATTACGGTAGCCATTATCCGACGCAGCGGCGCCAATCGCTGTGATTTGAGACAAGAAGTCCTGGGGAATTTTTTAATGCGTCTGCACCTGCTTAAGGCAATACCGTTCGTTCTCGCCGCCAGTTTTGTCCAAGCCCAAACATTGCCCCAAGCCATGCAGCAGGCACTGGATGTGCACCCTGAGATTCAGGCCGGTGTGAACAGCCGTATCGCCGCCGATTACCAGCTGCGTGCGGCGCAGGGTGGGTATCTGCCGCGTGTCGATTTGAATGCCGGCTATGGCCGTGCAGGCACCGATAACGCCTCCACCCGCCTCGCCAATGGCACAGGCGGCAACCACTGGGAAACCCTCAATCGCGGCGAGTCCAGCCTGCGCCTGCAACAAATGATTTTTGACGGTTTCGCCACCTCCAGCGAAGTCGGGCGTCAACAAGCCAACGTCAACGCCCGTGCCTATTCCCTGCTCGGTACATCCGAGCGCACCGCGTTGACCGTTGCCCAGGTCTACCTGGAAGTGTTGACCCGTCGCGAGTTCGTGCGCCTGGCCGAAGACAACCTGCGCAACCACGAACGCATTTACGATCAGATCAAGCTGCGCACCCAGCGCGGCGTCGGTAACGGTGCCGACCAGGACCAGGCCGAAGCGCGTCTGGCCCAGGCCCGCAACAACCTGATCACCGAGCAGACCAACCTGGCGGATGCGCAAACCAACTACCTCAGCGCCGTTGGCCAGATGCCCGACCAGCTTGAGCGCCCGGCGCCGTTCATGGCCATGCTCCCGGCCGACCTGAATGAAGCGCGTCGCCAGATGCTCGACAACAGCCCGGTTCTGCGCTCGGCCGAGTCGGACATCTCTGCCGCCGAGAAGCAGTACGCCGCCGCCAAGTCCAGCTTCTACCCGCGCTTTGATGCTGAGCTTGGCACCAATGCCGACAATAACGTCGGCGGCGACGCCAACCACAGCAACGGCTGGGAAGCCATGGTGCGTATGCGCTTCAACCTGTTTGCCGGGGGCAGCAACAAGGCCGACCTGCAATCGAAGTCGTACCAGGCCAACCAGGCCCTGGACATCCGCAACAACGCCCTGCGCCAGCTCAATGAAGAACTGGGCCTGGCCTGGAACGCCTTGAACAATGCCAACGCGCAACTGCCGGTGGCCCAGCAGTATGTGGACCACAGCACGCGCGTGCGCACCTCCTACCAGCAACAGTTCAGCCTGGGCCAACGTACCCTGCTGGACCTGCTCGACAGCGAGAACGAATTGTTCACCGCTTCGCGTCGCCTGGAAGAGATCAAGAACATTCAGTTATTTACTCAGTACCGAATCAAGGCGACCATGGGCCAATTGCTCAAAAGCCAAGGCGTAGTCGCTCCAATGGCCTCGATCGTGCAAAACGATGTGAAGCCCAAAGTCCAACTGCCTGGGATGAACTGAGTCATCCGTAGCCCCATCTGTTAGTCGAGAGTGCACCGCGTGGAATCCGAAGTCAGTCGAGTTCATCTCAGTCATGATCCACGCACGCTGCACGACGACCCGTTACTCGACGGGTTGTTGGCACTCTGCGCCCTGCACCAGAAACCGGCCAGCGCGGCCATGCTCACCACCGGCCTGCCGCTGCCTTCGCAGCGCCTGAGTGCCGAGTTGTTGTCGCGTGCCGCCGCGCGTGCCGGGCTGCAGGGCCGGCTGTTGCAACGCAAGCTCGAACAGATCCCGGCCATCGCGTTGCCGGCGCTGCTGCTGCTCAAGGACGGGCGCAGTACTGTGCTGGTCGGCTGGCAGGGCGACGATGAAGCGCGGGTGCTGCTCAGCGAAAGCGACGGCGGGGAAGTGCTGATCAAGCGCGAACTGCTGGCCGCTGACTACATCGGCAAAGTCTTCTTCGCCCAACCGCAGCACAAATTCGACGTCAACCATGGCACCCTGATCCCGCGGGCGCGGTCCTGGTTTCGCGACACCCTCAAGCGCTCGCGCTGGCTGTACACCGACGCCATCGCCGCCAGTTTTTTGATCAACATCATCGCCATGGCCGCGCCGCTGTTCGTGATGAACGTGTACGACCGCGTGGTTCCGAACCAGGCCACCGCCACCCTGTGGGTGCTGGCCGTGGGCATCTGTGGCGCGTACCTGTTCGACCTGGTGCTCAAAAGCCTGCGCAGTCTGTGCCTGGACCTGGCCGGTAAAAAAACCGACCTGATCATCTCCGCCACCTTGTTCGAGCGCATCGTCGGCATGTCGATGAAGTACCGCCCGGCGCGGGTCGGCAGCTTTGCGCAGAACATCCATGAGTTTCAGAGCCTGCGCGACTTCCTCGCCTCGCTGACCCTTACCAGCCTGATCGACCTGCCGTTCACGCTGCTGATCTTCCTGGTGATCGCCCTGCTCGGCGGCCATCTGGTGTGGATCCCGGTGCTGGCGTTCCCGATTGCCCTGGGTATCGGCTACGCCCTGCAGAAGCCTTTGGTCGCGACCATGGAACGCACCATGGCCCTGGCCGCCGAGCGCCAGTCGAGCCTGATCGAGACCCTCGCCGGGCTGGACGCGGTCAAGGTCAACAACGCCGAGAGCGAACGCCAGTACGGCTGGGAACAGACCATCGGCACCTTGAGCCGGCTCGAACTGCGGGTGAAGTTGCTGTCGGGCCTGTCGATGAACATGACCCTGCTGATCCAGCAACTGGCCGGCGTGATCATGATCGTGTTCGGCGTGTACCAGATCATCGACGGCAACCTGAGCATGGGCGGCCTGATTGCCTGCTACATGCTCAGTGGCCGCGCGTTGAGCCCGCTGGCTTCGCTGTCGGGCCTGCTCACGCGCTACCAGCAAGCCAAGGTCACCATGACCTCGGTGGACCAGATGATGGAACTGCCCCAGGAGCGCAACTTCGAAGAGCGCCCCATGAGCCGCCGCACCCTGCAAGGCGCCATCGAGTGCCGGGGCCTGAACTTCACGTATCCAAACCAACAGAACGCTGCGCTGAAAAATATCAATCTGGTGATCAAACCAGGGGAAAAAATCGGCATCATCGGCCGCAGCGGCTCGGGCAAAAGCTCCCTGGCCAAATTGATCGTCGGCCTTTACCAGCCTGACTCCGGCGCGTTGCTGGTGGACGGCGTGGACGTGCGCCAGATCGATGTCAGCGAACTGCGCCACAACATCGGCTACGTCGCCCAGGATATCCAACTGCTGGCCGGCACCCTGCGTGACAACCTGGTCAGCGGCGCACGATACGTCGAAGACGAAATGGTCCTGCAGGCGGCGGAATTGGCCGGCGTGCACGAATTCGCGCGCCTGCATCCGCAAGGCTACGAACTGCAAGTCGGCGAGCGTGGGCAGAACCTGTCCGGCGGCCAGCGCCAGAACGTCGCCCTGGCCCGTGCGCTGCTGCTCAACCCGCCTATCCTGCTGCTGGACGAACCCACCAGCGCCATGGACAACACCGGTGAAGAACGCTTGAAACAACGCCTGCACGCCGTGGTGCAAAACAAGACCGTGGTGTTGGTGACGCACCGTGCCTCGCTGCTCTCCCTGGTAGACCGCCTGCTGGTGGTCGACCGTGGGCAGATTCTTGCGGACGGCCCGAAAGCCGTGGTCATGGAAGCGTTGAAGAAGGGGCAGATCAGTGTTGCTTAACTCCATCAAAAACGCGGTCGGCCGCTACTTCAAAGGTTCCGACTCGCTGCACGGCCAGCCGCTGCCCGAGGTCAACAAAGCGTTGATCGAAGATGCGCCGCGAGTCATTCGCCTGACCATCTGGGCCATCATTGCCTTCTTCCTGTTCCTGGTGGTGTGGGCGGGTTTCTCCGAAATCGACGAAGTGACCCGTGGCGACGGCAAGGCGATTCCGTCGTCCAAATTGCAGAAAATCCAGAACCTGGAAGGCGGCATCGTCGCCGAGCTGTACGTCAAGGAAGGCCAGATCGTCGAGGCCGGTGCGCCGCTGATTCGCCTGGATGACACGCGGTTCGTGTCCAACGCCGGGGAAACCGAAGCCCTGCGCCTGGCCATGCAATTGCGCGTCGAGCGCCTGAGCGCGCAGGTGGATGATCGCCCCCTGAACATTCCCGACGAGGTGCTCAAGGCCGCGCCCAGCCAGGCCGCCAACGAACGCTCGCTGTATGAAAGCCGTCGCCAGCAGTTGAAAGACGAAGTTGGCGGTTTGCAGGAACAACTGGTGCAGCGCCAGCAGGAATTGCGCGAGTTCACCTCCAAGCAAGGCCAGTACCGCAGCCAGCTGTCCCTGCAACGCCAGGAAATCAACATGTCCGAGCCGCTGGTGGCCCAGGGCGCGGTGTCGCCGGTGGAAGTGCTGCGCCTCAAGCGCGCCGAAATGGAAACCCGCGGCCAGCTGGACGCCACCACCCTGGCGATCCCCCGTGCCGAATCGGCGATCAAGGAAGTGCAGCGCAAGATCGACGAAACCCGTGGCAAATTCCGCAGCGAAGCCCTGACCCAACTCAACGAGGCCCGCACCGAACTGAACAAGGCCGAATCCACCGGTCGCGCCCTGGAAGACCGCGTCAGCCGTACCTTGGTCACCTCGCCGGTGCGCGGGATCGTCAAGCAGCTGCTGGTCAACACCGTGGGCGGCGTGATCCAGCCGGGCAGTGACATGGTGGAAATCGTGCCGCTGAACGACACCCTGCTGGTGGAAGCCAAGATCCGCCCGCAAGACATCGCGTTTCTGCACCCTGGGCAAGAAGCGGTGGTCAAATTCACCGCTTATGACTACACCATCTACGGTGGCCTGAAGGCCAAGCTCGAACGCATCGGCGCTGACACCATCACCGATGAAGACAAGAAAACCACCTACTACATGATCACCCTGCGCACCGACCGCAGCCACCTGGGCACCGATGAGAAGCCGTTGCTGATCATCCCCGGCATGGTCGCCTCGGTGGACATTATCACCGGCAAGAAAAGCATCCTCAGCTACCTGCTCAAGCCGATCATCAAGGCGCGGGCCGAGGCGTTGCACGAGCGCTAATCTCTATCGCTCTTGCCGGCCCAATCGGGAGCAAGTCGAATCGTCGCACCGCCCCTCCCACACTTGATTTGTGAACACATTCAAATGTGGGAGGGGGCTTGCCCCCGATGAGGCCATCAGCATCACCAAAGCATATGGATATGCCCTAACAGTATTTAAACTTCCATTCTTAGACCTATAAATTCACTCCCCTGTCTGCCGGAAGTGAATCCAATGTCCACCATCAACCAAACCTTCGACATCCGCCCCTTCTCCGGCAGTGTCGGCGCCGAAATCATCGGCCTGGATCTATCCCAACCCTTCAACGACCAGGACTTCGCCCGCATCCATCGCGCACACCTGGACCACCACGTCATCGTGTTCCGCGACCAACGCATCACCCCAGAACAACAGATCGCCTTCAGCCGCCGCTTCGGTGTGCTGCAAATCCATGTGCTCAAACAGTTCCTGCTGGCCAATCACCCGGAGATCCTGATCGTCTCCAACATCATCGAAAACGGCCAATCCATCGGCCTGGGCGATGCAGGCAAATTCTGGCACTCGGACCTTTCGTACAAGGAGCTGCCCAGCCTGGGCTCGATGCTGCATGCCCAGGAACTGCCGTCCGAGGGCGGCGACACGCTGTTTGCCGACATGCACAAAGCCTGGGAACAACTGCCCGAGCACTTGCGCAACGCCGTTGAAGGGCGCCGCGCCGCGCATTCCTACACCGCGCGTTACAGCGAAAGCAAATTCGAGGGCAACTGGCGTCCCACCCTGACCCCTGAACAGCTCGCCCAAGTGGCCGAAGTGGAGCACCCCATCGTGCGCACTCACCCTGAAAACGGCCGCAAGGCACTGTTCGTCAGTGAAGGCTTCACCACCCGCATCGTCGGCCTGCCAGAGGACGAAAGCCGCGACCTGCTGGCCCAGCTCTACGCCCACAGCGTGCTGCCGGCAAACATCTACCGCCACCAGTGGCAGCCCCATGACCTGGTGTTCTGGGACAACCGCTCGCTGATCCACCTGGCGGCCGGCTGCCCGGGCCATCTGCGCCGCAAATTGTTCCGCACCACCATCCAGGGCGACGCGCCGTTCTGAACCGCTAAAGCCTGCTAGGATTGCGTCCAGTTCACTCCCAACCGAACATGAGTGCTTGGCATGCAACTACCGGACATGAACCTGCTGGTCGCCCTCGACGCCTTGCTCGATGAAGGCAGCGTGGTGGGCGCCGCGCGACGGATGAACCTGAGCCCGGCGGCCATGAGCCGTACCCTCACGCGTATCCGCGAGGCGGTGGGTGACCCGATCCTGGTGCGCGCCGGCCGCGGCCTGGTGCCGACGCCCAAAGCGCTAGAGCTGCAAGGCCAGGTGCGCAACGTGGTGGAGCAGGCGGCGTTGTTGTTTCGCTCGGCGGACCAAGTCGATTTGAGCACTTTGCGCCGCCGCTTCAGCGTGCGCGCCAATGACTTTTTCATCGGTGTGTATGGCGGTCGGCTGTTCGACACCCTGCAACGCGCGGCGCCGTTCTGCGAACTGCGCTTCGTGCCCGAAGGCGACACCGACGATGAAGCGCTGCGCGAAGGGCGGTTGGACCTGCGGGTGAGCAATACCATGCCGGCCGGGCCCGAAGTGAAGGTGCAGAATCTGTTCTCGACCACGTTTGTCGGCCTGGCCCGGGAAGATCACCCGCTGTTCGACGAAGAGATCACCGCCGCTCGGTTTGCCAGCTATTCCCACATCAGCATCTCGCGACGCGGCATCGCCCGTGGGCCTATCGATACCGCCTTGAATGCCCAGGGCCTGGAGCGCCACGTGGCAATGATCGCCCCCGGCTTTCACGGCGCGATGTTCATGTTGCCCGACTCCGACCTGCTGCTGCCGGTGCCCAAGGAAGCCCTCCTGAGCGCCAAGCGCCTGAAGCTGCCGCTGCGCTCGTTCGCCTTGCCGATTTCGCTGCCGACCCTGGTATTGGCGCAATCCTGGCACCCGCGCTTCGACAAAGACCCGGCGCACAAATGGCTGCGCGAGACCATGCGCGAGAGCTGCCACGCCACCTGGCTGGAAGCCCAGCCGGGCTGAAATCAAATGTGGCAGGGGGCAAGCCCTAATGCCAGTTAGTTAAGGCGACACCGAACCTGTGGCGAGGGAGCTTGCTCCCGCTGGACTGCGCAGCAGTCCCATTGTTTGGGGCCGCTTCGCGCCCCAGCGGGAGCAAGCTCCCTCGCCACAAGTTAGTTCTCGCTCCTGCTACTTCTTAACTGACCGGCATTAGGGCAAGCCCCCTCCCACATTAAATGCCCCGCATTACCCGGTGGATTGCGTATGACGCACTTATAACCTGCCAACAAGTCACTTTTTGTCATGCATTTGCCTGATTAAACTGCTCGGGTATTCCAATTCCGAGTTACCTGTCCATGACTTCCCTCGCTGCCCCCGCCTTCGAGGCCGCAGCCAAACCCACTGCGCCCAGCCCTCCGGTTTTCGGCCCGCGCATCATCATCGGCCTGGTCGGCGTGTTGCTGGCGGTGCTGGTGTCTGGCCTCAATGAGATGGTGACCAAGGTCGCCCTCGCCGATATCCGGGGTGCGCTGTACATCGGCTTTGACGAAGGCACCTGGCTGGTCGCGGCGTACACCGCTACTTCCGTCGCAGCCATGGCATTCGCGCCATGGTGCGCGGTGACGCTCTCCCTGCGCCGTTTCACCCTGGGCGCCATCGGCGTGTTCACGCTGCTCGGCATCCTGTGCCCGTTTGCACCGAACTACGAAAGCCTGTTGCTGCTGCGCACCGTGCAAGGCCTGGCCGGTGGCGCGTTGCCGCCGATGTTGATGACCGTGGCGCTGCGCTTTCTGCCGGCCAACGTCAAATTGTACGGGTTGGCCGGCTATGCACTGACCGCCACTTTCGGCCCGGGCCTGGGCACGCCATTGGCGGCGCTGTGGACCGAATACGTCGGCTGGCAATGGGCGTTCTGGCAGATCGTCGGGCCGTGCCTGTTGGCGATGGCCGCCGTGGCCTACGGCTTGCCGCAGGATCCGCTGCGCCTGGAACGCTTCAAACAGTTCAACTGGCGTGGTCTGCTGTTGGGCTTCCCGGCGATCTGCATGCTGGTGATCGGCCTGTTGCAAGGCAATCGCCTGGACTGGTTCGAGTCGGGCCTGATCACCTTTTTGCTCAGTGGCGGCGCGCTGCTGCTGGTGCTGTTCATGCTAAACGAATGGTCGCAGCCGCTGCCATTCTTCAAGCTGCAGATGCTCGGCCTGCGCAACCTGTCGTTCGCCTTGATCGTACTGGCCGGGGTGTTGATGGTACTGACCTCGGTGATCATCATCCCGTCGAGTTTTCTCGCTCAGGTCCAGGGCTACCGGCCACTGCAAACCGCGCCGGTGATGCTGCTGATGGCGCTGCCGCAGTTGATCGCGCTGCCACTGGTGGCGGCGCTGTGCAATCTGCGCTGGGTCGATTGCCGTTGGGTGCTGGGCATGGGGCTGGGCATGTTGGCGTTGTGCTGCATCGGCAGTTCGCACCTGACCTCGGCGTGGATTCGCGATGATTTTTATGGCTGGTACCTGCTGCAGATTTTCGCTCAGCCGATGGCGGTTCTGCCGTTGCTGATGCTGTCCACCGGCAGCATTCAACCCATCGAAGGGCCGTTCGCCTCGGCGTGGTTCAACACCGTCAAAGGTCTGTCCGCCGTGATCGCCACGGCGGTGCTGGATACGCTGACCACCCAGCGCGGGCATTTCCACTCGACCATGCTGGTGGACCGCCTGGGCAACTCTCCCCTGGCCGACGGCGACGCGCCGGGCCTGGCGCACCGCCTGCACGAGCAGACCGTGGTGCTCACCTCTTCGGATCTGTATGTCGTCATGGCCGGTGTCGCGATGGCGTTGATCCTGCTGATTTTCTGGATGCCCACGCGGATTTTCCCGCCTCGTGCACCGACCTGACCCCAAGGATTTCTCATGAAACGCAAAGACAAAATTGCCGTCTCCGTCATCGCCGTATTTGCCGTGGGCGTGCTGGTGTACCTGGTTGCGCCGGGCATCCTGGGCAGCCAGCGCCAGACCACCAACGACGCCTTCGTCGCCGCCGATTTCACCCTGGTTGCACCCCGCGTTGCCGGGTTCATCAAGGACGTGCTGGTGGAAGACAACCAGCGCGTCAAGGCCGGCCAGCTGTTGGCGCTGATCGACGACCGTGACTTTCGCGCCGCCGCCCAGGCTGCCGACGCCGACACCCTGGTCGCCCAGGCCCAACTGAAAAACGCCACCGCGACCCTTGAACGCCAAAGCTCGGTGATCGCCCAGGCCCAAGCCACCGTGGCCGCGGATCGCGCCGAAGTGGCGTTTGCCGAACACGAACTGAACCGCTACAACCACCTCGCCGGCGTCGGCGCGGGCACCGTGCAGAACGCCCAGCAAGCCAAGACCCGCATCGACCAGGCCACCGCGCGCCTGGCCAAATCCACGGCGGTGCTGGCAGCCGAACGCAAGCAAGTGGAAATTCTCACCGCCCAGCGTGACGCTGCCGAAGGCGGTCTCAAGCGTGCACAGGCCGCGCTGGAAATGGCCAGTTATCAGCTGTCCTACACCCGCATCGTCGCGCCGGTGGACGGCATGGTCGGTGAGCGTGCGGTACGGGTCGGCGCCTATGTCACGCCGGGCAGCAAGATCCTCGCCGTGGTGCCGCTGGCCCAAGCCTATGTCGTGGCCAATTTCCAGGAGACCCAGCTGTCGCACATGCAGGCCGGCCAAGCCGTGCAGGTGCGGGTCGACAGTCTCGATGGCGAGTTGCTCAACGGCCATCTGGAAAGCCTGGCGCCTGCCACGGGGGTGACCTTTGCCTCGGTCAAGCCGGACAACGCCACCGGTAACTTCACCAAGGTGGTGCAGCGTATTCCGGTGAAGATTGTGCTTGAGCCAAACCAACCGCTGACCGAACGCTTGCGCGTAGGGATGTCGGTGGAAGCCAGTGTCGACACCCACGCCGCCGCACAACAACATGAGGTGGCCCAGCAATGAGACATCTCGCCTGGCTCACCCTGAGCCTGATCAGTTTGAGCGCTTGCACCGTCGGCCCGGATTTCCAGCGGCCGCAGGGTTCGTCTGTGGCCCAATGGACTGAGCCCCAGGGGCGTCAGGCGGCCAGTCGCGCCACCAGTGACCCGTTGCAAGAGCGCTGGTGGGACGTATTCCACGACGAGCAACTGTCGGCCCTCACACGCCGCGCCCTCAGGGATAACCTCGACCTGAAACTGGCCAGCAGCCGCCTGCAACAAAGTCGCGCCGTGCGCCAGGTAACCACCGCCGAACGTTACCCCAACGTCGACGCGGGCGGCGCTTACCAGCGTAAGCGCAACAGTGGCAGAGGCTTGAACGACCCCTCCGGCGAGAACGGCCGCTCGGCGTTCAACCAGTGGGACATGGGCTTTTCCGCCGCTTGGGAAGTGGACTTCTGGGGCCGGGTCAAGCGCGAGACCGAAGCCGCCGACGCCACCCTGGAAATCGCGGAAAACGACCGCCGCGCCGTGTTGCTGTCGGTGCTGGCCGAGACCGCCCAGGACTACATCCAACTGCGCGGCGTACAAAACACCCGCGCCGTCACCGAGCAGAACCTCGACGTCGCCCGCCACAGTCTCAAGCTTTCGCAACTGCGCCTGGCCGATGGCGTGGCGACCGACCTGGACGTGGCCGAAGCCGCCGCCCAAGTCGCCGCCATCGAAGCGCGCCTGCCGGATTTGCAGCAGCGCCAGGACCAGTTGATCAACGCCCTGAGCCTGCTGATGGGCGAGCCTCCGCAAGCCCTGCACGCGCAACTGTCCAAGGACGCCGCCGTGCCGCAGACTCAGCGCCAGGTCGCCATCGGCCTGCCGTCGGAACTGGCCGAGCGCCGCCCGGACATCCGCCAGGCCGAAGCCCGCCTGCACGCCGCCACCGCCAGCATCGGCGTGGCCAAGGGCGATTTCTACCCGCGCATCACCCTGTCCGGCAGCCTCGGCTCCCAGGCCATGCAGCTCTCGGATCTCGGCTCCTGGGGCTCGCGCGCCTTTGCCTTCGGCCCGCAGTTCAGCCTGCCGCTGTTCAACGGCGGGCGCTTGCAAGGCATGGTGAATCTGCGCGAAGCCCAGCAACAGGAAGCGGCGCTGGCCTACCAGCAAACCGTGCTGCGCGCCTGGCATGAAATCGACGACCAGTTGACCCGCTACAACGCCAGCCAACTGCGCCGCGACAGCCTCGCCGAAGCCGTGCGCCAGAACCAGATCGCCTTGACCACCGCACAACACCAGTACGTCGAAGGCGTGGCGGATTTCGTCAACGTGCTCACCGTGCAAAGCGCGCTGCTGGCGACCCAGGAACAGTGGGTGGAAAGCTCTACGAGTGTGTCGTTGGCGATGGTGGGCTTGTATAAAGCGTTGGGTGGCGGCTGGGAGTCGGTGTATCCACTGGCGCGTTCAGATGCGCAATAGGACGGACGTGAGGTCGTCTTCGGCTGCGCACCCGGGTCATGCCATCAGCTGCGTTTCAAACCGGGTGCATACCTTGGAAAGCATGCTGGTATCGGCACTGCTGCAGCCTGTGGCCTCAAAAAAGCCGGAGGCTTCTCGCACGACGGCATAGACGTCAGTGACGATGGATCTTGCTTCATCCATTCCCAAGCCAAAGCGCTCGGGCGTACTCAGCAAATTGCTGATAGACGATACCCTTCCTTCATTCCCGATGATCAGCGCCTGCAAGCCTAGTTGCGTCGGATGGGGCAGCACGTCAAATACTGGCGCAAGGGAGTAGCCCGACGAGCTGGTCAACAGCAGTCCGGTTTGTTTCAGGTGGTCGTCGCTATTTCCGATGAGCACATTGAATGCCATGCGTCGATAAAGTTCACGCATGTCGAGCGTTGCATCGTCGCTGACCTTCTTCAAAACGTCGGCGATTCTGGAATAGGAAACGTCACTATCAACCGCGCCAACGCGCATTCTCGGCTTCTCGGCGCTTACCAAAGAGTTGCAGCTGACATAGTGCTCGCGGCCCGTTCCTTCATGCCGGTCAAAGCGCTCGACCATCAATACCGGCCTGCCGGCTACCTCGACCAACTTGTGCCCCGCTGCCGGTAGACCCGCCGCGTTCGCCATTTGCAGGCTGGCAAATTCAGCACGGGGCTGATCGAAAACATCGTCGCTACGGCCGAACTTGGCAATCCATTCCTTACCTTCATGAGTCACGGTGACCTTGGGTCTGGCGCCGCCCATAGAGCTTCCGAACTCGAATAGCCGTGCGATTTCCGCAGGGAGGTCTACATCGCCTTTCTCGACTTGATCGAGGCCCACCATGATTTTTTCGAGATCTTCAAATTGTGGCGGCTGGTGCAGGGTAGGTAACAGATGTCGTGAAGCACTGAAAAGCAGGCATCCAACCCCGGCACCCCGCGAGGCAAGCAGCCATTCTATGTCGTTTTGTGGATGCTGCTTGTGAGTGGCCAGCAGAACACGCCGGCCCCAATTGTCCGGAGTGGCGTCGTCAAGCACCCCAAACATGCGCGTGGAGGAATATTGGTTAGAGGTCAGTGGCAAATTCAGCGGGTCAATCGCGAATGCGTTGGGTCTTGCGAGCCAGCTGTTCGCGTAGCGAAAAACGAACCCGCCCCCGTGCATCGCCACTTCACCGACGGGGACCGGATCACCGACTGAGTGAGCCGAAAAAACAAATGCATTACCAATCGGCTTCCAGGACATGAGGGTCTCCTTCTGTGCGAATTCGGTCAGGCTCACGGGCGAGGCTCAGGGTTATCCCAACCTGGTCAAGGTCTGGCGATGCGATGCTCGCCATCCCTTCCTCCAGGTCCATCGCGCTGAGCACATTCATCAGTACACCGAGGGATACGCCGGCTTCTCCCTGTCTCAGTCGTTGATACGTTTGCCGGGTGATACCCGCGCGGCTGCATATGGTGGAAATTTTCAGCCGACGACGAACACGGGCTATTTCGATACCGTTTCCGATACCTTTCATCAGCTCATCGCTTCGCTCTGAGATGTACCCTTTGTGAGGGTTCGGCTTGCCCGACGCTTGCATGATATATCACCCTTTAATGCGGTAAGAGTAACTTATATCATCCACTCTGTTTAAGCCAGTGTGCATAAACTCCAGCTCGATGCGGATTTTTCCCTGTCGGAGGACTTACCGGTTCTGCAAAAACACCACATACCCCCGAAACCACTCACTCCCCTGTAAATACTCCGGCGCTTGCCAGTCCCCGCCCTGAATCAGGCCGACCTTGAACGGCACGCCCAGCCGGTTCATGCGGGGCAAATACGCGGCGTAGTCGGGGATGCTGTGCCGCCCTTGATAGGTCTGTACCACCACTTCATCCACCACGCCCTTGAGCTGGGCGATGGCGGCGGGGTCGGCGTTGCTGCTCCAGTCCAACAGGCCGGTGATGCTCAAGCGCAGGTCGGTTGGCAGACGTTGGCGCAGGTCGCGTAGGAAGGCCGCGTATTCGTGCAGGTATTGAGTGCGGGCGTCGAAGTCGATCTGGATGCCGACCACCGGGTTGCCCGCCTCGCGCCAGCGTTGCACCTGGCCAAGCAGTTGGGTGTAGACCTGTTCCGGCCATCGCAGAGTATGGGCGCGGTAGACCACCCAGATGTCGCCCTGGGTAATGCGCGGCACGTTCATGCCCTGGGCAATCAGTTGCACACCGCGTTGCGGCGCGCGGCGGGTGGAGTTGATCTGGCCCTGCAGGATGTACAGGGTCTTAGCCTGCTTGAGCACCGGCTGGGGCGCCACGCCGCTCCACAGCCAGAAGGCGTCGTAGTCACGGGCGTCAACAGCGCCAAAGGCTGGGCTTGCCAGCAATAGTAGGCCCAGCCACAGGGTTTTCACCAGTAGTACTGCAGCGATTTGCCCCACTGAGTGTCGGCGAAACCGCTCTTGAGCTGGCGGAACCAGCCTTTGCGCACGGCCGGCGCCACGTCTTCGCCGCCGCAGCTGTTGTAGCCGGCCGGCGCGTAGCAATTGATCGCGCGAAACAGTGCGTAGGCCCGGTCGGTTTTGGGCGCCTTGGCATTGGCGATCACCTGCTGGTAGCCGTCCAGGCGCGAGAAGGTCTCACCTTTGAACTCCGAGGCGGTGCTGCCAAGGCTGCCGGTGGCGCGAGCTTGCTCCAGCGGCATGCCGTCCAGGCCATTGCGCAGGATGAATTCCCCCAGGCAGTTGAGGGCTTGCGGGTTTTTTGCGTCGCTTTGCAAGGTCGCGGCGGTTTGCGCGACGCTCGGGCAGGCATAGCCGGATTCGGCCTTGTCACCGTTCCACTGGAACAGCTTCAGGCTTTGCCCGCCGCTGTAGGTGTAACCCAGGCTGGTGCCGAGTTTGTCGTCAGACAGCGAGGCCTGCTTGAGGTCGTCGGCGAAGGTCGCGAACTGGCGGTGCAGCAGGTCTTTGTAGAGCAGCACGAATTGGGCGGTCTGGCGTTCAGTGGGGTCGTTGGCCTTGGCGATCTGCTGGCGCAACAGGTCGGGACCGGCCACGTTGCGCAGCAGGATATAGCGCACCTGCCTGGCACTGATCGGCGAGTCGGCGGCGAACACCTTGGCCAGTTGGCCGCTGCGCTCGTAGTTCATCGCCAGCGCCAGCTCCAATTGATCGCGTTGCAGCGGTTGCTTGGCCAGCGGCAGCAGTTGCAGCCACAGCGCTTCGGCGCCTTTCCAGTCTTGCTTGGCTTCCAGGGCCAGGGCGCGCAGGGTCTGCTGGCTGAAGGCGAAGTAATCCAGGTTTGACGGCAGGTCCGTCGGCAGGTGCTTCAGGGCCGTGTCGGGTTGATGCTCGACATACAGGGCATACGCCGCTTGCAGGTAGTCGAACAAGGCCGGCTCGTTGGCGAAGGTGCTCTTTTGCTTGTCGAGGGCTTCGCGACTCAACAGGGGCGGGGTATGGGCACGCATGGCCATCAGGTCGCTGACCAGTTGCAGCATCGGGCTGTTGGCCGCCTGGTTGCTGGCCATCAGCAATTTGAGGTCGGCTTCTTCCACCAACGCGTCCACGCTCACATTGCGCTGGGCGTCGCTGGCTTCGGTGAATTGCCAGGTGAAGTCTGCGGCGAGCTTGGTCTCGTCACTCGCCAGCCAGTGCACCCGGCGCAGCAGGCCACGGGCGGACGCGACGTAAGCGCCCTGCGGGTAGGTTTTCAGGTAGCCGAGAAAGCCTTCTTCAGCGTCGCTCAACGCGGCCTTGTCCACATGCTCGCGCTGGGGCACACCGTATTCGTCGAAGGCTTCGGCCTGGGCTTGGTTCAGCGAGGTGCGCGCGGTCATGTACAGCGCGGTTTCCTTCAGCCAGGGCACATCGCTGGCCGCGGCGGCGGCGAAACCGCGCTCGGCGTTACCGAAGCGGCCGCTGTAGAAGTCAGCGGCGGCCTGCAGATAAGTGCGAAACAGTTGGGCGCTGGCCGAAGGGGTCAGCTGCGCATCCACCACCTGGCCGTCCCAGTCACAGGTGGTCAGCAGCTGCAGACGTGCTTTCACCAGCAGGTCGCGCTCGGCGGGCGGCATATCGGCCTTGATCACCTGGCTGATAAACGCGGTGGCGCTGTCATCAGCGTTGCTGCGGCAGCGGCTGCCTTCGCCATCGAGGAACGCTTCGCCTGCGGTCTTGTACTCCTCACGCTTGATGCCCAGCGGCGCGAGCAGGGTGTCGAGCTCGGCGGTGCGCGAATCGTCCGCTTGGTTATCAGGTTCGTCCTCTGCGGCCGGAACCGGCACCAGGCGATACACCGGAAACGGCACCGGGCCGAAACCCTGGGCCAGGTCGTCTTCGCCCAGGGCATTCGGCGCCAGCGGTGCGGCCTTTTTGTCGGCCAGCAACAGGCGCAGGTTTACCCGGCTATCGTTGCCTGGGCTGAGAAAGGGTTGGTTGCTGCAGGGTTCGAGACTGTCACGCGACACCCGCCAGTCGGGGTAGCACGAGTCGTCGGAACTGGCCTGGGCCGCCAGGGGAATACCGGCCAGCAGGGCCAGTGCCAGAGGTGACAGAAAACCGATGCGCATGACGTGTCCTTGATCCTGGGTCCTTGGAGGACGGCAATCATAGCGTGATCCGACTCCAGCTTCGGTGAACGCTCACACAAATCACGGATTTGTCCGATTGAGGGTAGTGGCGTTTTAACCTTGCTGACATAGACTGCGTTCTTCATCAGGGAGGATCGTATGAAGCTATTGCGGCTATGGCTGTTGAGTGTTGCCTGCGTGATCGGCGTGGCGCCTGTCGCCATGGCGGACGACCCCTTGCTGGATCACCCGCCGGCGGCTGCGGCCGGCACTGATGAGGCGCGCGGCGTGTTACGGGCTCGCGACCAGGCGATGCTGGCCAGCGAGTTGTCCGGGCGCATCGTCGAACTGCCGTTCAGTGAGGGCGAGTCGTTCAAGAAGGGCGACACCCTGGCGCGTTTCGATTGCTCGGCCTACCAGGCGCAATTGAATGCCGCCCAGGCTGCCAGCCGTGGCGCCGGTGAAGAGCTGGCCCACAACAAACAGCTGGCGGCGCTCAATTCAGTCGGGCGCTTTGAAGTGGCCCGCGCCGAAGCCAAACTCAGCGAAACCCAGGCCCAGTCCCAGGTCTATCAGGTGCAGGTCAAGCGTTGCAGCGTGCTGGCGCCGTATGACGGCCAGGTGGTGCAACGCAAGGTGCAACGCTATGAAAGCGTGTCGGCCGGGGCGCCGATGCTGGAAATCGTCGACAACCGCAGCCTGGAAATCCACCTGCTGGTGCCGTCACGCTGGATGGACAAGCTCAAGCCCGGCCAGACCTTCACTTTTACCCCCGATGAAACCGGCCAGGCGTTCAGCGCCACGGTCAAACGACTCGGCGCGCGCATTGACGAGGGCAGCCAGACGCTGCTGCTGGTCGCCACTTTACCCAACGCCGCCGGGTTGATGGCAGGCATGAGCGGCACCGCACACTTTGCGCAATTGCAATGAACGCCCCGATGCCGGGCAGCAGCGAGCGGGTGTTTGCGCAGTTTCTGGACCTGGAACGCCAGACCCGCGCCGCGCGCACCACCGAGCAACTGGCCTACAGCCTGGTCAATGACAGCCAGCCGCTGTTCGGCTATCGGCATGCCGCACTGTTGATCGCCGGCAAGGTGCAGGCGGTGACAGCCGTGAGTAACGTCGACCCGAATGCGCCATTCGTGGCCTTTGTCGAGCAGGCGGTGGCGCAGTTGCACAAGCAGGCGCTGGCCCAGACCGCACGCGTCGTGCCGGCGGAGCAGTTGAGCGAGGCGGTGCGGGCGGACTGGCAAAGCCTGTCTGCCGGCCAGGTGTTCTGGTTGCCGCTGATCGACCCCCAGGGCCGAGTGTTCGGTGGTTTGTGGCTGGCGCGAGATACCCCGTGGAATCCGGCCGAGCAAGTGTTGCTGGCACAATTGGGCGACACCTGCAGCCATGCCTGGCATGCGCTGCAGCCGCAGCGGCCGTGGCGGTTGCGCCTGACCCGCAAGCGCCGGCTGATGGTGGTGGTCGCCTTGCTGCTGTTGCTGCTGATTCCGGTGCGCCAATCCGTGCTGGCGCCCGCCGAAGTGGTGCCGCTGGCCGGGCAGGTGGTGGCGGCGCCGCTGGATGGGGTGATTGCACAGTTTTTGGTCAAGCCCAACCAGGCGGTAAAAACCGGTGACCTGTTGCTGCGTTTCGAAAGCACCACCCTCACGGCCCAGGCCGACGTGTCGGCGCGTGCCCTGGGCGTGGCCGAGGCCGAGTTGAAGGCCAGCGCGCAGCGAGCTTTTGCCGATGCCGAATCGAATTCGCGTATCGACCTGCTGGCGGCCCGGGTCGAGCAAAAACGCGCCGAACGCGATTACGCCCGCGAACTGCTCAAGCGCAGCGAAGTGCGCGCCGAGCGCGACGGTATCGCTGTCTTCGCGGACGCCGAGCGCTGGACCGGCAAGCCCGTGCAAACCGGTGAGCGCCTGTTGCAGATTGCCGACCCCGACCAGGCCGAGTTGCGCATTGAGCTGGCGGTAGGCGATGCGATCGCCCTGGAGCCGAACGCCCAGGTAGCGCTGTTCCTCGACAGCGACCCTTTGCATCGCCACCTGGCGACCTTGCAACGGGCAGCCTATGAAGCGCAGCCCACACCGGGTGGCCAACTGGCCTATCGCCTGGATGCGCAATTTGACGAAGCACCGCCGCGTATCGGCCTGCGCGGCACGGCCAAGCTGTTTGGCGAGCGCGCGCCGCTGGCGCTGTACCTGTTGCGGCGGCCGCTGGCAGGCCTGCGCCAGAGCGTGGGCCTCTGATGGACTTGCCCAAACTGCGTGAAGACCTGCAACTGTCCAGCGCCGGTGCGGCCCTGGACGGTTCGCCGCGCTGGACCCTGGCCGACCCGGTGCGCGGGCGCTATTTCAAACTGGGCGCCACCGCCATTCGCTTGCTGCGCCACTGGTCCCTGGGTGACCCGAAAAAAGTCCTGCAGGCCGCCAACCGCGAGCCGGGCCTGGCGTTGGGCGGCAGTGAAGTGGATGAACTGCTGGGTTTTCTGCGCGCCCACGACCTGATCGCCGCCCTCGACCCGCAGCAGCGCGCCAGTTACCTCTACAAATCTGCCGCGCACAAACAAAGCCTGTGGCAGGTGCTGCTGCATCAATACCTGTTTTTCCGGATTCCGCTGTGGCGCCCGGATGCGTTTCTCAACCGTGCATGGCCGCTGCTGGCGCGCTTTGGCCCTGGGTTGCTGCGCTACGGCTTGCCGATCATTTTGGCGCTTGGGGTGTTTCTGGTCGCGCGCGACTGGCAGCGCTTTGTGGCGACGTTTCCGCATCTGTTCAGCCTGGGCGGCGCCCTGGCGTTTGGCGTGGCGCTGTTCTTTGCCAAGCTGTGCCATGAATTCGGCCATGCCTTTATGGCCAAGCGCGCCGGGTGCAGGGTGCAGAGCATGGGCGTGGCATTCATGGTGTTGCTGCCGATGTTCTACACCGACGTAAGCGACGCCTGGCGGGTCAATGATCGTCGCGCGCGCTTGATGATCGGGGCGGGTGGGGTCATGGCCGAGTTGTTGCTGGCGTGCATCGCCCTGCTGGCCTGGTCGCTGCTGCCGGACGGCCCGGCGCGCACGGCAGCGTTCATGCTGGCAAGCGCCACCTGGCTGACCACCCTGGCGATCAACCTCAACCCGTTCATGCGCTTCGATGGTTACTTTCTGATCAGCGATTGGTGGGAGGTGGATAACCTGCAAGGTCGCGCCTTTGCGCTGTGTCGCTGGCGCTTGCGCGAGCTGCTGTTCGGTTATGGCGAACCGGCACCGGAGCCGTGGTCGCCGAATATGCAACGCGGGCTATTGTGGTGGGGCTACCTGGCGTGGCTGTGGCGCGCGGCGCTGTTTTTAGGGATCGCCCTGGCGGTGTATCACCTGTTTTTCAAGCTGCTGGGGATCGTCCTGATGGGCGTGGAACTGGTGTGGTTTATCGGCCTGCCGATCTTCAAGGAGTGGCGCCAATGGTGGAGCCGACGCAGCCAGGCGCATGCGCCGCGGGTCATGCTCAGCAGCCTGGGCCTGGTGCTGTTGGTGCTCGCGCTGGTGGTGCCCTGGCGTAGCGCGGTGGAGCTGCCGACCATGCTCGAAGCCGGGCGCGCCAGTGCGCTGCATGCGCCGGTGGCGGCGCGGGTCAAGCACTTGCGGGTGGGGGACGGGCAAGAGGTGACCCAGGGCCAGGTGCTGATCGAGCTGGAATCACCGGACCTCGACGCCCGGCAAGGTATCGTGCGTCGCGAAGTGGAGATTTTGCAGTTGCAGATGCGCCGCCAGGCCGGGCGCAGTGAAACGGCAGTGGACGCGGGCATCAATGATCAGCGCCTGTCCCAGGCCCTCGCCGAATACCGTGGCCTGGCCGCCCAGCGCGAACGCCTGCTGCTGCGCGCGCCTCACGCCGGCACGGTGCGCGATGTGCTGCCGCAATTGAGCGTGGGGCGCTGGCTGTCGCCCAAGGATTCGCTGGCGCGGGTGGTGGAAGAAGGCGCCCGCCTGCGCGGTTACATCGCCGAGGCCGAGCTGTGGCGGGTCGCGCCGGGGGCAACCGGACGGTTTATCGCCGATGACCCGATGCACGCGGCCATCCCGGTGGAATTGACCGATATCGACGCCAACGGTGTGGCCTACCTGGACCAGGAGGCGCTGACCTCGGACCACCACGGGCCGATTGCCGTGCGCCGCGATGAAAACCAGCGCCCGGAGCCGGTGCAGGCGCAATACGGCGCACGCTTGAAAAGTCTGCAAGCGATTGCAACGCCCCGTCAGCCGTTGCGCGGCGTGGTGGTGCTGCAGGGGCGCAGTGAGTCGGTGCTGGGCGTGGCCTGGCGCCGGGTGGCGGCGTTGGGTGTACGGGAAAGCGGGTTCTAGGAGTGAACGCAATGTCGAACAAGCAAGGTGCCCTGGCGCAGGGCCTGGTGATGCGCCCCTCACGCAGTACCGACGGGCCGTTTTTGCAGCGCCTTTACCGCTCGGCACGTGCGGATCTGCAGTGGATTGATGGCGAGCAGGCGCTGGTCGAGGAGGTGGTCGCCCAGCAATTCCAGGTCCAGGAAAAGGGCCTGGACGAGCATTTCCCCGGTGCGCTGCACTATGTCATCGAAAAACTGGACACGCCTATCGGCGCCTTGAGTGCCGACTTTGGGCCCCATGAAATCCGGGTGTTGTACCTGGCATTCATTCCCACCGCGCGTGGCCAGGGTTTTGGCCGCGCGGTTTTGCAAGGGGTGCAGCAGGCGGCCACGCAGGTGATGTGCCCGGTGTGCACGGTGGTGTGGGCGAGCAACCCCCATGCGTGCCGGCATTACCTGGCGCTGGGGTTTCGGGTGGAAGAACAGACGCCCGCCGCGCAGCGGTTGGTGTGGTACCCGTCTCAGTTGAACACGATGCAGAAATAACCCCGCTCGCTGTCGCGGCCCATGGCGGGCTCGCGGGACACAAACACCTGTTCGAGGCAGGCGTCCGCCAGCGGTAAACGGCATAAGCCGTCGACGAAATCCGTGGGTACAAGGCTTTCGAGCAGCACCCTGAAGGCCCCGCGCGGGCTACCTGGCAAGGTGGCTTTGGGGGTCTCGCTGAGGCTTTGGACCTGGATCGGCAGCGCCGAACCGTCGGGCAGGTAAAGCACGGCGGTGCCATCAAGCAACGGTCGAAAGTGTTCCGGGGTGACCAGGTTCAACATGTGAGGCTCCATTTCAGAGATGCCGGGGCCTGCGAGCCCCGGCCAGGGGTTAATCGCGCGACGGAAAAAGCCCGTTCAAGGCAATGCTGAAATTGATCGCAAGGTAAGGGTTCATGGTGGCCAAGGCCTGGCCCTGACCGGCGACACTGATCGTGCCTCCGGCCACGGCGGTGCTCACGCCCTGCAGAGGGACCGGCGTGGCGCCCTGCTGGTCTGAATAGATTGCGGCGCTGCCCGGCCCACCGCCGGAAGCGCCGATAAACGCGTTGGTAGCGCTGGGTACTGTCAGCGGGTTGCTGGAGGTGTTCGCCAGTTGCACCGAGGTGGTGGCGGTGAGTGGTGTCACGGCGTGGGTGTGGGCAGGCAGGTTGAGCAGGGTGGCGGTGACGGATTCCGTGCCGGAGATTTCGCCAATGACGCGCGCCGACAACCCCGCGCCGCTGCCTTGACCAATGGGCATTCGACCTTGCAGGTTAGGCAGCATGAAGCTGACGCTGCCATTTCCGCCGTAAACGACACCGAGCAGGGCGTACAGCGCCTGGTACTGGTTGACGGCAAGGGTTTGCCCGGCGCACAGGGCCCAGTCTCTGGGGGCGAAATCAAACGCAAAGGGTTGGATGGTGCCGATGAAAACTTCCATGGATCGTTCATCCTTGTGATGGCGTGACAGGGGGGAAGACGCCAATCGGTCCGGCGCCATCGCAGAGCGTAGTCGCCGTTGTTGCTTGCTGCCTGGCGGTTGCGAAACAGCGAGCGAAACCGGGGCTTTTGTCCTAGAGTGGCGCGTGTTTGCGCATGTGCGGAGTTTGCTCGGTAAACGGGCTGTGTCTGGGGAGTTGAGGTGCGACGGTCTGTGGTAGAACAAGACGACAAAGTGGCGGCATTTTCCTTAGTCAATCGCCTTGCGAGCGCCTGGGAAGGCGCCGGTTGGCTCAGCCGTTTGTGGTGGGTACCGATCCTGGCGCTGGCCATGGCCGTGCGGTTTTATGGCCTGACGACTGCGGCGATCTGGGGCGATGAGGGCTCAAGCCTGCTGCTCAGCGAATACGCCCTGGACGACCTGTGGTTTCACGCCGCCCATGATGTGCACCCGCCGCTGTACTTTTTCATGCTGCGCGGCTGGATCGAACTGTTCGGCGACGGCATCTGGTCGATTCGCGGCATGAGTGCGATCCCCGGCGTGCTGGCGGTGGGCCTGGGCGTCTGGCTCACACGGCAACTGTCTACCCGTCGCGCTGCGGTGCTGGCGGGGGTGCTGCTGGCGCTGTTCCCCTCCGCCGTGCGCTACAGCCAGGAAGTGCGCATGTACTCGCTGCTGGCCGTGTGGTTACTGGGGGCCACGCTGGCGCTGGTGTACTGGGTGCGCCAACCCGCGCGCACGCGTTACCTGGTCGTTTATGCGCTGTTGATGGCCGCCGGGTTTTATACCCATTACTTCACTGCACTGTGCGTGCTGGTGCACTGGGCTTACCTGGGGCTGCTGTGCCCGTCCCAGGCGCCCAGCCAGCGCCTGATCCTGCGTCCGTCGTGGTGGTGCGCCAATGCGCTGGTCGTGGCGTTGTACCTGCCCTGGCTGCCGAACCTGCTTGACCTCGTGCAACACGTCGAACAGCTCAAGGTCGGCGGTGACATTGGCTGGGAAGACCCGGTCACGTTGACCTCCGTGCCGTCGATGATCTGGCAGTTCACGCTTCAGGATGAAGGCGTGGACTTCTGGCGACCGCTGTTCTGGCTGTTCCCGCTGTTGTTGATCGCCGTCGTGATAGCCACCGCCTGGCAGGATCGCGAGCGCCATCACCCGGCCCGCCTGCTGGCGCTGTTCTTCCTGTTGCCGCTACTGCTGGTGTATGCGGTGTCGTTCATCTCGCCGGTGTTTATCGAGCGCTACCTCACGGTATACGCCCTGGGCTTGCCGATCCTTGTGGCCCTGGCCATCGACCGCCTGCCCACGCGCCTGGCATGGCTGGGCGCGGCGTTGTGCGTGGTGTTTGTCGGAGTGGAGCTGCTGGGGCTGAAAAACAATGCCACGGTGGATGGGCATGATCAGTTCAACGTGCCGGTGGAGTTCGTCAACCGCAACTACCAGGAAGGCGACCGCATCGTTCTCAGCGACATGATGTGGTACCTAAGCTACGTGTATTACGACCAGACCGACGCCCAACTGCAGCTTTACACCCCGCCCAGGCCCGACGGCACGCCGACTCGGCCGAATGCCTATGGCTTCGGCACCCTGGTGGATCAGGACGGCGGGCGCATCTACCTTGACCGTCTGTCTGCCTTAGCGCCCGACACCCGCCGTGTCTGGCTGATCAGCAGCAACGAGCTGCCGGATGAATTCGCGCCGATTCCGCCAGGCTGGCAAGAACTTTTGCAGCAGGACGGCGGCGGCGCGCGGGCGCGGCTGTTCGTGCTGTGTGGCGGGCCAGAGCCTTCGCGGCCCGTCGGTTGCCGCTAATCACGAATTGGTATCAGGGGCATGCCAAATAGTGGCAAATGATCGCTAGTCGGCACTGTATTTCTCAACTACGCTCCGGCCCACAAATGGATTTTTGTCCTACAAAGTGGTGAACGGATTGCAGTATCACTTTATCTCGGGCTTGCCGCGCTCCGGCTCGACCCTGCTCTCTGCGATTTTATTGCAGAACCCGCGTTTTCACGCCGGCATGAGCAGCCCTTTAGGCACTTTGTTCAATGGTGTGCTGGCGCAGTGCAGCGCCGGCAGCGAGTTTGGCTCGGTCATCGATGCCAACACCCGTCGTCGCCTGTTGCGCGGCCTGTTTGATTCCTACTACGCAGACAAAGCCTCCATCCCGGTGGTATTCGACACCAACCGCCAGTGGTGCGCGCGTATGCCTGCGCTGCACGACCTGTTTCCCCAGGCCAAGGTCGTCGCCTGTGTGCGCAACGTTGCCTGGATCATGGACAGCCTGGAGCGCTTGTACCGCGCCAATCCCTTCGAAAACACCAAGCTGTTTGGCGATGACGTCGAGCGCAACACGGTCTACAGCCGCTGCGAAACCCTGGCCCAGCGCAACCGTCTGGTCGGGTTTGCCTGGGCGGCGCTCAAGGAAGCCTATTACGGAGAGCATGCCGATTCTTTGCTGATCGTCGATTACGACCTGCTCAGCCAGGCCCCGGAGCGGGTCATGCGGCTGGTCTACGATTTTATCGGCGAGCCATGGTTTGAGCATGACTTCGACAACCTCGCCTACGACGCGCCGGCATTCGACGAGGCGCTGGGCGTTTCCGGCTTGCACAAGGTCCAGCCCAAGGTGCGCTTGCAGTCGCGGCGCACCATCCTGCCGCCGGACTTGTTCCAGCAGTACACCGAGTTGTCGTTTTGGCAGGACGGCTCAGCCAGCGCCGCCAATGTGATTCGTATGAAGGCCAACGCCGCGCTCAGTTGATCGCGGCGTTTCCATTTTTCTCAAGAACGTTTGACGCCGGGTGAGCAGCATGTGGTGGAGCAATCGCAAGTCGCGGGAAACCGAAGCAGTACGGGCACGGGTCTCGCCGATGATCATGCACCTGGAGCCGCGCATGCTGTTCGACGGCGCAGTCGCCGCCACCGTGGCTGAAGCGGCGCAACCCGACAGCCATCCCACCGCTGACGCCGCCAAGCCGCCGACGGCTGACCACCCGAGCGTGAGCAAAGACACCCACGGCCAGGCCGACGCGCCAGCCGTTTCCCCCGTAGCCGTGCCCGGTCAAACCGTGGTGTTCGTGGATGCCCGGGTCAAGGACTCCGCCAGCTTGTTGCAAGGCGTGGCGCCGGGCGCCCAGGTCATCCAGCTGGATGCGAGCAAGGACGGCCTGCAGCAGATTGCCGACTACCTCGACACCCACCAGGGCGTCAGCTCGGTGCAGATCATTGCCCACGGCAACACGGGCGATCTGTGGCTCGGTACTACCTACCTGTCGGCCGACAACGTCGCGGCCCGCAGCGCGGTGCTGGGGCAAATCGGCAAGGACATGAACGTTGGCGGCGACATCCTGATTTACGGCTGCTACACCGCCGAGGGCGAGCGCGGCCTGAATTTTGTCGATTCCCTGGCGCAGTTGACCGGCCGCGACGTGGCGGCGTCGATCAACCGCACGGGCGTGGGCGGCGACTGGGACCTGGAGATCGCCACCGGCTCCATCGAAAGCGCCAACGTGCTGTCGACCAAAGCCATGAGCGATTACCAGTGGGGCCTGGCGACCTGGACCGCTACCAACAACCTCAACACTGGGGTCGGCTCGCTGCGCGCGGCCATCGCCTCGGCGCAGAACGGCGATATCGTCACGTTCAATGTCGGCCTCTCCGGCTCGACCGTGGCACTCACCTCCGAGTTGCTGATCAATAAAAACATCACCGTCGATGGTGACCTGGACAACAACGGCACCGCAGATATCACCCTCGATGGCCAGTACCGGTCCCGCGTCGTGGAAATCGCGTCCGGCAGTACGGTAACCCTCGATGGCCTGGTCATCACCAAAGGGCTGGTGGCGGGCAACGGCGGAAACGGCGGCGCGGCAGCGGCGGGCGCGATGGGCGGCGGGATTTTCAACGCTGGCACCCTCACGCTCAACAACGTGACGGTCACCGCCAACGCCGCGTCCGGTGGTGGTGGCGGTGGTGGCGTGACGCCCGCCTATTCCGGCGGCGGTGGCGGCGGCGGCGGGGGTATCGGTGGGGGAAGCGGCGGCCATGGCGGTTCGACCGGCCCAGGCAACCTCACGTATGCCGGGGGCGCCGGCAGCGCCGGCGCTGGCGGCTACGGGGGTGGCTACTCAGTCAACGACATGGGCGGACGCGGCGGCACCAGCACTGGCGGCCTGGGTGGCAATGGCGCGTCCGGCTACAGCCACGGCGGTGACGGCGGATCGGCGACCAACGGCACGCTGTCGATTGGCGGTGGCGGTGGCGGTTCCGGCTGGGACAAGGTCGGCGGAGTCGGCGGCAATGCATCGGGCGGTATCTACAACGCTTCAAGCGGCACCCTGAAAGTGATCGGTGCTTCGGTGATCAGCAACAACATCGCGGCCGGCGGCGGCGGTGGGGGCGGCGGCAGCGGCGGCAAGATCTTCGACGGCGGCGCCGGTGGTCGCGGTGTGGGAGCCATCTGGAACAACGGCGGGACCGTGTTGATCACCGCCGCCAACTTTGCCGCGCTGAGCGGTAACGCCGCGGCCAGCGGGGTGGGCGGCCCCACGAGCGGGGGCACCGCGGGCACCACGCCGAGCGCGCAGCCCTCGATTTACAGCAGTGGCGGCGTGCTCAATACCGCCTATGTCGAGCCCCCGACCGCGACCATCGTGCTGGCCGATAGCGCCCTCAAAATTGGCGATACCTCCCTGGTAACCATCACCTTCAGCCGGGCCGTGAGCGGTTTCACCAATGCCGACCTGGCCATCGCCAATGGCACGTTGACGGCCGTTTCCAGCGCCGACGGCGGCATTACCTGGACGGCGACGTTTACGCCCACCAATGCCATCTCGGACACCACCAACGTTATCTCCCTGGACAACACCGGCGTGGCAGCCATCTCCGATGGCGCAGTCGGCGTCGGCACCACCAATTCCGCCAACTACGTGGTCGACACGCTTCGCCCGACGGCCACGATCGCTATCACCGACACGGCACTCAAAGCCGGCGAAACCACGGCAGTGACCTTTACTTTCAGTGAAGCTGTAAGCGGTTTCACCAACGCTGACCTGACCATCGCCAACGGTACGCTGAGCGCGGTGAGCAGCAGCGACGGCGGTATCACCTGGACGGCGACCTTTACCCCGACCACTGCTATCACCGACGCCACCAACCTGATCACCCTGGACAACACCGGCATTGCCGACCAGGCCGGTAACGCCGGCAGCGGCACCACCGATTCGGCCAACTACGCCATTGATACGGCTCGGCCGACCGCGACCATCGTGGTCGCCGACAATAACCTGAGCATCGGTGAAACCTCGCTGGTGACCATCACCTTCAGTGAGGCCGTGAGCGGTTTCACCAACGCGGACCTGACCCTCGCCAACGGGACGCTGTCGGCCGTCACCAGCGGCGACGGCGGCATCACCTGGACGGCCACGTTCACGCCCACCAACAGCGTTAATGACACCACCAACGTGATTACCCTGAATAACGCCGGGGTAGCAGACGCCGCCGGAAACACCGGGCAGGGCACCACCGATTCGAACAACTTCGTGGTCGACACCACGCGTCCGACCGCCACCCTCGTCGTGGCCGACACCGCGCTGGCCATCGGTGAAACCTCAACGGTCACCATCACGTTCAACAAGGCCGTGAGCGGTTTCACCAACGCGGACCTGGCCGTCGCCAACGGTACGTTGTCGGCCGTCAGCAGCAGCGACGGCGGCATCACCTGGACCGCGACGTTCACCCCGACGGCCAGCATCACCGACACCACCAACCTCATCACCCTCGATAACACCGGGGTCAGTGATGCGAATGGCAACCAGGGCCTCGGCACCACCAGCTCCAACAACTACACCATCGACACCCAGCGCCCGGCCGCGTCCATCGTAATGGCCGACACCGCCCTGAAAATCGGTGACACCTCGCTGGTGACCGTCACCTTCAGTGAAGCCGTGTCGGGTTTCACCAATGCCGACCTGACCATTGCCAACGGCACATTGACGGCCATCAGCAGCAGCGACGGCGGGATTACCTGGACAGCGACGTTTACCCCTGCCGCCAGCACCAGCGACACCACCAACCTGATCACCCTGAACAATACCGGCATTGCCGACCAGGCCGGCAACGCCGGCAGCGGCACCACCGACTCGGCCAATTACGCCGTCGATACCCTCCGGCCAACCGCGACCATCGTGGTCGCCGACCCGGTGTTGAGCGCCGGTGAGACCTCGTTGGTGACCATCACCTTCAGTGAGGCCGTCAGCGGTTTCACCAATGCCGACCTGTCGATTGCCAACGGCACGTTGACGGCCGTCAGCAGCAGCGATGGCGGGATCACCTGGACCGCCACCTTCACGCCGGCGCTTGGCGTCAACGACGCCACCAACCTGATTACCCTGGCCAATACCGGCGTCGCCGACCTTGCCGGCAACGCCGGGTCGGGCACCACCAACTCGGCCAACTACACGGTCGACACCCTACAGCCAACGGCGACCATCGTGGTCGCGGACACCGCATTGAGCATCGGTGAGACCTCACTGGTCACCATCACCTTCAGCGAAGCGGTCAGCGGGTTCAGCAACGCCGACCTGGCCATCGCCAGCGGTACGCTGAGCGCGGTGAGCAGCAGTGACGGCGGTATCACTTGGACGGCAACGTTCACGCCCACCAGCGCCATTACCGATGCCAGCAACCTGATCACCCTGGATAACAGCGGTGTACAGAACGGCTCGGGCAACGTCGGCAGCGGCACCAGCGTCTCCAATAACTACGCCATCGACACCCAGCGCCCAACCGCCAGCATTGTGCTTGCCGATATCGCCCTCGGCGTCGGCCAGACTTCGCTGGTAACGGTCACCTTCTCCGAGGCAGTCACCGGCTTTACCCTCGCCGACCTGACGGTTGCCAACGGTACCTTGAGCGCCTTGAGCAGCAGCGATGGCGGCATTACCTGGACCGCAACCTTCACGCCGACGGCCGGAATCACCGACACCACCAACCTGATCACCCTGAACAATACCGGCATTGCCGACCAGGCCGGCAACGCCGGCAGCGGCACCACCGATTCGGCCAATTATGCCGTCGATACCGTCCGGCCAACCGCGACCATCGTGGTCGCCGACCCGGTGTTGAGCGCCGGTGAGACCTCGTTGGTCACCGTCACCTTCAGTGAGGCCGTCAGCGGTTTCACCAATGCCGACCTGGCGATTGCCAACGGTACGTTGACGGCCGTCAGCAGCAGCGATGGCGGTATCACCTGGACCGCCACCTTCACGCCGACGCTTGGCGTCAATGACGCCACCAACCTGATTACCCTGGCCAATACCGGCGTCGCCGACCTCGCCGGCAACGCCGGGTCCGGCACCACCAACTCGGCCAACTACACGATCGACACCGTACAGCCGACAGCGACCATCGTGGTCGCGGACACCGCGTTGAGCATCGGTGAAACCTCTCTGGTCACCATCACCTTCAGCGAAGCGGTCAGCGGTTTCAGCAACGCCGACCTGGCCATCGCCAACGGTACGCTGAGCGCGGTGAGCAGCAGTGACGGCGGCATCACCTGGACGGCGACGTTCACGCCCACCAGCGCCATTACCGACGCCAGCAACCTGATCACCCTCGACAACAGCGGTGTACAGAACGGCTCGGGCAACGTCGGCAGCGGTACCACTGACTCCAACAACTACGCCATCGACACACAGGCCCCGACTGCGAGCATTGTGCTTGCCGATACCGCCCTCGGCGTCGGCCAGACGTCGCTGGTAACGGTCACCTTCTCCGAGGCAGTCACCGGCTTTACCCTCGCCGACCTGACGGTTGCCAACGGTACCTTGAGCGCCTTGAGCAGCAGCGATGGCGGCATTACCTGGACCGCAACCTTCACGCCGACGGCCGGAATCACCGACACCAGCAACCTGATCACGCTGAGCAACACCGGCATCGCCGACCAGGCCGGCAACGTCGGCAGCGGCACTACCGATTCGAACAACTACACCATCGACAGCCAGCGCCCAACGGCCACGATCGTGGTCGCCGACCCGACCCTGGCCGCCGGGGAAACTTCGCTGGTGACCATCACCTTCAACGAGGCGGTTTCAGGTTTCGACAACAGCGACCTGAGCGTGCCCAACGGCACGCTCTCGGCGGTGAGCAGCGCCGACGGTGGCATCACCTGGACGGCAACCTTCACCCCGAACGCCAGCCTGCGCGACACCACCAATCTGGTCACCCTGAACAACGCCGGGGCCGCCGACCTGGCCGGTAATGCGGGCACCGGCATCACCAACTCGGGCAACTTCACCATTGATACGGTGCAACCGACGGCAACCATCGTCATTGCTGACACCGCGTTAAGCGTCGGCGAAACCTCGCTGGTCACCATCACCTTCAGCGAAGCGGTCAGCGGTTTCAGCAACGCCGACCTGGCCATCGCCAACGGTACGCTGAGCGCGGTGAGCAGCAGCGACGGCGGTATCACCTGGACGGCAACGTTCACGCCGATCAGCAATGTCACCGACACCAGCAACCTGATCACCCTGGACAACAGTGGCGTGCAAAATGGTGCGGGCAACGTCGGCAGTGGCACCACCGACTCCAACAACTACGCCATCGACACACAGGCCCCGACCGCCAGCATTGTGCTTGCCAATACCGCCCTCGGCGTCGGCCAGACTTCGCTGGTAACGGTCACCTTCTCCGAGTCGGTCACGGGCTTTACCAACGCCGACCTCGCAGTTGCCAACGGTACCTTGAGCGCCTTGAGCAGCAGCGATGGCGGCATTACCTGGACCGCAACCTTCACGCCGACGGCCGGAATCACCGACACCAGCAACCTGATCACGCTGAACAACACCGGCATCGCCGACCAAGCCGGCAACGTTGGCAGCGGCACTACCGATTCGAACAACTACACCATCGACAGCCAGCGCCCAACGGCCACGATCGTGGTCGCCGACCCGACCCTGGCCGCCGGGGAAACTTCGCTGGTGACGATCACCTTCAGCGAGGCGGTTTCAGGTTTCGACAACAGCGACCTGAGCGTGCCCAACGGCACGCTCTCGGCGGTGAGCAGTGCCGACGGTGGCGTTACCTGGACGGCAACGTTTACTCCGACCAGCGATATTCACGACACCACCAACCTGATCACGCTGGATAACGCCGGTGTCAGCGACCTGGCAGGCAATGTCGGCAGTGGCGTGACGGGCTCCGGCAACTTCAGCATCGACACGCTGCGGCCGACCGCGACGGTTGTGGTCGACCACGGCGCATTGAAGGTGGGTGAGACCGCCCAAGTCACCATTACCTTCTCCGAGGCAGTCAGTGGCTTGAGCGTCGGCGACCTGAGCGTGGCCAATGGCACTCTGGGCAACCTGGCCTCCAGCGATGGCGGCGTAACCTGGACCGCGACCCTGACGCCGACGGCCAACATCACCGACACCAGCAATCTGGTCACGCTGAACAACAGCGGCGTGCAGGACGCGGCCGGCAACGCAGGCAGCGGCACCACCGATTCCAACAACTATGCCGTCGACACCCAACGCCCCACCGCGAGTATTTCCGTGGCCAGCGGCACCTTGGGCATCGGGCAGACCACCACCGTTACCATCGCCTTCAGCGAAGCAGTGAGCGGCTTTGACCTGTCGGACCTGAGTGTGGCCAATGGTGTGCTGTCCAACCTGGCAAGCCAGGATGGCGGTAAAACCTGGACCGCCCTCCTGACCCCGACCGCGGTGATCAGCGATGCGACCAACCTGATCGTGCTGGATGCGGGTCAAGTCAATGACGCGGCGGGTAATGCCGGCAGCGGCATTGCGATCTCCAACAACTATGCGATCGATGGCGAACGTCCCACCGCGACGATCAGCATCGCCAACCCGAACCTGACGGTGGGCCAGACCACCACCGTGACCTTCACCTTCAGCGAGAAAGTCAGTAGTTTCGACCTTGATGACCTGAGCGTGGCCAACGGCAGCTTGTCCAACCTGGCAACCAGCGATGGCGGCCAGACCTGGACGGCCACTTTGACCCCGGCAGCCAACCTCAACGACCCGAGCAACTTCATTACCCTCGATACCGGGCTGGTGAATGACCTGTCGGGCAATACGGGCAGCGGTTTTGCCAACTCCAACAACTTCTCGATCAATACCGTCACGTTGACTGGCGACCCGCTGTTTCGCGTCACCGAACCGGCACCGTCGCAGGTTGCGACGAACGTGCCATTGCAGCCCATTATCTTCGGCCCGCCGACCGGCAATCTCGGCTCACTCATCGGCTTCTCGCCGTTGTTTGCACCGCGCGAAATAGGCGCGGGTTTGCCGCCCCTGGGCAGTATCTTCATTCAAAACGGTGCGTCGGCGCCGAGCTTTATCGCCCAGGTGTTCAGCAACAACGACGCCGGTGATGGCAGCGGCAAGGGCTTTCTCGGCTTTGGCGGCGGCGATGGCGGAGTGTTTGGTTCAAGCTCCTTGTCGAGCCTGTTCAACCGTGAAAACGGTGGCGACGACAGCGGCCTCAAGGCGTTCGACAGCAAGTCGATCAAGGGCCAGTCCGACCCGGCCCACGGGTTGCGTGGCGTATTTGGCGCGCCGACCCTCGGCCAGCAATTGCAGCAACTCAAGGACACCGAACAACGCCAGGTGATCGACCTGGCGCATGCACTGCAACAGGTCGGCATCAGCGAAATGCAGGCTTGAACATACTTAACTCAAGACGCAGGAACAGGGGCGCCCCAAGGATGAAAACAGGTCATAAGTTGTTCGGCGCCAGCTTGCTGGCGCTGGCGATCGGCGGTTGTGCGGTCACCAGCGAGCCGATTGAACGCAGTGTCAGTGAGCAGCGGGCCCGCAGCGATCTGCAAGGCATGTACAAGGACCAGGAGCCGCTGAGCGGCCCGCTCACGCTGCACCAGGCCATGGCCCGTGCGGTGAAATACAACCTTGAAGGCCGCTTGAAGATCATGGAAGAAGCCCTGGCCATGCGTCAGTCCGACCTTTCCAGCTTCGACATGCTGCCGCGCATGGCCCTGTCTGCGGGCTACGCCGGGCGCAACAACACCAACGCCTCCAGCAGCCAGAGCGTGCTCAGTGGCAACCAGTCGCTGGAACCGTCCACCTCCCAGGACCGCGACCGCCGCGTGGCGGACCTGACCATGGTGTGGAACGTCCTCGACTTTGGTGTGAGCTACATCAGCGCCAAGCAGCAGGGCGACCAGCGTCTGATCATTCAGGAACGTCGGCGCAAGGTGATCAACACCATCGTGCAGGACGTGCGCTCGGCCTATTGGCGCGCCGTGGCGGCTGAACGCTTGCTGACCCAGATCGACAGCCTGATGGCGCGGGTCAACCAGGCCCAAACCAACAGCCAGAGCATGAGCGAGCAGCGCATCGGCGACCCGGTGCAGGCCCTCGGTTACCAGCGCTCGCTGATCGAAGCCACGCGCCAGTTGCAGGAACAGCGCCGCGCGCTGTCCCTGGCCAAGACCGAACTGGCTACCCTGATCAACCTGCCCATGGGCACCGACCTCAAGCTGGTAACGCCGGATGACTACAGCGTGCCGCAACTGAAGGTCAAGCTGGCCAGCCTGGAGCAGGAAGCCCTGGCCAACCGCCCTGAACTGCGCGAGCAGGACTACCAGACCCGCATCAGCGCCGCCGAAACCCGCAAAGCCATGCTGCGCCTGCTGCCGGGCCTGGAGTTTTCGGCCGGAGGCCATTACGACAGCAACTCGTTTCTGGTCGACAACCGCTGGGCCGACTACGGCGCCAAGATCACCTGGAACCTGTTCAACGTGATCTCCGCGCCGGCCGCCATTGACGTCGCCAAGGCCGGTGAAAACGTCGCGACAGCCCGACGCCAGGCGATGTCCATCGCGGTGCTGGCCCAGGTCTACGTGGCCAACGCCAATTACCAGGAAGCCGTGCGCCAGTTCAAGACCAGCGAACAACTGGCCAGCATCGACGGGCAAATCCTCACCCAGTTGCGCAACCGCCATGAGGCCGCCGGGTTAGGTGAGCTCGACTTGATCCAGGGCGAACTCAACACCCTGCAAGCCGACCTGCGCCGCGACCTGGCCTACGCCGACCTGCGCAACGCCTATGGCCAGATCTTCGCCAGCGCCGGGCTCGACCCGTTGCCCGAAGAGCTGGACTCGGACCGCGTGCAGTCCATCGCCACGGCGTTGGCTGGCCGCGAATCAGCGTGGGCTGCCGGCAATATCAGCACGCCGGTGCCACGTGCCGTCGCCAAATAACCTGGTGGCGCCGACGGCGAGCGTCACTCGCCGTCAACGCGAAGCGCGCAATGGGCATTGCGGCGTGGCGATCCTGCTCACCGGTTTGCCTGCCTCGGGCAAATCCACCCTGGCCCAGGGGCTGCAAGCGGCGCTGTTCGAACAGGGCCGACAGAGCCTGGTACTCGACGGCGACGCCTTGCGCGGTGGCCTCAACAAAGACCTGGGGTTTGCCGACAGCGATCGCCTGGAAAACATCCGCCGCGCCAGCGAACTCGCGGCACTGCTGGTGGAAAACGGGCACATCGTGATTCTGGCGTTGATCGCGCCGCTGGTTGAGCTGCGCGCGGTGTTTGCCGAGCGCCTGGGCGCCGATTATCGCGAAGTATGGTGCAGCGCCTCACTGGCAGTGTGCGAAAGCCGCGACCCCAAGGGTCACTACGCCCGGGCGCGAAGGGGAGAACTGCCGGGGTTCACCGGCATCGGCTCGCCTTACGAGCCACCGCCCCATGCGTCGCTGGTGCTGGATACCGGCGTGCTATCGGCACAGCAGTGCGTCGAGCGGTTGCTGGCGTGGCTGGCGCCTGGGCTAGACTCTGGGAAGTCGTCTTCTTAGGAGCCCACCATGGAATCGCCTGTACATAGCTTGTCGTCACTGTTCAAACAGCTTGGATTAGCGGATGACCCGGCGAGCATTGAGCGATTTGTGGCGGTTCATTCACCGCTCAAGCCGGAGCTGAAACTGGCGGATGCGTTTTTCTGGACCGATAGCCAAAGAGCGTTTTTGCGTGAGGAGATTCTGGAAGATGCGGATTGGGCGGTAGTGGTGGATGAGTTGAATGTGATGTTGCGGGGCGGGCGAGATGTGCAAAAAAATGTGTGAAAAGGCCAAAACTTGAAAAAAAATGGTGAGGGTTGAAAAAAACCGAGCTTTAGTCGGCTAGGTGAACTTTTTTTGAGAATGTGGGAGGGGGCTTGCCCTAATGCCAGTCAGTTAAGGCTTTTTGTAGGAGCGAGCTTGCTCGCGAAGAACTCAAGGCCCCCTCGTTCATCCAGAATGAACGCGTTGTCTGGGCGTTTTTCGCGAGCAAGCTCGCTCCTACAGTGAAGCCCTTTCGCTTAACTGACTGGCATTAGGGCTTGCCCCCTCCCACATTTGCCCTGCGGGGTTGCCGCCAAGTCGCTCCACTCATCCGCGAAATTGTTTCCAAACTTGACGGGCGCGCATCGATCCACCATATTGATAGTTAGCAAACTAACTGTATGCGAACTATCCAGTGCCTCAATCTCTCGAACAACTCCAGATGAACCTCAGCAGCAGCATGGTGGTAGGCGCCCGTCACTGGCGCAAAATCTGCCAGACCACGCTGGTGAGCTATGGCATCTCTGAAGCCTGCGCCGTGCCGCTGTTGATGATCGGTCGCCTGGGTGACGGCGTGCATCAGGTCAAAGTGGCCCAGGCGTCGGGGATGGAAAGCCCGTCGCTGGTGCGCCTGCTCGACCGGCTGTGCCACGACGGCTATGTGTGCCGTACCGAAGACATCCACGACCGCCGCGCCAAGGCCCTGAGCCTGACCGCGCGTGGCCGCGAGTTGGTGCAGGCGGTCGAGGCGCAACTGGTGCGCCTGCGCCGCGAAGTGCTGGCGGACATTACGACCACCGATATGCAAGCCGCGCTGCGTGTACTGCGGGCCTTTGAGGCGGCGACGCCTTGAACGGATTCTTGACCGGCTTTCCGCCCGCTCGCGACTGGTTCTACGGGGTGCGTACCTTCGCCGCCTCGATGATCGCGCTGTACATCGCCATGCTCATGCAAATGCCGCGTCCCTATTGGGCGATGGCCACGGTGTATATCGTCTCCAGCCCGTTTGTCGGGCCTACCAGTTCCAAGGCGTTGTACCGCGCTATCGGCACCTTGATGGGCGCGGCGGCGGCGGTGTTTTTTGTGCCGATGTTCGTGCAGTCGCCTTACATCCTGGTGGTGGTGATCGCGTTGTGGACCGGGACCTTGCTGTTTCTCTCCCTGCACCTGCGCACCGCCAACAACTACGCGCTGATGCTGGCCGGCTACACCTTGCCGCTGATTGCCCTGCCGGTGGTGGATAACCCGTTGGCGGTGTGGGACGTGGCTGAGGCGCGTACCGAGGAAATCTTCCTTAGCATCGCCGTGGCGGCGGTGGTGGGCGCAATGTTCTGGCCGCGTCGCCTGATGCCTGTGTTCGATGGCTCCGTGGCCAAGTGGTTTACCGACGCCCAGGTCTACAGCCAGCGCTTTCTCACCCGCGATGTAGACCCGGAAGCCGTCAGCACCCTGCGCGGTGGCATGGTCGCGACCTTCAACACCCTCGAATTGATGATCGGCCAGTTGCCCCACGAAGGCGCGCGGCCGCAGACGGTGCGCAACACCAAGGAACTGCGCGGGCGCATGATTCACCTGTTACCGGTGATCGACGCCCTGGACGATGCGGTGTACGCCATCGAACATCGCGCCCCCGAGTTTCTCGCTCAGCTCACGCCGTTGCTCCAGGAGGCCGACGCCTGGCTGCAAAGCACCACCCAAACAGCTCCCCTTGAACGCAGGCGCGTGCTGCGTGACCAGATCGACGCCGCGCAACCCCAAGGCGAAGCGCTGGACGACCGCCACACGTTGCTGTTCTCCAACGCCCTGTACCGCCTCGGCGAATGGGTCGACCTGTGGCAAGACTGCCGCAGCCTGCAAGCCGCCATCCAGTGCGAAAGCCAGGACACTTGGCGCGCCGTGTACCGTCACTGGCGCCTGGGCCGGCTCACGCCGTTCCTCGACCGGGGCCTGATGTTCTACTCGGCGTTTTCCACCGTCAGCGCGATCATCGTCGCCTCGGTGCTGTGGATTCTGCTGGGTTGGACCGACGGTGGCAGCGCAGTGATCCTGGCCGCCGTCGCCTGCAGCTTTTTCGCCTCGATGGACGACCCCGCACCGCAGATCTACCGGTTCTTTTTCTGGACCGCCATGTCGGTGCTGCTCGCCAGCCTGTACCTGTTCCTGGTGCTGCCCAACCTGCACGATTTCCCGATGCTGGTGCTGGCGTTCGCCGTGCCGTTCATCTGCATCGGCACCCTCACCGTGCAGCCACGCTTTTACCTGGGCATGCTGCTGACGCTGGTCAACACCTCATCGTTCATCAGCATCCAGGGCGCCTATGACGCGGACTTTCTCAACTTCGCCAACGTCAACCTGGCCGGTCCCGTAGGCCTGCTGTTTGCCTTTATCTGGACCCTGATCGCGCGGCCCTTCGGCGCGGAACTGGCGGCCAAGCGCCTGACCCGTTTCAGCTGGCGCGACATCGTCAGCCTTACCGAACCTGCGACCCTGGCCGAACACCGACACATGGCCGCGCAAATGCTCGACCGCCTGATGCAGCACCTGCCGCGCCTGGCCCTTACCGGCCAGGACACCGGCACCGCGCTGCGCGACCTGCGCGTGGCGCTGAACCTGCTCGATCTGCTCGCCTACTCGCCGCGCATCCTCGGCGTGCCACGCGTGCTGCTCAATCAGGTGGTGGAAGGCGTGGGCGGTTATTTCAAGGCGTGCCTCAAGGCCGGTGAACGCTTGCCCGCGCCCAGCGGTCTGCTGATGACCCTGGACCGCACACGCCGCGCCCTTAACGGCCAGGGCCTGCAAGACGACGGCGACACGCGCCTGCACCTGCTGCATGCCCTGGCCGGCCTGCGCCTGGCGCTGTTGCCTGGCGTGGAGTTCATTGGCGGCACGGAAATGGAAGCGCCGCTACCCGATGGAGCGCCTTTATGATCGGTGACCTGGATATCAGCGGCGTATTCCTGCCCACGCTGCTGGTGCTGATGGGCATTACCTATGTGTTGTTTCTGGTGGTGCACGGGCTGTTGACGCGCATGCACTTCTATCGCCTGGTCTGGCACCGGGCATTGTTCAATGTGGGGCTCTACGCGCTGTTGCTGGGCGCGGTGGACTCACTCAGTCGATATTTGATGACATGAAAAAACCTTTTTTGACCATCGGCCGTGTAGTCCTGACGCTGTTGATCGTGAGTTTCGCGGTCGTCGTCGTGTGGCGCATGGTCATGTACTACATGTTTGCGCCCTGGACCCGCGACGGGCACATCCGCGCCGACATCGTGCAGATCGCCCCGGACGTGTCCGGGCTGATCCAGCGGGTGGACGTGCGCGACAACCAACTGGTGACCAAGGGCCAGGTGCTGTTTGCCGTCGACCAGGACCGCTTCAAGCTGGCCCTGCGCCAGGCCCAGGCCGCCGTGGCCGATCGCCAGGAAACCCTGGCCCAGGCCCAGCGCGAGTACAAGCGTAACCGTGGCCTGGGCAACCTGGTGCCCAGCGAGCAACTGGAAGAAAGCCAGTCCCGCGTGGCCCGTGCCCAATCGGCGCTGGCCGAGGCGCAAGTGACGGTGGATTCCGCCCAGCTCAACCTCGACCGTTCGGTGATCCGCAGCCCCGTGGACGGCTATGTCAACGACCGCGCGCCGCGGACCCAGGAGTTCGTCACTGCCGGGCGGCCAGTACTGTCGGTGGTGGACAGCAATTCCTTCCATATCGACGGCTACTTCGAAGAGACCAAGCTCGACGGCATCCACGTCGGCATGGGCGTGGATATCCGCGTGATCGGTGACAACGCCCGCCTGCATGGGCATGTGCAGAGCATCGTCGCCGGTATCGAAGACCGCGACCGCAGCAGCGGCTCCAACCTGCTGCCCAACGTCAACCCGGCGTTCAGCTGGGTGCGCCTGGCCCAGCGGATTCCCGTGCGTATTGCCTTTGATGACGTGCCACCGGACTTTCGCATGATCGCCGGGCGTACGGCGACGGTGTCGATCATCGATGACAAGGCCAAAGCCGGAGACCAGCCATGAAGCAACTGCTGGCCACCGCTGCGCTGGGGGTGTTGCTGTCGGCCTGCCAGGCGGTCGGCCCGGATTACAAACTGCCGGACACCGCTGCCGTCAACCGTGGCGACCTGCAAGGCGCTATCGCGGGGGAGGGCAATAACGTGGTGTCCGCGCCCGTGCCGACGGACTGGTGGAAACTCTACAAAGATCCGCGCCTGGATGAGTTGGTGCGCCAGGCCATGGCTTCCAACACCGACTTGCGCGTGGCGGCCGCCAATTTGCAACGCGCGCGCTATCAGACCCAGCAGGCCGAATCCGCAGGCGGCTGGAGCGCCGGTGCCAAGGCCGAAGCCCAGCGGTTGCAGGAGTCCGGCGAAGCCTTCTTGCTGGAAGACAAAGTCCCGGTGGGCAATATCGGCAGTGTCGGCATCACCACCTCGTATCAATTTGACCTGTTCGGCACCCTGCAGCGTGGCATCGAAAGTGCCCAGGCCAGCGCCGATGCGACCCAGGCGGCCGCCGATATCGCGCGCATTACCCTGGTGGCCGATGTGGTGCGTTCCTACACCCAGGTCTGCGCCGCCAACGAAGAGTTGGCGATTGCCAACGAATCCCTCGACCTGCAAGCGCAAAGCACCCAGCTCACCCAACGCCTGCGCGACGCCGGGCGTGGTGATGAAACCCAGGTGACGCGCTCGCAAACCCAGTACAAATCCCTGCGCGCCGATATGCCGCGCTACGAAGCCGCGCGCCAGGCGGGGCTGTTCCGGCTGTCGATGCTGCTGGCCAAACCGCTCGAGCAACTGCCGGCCGGCACCGCCAGTTGCGCCGAGCTGCCGCACATCGCGCAGTTGTTGCCGGTGGGCGATGGCGCGGCCCTGCTCAAGCGCCGCCCGGATGTACGCCAGGCCGAACGTCAACTGGCCGCTGCCACCGCACGCATCGGCGTGGCCACCGGCGCCTTGTACCCGGACATCGCCATTGGCGCCACGGTGGGCACGGTGGGCCTGCTCGATAACCTCGGCCAGCCGGCGACCAATCGCTGGGGCTTTGGCCCGATGATCAGCTGGACAGTGCCGACCAATGGCGCCCGCGCCCGTATCCACGAAGCCGAAGCCGCGACCCAGGGCGCCCTGGCGCATTTCGACGGGGTGGTGCTCAACGCGATCCGCGAAACCCAGACCGGCCTGGCGCAGTACACCGCCATGTTGCAGCGCCGTGAGGCGCTGGCCGACGCCGAACGTTCGGCACGTGAAGCGGCAGACCAGACCCACCGCTTCTTCCAGGCCGGGCGCGAGTCGTTCCTCGCCGACCTGCAAGCGACCCGCACCTACACCACCATGCGCGCGCAACTGGCGGCGGCCAACACCCAGGTTGCGATGAGCCAGATCGACCTGTTCCTGGCCCTGGGCGGCGGCTGGGAAAGCGGACGAACGCAAGGGGTAAAACCCGGCAATCCGTGAGGTGATGGCTATGCTGTGTCTAAGGGGCGTAACGCCTCGCCTGACACTGCTCGCGTTTGCTCATGGGGATTCCAATAATGAAAAACCCTTATGCTCCCGCTTTCTGGTGCGTGCTCTTCGCACTGGTGCTGTTATCGGCCGCGTATTTCTACGGGGTCATGCTCGCCCACCAGCTCGACAAGGCCATGGTGTTTCTCGACAGCGCCTGCCTGGTCATCGGCACCTTGTCCATCGGCGTGGTGGCCTGGGCGTCCTATCAAAACCAACGGGTGAAGCGAAAACTGCTCGAGCAAGGCAAGACCCGCGTAACGATCTGGGACACCAAGGTTGCCCTGCGCCGTGTCGAAACCGTGTTCGACCGCTATTTCTGGGGCAGCTACTGGCAACCCGGGCGCACCTTCCAGGAAGTCATGGGCGACCTCACCGGCACGCCCCTGGAAAAAAGCCTCGAAGTCCTCAAGAAACAGTGCGTGGTGCTCGACCGGCAGGTCGCGGATGGTAGGCACTGGCTCAATAATGCGCGGGAATTGTCCGATGTCGCCACGCAGATGGCCCGTGAGCGCTATCAGCTGGACTTCTGTGACCCCAAGACCGACACCCCCGGCAATGCGGTCATACACCGCGAGTTTGAGGTGTTGGTCTACACCTGGACGGCGCGCCTGAAGAGCTTCGATCACCAGTTGGATGAAATTGAACTGGAGTACTCCTGAACTCCTGCTGAACTGATCCCTCTGAAAGGCTGGGCCGTTTGCGGCCGCCAGTGCTAATCTTCCCCAGCCTTTCGGCCATACGGGCCAGTACTGTAGGAGCGAGCTTGCTCGCGAAAAACGTCACGATAACGCGTGCATTCTGAATGAACGCGGTGCCTGTGCGTTCTTCGCGAGCAAGCTCGCTCCTACAGTTCAAGGAAGACAGCCCACTTCTCACAGGATTTGATCAGGTCACTTCATGAATAAGCCAGCAGTCGTTCTTTTGGGTTTCGTTGTCGCCGTTGGCGTCGTCAGTGCAGGCGGCGCCTGGTACACCGGTAAACAACTGGAGCCGGTCCTGCAAACCGCGATCCAGAACGCCAACAAGGAACTGCAGACCTCCATGGCCGGCGTGGACGGCAGCGTGTCCCTGGAACTGGTGTCCCTGGATCGCGGCGTGTTCAGCAGCACCGCCCACTACCGCCTCAAGGGCCAGGGCAGTGTGTTCGGCGAGCAAAACCCGAACCCCGAGCTGCTGTTCGTCGACCATATCGAACACGGCCCGCTGCCGTTCTCGCGCCTGGTCAGCCTCAAGTGGCTGCCAGTGATGGCCACCAGTCACTACGCACTGGAAAAGAACGCCACCACCGAACAATGGTTCGCCGCCAGCAAAGACGTGTCGCCGCTCAAAGGCGTGGCCAATATCGGTTACAGCCGTTCGGTCAGCGGCAATGTCGAACTGCTGCCCCTGGAATTCAAGGACGACAAGTCCTCGGTGAGCTTCTCCGGCGCCAACCTCGACTTCGACAGCAGCGCCGAAGGCCAGAAGGTCAAGGCCGACGGCTACATGAACAGCCTCAAGGTCGCGGCGGTCGATGCCAACGGCGACGCGTTCGAAGCCGAACTGGCCGGCCTGACCGTCGCCAGCAACCTGGCCAAATCCACCTTCGGTTTCTACACCGGCCAGAACACCATCGAACTGACCGACACCAAGGTCACCTTCGGCCCGCAGAAAGCCGTGCTGACCCTCAAGGGCTTCGAGCAGAAAGACTCCAGCGAAACCAAGGACAACAACCTGGCCGGCCGCGTCGACTACAAGATCGACGAGATCGGTTACCAGGGTAAGCCGGTGGGCTCGGCTGCCATGGCCGTCAGCATGAAAAACGTCGATATCCCGGCGATGCTGGTGCTGACCAAGCTCTACCAGGACAAGATGCAGCCGGTGCAAGCCGCTGCCGCTGCCGGCCAACCCGCGCCGGAGCTGCAACTGACCGAAGCCGAGCAGACCCTGGCCGAAGCCAACGTCAACCAGGTGCTGGCCGCCAAGCCGCAACTGGCCGTGGAAAACCTGTCGCTGAAAACCACCCATGGCGAAAGCAAGTTCAGTCTGGTGCTGGACCTGGCCAAGCCGGCCTCCATGGAACTGCCGCCGGTTGAACTGGGCAAGCAGATGATCTCGCTGCTGGACGCCAACCTGACCCTGTCCAAGCCGATGATCGGCGACGTGGCCGCG
Organism: Pseudomonas sp. R1-43-08; assembly: GCF_003852255.1. Lineage (NCBI taxonomy): Bacteria > Pseudomonadati > Pseudomonadota > Gammaproteobacteria > Pseudomonadales > Pseudomonadaceae > Pseudomonas > Pseudomonas sp. R1-43-08. The sequence goes on from NZ_CP027734.1 coordinate 200,897, forward strand.
CTGCAGGCGCAGGTCGGCGGCGTGACCGACCCGAAAGCCATCGAACAGCAATCGCAGATGGCGGCCGATATGGTCAGCGGCATGGCCGTGGGTACTCAACTGGCAACCCTGGAAGGTACCGATGTGGTGTCCAAGCTGCACTACGCCAACAACGAAGTGACCTTCAATGGCCAGAAGATGACCGTCGAGCAGTTCATCAGCTTCGTGATGTCCAAGGCCGGCGCCATGGGCGGCGCCCAGTAAGCCAGCCTGAAATGCGGTAAAAATGTGGGAGGGGGCTCGCTCCCGATGGCGGAGTGTCAGTCAGAATATTCATAACTGACCCACCGCCATCGGGAGCGAGCCCCCTCCCACATTTTGTTTTGTGTTCGGCAAGAAATCGCTTTTCAGCCAATTCTGAACAATTGTTCTGAATTGCCCTTGGCCTCGCCTGGCTGAGGGATAGTTCCCATAGGAAAGCTAGGTCGGGTCCCGAGACGCCGACACCCTGATGCACATCGCTCAGGATCACCCATCGTTGCAGCTTTCCTTGTAAGGAAGCTGACGCCATGTTGCCAATCCATTCACTCAGTGCATCAGGCCGGTTGCGGTTGCTCATCGGAGCAGCCCTGTGCGGCCAATTGCTGATGCCCGCCTATGCCATGGCCGACCCTGCCTATGACGCGCTGATCATCCAGGCCCGCAACGGCCACTTCACGCCGGCCCTGACCCAACTGCGCCAACTGTCCGCCGAACGTCAAACCCCAGGGCAGGTCAGCGATCACCTGGTGATTGCCGGTTGGGCCGGGCAGGACGCCGAAGTGCTGAAGGTGTATGAAGCCCAGGGCAAAAATCGCAACCTGACCAGCCAGGCGCTGGCCACGGTGGCGCGCACCTACCGCAATCAAAAACAGTGGGCCCAGGCCGAGGCGGTCTATCGCCAGGCGCTGGTGCGTGAACCAAACAATATCGACCTGCAACTGGGCCTGGCGCTCACCCAGGCCGATGGCGGCAAAGCCACCGAGGCGGTGCAACGTTTGCGCGCGCTGGTGGCCGCGCAGCCGAATGACCCCAACCGTCGCATGGCCCTGGGCTATGCGCTGAGCCGCGCCGGCTTGAACTACGAAGCACTGTTTGAATTCGACCAGGCGTTTATACGCGCCGGCGACAAACCCGACGTGGCCCGTGAATACATCGTCGCCCTGCAAAAGGCCCGGCTGCCGGAAGCCGCGCTGCGCCTGTCGGCCAAGCGCCCAGGGCTGGTGGACGCGGTGACCCAGCGCCGCCTGGAAGGCGACCTTGCCGCCGAGCGCGTGCGCATCGCCGAGTTCGCCACGCGTACCGAAAAAGAACGCTACGTGGTGGCCGACCGCGCGCTCAATGACTACGACCGGCTGATCGCCCGCTGGGCCCCGGACGCCAGCGCCCATGACGACGTGGTGCGCTGGCGCATCGACCGCCTGGGCGCGCTCAAGGCCAGGGCGCGTACCGCTGAAGTGATCCGCGAATACCAGACCCTCACCGGCGAAGGCGTGCAGTTGCCCACTTACGCGTTGCGTTGGGTTGCTGCGTCGTATCTCGACCAGCGCCAGCCGGAACAAGCCGAACCGCTGTACCGCCAGGTGTTGAGCGCACCGGATGCCGACGCCAGTTACCGCGTCGACGACAGCACCGCGTTGTTCTACGCGTTGCTGGAAAGCGACAAGATCGAGGACGCCCGCCAGGTCGCCAACACCCTGGCCAAAGAACAGAACCCCCGCGTCGAACTCAAGGGTCTGCCGATTGGCAACCCCAACGACAACTGGATGGACGCGCAACAACTGGCCGCCCAGGCCGGCACCTTCGGCGGCGACCTGCCGGGCAGCGAAGCCAGCCTGGAAGCCCTTGTGGCCAAGGCGCCAGGCAACGTCGGCCTGCGCATCGCCCAGGCCGACATGTACCGCGCCCGTGACTGGCCGCGCCGCGCCGAAGGCACCCTCAAGGAAACCGAAGCCCAGGCCCCACGCGACATCGGCGTGGAAGTTTCCCAGGCCTATACCGCCATGGACCTGCAGGAGTGGCGCCAGATGGACGCCCTCACCGACGACGTGGTTGCGCGCAACCCGGACAACCGCCAAGTGCAACGCCTGCGCCGCCTGCGCGATGTACATGACATGGCCGAACTGCGCGTCGAGGCCTACACCGGCAAAAGCTATGGCGGTGGCAATGACAACGACGCCGGTGCCGTGGCCGGCAGCCGTGACTGGGGCATTGAAAGCGTGATCTACACGCCGCCCATCGACGAAGACTGGCGCCTGTTCGCCGGTGCCGGCTACGCCACCGCCGACTTCAGCGAAGGCACCGGCCAGCACCGTTGGCAGCGCGTGGGCGTGGAGCGGCGTACCCGTGACATGACCATTGAGGCCGAAGTGTCCAACCATTCCTACGGCGATGGCTCCAAGCAAGGCGCGGCAGTGTCGATTGCCCGCGACATCAACGACCACTGGCAGTACGGCGGCAGCGTCGGCTACCTGCTCACCACCACGCCATTGCGCGCCTTGAACGACGGAGTCACCGCCAACGGCGGCAGTGGGTTTATCCGCTGGCGCGCCAATGAAAGCCGCGAGTGGAAACTGACCCTCAGCCCGTCGCACTTCAGTGACGGCAACGACCGCTTCGAAGCGCTGCTCAGCGGCCGCGAAGGCCTCTACAGCTCGCCCCATGTGCAAGTCGACCTGGGCCTGGAAGTCGGCGCCAGCCGCAACAGCAAGGAAGACACCGCGTACTTCAACCCGAAGTCGGACTTCACGGTGTTACCGATGATCAACGTCAATCACGTGCTCTATCACCGCTACGAGACCCAGTGGAGCCAGCAGTTCCAGATCGGTGCGGGCACCTACAGCCAGCGCGACTACTCCACCGGCGGCATCGGCCTTATCGGTTACGGCCAGCGCTTTCGCTGGAACGACGTACTGGAAATGGGCGCCAACCTCAGCCTGATCAGCCGACCTTATGACGGTGATCGCGAACGCGATCTGCGCCTGCTCGTCGACCTCACTTACCGTTTCTAGAAGAGCCTGACCATGACCGTCCTCAGCCGTTGTTTGTTGGTCCTGGGTGTAATGCTGGCCGCCGCCTGCGCCCAGCAACCCGCGCCCTACACCCCACCCGCGCAGCGGCCAACAGCGCCGAACGAAGCGCCTTGGCCGAAAAACCATTTCCTGGGCATTGCCTACCACGACGTCAATGATCGCGACCCCGACCAGACGGTGGTGGCGGTGCGTACCGAACGCTTGATCGAGCAACTGTCGTGGCTGCGGGAGAATGGCTATCAGGCGGTCAGCGTCGACCAGATCCTGGCGGCGCGCAACGGCGGCCCTGAGCTGCCGCCCAAGGCCGTGATGCTCAGCTTCGACGACGGTTATACGAGCTTCTACACCCGCGTGATGCCGATTCTGCGCGCCTACCACTGGCCGGCCGTGCTGGCGCCGGTGGGCTACTGGATCGATACGCCACTGGACAAGCCGGTGGACTTCGCCGGCTCACCGCGACCGCGTGGCGAATTCCTCACCTGGCAGCAGATTCGTGAAGTGTCCCAGTCGGGCCTGGTGGAAATCGCCGCGCACACCGACGCCAGCCACACCGGGATTCTGGCCAACCCCCAGGGTAACCTGGAGCCGGCGGCGACCTCGCTGCGCTACGACCCGGCGACCCAGCGCTATGAAACCCAAGCGCAGTTCCAGGCGCGGATGCGGGCCGATGTGGCGGCCATCACGCAGAAAATCCGCAGCGTGACCGGCAAGGCGCCACGGGTGTGGGTGTGGCCGTACGGCGCGGCCAAAGGCACGTCCCTGGCGGTGGTCAGCGAGCAGGGCTACCAGATGGCCCTGACCCTGGAAGACGGCCTCGACAGCCCCGGCAACCTGATGAACAGCCCACGCTTCCTGGTGGCCTCCGACCCGGACGGTGAGCACTTCGCCAACAGCATCGTCGCGGCGCAGACCCCGGCGCCGCTGCGCGTATTGCACGTGGACCTGGACAACGTCTACGACCCCGACCCGGCCCAGCAGGCGCGCAATCTCGACGTACTGGTCCAGCGGGTAGTGGACATGGGCGTCGGCACGGTATTCCTGCAGGCCTTCGCCGACCCCAAGGGTGACGGCCTGGTGCATTCGCTGTATTTCCCCAACCGTCATCTGCCGGTGCGCGCCGACTTGTTCAACCGCGTCGCCTGGCAACTGCACACCCGCGCCCATGCTGCGGTGTATGCGTGGATGCCGGTGCTCAGTTTCGCCCTCGACCCCAAGCTGCCCCGCGTGACTCGCTGGGACCCGCAAAGCGGCAAGCTGGGCGCCGATCCTGATCAGTACAAACGCCTGTCGCCGTTCGACCCGCAGGTGCGCAAAATCATCGGCGAGATCTACGAAGACCTCGCCCGCAACAGCGCCATCGACGGTGTGCTGTACCACGACGACGCCGTGCTCTCGGACTTCGAAGACGCCAGCCCCGCCGCGCTCAAGGCTTATGCGGCCAATGGCTTGCCGGGCAGCATCGCGGCCTTGCGCGCAGACCCGGCAACGCTGCAACGCTGGACCCGCTTCAAAAGCCGCTACCTGATCGATTTCACCCAGGAGCTGACCACCAAGGTGCGCGCCATCGCCGGGCCGCAGGTGCTGACCGCGCGCAACATCTTCGCCGAGCCGATGCTCAACCCGGCCAGCGAAGCCTGGTTCGCGCAGAACCTCGATGACTTCCTGCAGGCTTACGACTGGACCGCGCCGATGGCCATGCCGCTGATGGAAGGCCAGTCGCTGGAAAACTCCAACGCCTGGCTGGAAAAACTGGTCGCCACCGTCAAGGCCCGCCCCGGTGCGCTGGAGCGCACCGTGTTCGAACTGCAAGCCAAGGATTGGCGCACCCAGCAAGCACCCGATATCAACGCTGTGCAAATGGCCGAATGGATGGGTGTGCTCAAACGCCAGGGGGTCAAGAGCTTTGGCTACTACCCGGACAACTTCCTGGAAAACTCGCCGGACCTGAAGACCGTACGCCCGGCCCTTTCCAACCAGTGGAACCCTTGATCATGTTCGACAGAATCCTGGCTTTATTCGTGTTGGCGTTGGTACTGGGCGTGCCCCTGGGCCTGATCTTCCTGGTCACCGGGCAGTTCCTGATGGACTTCGTGTTTTTCTACCCGTTGTTCATGTCTGCGCTGTGGATCGCTGGCGGCCTGTACTTCTGGCTGCACTGGGAGCGCCACTGGCCGTGGAAGGAAGACACCCCGGCGCCGACCCTGGCTGGCAACCCGCTGATCTCGATCATCATCCCTTGCTACAACGAAGGGGATAACGTCGCCGACACCATGGCCGCCGCATTGGCCCAGGTGTATCCGAACATCGAAGTGATCGCGGTCAACGACGGCTCCAGCGACAACACCGCCGCCGTACTCGACGCGCTGGCGCTGCAACACCCACGCCTGCGTGTGCTGCACCTGGCGCAGAACCAGGGCAAGGCCGTCGCCCTGCGCATGGGGGCGGTGGCCGCGCGCAGCGAATACCTGGTGTGCATCGATGGCGATGCATTGCTCGACAAAAACGCGGCGGCCTATATGGTTGCGCAGATGCTCGACAACCCGCGCCTGGGCGCCGTAACCGGCAACCCGCGTATACGCACCCGCTCGACCCTGATCGGCCGGGTACAAGTGGGCGAGTTCTCCTCGATCATCGGCCTGATCAAGCGTACCCAGCGCGTGTTCGGGCGGATCTTCACGGTATCGGGTGTGGTGGTGGCGTTCCGTAAAAAGGCGCTGAACCGCATCGATTACTGGAGCACCGACATGATCACCGAGGACATCGACGTCAGTTGGAAGCTGCAGCTCGACCACTGGGCGATCTTCTATGAGCCGCGCGCGCTGTGCTGGATCCTCATGCCCGAAACCGTCGGCGGCCTGTGGAGACAACGCCTGCGCTGGGCCCAGGGCGGCGCTGAAGTGCTGTTCAAGAATATCCGTGGCATCTGGCAATGGCGCCATCGCTACCTGTGGCCGCTGCTGTTTGAGTATTGCCTGTCCACCGGCTGGGCGTTCACCTTCCTGCTCTCGGTGTTTTTCTGGGGCCTGGGTAAATTCATGGTGTTGCCGCAGGCGATTACCGTCGTCTCCCTGGTGCCACCGGCGTTTACCGGGCTGGTGCTGGCGATGGTGTGCCTGCTGCAGTTCGCGGTGAGCATTCTGATCGACCGGCGCTATGAAAAAGACCTGTGGAAAACCCTGTTCTGGACCGTGTGGTACCCGATGGTGTTCTGGCTGGTGAGCCTGTTCACCACGCTGGTCAGCTTTCCCAGGGTGTTGTTCAACCAGCACCAGAAACGCGCCCGCTGGGTCAGCCCGGACCGTGGTATCAAACCTGCCCAAGAGGAGGCGTGACGATGAAACTGGTCAGAACCCGCCAGCACCTGGTGATGTGGATCATCGATGTGTTGCTCACCCTGCTGGCCTGGGGCGGCCTGGTCTGGCTGCTGGCCCGGGGCATGAGCGCCATGCTCGAAACCCACGGCGGCCCACGCGTGGAAGCGCCGATCTTCGCCGCGCTCAACACCTTGCAGATCTACCTGTGGATCGCCCTGTTCAACGCCGTGATCCTGGTCACCTGGGCACGCTACCAGCAGCGCAAAGGCCGAAAATTCGCCCAGCGTCGCGCCCAGACGAATGCGCTCAGCGACCAGCACTTGAGTGAAAGTTTCAACCTCGGCGCGGGCGACCTGGAGCAACTGCGCCGGCCTGGCGTGCTGGTGATCCACAACGATGAAGAGGGTGGCGTGGGAGAAGTGAAGTCCCACGTGTCCCGCGACGTCGAACGCCCCGGCCTGGCCCTGGTGCCCGGCTCGGAAAAAGACAAGGGCATTGGCTAGGCTCTTCAATGCTGTGAATACCCAATGTGGGAGGGGGCTTGCCCACGATAGCGGTCTAAAGATCATTCCCACGCTCCCGCGTGGGAATGCCTCCTCGGACGCTCCGCGTCCCGCCAACCGCTCACACAGGTGACGCGGAGCGTCACGGGGCTGCATTCCCACGCGGAGCATGGGAACGATCACCTAGGCGCAGCGGTTCAATCCCTGTTCTCGAAATTCCGATAAATGGGATCGGATTCACAAAACCCCCGCGAACTTTCCTCCAATCCCCGGTACTAACCTAGCGACGACACCTGATGGCTAAATAATGGCGATCAACGGCTGCTCAGTCGAATTCTCATCGAAACAGCTGCCGCCGGTCGGATTAAACGTTCCAGCAGTCGGCCTTAACGCTGTTAGATAATTAAATTTTGTTACTAATCAATACATTAAGTGTCTGGCACTCTTGAACACCCAACAGCCCAGCTTCTTGGACTGCTGGAAGTTCGATGTTAGTTTGCCGGCCCTTGATTTTCGACGGATCGAACATGCCTCTGTTAATGCCACGGACTCGGTTTCTTCTATGCACTGCCTTGCTCACCTGCCTGGGCCTGAACAGCGCATTCGCCGCCCCCACCCCCGGTGACCAGGACCTGATCCGCGACCGTCAGAACCGCCTGCTCGAAGAGCAGCAGCGGCGTCTGCAGGAACTCCAGGACCTGCCCGGCAAGGCAACCAAGCCCGAAGCCCCGGCCACCCCCGCCGACACGCGCTGCTTTCCGATCCTGGACATCGAACTCAAAGGCGCCGACAGCCTGCCGGCCTCCGACCGCGCGCGCCTGCTCAAGCCCTACATCGGCCAGTGCCTGGGCGTGTCCCAGCTCAACGAATTGCTCAAGGCCATCACCGACTACTACCTCGGCAAAGGCCGCGTCACCAGCCGTGCCTACCTGCCGCAGCAGGATCTCTCCAGCGGCCACCTGCAAGTGCTGGTGGTAGAAGGCAAGCTCGAGGCGCTGAAAAGCGCCGAAGGCAGCACGGTAACCGAGCGCGAGTTGGCCATGGCCTTTCCCGGCAAGGTCGGCGAGGCGCTGAACCTGCGCGAAATCGAGCAACTGGTGGACCAGCTCAACCGCCTGCCATCCAAACAGGCGCAGATGGAACTGACCCCCGGCAGCCAGGTCGGCGGCAGCGACGTGGTGGTCAAGAACACCGCGCAAAAGCCCTGGCGCGCCAGCCTGTCGCGCAATAACGACGGCCAGAAAAGCACCGGCGAACAGCAATGGGGCGCCGGCCTTGAGTGGGACAGCCCGCTCGGCCTCGGCGACCAGTTGATGCTGCGCGGCGGCCACGACGCCATCAGCGACCATCAGAAAACCTCGAAAAACACCCTGCTCTACTACAACGTGCCGTGGGGCTGGTGGAACTTCAGCTACAGCTACAACGAGAGCGACTACCGCACCTACCTGTTCGTCGATAACGCCAAGTACAAGCAGGACGGCGACAACCAGAACCACCAACTGCGCGCCGAGCGGGTGATTCACCGCGATGACGTGAGCAAGACCTCGGTCAACGTCGGCCTGGCGCACCTGCGCACCAACAACTACCTCCTCGACGTGCGCACCGCGCCCAGCAGCAACCGCCTCAGCGAACTGCAACTGGGCATCAACCACGGCCGCCGTATTGGCAGCGCCTTCGTCAACCTCGACCTGGGCATGCAAAACGGCATCGGCCTGCTCGACGCCCAATCGCAGGAAGAGCGCGGCGAGTTCGGCCGGCGCCAGCCGAATTCGCGCTACCGCAAATACACCGCCACCGTCAGCTACCTGCAACCGTTCAGCCTGTGGGGCGAGTCCTTCAGTTTTTCCAGCCTGGCCACCGGCCAACGCAGTGAAGACATCCTGTTCAGCCCGCAACGCATGAGCCTCGGTGGCTCGGCCTCGGTGCGTGGCTTCAAGGACCAGTTGCTGACCGGCGACAGCGGCGGCTACTGGCGCAACGAAGTGCGCTGGGCGCGCCCGGTGACCCTCGACTGGATGCGCCCGGCCTTCTTCGAATACGGCGCCAGCGTCGGCTACGACCAGGGCGTGATCAGCAACGACCGCTACAACGACAACCTGCATGGGCGGGTCTCCAGCAACTCCCTGGAACTGTTCGCCCGCGGTAAAAACGTCAGCACCAGCGTGACCTTTGCCCATTCGTTAGAAAGACCTGGGGTCGTGACCGAGCGCGAAGCGCCGATCTACTTCCGCATGGATTTTTTCCTGTAATTCAACGCCCCGCTGCAATGAGAACCTGACAATGGACGTCCGCCAATTCGCCTTCCTGGCCCGCCAACCTTCTGCCGCCCTGAAGCCGCGCAACGCGTTCTTCGGCCTGCCCAAGCGCGGGCTGGCGTTGATCCTCGCCAACGCGCTGTTCTGGCAGCCGCTGTTGGCCCAGGCCGAGGGCATCGTGGTCAGCGCGCCGGGTACCACCGTGGGTGCGGCGGGCAATGGCGTGCCGGTGGTGAACATCGCCACGCCCAATGGCGCAGGCTTGTCCCATAACCAGTTCCAGCAGTACAACGTCGGCCCCAACGGCGTGATCCTCAACAACGCCACCGGCACCCTGGTCAACACCCAGCTGGGCGGCTACATCGTCGGCAATCCCAACCTCAAGGGCGGCGCGGCCAGCGTCATCCTCAACGAAGTCAACGGCGGCAGCGCCAGCCAGTTGCGCGGCTACACCGAAGTGGCGGGGCAGTCGGCCAAGGTCATCGTCGCCAACCCCTACGGGATCACCTGCAGCGGCTGCGGCTTTATCAACACCCCTAACGTGACCCTGACCACCGGCAAACCCATCATCGACCCGACCGGCCAGTTGAAAAGCTACCAGGTCGACGGCGGCGCCGTAACCATCGACGGCGAAGGCCTGAACGCCAGCAACGTCGACCGTTTCGACATCATCACCCGCTCGGCCAAGATCAACGCGCAGATCAACGCCCGCGAACTCAACGTGATCGCCGGGCGCAACGACGTCGATGCGCAAAGCCTGAACGCCACGCCACGCGCTGACGACGGCAGTGCCAAGCCGGAGCTGGCGATTGACTCCTCGGCCCTGGGCGGCATGTATGCCGGCGCGATCAAGCTGGTGGGCACCGAGGCCGGTGTGGGCGTGAAGCTCGACGGCACGTTGGCGGCCAGTGGTGGGGATATCCAGCTCGATGCCAATGGGCGCTTGAGCATGGCGCAGGCGGCTGCCACCGGCAACGTTAAGGTCACGGCGCATAATGTCGATCTAACCGACAAGGTCTACGCCGGTAAAGCGCTGGACGTGCAAGCCCAAGGCGATCTCATCAACCGCAAAAGCCTCGCCGCACGTGACCGCATCGCGCTGTCCAGCGGCGGCACGCTGACCAACAGCGACGTCATCGAAGCCGGCGTCAACGCCGATAACACCCGTAACACGGCGGGTGATGTGAGCCTGCGCGCCACGACCCTCAACAACACCGGCACCAGCGTCATCGCCAGTCGTGCGTTGACCGTTGATGCCCAAGCCTTGAACAACCAGGGCGGCACCCTCAGCGCCCGGCAACACACCAGCGTCACGGCGGCTGCGCTCGATAACCGCAACAAGGGACGAGTCCTCAGCAACGCCGCGCTGGAGGTCAGCGCCAGCGAACTGCAGAACGGCCAGGGCGGATTGGTCACCAGCAATGGGCCACTGACCGCCAACGTGGGCGCGGTGCAAAATACCGGCGGCGAAATCTCCAGCCTGGACACGGCCACCCTGACGGTGACCACCTTGGACAACGTCGCGGGCCTGGTCACCGCAGGCAAGGCGTTGAGCCTCAGCGCCGGCACGCTCGACAACCAGAACGGGCTGGTCACCAGCCAGGGCGTCCTTCACCTCACCGGTAATCGCCTGGACAACCGCCAGAAAGGCCTGGTCGCCAGCACCGGCGGCGTGCAGATCGACGTCGTCAACATCGACAACCGCAACGGCGAGCTGTCCAGCCGTGCGGGCGTGGCGGTAAACGGCACGCAGTTGGATAACAGCGATGGCGGCCTGGTAGTGGCCGGCAGCGGCTTGAATCTGAACGTCGATCAATTGCTCAACCGCAACCAGGGCCTGATCAGCAGCGAAGGGCTGCTCACCGTGACCGCGGGCACCTTGGTCAACCGTGGTGGCGCGCTCTCAAGCGCTGGCCCGCTGACCATCGGCGCCCGTGACGCGGTGGACAACCAGGGCGGGCGCCTGGTGACCGATGGCACTCTGACCCTGACCAGCGCAAGCGTCGACAACAGCCAGCAAGGCACCCTCAGCGCACGTGATGCGCTGCGTATCGACACCCGCGGCCTGAACAACCAGCAAGGCGGCCAGGTGACCAGCGCCACCGGCCTGACCCTCGAACTCAATCGGGGCCAATTCAACAACCAGGGCGGGCTGATCAACGGCCCGCTGTTGGTGCTCAACAACCTCAAGGATGTGAATAACCAGGGCGGCGAGATTTCCAGCAGCCAGGCATTCACGCTCACTGCCGACAACCTCGACAACAGCGGCGGTAAAGTGCTCGGCAATACTGCCCTGACCCTGCGCATCGGCCAGGCCCTGGCGAACGTCAAGGGCATGATTGCCGCCGCTGCGGTGGATGCACGCGCCGCCAGCCTGGACAACAGCGGCGGTACCCTCACCAGCCGTGGCGACACCGTGCTCAACGTGAGTGGCCCATTGACCAACCGGGCCCAGGGCCTGATCAACGCGGCCAACCTTCTGAGCATCAATATCGCGAGCCTGGATAACCAGGGCGGCTCGTTGCTGGGCAGCGCGATTGCCGTGGACTTCGGCAGTGCCACCGGCGATCTGAATAACTCTGGTGGCCTGATCACCACCGCCGGCAACCTGAGCATCGATCACCTGCGCGACTTGAATAACCAGGGCGGTGAACTCTCCAGCGCGCAAACCCTGAACCTCGGTGGACGCACCCTCGACAACAGCGCGGGCAAGCTGATCAGCAATAACCTGCTGGTGCTCAACGCCGACACGCTGATCAACCAAAACGGGTTGATGTCCGGCTGGCAAGGCCTGAACGCCACTGCCGCAAGCCTGGACAACCGCAACAGCGGCACTCTGTCGAGCCGTTACGGCGCTCTCAATGCCACACTCACCGGCAGCCTGCTCAACAGCGGCGCGGGTGCGTTGGTAAGCCAAAAGGCGCTCACGGTCAGCGCCGCCGAGTTGGATAACAGCGACAAGGGCGTGCTTTCCAGCGCCACCGAACAAAACCTCAAGGTCACCGGCCTGCTGAACAACGCCAACGGTGGCACCATCGACAGCGGCACGGCCCTGGACCTGACCGCGCGGAACCTGGACAACAGCGCCGGCAGCATCAGCGGCGGCACCGACACCAGCCTGGACCTGCTGGCGACCCTGACCAATACCAACGGCAAATTGGCCAGCGGCGGCTCGCTGTTGATCAACCGCGCGGCGCAGATCAACAACCAGGGCGGGCAGCTCGCCAGCCAAGGCCTGTTGACGCTGCTGACCGGCGGCCTGGATAACCGTAATCGCGGCACACTGGCCGCCAATGATCGCCTGAGCATCACCGCCAGCGGCCTGGTGCAGAACGGCAGCGATGGCCTGATCTACAGCCAGAACGCTGACCTCAAGCTCAGCGCCAACCGGCTGGACAACGGCAAAGGCGCCGTGCAAAGCCAGAACGGTCTGACCCTCGACGTGGTCGACGCTGTCGACAACCAAAGCGGCAAATTGATCGCCCAGACCGGCGACCTGAACATCAAAGCCGCCAGCCTCGACAACCGTGGCGGCACCCTCGCCAGCCTCAAGGCCCTGCTCCAGACCCGAGTCGTCGGCGTGCTGCGCAACGGCTACGACCTCAACAACAATCGCCAGGGTGGCGTGATGCAGGGCCAAACCCTGGACCTGCAAGCCGGCGCCGTGGACAACTATGGCGGACGCATTTCTGCGCAGGGTGGCAACGGCCTAGTCACCACCGGCAATTTCGATAACCGCAACGGCGGGCTTTATGCCAAAGGCCTGATGCGCGTGGTTGGGCACGATTTCGATAACAGCGGCGACAACGATGGCCAGATAGCCGCCCAACAGATCGACCTTGACCTGAGCGGCGCGCTGAACAACCGCCTGGGCATCATCGAAAGTGACTCCACCCTCAAGGTGCACGCCGCCAGCCTCGACAACCAGACCGGACGCCTGCGTGCCCTGGGCCCCGACGGCACGACTGAGTTCGCCATCGGTGGCGTGTTCGACAACCGCAACGGCGTGCTGGAAACCGCCAACACCAACCTGACACTGGACGCCGGCAGCCTGCAAAACCTTGGCGGTAGTGTGCTGCACGTGGGCACCGGCAACTTCGGTATTGCCCCCGCCAACCTCAATGACGTCGGCGGCAGCCTGGTGACGCGGGGCGACCTGACCATCACCCGGGACAACTGGACCAACAGCAGCGTGATCCAGGCCGGGCAACTGACGGTCAACGTCAACACGCTCGACCAGACAACAACCGGCCAATTGCTCGGCGCCCGGCGCTTTATCGGCAGCGGCGGCAACTGGTCCACCAACGGCCTGATCGCCAGCGACGGCGACCTCGACCTTACGTTAAGCGGCGCGTTGAACAGCACCGGGCGCATCAGCAGCCTGGGCAAATTGAACCTCACTGCCGCCCAGGCGAACTTGAGCGACACCGCCAGCATCGCCGGCGGCGGGGTGACCCGCGCAACCATCAGCGGCACCCTGAACAACCACGGTCGTCTGACCTCGGCCACTGACCTGCTGATCGACGCGGGCGCGCTCGACAACTACGCCACGCTTGGCAGCGGGCAAGCGCTCACGGTCACCACTGGCGCGTTGCTCAACGACCACGGCCTGATCTTCAGCGGCGCTGACATGAGCCTGCGCGTGGCGTCGCTGAACAACAGCTACGGCGACATCTACAGCATGGGCAACCTAAGCGTCGATCGCGACGGCAAGGGTGGGTTGGCTGACAGCATTATCAACAGCTCTTCGAGCATGCAGAGTGACGGTGACCTGAGCCTTACCGCCGCCACGATCAAAAATGAACGTGCGGTACTGACCGTCAATGATGCTGGCGTATACACCGCCTCCGCCACTGAAGGCACATGCATCGAGTATGTCAACGCCGGTGACTGCCATGCTGGTGGCACGGGGCGTAACTACGTGTGGGAAGTGGTGACCCGCGACAAACTGGAGGTGACCGCGGCCAGTGCCGGTTCGAGCATCACTTCGGGCGGTAACATGACCCTGGCCGGGGGCGACCTGCTCAACAGCAGCAGTTCGATTGCAGCCGGCGGCAACTTCACGGCGCGCCTGAACAACCTCGTCAACACGGGGATCGAAACCGGCGAGACCGAGACCTATCGGCTCTTTACATCAAGACGCACCGAGCATCCAAGTAGCTGGTTCAACGCCGCTCGCGCACTGACCAATAAGTATTGGTATCTAAGCCCTGGCTACACGCCCAATGACCTTGGCGGCCTGGAAGCAACCGTGGCCAACTTCATTGGCATGATGGAGAGCGAGCGCACTCAGTTCGGCAAAGTCACCAAAATCGCCAGCGATGATCAGCGTTACGCCGCCGTGATTCAGGCTGCCGGCGCGGTGGACGTCAAGGCGCAAGCCGGTATCGACAACAGCGTGGTGCGCCTGGGTTACACCTACATCGGGGCGGGTGCAAAAACCACCACCGGCGCGACCGGCGCCAGTGGCGCGGACGGTTACTCGACCCGCGTCACCCTCAACGCGCAATTGCCCCCGGATCTGGCCCAGCAGCAGATCAACCCGCTGAGCTTGCCCGGCTTTACCTTGCCCAGCGGGCAGGGCGGCCTGTTCCGCCTCAGCGGCCAAAGCGCCAGCGCGCCGGCCAGTACCGGCCCGCAAGGCTGGACCCTGGGCGGCGGCAACGTAGACCGGGCCCCGGTTTCCGGGCCGGTCGTACCCGGCACCGGCACCTCGGCCGATGGTGTAACTATCAATCGCGTGCAAGGCCTGCCGGACAGCCAGTTCGTCTCCAACCCACAGAAATACCTGATCGAAACCAACCCGCAGCTGACCAACCTCAGGCAGTTCCTCAGTTCCGATTACCTGCTGTCCAAGCTCGGCTACGACCCCGACCAGGCGCAAAAACGCCTGGGTGACGGCCTCTATGAACAACGCCTGATCCAGCAGGCGGTCATTGCCCGCACCGGCCAGCGCTTCATCGACGGCCAAACCAGTGACACGGCGATGTTCAAGTACCTGATGGACAACGCCATCGGCAGCCGTCAGGCGCTCAACCTGTCGGTAGGTGTAAGCCTCACCGCCGAACAAGTGGCGGCCCTGACCCACGACATCGTGTGGATGGAAAACGCCACCGTCGCCGGCCAGCAAGTGCTGGTGCCCGTGCTCTACCTGGCCCAGGCCAACAACCGCCTGGCGCCCAATGGCGCGTTGATCACCGGCAGCGATCTGAGTCTGGTAAGCGGCGCAGACCTCAACAACGTCGGCACCCTGCGCGCCACCAACAACCTCGCAGCCAGCGCCGGGCGCAACATGGTCAACAGCGGCCTGACCCAGGCCGGCAACCGTCTCGACCTGCTCGCCGGCAACAGCCTGACCAACCGCGCCGGCGGCATCATTGCCGGACGCGATGTCAGCGTGGGCGCGATCAGCGGCGATGTCCTCAATGAGCGCAGCGTCACCAGCCACCAGAGCAGCAGCGGCTACCGCACCGAACGCACCGACTTCGTCGACAACGCCGCGCGCATCGAGGCCGCCAACAGCCTGACCCTGCAAGCCGGTCGCGACGTCAACAGCACCGGCGGTGTACTCAAGAGCGGCGCCGACACGCGCCTGCAAGCCGGGCGTGACGTGAACCTGGCCACCGCCGAACAGCGTAACGCCAATATCGTCAGCACCTACTCACGTAACAGCAGCGCGACCCAGTACGGCACGGTGGTAGAAGCCGGGCGGGACTTCCAGATTGTGGCGGCACGGGACATCAGCGCCATCGGCAGCCAGTTGAATGCAACGCGTGATCTGGCGATGGTGGCCAAGGGCAATTTGAACCTGGCTTCGGCGGCGAATGAACAGCATTCGGCGTTTAATTCCAAGAAGGTCACCAGTCAAGAGGATCATGTTCAGCAGGTATCGACTGTGCTCAAGGCAGGCGGTGACGCCACCCTGAGCGCCGGGCAGAACCTGCAACTGATAGCCAGTCAAGTGGATGCGGGCAAAGAAGCCTACCTGGTCGCGGGCAATGACCTAGCCCTCAAGGCGGCTGAAAATCAGGACTACAGTTTCTACAGCAAAACCAAGAAGACCTCGTCCGGGAAAAAATTCCGCCTGGATGAGACTTCTGCCATCAACAATGTCGGCAGCTTGGTCAGCGCGGGCACCAACAGCACCGTCGTGGCGGGTGCAAACCTGTTGCTGGCCGGCAGCGCCGTCACCGCCGATAAAGGCGCCACGCAACTGGTCGCTGGTCAGGACGTGAACATCCTGGCCGCCACTAACTCAGACAGCGCCCGTCACGAACGCAAGGAAAGCAAAAGCAGCTGGGGCGGCCTGAAGTCGAGCAAGGTTCAGGACAAAGTCGACGAAAAACGCACCACCGCCCTGGGCAGCATGGTCTCCGGCGAAACCGTCACCATCGCCGCCAAACGCGATGCCACGGTCACCGGCTCGTCCCTGGTCAGCACCGGCGACCTCGCCGTCCAGGCCGGCCGCGACCTGACCATCGATGCGGCGCAGAACACCTTCGCCCGCACCGACATGCACAAGGAAAAAAATCGCGACCTCACCGGCGTGCTGACCGGCAACAAGCTCGGTCTGGACGACATGACCGGCAACCAGAAGCTGTACATCAACAGCTCGAAGCACAATGGCACGGCCAATGAAATGACCTTGACCGGCAGCACTATTGGTTCGAGTGCGGGCAATGTGTCGCTGACAGCGGGGCGTGAGTTGAAGGTGGTGGCCAGTGATCTGGTGAGCACCAAGAACATGGAGTTGAGTGGTGCCAATGTCACCGTCACCTCGGGTGTGGAGACTGCCAATCAGACCAGTAAGGACAGCTCCAAGAGCTTGGCCGTTGGGCGCGTGATCGCGGGCTCGGTAGTGGACACCGCCACCAGCATGCGCGACGCCGTCAAAGCGGCCCGCAGTGCTGATGACCCACGCCTCAAGGCAGTCAAAATCGCCCAGGCTGCCCTCGCCGCCTACAACCTGAACGGCCAGGCTTCCGACGCCAATGCGCAAAGCTCCGGCTTCAAAAACAAAACCGGCGGCACGCCCGGCAACGGTTCGCTGATCAAGATCGGCACCGAACTGGCCAATAACCGCAGCAAGAACAGCAGCGAATTCAACAGCGTCACCGCCAAGCAGAGCACGCTCAACGCAGGGCAAGACTTGTCGATCGTTGCCACGGGCGCAGCGGTGGGTACTCAGGGTGATATCCAGATCACCGGCAGCAGCTTGAAAGCCGCCAACACCTTGTTGTTAGCCAAAAACGATGTGTTGATGCAAAGCGCACAGAACACCACCGACCGCAAAAACGAAGGGTCGAAAAATAAAACCGCCATTGGCGCCAGCTTCAATATTGGCGAGCAAAACGGCTTCACCCTCGACCTCGGAGCGCAGGGTGCCAAGAACAATGGCAATGGTAACTCCGTCACTCAGGTCAACAGCACCCTCGATACCGGCAGCCTGTTGTTGCAAAGCGGCGGCGATACCACTCTGAAAGGCGCCCAGGTCCGCGCGGACCGTATCAAGGCAGATATTGGCGGCAACCTCAATATCATCTCCCTCCAGGACATCGAGTCGTCGCGCAGCAAACAGAGCAGCGCGGGCTTCGGCGCGAGTATTTGCATCCCGCCGTTCTGCTACGGTGCCACCGTCGCGGGCTCGGCGAACCTTGCCGCCGCGAATATGAACAGCGACTACAAGGGCGTGACCGATCAGAGCGGTTTGTATGCGGGTACAGGCGGCTACGACATCAATGTCGGCAGGACCACCACCCTGCAAGGCGCGGTGATTGCCAGTGAGGCGTCAGCTGATAAGAACCGCCTAAGCACTGACCGCCTGATTGTCAGCGATATCAAGAATGTCAGCGAAATCAAAAGCCAGTCTGCCGGTATTTCGGTGTCTTCCAGCAGTACCAGCGGTGCGTCTATGGGCGGCAGCATCCCGATAGCACTCAAGGAGAAAGACCATAGCTACACCCGTAGCGCGGTCAGCGAAGGCACGATTGTGGTTCGCAATGCCGAAGGCACCAATGATTTGGTGGGGTTGAACCGCGACACTGCCAATGCCAATCAGAAGCTCGACCGGCCTGATGAAAAGGCCATGCAAGAGCGTATTGACCTGATCCAAAGCTCGGCGCAGTTGGCCAGTGGGGTGATCAGTGCGGTGGGCAGGGCGAAGGCGGATGAGGCCAAGAAGCTTGGGCAGGCGGCGAAGGAACAAGCAGACGCAGGTGCGCCTGGTGCTGCTGATACCGCCCGTGCCGCCGATCTGGCTTATTCGGAAGCCAAGCGCTGGCAGTTCGGCGGCGACAAGAAAATGATGGCGGATATCGCGACGGGACTGATCGCCGCGGGCCTAGGTGGCGCGCCCGTCGGTACGACAGTCGGTATCGTCGCCAATACAGCGTCTAGCGAGATCTTCAAGCGAGTGGGTGATTACGCCGAGGCGCAATCCCTGAACCCGAAATCGGACGCGGCCACCCGAGCTGCATGGGCAGAAGGTGGAGCAGCACGCGTCATGTTGCATGCGTTGGCAGGTGCCGCCATGGGGTTGTCCAGCGGCAGCGTGGAAAGTGGCGCGTTGGGGGCCGGTGCTTCTGCTGCGTTGATGCCCTCGATTGCAAAGGCGCTGGAAAACAGCAAATTATCTGAGGCCAGCCAGGACAACATCGCCGCGTTGGTTGCGACCGGGATCGGCGCTGGAGCAGGCGCCGGGAATGGCATCGGCGGCGCGGCTGTCGGGAGTGGGACAGGTTACGGCGTCGAAGTATTCAATCGCCAACTTCACCTGACCCAAGAGGTGCCAATTCTCAAGAAGAAAGCCGAAGAGCTAGAGAAAACACAGGGCAAGCCAAAGTCGGATGCCTTGTGGGAAGACTTGCTACGTATGGCAGCAGGATCAAAGGTCGATGCCGTAGAAAACGCCCGTTTAGATGCACTGGAAAAAAACTGGGGCAGCGATCCGACGCGGGATTGGCTTGAACGTGATTTGGCGATTGCCAAAGGCGCGATTCAAGAATTGGCGGACCAGAAGATTCCATTAACGTGGAAAGACGGCACTGCAATTATCGCCAATGGCTCTGCGGTTTATGCTTTTAATTCGACCAAAGAGCAGTTTGTAGACACAAGCTTGTTTAATGGTACGGGCGCCGGCCTTTATGGCGAATTGCGCTTGACTGACAAATGGGCTCAATACGGTCGGGAGCAGGCAGATGCTCATGCGACAGAAATCATTAACGTCTCTACCAACGAGCTGGCTTCAAAAGACGCGATGTCGAGGCTGTTGGTATTAGCCAGGAAATCGGCAGAACCGGTCACGGTGATTGACGATACGTTGCTTTCTCTCACTGGTGTACGCATAGGCGCGAAGATTTCAGAGATCGTTGCTGCTGCCTTGGCGAAAAGAAAGTTGGCGACGGAGGAGTCGGGTGAGCTTTTAGCCCAAGGTGCGAAAGGGTTCACCGAACTGTCGAGTCAGGCTCGTCGTTATCTTAAAGATCTCGAAGCGCAGACCGGATTTAAAGTGACAGATGAACAACGTGCTAACCTCGCCAACATTTTGCGCGAGCAAGAATTTACCAAGCTTTCTCCGGAATTGTCTGACATTAATAGGAAGCAGTTCAATAAAGTGAAGAATGATTTAATCAGTCAGTGGGAGGCCAATACAGGCCAAATGTGGCCGCGCTATACTGAGGACGTTATTGCTAAAAATGGCCTTACAGTGTCACGAAAGGCGGGTCAACCTTTCGATGCGCATCATATTATTGAAAACAGCTTTGGGGGGCCTAATGAATGGTGGAATATGCACCCTGCAAGATTTCCGGATCAGCACCAAGGTGGAATCCATCGCGCCGGAAGCGTAGCGCGAGAAATTTTCTTAGATAAAAAATAGAGAGGCTGTGATGGAGAACTTTGAAGTTTTGATGAGAGAGAAGAAGGATGAGCATTTGTTGGATGGGTTAGATGCTGTGGATGATGCAGTTTTACGTGCTATCAAAGAAAATTTTCAAAATGTTCCCGAAGATTACTTGGCATTCTTAAAAGAGTATGGAGCTGGAGAAATTGCCTATGCAGGTATCATGCTTTACAGCGGTTTTTTAGAGGCTGAAGAGATTTTTGATGCAGGTGCTGCGAACGATTTTCGGGATATTCAATTTTTCGGAGATGATATGCAGGGCCGATGCTTCGGCTTCGATACAAGCCACAGCTGGTCTATAGTCGAAGTGGATTCTTCGGATATGAGTGTTAGAAGATTATGTGATGAATTTTCTTATTTTGTATATGGTTTGCTGAGTTGAGATGGTGGGGGCGGGCGGGGTCAGACAACTTTTTTTCGAATGTCTGCGGGGCAAATTTTGACATTACGCTCTTTAAAAATTAGCTTTTTTATTTTCATTTGCTTGATGCTTTTTAAGAAAGGCGGTTATAAAAATAACCGCCCATTTTTTATTTATAAGTTTGGGAGAATAGGGGTCAGACCACGTTTTTGCGCAAAGCTCCGGTTTCAAAAATAAAATCGGCGGCACGCCCGGCAACGGTTCGCTGATCAAGATCGGTACTGAACTGGCCAATAACCGCAGCAAGAACAGCAGCGAATTCAACAGCGTCACCGCCAAGCAGAGCACGCTCAACGCAGGGCAAGACTTGTCGATCGTTGCCACGGGCGCAGCGGTGGGTACTCAGGGTGATATCCAGATCACCGGAAGCAGCTTGAAAGCCGCCAACACCTTGTTGTTAGCCAAAAACGATGTGTTGATGCAAAGCGCACAGAACACCACCGACCGCAAAAACGAAGGGTCGAAAAATAAAACCGCCATTGGCGCCAGCTTCAATATTGGCGAGCAAAACGGCTTCACCCTCGACCTCGGAGCGCAGGGTGCCAAGAACAATGGCAATGGTAACTCCGTCACTCAAGTCAACAGCACCCTCGATACCGGCAGCCTGTTGTTACAAAGCGGTGGCGATACCACCCTCAAAGGCGCCCAGGTTCGTGCGGACCGTATCAAGGCCGATATTGGCGGCAACCTCAATATCATCTCCCTCCAGGACACCGAGTCTTCGCGCAGCAAACAGAGCAGCGCGGGCTTCGGCGCGAGTATTTGCATCCCGCCGTTCTGCTACGGTGCCACCGTCGCGGGCTCGGCGAACCTTGCCGCCGCGAATATGAACAGCGACTACAAGGGCGTGACCGATCAGAGCGGTTTGTATGCGGGTACAGGCGGCTACGACATCAATGTCGGCAGGACCACCACCCTGCAAGGCGCGGTGATTGCCAGTGAGGCGTCAGCTGATAAGAACCGCCTAAGCACTGACCGCCTGATTGTCAGCGACATCAAGAATGTCAGCGAAATCAAAAGCCAGTCTGCCGGTATTTCGGTGTCTTCCAGCAGTACCAGCGGTGCGTCTATGGGCGGCAGCATCCCGATAGCACTCAAGGAGAAAGACCATAGCTACACCCGTAGCGCGGTCAGCGAAGGCACGATTGTGGTTCGCAATGCCGAAGGCGCCAATGATCTGGTGGGGCTGAACCGTGACACCGCCAATGCCAATCAGAAACTCGACCGGCCTGATGAAAAGGCCATGCAAGAGCGTATTGACCTGATCCAAAGCTCGGCGCAGTTGGCCAGTGGGGTGATCAGTGCGGTGGGGAAGGCGAAGGCGGATGAGGCGAAAGCACTGGCCGATAAAGCCAAAACCCAGACCGAAACCGGTTCGCCGGATGCCGCTGGAACGGTGCTCGCAGCGAATGCCGCTTATACGGAAGCCCAGCGCTGGCAGGTCGGTGGCGACAAACGCTTAATGGCCGATATCGCGTCCGGACTAATCGCCGCAGGGCTGGGTGGCGCGCCTGTAGGAACGACGGTTGGTATTGTCGCCAACACGGCCTCCAGCGATATCTTCAACAAAATTGGTGATTACGCCCACTCACGTGCGACTGATCCGAATTCGGATGCGGCCACTCGGGCGGCTTGGGGTGAAGGCGGTGCGGCGCGTGAGATGTTGCACGCGTTGGCGGGGGCGGCTATTGGGTTGTCCAGTGGCAATGTGCAAAGCGGCGCGTTGGGCGCGGGAACGTCGGCTGCCTTGATGCCGACCATTGCCGACGCGCTGGGGAAAAATGGCATCAAGGGTGTGGATCAAGATGCAATGGCCGCCTTGATCGCGGCAGGCGCCGGGGCCGTGGTTGGCTCTGGGAGCGGTACCTCAGGTGCTGTTGTCGCGGGAGGAAACGCGATGTCGGTGGGCGTCTATAATCGAGCGGCTCATGAGGCGGAGGTGGCGGCGATCAAGGCTGAGGCGCAGAAAGGCGACTTCACGGAAGCGAACCTGGAGAAGGCCATGTGTTACATCATCAAGTGCTGGGCTCATCTGGAGCGAGGGACCAAGGAGTATCACGATGCATACTTGAATGAAGCCGATATGGTCGGGCTGAGTAATGAGCTTGAATGGGCAGATGCGCAAAGGGATAAAGGCCTGTTTAACTATTCGCTCACTGACTCGGTTTTTGATGCGGGAACGCGTGATGTCATTCCTGTGGTAGCTAACACCGCCAAGACTGTCACGGGAGGGGCAAGTGTTTACTCGGGGGGCACATTATGCGGCACAGTGGCCGGGTGCTTTTTCGGTGGGCCTATGATTGTATTCGGATTGGGGAATATTGAGGAGGGCACCTCAGCACTTTATAACCATGTTAATAATGAAGAGGGCAGTTATAATCATGTTAAACAGACTTTTGATCAGATTCCTGGCGGATATGGGCCGGTGATATATAGTGCCGCAGATTTCGCGTTATCAATTGGCTCGGGGTTTGTAAAAGTGCCTCTGAAGATGGGGTTGGCTGATGGTTTGAACAAGAAAAAATCAATATTTGATGTGACGGTCAGAAAGTTTGATAATAACCAATTTGTTCTTGGTAAAAAGGCGCCGTATGGTGGTGCAATGTTGCTATATTTTCTGTCCGTGGGCGCGAAAGGCAATAGCCTTTACAATGAGGCGGTTGATGCGAGCAAGTAAACTTATAAATACCCTGCTGCTGATAGTTTCATTGTTGGCGGTGGTGTGTGGGGTGAGTACGTTTTTCGGCATGATGGTCGCCATAGTGGTTGGTATACTGCTTCGCACAGATTCGAACTGGGTGTTCATCTGGATTGGATTTCCCTTGTCAGGAATATTTGCTGTGTACTGGATAGTTACACGGTGGGATTATGTGAAATCTTTTATGTCCGGGCGTGGTGGGTGGTAGAGCGGGTAATCGAGGTCAGATAACGTTTGTTTGAGTGTCTATGGAATTGAGCTTGCAATATTACGATCTTTAAAAATTAGTTTTTATTTTTGTCTATTTGAAATTTTTTAAATAAGGCGGTTATGAAAATAACCGCCCATTTTTATTTATGAAATTTGTGAATTCAACTTCCGCCCAATCACGTCGAGCAAATCACACCCATCTCTCAGCGGAATTGCCAGCAACAGCGCAAAGTCGTGAAGCACTATCGCATCACTGCTGATCTCCTCCCGAAACGCGAGGTTCTCCAAAAACTGAGTCACTGCACGAATGCGGTACGCAGCGGCGTCATAGAGAACATCGAGGGGGGCTTGCGTATCTATCACCAGCGCGGGGATGGTTGAATCGTGGCCTGTAAGGGGCATGTATCTGTTCATTTTTTGACTCTCTACTTAAGTGATGAATGCCATCACTCAACGTCGCCAAACGAATGGGTGACAGCTGTACGCAGGTTGGCGAACCGGCAGTAGAGAAAACCGGCAGACCCGAAGGTCTCCCGCGCACAGCCGTCATAAAACGACTTTGCAGGCGCGCAAGTGGCTGCAAAAAGCCCCCAGCTTGCGCATTCTCTACCGTCAGGTCGCCAAACCTGAATCGCCATGTGGACGACCGGCGGACTATAAGTCCTCAGCCTAAAAACGCGCAAGGCATCAAAAAGCCAATACCTCGTCCCGCAAGCCGGCGCCGACATCAACATCACCGCCTCGAAAACCCTCGACAGCGGCGCCATTAGCAACCGCTCCAGCTTCACCACCATGGCCCAGCGATACCACCCTCAACGGTGCCCAGGTTCGTGCGGACCGTATCAAGGCAGATATTGGCGGCAACCTCATCCCGATAGCACTCAAGGAGAAAGACCATAGCTACACCCGTAGCGCGGTCAGCGAAGGCACGATTGTGGTTCGCAGTGCCGAAGGTGCCAACGACCTGGTGGGGTTGAATCGCGACACCGCCAACGCCAATCAGAAACTCGACCGGCCTGATGAAAAGGCCATGCAAGAGCGTATTGACCTGATCCAAAGCTCGGCGCAGTTGGCCAGTGGGGTGATCAGTGCGGTGGGGAAGGCGAAGGCGGATGAGGCGAAAGCACTGGCCGATAAAGCCAAAACCCAGACCGAAACCGGTTCGCCGGATGCCGCTGGAACGGTGCTCGCAGCGAATGCCGCTTATACGGAAGCCCAGCGCTGGCAGGTCGGTGGCGACAAACGCTTAATGGCCGATATCGCGTCCGGACTAATCGCCGCAGGGCTGGGTGGCGCGCCTGTGGGAACGACGGTTGGTATTGTCGCCAACACGGCCTCCAGCGATATCTCTTCAACAAGATTGGCGATTATGCCCAGTCGCGTGCGACTGATCCTAAGTCGGATGCGGTCACTCGGGCGGCTTGGGCTGAAGGCGGTGCGGCGCGTGTGATGTTGCACGCGTTGGCGGGGGCGGCTATTGGGTTGTCCAGTGGCAATGTGCAAAGCGGCGCGTTGGGCGCGGGAACGTCGGCTGCCTTGATGCCGACCATTGCCGACGCGCTGGGGAAAAATGGCATCAAGGGTGTGGATCAAGATGCAATGGCCGCCTTGATCGCGGCAGGCGCCGGTGCCGTGGTTGGCTCTGGGAGCGGTACCTCAGGTGCTGTTGTCGCGGGAGGAAATGCGATGTCGGTGGACGTCTATAATCGAGCAGCTCATGAGGCGGAGGTGGCGGCGATCAAGGCTGAGGCGCAGAAAGGCGACTTCACGGAAGCGAACCTGGAGAAGGCCATGTGTTACATCATCAAGTGCTGGGCTCATCTGGAGCGAGGGACCAAGGAGTATCACGATGCAGTTCTGACTGAAGCTGATATGGTCGGTTTGAGCAATGAACTTGCGTGGGCGGATGCTCAGAAAGACAAGGGCTTATTCAATTATTCGTTTACTGACAGCGTGAAGGACTGGGGCACGCGCGATGTTATTCCTCTGGCTGGTAGCGCAACCTCCTTGTTAAGCGGGGGCATTAGTGTAGGTTCTGGCGGGGTATTGTGTGCCACGGCCGCAGGCTGTGTATTTGGGGCGCCTATGATGACGTTTGGCGCGGGGAACATGTGAGAAGGCGGATCTGGCGTGTGGAACCATTACACCGGCTTAAATGACAACAGCAACCCCGTGAGAGCCGCCTTTGATCTTATCCCAGGTGGTTACGGACCTACGGTCTATAGCGGTGCCGATCTTGCTTTTTCAGTGGGAGCCGGTTTTGTGAAGGTACCTTTGAAATTAGGTCTTGCAGACGGCTTGAATAGGTCAAAATCAATGTTCGGTGTAACGGTGCGAAAATTTGATAATAACCAGTTCTACTTCTGGACTGGGAAGCCTATTCGCTATGGGAGCGCTGCAGCGGTTTACCTAAAATCTGTGGGTGAGAAGGGCTAAACTTTCTATGAGGAGGCCTCTCGTGATAAGAATTAACCCTATTCGAATGTTCATTTTAGCGGTGGGCTTATTGGGCGTTGTTTATGGCATTAGTTTTTTCATAGCTGTTCTGGTTTCCGGTTTCATCGGCGTCCTGCTAAAAACAACCGATGATTGGGTTTATCTTTGGATCGGCGCGCCACTTTCACTTGTCTTGGCTGTTTACTGGACAGTCAGCCGATGGGCGTATGTAAAGGAGTTCGTAACGGGCCGCAGAGGTTGGTAGACGCTTTATGCTAGTTAGGATGACTCTAACATGCCATCAAGCGAGTGAAATCAGCCTTGTACACCTACAGGTATTTATTGGGAGCATTGCTGCTGATCGCCGCATTACTCAATTGTTTTTTTCGATTTTGGGGCGATGCAAGGCCATTTTTTAGCGCGCTGATGCTTCAGTTATGGTTTGGGCAAGCTGTATTTGCCTATCTGAGAGGTGGCTGGGATTTTCGGAAGTCGACCGGCTTGGGGTACAGATACACTTTTTCGACTTTGGCGTCGGGTCGCATCATGGCGAACGGGCTCCTGAGAGAATCGGGAGCACAGCATCCGACATCAGCTTAGCGCTTTGAATGTGGGGTTCATGGAGCGCTTACGAAGAAATAAATGGATCGGTGGGTTTTTCTTATCGATCTCACTGTTTTCCATGATTCTGGCGGCTAGCCTGCTACTCGCGATGATTTCACTTGCCCTGCGCACTGACTCGCCTTGGGTATACAACTGGATCGGCTTTCCTCTTACGTTTGTATTCGCGGCGTATTGGATCTTCACTCGATGGACGTATGTGAAGTCTTACATATCCGGTAATGGGGAGTGTAGTGACCCCCTGCGATAAACCCCGACAGGTGTACTGCCGGGTACCTTTACCTGTTCAAGGACGATCAATGAAACCCGGAGAAAAGGCCCTGGCCGACAGCGATCTATGGTGGGTAGCATGATCGCGAAATTATACAAATATCAGCACGGCATTGGCCTGGTCTTACTCCTGGCTGCGCTACTCAATGGCTTTCTACGATTTGACGGTAGCTGGAAGCGCTTTTTCCTCATGGCGCTGGTGCAGTTGTGGTTTGGCCAGGCGGTCTGGCTATGCGCGAGGCGCCAGGGTGGCCATCGCGCCGGGCGGCATGAGTAAGGATGCCGACCCGGAGTGGCGAGCGGCGTTGGCCGGCTTCGCCCTGTTTTTATACGGGGTCGTATTTTTTTGAGTTTATGATCCTTGCATGGCCCATGTATCTACACGGAAAACCCTTATGAGAAAAGTTGCCTTTATCCTCTCGGCCCTGATCCTCACGGGCTGTCACTCCAATGTTCGCGACTCGTCGTCTAGCCTGCTCAAAGACGGCGTGCAGTTGCAGCAGAACAAGGTCGTGGCCGATGCCGAGCAAGCCAAGGTGATCATGCGGGCCACCGGTTTTACCTACCCTGTGCAGTTCTCCGTGCGCCGTGGCGGTGATTCCGATCATCGGCCGGAGATCCTCGGCACGGTGGTAGATTCGGGCCGGGGCAAGGTGTTCGGCTGGATCGCCAAGATGAGTGAGGTTGCCAACAGCGCGGCGGTCAAGCGCTTTCCGCAGTTGGAAGTGTTGGCTGATCCGGGGCAGACAATCGAGGTATCGGGCGAGTCGCGGGTGTATGACTCGAACTACTACCGCTACGCCGAAAAAATTGTCTACGCCTGCGGCCCTATGAGCTCGGCGTTCAAGCCGCAGAAGCAGAAGGTTTACCTGGTGGAGTTCGTGATCGTCGGCGCGGGCTGTGAGCAGCATGTGTATGACATCACCGATCCCGCGCAGCGTATTCCCGTCCTCGCGCCTACAAGCGTTTTTTAGAGTTCAGCAGAGTTGCTCTTTAAAAATATGATTTATTTTTTCTATTTGGTTGGCTTGTTGATGGGCAGCTAAGCCATAAACTCTTATCCGGTTAGTAGAAGAATAGTGATCTGACCCCTATTTTCCTCCAATTACATCGAGCAAGTCACACCCATCTCTCATCGGAATTGCCAGCAACAGAGCAAAGTCTGAAGCACAATTGCATCACTGCGGAGCTCTTCCCGAAACGCGGGGTACTTCAAGAACTGAGTCACCGCACGAATGCGGTAAGCGGCGGCGTCATAGAGAACATCGAGGGGTGCCACGAACCTAAAGTTATAGCTATCAATGCCTATGTAAACATATCCCTCGAAACTTGAATTAAGACCGCCATGATTCGCGCTCCCTTGGGAGTTGCACCTGAGCGCGATGCGCTCAGCGCGGATGTGAAGGGTGCAACCGGCGGCAAATACACCGCACCATCGAAAGACCAGAAGCAGATTTACGCGAAGCAACACCAGCGTAGGGTACGTTAAGCGCTGCCTGCGTCCTTGATTTCGCTGTTCATCCCGTTCGAAGCAGGCGTGAACATGAATTCCGATAAGTGGGATCCAATTCGCAGATCCTTCGCGAACTTTTCCCCTTCTCCCTGTACTAACCTATTCGGCGGCCTGATGGCTAAGTAATGGCATTTGCTCGATATGGAAATAAGAGCTGACCTTCTATTTCCCGCCAGCCTGACCTTCGCCTGCCGTTTGTAATGCCGGCAGTGATGAGCGAGCACCCAGCGTCGCTTACTTCCGCATGGATTTTCCTGTCATTAATGCCCGCTGCAACGAGAGTACGAAAATGGACGTTCGCCAATTCGCCTTCCTGGCCCGCCAACCTTCTGCCGCCCTGAAGCCGCGCAACGCGTTCTTCGGCCTGCCCAAGCGCGGGCTGGCGTTGATCCTCGCCAACGCGCTGTTCTGGCAGCCGCTGCTGGCCCAGGCTGATGGCATTGTGGTCAGCGCGCCAGGCACTTCGGTTGGCCAGGCGGGCAATGGCGTGCCGGTGGTGAACATCGCCACGCCCAACGGCGCGGGTTTGTCCCATAACCAGTTCCAGCAGTACAACGTCGGCCCCAACGGCGTGATCCTCAACAACGCCACCGGCACCGTGGTCAACACCCAGCTGGGCGGCTACATCGTCGGCAACCCCAACCTCAAGGGCGGCGCGGCCAGCGTCATCCTCAACGAAGTCAACGGCGGCAGCGCCAGCCAGTTGCGCGGTTATACCGAAGTGGCGGGGCAGTCGGCCAAGGTCATCGTCGCCAACCCGTACGGGATCACCTGCAGCGGCTGCGGCTTCATCAACACGCCGAACGTCACCCTCACAACCGGCAAACCGGTGCTCGACCCGACCGGCCAGTTGAAAAGCTACCAGGTCGACGGCGGCGCCGTGACCATCGACGGCGAAGGCCTGAACGCCAGCAACATCGACCGCTTCGACATCATCACCCGCTCGGCCAAAATCAACGCCCAGATCAACGCTCGCGAACTCAACGTGATCGCCGGGCGCAACGACGTCGATGCGCAAAGCCTGAAAACCACCCCGCGTGCCGATGACGGCAGCGCCAAACCGGAGCTGGCGATTGACTCCTCGGCCCTGGGCGGCATGTACGCCGGTGCGATCAAGCTGGTGGGCACCGAGGCCGGTGTGGGGGTGAAGCTCGACGGCACTTTGGCGGCCAGTGGTGGGGATATCCAGCTCGATGCCAATGGGCGGTTGAGCATGGCGCAGGCGGCGGCCACCGGCAACGTCAAGGTCACGGCGCAGAATGTCGACCTGACCGATAAGGTCTACGCCAACGGCAACGTGCAGGTCACCAGCGCTCAGAACCTGGTCAACCAGAAAAGCATCGCCGCCGGCCAGCGCATCGAACTCAACGCGGCCAACGTGAACAACCCCGGCATCATCGAAGCCGGCGTCGCCGCCGATAACAGCCGCAACACCACCGGCGATCTGGTGGTCAACGCGCAAACCGTCACCACCTCCGGCAACCTGCTGGCCAGCCGCGCCCTGGCGATCACCGCCGCGCAGGCGCTGACCAATCAGGGCGCGATCATCCAGGCCAAGACTGTCGACCTCAGCAGCGCCAAACTGACCAACCAGGGTGCCAGCGCACGCCTGTTCGGCGAGCAGAGCCTGGCGATCAACTCACCGGCCATCGTCAACCTCGGCGGCCTGATCCGCTTCGGCGAAGGCCAGGCCGCCACGCTCAACAGCGCCTCCCTGGACAACCGCCAGGGCCGTATCGAAATGGCCGGTGGCAGTCTGGTCGTGACCAGCGCCAACCTCAACAACAGCGGCGGGCAAGTCATCGCCAACGACCTCACCGTCAACGCCGGCAGCCTGAACAACCAGAACGGCGTGCTGGTGGGCAAAACCGCTACCGTCAATGCCAGTGACCTCGACAACAGCCTCAAGGGCCTGATCCAGGCGGACGGCGGCGCGCTCAACCTCACCGTCGCCAACACCTTCAACAACAACCAGGGTTTCGCCCAGGCCAGCGCCGACCTCAACGTCACTGCCGGCAACCTCAGCAGTAATGCCAACGGCGTGCTGAGCGCCGACACCGGCAAGCTGACCCTCACCGCCGCGCAACAGCTCAACAACGCCCAGGGCCGCCTGCAGGCGGGGCAGGGCGATATTGAACTGCACGCCGCGAACCTGGATAACCAGAACGGCGTGATCGTCGGCAAGCAACTGCTGCTCGACGTGGCTGGCGGTGACATCGACAACCGCGCCGGGCGCGTATTGGGTGACCAACTCGACGTGCGGGCTTCCGGCCTCGACAACCGCAGCGCCGGCCTGCTCGCCGGTGGTGCCCAGGGCGTCAGCCTGCTGCTCAAAGGCCCGGGCCAGTTGCTTAACGCCCAGGGCCGCATCCAGAGCGAAGGCCGGCTGCAATTGCAGGGCGAGCGTTTCGACAACAGCGCCGGCATCCTGCTGGGCCAGACCGTCGACGTGACCGCGCAAACCTTCAACAACAGCAACAAAGGCGCGCTGGTCAGCGATGGCGGCGACGTGGTGCTCAAGGTCAGCGACCTGCTCACCAACGTCGGCGGCCAGATCGATGCGGGCGAGCGCAGCGTATTGGTCAAGCAGCTCACCACCCTCAACAACGACGGCGGCACCCTGCGCGGCAAGCGCCTGGACATCGCCGCCCAGCAGCTGAACAACGACAACGGCCAGCTGCTGGCCGGCGCCGGGGGCTTGAGCTACAGCGGCCACGACCTGAGCAACCGCAAGGGCCTGATCCTCAGCGGCGGCGCCCTCACTGAATTGACCACCGCCAGCCTGGACAACCAGGGCGGCACGGTGCAGGGCGACAGCCTGAGCGTCTCCGCCGACAGCGTGAACAACGGCAGCGACGGCCTGATGGCGAGCCTGGTCGGCAATCTGCAACTCACCGTGCAAGCCCTGGCCAACCGTGGCGGCAAACTGTTCGGCAAAGAACAAGTGACCGTCAGCGGCGCCACCCTCGACAACAGCGCAGGCGGCCAGATCAGCGGCAACCAGCTCAACCTCACCTCTCGCGACACCCTCACCAACCAGGGCGGCCTGATCGAAGCCAACCAGGGCCTGACCCTCACCGGTGGCAACCTGGATAACAGCGCCAACGGCCAACTGCGCGGCCTGGGCGGCGCCAGCAGCAGCCTCAACCTCAGTGGGGCGGTAAACAACCAGAATGGCACCCTGGAATTCGGCAGTCAGGCCTTCAACCTCGACGCGGCCAGCCTCAACAACCAGAACGGCATGCTGCAACACGCCGGCACCGGCCTGTTCCACCTCAACACCGCCAACCTCTCCGGCAGCCAGGGCAATATCCAGGGCATGGGCAGCGCCGACTGGGCGTTCGGCAAAGTCGACGGCCTGGGCCGCGTGCAACTCAACGACGTGCTCACCTACAAGAGCGACCAAGCGCTGGCCCTCAAGGCCGGTGACCGCATGGCCAGCGCCAAGGGTTTGGTCCTCAATGTGGCCAGCCTGGACAACGGCGGCGAACTGCTCAGCGATGGCGACCTGAGCATCACCACCGGCGACATGAGCAACAGCGGCCGCGTCTCGGCTCTGCAAACCCTTACCGTCAAGGCCAACAACCTCAGCCAGAACGGCGGCCGCCTGGCCGGCGTACGCACCCAGCTCAACCTGAGCGGCACTCTGGACAACCTCGGTTTCCTCACCGCCCGCCAGCAACTGGATATCGCAGCCGCGCAAATCGACAACCGTGGCACCCTCGGTGCCCAGGGCGCGGTGAACCTGACCGCCGTCAACGGCATCACCAATGCCGCCGATTCGCTGTTGTTCAGCGGCGGCGACATGGCGTTGCGCGCCAATGGCTTCAGCAACCTTTACGGTGACGTCTACAGCAAGGGCAACTTGAGCTTTGCGGCGGTAGATGGCGGGCGTGCGGCAGGTTTCAGCAACCTTTCCGGCACTGTGGAAAGCGAAGGCAATATCGGCATCAATGCCGCGTTCGTAGAAAACGCCAAAGCGGAGTTCGAGCTGGGCCAGACACTGACAACCGGCCGTATAGAATGGGTTTGTGGCCAGCATTGCGCCGGCCACGACTGGTTCAAGCGCGGGCAGATCAACATTTACCAGACCTACCTCGAGTCGGCGATCAAGGACTCGGCACCTGCTCGCCTGGTCGCTGGCAAAGACGTGGTCATCCAGGGCGACAACGTTCAGAACCGCTACAGCCTGCTGGCCGCCAATGGCAACCTGAGCATCAGCGCCAACGACCTGCTCAATCAGGGCGCGGGCACCCGCACCGGCCAAAACAGCATCGTCGTGGGTACACCCAAACGGATCGACATCGATTATTGGGACCAGATGGAGTTTCACGACGTCCCAGCGTTCAATGCCGCCGTCGCGGCCGGCAACTTCGACCTGGCGCGGTTTGAAGCACTCAAGGCGCGGTCTTCCGATGACCGCTTTGCCGAGGTCAGCAACGTCACCACCTGGACCGACAACGGCGGCCCTGGCTACGCGGCGACGCTACAAGCCGGCGGCACGGTCAACCTCAACGTTGCTCGCACCCTGCAAAACGGCACCCTGCACGAAAACACCCTGGCACAACTCACTGGAACCCTCGGCGACGACCAGACCGGCATCCCCGTCGGCGGTATCAACATCAACCTGAGCAAACACGCCAACGACCCGAGCGCCCAGGCGCCCGGCAGCGTATTGCCTGTAGTGGGCGTGGCCCCCGGCGGCGGCTTCGTGCCCGTGGACTACACCGGCACCGCCTTCGCCCCGGTCGACCCCACCACCTCGCCCAACTTCCAACTGCCCAAGGGCGAGTACGGCCTGTTCGTCAAGAACGCCGACCCCACCAGCCACTACCTGATCGAAACCAACCCCGAGTTCACCTCGATATCGGGCTTCTTCAGCTCGGACTACATGCTCGGCAAACTCGGCTTCAATTCCGACAACGCCTGGCGCCGCCTCGGTGACGGCCAGTACGAAACCCGCCTGATTCGCGACGCGGTGCTCGCCCAAACCGGCCAACGCTTCCTCGCCGGCGGCCTGTACAGCGACGCCGACCAGTTCCGCTACCTGATGGACAACGCGCTGGCCAGCAAAGACGCCCTGCGCCTGAGCCTCGGCGTGTCCCTCACCGGCCAGCAAGTCGGCGCCCTGACCCACGATATCGTGTGGATGGAAAACCGCGTCATCGACGGCCAGACCGTGCTCGTACCGGTGCTCTACCTCGCCCAGGCCGACTCGCGCAACGTGCGCGGCAACAGCCTGATCCAGGGCCGTGACCTCAACCTGGTCACCGGCGGCGACCTGATCAACGTCGGCACCCTGCGCGCCAGCAACAACCTGTCCGCCATCAGCAGCGGCAGTATCTACACCGGCGGCCTGGTCGAAGCCGGCAACAACCTCAACTTGCTGGCCCAGGACAGCATCCGCAACGCCATGGCCGGCGAAATCCGCGGCAAGCAAGTCAGCCTCACCGCGCTCAAGGGCGATGTCATCAACGACAACACCGCCATCCAGGTACGTGACGGCGCCGGCATGCGCACCCTCACCGACACCAGCGCAGGCACCATCGTCGCCCGCGAAAACCTCGCCATCGACGCCGGCCGCGACCTCACCAACCGCGGCGCCCTCACCGCCGGCAACGACGCCAACCTCACCGCTGGCCGGGACCTCAACCTCATCGCCGCCAGCGATACCCGCGTGAAACACGAGTTCAGCGACGGCGGGCACAAATCCAGCATCACCACCGACGTCAAAAACCTCGCCGCCAGCGTCACGGCGGGCGGCAGCATCAGCATGCAGGCCGGGCAAGACGTCAACATCATCGGCAGCAACGCCACGGCGGGTAAGGACCTCAACATCGCCGCCGGCCGCGACTTCAACGTCGCCTCGGTCAGCGACATGCACAACGTCGAAGGCAAGGAAAAACACGGCAAAAAACGCATCAAGACCTCGGACGACCAGACCACCCAAGTGGCCAGCGTACTGACGGCGGGTGGGGATTTTGTCAGCCAGGCTGGGCGTGACACCACGATCGTGGCGAGCAGGATCAGTGCGGGGAATGAGGCTTATCTTTATAGCGGGAATAAGTTGAGTTTGCTGGCGGCTGAGAACAGTACGCATACGTTGTATGACATGAAGGAAAACGGCGGCTGGGGTTCCAAGAAAACCCAGCGCGACGAGGTCACGCGCATTACCAACGTCGGCACTGAAATCAAGACCGGCGGCGACCTGATACTCAAGAGTGAAGGAGATCAGACCTATCAACTTGCCAAGCTTCAAAGCGGCAAGGACATCACCCTAGATAGTGGTGGCGCGATTACTTTTGAAGCGGTCAAGGATCTGCATCAAGAGAGCCATGAGAAGAGCAATAACAATGCGTTTTGGGTTTCCTCCAAAGGTAAAGGCAACACCGACGAAACCGTCCGCCAAAGCCAGCTGATTGCCGAAGGCAATGTAGCTATCAAAGCGGTTGCCGGTTTGAGGATCGACATCAACCAAGTCAGTCAGGAAACCGTCAGCCAATCCATTGATGCGATGGTTAAGGCTGATCCGCAGTTGGCTTGGATCAAGGATGCTGAAAAGCGTGGGGATGTGGATTGGAGGCAGGTCAAAGAGATCCATGACAGCTTCAAATACAGCAACTCGGGTTTGGGGCCTGCTTCGCAGATCATTATTGCGATTGTGATGGCGGCAGTGGTCGGGCCGCTGGCGGCAGGCGCAATGGGCACCGCTACTGGAGGCATGGTTGCGGCCGGAACCATTTCCGTAGAAACCGCGGCCGGCATTTCAGCTGCGGCAGGTGCCGTTGCAGCAGGGGCAGCGACCAATGCAACCGTCAGTGTCGTTAATAACCGAGGCAACCTGGGCGCGGTATTCAAGGACGTAACGTCTTCGGATGCGATGAAGGGGTACGTTATTGCAGGAGCAACAGCCGGTCTGACTGCCGCTTATTTCGATGGTTGGACGGGTACCAAGACCGAGTACGGGACAGGGAATATTACGTCTCCGCCTTTGAATACATGGGCCGGGGCAGGGCAGTTTGCTGCGAATCAGACGTTGCAGAACGGTACGTCGATGCTTGTTGGCAAGGCTTTAGGACAAGGTGGAAGTGGCAGTGACGCGCTGAAAAGCGCGCTATTCAACACGCTTGCGGCAGTCAGCTTTAATGCTGTGGGGGACTATACAAAAGGGCGTTTGACCGACGGATATCCGCCGAAAATCATCGTTCATGCAATGGTGGGTGGTTTGCTTGCAGAGGCTACTGGGGGCGATTTTAAAACTGGAGCTTTGGCAGCCGGAATCAATGAAGCTGTAGTTGGCCACTTGAACACCCTAGTCAAGGGCAACAAGACCCTTCTCTCGATGAGCTCTCAAATTGTAGGTGTAATTGCGGCTGCTACGCAGCAGGATGCCGACGCTAAATCGTTGGAAAAGGGTGGCTGGGTGGCGAAAAACGCTACGCAGTACAACCATGCTCTTCACAAATCCCAAACCGATGCGCTGGATGAACAGCGACGGTTCCATCCTGAAAAAGCTGATCGTTTGAACGCAGCTGCCTGCGCGTTGGCTCGCTGCGCAGATTCGATTCCGACCGACGATCCTACCTACGGTAAGTTCAAGGCACTTCAGGATAATGGGGCTACTTATAGTGAAGAGATTGCGCTGCTTCAAGCAACCGGCCAGTTCGGTGGGCGCAGTTGGAAGGATTGGAGCGATGACACACTTAATGCTCATGGTAAGGCCGTACAGGTCGTTGGCGCGAGCAAGGATACTGCCCTTGGGCTCACGGGAGGAGCCGCGGCATATGCAGGGATGTTGGTTTCGTCACCTGCCTGTGTCGGCGTAGTTACGTGTGCCTTACCGGTCGGCCTAGGTGCACTGGGCACCACGTCAATGGTGGGTGCTTGGGACTCGGCCAGCCAAATTACGGCGGATTTCAGGTCCGGTGAGCCTGAAAAAGTTGCGGCTTCTTTTTATCCTGAAACCTTTCCCGGAGAATCAAGTGCGACGTCTGACCTGGCAACCAGTACAGCTAAATCGGTAGCGCTGGCGGCGTTGTTCGGCGGGGCAGGTAAATATTTTAGTGGAAAATTAGCTGGAGATGCGTCCAGCGCAGCGGCTACGAAAGAACTTCTGGCTCCTAGTCGAAGTGGGTTGGACCTTTCCAAGGTCGACGTTTTGACTATAAGGGATGCGCGGAAATTAGATGGCGAAAATAGAGGTCTGATTTTTGTCCAGGAGCCTCAAGGAGACTTTGCTAAACCGTTCGTTAAGTTCGAAGCGGGTACAACAGGGGCATTTTCTGATGTTCTATCGCAGCGTAAAGCGGTTCCGGCAATTAGATTTGACAATCCCAATCCGAACGGCAACAATTTTATTAAGTTTGACGGTATAGAGGATATTAACGGTATCACCTTGATTGATCGAAAAACGGCGCTAACTACATTTGATAAACAGATACAGAGCGTTCAGCGAGTATCGGCAGCGCTAAAGCAGAATCCGGGAGTTAAGGCGGTTTTTGAATTCCCCAATCAAAAAGCAGCTGATAGGGCAACAGATATCCTTGTTGAGCAAAATATCAGAAATATTTCTGTAAGGGTGGCACCTTAATGACTAAATATAAGCTTGAATTTCGACATAGACCTAATTTTTCAGAGTCTATCGAAGATAGGCATAATAATTTCTTGAGCGCTATAAGCGATTTGGGCGTTCCATGGGGTTTGAACGATTCCCTTAAAGTTCCCCCCATTGGAAGCGAGTTGGTGACCTCGGTGTCATTAGATAAGCTACTTCCAGTCGGCGTTAAAGGTCGAATTTCATACGCCCTACGAGATCATAAATATCTGGAAGATGATGCGCAGTTTGATGACACTCTATTTATTGAATTTACAGCTTCAAAAGTTGACTATTCAAATTTGTTGAAAGTTGTTTTTCCTAAATATATTAAGGCGTTTGGTTCCTATCGCTCGGCTTTGCATGATTGGAGTGTTACGAGAAGCGATTGGCCTTCAGTGGTAGAAGCTTGTGAAGCTACAAAGAAAGACGTCAATGGCAGGGATGGTGTTTTTCGTATAAATGCAGCGAATTATTTCGATAAGGAATTGTGTTTTCGTGCTTTTGGAAAGGGACCGCGTGAACTTGTTGATTTAATAAGTGATTATGTAGAAGAAGTGCGTGAGTTTGAAGAGGGGGTTTTGATTGTGATTAGTTATAATCCGCTATCTGCGGACGAGCTCCTCAGTGCGGGTGATCGACTAAAAAGCTTGGTGATTTGATTTTTGTGGTCAAGATGGTCGGCGTAGGGCTGTTTTGACTGGGCCTGGTAAAGTTGGTGGGAAGATTCTGCTTTTATGGTTCTTTAATAAAATGGTTTTATATATCGGCCGGGCAGTTATGGTTTAACTGCCCGGATTCTGCTTTAGATCTTCGAGTTTAATTTCCGTCCAATAACATCCAGCAGATCACACCCATCGCGCAGCGGAATGGCCAGCAAATGGGCGAAGTCTGAAAGCACTAAGGCATCGCTGCTGAGTTGTTCGCGGAAAGCCAGGTTTTCCAGCAGTTGGGTGACGGCCCGAATGCGGTGCACGGCGGCGTCGTGAAGGACGTCGAGGGGCGCCTGGGTGTCGATGATCAGGGCGGGGACGGTGCAGTCGTGGCCGGTTAGGGGCATGTATCTATTCATAGTTAACACTCTGTTTTGGTGGTCGGGGCCACCACTCAATCGTCGCCAAACGAATGGGTGGCAGCTGTGCGCAGGTTGGCGAACCGGCAACAGAGTAAACCGGCAGACCCGAAGGTCTCCCGCGCACAGCCGCCATAACGAGCACAGCTTTGCGGGTGCAAAAACACCTGCATGAAGCGGATTGCTTTTGCACTCTGTTGTCAGGTCGCCAAACCTGATCGCCGTATGGGCGACCGCCGGACTATAAGCCGCACCACCAAACCCACGCAAGGCATCAAAATGTCGCCTCGTCGGAGAATACCCGCAACACCTAACGTCTTCCCCTCCATTGCCGATAGGTTGTCGACGAAAAAACGCACCACGAATACAAAATCCACCCTCAAACATTAAAGGACTGATGTGAAAAACCTCCTCCTAATCCTTTTCACCACCCTCATCCTCGGCGGCTGCGTCAGCCACCCCCTCACCCCGAAAACCGCGCGCAGATCAAGACGGTAAAAGTCCTGCCCGTGAAGTGGGAAAAAAAGAACATGGTGTACTTCGGTCGCGAACAAGCCTGGGGCGCGGCCCTGGGGGCCGGGGTTGGCGCGGGTGTTGGCATGGCCAGCGGTGCGTCCAAGGTGGGCACGGCGGCCTTGAGC
The DNA here is from genome assembly GCF_003852255.1 of Pseudomonas sp. R1-43-08. Taxonomy (NCBI): domain Bacteria; kingdom Pseudomonadati; phylum Pseudomonadota; class Gammaproteobacteria; order Pseudomonadales; family Pseudomonadaceae; genus Pseudomonas; species Pseudomonas sp. R1-43-08. The sequence goes on from NZ_CP027734.1 coordinate 239,394, forward strand.
GGCGCCGGTTTGGCTGGTGGCATGAAGCTTGGGCAATTGGCCGAGATGCCGACGTCGATGGCGATCCTGACGTTGATCGAAGCGGAAAAAATCGACGTGGGTGTGTTGCTCAAGCAGGGCTTTGTCGATGCACTGGGCAAGACTTCGACGCTCAAGGTGGTTGGTGATGATGAACCGGCCGATGCGCAGATTCAGTTGACCGTGTCCGAGTGGGGCTTTCGCCTGACCCAGGGGTTCAGCAGCGTGATTTACCCCACCATTAGCGTGGTGGCGCAGATGAATCGCGGTGATGAGATGATCTGGCGCACCTTTGAAACGGTTACACCATTCAATGGCCAGAACGTTTATGGCTACACGCCGCTGACTTATCGCACCGACCCTGAAGCCTTGCGCCGGGCGTTGACCGGGATTACGCAGATATCTGCGCAGTATCTGGTGAAGGAACTCAAGTAAGGCTGACGGTGATGTAACAGCGCCCAGGCGGCGTTTTTTCTGGTTGCTCGCGTTATCGTTGACGATTTTCGCGAGCAAGCTCGCTCCTACAGGGTGGGCGGTGTTGGGGCGTGCCGCTTATAGCTTTGAACATTTTGTTTATCTCAGTGTCTTTACCCCGCCCACCCGCAATCGGTCGGGCTGCATGGACTGCAGCGTTTTCAAATGACATTAAGGATTGATGTGAACCTTTCCCTCTTACGACCCCTTTCTGCCACCGCCTGCGGTGCACCGGCTCGCGCCTGCGATTCCCAGGGACGTTGGAGGCATCATTCGGATCGATTGATCCTTTCCCAAAGCACACCTACTGCCGCCGGGCCTCTTGGCGGTTTTGACCTGTAGTTCATGGAGTTTGAAATGAAGCGCAAGCAGTTCCAGAAAAGTCTGTTGGCAATCATGGTTGGCGCGATCAGCACCCAGGTGCTGGCAGTAGAGTTCGACCTGGGTCAGGGCAAGAATATTTGGGCCAATGAGACGTTCAACGAGCCGGTAACCATTACCGGCAAGTTTTCCGAGGTGGTCAATTCCGGCACCACTGACCCCGCCGGTCTCGGATTTGTGAACACCAACATTCAAGGCTCGCTGATCAACCGCGCAGACATCACGCTGGACTCACAGGGCAAAACCATTCGCGCCATCGCCATCGACCCGATGTTCTGGTCTGGTCCTTCCGGTCTGAACCCCGGCACAATCACTGGGGATGTGGTTCAGGCGGGCAATATCCTGATGACCCATGGCGCCTATGAAGGGCTTGAAATCGGCGCTACCACCATTGGCGGCAGCGTTATCAACTCCGGCACCATCCGTTCCACGCCGCCGGTGAGCGCCGAGCCCTTTCCCGGCTACCTGGGCGGTGGTGAGGGTATTTACCTGCACGGCACCACGGTTGCCGGTGACGTTTCCAACACTGGCGTGATTGATATGGCCGGCCCGGAAGCGATCGGTCTGGTCCTCGACGTCAACAGCGGCACGCCGACCACCATCGGCGGCAAGCTGCTCAACTCGGGCTCGATTATCGCCACAGGTAATGGCGCCTGGGGTATGGAAGTTGAGACCGCTACCAACCCCCTGCGCATCGAAAACAGTGGCCTGATTTCCGCCAACGGCAATGAAGCCAAGGGCCTGACGTTTTACGCGGGCACCGTCGATTACATCCTCAACACCGGCACCATTGAAGCCAAAGGCGCGGCGGCCAATGCCTTCGACCTGTCCGGCGCCAGCTTTGCGCAGAACAGCGCCACGGGCGCGCGCGGTATCGTCAACCGCGGCCTCATCACCGCCGACGGCACTGCGATCCAGGTGGATGCGGCCGAGCAGGTTGCGAGCTTTGAAATCAACCAGCAAGCCGGCGAAATCCGCAGCAACAGCGGCATCGCCGTCGACGCCAATAACCTCGCCAGCCTGAACTGGACCGGCGGCAAAATCACCGGCGACCTGCTCAACCTCAACGCCGTCAACGTCGACGGCCAGGCAGGTTTCACCGGCAGCCGTATCATCGCGCCAGTGTCGGTCAACTCGGGCTCGCTGAACCTGTCCGCGCCTGGCACCGCTATCACCGGCAATCTGAATGTGGCCAGCGGCGCGGGCATTGATATGCACCTGTCCGACAGCGTGGTGCCGACCACGCCGTATCTCACCGTCAACGGCACGGCCAATCTGGCCCAGGCCTCCAAGCTGACCGTCAGCGCCAACCCGGGCGACTTCGCCGCGCCTAAATCCGGCACGCAATACACCTTGCTGCAAGCCACCAACGTGCAGAACAACGGCGTGGCCGTGGCCAGTGCGTCGTCGTTGCTGAACGTGCTCAGCTACTCGGCCGATGCGCAGACGGTCAAGGCCGTGGTGGCGGTGAAAAGCGATCAGCAGGTGCAGCAGGAACTGGCGGGTGCCAGCGCGGGGGCGTCGGCCGCAACCGCCGTTAACGTGTTGAAGAACGATGTGCTCGGCCAGCTCAACCAAAACGATCCGGTGTTCCAGAGCCTGGCCAACGCCGGGACGGCACAGCAACTGGCGCAACTCGCCGACCAACTCACCCCGGACGTCAACCGTGGCGCCCTCGATGTGGCGCTATCGGGGCAAACCGTGGTCAACGGCGCGATCTTCAATCGCCTCACTGACCAGCGCGAAAGCCACCAGGTCGGCGGCGTGTGGGTGCAGGGCCTGAGCAGCAACATGGACCAGGACGGCCGTGGCGGCAACAACGGTTACTCGGCCAACAGCAGCGGCATGGCGGTGGGTGTGGACGGTCGTGTGAACGACACCACCACCCTGGGCGTGGCGTACAGCTACCTCAATTCGAATATTCATTCGGACCTGGGTAACAAGACCGACGTCGAGGGCCACGCGCTGTCGCTGTACGGCAACTGGGCGCTGCAGAACTGGTTCGTGGATGGCAGCCTCAGCTACGGTCATAACGAGAACGACAGCAAGCGCCACGTCGCGGGCACCACGGCCAAGGGCAGCTACGACAGCAATGTGTTGGCGGCCAGCGTGATCGGCGGCTACAGCTTCAAGCCATCCCAGGCGGTGGTGATCGAGCCGCGTGTGGCGGCGCGGTATGCCAACGTGCGCATGGATGGTTTTACCGAGAAAGGTTCGTCGGCGGCGTTGAGCACGGCTTCGCAGCGTTATGAAGTGGGCGAGTTGGGTGCTGGTGTGCGTTTGGCGGCCAACCTGCCGTTGAGTGCCGGCACGCTGCAACCGGAAGCCACGTTGATGGCCTATCACGACCTGATGGGTGATCGCGTCGCGCAAACCTCCAGCTTCGTGGCGGGTGGTTCGCCGTTTACCGTGACCGGCGCGTCGGTGGCGCGTGACAGCTATGAAGCCAGTGTGGGCGTGAACTACCAGGTCTCGGACTTCACCGTCGGCGCCAGCTACACCCGCCAGGCACGCAGCGGTTTCGATGCTGACGGCGTCATGCTCAAGGCGCGATACGCGTTCTAAGCAACACCGCAAAACAAGTGTGGGAGGGGGCTTGCTCCTGATAGCGGTGGTCCAGTCAATGATGTGTTGACTGACTCACCGCCATCGGGGGCAAGCCCTAATGCCAGTCAGTTAAGCGTACACCGCCGTCTGTAGGAGCGAGCTTGCTCGCGAAAAACGTCAACGATAACGCGTGCTTTCTGAATGAACGCGGTGCCTGTGAGTTTTTCGCGAGCAAGCTCGCTCCTACAAAAAGCCCTAACTGACTGGCATTAGGGCAAGCCCCTCCCACATTTGGATTTGTGTGAATCCGTCAGAACAACTTGCGCTGTACCGCCTCATCCAGCGTGCTGCGCGTCAACGCCTCTACCACTTCCCGGGTGTCTGCCTGGAAGGGGATGCCCACGATCAGCACCAGGTGCATCCAGGTGCGCACCGACTCGCTCTTCTTGACCCGGCCCAACTCCTTGCCGTCTTTGTCCTTGAACACGGTTTCCAGGGTGAAGGTGTTCTTGGCGGTGGACGGAATGATGAAGAACGTCACGCCGGTGATGATCGCCGAGGCCATGCTGAACTGTTCGTTGTTGTACAGGGTGGCGTCGGCGTAGATGTCCGAGTCGACCTTGTCGGTGCTCACCCGTGCAAAGCGGTTGGACTGGCGGAACCCATCCGCCACGGCTTTTTCCCACAGGGCGGCAGGTGCGCTGGCAGCGGCGTTGGCGGGGCCGCCGTTGATCTGGTTCAGCCCGGTGGTGCGCACGTACGCCGTAGGTTTGTGTGCGGGCGCGTTGGCGGTGGGTGGCCAGGTCTGTACTGGTGGCAGTTCGTGTTGCGAGTAAGACACGCAGCCCGTCAGCAAGACTGCCGCGAGTACCAGGCCGTGCTTGATCAATCCTTTCATGTGGTGCTCCCTGCGGTTACGGTTTGGCCAGTTTGGCGGTGGCGGTGTCGAGCAGTTGCGCGACGAGTTCGTTCAGTTGTTTGGCGCCCATGGTCGGGGCCCAGTATTCGCGACCGTAAAGGCCCACGTTGCGCTCGAACTTGACCTCTTGTTTGCTGCTGGCCAGTTCCTTGCCGTCGCGGTCGACGATCACCAGGTCGCCGGCCAGGTCGAAGGTATCGACGTAGATCGGGCCGTTGACCCAGATCCAGATCGTCAAGGTCAGCAAGGCGCCGGGTACATAACCGGGGTGCACGCCGCGATGGCCCTTGAGCGACGTCATGTTGAACTTGAGCGAAACATCCTGCTCACCCAGGCGCACCGGGTACTCGGTAACTTGCTTGAAGTAACCGGCCGCGCGCACGTACTGGTTAAGCTGCAGCGTCAATGAACGGCTGATCGCGGTTTTGTTGGCGTCGTTGACGTCGGCGGCGTTCACCGTCACATCAGCGATTTGCGCGCTGCGCGGGCTGCTGACAGAAGCCGGGTGTAACGGGGCGCCGATGGGGCCGGTGACGGTGTAGGACACACAGCCGGTCATCGACAGTGCGGCAACGAGGGCCGCTGCCCGCAAGAGGATTTTCAACACGCAATATCCCTATTAATGAATGAACCAGGTCAGGGTCTCGGCACGTCGGCTCAGAACTTTAGGCCGATCCGGTTTCCCTCCCTCCCTAAGCAGCCCCATTCATCACTTAACCCTGCGTTTATTCAAAACACCTTGAGAACCGCTCTCAACCCCGTAAAATGCCGCAGCCGTTGCGGCACGACAGGTTCAGGGATGAATACAGACGCACGTGTTCCCCTCCCCGAAAATGGCCGCAGCCCTGCGCTCTGCCGATTCTCACTTTAGGAGCAACACGTGAAGACACTGTCCAAAATCCTGCTGTCGGGCCTCACCGCCGCAGCGCTGTTGACCGTGGCCGGTTGCGCCACCGAGAGCAACCGCGCAATGCCGGTTGAGCAAGTCGCCAGCGCCAGCGTGGCCTATTCCGGCGTGCGTGTACCGATTGCCGTGGGCAAGTTCGACAACCGCTCCAGCTACATGCGCGGTATCTTTTCCGACGGCGTCGACCGCCTCGGTGGCCAGGCCAAGACTATCCTTATCACCCACTTGCAGCAGACCAACCGCTTCAGCGTGCTGGACCGCGACAACATGGGCGAAATCTCCCAGGAAGCCAAAATCAAAGGCACCGTGCAGAAGCTCAAGGGCGCTGATTACGTGGTGACCGGCGATGTGACCGAGTTCGGCCGCAAGGAAACCGGCGACCGCCAGCTGTTCGGCATCCTCGGCCGTGGCAAGACCCAAGTGGCCTACGCCAAAGTCGCGTTGAATATCGTCAACATCAACACTTCCGAAGTGGTGTATTCCACCCAGGGCGCCGGTGAGTACGCGCTGTCCAACCGTGAAGTGATCGGCTTCGGCGGCACCGCCAGCTACGACTCCACCCTCAATGGCAAGGTGCTTGACCTGGCCATGCGCGAAGCGATCAACCGCCTGGTGGACGGCATCAACGCCGGCGCCTGGAACCCACGTAACTGATCAGCAACACCTCAAGGAGCAGTACACGGATGAGCAAGGCAGTGAAGTTGGCGCTGACGCTGGCAGCAATCGCGACGGTAACCGGGTGCCAGACGGCGCCCCAGCCCCTGTATCAATGGGAGAGCTACCAGCCGCAGGTTTACGAATACTTCAAGGGCGAGCCCAAGGAAGCGCAGGTCGAGGCACTGGAGCGCGACCTGCAAAAGATCAACGCCACCGGCCGCAAAGCGCCGCCGGGTTACCACGCGCACCTGGGCATGCTGTACATGAACATGGGCAAGGACGACCAGATGGTGCAGGAGTTTCGTACCGAGAAGGCGCTGTTCCCTGAGTCGGCCGCCTACATGGACTTTCTGCTGAAAAACGCCAAGACCGGAGTCGCCACCAAATGAGCCTGTTAAAACTCACCGGCGCCCTCCTGGCCCTGGCCTTGCTCGGCGGTTGCGCGGCGCCCAAGACGTTTGATTACTCAGCCTACAAACAGGCGCGGCCCAAGTCGATCCTGGTACTGCCGCCGATCAACGAGTCACCGGAAGTGCAGGCGTCCTACAGCCTGGTGTCGCAAGTCACCTACCCGTTGGCCGAAGCCGGCTACTACGTGCTGCCGATCGCCCTGGTGGACGAAACCTTCCGCCAGAACGGCCTGACCACCGCCAACGATATCCAGGCCGTACTGCCGGCCAAGCTGCATGACATCTTTGGTGCAGACGCCGCGCTGTACATCACCGTCAGCGAGTACGGCACCAAGTACATGCTGATCTCCAGCGACACCTCCGTGACCGCCTCGGCCAAACTGGTGGACCTGCGCACCGGCACCACCCTGTGGACCGGCACGGCGCGTGCGTCGAGCGAGGAGGGCAACAATAACAGCGGTGGCCTGGTGGGTATGTTGATTACAGCGGCGGTCAAGCAAGTGATCAACAGCTCCACCGACGCGGCGCACCCGATTGCGGGTATCACCAGCGCACGGTTGCTATCGGCCGGGCAGCGCACCGGCATCCTCTACGGCCCGCGTAACCCGAAATACGGCACGGACTGATAGGCTCTGCAGATCAAATGTGGGAGGGGGTTTGCCCCCGATAGCTTAGTGTCAGCCACTGCATCTGGTGGCTGACCCACCGCCATCGGGAGCAAGCCCCCTCCCACACTGATTTCTGCTGTCACCTAAATTGCGTGTGTTAACCCGAACCCCACATTCCCCGCGTCTGACCTTGTGAACGGACTATTCACTCACGAGGTTCAGCCCATGTCCCGCCCTCTGCTCTTCTTGCGCCCTGCTGCCCAAGGCTTCACCCTTACCCTGCTGGTGGCGTTGGCCGGTTGCGGGCTGTCGTCCTCGCCTGACCTGGCGAAACCTGCTGAGCCCGCCGCCGAACTTCAGCGTGCGCCGGCCCAGGGCGCATTGGTCAAGCGCATGGCCATGCCTGCACCGATGCAAATGCGGGAGGCGGCGACCATGGACTACCGCAGCGAACCCCGCGAGCAATACGCCAACCTGCCCGACAACCCGGTGCATCGCGTCGCCGAAACCCCCGTCTCCACTTTCAGCGTGGATGTCGACACCGGTAGCTACGCCAACGTCAGACGCTTCCTCAACCAAGGTAGCCTGCCGCCCGAAGGCGCGGTGCGCCTGGAGGAAATGGTCAATTACTTCCCCTATGACTACGCATTGCCTACCGATGGCTCACCCTTCGGCGTCACGACCGAAGTCGCCGCCACACCGTGGAACCCGCGTACGAAACTTCTGCGCATCGGCATCAAAGCGTCCGACCGCGCCGTGGCGGACCTGCCGCCGGCCAACCTGGTGTTTCTGGTGGATGTGTCCGGCTCGATGGACCGTCGCGAAGGTTTACCACTGGTCAAAAGCACCCTGAAATTGCTGGTGGAACAATTGCGTGATCAGGACCGCGTGTCATTGGTGGTCTACGCCGGCGAGTCCCGCGTGGTGCTCAAGCCGACTTCCGGGCGTGACAAAACCACCATCCGCAACGCCATCGACCAACTCACCGCCGGTGGATCCACCGCTGGCGCGTCCGGTATCGAACTGGCCTACCAGATGGCCCGCGAAGGCTTTATCGACAAGGGCATCAACCGCATCCTGCTCGCCACCGACGGTGACTTCAACGTGGGCATCAGCGACTTCGACAGCCTCAAGCAAATGGCCGTCGACCAGCGCAAAAGCGGCGTTTCGCTGACCACCCTCGGTTTCGGTGTGGGCAACTACAACGAGCACCTGATGGAGCAACTGGCCGACGCCGGTGACGGCAACTACGCGTACATCGACAACCTGCGCGAAGCCCGCAAGGTGTTGGTAGACCAACTCAGCTCAACGCTGGCGGTGGTGGCACGGGACGTAAAATTGCAGGTGGAATTCAACCCGGCGCAGGTCAGCGAGTATCGCCTGCTCGGCTACGAAAACCGTGCCTTGAAGCGTGAGGATTTCAACAACGATAAGGTCGATGCCGGCGAAATCGGCGCAGCGCACACGCTGACCGCGCTGTACGAAATCGTACCGAAGGGCGAGAAGGGCTGGTTGGAGCCTTTGCGATACGCCGCTGCGCCGACAACCGAAGGCACGTCTGCCGAGTTGGCGATGCTACGGGTACGCTACAAGCCCGCAGCGGGCGGCAACAGCCGACTGATCGAACGCCCCATCGCCAACCCCTCCACCCCGGCCAGCGACGACCTGCGCTTCAGCGCCGCCGTAGCCGCGTTCGCCCAACAGCTCAAGGGCGATGGCCGCTACACTGGCAGCATGGGTTTGCAGGACACCGCCAAACTGGCCCGCTCAGCCTGCGGCGACGACCCGTTCGGCCTGCGCAACGAGTTCGTACAACTGGTCGAACTGGCCCAAAGCCTCAAACCCTGACCTCGAACGCAACATTGTCCAATGTGGGAGGGCAAGCCCTAATGCCAGTCAGTTAAGCGAACGGGGCTCACTGTAGGAGCGAGCTTGCTCGCGAAAAACGTCCAGGCGACGCGTTCATTCTGGATAAACGCGGTGGCTTTGAGTTCTTCGCGAGCAAGCTCGCTCCTACAAAAAGCCTTAACTGACTGGCATTAGGGCAAGCCCCTTCCCACCGTTAATCTTGATTCGGCTGACAAAAGGAGTTCACCCCAGCACATGGCCGTCCCAGACGATCCACCCAGCGACGAATCGCTGCTGGCCCGCTACCGCACCGGCGACGCCGCTGCTTTCGAAGCCTTGTACGCCCGGCACCGCCAAAGCCTGTACCGCTTCCTCCTGTCCCTGTGCAACAAACCCGAACTGGCCGAGGAAATCTACCAGGACACCTGGCTCAGCCTGATCCGCAGCACCACCCAGCCACAGGGCCGCGCGAGTTTTCGTACGTGGCTGTTCCAGATCGCGCGTAACCGCCTGATCGACCACTGGCGCAAGCACGGCCTCCACAACCCGCTGCACGACAGCTACGACGAGCAACTGCACGCCCAGGCCGACCACAGCGCCGGCCCCGAGCAACACCTGAGCCTGAGCCGCGACCAGGCACGCCTCGACGCCGCCGTGCAAGACCTGCCCGAAGACCAGCGCGAAGTCTTCCTGCTGCGCCTGCACGGCGAACTTGAAGTACCGCAAATCGCCGCCCTCACCGGCGCCCCGCTGGAAACCGTAAAAAGCCGCCTGCGCTACGCCCTGCAAAAACTGCGGCGCCTGCTGGCCGACGAGGTAACCGTATGACTGACACTCGACCCACCCCAGACGACGAACTGCTCCAGCACTACCGTCAACACAGCACCGGCGAACCCCCCGCGTCCCTCGACGCCTTCATCCTCAACACCGCCCGCCGCGAAGCCCCGGCGCCACAACCGAACCTGTGGCAACGCTGGCTGCACGCCTGCCAACGCCCACGCTGGCAAATGGCATTCGCCACCGTCGCAGGTTTAGCGCTGATGATCGGCGTGCTCACACGCTCCCCCATGCCGCAGCCCGAAATCTCCACCGCGACATTCTCCGCCCTGCGCCACCAAGACGCCGCCCAGCCAACGCCGCAAGCCTTCTCCGCCCCCGCGCCAATGGCCCGAATGGCAGCGGCACCCAGGCTTGAAAGTGCGCCAGCTCAGGCTGAAACCGCAGATACACTGGCGGCTCCGCCAACGGTAAAACTCAGCAAGGCCGCGCCGGTTGCATTGCCGTCTTTGGAGCAGGAGCTGCAGGCCATCGTGAAGTTGCGTGAGGCGGGAGAGCGCAAGGCGGCTGATGAGAAGCTGCTGGCGCTGCATAAGCGCTTTCCGGAGGAGGATTTGCCGGGGAGGTTGGAGGCGTTGCGGAAGCGTTGAATTGGCATATACGAAAAAGCCCTAGGTCTTTCGAGCTGGGGCTTTTTCATTCATATCTGGTGCCCCGGCGTCGTTTGAACCGATAGGTTTGGTGCCCTATTTATGGGGGCTTTTCTATCAATCCTTGGTTAGGCATACACGGCGGTGCTTCCTAGAGGAGCCCACAGTTGAAAAAAATGGCGATTCAAGGTCAATCACTTACCTACCTGCAGGCTCTTTTCGATGGGTTTCCCATTACGAATCAGTGACAGGTTGATGAGTCGCCCGGCACGCACCGTAGCCATTCTTGTAAAGCTCTCTTGATTTGAGACCCTTTCTCCATCCATCGCCACAATCATGTCGCCTGCCAAGATGTCGGCTTTGTAGGCAGGGCTGTCGTCGACGATTGTGGTTACGACTACACCTTGGTTCGTCTGTAGTAGTTGTCTCTCCAAGTCGTTGAGATTGCGGACGAACGCACCGACGCGAAACCTACCCTTTACAAAATAAATGGCGCCATAGTCAGACCTATTAAGGGTAATAGGAATATAGGTCGTGGTGCTTCCATAAGTCGTAGTCGATGCATTACCGAAAGCAGTGGCTTGACCACCCGGCCCATAGGCGTTCGCACTGCTTGTGGTGTACGAGGTGCTCGTTGTCGGAGTAGTAAGAGGCATGCTTGAGGTTACGGACCCAGTGTACTGAGGAACGAATACTAGGACCAGATCCGCTCCCACTGCAGCACCCTGTTTCAGCGCGTGGTCCTCAGAAACGTTTTCGCCACTGTTAAAGCTCGACTCGCCTATAACCACGTATCCTCGTTTTGAGTAACCTGCAATTATTTTTTCCAGGTCACCAAAGGGCGATCTTTCAATGACAGGTAAAGCGGGAGCAGCTGAAGCACGATTAGCTGAGATGAACTCAGGCGATACACCAGAGGCTGGGATGTAAAACTCTTTGTAGCCATTGGCGCATCCGGTGAGCGCTAGCGCTGTGGTTACCGCCACCAGTGTATTGATTAACCGCCTTCTCATGTGAACTGCTCCCTGCCGCTGACGCGTTATAGTCGTCGGGAGTATGGCGGAATGCTTCCACCAGACATAGCCGTATGACTCGGTTTCTATTGGGGTCATCCTGACCGGGTTCAGATGAGCTCGTGATCCAGTCACAACCCATTGAGCTGCTGGGGACCCTGACATGTTGCTGTCAACACGGGGCATGAAACCCGCGGGATCGAGTTAGCGGGAGATGGTGGAAGTTACTGAAATTTCAATCGTTGAAATTGAAAGCATCTTGAAGAAAAAGGATCATCGTTACAGCTTCGGTAAAGGTGGCTGTACTGGTGCAAGACAGTGAGCACCCACACGGCTTGAACCGTGGTGTTAGGGGCTCACCCCGCGTCAACAGGTCTAGGAAGTACTGCCTGGCAGGCGCAGTGGCCCCCGCGATCTAATCAGCCAGAAGCATTGTCGAGCTATCCTCGTAGGAGAAGACACTATGGGGCTTGGGGTCCCCCTCAAAGGTCTGTTACGCGTGTTACTCTCGTTACGCTTGTCTTTAACTGATTGATTTTAAACAGATTACTATGCGTTACACGTTCTTGTTCTGTCATTGCGACGGCGTGTTACCGGCGCCTATGATGTTACGCTTCAGTGTGTTGGCTGAGACGGGGGAAGGTTTCTTTGGCACTGTCCTGAGCATCTCTCAAGAATAAAGCTGCTCTGGATCGGCGCAGTTAATTAAAGCGATAAGTCGCCGTTGCATCGGTAGAAAAGGGCGCCGGTGTTGGCTCGCAGAGGCTCTCGACGATCACAGGTCTACACCGAATCCAGCCGAAACGATGGTCCCTATTGAGCCCCCACTTAGCTGCGACGGTGAAGGATGGCAATTGACTTTGCTTCTGCGAACAAATCGCAGGTTTATCAGTGAAGCCACCCAAATAATCACCACATTCAATCCCAAGTTTACGACGCTAAACGAGATTCAAACCAACGCGCAAAAGATTATCGGGTTCACTCTATCGTCAGCCTATGCCGTGTCGCAGTAGCTTTTCTGCGTCAGTAAGTCCTTGAAAAAACTACTCAAATCACCCTTACATCATTTGTATTTTTGTGGAGTGTTCGACGGTTTTTCGTGGGATTGCATGCTTAAAGCCAGCTGTGATGTATTGCCATCAGGGTCAAAATAAATATACCCCGAACGGCGTTTTTTTGATTACAATTGGTCGCCACGCGTGCGTTAGAGTATATAAACTAATAAATTAATATTTTTACCTTGACTGCTCTCCAAGTAATGCGCGAATTTTTATATGTAGTATTTTAGAGAGTTTTCTCGGGTTTCGTGCTGTAGCTTTTCTTCATCTTTGCGGTAGATTGTGCTTTTTATGGATCAAATGATTAAGTTAAGGGATATAACATATGTCAAATAGTTACGATCTTACACAGCTGGATCCAAACGCTTTTGAGAATATGGTCAATTTTTTGGCCATGAAAGTTCTCGGGCAAGGGGTTGCGGGTTTCGCGCCTGGTTCAGACGGGGGCGAGATGGATACTTTGAAGGTGAAGCAGCATATCCGAGTAACAAAACTAGGTGGGCTGGAATTTGGTATATACAGTCAAAGTTTCATAAACCTCATTTAAGTGGGGATCCGCAAAAGTGGCTAATCAAGCAAGTTCGCGAGGAGATCAAGAGTTTCAATAATCCTACTTCGGCTAGAGAAATTCCAGATGTATGGATCATAGCTACAAATATTGATCCTTCTGGAGTTCCCGAGACCGGTGCTTTCGACAAAATTTATAAAATAGTTAAAGAGTCGCTCGACGCAAAAATAAAATTTGATATATGGGGGGGGAGGAGAATTTTAGACTTTCTTGCCGCTGACCCCTCTGTAGCAAGCTATTTTGGTCACTTTCTAACACCTGGGCATGTAATAACTAGTTTGTATGATCAGCTGAATGATAAAAGCAGTCAGTTAAAAAGCATTGTCGAACACTTAGTTGTGGGGCAATTTAATGAGCAAATTTATACCAAGCTAGAGCAAGCCGGATCTTCTTCAAATACTAGACCTAAGATTCATGAGCTATTTGTAGATCTTCCTTTTATCTCGCAGGCTGGAGATCACTCTTCGGAAATTCTTTCTGCTCTTGTATCGAGTTCTTCTAATATTCACAAGGTTTCTGCGTGGGGCATGATAGGGAATCTTGGCGTAAGTGGTGTAAGGTAGCTAAGAGATCTAGAATAATTTTGCTTAAGGGAGGACCCGGGCAAGGAAAGTCAACAGCCGGGCAGTATTTTGCACAGATTCAACGGGCAGCGTTAATACTTGAAAAAGGAGGCCCTGTCGTTACGCATGCAACGCGAGTTGTCGCCGAGCAATTTAAAGTCGTGGCGCAGTCTCAGGGCTTTTGGAGCGAAACTCCAAGGGTGCCCATTACGATAGAGTTGAAAGATTTTGCGGCTTGGTATGGTTCTAAACCAGACTCTGAGCCTAGAGGTATACTCTCCTATATATCAGAGAGAATTAGCCTTAAAACAGAACAAAAGGTTTTAACGGGTACAGTAAAGCGCGCACTTGGCCTTAAAAGTTGGTTTATCAATTTTGATGGCCTAGATGAAGTGCCAAATGACGTCAAAGATAAAGTTGCTGATGAAATTAACAGGTTTGTTGATGAAATGCTGCCGCTTATTGACGCTGACGCGCTTATATTATGTACTACGAGACCCCAAGGATATTCTGGGCAGTTCGACAAGTTGGATGCAACTGTAGCAGTGCTTTCTCAATTGCCTGCACCTATTGCACTGGCTTGCGCTTCGGCTGTAGTTAAGTTTGATCGTACTGAAACAGAGGCTGAATATTCGGTTGAGGTTCTCAAGAGCGCAATGCAGTCTCAACAGGTTTTGGAGCTGATGACTACTCCACTGCAGTCTCATATTATGGCCGTAGTTGTGCGCGATGGTGGTCGGCCACCTGAGAAAAGATGGGAGCTGTTTGATAATTTTTACAAGGTAATGAAAAAGCGGGAGAGCCAAAAAGATTTCCAAGATCAGCGAATTTCAAAGCTTCTGCGTGAAGATGACACCTTGCTTAAGGCAATTCATACTCGATTGGGTATTGTTCTGCATGCACTTGCGGAAGATAGTAGAGGGGCTGAAACTACACTTGAGAAGGCTGATTTCGAAAAGCTTGCTCATAAAACTACATCGATGCTAATTGATGAAAATGTGGATGGTGTTGTCGAGGCATTGATGGAGGCTACCACCGAACGTCTTGTTTTTGTGAATACGCCAGAAAGTAGTAATACCGTTAGGTTTGATGTTCGGCAGTTGCAGGAGTTTTTTGCTGGCGAGTTCATCTATAGTGAGACTTCGCCTGAAGAGATGACCTCGCGAATGGAGGCTATATGTACGGATGCGCATTGGCGTGAAGTAATGCACTTTTCTTTGAGTGCTCTTGTTGTTAATGGGCGGAGAACCGAGCTCGCCTTAGCAACTAAAGTATTAGCTAGTGCTGACAATGCCGGTAATTGTCATCTAGAAAAGATTCTGTCTAAGCGTATGGCTATAGGGGCGCTGCTGGGCATAAGGCTATTAAACGAAGGTGTGCTTGAGCAAGACAAACGACTAAGGCAAAATTTCTTAAGTGTGTTAACTCCAATATATGCGTCCACGGACAAATCCATATTGAGATTGCTTAACGTTAAAAAGCATCCTAATAGCCAGTCGTGGTTTCTAAACGCTATGATTGAGCACTTATTCGAGGCGAGCGAAAGTGAAAGTATTGGCGCTGCGCTTGCACTGATATGCACACTTCCAGACGAACATCCTAGGACTTCAGATGTTTTAGAGAAAATAAAAGCTTCCAGTAATAAATGTCTGCAAGCTATTTACAGTACGTTTTACAGAAAGATTCGAAATTCGAATAGTATTTCAGCTGCAAGTGATATAGCTCCACCTAAAGAGTGGTTTGTGGTTGGGACTTTGGATTTTGTGTTGTCAATAAGTTTGCGTAAAGATTTTGATTATAGTCAGCCGATAAATCTTTTGGCTAACAACGCTTTTATGTTGTTTCGTACTGCAGCCTTTCAAAGGCTTTCGCCAGCTAGTACTAAATTAATGTTTGCTCTTCTTGATGTCGGATTCAAGAGTATTAACCGGCAAAGTGTTAGTGGGCGCAATCCTAAGGTCAAAAACATTTATAAAGGTATGGAGTTAGAGGCGCCTGAGTTTAGTTGGAGAACTAAATCGGTTTCCGACGTCTTGCAGTTTTCTGTGCCTTCGTCGGAAAATCTTGGGCCTTTACTGAAGTTCGTTAATTCGATTATTTTGTTTGCAGCTAATAAAACTCACGAAAATCTTTGTGAGGTTATAAAGCTTTCTTCGCTATTTGGCATGTTATCAAAAGTTCTGCCTTCCTCATTGTCTACATATATCCCACTGGCTCCCTGGAGGCGTCAGTGCGGAGATCAACTAACACTACTGCATAATATGTCCGAGCGAGACTTTATAAAACTTATAGAGACTGGACGTATGGGGGCGGAGATTTTGCCCGCTCATAGTGAGGAAATTTCTATTGAGGGCGATTATACGGAGTACGGTTGGAGTAATATATGTCGCGATTATCCAACTCTAGTACTTGAGATTTGGATGGATGATATAGCTGATCGTAAGGGGCAATATTCTAAGCCGAAATTTGTTTCTTGTATTGAGAAGGTCTTCTATAGTGAGCCGAGATGGGTTGGTAATTACATTCTTCAATGGGGTAAATTGTTTAATCTGCTTCCGGATAATGGCGTTGCCCTGCGAGAGTATTTAACTGGCTGTGATCTCGGGTTGGAAAAGGAATATGTCACTCATTCTGAAATAATTCCATTTTCTATTGATTTGGATAGGGAGGCGAGATGGTTACCTGTTTTTGCTGAGGCACTAATAATTAGACTTCCTTTCGGTGACTCACTAAATCGTCGACCACATTATAAGCCAACATTTTCTTACACTTCGAATACTTTGGATGATTTTGGTCTCTCTGCGTCTGTTTTGGAAGGATTGTATTTGGATAGGGCGCAATCTTCTGAAATTCGACGGGCTGCGTTGGCGTTGTCTCTTTCTAGAGTTTTTTCAGAAAGCAGTGAGGCTAGAGCGTTCTTCTACTCGAATGATTTAGATTTGGTTGTGACTGAGTTTGTTGCTTCTGACTCGCCCACTTGGTTTATAAGATCGATTATGATTTTTAGTGAGTTGCATTTGAAACATGATGACCGAAGAGCGATGGCGCTAATTGGAAACTGTTTTCATATGTATAGGGATAACTATCAGTTGGGTTTGATGATGCAAACACTTATGAGAAGCTGGCGGGAACGTTCTAACGCGCCAGTTCAGAGCAATCAACTGCTTGCCAAATGGTTAGAGGCGGAGGTCTGAAATGTCGCTCTTCATGTGGTGCATTGTAGGGTTGGCCGAGCGGCCCTTTATTCAAGGGGCATAATGGAAAATCCTGCGGTTACCCGATGGTAATAAAATATAATTATACTTATTTGGCCGTTCAGTATTCGCCAACGGCCTTTTTCCGTGCACTGATTGCCTGAATGTAGTGGTAATTGAACGCGTGAGCGTTTTTTATTGCTCTAACAGCTTGGGTAAAAATTTGGCAGTGAGAAGTTTGAGAAGTCATATCTTCGTCGGTTTTTATCTCATGTGATGGGTCATTTATGGTTAAGCACTTGCGATAGTCACGTAGTGTAAGTGCCGGAGAAGTGGGGGCTGTTAGTGGTCGCTCGCGAAGTTTTTTACTGTCTATAAAATTTGGAGTTACTCTGGTAAATATTTCACTTCGAGGCGCTCTCAGTCCAACCCAACTCCTTATTTTAAAACGGGCGACGGAGCAACCTGTATTACAAGTTGCTCCGGTTAGTTTCAGGTTAGGCTGTCAACAGGTCAGTCAAGCTGTGTTGGCGAGAGAGATTTGCAAGTTCTTGCCAAGTCCAGCTTCCAAAGTGCTCGCCCTGTTCCGGGATAGCTAGTTTCATCAATGCAACCGGATCTCGATTAATCAGGTTGTGTGCTGCCCATAGCTTGCCGCCGGTTTCCAGCAGCGCTTTCGCGGCCTCGTTCCACTTTTCTTCTAACACTGTAGTGGCAAGATTTGTTGCTTCTTTTTCGATCTTTGCATGTTCTTTTTGTGCCTGTGTGATGTGCTGATCAATCGTCACTAGCTCCTGCTCCATCGCGGTGATGAGCAGTTGTTGGCGGCGGTGATGCTCAGCCGCAGCCGTGAGGTTTTTTGCTGCCTTTTGAGCTTCGGCGTTAGCAGCCGGTAACGCCGAAGGCGCTGGCCAACTCACCGGCCGCTGCTGCGAGCCCGAAGCGAAGGGCGGCGCGTTGGGCCTGCCCGCTGGCCGAGGCGGGCAGGTTTTGGGTTATGAACTGCTCCACCGTGCGGCGAACGATCACCGACCACCTGAGCATTCCCCCAGGCGCGCACAGTGCGTGCAGGAAGGCGGTGAGAGGCGTGCCGTAGTATTTGGCTACACGGGCCTTGAGCGCATCGGAGAGGGCGGCGGCGTCTTCAAAACCGTTCAGCACATCGAACATGCCTAGCCCTTTGCTGGCATCCGCTGGCACGGCCAGCATGCGCACCTCCATACCCGCTTTCAGCTCCTTGTTGGCGTCTGCCATGTGCTGCGCCAACGTCTTCTCGCCGGTCGAGGGAAACAGCAAGCGCCACTCTTGCACCTGTCGGCCCGCTTGTCCTCGATCATTCGCTCGGGCCTTACCGGTGCCGTTGCCGAGCATGTAAACCGTCTCGCCAATAATGCGCGGGTCGCACATGCCGATCTCATCCAGCACCAGGAACCCGTCTGAGTGTGCAGCGGCGATGGACTCCAGGGCGTTATCCGTGGAGCGCCACGAACTCACCAGACGCGGCCCGCCATAGACCGAGGCAGCAACCTGCAAGTGGGTGGTCTTGCCGCCGAGCTGTCGCCGTAGAGATGGAACCCGCCTGACTCATGCCCGAGCAGATTCAGCAAAGGTCCTGCAAAGGCCACAGAGACGACAAACGCCAAGCGGTGATTGCCAACGCACAGCGCACCGATTTGCTGCTGCCATTGCTCCAGTGAACCCGCCTCGCTGATCGGCGGCAACTGCGCACCGGCTTTATAAAAATGCAGGTGTTCGGCGTGCGAGTCGATCTGTTGTTCGGGCAATAGGAAGCATTGTCGTGCCAGCCAGGCGTGTCACCAATCGTGCGCGCTGGGCGCTGTCGAAGCCGCCGAGATAACTCTGCAGGTCGTTGCGGGCATTGCGCCCTTATCGGGTTCCCGCGAGGCCCAGGCCCATGCCGACCGGTGGACCGAGTACGTCCTTGCCGAAGTCGCCAGCCATGGTTCGGGCTGGAATGTTCCAGCGCTTTTTGGCGCCGTCCGGGTAATCGAATTCGACCAAAACGCCCCAGTTGTGGACCTTGTCGTCGCGATTACAGGCGACGGATAGCCAGAAACAAGAAAGCCCGCACGGGGCGGGCTTCTTGGGGTGTTTCGTAGACTGTCTGAGACAGCCCGAGACTGCTATATGGTGCACCCGGCGGGATTCGAACCCACGACCCCTGCCTTCGGAGGGCAGTACTCTATCCAGCTGAGCTACGGATGCTTGTGCGGGCGACATCATACCCATGTCGACCTTGGGCGTCCATGCCGGTCTTTGGGCCTTTAAGTGTAGGAATCCGCCGCGTGCAGGCTCTGGGCCGGGGGCCATCGATCAGTGCAGTGAAACCAAGTGCAACTACGCTGATCAGAAAGGTCTGACGGATATGCCGTTTTTGTTCTTTTTTTCGAACATCCTATTGCCCTGTACCCCCATTGCTCCTAGGATTCGTTTGAGATTTCAAACGCTCTGTCTCCCGTGCGCACTTTATTGGTTCTTGCGCAGCGAGGCTGATTTCCCTGACGGCAGCCCACCAGGCGCCTTTCAACAACTCTAATTCGCTCCGCGTGCGCGCGGTGCTGTTAAGGAAAGCCGACATGCAGCTTAAAGACACCCAGTTGTTCCGCCAGCAAGCCTTCATCGATGGCGCTTGGGTCGATGCGGACAACGGTCAAACCATCAAGGTCAACAACCCGGCCACGGGCGAGATTCTCGGCACCGTGCCGAAGATGGGCGCCGCCGAAACCCGCCGCGCCATCGAAGCCGCCGACAAGGCCCTGCCGGCCTGGCGTGCACTCACCGCCAAGGAGCGCGCCAACAAGCTGCGCCGTTGGTTCGAACTGTTGATCGAAAACCAGGACGACCTCGGCCGCCTGATGACCCTCGAACAAGGCAAGCCGCTGGCCGAAGCCAAGGGCGAAATCGTCTACGCCGCTTCCTTTATCGAGTGGTTCGCCGAAGAAGCCAAGCGCATCTACGGTGACGTGATTCCCGGCCACCAGCCCGACAAGCGCCTGATCGTGATCAAGCAGCCGATCGGCGTGACCGCTGCCATCACCCCGTGGAACTTCCCTGCGGCGATGATTACCCGCAAAGCCGGCCCGGCCCTGGCCGCCGGTTGCACCATGGTGATCAAGCCAGCGTCGCAAACCCCGTTCTCGGCCCTGGCCCTGGTTGAGCTGGCACACCGTGCCGGCATCCCGAAAGGCGTGCTGAGCGTGGTCACCGGCAGCGCCGGCGACATTGGTGGCGAGCTGACCAGCAACCCGATCGTGCGTAAATTGTCCTTCACCGGCTCCACCGAAATCGGTCGCCAACTGATGGCCGAATGCGCCAAGGACATCAAGAAAGTCTCCCTGGAGTTGGGCGGCAACGCGCCGTTCATCGTGTTCGACGAC
The DNA here is from genome assembly GCF_003852255.1 of Pseudomonas sp. R1-43-08. Lineage (NCBI taxonomy): Bacteria > Pseudomonadati > Pseudomonadota > Gammaproteobacteria > Pseudomonadales > Pseudomonadaceae > Pseudomonas > Pseudomonas sp. R1-43-08. Next base: position 259,384 of record NZ_CP027734.1, read on the forward strand.
GCCGACCTGGATAAGGCTGTCGAAGGCGCGATCATCTCCAAGTACCGCAACAACGGCCAGACGTGCGTCTGCGCCAACCGCCTGTACATCCAGGATTCGGTCTACGACGCGTTCGCCGAAAAACTCAAAGTGGCCGTGGCCAAGCTCAAGATCGGCAACGGTCTGGAAGAAGGCACCACCACCGGCCCGCTGATTGACGAAAAGGCCGTGACCAAGGTCCAGGAACACATCGCCGATGCCCTGAGCAAAGGTGCCAAACTGTTGGCCGGTGGCAAGGCGATGGAAGGCAACTTCTTCGAGCCGACCATCCTGACCGACGTGCCGAAAAACGCCGCCGTGGCCAAGGAAGAAACCTTCGGCCCACTGGCACCGCTGTTCCGCTTCAAAGACGAAGCCGAAGTGATCGCGATGGCCAACGACACCGAGTTCGGCCTGGCGTCCTACTTCTACGCGCGCGACCTCGGCCGTGTCTTCCGTGTGGCTGAAGCCCTGGAATACGGCATGGTCGGCGTCAACACCGGCTTGATCTCCAACGAAGTGGCGCCGTTCGGCGGCATCAAGGCTTCGGGCCTGGGCCGTGAAGGTTCCAAGTACGGGATCGAGGATTACCTGGAAATCAAATACCTCTGCCTGGGCATCTGACCGGTAAGGGATTGCAGTAAACGCAGAGGGCACGAGAGCGCTGTCCCTTTGCGTGTTTCACGCCGTTATTCGCAGTGGCCGGAAAGCTGTGGCAGTCGATCATCGCATGCTGCCGTAGTTGCCTCCCCGCCACCTATCCTTGAGCCACGCCGCCCGATGAGCGGCGAATGAGGACTTTATGAGCAAGACCAACGCTTCCCTGATGAAACGCCGCGAAGCCGCTGTACCGCGCGGTGTTGGCCAGATTCACCCGATCTTCGCCGAATCCGCGAAGAACGCCACCGTGACCGACGTTGAAGGTCGCGAGTTCATCGACTTCGCCGGCGGTATCGCCGTGCTGAACACCGGCCACGTGCACCCGAAAATCATCGCGGCGGTGACCGAGCAGCTGAACAAGCTGACGCACACTTGCTTCCAGGTCCTGGCCTACGAGCCTTACGTGGAGCTGTGCGAGAAAATCAACGCCAAGGTGCCAGGTGATTTCGCCAAGAAAACCCTGCTGGTCACCACCGGTTCCGAAGCGGTCGAGAACGCCGTGAAAATCGCCCGCGCCGCCACCGGCCGTGCCGGTGTGATCGCCTTCACCGGTGCGTACCACGGCCGCACCATGATGACCCTTGGTCTCACCGGTAAAGTCGTGCCGTACTCGGCGGGCATGGGCCTGATGCCGGGCGGCGTGTTCCGTGCGCTGTTCCCCAATGAACTGCACGGCGTGAGCGACGACGACGCCATCGCCAGCATCGAGCGTATTTTCAAGAACGATGCCGAGCCGCGTGATATCGCTGCGATCATCATTGAGCCGGTGCAGGGCGAAGGCGGTTTCTACGTCGCGCCGAAAACCTTCATGAAGCGCCTGCGCGAACTGTGCGACAAGCACGGCATCCTGCTGATCGCCGACGAAGTGCAAACCGGTGCCGGCCGCACCGGCACCTTTTTCGCCATGGAACAGATGGGCGTCGCCGCCGACCTGACCACCTTCGCCAAATCCATCGCCGGTGGTTTCCCGCTGGCCGGTGTTTGCGGCAAGGCCGAATACATGGACGCCATCGCCCCAGGCGGCCTGGGCGGTACCTACGCCGGTAGCCCGATCGCTTGCGCGGCCGCGCTGGCGGTGATGGAAGTGTTCGAAGAAGAGCACCTGCTGGACCGCTGCAAGGCCGTCGGCGAGCGCCTGGTAACCGGCCTCAAGGCCATCCAGGCCAAATACCCGGTAATCGGCGAAGTGCGTGCCCTCGGCGCGATGATTGCCGTGGAGTTGTTCGAAGATGGCGATAGCCACAAACCGAACGCCGCTGCCGTTGCATCCGTGGTGGTCAAGGCGCGTGACAAGGGCCTGATCCTGCTGTCCTGCGGTACCTACGGCAACGTATTGCGCGTACTGGTGCCGCTGACCTCGCCGGACGAACTGCTGGACAAAGGCTTGGCAATCATTGAAGAGTGTTTCGCAGAGCTTTGAGCCCAGCGCTTTTCTCGATAGAAAACCCCGCGTCGGCGGGGTTTTTTATGCCTGATGAATCACCTCCAGGCGTTGATTGGGTTAATCCGCGATCACCGCACCGATGAACGGCACGATCAACGCCGTACTGATCGCCATGGACAAGACGTTGCCGATGTAGGGATGCAGGTAGCTGGGCAGGCGCCCGGCAATCGCGCAGGCCAGCGGCGGGGCGATCAGCGCGCCCAGTATCGCGCTGGCTACAATCACTGTCGGGTTGCCGCCATAGGTCAATACGGCAGCGGGCACTACCGACACCAGGGGCACATAGGTTGGGTACCAGCCACGCTCACGCCATTGCCGACGCCACAAAAGAATGCCGATGAGTGAGGTCAGCGCTTGGCCTGCAATCAGGTGTGGCAACCATCCAGATCCATACGCGGGGCTCAGGGGATTCAGCGCATAAGCCAGCAACACCCCAGCGAGCAAACCCAGGCTGGCCCACTCATTGCCATAGAACGGCGCTTCGGAAAAGTCCGCCAGCACCCGACGTAACGTCCAGCGTATACCGTAATCGGGTGTTTTCAGGGCGGCAGCGGGAGGGATGCTCGCTTTGGGTTCAGCTGCACGGCTTACCAGCACCGGCAGGGCACGGCATAGTAAAAACGCCACCACACTGCCTAAAGCCATGCCCAATACATTGCCAATCACCACCGGCAAACCCAGCGGAATGCATAGGTAGTTGACCAGCAACAGGCAGCTCGGCGTCACCAGGAGCGCGCCGAGCAAGGCGCCATTGAGCGTGACCTTCCACCCCCCGCCAAACATCAGCACCATGGCCGCCGGCAGCGAAACAAAGGCGGCGAACGTGGGTTGCCAAGCGTCTGCCGTCAGGGTCCAGCCCCACATCGCATTGCTTAGCAGCAAGCCCAGCAATGAACTGGTCACCAACCAGGGCCAGAGCCCCGTGCCGTAGGCGATGCTGAAGCCTTGCCAGGTTTGAGCGTAACGACTGGTCCAGTAACCGAAGGCGCCACCGAGCAGCAGGCCGAGTGACGCGAACTCGTGTTTGTAGAAGGCCACCTCACTGATATCGCCGACCACCCAACGCAACCACGCTGTTGGTGTGGGCAGGCTGGCCATCATGTCGTTGTAGCTTGGCCAAAGCTCCGGCGCCGAAGTGGAGTAAGCCACTGACAACCCGGTGAGTGACACTACCAGGGTGAGCGAGGCCAGGAACAGAATGGCAAGGTGGCGAACAGGTGAGTCTGATGGCAGTTTTTTTGTCGGTAGGAAAGCCATGGTCGCACCCCCATCAGCGTGGCAGGCACGGGTGAAGGCGGTAGCCGAGCATCCCGTCATACAGGTCGCTGCGACGATCCCGTTGCAGGTCGTTGAGGCTGTTCCAGATCGGTGCGCTGCGAGCGCTGGAGAGGTCGATGTCGGCGTAAATAATCGCTTGCTCGTTAGGTGAGGCGATCTTGCCGATGGGCCAGCCGTTGGTGCCGGCAATCAGTGAACACCCAAGGTAACGTGCATCCTGTTCCTCGCCGATACGGTTGGCCGCAGCAATGAACACGTTGTTGACGTGGGCGGCCGTCATGGTCAAGTACGAGGCCATGCATTTGCCGGCTTCGTCGAACAGCGGCGGTGGGGTCCACACCCAGTTGTTCAGGCTGCAGATGATATCGGCGCCTTGCTGGGTCAGGATGCGTGGGACCTCGGGGAACCAGATGTCCCAGCAGATCAGTAAACCTATACGGCCTATGGGGGTTTCAAACACGGGGAATCCAAGGTTTCCGGGGCTGAACCAGAGCTTTTCCTTGTTCCAGAGGTGGGCCTTGCGGTATTTGCCAATCAGGCCGTCGGGGCCCAGCAGCACGGCGGTGTCGAACAGTTGCATGCCGTCGCGTTCAGCCAGGCCTGCCACGAGATGCACCTGGTGAAACTGCGCGAAATCCATCCAGGCCCGCAGGCTGGGACCGTCTGGAACGGGCTCGGCATGCAGATAGGCGTCCTGGCGACTGTTGAACAGATAACCGGTATTGGCCAACTCGGGCAGCACAATCAAATTGGCGCCATTGTTAACCGCTTGCAGGGCAAGGCTCAGGCTGGTTTCCAGGTTGGAAGCGCGATTGTAGGTGCCGACTTGCGGATCAAATTGCACAACGGCGACGCGTACGGGGCTCGTGGACTCGTTCATGGTGCAGACCTCTTATTGTTATGAGCCCACCGGAATGGGTGGGCGTTTAATAGGAAGTCTTTTTTGTTTATGCGTCAGTAGGCTGTTTCCGCTTGAGTCGTAGGCAGTTGCTGTATCAATGGCTGCCCCTGGTAACGCGGGTACTCATCCAGGGTAAACCCCCCGTTGAACGCGGCTTGGGTGGTATTGCAGAGGTTGATCACGGCGTCGACGGCGCCGCGCAGGCACGGCTCGGTCCAGCCTGCATCCACGGAAAACGATTCCCCAGCCAGATACAGGCCGGAAACATGGGCATAGTCGCGGTTGTACTGCATCAAACTGACGGCATCGTAGTAAGTCCCCGCGCGGTAAAGCTTGGCGCACCCTAGCGCGTTCTTGTCGGTCATCCAGCGTTGGACGACGGCGTTTTGTGTATCGATGTAGGGCGATATCGGCGCTTTGATATTGGCACTGCGTAACAGGATGCGGTCCAGTTCCGTGACGCACTTATTGACCAGTGTTTGGTCGTCAAAAGAGGCCAGTTTGGTCGCGTCATCCTCCCAGGTGTAACTGAGCAAGATGCAGTCATAGGGATAGGCGTCGTGGTAGCGATAGGTGTACACATCATGGATAAAGCTGTCGGTGACCATGATCTGGGGAATCTTTCTATTGTTCGACAGGAAGCTTTTCTTGAGCGGTGCGTAGACCTTGCAGCTGGTTTCCCAGTGAGCGGTTTTGTAGGCATTGATGACGGAATACGGCAGCATGCCCTGGCTGAAATTTTCCAACTGAATGTGTGTTTCGATAATCCAGGACGGCAGGGTCATGATCACCGCATCGAAGTCTTCATGACGTTCGGCTTTACCAGTAGGGCTGCTGGCGTGCCAGTCATAGGTCACGCGGATTTGGCCGTTTTCAAGCTTGGATAAGCGAGTCACTGAGGTATCGGTGAGAAAGCCCTTCCCGCGGTCTCGGCAGTGGTCGTAAAAGGACTGGGCGTTGACCTTGGTTTCCATAAACAGCAGGCACTCATCCAGCGCTGCGAGCCCTAGATAACGCGGCGCGTCGAACGCCAAGTCATTGCAATCTCTGAGGCTGGTTTGCCCCAAGTACGGTGACGCAACGGGATTGCCGTCAATGCCGACGCGCCCATGCACCAGTTGTAGTTGACTGCTGAAACCGAAGATCGCCGTGCGTAAAGGGTAGAGGCAGCACACGTCATAAAACGCTCCCCAACTGCCATCACCGATGCCGATGGAATAGAAAAGGGTGGACTCCTCCCGGGTCATGCCGAGCCCGCCAAAGTCCCCGGGAATATTGGCATTCCACGTAACACTCGCCAATGTCACCAAGTCACGGAAGGACAGGCTCTGGTAACGCGCGACGATGGCGGCCCATAGGGATTCCCACTGCGGCGTGCCATAGATCTTTGCGACTTGGTGCGTCATCTGATCTGCAAAATGGCGCCACTTGGCATACACCTGCTGCAATTTTTCTGTTGGCGGAGGTGTGTGACCTTGCGAGTTTTTCCAGATAAGCATTTGCGGCTCTAGCTGTCCCTCGAGTAGCCCCTCACTCAGGTAAATGCCAGTGCTGCGCACATGCGGCGTGCCTGGATTGGGGAAGTCGGATAGCTGCAGTTCAAAGCGTTTGCAATAGTAGGCCAACAGCGATTGACCATCTAAAGGCGATTCACCGGCCTGGTTAAACATCGGCATGCGCATGGCGCCCATTTCGAAGGGGGTCTGACCCAGCAGTGGAGATTGGCCGGAGTTGAGCGTTGATAGATGACGCCCCCCAACGCGGTGAGACTGTTCCAGCAATGTGACGTTTTTGAATCCGCACCGAAGCAATTCCCGCGCGGCGGTCAAGCCGGTGATGCCCGCGCCGACGATGCAGATTTTGTAATCGGGTTGGGTTGCCTGGGCGATGCCAAAGTCGTGTTCGACCAATTTCCGATAGTTGAAGCACAAGTCCGGAGGGCTCGGGAAACGGCCTCGCCATGAGGATGGCGCATGGGTTGGCAAGTGCTTGGCGACTAAGGCGGGGTAGTCGTAGGTGGATCCGATGGTCATGGTTCACGCTCCAGAGTCTGGCCAGTCTTGAGGAATGACCGGCGGCAATGGTGAGTGAATTTAGTGACGCGAGAAGGTGTCGGGGTGGTAGATCGTTGTGGTGAGACTGGCGTCAGATGTAGCGCGGGCCTGCAATCTTTCGACGGTAACCCCCGCTCCTGATCAGCACTAACCCGCTATCACCCGATTTTTACCCTGGCGTTTTGCCTCATACATCGCCGCATCGGCGCGGCCGAACAGGCTGTCGAGGGTCGAGTCGTCTTCGCGCAGGCTGGTCAGGCCTTGGCTGACGGTCACTGTAAACGCGTGGCCTTCAACGCTGAAACTCAGCGCCTGGATTTCCTTGCCCAGCCGCTCGGCTACCTGCAGGGCCATGTCCGGGGCGCAGCCGGGCAGTATGGCGGCGAATTCTTCGCCACCGATGCGGCCGAACAGGTCGCCACGGCGCAACACGCTTCGGCCACTTTCGGCGATGCGCCGCAGCACCTGGTCGCCTTCGAGGTGGCCATAACTGTCGTTGATGTCTTTGAAGTCGTCGATGTCCAGCAACAGGAACGCCAGCGGCGTGCCCTGCATACAGGCGTTGTCAAAGGCCTGGTTGGCGAGTTCGAAGAAGTGCCGGCGGTTGCTGCTCTGGGTCAGTACATCGGTGGTGGCCAGGCGATGCAGTTCCAGCTCCAACTGCTTCTTTTCGGTGATGTCCTCGGCCATGCCCACGACGATCATCGGCTTGCCCGGCTCGGCCTGCTGATTGATATAGCATTTGTCGCTGAGCCAGCGGATCTGCCCGTCGACCGTGACGATGCGGTATTCGCGGTCTTCCACGGCGCCCTGTTCCAGCACGCGGGCCAGGCTGTGTTCGGCGTAGTCGAGGTCTTCGGGGTGGATGCTGTTGCGCCATTCCCGGTGATCGGCCAACAGCAAACCGGCGCTGCGGCCGAATATCCGTTCGTAGGCCGGGCTGACGTACAGCACACGACGCGTTTCCCAGTCGATGGCCCACAGCACCGCGTTCACGCTCACCAGCAGCGAGCTGAGCAGCTGCTCACGCTCACTCAGCCGCTCGACCTCGCCCTGGGCATGCATCAGCGCCAGCAGGGTCGACGCCGCCGCTGGGCGCGGTGGCTGGGCAGAGGACAGGTCAATCGGGCAGGGCTTTTCGTGAACCATCGGAACAACTCTCTCTGGGCGCGCCGCAGGATGGAACAGCGGTCACTACAAGGGGTCACCATGATGGCGAAGTGTTCTTTGAGAGAGGGGAATTGCGGTGAAGTTCCGTGATCGGGATGGATTGGCGGTGCCCGGAAAATGGCGCCAAAAAGCCAGTGTGCGGGAGGGAGAGCCCTCCCGCAGTACCGTCAGACCGCTGCGGGACGCAGTGAATAGGTCTTCAATTGGTGAGCGAAATCACGCAGAGATTGAATGCCGCTGGCCTCGGCTTCGTGCACCCATTCCTTGATCGCCGCCAGCATGTCGTGGCCGTTGGAACTGGTTTTGAGCCAGATCTGCTGCAGCGCCAGGCGCTTCTCGTAGATCACACTCAGCGCATGGCTGTGTTCCAGCATGCTCTGGATGCGCACGTGGTGGCGATCGCTCAGCAGGCTGGTTTCCCGCGACAGCAGGCGCTTGGCGCGGTGAAACTGGTGGCGCACCGAATGATCGACTTTCTCCAGCTCCTGCTTGACCAGCGGGCCGATCACCAATTTGCGGTATTGGGCCATGATCTGGAAGCGGTTGTTGAGGATCGCCATCGCGGTGTCCATGTCCAGATGGCCCTTGCCTTCGACACGGTGGGCGATCGGCGCGACGCGCTGCACCTTGGCCAGGCGCAGGAAGCTGAATACCTTGATCCAGGCCCAGCCCAGATCGAATTCCCACTTCTTCACCGACAACTTGGCCGAGTTGGGGTAGGTGTGGTGGTTGTTGTGCAGTTCTTCGCCACCGACGATGATGCCCCACGGCACCAGGTTGGTCGCCGCGTCGCGGCATTCGAAGTTGCGATAGCCCACGGCATGGCCCAGGCCGTTGATGACGCCGGCGGCCCAGAACGGGATCCACATCATCTGGATCGCCCAGATGGTGATGCCAATGGTGCCGAACAGCAGCACGTCGATGACACCCATGATCGCCACGCCCAGCAGCGGGTAGCGCGTGTAGAGGTTGCGTTCGATCCAGTCGTCCGGGCAGTTCTTGCCGTAGATGCGCAGGGTCTCGGGGTTTTCCGCCTCGGTGCGGTACAGCTCGGCACCTTTGCGCAGCACGGTGGACAGGCCCTTGATCACCGGGCTGTGCGGGTCATCGACGGTTTCGCATTTAGCGTGGTGCTTGCGGTGGATGGCGGTCCACTCACGGGTGTTCTGCGCCGTGGTCAACCACAGCCAGAAGCGGAAGAAGTGTTTCAGGCCAGCATTGAGCTCGAGCGAGCGATGGGCCGAATAACGGTGCAGATAGACGGTGACCCCGATAATGGTCACATGGGTCATCAACAACGTGACTGCCACCAGTTGCCAGGCTGACAGGTCAAGAAAACCGTTGTACCACATAGGCTGTATGGCCCTCAGATAAAGTAAAGAACAGCTCACGCATTATCACTAAGCCTACAGAGAAAACCAGCCGCCCTTTCAGATAGAAGTGACTGGATGTTTCTTATTCTATAATCCTCAGCCTTCGTAGGGCGATTGTGTTTTTTTGGTAAGGATTACTGAGCATATGTTGTTTTCATACCGAGGAGCCCTACGTGCGGGGCTGGTATACCTGCTGATTTCCGTTCTATGGCTCCAGCTTAGCCACCATCTATTAATCAGCTTTATCGATGATCCACGGGTCTTGGCGCATTGGCTGCAACTGCGCGGCTATGTCTGGGTAGGCCTGAGCGCGCTGGCTATTTACCTGATGGGCGCGCGGTTTGCCCGTGCCCACGCGTTGCAGCAACCCTTGAAAGAAAACCGTGAACGCTTGCAACAGGCCGCTGCGGTGTTTGATTGCACCCGCGAAGGCGTGCTGGTCACCGACGCTCAGGGCCTGATCGTGCACGTCAATCGGGCGTTCATCGAGATCACCGGATACCGCCGCGAAGACGTCATGGGCCGGCCACCCAGCCTGTTCAAGTCCGGGCGCCATTCGTCGAATTTTTATCAACAGATGTTCCAGGCCCTCGAGCGCAGCGGCGAATGGAGCGGCGAAATCTGGAATCGACGCAAAAGCGGAGAAATTTACCCCCAGTGGCAAACCATCCGCGTCATCCGTGATGACCAGGGCCACATCAGCCACTACGTCGCCGTGTTCTCGGATATCAGCGCCATCAAGGACTCCGAACACGAGCTGGCGCACCTGGCGCACCACGACCCGCTGACCGGCCTGCCCAACCGCCTGCTGTTCACCGACCGCGCCGAGCAGGCGCTGGCCTCGGCACGCGTGCACAAGCGCGGTTGTGCGTTGCTGTTGATGGACCTGGATCACTTCAAGATCATCAATGACAGCCTCGGCCACAATGTTGGCGATCAACTGCTCAAGCTGGTGGCCGACCGTCTCAAGGGGCTGTTCGGGCCTGGGGTGACCCTGGCGCGCCTGGGGGGCGACGAGTTCGCCGTGCTGGCGGAAAGTTGTCCCCAGATGATGCAGGCTGCGGCCATGGCCCAGCGCATGCTCGAGGCCATGAAGGAGCCGTTCATTTTTGACGGCAACCAGCTGTTTATCAGCGCCAGCATCGGTATCAGCCTGTTCCCCAGTGATGCGCTGAGCGCCGAGCAATTATTGCGCAACGCTGACTCGGCCTTGTTCAAGGCCAAGAACGCGGGCCGTGAAAGCTACGCCTTGTACACCGAGGAACTGACGGCTCACGCGCAGAGTCGGGTGGAAATCGCCAGCGAATTGCGCCGCGCCCTCGACCAGCAGGAGCTGCGCGTCTATTACCAGCCGGTGCACGACCTGCAGGACAGCCGTTTGATTGGCGTGGAAGCGCTGGTGCGCTGGCAGCATCCGGAGCGCGGCCTGGTGCCACCGGGTGAATTTATCCCCATCGCCGAGCGCACCGGGTTGATCGCCGACATCGATGCCTGGGTGATGGACCAGGCCTGCCGCCAGATGTGCCTATGGTTGGCGGACGGCGCGCCGTTGGGGTTTATCGCGATCAACGTCTCCAGCCGCCTGTTTGCCCGGCGTGAACTCTACGAACAGGTCGGCCAGGTGCTCCACGACACCGGCCTGGACCCGGCCTTCCTGGAGCTGGAAGTCACCGAAAGCGCGGTGATGGATGATCCGGAAGTCGCCCTTGAACAACTGCACCGCCTGCGCGAGCTGGGCTTGCGCCTGGCCATCGACGACTTCGGCACCGGCTATTCCTCGCTGTTGCGCCTCAAGCGCCTGCCGGTGCAGAAACTCAAGATCGACCAAGGTTTTGTCGCCGGCTTGCCTTGGGATGAAGACGACGCCGCTATCGTGCGCGTGGTCATCGCCCTGGCCAAAAGCATGGGCATGCAGGTGCATGCCGAGGGGATCGAGCAAGTGGAGCAGGCGCGCTTCCTGCTGGACCAGGAGTGCGACATGGGCCAGGGGTATTGGTTTGGCAAGCCGATGCCGGCGGCCGATATCGACTGGCACCGAGCCCCGGTCCTTAATTGAAATACGATCAAACTGTGGGAGGGGGCTTGCCCCCGATAGCCATAGGTATCTACACAACTTTGTAGCAGCCTACGGTAACCACGATGCGAAGCGAGTCGCTCTTGATCTTGCTCTTGATCTTAAGCGCCCCGTTAAACCACGCTGGCCGGAATCCGATAGTGATTTGGGGGGTAAACCGGCAGGGATGCCGGTTTAGCCGCCCCGCGCCATGGATGGCGCGTGGCGGCGGCCCCCCAAATCAATGTCGGATTCCGGGCACACCGAGCCTGGGCGAGGTGCCGAGTGGTGGGGCAAGAGCGTTTTGCTTACTTTTGCGCTTTTCAAAAGTGAGACGCCGTAAGGGCGGAACCCTAAGCCGCCGTTACCGCAGCAACGGATATGTACTCGCCTTGATCCAACATCCTGGTCGGCTGTCAGGCCGCCATCGGGGGCAAGCCCCCTCCCACATTTTGGTCGCAGTGCATCAGTTAGAGAGGCTTCGGCTCCTGGGCCGCCGCAGGTTCAGGGCCGCGCCAAAATTGTGTAGATACCCATGCCCCGATAGCGGTGTATCAGATTGGTGAGGCTTGGCTGACCCACCGCCATCGGGGGCAAGCCCCTCCCACATTGGATTGCATTACGGCTTAATTTCAGTGGCTGAACGCAAAACCTGCGCGCAACCCCACGTCCCGTCAGAAAATTCTTTCTGGTTATATAAACATTCTTAAATAGTATTTTTAAGAATATCCGCGCTTATCTACTATCGCCTCACGCCACAAGCAGTGCCGCCACTGCCAGGCACTATTCATTTCAGGAGCGAGACCATGAGCGCATCTCTACGTAGCGTCGACGGCCAGGACGAAGCAGCCATTTTGCGTGAGATCCAGAGCGCCTTGCGCGATCTGCGGTTTGGCGCGGTGGAAATCACCGTACACAACGCTCAAGTGGTACAGATCGAACGCAAGGAAAAATTCCGTCTGCAGAACCCGGGTAACAAACCCGCCTAAGAATAAGCCACCAGTAGGAGCGAGCTTGCTCGCGAAAAACGCCAACGATAACGCAGCGCATCAGGTTTAACGCGGTGCTCCTGGGTTTTTCGCGAGCAAGCTCGCTCCTACAGGGTTGCGCCAACATAAGAATTTCAGGAGCTTCTATGTCGTCGATTCGCCGTTACGCCCTGGCCGCATTGGCCAGTGCCGTGTTTGCCGGTTCCGCCGTTGCCAAGGACTACGAGTTGCTCAACGTCTCGTACGACCCGACCCGTGAGCTGTACCAGGACTACAACGCTGAGTTCACCAGCTTCTGGAAACAGTCTCACCCGGGCGACAACGTGAAGATCCAGCAATCCCACGGTGGTTCGGGCAAGCAGGGCCGCGCGGTGATCGACGGCCTGCGCGCCGACGTGGTGACCCTGGCCCTGGCCGGCGACATCGACGAAATCGCCAAGCTGGGCAAGACCCTGCCGGAAAACTGGCAGACCCGCCTGCCGGATGCCAGCACCCCGTACACCTCGACCATCGTGTTCCTGGTACGCAAGGGCAACCCCAAGGGCATCAAGGACTGGGGCGACCTGGTCAAGAAAGACGTTTCGGTGATCACGCCCAACCCGAAAACCTCCGGCGGTGCGCGCTGGAACTTCCTCGCGGCCTGGGCCTACGGCCTGAAGACCGGCGGCAGCGAAGCCAAGGCTCAGGAATACGTCAAGGAGCTGTTCAAGCATGTGCCGATCCTCGACACCGGCGCACGCGGTTCCACCATCACTTTCGTCAACAACGGCCAGGGCGACGTGCTGCTGGCGTGGGAAAACGAAGCGTTCCTGGCGCTGAAAGAAGACGGCGGCGCCGACAAGTTCGACATCGTCGTGCCTTCCCTGTCGATCCTCGCCGAGCCACCAGTGGCCGTGGTCGACAAGAACGCCGAGAAAAAGGGCAATACCGAGATCGCCACCGAATACCTCAAGCACCTGTACAGCCCGGCTGGCCAGGAGATTGCGGCGAAGAACTTCTACCGCCCACGCGATGAGAAAGTCGCCGCCAAATACGCCCAACAGTTCCCGAAACTGGACTTGGTGACTATCGACAAAGATTTCGGCGGCTGGAAAACTGCCCAACCGAAATTCTTCAACGACGGTGGCGTGTTCGACCAGATCTACACGGCGCAGTAACAACACCGATCCCTGTAGGAGCGAGCTTTCTGTGGCGAGGGAGCTTGCTCCCGCTGGAGTGCGAAGCGCTCCCAGTACCGGTCCCCACGGTTCATCGGGTCGCCTGGCCCTGGGGCTGCTGCGCAGCCCAGCGGGAGCAAGCTCCCTCGCCACAACAGCTGGCTTCTACAGTGGTTTCTACCCTTTAACCAAGGACTCTTATGTCGCGTCGTATCTCCCCCGTCATACCCGGCTTCGGGCTGACGCTGGGCTACACCGTCGTGTACCTCAGCCTGATCGTGCTCATCCCGCTGGCGGCGATGTTTGTACACGCCGCTCAACTCACCTGGGATCAGTTCTGGAACATCATCTCCGCACCCCGCGTGCTGGCGGCGTTGAAACTGAGCTTCAGCACCGCGTTGTACGCCGCGCTGATCAATGGCGTGATCGGCACCCTGCTGGCTTGGGTGCTGGTGCGCTACACCTTCCCCGGACGCAAGATCATTGATGCGATGATCGACCTGCCGTTCGCCTTGCCCACCGCCGTGGCCGGTATCGCGTTGACCGCGCTGTACGCGCCTAACGGACTGGTTGGCCAGTTCGCCGCCGACCTGGGCTTCAAGATCGCCTACACCCCGCTGGGCATCACCCTGGCGCTGACCTTCGTCACCTTGCCCTTCGTGGTGCGCACCGTACAGCCGGTACTCGCCGATATCCCCCGGGAAGTCGAAGAGGCCGCCGCCTGCCTGGGCGCCAAGCCGCTGCAAGTGTTCCGTCACATCCTCGTGCCGGCGCTGTTGCCGGCCTGGCTGACCGGTTTTGCATTGGCCTTCGCCCGTGGCGTCGGCGAGTACGGTTCGGTGATTTTCATCGCCGGCAACATGCCGATGAAAACCGAGATTCTGCCGCTGCTGATCATGGTCAAGCTTGACCAGTACGACTACCGCGGCGCCACCTCGATCGGTGTGCTGATGCTGGTGGTTTCCTTTGTCCTGCTGCTGCTGATCAACTTGTTGCAGCGGCGCATCGAACGTCCATAAGGAGGCGCGGAACATGTCCCAATCGTCTATCTCCGCCGCGTCCTCGGCCAACGCCGCCCGGCGCGGCAGCGCCACCTCGCGACGCATCCTGATCGGCCTCGGCTGGCTGGTGTTCGCGCTGTTTTTGCTGCTGCCGCTGTTGATCGTGGTGTCCCAGGGCTTGAAGAATGGCCTCGGCGCGTTCTTCACTGCGATCCTTGAACCGGACGCGCTGTCGGCGCTGAAACTCACGGTAATCGCCGTGGTGATTTCGGTGCCGCTCAACCTGGTGTTTGGTGTCAGCGCCGCGTGGTGCGTGAGCAAGTATTCTTTCCGTGGCAAAAGCATATTGGTAACGCTGATCGACCTGCCGTTCTCGGTCTCGCCCGTGATCGCAGGCCTGGTGTATGTGCTGATGTTCGGCGCCCAGGGCTTCTTCGGACCGTGGTTGCAGGCCCATGACATCCAGATCGTGTTCGCCTTGCCCGGCATCGTGCTGGCGACCATCTTCGTCACCGTGCCGTTCGTGGCCCGCGAGCTGATCCCGTTGATGCAGGAGCAGGGCACCCAGGAAGAAGAAGCCGCGCGCCTGCTCGGTGCCAACGGCTGGCAGATGTTCTGGCATGTCACCGTGCCGAACATCAAGTGGGGCCTGATCTACGGCGTGGTGCTGTGTACCGCGCGGGCCATGGGTGAGTTCGGCGCGGTGTCGGTGGTGTCCGGCCATATTCGTGGCGTAACCAACACGCTGCCGCTGCACGTCGAGATTCTCTACAACGAATACAACCACGTCGCCGCCTTCGCGGTGGCCAGCCTGTTGCTGATCCTGGCGCTCTTCATCCTGCTGCTCAAGCAGTGGAGCGAGAACCGAATCAACCGCCTGCGCAACAGCGCCGGTGAGGAATAAGTCATGTCGATCGAAGTCCGTAATGTCAGCAAGAACTTCAATGCCTTCAAGGCCCTGGACAGCATCAACCTGGATATCCAGAGTGGCGAGCTGGTGGCCTTGCTGGGCCCGTCCGGCTGCGGCAAGACCACCTTGCTGCGCATCATCGCAGGTCTCGAAACCCCGGATGACGGTAGCATCGTGTTCCACGGCGAGGACGTCTCCGGCCACGATGTGCGTGATCGCAACGTGGGCTTTGTGTTCCAGCACTATGCGCTGTTCCGCCACATGACCGTGTTCGACAACGTCGCCTTCGGCCTGCGCATGAAGCCGAAAAACCAGCGCCCGAGCGAAAGCCAGATCGCGACCAAGGTTCACGACCTGCTGAACATGGTGCAGCTCGATTGGCTGTCCGATCGCTACCCGGAACAACTCTCCGGCGGCCAGCGCCAACGTATCGCCCTGGCCCGCGCCCTGGCGGTAGAGCCTAAAGTGCTGCTGCTGGACGAACCGTTTGGCGCCCTCGATGCCAAGGTGCGCAAGGAGCTGCGCCGCTGGCTGGCGCGCTTGCACGAGGATATCAACCTGACCTCGGTGTTCGTGACCCATGACCAGGAAGAGGCCATGGAAGTTGCCGACCGTATCGTGGTGATGAACAAGGGCGTGATCGAGCAGATCGGCTCACCGGGCGAGGTTTACGAAAACCCGGCCAGCGATTTTGTGTACCACTTCCTGGGTGACTCGAACCGCCTGCACCTGGGCGAGGATAAACACCTGCTGTTCCGCCCCCATGAGGTGTCGCTGTCGCGGCATGAGCTGGAGGATCACCATGCGGCTGAGGTGCGCGATATTCGGCCGCTGGGCGCGACCACGCGGGTGACCTTGAAGGTCGAAGGCCAACCCGAGCTGATCGAAGCCGAAGTGGTCAAAGATCACGACAGCCTCACCGGCCTGGCCCGTGGCGAAACCCTGTTCTTCAAGCCCAAGGTCTGGCAAAAAGCCTAAGCTCACCCCAGTGCCAAATGTGAAATGGGGCCAATGTGGGAGGGGGCTTGCTCCCGATAGCGGAGTGTCAGTTGGCCTATGAATCAGCTGACCCACCGCCATCGGGAGCAAGCCCCCTCCCACATTCAGACCTCGCTTGGCTTGAGATCGCGACGAGCCACCGGTCCCGAGCGCGCTTCAATCTGTTGTTTCAGGTCCTGCCGCAAGCCCACCAGAAACGCCAACTCCGCCACCACAAACAACGGCCCCACGATCAGCCCCGACACGTCGTCCACAAACGCTGGCTTGCGGCCTTCGTAGTAATGCCCGACAAACTGGATCACCCAGCCCAGCACAAACAGGCCCACGCCGCTGCCCAGCCACACCGTCGTGCTCTGCGCCGCCAGTACGTGCCCGGCCCACACCGATAAACCCATCAGCACCGTCATCAACACACCCAGCGCCAGCTCCAGGCGCAGGTAGAACCACGCCGAAAACAGCGCCAGCAGCACCGCCGGCGATAGCCACAGCCCGCCCACCGCCCATTCGGGGCGTGACAGCAGCACGGCGACCGCCACCACAATCAACGGAATGCCGATGAAATGACTGGTGATATTGCGCGGGTCGCGGTGGTAGGCGGCGTATTGACTGAGGTGGTCGACGAGGCTTTTCATTGTTATTCCTCTAGTAAGATGTTTGATCATGCCCTGTCAGTCGGCTGCCAGCGGCTGCTGATGATGATCGCGCAAGGCCAGGGTGAAGTCGAGCAGGCGCGCCTATGAACCGCGATAGGTGGAGAAGCCGTAAGGGCTGAGCAACAGCGGGATGTGGTAGTGCTGGTCAGCCTGCTTGACCTGGAAAATCACCGGCACTTCGGGGAAGAAGGTTTCGCGATTCGCTTTCTTGTAATAGTCGCCGGTCTTGAACACCACGCGGTACTCGCCCGGCTTCATTTTGCGATCAGCCGGGAACAGTTCGGCGATGCGCCCTAGCTGGTTGGTCACGCCTTGGGACAGCGCCTGCCATTGGTCGCCCACGTGTTCCTCCAGGGTGACGTTGACGCCGGCGCTCGGCAGGCCATTTTCCAGGTTGAGCACATGCACGCTCAGCGGGTTGCCGTCGGCCAGGGCCAGATTGCACAGGCCGCTCAGGCTGAGGGCGGCGAGGGTCATGCTTAGGGTTTTCATCGAGAAGTCCTTGTTGACAGGAGTGGAATCAAGGGGTGATTTTCAAGCCCAGTTGCTCGGCCGCCTGTACGGCGCAGGCTTCATCCTGCGGCGCGCCGCCGGCACCGGCGATGCCCAGCGCGCCGACCAGTTCGCTCTCGGCAAACAGCGGCACGCCACCGCCGAGCAACAGCAATTCGGGCAAGCTGTTAAGGTTGGCAGCCTCGGGGTTGTTGCGCGCACGCTCGGCGAACAGCCGGGTTGGGGTTTTGGTCGACAACGCCGTGTACGCCTTGCGCTGGCTGGCGAGGCTGTTGTGCGGGCCAACGTCGTCGGCGCGCAGGCTCAGCAGCAGGTTGCCGCCACGGTCGAGCACGGTCAGCGCGGCGTTGCAGTGAGCCAGGCTGGCATCGGCCAATTGGCGCGCGGTGCGTAAATCAAGCGTGGCGTGGCGTGGCAGTTGTGGCGTCGCCTGGGCGGCAGTCGCGACGGCGAGGCTCAGGAATAAAGCAGTGCGATACATGGTGAACGCTCCAGAAGGCAGGCCGTCACGGTAGCCAGTGGAGGTGGACAAAAGCCGCACAATTTGATGACAGGTTTGTAATCAAACCCAGAGGTAAGGCATGCACGTGTTGTTAGTGGAAGACCAGCCGCAATTGGCGCAACGGATGGCCCAGGGCTTGAGCGAGGCCGGTTTTACCGTGGAAGTCGCGGCCAACGGCATGGCCGCGCAACGGTTTGTGGAAAGCACCGTGTACGACCTGGTGATCCTGGATGTGATGCTGCCGGGCCTGAATGCCTGGAAGTTGCAGCAGGAGGTTCGCCAACGCGGCGAAACGCCCGTGCTGTTTCTGACCACGCCCGATGGCATTGAAGATCGTTTGCGCGGGTTGGAATTGCATGAAGACGACTACTTGCTCAAGCCGTTTGACGCCAAGGCATTGGTGGCGCGGGTGAGGAAGGTGTTGCGGCGTGATCGGGGACGGTGATGGCCTGGGCAATCGCTATCGGGAGCAAGCCCCCTCCCACAGGTGAACGCATTCCAACTGTGGGAGGGGGCTTGCCCCCGATGAGGCCCTCAAAGCCAACCCCACATCTGCCTACCGCAACCCATCCCTGAACTGCCCCGGCGTCATCCCCGTCCAGCGCTTGAACGCCCGATTGAAGCTGCTGGTATCGGCGAACCCCAGCAAATGGCTGATCTCGGCCAATGAACACTGCGGATCGCGCAGGTGCAACAGCGCCAGGTTCTGCCGACACTCATTGAGCAGCGCATCAAACCGGCAGCCTTCATCCGCCAGGTGCCGCTGCAGGCTGCGCAGGCTCAAATGTAGCGCCTGGGCGATCCGCTCCGCGCTGGGTTCGCCGTCGGGCAGTTGCGCCTCGATGGCGGCGCGCACCTTGCGTTCCCAGGTCAGCGGTTGCAGTTGGGCCAGGGTGCGCTTGAGCACGGTTTCATTGTGTTCGGCCAACTCCGGGTTGGCGTCGTCCAGGTGGCTGTCGAAGTCGCGGGCGGCGAACTCCAGGCGGTCTTCCTCGGCGCCGAAGAACACCGGTGAGCGAAACACCGTGTGCCACGGTGCAGGGTCGGCCGGTTCCGGGCGCCGCAGGTATACCGCCAGCGGTGCGTAGTCACGCCCCAGGCGATTGCGGCAGGTGCGCACATAGATCGCCGCGAACGCATCGATGGCTTCCAGCGCCGGCGCCGGGCTGCCTTCGGGTTGCAGCAGGCGGAAACGGTAGCCGTCACCGTGACGGCTCAGCTCCAGGCTCAGGGCATCACTGACCACCTGGTGATAGCGCACGATACGCTCGAACACCTCGCGCAGGCTGCCGCTGGCCACCAGCGCATACCCCAACGCATGAAAGGTGGTGGGGCTGACAAACCTCGACACCCGCAAGCCAATCGCCGGATCGCCACTGGCCTGCACCGCCAGTTCCCAAAGGCGCGTGGTGGCCGACAACGGGTAGCGCGCATTCGGGTCGTCCATCAACAGCGGGTCGAGCCCGGCCTCGCGGCAGAGCGCGGCGCTGTCGAGGCCCAGGGCGTCGAGTTGCTTGCGCAGGGCGCGGGTCCAACTGGCGAGGGAGGTGGGTTCGGTCATGGCGATTGGCGCTTGCGGTCAACAGGTTGGCGTGCGGAGCTAGCGCCCTGCGCCAGGGTAGGGTGCAGGATGCAGGCATCACTCCACTAGAGAATGGAAGCATGGACGGTACTTGTGCAAGTCCCCAGCAGATGAACGCCCAACAGCGTTCGGCGCATATCCGTGAGGTGGTGCTGGCCGAGGGCGTGCGATTGCGCCAGCGCCACCCCTGGCTGCTGCATCAGGACGCCCTGGGCGCGGGCATCCTGGCGTTTGCGCTGGTCGGCATGCTGGGTTCGGCAGCGCTCTATATCAGCGGCCAGATGGCCTGGTGGGTGTGCCTGCTGCTCAATGCCTTCTTCGCCTCACTCACCCATGAGCTGGAACATGACCTGATCCACAGCATGTACTTTCGCAAGCAGCGCGTGCCGCACAACCTGATGATGGGCCTGGTCTGGCTGGCGCGACCGAGCACCATCAATCCATGGATTCGCCGGCACCTGCACCTTAACCATCACAAGGTCTCCGGTACCGAGGCCGATATGGAAGAGCGCGCGATCACCAACGGCGAGCCCTGGGGCATCGCGCGCTTGCTGATGGTCGGCGACAACATGATGTCGGCATTGATCCGCCTGCTGCGCGCCAAGACCTGGCGGCACCGGTTCAGCATCCTCAAGCGCGTAGTGATGGTGTACGCACCGCTGGCGCTGCTGCATTGGGGCGCGTGGTACGTGTTCCTGGGTTTTCATGCCGCCAATGGCATCGCCAGCCTGATGGGCGCGCCCATCGAGTGGTCAGCCGGCACGCTGCAGATGATGCAGGTGATCGACATCGCCGCCGTGGTGATCATCGGCCCCAACGTGCTGCGCACCTTCTGCCTGCACTTCGTCAGCTCCAACATGCATTACTACGGCGACGTGGAGCTGGGCAATGTGATCCAGCAGACCCAGGTGCTCAACCCCTGGTGGATGTGGCCGTTGCAGGCGTTCTGTTTCAATTTCGGCAGCACCCACGGCATCCACCATTTTGTGGTGAAGGAGCCGTTCTATATTCGCCAGATGACCGCCAAGGTGGCGCACAAGGTCATGGCCGAGATGGGTGTGCGCTTCAATGATTTGGGCACCTTTGCGCGGGCCAATCGGCTTGAGCGCCAGGAGCAGCCGCGCAGCGAACTGTCGTTCAGCAAGCGATGAACGCCAACGGCAGGTCGCGGATCTGTTCGCGCGCCGGCGGCTGGTAGTGATCGTCGCTGGTCAATTCATGCAGCAGCTCTTCGCGCAACTGGTGGAATTCAAAGCTGCTGCGCTGGCGTGGATGGGGCAGGGCAATCTCGACCACCTGCTTGATCCGTCCCGGTCGAGGCTCCATCACCACCACCCGGTCGGCCAGGAAAATCGCTTCCTCCACGTCGTGAGTCACCAGCACCGTGGTGATGCTGGCGCGGGCGCGGATCGCCAGCAATTCGTCCTGCATCTGCTGGCGGGTCAGCGCATCCAGTGCGCCGAACGGCTCGTCCAGCAGCAGAATTCGTGGGCTGGCGACCAAGCCGCGAGCGATCGCCACCCGTTGCGCCATGCCGCCGGACAACTGGTGAGGATAGGCGCGGGTGAAGTCAGTCAGGCCCACCAGTTCGATAAAGTCGCTGATGCGCCGGCTGCGCTCGGCCTCGCTCAAGGGCTCGTTGACCAGACCCAGGCCAATGTTCTGTGCCACCGTCAGCCACGGAAACAGGCGGTGTTCCTGGAACACAATGCCGCGTTCGCCACCGATGCCGTTCACCGGTTTACCGTCCACCTGAATCTCGCCGCGAAACTGCGTATCCAGCCCCACCAGCAAGCGCAGCAGCGTGGATTTTCCGCAACCGCTGGAGCCGACAATCGCAACGAATTCGCCCTCGGCGATCTGCAGGTTGAACTCACGGATGGCCTCCAATTCGAAGCCGTCCACATCGAAAGACTTGCCCACATGGTTGAAGCTGACAATCGGTGCGTTCATGCGTGTCTCCAGCGGGTGGCGCGAGTTTCCAGGCGTTGGCCGACAAGGTTGAGGGTGGCGCCGGTAAGGCCGACCAGCAGCATGCCGCTCATGATCAAGTCCATGCGCAGCAGCTGTTGGGCGCCGATCATCAGGCTGCCGATACCGCCGTTGGACGGCATGAAGTATTCCGCGCCGATGGTGCCCAGCCAGGCGTAGATCAGGCTCAGGCGCAGGCCGGCGAAAATTCCCGCTGCCGCGCCGGGCAAGATCAGGCAGCGCAGCCGTTGGGGCAGGTCCAGGCGCAGCACTTGGGCGGCTTCGCTCAGTTGGGGGGACAGGTTCAACACGCTGCGCTGGGTGGCGACAAACAAGGGGAAAAACGCCGCCAGGCCGATAAACACCCACTTGGCCAATTCCCCCAGGCCAAACCAGGCCGTGAGCAGTGGCACCCAGGCGAAGATGGCGATCTGGCGCAACGCGGCGAGGGTAGGGCCCAGTACCCGCTCACTGCGCGGTGACAAGCCCAGCCACAAGCCCACGGCAAACCCCAGGCTGCCGCCCAGCACCAAGCCGCCCAAGGTGCGCCCCAGGCTTTTGCCCAGCGCCCCCGACAGCGTGCCATCCGCGACACCCGAGGCGGTGGTGTGCAGCACCGTCCACGGGCTCACCAGGATATTCGCGTCGACCCAGCCCTGTTGCGTCGCCACCTGCCACAGCGCGAGCAACAACAGCGGCAGCAGCCACGGCTGCAGGCGTTGCCAGCCGTGGTAACGCGGGCCGCGACGGATCTGCGCCGTGGCCGGATGCGGCCAGTGCACCCAGCGCCGATCCAGCCAGCCGATGCCACGGTCCATCGCCACGCCCAGCACGCCGATGACCACGATGCACACAAAGACGATATCGAGCATGAATAACTGGCGCGCCCACACCATCAGGTAGCCGATGCCTTCGCTGGAGGCGAGCAATTCCACCGCCAGCAGCGACGTCCAACCGGCCGCCAGGGCCAGGCGCACGCCGGCCATGAACGCCGGCAGGGCGGCGGGCAGGATCAGCCGGCGGATCAGCAGAGGGGTGGGCAGGCGCAGCACCCGCGCAGCCTCACGCAACTGCGGTTGGGCGTCGCGCACGCCGACCAGGGTATGCAGGGTGACCGGCACCACGATGGCCTTGACCAGCACCACCAGTTTCAGCGTCTCGCCAATGCCGAAAAACACCATGAACAGTGGGATCCACGCCAGGGTCGGCACCTGGGACAGCGCGCTGAATGTCGGAAATACCAGGCGCTCGGCACGTGCGCTGAAGCCCAGCCAGGCGCCGAGCAAGGCCCCGGCGCTGATGCCCGCCAGCAAGCCCCAGCACAAGCGCTGCAGGCTGATCGCCAAATGGCTCCACAACTCGCCGCCCGCCAGTTCCACCGCGCTGCGCCAGACCAGTGAAGGCGGCGGCAGGATCTGTTCGCTCATCCACTGCTGACGGCTGGCCAGCCACCACAGGGCAAACAGCGACAGCGGCAGCAGCCAGTGGCTGAACGACGGCCAGCGCAGGATGGGCGTTGTAAGAGGCGGGCTCAACCGTGCGCTCCGGGCCATTGAGGACTTCCCTTTCGTTATGTGATTTCGATCTTATAAAAACGTAATCAAGATGATTGTGGGATAAGAGAAGTCATTTAAAGCCTGCGCTCCGCACGCATCCAATGCATTCGAAGAATATTTTCGATGCTGTTTATGCATAGGTCGCTGGAGCCTGCGGTTTGGCTCGCATAGTGCTGAAAGCTATAAAATTGTGAATTTATAGTATTTAAAGTTTTCAGCAGCCTATGCCTACTTTCAGCTCCCCGGCGACCGACGCCCACCAGGAGCTGCGCTTATGAAACTGCCCTTCAAACGTCTTATCACGCTGTTCGCGGGCACCGCACTGGCGGGGCTGGTGCATGCCGCCGAACTCAAGGAAATCCGCATTGCCGTGCCCGACCTCAGCGCTGGCACCCAACACAGCGGTGGCGGCATCACCGATGTGTTGCGCCAACAGCAGATCTTCGAAAAGGCCTTCGCCGACCAAGGCATCACGATTCAGTGGAATTACTTCAAGGGCGCGGGCCCGGTGATCAACGAAGCCTTTGCCAACGGCCAGGTGGACCTCGCCTACCTGGGCGACCTGGCGGCCATCATCGGCCGCTCCAATGGCCTGCAGACCCGCTTGCTCAGTGCAACGGCACGGGACATCAAGCAGTACCTCGGCGTGGTACCGGGCTCGGGCATCAAGACCCTGCAAGACCTCAAGGGCAAGCGCGTCGCGGTGTTTCGCGGCACGGCCAGCCAGTTGTCGTTCGACAGCGCACTGGCCAGCCAGGGCTTGAATGAGAAAGACCTGAAAGTCATCAACCTGGATTTCAACGCGGCCGGTGCGGCGCTGGCCGCCAAGCAGATCGACGCGACCTGGGGCGGCTCGAACCTGACCGCGCTGCAAGCCAAGGGGCTGGCCGAAATCGCCCTGACCACCAAGGACCTCGGCGGCGCCGGCAGCATTCAGGCGGTGCTGGTAGGCAGCAAACAGTTTGTCGATGAGCATCCCGACGCCGTGGCCAAGCTGCTCAAGGCCCAGCAGCAGGCGGTGCAGTGGTTGACCGATGACAACAACAAGCAGGCCTACATCGAGCTGGTGTCGGGGCTGGCCAGTTATCCGCCGGTGATCCTGACCAATGATTTGAAAGACCAGCAGCTCAGCGCGATTTTCCCGGCAACGCTTGATCCGGTGTTCCTTGGCAAATTGCAGGATGCAGTGGATTTGGCGTCCAGGGAAAAGCTGATTCGCCGGTCGTTTCAGGTGAGTGACTGGGTGGCGCCTGGGTTGGTGGCGGCGGGGCTTTGAGCTGAGTGGTGCCTGGGCCATAGCTATCGGGGGCAAGCCCCCTCCCACACTTTGAATGTGTTCGCAGTTCAAATGTGGGAGGGGGCTTGCCCCCGATGAGGCCTTCAGACCGCCACACTCACCTCTTGCCTGTCTACCTCAACCAACGTCTCGATCATCGCCTTGGCCGCCGGCGACAAGCGTGACCCGGTACGGCTGACAACCCCGCACCGCGCACTCAGGGTCTCCAGGCTCTGCGGCAGATTGCGCCAGTGCAGCAGCACCAGCGCACCTCGGGCGATGTCCTCGGCGAACGCTTCTTCGGTGCCCACGCCGATGGCATTGGACTGCAGCACAATCTTTACCAGCGCCGGGAAGTGTTCGGTCTGGATGCTCGGTGAAAAGTCCATGCGCCCGCTCAGGTTTGCCAGCAGTTTGCGAATGCCCTGGGAGATCAGCGGCGCGGCCAGCGGGTAGTCGAACATGTCGTTGGTCGACAGGCTGTCCTTGGCCAGCAGCGGGTGCCCCGGGCGGCAGAAAAACACGCCGCGCTTGGGCGTCAGCGCACGGGTCTGGAAGTTCGGGTCGGCTTCGAACTGGCGGATGTCGGCAATGAAGAATTCGATCTCCTCACGGCTCAGTGCACGGCTGAGCTTTTCCCAGTTATCCACTTGGAAACTGGTGCGGATTTTCGGGTGCGCGCCGATAAAACGCGCCACCGCATCCGGCACCAGCTTCACCGCGGGCGCCGGGCCGCAGCCGAAGCGCAGGTCGCCGGCATCGAGCTTGGTCATGCGCGTGACTTCACTGCTCAGCAAGGCGGCGCCATGCACCAGGGTCAGGGCGTGTTGCAGCACCACCTGACCTTCCGGTGTCGGGCGCAGGTCCTTGTGGCCACGGTCCACCAGCACGCAGCCAAACTCCTGTTCCAGCCCCTGGATACTGCGGCTGAACGCCGGTTGCGTGATGCCCATGGCGTCCGCCGCACGCACAAAACTGCGGTGTTCGTTGAGGGCGATGAAGTAGCGCAGCTGACGAAGATCCATATGCATTCCCGGCATTTGAAAAATAGGTCGAAGGCATTTGCGAGCGACGCAGCTGAGGTTTTAAATGCAAGCTCTTATTCCGTCAACGAAGCATTGGTTCAATTGCTAGATCTAAAAGGCATATGAATAGAGCGTTGTCGGCGAGCGTTCCACCATCCGCAGGCACATGAGGGTCACTACAATGAGCAACGCCGCATTAGCTGTTCAACCCATCGCCCAGGCACTGGAGATTCATCCGGTTGCCGGCCGCATCGGTGCCGAGATTCGTGGCATCACACTGTCCGGTCACCTCGATGCCGCCACGGTCGAAGCCATCCAGCAAGCGCTGGTGCAGTACAAGGTGATCTTCTTTCGCGAGCAAACGCACCTCGATGACCAGAGCCAGGAAGCCTTCGCCCATCTGCTCGGCGAGCCGATTGCGCACCCGACTGTGCCGGTACGCGACGGCACGCGCTTTTTGATGGAGCTGGACGGCACCCGCGGCCAGCGCGCCAATTCCTGGCACACCGACGTGACCTTCGTCGACGCCTACCCGAAAGCCTCGATCCTGCGTTCAGTGCTGGCGCCAGCCTCCGGCGGTGACACCGTCTGGGCCAACACGGCGGCCGCCTACAACGACCTCAGCGTCGAACTGCGCGCCCTGGCGGACAACCTCTGGGCCATTCACAGCAACGAGTACGACTACGCCGCGCGCAAGCCGGACGTGGCGGTGGAGAAGCTTGAGGAGTACCGCAAGGTGTTCACCTCGACGGTGTATGAAACCGAGCACCCGGTGGTGCGCGTGCATCCGGTCAGTGGCGAGAAAACCCTGCTGCTGGGGCATTTCGTCAAACGCCTGAAAGGCTACTCCCAGGCCGACTCGACGCAACTGTTCAACCTGCTGCAAAGCCACGTCACCCGCCTGGAAAACACCGTGCGCTGGCGCTGGAACAGCGGCGACGTGGCCATCTGGGACAACCGCGCCACCCAGCATTACGCGGTGGATGACTACGGCACCCAGGAACGCATCGTGCGCCGGGTGACGCTCAAGGGCGATGTGCCGGTGGGTGTGCAGGGCCAACGCAGCCAGACCACCAAAGGCCTTTAAATTCACAGAGATGATCGTTCCCACGCTCCGCGTGGGAATGCCTCCTGGGACGCTCCGCGTCCCGCTACCGCGCACAGGTGACGCAGAGCGTCACGGGCTGCATTCCCACGCAGAGCGTGGGAACGATCATAGGCCTTACCAGACCCCGATCTGCACGACCTTCTCCGCCTCTGGCTCCCCGTAGCGAAACCACTGACCACGCACTTCAATCTCCGTGTGGCTGATGGTCGTGCGCCGCTTCAACCCACGCAGCCACTCGAACAGATAACCCAGGTGTGTCTCGCGCACCTGGGCATAGGCCGGATCGGCGCCCAGGTCGTGCACTTCCTGCGGGTCGTTTTCCAGGTCGAACAGCTGCGCGCGAAAGCCGTCGTACGCCAGGTATTTCCAGCGCTCACTGCGCACCATGGTCATGCGGCAACGGTCGATCGGCTGGCCCAGGCGCTCGCGGGCCGGCGCCTGGAAGGCGTAGTCGTATTCGGCAATCGCATACTGGCGCCAAGGGGTCGGCTGACCATGCAGCAGCGGGATCAGCGAGCGGCCTTCCAGGCGGTGATCGGCGGCGGGCAGGCCGAGGGCGTCGAGGAAGGTCGGCAGCGCATCGATGGTCTCTACCAGGCGCGCGTCCACCGAGCCGCGGCTGCTATCGGCACCGGCGCGCGGGTCGCGCACAATCAAGGGAATGCCCACGGCAGGCTCCAGCAGAAATTCCTTTTCACCGAGGAAGTGGTCGCCGAGGAAGTCGCCGTGGTCGCTGGTGAACACGATCAGTGTGTCATCCCAGCGCCCGTTGCTTTGCAGGAAATCGAACAGCCGCCCGAGCTGGTCGTCGATCTGTTTGATCAACCCCATGTAGGTCGGAACCACCGTGAGCCGCACCTCGTCGCGGGAGAAATTCACGCTCTCCTGGTGCTGGCGGAACGCCTGGTACACCGGGTGATCGCTGGTCTGCTCCGGTTGAATCGGCGCCTGGACATGCTCGGCGGCGTACAACGCGTGGTACGGCGCCGGTGCGATATAGGGCCAGTGCGGCTTGATGTAGGACAGGTGCAGGCACCAGGGTTGCTCGGCCTGCTCCTGGATGAAGTCGATGGCGCGGTCGGTGGTGTAGACGGTTTCCGAATGCTGCTCGGCGACCCGTGCCGGCAAACCGGCGTTGCGCATATGCCAGCCGCTGAGCACTTCGCCGTTTTCACCTTGTGCGGCATTGGCCCATTCATGCCACGGGTTGCTGCCGCTGTAGCCCTGTTCGCGCAGGTAATGCGTGTAGGGCGCGGACTCGCGTTTATCCTCGAACAGCGGGCTGTCGGGGTAGATGCCGTCGTGACGAAAGTAGGCGTCGAAGCCCACTTCATTCAGCGGCTCGGCCTGGGCGCTTTCGGGGTCGATGTTCACGCGTTGCAGCGCATCCAGATTCGGCGTGGCGTGGGTCTTGCCCACCAGCGCAGTACGGATGCCGTGGGGGCGCAGATAGTCGCCAATGGTCAATTCGTCCAGCGGCAGCGGCACGGCATTCCACGCCACCTGGTGGCTGCTGACATAACGCCCGGTGTACGCCGACATTCGCGACGGCCCACAAATGGTGCCTTGGGTGTAAGCCCGGCTGAAACGCACGCCGGCAGCGGCGAGGCGGTCGATATTGGGGGTGTGCAAATGCGCATGGCCGTAGCACGAGAGGTAATCGCGGCGTAGTTGATCGCACATGATGTACAGCACATTGCGCACGGGTTGGGGTTTGGACATGAGGCTTCACCGAACGGAGGACAGGTGACGGTTTTCGCCGTTCGGATGGGCGCTGGCAAGTGCATTTGGGGTCTGGGTTTCATGCAGTGAATGCATGGGGCTTGCCCCCGATGGCGTCGGTTCACACAGCGACATTCTCCAGCGTACAAATGTCTTCATCCAACTCATCAATCTCCTTGATCTGCTCAATCATCGCCTCCGCCAGCGGCGACAACCGATACCCCGCGCGGCTGACGATGCCGTAGCGGGTGTAACGCTCCTCCAGGTTTTCATCCAGGCCGTCGATCGTCAGGCACACCAATTCGCCGCGAGCCATCTGCAGCACGTCGCTGTTGGCGCTGACGATACCGATGGCGTCCGAGCGCAGCACTACCCCCAGCAGGCTGTAGCCGTTTTCGCATTCGACATTGGGCAGGTAATCCGGTCGGCCGCTGAGGTCGACGATGACTTTGCGCAGGTTCGGTGGGCGGATGGTCACGGCCAGCGGATAGCTCATCAGTTCGGCGGCGCTGACGCTGTCGCGGGCGGCGAGGGGGTGGCCGACGCGGCAGCAGAAGTACCAGCGGCGCGGGCGCAGGCGATGGGTGTGATAGTCGGGGTTGGCCTCGAAATGACGGGTGTCGGCGACGAAGAATTCGAACTCTTCGCTGAGCAGGCGTTTGCTCAAGCTTTCCCAGTCGTCCACCTGGAACTGCACGCGGGCCTTGGGATAGCGCCCGATAAAACTGCCGATGGCGCGGGGGATCAAGCCGCCCGCCGGCGCCGGGCCGCAACCGAAGCGCAGTTCGCCCGCCTCGAGGCCATTGAATTGGCTGATTTCGTTAGCCAGTTGCTGCGCGCCGCTGACCAGGCGCCGGGCGTGTTCGAGCAGCACCTGGCCTTGTTTGGTCGGCGCCAGGTCTTTGCGCCCGCGGTCCACCAACTGGCAGCCGGCGCTGTGTTCCAGGGCCTGGATGCTGCGGCTGAAGGCCGATTGCGACAGGTTCACCGTCAACGCCGCCGCGACAAAACTGCGTTGTTCGGCGAGGGCGATGAAGTGGCGAAGCTGGCGCAGGTCGATATGCATTTTTCACATCAAAAATATCCGGGAAATGCATTGGCTATGCATTAGGTCGACTCCTTATAAAGGCTATCTCTTATGCAGTAAATGTTCGTAAAAACATAAATAAATAACCTAAAGGAATATCAGAGATTGAATATTCCCGGGTTCCGGAGCCGCTCATGAGTCTGTTCACGCCCGCTTTACCTTGCTCTCCCTGGACGCTCAAGCGCCTGCCCTTGGCCCTGTTGCTCGCGGGCAGTGCCGGTTGGACGCCCAGCCACGCGGCCGAGCCGGCGCCTGCGGGCGAAAGCGCCAGTGGTCAGCTGGAAACCGTCACGGTCACCGCACGGCGGCGCACCGAAAGCGCCCAGGCGGTACCGACGCCCATGAGCGTGGTCGGCGGCCAAGCGCTGGAGAGCCAGCGGGTGTACCGGATTCAGGATTTGCAGCAACTGGTGCCCAGCGTCAACGTCGCCTATATGCATGCGCGCCAGTCCAGCGTGTCGATTCGCGGCCTGGGCAACAACCCGGCCAGTGACGGCCTGGAAGGCAGCGTGGGGTTGTATATCGATAACGTGTACCTCGGCCGTCCCGGCATGGCGGTGTTCGACCTCATGGACATCGAGCAGCTCGAGGTGCTGCGCGGCCCGCAAGGTACGTTGTTCGGCAAGAACACCACGGCGGGGGTGATCAATATCAGCACGCGCGCGCCGAGTTTCACCCCGGAGCGCAGCATCGAAACCTCGCTGGGCGAGGACGGTTATTTCCAGACCAAGGGCACGATTTCCGGCCCGCTGAGCGATGAACTGGCCGGGCGCTTTTCGGCCTATCGCACGCGCAGCGACGGCGACATCAAGAACGAGCATGACGGGCACGACCTCAATGGCGGTTCACGCCAGGGCTTTCGCGGGCAACTGCTGTACAAGCCCAATGAGGCGTTCAACCTGCGCTGGATCGGTGACTACAACGAGGAGGATTCCAGCGCCGGTACCCGTGTGCTCTACAGCACCGGGCCGACCATCAACGGTACCAACCTCTACCAGTCCAGGGCCAACGCAGCGGGCGCCACGCTGGTCGACGGCACCCACCGCAAGGTCAATCTGGACAATGACCAGCACGTCACGGTGTTTCAGGGCGGAACGTCGCTGGAGGCCAACTGGACCTTGCCGAGCGATTTCACCCTGACGTCGGTCAGCGCCTATCGCTGGTGGAATTTCACCCCGCGCAATGATGACGGGCTTAACGTGCCGGCCTCGTATAACGCCGGCGTATCGGTGGAAGACAAACAGTGGTCCCAGGAATTTCGCCTGGCTTCACCCCAGGGCGGGTTCTTCGACTACGTGCTCGGCGCCTACTACTTCGGCTCAGACCTGGATAACCAAGCCTTCGCCTACTACGGCCCCAAGGCGGACATCTGGAACGGCACGCCGACCGGCTCGTTGAATAATGTGAGCAGCGTCGGCAACGGGCACATCCGCACCGACAGCTTTGCGCTGTTCGCCCAAGGCACCTGGCACCTGACTGAACGCCTGGATTTCACCGCCGGCCTGCGCGGCACCTACGAAGAAAAAAGTGCCTGGGTGACACGCAATGCCCCGCTCGGCGGCGCAGCGGTCAGCGGCGCGGCTGCCACGGCGCGGCGCGGGCGTGCCGGGGCGTATGACTCGGGTGACCTGACGCAATACAGCGCCACGCCGTCGGGGCTGCTCAATCTCAGTTATCACTTCAACGACAACCTGCTGGGCTACGCGACGCTGTCCCACGGCGAGAAGTCCGGTGGCGTCAACCTGGCGGTGGGCTCGGCGCCGACGGCCGGGGCCGACTCGCTGCTGATCGGCACCGAGCGGGCCAACAATGCCGAGTTGGGTTTCAAGAGCACGTTGTGGGATCGACGCCTGCAGCTCAATGCCAACCTGTTCTGGACCCAGGTCAACGGCTACCAGACCAACGCCTACGACCAGGACAACCGTGTGCAATACCTCACCAACGCCGGCTCCGTGCGCTCGCGGGGCGTTGAAGTGGAAAGCACCCTGGTGCCGATCAAGGGCCTGACGCTGAATATCAACGGCTCGTTCAACGACGTGAGTTATCTGTCTTACAAGGACGCGCCATGCCCGCCGGAAGTCAGCCTGCGCCCCGGTGCGCAGGCGTCCTGCGACTTGACCGGGCACCAAGTGGTGGGCGCGTCGAAATGGATTGCCAATGCCAACGGCGAGTACAAGTGGAACCTGGATAACGGCTTTGAACCCTACGTCACCGCCAGTTATGCCTTCCGCTCCAAGGCGGTGGGCACGGTGGAAGATTCCGACTACGGGCAGATCCCCGCCTATGCGCTGGTCAACCTCTCCACTGGCCTGCGCGGCAACTACGAGCAAGGCCAGTGGGATGTGTCGTTGTGGCTGAAAAACGCCTTCGACAAAACCTACTACACCACCCTGTGGACCGGCGGCAACGGCGGTTACGAAGGCCTGCTGGGCACGCCGCGTACCCTAGGCGTGACCGGGCGCTACGACTTCTAGCCCGGTGCGGTAGGTGGCCGGGCTGAACACCCGCGTCACCAGCAGCATCGCCACCGCCGTTACCGTGAGCACGACCCAGGCACTGACGAAGTGGCCGGTGAGTTCGCGCAGCCAGCCGGTCAACCACGGCGAAATAGCGTTGATCAAAAAGCCCACGCCTTGTACGAAGGCCGCCAGTTGCCCGGCCTGGCGTGGGTCGCGGTGATGGTCGAGGGTCAGCAGCAGGCTCAGGGCGAAGCACGCACCCAGGCCGAACCCGCACAAGGCCACCCATAGGTGGGGGAATGCGGTGGGCGCGATGATCAGGCCGAGGTAGCCGAGGGTTTGCGCCAACAGGCTGAAGCCGAGCAGCGGGCGACGGTCGATCCCACGTTGCGCCAGTACTGGCATCAACAGCGCGGCGATTACTTGGAAAATGGTCATGAACGCCAGCAACGAGCCGCTGGGCAGCACGCCCCAACCCAGTTGCTGATAGTAGGCGGGCAGCCAGGCCACCATGCTCATGTAGCCGCAATTGACCAGGCCGAAATACAGCGCCAGCAGCCAGGCGCGGCGGTTGCGCAGGCCTTTGAAGGCCGGGGCAACCTGTGTATTTCGGGCGGCGCCCAGTGGCAACCCTGCCCATAGCAACAACGCCCCCAGCGCCGGCAACAGCCACACGCCCAGGCCCGCCTGCCATTGCTGGAAATACGTGGCCACCACCGGGCTGAGCAGCGCCGCGAGCCCTCCACCGGCCATCAGCGACGCCGAATACACGCCCATCGCCACCGGCACTCGGTGCTGAAATTCGCGCTTGATCATCGCCGGTACCAACGCCTGGATCAGCGCCACACCCGCGCCGCCGAGCAATGCCGTGACCAACAGCGCCGAGGCCTGGCCCATCAGCCAGCGCGCCAGGCACGCCAGCAAAATCATCACCAGTCCCAGCGCAATACCGCGCCGCTCACCCAGCCGTGCTTCTACCCGCACGCCCACCAGCGCCACCAACCCCATGCACACCACCGGCAAGCTGGTGAGCAAGGCACTGCTCTGAAAGCTCAGGCCGGTGGCTTGGCGAATTTCACCGAGCAGCGGGCTGATGGAGCTGAGGATGGGCCGCAGGTTCAGTCCCAGGACCACCAGGAGGCCCCAGCCTGCGAGCTTGCTGGCGATCGAATGGTTAAGCGTCATGCAGGACCTGCCGGAGTGCAAAAAGAGGCAGGGAGTATGCCAGCCGTTGTGCTGGGTCGACAGCCTGAGCACGCCCGTGGTGAGTTGCTTGCCTGGTGCGACGCAAATCCCGTTTGAACCATGCCTTCGCTGAATATTTTGTATGCCGTAAACGCATGCAAAAACAAGCGCTTCGCGCAAAGCCACGGAAGACGCGGGCTTGACGCAGGGGACGTATTTTTATATTCGCTTCAGATATATCCATAACTTTAAAGATTACTTTAAGAGATAAGCGCTCAACCCCGATGATTCAGCCCTCGACGGCCTTTCAAGCAGGCCTGTCGGTTTTTTGGTCTTAAAGCCGTAGGGAGTGAATCAATGGGCAATGTCCAGACCGCCGCCAGTGCACAAGAGGCGCAATGGCGCCTGGCACCGGGTGGTGAGTTGGTCGACCTTGGCCGGCCGCACCGTGCGCCGTTGGGGCAGTTACGCCTGCAACAGACCCCCAAGCGGTTTTCCAGCCGACGCGAAGGCATTCTGTTGGGCTTGTTGGTGTTGGCCTTGCACGGCGCCGTGATCTATTGGGTGAGCCAGAAGCCCACTCCGGTGCTGCCAGTGGTGCCGCCGGAAATTCCGCCGATGACCATCGAGTTTTCCCGGCCGGCGCCACCCGTGGTCGAGCCGCCACCGCCCGTGCCGCCGCCACCTGCGATGGTCGAGCCGCCGCCGGTGGTGGATGAGTTGGCCGCCAAGCCGGCGCCGCCCAAACCGATTCCTAAACCCAAACCCAAGCCCGTGTCCAAACCTGAGCCCAAGCCGGTACCCAAGGCGATCGAACAGCCGCCCGCGCCGCCTGTACCCGCGCCGCCGGCACCTGTTGCACCGCCTGCGCCGGCCCCGGTAACGCCCGCTTCGGCCAACGCCGCGTACCTGAAGAACCCGGCGCCGGAATACCCGTCGCTGGCTCAGCGCCGCGGCTGGGAGGGCACCGTGTTGTTGCGGGTGCACGTACTGGCCAGCGGCAAACCGGGTGAGATCCAGCTGCAGAAAAGCAGCGGTCGCCAGCAACTCGATGACGCCGCACTGGCCGCCGTGAAGCGTTGGAGCTTCGTGCCGGCCAAGCAGGGTGACGTGGCCCAGGACGGCTGGGTCAGCGTGCCGATCGATTTCAAGATCCATTAATTATTCAGCTGCACAGAGGGAACACATCATGGCTTTGGCATCTCCACTTGAATCCATTGAAAGCGCGGTGATCTGGCTGTTGGTGGTCTTTTCGGTCGCCACCTGGGGATTGGCGTTGTTGAAGGGCGTGCAATTCGGGCGCCTCAAGGCCCAGGATCGCCGGTTTCATAAAAAATTCTGGGCTGCCTCAAGCCTGGACGCCGCCGCCGAATTGACCGAAACCCAACCGGGCGCGGCGGCCCGAGTAGCCCATGCCGGTTACGCCGCGATCCAGGTCGGCGATACCCAGCACGCGGCTGACCTGAGTCAGGCCATCAATCATCAGGACCGCCTTGAACGTGCCTTGCGCCAGCAGATCGTGCGTGAACGCCGCTCCCTGGAAACCGGTCTGGCCGTGGTCGCCAGCATCGGCAGCACCTCGCCGTTTATCGGCTTGTTCGGCACGGTGTGGGGCATCATGGAGGCGCTCAAGGGCATCAGCGCCGCCGGTTCGGCCAGCCTGGAAACCGTGGCGGGCCCCATCGGTGCGGCGCTGGTCGCCACGGGCGTGGGGATTGCCGTCGCGGTGCCGGCGGTGCTGGTCTACAACTATTTCCTGCGTCGCCTGAAGCTGACGGCTGCCGACTTGGACGACTTTGCCCACGACTTCTACAGCCTCGCGCAGAAAAACGCCTTTCGCGTGCTGTTGCACCCAGCGCTGACCAAGACCAGCGCCGCCCAACCGCAAAAAGTGAAGGAGGCCTCCTGACATGGCCTTCTCCACCCAAGACAGCGACGAGGTGCTGAGCGAGATCAACGTCACGCCGCTGGTAGACGTGATGCTGGTGCTGCTGGTGGTGTTTATCGTCACCGCGCCGCTGCTCACCAATGCGATTCCGATCAACTTGCCCAAGACCGAGGCCGTGGCCCCGGTCGAGCAGAAAGACCCGCTGGTGGTGAGCATCGACGGTGCCGGCAAACTGTTTATCAACAAGGACGAAATCCAGCCGGACCTGCTGGAGTTCAAGCTGCAGGCGGCCAAGGCCAAGGACCCCGATGTGCGGGTGCAACTGCAGGCTGACGATGGCGTGAACTACGGCGAAGTGGCGCGAGCCATGGCGTCTATCGAGCGCGCGGGGATAACCAAGCTGTCGGTGATTACCGCACGTTGAGTCGCAACAAAGCCTCGACGATTTTTGGGCCGTTTCCTTGGCAGGGTGCGGCCTTTTTTTTTGGATCGCCGATGAGATAAATGTGGGAGGGGGCTTGCCCCCGATAGCGGTGTATCAGTACCAGATGTGCTGACTGACAGAATGCTATCGGGGGCAAGCCCTAATGCTAGTCAGTTAAGAAGTAGAAAGGGTAAAAAGTAACCTGTGGCGAGGGAGCTTGCTCCCGCTGGACTGCGCAGCAGTCCCATTTTTGGGGCCGCTTCGCGGCCCAGCGGGAGCAAGCTCCCTCGCCACAGGTACAGTGTTCGTCCTTAACTGACTGGCATTAGGGCAAGCCCCCTCCCACATTTGACTGCGTGCGGGATTGAGATTTTGGTTATTAATAAATAGCTTCTTATTCCTTAACGAATATAAACCGCGTCCCTATACTGGTCTGCAACGTTAAACGCTGCAGGAGGGCACACCCATGCACAGCGAATCGATTCGTTACCTGATCGTGCCGGGCTGGCAAGGATCGCCAGAAGATCATTGGCAAAGTCACTGGCAGAACAGCCTGCCCAACAGTGCTCGCGTGGAGCAGGATGACTGGCTTACGCCGCGCCGCGAAGACTGGGTGGCGGCGTTGGCCGAGGCCATCGCCGCCGACAGCACGCCGGTGATCCTGATCGCCCATAGCCTGGGTTGCATCACCGTGGCGCATTGGGCGGCCACCGCGCCTGTGAATTTCCTGCGCCAGGTGCGCGGAGCCTTGCTGGTGGCCCCGGCGGACGTCGAACGTCCGGCCTGCGCCCCCGCCCTGCGCAACTTTGCGCCGATTCCTACCGACCTGTTGCCGTTTCCCAGCCAAGTGGTCAGTTCCGACAACGACAGTGCCGTCAGCGCGCCACGGGCGTTGGAGCTGGCGCGTCACTGGGGCGCCGAAGCCGGCATCCTGTCGGGGGCCGGGCATATCAATGTGAAGTCCGGCCACCAACGCTGGGAGCAGGGTTTCGCGTACCTCTATCGCCTGCAAAATCGCCTCGAGCATCACGCTCGGCGCCGTGCATAACCTATTTCAACGCCCTGTCCCTGAGTGGATGGGGGCGGGAGCCTGCCATGAGTCTGCATGAAACCTACGGCCAGCCATTGCTGACCTTCCCCGATGCCGAAAAAAGCCCGCTGAGCATCCGCGCCAAGGCGCTGGTGTTCGTCGACCCACGTTCGCGGCAGCTGCGCGAAGAGCTGGAAAGTCTCGCACCGCGTGCGCTGCCCGTGTTGATTCGCGGCGAGACCGGTAGCGGCAAAGAGCTGCTGGCGCGGCATATTCACCGTGGCAGTGATCGCTCGGGCTTGTTTGTGTCGGTCAATTGCGGCGCGATCAGCCCGACTTATGCCGACGCGGAGCTGTTCGGCTATGCCGCCGGCAGCCATAGCGGCGCGGCGAGCAGCCGGGCGGGGTGGTTCGGTTCGGCCAATGGCGGCACGCTGTACCTGGACGAAATCGGCGATTTGCCGTTGCCGATCCAGGTCAAATTGCTCGCCGCCCTGGAAAACCACGAAGTCACCCGCGTCGGCGCCCACCAACCCAGCCCGGTGGACGTGCGCCTGGTGGCCGCCACCAGCATCGACCTGGCCCAGGCGGTGGCAGCGGGCAAGTTCCATGAGCGCCTGTTCCATTATCTGAGCGAAGGTCAATTGGACCTGCCGGCATTGCGCGAGCGGGTCGGCGACATCCTGTCCCTGGCCGAATACTTCCTGGGCATCTACAGCCAGCGCCTGGAACTGCCGGTGCCGCTGATCAGCGACGCCGCCCAGCGCGTGCTGGAACGTCATAGCTGGCCGGGCAATACTCGCGAGCTGGAAAACGTTATCCACTTTGCCCTGTTGGTGAGCAGCGGCGATGAGATTCTGCCCGAGCATCTGAACCTTCCCGCCGCCGGCTCGCCCTTGGAGCTGGTGCAGCGGATTTT
Source organism: Pseudomonas sp. R1-43-08 (assembly GCF_003852255.1). NCBI lineage: Bacteria > Pseudomonadati > Pseudomonadota > Gammaproteobacteria > Pseudomonadales > Pseudomonadaceae > Pseudomonas > Pseudomonas sp. R1-43-08. The sequence continues at coordinate 296,291 of NZ_CP027734.1, forward strand.
CGCGAACGCCAGTCCCACCGAACGGGAGACGCTGCGTACCTTCCTGTATGAGCAAAATGGAATATCAACGTGAATAAAAGATATTGTTCGGGAATAAAAAATCTAGGTATTGTCCACTCCACGCCGCGATAGCACTTCGCTGGCACTCCACATAAAAACGGTCGTTAGAAGGACATTGCATGAAAAAGGTTCTGTTGTTTACCGCACTGGCGGCTGCCCTGACTGCCAGCTTCGCCCAGGCCAACGAGAAACTGGTGGTGGCCGCCACCCCGATCCCGCACGCCGAGATCCTTGAGCTGGTCAAGCCAACCCTGGCCAAGGAAGGCGTAGACCTGCAGATCAAAGTCTTTACCGACTACGTACAGCCGAACGTGCAAGTGGCCGAGAAGCGCCTGGACGCCAACTACTTCCAGACCCTGCCGTACCTGGAAAACTTCAACAAGGGCAAAGGCACTAACCTGGTGACCGTCGTCGGCGTGCACGTTGAACCTATCGGCGGGTACTCGAAAAAAGTCAAAAACATCTCTGAGCTCAAAGATGGCGCCACTGTGGCCATCCCGAACGAAGGCTCCAACAGTGGTCGCGCCCTGTTGCTGCTGCAGAAGAACGGTCTGATCACCCTGAAAGACCCGACCAACCCGTTGTCCACGCTCAAGGACATCAAAGACAACCCCAAGCACCTCAAATTCAAGGAGTTGGAGTCGGCGCTGCTGCCCCGCGTACTCGACCAGGTTGACCTGGACGTGATCAACACCAACTACGCCCTGGAAGCCGGTCTGAACCCAGCCAAAGACGCGCTGATCATCGAAGACGCCAAGTCGCCCTACGTGAACTTCCTGGTCGCTCGCCCGGACAACAAGGACAGTGACGCGATCCAGAAACTGGCCAAGGCCCTGACCAGCCCCGAAGTCAAAGCCTTCATCGAGAAGAAGTACAACGGTGCGGTGGTGCCGGCGTTCTGATGTAAGTCAAAACCCCCTTCAAGGTTTCAACGCCGGTGGCTAATAAAGCGCCGGCGTTTTTTTTGTGACAGATACAGGGCGCCGAAGTGAGGCGTTAAGTTGTGGAGCGCAACTTTATACCCGTTACATTAAGGGAGTTTATTGGTTTTGTTTGTGGATTAGTTCCATTGGATGTTTTCTTGAATTGCCGGCTTATGTTTCTTAAATAATCTTACATTTGTATCTTTGTTTTTTTGTTTTTTTACCCGCAGGCTTGGAGTCGATGAAGGAATTAACGCATGGAGGCGCCGGCAAGTGTTGTCAGCTTTTTGGAGCCAATAGTTATGACTCAGCATGTCTCTTCGCATCAACTGCTCACCACCTCCCCAAGCATGAGTCCGGTAGCGGCCCAGCCCCAGAGCCCTAAGAGCTTTGAATCCACCTACCCTCTAAGCGAATTCAAGCCCGTCCCGAACAATATCCATATGGTGTGGGTGGGCTCGGAACCAAGCGTCAAGCAGGATGAATACTTGCGTCAGTGGGCAGCCAAGAACCCTAACCATGAAGTCACGCTTTGGGTGGATTCCACTCAATTTGATGCTTACGCCACGAATAAGTCCGCGCAGGCAAAGGCGGAAGCTATTTATCCAGGCTATCAATCAGAGCGTCCCATTCGCGGTTTATTCAGCCAGCTCAAAGTGACTACGGAATCTCCCAGGCAGCGTAAACCTGCAGAACAGTCACAAGTCATCAGCGAGTTGAACAAAGAGCTGTCTGCCTCAAGTAACAAACAGTTGAAAGCGCTACTGCTGCCCGAAGGTGGAAACGTGACCGCTGCTAACGCTCGGCAGGTACTTGACCGATTTGAGCGTTACGCGCAGCGCACCGACGATAAGTTTTATCAAGCAGAAGCCGTGATTCTGGACCAGACGACAAAATCCTGGGACCGTTATGCGAGTAACCCTCCCCGTGATATCAGTACGCTGACGAGTTTAAAAGAGCGGTTTGCCGATCAAAAGAACATTCAGATTCGTGACCTGAGCAATCCCTCGGACATTCGATTACAGAACAAAGACGTGTATCAACACGAAATTATCGGACGCAACGGTGGCTATGCTGCAGCCTCGGACGTGGCACGTTATGAAATCGTCAATCGTTATGCGGGCACTTATACGGATATTGATCTGGAGAGCGTACGACCCCTCGATGGCGCACTGCATGCCCATCCCGATTTAATGCTGGTCGGCATGGCTGAAGGCAAAAATGACGCAAAGGGCAGCGCCACCCCTTATTTCGCCAACGCCTTATTTTCCAGCCATGCCCAGAGTGCGATGCTGTCCAGCCTGATTGATGACATCGGCAACAACTACCGTTCCATGAAGGGCAATGAGTACGGCGGTGACCGTTACTTCAGTCGCCCGAATAAAAGCACTATTGAAACCACCGGCCCCAATGCATTACGCGGGCACGTCGACAAAGTGATACAGCAAGCGAAGGGGCAGCCGGATCTGGTGCGCAGCGACGCCCGCTCTCTGGCTGATCGAATATGGGACAAAGCAAAGCCGCAAAACGAAGAGTACTGGAAGCTCGTGGATTCCCATTTCAAATTCCCCGACAACTACGTCAATTTTGAGACCGAAGAGCAGCAAAACAGCGCTACCAAAGCAATGGCCGGTGGCGGCCAGCCCGACGCGCTGAAGAGGGGCTAAATAGTGTTGAGAGCCTCGCCTGTCGGCGGGGCTTTTTTATCGACGCGTTCACGTCTTGCGCTCGGTTAGGCAATCCCCCAATAGGTTAGCTATTTGGGTGATATCAATATGCTATTTCGGTATTTAAACTTTGCTTTTTATACCTTTAAAGTTCGCGCTACCCGACGTTATCCACGCCGGAACGGACTGCGCTCGCGGCATTACCCATGCGGCGATTTGGACTGCACATGACCTTCGATTTCGCATTTATCCTCAGCACCCTGCCGGCGTTTCTCAAAGCGGTCGGGGTGACGCTGCAAGTGGGTCTGATCGCCATTGCCACCTCCTTGCTGGTGGCGCTGATCAACGCGGCGCTGCTGGTGTTTCGCACGCCCTATCTGTCGCGGCTGGTGGCGCTGTATGTGGAGCTTGCGCGTAACACGCCGCTGCTGATTCAACTGTTCTTCGTGTATTTCGCGCTGCCGGCCCTGGGCTTGAATATTTCCGGGTTCTGGGCGGCGATCATCACCATGACCTTCCTCGGCGGCGCCTACCTCACCGAAGTGCTGCGCGCCGGTGTGGAAGCGGTGCCAACGGCGCAGATCGAGTCAGGCAAGTCCATCGGCCTGTCCGACTGGCAGCTGCTGCGCCATGTGATTCTGCCCCAGGCCGGCATCCTCAGCCTGCCGGCGCTGTTCGCCAATTTCATCTTTCTGCTCAAGGAGACCACGGTGGTTTCCGCTGTGGCGGTGCCGGAGATTCTCTACACCACCAAGAGCTACATCGCGCTCTACTACAAGACCTACGAAATGCTCGCCGTATTGACGCTGATCTGCGTGCTGCTGTTCTTGCCGTTGTCGCTGTTGCTCAGCCGCTTGGAAAGGAGGCTCCAGCATGGCCAGTTCGGGTCTTGAATTGTTATGGGTGTCGTTGCCGCAACTGGGCAAGGGCGCTGCGCAAACCCTGTCGATTTCGTTCTTGAGCATCGCCTTCAGCACGGTCGGCGGCGTGTTGTATGGCGTATTGCGCACCTTGGACAACCGCGTGATCAATGCGCTGCTGCGGGTTTACCTGGAACTGTTTCGCGCCATTCCGGTGCTGGTCTGGCTGTACCTGTTGTTTTTCGGCCTGCCGATCTTCTTCGGCCTGAGCATCCCCAGTTTCTGGTGTGCGGTGCTGGTGTTGTCGTTGTGGGGCGCCAGCGAAGTCGGCGAAGTGGTGCGCGGCGCCTTGCATTCGCTGCCCCGTGGCCAGCGCGAAGCCGGCTTGTCGATCGGGCTGTCCGACCCGCAGCTGTACGGCTACGTGCTGCTGCCCCAGGCCCTGAAACGCATGACGCCGCCGACCATCAATGTCTACACGCGGATCATCAAGACCAGCTCCCTGGCCGTGCTGATCGGCGTAGTGGATGTGATCAAGGTCGGCCAGCAAATCATCGAGCGCACCTATGAGTCGGTGCTGATCTACGGCGCGCTGTTCCTGTTTTTCTTCTTTATCTGCTACCCGTTGTCGGCCGCCTCCAAGGTGCTGGAACGGCGCTGGGCCCAAGCATGAGCGCATTGATCGAGTTTCAGGGTTTCAACAAATTCTTCGGCGAACAGCAGGTGCTCAAGGGCATCGACCTGAGCGTGCACAGCGGCGAAGTGGTGGTGATCCTCGGTCCCAGCGGTTGCGGCAAAAGCACCTTGCTGCGCTGCCTCAATGGCTTGGAAGTGGCTCACAGCGGACACTTGCGGTTCGCCGGCAACGAGCTGTTGGCAAAACATACCGACTGGCGCCAGGTGCGCCAGGACATCGGCATGGTGTTCCAGAGCTACCACCTGTTCCCGCACATGAGCGTGCTCGACAACATTCTGCTCGGCCCCTTGAAGGTGCAAAAGCGCGACCCGCGTGAAGCGCGTGAGCAGGCGGAAAAACTGCTGGCGCGCGTGGGCCTGGCCGACAAGCGCGACGCCTTCCCACGCCAGCTCTCCGGCGGCCAGCAGCAACGCATCGCCATCGTCCGTTCGCTGTGCATGAACCCTCAGGTCATGCTGTTTGACGAAGTCACCGCCGCCCTCGACCCGGAAATGGTCAAGGAAGTGCTGGAAGTCATCCAGGGCCTGGCCCGCGACGGCATGACCCTGCTGATTGTCACCCACGAAATGGCCTTCGCCCGCGCCGTCGCCGACCGCGTGGTGTTTATGGAGGCCGGTCGCATCCTCGAACACAACACCCCCGAGGCATTCTTTACGAACCCGCAAACCGCACGCGCGCAGCAGTTCCTGGAGAAGTTCTCCTTTGTTTCAACACTGCCCAGAAAGATCAAGGAACCGGAGCTGCTATGAAAAAGTTACTGCTGCCACTGTTTGCCGTCGCGTTACTGGCCGGCTGCGACAAGAAGGCCGAAGAGCCTGCCAAACCTGCCGCCAGCGCGGTGAGTGCCATCGATAAGATCAAGGCCCGCGACAAGCTGATCGTCGGCGTCTTCACCGACAAGCCGCCGTTCGGCTTCGTCAACGAAGCCGGCCGCTACGTCGGTTTCGATACCGACATCGGCCGCCAATTCGCCAAGGACCTGTTGGGCGATGAAAACAAAGTCGAGTTCGTCGCGGTGGAGCCGGCCAGCCGTATCCCGTTCCTGCAAAGCGACAAAGTCGACCTGATCCTCGCCAACATGACCGTGACCCCTGAGCGCAAGGAAGCGGTGGACTTCACCAACCCCAACCTGAAAGTCGCGGTACAGGCGCTGGTGCCGAACGACAGCCCGGTCAAGAACCTGGATGACCTGGCCACCCGCACCACCATCGTCACCACCGGCACCACCGCCGACATCTGGTTGACCAAGAACCACCCGGACTGGAAGCTGCTCAAGTTCGAGAAAAACTCCGAGTCGCTGCAAGCGCTGTCGGCCGGCCGTGGCGATGCCTACGCCCAGGACAACCTGGTGCTGTTCAGCTGGGCCAAGCAGAACCCCGGCTACCGCGTGCTGGAGCAGAAGCTCGGTGACGAAGCACCGATTGCCCCGGCGGTGAAGAAGGGCAATATCGAACTGCGCGACTGGGTGAATGCCGAGTTGGCCAAGTTGGGCGAAGAGAAGTTCTTGCTCAAGCTCTATGACCAATATGTGCGTAAAGAGCTGAGCGATGACACCAAGCCTGAGAGTGTGATTGTTGAAGGCGGGAAGTGGCAGGGCTGAGGCCTGGCTTTTGTGTTGGCTGTTCTGCCGCTATCGGGGGCTTGCCCTAATGCCATTCAGTTAAGCGAAAGTGCTCCACTGTAGGAGCGAGCTTGCTCGCGAAAAACGTCTAGGCAACGCGTTCATTCTGAATAAACGCGGGGGCTCTGAGTTCTTCGCGAGCAAGCTCGCTCCTACAAAAAGCCTTAACTGACTGGCATTAGGGCTTGCCCCCGATGAGGCCTGTGCAGTCACCCTCTATTCCGGCCATTGCCACGCCGGCGCATCCAGCATCCCTTGCCCCACAATCCGCGTCTCCCCAGCACCTTCTCCAGCACAACAAGCGTTTGACACCTTGGGCCACGACAGCCTCCACCGGCACTTCACCGCTGTGCATGCGCCGGCTGATGGTTTCCGGCCCGGCCCAGAACGTCGAGTCCAGCCCGCCTTCCCGGGCCAGGGCATTGATCACCCCGCCCTGGGCGGTTTCGGCCAGCAGGCGCAGGGCGCGATACAGGTTGGACTTGCCGCTGCCGTTGGGGCCTGTCACCAGATTCAAGCGGCCCAGGGGCACCACCAATTTATTGATCGAGCGGTAATAGGCCACCGCGAGGGTCTTGAGCATGGCAATTGAGTCGGTAGGGGAACCATTGAAGTATGGGATCCTCCATGCAGATAAGGAACCCTGATCTAAGCTCACAGTCGCATACACACTGGCACGTCGGCATCACGCAAAAGGAGCCTGCATGGGCGGTCGCATTTCCACATTTTTATTCGGGCTTGGCTTACTGACGCTGCTGGGCGGTTGTGGCCAGGAAAAGGCCGAGCCCAAGGCCCATTCGCGGGTGTTCGTGCAAACCGTGCAGCCGGCGGATTTCGCCGCAGCGGTCACGCTGACCGGGGATGTCCAGGCGCGGGTGCAAACCGATTTGTCCTTTCGGGTGGGTGGCAAGATCATCCAGCGCCTGGCCGACGTCGGTGATCGGGTGACAGCCAAGCAAGTGCTGGCCAAGCTCGACCCCAAGGACCTGCAGACCAACGTCGATTCCGCCCAGGCCCAGGTCGTGGCCGAGCAGGCGCGGGTCAAGCAAACCGCCGCCGCCTTCGTGCGCCAGGAAAAACTCTTGCCCAAGGGCTACACCAGCCGCAGCGAATACGACGCCGCCCAGGCCGCGTTGCGCAGCAGCCAAAGCGCCCTGGCCGCCGCCCAGGCGCAGTTGGCCAATGCCCGTGAACAACTGGGCTACACCGCGCTGGTCGCCGATGCGCCGGGCATTATCACCGCGCGCCAGGCTGAAGTCGGCCAGGTCGTACAAGCCACCGTGCCGATCTTTAGCCTGGCCCGCGATGGCGAACGCGACGCGGTGTTCAACGTTTACGAATCCCTGCTGGTGGAGCCGCCGCCGGACGCGCCGATCACCGTCAGCCTGCTGGATAACCCGAGCATCAAGACAGTGGGCAGAGTCCGCGAAGTCACCCCTGCCGTGGCCGCCAATACCGGCACCGTGCAAGTGAAGATTGCCCTGCAAAGCCTGCCCAAAGGCATGGAACTGGGCTCGGTGGTGAGCGCCACCGCCAATGGCCCGGCCAAGGCCAGCATCGAGTTGCCGTGGTCGGCCTTGACCAAGGACCTCAGCGAACCCGCCGTGTGGCTGGTAGACGGCGACGGCAAGGCGCAACTGCACAAGGTCACGGTGGCGAGGTACCTCACCGGCAAAGTGATCATCGGCGACGGCCTTAAAGGCGGCGAAAAAGTCGTGGTGGCCGGTGGGCAATTGCTGCACCCCGGCATGCTCGTCGAAATCGCCCAGCAAGGAGCCCAGCCATGAAGCACCTGACGGTGATCCTCGCCGCCGGCCTGTTGCTGGTGGCCTGCTCCAAGGAAGACGCGCCGCCCGAACCGGTGCGCCCGGTGTTGTCCATGGAGGTGAAGGCCGAAGACCAGGCACACCTCGGTCGTTTTGCCGGCACCATTCAGGCCCGCTACGAAAGTAACCTGGGTTTCCGTGTACCGGGCCGTATCGCCCGCCGCGCCGTGGACGTGGGCGCCGAGGTAGAGAAGGGCGCCTTGCTCGCCGTCCTCGACCCCACCGACCAGCAGAACCAATTGCGCGCCGCCCAGGGTGACCTGGCGCGGGTGCAGGCACAGTTCATCAATGCCCAGGCCAATGCCCGCCGCCAGCAAGAGCTGTTCGACCGTGGCGTCGGCGCCCAGGCGCAGTTGGACGTGGCCCAGACTGACCTGAAAACCACCCAGGCCACCCTCGACCAGGCCCGCGCCTCGGTCAATCAAGCCAAGGACCAGCTCAACTACGCCGAACTGCGCACCGACCACGCCGGCATCGTCACCGCCTGGAACGCCGAGGCCGGCCAGGTGGTCAGCGCCGGCCAGCAAGTGGTGACCCTGGCCCGCCCGGACATCAAGGAAGCGGTGATCGACCTGCCCGCCGGCCTCGCCGAGCGCTTGCCGGCGGATGTGGTGTTCCTGGTGGCCGGGCAACTGGACCCCAGCGTGCACACCACCGCCATCGTGCGCGAGATCGAGCCCCAGGCCCAAAGCGCCACGCGCACCCGTCGAGCACGCTTGAGCCTGACTGACACGCCCGCCGCGTTTCGCCTGGGCACCGCCATCAGCGTGACCTTGAGCAGTGCCATCGCGCCGCGTATCGAGCTGCCGTTGAGCGCCTTGCAGGAAGTCGATGGCAAGACCCGCATCTGGCTGCTCGACCCCCAGAGCCAGACGGTGCAACCGCGTGACGTCACGGTTGTCAGCCGTGACGTCGACAGCGCAGTGCTCAACGCTGGCATCAAGCCCGGCGAGCGCGTCGTCACCGCCGGTGTGAACAGCCTGAAACCCGGGCAGAAAGTCAAAATCGACGAGGCCAGCCCGCGATGAAAGGAAGCTTCAACTTATCCGACTGGGCCATCAAGCATCAGTCCTTCGTCTGGTACCTGATGTTCGTCGCGCTGCTGATGGGCGTGTTTTCGTACATGAACCTGGGCCGCGAGGAAGACCCCTCGTTCACCATCAAGACCATGGTCATCCAGACCCGCTGGCCGGGCGCGACCCAGGAAGAAACCCTCAAGCAGGTCACTGACCGCATCGAGAAAAAACTCGAGGAACTCGACTCCCTCGATTATGTGAAGAGCTACACCCGGCCGGGCGAATCCACGGTGTTCGTGTTCCTCAAGGACACCACCAGCGCCAAGGCCATCCCGGAGATCTGGTACCAGGTTCGCAAGAAGATCGACGATATTCGCGGCACCTTCCCCCAGGGCTTGCAGGGGCCGTCGTTCAACGACGAATTTGGTGATGTGTTCGGCTCGGTGTACGCCTTTACCGGCGATGGCCTGTCGATGCGCCAGTTGCGCGACTACGTGGAGCAGGTGCGCGCCGAAATCCGCTCGGTGCCGGGGCTGGGCAAGGTCGAGATGATCGGCCAGCAGGACGAAGTGATTTACCTGAATTTTTCCACACGCAAGCTGGCGGCCCTGGGCATCGATCAGCGCCAGGTCGTGCAAAGCCTGCAATCGCAGAATGCCGTGACCCCCGCCGGCGTGATCGAGGCCGGGCCGGAGCGGATTTCCGTGCGCACCTCGGGGCAGTTCGCCTCGGAGAAGGACCTCGCCAACGTCAACCTGCGCCTGAATGACCGCTTCTATCGCCTGGCCGACATTGCCGACATCAGCCGGGGCTACGTCGACCCGGCACGGCCGATGTTCCGTTTCAACGGCAAGCCGGCGATTGGCCTGGCGATTGCGATGCAAAAGGGCGGCAATATCCAGTCGTTCGGCAAGGCGCTGCACGGGCGCATGGATGAGCTGACCGCCGACCTGCCGGTGGGCGTCGGTGTGCACAAGGTTTCGGACCAGGCCGAAGTGGTGGAAGAGGCGGTCGGTGGCTTCACCAGCGCGCTGTTCGAAGCGGTGATCATCGTGCTGGTGGTGAGCTTTATCAGCCTGGGCATGCGTGCCGGGCTGGTGGTGGCGTGCTCGATTCCGTTGGTGCTGGCGCTGGTGTTCGTGTTCATGGAATACAGCGGCATCACCATGCAGCGGGTGTCGTTGGGCGCGTTGATCATCGCCCTCGGCCTGTTGGTGGACGATGCGATGATCACCGTGGAAATGATGATCACACGCCTGGAAAAAGGCGAAACCAAGGAGCAGGCGGCGACCTACGCTTACACCTCCACGGCCTTCCCGATGCTCACCGGCACGCTGGTGACCGTCGCCGGTTTCGTGCCGATTGGCCTCAACGCGAGTTCGGCGGGTGAGTACACGTTCACCTTGTTCGCGGTCATCGCCGTGGCGATGCTGGTGTCGTGGGTGGTGGCGGTGCTGTTTGCGCCAGTGATCGGCGTGCATATCCTCAGCGCCAATGTGAAGCCCCATAGTGCCGAGCCGGGGCGCATCGGCCGCGCGTTCAATGGCGGCATGTTGTGGGCCATGCGTAATCGCTGGTGGGCCATTGGCATCACCGTGGGCCTGTTTGTGGCGTCGGTGTTCTCCATGCAGTTTGTGCAGAACCAGTTCTTCCCGTCGTCGGATCGCCCGGAAATCCTCGTCGACCTCAACCTGCCGCAAAACGCCTCGATCAACGAGACACGCAAGGCGGTCGACCGTCTGGAAGCGATCATCAAGGACGACCCTGACATTACGCGCTGGAGCACCTATATCGGCCAGGGCGCGATCCGTTTCTACCTGCCCCTGGACCAGCAACTGGAAAACCCCTACTACGCGCAGTTGGTGATCGTCAGCAAGGGCCTGGAAGAGCGTGGTGCCCTGATTGCGCGCCTGCAGAAGCGCCTGCGCGATGACTTCGTCGGCATCGGCAGTTTCGTGCAACCGCTGGAAATGGGCCCGCCGGTGGGACGACCGATCCAGTATCGCGTGTCCGGCAAAGACACCGACCAGGTGCGCAAGCACGCCATCGAACTGGCGACCCTGCTCGACCAGAACACCCACCTGGGCGAGATCATCTACGACTGGAACGAGCCGGGCAAAGTGCTGCGCGTCGACATCGCCCAGGACAAGGCGCGGCAACTGGGGCTGTCGTCGGAAGACGTGGCGCAGTTGATGAACAGCGTGGTCAGCGGCGCCTCGGTGACCCAGGTGCACGACGACATTTACCTGATAAACGTGGTCGGCCGCGCCGAAGACGCCGAACGCGGTACGCCGGAAACTTTGCAGAACCTGCAGATCGTCACGCCCAACGGCACCTCGATTCCGTTGCTGGCCTTCGCCACCGTGCGCTACGAGCTGGAGCAGCCGCTGGTGTGGCGTCGCGACCGCAAGCCGACCATCACCATCAAGGCCGCGGTGCGCGACGAGATGCAGCCGACCGACCTGGTCAAGCAGCTGGCGCCGACTATTCAGAAGTTCAGCGACGGCCTGCCGGTGGGTTACAAAGTCGCCACCGGCGGCACCGTGGAAGAAAGCGGCAAGGCCCAGGGCCCGATTGCCAGCGTGGTGCCGTTGATGCTGTTCCTGATGGCGACGTTCCTGATGATCCAGCTGCACAGCGTGCAGAAGATGTTCCTGGTGGCGAGTGTCGCGCCGCTGGGGCTGATTGGCGTGGTGCTGGCGCTGATTCCCACGGGCACGCCCATGGGCTTTGTGGCGATCCTCGGTATCCTCGCGCTGATCGGCATCATCATCCGCAACTCGGTGATCCTGGTGACGCAAATCCACGAATATGAAGTGGCCGGCTACACACCGTGGGACGCCGTGGTGGAGGCCACCGAGCATCGGCGCCGGCCGATCCTGCTCACGGCGGCGGCGGCGAGCCTGGGCATGATCCCGATTGCGCGGGAAGTGTTCTGGGGGCCGATGGCCTACGCGATGATTGGCGGGATCATCATCGCCACCTTGCTGACGCTGTTGTTCCTGCCGGCGCTATATGTGGCCTGGTACAAGATCCGCGAGCCACAGCAGGAAGAACGCGGTTAAAAATGTGAGCGGGGCTGATCGTTCCCACGCTCCGCGTGGTAACGCCTCCTGGGACGCTCCGCGTCCCGCCAAGCGCTGCAAATTTCGGCTACTGCGCACAGGTGACGCGGAGCGTCACGGGCCGCATTCCCACGCGGAGCGTGGGAACGATCTTTGAGACGTGGGAAACTTCCGGAAGCGACGGGTGTTGCCCTGGTCACCCCGTTGAGTGTTTTACCCTCCGGCCTCCACCTCTCAACGGTCGCCTGCCATGAACCGTCTGCGTCATACCTTGCTGCTCTGCTGCTTCCTGTCGCCCCTGGCCTTTGCCAGCACCGTACTGGAAAACCCGTTGTGGCGAGTCGAACTCGACCCGGCCACCCTCGCCATCCGTGTGACACCCAGCGGCCAACCCGAGGTTCAAGCCTCCCAAGGCGTATCGGCCCGCGCCGTCAGTCAACTCGCACAAAACGATCAACAGGTCAGTTGGCAATGGGACGACGGTGCCTATCGCGTGACTGCCAGCCTTGAGCAGCGCGACCTGCTGCTGTCGATCAGGGCGCGGGAAGACGGTGAACTGCCGATCCTTGTGCAGCCGGCGAGCGCCCTGGGCAAGGGGTTTATGTGGCCGTTGGCCGAAGGGCATTACGTGCCGGCCGGCAATGCCCTGTGGAGCGATTTCCTGGTGGCGCAGGGCGATATCAACACCACCCAGGACCTCAGCCTGCCGCTGTGGGGTGTCGATCACGGCGCCTTCACCTTGAACTGGCTGCTGACCAATCCCTACAACAACCGCCTGCGCTGGCAAGGCCAGGCGTTGTCGTTGGCCCATGAGTTCACGTCGCTCGCACCTGCCGCGCCCATGACCCTGTTGTTGCACCTGGGCGAAAGCGACCCGTTGGCCGGCGCCAAGCGCTATCGCCAATGGATGGTCGAACAGGACCGTTACGAACCCTTGGAGGTCAAGCTGCGACATACGCCGGGCGCGCAAAAACTGCTGGGCGCCAGCCATGCCTACCTGTGGGGCAATGACCTGCTGGCGCTGGAGGATGTGCGTGATTGGCCGCTGTTGCTCAAGCGCTTGCGCGATCATGCGCTCAAGGGCCTGTTGGACAAGGACTCCGCAGCGCTGCTGGCGCAGCCGCGCAGGTTGAATCGCTACGAGCAAACCGTGCTGTTGCGCGGCCTCAACGCGGCGATCAACCAGAAGGCCCGGCAGAGCTGGCAGGTGGACGAGCCCGATATGACCCGTCTTGCCGCCCGCTACGGTGAGTTGCGTCGCGAACTGGCCGTGGATTTTGCCGGTGCCCTCGGCGGTAGCCCCGACACCTGGGGCAGCAAGGTAGTACAGACACTGCGCGACGCCGGGCTGCCACGCTTGATGTTGACCCTGGGCGAAGGCTGGGAAGGCGGCCTGTGGCACCCCGAAACCATCCGCGCCGGTGTCGACGCGGGCTACCTGATGGCGCCCTACGACTCCTATCAAACCGCGTTGTCCGCCACCGAAAATCCCGACTGGACCACCGCCCACCTGGGCAGCAAGGCCTACCGCGACTGCGCCATTGTATTGAAGGACGGCCGGCTCAAGACTGGCTTCCAGCGGTCCGGCCACTACACCGATCCGCGCTGTGTGCGGCCGTTATTGGAAGCGCGGGTGAAAGCCGTACAGGCCAGGGCCGGCTTCAACGCCTGGTTTCTCGATGCGTACGCTACCAGCATGCTGCTCGACAGTTACCGCGACAGCGCACCGATGACCCAGGCGCAAAACGCTGAAGGCAATATCGATGCGTCCCGTTGGCTGAACACCACGCTGCAATTGCCGACAGGCTCCGAAGACGGCAACGCCATCACCGCCCAGGGGATCCTGTTCGCCCATGGCATGCAAACCCCGGTGCTGGGCTGGGGGGATCGCGACATGACTCAGGACAAACAGTCGCCCTACTACGTGGGCAACTGGTATCCGCCGGAGCAACCGGCGGTGTTCTTCAAGTCGGTGCCGCTGAACGAGCCGTTTCGCACGCTCTACTTCGATCCGACGCTGCGCCTGCCGCTGTACCAGGCGGTGTTCCATGGCTCGGTGATCACCACCCATCACTGGCTGTTCGATAGTCTCAAACTGAGCAATGTGCGGGCTGAAAATGAGCTGACGCAGTTGCTCTATAACGTACCGCCGCTGTATCACCTGAGTGCTGCGACGCTCAAGGAACGGCTGCCGTTGATCCAGCGCCAGGACCGATTTTTCCGTCCCCTGCATGAGCGCCTGGCAACCCAGGCGATGACCGGGTTTCGTTGGCTGACGGCGGATCGGCAGGTGCAGGAAACCACGTTTGCCGATGGCACGCGGCTGGTGGCGAATTTTTCCACCGGGTCGAGAGAGGAGTTTGCGGCAAGGAGTGTGACAGCGGTGTTGGATGAGAAATCGGTGGTGTATCAGGTGGAGTAGCGGCGTCCATCAGTCCGTCATCGGGGGCAAGCCCCCTCCCACAGGGGAATGCATTCCAAATGTGGGAGGGGGCTTGCCCCCGATAGCGTCAGCCCAAGCAATACATCACTTAAACCCGACGCCAAACGCTGGCCAACCAAGGCTGCTGTTCCCGAGGCAATCCCGCCGGCCGGTAATAGTGCTCCAACTCCACAAACCCCGCCGTTGTCAGCAATGCCTGCCAGGCCTCCAGATCGTGATAAGACCCATACCGTGGCCCATTCCAGCCTTCCTGGTTGTCACCGCGAGGGTTGGAGCTGAACAGCACGCCCCCAGGCTTCAACGTGCCATGCAGTTGCTTGAGGACCCGGGGCAATTCCTGCTTGGGAATATGAAACAGCACCGCATTGGCAAACACCCCATCGAAGCGCCCGTCGGGCAGGTCCAGCTTGAGGAAGTCCTGCTGCAACACCTCGCAGCCACTGTCGTTCCGCGCCATCTGCGCAAACCGCTCGGAACCATCGAGCCCCACGGCGATATGCCCCAGGCGTGTAAAGGTCTGCAGATCCCGCCCCGGCCCGCAGCCAAAATCCAGCACGGTAAACGGCGGCGTGCCCTGGATGTGCCGCAGCAACGCGTCGATGTTCTGGCTCACATCGTGATCGCGGGTGCCCTCGCGGAAGTCTTCGGCCACTTTGTTGTAATGGCCGAGGGTGGTGGCGGTAATTTGGTTAAGGTCGTCGGGCTTGAGGGTCATGACAGGCAATACCGGGCGCTGGGATGCGCCGACTATACCTCACCTCTTGTTCAGCACCCGCGCCAGTCGATCCCCGCCGAGTTGGATCACCGCCACCAACACCACCAACAGCACAATCACCGTCAGCATGATCTGCGTATCGAAGCGCTGGTAGCCATAGCGGTACGCAATGTCGCCCAAGCCACCGGCGCCAATCGCCCCGGCCATGGCCGACGAGTTGATCATGGTCACCAGGGTAATGGTGAACCCGCCGACGATTCCCGGCAGCGCTTCGGGCAACAGCACGTGCCAGATGATGTGCCAGCGGCGGCACCCCATGGCCTGCGCCGCTTCGATCAAGCCATGGTCGACCTCGCGCAGGCTGACTTCGGCGATGCGCGCAAAGAACGGCGTGGCCGCGATGGTCAGCGGCACGACTGCCGCCCATACGCCGTAGGTGGTGCCGACGATCAGGCGCGTGAACGGGATCAGCGCCACCATCAGGATCAGAAACGGAATGGAGCGGAACAGATTGACGAAGGCCCCGAGCACCCGGTTCAGCGCCGGTGCCTGGTAGATGCCACCTTTGTCGCTGGTGACCAGAAACACCGCCAGTGGAATCCCTACCAGCAAGGCGATCAACGACGACACGCCGACCATCAACAAGGTGTCGATGGCGCCCTGTACTAAACGATCAAACCACATAGCCCAGCACCTCCACCTGTTGTGCCCAGTTCGCGGCGCGGTTGCGCAGTTCTTCGGTGCTATGGGGCGAGCCATTCACCGCCAGCAGCAGTTGCCCCAAGGCATGCCCCTGAATCCGTTCGACACCGCCCTGCAGCAGACGCACGCGGCCGCCGAGGGCACTGAACAGCGCGGCCAGGTCGGGTTCATCGCTGGCGCTGCCGGTGAACTGCAAGCGCAGCACCACGGCGGCTTCCGGCGATTCAGGCTGGGTATGCAAACGGTTTTGCAGTTCTTCCGGCAGCCCATGTTGCAGCGGCGCCAGCAGGGTCTTGCTCACCTCGTGTTGCGGGTTACCGAACACTTGCCACACCGGGCCTTGCTCGACGATGCGCCCATGCTCCAGCACCACCACGCGGTCGCAGATGTCGCGGATCACCGCCATTTCGTGGGTGATCAACACGATGGTCAGGCCCAGGCGCCGGTTGATCTCGCGCAGCAGGCCGAGGATCGATTGGGTGGTTTCCGGATCCAGCGCCGAGGTGGCTTCGTCGCACAGCAAAATCTCGGGGTCGTGCACCAGCGAACGGGCGATGCCCACGCGCTGTTTCTGCCCGCCCGAGAGCTGCGCCGGATAGGCCTGGTGCTTGTCTTGCAAACCCACCAGTTCCAGCAGCTCACGCACCTTCTGCTCACGTTGCGGCTTGGACACCCCGGCGACCTTGAGCGGCAGTTCGACGTTCTGCCAGACGGTCTTGGCCGACATCAGGTTGAAGTGCTGGAAGATCATGCCGATGCGCCGGCGCAGCGCGACCAGGCGGTCTTCATCGAAGCTGCCGATATCCACCTGATCGATCAGCACGCGCCCGCTGCTGGGTTGTTCCAGGCGATTGATGGTGCGGATCAGCGACGACTTGCCGGCGCCGCTGCGGCCGATGATGCCGAACACTTCGCCGCGCGCAATCGCCAGGTCAATGCCTTGTAGGGCATGCACCGTGCCGTCATAGGTTTTGCCCAGGTTGATGAAACGCACATGGGCGCTGTTGAAGTCCGGATGCAGTTCGGTCTGCTCGGCGTCCCTGGGCAATGTGCCCAGGTCGCGCAGTTGGGCGTTGGCAGCGGTCATTTTTTATCGTCCCAGCCGACCTGGTAGAGCTTGCCGAGGGATTTATCCAGGGCGGCGCGCACCGTCGGCGAGTGCTGGTAAATGTCGACGAACTTGATCACCCTCGGGTCGGTTTTGCTCTTGGGCTGGATCACGAACTGGATCACGTATTCCGGGTGGTCGAGGCCATCGAACAGCAGCGCCGACTCGGCATCGAAGGTCTTGGACAGGCGGATGTACGCCGGGTAGCCCTGCACCAGATCGGCGTCGTCATAGGCGCGCACCAGTTGCACGGCTTCCACCTGCAGGATCTTGATCTTTTTCGGGTTGCTGACGATGTCGTCTTCGGTGGCCTTGTAGCCCACGCCCGGCTTGAGCGTGATCAGCCCGGCTTTGGCCAGCAGTTGCAGGCCGCGCCCGCTGTTGATCGGGTCGTTGGCGATGGCCACGCTGGCGCCTTCGGGCAGGTCATTGAAGCTTTTGTACTTCTTCGAATACAGGCCGACGTTGTTGATGATGCCCGGCGCATAGGGCACCAAGTCAAAGCCGGCGGCGGCCTTGGCGTTTTCCAGGAAGGGGATGTGCTGGAAGTAGTTCACATCGATATCGCCGGCGGCGAGGCTGACGTTCGGCGCGATCCAGTCGGTGAATTCCACCAGTTCGACCTTCAGGCCCTGTTTGCCGGCCTCTTCCACGGCGGCTTCCAGGGGAATCGCGAAGGCGGCGGTGGTGCCGACTTTCAACGGCGCATCGGCGGCGAATACGGCCGAGCTGAACAAACCGAAGGCCAGGGAGAGCACTATTTTTTTCATATGAATTTCCAATTGTAGGAGCGAGCTTGCTCGCGAAAAACTTGAGGGCGCCTCGGTAAACCAGATGCACCGCGTTATCGTTAACGATCTTCGCGAGCAAGCTCGCTCCTACAGGGGTTAGTGGCGGTAGGTAGACCCGGTGTGTTGTTCGGGAAGACGCGCAGTGCCATGGAAGACTTTTTCGCGCAACGTTCCCTGCTCATATTCAGTCTTGTACGACCCACGCTTTTGCAGCTCCGGCACCACCAGATCAATGAAATCCACATAGCTCTCCGGCGTCACGATGCGCGTGAGGTTGAAGCCATCCAGGCCGGTTTCGCTGATCCACGATTCCAGTTCGTCGGCGACCTGCTCGGGCGACCCCACCAGCGTGATGTAGCGCCCACCGAGGGCGTGCTGCGCGAGCAATTTGCGTCGGGTCCAGTCGTTGTTCTGCAGGTTCTTGGTCGCCGACTGGATGGCGTTGCTTTTCACGTACTGGATCGGTTCATCCAGTTCGTACTCGGAAAAGTCGATCGCCGTGGACGCCGAAAAGTGCGCCACGCCGGCCTCCGCGCTGGCATAGCTGAGGTACTCGGCGTGCTTGGCCCAGGCCAGTTCCTCGGTCGCGCCGACGATCACGTTCAGGCCCATGAACACCTTGATGTCATCCGGATTGCGCCCGGCCTCCACCGCGCTGGCGCGCACCTTGTCCACCTGGATTCGGGTCGCGGCCTTGTTCTGCCCGCTGATGAACACGCACTCGGCATGGCGCCCGGCGAACTGCAGGCCACGGTCCGAACTGCCGGCCTGGAACAGCACCGGCGTACGCTGCGGCGATGGCTCGCACAGGTGATAGCCCTCCACCTGATAGAACTCGCCGTGATGTTCCACCTTGTGCACCTTGCCCGGCTGCGCATACACCCGCGCCTGGGGATCGTTGACCACCGCGTCATCCTCCCAGCTGCCTTCCCAGAGTTTGTACAGCACCTCCAGGTATTCATCGGCCTGGTCATAGCGGCGGTCATGCTCGACCTGTTCGGTCAGCCCCATGGCCTTGGCGGCGCTGTCGAGGTAGCCGGTGACGATGTTCCAACCCACCCGGCCCCGGCTCAGGTGGTCGAGGGTGGACATGCGCCGGGCGAACAGATACGGCGGCTCGTAGGTCAGGTTGGCAGTGAGGCCGAAGCCGAGGTTCCGGGTGACGGCCGCCATTGCCGAAACCAGCAGGAGCGGGTCGTTGACCGGCAACTGGATTGCTTCCTTGAGCGGCACGTCGATGGACTTTTGGTACACGTCATACACGCCGACGATATCGGCGATAAACAAACCGTCGAACAGCCCGCGCTCGAGGATTTTTGCCAGGTCAGTCCAGTACTCGAGGGTCTTGTACTGGGTGGACGTGTCCCGTGGATGGGTCCACAAACCGTGGTTGATATGCCCGATGCAGTTCATGTTGAAGGCATTGAGCAGGATTTTTTTCTTGCTCATCAGATAGTCCCCCGCAGCGGCGGGTTTTCATCGTTGAGGTAGTAATTGCCCACCGCGTGGTATTTCCAGCGCACCGGGTCATGCAGGGTGTGCACCCGCGCGTTACGCCAGTGGCGATCCAGGCCATGCTCGGCCAGGGTCGCCTGGCTGCCGGCCAGTTCGAACAGCGTGCTGCCGGCGGCCAGGGAGATTTCGGTGCTCAAGGCGCGTACTTCGGCGACGGCGATGGAGGCGGCCGCGACGGTCTGGGCATTGCTGTCGGCCTGGGCACGGTCGAGGAATTCGCCCGAGCGCTCCAGCAGCGCTTCGGCGGCGTGCAGGCGAATGCTCAAGTGGCCGAAGCTCTTCAAGGTCAGCGGGTCATCAGTGGCCTTGTCGCTGCCCGAGTCGATCCAGGGACGGGTCTTGGTGCGCACAAAATGCAGCGCGTCTTCGAAGGCGGCGCGGGCGATACCGGTGTCGATGGCGGCATGAAGAATCTGCGCCAAGGGGCCGACGGTGGTCGGGCGTTCGAAAGCGCTCTGGAACGGGACCACGTCCTGCGCCGCCACCCACACGTTGTCGAACACCACTGAGCCGCTGCCGGTGGTGCGCTGGCCGAAGCCGCTCCAGTCGTCAATCACGCTCAGGCCCGCGCTGTCGCGGGGCACGAAGGCCAGTTGCTGAACCCCATGTTCATCCACCACCGAGGTGGGGATGCGCTGGGCGTAGATCGCACCGGTGGCGTAGAACTTGCGCCCGCTGATGCGAAAGCCCTCGCCATCACGCGTGAGCCTGGTCACACGGTCGTGGGCGGTCTTGGTGCCCAGCTCGGCCAGGGCGTTGCCAAAGCGCTGGCCGGCCAGGACCTCGGCGTACAGGCGCTGCTGCTGCTCGGGGTTGCCGTTGACCCGCAGCACTTCAAGGGCATAGAAGTGGTTCTGCGGGATCTGGCCCAGGGACGCGTCGGCCTGGGCAATCAGCGCGATGACCTTGGCCAGGGTGACGTTGGACACGCCAGCACCGCCGTATTCCTTGGGCACGCTGATGCCCCACAGGCCGGAGCGCGAAAAGGCGTCTAGCTCGGCCAGCGGCAGGCGGCGCTCGCGGTCGCGCTGGGCGCTGTCGCGGCGCAAGTCCTCAGCCAGGTCGCTGGCGACAATAAGGGCTTGTTCGTCGCTGGTGATGACCGCGACGGGGTGAGAGAAAGTCATGATGTTCTCCAGATGTCTGGTCGGTCAGATCCAGGAATGGCGAGCCGGCAAAGTGCCGTTCAGGCGATAGGCGCCGATGGCGTGATACTTCCAGCGCACCGGGTCATGCAGCGTGTGGACCCGCGCATTGCGCCAGTGCCGGTCAAGGTTGAATTCGGCGAGGGTGGCGCGGCTGCCGGCCAGCTCGAAGAGTTTTTCGCTGACCTGCAACGCCACCTCGGTCGTGAGTACCTTGGCTTCGGCGACGGCGATCGAGGCGCGTGCAGCGGACTGCGCGGTGATCGGCGCAGCGCTGACCTGGTCCAGCACCTGGCCGGCCTTGCGCAACAGCGCCTCGGCGGCGTGCAGTTCGATTTTCAGCTTGCCGATGTCCGCGATCACATACAGGTCGTCGCTGGCCCGTTCGACCTTGGCGTCGATCCACGGGCGCGAGCGTTCACGTACAAAGGCGATGGTGTCGTCCAGGGCGCCACGGGCAATGCCGGCGTCGATGGCCGCCTGGATCAATTGCGAGACGGCACCCTGGATATTCGGGCTTTCGCCCAGGCGCCAGTTGTCCACCACCAGTTCTGCGTCCACCGGTACCCGGTCAAGCAGCACGGTGCCGCTGGCAGTGGTGCGTTGGCCAAAGCCCGACCAGTCATCCACGATGCGCAGCCCTTCGCTGCCACGGCGCACGAACGCCATGACTTGCTTGCCGTCGTCGTTGAGCGCTTTGATGGCCACCCAGTGGGCAAACAGAGCGCCGGTGGAGTAGAACTTCTGGCCGCTGACCACGTAGCCGTCACCCTCGGCAGTGATACGCGCCTTGAGCTCCAGGGTATTTTTGGTGCCGCGTTCCGGGCCGCCATTGCCGATGCGCCAACCGTCGAGCACGCTCTGGAACAGCTGCTTTTTCTGGCGCTCGCTGGCGGTGTTTTGCAACAGGTGCAGGATGCCGAAATGGTTCTGCGGGATCTGCCCCAGGGCCGGGTCGGCCGCGCTGATGATCGCGAAGACCTCGGCCAGGGTGACGAATGAAACCTGCGGGCCGCCGTACTCACGGGGAATGGAAATGCTGCCCAGGCCGCTGCGGGTGAACTGTTCGACCTGCGCCCAGGGCAATTGGCGTTGCTGGTCGCGCTTGGCGGCTTGCAGGCGCGCGGCGTCGGCCAGCTCATGGGCGGCGCTCAGCGCCTGGGCGTCGTTGCGCAGCACCGTGGCCGGCAACAACAGTGGGGCTACGTCCAGATCACTCTGGAGGGGTGTTAGAGCCAAGTTAGACATCAGCGCCGCTCCTTGGCTGCACGTAATGCCCTGGCGTTATGCACCGGGGTAATTCTGACCATACCGACCTCGCATTCAATGAAATAAAAACAAAACAATCAGGAATGTCCGGTGGTCCGGTGCATATACCCTAAGCGTGTTTATTTTTTAAATAAACTAACTTTTAGGAATATGCATAGAAGGCGCGTCACCCCGGTTCGCAGGGAGAGCCGAAAGGGCGAGGTTGATACACGTCCTTGGCTGCACCAAGGGGCGTGGGAACCCAGGCGGCGATGCGCAAGGTGCGGGCTGGCGCCCAGCGCGAATTGTTGCCGACGCGGTCCAGGATGCAGTACGTCACCTCCAGGCGGCAGTCGTCACCGCCTTCGATAATGACTGTCGAAGGCACCCAGACCTGCACCGCCAGGCCGACGTCCCTGGCCTGGATGTTCGGCAGGTCCATGCGCACGTCACCCCAGCGCAACGTGATGGCATCGCCACTGGCCATGTTCGCGTAAGGCTCGATGCTCAGCGGAATTCCGCGTTGCACCTGGCGACTGTTGACGCCCTGGCGGCGAATGGTCTCGGGCAGGCTGACCGGCGCGAGGTTCTGGTTTTCGTCGCTGTACAGGGCCGACGGCGCGCCGCCCGGGTAATTGGTTTTGACCCGGACCTGGGTGGTGGCCGAGCGCGCCGGGCCGTGGCCGATCTGCATGATCTGGTAATGCACCCGCGCCGGGCCATCCTGTACAAAACTTTCCGGCACTCGCAGGTGGGTAGGCGTGCCGATTTTGCCGGCGGTCACCCGGCGTGAGGCGGCAAAGCAGTTGTTCCAGAACAGCTCGATCAGGTCGCCTTCTTCCATGCCGGGGTAAGGTGCGATGTCGACCTGCAATTGGGCAGCCGCGTGGGCACTGATGCCGTTTCGAACGGCTTGGGGCAGGGTGGGTGCGGTCAGCATGGCCGGGGTTGTAGTGTGCGTCATAAGTGATCTCCTTGATGCAGCCAGCAGCAATCGTTCCGGGCCTGGGCGCGGGTGCGCAAAGGGGCCGAAAGAACGATTCAGTGAGTAGCCGGGATAGGATCCAATCCTCTGGACGCTAGATAAGAGGGTTGGGCCGGGGGCGTCAATGGCGGCAAAAGGCTAAACGGCGGGTTGGAGGATATTCAGAAGGGTCTGACTGGAAGGGGTATTCCAAGAGGGGCGCAGCGTGGTGTTTTACCGGCAGCAATGGCGTTTCGGTGTAGGAGCGGCTTTTTGTGGCGAGCAAGCCGGCTCGCCACAAAAAACTGGGTCAATGGGCGAGAAACTTGCTCAGGAACTGCTGGGTGCGTTCTTCCCTGGGATTGGCGAACAGCGCCTTGGCTTCACCCTGTTCGACGATCACGCCCTTGTCGAAAAAGATCACACGGTTGGCCACATCCCGGGCAAAGCTCATCTCGTGGGTGACGATCACCATGGTGCGGTTTTCTTCGGCCAGGCTGCGGATGGTCGCCAGCACTTCACCCACCAGTTCGGGGTCGAGGGCCGAGGTGGGTTCGTCGAACAGGATGACCTCCGGCTCCATGGCCAGCGCCCGAGCGATCGCCACACGCTGTTGCTGCCCACCGGACAAGCGCCGAGGATAAGCCGCCTCCTTGCCCGCCAGGCCCACTTTGGCCAGTAGCTTGCGGCCCAGTTCGGTCGCCGCCTCGCGTGGCATCTTCTTGACCACGATCGGGCCTTCGATGACGTTTTCCAGCGCGGTGCGGTGGGGGAACAGGTTGAAGTTCTGGAAGACAAAACCGACGTGCTGGCGCAGGCGTCGCACCAGGCCCTGTTGCTGGTTGAGTGGCTTGCTGCTGTCGATCTCGATGTCGCCCACCTTGATGCGGCCGCTGGTGGGTTCTTCGAGAAAATTCAGGCAGCGCAGGAAGGTGGTCTTGCCGGAACCGCTGGGGCCGATGATGGCCACGACTTCGCCGGCCTTGACCTCCAGGTCGATACCGTTGAGCACCACCTGGCCGTTGAATTGTTTGGTCAGCTTTTCAACCACGATCATGCTTCAAGACTCCAGGTCGTGCCGGTTGACCCGGTCTTCCAGACGATTTTGCAGATGCGCCAGGATGCTCGCCAGGATCCAATAGATCAGGGCTGCGGACAGATACATGGTGAAAATTTCGAAGGTGCGCGCCGAGACCAGTTGCGCCTGGCGGAACAGCTCGGGCACCTGGATAGTGGCAGCCAGCGCCGTGTCCTTGACCAGCGAAATGAAACTGTTGCCCAGCGGCGGCAAGGCCGTGCGCATGGCTTGCGGCAGGATGGCCCGGCGCAACGTCTGCGCACGGGTCATGCCGATACTCGCGGCGGCTTCCCACTGGCCACGCTCGATGGACGCGATGGCGGCCCGCAGGATTTCACAGGCGTAGGCGGCCATGTTCAGCGAAAAGCCGATCATGGCGGCCGGGATCGGGTCCAGCTCGATGCCCACTTGCGGCAAGCCGTAGTAGATCAGGAACAGTTGCACCAGCAACGGCGTGCCGCGAAAGAACGACACGTAGACCCGCGCCGTCCAACTCAGCAGCTTGAAGCGCGACAGGCGCATCAACGCCAGGCCGAAGCCCAGCAGCAGGCCGAAAAACATCCCGCCCAGGCTGAGGATCACCGTGTAATACGCGCCCTTGAGCAGAAAGGGCGCGGAGTCCAGCGCGAGTTGGAAACCTGCTTCCATTATTGAGTGACGTCAGCGTTGAAGTACTTCTCGGACAACTTCTTCAAGGTGCCGTCGGCGCGCAGCTTGTCGAGGGCCTTGTTTACCGCGTCGAGCAGTTCAGGCTCGCCCTTGCGCAGGGCAATACCGGCTTCCTGGCGCGAGAAGGCGTCGCCGGCAGCGGCGGTGTCCTTGGCTTTCTTGGCGTATTCCAGAGCGGCCAGGCGGTCGATCAGGATCGCGTCGATGCGGCCGATGCGCAGGTCCTGGAATTTGGTCGGGTCGTCGTTGTAGGTCTTGATGATGGCTTTGGGTTGGTTTTCCTTGAGCCATTGTTCGTAGTTGGTGCCCAGGCCCACCCCGACTTTCTTGCCGGCCAGGTCGTCGGCGGTCTTGATGCTGTCGACATTCTTCGCCAGGGTCAGCGCCTGGATACCGGAAATGGTGTAGGGCTTGGAGAAGTCATACTTCTTCTTGCGCTCTTCGGAAATCGTCACCTGGTTGACCACGGCGTCCAGGCGTTTGGATTCCAGGGCGGCGAGGATGCCGTCCCATGGCGTGGCTTGCAGCTTGACCTTGACGCCCAGCTCCTTGGCCAGCGCCTCGGACAGCTCCACCTCGAAGCCGCTGAGCTTGCCGCTTTCATCGACAAAGCTGAACGGTGGGTAGGTGCCTTCCAGGCCGATCTTGATCTCGCCGGCTTTCTTGATGGTGTTCAGTTGCTCGCCGGCGACCGCCTGGCCAAGCATGCCTGCGCCGAGCGCCAAGCCCAATGTGCCGACCAGCAATGTGCGACGCAATACAGAAATAGTCATGAAGAGCCCCTGTGGTTTTTTATGGTGAGCGAAGCCGGTGACGCAGTAGCCGTATCCTGCCTTAAAGCGCGGTGCGCGTCTTCGCCTTCGGCGCGATGATAAAGGCGGTTTTTAAGACTTGAAAATAATATAAATCATTATTTATATTTCTTTCTGGAATATGTAGGTGATCCAATGTGGGAGGGGGCTTGCCCCCGATAGCGGTGCACCAGCCAACACATGTGCTGGCTGACCCACTGCTATCGGGGGCAAGCCCCCTCCCACACTGACAGCATCTGGTCAGTTAAATACTGAGTCATAAGCAAACAACGCCGGCGCCCCGCCGGTATGCAGGAAAATGATCGGCCCGTCTGCGAACCGCTGGCGCCCGATACCGTCCAGCAGGCCGGCCATGGCCTTGCCCGTGTAGACCGGGTCGAGCAACAGACCTTCCTGGCTGGCCAGAAGTTTGATCGCCGACAACGTACCCGCATTCGGCTCGCCATAACGCGGGCCGAAGTATTCGTCCCACAGGATCACCTTGAAGGCTTCCGGCACCTGCATGCCGAGCAGCTCGGCCGTGCGCTCGGCCAGGCCTTGCACTTTCGGACGTTGGGCTTCGTCGGTGCGCGACACGGTGACGCCGATCACCGGCAGGTTCGGCAGCGCTTCGCTCAACGCCAGTGCCAGGCCGCTGTGGGTGCCTGCGCTGCCGGAGGCCAGTACCACCGCCGCAAAGTCGAGGCCGCTGTCTTCGATCTGCGCCGCCAGCTCCAGGCCCGCGCGCACATACCCCAACGCACCGAGGGCATTCGAGCCGCCGATAGGCACCAGGTAGGGCTTCTTGCCGTTGCTGCGCAGGCGGTCGGCGAGGGCGTTGAGTTGGTCGTCGGCATGGTCGAGGTTTTCTACCCGCTCCACCTTGGCGTCGAACAGCTCCAGCAACAGGCGGTTGCCGTTGCCCAGATAGTTGGGGTCTTCGGTGCCGGTGGGGTTTTCCAGCAGGGCGACGCAGCCCAGGCCGAGCCTGGCGGCCAGCGCGGCGGTCTGGCGCACATGGTTGGACTGGATAGCGCCGGCGGTGACCAGGGTATCGGCGCCCTGGGCGATGGCGTCAGCGGCGAGGTATTCAAGTTTGCGCAATTTATTGCCACCCATGGCCAGTGGGGTGGTGTCGTCGCGCTTGACGTAGATATCCCTGCCCAGCCAGGCCGACAGCCGCTCGAGTTTTTCCAGGGCGGTGGCGCCGCCCAACAGTTCCAGACGGTTAAAGCGGTCGAGCTGTTGTTTGATCATGGCTATGCACGGTGGCTGAGTGATGGGGCGACTATAGGCAGGCACTTTTCATCGGGCAACCGCCAATCGCTTATGTCAGATGGTTCTTAGCCTCACACCATTGGTTCTTAAGCGCTGCCAGGGCCATACCGTAAAGTGAGGCCATTTCGTCAGGAGTGAATACCGTGAGTGAGCGTTCCAGCCATTGGCAACTGCAGACCATTGTCAGCCAACTGCGCAGCGCCCGGGACCAGTGGCGAACGCGCAATGGCCGCTTGAGTGGCGAACATGGAGGCCGCGAACTACCGTCTCGCCAGGCGGTGGCGCAGATTCTCGAAGCCTTGTGCGGCGCACTGTTCCCGATGCGCCTGGGCCCGGTGGACCTGCGCGAAGAAAGTGAAGACTTCTACGTCGGGCATACCCTCGACGTCGCCCTTAACGCCTTGCTCGCCCAGGCCCGCCTGGAGCTGCGCTACGCCGCGCGCCAGGGCGGCCAGGATGACCGTGAGGTCGACGCCCAGGCCATTCGCCTGATCCAGGATTTCGCCCTGGCCTTGCCGGCGTTGCGCAGCCTGCTGGATACCGACGTACTGGCCGCCTACCACGGAGACCCGGCCGCGCGCAGCGTGGATGAGGTGCTGCTGTGCTACCCCGGCATCCTGGCGGTGATTCACCATCGTCTGGCCCATCATCTATACCGCGCCGGTTTGCCCTTGCTGGCGCGGATCAGCGCGGAAATCGCTCATTCGGCCACCGGTATCGATATCCACCCCGGCGCGCAGATCGGCCCGAGTTTCTTCATCGACCACGGGACCGGCGTGGTGATTGGCGAGACGGCGATCATCGGTGAGCGCGTGCGCATCTACCAGGCGGTGACCTTGGGCGCCAAGCGCTTCCCGGCGGATGAAGATGGGCAATTGCAGAAAGGCCATCCGCGTCACCCTATCGTTGAGGATGACGTGGTGATCTACGCCGGCGCGACGATTCTGGGGCGGATTACCATCGGCCAGGGTTCGACCATTGGCGGTAATGTGTGGCTGACCCGCAGCGTGCCGGCCGGGGCGAATATTACCCAGGCCAATCTGCAGCATGATGATGGTGCGCAAAAGTAAGGAATCTGCACAAATCCCCTGTGGGAGGGGGCTTGCTCCCGATAGCGGTGGATCAGCCAATACCTGTGTTGGCTGACCTACTGCTATCGGGAGCAAGCCCCCTCCCACATGTTTGACTGCATTCCAAAATCATCCCGTCATTGCTGAACGAATTCCGGTCCTCACGCGTCATACCAATCCCTAAGCTAGTGTAGGAATCACCTACCACTCGGCCCCGAAATTAGTCCCAAACCGCCTATCCATGTTTAACTTGAACGTTCGTTCAAGTTAAACCGGTGGTTCGCTGCCCGCTCACAACAGGAGGCTTACCTTTGCTGAGTCCGTTATTGACAGCCACATTTCACACCTCGGGGGTGCATGGTTCATGAGTGCATCGTCTACCCCGTCCAGCGGTCAGGTGCACATGAATGCGCCCGTCTTCTACTTTGCTGCCACGGCTATTCTGCTGTTCGGCATCACTGTCATCGCTATCCCGCAACAGGCCGGTGCCTGGCTGCTGGCGGCGCAAAACTGGGCGGCCAATACGGTCGGCTGGTACTACATGCTGGCGATGACCCTGTATCTGGTCTTCGTGGTGGTCACCGCGTTATCGGGCTACGGCAAGATAAAACTCGGTGCCGACCACGACGAGCCCGAATTCAGTTACCTGTCCTGGGCCGGCATGCTGTTCGCCGCCGGGATCAGCATCACGCTGTTCTTCTTTTGCGTGTCCGAGCCGTTGACCCACCTGGTGCAACCGCCCCAGGGCGAGGCGCTGAATGCCGATGCGGCGCGCCAGGCCATGCAGATCCTGTTCCTGCACTGGGGCCTGCACGGCTGGGGCGTGTTCGCGTTTGTCGGCATGGCCCTGGCGTACTTCGCCTACCGGCATAACCTGCCGCTGGCGCTGCGTTCGGCGCTGTACCCATTGATCGGCAAGCGCATCAATGGCCCGATCGGTTACGCGGTGGATGGCTTCGGCATCATCGCCACGGTGTTCGGCCTGGGCGCCGACATGGGCTTTGGCGTGCTGCACCTCAATTCCGGCCTGGATTACCTGTTCGGTATTGCCCATACGCAGTGGATCCAGGTGGGCTTGATCACCTTGATGATGGGCGCGGCGATCATCGTCGCCGTGGCCGGTGTCGACAAGGGCGTGCGGGTGATGTCCGACATCAACATGCTGCTGGCCTGCGCGCTGCTGCTGTTTGTGTTGTTTGCCGGGCCCACCCAGCATTTGCTCAACACCTTGATCCAGAACATCGGGGACTACCTGGGCGCCTTGCCGACCAAGAGTTTCGATGTGTACGCCTACGACAAACCCAGCGACTGGCTGGGTGGCTGGACGGTGTTCTACTGGGCCTGGTGGATCGCATGGTCGCCGTTCGTGGGCCTGTTCATCGCACGCATTTCCCGTGGCCGCACCATCCGTGAATTCGTGTTTGGCGTGCTGCTGATCCCGCTGGGTTTCACCCTGGCGTGGATGTCGATCTTCGGCAACAGCGCCATCGACCAGGTGCTCAACCACGGCATGACCGCGCTGGGCCAGTCCGCCATCGATGAACCGTCGATGAGCCTGTACCTGCTGCTGGAAACCTACCCGTGGAGCAAAACCGTGATTGCGGTCACGGTGTTCATCAGCTTTGTGTTCTTCGTGACCTCGGCCGATTCCGGCACCGTGGTGCTGTCGACCCTGTCGTCCAAGGGCGGCAACGCCGATGAAGACGGACCGAAATGGCTGCGCGTGTTCTGGGGCGCAATGACCGCCCTGGTCACCAGCGCCTTGCTGTTTGCCGGCAGTATCGATTCGTTGAAGTCCGCGGTGGTGCTGACTTCGCTGCCGTTCTCGCTGATCCTGTTGCTGATGATGTGGGGGCTGCACAAGGCGTTCTACCTTGAATCGCAAAAGCAGATCGCGCAGTTGCATTCGTTGGCGCCGGTGTCGGGCTCACGCAAGGGCACGGGCGGTTGGCGCCAGCGTTTGAGTCAGGCCGTGCATTTCCCGTCGCGGGATGAGGTGTACCGCTTCCTTGAGACCACGGTACGTCCGGCGATCGAAGAAGTGACGGCGGTGTTTGTCGAAAAAGGCCTCAACGTCGTCACCCAGCCCGACCCGTCCAACGACAGCGTCAGCCTGGAAATCGGCCACGGCGAAGAGCATCCGTTTGTTTACCAGGTGCAGATGCGCGGCTATTTCACGCCTTCATTTGCGCGCGGCGGCATGGGGTCCAAACAGCTCAACAATCGCCGCTATTATCGGGCGGAAGTGCACTTGCGTGAGGGCAGCCAGGACTACGACCTGGTGGGCTACACCAAGGAGCAGATCATCAACGACATCCTCGACCAGTACGAGCGGCACCTGCAGTTCCTGCACCTGGTGCGCTGAGAAAACGTACGGCGCACCGTTCCTCTCAAGTAGGTCTTTGCTGTAAAAGGGAAAGGCAGACTTAAGCGATTCAGCGGGCTGAAAGGCCTGGGAATAACCTTATTCCCAGGCCTTGTTTGCCCCAAGCCTAGAGAGGATTCGATGACGTACATTGCTGCCGAAAACCGCTATGAATCTATCCCTTATCGCCGCGTAGGCCGCAGTGGATTGGTGCTGCCGGCACTGTCCCTGGGGTTGTGGCACAACTTTGGCGACAGCACCCCGATCGCCACCCAGCGTGCCCTGCTGCGCACCGCATTCGACTCAGGCATCAACCACTTCGACCTGGCCAATAACTACGGCCCGCCCTACGGCAGCGCCGAGATCAACTTCGGCCGGTTGCTGCGCGAAGACTTCAAGCACTACCGCGACGAGCTGATCATCTCCAGCAAGGCCGGCTGGGACATGTGGCCCGGCCCCTATGGCCAGGGCGGCGGTTCGCGTAAATACGTGCTGGCGAGCCTGGACCAGAGCCTGCAACGCCTGGGCGTCGACTATGTGGATATTTTCTATTCGCACCGTTTCGACGCCGACACGCCGCTGGAAGAAACCGCTAGTGCGCTGGCCACCGCCGTGCAGCAGGGCAAGGCGTTGTACATCGGTATCTCGTCCTACTCCGGCGTAAAAACCCGTGAGATGGCAGCGCTGCTCAACGAGTGGAAAGTGCCGCTGTTGATTCACCAGCCGGCCTACAACCTGCTCAACCGCTGGGTGGAAAAAGACCTGCTCGACACCACCGAAGAGCTCGGCGCCGGGGTGATTGCGTTCACACCGTTGGCCCAGGGTTTGCTCACCGACAAGTACCTCAACGGTGTGCCGGCCGACGCACGAGTTAACCGCCCGGGTGGTGGCTCGCTGCAGGCCAAGCACCTGTCCGACGCCAACATTGCCCATGTTCGCGCCCTCAACGAAATCGCCCAGCGTCGTGGCCAGAGCCTGGCGCAAATGGCGCTGGCCTGGACCCTGCGTGATCCACGGGTGACCAGCGCGCTGATCGGTGCCAGCCGGCCGGAGCAGATCATCGAGAACGTCGGGGCGTTGAAGAACCTGAGTTTCAGCGCGGAGGAACTGGCGGAGATCGATCGGTTTGCCCAGGAAGGTGGGATCAACTTGTGGGAAAAACCATCCACCGCTGAATGACCTGACACAACTGGGTTAAAAGTGTGGGAGGGGGCTTGCTCCCGATGGCAGTGGATCAGTCAATAGATACAGTGACTGACCCACCGCTATCGGGAGCAAGCCCCCTCCCACATTTGGTCCTCAGTGTTGCTTGAAGTGTGTATGACTCAGAACGGCACATCGCCCAGGATGGTTGCCCGATGCATCACGCGCCGCTGCGGCCGGTAGTCATCCACCGCGTAATGCTGGGTCACGCGGTTGTCCCAGAACGCCACGTCATTTTCCTGCCAGCGCCAGCGGATGGTGAATTCCGGGCGTGTGGCATGGGCGAACAATAGTTTGAGAACCGCCGCGCTTTCGGCCGATTCCAGTTCATTGATCCGGGTGGTGAAGCCTTCGCTGACGAACAGCGATTTACGCCCGCTCACCGGGTGTGTGCGGATCACCGGGTGCGACAGGGGTGGGTTTTTTTGGCGGGCTTCTTCCCAGCGGGCTCGGTCGTCGGCGGTGTTGCCAAAGCGCTCCAGTGGGAAAGACTGGGTGAAGTCGTGGGTGGCAGTCAGCCCATCGAGCAACGCTTTGAATGGCTCGGACAGCGCTTCATAAGCCGCAATCCCACTGGCCCACAAGGTATCGCCACCGAACGCCGGCAGCAGTTTGGCGCTGAGCACCGCGCCCAGGGCGGGTGTGGGCAGGAAGGTCACGTCGGTGTGCCATACGGCGTTATCACGCACATCGGTGACCGCCGTGTCGAGGATCAACACTTCGGGCTGTTCCGGTACGTTGGGGTAGATCGGGTGGATGTGCAGGTCGCCGAAATTCGCCGCGAACCGCGCCTGTTGCTGCGGGGTGATCGGCTGGTCCCGGAAGAACAGCACCGAATGCTTGAGCAGGGCTTGTTCGATGGCGTCGCGCTGTTCGGCGCTCAGTGTCTGGGTGATATCGACGCCACTGATCTGGGCGCCGAGCGCGATGCTTAGGGGGGTAACGGTCAGGCTGCTCATTTATTCATCATCACTCAGTGTGCCTGGCCATGCCACGGCACTAATTTACGCTGCAGGGCGCGCAGGCCCATTTCCATGGCGAAGGCGATCAGCGCGATCACCAGGATGCCCAGGACCACGACGTCAGTGACCAGAAACTGCGCCGCCGACTGCACCATGAAGCCCAGGCCGCTGGTGGCGGCGATCAGCTCGGCGGCCACCAGGGTCGACCACCCCACACCCAGGCCGATGCGCACGCCGGTGAGGATGTCGGGCAGGGCGCTGGGCAGGATCACATGCCGGATCAACTGGGCCCGGGTCGCGCCCAGCGACTGTGCGGCGCGCAACTTGGCCGGGTCGACCGTGCGTACGCCGGTCGCGGTGGCAATGGCAATCGGCGCAAAGATCGCCAGGTAAATCAGCAGCACTTTGGACAGCTCGCCGATGCCGCACCAGATCACGATCAACGGCAGATAGGCCAGCGGCGGGATCGGCCGGTAAAACTCGATCAGCGGATCGAGAATGCCACGGGCCATACGGTTGGCACCGATGGCGATGCCCACCGGCACGGCCGTCAGCACCGCAAAGCCCAAACCCAGGCCGATGCGGCTGAGGCTCGCGCCCAGGTGCTGCCACAAGGTGGAATCCATATACCCCGTAGTCGCCAGCAACCAGCCTTTTTGCAACACGGCAGAGGGCGGCGGCAGGAACAGCGGCTCGATCAAACCGGTGGCGGTCACGGCCCACCAGATAGCCAGCAAGGCCAACAGGGTCAACAGGCTGATCCAGCGCGTGCTCACGCGGCGGCGTAATGGAATGACGGCGTGTGTCACCGGCTTGGCCGCCGTGGCAGCGAGTTCGTAGCTGCTCATGCGCACACCTGCCGTTGCGAGAACACTTTGCCCAGCACGTGTTCGCGGGTTTCGATAAAGCGCGGGTCGGACTTGATTGCCCGTGCCGATTCGCCCGCCGCGTAGCGTTGGCCGAAGTCCAGGTGCAGGCGCTCGACGATCTGGCCGGGGTTGGGGGCCAGCAGAATCAAATCGGTGGCGAGGAACACCGCTTCTTCGATGTCATGGGTGATCAGGAATACCGGCTTGGCCGTGCGTCGCCAGACTTGCAGCAGCAGCTCCTGCATCTGTTCGCGGGTGAAGGCATCGAGGGCGCCGAAAGGCTCGTCCATCAGCAATACACGAGGGTCGGCCGCCAAGGCGCGGGCAAGGCCGACGCGTTGCTTCTGGCCGCCGGAGAGTTGCCAGATGCGGCGGCTGTCGAAACCGCCCAGGTCCACCAGCGCGAGCATTTCCCGAGCGCGCACTTCACGTTGCGCCTTGGGCACGCCGGCCAGTTCCAGGCCGAAGGCGACGTTGGCCAGTACGTCCTGCCAGGGCAACAGGGCATCGTCCTGGAACACCACGCCGCGCTCGGCACTGGGCCCCTTGACCGGCACGCCATCGAGGGTGATGCGCCCGGCCGAGGGCTCGACAAAACCGGCAATCAGGTTCAACAGCGAAGTTTTGCCACTGCCGGACGGGCCGAGGGCCACCAGCAATTGCTGGGGCCCAAGCTCGAGTGAAATATCCGCCAGTACCGGTTCCGGAGCGCCTGGGTACTGTGCGCTGATGCGCTCCAGTTGTAGCAAGGCCATCGCGATGAACTCCTCAATTAGTGATGAATTTGGCGCTGATGTAAGGGGCGTAGTCTGGGAGCACGGCATCGACCTTGCCCTGTTCCTTGAGGAACGCCGCAGTGTCGGTGACGGCCTTGGTGGTCGGTGCGCCCAGCAGGGTCACCTGGTCAGCGGCCAGCGGGTAGACGTTGCCTTGCAACAGCAGTGGGATGTCGCTGGCCTTGGCACCGGAGAGCTTCACCAGTTTGTCGACGTTGCGTTTGTCGGCGAGCCAGGCTTGTGGGTCTTTGCGGTACGCCGCGTAGGCATCCAGGGTGACTTTGGCGAAGGCGGTGACGATTTCCGGATGCTTCTCGGCAAAGTCCTTACGCACGATCCAGGCATCGAAGGTCGGTGCACCGAACTTGGCCAGCTCGCCGGAGGTGATCAACACCTTGCCGTTTTCCTTGGCTACGCCCAGGGCCGGGTCCCACACATAGGTGGCGTCGATATCATCGCGCTTCCAGGCGGCGATGATGGCCGGTGGTGCGAGATTGAGGATGGTTACTTTCGAGGGGTCGATGTTCCAGTGCTTCAGCGCGGCCAACAGGCTGTAGTGACCGGTGGACACGAACGGCACGGCGATCTTTTTACCGATCAGGTCCTGCGGGCTGTTGATCCCCGAACCATCGCGCGCCACCAGGGCTTCGGCGCCGCCGATCTGGGTGGCGACGAGGAAGGTCTGCACCGGTACGTTGCGCGTGATCGCGGCGGTCAACGGGCTGGAACCGAGGTAACCGATCTGCACGTCGCCCGAAGCGATGGCGGCGATGATATCGGCGCCATTGTCGAATTTGCGCCAGTCGATTTTGGCATTGGTGGCTTTTTCATAGGCGCCATCGGCCTGGGCGACTTTCGCCGGGTCGACGGTGGTCTGGTACGCGACGGTCACATCCGCCGCCTGGGCAAACAGGCTGGCACCGGCCAGGGACAACGCCGCCAGCAAGCGCAGGGGGGTCAGCAGTTTCAAAGGGAAGCTCCTCGATCAGGCGGCCGGGGGTCGGCGTGTGAGGAGACTAAATGATCTAAGAATCCGAAAATAAATAACATTTTCGAATTAGCTTAGTTGCAGAAGTAACCGTGAATTTGAATGCACAGAGAGCAAATGTGGGAGGGGGCTTGCCCCCGATAGCGGTGGATCAGTCACTGATCGGTCGACTGACACTCTGCTATCGGGGGCAAGCCCCCTCCCACATTTTTAAAGCAGCTTCGGCGTTTAATCAGTTACTGATCGCCAGAATACTCGCCTGGTACGACCCCACAAACACATCGAAATCGCCCACCTCGTTTTGCTCAAGCTCCGCCTGCTGGGCCAGGGACGTACGCGCCAGTGCCTCGAAGCGCGCTTGTTCCTCAGCGGGAAGCGGCTCCTTGCGGAAATACTCAGCATGCACCTCGCTCTGATGCAGGGAGAACTGCGCAAAGCTTTCCTTGCGCTCGGCCATCGCTGCCAGCACCTGAGCCGACGGCGTCAGTGACGGGTCATTGACCTTCGCCAACTGCGCGTCCAGCGCCTGGCTGTGCTCGGTGATACCGTGGCTTGCATCGAGCAGGGCGGCCAGGGGGGCGATGTGTTCCAGCAGCTCGGTGGCCCACTCTTTCATATCCACCGCTTGGCCCTCACGCTGCAATTGCAGGCCCGGACGGCGACCTTCCTTGACCACGCTGAGGAAGTTGGAGGTGGCATTCCCACATTCATTATTGGCGAACAGCGGGCTGTCATTCAGCGCGCAATAGAGCAGGAACGCATCGAGAAAGCGCGACTCTGGAAGGTCGATACCCATCGGCAGGAACGGGTTGATGTCCAGGCAGCGCACTTCGATGTACTGGATGCCTCGTGCCATCAGGGCCTGGATCGGCCGTTCGCCGGTATAGGTCACGCGCTTGGGGCGGATGTTGGAGTAGTACTCGTTTTCGATCTGCAGGATGTTGGTGTTGAGCTGCACCCATTCACCGTCCTTGTGCGTGCCGACTTCGACATAGGGCGCGTAGGGCGTTGCCACCGCTTCGCGCAGGCTGTCGGTGTAGCTGGCCAGGTCGTTGTAGCACGGCGTCAGGCCAGCCTGGGCGTTGCTCTGGTAACCCAGGTCGCTCATGCGCAGGCTGGTGGCGTACGGCAGGTACAGGGTGTCGGCGTCGAGCACTTCAAGCTGGTGCGAGCGACCGCGCAGGAAGCCGGCGTCCAGGGCCGGCGAGGCACCGAACAGGTACATCAACAGCCAGCTGTAGCGCCGGAAGTTACGGATCAGCGCGATATAGGCGGTGGACTGATAGTCGCGGTCGGTGCCGACAAACCCTTCGGCTTCCTTGAGCAGCGGCCACAGCTGTTCCGGCAACGAAAAGTTGTAGTGGATACCGGCAATGCACTGCATGGTCTTGCCGTAGCGCAGGGCAAGGCCCTTGCGATAAACGTACTTGAGCTGTCCGATATTGGAGGTGCCGTAGTAGGCAATCGGAATATCTTCCTCGGCCGGCAACGGGCACGGCATCGAGGGGCTCCACAGGTACTCGCTGCCCAGCTTGGTGTAGGCAAAGCGGTGGATCTTGTCCAGGCAGCTCAGGGTATCGGCCGGGTTGGGCAGCGCGGGAGTGATGAACTCCAGCAGCGATTCCGAGTAATCGGTCGTGATCTGTTCGTGAGTCAACGCGGCGCCCAGGGCTTCCGGATGCGGTGTCTGGGCCAGGCGGCCCTCGCTGGTGACGCGCAGGCATTCACGCTCGATGCCATGCAGGCAGTGCTCTAGCAGGGAGAGGTGTTCGCGCTTGCCGAGCAGAGCCAGGCGGCGGTTGAGAAGTTCGCTCAAGTTGGATTCCTTCACGCGTCAGTCGCCCCAATATGGGGGTGGGCAAGACGGTCTACAAGGGTGAAGTTGAAACTGGCGTGATCGCCTGGTTCTGAGTCGATTTGACCCGCTCTGAATATGCCGACTTCACTCCATGAATTGGGCTACAGCGCAGCGAGAAAATTCCGACGCTGTTGTCACAGGGCCGAAATTAACTCAAATCATGGGCGGGGAGCTATAGGACAGCGAACGTGCCCTGTGCTTTTGCGACAAGTCTGTCGCCTTGGTACACGTCGGCTTCGACCACTAATGTGCGCCTGCCGGCGTGGATCACCCGGCTGGTGCACAGTACGTCACCGTCTTCCACGGCGCGGATATAGTTGATTTTGCACTCGATGGTCGCGCTCTGCTGGTCGAACCCATGGGCGCTGGAGCAGGCCAGGCCCATGGTGATGTCCACCAGGCTGAAAATCGCGCCGCCATGCAGCTTGCCGCCGCGATTGCGCAAATGCGGCGCCAGGCTCAGGGCCACTTCGGCAACGCCCTCATCCAGGCGCTGCAGGCGGCAGCCGATCAGTTCGCTGAACGCGCTCTGGGTCAAACCGGCCGGAATCTCCATCAGCGCTTCTTCAACTGTTTTGCGTTGGCGAACAGCGAAGCCATGGCGTTGTTGCTCGGAGCGGCTGTCGCGGTTTCCTTGCGCGGCGCGGTGTTCTGCGACGAGCGCGGGGCCGAGCCAGGACGAGCGCCACGGGCGCCGTCGATTTTCTCGCCGGGGGTGTCGCTCATGCGCATCGACAGGCCAACGCGTTTACGTGGGATGTCGACTTCCATCACCTTGACCTTGACCACGTCACCGGCCTTAACCGCTTCGCGCGGGTCCTTGATGAATTTCTCCGAAAGCGCAGAGATATGCACCAAACCGTCCTGATGCACACCGATATCCACGAATGCGCCGAAGTTGGTCACGTTGGTCACCACGCCTTCGAGGATCATGCCCAGTTGCAGGTCCTTGAGGTCTTCGACACCGTCCTGGAACTCAGCGGTCTTGAATTCGGGGCGCGGGTCGCGGCCGGGTTTTTCCAGCTCTTGCAGGATGTCGGTGATGGTCGGCACGCCGAAGGTTTCGTCGGTGTACTTCTTCGGGTCCAGACGCTTGAGGAACGCGGCGTCGCCGATCAGCGAGCGGATGTCGCGGTCGGTTTCGGCAGCGATTCGTTGCACCAGCGGGTAGGCTTCCGGGTGAACCGCAGAGGCATCCAGCGGGTTATCACCGTTCATTACGCGTAGGAAACCGGCGGCTTGCTCGAAGGTTTTCTCGCCCAGACGCGCGACCTTTTTCAGCGCGGCGCGGGTTTTGAAGGCGCCGTTTTCGTCGCGGTGAGTAACGATATTTTGCGCCAGGGTAGCGTTGAGGCCAGAAATACGTGCGAGCAGCGCCACGGAAGCGGTGTTCACGTCCACACCCACGGCGTTTACGCAGTCTTCCACTACCGCATCCAGGCCACGCGCCAGCTTGAGCTGCGACACGTCGTGCTGGTATTGGCCGACGCCGATGGATTTAGGATCGATCTTCACCAGCTCGGCCAGCGGGTCCTGCAGGCGACGGGCAATCGACACGGCGCCGCGGATCGATACATCAAGGTCCGGGAATTCCTTGGACGCCAGTTCCGAGGCCGAGTACACCGAAGCGCCTGCCTCGGAGACCATGACCTTGGTCATCTTCATGGCCGGGTATTTTTTGATCAGCTCAGCGGCCAACTTATCGGTTTCGCGGCTGGCGGTGCCGTTGCCGATGGCGATCAGGTCCACGGCATGCTTGGCGCACAGGGCGGCCAGGATGGCGAGGGTCTGGTCCCACTTGTTGTGCGGCACGTGCGGGTAGACGGTGGCGTGGTCCAGCAGCTTGCCGGTGGCGTCGACCACCGCGACCTTGCAGCCGGTGCGCAGGCCCGGGTCCAGGCCCAGGGTGGCGCGTGGACCCGCCGGAGCGGCCAGCAGCAGGTCATGCAGGTTGTGGGCGAATACGTTGATCGCCTCGGTTTCGGCGCCGTCGCGCAGCTCGCCGAGCAGGTCGGTTTCCAGGTGGGTATAGAGCTTGACCTTCCAGGTCCAGCGCACGACCTCACTGAGCCACTTGTCCGCAGGACGATTCTGATTCTGAATGCCGAATTGTTGACCGATCATGCCCTCGCACGGGTGCATGGTGCCCGGCAGTTCGTCGCCGACTTTCAGCGCGGAGCTGAGAATGCCCTCGTTGCGGCCACGGAAAATCGCCAGGGCGCGGTGGGACGGCATGCTCTTGAGGGGCTCGTCGTGTTCGAAGTAATCGCGGAACTTGGCGCCTTCTTCCTCTTTGCCGGCGATGACGCGGGCGCTGAGGATGGCTTCCTGTTTCAGGTAGGTACGCAGTTTTTCCAGCAGGCTGGCGTTTTCCGCGAAGCGCTCCATCAGGATGTACTTGGCGCCTTCCAAGGCAGCCTTGATATCGGCGACGCCTTTTTGCGCGTCGACAAAGCGCGCGGCTTCGGCTTCCGGGGTCAGCGACGGGTCATTGAACAGGCCGTCGGCCAGGTCGCCCAGGCCCGCTTCCAGGGCGATCTGGCCCTTTGTGCGACGTTTCTGTTTATACGGCAGGTAAAGGTCTTCGAGGCGGGTCTTGGTGTCGGCGAGCTTGATGTCGCGTTCCAATTGCGGGGTCAACTTGCCCTGTTCCTCGATGCTGGCAAGGATGCTGATACGCCGCTCGTCGAGTTCTCGCAGGTAACGCAGGCGTTCTTCCAGGTGCCGCAGCTGGATGTCGTCAAGGCTGCCGGTCACTTCTTTTCGGTAACGGGCGATGAAAGGCACCGTGGAGCCTTCATCCAGTAGCGCGACGGCCGCTTCGACCTGTTGTGGGCGTACACCGAGTTCCTCGGCGATGCGGCTGTTGATGCTGTCCATAAAACCACCTGAAATTCTGAAAAGCAGCTCGCAGGCCCGAAACACAAGGCTTTGCGAGGCTGGTTGAGCGGCCCGACTGGCGCCGCTGCCTGGGTCAAGAGGCAGTCTATTGACCCTCGAAATCGAAAAAACACGACAAGCGGGTAAAAAAAGCCTGGCAGTAAACGGTAACGATCTGACGTTGCCCTGCACGAAGGCGCCGCATTATAACCAGCGTTCTGCCCTTGGGGGCTACTGCGCCAGTGGTCGTAGAGCGCGGCTTGGCTGGCAGTAGAGGAAAAATCTGCTAACAATGCACACGGTGCGTATAACGGCAGCTAGGCCATAATGCGCGCCGAGATAAGAGGAGCATCTAATGAGCAGCACTGCACAAACTGCTGAAGGCGAAAAAATTCTCATCGTTGACGACGATCCGGGGCTGAGCAGCCTGCTGGAGCGTTTTTTCAACTCCAAAGGCTACCGGGCGCGCGCGGTGCCGAACACCGAGCAGATGGACCGCCTGTTGGGGCGTGAAGTGTTCAATCTGGTCGTGCTCGACCTGATGCTGCCCGGCGAAGACGGCCTCACCGCCTGCAAGCGTCTGCGCGGTGCGAACAACCAGATCCCGATCATCATGCTCACTGCCAAGGGTGATGAGCTGAGCCGCATCAAGGGCCTTGAACTGGGCGCTGATGACTACCTGGCCAAGCCGTTCAACCCGGACGAGCTGATGGCCCGGGTCAAGGCCGTATTGCGTCGCCAGGCCCCGTCGGTACCGGGCGCGCCGGGCAGCGAAGACGAAAGCGTGACCTTTGGCGACTACGAGTTGTCCCTGGCGACCCGCGAGCTCAAGCGTGGCGACGAAGTGCACATGCTCACTACCGGCGAATTCGCGGTGCTCAAGGCTCTGGTGATGAACGCTCGCCAGCCGCTGACCCGCGACAAGCTGATGAACCTGGCCCGTGGCCGAGAATGGGACGCCCTGGAGCGCTCCATCGACGTGCAGATCTCCCGACTGCGCCGGATGATCGAGCCGGACCCTTCCAAGCCGCGGTATATCCAGACGGTGTGGGGTGTGGGTTATGTGTTTGTGCCGGATGGCACCGCAACCAAGTGACCGATGATTTGCAGGGGCGGGCATCCGGCGTTTGATTCCATGAGGATCGACGGGGTGTCCGGCGTCTGCAATTCTGCGAGCGCCGCTCGTTCCTGCAAGGTGTCTAGCTGTCTCCTATGAAAACCCCGCTGTGGTTCCCGCAAAGTTTCTTCTCCCGCACCCTTTGGCTGGTGCTGATCGTCGTTCTGTTTTCGAAGGCACTCACACTGGTTTATCTCTTGATGAACGAGGACGTGCTGGTGGATCGGCAATACAGCCATGGCGTCGCCTTGACGTTGCGCGCCTACTGGGCCGTAGACCCAGAGAACCGTGAAAAGGTAGCCAAGGCCTCAACCCTGATCCGGGTTGATGGGGCCGGCGTGCCTGAGGGCGAACAGCATTGGCCCTACAGTGAGATCTACCAGCGCCAGATGCAGGCGGAACTGGGCGACGACACCGAGGTGCGGCTGCGCATGCATGTGTCGCCTGCGCTGTGGGTGAGGGCGCCCAGCCTGGGAGATGCCTGGATCAAGGTACCGCTGTATCCGCACCCGTTGCGCGGGCAGAAAATCTGGAACGTATTGGGCTGGTTCCTCGCCATTGGCTTGCTTTCAACCGCGTCCGCGTGGATTTTCGTGCGCCAGCTCAATCAACCGCTCAAACGCCTGGTGTTCGCGGCCCGCCAATTGGGCCAGGGGCGCAGCGTGCGCCTGCCAGTCAGCGATACGCCCAGTGAGATGACCGAGGTGTACGGCGCGTTCAACCAGATGGCGGAGGATGTCGAGCAGGCCGGGCGCGAGCGCGAGCTGATGCTGGCGGGCGTGTCCCATGACCTGCGCACGCCGTTGACGCGATTGCGCTTATCCCTGGAGTTGATGGGCAACCATACCGACCTCACCGATGACATGGTGCGCGACATCGAGGACATGGACGCGATTCTGGACCAATTCCTGGCATTCATCCGTGATGGGCGCGACGAGGTAGTGGAGGAGGTTGACCTGACCGATCTGGTTCGTGAAGTGGTCGCACCCTACAACCAGAGCGGTGAGCAGGTGCGCCTGCGCCTGGAACCGATTCAGCCGTTTGCGTTGCGCAGGGTGTCGATGAAGCGCCTGCTGAACAACCTGATCGGCAATGCCTTGCATCATGCCGGTTCGGATGTGGAAGTAGCGGCGTACGTGTCTGGCGACAGCGCTGCGCCCTATGTGGTGCTGAGCGTGATGGACCGCGGCACCGGTATCGACCCGGCGGAACTGGAGGCCATCTTCAACCCGTTCACCCGTGGCGACCGCGCCCGTGGCGGTAAGGGTACAGGCTTGGGCTTGGCGATTGTGCGGCGGATTGCGTCGATGCATGGCGGCAATGTCGAGTTGCGCAACCGCGAAGAGGGCGGTCTGGAGGCACGGGTGCGCCTGCCGCTTGGGTTGATGTTGCCCAGGGATGCGGTCTAACAGACAACATGAATCAAATGTGGGAGGGGGCTTGCTCCCGATAGCAGAATGTCAGTCAATGCAGATGTGACTGACCCACCGCTATCGGGAGCAAGCCCCCTCCCACATCTGAACTGATGTTGTGTCAGGGGCAGAGCTTTTCAGCCCTTTCCCTTGGTTCGGGTCATGTTCGGCCCGCCATTTTTTTCCAGATGCTCAATGATGATCCCCGCCACATTTTTGCCCGTGGTGGTCTCGATCCCTTCCAGGCCCGGCGATGAGTTCACCTCCATGACCAACGGGCCATGGTTGGAGCGCAGGATATCCACACCTGCCACGGCCAACCCCATGACCTTGGCCGCACGCAGCGCGGTCATGCGCTCCTCCGGGGTGATCTTGATCAGGCTCGCGCTGCCGCCACGGTGCAGGTTGGAGCGGAACTCACCCGGCTTGGCCTGGCGTTTCATGGCGGCAATCACCTTGTCGCCCACCACGAAGCAGCGGATATCCGCACCGCCCGCTTCCTTGATGTACTCCTGCACCATGATGTTCTGCTTGAGGCCCATGAACGCCTCGATCACCGATTCCGCCGCCGTTGCGGTTTCGCACAGCACCACGCCGATGCCCTGGGTGCCTTCCAGCACCTTGATCACCAGCGGCGCGCCATTGACCATGTCGATCAGGTCGGGGATGTCATCCGGGGAGTGGGCAAAACCGGTGACCGGCAGGCCGATACCCCGGCGTGACAGCAGCTGCAGCGAGCGCAACTTGTCCCGCGAGCGCGCGATGGCCACGGATTCATTCAGTGGGAAGACCCCCATCATTTCAAACTGGCGCAGCACCGCGCAGCCATAGAACGTCACCGAGGCGCCGATGCGCGGGATCACCGCGTCAAAGCCTTCCAGCGGCTTGCCCCGGTAGTGGATCTGCGGCTTGTGGCTGGCAATGTTCATATAGGCCCGCAACGTGTCGATCACCACCATTTCATGGCCACGTTCAGTGCCGGCCTCGACCAGGCGGCGGGTAGAATACAGACGCGGGTTTCGCGACAGCACAGCGATCTTCATGCAGCACCTGGGGCAGAAATAGTAGAGACCGGGAACACCGGCTTGTCTTGAACGTACTTGACGCCCGGGCTGACCACCAAATGGCCGTCAATCAGCGCCTTGGAGCCTAGCAACAGGCGATAACGCATGGCTTTGCGGCAAGCCAGGGTGAACTCCACCCGCCACACCCGATCGCCCAACGCCAGGGAGGTGCTGATCACGTAGCGCACCTGCGCATGGCCGTTGGAGCTCTTGATGGTTTTCATCGTTACCAGGGGCGCCTCGCAGCGGCGGTGACGCAGTTGCACCACGCTGCCCAAGTGGGCGGTAAAACGCACCCACTTTTCGCCATTACGCTCGAATGGCTCGATTTCAGTGGCGTGCAAGCTCGAGGTACTGGCGCCGGTGTCGATCTTGGCGCGCAGGCCAGCCACTCCCAGGTCGGGAAGCGCCACCCACTCTCGCAGACCCACAACGGTCAAATGGTCAAATGTCTTCAATATGGGTACCGGTCAATGTGCCCAGGCGTCAGGCGAAACCTTGGCCAGGGCATTGAATGCGGGCTTGGCGAACCAATAGCCCTGCATTAGAAATATTCCACAGTCGGAGAGGAAGTCCCGCTCGCCGGCACTTTCGATGCCTTCGGCGATGACAGTAACCCCCAACTGCTCACAGATTGTGACAATCCCCCGGACGATCACCTGACGGACGCGGTCTTGGTCGACATCGCGAATCAGCGCCATGTCGAGTTTGATCAGGTCCGGCTGGAAATCGGCCAGCAGATTCAGCCCCGAATAGCCCGCGCCGAAATCATCGATGGCGGTCTTGAAGCCGAATTCGCGGTATTCACGCAGAATATTCGTCAAATGGCGATTGTTATCTACATGCTCGCTTTCCAGTGTCTCGAAAATCAGGCGGTCCAGCGGAAAATTGTGCGCGCGGGCGGCCTCCAGGGTGCTGCGGATACACAGTTCCGGACGGTAAACGGCATTGGGCATGAAATTGATGGAAAGGTGAGTCTG
Organism: Pseudomonas sp. R1-43-08; assembly: GCF_003852255.1. Classification (NCBI taxonomy): domain Bacteria; kingdom Pseudomonadati; phylum Pseudomonadota; class Gammaproteobacteria; order Pseudomonadales; family Pseudomonadaceae; genus Pseudomonas; species Pseudomonas sp. R1-43-08. The sequence goes on from NZ_CP027734.1 coordinate 340,017, forward strand.
CATGCCCAGGGCGGCAGCGCCGGCAATTGCCTGGGTGCGGCAGCGCTGGTCGAAGCGGTAGCGATTGGTTGCGTTGACGTGGGCCAGCACCGACGACGCGCCTTCACCCTGGATGCCGCGCACCAAGGCTTCATTGGCGAATATCGAATGATCACGCAGGTCTACGATAGGCTGGTAGGCGAAAGCAAAATCGAACCCCAGAGGCTCGCTTTGCTGGCAACCCACGCACCGCTGGTTGGGCGAGGTGAGTGAAACGGGAAAGTCGGTCACAGCGTGTCCTCGCGAAAACAGAGTGCTACCTGGCGTATCTTAGGTGAGCCTCAGGGTTTATGCGTCGAAGCGTTTCAACGGTAAGGTTGCGACATTTTTCAGAGCGAGGAATTCAAGTGGCTCAAAAACAGGAAGAGGAAGAAAAGGTCCGCCTGGACAAGTGGCTGTGGGCCGCGCGTTTCTACAAAACCCGTGCCCTGGCCAAGGCCGCTATCGAGAGCGGCAAGGTGCACCATCGCGGCGAGCGCTGCAAGCCGGGGAAGGAACCGCGTGTCGGCGACGAGTTTCAGATTCGTACAGGGTTCGATGAAAAGACCGTCGTGGTTCAGGCCCTTTCTGTCGTGCGCCGGGGCGCGCCAGAAGCGCAGACACTGTATGCGGAGACCGAAGCCAGCATTACCAAGCGCGAGAACGCTGCGGCCATGCGCAAGGCGGGAGCTTCGGGTTTGACCACCGATGGCAAGCCGAGCAAAAAGCAACGCCGTGACTTGTTCAAGTTTCGCGGCAGTGGCAATGATGATTGATTACACGAATCTCCAACCCAAAGGAGATCAAAATGTGGGAGGGGGCTTGCTCCCGATTGCGGTAGGTCAGTTACCGATAAGCTGACTGATCCACTGCTATCGGGAGCAAGCCCCCTCCCACATTTGGCCGGTGGTGTTAAGGGTTTGCGCGCATCACACTCAATCGCCCGATCACCGGCAATTTGCCAAGCAACCCGAAAACCGGCGCTGTTACCCGCAACAGGGACCCCGACACCTTCGCTGCAAACGGCGTGTAGTAACCCCAACCCAATGCCAACAGCGCCAGCAAAACCCCGCCGATGTAATCGTCCTGGCCCCAGTGCGCGCCTGCTACCAGTCGCGGCATCATGAACAGCAGCGCCAGGCCCCAGATCACCAGCACCTGGCCGATGCGCTGGGCGAACAGGGTCATGAACATCGCCCAGATCAACAACACCGAAGCATGATCGCCGGGAAAGCTCTGGCTCGATCGGTCTTTCAGTTCCCAGGTTTTCTCCAGCCCAGGGAAAAAATCACTCATCTGCACTGCGCCGCCGATCACCATCGACGGGCTGCTGTGCTGCCAACCCATCTGCGCCGCGAGTTTGGAAAACAGCATTCGGATAAACAGCAACAACAAAAGAATGCTGAGGAAGCCAAAGAACGCCTGGCGAACCTGCACGGCCTTGAACACCCAATCGCCGCGTATCAGCAGCGCCAACAGAATTACCCCGACGACCGCATCAAACGGTCGCAGGCTCGCCACGGCCCACACATGCAACCAAGTGGAGTTGCTCGCCAGCGGACCATTGAGCAGATGAAACAGCCACTCGTCGAAAATCACACACAGCATCTGCCCCGTGGGCCACAGCCAAAAACACAGCAGCGCGATAGCGAGTAGATTGCAAAGAGCCCATCGCCGGAGGTTCCAGTTCGCTTGGAACAAACCCGGATTGTTCATAAACTGTCCCTCATCGTCCTATTAAGCTCCTTGTTTTCAGGAGAATCCGCACCAATATGGTGCTAAAGCGTTTAATTTTATAAACGTTGTAATCATTTTGTCATCACTTCAGATACCCAGACCTATGACTGATCTACCGGATACCGACTTCACCCAACGCTTTATCTTTGACGAGAACGACGCCCGCGGCGAATTGGTTTCGTTGGAACTCAGCTATGCCGAAGTCCTTGCCAAACACGCGTATCCGGAGCCGGTCGCGCAGTTGCTCGGTGAGTTGATGGCAGCGGCTTCGCTGCTGGTGGGCACGATGAAATTCGATGGCTTGCTGATCCTGCAGGCGCGTTCCGAAGGTCCGATCCCGATGCTGATGATCGAGTGTTCCAGCGAGCGCGAGATCCGTGGCCTGGCCCGTTATGACGTCGACCGGATTACACCGGATGCCACCTTTTCCGAGCTGATGGCCGATGGCGTGCTGGCGATCACCGTTGACCCCACCGAGGGCCAGCGCTACCAGGGTATCGTTGACCTCGACGGCGAGACCTTGGCGGACTGCTTTACCAACTATTTTGTAATGTCCCAGCAAGTCGGCACCAAGTTCTGGCTCAACGCCGACGGCAAGCGCGCTCGCGGCCTGTTGTTGCAGCAATTGCCGGCTGACCGGATCAAGGATGAGGATGATCGCGCTGAAAGCTGGCGGCATATCATCGCCCTAGCCGACACGTTGAAGGCCGAAGAGCTGCTGGGCCTGGACAACGAAACCATCCTGCACCGCCTTTACCACGAAGAGGCCGTGCGCCTGTTCGACGAACAGTCCCTGCGCTTCAATTGCAGTTGCTCCCGCGAGCGCTCGGCCAATGCCTTGATCAGCCTGGGCCTGGAAGATGCGCAGAATCTAGTGGTGGAACACGGTGGCCATATCGAGATCGACTGCCAGTTCTGCAACGAGCGTTATCTGTTCGATGCTGCCGATGTCGCCCAATTATTCGCCGGCGCAGGCATCGACACCCCTTCCGACACCCGCCACTAAAACGTTTAAGCACAGGTAAATCACCTGTCAAATGCCGGATTAGAGGCGTTCTGACGGGAGGGCCCTACTCTTATTGGGCTTTTCTGGCATAATCCGGCCCACTTTTTTCGCGGTAGTAGTGCGCAACTTTCTACTACAAAACGTTTGGAGCACTCGGCCATAGGCCGACGGGGAACCTCATGACGCAAGCCAATAACGCCGTATACACCGATCTGAGTGTTGACGATCTGGTCAAAGAAGCCCTGCAGCGCGGTGAAGGCGTGCTTGCCGATACTGGCGCGCTGGTCGTAGAAACCGGTCACCGCACCGGTCGTTCGCCGGTCGATCGTTTCATCGTTGAAGAACCGACCACCCAGGCCGCAATCGCCTGGGGCCCGATCAACCGCAAGTTCCCGGCCGACAAGTTCGATGCCCTCTGGGCTCGCGTCGAGGCCTTCAACAATGCGCAAGAGCATTTCGTTTCCCACGTTCACGTAGGGGCTGCCGAAGACCACTACCTGGCCGTGAAAATGACCACCCAAACGGCCTGGCAGAACCTGTTCGGTCGCTGCCTGTTCATCAACCCGGCCCAATACAACCCGGCCGGTCGTGAAGAGTGGCAAGTGCTCAACGTGGCCAACTTCGAGTGCGTGCCAGAGCGTGACGGCACCAACTCCGACGGTTGCGTGATCCTTAACTTCGCCCAGAAAAAAGTGCTGATCGCCGGCATGCGTTACGCCGGCGAAATGAAAAAAGCCATGTTCTCGGTGCAGAACTTCCTGCTGCCGGCCGCCGACGTGCTGCCGATGCACTGCGCCGCCAACATCGGTGAAGCAGGCGATGTGACCCTGTTCTTCGGCCTGTCCGGCACCGGCAAGACTACCCTGTCCGCCGACGAAAGCCGTTACCTGATCGGTGACGACGAACACGGTTGGGGCGAAGGCGTGGTGTTCAACATCGAAGGCGGTTGCTATGCCAAGTGCATCGACCTGTCCGAGCAGAACGAGCCGGTTATCTGGAAGGCCATCAAGCACGGCGCCGTGCTGGAAAACGTCGTCATCGACGAAGCCGGGCATGCCGACTACGCCGATGTCAGCCTGACCCAGAACAGCCGCGCCGCCTACCCGCTGGAACACGTTGCCAAGCGTTCCGAAAAGAACCTGGGTGGCGAGCCCAACGCGGTGATCTTCCTGACCTGCGACCTCACCGGCGTTCTGCCGCCCGTGTCGATCCTCAGCGAAGAACAAGCGGCCTACCACTTCCTGTCCGGCTACACCGCACTGGTGGGCTCGACCGAAATGGGTTCGGGCAGCGGCATCAAGTCGACTTTCTCCACCTGCTTCGGCGCACCGTTCTTCCCGCGCCCGGCCGGTGAATACGCTGAGCTGCTGATCAAGCGCATCCGTGGTTTCGGCTCCAAGGTCTACCTGGTCAACACCGGCTGGACCGGCGGCGGCTACGGCGTCGGCAAACGCTTCAACATCCCGACCACGCGCGGCGTGATCGCAGCGATCCAGAGCGGCGCGTTGATCGGTGCCGAAACCGAACACCTCGACACCATCAACCTCGACGTGCCATTGGCCGTACCGGGCGTCGAGACCGGCCTGCTGAACCCACGTAACACCTGGGCTGACAAGGCTGCCTACGATGAAGCGGCGAAGGCGTTGGCCGGGTTGTTCATCGAGAACTTCAAGAAGTTTGAAGTGAGCGATGCGATTAAGGCTGCTGGGCCTAAGTTGTAAGTAATTAATCGTAAATTACTAAACCGCCTCCAGGGGCGGTTTTTTATGTAGATAGAAGATTGGTTTTAGGCAGAATAGTTTTTTTGCTTTGGTCTTTAGCCGGTGGCGGAGTAACTAAATCATTTTTAGGGCTGGACTTTTCAATGTCAGATTTTGAGATACCAACTCCAATTGAAAATACCAGAAAAAATGACACAATGGTCAACACCCATAGCACTGTGTATTTTCTGATTCTTTCTCCTGTGTGAATATCTACACTAAAGATTACAGGATCAATGCTTGAATTTAATTCTTCCTCACTTAAAATGTTTTTGTAATTCGACAGAATTGAATTTTTCGTCTGTTTCGTTATATAAACGATCCTGTCTTGTGTATCTTTTCTGGAAAAATATAACCAGAAAGTAGACGCCACACAGATAAAAATAGAAATTAAAAAGTACTCTTTGGAAAATATTTTCTCAGAACCCGCATCTTTTAGTCCGTTAATTACTACGACTGAGACTATAAATGAGATAAAGGCAACTGTGCTATTTTGAAACGAGCTTATAAAGCCGTCGGTCGAGTCTAAGGCCCGCTTATTGAACTCAGATATAAATTCTAAAAGTTTTCCTTTTAATTCAAGATATTGAGTTACATTTTCCTTTAAGTATATTTCATAATTTGATTGGATTGTATGCCAGGTATTAATTGTTAAGTTGAGTTTTCCGTCTTGACTGTTAAGGGTGAAGATATTTCGCACTAACCCTAGTTTGTCAGTGGAGGGACCGTCTGAGAAGACCCACGAGTAAATCTTAAATACAATTTTATTGTTTTCTTTAAGGCCCTCCGGTTGCTGAGCTACTGTACTAAAAGAGCGGTAGCCATTGAATTTAAATTGAATTTCTCCGCGCGTATTAACTTCTGTACTGTTAGATAAATATGCAAGAGCATAAATAAGTTTTGAATTTTGGAAAAATTTTATTAGTTTAGATGATGTATTTTCTTGCATTGAGAAGTCGAAATCGGCCGCCGTAAAATTGTAGGGCAATCCTATTAATGTGGTTCCTTCTTTGAAGGATGCTATTTTTTTATTACGTTTTTGCTGCATTTGTGCTTCAATTTTGCTTATGTTTTCGCCATGCCTTATGAATTTTATTGTCTTGCTTCCAAAGTTATTTATTTCTTCAAAAACTTCGAATATAAGTTGCTCTCTCATATTCCTGCTGAGGAGCTCTATAGATTTTAGTATGCTTTGGGACGAAAGGAAGTCTGCAAAAAGTTTTAAGTTGTAAATCGAATAGGTTTGTTCGATGAAATTTTTATTGATTTTTAGTTCTAATGTTAAGGTTGTGTTGTCTCCGTTGTACTCGTTGTAGTGAATCTCTAGTTTATTTAGTTCACTTGGTGTGCAAGAAGTTATTGTTTTATCCGATCCATCCAATTCAATTGTAAATTCAAAATTATCCCTAACTGATATTTTCTCTAGCTGAGATACTAGGTTTTTAATGTCTAGCCAAGAATGTAGCTCAAAGCTGGCGTCAAGCGTGTATCTAGAAAGTACATCTTGGGCTTCGAATGTTTTGGATTTATTCTTGAGATCGGAGAAATTCAACATCTACAGTTCTCGTTCTTTTCTTTTGAATTGTTTGGCAAGTTTTGATTCAATGACCACGAGCTCTCGTCCATCGGACGTGATCTCGGACCAGACTTTTTCGGATAAATTACTGATTCCTTCTCGGATTGAAAGAGAAATCTCGGTGGTGAGTTTGTAATTTGTATTTCGGAAAGGTACGGCTGAGGGCACTAATTCAAAAACAGTATCGAAGCCTTTGTTTTTTGGTAGGTCTTTAAGCTTTATAATAAGTTTTTGTTTTGCTTCTTCGAATTCGTTGTTGTCTGACTTATAATTAGATATTGTTGCGTCAACAAATTTAAAGTAGTCCATTGAGCCTTCCTGCTTGAAGGCTGCAACCGTCGCGTTTCTAAGTATTGTGTAGTCTTGAGGGAACTCTTTCTTTAGCGTGGCGAGCTTAGTTATCGTTTCCGTGCATGCCGTAGTTGTGTTGAAAGTATCTGTATTTCTTTCCCTCAACTCAAGAAACTCTGCCCACCAATATTTAGTCAGGCCGGATTTTGAGTCATAGATGTTGATGCATGTAGGGGACTTTTTATCATCGAAGTCAACCTTGAATGCTTTGTATACTTTCTCCGTTAGGCTGAGCCCCTTTCTTTTCTTGAAGTCTATATCATCTAAAATTACTAAATGGTCGACTTTTACGCCAAGATAACGCAAATTACCATTTTCTTTGTAGATAAATTGTAGAAAGCTGCCAGTTTTCACGTGCGCGCCGTCATTTTTTCCGAGATGCTTATATTGCTCATTGGTTTTTATTTCTTGGTCTAGCAACTTCTGAGCTAAATGCTCACCAGCAAAGTTGACACTTAAGTCTGCGCTTTCCGATACTGTTCTTGTTGAGAGTTTGAAGGCACTTTCCGGCTCGCTAAAATCAAAAATTCGTTTTTGCTCTTTATTGTTGATTTCTACTAAGAGTGTTTCGAGATAAACTTCGAGATCTTGGTTTTTAAGATCTCCAGCGATTTGCTCTTTTGTTTTGTTCAGAATGTCTACATGGAAAAAGCAAGTACTAATAACGCTGTTTCTATCAAGAGTTGCCATAGGAACCTCTTTTGAATGATTTCTAGCTGAGTAATTTTTATTTTTTGAAAATTTTGTCGGCGCGTGTTTATCAACCGCTTATGGGCCTTGAGTACGGATACCCTCATATTTGTTTGAATTCAATATCGAACTTCCATTTTCTCAGACCCCATCCTTGAGTTTTACCGTTTTATTCGCTGCGCTGGCGATCGGATCTATTTCAGAGACTAAACTGGAATGGCATCATTTTGCTAGCATTAAGTGATGCGAGTGACGTCGCTTTGGATACTCTATAAACGCTATTGGCTTAGTGAAAATTGATTGTGTAGGCGCTCAACATCCCGACCACGCGTGGCGTGATCGCAGCGATCCAAAGCGGCGCGTTGATCGGTGCCGAAACCACCATCAACCCCGACGTGCCATTGGCCGTACCGGGCGTCGAGACCGGCCTGTTGAACCCACGTAACACCTGGACCGACAAGGCTGCCTACGATGAAGCGGCGAAGGCGTTGGCTGGGTTGTTCATCGAGAACTTCAAGAAGTTTGAAGTTCTCGATGCGATCAAGGCTGCAGGGCCTAAGTTGTAAGACTCGTTTGTTGTGAAAAAGCCGCCTCTTGTGGGCGGCTTTTTTGTGCGCGAAAGATCAGTCGGCGATGTGCAAAACCACTGCTCCGAGCAGTACCAGCACAACCCCCAGCACCTGCACCGCCGTCAGCCGCTCCTTGAAAAACACAAACCCCAGGATCGCTGCAATCCCACCTGACAGCGTACTGATCACCGTCACCACCGAAACCGACCCTGCCATCGCCCCCCACGAAAACGCCGAGAAGCCACCGAGGTTCATCACGCTCGCTCCGGTCAATGTCGCGCAGTTTTTCAGCGGCGGGATTTTCAAGCCGTCCTTGATCTTCAGCACCATCATCACCATTACGCACCCCCCAACCAGGTAACCCAGCCACAGCATGGTGATGGGGCCCAGCGCCGGCAGCGTATAGCGGCCTTGCAGCCAGAAACTGGTGCCGTACAGCAGCGCGGCGAGCATGGCGTAGGCGATGGACAGGCGCGGATTGTTGTGGGGTACGCCGTTGTCCTTATGGAGGCTGGAAAGGATCACGCCGATGACGCACAGGCCGATACAGCCGAGTTGGATCAGGCTGATCTGCTCGCCGCTGGCCCAGGACAGCAAGGTGGTGACTACGCCGTATGAGGTCACGAGTGGCGCAACGATGGCGGCTTTGCCCAGGGCGAAGGCCTTGGACAGTGCGAGGGCGCCGGACACGGTGAGCAGCGCGGCCGCGATACCCAGGAGCCAGACGCTCAACGGCGCATTGAGGGATTTGAAAAAGAAGGCAGGAAAACTGACCAGCAGCAGGGTCATGATCAAAAAGCCGAGGGCTTGGCCGAAATACACCGCGCGTTTAACACCAACGGCCCGGGCGTTGAGGCCCACCAGAAAGTCGGTGCCGCCCCAGAGCAGGGCGGCCAGCAGGCCCATCGTTACGTCCATGTAAGGTCCTTGTTATGTATCGCTCGGCAGATTTGCGCAAAGCTAATGTGGGAGGGGGCTTGCCCTCGATTGCGGTTTAACAGTCAAAAATTTGCTGGCTGACACACTGCTATCGGGGGCAAGCCCCCTCCCACATTTGGATATCAGCGTTCTTTAGATCAGCTCAGATTTTCCAGCGTCTGTGTGTCCCAGCTGTGGGTCTTGATCGCCAGGTAGAGCATACCAATGGTCAGCGGGACTTTATCACCACGGCCCTTGGCGCGCCGCTTCAAGAACACATCAAACACCGGCGGGTTGAAGTACCGATAAGTGTCGTAGTCGCCCAAGTCGAGGGCGAATTCCTGCTCCAGTGCTTCCATCAGTTGCTTGGCCTCGCTGCCGTCACAGCCCAGGTCGAAATTGAGTGAGGTTTGCAGATGGATGGTCTTGTGTTTCGGCAGGCCGATTTCTTCGTGCAGTAGTTGCAGGAGTTGCTGCATGACGGGGTCTTTGGGGAAGTTCGGGGCGAGGTTCATGGTGGGCGCACGTAGAAGTGGGTGAGGGGGGCTGTTGCGTTTTAGGCGGTATTTGTTTCGGGTGATGAAGAGTGCCAAGCCTATCAAAAATACAAAGACAGGTAGGATGGGCATTCTGAGGATCACCGCTACATAGGGTAGTAGGAACGTCAAAATAAGGCTTGCTGTGAGAAATGTGACTGCGAAGTGCTTTCTAAGCATTGGGTCTGTGATGTGGTAGTGCAGCACCAAATAGATAATGAGAAAGGAAGCGGATTGAAGGTAAAGGGCCATGTCACTAAGACTCGTCCGAGTAGACATGCATTGAGAGTGTTGACCGCTGAGGTCCTATGCCTCCTCTCACACTGGCATCCAGACCGATGATGATGTCTCCAGCGTGATATCTACGAAGCTTGCCGGAAATAGTATCTCCAACGAAGCCCGCGGTTACGGTTGAAATGGCAATGCCCGGTGCTTTAACCGCTCCGGAGATTATTTGTTTGATGAGCACGTTTTGGTCGTTTAACCGATCGGCCTGGTTCCGTCTCAAAGGATGGGAAATCGCGACCGCCATTTCGCATGGCAAGTCTCTGGCCAGCATTTTTTCGTACAGCCTACGTATCTGATCGCGCACTTGTCGCGCTGCCGTTTTTGTTTCAAGCAGGCATAGATTGGCCAAAGCATGCCGATTGTCAGGCACAACAGTGAAGCGAATCACTGTGAAGATGACGCCATAGTGGCCGATGTGTTGAGTCCTTTCGATGTTCACAGGTTTCTGCCGAGAAAGTTGAGACCGCGCTATTTTCATTCAGCTACGGGTAACTTCTGCAGAGGGTCGAGCGGGTGTTTGGAGCAGTTTGGGAAAGGGATGTCGCGGTATTTGGAGGTTTCCTACAACCGTTTCCGGGATTTTTGGCTTGGCGGTGATTTAACAGGCAAAGCGGATCAATTGTAGGAGCGAGCTTGCTCGCGAAAAACTCAAGGACGCCGCGTTTCTTCTGCTTTACCGCGTCATCGTTGACGATTTTCGCGAGCAAGCTCGCTCAAAGCGTGTTGCTTAGATTTGCGGTTGTTCGGGTTGCAGCTGTACATGTTGCGCCGCTTCCAGCAAATCACAGCCGTCCTGGACGAGCAGGTACAAGGCGTTGGTGATGTGGGAGATGTCTTTGAGGTCGGCGTGTTCGAAGGTCAGGCAGGAGAAGGTTTCCAATAGGTCCGTGGCTGCGCGGATGCGCTGGTGGGCGGCGGACTGGATGTCTTCGGCTTTGGCTTCGGTGTCGATGACGAGGGGGTAGGTATCGGTGAAGTTAGTGCGCAGAATGCGATAACGATTGGTTGGGAGGTTGGGCTTTGTCATTTCAGTTCCAATACAGATTCAAAGAAATACACCAAACGAGTTGGCACGTTTGTCCCTGCTGTTTTTCGGATGACCAAACCCGGTCGCTGATTTGGCAGCGACGGAACGAACCTTAGAAGTGAGTGTGTTCTCGGGCAATAAACGAATGGTTTAACTGTTCATGGCCTCAGATCATTCCCACGCTCCTGCGTGGGAATGCATCCCGTGACGCAAGCTGGCGAGATAGTTGGAGCGTTGAATCTTCTTGTAGTAAGCCTGTTTCTGCTTGAACGTCATCTCTTCCACGGCGCAGTTCTCCAAGACAGAGGCTGGTTTCATCGTGCGGTCAGTGTTCGCTATAACCACGTCACATTCCTTATAAAAAATCCGCCAGCGTGCTGAATTCAGCGTATGTTTCACCGCAAAATCTTGTAGGGCAATTCCGCCCAATACTTAAAGGGAATTAGCATGGGTTTGCTTCGTGTCGCTTCGGCGATGTCATTGTGTGCGGTGGCTTTTTCCGTTCAGGCCGAGCAGTTGCCGATCGAGGTGCTGAGTGCGGTGGTCAAGGACCAGAAAATCGCCGACGCCGAGGTGTTGCTGCAACGCAACGGTGCGCAGAACGTGGTGGGCCGCACCGACGCTCAAGGGCAGGTGACGCTGACCAGCGAGGCGGCTGACGACGCCAGCAACCTATTGATCATCAAAAAACCGGGCTATTCCAATCTGGTGGTGAAGTGCCCGTGCAAGGGCATGACCTACGCTATCAGCCCTGTGATGGAAAACCTCGATGGCTTGCGCGTGGTGCTGAGCTGGGGCCAGACGCCGGACGATCTCGACTCCCATATGATCTTCCCCGGCAACAATATCTACTTCGAGAACAAGACCGGCACCGACGCCGAACTGGACGTGGATGACACCGACAGCTATGGCCCGGAAACCATCACCCTGCAGAAAAAACACTACGGTGAAAGCTACGTTTACGCTGTGCATGACTACAGCAACGGCGGCAATCCAGGCTCGCGTCAGTTGTCCAACAGTGAAGCCAAAGTATTCGTGTACATGGGCCAATCGCTGGTGCGCACCTACTACGTGCCGAAAAACCGCAGCGGTAACCTGTGGACCGTGTTCCGCATGACCGGCAGTGGCGATTTCCAGGACATCAACACCTTCAGCGGCGTGACCGTGAATGCCGCCAATGTACTCAACGAAGTCAAACCATTGCTGGATGACAGCGTCGCCGTTACCGCAGTGGCCGTCAGCTCTTCCGCACAGACCGATGCGAAGCGTCTGAATGTGCAGGGTGAAGCGGCCTACCAGGCGGGTAATCTGGACCAGGCGATTGACCTGTTCCGTCAGGCCATTGATCTGGATAACGGCTTAGGTAAAGCCTATGGCAACCTCGGCCTGGCGTATCAGAAGGCTGGCAACACCGCCGAGTCGATCTGGGCCAACCGCAAGGCTATCGCCCTGGCGACGGGGGCCAATGCGGCAACCGTACGCGCGGGTGCCTACTACAACATTGCGCGAATCTACGAAGCGGCGGGCCAGTTCCCGGATGCGCTGCGTCACTACCAGTTGGCCAAGGAGCAGAAGGCCAATCCGGTGTACGACACGGCGATTGAGCGGGTGCAGAACCGCTGATTCGGTTGTAGCGCGGTTTTGAAATGTGGAAGGGGGCAAGCCCCCTCCCACATTTGGTTTTTGGTGTTCCTACAGTCGTATTTGGCCCAAGGCCATTGCTGCACCCTGTGTATCATCCTGTCTCTTTTTTCCATGCGACCTTTCTCGATCCGCTGAACTTAATGGGCTACGTTTTTAAGCCACGTTCAACGGTCAATGGAGTGACAGCCTATGCACGACACCCTCCAGCAGGTCTTTGGTTATCCACAGTTTCGTTTGGGCCAGGAAGAGACGGTCAGCGCTGTGCTGGCCGGTCGTTCGGCGGCCGCTATTTTCCCCACCGGGTCGGGCAAGTCCCTGTGTTATCAGCTGTCAGCCGTATTACTGCCACACCTGACGCTGGTGGTGTCGCCGTTGTTGGCATTGATGCAGGACCAGTTGGGTTTCCTGCGGCGTCACGGCATTTCAGCGGGCAGCATCGACTCGGCGCAAAGCCGCGAGGACGCCAATGACGTGATGGCTCGCGCACGTTCAGGGGAATTGAAAATCCTGATGATTTCCGTGGAGCGCTTGAAAAACGAGCGTTTCCGCAACTTCCTGCAAAGTGTGCAGCTCTCGCTGCTGGTGGTGGATGAGGCGCACTGCATCTCCGAGTGGGGCCACAACTTCCGTCCGGACTACCTGAAGCTTCCCGACTACCAGCGCCAGTTCAAGATCCCACAAGCGCTGCTGCTGACGGCTACGGCCACGCCCAAGGTGATTGCCGATATGCAGGCCAAGTTCGCCATTGCGCCGCAGGATGTGATTACCACGGGCTTTTACCGGCCCAACCTCAACTTGTTGGTAGAACCGGTGAGCGGCGCGGACAAACGCCGGCGTCTCGTGCAATGGATGAGCGAGCGGGCCAATCAGCCGAGCATCGTCTACGTCACCCTGCAAAAAACCGCCGAGCAGATCGCCGAGCACCTGAACCGTAACGGCATCCAGGCCGAGGCGTATCACGCCGGTTTGCCCCACGACAAACGCGAGGGCATCCAGCAGCGTTTCATGGGAGGGCGCTCCAATTGCATCGTCGCCACCATCGCGTTTGGCATGGGCATCGACAAGAGTGATATCCGCAATGTAGTGCACTTCGACCTGCCCAAATCCATCGAAAATTACAGCCAGGAAATCGGCCGCGCCGGGCGCGATGGCCAGCCTTCGGACTGCCTGGTGCTGGCCAATCGCGACAGCCTCAATGTGCTGGAAAACTTCGTGTACGGTGATACGCCGGAGCAGGAAGGTATCCGCCGGGTGCTGGAAGAGGTGCAGGCCGCGCGAGACGAGGGCCAATGGGAGTTTTTACTCAGGTCTTTATCGGACCACAGTAATATTCGCGAGCTGCCGTTGAAGACGCTGCTGGTGCAGTTGGAGCTCAAGGGCGTGATCGCACCGCGCTACGCGTTTTATGCCGAGTACCGTTTCAAGTACCTGATCGAACCCGAGGCCTTGCTGGCCCGGTTTTCCGGGGAGCGGCAACAGTTTGTCGCGGCGATCATCCAGGTGTGCAAGCGCGCGAAAACCTGGGCGACCGTGGATTTCGAGGCGCTCTACCAGCAGCACAACGCCGAGCGCAGTCGTGTGGTGAAAGCGTTGGATTACTTCCAGGAACAGGGCCTGATCGAATTGGAGAGCAAGCAGATGACCGAGGTCTACAGCTTGCTGAACACCGATTTCGACCCACAGGTACTGAGCGCCGAGTTATACACAGGCTTCAAGCAGCACGAGGTGACAGAAGTGGCGCGGATTCACGCCATGCTTGATCTGTTCGCCACCGAGCAGTGCCTTGGGCAACGCCTGGCGCGCTATTTTGGCGACGAAAATGTACCTGAGCGTTGCGGGCATTGCTCGGTGTGCCATGGGCACGTCGCCCATCTACCGCCGCCGCCGCGCCTGCCGCCGCTTGTGGATAAAAACTTTATGGGGCTGTGCGGTGATTTTATCCACAGGCATCATGAGCACACCGGCCAATTGCCGGGTGCGGAACGGTTGACGCGCTTTCTGGGTGGGATCAGCGTGCCGTTGTTCACCAAGTTGAAGGCGCGGGGTATTCCCGGGTTCGCTGCGCTGGAGGACTACCCCTACGCCGAGGTTCGTGAGTGGGCCGAAGCTCATTTGAATGACCTGTAAACTCCTTCTAACGAGAGGTGCCCATGCCTGACTCAGTGCCACAACGTGCCGATTACGCACACTTCCAGCCGATTATTACGCGCTGGCACGACAATGATGTGTACGGCCATGTGAATAACGTCACCTACTACAGCTTTTTCGACACGGCGGTGAATACCTACCTGATCGAACAGGGCGAGTTGAATATTCATGACGGGGAAGTGGTCGGGTTTGTAGTCAGTTCGGCGTGCGATTACTTTGCGTCGATCGCTTTCCCTGAGCGCATTGATATCGGCCTGCGGGTGGGCAAGTTGGGCAATAGCTCAGTGCAATACGAGTTGGCGGTATTCAAGGCAGGCGAGCAGGAAGCCTGTGCGGCGGGGCGTTTTGTGCATGTGTTTGTCGACCGGGGCACGAACCAGCCGGTGACGATTCCGGGGAGGTTGCGCGAGGCGTTGCAGCGGTTGGTGGTCTGACTCGTTCAGACAAACACCGCAAAACCAAATGTGGGAGAGGGCTTGCCCTAACGCCATTCAGTTAAGCGAAAGTGGTCCACTGTAGGAGCGAGCTTGCTCGCGAAAAACGTCTAGGCAACGCGTTCAATCTGAATAAACGCGGAGGCCCAGAGTTCTTCGCGAGCAAGCTCGCTCCTACAAAAAGCCTTAATTGACGGCATTAAGGCCTGCCCCTCCCACGTTGATTTGCAGTGTTCTTTAAAGCTTAGCGGTGACGGTAGTGATGTTTGTTCTTGCGATGCCCATAGGCATGACCGCGGCCAGGGTGGTCATCACGGTAGTAGCGACGATCGTCGCGGCCACGGTAACGACGGTCATCGTCATCGCTCTTGTTGCCCATGTAGTTGCCCAGCGCGCCACCTGCCCCACCGCCGGCGGCTGAGCCGATCAGTGCGCCGGTGCTGCCGCCGACACTGCGGCCTACCACGTTGCCGCCGGCTGCGCCCAGTGCACCGCCAATGGCGGCTTCGCCACGGCTGCGCTTGTCGGCGCCGACCGCGCTACCGCCCGCGCCACCCAGCGCTGCGCCGATAGTCGAACCGGTGTTGCCGCCCAACTGCTGGCCGACAACCGAGCCTAGAACCCCGCCCAATGCGCCGCCCACACCGGCTTCGGTGGTGCCACCGGCCATGGCTGCGCCACTGACCAGGCCAAGGGACAACAAGAGAATCGAGGAGAACTTCATTCAGGGAAACCTCAAGGGGATGACGGCGCGATCCTGAGGTTGTATCGAGCCGCTGACAATCGAAATCCGACCGGCGGCAGCAGTTGTATACAATTTGCTAAGTTGCTGTTTTGTATAGGGAACTTAAGTTGTTTTTACGAGTCTTTAGCTACTTGGGAAAGGCCGCTTTTATATAAAAAGCGGCCTTTTTTTGTGCCTGCAGAATGTGCAGTGATCGTGCGGGCTTCTTTGCCAAAGCGGCAGTTCAAACAAACCCGTGTCAGGCCGAGCGCGCCATGATCAGCCCATTATCGCTCGCCGCTTCCAAACGAATCGCCACAAACTTCGACGTCGGCGTATGGCTACCGTCGCCAGTGCTTTCCAACGGCACCAGAGGGTTCACTTCCGGATAGTAAGCAGCGGCCTGCCCGGCCGGAATATCGAACGCCAGCAGGGTGAAGCCCTTGACGCGCCGCTCTCGGCCGTCTTCCCACAGCGAAATGATGTCCGCCTTCTGCCCCGGCTTGAAGCCCAGGCGGATGATGTCGGCTTCGTTGACGAACAGTACGTCCCGTTGGCCTTTGACGCCGCGATAACGGTCGTCTAGCCCATAGATAGTGGTGTTGTACTGATCGTGGGAACGCATCGACTGCATGATCAGGTCCGGCACACGCCCTGTGGCGTGGGTGCGTTCGTGAATCAGGTCTTTGGGCAGGACGTTCGGTCGGAAGTTGGCGCGGCCCGATGGGGTGTTCCAGCGGCGTGCGCCAGCGGAGTTGCCCAAGTAGAAACCGCCCGGGTTTTTGAGCTTCTCGTTGAAGTCCTTGAAGCCTGGGATGGTGTCGGCGATCAGGTCGCGAATGCGTCCGTAGTCAGCCACCAGCCAATTCCAATCCACCGGTTTGCTGCCCAGGGTCGCGGCGGCAATGCCCGCCACAATCGCGGGCTCCGATTTCATCAGCTTCGACAGCGGCTGCAATTGGCCGTTGGAGTCGTGGACCATGCTGAACGAGTCTTCCACAGTCACCGCTTGCGGGCCCTCGGCCTGAATATCGATGTCGGTACGGCCCAGGCACGGCAGGATCAGCGCGTCTTTGCCGTGCATCAGATGGCTGCGGTTGAGCTTGGTGCTGATCTGTACAGTCAGGTCGCAGTTACGCAATGCTTCGAACGTGCGGGTGCTGTCCGGCGTGGCCTGGGCGAAGTTGCCGCCAAGGCCGATAAACACCTTGGCGCGGCCTTCCAGCATCGCGTGGATGGCTTCGACCACGTTGTGCCCATTGGTGCGCGGCACCTGGAACTGGAAGCGGCGCTCCAGTGAGTCGAGGAATGCCACCGGTGGGCGTTCGTTGATGCCCATGGTGCGGTCGCCCTGCACGTTGCTGTGACCGCGCACCGGGCACAGGCCGGCACCTGGGCGGCCGATATTGCCGCGCAGCAACATCAGGTTGGCGATTTCCTGGATGGTCGGCACCGAGTGACGGTGTTGGGTGATGCCCATCGCCCAGCACATGATCACGTTTTTGCCTTTGGCATACATGCGCGCGGCTTGCTCGATCTCCACCAGCGTCAGGCCGGACTGCTCGACGATTTCCTCCCACGAGGTGTCGTCGATCTGGCCCAGATAGTCCAGTACGTTAACGGTGTGTTCGTTGAGGAAGTCGTGATCGAACACCGCTTCCGTGCCTTCGGCCAAGGCTTGACGCTCCCACAGCAGCAGGAACTTGGCCATGCCGCGCAGAATGGCCATGTCGCCGCCCAGCGCCGGGCGGAAGTAGGCGGTGTTGGTTGGCTTGTCGCCGTTGGTGAGCATTTCCAGCGGATGTTGCGGGTGCTGGAAGCGTTCCAGGCCACGTTCTTTCAGGGGGTTGATACACACCACCTGAGCGCCGCGCTTCACCGCTTCGCGCAGCGGCTCGAGCATGCGCGGGTGGTTGGTGCCGGGGTTCTGGCCCCAGACGAAAATTGCGTCGGCATGTTCGAAGTCATCAAAGGTCACAGTGCCTTTGCCCACGCCCACACTCTGGGCCAGGGCCACGCCGCTGGCTTCGTGGCACATGTTCGAGCAGTCCGGGAAATTGTTGGTGCCGTAGGCGCGCACAAACAGCTGGTACAGATAGGCGGCTTCGTTGCTGGCGCGGCCCGAGGTGTAGAACTCGGCCATGTCCGGGCTGGGCAGGGCATTGAGGTGCTTGCCGACCAGGTCGAACGCGGCGTCCCAACTGATGGGCTGGTAGCGGTCGGTCGCGGCGTCGTAGCGCATAGGCTCGGTGAGACGCCCTTGGTACTCCAGCCAGTAATCGCTTTGTTCCAGCAGCGCGGTCACGCTGTGTTTGGCGAAGAATGCGGCGTCCACGCGGCGCTTGGTGGCTTCCCAGTTGACCGCCTTGGCGCCGTTTTCGCAGAACTTGACCATGCCACTTTCCGGCGAGTCGCCCCAGGCACAGCCCGGGCAGTCGAAACCGCCGTTCTGGTTGGTCTTGAGCATCATGCGCAGGTTTTTCAGCGCGTTGTCGCTGGTCAGCCAAGCGTGCGCCACGCTGATCAATGCACCCCAGCCGCCTGCCGGGCCTTTATAGGGCTTGTAGCGTGGGGTTGGGGTTTGGTCGGCTTGGTGGTGAAGGCTCATGGCTGGTACTCCATCGCTGGGCTGTAAACCCGCGGCGCGCTTTTCTGCGGCAGGTGGATGAGATTGAGGTTATGCCGGCGCGCCCATTGCAGGGCAAGGCCGGTGGGCGACGACAGGCTGACCAAGGTCTGGATACCCGCGCGCAGGACTTTCTGGATCAATTCGAGGCTGCAGCGGCTGGTGACAATTGCCAGGCCGCCGTCGGTCGGAATCTGTTGGCGGATCAGTGCGCCAATCAATTTATCCAGGGCGTTATGCCGGCCGATGTCTTCGCGGCCCATCAGCAATTCGCCCTGGTTGTTCATAAATATGGCCGCGTGCACCGCGCCGCTGTGTTGGCCCAGGGGCTGGAAGGCGCTGATGCGCTGGCGCAGGCCATCAAGCCATGCGGCGGGTGGCAAGGGTGCGCCGGGCAGCACCTGCAGGTCGGGCAAAGCCTGCTCCATGGCTTCGACGCCGCACAGCCCGCAGCCGCTGGTGCCCGCTAATTGGCGGCGCTGCTGCTTGAGGTTCCAGAACGCCCGGCTGGAAATCTGTACCTGGGCATACTGTGCAGAGCCCGAGCCGCTGAGCTTCAGGTCATAGATGTCGCTGACGTCGGTGATAATGCCGCTGCCAAGGCTGAAGCCGACAATGAAGTCTTCCAGGTCGGTCGGCGTCACCAGCATGACGGCCTGGCTGATGTCGTTATAGGCAATCGCCAACGCCACCTCTTCGGCCAGCGCAGTACTGCCGACGTCTGTGTGTTCGAGATTGCTGTACTCATAGCTCTGGCTGGCGGCGGGCGCGGGCGTTTCAAGGGCGGGCGCCGCGCAGGTTGGGCGCTTGGCGTTCATGAGGCAATTACCACCGACGGATTGATCAGTGTTCAGACTAGGCGCGACAAAGGGTCGCGTCTAATTGCCAGTATTGATGTAGTGATAGGCGGCGTCGATCAAGGCTCGGTTTTGCGCGGTCGTCTGCTCGTCTTCGGGAGCGCTGGAACCCAAAACCTTGGGACTGGTCTAGTCTTGGGCATCAGGAACTTAAACCCAAGGAGAGCGCACTATGAGTATTTTCAGCTTTATCAAAGAAGCCGGCGAAAAGATCGTCGACCTGTTGACGCCGGGTAATGCTAACGCGAGTGAACAGTTGAAGGAGCATGTGAGCAAGGTGGGCCTGGGTAATCCAAACGTGCAAACCACGGTGGATGGCGACAAGGTCACCGTGACCGGTGAAGTGGCCACCCAGGAAGAGAAAGAGAAGATCCTGCTGGCACTGGGCAACATCGCCGGCGTGGCGAGCGTGGATGATCAGATCACCGTCACGGGTCCTGCGGTTACCGCTGCGCGTTTCGTCGTGGTGAAAAAGGGCGATACCCTCAGCGCGATTTCCCTGGCTGTGTACGGTAATGCCAACCAGTACAACAAGATTTTCGAGGCAAACAAGCCGCTGTTGTCGCACCCGGACAAAATCTACCCAGGCCAGACCCTGCGTATTCCTGAGTAATACGCACAACAACCCTGTGGGAGGGGGCTTGCTCCCGATGGCAGTGTGTCAGTCACTGGATGTGTTTCTGATATACCGCTATCGGGAGCAAGCCCCCTCCCACATGGGTTCAGAGTCCGGCTATGAGATCGCGGTAGTCCTCGACAGCCGCAAACTCTGCGGTGTCCTTGGGCCCCTTTTTGCTGTCGGGCTCTTTGACTGCCAGCAAATGCCCCACACCGAACTCCCTGGCGCTGCGCAGGATCGGCAGGGTGTCGTCGATAAACAGGCTACGGGCCGGGTCGAACTGGATATCAGCGTGCAGCGCTTCCCAGAACTGCTGGTTTTCCTTGGGAAAACCGTAATCGTGGGAGCTGATCAGTTGCTCGAAGTACGGCGCCAGCTCAATGCGCTCCAACTTCAATGACAGCGAGTCGCGGTGAGCATTGGTGATCAGGATCACGCGTTTGCCGGCCTGTTTGATTGCCGCCAGAAATGTATCGGCGTCCGGGCGCAGGGCGATCAGGTGGGCGGTTTCAAGCTTGAGTTCGCGCACTGGGATCTTCAGTTCGGCGCTCCAGAAATCCAGGCAATACCATTGCAACTGTCCGGCGTTACGCTCGAACAGGGGCTGCAGTTCCATTTCGGCCATGGCCCGGCTTACACCGTGCAGTTCGGCATAGCGCTGGGGCAGGTGCTCCATCCAGAAATGGTTGTCGTAGTGCAGGTCGAGCAAGGTGCCGTCCATGTCCAGCAGGACGGTGTCGATGGCGTGCCAGGGCAAAGAGGGCATGGGGCGTTCTCATGTAAGTAAAGATATCCGACACAGACAATCGGAAAAGCCACGGTATAGTAACCCGATCACGCCAAGGAGCCGTTCATGCGCCAGAAACCCACCGTCCTCGCCCGCGAAATAGTCGCCAGTAGCCGTTTGTTCCGCGTGGAGGAAGTGCAATTGCGCTTTTCCAATGGCGTTGAACGGACCTACGAGCGCCTGGTGGGCCGTGGTGCCGGTTACGGCGCAGTGATGATCGTCGCGATGATCGACGAAGACCATGCCTTGCTGGTGGAAGAGTACTGCGGTGGCACCGACGAGTATGAGCTGTCCTTGCCTAAAGGCTTGATCGAGCCCGGCGAGGATGTGCTGGCGGCGGCCGACCGCGAACTCAAGGAAGAAGCCGGCTATGGCGCACGCCAGTTGGAACACATCACTGAGCTTTCGCTGTCACCTGGCTACATGAGCCAGAAAATCCAGGTGGTGCTGGCCACCGAGCTTTATGAAGAGCGCTTGGAAGGCGATGAGCCCGAGCCCATGCGCGTGGAGCGGGTCAACCTGCGTGAGCTGTCGGCACTGGCGCAAAACGAGCAGTTCAGTGAGGGCCGGGCACTTGCCGCGCTGTACCTGGTGCGAGACCTGCTGACCCAGCGTGGAGTGTTTACCTTATGAGCGAGCTGTTTCTGGGCCACCCCTTTATCGCCCCCGTCATCGAACTGGCTCGCCAGGCCGGTGAAGCCATCCTGCCGTACTGGCGTGCCGACGTCGCGGTTACCTCCAAAGCGGATGATTCGCCGGTGACGGCCGCCGACCTGGCTGCGCACCATCTGATTCTCGCTGGCCTGACTGCGCTGGACCCAAGCATTCCGGTGCTGTCCGAAGAAGACGCCGATATCGACCAGAGCGTGCGCGCCGGTTGGCAGCGTTGGTGGCTGGTGGACCCGTTGGATGGGACCAAGGAATTCATTGGTGGCAGTGAAGAGTTCACGGTCAATATCGCCTTGATCGAACAAGGCCGCGTGGTGTTCGGCGTGGTGTCGATGCCCACCAGTGGTCGTTGCTACTTCGGCGGCGCGGGCCTGGGGGCTTGGCGTTCGGATGTGAATGCCGCGCCCAGGCAGATCCAGGTGCGCCAGGGGCCGGCCGCGGGTGAAGCCTTTACCGTGGTTGCCAGCCGCCGTCATACCAGCCCGGAGCAGGAGCGTTTGCTGGAGGGGTTGAGCCAAGGCTTGGGGGAGCTGAAACTGGCGAATATCGGCAGCTCTTTGAAGTTCTGCCTGTTGGCCGAGGGCAGTGCCGACTGCTATCCGCGCCTGGCGCCGACTTCGCAGTGGGACACTGCGGCGGCGCAAGGCGTGCTGGAAGGGGCAGGGGGCGAAGTGCTGGAGTTGAATGGCAAACCGTTCAGCTACCCGGCGCGGGAATCGTTGTTGAACCCGTTCTTCCTGGCGTTGCCGGCCAAGGCGGCGTGGCGTAAGCGCCTGTTGACCCTGGCCCGTTCTTGAAGTCTGAGCCGATCTAAATGTGGGAGGGGGCTTGCCCTAATGCCAGTCAGTTAAGCGAAAGTGGTCCACTGTAGGAGCGAGCTTGCTCGCGAAAAACGCCCAGGCAACGCGTTCATTCTGAATAAACGCGGAGGCCCTGAGTTCTTCGCGAGCAAGCTCGCTCCTACAAAAAGCCTTAACTGACTGGCATTAGGGCTTGCTCCCGATAATGGAGTGTCAGTCACTGAATGTGCTGCTGATACACCGCTATCGGGAGCAAGCCCCCTCCCACATTTTTAGCGGTGCAGGACGTACTGGCCGGTGAACGACACGGCCTGCTCTGCGCTGCCCTCATTCACAATCCACGTCTCCAACGTCAACCGCGCTCGCCCATAACGCTTGTACGTTGCGACAAAGCGCTTCCACACTTTCTCCTCCGGCGCCGCGCAAATCACCGTCGCATCCTGCGTCACCGGCAACGGATAGCTGATCTGCCCTTCCTGAATCACGATGTGCCCGTCTTCGATGCCCTCTTCGCGCAGTCTCAGGTGCAACCAACCCCAACCCGCCAGCACGGCGCCGCAGTAGAGGCTGCCGCCAAACATGGTGCTCTTGTGGTTGATATTGGCCTGCAAGGGTAAATGCAGTTGCAGTTGGCCGTGTTGCCAGTCGAGCACCTTGAGGCCCATTTCCCGGGTGAGGGGGATGTCGTGGTGGAGGATGGATTCCAGGTAACGGCTGTCGCGGCTCATGGCGGTCTCTTGGCGGATGGGCAGGGTCATTCGTCGTCTGCGCTATGGTTGGCGCTGTCGGCGAAGTTCAGGCCATGCTTGCGCAGTTTGTCGTGCAGGGTTTTGCGGGGCACGCCGAGGGCTTCGGCGAGGCTGCGCATGGAGCTGTGGGGGCGCGTCAGTTCGGCGGCGATCAGGCTTTTTTCGAATTGTTCGACTTGCTCGCTCAAGCCGCCGGGCGTGGAGGTCAGTGTGCTGGCGGATGGATTGTCCAGCGTACTGTCCAAGGCCAATTCCAGGCCCAGGGCAAAGCGTTCGGCGGCGTTTTGCAGCTCGCGTACGTTACCCGGCCAACTGTGGCGCAACAGCAGCGCGCGCTGGCCCGGTTGCAGCTCATGCAGGGGCAGGCCGTGGCGACTGCTGGCTTCGTCGGCGAAGTGCTGGAACAGCATCAGTGCATCCTCACCGCGCTCGCGCAATGGCGGAATGCGCAGCGGCGCGACATTCAGGCGGTAATACAAGTCGGCCCGGAAGCGGCCCTGGTCGGCCGCCTGGCGCAGGTCTTCCTTGGTGGCGGCGATGATGCGGATATCCAGTGCAATCAACTGATTGCCGCCCAGCCGCTCCACGACGCGCTCCTGCAGCAGGCGCAACAGCTTGACCTGTACATCCAGGCTCATGCTTTCGATTTCATCGAGGAACAGCGTGCCGCCATTGGCGAATTCGAACTTGCCGATGCGGCGCTTCTGCGCGCCGGTAAACGCGCCCGGTTCATGGCCGAACAGCTCGCTTTCCACCACCGATTCGGCCAGGGCCCCGGCGTTGATCGCCACGAACGGACCGCTGCGGCGGCTCGACAGATCGTGCAAGGCGCGGGCGACCACTTCCTTGCCGGCGCCGGTTTCGCCGAGGATCAGCACATCAGCCTTGGTCGCTGCCAGTGCGCCGATTTGCTCGCGCAGGCGCAGCATCTGCGGCGAATGCCCCACCAGGCGCGTGCTTAGTTGCTGCCGGTCACTGAGGGCCAGGCGCAGGCTGCGGTTGTCCAGCACCAGTCGGCGCAGGGCCAGGGCGCGGCGCACGCTGTCGAGCAAGGCGTCGCTGGCGAAGGGCTTTTCGAGAAAGTCATAGGCGCCGGCACGCATGGCCTGCACCGCCAGCGGCACGTCACCGTGGCCAGTGATCAGCAGCACTGGCAGGTCAGGGTCCTGGCCGTGCAGCTCGGCGAGCAGCTCCAGGCCGTCCATGCCGGGCATGCGGATATCGCTGACCACGACGCCCGACCAGTCCCGCGACAAGCGCGCGGTGAGGCCGCTGGCTTCGCCCAGGGGCAGCACTTTCAGCCCGGCCAGGTCCAGGGTCTGGCACAGCGCCTGACGCAAATGGGGATCGTCATCGATCAGCACCACCTGAATCTGGTTATCGATACTCATACACTGCGGTCCTCGGACGGTTGCAGACTGACGCCCGGCGAGCCGGCACGCAATTTCAAGGTTAACAGCGCGCCGCCTTCCTTGTGGTTGGCGAACAGCAGTTCGCCGCCGAAGGCACGCATCAGGGTGTCACAGATCGCCAGGCCCAGGCCCAGGCCCTGGGTGCGCGTCTTGGTGGTGTAGAACGGCTCGCTGGCGCGGCCCAATGCCTCCATGCAAAAGCCCGGGCCATTGTCGCGAATGTACAGGTTGACGCCCTGGTCAGTGGTTTGGGCACTCAGCCACAGTTTGCGTGGCGGACCTTTTTCGGTAAGGGCGTCCAGGGCATTGGCCAGCAGGTTGCCCAGCACCTGGCGCAGACGGGTTTCACCGGCTTGTACCCATAAGGTCGCTTCGGGTAAGTCGCGGATCAATTCCACTTCCATTGATCGCCGCCGTTTGGCCAGCAAGGCCAGGGCATCGTCCAGCGCAGGTTGCAACGCCACGCTTTCCGGCGCGTGACGGTCACGGCGGGCGAACGCGCGCAAGTGGGCGATGATCGAGGCCATGCGCCCGGTCAGTTCGCTGATCAACTTGAGGTTGCCGCGCGCATCGGCGGTGCGTTCATGGTCGAGCAGGATTTCAGCGTTTTCCGCGTAGCTGCGAATCGCTGCCAGGGGTTGGTTCAGTTCATGGCTGATACTGGCCGACATGGTGCCCAGCGCCGAGAGTTTACCGGCCTGCACCAGGTCATCCTGGGCACGTACCAGTTCCTGCTGGGCGTGTTCGCGCTCCAGCACTTCCTGTTTCAGGCGCCGGTTCAGGCCTTCCAGGTCGCTGGTGCGCTCGGCCACGCGCATTTCCAGCTCGCGGCGGGCCTTGGCTTCGAAGGCGATGCGCTCCAGGTAATGCCGGCGGCGCTGCATCATCAAGCCGAGCAGCAGCATCAGCACCAGCAAGGTCGCGCCGCCTACGGCCACCACGGTACGCACCGGGCGGTTGATCAAGGATTGGGGGGCGAGGATTTCCACATTCCAGCCTGTCTCGGCGATGGCGGTGGATTGGCGCAGCCAGGCGCTGCTGCTGAGGTTCAGCGGCTGAGGGTCGCGGGTGGGATAAGGCTGAATGGCAATAATGGCCTGGCGCTCTGCGGCGGTCAGCGGCCGGGTGGCGCGGAACCGCCATTGCGGGCGCGAAGTGAGGATCACCACGCCGTTGTGGTCGGTCACCAGGAGTTGTTCCGGGGTGTTGCCCCACAAGCTCTCGGTATGGTCCAGATCCACCTTGACCACCAGCACGCCAATGATGTTCTCGCCATCGCGTACGGCGGCGGCGAAGAAGTAACCGCGCTTGGCCGAGGTGGTGCCCAGCCCGAAAAACCGCCCCAGGCGCCCGGCCATGGCTTCGCTGAAATAGGGGCGAAAAGAAAAGTTGCGCCCGACGAAGCTGTCTTGTTTGTCCCAGTTGGACGCGGCGAGGGTCTTGCCGGTGGTGTCCATCAGGTACATCACCTCCACCCCGGCCTGGGCGGCGACGTCCTTGAGCAGCGAGTTGGCGTTGACCAGGTTGGTGCTGACGTGAGGCGCATCCAGCGCGGTGCGCAAGGCCGGTAGGTCACCGAGGATCTGCGGCAGCACTTCATAGCGGTGCAGGGTGCCCAACAGGTTGGCGACGTACAGGTCGAGGGTCTGACGGTTCTGCCCGGCCAGCTCGCTGCGGTAGTAGCGCTCGGCCAGGTGCTCCAGCGGCCAGAGCAGCGGCGCCAGGCACAGCGCCAACAGGGCGAGGCTGCGCCAGCGGGGTCTTCGCGGAAGGGGTGGGGTCATGGGAATCGTGCGCCTGTGGGTACAGGCGCATTATGCCTAGTGCTGCCCGGCAAGACACTCGTGCAATGCGTCTTGCCACTGCGGCTGGCTGACCTGCCATTGCTGTTGCAGGCGGCTGCAATCGAGGCGCGAGTTCAGCGGGCGTTTAGCGGGTGTTGGATAGGCGCTGGACGGGATCGCTTCCAGCTCGGCGCAGGGTTTGCCTGCAGCGCGAAGGGCTTGGCCAATGGCCTCGGCAAAGCCGAACCACGACGTTTCGCCTTGGGCCGTGAGGTGGTAAACCCCCCAATCCCCGGCGTTACCGGCTTGCCAGCGCTCAATCAACGCACGCGTACTGTTGGCGATGGTCCCGGCCCATGTTGGCGCGCCAATCTGGTCGGCGACGATGCGCATCTGCGGCTTCTCATGCAGCAGACGCTGCATGGTCAGCAGGAAATTCTTGCCGTGGCTCGAATATACCCAACTGGTGCGCAGAATCAGATACTTCCCGCCCACGGCCGCAATCGCCTGCTCGCCCGCCAGCTTGCTCTGGCCGTAGACGCCCAGTGGGTTGGGCGAATCGCTTTCGGTGTACGGGGCCGGTTTGCTGCCGTCGAACACGTAGTCGGTCGAGTAGTGAATCAGCGGGATGCCCAGGGCCTTGGCTTCTTCGGCTAGGATGCCGGGGGCGATGGCGTTGACGGCGAAGGCAGCGTCCGGTTCGCTTTCGGCCTGATCGACCGCCGTGTGGGCGGCGGCGTTGATGATCAGGCTTGGGCGGTAAGCGCGCACTTGTTGGCGAATCTGCTCGGCGTTGGCCAGGTCAAGCTGGTCGCGGCCGAGGACGATGAGCTCGCCCAGGCCGTGGAGCCGCTGTTGCAGCTCTTTGGAGACTTGGCCGTGTTGGCCGGTGATCAGTATTTTCAGGGGGGCTGTCACGGGAACAGGTCCGCATCTTTCAGGCTTTTACCGGTTTGATCCTTGGCGGACAGGGTCGGTGGCCCATTGAGTTGCCAATCGATATTGAGGTCCGGGTCGTCCCAGCGAATGCACCGCTCTGCAGACGGCGTGTAGTAATCCGTCGTCTTGTAGAGGAATTCGGCGTAATCGCTCAGCACAACGAACCCATGGGCGAAACCGGGTGGAATCCACAGTTGACGATTGTTCTCGGCGGACAAGCGCACGCTGGCCCATTGACCGAAATGAGGAGAGCTGCGGCGGATGTCCACCGCCACATCCAATACTTCCCCGGCCGTCACCCGCACCAGTTTCCCCTGGGCGTGTTCTACCTGGTAGTGCAAGCCGCGCAACACGCCCTTCAACGAGCGTGAGTGGTTGTCCTGCACGAATTGAAGTTTCAATCCGCTGGCGTTTTCAAACTCGCGAGCGTTGAAACTCTCATAAAAAAAGCCGCGGTCATCGCCAAAAACCTTTGGTTCGATGACCAATACACCAGGCAGCTCAGTGGTGCTCACATTCATTTAGGGTTCCCGGCCAGAGTGTACAGATACTGACCATAGCCGGTTTTGCCGAAATATTTCGCACGTTCCAGCAGATAGTCACGATCAATCCAGCCGTTCTCGTAGGCGATCTCTTCCAGGCAGGCTACTTTCAGGCCCTGGCGGTGCTCGATGGTCTGCACGTAGGTCGACGCTTCCAGCAAGCTGTCGTGGGTGCCGGTGTCGAGCCAGGCGAAACCGCGACCGAAACGCTCAACGTGCAGGTCGCCGCGCTTGAGGTAGGCGTTGTTGACGTCGGTGATCTCCAGCTCGCCGCGTGGCGAAGGCTGGACGGCCTTGGCGATCTTGATCACGTCGTTGTCGTAGAAATACAGGCCGGTCACGGCATAGCTGGATTTGGGCTTCGCCGGTTTTTCTTCGATCGACAGGGCACGGCCTTCTTTGTCGAAATCGATCACGCCAAAACGCTCCGGGTCTTTCACCCAGTAGCCGAACACCGTGGCGCCCGATGGGCGTTTCGCGGCGTTGCGCAATTGATCACCGAAATGCTGACCGTGGAAGATGTTGTCGCCCAGGATCAGGCACACCGGGTCATCCCCGATGAATTCTTCGCCAATGATGAACGCTTGCGCCAAGCCGTCCGGCGAAGGCTGCTCTGCATAGCTGAAACGCACGCCGAACTGGCTGCCATCGCCCAACAGGTTGCGGTATTGCGGCAGGTCCACGGGCGTTGAGATCACCAGGATGTCCTTGATCCCCGCCAGCATCAGCACCGAGATCGGGTAATAGATCATCGGCTTGTCATACACCGGCAACAGTTGCTTGGACACGCCCAGGGTAATGGGGTGCAAACGGGTGCCGGAACCGCCGGCCAATACAATTCCCTTCATCATGCGATCAGATCCTTTACGTCAGTATTGCCAAGTCGTTCACCCTGATAACTGCCGTCCTGGACCCTGCGGCACCATTCCAGATTATCGAGGTACCACTGCACGGTCTTGCGCAGGCCGGTTTCAAAGGTTTCTTCCGGGACCCAGCCCAATTCGCGCTCGATTTTGCTGGCGTCGATCGCGTACCGCTGGTCGTGACCCGGACGATCCTTGACGAAAGTGATCAGGTCGGTGAATTTTTCCACCCCGGCTGGGCGCTGTGGCGCCAGCTCTTCCAACAGGGCGCAGATGCCGCGAACTACGTCGATGTTCTTCTGTTCGTTGTGGCCACCGATGTTGTAGGTCTCGCCTACCACCCCAGTAGTCACCACCTTGAGCAGCGCACGGGCGTGGTCTTCGACGAACAGCCAGTCGCGCACTTGCAAGCCATCGCCATAGACCGGCAGCGGCTTGCCGGCCAGGGCGTTGAGGATAACCAGAGGGATCAACTTTTCGGGGAAGTGGAACGGCCCATAGTTGTTCGAGCAGTTGGTCAGCAGCACCGGCAAGCCGTAGGTACGCTGCCAGGCGCGGACCAGATGATCGGAGGCTGCCTTGCTCGCAGAGTACGGCGAGCTGGGGGCGTAGGGCGTGGTTTCGGTGAAGAGATCGTCCACGCCGTGCAGGTCGCCATACACCTCGTCAGTGGAGATGTGGTGGAAGCGGAATGCGCTTTTAGCCGGTTCTGCCAGCGTCTGCCAGTACGCCCGGGTGGCTTCCAGCAGGCTGTAGGTACCGACAATGTTGGTCTGGATGAAATCCGACGGGCCGTCGATGGACCGGTCCACATGGGACTCGGCCGCCAAATGCATGATCGCTTCGGGCTTGAAGCGCGCCAGCACAGCGCTGACGGTGGCCTGGTCGATGATATCGGCCTGGACGAACTCATAGCGGCTGTTGGACGCAATGCTGGACAGCGACTCAAGGTTGCCGGCGTAAGTGAGTTTGTCCAGGTTGAGCACTTCGTGCTCTGTGTGCTGGATCAGATGCCGGATCAGGGCCGAGCCAATAAATCCGGCACCGCCGGTGATGAGAATACGCATGTCGAGGGCCTTTTCCTTAGACGGACATTAAGCGAAAGAAGCATAGCTTGAGTTGTGAATCGGGCGGGCGCAAGCGCGGCGAGCAAGAGGGGTTGATTAACGCCCCGGAACAATGGCGATATAGACGCCTGATAAAACCGAGGTCGTCACAATGTTGCTTGCCACATTGATCCATCGTGCCAGTTTGCCTTGCCCCCAGTTGAGCCTTGAGCAGGCGGCCCATTTGCTTGAGCAGCATTACGGCCTCAGGGGCACATTGCAGTCGTTGGGCAGCCAACAAGACCTTAACTACAGGATCGACAGCGCCTTGGGCCGCTTCGTTCTGAAAATCTGCCGGGGTGACTACGCCGCAATCGAGCTGCTGGCCCAGCATGCAGCCCTCAACGAGCTGCAGGCCCACGTACAGGTGCGCGTGCCCAGGGTCATCAAGGCCCTCAATGGCGACGAACTGCTGAGCGTCACCGTCGGTGGGCAAACCCTGCACCTGCGGCTACTGGACTACATCGACGGCCAGCCGCTGACCGATTTGCCTCACCTGGGCCGCGATGTGATCGCAGGGTTCGGCGACCTGTGCGGGCGAATGAGCCTGGCACTGTCAACGTTCACCCATCCAGGACTGGATCGCACCCTGCAATGGGACCCACGCCACGCGCAGGAGCTGATCACTTATCTGCTAGCGACCTTGCCCGAGCTTCCCCATCGCACTGCACTGGAGCAAGTCGCCGGGCGGATCGAAGCGCATATCCGCCCTCTGGCTGCACACCTGCCCTGGCAGGCCGTGCACATGGACATCACCGATGACAACGTGGTCTGGCAGCGCGATGCGCAGCGGCATTGGCAGGTCCAGGGTGTGATCGATTTCGGCGACCTGGTACACACCTGGCGCATCGCTGACCTGTCGGTGACGTGCGCTGCGCTGCTGCATCACGCTGAGGGCGACCCGTTTGCCATCCTGCCGGCGATCCAGGCCTGTCATGCGATCACGCCGTTGCAGCATGAAGAGTTGCGCGCGCTGTGGCCGTTGATCGTCGCCCGCGCGGCGGTGTTGGTGTTGAGCAGTGAGCAGCAGCGACGTCTGGACCCTGATAACGCCTACCTGTTGAAGAACGCCGAGCACGAGTGGGAAATTTTCCATGTCGCCACGTCGGTGCCGTTCGAACTGATGGAAGCGGCGATCCTGAGTAGCGTCGGCGAGGCGTTGCCTGCCTTGGCCAACCAGGACTTTGCCCCCTTGCTGCCGGGGCTGGTCGGGCGGGAGTTCGCGCTGATCGACCTGGGCGTACTCAGCCCGCATTTCGAGGCGGGCAATTGGGAGACGCCGGGCATGGATCGGCGGCTGCTGAATGAAGCCGCTGCGGTGCATGGGCTGGCAGCCAGCCGTTATGGGCAATATCGGTTGTCGCGCACCCGCCCGGACAGTGCTGTGGAACCGGACACCTTCGCTCTTCATGTCGAATTAAGCCTGCCCCATGGCACAGTGCTTGAGGCACCCTTCGCCGGGACACTGCGCGAGGGCGCCGACGGCTTGCTGTGTGTGTACGAAGAGCGCCTGAATCTGCGCGTATGGGGTGTGACAACGCGGCTCAAAGCCGGTGCGCAGGTGGTGAAGGGGCAAATACTCGGTGAAGTCCACGGGCCGTTGATCGTGCAGCTGTGTCGTGCCGACCTGGAACCCCCGCTGTTCTGTGCGCCTTCCCGGGCGTCGGCGTGGCAGGCGTTGTGCCCGTCACCGGCGGTGCTGCTCGGGCTGGCCTGTGATGCCGAACCGGAGCTGGACCCCGAAGCCCTGCTGGCCCGGCGCGACGCCAGCTTCGCCCGTTCGCAGAAGCACTATTACGTCGACCCGCCCCGTATCGAGCGGGGCTGGCGCAATCACTTGATCGACATGCAGGGCCGCTCCTACCTGGACATGCTCAACAACGTGGCGGTGCTGGGCCACGGCCACCCGCGCATGGCAGCAGTGGCGGCGCGGCAATGGTCGTTGCTCAACACTAATTCACGTTTTCACTACGCGGCGATTGCCGAGTTTTCCGAACGCCTGCTGGCGCTGGCGCCGGCGGGCATGGACCGGGTGTTCCTGGTCAACAGCGGCACCGAGGCCAATGACCTGGCGATCCGCCTGGCCTGGGCCTACAGCGGCGGGCGCGACATGCTCAGCGTGCTGGAGGCCTATCACGGCTGGTCGGTGGCGGCGGACGCGGTGTCTACCTCGATTGCCGATAATCCCCAGGCGTTGAGCAGCCGCCCGGACTGGGTGCACCCGGTGACGGCGCCGAATACCTACCGGGGCGAGTTTCGCGGGCCAGACAGTGCGCCTGACTATGTACGAAGCGTGGAGCATAACCTGGCGAAAATCGCCGCCAGCCAACGCCAACTGGCGGGTTTCATCTGCGAACCGGTGTATGGCAACGCCGGTGGCATTTCGTTGCCGCCCGGCTATTTGCAGCAGGTCTATGGGCTGGTCCGCGCCCAGGGCGGTGTCTGCATTGCCGATGAGGTGCAGGTAGGTTATGGCCGCATGGGGCATTTTTTCTGGGGCTTTGAAGAGCAGGGCGTCGTGCCGGACATCATTACCATGGCCAAGGGGATGGGCAACGGGCAGCCGCTGGGCGCGGTGATCACCCGTCGAGAGATTGCCGAAGCCCTGGAGGCCGAGGGCTATTTCTTCTCGTCATCGGGCGGCAGCCCGGTGAGCTGCCATATCGGCATGGCGGTGCTGGATGTGATGGAAGAGGAAAAACTGTGGGAAAACGCCCAGGTAGTGGGCGGATATTTCAAGACACGCCTGCAAGCGTTGATCGAGCATCACCCGTTAGTCGGTGCGGTACACGGTTCCGGCTTCTATCTGGGCCTTGAACTGGTACGTGACCGACAAACCCTGGAACCCGCGACACAAGAGACTGCGCTGTTATGCGACCGTCTGCGCGAACTGGGAATCTTCATGCAGCCGACCGGCGACTACCTGAACATCCTCAAGATCAAGCCGCCGATGGTCACGACCCGGCGCAGTGTGGATTTCTTCGTCGACATGCTGTCGAAGGTGTTGGATGAGCTGTAGTCATTCGATTGTTATCGACTAAATTCCGTAGTTGATCCTTACTGTTACTCATGTTCACTGTTAAAGCCGATATTTATCCGTTATAAAGTCGGCCTTCACCCCATTCGGAGTCCTGATCGCCATGACCACCCTGCACAGCACGCCTCGCGCCGATGGCTTCCATATGCCCGCCGAATGGGCGCCACAGACTCAAACCTGGATGATCTGGCCCGAGCGCCCGGACAACTGGCGGCTCGGCGGCAAACCGGCGCAAGCGGCCCACGTGGCGGTGGCCAAGGCCATCGCACGTTTCGAGCCGGTGACCGTTGCGGTCTCCGCCGGCCAGTATGAAAACGCTCGTAGCCGCCTGGACGTACCGAATATCCGCGTGGTGGAAATGTCCAGCGACGACGCCTGGGTACGGGACACGGGGCCGACCTTCGTGATCAACGACAGCGGTGAAGTACGCGGGGTGAACTGGGATTTCAACGCCTGGGGCGGTTTCGATGGCGGCCTGTATGCGCCGTGGAACCGTGACGCACAGGTGGGCGGCAAGATTCTCGAGATCGAGCGCGCGTCGCGTTATCGCACCGAAGGTTTTGTGCTGGAGGGCGGTTCGATCCACGTCGACGGCGAAGGCACCCTGATCACCACCGAAGAATGCCTGTTGAACCGCAATCGCAACCCGCATCTGGACCGCGCCGCCATTGAAGCGGTGCTCAGCGCCAACCTGGCTGTGGATAAGATCATCTGGTTGCCGGATGGCCTGTTCAACGACGAAACCGACGGCCATGTGGATAACTTCTGCTGCTACGTGCGCCCAGGTGAAGTGCTGCTGGCCTGGACCGATGACCCGCAAGACCCGAACTACCCGCGCTGCCATGCCGCCATGGAGGTACTGCAAAGCAGCACCGACGCCCGCGGCCGCTCGTTCACGGTGCATAAGATGCCGATTCCGGGGCCGCTGTATGCCACCGAAGAAGAATGTGCCGGTGTCGATCCGGTAGACGGCAGCCAGGAACGTAATCCGAGCGTGCGGTTGGCCGGTTCCTACGTCAACTTCCTGATCGTCAACGGCGGCATCATCGCGCCGAGTTTCGATGACCCGCTGGACCATCAGGCCAAGCAGATCCTGCAGAACCTGTTCCCACAACACGAAGTGGTGATGGTGCCGGGCCGCGAACTGTTACTGGGGGGTGGCAATATTCACTGCCTGACCCAGCAGCAGCCAGCACCGCAGAGAAATTGAGTGCAGTTGTAACAGCGCCTTGAGGGCGAGCGAGCACTGCGCGAGCGCAGTATTCCCGGCAAGCCCGCGATCCAGCACGGTCGCGGGCTTTTTTGTGCCTCAATACCTGTGAATGCGGGAGATTGGCATAGCTCTTGTATCGGCAAACACACCACAGAGCGCCAAGGTGATGACCGCATGGTTCTGTCACAAACCTTGAGTAAGTTAGCCGCTCACGCAGCAGGAGAGAGCGCTGAAATGAATGCCGAAATCAACCCGATGTACACGCGCACGTTCCACCCGGTGCGGGTCGACGGCGACGCGATCCATGCGCTGGCGCTCTGGTTGAAGGAAAACGGCGCGCGCCGGGGCAGGCAACAGCCTGACTTGCGCAGCGTGATGAGTGAACGCTACCCGGCGGGCTTGTTCACGGAGGATGAGGTGCAGGTGTTGTGCGCGCTGGAGCGTAACTGAAAGCGCCGACGAATCAATATGGGAGGGGGCAAGGGCTTTTTTGTAGGAGCGAGCTTGCTCGCGAAGAACTCAGGGCCCCCGCGTTTATTCAGAATGAACGCGTTGCCTGGAAGTTTTTCGCGAGCAAGCTCGCTCCTACAGCCAAAGCGCTATAGGTCTGTGCTTAGAATTATTTAGCCTAAATACAGGCGGTTCACGAAATTGACACATAGTTCAACGCGCGCATAGGATTGCGTCCAACGCCTGTGGCTAACAGCCATGACTCATCCAATAAGAAAAGGCCCGCGGCAGTTCAGTCGTCCGCGGGCCTTGTTTTTTCTGGAGAAAGTCGACACCAGAAAGCGATACGGGGCCTGGTGTCATAGCGCGTACTCAACCAGTAATAAGGAATATAAGAAATGTTGAAGCAACGGATGAGTCTGATCGCTCTGGGGATTTTGAGCGCATCGACAGCCATGGCGAACGACCAGGAGCAATCCAAGGGTTTCGTTGAAGACAGCCACCTGAACATCGCAGCACGCAACGCCTACATCAGCCGGGACTACAAAAACGGCAAGCAGGACAAGGCCGAGTGGGGCCAGGGTTTTATCGGCAAGTTCGAGTCCGGCTTCACCCAGGGCACTGTGGGCGTGGGTGTGGACGTGATTGGCCAATACGCTATCCGTCTGGACGGCGGCAAAGGTCGCAGCGGTGCGGGCGGTATCGACTTCTTCAAGCAAGGCGATAGCGGTGAAGCGGCCAACGATCTGGCCAAAGGTGGCGCAGCCGTCAAGGCGCGCATTTCCAACACCGTGATCAAATACGGTCAGCAGATGCCAGCCGTGCCTGTGTTGCAGTACGACAATTCGCGTTTATTGTCGGAAACCTACGAGGGCACCTCGATCGTTTCCAAGGAAATCGCCGGTCTGCAACTGGACGCCGGCCACTTCACCAAGGAAGCACGCAAGAGCGCCGAAGGCAGCGACAGCGGTGGCCTGAAAAGCATCAACTACATCGGCGGCAGCTACAAATTCACCGAAAGCCTGTCGGCAGCGTTGTATGCCTCCGACATGCAGGACGTGCTGAAGAAGCAATACGTCAACGTCAACTATGTGCTGGCGCTGCCAGAGAAACAGTCGCTGACCTTTGACTTCAACGGCTACAAAACCAAGCTGGACCGCAGCTTCGCCCTGGAAAACCAGAAAGACGCCGACGCGCGCGACAACAAAATCTGGAGCCTGGGCGCTACCTGGGCCGTTGGCGCGCACAGCTTCACTGTCGCTCACCAGCGCAGCACCGGTGACACCGGCTACCTGTACGGCGGCTACCGCAACGCTGGCGGCATCGGCGACGGCGGTAATACCATCCTGCTGGCCAACTCCTACTGGTCCGACTTCAACGGCAAGGACGAGCGCTCCTGGCAAGCGGGCTACGGCATCGACTTCACCACCTTCGGTGTACCGGGCCTGACCTACAACATTGCCTATGTACGCGGCACCAACATCGACGACGGCACTGGCCGTGGCGATGGCACCGAGCGTGAAATCTGGAACCAGTTCAAGTACGTGGTCCAGAGCGGCCCGGCCAAAGACCTGAGCCTGCGTGCTCGCGCCTCGTGGTTGCGCGTTTCCAACAACGCCAGCGAATACAACGTGGGCGGTAACGAAGTCCGCCTGTTCGCCGACTACCCGATCAATGTTTTCTGATTGATTGCAGGTCGCGCCTGATGCCAGGCGTAAAAAACCCCGACTGGTTCGGGGTTTTTTTTAGGGTGAAAATCAGCAGCGCCACCCTCGATAGTAAAAAAACCTATCGGAGCGTGATGGTCACCTTGCCTTTTGCTCTGCCCTGCTCGACGTACCGCAACGCCTCTGCGGTCGATGTAAACGGGAAAGAGCGATCAATGACCGGTCTGATGACGCCGGCCTCGATCAGCGAAGTGATTTCTTGCAGCTGTACCCCATCGGCATGCATGAACAAAAACGCATAGCTCACCCCCTGTTTGCGGGCTTTTCTGCGGATGCCGCTGCTGAGCAGGCGCATGACCTGCCCCAGTACCCATGGCAAGCCATGGGCTTGGGCAAATTGCGCGGTCGGCGGTCCCGACAGGGAAATTAGCTGGCCGCCAGGCTTGAGAACCTTGACCGATTTCTCCAGTACATCAGTGCCGAGGCTGTTCAACACCACGTCGAAATCGCGCAACTCGTTGGCAAAGTCCTGCTGTTTGTAATCGATGACCACGTCCGCCCCAAGTGCTTTCACCCATTCGACATTGGGCGTGCTGGTGGTGGTGGCAACGAAGGCGCCGAGGTGTTTGGCGAGCTGGATGGCAAGCGTGCCAACACCGCCGGAGCCGGCATGGATCAACACCGTCTGGCCTTTTTTCACCTGGGCGGTTTCAACCAGCGCCTGCCAGGCCGTCAAGGCGGCCAAGGGGATGGACGCCGCCTGGGCCATGTCGAGGTTCGACGGTTTCAGCGCCAGCGCGTCTTCGTTCACGGCGATCAGTTCAGCGAAGGTCCCGATCTGCGCGTCGGGAGGCCGAGCGTACACTTCGTCTCCCGGCTTGAATCGCGTCACCGCCGCACCCGTGCGAACCACCACGCCAGCCAGGTCATTGCCCAATATCAAGGGAAGTTTATAGGGCAGGATCAGTTTGAACGCCCCCGCCCTTATCTTCGAATCCAACGGGTTCACGCTCGTTGCATGCACTTGGACCAGCACGTCATGCACACCGACCGCAGGGTCGGGCACTTCGCCAATCATTCCGTTCTGCTTACCGTAGCGGTCGATAAAAAATGCTTTCATGGTGCAACTACTCTTGTCGGTGGAATGAGCGAGGCGCGGCCCCGGCAACGTCAAGCCGTTCAGGCTTGAGTCAAATAGCGCTGCGCCACCGTGGACTGCTTGATCTGCCCCAACAACCCCCCACGCGCGGCTTGCAGCGCATCCCAACGCTCGCCTTCCTGCAGCGCAGGAATAGTCACCAATTCGCGTCGGTCGAAACCAAGCAGTGCCGCATCGACCAACTCACCCACTTCCATGATTTCGCTCAGGGTGTTGATGTCGATACCGGCGCGGTCCCAAATCTCCGTGCGGGTGGCGGCGGGCAGTACGGCTTGTACGTAAACACCCTGGGGCGACAGTTCCAGGCTCAGGCCTTGGGAAAGGAACAGCACAAACGCCTTGGTCGCCCCATAGACCGACATGCCGAACTCAGGCGCCAGCCCCACCACCGAACCGATGTTGATGATAGCCCCGTCACCTGCTTTGGCCAGGCGTGGCGCGATGGCGCTTGCGAGCCGCACCAGCGCGGTGGTGTTGAGGGCCACCAACTGCGCAACGCTGTCGGTGCTTTGCTCGATGAACGTGCCGGATTGTGCGGCGCCGGCATTGTTGACGAGGATGCCGATGCGCGCGTCATCGCGCAGGCGCGCTTCAACGCTGTGCAGGTCGCTGAGTTGCGTCAGGTCGGCCTGAAGCACGTCAATGGCGACGTTGTGTTCGTCCTGCAACTTCGCGGCGAGCGTTTCCAGGCGCGCGTGGTCGCGGGCGACCAGCACCAGATCATGCCCGCGTTGGGCGAAACGCTCGGCGTACACCGCGCCGATGCCAGTGGAAGCGCCAGTGATGAGAACAGTAGGGCGGGTAGTCATGATGTCAGCTCTTTATCAGGGGTTGAGATTGAGGCACGCGTAGAACCAGGCTCGATCAGCCGACGCCTAGTTCGCGACAGCGCTTGATTCGGCAAGCGTCGGGTAGTCGATGTAACCTGCCGCACCGCCGCCATAGAGCGTGGCGGGGTCGAAGGCGGACAGTGGCGCGCCGGT
This sequence comes from Pseudomonas sp. R1-43-08, assembly GCF_003852255.1. NCBI lineage: Bacteria > Pseudomonadati > Pseudomonadota > Gammaproteobacteria > Pseudomonadales > Pseudomonadaceae > Pseudomonas > Pseudomonas sp. R1-43-08. The sequence goes on from NZ_CP027734.1 coordinate 377,705, forward strand.
CTTGAGCCGCTCTACCAGATCGGGGTTGCCGATAAATGGCCGACCAAAGGCGACCAGATCGGCCTTGTCATGCGCCACGCGTGCCTCGGCCAGGTCCAGGTCGTAGCCGTTGTTGGCGATGTAGGTGTTCTTGAAGCGCTGGCGCAAGGCCTCGAAATCAAAGGGCGCGACGTCCCGTGGGCCGCCGGTCGCGCCTTCGACGACGTGCAGATACACGATGTTCAGCGCATTGAGTTGGTCGACGACGTAATCGAACTGAGCTTGTGGATCGCTGCTCGATACACCATTGGCTGGCGACACAGGCGAAAGGCGAATGCCGGTGCGATCAGCACCAATCTGGTCGACCACGGCCGCCGTCACTTCCAGCAACAGACGCGCCCGGTTCGCGATCGAACCACCGTAGGCATCCGTACGCTGGTTGGCGCCGTCCTTGATGAACTGATCCAGCAGGTAGCCGTTTGCACCGTGGATTTCCACGCCGTCGAAGCCCGCCGCAATCGCGTTCGCCGCTGCCTGGCGGAAGTCGTTAACGATGCCTGGCAGTTCGTCAGCCTCCAGTGCACGCGGCTCTGAAACATCCTCGAAGCGGTTATTGACGAACACCTTGGTCGCGGCACGAAGCGCGGAAGGCGCGACCGGCGCTACGCCTTGCTGCTGCAGATCCACATGGGACACACGGCCCACATGCCACAGCTGCAGGAAAATTTTCCCACCCTTGGCGTGCACGGCATCGGTCACCGCGCGCCATCCGTCTATCTGCGGCTGCGTGTAAATGCCCGGGGTGTCTTGATAACCCTGACCCTGCTGCGAAATCTGCGAAGCTTCGGAAATCAACAAGCCCGCGCTGGCCCGTTGGCTGTAATAGGCAGCAGCAAACTCACTCGGCACAAAACCTTTGCTCGCGCGATTGCGCGTCAGTGGCGCGAGAACCACACGGTTCGCCAGCGTCAGGTTGCCAAGTGTGTAGGGAGTAAACAGATTCAGATCGCTCATGGATGTTGGTTCCGTGCCCGTGGGTAGAGGTCATGTCACTTGCGATTAGGATGATGATCGAAATCTAAACTGTCAACTGTTTTGATTATGAACGACATCTATGTATCATCAGCCCATGAATTCAGCGGTAGAGAGGTAGCGAACATGCGCGTGTCCAAGGCCCAGGCCCAAGCAAACCGGGAACACATCGTCGAAACGGCCTCAGTGGTGTTTCGCGAGCGCGGTTTCGACGGCGTCGGCGTGGCCGACCTGATGGCCGCCGCCGGCTTCACCCACGGCGGCTTCTACAAACATTTCGGTTCCAAGGCCGACCTGATGGCCGAAGCCTCGGCCAACAGCCTTGCCCGATCCCTCGCCGGCGCCGAAACATTGAGCGTGAAGGACTTCATCGACATGTACGTGTCCAGGGCCCATCGCGACAGCCGCGCCACGGGCTGCACCATGGCGGCGTTGTGCGGCGACGCGGCGCGTCAGTCGGGCGATTTGAAATCGACCTTCGCCGAAGGCATCGAGCACATGCTGCAAGCCCTCAGCGAAAAATACCCAACCGGACCGGATGCCGCGCCGGATGAGGCGAGGGTGAAAATGATCGATCTGCTGGCAAGGGCGGTGGGTGCGATTGTGCTGTCGCGCGCTTGTCCTGATGACTCGGCGTTGGCGGATGAGATTTTGGCGGTGTGTCGGGGGGAGATGACGGAGTCGTTGTCGGGTAAGGCTTAAAGAGGGTGGGGGGCTGCCGCGCTGTGCAGGCGCGCATTCCCCACACACCAGTCACTCGTTCAAGGCGCTGTTGAATAACTGGCTGTGCATAAAGTCTATGAAGACTCGCAGTCTCAACGAAAGATGTTTGCTGGAAGGCCACACCAGCCTGAATACCCCGGTATGGACCGTATAGTCCGCCAACACCTGAACCAATTCGCCGTTCTTGATCGACTGGGCCGTCATGAAGTCGGGCAGGCACGCAACTCCCAGGCCTGAGCGAGCCACATCGACAATCACCTCTGTCGTGTTGCACACCATGGTCTGAGGTAGCTCGAAATCCGGCTCCCCTGGTGCAATACGTAACGGCCAGGGCTCCACTTTTCCCGTCGAAGGAAACTTGTGCAACAGGCATGAATGCGTGGCGAGATCCGCTGGGTGTTTGGGTATACCGTACTGTGCGAGATAGTCCGCAGACGCCACGATCTGGAGCTGGAAGCATCCCAGTCGTTTGGAAATCAATCTCGAGTCAGTGGGCTCGCCTGTGCGTAATACGGCGTCAAACCCTTCCTCGATAACGTCGACCATGCGATCAGAAAAATCGATATCGAGTTCTATTTCGGGATAGGTGCGCATGAACTCGATGATGGCCGGCATGACGAGTCCGCTGACGAGAGGCAAGCTGATCCTCAATTTGCCCCGCGGTTTTTCACGCGCGTTGCTCAGCTCCATTTCTGCAGCTTCAAGCTCTGAAAGTATCCGTCGACAGCGTTCAAGAAACAGTGAGCCTTCCAGCGTCAGGGCGATACTTCGTGTATTGCGCTGGAAAAGGCGTACACCGAGCCTGTCCTCCAGCCGGCCAATACTTTTGCCGACGCCCGACGAAGAAATCCCCAGTCTTTTTCCCGCCTCGGTAAAGCTTCGAGTCTCAGCCACCAATACAAATAATGAAATGCTGCCAAGCGATTCCAATGGACGGACCTCACTGCGGACACCAGGGTCCGATATGTTCGGATTATAGGCCTGTTTTTGTTTGACGACGCAAGCCCTAACCTCTCGATGGGCCGATCACCGCAGACAACTGTGCGCGAGGGACCACACCTGCGCACGCCAATGAAGGAACCATTCAGATGAACTCAACATATAGCGCTCAGACGGCTCCCCCGTTATTGAAGTGGATACAGCTTTTTGCAGCTTGCCTGACAGGCGTGCTCATCCCGCTTTGCTTTACCGGGCCTGCCGTAGTGCTCTCGTCCATCAGCGCGGCCATGGGTGGCTCTGCTGTGGAGCTCAGTTGGGTGGTCAACGCTTATATCCTCGCCTATGGCAGCGCCATGATGGCGGCGGGAAGCCTGACGGATATCTATGGGCGTAAGCGGGTCTGGCTGATTGGCCTGGTCATCTTCGTGTTGTCTACCGTGGCTATTCCCTTTTCTTCGACTGTATTGCAGATCGATATCCTGCGCCTTGTGCAGGGGTTGGGCGGAGCAGCCGCATTCGCCGGCGCCATGTCGTCATTGGCTCAGGTATTCCATGGTGCAGAGCGCACTAAGGTATTCAGTCTGCTCGGTACGACTTTCGGCATTGGGCTAGCCTTCGGCCCACTGGCCGCCGGGGTGTTGGTCGACTCGGCAGGTTGGAAATGGACGTTCCACGCGACTGCATTAATAGGCATCGCGGGGTTCTTGCTCGTGTGCGTGAGTGCGACGGATTCCAAAGACCCGGCTAACAACGGTATGGACTGGCCAGGCGCTCTGAGTTTCACGGCCGCGCTGACGTTGTTCACTTATGGCATTCTCCTCGCGCCAGAGGATGGTTGGGCCAGCCCGGTCGTTTTGGGGAGTGTCGCCGCCGCGATCGTGCTGTTCATGATTTTCGTGATGATTGAGCGCCGTACCAGTAGCCCGATGCTCGACCTTTCGTTGTTCAAACAATCCAAATTCGTCGGCGTGCAGATCCTTGCAGCGAGCCCAGCATTCTTTTTCGTGGTCCTGATTATCATGCTGCCGGCGCGATTCATCGGGGTCGATGGGCTCAGTGCCATGCAAACCGGAAAGATGATGATTGCGTTGGCCGCGCCGTTGTTGTTTGTACCGTTCCTGGCGGCTCAGCTCGCGCGACACTACACCTCAGGGATGCTCTCGGCAGTCGGACTGGTGCTGGTGGCTGCCGGGTTGTTCTGGCTGGCCGTTGTGCTCGATAGCGGTGCCAGCAATGCCGTAATGCCCATGGCGCTGGTCGGCATCGGTATTGGCCTGCCGTGGGGGTTGATGGATGGCATGGCCGTCAGCGTGGTGGAAAAAGAACGTGCGGGTATGGCTACTGGCATTTTCAACGCAGTTCGCGTTTCCGCCGACGGGATAGCGATCGCCGTGGCCGGGGCATTACTGGCGACGTTCATTCAATGGGGATTGTTCGACGGCGTCACCCATTTTGCAGCGCATCAGATAATGGACGCCTCCAGCCGGGCAGCGCTCGGCGATTTGCAGAGCGCAGGCATTCAACTGCCAGGGCAGTCGGACCTGTTGCGCTTCGAGTACGCGAGTGCGTTTCGGCATCTGCTTTTCATCCTGGCTGCTGGCAGCGTGCTCACGGCCATTGCTGTGTACGCAACACTGGGTCGAGTCAGCGCGCATGATCATCAGCCGGTGGAAGCCGTTCGCCCGGTGATCGTCGGTGACGGCGAGTGATCGGGCGGACACGAACGGGCGACGATTCCAATCGAGCTCACCCGCCGTCGATGTTAGGTCTTGAGTAGGATCTATGTGCATCGAAAGTGTCGTATCGTAAAGGACAAAGCTGTCCGATATTTTCGTGGGGCGCAACGTAGATCACCGAGATATGAAGACCGAGCGCTTACTTGGTTGCGCCACGTTTCGCTTTAGAACTAAGACGACAAATTTCATTTTCTTATCCTACCGCCCCTCAATCAACGCCCGCTCCTCCAGCCAAATCTCCTGAACAAACTGATCCGTAATCGCGTAAATCCCATGCCCGCGCCGCATGATGATGTTCTCTGCCACCAGCGCAATCACAACGGGTTGAATTTCTTCAACCCGTACTTCGCGACCTACCGTTTTCGAATATTCAGCTGCTGCATCGGTAGAGAAAATCCCCCGAGCATCGCCTTCCGTAGCCGCGATCTTATTGAAAATCGCCTGAGCCAGGCTGCCCAGTTGTTCGACTTTTTCTAGCTCAATACTTGCCGCTGCTGATCGTAAAGTACTGGCAATCACGGGGAGGAAAAGATCAGGCTCACCGTCCTGCTGCAGTAACTGACGCAATGCCTTGAGCATTTCCTCAGGACGATTGCCCAAGGTATTGAAGGCTTCGATGGCGGCTTCAAGTGAGGGGAGCTTTTCCTTCTTCACCGTCATTGCCAGTCGGTTGAGCAGGAATTCAACGTAATCACCCTTTAGCAGTGGATACGCGGCCGAAGTCGCGCCGGAAAATGCTTGGTTACGTTTGGCGGTCAGCTCGCTTACTTGGGCCCTGTGGGAGCCCGTGCCGATAAAGAGGAAGTAGCCCGGTGTATTCGGACGTGGGTTGATTGCATCACGAGCAGCCTTGAGCGCCAGGAGCAGTTGGTTGCCATCATCGGAAGAAATGGCATGTTGCACCTCGTCGATAATCAGCACGAGATGGGTCTTCGCTTGGTCGACGACCTCTGTGAGCGCCTGCGCCAATGTGGGGCCGTCGGCGTTGCCGATGCTGTCGAGTTTGAAGCCGAACTTGAATCCTGCTGCGCCTAGATCGACATGGCTGACTCGCTTGAGCATTTCCAGGACTGAAGAGCCCGGCGTTTGCAGTTCTTTCAGGGTCTTGTGGATGGCGTTATGCACGAGCGTTGCCGGGTTGGCCAGCGTGTCGCTCCAGAGGTCGACGTAAATCACCAGTGCGCCTGCTGCTTCCAGGGCCGGGATGAGGTCGTTGCGCAAGAACGTCGTTTTACCTGTACGACGCAGGCCAGACAAAAATAGACCCGAGCGCAGACCTTCATCTAATACGCCTGGGTTAAGAAGCTGGTTTGCCATCGATTCAGCCAATTCAGGACGCTGAAATATGCTGCTCATGCAATTATCCCTTTTTATGGATAAGCCATAATTATTTCCGATTCATAATTTAGCATAAAGAGTGAAATCTGGAATCTGGGCGCGGAAAGAGGTGATTCAAAAGGAGGGAGGCTGGGGATGAATAGCCTTGAGATCAACCCTGCAGCAATGGTGAGGGTCGATAAAGTCTCGGCGCCTGTCGAACGAGCCTTGTCTGATTCAGAGCTGAAGCAATTCTGGAAGACGGTTGAGGATACTGACGGTATCGGTCCGGTTATGACACTGTTATTCAAGTCCGTCATATCAAAACTGAGCCGAGAGCATCCCCGTTCTGTGCCGTTTGATGGCCAGGGGAGCGCTTGTATTATCTTTAACGGGGCGAAGGTCAGCGAAGGGGCACTGCGGGCCCTGAGACCCGGTAACCAAGACAGGCTTACTCAAGAGCTTCAAGGTGGAGGCTTTTCGGGTACCGACGTCGAGAGCTGAGAGCATCAATAACCCACATGCAGAAAAAGCCAGCCAGAGCCCCGACCGCAGCGTAGGTCCCTGAATTTAAGCTTTGCTGCATATCAGAAAGAGAAAAAGAAGGGCTGTACATCGCGGTGAAAAAACCTGCTGAGCAAGCAAGGAATATGGAAACTGTGGAAACTACCTTTAATACTTTGTCTTTTCTCGCGTTCTTCTGAGGCTTTGGCCGCGTGAACTGACCAAGGTTGGTAAACCCTTTCGGCAGTCCTCGCAATGTTCCCTTGATACGTGGCTTCCGATCAGTGCTCGTATGCAGGATCTCAACCACCACGCCGTCATTGGCGTCCAGAAAATCGAACGTCAGCATCGCCTCATTAGCAGCTGTGCTTTCTGAGTGACAAATGCGAACGTCGTTTACCACACGACTTGTTTTCAGCACTGAAACCGACAGAATATCCCCATCAGTTCCGACCTGCAGGCGAAGCGGATCTTTAACGACAATATCCGTACCAGCGACCGTGTTTTCACCATTATTCCAGATGATAACTAAGGATTTTGTCAGGCGAGGAATGGCGATTCCGTTGTATCGGACGTCTATCAGGGGCGGCAGTGTGTCTGAAGCGCTGCCCAGCAGGTGCTCGCCTAGATGAACGTAGGCCATCGTAGTTCGTCTGCGGGACCGAACATAAGTGACATAGCCGAATATAAGCCCGCCAATGCCGAGCAGGCCGCCAATCCACCCCAGCCCTAAAACGCGCAACGCCTCATCAATCAATGGCACAGACGTCTCCTTGAGTGCTGGTAGTGCGAAAAACGCGGCCTTGTTACGTCGCTTGTTACGTCTAGCGCAAAAAACAAGGGCCTGCATCGCTGCAAGCCCTTGATTTATATGGTGCCGGCACCAGACGAACGGTATGTTTCGGAGAGGCCAAGTTTTCTGGGCATATGGATTTCGGTGGAAAATTCGGCGTACCCCAACTAGTAACTATAAATAAATCAGCTAGTTATGGCGCTCAGTGGAGTCGAACCGGGAACCTGCTATCAATGCTTGAAACGACTAGCATTACCTGTATCAAGGACCATATGAGCGGGTATTCTTTTGGTCGAATGCAAAGGTGGGCCTCCATGCTCTTCCACAGCATAATCATCCCCACCTGTTTCCCGGTGGCGCGTCCACTCGCCTTGGAAGTTGTTACAAAGATTTTCGCCTCGTGAACCAAAGATCACTGTCCGGCCACATCTGATCGGTCCGACCTGTTACGTTGTGACTACAACTAGTCCGAGTAGACGCATTGTTCGCTCAAGCTAATAACACAATCGATCAGCTCAAAGCGGTCCGCAGTACTCTGAGCTCTGCCGCAGCCAATGGCCAGATCGCTGTGCGCTGCCACATTAAGGATGAAGAGGAGCAGGGCGCATGAGCGATATTCAACTATTTCGACTGGACGCCAATGGTTGGGCCTGCGAGCTACCCGGTCGTGCAGCGGCGGTGGAAAAACAACTACAAAGCCTGATCGAGGCGCAGATGGAGTGTTTTCTCGGCGTGCGCTTTCTTGCAAGCGAGTACGCCACCGGCAAGACTCACAAGGGCCGTATCGATTCCATGGGGTTGGACGAGAACTTTTGCCCAGTAATCATCGAATACAAGCGCCACAGCAACGAGAATGTTATCAATCAGGGCCTATTCTACTTGGACTGGCTGCTCGACCACCAAGCGGAGTTCCGCTGGCTGGTGATGGAAAAACTCGGCAAAGACGCCGCCGAGCAGATTGAATGGAGTGGCACGCGTTTGCTATGCATCGCTGCCGACTTCACCCGTTACGATCAGCACGCTGTGCAACTAATCCAGCGCAATATCGAGCTGGTCCGTTATAAGCTGTTTGGTGATGACCTGTTGCTGCTGGAGCTTGTTAATGCGGTCAGTGTGGCCAAAGCAGTTGTTTCGACCAAGACGGGCGAGGTAGAACCGGGCAAGACAGCATCCGTAGGCAAGGATAAGACTTGGCAGGAACAGTTAAACCACGCCCCGCTGGAGATCGCTACGCTCTATGAGCAAACCACTAGCTACTTGCATTCCCTCGGCGACGATGTTCAGGAAAAGTCGCTGAAGCTCTATGTGGCTTTCCGCCGCCTAAAAAACTTCGCCAGCGTGGTGATCCAGCCTAAGCGCCTGCTGATATTTCTCAAGCTCAGTCCAGATTCTCTGGCGCTGGAAGAAGGCTTCAGCCGCGATGTGCGCAGTATTGGCCACTGGGGTACGGGCGATCTGGAACTAAGTCTGCGTGACGATGCGGATCTGGAAAAAGCCAAAGTGCTGATTGAGCGTAGTTACCAGGAGAACTAGATGTTGACGGCAATCCTGCATGGAAAGGCAGGGCGAGTAGAACTCGATGGGCAACCCATCAGCTGGCGTCAGTTATTTCGTAAGCGCGAGGACTTGCTTACGGCAGTGTTCTTTGGACGGCTGCCATATCTCTCAGATGCAGCGCAGGAACAAATACTGGCCATGCTCATCGGCAAAATGGCAGCCGAAGAGTTTGGCCAACTGCGGGATATACAGTTCTGGCCCAAGCTGGACGGGTTTGATGGGCGTAAATACGTCGAACCTGATGTTGTCATGGAGTTTGACCGGCACCTGTTGTTGGTTGAGGTGAAGCCTCCTTTCGGTGGGTCGCAATCATCTCAGCAATGGCGAAACGAGGTTCAGTCACTGCAGAGCGATAACGATGATGAAAAGCGTATCGTGCTACTTGCTCTGGGGCGCAACATGCCGGGTTGGCGAGCCATGGCGCAACAACTGGAAGATGAGTTCGAAGAGCTCAGCTTGCGGGTTTTCTGCTGTGAGTGGCGGGATCTGCTGACTGGTATTAGTCCTATGCTCAATGACGCCGAGGTACGCGACGCGCGCATTTTCAACGACTGGTTTGAGGCTTTCCACCTGTTTGGAATGGTCACAGCTACGGCGCCCTTCAGCGACCTTTTGCCGCTTTGCAGCTCAGCAGAAAGACTCAGTGAGAGCTTTGCTAGCCTGCTGGAATGGGGTCCTAAGGCAAATACCGAGCATAGAAACATTACCTATATCGATTGGACGTCCCTGCTACCTATTGTGCGGGAGCTCGAAAAGGAAGAGTTTCAATGGACATGAGCCGTGATCAAGCTGTTTCGCTGGTAAATCAGGTACAGCGTTCTCATCGCCTACTGGCTGGGTTTTATAAACGAATACTGCCCGCTTTGGATGACTTGGCCTCGAGTTTCGGCGCTAGCTTCTGGTACTGGGGGCCTATCAGTTTTGACCGCCCATGCAAGTCATCGACCAAACCGTCCAGCAAGTGGGCGTGGGACTTTCTACCCCTGATCGCCACACAGTTTGTGTACATACGCAGCGACGACGGCAACCAGGCTGCCATTGAGTTGCAATTGCGCACTGATCCTTCAGTGCTACCCGAGCTACGGCTGTATAAGGGGCAACCTAATCCGACCAATCTACCTGACGCGACGCCGGTACTGCGGATTTACCTGTACTGGCTGAAAGCTAATTCATCCGCTGATATCAAAAGCGAGTGGGAGCAAGCGGAACACCCGGCGGGAGAAGCCGATAGTATATCCACACTGACCGATGATATGGAGGGCACATGGTTGGAGGTGCCGCTGGCTAATTTCATTCTGGCTCCTCAGGATGCAGTTTCGCTGATTTCTAAGTTCATCGTTTTACCTGCCAGCAGCGCTTAATAGGAATAGTTTATAAGTCTCCATGAGAGGGCTCTTCGACGACGCGCCGAGTTCCCTCCGATTTTACCTTCTTGTACCCCGAAAATGACTATAAATGCGCCCGCTACCTATAGTTTTTATTAAAACCGAATTGTGGCGTGTCTAGTCGTCATAACGTAACGAACAGCCAGTTCAGATAATTGTATTATTTATCAAGATTCAATTAGTGAATAAGATTAAATAATAGTCGCGCCCGTAGATGGCGAGATGTCGATAATATACGCGATAAGTACATACGCTGATTTGCTAATCGGTAAAATTAATAATAAACGAAAGATTTTTTGTAGTGGGCGTAAAATAGTTTAATGCTATCGCTAGATGTCTTTCGGCTATAGCAGGAGACTATTGTGGAAAAGTGATTTTGATTGGAGTGATGTCATTTTGACATATTTAATTTGCTGAGGTAGACTTCAGCTTGTTCGTAGGAAAAAATTATTAATAATATTTTTGCCAAAGGGAATCGGGCGTATGGTTTCAGCTGCACCTATCAATGACATATTAAATGTCGTTATTCATGATTTGAACCGCGGCGAGAGTGGTTTTGAAATAGATCCTGGAGACTCTGCCTTAATTGTTACTCATACAATGCAGCGATTAGTTGATCAACTGTCTTTATTGTATGGGAAGCGTACAGGGAAGTCTCATGGTAGATTTGAAGCCGATATAGTGAATTTCCCTGTTCAGGTTCATCTGCGTGACTACTATATAAACAATTCAGTTAATTTCTATGACGCAACTTTAAATATGATGCGTATCCTTCGTTCCTGTGCGCAAGGCACCGCATCGACCGGAGGACATATATTTATTGCTCATATTCAGCGCGACTCTCGTGATTACATGTTGGTTGCGATGCTTAATGATGAGCTTGGTGCAGCAATTACCGGTGATAAAGACGTTGAAGATAGTGTTTATTTAGATGTCAAAGGCTTTAGGCTCGCAGGGCGTGTTGATCTTTCTCAGTGGGCTGTTGGAGGAGATAAATATCTCAGTTTTCTAAAGGGTAAGGGGCAAGATCGAGTATCAGATTATTTTAAGCAGTTCTTAGGTTGTGATAGCACAATAGCTGCGATTATCGAAACTCAAAATCTCATTGCTGCTTTAGAATCGTTTGCAGCGTCATCGGAAATGGATGAAGTCACGAAAGATGATTTTTTGAGGTCCGCATATACGATTTGCAAAAGATATGCTGATAATGACATCCCTTTTGAGGTTGAAGTATTTTCAAATGAGTTGTGGCCCCATGCACCTGAGGTTTTAGCCGAGAGCTTGGTTGAGGCGGATCTAAATATCTCCGATGGTTTTGTACCTGATAAAAGGCCATTGAAAAAGCTGGTAAAGTTTTTTGGTAAGACACCCAACTGGAAAATTGAGTTTGATCGTAAAGCTATCAGCCACGGTCAGATCGTATTTGATGCCGGCGCAGGCACGCTAACAATTTCTGATTTACCCTCCGATCTTTTATCGCGATTGACTGAAGAGTATGAAGAAGATGGGGCGTAGGGTTAAGTTTTCGGATCTGCTCGAAATATATAGAAGTGTAGGTTCTTTAGATAGCGGGGTTGGATTTCTAAATATAACGGAACAGCCATTATTAGACGCAATTAAACTGCTGGCGCATGAGGATAATGCAGACGATTCAGGAATAAGCATACTTTCAGGTGATCCCGATAGTCTGGAGGTTGGTCAGAAGATTAAGGTAGAAGTAACGCCTCCTCGTACTGGGTTAGGAGTGTTTGCGCTTGATTTTGATGATTATTTGAAAGCGCCTGAGGCAAAGCTATCCGAGCGAAATAATTATTATATACATGAATTGTCCTTTTTTTCGAAAGATGAAGACGTGCCTGTCGAAGTATTTAACTACAGGAAATTATTGATTTTCATTGAGTCGATTGGGGCTGCGGCACACTATCTAGACCATAGAAAAGAAGAGGCGGTATTTTTTAATTCTGGTCGATACGTGATACCGATAATCTATTCAAAGGCCGATATTTTAAGTGTGGATTCGCAAGTTTTAAGTGATTTGATAGAGTTCTGCCAGTCAGAACCTCACGCATCACAGAAGAAAGCAATTTTTACGGAGACGATTGTAAAGTTCACAACGGATCTGCCTGCACAATGTAGATTCAAGTATCTTATAAAAAATATAGCTTTGCTGTTGGAAACTCTAATCCTCGGCTATGATAGCTTTGCATCTAGTTTTACTTATGAGAAGGTTAGAGATGAACTAGAGTTGTTAAAGTTAGATATGACAATCAAGATTCATAAGGCTATATCAGATATTCAGGGGCAAATCCTGGGTATACCTGTAGCTACGGTTTTGGCCGTAAGCCAGATGAAAGAAACTAAGCTATTGGATGCCCAATTTATCTATAATACAGCGCTTATGCTTGGTGTGATTTTTTTTAGTGCGCTTATGATCGGCTTTATATGGAATCAAAAATTGACTCTTGATTCAATTGAAGAGGAGGTTGTTCGTTTAAGAGATAAATATAAGCAAAAGATGAGCAGCGCTCAGCCGGCGTTTGTTAATATTTTTAAAAGTTTGTGTGATAGGTTGGTTTTGCAGTATTTGGCGATATACTTGGTTTTGGCGCTGCTTTTAGTAGCGTTCAGTGCGTCATTGGTTTTTTACTTTGTGTTTACAGATCAAGCTCGAGATATTTTTAGATTTTGAATTTTTTCTAATCAAATATATAGAACTTTCGTGTTGGTTGGAGAGCGAATAACCATCTCATATATGCTTTCAAAAAACTGTAGTTGGTATGGTTAAAACTGGTGATCCGTTAATTTTGAGCTGGCGCTAGGCTGCTATCAATGATTGATTCTTGGTGCGAAGATATGTCGTCGCAACCTTTAGCGCAAAACTGTACATCTCTTGTAAATGTGTCGCCCAGCAGTCCAACCCTAAATACATTTCCAGATGTGATGCCGCCAATAAGTGCGTCCTCTTTAAGCTCGTAAAAGTCGCCCAAACAAATCCATGTGTTTAGAGGTAAGCAGCAAGACTTCGCCGGCAAGAAGAATGCAGGGTACTGATTGGCGCTTTGACATCCGAAATCATTTCGATAGCGATGCCCTTTAGATGTGGTTTTTGCTGCTAATACAGTGCCTTGAGCCTTGCCTAGGACAACTAAATATTTATCCTTAGTAGCTCCGTCGGCAAACATAAAAGATTTGTGCAAAAGTACCGTGCCTGCTTGCAAGTTATGTCCTTAATATAGTGAGCATCTCTTGTCGATCCGAGATTGACTCATTCATGAGATCAGCGTCTTGCTTACGCAGTGACATGTCATAAGGAATAGGTGCCTGCTTACGTTTTTCGACTTCGTATATTTGGTGCCAAGGTAAATTTTCTAGATGAGTACGCTCAACCATTTGTTCGGCTGTAGAATCTTTGAATTCGTTGGCCAGTTCACGCATGATTCTCAGTTCCCGCTTGGAAAAATAGGTACCGTCAAATGTGCTGGTAGCGTTGACGGCGAGCATCTCCCCAGCCTGAGTGCGGACCTTTTTAAACGTGCAATTTCCGTCCCAGTCTGCACTAGGATTAGGGAACTCGTTTTGGAGCTCTACGGGCACAGGACCCATTGGCCATGCGAAATACTCCAATCCAGTAACCGGTTTTCCGGTGTCTCGGAAATGAGTAAAGTCTAGGAAATACAAAAGCTTATAAAGCTTTGTTTTTCCAAGTTTTTTTGTGTGCAGGGCAAAAAACTTCACCGCTTCGATGAGTTTTTCGCGATTGTGTTCTATGAGCATGCCTATAGCATAGCTGATGACCCTCTCTTGCGGCTACAGCTTGCGTGAGTGTTTCTACAATCCTTCAGATAGGTCACCTAACCGTGACTGGTGGCTCCTTACGGCCAGGGAGCATGAGTATTCCTTGGTCTGGCCCAGAACGTCATTGACGGATTGCGGCCGCGTTGTCTGTTGAGACCGGTGCAGCAAGATCATGAGTCCGGTAAAAACAGAGATTTTATGATCTGGGTATACCTGTCGCCGCTCAGATACAGCCCCATAGGGTAAAGCACTATCACGTAAAAGAATTGTTACCAGTGATCATACGATGCTTGTCACGCAAATGGTGTACGAGAAGTTGCCGCATGACTGTGTAAAAAATTGGTGGAGCACGATAGGTATATGAATTTATATATGGAGTAGCTGTTCAGGCTACTCAAAAAATAATATGTACCGAGGATTGGATACATAATCTCACTGGTCCAGCGTTCGTATCAAATTTAAGGTGTATTTGTGTCTAGGTAGGCGATGAGGAAATTAACGAAGTTTTATTAGGTAGTTGGACTGCAACACGATCTATTTGCTTTTGTTTACAAATATCTTCCTGTGGATAGGATTTCCAAGCTACATTAGGGTGTGTGGCAGTTGGCTATTAATTTTTGAAAGGTGGTCGCATGGAGCATTACAAAAATCTCAGCGGTGTTTCAAATGTTGTGGCCTATGAGCTTGGTCAAGGCTCAATAATTGTCAGATTTGCATCTGGCGTATATCGAAACTACGTTTACAACTCATCAAGACCTGGGGCAGCTATGGTGAGCGAGATGCAGCGGTTGGCTGTTGCGGGCGAGGACTGAATAGCTACATAGGGCGTGTGGTTCGAAGCGGTTACGCAAGAAAATATTGAATGTTTTCAATAAAGAGCGGTCGTTCAGTTCGGTTCGCGGTTCAGAAATTTATTATGGTGGCAGCCATGATTTTCTAAGTCGTAGAGTAATTAGTTGAACGGTTAAACGGTAATAATAGCGCGTCTCTTCTGCTCGATCGTCCATCCTGTGATTCAGGAACCATACGAGATGCTTTTGCTTCCAGGTCCACGGATTGTCTCGCTGCCAGCGCTCAGAGATTGCGGTTTGGATAATCTTTGCCTGACGAAGGTGACGCTTGCGGGTTGCATTCGATCCGGTTAGCACACCAGACAGGAACAGCTCCATGTCGAATGGTTTGCTCATTAGTGTCCCCCAATGTACGCCGATACGACGTCGATGCGACCGTGCCCCAGTTCATGGCTTATTTGTAGCCGGGCTTGTAGATCAAGGGCTTGGTTTTGTCTGTAGTAATTACCACCATTGATAGGTGCAGAATGCCCGGTGATCTCCTCGTAACGTTCGCAAGCGTGGGCCGCACGTAGTTCGTGGAAGCCTTTCAGGTTGTGCTTATGCAGCATGTCCCGAGCGGGTCGGACGGTCTCGCGCGTGAACTCGGCATAGCTCTCTTCCGGAGTTAGCAGATTGCGGCTACCGTCAGGCGATACCTCTTGGGCAAATTTCAGCGCATCAAGGATGTGATCGTTTACTGCAATCCAGCGCGGTGCCGACGCGCCTGATCGACCTCCCTTGGTGCCGTCCTGAATGTTGATCTTGCCGTGTTTTTCGGCTTCGTATTGCAGTCTGGGTAGGTCAGCCAGAATGGCTTCGCGCAAACGCATTCCGGTTTCTCGCGCCAAGAGGGTAATGGCAGCGACTCGCGGCTTCTGATATTCACAGAGCACTTCAACGATCCGCTTCACTTGTTCGCGATCTTGGCCTTGCGGTGCCATGGTGCGGGCATTGGTGCGCTGCATGCCCAGTGCCTTGCTCGGGCTCTGCACTTTCACATACGGATCACCGCGAAGCGCTGCCATGGTCCTGTTCACACTGGACAACCGGTTTTGCGCGGTGGCGATACCGATAGCGCCTTGTTCAACTTGCTGACGCAGATGTCCGGCGTAGTCCAGCAAGGTCTGCCGATCAATTTGTCGCGCATCGTTAAACCCTGGCCCCTCCTCTGATCGACACCAGTGCACGAATGCCTGCCACCGATCACTGTGCGCTTTGACCGTGCCGTAATGCCCTCCGCCAAACAGATCGCGCAACGCCTGCGGCCCGGCATAGCTCAACTGCCGGCCATAGCCAAAATTTCGCCCGTTACGTTTACCTACTAATCCCATGATCAAACTCCTCTCGAAGCCAAACCGTTTGAAGCCTTTCCCCACGTCATCCCGCCGAGAATGTTGAGTGTTATCAGGGATCAAGGTCCCTGCGACCTGTGAGGGTTGTCCACTAACGCGGGACTGGCGGCTCTTTACGACCGGGAGCTTGGGCATCTCATGATCTGGCCTCCTGAACACTTCCGAAGAGGTGGGCGGGTGGAGGCTGCGCTGGCTGACGAGACCAATGCCGCGAGATCCTGAGTCGGGTGAAGGCAGTGAAGCGATGACCGGGGCATGCCTGACTGTCAGTCAGGTGCAGTCCATTCCGTGGGCTGCGGCACCATCATCTGCATCGCTGTTGCTGGTGACTTCGGTGTTTGTCACGCCGATTGTCATGAGGGGGAATGCCGCAACGCCTTGTACGAGTTGGGCTGCAGCAGCGGTAGGAGCGCCCGTCTCTTTCCAGAAGAAAGAGACGGGCGCAGATTGGCGCAGTGAAATGGCCAAGCGGATAGGTTGCTGCAGGGCAGCTGGGTAGGGGATGTATTTGCCGCAATGGCAATGATCTGAAGTAGGCATCCATCACTCGGCGAGTGATCGTGCGAGCCGCCGGACGCTAATCGCACTTTGGGAGAACCACCACGATGTGGCGTAGCCTCAAAGGTTCTGGCTACCTGGGTTGCTGTCGACGACAGCGCTTTGCCCGATCTTTTCTACGCCTGTGGATAATTCGGGTCAAGACTCCAATTTTCGGGAGTTCTGCGGCTGTGGATGAAATTATCCACCGGTGGAAATCAGTGGTTTTCCACAGACAGTTGCGTGGGCTTTAGATTTTTTAAATGAGGTCCATCCAAGCAGGGCGGCTTTGCAGCCCCGCTTGGATGGACCCGCGTGGAAGGGCGGACTGCGGGGATCTCATTGGCTTACCCACGTTTGGACGCACCACGGCTATTTTGTAGGGCGGTGATGTTGTTGCCGACTGGGTGAGCGAATTCGTGAGGCATTACATGGCCGCTGCGATTGGCATCAATGTAGTTGCTCCACCACGCCATGATCAGCCGGCGCTGCTCCAGAAATTCAGCTTTGTGGATATACGCGGCGCGCACACGGTTGCGTTCCTTGTGGCTCATTTGTCTTTCGATGGCTGCGTCGGTCCATAACCCGGACTCCAGCAGGGCGCTACAGGCCATGGTCCTGAAACCGTGGCCGCACACGTCCTTGCTGGTGTCATAGCCGACGTTGCGGAGCACAGTGTTCTCGGACATGGGCTTCCAGTACTTGTGGTCGCCCGGTAGCACCAACTCTGAAAAGCGACTCAGGCTGCGCAGACGCTCCAGTATTTCGATGACCTGCGGCGATAGCGGAACCATTTGAATGTCGCCGTTCATCTTGGTCCTGCGTGTGGAGTTGCGTACCCCTTCAATCGGTGCGCGTGTATCGGGGATTTCCCACATGGCGCGTTGGAGGTCGAACTCACTCCATCGAGCGAAGCGCAGTTCGCTGGAGCGGACGAATACATGCAACGTCAACAGGACGGCGAGGCGCGTCAGTTCGCGGCCGTTGTAGTTGTCGATACGGTGCAGCAGTTCGGGTAGGCGGTTGAGAGAGAGGGCTGGGCGATGGACTGTGCGCGGCGCGTGAAGCGAGCCTGCCAGATCCAGTGCAGGATTCATGGTGATCTGCCGAGCCCTTTTGGCCCCGCGCATGATGGTGGATAAGTAGTTCTGTACCCTTAACGCCACATCCATGGTGCCGCGTTCTTTGATGCGCTGGGTGATTTCTAGCAGGTCGTGGGTATCGAGTTCAGCGATGGGTCGTTGGCCGATCAGCGGGAAGACGTGGGTGCGCAGTCGGCTCATTACGGTTTTTGCATGGCCTTCGGTCCAGCGGCGGGACATGTCGGAGTGCCACTCCAGGGCAACGGTTTCGAAAAGCAGCGCGGCCCGCTGGGCTACGATCTTGGCCTTCTTTTTTTCTTCCATTGGGTCGAGGTTGTCGAGCAGCAACGCCTTGGCTTCGTCTCGCTTACGTCGTGCGACGGAAAGGGTAACGATGGGGTAATTGCCGATGATGAGCGTACCTTCCTTGCCGCTGGGCTTGGTGTACTTCAAGCGCCAGGTCTTCACGCCATTGGGTTTGACGAAAAGGTACATGCCGCCGCCGTCGAACAGCTTGTAGGCGCGTTCGCGGGTTTTGGCCGTGCGGCATTGCAGGTCGCTGAGGGGGATCGCTAGACGTGGCATAGGGGTACGCGCTCCTGACCGGGAAATCGCAGTACCCCTAACATACCCTCGGGGAAGGGGATTTTGTTGGATCCCGACAGAGGGTCCTGGAACGAAAAAACCC
Source organism: Pseudomonas sp. R1-43-08 (assembly GCF_003852255.1). Classification (NCBI taxonomy): domain Bacteria; kingdom Pseudomonadati; phylum Pseudomonadota; class Gammaproteobacteria; order Pseudomonadales; family Pseudomonadaceae; genus Pseudomonas; species Pseudomonas sp. R1-43-08. The sequence continues at coordinate 395,957 of NZ_CP027734.1, forward strand.
GCCAAAGGGCGGGTTTTCGGGGCTTCCAGAGCATTCAGTGGAATGCAATGGAGCCTAATTTGGTGCCGGCACCAGGAGTCGAACCCGGGACCTACTGATTACAAGTCAGTTGCTCTACCAACTGAGCTATACCGGCGTGTTAGGGCGACGATTATAGCGATTGAAAAGGTTCTGTAAACCCCTGAATTCTGACTATTTTTGCAAACACTGCGGTTTTTCGCAGTCGCCGTGTTTTTTGCCCAATGCCACTGCATGAAAGGTGCGTAGGCAACACTCAGAAAAAGAGCCATTAAATTGACTTTTTACCGTTCATCCAGAAAGAACAAAACAAAAACATCAAAATAATGACACGCCATACTCGTTGTCACAGAATGCCCAAACAAGGACGCCTATAATAAGACCTGCGGTAGGTACCCGCGCTTGCCGAGCTTCACGTCTTAACGCTGCGTCGTGAGGAGCAGGTTATGAGCCTTAGCAGAGAAATCCTGGCGTTGTTCGGCAAGGATGTCGCCCATGACGCCGATGGCATCAATGCGCGAATGCACTTTTTCGGCAGTGTCCCTGAACAACCCCTTCAATATCTCCAACCGCTGACCACTCCTGTGTTGCGTCCAAAAATAGTGGCGCTTGTGTCGATCAATGGCGGTGTCGGGCGCAGCACGCTGGTTACGGCGTTGAGCAGCGGTTTGCAGCGCCACGGTGAATCGGTGGTGGCGTTGGACCTGGACCCGCAGAATGCCTTGCACCACCACTTTGGCGTCAGTTCCACCTTGCCCGGGATCGGGCGCACCAGTCTGGAGCATGGGCAGTGGGGGCCGCTGCAGCAGTTGGGGTTTGCCGGTTGCCAGGTGATCACGTTTGGCGATGTCGATATTCAGCAGCAGGAGAATCTGGAGCGTTGGCTCAAGCATGAGCCCGATTGGCTGGCGCAGCGTCTCGCGTCGCTGGGCTTGACCGAGCGGCAGACGGTAATTATCGATACCCCTGCCGGCAATAACGTCTATTTCCATCAAGCGCTGAACGTGGCCGATGTGGTGCTGCTTATTGTGCAGCCGGACGCTGCGTGCCTTGGTACGCTGGATCATCTGGACACGCTGCTCGCCCCGTACCTTGAGGGTCAGTGCCCACCGGCTGTGCACGTAGTGGTCAACCAGGTGGATGAAAGCAATGCCTTCAGCCTGGATATGGTTGAGGCATTCAAACATCGGCTTGGCACAGACCTGCTGGAGGTGCATCGCGACATGGCGATCAACGAGGCCTTGGCCTTCGCGGCCGACCCGTTGGATAACGTGACCAAGCGGCTCGCCAGTGACGATATCAACGCGTTGTGCCTGCTGCTGAAGGCACCGAGGAAAACCGCGTGAAAGCGCGGTTTATACGGTTTACGCCAGATGCTTATGCACAATCGGTTGGTAACGGTGGTTACTGAACGGCCATTTTGTGGAGCCGTTCTCAATACGCTGCAACTGCCTGTTTTGCGTGCGTTTTATTGTGTGAACAAAAAATGACCAGCGCTGCTTTTGGTCTGTAGCGCTGATGGCTACAGCTTTGGTAAAGAATTCATCAACAGAGTTATCCACAGGGCGCGGTAGGAAGTTGTGCTCCTTAATCGCGCTCGGCGAGCACCATCAGGTTGCGTGGGGTAAGGGTGTGTTCACAGAAGCTGCCGAGCTCGACGTTGTAGCCGTGCTCCATCAGGAATAACGCGCGATCCAGTACCAGCCACATTTCCAGCGGGCGGCGAAACAGGCCTCGGACCAGTTCCAGGTTTCGCACCTCGGCTAGCCGGCGCCAGCCGTGTGCTTCCAGCGCCTCCCAATCCTGTTCACCGGTGGATAAATCTTTCAGGCGTGCCAGCTCCTGGCAATAGTCAGCGAAGGATTTATCCAGCCACTTCGTGGGCAGGGACGGCGTGGGCAGGTAGTCGTCGCAATCCCGCAGCTGCCGTTGCAGCCGGTCGAAGCCCAGGCGCCGGGCCATGGAGGTATCGCGTTGCTGGCGTACGCGGTTACCGGCAGTGACGGTTTCGCTCAGCGGCAGGCCCAGATCGTCGATCGACAAGTGCAGTGCTGACGCGCGCCCGGTCGCGGACAGCGCTTGATAGTGGTCGGCGCCGATGCGGTTATAGCAGCACGGCGCCAGCGCGAGTTGCTTGCAGCCGGCAGCGCTGGCCAGTTGCAGCATGCGCACGTGCAGGTCGCCGCAGGCATGCAGGGCGACGGGTGTGTGCTCGGGGCTGATCGCCACATCCGCCATCACGTCTTGCAGGCGATGGGTGACGCGCAAGCCGTGGTGATCACTCAAGGCTGTGCCGGAGGCAATCAGGGCCGGGTCATATTCCAGGCAGGTCAGCTGTTGGCCAGGTTGCAGCAGGCGGCGGCCGAGATGGCCTTTACCGGCGCACCAGTCCAGCCAGTGGTGGGGCTCTGCGGCAAAATTCAGGGCGGCGCCGAAGGCTTCGATCTGCTGCCACTTGCGCCCCGGAACGTCGACATCCAGGCGATGGCGAGCGGGTGCAAGCGCGTGTGTCGGCAATTTGTCCACGGCGCTGAGGCGCAGCGCCTGTGCGGCCAACTGTGGAAAAGGCGCGGGCGCCGGCAGGTCGTGGGGGTGATTGTGGCTGGCTTCGGCATCGTCCAGCGAGCGTTGGCGTAGCCACTGCGCTAGCGCCGGATGTTCGGTTTCCCAGGACAATCGAAGCTGGGTAAAGGGCCGCGGTCGCCACAGCCCTTGGTGCTCGATCAGAAACGCATCCAGTGCCTGGAAGCGTGCCTCAACGTCCTTGGCATGCATCGACGCGCAGCCATTTTTCCAGCAGTTTGAAACCGCGCACCAGCACGTAGGCCATCACCAGGTAGAACAGCCCGGCCGCGAAGAAGATCTCCACCGGCAGGTAGGTACGGGCGATGATGGTCCGGGCCATGCCGGTCAGTTCCAGCAAGGTCACGGTACTGGCCAGAGCACTGGCCTTGAGCATCAGGATCACTTCGTTGCTGTAGGCCGGCAGGCCGATGCGCGAGGCACGGGGCAGGATGATGTAGAACAGTGTCTTGGGCCTGGACATGCCCAGGGCGCGAGCTGCTTCGATCTCGCCCGGGGGAATGGCCTGGATCGCGCCGCGCAGGATTTCAGCGATATAGGCGGCGGTGTGCAGGGTCATGGTGGCGGTGGCGCACCAGAACGGATCGCGCAGGTAGGGCCACATGAAGCTGCCACGCACGCTGTCGAATTGCGCCAGGCCGTAGTAGACCAGAAACAACTGCACCAGCAACGGCGTGCCACGGAAGAAGAAAATGTAGGCATAGGGCAGGGCGCTCACGTACCAGCGGCGTGATGAGCGAGCGATGCCCAATGGGATCGCCAGCAGCAGGCCGGCAATCACGGCGATTGCCACCAGCTCCAGGGTCAGCGTCGCGCCCTGGGCCAATTTAGGCAGCCACTTGATGATCACGGCCCAGTTCAGGCCCAGGTCGAAATGCGACAGCCAGCTGTAATCAGCGCTCATTGGGCGCTCCTTGCAAAGCCGCGGGCGGCGCGTTTTTCCAGGAAGTGCATGCTGGTCATGGCGAGCACGGTCAGGCCCAGGTACATGAAGGCGGCGACCATGAAAAAGGTGAACGGCTGCTTGGTCACGGTCACGCCGATCTGCGCGTGGCGCATGATTTCTTCCAGGCCGATCACCGATACCAGAGCGGTGTCTTTCATCAGGATCATGAACAGATTGCCCAGGCCCGGCAGGGCGATGCGCCACATCTGCGGCATGATCAGCCGCGTGAAAATCCGAAATTTCGACAGCCCCAACGCCACACCAGCTTCACGGTGGCCCTTGGGAATGGCGAGGATCGCACCGCGAAACACTTCCGTGGCGTAGGCACCAAAGCACAGGCCCAGGGCGATGACGCCGGCGGCAAAGGCACTCAGGGACAGGTCGGGGTTACCGAAAAATTCTCCCAGGGCACGCATCAGGTTGACGGTGCCGAAATAAATCAGCAGCACCCACAGCAACTCGGGAATACCGCGAACGATGGTCGAATAAGCACCGCCCAGCCATTGCAACGGCTTGTACGGTGAGGTCTTGGCCAAGGCACCGGCCAGGCCGAGCACCAGGCCCAGGCACAGGGCCGTGAGCGCCAGTTTGACGGTCATCAGCGCGCCGGCGGCAAGGGCCGGGCCGAATCCGTAGAGGTCGAAATTCATGGTGTTTTCATATCGCGGCAGGCATTGCTGGAAGCCGGCGCGCTCGGCTGAGCGCGCCGGTCAGGCCGTTCAGATCATTCGATGCTGAACGGGAAGTACTTGTCGTTGATCTTCTTGTAGGTGCCGTCTGCCTTGATCTCTGCCAGGGCTTTGTTCAGGCGCTCGCGCAGCGGGTCGCCCTTGCGCACGGCGATACCGATCTTGTCGCTTTCTACAACCGGGTCGCCCTTGAATTCATAGGCCGAACCGTCTTTGCTCTTGAGCCATTCATACTGCACGTACTTGTCGGCCAGGATGCCGTCCAGGCGGCCGGAAGTCAGGTCGAGGTAGGCGTTTTCCTGGGTGTCATACAGCTTGGCCTCGGTGTCCGGCAGCTTGTCTTCCAGGTAGGTGCCAGCCAGGGTCGCACGTTGTGCGCCGATCACCTTGCCCTTGAGGTAGGCGGCGTCGGGCTTGAAGTCGGCGGTGGCTTTTGGCGCGATGAACTGCAGCTTGTTGGAGTAGTACGGGTCGGTGAAGTCGACAGCCTGCTTGCGCTCATCGGTGATCGACAGCGAGGACACCAGGAAGTCGAATTTCTTGGCGTTCAGGGCCGGGATGATGCCGTCCCAGTCGGACACATACACTTCGCACTTCTCGACTTTCATCTTGGCGCACAGGGCGTCGCCGATGTCTTTGTCGAAACCGACGACATTGCCACTGGCGTCCTTATTGTTGAAGGGCGGGTAGGCCGCTTCGATCCCCATTTTCAAGGTTTCTGCCATGGCCGTGGCGCTGAACGCCATCGAGACGGCCGCGGCCAGAAGGAATTTTTTATAGGTCTGCATGCATGTTGCTCCGTTAGCGGTTGCTGGACATGAATTGTTTGCAGCGCGCCGAAAGCGGGTTGTCGAACACCTGCTGTGGCGATCCTTGCTCTTCGACCAGGCCCTGGTGCAGGAACACCACCTCGCTGGACACTTGGCGGGCGAAGCCCATTTCGTGAGTGACCAGCAGCATGGTGCGGCCTTCTTCGGCCAGCGCGCGGATCACATTAAGTACTTCCTGGACCATTTCCGGGTCAAGCGCCGACGTTGGCTCATCGAACAGAATGACCTTGGGCTGCATCGCCAACGTACGCGCAATCGCTGCGCGTTGTTGCTGGCCGCCGGACAGTTGAGCCGGGTAGGCGTGGCGCTTGTCGGCGATACCGACCTTGGCCAGCAAGGCCTCGGCCACTTCTATCGCCTCGGCCTTGCTCTGGCCGAGCACGCGGCGAGGGGCCTCGATGATGTTGTCGAGGATGCTCATGTGCGGCCACAGGTTAAAGTTTTGAAACACAAAACCGATTTCGCTGCGCAGGCGGTTGATCTGCTTGCCGTCGGCGGCCATCAACTCGCCGTTTTTTGCGGCCTTGAGCTTGAGTTCTTCGCCGGCCACCAGGATCTGGCCCTGGTGCGGGTTTTCCAGCAGGTTGATGCAGCGCAGGAAGGTGGACTTGCCGGAGCCGGAGGAACCCAGGATCGAGATCACATCGCCGTCGCGAGCGGTCAGCGAGATACCTTTGAGTACCTCCAGCTCACCGTAGCGTTTGTGCAAGTTGCGGATTTCAAGCGCGGGCGCGGCCTCGGCCATGTGCGGTCCTCATTGTGTGCATTGCATTCCTGCTGTTGGGCCGCCTTCCTGGCGAGGCGCCAAGCTAGCATAGCGTTTGGATGACAGCCAACAGCGCTGCGGACGGTTAACAGGTGGTCTGCGGCAGGGTGTCGCATCGGCGCAGCAGCGTGTCGCGCCATCAACAACTAACAGACGTTTGGACCTGGCCAATCCACAGGCTTCGCGTAAAAAAGGGCGCGATGGTGCCAGCTTTGGCCGGGTGTTGGAAGGGTTAACCGGGTAAACGGTGCATATCGGCCCCTTTATAGAGCGCCGCCTACTTTTTGTGTGTGTTTTTGGTGCGCTCATGCGCGGTGAAAGTGGGTCGCTCGGTAACGCTATAGCGGAATGCCATTGTTCTCAATGACTTGCGACGACTGAGGAATTGTCCTACAGCCCGCGTCAATTCAGGCTTTGTAATATTTTGGCGCAAAACTTGCGTAAAAAATAAAGAACGCCCTGTTGGTTTCTTTTCACGAAAGACTCCGGGCCGGGCGAACCGTTTTTGCAATTCCTCCCAAAGGTGTGTCAATGAGTAGTACGCAAAGCTGCAATGACCTCGAACAGGGGCTTAAACCGCGTCACGTGACCATGCTCTCGATTGCCGGGGTGATTGGTGCCGGTTTATTTGTGGGCTCCGGCCATGCGATTGCTGCCGCCGGCCCTGCCGTACTGCTGGCATATGCCGCTGCGGGTACGCTGGTGGTACTGGTGATGCGCATGTTGGCCGAAATGGCCGTTGCCTCACCGGACACCGGTTCGTTCTCTACTTACGCCGACCGTGCGATCGGCCACTGGGCCGGGTTTACCATCGGTTGGCTGTACTGGTGGTTCTGGGTGCTGGTGATTCCGTTGGAAGCCAACGCGGCCGCAACCATCCTGCATGCCTGGTTCCCGGGCGTAGCCATTTGGGCCTTTACCCTGATCATCACCTTGCTGCTGACGGCGACCAACCTGTTCAGTGTGAAGAATTACGGTGAGTTCGAGTTCTGGTTCGCGCTGATCAAGGTCGTGGCGATCGTGGGCTTTGTCATCCTTGGCCTGGCGGCGATTTTCGGCTTTTTGCCCACCAGCCAGGTCAGCGGTGTATCGCACCTGTTCGACACCCAGGGCTTTATGCCGAACGGCATGGGCGCGGTGCTGGCGGCGATCCTGACCACCATGTTCTCGTTCATGGGCACTGAGATCGTGACCATCGCTGCCGCAGAATCGAAGAACCCCGGCCAGCAAATCACCAAGGCCACCAACTCGGTGATCTGGCGGATTGGTTTGTTCTATCTCTTGTCGATTTTCATCGTCGTGTCCTTGGTGCCTTGGAATGATCCGACGCTGGCTGCCGTGGGTTCCTACCAGACCGTGCTCGAGCGCATGGGCATCCCGAATGCCCAGCTGATCGTCGACCTGGTGGTATTGGTTGCCGTGACCAGCTGCCTCAACTCTGCGTTGTACACCGCCTCGCGCATGCTGTTCTCCCTGGGCCGTCGTGGCGATGCTCCAGCTGTGGCCAAACGCACCAATAAAAGCGGCACGCCTTACTGGGCCGTGTTGCTGTCCACGGGCGCTGCGTTCCTGGCGGTGTTTGCCAACTATGTGGCGCCGGCGGCGGTGTTCGAATTCCTGCTGGCCAGTTCGGGCGCCATTGCCTTGCTGGTGTATCTGGTGATTGCCGTGTCGCAACTGCGCATGCGTCAGAAGCGTACGGCAGCGGGTGAGAAGATTGTGTTCAAGATGTGGCTGTTCCCGGGCCTGACCTACGCGGTGATGGTCTTTATCGTGGGCACGCTGACCATCATGCTGTTCCAGGAAGCGCACCGCGTTGAGATCATCGCGACAGGGATCCTGAGCTTGCTGGTGGTGTTGGCGGGGCTGTTTGTTGCAAATCGTCGCAAGGCGCAGAGAGTGGGCGCTGCCGTACTGAACTGACGAAATGCAGATCAAAATGTGGGAGGGGGCTTGCTCCCGATGACGGTGGGTCAGTTAACAAATAAGTGACTGACACACTGCCATCGGGAGCAAGCCCCCTCCCACATTTTGTATGTGTCAGTCTGCTGAACTCGTCAGGGCCTGGGACGCTGCTACATAGTCCGCCTGGAACTGCGGCGATTCGATCCACGCCAATGCGGCGGCCTCGTCATCGCTGTCAGTGGCCCATTGCCGATATTCGATCAGCGCGGCCAGGATAAAGTCGGTCGCTTCCTCTTCGCCTTCCTGCTCCAGCACCAGCGCCAGCAGCGGGTGCGCCAGGAATACCGCACACAGCGCCTGCTGGCTGATTTCGCCCGCCGTGCGCATCTCTTGGAACAGCTCGGTCAAGTCCACCGACTCAAGGTCGATACGGCTGTCATCGCCTGCGAACGCGTCCGGCTTGGTTGCGACGGCACGCTGGGTGCGGTTTTGCTTGGCCTTGGTTTTTGCCCGCTGGGCGCGTTTTTGCTGCTTGTTTGGCGAGGCCATGGGCGTAACGTCCTGGGGTTTGGGGCAGGTATTGAAGCGCAGGTTGGGAGAAATCCCAAGAAGGTTTGGTCGCTCATCCAACTCGACCGCCAGGCAATAGATGAATAGGCTTGGCCTTTGCAACTTGCCAGAGCGTCTTCATGACCCGCGACACCCTCGAGCACAACCAGATTCCCGTCTACTTTGGCGCCATCCTGCTCGCCGCTCTGTGTGGCGTATTCGCGCCGTCGTACGCTCAGGACCTCAGCGTTCTGATCACGCCGGCCATCGCGGTATTGATGTACGCGATGTTCCTGCAAATTCCTTTCCTGGATCTGCGCCGCGGCTGGGGCAGCAAGCGCTTCATGGCGGCGTTGCTGCTGGCCAATTTCATCCTGGTGCCTTTGCTGGTATGGGCGCTGACCCGTGGCCTGCTGGGGCACCCTGCGCTGTTGGTGGGCGCGTTGCTGGTGTTGCTCACGCCGTGTATCGATTACGTGGTGGTGTTTACTCACATCGGTAAAGGCGACTCGCGGTTGGTTCTGGCGGCCACGCCGTTACTGCTGCTGATGCAGTTGGCCTTGCTGCCGGTGTACCTGGGTTTGATGCTGGGCACGCAATCCGGGGTGGTGATCGCGGTCGGGCCGTTTATCGAAGCGTTCCTGGGGTTGATCGTGGCGCCGATGTTGCTGGCCACATTGACCCTGTTCTTCGCCCGGCGATCAATGCTGATCGGCCGGTGGAACAGCGCCTGGGCCTGGCTGCCGGTGCCGGCGATGGCGCTCGTGCTGTTTGTGGTGATTGGCTCGCAAATCACATCGGTGATTCGGGACATCGGCGTACTGCTGCCAGTGCTGCCGATCTACGCAGGCTTCGTGCTGCTGGCACCGCTGATGGGAATGTTGGCCGCGCGGCTGTTTGCGCTGCCGGCGGCCACGGCGCGTGCGGTGACGTTCAGCGCATCCACCCGCAATTCGCTGGTGGTGCTGCCCCTGGCGCTGGCGTTGCCTGAAGGCGTGCGCGGGTTGGCCGCGACGGCGGTGATCCTGCAGACCTTGGTCGAGCTGGTCGCGCAGTTGATTTATATCCGCCTGATCCCGGCCCTGGTGTAGCCCGCCAGCCGCTGACGCGTGAATAATCAGGTTTGTTCAGGCGCTATTCAGGGAGGCGGTCGGCACCATAAGCCCGCGCTTCCCACCTGACAGGTCACCCGATGGATCATCGCAACCGCTTTCGCCTGGAGTCACTGGGCATTTTTCTGATTGCCTTATTGCTGTTCACCTGGGGTATCTGGGACCAGCAGCCCCAGGGCTTTGACGGCCGTTGGGCGCTGTTCCTGCAGGAAATGTTTCGCCACGGTGCGAGTCTTTTCCCCACCACCTATGGCCAGCCGTACGCGGATTACCCCGGCACCGCGACGTTCCTGAGCTTTATCTTCGCCCGGCTGTTCGACGCGCCCAACCATCTGGCGAATGTGCTGCCCACCGCGCTGGCTTCGGCCGGCGTGATTGCGTTGATCTATCGCCTGCTGGCGCCGTCCAGCCGGCCTTGGGCATTACTGACGGTGCTGCTGACATTGCTCACCACCCAGTTGCTCGAAAAGTCGCGCTCGGTGTGCCTGGACCAGATGATCGCGCTGTTGTGCATCGGCACTTTCTACCTGCTGCACAGTGGTGAGCGCCTGGGCTCGCGGTGCAGGCAACTTGCGGTGTTCCCCCTGTTTATCCTGGCCTTTGCGATTCGCGGGCCGCTGGGATTGATCGAGGTGTGTGGCGTCGTATGCGTGTACTGGGCGCTGGGCCGGCCGGGGGAGCGGGTCAGGCAGGTGTTGATTCACGGCGTTGTCGGGTTGGTGTTGCTGGCGGCGTGCTGGTGGCTATTGATGAAGCTCGCGCGCATCAGTGGTGGCGATGCCTTTGCCAATGAGGTGTTCAAGATGCAGGTCGGCGGACGCCTCGATGAGTCTGGCGAGCCGTTCTACTTTTACTTCCAGCTGAGTCTGTACCGCTACTTCCCGGTGGTGCCATTGGCGCTGGCTACCTTGATTGCGCTGCGTCATCGCTGGGCGGAGCGCTGGGCCAATGATGATGTGCAGATGCTGATACGGCTTGGCGCGTGCGGCCTGATGATTCTGCTCGGCCTGTCCGTGCCGCATTTCAAGCGTGCTTATTACATTCTGCCCATGGTGCCGATGTTTGCCGCCGTCGCGGCTTATGGGCTGCTCCAGGCGCAAGGCTGGCTCGTTGGCGTGCGTCGCGGTTACGAAGGGCTCGTTGTAGCGCTGCCGGCGCTGTGCGTGGTGGTGCTGTTTGTGTGTCGGCATGCCTGGCACAAGCAGGGTTACTGGCCTGACGTGTCCATGCCGCTATTGATCGGCGTGCTGGGGTTGCTGCAAGGGGCGGCGATGCTTGCGTGGCATCGGGCTACGCGATTGGTGTGGCTCAGCGCAATCGCCCTGGCGGCCCAGTGGTTGCTGCTGGTGAGCGTCATCGAACCGGCCAAGGATCTTCAGTTCGATACCCGCCAGTTTGTCCGCCAGGTAGAGGCATTGCGTGATGCGCAGCCGGGGCCTCTGGTATTTGTCGACCTGGCCCGGGACACCTGGGCGGTGCGCTACATGATGAACCTGGATCACGATGAGCAGCCGCTGTTCGTCGGGCGTAACGAGCTTGAGAAGCTCGTCACATTGCCCCGGCCATCCTGGGTGATTGTGCCGCGCAAGGACACGGCGCTGTTGAAGGGCTCGCCAGTGGAACCATTGGCGCCGAGCTTTCAGGGGCGATTGAATGACAATCCGTTGATGGTGTTTTTGCTCAGGTAAGAAGCTCTTCAAGCATAGGGATTATCCAAGTGTTCAAGGCCTCATGAGGGCCTGCACTATCTCAAAAACAGCGCTCAGATAAGTGAAAGGCGTCTGAGAAGAATTCCGGCCACCATCAAATCGCAGGCAATAAAAAACCCCAAGGAACATGGTTCCTTGGGGTTTTTCGGTATTTTGGTGCCCAGAGACGGAATCGAACCGCCGACACGGGGATTTTCAATCCCCTGCTCTACCGACTGAGCTATCTGGGCAACGGGGCGCATTAAACGGGTTTTTCAGGGGGTCGTCAAGCAAGTTTTCAAAAAATATTTAATTATTACCGTCGCTTACGTGCCGACCCCGGTTTTTGATCAATTATTGAGCAGGCGGAACGTAGCCTTCGGCTTGGGCGTATTCCTCGCCGGAAAAGAACTTGTCCATTTCGCCCTGCAGGTATTTGCGGTCTTCGGCGTTCATCATGTTCAAGCGTTTTTCGTTGATGAGCAGGGTCTGGTGTTTTTGCCAGTCGCCCCAGGCTTTGGCGGAGACGTGGTCGTAGATGTCCTGGCCCTTGGCACCCGGAAAAGGGGCGCGTTCGAGTGCGGGCAGTTCTTCTTTGTACTTGCGGCACATGATGGTGCGGGTCATGACGACTCTCCTGCGTTCAATACGTCAGCCGCGCGCTTCAGCAGTTTTTTTACCGGGGCGGCAAGGCCCAGGCGCGGCGGGGTGGCGAGGTTATACCAGAGCCAGTCGGCCTCGGCCACGTGATGGGCGCTTTCCTCGACCTGGACGAGCCAGGGTTCGATGGCCAGCTGGAAGTGGCTGAAGGTGTGGATCAGCCCCGGCAGTTCCTGGTGCTTGCCCAGTGCCAGCGCGTGCTGGTTGGCCAGATGATCGAGATCTTCCAGGTCGTCCAGCTCCGGCAGGCTCCACAAACCGCCCCACAGGCCTGTGGAGGGGCGACGGTAAAGCAGGATCGCGCCTTCGGCATTGGCCAGCATCGGCATCAGCGTGCGTTTCTGGGGGATGGTCTTGCGTGGCTTGGGGATCGGGTAGCGCGTCTCCAGGCCGAGCATGTGCGCTTCGCAGGCTTTTTCCAGCGGGCACAGCAGGCAGCTGGGTTTGCTGCGGGTACAAAGGGTCGCGCCCATGTCCATCATCGCCTGGGTGTAAGCGTTGACGCGGTCATGGGGCGTGAAGCGCTCTGCGGTGGCCCACAGCTGCTTGGCGACCTTGGGTTCGCCTGGGTAGCCCTCTTGCGCGGTAAAGCGTGCTAGCACGCGTTTTACGTTGCCGTCGAGGATCGGCGCGCGCAGGCCCATGCTCAGGCTGGCGATCGCTCCGGCGGTGGACAGGCCGATGCCGGGCAGCTCGGTGAGCTTTTCGACATCCCTGGGGAACTCGCCGCCGTATTCGGCTACCACGATCTTTGCGGTCTTTTGCAGGTTACGCGCCCGGGTGTAGTAACCCAGGCCGGTCCACAGGTGCAGCACTTCGTCTTCCGGCGCGGCGGCCAGGGCTTCGACCGTCGGCAGGGACGCCATGAACCGGTCGAAGTAATTGAGCACGGTGCTGACCTGGGTCTGTTGCAGCATGATCTCCGACACCCACACCCGATACGGTGTGATGCCCTGTTGCCAGGGCAGGTCGTGGCGACCATGGCGGTCGTACCAGTCGAGTACCGCCGCTGAAAACTGCTCGTTTCTCATCGGTTGAACAAGCCTTTCAGTGCGTCTTTGAGCTTTGGATTCACTTTGTCGAGCTTCTCTTCGAGCTTCTCGTTAAGGCGATTGCCCGCCGCCTTGATGGCGACTTGACCAAGCCCGTCTTTGTCCAGGCGGCAGGCCTTGGCGCCCAGTTCCAGCGGGCCACGGCAACGCAGCGGCACCTCGATGCCCTGGAAGTTGGCGCCGACCTGGCAGGCCGGGTCCGGCACGTCGCGCTGGTCGCCTTCGACGATGATGCCCACGCGGTAGTCCATACCCAGCACGCGCAGGTCGACATCACCATCGCCGTTGAGCGTCAGCCCCGGAATGCGCACCTTCAGGTCAGGGTTACTGGCCACGCCATTGCGGAACGTCAGGTTGCCGCGCAATTCCTGGAAGGGCGTGTCCTTGCCTTGTGGCGTGGTGCTCAGGGTCTTGCGGTTGAGCAGGGCGATACCGGTACACAGTTGTTGCTCGATGTTGGCATTGAGCAACACGCCGTTGTTGATCACGACGTTGGCGGTACCGTTGAGACTGTCGATCAGGGCCTTCTGGCTGTTGCCTCGGCCACTCAGGTTGCTGTCGAGGGTGATCTGGCCTTTGACCGGCGGGGTTTTCCCCTGGGCCTGCAGGATGCGTTCAACGGGCACTTGCTTGATATGACTTTGCAGCGCCAGCAGCGGGATGTCCTGGCGCACGTCGAGGCTGCCGTTGGCCTGGAACGTACCGTTGTAGAGACCGCCGCTGAGGCTGTCGAGCTTGAGCTGGCCGTCGATGCCGGAGGCTTTCAATACTGCATTCTGGATTGGCAACTGGCTCAAGGTCAGTTGACCAAAGGCGAGGTCCGCGTTCACATCCAGGCTGCGCAGGCGGGTCAGCGGCAGCAGTTTGTCGCTGCTCCAGGCGCCCTTGGTCGGCGCTTCCGGCAGCGGTGTGGTGCCGCCGGCGGCCATCGCCCCGGCTTCGTTGCTCTGCACTTCGGCCTGGCGTGCGGCGGTGGCGCCTTTGGCGGCGTCGGATTTGGCCGGCAGGTAATTGTCGGCGTTGAAGGTATCGCCCTTGAGCTGCACGCGCAGGGACTGTTTGGCGAAATCATCCACGGCGACGCGACCGGTGAAGGTGCTGCCATCGAGCTTCAGGTTCAGGTCTTCCAGCGCAACGCTGGTCGGCGTGCCCTGGAGGCGGCTGACCAGTTCGACTTTGCTCAGGCTGCCCGGCGCCATGGCCGGCAGCGGGTGGCCGACGCTCTCCAGAAACTTGGCCAGGTCGAACTGGGCGACCGACAACGCGCCGCTGACTTGCGGGGTTTTGTCCAGGTCATTGACCCGCAGTTCGCCCAAGGCGCGCAATTGGTTGGCCGAGAGTTTCAGGTTGGTCCATTCGGCGAAGTTGGCCGCCAGGTCCACCAGCACTTGACCCTGGGTGGAGAAGGTCAGGGTCTTGCCTTGCAGCGGCTCGCCGGTAGCTTCGCCACTCAGGCGCATGTCTTCGAACTGGTAGCGCTTGAGGGCGCGTTGGATGCGCAGATTGCCGTTCAGCTCGGTCTTGAGCCGCATGACCGGTTGGTTGCTGCCCAGGAACGCGGTAAGTTTCAGCGGGATGTTGGCGCCTTCGTGGATCGCGCCGGCACTGAGCTGGATGCTTTCGGCGCTGAACTGCTTGCCGGTCTGTTCATCGTTGTATTCAACGCGGGCGTTGTTGATGGTCAGGCTGTCGATGTCCAGGCGGATCGGCTGCGGCGGTTTTTCCGGCTTGGTTTCGGCCACCGGCTCGACTGGCGCGGGAGCGGGAGTGCCCGTGGGTTCATCGGGCAGGTTCTTGCCGATGTCTTCCCAGTTGCCGTGGCCGTTCTTGTCGCGGTTGAGGCGCAGGTTCAGGCCTTCGACGCGCACATCGCTCATCTGCACTTCGCGGCGCAGCAGCGGCAGCACGCGTACCGACAGGCCGAGCATCTGCAGGTCGGCGAACGGTTGGGTCGGGTTGGTCAGGGTCGCCACCCCGGCTTCGTGCAGCTCCAGGCCCAGCCAGGGGAACAGGCTCCAGCCGATGTCGCCATTGAGCGTCAGCTCGATGTGGGCCTTGTCGCGGGCAATCTGGCGAATTTCTTCTTTGTAGTCGTTGGGATCGAAGAGATGGGTCAGGGCAAAGCCGAGAGCCACAATGATCAGCAACAGCCCGAGAAATACCAGACCCAGGATTTTGCCGAACGCTTTCATGGGCGAGTCCTTGTATGTCGATTTCAAAATTTAGCCGCAGAGTATAACGCCCGACGGCCTGCATCAGTTCGTGGATCGTTACATTGTATCTACGACCGCCGAAACAAGATTCTGGCGTCAAAAAAAACCGATTTGCTGAAAAAAGTGATGTCACTTTGGTTTTTCTCTGGTCCGCAAGTGCTAATCTCTGCGCGTTCGTCCGCCTTCTGCGACGTATCGTCGCGCCAAAATGGAGTTTCACCCAAAAAAACGGTCACGCTTTGCGTGCAAGGCCGAGGGGGAGAGCGCCTGACGGACGCATACCAATAACTGGGGGAAACACCAATGAGCACTAGCACTGCGGCCGATATCAACGCCGCACCGCCTGCGTTCCTGTCCAAGGAACGCATTATCGCCAAGCCCGGCTTCAACCGCTGGCTGGTTCCGCCGGCCGCCCTGGCCATCCACCTGTGCATCGGCATGGCCTACGGTTTCTCGGTGTTCTGGTTGCCGCTGTCGAAGGCGCTGGGTATCACCGCACCGGTCGCCTGCGCGCCGGACATGGGCTTCATCGCCCAAGTCTTTTCGTCCCAATGCGACTGGCCCATCTCCATGCTGGGCTGGATCTACACCCTGTTCTTCATCTTCCTGGGCTGCTCGGCAGCAATCTGGGGCGGCTGGCTGGAACACGCCGGGCCACGCAAGGCCGGTGTCGTGTCGGCACTGTGCTGGTGTGGTGGCCTGCTGATCTCGGCCTTGGGTATCTATACCCACCAGATCTGGCTGATGTGGATCGGCTCCGGGGTCATTGGCGGTATCGGCCTGGGCCTGGGCTATATCTCGCCGGTATCGACCCTGATCAAGTGGTTTCCGGACAAGCGCGGCATGGCTACCGGCATGGCGATCATGGGTTTCGGTGGAGGCGCGATGGTCGGCGCACCGCTGGCCGCAGCACTGATGGGCCATTTCGCTTCGCCGACCAGCGTGGGCGTATGGCAGAGCTTTTTGGTGATGGCTGCGATTTACTTCGTGTTCATGATCGGCGGCGCACTCTCGTATCGCGTGCCGCCGACCGGCTGGAAGCCTGAGGGCTGGACCGCGCCGGCGAAAAAAGCCAGCAACGCGATGATCACTCACCGTCATGTACATGTGAACGTGGCGTGGAAAACCCCGCAATTCCGTCTGGTATGGCTGGTGCTGTGCCTGAACGTATCGGCCGGTATCGGCATCCTCGGCATGGCGTCGCCACTGTTGCAGGAAGTGTTCGGCGGCAAGCTGCTGGGTGTGGATGTGCCGTTTGGTCAGCTGGATGCCGGGCAACTGGCGTCGATTGCAGCCATTGCGGCAGGCTTCACCGGGTTGTTGAGCCTGTTCAACATCGGTGGCCGGTTCTTCTGGGCGTCGTTCTCCGACTACCTGGGCCGTAAAAATACCTACTTCGTGTTCTTCGCCCTGGGCTTTGCCCTGTACGCGCTGATCCCGAACCTGGGGCACCTGGGCAACGTGGCGCTGTTCGTGGCGGCGTTCTGCATCATCCTGTCGATGTACGGCGGTGGTTTTGCGACGGTGCCGGCTTACCTGGCCGACCTGTTTGGTACGCAAATGGTCGGCGCGATCCATGGTCGCCTGCTGACCGCCTGGGCTGCGGCCGGCGTGCTGGGCCCGGTGTTGGTGAACTACCTGCGTGAATATCAGCTGAGCATCGGCGTGGAACGCGCTGCGGCCTATGACATCACCTTGTACATCCTCGCCGGCCTCCTGGTGCTGGGCTTTATCTGCAACCTGCTGGTGCGTCCGGTCGCCGACAAGTACTTCATGACCGACGCGGAACTTGCCGCCGAACAGGCGCTGGGCCATGACAAAGGTGCTGATGCCAGCACTTCCCTGGAGTGGAAAGCGGCTCCCGGCACCGTGCCCATGGCGATCGCCGCCTGGCTGGTGGTGGGCATTCCGCTGGCGTGGGGTGTATGGGTGACCCTGCAGAAGACGGCCGTGTTGTTCCACTAACACTGCAAAACCTTTGTGCCTGATCGTTCCCGCGCTCCGCGTGGGAATGCATCCCGTGACGCTCCGCGTTACCAGCGCGCAGGCTCTGAGTCTTGCACCCGTTGGCGGGACGCGGAGCGTCCCAGGCGGCATTCCCACGCAGAGCGTGGGAATGATCTTCGCGCACCATGCTGGGGCGCTTTGATCAACTCGTCAGTCTTATCCCCTCCGATGTTTCTGTTTAGCGCCCGCGCCCCTATAATGGCTGCCTTTTTCGCCCAATGATTTGCGGAGCTGGTGATGGTCGAACGTATGGCGTCCGTCGAGCGCGACACTCTGGAAACCCAGATCAAAGCCTCGATCAACCTGGATGGCACCGGAAAGGCCCGATTTGATATCGGTGTCCCTTTTCTTGAGCACATGCTGGACCAGATCGCCCGTCACGGGCTGATCGACCTGGATATCGTCAGCAAGGGCGACCTGCATATCGACGACCACCACACGGTGGAAGACGTAGGCATCACCCTCGGCCAGGCATTTGCCAAGGCCATCGGCGACAAAAAAGGCATTCGTCGCTACGGCCACGCCTATGTCCCGCTGGATGAAGCGCTGTCGCGCGTAGTCATCGACTTCTCCGGCCGCCCAGGCCTGCAGATGCACGTGCCCTACACCCGCGCCACCGTGGGCGGCTTCGATGTCGACCTGTTCCAGGAATTCTTCCAGGGTTTCGTCAACCACGCACTCGTCAGCCTGCACATCGACAACCTGCGCGGCACCAACACCCACCACCAGATCGAAACCGTATTCAAGGCCTTCGGCCGCGCGCTGCGCATGGCCGTCGAGCTCGATGACCGCATGGCCGGGCAAATGCCGTCGACCAAGGGCGTTTTGTAATGCAGACGGTCGCGGTTATCGATTACGGCATGGGTAACCTGCACTCGGTGGCCAAGGCCCTCGAGCACGTAGGGGCCGGCAAGGTGCTGATCACCAGCGATGCCAGCGTGATTCGCGAAGCCGACCGCGTGGTGTTCCCAGGCGTGGGCGCGATTCGCGACTGCATGGCCGAGATCCGCCGTTTGGGCTTTGACAGCCTGGTGCGTGAAGTCAGCCAGGACCGCCCGTTCCTCGGCATCTGCGTGGGCATGCAAGCCTTGCTCGACAGCAGTGAAGAGAACGATGGCGTTGACTGCATCGGCCTGTTCCCAGGCCAGGTGAAGTTCTTTGGCAAGGACCTGCATGAAGACGGCGCCCACCTGAAAGTCCCGCACATGGGCTGGAACGAAGTGCGCCAGAGCATGGATCACCCGCTGTGGCACGAAGTGCCGGACATGGCGCGCTTCTACTTCGTGCACAGCTACTACATCGCCGCCGGTAAACCCGAGCAGGTGGTGGGTGGCGGGCACTACGGTGTCGACTTCGCCGCCGCGCTGGCCGACGGTTCGCGCTTTGCCGTGCAGTTCCACCCGGAGAAGAGCCATACCCATGGCCTGCAGTTGCTGCAGAACTTTGCCGCGTGGAACGGTCGCTGGTAAATGGCCAAGAAGCCCAAGCCGCCGATCTTGAACCTCACGCCCGAGCAGGAACGTGAGGCTACCGACAAGATCAAGCGTTTCATGGAGGACCGCTTCGAGCTCAAGCTGGGCTCGTTCGAGGTCGCCGAGATTCTTGAGCTGTTCACCACCGAAGTGGCGCCGCACTATTACAACAGGGCGATTTTCGATACGCAGACGCTCCTTAAAGAAAGGTTCGAAAGCATCGAAAGCGACTTGTGGTCGCTTGAGAAACCCTGATTTCCCAAGCATTGCTGAATATCGAATAAGGTTTGCCAGATGCTGATTATCCCCGCTATCGATCTCAAGGACGGCGCCTGCGTACGTCTGCGCCAAGGCCGCATGGAAGATTCCACCGTGTTCTCCGATGACCCGGTGAGCATGGCTGCCAAATGGGTGGAAGGGGGCTGCCGTCGTCTGCATCTGGTGGACTTGAACGGTGCCTTCGAAGGCCAGCCGGTCAATGGCGAGGTGGTTACTGCCATCGCCAGGCGCTACCCGAACCTGCCGATCCAGATCGGCGGCGGCATCCGTTCCCTGGAAACCATCGAGCACTACGTCAAGGCCGGCGTGAGCTACGTGATCATCGGCACCAAGGCCGTGAAAGACCCGGCCTTCGTTGCCGAAGCCTGCCGCGCCTTCCCAGGCAAAGTGATCGTGGGCCTGGACGCCAAAGACGGCTTCGTCGCCACCGACGGCTGGGCTGAGATCAGTACTGTGCAAGTGATCGACCTGGCCAGGCAGTTCGAAGCCGACGGCGTGTCCGCCATCGTTTATACCGACATCGCCAAAGACGGCATGATGCAGGGCTGCAACGTGCCGTTCACCGCAGCGCTGGCGGCGGCGACGAAGATTCCGGTGATTGCGTCCGGTGGTATCCACAACCTGGGCGATATCAAGTCGCTGCTGGACGCCAAGGCGCCTGGCATCATCGGCGCCATCACCGGCCGCGCGATCTACGAAGGTACCCTGGACGTTGCCGAAGCCCAGGCTTACTGCGACGCCTACAACGGCTGAGGACTGACCATGGCGCTGGCCAAACGCATCATCCCTTGCCTGGACGTCGACAACGGTCGCGTGGTCAAGGGCGTCAAGTTCGAGAACATCCGGGATGCCGGCGACCCGGTGGAAATCGCCCGTCGCTACGATGAGCAAGGTGCCGACGAAATTACCTTTCTCGACATCACCGCCAGCGTCGACGGCCGCGACACCACCTTGCACACCGTCGAGCGCATGGCCAGCCAGGTGTTTATCCCGCTGACCGTGGGCGGCGGCGTGCGCACCGTGCAAGACATCCGCAACCTGCTCAATGCCGGCGCGGACAAGGTCTCGATCAATACCGCCGCGGTGTTCAACCCGGAATTCGTCGGCGAGGCCGCGCAGCACTTCGGCTCGCAGTGCATCGTGGTTGCCATCGACGCCAAGAAAGTCTCCGGCCCTGGCGAAACCCCGCGCTGGGAGATCTTCACCCATGGCGGGCGCAAGCCCACCGGCCTGGACGCGGTGGAATGGGCGATGAAAATGGAAGGCCTGGGCGCCGGTGAAATCCTGCTGACCAGCATGGACCAGGACGGCATGAAAAACGGCTTCGACCTGGGCGTGACGCGCGCCATCAGCGACGCGCTGGGCATCCCGGTAATCGCCTCCGGCGGGGTCGGCAACCTGCAGCACCTAGCCGATGGCGTCATCGAAGGCCACGCCAGCGCGGTGCTGGCGGCGAGTATTTTCCACTTCGGCGAATACACGGTCCCCGAGGCAAAGGCCTACATGGCCGCGCGCGGTATCGTCGTTCGCTAAACGCTGGACACCATGGCAGGCTCGCGGCACTCTCTGCGCTTGCCATGGATTCCGGTAGCCTTCATGTTCAAACACCTGCTGCTCGCCCTCGCCAGTTCCTCCATGCTCATGGTGGCTACGGCAAACGCCGAAGACTCGTCCGACGCCTCCCTGGTGTTACTGACGGAAAATTTCCCGCCCTACAACATGGCGAAAAACGGCAAGAACTTCGCCAAAGACGAGAACATCGAAGGTATCGCCGTGGACATCGTGCGTGAAACCTTCAAGCGCGCCGGCATTTCCTACAATCTCACGTTGCGGTTTCCTTGGGAGCGAATCTACAAACTCGCCCTGGAAAAGCCTGGCTATGGCGTGTTCGTCATGGCGCGCTTGCCGGACCGTGAAGCCTTGTTCAAATGGGTCGGCCCGATCGGCCCGGACGATTGGGTACTGCTGGCCAAGGCTGACAGCAAGATCCAGCTCGATGGCCTTGAGCAGGCGCGCCGCTACAGGATTGGCGCCTACAAGGGCGATGCCATTGCCCAGAGCCTGGACAAGCAGGGGCTCAAGCCGATTGTCGCCTTGCGTGACCAGGATAATGCGCAAAAGCTCATGGAGGGTCAGATAGACCTGTGGGCCACCGGCGATCCTGCTGGCCGTTACCTGGCGCGACAAGTAGGGGTAACCGGGCTCAAGACGGTGTTGCGGTTCAACAGTGCGCAGCTTTACCTTGCGTTGAACAAGGATGTGCCGGATGAGATGGTTGCCAAGCTCCAGGCGGCGCTGGATGAGTTGCGCAAGAGCGGTCGAGTAGACGAAATCATGGCGCAATACCTGTAGGAGCGAGCTTGCTCGCGAAAGACGTCAACGATGACGCGAGCCTCCTGGGTGTACGCGGCGGTCTCAGGTTTTTCGCGAGCAAGCTCGCTCCTACAGGGGCGGAGGGGCCGTCAGCGATAGATGCCGTTTTTGCCGTGGGCACTCATGGCCTGATTGCTGCGCACACTGATCATCAATTTGATATCAATCCACTCCACACCCTGGGCCTTGAGCTTGGGCAACTCGCGCTCCAGCACCGCCAGCGTTTGCGGATAAGGATGCCCGATCATCACCGCCGAACCCTGCTTGTGTGCCAGCTTGATTGCGGTTTGCAACTGCGTGGTAATCGCCGCCTCGGTGCGTTCGTCATCCAGGAACACATCCCGCGAAACATGCGCCAAACCAATCTTCTGCGCCTCAGCCGCAGCCACCGTTTGTGCGCTGGTACGGCTGTCCACAAAGAACTTGTGGCGCCGCTGCAGCTCGCCCATTAACCACGCCATCGCTGCCGGCTGCGCGGTCATGCGGCTGCCCATATGGTTATTGATGCCGGCGGTGTAGGGCACGGCCGCGAATGCGGCGTCCAGGCGCTTGCCCAGCTCTTCGATCGACAGCTCAGGGTGCCAGGCGAACGGCCCGGTGGCCGGGTCCATGGGCATGTGCAGGATGACAATCTTGCCGGCCTTGTGGGCTTCACGGGCGAATTCGGCGGCGTGGGGGGTGTCGGGCATGATCGCGGTGGTGACCGGCCCAGGCAGGGCCAGCACGCGACGATCCCTGGGCAGGTTTTGCCCAAGGTCGTCGATGATCAGGGTCAGGTAGGCTTTGTGCGGTTCGCCGGCCGGCGTCGCTTGGGCGAATCCGGCCAGGCTGCACAGCACCGCGATAATCAGTGCAACACGCATATCAACGGCTGCGCGTGATGCTCAGGCCCTTGAGCAGGCTCAGCGCCTGGGCCAACTGGTAGTCATCGTCCTGCGGCATCGGCTTGGCTTTGGCGCCGCTGCCGGTCGGCTGGTCGGCCCCGCCGTTGCCATTGCCCAGGTGGCCTTGCAGATCGGCTTCCTTGTAGTACTCGCTGTCGATCTCGTTGGTGATCTTGGCCCTGCGCACTTCGATGTCTGGCACGATGCCCTGGGCCTGGATCGAGCGACCATTGGGCGTGTAGTACAGCGCCGTGGTGATCTTCAGCGCACGCTCGTTATTGAGCGGCAGCACCGTTTGTACCGAACCTTTACCGAAGCTGGTGGTGCCCATCAGCACGCCGCGCTTCTGGTCTTGCAGGGCGCCGGCGACGATCTCCGATGCCGAGGCGCTGCCGCCGTTGATCAGCACGGCCAGCGGTACGTTCTCGCTGAGGTCGTTGCCGGTGGCCGAGAAGCGCAGCTCGGAATTGGCGATACGGCCCTTGGTGTAAACGATCAGGCCCTTGGTGATGAAGTGATCGACCACTTCCACCGCCGACTGCAACACGCCGCCTGGGTTGTTGCGCAGGTCGAGCACGATGCCGTTGAGCTTCTTGCCGTTGTCCTTGCGCAGCTTGGCCAGGGCCTTGGCCACTTCGTCGCCGGTCTTGACCTGGAACTGGGTGATGCGGATGTAACCGTAGCCCGACTCCAGCAACTGGCTCTTCACGCTCTTGACCGTGATGGTCGCGCGGGCCAGGGTCACGTCGAACGGGTTGCCGCCGTCGCGCACCAGGGTCAGGGTGATTTTCTGGCCGAGCTTGCCGCGCATCTTGTCGACGGCTTCGGTCATGGATTGGCCGCGGGTCGGCTGACCGTTGATCTTGACGATCAGGTCGCCGGCCTGGATGCCGGCCTTGGACGCGGGGGTGTCGTCGATGGGCGAGACCACTTTGATCTGGCCGTCTTCGGAGCCCACTTCGATGCCCAGGCCGCCGAACTCACCGCTGGTGCTTTCCTGCAGTTCGGCAAAGTCTTCCGGGCCCAGGTAGGCGGAATGCGGGTCGAGGTTGCTGAGCATGCCCTTGATGGCATTTTCCAGCAGGGTCTTGTCGTCTACGGGTTCGACATAGGCTGCCTTGATCCGGTCCATGACCTCGGCAAAGGTACGCAGCTCGTCCAGCGGCAACGGCGCCTTGGTGGTCGCGGCCATAGCGGCGGGCGCAGCCGGTGCGGCCTGATCGGCGAAAGCCAGAGGCGCGCCGATCACCAGGGCGATCGTCAGGGCCAGCGAAGTGAGGCGGGACAAATGCAGCATGTCGAACGAGCTCCTAATGTAGATGCGACCCTATCCTTGGGATCGGCACCATTGTGCGGGATCGCTCGGGCGACCCTGCTGACGAATAGCGAAGTACAGCGCCGGCGTGTCCTGGCCACCACTGTTACCGACAGTGGAGATGGATTCACCGGCTTTTACCACATCACCTGCCGACTTGAGTAACGTCTGATTGTGGCCGTAAAGGCTCAAATAGCCATTACCGTGGTCAAGAATCACCAGCAAACCGGCCCCGCGCAGCCAATCGGCAAACACAACGCGCCCGCCGTGGACGGCGTGGACCTGGCTGCCGGCAGAGGCGCTGATCATCACCCCATCCCACTTGGCGCGGGTGTCGTCGCCACGGGTTTCCCCAAAGCGTGCCAATAGTCGACCATCAACGGGCCATGGAAGTTTTCCGCGAGCTGAAGCAAAAGGCCCGCCGAACGACTCGCCACTGCTGGAAACCAATGGGCCAGGCGCCGCATGTGCCGGCTTGCGTGGGGCCGGCGCATCGGTAGTGGCTGCCAGTTCGGCCTCACGCTGGCGCTTTTTTTCGGCTTCCTGCTGCGCGATCAACGCCTTTTGCCGCGCTTCTTCGGCCTCGCGCGCCTGGCGCGCCAGGGTTTCTTCGATAGTCTTGAGCACTTTGGCCAAATCGGCCTGGTCTTGCTCGCGCGCTTGCAGCTTGGCGTCGCGGGCTTTCACGTCGTCGTTGAGCTTGGCCAGGGCTTGCTGGCGTTCCTTGCGGACTTTATCGAGCTCGTTGCGCTGGGTGTCGAGTGCGGTTTTCTGGTCGAGCAGCTGTGCCTGCTGGTCATTGATCTCCTGCTCGACATTGGCCAACTGGCGCAGGGTTTCGTTGAAGCTCTTCAATTGCGCCAGGCGTGCCTGGCTCACGTAATCGTAATAGGTGAGGGTGCGGGCGAATTTTTCCGGGTTCTGCTGGTTGAGCAGCAGCTTGAGGTATTCCTGGCGGCCGCTCTGGTAGGCGGCGCGGGCCTGGATCGCGATCAGGCGTTGCTGCTCAACGCGTGCGCTCTGGAGTTTTTTTTTCTCAGCGTCGAGTCGCTCCAGTTCCGACTCGCTCTTCTTTAATTCTTTTTGCAGCTCCTGGACCTGCTTCTCCAGCTTGCCCATTTCGGTTTCCGTGCCGCGCAGGTCTTTCTGCACGCCGGATTTCTCTTCCTGGAGCTTGCCGAGCAGTTTTTTCAGCTCGGTAATGTCCTGACGCGTAGCGTCCAACTGTTGTTGGGTTTGTGCACGCTCATCGGCAAACGCCGGTTGGAGCAGGCAGACAAGAGCGAGGGTAATCAAGGCGCGAAGCATAGAGGCGGGCGACACCAGGGGAAAGGGACGGCCTAGTATGCCCGCCAAGCGCTGCAAAAAAAACGCCCAATTGGGGCTGGCGGGCAAGATAGGTGCCGAGTGGTGGTGGTATGGCAAAAAGATATCTTTCAAACGTGCGAGATCCAATGTGGGAGGGGGCTTGCTCCCGATTGCGGTAGCTCAGTCACATAAGTGTCGACTGGCACACCGCTATCGGGAGCAAGCCCCCTCCCACATTGTTATGCGTTGCTGTTTAGATCAGACCAAGATCGAAGTCCCGGTCATCTCTTTTGGCTTCTCCAGCCCCATCAACATCAGCATGGTCGGCGCCACATCCGCCAGTACGCCACCGTTGCGCACTGTGAAATCGCGCTTGCCGACGTAGATGAATGGCACCGGTTCGGTGGTGTGGGCCGTGTGGGCCTGGCCGGTGGATTCATCGGACATCTGCTCGCAGTTGCCGTGGTCCGCCGTGATCAGCGCTTCGCCACCGACCTTGTCCAGGGCATCGACAATGCGACCGACGCACAGGTCCAGGCATTCCACGGCCTTGACCGCCGCTTCCAGGTTGCCGCTGTGACCGACCATGTCGCCGTTGGCATAGTTGACCACGATCACGTCGTAACGCTGGTGCTCGATGGCGTCGACGATCTTGTCGGTGACTTCCGGCGCACTCATTTCTGGCTGCAGGTCGTAGGTGGCGACTTTGGGCGAGGGGATCAGGATGCGCTCTTCGCCGGGGAACGGTTCTTCACGCCCGCCGGAGAAGAAGAAGGTCACGTGGGCATATTTTTCGGTTTCGGCGATGCGCAGTTGGGTCTTGCCGTTTTTTGCCAGGTAGTCGCCCAGCACGTTTTCCAGGCTGCCCGGAGCGAATGCCGAGGGGGCCGGGATATTGGCAGCGTATTGGGTCAGCATGACGAACTCGACGTTCGGCTGGCGCACGCGCTCGAAGTCTTTGAAGCCGTCGTCGACAAACACATGGCTCAGCTCACGGGCACGGTCGGCGCGGAAGTTCATGAACACCATGGCGTCGCCGTCTTCGACCTTCACCGGCTCGCCGATGGTGGTGGCCTTGACGAATTCATCGCTCTCGCCACGCGCGTAGGCGGCTTCCAGGCCTTGCTGGGCGGTAGCGGCGTTGAATTCGGCCTGGCCGTCGACGATCAGGTTGTAGGCTTGGGCCACGCGGTCCCAGCGGTTGTCGCGGTCCATGGCGAAGTAGCGGCCCACGATGCTGGCGATACGGCCCTTGCCCAGGGCGGCGAAGGTAGTGTCGAGCAGTTCGATGGACGACTGCGCGCTTTTCGGCGGGGTATCGCGGCCATCGAGGAAGGCGTGCAGGTAGATTTTGTCGGCGCCGCGCTTGAAGGCCAGCTCGGCCATGGCCACCAGGTGGTCCTGATGGCTGTGCACGCCGCCATCGGACAACAGGCCCATGAAGTGCACGGCCTTGCCGGCGGCGACGGCTTTATCCACCGCAGCGCAGATGGTTGGGTTCTCGAAGAACTCGCCATCGCGGATCGCTTTGGTCACACGGGTGAAGTCCTGATAGACCACTCGTCCGGCGCCGAGATTCATGTGGCCGACTTCCGAGTTGCCCATTTGACCGTCCGGCAGGCCCACGTCCATGCCGGAACCGGAGATCAGGCCGTTGGGTACGGTGGCGGTGAGGCGGTCCAGCACGGGCTTGTTCGCTGCGTACACAGCGTTGTCGTGGTGGCTTTCACTGTGTCCGAAGCCATCGAGAATTATCAGGACCAAAGGTTTAGGCGTGGTAGTCATAGATCCTCTCGCGGCGGTAATAAAGGAAGACAATGGAAAAGGGAGTGGCAGTTTAAAGCGAAGTTCCAACCGCGTCACCGCTTTACGGGGGTTGGCCGCCCCTGGCGGCTGTGTATACTTACCGCCATTTTAACGCCCTGGAACCTCCTTGATGGTTGATCACCTGATTGCATTTGCCACTGCCCACTATCTGCTCGTGGGTGCCTTCGTCATCCTGCTGGCGCTGCTGATCGCTCACGAATTGAGCCGTGGTGGCCGCAGCCTGAGCACGTCGGAGCTGACCGCGCTGGTCAACAAGGATGAAGCGGTTGTCGTGGATATCCGCCCGGCCAAGGATTTCGCCGCCGGCCATATCGTCGGCGCCCTGAACATTCCCCAGGACAAGCTGATGGCGCGCCTGGGCGAGCTGGAAAAGCACAAGGCCAAGACCATCATCCTGGTCGACGCCCAGGGCCAGCATTCGGGTACTCACGCGCGTGAAATGCTCAAGGCCGGCTTCACCGCCGCCAAACTGTCCGGCGGTATCGGCAGCTGGAAGGCCGATAACCTGCCGCTGGTGAAGTGATATGAGCCAGGTTGTCGTGTATTCCAGCGATTATTGCCCTTATTGCGTGCGAGCCAAGGCTTTGCTGGGTAAGAAGGGCGTTGCCTTCGAAGAGATCAAAGTCGATGGCAAGCCCCAGGTGCGCGCCGAAATGGCCCAGAAGGCAGGGCGCACGTCGGTCCCGCAGATCTGGATCGGCACCCGGCACATCGGTGGCTGCGACGACCTGTTTGCCCTTGAGCGCGCCGGTAAACTTGATGCGCTGCTGTCCGCCTAACCCCTAAAAGCCCCAAGATAGAGAAGGATCTGCGATGACTGATCAACAGAACACCGAAGCAGCAGAAGCCCAAGGCCCACAGTTTTCGCTGCAGCGCATCTATGTGCGTGACCTGTCGTTCGAAGCACCGAAAAGCCCGGCCATCTTCCGCCAGGAGTGGACCCCAAGCGTTGCGTTGGACCTGAACACCCGTCAAAAAGCCCTGGAAGGTGACTTCCACGAAGTCGTGTTGACCCTGTCGGTCACCGTCAAGAACGGCGAAGAAGTGGCCTTCATCGCTGAAGTGCAGCAGGCCGGTATCTTCCTGATCCAGGGCCTGGACGAAGCGTCCATGAGCCACACCCTGGGCGCGTTCTGCCCGAATATCCTGTTCCCGTACGCCCGTGAGACCCTGGACAGCCTGGTCACCCGTGGCTCGTTCCCGGCGCTGATGCTGGCACCGGTGAACTTCGATGCCCTGTACGCTCAAGAGCTGCAGCGCATGCAACAAGAAGGTTCGTCGACGGTTCAATAAGTCGATGCGGTAAAAAATGTGGGAGGGGGCTTGCCCCCGATGGCGGTGGGTCAGCTACAGATATGCTGGCTGAAATACCGCTATCGGGGGCAAGCCCCCTCCCACATTTGCTATGCGGTGTTACTTGAAGCCGAGTTGCCGCCAGCCTTCATAGACCGCCACGGCGACGGTGTTCGACAGGTTCAGGCTGCGGCAGCCTTCGCGCATCGGCAAGCGCAGGCGATGGCCGTCGGGCAGGGCGTCGAGTACGTCGGCCGGCAGGCCCCGGCTCTCGGGGCCGAACAGAAACGCGTCACCCTCGGCGAAGCTGGCATCATGAAACGGCCGCGAGCCCTTGGTGGTGAACGCGAACAAGCGCGGGTGGCCCAGGCTTTCCAGGCAGCTTGCCAGGTCGGCGTGGCGCTTGAGGGTAGCGTACTCGTGGTAATCCAGCCCGGCGCGGCGCAGGCGTTTGTCGTCCATGTCGAAGCCCAGCGGCTCGATCAAATGCAGGTGGCAGCCACTGTTGGCGCACAGCCTGATAACGTTGCCGGTATTCGGCGGAATTTCTGGTTGAAAAAGGATGACGTGAAACATGCACGGCTCCGAAGGTAAAGATGCGCTGCATTCTACCCCCGAAGACGACCCGAGGCCGAAGCTATTGCCGCGGGTGCTCGGCTCACTGGCGATTGTCGGCTTGATGATTGGCTTGATGATCGGTCGCTTGACCACTGCCGACCCGGTCGAGCTGCAACAGGTGGAACCTGCGGCGGACGGTTTGGTGGTGTGGTTCAACAGCGAACCCAAGCTGCATGGCGAGCATATCGACGGCACCGTGGCGCTGCTGTTCGACGCACAGGGCAAGGCCGCCAGTGGGCAACTCAAGGTCAATGACAAGGACGTGAACTGGCGCGTCCGCAAGACCGACAGCGGCGTGCTGCTGAACCTGGTGGCGGCTCGACCATTACGCGGGGAGTGGAAGGGCGAAGAGGTCGATGACCGCTGGCGGCTGGAGATCCATCTCCACGAGCAATAAAAGAGGGAGTTCCCGGCCTGCCTGTACCAGGGCTCCCAAAACGGGGTGAAGCCTAGGGCTTCGGTGTTAAAGAGGGGATTCTCGGCCTGCCTGTACCAAGGTCCCCGAAACTGGGTAGTACAAGAGTTATTGCAGGGGGCGTGCCAGAGTTTGCAAATTGCCTCGTAAAAACTTGCAAGAAAGCGCAAAGCCCCGGAATTCGGGGCTTTGGTGGTTTGAGCTTTGGAGAGTTTTTCAGTCGTAGCAATCTTTCGGGTGCCGGCTCCATGCCCGATGCCGGTTCATGGTGCATTGAATCGGTGCATGACTATGAGCCTTGTGAAGATCCAAATGTGGGAGGGGGCTTGCTCCCGATAGCGGTAGATCAGACACAGATGTTGTGACTGAACCACTGCTATCGGGAGCAAGCCCCCTCCCACATTGGATCTTCGGTGGATCAGAGGGCGGTGATCATGCCTCGTCACCGTCGTCGTCATCCCCGCCGTCGACCTTCATCCCCAACTCCTTGATCTTGCGCGTCAGGGTATTACGCCCCCAACCCAGCAGCACGGCGGCATCGCGACGGCGGCCAGCGGTGTGCTTGAGCGCGGTCTCGATCATGATCCGCTCGAACGCCGGCACGGCGCTGTCCAGCAGGTTCGACTGGCCGCGTGCCAGGGCCTGGTCGGCCCATTGGCGCAGTGCCTGTTCCCAGTTGGTGACCGGTGCCGAATCCTGCGGCAGGCTCAGCAGTTCCGGCGGCAGGTCGCTGATGTGCACTTCGCGCCCGGAGGCCATCACCGTGATCCAGCGGCAGGTGTTCTCCAGCTGGCGTACGTTGCCGGGCCATGGCAGGTTCTTCAGGTATTCCTCGGTCTCGCTCTTGAGCAGCTTCGGCTCGACGGCCAGCTCCTGGGCGGCGCGGCTGAGGAAGTGACGGGCGAGGGTGGGGATGTCTTCGCGGCGGTCCGACATGCGCGGGATGTGGATGCGGATCACGTTGAGGCGATGGAACAAGTCCTCGCGGAATTTGCCGGCGTGGACCAGGGTTTCCAGGTTCTGGTGGGTCGCCGCGATGATGCGTACATCGACCTTGACCGGCGTATGCCCGCCGACGCGATAGAACTCGCCATCGGCCAGCACCCGCAGCAGGCGGGTCTGGGTATCGGCGGGCATGTCGCCGATTTCATCGAGGAACAGGGTGCCGCCGTCCGCTTGCTCAAAGCGCCCGCGCCGCAGGTTGGCCGCGCCGGTGAACGCGCCTTTTTCATGGCCGAACAGCTCGGACTCCATCAAGTCTTTCGGGATAGCCGCCATATTCAACGCGATGAACGGCGAGGCTGCCCGAGGGCTGTGGCGATGCAGGGCGTGGGCGACCAGCTCTTTACCGGTACCCGACTCGCCGTTGATCAGCACGGTGATGTTGGAGTGGCTCAAGCGCCCGATGGCGCGAAACACTTCCTGCATCGCCGGCGCTTCGCCGATGATTTCCGGCGTGCGCGTCAGGGCCGGCGGGGCTTCCTGGTTCTGCTGTTCCTGGGCGTGCTGGTTGGCGCGCTTGACCAGCGCCACCGCCTCATCCACATCGAACGGCTTGGGCAGGTATTCGAAGGCGCCGCCCTGATACGACGCGACAGCGCTGTCCAGGTCCGAGTGCGCCGTCATGATGATCACCGGCAGGCGCGGGTGCTGTTCGCGAATCCGCGCCAGCAGGTCCAGGCCGCTGGCGCCGGGCATGCGAATATCGGAGATGATCACATCCGGCTGCTGGCGAGCCAGGCGGCTCATCACACCGTCGGCGCTGTCGAAGCTCTGGGTGGTCATGCCTTCCTGTTGCAAGGCTTTCTCCAGGACCCAGCGGATAGAACGGTCGTCATCGACGATCCAGACAGTTTCACTACGGCTCATGTCGTGGGGGCTCCTTGTTCCAATGGCAGGAAGATCGAGAACGTGGTGTGGCCGGGATGGCTCTCACATTCGATCAGGCCCTGATGCTGGCTGATGATGTTCTGGGTAATGGCCAGGCCCAGCCCGGTACCGTCCGGGCGGCCACTGACCATGGGGAAGAAGATGGTTTCCTGCAATTCCGCAGGAATGCCCGGGCCGTTGTCGATGATTTCGACCTTGGTCACCAGGCGATGGCGCACATGGCCGATGGTGAACTGGCGCAGGGCGCGGGTGCGCAGGCTGATGCGGCCCAGGCGCAGCTCGTTCTGGCTGCTGATGGCCTGCATGGCGTTGCGCACGATGTTGAGCACCGCTTGGATCATCTGCTCGCGGTCGATCAAGACATCGGGGATGCTGGGGTCATAGTCGCGCACCAGGGTGATGCAGCCCTGGCTTTCGGCCTCGACCAGTTGGCAGACGCGCTCCAGCACTTCGTGCACGTTGGTCATCGCCAGCGACGGCAGCTTGTTGGAGCCGAGCATGCGGTCCACCAGGTTGCGCAGGCGGTCGGCCTCTTCGATGATGACGTTGGTGTAGTCCTTGAGATGCTCCTCCGGCAGCTCGCGGGCCAGCAACTGCGCCGCGCCACGAATGCCGCCCAGCGGGTTCTTGATCTCGTGGGCCAGGCCGCGCACCAGCATCTTGCTGGTTTCCTGCTTGGACAGCTGCGCCTCCTCCTTGGTGATGCGCAGCAGGCGGTCGCGGGGGTGCACTTCGAGCAGCAGCAGCGTCGCGCCATTGCTCAGGATCGGCGTCACCGCGTAGTCGACAGTCAGCGTCTGCCCGGTCAGGGCGGTGAGCATCGCTTCGCGCTTGGTGAACGGGTGTGCCTGCTCCACGGCCTGGCGCAACGAGCTCAAGGCCTCGGCCGACTCGGTGAACAATTCGCTGATGAACTGCCCATGGCTGCGCTGGCCGCTGATGGCCAGGAGCATCTCCGCCGCCGGGTTCATGTACTCAAGGCGCAGGTCGGCATTGAGCAGGATGGTCGCGGTGGTCAGGTTGTCGAGTAGCAAACGGTGCAGTGCATCACTGATGGTCATCAGGACCTCTTTTGGAGCAAGGCGCAGGCTTGAGGCACACGCTGATACAAGGAAAATGCAAAAACCAAACCAAGGCTCCGAAAAGAAGCGTTAAAGCCCTGAAATAAGGGGTTCAGGCGCGAAACTGTGGCGCTCTGCCAGCTTGTTCGGGAAGAATCGAACCAAAATGGGCTGGGTCGCTGGGATGGGTGCAACCTATCGCACCAATATAGTGCGGTTTGTAAAGGTTGTTCAGGGAGCTGCCAGAGACGGTCCTGAATACATGCAAATCAAATGTGGGAGGGGGCTTGCCCCCGATGACGGAGTGTCAGTCGACATCTACATGCCTGATACACCGCTATCGGGAGCAAGCCCCCTCCCACAGTTTTGATTGGGTTTGCACGAGTTAACCTTTGTAAACGCACAGCTCCGCGGTGGCGCGGATCATCGCCAATTGGCGCAGCGGATCATTCAGCGGCTCATGCACCGCCTCGGCAAGCCATTGCGGGCATTGAGGGTCTGTGCGCAGGGGCGTGAAGTCGGCCAACTGCTGCAGCAGGCGTTTTTGCAGCTCATCCAATCGCGGGCGAATCTGCTTGACCAGGTCCGGACGCGGATCGTCGGGGGCCTTGCCCTGGAATTGCCAGTCGGACAAGTGGGTGTACTGCACCAGTTTGTTTGCCTCGATCTGCGCCGAGAAAAATTGCTCGGCGGCGGCGGGGTCCAGTTTGTAGCTCGGTGCTTGGGCGACGACGCTGGCGATCACTTCCTGCTCGCGCTTTTTATCTTCCACGGGTTTATGGCTGTCCCATTTGCTCAAGGCTACCTGGTCGGCTATTTCCAGGCGCTCGGCGATGCTGTTGAGCAGCGGCTCGAGGGTAGGCGGTGCGGCGCAAGCGCCGGCACTGACGAACATCAAGGCAAATACGAATCGAGATTTCAAAGGCGATCCCCTGTAGGAGCGAGCTTGCTCGCGAAGGTCGTTAACGATAGCGCGTAAATGTTGAAGAAATGAGGTGTCTTTGCGTTTTTCGCGAGCAAGCTCGCTCCTACAAAAATTGCGCAAAAAAAGACCTCCCGAAGGAGGCCTTTTGCCATCACGCTAAGTCAAGCAGCGCTACCGGATCAGCAGCTGTAGTACAGCTCGTATTCCAGTGGGTGTACGAAGGTACGAACCTTGATTTCTTCTTCGCTTTTCAGCTCGATGTAGGCATCGATGAAGTCGTCGCTGAATACGCCGCCTTTGGTCAGGAACGCACGGCCCTTGTCCAGTTCTTCCAGGGCTTCTTTCAGGCTGCCGCACACTTGTGGAATCTCTTTGGCCTCTTCAGGCGGCAGGTCGTACAAGTTTTTGTCGGCGGCGTCGCCAGGGTGGATCTTGTTCTGGATGCCGTCCAGGCCAGCCATGACCAGGGCTGCGAAAGCCAGGTATGGGTTGGCCGCCGGGTCCGGGAAGCGGGCTTCGATACGACGAGCGCGCGGGCTGGACACGTAAGGGATACGGATAGAGGCGGAACGGTTACGGGCCGAGTAGGCCAGCATCACCGGCGCTTCGAAGCCTGGGACCAGACGCTTGTAGGAGTTGGTCGACGGGTTGGTGAAGCCGTTCAGGGCCTTACCGTGCTTGATGATACCGCCGATGAAGTACAGGGCGGTGTCGGACAGGCCGGCATAACCTTCGCCGGCGAAGGTGTTCTTGCCTTCTTTGGCGATGGACAAGTGAACGTGCATACCCGAACCGTTATCGCCGTACAGCGGCTTAGGCATGAAGGTAGCGGTACGGCCGTAGGCATCAGCCACGTTGTGTACGCAGTACTTCAGGGTCTGGACTTCGTCAGCCTTGGCGACCAGGGTGTTGAACTTCACACCGATTTCGTTCTGGCCGGCAGTCGCCACTTCGTGGTGGTGAACTTCGATGACCAGGCCCATTTCTTCCATGGCGTTGCACATGGAGGTACGGATTTCGTGGTCGTGGTCGAACGGCGGAACAGGGAAGTAGCCACCTTTGATGCCTGGACGGTGGCCTTTGTTGCCGCCTTCCACGTCCTGGTCGGACATCCACGAGCCTTGTTCGGAGTAGATCTTGAACATGGAGCCGGAGATGTCGGACTTGAACTTGACCGAATCGAAGATGAAGAATTCTGGCTCCGGGCCTACGAATACGGTGTCGCCGATACCGGTCGACTTCAGGTATTCCTCGGCACGCTTGGCGATCGCACGTGGGTCGCGGTCGTAGCCTTGCATGGTCGAAGGCTCGATCACGTCGCAGACGATGATCAGGGTTGGGTCTTCGGTGAACGGGTCGAGGACGGCAGTGCTGTCGTCCGGCATCAGGATCATGTCGGAGGCTTCGATGCCTTTCCAGCCAGCGATGGAGGAACCGTCGAACATCTTGCCTTCTTCGAAGAAAGCATCATCCAGCGCGTCGCGAGCCGGCATGGTCACGTGGTGCTGAGTACCTTTGGTGTCCGTGAAGCGCAGATCAATCCATTTAACGTCATGATCTTTGATGAGTTGAACCGACTTCGACATGGTGTCCTCCGGGTGGCTTCGGGCTAGGGTAGTGGAGTTAGCCCTTAGAATTTGGGTGATGCCGGCGCGGATACTCCGCCAAGGCAACCTGCCTCACAAGAGAGCAAATTGCATGCCAGTGCGCCAACATGGTCTTTTTACGTCAAAATGGCCCCTATAACGGTGCAATCGGCCAAAGCACGGCAAATAGCGCACTGCAATGTAGCGTTAATGGGCGCAAATGACCCGTTTTGGTGCGCAGCGAATGTGCTGCATATTAACTGGTTAAACCTTGAGCGATTTCCGCTATAATCCGCGCCCCCCTTTTTCAGCAGGCCCGGCGCGCGCTGTTTCCATGAAATTAATCGTTAAAGTCTTCCCCGAGATCACCATCAAGAGCCGACCGGTACGGACGCGTTTCATCCGTCAATTGGCCAAGAACATCCGTGCCGTGCTCCGTGACCTGGACCCGGCTGTGGTGGTGAATGGCGTGTGGGACAATCTCGAGCTGGAAACCCGCCTGACCGACGCCAAAGCCTTGAAGGACATGACCGAACGCCTGAGCTGCATGCCGGGTATCGCGCATTTCCTGCAGGTGGATGAGTACCCGCTGGGCGACTTCGACGACATTACCGAGAAGTGCAAACAGCACTTCGGTGACGCGCTGGCCGGCAAGATTTTTTCGGTGCGCTGCAAGCGTGCCGGCAAGCATCCGTTCAGCTCCATGGATGTGGAAAAATATGTCGGCAGCAAGCTGCGTCGCGAGTGCGGCGCCGCCGGAATTTCCCTGAAAACGCCGCAAATTGAAGTGCGCATGGAAATTCGCGACAAACGGTTGTTCGTGATCCACAGCCAGCACAACAGCATCGGCGGCTACCCGCTGGGCGCCCTGGAACAGACCCTGGTATTGATGTCCGGCGGTTTCGATTCCACCGTGGCGGCCTACCAGATCATGCGTCGCGGCCTGATGAGCCACTTCTGCTTCTTCAACCTGGGCGGGCGTGCACACGAATTGGGCGTGATGGAAGTTGCACACTTTATCTGGAAGAAGTACGGCAGCTCCCAACGCGTGCTATTTGTGAGCGTACCGTTCGAGGAAGTGCTGGGCGAAATTCTCGGCAAAGTCGATAACGGTCATATGGGCGTCGTATTGAAGCGTATGATGTTGCGCGCGGCGTCGCGGATTGCCGATCGCTTGCAGATCGACGCGCTGGTGACCGGTGAAGCGATCTCCCAGGTCTCCAGCCAGACGCTGCCAAACCTGTCGATCATCGATTGCGTCACCGAGAAACTGGTGTTGCGCCCGCTGATCGCCAGCCACAAGCAGGACATCATCGATCAGGCAGAGCAGATCGGCACCGCCGATTTTGCCAAGCATATGCCTGAGTATTGCGGGGTCATCTCGGTGAACCCCAAGACCCACGCCAAGCGCAACCGCGTGGAGTATGAAGAACAACAGTTCGACATGGCGATTCTGGAGCGAGCGCTCGAGAACGCCAAACTGGTCCCGATCGATCGCGTCATCGACGAGCTGGGCCAGGATGTGCAGATCGAAGAAGTCAGCGAAGCCCTGGCCGGCCAGATCATCATCGACATCCGTCACCCGGATGCCGCCGAAGATGAGCCGCTGGAAATTCCTGGCATCGACGTACAAACGCTGCCGTTTTATGCATTGAACGCGCGTTTCAAGGAACTGGATGACAGCCGTCAGTACCTGCTGTATTGCGACAAAGGCGTGATGAGTCGCCTGCATGCCCACCATTTG
Source organism: Pseudomonas sp. R1-43-08 (assembly GCF_003852255.1). NCBI lineage: Bacteria > Pseudomonadati > Pseudomonadota > Gammaproteobacteria > Pseudomonadales > Pseudomonadaceae > Pseudomonas > Pseudomonas sp. R1-43-08. Next base: position 431,965 of record NZ_CP027734.1, read on the forward strand.
CTCAGTGAGGGGCATGCCAATGTGCGCGTTTATCGACCGAGCTAAGAGCCCGGGGCTGTTTGCCTGTGGCCTGCGTCACCGGCCCCCCGACTCTGCCGTCAAGCTGTAACGGCAAGGCCTGACTCTACTGTAAATCGCTGCCACGACCTGTCAGCACACCGAATCCTCTGATCGAGATACACAAGTGATCGAAAATCTACGTAACATCGCCATCATTGCTCACGTTGACCATGGTAAAACCACCCTGGTAGACAAACTCTTGCGTCAATCCGGCACCCTGGAGCGCAACGAGCTCAACGACGAGCGCGTGATGGACTCCAACGACCAGGAAAAAGAGCGCGGTATTACCATCCTGGCAAAAAACACCGCAATCAACTGGAACGGCTACCACATCAACATCGTGGACACCCCGGGCCACGCCGACTTCGGCGGCGAAGTAGAACGCGTAATGTCGATGGTTGACTCCGTTCTGCTGCTGGTTGACGCTCAAGACGGCCCTATGCCGCAAACCCGTTTCGTGACCAAGAAGGCCTTCGAAGCCGGCCTGCGTCCGATCGTGTGCATCAACAAGGTTGACCGTCCAGGCGCGCGTCCGGACTGGGTTCTGGACCAGATCTTCGACCTGTTCGACAACCTGGGTGCCACCGAAGAGCAGCTTGATTTCCAAGTGATCTACGCCTCGGCCCTGAACGGTATTGCCGGTCTGGAACACACCGCCATGGCGGAAGACATGACCCCGCTGTACCAGGCCATCGTTGACCACGTTCCACCACCGAAGGTTGACCGTGAAGGCCCGTTCCAGATGCAAATCTCGGCACTGGACTACAACAGCTTCCTGGGTGTTATCGGCGTTGGCCGTATCGCCCGTGGCAGCGTCAAGCCGAACACCCCGGTTGTCGCGATCGGCGCGGATGGCAAGAAGCGTAACGGCCGTATCCTGAAGCTGATGGGCCACCACGGCCTGCACCGTATCGACGTCGAAGAAGCCTTCGCTGGCGACATCGTGTGCGTCAGCGGCATGGACTCGCTGTTCATCTCCGACACCCTGTGCCAGCCGGACACCGTCGAGGCGATGAAGCCTCTGACCGTTGACGAGCCAACCGTTTCCATGACCTTCCAGGTCAACGACTCGCCGTTCTGCGGTAAAGAAGGCAAGTTCGTGACCTCCCGTAACATCAAGGAGCGTCTGGACAAAGAGCTGCTGTACAACGTTGCTCTGCGCGTTGAAGAAGGCGACTCGGCCGACAAGTTCAAGGTCTCCGGCCGTGGTGAGCTGCACCTCTCGGTACTGATCGAAACCATGCGTCGCGAAGGCTTCGAAATGGGTGTTGGTCGTCCGGAAGTGATCATCCGTACCGTTGACGGCGTGAAGCAGGAACCGTTCGAAAACGTCACCATCGACACCCCGGAAGAATCCCAGGGCAAGGTGATGGAAGAGATGGGCCTGCGTAAGGGCGACCTGACCAACATGGTGCCGGATGGCAAAGGCCGTGTGCGTCTGGAATACAACATCCCTGCTCGCGGTCTGATCGGTTTCCGTAACCAGTTCCTGACCCTGACCAACGGTGCTGGCATCCTGACCTCGATCTTCGATCGCTACGACACCATGAAGTCCGGCGACATGTCCGGCCGTCAGAACGGTGTTCTGGTATCGGTAGAAACCGGCAAGGCGCTGACCTACTCCCTGGAAACCCTCCAGGCGCGTGGCAAGCTGTTCGTTGAACACGGTCAAGAGATCTACAACGGCCAGATCGTTGGTCTGAACAGCCGTGACAACGACATGGGCGTCAACCCAACCAAAGGCAAGAAGCTCGACAACATGCGTGCTTCGGGTAAAGACGAAACCATCGCTCTGGTTCCACCGGTGAAGTTCACCCTGGAACAGGCCCTGGAATTCATCCAGGACGACGAGCTGTGTGAAGTCACGCCTAAGTCGATCCGCCTGCGTAAGAAGATCCTGGACGAAGGCGAGCGCACCCGCGCTGCCAAGAAAGCCAAGAACTGAGTTAACTCAGGCTGAATAAAAACGCCCCCGGTCGAAAGGCCGGGGGCGTTTTTTTATGTCTGATCGTTCCCACGCTCTGCGTGGGAATGCCTCTGGGGACGCTCTGCGTCCCGCCTTTAAGAGCGGACGCGGAGCGTCCAGGGCTGCGTTCCCACGCGGAGCGTGGGAACGATCATCAGAACTTGTCGAGTGTCTTGAAATTAGTCTCGCGCACCACTTCCTTGGGCTTGTACGCGCAATACCCCGGCCGCGGCCCGATTTTCGGGTGGTTGCGGCAGGTATCCGGGCGCTTGTCATAAATAGTGCAAAAGCGCGTCTTACGATCCAGGTACAGGCAGTCGTTGTTGCTCATGCGCTGCAAGGTAAAAATTTCGGATTTGGAATTGAAGCGCTCGACGATGCCTTCCTTCTGCAACCGCTTGGCGATGTTCTTCGGCGGGTCGCCGCGCTCGAACTCATCGACGATGCCGATGCGGATCAGGTCCTTGATCTTCACTTCGACCGGCAGCGTGCAGCAGCTGGACACGCAGCCACCGCACATGTGGGCGGAATATTTCTGCCAGGTCTCGAGACGGTCGAGTTCCGCGGCGGCGATCAGTTGAGGCTTCATCAGGGTTCCAAAAGGTGGGGCTGTATCCGGGCGCGCGATCATACCGGGATTGGTGGTTTTTTGAACAACCTTTTCAGAGTTTCTGCGCGAACGGCGATCAGGCACGACCTCTGCATCAAATTCATGCAATGCGCAATGAGTTAAAAAACTGACGAACCAGAGCGTCCACCGTCTGTCAGACCGTCTAGGCTCTAGCAACTCCTTCTATCTCGCCCGAGGTCGCAATTGATGTCTCAGGAACCACTTGCACGAGAAGCAGAGGTAGCCGCATTTCGCGATGCTGTCTTGACCAAACTCACCTACGCGGTGGGCAAGGACCCGGATCACGCCTTCGACCACGACTGGTTCGAAGCCATTGCCCTGGCCGCCCGCGACCAGATGGTCGACCACTGGATGGACCATACGCGGCGCATATACCGCAAAGGCCAGAAACGGGTCTATTACCTTTCCCTGGAATTTCTTATCGGTCGCCTGCTCTATGACAGCCTGAGCAATCTCGGCGTGCTCGAGATCGCACGCGACGCGCTGTCCGAGCTGGGTGTGGACCTTGAGCGCATCCGCTTGCTGGAGCCCGACGCGGCGCTTGGCAACGGTGGCCTGGGGCGCTTGGCCGCCTGCTTTATGGAAAGCATGTCGACACTGGGCATTGCCGGCCACGGCTATGGCATTCGCTATGAACACGGCTTGTTCCGCCAGGCGATTGTCGATGGCTGGCAACAGGAACAGACCGAACGCTGGCTGGATTTCGGCAACCCGTGGGAGTTCGAGCGGGCCGAGGTGATTTACCCGATCGGCTTTGGCGGCAGCGTCGAAACCCTGCCGGACGCCTCCGGCAAGCTGATCCAGGTGTGGACGCCCAGCGAAACAGTACGTGCCGTTGCCTACGACACCCCGGTGGTCGGCTGGCGTGGTGCCAGCGTCAACACCCTGCGCCTGTGGCGAGCCCGTGCGGTGGAAGACCTGCACCTGGAGCGCTTCAACGCCGGTGACCACTTGGGCGCCGTGGCCGAGGTGGCCCGCGCCGAAAGCATTTCCCGGGTGCTCTACCCGGCCGACAGCACCGAAGCGGGGCAGGAACTGCGTCTGCGCCAGGAATACTTCTTCGTTTCCGCCTCGTTGCAAGACTTGCTGCGCCGCCACAAGAACATGCACGGCTCGGTGCTGAGCCTGGGCGAACACGCCGCCATCCAGCTCAACGATACCCACCCGTCCATCGCCGTGGCCGAGTTGATGCGCCAGTTGGTCGACCTGCACGACATTCCGTGGGAAGCGGCGTGGGACGTCACCGTCGAAACGCTTTCCTACACCAACCACACCTTGCTGCCCGAGGCATTGGAAACCTGGCCGGTCGGTTTGATGGAGCGCATGCTGCCCCGGCATATGCAGATCATCTACCTGATCAACGCCCAGCATATCGACTCTCTGCGCGCCAAGGGCATTCACGACTTCGACGTGCTGCGCGCCGTGTCGTTGATTGAAGAAGACAACGGTCGCCGTGTGCGCATGGGCAACCTGGCGTTCCTCGGTTCCCACAGTGTCAACGGCGTGTCCGGCCTGCACACCCAGTTGATGCGCAGCACGGTGTTTTCCGAACTGCATAAGCTCTACCCTGAGCGCATCAACAACAAAACCAACGGCATCACCTTCCGCCGCTGGCTGTACCAGGCCAACCCGAAGCTCACCGATATGCTGGTGCAAGCCCTGGGCCCTGACATTCTCGACAACATGGAAACCCGCCTGGGCGAGCTGGAAACCTTCGCCGAGAAACAGACCTTCCGCAAAGCCTTCGCCGACCAACGCCTGCACAGCAAGCGGGCGCTGGCCGAGATCATCCATGAGCGCCTGGGTATTTCGGTGAACCCGGCGGCGATGTTCGACGTGCAGGTCAAACGGATCCACGAGTACAAGCGCCAGTTGCTCAACCTGCTGCACACCGTGGCGCTGTATCAGGCGATCCGGGCCGAGCCGGAGGTCGACTGGGTGCCGCGGGTGAAAATCTTCGCCGGCAAGGCGGCGGCGAGTTATCACCAGGCCAAGCTGATCATCAAGCTGACCAACGATATCGCGCGCACCGTCAACAACGACCCGACCGTACGCGGCCTGCTCAAGGTGGTGTTCCTGCCCAACTACAACGTCAGCCTGGCGGAAAGCATCATCCCAGCGGCGGATTTGTCGGAGCAGATTTCTACCGCCGGTTTCGAGGCGTCGGGCACCAGTAACATGAAGTTCGGCCTCAACGGTGCGCTGACCATCGGCACCATGGACGGCGCCAACGTGGAGATGCACGAGCGGGTGGGCGCCGAGCACATGTTCATCTTCGGCCTCAGTGCCCAGCAGGTCGAAGGCCGCAAGCACACCGGTGAGTTCAACGCCGGGCCGGAAATCGCCGCCTCCCATCGCTTGAGCGATGTGCTGCAGGCGATCCGTGGCGGGGTGTTCTCGCCGGATGATCCGGGCCGGTATGTGGGTTTGATCGACGGGCTGATCGACTACGACCGCTTCCTGGTGTGTGCCGACTTCGACTCCTACTGGGACGCCCAGACGCGGGTCGAGGCGCACTGGCATGACTCCAAGGCCTGGTGGCGCTCGGCGGTGCTCAATACGGCGCGGATGGGCTGGTTCAGCTCGGACCGTACCATTCGCGAATACGCCACCGAGATCTGGAAAGCCCTCGACTAAACACCGCAGTAAAAAAATGTGGGAGGGGGCTTGCTCCCGATAGCGGTCTATCAGTTAACAGCTATGTCGACTGGCATACCGCTATCGGGAACAAGTCGAATCGTCGCACCGCCCCTCCCACATGGGGTCCGCGTCGATATACCAGGCGCCATGTTGCGCAAACCGCAGGACCAGCCGTGAACTCTATTGGCGTTAAATCCTCTGATTAGAGGAAATCAGCCCCGACTCGCGTTAAACTGCGCGGGTTTTTAAGCCCCCCATTCTCCGGAGCCGTCCATGTCCCGCGTTACCTTGAGTCGCTATTTGATCGAGCAGACCCGCAGCAACAACACGCCTGCCGATCTGCGCTTCCTTATCGAAGTGGTGGCGCGTGCTTGCAAGGAGATCAGCCACGCCGTGTCCAAAGGCGCACTGGGTGGTGTCCTGGGCAGCATGGGCACTGAAAACGTGCAGGGCGAAGTGCAGAAAAAGCTCGACGTTATCTCCAACGAAATCCTGCTCGAAGCCAACGAATGGGGCGGTCACCTGGCCGGCATGGCCTCCGAGGAAATGGACAATGCCTACCAGATTCCGGGCAAATACCCCAAAGGCGCGTACCTGTTGGTATTCGACCCACTGGACGGTTCGTCCAACATCGACATCAACGCGCCGGTCGGCACCATCTTCTCGGTACTGCGTTGCCCGAACGAATACCTGAGCCAGAACGAAGCCCTGAACGAAAAGGCCTTCCTGCAGCCGGGCACCGAGCAGGTCGCCGCCGGTTACGCCATCTACGGCCCACAGACCATGCTGGTGCTGACCCTGGGCGACGGCGTCAAGGGCTTCACCCTGGACCGCGAAATGGGCAGCTTCGTGCTCACCCACGAAGACATCTCCATTCCAGCCTCCACCCAGGAATTTGCGATCAACATGTCCAACCAGCGTCACTGGGAAGAACCGGTGAAGCGCTACGTCAACGAGTTGATGGAAGGCGAGGAAGGCCCGCTGAAGAAAAACTTCAACATGCGCTGGGTCGCGGCCATGGTTGCCGATGTGCACCGCATCCTGACCCGTGGTGGCTTGTTCATGTACCCACGTGACGACCGCGAGCCGTCCAAGCCGGGCAAGCTGCGCCTGATGTACGAAGCCAACCCGATGTCGTTCCTGGTGGAGCAGGCGGGCGGGGCGTCCACTGACGGCCACCAGCGCATCCTCGACATCCAGCCCGAAGGCCTGCACCAGCGTGTGGCGGTGTTCCTGGGTTCCAAGGAAGAAGTTGAGCGTGTGACGGCGTATCACAAGAAGTAAGCTGCTGCGATAGGTTATCCGCCGTGTTGTGAGGCGGATCACCGTTAAAGAAGCCCCGAAACGTTTCAGCGTTTTCGGGGCTTTTTTGTTTTCGCTCGTCGGGAACCAGACACCTCTTTTCCCTTCTAAGCTTCTGGCAGATACCCCAGCTGCTTTGTCTCTCCAGGAGCTTTTCCATGTCTTTACGCCGTCTCGCCCTGCTGGCTTTTTGCGTGCTGTTAGCCGCCTGCAGCAAGGTCAATCAAGAAAACTACCAGAAACTGTCGGCCGGCATGGCCAAGGCCGAGGTAGAGTCGTTGCTGGGCAAGCCGACCGATTGTTCCGGCGCACTGGGCATGTCCAGCTGCACCTGGGGCGATAAAAACAGCTTTATCAGCGTGCAGTACGCCGGTGACAAAGTTCTGATGTTTTCCGGGCAAGGCCTGAAGTAAACCGGGGCGCGAGCCTGCGGGAGAAGAAGAATGATGCGTTTTGTTGTGTTCCTTTGCGCCAGCCTGTTTTTGGCGGGCTGCGCCAGCCATTCTGGCGATGATCTGCAACCCAAGACCGCGAGCAACGTCAACCTCAAGCGTTACCAGGGCACCTGGTATGAGTTGGCTCGCTTGCCGATGTACTTCCAGCGCAACTGCGCGCAATCCGAAGCCCGCTACACCTTGTTGCCGGATGGCGACATGTCGGTGTTCAATCGCTGCCTGACGCCTGAGTGGAAATGGCAGGAAGCCAAAGGCACGGCCACGCCGCAAGTGCCGGGCAAGACCGACAAGCTCTGGGTAGAATTCGATAACTGGTTTACGTCGTTGTTGCCGGGCGTTGCCAAGGGCGATTACTGGGTGCTGTATGTCAGCGATGACTACAAGACCGCCATCGTCGGCAGCCCGAGCCGGCGTTACATGTGGATTTTGTCGCGTACGCCAACGGTAAGCGCCGATACACGTGAAGACCTCTTGAGCAGGGCACGACAGCAGGGGTATGACACCACGCGTTTGATCTGGCGCACGTCCGACAAGCAGATGGCGAAAACCTCGCAGTAAAAATGTGGGAGGGGACTTGCCCCCGATAGCAGTGTGTCAATCAGCGCATCTGATACTGATACATCGCCATCGGGAGCAAGCCCCTCCCACATTTTTAACCGAGTAAGTTTCTCAGGACCTGAGTGAATGCCCGGCTGCTTTCTTCCTCGCCGGCATGATGCCCATCCCGCACCACCCACTGGCCGTTGACCAGCACATCCCGCACTTGTCGATCACCGCCAGCGAACAGCCAGCGATTCAGAATGCCGTCCCCTGTCGCTGTCGCCAGGTAAGGGTCGTTGCCGTCCAGCACGATCCAATCGGCGCGCTTGCCCACCTCCAATCCACCAATCGGCTGGCCCAATGCCTGGGCGCCGCCGTCCAATGCGGCATCGAACAGCGTGCGCCCGACCATCGGCTGGTCATTGCGATACAAGCGATTGCGCCGTTGATCGCGCAGGCGCTGGCCGTATTCCAACCAGCGCAGTTCTTCCACCACGCTCAGCGACACATGGCTGTCGGACCCGATGCCCATGCGCCCGCCCTGGGCCAGAAAATCCACCGCCGGAAAAATCCCGTCGCCCAGGTTGGCTTCGGTGGTCAGGCACAAACCGGCAATCGCCCGGCTCCTGGCCATGCGCGCGACTTCGTCGGCATCGGCGTGAGTGGCGTGCACCAGGCACCAGCGCTCGTCGACGTCCACGTTGTCGTACAGCCACTGCAACGGGCGTTTGCCGCTCCAGGCCAGGCAGTCGTCGACTTCTTTTTGCTGTTCGGCAATGTGGATGTGCACCGGGCACACCTGATCACTGGCGGCCAGCACGTCCTTGATCTGCTCGGGCGTGACCGCACGCAGGGAGTGGAAACACAGGCCCAGTTGCTGCGCAGGTTGCGCGGCGAGCATCGGCTGCAAGCGCGACTGCAGATCCAGATAGTTGTCGGTGCTGTTGATAAACCGGCGCTGGCCGTCGTTGGGCGCCTGGCCACCGAACCCCGAATGCGTATAAAGCACCGGCACCAGCGTCAAGCCGATGCCACTGCTGGCGGCGGCCTGGCTGATCTGGCGCGACAGCTCTGTGCGGTCGGCATAGGGCTGGCCACTGACATCGTGGTGCACATAGTGAAACTCGGCCACCGAGGTGTAGCCGGCCTTGAGCATCTCGATGTACAGCTGGCGCGCGATGACCTGCAACTGCTCCGGGTTGATCTTGCCGACCATGCGGTACATCAGGTCACGCCAGGTCCAGAAGCTGTCGTTCGGATTACCCGCCACTTCCGCCAACCCCGCCATGGCGCGCTGGAAAGCGTGGGAATGCAGGTTGGGCATGCCGGCCAATACCGGACCTCTTAGCCGTTCGGCGCCCACCGCGCTGGCATTGGCCTCAACCTGTGTCAGCACTCCATCGGCGCTGACTTCAAGACGTACATCATTGGCCCAGCCATCAGGCAGCAGCGCGCGTTCGGCAAAGAAAGCGGACATGATCAAGGCACCCCGGTCGTGTGTTTATTTGTATATACATATACAGACGTTTGCCTGCTCGGTAAACTCCGGCAATCTATGCATCTTTTCCCCCTGCAAGGATTCCCTGTGCCGACTCCGCCTGCCAAGTCTCCGCTGGCTGCCCACATGGACGAAAGTCCGGCGCCCTTGTATGCCCGCGTCAAACAGATGATCAGCCAGCAGATCCTCAACGGCAACTGGCCGCCCCATTACCGCGTGCCGTCGGAGAGCGAGCTGGTCAGCCAACTGGGCTTCAGCCGCATGACCATCAACCGCGCGTTGCGCGAGCTCACGGCCGAAGGTTTGCTGGTGCGCATGCAGGGCGTCGGTACGTTTGTCGCCGAGCCCAAGAGTCAGTCGGCGCTGTTTGAAGTGCACAACATTGCCGATGAGATCGCCTCCCGCGGCCATCGGCATACGTGCCAGGTCATCACCCTGGGCGAAGAAGCGGCCGGTTCGGAACGTGCCGTCGCGCTGGAAATGCGCGAAGGCGGGCGGGTGTTTCACTCGTTGATCGTGCATTTCGAAAACGACATTCCGGTGCAGATCGAAGACCGTTTCGTCAACGCCCTGGTTGCGCCGGAATACCTGCAACAGGATTTCACCCAGCAAACGCCCTACGCCTACCTCAACCAGGTCGCACCGCTGACGGAGGGCGAGCATGTGGTCGAAGCCATCCTCGCCGATGCTGCCGAGTGCAAGCTGTTGCAGATCGAGCCGAGCGAGCCCTGCCTGTTGATCCGCCGACGCACCTGGTCTGGCCGCCAGCCGGTGACGGCCGCGCGCTTGATTCACCCAGGTTCGCGGCACAGCCTTGAAGGACGCTTCAGTAAATGAGTTCAGTCAACGTCTGGCGCGCTGCCGACTACGTGCGCATGCCGTGGAAGAACGGCGGCGGCAGCACCGAAGAAATCACCCGTGATGCGGGCACCGGCCTCGATGGTTTCGGCTGGCGCCTGTCGATTGCCGACATCGCCGAGTCGGGTGGATTTTCCACCTTCGCTGGCTACCAGCGCGTGATCACCGTGATCAAAGGCGCGGGCATGGTGTTGACGGTGGACGGTGAGGAGCAGCGCGGTTTGTTACCGCTGCAACCGTTCGCGTTCAAGGGTGACAGTCAGGTGGCGTGCCGCTTGATCACCGGGCCGATCCGCGATTTCAACCTGATCTACTCGCCCCAGCGTTATCACGCGCGGTTGCAGTGGGTGGATGGCGTACAGCGGTTTTTCAGCTCGGCGCATACTGTGCTGGTGTTCAGCGTGGCGGATGAAGTGAAGGTGCTGGACCATGTGCTGGGTCATCACGATTGCCTGCAAGTGGACGGTAACACCGGCTTGCTGGATATTTCGGTCAGTGGCCGCTGCTGCCTGATCGAACTGACCCAGCGCGGTTAAAAATGTGGGAGGGGGCTTGCTCCCGATAGCGGTGGGTCAGTCAATATATCTTTGACTGACACACCGCTATCGGGAGCAAGCCCCCTCCCACATTTGTTTTGTGTTGCTCTTAGGATCTGTTTCCACAGCCCCGCACCAAATTGTTACTTAACGCCCCAGCACGGCGCAAAGCCACGTTGTCGTGACAAACCTCCCTCGCTGTGAGACTCCCTCGTAAGAAATTTCATCACGCCTCGAAGCCTTAATTTCCAAGGCTCCCACGCCCTTTCGAAAAAAATCCAAACCCTCGCTCTGAAAGTTGGCCGCTTGATTGCATATGCTTGTACATACAAGTAAAGATGTGTGCGTAAGACTCTGCTTCGCACCATCAATGTTCGCGCATCATGCCGAGGAGTCCAGCTGTGACCGATTTTTCGAAAGCAAGGCCTACAAAATACCGTGACGTCGAAATCCGCGCTGCCCGCGGTAACAAGCTCACCGCCAAAAGCTGGCTGACTGAAGCGCCGCTGCGCATGCTGATGAACAACCTCGACCCGCAAGTGGCCGAGAACCCCAAGGAGCTGGTGGTGTACGGCGGTATCGGGCGTGCCGCGCGCAACTGGGAGTGCTACGACCAGATTGTCGAGAGCCTTACGAATCTGAACGACGACGAAACCCTGCTGGTGCAATCCGGCAAGCCGGTCGGCGTGTTCAAGACCCACAGCAATGCCCCGCGCGTACTGATCGCCAACTCCAACCTGGTGCCGCACTGGGCCAGTTGGGAACACTTCAATGAACTGGATGCCAAGGGACTGGCCATGTACGGCCAGATGACTGCCGGCAGCTGGATCTACATCGGCAGCCAGGGCATCGTCCAGGGCACTTACGAAACCTTCGTCGAAGCCGGTCGCCAGCATTACGACAGCAACTTGAAAGGCCGTTGGGTCCTCACCGCCGGCCTCGGCGGCATGGGCGGTGCCCAACCTTTGGCCGCGACCCTGGCCGGCGCGTGCTCGCTGAACATCGAATGCCAGCAGGTCAGCATCGATTTCCGCTTGAACAGCCGCTATGTCGACGAGCAGGCCACCGACCTTGACGACGCCCTGGCGCGCATCGCCAAGTACACCCAGGAAGGCAAGGCGATCTCCATTGCTCTGCTGGGTAACGCGGCTGAAATTCTGCCGGAGCTGGTCAAGCGTGGCGTGCGCCCGGACATGGTCACCGACCAGACCAGCGCCCACGACCCGCTCAACGGCTACCTGCCGGCCGGCTGGACCTGGGACGAATACCGCGCCCGCGCCAAGACCGAGCCTGCCGCTGTGATCAAGGCCGCCAAACAGTCGATGGCGGTGCACGTCAGAGCCATGCTCGAGTTCCAGAAACAAGGCATTCCGACCTTCGACTACGGTAATAACATCCGTCAGATGGCCCACGAAGAAGGCGTGGAAAACGCTTTCGATTTCCCAGGCTTCGTACCGGCCTACATCCGCCCGCTGTTCTGCCGAGGTATCGGCCCGTTCCGCTGGGCTGCGCTGTCGGGCGACCCGCAAGACATTTACAAGACCGACGCCAAAGTCAAAGAACTGATCCCCGACGACGCCCACCTGCACAACTGGTTGGACATGGCCCGCGAGCGCATCAGCTTCCAGGGCTTGCCGGCGCGTATCTGCTGGGTCGGCCTGGGTCAGCGCGCCAAGCTCGGCCTGGCGTTCAACGAGATGGTGCGCAGCGGCGAGCTGTCCGCGCCTGTCGTAATCGGTCGTGATCACCTCGACTCCGGCTCAGTGGCCAGCCCCAACCGTGAAACCGAATCCATGCAGGACGGCTCCGACGCCGTGTCCGACTGGCCGCTGCTCAACGCCTTGCTCAACACTGCGAGCGGCGCGACCTGGGTGTCGTTGCACCACGGCGGCGGCGTCGGCATGGGCTTTTCCCAGCACTCGGGCATGGTGATCGTGTGTGACGGCACCGACGAAGCGGCCGAGCGCATTGCGCGGGTGCTGCATAACGATCCGGCTACCGGGGTGATGCGGCATGCGGATGCGGGTTACCAGATTGCTATCGATTGCGCCAAGGAACAGGGCCTCAACCTGCCGATGATCAAGTAACCATTGTGGGAGGGGGCAAGCCCCCTCCCACAGTTGATTGGTGTAGTACATAAAAACAATCCATCAGAGGTTGAACACCCATGGCTGCAAACGACACCACCCCGTTGATCGAAAGGCGTTCGATCGACTACATCCCGGAAGCGGAAAGACATGGTCGTCTATTGAGCCAGTTCACCCTGTGGCTGGGTGCCAACCTGCAGATCACGGCTATCGTCACCGGGGCCCTGGCCGTGGTGCTGGGCGGGGATGTGTTCTGGTCGTTGATCGGTCTGTTGATCGGCCAACTGCTGGGCGGCGGGGTGATGGCGTTGCATGCCGCACAAGGGCCCAAGCTCGGCCTGCCGCAGATGATTTCCAGCCGGGTGCAGTTCGGCGTGTATGGCGCGGCCATCCCGATCGTGCTGGTGTGCCTGATGTACCTGGGATTCACGGCAACCGGCACGGTGCTGTCCGGGCAGGCGCTGGGCCAGTTGTTCGGGGTCAGCGACAGCGTCGGTATCCTGATCTTCGCCAGTGTCATCGTGCTGGTTACGGTGCTGGGGTATCGGGTGATCCACTTCATCGGGCGCGTCGCCAGCGTCATTGGCGTGATCGCCTTCGTCTACCTGTTCAGCCGCTTGATGGGCCAGGCCGACATCGGCGCATTGCTGCAGATCCGCCATTTCAGCTGGAGCAGCTTCTTGCTCGCGGTTTCGCTGGCCGCGTCCTGGCAAATCGCGTTCGGGCCCTATGTGGCGGATTACTCACGTTACCTGCCGAGCAGCACCTCCTCGGTGAAAACCTTTCTGGCGGCTGGCGCAGGGTCGGTCATCGGCGCGCAGGTGGCGATGGTTCTCGGCGTGTTTGCCGCCGCCATGGCCAACGGGCAATTCGTCGGGCACGAAGTGGCTTACATCGTTGGCCTGAGCGGCAGCGGTGCAGCGGCGGCGTTGCTGTACTTCAGTATCGCGTTCGGCAAGGTCACGATTTCCACGCTGAACTCCTACGGCAGTTTCATGTGTATCGCGACCATCATCAGCGGCTTCCAGGGCCACCTGCGGGTATCGCGCCTGCAGCGCCTGCTGTTCGTGCTGGCGATTGTCGGCACGGCCACCCTGATCGCGCTGCTCGGCCAGCATTCGTTCCTTGGGGCGTTCAAGTCGTTCATCCTGTTCCTGCTGGCGTTCTTCACGCCCTGGAGCGCGATCAACCTGGTGGATTACTACTGCATCACCCGCGAGCGTTATGACGTGCCGGCGCTGGCTGACCCCAAAGGTCGCTATGGGCGTTGGAACCCCTTGGGCATCAGCGTTTATGTATTCGGTGTGCTGGTGCAGCTGCCGTTCATTTCCACCAAGTTCTATACCGGCCCGCTGGTAGAAACCCTGGGTGGGGTGGATATCTCCTGGATCATCGGCCTGGTGTTGCCGGCGGCCCTGTACTACCTGTGCGCGAAAAAATGGCACGGCACGATGCCTGATCAACTGATCCTGCCGATCGAGCAGGACAGCGTTGCACCCACGCAAACAAGCGGTATCGGTCGCGCTGCGGCGCAGGCCTGACGGGATGTGGACAAGGCAGGATGCCTTTTGACTGCCGTAATCCATTTCATGATTGGGAGCGTCACACAATGAAAATGCATAAGACCCTGCTGACCACGTTGTTTTCTGCGGGCTTGCTGGCAAGCGCCGGCGCCCAGGCGGCCGGCTGGTGCGAATCCGGCAAGCCGGTGAAGTTCGCCGGGCTGAACTGGGAAAGCGGCATGTTGCTCACCGACATCCTGCAAACCGTGCTGGAGAAAGGCTACGACTGCAAAACCGACAGCCTGCCGGGCAACTCCATCACCATGGAAAACGCCCTGAGCAGTAACGACATCCAAGTGTTTGCCGAAGAGTGGGTCGGCCGCAGCGAAGTCTGGAACAAGGCCGAGAAGGCCGGCAAAGTCGTTGGCGTCGGTGCGCCGGTGGTTGGCGCCATCGAAGGCTGGTACGTGCCGCGCTACGTGATCGAAGGCGACGCCAAGCGCAAGCTGGAAGCCAAGGCCCCGGACCTCAAGACCATTGCCGACCTGGCCAAGTACGCTGCGGTGTTCAAGGACCAGGAAGAACCATCCAAGGGACGCTTCTACAACTGCCCGGCCGGCTGGACCTGCGAGCTGGATAACAGTGAAATGCTCAAAAGCTACGGCCTGGAAAGCACCTACACCAACTTTCGCCCCGGCACTGGCCCGGCGCTGGATGCGGCGGTGCTGTCGAGCTACAAGCGCGGCGAGCCGATCCTGTTCTACTACTGGTCGCCGACGCCGCTGATGGGCCAGGTGGATCTGGTCAAGCTGGAAGAAAAACCGGGCGTGGATAAAAGCGTGAGCATCAAGGTCGGCCTGTCCAAGGCCTTCCACGAGCAAGCGCCGGAACTGGTGGCCGTGCTGGAAAAGGTCAACCTGCCCATCGACCTGCTGAACCAGAACCTGGGCCGCATGGCCAAGGAGCGGATCGAGTCGCCGAAACTGGCGAAAATTTTCCTCAAGGAACATCCTGAAGTCTGGCACGCCTGGGTGAGCGAAGACGCCGCCAAGAAAATCGACGCGGCCTTGTAGGTCAAGCGTGTCCGGCTACCCTCAGGGGCAGCCGGACGCCTGGCCTCAACCCACTGGATCGAGAGCACGCTATGTTTCCTGAGAGTTTTACGTTTTCCATTGCCGACTGGGTCAACGGTTGGGTGGATTCGCTGGTCACCAACTACGGCGACGTGTTCCGGCACATTTCCGACACCCTGCTATGGGCCATCGTCAATCTGGAAAGCCTGCTGCGCGCAGCGCCCTGGTGGCTGATGCTGGCCATCGTCGGCGTCATCGCCTGGCACGCCACGCGCAAGGTGGTGACCACGGCCGTGATTGTCGGTTTGTTGTTCCTCGTCGGCGCGGTCGGCCTGTGGGACAAACTGATGCAGACCCTGGCGCTGATGATGGTCGCCACGGTGATCTCGGTGCTGATCGGCATCCCCTTGGGCATTCTTTCCGCGCGCAGCAATCGCTTGCGTTCGGTATTGATGCCGTTGCTCGACATCATGCAAACCATGCCCAGCTTCGTGTACCTGATCCCGGTGCTGATGCTGTTTGGCCTGGGCAAGGTGCCGGCGATTTTCGCCACGGTCATATACGCCGCGCCGCCGCTGATCCGCCTCACAGACCTGGGTATCCGCCAGGTCGACGGCGAAGTCATGGAAGCCATCAACGCCTTCGGCGCCAACCGTTGGCAGCAGCTGTTCGGCGTGCAACTGCCGTTGGCGCTGCCCAGCATCATGGCGGGCATCAACCAGACCACCATGATGGCGTTGTCGATGGTGGTGATCGCCTCGATGATCGGCGCCCGTGGCTTGGGTGAAGACGTACTCGTCGGCATCCAGACCCTCAACGTCGGCCGAGGCCTCGAAGCCGGGCTGGCGATCGTGATTCTCGCCGTGGTCATCGACCGCATTACCCAGGCCTATGGTCGTCCACGGCATGAGGCGAGCAAATGACTACTGTCAGCAAAATCGAAGTCAAGAACGTCTTCAAGATCTTCGGCAACCGCTCCAAAGAAGCGCTGGCGCTGATTGGCCAGGGCAAGACCAAGGATCAGGTGCTGGCCGAGACCGGTTGCGTGGTGGGTGTGAACGACCTGTCCCTGAGCATCGGTACCGGTGAGATCTTTGTGATCATGGGCCTGTCGGGCTCCGGCAAATCCACCCTGGTGCGTCACTTCAATCGCCTGATCGACCCCACCAGCGGCGCGATCCTGGTCGACGGTGAAGACATTCTGCAACTGGACATGGAGGCCTTGCGCCAATTCCGTCGCCACAAGATCAGCATGGTGTTCCAGAGCTTCGGCTTGTTGCCCCACAAGAGCGTGCTCGACAATGTTGCCTATGGCTTGAAAGTGCGCGGCGAAACCAAGCAGGTGTGTGCCGAACGCGCCCTGCACTGGATCGAAACCGTGGGCCTCAAGGGCTATGAAAACAAATACCCGCACCAGCTCTCTGGCGGCATGCGTCAACGTGTCGGCCTGGCCCGCGCCCTGGCGGCTGACACCGACATCATCCTGATGGACGAGGCCTTCAGCGCCCTCGACCCGCTGATCCGCGCCGAGATGCAGGACCAGTTGCTCGAGCTGCAAAAGACCCTGCACAAGACCATCGTATTTATCACCCACGACCTCGACGAAGCGGTGCGCATCGGCAACCGCATTGCGATCCTCAAGGATGGCAAGCTGATTCAGGTCGGCACACCCAGGGAGATCCTGCATTCGCCGGCGGATGAATATGTGGACCGGTTCGTTCAGCGGCGGGCGGCGGTGGTCTGACTGATCGTTCCCACGCTCCGCGTGGGAATGCATCCCGTGACGCTCTGCGTCACTCCCTGACAGCGGGACGCGGAGCGTCCCAGGCGGCATTCCCACGCAGAGCGTGGGAACGATCAACTTAAGAGGCTGAAAATGTCCCAGGCAACAAAAATCACCCTCGCCGACGCCCCAATGCACTGGCAGGACGTCGTCGCCGTCGCCCGCCACGGCGCCGTGCTCGAACTCTCGGGCCACGCCTGGGCGCGTATCGACAATGCCCAGGCCATCGTGCAGCGCATCGTCGCCAGCGGCGAACGCGCCTATGGGGTGAACACCGGCCTGGGCGCGCTGTGCAATGTTTCGCTTGAGGGCGAGCAACTGAGCCAGCTGTCGCGCAACACCTTGCTCAGCCACGCCTGTGGTGTCGGTCCGGCGCTGAGCGACGAGCAGACCCGCGCGATCATCTGCGCCGCCATCATCAACTACTGTCACGGCAAATCCGGCCTGCACCCGCAAGTGGTGCATGCGCTGCTGGCGCTGCTCAACCATGGCATCACGCCGCAGGTGCCGTCCCAGGGTTCGGTCGGTTACCTGACCCACATGGCCCATGTCGGCGTGGCGCTGCTCGGGGTCGGCAACGTCAGCTATCGCGGCCAGGTGGTGACCGCGCAAGCAGCGTTGGCAGCCGAAGGTTTGCAGCCGGTGGTGCTCGGCGCCAAGGATGGGTTGTGCCTGGTCAACGGTACGCCGTGCATGACCGGCCTGAGCTGCCTGGCCCTGGCCGATGCGCATCACTTGCTGGAATGGGCCGACGTGATCGGCGCCATGAGCTTTGAAGCCCAGCGCGGCCAGATCGACGCGTTCGACGAAGCAATCATCGCCCTCAAGCCGCACCCTGGCATGCAGCACGTCGGCCGCCATCTGCGCGCCTTGCTCGACGGCAGTGAAGTGATCGCCAGCAGCCGGGGCATTCGTACCCAGGACGCCTTGAGCCTGCGCTCGATCCCGCAAATCCACGGCGCGGCGCGCGATCAGGTGGAGCACGCGACCCGCCAGATCGAGACCGAACTCAACAGCGCCACGGATAACCCGCTGCTGCTCGGCACGCCGGGCAACTACCGCGTGGTGTCCCAGGCCAATCCCCACGGGCAGTCCGTGGCGCTGGCCGCCGACATGCTCGCCATCGCCATGGCCGAAATCGGCTCGGTGGCCGAACGCCGCCTGGACCGCCTGATCAACCCGCACGTCAGCGGCCTGCCGGCATTCCTGGTGAGCAAACCGGGGGTCAACTCCGGAATGATGATCGTGCAGTACGTCGCCGCGTCCTTGTGCGGGCAAAACCGCCAGTTGGCGCAACCGGCGGTGCTCGACAACTTTGTCACCTCGGGCCTGCAGGAAGACCACTTGAGCATGGGCACCAACGCCGCGCTCAAACTGCATCAGCTACTGGCCAACGTTACCCAGATTCTGGCCATCGAATACCTGCTGGCGGCCCAGGCGTTCGAGTTCCTCAAGGACCAGCGCTTCGGCGCCGGCACCGACCGCGCCTGGCGCTTGCTGCGCGAAGTCGTACCGGCCTACGAAGAGGACCGCTGGCTGGCGCCGGACATCGCGGCGGCCGCCCACCTGCTCAAACACACCGCATTACCGAATGTGCACTGAACACCTATTCAAGAAGAACAATTCACAAGGAGAACGAATGTGACTGCGCTAAACCTGATTCCAGGCCAACTGAGCCTTGCCCAACTGCGGGCCATCTACCAGCAGCCGGTAACCCTCAGCCTGGATGACAGCGCCACGGCGCAGATCGACGCCAGTGTGGCCTGTGTGGAGCAGATTCTCGCCGAGAACCGCACCGCCTATGGCATCAACACCGGTTTCGGCCTGCTGGCCTCGACCCGCATCGCCAGTGAAGACCTGGAAAACCTCCAGCGTTCCCTGGTGCTGTCCCACGCCGCCGGCGTGGGTGAGCCGATCAGCGATGCGCTGGTGCGGCTGGTCATGGTGCTCAAGGTCAACAGCCTGAGCCGTGGGTTTTCCGGGATTCGTCGACAGGTGATCGACGCGCTGATCGCACTGATCAACGCCGAGGTTTACCCGCATATTCCGCTCAAGGGCTCGGTCGGTGCGTCCGGTGACCTGGCGCCGCTGGCCCATATGTCCCTGGTGCTGCTCGGCGAAGGCAAGGCGCGTTACCAGGGCGAGTGGCTTTCGGCCACCGACGCATTGAAAATCGCCGGCCTCACGCCGCTGACCCTGGCTGCCAAAGAGGGCCTGGCCCTGCTCAACGGCACTCAGGTGTCCACCGCCTACGCCTTGCGCGGCCTGTTCGAGGGCGAAGACCTGTTCGCCGGCGCGCTGGTCTGTGGCGGCCTGACCGTGGAAGCGGTGCTCGGCTCGCGCTCACCCTTCGACGCGCGCATTCATGCCGCGCGCGGCCAACGTGGGCAGATCGATTCGGCGGCGGCCTATCGTGACCTGCTCGGCGAAAGCAGCCAGGTGTCCCAGTCGCACCAGAACTGCGACAAGGTGCAAGACCCGTATTCCCTGCGTTGCCAGCCACAAGTGATGGGCGCCTGCCTGACCCAGTTCCGCCAGGCTGCCGACGTGTTGGTCGTTGAAGCCAACGCCGTGTCGGATAACCCGCTGGTGTTTGCCGCAGAAGGCGATGTGATTTCCGGTGGCAACTTCCACGCCGAGCCGGTGGCCATGGCCGCTGACAATATGGCCCTGGCCATCGCCGAAATCGGCTCCCTCAGTGAGCGCCGTACCTCGTTGATGATGGACAAGCACATGTCGCAATTGCCGCCGTTCCTGGTGGGCAATGGCGGGGTCAACTCCGGTTTCATGATCGCCCAGGTCACGGCTGCGGCCCTTGCCAGCGAAAACAAGGCGCTGGCCCATCCCCATAGCGTCGACAGCCTGCCGACGTCGGCCAACCAGGAAGACCACGTGTCCATGGCCCCGGCTGCGGGCAAGCGCCTGTGGGAAATGGCCGAAAACACCCGTGGCATTCTGGCTGTCGAGTGGCTGGCCGCCTGCCAGGGCCTGGATCTGCGCGACGGCTTGAAAACCTCGCCAGCACTGGAAAAAGCCCGTGGCCTGTTGCGTGACAAAGTGGCGTTCTATGACAAGGACCGTTTCTTCGCCCCGGACATCATCGCCGCCAGCGAACTGCTTGCCAGCCGCTGCCTGAATGAACTGGTGCCGGCCAAGTTGCTGCCGAGCCTGTAACCCACCGATCGTTCCCGCGCTCTGCGTGGGAATGCCGCCCTGGACGCTCTGCGTCCGCTTTTAGAGTGGTGACGCGGAGCGTCACAGGATGCATTCCCACGCAGAGCGTGGGAACGATCTTCTCCTCATAAGAATGTCTCATCGATAACTGAGGGAGGCGTTGATGAAAACCCTTTGGCAACACTGCCACATCGCGACCATGGCTCATGGCAAATACTCGATCATCGAGGACGCCGCCATGGTCACCGCACATTCGCTCATCGAGTGGATCGGCCCGCGCAGCCAAGTGCCGACGGCGGATTACGCCCAGGTCCATGACCTGCAAGGCGCGTGGGTCACCCCCGGGCTGATCGACTGCCACACCCACACGGTGTTTGGCGGTAACCGCAGCGGCGAATTCGAGCAACGCCTTCAGGGCGTGAGTTACGCGGACATCGCGGCCAAGGGCGGCGGCATCGCCAGCACCGTGCGCGCTACCCGTGCGGCGACGGAAGATGAGTTGTTCGTCAGCGCGGAAAAACGCCTGCGCAGTCTGTTGCGCGACGGCGTGACCACGGTGGAGATCAAGTCCGGCTACGGCCTGGACCTGGCCAACGAACGCAAGATGCTGCGTGTGGCGCGACGCCTTGGGCAAGCGCTGCCGGTGAGCGTGCGCGCCACCTGCCTGGCGGCCCACGCGTTGCCGCCGGAATACAAAGACCGCGCCGATGACTACATCGAGCACATCTGCAACGACATGCTGCCGGCCCTGGCGGCCGAAGGGCTGGTGGACGCGGTAGATGCCTTCTGTGAATACCTGGCGTTTTCCACCGAGCAGGTGGAACGTGTGTTCAAGGTGGCCCAGCAACTCGGCCTGCCGGTGAAATTGCACGCCGAGCAATTGTCTTCTCTGCACGGCTCCAGCCTGGCAGCGCGCTATCAGGCGTTGTCGGCGGATCACCTGGAATTCATGACCGAAGAGGATGCCATCGCCATGGCTGCTGCCGGCACGGTCGCCGTGTTGTTGCCGGGCGCGTTCTACTTCCTGCGTGAAACCCAGTTGCCGCCCATGGATGCTTTGCGCAAGCACGGCGTGAAGATTGCCATTGCCAGCGACCTCAACCCCGGCACCTCACCGGCACTGTCGGTGCGCCTGATGCTGAACATGGCCTGCACCCTGTTCCGCATGACCCCGGAAGAAGCCCTGGCCGGCGCCACACAGCATGCGGCCACCGCGCTGGGCATGGGCGATACCCATGGTTCCCTGGAAGTGGGCAAGGTCGCGGATTTTGTCGCCTGGCAGATCGATCGCCCCGCCGACCTGGCCTATTGGCTGGGTGGCGAACTGGATAAACGCGTCGTACGCCATGGCGTCGACGTCACTGTGTAAGGAGTCGCGTTGTGGATAAAGTTCTGACCTTCAAACAAGGCAACACGCCGCTGCTGATCAGCATGCCTCACGCGGGCCTACGCCTGACGCCTGCAGTGGAAGCCGGGCTGATCCCCGAAGCGCAAAGCCTGCCGGACACCGACTGGCACATCCCCACGCTGTATGACTTTGCCGATGAACTGGGCGCCAGCACCTTGTCGGCCGAGTATTCGCGGTTCGTCATCGACTTGAATCGGCCGTCCGATAACAAGCCGCTCTACGCGGGCGCTACCACCGGCCTGTTCCCGGAGACGCTGTTCGATGGCGTGCCGTTGTTCCGCGACGGACAGACACCCTCCGAGACCGAGCGCGCTACCTATCTGCAAAAAATCTGGGGCCCGTATCACCGCACGCTGCAAGAGGAACTCGCCCGCCTAAAGGCCGAGTTCGGCTACGCGCTGCTGTTCGACGCGCATTCGATCCGCTCGGTGATCCCGCACCTGTTCGACGGCAAATTGCCGGACTTCAACCTCGGCACCTTCAACGGCGCCGCATGCGATGCGCAACTGGCCCGCCAGCTCGAAGCCATCTGCGCCAATCACCCGCAATACACCCATGTGCTGAACGGGCGCTTCAAGGGTGGCCATATCACCCGGCACTACGGCGACCCGGCGCAGGATATTCATGCGGTGCAGTTGGAGTTGTGCCAGAGCACCTATATGGAGGAGGTCGAGCCGTTCCGCTATCGCCCCGACCTGGCCGAGCCGACCCAGGTGGTGCTGAAACAATTGCTGCAAGCATTGCTGGCATGGGGGCAAACCCGCTATCGATAATGGCTGACACCGGTACAAGCGCTCAAGGGCATGCTCATTGCACAATTCGGGTTTATGATGCCAGACGGCAAAAATAATAGACGTCCCCCAGGGATGAACCCGACACCCTACGGAGCGCGCAATGCAGACTTGGTACCCGCAGATCAAACCCTATGCCCGGCACGATCTGGCAGTCGATGATGTTCACACCCTGTACGTCGATGAAAGCGGCTCCCCCGAAGGGCTGCCCGTGGTTTTCATCCATGGCGGCCCAGGCTCCGGTTGTGATGCGCAGAGCCGCTGCTACTTCGATCCGAACCTGTACCGCATCGTCACCTTCGACCAGCGCGGCTGCGGGCGCTCCACGCCCCGCGCCAGTCTGGAAAACAACACCACCTGGGATCTGGTCGCCGACCTTGAGCGCATCCGCGAGCACCTGGGCATCGACAAATGGGTGCTGTTCGGTGGCTCCTGGGGTTCGACGCTGGCCCTGGCCTACGCGCAAACCCATCCCGAGCGCGCGCATGGCCTGATCGTGCGCGGCATTTTCCTCGCACGTCCACAGGACATCGAATGGTTCTACCAGGCCGGTGCGAGCCGCCTGTTCCCGGACTACTGGCAGGACTACCTCGCGCCGATTCCTGTCGATGAACGTCACGACATGATCGCGGCCTACCACAAGCGCCTGACCGGCAACGACCAGATCGCCCAGATGCATGCAGCCAAGGCCTGGTCCGGTTGGGAAGGGCGCATGCTTGGCCTGTGCCCGAGCCCGCAGCATGTCGAGCGCTTCTCCGAGCCGCAGCGTGCCTTGTCCATTGCCCGGATCGAATGCCATTACTTCACCAACAACTCGTTCCTGGAGCCCAACCAGCTGATTCGCGACATGCACAAGATCGCCCATCTGCCTGGCGTCATCATCCATGGCCGCTACGATATGATCTGTACGCTGGATAACGCCTGGGAGCTGCATCAGGCCTGGCCGAACAGCGAACTGCAGGTGATCCGCGAAGCGGGCCATGCGGCGTCCGAGCCTGGGATTACCGATGCGCTGGTACGCGCAACCGGCGAAATGGCACGACGCCTGCTTGATTTACCGCCTGAAGAAGCATGAAGGGCCTGTTGCAACGGGTGCGAGGCGCCCGGGTCGAGGTTGCCGGCGAAGTCGTCGGGGCGATTGAGCAGGGTTTGCTGGTGCTGGTGGCCGTCGAACCTTCAGATACCCCCGAGAGCGCCGATAAACTGC
This sequence comes from Pseudomonas sp. R1-43-08, assembly GCF_003852255.1. Lineage (NCBI taxonomy): Bacteria > Pseudomonadati > Pseudomonadota > Gammaproteobacteria > Pseudomonadales > Pseudomonadaceae > Pseudomonas > Pseudomonas sp. R1-43-08. The sequence goes on from NZ_CP027734.1 coordinate 455,476, forward strand.
TGCATAAGCTGCTTAACTATCGGGTGTTCAGCGACGACGAGGGCAAGATGAACCTGTCGTTGAAGGACATCGGCGGCGGTTTGCTGCTGGTGTCGCAGTTCACGCTGGCGGCGGACACCAAAAGCGGGCTGCGGCCAAGCTTCTCCACAGCGGCCCCGCCGGCCCTGGGAGCGGCGCTGTTTGATCACTTGTTGTTACAAGCGCAACAATTGCATGGCAAGGTGGCGTCAGGGCGTTTTGGCGCGGATATGCAGGTGCATCTGGTCAATGATGGCCCTGTGACCTTCCTCTTACAGACCTGAATGTATGAAAAGCGACGTTAATGCCTAAAAACGCAGGGTTTCGCTACAAATACTTCGTTGTCCCTGATGCGTTGTCTCGCGGGCTACTAGATAATCGCGCGCTACGGGGATCAGCGTTGTTTGGTCCATTTTTGACTTAGGTAGAGACTTGTCCGACAAACCAGTGGGGAATCATTTTGCCCCTGAGGAGTCGGAACAATGCTCGCCAACCTGGCATATAGATAGCTGGCCGTTGGTTTTTTGATCTGTTTTCGGCGAGGGTTGCTCGTGATTGTTAGTCCCTGTAATGCACCAAAATTGTCTGCCAAACGGTTACGAAACGCACTGGTGACGGGCTCTGCCCTGTTTTGCCTGTTCGGCGCGGGTCAACTGTGGGCATTCAGTCTGGACGATGTGTCGGCCAAGGCAAAAGAACTGGCTGGGCAGAAATACGAAGCTCCGCGCAGCAATCTGCCGAACGAATTCCGCGAAATGAAATTCGCTGACTACCAGAAGATTCGTTTCCGCAACGAAAAAGCCGAGTGGGCCGATCAGAACACCCCGTTCAAGCTGTCCTTCTATCACCAGGGTATGCACTTCGATACACCGGTGAAAATCAATGAAGTCACCGCTGACAGCGTCCAGGAAATCAAATACGACCCCAATCGTTTCGATTTCGGCGACGTAAAGTTTGATCCAAAAGCCACCGAACAGTTGGGTTATGCCGGCTTCCGTGTGCTGTTCCCGATCAACAAGGCTGACAAGCAAGACGAAATCATGACCATGCTTGGCGCCAGCTATTTCCGCGTCGTCGGCAAGGATCAGGTGTATGGCCTGTCGGCCCGTGGCATGGCGATCGACACCGCGCTGCCGTCCGGCGAAGAATTCCCGCGTTTCACCGAATTCTGGATCGAGCGTCCGAAGCCGGGCGACAAGCACCTGGTGATCTTCGCCCTGCTGGATTCCCCACGTGCGACGGGCGCCTACCGCCTGATTCTGCGTCCGGGCACCGACACCGTGGTCGACGTCAAATCCCAGATGTACCTGCGCGACAAGGTCAGCAAGCTGGGCGTGGCCCCGTTGACCTCGATGTTCCTGTTCGGCGCCAACCAGCCGTCCAAGGTCCTCAACTACCGTCGCGAGCTGCATGATTCCAGCGGCCTGTCGATCCATGCCGGCAATGGCGAGTGGATCTGGCGCCCGTTGAACAACCCTAAACACCTGTCGGTCAGCAACTTCAGCGTCGAAAACCCGCGTGGGTTCGGCCTGCTGCAACGTGGCCGCAACTTCAGCCACTACGAAGACCTGGACGACAACTACGACAAGCGCCCGAGCGCCTGGATCGAACCTGAAGGCGACTGGGGCAAAGGCACCGTCGACCTGGTAGAAATTCCGACTGCTGACGAAACCAACGACAATATCGTTGCCTTCTGGAGCCCGGCCGAACTGCCGGAAGTCGGCAAGCCGCTGGACGTGTCGTACCGCCTGCATTGGACGCTGGACGATGCTGCCTTCCATTCGCCTGACAGTGCCTGGGTCAAACAGACCTTGCGTTCCACCGGTGACGTGAAGCAATCCAACCTGATCCGTCAGCCGGACGGCAGCGTGGCTTACCTGGTCGACTTCGAAGGCCCGGCCCTGAAGAAACTGCTGCCGGACGCCCCGGTGCGCAGCCAGGTGAGTGTTGGCGACAACGCCGAGCTGGTTGAAAACAGCGTGCGCTACAACGAGCACACCAAAGGCTGGCGCCTGACCCTGCGCATGAAAATCAAGGACGCGAGCAAGCCGACTGAAATGCGCGCCGCGCTGGTGCAGGAGATCGCACAGGCCGAGCCAGAACAGGTGTCGACCCACGTGCTCAAGGCTGACAAGGTCTTGGCCAAGCAACATGAGAAACAGGCCAAGAAAGACGCCAAAGAGGCGAAGGACAAGGACGCCAAGCAGCCAGAAGCTGCCCCGGCGCCTGTCACGCCGGAGCCGGCCAAGACCGAACAAGTCCTGACCGAAACCTGGAGCTACCAGTTGCCCGCCGATGAGTAATTCACAAGTCAAGCCAGAGACTCTGACCGAGTACCTGGCGCATCTGCCCATGACCGCTGAGCAGCGTGCCGAACTGGCGGGCTGCAGCTCCTTCAGCGAATTGCACGAACGCCTGTCGTCCGCAACCTTCGACGCACCTACCGACGCCGCCCAAGCGTCGGTGGGCCGCAGGCTGACCCTCAGCACGGCCGAAGAGCTGCAGGACGCCGAGATGCTGGCGCTCGACGCCAGCGGTCGCGTCTGCCTGAAGGCCACGCCGCCGATCCGTCGAACCAAAGTCGTGCCCGAGCCTTGGCGCACCAATATCCTGGTACGCGGCTGGCGCCGGATGACGGGTCGTACCAACCCGCCCAAGCCGCCGAAAGACGAGCGGGTCCTGCCGGCTGCGCGCTGGCGTACCGTGGGTTCGATCCGGCGCTATATCCTGTTGGTGCTGATGCTTGGTCAGACCATCGTGGCCGGCTGGTACATGAAAGGCATCATGCCGTACCAGGGCTGGTCGCTGGTGGACTTCGACGAAATCCGCAACCAGACCCTTCTGCAAACCGCTACCCAGGTTCTGCCTTACGCACTGCAGACCAGTATCCTGATCATGTTCGGGATTCTGTTCTGCTGGGTCTCGGCCGGTTTCTGGACCGCGTTGATGGGCTTCCTCGAACTGCTGACCGGCCACGATAAGTACCGTATCTCCGGTAAAAGTGCTGGTAATGAGCCGATTCCGAAGGATGCCCGCACCGCGTTGGTCATGCCGATCTGTAACGAAGACGTGCCTCGGGTATTCGCCGGTTTGCGCGCGACGTTCGAATCGGTGGCGGCTACCGGCGATCTGGACCGCTTCGACTTCTTCGTGCTCAGCGACAGTAACGACGCCGATATCTGCATTGCCGAACAGCAAGCCTGGCTCGACGTGTGCCGCGAAGCCGGTGGTTTCGGCAAGATTTTCTATCGCCGCCGTCGCCGTCGCGTCAAGCGCAAGAGCGGTAACCTCGACGACTTCTGCCGTCGCTGGGGCGGGGACTACAAGTACATGGTGGTGCTCGACGCCGACAGCGTGATGAGCGGCGAATGCCTGACCAGCCTGGTACGCCTGATGGAAGCCACGCCGGATGCCGGGATTATCCAGACCGCGCCGCGTGCGTCGGGCATGGACACCCTGTATGCGCGCATGCAGCAGTTCGCCACCCGCGTCTACGGCCCGCTGTTCACCGCCGGCCTGCACTTCTGGCAGCTGGGTGAATCCCATTACTGGGGCCACAACGCAATCATCCGCATGAAGCCGTTCATCGAGCACTGCGCCCTGGCGCCGTTGCCGGGCAAAGGCGCGTTCGCCGGTGCGATTCTCTCCCACGACTTTGTCGAAGCCGCGCTGATGCGCCGTGCCGGCTGGGGCGTGTGGATTGCCTACGACCTGCCGGGCAGCTACGAAGAACTGCCGCCGAACCTGCTCGACGAACTCAAGCGTGACCGTCGCTGGTGCCACGGTAACTTGATGAACTTCCGCCTGTTCCTGGTCAAAGGCATGCACCCGGTGCACCGTGCGGTGTTCCTGACTGGCGTGATGTCCTACCTGTCGGCGCCGTTGTGGTTCTTCTTCCTGGTGCTGTCCACCGCGTTGCTGGCGGTGAACACCCTGATGGAGCCGCAGTACTTCATGGCGCCACGCCAGTTGTACCCGCTGTGGCCACAATGGCATCCGGACAAGGCGGTGGCGTTGTTCTCCACCACCATCGTGCTGCTGTTCCTGCCTAAATTGCTCAGCATCATCCTGATCTGGGCCAAGGGCGCGAAAGAGTTCGGCGGCAAGTTCAAGGTGACCCTGTCGATGCTGCTGGAGATGCTGTTCTCCATGCTGCTGGCGCCGGTGCGCATGATCTTCCACACCCGTTTCGTACTGGCCGCGTTCCTCGGCTGGGCTGCGACCTGGAACTCGCCGCAACGCGACGACGACTCCACGCCTTGGAGCGAAGCGGTCAAGCGCCACGGTCCGCAGACTGTGCTGGGCTTCTTGTGGGCACTGCTGGTGGTGTGGCTGAACCCGAGCTTCTTGTGGTGGCTGATCCCCATCGTCGGTTCGCTGATGCTGTCGATCCCGGTGTCGGTGATTTCCAGTCGGGTCAAGCTGGGCCTCAAGTCTCGCGACGAGAGCCTGTTCCTGATCCCCGAGGAATACAATCCACCGCAGGCGTTGCTGTCGACCGAGAAGTACACCCACGAAAACCGTTGGCACGCGCTTAACGACGGGTTCGTACGTTCGGTGGTCGACCCACAGCAGAACGCCCTGGCCTGCGCCCTGGCGACTTCACGTCACCGCGAGGCGGAGCCGATCGAGTACCTGCGTGGGGAGCGTGTTCGCCACGCGTTGAAAGTCGGCCCGGCCGGCCTCAACAACGGCGAACGCCTGGCCTTGCTCAGCGATCCGGTGGCCCTGGCTCGCTTGCATGAACAGGTATGGAGCGAAGGCCATGCCGAGTGGCTGGACGCTTGGCGTGCTTCGATCAAGGCTGACCCGCACGCACCATTGCTACCCCTGCAACCGCAGTCGTCCCAGGCTCTACCGGCCTGATTCAGACGCCCCCGAGGGCTCACCTCGGGGGTGTTCCAAGCGCTTGTCCTACAGCGTTTACCGCCCCTTCCTTTGTTTGCTAACCCCTTGTTATTTCGAAACAAAAAACCTTCGTTCGAAGCGTTTTGCCGTGCCTGTGGCTGGGGTAGCATCGCCCCCAATTTGACTCGCCACGGGGGCACACATGTTCAAAAGGTATGGTTCGGCACTGCTGATGGGTGTTGTCGCATTGATTCACACAGGCTTGCTCAACGCCGGGGCAATTGACGACGCCGTTCGCCGTGGAGTGCTGAAAGTCGGCACCACGCCGACTTACGTACCGTTCGAAATGACGGACAGGCAGGGGCGCATCGTCGGCTTCGAGATCGATTTGCTCCACGCCATGAGTCGCGCGCTGGGGGTTGAACTCGAACTGGTCACGGTGCCCTATACGGAGTTGCTGTCGGGGCTGACCACGAAGAAGTTCGACTTGATCGGCAGCGGTATGACGGTCACCCAGGAGCGCAACCTCAAGCTCAATTTCAGTGATTCTTTTATCGTGGTGGGCCAGACCGTCCTGCTGCATCCGCGCCTGGCCGGCACGGTGTCGAGCATCGAAGACCTGGACGAGGCGAGCTATCGGATCGCGGTCACCGAAGGCACCACCGGCGAGGCGGCGGCGCAGCGCTTCCTGGGGGCGGCCCGGCTGATGAGTTTCGTAACGCCGGAGGAGGGTGTGCGCGAGGTGGTGGAGGGCAGGGCCGACGCTTTTATTTATGATGCGCCCTACAACCTGATCGCGATGGCCCGGCCCGAGAACAGCGCATTACTGACGCTGGAGCAGCCGTTTACCTTTGAGCCTCTGGCGTTCGGTCTGAAAAAAGGTGATTACGACAGCCTCAACTGGATCAATCATTTTCTCAACCAAGTGGCCCAGGACGGGACCTACGATCAATTGCATGATAAGTGGTTCAAGGACACTGCCTGGATCGCGGAAATTGACTTGTCGTCATAACTGCTTACACATCAACCCATTAGTGAACCCAGGCGCTGACCGGTCTAGGCCTGCGGTCATGCGCGGCGCCATAGGGTTCCTCTTACACACGCCGATAACATTTAGCCGTGAAACCTTTGTGACGGGCAACGAGTGGGTTAGGATCGCACCCCGAAATGGCGCAGCCCTTTTGTGCGCCCACTTTATAAGAACCGTTCAGGGGACTTGATGATGAAAAAGTATCTTTCGATGCTGATGCTCGGCGTCACCGCGCTGGTGGCGGCCACTGCGGCCCAGGCCGGCGCCATCGATGATGCGGTCAAGCGCGGCACGCTGAAAGTCGGCATGGACCCGACCTACATGCCGTTCGAAATGACCGACAAACGCGGTGACATCATCGGTTTCGAAGTGGACATCCTCAAGGCCCTCGCCAAGTCCATGGGCGTCAAGCTGGAACTGGTGTCTACCGGTTACGACGGTATCATCCCGGCCTTCCTGACCGGCAAGTTCGACATGATCGGCAGCGGCATGACCCTGACCCAGGAACGCAATCTGCGCCTGAACTTCAGCGAACCGTTCATCGTGGTCGGCCAGACCCTGCTGATTCGCAAGGACCTGGAAGGCACCATCAAGTCCTACAAAGACCTGAATGACGAAAAGTACCGCCTGACCTCCAAGCTTGGCACCACCGGTGAAATGGTTGCCAAAAAACTGATTGCCAAAGCCAAGTACCACGGCTACGACAACGAGCAGGAAGGCGTGCTCGACGTGGTCAATGGCAAGGCTGACGCGTTTGTCTACGACGCACCGTACAACGTGGTGGCCGAGAAGAAAGTCGGCAATGGCAAGCTGGTGTTCCTTGACGAACCCTTCACCTTCGAACCCCTGGCGTTCGGCCTGAAGAAAGGCGACTACGACAGCGTCAACTTCATCAACAACTTCCTGCACCAGATCAAGCACGACGGCACCTACGATCGCATCCATGACAAGTGGTTCAAGAGCTCCGAGTGGCTCAAGGACATGGAATAAGGCTGATTGATCGTTCCCACGCTCCGCGTGGGAATGCAGCCCGTAACGCTCCGCGTCACAAAGCAGATGCAGAGCGTCCATTGAGGCGTTCCCACGCGGAGCGTGGGAACGAGCTCTAATCCCGGAATCTGAAATGAAACAGAAAAAAGCCCAATGGCCCTGGCACCTGCTGACGGTGCTCGTACTGGTCGGCCTGGCTGGTGCCTTGTACTACGCCACCTCGCTGATGTCCTACGAATGGCGCTGGAACCGCGTGCCGCAGTACTTCGCCTATCAGGCCGAGGAAGCGCAGCGTGCGGCGGATATTTCGACGGTCATTGAACTGGTACGCAAAGGCGACGTGGCCGAGGTTACCCTGCGCAATGACGCCGGCACCGAACAAACGCTGACGGTTGCCGACAATAGCCTGCAGGTGGCGCGCGGCGATGATGTGGCTGAAGGTGACGTCATCGGTGTCAACCGTCATTGGGCGTTGGGGCCGCTGATGTGGGGCCTGTGGACCACGCTGTGGTTGTCGGTGGTGTCCGGCGTCCTGGGCCTGGCGATTGGCCTGGCCACCGGTTTGTGCCGCCTTTCCAGCAACCCGACCTTGCGCGACCTGTCGACGCTCTACGTCGAACTGGTGCGCGGTACACCGCTGCTGGTGCAGATCTTCATTTTCTATTTCTTTATCGGCACGGTGCTCAACCTGTCACGGGAGTTTGCCGGGATCGCCGCACTGTCGCTGTTCACCGGCGCCTATGTGGCGGAAATCGTGCGTGCCGGTGTGCAGTCGATCACCCGTGGCCAGAACGAGGCCGCGCGCTCCCTGGGCTTGAGCGCCAGCCAGTCGATGCGCCATGTAGTGTTGCCTCAGGCGTTCAAACGCGTGCTGCCACCGTTGGCCGGGCAATTCATCAGCCTGGTGAAAGATACCTCGCTGGTCTCGGTGATCGCGATCACCGAGTTGCTCAAGAGTGGACGCGAAGTGATCACCACCTCGTTTTCGCCGTTTGAAATTCTGTTCTGTGTGGCAGGCCTGTACCTGCTGATCAACCTGCCGCTGTCGAAAATGGCCAGCCGGCTTGAGCGGAGGCTCGCGCAAAGTGATTGAAGTCCGCGATCTGGTAAAAGTCTTCGACACCCGTGGTCATGTGGTGCGTGCGGTGGACCATGTCACCACCCAGGTGGCCAAGGGCGAAGTGCTGGTGGTGATCGGTCCGTCCGGCTCCGGCAAGTCCACCTTCCTGCGCTGCCTCAATGGGCTGGAGGAGTTCGACTCAGGTTCGGTCAGCATTGACGGTTTGCAGCTGGCCGACCCGAAGACCGATGTGAATGCCTATCGCCGTGAAGTCGGCATGGTGTTCCAGCATTTCAACCTGTTCCCCCACATGACCGTGCTGGAAAACCTGTGCCTGGCGCAAAAGGTCGTGCGCAAGCGCGGCAAGCAAGAGCGTGAGGCCAAGGCCCTGGCACTCCTGGAAAAGGTGGGTATTGCGCAGAAAGCCAATGAGTTCCCGTCACGCCTTTCCGGCGGCCAGCAACAGCGGGTCGCCATCGCCCGGGCGTTGGCGATGGAGCCCAAGGTGATGCTGTTCGACGAACCCACCTCGGCGTTGGACCCGGAAATGGTCGGTGAAGTGTTGGATGTCATGAAGACCCTGGCACTGGAAGGCATGACCATGGTGTGCGTTACCCACGAGATGGGCTTTGCCCGCGAGGTGGCAGACCGGGTGTTGTTCTTCGATCACGGCAAATTGCTGGAAGACGCGGCGCCTGCCGAGTTCTTCGCGGCGCCGAAGGACCCGCGGGCCCAGGCTTTCCTGCGCCAGGTCTTATAGGTTCGGGCGCCTATGTGGGAGCAAGCCCCCTCCCACATTGGATGGCGGTGTTTCAGAGCTTGAATTTGCCGATCAGCGTCTGCAGATCCAGGCTCAACCTCGTCAACTGAACACTCGCGGCCGCCGTTTCCTCGCTGGCGGCGGCGGTCTGTTCCGACACATCCCGCACCTTCAAGACACTGCGATTGATTTCCTCGGCCACTGCGCTTTGCTGTTCGGCGGCGGCGGCAATCTGCGGGTTCATTTCCTGGATGACCGATACCGTGCGGGCAATCGCTGCCAAGGCCTCGCCGGCGTCGCGAGTCAGGGCAACGCTGTTGTCGGTCAGGTTGCGACTGCTGTCCATGATGTCCGCGACCTGCTGGGTGCCGTTATGCAACCCAAGGATCAGCCCTTCAATCTCTTCAGCCGATTCCTGTGTGCGCTGGGCCAGGCTGCGCACTTCATCGGCGACCACGGCAAACCCTCGCCCGGCAGTGCCTGCGCGCGCCGCTTCGATGGCGGCGTTCAGGGCGAGCAGGTTGGTCTGCTGGGACACGGACTTGATAACGTCCAGCACGCTGGCGATCTTTTCGCTCTCTTTTTGCAGAGCCAGCATCGCGCGGCCGGATAAGGCCATTTCACTGGCCAGGTTGCCGATTTGCTCAACCGCCTGGATGACTACCTGCTCGCCGGCGCCGGCCTGCTGGTCTGCTTCGTTCGCTGCAACGGACGCGCGTTCGGCATGGCGCGCCACTTCCTGGGCGGTGGCGAGCATTTCATTCATCGCCGTGGCCACTTGGTCGGTTTCATCTTTCTGATTGTTCAGCCCGTTGCGGGTCTGTTCGGTCACGGTGGATAACTGCGTCGCCGCACCGGCAATCTGCCGAGCGCTGTCACCGATGCTGCTGATCAGGCTGCGCAGGCTGCGGGTCATTTGCCCGATGCTTTGTTGCAGCTGGCCCAGTTCGTCGCGGCGCTCCACGTGGGTGTCGTGGCTCAGGTCGCCTTGAGCGACACGGTTGGCGGCAACGAGGATGTCACGCAACGGCGAGGCGATCTGGCTGGCAATCCACCACGCGGCCAGGGCGCCCAGCACCAGTGCAGCCGCCGTGACGCCAATCAGCAGCGTGCGCGTGTGGTCGGCCTCGTCATTGCGCTTGGTGTTCTGGCTCTGGCTCAGCAAGTTACTGTTCTCGCGCAACTCATTGAGCTGCTGTTCGAAGCGGTTTTGCACGGTTTCGACGTTGAGCTGGGCTTGCTTGAGCTTGAGCAGTTGTGCACGGTAGTCGTTCAGGTCGGTTTTGAGCAGTGCTGAGTCCACGGGCAGCATGAACACCGCCTTCTGTGCGATGTCCAGCGCATCCAGCGCCTGGCTTGCTGCCTCGGCATAGGCTTGCAACGACTCGGCGGCCCAGGCGGGATTCTGGGCGCGATCCTCGGCCTGCTCCATGGCTTGGCGCAGTTGCTCAATGGCGTCGAGCGCCTTTTCGTCATTCTGGTCGGGCAAGTCGCTGGCGAATTGGGCCAGGGTGTCACTGGCTTGCAGGGCGGATTTTTTGAGCGCTGGCCGGACACTCTCTCGCTGCTCGATCAACGCGGGCAGCTCCGCCAGCGCGGCCTTCAAGCCAGCCACCAGGCGTGTCGCCTCCTCATTGCGTTGCACATCGGTCGGGTCTACCAATCGATGCGAAAGGTCTGCCAGGAGCTGGTCGATTTTCTCGGTCTTCTGCGTCATCTGGGCCAGGCTGGCTTTGTCCGCAAGGGTGCGGTAGACGGTGCGGTCGGCGCGCATGGCCTCCGCGTACACGGCCAGTTCGCCCAGGCTCGTCAGGCTATTGGACCGATAAAGCACGGCGTTCAGGGCTTGCCAGCCCGCCGCGGCGATCATGAAACTGAGGATCAGCACTTGGCCAAAACCCAGAGCCAGCTTGAGGCGAACACTGGCGTTAACCAGTATGCGGGTCAGCCGAGAAAACATGGCACACCTCCCAATCAGAAAAAGCGTTTCGCGACAGATGAACGCTAATTCGAATCGAGGTGAGGGCGGGCTGATAACTGTGTAGGAAATTTCACAAGGTGCGGCAGCCTCAATCGGCCGCCGCTCAAGTCAGTCAGATGCGGAAGCGCCCGACCAGGGTTTGCAGGTAGATGCCCAGGCGTGCCAGCTCTGCGCTGGACGCCGCCGTTTCTTCGCTGGCTGAAGAGGTTTGTTCGGAGACATCGCGCACATTCAACACGCTGCGGTTGATCTCTTCGGCTACCGCGCTTTGCTGCTCGGCGGCCGTGGCGATCTGCGAGTTCATCGCCTGGATGGTCGAAACGGTACGTGTGATGTTCTCCAATGCGCTGCCGGCGCGGCGGGTCAGTTCGACACTGCTGTCGGTCAGGCCGCGGCTATTGTCCATGATGGTCGCCACCTGCTGGGTACCGTTTTGCAGGCCGACGATCAGTTCCTCGATCTCCTCGGTGGACTTCTGTGTGCGCTGCGCCAGGCTGCGCACTTCATCGGCCACCACGGCGAAGCCACGCCCGGCTTCGCCGGCGCGCGCCGCTTCAATGGCCGCGTTCAGCGCCAGCAGGTTGGTTTGCTGGGCCACGGACTTGATCACGTCGAGCACGCTGCCGATTTTGTCGCTTTCGCGCTTCAGGTCTGCCATGGCGATCGTCGAATTGCCGACTTCGGTGGCCAGGCGCTCGATCTGGGCGATGGCTTCGCCAACCACCTTGTCGCCTTCACGGGCCTGCAGGTCCGCGGCCACGGCGGCTTCCGAGGCTTCTTCGGCATTGCGCGCAACTTCCTGCACGGTAGCGGCCATCTCGTTCATGGCCGTGGCTACCTGGTCGGTCTCGATCTTTTGACTGTTGACCCCGGCGCTGGTCTGTTCGGTCACTGCCGACAACTGCTCGGCGGCGCTGGCGATTTGCGTGACGCCATCGCTGATGCCGCCAATCAACTCGCGCAGGCCCACGGTCATGCTTTGCATGGCGCGTTGCAGTTGGCCGAGTTCATCCTGGCGCGCGGATTCCAGATTGTGGCTCAGGTCGCCCGAGGCTACGCGTTCGGCGACCTTGAGGGTTTGATTGAGCGGAATGATGATCTGGCGAGTGATGGCCCAGGCGGCGAAGAGACCAAAACTCAGTGCCAGCAGGGCAGCCAGCAGCAACAGCCGTTTGGCTTGCGCGGCATCACTGTCGCGGACCACGGTTTGCGAGGCGGTGAGTGTGCTGCTGCGGTCCAGCAGAATGTCGCCTTGGACGTTCATGAGTTTCAGCGCAGCGGCGCTGGCCACCTGCGAGTCGCGGTACTGGCTGACAGCGGCGCGGTAGGCTTGCAGCGAGGCGCTGGCCTGTTGCAGGTTGGTCGAGAATTGGTCAGGTAGCTGGCCGTTAAGGGCGGCGATTTTCTTCAGCGCATTGTCGATGGCATCCAGCGCAGGCTGCTCGGCCTCGACTTTGCCGCTGTAGGTGTAGCCGCGAACCTGAAACCGCGCCTGCTGGATCAGCTTGCTCAGGTCGACGATGCTGTTGAACTGGCTGACGCTGTCGCCCTGTAACAGGGCCTTTTCCACTTCGCCGACTTTGAGCACCGCGTTGTCGGCGGTATCGCCGAGTTTGCTGCGCGCGTTTTCGCGATTGGCTCCTGCCTGGACCATGGCGTCGAATGCACGCTTGTACTGGTCAACCGCCGCGAGTTGGTCATCGACCAACGCGATATCGGCGGGCTGTTCAATCAGCGCCCGCGCAGTTTTCAGGCCGCTTTCCAGTTGGCCGAGAAGGCCATTGACAGTTGCCGGGCCCTGTTCGCCACGGCGCATTTCAAAGTCCAGTCGCGCGATGCGCAGGTCCTTGCTCAAGTCGTTGAGACTGGCGATGTAGCCCAGTTTGTCGCCACGGCTTATCACGCTGGATAGCCCGGTCCAGCCGGTGAGTGTGATGATTAACGTAAGCAGCAACACCAGGCCGAAGCCTACGCCCAGTTTGGTTTTGACGCTCACATTTCCGAGCTTTTCGGCCGACCAACGATACATGCTGCGAACTCCCCTGGAACAAGGCTTGGACTTATTCACAGGCTATCGGCATGTGCACGGGATTCTGTAGCGCCACCGATTCACTGGGGGAGGGGGCTTGCCCTAATGCCAGTCAGTTAAGGCTTTTTGTAGGAGCGAGCTTGCTCGCGAAGAACTCAGAGCCCCCGCGTTTATTCAGAATGAACGCGTTGCCTAGACGTTTTTCGCGAGCAAGCTCGCTCCTACAGTGGAGCACTTTCGCTTAACTGACAGGCATTAGGGCTTGCCCCGATCATCATAGAGCGTCCGTGACAGGCGCCTGAGGCAGCGCCGCACCCTTGGGCCACAACATCCAGATCTGCCCCTGTTGCTTCATGTTCCCCGCCAACTCGCCCGCTGCCTCGCCTGTGCCCCAGAACAAGTCTGCCCGCACTTCGCCGGTGATTGCCCCCCCGGTGTCCTGGGCTGCGACGGGTCTGGTGATGGCTGAACCGTCAGGTTTGGTGGTCGACAGCCACAGCAGGCTGCCCAGCGGAATCACCTTGCGGTCCACCGCCACGCTGTACCCCGCCGTCAATGGTACATTCAGCGACCCGCGCGGCCCTTCGTTGCTGTCGGGGCGGGCGCTGAAGAATACATAGCTGGGGTTGCTCGCCAACAACTCTGGAATACGCTGCGGGTGCGCCTTGGCCCAGGCGCTGATGGCACCCATGCTCACCTCTTCTTTTTTCAGCTCGCCTTGCTCGACCAGCCAGCGGCCGATAGGGCGGTAGGGGTAGCCGTTCTGGTCGCCATACCCCACGCGCAGTTGACGCCCACCGGCCAGTTGAATACGCCCAGAGCCCTGGATCTGCAGGAATTGCAGGTCCATCGGATCGGTCAGCCAGGCTATCGGCTTGGCGGTCGAGCCCTGGCCGTTGATGGTGCTGGCATCGTCATACGGCTTGAGCACGCGGCCTTCCAGGCGGCCGCGCAGGCGTTTGCCCTTGAGTTCCGGGTAGATTGCTTCCAGGTTGACGATAATCAGGTCATCCGGCACGCCGTACACCGGCACATGCGCGGTGGCGGTTTCGGTCAGGCTGCCGGGGTAGACCGGCTCGTAGTAGCCGGTGATCAGGCCGTTCGGGGTGTTGTCGGCTGAACGCAGGCCGAATACATCCAGGCGCTCTTTAAGAAACCCGCGAACCGCCACGGCATTGCCCGGTACGCTGGCTGCCGCTGCGCAGGTCGCGCTCCAGATCGGGTCGGCCTTGAGGCGCTGACAGGCACTGCGCCAGGATTCGAAGCCCGCCAGCAAGTCGCTGTCGGAAACCGCCGGCAGCGCTTCCCACGGAGCGCTCACGTAAGTGGCGACGGCATGGGGTTTGGGCGCCTCTTCTTTGGCTGTCTCTTTGCCAGCGTCTTTGCCCACGTCGCAGCCGGCCAGCAGCGCGATCATCGGTAGAGCCCACGCCAAGCGGCTCCAGGGTTTCCAATTGACATTCATGCACGTAATTCCTGAAGCGATTGCCCGTGCTTTTTCGCGCTTGGGCAATCCTTATTATTAATAGGGCTATTGGTCTTTGCGGAGGGGGCGGGGATACTGACCGCCGTTTCCGTGACCCTGAGCCACCATGACTTTAAAAAATATGACCGTTGTAGTGTTGGCCTGCCTGGCCTTGTCCGCCTGCGGCGGGGTTGACCCCAATTCCCCCCTGGGCCAGCGCAAGGCGATCTTCAAACAGATGCTCAAGACCGCCGAAGGCCTGGGCGGCATGTTGCGCGGGCGCATCCCTTTCGACGGCGCCCAGTTCGCCGACGGCGCGGTCAAGCTGGACGCGTTGTCCCATCAACCCTGGCAGCACTTCCCGAACGTGCGTGAAGAGGACCACACCAGTGCCAGGGACGAGGTGTGGCAAAAGCAGGCGCAGTTCCAGCAAATGGCCCGCGACCTTGAAGCGGCCACCGGTGAATTGGTGATCGCAAGCCGGGTCCAGCCCTATAAGGCCAGCAATCTTCAACCTGCAGTGCAGAAAGTTGAAGATGCCTGCAGCGCCTGCCATAAGCAGTTTCGGGACCACTGACCGGTTTACTGGTCGAGTTCTTCCACCGCATCCTGCAGTTCTTTGCGCGATTCGGCGAGCTTGTCCTTGCGCTTGTTGATCTTGTCCGGATCGCCTTTTTTCATGGCCTTGTCGAGGTCGGCCTGACGGCGGCTGACTTCGTGCTTGGCATCCAGCACCTTGTTTTCGCGTTCTTTCTTCAGCGATGCGTCAGTGCAGTTGGCGGTGACCTCGCTCAGGGCTTTTTCCAGGCCGGCCTGTTGGGCGCTGTTGCCATGGGCCTTGGCCTGTTCGATCTGGGTGCTGATGGCCTGGCGCTTGGCGGCGCAGCCGGTCAGTTCGGGCGCTTCGTCGGCGGCCAGCACCGGCGTGGCCATGAAGCTTGCGACAGTCAGCAAGGCAAGAGGGGCAAGAAATTTCATATAAGGACTCCAAGTAGCATTCAGAGGGTCGGGCCGGACTCAGAAACCGTCTATGCCGGCTTCACGTAATGTTTCAGCCAATGCCTGGACCTGCGGGTCGCGGAAAAAGGCGCTCAGTTGCGCTGCGCGGCCCGGGCCGATGCCGTCCGAGGCCAGCCAGGCTTGGGTGTCTTTGGCGACCAGGGTATGCCAGTCGCCCTCCAGGTTGTTGCGCGCCGCAGGCGGTACGCCAAGGGCTTTGAGCCATTGTGCAAACGGGCGTTGCCGGGCGCTGTGAATACTGTCGAGCACCCGCGCGCGGGTGCGTTCGCCGAAGCCATCAATGTTAGCAAGCTCTGCCGCATCCAGGGTCAACCAATCGAGAAAGCCTGCGATTAGACCGGCCTGGATCAATACGTTCCAGGTTTCCCGCCCCATATGTGGCAAGGCCAGGCCCTGGTTGCTGCTCAGCCAGGTGAGGCGCGAGAGCAGTTGCTCCTCGCAGCCAGGGTCCAGCTGCCAGCAGCTCAAGGCGTGAAAGTCTCGAGTATCGGGTACTGGCACTTCCACTCGGGTGTTGTTGCGCAGGATCACCTCGTCGAGCCGGGGAATGACCTGGCCGGCAAGGCTGATGGATACCTGATCGCCGGGCCGGATGTCGAGGGCCTGCCAGTTTCTCAACGAACCCGCGCTGACTCGGCTGATTTGCCGGTCATCCAGTCGCACCGGTTCCAGTTCGAGAATCGGTGTGATACGCCCGGTACGCCCGATCCTGAACTGTACTTTGCGTACCAGTGCCAGCGCTTTGGTCGCAGGGTACTTCCAGGCCACCGCCCAGTAAGGTGCGCTGGCTTGCCAACGTTTGGCGGGTGCGCGCGCAGCCTGGTGCAACACCACCCCGTCGCTGGCGAACGGCAACGGATGGTTGTACCAATGTGTACGCCAGCGCGTGGCATCGCTGATGCTGTCGATGGACTGGCTATACCGCTGGCTGTCGGTGAACCCCCACCGTGCCAGCGTGGCCAGGCGCTCGGTGAAGCTCGCCGGGCCTTCGGGCCAGGCCCAGACGAACAACCCGATCCCGCCCGCCTCGGTGTCACTCAATTGGCGTCGGTTCATCAAGCCGGCCACTTTGCTACGCGCGTTGAGCCCGCCGTTTGCCGACTGTACGTGACCGTCGAGGCGCCAGTAGAGCTCGCCTTGCAGCACGGCGTCGACGGGGTCCGGCAGTTGCTGGACGATACCCGGCATCTTGCGCGCGGAAGCTGTCCAATCGTGACCGAGCAGGCCATCGCCGCGGCTGATGAGTTGGTGCAGCTGGCCCTTGCGATACACCAGGGTCACGGCTACCCCGTCGACCTTGGGTTGAATCCAGACGTCCTGGCGGGTGCTGAGCCACTCACCCACATCGGACGCGTCCAGCAGCTTCTCCAGGCCGGTATGCGCGACCGGGTGGCGTAGCGTGCCGCGTGAGCTTGCCAGCGGGTTGTAAGCCCTGGGTGTGGGTTGAAGGTCACATTTGCGCCAATGAGTCAGGCGTTGGCGGGCCTGGTCGTACAGTTCATCGCTGATGGGGGATTGACCCTGTCGATGGTAGACGTCATCCCACTGGCTGACCTGCCTGGTCAACGTGTCGATTTGCGCTCGGGCATCCTCGGGACAGTCTTCGGCCCAGGCCCAGCACGATAGAAAGCCAATCAGGAGAACCATTGACGCGCGCATCGGGAGCATCCTTGCTCGAAAAGGGCGTTCAGCCTAAGTGATCCGCACGGCCACAAAAAAGCCCCGACCGAGCGGGGCTTTTTACCGGGTGTTTCTGCCTGCTTGAACCAGCCGTCCAACGCCTCCGGCGCGTCGTGGTTATCAGCCTCGGCCGCCCGATTTTGCTGGCCGCGTCGACTTCGGCCTCGGTTTCAACGATTTTGTTGCAATCTTTGAAAATCAAAAAGCCCCGCCGGGCGAACCTGGCGGGGCTTTGTCAGCCGCGAACGATTACAGACCGGCAGCGGTACGCAGGTCGTTGGCGCGGTCAGTTTTTTCCCAGGTGAAGGTGGTGAAGGTGTCGTCGCCGACCGTCTTCTGCGCAGGGGTACGACCGAAGTGGCCGTAGGCTGCGGTTTCCTGGTACATCGGATGCAGCAGGTCGAGCATGGTGGTGATCGCGTAAGGGCGCAGGTCGAAGATCTCGCGCACCAGCTTGACGATCTTGTCATCGCTGATCTTGCCGGTACCGAAGGTATTCAGCGAGATCGAAGTAGGCTGGGCCACACCAATGGCGTAGGACACCTGAATCTCGCAACGTTCAGCCAAGCCGGCGGCGACGATGTTCTTGGCCACGTAACGACCGGCGTAGGCAGCGGAACGGTCGACCTTGGATGGATCCTTGCCGGAGAACGCGCCACCGCCGTGACGGGCCATGCCGCCGTAGCTGTCGACGATGATCTTGCGACCGGTCAGGCCGCAGTCGCCCACCGGGCCGCCGATGATGAACTGGCCGGTCGGGTTGATGTGGAATTGGGTGTCCTTGCTCAGCAGCTCGGCAGGCAGTACGTGCTTGACGATCAGCTCCATCACGCCTTCGCGCAGGTCTTTGTAGGAGACATCCGGGTTGTGCTGGGTGGACAGTACGACGGCGTCGATACCCACCACTTTGCCGCCTTCGTAGCGGCAGGTGACCTGGGACTTGGCGTCCGGGCGCAGCCACGGCAGCAGGCCGGATTTACGTGCTTCGGCCTGGCGCTGTACCAACTGGTGAGAGAAGGTGATCGGCGCGGGCATCAGCACCTCGGTTTCGTTGCTGGCGTAGCCGAACATCAGGCCCTGGTCGCCAGCGCCTTGATCTTCAGGCTTGGCGCGGTCGACGCCCTGGTTGATGTCAGGGGACTGCTTGCCGATGATGTTCATCACGCCGCAGGTCGCGCCGTCAAAGCCGACGTCGGAGCTGTTGTAGCCGATGTCGGTGATCACGTCGCGCACGATCTGTTCCAGGTCGACCCAGGCCGTGGTGGTGACTTCGCCGGCGATGATCGCCACGCCCGTTTTCACCAGAGTCTCGCACGCCACACGGGCGAACTTGTCTTCAGCAATGATGGCGTCCAGCACCGCGTCAGAAATCTGGTCGGCGATTTTGTCCGGATGCCCTTCAGACACGGACTCGGAGGTGAAAAGGGAGTATTCGCTCATCTCGATGTTTTCCTGATATTTACCGATGGTGAGTGTCGCCAGTCGGTCGCTGAAAATGGCGGACCTGAATCTGGAAACCATTACGTAAACCTACATAGAGGCTTTCCCCGGGAACGAGTCCCGCAGCGGTGGCCCAACGGGCCAGATCGTCCTGTTCAAAACCCAACCAGAGATCACCGCAGGCCTCCCTGGCCCAATTCTGGTTGTGGCTGCATAAATCCGTTACCAGCAGGCTGCCGCCGGGGTGCAGCAACCCGGCCATTTGCTTGATCGCGTCGGCGGGGGCGGCAAAGTGGTGCAAGACCATGTTCAGCACCACGCAATCGGCCCGCAGGCGGGTGTCGCTCAGGGCGTCGGCCAGTTGCAGGCGGACGTTGCCCAACGCCTCGCGTTCACACAGCTGGCGCGCCAGTTCAAGCATCGCCGGGCTGTTGTCCAGCGCCGTCACCTGGCCAAAGCGCCGCGCCAGGTCCGGCAGGAAACCGCCATCGCCAGGGCCGACTTCCAGGACCGTAGCCTCATTGCTGAAGCTCAGCTTGTCCAGCAGCGCCAGTACGCTTTCGCGGTACTGGGGCAAGCCGGCGATCAGGTCTTGCTGAGCACGAAATTTCTCGGCAACCCGTGCGAAAAAATCCTGGCTGGCAGCGGCGCGTTGCCCATGGACCTGACTGACGCGCGACTGTACGTCGCTCGGCAGGTCCAGGCTGTCCACTTCGTCAAGCAGGGCGGCGTGCAGTTTGCCGCCGAGCAACTCGGTGTGGGGCAGGGCGCGACGGTAAAAAATTGCATTGCCTTCGCGGCGGGTCGCCACCAGGTCGGCCTGGGCCAGTACCTTCAGATGATGGCTCATGCCGGACTGGCCGATGGCGAAGATCTGCGCCAGCTCCAATACGCCGAAGGAATCGTTGGCCAGTGCGCGCAATACGTTCAAGCGCAACGGATCACCTGCAGCCTTGCAAAGGGCAGCCAGTTCATCGCCGTCGTCAGGACGCAGGGAGGGCACGGGTAGGTTCATAAGGCCAGCAGTCTAGTGACGGGTGGTAATCGCCGCAAGGCCAATATCAAAAAGTTTTGATATTGATCGATAAGTGGCAGTTATAAGCGGGCGCTATAACCTTTGGACGAACCGGCATCCGGGTTCTGCAAGGGATTGGCGGGCAAACCGCAGGAAAAACCGCTTCAAGTGACTATCTGTCATTGCCCGCAGGCGGTGGCTGAGGGAAAATGCCGGTCCTTTTTTCCGTTTCTTTGTTCAAGCCCCCAGGAGATCAGCGATGCCCAGCCGTCGTGAGCGTGCCAACGCCATTCGTGCCCTCAGCATGGATGCCGTGCAAAAAGCCAACAGCGGCCATCCCGGTGCCCCGATGGGCATGGCGGATATCGCCGAAGTACTTTGGCGTGACTACCTGAAGCACAACCCGAGCAACCCGTCGTTCGCCGACCGTGACCGTTTCGTACTGTCCAACGGCCACGGCTCGATGCTGATCTATTCGCTGCTGCACCTGAGCGGCTACGACGTCACCATCGATGACCTCAAGAGCTTTCGCCAGTTGCACAGCCGCACCCCGGGCCACCCGGAATTCGGCTACACCCCAGGCGTCGAGACCACCACCGGTCCCCTGGGCCAGGGCCTCGCTAACGCGGTTGGCTTCGCGCTGGCTGAAAAAGTCTTGGGCGCGCAGTTCAATCGCCCGGGCCACGATATCGTCGATCATCACACCTACGTATTTTTGGGTGATGGTTGCATGATGGAAGGCATTTCCCACGAAGTCGCTTCCCTGGCCGGCACCTTGGGCCTGGGCAAGCTGATTGCCTTCTACGATGACAATGGCATTTCCATCGACGGCGAAGTCGAAGGCTGGTTCACCGATGACACCCCCAAGCGTTTCGAAGCCTACAACTGGCAGGTGATCCGCAACGTCGACGGCCACGATCCGGAAGAAATCAAGATCGCCATCGACACCGCTCGCAAGAGCGCGCAGCCGACCCTGATCTGCTGCAAGACCACCATCGGCTTCGGCTCGCCGAACAAGCAAGGCAAGGAAGACTGCCACGGCGCCCCGCTGGGTGACGCGGAAATCGCCCTGACCCGCGAAGCGCTGAAGTGGAACCACGGCCCGTTCGAGATCCCGGCCGACATCTACGCCGAGTGGGACGCCAAGGAAAAAGGCCTGGCCACCGAAGCCGAGTGGGACCAGCGCTTCGCTGCCTACTCCGCCGAATTCCCTGAGCTTGCCAATGAGCTGGTACGCCGCCTGGCCGGTGACCTGCCGGCCGATTTCTCGGAAAAAGCCTCGGCCTACATCGCCGAAGTCGCGGCCAAGGGCGAGACCATTGCCAGCCGTAAAGCCAGCCAGAACACCCTGAACGCCTTTGGCCCGCTGCTGCCTGAGTTCCTCGGCGGTTCGGCCGACCTGGCCGGTTCCAACCTGACGTTGTGGAAAGGCTGCAAAGGCGTGTCGGCCGAAGACGCCAGCGGCAACTACATGTACTACGGCGTGCGCGAGTTCGGCATGAGCGCCATCATGAACGGCGTGTCGCTGCACGGCGGCCTGGTGCCTTACGGCGCGACCTTCCTGATGTTCATGGAGTACGCCCGCAACGCGGTACGCATGGCCGCGCTGATGAAGAAGCGCGTGATCCATGTGTACACCCACGACTCCATCGGCCTGGGCGAAGACGGCCCGACGCACCAGCCGGTCGAGCAATTGACCAGCTTGCGCACCACGCCGAACCTGGATTGCTGGCGCCCTGCCGACGCGGTGGAATCCGCCGTGGCCTGGAAGCACGCCATCGAGCGCAAGGACGGCCCTTCGGCGCTGATCTTCTCGCGCCAGAACCTGCAGCACCAGGTGCGTACCGACGCGCAGATCGCCGACATCAGCCGTGGTGGCTATGTGCTCAAGGACTGCATCGGTGAGCCGGAACTGATCCTGATCTCCACCGGTTCCGAAGTGGGCCTGACCGTTCAGGCGTACGACAAGCTGACCGCCCAGGGCCGCAACGTTCGCGTAGTGTCCATGCCGTGCACCAGCGTGTTCGAAGCCCAGGACGCCGGCTACAAGCAATCGGTATTGCCGTTGCAGGTCAGCGCACGTATCGCCATTGAGGCGGCTCACGCCGACTACTGGTACAAGTACGTAGGCCTGGAAGGCCGCGTGATCGGCATGACCACCTACGGTGAGTCGGCACCGGCACCTGCCTTGTTCGAAGAGTTCGGTTTCACCCTGGAAAACATCCTGGGCCAGGCTGAAGAGTTGTTGGAAGACTAAGGCGCTAACGCGGTGGCCCACTGACCACCGCCTCTACTGTAGGAGCGAGCTTGCTCGCGAAGATCGTTAACGATAACGCAGCGTTTCTGGTTTAACGCGGCGCTCTCAAGTTCTTCGCGAGCAAGCTCGCTCCTACAGTGGTTTGTGTCGCCCCTACTGCGAGAACCCCATGCCCCAACCGCGTCCCTACAAAGTTGCACTCAACGGCTACGGCCGCATTGGTCGTTGCGTCTTGCGTGCTCTGTTCGAGCGAGGGGCGGCGGCAGGGTTTGAAATTGTTGCGATCAACGACTTGGCCGACATGGCCAGCATCGAATACCTGACACGTTTCGACTCCACCCATGGCCGCTTCCCTGGCGAAGTGCGGGTCGAGGACGATTGTCTGCATATCAATGGCGACTGCGTAAAAGTACTGCGCAGTGCCACCCCGAGGGCATCGACTGGGCGGCGCTGGGCGTCGACCTGGTGTTGGAGTGCTCCGGTGCCTACCACACCCGTGCCGACGGCCAGCGTTTTCTTGATGCCGGCGCTCCGCGCGTGCTGTTTTCCCAGCCGATGGCCAGCGAGGCGGATGTGGACGCCACCGTCGTCTACGGCATCAACCAGGACTGCCTGACCGGCGCCGAGCTGCTGGTGTCCAACGCCTCGTGTACCACCAACTGCAGCGTGCCGTTGTTGCGCCTGCTGGACCAGGCGATCGGCCTGGACTACGTGTCGATCACCACGATCCACTCGGCCATGAACGACCAGCCGGTGATCGACGCCTATCACCACGAAGACCTGCGCCGCACGCGTTCGGCGTTCCAGTCAGTGATTCCGGTGTCCACCGGCCTGGCGCGTGGCATCGAGCGATTGCTGCCGGAACTTGCCGGGCGAATCCAGGCCAAAGCGGTACGGGTGCCGACGGTGAACGTGTCCTGTCTGGACATCACCATGCAAACCGTGAGCGATACCGATGCGGTGGAGGTCAACCGGATATTGCGCGACGCCGCCACCAGCGGCCCGCTCAAAGGCTTGCTGGCCTACACCGAGTTGCCCCACGCCAGCTGCGATTTCAACCATGACCCGCATTCGGCGATTGTCGATGCCAGCCAGACCCGCGTTTCCGGCCCGAGGCTGGTGAACATCCTGGCCTGGTTCGACAACGAATGGGGCTTTGCCAACCGAATGCTCGATGTTGCAGAACACTATCTGCAAGTGGCTTCCAAACAACCTCAACAGTAATTCAGGAACTGCGACCCATGACCGTGTTGAAGATGACCGACCTCGATCTGCAAGGTAAGCGCGTACTGATTCGCGAAGACCTCAACGTCCCAGTCAAGGACGGTGTTGTCACCAGCGATGCGCGAATCCTGGCCTCGCTGCCGACCATCAAGCTGGCCCTGGAAAAAGGCGCGGCCGTGATGGTCTGCTCCCATCTGGGTCGCCCGACCGAAGGTGAGTTCTCCGCTGAAAACAGCCTCAAACCTGTGGCCGAATACCTGAGCAAGGCCCTGGGCCGCGACGTACCGTTGGTGGCTGACTACCTGGGCGGCGTTGACGTCAAGCCTGGCGACATCGTGCTGTTCGAAAACGTGCGCTTCAACAAGGGCGAGAAAAAGAACAGCGACGAGCTGGCCCAGCAATACGCGGCGCTATGCGATGTGTTCGTGATGGACGCCTTTGGCACCGCCCACCGCGCCGAAGGCTCGACCCACGGCGTGGCCAAGTTCGCCAAGGTCGCCGCTGCCGGCCCTCTGCTGGCCGCTGAGCTGGATGCGCTGGGCAAGGCCCTGGGCGCTCCGGCGCAACCGATGGCCGCCATCGTGGCCGGTTCCAAAGTCTCCACCAAGCTGGACGTACTCAACAGCCTCAGCCAGATCTGCAATCAGCTGATCGTCGGCGGCGGCATTGCCAACACCTTCCTGGCCGCAGCCGGCCACCCGGTGGGCAAGTCGCTGTACGAGCCGGACCTGCTCGACACCGCCCGCGCCATCGCCGCCAAAGTCAGCGTGCCGCTGCCGGTGGACGTGGTGGTCGCCAAGGAATTCGCCGAAAGCGCCGAAGCCACCGTCAAGCTCATCGCTGACGTAGCCGACGACGACATGATCCTGGATATCGGGCCGCAAACCGCAGCCAACTTCGCTGAGCTGTTGAAAGCCTCCCAGACCATTCTGTGGAACGGCCCGGTCGGCGTATTCGAATTCGACCAATTCGGCAACGGCACCAAGGTGTTGGCCAAAGCCATCGCTGAAAGCTCGGCATTCTCCATCGCGGGGGGTGGCGACACCCTGGCGGCCATCGATAAATATGGCGTTGCTGATCAGATCTCCTACATTTCTACCGGCGGCGGTGCGTTCCTCGAGTTCGTCGAGGGCAAAGTACTGCCGGCCGTTGAAGTGCTGGAAACCCGAGCCAAAGGTTAAGGCGCGCGTGATCAGGAAAAAGGAGCGTCCCATGATCAAGTCGTTGGCACTGGTGATAGCAGTGGGCCTGTTGGCCGGCTGCAGCAGCACGCCAAGCGCGGCGCCGGAAGCTGAAAAGCCGGGGCCGGTGCAGAAGAAAAGCTGCTACCAGGCCGACTGGCAAGCCGAGACCATGCCGGTGATCAACAAGCGCATGGGCAATGACCGGCTGGAGAAATACGACTCCGCGCCCAACGGTCAGGAACAGGGTTGCCCTTGACGGGTCTGATCCACTAACCCACAGCAATGGCGGCCTTGTGTCGCCCTGCGAGGATTGGCAATGAAAGGCGCTATCGCCCTGGCAACCCTGGCCTTGTTGGCCGGTTGCAGCAGCATGAACATGTTCGACAAGGCTGGGCCGGAAGGTAAATGGACGACGTGGACCTGCGACAGCAAGGCCGAGGTCAATTGGCGCTTCGCCAA
Source organism: Pseudomonas sp. R1-43-08 (assembly GCF_003852255.1). NCBI lineage: Bacteria > Pseudomonadati > Pseudomonadota > Gammaproteobacteria > Pseudomonadales > Pseudomonadaceae > Pseudomonas > Pseudomonas sp. R1-43-08. Next base: position 479,936 of record NZ_CP027734.1, read on the forward strand.
CCCGGCCCGCACTGAGGTGGATGTACGCCTCGGCGGTTCCGACCAGGTTTATCGCCTCAAGCAGGACGTTGCGGCTTCGGGCGTGCTGTACAGCAATGATCAGCTGGCGTTTCACACCAAGGGTGAGGAAGGCCTGATTTACTGGACGGCCACGGATGATTTGATTGGGCGCGGCTGTAAGGCCAACTGAGATCTGTCATGAGATGAGATCCAAATGTGGGAGGGGGCTTGCCCCCGATTGCAGTGTGTCAGTCGGCACATGGGTGTCAGGATGGCCGCTATCGGGGGCAAGCCCCCTCCCACATTGATTCGGTTTCAACTTGGAATTTGAGTCGGCTACATCAGCAATAACGATTCAGCAGCACAAGGCTCAACCCCTTGATCTGCAATAACTTGAATAGCAGCCGCCGCTACGGCAGGCTTGCACGATTAACGACCCTCGACCGGGAGAGACAACACAATGGCACTTATCAGCATGCGTCAAATGCTGGACCACGCAGCCGAGTTCGGCTACGGCGTCCCAGCCTTTAACGTCAACAACCTTGAGCAGATGCGCGCCATCATGGAAGCCGCTGACAAGACCGACTCCCCCGTGATCGTCCAGGCTTCGGCCGGTGCCCGCAAATACGCCGGTGCGCCGTTCCTGCGCCACCTGATCCTCGCGGCCATCGAAGAATTCCCGCACATCCCTGTGTGCATGCACCAGGACCACGGCACCAGCCCTGACGTGTGCCAGCGCTCGATCCAGCTTGGCTTCAGCTCGGTGATGATGGACGGCTCCCTTGGCGAAGACGGCAAGACCCCGACCGATTACGAGTACAACGTACGCGTTACCCAACAAACCGTGGCCATGGCTCACGCCTGCGGCGTATCGGTTGAAGGCGAGTTGGGCTGCCTGGGTTCCCTGGAAACCGGCATGGCCGGCGAAGAAGACGGCATCGGCGCCGAAGGCGTGCTGGATCACAGCCAGATGCTGACCGACCCGGAAGAAGCCGCCGACTTCGTCAAGAAGACCCAGGTAGATGCCCTGGCCATCGCCATCGGCACCAGCCACGGCGCCTACAAGTTCACCAAGCCACCGACCGGCGACGTGCTGGCCATCGACCGCATCAAGGAAATCCACAAACGCATCCCCAACACCCACCTGGTGATGCACGGTTCTTCCTCGGTACCGCAAGAGTGGCTGGCGATCATCAACCAGTACGGCGGCGACATCAAAGAAACCTACGGCGTACCGGTTGAAGAAATCGTCGAAGGCATCAAGTACGGCGTGCGCAAGGTCAACATCGACACCGACCTGCGTCTGGCTTCCACGGGCGCGATGCGTCGCCTGATGGCCACCAACCCGAGCGAGTTCGACCCGCGTAAATTCTTCGGCGCCACCGTGACTGCAATGCGTGATGTATGTATCGCACGTTACGAAGCCTTTGGTACTGCCGGTAATGCTTCGAAGATCAAGCCGATCTCGTTGGAAGCGATGTACCAGCGTTACCTGAAAGGTGAGCTAAACGCCAAGGTGAACTAAGCCTCGCGTTTCAAAAAAAGCCCGCAGTGATGCGGGCTTTTTTGTGGGTGGGATTTGATCAGTTTGCAGGCAGTGTATCGAAACCACGGTGTTCGATGACCCGGAACACGTCGCTCACGTCTTGCACCAGAATGCGAGCGGTGTTGGCCACGTTGTTCAGGTCGCGCTCGGCGAAGTCCGGCAGGCTGGAGCAGGCCATCAGGTTGAGGTGTTCCAATGCGACGTTGAGGCGTTCGCGCAGGCAGGCGTGGAGGTCGAGCAGTGGGGCGTCGCTGTCGATCAAGAGCACGGGCGAATCGGTCGCGGACTCAGTGCAGGGATAAAAACGGCGGGGCGGAAGTTGGTTGTTCATGGCAAATCCTTAACTCGAAAGAAGAATAGCCACCGTTTGCTGCGAAACAAATTGGGTGGCAGCTGTACGCGGGTTCGCAGACCGAGGAGTTAAGACCCGGCAGACCCGAAGGTCTCCCACGCACAGCCGCCATAACAAAGACACCGTCGGCCGGGAGCCTGGGCTGTTTTTGACGGGTGCGGAATTAACTCTGTAGGGCTGCGAAACCCTGCCACCGATCAATGCCAGCGACGAGGCGAACTATAAGCGGCGATCTGTCTGGCCGCAACGGTGCTGTAGGACGAACACCGGCCTCTCAGGCCAAGCAGGGCAAATGTGGGAGGGGGCTTGCTCCCGATGGCGGTGCGTCAGTCACTGCATGTGCAAGCTGATACACCGCCATCGGGAGCAAGCCCCCTCCCACAGGGGATTCAAGTGTCTGCACTTACTGGGGAATGACCCTCGCGCTCATCGGACATGGCCTACGCGCATTGAGGCCAGTCCACCTATTCATGATCAATATCCAACTTCGCAAACGTCACCTTTGCCCCTTCCTTGCTATCCCCACTGTTGTCCTGCACATACACCCCCGCCTTGAAGTACAGCGGCTTGTCGGCCCAGGCTGCGCCGATGCGTTCATTCCACTCACTGTCGGCCGCGTACACGCTGAGCAGCCCGGCTTTGTTGAGGTTGATCACATAGGTGAAGGTCTTTTCCAGTGGCACATTGGAGGCAACGATGATTACCCGGCTTTCAGATTCGTCCGGGCGCATGCGCACTTTGGCGACGATGTTGCCGGTCTGGGTTTTTTCCTTGAACTGGTACTCCAGCTTGATCAGCGGTTTCTGACTGTCGTAGGCGTGGATCTGGCCGATCACCACCTTGCCGGTGGACGGTACCTGGTTGACGGTGAGCGTGGCGCGCAGGAAGTTATCGGCCTCGGGGTAGGTCCAGTTGCGCAGGCGCCCGTCGGCGTAGGTTTCGCGCAGTTCGCTGCGCGGGTAGATGGCGTTTTCCGTGCGGGTGCCGGTGACAGGGGTCCAGAACTGCACATCGCTGCCTTCGGCCTGGAAGTACTGGTCATTGAAGCCGTTGAGCAGCTTCGGGGTTTCGATGGTCGTGGGCGGGGAGCCGACCGGAATGCTCAGGTTCCAGGTGGAAAGGTCGATCATGGTGTTGGCCTTTTACGAGGGGTGAAAGCTTTAGCCCGAGGGCTGCACAGGTTCTTTATAGGTGGTGTTAACCAAGTTGTTAACACTGACTGGCAATTTATTGGCGTCAGCAGAATGCCAAAAAGCCATGTTGCCCATGGTACGCGGGCTACAGAGCCTTACCGTTAGTCGGCTGCCTCGGCTTTGGCGCAATGATGGCATCGACGTTACTTCTGCTTTTTTATAACCGGGGCTAGAGTGAGGCCTCATTATTTGTCCGGTTTAAAGTACCCGAAGTGACCGGTGCAGTTCCTTAAGGAAGAGACGTAGCATGGATTGCGCTCCAAACCTCGGCGACGGCAGTTCAGTTCTCTTGGTGGTCGATGACTACCCGGAAAATCTCGTCAGCATGCGTGCAGTGTTGCAGCGCGAAGACTGGCGAATCATTACCGCCGCTTCCGGTATGGAGGCCCTGGAATTGCTACTGGTCTACGACGTCGATCTGGTATTGCTGGATGTGCGCATGCCCGGTATGGATGGCTTCGAGGTGGCACGCCTGATGCGGGGCAGCCAGCGTACGAGCATGACGCCGATCATCTTTCTCACCGCCGATGCACAGTCGCCCGACGCGGTGCTCAAAGGCTATGCCAGCGGTGCGATCGACTATCTGTTCAAGCCCTTCGACCCGCATATCCTCAAGCCCAAGGTGCAGGCGCTGTTGGAGCATCAGCATAATCGCCGCGCCCTGCAGCGGTTGAGCCATGACCTGGAGGCCGCTCGCGCCTTCAATGCCTCGGTGTTGGACAACGCCGCCGAAGGCATTCTGGTGGTGGGCGAGGGCAGCGTGATTGAGTATGCCAACCCTGCGATCTCCAGGCTGCTCAACGCCACGATGGCGGAGTTGCAAGGCGAGAGTTTCTTGAGCTTCCTGCAAAAACCCCATGTGCCCGCCTGGTTGGGGTTCCCGATGTACGAGGCCTATCGCAAAGGCGAAACGTGGCGCTTGCACGATGCCATCTTGCGCACCAGCCGTGGTCAACAGGTGCCGGTGGCGTTGTCCTGCGCGCCCTTGCCCGCAGAGCAGAAGGCGATGGTGGTGACGGTGCTGGACATGTCCGAGGTGCGTCACTTGCACCAGCAACTGGAGTTCCAGGCGGTGACCGACCCGCTGACCGGGCTGCTGAATCGTCGCGGCTTCTACCAGACAGTGGGCAACATGTTGTCGCGCAGCGAGCGCAATGAGCAGTCGCTAGTGTTGCTGTACCTGGATCTGGATGGCTTCAAACGAGTCAACGACACCTTGGGCCACGACGCCGGTGATCGCGTGCTGCGCTGGGTTTCCGAGCAGATGCAGGCGTGCCTGCGCTCCTACGACATTCTGGGACGCATGGGCGGGGATGAATTCACTGCCTTGCTGGAGCTGGAGTTCCCGGAGCAGGCGGCGAAGATTGCGGAAAAACTGATCGAACGGGTGTCGGTGTGCCAGCAGGTCGACGGTCTGGAGGTGATGCTTGGGGTCAGCATCGGTATTGCGACGTTTCCCGACTGTGGCTCGGACCTGAGCGGCCTGTTGCGCGCGGCGGACATCGCCATGTACGAAGCCAAGCGCGCCGGCCGTCAGCAGTATCGCTATTACGACCAGGAAATGAACGGCCGAGCCCGTTCACGCCTGATGCTGGAAGACAGTGTGCGCACCGCGATTCAAAACAAGGAATTCACCTTGGTGTACCAGCCGCAGGTGTCGCTGGAGGACGGGCGCTTGCGCGGTGTCGAGGCGTTGCTGCGCTGGCAGCACCCGAGCGTCGGCGATGTGTCGCCGGGTCTGTTTTTGCCGTTGCTGGAAGAGGCGCGCTTGATCAGCCAGTTGAGCACTTGGATTTACCAGCAAGTCGCCGCCCAACGCCAGGCCTGGCAAGCGGCGTTCGATGAAGAGCTGGTGCTGAGCGTGAGCCTGAGCAGCAGCCAGTTCAATATGCCCAACCTGGCCAGCCAACTGCGCCAGGTCCTCGAAAGGCACGGGTTACAGGGGCGGCAGTTGGAAGTGGAAATCAGTGAAGACTGCCTGATGAGTAACCTTGAGGAATCGACCAAGCAGCTCAAGCTGTTGCGTGGGCTTGGGGTGCGTATCGCCCTGGATGACTTTGGCTCAGGGCGGTGCTCCCTGGCGCATCTGCGCGACCTGGCGTTCGACACCCTCAAGCTGGACCCGCAATTGGTGGCCCGCCTGCCAGGCTCGGCACGGGATGCAGCGATGGCGCGCAGCATCATCGAGCTGTGCGGGCATTTTGATGTGCTGGTGATCGCCGAGGGCGTGGAAACCCTTGAGCAGTCGCAGTGGCTCAAGGCCCATGGCTGCTCGTTCATCCAGGGCACCTGGGCGGCGGCGCCGCTGATGGCCGAGGACGTTGTCGGTTGGTCGCACCCTCACGCGCTTTGAATTCGCTACACTGGCGCCTGTCCGAACCACGTTGCAGACCCCATGACCGCGTTGAAATACCTCCAGGCCTATCCCGCTGCCCTTCAGGAGCAAGTTCGCCAGCTGATCGCCAAGGACCAGTTGGGCGCCTATCTGGAGCAGCGTTATCCCGAGCGGCACGCCGTGCAGAGCGACAAGGCCCTGTACAGCTACGCCCTGGCCTTGAAGCAGGAACACCTGCGCAATGCGCCGTCGATCGACAAGGTGCTGTTTGATAACCGCCTGGACCTGACCCACCGCGCCCTGGGATTGCACACCACGATTTCCCGGGTGCAGGGTGGCAATCTCAAGTCCAAGAAAGAGATCCGCATCGCCTCGCTGTTCAAGGAAGCGGCTCCCGAGTTCCTGCGCATGATCGTGGTGCACGAGCTGGCGCACTTTAGGGAATCGGACCACAACAAGGCGTTCTACAAACTCTGTGAACACATGATGCCCGGCTACCACCAGGTGGAATTCGACCTGCGGGTGTACCTCACCTGGCGCGATCTGCAGGGCAAGCCCTAATCACAAGGCGATTGACCATGGATGTGAGCAAGACCAAGAGCAGCTTCTACCGCCGCCTGTATGTGGCGTACCTGATCGACAGCGGGCTGGCCAGCAGCGTCCCTGCATTGACCGAAGCGACTGGCATGCCCCGGCGCACGGCGCAGGATACGATTGCGGCGTTGGCCGATCTGGATATTGTGTGCGAGTTCGAGCAGGAGGATGGCGCCCGTAACCATGCCGGGCGTTATCGGATTCGTGATTGGGGGGCGATTGATCGACGGTGGATCGAGGGGAATCTGGTGTCGATCAAGCGGGTATTGGGTTATCCCTGAAGGCTTGCAGTGCCTGGCCTGACGCTATCGGGGGCAAGCCCCCTCCCACACTTGATTTGTGAATACATTCAAATGTGGGAGGGGGCTTGCCCCCGATGAGGCCCTCAGACTCGTCGCATCCCGATATGTGGAATATCGTCTTCCAGGTATTCCTCTCCCGCCACCACAAACCCGTACCGTCCGTAATACCCCTGCAAGTACGCCTGGGCTGACAGAAAAATCGGTGTCTCGGGCCAGATATCCTCGATCTGCTTGAGGGCCTCTTCCATCATCAAATGTCCCAGCCCGGTGCCGCGTGCCGATGGCGCGACGATCACTCGACCGATCACCACATCGCCGCCCTGGGTCTCTGGGTCCAGCAGCCGCAGGTAGGCCACCAGCTCATTGTCGTTCCAGGCCATCAAGTGGTGGGTATCGCCTGACAGGTCCTGCCCGTCAATGTCCTGGTAAACGCATTTCTGTTCAACGACGAACACCTCGCCGCGCAGGCGCAGGATGGCGTAAAGCTGTTCCTTGCCCAGATCGTCGTGATGTTTGCAGACCCAATCAACCGTCATGATGTGCGCTCTTGTCAAAGGCTTGGCAGGGATAGTAAGCGCGACCGGCGCTGCTGTCTAAAACCGGCTATTTTGTGAATAGCGTCAATTTGCCATCATTCAGTGCATGCGCGGCCGACTTCTTTGTGTAATAAGCAATAGACGCTCATTGATGAGCTACTGTTATCAGGCCATCGCCTGTCCGCCAAGGATTTTAAGCATGCCGCGATTGTCTCGTGCCGTTGCTTTGATTGCAGTGTTGCTGCTGGCTCAACCGGTGGTGGCGCAGCGTCTGCGTCTGGTGGCGGATGGCTGGCCACCGTTTACCGATGTCACCTTGGTCAACGGCGGGCTGGCCACGGATATCGTCAGCACCGCGCTGGCTCGGGCGGGGTATGCCAGTGATTTTGAGCAGGTGCCTTGGGCGCGCGCGCTGAAGGGTGTAGGCGATGGGCGCTACGACGTGCTGATCAACGCGTGGTACGACGATGCCCGCACGCAGCTGGGGCAGTTTTCCGAGCAATATCTGGTCAACCGTGTGCGTTTTATCAAGCGTCGCGACGACGCTATCGATTATCAGAGCCTGGAACAGTTGCACGACGAAAGCATTGCCGTGGTGCGCGGCTATGCCTATTCGGCGGCATTCGACCAGGATGCGCTGTTACAGAAAGTCCCGGTGCATAACTTTGCCATGGCCGTGCGCATGCTGGCGGCGGGCCGTGTACGGCTGACGCTGGAAGACGAGTACGTGGCGCGTTACTACCTGGCGCGGGAGTCACCGAGGGTGCGCAATGCCGTGGAGTTCCTGGGCAAGCCGCTGAGTGAGAACAGCCTGCATATCCTGGTCAGCCTGAAGAACCCCGAGCATGCGCAGATCGTGGCCGGCTTTGATCGGGAGATTGCCAGGATGAAGGCGGATGGCAGTTATGCCAGGTTGATGAAGGCGCATGGGATGTAGTGTTCTTGAGGGCCTCATCGGGGGCAAGCCCCCTCCCACATTTGACTGCATTCCACTTTGAGAGGGGCTTGCCCCCGATAGCGGCCTAAGCCGCGCGGGTATCCTTGATCAGGTGCGCCGCCAACGTCCGCAACGGCCCCAACTGTCGACAAATCAACGCCAACTGCGTTTGCACCAGCCGCTGGCCTTCGTCGATCTCATCCGGCATCTGCTCAAGCTGCGCCGCCAGTGCTTCCTCCTCATCACTCTGAATCGCAATCGGCTGTTTATTCGCCAGCCCACTGGCGATCTCGTCGATGCTCAACGCCAGGGCGTGCCCGGCACCGTCGATCAACTGCTCCCGCACCTCGGCCGGCAGTTGGGTGTCGCGGTGTGCGCCAAGGCCCGACAAGTAGCTGAGCAGAGTGTGCGACAGCACCAGGAACCTGAAGCCCACATCCGCTTCCTTACGGAAATGCCCCGGTTCCATCAGCATGTTCGCCAGGGTGGTGGACAGCGCCGCATCGGCGTTGTGCGCGTTGCGACGGGCCAGGCGGTAGGCCAGGTCGTCGCTCTTGCCAGCGGCGTACTGCTGCATGATCTGGCGCAGGTAGATGCTGTTACAGGTCAGGGTATTGGCCAGCACTTTGTTCAGGCGCCGGCCTTGCCAGTCCGGCAGGAACAGGAACACCGCCAGGCCCGCGATCAGGCTGCCGAGCAGGGTATCGAACAGGCGTGGCAGGAACAGTCCGTAGCCATCGCCCACCTGGTTGAAGCAGAACAGCACCATCAGGGTGATCGCTGCCGTGGCCAGGGTGTAGCGCGTGGTGCGGTTGATAAAGAACACCAGGCCGGCAGCGATGGCGAACATCGATTGCACCACCGGGCTGGGGAACAGGTCGAACAGCGCCCAGGCCACCGTGAGGCCGATGGCGGTGCCGATGATCCGCTGGCCCAGCTTGCGTCGCGTCGCGCCGTAGTTCGGTTGGCAAACAAATAGCGTGGTGAGGATGATCCAGTAGCCCTGGGATGCGTGGATGGCATGCAGCGTGGCGTAGCCGACGGTGAGTGCCAGGGACAGGCGCAGGGCGTGGCGAAACAGCAGCGAGGTCGGCGTGAGCTGGGTGCGCAGGCGCGTCCACATTTCCTTGAGGTTGCGCGGGGCGCGGTCCAACAGGTTGCTGTCGGTGGCGTCGGCCAGGGCGTCGGGGTTGCTCGCGTCGCCGAGCAGGCGGTCGAGGGTGGACAGGTTGGCGGCCAGGGCGCGCAACGAGCGCAGCAAGCCGCGCCAGGCCGGGTTGCTCTGGATGCGCAGGTGTTCCAGGGAGGCGTTCAAATCGCCCAGGGCTTCGGCGAAGCTGTCGTCATAGATGAACGGCTGGCGCAGCTGGATCGACTCGGCCAGGGCCTGGCACGCCTTGCCTTGCTGGCGCAGCAGGCGTTGGCAGCGGAACAGCACGTCGCTGTGGAAGAAGGCTTCGGCCAGGGCGTTATACGGGTAATGGGACGAACTGGCGCGCTCGTGGATGTCTTGCGCCAGGAAGTACAGCTTCAGGTAACGGCTGACCTTCGAGCCTGGGCGACCATTGCCGACGCGGTGCAGGATGATTTCCTTGGCGGCGTTCAAGGCGGCGACGACCCGGCCATTCTGCTGGGCCAATTCCAGACGCCGCGCCTCTACGTCCAGCTGGCGGATCGGTTCGAACAGCGACGACTTGAGCTTGAGGTAGCGCCCCAGCTCGCGGAACAACCGCGCCAGGCTCTGCTGCACCGGCTGGTTGGAAAACAGCGCCTGCCACAGCACCGACAGCACGCCGTACCAGGCCGCACCCGCCACCAGCAGCAAGGGCTCGTGCCAGAAATCACTGACGGCACCGCCGCGCTGGTCCACGCCGATCATGGTATAGACCGACAGAATCAATGTGGCCGAGGCAATCGCGCCATAGCGTTCGCCGAGCGCGCCGAGCATGGTCAGGCCGAACGTGGCCAGGGCCAGGGAGGCCGCGAAAAGCCAGGGGTAAGGGAACAGCAGTTCCACCGACAGCGCCGCGATGCTGAAGCACACCAGCGTCACCGCCAGGGCGTTGAGGCGGCCTTGCCAACTGTCATCGGTCTCGGCCAGGGCGCTGGCGATAATCCCCAGGAACAGCGGGATCAACAGCGTCATTTCATCCTGATACCAGCACAGCGCCATGCTGCCGGTCAGGGCGATGAATACCCGAATGCTGTAGCTGAATTTATCCAGTGCCCACAGGCGCCGCAGGGACTGCTTGAACGAGGTCGATGACATGAAGTCGGGAGTCTTCCGGGACGATGCCGCTAAATTGAGCTATCAAGGACGCCACGGCAAGGGTGGTGATCACATCCACCCGCAAAATATTTCCCTGGCTCACCACAGACCAAATGTGGGAGGGGGCTTGCCCCCTCCCACATTTTTAACTGTGTTGAGTCAGACGTACTGCGCAGCCGCATAGCCTGACGCCCAGGCCCACTGGAAGTTGAACCCGCCCAAGTGGCCGGTTACATCCAGCACTTCACCGATAAAGTACAGCCCTGGGCTTTTCAGCGACTCCATGGTCTTGGATGACACTTCCCGCGTATCCACCCCGCCCAATGTCACCTCGGCGGTGCGATAGCCCTCCGTGCCCGCCGGTACCAACTGCCAGCTGCCGAGCATCGAAGCGATATCGGCGATTTCGGCGTGGGTGTACTGCTTCATCGGCTTGGACGCGAACCAGGTCTCCGCCAGCAGATTGGCCATCTTCTTGGTGAAAATCTCGCCCAGCAGGGTTTTCAGCTCGCTGTTGGGGCGCTCGGCCTGTTGCTGTTGCAGCCAGGCGTGGGCGTCGTGGTCGGGCAGCAGGTTGATTTCCACGGTGTCGCCGGATTCCCAGTAGGAAGAAATCTGCAGGATCGCCGGCCCGCTCAGGCCGCGATGGGTGAACAGGATGTTCTCGCGAAAACTCTGGCCGTTGCAGCTGACCAGGCAGTCCACCGAGGTGCCCGACAGCTCGCCGCACAAGTCCTTGAGCTGATCGGTGATGGTGAACGGCACCAGTCCCGCGCGGGTCGGCAGCAGCTCATGGCCAAATTGCCTGGCCACTTGATAACCGAAACCGGTGGCGCCGAGGGTCGGGATCGACAGGCCGCCCGTGGCGATCACCAAGGACTCGCAGCGCAGTTCGCCCAGGGTGGTCTGCAACTGGTAGCCGTGGTCGACCTTGGCGATGGCTTCAATCGAGGTGTCCAGGTGCAGGCTCACGCCGGTCTGGATGCATTCGTCGAGCAGCATGCCGAGGATGTCGCTGGACTTGTTGTCGCAGAACAGCTGGCCGAGTTTCTTTTCGTGGTACGGCACGCCGTGCTTGGCCACCAGCCCGATGAAATCCCACTGGGTATAGCGCGCCAGTGCCGACTTGCAGAAGTGCGCGTTGTGCGAGAGGAAGTTGGCCGGCTCGGTGTACAGGTTGGTGAAATTGCAGCGGCCACCGCCGGACATCAGGATCTTTTTGCCGGCCTTGTTCGCATGGTCGATCAGCATCACCTTGCGCCCCCGCCCCGCGGCGGTCAGCGCGCACATCAAGCCTGCGGCGCCGGCGCCAATGATCACAACTTCGGTCGAGCGCACAGCAATGTCCTCATACAAATTCTGAATTGGAATACAGTCAAATGTGGGAGGGGCTTGCTCCCGATGGCGGTGTATCAGTAACAGATGTACTGACTGACACACCGTAATCGGGAGCAAGCCCCCTCCCACATTGGATCTTCATTAGGCAGGAGATCGAGTTACAGAATCCGCACGCGCAACGAACGGCCTTTGATCTTGCCGTCGTTCAAACGCTGCAGCGCCTGCTTGGCGACCCCGCGTTCCACGGCGACGAAGGCCTGGAAGTCAAAGATCGCGATCTTGCCGACCTGGGCCCCCGGAATGCCGGCATCGCCGGTCAGTGCGCCAAGGATGTCGCCTGGGCGAACCTTGTCTTTACGCCCGGCGGCGATGCACAGGGTGCTCATCTGCGGCAGCAGCGGGCCGCCGCTCTGCGGCTTGAGGTTGTCCAGCTGGTCCCAGTTCAAGGGCGACTTTTGCAACTGCTCGATGGCTTGGGCACGGTGCGCTTCGGACGGCGCCACCAGGCTGATGGCGATGCCGGTCTCACCCGCGCGACCGGTACGGCCGACACGGTGAATATGGATTTCCGAGTCGCGGGCCAGTTCGACGTTGATCACCATGTCCAGTGCGTCGATGTCCAGGCCACGGGCGGCCACGTCGGTGGCGACCAGTACCGAGGTGCTGCGGTTGGCAAACATGGCCAGCACCTGGTCACGGTCACGCTGCTCCAGGTCGCCATGCAGGCCAACGGCGGAAATGCCCTTGGCGGTCAGGTGATCCACGGTTTCCTGCACTTGCTGCTTGGTAAAGCAGAACGCCACGCACGAAGCCGGGCGGAAATGCGCCAGCACCTTGGTCACGGCGTCCATGCGCTCTTCCGGCGAGATCTCGTAGAAACGCTGCTCGATCTGGTCGTCGGAGTGGAAGGCTTCGGCTTTCACCTGTTGAGGGGCGCGCATGAACTTGGAGGCCAGCTGCTTGATGCTCACCGGGTAGGTGGCTGAGAACAGCAGAGTCTGGCGGCGCGGCGGGGTCTTGCTGATGATGTCTTCGATGGCGTCGTAGAAACCCATGTCGAGCATGCGGTCGGCTTCATCGAGGATCAGCGTGTTCAAACCGTCCAGTACCAGCGAACCTTTGCGCAAGTGCTGCTGGATACGCCCCGGGGTGCCGACGATCACGTGGGCACCGTGCTCAAGGGAGGCGATCTGTGGGCCGAGGGACACGCCACCGCACAGGGTCAGCACCTTGATGTTGTCTTCGGCGCGGGCCAGGCGACGGATTTCCTTGGCAACCTGGTCGGCCAGCTCGCGCGTCGGGCACATCACCAGGGCCTGGCAACCGAAGTAGCGCGGGTTGATCGGGTTCAGCAGGCCTATACCGAACGCGGCGGTCTTGCCGCTGCCGGTCTTGGCCTGGGCGATCAGGTCCAGCCCCTTGAGGATCACCGGCAAGCTCTGCGCCTGGATCTGCGTCATCTCGACATAACCCAGCGAGTCGAGGTTAGCCAGCATGGCGGCGGACAGGGGCAAAGTATTAAAAGCGGTGGCGATGGTGGTCACGGGACTGGCTCTGCAAAACAAAATGTCGCGCAGTGTACCAGTCTCGTGGGAATTTCCCCGCAAGTTCTAGACGAGCCGCCGTTCAATGCTCCAGGTCGTGCTCGCGGCTGACCACGCGTTTGCCGTCTTTTGGCGACAATTGCAGGAAGATCGCCGCCGCCAGCATGGCCATGATGCCCACCGTGAGGAACGTCAACTGGAACGCGCCCAGTACCGTGTTCACCCCATCGTTGCCGGTCTCCAAGGTAAAACCGCCGAGCAGCGCACCGGCACAGGCCACGCCCAGGCTCAGGGACAGTTGCGCCACCACCGACAGCAAACTGTTGCCGCTGCTGGCCTGGGCGTCGTCGAGGTCGATCAGCGTCACGGTGTTCATCGCGGTGAATTGCAGGGAGTTGATCGCGCCCAGCACCGCGAGCATGCCCAGCAGCACGGGATAGGGCGTCTGCTCGCTGACCAGGCCCATGCTCGCCAGCATCGCGCCCAGGGCCAGGGTATTGCCGGTGAGCACCACGCGATAACCCAGGCGCTCGATCAGCGGTCGGGCGATGGACTTGGCAAACATCGCCGCCGCCGCGAGCGGCAGCATGCTCATGCCGGCTTCCGACGGCGAATAACCCAGCGCCACCTGCAGCAGCAAGGGCACCAGAAACGGCAGGGCGCCGCTGCCCAGGCGTGCGAACAGGTTGCCGAGGATGCCCACGGCAAAGGTGCGGGTCTTGAACAGCACCGGGGAGAACAGCGGATTATCGACATGCCCGGCGCGCAGCCAATATGCCGCCAGGCACGCCAGGCCACCGAACAGCAGCAACATCACCCGCAGGTGCGGCAAGTGCAGTTCGCCCAGGCCTTCCATGGCGATGGTGATCAGCACCATCGCCGCGCCGAACAGCACAAAACCCAGGCCATCGAAGCGCGTGCGCTCGCTGCCGCGCAGGTCGGGAATGAATTTCCACACGGCATAGCAGCCGATCATGCCCACCGGCAGGTTGAGCAGGAAGATCCAGTGCCAGGTCAGGTATTGCACCATCCAGCCGCCCAGGGTCGGGCCGAGCAACGGGCCGAGCAGGCCGGGGATCGTGATGAAACCCATGATCCGCACCAGCTCGGAACGGGGATAGGCGCGCAGTACCACCAGGCGCCCGACCGGCAGCATCAGCGCCCCGCCCAAACCCTGGATCACCCGCGCACCCACCAGCATGCTCAAGCTGCTGGACAGCGCGCACAGCAATGATCCGATGCTGAATAGCAAAATGGCGCCGAAGAAGATTTTCTTGGTACCGAAGCGATCGGCGATCCAGCCGGATGCCGGAATCAGCAAGGCGACGGTGAGCATGTAGGCAATGACTACGCCCTGCATGCGCAGCGGGTTTTCCGCCAGGTCCCGGGCCATGGCCGGCAATGCCGTGTTGAGGATCGTCCCGTCCAGCGACTGCATGAAGAAGGCAATCGCTACCACCCAGGGGAGCCAGCGGGCGGTCTTGGCGTCGAGAGGGGCACGATTCGGCATGGGATCCCTTTTGTTAGCAGGCTATGTGTCGGCGATTATGCGCCATCCGTCGCTGCTTTTCCCACTGGCGGTTCGTCTAAGTCCGACAAGGCCGCGTGTTCGCCGACCAAAAAATCCAGCAAGGCGCGGTGCACCGCCAGCGCTGCCTCGCGGGATTCCAGGTCGAGCAAATGGCCAGTATGTTCGGCCACGGCGAAACTGCTGCGCCTCACGTAACTGCCGAACAGTTGTGCATCGGCGGCGGGGGTGTATTCGTCCAGCGTACCGTTGAGAAAGTGCACCGGCGTTTCAATCTGCCTGAGCGCCGGCAGGTAGTTGCCATCGCCCAATGCCAGCACCTGATGAATATGAAAGCGTGCCTGGCGATACTCGGTGGTGGCCATGTTCGCCAGATGGCGGTGGTTGTTGCGCTTGAGGCGGGGCGACAAGTATTTCCCGACCGTCTCGTTGAGCAGATGGCCGACGGCGGATTTGTCATCGGCCTCGATCAACACGCGTACGCGCTCTACGTACTCGAGCATCGCCTGGTTGAGGTTGGGCGCCAGGGCCATCACCACCGAGCTTTCGATGGAGGGCGGGTTATGGGCCAGGGTCAGCAGCGTGGAGATGCCACCCCATGAGGCCGAGACCAGATGGTTGACCGCAAAGCGCTGCACCAGCGCCCGCAGGATCTGCACTTCGTCATCCTTGGTGACCAGGTCGAGGTCGGTATTGTGCTCGCGGGAATAGCCGGAGAAGGGCAGGTCGAACAGCAGCACATTGAAATGCTCGGCCAGGCATTTACTGGTGCGGGCAAAGGAGCGCGTGGTGGACAGGGCGCCATTGACCATCAGCACGGTTTTTCTGTGTGGGTCGTTGCCCAGTTGCTCTACGTGGACGTTGTAGTGCTTGTACAGCTTGTCTATGACAAAACTTGCCTGGGTCATCGCAACACTCCCTGTCGTGTGGCGGTATGCCATTAGCTTTTATAACGAGGTTTATTGCGGGCGACAACAGGCTGCCCGGAGTATGGGATTGAACGGTAGGAAGGGGCTCAGCGAAGTGTCCGAAATCAACACAGGACAATGTGGGAGGGGGCTTGCCCCCTCCCACAGGGGATTTTCTTGGATTACAAGGTCAGTGTCAGGCGCTTGACCAAGGCGCCTGGCAGGAGGTTGGACGCGGTGTTGCGCTGGCCATACGTACTGGCCGACAGCAGCAGTTCCCGGTCAGCGGTCAGCGCTTCCAACTGCGAACCCAGCAGGCTGAACACGCTGTCGTCAAAGCGCATGGTGCTGACCGGCGCCTTGATCTCGCCGTCTTCCACCCAGAACGTGGCGAAGCGGGTCATGCCGGTCAGGCGCGCCGCTGGCAGGTCGGAGTAGTTCAGGTACCACAGGTTGCTGATGTACAACCCGGTGCCCAACTGCTTGAGGATATCGGCCTGGGCCAGGTTACCGGCGGCCATTTGCAAGGCGCTGGGGGATTCGTCGCTGCTGGCGCCATTGGCGCTCAGGCCATACTCGGCGGCGCTGCGCGAGTTGACCAATTGGCCGTCGGCCTGGCCGGCATGGATCAACGTGACGTCACTGCGCGGGTAGCCTTCGGTGGAAAATGCCTGGCTCAGTGAACCGCTGATCTGCTCGGTCACCGTTACCAGCGGGCTCAGGTGTTGTTCCCCGGCATACAGGCGTTGCAGCGAACTGCCCTTGCTGGCGATGGCCTGGGCGGAAAAACCGCCCCAGGTCACGATGCTGATGATTTCTTCGAGTGCCGCTGGAGCGAGGTAGGCGCGGTATTGTCCCGGTGCCAGCGGGTGCAACGGTCGGCCGAGGAACTCAAGCTGGTCGCGGGCCTGCTGGACGCGCCGGGCGAACTCGGCACTGTCCCAGGTGTGCCCGGCATAGCTGGCCTTGACCGCTTCGCCATTGGCATGGAACAGGCTGAAGTCGAAGTTGAAGCTGTTGGCCTGGTGCCAGCCGAACGCGCCGTCGGAGCTGGCAAAGCCACGGCTGATCGGGCCGGCGGCATAGAAGCCGACCAGGTCCACGCCTTCGGCGGCCTGGCTGATGTCTTGCAGCACCTGGGTCAGTTCCGGCAAGGGTCGCAGTTGTTCGTTGTGGCTTTGCCAGGCGTTGTGGTTCAGCAGCAGGTAGGGGTCTGGCGGCAGCAACGGCAAGGTTTCGCGCAACTGTTGCAGGCCTGTGGCGAGGCGTTGGCGGTCCAGCTGAGGATCACCCGCCAGGGTGATGCCGAGGTCGGCATGGCGACCGGCGTTGATCAGCTTGAGGTTGAGGCTGGCCTGTTGCACCTGGCCGGCCTGGCGTACCTGGGCGTGGTTGAAACGCACGAACTCGGACGCTTCAGCAGCATAGCCGAGGTGAAACTGTTCCTGCTCGGTGATGGCCTGTTTGAGCCAGTCCACCAGTGCCTTGAAGTCGTTCATCAGGCATCTCCCCCAAATACGTCGACGTTACTGAACACACACGCCGGCGAAGCATGGCCGACGCGGATCACCTGGTTGGGTTCGCCTTTGCCGCAGTTCGGTGTGCCCAGCACCTTGAAGGTACTGGCATCGCCGACCGCGCTGAGCTTGCGCCAGAACTGCGCGGAAATGGCGCGGTAGTTGGGGTTCTTGACCACGCCCTTGAGCTCGCCGTTTTCGATCAGTTGGCCCCATTCGCAGCCGAACTGGAATTTGTTGCGCGCGTCGTCGATGGACCAGGAGCGATTGGTCGACATCAGGATGCCGTGTTCGATACCGCCAATCAGTTGGGCCAGGCTCTGGTCACCCGCCTCGATATTGAGGTTGGCCATGCGGTCGATCGGCGGGCGGTTCCAACTGCTGGCACGGCTGTTGGCTACACCGCCCAGCCCCGCGCGAAATTGCGACAGCGCGCCGCCCAGAGGTTTGAGCAGCAGCCCTTCGCGAATCAGGAACTGCTTGCTGGCGCGGCTGCCGTCATCGTCATGGCTGTAGCTGGCGAGCTGTTCGGGGATGTCCGGGTCGAACGTCACGTTGAGCAGGTTGGAGCCGTATTGCAGATGGCCGAAGTCGCTGGCCTTCACAAAGCTGGTACCGGCGTAGTTGCGCTCGTCGCCCAGAATGCGGTCCAGCTCCAGCGGGTGGCCGATGGACTCGTGGATCTGCAGGATCATCTGGTCGGGCATCAGCAGCAGGTCACGCGGACCCTGGGGCGTGTTCGGTGCCAGCAGCAGTTGCAGGGCCTCGTCGGCCACGCGTGGCGCGGCGCCGATCAGGCCGAAGCGGCTGATCACGTCAAGCCCGCCTTGCTGGCCAAAGTTGCTGCCGCCAAGGGTGCGGGTCTGGCTGTCGTTGCCATCGAAGGCGGTGACGTTGACGCCGGGAAACACAAAGCGCTGGGCCTGACGCAATTGTGCGCCAGCGGTATTGAGGTAGATCTGTTCGACCGTGGTCTGGCCGAGGCTGACGTCCCAGCTCACCAGGCGCTCATCCCTGGGCACGGCGGCCGACTCATCGCCGAGCAGTTGGTAGCAGTCGCTCAGGGACGGGAAGGGCTGGTCGAAGTCGGGAGACAGGTAGTCGGCAACGTCACTCGACACCGCTTGCTCGCGCAGGTCGAGCAGCGCGTGGGGCTTGATCCGCCGGGCCTGCTGTTCGGCACGTTCGAGGGCGGCTTGCAGGCCGGCCAGGGACAGATCATTGGTCGCGGCGTAAGCTTCGACGCCGTTGAGGCGCACGGTGAGCATGGCGCCTTCGTCATGGCTCAGGTGTGGCGGCTCGGCGACGTTCTTGCGCACCGACAGGTACCGGCCGGATTCGCGCACATAGCGCAGGGAGAAGAATTGGGCGGTGGTGCGCAGGGCACTGAAGTGTTGTTTGAGCGTGGCGTGGTGTTCGAACATGGGGCCTTCCTTGTGGGCAGCTCAGCGCGGGGCAGGCCAACAGAGTAGGCCGGGGCTGGGGGGCTGATCAAGGAGGGGGAGGTGATCGTTCCCACGCTCCGCGTGGAAATGCATCCTGTGACGCTCCGCGTCACGACCTCAAGAGCAGACGCAGAGCGTCCAGGGCGGCATTCCCACGCGGAGCGTGGGAACGATCGGTTGGCGGTGTATCAGTTATTGCGCAGCGGCCCCACTTCACGCAGCGGCTTGCCACGCACTGGCGCATCGCCTGCCACGTAGTAGTCGGCGGTGCTGCGCGGTAGCGGCTGGCGGCCACGGATCTTGTCGGCGATTTTCTCGGCGATCATGATCGTCGGAGCGTTCAGGTTGCCGGTGGTGATGATCGGCATGATCGACGCATCCACCACACGCAGGCCCTGCATGCCATGCACGCGACCCTCGCCATCGACCACCGCCATCTCGTCGGTGCCCATCTTGCACGAGCAGGACGGGTGGAACGCGGTCTCGGCGTGCTCGCGGATGAACTGGTCGAGCTGTTCATCGGTTTGCACCTCGATACCCGGGCTGATTTCGCGGCCACGGTATGGGTCCAGCGCCGGCTGCTGCATGATTTCACGGGTCAGGCGGATGCCGTCGCGAAATTCCTGCCAGTCCTGCTCGGTGGCCATGTAGTTGAAGAGGATGCTCGGGTAGTCCCGTGGGTTCTTCGACTTCAACTGCACACGGCCACGGCTCGGCGAACGCATGGAGCCCATGTGTGCCTGGAAACCGTGTTCTTTCACCCCGTTGCTGCCGTTGTAGTTAATCGCCACCGGCAGGAAGTGGTACTGGATGTTCGGCCATTCGAATTCCGGACGCGAACGGATAAAACCGCCGGCTTCGAACTGGTTACTGGCGCCAATACCCGTGCCGTTGAACAGCCACTCGGCACCGATGGCCGGCTGGTTGTACCAAAGCAGCGAAGGGTACAGCGACACCGGCTGAGTGCACGCATATTGCAGGTACAGCTCAAGGTGGTCCTGCAGGTTTTCGCCGACGCCTGGCAGGTCGTGGACCACCGGGATGTCGAGGCTTTCCAGCAGTTTGGCCGGGCCGACGCCAGAGCGTTGCAGCAGCTGCGGCGAAGCGATCGCGCCGCTGCAGACCAGCACTTCTTTACGCGCACGGGCTTCGACACGCTCTTCAGCGGCGCCGATCAGGTAACGCACGCCGACCGCACGCTTGCCTTCGAACAACACTTTGTCGGTGAGGGCGTGGGTAACGATGGTCAGGGTCGAACGCTTCTTGGCGACGTCCAGGTAACCGCGTGCGGTGCTGGCGCGACGGCCGTTCGGCGTGACGGTGCGGTCCATCGGGCCGAAGCCTTCTTGCTGGTAACCGTTCAAGTCTTCGGTACGCGGGTAACCGGCCTGCACGCCGGCTTCAACCATGGCGTGGAACAGCGGGTTGTTGCCGGCTTTGGGCGTGGTCACGCTGACCGGGCCCTCGCCACCGTGGTAGTCGTTGGGGCCGATGTCGCGGGTTTCGGCTTTGCGGAAATACGGCAGGCAGTCCAGGTAGGTCCAGTCTTCCAGGCCCGGCAATTTCGCCCAGTTGTCGTAGTCCATGGCGTTGCCGCGGATGTAGCACATGCCGTTGATCAGGGAAGAGCCACCCAGGCCCTTGCCGCGACCGCATTCCATCCGGCGACCGTCCATGTGTGGCTCTGGGTCGGTCTCGTAGGCCCAGTTGTAGCGACGGCCTTGCAGCGGGAACGCCAGGGCGGCGGGCATCTGGGTACGGAAGTCGAGGCGGTAGTCCGGGCCACCGGCTTCCAGCAACAGGACGGTGACGCCTTCGTCTTCGGTCAGACGGGTCGCCAGGGTGTTACCGGCAGAGCCGGCACCCACAATGATGTAGTCGTATTCTTGGGACATTGAATGCACCCTCTTGATGTGTGGTCAGGTCGGGCCTCATCGGGGGCAAGCCTCAAAGGCAATACAAATCCCGGGTGTTAAAACACCGAGGCGTAATCGCCCAGCTCAACCTGTACCGATTTGATGCGGGTGAAGTTATTCAGCGAGCTGATCCCGTTTTCACGGCCCACACCGGATTGCTTGTAGCCACCGACCGGCATCTTCGCGTCGGATTCGCCCCAGGCGTTGATCCAGCAGATACCCGCTTCCAGCTGGTGAATCACGCGGTGCGCGCGGTTCAGGTCTTTAGTGACCAGGCCCGCAGCCAAACCGAAGTCGGTGTCGTTGGCGCGGCGGATCACTTCTTCTTCGGTTTCATAGGTGAGGATGCTCATCACCGGGCCGAAGATCTCTTCACGCACGATGGTCATGTCATCGGTGCAGTCGGTGAACACAGTCGGTGCGACGAAGGCGCCCTTGGCCAAGGCGCCGTCGGTCAGGCGGTCGCCGCCGCACAGCAGGCGTGCGCCTTGCTCTTTGCCTTTGGCGATGTAGCCCAGCACGCTCTCCATGTGCGCGAAGCTGACCAGTGGGCCGAAGTTGGTGTTGTCATCTTGCGGGTCGCCCACACGGATGCGCGCAATACGTTCAAGAATCTTGGCTTCGAACGCCGCTTGCAGGTGCTTGGGCACGAACACACGGGTGCCGTTGGTGCAGACCTGGCCGGAGCTGTAGAAGTTGGCCATCATCGCGATGTCGGCCGCACGGTCGAGGTCGGCGTCTTCGAACACGATCAGCGGCGACTTGCCGCCCAGTTCCATGGTCACTTCCTTGAGCGACGAGCTCGACGCGCTGGCCATGACTTTCTTGCCGGTGTCGGTGCCGCCGGTGAACGAGACTTTCTCGATGCGTGGGTGTTCGGTCAGCCAGGTGCCGACTTCACGGCCGCTGCCGGTCAGTACGTTGAATACGCCGGCTGGAACGCCCGCCTCGGTGTAGATCTCGGCCAGTTTCAGGGTGGTCAGCGAGGTGACTTCGCTTGGCTTGAAGATCATCGCGTTGCCAGCGGCCAGGGCCGGTGCGGATTTCCACAGGGCAATCTGGATCGGGTAGTTCCACGCGCCGATACCAGCAACCACGCCCAGCGGCTCGCGGCGGGTGTAGACGAAGGACGTGTCGCGCAGCGGAATCTGCTCGCCTTCGATGGCCGGCACCAGGCCCGCGTAGTACTCCAGCACGTCGGCGCCGGTGACGATGTCGACGTACTTGGTTTCGGAGAAGGCTTTGCCGGTGTCCAGGGTTTCCAGGGCGGCCAGCTCATCGTTGCGCTCGCGCAGGATGTCGACGGCGCGACGCAGGATGCGCGAACGCTCCATGGCGGTCATGGCGGCCCAGATCTTCTGGCCTTTTTCAGCGCTGACCACGGCACGCTCGACGTCTTCCTTGGTGGCGCGTTGCACTTGGGCGAGAACTTCACCGTTAGCCGGGTTGATGGCTTCGAAGGTGGCATCGCTGCCAGCGTCGCTGTAGCCGCCGTCAATGTAGAGTTTTTGCAGGTCGAAACGGGCCATAAAGTCCTCGCAAGTGCATAAGTGGTTGGCGTTACCCGTCGAACAGTGGGCCATGGGGATGTGGCAATACTGCGCGGCGGACGTTCAGGGGTTGAGCGTTTATAAGGGCTCTAACTCACCTGCTTGGCCAATTGGAAATCCATGTAGTCGTAAGCGATCCGTTGCGCCTGCTCCGTGTCGAAAGCGTCTCCCGACAAGGCGCCGCGCAACCACAAACCGTCGATCAGGGCCGCCAGGCCTCGAGCTGCGCTGCGTGCCTCGGGTAACGGCATCGCACGGCGGAACTGGCAGCACAGGTTGGAATACAGGCGGTGATCGTTGATCCGCTGCAACCTGTGCAAAGACGGGTGATGCATGCTGGTCGCCCAGAAGGCCAACCAGGTTTTCATTGCCGGGCCGTTGACCTGGCTGGCGTCGAAGTTGCCTTCGATGATCACCCGCAGATGCGCCCTTGGGCTGTCATCGTTCAGGGCACGCCGGCGTTCCTGGACGTTCTCGATCAGCGCGTTCATCAGGTAACGCATCGTCGCTGCGATCAGGCCGTTCTTGTCCTGAAAATAGTGACTGATGATGCCATTCGAGACACCCGCCAGGCGGGCGATCAGCGCAATGCTGGCATCTCCCATCCCAACCTGATCGATGGCCGTCAAGGTGGCTTCGATCAACTGCTGGCGGCGTATGGGTTGCATACCGACCTTGGGCATGTAGCACCTCTCCTTTGGCCTGCCGACAGGCGATCCACGTCCATCGGCTTGAAGGCCAGTCTATTTTGTTTTGATTGAACGTTCAATCAACAAAGAATAAGCTCTGCGACAAATGGTCGCTGCCTACAGATATTTCCTACCTGGGAGCCGCGCCCTCTGACACCTGCGAAAACCCCTGAAACAGGCCGTATCAGGGCCTGGCTACCGCTTCGGCGGGGTTGGGGATTTTCGGGGTGTCTTTATAACACCCGTCCGTCGACTGCCGAAAAATCGATGTCCCGGGATAACCGTTGCCTTGTGTTTCTCTCTCGCACTGCCCGGAGCATCTGCGCCATGAGTTCTGCCTCTCTTATAAAGACCCCGCCGGAAAAGGTCCGGGTCAACGGTTGGGTGTTCTACACCTCCACCGCGCTGATTCTGTTGTTGACCGCCATTCTGATCATCGCCCCGCAGGAGGCCGGGCGCATGCTCGGCGTCGCCCAGGCCTGGCTGTCGAAAAGCTTCGGCTGGTACTACATGGTGGTCATCGCCGCCTACCTGGTGTTCGTGGTCGGCCTGGCGTTTTCGTCCTACGGCAAGTTGAAACTGGGCAGCAAGGACGACACCCCGGACTTCAGCTACGGCGCCTGGGCCGGCATGCTGTTTTCGTCGGGCATCGGCATCTCGCTGCTGTACTTCGGCGCCTCCGAGCCCCTGGACCACTACTTCAACCCGCCCGAAGGCACGGCCGCCAGCAATGGCGCGGCACGTCAGGCGCTGCAACTGACCTTCCTGCACTGGGGCCTGCATGGCTGGGCGATCTATGCGCTGGTCGGCCTGGCCGTGGCGTACTTCGCGTACCGCCACAACCAGCCGCTGGCCCTGCGTTCGGCGCTGTACCCGCTGGTGGGCGAGCGTTGGGTGAAGGGCGCGGCCGGCCATGCGGTGGACGGTTTCGGCATGTTCGTGACCCTGCTCGGCCTGGTGACCAACCTGGGGATCGGTTCGATGCAGGTGTCGTCCGGGTTGGAAAACCTGTTCGGCATGGCGCACAGCAACACCAACCTGCTGATCGTGATCATTGTGATGAGCACGGTGGCGACCATCGCTGCGGTGTCGGGTGTGGAGAATGGCATTCGCCGCCTGTCCAACCTCAACATCGTGTTGTTCAGCGGTTTGCTGATCTTCGTGCTGCTGTTCGGCCCCACCCTGCACCTGCTCAACGGCCTGGTGCAAAACACCGGTGACTACCTCAACGGCATCATTCTGAAAACCTTCGACCTCTATGTGTACGAAGGCGACGCCGACAAGACCGAGCGCTGGATGGGCCTGTGGACCCTGTTCTACTGGGCCTGGTGGATTTCCTGGGCGCCATTCGTGGGCATGTTCATTGCGCGCATTTCCCGTGGCCGCACCGTGCGCGAACTGGTCGCCGGCGTGCTGCTGATCCCGCTGGGCTTCACCCTGGCGTGGTTGTCGATCTTCGGTAATTCGGCGTTGGACTTGGTGCTGAACCATGGCGCGGTGGAGCTGGGCAAGACTGCGCTGGAACAGCCGTCCATGGCCATCTACCAGCTGCTTGAGCATTACCCGGCGTCGAAAATCGTCATTGGCGTGTCGATCTTCGTGGGCTTCGTGCTGTTCTTGACGCCTGCGGATTCCGGCGCGGTGATGATGGCCAACCTGTCGTGCAAAGGCGGCAACGTGGATGAAGATGCGCCGCACTGGCTGCGGATCTTCTGGTCGGCGGTGATCACCCTGGTGACCATCGGCCTGCTGTTCGCCGGCAACTTCGAAGCCATGCAGACCATGGTGGTGCTGGCGGGGTTGCCGTTCTCGGTGGTGCTGATTCTGTTCATGTTCGGTTTGCACAAGGCCATGCGCCAGGATGTGGCCATCGAACAAGAGCAGGCGCAGTTGGCTGAACGCGGGCGCCGGGGGTTCAGCGAGCGCCTGACCGCGCTCGACCTGCAACCGAGCCAGGGCACCGTGCAACGCTTTATGGACAAGCACGTCACGCCGGCATTGGAAGAAGCCGCCACAGCGTTGCGCGAGCAGGGATTGGAAGTGCAGACCTTGCTGGGCAAATCCAAACGCTGCATCGGTGTGCGGATCGAGATGGAAGAGGGCAACCCGTTCGTCTACGAAGTCAGCCTGGATGCTTATTCCTCGGCGCCCACTGACCTGCCCGAAGAAGAACGCACCCGCTACTACCGCGCCGAGGTGTACCTGCACAACGGGCCGCAGGAATACGACCTGATGGGCTTCACCCAGGAGCAGATCACCCGTGACGTGCTCGATCAGTTCGAAAGCCATCGCCAGCTCCTTGGCCGGGTCTATAGCTGAAGCCAGGCAATGCGCTAAATGTGGGAGGGGGCTTGCTCCCGATTGCGGTGTGTCAGTCAGCACATTTGATGCTGATACACCGCAATCGGGAGCAAGCCCCCTCCCACATTGGCCCGGTTCCTTCAGGGGTTTTGCGGTGTTGGTCAGCCCAGGTTTTTGCCTAGGAGGGCGTGATACAGCTCGCTGTCGCCCAGGATCCCCACCACTTTGTTGTTGTCATGCAACACCAGCTTGTTCCCCGTCTGATAGCGGATCTGCAAGGCGTCACGCATGCCGATATTGGAGTCCACCAGCGTCGGCACCCGGCCCAGGCCTTCCACCGCTTGCCCCGGCGCCCAGTTCTGCAGGTTCATCACCACGCCATTCTGGCGTGCGCCCTGGATGGTGTTGCCTTCGGCCAGGTCCAGCCAGGAGTCGGCGCCTGGGTCCAGGCATACCGAACCGTTCACCCGCGTGCAGTTATCCAGCGTGCGCATCAGGCTGCGACCGCACAGTACGTTGAGTGGGTTGGTGTGGGCGACGAAGGTGCGCACATAGTCGTCCGCAGGGTTCAGCACGATTTCTTCCGGCACGCTGTACTGGATGATCTTGCCGTCTTTCATGATCGCGATGCGGCTGCCGAGCTTGAGGGCTTCGTCGAGGTCATGGCTGACGAACACGATGGTCTTGCTCAGCTTGCGTTGCAGCTCCAGCAGCTCATCCTGCAGGCCCTGGCGGATCAGCGGGTCGAGGGCGGAGAAAGGTTCGTCCATCAGCAGGATATCGGCGTCCATCGCCAACGCACGGGCCAGGCCCACGCGCTGTTGCATGCCGCCGGACAGCTCATCGGGCTTCTTGTTGCGCCATTGGCTCAGGCCCACCAGCTCGAGTTTTTCATCGACCAGGGTGCGCCGTTCCTTCTCCGGACGGCCCTGCATTTCCAGGCCGAAGCTGATGTTCTCGCGCACCGTCAGCCAGGGCATCAGGGCGAACTTCTGGAACACCATGGCGATGCGTTTGGTGCGCATCATTTTCAGCTCGGCGGGAGTGCAGGACGCGATGTCGATCTGGCGACCTTCATGCTCCACGAACAACTGACCACGGCTGACGGTGTTGAGGCCGTTGATGCAGCGCAGCAAGCTGGATTTGCCGGAGCCCGACAGGCCCATCAGCACGCAGATCTCACCTTTCTCCACATCCAGGCTTGCGTTTTCAACGCCGACAATCTGCCCGGTTTTCTTCAGGATTTCGTTACGGCTCATGCCCTGGTCCAGCAGCTTGAGCGCTTCGCGTGGGTCTTTGGAAAAGATCACGTCGACTTTATCGAATCGGATAATGCTCATGCATCACCCCCTACTTTGGCGTCGGGTTGTTTGCAGATACGGTCGAGCATGATGGCCAGCAACACGATGGCCAGCCCGGCTTCGAAGCCCAGGGCGATGTCAGCGGTGTTGAGTGCGTTGACCACCGGCTTGCCGAGGCCATCGGCGCCGACGAGCGCCGCGATCACCACCATCGACAACGACAGCATGATGCATTGGGTAATACCGGCGGCAATGCTCGGCATCGCGTGGGGCAGTTCAATGCGTGAGAGCAACTGACGGCGCGAGCAGCCAAAGGCTTTGCCGGCATCCATCAACTCTTGCGGTACATCGCGGATGCCCAGGTAGGTCAGGCGGATCGGCGCGGCAATCGCGAACACCACCGTGGAAATCAAGCCGGGCACCACACCCAGCCCGAAGAGGGTCAGGGTAGGGATGAGGTAGACGAAGGTCGGTACGGTCTGCATCAGATCGAGTACCGGCCGCATCATGGTGTAGAACATCGGCTTGTGCGCGGCAACAATGCCCAGCGGCACGCCGATGACCACGCAGACCAGGGTGGCGAACAGCACCTGCGCGAGGGTTTCCATGGTTTCCTGCCAGTACCCCAGGTTGAGGATCAGCAGGAAGGAGGCGATGACAAAGACGGTCAGGCCCCATTTGCGTTGGATAAAGTGAGCCAGCAGCGCAATCAGACCGATCAATGCCAGCGGATTGAACCAGGTCAGCGCAAACGTCACGCCGTGGATCATCGTTTCCAGTGTCGATGCGATTGCGTCGAAATAGTTGGCACCGTGTTGGGTCAACCAGTCGACGAAGGCAGCGATGTACTGGCCTAGTGGGATTTTCTGTTCAGTCAGCATGGTAGTGAATGTCCACATGCGAAGAGGGAAACATCCCGGGGCAGCGCACCGCCCCGGGGTCAGCGGGTGCTATTTGGCGAGGTAAGCTTTAACGGCATCGAGACCCGGTTGGCCATCAACGGTGGTGACACCGGCCAGCCAGGTGTCGAGGATTTGCGGGTTCTTCTGCAGCCAGGCCTTGGCGGCAGCATCGGGCTTCATTTTGTCGTCCAGGACGTTGCCCATCAGGGTGCTTTCCATGTTCAGCGTGAACTGCAGGTTTTTCAGCAACTGGCCGACGTTGCTGCATTCCTGGGTGTAGCCCTTGCGGGTGTTGGTGTAGATGGTGGCCTGGCCGTAGTTGGGGCCGAACGAATCGTCACCCCCGGTCAGGTACTTCATCTTGAAACGCGTGTTCATCGGGTGCGGTTCCCAGCCGAGGAACACGATGGCCTGGCCGCGCTTGGTGGCGCGTTCAACCTGGGAGAGCATCCCGGCTTCGCTGGACTCGACCACTTTGAAACCGGCTTTCTTGAGACCGAAGGCATCCTTGTCGATCAGCGTCTGGATGGTGCGGTTGCCGTCGTTACCCGGCTCGATGCCGTAGATCTTGCCACCCAGCTCATCCTTGAATTTGGCGATATCGGCGAAGTCTTTCAGGCCCTTGTCATACAGCGCTTCGGGCACCGCCAGGGTGTACTTGGCGTTTTCCAGGTTGGCGCGTACGGTTTCCACGGTGCCGGCATCGCGGTACTGCTTGATGTCGTTTTCCATGGTCGGCATCCAGTTGCCGAGGAAGATGTCCATGTTCTTGCCGTCAGCCAGGGACTTGTAGGTCACGGGTACCGAAATCATCGTGGTGCGCGGCTTGTAGCCCAGGCCCTTGAGGATTTCGCTGGTGGTCGCGGTGGTGACGGTGATGTCGGTCCAGCCGACATCGGAGAAGTTGACGGTCTTGCATTGTTCCGGTTCTGCAGCGTGCGCCATGACCGGCAGACTCAGCATGGCGGCCAACAACAACGAGGGTGAACCTTTC
Source organism: Pseudomonas sp. R1-43-08 (assembly GCF_003852255.1). Classification (NCBI taxonomy): domain Bacteria; kingdom Pseudomonadati; phylum Pseudomonadota; class Gammaproteobacteria; order Pseudomonadales; family Pseudomonadaceae; genus Pseudomonas; species Pseudomonas sp. R1-43-08. Next base: position 507,933 of record NZ_CP027734.1, read on the forward strand.
ATCGGGGTAGACTCCTGTGTTTTTTCTGGCGGCATTCGCCGCGCTTTATAGGTGCTGCTATTGGAGTATGCGTCGGACAGCTCTGGCACGGTGCCTTGCAAACGAGTCGAGACTGATCATGTACCAGTGAAAATCTGACGCCTACAGGGGGCGTCGTATCCAGTACAGGGAGGGTCGCATCCAGTGTCGGTGACGTCGCTTACAGATTTTTACCACAGTGAAACTGCAGTTTTTACTCATCTGCACCGTTAAAAACGGCCAAAACAGGCGATCGCACGTTAGCGACGCTGGTGAGCATGGGTGCGTCGGTGTGAGACGCCGTGACGGCGGATAAAAGCTGGATGATGCCGCCATCTGGGCGATCTGAGCGTAGCACCTCGTTCAAGCCTGGCCGCGCTTATCGAGGAGTTTCAGGTTAATGGCTATCAGCGTTTTCGACTTGTTCAAGATCGGCATCGGGCCCTCCAGCTCTCACACCGTCGGCCCCATGCGCGCTGCGGCGTTGTTCGTTCAAACGTTACGCGAACGTGGCGTGTTGGAACAGGTTCGGCGTGTCGAAGTGCAACTCTACGGTTCCTTGTCGGCCACCGGCATCGGCCATGGCAGCGACACCGCCACCATTATGGGGCTGATGGGCGAGTGGCCGGACGCAATCGACCCGTCCCAGATTGGCGTGCGCATTCACACGCTGCGCGAAACCGAGACCCTGTTGCTCGACGGCCGCTTGCCGGTGCCGTTCATATGGTCACGGGACATGCGTCTGCTCGACGAAAACCTGCCGTTCCATCCCAACGCCATGACCCTGGTGGTGTTCGATGCTGACGGCGAGTTGCACCGCGACACCTACTACTCGGTGGGCGGAGGCTTTGTGGTGGATGAAGCCCAGGCCCAGAGCGGCGTGGCGGACATGGACCGCACCGAGCTGCCGTATGACTTTTCCAGCGCCGCAGAGCTGTTGCAGCTGTGCAAGACCCACAACCTGCGCGTCGCCGAACTGATGCTGGCCAATGAGAAGGTCTGGCGCTCCGAAGAAGAAATCCGCAGTGGCCTGATGACCCTGTGGCGTGCCATGCAAGCATGCGTGGAGGAAGGCCTCAAGCATGAAGGCATCCTGCCTGGCGGCTTGAACGTGCGCCGTCGCGCGGCCAAGTTGCACCGCAGTCTGCAGGAGTTGAACAAGCCCAATGTGATCGGTTCGACCTTGAGTGCCATGGAGTGGGTGAACCTGTTCGCCCTGGCGGTCAATGAAGAAAACGCCGCCGGTGGGCGCATGGTGACGGCGCCCACCAATGGCGCAGCGGGGATCATCCCTGCAGTGCTGCATTACTTCATGAAGTTCAGTGAAGAGGTGACGGAGGCCAACGTGGTCGACTACCTGCTCGGCGCGGCGGCGGTGGGCATTCTGTGCAAAAAGAACGCCTCGATCTCCGGCGCCGAAGTCGGTTGCCAGGGTGAAGTCGGTTCCGCCTGCGCCATGGCCGCAGCGGGCCTGGCGGAAATTCTCGGCGCTACCCCCGAGCAACTGTGCAACGCTGCGGAAATCGGCCTGGAACATAACCTGGGCCTGACCTGCGACCCGGTGGGCGGCTTGGTGCAAGTGCCATGTATCGAGCGCAATGCGATTGCGGCGGTCAAGGCGATCAACGCCGCGCAAATGGCCTTGCGCGGCGATGGGCAGCATTTTATCTCCCTGGACCGGGTGATCCGCACCATGCGCGATACCGGTGCGGATATGCATGACAAGTACAAAGAGACGTCGCGGGGCGGGTTGGCGGTGAGTGCGGTTGAGTGCTGAGACCGGGTCACCTGCATCGGCAGACGCAGGTGACCTCAGGTCTTCACATGGCCCAGCGGCGCCAACTTCGCCAACCTCAACGCCACCAGCAACGCGCCGATCAGCAACGCCAGGATAAATGCGCCTATCCCGTTCCATCCGGCAAAGTGCCAGAAGAATCCGCCCGCTGTGCCGGCAATGCTTGAACCTGCGTAATAGCAGAACAGATACAGCGACGACGCCTGTCCCTTCGCCTTCACCGCACGACGGCCGATCCAGCTGCTGGCCACCGAGTGGGCGCCGAAGAAGCCGAAGGTAAAGATCAGCATGCCCGGCACTACCAGCCATAGCGGGGTGAAGAGTGTCAGGGCCATGCCGGCGAGCATCAGCACAATGGTGCCCCACAGCACGCGGCGGCGGCCCAGGCGGTCGGCGAGAGAGCCAATTTTTGCCGAGCTGTAGATGCCTGACAGATACACCAGCGATAGCAGGCCGACCACGGCTTGGCTCAGGTCATACGGATCGGCCAGCAGGCGATAGCCGATGTAGTTGAACAGCGTGACAAACGCGCCCATCAGCAGAAACGCTTCAAGGAACAGCCACGGCAGGCCCGCATCCTTGAAGTGCATGACAAAACCTTCCAGCAGGTTGCGCGGCTTGAGGCTGCTGGCGCGGAAGTTGCGCGATTCGGGGAGGATTTTCCAGAACACCGTCGCGGCGATCAGCGCCAGGCCGCCGATGATCAGCATTGCGGTGTGCCAACTGACGAAGTCGATCAGCACGCCGATGATCAGGCGCCCGCTCATGCCGCCAATCGCATTGCCGCCGATGTACAGGCCCATGGCCAAACCGATGTGCTGCGGGTGGATCTCTTCGCTCAGGTAGGTCATGGCCACGGCGGCCAGGCCGCTCAAGGACAAGCCCACCAGCGCCCGCATCAACAGGATGCCTTCCCAGCTCGGCATTAAGCCGCTGGCAATGGTGGCCAGCGCTGCGCAGAACAACGCGGCGACCATCACCGGCTTGCGCCCCAGCCTGTCGGAAACCGGCCCGGTAATCAGCAGGCCGAAAGCAAGCATCGCCGTGGCGACCGACAGGATCAGGCTGCTTTGTGCGGCATTGATGGAAAACTCGTGGGACAGCGCCGGCATCATCGGCTGCACGCAATACAACAGGGCAAACGTGGCAAAGCCGCCGGAGAACAGCGCCAACACCGTGCGCATGAACATCGGCGTGCCTTTTTCGATGTACTCGTCGTTGAGCTGCGCGACGACCTCATCCAGGGCAGTGGGCGGGGCTTCTTGAGCGTGTGCAGCAACAGCAGATTTCACGGTGACCTCGGGGAGGAAAGACTGCCACGGCCGGCAATACGAAAAAGAATATAGCTGGCTAATGATTCTTTCCAATATATTGTTCGACCCGTTTGATAGCTTTAGCGACCTAATGAGGTTTGCATGGAATTACGTCACCTGCGGTACTTCATCGCCGTCGCCGAGGAGCTGCATTTTGGCCGCGCCGCGCAAGTGCTGGGCATCTCGCAACCGCCGTTGAGCCAACAAATTCAGGCGTTGGAGCAAGACGTGGGTGCGCGCTTATTTGAGCGTACCAATCGTCGGGTCGAGCTGAGCGAAGCAGGGCGGCTGTTTCTGCACGAGGCGCGCCTGGTGCTGGCGCAGGTCGATAAAGCGGCAGACGTCGCGCGACGTGCGCAGTTGGGAGAGCTTGGAGAGCTGAAAATCGGCTTCACGTCGTCGGCGCCGTTCAACGCCAGCATCCCGCAGGCGATCTTTGCGTTTCGCCAGGCGTTTGCGGCGGTGCATTTGAGCCTGCAAGAAATGAGCAGCACCCAGGTGGCCGAATCGTTGCTCGATGAGTCGATCCAGGTCGGGCTCATGCGACCGTTGCCGTTGCCGGATTCCCTCAGTGTGATCGAGCTGATGCGCGAGCCGTTGGTGGCGGTATTGAGCGCCGGGCACCCGTTGGCCCAGGGCAGCGAAGGCGGCTTGCACCTGGCGCAATTGGCTGACGAACCCTTTGTATTTTTCCCGCGCAGTTATGGCAGTGGTCTCTACGCACAATTGCTCAATCTGGCCCGCGACGCCGGGTTCAGCCCGCACTTTGCCCAGGAAGCAGGCGAGGCGATGACCATCATTGGCCTGGTGGCGGCAGGGTTGGGGGTGTCGGTGCTGCCCGCGTCTTACCAGCGTATCCGCATCGATGGCGTGGTGTACCGCACCTTGCTGGACCCGGAGGCGGTGACGGCGGTGTGGCTGGTACAGCGCAAGGGCGCGCAGACGCCGATGGCGCAGGCGTTTGTGGAGTTGTTGACGCGTAAGGCGCAGGTGTAGGCCGGGTCACATCCGATCGTTCCCACGCTCCGCGTGGTAATGCATCCCGTGACGCTCCGCGTCACCCAGGTGAAGGGGACTGCAACCGTGCACTCGCGGCGGGACGCAGAGCGTCCGAGGCAGCGTTCCCACGCGGAGCGTGGGAACGATCCAAACAATCAGCGTTACTGCATTCCCGCCGAGCGCAACCCGGCCATGATGTCGCGGTCCAGCATGCTGATCCAACGGTTGTAGTTGCGATGGATCTTGCCGTCCTTGTAGCCCAGGTCGCGGCTGTCGCGGTAGGTGATGGCGTAGCTGTTGCGGGTGTAGCGAATATCGATGGCTGCATAAAACTGGTTGCGCACGGTGATCTCGGCCTGCACCAGTTGCGGGCTCAGGCGTTGTACCGTCCACTCGCGTTTTTGCAGGGCGGCGACGATCACCTGTTTCATTTTTTCTTCGCTGACCTGAGTGGTGGCCGGCAGTTCGTGCTGGGTGTTAAGTACCGGTTTATTGGTGCAGCCGGCGGTGGTCAGCAGGGCCAGGGTGATCAGGGTAGCGCGTAGCAGGGAAGACATTCCGTTTTCTCCAATTGATTTAGAAGTCAGGACCAGCGGCGGAAGATCAACGAGGTGTTGACGCCGCCGAAGGCAAAATTGTTGTTCATCACGTAGTCGTGATGCATCTCGCGAAAGCCACCTTGCAGGTAATCCAGCGCGCCGCAGTGCGGGTCGACGGCGTCCAGGTTGAAGGTGTGCACGTATTGGTCGCGGTTCATCATCTCGATGCTGAACCATGACTCCAGCGCCCCACACGCGCCCAAGGTGTGGCCAAGGAAACTCTTCTGCGAACTGATGGGCATGCGAGGGCCGAACAGGCTGCTGGTGGCCAGGGTTTCGGCGATGTCGCCCTGGTCGGTGGCGGTGCCGTGGCCGTTCACGTAGCCGATGGCGGACGGCTCAAGCCCGGCATCCTCCAGCGCCAGTTCCATGGCGCGACGCATGGTTTTCTGCTCCGGACGGGTGGTGTGCTGGCCGTCGGCATTGCTGCCGAAACCGACCAGTTCCGCATGAATATGCGCACCCCGCGCCAACGCGTGTTCCAACTCTTCCAGCACCAGCATGCCGCCGCCTTCGCCGATCACCAGCCCATCGCGGCCGCTGTCGTAGGGGCGCGGGCTGGTTTGGGGGGCGTCGTTTTTCAGGCTGGTGGCATAGAGCGCATCGAACACCATCGCCTCGGTGGGGCACAGCTCTTCGGCGCCTCCGGCCAGCATCAAGGGCAGGCGGCCGAACTTGATCGCCTCGTAGGCATAACCGATGCCCTGGCTGCCGCTGGTGCAAGCGCTGGACGTGGGGATCAAGCGACCGGTCAGGCCAAAAAAGATACTGATATTCGCCGCCGTGGTGTGCGGCATCATGCGCACATAGGAGTTGGCATTCAGCCCCTCGGCCACCGAGTTCAGCAGCATGTTGCCGAACGCCTTGATCTCATCGGTGCTGCCGGTGGACGAGCCACACGCCACGCCCATGCGCCCGTCCTTGATCGACGCGTCACCGAGCAAGCCGGCATCCTGCAACGCCTGCTCCGCTGCCCACACTGCCAGGCGCGAGACACGGCCCATGCTGCGCAGCTGCTTGCGCGTCCAGTGCGCGGGCACGACGAAATCGTCGATCGGCCCGGCCAGGCGCGTGTTCAATTCGGTAAAACGGTCCCACTCATCCATGCGCCGGATGCCGCTGCGGTTGGCGCGAAAGTTGGCCGCGATGGTGTCCCAATCGCTGCCCAGGGAGGTCATGCCGGCCATGCCGGTGACGACGACGCGCTTCATCAGCACAAGCCCCCGTTCACGGCCAACACCTGGCGCGTGATATAGCCGGCCTCGGCCGACATCAGGAAGTTCACCGCCCCGGCGACTTCTTCCGGGGTGCCCATGCGCTGCGCCGGGATCATCTTCATCAGCTCCTGCACCGGTACGTTTTCATCCAGCATGGCGGTGTCGATCAAGCCCGGTGCGACACAGTTGACGGTGATCTTGCGCTTGCCCAGCTCGATGGCCAGCGCCTTGGCTGCGCCGATCAGGCCCGCTTTGGAAGCGCTGTAGTTGACCTGGCCACGGTTGCCGATCAGCCCGGAAACCGAGGTGATGCACACGATGCGCCCGGCGGCACGCCGACGAATCATCGGCATCATCACCGGGTGCAGCACGTTGTAGAAACCGTCGAGGTTGGTGCGCATCACCACGTCCCAGTCCTCTTCCGACAGGGCCGGGAAGGCGCCGTCGCGGGTCAGGCCAGCGTTGAGCACCACGCCGTAATAAGCGCCGTGCTGCTCCACATCGGCTTCAAGGATTGCCTTGCACGCGGCGCGGTCTGCCACATCGAACTGCAGCACCCGCGCCTGGCGGCCCAGGGCTTGGATCTCGACCTGTACCGCGTCGGCTTCGGCACGCCCGCTGCGACAATGCAGCACGAGGTCATGCCCGGCCTGGGCCAGGCGCAGGGCAATGGCGCGGCCGATGCCACGGCTGGAGCCGGTGACCAGTACGGATTCAGTCATGGCGTTTCGTCCTTCGTTTCAGCTAAATAGTTGGCCGCCTGGGGCGGTCGAAATACGTTCAAGCGTGCGCTGGCCTGGATTGCGTCGCCAGTGAGGTGGCATTCGAACACCCCCATGCCATTGTCGTCTTCCAGGGAGCGCAGGCCGTGGATGTTCAGCTCGGTGCCGACCGGGAAGTGTTCCACGTTGCACTCGAATTTACGCGTGCCCAACAGGAAGCCCAGTTCCACCGCCAGGCCTTGCTGGCGCGCGCGACAACCGGCATAGGCGGCGACGCTTTGCGCCATCAGCTCGATACCGACCCAGGCCGGCAGGCTGCCGTCTGCACGGTTGAACAGGCCACCGGGCTTGACGGTGAGGCGGGTATGCACCTGCTCTTCATCGAACGACAGCACCTGGTCGATCAGGATCATGTCGCCCGCGTGGGGCAGCAGTTCGGCGAGTGGCCAATCGATCATGGGGCCTCTCCAATAATCAGGCTGACGTTGTTGCCGCCGAAGGCAAACGAGTTGCTCATCAGGTAGGGTTTTTCCAGGGTGTCGCCCTTGTGCGCCCACTGCAACGCGGGCAGCGCCGGGTCAAGGTGGCCGTCCCACACATGGGGCGGGACAAGGCCGTGAGTGAGGCTCAACCAGCAGAACGCCGCTTCCAATGCGCCCGCCGCGCCGAGGGTATGGCCGCTCATGGGTTTGGTCGACGAACAGGCCACGCCGCCCGGAAACAGGCTGGCGACCGCCTGGCTTTCCATGGCGTCGTTGTGTTGGGTGGCGGTGCCGTGCAGGTTCAGGTAACCGATCTGCTCGGGCGTAAGTTTCGCGTTGGCCAGGGCCTTGCGCATCGCCTGCAACGCACCCTTGCCGCTGGGCTCGGGCGCGGAGATATGGTGCGCGTCGCAACTGGCGCCACTGCCCAGCAGGGCGACCGGCGCCGCCTCGCGACTCATCACGAACAACACCGCCGCTTCGCCGATATTGATGCCGTCGCGGTTCACCGAGAACGGATTGCAGCGCTCGGCAGACACCGCTTCCAGCGCGGTAAACCCGTTCAGCGTCAGCCTGCACAGGCTGTCGACGCCGCCGCAGAGCACCGCATCGCACACGCGCAAGTCGAGCAGGCGCTGGGCGCTCATCAATGCGCGGGCGCTGGACGTGCAGGCGGTGGAAATCACATAGGCCGGGCCGCTCAACTGCAGCCAGTCGGCGAGGAAATTCGCCGGAGCGCTGAGTTCCTGCTGCTGGTAGTCGTAGTCGCCAGGGAACGCGTGATCGCGCAGGTAGTGGGCAATGCCGCGACTGGCTTCGTCGATGCCCGAAGTGCTGGTGCCCAGCACAACGCCCACCCGTGAGGCGCCGTAGGTGTCGATCACCTGACGAATCTGCGCCTCGATCTGCAACGCCGCTTCCAGCAGCAACTGGTTATTGCGGCTGCTCTGCTGGCCCAATTGCGCCGGAATGGTCGCCAGTTCGCCGCGCACCGCTGCGACCGGCACCACGCGCTCCGGCACCCAGCCGCTCTCGGCGCGCATGCCGCAACAGTCACCGGCAAACAGGCTGCGGCTGACCTCGGCCTGGCCGCGCCCGAGGGCACAGATCACGCCGAGGGCATTGAGGTAAGCGGTCATCGGCCGACTCCCAGCGGAGTAATGCGATAGCTCAACGGTTGGCCCGCCATGTTCACGCTGAACACCTCCGAGGACTGATAGACGATTTGCCAATGGCCCGGCAGCGTTCGCGTGAGGTCCCTGGCCTGGGCCGAAGGATACAGCGCACGCACGTCATCCGCCGAGGCCAGGGCAAACAGCAGCGCGGCGAACAGCGCTCGCGCCTGGGGATCGGGCGGCAGCAAGCCATCGGCCTGCCATTGCCCGTCGATCAGCTTCTGCCGGGCCTGGGGAATGCCCAGCGGATCCATCATCGACCAGCGAATCGCCGCGCCTTCACGCTGGATCACCAACAGCCAGTCCTGGCTGCGCTCGCCCTCCAGGCGTTGCACATGCAATTGCATCGGCAAGGCCAGCGCCGGGATTTTCTCGGGTAACGGTGCCTGGCTGGCGCACGCGCTGAGCAGCAACAGGCAACCCATCAACAGCCGGCGCATCATGAGCTCGCGGCCTCTAACGGCTTGCGCGCCACACAGTTGACCAGGGTTTCCTCACGCTGGCCCACCGGCGGCGCCTTGCGCAGGCCCCAGCGTTCCAGCAGGCCGAAATCGCTGGAACGGCTCCACCACAAATAGGGGTACGAGACGTTCCCCGCGCCGAATTCAAAGCCTTGCTCGCGCAGCATCTGCAGATACTCCTCGGCGCTTTTTTGTACGTGCATCGGGTGGCGGAACAGCCAGCGAATTACCCAGGTGTCGATATAGGCTTCGGTGGACTCGGCAAACAGCAAATAGCCGCCCGGCTTGAGTACCCGATAAAACTCCTTGAGTGCGCGATGTTGCTCGACCAGGTGGTGAAAGGTCTGGTGGCAAAACACGATATCGACGCTGGCGTCGGGAACGTCGAGGGTGGCGCAGTCGCTGGCGATCAACTCCACGGCCAGGCCCTGGCGAGCGGCTTCTTCGCGGCTCAGCGCCAGGCTGTGGGGGTCGGCATCCAGGCCGATCAAACGCGAGGGCGCAAACACCTGCTGCAGCAAGTTGAAGGATTTGCCCTGGCCGCAGCCGGCGTCGAGCAACACCGGCGCCACCGGCAGCGGTTCGCTGAACAGGCTGCGCAGGTCGTTGATCGCTACGCGGAGCACATGGTGCTGCCAGGTGTGGCTGCGCAGGAACCAGAAGCCGAACCGGGTTTCTTCGACGTAGTTCTTACTCAGGTAGTTTTTTTCAACGGCAGGGCTGGTCATACCGTCTCACTCGCGCAGATTTGCGACAACATGCGCAGGCGCCGCTTGGGCTCGCTGACGAACGGGTTGCGTTCATCCCAGGCGTAACCGGCGAGAATCGAACTGATCATGCGGCGAATCTCCGGCGAACTGCCGGCGTGGAAAATCACATCCTGGAACGTCCCGGCGTACCAGCCCTCGACGTAGCAGCGGAAGGTGTCGACGCCGCGCTTCAACGGTTCGGCGAACTCGGTTTGCCAGTCCACCGTTTCGCCTTGCAGTTGGCGATGCAGCAAGCCGGCGGCCATGCTCGCCGAACGCATGGCGATGGTCACGCCGGAAGAGAACACCGGGTCGAGAAACTCCGCCGCGTTGCCCAGCAGCGCAAAGCCCGGACCGTGCAGGGTTTTGACGTTGGCCGAATAGCCGCCGATGCTGCGCGCCGGGGTGTCCCACACGGCGTTTTGCAGCACGCCGGACAGGCTCGGGGTTTGCTCGATAAACCCGCGCAGGCAGGCGTCGAGGTCGCCGTCGTGGCCGTCGAAGTGCTCCTTGGCCGCGACCACGCCCACCGAGCAACGGCCGTTGCTGAACGGGATGGTCCAGAACCAGATATCGCGCTTCTCGGGATGGGTGGTCACCAGAATCTTGGTGCGGTCGAAGCCTGGGTGTTCGATGCGGTCTTCGACGTGGGTGAACACGGCCTGGCGCAGCGGAAAATTCGACGGGGCTTCAAGGTCCAGCAGGCGCGGCAACACGCGGCCATAGCCGCTGGCATCCAGCACGAATTTGGCCTTGAGGTGGTACTCGCTGCCGTTCTCGCGGCGTACGTGCAGGTAACGACACTCGCCGGAAAAGTCCACGCCGACGATGCTTTCGCCGTAGCGGATTTCCACACCCTGCAGTGCCGCCTGATCGGCCAGCAGCTTGTCGAACTCGGCGCGCTGCACCTGGAAGGTCGTCGGCTTGCCGTTGCTGAAGGTGTCACCGAAATCGAACGCGCTGTAGCGCTCGCCCCAGGCGAATGCGGCACCGGTTTTCAGTTGAAAGCCGGCCGCCTGCACGGCGTCGAGCATGCCGGCTTCTTCGATAAAGTCGATGCAGTGCGACAGCAGGCTTTCGCCAATCGAGAAGCGCGGAAAATGCTGGCGCTCGATAATCAATACATCATGCCCTTTGCGCTTGAGCAGCGCGGCCGCGATGGCCCCGGACGGCCCGGCACCGATCACCACCACTTGGCGACGTTCCATTTCAACTGTGGGCACGAAGGCTCCTTGCCGCTTTGGCGATAATCACATTCATAAGGCGTGTTTCTGTTGCCCGGCCCAGGGCGCCAGCATAAAGCTGAATGCCAGGCCGAGGCTGACCGACAGGCCGAAATTGCTCACTGCCGGGGTACTGGAGACGGCCAGCAGGCCGAACGATAACCAAGTGGTCAGCGCGGCCAGTAAGGTTCCCAGCAGGCTCACGGCAGCACCGCCGATCTGCTCGCGCATCAGGATCGCATAATCGACGCTGATGGCCGTGACCAGCAGCAGGCCGAACAGGCTGAACAGCGTCAGCGGCTGGCCCAGCCAACCGAGGCTGGCCAGGCTGCACAGCGCCGCCAGCAACGGCAGCGCGACGATGCGCAACGCGCCGATGAAGCCGAAGGGCAGCATCAACAGCACCACGATCAGCACACAGGACAGCAACTTCAACTCGGCGGCGCTGATTTGGGTATCGGCAAACACGCGGTTCAAGTCACCCAGGCGATCCACCAGTTGCACGCCGGGCAAATCCACGGCCTGCACCCGCAGCAAGGCCGGGTTGTTCAGGCCTTGCAGGCTGACCATCGCCGCCACGCCGCCGTCTACCGGGCCCAGCCACAGCGTACGCCATGGCTCGGCCAGCGGGCCTTTGAGCGCGGCGTCGATGTCTTCGGTGGGCAGCGCCTGCAACTGCGCGACCTCGGCCTGCAGCGCGGCGGCGGGCACGCCGAGGTCCAGCAGCGGTTGCCAATGCTGCGCGAGTGTATCCAGCGCCGCGCGCAGTTGCTGCTGCTCGGCGGGCAGGTTGACCAGTTGATTCAGCGCCAGGTAACCCTGCAGCTTGTCCATGTTCACCAGTTGATCCAGGCGCTGGCCCAGCGCCGCTTGGCGTTCGAGTAACTGCTGCTGAGTCTCGGCGCGCACCAGAAAGAACTGGCTGGTGGGCTGGAACCCGGTGATGCGCGCCACGGCCTGGGCTTCCTGCAGCAATTGCGGTGGTGCGCCGATCCACTGGCGGATATCGTTTTTAGTGTTCAACTGCCACAGGCCACCGGCGCAGAACAACAGCACCCACACCAGCAGCACCGAGCCTGGTACGCGCTTGATCAATGCCGCCCGCCATTGCCACAAGCGTTCGGCGATGCGCAGCGGCCATTGCGCCGGGCGCAGTTCCACACCGCTGAGCAGCGCGGGCAACAGGCACACGGCCGATAGATAGGCGCCGACCAGGCCGGCTGCGGAGAACACCGCGATTTGTGTCAGCGCCGGGAACGGCGTCCAGGCCAGGGCCAGATAGCCGATGCAACTGGTGGCCAGGCTCAGGCTCAGCCCTGGCAGGGTCAGGCGTAATGCCGGCCAACTGCGCCAGGGTTGCAGGCTCCAGCTTTTGGACAGGTAGTGCAGCGGGTAATCCACCGCCACGCCGATCAGGCTCGAGCCCAGCACCAGGGTCATCACATGCATATGGCCGAACAGCGCCACACAGGCCACGGCGCCAAACAGCATGCCGACCACGACCGGCACGAACGCCAGCAGCACTCGCCAGCGCCGGAACGCCAGCAGCAGCAACAGCAGGATGCCCACGGTTGCGCCGCCGCCGACCCAGGTGATTTCCCGCGTGGCTTGCTGCTGCCCATTGGCCGCATAAAGCAAGCCGCTGGCGGCGAGCAGTTGCACACCTTGCTGGTCGGCCTCGGCGCGGCTGGCCTGGAGCAGATCGGCCACTTGCAGCGGCAGTTTCATATCGAACGCATTGCCGGTGGTGCGCGCCCGCAGCAGCACCCAGCTTTTGCCGTCGGCATCGGCGATCAGCGCGCCGCTGCCGATATCCAGCTGTACCGCCCCGTGTTGTGGCTGGCTGTTCTGGATGCGCCCGGTCAGGCCCAGCCAGTCGTCCTGGCTCGGCACCAGGCTGAAGCCGGTGAAGGGGTCGAACAGCGACTGCACACGCTGCTGGATGAAGGCCTCAGGCTGTTCGATCAGTTGCTCGCGGTCCTTGGCCGCCAGCATCGCCAGGCGACCGCGCAGCAGCTGTTCGCGCAGCGCCGGCAAGTCGGCTTGCAGGTTCCATTGCACCTTTTCAAACAGGCCGCTGGCTTGCCAGCGCTCGGCCAGTTGCTGCGCCACGGCCAGCGCTCGTTGGCGGTCGGCATGCCCCACCAGCACCAGCATCTCGCGGTTCAGCGGCTCCTGCATGCGTTGTTCGGCTTTGAGTTCCAGCGCATCCGGCGCACTGCCGGGCACCAGCTCCATCAAGTTGGCCGACAGCGGCGCACCCTGGCGCCACTGCCAGCCGGCCAGGGCCAATACGGCCACCAGCAGGGTCAGGAACAGGCGCGGCAGCAGGCGCTCACTGGGCAAAGTCATGTTGCTCGGCAATGCTCAATGGTTGGTTGGCGTTGCTGTCCTGCATGCGCAGCAGGGTGCTGTCGCCCTGGGTTTCCAGCAGCTCAATGGTATTGACTAGCTCGCCGCCGTCGATATTGATCTGGGTGAAGACTTGCTTGAGCAGCAGCGAACGCGGGATCAGTGTCAGCTTCCATTGCTGGGCTTGCCCTTGCAGTTGCAGTTCGAAGTCACGTTGCAAGCCGCTGCTGTCGCCCTGCAGCACCGCGAGGAACAGACGGTTCTGCTCGGCGCCGGCGCTCTTGTTGGGCAGCAATTGCCAGCCGTTGGCGTCACGCCGGGCGATGCCCTGGGCGCTGATGCGGTAGTCCTGTTGCAGCGGGGTCTTCAACAGCCACAGCAAGCCGTAGTCCTTGGCCAGCACGAAGGTGCCTTTGCTGACCAGCGGCTGGGGCAGGGCGCGCAGGTGTTTTTCCTGGATGAAGTTGCCGTGGATCACGCGGGGTTTGGCCAGTTGATCGCTGAGCTGTTGCAGGTCGAAGGCGTGGGCGCTGAAGCTCAGTAACAACGCGGACACTGTAGGAGCGAGCTTGCTCGCGAAAAACCTGAGGGCCCTGCGGGGTGTCAGGTGCTGCGCGTTATCGTTGGAGGTCTTCGCGAGCAAGCTCGCTCCTACAGGGGATCTCATTTCAAGGCCCTTTCTACGGCGTCGGTGAATATTTTGGGGGAAGCGAGTTGCATCTCGCGGCTGGCGATCTCTACCGCCACTTGCACGGTGCTGGCGCGGGTCAGGCGTTCGCCGCTGGCGAGGTCGGTGATCAGGTAATTCACCTTCAAGCGGTTCTCCCACTCCACCAAACTGGCGCGCACGTTGAGGGTTTGGCCGAAGGTCGCGCCGCGCACATAGCGCAGTTGCATGTCGATGATCGGCCAGGCGTAGCCGGCTTCGAGCATCGCGATGTAGTTGTGGCCGATTTTGTCCAGCAGCGCGCAGCGCGCCACTTCCAGGTATTTCACGTAATGCCCGTGCCACACCACGTTCATCGAGTCGATATCGAAAAACGGCACGAGGATTTCAGTGTCGCTGTGCAATACGCCGGGACTACGCATGCAGCCTCCAGTGTTGCGCGGCAATACGTTGCAGGCACAGGCGCAGTTCGCCTTCCAGGGCGCGGTCTTCAATGACCGGCGGGAAATCCTTGGCCAGCGCGTCATGCATCGCCGCCAGCGCCGGTGGCAACGGCCGGGCATCGTCGGCCTGGGCGCGCAGCCATACCCCTTGGTTGGCGGCGAGCAAGGTGGCGGCGGCGACCTGTTCGGTCAACTCCAGCACGCGGATCGCATCGCGGGCGGCGATGGTGCCCATGCTCACTTTGTCCTGGTTATGGCACTCGGTAGAGCGCGAAAACACGCTGGCCGGCATGGTGTTTTTCAGCGCTTCGGCGGTCCAGGCGCTGGTGCCGATCTGCACGGCCTTGAAGCCATGGTTGATCATTGCGCGGTCGGCCGGCGCGCCCGACAGGTTGCTCGGCAGGCCGTGGTTGTAACGCACGTCCACCAGCAGTGCCAGTTGGCGGTCGAGCAGGTCGGCGACGTTGGCCACCAGGGTCTTGAGGCTGTCCATGGCAAAGGCGATGTGCCCGCCGTAGAAGTGCCCGCCGTGCAGCACGCGTTCGGCTTCGGCATCGATGATCGGGTTGTCATTGGCGCTGTTCAGCTCGATTTCGATAAACGAGCGCAACCAATTCAGGCTGTCGGCCAGCACGCCGAGCACATGGGGCGCGCAGCGCAGCGAATAGCGATCCTGCAGGCGGTGCAGCGGTGCAGTCGGTGCATCGATAGCCAGGTCCTGGCGCAGCCAGGCGGCGACTTGCATTTGCCCGGGGTGGGGCTTGGCGGCGAACAGGCGTTCATCGAAGTGTTCCGGGTTGCCTTGCAGCGCCACCACATTGAGCGCAGTGATGCGCGTGGCCAGGTGCAGCAGGTAGTCGGCGCGGGCGAAGGCCAGGCAGGCAATACCCGTCATCACCGCCGTGCCGTTCATCAACGCCAGGGCTTCCTTGGGCCGCAGTACCAGCGGCTCCCAGCCCAGTTCGCGGTGCACGTCGGCGGCTTGGCGCCGTTCGCCACGAAACAGCACTTCACGCTCGCCGGACAAGGTCGCCGCCACATACGACAGCGGCGTCAAGTCGCCGCTGGCGCCCACGGAGCCTTCTTCTGGAATCAGCGGCAGCACATCGTGTTCGAGGAAACCCTGCAGGCGCTCCAGCAGTTCCACGCGCACGCCCGACACGCCATGGCACAGCGACTGCAAGCGCGCCGCCAGCACGGCGCGGGTGGCTTGGGCGTCGAGCAATTTGCCCAGGCCGCAACCGTGGAAGGTGTAGAGATGACGCGGCAGCGCTTCGACATGGTGCAACGGCACCGCGACCACGCACGAGTCGCCGTAACCGGTGGTCACGCCGTAGATCACGCCTTCCTTGTCCAGCAGCGAGTCAAGAAACTGTGCGCCCTTGGCGATGCGCTGGCGATACGCGGCATCGTTCTGCAAGCAGGTAGGCACCTGACGGTTGGCCAGGGCCAGTACGTCTTCGATGCGCAGGGGGCGTTCGCCAAAGGTGATCGACTCAAGAGGCGTCGTCATCGGTCTTCCAGAAAGGGTAAAAGTTGAACCACTGTTGAGGCGCCTGCAGGCAGAACTCGCCCAGGCGCGCGGCGTAGCGGGCGGTCCACAGGGCGATGACCTGCTCGCGGGTGCTGCGCTTCCATTCAATCGATTGCGCGAAGGGCTCGATGGTCAGGCGATAGCGGCCCTGGTGCTTGAGGCACATCAGCAGGTTGACCGGGCATTTGAGCAGGCCGGCCAGCAGCCACGGGCCTTGGGGGAACGCGGCTGCATGCCCGAGGAAATCCACGCGCACCGTGCGCCCGCCGTGCAGCGGGATGCGGTCGCCGGCAATCGCCAGCCATTCGCCGTCGTCCAGGCGCTGGCTGAGCAGCAGCATGGTGGCCGGGTCCAGCTCGCTGACCTGGATCAGGCGCAAATGGGTCGCGCCCGCTTCGCCCAGCAGGCGATTGAAACGCTCGGCATGCTTGGTGTGCACCAGCACATTCATGGTGACGCGTTCGCCGATTTCCGCCAGGGCGCGGCACACTTCCAGGTTGCCCAGGTGCGCGCCCACCAGCATCTGCCCGCGCTCGCCTCGCAATTGGCCGCGTAATTGCGCCGGGTCGTTGATGTCGATCTGCTCCAGGCGCAGCTTGCCGTTCCACACGTCCAGCTTGTCGAGCAGTGAGTCGGCGAAGGCCATGAACTGGGCAAAGACCGTCCTGTGGCTCGGCAGCAGGTCATCACGCCCGCTCCACTGCGCCAGGCGCCGCTGGTAGTGCCAGGCGCTCTGGCGCGCGGTGCGGCCGAACAGGAAAAAGTACAACACAATGCTGTAGAGCAACGGGCTCAACAGGCGCCGGCCGAGGACTTTTGCCGCGATCGCCGTGAGTTTCATCAACCAGAAGCTGCCGCGCTCCTCGCGATCGGCCCAGTGTTTGCCGCTGTCGCTCATGCCTGCCACCGGCGCCACAAGATGGCCGGCGCGCGTACCAGCATGCCGAAGAACAGCCGCGCGTGCATGGCGCTGATGCGCAGGTTGTCGCGGAACAGGCGGAAGTGCGACAGGCCGTCGGCGGGGTAATGCACCTGGGTCGGCAACCAGCGCATGGGCTGGTTGCGCCAGGCCAGGCGCACGAGGATGTCCGAGTCGAAATCCATGTGCGTGCCGATGTAGGCCGAGTCCATCAGCGCCAGCGTGGGGGCCAGCGGGTACACGCGAAAGCCGCACATCGAGTCGCGAATCTGCAGCGACAGGGTGTTGATCCACACCCACACGTGGGTCAGGTAGCGTGCGTAGAGGCGGCCTTTGGGCACGCTGTCGTCGTATTCGGGGTAGCCGCAGATGACGGCGTCGGGGTGCCGGCGGGACGTGTCGATAAAGATCTCGACTTCGCGCAGGTCATGCTGGCCGTCGGCGTCCACCTGCAGGGCATGGGTGTAACCCAGTCGCGCGGCTTCGCGAAAGCCCGCCATGACCGCGCCGCCCTTGCCCTGGTTGCTCGGCAGGGTCAGCAGGGTGACATTCTCCAGCAGCGCCAATTGCGCGAGCACCGCCGCGCAGGCCGCGCTGCTGCCGTCGTCCACCAACAGGCAGGGCAGGCCGCTGTCCAGCAGGCTGTGGACCACGGCGGGCACGGCGGCTTCGTGGTTGTAGACCGGGATCAGGGCGCAGGGGTTATGCATGGTGGACCTTCTCAAGGTTGTCGCTCATCTTGTGGCGAGGGAGCTTGCTCCCGCTGGGCTGCGAAGCAGCCCCAATGCAGGCGAACGAATTCATCTTGGCAAATGGCGGTGCGTGAGTCGGGAGTGCTGCGCACTCCAGCGGGAGCAAGCTCCCTCGCCACAAAAGCCTATTCACTTGGCAGGCTCCAGCACTATCCGGCCACTGGAGCAGGCGGCGACGCCATTGCGGTAGGCGAAGTACAACTTGCTGCGTTCGCGGTCAAAGCGCAGGTGCAATTCGATGTGATCGCCGGGGCGCACCAGTTGCTGGAACTTGAGCACTTCCATACCGGCGAACGTCGCCGGCAGGTCGAGCAATTGCTGGCCCAGGTTGATGGCCCATTCCACCTGCACCACCCCCGGCAGCACCGGCGTCACCGGGAAATGCCCGCTGAAATAGGCCAGGTCCGGCGGAACGCTCAGTTGCAACGTCCATTCGCCGTCGGTTTCGACCTGCGCCAGCACCTCCGGCGCCTTGGGGCGCGGCGCCAGCAACAGCGCCTCGGTATCGGCCTGGGGCAGCTTGCCCTGGCTGTTGAGCGGCAATTGGCGCAGCAAACGCCAGCGGCGGGGCAAGGCCAGGGCTTCGCAATGCTGGCTCAGGTGCTGGCGCAGGGTTTGGGTCACCGTGCGCCGGCCCTGGTTGCGCAGGGCATGCAGGCCTTCGGCACTCAGCACCACCAGGGCGCCGAGTGAGGCGCGATTTTCCTGCACCACGCCCAGACGGGTGTCGGCAACCCATGGATGGTTCATCAAGGCCTGTTCGAGCATCGGCAAGGCGATGCGTTTTTCTTCCAGCTTGACGATGCGGTCCAGGCGCCCGAGCAGCTCAAAACGGCCATCGGCATGGATGCGCGCGGCGTCGGCGGTCTGTTCGATATGCCCCTCGGGCAAGTAAGGCGAGGCAATGCGCAGGGCACCG
Source organism: Pseudomonas sp. R1-43-08 (assembly GCF_003852255.1). Lineage (NCBI taxonomy): Bacteria > Pseudomonadati > Pseudomonadota > Gammaproteobacteria > Pseudomonadales > Pseudomonadaceae > Pseudomonas > Pseudomonas sp. R1-43-08. The sequence goes on from NZ_CP027734.1 coordinate 526,272, forward strand.
TCGGCATCCTGGCTCAGTTGTACATCGGTAAACGGCTGCCACGGCTGGGCACCCTGGCGCCAGGCGATACCGCCGGTTTCCGAGCTGCCGAGGATTTCCGTCGGCCATTGCTGCAAGCGGTCGTAGAGGCTGGCGGCGGCCTCGACAGGCAAGGCACCGCCGGAGGAAAACATCCGTGAAACCTGGCTCAGCGCCGGCCAGTCGAGGTTATCGCCCATGCGTTTGAGCAGCGCCGGGCTGGCCACCCAGGCGAAGTGCGGATGCTCGCGACTGGCGCGCTGCAGGTCCTCGGGGAATGCCAGTTGCCTGCGCACAAACGTGCGACCGGCGCACAGCGGCCACAGCACGCGGAACAGCAACCCGTAGATATGTTGGGTGGCGACGCTGCCGATGATGCAGGCGTCTTTCAGGTCGACGCCCCACAGCGCTTCCAGCGCCTGGACCTCATTGGCCAGCTGGCGCAGCGACTTGTCGATGCGTTTGGGTTCACCGCTGGAGCCGGAGGTGCACAGGCTCAGTTGGCAGCTATCCAGGTCGAGTGCGGCTGGGCTAAGTGGCGTGTGATACAGCGCCTCCAGGTCCGATGCCTGCGTCAGCCAGGCATCCACGGCGGCGGCCCAGCGTTGACGGGTCTGGGGTTGCAGGTCGGCCGGCAGCAGCACGCTGACCCCGGCACGCCAGGCGCCGAGCAGGGCAATCGCCAGCACGCCCGCGTCTTCCAGGTGCACCGCCAGGCGCTGTATGCCACGCGCTTGCAGGCCTGCCGCCAGGCGCAGGGATTGTTCCACCAGTTGTGCATGATTCAGCGCAGGCTCAAGGGTGACCTGGCGGTGTTCCTGCGGCTCGAGCAGCAGATGCTCAAGTTTCAAACCTTTCATACGCGGCCTCGAACCCTTTGTCGTACCAGCCATTCCACGGCAAACAACAGCCCCATCAGCCCGTAGGCGATCAAGCCGTTGTACAACGTCCACCAGCTCAGCGGCGCCCACAGGGTGAGGGCGGCGGCGAGCAGGCCATTACCCAGGAAAAACACACTCCACACGACGGTGACCCGGCGCGTATACACAATCGCATGCGGCGGCAACTGCGGGTCGCTCATGCGCGCCAGGCGCTCGACCATCGGCGGCCCGTATTTAAGGCTCAGGCCGAACAGTGCCAGCATGAACGCGCTGACCAGGCTGGGGTACCAGCGCAGCCACTGCGGGTTATCGAACCAGGCCAGCGCCAGGCAAAACACAATCACCACCACCGCCATCCAGCGACTGCCGGGGCGGCGTGCAGCGGTGAGCGCGCGCAGCAGCCACAGGCTGCCCAGCAGCAGGCCGAATTGCCATGGCGCAAAATGCTCGGTGCCGTAATACACCGCAAAGGGGTACAGCAGCCCCGCCAGCAACAGGCCAAGGCCGATCAGCCGGCTCATGCGGCGGGCTGGACCAGACGGTACACCGCCTCAACCACGTCATTCACGGTGCGCACCGCCTTGAATTCTTCGGCGGCGATCTTCTTGCCGGTCTGGCGCTTGATATGGTCGATCAGGTCCACCGCATCGATGCTGTCGATTTCCAGGTCCTGGTACAGGTTGGCATCGAGGGTGACGCGTTCAGGTTCCAGTTCAAACAGTTCCACCAAGGCGTCGCGCAGGGTGTTGAAAATATCGTCACGAGTTTGCATGGTCCGGTCTCAAGCTGCCTGTCTGGCCGTGACGAATGCCGCAAGGCTGGCCACGTTGGTGAAGTGATTGCGCGTGTCCTTGGCGTCGGCGTCGATCTTGATGCCGTACGTTTTCTGGATGGCCAGGCCCAGTTCCAGGGCGTCGACCGAATCCAGGCCCAGGCCTTCGCCGAACAGCGTCTGGTCGCTGCCGATGTCGTCGGCACTGATGTCCTCCAGGCCCAGGGCCTCGATGATCAGCGTCTTTATCTCGTGCTCAAGGCGGTGTTGGTCGCTCATCTTCGGCGAGCTCCTTAATGAAATAGTGATGCAGGTAATCGTTGAGCTTGCGTGACGCCTGGGGCGCGGGGCCCAGTGCGGCGAACGCCTGTGGTTCTATATCGGCACCCACGCGCAAACTGAAGTGGAATCGGCATCTGGGAATGCGATACCAGGGCTCGGCCTTGGTCAGGGTGGTGGGGCTGACCTTGATCACCACCGGGGTGATGATTGTCGCACCGCGCAGCGCAATGGCCGCGCCGCCGCGATGAAAGGCAGGTGGCGCGCCGGGTGTGGTGCGGGTGCCTTCGGGAAAGATGATCAGGGTCTGGCCTGCGCGCAGGGCGTCGGCGGCCGCGTCCAGCATGTCGGCGCTGCCGTCGTTACTGATATAGCCGGCATCGCGCACCGGGCCGCGGGTGAACGGGTTCTGAAACAGGCTCTGCTTGACCACACAATTGGTCTGACGCATCAGGCCGATCAGGAACACGACGTCAATCAGCGACGGGTGGTTGGCGACGATCATCTGGCCGGGGCGGCCGAGTTTGTCCGCACCCTCGACGCTGTAGGTGAGGATGCCCAGAAACTTCATCATCCGGATAAAAAACCAGAACAGGCAACTGATGGTGTGACGTGCGCGTCGTTGATGCTGCCTGGCGTCGCCCGGCAGACAACTGAGCAGCGGGAATACCAGCAAGCGCAGGCACAGCCCGCCGACACCGAACATAAAGAAGCTGGTGGCTGTGGCGAACAGGCGCCAGTAATAGGCCTGCCGTGGTTTGTCGGTCAGGATTTGCGTCGCCAGTTCCATACTCGGTTCTTCCAGGCATGTTGGCAGGCGCCCTGTTCGGTCAGCAGGGTGCGCAGCAGGTTTAGGGCGTGGGGCCACTGGGTTTGAGTGAGTTGGACAGCGCTGCTGTTTAGTTCCAGTTGCCACTCGTCGCCGGGCGTGAGCAAAAGACCGAGCGCGTAGGGGAAGGGCACGTCGGCGATCCAGCTGGCATACGCCTCGGGCGGTTGTTCCTCGGTAATCACCAGCAATACCGCCGGGGCGCCTTCGTTGAGCAACGCGGCGGCTTCGAGCAGGCCGTGTTCGAGGCCATCGCCAGCGGCGGCGAGGGCGGTCATTTCGCTGGTTTCATTGCGCAGGATTGACCACAGGCCAATCACCGCATTGTGCACCGACAGGCTGAACTGGGTCGGCGACAGCGGCTGCTCGTTGGCCAGGTCACTGAGGATGTCGAGGGTGCGCGGGGTCTCGCCGTGGCGCGAAACAAACACCAGCGGCAGCGCTTCACGGCCTTCGGCCAGCGGCCAGCCCACACTGAATGCCATGCGCGCCAGACGGCTCAAGCGTCGGCGCTGCATGGCTGGCAAAAATGACACATCCGGGGAGGCATCGCTGGCGGGCAGCAACACCGGGTCCCGGCACCAGGCCTGCCAGTCGTCCGCACGCTCCAGGCCAGGGGCCCAGGCGCGCCATTGGGCGATGTTGAAGTTGATCACTGAGAAGTTATCCCGCCCCTGCGGGCTTCCATGTGCGGCCAATGGCCCCGGATTCCGGGACAGAGGGCAATGGCCGAATGGCGCGCATTATCCCGGTGCCGTGGGCTTCTAGCAAATATTGGTAAAAATTTGTTCACGACGGATCACAAATAAATTGGACGGATTCACAAATTGTGCGCGATAGAGGGCCGAACTGGATTGTCGGAGCGTTCCCATTCATTCGTGGGCCAGACACAGCGTATGGATGAACGAGGTAGCTAACCGGCGCTTTTGCGCTCTACACTCGGTCATTCATTGATACACGGAGGTTTTCCCATGCGGCGCGTGGTGTTCAATCAGAAAGGCGGCGTGGGCAAGTCCAGCATCGCCTGCAACCTGGCGGCGGTCAGCGCCAGCGAAGGTTACCGAACCCTGTTGGTGGACCTCGATGCACAGGCCAACTCCACCCAGTACCTTACGGGGCTGACCGGCGACGATATCCCCATGGGGATCGCCGACTTTTTCAAGCAAACCCTGTCTTCCGGGCCGTTTTCGAAGAAAAACAAGGTGGATATCTACGAAACGCCGTTCGACAACCTGCACGTCATCACCGCCACCCCGGAACTGGCAGACCTGCAGCCCAAGCTTGAGGCCAAGCACAAGATCAACAAGCTGCGAAAGCTGTTGGATGAGTTGAGCGAGGATTACGACCGCATTTACCTGGATACGCCACCGGCGTTGAATTTCTATGCGGTGTCGGCGCTGATTGCCGCTGATCGTGTGCTGATTCCCTTTGATTGCGACAGCTTCTCGCGCCAGGCCTTGTATGGCCTGTTGGCTGAAATCGAAGAATTGAAGGAAGACCACAACGAAGGCCTGGAAGTCGAAGGCATTGTGGTCAACCAGTTCCAGGCCCGGGCGAGCCTGCCGCAGCAGATCCTCGACGAATTGATTGCCGAAGGGCTGCCGGTGCTGCCGGTGTACCTGGTCAGTTCGGTGCGCATGCGCGAGTCGCATCAGGAGAGCAAGCCGCTGATTCATCTGGACCCACGGCATAAGCTGACGCTGCAGTTTGTGGAACTGCATAACCTGCTGGAAAGCGCCTGATCTTAAGGGCTGCATAGATCCAATGTGGGAGGGGGCTTGCTCCCGATAGCGGTGTGCCAGCCAGGTTATCTGTAGCTGACCCACCGCCATCGGGGGCAAGCCCCCTCCCACATTTAGTGTGCATTCCAACTGAAGTTTGGATTTGTCCCACAGAGGCTGTAGGACAGGTCTGGCAATAGGGCTTGTGCCTTGTAACCTTGCCTACAGCTACGCCAGAATCCGCCGGCTTGTGCGTCTGGATGGGCGTCTCTAAGGTTTGCCGGTCGCTGAATGTTCAGTGATCGGGTTTAGTAGCCCTAACGACCAAAGCATTTGTACCGCTCCAACAGCATGGCGTTTACCGCCTATCTGATGGTGGCTGTATGTAGGGCACCTTCGGGTGCGCCGGTCTTTGCTTTGTTCCCCGGTCTACTAACCTGCGTACAGCTGCCACCCTTCGTTTAGTAGCGGAGCGGTAGCGGCCCTATCAGGGAACAAATGCATGTCTATCAGTCTTTTCAATGTGGTACCCAACCTATCCACCGAAACCCTCGTGCTCAACAGCTACGAAACCTTCGCCTCAGTCCGCACCTTATTACTCAACCTGTCCAACGACCTCACCGGCGAACACCGCGACGTGGCCTTGGCTATCCATCAATTGAGTGAGCTTGGCGTCATGCTGGTCAGCCAAATGATGGACCGCCAAGCCCCACTGGTCCAAGGCTGAAACGCGGTCAAAATGTGGGAGGGGGCTTGCTCCCGATGGCGGTGTGTCAGTCCTGCACTTGGCAACTGATCCACTGCTATCGGGGCAAGCCCCCTCCCACATGGTTTGATGTTGTTCTGATGGGCCGGTTACACGCCTTGGCTGCGCAACCAACTCATCAATTGCGGCAACGGAAAGGCCCCACTCTGGCGCGCTATTTCGCGGCCATTCTTGAACAGAATCAAACTGGGAATCGAGCGAATCCCCAGCTGCGCCGACAACTGCTGATTGGCCTCGCTGTCCAGCTTGGCCAGCCGGCACTTGCCTTCCAACTGCCCGGCGGCCTGTCCAAATACCGGCGCAAACGACTTGCACGGCCCGCACCACTCCGCCCACACATCCACCAGCAACGGCAGGTCGCCCTTGATCTGGCTGGCGTAGTCGCCCTGTTTCAATTCAAAAGGTTTGTTCAGTAAAACCGGCTGCTTGCAGCGCCCGCATTTTGGAGCATCACCCAGGCGTTCGCCGGGGATGCGGTTGAGGCCGTTGCAATGTGGGCAAGGGATTACGAGAGGTTCAGACATCGGAGGCTCCTGGGGACTGGCCAATAGGTTGTATCTGGTGCCGAGGCTGAGATTTATCAAGGCTGGGTGCAGAGACTCATTCGCTCACAGTTTTGCCCGCGCTGCGGTGAGTCGTCTGTCTAGGCTTTTTGGTGTGCGCCACCGGTCTGTTTTTGGTTATAGCAAATTGCGATAGTCCGGATTCAGGCTTAACCTCCATAGCAAGATGCGATAAGGACGTTGCATGCGAGTGATCAGTGAAAAAAGGATCTGGGAAGCCAAGGAAAAATGGCCGCGTTCAGCAACGGCTCTGGATCAGTGGTACCGCGTCATCAAGCGCAACAACCCCGGAGACTTCGCTGCAATGAAAGCCATGTTTCCCGCGACCGACAAGGTGGGCGAATTTCATGTGTTTGATATTGGCGGTAACAAGCTGAGGCTGATTGCGTCGGTGCAGTATCGGGCGCAACGCGTTTACATCAAGCATCTGCTTGACCATCGCGATTATGAGAAAGACAAATGGAAGGAAAAAATCAGATGAGCGCGCTTATGCGAGTAGCGGCAAAGCATTGGGAATACGTTGCGCCTGTGCTGCGCAAGCCGCAAAACGAGGCAGACTACGACGCACTGGTCTGCGGTTTGGATGAGCTGTTGAGCCTGGTGGGCGATGACGAAGACAGTCCGCTGATGAGCCTAGTCGATATTTTCAGCGACTGGATCGAAGCCTACGACCGTGAACATCGTCCAATGCCAGTGGCCAGCGGTGTTGATGTGCTGCGCTACATGATGCGCGAGCACAATCTCACTCAGAGCGACCTTCCGGGGGTTGGGGCGCAATCAGTCGTCTCTGAGATATTGAGCGGAAAACGCCAGCTTAACGTGCGCCAAATTCGGTGGTTGGCCGAGCGCTTCGGGGTCTCCGTGGAGACCTTTATCTAAAGGCTCAAGACGAACAACTGATCTCCAGATGCTTGCCCCAATCCGGCGGCCGTTGTGCGTACTGCTCCATCCCCGCTTGTTCTTCAAACGGCTTGGTCAGCACCTCATGCAGCCGTCGCACTTCGCTGTAATCGCCTGACTCGGCAGCGGCGATAGCGCTTTGGGCGAGGTAATTGCGCAGGATGTACAGCGGGTTCACGGCATGCATGCGTTCACGGCGCTTTGCCTCGCTGTCGTCCCCGTCCCGGGCAACACGGGCCTTGTACAGGTCGGCCCAGGCATCGAAACCGGCCAGGTCGACAAAGTCATCGCGTAGCCGCGTGACTGCCAAGGCTGCCGGCTCATCGCCAAGACGTCGGAAAAACAGCGTGTAGTCCACGCCGCTGTTCTGCATCAGCTTGAGCAAGCGTTCCACCAGCTGCTGGTCGTCGTCTTCGGCGGTCGTCAGCCCCAGCCGGCGACGCATCAGGTCCAGGTAGTGCGCTTGATACACCGGCAGGTACAGGCCAAGGGCTTCTTTGAGGGCGTCAACGCTGATAAACGGCGTCAGCGCCTGGGCCAGCGCGCTGAGGTTCCACTGCCCGATCGGCACCTGATTGCTGAAGGAATAACGCCCCTCATGATCGGAATGGTTGCAGATGAAGTGCGCATCGAAGTCATCCAGAAACGCAAACGGCCCGAAGTCGAAGGTGATGCCCAGGATCGACATATTGTCGGTGTTCATCACGCCATGGCAGAAGCCATAGGCCTGCCATTTGGCGATCATCTCGGCATTGCGCTCGACGATTTCACGGAACATCGCAAGATACGGCTCAGGCTGTTCCCGGCACTCGGGGTAATGCAGGTTCAAGACGTGTTCAGCCAGCTCGGCCTGCTGTTCGGGCTGCTTGGTGTAATAGAAATATTCGAAATGCCCGAAGCGGATATGGCTGGGTGCCAGGCGCAACACCATCGCCCCGCGTTCCTGCTTCTCACGCCACACCGGCGTGCTGGAGCCGATCACGCACAAGGCGCGGCTGCTGGGAATGCCCAAAGCATGGAGCGCTTCGGAGGCGAGGAACTCACGGATCGAGGAGCGCAATACCGCACGCCCGTCGCCCATGCGCGAGTAGGGCGTCATGCCTGCGCCCTTGAGGTGCAGGTCCCAATGCTCACCGGCCTGGTTATACACCTCGCCCAGCAGCAGCCCTCGGCCATCACCCAGTTGCGGGGTGTAGCCGCCGAACTGGTGCCCGGAATAGACCATCGCCCGCGGTTCAGCTTCGGCCCACAGCTTGTGGCCGCCGAACAGTTCGGCAAACACGGGCGTTTCGGCCGTGGTCGGGTCGAGATCGAGCAGGGCCATGGCGGCGTCGCTCGCCACCACCAGGCGCGGCTCGTCCAGGGGCTCGGGCAGCACGTGGGTTGAGAACGCGTCGCCCAGGCGTGCGAAGCGGTTGTCGAAGGTCAGTTCGTCGAGGGCTTTCACCGGCCATCTCCAGCAGGATGCCCCCAGCGTTTTGCTGGGGGTAATTCGTTAGTCGAGTTTGCTCGGCGGTGGTTCAGGCGCGTCCGCGACCTTTCCGGCGGGCGGCTCGGGAGTGTCCTGCTCGGGCGCGACGATGGTCTTGTGCTCGTCTTCCACCGGAACCAGTTTGTATTCGTGGCCTTGCATGTTTTTCAGGTACACCTCCATCTGCCTGAACGAGATGTTGATGTGCTGTTTCTTGAACTCACGGTTGATAAAGCGGTTGACCTCGTCCAGCACAGGGTTGCGGTCGCCCAGGTCGCGCACATGCATGCGCAGCTCGTGGTCGAGGGTGCTTTCGCCGAAGTTGAGGAAATACACGTGGGGCTCGGGCTCTTTGAGTACCCGTGGGTTTTCCTTGGCGGCCTTGAGTAACAATTCCTTCACCAGATCCAGGTCGGAGCCGTAGTCCACGCCCAGTTTCAAGGTGACCCGGGTGATGGTGTCGGTCAGCGACCAGTTGATCAGTTGCCCGGTAATGAAGGTCTTGTTCGGGACAATGATGTCCTTGTTGTCGAAATCGGTGATGGTGGTGGCGCGAATGCGGATCTTGCTCACCGTGCCCGACAGGTTGCCGATGGTGATGGTGTCGCCGATGCGCACGGGGCGTTCGAACAGGATCATGATGCCGGAGATGAAGTTGGCGAAGATTTCCTGCATGCCGAAGCCCAGGCCGACCGACAGCGCGGCCACCAACCATTGCAACTTGTCCCAGCTCACGCCCAGGGTGGACAAGGTGGAGACAAAACCTACGCCGGCAATCACATAGGACAGCAGCGTCGTGGTGGCATAGGCGCTGCCTTGTGCGAGCTCCAGTTTGGACAGCACCAATACTTCGAGTAGACCGGGCAGGTTGCGTGCCAGGGCGAAGGTGATACCGATGATGATCAGCGCGCCGAGCATGTCGCCGATGCTGATCGGCACCATGCTGATATTCGAGCCGGTGCCGCTGGTGTATTCGTACAGCGTGACGTTATCGAGGTAGGAAAATACCGAGATCAGGTCCGACCAGACCCAGTACAGGGCTGCGATAAAGCCCCCGAGCAAGGCCAGGCGGATCAGGCGCAAGGATTGCTCGTTGACCTTTTCGATGTCCAGGGTGGGCTCTTCCACCACCGCTTCGCCTTCACCGGCTTCCTTGGCGGCCTGGCGTTTGGCCAGGGCGCGCGCATAGGCCAGGCGTCGGGCGGCAACGCTCAGCCAGCGCACGAAGGTGGCTTCGATTACCAGCCAGAACATCAGCAGGTACAGGGTGTTGATCAAGCGGTCGCTGAGTTTCAGTGCGGTGTAGTAGTAGCCAAAGCACACGGCAATAAACAATGCGACGGGCAGTGCGGTGAAGACCAGCCCGATCGTCTTGCGAAACAGCGAAGCTTTTTCATGGGTGGGGCTGTTCAGCAGCAGGCGACTGAGCAACCACGCCATTAAGGCATAGCAGGTGAGGACCACGGCGATGCCCAGCACATCTTCGGCGAGCGCCGCCGGTTGGTGCTCGGCGATTGCCACCACGGCCACCAGGGCCAGTACCACCAGCCCGAGCTTGCGTACCCAGCCTTGCAGGAATTCCACCTGGGGCTTTTCCCAGCGAAAGTGCAGCTCGGCCACACCGCCGGGCGCCAGGATGCGGTAAGCGGTGTAGAACACCAGCCACGCCTGGGCGATCTGCAACAAAGCCGAGCCCAGGTTGGCGTTTTGCCCACGGGCGTCGATCTGCAACGCATAGCCGCACAGCGCCAGGCCCAGGGACACCGGCATCGCCAGCAGGATATTGATCAGGATCGCCTGGGGCGTGTGCCACTGGCTGTCGCGCTTGAAGTGACCGATGTCCAGGTGAACTTTGTTGAGGCGCTGATACAGCGCCTTGCGCCGCCACAGCAGCGCGCCGATCAACAGCAGCAGCGGCAGGAACAGCCACGGGCGCTGGGTCAGGCCGTCATACAGTTCGCTGACGCTGGAGGCCCAGGGCAGGGTGGTGATTTGCTTGCTCAGGTGCGCCGGTACGGTTTCCAGCCACTCGGTGTCCAGCGGCTTGTTGCTCGGGATCCAGAACATCTGCTCATCGAGCGTGGCGCGCAGGGTGGTGGCGGTGCTCAGCAGTTGTTTCTGGTTCAGTTGCAGGGTGATGGATTCGTTGAGCAGTGCGCTCAATTCACGGCTCAGGCGCTCCAGCAGGTCGCTGCGCGTAATTGCCAGTTCCAGCAGGGTGCGACGCAATTGCGGGGTGACCTCGTCCGGCGGTTGGTTGGCCAGCAGGTTATCCACATACGCGCTGGGCGAGCTGATCAGCTCGCGCTGCTGGTTGACCTCGAACTGGTACAGGCGAATGTTGGCGATGTCGTCGGCCAGGTCACGGTCGACGGTCAGGCGTGGCAGCGCCTGCTTCTGTTTGTAGAGGATCTTGGACAGCAGCAGGCTGCCCTTGAGCACGTTGATCTGCTCGTCCAGCGCTGAATCGCTTTGGGTGACGGTGTCCAGTTGCTGCTTGGTCTGCAGGTTTTTCTGGGTCAGGTCGTTGAGGCGGTCGGTGCTCTTGAGCAAGTAGTCGGAGAGCTTCAGGTTGGCCGCGCTTTCCGTGGCCAGCAAGCTGCTGCCGCCGGCTTTCTGTGCTTCGATGGACTGTTGGGTCACCGTCTGCTGGGACTGGGCCAGGCGTTTCTGGTTGATCAGGGTTTGCAGGTCCTGGATTTCCTGCTCCAGGCGCGCGGTTTTTTCCTGGATCAGGTCGTGCTGGCTGTTGCCCAGGTCTTGCAACTGGCTGTTGCCGGCCAGTTCCTGGCGGCGCAGGGGGATCAGCGCATTCAGGGCGGCGAGTTCGGCGTTGAGCTGGTTGCGCTGGTCGGCGCTGAGGGCTTTGCCGTTGTCTTTGCCGGTCTTGAGGGTCGCATTGATCTGCTGGATGCGCGTCTGGCTGCTGCTGATCTCGGTCTGGGCGCGCTCGGGGCGGGTTTGGGCGGCGATGGTCAGGCTATTGGCGTCGGCCAGTTCTTTTTGCAAATCACCTTGCTGGGTGGTGCGTTGCACCAGCAATTGTTCAAGCTGCGGCACGGGCAGGCTGGCGTAGCGTTGGGCCACCGGGATGATTTTGGTGGCCTTGAGCCGAGTCAGTTCGCGCTGGTTGTCCGTCGTCTGGCGCGGGGCATCTTCCAGCTGGCGCTTCAGGTCTGCCAGGCGCTGCTCGTACTCTTGCTTGTTAGCCAGGAACGTCAGGGTCTGTTGCAGGATGCTCTGCAACGCCTTCATGTCGGCGTCGGGCAGCTTGCGGTCGGGCAGTTTGTCCAGGGTTTGCTGGACGGCGTCGGCGCTGGGTGGGTCGGCCGCGTGAACGGTGCCAACACAAAGAGTCAGGCCCAGCAGGGCAGTGGCGAGAAAAGTGCGCAGGGTTGGCATAGAGACCGGTCGAGCTAGATGAAGAATCGGGGCGTTGTGGCCCCGCAGTTTAGAGGAAGAGACCGGGGCCCGGGCGACTTCCTTCGGGGAATCTGACGCCGACTTTGCCAATCTTGTTCCCGTCCATGACCGCGACGGTCCAGATGGTGTTGTTCCACTCCACCTGGTCGCCCACCACCGGCGCGCCGCCGACTTTCTGGGTGATGAAGCGGCTCAACGGCATGTCCGGGTCGATACCCTCGAGCTTGAGCCCGTACAAGGCCGACACCGCGCCGAGTTGGGCGTCGCCTTCGAGTACGAAGTCGCCGAAGAAGCGCAGGTCGAGGCCGCGTTGTGGGGCCTGGCTGAACAGTTTGCCCAAGGCCGGCAGGTTGTGTTCATGGCCGATGACGCAGAGCAAATCATCGACTTCCAGCACCGTACTACCCGACGGGTGGAGCAGTTGCTGGCCACGGAACAGCGCCGCGATCCGCGTACCCTCGGGCATTTTCAACTCGCGCAGGGCGGCGCCGATGCACCACTTTTCCGCGCCCAGGCGGTAGACGAACAGCTCCCACTCGCTGGTGACGTGCACTTCCAGGGCCGCGCGAGAAATCGGCGCCGGGTCTGGCGGTACGGTGACTTTCAGCAACTTGGCCACCCACGGCAGGCTGGTGCCCTGCACCAGCAGCGACACCAGCACGATAAAGAACGCCAGGTTGAAGTACAGCTGGGCATGGGGCAGGCCGGCCATCAGCGGGAACACCGCGAGGATGATCGGCACCGCGCCGCGCAGGCCGACCCAGGCGATAAAGGCTTTTTCCCGGCCGTGGAACGCCTTGAAGGGCAACAGGCCGACCATCACCGACAGCGGCCGTGCAAACAGGATCATCCACAGTGCCAGGCCCAGCGCCGGCAGGGCGATCGGCAGCAAGTCATGGGGCGTGACCAGCAGGCCCAGCACCAGGAACATGCCGATCTGCGCCAGCCAGGCCATGCCGTCGAGCATATGCAGGATGCCATGACGGCTGCGCACCGGACGGTTGCCGATCACCAGGCCGCACAGGTACACGGCGAGAAAGCCGCTGCCGTGCAAGGCGTTGGTCAGCGCAAAGACGAACAGGCCGCCGGCGATCACCAGGATCGGGTACAGGCCGGTGGCCAGGTTGATGCGGTTGACCATCTGCAGCATCAGCCAGCCGCCGCCCAGGCCGACCAGGCCGCCGATACCGAACTCGCGGATCAGGTGGGTCAGCAGGCTCCAATGCAGGCCGGTCTGGCCGCTGGCGAGCATGTCGATCAAGGTCACGGTGAGGAACACCGCCATCGGGTCGTTGCTGCCGGATTCGATTTCCAGGCTGGCGGTCACCCGTTCGTTCAGGCCCTTGCCGCCCAGCAGCGAGAACACGGCTGCGGCGTCGGTGGAGCCGACGATGGCGCCGATCAGCAAGCCCTGCACGATGTTGAGGTCGAACAGCCAGGCCGCGGCCATGCCAGTGAGGCCGGTGGTGATCAACACGCCCACCGTGGCCAGGGACAACGCAGGCCAGAGTGCCACGCGGAAACTCGCCACCCGCGTGCGCAAACCGCCGTCGAGCAGGATCACGGCCAGCGCCAGGTTGCCCACCAGGTAGGCGGTCGGGTAGTTATCGAAGATGATGCCGCCGCCATCGACGCCGGCGATCATGCCCACGGCCAGGATGATCACCAGGATCGGGATGCCCAGGCGCGACGACAGAGAACTCACCAGAATGCTCGCACTCACCAGCAACGCGCCGATCAAGAACAGGCTGTTGATGGTCGTCGCATTCAAAGGCAGTACTCCAGAGCAGGGAAAGACAGGGCGCAAACTGACCATGCAGTCTGCGTGCCAGGGATTCTAACCTGTTGAATTGCTGCGCTGTCAAAAGATCGTTCCCACGCTTTGCGTGGGAACGCCTCATTGGACGCTGCGCGTCCGCTCTTGACGTCGTGACGCAAAGCGTCACCTGAGGCATTCCCACGCGGAGCGTGGGAACGATCAAGCCCCCTCCCACATTTTTACAGCCGGAAGCGGCCCACCATGCCGTTCAAATCCACTGCCAGGCGCGACAACTCGCTGCTCGCCGCGCTGGTCTGGCTGGCGCCTGTCGCCGATTGCACCGACAGATCGCGGATATTCACCAGGTTACGGTCGACTTCCCGCGCGACCTGCGCCTGCTCTTCCGCTGCACTGGCGATCACCAGGTTGCGCTCGTTGATCTCGACAATTGCCGTGTTGATGGTGTCCAGCGACATCCCTGCGCCCTTGGCGATGTTCAGCGTGGATTCGGCGCGCTCAGTGCTGTTGCGCATCGAATCCACCGCATGCTCGGTGCCGGCCTGGATGCTGCCGATCATGCGCTCGATCTCGCTGGTGGACTGCTGGGTGCGATGGGCCAACGCGCGTACCTCGTCCGCCACTACCGCAAAACCACGCCCGGCCTCACCGGCCCGCGCCGCTTCGATGGCCGCGTTGAGGGCCAGCAGGTTGGTCTGGTCGGCCAGGCCACGGATCACGTCCAGCACTTTGCCGATATCGCGGGATTCATTGGCCAACTCACCGATCAAGGTGGCGGTGGCTTGCACGTCGCCGCTCATGCGTTCGATGGCGCTGACGGTTTCCTGTACCAGGTCACGGCCATCACCGGCCGAGGTGGTGGCGTTGCGCGAGGCTTCAGAGGTGCTCACGGCATTACGGGCGACTTCCTCGACCGCACTGGTCATCTCGTTCACGGCGGTGGCGGCCTGTTCGATCTCATTGTTCTGCTGGGTCAGGCCACGCGCGCTTTCGTCGGTGACGGCGTTGAGCTCTTCGGCGGCCGACGCCAGCTGCGTGGCGGAGCCGGCGATACGTTGCAGGGTGTCGCGCAGTTTGTCCTGCATCTTGGCCATGGCGGCGAGCAGGCGGCCGGCCTCATCGTTGCCGTCGACTTTGATCGGGCGCGTGAGGTTGCCTTCGGCCACTTCTTCGGCCGCTTCCAGCGCTTGGGAAATCGGCACGGTGATGCTGCGGGTCAGCAGCCAGGCGAACAACAGGGTCAGCGCAGTGGCGATCACCAGCAGGCCCACGACCATGTTGAAAGCCAGGTCGTACTGGTCTTTGGCCTGCTGGTTGGTGTCCAGGGCCATGCTGTTATTGATTTCCAGCAGGCGGCCGAGCACCGCATTGACCTGCTCGGAGTTGTTCAGCAGTTCGGTGTTGAGCAGGGCGCGCAATTCGTCGACCTGGTTGGCCCGGGACAGGCTTTTCATGCGCTCTTCGATCTGATGGTACTGGGCCAGCAATCGCACGTATTCATCGTAGGTCGCGCGTTCTTCGCGGCTCTCGATCAGCTTTTCATACACGCCCTGGGCGGTGCGGATCTGCTGGTTGCGCACGTCGAAGGCTTCCAGGGTTTTTTGCTGTACCTCCGGCTCGCGGTTGGTGAGCAAGCGGTACGACAACACGCGCAGGCGCAAGGTCAGCTGGGTGAATTCGTCGAGGGCGCGGATGCTTGGCACGCTGGACAGGGTGATGTCTTCGGTGGCAGCACGGATCTTGCTCATCTGGTTCAGGGCGAACACGCCGAGAAACAACATCAACGCGCCGATAAACGCGAAGCCGAGGAAAGCCCTCGGGGCGATATTCATATTACGAAGGGACATGCTGGAATCCTGGGAGAAGCGCGATCCGTGCGGCCATGAGACGGGGTGTGCATCGCGTATCGGCCCTGCGACTAAAGTCTTAAGGGGGCGCGCGCTTTTGTCGCAGCTGACCGGGGGTTGCACGGATTCAGGAACCAGATCGGGTAATTGCAGTCACTAAGGCTCGAAAGCGCGGCCCGGCCCTTGAACATCGGGCTGCGCGCCGGGGATAACCCTGGCATCCGAGGTGAATTTTCTTTATCGTCACCGCCCTTTTAAAAAGCCCGAGAAATCAAAATGTTAGAAGCATCCCTCAGCCAACTGGAACAACTGGTCAACGACCTGGTACAGCAGAACCAGGACCTGCTGAGCAGCAACGAATCCCTCAAGGCGCAGCTGGCCCAGGCCAAGGACGAAAACGACAGCCTGCAACTGAACCTGATGGAACAGGAAGAAAAGCATGGCGCCACCGCCGCCCGCATCCAGGCACTGGTTGAGCGTGTGAGCGCAGGGCCTGTCAGCGCATGAATGAAGGGATAAAGGTCGTTTCGATTCTCGGTGAGGATTACTCGATCAAGGCGCCGGCCGGGGAAGACCAGACCCTGATGCACGCCGTGACCATGCTCAAGGCTTCCCTGGCCACGACCAAGAAAAAGTACCCTACCCTCATTGGTGACAAATTATTGGTATTGGCCGCGCTGAACCTGTGCGCCGAGCAGATCGAAATGCAGCAGGCTCACCAACAGGAACTCGACCGTTACCAAGAGCAAGTCAGCGCCACGGTCGAGGTGATTTCCAAGGCGATCCAGCCTTAGAACCACGCATCCTGCATGCCCAGGCACGTATCGTCGCGTGCCTCCAGAATCGCCAGTTCATGATGGCAGCTTGGTACTTCCCAGGTCAGGAAGTACCGGGCGGCCTGGAGCTTGCCTTTATAGAAGGCCACATCGGCCGCATTGCCCTTGGCCAGACCTTCTTCGGCGCGAATCGCCTGTTCCAGCCAGCGCCAGCCAATCACCGTGTGCCCGAACACTTTCAGGTACAGCGCCGAGTTCGCCAGGCTGCTGTTGATCTTGCCCTGGGCGAGATCGCTCAGCAGGCCGAGGGTGACCGTTTGCAGGCGATTGACCAATTGCTCCAGCGGTTCCCTCAGTGCGGTGAGCGATGGGTATGGCTGCGCTCGGGCACCTGTCTCGGCGATCAATCGAATCAATTGCTTGAGCCCGGCCCCGCCGTTCTGCGCCAACTTACGCCCAAGCAGGTCCAGGGACTGGATGCCATGGGTGCCTTCGTGGATCGGATTCAGGCGGTTATCGCGATAGTACTGCTCGACCGGGTACTCGCGGGTATAGCCATGGCCGCCGAGAATCTGGATCGCCAGTTCGTTGGCCTTGAGGCAGAACTCTGACGGCCAGGATTTGACGATGGGGGTCAGCAGGTCCAGCAACTCGTGGGCTTGTTTGCGTTCGGTTTCGCTTGGCAGGGTGGTGGTGTCGTCGAACAGGCGTGCGGCGTACAGGCCCAGGTCGAAGGCGCCTTCCACGTAGGCCTTTTGGGTCAGCAGCATACGCTTGATATCGGCGTGCTGGATGATCGACACCGGCGCGGTGCTTGGGTCCTTGCTGTCCGGCAGGCGGCCTTGCGGACGCTCGCGGGCGTACTCCAGCGAGTAGAGATAGCCCGCGTAACCGAGCATCACCGCGCCCATGCCGACGCCGATCCGTGCCTCGTTCATCATCTGGAACATGCAACTCAGGCCCTGGTGCGGTTTGCCCACCAGATAGCCGACACAGTTGCCGTTATCGCCAAAATTGAGTGCTGTGGACGTGGTGCCGCGCCAGCCCATCTTGTGAAACAGCCCGGCCAGCAGTACATCGTTGCGCTCGCCCAGGCTGCCGTCAGCGTTGACCAGGAATTTGGGCACGATAAACAGCGAAATGCCCTTCACCCCGGCCGGTGCATCGGGCAGCTTGGCCAGCACCATATGCACGATGTTTTCCGACAGCGGATGGTCGCCACCGGAGATGAAGATCTTGTTGCCTTTCAGCCGATAGCTGCCGTCAGCCGCAGGCTCCGCGCGGGTACGAATATCCGACAGGGATGAGCCAGCGTGCGGCTCGGTCAAGGCCATGGTGCCGAAGAAGCGGCCTTCGATCATCGGTTGCAGGAAGCGCTGTTTCTGCTCCTCGGTGCCGAAACTTTCGATCAGGTTGGCGGCGCCCATGGTCAGGAACGGATAAGACGTAGAGGCCGCGTTGGCGGATTGGAAGTGAGCGAAGCAGGCCTGGGACAGCAGGGTCGGCAACTGCATGCCGCCGGCTTCGAAGCTGCGGGCGGCATTGAGGAAACCGGCTTCCAGGAAAGCATCCACCGCCGGTTTCACTTCCGGAATCAGAATCGCCTTACCGTCTTCGTAACGCGGTTCGTTCTCGTCGTTTTTCCGGTTGTGAGGCGCGAAGTACTTTTCGGCAATGTTGCGCGCTGTGCTGATGGCGGCGTCGAAGGTTTCGCGATTGTGCTCGGCAAACCGCTCGCGCTGGGTCAGGCCCTCGGCATCGAGGACTTCATACAGCTCGAAAGCCAGATTGCGGGAACTGAGCAGCGTCTCGGACATGGCGGCTTACCTTTAAGGAATTGCCGTGAGTCTAAGTGCGCGAATAGAGGCTGGATAGCAAGATTGATCTGGGTGATGGAGGAGCAAAACGCAGGCAGGGAATTGAACTGAGGCCAAATGTGGGAGGGGGCTTGCCCCCGATAGCAGTGTGTTTAAGATCGTTCCCACGCTCTGCGTGGAAACGCCTCTCTTGACGCTCCGCGTCACGCTTCTGGACGCAGAGCGTCCTTGAGCTGCGTTCCCACGCGGAGCGTGGGAACGATCAGCCCGCGTTTAACCGATGGTCATCAGGCTCGCATTACCGCCGGCAGCAGCGGTGTTAACGCTCAACGCCCGCTCGATCACCAACCGCTCCAGGGCAATGGACGTCTCACCCTGGGATAAACCATGCACCCCAACAATCGCCCCACCGCGCTGCGCCACTTGCTGGCACACCGCACGCAGTTGGTCGGAATCACCGTGATGCAGGACAGCGTCGAACACCACGTCGTCCTTGGTCCAGTCGGCCACGCGCTTGATCTTCGCCTGAATATCTTTCGGCAGGCGTGGGAACACGGCCTTGGTCAGTTCGGTTTCCGGCCATACCGCCGAACCGCCTACCGCCAATACCGCAGCGAGTTGGGTCAGCAGGTCACCTTCCACTTCCGCCAGGCACAGCACGTGTTCACGCGGCAGGATCGCATAGCTGTTGCGCTCGCCGGTCGGGCCGGCCAGTTGGCGGGTGATACCGCTTTGCGACTGGGCGGCGAATTGGCTGCACAGGGCGCTCAGTTCGCTGAAGTTGTGGCTGTCGGCCCAGGTTTTCAACGCGGTCAGCGGTTGGCTCATGGCGTCGCGCAGGCGCAGGTCCGGTGCAGTCAATGCGTCGCCACGTACGAAGGATTGCTCGATCGCATCGGTAGGACGAGTCGACAGCAGGCGGTACAGGTACAGCGGGCCACCGGCTTTCGGGCCGGTACCCGACAGGCCTTCGCCGCCGAACGGCTGCACGCCCACCACGGCACCCACGATGTTTCGGTTGACGTAGACGTTACCGGCATTGACGTTGTCGATCACCTTGGCGATGGTCTCGTCGATGCGGGTGTGCACGCCCAGGGTCAGGCCGTAGCCGGAGGCATTGATCTGGCCGATGAGCTGGTCGATCTCTTTGCGCTTGTAGCGCACCACGTGCAGCACCGGGCCGAAGATTTCGCGTTGCAGCTCGTCGAAGCTTTCCAGTTCGATCAGGGTGGGCATCACGAAGGTGCCACGCTTGATCTCTTCGCCATCGGCGATCGCCACCTGATAAACGTTGCGGCCTTTGTCGCGCATGGCCTGGATGTGTTTCTCGATACCAGCCTTGGCTTCGGCGTCGATCACCGGGCCGATATCCACCGACAGGCGTTCCGGGTTACCCAGGCGGCATTCCGCCATGGCGCCCTTGAGCATTTCGATGACACGGTCTGCCGAATCTTCCTGCAGGCACAACACGCGCAGGGCCGAGCAACGTTGGCCGGCGCTGTCGAAGGCCGACGACACCACGTCAATCACCACTTGTTCGGTGAGCGCCGAGGAATCCACGATCATGGCGTTCTGGCCACCGGTTTCGGCGATCAGCGGAATCGGACGGCCCTGGGCATCCAGGCGACCGGCGACATTGCGTTGCAGCAAGCGCGCAACCTCGGTGGAGCCAGTGAACATCACGCCTTTGACACGATCATCACCGACCAGGCGGGCACCGACACTTTCGCCCTGGCCTGGCAGCAATTGCAGCACGCCTTGCGGGATGCCGGCTTCGAGCAGGATGCGCACGGCCTGGGCGGCGACCAACGGGGTTTGTTCGGCGGGTTTGGCCAGCACCGGGTTACCGGCAGCCAATGCCGCCGCCACCTGGCCGCTGAAGATCGCCAGCGGGAAGTTCCACGGGCTGATGCACACCACCGGACCCAACGGGCGGTGGGCGTCGTTGGTGAAATCATTACGCGCCTGCACCGCGTAGTAGCGCAGGAAGTCCACGGCTTCGCGCACTTCAGCGATGGCATTGGCGAAGGTCTTGCCGGCTTCACGGGCCAGCAGGCCCATCAATGGCTGGATCTCGCCTTCCATCAGGTCGGCGGCGCGCTCCAGAATTGCGGCGCGTTCGGCGGGCGGGGTGGCCTGCCAGATCGGGGCGGCGCTGATGGCGCACTGGATGGCATTGTCGACGTCTTCGACGGTGGCCTCCTGAACGTGACCGACCACATCGCGCACGTCGGACGGGTTCAGCACCGCTGCAGCCGGTTGCTCGCTGGCGGCGCAACCGAGCATCGGCGCGGCTGTCCAGTCGTTGTGGGCGGTGGCCAGCAGGGCGCAGGACAACGATGCCAGGCGATGCTCGTTGGCCAGGTCGATACCGGCCGAGTTGGCGCGGTCGCTGCCGTACAGGTCACGCGGCAGCGGGATACGCGGGTGCGGCAGGCCGAAGCCGCCTTCCGCTGTCGCCATCTGCTCGATGTTCGCCACTGGATCGGCTACCAGCTCCTGAATCGAGATGGAGTGGTCGGCGATGCGGTTGACGAACGAGGTGTTCGCACCGTTTTCCAGCAAGCGGCGCACCAGGTACGCCAGCAGTGTTTCGTGAGTGCCGACCGGTGCGTACACGCGGCACGGACGGTTCAGCTTGCCTTCGGAAACTTTGCCCACCACTTGTTCGTACAGCGGTTCACCCATGCCGTGCAGGCATTGGAACTCGTACTGGCCGGGGTAATAGTTCTGACCGGCAATGTGATAGATGGCCGACAGCGTATGGGCGTTGTGCGTGGCGAACTGCGGGTAGATGGCTTCCGGCACCGACAGCAGTTTGCGTGCGCAGGCAATGTAGGAAACGTCGGTGTACACCTTGCGGGTGTACACGGGGTAGCCTTCCAGGCCTTCAACCTGGGCGCGCTTGATTTCGCTGTCCCAGTACGCGCCTTTGACCAGACGGATCATCAGGCGGTGGCGGCTGCGGCGTGCCAGGTCGATCACGTAGTCGATCACGTAAGGGCAACGCTTCTGGTAGGCCTGGATCACGAAACCGATACCGTTCCAGCCAGTCAGTTGCGGCTCGAAGCACAGGCGCTCGAGCAGGTCCAGGGACAACTCGAGGCGGTCGGCTTCTTCGGCATCGATGTTCAGGCCGATGTCGTATTGCTTGGCCAACAGGGTCAGCGACAACAGGCGCGGGTACAGTTCGTCCATCACCCGCTCGTACTGCGCGCGGCTGTAACGCGGGTGCAGGGCGGAGAGCTTGATGGAGATGCCTGGGCCTTCATAGATCCCACGGCCGTGGGACGCTTTGCCGATGGAGTGAATGGCTTGTTCGTACGAAGCCAGGTACTTCTGGGCGTCGTGTTCGGTGAGGGCGGCTTCCCCGAGCATGTCGTAGGAATAGCGGAAGCCCTTGGCTTCGAACTTGCTCGCGTTGGCCAGGGCTTCGGCGATGGTCTCGCCGGTGACGAACTGTTCACCCATCAGGCGCATGGCCATGTCGACGCCCTTGCGGATCATCGGCTCGCCGCTTTTGCCGATGATGCGGCTCAGGGACGAGGTCAAGCCTGCTTCGTTATGGGTCGCGACCAGTTTGCCGGTCAACAGCAGGCCCCAGGTAGCAGCATTGACGAACAGCGACGGGCTGTTGCCCAGGTGGGGGTGCCAGTTGCCGGTGCTGATCTTGTCGCGAATCAGCGCATCGCGCGTGCCTTTGTCGGGGATGCGCAGCAGCGCTTCGGCCAGGCACATCAGCGCCACGCCTTCCTGGGACGACAGGGAAAATTCCTGCAGCAGGCCCTGAACGATACCGGCACGGCCGCCAGCGCTTTTCTGGTTGCGCAATTTTTCCGCAATCGTGGCGGCCAGCTTGTTGGTGGCTTCGGCCATCTCTACCGGCAGGCGCGCCTGCTCGATCAACATCGGCACCACTTCCGGCTCGGGGCGACGGTAAGCGGCGGTGATCGAGGCGCGCAGTACCGATTGCGGCAGGATGCTCTCGGCGAACTCAAGGAAGCACTGGTGGGCGTGGTCATGCTGGACTTCGCCAGCGTCGTCGGCATCCTTGCTGCCCGAGCCGTTGAGCTCGGAAAGGGTTGCACCACCCTCGAGTTTCTCCAGGTAATTGAAAATTGCCTGTTTGATCAGCCAGTGCGGCGTGCGATCAATGGAGGACGCGGCAGCCTTCAGGCGCTCGCGGGTCGGGTCGTCGAGTTTGACCCCAAGGGTGGTCGTAGCCATTTTCTTATCCTCATGGGTGCCACTACCGAGTGGCATCTGCTGGCGGCAAGATTAGCCTCGCCCATGAAGAGGTGCAACCGGGTGCAACCCTTTTTATTCAGGAAATTTCCGACGGTTGATCGGAAAAATTCCGGCCTTCTCTCGAATTGACTTCTTGTTGGTGCATTTGCTTCTGAGATGGATTGTTCTTGCTCCGAAAAGGAGCAAAAAACCGGTGTTTGTCCTGAAATCCGCGTAGGTGCAACTTATTCGCGAGAAACTGGTTGCACCTTATTTGCTTTGTTGAATAGCATTCGCGCACCAAGGTGCAACCACTTCCACAGGTCGGTTCATCGGCTGGCGGCTTTCCTGGGGAAACGCCAGTCATAAATGCGCGGCAGGCAGCATCGTTTACCGGTTAACCACCGGTAGCGCGCTGACAGACCGTCGCTACATAAAAACAAAGCCAGGGCGTCACTTCTATGAGCGTTAGTAATCCCACCCTGATCACGTTCGTGATCTACATCGCAGCAATGGTACTGATCGGCTTGATGGCCTATCGCTCCACCAATAACCTTTCCGATTACATCCTGGGCGGCCGCAGTCTCGGTAGCGTGGTGACCGCTTTGTCCGCCGGCGCTTCCGATATGAGCGGCTGGTTGTTGATGGGCCTGCCGGGCGCGATCTACATGTCGGGCTTGTCGGAAAGCTGGATTGCTATCGGCCTGATCGTCGGTGCCTACCTCAACTGGCTGTTCGTGGCCGGCCGCCTGCGCGTGCAGACCGAACACAACGGCGACGCCCTGACCCTGCCGGATTACTTCTCCAGCCGCTTCGAAGATAAAAGCGGGCTGCTGCGGATCATCTCCGCTGTGGTAATCCTGGTGTTCTTCACCATTTACTGCGCCTCCGGCATCGTGGCCGGTGCCCGCCTGTTCGAAAGCACCTTCGGCATGTCCTACGAGACTGCCCTGTGGGCCGGTGCCGCAGCGACCATTGCCTACACCTTTGTTGGCGGTTTCCTGGCGGTCAGCTGGACCGATACCGTGCAAGCCACACTGATGATCTTCGCGTTGATCCTGACGCCGATCATCGTACTGCTGGCGACCGGCGGCGTGGACACCACCTTCCTGGCCATTGAAGCCAAGGACCCGACCAGCTTCGACATGCTGAAAAACACCACCTTCATCGGCGTTATCTCGCTGATGGGCTGGGGGCTGGGTTATTTCGGCCAGCCGCACATCCTCGCGCGGTTCATGGCGGCGGATTCGGTAAAGTCGATTGCCAACGCGCGTCGCATCTCCATGACCTGGATGATCCTGTGCCTGGGCGGCACCGTGGCGGTGGGCTTCTTCGGCATCGCTTACTTCTCGGCGCATCCTGAGGTGGCCGGTCCCGTGACCGAAAACCCTGAGCGCGTGTTTATCGAACTGGCCAAGATCCTGTTCAACCCATGGATTGCCGGTGTATTGCTGTCGGCCATCCTGGCGGCTGTCATGAGTACCCTGAGCTGCCAATTGCTGGTGTGCTCCAGCGCCCTGACCGAAGATTTCTACAAGGCATTCCTGCGCAAGGGCGCGTCCCAGCTTGAGCTGGTGTGGGTCGGTCGGATCATGGTGCTGGTGGTGGCCTTGATCGCCATCGCCATGGCCGCCAACCCGGAAAACCGCGTACTGGGCCTGGTCAGCTACGCCTGGGCCGGTTTCGGCGCCGCCTTCGGGCCTGTGGTGCTGATCTCGGTGATCTGGAAAAACATGACCCGCAACGGCGCACTGGCCGGCATCCTGGTCGGCGCGATCACCGTGATCGTGTGGAAGCACTTCGAAGTGCTGGGCCTGTACGAAATCATCCCAGGCTTCATCTTCGCCAGCCTGGCGATCTACTTCGTGAGCAAGATGGGTGCACCGACTGCCGGTATGGTCGAGCGCTTTGATGCCGCAGAAAAAGATTACAACCTCAATAAGTAATACAGCCGGGCGTTGATCGCCTGGTATTCGAAAAGAAGGCCCACGTCCTATGGATGCTGGGCCTTTTTTTTGAAGAAAAAAAGCCCTGCGCAGGATTTCGGCACTGTCGATGTAGGACGTTACTTATTTGCCGGCACAGCGCTCGACTCGGCAAACGGCTGAGGCAGAATCACTCACCCACCCTTCGCAGAGAAACACCGGATGTTCGCTCCTGCCAATCAAAGTGCCTTTAACCTGACCCTGGACGGGGAGCCTTATGATCTCAAGGTTCATGGGTTCATGGGCGACGAATTTATCAGCCTGCCCTTTCGCTTTGACCTTGAGTTGGTTAGCGAGCGACCCGATCTGGACCTCGATGGCCTGCTGCACCGTCAGGCGTTCCTCGGGTTTGACGCTCAGGGCCACGGTATCCATGGCCGAGTTTACCGGGTCGCGCAAGGCGATTCGGGCAAGCGGCTTACCCGTTACCAGATGACCCTGGTGCCGCAGTTGGCCTATCTGGAGCACAGCACTCACCAGAGGATCTTTCAGCAGAAAACCGTGCCGCAGATCATTACTCGGGTGTTGGAGGCCCAGGACATTCAGGGTGATACCTTCGTGTTCCGCCTGAGCGGAAAATATCCCGAGCGTGAGTACTGTGTTCAGTTCGACGAAACCGATCTGCAGTTCATTCAGCGCTTGTGCGTTGAGTCGGGCATTCACTATCACTTTCAGCACAGTCCCGAGCGTCACCTGTTGGTGTTTGGCGATGACCAGAGTGTGTTTGGCCAGCCGGACCAGGTCACCCCCTACCTGGCCGGTTCCGGGATGGTGGCCGAGGCCCCTGCGATAAAGCGCTTCATCCTGCGGCTGAAAACCCGTACCGCCGGCGTGAACCTGCGGGCCTACGACTTCAAAAAGCCCAGCCTGGTGTTGGAAAGCACGGCCTCCAGCGGGCAGCACCTGCCCCTGGACGAGCAACGTTACCCTGGAAACTTTACCGATCGTGCGCATGGCAAGTACCTGGCACAGCGTGTGTTGGAGCGTCATCGCAGCGACTTTCGCCAAGCCAGCGGCATCAGCGATCAGCCGGCCTTGGGCACTGGGCGGTTTCTGAAGATGGCTGGCCACCCGCGTCAGGAGTGGAATGACCTGTGGCTGGTTACCCAATTGCACCACACGGGGCAACAATCGCAAGTGTTGGAAGAGTCTGCGCCTGACACCTATAGGGATGACTTGCCTGCGGGTTATAGCAACGATTTTGTAGTGACGCCCTGGGATGTGCCGTTTCGAACGCCTCTGATCACGCCCCGGCCGCACCTATCCAGCTACCAGAACGCGGTGGTCACCGGGCCTGTCGACAGTGAAATCCATTGCGACGAGTACGGTCGTGTCAAAGTGCAGATGGCCTGGGACCGCGACGGTGAGCACAACGATCATTCCAGCTGTTGGCTGCGCGTGGCGAGCGGCTGGGCCCATGACCGTTATGGGGCGGTGCTGATCCCGCGAGTCGGCATGGAGGTACTGGTGGGTTTCGTCGATGGCGACATGGACATGCCGCTGGTCATGGGTTGCCTGCCCAACGCGGCGAATCGTTTGCCCCTCGACCTGCCGGCGGACAAAACCCGCAGTATTTTTCGCAGCCAGAGCAGCCCTGGTGGCGGAGGCTACAACGAACTGCGCATCGAGGACCGCAAGGGCGCCGAGGAAATCTACCTGCGCGCTCAGCGCGACTGGACCCAGCATGTATTGCATGACCAACAGGTGCAGGTCGATAACCAGCGCCGGGTGAGGGTGGGCGGCGAATCGCACCATGAGTTGCAGGGCGAAGAGCAGCGCATCACCCATGGCAACCGCCTGACGGAACTCAAGCAGGATGACCACCTGGTAGTCGGCGGTTCTCAGCACATGCGTGCCGGTCGCACCCTTCAGTTGGCGGCCGGGCAAAGCATTGTTATCGACGCGGGAGCCAGCGTTACGATTCAGGCGGGAGGGCAGTCGATCACGCTGTCGGCGGGCGGTATTTTCAGCAGCGTGCCGATCCAGCTTGGCGGGGCGCCAGCCCCTGCGGCGGCGCCGTTGAGGCCGGGCTTGGAGGAGGCAGCACTGGCGGCGGTCCCGCTCGCCCTGAGCCCTGTGCAAATCGCCAGCCTGAAACGCAGCGCGCCTTTTTGTGAAGAGTGCGAACGCTGCCGTGACGGGCAGTGCAGTATCCCCGAGCATGCACGGAGTGTTTCTTGATGCAGACGCCCATGGACCCCAGCACCTGGCTGGCGCAGTTCCCGCTGCTTGCCGGTGAGCGAATCTTTGTCGTGCTAGGCACTACCAGCGACGCCAAGCCACTTGCCGCCTGGCAAGCCATGACGGCAGGGCCGGCGCCGCACGCGATCTGGGCCGGCACGGCCTACGACGCTTGGGATGAGGTGATGCCTTACGTGGGCATCGTCGAGTCGGGCAGCGCATTTCTCGATTGGGTCGCCACTGTGCAAGCCGTGGATTGGGGTTGGCTGGCGGTGTCCTCCAGCCCGTTGGAAACCGTAGTTGCCCATCTGCAAAGCTTGACCAAGGTGTTTATGCCCAATGACCAGGCGGTGTTCCTACGCTTCTGGGATGGCGCTCAGTTTCAGCCGATGTGGCAGCAATTGGGTGACGAGGCAGGGACGGTCTTGCCGGTGTTTGGACGTTATCTGATCAATGGCCAGCCGCTGACAGTGGCGACTGGCCCGGTGACACCCGCGAAAACCTGGCCCTGGTGGCGAGTGCCTGAGCCGTTGCTCAGGCACCTGGCTGAGCACTCGCCGCAGGTACTCGTCGACAATCTGTTGCAATGGCTGCAAGAGCAGCGTCCCGATCTGTATGCCGCCTTCACGCCGAGCACGTTGCGGCACAAGCTCACCTGGCTCGCGCGCAGGCCGGCGATCAACCATGCAGCGCTGGCCGATTACCTCGCTGCGCAGTTGAGTTGACAAAAACACTAGCCGCCATGCGGCCCTGCACCTTTGCGCCGGTAGAAGGTAAACTTCGCCCCCTGCGCAGGAGCAACCATGAATTATCGTCACGCCTTTCACGCCGGCAACCACGCCGATGTCTTCAAACACCTGACCTTGACCCGCCTCATCGCCTTGATGTCGCGCAAGGAGCAGCCGTTCGCCTACCTCGATACCCACGCCGGCATCGGCCTGTACGACCTGCAGGGTGACCAGGCCAACCGCACCGGTGAATACCTGGAAGGCATCGCCCGCCTGTGGGGCGCAAGCGACCTGCCGCCGCTCACGGCCGATTACATGCGCGTGCTCCACGAGATGAACCCGGATGGCCAGTTGCGCTACTACCCAGGTTCGCCGGAGCTGGCGCGGCGCCTGACTCGCGCCCAGGACCGTGTACTGCTCAACGAAAAGCACCCGGAAGACGGCGTGTTGCTCAAGGACAACATGAAGGGTGATCGTCGGGTCAAGGTGCACCTGGGCGAAGGCTGGCATGTGCCGCGCGCCCTGTTGCCGGTGCCGGAAAAACGCGCGCTGATGCTGATCGATCCACCGTTTGAAAAGCTCGATGAAATGCAGCGTTGCGCGGCGTCCCTCAAGGAAGCCGTCAGCCGCATGCGTCAGACAGTCGCGGCGATCTGGTATCCGGTGAAAGACCCGCGCATGTTGCGCCGCTTCTACCAGGACCTGGCCGGCACCGGTGCGCCGAAACTGTTGCGCGTAGAGCTGCTGGTGCATCCGCTGGACACGCCCAACACCCTGACCGGCTCAGGCCTGGCAATTGCCAACCCGCCGTGGGGCCTGGAAGAGGAGCTGCGTGAATTGCTGCCGTGGCTGTCCAGGCAACTGGGCCAGACCCAGGGCGGGTGGCAGATGGATTGGCTCATCGCTGAATAGCTTTATCTCAAGCCAGACACAAAACCAGTGTGGGAGGGGGCTTGCCCCCGATATCGGAGTGTCAGTCAGTACATCTGTCACTGATACACCGCAATCGGGGGCAAGCCCCCTCCCACATTTTGAGCTGTGTTGCCCCTTTATATCGGGCAGGTCACGCCGGTGCCGCCGATGCCGCAATAACCTTGGGGATTCTTCGCCAGGTACTGCTGGTGATACGCCTCGGCGAAGTACACCGTCGGCGCTTCGTCGATTTCGGTGGTGATCTCGCCCAGGCCGGCCTTGGTCAGCTCTTGCTGATAAGCCTGGGCACTGGCTTTGGCCGCCGCCAGTTGCTCCGGCGTGGTGGCATAGATTACCGAGCGGTATTGGCTGCCGATATCGTTGCCCTGGCGCATGCCCTGGGTCGGGTTGTGCAGTTCCCAGAACATCTTCAACAAGTCTTCGTATTTCACTTTGGCCTGGTCATACACCACTAGCACGACTTCGCTGTGGCCGGTCAGGCCTGAGCAGACTTCTTCGTAGGTCGGGTTCGGCGTGAAGCCGCCGGCGTAGCCGACCACGGTGCTGACCACGCCATCGCGCTCCCAGAATTTGCGTTCCGCGCCCCAGAAGCAGCCGAGGCCGAAGATCGCAAAACCGACGTCGTCGGTAAACGGGCCCAGCAGCGGGTTGCCGTTGACGAAATGCGTCTGCGGCAGGTTCATCGGGGTTTCACGGCCAGGCAGAGCTTGTTCTTGAGTAGGCAGCACGTTTTTGTTCACCAGAATTTCCGAGCGCAAGACCATGATCAGTCCTCTCGTCAGGTTGATTAGCAGTAAATTGTCAGACAGCCAGTGTGCCCGAGTGTTACAGCGCTGTCAGGCGATTGGCCCGCGTGGGTAGCGTTTAAGCTTCTCCAGCAGCTCTGCGCCGGGGATTGGCCGGTCGAACAGGTAGCCCTGGCCCACGTCGCACCGATGCCGGCGCAGGAACGCCAATTGCGCGGCGGTCTCGATGCCTTCGGCTACCACCTTGAGCTTGAGGTTGTGGGCCATGGCGATGACCGCCGAGGTGATTTCCATGTCGTCCTGGTTATCCGGGATTTCGTGGATAAAGCTCCGGTCGATCTTAATGATGTCGATGGGGAATTTTTTCAAGTAGCTCAGCGACGAATAACCGGTGCCGAAGTCGTCCATGGCCAGGGTCAGGCCAAAGCTCTTCAGTTGGTCCAGTTGCAGGCGTGTGTCTTCGGTGGCCTCCAGCAGCAGGCCTTCGGTCAGCTCCAGCTCCAGCAGATTGGCCGGCAGCTGTTCTTCCTTGAGGATGGTGGCAATCGAGGCCACCAGGTCCGGGTCGGAAAACTGTTTGGGCGACAGGTTGATCGCTACCTGCAGATTACCCAGGCCCGCCGCTGTCAACTGCCGACTCATGCGGCACGCCTGGCGCGCGATCCATTTGCCGATGGGGATGATCAAGCCGGTCTCTTCGGCCACGCTGATGAACTGGTCGGGGCGGATCATGCCCTTTTCCGGATGGTTCCAGCGCAACAGCGCTTCCATACCCAACAGGCGGCCACTGCGCAGGCACAGCTTGGGCTGGTAGAACACATCAAGCTCGTTCTGGGTCAGGGCGCGGCGCAGGTTGTTTTCCACGAACAGTTTGTAGCTCGCTTCGGCATTCAGGGCTTCGGTAAACACCTGCACCTGGTGTTTGCCGTTGGCCTTGGCCTTGTGCAGGGCCAAACCGGCGTTGCGCATCAGGGTCTGCGGGTCGCGGCCGTGCAGCGGTGCGCAGGCCAGGCCTACGGAGCCGGTCACGCTGATCAATTGGTTGTCGACGAACATCGGCTTGTCGAGGGTGGCCAGCAACTGGCTGGCGACCTGCTGGCCGGTCTCCAGGTCGGCATCATCGAGCAGCACCGCAAACTCGTTACTGGCAAAGCGCGCCAGGCTGCCGCCGCTGCTCAGGCTGTTGCGTAGACGACGGGCCAGGCTGATCAGCAGCTTGTCCCCGGTCTGGTGCCCGAGGCTGTCGTTGATGCGCTTGAAGTTGTCGATGTCCACCAGCAGCAGGCTGATCGGGCTGTCGCTGTCGCGGGCAAAGCGCTCGTCGAGGTTGCGGATGAAGGCCGGGCGGTTGCCCAGGTTGGTCAGGTTGTCGGTATAGGCCAGGCGTTCGATGCGCTGTTGCGCCAGCTTAGTCTGGGTGATGTCTTCGTAGATGCCGATGTAGTGGGTCAACTCGCGGTTGTCGCCATACACCTTGGAGATCGACAGCTGGCCCCAGTAGGGTTCGAGGTTTTTGCGTCGGCTTTTGAATTCACCTTGCCAGCTGTTGCTCTTGGCCAGGCTCGACGGCGCATCGAACAGCAACTCGCTGAGATTCTCCAGGGCCGGCAACTGCGCCAGGCGGTGGCCGTGCACCTCTTCGGCGCTGTATTGGGTGATCGCGGTAAAACTTGGGTTGACGTACTCCACCACGCCATCGCAATTGACCAGCAGAAAGGCGTTGGCACTTTGTTCCACGGCACGCTGGAACAGGTGCAGAGCGCTGGTGGCGGTGCGGCGGTTGTGGTTGTTGATGACCTGGGCGAACTGGTCCGCCAACTCGCCGGCAAAGGCGATTTCATCGGACTGCCAGGCACGCGAGCTGCCGCTTTGCTCCAGGCACAGCACGCCTACGACCTGGCCATCCACCCGGATGCTCGCGTCGAGCATGGCGTGGATATCCTTGGCGAACAGGCTTTCGGCCATTTCCCGGGTGCGCGGGTCGCGCAGGGCATTGGTGGCATCGATCGCGCGGCTGCTGTGCAGGGCTTCGAGGTAATCGGGGAAGCAACTGGCGTCAATCGCTTCAGGCACATGGTATTGCTGATCGGCGCGGTGATAGGCCGAAATCGGCACCAGGCGCTGGCCTTCCAGGTTCCAGATACTGGCGCAATCGATCTGGTAGATGTCGCAGGCGCTGCGGGTGATCAGTTCGGCGGCTTCTTGCAGCGAATTGGGCGTGGTGTAGCGTTGGCGGGCCAGCAGCAGGATCAACTCCTGCTGGGCGCGTACCCGCTCCAGGTGCTGCAGCTGTTCCTGTTGCGCGCGCTGGTTGAGTTCCAGGGCGATTTGCAGGCGGCTGTTCTGGTTCTCCAGGTCGGCGGTCGGCACCGTGGCGGGAATTTCGCTGAACAGGCCATCAACCACCATCAGGTAGCCGCGCAGCAGGTGGCGATTGTGTTGTTTGTAGGCCTCGCCCATTTCCAGCAGGCTCAGCGGGCCATCGTTGGTGTGCAGGGTGTAGCGCACCAGGTAGTGGGGGCTGAGGCTCAGTTGCTGCTGGATCGCGTCGTGCAGTTGATAGCGTGCCTGGGGCTCCATCAGGCTGGCGTACGGCGTGCCGATCAGGGCACAGAGCTCGACCGCCGGCAGGCCGAATTGGCGCTCGCAATTGGGGTCGAGGTAGAGCAGCGCCCAGCTTGCCTCATTAAGCCGCTCGAAACGCAGCATACCGAGGCGCGAAGGCACCGGTAATTGCGTCACTACCTCGGCCGCCGTTCGGGCGACATCGGGTTGGCTTTTCATGGGGGAAACTCGCTTGGAAAAATGCGCACGGCGCCGGGCTCACGCCCTCTTTACTGTTGCCTGCGGCAAGGTTGCATCATGCGGCACGCACTGACAAGAGAGGATGAAGGCTAAGTGCTATAACCCTGTTATCGGCCGCCCAGGGCGTTTCTGCAGTCGAAGTGACGGAAGGTGTACAAGCCTGTCCTATGTATACAACAAACGGGCAAAAAAAGCCCCGCCAAGTGGCGGGGTTGAGGTACGAGCGTGGCGCTCGGAAATCGGTGCGGCAAAGGCCTCCCGCCGACGGGAGGCCGCTGCGGCTTACAGCAGGATGGTGCGGATGTCGTTCAGCAGCTGGCTCAGGCGCTGGGTGAAGCGTGCCGCCGCCGCGCCGTTGATCACGCGGTGATCGTAGGACAGTGACAGTGGCAGCATCAGCTTGGGCTGGAACGCTTTACCGTCCCAGACTGGCTGGATAGTTGCCTTGGACACACCCAGGATCGCCACTTCCGGCGCGTTGACGATTGGCGTGAAGCCAGTACCGCCAATGTGCCCGAGGCTGGAGATGGTGAAGCACGCGCCCTGCATGTCGTCCGGGGTGAGCTTCTTGTCGCGGGCCTTGGCGGCCAACGCAGCAGCCTCGGCAGCCAGTTGCAGCAGGCTCTTCTGGTCGACGTTCTTGATGACCGGTACCAGCAGGCCGTCAGGTGTGTCCACCGCAAAGCCGATGTGCACGTACTTCTTGCGAATGATCGCCTTGCCGCTTGGCGCCAGCGAGCTGTTGAAGTCCGGCAGTTCCTTGAGCAGGTGCGCACAGGCCTTGAGCAGCAGGGGCAACACGGTCAGTTTCACGCCGGCCTTCTCGGCCACGGCTTTCTGCGCAACGCGGAAAGCCTCCAGGTCGGTGATATCGGCCTGGTCGAACTGAGTGACGTGCGGGATGTTCAACCAGCTCGCGTGCAGACCTGCCGCGCCGATTTGCATCAGGCGGGTCATCGGCACTTCTTCGATTTCGCCGAAACGGCTGAAATCCACGGTGCGGATCGGCGGAATGCCCGAGCCACCGGTAGCGCCGCCGGCAGCTGGCGCTTCCTTGGCTTTCTGCATCATGGCCTTGACGTAGGCCTGCACGTCTTCCTTCAGCACACGACCGTGAGGGCCGCTGGCCGCGACGGCGCCCAGCTCGACACCGAATTCACGGGCCAGCTGACGCACGGCAGGGCCGGCGTGAACCTTGGCTCCGCTTGGCGCAGGTGCGGCGGCAGGAGCCGGTGCAGCTTCAGCTTTTGCAGCCGGAGCAGGAGCAGCAGCGGCCGGAGCCGCTTCAGCCTTGGCCGCAGCCGGAGCGGCGGCAGGTGCTGGAGCAGCAGGCGCAGCGCCTTGTACTTTCAGCTTGAGGATGAAATCGCCAGTGCCGACTTCGTCTTCCAGCTTGACCCCGATGCTTTCCACCACGCCGGCAGCCGGCGATGGGATCTCCATGGAGGCCTTGTCGGACTCCAGGGTGATCAGCGACTGGTCGGCTTCGACGGTGTCGCCGACCTTGACCAGCAGCTCGATGATCTTGGCCTTGCCCGACGAGCCGATGTCCGGAACGTGAATGTCCTGGACGGTGGCGGCGGCAGGTGCGGCGGCCGGGGCTGGAGCAGCCTCGGCAGCAGCAGGCTTTTCAGCAGCCGGTGCAGGTGCAGCGGCAGCAGGAGCCGCCGCAGGGGCCGCATCAGCGGCACCTTCGATTTCCAGCTCCAGCAGTTCGTCGCCTTCTTTCAGGCGGTCGCCCAGCTTCACTTTCAGGCTTTTGACCACGCCGGCCTTGGGAGCAGGAATTTCCATGCTCGCCTTGTCCGACTCCAGGGTCAGGATGCTCTGGTCGGCTTCGACGGTGTCGCCAACCTTCACAAACAGCTCGATTACTTCACCTTCACCGCTGCCGATGTCAGGTACGCGAATGAGTTCGCTCACAAAAAATCTCCTCAGCAGTCCAGTGGGTTGCGTTTTTCCGGGTTGATCCCGAACTTGACGATGGCGTCAGCCACCACCTTGGGTTCGATCTCACCACGGTCAGCCAAGGCTTCCAGGGCTGCCAACACCACGAAGTGACGGTCGACTTCGAAGAAGTGACGCAGCTTCTTGCGGCTGTCACTGCGGCCGAAACCGTCGGTGCCCAGGACTTTGAATTCCTTGGACGGGACCCACTGGCGAATTTGTTCAGCAAACAGTTTCATGTAGTCGGTAGAGGCGATGACTGGACCCTTACGGCCGGCCAGGCACTCTTCGACGTAGCTCAGTGCAGGCTTCTGGCCCGGGTGCAGGCGGTTGCTGCGTTCCACGGCCAGGCCGTCGCGACGCAGTTCGTTGAAGCTGGTAACGCTCCACACGTCGGCGCCGACGTTGAACTCGTCACGCAGGATCTTCGCCGCTTCACGCACTTCGCGCAGGATGGTGCCGGAGCCCATCAGCTGTACGTGGTGCGCCGCTTCCTTGGTGTCTTCTTCGAGCAGGTACATGCCCTTGATGATGCCTTCTTCCACGCCAGCCGGCATGGCGGGCTGCTGGTAGGACTCGTTCATCACGGTGATGTAGTAGAAAACGTCCTGCTGCTCTTCGGTCATCTTCTTCATGCCGTCCTGGATGATCACCGCCAGCTCATAGCCGTAGGTTGGATCAAAGGTGCGGCAGTTCGGGATGGTGGCAGCCAGGATGTGGCTGTGACCGTCTTCGTGTTGCAAGCCTTCGCCGTTGAGCGTGGTACGGCCGGCGGTACCGCCGATCAGGAAGCCACGGGTACGGCTGTCGCCTGCGGCCCAAGCCAGGTCGCCAATGCGCTGGAAGCCGAACATCGAGTAGAAGATGTAGAACGGCAGCATCGGCTGGTTGTGGCTGGAGTACGAAGTACCGGCAGCGATGAAGGAGCTCATGGCGCCCGCTTCGTTGATGCCTTCTTCGAGGATCTGGCCCTTCTTGTCTTCCTTGTAGAACATCACCTGGTCTTTATCGACTGGCTCGTAGAGCTGGCCGACGGAGGAGTAGATGCCCAACTGACGGAACATGCCTTCCATACCGAAGGTACGGGCCTCGTCCGGGATGATCGGCACGATACGCGAGCCGATTTCCTTGTCCTTGACCAGCTGCGCGAGGATCCGCACAAAGGCCATGGTGGTGGAGATTTCGCGGTCGCCCGAGCCGTCCAGGATAGCCTTGAGGGTATCGAGTGGCGGCGTCGGGATGCTCATGCTCTTGGCGCGGCGTTGCGGCACGAAGCCGCCCAGTGCAGTGCGACGCTCGCTGAGGTAGCGGGCTTCGGCGCTGTTCGGCTCAGGCTTGAAGAACGGCAGGTTCTCCAGCTCTTCGTCCTTGACCGGGATGTCGAAGCGGTCGCGGAACAACTTCAGGCTGTCGACATCGACTTTCTTGGTGTTGTGCGCGGTGTTCTTCGCTTCGCCGGCACCGGTGCCATAACCCTTGATGGTCTTGGCCAGGATGACGGTCGGTTGCTCTTTGTGGTTGACCGCTTCGTGGTACGCCGCGTAGACCTTGTACGGGTCGTGGCCGCCACGGTTGAGTTTCCAGATCTCGTCGTCGGACAGGTCGGCAACCATCGCCTTGAGTTCAGGCGTGTTGAAGAAGTGCTCACGCACGAACGCGCCGTCTTTGGCCTTGTAGTTCTGGTACTCGCCGTCGATGACTTCGTCCATGCGACGTTGCAGGATACCGTCGACGTCCTTGGCCAGCAGCGGGTCCCAGAAACGGCCCCAGATGACTTTGGTCACGTTCCAATGTGCACCGCGGAACACGCCTTCGAGTTCCTGGATGATCTTGCCGTTGCCGCGAACCGGGCCGTCGAGGCGCTGCAGGTTGCAGTTGATGACGAAGATCAGGTTGTCCAGCTTCTCGCGGCCGGCCAGGGAGATGGCGCCCAGGGATTCCGGCTCGTCGCACTCGCCGTCGCCCAGGAAGCACCAGACTTTCTGCTTGCCTTCGGGAATGAAGCCACGGGCTTCCAGGTACTTCATGAAACGTGCCTGGTAGATCGCCTGGATCGGGCCCAGGCCCATGGATACCGTCGGGAACTGCCAGAAATCAGGCATCAGCCAAGGGTGCGGGTAGGACGACAGGCCCTGACCGTCGACTTCCTGGCGGAAGTTGTTCATTTGCTCTTCGGTGATGCGACCTTCCATGAACGCACGGGCGTAGACGCCTGGCGAGGTGTGGCCCTGGAAGTAGATCAGGTCGCCGCCGTGTTCGTCGGTCGGGGCCTGGAAGAAGTAGTTGAAGCCGATGTCATACAGGGTTGCGCTGGAGGCGAAGCTGGAGATGTGACCGCCCAGGTCCGAATCCTTCAAGTTCGTGCGCATTACCATCGCCATGGCGTTCCAGCGTACCAGCGAGCGAATGCGGCGTTCCATGAACAGGTCGCCAGGCATGCGTGCTTCGTGGGTAACGGGGATGGTGTTGCGGTATGGCGTGGTGATGGCGTAAGGCAATTGCGAGCCGCTGCGGGTCGCGAGTTCGCCCATACGGGTCATCAGGTAGTGAGCACGGTCTTCGCCTTCTTTGTCGAGAACCGATTCCAGGGCGTCCAGCCATTCCTGGGTTTCGACGGGATCGAGGTCTTGCATGGCTTGCTCCAGGGCGGAAAGGCTACCAGAATCGGTTGCCTGAAGTTTGCGACTGGCCTTGTGGGCAGACGACATAAATTCTTGGATGGCCGAAGGTTGCTTCGGCGTCCTGTAGTTTTACTACAAATCGTCGGCCATTTCAGCCTTTCGAATGTATATACGAGTAGTAAAACTACACAAGACTGAGCGTATGACTCGGTCTGGCTGGTGAGCATAATCGTTATTGTTGGTCTATTGCGAACAAGAAAAGGTGAAAGTTTGATGTTGCCTGCCAAGATTAATTTAATTTCAGCTATTTCTAACTTTTGTTCGACAGTCCTTCATCGAGCATGGCTCCTGCGTTCACAACTACACGCCATTTACACGCCGATCAAGGATAGACCATGAGCCTTCCAACGCTGGCCGAACTGCCGGCCATTCTCTTGCCTTACGCCAGCCGGGCCGAGCAGTCATTTCGTGACGCGGTGGCCGCGCTGGATGACGATCATGGCCTTTCTGGCTGGACGCCGCAACGGTGGGCCGACTTCGCGCGGGTGTGCGCCGCCAGTGATTTTGTCATTGAACAGAGCGTGCGTGACCCTTTGATGTTGCTTGAGCTGGTGGCCTGGGGCGAGCTGGACCGGGGGTTTGCGCCGGGTGAGCTGTGCGGGCAGATTGCCGGTGCCGTGCAACAGGCCGAAACAGAAGACGAACTCGGCCGTGTGCTGCGGCGCCAGCGTACGCGCCAGCAAGTGCGCATCATCTGGCGCGACCTGACCCGCCAGGCGGATTTGGTGCAAACCTGCCGCGACCTCTCCGACATGGCCGACGCCTGCATCGACCAGGCCTACCAATGGCTGTACCAGCGCCATTGTGTGCAGTTCGGCACGCCAACCGGGCGGCGCAGTGGCGAGGCGCAGCACATGGTCATCCTTGGCATGGGCAAGCTCGGGGCGGTGGAGCTTAACCTGTCGTCGGATATCGACCTGATCTTCGCCTACCCAGAAGGCGGCGAGACGGTGGGGGTCAAGCGCTCCCTGGATAACCAGGAGTTTTTCATTCGACTTGGTCAGAAATTGATCAAGGCCCTCGACCCGATGACGGTCGACGGTTTCGTGTTCCGCGTCGACATGCGCCTGCGCCCCTACGGTTCGGCCGGCGCGCTGGTACTGAGCTTCAACGCGCTGGAGCAGTACTACCAGGACCAGGGCCGTGACTGGGAGCGTTACGCCATGATCAAGGCCCGCGTCGTCGCCGGTGACCAACTGGCCGGCGCGCAGTTGCTCGACATGCTGCGCCCGTTCGTCTATCGCCGTTACCTGGACTTCTCGGCCATCGAAGCGCTGCGCACCATGAAGCAACTGATCCAGCAGGAAGTAAGGCGCAAAGGCATGGCCGAGAATATCAAGCTGGGTTCGGGCGGTATTCGTGAGGTGGAATTTATCGCCCAGGCGTTCCAGCTGATCCACGGTGGCCGCGATCTCAGCCTGCAGCAACGTCCGCTATTGAATGTGCTGGGCACCCTGGAGGGCCAGGGTTACTTGCCGGCCGCCGTGATCAGTGAGTTGCGCAATGGCTACGAGTTTTTGCGCTACACCGAACACGCGATCCAGGCGATCGCCGACCGCCAGACCCAGATGCTCCCGGACAGCCCGGAAGACCAGGCGCGTATTGCCTTCATGCTCGGTTTTGCCGACTGGACCGCGTTCCACGAACGCCTGATGTATTGGCGTGGGCGGGTGGATTGGCACTTCCGCCAGGTGATTGCCGACCCTGATGAAGAAGAGGGCGAAGAAAGCGAGCTGGTCGTCGGCGGGGAATGGTTGCCGCTGTGGGAAGAATCCCAGGATGACGACGCCGCCTGCCGCCAGTTGAGCGAAGGCGGCTTCACCGATGCGCCTAAGGCCCTCAAGGCCCTGGCTGGCTTGCGCGGCAGTCCGCAGCTGCGCGCCATGCAGCGCCTCGGCCGCGAGCGACTGGATGCGTTTATTCCGCGCTTGCTGGCCCAGGCTGTCGAGCACGCCAACCCGGACCTGGTATTGGAGCGCGTATTGCCGCTGGTCGAGGCGGTCGCCCGGCGTTCCGCTTACCTGGTGCTGCTCACTGAAAACCCCGACGCCCTGCGCCGTCTGCTGACGCTGTGCGCCGCGAGCCCGTGGATCGCCGAGCAGATCACCCGTTTCCCGCTGTTGCTCGATGAGCTGCTCAACGAAGGGCGCCTGTTCAAGCCGCCGTTGGCGCCGGAGCTGGCCGCCGAATTGCGCGAGCGCCTTACGCGTATCCCTGAAGACGACCTCGAGCAGCAGATGGAAGCCCTGCGCCATT
Organism: Pseudomonas sp. R1-43-08; assembly: GCF_003852255.1. Classification (NCBI taxonomy): domain Bacteria; kingdom Pseudomonadati; phylum Pseudomonadota; class Gammaproteobacteria; order Pseudomonadales; family Pseudomonadaceae; genus Pseudomonas; species Pseudomonas sp. R1-43-08. Next base: position 564,601 of record NZ_CP027734.1, read on the forward strand.
TCAAGCTGGCGCACCGCCTGCGGGTGGCCGCGTCGGAAATCGCCGGCAGCCTGCCATTGATGAAGGTCAGCGACTACCTCACCTGGCTGGCCGAAGCCATCCTCGAACAGGTGCTGGCGCTGGCCTGGCGCCAGACCGTTGCCCGCCACGGCTCGCCGCAACGGCTGGACGGCAGCCTGTGCGATCCTGGCTTCATCATTGTCGGTTATGGGAAAGTCGGCGGTATCGAATTGGGGCATGGTTCGGACCTGGACTTGGTGTTTATCCACGACGGCGACCCCCAGGCCGAGACTGACGGCGCCAAGCCGATCGACGGTGCGCAGTTCTTCACGCGCCTGGGCCAGCGCATCATTCACTTGCTGACCACCCAGACCAACTCCGGCCAGTTGTATGAGGTGGACATGCGCCTGCGACCTTCAGGTGCGTCCGGGTTGTTGGTGAGCTCACTGGGCGCGTTCGACCGCTATCAACAAAATGAAGCCTGGACCTGGGAGCATCAGGCGCTGATACGCGCGCGGGTGTTGGTCGGCAGCCAGGATGTGGGCCAGGCCTTCGAGCAGGTCCGCGCCAAGGTATTGGGGCGTGAACGGGACTTGGCGAAGCTGCGCCAGGAGGTCAGCGAGATGCGCGCCAAGATGCGTGACAACCTGGGGACCCGGAGCACAGCGGCCGGTATGGGCGCCAATGCCTTCGAAGCCACGGCGCTGTTCGACCTCAAGCAGGACGCCGGAGGTATCGTCGATATTGAATTTATGGTGCAATACGCCGCTTTGGCGTGGTCTGCGCAACATCCATCGTTGCTGCGCTACACCGACAATATCCGCATTCTGGAAGGCCTGGAGCAGGTCGGGCTGATGCCCGCCGCCGATGCCCATTTGTTGCGCGAGGTGTATAAGGCGTACCGCTCCGCCGCGCACCGCCAAGCCTTGCAGAACGAGGCGGGCACGGTGGCCGGGGACCAATTTGCAGACGAGCGGCGCCAGGTGATGCGAATCTGGCAGGCGCTCGGTTTGAGCTGAAACACTATTAGGGCGGGGAGGCATAAGCCTCCCCGCATCGTTTGTGGAAACTACATGAATATTCTGATCGTTGGGCCCAGTTGGGTCGGTGACATGGTGATGGCACAGACACTGTTCCAGTGCCTGCGGCTGCGCTATCCGGACTGCCAGATCGACGTGCTCGCCCCTGAGTGGAGCCGGCCGATCCTTGAGCGCATGCCTCAGGTGCGCAAGGCCTTGAGCTTTCCGCTCGGCCATGGCGCGCTGGAACTGGCGACCCGTCGGCGCATCGGCAAAGCCATGGGCGGCCAGTACGACCAGGCGATCCTGTTGCCCAACTCGCTGAAGTCGGCGCTGGTGCCGTTTTTTGCCGGCATTCCCAAGCGTACCGGCTGGCGCGGCGAGTTTCGCTATGTGCTGCTTAACGATGTACGCACCCTGGACAAAGCGCGCTACCCGTTGATGATCGAGCGTTTCATGGCCCTGGCCTACGAACCCGGCGCCGAGCTGCCCACGCCGTATCCGCGCCCCAGCTTGCAGATCGACCCGCTGACCCGCGATGCGGCGCTGGCCAAGTTCGGCCTGGCGCTGGACCGCCCGGTATTGGCCTTGTGCCCGGGCGCCGAGTTCGGCGAGTCCAAGCGCTGGCCGTCGGAACACTACGCCAAGGTCGCCGAGACCAAGATCCGCGAAGGCTGGCAAGTGTGGCTGTTTGGCTCCAAAAACGATCATGCGGTGGGTGAGGATATTCGCCAGCGCCTGATTCCGGGCCTGCGCGAAGAGGCGGTGAACCTCAGTGGCGAGACGTCCCTGGCCGAGGCCATCGACTTGCTGTCGTGCGCCGACGCGGTGGTGTCCAACGACTCCGGCCTGATGCACGTCGCCGCTGCGCTGAATCGCCCGTTGGTGGCGGTGTACGGCTCTACGTCCCCTGGGTTCACTCCGCCCTTGGCCGACCAGGTCGAAGTGGTGCGCCTGGGCCTGGATTGCAGCCCCTGTTTTGATCGCACCTGCCGTTTCGGCCACTACAACTGCCTGCGCCAATTGCTGCCGCAGCCGGTAACCGATGCCTTGCAGCGGTTGCAGGGCGACGTGGTCGAGGTTCACTGAGTTGCGGGTACTGGTAATCAAGACCTCATCCCTGGGCGACGTGATCCACGCCTTGCCGGCACTCACCGACGCGGCGCGGGCGATCCCCGGTATCCGTTTCGATTGGGTGGTGGAAGAAGGCTTTGCCGAAATTCCGACCTGGCACCCCGCGGTGGACAAGGTGATCCCGGTGGCGATTCGTCGCTGGCGCAAGAACCTCTGGCAAACCATCAAGAGCGGCGAATGGCGGCGTTTCAAACAGGCCGTGCAGTCGACCAAGTATGACCTGGTGATCGATGCCCAGGGCCTGCTCAAAAGCGCCTGGCTGACCCGCTACGTGCGGGCGCCGGTCGCCGGCTTCGATAAAACCTCGGCCCGCGAGCCCCTGGCGGCGCGTTTTTATTCCCGACGCCTGGCCGTGGCCCGTGGGCAACATGCGGTGGAGCGGTTGCGCCAATTGTTTGCCGTGGCGCTGGGCTATGACCTGCCCAAGGGTCTGGGCGACTATGGGCTGAGCGTCGAAAAACTGCTTGGCCTGCCGCCGAAGAAACCCTTCGTGCTGCTGCTGCACGGCACCACCTGGGACACCAAGCACTGGCCCGAAGCCTACTGGCGCGAACTGGCCGAACGCATGGCCCGCCTGGGCGTGGACGTGAAGTTGCCGTGGGGCAACGCCGCCGAAAAAGCCCGCGCCGAGCGCCTGGCCCAGGGCTTGCCCAACGCCGAAGTGCTGCCAAAACTCAACCTGGCGGGCGTGGCCCGTGTATTGGCCAGTGCGCGCGCCTGTGTGGCGGTGGACACCGGCCTCGGCCACTTGGCGGCGGCGCTGGATGTACCGACCATTTCGCTGTTCGGGCCGACCAACCCGGGCCTCACCGGCGCCTACGGCAAAGGCCAGGTCCACTTGGCCAGCGACTGGCCGTGTGCGCCGTGCCTGCAAAAGCACTGCACCTACCAACCCACCGCCGATGACCTGCGGCGGTTCGACATCACGCGCGAGTCGCCCCTGTGCTTCACGCGCCTGAATCCTGAGCGCGTAGCAAGCCGACTGAGCGCGTTGTTACTGGCTGAGGAGCAGCACTGATGCAACTGGCTTTCGTACTGTACAAATACTTTCCCTTCGGTGGCCTGCAGCGCGACTTCATGCGCATCGCCCTGGAGTGCCAGCAGCGCGGCCATCAGATTCGTGTCTATACGCTGATCTGGGAAGGCGATATCCCGCCCGGCTTCGAAGTGCTGGTGGCGCCGGTCAAGGCGCTGGTCAACCATCGCCGCAACGAAAAGCTCTACGCCTGGATCCAGGCCGACCTGGCCAGGCGCCCGGTGGACCGCGTGGTGGGCTTCAACAAGATGCCGGGGCTGGACCTGTACTTCGCCGCCGACGGCGTGTTCGAAGACAAGGCCCAGACGCTGCGCAACCCGATGTACCGCTGGTTCGGGCGCTACAAGCACTTTGCCGAATACGAGCGTGCGGTGTTCGACAAGAACGCCAGGACCCAGATCATGGTGCTGTCCGAGCATCAACAGCAACTGTTCAGCCAGTATTACGGCACCCAGCCCGAGCGGTTCCACCTGCTGCCGCCGGGTATCGCCCGTGACCGGCGCGCGCCGCCGAACGCTGCCGACATCCGCGCTGAGTTTCGCCGTGAGTTCGGCCTGGCCGAGGATGACTTGCTGCTGGTACAGATCGGTTCGGGCTTCAAGACCAAGGGCGTCGACCGCAGCCTCAAGGCCGTCGCCGCATTGCCGTCCAAGCTGAAGAAACGCACCCGCCTGTTTGTAATCGGCCAGGACGACCCCAAAGTCTTCCAATTGCAGAGCGCCGCGCTTGGCCTGGGCGACCAGGTGCGGTTCTTCAAAGGCCGCAACGATATCCCGCGGTTCCTGCTCGGGGCGGACCTGTTGATTCACCCTGCCTACAACGAGGCGGCCGGCATGGTGCTGGTCGAAGCGGTGGTCGCCGGCCTCCCGGTACTGGTGAGCCGGGTCTGCGGCTACGCGTTCTACATCGACAAGGCCCAGAGCGGCCGGGTGTTGGACGAACCGTTCGAACAGGCCCAGCTCAACCAGTACCTGGTGGATATGCTCGAAGATCCACACGCGCGCGCGACCTGGAGTCGCAATGGTCTGGCCTTCGCCGAGACGGCCGACCTGTTTAGCATGCCGCAGTACGCTGCGGACCTGATTCTGGCGGAGCCAAACCGATGAAGTTGATTCTAGCCGAACCCTTCAATACCCTCTGGGCCGGACGCGATGCGTTCGCCGAGGTCGAGAAGCTGCAAGGCCAGGTGTTCCGCGAGCTGGCCGCTCGCCGTACGTTGCGTACGGTGGTGCAGGGCCAACCCTATTTCGTGAAGATCCACCGTGGCATCGGCTGGGGCGAAATCCTCAAGAACCTGGTCACCGCCAAATTGCCGGTGCTGGGCGCAGGCCAGGAGTGGCTGGCAATCCAGCGCTTGCAGGAACTGGGCGTGCCGACCATGACGGCGGTGGCCTTTGGCGAAAAAGGCAGCAACCCGGCCGACCAGCATTCGTTCATCATCACGCAAGAGCTGACGCCGATCATCAGCCTGGAAGACCTGACCCTTGATTGGGTCAAGCAACCGCCGGTGCCGGCGATCAAGCACGCCTTGACCGTCGAGTTGGCGAACACCGTCGGGGCGATGCACCGGGGCGGCGTCAATCATCGCGATTGCTACCTCTGCCACTTCCTGCTGCACACCGACCGGCCCATTGCGGTCGATACCCTCAAGCTGTCGGTGATCGACCTGCACCGCGCCCAGGTGCGTGCGACGATCCCCATGCGCTGGCGCAACAAAGACCTGGCCGGGCTGTATTACTCTGCCCTGGAAATCGGCCTGACCCAGCGCGACAAGCTGCGCTTTCTCAAGCATTACTTTCAGCAGCCGTTGCGCCAGATCTTCGCCGAGCAAACCGCGTTGTTACGCGAACTGGAGCGCATGGCCGCCAAGCTCTATGCGCGCAAGCAGCGCTACGGGGATGCGCTCTGATGGCGGGTTGGAATCTGGAGCCTGCCTACGCCGCCCTCGCGGACGACTTCGGAAGCCTGGAAGCGGTGTTTGCCCTGCAAGGCGAGCGCCTGACCCGCGACCCGCTGTCGGAAGTGATTCGGGTGGAGCGCGGCGGGGTCAATTATTACGTCAAGCGCTATGTCGGGGCTGGCAAAGGCCTGCGCCGCTACCTGGGCAGGCCGCGGGTAAAGTCCGAGTGGCAGAACCTCAAGCGCTTTGCCAAGTGGGGCATTCCCACCGCCGAGGTCATCGCCTGGGGCCTGCAACGCAGCGGATTGGCCTACGACCGTGGCGCGATGATCACCCGTGAGCTGCCCAAGACTGAAGACCTGTCGGCGTTGGCTGAGCGCAACGATGCGCGCCTCAAAGACCCCACGTGGGTCGATGCGATCAGCCGCCAGCTCGCCGAATACACGCGCACCATGCACGATCACCGCTTTACTCATAACGACTTGAAGTGGCGCAACCTGCTGGTCGACGACCAGCGCACCCTGTACCTGATCGACTGCCCCAACGGCGATTTCTGGCGCGGTTTCTGGCTCAAGTACCGCATTACCAAAGACCTGGCCTGCCTGGACAAGGTCGCCAAGTATCATCTGTCGGCCACCCAGCGCCTGCGTTTCTACATGCAATACCGCCAACGCACGCACCTGAAGACGTCGGACAAACAACGAATTCGCCATGTGGTGAAGTTTTTCGAGGGACGTGAATGAGTGACTTCCTGGCGGCCGAAGACCGCGCTTTGCTTGAGCGCAACGGCCTGGCTAGCTTCGACGCGCTGTGGGCCCGGCAACTGGATGCGGTGGACGAGCCGAACACCAGCGGCGACGGCTGGAGCAGCGTGTATCGCCTGGAGCTTGAAGGTCAGGGTTACTACCTCAAGCGCCAGAGCAACTACCTGACGCGCACCTTGCACCGGCCGTTTGGCGAACCGAGTTTTGCCCGCGAGTTTCGCAATATCAGCCTGTACCGAAAGCTGGGTATCCCGGCCTTGCAGGCAGCCTTTTTTGGCGAGCGCAAGGTTGCGGGCGAGCGCCGTGCGATGCTGCTCACCCGCGCGCTGGACGGCTGGAACGACCTTGACTCGTTGCTGGAGCAATGGACGCAACTGAGCGACGCCCAGCAGCACGCGATCCTGCTGGCCTGCGGCAAGCTTGCGCGGCATTTGCACAGCGTGGGCCAGGTGCACGGCTGCTTTTATCCCAAGCATATTTTCCTGCAGGGCCGTGGCGACAGCTATGCCGCGCAACTGATCGACCTGGAAAAGACCCGCCCGCTGTTGTTCGGCTGGCGTGACCGGGTCAAGGACCTGGAACCGCTGCTGCGCCGCGCACCGCAGTGGACAGACGCCCAGGTGCGACAGCTGTTGGCGGCTTACCTTGAGCAGCCCGAAGACAGTGCACTGGTGTCTACCTGGCACCAGCGCCTGACGGCGCGCCGTAGCCACAAGGAGAACCGCTGATGCGTTTGTCCGAGCTGAAAAATGCCGGTCGTACACCCCGCCTGCCGCTGACCCTCGATCTGGCGGATGCGGCAGGTCCGGGGCAACTGCAACTGCTCAGCCTGTTGCGGGTATTGCCGGGGCAGCGCTACGTCGGCGGCGCCGTGTGGCGCGGTCGCCCGGTGCTGGCCAAGTTATTGGTGGGCAGCAAGGCGGCGCGACATTTTCAACGTGAGCTCAGCGGTGTGCGACTGTTGGCCGAGCAAGGCTTGACCACACCGCTGTTGCTGGCCGACGGTTTGCAGGAAGGCGAGGGGGGCTGGCTGCTGTTCGAGTTTCTCGAAGGCGCCCACAGCCTGGCCGACGCCTGGCTCGCTGTCGAAGGCTTGCCGCCCTTGGCCGACGAACAAACCGCCGTGCTCGCCGAAGCACTGGGCGCGATTGCGCAGATGCATGCCCAAGGGCTGTGGCAGGAAGACCTGCACCTGGACAACCTGCTGCGCCACGACGGCAAACTGTATTTGATCGATGGTGCCGGCATTCGTGTTGAAGAGGCGGGCAAGCCGCTGTCGCGCAATCGGGTGCTGGAAAACCTCGGGGTGTTCTTTGCCCAGTTGCCGAAAAACCTCGAGCCGTTTACCGAAGAATTGCTGGTGTACTACCTGCTGGCAAACGGCGAACATGCCTTGCCCCTGGAAGCGCTCGAAAAGCAGGTGCGCAAAGTCAGCGCCTGGCGCTTGAGGGACTACCTGAACAAGGTCGGTCGCGACTGCACGCTGTTCAGCGTGGTGCGTGGCGCCTTCGGCCTGCGCGCGATTCGGCGTGAAGAAGAGGCGGCCATGCTGCCCGTGCTGGAGCAGGCCGATGCGCTGCTCGACCAGGGCCATCTGTACAAGACCGGTGGCGCGGCGAGCGTGGCCAAGGTCGAAGTGGCCGGCCGGCCCCTGGTGATCAAACGCTACAACATCAAGGGTTTCGCCCACTGGCTCAAACGCTTCTGGCGCCCCAGCCGTGCCTGGCATTCCTGGCGCGAAGGCAATCGCCTGGCATTCCTTGGCATCGCCACGCCCAAGCCGCTGGCGGTGTTGGAGAAGCGCTTTTTCTGGTTGCGCAGCCGTGCGTATCTGGTCACTGAATACCTGCCTGGACCCGACATTATCGAGCGTTTTGCGCCCTATGTTGAAAACGGCGATGCGCCTGAAGATGAGCTGTTGGCGCTGGACCGGTTGTTCGCCGAGTTGATCCGCGAGCGCATCAGCCATGGAGACTTCAAAGGCCACAACCTGTTCTGGAGTGAAGACCGCTGGGCGATGATCGATCTCGACGCCATGTGCCAGCACCACTCCGCTGCCAGCTTCGCTGGGGCGTATGCCAAGGATCGTGCGCGGTTCATGCGTAATTGGCCGCAGGGCAGTGCGTTGTATCAGGTGATTGATCAGCGTTTGCCTAAAGAGGTCAGCGCCGCCGGTTGAAGCGGGCCTTCGGCCCTATCGGGGGCAAGCCCCCTCCCACATTTTACTGTATTTACACATTTGAAGAGGTGAGCACAGTCAGTGTGGGAGGGGGCTTGCCCCCGATAGGCCCGCCCAGGCGCTGCGTTCAGAACTGATACTCCGCCCCCGCCCCCGCATACCATGACCGCCCCGGCGCCGCTTCGTAGTAGCGACCATTGCCGTCCCCCACGATCACTGAGCCCACGTACTGACGATCCAGCAAATTATCCAGGCGCAAGGTCTGGTGAAAGGTCCAGTGCTCTGCCTTTTGCTCGAACCGCGCGCGCCAGTTGAATACGCTGTAGCCCGGTGCGGCGTGTTGGCGGTTGGTGTCTTCGACGTAGACTTTGCTGCGGTACATGCCTTCGAGGGCGGTACTGACCCAGTCGCGCGGTTTCCAGTTCAGTTCGGTGAACAGCGTGGTTTGCGGCACGCCGGGCAGGTAGTTGCCTTTGTCGATGGTATTCGCGCCGCTGGCAAAGGCGCTGTCGTAGGTCGCTTGCAGGCGTGTATAGGCGAGGCTGGTGCTCCAGTGCTCGCTGAGCTGGCTTTCCACGCCCAGTTCGAAGCCGCGCCGCAAGGTTCGGCCAGCGTTCTGGTAGCTGGTGCGGCCACCGATGGATTGCTGCACGACCAGTTCGTCTTCAGTGGTGATCTGGAACACGGCGGCGTTGACTCGGGTGTTGGCCAGTTGAGCCTTCAGGCCTATTTCGTATTGCGTGCTGTCAGACGGCTTCAAGCCAAAGTTGAAGCCTTCGACATTGCCTGGCGCATAGGCCAGCTCGGCCTGGGTGGGGGTTTCGAAGCCTTTGCCTGCGCTGATGTAACCGTGCAGGTCGGGCGTGAACGCGTACATCACGCTCATCGACGGGGTGTTCTTCTGGTAGGTCTTGTTGCCGCTGGCGTCGCCATTGCTCAGGAATTGATCGTCGACGTCCATCTGCATGGTGCTATGGCGGATGCCGGCTTGCAGGGTCCAGCGGTCGAGGGCCCAGTTGGCCTGGATGTAGGGATCGAGACTGCGAGCGGTGTCGATTTCGTCACGGCGTAGCTGGCCTTTCACGCCCAGGGTGTTGCCGCTGTAGTTCTGATAGCCGTGGCGGCTGTCTTCGCTCTGGTCGACGTCCAGGCCGGTGATGATCATCAACTCGCCCGGCGCGCGCTCGATGGGCTGCATCCAGCGCACGCTGCCACCGTAGAACTTGCGGTCGAATTGCACGACGCCACCGCCACGCTCGTTCGCGGGCGTGCCCTTGGGGATCGACAGGTACTGAATCACGCTACGCCGCCCGGTGTAGGCGTTGACTTGCAAGGTCGCCTCGCCAAAGTACCGTTCGTAATTCATGCCCAATTGCTGATGATCGATACTTTTACGTGTGTTGTAGGTCAGCGCATTGGCGCTCACCGAGCGTGGATCAGCCTTGTACGCCGCCCAGGTCTGCCCCAGCGGATCTTGCGTGCCATTCTGTTCCAGGCTGCTGTAGATCAACGCCAGCTTGCTGTCGTCATCCGGCTGGAAATTGAGCTTGGCGAACGTCTGGTCGCGGCGCGCGCTGCTGTGGTCGCGATAGCCGTTGGTGTCCATGCGCGAGGCGTCGAGCACGAAGCCGGCGCCGTTGGCCGCACCTTCGGCGGTGAGGTGGTTTTTGTTCAGCCCGTCGCTGCCGACCAGGGTTTCGGCACCGATGCGCGGCGGGCCCTCGCCGTCGCGAGAGAACATCTGGATCACCCCGCCGGCGTTGCTGCCATACAGCGTCGCGGCGGGGCCGCGCAGGACTTCGATGCGTTCGGCGGTGTCGAGGTTGAAGGTCGCTGCCTGGCCCTGGCCGTCCGGGGTGCTGGCGGGAATCCCGTCGGCCAGCAGCTTGATGCCGCGCACGCCGAAGGCTGAGCGGGCGCCGAAGCCACGGGAGGAGATTTGCAGGTCCTGCGCGTAGTTCTGGCGGTTCTGCACCACCAGACCGGGCACACGGGACAAGGCTTCGGAGGCGTTGATGCCGAGTTGGCCGTCGCTGATCTGTTCGCGGCTGATGCCGTCGACCGAGTAGGGCAGGTCAAAGGTGGGGCTGGCGCTGCGCGAACCGGTGACCACGCTGGGGTCGAGGATCAGCGGCGCATCGTCAGCCTGGGCGGTATTGACCAGGCCCAGGAGCAGGGCCAGGCAAGCGGGGGTAGATGAGTTCATGAACAGGTCAGGTCCGTGGCGCCACCCGACACAGTGCGCGGGTGCAAATATCGCGAGTTTAACGATTCAGCCTGGGAATTGCCGAGTTCCTTGCCGTTGGGCCGAATGAGAGGTTTCCTACGCTAGGCAGCGGCTATGGAAACCTGAGTCGGCGGCTCTAGGGTGCTAGATTTTCGGTCCTCTCAATAAGAAAGAAGAAGCAAATATGTGGACGCTTATCGTGCGGTTATCGGTGCTGCTGGGAATATCTTTGCTGCTGGGCGGCTGCGGTACCGCGACCACTGTGCTGCGAGGTGATGACGTCACTGTTCGGGAGCTCAGGGGCAAGAAAACCTATTGCCAGTCTGTTTCACGCATCTACAGCGGCGTGGCGTATGACCTGTGTGTCCTGCACGGGCCGCCCAGTTCCGCAGGCGGACTCTCGCTGAACGGTATTCCGTGGGCCATTCTCGATGTGCCCGTCTCCGGAGTGCTGGATACGCTCGTCCTGCCCTATACCCTCTACCGGCAAAACGCCGACGGTAACCTTGAGCTTCGCTAGCCCTTGGCGCTAACAGCTTCCTAGTGCTTTTAAGCTATAATCCCGCCCTTTAGCTGTTTCCCGCCCGTGCGGGAGGCACACTTTTTTCAGGCGCGACCCGCCTGCATGCAGACTAAAAGAGGCTAGACCCCAGTGGCATTGACGATTCTTGGCCTGTCCGGCGCCCTTAGCCATGATCCTTCCGCGGCCCTGTATATCGACGGCAAGCTGATCGCGGCCGCCGAAGAAGAGCGCTTCGTACGCGACAAACATGCAAAGAACCGCATGCCCTACGAGTCGGCGAAGTTCTGCCTGGAGCAAGCGGGCATCAAGCCTTCCGACGTTGACGTGGTGGCTATTCCGTTCGCTCCGATCAGCTTGTTCGGCGAAGCGCGCTGGCACTATGCCAAGCGTTACTGGTACGCCCCGGACCGCGCGCTCGACGCGATCCTGATGGGCAACCGCCGCTACAAGCGCTATCGCAACAAGATCGTCTGGTGCCTGGAGCAACTGGGCTTTGATCCGAAGAAAATCAAGATCGAACCGGTTGAACACCACCTGGCCCACGCCTCCAGTGCCTACCACTGCTCCGGCTTCCAGGAAAAAACCGCGATCCTGGGCATCGACGGCAAAGGTGAATACGCCACCACGTTCTTTGGTTACGGCGAAAACGGCAAGATCCACAAGATCAAGGAATTCTACGATCCGGACTCCCTGGGCGGCCTCTATGGCGCGATCACCGAGTTCCTCGGTTTCGAGATGCTCGACGGTGAGTTCAAGGTCATGGGCATGGCGCCTTATGGCGATGCCAGCAAATACGATTTCTCGCGCCTGGCCTCCTTTGAAAATGGCGAGTTGGTGATCAACACCGATTACGCCAACGTCATCGGCCTGCGTCGCTATAAAGAGAAGGGCAAGGGGTTCTACTTCTCGCCAAAACTGATCGAGTGGCTGGGGCCCAAGCGCGAAGGCGATATTGCCGACGAGCCGTACATCCACTACGCGGCCAGCATGCAGGCACTGTTCGAGAAACTGGCCTTGCAGATGATCGACCATTACCTGGGCGACATCCTCAAGGACACCGGCAAGCTGGCCTTTGCCGGCGGCTGTGCGCTGAACGTAAAGCTGAACCAGAAAATCATTGCCCGCGATGACGTCAAAGAGCTGTTCGTACAGCCGGCGTCCGGCGATGCCGGCACTGCCGTGGGTGCGGCCGCCTATGTCTCCCACGCCCGTGGTGTGCCGGTGGAGAAGATGGAGCACGTCTATCTCGGCCCGTCCTATAGCAACGAAGACGTCATCGCGGCGTGCGCCAAGCACGCGAGCAAGCCGAACTGGCGCAAGATCGAAAACATGCCCAAGCGTATCGCCAAAATCATGGTCGATGGCAACCCGGTGGCCTGGTTCCAAGGCCGCATGGAGTTCGGCCCGCGTGCCCTGGGCGGTCGCTCGATCATCGGTTGCCCCAGCGCCACCGGCGTGGCCGACCGTATCAACCACCAGATCAAGTTCCGCGAGCGCTGGAGGCCTTTCTGCCCGTCGATGCTCGACACCGTGGCCCCGCAGATGATCAAGGTCGATCACCCGGCGCCGTTCATGACCTTCACCTTTGAAGTCTCGGAAGAATGGAAAACCCGCGTGCCGGAGGTGGTGCATGAAGACGGCACCTCCCGTGCCCAGGTGCTCAAGCGCGAATACAACCCGCGCTACTACGACATGATGAAGGAGCTGGAAGTCCTGACCGGCAATGGCGTGTCCCTGAACACTTCGCTCAACCGTCGTGGCGAAGCGATGATCTGCTCGCCAACCGACGCGCTGAACATGTTCTTCGGCTCCGACCTGCAGTACCTGATCATGGAAGACATCCTGGTGGTCAAGGATGGCGTGGACCCCTATGACGCCGTGGTTTAAATGCTGAACCGCTTGCGGGGCTGGCGTGAACGTGGCTGGACGCCTGTCGAGGCCGAGGTTTACGCCCAGGCCTGGCAGCGTTACGGCGGCAGTGTGGCGACCCATCCGCAGGTGATCGAACGCTTGGCCGGCCTGGCGCAGCTTCCGGTGCGCTACCTGGGTTGGGAGCAGGATGGCGAACTCAAGGGGGCGATTGCCACCTGGGGGCGCGACCTGGCCCTGTCCAAGGACGTACTCAAGCGCACCGGCAGGAAGGGCCTGTTTGACCTGGGCAATGCCGAGCTCATCCTGCCGATTGCCGCCGATGCGCAGGTACCGTTGCGCCACCGTGGGCGTTACTTGTCAGCGCTGAACGAAGGGCGCATCAGCACCCTCAAGCCCCAGGCCGAGCAATTGGCCATGGCGCGCACCCCTGAAGAACTCTCGAAAAAGTTTCGCTACAACCAGCGGCGTGAGTTGCGTTTGCTGGAAGAAGCGGGTGGCGTGGTGCGGGCGGTCAACGAGTTTTCCAGCGTGGAACTGGCGGCGATCTATTGCGACCTGTTCCAGCGCCGCTGGGGGTTCCCGGCGGCCGGCGCGGCGCGCTTGGCCGAGGTGCTGGAGCTGCTCAAGGAGTTTCTGTTCGGTTCGGTGCTGTTTCTCAACGACGCCGCAATCGCTGTGCAGTTGGTGTATCAGGTGCAGTCCCGCGAATGGTTCAGCGCCGAATACGTCAACGGCGGTGTCGACCCTGAAACTCGCGCGTTCAGCCCCGGCAGCGTGTTGAGTTTCCTTAATACCCAAAGTGCCTGGGAGCAGGCGCGTGCGGCCGACAAGTCGCTGCGTTTTTCCTTCGGGCGCGCCGACCGCGAATACAAGGAGCGCTGGTGCAACCCGGTGCCGGTGTTCAGCGTATGAGCCGCAAACAGCAACTGCTCAAGCGCCATCGGCGCAACAAGCGCATTGCGCTGTTGATAGGCTTGCTGGTGCTGATCGCGACCGGTGTGCTGGTGGCCTGGTGGCTGCCGCCGATCCTCGCGGTGCTGCTGTGGGCAGCCCATGAAGCCTGGTTTGCCGACCACCTGTTCTACTCGCCAAAAGACCCTTATGCGTACGCCTTCCCGGCCGGCAGCGAACAGCCCGGTTTGCGTCTAGAGGCAGGACGGCTATTGCTGGAAGCGCCGTTGGCGGCCGATGAAACCCTGATCGTTGGGGTTGAGTTGAAAAGCTCATGGCTAGGGCGCTTCCTCGACCCGGCGTTGGACGTGCTGGGCCTGGACACACCGGACCGGCAAGTCTTCGAACGGGGTGTCGCCGGGCGGCGTTATCTCAACCTGACCGGCGCCACTGAAGCACTTGCGGCGGGCAATATCGTCTTGCGCGGACGTTTTTGCCGGGTCGAGGGCCAGCCGACGCTATGGCGTTTTCGCCAACCCGACTATCGCCAGCAACGCGTAATGGTGATCGCCCCCCACGCCGACGATGCCGAGCTGGCCGCGTTCAGCCTTTACAGCCAGGCGACACAAAGCTGGATCGTGACCCTGACCGCCGGCGAAATCGAAGCCGAGCATTACCAGCACATGGGGTTGCCCAAAGCTGAGGCGGCGCGGCTCAAGGGTCGCCTGCGCGCCTGGGACAGCGTTGCCGTGCCGCGTTGGGCCGGTGTGCCCGAGGCGCAGTGCGTGCAACTGGGTTATTTCTGCATGCAATTGCAGGCCATGCAGGCCGCGCCGGATCAGCCTCAGGCCTCGCGCGAAGCCGACTTGGCCGATACGCGACTGTTCCGTCAATTCAATAGCTTTGCTTTGCCCGGGGATGTGGACGGCGCGCCGACCTGGCACAACCTGATCGCCGACCTGCGCGCACTGCTGCTCAAGGCGCAGCCCCAGGTGATCGTGTTGCCCACGCCGTTGCTCGACCCGCACGCCGATCATATCTGTGCCCATGCGGCGGTGCTTGAAGCGTTGCATGGCCTGGCGTGGCAGCCCGACACATTGCTCGGCTACGCCAATCACCTGCATGATAACGACCGCTGGCCGATGGGCGATTCCGGGGCCGGGGTGGCGCTGCCGCCGCATTTCGATGCCGCCGTAGCGCTGGTCCCGTGCAGTTTCACCCTGACCTTGCGCCAGCAGCAGGACAAGGCCATGGCGCTGGGCATGATGCATGATCTGCAGCCGCGAGCGCCGTTCAAGCGTCGCGTGCGCAAGTGGTTGCAGCAGGTGCTGGCGGGCCGTAGTCCATCGCCTTATGGCGAGAACGAATTCTTTCGCAAGGCCGTGCGTCGTCACGAGCTGTTGTGGGTCCTTAAGCAGGACTGAGACCCTATCGAAGGCAGGCCGGCATGGGCCTGTCGCTGTTTTTTACCGGGCCGTGCGCCCGTAGCCAGATCGCTGCATGGAGAGTTATGAAGCCGCGTTTCAAGGTTTTGCAGTTACAGCCGGACTACAACGTCAAGACCCATGATTTCGCCGACCTGGGTGAGCAGATCGTCAAATCCCTGCCGGTTGAGCGTTTCGAGGTGACCTCCGGTTTTCTCAGTGGGCGTCCGCAGCCAGGCCAGCCCTTGAGCGTGGCCGAGCACTCCCACTATTTCGAGTTGCCGGAGAAGTCCCTCAAGGGCATCCGCTTTGGCGCCATGTGGCAGATCTACAAGTATTGCCGCGAGCAGAAATTCGACGTGGTCATCTGTAACCGCTTCAAATCGGTGAACATGATGCTGTCGCTCAACCGTTGGCTGAAGATCCCGTTGTGCATCGGCATCTCCCACGGTTTCGGCGAGTATGCCCGTGGCTATCGCCGGCGCCAGACCCGGCGTTGGGTGAGCCCGGCCTGGCGGTTCGTCGGTGTGTCGGAGGCGGTGAAGGACTACCTGGTGGACCTCAACTGCGGGTTCACCCGCGAGAACACCACCTATGTGACCAACGCGATCGATATTCCCCAGGCAGAAGCTTTGCAACTGTCCCGCGAGGACGCCCGCCAAGCCCTGGGCCTGCCGATGGACGCGCGCATGATCGGCGCCCTCGGCCGCCTGGTGCCGATCAAGGGCCACACCCATTTGCTGCAAGCCTTTGCCACCCTCAAGGACAAATACCCTGAGGCGCAGGTGGGCATCATTGGTTCCGGGCGTGCCGAAGCCGATCTGCGCGCCGACATCGAGCGCCTGGGCTTGACGGGCCGTGCGCATTTGCTGGGCTTTCGCGAAGACGGCATGAAGTACGTGCGCGGCTTCGACATCTGGACCATGCCATCGCTGTTCGAAGGCCTGGGCCTTGCGCTGCTGGAAGGCATGAGCGGCCACTTGCCGGTGATCGCGTCCAACGGCCCTGCGATGCTGCCCCTGGTGCAGGGCGCGGGCGGCTTGTCCCATGACCCTGGCAATGTCGAGCAATTGGCCGAGGCGCTGGATACCTATCTGGCGCTGAGCGATGAGCAGCTGCGCGCCAAGGGTGAA
Source organism: Pseudomonas sp. R1-43-08 (assembly GCF_003852255.1). Lineage (NCBI taxonomy): Bacteria > Pseudomonadati > Pseudomonadota > Gammaproteobacteria > Pseudomonadales > Pseudomonadaceae > Pseudomonas > Pseudomonas sp. R1-43-08. The sequence continues at coordinate 580,703 of NZ_CP027734.1, forward strand.
GAGGTGTTCCGCTATCTGGAAGCCAACCACACCCTCGACGAGTTCAAGCACAAGTACCTGGCCCTGATTGAAACCGGTTTGCGTGAAGTAGGTAGAGCATGAATCAGCAGCAACCCCTGGTCTCGGTGATCATTGCTTCCTATAACCATGCCCGGTACATCGAGCAGAGCATCCTCAGCGTGTTGGGGCAGACCTACCCCCATATCGAGTTGTTGGTAGTCGACGATGGTTCCAAGGATGACAGCGTCGAGCGCATCCGGCGCTTACAGGCCGAACACGGTTTTGATTTTCAGGTGCAACAGAATCAGGGCCTCAGCGCCACCCTCAACGGCGCGATCGCTCGCGCCAAGGGCAGCCTGATCGCACCGTTCGGTTCGGATGACATCATGCTGCCGGACCGTATCGCCACTCAGGTGGCGTATATGGAGGGCAAGCCGAAGGTGGGCATGTGCGCCGGCAACATCGAGCTGATCGATGGCGATGGCAACCTGCACCCGGAGAAGAAGCAACGTCGCGATGTGCCGTTTCGCAGTCTCGATTTTGACGACATGTTCATGGACCGCAAGCCGTTCCCACCGGCGCCCACCATGCTGATTCGTCGGGACGTGCTCGAGGAGGTCGGCGGTTTCGACCCGCAGATTCCCCTCGAGGACCTGCTGATCCAATTGAAGATCACGGCGGCGGGCTACACCATCGACGCCCTTGACGTGGTGATGGCGCAGTATCGACAGCACGGCAGCAACACCTACAAGAACCACCGCTACATGATCCAGAACATCCTCAAGACCTACGCCAAGTTCAGCGACCACCCGGCCTATGACGCGGTGCGCTACAACTTCCTGAACTCGATGTTCTTAAAGACCGCCCAGCGCGACCGGCCGTTGGCGCGCGAGATTCTCAAGCAGATTCCCCTGAAGTTCTGGGGCCGCAAAACCTTGCGCGGGTTGGTGCGGCTCTACCTGGCACCGCTCAAAAGCTGAAACGGCGCGACCCATGTAGGAGCGAGCTTGCTCGCGAAAAACTCAAGGACACTGCGGGCACCCTGAATGCCCGCGTTATCGTTGACGATCTTCGCGAGAAAGCTCGCTCCTACAGGTGCTTATCACCTGGATGGGCCAGGCTGCGTACCTGCTCGCGAATTTTCGCAGTGGCCGCTGGGCTCGCAACCGTTGCGTAGCCCTTCACCAGTTGCTCGAAGTGCGTTTCGAACAGCCAGTTGCGGTCCTGCGGATAGCGTTGCATGTGGCGCAAATTACGCTGGCGCAATGCGTAGCGCAGGGACGACGGGTAGATGCGCAGGTCGGCGACGTCAATCAGGCCGAACTCGCCGTCGTCCATCAGCAACACGTTGCCCAGGTGCAGCGAGCGGAAGTACACGCCGCGCTCATGCAATTGCGCCATGAACCGACCAAAACGCTCGACCAGCGATTCGCGCAGGCTGCTGTCCAGGCTTTGCAGGGCCTGGCGCAGGGTCAGGCCGGGCAGGGGCGTGTAGGCCACGGCGCTGCTGGCATCAGGCAGGGAGTAGAGCCCGAGAATGTGCGGTGCGGGGATGCCCAGGGTGCGCAATTGCTCGCTGTTGCTGGCAAAGCGCTCGGAATACGGGTTGAAGCTACCGGAGGTGTACCAGCGGCGTGGGCGGAACAGCTTGAGGAAGCTGCCATCTTCCAGGCGCAGGACTTTTGGCCCGAGGCCATCGGCTTCGATTACATGGGCATTGCTGCACAGCTGGTCGAATGCCTGGGGCTTGATCGATTGCACAGGCATGCGCAGCAGGCTGCGGTGGCGCTGGGCGACGCTCAGGCCGGCAATGATTGCCAGCGGGATCCACAGCAGGAACCAATGCTCCTTGGGTCGCGACAGGATGCCACCGCCTTCGGTCAGGCCGGCACCGATGCCGTAGGCCAGCAGCGACGATGCCAGGATAAACAGCGGTTGCGCGCGTTGCTGCAGGCTCTTGTACAGGGCCCAGCCGAGCATGAATATCCAGGGGATGAAGCCGATGATGCCGACGTAATAGAGCACGCCAAGGGCAAAGCTGTGGGGTTCGCGCAGTTGGTAGCCGTCTGCCAATGTCAGGTACAGCTCGGAATTATAGCTATGGCCGATCCAGGGACGCTCGGCGATAAGCTGCAGCGACATGCTCCACAGCTCCAGGCGGAACGAGCTGCCGCGCGAAATAATCCATTCGGGATAGAACACTACCAGCACAGCCGCTCCCACCACCGTACCGGCGATAAGCAGCACCGAACGACGATTGCGGCTGATTAAAGCCATCCACCCAATCGCCAGCATCAACGCCACCAACGGGGTACGTGAGCCGGTTGCCAGCACCGCCATAGTCATGATCGCCAGGGCCGGCACGCTGAACCACAACACTTTCAGGCGCTGGGTCGTCATGCACACGTACAGCCAATACACCGTGAAAAAGCCGAACAGGTGAGAGCTGAGCAGCGGATTGTCGAGGGCGCCAAGGCCGCCGATCATGCGCATGCCAGGTTGGTAGCCCTTGGCGAACGCCATCAGGTTGGCCAGGCACACCACCAGTGCAATCACTGCGGCACCGAAGAAAATCGGCTTGAGCAACTCGTTGCGGTAATGCAGCAGCAGCGCGCAGCCGCCAAACAGCATGAAGGTGTTCAACGGGCGTTTGAAAAAATCGGTGTCGGTGCTGTGCTCGGGGCTCCAGAGCAGGCTGGTCAAGGCCCAGGCGCAGAACGCCAGGAACGCCAGGGCGATAGGTTCGCGCAGCAGGTCCTTGAGTTCCCGGGGACGCATGCACAACAGCAACAAGGTGGGCACGCTGAACAGGATGTAGAAAATCCGGTGCAGTACGTTACGGTTGCCGACGAAGAACAGCGCACTCAAGAGCAACAACAAGCCAACAGGCAAAATCCACAGGACCAGGAAGTCGAAAACGCGATTTGAGCCATAGATAAGGCGCTTTGAGTGCATACGATAAAGCCATTCCAGAAAGAGAAAGCCGACCATCTTAAGGTAGTGGCTATGTAATGTCGCCCGTCTGATCCAACCGGGCTGCGGGTTACGCCGGGTGCAAGTACAACAGAGAAGCTGTGCTAAAGTCAGCCTCCTTTTTCAAAACGCCGCGTGATATGACCGACTCCAGTCCGAGCGCAAGCCCTTCGAGCTTGAAAATATACTTCCGCCTGCTCAGTTACGTTAAGCCTTATATGGGCTTGTTCGCGTTGAGTATCCTTGGATTTCTGATTTTCGCGTCGACCCAACCGATGCTGGGTTACATCCTCAAATACTTCGTCGACGGCCTGTCCAACCCCGAAGCCGTGCTGTTTCCGACCGTGCCGTTCTTGCGCGACCTGCAGTTGCTGCAAGCGGTGCCGCTGCTGATCATTCTGATCGCGGCCTGGCAGGGCCTGGGCTCATTCCTGGGCAACTACCTGTTGGCCAAGGTCTCCCTGGGGCTGGTCCACGATTTGCGCGTGCAGTTGTTCAACAACCTGCTGACGCTGCCAAACCGTTACTTCGACAACCATAACTCCGGCCACCTGATTTCCCGTATCACCTTCAACGTGACCATGGTCACGGGGGCGGCAACCGATGCCATCAAGGTGGTGATCCGCGAAGGCATGACGGTGATCTTCCTGTTCGCCTCGCTGCTGTTCATGAACTGGCGCCTGACGCTGGTGATGATCGCCATCCTGCCGTTGATTGCGGTTATGGTCAGCACTGCCAGCAAGAAATTCCGCAAGCAGAGCAAGAAGATCCAGGTGGCCATGGGTGACGTCACCCACGTCGCCTCGGAAACCATCCAGGGCTACCGCGTGGTGCGCAGCTTCGGCGGCGAGGTCTACGAGGAAAAAAGATTCTTCAAGGCCAGCCAGAGCAACACCAACAAGCAATTGCGCATGACCCGTACCGGGGCGATCTACACGCCGGCGCTGCAACTGGTGATCTACTCCGCGATGGCGGTGCTGATGTTCCTGGTGTTGTACCTGCGAGGCGATGCGTCGGCCGGTGACATGGTGGCCTACATCACCTTGGCCGGTTTGTTGCCTAAACCGATCCGCCAACTGTCGGAAGTCAGCTCGACTATCCAGAAAGGCGTGGCCGGTGCCGAAAGCATTTTCGAACAGCTGGACGAAGAAGTAGAGGTCGACCACGGCACCCTCGAGCGTGAAAAAGTCAGCGGCCGCCTGGAAGTGCGCAACCTGAACTTCACCTACCCGGGCACCGAGCGCCATGTGCTCAAGGACATCAGCTTTACCGCCGAGCCTGGGCAGATGATCGCCCTGGTGGGGCGCTCGGGCAGTGGCAAGTCGACCCTGGCCAGCCTGATCCCGCGGTTCTATCACCACGAAAGCGGTGAAATCCTGCTCGACGGCATCGAGATCGAAGACTACAAGCTGCTCAACCTGCGCAAGCACATCGCCCAGGTGACCCAGCACGTGACCCTGTTCAGCGACACCGTGACCAACAATATCGCCTACGGTGACCTGGCCGGCGCGCCACGCGAGGACGTCGAGGCGGCGGCGGCAGATGCCAACGCCAGGGACTTCATCGACCAGTTGCCCAAGGGCTTCGATACCCAGGTCGGCGAGAACGGCGTGCTGTTGTCCGGCGGCCAACGCCAGCGCCTGGCGATCGCCCGTGCCCTGCTCAAGAATGCGCCTGTGTTGATTCTCGACGAGGCCACCTCGGCCCTCGACACCGAGTCCGAGCGGCATATCCAGGCCGCGCTGGACAAGGTCATGCAGGGCCGCACGACGCTGGTGATCGCACACCGCTTGTCCACCATCGAAAAGGCTGACCTGATCCTGGTGATGGACGATGGGCGGATCGTCGAGCGCGGCACCCACGGCGAACTGTTGGCGCAGAACGGCTATTACGCCCGCCTGCATGCCATGGGCCTGGATGCGCCGGTACCCGCCGATATCACCTGATCCAACAGGCGCCACACCTCAAATGTGGGAGGGGGCTTGCCCCCGATAGCGCAGTGTCAGCTTGCACAAATGCCAGCTGACCCACCGCCATCGGGAGCAAGCCCCCTCCCACATTTGCCCTGCGCTTGATTCGGCATCGCGCCAGTCGCAAGCCAGCGCAAACCCTGTGCTAATATCGCGCCCCTGTTCATTTTGTATGTGGGTTGCTCCATGAAGTTGTCCATGCCGCGATTCAATCAAGCCCCTGTCTTGGTGGTCGGCGATGTCATGCTCGACCGTTACTGGCATGGTGGTACCTCACGGATTTCCCCTGAGGCGCCGGTACCGGTCGTCAAGGTCGAGCAAATCGAAGACCGTCCAGGTGGCGCTGCCAACGTTGCTCTCAATATTGCCGCGCTCGGTGCCCCGGCCTCCCTGGTGGGTGTGACCGGTGACGACGAAGCGGCCGACAGCCTGGCCAACAGCCTGCGCGGGGCGGGCGTGCGCGCGTTGTTCCAGCGCATCGCGCATCAGCCGACCATCGTCAAGCTGCGGGTCATGAGCCGTCACCAGCAATTGCTGCGCATCGATTTCGAAGAACCCTTCGCCACCGACGCCCTGGCCCTCAGTAGCCAGGTCGAGGAGTTGCTCGAAGGCGTCAAGGTGCTGGTGTTGTCCGACTACGGCAAAGGCGCCTTGAAGAACCACCAGATGCTGATCCAGGCCGCCAGGGCCCGCAACATTCCGGTGCTGGCCGATCCCAAGGGCAAGGACTTCTCGATTTATCGGGGCGCCAGCCTGATCACGCCAAACCTCAGCGAGTTCGAAGCCGTCGTCGGTGGTTGCGCCGATGAGCACGAGCTGGTGAGCAAGGGCGCGGCGCTGATGGCCGATCTTGAGCTCGGCGCCCTGCTGGTGACCCGTGGCGAGCACGGCATGACCCTGCTGCGTCCAGGCCATCCGGCGATGCACCTGCCGGCGCGTGCGCGGGAAGTGTTCGACGTCACCGGCGCCGGTGACACGGTGATTTCCACCCTGGCCGCGTCCATCGCCGCCGGTGAGGAGCTGCCCCACGCCGTGGCCCTGGCCAACCTGGCGGCGGGCATCGTGGTTGGCAAGCTGGGCACCGCTGCCATCAGCGCACCCGAGTTGCGTCGCGCCATCCAGCGCTCCGAAGGCTCGGAGCGCGGCGTGCTGGGGCTCGAGCAATTGCTGTTGGCGATTGACGACGCTCGCGCCCACAACGAAAGCATTGTCTTCACCAACGGTTGCTTCGACATCCTGCACGCCGGCCATGTGACTTATCTTGAGCAAGCGAGCGCCCAGGGCGATCGCCTGATCGTCGCGGTCAACGATGACGCGTCCGTCAGTCGCTTGAAAGGCCCTGGCCGCCCGATCAATAGCGTCGACCGGCGCATGGCGGTACTGGCGGGTTTGGGTGCGGTGGACTGGGTGATCAGTTTTTCTGAAGGTACCCCGGAAAACCTGTTGGCCCAGGTCAAGCCAGACGTGCTGGTCAAGGGCGGTGACTATTCCGTCGACCAGGTGGTCGGTGCGGACATCGTCAGCGCCTACGGCGGCACGGTCAAAGTGCTGGGGCTGGTGGAAAACAGCTCGACCACCGCGATCGTCGAGAAAATCCGCAATAACGAATAAAGCCTGTGGCCGCTGGGCTCGCGCCTAGCGGCTGGTTTTCTTCGGCACGATCTTGCGCAGCATCTGCTGCGCCTTGCCGGTCAAGCGCTTGAGCTTCGACTCTTTTTCCGGTTCTGCCAGGCCTTGCTGGCGCAGCCAGTCCTTCCAGCGAATCCGCTCATCACGCACCAGCCAGCCCTCCTGCTGGGCGAAGCTTTCGGCCAGGTACAAACCACGCGTGCTCGCCGGGTACAACTGATCTTTCTTGACCGTGTACAGCTCGGCCAGCGGCTCGCCGTCTTTGAGCGGCATCAAGTACAGATCCGGACGCTGTCGATCCAGGCGCGCCACCAGTTGGTCACCTTCCAGGCGCTCATCCACATGAAACAGGCTCAGCGACTTGGCCTCCTTCGGCACTTCCAGGCGCAGATCGTAAATCAGCTGCAGTGACGCCGTCGGCAGGTGCACATAGGCCCGTGGGCGCTCGATCAACTGGGTGGTCGCACAGCGCACCGGGCGCGCGGCGCCGGACAGCGGGCTCAGGCGAAACGGCAGGGCTTCACGGTAATGCAGCGCGGCGGAGTAGGGCGCCGGCAGCCACGTGTCGTTGAAGCGCCCGCCGAGCCAGCCTTCCGGGGTTTCCAGCAGGCACTCTTCGGCAATTTCCTGGATGGCGGTATGCAGCGGCAGGTTCAGTTCATGGGCCGGGACGTAGCCGGAGATCAGCTTGAGCACCACATCGCCGCGATCCTGGCGCCGCTGGCGCACCAGTACCCAGTAATCCTTGTTTTGCCAGTGCAGCGTCAGGCGCACCGAGACGCCGAGGTTCGCCAGCTCCAGAGTGAAGCGTTCTGCGTCCGGCACCTCGACCGGCTTGCGCCGTTGCAGGGTCTGGGCGAAGTTGAGCGGCATGCCGACGCTTTGGTAGCTCAGGCCTTCGGGTGTGGCTTCTACGTGCAGCGGCAGTGTCTTGAAGTTGCTGGGGTTCTTTCTTATGAGCGTACGCGGCATGTCGGCTCCTTTTTGCGACGGGGTCGGCCGCGTGGGCGGCATCAGAGTTGACGAATGACTCGGGCAGCGGTTGCCACGTTATGGGCCAGGTGCAGCGGATTAATGGTCCCGACAATAGCACTGGCGACGCCCGTTTGCGCAAACAACAACATGAAACTGGCCTGAATTGGATCCATTCCAGGCTCCAGGCACACGTGGCCGCTGGCCAGGGCTTTTTTCACCAGGATGCCCTTGCCATGGGCCGCCGCGTATTCAATGACGGCTTTTTCAGCTTGTTCGTTCAAATTGTAAGTGACCATTGCGCAATCACCCTGTTCCAGCGCCTTCACGCCGCCTTCAACGGTCTTGCCGGAGAAGCCGAAACCGCGAATTTTGCCCTCTTTTTTCAGCGCCGCCAGGGTCTGGTACACCTCGCAATCATTGAGGATATGCAAGTCGTTGCCGTCGGAGTGCACCAACACCAGGTCGATAAAATCCGTTTCAAGTCTTTTCAGGCTGCGCTCGATTGACATCCGCGTATGGGCAGCGCTGAAATCGTGGCGGGATACACCCGCTTCGAATTCCTCACCGACCTTGCTGACGATCACCCAATCCTTGCGCTGGCCGCGCAGCAGAGGCCCGAGGCGCTCTTCGCTGCGGCCGTAGGCGGGCGCGGTGTCGATCAGGTTGATGCCCAGCTGGCGCGCCTGGCGCAGCAACATCCGCGCCTCGTCGTCATCCGGAATCTTGAAGCCGCTGGGGTATTTCACCCCTTGGTCGCGGCCCAGCTTGACGGTGCCCAGGCCCAGTGGCGACACCAGCAAGCCGGTACTGCCCAGGGGGCGATGCAGGTCGTGCAGGGTTGGCAGGCTCATGGCAACAGTTGCTCCCAGGCGGGTTGGCCGATAGCCGGCTTTGGCAGCTCGGGCAGGGGGGCGCTGGCGCTTGGGCGGATGCCATCGCGTTCCAGGCGGGCGATGACTCGGTCGGCGAAGTCCGGTGCCAGGGCCAGCTTGGTCGGCCAGCCCACCAACAGGCGACCCTGTTCGGCCACGAAGGCATTGTCGGGACGGGTCAGGCCCGATTGCAGTGGTTCGGCGCGGTTGACGCGCAGAGTGGCCCACTGGGTCTGGCTCATGTCGATCCACGGCAACAACTGGGCAAGCTCTTTCTGGGCGGTCGCGATCTGCTCTTGCGGCGTGCGTGCCACGCCGTCGGCCTCGGCGATATCGCCACCGATGTACCACACCCAGCGACCGTCGGCGGCCGGGTGGGTGGTCACGGTCAGGCGCGGCTTGGTGCCGCCGCCCAGGCAGTGGGCATACAACGGCTTGAGGCCTGGGCCTTTGGCGATGATCATGTGCAGCGGGCGGGTCTGCATCGCCGGCTGGCTCAAGCCCAGGGCCGCCAGCAGATCCGCCGTGCCGGCGCCGGCGCTCAGTACGATGCGCTGGGCGCGGATGTCGCGGCCATCGACCTTCAAGCCGACCAGCGTGTCGTCGTCGAGCAGCGGTTCGATCTGCCGGCCTGCGAGCAAACCGTCACCGGCCAGATGCGCCAGGCGTTCAATCAGGCTTGGCACGTCCACTACCAATTCCGCCAGGCGATAGACCTTGCCCTTGAAGCGGCGATCTTGCAGCGCCGGGGGCAGTTCGTCGCCCTTGACCTGATCCACGCGACCGCGCACCGCCTTGCTGGCGAAAAAACTGGTGAGATTACCGGCGAGGGTGCCGGGGGACCACAGGTAGTGGGCTTCAGAAAGCAGGCGCACGCCGGACAGGTCCAGCTCGCCAGTGCCGGCCAGGGCTTCACGCCAGCGGCGCGGCATGTCGGCAATCGCTTCGGAGGCGCCGGTGAGGGCGCCGTGCAGGGCGTATTTCGCGCCGCCGTGGATGATTCCCTGAGACTTCACGCTTTGCCCGCCGCCCAGGGTCGCGCTCTCCACCAGCACCGTGGAAAACCCCTGGCGGCGCAGGCGCGCATTGAGCCAGAGGCCGGCAACCCCGGCGCCGACAATCAGAACGTCGGTGGAAATAACGGATGGCATCGGCGACCTCAATGTTCAAGACAAGAGGCGCAGTATACAGGCTGTTGAGTGGCGGTCAGTGACCGGCGGTTTTCGAGAACAGCTGAATCACCACCACGCCCAGCACAATCAGCCCCATCCCCAGCATGGCCGGGATATCCAGCTTCTGCCCGTAGATGAACAACGCCGCAATGCTGACCATCACGATGCCCAACCCTGCCCATACCGCGTACGCCACGCCCACCGGCACCGTGCGCACCACCAGCGTAAGCATCCAGAACGCCACGCCATAACCGACGATCACCAGCAGCAGCGGGATGGGGGTGCTCCAGCCCTTGATGGCTTTCATGGAAACGGTCGCGATCACTTCCGAGCAGATGGCGATGGCCAAGTAACAGTAGGCGGCGTTCATGGTGCGTTCCTCAAGGTGAAGCTCGTTTGATAAGGTCGGCATTCTAGAGGTTCAACAGATGGGGTAAAGTCATTACCTATCCGAATTCAAGATAGGTTCAGCCATGAGTGTGCAGTGGGATCTGGAACAGATGCGCCTGTTTGTCAGCGTAGCCGAGCAGCGTTCGTTCTCTGCCGTGGCGCGCGGGCAACGCAAGGCGCAATCGGCCATCAGCAACGCTATTGCGATGTTGGAGGCGGACCTCGGCGTCAGCCTGTTCGAGCGTAGCAGCGGCCGACAGCCGCGCCTGACCGAAGCCGGCAGTGTGCTGCTGGAGGAGGCGCGCGAAGTGCTGCGCCAGTGCGAGCGCCTGACGGGGCGGGCATTGTCGTTGACCCGTGGCGAGGAAGCGTGCCTGCGCCTGGCCCAGGACGAGGCGATGTTGTTCCAGCCGGTGCTCGACAGCTTGGAAGCGCTGGCCGTGCGCTATCCGTTGCTTGAAGTGCAGTTGTCCAGCGCCGCTCAGGGCGATGTGGCGCGCAAGCTGGTGGAACGCCAGGCCGACCTGGGCCTGTTGTTCTACCACGACCAGATCCCCGAAGCCCTCGAGCGGCGGGTGGTGGGCAGTGTGGAAATGGTCACGGTGTGCGGAGTGAATCACCCTTTGGCCAAGGAAAAGTACGTGGATTGCCAACGACTGGCGCAGTTTCGCCAGTTGCTGATGTCGACCCAGACCAGCGTCTACCCCGGCAGCGAAGCCGCCAGCCCGCTGGTGTGGCGGGCCGACAGCTTCTACGTATTGGCCGAATGGCTGATGAGCGGCCTCGGTTGGGCCTGGTTGCCACGGCATATCGTGCAATACCCGACCTACCAGCAACAGATGGTTGAACTGGACAGCGAATGGACCCCGCCGGCGCTGGTGGTTGAACTGGTGTGGCGCCGCGATGAGCACCTTGGGCCCGCCGCGCGTTTTTTGGCTGAACGTTTTGCCGAGTGCCTGCAGGCGATCGACTGAAAAAGCCGATAAACTCCGCCGCCATGAATAGAACTCTCTACAGCTGTCTGTTTTACCTGGCGCTGCCGTTGGTGGCTTTACGTCTATGGTTGCGCGCGCGCAAGGCGCCGGCCTATGCCAAGCGCGTGGGCGAGCGGTTTTCCTATGGCTTGCCGGTGATGCAGCCCGGCGGCATCTGGGTGCATGCGGTGTCGGTGGGCGAAAGCATCGCCGCCGCGCCGATGATCCGCGCCCTGCTGGAGCGTTATCCGCAGTTGCCGATGACCGTCACCTGCATGACGCCCACCGGTTCCGAGCGAATCCAGGCGCTGTTCGCCAATGAGCCGCGCATTCAACATTGCTATCTGCCGTACGACTTGCCCTGCGCCGCCAAGCGTTTCCTCGATCGGGTACAGCCCAGGCTCGCGGTGATCATGGAGACCGAGTTGTGGCCTAACCATATTCACGCCTGCGCCCAGCGCGGTATTCCGGTGGCCCTGGCCAATGCGCGGTTGTCGGCGCGCTCGGCCAAGGGCTACGCCCGGTTTGCCAGGCTGACCGCGCCGATGCTGGCGCAAATGAACTTGATTGCGGTGCAGACCGAGACCGAGGCCGAACGCTTTCGCAGCCTCGGCGCGCGTCCTGAAACCGTTGAAGTCACCGGCTCGATCAAGTTCGACCTGACCGTCGACCCGCAACTGCCGGCCCGCGCCGCTGCCCTGCGCGAACAATGGGGTGCCGGCGAGCGGCCGGTGTGGATCGCCGCCAGCACCCACGAAGGTGAAGACGAAGTCGTGCTTGCGGCCCATCGCCAATTGCTCGCCAGCTACCCCAACGCCTTGCTGATCCTGGTACCGCGTCACCAGGAACGCTTTGACCCGGCCTTTGAGCGTTGCGTGCAGCAGGGCTTTGCCACGGTACGTCGTTCCAGTGGCGAGCCGGTCACCGTAAACACCTCAGTGTTGCTCGGCGACACCATGGGCGAGTTGCTGTTTCTCTACGCCTTGGCCGACAGCGCCTTTGTCGGCGGCAGCCTGGTCCCGACCGGTGGGCACAACCCGCTGGAGCCTGCCGCGCTGGGCAAGCCGGTGATCATGGGGCCGCACCTGTTCAACTTCCTGGAAATCACCGCGATGATGCGCGACGCCGGGGCGTTGCGTGAAGTGGATGATGCAGAAGGCTTGGCCGAGGCTGTGCGGCAGCTGTTCGAGTTGCCGCAGGATGCGCGCAGGATGGCGCAGGCGGGATTGAAGGTGATGCAGGCCAACCAGGGCGCGCTTAAGCGCTTGCTGGATGGGCTGGACAGACTGATAAGTCACTGACCCAACACCGATCCAAAATGTGGGAGGGGGCTTGCCCCCGATAGCGATCTGTCAGTTTAAATGGTTTTAACTGACACTTCGTCATCGGGGGCAAGCCCCCTCCCACATTGGTTTTGCAGTGTTCTCAAGAACCCGGGCGGGCCTTCAGTTGCTCGGCGGCGGCTTTGGCCAGGTCCGGTGGCAGGAAGTCCTTGTCCGGGTTGTAGTCGGCCTTGAGGTAGCGCGTCAGGTCCTGCAGGTCTCCTGGATTCAACGTGCCCGCAGCCTGCTTCAAGCGCAGGTTGTCGAGGATGTAGTCGTAGCGGCTGTTGTTGTAGTTGCGCACCGACGCGTAGAGCTGGCGCTGGGCGTCGAGCACGTCGACGATATTGCGCGTGCCCACCTGATAGCCGATTTCCGTGGCTTCCACCGCGCTCTGGTTGGAGATGATCGACTGGCGGCGCGCCTGTACCTGCTCCACGTCGGTATTCACCGCGCGGTGCAGGTTGCGGGTGTTTTCCACGACCTGGCGGCGCAGGCCTTCGCGTTGCTGCTCGGTCTGGCCCAGGCGCGAGTAGGACTCACGGACCTGGGAGCTGGTCAGGCCGCCGCTGTAGATCGGAATGTTCAGGCGCAGGCCGATGGTGCGCTGTTCGACGTCACCACGATAAGGCGTGCGGAATGCATTCGGGTTGCTGAAACCCAGGGCATCGTTATCGCCTTTTTCGTACTGCGCCACCGCGTCCAAGGTGGGCGCGTGGCCGGCCTTGCGCTGCTTGAGGGTTTCCTCGGCGGCGGTGACGGCGTAGTTGCTGGCCAGCAGGTTCAGGTTCTGGCGGCCGGCGGTTTCGACCCAGGCTTTGGCGTCGTTCGGCAGCGGTGGCAACACCGGCAGCGTATGGACAATGCCCTGGATCGAATTGTATTGGCGATTGGTCAGGGTGATCAGCGCCTCGAAGGCGTCTTCCACCTGGCGCTGGGCGAGGATGCGGTTGGCTCGTGCCGTGTCATAGCTGGCCTGGGATTGCAGCACATCGGTCTTGTCCGACAGGCCCACATCGAAGCGTTCATTGGATTGGTCCAACTGGCGCTTGAAGGCATTTTCTTCGGCCTTGGTCGAGGCCAGGTTGTCTTGGGCGCGCAGCACGGCGAAGTAGCTTTCGGCGCTCTGCAGGATCAGGTTCTGTTCGGTCGCCGAGAGCTGCAGCGCCGCCTGCTCGTTGGTGGCTTCGGCAGCTTGCAACTGGAACCAGCGGTCGGCACGGAACAGCGGCTGGCTCAGGGTTGCACGCCAGGAGTGCGCATCGCGATTGGCGGTGGCGGCCGGCGTGTCGATCTGGGTGCGTACGTTGTTGATATCAGCGCCGCCGGTCAGGTTCGGCAGCAACCCGGCGCGAGCCTGGGGCACTACTTCTTTCTGCGCGCCGTACTGGGCGCGTGCGGCGGCCAGATCAGCGTTGTTGTCCACCGCTTCCTGATAGACGCTGACCAGGTCGGTCCTGGCAGACAAGGGCGCTTCAGCTGCCCAGACCATTGTGTGGGTCGCACAAGACACGGCAACTGCCAGTGAAAGTTTGCGCAGCATGAGTCGATCCCTGAGTAAATATTACGATGATAATTTGTTGGCCAAGGCTACGGTGACCCAACTGGAGCGTCAAGCCTTGAGGCAGCTCCCGAGTGTAGTGGCCGGACCGCGGCACAACAATCCTGCAATCACGCCATTTATCATGCCCAATGCGGCGCCATTGGCAATTTGCCCACGCCATGGTCTAGACTGGCCGCGTTCTTGTCGGGGTGCCTTGTTGGAAGGCTGAGATCGGTAAATACCGGATCCCGTTGAACCTGATCAGGTTAGCGCCTGCGTAGGGAACAAGATTTCTCGTCACCCGGCGAGTCCTCTTGTGCTTCGTCCGGGATGTTGTTCGACAATCGAACAGCCCTCGTGCGCCAAGCACAGCACTGGTTCCAGTGCCTCCGTCCGTCACAGGTTCGCTCCGACAAACATCCACCGCCTGGAGAGTTGGAGAGCCCGTGATGAGCACAGAAATAAAAAGTACAAAACTGAAAAACACCGTGCACTTGAGTGAATCGGCCAAGGTCGACTCCGGCTCCGTGCAGCCGTTTACCCGCTCGCAGAAAATCTACGTACAAGGCACTCGCCCGGACATTCGTGTGCCGATGCGCGAGGTCAGCCTGGATGTGACGCCCACCGATTTCGGCGGCGAAATCAACGCGCCCGTGGTGGTCTACGACACCTCCGGTCCGTACACCGACCCCAACGTGATCATCGACGTGCGCAAAGGCTTGGGCGATGTACGCTCGCCCTGGATCGAATCTCGCGGCGACACCGAGCGCCTGTCGGGCCTGAGTTCGCACTTCGGTCAACAGCGCCTGAGCGATGCCAAGTTGACCGCCCTGCGTTTCGCCCATGTAAAGAACCCGCGCCGCGCCAAGGCCGGGGCTAACGTCACGCAGATGCACTACGCGCGCAAGGGCATCATCACCGCCGAGATGGAATACGTTGCCATCCGCGAAAACATGAAGCTTGAAGAAGCCCGCGCCAGTGGCTTGCTTGACCAGCAGCACGCCGGCCACAGCTTCGGCGCCAGCGTGCCGAAAATCATCACCCCTGAATTTGTGCGTGAAGAAATCGCCCGTGGCCGCGCGATAATCCCGGCCAACATCAACCACACCGAATTGGAACCGATGATCATCGGCCGTAACTTCCTGGTGAAGATCAACGGCAACATCGGCAACAGCGCGCTGGGCTCGTCCATTGAAGAAGAAGTGGCGAAACTGACCTGGGGTATTCGCTGGGGTTCGGACACGGTGATGGACCTGTCCACCGGCAAGCACATCCACGAAACCCGCGAGTGGATCATCCGCAACTCGCCGGTGCCGATCGGTACTGTGCCGATCTACCAGGCCCTGGAAAAAGTCGGTGGCGCCGCCGAAGACCTGACCTGGGAGCTGTTTCGTGACACCTTGATCGAACAGGCCGAGCAGGGCGTCGACTACTTCACCATCCACGCCGGCGTGTTGTTGCGCTACGTACCGCTGACCGCCAAGCGCGTCACCGGCATTGTGTCCCGTGGCGGCTCGATCATGGCCAAGTGGTGCCTGGCCCACCATAAAGAGAACTTCACCTACACGCATTTCGACGAGATCTGCGAAATCATGAAGGCCTATGACGTCAGCTTCTCCCTAGGCGACGGCCTGCGCCCTGGCTCGATCGCCGACGCCAACGACGCCGCGCAATTCGGTGAACTGGAAACCCTTGGCGAGCTGACCAAGATCGCCTGGAAGCACGACGTGCAAACCATGATCGAAGGCCCGGGCCACGTGCCGATGCAGTTGATCAAGGAAAACATGGACAAGCAGCTGGAGTGCTGCGACGAAGCGCCGTTCTACACCCTCGGGCCGCTGACCACCGATATTGCGCCAGGCTATGACCACATCACCTCCGGTATCGGCGCGGCGATGATCGGCTGGTTCGGCTGCGCCATGCTCTGCTATGTCACGCCCAAGGAACACCTGGGCTTACCGAACAAGGATGACGTGAAGACCGGCATCATTACCTACAAGATCGCGGCGCATGCTGCCGACCTTGCCAAGGGCCATCCGGGTGCGCAGATACGCGACAACGCGCTGAGCAAGGCACGCTTCGAGTTTCGCTGGGAAGACCAGTTCAACCTCGGCCTGGACCCGGACACCGCGCGTTCCTATCACGACGAAACCCTGCCGAAGGATTCGGCCAAGGTCGCGCATTTCTGCTCGATGTGCGGGCCGAAATTCTGCTCGATGAAGATTACCCAGGAAGTGCGTGAGTACGCCGCTAACCAGCGCATTGAAGCGGTGGATGTGGACGTGGCCAAGGGCCTGGCCGAGCAGGCGGAGCGGTTCAAGCAGGAAGGCAGTCAGCTGTACAAGAAGGTCTGATCCGGGATTTAAGGTGCCTGTATGGGCCTCATCGGGGGCAAGCCCCCTCCCACATTTGATCGGTTTCACACAGTCAAAGGTGGGAGGGGGCTTGCCCCCGATAGCTATCTCCCAAACAAAAAATGCCCCTCAGAGATGCCCCCCTTGGACATTCAACCGAGTACCTACTCCCCCGACATCGCGGTGCCCACCGACAAGCGCGTCTTCGGCGCCCGCGACCTGTTCTCCCTGTGGTTCTCCCTCGGCATCGGCCTGATGGTCCTGCAAACCGGCGCGCTGTTGGCGCCGGGCCTGGGTTTGTCCGGCTCATTGTTGGCCATCTTCCTTGGCACCCTGGTGGGCGTGCTGTTGCTGGCATCCGTCGGTGTGATCGGCAGCGACACCGGCTTGTCCGCCATGGCCGCACTCAAGCTCAGCCTCGGTGCCAAGGGCGCCAGCCTGCCGGCGCTGTTGAACCTGTTGCAATTGATTGGCTGGGGCTCGTTCGAAATCATCGTGATGCGCGATGCCGCCAGTCTGCTGGGCACAAGAGCGTTCAGCGAAGGCAGCCTGCTGACGAGCCCCTTGCTGTGGACGCTGTTCTTCGGCGGCCTTGCCACCTTGCTGGCGGTGAGCGGCCCTCTGACCTTCGTGCGGCAGATCCTGCGCAAATGGGGTATCTGGCTGCTGCTTGCGGCCTGCCTGTGGCTGACCTGGAACCTGTTCGCCAAGGCCGACCTCGCTGCCCTGTGGGCCCAGGCCGGTGATGGCTCGATGCCGTTTGCGGTGGGCTTCGACATTGCCATCGCCATGCCGCTGTCCTGGCTGCCGTTGATTGCCGACTACTCACGCTTCGGCAAGCGCGCCAAAAGCGTGTTCGGCGGCACTGCGCTGGGGTTCTTTGTGGGTAATTTCTGGCTGATGAGCCTGGGGGTGGCGTACACCCTGGCATTTGCGCCAAGCGGTGAGGTCAATGCATTGCTGCTGGCCCTGGCCGGCGCCGGCCTGGGTATTCCGCTGTTGCTGATCCTGCTGGACGAGTCGGAAAACGCGTTTGCCGATATTCACTCGGCAGCGGTGTCGAGCGGGATTCTGCTGCGCTTGAAGGTCGAGCACTTGGCGTTGGCCATTGGTGTGATCTGCACCCTGATCGCCTGCTTTGCGCCCTTGGCGCAATACCAGAACTTCCTGTTGCTGATCGGTTCAGTATTTGCACCACTGTTCGGCGTGGTACTGGTGGATCACTTCATCCTGCGCCATCGGCGCCAGGGCGCGGTGACCCAGCTGCACTGGCCAGCGCTGGTGGCCTGGCTGGGCGGCATCGCTACCTATCATCTGCTGGCCAACCTCTATCCGGATATCGGCGCAACCCTGCCGGCATTGCTGCTGGCGGGGCTGCTGCAGTTCATCCTGGGGCGGGCGGTCAGTGGCGCGCGGGCATCAGCTCAGGCTTGATCACACCGGTAAGGCGCGCATAGGGGATGGTGATTTCGATCAACCCCTGTGCATAAGGCGCGATGGTGCTCACGTTGTACTTGAGCACCACGCCGCCACTGGTCAAGGCCACGTTCGGGGTTTTCTGGAACGGCCAGTTCTTCACGAACTCCGGATCGCGGTCCATCTTGGTGTTGATCAACCAGCTATTGTGGGCAACTTTTGCCGTATTCCAGAAGGCCTGCTCCTGGCCGGGCAACAGCATGTCGGCCAGGCCCAGCTCTTTATGCAGCACACGTGAATAGTTGATGAACCCGCGGCCAGGCTCACCGTGGGCTACGCCGGTGTCGAGGTAGCTGGACACTTCGACGATCACCAGGGCGTCATGCTGCTCGCGTACCTTGGCCTGCAAATACATGCTGTGGCGGTCGGGGGATTCGCGCAGGAACTTGTCCCGGTAGGCATTCAGGGTTGCCGGAACGCTGGCGCCGGGGCTGGTGCGGGTCATCTGCAGCAAGCGCTGCTCCACCAGGCTGTCGAGTTGCGGGTCGGCGGGGAAATGCACGGTATCGATGTTCACCAGCGGGCAGTCAGGGCTGCCGCAGCCGGGTTTGGTTTGCTCCGACTTGTCGGTGGTAACGTCCAGCGGCTTGAGCTGGCTGGGTTGGAACAGGCTCTGGCAGGCACCCAGGGTCAAGGCAATGCAAGCCACGGAGGCGATTTTTAAAAGCGACATGTGTGTCCTTCGTAAATCGATGGAAAGCGAAAAGAGTAGCGCTTGGACTGCCAACAAGGCCGCCAGTTCGCCACTAGACTGATTAGAGTGAGTTTGACGCCCGCCGTCTATCCCGGCAACCGGAAAGGGGCTGCGCCAACCTGCATGGGCGCGTTAGGATGGCGCCCATTGCACGGCTTATGACGAGGAAGGATATGACGGATTTTACGAAGTCGACGCCGAATAAAATCGAAATTGTTCAGCGCGACTCTGCCTACAAAGGCTTCTACCAGCTCGATCGCGTGCAGCTGCGCCACGAGAAGTTTGACGGCGGCATGAGCCGCGTGATCAATCGTGAAGTCTTCGTGCGCCATGATGCGGTGTGCGTGCTGCCCTACGACCCGCAGCGCGATGAAGTGGTGCTGATCGAGCAGTTCCGCGTGGGCGCCATGGGCCGTACCGACAACCCCTGGCTGGTGGAAATGGTCGCCGGCCTGATCGACAAGGACGAGCAGCCGGAGGAGGTTGCACACCGCGAAGCCGAGGAGGAAGCTGGGCTGACGTTCTCCGCACTGTGGCCGATCACCAAGTATTTCCCCTCGCCTGGCGGCAGCACCGAATTTGTCCACTTGTACCTGGGCCGTTGTGACAGCGCCCAGGCGGGTGGTATCCATGGATTGGAAGAAGAGGCAGAAGACATTCGCGTCACCACCTGGGCATTCGAAGATGCGTTGCAGGCGGTACGCGACGGTAAGATTTCCAACGCAGCCAGCATTATCGCCCTGCAATGGCTTGCGCTTAATCGCGCGGAAGTGAGGGGGTTATGGCAGTAAAGGCACGGGAACGTTATCGGGTCGACCTGATCGGGCTGCAAGCCGCGTGCGAGGCCAACTATGCGCGGCTGATGCGCCTGCTCCCCGATATGCGCCACGCGCCCGAGGCGCGGCGCATCGCCGTGACCCACGGC
Source organism: Pseudomonas sp. R1-43-08 (assembly GCF_003852255.1). Taxonomy (NCBI): domain Bacteria; kingdom Pseudomonadati; phylum Pseudomonadota; class Gammaproteobacteria; order Pseudomonadales; family Pseudomonadaceae; genus Pseudomonas; species Pseudomonas sp. R1-43-08. The sequence goes on from NZ_CP027734.1 coordinate 599,972, forward strand.
GACCAGATGCTCGGCGTGCTGACCCTGGAAGTCATCGTCAATTGCCCGTACACCACCACCCTGCGCGTGCGCCAGGAACACAGCCTGCCGTGGTTGCCGGTGCCGCAGCTGGAAGTGCAGGTGTACCACGATGCGCGCATGGCCGAAGTGATCAGCGCCGAACATGCACGGCGCTTTCGCAGCATCTATCCTTACCCGAACGTTTTCATGCACCAGCCCGATGAGAAGGCCCAGCTCAATGTGTTCCTCGGCGAATGGTTGAGCCACTGCCTGGCCTTGGGCCATGAGTTCGAAGTCGTGCGTTAGATGTGAACGGTGTCCGTTTGTCCAGGTTTCCTCTTTGTGTCCTGCCCTAGCATAATTGCCCCAACTATCTATTCCTGTGATTGCTAGGGAGAGCGCCTTGCCGAGCGTATCCGCCGTGAACCCTGACGCTGTGCTGCTGGTGCAGCTGACCGACAGCCATCTGTTTGCCGAGGCCGACGGCACGCTGCTGGGTATGAATACCCGCGAAAGCCTGCAGCGGGTGATCGAATTGGTCCGCGAACAGCAGCCGTCTATCGATCTGGTGCTGGCCACCGGGGATCTTTCCCAGGACGGCACATTGGCGTCATACCAACAATTTCGCGATATGACCGCGCCGATAGGTGCTCCCGCGCGCTGGATTCCCGGCAACCACGATGAGCCGCAGGTCATGGCCCAGGCTGCCGTGCACAGCGACCTGCTGGAGCCGGTGGTCGATGTCGGCAATTGGCGCATCATCCTGCTGGACTCCGCCGTACCCGGCTCCGTGCCCGGCTACCTGCAAGACCAGCAACTGCAATTACTCGCCCAGGCCTTGAGCGAAGCGCCGAACCGGCATCATCTGGTGTGCTTCCATCATCACCCGGTGTCGATCGACTGTGCCTGGATGGAGCCTATCGGCCTGCGCAACCCCGATGCGTTGTTTGCCGTGCTCGACCGCTTCCCGCAGGTCAAGGCGGTGCTCTGGGGCCATGTGCACCAAGAAATCGACCGCGAGCGCAATGGTGTACGCCTGCTGGCTTCGCCGTCCACGTGCATCCAGTTCGCACCCGGCAGTGAGCACTTCAAGGTCAGCGAGCAAGCGCCGGGCTATCGCTGGCTGCGCCTGCATGCCGACGGGCGGTTGGAGACCGGCGTAGAGAGGCTCGAAGGCTTCGCGTTCCAGGTGGACTACGGCAGCAACGGCTATTGACCACCGACGGCGCGGCTATAGGTCCAGCGCCTTCGCCAACCTGACCACGGTAACGCCTTGCCCCAAGTGTCGCAGCGAGGGCTGGATCAACACGCAGTTGTCATACGGCGTGAGGATTTCGCGTTCGGCGTCTCGGGCGATCACTGTTCCCGCGTGAGCGATCCGTTCCAGGCCACGGAAGTCATCGGTAAAACTGAAGTCCATGCTGTTCGCGATCACCGGATCGGTGACCTGCAAACAGTGCTGGGCAACGGGCTGTTCCCGGCTTAGAAACCTCGAAACGTCAGCCCCGGTGACGGTTTCAGTCGCCACCAGGAAACGAGCGGCTATATCGAGGGCGACGTGTTCGCTCTTTTTTGAAAAGTGCTGACCTGTTTCGATCAGCAGCGCGTTTTTGGTGCTTTTGGCGTCACCAAACCCGCCGTAGTCACGCATGCGTCGACCATTGGCGTGGCCGGCGTCGGCGACGACGGTGGCCGGTACACCCAACGATTTTGCAAATGCCAGGCCTTTGGCGCACGCCCCGCACATCATCAGGGGGGGGACTCTTCGTGCATTGAATGGATATCGAGCAGAAAATCGACGTCGTCGATCAGCGGTCGCAGCTTACGGGCGCGGCACAACTCGACAGACTCTCGCTCGCCGTCCAGTGCGGAAGGCAGCCACACACGGTTCATGTCCTCGTCAATGAAGCGGGACGCGTCGATGTTTTGCGGGTCGAAGCGTTGATAGGCCTCAACGTTGCCGAACGCCAGTGACAAGCGGCCCTTGCGCGGACGGATACCGCTGCGTAACAGGGTGTCTACCGCGATGGCTCCGCTGACTTCATTCCCATGGGTCAATGCCATGATCAAAACATGCGGCCCCGGTTCGCCGCTGTCGAAGCTGTAAACGTAGTCGATCTCGCCATTACCGTTTTTCCATGGGCTGAGGTCGGGGAAGTTAACCTCAACCGGATATGGCTTCAGGGATGCACGCACTTGCTCTAAGGTTTTCATTTCTGTCTCCGATAGACCAACGTTTAGACGTGTCGCCAGATAGGGCGCGACAATCACAATTGGGAAGCTGGCTTTTATAAGGGCCCGGCTCAACTGGCCGAAGGTTGCGTACCGCGCATGCGCCGGCCGAGGCAGACGATCGACACGACACTGATCAAGATGGTCCCCATCACGTAAAAGCTCGGTGCGAGCTTGCTGCCGCTGGCTTCGATCAACGCGGTCACGATCAATGGCGCAAAACCACCAAACAGGGTGACGGAAAAGTTGTAGCTCAGCGCCAGGCCCGTGCCGCGAATGCTGGTCGGGAAAATGTCGGAAAGCATCGCTGGAATCGGCCCCAGGCAGGCTGCGATCAACAAGCCAACAAGGGCTTGCACGATCAGCAGTGTGGTGAAGCTGGGGAAGGTGTTGAGCAGCACGAACATCGGGTAAGACGAAAACCCGGTAATCAACAGCGCAATGGTCAGTACCCGGTATCGTCCGTAGCGGTCTGAAAGCCCGCCAAATACCGGCGCCATCAGCATTAACGTCACGCCCGTCATCAGCGCCCCGAGGTAAGAAGACGTGGCGGTGATGTTCAGTTGCTTGAACGCGTAGATCGGCATGTACAACTTATGGACATAATTGAATGCGGTCGCACCGGCCACTACACCGATAGCCAGCAGCAGGCTGACATGCCCCTTGATCAAGACATCTCGCAGCGGGGTTTTGGCCGTGCTGCTGACCAGCGTTTTCTTGAAGTCCGGGGTTTCATCGATTTGTGTACGAATGTAATAGCCCACCGGCCCGATCAGCAGGCCGAAACCGAATGCGACGCGCCAGCCCCATTCGTTCAACTGCACATCCGACAGTACATAACTGAGGATCGCGCTGACCCCCGCTGCCAGGACGGTTGCCAGCCCTTGGGTGGACAGTTGCCAGCTGGCAAAGAAGCCCCGGCGCTTGGCGTCTGCGTGTTCGACCATAAACGCCGTCGCGGCGCCGAACTCACCGCCTGTGGAGAACCCCTGAAGCATGCGCGCAACGATGATCAACAGCGGCGCGGCCAAGCCAATCTGTTCATAGGTGGGTGCGAAAGTGATTGTTGCGGTGCCGAGCAACATGATCATGATCGACAGTGTCAGCGAGGCTTTACGCCCGGCTTTGTCGGTGTAGGAACCCAGCACAATTGCGCCCAGCGGACGCATCAGAAAGGAAATGCCGAATGAGCCCACGGCCAGCAGCAGTGAGGTGGTTTCGTTATCGGAGGGGAAAAACTGTTTGCCGATGACGACTGCAAAATAGCCGTAGATCAACAAATCATAGAACTCCAGCGCATTGCCGAAACTGGCAGCGATGATTTCCTTCCATGGGCCTCGTCGGGCTGGGGTCGTTGCCGAGGGTAAGACGGGTGATTGAGCGGTCATGGGTGTGCCCCGGGTGTATTTCACGTTTGGCATTCGGATTCGCCCAAGCTGCTACGCGGCCTGGCGAGATCGAAAGCGTTAATTGTTATGGGTGAAAGCCCGGATGAAAGTGAATCAATAGCGGTGTAGCGGCAATTGCTGATTTGGCACAGGTTTGAGCTGTTTTGGCACGGGCCAGGCCAGCCGCGGCTGGTAGCGGTGGTGAAGCGGAAAAACGGGCGATTATGAGGGGGGCGGCAGCGTTTCAAACGCTGCCAACGCTTCCCATATCTTCATCACCATCTCGCTCTGGTTATCGCGTAACCGATGCAGCGAGACGTCGAAGCTGACGCAAAACTCGGCGCCGCCTGCAATCAGCAGTTCGCCCGACGCCAGCGCATCGTTGACGACCATCTGCGGTAACCACGCAAGGCCCTTGCCACGCTTGGCCATTTCCAGAATCGCATCATAGGAATCGGCCTGGTAAACCATCCGCAACGCCAGGCGCTGTGGCAGTCGCTCCAGGTGCTGCGCCAGCACGCCGCGCAGCGCAAGGGAAGGTGAAAAGGCCAGCCAGGGAATGGGGAGGGCGTTACTGCTTGCGGCTATCTGCTGGCGCGGTTGGCCCTGAGCGTCCGGCGCACTGACCGGTAGCAATTGCTCCTTTGCCAGCACTCGAGAGTCAAAACGCTGCGGGTCGATCAATGACTGGGTCAGCGGGCTGGAAAAGCTCAGCAGCAGATCGACTTCGCCAGCCGACAGCCGGCTGATGGCCTCTTGCGCACCGCTGGTGAGCAGTGACACCGCAAAACTGCCCAATTGCGGGTGCAGCGACTCGTACCAGTCGGGGAAGAAGTCACAGGCCAGGGTTCGCCCGGTGGCGATACGCACGGGTTCATCGCGGCTCAGGGGGCCACCTTTGAATTGCGCTCTGACGGCGGTCAGCAGTTCCAGCGATTGGGTTGCAGCATCCAGAAACAGTACGCCGCAAGGGGTCAGTGACACCGGTTGTGTACGTTCGATCAATGGCGTGCCGACCCATTCTTCCAGCGCCCGGATACGTCGCCCGAACGCGGGGTGCGTGACGCACCGATTTTCCGCCGCGCGCGACAGGCTGCGGGTGCGGGTCAGTTCAATAAAGTCCTCAAGCCATTCCAGTTGCATGCTGTTTTCCCGCTCGGCGACCTATTTAACGCGCCGCCAGTACCGGCGAATTCCACAAGCAATGAAGAAAGGGTGCGCTGATCAAAAAATGAGCAATTTGCAGCCGATCAGGTGCTTAAGGGTCGTGGAACGGATAGTAACGCCAGCGGCGATGGGCTGCACCCACGACCCCGCTGTTACCTGTAAACTGCGCCTCTTTGGCGCAAGCATGGAGAGCCCGGCATGTCCGCATCAATCTTGTATATCCACGGTTTCAACAGCGCACCGGCGTCCAACAAGGCCAGCCAGTTGATGACCGTGATGGACAGCCTCGGCCTGGCCGACCAGTTGCGTGTACCGGCCCTGCATCACCACCCGCGTCAGGCGATTCCTCAATTGGAGGAAGCCATCGCGCAACTGGGTCGGCCACTGCTGGTGGGAAGCTCACTCGGCGGCTACTATGCAACCCATCTTGCCGAACGCCATGGCCTCAAGGCGTTGCTGGTCAACCCGGCGGTCAGCCCCCATCGGATGTTTGACGGTTACCTGGGCACCCAGAAGAACCTCTACACCGATGAAACCTGGGAATTGACCCACGATCACGTCACAGCGCTGGCCGAGCTGGAAGTGCCGGCTCCTCAAGACGCCGCGCGTTATCAGGTGTGGTTGCAGACCGGGGATGAAACCCTGGATTATCGCCTGGCCCAGCAGTATTACCGGGCCTGTGCCTTGCGCATCCAGGCCGGTGGCGACCATGGTTACCAAGGGTTCGCCCAGCAATTGCCGGCACTGTTGAGCTTTGCCGGCATTGGCGCAGATCAGTATCAATCCTTCGATTTTTCGTCACTGTAAAAATCGCGGGTCACTTTTTTAATCGAACGACTCACGACGAGACCCCATGGCCACTCCCAGCGCTAGCTCTTATAACGCCGACGCCATCGAAGTCCTCTCGGGCCTCGACCCGGTGCGCAAACGCCCCGGCATGTACACCGACACCAGTCGGCCGAACCACCTCGCCCAGGAAGTCATCGACAACAGCGTTGACGAAGCCCTGGCCGGCCACGCCAAGTCGGTGCAGGTCATTCTCCACGCCGATCACTCCCTGGAAGTGTCCGATGACGGTCGCGGCATGCCAGTGGACATCCACCCCGAAGAGGGTGTGTCGGGCGTCGAGCTGATCCTTACCAAGCTGCACGCCGGCGGCAAGTTCTCCAACAAGAACTACCAGTTCTCCGGCGGCCTGCACGGCGTGGGTATTTCGGTGGTCAACGCGCTGTCGAACCACGTCCGGGTCAAGGTCAAGCGCGACGGCAACGAGTACGAGATGACCTTCGCCGATGGCTACAAAGCCACCGACCTGCAGGTGATCGGCACCGTTGGCAAGCGCAATACCGGCACCAGCGTGTACTTCGCGCCGGACCCGAAATACTTCGATTCGCCGAAATTCTCCATCAGCCGCCTCAAGCACGTGCTCAAGGCCAAGGCCGTGCTGTGCCCGGGCCTGCTGGTGAGCTTTGAAGACAAAGGCACGGGGGAGAAGGTCGAGTGGCACTACGAAGACGGCCTGCGCTCCTACCTGGAAGACTCCGTCAGCGACTTCGAGCGCCTGCCCAACGCGCCGTTCTGCGGCAGCCTGGCCGGTAACAAGGAAGCCGTCGACTGGGCGCTGTTGTGGTTGCCCGAAGGCGGCGACAGCGTGCAGGAAAGCTACGTCAACCTGATCCCCACCGCCCAGGGCGGCACCCACGTCAATGGCTTGCGCCAGGGCCTGCTGGATGCCATGCGCGAATTCTGCGAATACCGCAGCCTGCTGCCACGCGGCGTGAAGCTGGCGCCGGAAGACGTGTGGGAGCGCATCGCCTTCGTGCTGTCGATGAAAATGCAGGAGCCGCAATTTTCCGGCCAGACCAAGGAGCGCCTGTCGTCCCGCGAGGCGGCGGCGTTTGTCTCCGGTGTGGTCAAGGATGCCTTCAGCCTGTGGCTCAACGAGCACCCGGAGCTGGGCCTGGCCCTGGCGGAACTGGCGATCAACAACGCCGGTCGTCGCCTCAAGGCCAGCAAGAAGGTCGAGCGCAAGCGCATCACCCAGGGCCCGGCATTGCCCGGCAAGCTGGCCGATTGCGCCGGGCAGGACCCGATGCGTTCCGAGCTGTTCCTGGTGGAAGGTGATTCCGCCGGTGGTTCCGCCAAGCAAGCGCGGGACAAGGAGTTCCAGGCGATCCTGCCGTTGCGCGGCAAGATCCTCAACACCTGGGAAGTCGACGGCAGCGAAGTCCTGGCCAGCCAGGAAGTGCACAACATTGCCGTAGCCATCGGCGTCGACCCGGGCGCGGCGGACATCAGCCAGTTGCGCTACGGCAAGATCTGCATCCTCGCCGACGCCGACTCCGACGGCCTGCACATCGCAACCCTGCTGTGTGCGTTGTTCGTGCAGCACTTCCGCCCGTTGGTGGATGCCGGTCACGTCTACGTCGCCATGCCGCCGCTGTACCGGATCGACCTGGGCAAGGAGATTTACTACGCCCTGGACGAAGCCGAACGCGATGGCATTCTCGACCGCCTGGTGGCCGAGAAGAAACGCGGCAAGCCACAGGTCACGCGATTCAAGGGCCTGGGCGAAATGAACCCGCCGCAACTGCGCGAAACCACCATGGACCCGAACACCCGGCGCCTGGTGCAGTTGACCCTGGAAGACTTCGCCGGCACGTCGGAAATGATGGACATGCTGCTGGCGAAAAAGCGCGCACCGGATCGCAAAGCCTGGCTCGAATCCAAAGGCAACCTGGCCGAGGTTCTGGGCTGATGCGCACAGGCGTCGCCCTGGCGATCCTGATGGTGTGCGGGTTGGCGACCACCGAAGTGGTTGCCGCGCCCGTGGCTGAGCTCAAGCTGGTGTCGGAACACCCGGTAGACGGCATGCGCGGCGGGAACCTGTCGGGCCTGGCGCTATGTGGCGAGCAATTGTGGACCGTGTCGGACCGTGATGATGAGCAGATTTATCGCCTGGACACCCGCGCGCCGACCTGGACCGCCGAAGTGGTGAAGATCGACGTACCCCCCGTGCCCGAATCCGGCCTGCCGTGGGGTTTGCGCTCGCGCACCAAGGCGGCTTCGTTCGTTCGCGGTGGCGACCTGGATTTCGAAGGCATCAGCTGTGATGCCGCAGGCAACCGCTACATCGTCAGCGAAGCCCACGCGGCGGTGTTGCAGGTGCCGGTAGCAGGCGCACCCGAGTGGCTGAAAATTGCCCCAGGCATGGTGCGCGAGGCCCGGGCCAGCGGCATGTTGCTGCACTTCAATGCGTTGTTCGAGGGCCTGACGGTGAACCCGCAAGGCGATCGGATCTGGCTGGCGGCCGAGCGTGAGCGCCGCGGCCTGGTTTCGATCAAGCGCGGGCAGAGCGTGTGGGATTGCGACGGTGCTTGCGTGTTGTTGAGCGAGGCCGGCCTGGAAGTGCAACCGGCGCAGTTCCCCAACGCCAAGGCGGTGTCGAAGGACTTTGCCGACCTCGCGCTGTTCAACGGCAAGCTGTTTACCCTGGAGCGCAATGCGTTCCAGATTTGCCGGCGCGATACGGTGACGGCCAAGGTTGAGCTGTGCTGGTCGTTTGCCGACGAAACCCTGACGCCCGAGCGGCGTTACCCCCAGCCTTACGGCCTGGCCGAAGCCCTGGCGGTGGACGCCGACGGTGCCTGGATTGGCATCGACAATAATTTCGGCGCGCGTGCCGATGGTGAAAAGCGCCCGGTGGTCTATCGTTTCGCCGCCCCGGCCGGTGGCTGGAGTGCCCAGCCATGAGCCGTCACGAATTTGAATTGAATCAGCGCAGCGGCAATTCCGTTGCGCCTTACCCCATGATGAGGCCCGCATGAGTGACATCCTCGCAGACAGCTTAGATGGCGTAGAACGCCGATCGCTGGCTGACTTCACCGAAAATGCCTACCTCAACTACTCCATGTACGTGATCATGGACCGTGCCCTGCCGCATATCGGCGACGGCCTGAAGCCGGTACAACGGCGCATTATCTACGCCATGAGTGAGTTGGGCCTGGACGCCGACTCCAAGCACAAGAAGTCGGCGCGTACCGTCGGTGACGTGCTCGGTAAGTTCCACCCCCACGGCGATTCGGCGTGCTATGAAGCCATGGTGCTGATGGCCCAGCCATTCAGCTACCGTTACACCCTGGTCGATGGCCAGGGTAACTGGGGTGCGCCGGATGATCCCAAGTCCTTCGCCGCCATGCGTTATACCGAGGCGCGCCTGTCGCGCTACTCGGAAGTACTGCTCAGCGAGCTGGGCCAAGGCACCGCGAACTGGGGGCCGAACTTTGACGGCACCCTCGACGAACCCCTGGTATTGCCGGCACGTTTGCCGAACATCCTGCTAAATGGCACCACCGGCATCGCGGTCGGCATGGCCACCGACGTGCCGCCGCACAACCTGCGCGAAGTCGCCACGGCCTGCGTGCGCCTGTTGGATGAGCCAAAAGCCACGGTCGAGCAGCTGTGTGAGCATATCCAGGGCCCGGACTACCCGACCGAGGCGGAAATCATCACGCCGCGCGCCGACCTGCTGAAGATGTACGAAACCGGCAAGGGCTCGGTGCGCATGCGCGCGGTGTACCACGTCGAAGACGGCGACATTATTGTGACCGCGTTGCCGCATCAGGTATCCGGCGCCAAGGTGCTGGAGCAGATCGCCGCGTTGATGCAGGCCAAACCGTCGAAATTGCCGCAAGTCGCCGACCTGCGCGATGAGTCCGACCACGAAAACCCTTGCCGCATCGTGATCATCCCGACCAATAGCCGGGTTGATCATGAAGTGCTGATGCAGCATTTGTTTGCCAGCACCGACCTTGAGTCCAGCTACCGGGTCAACGTCAACATCATCGGCCTGGACGGCAAGCCACAGCTCAAGAACCTGCGCAATTTGCTGGTGGAATGGCTGGAGTTCCGCGTGCAGACCGTGCGCCGCCGCCTGCAATTTCGCCTGGACAAGGTCGAGCGCCGCTTGCACCTGTTGGACGGCTTGCTGATTGCCTACCTCAACCTGGATGAAGTGATTCATATCATCCGTACCGCCGAGCACCCGAAGGCCGAGCTGATCGCGCGCTTCGAGCTGAGCGAAATCCAGGCTGACTACATCCTCGACACCCGCTTGCGCCAGTTGGCACGCCTGGAAGAAATGAAGCTGCGCGACGAGCAGGACGCGCTGCTCAAGGAACAAGCCAAGCTGCAGGCGCTGCTGGGCAGCGAAACCAAGCTCAAGAAGCTGGTGCGCAGTGAACTGATCAAAGACGCCGAAACCTACGGCGATGACCGCCGCTCGCCGATTGTCGAGCGCGCAGAAGCGAAAGCTCTGACAGAAACCGAGCTGTTGCCTAACGAGAAAATTACCGTCGTTCTGTCGGAAAAGGGTTGGGTTCGTTCCGCCAAAGGGCATGATATTGATGCCACCGGCCTGTCGTACAAGGCCGGTGATGGCTTCAAGACTGCGGCGGCTGGGCGTTCCAACCAATTTGCGGTGTTTATCGATTCGACGGGGCGCAGTTATTCGGTGCCGGCCCACACCTTGCCCTCAGCACGCGGGCAGGGCGAGCCGCTGACCGGGCGCCTCACGCCGCCGCCGGGGGCGAATTTCGAGTGCGTGCTGTTGCCGGACGATGATTCGCTGTACGTCATCGCGTCCGACGCCGGCTATGGTTTCGTGGTCAAGGGTGAAGACCTGCAGGCCAAGAACAAGGCGGGCAAGGCGTTGTTGAGCCTGCCGAACAACGCCAAGGTGATCCTGCCGCGGCCGGTGGAGGATCGCGAGCATAACTGGCTGGCCTCGGTGACCACCGAAGGGCGCTTGCTGGTGTTCAAGATCAGCGACTTGCCGCAGTTGGGCAAGGGCAAGGGCAACAAGATCATCGGTATCCCTGGAGAGCGGGTGGCCAGTCGCGAAGAGTACGTGACCGACATCGCCGTCATCCCGGAAGGCTCAACCCTGGTGCTCCAGGCCGGCAAGCGCACGTTGTCCCTGCGCCCTGACGACCTTGAACATTACAAGGGCGAGCGCGGTCGACGCGGTAACAAACTGCCTCGCGGCTTCCAGAGAGTGGATGCTTTGTTGGTAGAAACGCCTGCTTAAGGCGTACTAGAGGCCTTGATCTACGATTTAACGCGTAGATCGACGCTTTGGCGCTGGAGTCATGGCGCATATTCACGGATGATATGGCCTTTCCAGCGCCGGCGTGGCCGAGCGTATTTAGGTTATTTTTAGTATTACATTGTGGTTCGCCGTGCGGCAGCCACCTGGATGGGATGATGACTGCTCCACGCCTTCCTCTATTTTTGATGCTCGCTGGCCTGTTGGGGCTGGCGGGTTGCAGCACGCACCAGCCGGTGTCGCTGTACCAGCTGGACAGCGGAAGTCCGGCTCAGCCAGCACAAACCGCCGGCATGGCCGTTCTGCTGGGGCCGGTAATCGTTGCCGATTACCTGCAACGCGAAACCCTGCTGCAACGTCAGAACGACGGCAGCCTGCAAGGTTCCACCGATGGTCGTTGGGCGGGCAGCCTGTCCTCCGATATCAATCAATTGATGTTGCGTCAGGTGGCCGGTCAGCTGGACAGCCAGCGTGTGGTGCTGGCGCCGGGGCCCTCCGGGTTTACCCCGGATGTGCAGGTGCTGCTGACGATCACGCGGCTTGACTCCGGTACCTCGCAGCCGGCGATCCTGGATGCACAGTGGCGCCTGATCGACCGTCGCGGCCAGGTTCGGGACAACCGCATCGTGCACCTGCAGGAAGAACATAGCGGCACCACGGCGTCCCAGGTCCAGGCCCAGGGCGTATTGTTGCAGCACCTGGCGCAACAGTTGTCGGTGGCGATCAAGCCGTTGGCCAACCAGCCGCCGATTGCCGAGGCCCCGCGCAAACAGACGCCGGCACAGGCCAAGCCGGCCACACCGGAAAAACCCAAGATGCCGATGGCGACACCGATTCGTACGGATTTGGAAGTGTTCAGGTTTTGATCTGAATAGCAGACAAACAAAAGGCCCGCTGAGTAAGCGGGCCTTTTTTGTATCTGAAATAGAAGCCATGGCGCAGTCAAATGTGGGAGGGGGCTTGCCCCCGATGGCGGTGGTTCAGTGAGTGATGTGCTGACTGATACTCCGCTATCGGGGGCAAGCCCCCTCCCACACGGAGCAATTGCGTGCCTTATGTCCTTGTGCGGGTCTCATGCATCCGCGCCAGCTGCCGTTCCAGCATTGAGGGATAAGGTTCCATCAAGCGCTCCACACAGCTGGCGCCCTCAGGGCTGGCAATCGGGCGGATGCGTGCGCGTTGGCGGATCAGCGTGTCTTCACTGATCTTGCGCTCCACCAGCAGCAGGTTGCGGCTGTGTTGCGACAAGGCCAAGGCATCCTGGGCGATCTCGGTCAGCAGCAGGTCGATCTGGCTGATGCCGAACAGGTCATCACCCACCGTCAAGCCCAGTTGCAGTTGCAACGTGATACCGCTGTCCGCTACTTCGATCTGCAGGGCGTGGCCCAGGGCGCGCAGCAACTCGCCGCAGCAGATGGCGTTGGTCAGGTAGTCCTCGCCGCTGTCTTCGCTGTGGAACAGCATCAGCGTGCTGCCGTCGTTCAGGGTGTGCAGTTCGCTCTGGTAGAGCGAGGCGGCCTGGTCGAGGCAGTCGCGATAGCGTTCCAGCAGCTCCGTCAAGCGAGCGCGGGGCAGGCGGCGCAGTTGGTCCTGGGCACCCAGTTGCACAGCGAGTACGGCGCTGTACTGAGGTTCGCTGCTTTTGGCGGGAAGCGGCTTCGGCGCCACGACGGGCGCGGCCTCGGCGGTATCGCGCAGGTCGGCGAACGGGTCTTCGTCGTCCAGCTCGTCTTCTTCGGCCTTGATTACATGCCGCGGCGCAGGCTTCAAGCCCGCTACCGGAGCGCTTTCGTCGAAGCCTGGGTCGCGCAGGTCGCGTACTTCAAACTCAGGTTCGTCGGTGTAGTCGGCGTCGTCGTACTCGGGTTCGGGTTCGACCTCAGGCACGGTCGGCTCCGGGGCGAAGCTGGCATGCAGCTGGCGCGCCAGGTCGCCGATTTCGTCCTGGCGGTCGGTGGCTGGGGTGTGTTCGTCGATATCGCGCAGCCAGATGCGCAGTTGCATCAACGGCGTGGAGATATGCCGTCCCAGGCGCAGGCTCAACGCCAGGGCCAGGGCCAGCAGGATCGCGCTCAAGATGCCCATGCTCTGCAGGCTGATGGTCATCGGCTGCTGGAATTGCTGCATGTCCAGGCTGATGCGCAATTGGCCGGCTTTTACATCCTGAAACGTGATATTGCTCTGATACAGGCCCTCGGCTTCGCCCAGCAGGCCGTTTTTCGGGCGCTGCCCGGCTTCGGCCATGATCCGGTTGTCCACGCTATAAATGGCGGCGTGGGCCACCAGCGGGTTCTTGGTCAGGTTGTTGAGCAGCACGTTGAGGCTGAGGATGTCGTTGGACACCAACAACTCAGTCGCCGAGGTGGCGGTCTGGGTGGTCAGGCTCTCGCCGAGGGCGTCGGCCTGCTCGTGCATGGCCTGCTTGAACTGCAAACCCATTACGCAGGCGTAGATCACCAGGGCCAGGGCGACCAGGATCACGTTATGGCTGGCGATGCGTAATGCGATCGGTACACGGCGGTGGCGCAGTGCCCGGAAGATCAGCAGGAAGAAGTTATCGGTTTTTACTGGCGTGGGCCGGTTCACTTGCGCTCGGCTCTTGGTCCGTGAAGTTGACGCGCAGTATAGCGACAGGCCCATGACCGGCAAAGCGCTGGCTGTGCCCGATGATCACTGAAAGTGGGTAGAATGCGGTTTTTTTCCAGCCTGGGGGTGCGCTTTGCGCGAAATTGTCCTGATCAACATCACAGGTCTTGACCGACCGGGTCTCACCGCTGCCATTACCGGCGTTCTGGCCCAGGGTGGTGTGAACATTCTCGACATCGGCCAAGCGGTGATCCACGACACCCTGTCGTTCGGCATCCTGGTGGAAATCCCCAGCAACGAGCAGGCTTCGTCGGTACTCAAGGACATCCTGTTTACGGCCTACAAGCTGGATCAGCAGGTGCGTTTCACGCCGGTGTCAGAAGCCGATTACCAGCATTGGGTCGAAGGCCAGGGCAAAAAACGCCATATCGTGACCTTGCTCACCCGCAAGGTCACGGCCGAACAGTTGCAGCGCGTCAGCTCGATCACGGCGCACTACGGCTTGAACATCGACCATATCGACCGTCTGTCGGGTCGCATGCCTTTGGACACACCCGCAGACAAAGGCAAGGGCTGCATCGAGTTCTCCGTACGGGGCGAGCCGGCCGATGCGCAGGCGCTGCGCGCTGAATTCCTGAGCGTGGCCCAGGAGCTGAATGTCGACATCGCTTTCCAGGAGGACTCGCTGTTCCGACGCAACCGTCGCCTGGCGGTGTTCGACATGGACTCCACGCTAATCGAAGCCGAAGTCATCGACGAACTGGCCAAGGCCGCCGGTGTGGGTGAGCAAGTCTCGGCTATTACCGAGCGCGCGATGGCCGGCGAGCTGGATTTTCGCGCCAGCTTCAAGGAGCGCCTGGCGTTGCTCAAGGGCCTGGATGTGAGCGTGCTCGATTCAATCGGCGCGTCCCTGCGCCTGACCGAGGGCGCCGAAACCCTGTTCGCCGAACTCAAGCGCCTGGGCTACAAGACGGCCATCCTGTCTGGTGGCTTCACCTATTTCGCCAAGCAGCTGCAGGCCAAGCTGGGCATTGACTATGTATTCGCCAACGAGCTGGAAGTGGTGGATGGCAAAGTGACCGGCGTGGCGGTGGAGCCGATTGTCGATGCACAACGCAAGGCGGACCTGCTCAAGGAGCTGGCGCACAAGGAAGGCTTGCGTTTGGAGCAGACCATTGCGGTCGGCGACGGCGCGAACGACTTGCCGATGCTGGCGATTGCCGGGTTGGGTGTGGCGTTTCGTGCCAAGCCGTTGGTCAAGCAATCGGCCAAACAGGCGATTTCGACCTTGGGGTTGGATGGGGTGCTGTATCTGCTGGGCTTGCGCGATCGCGACGGTCAGCTCTAACTCGACAGATCATTCCCACGCTCCGCGTGGGAATGCCTTCTGTGATGCTCTGCGTCAGGCTTTGGGGGCGCAGAGCGCCCTGCGCTGCATTCCCACGCAGAGCGTGGGAATGATCATCAGGCTTTAGGTGAGCCGATACCCTGGCCCATCTGCACCGGCGTGCCCGCCGCCAGTTCCTGCGCCCACTGCACCTGGTCCGGCCCAAACAGCACGATCGCAGTAGAACCCAACTTGAAGCGACCCAACTCCGCACCTTTCTCCAGGTGAATCGGTGCGCGAGCAGCTTCGTCATAGCGGAAGGTTTTCAGCTCGCGCTTCGGTGGTGTTACCAGCCCGGCCCACACCGTCTCGATCGAGGCTACGATCATCGCGCCCACCAATACCACGGCCATCGGGCCGCGTTCGGTGTCGAACAGGCAGACAACCCGCTCGTTACGCGCAAACAGTTCCGGCACGTTCTCGGCGGTGGTCTGGTTCACCGAGAAAATCCGCCCCGGCACATAGACCATTTCGCGCAAGGTACCGGCCAGTGGCATATGTACGCGGTGATAGTCCTTGGGCGACAAGTAGATAGTGGCGAAGTCACCGCCCATGAACGGCGCAGCCAGCGCGGCGTCGCCGCCGAGCAATTCCAGCACGCTGAAACTGTGGCCCTTGGCCTGAAACACACGGCCATGCTCGATCGGGCCGAGCTGGCTGACCGCACCATCGGCCGGGCTCAGTACGGCGCCCGGAGTTTGGTCCAGTGGGCGCGCACCGTCTTTCAGTGCGCGGGTAAAGAAGGCGTTGAAATGCTCGTAGGCGGTCACGTCTTCAACCAGCGCCTGGGACATATCCACCTGGTAACGCTTGGCGAACCAGCGGGTGAAGGCGTTCTTGAACCAGCGCACGCGGCACTCGGCAATGCAGCCGGCCAAGCGCGACAGCAGGTGGTGCGGCAGCAAGTACTGACTGAGGATAAACAACTGCTTTTTCATTAAGTGTCCTTAAGCTTCAAATCTCGACGGGGGTGTCGGGGTGGTTGCCCCATTCGCCCCAGGAACCGGCATAACCTTTGACTCGCGGATAACCGAGCGCCTTGGCCACCAGGTAGGTGAAGCCAGAGCGGTGGTGGGTCTGGCAGTGGGTGATGATTTCTTTATCGCGGGTCAGCCCGAGGTCTTCGAGGATTTGCGGCATGTCGCGGCGGATACGCAGGCTGCGCGCCTTGTCCATGCCAGCGGTCCATTCGAAGTTCACCGCGCCAGGGATGTGCCCGGCTTTGGCCGCGAGCACTTTTTCGCCGGAATACTCCAGCGGGCCGCGTGCGTCCCAGATACCCAGGTCGGCTGCGCCGAGCCGGCTTTGCAGGTATTCGCGGGTGGCGGTGGGGCCGTCGTGCAGCGTAAGGCTGACCGGGCCACCGGCTGGCGCGGGCTCCTCGGTAGAAACCGGGTGTTTTTCCTCCAGCCACGCCAGAAGGCCGCCGTCGAGGTAGTGGTATTTCTGGTGGCCGATGACGTCGAGCATCCAGATAAAGCGCCCGGCCCAGCCGCCGCCCTCGTCGTCGTAGACCACATAGGTGGCGTCGGGGGTGTGGCCCAGCTCGCCGAACAGCTTTTCCAGGTCGGTCTTGTGCGGCAGCAGGCCTGGCGCGGGGGGCCGGCCCAATTGGGTGCGCTTGGGGTCAACGAAATGCGCGCCGGGGATATGCCCTTCGGCGTAGCGGGCGGCACTGGTGAGGTCCACCAGAATCAGGTGGTCGGCATCCAGGCGACCTTGCAGGTCGCTGGATTCGATCACCAGCGGCAAGCCAGAGAAGTCAGGCATGTGAGGTCTCCTGGGCACGAATATTGGCAATAAAGGAGGGCGATTGTAGCGCAAGCATCAGGCGCTGCGGTTGGTAAAGCTGTGCAGGGCCTTTTCGATGCATTGCGCGGTTTTACCAAAGGCTTGCACGGTGGTTTCCGAGAACGGCCCGCCACCCTGGTCCGCCACCATCAGCATCACCACGCGGCCATTGCAGCTCAGCGAGCGCAACAGCAGGTGCTCGCCGGTAAACAGGCGCCGCAGGATCGGTGGCAGCAGGGCGGAGAACTGCGCATGGTTGTCAGGGCTGAGACGCACCTGGGCGGACTTTTCCAGCAGGCGTTGCAGCAATGTACTGTTGACCACATCCAGGCTCAGGTTGGCAGCGTCCCTGGGCAAGCCATCGGCCTGATGCACGCGCAAGGTGCTCAAGGCACGATCCGCCATGAACAGCAATACGCGCTGCATGCCGCTGGCGACCAGGGCTTCCCTGGCGCAAGTGGTCAGGTGCATCGCGTTGGCAAAGCGGCTCGGCTCGACCAGCAGCTCCGTGCAGCGGCTGCGCCACACGGCCAGCGATTCGGCCGTCGGCGGCGGCGCGGGCAACAGGCCACGATGGACTTTTTGCACATGCCACGGCCAGATCAGCGACAGCGCCGGGTGCCAGAGGTCAGGCATCAGGGTGCTGCGGGCACTGGTTACCGCTTGCTGGTGCACCTGCTGTTGCACATCGCCCAGTGGTTCCTGCAGGTACAGCGCAGTGAGGTGTTGCCAGCGTTCAGTGTGTGGGCAGGCCCAGGACTCCTGCGCCGACATCGCCAGGCCGTTGGCCAGCAGTACGGTGTTGGCCGGCTGGTTCAGCCAGCGGCGCAGGTTGGGTTCGGCATCGAGTAATTGTTGGTGGCGCAGAGGGTCGTCTTCGCGGGCGATACGCAAGGCCTTGACCAGCAGGCGCCGCTCGCCCAGTAACAGATTGTAGCCCTGGGACACCCAGATCGGCAGGTGCCAGGCCGCAGTCAGGCCAAGGCACAGGTCCAGCAGGCGCACGCCGAACAATTGCTGCTCGACCTGGCGCGCCGACTCGCCTTTGTGGATCACCCGCAGTTCCCATTCTTCCAAGAGCTTGGGGTAGGCGACGGCCATCGGCCACAACGGTGACAGAAACAACAGGCTGCCCCAATGAATGTCCTGCCACAGACGCGCCAGGCGGTTGCCGAACAAGCCGTTGGCCTGTTGCGAGGCATGCTGGCTGATCAGCAGCAGCTGGCGCAGCGCTACGGGAATTTCAAGGGCCGGCACCGAAGGCAGGCGTGCCAGCAGTTCTTCGGCGCGCTTGAGACCGAGGCGGTTGAGCGCCACTTCGAGGTTTTCCGCCGGTTCCGCCAGGCTGCCGTGAGTGTGGCTGTTGGCCTCGCGCATCACGCTGAGCACCAGGGCCGGGCTGTCTTGCATCAGTTCGGCAATGTCCCTTAACGAGCTGCGGCTGTCGCGAATGGCTTTGCACACGCGCTCGTGGCTGGCCTGGGGAACGGGCAGCAGCACGTCGTCCAGGCACTTGATCCAGGCGGCGAGTGTGGCGGGTTTTGCAGTTGGGACTGTCGTTTCATTAGCCATGATTGGGGCGCGATCGTCACTTGTGTTCAACACGCCCTGAACGGGCTGAATTGGCTTTTCGCCTTAACGGGCTATAGTCTGGCGCAGTTTTGCCGATAAGTAGAACAAGAGTTTTTCAGCTGCACCCACTATGTCCATGAACCCGACGGCGCAAGTACAGATCCCCTATGGCTAAAATTATCGGCATCATTGTCGTCCTCGCAAGTGTGCTCGGTGGGTACGTCCTGTCCCACGGTAAAATTGCCGCGCTGATTCAGCCTTTCGAAGTGTTGATCATTGGCGGCGCCGCCTTTGGCGCCTTCCTGCAGGCCAACCCCGGCTACATGACCATGCATGTGATCAAGAAGTCGCTGGGCATGTTCAGCTCGCGCTTCTCGCACACGTTCTATCTGGAAGTGCTGGGGCTGGTCTACGAGATCCTCAACAAGAGCCGCCGCGAAGGCATGATGGCGATTGAAGGAGACATCGAAGACGCCGCCGCCAGCCCGATCTTCGCCAAGTACCCCGCCGTGCTCAAGGACGAGCGCATGACCGCGTATATCTGCGATTACCTGCGCATCATGTCCTCCGGCAACATGGCCCCCCATGAGCTCGAAGGCTTGTTCGACATGGAGCTGTTCAGCCTCAAGGAAGAGCTGGAGCATCCTTCCCACGCGGTGACTGGCATTGCCGACGGCATGCCCGGTTTCGGTATTGTTGCGGCGGTGCTGGGTATCGTGGTGACCATGGCTTCCCTGGGCGAGGGCGACCAGGCGGCCATCGGCATGCACGTCGGCGCGGCGTTGGTCGGTACCTTCTTCGGTATTCTCGCGGCCTACGGTTTCTTCGGCCCGCTTGCCACGTCGCTGGCCCACGATGCCAAGGAAGAGATCAACCTCTACGAAGCGATCAAGGCGTGCCTCGTGGCTTCGGCATCCGGCATGCCGCCGTCGCTGGCGGTAGAGTTCGGACGCAAAGTGCTGTACCCGAAACATCGCCCAAGTTTCGCCGAGCTGGAACAAGCGGTTCGCGGTCGCTAAGCCATGGAAAACAACCAGCCGATCATCATCAAGCGCGTCAAGCGCTTCGCAGCGGGGCACCATGGCGGCGCCTGGAAAATCGCCTTTGCCGACTTCGCGACGGCAATGATGGCGTTCTTCCTGGTGCTGTGGCTGATGTCCACCGCTACCCCTGAACAGAAGATTGCCATCGCGGGTTACTTCAAGGACCCGATTGGTTTTTCGGAAAGTGGCACGCCCTTCGTGATCGACCTGGGTGGCTCGCCGCAGTTGGCGCCGGAGCGCACCATCAACCCGGAAGTGCAGACCGAATCGCCCCAGGAAAAAATCCCGATCGAGCGCGATAAGGTCGAAACCATGGCCGAACAGGTCGAGAAAGAACGCCTCGAGCTGTTGTTGCAGGAGCTGCAGACCAAAGTTGAGGAAAACCCGCAACTGCTGAAGTTCAAGGATCAGATTTCCTTCGAGATCACTCCGGAAGGCTTGCGCATCCAGATCACCGACGCCGCCAACCGGCCGATGTTCGATTCCGGCAGCGCACGCTTGAAGCCGTACTTCGAAGATATCTTGCTGGCCATGGCCGACACCATCAAGGCGGTGCCGAACAAGATCAGTATCAGCGGCCACACCGATGCCAAGCCCTACGCGGGGCAGGGCGACTTCGGCAACTGGGAGCTCTCGGCCAACCGCGCCAACGCCGCCCGCCGTGCGCTGGTGGCTGGCAGCTACCCGGACCCGCAAGTGGCGCGGGTGGTGGGCTTTGCGTCATCGCAGCTGTTTGACCCCAAGGAGCCGTTCAACCCGATCAACCGTCGGATCGACATCGTCGTGCTGACCAAAAAGGCCCAGCGTGCGATCGAGGGCGATCAACCGCCACCGCCACAGCCGGCTCAGGGTGAAGGCGCCCCCGGTGAAGTACCGGCGGACCCGAATGCGCTCCCACCAGGGCAGGAGCCGCTGCCGGCCCATGAACTGCGCCAGAAGCTGAACCTGTTTGATGATGGTGGCGTGAAGGACCCGACGGCGCCTGCGCCTGCGCCGTAAGCGGTCTCTATAAGCCAGAAATGAAAACGCCCCGATCAGCCGGGGCGTTTTCATTTGCGGTCAGAGTGGCAGGTACGCTTTGACGCCACCGATTACGCCTCGCATATCATCCGCGCACAGGCGCGGTACGAAGTACTCTCGACCCTTGGAGCGGGTCTTTCTGTGCAGTTTGTCGAGGCGTTCGAAGCTGACGGTGTAAATCATGTCGCACTTTACCCACAGCTCTTTGTAACCGTCGGATTGAAGTGGGTTGGCGCGTAGCAGATGGTGCCAGTCGTGCCGGATATCTGGTGCAGTAGAGGAAATCGGCACCACGGTGCACAGTTTGCGATTGTGCGTAGAGGTTGGGGATATCACTACGACCTTACGGATCTTCAGCATCTCCGGAGCCACAAAGCCCCGCGTGAAGTCGCACAGCAGTACATCGCCCTGTTTGGGGTGATAGTAGAGAGCCAATTGTTAATACCCCACAAAAAGCAAAGCCGCCCGAAGGCGGCTTCATTCGACACGCAGCGGAGCTTGCTTCGCCCCTTCTGCGCCGCTGGATCAACTCCGAAAAGGATCCAGACTCCTGCCAGCTTTCGCTGGTGACGGAGCAATTATGGGCATCAGAAAATCCGAATACAAGCCAGCTTGTGTTTGTAAGCCACCGAGTTGGCCTGAATTCTTGATGCCTGCACCTATTAAATCAATGGATTATGAGGATCGGCGTCCTGATTTATATGTACCAAGAAGTTGACCATCAGTAACTGCTCTCAGGCAAACTCGCAATAATCGACCGATAGCTATTCATCCGTTGCTGCTGCACGCGGCCATCTTCCAGGGCCTTGAGCAATGCACAGCCCGGCTCGCGGTCGTGTTTGCAGTCGCGGAAGCGGCAGGTGCCGATCAGGTCGTTGAACTCGATGAAGCCTGCTTCCACGTCGCTGCGGCTGACATGACCGAGGCCGAATTCACGAATGCCTGGGGAGTCGATCAGCTCGCCGCCTCCGGGGAAGTGGAACAGCCGTGCGGTGGTGGTGGTGTGGGTGCCCTGACCGGACAGCTCCGACAGAGGGCCGACACGGGTGTCGACTTCCGGCAGCAGGCTGTTGACCAGCGACGATTTGCCCACGCCGGACTGGCCGACAAACACGCTGATACGCCCGTCCAACTGCTGTTGCAGCTGTTCCATGCCGTTGCCGTGGTGTGCCGAGACTTCCAGTACCGGATAACCCAGCGTGCGGTAGACCGCCAGTAATGCGTTAAGCGCCGGCGCGTTCTGCTCGTCGATCAAGTCAAATTTGTTCAGCAGCAACAGCGGACGGATACCGGCATGCTCGGCGGCGACCAGATAGCGGTCTATCAGGTTGGCGTGGGGCTCGGGCAGCGGCGCGAACACAATCACGATCATGTCGACGTTGGCCGCCACCGGCTTGAGCTGGCCGCGGCTGTCGGGGCGGCGCAGCTCGGTGCTGCGGGGCAACTGGGCGACGATCACGCCGATGCCCTGGTTGCCGGCACGCCAGACCACCTTGTCGCCGGTCACCAGCGCAGGCAGGTTGGCGCGCAAATGGCAGCGGGATACCGAGCCGGCGAGCTCGCCTTCCAGCGCCTCGACTTCGACCTGTACGCCGAAGTGCGCGATCACCAGGCCCGTTTGTTCGGGACCCAGGTCGCCGCCCTCAAGCGCTTCCACGGCGGAGGACTCTCGTTTGGCGGCGCGCGCTGCGCGTTCGCCTTGAATCTTTTCGATGCGCCAGTTTTGGCGACGATTGAGCTGGCGTTTGGCCATTGGTGTTCCGTGTCGATAATGCAAAAGTTGGGTGAAACGGTCGCGAGTCTAGCACGGCGCCGCCTGCTAAACTGCCCGGCTACGCCAAGGTGCCAAGAGAATCAAGCCATGCAAAACCCACAGAACCTGATTTGGATCGATCTGGAAATGACCGGTCTGAACCCCGACACCGACGTCATCATCGAGATGGCAACGATTGTCACCGACAGCAACCTCAACACCTTGGCCGAAGGTCCGGTGATCGCCATCCATCACAGCGATGCGGTGCTCGCCACCATGGACGAATGGAATACCCGCACCCACGGCAACTCCGGCCTGACCCAGCGAGTACGCGACAGCCGCATCAGCATGGCCGAAGCCGAAGCCGAAACCATCGCGTTCCTGGAAAAATGGGTGCCCAAGGGTAAATCGCCGATCTGCGGTAACAGTATCTGCCAGGACCGTCGCTTCCTTTATACGCATATGAAGGCGCTGGAGAGCTACTTCCATTATCGCAACCTGGACGTGTCCACCTTGAAAGAGCTGGCTGCACGCTGGGCGCCGGAGGTCAAAGACAGCTTCCATAAAGGCAGCACGCACCTGGCGCTGGATGATATTCGCGAGTCGATCGCCGAGTTGCAGCATTACCGCAAGCATTTCATCAAGGCTTGAAGACCTTCCGCCTTGGATCGTTCCCACGCTCCGCGTGGGAATGCAGCCCAGGACGCTCTGCGTCCCAATGTGGGAGGGGGCTTGCCCCCGATGGCAGGCGACTCGGTTTATCGCCAAGCGCCCCCTTTTGGTGCCATCAGCAAATGATTAGACTGCCGGCCTCTCTGCAAGGATCGCCATCATGCTGCTGATGCTCTACCTCATCGCCATCACCGCCGAAGCCATGACGGGCGCCTTGTCCGCCGGCCGGCGTGGTATGGACTGGTTTGGCGTGGTGCTGATCGCTTGCGTAACGGCGCTGGGTGGCGGTTCGGTGCGCGATATGTTGCTGGGGCATTACCCGCTGACCTGGGTCAAGCACCCTGAATACCTGGTGCTGACCTCCGTCGCCGCACTGGTGACTATCTTTATCGCACCGTTGATGCGCCATCTGCGCTCGCTGTTCCTGGCGCTGGATGCCGTGGGGTTGGTGGCGTTCACTTTGATCGGCTGCATGACCGCCCTGGAAATGGGGCACGGCATGCTGGTTGCGTCGGTCAGCGGGGTGATCACCGGCGTATTTGGCGGCATCCTGCGGGACATCTTCTGTAACGACATCCCGCTGATCTTCCGCCGTGAGCTGTACGCCAGCGTGTCGTTCCTCGCCGCCTGGTTTTACTTGCTGTGCCTGTATCTGGAATTGCCCAGCGAACAGGCGATCCTGCTGACCTTGTTCAGCGGCTTTCTACTGCGCCTGTTGGCGATCCGGTTTCACTGGGAAATGCCCAAGTTCGTCTACAACGACGACGTCCACTAGCGAGCGGCGTGCTGGTTCAGCGCCCATTCCACATGTTCACGCACCAGTTCCGACGGGTAGTCGCGCCGCGCCTTCAAGGCTTCCAGCACCGGAATGCTCGAGGGTGCGTTACCCAGGCCCACCGCCAGGTTGCGCAGCCAGCGCTCGTATCCGGCCCGGCGCAAGGGTGAGCCTTCGGTGCTGCTGAGGAATTTATCCTCGTCCCACATAAACAGTTCGGCCAGGGTCGCGTTATCCAGATTGTGCCGTGGCTTGAAATCGCTTTCGCCAGTGGGTCGGGCGAAACGATTCCACGGGCAAACGATCTGACAGTCATCGCAGCCAAATACCCGGTTGCCGATCAGTGGGCGCAGGTCCTCGGGAATGGCGCTCTTGAGCTCGATGGTCAGGTAGGAAATGCAGCGCCGGGCATCCAGCACGTAAGGGCCGACGAACGCGTTGGTGGGGCAGATGTCCAGGCACGCCGTGCAGCGGCCACAGTGCTCGGTGGTATGGGGTGGGTCGACCGGTAACGGCAAATCGACAAACAGTTCGCTCAGGAAGAAATAGCTGCCGGCCTTGCGATTGAGTACCAGGGTGTTCTTGCCGATCCAGCCGAGGCCGGCCTGTTCGGCGATGGCTTTTTCCAGTACGGGTGCGCTGTCGACAAAGGCTCGAAAGCCGAACGGCCCGATCTGCGCCTGGATACGGTCAGCCAGTTGCTGCACGCGCTTGCGGATCAGCTTGTGATAGTCGCGGCCCAGGGCGTAACGCGAGACATAGGCTTTTTCCGGCTCGGCCAGCAGTTGCGCCATTTGCGTGTCGCCGGGCAGGTAGTCCATGCGCAGTGACACCACGCGCAAGGTGCCGGGCACCAGTTCTTCGGGGTGGGAGCGTTTGCTGCCATGGGCGCCCATGTAGTCCATCTCGCCGTGGTAGCCCGCGTCGAGCCAGCGTTGCAGGTGCTGTTCATGCTCAGCCAGGTCGAGACCGCTGATGCCGACTTGTTGGAAACCCAGCTCGCGGCCCCAGTCTTTGATCGATTGGGCGAGGGCGGGCAGATCGGAGGTAATAGCGGGCATGAGACACGGGAAACCACAGGTTAGATGCGTATAATTCTGCCAGACATCGGAGCTTGAAGACGCATGCCTCAGACAAAACACGAAATAACCGACGTGCAGCCGCTGTTGCCCGGCCACTTGCCGCAACTGGCTGCGCGCTCACCGGACGCCCATAAAGGGCAGTTTGGCCATCTATTGGTGATTGGCGGCGACCGAGGCTTTGGCGGCGCCGCGCTGCTCAGTGCCGAGAGCGCGTTGCGCAGTGGCGCCGGCATGGTGTCCCTGGCGACCCGCGTGGAGCATGTTCCCGCCGCGCTGGCGCGCTTGCCGGAAGTGATGACCGTAGGCGTGAGTTCGGCCAATCAACTGATGGGCTTGCTGGAAAAAATCTCGGTCATTGTGATCGGCCCCGGTCTCGGTGACGCGTCCTGGGGTAAAAGCCTGCTGTCCGTCGCCGCCAACGCGCACCTGCCGCAAGTCTGGGACGCCGATGCCTTGAATCAATTGGCGACCGGCAGCGTCAGCCTGCCCGCCAATTGCGTGATCACCCCGCATCCAGGCGAAGCCGCACGGCTGCTGGGCATTTCGACAGCCGAGGTTCAGGCCGACCGCCTTAAGGTGGCGCGCGCGTTGAGCCGTAAATTCGACGCAGTGGCTATTCTCAAGGGTGCCGGCAGTTTGATTGCAAGCCCGGACGGGCGCGTTTCACGTTGTGACCAGGGCCATCCCGCCATGGCGACGGCAGGGCTCGGTGACGTATTGGCCGGCCTCGTGGGCGCATTGCTCGCCCAGGGCATGCCGGCGTATGAGGCCAGCTGCCTGGCCGTGTGGCTGCACGCAACGGCAGGGGATCGCCAGGGCACCTTCGGTCGCGGGCTGGCAGCGAGCGACCTGATACCTGCCATTCGTCAATTGCTGGAGCAGCAGTCGCCGTGCCTGAAGTAAATCTTTTCCTGGCCGATGAAGACGCGATGGTCGCGTTCGGTCACGCTATTGCACGGGTGACGGGCGGGGCGGGGCTGGTCTTTCTCGAAGGTGACCTGGGGGCGGGCAAGACTACGCTGTCCCGGGGCATCATTCGCGGGTTGGGCCATGCCGGTGCGGTAAAAAGCCCGACGTTCACCCTGGTCGAACCCTACGAGATCGGTGACGTGCGTGCCTTCCACTTCGACCTCTATCGCCTGGTCGACCCTGAAGAGCTGGAGTTCATGGGCATTCGTGATTACTTCGACGAAGACGCGCTGTGCCTGATCGAGTGGCCAGATAAAGGCACAGGCTTTTTGCCAAAGCCTGACATGACCATTACCATTACGCCGCACGAGCACGGACGTCAGCTGAAGTTGTTGCCCCAGAGCCCGCGCGGTGAAGCGTGGCGTGATGCTCTGGCATTGGAATTCAAATAATTGGTGGGGTTAGGTATGCGCTTTCGCGCGTTGGTTGCTGTCGTGGGGGTGTTGCTTGCGGCAATGACTGTCAATGCTGTGGCTGCTTCACAGGTCAAGAGTGTCCGCCTGTGGCGAGCGCCGGATAACACGCGACTGGTGTTCGACCTGTCGGGCCCGGTCCAGCACAGCGTCTTTACCCTCACGGCGCCTGATCGCCTGGTGATCGACATCAACGGTGCGACCCTGGCTGCACCGCTGAAAGTCTCCACCGCCAACACCCCGATTACGATGATGCGTTCGGCCCAGCGTACGCCGACCGATTTGCGCGTGGTCATCGACCTGAAAAAAGCGGTCACCCCCAAAAGCTTCTCCCTGGCGCCCAACGCCCAATATGGCAACCGCCTGGTGGTCGACCTGTTCGACAACCCCGCCGATGCCGCCCCGCCGCCTGCGCCGACGCCCAGCGTGGCGACGGTGCCGGCGGTGCCGGTCAACCCCTCGCAGCCGCAGGTCAAGCTGCCACCGCCGCCGCCCGCTCCGGCAGGCAAGCGCGACATTATCGTGGTGATCGATGCCGGCCACGGTGGCGAAGACCCCGGCGCGTCCGGCTCGCGCGGCCAGCATGAAAAAGACGTGGTGCTGGCGATCGCCCGCGAACTGCAACGCCAGGTCAACGGCATGAAAGGCTATCGCGCCGAACTGACCCGTACCGGTGACTATTTCATCCCGTTGCGCGGGCGTACCGAAATCGCCCGCAAGAAGGGCGCGGACCTGTTCGTATCGATCCACGCCGACGCCGCCCCATCCTCGGCGGCGTTCGGTGCGTCGGTGTTTGCCTTGTCCGATCGTGGCGCCACGTCCGAGACCGCCCGTTGGCTGGCCGACAGTGAAAACCGTTCCGACTTGATCGGCGGGGCCGGCAACGTCTCCCTCGATGACAAAGACAAAATGCTCGCCGGCGTACTGCTCGACTTGTCGATGACCGCCTCGCTGACGTCCAGCCTGAACGTCGGCCAGAAAGTCCTGAGTAACATTGGCCGGGTCACCTCGCTGCACAAGCAGCGCGTGGAGCAGGCCGGGTTCATGGTGTTGAAGTCGCCGGATATCCCGTCGATCCTGGTCGAAACCGGCTTCATTTCCAACGCCAACGAGGCCTCGAAGCTGGCCAGTGCCAGCCACCAGCAAGCGTTGGCGCGCTCGATCAGCGCCGGCGTGCGCCAGTTCTTCCAACAGAACCCGCCACCGGGCACTTACATCGCCTGGTTGCGTGACTCCGGCAAAATCGCCCAGGGCCCGCGTGACCACCGCGTGCAGCCTGGCGACACCGTGGCGATGCTGGCCGTACGTTTCCAGGTCACCCCCGCCGCCTTGCGCAGCGCTAACAACCTGAAAACCGACGAGTTGAGAATTGGCCAGATGTTGACCATCCCCGGCACTGAATTGGCGGCGCAGTAATGAGCGAATCTGTGTTGAATAGTGGCTCGCGCATTGAATTGCTCAGCCCGCGCCTGGCTAACCAGATCGCCGCAGGTGAGGTGGTCGAGCGCCCGGCGTCGGTGATCAAGGAACTGCTGGAAAACAGTATCGATTCCGGCGCCAAGCGCATCGACGTAGATGTGGAGCAGGGCGGCGTCAAGCTGCTGCGGGTGCGTGACGATGGCAGCGGCATCTCTTCGGATGACCTGCCGCTGGCCCTGGCCCGTCACGCCACCAGCAAGATTCGCGACCTGGAAGACCTTGAAAGAGTGATGAGCCTGGGCTTTCGCGGTGAGGCCCTGGCCTCCATCAGCTCCGTGGCCCGCTTGACCCTGACTTCCCGTACGCGCGGCGCCGAACAGGCCTGGCAAGTAGAGACCGAAGGCCGCGACATGGCGCCGCGGGTCCAGCCGGCAGCCCATCCGGTGGGCACCTCGGTGGAAGTGCGCGACCTGTTCTTCAACACCCCGGCGCGGCGCAAATTCCTCAAGGCCGAGAAAACCGAATTCGACCACCTGCAGGAAGTGATCAAGCGCCTGGCCCTGGCGCGCTTCGATGTGGCGTTCCATCTGCGCCACAACGGCAAGACCATCCTCAGCCTGCACGAAGCCAATGATGACGCCGCGCGCGCTCGGCGAGTGGCGGCCGTGTGCGGTGCCGGGTTCCTGGAGCAGGCGCTGCCGATTGAAATCGAACGCAATGGCTTGCGCCTATGGGGCTGGGTCGGTTTGCCGACCTTCTCCCGCAGCCAAGCCGATTTGCAGTATTTCTTCGTCAACGGCCGTGCGGTGCGCGACAAACTGGTGGCCCATGCGGTTCGCCAGGCGTACCGCGACGTATTGTTCAACGGTCGGCATCCGACGTTTGTGCTGTTTTTCGAGGTCGACCCCTCGGTGGTCGACGTCAATGTGCACCCGACCAAGCACGAGGTGAGATTCCGCGACGGGCGCATGGTGCATGACTTCCTCTACGGGACCCTGCATCGCGCCCTGGGCGATGTGCGCCCGGATGACCAGTTGTCCGCGCCAATCGTAACGGCGGTGGTCCGCCCGAGCGGCCCTGAGGCCGGCGAGTTCGGTCCCCAGGGCGAAATGAGCCTCGCCGGTAACCTGTTGCAATCATCGCAGCCGCAGCCGAGTTACACGGCACCCAACTCGGGCGCCGGCGCGGGTTATCAATATCAATACACCCCACGGCCGCAATCGACCGTGCCGGTGGCTGAGGCCCAGGCGGCTTACCGTGAATTCTTCGCGCCGTTGCCGGGTGCCGAGCCGGGCACGGTTGCCTTGCCCGAGGGCGGCGGTGATATTCCGCCGCTGGGCTACGCGCTGGCGCAACTCAAGGGCATCTACATCCTTGCGGAAAATGCCCACGGCCTGGTGCTGGTAGACATGCACGCCGCCCACGAGCGGATCATGTACGAGCGCCTGAAGATCGCCATGGCCAGTGAAGGGCTCAGTGGTCAGCCACTGCTGGTGCCGGAATCCCTGGCAGTCAGCCAGCGGGAAGCCGATTGTGCCGAGGAACACCACGGCGTGTTCCAGAAGCTGGGCTTTGAACTGCAACGCCTGGGCCCGGAGACCCTGGCGATCCGCCAGATTCCCGCGCTGCTCAAGCAGGCTGAGGCCAATCGCCTGGTGTCCGACGTACTGGCGGACCTGATGGAATACGGCACCAGCGACCGTATCCAGGCGCATATCAACGAACTGCTCGGCACCATGGCCTGCCACGGTGCCATCCGCGCCAACCGCCGACTGGCCCTGCCGGAAATGAACGGCCTGCTGCGCGACATGGAAAACACCGAGCGCAGTGGCCAATGCAACCATGGCCGACCGACCTGGACCCAGATGGGCCTGGATGATCTGGACAAACTGTTCCTGCGCGGTCGCTGATGAGTGCCTTGCCCCCCGCGATCTTCCTGATGGGCCCGACGGCCGCGGGCAAGACCGACCTGGCCATCGAGCTGACCAAGGTCTTGCCGTGCGAGCTGATCAGCGTCGACTCTGCCCTGGTTTACCGGGACATGGACATCGGCACGGCCAAGCCTTCGAAAGAGCTGTTAGCCCGGCATCCGCATCGGTTGATCGACATTATCGACCCGTCCGAAAGCTATTCGGCCGCAGATTTCCGTACCGACGCCCTGGCCGCCATGGCTGAAATCACCGCGCGGGGCAACATCCCGCTGCTGGTCGGCGGCACGATGCTGTATTACAAGGCTCTGCAGGAGGGCCTGGCGGACATGCCGCCCGCTGACGCCCAGGTGCGCGCCGAGCTTGAAGATCAAGCCGCGCGCCTCGGCTGGCAGGCCCTGCACGACCAGCTGGCGGCGGTAGACCCGGTGTCTGCGGCGCGCATCCACCCCAACGACCCCCAGCGGCTTACCCGTGCGCTGGAAGTCTGGCGCGTCAGCGGCCAGACCATGACTGAACACAGGCTGAAACAAACTGCGCAAAGTGCTGATGCAGACGCATCTGGTCAGTCACAATTGCCCTATACTGTGGCGAATCTGGCCATCGCTCCGGCAAATCGCCAGGTGCTGCATGAACGAATTGCACAAAGATTCACAATTATGTTGGAACAGGGGTTTGTGGAGGAGGTCGTAGCACTGCGTTCCCGAGGTGATCTGCATCCAGGATTGCCTTCGATACGTGCTGTAGGCTACCGCCAAGTCTGGGATCATCTGGATGGCAAGCTGACGTCAGCCGAAATGCAGGAGCGCGGCATCATTGCCACGCGCCAATTGGCGAAGCGCCAGTTCACCTGGCTGCGCAGCTGGAGCGATTTGCACTGGCTGGACAGCCTGGACAGCGACAATCTGTCACGCGCCTTGAAATACTTGGGAACGGTCTCCATATTGAGCTGAGTCCTTGCAATTGCCGTCTATCCTTGGGGGTGTGACGGCCATGAGCTATTTATTTTCCGATTTTTATTATTGATCCTTAAAGGAGTGCGGCACATGTCAAAAGGGCATTCGCTACAAGACCCTTACTTGAATACTTTACGTAAAGAGAAAGTGGGGGTTTCCATCTATCTGGTCAACGGTATCAAGTTGCAAGGTACGATCGAGTCGTTCGACCAGTTCGTGATCCTGCTGAAAAACACCGTCAGCCAGATGGTTTACAAACACGCTATCTCTACAGTCGTCCCTGTTCGTCCGATCCGTCTGCCTAGCGCAGCAGGTGATGAAGCAGCTGACGCTGAGCCAGGTAACGCCTGATAGGAGTCTCCTTTGTTCTTTGAGCGCCACGGTGGTGGTGAGCGAGTAATCCTCGTTCACTTGGATGGACAGGACCCTGAGGCGCGCGAAGATCCGCAGGAGTTTCAGGAGTTGGCAAATTCGGCCGGCGCCGAGACCGTTGCGTTTTTTAACGTGCCGCGTCATCGGCCAACCGCCAAATACCTGATCGGCAGCGGCAAGGTCGAGGAATTGCGCGACCTGGTCCACGCTGAAGAAGCCGATCTGGTGATCTTCAATCACACCCTCACGCCCAGTCAGGAACGTAACCTCGAACGTGTCTTCGAGTGTCGCGTGATCGACCGCACCGGTCTGATTCTCGATATTTTCGCCCAACGCGCGCGTACCCATGAAGGCAAACTGCAGGTCGAACTGGCCCAGCTTGACCACATGAGCACCCGCCTGGTGCGCGGTTGGACTCACCTTGAGCGCCAGGGCGGCGGCATCGGCATGCGTGGCCCGGGTGAAACCCAGCTGGAAACCGACCGACGCCTGTTGCGGGTTCGCCTGCGCCAGATCAAGGGCCGCCTGGAAAAAGTGCGCAGCCAGCGCGAGCAATCGCGTCGAGGCCGTTCGCGTGCGGATATCCCTACCGTGTCACTGGTGGGGTACACCAACGCCGGCAAATCCACACTCTTCAACAACGTGACGAAATCGGACGTGTACGCGGCAGACCAACTGTTCGCCACGCTCGACCCGACCCTGCGCCGCCTGGATATCGGCGACCTGGGGCCGATCGTCCTGGCCGATACCGTGGGTTTCATCCGGCACTTGCCGCACAAGCTGGTCGAGGCATTTCGGTCTACGCTCGAAGAGTCGAGCAATTCCGACCTGCTGTTGCACGTAATCGATGCGGCTGAACCGGATCGCATGCTGCAGATCGAGCAGGTGATGGTAGTGCTGGGCGAGATTGGTGCACAGGACTTGCCGATCCTCGAGGTCTATAACAAACTCGATTTGCTTGAAGGCGTCGAGCCACAAATTCAGCGCGACGAGAACGGCAAGCCTCAGCGGGTCTGGCTGTCGGCGCGTGATGGCAGTGGCCTGGAGCTGCTGGAACAAGCCATTGCCGAGTTGCTCGGCAGCGATTTGTTCGTGGGCACCTTGCGCTTGCCGCAGCGTTTTGCTCGACTGCGTGCACAGTTTTTCGAGCTGGGCGCGGTACAGAAAGAAGAACACGACGAAGAAGGTGTCAGCTTGCTGGACGTTCGATTGCCGCGCTCGGAGCTCAATCGACTGGTCAGTCGCGAGGGTGTTGTACCGGCAGAGTTCATCGAGCAACACACTTTGCAATAAAAGCCTGAGAAAGCGGTTGTGCCGCGGTGGCAGGCATTCTGTAGCATTGGTCGGCGCGCCGTGGGTGCGTCTTTGCTTTATCAGATGGAGAGCGCTATGGCTTGGAATGAGCCGGGTGGCAACTCGAATAATCAGGATCCTTGGGGTGGTAAGCGCCGCAATAATGGCGACCGCAAGGGGCCACCGGATCTCGACGAGGCCTTCCGAAAGCTGCAGGAAAGCCTGAATGGGTTGTTCGGTGGTGGAAAAAAACGCGGTAGTGACGAGGGTGGTCGCACGAGCAAGGGCGGTGGCTATGGCCTGCTGGGCCTGGGCCTTGTCGTGCTTGCGGCCGTCTGGCTGTACAGCGCGGTCTATGTAGTGGACGAGCAGGAGCAAGCCGTGGTGCTGCGCTTCGGCAAGTACTACGAGACTGTCGGGCCAGGCCTGAACATCTATTTCCCGCCGATCGACAAGAAGTACATGGAGAACGTCACGCGTGAGCGTGCCTACACCAAGCAGGGCCAGATGCTGACCGAAGACGAGAACATCGTCGAAGTGCCGCTGACCGTGCAGTACAAGATCACCAACCTGCAGGACTTCGTGCTGAACGTCGACCAGCCGGAAATCAGCCTGCAACACGCAACCGAAAGTGCCTTGCGCCATGTGGTGGGTTCCACCGCCATGGACCAGGTGCTGACCGAAGGGCGTGAATTGATGGCCAGCGAAATCAAGGAGCGCCTGCAACGGTTCCTCGATACCTATCGCACCGGTATCACGGTCACCCAGGTCAACGTACAGAGCGCTGCCGCACCGCGTGAAGTGCAGGAAGCCTTTGACGACGTGATCCGTGCCCGTGAAGACGAGCAGCGTTCGCGCAACCAGGCAGAAACCTACGCCAATGGCGTGGTGCCGGAAGCCCGTGGTCAAGCCCAGCGCATCCTCGAAGATGCCAACGGTTATCGCGACGAAGTGGTCTCCCGTGCCAAGGGTGAGGCAGACCGCTTTACCAAACTGGTTGCCGAGTACCGCAAGGCACCTGAGGTGACCCGTGAGCGTCTGTACCTGGACACCATGCAGGAAGTCTTCAGCAATACCAGCAAGGTTCTCGTGACCGGCAGCAAGGGTGGGCAGAACAACCTGCTGTACCTGCCGCTGGACAAGATGATCGAAGGTGGTCGTAGCGGCGCCAGCGCGCCGTCCACCGGTTCGAATGCCGCTGCCAACGAAGCGAGCGCCCGTGCGGCCGCTGACTTGCTGCAACAGCAAACACGTACCAGGGAGAGCCGTTGATGAGCAATAAATCGCTGACCGCCCTGATTGTGGGCGTCGTCGTGGTCATCGCTGCCTGGAACTGCTTCTACATCGTGGCTCAGACCGAGCGTGCGGTGCTGCTGCAATTCGGTCGCGTGGTCCAGGCGGATGTCCAGCCGGGCCTGCATGTGAAAGTCCCCTACGTCAACCAGGTGCGCAAGTTCGACGCCCGCCTGATGACCCTGGATGCACCGACACAGCGCTTCCTGACCCTGGAAAAGAAAGCCGTGATGGTTGACGCCTACGCCAAGTGGCGCGTCAAGGACGCCGAGCGCTTCTACACCGCGACTTCCGGCCTCAAGCAGATTGCCGACGAGCGTTTGTCGCGCCGTCTGGAATCGGGCCTGCGCGACCAGTTTGGTAAGCGCACCCTGCATGAGGTGGTATCCGGTGAACGTGATGCGCTGATGGCTGACATCACTCGTTCGCTGAACACCATGGCGGAGAAAGAGCTGGGTATCGAAGTGGTCGATGTGCGCGTCAAGGCCATTGACCTGCCCAAGGAAGTGAACCGCAGCGTGTTCGAGCGCATGAGCACTGAGCGTGAGCGTGAGGCCCGTGAGCACCGCGCCAAGGGTAACGAGCTGGCCGAAGGTATCCGTGCGGATGCCGATCGTCAGCGCCGTGTACTGCTGGCAGAAGCCTATCGCGAGTCTGAAGAGGCCCGTGGTGATGGTGATGCTCAAGCCGCAGCGATCTACGCCAAGGCTTACGGCCAGGACCAGGAGTTCTACGCGTTCTACCGTAGCCTGCGTGCCTACCGTGAAAGCTTCGCGAACAAGACCGACGTGCTGGTGCTGGACCCAAGCAGCGACTTCTTCCGCTACCTGGAAAAGTCCAAGTAACAGGCCTGTCTCTTTGTAGGAACCACTCCGTCGGGCGGCTAAAATGCCTGGCGGGGTGATCCTTTCAGAAAACGGGTGTATGATGCGGCAGCCGGGAAATTCCCGGCTTTTTTGCGTCTGCATGTTCGATTCGGCAGGCGTGACAGGTTTTTCGAGGAAAGTGCCCGACGAGGCCGGTTACAGGTCGTTCGTCACGTCGCTCTTGCGCGTGGTTTATGCAGGCGGCGGGTATTTTCTGCTTCACTCAAGGCTCGGCCGAGGGCTGGCCGCCCGGATCATAGGGGAATGGCGTAATGGCAACGGTAGACCGCTGGCTGCTGCCAGATGGCATCGAAGAAGTACTGCCACCAGAAGCTGCGCGCATTGAAATAGCGCGTCGCCAGGTGTTGGATCTGTTCCAGAGCTGGGGTTACGAGTTTGTCGTGACTCCCCATATCGAGTACCTGGAATCCCTGCTGACCGGCGCGGGCCAGGACCTGGATCTGCGCACCTTCAAGGTTATCGACCCGCAATCGGGCCGGCAGATGGGGTTTCGTGCCGACATCACGCCGCAAGTGGCGCGTATCGATGCGCACACCCTGCGCCGCGAAGGCCCGAGCCGCCTGTGCTACGCCGGCAGCGTGCTGCATGCCCAGCCACGTGCCTTGTCATCGTCCCGCAGCCCGATCCAGTTGGGCGCCGAGCTGTATGGCGATGCGAGCCCGAGCAGCGACATCGAGGTGATCAGCCTGATGCTGGCCATGCTGCAACTGGCTGATGTGCCGGACGTGCACATGGACCTGGGCCACGTCGGTATCTACCGTGGCCTCGCTCGTGCCGCTGGTTTGTCCGGTGAAGCCGAGCAACAACTGTTCGACGCCCTGCAACGCAAGGCGATTGACGAAGTGATCGCCCTCACCGAAGGCGTGCCGGCTGACCTCGCGCAGATGTTGCGCGCGTTGGTCAACCTGTGCGGCGGCCGTGAAGTGCTGGTGGCTGCGCGTGAGCGTCTGGCCAATGCGCCAGCGCCGGTGTTGGCGGCCCTGGACGATGTGCTGGCGATTGCCGAGCAGTTGTCGGCGCGCTTCCCGCAATTGCCGCTGTATTTTGACCTGGGCGAGTTGCGCGGCTACCACTACCACACCGGTGTGGTGTTCGCGGTGTTCGTTCCGGGTGTTGGCCAGGCCATCGCCCAGGGCGGTCGCTACGACGATATCGGCGCCGACTTCGGTCGCGCCCGTCCGGCCACTGGCTTTTCCACCGATTTGAAAACCCTGGTGACCCTGGGGCGTGCTGAGGTCGAGCTGCCGTCTGGTGGCATCTGGATGCCCGACAGTACGGACGCGGCACTCTGGCAGCAGGTTTGCCAGTTGCGCAGTGAGGGTCAGCGTGTCGTCCAGGCCTTGCCTGGGCAGCCATTGGCCGCCGCCGGTGAAGCGGACTGCGACCGACAATTGATTCAGCAGAACGGGCTTTGGCAAGTATCGCCACTGGCTTCTTGAGTTTTCCTGCCGGCCATCGCCGGCACCAAGTTTGCGCGAATGAGGACAAGTGTTATGGGTAAGAATGTCGTAGTCCTGGGCACCCAATGGGGTGATGAGGGCAAAGGCAAGATCGTTGATCTGCTGACCGAACATGCTGCCGCCGTAGTGCGCTACCAAGGTGGCCACAACGCGGGGCACACCCTGGTCATCGATGGCGAAAAAACCGTCTTGCACCTGATCCCGTCGGGCGTACTGCGCGAAGGCGTGCAGTGCCTGATCGGCAACGGCGTGGTGGTTGCACCGGACGCCCTGTTGCGCGAGATCACCAAGCTGGAAGAGAAAGGGGTACCGGTGCGTGAGCGCCTGCGTATCAGCCCATCCTGCCCGCTGATCCTGTCCTTCCACGTGGCGCTGGACCAGGCCCGTGAAAAGGCCCGTGGCGAGCTGAAGATCGGCACCACCGGTCGCGGCATCGGCCCGGCCTACGAAGACAAGGTGGCGCGCCGTGGCCTGCGTGTGGGCGACCTGCTCAACATGCCGCGCTTTGAAGACAAGCTGCGTGAACTGGTGGATTACCACAACTTCATGCTGGTGGGTTACTACAAAGAACCGGCCATCGAGTTCGAAAAGACGCTGGCCGAATGCAAGGAATACGCTGAGCTGCTCAAGCCGCTGATGCTGGACGTGACGGCCGAGTTGCACGACCTGCGTCGCGCCGGCAAAGACATCATGTTCGAGGGCGCCCAGGGTTCGTTGCTCGACATCGACCACGGCACCTACCCGTACGTGACCAGTTCCAACACCACCGCTGGCGGCGTTGCTACCGGTTCGGGCGTTGGCCCGATGTTCCTGGACTACATCCTGGGCATCACCAAGGCTTACACCACCCGCGTAGGTTCGGGCCCGTTCCCGACTGAGCTGTTCGACGAAGTCGGCGCGCACCTGGCCAAGCAAGGCCACGAGTTCGGCGCAACCACTGGCCGCGCCCGTCGTTGTGGCTGGTTCGACGCTGTTATCCTGCGTCGCGCTATCGATGTGAACAGCATCTCGGGCATCTGCCTGACCAAGCTGGACGTGCTCGACGGTCTGGAAGCCATCAACATCTGCACCGGTTACAAAGACGCCGCAGGTAATGACGTCGCTCCTACTGACGCCGACAGCTACGTGGGCCTGCAGCCTGTGTACGAAGAAGTGCCGGGCTGGACCGAGTCGACCGTGGGCGCCAAGACCCTGGAAGAGCTGCCAGCCAATGCCCGTGCTTACATCAAGCGCGTTGAAGAGCTGATTGGCGCGCCGATCGACATTATTTCGACGGGCCCGGACCGTAACGAGACCATCGTTCTGCGTCATCCGTTCGCTTAATAAGCTGTTGATGTAAAAAGCAAAGGGCTCCTTCGGGAGCCCTTTGTCGTTTGTGTCTGGCAAGCGGCACGACCCTTGCTGTGTTTCCTTCTTTCCGAGGTGCTATCAATTTAATGGCACCCGTGGTGGAGGGATTCCCAGTGTCTGCCGTTCTCTCGTTGTTACAAAGTCGTCTGTTGCGGCCAGTATTCGTTACCCTAGGTATCGCTCTTTTGGTGCAAGTGCTGGTGGCCGTCGCGCTGACGCGGAGCACAGTCACCGCCTTGGAGGCAGATTTGGGTAATCGCCTGGGCATCGACAGCCAGAAACTGTCCGGCGAATTGGCCCAGGCCGGCAAGGAAGTCACGTCCAGTCTGGACAGTTTGTCCACCAGCACCCGTCAGCGTCTGACCGCAGGGCTTTCCACGCGCCTTCAGCAAGAGCAGAAGCAATTGCGTGCGACCCTGGAAAAAGATCTGCAGGACTCTGCCAATGACATGGCGCAGTTGCTGGCGTCGGTGGCGCCGCGAGCCATGTGGGACAGCGATGTGCCAACCTTGTCGGAGTTCGCCCGGCGTGCGCAGCGCAATCCCAACGTGTTGTTCGTGGTGTATGACGACGCGGCGGGCGAGCACCTGACCCGTTACCTGAACCGTGAAAACCCGATCAACCAGGCCCTGTTGGCAAAGGGCGCGGGGGAGCGGGCCCTGGATAAAGTGCTGGACGCGGCCAAGACTGATCCTGCGGTGTATTACGTCGAAGCCTCGATCAGCCCCAACGGCGTGGAGATCGGCAAGGTCCGCATGGGGGTTTCCACCGCGTCGGTCGAGGCCGATCTGCAAGCGCTGGACAAGCGTTTTGCCGCGCTGATTGCCAGCGGTGATCAACTGGTCGGTGACAGCCTCAAAGGCGCAGCGGCGGATAGCGCTGCGGCCATGGGCGCGCGCCTGCAATCGGCGCAAGCCACCGCCACCCAGATGACCGCCAACACCACCAGCGCGGTTCAAGAGGCCGCCGGCACCCTGCGCTGGCGCATCGGCATGGGCCTGGCGCTGGTCGGTCTTGGCGTATTACTGCTGATCGCCATCGTGCTCGGTCGCCGCGTCGTCAACCGCTTGAAGCTGCTGATCGCTGCCATGGATGATTTGGCGGCGGGCGAGGGCGACCTTACCAAGCGGGTGCAAATCAGCAGCAAGGATGAGATCGGCGACATGGCGTCGGCGGTCAATCGCTTTGTGGATAAGTTGCAGCCCATCGTGCGCGAAGCGGGTGAGGTGGCCCAGCGCACCGGTGTGGAAATCGGCGCGATGACCTTGCGCAATGCGGGTGCCGACAAGGCTGCCGGTTTGCAGCGTGATGAAGTCGCCGAGAGCCTGCGCGCACTGTCGCAGATGGCCGATGAGGCCCAGGCCGAAAGCCATGCCATGCAGGCGGCGCTGCAACAGGTGGTGGAGATTCGCCAGGCGACGGATGAGAACTCACGCACGTCGGCCGAAGTTGGCAGTTTGATCGAGGCGTTGGCGGGGCAGGTGCAGGCGGGGTCCCAGGTCATTGAGCGCCTGGCCCAACAGAGTGAGCAGATTGAAGTGGTGCTGACGGTGATCCATGGGATCGCCGAGCAAACCAACCTGCTCGCCCTGAACGCCGCCATCGAAGCGGCGCGCGCCGGTGAAACGGGGCGCGGTTTTGCGGTGGTTGCAGACGAAGTGCGCGCACTGGCCAGTAAAACCCAAAGCTCCACCGGTGATATCCAGGCGCATATCGTGGCGTTGCAACAGGGCGCGCGTGAGGCGGTGGACACCATCGGCAAAGCCGGGCGCCAGGCCAGTGAGGGCTTGCTGGTACTGCGCGAGAGCGTGCGTTTGCAGCACACGGTGCAGGCTTCGGTGGAGCAGGTGCATGCGGCAATAGGCCTGGCGACCCGCGCGGCCGAGCACCAGGCCCAGGGCGCGCATGCGGTGCGTGGGCGCGTCGAGGTGATCCACGCCCAGGCTGAGCGTGCTGCCCAGGCGGTGGTGGAAACCACGGCCAGTGGCAAGGTGCTGGACGGGCTGGCGGCGCAGTTGAAGGCGAGTTTGGGGCAGTTCCGAGCTTAGTGTTGCCTGTTCTGGCCTCATCGGGAGCAAGCCCCCTCCCACATGGGAACGCATTCCAAATGTGGGAGGGGGCTTGCCCCCGATAGCTGTCTCAGCGACTCAGATACATCCGCGTCGTCAGCAAATAAACCGGCAGCCCCGACACCAGGATCAACAACGCCGCATAAGGCGCCGCCGCCGCAAACTCCACATTCGACGTATGCGCCCACACGGCAGTCGCCAAGGTGTTCAACCCAGTCGGACTCAACAGCAAGGTCGCCGTCAATTCCTTCATCGCATCCAGAAACACCAGGGCAAACGCCGCACCCAGTGCCGGGAAGATGATCGGCAGTGTCACCCGGCAAAACGCACTGAAGGGCGATGCCCCGAGCGTCCGCGCTGCCTCTTCCAGCTGGGGCGCGGCCTTGTTCAATGCCGTGCGTATCGGCGCCTGGGCCAGCGGCAGAAACAACAGCGCGTAGGCGATCAGTAGCAGCGCCGACGTTTGATACAGCGCCGGCACGTAATGCAGGGCGAAATACACCAGGGTCAGTGCAATCACCAGGCCGGGCAGGGCGTGCAGCAGGTAGGGCAGGCGTTCAGCCCAGATCGCCAGTCGGCCTTTATAGCGCACCACCAGCAAGCCTACCGGCACCGCCAACGCCAGGCACACCGCTGCGCCACCCAGGGACAGCGCCAGGGACGATAACAACGCTTCACTGATCTCGGCCACCGGAAACGCCGCCGATGAGCCCACGGCCAGCCAATAACCGAGCATCCCCAGCGGAATGCCGCTGCCGATGACTGCCAGCGCCA
This sequence comes from Pseudomonas sp. R1-43-08, assembly GCF_003852255.1. Lineage (NCBI taxonomy): Bacteria > Pseudomonadati > Pseudomonadota > Gammaproteobacteria > Pseudomonadales > Pseudomonadaceae > Pseudomonas > Pseudomonas sp. R1-43-08. Next base: position 639,729 of record NZ_CP027734.1, read on the forward strand.
GGCAATACAGCTGACCGAGCGGCGCCCACTTGCCCAATTTCACCTGTTCGGCATGCCGCGCCGCGCCCTGGCCAATACGTACATGGCGGCCCTTGCCACGCATGCGCAGTTCCAGCCACAGCAGGGTCAGGCACATCGCCAGGAGCACCGCCGAGAGCATCGCCGCATTGGCGTTGCTGAACTCCAGCTCGAATTGCTGATAGATCGCGGTCGTGAAGGTCTGCAAGCCGATGATCGACAAAGCCCCGAACTCCACCAGCATGTGCAGCGCAATCAGCAGCGCGCCGGCCACCAGCGAGGGCCACAACAGCGGCAAGGTGATGCGCCGGAATACGCCCCAGCGATTCAGGCCCAGGGTGCGCGCTGATTCTTCCAGGGCGGGATCAAGATTACGCAGTGTCGCGGCCACCGGCAGAAACACCAGCGGGTATTTGGACAGGCTCATCACCAGGATCGCGCCGCCGAGGCCTTCGAAGTTGGCGCTCAGCGACACCCAGGTGAAGCTGCTGACAAACGCCGGCACCGCAAACGGCAGACACAGGATCACCCCCCAGAGGCGCCGTCCAGGCAGGTTGCTGCGCTCCAGCAACCAGGCCAGGGACAGGCCGACCACGCCGCACACCACCGTCACGCCCACCATCAGCGCCAGGGTGTTGCGCAGCAGCCCGAAGACATAAGGTCGCCACAGCAGATGCACCGCCTGCGCCCAACCAGCCTGCCAGGTCTTGAGCCCGACATAGGCCAGCGGCAACAGACTCAGGCCTACCAGGAATAGCACCGGCAACAGCAGCCAGATCGAAGGGCGTTTGCGCCGGGGGCGAAAACCTGCGGCGCTGAGCGATGGGTTCATCAGTTCAAGCCAACGTCACGTTCCAGCTCCAGGGCCTCTTCGGCATTGCCCAGGTCGGCGGGGGTGACTTTCGGCGGCTGCAGTTCGTTGAAAGGCTTGAGGCCGCGATTGGACTGCATGCCTTTGCGCAGCGGGTATTCAGCCGAGGTGTTGGTGATCACGCGCTGGCCTTCTTCACTGGCCATGAACGCCAGCAGTTGCTGGGCTTCCTTGGGGTGTTTGCTGGATTTCAGCGCGGCAGCCGAAGACACGGTAATCAGGCCGCCGGCATCGCCGTCGGTGAAATAGTGCAGTTGGGAGTCGAGGTTGGTTTTCTCTTTCTTCAAGGCAAACCAGTAATAGTTGTTCACCAGCACGGTGGCGACTTCGCCGTTTTCCACGGCTTTGAGCGCAACCATATTGTTGCTGTACACCTTGCCGAATGCGCGCAGGCCGGTCAGCCATTCTTCTGCGGCTTCACGCCCGTGCAGCTTGATGATAGCCACCGCCTGCTCCTGGAACGCACCGCTGGTGGGCACGAAGCCAACCTTGCCTTGCCACTCGGGACCGGCGAAATCCAGCACCGATTTGGGCAGGTCTTTTTCGGCAATCAGCTTGGGATTGAAAGCGACGACGCGGGTGCGTGCGGTCACGCCCATCCAGTCGCCGTTACTGCCGACATAGTCCTTGGGCAATACATCGAGGGTGCTGGCGTCGATCCTGGCCAGCAGGCCTTGCTCGCCCAGCTTGTTCAGCGGCGGTGATTCTTCGGTGTAGATCACGTCGGCAGGCGAGCGGTCGCCTTCTTCGACGATTTGGCTGGCCAGTTGATTGCTGCTGCCTTTGCGTACATTGACGTGAATGCCGGTCTTGGCTTCGAAGGCTTTGGCGAGTTCATCGCCGACTTCCTTGTGCTGACCGTTGTACAGGGTCAGGGAGATCTTTTCGGCGCTATGGGCGGCGGGCGAGAGCAGGGTCAGGCCGAGCAGAGTGATGGTCAGGCCACGCAGAAGGGAGGTCTTGAGACGGGTATCGCGGATCATCATCCGGGGTTTTCCTCACTTGTAAGCTACAAATTCTTACAAGGATAAACGATAAACCTTCTCAAGTGCGCATGAGCAGGCCCCACCACCAAGTTTTAAACCCCAGAAACGAAAAAACCCGCTTTCGCGGGTTTGATCTGAATTTGGTGCCCAGGAGAAGACTCGAACTTCCACGACCTTGCGATCACCAGCACCTGAAGCTGGCGTGTCTACCAATTTCACCACCTGGGCATTATCAAGCAACGTTGCCGCTGTTGATGGGGCGAACTATACGGCGGGCTTTTTGATCTGTAAACCCCTGATTCAAAAAAATAAATCAGGTTTTACGTTAAGAATCAAAGACCTGAAACGAAAAAACCCGCTTTCGCGGGTTTGATCTGAATTTGGTGCCCAGGAGAAGACTCGAACTTCCACGACCTTGCGATCACCAGCACCTGAAGCTGGCGTGTCTACCAATTTCACCACCTGGGCAGCATCAACAACGTTGCCGTCGTCGATGGCGCGCACTATACGGAGCCCTTTTTCAGCTGTAAACCCCCGGTATGAAAAAAGCCTGGAAAATTCCCTCAATGGTCGTGCAAGGTATGCGTCGGTGGGCTACAAAGGGCTTTTAAACACTTGTTGATGCCTGAAATTTCCCGTTTCAATACGCGTATGCCAAACTAACCCGCATATAGACAAGGTGAAAACTCTCTAATGGCCGATTGGCAGTCCCTCGATCCCGAGGCCGCTCGTGAAGCGGAAAAATATGAAAACCCTATTCCTAGCCGCGAACTGATCCTGGCGCACCTCGCCGATCGGGGTTCGCCTGCTAGCCGTGAGCAGCTGGTTGAAGAATTCGGTCTGACCACCGAAGACCAGCTCGAAGCCCTGCGCCGCCGTTTGCGTGCGATGGAGCGCGACGCTCAGCTGATCTACACCCGCCGTGGCACCTATGCGCCGGTCGACAAGCTCGACCTGATCCTCGGCCGCATCGCCGGTCACCGGGACGGCTTCGGCTTCCTGATCCCGGATGACGGCAGCGACGACCTGTTCATGAGCCCTGCGCAAATGCGCCTGGTGTTTGACGGCGACCGTGCGCTGGCGCGTGTTTCCGGGCTGGACCGTCGTGGTCGTCGTGAAGGCGTGATCGTCGAAGTGGTGTCCCGTGCCCACGAGTCCATCGTCGGCCGTTACTTCGAAGAAGGCGGTATCGGCTTCGTCGTGCCGGATAACCCGAAGGTCCAGCAGGAAGTGCTGATCACCCCGGGCCGCAATGGCGCCGCCAAGGTCGGCCAGTTCGTCGAGGTGAAAATCACCCACTGGCCAACTGCGCGCTTCCAGCCCCAGGGCGACATCGTTGAAGTGGTCGGCAACTACATGGCGCCGGGCATGGAGATCGACGTCGCGCTGCGCACCTACGATATTCCTCACGTCTGGCCCGACGCTGTGCTCAAGGAAGCCGCCAAGCTCAAGCCGGAAGTCGAAGACAAGGACAAAGAGAAGCGCATCGACCTGCGCCATCTGCCGTTCGTCACCATCGACGGCGAAGACGCCCGCGACTTCGACGATGCGGTCTACTGCGAAGCCAAGCCTGGCAAACTGCGCCTGTTCTCCGGCGGCTGGAAGCTGTTCGTCGCGATTGCCGACGTGTCCAGCTACGTGAAGATCGGTTCGGCCCTGGATAACGAAGCCCAGGTGCGCGGCAACTCCGTGTACTTCCCTGAGCGCGTCATCCCGATGCTGCCCGAGCAGCTGTCCAACGGCCTGTGCTCCCTGAACCCGAAAGTCGACCGTTTGGCCATGGTGTGCGAGATGACCATCTCGAAAACCGGCGAAATGACCGATTACCAGTTCTACGAAGCGGTGATCCATTCCCAGGCGCGCCTGACCTACAACAAGGTCAGCACCATCCTGGAAGCGCCGAAGACCAGCGAAGCCAAAGCCCTGCGTACCGAGTACGCCGACGTGGTGCCGCACCTCAAGCAGCTGTACTCGTTGTACAAAGTGTTGCTGGGTGCCCGTCATGTGCGTGGCGCGATCGATTTTGAAACCCAGGAAACCCGGATTGTCTTCGGTTCCGAGCGCAAGATCGCCGCGATCACCCCAACGACGCGTAACGACGCGCACAAGCTGATCGAGGAATGCATGCTGGCCGCCAACGTGGCCACCGCTGAGTTCCTGAAAAAGCACGAGATTCCTGCCCTGTACCGGGTGCACGACGGCCCGCCGCCGGAGCGCCTGGAAAAACTGCGCGCCTTCCTCGGTGAGCTCGGCCTGTCCCTGCACAAAGGCAAGGACGGCCCGACGCCGAAGGACTACCAGGCTCTGCTGGCCAGCATCAAGGACCGTCCGGATTATCACGTGATCCAGACCGTCATGCTGCGCTCGTTGAGCCAGGCGGTGTACAGCGCTGATAACCAGGGCCACTTCGGCCTGAATTATGAGGCGTACACCCACTTCACTTCGCCGATCCGTCGTTACCCGGACCTGCTCACGCACCGCGCGATCCGCAGCGTGATCCATTCCAAGCAGAACACCCCGCACGTCAAGCGCGCCGGCGCCATGACCATTCCGAAGGCACGGATCTATCCGTACGACGAAGCGGCCCTGGAACAGTTGGGCGAGCAGTGCTCCATGAGCGAGCGCCGCGCCGATGAAGCCACCCGCGATGTGGTGAATTGGCTCAAGTGCGAATTCATGAAGGATCGCGTGGGCGAGTCGTTCCCGGGTGTGATCACCGCCGTGACCGGTTTCGGCCTGTTCGTCGAGCTGACCGACATCTACGTCGAGGGCCTGGTGCACGTCACCGCCTTGCCGGGCGACTACTATCACTTCGACCCAGTGCATCACCGCCTGGCGGGCGAGCGCACCGGGCGCAGTTTCCGCCTGGGTGACACGGTGGAAGTGCAGGTCATGCGCGTCGACCTCGACGAACGCAAGATCGACTTCGGTATGCCTGACAAGCCGGCCGAGCCTGCGGGTCGCAAAAAGCGTGGCGGCGAAACCACCGCGCCGGCCAGCAAAGGCAAAGGGGCTCCTGCGAAAGCGGCGGCCGCCGAGCCTGCGCCGGCCAAGGCTGGTCGTCGTTCGTCGGCCAAGGAAAAGGCCCCGGAAGCCTATCGCCCAAGCGACGCTGCGGCGAAAAATGCCGAGCTGCGCAAGAGTCGCGAGTTGAAGCAGCAGTTGCTCAACGAAGCCAAAAGCGGTGGTAAAGCGGCGTCTGGGGGAAAGTCCCAAGGGGCGGAAAAACCCTCGAGCAAACCCAGTAAACACCGTAAAGGCCCGCCCAAAGCGGGTTCGGCCCCCGCGAAAAGCGGCGGGTCGCGCAAATCTAAGGCCAAGCCATGAGTCTGGAAAAAATCTACGGCGTGCATGCCGTAGAAGCACTGCTGCGTCACCACCCCAAGCGCGTCAAGCAAGTGTGGTTGGCGGAAGGTCGCAGCGAGCCACGCGTGCAGGCGCTGGTCGAGCTGGCCAACCAGAACAAGGTTGCCATCGGCCAGGCTGAACGCCGTGAAATGGACGTATGGGTAGAAGGCGTTCACCAAGGCGTGGTTGCCGACGTCAGCCCGAGCCAGGTGTGGGGCGAGGCCATGCTCGACGAGCTGCTCGACCGTACCGAAGGCGCGCCGTTGCTGCTGGTGCTGGACGGCGTGACCGACCCGCACAACCTCGGCGCCTGCCTGCGTTCGGCGGATGCCGCCGGCGCGCTGGCGGTGATCGTGCCTAAAGACAAGTCGGCGACCCTCACGCCGGTCGTGCGTAAAGTCGCCTGCGGCGCGGCGGAAGTGATTCCGCTGGTGGCCGTGACCAACCTGGCGCGCACCCTGGAAAAGCTCCAGCAACGCGGCTTGTGGATTGTCGGCACGGCGGGGGAGGCTGAAGTCAGCATCTATGACCAGGACCTCACCGGCCCGACCATCCTGATCATGGGCGCCGAAGGCAAGGGCATGCGCCGCTTGACCCGTGAGCATTGCGATTACCTGGTGCACTTGCCGATGGCCGGTAGCGTCAGCAGCCTGAACGTTTCGGTGGCAACGGGCGTGTGCCTGTTCGAAGCCCAGCGTCAGCGCGGCGCGAAAGCGAAGGCCAAGCCCAAGAAGTAAGCCAGGCCTGGCCCGGATCAAACTGTGGGAGGGGGCTTGCTCCCGATTGCGGTGAGTCAGTCACAACATCTGTAACTGAAACACCGCCATCGGGAGCAAGCCCCCTCCCACATTTGTTTTTGTGGTGTTTGGGGGATTGTTCAAATAATCACCAATCACCTTGCGCCGCTCCTTCCCCTTCTCTACAATTGCGCCCCTTGCCCACCTGGCAGGCACGCATGTGCCTCCCCTGCGGCAAGATCCATAAGTGTCATTCACTCCTTGTCTGACCGTTTTTGAGCGGCAGGCTACAACCCGTAAGGAGCATTCATGCGTCATTACGAAATCATCTTTTTGGTCCACCCGGATCAAAGCGAGCAAGTCGGCGGCATGGTTGAGCGTTACACCAAGCTGATCGAAGAAGACGGCGGCAAAATCCACCGTCTGGAAGATTGGGGCCGTCGTCAACTGGCCTACGCAATCAACAATGTTCACAAGGCTCACTACGTGATGCTGAACGTTGAATGCACTGGCAAGGCCCTGGCCGAGCTGGAAGACAACTTCCGCTACAACGATGCAGTGATCCGTAACCTGGTCATCCGTCGCGAAGAAGCCGTTACCGGCCAATCCGAGATGCTCAAGGCTGAAGAAAACCGCAGTGAGCGCCGTGAGCGTCGCGACCGTCCTGAGCACGAAGGCGCTGATAGCGCTGATAGTGATGACAGCGACAACAGCGATAACGCTGACGAGTAATCCACGGACCTTTTAAGGAGCCTATCAAATGGCACGTTTCTTCCGTCGTCGTAAATTCTGCCGCTTCACCGCTGAAGACGTGAAAGAGATCGATTACAAAGATCTCAACACTCTGAAAGCCTACGTATCCGAGACCGGCAAAATCGTTCCAAGCCGTATCACCGGTACCAAAGCACGTTATCAGCGTCAGCTGGCCACCGCTATCAAGCGCGCCCGCTTCCTGGCCCTGCTGGCCTACACCGACAGCCACGGCCGCTGAGACCGGGCAGTCGACAAGTAGTAAGGGATTGAATGCATGCGCGCCTTAGCTGAGTTCATCATGCGCGGTCGTATGCAGGCCACTCTGGTAGTGGCTGGCTGTGCAGCATTGCCGTTGCTTTATTGGTTGGGTGCTGCCGCAGGTTGCCTTGTGCTCCTGCGGCGCGGTTTGAAGGACGCCCTTGGCGTTCTTGCCCTGGGTTTGTTGCCGGCCTTGATCTGGTGGCTGCAAATGGGTGATCCACGGGTACTTCTGGTACTGCTGGGGTCATCGAGCCTTGCGTTGGTTTTACGCGCAAGTGAGTCCTGGGTCCGCACGCTGCTGGTCAGCGTGGCATTGGGGTTGGTGTACTCAGTGATGCTTGGCGCGGCTTTCCGCCCGCAAATCGAGGCGCTGGCGCAGGAAATCGTCAAGATCCTGCCGCTGGCCCTCGGGGATCTCTACCAGCAATTGTCGGTAGATGAGCGAGCGCGGTTTGCGTCACTGATTGCGCCGGTCCTGACCGGCCTGATTGCGGCTTTGTTGCAGGGTGTCAGCGTGCTGAGCCTGATTCTTGGGCGTTATTGGCAGGCGTTGTTGTACAACCCGGGTGGTTTTGGTCGCGAATTTCGCAGTATCAGAATTCCTGCGGGGCCGGCGATGTTGCTGCTGGCGTGCATGGTTGTCGGACCGAACTTCGGTCCACAGATGGCCTTGCTGGCGCCGATTTGCAGTGTACCGCTGGTATTTGCCGGGCTGGCCCTGATTCATGGGCTGGTTGCGCGCAAGCGCCTGGCCAGGTTCTGGCTGGTGGGGTTGTACGTCACGCTGTTGCTGTTCATGCAGCTGATCTATCCGTTACTCGTGGTTTTGGCCATTGTCGACGGCCTGATTGATTTTCGCGGACGTCTGGCGTCGAAAGATGCCGATAGCGCGAACGGTGAAGGTTAAAAGTTAGAGGATTTTCACATGCAACTGATCCTTCTGGAAAAAGTCGCCAACCTGGGCAACCTGGGCGACAAAGTGAACGTTAAGGCCGGCTACGGTCGTAACTACCTGCTGCCATACGGCAAAGCCACCGCTGCAACCGCTGCCAACCTGGCTGCGTTTGAAGAGCGTCGTGCCGAGCTGGAAAAAGCAGCAGCAGACAAAAAAGCTTCGGCCGAAACTCGCGCTGCCCAACTGGCTGAGCTGGAAGTGACTATCACTGCCACCGCCGGTGACGAAGGCAAGCTGTTCGGTTCGATCGGCACCCACGACATCGCTGATGCACTGACCGCCTCCGGCGTTGAAGTGCAGAAGAGCGAAGTTCGTCTGCCGAACGGCACCATCCGCAACGTAGGCGAATTCGACGTAGCCGTGCACCTGCACGCCGAAGTTGAAGCCACCGTACGCGTTGTCGTGGTAGCAGCTTAAGCCGCACCTAACTGACTGGCACCTCGCGTGTCAGCCGGTTAACATCGGGCACGATCCTGTTTACAGGTCGTGCCTTTTGTTTTTCTACACACCCCTAAATTCCAAGTGGCCATGAACGAAATCTCCGCTCCTGAGCAATACGATCTGCAAACCGCTGCCCTGAAGGTGCCGCCGCATTCCATCGAGGCCGAACAGGCCGTGCTCGGTGGCTTGATGCTGGACAACAACGCCTGGGAACGCGTGCTGGATCAAGTCTCGGACGGGGATTTCTATCGTCATGACCACCGCCTGATCTTCCGTGCTATCGCCAAGCTGGCCGACCAGAACTCACCGATCGACGTGGTGACCCTGGCCGAGCAACTGGACAAGGAAGGCCAGACCTCCCAAGTCGGCGGCCTGGGTTACCTCGGCGAACTGGCGAAAAACACGCCGTCCGTCGCCAACATCAAGGCCTATGCGCAGATCGTCCGCGAGCGCGCCACCCTGCGCCAGTTGATCGGCATCAGCACCGAAATCGCCGACAGCGCCTTCAACCCCGAAGGCCGCACCGCCGCCGAGATCCTCGACGAAGCCGAGCGCCAGATCTTCCAGATCGCCGAAGCCCGCCCGAAAACCGGCGGCCCGGTCAGCGTCAATGACCTGCTGACCAAGGCCATCGACCGCATCGACACCTTGTTCAACACCGATGCCGCAATTACCGGTATTTCCACCGGCTACACCGACCTCGACGAGAAGACCAGCGGCCTGCAGCCGTCCGACTTGATCATCGTGGCCGGCCGTCCGTCGATGGGCAAGACCACCTTTGCGATGAACCTGGTGGAAAACGCCGTACTGCGCAGTGACAAGGCGGTGCTGGTGTACTCCCTCGAGATGCCAGGCGAATCGCTGATCATGCGTATGCTTTCGTCACTCGGCCGTATCGACCAGACCAAAGTGCGTTCCGGCCAGCTCGAGGATGACGATTGGCCGCGCCTGACCTCGGCGGTCAACCTGCTCAACGACCGTAAGCTGTTCATCGATGACACTGCCGGTATCAGCCCGTCCGAAATGCGCGCGCGCACCCGTCGCCTGGTGCGTGAACACGGCGACATTGCGTTGATCATGATCGACTACCTGCAGTTGATGCAGATTCCGGGTTCCAGCGGCGACAACCGCACCAACGAGATTTCCGAAATCTCCCGATCCCTCAAGGCCCTGGCCAAGGAATTCAACTGCCCGGTGGTGGCGCTGTCCCAGCTCAACCGTTCCCTGGAACAACGTCCCAACAAACGTCCGGTGAACTCCGACTTGCGTGAGTCCGGCGCGATCGAGCAGGATGCCGACGTGATCATGTTCGTGTACCGCGACGAGGTGTATCACCCCGAAACCGAGCACAAGGGCATTGCCGAAATCATCATCGGCAAGCAGCGTAACGGCCCGATCGGTTTTATCCGCCTGGCGTTCATCGGTAAGTACACACGCTTTGAGAACCTCGCGCCGGGCAGCTACAACTTCGATGACGATGAGTAATCGGCTTCAGGCGTTTGCCTGAGGGAGCGCACCGAACAGCGCCCTCACCGTGGGCTCGTTGTATTGGTAGTTCCAGCGCAACTCGGTACCGGCAGGGATATCTTCACTGGCAAAGAATGCACTGAGGAAAAAGTTGTCCCTGGGTTGCTCAGCAATCTGTGTCGTGACGTTGAACCGCGCAACCTCTACGTTATAGCCCGTGGATGCCTGCCTGATCGGCAGATTTGCTTCGTACTCAAAAATCGTATTTATTCGCGAAAGTACGTTGTCACCCGACAAAATGACCGGCTGTGGTGCAGCGGGAATGGGTTCAAAAGGTTTGACGTCGATCAAATAGGGATCCTGCCGATAAGCCGCCACATAATACGGCACCAGTTCCCCGCCATAGACGCCGAGCGCCTCACCTTTTATCAGCGGCTTCCTGCTTATGACGGTCTGCTCGCCGATCATCACTGCCTCCTGCACACACTTTTGGTGGGCCGCGGTGAAGGGTGTCACTTCTAGTTTGTCTTCATAGAGGCGTGCAACCCGTTCATACCCTTCCCACTGCAAAAAAGGCAGGATCAGTTCCTTGCTGAAAGTTTGATCGGACGTGAGCGATTTGCTGCGGATTTGTATGCTTCTGATCCGCAATGGGCGACCGGTTAAATCGCGCAGGGGGTAGCGGCCATTGTTGGCGCGATCATAAATGCGTCGATAGTTCTGGCTGTGTTGATAGCTTCGTGTGGAGCGCATGGTCTCCATCTCCTTCGGCGTATACAGGCTGTTGACCGTGCCTTCTTCTGCTGAGTCGTATTCGCTGGATGAGTGCGCCGACTCAAACTCGTCGCTAAGCTCCATCGGCTCTCCCGACGGCAAAGCAGCCGCTTGCATGCCACCCATCAACCCCTGGCTGCTCGGATCGATATCCCAGCCACCGGAGGTTTTTGCGCGCAGGTAGGGCCGGTAAGCCCTGAACGGGCTGCGGGCATCGATCAGTCGCCATTTCTGCCCTTCGGCTTTGACCTGAAAGTAGTTCCCGCCCTCCAGGACGTAATAGTGATAGCCACCGTTGGGCAGCGGAGCTGACTGATGGATACCATCAGCGCGCAGCGTCAGGCCTGCCGGGGCGGTTTGCGTGGCGAACAGTGGATCAAGCGCAATCCCGAGGGCCTGCACTGGCGCCGTTGGGGCTAGCCTGGCGAGCGGCGGCAGCGGCGGTTTGGCGATCATTGCCAGGCTATGCTGGTGGATGGCTTGTTTGAGCGTGCGTGCATTCGACTCACGCAAAAGCGCGCTGCGTTCGGCCTCGGTCAGCGTATGTTCCAGCGCGCTGAACAGCGTGCTCGGTGCATGCAGCTCTGTCGCCTCGGCGTCCTGCACGGCGTACTGTTCGCCCTGGCGGATCAGGATGTGACGCAGACTGTCCTGTTCGCTGCCAATATGTCCCAGCAGCGGGCCGCTGTTATCATTTTCGTACACCTCGATACGGCGTGCGCCTGGCCAGCCTGGCAACTGTTCCAGAGTGTGCAGCACCAGTGGCACGCTCTCGTTACTGCTCATCGAATCGAGAAAAATGCCTTTGTGGATGCGTGCGCTGCGCGCCACGTCGCGGTATTGGGTGGCCTCCCACTCTTGTGTTGACGGCAGTTTTTTCTCCTGGTGCAGGCGTTGCCGTTCCTGCGAGCTGAGGGTGGTTTCCATTTCTTCAAGGTGACGCTTGGACAGTTCGGGCATGGTTGGGCGAAGATCCTGTTCAACCTGGCTGACGGGTTCCTCGCCGTGGCTATCGAGCAACGAAAACAGGCGCTGGCGTTGTGCCGGAACGCTTTCCTGCAGGCGTGAGGCAAGGTTTTCGACCGGGGTGAAATAGTCGATGTACAGCGCAGGTAGCAATTGATTGAATTCTGCCCGCGGCATCTGCTCCTGCAGTGAATGCAGCAGTTCGCCTTTTCTGAAGCGTGAAGCGCTCACCTCGATCGCGTTGGCGCCGTTACCGTGGCTGATCAGTACCTGTTGCCGTTCGTCGACGATTTTCAGCCGCCGGGTCGCGGGCCATTCCGGCAATGCACACACCAAGTGAAACTGGATGAAGGGGGACTGCGGTGTAACCTTAGTGCCTTCGGCGCGATCGAGGTTGAAGTCGGCGATCTCCTGGTCCAGGTTGAAGTGCTTGATCGTGTCCCGCAGCAACGGCGGCGGCCTCAGCATGTCCTGATGGAGTTCGCGCAGGCCGGCGCTGTCCATGCCGCCGAGCAGCAGGATCGGCTCAACGGCGGGCTGTTTGATCGTGGCCCCGTCCGGGCCCAGGCGTTGGATCAGCTTGAGGTCGTCCCAGTCGGCGGGGGTCTCATGCTCGACGCGCCATCCGCCGACAGAGTTGCCCCGCACGGGCGGCGCGTAGGCGTCGGGGTCGGTGGGGTGGGACAACTGCCATTGCTGGCTATCGGGCGCCCGTTGCAAGGCATGAACCTGATCATCGAGCTTCAGGTAATGCTGCTGCGCGTGTTCATACAAACCCTGCTTATCCGCGACCAGGCCGTCGGGCAGCATCTTGGGATGCCGGTAGGGGGTCAGGTCGGGGTTCCATAGGCGCAAGCCCTTGTTGGCCACGTGCACTTTCAGCAGTTTTACACCGAAGCCGGCGGTCTTGATCACGCCTGCGGTGGCGACTGCCATCGCGACGTCGTCCACCGCGTCGAGAAAGTCGTTCAAGGCCTCTTCGCTATCGCCGCGGCTCCAGGCGGCGAAGCCGTCATAGACGGTATTGAGCAGCTGCAAGGCGCTGACGGCCAACAGCACTTCACCGACGATTGGAATGAATGACGCGGCAAAAAACAACAGTGACTTACCCAGTTCCAGATAGCCCTGAAGACGCTTCTGCCGGCTCACCAGGTCGACGTCGGCAGTGGGCACCGCCAGGATGCGTGCGTCATTCCTGATCTGGATGATGCGTTGCGTAGCCATGTCCTGAAACACATGCGTACGGACCGGGGTCAGGCTGAGCGTGCTCACCAGGCTCGGGCGCGCATTCGGCGACGGTCGCGGGGCCAGATGCAACAGGCTGTCCTGATGTTGCAACGGTACCAGGCGAGTGAAAAAAGCCAGGTACTGCGGCTGTTCCAGGCGTTCGGCCAGGCCGTGGTGGAGATCCTCCCAGGTTGGATGCAGGCGAAACGCCGCGCTGGGGTCCTGGGGTGTGTAGAGAACCATCGGCAGCCCGATCGCCGACGCCTGAATCACCATGACATTGGGCAGAACAACATCCTGGAGGGTCAAAAGGCTGCACCGTATGTCGATGTTATTTCCAGTGGTCTGGAGGCTGCGCAGTTGCAGAAACTGCCAGGTGGTGAACGCATTTTGCAGGTAGGCGATATGCAGTGCGACCCCAAAGGCAAGCTGCTCTTGACTGGACAAGAGTTGCATGACCTCGGCGGCGGTACGGGACGTGCCGGAGTTGGGCGCGGGTTCAAGCACGTTATCGATATGCGCGAGGTACTGGCTGCCGATATCCAGGTTGCGGCAGACGCTGGCGAAGCGTGTCGCAGCAATAATGCTCAGCACTTCGCCGGTGGGGCCGGGATTGTAAATGGCGCTGCCGGTTCCATGCCGCCGGTCTCGGCTTCGGTCGCTTCGAAATTCTGCAGGGCCGCTTCCAGCAGCGTCTGCCGGGTGGTGCGGGCGTGTGTACGGATCAGGCCCAGCAGATGATGGTTTTTCCATTCACGGGACAGGATGGCGTTCTCGTCGTCCTGCAAACCGAAAAACTCGGTTCGCAGGGTCTGGCGTAACAAAGGCCGGGCAAACTCCTCGGGGTTCTGCAGTTCATCCATCAGGGCCTTGAGGTCGTGCCTGGCCTGATTGCTGCTGATCAGGTCGCGGCGAAAATCTGCGAGCTGCGAAGCCGGCGCCTGGGTCAGCCAGGCCGGTAAGTTGGATTTGATGAATGCCTTGTGGGGCGATTGTGGCAAGGGACTGCTCATGGGCTAGGCCATCCGGAGTGATGATTGACCTGCCGCAGATTACCCATGGAATTTTCGATCAACGGTTAGCGGATTAGCCCCCGCGCCTTCTATTAAAGGAGCGTGGTCTGCAGCCCCGTGAGCCTCTGGCTTAAAAGCCGACCATTACCGTCGGAATTGGTCAAAATTTGTGCTATATTCCGCGCCCGCGATTTTTCATCTCAACACCGGTCACCGTCATGCAAACAGCCAAGCCGTTATTTGACTATCCCAAGTACTGGGCCGAATGTTTCGGTCCTGCGCCATTCCTGCCGATGAGCAGGGAGGAGATGGATCAGCTTGGCTGGGATTCATGCGACATCATCATCGTCACCGGTGATGCCTACGTTGACCATCCGTCGTTCGGCATGGCGATCATCGGCCGGCTGCTGGAGTCCCAGGGCTTTCGCGTCGGGATCATTGCCCAGCCGAACTGGCAGTCCAAAGACGACTTCATGAAGCTCGGCGAGCCGAACCTGTTTTTCGGCGTCGCGGCCGGCAACATGGACTCGATGATCAACCGCTACACCGCCGACAAGAAAATCCGTTCCGACGACGCCTACACCCCAGGCGGCATGGCCGGCAAACGCCCGGACCGCGCCAGCCTGGTGTACAGCCAGCGCTGCAAGGAAGCCTACAAGAACGTGCCGATCGTGCTCGGCGGCATTGAGGCCTCCCTGCGCCGCATCGCCCACTATGACTACTGGCAGGACCGCGTGCGCAACTCGATCCTGATCGACGCCACCGCCGATATCCTGCTGTACGGCAACGCCGAGCGCGCGATTGTCGAGGTCGCCCAGCGCCTGTCGTGGGGCCACAAGATCGAAGACATCACCGATGTGCGCGGCACCGCGTTCATTCGCCGCGACACCCCGGCCGGCTGGTACGAAGTGGACTCCACGCGCATCGACCGTCCGGGCAAGGTCGACAAGATCATCAACCCGTACGTCAACACCCAGGACACCCAGGCTTGCGCTATCGAGCAAGAGAAAGGCCCTGTCGACGATCCGGAAGAGGCCAAGGTCGTGCAGATCCTGGCCAGCCCGCGCATGACCCGCGACAAGACCGTGATCCGCCTGCCGTCGGTGGAAAAAGTCCGTGGCGACGCGGTGCTCTACGCCCACGCCAACCGCGTGTTGCACCTGGAAACCAACCCAGGCAACGCCCGCGCCCTGGTGCAGAAGCACGGTGAAGTGGACGTGTGGTTCAACCCGCCGCCCATTCCCATGACCACTGAAGAAATGGACTACGTGTTCGGCATGCCGTACGCCCGCGTACCGCATCCGGCGTATGGCAAGGAGAAGATTCCGGCCTACGACATGATCCGTTTCTCGGTGAACATCATGCGTGGCTGCTTCGGCGGCTGCACCTTCTGCTCGATCACCGAGCACGAAGGCCGCATCATCCAGAACCGTTCCGAAGAGTCGATCATTCGCGAGATCGAAGAGATCCGCGACAAGGTGCCGGGCTTTACCGGGGTGATTTCCGACCTCGGCGGCCCGACCGCGAACATGTACCGCATCGCCTGCAAGAGCCCGGAAATCGAATCCGCGTGCCGCAAGCCGTCGTGCGTGTTCCCCGGCATCTGCCCGAACCTGAACACCGACCACTCGTCGTTGATCCAGCTGTACCGCAGCGCCCGTGCGTTGCCGGGTGTGAAGAAGATCCTGATTGCCTCCGGCCTGCGCTATGACCTGGCCGTCGAGTCGCCGGAATATGTGAAAGAGCTGGTCACCCACCACGTCGGTGGCTACCTGAAGATCGCCCCGGAACACACCGAGGAAGGTCCGCTCAACCAGATGATGAAACCGGGCATCGGCAGCTATGACAAGTTCAAGCGCATGTTCGAGAAGTACACCAAGGAAGCCGGCAAGGAACAGTACCTGATCCCGTACTTCATCGCCGCCCACCCCGGCACCACCGATGAAGACATGATGAACCTGGCCCTGTGGCTCAAGGGCAACGGCTTCCGCGCCGACCAGGTGCAGGCGTTCTACCCGTCGCCGATGGCTACCGCCACCGCGATGTACCACTCGGGCAAGAACCCGCTGCGCAAGGTCACCTACAAGAGCGACGCGGTGACCATCGTCAAGAGCGAGGAGCAGCGCCGTCTGCACAAGGCGTTCCTGCGCTACCACGACCCGAAAGGCTGGCCGATGCTGCGTGAAGCGCTGACCCGCATGGGTCGCGCCGACCTGATCGGGCCGGGCAAGGACCAACTGATCCCGCTGCACCAGCCGTCCACCGACAGCTACCAGAGCGCCCGTCGCAAGAACTCGACGCCGGCCGGCAGCCATAAGGTCGCCAAGGAAACCACCACCAAAATTCTCACCCAGCACACCGGCCTGCCACCCCGTGGCAGCGACGGCAGCAACCCGTGGGACAAGCGTGAGCAAGCCAAGGCCGCGGCCCAGGCACGGAACAAGCAGGCGGCGAAGGAACGTACCGATGCGGCGAAGGGCAAAGGCGGCAAGCCTGCGCGCAAGCCGGTTGTGCCGCGTTGATCGCAGCTTAAATATGCAGAACGCCAGCCTCGTGCTGGCGTTTTGCTTTCTGGCCGGTGGTGAGCCTGTTTGGTAAGGTGGCGGGCATTGGATCGCTATCGGGAGCAAGCCCCCTCCCACATTCTGACCTGTGAATACATTCAAAATGTGGGAGGGGGCTTGCTCCCGATAGCGCCCGTCCAGTCCCCACCCAAACCAAGGAAGAACGCCCCATGAGCAACCCCCTGCTCACCATCGGCATGGACTCCAACCGCTCCCAGTTCATGGCGCGCCAGCGTATTGAAAGCCAGATCAACCTGCCGCGCCTGTTCGCGGCCATCGACGCCGACCCAGGCATCGTTGGCGCAGGCGTCGTCTACATCGACGCTGACTTCAACGTCATTACCCTGCGCGAATTCAAGCCGATTTGCAGTATCAAGCCCAAGCGCATCATTTTACGCGAGGCGCAGAAGTACATTTCGCCTGCCCAGTTTGTGGAACAGGTGAAGACAGATCCCCGTGAAGGACGCCTCCAGAAGGAGGCATTTGATATGGGGCTTTCCTGCGGCGCAGCGGTGATCGGTTGGATCGTGGTGTTCAGCGGCAGCGTCGCCGTTCCGTTCACAGCCGGTGCCAGCGCTTTTGTCGTGGGCATTGGCATTACGGCGGCGCTGGCCAGCAGCGCCCAATGCGGGTTTGGTGTTGCGCGTACCTATAACGAAGTGCTTGACCCAGATGCCAACGACCGCATGGACGACGCCGAATGGTATGGCGCGGTTTCACCCATCCTTGATGCGGCCTCGCTGGTGGGTATTGGCACGGGGGCCTTGACCACGGTTAGGCTGCTCAAGGCCAACAAGGCCGCCGCGTTGGGTAAGAGTTGGTATGAACTGCTCAAGGGCCTGAGCCGTCAGGAGCGCAAGAAGTTGACCAAGGAGTTGCTCAGCCTGCGCGATCCGAGCCTGACGCCCAAGTTACTCAAGCTGCAGCAGCGCGCCGGCAAGCTGACCAAGAGCTACAGCTCCACCGAAATCCGTCACGCCACCCTGACCCAATTGAAAGATGCGCTGGGCGGCCTATTGGGTATCACCGGTAGCTATCGAACAGGGCATGTCGGTACGGCCAGCACCATTGCGATCGGCTTGTACGAGGATTTGACCGAATGAGCGGCTTCCCCGATATGCGCAGTTTTCTCGCCCGTTATTTTCCGGTGTTCATGGGGACTGTTTTCATGGCGATCTTCTCCGGCTCAGTTGCCGTTTCCACGGCGGGCGTGACCTATTTGCGTGGGGTAGAGCCAGCGCTCAAGTCCAATTATTCCGGGGCTGCGATCCTGCTGCTGGTGGCGGTGCTGGTGTTTGGCAACGTGATGATCGCGCGTGGCTATCCCTGGGCGGCCAAGCTGGTGGCGGGATACCTAGGCGCATGCCTGTTGTTCGTCTTGCCGATGATTCAGTACGACCTCAATCGCCTGGTGTACGGCTCGGCGGTGTTATTCCCTCTGCTGGGGTTGCTGTTGCTCAACAGCAAGCGCCATCGCGAAATGCGTCAGCGGCTACTTGAAATACGGCGCCTGCGACAAGCCGTCGGCGCCAGGCACAAGGCCCCATGACTGCATAGGTATCTACATAACTGTGTAGCAGCCTACGGTAATCACGATGCGAAGCGAGCCGCTCTTGCTTGTGATCTTGCTTTTGATCTAGGCGCCCCGTTAAACCACGCTGGCCGGAATTCGATATTGATTTGGGGGGTAAACCGGCAGGGATGCCGGTTTAGCCGCCCCGCGCCATGGATGGCGCGTGGCGGCGGCCCCCCAAATCAATGTCGGATTACGGGCACACCGAGCCTAAGCGAGGTGCCGAGTGGTGGGCAAGAGCGTTTTGCTTACTTTTGCGCTTTTCAAAAGTGAGCCGCCGTAAGGGCGGAACCCATAGCAGCCGTTACCGCAGCAACGGATATGTACTCGCCTTGATCCAACATCTTGGTCGGCTGTCAGGCCGCTATCGGGAGCAAGCCCCCTCCCACATTTGGATCGCGCGGCATCAGTCAGATAGCTATAGGCCGCCAGCTCGCCACGGGAGCAAGCTCCCTCGCCACAGGTTCAGGGCTACGCCAAAGTGTGTAGATACCTACGGCTATCGAGGGCAAGTCCCCTCCCACATTTTGAATGTATTCACACATCCAAGTGTGGGAGGGGGCTTGCCCCCGATAGCGTCAGTTCAGTCACCCCCTTTCAAGGACGAGCCCCCATGAGCAACCCCCTGTTCAGCATCGGCCGACACAATTCGCTCAACATGTGATGAGCACCCCAGAGAGTCCAGGCTGATCGGCGAGGCCGTGAACACCGGGATCTCCTGTCTGGGTGCTGTCATCAGTTGGGCTGCGATTGCCAGCGGTACCCTCCTGGTGCCGTTCAGTGCGGTCGCTAGTTCCGTCGTCGTGGTGATAGGGTAGGCGGCGGGCGCGAGTTCGCTGCAATGCATCAATGGCTTGCCCGCACAACGCTTGAGGTGGCAGGCCCGAGGTCAACGATTGGCAGATCAAGGACGCCCTGAGCGCAGTCGTAGGGTTCGGCGGGAGCGCCTACTCCGGAAACGTCAATACCATCGCGATCGGGCTGTACGAGGAAGTAAAAGAATGGGCGAATTGATGACGCTCCGGGACTTTTTCAGGCATTACTTTCTGACGTTTCTGGGCGGCGTATTTGCGGCGTATTTTTCATTGGCGTTGGCCGTGGCGCTGGCGTTCGTCACCTATTTTGATGATGCGCCCCTTGCTCAAGTCGGGCTCAAGATCATGCTGGCCGGGGCGGTGTTCACGCTGCTGACGGTGCATAGCAACTTTATGATCTTGCGCGGTAAGCCCGCTTGGACATGGGTGATGGTCGGTATCTACGTCGCCTGCCTGCTGTTTGTGTTGCCGATGATCCAATACGGCCCTCATCGTGTTCTTTATGGGTTGGCGCTGGTTTTTCCACTGTTCGGGCTGCTGATACTCAACAGCAAGGGGCAGCGCGAGATGCGCGCCAAACTCGTTGAAATTCGCCACCTGCGCCAAGCCCTCGGCGCCAGGCACAAGGCCCCATGACTGGGTAGATTCGCCACCTCCCTCCAAAGGTTCGCCACAAATATGTGCGGCGGCTGCACCATGGCACGTACGATGGCGTTGTTTTGGTGCTGTACTGCACCGGGCTCCACGATAAAGCGCAATGACTGCCGCTCTGGCATAAGTCTTGCGCGCGTTGTGCCCATGCCCTGGCTCGCAGGAGGCCGCCGTGTCGATTCATGTCGCGTTGCACCACGTTACGCATTACCGCTACGACCGCGCTGTCGAACTCGGGCCGCAGATTGTGCGCTTGCGCCCGGCTGCCCACAGCCGCACGCGGATTTTGTCCTATGCGCTGAAAGTGCTGCCCGAGCAGCATTTCATCAACTGGCAGCAAGACCCCCAGGGCAACTACCTGGCACGCCTGGTGTTTCCGGAAAAGACTGACCAGCTGCGCATCGAAGTCGATCTGGTCGCCGAGATGGCGGTCTTCAACCCTTTCGACTTTTTCCTCGAGCCCTACGCCGAGAACATCCCTTTCAGCTACGCCGCCGATGAGCAGCGCGAGCTGGCGCCTTACCTGGAAACCTTGCCGCTGACGCCGAAGTTTGCCGCCTACCTGGCCGGTATCGACCGCACACCGTTGCCGGCCGTGGATTTCCTGGTCGGGCTCAACCAGCGCCTGGCCGCCGATATCGGCTACCTGATCCGCATGGAACCGGGCGTGCAAACCCCGGAATTCACCCTGGAAAACGCCTCGGGCTCGTGCCGCGATTCGGCCTGGCTGCTGGTGCAACTGCTGCGCAACCTGGGGCTGGCAGCGCGGTTTGTCTCTGGCTACCTGATCCAGCTCACCGCCGACGTCAAAGCCCTGGACGGCCCCTCCGGTACCGAAGTGGACTTCACTGACCTGCACGCCTGGTGCGAGGTGTATCTACCCGGCGCCGGCTGGATCGGCCTGGATGCCACCTCCGGGTTGTTCGCCGGTGAAGGGCATATTCCTTTGGCTTGCAGTCCCGATCCGTCATCCGCCGCACCAATCAGTGGGCTGGTGGAACCGTGCGCGTGCGAATTCACGCACGAAATGTCGGTAGAGCGAATTTGGGAGGCCCCACGGGTCACCAAGCCCTACACCGAAGAGCAGTGGCTGGCGATCCAGGCCCTGGGTCGGCAGATCGATGGTGACCTGCTCAGGGACGATGTGCGCCTGACCATGGGCGGCGAACCGACGTTCGTGTCCATCGACGACCCCGACGGCGCCGAGTGGAACACCGCCGCCCTGGGGCCGGACAAGCGCCGCTTGTCCGCTGAACTTTTCCAGCGCCTGCGCAAGCACTACGCGCCCCAGGGCCTGGTGCACTTCGGCCAGGGCAAGTGGTACCCCGGCGAGCAACTGCCGCGCTGGTCGCTCAACTGCTACTGGCGCCGCGACGGCGTGCCGATCTGGCACAACAGTGCGCTGATCGCCGATGAGCAAGCAGACTATGGTGCGGATGGCCCGTTGGCCGGGCGCTTCCTGGCCAGCGTTGCCGAACGCCTCAAGCTGCCGGCGCGCTTTGTGTTTCCGGCGTTCGAAGACAATTTCTACTACCTGTGGCGCGAAGGCGCGCTGCCGCAAAACGTCACTGCCCAGGACCCGCGTTTAACCGACGACCTGGAGCGCGAACGCCTGCGCAAAGTCTTCGGCCAAGGCTTGGATAAAATCATCGGCCAGGTGCTGCCGCTGGCGCGCACTGCCGCCAATGATCGCTGGCAGAGCGGGCGCTGGTACCTGCGCGACAATCACTGCCGCCTGGTGCCCGGCGATTCGCCGTTGGGTTATCGACTGCCGTTGGCCTCGCAGCCTTGGGTGACGGCGGCGGAATATCCGTTCGTGCATCCGACCGACCCGAATCAGGATCAACCGCAACTGCCGACCACCGCGCAACTGCAAAGCCATGGTGAGCCCGCGCCGAGTGAAGAGCGTGCGCCACAGCTGGATGAATCCGCCGACTGGCTGACCCGCACCGCGCTGTGTGCCGAAGCACGGGAAGGGCGCCTCTATCTGTTCATGCCGCCGCTGGAGCGCGTGGAAGACTATCTGGAGCTGGTGACGGCCATCGAGGCCACCGCTGAAGAACTGCATTGCCCGGTGTTGCTGGAGGGCTATGAGCCGCCGGCCGATACGCGCCTGAGCAACTTTCGCGTCACGCCGGACCCTGGCGTGATCGAGGTCAACGTACAGCCGTCCGCCACCTGGGACGAGTTGGTGGAACGCACCGAGTTTCTTTACGAAGAGGCGCGGCAAACCCGCCTGACCACCGAGAAATTCATGATCGACGGCCGCCACACCGGCACCGGCGGCGGCAACCATTTCGTGTTGGGCGGCGCGACACCCAAGGACTCACCGTTCCTGCGCCGGCCCGACCTGCTGCGCAGCCTGATCAGTTACTGGCACAACCATCCATCGCTGTCCTATCTGTTTTCCGGCCTGTTTATCGGCCCGACGTCCCAGGCACCCCGGGTGGATGAAGCGCGCAACGACGCACTGTATGAGCTGGAAATCGCCTTTGCGCAAATGCCCGCGCCGGGCGAAGAATGCCCGCCCTGGCTGGTCGACCGGCTGCTGCGCAACCTGCTGATCGATGTTACGGGCAATACCCATCGTGCCGAGTTCTGCATCGACAAGCTCTATTCCCCCGACGGCGCCACCGGCCGTCTGGGCCTGTTGGAACTGCGCGCATTTGAAATGCCGCCCCATGCGCGCATGAGCCTCACCCAGCAATTGCTGTTGCGGGCGCTGGTCGCGCGTTTCTGGCGTGAGCCTTATGCGCCACCGAAGCTGGCGCGCTGGGGCACCGAACTGCATGACCGCTTCTTGCTGCCGCACTTTATCGAGCAGGATTTCGCGGATGTGATCGTCGAGCTCAACGCCGCCGGTTACCCGCTGCGCGCCGAGTGGTTTGCCGCGCACCTGGAATTCCGATTCCCCAAGGTCGGCGACTATGCCGTCAGTGGTATCGAGCTGGAGCTGCGTCAGGCCCTGGAACCTTGGCATGTGCTGGGCGAGGAGGGCGCGGTGGGCGGCACGGTACGGTATGTGGATTCGTCCTTGGAACGCCTGCAGGTGAAATTGAGCGGCTTGCCGGCGCAACGCTATCTGCTGACCTGCAACGGCATCCCGGTGCCGCTGCAGCCCACCGGCCGCGTCGGCGAGTTCGTCGCCGGCGTGCGTTACCGTGCCTGGCAACCGTCCAACTGCCTGCAACCGACCATCGCGGTGCATGCGCCGTTGGTGTTCGACCTGCTGGACACCTGGATGCAGCGTTCGCTGGGCGGCTGCCAATACCACGTGGCCCATCCGGGCGGGCGCAATTACGACAGCTTGCCGGTGAATGCCAATGAAGCCGAGAGCCGGCGGATGGCGCGGTTTTTCCGCTTGGGGCATAGTCCAGGCAAGCTGGACGTACCAACTGTAGTTATCAACGATGAATTGCCAATGACTCTCGACCTGCGGCGTTTCCCCAATAAAAATGATTGAACGCGATCCAGATGTGGGAGGGGGCTTGCTCCCGATGGCGCAGCATCAGCCGATACATGAGTTGACTGATTCACCGCCATCGGGAGCAAGCCCCCTCCCACAGGGGATTTGCAGTGTTTGTTGAGTTAACCTGACTTCCCTTGCCTCTGCCGAGCGTTCCATGTCCGACTTGCTCGACCGTTACCCCCTTACCCCAGGCACCTATCACGAACTGCTGGATGACAGCGGCGCAGTGCGGGCCCATTGGCAGCGCCTGCTCGACCACCTGCAACGCAGCACGCCGGCCCAACTGGCCCAGCGCCAGGCATTGCTGACCCGGCAGATTCAGGAAAACGGCGTGACCTACAACGTCTACGCCGACCCCAAGGGCGCCGATCGTCCGTGGGAACTGGACCTGTTGCCCCATGTGCTGGCTGCTGATGAGTGGCAGCATCTGTCGGCCGGTATTGCCCAGCGGGCGCGTCTGCTCAATGCCGTCCTCGCCGACCTCTATGGCCCGCAGCGCCTGATCAAAGAAGGCCTGCTGCCCGCCGAGCTGGTCTTTGGCCACAACAACTTTCTCTGGCCGTGCCAGGGCATCCAGCCGCCGGACGGGGCCTTTCTGCACCTGTTCGCCGTGGACCTGGCCCGCACGCCGGATGGTCGCTGGTGGGTGACCGCCGACCGAACCCAAGCCCCGTCGGGCGCCGGCTACGCCCTGGAAAACCGTACCATCGTGTCCCGCGCCTTCCCGGATCTGTACCGTGACCTGCAGGTGCAACACCTCACCGGTTTCTTCCGCACCCTCCAGGACACCCTGGCCCGCCAGGCGCCCGGCGATGACCAGCCGCCGCTGATCGTATTGCTCACGCCGGGGCGCTTCAACGAAAGCTATTTCGAACATCTCTACCTCGCCCGTCAGCTCGGTTACCCGCTGGTGGAAGGCGGCGACCTCACCGTGCGTGACAGCACGGTGTTCCTCAAAACCCTCAGTGGCCTGCGCCGCGTCAACGCGATCATGCGTCGCCTGGACGACGACTTTTGCGACCCCCTGGAGCTGCGCACCGATTCGGCCCTCGGCGTACCCGGCCTGCTCGATGCCGTGCGCCAAGGCAATGTGCTGGTGGCCAATGCCCTGGGCAGTGGCGTGCTGGAGTCGCCGGGGCTGCTCGGTTTCCTGCCGAAGATCAACGAGTTTTTATTTGGTGAACAACTGATCCTGCCGTCCATCGCCACCTGGTGGTGCGGTGAGGCGCCGGTGCTGGCCGAGGCGCTGGAAAAGCTGCCGCAGTTGCTGATCAAACCGGCATTCCCCTCGCAGAGTTTCGCCCCGGTATTCGGGCGCGACCTGAACGCCGAACAACGCCAGGCCCTGGCCGAACGCATGCGCGCGCGGCCCTACGCCTACGTCGCCCAGGAGTTGGCGCAGCTGTCCCAGGCGCCGGTGTGGCACACCGTGGATGACCACTTGCAACACCGCGCCATCGGCATGCGCGTGTACGCCGTGGCCAGTGACGACGGCTACCGCGTACTGCCCGGCGGCTTGACCCGCGTGGCCGCCGACGCCGACGCCGAAGTGGTGTCGATGCAGCGCGGCGGTGCGAGCAAGGACACCTGGGTACTCGGCGAGCGTGCCCCCGGTGGCGAGCAATGGCGCGCCCAGCGCGCGATCGGCGCACACGACCTGGTGCGCCGCGATCCGTATCTGCCGTCACGCGTGGTAGAAAACCTGTTCTGGTTTGGGCGTTATTGCGAGCGCTGTGATGACAGCGCGCGCTGGCTGCGTATCGTGCTGGCGCGCTATGTCGACGGCGACGATCCGTTGGCGCTGCAGGCGGCGGTGGAGCTGGGTGAGAGCCTGCGATTGTTGCCGGATGAAGGGGCGCTTCCCGAACGCTTGCTGGCCGCGTTGCTCGGCGATGACTGGCC
The DNA here is from genome assembly GCF_003852255.1 of Pseudomonas sp. R1-43-08. Taxonomy (NCBI): domain Bacteria; kingdom Pseudomonadati; phylum Pseudomonadota; class Gammaproteobacteria; order Pseudomonadales; family Pseudomonadaceae; genus Pseudomonas; species Pseudomonas sp. R1-43-08. The sequence continues at coordinate 664,520 of NZ_CP027734.1, forward strand.
GTCGAGCCTGCGCGCCAATCTGCAGCGCTTGCAGTGGGCGGCGTCCCAGGTGCGCGGCAAGTTGTCCCGGGAAAACTGGCAGGCCCTGGTGGAACTGCAACGCGAAGCCATGGAGCTAGAGAGCGAAACCCCAGACTTCGGTCAACTGCTGGATTTCCTCAACCGCCTGGTGATGTCCCTGGCGGCGCTGTCGGGGTTTGCCCTGGACGACATGACCCGCGATGAAGGCTGGCGCTTCTTGATGATGGGGCGGCGTATCGAGCGCCTGCAGTTTCTCAGCAGCAGCCTTGCCGCGTTCCTGCGCGGTGTGGCGGTATTCGATCAGGCGGGGTTGGAGTGGTTGCTGGAGCTGGGCAACAGCAGCATCACCTACCGCTCGCGTTACCTCGCAGTGCCGCAACTGATTCCGGTGCTCGACCTGCTGTTGCTCGACGAGCAGAACCCCCATGCGGTGCTGTTCCAGCTGAAACTGGTGAGCCGTACCTTGCGGCGCTTGAACGATGATTTCGGCGTACCACGGGAAACCGGCCTGGGGCCGTTGGTGGAGCAGTTGGCGCGCTTTGACCTGGGGTGCCTGGAGAACCCGCTGTTCGGCGAATCCAGCGTGCGTGCCGCGTTGGATGGCCTGGCCGACCTGCTGCAAGCGGTGGCCGATGAGAGTGGGCAAGTGTCGGATCGCCTGGCCTTGCGTCACTTTGCCCATGTGGATGATGTCAGCCAGCAAACGGTGTCGGTGTGATGAGTGCGCGCTACCAGATTTTCCATGACACCCATTATCACTACGACAGTCCGGTGTCCCTGGCCCAGCAGCTGGCGCATTTATGGCCACGGCCCTGTGCGTGGCAACGCTGCACCTGGCAAACCCTGGATATCAGCCCGCAGCCCTCTTCACGCCGCGATGAACTGGACGTGTTCGGCAACCCGATCACGCGCCTGGCGTTCGAGCGGCCCCATGATGAACTGTTGGTCAATGCAGGGCTGACCGTGGAAGTGCTGGCGCGACCCGCGTTGGACTTTTGGCAATCGCCGCCGTGGGACCGCACCCGTGACAGCCTCACCTACAGCAGCCAACCGCTGTCGCTGGAGGTGATCGAAGCCTGCCGCTATCGCTTCGAATCGCCTTACGTGCATTTGAAAAAAACCTTCGTCGAATTCTCCGAAAGCTGCTTCCCGCCTGGCGCGCCGTTGTTGATAGGCGTGCAGGCGTTGATGCACAAGATCTTCAGCGAATTCACCTTTGATGCCGAAGCCACGCAGGTCGCCACGCCGCTGGTGGAAGTGCTGGAGCGCCGTCGCGGCGTGTGCCAGGACTTCGCCCACCTGATGCTCGCCTGCCTGCGTTCGCGGGGGCTGGCGGCACGCTATATCAGCGGCTACCTGCTGACCCAGCCACCGCCCGGCCAGCCACGGCTGATCGGCGCCGATGCGTCGCATGCATGGGTGTCGGTGTTCTGCCCGGAGTCGGGCTGGGTAGACTTCGATCCAACGAATAATGTGCAGCCGGCGCTGGAGCACATCACCCTGGCGTGGGGCCGGGATTTTTCCGATGTGTCGCCGTTGCGAGGGGTGATCCTGGGAGGAGGGAGCCATGACCCGGAGGTGCGGGTGACGGTGATGCCGCTGATGTAACGGGATCGTTCCCACGCTCTGCGTGGGAACGCCTGCGGTGACGCTCAGCGTCACTGTGCGCCGGGACGCGGAACGTCCAAGGCTGCATTCCCACGCAGAGCGTGGGAACGATCAATTATTCAGCCGGGTCTTTCGGGGTTTCAGTCTCGTCTGCTGCCACTTCACCTTCCGCATCCGGGTTCAGTGCACCCGCTTCTTCATCTGCAGCGGCTTTCTTGCGTTGCAGCTTTTCCTCTTTCTTCTGTTCCTTGGCCAAGTCTCTCTGACGTTTGGCGAAGGAGTAATTAGGTTTGGCCATGGGCGATCCTCTAGGGTACGAAGGTGAGGGTGGGCGGCGCGCGGCTGCCTTGGGTCGCTATGGTAGCAGCTTCGCAGCGCGCTTGGCCTTCACTTACCGCTGGCGTAAGCGGCCAGCAGGCCGTTGAACAGTTGATTGAGGTGCATGGCTCAGGCTCCAAGGGGGATGGGCCGATCATATTCGGTTGCCGCGACGTTGGCTGGTAGATTGTATTGATCAGGCTGATAGCCTAAAGTTGTATACAATCTGTTGATGCAGATCATAAGAACTCACGCCTGAATGAGGCACCCTTGTCGCAATACGCGTTATTCAACCCTGCCTTGGAGATTCACATGTTCGCCAAACTCGTTGCTGTTTCCCTGCTGACTCTGGCTAGCGGCCAGTTGCTTGCCGCAGAGTGCAAGGTCACTGTCGACTCCACCGACCAGATGTCGTTCAACACCAAAGAAATCACCATCGACAAGAGCTGCAAGCAGTTCACCGTTGAGCTGACTCACTCTGGCAGCCTGCCGAAAAACGTCATGGGCCATAACTGGGTGCTGACCAGCGCAGCCAACATGCAGCCAGTTGCCACCGACGGCATGGCCGCTGGCATCGACAAGGACTACCTGAAAGCAGGTGACGACCGCATCATCGCCCACACCAAGATCATTGGCGCTGGTGAGAAAGATTCGGTGACCTTCGATGTGTCTAAACTGGCCGCAGGTACCGATTACGCGTTCTTCTGCTCGTTCCCAGGCCACATCTCGATGATGAAAGGGACTGTGGTCGTCAAATAAGACCGCGTTATCGTTCATCGGGGGCAAGCCCCCTCCCACAGTTGACCGAGTTCCAGCATGAGAATGCGGTCGAATGTGGGAGGGGGCTTGCTCCCGATGGCATTCTGACAATCAACGCAAAACCCTCTGCCTCACCTCAAGGCGCAAACGGCATCACGCGCTTGTGCTCAGTCTTGCGGTACGTCTCGCAAATAATCCTGAACGCCTCCTCACGCACCGGCTCGCTGTGCAGGAACGCATCGATCTCGGCATAGGTCACGCCATGTGACGCTTCGTCCGGCTTGCCCGGCGACAGGTCTTCCAGGTCGGCGGTCGGCACTTTCTCCACCAACGACTCCGGCGCGCCGAAATGCCGCGCAATCGCCCGCACCTGGTTTTTCACCAGCCCGCTCAGCGGCGCCAGGTCGCAGGCGCCGTCACCGAACTTGGTGAAGAAGCCCATGACCGCTTCTGCCGCATGGTCGGTGCCGATCACCAGCCCACCGGCCGCGCCCGCGATGGTGTACTGCGCGACCATGCGCATGCGCGCCTTGGTGTTGCCCAGCACGAAGTCGCGGGAGGCCACCGGTTTGCCCTCGAACGCCGCGACTTCATTGGCCAGGGCTTTGACCGCCGGGCCGATGTTGACGGTGTGGCGCTCGTCCGGTTCGATGAAGTCCACCGACGCCTGGGCTTCGAGTTCGTCGAACTGGGTTTCGTAGGGCAGGCGCACGGCGATAAACCGAAAGGCCTCGTCGCCGCTGCTGGCGCGCAGTTCCTGCACGGCGCGCTGGGCCAAGAGGCCTGCGGTCAGGGAGTCGACACCGCCACTGATGCCCAGTACCAACGACTTGAGCCCGGAATTGCGCAGGCAGTCCTGGATAAAGGCCACGCGCCTGGCGACTTCTGCCTCAAGGGCGGCCTGGTCTTTGAACGGCGCTTGCACCTTGAGCTGCTGCGCAATCTCACGCTGTACGGCTTGCATGATTCACTCCTTGCTGGATAGGGCAGGTACTTTGAAAACGTGACGCAAATAGGCGACGAAATTGGGGTCGGTGCAGTGGGTCTTGCCCGCTTCATCGGAAATCTTCGCGACGGGCTGGCCATTGCAGGCGGTCATTTTAAGCACGATGCTCATCGGTTCCACCCCTGGAATATCGCAGGTCAGGTTGGTGCCGATGCCAAAGCTCACATTGATGCGACCGCGCAGCGCACGGAAAATCTCCAGGGCCTTGGGCAGTGTGAGGCTGTCGGAGAACACCAGGGTCTTGCTCATCGGCTCGATGCCGAGCTTGTGGTAATGAGCGATGGCTTTTTCCGCCCACTGCACCGGGTCGCCGGAGTCGTGGCGCAGGCCATCGAACAGCTTGGCGAAGTACAAATCGAAGTCGCCGAGGAACGCGTCGGTGGTGATGCAGTCGGTCAGGGCGATGCCCAGCAGGCCACGGTACTCGCGGACCCAGCAATCAAGGGCGGCGATCTGGCTGTCGATCAGGCGCGGGCCGAGTTGCTGGTGGGCTATGATCCACTCATGGGCCATGGTGCCCAACGGCTTCATATCGAACTCGCGGGCCAGGTGCACGTTGCTGGTGCCGACAAAACGCCCAGGGAAGTCGTGCTTGAGCACGCTGACCACTTCCTCCTGCACCCGGTACGAGAAGCGCCGACGTGTGCCGAAGTCGGCCACTTGCAACTCGGACAGCTCATCGCTGCTGGCGTTGGCGGTCAGCCAGTCGAACTTGCGGTACAGCTGCTCGCGGGCCTGCTCCAGGATCACGGTCTGGTAGCGGTAGCGGTTACGCACTTCGCTGACGATGGCCAGCATCGGCACTTCAAACAGGATTACATGCAGCCACGGCCCGCGCAGGCGGATAAACAGCTCGCCGTTCTCGATACCGGTCTGCACGTAGCGCAGGTTGAAACGGAACAGCCCGAGAAAACGCAAGAAATCCGGCTTCATGAAGCTGATGCGTTCCAGGAAGCCCAGTTGGTCCGGGCTCAGGCTCAGCTCGGCGAGGCGCTCGATCTGGTAGCGAATCTCCGCCAGGTAAGGGCGCAGGTCTTCGCTGTTGCGGCAACGAAACTCCCATTCAACCTCCACGTTCGGGTAGTTGTGCAGCACCGCCTGCATCATGGTCAGCTTGTAGAAGTCGGTGTCGAGCAGGTTCTGCACGATGCGATCGGCAAACACACTCTCGCTCATAACGGGAATCTCCAGACGGGTCGGCGAGGGGCGCCGGCCTTTACGCTCAATTGAGGAAGGGGGCTAGTGGCGCATAGACCTGTGGGGTTTTGCCAGTGATTTTTTTGGTGTGGCTACTGGCCTCATCGGGAGCAAGCCCCCTCCCACAGTTGAAATGCATCCCAGAATCAGACCTGCTCCAGCATCCACTTCACAAATTCGCGCACCTTGGGCACCTCCGCCGAATGCTCCGGATAGGAGAGGTAATACGCATCCTGGCTCGGCATTGCATGCTGCCAGGGAATCACCAGCTTGCCGTCGGCCAGTTCCTCTTCCACCAGAAAGCGTGGCAGCAGCGCCACGCCGCAGCCGACTTGCGCCGCGCGAATGCACATATAAAAGGTGTCAAAGCGCGGCCCGTGGTAACTGTGCTCGGTGTGGAAGCCCTGGCTGGCGAACCAGTCATGCCAGCCTTGAGGGCGTGAGGCGTTTTGCAGAAGCACCAGCTCGCTCAGTTGGGTGGGGTCGGTGAACGGCGCTGTCGGCAGGCTCTCCGGGGCGCACACAGGGATGAGTTCTTCGCTGAACAACTTCAGGCTTTCGGTGCCGGGGCGTGAACCCTGGCCGAAGTAGAACGCCATGTCGGCCTTGCCTTGCAGCAGTTCGTCCGGTTCCTGTTCGTTGCACAGGTCCAAATGAATCTGCGGGTGGCGCAGGCGCCAGCCCTTGAGGCGCGGCACCAGCCAGCGCGCACCGAAGGTGTAGGGCGTGGACACGCGCAGTACTTCGGTTTCGCCGCCGTAGGAACGCAGGTAATGGGTAGACATCTCCACCTGGGTGAGGATCTTGCGCACTTCCACCAGGTACAGATCGCCCGCCGGGGTCATCTGCAAGCGGCGCCGCACCCGGCGAAACAGCAGGTGTTGCAGCAACTCTTCCAGCTGCGCCACCTGTTTGCTCACCGCGCTTTGGGTGAGGTTCAGTTCCTCGGCGGCGCGGGTAAAGCTCAGGTGGCGGGTGGCGGCTTCGAAACACTGCAGGGCGGTGATCGAGGGCAAATGTCTTTTGTTCAGCACGGCATGCCTCTTTTTATTCTTTGCATGAATAAACGGAATGATATCTCGCCTAATCGTCGTTTGTTGGCAAGTCTTGGGCCAGCTACAAATGAGGCCTGGATCGCCGCGCCGGTTGCGGCGCACATTTTTCTGCTTTTGTTTGAAGGAGTGACCCATGGTTGCCGCATTGCTTGACCGTCTAGGGGTAGACCCGGCGCTGTACCAGGCGGGTACACAACCCGTGCATTCGCCGATCGATGGCAGCCGTATCGGCAGTGTGCACTGGGAAGGCGCCGCCGAGGTGGAGCAGCAGGTCAGTCGCGCCGAGCATGCATTCGACGCCTGGCGCAAAGTGCCGGCCCCGCGTCGCGGCGAGCTGGTGCGCCAGTTGGGCGACATGTTGCGCCAGTACAAGGCCGACCTTGGCGAGCTGGTATCCTGGGAAGCCGGCAAGATCACCCAGGAAGGCCTGGGTGAAGTACAGGAAATGATCGACATCTGCGACTTCGCCGTCGGCTTGTCACGCCAACTCTACGGCTTGACCATCGCCTCCGAGCGCCCCGGCCACCATATGCGGGAAACCTGGCACCCGCTGGGCGTGGTCGGCGTGATCAGCGCGTTCAATTTCCCGGTTGCCGTGTGGGCGTGGAACACCACGCTGGCGCTGGTGTGCGGCAATGCGGTGATCTGGAAACCGTCGGAAAAGACCCCGCTCACCGCGCTGGCCTGCCAGGCGCTGTTCGAACGGGTGTTGAAGAATTTCAAGGATGCACCGCAGTACCTCAGCCAAGTGATTATCGGCGGTCGCGATGCCGGCGCCGCGCTGGTGGATGACCCGCGTGTGGCGCTGATCAGCGCCACCGGCAGCACCCGCATGGGCCGCGAAGTGGCGCCGAAAGTTGCCGCGCGCTTTGCCCGCAGCATCCTCGAACTGGGCGGCAACAATGCGATGATCCTCAGCCCCAGCGCCGACCTGGACATGGCCGTGCGCGCCATCCTGTTCAGTGCGGTCGGCACCGCCGGCCAGCGGTGCACCACCCTGCGCCGGCTGATTGCCCATGAGTCGGTCAAGGCCGACATCGTCACCCGCCTCAAGGCCGCCTACGCCAAGGTGCGCATCGGCCACCCGCTGGAAGGCAACCTGATCGGTCCGCTGATCGACAAGCACGGCTTCGACAACATGCAGGACGCCCTGGAGCAAGCTCTGAGCGAGGGCGGCAAGGTGTTCGGCGGCAAGCGCCAGCTCGAAGACCAGTTCCCCAACGCCTACTACGTGTCGCCGGCGATTGTGGAAATGCCCGAGCAGAGCGACGTAGTGTGCACCGAAACGTTCGCGCCGATTCTGTATGTGGTCGGCTACACCGACTTCGCCGAGGCCCTGCGCCTGAACAACGCGGTGCCACAGGGCTTGTCGTCATGCATCTTCACGACCGATGTGCGCGAAGCCGAGCAGTTCATGTCGGCGGTGGGCAGTGACTGCGGCATTGCCAACGTCAACATCGGCCCGAGTGGCGCGGAAATCGGTGGTGCGTTTGGCGGTGAGAAGGAGACGGGCGGCGGGCGTGAGTCGGGCTCGGATGCGTGGCGCGGGTATATGCGGCGCCAGACCAATACCGTGAACTACTCGCTGGAGTTGCCATTAGCTCAAGGCATTACATTCGACTAAAGCCGCAGTGATGATGATCGTTCCCACGCTCCGCGTGGGACTGCATCCTGTGACGCTCCGCGTCACGACGTTAAAGCGGACGCGGAGCGTCCAGGGCTAAATTCCCACGCAGAGCGTGGGAACGATCGGTGGTGGGTCCATCCCGGAGTCTGGCAATGCCTTTACGCGAAACATGTTTGTGGGAACACCTCACCCCGAGCCGGCCGGATCGCGCTGCGCTCAAAGGCGAAATCAAGGTGGATGTGTGCGTGATCGGTGCCGGCATCACCGGTTTGTCGGCGGCCATTCACTTGCTGGAACAGGGTAAAAGCGTCGCGGTGCTGGAGGCTCACCGCACCGGCCATGGCGGTTCGGGGCGCAACGTCGGGCTGGTCAACGCCGGCATGTGGATCCCGCCGGATGAGATCGAAGCCGGTTTCGGCGAAGCCGTGGGCAGTCAGCTCAACCGCATGTTGGGCGCCGCGCCGTCGCTGGTGTTCGGCCTGATCGACAAATACGCCATCGATTGCCAACTGCGCCGCGAGGGCACCTTGCACATGGCACACAACGCTCGTGGCGAGGCGGACTTGCGCAGCCGCGAAGCGCAATGGAAGCGCCGCGGTGCGCCGGTCGAGTTGCTGACCGGGCAGGCGTGCGAGCAGGCCACCGGCACCACGAAAATCGCCGCCGCGTTGCTGGACCGACGCGCCGGTACCCTGAACCCGATGGCCTACACCTGCGGCCTGGCGAATGCGGCAGTCGGGTTGGGCGGGCAGTTATTCGATCATTCCCCGGTTACCCAGCTTGAGCGCCAGGGCGCAGACTGGCTGGTGCAGACCGCCCATGGCGCGGTGCGGGCCGCACAGGTGGTGATCGCTTCCAATGCCTACACCGAAGGCGAATGGACCGAGCTGCGCCGCAATTTCTTCCCAGGTTATTACTATCAGGTTGCGTCGGCACCGCTCACCGATGACGCCGCCACACGCATCCTGCCGGGTGGCCAGGGTTCATGGGATACGCGCCAGGTGCTGAGCAGCATCCGCCGCGATGCCGATGGCCGCCTGTTGCTCGGTAGCCTGGGCAACGGCAACCAGAAACCGGCCTGGTTCCTCAAGGCGTGGGCCGATCGGGTGCAGCAGCACTACTTCCCGTATCTCAAATCGGTGCAGTGGGAATACACCTGGACCGGCTGCATCGCCTTTACGCCCGATCACCTGATGCGTTTGTTCGAGCCGGCGCCGGGGCTGGTGGCGGTCACCGGCTATAACGGGCGGGGAGTGACCACCGGCAGCGTGGTCGGTAAAGCGTTTGCCGACTATTTGTGTCACCAGAATCCCCAGGCGCTGCCGATTCCCTTTACACCGATGCAGCCGCTGGCGGGCGCAGGCCTGCGCAGTTGCCTGTATGAAGCGGGATTCTCGCTGTATCACGCGGGGCAATGCCTGCGGATCGTGATCTGATCCGCGAAATAGCGCGCGGAAGCCGGCATTTTCTTAGCCGGCTACCCATCTGTATTGGTGCAAGTCGTAGCAATCGCGCACTGTAAATGTGCAGTTCCGTTACGCACCTGGTTACAACTAGCGGAGCGGTCGTTTATCCCTCCGGTTGCAGGTGCCACCGTTCGGGGTTGTACTTTTTTTGCTTGCCGGTTGCACCTGTCGGGGCTAGACGGTTGCACGTCCTGGCGAAAGGACTCGAAACGCCAGCAATAACAATGACACCGTGTCTTTTTGAAGAATAAAAAAGTAATGGCACGCGGCTTGCTCTGAGCTTTCAGTGAAAAGTTTGAATGCAAGTTGTCGTGCCAAAAATCAAAAATATCGGAGCACCACTCATGTCCCAGACGTTTTACAAGAAAGGTTTTCTGGCCCTCGCCGTTGCAGCGGCGCTGGGTGTTTCTACGTTTGTTCAAGCTGATGTGAAAATTGGCGTGGCAGGCCCGATGACGGGTGCCAACGCCGCTTTCGGTGAGCAGTACATGAAGGGTGCCCAGGCGGCAGCCGATGAGGTCAACAAGGCGGGTGGCGTCAACGGCGAGAAGATCGTGCTGGTGGCCGGCGATGACGCCTGCGAGCCGAAACAAGCGGTGGCCGTGGCCAACCGCCTGGCCGACCAGGACAAAGTGATCGGCGTGGTCGGGCACTTCTGCTCCTCCAACACCATCCCGGCCTCCGAGGTGTATGACGAAGCGGGCATCATTGCAATCACCCCAGGCTCCACCAACCCCCAGGTGACCGAGCGCGGCCTGGGCGCCATGTTCCGCATGTGCGGGCGTGACGACCAGCAAGGCATCGTCGCCGGCGACTACATCGTCGACGTGCTCAAGGGCAAGAAAGTCGCGGTCATCAACGACAAGGACACCTACGGCAAGGGCCTGGCCGACGCCACCGCTGCCCAGTTGACCAAGCGCGGCGTGAAGCCGGTGCTGGAAGAAGGCCTGACCCGTGGCGAGAAAGACTTCAGCGCGCTGGTCACCAAGATCCGCTCCCTGGGCGCCGACGTCGTGTACTTCGGCGGCCTGCACCCGGAAGCCGGCCCGCTGGTTCGCCAGATTCGTGAAGCTGGTTTGAAAGACGTCAAGTTCATGTCCGATGACGGCATAGTGACCGACGAACTGGTGGCGACCGCCGGTGGTGCGCAGTACGTGGACGGCGTCTACATGACCTTCGGCGCCGACCCGCGCCTGCTGCCGGACAGCAAGGCGGTGGTCGAGCAGTTCCGTAAAAACGGCACCGAACCCGAAGGCTACACCCTGTACGCCTACGCCTCGATCCAGGCCCTGGCCGCCGGCTTCAACGGCGCCAAGTCGAACAAGGGCGAGGACGCGGCCAAGTGGCTGAAGGCTCACCCGGTTAAAACCGTCATGGGCGAAAAGGCCTGGGATACCAAGGGCGACCTGAAAATCTCCGACTATGTGGTTTACCAGTGGGACAAAGACGGTAAATACCACCAGCTGGAAAAGCAGAAGTAAGGCTCTGCACCACAGTCCCAATGTGGGAGGGGGCTTGCTCCCGATAGCGGTGGATCAGGTTCAAATCTATTGACTGGCACACCGCAATCGGGAGCAAGCCCCCTCCCACAGGAGACCGTGCTGTTATCAAGATCTGTCTTTTCCTCCAGAAGCGCCGCACACCCACCGGTGTGCAGGTGCTCACCGCGTGAGATTGCGTTATGGATGGTATTTTCCTGCAGCAACTGGTCAACGGCCTGACCCTCGGGTCGGTCTATGGCCTGATCGCCATCGGCTACACAATGGTCTATGGCATCATTGGCATGATCAACTTCGCCCACGGCGAGGTTTATATGATTTCCGCTTACCTCGCGGCGATCAGTCTGGCACTGCTGGCTTACTTCGGCATCGAATCCTTCCCGCTGCTCATCCTCGGCACTTTGGTCTTCACCGTCGTCGTCACCGGCGTGTACGGTTGGGTCATCGAACGTGTCGCCTACAAACCGCTGCGCAACTCCACCCGACTGGCTCCGCTGATCAGCGCCATCGGTATCTCGCTGATCCTGCAGAACTACGCGCAGATCGCCCAAGGCGCCAAGCAACAAGGCATTCCCACCCTGCTGGCCGGCGCCTGGCGCGTCGATATCGGCACCGGGTTCGTGCAACTCACCTACACCAAAGTGTTCATCCTCGTGGCGGCATTCGCCGGCATGGCGCTGCTCACCTACATCATCAAATACACCAAGCTCGGCCGCATGTGCCGCGCCACTCAGCAAGACCGCAAGATGGCCTCGATCCTGGGCATCAACACCGACCGCGTGATCTCCTACGTATTCGTCATCGGCGCCGCCATGGCCGCGCTGGCCGGCGTGCTGATCACCCTCAATTACGGCACCTTCGACTTCTATGCCGGCTTCATCATCGGCATCAAGGCGTTTACCGCAGCGGTACTCGGCGGCATCGGCTCCCTGCCTGGGGCGATGCTGGGCGGGATCATCCTCGGTATCTCCGAGTCGCTGTTCTCGGGGTTGATCAACTCCGACTACAAAGACGTGTTCAGTTTCTCCCTGCTGGTGGTGATTCTGATTTTCCGTCCCCAGGGCCTGCTTGGTCGCCCACTTGTGGCGAAGGTGTAAACATGTCTGCTGCCAAATCTATCGATATCAAGAAAAGTGTGGTCGATACGGTCCTCGCCGGGCTGATTTCGCTGATCGTGTTCGGCCCGATCGTCGGCGTGGTGCTCGACGGCTACAGCTTCAACCTGGAACCGGCGCGCGTGGCCACGTTGGTCGCCATTGTGATGGCCGGGCGCTTTGCCCTCAGCCTGTTCCTGCAAACCCCCAAGGGCGTGAAGATCCTGCAGGGTTTCGAAAGCAGCGGCTCCGGCGTGCACGTGCTGGCGCCGGACTACAAGTCGCGGCTGCGCTGGATCATTCCGGCGTTGATCGTGATCGCCATCGTGTTTCCGATCTTTGCCAACAAGTACCTGCTGACCGTGGTGATCCTCGGGCTGATCTACGTATTGCTCGGCCTGGGCCTGAACATCGTGGTGGGCCTGGCCGGTCTGCTCGACCTGGGTTATGTGGCGTTCTACGCCATCGGCGCCTACGGCCTGGCGCTGGGTTACCAATACCTCGGCCTGGGTTTCTGGACGGTGCTGCCGCTGGCCGCCATCGCGGCGGCGTTGGCGGGGTGCATACTCGGCTTTCCGGTATTGCGAATGCATGGTGACTACCTGGCCATCGTGACCCTGGGCTTCGGTGAAATCATTCGCCTGGTGCTCAACAACTGGCTGTCGTTCACCGGTGGCCCGAACGGCATGCCGGTGCCTTCGCCGACCTTCCTCGGCCTGGAGTTCGGCAAGCGTGCCAAGGACGGCGGCATCCCGTTCCACGAGTTCTTCGGCATTGATTACAACCCCAATATCAAGTTCATGTTCATCTACATCGTGCTGTTCCTGGTGGTGCTGGCCGTGCTGTACATCAAGCATCGCCTGACCCGCATGCCGGTCGGGCGTGCCTGGGAAGCCCTGCGCGAAGATGAAATCGCCTGTCGCTCGATGGGCCTGAACCACGTACTGGTCAAGCTCTCGGCGTTCACCATCGGTGCCTCCACGGCCGGTTTGGCCGGGGTGTTCTTTGCCAGCTACCAGGGCTTCGTCAACCCGTCGTCGTTTACCTTCTTCGAGTCGGCGCTGATCCTGGCCATCGTGGTCTTGGGCGGCATGGGCTCGACGGTCGGTGTGGTGATCGCGGCGTTCGTGTTGACCGTTGCCCCGGAACTGCTGCGCAGCTTCTCTGAATACCGCGTGCTGCTGTTTGGCGTGCTGATGGTGGTGATGATGATCTGGCGACCGCGCGGCTTGATCCGCATCAGCCGTACCGGTGTGACACCACGTAAAGGAGTGGCGCCATGAGCAAGGAAGTCGTCCTTTCCGTTGAACACCTGATGATGCACTTCGGTGGCATCAAGGCCTTGAGCGACGTGAGCCTCAAGGTAAAGCGCAACTCGATCTTTGCCCTGATCGGCCCCAACGGCGCAGGCAAGACCACCGTGTTCAACTGCCTCACCGGTTTCTACAAGGCCAGTGGCGGCAAGATCGAACTCAACGTGCGTGGCAAGCAGACCAATGTGATCCAGTTATTGGGTGAGCGCTTCCAGGCCACCGATTTCGTCTCGCCGAAAAGCTTTTTCAGCCGGGTGTACTACAAGATGTTCGGCGGCACCCATTTGGTGAACCGCGCGGGCCTGGCGCGGACCTTCCAGAACATTCGCCTGTTCAAGGAAATGTCGGTGCTGGAAAACCTGCTGGTGGCCCAGCACATGTGGGTCAACCGCAACATGCTCGCCGGTATCCTCAACACCAAGGGCTACCGCAAAGCTGAAAGCGATGCCCTCGACCACGCCTTCTACTGGCTGGAAGTGGTCGACCTGGTGGACTGCGCCAACCGCCTCGCCGGCGAGCTTTCCTACGGCCAGCAGCGCCGCCTGGAAATCGCCCGCGCGATGTGCACGCGGCCGCAGATCATCTGCCTGGATGAACCGGCAGCGGGCCTCAACCCTCAGGAAACCGAAGCCCTCAGCGCGATGATTCGCCTGCTGCGCGACGAACACGACCTCACAGTGGTGCTGATCGAACACGACATGGGCATGGTGATGAGTATTTCCGACCACATCGTGGTGCTGGACCACGGCAACGTGATCGCCGAAGGCGGGCCGGACGCGATCCGCAACGACCCGAAAGTGATCGCCGCCTACCTGGGCGCAGACGAAGAGGAACTCGTATGAACGGGCCTATCCTCGAAATGAAGGACCTGGACGTGTTCTACGGCCCGATCCAGGCCCTGAAAAAAGTCTCGCTGCACATCAACGAGGGCGAAACCGTCAGCCTGATCGGCTCCAATGGCGCGGGCAAATCCACGCTGCTGATGTCGATCTTCGGCCAGCCACGGGCCGAGTCGGGGCAGATTCTCTACAACGGCGTGGACATTACCCACAAGTCGTCCCACTACATCGCCTCCAACGGCATCGCGCAATCGCCGGAAGGGCGGCGGGTATTCCCCGACATGACCGTCGAGGAAAACCTGCTGATGGGCACCATCCCCATTGGCGACAAGTTCGCGCAGGAAGACATGCAGCGCATGTTCGAGCTGTTTCCACGGCTCAAGGAGCGGCGTAACCAGCGCGCAATGACCATGTCTGGTGGCGAGCAGCAAATGCTCGCCATCGCCCGCGCGCTGATGAGCCGGCCCAAGCTGTTGCTGCTCGATGAGCCAAGCCTGGGCCTGGCGCCGATCGTGGTGAAGCAGATCTTTTCCACCCTGCGCGAGCTGGCCTCCACCGGGATGACCATCTTCCTGGTGGAGCAGAACGCCAACCACGCCCTGCGCTTGTCGGACCGCGCCTATGTAATGGTCAACGGCGAGATTCGCCTGACCGGTACGGGCAAGGAACTGCTGGTGAATGAGGAAGTGCGCAACGCCTACCTGGGCGGGCACTGACTGCGCGGTATCCTCTGGGAGGGGGCTTGCTCCCGATAGCGGAGTGTCAGTTTCAGATGTGCTGACTGACAAAACGCTATCGGGAGCAAGCCCCCTCCCACATTGTTTTGTGTGATCCACAAGGCCTGCGCCAAATTGTGGAAAACAAATTCAGCTCCCCTCCAAAGCGCGACATATAGCCGCCGCAAATCCCTGTTTTGTCACAGTTTTGACTTGTCCCCATCCGCTGTGGAACCGGCTGTGGGTAAGGTGGGAGTAGCTGGCTGCAGGCCTCTGAAACCGTGGCTTGCAGCGGTGTGGTTAGTATTTGATCAGCCACTTTTTCGCGACCCTTCGAGGGGTTTGTCAACCTGTTTAAAGACACAGGTATATGACCGTTGCATGTCACTCCTGCCTGTGGATAAGTCTGTGACTAAACTCTGGAAAGACTGCCGCAGAGGCCGGAATGACTGGCCTGGAGCCATCGTCTAGATGTTCACCGGGGAAAACGCCTACATACGCCTCTTTCCAGGTCAAGCAAAAAACTTTCTAAAAGCTCCTGCAGGCCTTGTATCACGCGGCTCAAGGCGATTTGCACTTGCCCCCAAAGACTGTGGGCGCAGTTGTGGATAACCTGCGCGTATGTGGCTGCAGGCCCTGATCTGCATAGCTCTGCCCGGCGTGGTTAAAAAGTGATCAGGCGAGTAGGAAGATGCGCGCGTAGCGGTTGCCGCGAGGGCAGCGTAAGGGCATTCTGCTGGCAACTTTTCCCGTTGCCCGCAAGGAGACCACCATGTCCGACACGCTGTTTATTACTGGCGCCACTTCAGGTTTCGGTGAAGCCTGTGCCCGCCGTTTTGCCGACGCCGGCTGGAAACTGGTGCTCACCGGCCGGCGTGCCGAGCGCTTGAATGCGCTGGTCGAAGAGCTCTCCAAGCAGACCGAAGTGCATGGCCTGGTGGTGGACGTGCGGGATCGCAAAGGCATGGAAGACGCCATTGCCAACCTGCCGCCCTCGTTCGCCACGTTGCGCGGGCTGATCAACAACGCCGGCCTGGCCGTGGGCACCGACCCTGCGCCCAAGTGCAACCTCGACGATTGGGAAACCATGGTCGACACCAATATCAAAGGGCTGCTGACCACCACCAACCTGCTGCTGCCGCGCCTGATCGCCCATGGCCGTGGCGCCGGGATCATCAACCTGGGTTCCATCGCCGGTAACTACCCTTATCCGGGCAGCCATGTGTATGGCGGGTCCAAGGCGTTCGTGAAGCAGTTCTCGCTGAACCTGCGCTGCGATCTGCAAGGCACCGGTGTGCGGGTGACCAACATCGAGCCGGGCTTGTGCGAGAGCGAATTTTCCCTGGTGCGTTTCGGCGGTGATCAGGCGCGTTATGACGCGACCTACGCGGGCGCCGAGCCGATCCAGCCGCAGGATATTGCCGACACGATCTTCTGGGTGCTGAATACGCCGGCGCACGTGAATATCAACCGCTTGGAGCTGATGCCGGTGAGCCAGACCTGGGCTGGGTTTGCGATTGAGCGTGGGGCCAAGTAAGGCTCAACTGATTGTTCCCACGCTCCGCGTGGGAATACCGCCGGGGACGCTCTGCGTCGCGCTTTGCTGGTGACGCAGAGCGTCACACCATGCATTCCCACGCAGAGCGTGGGAACGATCAAAGGTACACTCCGCTCCTGAAAACCCTCCGCACTGTGCGGTTTAAAGGTTTTGACGGGAGGAAATGTGAGTAACCGAGGTGAGCAGGCACTGCTCAAACAATCGACCATCCTGATGTTCGCAGTTGCGATCGCCGGGATTGTCACGGGTGTGATATCCGGCGCCCAATCCATTCTGTTCGACGGCTTTTTCTCGCTGATCGCCACCGCCATCAAGGTGTTGATGCTGATCACGGCCAAGCTGATCGCCAAGAAAAGCAACGAGCGGTTCCAGTTCGGTTACTGGCACCTGGAGCCTATGGTGCTGTTGATCGAAGGCAGCTTTCTGCTGTTGATCGCCATCTATGCGTTTCTCAACGGCGTGTTCGGCATCATCAACGGCGGGCGCGAGATCGAGTTGGGGCTGGTGATCATTTATGCGGCGGTGTTTACCGTGGTGGAGTTCGCCTACTTCTTCTATGTGCGCTACCGCAATCGCACGCTGAAATCCTCGCTGATCCAGTTCGACAACATCAGTTGGCTGGTGGATGCGATGCTGTCGGTAGGCCTGTTGATCAGCTTTCTGGCGGCACTGCTGCTCAAGTCCCAGGGGTATGGCGAATGGGCGGTGTATGTCGACCCGCTGATCCTGATCCTGTTGGCCCTGAGCATGCTGGCACCGGCGTTCAAGATCCTGCGCCCGGCGTTGCGTGAGGTGCTGGGGATCGCCCCGGATCACCTGGACGACACCGTGCGTGAAGTGATGGACGCGGCCAAGGCCAGGCATGGCTTCGACGACTACGTGTCCTATGTGCAAAAGCACGGGCGGGCGCGGTTCATCGAAATTCATGTGGTGTTGCCGGCGGATTACCCGGTGGATAACGTCGCGACCCTCGACCGGCTGCGCGAAGAGATATCCACTGGGCTCGGCACGCCGGATGCGGCTCGCTGGCTGACGATCAGTTTTACGGGGGATCGCAAGTGGATTGCGTGAAGTCAGTTAGACCGAGGTGAGGCCATCGGGAGCAAGCCCCCTCCCACATTTGAATGCATTCACAAATCAAAGTGTGGGAGGGGGCTTGCTCCCGATGAGGCCTGAAGGTCAGCCCAAATGCTGGGTCAGACCCTGATAGCAAGTCGCCAAATGATAAGGTGTGGTAGAAGGCATATCCCGGCGGCTCACCTGACCGTCGGCATCCAGGCATTCATGCCAACCCTTCCCATGCAGGAAATGCTCTTGCAGCGCCAGCAATTGACGCTGCAGCACTGCCTCGCTGTCAGGTCTCAGGGTCAACGCCCGCAGGTATTCAGCCTGCGCCCAGATACGCTGGGTGCCGTCGCGCACCGTGCCATCCACAGACAGCATGCCGCTGACCGCACCGCTTAACTTATCCACACCCTTTTGCTCGGCATACGCAAACGCTCGCGTCAGTGAGGCATGCAGCGCTGTACCGCGCAGCACCTGCGACGACTCGAGCAAAAAGAACCACTCGAACTGATGCCCTGGCTCGAACCAGTTATCCACAGCGCCCAGGGGTTTTTCCATCATTACGCCGTGCTGGCGGTCGATAAAGCGCTTTTGCAGGGCGCCGGCCAAGTCCAGCAATGCGTCACGCGTGAGGGGATCGTCACGCACCGCCAGTGTGGCGAGAAAGCCTTCGGCCAGGTGCATCAGCGGGTTCTGCAAGGGGCCCGACTTGAGGCTTGACCAGTTGCGCTCGAGCACCGCTTCGTAGAGGCCGTCGCCGCTGGCGAAGCGTTCGGCGACCACGGCAAGCGCGGCATTGAGCACCGATTCCACCAACGGTTCACGCACCTTGGCCCAATAATGGGCGCAGGCAAAGATGATGAAGGCGTGGGTGTAGAGGTCTTTGCGTTTATCCAGCGGCTGCCCGGCCGGGTCGATGCTGTAGAACCAGCCGCCGTGTTCGGCGTCGTGGAAGTGTCGTTGCAAGGAGCGGAACAGTGTGGCGGCGCGTTCCTCGGCAAAGGCTGCACCGGGTTCGCCGATCAGGCTGGCGAACAGGTACAACTGCCGGGCGCAGGCCATGGCGCGGTAGCGTTGTGGGGGTAACGGCTGGTGATCGGCGTCCAGTGCCTCGTACGGCAGCGCCAGGTCGGCATTCCAGCCCGGGCCCTGCCAGAGCGGCACGATCAGGTTGTGGAAGTGCGTGAGCACGGAGTTCAAAAGAGGTTGGGGCATCGGCTGGCGTCGTCACGGCAGGGGTGTGGCGCGCATGGTATCAGGCTGATCGTTCCCACGCTCTGCGTGGGAATGCTTTTCATGACGCTCCGCGTCATGCGTAGGAACGCGGAGCGTCCCCGGCTGCATTCCCACGCGGAGCGTGGGAACGATCTATCAGCCCGCCAACAACCAGACCCCAGTCGCCGCCGACGCAGCCCCGGCCACCCGCACCAACGGTGCCGCCGCCGCTGGCAGCAAACGTACCACCGCATAGCCCGCCGCGTGCAGCGCCGCAGTTGCGCCGACAAACCCCGCCGCATACGCCCAGGGGCTGGACATGTCCGGCAGTTCCAAGCCATGGGCCACGCCGTGAAACAGGGCAAACAACGCCGTCGCCGCCACCGCCACGAACAACGGCGGCCGTACTACCAGCGCCACCGCCAGGCCCAGCGCCAGCACCGAGGCGGCAATCCCGCTTTCCAGCGCCGGCAATTGCAGGCCTTCAAACCCCAGCATGCCGCCAATCAACATGGTGCCGACGAAAGCGCAAGGCAGAGCCCAGCGTGCATTGCCTTTTTGCTGCGCCGCCCACAACCCGACCGCAACCATGGCCAGCAAGTGATCGAGACCGCCCAGCGGGTGGCTGATGCCGGCAACCAGGCCATTGTCGCCGTGACCCGGGTGAGCAAACGCGAGGGCGGGGGCCAGCAGCAACGTGGCGGCGGCGAACAGTTTCTTGAGGTTCATACACAGGCTCCGTAGGGGGATCAGGCAGCGGTCAGCAGGCCTTGGCGTTCGATAAAGGCGACGATTTCATCCAGGCCGACGCCGGTTTTCTGGTTGCTGAACACAAAGGGTTTGCCATTGCGCATGCGTTGGGTGTCGCTGTTCATCAACTCCAGCGAGGCACCCACCAGCGGCGCGAGGTCGATCTTGTTGATCACCAGCAGGTCGGATTTGCAAATACCGGGCCCGCCCTTGCGCGGGAGTTTGTCGCCGGCGGACACATCGATCACATAGATGGTCAGGTCTGACAGCTCGGGGCTGAACGTCGCCGACAGGTTGTCGCCGCCGGACTCCACCAGAATCAGGTCCAGGCCGGGAAAACGCCGGTTGAGTTGGTCCACCGCCTCCAGGTTGATCGAGGCATCTTCGCGGATGGCCGTGTGCGGGCAGCCGCCGGTTTCCACGCCGATGATGCGCTCCGGCGCCAGGGCCTGGTTGCGCACCAGGAAATCGGCGTCTTCGCGGGTGTAGATGTCGTTGGTGACCACCGCCAGGTTGTAGCGGTCGCGCAGCGCCAGGCACAGGGCCAGGGTCAGGGCGGTCTTGCCGGAGCCTACCGGGCCGCCGATGCCGACGCGCAGGGGTTGTGTGTTCATGTCAGGTTCTCCAAAAACAGTCTCAGGAACGGAACAGGCGGCTGTACTGGCGTTCATGAGCCATGCACGCCAAAGACAGGCCAAAGGCGGCGCTGCCCAGATGATCGGGTTCGATGCGGTCGGCCTCCTGCTGGGCCTGTTGCAACAGCGGCAGCAGCTCGCTGGTCAGGCGCTGCGCGGCTTGCTGGCCCAGGGGCAGGGTTTTCATCAGCACGGCCAGTTGATTTTCCAGCCAGCTCCATAGCCAGGCGGCGAGCGCGTCTTCGGGGCTGATTGCCCAGGCCCGCGCGGCCAGCGCCCAGCCGAGGGCGAGATGGGGTTCAGGGTGTTGGGCAAGAAAGTCGCGGGCGGCGGCGTCCAGTTCCGGCAAGCCATTGAGCAGTTGCTGCAGGGAGTAGCCCATCTGCCGGCTCTCCTGATACAGCTCGCGGGTTTCGCGGCTGGCACGGTGTTCTTCACACAGCTGCGCCAGGCGTGGCCACGCCTGTTCTGTGGCCGCGCGGCAATGGGCGAGCAGCAACGGCGCTTCGAAACGCGCGAGGTTGAGCAGCAATTGATCGCTGATCCAGCGCCGCGCGCTGGCGGCATCGTTGACGCGGCCGTTGTCCACGGCCATTTCCAGGCCCTGGGAATAGCTGTAGCCACCAATCGGCAACTGCGGACTGGCCAGGCGCAACAGCGCCCAGGCTGGGTTCATAGACGCACGCCGAACTGATGCAGCTTGGGCGCGTAGTTGAAGGCTTCATCGCCATGCCGCGAATGATGATGGCCACCACCGTAGGCCCCGTGTTCAGGCTGGAAGGGCGCCTCAATGGTGTGCACGTCGGCGCCCAGCTGCTCAAGCATGGCCTTGAGCACATAGTCATCGAGCAGGCGCAGCCAGCCATCGCCAACCTGCAGGGCCACATGGCGGTTGCCAAGGTGATAGGCGGCGCGGGTCAGTTCAAACGCGTTGCGGCAGGTGACATGCAGCAGCTGTTCAGGGCGCGCGCAGACACGTACGACGCGTCCGTCTTCAGCTTGTAGGAATTCGCCATCATGCAGCGGCGGTTGCCCACGCTCCAGAAACAGGCCGACGTCTTCACCCTCGGCACTGAAACAGCGCAGGCGGCTTTTGCTGCGGGCTTCGAAGTTCAGCAGCAGTTCGGCGGCCCAGAGGGCTTGCGGGGCGATTCGGCGGTGGATCACCAGCATCAGAAAGCTTCCGGCTATGAGCGATAAGGGAGCTAGAGCAAGGGGCTTGCCAACCCGGCAGGCGCGTAGGAATTTCCTGTCAGCAGGGCGCGAGCGCCACAAGGCAGGGCACTCGCTGAGTGCATCTGTGTTGCAATTTGGTGCGCTTAAGCGGGTTTTAGCACCGGAAAAGGGCATTTTGCGTGGTGAGCGGCCGTGTGTTGCATGAAACTTCTTTCATCCAATTCTTCGTGGCGTTTTTAAGGATTTTTCCCACAAGGCTACGGGAATCGGCCTTCGTGAAGTTACACGGGGGTTGTTTAAGATTCGCGCCGTGTTTAATTCACTGCGATGTTCATCATGTTCAAGTCACTTATCTGTTCCGTCATTGTCAGCCTGTCGTGCCTTATCTCATCAGCCTCGGCCACTCTTCAACAGCCGCCCACCTTTGTTTCCAAGCCCGCATCGTCCTCGGTCGACGATGTGATCGACCGGGCCCATCAATTGCTCGGCACACCCTACAAGTGGGGCGGTACGTCTACCGAGCAAGGGTTCGATTGCAGCAGTTTCCTGGTCTATCTCTTCAAGACCGAAGCGAATATTCAGCTTCCGCGCACTACGGCTGCGATGCACCGTTCCACCGCCGCGACCATCAAGCGCACTGCGTTGAAGCCGGGCGACGCGGTCTTTTTCAAAGGCAACGGGCAGGGGCGGGTGAGTCACGTCGGGCTGTATATCGGCGAAGGCAAATTCATTCATTCACCGCGTACCGGCAAAAATGTGCGTATCGATTCGTTGAGCAATACCTATTGGAGCAAGAACTACACCACGGCCAAGCGCTTTCATACGGCCGGCTGAGGCATTACTCGGTACTGCCCAGGCCTTGCCAATGCTTGAGGCCGATAAAGATGAAGCGCAATTGCTGGGTGATCTTCGCCTGGGGCGTGAGATGGGCAGGCAACGCGTGGGCGGGTGGGTCGATGATGTCGGGCAGGGTGGCGAATACGCTTTTGACGATGAGGTCGGCCATTACGTGCAAACCTTCGGCATCCAGGTGTTGCAGCTTGGGCATCAGCGTGAGGTCGGCCGCCAGGTCGCGGGTGATGTCTTCGCGCAGGGCGCCGATGGCCTGGCGCACCGCCAGGCAACCGCCATATTGTTCGCGGGCCAGGAACAGGAATTGGGAACGGTTGGCCGAGACCACATCGAGAAAGATCCGCACAGACGCATCGATGATCCCGCCCATTACGAATTCGTTGTGGCGCACCAGGCGAATCGTGGCGCGGAAGGTCTGGCCGACTTCACTGACCAATACGAGCCCAAGCTCGTCCATGTCGGCGAAATGGCGATAGAACCCGGTAGGCACGATACCCGCTGTCTTGGCCACTTCGCGCAGACTCAGGCTGCCAAACCCACGGCCACACTCCATCAGATGGCGGGCAGCGTCCATCAAGGCGAGGCGGGTCTGTTGCTTCTGTTCGGCGCGGGGCAGCATGAGCGGATGGGCTTTGTCGGCGAGTACAGCGACGCACTCTAGCAAAACCGCTTTGCCGGCGTCGAACTTGGCGGGGGCGAGACGTGACGCGGTCTATA
Source organism: Pseudomonas sp. R1-43-08 (assembly GCF_003852255.1). Lineage (NCBI taxonomy): Bacteria > Pseudomonadati > Pseudomonadota > Gammaproteobacteria > Pseudomonadales > Pseudomonadaceae > Pseudomonas > Pseudomonas sp. R1-43-08. Next base: position 687,006 of record NZ_CP027734.1, read on the forward strand.
TAAAAGCGAAAGCCCGATCGACAGACCGGGCTTTTTTCTGGGCCACCATGGGCTTAGCTCTGTGCTTGATGCAGTTCTTCCAGACGGTCGGCACCGCCTTCGGCAAGACCTTGGGTGTAGGCACGATCATTGGCTTGTTCAGCACCGCCTTCTACCAGACCTTTTTCTTGCAGGCGGTCGTTGCCACCTTCGGTCAGGCCTTCGGTGTAGGCGCGTTTGTTGGCCTGTTCCGAACCGTTTTCAGCGACGGCGCCTTTGGCGTAGTCACGATTTTCGTCTTCTTGCGAACCGCTGCGCGCCAGGGTCTGGCTGGACTGCACGGCTTGGGCTTTGTTCTGTGGGGTGGCCTGTTCGGCAGCTGGCAGGGCAAAGGCACTGGAAGCCAGGATGGATAACAGGACGGTAGCGACTTGGCGTTTCATGAGGGTTGCTCCTTGGGAGGGCGATAAAGTGGGTACAGGGCTAATGCTACTCTTGATAAGTCGATATAAAAGTTCATAAAGACAATGGTAATAATCAACAGAATTGATTGTTCCCACGGGAGGCTCTAGAACGCGCCTCTCAAGCACGCGGTTTTGCACCGGGGTGGGTATTTTCGACACGAACCTGGGTAACAATGGTGCGTCGTTGATGATCAACCTTGTCGGATTGATCAGGAAAATCGGTTTTTTCGGCTAAATCGGCCGTTGCGTTAAACCCCCAGGCACTTTGCCAGTCGTAGTCCTATAAGCTGTGTCAAAGGCTGTTGCCCAGCCAGTCGTATTCAGGAGCCCTGTGCAATGACGCGCACTCGAAAAATTGTCGCTTGGAGCTGCGCCAGCTTCGTTCTGTTGATTGCCATCGCGGTATTGGTCCTGGTGTTCTTCGACTGGAACCGCATCAAGCCCCCCTCAATGCCAAGGTCTCCGAAGAGTTGCACCGCCCGTTCGCCATCAATGGCAACTTGGCGGTGGTGTGGCAGCGCGAGCCCGACGAAGGCGGCTGGCGGGCGTGGGTGCCGTGGCCCCATGTGATTGCCGAAGACCTGAGCCTGGGCAACCCCGACTGGTCCAAGCAGCCGCAGATGGTCACGCTGAAGAAAGTCGAGTTGCGTATTTCGCCATTGGCCTTGCTGGCACAACGTGTGGTGATCCCGCGTATCGACCTCACCGAACCGAGCGCCGACCTGCAGCGCCTGGCGGACGGCCGGGCCAACTGGACCTTCAAGTTCGACCCCAAGGACCCCGACGCCGAGCCTTCCAGCTGGGTGGTGGACATCGGCGCCATCGGCTTCGACAAGGGCCACGTCACCCTCGACGACCAGACCCTCAAGACCCGCCTCGATGTGATCATCGACCCGCTGGGCAAACCGATTCCTTTCGGTGAAATCGTCGGTGACGCCGATGCCAAAAAGGCCTTGGAGAAAGGCTCGGCGCCGCAGGACTATGCGTTCGGCCTCAAGGTCAAAGGCCAATACCATGGCCAGACGCTCGCCGGCACCGGCAAGATTGGCGGGCTGCTCGCCTTGCAGGACGCGGCCAAGCCGTTCCCGCTGCAGGCCCAGGTCCAGATCGCCGACACCAGCATCGCCCTGGCCGGCACCCTGACCGACCCGCTCAACCTCGGCGCCCTCGACCTGCGCCTGAAGCTGTCGGGCAGCAGCCTCGGCAACCTCTACCCGTTGACTGGCGTGACATTGCCCGATTCGCCGGCGTACTCAACCGACGGTCATTTGATCGCCAAGCTGCACGAAGCCAGCGGCGCTTCATTTCGTTATGAAAACTTCAACGGCAAGATCGGCAACAGCGACATCCACGGCAACCTGGCCTACGTTGCGAGCCAGCCACGGCCCAAGCTCAGCGGCGCGCTGGTGTCCAACCAGCTGCTGATGGATGACCTGGCACCCTTGATCGGCGCCGACTCCAACGCCAAGCAGAAAGCCCGTGGCGGCGAAAGCAAACAACCGGCCACCAAAGTCTTGCCGGTTGAAGAGTTCCGCACCGAGCGCTGGCGCGAGATGGATGCCGACGTGGAATTCACCGGCAAACGCATTGTGCACAGCGCCGACCTGCCTTTCACCGACCTCTATACGCACCTGGTGCTCAATGATGGTGAGCTGAGCCTCGAGCCCCTGCGCTTCGGCGTGGCCGGCGGCAAACTCGATGCGCAGATCCGCTTGAACGGCCGCACCACGCCGATGGAAGGCCGCGCGAAACTCACGGCGCGTAACTTCAAGCTCAAACAGCTGTTCCCGACCTTTGAACCGATGAAAACCAGCTTTGGTGAACTCAACGGCGACGCCGATATTGCCGGGCGCGGCAACTCCGTGGCAGCACTGCTGGGCACGGCCAACGGTGACTTGAAGATGCTGATCAACGACGGCGCCATCAGCCGTGGCCTGATGGAAATCGCTGGCCTTAACGTGGGCAACTACGTGGTGGGGCGCCTGTTTGGCGACAAGGAAGTGAAGATCAACTGCGCGGCGGCGGACTTCGGCATCAAGACCGGTTTGGCGACGACACGCTTGTTTGTGTTCGATACCGAGAACGCGATCATCTACGTCGATGGCACAGCGAATATGGCGACCGAGCAGTTGGACCTGACCATCACGCCGGAGTCCAAGGGCTTTCGTCTGTTCTCCCTGCGCTCGCCGTTATATGTGAACGGGCCGTTCATCAAGCCCAATGCCGGGGTGAAAGCCATCCCCCTGGCGCTGCGCGGCGCGGGCATGGTCGCCCTGGGTGTGATCGCCGGCCCGGCTGCCGGGTTGCTTGCACTGGTCGCCCCAAGTGGCGGCGAGCCGAATGCGTGCGCACCGTTGCTGCAACAGATGCGAGAAGGCAAGGCGCCGAAAACCGTGAAGTAATAACGAAATGTGGGAGGGGGCTTGCTCCCGATAGCGGTGTATCAGCCAATCAATCTTTGACTGAAACAATGCTATCGGGAGCAAGCCCCTCCCACAGGGGTATTGCGGTGTTGCGGGTTACAGACCCTGCAGAATATCCGCCATGTCATCGGCGTGTTCTTCTTCCTGGGCCAGGATCTCTTCGAAGATGCGACGGGTAGTCGGGTCTTTATCGCCGATGTACTGAATGATCTCGCGGTAGCTGTCCACCGCGATGCGCTCGGCCACCAGGTCTTCGTAGACCATTTCTTTCAGCGAATTGCCCGCCACGTATTGGGCGTGGGAATTCTTCGACAACAGGTCGGGGTTGAACTCCGGCTCGCCGCCCAGTTGCACGATGCGTTCGGCGAGTTTGTCGGCGTGTTCGGCTTCCTGGGTGGCGTGCTCCAGGAACTCGTCGGCGGCGACGCTGGCTTTCAGGCCGCTGGCCATGAAGTAATGACGCTTGTAGCGCAACACGCAGACCAGCTCTGTGGCCAGCGCTTCGTTGAGCAGGCGGATGATTTCTTCGCGGTCGGCGTTATAGCCTTCGGTCACGGCACCGTTTTCGACGTTCTGGCGGGCGCGGCTGCGCAGGGTCGCAACGTCAGTCAAGTGTGCTTCAGTCATCTCAATCTCCTGGGGCTAATCCGGTTTTACGCCACGCTCTGCCGGCGTGATCGCTCCAGGTTGTGAGTCGCGCAAAGGGCGAAAAGTTTTATCGGATTTAACCGGATGTGTCATGAGCACTCCGTGTACTGGCATCGCGGCGACTGGAATATCCATGGCCGGTGAAGTTGTAACGAGTTTTGACTACACTGCGCTGTAGGCCGCGCCCTTCGGCACGGTAACCGGGAGAAAACTCCATGAAGATGCTGCGTATTCCGTTGATCATGATGAGCCTGCTGCTGTGTTCCCAAGGTTTTGCCGCCACCGCCCAGCAAAACAAAATGACCACCTGCAATGCCGAAGCCTCCACCAAGACCCTCAAGGGCGACGAGCGCAAGGCCTTCATGAAGACCTGCCTGTCGGCCCCGGCGGCCAATGACGCCAAGACCCTGACCCCGCAGCAGCAGAAGATGAAGGATTGCAACGCGTCGGCGAAAACCAAGGCGTTGGCCGGTGATGCGCGCAAGACCTTCATGAGTACTTGCCTGAAGAATTGATAGCCCCAGGCCATAGAAGGCTGCGACACTCGTACACAGCCCCCCTGTAGGAGCGAGCTTGCTCGCGAAGAACTCAATTACCCCCGCGTTTATTCAGAATAAACGCGTTATCGTTGGCGACCTTCGCGAGCAAGCTCGCTCCTGCACATCCTTTAACGCCGTTCGTTTTGAGGCTGTATGCCAACGTTTTCTCAGCGTCATGTGTTGTTGCTGTCCAGCTACATCATCATTTTCGGCGGGTTGCTGCTGGTGCTGCCGCTGAAACTGCTGCCCAGCCTGCTGGCTGGCCTGTTGGTCTATGAACTGGTCAACATGCTTACGCCCCAGCTACAGCGCCTGATCGAAGGGCGGCGTGCGCGCTGGCTGGCGGTGGCCTTGCTGGGTACCTTGATCGTCAGCGTGCTCACGCTGATCTTCGCCGGCGCGATCAGCTTCCTGCTGCACGAAGCGGAAAACCCCGGCGCCTCGCTGGATAAATTCATGCATGTGGTCGACCGCGCACGCGGCCAGTTACCGCCGTCCATCGATGCCTATCTGCCCGCCAGCGCCGCCGAATTCCGCGTTGCCATCGGCGACTGGCTGAGCAAACACCTGAGCGAACTGCAACTGGTCGGCAAAGACGCGGCTCATATGTTCGTCACCTTGCTGATCGGCATGGTGCTCGGCGCGATCATCGCCCTGCAGCGCGTGCCCGACCTGACCAAGCGCAAACCCCTGGCCGCCGCGTTGTTCGACCGCCTGCACCTGTTGGTCCAGGCGTTTCGCAACATCGTCTTCGCCCAGATCAAGATCGCCGCGCTCAACACCGCCTTCACCGCCGTGTTCCTCGCCGTGGTGCTGCCGCTGTGTGGCATTCACCTGCCGCTGACCAAAACCCTGATCGTGCTGACCTTCCTGCTCGGCCTGCTGCCGGTAATCGGCAACCTGATGTCCAACACCCTGATCACCATCGTCGCGTTGTCGCTGTCGATCTGGGTCGCGGTGGCGGCGCTGGGGTATTTGATCGTGATTCACAAGGTCGAGTACTTCCTCAACGCGCGCATCGTCGGCGGGCAGATCAGTGCCAAGTCGTGGGAGTTGTTGTTGGCGATGCTGGTGTTCGAGGCCGCGTTCGGCTTGCCGGGGGTGGTGGCGGGGCCGATTTATTATGCGTATTTGAAGAGTGAGCTGAAGCTCGGTGGGATGGTTTAGGTTTTGTGTTGCCTGGGCTGACGCCATCGGGAGCAAGCCCCCTCCCACATTTTGACCGTGTTCACAAATCAAAGGTGGGAGGGGGCTTGCTCCCGATGGGGGCGCCGCAGATTCAAGTTACAACTCAGTTGCCGTAACGTTTGCTGGCCTCAATCGCCAACCCACTGCCGATACTGCCAAAGATATTCCCTTCCACATGCCGCGCATTCGGCAGCATCGCCGAGATGCTGTGGCGCAGTGCCGGGATCCCGCTGGAACCACCGGTGAAGAACACCGTGTCCACCTGGGCCACATCCACCGAGGCGTCGTTGAGCAGTTGGGTCACGCTGTTGCGCACGCGCTCGAGCAGGCCATCGATGGCCGATTCAAACAGGTTGCGGCTCAGTTCCACGCTCAAGCCAGGCTCAACCCGGTCCAGCAACACCAGGCGGCTGTCTTCATGGGTCAGCTGGATCTTGGTCTCTTCCACTTCCATCGCCAACCAGTGCCCGGCACGCTGTTCGATCAGCTTGAACAGGCGGTCGATGCCGCCGGTGTCTTCGATGTCGTAGCGCATGCTGCTCAGGGCCAGCTGGGATTTCTGCGAGTACACCGAGTTGATGGTGTGCCAGGTAGCCAGGTTCATGTGGTGGCTGGTCGGCATGTAGGCGCCGCTTTTCATGCGGCTGCCGTAGCCGAACAGCGGCATCATGCCTTGCAGGCTGAGCTGCTTGTCGAAGTCGGTACCGCCGATGTGCACGCCACCGGTGGCGAGGATGTCGCTCTGGCGGTTGTCGTTGTGACGACGGTCCGGCGACAGGCGCACCAGGGAGAAGTCGGAGGTACCGCCGCCGATGTCGACGATCAGCACCAGCTCTTCTTTTTCGATGGTCGACTCATAGTCGAACGCGGCGGCAATCGGTTCGTACTGGAACGAGATGTCCTTGAAGCCGATCTTGCGGGCCACGTCGACCAGGGTGTTTTCCGCTTCCTGGTCGGCCATCGGGTCGTCATCGACGAAAAACACCGGGCGCCCCAGCACCACTTCTTCGAACTCGCGGCCGGCGGTGGCTTCGGCGCGGCTCTTGAGCTGGCCGATGAACAGCGCCAGCAGGTCGGTGAACGGCATCGCCGTGCCCAATACGCTGGTGTCGTGCTTGATCAGCTTGGAACCCAGCAGGCTCTTGAGCGAGCGCATCAAGCGGCCTTCGTAGTTCTCCAGGTATTCGTGCAGCGCCAGGCGACCGTACACCGGGCGGCGTTCCTCGAAGTTGAAGAACACCACTGACGGCAGGGTGATCTTGTCGTCCTCCAGCGCGATAAGCGTCTCCTCGCCGGGGCGGATCCAGCCGACGGTGGAGTTGGACGTGCCGAAGTCGATGCCGCAGGCACGGGCTGGGGATGGGTTTTTCATGTCGATCGGGTTCCGGTTGCAAAACGGCCGCGCAGTGTATGCCAGTCGACGCCGGATGCGTAGGCCGACCATCCGTTAAATAGCGCTTGAAAGCGCGTGATTCGCCCCCACATCTGGTGCATACGGCAAGTGCCTGTAAAACTCCGACGCACCCCAGGCCGCAAGACTCAACACGTGCAAACCAGCGCACCTTGTGTCCGGGCTGTGCGATCTCGTTTAAGGATGGTGAACCACCGATGGATTTCAAAGACTACTACAAGATTCTGGGTGTCGAGCCGAGCGCCGACGACAAGGAAATCAAAGCCGCCTATCGCAAGCTCGCGCGCAAATATCACCCGGACGTGAGCAAGGAAAAAGACGCCGAAGCCAAGTTCAAGGACGCGTCTGAAGCCTATGAAGCCCTCAAGAGCGCTGACAAGCGTGCCGAGTACGACGAGCTGCGCAAATATGGCCAGCACGGTCAGCCGTTCCAGGGGCCACCTGGCTGGCAGAGCCGTGGCGGCTTTGGCGGTAGCGCGGGCACTGAGGATTTCTCGGACTTCTTCAGCTCGATCTTCGGCTCGCGCAACGACGGGTTCGGCGGCGGCCAGCGCCGCCCTGCCGGACGCAAGGGCCAGGACGTAGAGATGCAGTTGTCGGTGTCCCTCGAGGAGACGCTGTCCACCGAGTCCAAGCAGATCAGCTTCCAGGTGCCTCAGTACGACGCTTCTGGCCGGCACGTGAGCAATACGGTCAAGAACCTGAACGTGAAGATCCCGGCCGGTGTGGCCGACGGTGAACGCATCCGCCTCAAGGCCCAGGGCGCGCCCGGAATTGGCGGCGGCGCCAACGGTGATCTGTACCTGATCATCAAGTTCGCGCCCCACGCCAAGTTCGAAGTGGATGGCGAAAACCTGGTGATCAACCTGCCGCTGGCGCCGTGGGAATTGGCGCTGGGCACGGAAGTCCCGGTGCCTACGCTGACCGGCAAGATCAACCTCAAGGTGCCCGCCGGCAGCCAGAACGGCCAGCGCATGCGCGCCAAGGGCCACGGGTTGCTGAACAAGGCTGGCCAGCGTGGTTTCCTGTTCGTGCAGCTCAAGGCGGTGATGCCGCCGGCAGGTAGCGACGAGGTGAAAGCGTTGTGGCAGGAGCTGGCCAAGAAAGCCAACTTCAACCCGCGCGAGAACTTCTAAGCTGCCTTAATGTAGGAGCGAGCTTGCTCGCGAAGATCGTCAACGATAACGCGTACAACCTGAATAAACGCGGCGTCCTTGAGTGCTTCGCGAGCAAGCTCGCTCCTACAGTTACAGTGAGGCGGTTGTTAGAACAGGAAATACCGCTGCGCCATCGGCAGTACTTCAGCCGGTTCACACCACAGCAATACACCATCGGCCTTGACCTGATACGTCTGCGGGTCCACCTCGATATCCGGCAGGTAATCGTTATGGATCAGGTCGCTCTTCTGCACCTCGCGACAGCCCTTGACCACCGCAATCTGCTTTTTCAAACCCAGGGCCTCGGGCAGGCCGGCCTCCTGCGCCGCCTGGCTGATAAAGGTCAGGCTGGTGGCATGCAGTGAGCTGCCGAAGCTGGCGAACATCGGCCGGTAGTGCACCGGCTGCGGTGTCGGAATCGAAGCGTTGGCATCGCCCATCAGGCTGGAGGCAATCGCGCCGCCCTTGAGGATCAGCGTGGGCTTGATCCCGAAGAACGCCGGGCGCCACAGCACCAGATCGGCCCATTTGCCGACTTCGATGGAGCCGACGATATGGCTGATGCCATGGGTGATCGCCGGGTTGATGGTGTACTTGGCGATATAGCGTTTGGCGCGAAAGTTGTCGTTGCCCGGGCCGTCACCCGGCAGGGCGCCGCGCTGTTTTTTCATCTTGTCGGCGGTCTGCCAGGTGCGGGTGATCACTTCGCCGACGCGGCCCATGGCCTGGCTGTCGGAACTGATCATCGAAAACGCACCGAGGTCGTGCAGGATATCTTCGGCGGCAATGGTCTCGCGACGGATGCGGCTTTCGGCGAAGGCCACGTCTTCGGCGATGCTCGGGTCCAGGTGATGGCAGACCATCAGCATGTCCAGGTGTTCGTCGATGGTGTTGCGGGTGAACGGCCGCGTCGGGTTGGTGGAACTGGGCAGCACATTCGGCAAGCCGCAGGCCTTGATGATGTCCGGCGCATGCCCGCCACCGGCACCTTCGGTGTGGTAGGTGTGAATGGTGCGGCCCTTGAGCGCGGCGAGGGTGGTTTCGACGAAGCCGGATTCGTTGAGGGTGTCGCTGTGGATTGCCACCTGCACATCGTATGCATCGGCGACGCTCAGGCAGTTATCGATGCTGGCGGGCGTGGTGCCCCAGTCTTCGTGCAGCTTCAAGCCAATGGCGCCGGCCTTGACCTGTTCGATCAACGGCTCGGGCAGGCTTGCGTTGCCCTTGCCGGTAAAGCCGATGTTCATCGGGAACGAATCACTGGCCTGCAGCATGCGCGCCAGGTGCCAAGGCCCTGAGGTGCAGGTGGTCGCGTTGGTGCCGGTGGCAGGTCCCGTGCCGCCGCCGATCATGGTGGTGACGCCACTGGTCAGCGCCTCTTCGATCTGCTGCGGGCAGATGAAATGCACATGGGAGTCGATACCGCCGGCGGTGAGGATCATGCCTTCGCCGGCGATCACTTCGGTGCTGGCGCCGATGGCCATGGTCACGCCGGGCTGGATGTCGGGGTTGCCGGCTTTGCCAATGGCGTGGATGCGGCCGTTCTTCAGGCCCACATCGGCCTTGACGATGCCCCAGTGGTCGATGATCAGCGCGTTGGTGATCAGGGTGTCGACCACTTCATGGGCGAGCAACTGGCTTTGGCCCTGACCGTCACGGATCACCTTGCCCCCGCCGAATTTCACTTCTTCGCCATACACGGTGAAGTCCTGCTCCACTTCGACGAACAACTCGGTGTCGGCCAGGCGGACCTTGTCGCCAACGGTGGGGCCGTACATGTCGGCGTAGGCTTGTCTGGAAATCTTCATGTGTGTGTCCTCGATCGTTCCCACGCTTTGCGTGGGAATGCATCCTGTGACGCTCTGCGTCACGATGTTAAGAGCGGACGCGGAGCGTCCATGGCGGCATTCCCACGCGGAGCGTGGGAACGATCAGTCGAGGTCGCCCATGATCCGACCGGCAAACCCAAACACCCGGCGCCCACCGCTCAAGTCCACCAGCTCGACCTCCCGACTCTGCCCCGGCTCAAACCGCACCGCCGTGCCCGCCGGAATATTCAAGCGCATGCCGCGGCTCGCGGCGCGGTCGAAGGTCAGCGCATCATTGGTCTCGAAAAAATGATAATGCGAGCCCACCTGAATCGGCCGGTCGCCACTGTTGGCCACGCTCAGGCTGATGGTGCGCCGGCCCACGTTCAGTTCGATCTCGCCAGGCTGGATCTGGAATTCGCCAGGAATCATGCAGGTTGCCCCAGGGTCTTGAAGTAAATGGCGGTCGGGCTGTAGCGCCCGTCCGGGCTTTGGCAGTAGTCGGGCAATTCGCCGACCTTGGTGTAGCGCAGCGACTGGTAGAAGGCCTCGGCGCCGGAGCCGGCTTCGGTGTCGAGGTAGAGCAAGCCGCGCTTGTGCTGGCGTGCGGCGAGTTCCAGGGCATTCATCAATTGCTGCCCCAGGCCGTGGCGCCGCGCACGGCTGTGCACCAGCAGCTTCTGCACCTCGGCACGGTTCAGGCCATTGGCTTTCTGGCACAGCGCCAACTGCACGCTGGCGACCACCTGCTCATCGCGCACCACCACCCACAGCAACAGGCTGGCGTCTTCGATGCCGGCTTGCACACCGGTCAGGTAGGCGCGGGCCTGGGTCTCATCGAAGTCGGCCATGAAGCCCACCGAGGCGCCATGTCGGACCGCGTCCAGCAACAGCTCGATCAAGCCGAGGCGGTAATGGGCAAAGCTTTCAGCATTGACTCGACGCAGTTGCGCAGCGCTCATCGATCTCACTCCTTGGGCGGTTCGGCGCCCGGGTTCAAGGCCAGTTGCATAAAGGTCAGGTCGAGCCAGCGGCCGAACTTGATACCCACGCGTGGCATCTGCCCGGTGATGACGAAACCCAGGCGTTCATGCAGGTGGATCGAGGCCAGATTGCCGCTTTCGATGGCCGCCACCATTACCTGTTTGCCGCAGCTGCGCGCGCGCTCGATCAGGGCCTGCAGCAAGCGCGGGCCGAGGCCCTTGCCGCGCTGGTCGTTGCGCACGTACACCGAGTGCTCGACGCTGTAGCGAAAGCCTTCAAAGGGCCGCCAGTCGCCGAACGAGGCGTAGCCGGTGACTTCGGCGTTTTCCACCGCCACCAGGATCGGATAGCCCTGGGCCTGGCGGGCGCTGAACCACGCCTGGCGGTTAGCCAGGTCGACCGGCTGTTCGTTCCAGATCGCCGTGGTGTTCAACACCGCGTCGTTGTAGATATCGCGGATTGCCGGCAGGTCTTGCTCGGTAGCATCACGAATCATTGCCGCGCCTCACGCAATGGGTTGATGGACAGTGACCAGCTTGGTGCCGTCCGGGAAGGTGGCTTCGACCTGGATGTCCGGGATCATTTCCGGAATGCCTTCCATCACTTGCTCACGGCTGAGCAGGGTCGTGCCGTAGTGCATCAGGTCGGCCACAGTGCGGCCATCGCGGGCGCCTTCCATCAGCGCGGCGGAAATATAGGCGATGGTTTCCGGGTAGTTGAGCTTCACCCCACGCGCCAGGCGGCGTTCGGCTACCAGGCCGGCGGTGAAGATCAGCAGTTTGTCTTTTTCCCGTGGGGTCAAATCCATGGTTCAAGGTCCTTTAAATACATTCTTAAATACAATGCAGATCAAGTGTGGGAGGGGGCTTGCTCCCGATAGCGGTGGGTCCGTAGCAGATGCATTGCCTGACACTCAGCTATCGGGAGCAAGCCCCCTCCCACATTTTGATCTTCATGTGCTCCAGATTCTCGGTGATACCGCTTCGCGGCCAAGCAGCGCCGGGCGCAACAGTTTCCATAATTCAATCAACCATCCCCGCGCCAGCAGCGCTTCGCTGGCCAGGCAGCGCGCGACCAGCAAACCGGGCAGTTGGGTCAAATCGCCGCGCACCGCGTGGGGCAGTGAGCGGCAGTGTTCGAGCAATTGAGCATCGATTTCACCGGTCACCAGCAACGTGGCAAACACCGGTTGCCCATCCAGCCCGATAGGCGAGTCCAGCAACCCATCGCCGCCCACAATGCGCTGGCGCTCATGCCAGAGCAACTGGCCGTCGCGGCGGATATCAAGGTGCGATTGAAAGTGGCCGAGGTCGAACTGCTCGCCGCTGGCCGGGCGCCCGAGGGCGACCACGTCCCAGTAGAACAACCGCGCATCGCCGTGCAGGTCGATGCGCGTGCTCAGTTCGGCCTGGGCGGCGCTGAACACGATGGTTTCCTGGGGCAGCCATTCCAGGGTCGCGCCGGCCTCCACGCGCAAATCCAACTGCTGAAACGCCGGGCCGCTGGCGCGGTACCACTTGGCCGCGCCGGGGCTGGTCAATTGCGCCCAGGCGCCTTGGGCAACCTGCGCGCTGATGTCGAGGCGATCACCGCCGGCAATGCCGCCCGGCGGGTGCACGATGATGTGCTGGCACACCTCGGGGCCTTCGGCGTACAGGTGTTTTTGTACGCGCAGCGGGCCGAGGTGGCGGCGCAGCACCGGGCGTGTGGTGTCGCCGAAACGCGCATAGCCGAGTTCCAGCTCGGCGCGCCAGCTGGGGGTGAACAGGGCAGGGGTAACGGGCAGGTTCATGGTTTTGTGCTTATCGTTAGGACGCTACAGATTAGATGGTTACCAGTCCGCGTACACCCTCGCTTTGCATATTTTCGCCCCGGCCCTGCTGCACGATTTCGCCACGGGACATCACCAGGTACTGGTCGGCCAGTTCAGCGGCGAAGTCGTAGAACTGCTCCACCAAGAGAATCGCCATGTCACCGCGTGCCGCGAGTTTCTTGATCACCGCGCCGATTTCCTTGATCACCGAGGGCTGTATGCCTTCGGTGGGCTCATCGAGAATCAGCAAGCGCGGGCGACTCGCCAAGGCGCGGCCGATGGCCAACTGTTGCTGCTGGCCGCCGGACAAATCCCCTCCGCGCCGGTGCTTCATCTGCAGCAGCACCGGGAACAGCTCGTAGATAAAGGCCGGCACTTCCTTGGCTTGGGCACCGGGGAAGCGCGAAAGGCCCATCAGCAGGTTTTCTTCCACCGTCAGCCGGCCGAAAATTTCCCGGCCCTGTGGCACGTAGGCAATGCCAGCATGTACGCGCTGATGCGGCTTGAACCCGGTGATCGGCTTGCCCTCCCAGCTCACCGCGCCTTCCTTGGCCGGCAGCAGGCCCATCAGGCATTTGAGCAGGGTGGTCTTGCCCACGCCATTACGGCCGAGCAGGCAGGTGACTTCGCCGATCTGCACGTCAAACGACAGACCGCGCAGGATATGGCTACCGCCGTAGTACTGGTGCAGCTTGTCGACTTGCAGCATTCTCAAACCTCCTAATGAAACGACGCGGAGCGTCCAGGGCGGCATTCCCACGCAGAGCGTGGGAACGATCAGCGGAGCGTGGGAACGATCAGCGACCGAGGTAGACCTCGATCACCCGCTCATTTTCCTGCACCTGCTCCAGCGACCCTTCCGCCAGCACGCTGCCCTGATGCAGCACGGTGACGTGGTCGGCGATCGAGCCGACAAAGCCCATGTCATGCTCCACCACCATCAACGAATGCTTGCCCGCCAGGCCCTTGAACAGTTCGGCGGTGAATTCGGTTTCGGCATCGGTCATGCCCGCCACCGGTTCGTCCAGCAGCAACAGTTGCGGGTCCTGCATCAGCAGCATGCCGATCTCCAGGAACTGCTTCTGCCCGTGGGACAGCAACCCGGCCGGGCGCTGTGCCGAGGCCGTGAGGCGGATGGTGTCGAGCACCTCGTCGATGCGGTCTTTTTGCTCGCCGCTCAAGCGCGCGCGCAGGCTGGCCCAGACGGACTTGTCGGTCTTCTGCGCCAGCTCGAGGTTTTCGAACACCGTGAGGGCTTCGAATACCGTGGGTTTCTGGAACTTGCGGCCGATACCCGCCTGGGCGATCTGCACTTCGCTCATGCCGGTCAGGTCCAGGGTTTCGCCGAACCAGGCCTTGCCGTGGCTGGGCCGGGTCTTACCGGTGATCACGTCCATCAGCGTGGTCTTGCCTGCGCCGTTGGGGCCGATGATGCAGCGCAGCTCGCCGACGCCGATGTAGAGGTTGAGGTCGTTCAAGGCCTTGAAGCCATCGAAGCTGACGCTGATGTCTTCCAGGGTCAGGATGGTGCCGTGGCGGGTGTTCAGGCCCTTGCCCGCAGCCTGGCCGATACCGATGGCCTCGCGGCCGCTGCCCGCGTCGAAAATAGGTTCAAGCATGACGTTCCTCATTTCTTCAGCAGGCCGATAACGCCCTTGGGCAGGTACAGGGTGACGAGAATGAACAACGCCCCGAGGAAGAACAGCCAGTATTCCGGAAAGGCCACGGTGAACCAGCTCTTCATGCCATTGACCACGCCGGCGCCGAGCAACGGGCCGATCAAGGTGCCACGCCCGCCGAGCGCCACCCACACGGCGGCTTCGATGGAGTTGGTCGGCGACATTTCGCTGGGGTTGATGATGCCCACTTGCGGCACATACAACGCCCCCGCCAAGCCGCACAACACTGCGCTCAATACCCACACGAACAGCTTGAAGCCGCGCGGGTCATAGCCGCAGAACATCAGACGGTTTTCCGCATCACGCAAGGCGGTGAGCACCCGGCCGAACTTGCTCTGGGCCAGGCGCCAACCGAGGTACAGGCTCGTCACCAGCAGCAGCACCGTGGCCACGAACAACACCGCCCGCGTGCCCGGCTCGGTGATGCCGAAGCCCAGGATGCTGCGGAAATTGGTAAAGCCGTTGTTGCCGCCGAACCCGGTCTCGTTGCGAAAGAACAGCAGCATCCCGGCAAAGGTCAGGGCCTGGGTCATGATCGAGAAATACACGCCTTTGATCCGCGAGCGGAAGGCGAAGAAGCCGAACACCAGGGCCAGCAACCCCGGCGCCAGCACCACCAGGCACAGCGCCCACCAGAAGTGTTGGGTGCCCGCCCAGTACCAGGGCAATTCGGTCCACGACAAGAAGGTCATGAACGCCGGCAACGCATCGCCGGACGCCTGGCGCATCAGGTACATGCCCATCGCATAACCGCCCAGGGCGAAGAACAAACCGTGGCCCAGGGACAACATCCCGGCGTAGCCCCACACCAGGTCGAGCGCCAGGGCGACGATGGCATAGCAGAGGATCTTGCCCACCAGCGTCAAGGTGTAGGCGGAGATATGAAAGGCGTTTTCCGCCGGCAACAGCGACAGCAACGGCAGCGCCAGCAGCACCGCGAGCAGGATCGCGCCGACGGTGATCGTCACCTTGGGGCCGGCTTTCTGTGCTGCCGTAAGCATCAATGGCTGGTTCATCAGTCGATCACCCGTCCTTTCAGTGCGAAGAGTCCTTGCGGGCGTTTCTGGATAAACAGAATGATCAGCGCGAGGATCAGGATCTTGCCGAGCACGGCGCCGATCTGCGGTTCAAGAATCTTGTTGGCGATGCCCAGGCCGAAGGCCGCCGTGACGCTGCCGGCGAGCTGGCCCACACCGCCGAGCACCACCACCAGGAACGAGTCGATGATGTAGCTCTGGCCCAGGTCCGGGCCGACGTTGCCGATCTGGCTCAGGGCGACGCCGCCCAGCCCCGCGATGCCGGACCCCAAGCCAAAGGCGAGCATGTCTACCCGCCCGGTCGGCACACCGCAGCAGGCGGCCATGTTGCGGTTCTGGGTGACGGCGCGCACGTTGAGACCCAGGCGCGTCTTGTTCAGCAGCAGCCAGGTCAGCACCACCACGAACAGCGCAAAGGCAATGATCACCAGGCGGTTGTACGGCAGCACCAGGTTGGGCAGCACCTGAATGCCCCCGGACAGCCAGGCGGGGTTGGACACTTCGACGTTCTGTGCGCCGAACACCAACCGCACCAGTTGGATCAGCATCAGGCTGATGCCCCAGGTGGCGAGCAGGGTTTCCAGCGGGCGGCCATACAGGTGACGAATCACCGTACGCTCCAGCGCCATGCCGATGGCGGCGGTGACAAAAAACGCCACCGGCAGCGCGATCAGCGGGTAGAACTCGATGGCCTGGGGCACGTAGCGCTGCATCAGCAACTGCACGACATAGGTGGAATAGGCGCCGAGCATCAGCATTTCGCCGTGGGCCATATTGATCACCCCCAGCAGGCCGAAGGTGATCGCCAGGCCCAGGGCCGCGAGTAGCAGAATCGAGCCCAGCGACATGCCGCTGAAGGCTTGGCCGAGGATCTCCCCGACCATCAATTTGCGTTTGACCTGGGCCAGGCTGGTCTCGGCGGCGGTATGCACGGTGGCATCGGTTTCGACGCCGGGCGCGAGCAACGTCTCCAGGCGCGTGCGGGCCAGCGGATCGCCCGTGCTGCCGAGCAAGCGCACGGCGGCCAGGCGCACCACCGGGTCGCTGTCGACCAATTGCAGGTTGGCCAGGGCCAGGCTGAGGGCGCTGTGCACTTGCTCATCGGGCTCGGTGGCGAGCCGTTGGTCGAGGAATTCAAGCTGGGCCGGCACCGCGCTTTTTTGCAGGGTGCGCGCCGCATCAAGGCGTACCTTGGGATCGGCCGCGAGCAGTCGCTGGCTGGCCTGTACATTATCGATCAGGCCGCGCAGGCGGTTGTTCAGGCGTACGGTCTTGGTTTCACCGTTGACGGTGAGTTGGCCTTGTTGCAGCGCGTCCACCAGTTCGATGCGCGCCGGGTCTGGCTGGGCGGCCCAGTCCTGGAGGAGCTTGGCTTGCTGCGCCGGGTTGGCGTTGATGAAGTCTTCGGCGTCGCTGGCGTGTGCGGCCAAAGGCAGCCACAGCAGCAGTGCGAATAAATAGCGGTGCAGGGCAGTAGGCATAACAAAATGTCCTGATCATGCGCGGACAGTGTGGGAGGGGGCTTGCCCCCGATAGCGGTGTGTCAGCCAGCACAGTTGCTACTGAGCCACCGCAATCGGGAGCAAGCCCCTCCCACATTTGGCCTGTGGTGGGGCTTTAGTTACTCTTCACGGCGTAATCGGGCTTTTTGTCATTGCCCGGAATGTACGGGCTCCACGGTTGTGCACGGATCGGCTCGTTGGTCTGCCACACCACCGAGAACTGCCCGTCAGCCTGGATTTCGCCGATCATCACCGGCTTGTGCAAGTGGTGGTTGGTCTTGTCCATGGTCAGGGTGAAGCCGGACGGTGCGGCGAAGGTCTGGCCGGCCAGGGCTTCACGCACTTTGTCGACGTCGGTGGACTTGGCCTTCTCCGCCGCCTGCGCCCACATGTGGATGCCCACGTAGGTGGCTTCCATCGGGTCGTTGGTCACGGCCTTGTCTGCGCCTGGCAGGTTGTGTTTCTTGGCGTAGGCTTTCCAGTCGGCCACGAACTTCTGGTTCACCGGGTTCTCCACCGACTGGAAGTAGTTCCAGGCCGCGAGGTTGCCCACCAGTGGCTTGGTGTCGATGCCGCGCAGCTCTTCTTCACCCACGGAGAACGCCACCACCGGTACGTCGGTCGCCTTCAGGCCCTGGTTGGCCAGTTCCTTGTAGAACGGCACGTTGGAGTCGCCGTTCACGGTGGAAATCACTGCGGTCTTGCCGCCGGCGGAGAACTTCTTGATGTTGGCGACGATGGTCTGGTAATCGCTGTGGCCGAACGGGGTGTAGACCTCTTCGATGTCTTTGTCCGCCACGCCTTTGGAATGCAGGAACGAGCGCAGGATCTTGTTAGTGGTACGCGGGTACACATAGTCGGTGCCCAGCAGGAAGAAGCGCTTGGCGCCGCCGCCTTCTTCGCTCATCAGGTACTCCACCGCCGGGATCGCCTGCTGGTTCGGCGCCGCGCCGGTGTAGAACACGTTCGGCGACATTTCTTCGCCTTCGTATTGCACCGGGTAGAACAGCAGGCCATTGAGCTCTTCGAACACCGGCAAGACCGATTTGCGCGACACCGAGGTCCAGCAGCCAAACACCACGGCGACCTTGTCCTGGGTCAGCAACTGACGGCCTTTCTCGGCGAACAGCGGCCAGTTGGACGCGGGGTCGACCACCACCGGCTCGAGCATCTTGCCGTTCACACCGCCCTTGGCGTTGATCTCGTCGATGGTCATCAGCGCCATGTCCTTGAGCGAGGTTTCGGAGATCGCCATGGTCCCGGACAACGAGTGCAGGATGCCGACCTTGATGGTCTCGGCGGCCTGGAGGGTCCAGGTCATGCCCATGGCGGCAATGGATGCCGACAAAGTGAAAGCCTTGATCAAGCTGCGACGCTTCATGGTGCGATCTCCGTAAAACCGATAGTTTTTGTTGGGCAGATACACACGACTTTGCAAGGGCTGTGCCTGCTACGCGAGGCACAGGATTACAGGCGGTTTCGGGAGGCGCCTCGGCACAGTGGCGCACCAGCATGGCGCCACATTCCGTTGCGCAGTGCACGGCAAGCTTCAAAACAGGGCGTTGCGCAATCCACTACTAAGCGGTGACGCTGACCCGTGACAGGATCAGGCGGTCCAGCACCCACACGACGATCAGCGAAGCGCCCACCAACGGGAAAATGATTGCCAGCCCGAGCATGATCGCCATGGCGGTTTTCCATCTGGGCAAATCATGACGCAGAGGCGGCACACCCAGCCCGCCCTGCGGCCGACGCTTCCACCAGATCACCACGCCGCTCACCGCGCTGAGCAGGATCATCAGGCAGATCACCAGCACGATCAGCTGGTTGACCCAGCCGAACATCTTGCCTTCGTGCAGCATCACGCCGGTTTCGGTGGCGCGTGCGACGCCGTTGTAATGGGCCCAGCGCACGTCGGCGAGCACCTTGCCGGTGTACTGGTCCACATGCAGCGTGGCGTCGTTGCGTGGGTCGTCGGCGAACACCGCGACAGTGAACACGCCCGTGGCCGTGGTGGGAAAGGTGATGCTGTAGCCGGGCTCGACCTGGCGCGCCGTGGCCAGGTCGACCACCTGTTGCAGGCTGACGGTGGGCGCGGCGGGGCCTGCATGCATGGCGCCGTGATTCATGTGTTCGGCATGATCGCCCGACATCGGCATCGGCGTGTTTTCCATCGCCCAGGGCACGGTCTGCTGGCTGGCGGTATTGAGGCTGCGCGCCTGCTGGTCCGATTGCGGCACGTTGTTCCACATCGCCGCCGGGAACGTGTTCCACAGGTCGGCGTATTGCTTGCCCCAGAACCCCGTCCAGGTCATGCCGCTGAGCAGCATCACCAGCAGGAATGCCGCGCCCCAGAAACCGGCTACGGCGTGCAGGTCGCGCCAGAACAACCGCCCTCGGCTGCCCAGGCGTGGCCATAACACACCCGCCGATGACTGACCGCGCGGCCACCACAGGTACAGGCCGGACACCACCAGCATCACGCCCCAACCGGCAGCAAGCTCAATCAGGCGATCACCCGTGATGCCGATCATCAGCTCGCCATGCAGGGCGCGGGCGATGGCTTGCAGGTTGTTCTTGGCGTCCTGCTCACCGAGGACGGTGCCGCGATACGGGTCGACGAATACAGTGATTTCGCGGCCTTGGTGTTGCATCACGAACTGCGCGCTGCTGGTGGCGTCGGCGGGCGGCAGGTATTTGCTGATCGCGGCCTGAGGGTAAGCGGCCTTGGCCCGTTGCAGTTGCGCGTCGGCGCTGAGTGCCTGCGCGGCGGCGGGCACTTTGAGCAGGTCGCCGTACATCAGGGGATCGAGCTGGGGTTTGAACAGGTAGATGATGCCGGTCAGGGCCAGCAGCACCATGAAGGGGGCGACGAAGAGCCCGGCGTAGAAGTGCCAGCGCCAGGCCAGGTTGTAGAAGGAGATTTTTTGAGTGGTCATCAGGGATGCTCCGCAAAAGCTTGAATTTTTGTCGTTGGTCAGGCCGCCATCGGGGGCAAGCCCCCTCCCACACTTGACTGTGTTCACAAGGCTCAATCTGTGAACCCGATCCAATGTGGGAGGGGCGGTGCGACGATTCGACTTGCCCCCGACGCTTTTAGAAGCTCATATCCACCTTGGTCCAGAGGGTGCGCCCCGGCTCCTTGATGGCTTGCGGGTCGCTGGCCGGGTAACCGAACCCGGCGTTGCCGGCCAGGTTCAAATGCTCGGCATAAGCCTTGCCGAACAAATTGTCGACACCGGTACTGACCTTGAAGTTTTTATTGATGCGGTACGCCGCGTTCAGTGAGAACACCCCAAAGCCGCCGCTCTTGTCGAAGTCCTTGCCGACCACATTGCCCTTGTTCGGGTCGATACGGTTTTGCGCCGCGACCACGCGCCACAAGGCCCCGGCGCTCCAATCATCTTCGCTGTAGGTCAGGCCCAGGCGCGCATCCAGCGGCGGCATCTGTGGCAGTGCCTTGCCGTCGCTGCTGTTCTTGCCCCAGGCGTAGGCGAGGCTGGCGTCGGCTTTCCAGTGTTGCGTCAGTGTGTAGGCCGCACCCAGTTCACCGCCCATGATGCGCGCGTCGACATTGCGCGCCTGGGAGGTGGTGCCCATCATGCCGGGCCGGTAGTCGAACAGGATGAAGTCGCGCACCTGGCCGACGTAAGCCGAGGCCCAGGCTTGCAGGTCGGCGGTTTTGTATTGCGCGCCGAAATCCAGCTGGGTGGTCTTCTCGGGCTTTACGCCGTCGAAGGCATTGGCCGAGCCGAGCGCGCCGGTGTTGGGGGAAAACAGCTCCCAGTAATCCGGGAAGCGTTCGGCGTGGCCCACGCCGGCATACAGCGTGGTGGGGGTGTCCGCCAGGTCGTGCTCGTAGCGCACAAAGCCGGACGGCAAGGTATCGGCGCGGGTGTCGCCGGCGGTCGGGTTGGGGCGCGACATCATTCCCGAGCCGGTGCGTTGGCGAAAATCCTTGGCCGAGGCGCGGTCCAGGCGTGCGCCGGTGATCAGGCGGTCGCGGTCGGCGGCGTACCAGGTCAGCTCGCCAAATACGCCGTAGTTGTGGAAGTTGGCGTCCTTGTCGCGCGGCAGCTCCTTGTAGGTGTCGACGCCCATGCTGCTGCGCGCGCGGTGTTCGTTGGTCTGCGCGTCCAGGCCGCCGATCAACTGCACATCGGCCCAGCGCCACGTGGCCTTGACCCTTGCACCGAGGGTGCGGCGGTCGACGTTGGAGGCCATGGGCCCGGCCATCATGCCGGTGCCGGACGGTACGCGCAGGCTGTAGTTGTCCATCACGTGGTCGGCGTAGTTGTAGTAGACCTGAGCCTCAAGCTTATCCAGCACCTCGCCGAGGTTGGACTTCTCGAAGCGCAGCCCCAGGCTTTCGCGCAGGAACTGCGACCCGTCCATACCGCGCCCGGCGTAACGTGCCTCGCCATCGCCACGGCCGGCGGTGAGCTCGAGCAGCGTATCCGCGTCGGGGGTGAAGCCGACGGCGACGTCGCCGTTCCATTTGTCATAGCGCGACGCGACCGTGTCGTTGTTGCCGTCCTTGTAATCGTCGGCATGGGCCTGGTTGCCGATCACCCGCACATAGCCCAGCGGCCCGCCGGCAGCGGCATCGATGACCTTGTCGAAACGGCCGTTGGAACCGGCCAATACGCTGGCGTTGAGCCGCGTGCCCAGCTCGCCGAAGTGTTCCGGTTCACGCTCGAACAGCACGGTGCCGGCTGACGCACCGGGGCCCCACAGCACGGTTTGCGGGCCCTTGATCACGGTGAGCTTGTCGTAGGTTTCCGGCGAGATGTACGAGGTGGGCGCATCCATCCGGCCTGGGCAGGCGCCGAGCATCATGCCGCCGTTGGTGAGGATATTCAGGCGCGAGCCGAACATGCCGCGCAGCACCGGGTCGCCATTGGTGCCGCCATTGCGTACCAGGGCGAAGCCGGGGATGGTCTTGAGGTAGTCGCCACCATCGCTGGCGGGCACTGGCTGGCGTGGGTCTTTCGGGTTGGTGACCACGGTGAGTGGCGAGCTGGGGGCGATCGCGGTGATCACCGTGGGGCTCAATTCGTGTTCGTCCGCGTGGGCCTGCGGAGCAAGCAGTGCGCCGCACAGTACGGCAAAAGCAGGGGCAACCCCCAAACGGGTGTCGGCAGAAAACCTGGACATGAAAAATTCCATCAATCAATCGTAAACGACACGGCCAGCAGCCTGCGGCTGTCTGTTTAAAGTCGGCCGGTATGAAGTAGCGCTATGAGGGGCTTACGAGGCGATGGGCGGCGCACGACTGCGGGCGCCGGGAAAGATGCTTTGCCGGGCATGGCCCAGGCGCGGGGCGGGGGGAAGGGCGTTGGCGGGCGGCGGGGCGTCGAGGGCAATGAAGGACACGCCGCCGGGCAGTGCCGGGCAACTGAAGAGCAGGCTGCAATAGCCGCACTTTTCCCAGAGTACGTGGTGCTCGTCGGGGGCCTTGGTGGGCTTGGGCTCGCCATGGCAGCTCGGCATGTCCATCGACATACCGGCGTGATGATCCATCGGCATCGCTTGGGAAATCAGCGGGCCGACAAAGATCATCAGCATGGCGAACAGGCTGATCCAACTGCCACGCATCAAGCGCGGGCGTGGAGACGACCTGGCGCGAAGGGCGCCCATCGACGTCAGCCTATTGGGCGTGCTGGTGCGCGTGGGCGGCCATAGGCGGCGTTTTCTGAACCGATACGTTCACGTCGACCTTGCCGGCCTTCTCAAAGGTCAGGGTCAGCGGGAACTGCTTGCCGTCGGCCAACAGGCTAGGGTCTTTGAGGCCCAGCAGCATGACGTGGTAAGCCATCGGCGCGAAGGTCAGCTCGCCCTTGGCCGGCACGGCGACGCTGGGCACTTGGCGCATCTTCATCAGGTCGCCTTGCATCACATGTTCGTGCAGCTCGGCTTTTTCAGCGACGCTGGTTTCGACGCTGAGCAGGCGATCCGACGAAGCGCCGCTGTTATGAATCACGAAGTACGCCGCAACGGTGGGCGCATTTGGCGGCAATTCCTGGGACCAGGGATCGCTGACCAACAGGTCGCCGACCTTGTAGTCCTCGGCATTGGCGGCACTGAACACCGGCAGCAGCAACGCCGCCAGAAGCAGGGAAGATTTGAGCATGGCAGTTCTCCAGAACAGTTCTAAACGCAGTTCACTTGCGAAGCAGATCAGACCGTTGGAGAGGCTCGGGGGTTGAGGCTCGGCCATTGCTGGCGTGGCGTGGGGTTTTGCAGTGCAGGCGCCGGCAGGCTGCGCAGGGCTTCGAACCGTGTGACATACAGCTGCGGCACATGCCCCGGCAACGCCACCCACGATGCCGAACCTGAGCAACACCAGCAATGCTGCATGGCAGAGTGATCATCCGGCGCCGCCGGAATCTCCAGCGTGCTTAGGGCTAGCGTCTTCAAGCTGGCGCCGTTGGAAGAGCAGAAACTGCCCCACATCAGACGCTTGACCGGGTCATCCACCTGCTGCATCGCACCGGCCAGCGGCATGGCAAACGCATTGAACAGCACTGCAAGGCAGGCGATCCAGGCAATTGCAAAGCGTTGACGGGCCATGGCGGATAATCCGTAGGGTTAATCGATCAGGCGGGTATTTAGCCTGATCGGGGGGATAAGTAAAAAGGGGCGGTGTGGTTTGGTGTCGCAGTGCTATCAGATTGCCGTGGCGTGAAGCTTGAGACCCAAGGCCTTCATTACTTTCATGATAGTCGCGAACTCGGGATTGCCAGTGCTGGAGAGGGCTTTTCGATTGTTCCCACGCTCTGCGTGGGAATGCAGCCCAGGACGCTCTGCGTCTGCTCTAGTAATTGTGACGCGGAGCGTCACGGGATGCGTTGCCACGCGGAGCGTGGGAACGATCAAGTCACGTTGGACGTTTGGTATCGCGAATTATGCAATAGGAACTCCGTGGACCTGCATATCGACACCTAAGGCTTTTCTAATCACTGCAAAAATCGCCGCGAGGTTATCCATACTAGGATTGCCGCCGGCTGACAGCATCCGGTGCAGGCTTTTACTCGGTTTGGCGGTTTCTTTCGCCAGGCCTTCAAAGCCAACGGTGGCGTTGACCAAATCACGTAGAATCACGCGCGATATTTCCGGCTCACCATTGAGAAACAGCGTAGCGGCCTCATCAAGGAGCGCTTGGGCAAATTCGGGGTCGCGCTGAGCACGTTCGGCGATGGTGTGTTTGTAGCTGCGGGTAAGCGCCATGTTGGTTACCTCTTTTGTTTCAATTTCTTGCCACGCTGATGCTCATTGATCAGCGAATTTACGACTTTGATATCGCGTTTTTGACTGGACTTGTCGCCACCACCGAACAGGATGATTAATCGGTGGCCTTCTTGTATCAGATAGATTCGCAGGCCTGGTCCCCCAATCGATGCGGTATTCGCCTAGCCCATCGAACCACTTGATGTTGCTGGTGTTGCCCGTTTCAAGTCGAACCAAAGCGGTTGAAACTCGAGCTGCCGCTGGGACACTCAAAGATGAAAACCACTCATCGAACGGACTGGATTCGTTAGCGCGTCGGTATTCTTCAATCTCAATCATTAGCCGTCCTGAAGGTAACAAATAGGTTACTGATCAAGCAAGCGAGCGATCCTGACTTATCAAATGAAATTTGCCAACGAGCTGAGTGTTTCTTCAGGCGACAGGAGTTTTTTGTCTACTTGAGCCAATATCGGCCGGCGTCCGTTTCTCAAGTTGTGACGCGGAGCGTCAAGGAGTGCGTTACCACGCGGAGCGTGGGAACGATCAAGAGTGAGACCTGACCAGAAACGTCCGACAACTCTTTGAGGTTTCGATCGTTCCCACGCTCTGCGTGGGAATGCCGCCCAGGACGCTCTGCGTCTGCTCTAGAGGTTGTGACGCGGAGCGTCACGGGATGCGTTGCCACGCGGAGCGTGGGAACGATCAAACAGAAATCTCCGACAACTCTTTGAGGTTGCCGGTAGGAAACTCAATCTCTAGTCTCCGTACACCGCTGCAAACGCAGCGGTCGGGCGTCGCGGCTCGGATTGATTAAGCATTGCCTCCTTTCAGTTGACGCTTTTTTATCGTCTACTGTGCGGCGCTATGGTGGCTGTGCGCGGGATACCTTCGGGTATGCCGGCTTCCTTAATCTCCGGTCCGCGAACCTGCGCACAGCTGCCACCCCCATCGCGTCGCGGCGATTAGTTGGCAGCTCCACTTAGATTAAGGAGCTTCACAATGATCAAACCCACCCCCAATCCCCCCATCCGGCTGTTCACCGTAGCCGATGGAGTCAGCACCGAAGACCTGCTGGTCAACCTCAGCGAAACACTCGCCTCGGCCAATGCGCTGAGTTGCGACATTGCCTTTGACCTGGAAGGATCGAAAAGAGAGGAATTGCTGGGCGTCGCGCAGTTGATTGAGCTTGCGCAGTTGTTAGCCGAACGAGCTCATGATGGTGTCGGGCAGGCCATAGTGGCAGGCAACTGACAACTCGGCGTAAATGTGGGGGGGGCTTGCCCCCGATGCAGTGGATCAGCCAATAAGACATTGACTGACACGCCGCAATCGGGGGCGGGCCCCCTCCCACATTGGACCGGTGTTGTTCAGTGAGCGTGGATGGCCTCCAAGGCCGCTGTCACTGTGGAGAACTCTCGATCCACCGCCGCCAACACCGGCCGCTTCAACACCAACACCGGCACCCCCCGTTCCCGCGCCACTTCCAGCTTCGGCTCGGTGGCTGTGCTGCCACTGTTCTTGCTGATCAGCACATCAATCCCGCATCGTTCAAACAACGCGCGTTCTTCTTCGATGAGGAACGGCCCACGCGCGCCAATCACTTCACAGCGATCATTGCCGGGATACACATCCAGCGCGCGCAGCGTCCAGAATTGGTTGGCGGGGATTTCGTCGAGGTGCTGCAACGGTTCGCGACCCAAGGTGAAGAGGGGACGATTGAACGGTTTGAGTGCTTCGATCAGCTCGGCCCAATCACTGACCTCACGCCAATCGTCACCGGCCTGCGGCTGCCATGCCGGTCGGCGCAACGCCCAGCAGGGCACACCGCACAACTGCGCCGCCCGCGCCGCGTTCTGGCTGATCTGCGCTGCATAAGGATGGGTCGCGTCGAGGATCAGGCTGATCCCCGCATCCCGAACAAACTGCGCCAGGCCCTCAGCGCCACCGTAACCGCCGACCCGTACCTGGCAGGTGAGATCGGTCGGCACACGTCCCACGCCCGCCAGGCTGTAGATATGCTGCGGCCCTAACGTCCGCGCGATGGCCAGCGCTTCGGTCACGCCGCCCAGCAGCAGAATCCGTTTCATAGCGGCTTGACCACTTCCAGCAAGGTGATCGGCAATGCCTGGCGCCAGGTATCGAACTCTCCCAGCGGCTGGGCCTGGGCCACATGGATGCGCGTCAGTTCGCCGCCGTGCTCGGCGCGCCAGTTCATCAGGGTCATTTCGCTTTGCAGGGTTACGGCGTTGGCGACGAGTCGACCGCCGGGGCGCAGCTGTTGCCAACAGCTGTCGAGCACGCCGTCGCGGGTGACGCCGCCGCCGATGAAGATGGCGTCGGGTGTCGGCAAGCCATGCAGGGCGTCCGGGGCGGTGCCGCGTACCAGGTGCAGACCGGGCACGCCGAGGGCGTCGCGATTGTGTTCGATCAAGTCTTGGCGGCCTGCGTCGGCTTCAATCGCCAGTGCGCGGCAACTGGGATGAGTGCGCATCCATTCGATACCGATGGAACCGCTGCCTGCGCCCACGTCCCACAGCAGCTCGCCAGGCATGGGGGCCAGGCGCGCGAGGGTCATGGCGCGCACATCGCGCTTGGTCAGTTGGCCGTCGTGCTTAAAGGCGCTATCCGGCAGGCCTGCCAGGCGCGACAGGCGTGGCGTGTCGGGCGAGGCCAGGCACTCGATGGCGACCAGGTTCAGATCGGCGGCCGAGTGGTGCTGCCAACCCTCGGCCAGGCCGTCGACACGTTGCTCATTCGCCCCGCCCAAGTGTTCAAACACGCTCAATCGGCTCGGCCCGAACCCGGCCTCGGTCAACACAGCCGCGATCAACGCAGGGCTGCCACCGTCATTACTCAGCACTAACAAACGCACACCGCTGGCCAGATGCGCGTTGATTGCCGCGACGGGCCGAGCCACCACGGATAACGTCACCACGTCCTGTAACGGCCAGCCCAAACGCGCGGCTGCAAGGGATACCGACGACGGCGCGGGCACAATCAGCAACTCTTGCGCCGCAATCTGTCGCGCCAGGCTGGCGCCCACGCCATAAAACATCGGGTCGCCGCTGGCGAGCACACATACAGGCGTACCGCGCCGCGCCAGTACCGGTTCCAGGGAGAACGGGCTCGGCCACAACTCGCGCTCACCGCGAATGCACACCGGCAACAGGTCCAACTGGCGCTGCGCCCCTATAATCCGTGTGGCGCGCAGCAAGGCGTGCCGGGCGTTTCTGCCCAGGCCCTTGAAGCCGTCTTCACCGATGCCTACTACCGTCAGCCAGGGCGACATATCAATTCCTTGAACGACATCCGACGGGCAGGCTTTTCATGCCGCCGGACAAAGCAGGCATAATACCGCGCCTTTACCCGTCAACCGGAAGCCCCGTGAACCCAACGCCCGCTCTGAATACCTTGCGCCCCTCGGCTTGTCCGGGGTTGTTGCGCATCGTCCAGGCGTTGGACGGCGGTATTTGTCGGATCAAACTGGCCGGTGGCTCGATCACCGCGGCCCAGGCCAACGCCGTGGCGGACGCTGCCCAGGCGTACGCGGGCGGGGTGATCGAGGCGACCAACCGCGCCAACCTGCAGATTCGCGGGATCGGCGCCGAGCAGGAGGCCTTGATCGCGATGTTGCTGGCGGCAGGCCTCGGCCCGAGCAATGCGGGCGGTGATGACGTGCGCAACCTGATGCTCAGCCCCAGCGCCGGCATCGACTCGCAGATGCTGCTCGACACGCGCCCACTGGCCGGGCAGATCCTCGCCACCCTGGAAAACCATCCACGCTTTCATGAGCTGTCGGCCAAATTCGCCGTGCAGCTGGATGGCTTCGAGGCCTTGGCGATGCTCGAACATCATCACGATCTGTGGCTGTCGGCCTTCGAACAGGCGGGTGAAACCCTGCTCGCGTTCGGCCTGGCCGGCTGTCCTGGCCTGAATGCACCGTTGGCCGCTGTGCGCTTGGACCAGGGCCATGCCCTGGTGGTGGCCGTGCTCGAAGCCTTTCTCGACCTGGCCACGCCGGAACAAACGCGCATGCGCCATCTGGTTGTGGATAACTTACTGAGCCGCCTGCGCCTGCCGCTACTGCCTGCGGATGGCTTCAACCGCCCGGCCAGCGGCGCGTCAGACCATCCGGGCAGTTATCCACAGCGCCAGCAAGGCCGGTTCTATGTCTCCGCCGCCGCGCCATTGGGCCGCCTGGATTCGGCGATGCTCAAGGGCGCTGCACAGCTGGCCTGCGAGTATGGCGACGCGACCTTGCGGTTCACCCCTTGGCAGGGCGTGCTGCTGCCTAACCTCACACAGCCAGGCGTGGTGACCGAGCAGTTGGCGCAACTGGGCTTTCTCTGCGCAGCCGATCAACCCCTGGCGCGCATGATCGCCTGCACCGGTTCCAGCGGCTGCGGCAAAGGCTTGTCGGATACCAAGGCCGACGCCGTGCAATTGGCCGCCCTGCAACCGGGTCACGACGTTCACCTGTCCGGCTGCCCGCGCTCCTGCGCCGCTGCACACACCGCGCCGGTCACCTTGCTGGCGGTGAGCCCCGGCCACTACGACCTCTATTTTCGCGACGCTGCTCATCCAGGTTTTGGCCGGCTGCACGCGCGCACTCTTTCTATTGACGCGGCGGGCGCCTTGCTGCGCGCTCGCCCACGGAGCAACACCGATGATTGATTACATCCGCGACGGTCAGGAGATCTATCGCAACTCCTTCGCCATTATTCGCGCGGAGGCCAACCTGGCGCGTATCCCGGCGGACCTGGAGAAACTCGCGGTGCGGGTGATTCATGCATGCGGCATGGTCGAGGCCATCGACGGCCTGCAATTTTCCGACGGCGCAGGCAAGGCCGGGCGCGACGCGCTCGCGGCGGGCGCACCGATTTTATGCGATGCGCGGATGGTCTCCGAAGGCGTGACCCGTGCGCGCCTGCCGGCCAACAACAAGGTGATCTGCACCCTGCGTGACGACAGCGTGCCGGAGCTGGCGCGCGAGCTTGGCAACACACGCTCCGCCGCTGCCCTGGAACTCTGGCGCCCGCATTTGGCCGGCAGCGTGGTGGTGATCGGCAACGCGCCGACCGCCTTGTTCTACCTGTTGGAAATGCTCGACGCCGGCGCGCCGAAACCGGCGTTGATCCTGGGTTTTCCGGTGGGTTTTGTTGGTGCCGCCGAATCCAAGGCGATGCTCGCCGCCGATAGCCGTGGCGTGCCGTTCGTGATCATGCAGGGCCGCCTGGGTGGCAGCGCCATGGCCGCCGCCGCCGTCAATGCGCTCGCCACGGAGGTTGAATAATGCCTGCACGCGGACGTCTGATCGGCCTGGGCGTAGGGCCCGGTGACCCGGAACTGATCACCCTCAAGGCGCTGCGCCTGCTGCGCGAATCGCCGGTGGTGGCGTACTTCGTGGCCAAGGGCAAGAAGGGCAATGCCTTCGGCATCATCGAAGACCACCTGGTGCCCCAGCAAACCCTGATGCCGCTGGTGTACCCGGTGACCACCGAGGCGCTGCCGGCGCCGCTGTCCTATGAGCAAGTGATCAGCGATTTCTACGACACGGCCAGTGTCGCTGTGGCCGCGCACCTGGATGCCGGCCGCGATGTGGCGGTGATCTGCGAAGGCGACCCGTTCTTCTACGGCTCTTATATGTACCTGCACGACCGCCTCGCCGAACGCTATGAGGCGCAGGTCATCCCGGGCGTGTGTTCGATGCTGGGCGGTGCTTCGGTATTGGGCGCGCCGCTGGTGTATCGCAATCAGAGCCTGTCGGTGCTCTCTGGCGTGTTGCCCCACGATGACCTCAAGCGCCGACTGGCGGACGCGGATGCGGCGGTGATCATGAAGCTGGGGCGCAACTTTCCCAAGGTGCGCCAGGTATTGGAAGAACTCGGTCTGGCCGGGCGCGCGCTGTATGTGGAGCGCGCCACCATGGCCAATCAGAAAATCGTGCCGCTGGATCAGGTGGAGCCGATGTCGTCGCCGTATTTCTCGTTGATCATCGTACCCGGTGAACGGTGGCAAGGTTGATGAGCCCGGCGATTGTCATTCTGGGCCAGGGCAGCCTGGCGACCGCGCGCAGGATCCAGCAGCTTTACCCGGCTGCGCTGATCCATGGCCTGGACGGTCGGGTTGAGGGTGCAGACCAACGCTACAGCGAATTCGGCGCCACCCTGCGCCAGCTCTACCAGCAAGGCACGCCGCTGATTGCGCTGTGCGCCGCCGGCATCGTGATCCGCACCCTCGCGCCGCTCTTGCTCGAAAAGGGTGAGGAGCCGGCCGTGCTGGCCGTCGCCGAAGACGGCAGCGCCGTGGTGCCGCTGCTGGGCGGCCTGGGCGGCGTGAATGTGATGGCGCGGGAGATTGCCGCCGCGTTGGGCGTGGCAGCGGCGATCACCACCAGCGGCGAGTTGCGGTTCGGCACCTGCCTGCTCAACCCGCCCAAGGGTTACGAGCTGGCGGACTTGGAGCTGGGCAAGCGCTTTGTCTCGGACCTGCTGGCCGGTGAGCGCGTGCGCATCGAAGGCGCGGCGCCCTGGCTGGAGCAGGCCAATTTGCCGCAGGACCCGAGGGCACGCCTGGCGATTCATGTGGGCAGTGCCGAGCGTACGCCTGCCGCCAACGAATTGCTGATCTACCCGAAGACGGTCTGCGTCACCTGCAAGCCGGGTGCGCACCTGGCGACACGTGTGCGCAAGGCTTTGCACGAGGCCGGCGTTGCCGTGCAAGCGCTGGCGTGCCTGCTGGCGAGCGACAGGCAGATGGCCGAAGCCTCGTTGCATGAGGCCGCGTCGGAGCTGGGTGTGCCGCTGCGCTTTGCCAAGCTTGAGCCGCACGCGGACATCACCCTCAGCGTGGCCGAGCAGCCGGTGGATGTGTCACAGGTAGGCCGCCCGCGTGGCCGTCTCGCCGTGATCGGCCTTGGCCCTGGCGCCGCTGACTTGATGGTGCCGGCCGTCAAGGCTGAGTTGGCGCGCTGCACCGATGTGCTGGGCTACGAAACCTACGTGCGCATGGCCGGGCCGTTCCGTGATGACCAGGTGCAGCACTGCACGGACAACCGCGAAGAAATGCAGCGCGCACGTCACGCCTTCGAACTGGCCGCCCAAGGGCGCTCGGTGGTGGTGGTGTCGTCCGGCGACCCCGGTGTATTCGCCATGGCCGCTGCGGTGATCGAGGCGTTGCATGAGTCCAGCGACCCGGCCTGGCATCAGGTCGAGCTGCAAATCCTGCCTGGCGTCTCGGCTTCCCTGGCCACCGCTGCCCAGGCGGGCGCGCCGCTGGGGCATGATTTCTGTGTGATGTCGCTGTCGGATAACCTCAAGCCCTGGTCGATCATCGAAAAGCGTCTGGACCTCGCGTCCCAGGCCGACCTGGCGCTGGCGTTCTATAACCCGATTTCCCGTGCGCGTCCGTGGCAACTGGGGCGTGCGCTGGAGATCGTCGCGCAGCACCGCACGCCTGAAACACCGGTGGTACTGGGCCGTGATATCGGTCGCCCCGGCCAGACGCTGCGCGTCACCACGCTGGGCCAGCTCACCCCGGACCAAGTGGATATGCGCACCATGGTGCTGGTCGGCTCGTCCACCACCTGCACCTTTGCGCGTGCCGGCGGCGGGGAATGGGTGTACACACCGCGCTGGTACGGCGGTAAACCCGCCTCCTGAAAACACCTCGGCGGTGGTCCGAAAGCTCCGAATGACTCGAGGATTTTCCTGTAGTCGTCCGGGGCTTTTTCTTTTTTTCACGGCGAAACCATGAAGCCCTTCGTGCATGCCGCGCTATTGCTGGACGGCGCGCTTGGCCGAGCCGCGCCAAGGGATGTTTGTCGTCTGGAAAGCCCGCCGGTCAGTGGACTAGTGTGGTTACAAGCCCCGAGTCGGGGTGTACGTGGAGAATTGGAAATGGAGCGACATCACAGAAGGATCAACAGTACCAAAAGGCGCAAGTTGATTGCCGCCTACAAATTGCCGGGTGCGCCAGCTACGCACGCGGCTTCACCGCTGGACACCGAAGATGACTGCAATGCGGCGGTGGTCAACAACGGCGTGATTTCTTTCGCCGAGGGGTTGTCCGGGCTTAACCGCGAGTACATTCGCAAAAGCTACCTGTTGGCCAGCAGCTATGTGAGCGATGTATTGAAGGTTCATCGGGGCACCGAGGCCTGGTACGACGAATTTATCAAGGTCATGGTCAGCCTCGGCTGGTTACCGTTGCGCAGCAGTTTTGAGCGAGTCTCACGGGTCGGCGAGGGGCTGACGGTGCAACTGGCCGCACTGAATATCATCGGCGCGATGCTCGCTTCGATGTCGTTGTCGGGGCCGCTGCTCAGCCTGCTGCCGAAACTGGCCGCGGATGCGCTGGAAGCCTTGAAGCAACAGCCGGCGTCGTTCGATTTGTTCAAGCGCAACTGCAGCGTGCACCAGGGCGGTGACTTTGGCGTGGCGTCCTGCGCGCAAACTAATGGCGAAGTGATGATGGTGCTGGTGACCTACAGCAGCCATGGCGTGAGTAAACAGGTGGGTTTGCCGTTCCTTGAATGGGACAGCTCATCGTTCGAGGCCTTCAGCGGGCAGACCTGCCTGGTGCTGAATACCTCGGTGGTCAACGAGAAGACCCTTCAGCTGATGCGTGACAGCGCGGGCGACAAGGTGCAGTCGGCCATTGCCAAATACCGGATCTAGGTCACCAGATAACCGCGCACCCCGGTAAAGATAATTTGCGCGGCCAGGGCACACACGAACAACCCCATCAACCGGCTGACAATCTGCAAGCCCTGGTCGCCGAGAATTCGTTCGATCCGATTGGACAGGTACAGCACCACGCCCACGGTAAGGCTGGCCAGGGCGATGCTGAGGATAGCGGTGAGCTTGTCGTCCCAGTGGGGCTGGCTTACCCCCATCACCAGCAGCGCGCCGATGGTGCCGGGGCCGACCGTCAGCGGGATGGTCAGCGGTACGATGGTCACGTCCTGCTGCACGTTATCGGTCTGCACCGCCGACTTGCCCTGGGCCATGCCCAGGGCGGAGATAAACAGCACGCTGCCGGCACCGATGCGGAAGGCATCCACAGTGATACCGAACACACTGAAAATCACCCGGCCGAACAGGTACAGCAGCACGCTCGATACCAGCGTCGCCAGCGCGACTTTCCACGCCAGGCGCCGCCGCTCCTTGCTGGAATAACCACGGGTCAGGCTGATAAAGCAGGACAGCACAAAGAACGGGCTATAGAGCACCAGCATCTTCAGGTAAACGCTGAACAACACATGGAGCATGAGGGGCGGCTCGCGGGTGGTGGAAGTGTGGAGGAGTCTATCAGGCGCCAGAGATCAAATGTGGGAGGGGGCTGATCGTTCCCACGCTCCGCGTGGGAAGCATCCGGTGACGCTCCGCGTCACGCCAGGCGCAAGACGCGGAGCGTCCCAGGCGGCGTTTCCACGCGGAGCGTGGGAACGATCAGTCAACGATCAGTCAGGAGGGGGCGTGCTCTGGCCGTTGTTGGCGCTGCGCCACCCAGAATTCCACCAGCTCGCGCAACTGCGACAGCTCCACCGGCTTGGCCATATGCCCATCCATCCCGGCCTGGCGCGCACGTTCCTTGTGTTCCGAAAGAATGTGCGCAGTCAGCGCCACCACCGGCGTGCGTACACGTTGGTGGCTGACTTCCCACGCGCGCAGCTGCTGGGTGGCGGAGAAACCATCGAGGATCGGCATTTCACAGTCCATCAACACCAGGTCATAACGCTGGGCTTTCATCGCCTCCAACGCTTCTTCGCCGTTGCTGGCGGTGTCCGGGTTGAGGTTGAGCTTGCCGAGCATGCCACGTATCACTTTGGTGGAGATGCTGTTGTCTTCGGCCACCAGGATGCGGAAGTCGCTGGGCACCGTAATCACTGCCGGGGCGGCTGGAGCGGGGCGAGGGTGGGTCACGCCTTTGCTGCGTTGGGCCAGTTCGTCGGCCAGTGTGGTCTTGAGCGTATAGCCGGCCACCGGTTTGGCCAGGATGCGTTTGATCCCGCAGTTGCGCGCGATGATCTTGCTCGGCGCGTTGCTGATGCCCGTGAGCATGATCAGCAGGATATCGTGGTTCAGGCTCGGGTCTTCCTTGATCTTCGCCGCCAGTTGCATGCCGGTCATGCCGGGCATGTTCTGGTCCAGAAGCACCACGTCGAAGTAATCGCGCAGGTGCGCCTTGGTACGCAGCAGGGCCAGGGCCTCCTTGCCGGAAGCCACGGCGCTGACGTTCAGGCCCCAGGCCGAGCATTGCTGCAACAGCACCTTGCGGCAGGTGTCGTTGTCGTCCACCACCAGTACGCGTGCGTCCTTGAGCGGGCCGTCGAGATCGGAGGTCGGATGCTCCAAGCGTTCCGGGTCCAGCGGCAGGGTCAGCCACAGCGTGCTGCCTTGGTGACTGCCGCTCTTTATACCGAACTCGCCGTTCATCAACAGGATCAACTGGCGTGCGATAACCAGGCCCAGGTGGCCGCTCAAGCGTGTCGCCGAGAGGAAGTTCTTGCTGTGCAGTTCGCTGTGCAGCAGGGCGTCGCGTTCGGCGGCTTCCATCGGCACGCCGCTGTCTTGTACCGCGATGCGCAGGCGTGGCTTGGTGCTGCGTTCGTCGAGGGCCACGACGATCAGCACTTCGCCCTCGTCGGTTTTGTGCAGGGCGTTTTCCAGCAGGCTCAGCAACGCCTGGCGCAGGCGTGTCGGATCACCGCTGATCACGCGCGGCACCTGGGGCTGGATGAAACTGATCAGCTCGACATTCTGCTGCTCGGCCTTGGCGCGGAAGATGCTCAGGCAGTCGTCGATCAGCGCGTTGAGGTCGAACTGCACATCATCGAGTTCGATCTGCCCCGACTCGAGCTTGGAGATGTCGAGGATTTCGTTGATCAGCGTGAGCAACTCGTTGCCGGCGCTGTGGATGGTCTGCACATAGTCGCGTTGTTTCACCGACAACGGCGTGCCCAGCAGCAACTCGGTCATGCCCAGCACGCCGTTCATGGGGGTGCGGATTTCGTGGCTGATCTTCGCCAGGAATTCGGCCTTGGCGGCAATTTCGGCGTTGCTGGCGGCCAGGTCGCGGCTGAGGCTGAAGCGGGTTTCGACAATGGCGCGCTGGCGCTCGCCGAGGGCCAGGCTCATCAACAGGCCGCTGAGGCAGATAAACGTGAGCAGGGTCACGATCAGGCCTTGCGGCGCCACCAGCGTGAGGCCGAGCAGGGCGGGCAGAATGATCAGCGTGCCGATGTTGAACACCACCATGCCGGCCACGAACAGGCGCGCCGGGCGATAGCCTCTTTGCCAGTGATAGGCCGAGACAAACAGCATGCTCAGGCCGGCCAGCGCGACCAGGGCGTAGGTGATGATGTTCAGCGGCAGGGTGTTGACGAACAACAGCAGCAGGCCACACAGCACGATCAACAAGATGTCGGCCATCAACAGTTTGTTCAGCGGGTGTGGGCCCAGGGGCATGAAGAAACGATAGGCAAACATCAGCCCGCAGGGCGCGGTCAGCAGCAGCGCGAGGTAGGCGCCTGGGGTCTGGATCGCATGCCAGTTCGGCAGCCATGGCCCCACCACGTTGAGCAACAGCGCCAGGCTGAGCATCAACAGCACTTCGCAGGCCGCCAGCCACAGGCTGCTGCGCGAGCGGTGGTAGGCGAAGCGTGTGAGGTTATGCAGGATCAGCATCAGCAGCACGCCGAACAACAGGCCATAGAGCAGCGTCTGGTTCTGGTTGGCGGCGGCCAGTACGGCGGGTTCCAGCGTGATGTAAGGGCGTAGCTCGTGCTCCGACACCAGGCGCAGGTACACCTCGAGCGGGCGCTGGCTCTGCGGCATCGGGAGCATGAAGTCACTGCTCGGCAGCGGGCGCTCGGCCTGGGGCTGGCGCGTGCCGGTGGTCTGCTGTTCCACCAGGGTATCGCCGTCCAACACATACAGGCTCAGGTGCGACAGGTCCGGCGCGAACACCCGCAGCACTTGTTCATGCTTGCCGGGTTGCAGCTTGAAGCGTACCCACAACGCACCGTCTGGCTGCGCGGCGGTAATCCGGTCCAGTTCGATGGGGCTGAATTGATTGGTGTAGCGGGCGGAGCGGATATCGCTCAGTTGCAGGTCGGCCTGCTCATCGAGCAATACTGCCCAACCACTGCCTTGCGCAGCGGCTTGAGCCGGGGCCAGGCAGAGCAAGGTCAGCAGGCTGACTGTAAAAGCTAAGGCGATCCTGAGCCAGCGCAAGGCGAAGTCCCTTCGTAGGTGAATGCACGGGTTAACTATGCGCGGGGGCATGAGTACGGCAAGGGCCAGAGGCCCTTACCTACCCGAACGGATAGCTACTCAGTTGCTCTCGCCACGTTCACGGGCAATGGCGCGGTAACCGATGTCGGTGCGATAGAAGCAGCCTTTCCAGTCGATTTTCGCGGCCAGTTTGTACGCCTGTTGCTGCGCGGCGTCGACACTGGCGCCCATCGCGGTGGCGCACAGCACGCGGCCACCGGCGGTGACGATCTGGCCGTCCTTCAGCGCAGTGCCAGCATGAAACACCTTGCCTTCCAGCGCGGCTGCTGCCTCCAGGCCCTCGATCACATCGCCCTTCGCGTAATCGGCAGGGTAACCGCCGGCCGCCAGCACGATACCGACGCTCGGGCGTGGGTCCCACTGGGCTTCGACCTTGTCCAGGGCCTGGGCCAGCGCGGCTTCCACCAGCAGCACCAGGCTCGACTGCAGGCGCAGCATCACCGGTTGGGTTTCCGGGTCGCCAAAGCGGCAGTTGAACTCGATGACTTTCGGGTTACCGGCTTTGTCGATCATCAGGCCGGCATAGAGGAAGCCGGTGTAGACGTTGCCTTCGTCGGCCATGCCGCGCACGGTCGGCCAGATCACCAGGTCCATGACGCGCTGGTGCACGTCGGCGGTGACCACCGGCGCCGGGGAGTAAGCCCCCATGCCGCCGGTGTTCGGGCCGCTGTCGCCGTTGCCGACGCGCTTGTGGTCCTGGCTGGTGGCCATTGGCAGTACGTTCTTGCCGTCGACCATCACGATGAAGCTGGCTTCTTCGCCGTCGAGGAATTCTTCGATTACCACGCGCGAACCGGCGTCACCAAAGGCGTTGCCGGCGAGCATGTCGCGCACGGCGTCCTCGGCTTCCTGCAGGGTCATGGCGACGATCACGCCTTTACCCGCAGCGAGGCCGTCGGCCTTGATCACGATCGGCGCGCCTTTTTCACGCAGGTAAGCCAGGGCCGGCTCGATCTCGGTGAAGTTCTGGTAGTCGGCAGTCGGGATCTTGTGGCGCGCCAGGAAATCCTTGGTGAAAGCTTTCGAACCTTCCAATTGAGCGGCGCCGGCGGTCGGCCCGAAGCAATCCAGGCCACGGCTGCGGAACAGGTCGACGACGCCGGCCACCAGCGGCACTTCCGGGCCGACGATGGTCAGGGAGACATTGTTCTCGGCGAAATCTGCCAGTTGCTCAAGGGCCAGCACGTCGATAGCGACGTTCTCGCACTTGGCTTCAATGGCGGTACCGGCGTTACCCGGGGCAACGAAAACTTTCTGGACGCGTGGGTCTTGGGCAACTTTCCAGGCCAGGGCGTGTTCACGGCCACCGCTGCCAATGATCAAAACATTCATTTCAAAAACCTCGTTAGCATGATCGTTCCCACGCTCTGCGTGGGAATGCAACACGGGACGCTCCGCGTCCCAAAGCGTGACGCAGAGCGCCACAAGAGGCATTCCCACGCGGAGCGTGGGAACGATCGATCAGTGGCGGAAGTGGCGCATGCCGGTGAAGACCATGGCGATGCCAGCTTCGTCGGCAGCAGCGATGACTTCAGCATCACGCATCGAACCGCCCGGTTGGATCACGGCGGTCACACCGGCTTTCGCGGCATTGTCCAGACCATCACGGAACGGGAAGAACGCATCGGAAGCCATTACCGAGCCGGCTACCTGCAAACCGGCGTGTTCGGCCTTGATCGCAGCGATACGTGCCGAGTTCACGCGGCTCATCTGGCCGGCGCCGACACCGATGGTCTGGCGATTCTTGGCGTAGACGATGGCGTTGGACTTAACGTACTTGGCGACTTTCCAGGCGAAGATCAGGTCGTTGATCTCCTGCTCGGTCGGCGCGCGTTTGGTCACGACCTTAAGGTCCTGGCTGCCGATCATGCCGATGTCGCGGCTCTGCACCAGCAAACCGCCATTGACGCGCTTGTAGTCCCAGGCTGCGGCGCGCTCAGCCGACCATTCGCCGCAGGCCAGCAGGCGCACGTTGGCCTTGGCGGCAACGATGGCGCGGGCCTCTGCGCTGACGCTTGGCGCGATGATCACTTCGACGAACTGACGCTCGACGATGGCCTTGGCCGTCTCGGCATCCAGTTCACGGTTGAAGGCAATGATGCCGCCGAATGCCGATTCGGTGTCGGTGGCGTAGGCCAGTTCGTACGCCTGGCGGATCCCGCCTTCAGCGTCCGGGCTCACGGCCACGCCGCACGGGTTGGCGTGCTTGACGATCACGCAGGCCGGCTTGACGAAGCTCTTCACGCACTCCAGCGCGGCGTCGGTGTCGGCCACGTTGTTGTAGGACAGTTCCTTGCCTTGCAACTGGGTGGCGGTGGCAATGCCCACTTCGGCCGGCTTGGCTTCCACGTAGAACGCCGCGCTCTGGTGCGGGTTCTCGCCGTAGCGCATTTCCTGGGCCTTGATGAACTGGCTGTTGAAGGTGCGTGGGAACTGGCTGCGGCCTTCGGTGCTCAGGACGTCGGCGGCCTGGTTCACGGTGCCCATGTAGTTGGCGATCATGCCGTCGTAGGCGGCGGTGTGTTCGAACGCCTTGAGCATCAGGTCAAACCGCTGGGCGTAGGTCAGGCCACCGGCTTTCAGGCTGTCGAGCACTTGGGTGTAGTCGCTGGCGTTGACCACGATGGCCACGTCTTTGTGGTTCTTGGCGGCCGAGCGAACCATGGTCGGGCCGCCGATATCGATGTTTTCGATGGCGGTCGGCAGGTCGCAGCCTGGCTTGTTGATGGTGGCTTCGAACGGGTAGAGGTTAACCGCCACCAGGTCGATCGGCTTGATGCCGTGCTCGTTCATGATGGCGTCATCGATACCGCGACGGCCCAGGATGCCGCCGTGGATTTTCGGGTGCAGAGTCTTGACCCGACCGTCCATCATTTCCGCGAAACCGGTGTAGTCCGCGACTTCTACTGCGGCCACGCCGTTGTCCTGCAGCAGTTTGAAGGTCCCGCCCGTGGAGAGGATTTCCACGCCAAGGGCTTCCAGCTCCCGGGCAAATTCGAGGATCCCGGTCTTGTCGGAAACACTGATCAAGGCGCGGCGGATCGGCAGGCGGGTAGTCTGGTCGGTCATCTCAATTTCCATCAAAAGCAAAGGAGTCAGCAAAAAAGGCGACCGTTTTTACGCGGGCGCCTTTCTGGTTTGATTGAATGCTTACAGCAAATCGTATTGCTTGAGCTTTTTGCGCAACGTGCCCCGGTTGAGGCCCAGCAGCTCACTGGCTTTGGTCTGGTTGCCCTTGACGTAGTTCATCACGCTTTCGAGCAGGGGCGCCTCGACTTCGGAGAGCACCAGGTTGTACACGTCCGTGACGGAAGCGCCCTCGAGGTGGGCGAAATAATTGTGCAGCGCCTTCTCGACACTCCCGCGAAGGGTCTGGCCTTCTTCGCTCGGCGTGTTGAGGTGCTGTTTCAAATTGACGTTGTCGCTCACGGGTGCTGTTCCACTCACTAAAGTCTCGGTCATCATCGTCATGCGGCCACCCCTTCTCCATCCCCTGTTCCCAGGCTCTTGTCACGTT
Source organism: Pseudomonas sp. R1-43-08 (assembly GCF_003852255.1). Taxonomy (NCBI): domain Bacteria; kingdom Pseudomonadati; phylum Pseudomonadota; class Gammaproteobacteria; order Pseudomonadales; family Pseudomonadaceae; genus Pseudomonas; species Pseudomonas sp. R1-43-08. The sequence continues at coordinate 726,684 of NZ_CP027734.1, forward strand.
CGGCGAAGAACTCACGAACGGTGGCGACCTGTGCCTGCGTTTCATCCAAACGGTTGAACTGAGCGCGAAATTCCCTGGCGCCCGGCAAGGTGGCGAGGTACCAGCCGACATGCTTGCGAGCAATGCGTACGCCCATCACATCCCCATAGAAGGTGTGCAGGGCGGCCAGATGCTCTAGCAGAATACGTTCCACCTCGGTCAGTCCCGGTGCCGGCAACACGTTGCCGGTACGCAGGAAATGCTCGATCTCACGGAAAATCCATGGCCGCCCCTGGGCGGCCCGGCCGATCAACAGGCCATCGGCGCCGGTTGCGTGCAGAACGCGCCGGGCTTTCTCGGCTGAATCGATATCGCCATTGGCAAACACCGGCATCGACACCGCCTGCTTGATCGCGGCGATGGTGTCGTATTCGGCTTCCCCGGTGTAAAGGTCGGCACGGGTGCGGCCATGCACCGCCAGCGCTGCAATACCTGCCTGTTCGGCGATCTTCGCCACCGTCAGGCCATTCTTGTTGTCCCGGTCCCAGCCGGTCCGAATCTTCAGGGTCACCGGCACATCGACTGCGGCGACAACGGCCTGCAGGATCTCGGCAACCAACTGCTCATCTTTCAACAGGGCGGAGCCTGCGGCCTTGTTACAGACCTTCTTGGCCGGGCAGCCCATGTTGATATCAATGATCTGCGCGCCCAGCTCCACATTGGCCCGGGCCGCCTCCGCCAGCATCTGCGCATCACCCCCGGCGATCTGCACCGAGCGTGGCTCGGGATCACCTTCGTGGATCATGCGCATCCGCGACTTGCGGGTGTTCCACAAACTCATGTCGCTGGTGACCATTTCAGAGACTACTAGACCCGCGCCCAAACGTTTGCAGAGCTGACGAAAGGGCTGGTCCGTGACGCCCGCCATCGGGGCGAGGATCAAGCCGTTGTGCAATGTATATGGGCCGATGCGTACCGCCGACATAGGACTTCCCTGTTGTGGGGCCGGATCATTAGAGTTCGAAAAAGGGTTGGCATGATACCCGCTCTCGATGACTGGATAAAGGCTGAATTGGATAAAATCTGAACAGTTATTTTTTTATCGCCAGCGGTTTGGTTGACGTCGGCGCAGTCAATAAACCGCCGTCAAACCTCGGTTCTGGCGCAGCTTCACTCGGGCGAATGGAAGCTCAGGCTGTAGTTCACCGCTTTGCTGCCGGGGTCAAGGATGTCCAGGGAGATGTGGATCGGTGTCTGCGACGGCATTTCGCTGACCCCGGCCAACTCGCCGCTGAGGTACTCGGCCGGCTTGAAGCGCCGACTGGCGATCAGGCCGCCGTTTAGGTCGGCAAAGCGCAGCTCCAGCTGCGGAAAGGGCTGGGAGAAGGTCGCGCGGTTGTAGATGATCGCATCCACCACCAGCGCCCCGGCGAACTCCGGATGGCTGCGCACCACCAGGTTGCTGCTCTTGATGTGGGCGATGTCGACCCGTGATGGCACGGTGCAGCCCAATTTCGGGCACAGTTGCTGGAACCACGGACGATAGGCGTCCTGGCGGGCCAGTTCGTCGAATTGGTAGGCAATGTACTGGCCCGCCAGGCCCGCGGCGGCGAGCAGTACCAGCACGATCCAGGTCAGGCGGCGGCCCAGGCCTGACGGACGCTTCTGCGCATACAGGTGCAGCGGGTCGTCCTCCAGGTCCTGGAACACCTCGTCGACATTGGCCTCGGCACGCGCGCGCTTGCGCCGGGCGTGGGGGCGGTCGTCGGTGGCTTGCGCCGCTGGCGTCAGGGGCGTGAAGGGTGGATCGGGATCGTCGTCCGGGGTCGAGCGAAGTGGCGGTTCGTCGTCGTCGAGATCGTCGCGGTGAAACGACAGGGACGGCTCGGTGCGCTCGCTCGGCTCCGGCTCGGCTTCGGCGGGCAGGACGCGCTCTTGCGGCGGCTCGCTGAACAGGCTGGCGGCCCACTTTTCTTCCTCGGCCTTGACTGTATTGCGGCTGGCGCTGAGGGCATCTTCCCTGTGCCGACGCTCGGCACCGGGCTGGCGGCGGTCCGCGCCGACGGGCTGGGTGTGCTGAATTTCGCGGCGCTCGAGCTTGGCCAGTTCCTCGTCCAGGTCCAGGTTGTCCAGGTCCAGCTCTTGGGCTGTCCACTGTTTCTGGCTGATTGCGCGCGGCGGCTCAGGCGTGGGTTCATCAGCGCCGGACTGTTCAGGTTGCGCTGCCGGCACCGAGGCTCGCTGCTCCAGCAACTGGCGCGCAGCGTTGAACACCTGCAGGCAGGAGCCGCAGCGCACCACGCCACGGGCCACGCTCAATTGAGCGTGGTTGACGCGAAAGCGTGCTTGGCAATGCGGGCACTGGGTGACGAAACTGTCGCTCATGCGGCCATCCGATTCAGACAAGCGCTCATTCTAGCGCCGACGACCGCTGATGCGTACCCAGCCGTCACGGTTGGCGATGGGGTCCAGCTCGAAATCCCTGGCGTAGGCGGCGGCGACCTCTTCACCTTGCTCGGCGAGAATGCCCGACAGTGCCAGGCGCCCGCCAGGCTTGACCAGGTTCGACAACTGCGGCGCCAGCGACACCAACGGCCCGGCGAGGATGTTGGCGACCAGCACATCGGCCTGTACCTGGGGCAAATCCTCAGGCAAATAGAGTGGGAACTTGCCTTCGGGAATGTGGTTGCGCCCGGCGTTATCGCGGGAAGCTTCCAGGGCCTGCACGTCGATATCGGTGCCCACGGCCTGCTTGGCGCCTAGAAGCAGCGCGGCGATGGCCAGGATCCCCGAGCCGCAGCCGAAGTCGAGCACGTTGCAGTCGCTCAGGTCCTGGCCGTCCAGCCATTCCAGGCACAGCGCGGTGGTGGGGTGAGTGCCGGTGCCGAACGCCAGGCCCGGGTCCAGCAGCAGGTTGACGGCATCCGGCTCGGGGGCGGCGTGCCAGCTGGGTACGATCCACAGGCGCTGGCCGAAACGCATGGGCTGGAAGTTGTCCATCCAGCTGCGTTCCCAATCCTGGTCTTCGATCACTTCGCTGTGATGCTCCGGCAGCGGGGTGCCGGTGAGCAATTCCAGATGGGCCAGCACGCTGGCGGCCTCGGTACCGTCTTCGAACAGGGCCAGCAAGTGGGTGTGGGACCACAGCGGGGTGGTGTTGAGTTCCGGTTCGAAGATCGGCTGGTCTTCAGCGTCCATGAAGGTCACCGACACGGCGCCGACTTCGAGGAAAGCGTCTTCGTAGGTTTCGGCTTGTTCTGGGCTGATGGCGAGACGGACTTGCAGCCAAGGCATGGCGGGCACCTTTGAAAAAATGAGTGTGCAGCGGGATGGGGCTGCGAAAGCGCGCAAGTTTACGCGAGCGAACAGCAGAAGACGACATTGCTGATGATCGTTCCCACGCTCCGCGTGGGAATGCTGCTCTGGACGCTCCGCGTCCGTGACGCGGAGCGTCACAAGATGCGTTCCCACGCCGAGCGTGGGAACGATCAGTCAAGCCCCCTCCCACAGGTGGTTGGTGTGTGGCTGCCAGAAACAACAAAGCCGCCCGAAGGCGGCTATGTTGGGTGGAGCACTTACTGGTTGGCCAGCTTGTGTTCCAGGTAGTGAATGTTCACACCACCTTCGCAGAAGCCTTCATCACGCACCAGGTCCCGATGCAGCGGGATATTGGTCTTGATGCCGTCGACCACGATTTCGTCCAGGGCGTTGCGCATGCGGGCCATGGCCTCATCGCGGGTCGCGCCCCAGGTGATCAGCTTGCCGATCAGCGAGTCGTAGTTGGACGGAACCTTGTAGCCGCTGTACAGGTGCGAATCCACACGTACGCCGTTGCCGCCGGGCGCGTGGAAATGCTTGACCAGGCCTGGGCTCGGCATAAAGGTTTGCGGGTCTTCGGCGTTGATCCGGCATTCCAGGGAGTGGCCGTGGATCTTCACGTCGTCCTGGGTGAAGGACAGCACGTTGCCGGCGGCGATGCTGAGCATCTCCTTGACGATGTCGATACCGGTGACCATCTCCGACACCGGGTGCTCTACCTGCACGCGAGTGTTCATCTCGATGAAGTAGAAACGGCCGTTCTCGTAGAGGAACTCGAAAGTACCGGCGCCACGGTAGTTGATGTCGATGCACGCCTTGACGCAGCGCGCCAGGACTTCCTGGCGGGCTTTCTCGTCCAGGCCCGGTGCCGGGGCTTCTTCCAGTACCTTCTGGTGACGACGCTGCAGCGAGCAATCGCGGTCGCCCAGGTGGATCGCATGGCCCTGGCCGTCAGACAGTACCTGCACTTCCACGTGACGTGGGTTGGTCAGGTACTTCTCCAGGTAGACCATCGGGTTGCCGAACCAGGCAGCCGCTTCGGAGCGGGTCTGCTTGGCGGCTTCGATCAGTTCTTCTTCCTTGTGCACCACGCGCATGCCGCGACCACCACCGCCACCGGCGGCCTTGATGATCACCGGGTAGCCGACTTCACGGCCAATGCGCAGGGCGGTTTCCTCGTCTTCCGGCAGCGGGCCGTCGGAGCCGGGAACGGTAGGCACGCCGGCCGCGATCATGGCGTCCTTGGCCGAGACCTTGTCGCCCATCAGGCGAATGGTTTCGGCTTTCGGGCCGATGAAGGCAAACCCGGATTTTTCCACCTGTTCGGCGAAATCGGCGTTTTCCGCGAGGAAACCGTAGCCTGGGTGAATGCCATCGGCGCCGGTCACTTCGGCGGCAGCGATGATGTTCGAGACTTTCAGGTACGAGTTGGTCGCCAGGGGCGGGCCGATGCAGATGCTCTCGTCCGCCAGTTTCACGTGCATCAATTCGGTATCGGCCGTCGAGTAAACAGCGACGGTCTTGATGCCCTCTTCCTTACAGGCGCGCAGGATACGCAGCGCGATCTCGCCGCGGTTGGCGATCAGGACTTTTTGCAGTTTCTTCGCAGGTTTCAACATCGAAGGCGCTCCGCGGTTCAAACGATGGTGAACAGCGGCTGGTCGTACTCAACCGGCTGACCGTTTTCTACCAGGATGGATTCGATGACGCCGGCTTTTTCAGCCGTGATGTGGTTCATCATCTTCATCGCTTCAACGATGCAGATGGTGTCGCCCACTTTCACGGTCTTGCCCACTTCAACGAAGGCTGGCGAGGTCGGTGCCGGGGTGCGGTAGAAAGTACCGACCATTGGCGACTTGACCACGAAACCGTTCAGCGCAGGGGCTGCTGGCGCTGCAGGCGCGGCGGCTGGAGCAGCGGCAGGTGCGGCAGCGGCCGGAGCCGGTGCTTGCATCTGTGGCGCGTAGAACTGTTGAGCCGGGGTCTTGCTGTGACGGCTGATCCGTACGGACTCTTCGCCTTCCTTGATTTCCAGCTCGTCGATACCGGATTCTTCCAGCAGTTCGATCAGTTTCTTAACTTTACGGATATCCATGAATCATCAACTCCCAAGGGTCGGTCAGGGGCGTTTAGCCTGTTCTTCAACGTGTTCCAGGGCGGCCTCCAGGGCCAGTCGGTAACCGCTGGCGCCAAGGCCGCAGATCACTCCTACCGCTACATCGGAGAAGTAAGAGTGATGGCGGAAAGCTTCGCGTTTGTGCACGTTCGATAAATGCACTTCGATGAATGGGATGCTCACCGCCAGCAGCGCGTCACGTAATGCAACGCTTGTGTGCGTAAAAGCGGCGGGATTGATCAGAATGAAATCCACGCCTTCGCCACGCGCGGCATGGATGCGATCAATCAATTCATACTCGGCATTGCTTTGCAGGTAGAGCAAATGGTGGCCGGCGACACGGGCCCGCTGTTCCAGATCGAGGTTGATCTGATCCAGGGTCACTGCCCCGTAGACGCCCGGTTCACGGGTGCCGAGCAGGTTCAGGTTGGGTCCGTGAAGAACCAGTAAGGTCGCCATCGGCTGTTCCTTGTTATTGGTGGGGTACGGCAGAACCCGGCGACTATGCCGCAAAGCCTTTGTGACTGTCCAGTTCTATGCAGTAGCCAGCACGATTAGCGAGGATTGCGCGAAATTTGTGACTGTGGCTCAGGATCTGGTCATTGGCAACACTGTTATGAATTCAATGGGGATCCACTGTGGGAGGGGGCTTGCTCCCGATTGCGGTGTGTCAGTTATAAATGCTTCGACTGACCCACCGCTATCGGGAGCAAGCCCCCTCCCACATTTTGATCTTCACTGGGCGCAAGGTCGGGTCAGACCCGAAAGGCTTTTACAGCCGTATTGAGCTGCCCGCCCAGCACCAGCAGATGCTCGCCCTGGCTGCGTCCCTGGCCGATACGCCGCAGGTTGTCTTCACCCAGTTGGTGAATTCTTTCGCTGTTGTCGCGAATCTCACTCACGGCCCCGCTTTGCTGCGCCGTCACGTCAGCGATGCGTACGGCGGTCGCGGAGATGGTCTGGATCGCCCCGACGATTTCATCCAGCGCGCCATCGGCGGCCTGGGCTTGCTCGGCGGTGGCTTCGGCGTGTTCGACCTGGGCCCGCATGCCTTGTACCGATTGGTGGGCGGCGGTTTGCAGGCCGGCGATCAGGCCCTGGATTTCGGCGGTGGCGCCGGCGGTACGTTGGGCCAGGGAGCGCACTTCGTCGGCGACCACGGCAAAACCCCGTCCGGCCTCACCGGCGCGGGCCGCTTCGATCGCCGCGTTGAGCGCCAGCAGGTTGGTCTGGTCGGCGATCGAGCGGATCACCGTAAGCACGCCGCCGATGGTCGCGGACTCTGCGGCGAGTTTCTCGATCATCTGCGCATTTTGCTGCACTTCACCCACCAGGGCATGGAGCCCGGCCAGGCTCAGGCCGATCACCCGCTGGCCTTGTTCCACGGCGACGCCGGCACTGCGACTCGCGCCTGCAGCCTGGCTGGCATCACCCGCCACTTGCTGGATGGTCGCCTCCAGTTCGCCCAGGGAGTCACGAATCTGCGCGGTGTCCCCGGCCTGGCGTTCGGCGCCGTCGTGCAAACCGCTGCTCAGTTCGGCCAGGGTGCGGCTGCTGCCGGCGACTTCTTCGGCATTGCCGCGGATCGTGCCGACGAGGTCCACCAGATAAGCGCGCAGGCGGTTCAGCGAGGCTTCGATGTCGCGCAGTTCGCGATTGGTCCTGCCCAAGGCGATCGGCTGGCTGAAGTTGCCTTCGGCCCAGGTGGACAGCGCCGGGGCGAGGTGGGTCAGCACCCGCGCCAGGCGGCGTTGCAGGGTATCGATCAACAGTGCGATCAGCAGGATCAGGCCAATCATCAGCCCCTGCATCAGACGCACTTCGCCCTGGATGTTGGCGTGCTGTGCGCGCACCACCGGCTCCAGGCCGGCGATGGCTTGTCGCACGCGGGTGATCTTGATGTGTGTGGCGGCGGCGAGGTCGGTGCGTTGCTGGATCTGTTCGCGGGTGCGCTTGAGTTCGGCGGGGTAGCGGGTCAACAGGCTGTTGAGTTCACGTTTGAGGTCGACGCCGGTATCCTGGGCTTCGGTTTTTTCAGCGTTTTCCAGGCCCATCAACGCAGAAAAATCGTCGCTGCTGGATTCGGCGCTGGCCTTCACCCCCAGCAAAGGCAGCTGGGCCAACAGGTCGGCCTGGGTACGAATGTTGGCGATTTCACGCTCGACATCATCCGCCAATTCGGCGCGACCGCTGCTCACCAGTTTGTCCCGGGCCAGGGACAGCTTGCCCAGGTGTTGCGAGGCGGCCAGCAGTGGCGGCAGATAGCGCGCCGCGTCCGGGGCATTCACGGCACTGGCGTACTGGCTCAGTTGCTCCAGGTTCGCCCCCAGCTCGCGTTCGGCCTGCAATAACAGCGCTTGCGGGTCGCCGGCCAGTTTGCCGGCGGCGAGCAGGTCGGTTTTGCTGAAGGTGTCTAGCTCCGTGAGGCTGGGTCGCAGGTTCTGCGCCAACTCGGGCGGCAATGAATCGAGCTGCTGCAGCAGGCTTTCCAGGCTCTGGCCGGCGCTGCTCAAGCGCAGGGCATCGCCGCTGGCCAGGTAGTCGTCGATATTGCGTGCGGCCTGGTTCTCGAAGGCCTGGGACAGCCCCAGATAGCGCTCCATCAACAGGTACGGGCGCTCCAGTGCTCGTTGCGACCACCACAGCGTCGCCCCGAGCGCCAGACACACGGCCACCAACAAAAGGGTATTGAGATTGGTCAGCAGCTTCAGGCGCATGCGTGGTTTCAACCGACAGCAAAAGATAAGTGCCTGAAGTTATTGCGTTTACATTACAAAGTTATGACCGAATCAGTGGATTCCGGTGAAAAGATGGCACTTTGCTTTGATGTGCGAGCGGCTTGCACGCGGTTACGTCCGGCATGCTTGGCGCGGTACAGCGCCTCATCGGCCTGGGCGGCCATCGTCAGGCTGTCGGAACCGTCGCACAATTCCACCAGCCCGGCGCTGAAGGTGCACCATAAATCCTGGGGTTGGGCCGGGTAGTGGATTTCCGCAAAACGCCCACGAATCTCGTCCAGCACTTTGCAGGCCGATTCGAGGTCGGTGTCGGGCATCACAATGGCGAATTCCTCACCGCCATAGCGGCCGATATAGTCGCTTTTGCGCAAACGCTGCTTGAGAAACAACGCCAGGCTTTTGATCACGCGGTCGCCCATGGGGTGACCGTGGCTGTCATTGACCCGCTTGAAGTGGTCAATATCGAGCATGGCAAAGCTCAGCGGCTTGTTCTCGCGGCGGGCGCGGAAGCTGCAGTCTTCGAGCAGTTGCAGGATATGCGTGTGGTTGTACAGCCCGGTCAGGCTGTCGCGCACCATCCGCGCTTTCAAATTGCGCGCACGCGCCGCGCGGTTGCGCACGGTGGTGATCAGGTGGCGCGGCTTGATCGGTTTGGTCAGGAAATCGTCACCGCCTTCGCTCATCGCATCCAGCTGTTTGTCCAGGTCGTCTTCGGCCGACAGATAGATAATCGGTACGCTGACATAGCGGTCGTTGTGGCGAATCACCTTGGCCAGCTCGGTGCCGGTGCAGGCGGGCATGTACATGTCGAGGATGATCAGGTCGGGCTGGAAGTCGGCCAGTTCGGCCATGGCCCGGATCGGCTCGATCAACGTGCGGGTGACGATGCCGGCGCTGTTGAGCAGGCGCTCGGTATGCAACGCCTGGGCGCGGGAGTCGTCAATGATCAGCACTTTATACGGCTCATATTGAGCCACGCAGGTCAGCACTTCGATCTTTTCCAGCAGGCTCGAGGCCTCCAGCGTGCCGGTCAGGAATTCTTCGCCGCCGGCGCGCACGGCGGCCAGGCGGGTCGGGGTGTCGGTTTCATGCAGGCTGAAAAACAGCAGCGGCAGCTTTTGCTCCAGGCCTTCCTGGGCTTCGGCAGCCAGTTTCAGGCCCAGGCCGGTGCCGCAGAAATCCACGTCCATCACGATGGCCGAAGGCAGGCGCTCGGCCATGGCGGCGCGAAAGGCTGCGACGCTGTCCAGGGACTGGGCGCTCATGCCGAAGAATTCCAACTGCTTGGCCAGGCGCTCGGCGCGGTTGTGGTCGGCCAGCATCACGTAGATCGGCTTGCGCATCGGCGGCAGCAGGGTTTGTTCCAGCTGATCGCCCTGGCGCAGCCCGGTGCGCGACAAGCGCTGCATCAAGCGATTGAGCTCGGTGATCAATTGGCTGCTCAGGCGCCCGCGGTTTTCATCCACCGCTTTGAGGGACTCGCCAATGTGCTGGGCCAGTTGGCGGTGTTCGGGCTGTTCGAAACGCTCGGCAAAGCGCTGCAGGCGCAGATTGGCTTCATTGAGCTCGGAGAAATCCGCGTTGGACCATTCGCTACGCTGCAGGCGCTGCCAGATCTCAAGAATTTGACGTGCCTGATGAATTACCCGCTGGGCAAAGTGCTGCTTGAGACGCTCGCGGCTGGGGTCTTCTGACTCGGTCATATCCTGACTACTGTGCGGGTGCATGCTGAGGTCGACTGATGGCTCTATGCTAGCATCTCTTTTCTGCTGCATGAGTGTCATACGTCAATTAAGTACGTGTCTGCGGTATTCATTTTTTGACCTCGTGGTCGCGCTGTGTAAAAAGTGTGCATCCTTTATAGTCCAACCTTCGGTATGCGCCAATTTGGTTTAAAAGCCCGCACCGATGGGCACGATGGGGTAGGGTTGTGGTCGGAATGTTTGACCGCACCCGGACAATTGATGTGCATGAACTCAAGTGATTGAAAGGATATCGCCATGCTGGACTGGAAAAACCGCGAAGGCAGTGCCAAAGGCCCCGCCCCTGAGCCCAAGTCGGCCAACCGCAGCTACGTTCGCAACCTGCTGATGAGCCGCGCCTTGCTCAGCGTGATCTGCTTGTACTTGCTGGTCACCGGTGGCCTGGGTTGGTATTGGAGTCAGGAACCCGCGTTGTTCCCGGTCCAGCAAAACGCCCAGCTGGCCGCCGAGAAGGAAGGCAAGCAGATGGTGATCGGCTACACCACCGTCGAAACCCTGAAAACCGTGGTCGGCACTTTGCTGAACAAGCCAGGTGGCTACATTTCCAACGACCGTTTCCCGCCAGGCCTGTGGATGGACAACATGCCCAGCTGGGAGTACGGCGTGCTGGTGCAGGTGCGTGACCTGACCCGTGCCTTGCGCAAAGACTTCGCCCGTTCCCAGTCGCAGTCGGCTGAAGACGCTGACCTGGCCAAGGCCGAGCCGCGTTTCAACTTCGACAACAAGAGCTGGGTGCTGCCGTCCAGCGAGTCGGAATACCAGGAAGGCATCAACTCCCTGAACCGCTACGAAGCACGCCTGTCCGACCCGAACCAGAAGGGCGCGCTGTTCTATTCCCGCGCCGACAACCTGAACAACTGGCTGGGCGATGTCGCCACCCGCCTGGGTTCGCTGTCGCAGCGCCTGTCGGCCAGCGTGGGCCGGGTCAAGCTGAACACCGCGCTGAAAACCGAAGCGCTGGCGCCGGGTGAAGTGCCGCAGGTCGATGAGGAAGTGGTGGAAACCCCCTGGATGCAGATCGACAACGTGTTCTACGAGGCCCGTGGCCAGGCGTGGGCACTGTCCCACCTGCTGCGCGCCATCGAAGTCGATTTCGCCGATGTGCTGGCCAAGAAAAACGCCACCGTCAGCGTGCGCCAGATCATTCGTGAGCTGGAGGCCTCGCAGGAACCGGTGTGGAGTCCGATGATTCTCAATGGCAGTGGTTTCGGCGTACTGGCGAACCATTCGTTGGTAATGGCCAACTACATTTCCCGGGCCAACGCTGCGGTGATCGACTTGCGTCAGCTCCTCAACCAGGGTTGATGATGGACGCTATTCAAAGGGAGGCCGCCCACCGCGAGGCCTCCGATGCTGAACTGATCTGTTGGGTCGACGAGCAGGACAACCTGCTCGGCCACCTGGTCAGGTCCGACCTTCGCCGGCGTGGCTTGATCGGCCGTTGCACCTTCATATTTTTGTTCAATGCCAAGGGTGAGTTGTGCGTGCATCGGCGCACCCTGAGCAAAGCACTGTACCCCGGGTTCTGGGACACGGCCGCGGGCGGGATGGTCGCGGCAGGGGAAACCTATGCCGATTCGGCGGCTCGTGAGCTTGCAGAAGAACTCGGCGTCAGCGGCGTGGAATTGGCCGAACATGACCATTTCTATTTCGAAGACGGCGACAGCAGGCTTTGGTGCACCTCCTACTCTGCGGTATGGGACGGGCCACTGTGCCTGCAGCCCGAAGAAGTCATGGAAGCGCGCTTCCTGCCGGTTGAAACGGTGTTGAGCGAGGCGAAACACAAGTCTTACTGCCCGGACGCTAAAGAGGGCCTGCGGCGCTATCTGGCGTTGCGTCGCTAAAGTTGCATGAAATGGCGCCATTTGGCCCTTAGCAACTTGGCTTTTTGCCGTTACACTGCGCCACTTTTCATCCCCTAGAGGATTGCCGGTGGCCAAGAAAGCCGCATCCTTCGCCGCCCTCGGTGGCCTGGTATTTTCCACCGATGCAGGTCGACACTGCCCGGACTGTCGTCAGCCCGTGGATTCGTGCACCTGCAAACACACCCTGATTCCCGAAGGCGACGGCATTGCCCGCGTACGCCGCGAGAGCAAAGGCCGAGGCGGCAAGACGGTGACCACCATCACCGGCGTGCCGCTGGCCGAAGAGGCGCTCAAGGAGCTTGCCACCGCGCTGAAAAAGCGCTGCGGCACGGGTGGCGCGTTGAAAGACGGGGTCATCGAAATCCAGGGCGATCACGTCGAACTGCTGTTGGCCGAGTTGATCAAGCTCGGTTACAAGGCCAAGAAGTCCGGCGGCTGAAAGCCTCTTGCCAACCTGTGTCTAAACTCTGTCCTGCAAGCGGGGTCTACCTCCCTTACAGGCAAATCGTCATTTTCATTCTTTAGACTGCGCCAGCCTCCGCTTGAGGTGGCGCCTTCGCCTTCATTTATAGGGGACTTCGATGTCCGTACGACGCACACGCAAAGACGATGGCAGCCAATGGACAGTTGCGGACAGCCGCAGCGTTTATGGGATTCGCCATTGGGGGGCCGGTTATTTCGCGATCAATGAAGCCGGTCGCGTAGAAGTCCGTCCGAACGGTCCGAACAGCACGCCCGTTGATCTGTACGAGCAAGTCGACGCGCTGCGCAAAAGCGGCCTGTCGTTGCCGCTGCTGGTGCGCTTCCCCGATATCCTGCAAGACCGTGTCCGTCAGCTCACCGGTGCCTTCGATTCGAACATCGAACGCCTGGAATACCAGAGCCAATACACCGCGCTGTACCCGATCAAGGTGAACCAGCAGGAAGCGGTGATCGAGAACATCATCGCCACCCAGAACGTCTCCATCGGCCTGGAAGCCGGCTCCAAGCCTGAGCTGCTGGCCGTATTGGCCCTGGCGCCGAAGGGCGGCACCATCGTCTGCAACGGTTACAAGGACCGTGAGTTCATCCGTCTGGCGCTGATGGGCCAGAAGCTCGGTCACAACGTGTTTATCGTGATCGAAAAAGAATCCGAAGTGGGGCTGGTGATCGAAGAGGCTGCCAGCCTCAAGGTCAAGCCGCAGGTCGGCTTGCGTGTGCGCCTGTCGTCGCTGGCTTCGAGCAAGTGGGCTGACACCGGCGGTGAAAAGTCCAAGTTCGGTTTGTCGGCGGCGCAACTGCTGTCGGTGGTCGAGCGTTTCCGCGCGGCGGGCCTTGACCAGGGCATCCGCCTGCTGCACTTCCACATGGGCTCGCAGATCGCCAACCTGGCCGACTACCAGCACGGGTTCAAGGAAGCCATTCGTTACTACGGCGAGTTGCGCAACCTCGGCCTGCCGGTGGACCACATCGACGTAGGCGGTGGCCTGGGCGTGGACTACGACGGTACCCACTCGCGTAACGCCAGCTCGATCAACTACGACATGGACGACTACGCCGGCGTGGTGGTGGGCATGCTCAAGGAATTCTGCGACGCGCAGAGCCTGCCGCACCCACACATCTTCTCCGAAAGCGGCCGTTCCCTGACCGCCCACCACGCCATGCTGGTGGTGCAGGTGACCGACGTCGAGAAACACAACGACGAAATCCCGACTATCGAAAACAAGGAAAGCCTGCCGGAAACCGTGCAATGGCTGGTAGACCTGCTCGGCCCGACCGATATCGAGATGGTCACCGAAACCTACTGGCGCGCCACCCACTACATGAGCGACGTGGCTACCCAGTATGCCGACGGCAAACTGACCCTGGCCGAGAAAGCCCTGGCCGAACAGTGCTACTTCGCCGTGTGCCGCCGCTTGCACAACTCGCTCAAGGCGCGCCAGCGCTCGCATCGCCAGGTGCTGGACGAACTCAACGACAAGTTGGCCGACAAGTACATCTGCAACTTCTCGGTGTTCCAGAGCCTGCCGGACACCTGGGCCATCGGCCAGGTACTGCCGATCCTGCCGCTGCATCGCCTCGACGAAGAGCCGCTGCGCCGCGCCGTGCTGCAAGACCTGACCTGCGACTCCGACGGCAAGATCAAGCAGTACGTCGACGAGCAGAGCATCGAGACCAGCCTGCCGGTACATGCCCTGAACGAGGGCGAAGACTACCTGCTGGGTATTTTCCTGGTGGGGGCTTACCAGGAAATCCTCGGTGACATGCACAACCTGTTCGGCGACACCGACTCGGTAAACATCTATCAGCGTGAAGACGGTTCGGTGTACAGCGCCGGTATCGAGACCCACGACACCATCGAAGACATGCTGCGCTATGTGCACTTGTCGCCGGAAGAGTTGATGACGCATTACCGTGACAAATGCGCGAGCGCGAAGATCTCCGCGTCGGAGCGCACCCAGTTCCTGGATGCGCTGCGCCTGGGCCTGACGCGGTCGTCGTACCTGTCCTCGTAATAGCAGCTGATATAGCTCTAAAAATGTGGGAGGGGGCTTGCCCCCGATAGCAGTGGATCAGTCAGAACATTAGTGGCTGACACACCGCAATCGGGAGCAAGCCCCCTCCCACATTTGGATCGGGTTTCTTCAGCTGGCGCCCAGCCACAGGCCCTGCCGATTCAACCGCCACGCAATCGCCCACAGGGTTAGACTGCGCACCGCCATGAACACCAGGAAGGTTATCCACAACCCGTGGTTGCCCAACCCCTGCAGTGCCCAGGCGAGCGGCAGCACCAACAGCACCGTCAGCAACATCCCATTGCGCATTTCCCGCGCCCGCGTTGCGCCGATAAACAGCCCATCCAGTAAATAACTCCACACCGCAATCAACGGCAATACCGCAAGGTAGGGCAGGTAGATATCGGCGGTTTCGCGCACGCTGGGGATATCCGTCTGCATGGCGATAAACACATGGCCGCCGAAGGTAAAGAGCAATGCGAAGCCCAGGCTGGCGATCAATGACCAGCCACAGGCCACCACCAATGAACGTCTCAACGCCTGGCGATCATGCGCACCGATGGCGTGGCCGCACAGGGCTTCCACCGCGTGGGCCAGGCCGTCCAAAGCGTGAGCGGTCAGCAGCAGGCCGTTGAGCAACAGCGCATTGGCCGCCACGGTGGCATCGCCCAGGCGCGCGCCTTGTACCGTGATCATGAAAAACACCGACTGCAACGCCAGGCTGCGGATAAAGATGTCGCGGTTCACCGCCAGCAGCGGGCGCCAGCTTTCCCACAGTTTCAATGCGCCCCAGGCGATATGCCCGGGGTAGGCGCGCAGGGCTTTTTGCGTGAGGGCCAGGCCGAGCAGGGCGCCGGTCCACTCGGCAATCACCGACGCGCGGGCCGAACCGACCACGCCCCAGTCCAGGCCGAGAACGAACCACAGGTTCAGCGCGATATTGACCAGGTTGGTGGTCAGCAGAATCGCCAGCGGCGCACGGGCGTTCTGGGTGCCGAGGAACCAGCCGACCAGCGCATAAGTGGCCAGTGCGGCAGGCAAACCAAACAGGCGCGTATGGAAGAACTCGCGGGTCAGCTGGTTCAGTTCGGCGGAGGGCTGCATCCACTCCAGGGCCAGGTGGCTCAGCGGAATGCCGACGGTTCCCAGCAACATCGCCAACCCCAGCGCCAGCAACAAACCCTGCAGCAGAATCTGGCGCAAGGCCGCGCCGTCATTACGCCCGGCGGCCTGGGCGGCGAAACCGGTGGAGCCCATGCGCAGGAAACCCATGGCCCAGGCGAGGAAGGTATACAGGCTGGCCCCGACGGCCACGGCGCCCAGTTGGTGAGCGTGGGGCAGGTGGCCGATGACCATGCTGTCGACCAGGGCTACCAGCGGCACGGAGATATTCGACAGGATCATCGGCGCGGCCAGGGCCCAGACACGGCGATGGGTGGGGCGGTGGCGCCAGTCGGCGAGCAGGGTGGTCATGAAGGCTCCTTCGAAGGTGGCGCATTGTAACCGTCCACCCGCCACACCGCAGAACCAATGTGGGAGGGGGCTTGCTCCCGATGGCGGTGTGTCAGTGGTTGACTCCAGTTCTGACCCACCGCTATCGGGAGCAAGCCCCCTCCCACATTTCGATCCCCGATGGCTGTGGCATCGGGCTTGGATTCAGGCCCGCTCACCCCTCTGTCGGTCAATGTGATCGCCGCCACAGCGGCCTGGCTTGCGCTGATATATAGTTCACCCCCCGGTTTCCTCTGACGACGAGTGCCCCATGCTTAACAAAGGATTGTTCCTGGCCTGCGCGCTGGCCCTGCTGAGCGCCTGCGATTCTTCCGATAAACCGTCTGCACCCTCCGCCCCGGCGGCGAGCGTGGCGCCCAAGCCGGCCAAGGCGACGGTGGATGTGGCGGCGTTGAAGCAGCGCTACGCCGGGCGCGAGTTGAGTGTGGTGGACGTGTCCGAGGTGCAGCTGGACGGGGCCAGCACCTTGTCGGTGAGTTTCTCCATTCCCCTGGACCCGGATCAGAAGTTCGCCGACAAAGTCCATCTGGTGGACAGCACCTCGGGCAAGGTCGATGGCGCCTGGGAACTCTCCGACAACCTGATGGAATTGCGCCTGCGCCACCTGGAGCCGCAGCGCAAGCTGGTGCTCACGGTGGACCCCGGTGTCAGAGCGGTGAATAACAACCTGCTGCCCGCCGAGTACAGCGCCCGCCTGGAAACCCGTGACCTGCAAGCCACCGTCGGCTTCGCCAGCCGCGGCACGTTGCTGCCCACGCGCCTGGCCGAAGGCTTGCCGGTGATCGCGCTGAACGTCGACAAGATTGACGTCGAATTCTTCCGCATCAAGCCCGAGTCCCTGCCGTCGTTCCTGGCGCAGTGGGGGCGCAATACCAGCCTGCAAAGTTACGAGTCCCGCGAATTGCTACCGATGGCCGATCTGGTCTACGGCGGGCGTTTCGACTTGAACCCGGCGCGCAACACCCGCGAAACCCTGTTGCTGCCGATTGCCGGCCTCAAGCAATTGCAGCAGCCCGGTGTGTACCTGGCGGTGATGCGCGCCTCAGGCACCTACAATTATTCGCAACCGGCCACGTTGTTCACCTTGAGCGATATCGGCCTGTCGGTGCACCGCTATGCCAATCGCCTGGATGTGTTTACCCAGGCGCTGGAAGGTGGCAAGGCGCTGAACGGCGTCGAGCTGGAAATTCTCGATGCCGAAGGCCGTGTGCTCGGCCAGGGCAAGACCGAAGACGGTGGCCACGCCGAGTTGCCGCTGCCGAAAAAAGCCCAGGTGCTGCTGGCCAAACAAGGCGAACAGACCAGCTTATTGCGCCTCGACAGCGCCGCGCTGGACCTGGCCGAGTTCGACATCGCTGGCCAGCCGTCCCATCCGCTGCAGTTTTTCGTGTTCGGCCCGCGTGATTTGTACCGTCCCGGTGAAACCGTGCTGCTCAACGCGCTGTTGCGCGACAAGGACGGCAACGTCGTCAAGCCGCAACCGGTAAGCGTCGAAGTGCGCCGCCCGGATGAGCAGGTCAGCCGAAAATTCGTGTGGGACGCCGACGCCTCCGGCCTCTATCAATACGCGCTGCAACTGGCCGGCGAAGCACCGACCGGGCGGTGGCAGTTGGTGTTTGACCTGGGCGATGGTAAGCCGCAGTTATATGAATTCCTCGTCGAAGACTTCCTGCCCGAGCGCCTGGCGCTGGAACTCAAGGGCAGCGACACCGCGCTGAGCCCGGCGGATGACCCGGTCATCCAGGTCAACGGCCGTTATCTGTACGGCGCGCCGGCCTCGGGCAATCGGGTCAGCGGGCAGGTTTATGTGCGCCCGCTGCGTGAGGCGGTCAAAGCCCTGCCGGGCTTCCAGTTCGGTTCGGTCACCGAAGAAGAGCTGAGCCAGGATTTCGAACTGGACGAAAGCACGCTCGACGCGAAGGGCCAGGAAGAACTGACCCTGGAAAGCAAATGGGCCGAGGCCAAGTCGCCGCTGCAACTGATCGTGCAAGCCAGCCTGCAAGAGTCGGGCGGGCGGCCGATCACCCGGCGCCTGGTACAGCCGATCTGGCCGGCCGAGCAGTTGCCGGGCCTGCGCGGGCTGTTTGACGGCACTGAAACCAACGGCGACGGCCCGGCGGAATTTGAAGTGCTGGTGGCCAACCAGGACGGGCAGAAACTCGCCGCGCAGAACCTCAAGGTGCGTCTGGTGCGTGAGCGCCGCGACTACTATTGGAACTACTCCGACAATGATGGCTGGAGCTATCACTACAACGAGAAATTCCTCAACCTCGACGAACAGACCCTCGACATCAAGGCTGGAGATACCGCGAAGGTCAGCTTCCAGGTGGAGTGGGGCCCTTACCGCGTGGAGGTCGAAGACCCGCAGACCGGCCTGATCAGCAGCCTGCGCTTCTGGGCCGGCTACCAGGCCCAGGACAACACCGAAGGCGGCGCCGTGCGCCCCGACCAGGTCAAACTGGCGCTGGATAAACCCGCCTATGGCGATGGCGACACCGCCAATGTCACCGTCACCCCGCCGGCTGCCGGCAAAGGCTACCTGCTGGTGGAGTCCGCCGAAGGGCCGCTGTGGTGGCAGGAAATCGACGTGCCGGCCGAAGGTAAAAGCTTCGCCGTGAAGCTCGACCCGAAATGGTCGCGGCATGATTTGTACGTGAGTGCACTGGTAATCCGCCCTGGCGAGCGCAAAGCCAATATCACCCCCAAGCGCGCGGTGGGCCTGCTGCACCTGCCGTTGGATCGTACCCAGCGCAAGCTTGGCCTCACGCTGACCGCGCCGGAAAAAATGCGCCCCAAACAGCCGCTGACGGTGAAGATCGCCGCCAGGAATGCCGACGGCAGTGTGCCCAAGCAGGTGCACGTGCTGGTGGCCGCAGTAGACGTGGGCATTCTCAATATCACCGAATACCCCACACCCGATCCGTACGCCAGCCTGTTCGGCCGCAAGGCCTACGGCGTGGACCAGTTCGACATCTACGGCCAGTTGATCGAAGCCGGGCAGGGCCGCCTGGCCAGCCTGGCGTTCGGTGGCGATGCGGCACTGGCCAAGGGTGGCAAGCGCCCGGACACCAGCGTGACCATCGTCGCCCTGCAAAGCGCGCCGGTCACCCTCAACGAAAAGGGCGAGGGTGAAGTCAGCGTCAATATTCCGGATTTCAACGGCGAACTGCGCCTGATGGCCCAGGCCTGGAGCGATGATCGCTATGGCATGGCGCAAGCCAAGACGGTCATCGCCGCGCCGCTGATTGCCGAGCTGTCCGCGCCGCGCTTCCTGGCCGGGGGTGACCAGACCACCTTGGCGCTGGACCTGTCCAACCTCTCGGGCAAGGCGCAGAAGCTTGACGTGCAACTGAGTGCCGAAGGGCAGTTGGAGTTGGTCAACACTGGCGCGCAAACGGTCGAACTCAAGCAAGGCCAGCGCACCACCCTGCGTATCCCGGTGAAAGCCTGGGGCGGCCTGGGGCAGGGCAAAGTGAAGGTCACGGTCAATGGCCTGGACCTGCCCGGTGAAACCCTGCCGCCGTTCAGCCGTGAATGGACCCTGGGCGTGCGCCCTGCTTACCCGGCGTTGCTCAAGCATTACCGCGCCGTGCTCAAGGACCAGCCGTGGAGCTTGCCGGCAGGCACCCTGGAGCAGTTCGACAGCTCTGGACGCGAGGCGTTGTTGAGCCTGTCCAGCCGGCCGCCGTTGAACCTCGGCGCGCAGATCAGTGCGCTCAAGGCTTACCCCTACGGCTGCCTGGAACAAACCGCCAGCGGTCTGTACCCCTCGCTCTATGCCGACGACGCGCTGCTCGAACGCCTGAGTATCAAGGGCGAGCCGGATGCCGAGCGTAAACGCAAGATCGAGCTGGGCATCGAACGCCTGTTGGGCATGCAGCGCTACAACGGCAGCTTCGGTTTGTGGGGCGCTGACGGCGAGGAAGAATATTGGCTGACCGCCTACGTCACCGACTTCCTGCTGCGCGCCCGCGACCAGGGTTTTGCCGTACCGGCCGAGGCGCTGAAGAAAGCCAGTGAGCGTCTGCTGCGCTACGTGCAGGAGCGCAACCTGATCGAAGTCGACTACAGCGACAACGCCGACCACACCCGTTTCGCCGTGCAGGCCTACGCCGGCATGGTCCTGGCGCGCAGTCAGCAGGCGCCGCTGGGGGCCTTGCGCAGCATCTTCGAACGCCGCAGTGATGCGCGTTCCGGCTTGCCGCTGGTGCAGCTGGCCATCGCCCTGCAGAAAATGGGCGACCAGCCGCGTGCGGACCAGGCGTTGCTCGCGGGCCTGGCGGCGCAGCGCAGCGCCAAGGAATGGTTGGCCGACTACGGCAGCCCATTGCGCGACCAGGCGATGATCCTGGCCTTGCTGGAAGAAAATGACCTGGCCAAGGGCAAGCGCGAGGAACGTTTGTTTACCCTGGCGGACCAGTTGGCGGCCAGCCCGTATCTGTCGACCCAGGAGCGTAATTCACTGTTCCTCGCTGGGCGCCTTGGGCTCGCCCAGCCAGAGGCGAGCTGGCAGGTGTCGCTGACCGGCAGTGGCGCGGTGCGCGAACTGAACAATCAGCAATCGACGCTGCAACTGGATGACAAGCTGCTGTCCAGCGACTTGACCCTGAGCAACCAGGGCGAAACGCCGGTGTACCAGCAACTGACCCTTTCCGGTTATCCACAAGTGCCACCGGCAGCGGGCGGCGAGAATCTGAGCATCCGTCGCGAATACCTGGGCATGAACGGCCAGCCGCTGAACCTGCACAGCCTCAACAGCGGTGATTTGGTGTTGGTGCACTTGGCGGTCAGCGCCAAACAACGGGTGCCGGACGCCCTGGTGGTCGACCTGCTGCCCGCCGGCCTGGAACTGGAAAACCAGAACCTGGCGCAGAGCGCGGCCAGCCTGGAGAACGCCAGCAGTCAGGTGAAGGAGTGGCGCGAATCGATGCAGAACGCCTCGCTCAAGCATCAGGAGTTTCGTGATGACCGTTATGTGGCGGCGATGAACCTGGATGGCTATGGGACGACGCACTTGCTCTATCTGGCGCGGGCTGTAACGCCGGGCACCTACCGCGTGCCGCCGCCGCAGGTGGAGTCGATGTACCGGCCGAACTGGCAGGCGGTGGGCGAAACCCCGGCAGATATGGTGATCAAGGGACGCTGATCGCTCAACCTGGAATCGAAACTAATGTGGGAGGGGGCTTGCTCCCGATAGCTGAGTGTCAGCCAATGATGTTTTGACTGATTCACCGCTATCGGGAGCAAGCCCCCTTCCACATGGGATCGGGGACATTCTTGGATCTAGTGCACAACCCAACTGAGCAGCCACAACCCCAGGATCAACCAGATAATCCCCATGATGATCGACGCGCGCATGAACGCCCGCACGGCCGAGTACAGCAGCAATAGCCCTACGATCAGGGTAAGGATGCTGATGATCGAGGTGTCCATGCCCAGGGTGCGCGACAAGCCATCGATAAAGTTGCCGCCGGCGTGGGTCAGGGCTCCGAACAAGCCGCTCAGACCGTCGACGATAAAGCGGATGACGGAGCCGAGCGCCTGGCCCAACCACTCGAAAAAGCTTTCTACCTGCATGTGCGTGTCCTGATAAGAAGGTGGGCGTAACTGTGCCTTTGGTCGTTGTAGCGACAGGCGAGTTCCCTACAAGCATAGAGGTTTGCCCGCTTGAATTTGCGTTTTGTTGCCCGCTGGACACTGGTGAGCCTGTTGTTGGTCATTGCCCTGCTATGGCTGGCCGACCGTATCTGGCCCTTGCCGCTGCCCCAGGACGACCTGGCGCGGGTGGTGTTGGCCGAGGATGGCACGCCGTTGTGGCGCTTTGCCGATGCAAATGGCGTGTGGCGCTATCCAGTGCAAACCAGCGAAGTCTCACCGTATTACCTGGACGCGTTGCTGACCTACGAAGATCGTTGGTTCTATCGGCACCCCGGGGTAAATCCGTTGGCATTGGCGCGGGCGACGTGGCAAAACCTGACCGGCGCACGGGTGGTGTCGGGCGGCAGCACCTTGTCGATGCAGGTGGCGCGATTGCTCGATCCGCATTCGCGCACCTTCCTCGGCAAGTTGCGTCAGTTGTGGCGTACCGCGCAGTTGGAGTGGCACCTGTCCAAGGAGCAGATTCTCAACCTGTACCTGAACCGCGCGCCATTCGGCGGCACGTTGCAGGGCGTGGCGGCGGCCAGCTGGGCTTATTTGGGTAAATCCCCGGCGCAATTGACCCACGCCGAAGCGGCCCTGCTCGCGGTATTGCCCCAGGCACCGAGCCGCTTGCGTCCGGACCGTCACCCGCAGCGCGCCCAGCAGGCCCGCGATAAAGTGCTGCGCCGCCTCGCCGAGTTCCAGGTATGGCCGCAATCGGCGGTGGATGAGGCGCTGGAAGAACCGCTGCTGCTCGCGCCGCGCCTGGAACCGAGCCTGGCGCCGTTGCTCGCGCGCCGCTTGAACCGTCCCGACAGCCCGCCGCTGATCCGCACCACGGTGGATGCCACGTTGCAGCGCCGTCTGGAAGACCTGCTGTTGGGCTGGCGCGCGCGTTTGCCCGAACACACCTCCGCCGCGATCCTGGTGGTCGAGGAGGAGACCATGGCCGTGCGGGCCTACCTCGGCTCGGTGGATATCAATGATGCCAAGCGCTACGGGCATGTGGACATGATCAGCGCGCTGCGCTCGCCCGGTTCCACCTTGAAGCCCTTCCTCTATGGCATGGCCCTGGACGATGGCTTGATTCATTCCGAATCCCTGCTGCAGGACGTACCGCGACGCTACGGCGATTACCGGCCGGGCAATTTCTCCATGGGCTTTACCGGGGCGGTGCCGGCGAGTACGGCGCTGTCCAGTTCGCTGAACCTGCCGGCGGTGCAATTGCTGGAAGCCTACGGGCCGAAACGCTTTGCCGCGCAGATGCGGATCGGCGGCATGCCGCTGGCGTTGCCGGCGTTGGCCGAACCGAACCTGGCGTTGATCCTGGGCGGCGCGGGCAGCCGCCTGGAAGACCTGGTCAGCGGCTACAGTGCGTTCGCCCGCGACGGCAAGAGCGCCACCCTGCGCTTGCAGCCGGATGACGCGCTGAGGGAGCGGCCATTATTGTCGCCGGGAGCGGCCTGGATCGTGCGGCGTATCCTCAGCGGCCAGGCGCGCCCCGACCGCGACCCACGGGCCGAACTCGTGCAACGCCCGACGCTGGCCTGGAAAACCGGCACCAGCTATGGCTTTCGCGATGCCTGGGCGATTGGTGTCGGCCCGCGTTACCTGATCGGCGTCTGGATCGGTCGACCCGACGGCACGCCGGTGCCAGGGCAGTTTGGCCTGGCGTCTGCGGCGCCATTGATGTTGCAGGTGCATGACGTGCTGGCCAACCGCGACAGCCAGCGCGGCATCAGCGCACCCGTCAAGCCGGTGCCGGCCAATGTCGGCGTGGCGGCCATCTGTTGGCCGCTGGGCCAGCCGATGAGTCGCAGCGATCCCAATTGCCGTCGCCAGCGCTTTGCCTGGACCCTGGACAACACCACGCCGCCGACCTTGCAGGCGCTGGACCAACCCCTGAGCGTGGGGTTGACGGAAAACCTTTGGGTCAACGCCAAGGGGTTACGCGTGGATGCCCATTGCCCCGGCGCCGAAGCGAAAAATATCGCCCTGTGGCCGGCGCCGCTGGAGCCTTGGTTGCCCAGGGCGGAGCGCCGCGAAGCGCGCATTCCGGCAGCCGACCCGGATTGCCCGCCGCCGGCCCTGGCCGCCGCTTCGCCGTTGTCCATTGTGGGCGTGCGCGAGGGCGATCAACTGCGTCTGCCCGCTGCCAGTCAACAGGCGCTACGCCTGAAAATCTCCGCCCTGGGCGGGAGCGGGCGGCGGTGGTGGTTTCTTAACGGGGCGCCTTTGGGTGACAGTGCCAACCAGGATTTCATCAATGCCAGTTTCGAGCGATTGGGCCGTTATCAACTGAGTGTTCTGGATGAGGCGGGGCAAACTGCCAGGCTTGAGTTCAGTGTGGTTGATTAGGGCCTCATCGGGGGCAAGCCCCCTCCCACACTGGACCGTGTTCACAAAACAAATGTGGGAGGGGGCTTGCCCCCGATGGCGTCCTCAAGCCCACCACCGCTATTCACTTGCCTTCAATCTCCATCCCCCTGAAGCTATACCCATTCAGGAGCCCCCAATGAACCTCGAACACCTCACCGAACGCCTGCACCGCATCCGCGATACCAACGATTGGAAGCAGTTCCACAGCCCGAAAAACCTGGCCATGGCCGCCAGTGTGGAAATGGCCGAACTGGTGGAGATCTTCCAGTGGCTGAGCGAAGACCAGTCGCGCCAATTGCCCGCCGATAAGCTGGCTCACGCCGGCCAGGAAGTCGGCGACATCGTGCTGTACTTGCTGTTGCTGTGCAGTGAGCTGGGCCTGGACATGAACGAGGTGGTGCGCGCCAAACTGGCCGACAGCGAGCGGCGGTTTGCCCATGAGTGATCGGCATTTCGACCAGTTGGCCACGCGTTTTGCCGAGAAGATCTATGGCGGCGCCAAGGGCGCGATTCGCCTGGCGGTGTTGCAGGCCGATCTTACCGAAGCCTTGCCGGACCGCCCGTTGCGCGTACTGGATATCGGCGCGGGGTTGGGGCATATGTCGCTGTGGTTGGCCGAACGCGGCCATCAGGTGACCCTGGCCGAGCCCGCCGAGCCTATGCTCGAAGGCGCACGCCAGCGCTTCGCCGAGGCCGGGCAGAACGCCACGTTCATCCACGCGCCCTGGCAAGACTTGCTCGGCCAACTCACCGAGCCCTACGACCTGGTGCTGTGCCATGCGGTGCTCGAATGGCTGGCCGAACCCCATGCGATCCTGCCGGTGCTGCACCAGTTGACGCTGCCCGGCGGCTGGCTGTCCCTGGCGTTTTACAACCGCGACGCGCTGATCTACCGCAACCTGCTCAAGGGCCACTTTCGCAAGATGCGCAAGAACGATATGGCCGGCGAAAAGCAGAGCCTCACACCGCAGCAGCCGCTGGACCCGCGGGAATTGGCGGCGCAACTCGAAGGGCTCTGGCAGGTCGAAAGCCAAAGTGGCGTGCGCGTGTTCCACGACTATATGCCGGTGGAATTCCAGGCGCGTGCCGATCTGCAGGATTTGCTGGAGATGGAGCTCGCTCACCGTCGTCACCCAAGCTTTGCCGGACTTGGGCGTTATTTGCACTGGGTGTGCCGTCCGGTTTAAGCGGCCCAGTCTGCGGAGGTCGAAATGCGTCGTCTCGGTTTGCTCCTGTTGTCTCTCGGGTTAGGCGCCTGTTCCAGCCCTAACCCTTATGTGGCCGCTTCGGCGCCGATCCCGCCGGCCCCGGCGCAAGCGGCCACGACCTTCGATGCCAGTGCCTACCCGGCGCCGGTGCGCGACTATGGTGCCTACCGCAATTGGGCCTGGCGTAACGGCCAGTTGCCGGCCGGCACCGCGTGGGCGGATTCAGCCCAGGTGGCCGAAGCGGTCAGCGGCGCACTGGACCAGCGCGGCCTGCGCCCGTTGCACGACAATCGCGCGCCCGACCTGTTGGTCAGCGCCGATGTGCGCCTGGAGAAACGCCTGCGGCAAGTCCAGGATGACTATGGCTACGGCTATGGCGGCTACAACCGCTATGGCAATGGTTACGGCATGTACAACTCGGTGCCGATGGTGCGTACCTATGAAGTGCAGGTCGTGGTGGTGCGGGTCAACCTGTTCGATGCCCGCAGCGGCCAGCCGGTGTGGAGCGCCAGTGCGGAAACGGGCAGCCAGGGCAGCCTCAGCGAGCGTGCGGATGCGCTGCGCCAGGCGGTGCAGAAGGCACTAACGGCGTATCCTCCGCGTTAACCGCTATTCTCATTTAAAGCCTGGACCGAACGTTGGAGAGCCATCATGTTTCGTCGTATCGCTACGCTTGCCGTTGTGCTGCTGCTGGGCGGTTGCCAGAGCAACCAGGTCAACCACGATTTTGACGCCAACCGCGACTTTGCCGCCTACCGTCACTGGGCCTGGAAGGAGCCGGCGCTGCAATACCGCCCGGATGACCCGCGCATCAAGAGCGACCTCACCGAGCAACGTATCCGCCAGGCCGTGGGCGAGCAGCTTGACCAGCGCGGCCTGCGCCCAGCAGCGCCCGGCACCAAGGCTGACCTGAATGTGCAGGCCTACCTGATCGTCGAAGACCGCCAGCAGCAGGTCTCCACCAACTACGGCGGTGCCTGGGGCGGGCCATGGAACGGCTATTGGGGCGCGCCGATGTACAACGAAACGCGCAACATCACTTACAAGGTGGCGACCCTGCAGATCGACCTGCTCGACGGCAAGGACGGCAAGCTGGTGTGGCGTGGCAGTGACGAACAAATCATGGCCAGCTCGCCGAACCCTCAGGACCGCAGCGCGGCCATTCGCAACACCGTGAGCAAGATCCTCGCTAACTACCCGCCGCGTTGACGGACAGTGCTGTGTTTCAGGCGATCGGCCGCCACTTTCCGAGCAGATGCTGGATATCTCCCGCGCCGTTCAACACCAACTCGCCAGTTGAACCGGCGCCGCTGGTCATCAGAATCACTTCGCTGGGCAGGCGCACGGGTTTCTTGAATTCAACGGCTATTTCGACATTGGCCACCGGCAGTTGCGCGCCCATGGCCGCCAATGTGCGGGCCTTGTTCCACAACCCGTGGGCAATGGCCTGGGGAAAGCCGAAGAGCTTGGCGGTCATTGCGCTGAGATGAATCGGATTGTAATCGCCGGACACGCGGGCATAACGGCGACCGATATCGGCAGGCGCTTTCCACCGCGTGAGCTCGGTGAGGGCCGCGTCAATTACCAGCGTGCGTTCCTCGGCCTCGCCCTCAAGCTTTACGCCCCGGCACAACATCGTGCTTTCAGCTTCCCAGAGCAGCCCAAGGGCATCCTCGACCACGGTCACCACATCGAAGGTCGCGCCTTTGGCATGGGGCTTGAGGTTGCATGTGTACACCCCGACGGTCAGCTCACTCACACTGCCCAGGGGCCGATGCAGGCGGATGCGGTTGCTCAGGTGGATCAACCCCAGCAACGGAAACGGGAATGCCTGGTCGGTCAGCAGTTGCATCTGCAGGCCGAACGCGAGGATATGCGGATAGGTCGCCGGCAGCATCGGGCTGTCAGCGAAGCCGCAAACCTTGCGGTACGCCGCTACAGCCCTGGGGTCGACGCGAACCTGGCAGCGCAGGCCGTGCTCGGGCAGTGCGCTGCCGGTGATCTTGCGCTTGAGCGCCGCACGCCAGTACAGCGGCGGTAGATACGGCGTGCTGTCCAGTGTCTGCCATTGCATATTCACGCTCCCAGAAGACTTTGCCCACACACCCGCAGCGCCTGGCCGCTGACGGCGCCCGAACCCGGCTGGCTCAGCCAGGCCACGGCTTCGGCCACGTCCTGCGGCACACCGCCCTGGCCCAGGGAACTCATGCGGCGCCCGGCCTCGCGCAGGGCGAACGGAATATGTGCGGTCATCCGGGTTTCGATAAAGCCGGGGGCGACGGCATTGATGCTGATCCCGCGCGTTTGCAGCAGCGGTGCCCATGCCTGGGCCAAACCGATCAGCCCGGCCTTGCTCGCCGCATAGTTGGTTTGCCCGCGATTGCCGGCAATGCCGCTGATGGAAGCCAGCAGCACCACGCGGGCATTGTCGCGCAGGGTGCCGCTGTCGAGCAGCGCCTTGGTCAGCACCTGCGGCGCATTGAGATTGACCGCCAGCACCGCGTCCCAGTATTCCGGGGTCATGTTGGCCAGAGTCTTGTCGCGGGTGATACCGGCGTTGTGCACCAGGATATCGAGGCCGTCCGGCAAGTGTTCGATCAACTGGCCGGCGGCATCTTCGGCGCAGATATCCAGCGTGAGGGTGCGCGCATTCAAGCGGGCGGCCAGGGCGTCGAGGTCGGCCTTTGCTTGGGGCACATCCAGCAGGATCACCTCGGCGCCATCGCGGGCCAGGGTCTCGGCGATGGAGGCGCCAATACCACGCGCAGCGCCGGTCACCAGGGCTTTGCGCCCGGCCAACGGGCGTGTCCAGTCTTCGACCGGCGTGGCGCAGGCCTGCAGGCGAATCACCTGCCCGGAGATATAGGCGCTTTTGGGCGACAGGAAAAACCGTAGCGCGCCTTCCAATTGGTCCTCGGCACCCTCGTCCACCTGCAGCAACTGCAGCACACCGCCGCTGCGCAGTTCCTTGGCCAGCGAGCGGCTGAACCCTTCCAGGGCGCGCTGGGCGCTGGCGGCGAACGGGTCACTGAGGCTTTCCGGCGTGCGGCCAAGGATCACCAGGTGGGCGCTGTGAGCGAGGTTTTTCAGCAAGGGCTGAAAAAATTCACGTAGCTGCTTGAGTTGATCGGTGTGCTGCAAGGCGCTGGCGTCGAAGACCACGGCCTTGAGCTTGGGACCGTGGCCTGGAATCCACGCCGGCGCGTCCAGCGCTTCGGCACCGTAGCTGTAGACGGCATCGGTGAGTTTGTTGGCAAACGGCAACACTTTAGTTGCCAGCGTGCCACCGCCCAGCAGCAGTGCACCTTCCACCGGGCGCATGCGCCCGGCTTGCCAGCGTTCCAGGCGTACCGGCGACGGCAGGCCAAGGGCGGCGACCAGGCGATGGCCGAGGCTGGAGTTGGCGAAGTCGATATAACGGTCTGACATGGAACGCTCTCCGAAGACTGGGGTTCAAAAGGTGGACCATCCCAGGGTAGCAGTCGTTCGACTAGGCTCACTGATCACGCCCATAACAGACAGAGGGAGCTTTCCATGACTCAATTGCGCCGTGTGGCGATCATTGGCGGTAATCGCATTCCTTTCGCCCGCTCCAATGGCCCCTACGCCACGGCAAGTAACCAGGCGATGCTCACCGCTGCCCTGGAAGGCCTGATCGAACGTTTTAACCTGCACGGCCTGCGCCTCGGCGAGGTGGCCGCCGGCGCGGTGCTCAAGCATTCCCGCGATTTCAACCTCACCCGCGAATGCGTGCTCGGCTCGCGCCTGTCACCGCAAACCCCGGCCTACGACGTGCAGCAGGCCTGCGGCACCGGGCTTGAGGCGGCGTTGCTGGTGGCCAACAAGATTGCCCTGGGCCAGATCGAATGCGGTATTGCCGGCGGGGTGGACACCACCTCCGATGCGCCGATCGGCGTCAATGAAGGCCTGCGCAAGATTTTGCTGCAGGCCAACCGCAGCAAGTCCATGGTGGATAAACTTAAAGTCTTGTTACAACTTCGTCCGCAGCACCTCAAGCCGGAACTGCCGCGCAACGGTGAGCCGCGCACCGGCTTGTCCATGGGCCAGCACTGCGAGCTGATGGCGCAGACCTGGCAGATTCCTCGCGCCGAGCAGGACCAACTTGCCCTGGAGAGCCACCAGAAAATGGCCGCCGCCTACGCCGAAGGCTGGCACAACGATTTGCTGACGCCGTTTCTGGGGCTGACCCGCGACAACAACCTGCGCCCTGACCTGACCCTGGAAAAACTCGCCGCGCTCAAGCCTGCTTTCGAGCGCAGTGAAAAGGGCACGCTCACCGCCGGCAACTCGACGCCGCTGACGGACGGCGCCTCGCTGGTGCTGCTGGGCAGTGAAGCCTGGGCCAACGAGCGCGGCTTGCCGATCCTCGCGTACCTGCGCGATGGCGAAGCGGCGGCGGTGGATTTCGTCCACGGTGCCGAAGGCCTGCTGATGGCGCCGGTGTACGCCGTACCGCGTTTGTTGGCCAGGAACGGACTGACGCTGCAGGACTTCGATTACTACGAGATCCACGAAGCATTCGCCGCCCAGGTGTTGTGCACGCTCAAGGCCTGGGAAGATGCCGACTATTGCCGCACGCGCCTGGGCCTGGATGCGCCGCTGGGCGCCATCGACCGCAGCCGTCTGAACGTCAAGGGCAGCTCCCTGGCCGCCGGGCACCCGTTTGCCGCGACTGGTGGGCGCATCGTCGCCAACCTGGCCAAGTTGCTGGATGCAGCAGGGAAAGGGCGTGGGCTGATTTCGATCTGTGCGGCGGGGGGCCAAGGCGTTACGGCGATCATTGAACGATGAACGAGGCTTGACGAATCCCCTTGTAGGAGCGAGCTTGCTCGCGAAAGATGTCAACGATAACGCGTGCATCCTGGATAAACGCGTCGCTTTTGAGTTCTTCGCGAGCAAGCTCGCTCCTACAGGAAATTGCGGTAGCCTCTCCCTCCAACGAGTGGATTGCCGTATAACGAGTGCCACACGCGTGTTTGGTAATACAGGACCCACAATAAAAGCTGATGAAGACTCCTAAACGCATTGAACCCCTGATCGAAGACGGTCTGGTCGACGAAGTGCTGCGCCCACTGATGAGTGGTAAAGAAGCAGCTGTTTATGTGGTGCGCTGCGGCAACGAATTGCGTTGCGCCAAGGTTTACAAGGAGGCGAATAAAAGAAGCTTTCGTCAGGCGTCCGAATACCAGGAAGGCCGTAAGGTCCGTAACAGCCGTCAGGCCCGGGCCATGGCCAAGGGCTCCAAGTTCGGCAAGAAAGAAACCGAAGATGCCTGGCAGAACGCCGAAGTAGCGGCGTTGTTCCGCCTGGCCGGTGCGGGCGTTCGCGTGCCCAAGCCGTACGACTTTCTTGAAGGCGTGCTGTTGATGGAACTGGTCGCCGACGAGTATGGCGATGCGGCGCCACGCCTGAACGACGTGACCTTGGAGCCGGACCAGGCGCGTGAATACCACGCCTTCCTGATTTCCCAGATCGTGCTGATGCTGTGTACCGGGCTGGTGCACGGTGACCTGTCCGAGTTCAACGTACTGCTCACGCCAACGGGCCCGGTGATCATCGACCTGCCCCAGGCAGTGGATGCAGCGGGCAACAACCACGCATTCAGCATGCTGGAGCGGGATGTGGGCAACATGGCTTCCTACTTCGGGCGCTTTGCCCCGGAGCTGAAGAAGACCAAGTACGCCAAGGAAATGTGGGCGCTGTATGAAGCCGGTATCCTGCACCCGGCCAGCATCTTGACCGGTGAGTTCGACGAGCCGGAAGAACTGGCGGATGTGGGCGGTGTGATCCGCGAGATCGAAGCGGCGCGGCTGGATGAAGAGCGCAAGCAAGCGAATCGCGCGGCAGATGATGCCCCACCCACCAAGACCGCCGAAGAACCGCCGCCGCCTTGGATGCAGTGATTTCCCGGCACATGGAGATCGAAGTGTGGGAGGGGGCTTGCTCCCGATAGCGGTGGTTCAGTCAATATTTACAGTGACTGATACACCGCCATCGGGAGCAAGCCCCCTCCCACATTTAGTTTTTTGGTGAGTCAGTTGGAATATCAGGTGCAGCAACTGCCGGAGGCCAATTCCTTGAGGATCGGGCAATCCGGTCGGTGGTCGCCCTGGCAGTGCTCCACCAGGTCTTGCAACGTGTCGCGCAGTTGCGCCAACTCGCGGATTTTTTGATTCAGCTCATCGATATGCTGGCGCGCCAAGGCTTTCACGTCGGCGCTGGCCCGTTGTCGGTCCTGCCACAAGGTCAGCAGTTTGCCGACCTCTTCCAGTGAAAACCCCAGGTCGCGCGAGCGCTTGATGAACGCCAGGGTGTGCAGGTCGTCTGCGCCATAGATGCGATAACCGCTGTCGGTACGGTGGGCTGCCTTGAGCAGACCGATGGATTCGTAGTAGCGAATCATCTTCGCGCTCAGCCCGCTCTGGCGAGCGGCTTGGCCGATATTCATGGGCGTTGATCCTCCAAGTCCTTGGGTTTCCAGGTTTTCAACAGCAACGCATTGCTCACCACACTGACGCTGGACAACGCCATCGCCGCGCCTGCCAGCACCGGGTTGAGCAGGCCGAAGGCGGCCAGGGGAATGCCGATCACGTTATACACAAAGGCCCAGAACAGGTTCTGGCGGATTTTCGCGTAGGTCTTGCGGCTGATCTCCAGGGCCGCCGGCACCAGGCGCGGGTCGCCGCGCATCAGGGTGATGCCGGCGGCGTGCATGGCCACGTCGGTGCCGCCGCCCATGGCGATGCCGATATCGGCGGCGGCCAGGGCCGGTGCGTCGTTGATGCCGTCGCCGACCATGGCCACCACGCCGGTTTTTTTCAGTGCGGTCACGGTAGCGGCTTTGTCGGCGGGCAGCACTTCGGCGTGTACATCGTCGATGCCCAGCGCCTCTGCAACCACCCGCGCGCTGCCGCGATTGTCGCCGGTAAGCAGGTGGCTGCTGATGTGCTGCGCCTTGAGTTGCTGCACGGCCTGCTGCGCGCCGGGCTTGAGCGTGTCGCCGAATGCGAACAGCCCCAGCACGCGCGGGCTTGCGCCTTGCTCGATCAGCCAGGACAAGGTACGCCCCTCGGCTTCCCATGCCGTCGCGCGCTGACTCAACTGGCCCGCGCTGAGGCCGGCCTCTTCCAGCAGACGCCGATTGCCCAGGGCCAATGGCCGGCCATCAAGGGTACCGGCGATGCCGCGCCCAGTCAGGGACTGGCTGGCGCTGACATCGGCCACGCTCAGCCCGCGTTCGTCACAGGCGTCCAGCACGGCCTTGGCCAGCGGGTGCTCGCTGCCGCGCTGCAAGGCCCCCGCCTGTTGCAGCAGTAACGATTCGTTGCCATCCAGCGCCGCCAAATGGGTGATTTTCGGCGTGCCCGAAGTGAGGGTGCCGGTTTTATCGAAGACTACGGCGCTCACCCCATGGGCATGCTCCAGGACCTCGGCATCCTTGATCAGAATGCCGTGGCGCGCGGCAACGCCGGTGCCGGCCATGATCGCCGTCGGCGTCGCCAGGCCCAAGGCACATGGGCAGGCGATCACCAGTACCGCGACCGCATTGATGATTGCGCTCTCCAGCGGCGCGCCGTACAGCCACCAGCCCGCCAGGGTGAGCAATGCCAGTACCAGCACGGTCGGGACGAATACCTGGCTGACTTTATCCACCAATTTCTGGATCGGTGCCTTGGCGGCCTGGGCGTCTTCGACCAGGCGGATGATCCGTGCCAGCACGCTTTCCGCTCCCAGGGCCCGGGTACGCACCAACAGGCGGCCTTCACCGTTGATCGCGCCGCCAGTAACCGTATCGCCGGGCCGCTTCGGCACCGGCAGGCTTTCGCCGCTGATCAGTGCTTCGTCGGCATGGCTTTGGCCGTCGACCACTTCGCCATCCACCGGAAAACGTTCGCCTGGCTTGACCAGCACCAGGTCACCGAGCGTAAGCGTGTTGATGGCGACCTCTTCCTCGCGCCCCTCCAACACGCGGACCGCCCGCTCAGGGCGCAAGGCTTCGAGGGCGCGTATGGCGCTGGCGGTTTGGCGCTTGGCGCGGCTCTCCAGGTATTTGCCCAGCAGCACCAGGGCGATCACCACGGCCGAGGCTTCGAAGTACAAGTGCGGCGCGGGTTGGGTGAGCCATTGATAGACGCTCAAGCCGTAACCGGCGCTGGTGCCGATCGCCACCAACAGGTCCATATTCCCCGCACCGGCGCGCACGGCTTTCCACGCGGCACTGTAGAACCGCGCACCGAGGATCAATTGCACCGGCGTCGCCAGGGCGAACTGGACCCAGGCGGGGAGCATCCAGTGCACGCCGAAGGGTTCCACCAGCATAGGCAGTATCAGGGGCAACGCCAGCACGATCGCGAGCATCAGCGCCCAGCGCTCGTGGTGCAGGCGTTGGGCTTGATTGGCCTGGGTGGCGGTTTCGCTCTGGGGCAGGGTGGCGGTGTAGCCGGCTTTTTCGACAGCGGCGATCAATACGCCGGGATCCAGTTGGTGGAGTCCTTCAACGTGGGCACGTTCGTTGGCCAGGTTGACGCTGACGCGTTGCACCCCCGGCACCTTGCCCAGCGCACGCTCCACACGGCCGGCGCAACTGGCGCAGGTCATACCGCTGATGGGCAGGTCAAACGTGGTGGGTCCATTCATGGGGCAGTCCTCCAGAAGACGATGCTCCTAGGATCAACCTTGACCTGTGGGGAAGGTCAAGCGCGATCGTTCCCACGCTCTGCGTGGGAATGCATCCCCATGAGGCGTCCCCACGCGGAGCGTGGGGACGATCGGCGGCTTCAGTATTCCAGCGTGGCGGCTTTGAGGTACATACCGTCCGGGCCTTGGGCGATACGCAGTTTGCGTACATCGCCGGCCTTGAGTGTGATGTTCTGTGCCGGCGGTGCCAGCATGCCCGGCAAGCAGCCCGGTGTCTGGCCCGGCAGCAGCTTGAGGCGCAATGACACATCGCCCGGCGGCAAATTGAAGGAGGTGGCTTGTTCCTGGAACAGGCGCCCGGCCAGTTGGTCCTGAATGTAGAGGCCGATCTCACAGTTGGTCGGCACTTCCAGGCGCTCGCGGGAAATGATCAGCACCGCATAGTCTTCAGCGGCGGGCGCAACGGCAGAAAAACTCATCAGGCCGGCAAGGGCAAAAATCGACCAGCGCATGGCGAATGCTCCGTGGTTCACTTCTATTGAAGGTGAAGCTTGGCCGACGTCGCCACCGAATACCAGCCCGGCCGACGTTTCTGAAACTTGACCTTGCCATCATGCCAAGGTTGAGACTGCGTTCAACCTCATTAAAGGAGACATGTCATGCAAGTATTCAAGGTGCAAGGAATGACCTGCGGCCATTGCGTTCGTGCGGTGACCCAGGCGGTGCGCAGCCAGGATGCAGATGCCGAGGTCACGGTGGACCTTGCGGCCAAGCAAGTCAGTGTCCAAAGCAAACTGGACCGTGAAGCGATCGCGGGCCTGATCAAGGAAGAAGGCTACACAGTCGTCTGATTCTCGATAGTTAGCGAGCTATCTTAATGTTCAAGACGCCCAAGCGCGGCTAGACTGTCGGGCTGCCGACTCACTTGGGTGTCTGATGAACCTTCGCATAATTCTGATCCTGGGCGCCTTGAGCGCCTTCGCGCCGTTGGCGATCGATTTTTACCTGCCGGGTTTCCCGGCGATGGCAGCCGCTTTTGCAACCGATGAAAAACACATCCAGCTGACTCTGGCGGTGTATTTCGGTGGGCTGGCCATCGGTCAATTGATCTACGGCCCCTTGGCCGACCGCTTTGGCCGGCGCGTGCCGCTGCTCAGCGGCGTCACGCTGTTTACCCTTGCGTCCTTCGCCTGTGCGTACGCGCCCACCCTGGAATGGCTGATCGGCGCGCGCTTCGTGCAGGCCCTCGGCGGTTGTGCGGGCATGGTGATCTCACGGGCGGTGGTGAGTGACAAATGCGATGCCGTGGGCTCGGCCAAGGTGTATTCGCAACTGATGCTGGTGACTGGCCTGGCGCCGATTCTCGCACCGCTGGCGGGCGGGATAATGGTAGGCGTGTGGGGCTGGCAGTCGATTTTTCTGGCGCTGTCGCTGTTCAGCGTGATGGCCGCCGTTGCGGTGGCGGTGGGCTTGCCGGAAACCTTTCCGGCGCATCAGCCGCGCCAGCCGTTGTCCGGCTCGCTGCGCCGCTACGGCGCGCTGTTGTCAGACCGGGTTTATCTCGGCTACGCCTTGACCGGCGGCATCTCGATTGCCGGGATGTTTGCCTACATTGCCGGTTCGCCGTTCGTGTTCATCAAGCTGTATGGCGTACCCGCCGAGCATTACGGCTGGCTGTTTGGCTCCAACGCCGCCGGGTTTATCCTGGTGGCGCAGTTGAATGCGCGGCTACTGGCCAAGCGCGGCCCGGCGTTTTTGCTCTCGCGTACGGTGTGGGTTTACGTAGCGGCGGCGTTGGCCCTGCTGGGCATTGCAGCGCTGCGCACCGAAGCCCTTTGGCCGTTGCTGGTGCCGCTGTTCATCTGCATCGCCAGCCTGGGCTGCATTTTGCCTAACACCTCGGCGTGCGCCATGAACGGGCAAGGCGCCCGTGCCGGCAGCGCGTCGGCGTTGCTCGGTTGCATTCAGTTCGGCGTGGCGGCGGGGGCGGCATCGTTGGTGGGCGTGTTGCATGACGGCACGGCGATGCCGATGGCGATGGTCATCAGCCTGTGCGGTGTACTGGCGGTGACGATTGCGATGTCGACCCAGCGCCTGCAACGGGCCAGGGCCGCGCAGGCGCAGGTCTGATCTGAAGGACCGATCAGCCAGCGGCGGCGCTTTGCTGGCTGAGTGGGAAACGGTGGGGAGCCTGGATGCGGGCTTGCAAGGTGTCGGCGAAAGCACGGGCCTCGGCTTCGGTGTGGAAAATAATCGACTTCTGGTCCAGGCGGACCTCCCACTGCGATTTTGCTAACGCTTTTATCAGGATCTTCATTGCTGACTTCCTCACGTAAAAGAATCGTGGCAAAGGCGGCCAATATAAACCCGTATGCGCGCACAAATATGACAAACGTCAACTCTCGGACTAATGGTGTCGCCCATTACCTACATCAGTGACAGACGACACTGACAGCCGTTTTCTAGAACCCTTCTAAAACGATCTTGCCCTTGGCCTTGCCGCTTTCCAGCAGCGCGTGCGCACGTCGCAGGTTCGCCGCATTGATCACGCCGAAGTGCTCGCCTACCGTGGTTTTCAGGGTGCCGGCGTCGATCAGCGCGGCCACGCGGTTGAGCAGGTGATGCTGCTCGATCATGTCCGGTGTCTCGAACATCGAGCGGGTGTACATGAACTCCCAATGCAGCGACAGGCTCTTGCGCTTGAGCTTGCTGACGTCCAACGCCTTGGGGTCGTCGATCAGCGCCAGCTTGCCTTGGGGCTGCAGGGCTTCCACCAGTTGATCCAGGTGATGGTCGGTCTGGGTCAGGCTGGCGACGTGGGTCACTTGCGGGTGGCCGGCGTGTTTCAGCGCTTCGCTCAGCGGCTGGCTATGGTCGATCACCAGGTCGGCGCCGAGGGCCTGGGCCCATTCTTGAGTCTCCGGGCGCGAGGCGGTGCCGATGACCTTCAGTGCAGTGAGCTGGCTGGCCAACTGGGTCAGGATCGACCCCACGCCGCCCGCTGCGCCGACGATCAGCAGGCTCTGGCCCAGGTCCGCCTTGCCCTCGGGGACTTGCAGGCGTTCGAACAGCAGCTCCCAGGCCGTGATGGCGGTCAACGGCAGCGCGGCGGCTTCGGCAAAACCCAGGGTCTGTGGCATATGACCGACGATGCGTTCATCCACAGTGTGCAATTGGCTGTTACCGCCAGGGCGCACCAGTGAGCCGGCGTAGAACACCTTGTCCCCGGCCTTGAAGAGCGTGACTTCGCTGCCGACCGCCTTGACCACACCGGCTACGTCCCAGCCGAGCACCTTGGCCGCACCGTGTTCCGGGGCGACGTTCTGGCGCACCTTGGTGTCCACCGGGTTGACCGAGATGGCTTTGACTTCCACCAACAGGTCGCGCGGCCCGGCCACGGGCTCGGGCAGTTCGATGTCTTGCAGGGCGTTCGTGTCGCTGATGGGCAGGCAGCTGTAGTAGGCGATGGCTTTCATGATTTCTCCGGGTAAAGGGTTGGTGGTCAGGCGAGAAACTTCAGGCGCTTGAGGTCGAAGTGTTCAATCACCTCGGCGGCCTGGGCCCGGAAGCTCTGGATATGCGCGCTCTGATCGTGGTCAGCCAGGGCCGCCTCGTCGCTCCAGCGCTCGAGCATGTAGAACGTCTCGGGATGTTGCAGATCCTGGTGCAGGTCGTACTGCTCACAGCCAGGTTCCAGGCGGGTCGGTTCGAGCAGGCCGCGTAGCAGGGTTTCCAGAGTGGCTTGTTGGCCAGGCTTGGCGATCAGCGTGGCGATGACGTTAAAAGCAGTGGACATACTCAACTCCTGGTCGAAAAGGAACGGCGTAGCCAGATGATTGGCTATTTCCAATGCAGATAAAAGCCGATAAAACAGCGTTCTGTTTCAACAAAAAATTGATAATTGGCGGGAATGCATGCTTCGCTTTGATGATTTGCAGTTATTTGTGCGGGCGGCGGACCTGGGCAGTTTGTCCGCAGCCGCGCGGGTGATGGACCTATCCCCAGCAGTGGCCAGTGCCGCGTTGAAGCGTATAGAGCAGCAACTGGGCGCGCGCTTGCTGGCACGCTCCACCCGCAGTTTGCGCTTGACCGCCGAGGGCGAAGGTTTTCTCACTTACGCCCGCGCCGCGTTAAGTTCACTGGATGAAGGGCGGCGCTTATTGGCCAGTGGGCAGGACCACGTGAGCGGCCTGCTGCAACTGTCGGCGCCTTCGGATTTCGGACGCAATCAGCTGTTGCCCTGGCTGGATGATTTCCAGCGTGAATACCCGCAACTGAGCGTGCGCCTGTTGCTGGGTGATCGCATAGCCGACCTGTTCCGGCAACCGGTAGACATCGCTTTGCGCTATGGCGAGCCCGAGGATTCAAGCCTGGTGGCGCTGCCCATCGCCCCGGAGAATGTACGGGTGCTGTGCGCAGCACCCAGTTATCTGGCCCGTTATGGCGAGCCGCGACACCTTGAACAACTGGCCCTGCATAATTGCTTGCTCTATATGCTCGCCGGTCGCGTGCATGACCACTGGCGTTTTTTTGATGGCAAGCGCGAGGTCAGCCTGACCGTCTCGGGGGATCGGGTCAGCGACGACGCCGACGTGGTGCGCCGCTGGGCGGTAGCGGGTGTGGGCATTGCCTATAAATCCTGGCTGGATGTGAGTACCGACGTCGTGGCTGGGCGTTTGCGCTTGATCCTGCCGGAGCTGCGCGGTGAGCGCACGCCGCTTAACCTGCTGTGCGCGCATCGTGCGCAGTTGAGCAAACCCGTCAACTTGCTGCGGGAGATGCTCGTATCCCGTTGTGCGACATTGACGGCGCAACGGTCGGAGCGATTCGCGGCTAAGTAATGGCCGGCAGAAAAGCAGGAAATTTCGCTCAAGTGCTGTCCCTGTCCAGGCTGTAAGACGCCATGGAACCGGCTGTTTTGGCCCCTATACTTTGGCGTCAACCGCAGCAGAAAAACGCGTCAACAGGGAGTCGAGAGATGGAACAGGCACCATGCATCAGTCATATCGCCAGCTTGCTTGCCGAGCCCAAGCGCACCGCAATGCTGTGGGCATTGATGGACGGTTCGGCAAAATCTTCAGAGGAGTTGGCGACGTGCGCCGGGTTGTCTGCAGCGTCGGCCAATGCCCATTTGGCGCGGTTGACCGGCAGCGGCCTGCTGCGGGTCGAAGCGCGACGGGGCAAGCGGCTGTTTCGTGTGGCGGCTGCGGACGTCAGCGCCGCCATCGATGCCCTGGCGACGACGACCATGGCCAGTGTCGGGCGCAGCACGCCGGATACTCAGCCACCGGCGTTGCGGGTACCGTCGCTGTTGCGTCGCGCCCGTGTGTGCCAGGACCACCTCGGCGGTGAACTGGCGGCCGGCCTGTACCAGCGGATGATGGAGGCTGGGTGGATCCAGCGCTACGAACAACGTACCGAAGTCACGGTCAAGGGCACCCAGCATTTGGCGAGCCTGGGTATTTTTGTCCAGGCCTTCTCGTCGCCGTCGGTCTGTGACTGTTTCGACTGGAGCCAACAGCAACCGCATGTGGGCGGTGCGCTCGGCGCGGGGTTGTTGCAACTGTTCCTGCAGTCGAACTGGGTCAGTGCGATCGATGAATCCCGGGCCTTGTCGGTCAGCGACGCCGGGCTTGCGGAGATCAACCGGCTGGCCACAGCGTAGGCGCGTCGCTCCTGGTTTCGGTCAGGTCGCATCCAGCAAACGCCAGGGCAGACGATGCCGCACACTCTTTGGGGGACTTTTCAGACAGGGGGCGGCGGCATGGGTATGCAAGGCTATAGCGCAGCGGAGCGGCTGGAACGGTTGCCCATCAGTGGTTACCACCGAATCATTTTCATCATCATTGCCCTGGCGTTTTTCTTCGACTCCATGGACCTGGCAATGATGACGTTTCTATTGGGCTCGATCAAAGCCGAGTTCGGCCTGAGTACGGCCCAGGCCGGCTTACTCGCCAGTTCGAGCTTTTTCGGCATGGTGATCGGTGCGTCGCTCTCGGGGATGCTCGCGGACCGCTTCGGGCGCAAGCCGGTGTTTCAGTGGAGCATCGTGTTGTGGGGCGTCGCCAGCTACCTCTGCTCCACGGCGCAGACGGTCGAGACGCTGACGCTGTTTCGCATCTTGCTGGGCATTGGCATGGGCATGGAATTTCCCATTGCACAGTCGATGTTGTCGGAGCTGATTCCGGCAAAGCGACGCGGGCGGTATATCGCGTTGATGGATGGTTTCTGGCCGCTGGGGTTTGTCGCCGCCGGGGTGTTGTCGTATTTCCTGCTGCCGGTGGTGGGCTGGCGCGACATCTTTCTGGTGTTGGCGGTGCCGGCGGTATTTGTGCTGGCCATCCGGTTCTTTATTCCGGAATCGCCGCGTTGGCTGGAACAGGCCGGGCGCCACGAGGCGGCGGACAAGGTATTGCTTGGCATCGAACACAAGGTGCGCGACTCCCTGGGGCGCGCCGACTTGCCGGAGCCGGTGGCCTTGCCGCGAGTGGCGAGTACCCCAGGCACGTTCTTCTCGGCCTTCCAGCAATTGTGGTCGGCGCAGTACCGTCAACGCACTTTGATGATCTGGAGTGTGTGGTTCTTTGCCCTGCTCGGCTTCTACGGGCTCACCTCGTGGTTGAGTGCGTTGTTGCAGCAGTCAGGCTTTGCCGTGACGCAATCGGTGTATTACACGGTGATCATTTCCCTGGGCGGAATACCGGGTTTCCTCATGGCCGCGTGGCTGGTCGAGCGTTGGGGGCGTAAACCGGTGTGCGTGGTGACATTGCTGGGTGGCGGGGTGATGGCATTTTTGTATGGGCAGAGTGCGGTGTTTGGCGGCAACGTCGGGCTGCTGATTACGTCCGGCTTGTTGATGCAGTTCTTTCTATTTGGCATGTGGGCGGTGTTGTACACCTATACGCCCGAGCTATATCCCACCTCGGCGCGCGCAACCGGGTCCGGCTTTGCTTCGGCGATTGGGCGGGTGGGGTCGTTGCTGGGGCCACTGGTGACCGGGTTGGTGTTTCCGGTTACCGGACAGGGCGGGGTGTTTGCCTTGGGCGCGCTGTGTTTTGCGGTGGCGGCGCTGGTGGTGTGGGTGTTCGGGATGGAGACCAAGGGCAAGACGTTGGAAGAACTCACTCAGGCTTGAGACTGGTGGGGTCGATGTGGGGGAAGGCCCTAGTGCAGCCGTCAAGCGAACGTGGTCCACTGTAGGAGCGAGCTTGCTCGCGAAAGACGCCCAGGCAACGCGTTCATTCTGAATAAACGCGGGGGGCCTGAGTTCTTCGCGAGCAAGCTCGCTCCTACAAAAAGCCTTAACTGACTGGCATTAGGGTTTGCCCCTTCCCACATTCAGCCTTCGCTCATTCAGTGAATAACGGTCAAGGCTTTACCAGTCGCGCATCCAGGCTGTTCTGCGCCAGGCGTTTGGCCTGGTCCTGGGTCATGCCCAGGGAGGTGTGCAGCGCGTGGAAGTTCTCGGTGACATAACCGCCGAAGTAGGCCGGATCGTCCGAGTTCACGGTGACCTTCACGCCACGCTCGAGCATGTCGAGGATGTTGTGCTGGGCCATGTCGTCGAATACGCACAGCTTGGTGTTGGACAGTGGGCAAACGGTCAGCGGGATCTGCTCGTCGATGATGCGCTGCATCAGGCGCTCGTCTTCGATGGCGCGCACGCCATGGTCGATGCGCTGGATTTTCAGCAGGTCGATGGCTTCCCAGATGTACTCGGGCGGGCCTTCTTCGCCGGCGTGGGCCACGGTGAGGAAGCCTTCGTGACGGGCGCGGTCGAACACACGCTGGAACTTGCTCGGCGGATGCCCCATTTCTGAACTGTCCAGGCCCACGGCGACGAACGCGTCACGGAACGGCAGCGCCTGGTCGAGGGTTTTCTCGGCTTCGGCTTCGCTCAGGTGGCGCAGGAAGCTTAAGATCAAGCCGCTGGTGATGCCCAGTTGCTGCTCGCCGTCTTTGAGGGCGGCAGCGATGCCGTTGAGCACCACTTCGAACGGCACGCCACGGTCGGTGTGGGTTTGCGGGTCGAAGAAGGGTTCGGTGTGGATCACGTTCTGGGCTTTGCAGCGCAGCAGGTAGGCCCAGGTCAGGTCGTAGAAATCCTGGGACGTGCGCAGCACATCGGCGCCTTTGTAGTACAGGTCGAGAAACTCTTGCAGGTTATTGAACGCGTAAGCCTTGCGCAGGGTTTCGACGTCGTTCCACGGCAGGGCAATCTTGTTGCGTTCGGCCAGGGCGAACAGCAGCTCGGGCTCCAGCGAGCCCTCCAGGTGCAGGTGCAGTTCAGCCTTGGGCAGGGCGTTGAGCCAATCGTACATGTCTAAAAATCTCATCAGGTGCAATGGCGGCATTCTACAGGCCATGGCCGAAATAATCGGCAAAACCTGACCAGCAGGAGAGTATTTGATTTTTTCGCGCAAGAGCGGCGTGAACTAAGGTGTAACGAAACGTTAGCGGCTGGGCGCAGTCTGTACCCCAACGATGACTGATTTGCTGCACATAAAGGCCTCCCATGCTCACTTCCCTCAAGCAAGAAAAATTCATGCTGCTGGCGCTGATTGCCGCCATTGCCGCCTACCCGCTGGAACACTGGATGCTCCACAGCGGGCAGATTGTGGCGTTGCTCGCGGGCCTCGGGCTAATCGCGTTTATCGTGATGGCATCGATGCGTGTGGCCCATCATGCCGAGCAACTGGCGGAAAAGGTCGGCGACCCCTATGGCACCATGATCCTGACCTTGGCGGCCGTGCTGGTGGAGGTGGTGATCCTGGCCATCATGATGAGCAACGAGCCTTCACCCACACTGGTGCGCGACACCATCTATTCGGCGGTGATGCTCGATATCAACGGCATCCTCGGCCTGGCCGCGCTGATGGGCGGCATCAAGCATGGCGAGCAGTCCTACAACGATGATTCTGCGCGCACCTACAGCGTGATGATCCTCACCGCCATGGGCGTGTCGATGGTGGTGCCGGAATTTATCCCCGAGGCCGACTGGAAAATTTACTCGGCCTTCACCATCGGCGCGATGGTGGTGCTCTACACCTTGTTCCTGAGAATGCAGGTCGGCCCCCACAGTTATTTCTTCAGCTACAGCTACCCGGAAAAACGCCGCAAGAAATTGCCGGAAGACGAGCAAGCGCCGCCCGTGAACCTCGCGTTCTCGATCGGCACGCTGGTGTTTGGCGTGATTGTGATTGGCGCGTTGGCCGAGGTGATGTCAAAGACCCTCGACCTGGGCCTGGAAGGCACGGGCGCGCCGCCGGTGATCACCGCGATTGTAGTGGCGGCTATTTCCGCCGCGCCGGAAATCCTCACCGCCTTGCGCGCCGCCTTGGCCAACCGCATGCAGTCGGTAGTGAACATCGCACTGGGTGCCTCTTTGTCGACGGTGATTCTGACGGTGCCGGTCATGGAAGCGATGGCGCTCTACAGCGGCCAGCCGTTCCAGATGGCAATGACGCCGGTACAGACGGTGATGGTGTTTATTACGCTGATCGTCAGTGCGATCAACCTCAATGATGGTGAAACCAATGCCATTGAAGGGATGACGCATTTCGTGTTGTTTGCGACGTTTATCATGTTGTCGCTGTTGGGGCTGTAACCCGGCTTCAAGGCCACCATAGAACCAAATGTGGGAGGGGGCTTGCCCCCTCCCACATGTTGAACTTCGTTTGCTTAGTTTCCGGCGATCAGCTGGCGCGCCGCCTGGCTGTGATCGGCGATCAGGCCTTTCAGGTCCAGGCCTTCCACCTGCCCATCAATGACCCGCCACTTGCCGCCGATCATCACCCGGTCCGCCCGATCTGCGCCGCACAGCAGCAGTGCGGAAATAGGATCATGGCTGCCGGAGAAGCGCAGCTCATCAAGTTTGAACAACGCCAAGTCAGCCTGTTTGCCTACGGCCAGCTCACCGATATCCGCACGCCCCAGTAGCTGCGCCGAGCCTTTGGTCGCCCAGCCCAATACACCTTCGGGCGTGATTTTTTCTGCCCCGTAACGCAGACGCTGGATGTACAGGGCCTGGCGGGTTTCGAGGATCATGTTCGAGGCGTCGTTGGAAGCGGAACCGTCCACGCCCAGGCCGATGGGGGCACCGGCGGCGAGCAGGTCGAGGGTCGGGCAGATACCGGAGGCCAGGCGCATATTCGAGCTTGGGCAGTGGCAGATGCCCGTGCCGGCAGCGCCCAGGCGGGCGATTTCATCCGGATTGAAATGAATGCCATGGGCCAGCCAAGTGCGCGGGCCAAGCCAGCCTACGCTGTCGAGATAGTCCACGGTGCGCAGGCCGAAGCGCTGCAGGCAGAAGTCTTCCTCGTCGAGGGTTTCCGCCAAGTGCGTGTGCAGGCGCACGTCGAGCGAGGTGGCCAGTTCGGCGCTGGCTTGCATGATCTCCGGGGTGACGGAAAACGGCGAGCAGGGTGCGAGGGCAATCTGGATGTGCGCACCGTCGCCGCGCTCGTGGTATTGGCGGATCAGGCGCTGGCTGTCGTCGAGGATCACTTGGCCTTGTTGCACGGTCTGCTGCGGCGGCAGGCCACCCTCGGCTTCGCCCAGGCTCATGGAACCGCGGGTGAGCATGGCGCGCATGCCCAGTTCACGCACGCTGTCGACCTGCACATCGATGGCGTTTTCCAAACCGTCGGGGAACAGGTAGTGGTGGTCTGCCGCTGTGGTGCAGCCGGAGAGCAGCAATTC
This sequence comes from Pseudomonas sp. R1-43-08, assembly GCF_003852255.1. Classification (NCBI taxonomy): domain Bacteria; kingdom Pseudomonadati; phylum Pseudomonadota; class Gammaproteobacteria; order Pseudomonadales; family Pseudomonadaceae; genus Pseudomonas; species Pseudomonas sp. R1-43-08. The sequence continues at coordinate 771,056 of NZ_CP027734.1, forward strand.
GGCGAGTGCCACCTTCGACGCCAGGGCGAGTTTTTCCGGCGTCAGTCGGGCCCAGACCGGATACAGGGTTTTCAGCCAGGGAAACAGCGGCTGGTTGACCACCGGCGCCCAGGCGCGGGTCAGGGTTTGATAGAAGTGATGGTGGGTGTTGATCAGCCCGGGCAGAACCACGTGCTCACGGGCATCGAACACCTGCGCACAAGGTTGCGCGGGTTCTTGCCCCTGGGCCAGCACTTCAGTGATGACACCGTCTTGCAGCACCAGGCCGCCACGGGCATCGAGGCCATTGGCAGTGAAAATAGCGAGCGGGTTTTTTAACCAGATACGGGTCGCAGGCATTGGCCGGCTCCTCTGAATGATGGGTTCAGGTTTGCCAGCTCAGTGTTGCCCTGTCTGCTGATCCAGGGTCGCCGGGGAGGGCGAGGTGGCAGTCTAACGCTGTAGGAGCGAGCTTGCTCGCGAAAATCGTCAACGATAACGCGGGCAGTCTGGTTTAACGCGGTGCCTGGGCGTTCTTCGCGAGCAAGCTCGCTCCTACAGTTATGCCATTACCAGGCGATGGTGTCGCCCTTGTAGTCCACGAAGTGATGACCGCCTTTGCCGGTGTAGGCATTTACCTGGTCCACCAGGCCGCGCACGCTGGTTTCGACGTCGATGTGCGCATTTTCGCCGCCCATGTCGGTTTTCACCCAGCCTGGGTGCAGCGATAACACCGTCGGCTTGTGTTCGCCCAGTTGGGTGACAAAGCTGTTGGTCATGGAGTTGAGCGCCGCCTTGCTGGCTTTGTACAACGCCAGATCCGAACCGTCGGGAATGGTGACGCTGCCCAGCACCGAACTCATGAAGGCCAGCACGCCAGTGTCCTTGCGGATCTGCCCGACAAAACGCTGGGCCAGGTTGATCGGGGCCACGGCGTTAGTGAAAAACAGTTGGCCGACTTCCGCCAGGGTCGCGTGGCCAGGTTCCTGGTTCGCCGGGCCCTTGACGCCGGCGTTGACGAACAGCAGGTCGAAGGTGCGGTCTTTCAGGCGCTGGGCCAGGGCGATCACGGCTTGCTGATCGTCCATGTCGAGTTTCTCGATCTGCACCGGGCCCACGGCTTTCAGGGCGTCAGCCTTGTTCGGGTCGCGCACGGTGGCGGTCACGTCCCAGCCGTCCTGGAGCAGTTGCTTGACCAGGCCAAGGCCCAGCCCGCGTGAGGCGCCGATGATCAGTGCGGTTTTTGGCGTAGGCATGAAAAGCTTCCTTTAGAGTCGCGGTTCAGGGAGTTCAGCAAATAACAGTAACAGTTTTCAGCGTTGCAGCAGGATACGTCCACGGCTCAGGTCGGCCAGTTGGGCCTGCAGGGTATCCACCTGCTCTTCGCTCAAGGCCAGTTGCAGTTCGACACCGTTGGCGGTGAAGGTTTCTTCGACAACCAACCCGCCGAGGTCGGCAACACGCAGTTTTACCAGGTTCAGCTCGGCGAATGCGCAGGCGCAGCGCAAGGGTATGCGGCTGATCAGCTCGATGCGCTCGGCATTCTGCAGGCACTTGTTGGCGCCGCCGCCATAGGCCCGGGCCAGCCCGCCGGTGCCCAGTTGAATGCCGCCGTACCAGCGAATCACCAGCACCGCGACCTGATCGAAACCCTGGGCTTCGATGGCCGCGAGGATTGGCCGCCCGGCGGTGCCACCGGGTTCGCCGTCGTCGTTGCTGCGGTATTGGTCGGCCAGTTTCCAGGCCCAGCAGTTGTGTGTTGCGTTGAGGTCGCTGTGCTGCTCGAAAAACGCCTGGGCGTCATGCGGGCTGGTAATGGGCGCCGCCAGGGTGATAAAGCGGCTTTTGCGGATTTCTTCACGAAATTCGCAAAGGCCTGTCAGCGTGAATGGCATAAGTCGCTTCGTTTATTGGGCCGGCTTGATGCCACAGCCTTTGAGAATGATGTGGATCAGGTTGGTGCCGGCGTCTTCCATATCCTGCTTGGTCAGCTTGGTGCGCCCCGTGACGCGGCAGATCTGGGTGGCGAAGTCGGCGTAGTGCTGGGTGCTGCCCCACAGCAGGAAGATCAAGTGTACCGGGTCGATGGGGTCCATCTTGCCAGCATCGATCCAGGCCTGGAACACGGCCGCACGGCCGCTGAACCAGGCCCGGTAGTCCTGGCTGAAATATTCGGTAAGGCATTCGCCGCCGCTGATGATCTCCATGGCGAAGATTCGCGAGGCCTGTGGCTGGCGTCGTGAGAATTCCATCTTGGTGCGGATGTAACGGGAAAGGGCCACGGCCGGGTCGTCCTCGGCAGTCAGCGCGTTGAACGTGCTGTCCCACAATTCGAGAATATTGCTGAGCACCGCAATGTAAAGGCCAAGCTTGTTGGTGAAGTAATAATGCAAGTTGGCTTTGGGCAACCCGGCACTGGCAGCGATGGTGTTCATGCTGGTGCCCTTGTAGCCGTGGCGCGCGAACTCATCTTCAGCAGCCTGGAGAATCGCTTGTTCGTTCTTTTGCCGAATGCGGCTGGCGGGTTTACCGGCGTGGTTGCTGTGGGCAGGAACTTCGAGGCTCATGGAGGTTTCCGTGCTGATCGATAGAGGCGACGTGTGCACAGATAACCCACCCTCAAGCCTCAGACAAGTGTTGATGCAATAAAACCGTCAAAGCGATTCCAGGGAGTCACTTTCGGGCGTGTGGTTTGCAACGGCACCGGTGGTTTTGGCCTCGGGCAATAGCAGGCACAACACAATGGCGGTCAGGCCGCCGCTGGTGATGGCGGAGTCGAACAGGTTCTGCACCAGGGTCGGCATCAAGTGCAGCAAGTTGGGTTGGGCGGCGATGCCCAAGCCGACCCCGAACGAGGTGGCGATGATCAACATGCTGCGTCGATCCAGCGGCGCCTGCGCAAGAATGCGCACACCGGCCGCAGCGACGCTGCCGAACATCACCAGGGTCGCGCCGCCCAGCACCGGCTTGGGGATTTGCTGCAACACCGCGCCGATCATGGGAAACAACCCGAGACAAACCAACACCGCGCCGATGTACAAGCCGACGTAACGGCTGGCCACGCCGGTGAGTTGGATCACCCCGTTGTTTTGGGCAAAGGTGGTATTGGGAAAAGCGCTGAACGTCGCGGCGATCATGCAACTGACCCCATCACCCAGCACGCCGCCTTTGAGTCGGCTTATATAAGACGCACCGCTGATGGGCTGGCGGGCGATCATGCAGTTGGCGGTAAGGTCACCAACGGTTTCGATACTGCTGATCAGATAAATCAGCGCGATTGGCAGGAAGGCGCTCCAGTCGAAGTTGAAACCAAAGCGAAACGGTGTAGGCAGGCTGATCAGAGGTAAGTCGGGCAAGGCGTGGGGCACCAGCTTGCCGCTGAACCAGGCCGCCAGGCTGCCGAGGGCCAGGCCGATGATAATGGCCGAGAGGCGTACCCAGGGCGTGTTCGAGCGGTTGAGCAGGATGATCGTCAATACCACGAACAGGCCCAGGGCCAGGTTGGTGGGGGCGCCGAAGTCGGGAGCGTTGAACCCGCCGCCGAGATCGGTGATGCCGACTTTTATCAGGCTGATACCGATCAGTGTAATCACGATCCCGGTCACCAGGGGCGTGATGACCCGGCGCAGTTGGCCGATACAGCGGCTCAGCACGATTTGCACCAAGGCGCCGAAAAAGCACACGCCGAAGATCATTGCCAGGATGTCCTCAGGGCTGCCGCCGCGTTGCTTGACCAGAAAACCGGCGGACAACACCGCACCCAGAAAGGCGAAGCTGGTGCCTTGCAGGCAAATCATCCCTGCGCCGATACCGAACGGCCTGCGCGCCTGGATGAACGTGCCGACGCCGGAGACCATCAGCGCCATGCTGATCAAGTAGGGCAGGTGCGCGGTGAGGCCCAGGGTGGAACCGATGATCAGTGGCGGGGTGATAATGCCGACGAACGCCGCCAGCACATGTTGCAGGGCAGCCAGCAGGGCGGGCAGTGGTTTCGGACGGTCATCGAGGCCGTAGATCAGGTCGTTGGGGCTGGAGGATTCTGGTGGCATGGCGGGTCAACTCGGGGCGGACGGTTCAAGGTGCCTATGCCTTGCAAAAAACTGTCCACCTGCTCAGCTTTTTGTGCGAGGCCCGAACTAGCGCGTTGCTGCCAGGCTTTCCAGAAAACTCTCCAGCACCAAATGGGGGCGGCGGCCCTTGCGCGTGACCGATGCCAGGCTTAAATCGTAAAACCGTGTGGCCGATTTCAGCGCGCGGAGTCGGCCTTGTTGTACCCAAAGGCTAGCGTAATGGTCGGGCAGGTAGCCGATATAGCGCCCGGTGAGGATCAGGAACGCCATGCCCTCACGGTCCGAGGCGCTGGCGGTGCACGTGAGCGCCTGGTAGTGGGCCTGGATCTCGGCGGGCAAGCGGAAGGTGGGAGCGATGGCGTCCTGGCTGTCGAGGCGCGCGTCGTCCAGTTGCTTGTCGTCGGCATAAAACAGTGGATGACCGACCGCGCAATAAAGCAGCGAGCGCTCGCTGTACAGCGGTTGGTACTCCAGGCCCGACAATGCGCTGGCCTGGGGCACCACGCCGACATGCAGACGGCCGTCGAGCACACCTTGCTCCACTTCATTGGGGGCGATCATGCGGATCTGGATCTGCACGTCCGGGCCGCGCTCCTTCAACTGCGCCAAGGCGTGGGTAATGCGCATATGGGGCAGGGTAACGAGGTTATCGGTGAGGCCGATGATCAGCTCTCCACGCAAGTGCTGGTGCAGGCCATTGACCTCGGTGCGAAAACTTTCCAGGGCACTCAACAGTTGCAACGCCGACTGATAGACCTCGCGGCCTTCTTCAGTCAGTGAGAAGCCGGCGCGGCCGCGTTGACAGAGCCTCAGCCCGAGGCGCTGTTCCAGGTCGCTCATTTGCTGGCTGATGGCCGAACGCCCAATCCCCAGTACGGTTTCCGCTGCGGAAAACCCGCCGCACTCCACCACGCTGCGAAAGATGCGCAGCAGACGGATATCAAAGTCGCTGACCTGGGCCAGGGGGTCGGGACGACGGCTCATAGTTTAGTGAAGTCCTGACTGAAGGTTAGAAGAGTTGAATTTCACCGACTTTATCCCCGTGTCAATTTAGCTGCAACAACGCTTTTTCAATCCCGACGCTGCCTTTTGCCTTGCGAGGTTTTGCTGATGAACATGCCGGAAAACGCCCCATCGTCCCTGGCCAGCCAACTCAAGCTGGATGCTCACTGGATGCCCTATACCGCCAACCGCAACTTTCAGCGTGATCCGCGCCTGATCGTGGCCGCCGAGGGCAGTTGGTTGACCGATGACAAGGGGCGCAAGGTATACGACTCGCTGTCGGGTCTGTGGACGTGCGGCGCCGGGCATACGCGCAAGGAAATCCAGGAAGCGGTGGCCAAACAGTTGGGCACCCTGGACTACTCACCGGGCTTCCAATACGGTCATCCGCTGTCCTTTCAACTGGCGGAAAAGATTACCGACCTGACCCCTGGCAACCTCAACCATGTGTTCTTCACCGACTCCGGCTCCGAGTGCGCCGATACCGCCGTGAAGATGGTGCGTGCCTACTGGCGCCTGAAGGGCCAGGCCACCAAGACCAAGATGATCGGCCGCGCCCGTGGGTACCACGGTGTGAACATTGCCGGCACCAGCCTTGGCGGCGTCAACGGCAACCGTAAGCTGTTTGGTCAGTCGATGATGGACGTTGACCATCTGCCGCATACCTTGCTGGCGAGCAATGCGTTCTCCCGTGGCATGCCGGAGCTGGGCGGTATCGCGTTGGCCGATGAGTTGCTCAAACTGATCGAGTTGCATGATGCTTCGAACATCGCTGCGGTGTTCGTCGAACCAATGGCCGGTTCCGCAGGCGTGCTGGTGCCGCCACAGGGTTATCTCAAGCGCCTGCGTGAAATCTGCGATCAGCACAACATCCTGCTGGTGTTCGACGAAGTGATCACCGGTTTCGGCCGCACCGGTTCGATGTTCGGCGCCGACAGCTTTGGCGTGACCCCGGACCTGATGTGCATCGCCAAGCAAGTCACCAACGGCGCGATTCCCATGGGCGCGGTGATTGCCAGCAGTGAGATCTACCAGACCTTCATGAACCAGGCGACGCCCGAGTACGCGGTGGAATTCCCCCACGGCTATACCTATTCGGCGCACCCGGTGGCCTGCGCGGCCGGCCTCGCGGCACTCGACCTGCTGCAGAAGGAAAACCTCGTGCAGAGCGTAGCCGAAGTCGCACCGCATTTTGAGAATGCACTGCATGGCTTGAAGGGCAGCAAGAATGTGGTTGATATCCGTAACTACGGCCTCGCCGGAGCCATCCAGATTGCCCCGCGCGACGGAGATGCGATCGTGCGTCCGTTCGAGGCCGGCATGGCGCTGTGGAAAGCCGGTTTCTATGTGCGCTTCGGCGGTGACACCCTGCAGTTCGGGCCAACCTTCAACAGCAAGCCGCAGGACTTGGATCGCCTGTTCGATGCGGTCGGTGAAGTGTTGAACAAGATCGACTGATTTCTCCTTCTATATAGAACAACTTTTCAGGAGCCCTGCATGAGCCTTATCCAGCATTTGATCAACGGTGAATTGGTCAACGACAGCGGTCGCAGTGCCGACGTGTACAACCCGTCTACTGGCCAGGTGATTCACCAAGTGCCGTTGGCCAGCCGCGAAACCATTCAACAGGCGATCGACGCGGCCAAGGCGGCGTTCCCGGCCTGGCGTAATACGCCGCCGGCCAAACGGGCGCAGGTGATGTTTCGTTTCAAGCAGTTGCTGGAGCAGAACGAAGCGCGTATTTCGCAGTTGATCAGCGAAGAGCACGGCAAGACGTTGGAGGATGCCGCCGGTGAGTTGAAGCGTGGCATCGAGAATGTGGAGTACGCGTGCTCGGCGCCGGAAATTCTCAAGGGTGAATACAGCCGTAACGTGGGGCCGAACATTGATGCCTGGTCGGATTTTCAACCGCTGGGCGTGGTGGCGGGGATTACGCCATTCAACTTCCCGGCGATGGTGCCGTTGTGGATGTATCCGCTGGCGATTGTGTGCGGTAACTGTTTCATTCTCAAACCGTCGGAGCGTGACCCGAGTTCAACGTTGTTGATCGCGCAATTGTTGCAGGAAGCGGGTCTGCCTAAAGGCGTGCTCAGTGTGGTACACGGTGACAAGGGTGCAGTGGACGCTTTGATCGAGGCGCCCGAGGTAAAGGCGCTTAGCTTTGTAGGATCGACGCCGATTGCCGAATACATTTATGCCGAAGCGACCAAACGCGGTAAGCGCGTGCAGGCACTGGGCGGGGCGAAGAACCACGCGGTGCTGATGCCCGATGCGGATCTGGATAACGCCGTCAGTGCCTTGATGGGCGCGGCGTATGGTTCCTGCGGCGAGCGTTGCATGGCGATCTCGGTGGCGGTGTGCGTGGGTGACCAGGTGGCGGATGCGTTGATCGCCAAGCTGGTGCCGCAGGTCAAGGCGTTGAAGATCGGCGCGGGCACCACCTGTGGCTTGGACATGGGGCCGCTGGTGACGGGGCAGGCGCGGGCTAAGGTCAGTGGCTATATAGAAGACGGTGTGTCGGCGGGGGCCGAGTTAGTCGTCGATGGTCGCGGCTTGAGCGTTGCCGGGCATGAACATGGGTTCTTCCTCGGTGGCAGCCTGTTTGATCGCGTGACCCCCGAGATGCGTATCTATAAAGAAGAGATCTTCGGGCCAGTGTTGTGCGTGGTGCGGGTGGACAGCCTGGAAGCGGCGATGCAACTGATCAACGATCATGAATACGGCAACGGCACCTGCATTTTCACCCGTGACGGTGAGGCGGCGCGTCTGTTCTGCGATGAAATAGAAGTGGGCATGGTGGGGGTCAACGTTCCGCTGCCGGTGCCGGTGGCTTATCACAGCTTCGGCGGCTGGAAGCGTTCGCTGTTTGGCGACCTGCACGCCTATGGGCCGGATGGGGTGCGGTTCTATACCCGTCGCAAAGCGATCACTCAGCGTTGGCCGCAGCGAGCCAGCCATGAGGCATCGCAGTTCGCTTTCCCGAGCCTGTAAGGTTGGGTGAATAGAAGGCCGGCCCCTTGGGGCCGGCCTTTGCGTTTTCTGGGCTTTTTGACCTATATGACAGAAATGTGAAAAAGAAGGTTGACGGCAGATTCTGTGCGCCTATAATTCGCCCCACTTCCGGCGCAGTCGAAACGGAAAACTCCTTGGTAAACAATGAGTTAAGTAGGTTTCGATAGCAGGTTGCTTCAGTCCATCGAAGCCAAAAGGAAGTTGAAAAAGAGGTGTTGACAGCAGCGTGTAACGCTGTAGAATTCGCCTCCCGCTTACGAGAGATCGCAAGCGCAAGTGGTTGAAGTTGTTGAAGAAATCTTCGAAAACTTCTGAAAATAACCGCTTGACAGCAAATGAGGCTGCTGTAGAATGCGCGCCTCGGTTGAGACGAATAGCTCTTAACCAACCGCTCTTTAACAACTGAATCAAGCAATTCGTGTGGGTGCTTGTGGAGTCAGACTGATAGTCAACAAGATTATCAGCATCACAAGTTACTCCGCGAGAAATCAAAGATGTAACCAACGATTGCTGAGCCAAGTTTAGGGTTTCTTAAAAACCCAAAGATGTTTGAACTGAAGAGTTTGATCATGGCTCAGATTGAACGCTGGCGGCAGGCCTAACACATGCAAGTCGAGCGGTAGAGAGAAGCTTGCTTCTCTTGAGAGCGGCGGACGGGTGAGTAATGCCTAGGAATCTGCCTGGTAGTGGGGGATAACGTTCGGAAACGGACGCTAATACCGCATACGTCCTACGGGAGAAAGCAGGGGACCTTCGGGCCTTGCGCTATCAGATGAGCCTAGGTCGGATTAGCTAGTTGGTGAGGTAATGGCTCACCAAGGCGACGATCCGTAACTGGTCTGAGAGGATGATCAGTCACACTGGAACTGAGACACGGTCCAGACTCCTACGGGAGGCAGCAGTGGGGAATATTGGACAATGGGCGAAAGCCTGATCCAGCCATGCCGCGTGTGTGAAGAAGGTCTTCGGATTGTAAAGCACTTTAAGTTGGGAGGAAGGGCAGTTACCTAATACGTGATTGTTTTGACGTTACCGACAGAATAAGCACCGGCTAACTCTGTGCCAGCAGCCGCGGTAATACAGAGGGTGCAAGCGTTAATCGGAATTACTGGGCGTAAAGCGCGCGTAGGTGGTTTGTTAAGTTGGATGTGAAATCCCCGGGCTCAACCTGGGAACTGCATTCAAAACTGACTGACTAGAGTGTGGTAGAGGGTGGTGGAATTTCCTGTGTAGCGGTGAAATGCGTAGATATAGGAAGGAACACCAGTGGCGAAGGCGACCACCTGGACCAACACTGACACTGAGGTGCGAAAGCGTGGGGAGCAAACAGGATTAGATACCCTGGTAGTCCACGCCGTAAACGATGTCAACTAGCCGTTGGGAGCCTTGAGCTCTTAGTGGCGCAGCTAACGCATTAAGTTGACCGCCTGGGGAGTACGGCCGCAAGGTTAAAACTCAAATGAATTGACGGGGGCCCGCACAAGCGGTGGAGCATGTGGTTTAATTCGAAGCAACGCGAAGAACCTTACCAGGCCTTGACATCCAATGAACTTTCCAGAGATGGATTGGTGCCTTCGGGAACATTGAGACAGGTGCTGCATGGCTGTCGTCAGCTCGTGTCGTGAGATGTTGGGTTAAGTCCCGTAACGAGCGCAACCCTTGTCCTTAGTTACCAGCACGTTATGGTGGGCACTCTAAGGAGACTGCCGGTGACAAACCGGAGGAAGGTGGGGATGACGTCAAGTCATCATGGCCCTTACGGCCTGGGCTACACACGTGCTACAATGGTCGGTACAGAGGGTTGCCAAGCCGCGAGGTGGAGCTAATCCCAGAAAACCGATCGTAGTCCGGATCGCAGTCTGCAACTCGACTGCGTGAAGTCGGAATCGCTAGTAATCGCGAATCAGAATGTCGCGGTGAATACGTTCCCGGGCCTTGTACACACCGCCCGTCACACCATGGGAGTGGGTTGCACCAGAAGTAGCTAGTCTAACCTTCGGGAGGACGGTTACCACGGTGTGATTCATGACTGGGGTGAAGTCGTAACAAGGTAGCCGTAGGGGAACCTGCGGCTGGATCACCTCCTTAATCGACGACATCAGCTGCTCCATGAGCTCCCACACGAATTGCTTGATTCATTGAAGAAGACGATAGAAGCAGCTTTAAGCTCCAAGCTGATAGCTCTTAGCTAATCAGTTGCGCTCGAAATTGGGTCTGTAGCTCAGTTGGTTAGAGCGCACCCCTGATAAGGGTGAGGTCGGCAGTTCGAATCTGCCCAGACCCACCAATTTTGTTATGGGGCCATAGCTCAGCTGGGAGAGCGCCTGCCTTGCACGCAGGAGGTCAACGGTTCGATCCCGTTTGGCTCCACCATTAACTGTTTCTGCTGTTAGAGTTTAGAAATGAGTATTCCGCTGTGAATATTGATTTCTAGTCTTTGATTAGATCGTTCTTTAAAAATTTGGGTATGTGATAGAAAGATAGACTGAACGTTACTTTCACTGGTAACGGCTCAGGCTAAGGTAAAATTTGTGAGTCGCTCTTAATTGAGTATGATCGAATTTTCGGCGAATGTTGTCTTCACAGTATAACCAGATTGCTTGGGGTTATATGGTCAAGTGAAGAAGCGCATACGGTGGATGCCTTGGCAGTCAGAGGCGATGAAAGACGTGGTAGCCTGCGAAAAGCTTCGGGGAGTCGGCAAACAGACTTTGATCCGGAGATGTCTGAATGGGGGAACCCAGCCATCATAAGATGGTTACCTTACACTGAATACATAGGTGTATGGAGCGAACCAGGGGAACTGAAACATCTAAGTACCCTGAGGAAAAGAAATCAACCGAGATTCCCTTAGTAGTGGCGAGCGAACGGGGACTAGCCCTTAAGTGGCTTTGAGATTAGCGGAACGCTCTGGAAAGTGCGGCCATAGTGGGTGATAGCCCTGTACGCGAAAATCTCTTAGTCATGAAATCGAGTAGGACGGAGCACGAGAAACTTTGTCTGAATATGGGGGACCATCCTCCAAGGCTAAATACTACTGACTGACCGATAGTGAACTAGTACCGTGAGGGAAAGGCGAAAAGAACCCCGGAGAGGGGAGTGAAATAGATCCTGAAACCGTATGCGTACAAGCAGTGGGAGCCTACTTTGTTAGGTGACTGCGTACCTTTTGTATAATGGGTCAGCGACTTATTTTCAGTGGCGAGCTTAACCGAATAGGGGAGGCGTAGCGAAAGCGAGTCTTAATAGGGCGTCTAGTCGCTGGGAATAGACCCGAAACCGGGCGATCTATCCATGGGCAGGTTGAAGGTTGGGTAACACTAACTGGAGGACCGAACCGACTACCGTTGAAAAGTTAGCGGATGACCTGTGGATCGGAGTGAAAGGCTAATCAAGCTCGGAGATAGCTGGTTCTCCTCGAAAGCTATTTAGGTAGCGCCTCATGTATCACTGTAGGGGGTAGAGCACTGTTTCGGCTAGGGGGTCATCCCGACTTACCAAACCGATGCAAACTCCGAATACCTACAAGTGCCGAGCATGGGAGACACACGGCGGGTGCTAACGTCCGTCGTGAAAAGGGAAACAACCCAGACCGTCAGCTAAGGTCCCAAAGTTATGGTTAAGTGGGAAACGATGTGGGAAGGCTTAGACAGCTAGGAGGTTGGCTTAGAAGCAGCCACCCTTTAAAGAAAGCGTAATAGCTCACTAGTCGAGTCGGCCTGCGCGGAAGATGTAACGGGGCTCAAACCATACACCGAAGCTACGGGTATCACGCAAGTGATGCGGTAGAGGAGCGTTCTGTAAGCCTGTGAAGGTGAGTTGAGAAGCTTGCTGGAGGTATCAGAAGTGCGAATGCTGACATGAGTAACGACAATGGGTGTGAAAAACACCCACGCCGAAAGACCAAGGTTTCCTGCGCAACGTTAATCGACGCAGGGTTAGTCGGTCCCTAAGGCGAGGCTGAAAAGCGTAGTCGATGGAAAACAGGTTAATATTCCTGTACTTCTGGTTATTGCGATGGAGGGACGGAGAAGGCTAGGCCAGCTTGGCGTTGGTTGTCCAAGTTTAAGGTGGTAGGCTGGAATCTTAGGTAAATCCGGGATTCTAAGGCCGAGAGCTGATGACGAGTTGTCTTTTAGACGACGAAGTGGTTGATGCCATGCTTCCAAGAAAAGCTTCTAAGCTTCAGGTAACCAGGAACCGTACCCCAAACCGACACAGGTGGTTGGGTAGAGAATACCAAGGCGCTTGAGAGAACTCGGGTGAAGGAACTAGGCAAAATGGCACCGTAACTTCGGGAGAAGGTGCGCCGGTGAGGGTGAAGGACTTGCTCCGTAAGCTCATGCCGGTCGAAGATACCAGGCCGCTGCGACTGTTTATTAAAAACACAGCACTCTGCAAACACGAAAGTGGACGTATAGGGTGTGACGCCTGCCCGGTGCCGGAAGGTTAATTGATGGGGTTAGCTAACGCGAAGCTCTTGATCGAAGCCCCGGTAAACGGCGGCCGTAACTATAACGGTCCTAAGGTAGCGAAATTCCTTGTCGGGTAAGTTCCGACCTGCACGAATGGCGTAACGATGGCGGCGCTGTCTCCACCCGAGACTCAGTGAAATTGAAATCGCTGTGAAGATGCAGTGTATCCGCGGCTAGACGGAAAGACCCCGTGAACCTTTACTATAGCTTTGCACTGGACTTTGAATTTGCTTGTGTAGGATAGGTGGGAGGCTTTGAAGCGTGGACGCCAGTTCGCGTGGAGCCAACCTTGAAATACCACCCTGGCAACTTTGAGGTTCTAACTCAGGTCCGTTATCCGGATCGAGGACAGTGTATGGTGGGTAGTTTGACTGGGGCGGTCTCCTCCTAAAGAGTAACGGAGGAGTACGAAGGTGCGCTCAGACCGGTCGGAAATCGGTCGTAGAGTATAAAGGCAAAAGCGCGCTTGACTGCGAGACAGACACGTCGAGCAGGTACGAAAGTAGGTCTTAGTGATCCGGTGGTTCTGTATGGAAGGGCCATCGCTCAACGGATAAAAGGTACTCCGGGGATAACAGGCTGATACCGCCCAAGAGTTCATATCGACGGCGGTGTTTGGCACCTCGATGTCGGCTCATCACATCCTGGGGCTGAAGCCGGTCCCAAGGGTATGGCTGTTCGCCATTTAAAGTGGTACGCGAGCTGGGTTTAGAACGTCGTGAGACAGTTCGGTCCCTATCTGCCGTGGACGTTTGAGATTTGAGAGGGGCTGCTCCTAGTACGAGAGGACCGGAGTGGACGAACCTCTGGTGTTCCGGTTGTCACGCCAGTGGCATTGCCGGGTAGCTATGTTCGGAATAGATAACCGCTGAAAGCATCTAAGCGGGAAACTAGCCTCAAGATGAGATCTCACTGGGACCTTGAGTCCCCTGAAGGGCCGTCGAAGACTACGACGTTGATAGGTTGGGTGTGTAAGCGCTGTGAGGCGTTGAGCTAACCAATACTAATTGCCCGTGAGGCTTGACCATATAACACCCAAGCAATTTGTTGCTCCTAGTTGAAAGACGAAAGAGGCCAGATTGCGGTGTGTGAAGACGCAATGAACCGAAAGTTCGATACTCACAAAACACCGACTTCTATCCCATACCCAATTTGCTGAAGCGAGGCCACATGGTCACGACTCAGTACCCGAATTTCTTGACGACCATAGAGCATTGGAACCACCTGATCCCATCCCGAACTCAGTAGTGAAACGATGCATCGCCGATGGTAGTGTGGGGTTTCCCCATGTGAGAGTAGGTCATCGTCAAGATTAAATTCCGAAACCCCATTTGCGAAAGCAGATGGGGTTTTGTTTTGGTCGGTCGAAAAGTGCCAACACTCCCTCACCACCTCCGACAAATTTGCACAGTTATTTCTGAACCAGACCACTAGAATAGGCACCTAACCTTTTTTAGAGCCCGAGCCCTATTTATGCCCGATCCGGTTGATGCCCTTGAGGTGTCGGATTTACCCCTGGACGACTTGGTGGCATGCCATGAGTGCGACTTGCTGATGCGCAAACCCTCGCTCGCCCTCGGTGAGAAGGCTGAATGCGCACGTTGCGGTTACGAGCTCTACGCTCATCGTCACAACGTCGTCGAGCGCAGCCTCGCCTTGGTGCTGGCAGCACTGCTGCTGTATATCCCCGCGAATTTTCTACCCATCATGCAGCTCAATCTACTCGGGCAGTCCTCGGAGGACACCGTGTGGACCGGCGTAGTCGGCCTGTTCAACACCGGAATGCAAGGCGTTGCCGTCGTGGTTTTCCTGTGCAGCATGGGCATCCCCCTGCTCAAGTTGTTGTGCCAGCTGGCTGTGCTGCTCAGCATCCGCTGGAACATCGGTCGCAGTTATGGACTGCTGTTCTACCGCATCTACCACCATATGAAAGATTGGGGAATGCTGGAGGTCTACTTGATGGGCGTACTGGTGGCACTTGTGAAGCTGGCTGACATGGCCTCCATTACGCTTGGCTTGGGTCTGGTCTGCTTCGTCAGTCTGTTAATGGTTCAGATTCTGCTCGAGGTGGTGATGTCACCCCACCAGATCTGGCAAGCGCTGTCAGGAGAGAATGACCATGCGGGCAATTGATGCAGGCATTCTGATTTGTACCGAATGCCATGAATTGAACAAGCAGCAAGCCGATGCCGACGAGCAACTCTGCACCCGTTGCGGTGCGCTGATCCACCCGCGTCGTCCCAATAGCCTCATACGCACCTGGGCACTGCTGGTGACTGCGGCGATCCTGTACATCCCGGCCAACCTGCTGCCGATCATGACCGTCAACTCTCTCGGCCAAGGCGACCCGAGCACCATCATGTCCGGCGTGATCCAACTGGTACAGCACGGCATGTTTCCGATTGCCGCCGTGGTGTTCATCGCCAGTATCCTGGTGCCGACGTTCAAGCTTGTGGGCATCGGCCTGCTGCTATTTTCGGTGCAGCGCCGACAACCGCTGTCTGCGCAACAACGCATTATCATGTACCGCTTTATCGAATTCATCGGTCGCTGGTCCATGCTGGATATCTTCGTGATCGCCATCCTGGTGGCGGTCGTAAACTTTGGGCGGCTTGCCAGTGTCGAGGCCAATCTTGGCGCTGCAGCGTTCGCCAGTGTGGTGATCTTGACGATGTTTGCCGCAGTAACCTTCGATCCCCGACTGATTTGGGATAACACGGAGTCGGATGACGACCATGAGTGATTTGCCTAAAGCTAAAACCCGCCCTGCGTCCAACTGGTCGGCCATCTGGGTGTTGCCCCTGATCGCCCTGATCATCGGTGGCTGGCTGGGGTGGCGTGCCTACTCCCAGCAAGGTATCGAGATTCAGGTCCGCTTTGAAAGCGGCGAAGGCATTCAAGTCAACAAGACCGAAGTGGTCTACAAAGGGATGACGGTGGGCAAGGTCAAGGCCTTGGCGCTGGATGACGAAGGCAGCAATCGCGGGGTGATTGCCACCATCGAGATGAACAAGGACGTCGAACAATACCTCAAGACCAACACCCGCTTCTGGCTGGTCAAACCGAGCGTCAGCCTCGCCGGCATCACTGGCCTGGAAACCCTGGTCTCGGGCAACTACATCGCCGCAAGCCCCGGGGATGGTGAGCCCACCCGCAAATTCAAGGCGCTTTCCGAGGAGCCGCCGTTATCCGACGCCAAGCCCGGCCTGCACCTGACCCTCAAGGCTGATCGTCTGGGTTCGCTGAACCGTGGCAGCCCGGTGTTCTACAAGCAGATCCAGGTGGGGCAGGTCAAAAGTTACTTGCTGTCTGAAGACCAGAGTACGGTTGAGATCAAGGTCTATATCGAACCAACCTACGCCAACCTGGTGCGCAAACATACCCGTTTCTGGAACGCCAGCGGCATAAGCATCGACGCCAATCTGTCCGGTGTGAAGGTGCGCAGTGAATCCCTCTCCAGTATCGTCGCCGGTGGTATTGCCTTTGCCACCCCGGAAAACCGCAAGGACAGCCCGCCAACCGACCCGAGCCTGCCTTTCCGCTTGTACGAGGATTTCGACGCCGCCGCCGCGGGCATCAAGGTCAAGGTCAAGCTCACCGATTTCGAAGGCCTGCAGGCTGGACGCACTCCCGTGATGTACAAAGGTATCCAGGTCGGCAGCCTGAAGACCCTGAAGATCGACCCGGACCTGTCCAGCGCCAGCGCTGAATTGACCCTCGACCCATTGGCCGAAGACTACCTGGTTCAGGACACGCAATTCTGGGTGGTCAAGCCATCCATCTCCCTGGCCGGCATTACCGGCCTGGAGGCCCTGGTTAAAGGGAACTACATCGCCATCCGCCCCGGCGACAAAGGCACTGCGCCACAACGTGAATACGTGGCGCGCGCCAAGGCGCCACCTTTGGACCTGCGCTCCCCAGGCCTGCACATGGTGTTGCTCACCGACAACCTCGGCTCGCTGGATGTCGGCAGCCCGATTCTGTACAAGCAGGTCAAGGTTGGTTCGGTACAGAGCTACCAGTTTTCACGCAAAAAAAAGCAATTAGTGATCGGCGTTCATATCGAGAAAGAGTATGAAAGCCTGGTCAACGGTTCGACACGTTTCTGGAATGCCAGCGGTGTCACCCTCACCGGTGGGCTTACCGGCGGTATCCAGGTGAAAAGTGAATCCCTGGCCAGTCTGATGGCCGGCGGTATCGCCTTCGAAACGCCGGAACCGAATGTGCCGCTGAAACGACGCATCCCCCGTTTCCGCTTGTTTGCTGATCGGGACGCTGCCAATCAGCATGGCACCCTGGTCACCATCAAGGTCGATCGCGCCGACGGCTTGAGCCCGGGCACGCCGGTGCGCTTCAAAGGCCTGGAAGTGGGCAAGCTCGAGAGCGTGGACCTGAGTGCCGACATGCAATCGGTGCTGCTCAAGGCGCGTATCACCCAGGTTGCGGACCGTATTGCCCGGGTTGGCAGCCAGTTCTGGGTGGTCAAGCCCGAATTGGGCCTGATGAAGACGGCAAATCTGGAAACCCTGGTCACCGGTCAATACATCGAAGTGCAACCGGCCGCGAAAAACGCCGGCCCGCAGAAGAGCTTTGTCGCCCTTGCGCAGCCGCCAGAAGTCGCGCATCAGGAGGCCGGCCTGAGCCTGACACTCAGCGCCGCACGCCGCGGTTCGCTCAAGGAAGGCGTGCCCGTCACCTACCGTGAAGTCACCGTGGGCAAAGTTACCGGCTATGAGTTGGGACAGACCGCCGACCGTGTCCTGGTGCACATCCTGATCGAGCCCAAATACGCGCCGTTGGTACGCAGTGGCAGTCGCTTCTGGAACACCAGCGGCTTCGGGCTCGACTTCGGCTTGTTCAAGGGCGCGACGGTGCGTACCGAGTCCCTGGAGACGTTGGTTGCCGGCGGTATCGCCTTTGCCACGCCTGAAGGCGAGCGCATGGGCAACCCGGCACGGCCGCAGCAGACCTTTGCGCTGTTCGACAAGTTCGAGGATGAATGGCTGACCTGGGCGCCCAAGATTCCACTCGGCAAATAGACCGAGGCGCCGCTATCGGGGGCAAGCCCCCTCCCACATTTGACTGTATTCACACATCAGAAGGTGGGAGGGGGCTTGCCCCCGATGAGGCCCTTAAACTCGCTGCAAAACCCACAAAAAAGGCCGCGATCCAAACGATCGCGGCCTTTTGCCTTTCAGCGCTACACGTCAGACGGCATCCAACTCCGGCTCGTCCGCCTGCACGTTCAGGGTGGCCTTCACCGCATCGTGACGACGGATATATTTCCAGTCGGCCTCATCAATGTAGATCCCGTTCGGCCCGCTGCCGCCTTCCAGGTCGATCGCTACCTGGGCAGACACTTGCGGCTTCACGCTGGCCAGGATCGGCACGAAGCCCAACTGCAGGCTGGTTTCCAGCAACGCTGCCTGGTTCTTCTCATCGATATCCGCCGCCTCGTCGAGGTAGTACGGCAAGCGCACGCGACCGGCCTGGTCGCGGTCCATCAGGTGCAGCAACAAGTACATGTTGGTCAGCGCCTTGATGGTCATGGTGGTGCCGTTGGACGCGGCGCCGTCGATGTCGGTATGAATCACCGGTTGGCCGTTCACCTTGGTGATCTCGAACGCCAGCTCGAACAGGTCCTTGAGGCCCAGTTGGTTATGGTTGGCCGCCACGAGGCGGGCCAGGTATTCCTTGGCTTCTTCGTTCTTGTTGTCCTGCTCGGCGCTCTGGCTGAGGTCGAACACCGACAACGTCTCGCCTTCTTCATACTGACCGGCGCTGTGGATGATCTGGTCGATATGCTTGAGGGCTTCTTTGTTCGGCGCCAGCACGATGCGAAAGCTCTGCAGGTTGGAGACCTGGCGCTTGTTGATTTCGCGGTTGAACAACGCCAGTTGGTGTTCCAGGCTGTCGTAGTCGCTACGGATATTGCGCAAGGTCCGCGCAATATCGGTGACGGCCGCGCGGCGCGCCTTGCCCAGGGTCAACGCCTCATCGGTACGGTGCGCATAGGCGTTGATCAGCAGTTGCAGACGCCGCTCCATGTCGTCCTCGCTGTCGAACTTGGCCACACCCTTGAGGCGCACCTGCGCATACAGCGCTTCGATCTGGCCATCGGCACGCAGCAAGCCTTGCCAGCTGTCCTGATAGTCGTTGAGCAGCGGCAGCAGGTTGTCCATGGAGTCGTCGACCGGGTCCATGAACGGCGTGCCGAACGGCAGGTCGGCCGGCAATAGCTGGCGCCGGCGCAAGGCGTCGTCCAGCGTACGTTGCTTGGCTTCCATGTCGCCGATCTGGCGGCCGACCAGTTGCAGCTTGGCCGACAGCTGCTGGACGCGCTCGGTGAACGCATCGCTGGAGCGCTTCAACTCGTCCTGTGCCGCTTCCATCTGCGCGAGGGTTTCCAGCTTCTCGCCTTCCTCCGCGCTCAGGGTCTGGGTGCGGCGGAAATCTTCCAGCGCCTTCTGCGCGTCCAATACCTGCTGGTACAGCGCTTCGGTCTGGGTCTTGCTCGCCGCTCGGTCGGAAGCGACCGCATGTTGGGTTTTCAGTTGCTTGAGTTCTTTTTCCAGGCGCTCTTTCTGGTCGCGCAACGCCGCGCGATCCGCCAGGGCCTGCAAAGCCGGTGGTTCGATGTGCGAGAGGTCGATGGACAGCCCCGGCACTTCGAAACGCTCGCCCTTGAAACCCTCGAGGATCTGTTCCAGGGATTTGACCCACTGGCCTTGCTCATCCAGCGTGATGCCATGTTCACCCAGGGGCAGGCTGAACAAAGCGCTGTTGAACAGGCGCATCAGGCGCTCGACGTCCTGCTGCGAGAATTCTTCGCGCAGCTTGGCGTAGCTGTTGTTGTCCGCGTGATCGAGCTGCTGCTTGACCGACTTCAAGCGTTTTTCCAGGTCGCGCAGACGCTCGTCCAGGTCCTCGGCGCTGAACTGACGCGACTGCGCCAGCGCACCCGCCAATTCGTCGTGGGCGTCCTTGGCCGCGAGCAGTTGCTGCTCCAGCACCCGCACATCATCGACCAGCGCGAAGCGATGCTTGAGCACCGACAACTCGCCCAGCCAGCGTTGGATGCCACTGATCTCGCGCTCCAGGCGCATCAGCTCCTGGGTGCCGCCACGCTGGTCGTTCTGCAGCGCATCCTGCTCGTTGCGATAGTGTTCGGCCTGGATCGTCAGCTCTTCCTTGCGCGCACTGGCGTAATCCGACCAGGTGCCCAACAGCGAATCGAGCAACGGCGACAGGCGATGCAATTTGCCGCGCAAAATGTCGCGCTGTTTCACGCCATTGGCGAGTGCTTCGACCAACGGCCCGGCCGCCACCAGGGAGTTGTAGTCCTGCTCCATGCGCCGTACATCGCGGAAGGCTTCTTCGCACGCGGCGATGTAATCGACGCTGCCGGAGCGCAGGCTGTGTTCAAACGCATCGAGGAACAATTGCTTGAGCTTGGCGGCGGTGATTTCGCGCATGTGCAGCAGGTTGATGAACAACGCACGGAATGTCTTCAGGCTCTGTTCGCTGGTGGAGCGCAGTGGGATCAGCGTCAGGTCCAGCGGGATCGAGGTGTGGCCGCCCACCAACAGGCGCCGCAGTTCGTCGGGCTTGAGTTCATAGGCCTTCAGGCCTTCGCGCTCAAGGTTGGTGAACAGCTCTTTCTGGCGCAGGCAGGTGTCGTTTTTCTGATAGTGGGCCAGGTCCAGCTTGCCGGCATAGGCGAAGAACTGATGACCGAAACCACCGCCCGGGCCGCGCCCGACCACGCCAATCACATGCGGGCCGTGGGGCAGCGAGACTTCCACGAGGATGTAGCTGGTGTCGGTGGCAAAGTAGAAGCGCCGCGATTGCTCCAGGGTGTACTTGCCGAAACTCATGTCCGACATGCGCGCCAGGATCGGGAACTGCAAGGCGTTGATCGACGCGGATTTACCCAGGTTGTTCGCGCCATACACCGACAACGGTTCTTCCAGCGGGAACAAACCCAGGCTGTAGCCGGCGGTATTCAACAGGGCGAAGCGGCGTATGCCGTAGCGTTCCTTACTCATGCGTCGGTCTCCTGTTCT
This sequence comes from Pseudomonas sp. R1-43-08, assembly GCF_003852255.1. Classification (NCBI taxonomy): domain Bacteria; kingdom Pseudomonadati; phylum Pseudomonadota; class Gammaproteobacteria; order Pseudomonadales; family Pseudomonadaceae; genus Pseudomonas; species Pseudomonas sp. R1-43-08. The sequence goes on from NZ_CP027734.1 coordinate 791,660, forward strand.
TCGGCAATGGCGCGGGCGAGGGCGTCTTCTTCGCTGTCTTCGGCGAAGTCACTCAAGTCCAGCGGGTCATCGGTCTTCAGCAGTTTTTCATCGCTGTCTTCGTCGATGATCACCGGCGCCGGCAACGGCAAGACGCTGTGCACACTGGCGGCGAGGTCGCGGTCCTGCTGGACCGACAGGCACACATCAAGGAAACGATGCATCGGCGGCAGGAAGCGATAGATGCCGTTGTCTTCGCTGGCGAAACCCAGCTGAGTCATGCGGCGCATGATTTTTTCTTCGAGTTCTTCCTGGGTCTGCACTTCGGCCTGGATAAACAGGTCGCGGTATTTCTCCAGCAACGACGGCAGTTCATCGCGGCCCAGGCTGCCGCCATCGAGCACGGCAACCGGGTCGCGGCCCTGGTCGGCCAGGTGTTCGACGAGAATGAAGGTGAACAACGCCAGGCGCTGGGCGGTCTTGTTTACCTGCGCGCTGGCAATCGCGGAGTCCGGCACGAAGTAGTAGAAGCCACGGGTATCGCAGACCAGCTCAAAGCCCAGGGCCTTGAATAGCGTGCGGTACTGGTCCTGGAAGTTCGACAGTTGCGCGTACAGCTCCGGGTCGCGGCGGCTGACGTGGTAGCCCTTGAACAGCTCGCGAAAGATCGGCGCCAGCTGGGACAGTTCGGATAGATCAAGATGCATTTGGGATGCTCGCAGAGTGCTCGGCCGCGTCAGAGCTGGCCGGGAGCAGGGCGAAGGAGCGCAGGCTGACCTGGTGCTCATGGGTGTGGTAGTCGCGGCGCTCTAGACGCTCGCGCTTGAAGCGTTTTTCCCGCGAGAGCCGCGAGAACCAGTACAGCAACTCGTCGGTGGCACCGTCCGGTTCCTGCTCCAGCAGCCAGGTCATCAGGTCCGGCATCGGCAGCGCGTCTTCGCAGCGCTCGAGCATTTCCTTGACCGTTCGCGGTGCGCGCGGGGCTTCGCCCTTGTGGGTTTTGTGCGCCTTGGGGAAACGCGCCGGTTTCGGCTCGAAATTCGCCAGGGCATACACATACGCCTCGACCTGGCTGGCACTGCCCAGGAAGGTGCTTTGCGGCCGGCTGAACATCGGCATGGCGGCCTGCGGCACTGCGTCCAGGCCTTTGCGGCGAATGGCCGACAGGGCCAGCGCCGCGCCACGGGTCACCGCGTTGTGCCGGCGTGCCTCTTCGCGCAGCGGCAACAGCAGCTCGCGCGCATGGCGCAGGGTCAGTTGGGCGCTGGTCTGCATCTCGAGGATGCGCGCGTGGGTGCGCAGCAGCATGTCGTCGTCCACCAGGTGGCCGAGACGCTGCTGCTCGGTGAGCATACGCAGCAGCACGTTTTCCACCTTGCGCACGCCTTGCTCGAACGCGCCGTCGGCGTTCACCAGTTGGATCATCGGTTCGACGTATTCGTCCCAGGTGGCCAACACCTCGGCGTAGCGCTGGCGCAACGGGATCTGCCGGTCGCTGGTCTTGGCGCGGTCGGCCACGGCAGCGAGGGCCTGTTCGTCGTTGGCGAGTTTTTTCAGCACGTCGCGCACGCGCATATCCAGCAGGCGCAGTTGGCGAGCCAGGTCGTGGCCATCGCGGATATCGAAAGCGTCCTGGATATAACCGGCCAGGCGCTCAAGATGACGCAGGTAGGCTTCGATTTCCAGGCACAGGCCAAGCCGGTGCTCCTTGCGAAGATACGCCAGGAAGTCGTGGATCTGCGCGTTGAGCTCGAAGCGGTTCGGGCTCTTGGCCACAGGCACCAGGATATCCAGGCGGATCCACACGTCCAGCAGGCTGGTGATGTCCTGGGGCGTGCTGTCCAATTGTTGGGCGGCCAGTTGCGCGCGCAGTTCGCCCAGGCTCAGGGTGCCTTGGTCGAAGTGTTCGCACAGTGGCTCAAGTAAGGCCCAGTGTTCGGCGAGGGCGCGCAGGACGCGCTTGGGTTCGATCATGGGAAAGGCCGGCTGGTTGGCGATTAAAAGTCGCGATTGTACTGCATCGGGCGCGGGATTTATCCACAGCCGGTCAGTGTGCAGTGGGCGATTGTTGCCGAACAGCGGTAGAATCCCCGCTCTTTAGTTATCCACAAGTGGCTGAGCTGTGCTTACCGAGTCCCGACGTCGCGCTTACTTGAGCGCCATGCAGGTGGTCAACTGGCTGCCCCGCACCGAACTGCCGTTTGCCGCGCCGTCGCGGCCCGAGCTGTTGCAGGCGCCGGAGCCGGAGCCCTATGAGGCGTTCGCGCCGTCAGGCGAGGAAGCCGCGGCGCCGGTGGCGGTCATCAAGCCTGTGCCCGAAACGCGGCCGACGGTTGCGCGCACGAAGATCGAGGTGCCGCGCCCGTCACCGGTGGTCAAGGCAGTGGTCGCCGAAGACACTGCCCCGGTGGCCAAGGCCCCGGTCGTGCCGCCGCCACGCTTTGCCCTGCAACTGCTGCGCGCCGGGCGTTGCCTGCTGCTGGTGGAATTGCCCACCGGCGAACGTTTCCAGTCGCGCGACCCGGCCTACCTGCTGCTCAAGGACATGCTGCGCGCCGCCGGCCTGCCCGACAGTCCGCAAATTGTCGGCGACCCGGTCCGCTGGCCACTGCTGGTGCGCGGCACCATGGACCAGGGCCCGGACGCCGCGCGGGATTTTGTACAGAGTTTTGTTGCGGCACGCCTGGAAGACGAACCGTGCGTCTGCCTGTGGCTGATCGGCTTGCCCGCCGTGCGCTTTGCCGGTGAGGCGGACGCCGAAGCCTGGTACCGCGAACTGCAGGTTGAAGGCCTGGGTTCGGTATGGGCCCTGCCGGGCCTGGAATTATTAATGGAAGAGCCACAGCGTAAGGCTGATATCTGGCAAGCCATGCGCCGGCTGATGGCGCGCTGGAAAACAACCGATGAGTGAGGCTTTATCCTTCCGCCCGATGACCGAGGCTGACCTCGATGCCGTGCTGAAGATCGAATACGCAGCGTTCAGCCACCCCTGGACCCGGGGCATCTTTCTCGACGGGCTGGGCAAGTACCAGATCTGGCTGATGTTCGAAGGTGAGCAGCAGGTGGGCCATGGCGTGGTGCAGATCATCCTCGATGAGGCGCATCTGCTCAATATCACCGTGAAGCCGGAGAATCAGGGCCGAGGTTTGGGCTTGGCACTGCTCGAGCATCTGATGTCCCGCGCGTATGCGGCCAATGCTCGTGAGTGTTTCCTGGAAGTGCGTGACAGCAATACCGGTGCGTTCCGCCTGTATGAGCGCTATGGCTTCAACGAGATTGGCCGTCGTCGCGATTACTACCCAGCCGTGGGCGGCCGCGAAGACGCAGTCGTGATGGCCTGCACCCTGGTCGACTAAACACCGAAATCCATGTGGGAGGGGGCTTGCCCTAATGCCAGTCAGTTAAGAAGTAGCAGGAGCGAGAAATAACTTGTGGCGAGGGAGCTTGCTCCCGCTGGGGCGCGAAGCGGCCGCAAACAATAGGACTGCTGCGCAGTCCAGCGGGAGCAAGCTCCCTCGCCACAGGTTCGGTGTCGCCTTAACTGACTGGCATTAGGGCTTGCCCCCGATGGCAGTGGTTCAGCCAATACATGAGTTGACTGACACACTGCTATCGGGGGCAAGCCCCCTCCCACATTTTGACCCGAGTTGGGTCAGCGTTTGCCGTCGAGCGGGTCCAGATCGGCCAGCTCGGCCTCATCCAACCCATTCCCACCGCCTATCTCATCTTCATCGACGACACTCAGGTCATAATCCGCCGGGCTATCTTCACCTTCCTCCCGCGCATCCCGCGCGCCATCCTCATGGATCAGCGTTTCGGGGCTCATGTCATCATCGGTCGACTCATGGTCATCCGTCGAAGCCCCGGTCAGCCCGACCTCGCGCACCCGTTCGTCGGGCATCAGGTGCTCGCGTTCGCCAGGTGGAAGTTCATCGCCGATTTCCGCGGTCTGGTCTTCTTCATCAAAATCCAGCTCGCGCATCGAACCCATGCGGTCTTCGTTATCATCAATGGGTTCGGGCTGCGTAGCGCCGTAGGGACGTCGTGATTCAGTCATGGCCAATCCTCATACTGTGGGGCTTATAGTGTGTGGACAGGCTTTGCGCCGCAAAGATTCAAGCTAATTTGCGCAAGGCGTGACCTGGACGAAGGCTTGTCAGTCACAAAACTGCGCATCATTCCTGAGGCTTTCCCTGATGAACGAACTACAAGACCTGCTAGACAACAACGAACGCTGGGCGGATGCGATCAAACAGGAAGATCCCGAATTCTTCGCCAAGCTCGCCCGCCAGCAAACCCCGGAATACCTGTGGATCGGCTGCTCCGATGCGCGTGTACCGGCCAACGAGATCGTCGGCATGTTGCCCGGTGATCTGTTCGTGCACCGCAACGTGGCCAACGTGGTGCTGCACACCGACCTCAATTGCCTGTCGGTGATCCAGTACGCGGTCGATGTGCTCAAAGTCAAACATATCCTCGTCACCGGCCACTATGGCTGCGGCGGCGTGCGCGCCGCGATGCAGGACCGTCAGTTCGGCCTGATCGACGGCTGGCTGCGCACCATTCGTGATCTCTACTACGAAAACCGCGACGTGTTGGCCCAGTTGCCTACCGAAGAAGAGCGCGTCGACCGCATGTGCGAGTTGAACGTGATTCAGCAGGTGGCCAACGTCGGCCATACCAGCATAGTGCAAAACGCCTGGCACCGCGGGCAGAGCCTGTCGATCCATGGCTGCATCTATGGCATCAAGGATGGCCGCTGGAAGAGCTTGAACACCACCATCAGTGGCTTCGAGCAACTGCCGCCGCAGTACCGTCTGCGGCCGTTGGGCGAAGTCTAAGTCCGTTTACGCTCGCGCAAATGGGCGCCGCGCAAGACTCACCGAAGTCAGAGCCGATTTCTACTGTCAAATCTGACAGTAGAAATCCTGGGTGCTCCTCATAGCGCGGGCGGCGCGAGGGTGGGGGCCGGGGCTGCACTGCGCAGCTGCTTCAGCTGGGCCTTGATGGTGGGCGTGGCGCATTTGGCGTTGGCCTGCTCCGGGCTCAGGTTGCGCACCGAGGTGTAAAACAGTTCGCAGGTCTGCTCCTTGCGCGTGACCTGCCAGGTGTTCATGCATGCCTTGAGCAATACATTCGCGTCGCTGGCGGGTTTCTGGCCCATGCCGGCTTGCCAGCAGGCTGCGCTCAGATCCTGGCCCATCACTTTCAAGCCGGCCTCATCGGCCTTCTGCTCATTGCCGTCATACGTGTCCGGGCTGGCGGCGTACCAGATGTAGCTTGGGTGGTTGGCGCCGAGCACCGAGACCGGCCTGCCCGGCTCCGGGTTGATCTGCGCCAGGCCCAGCACCGCCACCGTTTGCCCGTATTGTTGCTTGATCCAACTGCGCACCGGCGCGCCGAAGGCCACCATCGGCAACGAATCGCTGGGGCGCAGGCTCAGTTCCTTGACCATGCGGGTCTGGTAGTCGGTGAAGTAGCCGTAGACGGCTTCCAGGTCCTTACCCGCATTGGACGGCGCGGCGATGGGGGCGATATCGATGATGGTCTGATAGGCCGGCGTTTCGCTGGCAGGAATGCCATTGCTGGTGAGCAAGGTCGCCCAGCGGTCGGTGGTAGCCGATTCCAGGTAATCCTGGGCCTGGGTCAGCGAATAATCCGGCGGAAAGTGCAGCAGCTCGATGCTTTTGCGGTTTTCCAGGGCCATGCCCAGCGGCAGGAACAAGTACCAGTTATAGACCCACTTGCCGTCGCTGTTGAGCTGGCTGGCACCTTGGTAAGCCAGGTCTGCGGTATCGAGCAGCGTGGTCAGGGGCTGGCCGTAACCGTCCGGCACGCCGCTGAAGGTTGCCGCGACCTGGCCGTCATGCACCTTGACGCTGACCTTGGCGCGGCTGTAGCCGTCACGTTGCAGGCTCTGGTTCAAATAGTGCTCGGCGGTCTGTTCCAGCGTCCAGGGCCGAAAACAGATCACGTTGCAGTTATTGGGAAACGCGAACAACTGGGTGACACGCTGTGTACTGCCCAACGGCACTTCGATGTCGGCCTGTACGACCGCACTGGTCAGCAGTGCGGCCAGGGTCAAGCACAGCCTGGTCGGTTTGAACATAATTGGTTCCTTGTCAGCGAAAGCCCGTCTGCGCGGGATGAAAGCCCACCTTCACACAGTAGCGGCTGACCGGGAAAACCGCGTGCTAAATCGCCGCGTGTGTCGCGATTGGATAAGTGAACCTACACGCTGAACTGCAAGGTATTGCTCAAATCCCCCATGGGTTTCTGGCCGCGCGCGATCATCGCGGCATCCCTTTGCTTGAGGCCGTCCAGGGTCTCCAGCTGAAACACGCGGGTGATCAAGCGCAGGATCGACGCGGTGTCGTAGAGCGTGTGGTCAACCGTGCCTTTGCGTGCGAACGGCGACACCACCAGGGCCGGAACCCGTGTGCCCGGACCCCAGCGGTCGCCCTTGGGCGGTGCCACGTGGTCCCACCAGCCGCCGTTCTCATCGACGGTCACGACCACCACCATGTTGTTCCACTGCGGGCTTTCCTGCAGCAGCTTCAAGGCGCGGACGATATGGCGGTCGCCCGAGGCCACATCGGCATAACCGGCGTGCATGTTCAGGTTGCCCTGGGGCTTGTAGAAGGTCACGGCGGGCAGCTTGCCCGCTTGGGCGTCGGCGAAGAACCTGTTGGTGCTTGACTCATCGCCCAACCCGCCGTCGCGCAGGCGTTTGTCGCGCTCGGCACGGTTCTCGGGGCCCTGCTGCTTGAAGTAATTGAACGGCTGATGGTGGTACTGGAAGTTCGGAATCTTGGGGATACCGCCCGAGTCCTTGAATTGCTCCAGGGTGGCTTGCCAGGCGCCGGCGTACCAGGCCCAGTCGATGTTCTTTTTCGAGAGCTTGTCGCCAATGTGTTCATGGGTTTGCGGCACCAGCACATTGGGCAGGTCCGGTTTGGCGTAGTCCGGGTTCTGCGGGTCGCGGATCCAGGTCGGCCAGTAGGGCGGAGCCAGCGTGTTGACGGCGTAACCGTCCGGCGTCAAGGCGCTGGGGCCGAACTGCGGCGGACCGGTCATGGCGCTGGCCGGCGAGGTGTCCAAGGGCTTGAGGCGCGTGTCGGCGGGGTCATCGCTTTGCAGCGTGGCGATCTGCGCCTTGGCCACCGATTGCGCGGCATTCGGATAGATCGGTGCCGTGGCGCTGATCAGGTACTGATGGTTGAGGAACGAGCCACCAAACGCACCCTGGAAAAAGTTATCGCACAGCACAAACTCCTTGGCCACGTCCCACAGGCGCAGGGAATAGCGGCTCTGGGCGTAATGGCCCATCACCAGGCCGCCGGAATCGCCCCAGGCAACGAAACCGTCATTCTTGCCGCCGTTGATCTGCATCTGGTTCTGGTAGAACACATGCCACAAGTCACGGGTCACCAGGCTCAGCGGCAAGTCCTGCACATCCGGGCCCTTGAGGGCGAACGGGGCGTTGGGCAGGTTCTCCTGGAATTGCACGGCGCTCGGGTAGGTCACGCCATCCACGCTTTGCGGGCCCACCTGCAACACGCCGCCCCAGGTCGGGGGGAGGGTGGTCAATACGCTGCCATCGCGGTCGCGTTGTTGAACGTCAGCCACCGAAAGCGCCGAGAGCGGTTTCTCCAGCCCGGGGAAGTCTGCAAACAGATTGTTGAAGCTGCGGTTCTCGGCGTAAATCACCACGACGGTTTTCACATTGTCGCGCAAGGCTTTATCCAGCTCCTGCGAGGCGAGTGGGCGCGGCATCGGTTTTCCCGGTGCTTCGCCGGTATTACCGCACGCACTCAAGGTCGCGCCCACCCCCAGTACCGCCGCGCCCCCCAGGAAGCGCCGACGACTGGTGTCGACCGGCGGTTGGCTTACGGAATCGGTGGAGGGGCGGTCTACGTGCTCGTCACTCATTGCGCGGGAGTCCTTGGGGAGGTGTTGCAAGATGTTTCGCAGGACGGTAGCAATGGAATGTGACGGAACAAAGACAGGCCTATGATGAGTGGGCCGTGTCTACACCGCATAAGCGCTGCTAGACTGGCCTCTTGATGCAGGCCGCGAGGTGAACCGTGAAACCTTCAATTGCACTTGATCTACAACGAGCCGCTGTTAGAGAAGTGGTCGGGCGTTTTCGTATATCAAATCCGAGAGTGTTTGGGTCTGTATTACTGGGGACCGATCACGAAGGCAGTGACCTGGACTTGCTTGTCGACGCGCCGCCGGGAACGACGCTTTTTGACCTCGGTGGGTTGCAGGTAGAGCTTGAAAGCTTGCTGGGCGTCAATGTGGATCTGCTGACCCCTGGTGATTTGCCTTTGAAGTTTCGCGCGAAGGTGTTGGCTGAGGCTCGTCCGGTATGACGGAAAATCGCCTTGGGGATTATCTGGAACACATCAAGCAAGCTTGCACTGACGCGATTACCTTTGTTGAGGGGTTAAGCAAAGAAGAGTTCTTGGAGGACAGGCGAACGCAACAAGCAGTGGTCATGAGCCTGATCATCATTGGTGAGGCGTCGACGAAAATCATGGACCGGCACCCCGACTTCGCTACAGAACATTCATACATTCCCTGGCGCAATATACGCGCGATGCGCAATCGAATTGCTCACGGTTACTTCGATATCAACTTCGATGTCGTTTGGGACACGATACAAAGCGCATTGCCCGATTTGCTGGAGCGCCTTCCCCCCACTGAATGACCGTACCTACTGTAATAGCAGGTACGGTCTGCCGCTATTTACGGCATCACCGGCGGCAAATACGTCAACGTCGTCCCCAACGCCCACAGCAAGAACAACACCAACGGCGTGTGCACCAGCAATTGCACGAACGAAAACCCGATCAAATCCCGCGCCTTCAGCCCCAACACGCCCAGCAACGGCAGCATATAGAACGGGTTGATCAAGTTCGGCAGCGCTTCGGCCGCGTTGTAGATCTGTACCGCCCAGCCCAGGTGATACTGCAAGTCATTGGCCACTTGCATCACGTAAGGCGCTTCGATGATCCACTTGCCGCCGCCGGAGGGGATGAAGAAGCCCAGCACTGCGGAGTACACGCCCATCAGCAGGGCGTAGGTGTCGTGGGACGCGATGGAGGTGAAGAACAGCGAGATATGGTGCGCCAGGGTCTGGCCGTCGCCGCCTTTGACCACGGTCATCAGCGCCGCGATCGAGCCGTACAGCGGGAACTGGATCAGCACGCCCGTGGTGGTCGGCACGGCGCGGGCCACGGCATCGAGGAAGCTGCGCGGGCGCCAGTGCAGGAGCGCACCGACCATGATGAACAGGAAGTTATAGGTGTTGAGCCCCGAGATGGCGCTGATCGCCGGTTTGGTCGAGAACTCGTGGAACAACCAGCCGGCCGCCAGCAGCGCCAGCAGAATAGTCAGCAACGGGCTGTGCTCCAGCCATTCGCCGGGTCGGGTCGGCGCCTGCGGCTTGGGCAGGTTGAATGCCGGGTCGACACCGCAGGCCTTGGCATCCCGCGCACTGTTCGGGCCTGGCGCGGTGGCGTAGGCGATGATCAGCGACACAATGATCAGCGCCAGCAACAGCACGCCGGATTGCCACAGGAAGATGGTCTCGGTAAACGGGATCATCCCGGTGATCGCCAGGATTGACGGCGGCAAGCTTCCCGGGTTGGCCTGCAACTGCGCGGCCGACGACGACAACCCCAGCGCCCACACGGCACCCAGGCCCAAGTAGGCCGCAGCGCCAGCGGCGCGGTAGTCCATGCGCAAGTCCGTGCGACGGGCCAGCGCACGTACCAGCAAACCGCCGAACACCAGGGACAGGCCCCAGTTGAGCAAGGAGGCCACCATGGAAATCAACGCGACCCAGGCCACTGCCGAGCGGCCGTTCTTCGGGATGCGCGCCAGGCGGTCAATCAGCTTTACCGCAGGCGGCGAACTGGCGACCACATAACCACCGATCACCACAAAGGCCATCTGCATGGTGAACGGGATCAGGCTCCAGAACCCGTCACCAAAGGCTTTGGCGGCTTCGCTGGGCGCAGCGCCCATGCCCAGGGTCGCCACGGCAACGATGATCACGGCGAGGGCGGCGAACACCCAGGAGTCGGGGAACCAGCGCTCGGCGAAGTTGGAGCAACGCAAGGCAAATCGGGCATAGCGGCTTTCTTCGATAGCATCGGCCACGAGTCTTTCCTCTTGTATTTATTATGGGGATGGCAGTTTTTCGGCATGTTCCTCCAAGGTCATTGATTTGGGAATGTAGTTATCTTCATTGATCAATGAGTAAAACAAATATATCCGTCGCGATTGCCATCATCCGGTTCAACTCATAACCTGCACGCCATTTTGTTTGTCTGCCGAGCCCGTACATGACTGCCACCTTTTCGTCACAGGCGCAGCGTTTTTCCCGCTCCGACTACAAAACCCTGGGCCTGGCCGCCCTCGGTGGCGCCTTGGAAATCTACGACTTCATTATCTTCGTGTTCTTCGCGCTCACCCTCAGCCAACTGTTTTTCCCCCCGGAAATGCCCGAGTGGCTACGCCTGCTGCAAAGCTTTGGCATCTTCGTCACCGGCTATCTCGCGCGCCCGCTGGGTGGCATTCTGATGGCGCACTTTGCCGATCACCTGGGACGCAAGCGCGTGTTCAGTCTGAGCATCCTGATGATGGCCTTGCCCTGCCTGCTGATCGGCATCATGCCGACCTACGCGCAAATCGGCTATTTCGCACCGCTGATCCTGCTGGCGCTGCGTGTATTACAAGGCGCCGCGGTGGGCGGTGAAGTGCCCAGCGCCTGGACCTTCGTCGCTGAACACGCCCCGCGCAGCCATCGCGGTTATGCCCTGGGTTTTCTGCAAGCCGGCCTGACGTTCGGCTACTTGCTCGGCGCACTCACCGCCACCCTGCTTGCACAGGTCTTCACCCCGGCCGAGATTCTCGACTACGCCTGGCGCTTACCGTTCCTGCTCGGCGGCGTATTCGGCGTGATCGGCGTATGGCTGCGCCGCTGGCTCAGCGAAACCCCGGTGTTCCTCGAAATGCAGGCCCGCCGCCAGGCGGCTGCCGAACTGCCGCTGCGCACCGTATTGCGCGACCACCGCGCCGTGTTGCTGCCGGCGATGATCCTCACCTGTGTGCTCACGTCGGCGGTGGTGGTCCTGGTGGTCATCACCCCGACCATGATGCAGAAAACCTTCGGCATGAGCCCCAGCCACACCTTCGCCTTGAGCGCGTTGGGGATTGTGTTCCTCAACATCGGCTGCGTGCTGGCTGGCCTGCTGGTCGACCGCATTGGCGCCTGGCGCGCGGTGCTGGTCTACAGCCTGCTGTTGCCGGTGGGGGTGTTTATCCTGTATGCCAGCCTGATCAACGGCGGCGTCTGGCTGGGCGCGGCGTATGCCGTGGCCGGCTTGAGCTGCGGGGTGGTGGGCGCGGTGCCGTCGGTGATGGTCGGACTGTTTCCGGCGCATGTGCGCGTATCGGGAATTTCCTTCACCTACAACATCGCCTATGCGCTGTGGGCGAGTACTACGCCGCTGCTGCTGATTGCGTTGATGCCCACTAGTCCGTGGATTTGCGTGGGCTATTGCGTGGTGATGGGGGCGGTGGGAGTGGGGAGCGTGGCGCTATTCGGCAAGCGCCACACCTTGGCGGGCTGAGGTTCAGGTCAGAAAGTGCCAGAGCAACAACGTGCCGACCATCATCGAGAGCGGAATATAGTTAGGCCAATGCCGCAAGCCCTCTTCAGAAAAGGCCAGCTGCGCCGATGCAGGTTAGACACCCCACCTCACTTGCCATCGGTGCCCCATGTTCAATACCCGCCTGAAGCAGGAGCTGTCGGCTCTTCGCGAAGAATTGTCGAGCTTGCTCCAGGTTAAAGAGAGCCTGGAAAACGAAATGCTGTGTCTGACGCTCGGTCCTGATGGGCGGGTGGAGTGGGCGAATGCCAACTTCCTGCGGGAACTGGCCTACCCGTTGGGCGAGATTGTGGGGCGGCCGATCGAAGACCTGACGCCGGCCCACATCCGCCAGAACGAATTCCAGTTGCGCTTCAAGCATGCGCTGGCGCGTGGCGAACACTTCGCGGGTGCCGTGCGCTTGATGCGCGGTAGCGGCAAAGAGGCGTGGCTACGCTCGATCCTACAGCCGGTGCGCAGTTCGGACGGGCGCCTTCTGCATTTTGCGATGTATTCCAGCGACCTCACGCGCACCATCGAGAGTTCGCGTGAACATGAAAACCTGATCACCGCGCTGATGCGTTCCACCGCGTTGATCGAGTTCGACCTGGACGGGCAGGTGCTCACCGCCAACGACCGCTTCCTCAACGCCATGGGGTACAGCCTGGCGCAGATCCAAGGTAAACATCACCGTATGTTCTGTGAGCCGCAGGAATACAACAGCCCCGAGTATCAACAATTCTGGAAGCGCCTGAACGCCGGCGAGTTCGTCGCGGCGCGCTTCAAACGCGTGGACAGTCATGGCCGCCTGGTGTGGTTGGAAGCCACCTATAACCCGGTGGTTGACGCCAATGAGCGGCTGTACAAAGTGGTCAAGTTCGCCACGGTGATCACCGACCAGGTCAACCGCGAGCTTGCGGTGGCCGAGGCCGCCAACATTGCCTACAGCACCTCCCGGCAAACCGATGACAGCGCCCAGCGCGGCACCACCGTGGTGACCCAGGCGGTGGAGGTAATGCGTGACCTGGCCGAGCATATGCAGCGGGCCGGCGAAGGTATCGAGGCGTTGAACGCCCAGTCCCAGGTGATCGGCAGCATCGTCAAGACCATCAGCGGCATCGCCGAGCAGACCAACCTGCTGGCGCTCAACGCGGCCATTGAAGCTGCGCGGGCCGGTGAGCAGGGACGTGGCTTTGCGGTGGTGGCCGATGAGGTGCGGCAATTGGCTTCTCGGACCAGCAAAGCCACCGAAGAAATTGTCGGTGTCGTGCGTCAGAACCAGGACATGGCCCGCGACGCAGTAGCCTTGATGGTCGGCGGCCGCCAGCAAGCCGAACAAGGCCTGGCGCTGGCGGCGGAAGCGGGCACGGTGATCGTGGAGATTCAGGATGGCGCGCAAAAAGTGGTGAGCGCCGTCGGGCAATTTGCCAACCAACTGACGAACTGACTGATTAGGGTTTCTCCCTCAAAAGCACGCTCCAGCTCCACATTCGGTTCGTGGTGTTTTCAGGTACGCGGCATGCAGTCGATGGTGCGATTTAGCACGGTCTTGGCGATCTCCAGCAAATGCCACACGGCGTGGATCTTGGCTCGGTCGTGGGGTTGCAGATGGTCGCAACAGTCCCATACGGTTGCCGATGCGCTATGGATCAGATGGGAAATATAAAGTTGGGCGTCTTCGAAGCTGAGCTCTTCATTGACGACGAGGCAATCCATGGGTGGATCGGGAAGTGCTTTGGTCATGGTGTGGCTCCTATTGAACAAGGGAGCGACCACCAACGCTGCTAAACGTAGGGTGGCAGCTGTACGCGGGTTAGCAGACCGGTCAATAGGAAACCAGCGCACCCGAAGGTGCCCCACGCACAGCCGCCATAATGCAGTGTGAACGTGTGCCTATTGAACTCAGGCTGCTAAACCCGATCACTGAAATTCAGTGACGGACCGAAGACTAGCCATCGATTCCAACAGGCACAAGGCGGCGGGGATTGTCTCGGAAACGTCCTGCAATTTAAAGGGACACGGCTTGCTGGCCCTTTACAAACCATGACCAAATGCCAGCAACGCCACCTTATCCAAAGTGTGGGAGGGGGCTTGCTCCCGATAGCGGTGCGTCAGCCAGCCTAACTGGCGCTGATACACCGCCATCGGGAGCAAGCCCCCTCCCACATTTTTGAATGCATTCCAAGTCAAGATCGTTCCCACGCTCCTGCGTGGGAATGCAGCCCGTGACGCTCCGCGTCACCTGTGCGCTGGCGGGACGCGGAGCGTCCCAGGAGGCATTCCCACGCGGAGCGCGGGAACGATCAATCAGCGCCCTAGCATCTTCACCCACCGCGACGGCGGCATGCCGTAGGCGCTGCGAAATTGCCGGGTCATGTGGCTTTGGTCGGTGAAGCCGGCGGTCATTGCCGCATCCACCAGTGGCAGGCCCTGGGCCAACAATTGGCGCACCAGGTCCAAGCGACGCATGGTCAGGTAGCGGTAGGGGCTGGTGCCGAACAGCAAGCGGAAATCCCGCGACAATGCCCAGCGGTCGCGCTCGGCATGCTCGGCCATTTCATCCAGGGTGATGCTGCGGCCCAGGGCGCTGTGGATAAATTCCCGGGCGCGCTCAGCGGCGATGTAGTCAAAGGATTTGCGGTTGGCGATTGCGCCGCAAGCCTCGCTCAGCGCCTGGGCCAGGTCGAACATCGCGTCCTGCTCCTGCATCGGGTCGATCGGGCAATCCAGGCTTTGCAGCAACACCTCGCTGGCGCGATGCAGCCGAGGGTCGGTGGACACACCGCCGGGTATGAAGGGCAACGGCTTACCGCCGAGGATCTGCTGGATCAGCGCCGGCTGCACATAAATCATCCGGTACTTGAAGCCTTCCGTGCTGCCAGCGCGGCCGTCATGGACTTCATCGGGGTGAATGACCATGGTGGTGCCGGGCAAGCTGTGGGTCATGCCGCCGCGATAATGAAAACTCTGCACGCCGAACAACGTGCGGCCGATGGCGTAGGTGTCATGGCGATGGGGGTCGAACGCAAAACCGGCAAAGTACGCCTCGATACGGTCCAGGCCGCTGGCGTGCGGGGCGCGGTGCAGCCAGTCGAGGGTGTGGGTAGGGTTGCCCATGGTGACTTGTCACAAAAGGAGGTGGAAACACGTTAACCCAGTCTGTATGCCTTGTCTGCCGAGGTCTTGTACGATCGTGCAGAGGCTGGCGAGCCTTGGCAGGAAGCCTTGCTTTCAACTCGCCGCGCCACACAGGGCGGGTCAATCGCCCAGTGCTTCGCCTTCGCGCCGTGGGTCTGCACCGCCGCTGAGTGACACCTTGCCCTGAGCATCCCGTGTGCGAATGATCGCCTGGACGCCGCTGGTCATATCGATCTCGCTCAGCGCATGGCCCTTGCTCTTCAATGCCTGCTTCACGCCCGGGCTGAACAACCCGGCTTCCAGTTCGGTGGCGCCGTTGCGGCTACCGAAATTGGGCAGGCTGATCGCAGCTTGCGGGTCGAGTTTCCAATCGAGCATGGCCACCAGTGATTTGCTCACGTACTCGATGATCTGCGAGCCGCCCGGCGAACCCACCGTGGCCAGCAATTCACCGCTCTGACGATCGAACACCAGCGTCGGTGCCATGGCCGAACGCGGACGCTTGCCGGGCTGCACGCGGTTGGCGACGGGCTGGCCGTTTTCTTGGGCAATGAACGAGAAGTCGGTCATCTGGTTATTGAGCAAAAAGCCCTGCACCATCACATGGGAGCCGAACGCTGCTTCCACTGTGGTGGTCATCGAAACAGCGCCGCCCTGGTCATCCACGGCCACCACTTGTGAGGTGGAGATGCGCAGCGGCGAACGGTCTGGCGCGTAGGCTACCCGGATGCCCGCCGGTTGGCCTGGCTTGGCCACGCCCATGCTGCGTTCACCGATCAGTGCGGCGCGCCGGGCCAGGTAATCGGGGGCGATGAGACCTGCGACCGGCACCGGCGTAAAGTCCGCATCGGCCACGTAAAGTGCACGGTCAGCGAAGGCCAGGCGCCCGGCTTCAGCGATCAGGTGCACGGCGTCGGGCGTTGGTTCAAGCCCGGCGGGCGAGGTGCTCCGGATCGGCGTCATCGGCGCGATGGCCAGGCGTGGATCGCGGGTCTCCAACGCTTGCAACGTCCCGAGGATTTGCGCAACGGCGATACCACCCGACGATGGCGGCGGCATGCCACACACCTTCCAGTGTTTGTAGTCGGTACACAGCGGTGTGCGCTCCTTGGCGGCGTAGCCCGTAAGGTCGGCCTGAGTCAGGCTGCCAGCATTGCGATTGCCTTGCACCTTGCGCGCGATCTCATCGGCAATCGGGCCGTGATACAGCGCATCCGGCCCTTCCTTGGCGATGCGTTTGAACACCTTCGCCAGCGCCGGGTTCTTCAGCAGTGTGCCGGTGGCTTTGGGCGACCCATCGGTATTCAGAAAGTAAGCGGCCATGTCCGGTGATTGCGCGATAAAGCGGTCGGCCGCGATCAAGCTGTGCAAGCGCGGGGAAATCGCGAAACCCTGTTCGGACAAACGAATCGCCGGTTCGAACAGCTTGGCCCATTGCAGATGGCCGTGCTGCTTGTGCGCCATTTCCAGTGCCCGCAATACCCCTGGCGTGCCCACCGAGCGCCCGCCAATCTGCGCATCGGTGAACGCCATCGGCGTACCGTCGGCGTTCAGGAATAGCCGCTCTGTCGCCCCGGCCGGGGCGGTTTCACGGCCATCATAGGCGTGCACGTTTACGCCGTCCCACAGCATGATAAAGGCGCCTCCGCCGATGCCGGAGGACTGCGGTTCCACCAGCGTCAGCACCGCTTGCATGGCGATCGCCGCATCGATTGCCGAGCCGCCCTGGCGCAACATCTCGCGCCCGGCTTGGGCGGCCAGCGGGTTGGCGGCGGCGGCCATATGACGTTCGGCGTGGCGGGGGGTGAGGTCGGTGCGATAGCCCGAACCCAGCTCCGGGGCGGGCGGTGGTTTATTGATTGCGGTGTGGCAGCCGGCCAGGGCGAGGGTGGTGGCAACTATTGCCAGTTGACGGCGGGAAATAAAAAGCACGCGCTGAACTCCGTTCATCTTGAGAATGATCTGGTCTTCCTGTCGGCAGACTTTAACGCACGAAAGACGGGGAGGGGCGAGCGGGCTGTTTTTTCTGGCTGAGCCCGTCGAGGCCTGGTTTTATTCCGGGACGCTGGAACCAAAGCAACGTAAACGCTCACAGCATTACTGGTATTAAGCTATTTCTGGAGCCAGTTATGCACAGAAGACTAGACAATTTTCCCCACGCGCAGCTCAGTGTTATCGACCACTCCTCCACGCCCGACAAGGCTGCGGTGCCCGCCCAACAGTCACCTCGCTATCAATCGTTGATCCCCGCCTCAATGCTGTTCGATATCCGCCTCAAGGACGGACAGCTGGAACCTGACACGACCAGGGTGGCACGCGATATCGCTCTTCATCTCAACGCGCCAACCAGACACTTTGTCGCCGATGGCGCCAGCGCCGCAGGCACCTTGCGTGTCAGGGATGGGCGAGATTACCTGTTTCATATTCAGTCTACGCCCGCTGTCGCGGCGGTATTCAAAAGCAGCGTGCCCGATCCTGTCGGCGGCGATGGGGGCGTTTCGTCTTTTGACAGCCCTGGTCGCGGGCATTTGGCAAGCGTCAGCGGTGTACAGACGACGGTCGACGGCAAGCAGTTTCGTCTGGACGAACAGCGCCTGTATCGCTTCGAACCTCTCACCCTGGCGTGGTTGCCCGACCCCGACAACCAGGCCTGCAGCCGTATTGGGCTGACCGGTGAGGGGCACTTGTCGAAGACACCCCAGGGGGCGCTGGACAGCAGTGCACAGGGGCGCAGCTCGGTTGTATTGAGTCAGGGTCAGGGTGCGCCGGTGGTGCAGATTCAAGGTGCCGGGGCGGCGGATGTACGTCCGGTTGATGAGACCGGCGCGCCTGTACAACTTATCCGAATCGGTTTGGCCGGCAGTACGCTGTATGGCGCCACGGTCGACGGCGAACTGCTGCGCGCGGACGTGCGCATGGCTCGGGACGGCGTGTTGCCTATGGCTGCGCAATCGCTCGAATCATTGGAGCAGGCGCTAAAGGGCGCTGTGCGTGTCGAAGGTTTCTTTCATGATGATGCCGGGCAGCTCAATGCCCAGGTTCGCGATGCCCGGCAGCAACTGCACAGTGTCCCCGTGGATAACGCAAGCGTGCTGCGCCCTCAGTGGAACCTGAGCGATGTGTGGGTCAAGGGCATCGAGAAAGGTCTGCCGTTGCCCAGCCAGCAGGCGCTGACGACCGCAGTCGACCTGGGCCCTCGCGGCAAGGTTGCGTTTGACGCAGGCGCGTTGTTGAGCTGGGACGCGGCTGCGCAACGTTGGGATCACTCGGGGCTGCAGGGCGTCACACAGCTGGAGCGAGGGTTGGACGGACGTGCCTATGTGCTGCAGGAAGGGCAGCTCAAAGCGGTGACCCTGCAAAAGGTGCGTGACCCCGTCTTCGAGGGGGCCAGCCATGAATTGAGCGCACTGCCCAAGCCGCGTCCTCAAGTGTCACTTGACGAGGTGCTGGCGGGGGATCCTCAGCGCCCTGTCACCGGATTCGCTATCGCTGACGGTCGCAACTTTGTAACCGTCGATAAAAACCATCAGCTTCAAGCCTGCGTGGATGGGGTGGTCAACCCGTTACGGCTTTCCCCCGCGCTCGCCATACAAACCCTGGCGCTCGATCATGAAGCAAGTCTTTATGCGCACACCCAGGCGGGCGAATTGTTCAAGGCGGATTACCACGCCTGGCAGGGCCGCGACGGTGCCGCGCCAAGCTGGACCCAGGTTGAATTACCGCAGGGCCAATCGCTGGACTCCTTGCGGATGGGGGCTGATAAGCATCTGGTTGGCGGATGGGATAAACAGTTCCATCGACTCGATAAGGCGGCCTTGGGCGCAATGGCGTGGGGGCCGTTGGCAATGGCGGTGCAGGGGCCCTCATTGACCGATACGTTATCGGCCGCGCAGATGCGCAAGCCGATGGCAGGAGGCGCGCTGACGGCCACAAGCACTGTCGTGGGCCAAACCCGTGAAGGCGTGCCGCTCCAGCGCAATTTTTTCCAGGGACTCAATGCGCACTTTCATCCTCTGGAAGCCATCAGTGAGAAAGGCAAATCCATTCAACATCACGTAAACGGGCGCCGGGGGCTGGAGCACGTTTACGCTGACGATAAGCAACTGCACCAGCAGCTCGCATCTCTTTCCAAGAGCAAGCCGGTTGCCGCTGACCTGAATGCGCGTCTCGCCGCCCTGTGCGAGCCCGGGCCGCGTCAGGCATTGGCCATACGGATCAGCCAGGCGTTGACGCAGGTAACAGAAAGCAGCCAATCGAGCGCCCGCCTGTTAGGAGACGTACACGGGCTGGCGTTTGACCCACGGCCCACGCTGAGCCGAGCGCTGACGAGCCCTGAGTCGACGCTGCACCAACTGCATGAGGCATTCAAACGGGTTGCGCCTTCATCGGAGCCTTCAACGGCAGGCCTGCTGGCCAACTTCGAAGGTCAAGGCTTGACGTTGCCCAAGTGGAAACCTGAGCGTAAACGCGATCTCGACCACCCTGCGGCCATCGTCGAGGGCGACCTTATTCACCATGCCAATACGCTCAAGCAACTAAACGACCTGGCCAAGGAACTCGACAGCATTACTGGCCACAGCCCCAGTGCCTTGAAAAGAATCGAAGCGTCCATGGGCACTGTGATGAAAGGGTTTGATGACAGCCCTGTCCATAAACTGGCCAGCCAGAAAGTCGCCAGTTATAGCCAGGCGGAATCCCTGTATGACAATTTCAAGCTATTGGCCAAGGACCTTGGCACGCCGGGGTCTGCCTTGCATTGGCACCTTTCGCGCCTGCTGGGGTTGCCCGCCGATGCGTCCATTACGCAGGCAATGACACAGCAAGTGCAGCAGATGGAAAGTGGTCAAACCCTTAACCCCAGCCGAACCCAGGGCGAAAGCCTGGGACTGATGGTGACCGGTATAAAACCTGCGCCAGCCGTAGAGTTTTTTCTGGGAGCCTCCAAGTCTCATACGCATGGTGTGAGTATCACCCGTACCGACAAGGGAGCCAGGGTCCAGATCAGCCGCGACGATATGCGGCGCCTGGCCGGCTCCGTGGCCACGGGGGCGACGTTAGGTCGCGGGGACGGTGCACTGGGGCCCGGCCTGAGAGTTGCCGGTGAGCTGACGGCCGCCGTTGTGAAGAACACTGGATCGAACATCAGTTTCGATGTGAAGGAGTCGGACTTCGGCAAGATGATGTCGATACTTATGGGGCAGTCCGGGGGCTTCCACGACTTATTGGCGCTGGGAGAAAAAGGCGCAGTTGGCGAAAGCTCGAAACTCAGTGCTGACGTTAACCTGGATGGGCTCGCGCAACTGCGTTTGATGTACAGCCCGCAGGAAGACATCGCCGAGTTGGACTCAGTGATACGCGCCGGGATTGGAGTGATGGGTAACCTTAACCTTGCGCACACGGATAAAAGCCAAGCCACCACGCGCTCTGCGACGGGCACCAGCCGGGACCAGGCAAGCAGCGCGCAGTGGCTGAGGCAGGGCGGCGTGGGGGCCAACTTTGCGCCGATCAGTACGTTGGCGTTGGCGGGCAGTGCCGGGGCCAGCGGGCCGGCGACGATGGTTGCTGCCTCGGCGGACGTATCGGTCATGGTGAAATTTGACCGGGGGCAGTCACAGGCCTTCAGCTTTTCTTTCAAGCCGCCGCAGCCAGTGACTCAATCTCAGGTCGATGATATTCACAGCAGCCTGTCACTGTATTCCCCCCAGTTCAAACGGGACTTGGCCGCCGCCGACCCGTTGGGCGCGCAGGGCTCCCCAAAACAACAACTGGCCAAGTTGCAGCAGTTTCTTTCCACTCATCCGGCGTTGGCGACAAAACCGGACGCTTATTACGCCATCAGTCAGTCGCTGGACACGTTGATGACCCAACAAGACTTGACGAACAAGGGGCTGCAGCAGTTGGCATCGGTCGAGTCTTCCGTCACGCGCGTGGGGTTACGCGATAATGGGCGGCATGACTGGTTGGACGATGTCGCGCCGGCCAACAAGGCCGCCATCGAACAGTGGCTCAAGGATGACCCGCAGTTTGCCCAGGTGATCGGTCAACTGCAGCGGGGTGAAGGGACTTCAGTGAGGCTTGGCATGGAGCTCAAGCCAGAGGCGCTACGCACCATCGAGCGCAGCCTGCTTGCGGGCGCAGATACCGAGCCGCTGATCAAGCAGGCACTGGGAAATTCGAACAACCTGCGCGTCAAAAGCATGAGCATGAGCTACACCGCGAGCCAGTCCCATGGCATGTCGGTGCCAGCCATGATGAATCTGAGTTTTTCCAGCAGCGCGGCCGTCAGCTATACGCAAAAACAGGTCAACGTCGACTTCGAGTACGGGGTGGATGCGGATAAACCGCTGCGGATGAACTTGAACGATACGCTGAGCAGCCTGCCTGGCCATGACCTGACGATTGACCTGGGGGACCTGCGCATAAGGACGCCGGCTTCCACCGCCTGAAAGGTAAACAGCGGGCATAAAAAAACGGCCTACCTTTCGGTAAGCCGTTTTTAGTACTTGGTGGCTACACAGGGACTTGAACCCCGGACCCCAGCATTATGAATGCTATGCTCTAACCAACTGAGCTATGTAGCCAAGTGGCGCGCATTATTCGCGTAGAACGGGAATGCGTCAAGAGGTTTTGTTAAGTTTTTTCTACGCTTTCAACTGTTTAACGAAAAACAGGCTGATTGGCGACGAGCGGCGGGGGGCTCTTCAGGCTGCGATTCTCGGGCGGTCGCGCCCATCAAGCGTCAATCGTGTTGGGCAGATATCCCTTTCGCCCAACGGTGTTGCTGTGGCGAGACTTACGGCAACGGGTTGCGCGTCACGCGTTTGAGCTGTTCGCGCGCTCGCGACAAACGTGAGCGTACCGTGCCGATGGGGATGTCCAACGCATCGGCGGTGTCCTGATAGCTACCATCGGTCTCGAGCGAAGCGTAAAGCGTTTTGCGCATTTCTATCGGCAGGTGGTCGATGGCGTTCAGGGTCTTTTCAAGCCGTCGGTTGACTTCAAACTCCCAGTCCAGGCTGTTGTGTTCTTCCTGGCCATGCCACAACGATTCATCGAACTCGCAATGCACCGGTTTGGCATACATGCGCCTGAAGTGGTTGCGGATCAAATTCTGCGCAATTCCGCACATCCAGGTGCTGAGTGTGGCCTGCCCGCTGAAACGCTCTCTGTTGCGCCATGCTTCCAGGTAAGTCAATTGCAGCAGATCGTCAGCATCTTCAGGGTTGAGCACGCGTTTATGAATGAAGCGTCGCAGTTTTTTTTGCTGGTCGTCCGTCAGCTGGACCATGAACTGAGGCGAATTGCCGACGAGGTGAACTAGATCGCCAATAGGTATTTTCATGTTGTTTTTCCTCCGGGAAGGCTCGATCGAAATGGTTTCGATAGGGACCCCTTTTGCACCGGCTGTGCCAAATAGGAAAAACACACAACTTATTGATTTATATAGATATATATTTTTTGTTAGGGGTTTTTTGTGCCGTAACTTGCAAAGAAGACGATCTGGGTGTGCGGGTATTTTCATACCCCTCGCCGTGAAATGTTTTGATGGAACTGAACCGCAGCGGCTTGCCACATAGGGACACAAACTTCCCATTCTGGCCCGCCCATGAAAGTCGAATCCTTCAACGATGTGCAGCAGATCCAACCTGCGGACAAGCCCAGTGTGAGCACTGTCGATGTGCCAATCCGTTCGCAGGGCTTAGATGACATCGCGCAGATTTTCAGCGAAGAAGTGGCACTCAACGCACAGGCCCTGGGCCGGCGATCCATTGGCGCAAAAGTTTCGCCTGTCGCAGAGTTCGTGCAGCTCTATGAACAACTGGGTCACCCCGGCCTGGCCACGCTGGAAACCGTTGTTCGTCGGCTTCGGTTCGAGTTGCTGCGCAAGCCCACTGTCGAAAAATTGGTAAGCCATGCCGGTGGTGACCCCGCGCGTGCCTTCGTGGTGCTTCAATTCATCGCCAACGAAGCGCAAACCAATGGGCTGACAGTAGAAGAGGGCCTGGCGCGCGGGGCCTTGAAAGCGCTGAGGCAGGATTTCGGCGGGCACATCCAGGCAGGCCTGAATATCGCCTTGGCATTGAAGGAGGCCAGCGCTGACCCGCAGGAGCGTCAGGACGTACGTGCGCTTTATTACGCCTCCGTGGTCGTTCGCCAATCCTTGGCGTTGATGCTGCAGACGCTGTTGAAGATGTACGGCTTAACGGCGTTTCCCAAAGGCGTCGACCTGATGACTCAGGCGCTGAACAGCGATATCGCGGCGCACACCCAGTCGGTGCCCACGGAAAAATTGCACCTGCTGCTTAAGGGGTTGGCGCAGTGTCGTCAATTGCGCTCGGTGCTGGGCAACTGTGATGCGTTGATCCGGCGCCTGAACGTCGATCTGGAGGCGGTGGATTTATTGCAGCGTTTTCTGGGTTATGCCAGTACCGGTATCGATGCGGCCGAGGTGCAAAGGCTGGCCACTGAGTTTGGGGGGACGCTGCTTGCCGCTCGTCTGCGCTCGCTTAATGAATTGGCCACGGAAGTAAAAAGTCTGCCCAAGGACTGGTGGCTTGATGCGCAATCCCAGGCATCTGCCGTGAAAGCGTTCAAGGACGTCATGGTTGAGTGGGCGCGCGAAGAGCGCGGTCATCAGACATTTCCCGGCGAGACGAGGACGTCCGGGTGACACTGCTGTCATCGGTCAATGGCGTGCTGCTCAAGGTGGCGCGGCGTGCCGAAGTGCTCGGCGCGGTGGTGGTCCTGGCCATCGTGTTTATCTTTATCGTGCCGCTGCCCACTTGGCTGGTGGACATCCTGATCGCGTTGAACATCTGTATTTCCTGCTTGTTGATCGTACTGGCGCTGTACTTGCCGGGGCCGTTGGCGTTCTCGTCGTTTCCATCGATCCTGCTGTTGACCACCATGTTTCGCCTGGCCCTGTCGATTGCCACCACACGCTTGATTCTGCTGGAGCAGGACGCGGGCGACATTGTGGAAGCGTTCGGTAATTTCGTGGTGGGCGGCAACCTGGCGGTGGGGCTGGTGATCTTCATGATCCTGACCATCGTCAACTTCCTGGTGATCACCAAAGGTTCGGAGCGGGTCGCCGAAGTGGCTGCCCGCTTCAGTCTGGATGCGATGCCGGGCAAGCAGATGTCGATCGACAGTGACCTGCGCGCCGGGTTGATCGATGGTATGCAGGCTCGTGACAAACGCGAGCAGTTATCCCGCGAAAGCCAGCTTTTCGGGGCGATGGACGGGGCCATGAAGTTCGTCAAGGGCGATGCCGTTGCCGGTCTGATCATCGTGGTCATTAACCTGCTGGGAGGCTTTTCTACCGGCATGTTCCAGCACGGGATGAGCGCGGGCGAGTCGATGGCGCTGTATTCGGTACTGACGATCGGCGACGGCCTGATCGCACAGATTCCCGCGTTGTTGATCTCCCTGACGGCCGGCATGATCATTACCCGAGTGGCGCCGGACGGACGCAAGGGCGTCACCAACATGGGCGCCGAAATTGCCCGGCAGATGACCAGCGAACCCAAAAGCTGGATGATCGCGTCGGTGGGCATGTTGGCCTTCGCCACGCTTCCCGGCATGCCTACCGTGGTGTTCATTCTGATTTCGCTGATGACCGGCTCCCTGGGGTACTACCTCATGCGCCAGCGTCAGCGCGAGGACTCCCCGGCGGCGTCAGACGAAAAAGCGGTCCGTCCGGAAGAGAACGGCAGTGAAGACCTGCGTGGCTTCGACCCGTCACGGCCGTATCTGCTGCAATTCAACAGCCAGATGTACGGGGCCCCCGAGGTCATCGACATCGTGCAAAAAATTCGTCAGGCCCGAAATGCGCTGGTCGCCAATATCGGGCTGACGCTCCCCCCGTTCGAAGCCGAGTTCAGTGAGGCGCTGGCCGTCGACGAGATGCGCTTTTGCGTGCATGAAGTTCCGACCGTGACGGCAACCCTCAGCGACCGTGTTGCGGTTGAATACGCCTCCTTGGCGCAGCCCCCGGACAGGGGCGATAGAGGCCTGGCTGAGCGGGACGAGGCGGACTGGTTGTGGCTCGGCCCTGATGATCCATTGCTCGATGACCCCCAGATTGAGCGTTTCAGCGCCCAGAGCCTGATCATCGAACGGATGAAGCGGGCGATGTTGCTTAGCGGACCGCGGTTTCTCGGCATTCAGGAATGCAAGTCAATCCTCAGTTGGCTTGAACACAACCAGCCGGAGCTGGTGCAGGAGCTGCAGCGCATCATGCCGCTTTCGCGCTTTTCGTCGGTGCTGCAGCGCCTGGCGAGTGAGGGTGTGCCATTGCGCGCCGTACGTTTGATCGTCGAGTCATTGATCGAGTACGGCCAGCATGAGCGTGAACCGGATGCCCTGGCCGATTACGCACGGATCGCCCTCAAGTCGCAGATTTTTCACCAGTACAGCGAAGCCGATGGCCTGCATGCGTGGCTCCTGTCGCCACAGACCGAGAACATCCTGCGCGAAGCGTTGCGCCAAACCCAGAGCGGGGTGTTTTTCGCCCTCGATAACGACAGCAGTGCGGCCTTGGTCGGGCTGCTCAACCAGGCCTTTGTGCTAAGGCCGAAAACCAAGAGCGTGCTGTTGGTTGCCCAGGATCTGCGCAGCCCGTTACGGGCGCTTTTGCTGGATGAGTTCAACCATGTGCCGGTGATGTCTTTTGCCGAGCTGGGGAGCAACTCCAAGGTCAAGGTATTGGGCCGTTTCGACCTGGGCCAGGACGAACCAATGCGTGGGGCGGCGGCATGAGCGCGTTATTTTTATCCGGATCGAGGGTGGCCCCATGATGTTCGAGCTGCGGGTGCTGGATGGTATGCATCAAGGCGCCGCGCTGCCGTTGTTTGGTGAGCAGTGGGGCGTGGGTGCCAATTCGGACGCTGATCTTCTGTTGAACGATCCCGGGGTTGCCAAGCATCACGCACGTTTGCGCTTGGCCGATGGCCGGTGGTCGGTGCAGGCCGAGGCGGGGCTGCTTAAAAACAGCGATGGGCAAGTGCTGGCGCAGATCGGCGAGCTTGCGCTGAACACGGTCTTTTTGATCGGCCCCGTTCGCTTGTGCGTCAGCCCTGCCGATCAGCCCTGGCCACAGGCACCCGCGCCTGCGGCGCCTGAGCCTGCGGAGCAGGCGCCGCTCGCGTTGAAACTGTCATCAATTCCATCGTCCCAACAAAAGCGTTTGCTTAGCCTGGTACTTGCGTTCGCCGTGCTCATTGCGGCAGCCGGCATCATCTTTAGCGGCGAGCGCAAGGCCCAGGCATCGCTGATGCCGGTAGTGGTTCAGAAGCCCGAACTGGGCTCGCCCTTTGAGGTGCGCCAGCAATTGCTGAAGATGCTCAGCGAGCGGGAACTGACTTCACGGGTCAGCTTGCAAGTCATCAATGGGCAGATTTCCCTGAGCGGTGATGTTTCCCAGGAAGAGGCGGACTTGGTCGCGCGCATGCTCGACCGCTTTGCCGGGCAGTTCGAAACCGCTGTGCCGGTGATCAGCCGCGTACGCACGCGTGACGGAGCACTGCCGTTCAAGATCGTGCAGATCATCAGCGGACCGAACGGCCACGTTGTGCTGGAAGAGGGCACCCGGTTGTTTGTGGGCGACGAAGTCAATGGCCTGCGCCTGGTGCTGATCGATAACAGCAAGGTGGTGTTCGACGGTGCGCAGCGCTATGAGGTGCGTTGGTGAGCGGCGCGTGGCAAGAGCGTCTCCAGGCTTGGCAACGCAGTCAGTCGGCGGCGTTGGACAGCTTTGCGCCGGTCACGATGCGCGGTCGCATACAGCGCGTCAACGGCATGCTGATGCAGTGTCGGCTGCCCCAGGCGCGCATCGGCGACCTGTGCCAGGTTGAAAAGCAACCGGGCGATTACATGCTCGCCGAGATCATTGGCTTCGATCAGCAGGATGCGGTGCTCAGTGCCCTGGGGAATCTGGAAGGCGTGAGTGTGGGCGCCAGCGTGGAGCGTCTTGGTGTGCCGCACAGGGTACGGGTGGGTGATGACCTGCTGGGCCAGGTGCTGGACGGTTTCGGCCGGCCGATTGCCGGCAACGGTCCCAGTGCGTTCGCCGAAGCGGATACGCCCGACGCAACCCCGGTGTTGTGCGAGGCGCCGTTACCCACGGAGCGGCCGCGCATCAACCGCGCATTGGCCACGGGGGTGCGATCGATCGACGGCCTGATGACGCTGGGAGAAGGCCAGCGCGTCGGGCTGTTCGCGGGGGCAGGCTGTGGCAAGACTACCTTGTTGGCCGAGATCGCCCGTAACGTGGACTGCGATGTGATCGTGTTCGGTTTGATCGGCGAACGGGGCCGAGAGTTGCGCGAGTTTCTTGACCATGAATTGGATGACCAACTGCGGGCCAAGGCGGTGCTGGTGTGCTCCACCTCTGACCGTTCCAGCATGGAGCGCGCCCGCGCCGCCTTCACCGCGACGGCGCTCGCCGAAGGTTTCCGGCGCAAGGGCCAGCGGGTGCTTTTGTTGATCGATTCCTTGACGCGTTTTGCGCGAGCCCAGCGTGAAATCGGCCTGGCTGCCGGCGAGCCGCTGGGGCGGGGCGGTCTGCCGCCTTCGGTGTACAGCCTGTTGCCGCGCCTGGTGGAACGGGCGGGGTTGACGCGTGACGGCGTGATCACGGCCATCTACACGGTGTTGATCGAGCAGGACTCGATGAATGACCCGGTGGCCGACGAAGTTCGCTCGCTGCTGGACGGCCATATCGTGCTGTCACGCAAGTTGGCCGAGCGCGGCCATTATCCGGCCGTGGACGTGCTGGCCAGCCTGTCGCGGATTTTGACCAATGTCTGCGAGCCCAGGCATATCCAGGCCGGTACGGCTTTGCGACGCCTGTTGTCGGCCTACCAGCAGATCGAGCTGATGCTCAAGCTGGGTGAGTACCAGGCAGGCAATGATGCCCTGACCGACATGGCGGTAAGCAGCCGCCAGGCGGTGGATAGCTTCCTGCGCCAAGACTTGCGTGAGCCTTCTGCGATCGACACGACGATGGACCAACTGACGGAGCTGACTGCCTATGTCCCATTCTGAAACGTTGCCCGGTGAGATCGAAACCCTGCGGCGCTTGCGTCGGTACCGGGCCGATCGTGCCGAACGTGCGCTGCGCGAGGCCAAACGATCACAGCAGGCATTGGTGGCGCACATCCAGCAGGCCCAAGACCTGCTGGAGAAAACCCGTCAGGAAGAGGAACGCCAATGTGCACAACTGTTGAGCGAGCACCAGGGGCAGGTTGTGAGCGTTCAGGCGCTGAAGTCGTGGAATCGCAAGGAACAAAGCCTGTCTGCCGGTACCCGGCGTGAAGAAGGCCAGGTGCAACAGCTGCAAGGGCAGCAGGAACAGCGTGAGGTGGAGGTAGGTATCGCGCAGAAGCACGTCTCCCAGTGCCTTCGCCAAGTAGAAAAACTGCAGGAATTGGCCAATTTACTCACGCAGGAACCGCTATGAACGCTATTTCAGCCAACACGCCTGAACGCCAACGCCGACGCGACCCTCGCGAGGACCGTGTCCACGAGGTGGGCGCCCCAGTGCCTTGGGAGCAACGGCAGCTCTTTACCCAATTGTTCGGTGATGACGAACAGGATTCGGGCCGTAGCGCGTCTCAGCCCGGAACCCGGGCCGGCGGTGATGTCGCCATGGTCGAGGCGTTGTCGGAGCAGTTGATACCTCGGCTGCAAAGCGGCTCGACGTGGCCGCTGACAGTGGCCATGTACTTGCCACGCCTGGGGCGGATCAATGCCCGTATTCGTCGAGAAGGGGCGGCGTGGAATATCGAGCTTGAGGCGCAGCAGGACGCAACAGCGCGCTGGCTCTACGGCGTACGGCACCAATGTGAGCACAGGCTCGCCGCGAGCCTGGCGTTACCGGTGGCGCTGTGCGTGGCGAATTCGGCGCCGGCATGATGTTGCCCTCTCTGGCCTTGCGCACTGTGAGGGCTGATGCAGTGGCTGCCCGGCGACGGCTGGGGCGTGGGTTGCACATGCCGTTCCAGGTGGCCGAACAGCGCGGTGAATTACGCCTGGAGCCTGGCACTGAGCCGGTTGGCGCTCAGTCGCTGTGCTTTGAAACCACCAGTGGGGTATTGGCGTTCAGCGAACCGGGGCCGCAATTGAGCTTGATGGGTGAGTGCCCGGTGACGTTGGCCCAGGCCGGCAACGATCCGGACTCCTGGTTCTGGGCATTGTTTCAGCACTACTTGAGCCCCCAGATACGTGACCTGTTCGGCTATATGCGGCTGCTGGAGACGGATCGGCCCGAGGGGTTCGGTTGCCGGCTCAGCGTGTCCCTGGGCGCCTCACGGGTCATGGGCTACCTGTGGCTGAGCGCTGGAAGCTTCCTCGCGTTGTGCGAGGCCGCCCCATGGCGCTCTGTCGCTGCACCGCTGCCGGGGCAGTTTCAACTGGCGATTGCCGTCACCCTGGGACGCATGCGCCTGACCATTGCACAGGTACGCGGCCTGCGCGCCGGTGATGTGCTGGTCCCCGAGCTCGCGCTGTTCCAGGCGCAGGGCAGCGGTTATGTGCAGGTTGGCAGGCATCGGCTGCGGGGCAGTATTGACGATGAAAACGGGACTCTGTGCCTGACCCTTTCTTCTATCGAGGACACGTCTGTGGACGAGAATTTTGCGGCGCACGCCTACTCCGAGGATGCGCAGGATGAACCTGTGGTGGATATCTTTGGCCACGAGCCATTCGATGAGTTGGACATGGCGCTGAATGTTCGCTGCGGCACGCTGAACCTCACGCTGGGCGAGTTGCGCAATCTGGGGCCTGGCTCGGTGCTGGGCATTACCGGTTACGCGCCTGGCCTGGCAGGCCTGTATTACGGCGACCGTCCCATTGGGCAGGGCCAACTGGTGGAAGTCGATGGCCGCTTGGGGTTGCAGCTGTCCCGCGTGCTTTTCGGTCGATGACAGTTCAGGGGCTGGACCCCCTCGTTCTCGCACTGTTTATTGCCACGCTGACGCTGATGCCGATGCTGTTGATTATCTGCACATCGTTTTTGAAAATCGTGATTGTGCTGATGATTACCCGCAATGCCATCGGCGTGCAGCAAGTGCCGCCGAGCATGGCTATCAACGGCATCGCATTGGCCGCGACGCTGTTTATCATGGCGCCGGTGGGTTACCAGATCGCAGAAAGCCTCAAGATTTCTCCGCTGGACACGAGCAGCGTGCAGGGGGTGCTGCAGACAGGCGCAGAGGCCATCAAGCCGTTGCGTGCATTCATGCTGCGCAATCTCGACCCCGACGTGCTCACCCACCTGTTGGAGAATACCCACCGCCTCTGGCCCGCGCAGATGGCGCAGGAGGTGCAGCGTGAAGACCTGATCCTGCTGATTCCCGCCTATGTATTGTCGCAACTGCAGGCGGGGTTCGAGATCGGGTTTCTGATCTACATCCCCTTTATCGTGATTGACCTGATTGTCTCCAACCTCTTGTTGGCGCTGGGCATGCAAATGGTTTCACCCATGACCATTTCCCTGCCGCTCAAATTGCTGCTGTTTGTAATGGTGTCCGGCTGGTCGCGGCTGCTCGACAGCCTGTTCCTTTCTTATCTCTGAGCTGAATATGGAACCGATCGTACTGTTCAAGCAGGGCATGTTACTGGTGGTGGTATTGACCGCACCGCCGCTGATCGTGGCTGTGGTGGTAGGCGTGCTGACCTCGCTGGTTCAGGCGCTGATGCAGGTGCAGGATCAGACGCTGCCGTTTGGCATCAAGCTGGTGGCGGTGGGTGTCACCCTGATCATGACCGGACGCTGGATCGGCGTGGAGTTGATCCAACTGATCAACCTGACGTTCGACATGATCGGCCGTTCGGCCCTCCACTGAGGTTGCTTCTGTGCTGCTGTATCTTGAATACCTGCCAAGCCTGGTGATTGCCATGGCGCGCATTTATCCCTGTGCCTTTCTGGTCGCTGCATTCTGTTTTCAACATATTCGTGGCATGCCCCGGCACACGATCGTGATGGTCATGGCATTGATCCCCGCGCCGGGTATCCATGCAGCGCTGGAGGGGCTGGATTACTCGGGCCTCATGCTCGCCGCCTTGGCGCTCAAGGAGTTGGCCCTTGGGGTAGTGCTGGGCGTGTTGCTGTCGATGCCGTTCTGGATGTTCGAGTCGGTGGGCGCGCTGCTGGACAACCAGCGAGGCGCGTTGGCCGGGGGCCAGCTCAACCCGTCGCTGGGCCCGGACGCAACGCCCATCGGGCATATGCTCAAGCAGTTGGCGATTTTTCTGTTGATGGTCACCCTGGGGCTTGGCGCACTGACCCAGGTAATCTGGGACAGCTACCTGATCTGGCCGCCGACGGTGTGGTTCCCGCTGCCGGGGCCCAATGGGTTCAGCGTATTCATCGCGCTGCTCGGGGATACGTTCACCCATATGATGCTCTACGCGGCGCCCTTTATCGCCGTGCTGCTGTTGCTGGAGTTCGGCATCGCGCTGCTGGGTGTTTACAGTCAGCAGTTGCAGGTGAGCACACTGGCTCCGCCACTCAAGAGCCTCGCGGGTATCGGCATCCTCTTGCTGTATTTTGCGTTATTGCAGGATCTGATCGTCGGGCGTATGAGTTTGCTGGGTGACCTCAAGCATTCCCTTGGGCTGCTGTTCAAGGTGGCGATGCCATGAGCGACTCGGGAGAGAAAAAACACCCCGCCTCCGCTAAAAAGCTGCGTGACCAGCGCAAGAAAGGCCAAGTCTCCCAGAGCCAGGATGTAGGCAAGTTGCTGGCGCTGACCGCCATCAGCGAAATCGCGCTGTATTCCGCCCAAAGCAGTTTGCAACGTTTCGAACAATTGATGGTGCTACCGATTTCACGCATGAATCAGCCCTTCGTGCGAGCGCTGGAAGAAGTGCTGTTCGATGGGGTGGTGGTGTTTCTCTCGTTCGCCTTATTGATGGTTGGGGTGGCGATTGCCACGAAGCTGATCAGCAGTTGGTTGCAAGTCGGGTTTCTGTTCGCCCCGGAAGCACTCAAGCTCGATTTCAATCGGGTCAATCCCATGAGCCAACTCAAGCAAATGTTCTCCGCCCAGTCGGTAATGAACCTGCTGATGAGCGTGGCCAAAGCGTTTCTCCTGGGCCTGATTGTGTATCTGGTGGTCTGGCCCTCTTTGGGCACGCTGATTAATCTGGCCAACAGCGATCTGCAAAGCTACCTGCTGGCGCTGATTGCGCTGTTCCGCTATCTGCTCCATGCCTGTCTCGGATTGCTGTTGGTGTTGGCACTGACCGACCTGACCCTGCAAAAGTACTTCTTCGCCAAGCGCATGCGCATGACCCAGGTCGAAGTGGTCAAGGAATACAAGGACATGGAGGGTGACCCGCACGTCAAGGGGCAGCGCCGCTCATTGGCGTATCAGTTGGCGCAGGAGGAACCCAAGGTCAAGTTGCCCAAGCTGGAAGAGTCGGACATGTTGGTCGTCAACCCGACCCACTATGCCGTCGCCCTGTATTACCGTCGCGGCAAGACGCCGTTGCCGCAGTTGGTGGCCAAGGGCACGGATGCGCAGGCGCGCAAACTGATTGATCGCGCCAAGGCAGCTGATGTTCCGGTCATTCAATGCGTATGGCTGGCCCGCACGATTTACGAGAAAAAGCTCGGAGCGCCGATTCCTCGAGAGACGTTGCAGGCCGTGGCGTTGATCTACCGTACCTTGCGTGAGCTTGACGATGAGGCCAAGCGTGAAACCCTTACATTGCCGGAGCTCGAGCAGCGCTGATCAGCGTATGACCGAAAGGTCCAGAGCGTGCAAGTTGGCCAGAGACAGCATCCGGCTGAGGATTTTGTCCAGCGCCTGGGGTTGTGCGGGCAGGGCGTGCCAGATAACCAGCGCGCCCTGTTTGTCCACATAGAGGTAACAGCCGTCAAACGCCAGCGCCTGTTGGAAACGACGCTCCAATACCTGTTCCAACTGCCCTGCTTGCAGGGCCATGCCTGCAATGTGTAAGGCTACGCCCTTGCGTGTGCCCGCATCGCACGAGCGCAATGTAATCCCCCTGCACAACTGCTGATGAGCGGGACGGCCGCTCACCAGGTCGTCAATGAGCCTCTGGCGGTTCACAGGGGCGCCTGCCTCCACGCTCATCGCTCCAAGGACACGGTCTGATAGTCCGAGCGCTCCCCGGCCGGGCCAGGTTCGACGCGCATCTGCGGGGGCCACCAGACCACCATCTTGTCTTTGCTCGATTGCGGACGTGAGCAGGAGTCGCCTTTGCAGGTCGGTGTGCAACTGGTAACAAGCAGTACGGCAGCCATTAGCGCGGCATGCATCAGTTTGTGGTTCATGGTGTAGGTGTCCGGGTTGGGAGTGGGGCGATCAGGGAAGGGCGTGGCACACTCAGATGTTCATCCTTGATGACAGGGCGTATGGCGATAAACACTTCGGCTTCTTCACCAGGCCTGAGCCAGGCACGCGGCCAGACGGTGACCGCCAGCGTTTGCGAATTGCTGCATTCCTTCTCATCGATGCGCACATTGCGTTTGAACTGATTGCGCAGCACCACCACCGCCACGTTGTAGTGCGGGCCTGCATACCATTGGCTGCGCTCAGTATTCAGCGCCAGCAAGTCGCGGGTGCTGCACAACGTGTTCAGCCCCAGCGGCATAGGTTCGGCCTTGAACGCCTTGGGCACTTCGCCGCTGACCAGATGCGCCAGGGTGCTGGTGATATCGCTGCGGTTAATCACCGGCTGATGGGGGGCGTAGCGCCGCGCCAATGGCTTGAGCGCAGCTTGCAGTTCGACCTGATCGTCCTGAGGCAAATAGCGCGAAGGGTCAGACTGATCGCCGATCACTCGCGGGGTCAGGATGAACAGCCGCTCACGCCGGTTATTCTGCCGTTCGGTCGAGGAGAACAGCGCCTTGCCCAGTAACGGTATGTTCCCCAGCACGGGGACCTTGTTTTGTTTATCGGTGCTTTCGGTAACGTGGAACCCGCCCACCACCAACGAGCGCTTTTCTGCCATCACGGCTTGGGTGCTGACCTTGCCTCGGCGTACATCCGGGCCAATACGTTCGGGGTTGGACTCGTCAAAGTTACCGTCTTCGATGTCTATTGCCAGATGGATCTGATGACCGCCCCGGCTGGTGATCACCCGGGGAACCACCTGGAAGCTGGTGCCCACGGTGATGGGCAGGATCGTCGCGTTTCTGGTGCCGGCAGTCAGGTATTGAGTACGGTTGAAGTCAATGATCGCCGGTTGGTTTTCCAGGGTCAGCACCGAGGGATTGGAGACCATGGTTGCCAGCCCGCGGGATTCCAGCGCGCGGATATCGGCATAGAAGCGATCAAGGCGTCCGATCGATAGTTGGGAAGCGGTACCGGGCGCCATGTTGACGCCGCCACGGAAGCGACTGTTCTGAAAGCCCCACTTGATACCGAATTCATTTAATTGCGTGCGCTCGATGTCGAGGATGATTGCATCGATTTCCACCAGCTTGCGCGCGACATCCAGTTGGCTGATCAACTCGCGATACATCGCTTGTCGCTCCGGCAAGTCATAAATCAGGATGGCGTTGTTACGCACATCCGCCTCGACGCGGATCCGGCTGGTGCCCACTGGCGCCCGAGGCGTAATCGACATGCCGGCATCCGGGGAAGCAGGTGCACTGAGCATTTGCCCCAGCAGCGGGTTGCCCAGGCGCGCAAAGCTGGGCGTGACAGGTGCGGGCTGGGACTGGGACGGGGAACGTTGGGCCAGCCCGGAAAGCGTCGTGCCAGAGCGCGGCTCCAATAGCCCGCGCAGCATGCTGGCAACGCCAGGGATAACGATTTTTTCGCTGCGATACTCTATCTGGCGGTCTGCGGCATTGGCGAATTTCAGCGGGAACGTCAGCACGCTCTGTTTTTCATCCGCAGAGCGACGCTGGCTGCTGAATTGCTTGATCTGTTCGATGTAGCTTTTGGGGCCGGATACCAGAACGATGCCGTCTTCCGGCAACTCGCCCCAGCCGAAGCGACTGTCGAGCAGACCGATATCAGTTAGCGCCTGCTTGAGGTCGGAAACCGTCTCGGAAGAGACTTCCAGGCGCGCGGACTCTTGTTGGTCCAGTGTGCTGATAAACAGTGTGTTGTTGTACATGTACCACTGGAAGCGGTGTTCGACGCCCAGTCTGTCCAGCAGCGACTGCGGTGTGTTCGCTCGGATCTTGCCATTGACGTCGCCCTCCAGCAGGCCCTCGATTTGCAGTTGCGTGCCGAAGGTCTGGGCGAAGTCCTCGAGCACTTCGCGTAGAGGCTTGTGTTCGGCCTCATAGGCGTAGGCGGTGTTTTTCCACTCGGGAGGGATGGCAGCAAAGGCGCTGAGCACCGGAGCGAGCAAACCGGCGAGCGCGATCAGGCACCTGAAGTGGGCACGTCTGGACGAAGTCTCAGGCGGGTTAACGCGCAAGCTGTTGCGCTTGAAGAGGTTCTTATACATAGCTGTTTCCCTGATTAGTGCGACAACGAACGTAGCGAGGTGGGGCTGAGCGGATGGGTCGGCTTGTTCAGGCGTGCAAAGGTTGCCCGCCAGGTATCGCGTTGGTTGAGCAGGGACTCTATACAGCGTTGCAGAGGCTGTTCGCCGTAGGGCTTATGCAGGCAATGAACCAGCCAGAGTTCACCGCTGGTTGGGTGCTGAGCGAGAGCACCCTGGAAGTGATGCAGGCTTATTGCGCCCAGTCGCATCCACGTCATCAGCACTGATTTATTCGGGAGTTGTTGGGTCAGTTGGACACTTAGCAGAAGAGTGTCCGGACAGTGACGCAAGACGATTTCGTCGTCGTTTTCGAATAACCTCAACTCTGCGCCGCCACTTCTCAAACACTCGGCAAGTAGCTCTTTCATGTTACTGGGCGCTGTCCAGAGCAGACTTCATTAGCATGAACTTTACGCGGGTCTGTTCATTGATGAGGTATTCAGACTTGCGGTGTTTTACCACAAGGTCATAAAACAAGTCCGCGTCCTGCTCTGACCCGGAGTAATTGTTTACTGCAGAGTCGACCTCACGTTTAACGTGTTTTGCGTCTCTGACAAGTCTATCTCTAAGGCTGTCGAAAAAGTTCATGTGAGGTGCCTTTCTGGGTGTGTAACCCTTTATGGCTTTTATTTCGAAATGGTTCCATGTGTTGCGTCTTATATGTTAAGAAATATGTCCCCGTCGTCCGTTGTCGAAGGGCTTTCATCGTTGCTCATGACGGCCTTGACCATAGAGATCCAGTCAATCCGGAAATCTCCCTCATCGGTATTCAATAACAGCGTTTGAGGCTCGATCGAGTTTGCTGCGCGCAGCGACCAGTGATGACTACCGCTGCTGTCTAGGCATCGCCTCACCGTCTCGAGGTCATGTGGATTACAAAGTAATGTCGCCTTGATTGCAGGGATTTGGCACGCCAGCAACTGCTTGATCAGGGCTCCGATACGTTGAGGTGGGGACGTTTGCTCAAGCAAAAGGTGAATAGCCTGGTTGGCAATTGAAGTGGCGCATCGTTCGAGGTTTTCACAGAGGACCTGACGCTCTGCTTCCCAGCGTTTGAGTTGGGCATCGGCACGCTGCCATATTTCAAACCCTGCTTGTTCAAGCAAGTGTTCCCGTTGTTCGTGTGCTTCCCTCAGCAATTGTCTGGCACCAGCCTTTGCCTGCTCTATCACATCACTGGCCTGGGTATAACTGGCCAGGGTTTCACCGGAAATCAGGCTTCCCGGGAGAGGCGGCGTAGCGCCAGGCGAGTTGATCGTACGTCGACATAGCATCGTTAATCTCCTTGCGGCTGCGGCCATGACTCGCAAGCACTGCTGTTAAGGTTCAGCGTGCCTATACGCCACACCACGGCGTGCCAGAGGGTATCGAGCCGACTGTGCGATCCATTGAGCGCCAGTGGCATTTCTTCCAGATCAAGCACGCGTCGGCGTGCAAAGCGTAGCCTTATCCGTTGCCAGGCGGCAGGTGGGATCCAAGTGCGCAACAACTGCAACGGATCCTTATCCGGTTGCACAATATCCAGGCATAGCGCCTTGGACAGGCTGTTACACCACAGAAGATGGTGCTCATCCAATGCTGCTGCGTAGCTGGGCCGGCAGATACCGTCGATCAGTGCCAGCCCCAGCTCAAGTTGCTCGCATGAGGCAATTGCCAATTGGAGTAAGGCGGGGTCAGGCATTGTCGGCAGGCAGGGAGTAATACCGTAATGTGTACCCGTTGCGACTAGCCCGCGGCGATGAATGTCTACAAGCGCCGCATGGGTATGCGTGCTTTTCCAGTCTGCGTGCGCATACAACCAGGGGGCTGCCCACCATCGGGCCCATGCGAGGTTACTCATTGTTTGAATGAGCGGGCATGTCAGGGGACCGCGCGTGCGTTTGAGCGTGCAAGACAGGTTCGGGCGTGGCTCGCTGTTTTCGCTTCTGCCAGAACAGGGTGGCCGACACCATAAGCGCCAGGACCAATAGCGAGACCGTCATGCTGGCTCGCCAAAAACCAAGGTCGTCGCCTGGGACCAGAAACGGCCCGAAGTAAACCAGGCTTTGTTGTTCCGTATAAGCTGTCGCTGGCACGAATACCACGGTCAGTTTCTGCGGATTATCGAGCGCCGTGGCCATGCCGGGTATGCTACTGGCAACCAGCCTGCGCACACGGGCCCTGATATTGTCGGGGTCAAGCCGCGGATCATGTTTGATAAACACCGACGCGGAGGCCGGTTGGACAGGCTCGCCCGGCGCCACTCGCTCAGGCAGTACCACATGGACCCTGGCCACGATGACCCCATCAATGTTCGATAAGGTGGTTTCCAACTCCTGGGACAGGGCGTAGATGTAGCGTGCTCGTTCTTCCAGCGGCGTCGAGATGACGCCTTCTTTACGAAAAGTGTTGCCCAACGTAGCGCGTGCTGCCCGAGGTAGTCCAACGGCCTCCAGCGTTCGTACGGCCCTTGCAATATCGATGGCATTGACTACTACGACAACGCCGTCTTTGGCGGGAACCTTACTCGCACGAATATGTTTGTCCGCCAGTTCTGCTACAACTTCGTTGGCCTCTTGTTCCGTTAATTGCCGGTGGAGTTCGACACGTTCACTGCAGCCACTTAGCATGAGTGTGAAAGACAGGGTTAATGCAGTAAACAACGTGCGCGTCATGTTGACCTACTGGAGGTTGCTGATTTTATCAATGCACTGCGCGGTTTTACCAACACACTTCGTCAACATTAGCTGAAGCAATAATGCGTCGGAGAGTTGGCCTGGGTATTTTCGGGCCTCGTCAAGTTTGTCTGTGCTGCCGAGTGCACGCAAACTTTTGGACATGCGTTCAGTTACACCGGTTAGCTTGCCTGCGGTGTCGGTCAACAGGTTTTTTGGCGTTGGCTGATCAACTGTCGGGCTCGTATAGGCAGATGGCGTCATGGCCGAATTGAAAAAGTTCACATCTGTGCTTGAGGCGAACACTTCTTCTGTTCTGTAGGCGCCCGGCAGTCTGGCGTCAGCAGGCTTTATAACTTCTATCATCATGCAGCCCCGTGGTTGAGTAGTTGCCAATGCGGTGTTGATAGTCGGTAATGGAGTCTGCACTTAAATGGCCCTCCCGGCAGAGGCTGCCGGAAAGGCCAGATACGTTCAGGCGGTTACAAACGCAGGGCGTCGACAGCCGATTTGATACCACTGGTATTGGCGTTCTCTGCCGCTTTGAACGCGTTTTTTACACCGTCTGCGCGTTTCTTTCGTTCAGAGGCTTCCAAGCCAGCGTCGGCATCCTGCGCAGACATACCGCCACTGCCACCGCCAAAACCGCCCGCATAAGGTGAATAGGAAGATCCACTAGGAATAGTCATATCATTTTCTCCGTAGATAACGTTATTTTTACTGGGGTCAGCAATACGCTAAAAAATGTTTGTATAACCGTAGTGCCTTTCCATCATTTAAGTGGTTCAAGAGATTTTTGCGTTCCATGGGGTTCCGAGCGGAATGTTTCAAAAAATGTAAGTTGATAGCGGTATAGGTCGTGGAGATTCTCAGCTCAGCGAAACGCCCAGATGCTTCATCCGGTGGTAGAGCGTTCTTTTGGCTACTCCTAGTTCTATCGCCACACTGTCGACACAGCGGTCGTTTTGACGAAGAGACTCCTCAATCAGCGATTTCTCCATCTGATGCAAGCGGGCCTTCAGGCTCATTTCCCGTTCCTGGCGCGTTATCACCGTTGCTGAGAGCGGTGGCAGGCCCAGTACAAAACGCTTCGCCGTAGAACGTAACTCGCGCACATTGCCCTTCCAGGAATGACACAGCAACTGTTGTAACAACCACTTGCCGGGACGGGGCGGAGCAGGGAGTTTGAAGTGCTCAGCCTCATGCTCAATCATGTCGAGGAACATCGGTATAATTCGCTCTCGCCGCTCCCGTAAAGCCGGAAGATGAATGCTGACAACATTCAAGCGAAAGTACAGGTCTCGCCGGAAGGTACCTTGCTCGACCATGTCGTGCAGCGCGTGCTGAGCAGAGGCGATCACTCGCATGTCCACTGGTATGAATCGGGTCGAGCCCAAACGCTCAACCCCGCGAGACTCCAATACCCGTAGCAGCTTGGCTTGCAACGTCAGTGGCATGCTGTCGATTTCATCGAGGTATAAGGTGCCCAAGTGGGCCGCTTCAACGAATCCGGCTCGAGATTGCATGGCGCCCGTGTAGGCGCCGCTGTTGACGCCGAACAACTGGCTTTCGGCAAGGCTTTCCGGGATGGCCGCACAGTTGACCGCAACGAAGTTTCCTTTGCGGCGTGACAGGTGGTGAATACGTTGTGCCAGTGTATCTTTACCGGTACCTGTTTCTCCCATCAGCAGAATATCTATATCGAGAGCGGCTGTGCTGTTAACAGTCGTTTCGATGTTCGGGCAATCAGAAAAAGTTATATCTGTTATAGGTTTATTCTGACTGAGCGTCGACATAAATGCTTTGGTCCATTGCGGTAGCCACTCGATAAGGGCTGTCTCCATTAGCGTTAGTTAAACAGGATTTTTTTGGCTTGTCATGATCCTGTTAAAGCAGCAGGCAAAATGAAAAGTATGAATGCTCAAGCGATAAAGGATTTCAAGTGAAGATTAGAAGTGTCAGGCAAGTTGGGTGTAAGAGAAATCCTGAATTAATAGCGATTAATTTTAAATGGCGAGTTTTTTAACGAGGGATAACGGTTAATGTGCGGCGAGCGTTTGAAGTTAAAAACGTATCAGCAGATGTCATGCTTGCAAAGTTTGTTTCTTCATAGGAAGTATTTTATTTGCGCGGCGCTCTAACGCCCACAAAAAAGCCGATGCAATGCATCGGCTCATTTTTGCGGCGTCAAAAACCGCAGGCAATTCTTACACGTTGAAACGGAAGTGCATCACATCACCATCCTTGACGATGTATTCCTTACCTTCAAGACGCCATTTACCGGCTTCCTTTGCACCCGCTTCGCCCTTGTACTGGATGAAGTCGTTGTAGGCGATCACTTCAGCGCGGATAAAGCCTTTTTCGAAGTCGGTGTGGATCACGCCGGCGGCCTGTGGCGCGGTGGCGCCAACCTTGACGGTCCAGGCGCGGACTTCTTCGACACCGGCGGTGAAGTAGGTCTGCAGGTGCAGCATTTCGTAGCCGGCGCGGATCACGCGGTTCAGACCAGGCTCTTCCAGGCCCAGGGCCTCGAGGAACATGTCTTTTTCTTCGCCGTCATCCAGCTCTGCGATTTCCGCTTCGATCTTGTTGCACACGGGGACCACGATCGCGCCTTCTTCGTCGGCGATGGCCTTGACCACGTCCAGCAGCGGGTTGTTCTCAAAGCCGTCTTCAGCGACGTTGGCGATGTACATCACAGGCTTGGTGGTGAGCAGGTGGAAACCCTTGATCACGGCTTTTTCGTCGGTGCTCATGTTCTTCATGAGGCTGCGCGCCGGCTTGCCTTCGGTGAAGTGAGCGATCAACTGCTCCAGCAGGCCTTTCTGGACTACTGCGTCCTTGTCACCGCCCTTGGCGTTGCGCGCGACTTTCTGCAGTTGTTTCTCGCAGCTGTCTAGGTCGGCGAAGATCAGTTCCAGGTCAATGATCTCGATGTCACGCTTGGGGTCAACGCTGTTGGAGACGTGAATCACGTTCTCGTCTTCAAAGCAGCGGACCACGTGGGCGATGGCATCGGTCTCACGGATGTTGGCCAGGAACTTGTTGCCCAGGCCTTCACCTTTCGAGGCGCCCGCTACCAGGCCGGCGATGTCGACGAATTCCATGGTAGTCGGCAGGATGCGCTTGGGATTGACGATGGCCGCCAGTGCAGCCAGGCGTGGGTCGGGCATGGCCACGATGCCGCTGTTGGGCTCGATGGTACAGAAGGGGAAGTTCTCCGCTGCAATACCGGACTTGGTCAGGGCGTTGAACAGGGTGGATTTGCCGACGTTGGGCAGGCCGACGATGCCGCAATTGAATCCCATGGTGTTTCCCCTCGGTAAAAGTCAGGCCTTCTGGCTGTGCAGGTTTTTCATCGCACGGTTCCATTCACCGGCGAAGATATCCGGCAGCACGCCGAGGGCAAAGTCGATGCTGGCATCGAGTTTTTCCTGTTCGGCGCGTGGCGCACGACCCAGGACGAAATTTGAAACCATACTGGCAACGCCTGGGTGGCCAATGCCGAGCCGCAGACGGTAGAAATTATTCTGATTCCCCAACTGCGCGATGATGTCGCGCAAGCCATTGTGCCCGCCATGCCCGCCGCCCAGCTTGAGCTTGGCAACGCCGGGTGGCAGGTCCAGTTCGTCATGGGCCACCAGGATTTCCTCGGGTTTGATCCGGAAGAACCCCGCAAGCGCCGCGACAGCCTGGCCGCTGCGGTTCATGTAGGTGGTGGGAATCAGCAGACGAACATCCTGACCCTGATGCGAGAAGCGCCCGGTCAGGCCAAAATATTTGCGATCGGCCACAAGATTGATGCCTTGGGCGTGGGCGATGCGCTCAACAAAAAGGGCCCCCGCGTTATGCCGGGTCTGTTCGTATTCGGCGCCTGGATTTCCCAGGCCAACGATCAGTTTAATGGCGGTCACGACAGGGGCCCTTCCTTTGGAGTTGTGGATAACATCGCCGCAACCAACGTGCGGCGAAAGTGGACGACAGGAGCTCACTTATCCAGAGATAAACTTCGCGTTATCGCCCGCTTTCTCGCTACGTTTCGGTCCGCGATGTTTCCTCAAGCTCCGACGCTGCACAGAGCATTACTCGGCAGCGGTTTCGCCTGCTTCATCTTCTGCTACAACACGTGGCGCGTGGACGTTGGCAACAGCCTTGTCGTCGTTGTGAGCCAGTGCAACGAACTCAACGCCTTTAGGGGCCTTGAGGTCGGACAGGTGAATGATGGTGCCGATTTCAGCAGCCGACAGGTCGACTTCGATGAACTCAGGCAGGTCTTTCGGCAGGCAGCTTACTTCCAGCTCGGTAGTAGTGTGGGAAACAACGCCACCTTTCTTGACCGGAGCTTCTTCACCAACAAAGTGCACTGGAACGATGGCGGTCAGTTTCTGGCCGGCAATAACGCGTACAAAGTCAGCATGCAGCACGTGGCCTTTGGCCGGGTGACGTTGCAGGGCTTTGATGATCACGTTCTGCTTGGTGCCGCCAACGTTCAGTTCGATAACGTGGCTGTAGGCAGCATCGTTTTCGAGCAGTTTGGCAACTTCTTTAGCCAGCATGCTGATGGATTCAGGGGCTTTGTCGCCACCGTAAACTACAGCTGGAACCAGGCTTGCGAGACGACGCAGGCGGCGGCTCGCACCTTTCCCCAGGTCGGAACGCACTTCAGCATTCAGAGTAAAATCGTTCATGTTGTATCTCCAAAATAACCACATTCGCCCCAGCGTTTGCGACCAGCGCTAAAGGCGATATGGGCAAAAAAGCCCCGCCCCAGCGGAATGCTGGGGCGGGGCGCTTTTCGTCAGTGAAATGGTCCGCAGGTTTGACCCTTAGCGGAACATCGCGCTGATCGATTCTTCGTTGCTGATGCGGCGAACCGCTTCGGCAACTACCGGT
Organism: Pseudomonas sp. R1-43-08; assembly: GCF_003852255.1. Taxonomy (NCBI): domain Bacteria; kingdom Pseudomonadati; phylum Pseudomonadota; class Gammaproteobacteria; order Pseudomonadales; family Pseudomonadaceae; genus Pseudomonas; species Pseudomonas sp. R1-43-08. Next base: position 834,471 of record NZ_CP027734.1, read on the forward strand.
GCGATATCCAGTTGACGGATACGCGAACAGGCTTGAGCTGCAGCGGACAACGGGATGGTGTTGGTCACCACCAGTTCGTCCAGCATGGAGTTCTCGATGTTCTCGATCGCTCGGCCCGACAGCACAGGGTGTGTGCAGTAGGCGAAGACTTTTGCGGCACCGTGCTCTTTCAAGGCTTTCGCCGCGTGGCACAGGGTGCCGGCGGTGTCGACCATGTCATCAACCAGAATACAGGTACGCCCTTCGACATCACCGATGATATGCATCACTTCAGAGTGATTGGCTTTCTCGCGGCGTTTGTCGATGATACCGAGGTCCACGCCCAGGGATTTGGCGACAGCCCGTGCACGCACGACACCACCAATGTCCGGGGACACGATCATCAGGTTTTCAAAGCGTTGGTCTTCGATGTCATCCACCAGGACGGGGGAGCCGTAGATGTTATCTACTGGAATATCGAAGAACCCCTGGATTTGGTCAGCGTGCAGGTCAACCGTGAGAACACGGTCGATACCTACCACGGTCAGCATGTCAGCAACGACTTTCGCGCTGATGGCCACACGTGCGGAGCGCGGACGGCGATCCTGACGGGCATAACCAAAATAAGGGATTACAGCTGTGATTCGAGTCGCTGAGGAGCGGCGGAAGGCATCAGCCATCACGACGAGTTCCATCAGGTTATCGTTGGTCGGAGCGCAGGTCGGCTGAATAATGAAGACGTCTTTACCGCGAACGTTTTCATTGATCTCGGCAGTAATTTCGCCGTCGGAGAATTTACCGACAGAGATGTCACCGAGAGGGATATGCAGCTGACGTACGACACGTCGAGCCAGATCGGGGTTGGCATTCCCCGTAAAGACCATCATCTTGGACACGCGCAGTACCTAGAGGCTGAGGGTAACCTGGATGAGTATTAGAAAATGGCAGGGGCGGCTGGATTCGAACCAACGCATGGCAGGATCAAAACCTGCTGCCTTACCGCTTGGCGACGCCCCTGTATCTGTTGCAACGAGTGCCTAACACTCGATTCCTTTTAGAGCAGATTTTGCAGCTTGCGATGCAACATCGAAACGTTGCTTCCTTTTGCTACAAACCCTGTAAGGGTCTCTGTAAGAAGGGCCGAGACTTTATCAGCTTCAGCTTTGCTTGGGAAGCCCCCAAACACACAACTTCCAGTTCCGGTTAATTTTGCTTCGGTAAATTTACCTAACAAATTCAAAGCGTTACGTACCTCTGGATAACGCCTTGCTACAACCGGTAAGCAGTCATTTCGACTGTTTCCCTTGGGAACGGGGCGCACTTTAATGGGAGAAGAGTTACGTGTCAACAACGGATCTGAAAAAATTTCTGCTGTACTTACAGATACTTGCGGCACCAGCACGAGATACCACGGCTCTTCGGGCTCCACGGGGGTCAGTTTCTCCCCCACGCCTTCGGCAAATGCGGCATGCCCATGCACGAAAACCGGGACGTCGGCGCCGAGTGTGAGGCCCAGTACGGCCAGGCGATCAAGGCCCCAGCCCAGTTGCCACAAGTGGTTGAGGCCGAGCAGGGTGGTCGCGGCATTTGAACTGCCACCACCGATACCGCCGCCCATGGGCAGGATCTTATCGATCCAGATATCAATGCCGAGCGGGCAGCCGGATTGCTGCTGAAGTTTCTTCGCGGCCTTCACGATCAGGTTGCTGTCGTGGGGTACGCCTTCGAACGCGGTGTGCAGCTTGATCACGCCATCGTCACGCACGGCGAAGGTCAGCTCATCGCCGTAGTCGAGAAATTGAAACAGCGTCTGCAACTCGTGGTAGCCGTCTTCACGACGGCCCAGGATGTGCAGCATCAGGTTGAGTTTGGCGGGAGAGGGCAGCGTGAGTTTTGCGACAGTCACGTTATTGCCCCAATTTACGCGGTTGCCAGTCCTTGATCACCAGCGTGACGTCAAGGTCGGTGCCGTGCAGTTTGATGCGCTCGGGCAGCCAGTAGCCGTTCTGTTGCACGTAGCTCAGGTACTCGACCTGCCAACCGTCCTGCTCAAGGGAGGCCAGGCGACTGTCACCATTGAGGCTCAAGCGGCTTTTGCTGTCCGGCGCGGGCAGGCCGCGCACCCACCAGACCAGGTGTGAAACGGGCAGCTTCCAACCGATCTGCTGCTCCAGTAGTTCTTCCGGCGAGGTCGCTTCGTAGCGGCCCTGGTTGGCCACTTCAAGGCTGACTTGCCCCGGTCGACCGGTCAGGCGCGCGGCACCGCGACCCAGCGGGCCTGAAAGACGAATATCGTAGTAATCCTGGCGTTGCAGCCAGAACAAGGTGCCGCTGCCGGAATCTTTCGGTGCGCGCACCCCGACCTTGCCTTCGATCTGCCAGCCGTCAATGCTGCTGAGCTGGTCCTTGTGCTGTTGCCATTGTGCCGGGTTGCCCTGGCCTTCAACGGATTCGCGGTTGCCTACGCCCGCGCAACCGGCGAGCAGGGCGATGAAACTGAAAACGATAACGTGGCGCAAGAACATAAGCTTATAGGGTCTCGGATCCGGTCAGGCGCTTGATGGTGCCGCGCAGGATGGGGCTTTCGGGTTGTTCCTTGAGGAATTTTTCCCAGATTTGTCGCGCTTCGCGTTGCTTGCCGTTGGCCCACAGCACTTCGCCCAGGTGGGCGGCTACCTCCTGGTCGGGGAAGCGCTCCAGCGCCTGGCGCAGCAGGCGCTCGGCCTCGTCGAGGTTGCCCAGGCGATAGTTGACCCAGCCCAGGCTGTCGAGCACGGCCGGGTCTTCCGGGTTGAGCTTGTGGGCCTGTTCGATCAGCACCTTGGCTTCGGCGTAGCGCGTTGTGCGGTCGGACAAGGTGTAACCCAGGGCGTTGAGGGCCATGGCGTTGTCCGGGTCGCGCTTGATGATCAGGCGCAGGTCTTTCTCCATCTGCGCCAGGTCGTTGCGTTTTTCTGCCTGCATGGCGCGGGTGTAGAGCAGGTTGAGGTCGTCGGGATATTGCAGCAACGCTTGTTGCAACAATTTCCAGGCGCGTTCGCCCTGGTTATTGGCCGACAAAGTCTCGGCTTGGATCAGATACAACTGGATCGCGTAGTCCGGTTCGGCATCGCGAGCCGCGGCCAGGCGTTTCTCCGCTTCGTCGGTACGACCGTTGCTCATCAGAATATCGGCCTGGCGCAACTGGGCCGGCAGGTAATCATTGCCCGGGCCGACCTGGGCGTACTCAAGCAAGGCCGCTTGCGGGTCGTTGCGTTCTTCAGCGATGCGGCCCAGGTTCAGGTGCGCCGAGTCCACATGGCTTTCGCGCGCGACCAGCTCTTCAAGATAACCCTTGGCCTCATCCCAGGCCTTGGCTTCCAGGCACACCAGCGCGAGGGAATAACGCAGTTCGTCATCGTCCGGGTATTGCTGGACCAGATTGGCGAACTGCACCTTGGCGTCTTCCATGCGGTCCTGCTCAACCAGCATCCGCGCGTAAGTCAGGCGCAGGCGCTTGTCGTCCGGATATTTCTTGATGCTTTTTTCCAGCAGTGGAATCGCTTCCTTGCCGCGGTTGAGGTTCTGCAGCAGGCGGGCGCGTAGCAGGATCGGTGCAATCTCACCGTCTTCCGGCGGGTTCTGCTCCAGCAGCTTGAGGGCGGCGTCGGCTTCATCGTCCTGCTGCAGCAGCAAGGCTTTGCCAAAAATCAGCTGGCTGTTCTTCGGGTGTTTTTGCAGCAGGCGGTCGAAGCTCTTCATCAGGCCATTGCGCGTGTCCTGATCGGTATCGGCGGCTGACAGCGCAAGAAAGTCAAAATGCGTGTCGCCCTTGCCCTGCAAGACTTTTTCCATGTAGACCATGGAATCGTCATAGCGCCCGGCGCGTGCCAGCTGCACAGCTGCCGCCCGTTGGGCTTCCAGGTCGTCCGGGGCGTTTTTTGCCCAGATCAGCGAGGCGTCCAGCGCAGCCTGGTCGGCGCCCAGGTACTCGGCGATGCGAAACGCGCGTTCCGAGATACCGGGGTCCTGGGTATTGATGGCCTGGGTCACGTAGTTATCCAGGGCAATATCGAAGCGATTACGCTGGCCGGCCAGTTCTGCGGTCAACAGGCTGTAGACCGTTTCTTCGCTGAACGAGGAATAAACCTTGGGCTTTTCAGGGGCGGGGGTGCTGTCTTCCACCGGCGCTGTAGCGTCCGGCGACACGGGTGCCATGGCCTGGCAGCCGCTGAGGAAGACAAAAGCAAGGAGCAACGCGGAAGATCTATTCATATAGGAAGAGGACGACTAACCTGCGGTCGGATCATCATGACACAAGCCTTCGGCCAAACATAACCGAGTCTCAATGGATGCCTTTATAGGCACAACGTATAGGGACAATAGACGACGGTGGTTGTTCTGGATCTTTCGAAGTAGGACAATTGTCGGCTTCCCGACATCATCAGCGATAGTGAATGGCCTTTCTCGCACTCGGTATTAACCACAAGACTGCCTCGGTAGACGTGCGCGAGCGCGTAGCGTTTACGCCAGAGCAGTTGGTTGAGGCCTTGCAGCAGCTCTGCCGGCTTACCGACAGCCGCGAAGCTGCAATCCTTTCGACCTGCAATCGCAGTGAGCTTTATATAGAGCAGGAACACCTGTCTGCCGATGTTGTGCTGCGCTGGCTGGCCGATTACCACCATTTGAGCCTCGATGACCTGCGCGCCAGTGCCTACGTGCACGAAGACGATGCGGCCGTTCGTCACATGATGCGCGTGGCGGCCGGTCTCGATTCGCTGGTGTTGGGCGAACCGCAGATTCTTGGCCAGATGAAGTCAGCGTATGCCGTGGCCCGCGAGGCCGGCACGGTCGGCCCGCTGCTGGGCCGCCTGTTCCAGGCCACTTTCAATTCCGCCAAACAGGTGCGCACCGACACCGCCATCGGCGAGAACCCGGTCTCCGTGGCGTTTGCCGCCGTCAGCCTGGCCAAGCAGATTTTCAGCGACTTGCAGCGCAGCCAGGCGTTGCTGATCGGTGCCGGCGAAACCATTACCCTGGTCGCGCGTCACCTGCACGAACTGGGTGTGAAGCGCATTGTGGTGGCCAACCGTACCCTTGAGCGCGCCAGCATCCTCGCCGAGCAGTTCGGTGCGCATGCCGTGCTGCTGTCGGACATCCCGGCTGAGCTGGTGCGCAGTGACATCGTCATCAGCTCCACCGCCAGTCAGTTGCCGATCCTGGGCAAGGGTGCGGTCGAGAGCGCGTTGAAGCTGCGCAAGCACAAACCGATCTTTATGGTGGATATCGCCGTTCCCCGGGATATCGAACCAGAAGTCGGCGAGTTGGACGACGTTTACCTCTACAGCGTCGATGATCTGCACGAAGTGGTCGCCGAAAACCTCAAGAGTCGCCAGGGCGCCGCCCAGGCCGCTGAGGAAATGGTCAGCACCGGCGCTGAAGATTTCATGGTGCGCCTGCGTGAACTGGCGGCGGTGGATGTGCTCAAGGCGTATCGTCAGCAGGGCGAACGCCTGCGCGACGAGGAGCTGATCAAGGCCCAGCGCTTGTTGGCCAATGGCAGCAGCGCCGAAGACGTATTGATGCAGCTGGCCCGTGGCCTGACCAACAAGCTGCTCCACGCCCCCAGCGTACAGCTTAAAAAATTGACTGCCGAAGGCCGCCTCGATGCGCTGGCCATGGCCCAGGAACTCTTTGCCCTCGGTGAGGGCGCGTCAGACAGCTCTTCGGATAAAAAACCGCAATGAAAGCGTCACTGCTCAATAAACTGGATGTGCTCCAGGACCGTTTCGAAGAACTGACCGCCTTGCTCGGCGATGGCGAGATCATTGCCGATCAAACCAAGTTCCGTGCCTATTCCAAGGAATACGCCGAAGTCGAGCCCATCGTGGCCACCTACAAAAACCTGCTCAAGGTGCAGGCCGACCTCGAGGGCGCCCAGGCGCTGCTCAAGGACAGCGACCCGGACATGCGCGAAATGGCCGTGGAAGAAGTGCGCGAGGCCAAGGAAAAGCTCGTCGAGCTGGAAGGCGACCTGCAACGCATGTTGCTGCCCAAAGACCCTAACGACGGGCGCAACGTGTTCCTCGAAATCCGCGCCGGCACCGGTGGTGACGAGGCGGCGATCTTCTCCGGCGACCTTTTCCGCATGTACTCGCGTTACGCCGAGCGTCGCGGCTGGCGCGTGGAAATCCTGTCCGAGAACGAAGGTGAGCACGGCGGCTATAAAGAAGTCATCGCGCGGGTCGAGGGCGATAACGTCTACGGCAAGTTGAAGTTCGAATCCGGCGTGCACCGTGTGCAGCGTGTTCCGGCGACCGAGTCCCAGGGCCGTATCCATACCTCGGCGTGCACCGTGGCCGTGTTGCCCGAGCCGGACGAGCAGGAAGCGATCGAGATCAACCCGGCGGACTTGCGCGTCGACACCTACCGCTCGTCGGGCGCGGGCGGCCAGCACGTCAACAAGACCGACTCGGCGATCCGCATCACTCACTTGCCGTCCGGCATTGTGGTGGAATGCCAGGAAGAACGTTCCCAGCACAAGAACCGTGCGCGGGCGATGTCCTGGCTGTCGGCCAAGCTCAATGACCAGCAGACCAGCGCCGCCGCCAACGCGATTGCCAGCGAGCGCAAGTTGCTGGTGGGGTCGGGCGACCGTTCCGAGCGCATCCGCACCTACAACTTTGCCCAGGGCCGGGTCACCGACCACCGGGTCAACCTCACCCTGTATTCCCTGGATGAAATTCTCGCCGGTGGCGTCGATGCCGTGATCGAGCCGCTGCTCGCCGAATACCAAGCCGATCAATTGGCGGCGATAGGTGAATAAATGACCATCATCGCCAGCCTGTTGCGCGCCGCCGACCTGCCCGACTCGCCCACCGCGCGCCTGGATGCCGAATTGCTGCTGGCCGCTGCGTTGGGCAAGTCCCGCGGCTACCTGCACACTTGGCCGGAAAAGATCGTCAGCAGCGAGCACGCCCTGACCTTTGCCGGCTACCTGCAACGCCGTCGCGGCGGTGAGCCGGTGGCCTATATCCTCGGCCAGCAAGGCTTCTGGAAGCTGGACCTGGAGGTCGCCCCTCACACGCTGATTCCGCGTCCGGATACTGAACTGCTGGTGGAAACCGCCCTGGAATTGTTGCCGGCCACGCCCGCGCAGGTCCTGGATTTGGGCACCGGCAGCGGCGCCATCGCCCTGGCCCTGGCCAGCGAACGGCCGATGTGGCAGGTCACCGCCGTCGACCGCGTGCTTGAAGCGGTGGCTTTGGCCGAGCGCAATCGCCAGCGGTTGCACCTCAATAACGCCGTGGTGCTCACTAGCCATTGGTTCGGCGCGTTGCAAGGCCACACCTATGACCTGATCATCAGCAACCCGCCGTATATCGCCGCCAACGATCCACACCTGGCAGCCGGCGATGTGCGCTTCGAGCCGGCCAGTGCGCTGGTGGCCGGCGATGACGGGCTGGACGACCTGCGCCTGATCATCAAACAGGCCCCGGCTCACTTGAATGCCGGTGGCCGCCTGTTGCTGGAGCATGGTTACGACCAGGCTTCGGCCGTGCGCGAGCTGTTGCTCAGTGAAGGCTTTGAAGAGGTGCACAGCCGCATCGACCTTGGCGGCCATGAGCGCATCACCTTGGGACGCCGCCCGTGCTGAGCGACCAGGAGCTGTTGCGCTACAGCCGACAGATTCTGTTGCAGCATGTGGACATCGACGGCCAGTTGCGCTTGAAAAACAGCCGCGCGTTGATCGTCGGCCTGGGCGGGCTGGGTGCGCCGGTCGCGCTGTACCTGGCCGCCGCTGGCGTAGGTGAGTTGCATCTGGCGGATTTCGACACGGTCGACCTGACCAACCTGCAGCGCCAGATCATCCACGATACCGACAGCGTGGGGCAGGCCAAGGTCGATTCGGCCATGGGGCGGCTGAGCGCCCTCAACCCCGAGGTCGCGCTGCTCGCCCACCGTTCCGCGCTGGATGCCGATTCGTTGGCGGCAGCCGTCGCTGCCGTCGACGTGGTGCTTGATTGCAGCGACAACTTTTCCACTCGCGAGGCGGTTAACGCGGCCTGTGTGATGGCCGGCAAACCCTTGATCAGTGGCGCGGCGATTCGCCTTGAAGGGCAGTTGTCGGTCTTCGACCCACGTCGCCCCGAAAGCCCGTGCTACCACTGCTTATACGGGCATGGCAGCGACACCGAACTGACCTGCAGTGAAGCCGGCGTGGTCGGCCCTCTGGTGGGGCTGGTCGGCAGCCTGCAAGCGTTGGAAGCCCTGAAGCTGCTGGCCGGGTTCGGCGAACCGTTGGTGGGGCGCTTGTTGCTGATCGACGCGTTGACCACGCGCTTTCGTGAGTTGCGCGTCAAACGCGACCCTGGTTGCAGCGTGTGCGGGACGCAACATGGTTAACGACGCGCCCATCGGTGTGTTCGATTCCGGGGTCGGCGGCTTGTCGGTACTGGAGGAAATCCAGCAGTTGTTACCCCAGGAGTCACTGTTGTACGTGGCCGATTGCGGGCACATCCCCTATGGCGAGAAAACCCCGGCCTTCATCCGCGAACGCTCGCGCCGGGTCGCCGAGTTTTTTCGCGGGCAGGGGGCCAAGGCGTTTGTGATTGCCTGTAACACCGCGACGGTCGCCGCTGTTGCCGATTTGCGCCAGGACTACCCCGACTGGCCCCTGGTCGGCATGGAGCCTGCGGTAAAACCGGCGGCTGCCGCGACGCGCAGCGGGGTGGTCGGCGTGCTGGCCACCACCGGCACCCTGCAAAGCGCCAAGTTCGCCGCCTTGCTCGACCGCTTCGCCACCGACGTGCGGGTAATTACCCAACCCTGTCCGGGCCTGGTAGAGCTGATTGAAACCGGCGATCTGAACAGCCCGGCGCTGCGCCAGTTATTGCAGGGCTACCTCGAACCGCTGCTCAGCGCTGGCTGCGACACCATCATCCTCGGCTGTACCCACTACCCTTTCCTCAAGCCACTGCTGGCGCAGATGCTGCCCCCGAGCATCATCCTGATCGACACCGGCGCCGCCGTCGCGCGCCAGCTCAAGCGCTTACTGGGCGAACGCGGCTTGCTGGCCAGCGGCGCATCGGCCTCTTCACCGCTGCCTGCGCAGTTCTGGACCAGCGGCGATGTGTATCACCTAAGAAATATCCTACCGACACTTTGGAAACATCCTGGAGTTGTGCGAAGCTTCGCCTCGTGAAAATTTCGTGAAATCTCGCTGAACTTCTGGCTCTACGTCAGCTTCTATAGCGAGATGGCCTGTAAATAACCAACAACTTCGTTCGCAAAGGTAGTTTCTATGAAGCGCTTGTTCTGTATGGCTGCTATTGCGGCTGTGATGGTGGGACACTCTATTACCACCCAGGCCGCCGGCCTGGAGTTCGGGCTGGGCAGCACCAGCGATTCAACGCTGACCTACCGTCTGGGCCTGACCTCGGATTGGGACAAAAGCTGGATGCAGAGCAATGTCGGTCGCCTGACAGGCTACTGGAGCGGCGCTTATACGTATTGGGAAGGTGATGACCGTGCAGGCGCCAGCAGCCTGTCGTTCTCGCCGGTGTTTGTGTATGAGTTTGCCGGCGAGTCGGTCAAACCTTATATCGAAGCCGGGATCGGCGTGGCGTTGTTCTCCCGCACCAAACTGGAAGACAACAACATCGGCCAGTCCTTCCAGTTCGAAGACCGCCTGGGTTTCGGCCTGCGGTTTGCCGGCGGGCATGAAGTAGGCATTCGCGCCACGCACTATTCCAACGCCGGGATCAGCAGCAACAACGATGGGGTAGAGAGCTACGCGCTGCACTACACCATGCCGTTGTAAAGACACAGCAAATCCATGTGGGAGGGGGCTTGCTCCCGATAGCGTCATGTCAGTCACTCTTAATTTGACTGACAGGCCGCTATCGGGAGCAAGCCCCCTCCCACATTTGGATCCCTACGCATTTCAGTATCAGCGATAGACCGTAGCAATACCTGCACGCTCTTCCAGGCACTCCGGCGCCCCCATCTCGAATTCCCGGCATATCAACGGCCGAAGCTCATAGATCGTGCACATCATCGTGTTCCGGTCCAGCGCCGCACACCAGCCGTCATCCAGGCGCAGCATCACTTCGCCGCCCCAGTCGTCGGTATCGATATAGCGCTGCGGCACGCCGGTGTCGGTGATCAGCATGACTTCCAACTGGCAACAGCAGGCCGCACACGTCGAGCAGGTGACGGCGGGTTCGGTGATTTGAATGTGAGGGATGTTGGTCATAGGCGCGCAGTGTAAGCCAAGCAGGCCATGGGTGTAGGAATGCGCGACGGACGTCAGTGAGCCAACCGCTGCATGCCGACAAACACTGCGGCCCAAAGTACCGCCAGGCCGGCCATCGTCGGCCCCAGTCCATAGCCAAACTGCACGCCAGCCAATTGGCTGCCGGCGTAATACGACAACGGCCCACCCACCGCGCCCAACAGGGCGGCACGCCACCAGGGCCGTGCGCTCCAGGCCAGGCAATGGCGCAGGGTGGTGGCCAGCAATGCCCACAGCAGCATCAACCAGAACGGAATCAACGGCCCTGGTTCGCTGAAGTGGAAAACCCCAAGTGTGCGCAACAGCGTGTCGAGCAGCGTGCCGGCGAGCGTCACGCCGATGATCAGCACCCCGTCATCCGCCAGCGGACTTATCCACAGCAGGTTGATCACCAGTACCGCCAACCCCACCAGCAGCCAGAGGCTGTCGCCGCCGAGCACACAGGCAAACCAGCCGCACTGGAACAACGCGGCATTCGCCAGGGATTTAAGCACTGAAGCGCCCGAGCAACGGCGGGTTGATTGCCGCAGGCTTAGCCAGCAGTAACTGCGCGGTGCCAATCGTGCGCTCCATGAAGCCGCCCTCGCAGTAGCACAGGTAGAACTCCCACAAGCGCAGGAAGTACTCGTCGTAGCCAAGCTCCGCGAGGCGGCCATGGGCGCGGCGAAAGTTCTCATGCCACAGGCGCAGGGTTCGTGCGTAGTGCAGGCCGAAATCTTCCATGTGCAGCAGGTTCATGTCGGTGTCGCGGCAGACGATCTGCAGCATGTTCTGCACACTGGGCAGGGCGCCGCCGGGAAAGATGTAGCGTTGGATGAAATCGACGCTGTGCTTGGCCTGCTCAAAGCGTTGTTCGCGGATGGTGATGGCTTGCAGCAGCATCAGGCCGTCGGGTTTGAGCAAATGCGCACATTGCTTGAAATACGTGGGCAGGAAGCGATGGCCTACCGCTTCGATCATTTCGATGGACACCAGCTTGTCGTACTCACCCGTGAGGTCGCGGTAGTCCTGCAGCAGCACCGTCACCTGACTGTGCAGGCCCGCCGCCGCGATGCGCTGCGCGGTGTAGGCAAACTGCTCTTTGGACAAGGTGGTCGTGGTGACCTTGCAACCATAATGCTGCGCCGCGTACAGCGCCATGCTGCCCCAGCCGGTGCCGATTTCCAGCAGGTGGTCAGTGGGCTTGAGCGACAGTTTCTGGCAGATGCGTTCCAGCTTGTTCAGTTGCGCTTGTTCCAGGGTGTCGTCGGCGCTGAGAAATTGCGCTGCCGAATACATCATGGTCGGGTCGAGAAACGCCTCGAACAGGTCGTTGCCCAGGTCGTAATGGGCCGCGATGTTTTTCTGCGAGCCCTTGCGCGTGTTGCGGTTGAGCCAGTGCAGGCCCTGGGTGAACGGCCGCGCCAGGCGGGCCAGGCCACCTTCCATCGCATCAAGCACGTCGAGGTTGCTGACCATCACCCGCACCACGGCGGTCAGGTCCGGGCTGCTCCAATAACCGTGGATGAATGCCTCGCCGGCGCCGATAGAGCCGTTGGCGGCCACCAGGCCCCACGCCGCCGAATCCAGGATCTGGATTTCCCCCAGCAGGTGCGCTTCCCGTGCGCCGAACACTTGTCGCTCGCCGTCCTCGACGATCACCAATTGCCCATGGCGCAATTGGCTGAGTTGGCGCAACACGCCTTTGCGCAATAGCGCAGCGCTGATGCCGTTGACGTTCAGGCGATTGGTCTTGACCGATAAGCTAGGGGATTTCATGGCGGCGGTCCTTGGTATACCCGACTGCGGTGCTGGAGACGCCATCGGCGGCTCGGTGGGGGAAAATCGGTGTGCGTTTGAGCAGCAGGCGCAGGGCCTGCCAGTAGATCGCGAGGCAAGTTTTGGCGGTCATCCAGGGAAAGCGCCATAGATAGCGATGCAGGCTGGCGCGGTTCAAGGTCTCTTTTTGCAGGCTCAAGGTGGCGTCGAAGACTTTATGCGCGCCTTGCCAATCGGCCATGTGCACGCCGAGCCGGGCGGCCGGCGGGCTGAAGCTCATGCGGTATTCCAGGTCGCGCGGCAGGAAGGGCGATACATGGAACGCCTTGGCCACGGCGAAGTGCTGATGCTCATCGGCGCCCATTGCCTGAGTCGGCAACACGTAGTGATAGCGCTCGCGCCACGGTGTATTGGTGACTTCGCACAGGATCGCCGCCAGCTGCCCGTCGGCCTCGAAGCAATAGAAGAAACTCACCGGATTGAACGCCAGGCCCCAACTGCGGGCCTGGGTCAGCAGGCAGATAGCGCCCTGCGGGGTGCGCCCCAGGGCCTTGCCGACTTCCTGGCGCACCGCGTCGCTCAAGCTCATACCGTGGCGCGTGAATGGGCGCAGGTAGTCCTGTTGGCGAAAGCCGAACGGCGCCAGGCGGCTCACGCCGGCCAGGGGGGAGAGCGCAAGCACCGCGTTCTCTTCGCTGAGGTCCAGGTACAGCAGGCCGATGCGGTAGCGAAAGGCATGGGCCTTGGGCGTAAACCGACGATGGGCGATCCAGCCGCTGTACAGGGCGCTGTTCACAGGGTTTCCCCAAAGGCCTGGGCCACGCGCAGGGCGCTGACCACGCCATCTTCGTGGAAACCGTTGGCCCAGTAGGCGCCGCAGTAGAACGTGTAGCGCACGCCATGCAATTCTTCCCAGCGCGCCTGCGCGGCCACCGCTGCCAGGCTGTATTGCGGATGGGCATAGGTGTAGCGCGCCAGGATCTTCAGCGGGTCGATCATCGGCGTCTGGTTGAGGCTCACGCAAAAGGTGGTGGCGCTGTCGATGCCTTGCAGGATGTTCATGTCGTAGGTGACAGCGGCCTGATGCTGCTGACTGCCGCTCAGCCGGTAGTTCCAACTGGCCCAGGCCAGCTTGCGGTCGGGCAGCAGTCGCGTGTCGGTGTGCAGCACCACGTCATTGTCGGCATAGGGCAGGGCGCCAAGGATTTGCTGTTCGGCCAGGCTGGGGTCGGCGAGCAATGCCAGGGCCTGGTCGCTGTGGCAGGCGAAGACCACGCGATCGAACGTCTCGCTGCCAGCCGCGCTGTGGATAACCACACCGTCGTCGGTGCGTTGCACGTTCTGCACAGGGCAGTTGAGGCGCACGTGATCGCGGAAACTGCGGGCCAGCGGTTCGATATAACAGCTGGAGCCGCCTTCGATCACGCACCACTGCGGGCGATTGCTCACCGACAGCAAACCGTGGTTCTTGAAGAAACGCACGAAGAACTGCAAGGGGAACTTGAGCATGTCGGCCAGAGACATCGACCAGATCGCCGCGCCCATCGGCACGATGTAGTGGCGGATAAAGCGCGGGCCATAACCGCCGGCGTCGAGATAATCACCCAGGGTCATGTCGGCGCTGATGCGCTGCGCTTGCAGGTCCTGCGGCGCCTGGCGATTGAAGCGCAGAATATCGCGCAGCATGCCCCAGAAGCCTGGCGACAGCATGTTGCTACGCTGGGCAAACAGGCTGTTGAGGTTATTGCCGTTGTATTCGAACCCCGCGCTCGGGTCGCACACCGAGAAGCTCATCTCGGTGGGTTTGAACCTGACGCCGATCTGCCCCAGCAGGCGGATAAAATTGGGATAGGTCCAGTCGTTGAACACAATAAAGCCGGTGTCCACCGCATAGCGTTGGCCCTCGACCGTCACGTCGGCCGTATGGGTATGCCCGCCAAGGCACGCACCTGCTTCGAACAGCGTGATGTCGTGGCGCCGGCTGAGCAGGTAGGCGCTGGTCAGCCCGGCGATACCGCTGCCGATAATGGCGATCTTCACAGGTCGTCCTTGTGCGGCGGCGGGCTGCGCAACATGCGTTTGCCGATGATCAATTGGGCCCGGTTAGGCAGCTTCGACAGCGGCCACAAGGTGGCGATGAACATGGCCGGAAAGGCGATCTCCAGCGGGCGCTTTTCCAGTTTGGCGAAGATATGCTTCGCCGCCTTGTTGGCCGACCAGCTCAACGGCATGGGGAAATCATTGCGTTCGGTCAGGGGCGTGTCGACAAACCCCGGGCTGATCACCGTGACGTCGATGTTCTCGGGCGACAGGCTGATGCGCAGGGATTCGAACAAGTAGCGCAGCCCCGCTTTCGAGGCACCGTAGGCTTCGGCACGTGGCATGGGCAGGTAGGTCACGGCGCTGGCCACGCCCACCAGGTGCGGCGTACGCCCGGCACGCAACAGCGGCAGTGCGGCTTCGATGCAATAACTGCTGGCCAGCAGGTTGGTGCGCACCACGTGTTCGATGATCGACGCATCGAACTGCCGGGCGTCGACGTACTCACAGGTGCCGGCGTTGAGGATCACCGTATCCAGCGAGCCCCAGGCTTCGCCGATTCGTTCACCGATCTCGCGTACGGTCTGGCTGTTGGTCAAGTCACCGGCCACCACCAGCACCTGCCCCGGATAACGCTGGGCGAGTGCTGCCAATGGGCCTTTGGTGCGCGAGCTGAGCGCCACATGGGCGCCGCTGTTGAGCAGCTCCACGGCCAGCGCGGCGCCGATGCCACTGCTGGCGCCGGTCAACCAATAACGACGGGGCGGTGTCAGGCTCATCCGATTCTCCTCTCTGGACGCGTGGGCAGGCTGCGAAAGGCGGCAAGGGCGCGCTCGCGGGAGTGTTTCAGGTCGACAATGGCGCGCGGGTAATCGGCGATGCCGAACAAACCGCCGGCGGCTTGCGGGTTGTGCACGTCCTTCTTGTTCAGCGCGGCCAGTTCTGGCAGCCAGTGCTTGATGAACAGGCCTTCGCTGTCGAATTTTTCCGACTGGCTCAACGGGCTGAAAATCCGGAAATACGGCGCCGAATCGGTGCCCGTCGATGAACTCCACTGCCAGCCGCCGTTGTTGGCCGCCAAGTCGCCGTCGATCAAGTGCCGCATGAAGAAGCGCTCACCCTCGCGCCAGTCGATCAGCAGGTTCTTGGTCAGGAACATCGCCACCACCATGCGCAGGCGGTTGTGCATCCAGCCGGTTTCCAGCAGTTGGCGCATGGCCGCGTCGATAATCGGCAAACCGGTGCGCGCTTGCTGCCAGGCGGCCAGGTCCTCGGGCGCGTTGCGCCAGGCCACGGCTTCGGTTTCGGGGCGGAACGCGCGATGGCGCGAGACCCGTGGGTAACCCACCAGGATGTGTTTGTAGAACTCACGCCACAGCAGTTCGTTGATCCAGGTAATCGTGCCGATGTCGCCGCTTTCGAACTCGCCCTGGTTGGACTGCAACGCCGCGTGCAGGCACTGGCGTGGCGACACGACTCCGGCGGCCAGGTAGGCGGACAGCTGGCTGGTGCCTGGCTTGGCGGGGAAGTCGCGCTCGTCTTTGTAATAGCTGATCTGCTCGTCTGCAAAGGCGTCGAGGCGGCGGCGCGCTTCGTCTTCACCGGCGGGCCACAGGGCGCGCAAGGTTTCACTGGGGGGCGCGAACCCTTCAACGCGGGTGGGGATGACGTCGCTTTTCACGTCGAGCCTGGCCTGGGCCTTGGGGCTCACCACCAGGCGCGGCAAGGCACTGTGCAGGCGGGTGTAACACACCTTGCGGAACTGGCTGAATACCTGGAAGTAGGTGCCGGACTGGGTCAACACGCTGCCCGGCTGGAAAAACAGCTGGTCCAGGTAACGCTGGAAGGTCACGCCCTGGGCTTCCAACGCCTGGGCCACGGCGGCGTCGCGGCGGCTCTCGTGGATACCGTATTCGTCGTTGACATGCACCGATTGCACCTTGAGTTCCCGACACAGCTGGCTCAATACGCCGGGCGCCTGGTCCCAGGTGCCGGCGTACCGGATCAACAGCGGGATGTTCAGGGCTGCCAGCGCCTGGCTCAGCGCTTGCAGGTTGCGCAGCCAGAAGTCGACCTTGCAGGGCGCGTCATCGTGGGCCAGCCATTGTTGCGGCGTGATCAGGTAAACCGCCGCGACCGGGCCTCGCTGGCTTGCGGCAGCCAGGGCGGTGTTGTCGTGAAGGCGCAGGTCGGTGCGCAGCCAGATCAAGTGCATTTAGACAATTCCACGCTGGAGCAATATCTGATGGGCCGACAACGGGTCTTCGGCGACGAACACGTCGGGGAGGTCATGGGTGAGTGCGGCCAACTCGGCGTGGTGGATGCACACCGTGGGGCCGGCAATCAGTATCGGGCAACCAACGCCGGCCAGCAGTTTGGTGAGTGCCGCTACCTGTAGCGCTTTGCTTGAATACAGCAGCACCGCGCGCGGTTGCAGGTGTTCTACCGCCAGGGCCAGTTCGCCGGCGGGCAGCGGCCAATCGAACACTTCCACCGGGCAGTCGGCGCTGCTGGCCAGCCAGGCGCTGAGCCACAAGTGCGGTTCCAGGGGTAAGTCGGAGTGGTTGACCAGCAGCAACGGGGCGCCGTGGAGTTGACGATTGTTGTGGTAAATCCGCGCGCCAAACTTGCTGCGCAGCCAGGACAGGAAAAACACCCGCTCCATCTGCGCGCCGAATTGACCCTGCCATTTCTGTTCAAGCTCGCTGAGCAGCGGCAGCATCAACTGCTCGCACAAGGTGCGTGGCGGGTAGAGCGCCATGGCTTGGTTGAAGGCATCGTCGACCCGGCGCTCGGCCAATTCGCCGATGGCATTGACCAAGTTTTGACGCAGGGCGTGCCATTCGTTTTCCATCGGCTCGGGGTTGGCCTGGGCGGAGTCGATCAGGCCTTTTACCTGGCTGACCGGCACGCCCCGATTGAGCCAGGTGAGGATGGCGTGGATGCGTTGCACATGTTCGGCGCTGAACAACCGGTGCCCTTTGGGCGTGCGCTGGGGCACGATCAGGCCATAACGGCGCTCCCAGGCGCGCAGGGTCACGGCGTTGACGCCGGTCTGGCGCGCCACCTCGCGGATCGGTAGCCAGCCATTTTTCAGGGCTTGGGCGATGTCTTCGCCGGTTTCGTCTTGCAGGGCAACGGTCATGGCTTAGATCGCATTACGCAGGCTGAGATTTTCCGGGTGCGGTTGCAGGTAGGCCTGCTGCGCAATGTAGCGGTCCGGGTGTTGACGAAAGTGGTGCTTGAGCAGGGTAAGCGGTACCACCAGAGGCACGATGCCTTGGCGGTATTGGCCGATGACGGTTTGCATTTCCTGCTTGTCGTCGGCGCTGATCGACGCCTTGAGGTAGCCGCTGATGTGTTGCAGCACATTGGTGTGGGTACCGCGGGTGGCGCACCTCTTAAGGCCCGTCATCAGTTCGCAGAAGTAGCAGGTGGCCCACTCGTCGAGTTTGTCATCCTTGCCCATGGTGCCGAGCAACTGACCGAGGCTTTTGTAGTGCGCCGGGCTGTGGGCCATCAGCAAGTATTTGTAGCGCGAGTGAAAGGCCAGCAGGCGATGACGCGTCAGGCCATCGGCGAGCAGTTGCTGCCAACTGGCGTAGACGAACACGCGGGTGAGGAAATTTTCTCGCAATACCGGGTCATTCAGACGGCCGTCTTCTTCCACCGGCAAGTTGGGGTGGCGCGCGCAGAATGCCTGGGCGTAGACACCGCGCCCCCCGCCATCCACCGGTGCGCCATTTTCACGGTAAACCTTGACCCGCTCCAGGCCACAGGACGGCGATTTCTGCATAAAGATGTAGCCGCACAGGTCGGTATGTTCACGCGCCATCGCCTGCCCGTATTCATCCAGCGGCTGGGTCACGTTGAGTTCGCGGTGCACGGTGCCCACGGCCTGGGGATTGTTCGCGTCGCCGACCAGGCGAATGGTTTCGCGGGGGATGCCCAGGCCGATTGCGACTTCAGGGCACAGCGGCACGTAGTCGAAGTAGTCGGCCAGGGTCTGGCTGCACAACAGGGATTGTTTATGCCCGCCGTTGAAACGCACGTTCTCGCCCAGCAGGCAGGCACTGATGCCGATCTTGGGTTTCACGGAATGGGGCATGGGCAAACCTCTGTGAAATTCCTGTACAGGTGCGAATTACTGTACAACTAATCTCATCATAGATTTGATCTTGTACAAGTCAATTATTTTGTACAGGTTTTTTCGCAGGGCTTACTGCCATCCCATTTTCCAGCTATCCGTATTCTGCAATGTTTGCCAGCCAACGCGCTCGGTTCGTCGGGTCATCACCGCTTGCAGCTCGATCTCCAGCACGGTGCCTTCCTCGTCACGAAACAGTTCGGTGACGAGGAAGTGTTTTTCCTTGTTTTTAGGCAAGGTGGCTGTCCATTTCGACAATAGCAATTTGGCCGGGTTGATGCGATTCATTGCAGGTGCTCGATCAACCGTCGCGCCGCCTCCTGGCCGCTGAGCCAGGCACCTTCGACACGCCCCGACAAACACCAGTCGCCGCAGACGAACAGGCCCAGGTCGGCATCGGCCAGCACGCCGAATTCATGACTGCTGGACGGTCGGGCGTAGAGCCAGCGGTGTGCCAGGCTGAATGAAGGCGCGGGCATGGTGCAATGCAGCAACTCGGCGAAGGCGCCGTGCAAGTGTTCGATCACGGCCTCTTTGGGCAGGTCCAGGTGCGCCTTGCTCCAGGTGCTGGTGGCATGTAGCACCCAGGTGTCGACGGTGACGTCACGCCCCGGTTTGCTGCGGTTGCGCGCCAGCCAGTCGAGGGCGCTGTCTTGCACGAAGCAGCCTTCCATCGGTGTATCCAGAGGCGTGTCGAAGGCCAGGGCGATGGCCCAGGTGGGGTCCATTTTCACCCCGGCCACGACGCTCGCCAGTTTCGGTGCGGCGGCCAGCAGGGTGGTAGCCTGGGGCGCCGGCGTGGCGATGATCACATGGCTGAACGGGCCGTGATGGCCGCCATCGGCGTCGAGCAGGTTCCAGTGCTGGGTGCCCTGGAACACCTCGGTGATGCGGCAACCGAATTCCACCGGCAGGTCATCTAGCAGGGCGCGGGTAATGGCGCTCATGCGCGGTGTACCGACCCAGCGGATCTGTTCATCGGGGGAGGGCGTCAGTTGGCCGGACTTGAAGTTGTACAGCTGGGGTTTCCACTGTTGCGCCCAGCCATGGCTTTGCCAGCGCTGCACTTCGTTGACGAAGCGCCGATCGCGCGCGGTGAAGTACTGTGCGCCCATGTCCAGGGCACCGGCATCGCTGCGCTTGCTGGACATACGGCCGCCGCTGCCGCGGCTTTTATCGAAGAGTTGTACAACGTGCCCCGCGTCTCGTAACGCTCGGGCGGCGGAGAGACCGGCAATGCCGGTACCGATGATCGCAATGGGGACAGTCATGGGAGGCCTCGTTTTACCGTTGGGTACAGACTACGCCGACACCAATAGCTGTACAATATTGTTTTTTGGTATAAGTTTTGGCGTGCCTGATTGTGTGGCGTGACCTATGGTTAAGCTAAGGGCTGAATGGCCGCCACGCTCGATTATTAAATTGATCCCTGCTTATAAAATAGACCAGTGAGCGGCGGCGAACGTTACATGAGGAGCGTCCCATGCATATTTTGCTGACCGGCGGTACCGGTTTGATCGGCCGTCAACTGTGCCGGCACTGGCTTGCCCAGGGCCATCGCTTGACCGTGTTGAGCCGCAAACCCGATGCCGTTGCGCGGGTCTGCGGCGCGCAAGTGGCGGGTGTCGGGCGCTTGCAGGACGTGATCGGCGGCGTCGATGCGGTAGTCAACCTCGCCGGTGCGCCCATCGCCGACCGTCCCTGGACCCACAAACGCAAGGCTTTGCTGTGGAGCAGCCGCATCAGCCTGACCGAAAGCCTGCTGGCATGGCTGGAAGGCCTCGAGCAAAAACCGGCGGTGCTGATCTCCGGGTCTGCCGTGGGTTGGTATGGCGACGGCGGCGAGCGCGAACTGACTGAAGCGTGCGGCCCGGTGCAAGACGATTTCCCCAGCCAGTTGTGTATCGCCTGGGAAGAAACCGCCGTGCGGGCCGAGGCCCTGGGCATTCGTGTGGTGCTGGTGCGTACCGGCCTGGTGCTGGCGGCCGAGGGCGGCTTTTTGTCGCGCCTGCTGCTGCCGTTCAAACTGGCGCTGGGCGGGCCGATCGGCAATGGTCGGCAATGGATGCCGTGGGTGCATATCCAGGATCAAATCGCCCTGATTGATTTTCTTCTGCACAAGGCTGACGCCAGCGGTCCTTATAATGCCTGCGCGCCACACCCGGTGCGTAACCGCGAATTTGCCCAGACGTTGGGCCAGGTGCTGCATCGGCCGGCGTTCATGCCGATGCCGGCCTTTGCGCTGAAGGTCGGCTTGGGCGAATTGTCCGGCTTGTTGCTGGGCGGGCAAAAGGCCCTGCCTGAGCGGCTGCTGGCGACGGGTTTCACTTTCCAGTTCACTGAGTTGCGTGCGGCCCTGGACGACTTGTCCAGCCGCCTCTAGAGATAGGATGTTGCATGACGGATCACGCGTTGTTACTGGTCAACCTGGGCTCACCGGCCTCCACTTCGGTGGCCGATGTGCGCAGCTACCTCAATCAGTTCCTGATGGACCCTTATGTGATCGACCTGCCGTGGCCGGTGCGCCGCCTGCTGGTGTCGCTGATCCTGATCAAGCGCCCCGAGCAGTCGGCGCATGCCTATGCGTCCATCTGGTGGGAGGAGGGCTCGCCGCTGGTGGTCCTCAGCCGTCGCCTGCAGCAGCAGATGACCACGCAATGGACCCAGGGCCCGGTGGAACTGGCGATGCGTTATGGCGAGCCTTCGCTTGAAACGGTGCTGACACGCCTGGCCGCCCAAGGCATCCAGAAAGTGACCCTGGCGCCGCTGTACCCGCAGTTTGCCGACAGCACCGTGACCACGGTGATCGAGGAAGCCAGGCGCGTGGTGCGCGACAAGAAACTCAAGGTGCAATTCTCGATCCTGCAGCCGTTCTACGATCAGCCTGAGTACCTCGATGCCTTGGCGGCGAGTGTGCGGCCGTATGTAGAACAGGATTACGACCACCTGCTGTTGAGTTTCCACGGTTTGCCTGAGCGTCACCTGACCAAGCTCGACCCCACGGGCCAGCAT
Source organism: Pseudomonas sp. R1-43-08 (assembly GCF_003852255.1). Lineage (NCBI taxonomy): Bacteria > Pseudomonadati > Pseudomonadota > Gammaproteobacteria > Pseudomonadales > Pseudomonadaceae > Pseudomonas > Pseudomonas sp. R1-43-08. Next base: position 855,683 of record NZ_CP027734.1, read on the forward strand.
TGCTTCAAAGACGCTGATTGCTGCAGGAACGCGTCCCCGGAGGTGCTTGCCACCTGCTACCGCGCGCAGTGTTTCAGCGTCGCCCGGGATGTGGCCGCGCGGCTGGGGTTGCCGGACGGCCAGTGGTCGGTGGCGTTCCAGTCCCGCCTGGGCCGCGCCAAGTGGATCGAACCCTACACTGAGGCGCGTCTCGAAGCGTTGGCTCAACAAGGCGTGAAAAAACTGCTGGTGATGTGCCCGGCGTTTGTCGCCGATTGCATCGAGACCCTGGAGGAAATCGGTGATCGCGGGCTGGAGCAGTTCCGTGAGGCGGGGGGCGAGGAGTTGGTGTTGGTGCCTTGCCTGAATGATGACCCGCAGTGGGCGGCGGCGCTTAATACCTTGTGTGAACGCGCGCCTGTGTCGCTGTAATTAAGCCGTGCGAATAACCAAATGTGGGAGGGGGCTTGCTCCCGATAGCAGGGTGTCAGTCTCAGTATTGCTGATTGATACACCGCTATCGAGAGCAAGCCCCCTCCCACATTTAGTATGGCGTTTGCTTAGAGATTGAGGGTCAGGCTGAGCGTGAGGTTGCGTGGCTCACCAGGGCTGACCCAGTAGCTGCTGTAGGAGCGCTCGTAATACTTTTCATCAAACAGGTTATTGAGGTTCAGGCCCACGGTGACGTTCTCCGTTGCCTTGTAATGCGCGAGCAGATCGACGGTGTGGTAGGCGGGCAGTTCGAAGCCTGTGCCCGCTTCACCGGAGCGATCACCGACATAAGTAAACGCCGCCCCCAGGTCCGAACCACGTAACGCGCCGTCCTGGAACTCATACACCCCCAACAGACTGCCGCTGCGCTTGGCCACGCCGAGGATGCGGCTGCCTGCCGGAATGGTGTTATCACCCTTGGTCACTTCGGCGTCGATGTAGGCGAAAGCGCCGATCACGCGGATGGCGTCGGTGACTTGCCCGGTCAGTTGCAGATCGAACCCCTGGCTGCGCGCCTTGCCCATGGCGCGGTTGGTGTTGGTCGACGGGTCCAGGGTCAGCACGTTTTCCTTTTCGATATGAAAGGCGGCGAGGGTGGCGCTGAGGCGGTCGTCGAACAGCTCGGTCTTGATCCCCATTTCGTACCCCACGCCTTCTTCGGGTTTGAAGGTCTGACCGCCGGCATCCACACCGCTGTTGGGCTTGAACGAGGTGGAGGCGTTGGCGAATACCCCCACCTGCGGCGTCAGTTGATAGAGCAGGCCGGCACGCTGGGTAAGGGCGTCGTGGGTCTGCCGGCTTTTGGCGTGGTTGCGGGCGAAATCGTCGGTGCTCTGTTCGAAATGCTCGAAGCGTGCGCCCAGCATGCCGCGCAGGCGGTCGGTGAAGACGATCTGGTCCTGCAGGTTCAGCGCATGGCTTTGGGTCTGTTCGAAGATATCGGTGCCGGAGCGCGTGCCATTGGGTTTTGGTTGGCCGTAGACCGGCTTGTAGAGGTCGATGGGGTAGGTGCTGCCGCCGATGGTCGTCACGCGCTCCTTCTTGCGGTAGTCCTCGTATTCCGTGCCGATCAGCAGTTCATGCTGCCAACTGCCCACGTCGAACAGGCCGCGCAGTTCCAGCTGGGTGATGCTGTCGTGCCAGCCGGTGGAGCGTTCGCGATAGCGGCGGTTGAGGGTGTGGCCGTCTGCATTCAGTGCACGGTTTTCCGACGCGTCGCCCCACAGGCTGCCCTGTTTGTAGTGGCTGGCCAGGCGCAGTGTCCAGGCGTCGTTGAGGTGATGTTCCAGGGTGGCCTGGATGCGATTGTTGTGGTTGTCGATGTCGCCGTCGTTGGGTTCGCCGAGGAAGGTGGAGCGTGATACCCCAGGGGCGTCGACGATGCCGCGATCGAAGGTCGAGCTGTGGCGCACGAATTCGCTTTCCACCAACAGGCTGGTGTCCGGGTTCAGCTGCCAGCTGAACGAAGGCGCGACGAACACGCGCTTACTCTCGACGTGATCACGGAAGCTGTGGTTGTCTTCCACTGCCAGATTGACCCGTGACAGCACATTGCCCTCGGCGTCCAGCGGTGTGTTGACGTCGAGGGCTGTGCGATAGCGGTCCCAACTGCCAGCACTGGTTTGCAGGGTCGTGAAGGCTTCCGGCTGGGGCTTCTTGGTGACGATATTTACCGTGCCGCCCGGATCGCCACGCCCATACAAACTGGCGGCAGGCCCCTTGAGTACTTCGATGCGTTCGATATTCGCGGCATCCGGCGTGCTCGGGTAGCCCCGGTTGGCACTGAAGCCATCTTGATAGAACTCAGAAGTGGTGAAGCCGCGTACGCTGTATTCGTAGAGGGTCAGGCCGCCGAAGTTGTTCTGTTTGGAGACGCCGCCCGCAAACTCTAAAGCGCGTTCCACGCTGGTACTGCCCAGGTCCTTGAGCACCGTGGCGGGAATCACGCTGATCGATTGCGGGATGTCGCGCAGGGCGGTGTCGGTCTTGGTGGCACTGGCGGAGCGGGTCGCGCGGTAGCCCTGCACCGGGCTGGTCGCCGACTCATAAGCGTCGGTGGTGACGCTGATGGTGTCCAGTTCCAGGGTGTTTTCTTCGGCGTAGGCGGGGTCGAGCAGCAAGCCCAGGGCCAGGCCGGCCAGGGGCGCAAACTTTCGAGACGGCATGATAGAGCGTTCCAATGTCGGTATTGAAACAATATAACATGTCTAATGAGATGAATTGTTATGTAATATCATCTTGCAGGTGCCCTCAAGCAGGCACCTGGGCAATGCCGCTTATTCCTCTTCTTTTACCGGCGCTGTGGCTGGCGGTGGGCGCAGGCCGATTTCCGCCGACAGCTTGATCTCTTTGCCGTTGCGCATCACCTGGATCGCCACCTTATCGGTCGGCTTGATCCGCGCTACCTGGTTCATCGACTTGCGGCCATCACCGGCCGGAGCGCCGTCGATGCTGAGGATCACATCGCCCAATTGCAGGCCGGCTTTCTGCGCCGGGCCGTCGCGGAAGATCCCCGCGACTACGATGCCAGGGCGCCCGGTCAGGCCGAACGACTCGGCCAGTTCCTTGGTCAAGGGTTGCACTTCAATGCCCAGCCAGCCGCGAATCACCTGGCCGTGCTCGATGATCGACTTCATCACCTCCATCGCCAGCTTCACCGGGATCGCAAAACCGATGCCCTGGGAGCCGCCGGACTTGGAGAAAATCGCCGTGTTGATACCCGTGAGGTTGCCATTGGCATCCACCAGCGCGCCGCCGGAGTTGCCGGGGTTGATCGCCGCGTCGGTCTGGATGAAGTCTTCGTAGCTGTTAAGGCCCAACTGGTTACGCCCGGTGGCGCTGATGATGCCCATGGTCACCGTCTGGCCAACGCCGAACGGGTTGCCGATGGCCAGCGCCACGTCGCCTACGCGCAGGCCATCGGAGCGGCCGAGGGTGATCGAGGGCAGGTTCGTCAGGTCGATTTTCAGTACCGCAAGATCGGTTTCCGGATCGCTGCCCACCACGCGGGCCAGGGTCTCGCGGCCATCACGCAGGGCCACCACGATCTGGTCGGCGCCGGTGGTCACGTGATTGTTGGTGAGGATGTAGCCTTCGGGGCTCATGATCACCCCGGAACCGAGGCTCGATTCCATGCGGCGTTGCTTGGGCCCGTTGTCACCGAAGTAGCGGCGAAACTGCGGGTCTTCGAACAACGGATGCGCCGGCTTGTTGATGACCTTGGTGGTGTACAGGTTGACCACCGCAGGGGCGGCGATGGTCACGGCGTCCGCATAGGTCACCGGGCCTTGCACCACGGTGCTGGTTTGCGGGGCCTGTTGCAGGTTCACATCAAGGCTGGGAAGGCCAACCCACTGTGGATAACGCTGAATGATCAGCATCGCGATCAGCACGCCAGCCAGCAATGGCCATCCAAAAAAACGCAGCGCCTTGAGCATCAAGTAAGTCCTGACAGGTTGCAGGGGGCGCGGGAGCGCCCATAATGACGCGCATTATACGAGGCTGCGACGCCAGCGAACGGGATATTTAGGAGTCTTTTATGGCCGTCCCCCTTACCACCCTCGTCGAGGAAGCGGACCGCTACCTTGGCAGCTTGAAAATCGCCGATTATTGCCCCAACGGCCTGCAAGTGGAGGGCCGGCCGCAGGTGATGCGCATCGTCAGCGGCGTCACCGCCAGCCAAGCCCTGCTGGACGCCGCCGTCGAAGCGCGGGCCGACCTGATCCTGGTGCACCACGGGTATTTCTGGAAGGGCGAAAACCCCTGCATCACCGGCATGAAGCAGCGTCGCCTGAAAACGTTACTCAAGCATGACATCAGCCTGCTGGCCTACCACCTGCCACTGGATCTGCACCCCGATGTCGGCAACAACGTGCAGCTTGCCAAGCAACTGGACATCACCGTCGAAGGCCCGCTCGACCCAGGTAACCCAAAGGTCGTCGGCCTGGTCGGCTCGCTCGCCGAGCCGCTGTCGCCGCGCGACTTTGCCCGCCGCGTGCAGGACGTGATGGGCCGAGAGCCGCTGCTGATCGAAGGCAGTGAAATGATCCGCCGCGTCGGCTGGTGCACCGGGGGCGGCCAGGGGTATATCGACCAGGCAGTGGCTGCCGGTGTCGACCTGTACCTGAGCGGCGAAGCCTCGGAGCAGACCTTCCACAGCGCGCGGGAAAACGACATCAGTTTCATCGCCGCCGGCCACCACGCCACCGAGCGCTATGGCGTGCAGGCGTTGGGGGATTACCTGGCACGACGCTTTGCCTTGGAGCATATCTTCATCGATTGCCCGAACCCGATCTGAGTCACACTGGATCGCGTTTGGGGCCAAACTCAGCGGTATATTCATATACCGTTTCGATCTAGTTGGCGCCCTGAATAGAAGCAGGTGCTGTGCTAGCATGCCCCGCTCGAACACGGCCCGCTGGCCGTCCACACGATCGTTTTTCCGTGAGTAGCCATGGTCGACAAACTGACGCATCTGAAACAGCTGGAGGCGGAAAGCATCCACATTATCCGCGAGGTCGCCGCCGAGTTCGATAACCCGGTGATGCTCTACTCGATCGGTAAAGACTCCGCCGTGATGCTGCATCTGGCCCGCAAGGCCTTCTTCCCGGGCAAATTGCCGTTTCCGGTAATGCACGTCGACACCCGCTGGAAATTCCAGGAAATGTACAAGTTCCGCGACAAGATGGTCGAGGAACTGGGCCTGGACCTGATCACCCACATCAACCCCGATGGCGTGGCGCAGAACATCAACCCGTTTACCCACGGTAGCGCCAAGCACACCGACATCATGAAGACCGAAGGCCTCAAGCAGGCCCTGGACAAGCATGGTTTCGACGCAGCCTTCGGCGGCGCCCGTCGCGATGAAGAGAAATCCCGCGCCAAAGAGCGCGTGTACTCATTCCGCGACAGCAAGCACCGCTGGGACCCGAAAAACCAGCGCCCGGAGCTGTGGAACGTCTACAACGGCAACGTCAACAAGGGCGAATCGATCCGCGTATTCCCGCTGTCCAACTGGACCGAGCTGGACATCTGGCAGTACATCTACCTGGAAGGCATCCCGATCGTGCCGCTGTACTTCGCCGCCGAGCGCGACGTGATCGAGAAGAACGGCACGTTGATCATGATCGACGACGACCGCATCCTCGAGCACCTGTCCGACGAAGACAAAGCCCGTATCGTCAAAAAGAAAGTCCGTTTCCGCACCCTTGGCTGCTACCCGTTGACGGGCGCGGTGGAGTCCGAAGCCGAAACGCTGACGGACATCATTCAGGAAATGCTCCTGACGCGAACTTCCGAGCGCCAGGGCCGGGTCATCGACCATGATGGCGCCGGCTCCATGGAAGATAAAAAACGTCAGGGTTATTTCTAAGGGGTTGTCATGTCGCACGTATCTGATTTGATCAGCGAGGACATCCTCGCCTACCTGGGCCAGCACGAGCGCAAGGAAATGTTGCGCTTCCTGACCTGCGGCAACGTCGATGACGGCAAGAGCACCCTGATCGGGCGACTGCTGCACGACTCCAAGATGATCTACGAAGATCACTTGGAAGCCATAACCCGCGATTCGAAGAAGTCCGGCACCACCGGTGACGACATCGACCTGGCGCTGCTCGTCGACGGCCTGCAGGCCGAGCGTGAGCAGGGCATCACCATCGATGTCGCCTACCGCTACTTCTCCACCGCCAAGCGTAAATTCATCATTGCCGATACCCCAGGCCATGAGCAGTACACTCGCAACATGGCCACCGGTGCGTCCACCTGTGACCTGGCGATTATCCTGATCGACGCGCGCTATGGCGTGCAGACCCAGACCCGCCGCCACAGCTTCATCGCCTCGTTGCTGGGCATCAAACACATCGTGGTGGCCGTCAACAAGATGGACATCAATGGCTTTGACCAGAGCGTATTCGAGTCGATCAAGGCCGATTACCTGAAGTTTGCCGACGGTATCGCGTTCAAGCCGAGCACCCTGGCCTTCGTGCCGATGTCGGCGCTCAAGGGCGACAACGTGGTGAACAAGAGCGAGCGTTCGCCGTGGTACACCGGGCAGTCGCTGATGGAGATTCTCGAGACCGTCGAGATCGCCAACGACCGCAACTACACCGACCTGCGTTTTCCGGTGCAGTACGTCAACCGTCCGAACCTGAACTTCCGTGGTTTCGCCGGCACCCTGGCCAGCGGCATCGTGCACAAGGGCGACGACGTCGTGGTGCTGCCGTCGGGCAAGAGCAGCCGCGTCAAATCCATCGTCACCTTCGAGGGCGAGCTGGAACAGGCGGGCCCGGGCCAGGCCGTGACCCTGACCATGGAAGACGAGATCGACATCTCCCGTGGCGACCTGCTGGTGCATGCCGACAACGTGCCGCAAGTGACAGACGCCTTCGACGCCATGCTGGTGTGGATGGCCGAAGAACCGATGCTGCCGGGCAAGAAGTACGACATCAAGCGCGCCACCAGCTATGTGCCGGGCTCCATCACCAGCATTGTGCACCGCGTGGACGTTAACACCCTGGCCGAAGGCCCGGCGAGTTCGCTGCAGTTGAACGAGATTGGCCGGGTCAAGGTCAGCCTTGACGCGGCTATTGCGTTGGACGGTTACGACAGCAACCGCACCACTGGCGCGTTTATCGTCATCGACCGCTTGACCAATGGCACCGTCGCGGCGGGCATGATCATCGCCCCGCCAGTCACCCATGGCAGCGCGGCGCAGCATGGCAAGTTGGCCCATGTAGCCACCGAAGAACGCGCCCTGCGTTTCGGCCAGCAACCGGCCACCGTGCTGTTCAGCGGCCTGTCCGGCGCGGGCAAGAGCACCTTGGCGTATGCGGTCGAGCGCAGGCTGTTCGACATGGGGCGTGCGGTGTTTGTGCTGGATGGCCAGAACTTGCGTCACGACCTCAACAAAGGTCTGCCGCAGGACCGCGCCGGGCGTACCGAAAACTGGCGCCGTGCCGCTCACGTGGCGCGCCAGTTCAACGAAGCCGGCCTGCTGACCCTGGCCGCGTTCGTCGCCCCGGATGCCGAAGGGCGTGAACAGGCCAAGGTGCTGATCGGCAGCGACCGTTTGCTCACGGTCTACGTGCAGGCGTCGCCGCAGGTGTGTGCCGAGCGTGATCCGCAAGGGTTGTACGCGGCGGGCGGGGATAACATCCCCGGTGAATCCTTCCCGTATGACGTGCCGTTGAATGCCGACTTGGTGATCGACACCCAGACTTTGTCGCTGGAAGACAGCGTCAAGCAAGTGCTTGAGTTGTTGCGTCAGCGTGGCGCGATCTAAACCGCGCCGCAATCAAATGTGGGAGGGGGCTTGCCCCCGATGGCGGTGTGTCAGTCAGTACATCTGTCACTGATCCACCGCTATCGGGGGCAAGCCCCCTCCCACATTTTGATCATCTCTTGTCTGGGAAGTCGGTGTGCAGCTTGTCCAGCAACACATCCTTCTCTTCCCACAACCGGTTGATCCAGCCCTGGAACGCCAACCGATATTCCCCGTCCTGCTCATAATTCTTGCCGATAAACTCGACCGGAATCTGCACCTCTTCAAACTGCACCACCACATCCTTCACATTCCCGCACAGCAAATCCCAATAACCAGGACGGCCGCCAGGGTAGTGAATGGTCACGTTGACCAGCGACTTCAACTGCTCACCCATGGCATCCAGCACAAACGCAATCCCGCCGGCCTTGGGTTTGAGCAAGTAGCGAAACGGTGACTTCTGCTGTGCGTGCTTGCCCGGTGTAAATCGTGTGCCCTCGGCAAAGTTGAAAATCCCCACCGGATTGTCGCGAAACTTCGCACAGGTCTTGCGGGTGGTTTCCAGGTCCTTGCCTTTCTTTTCCGGATGTTTTTCCAGGTACGCCTTGCTATAGCGCTTCATGAACGGAAAGCCCAGCGCCCACCACGCCAAACCAATCACCGGCACCCAGATCAGCTCCTGCTTGAGGAAGAACTTCAGCGGGCGAATGCGTCGATTGAGCACGTATTGCAGCACCATGATGTCCACCCAGCTCTGGTGGTTGCTGGTGACCAGGTACGAGTGTTGATAGTCCAGGCCTTCAAGGCCGCTCAAGTGCCAGCGGGTGCGCCGTACCAGGTTCATCCAGCCCTTGTTGTTGCTGACCCAGGCTTCGTGCGTGTGGTTCATCAAGCCTTCGCTCAAGCGCTTGGCGAAGGGCAGGGCTTTGAACAGCGCCACGATAAACAGGAATGAGCACAACAGGATCGTGTTCAGCGCCAACAGCAGCGAGGCGATCACCCCGCGTACGGCGGCAGGTAGAAAATCCAGCATTTAGATATCCATAGGTCGGTTGGCGGCTTGGATCGCGGTCAGGGCGATGGTGTACACGATGTCGTCCACCTGGGCGCCGCGCGGCAGGTCGTTGACCGGTTTGCGCAGGCCCTGGAGCATCGGCCCCAGGCTTACGCAATCGGCGCTGCGTTGCACGGCTTTGTAGGTGGTGTTGCCGGTATTCAGGTCGGGGAAGACGAACACCGTGGCCTTGCCGGCGACCTGGCTGTTGGGCGCCAGTTGCCGGGCCACGCTTTCATTGGCGGCGGCGTCGTATTGCAGCGGGCCGTCGATCAGCAACGAGCTCTGTTGTTCGTGGGCGAGCAGGGTGGCTTCGCGGACTTTTTCCACTTCCTCACCGCTGGCCGACTCGCCGCTGGAATAGCTGATCATCGCCACGCGCGGGACGATGCCGAACGCGGCGGCCGAGTCGGCGCTCTGCAGAGCGATTTCCGCCAGCTCCGCAGCGCTTGGGTGCGGGTTCATCACGCAGTCGCCATACACCAGCACCTGCTCGGGGAACAGCATGAAGAACACCGACGATACCAAGGTGCAGCCCGGCGCCGTCTTGATCAGCTGCAGGGCCGGGCGGATGGTGTTGGCGGTGGAGTGGATCACCCCGGACACCAGGCCGTCCACCTCGTCGAGGGCGAGCATCATGGTGGCGATCACCACGGTGTCTTCCAATTGCTGCTCGGCCATTGGCGCGTTCAGGCTCTTGCTCTTGCGCAATGCGACCATCGGTTCGACGTAGCGCTGGCGGATCAGGTCCGGGTCAAGTATCTCCAGGCCTTCCGGCAGTTCGATACCCTGGGCCCGCGCCACCGCTTCCACGTCCGCCGGCTTGGCCAGCAGCACACAGCGGGCGATGCCGCGGGCCTGGCAGATTGCGGCGGCCTGCACGGTCAGCGGCTCGCTGCCTTCGGGCAGCACGATGCGCTTGTTGGCGGCCTGGGCGCGCTGGATCAACTGGTAGCGAAAGACCGCCGGTGACAGGCGCATCTCCCGTGGGGTGCCGCAGCGTTGGTGCAGCCAGCGCGCATCGAGGTGGCTGGCGACGAAGTCGGTGATGATCTCCGCGCGCTCGCGGTCATCGATGGGGATTTCCTTGTTGAGGCTGTTGAGCTGGTTGGCGGTGTCGTAGGAACCGGTGCTCACCGACAGTACCGGCAACCCGGCCTGGAACGCGCCACGGCACAAATCCATGATGCGCGGGTCGGGCAGGGTGTCGCTGGTCAGCAACAGGCCGGCCAGCGGTACGCCGTTGATCGCGGCCAGGCTGACGGCGAGGATGATGTCGTCGCGATCGCCCGGCGTCACCACCAGCACGCCGGGCTTGAGCAGCTCCACGGTGTTGCGCATGGTGCGCGCGCAGATGATGATCTTGGTCATGCGCCGGGTTTCATAGTCGCCGGCATTGAGGATCTGCGCGCCCATCAGGTCGGCCACGTCGCGGGTACGCGGCGCGTTGAGTTCGGGCTGGTAGGGAATGCAGCCGAGCAGGCGGAAATCACCGCTGCGCAATAACGGCGAGTGCTCCTTGAGGCGCGCCGAGAAGGCCTCCATGCTTTCGTCGGTGCGCACCTTGTTGAGGATTACGCCCAGCACTTTCGGGTCTTTCGGGCCGCCGAACAGTTGCGCCTGCAGTTCCACGCGGCCGGACAGTTCGGTGAGCACTTCATTTTCCGGGGCCGAGACCAGGATCACTTCGGCATCCAGGCTTTTGGCCAGGTGCAGGTTGACCCGTGCCGCATAGCTGGCGCTGCGGGTCGGCACCATGCCTTCGACGATCAGCACGTCCTTGCCCACCGCGGCTTGCTGGTACAGCGTGATGATTTCTTCGAGCAACTCATCGAGCTGGCCGTCGCCGAGCATGCGCTCAACATGGGCCAGGCCCAGGGGTTGCGGCGGCTTCAGGCCGTGGGTGCGCGCCACCAGTTCGGTAGAACGCTCGGGGCCGGTATCGCCAGGGTGTGGCTGGGCAATCGGTTTGAAGAAACCGACTTTCAGCCCGGCCCGTTCCAGGGTACGCACCAGCCCAAGGCTGATGGAGGTCAGACCCACACCAAAATCGGTGGGCGCGATAAAAAAAGTCTGCATGCGAATTCTCTGGAGGTGCATGGCTGGGGTGGCACTCTATGCGTGAGTGCCTACCGCGAATCAGGCGCCAAGGTTATCGTTATTCGGGGTGTTGCGCACACCAGCCGCACGCAAAGGGCTGGCCGATTTTTTCAAGGCGCTGCGCGGGGTCGAGCACCCAGGCGCGCGACTGCCATGGCGGCTGGTGGCGCAGATGCTGGGTGTGGCCGCAGGACAGCTCGACGACCCAGTGCAGGTCGTCGTCCTGGTGGAATCCGCTGATCGTCGAGACCGTTGGTCGGCCCCGTCTGTCCGGGTTCTGTTCGCTTTCGGGCAAATCCTTGTTTAGACTTGTCCGTTCTTCATTCTTATGCAAAAGGTCTCGCCCCATGACGATCGCCGCTAACAAGGCTGTCTCCATCGACTATACCCTGACCAACGACGCTGGTGAGGTCATCGACAGCTCCGCCGGCGGCGCGCCGCTGGTCTACCTGCAAGGCGCGGGTAATATCATCCCAGGCCTGGAAAAGGCTCTGGAAGGCAAGGCAGTTGGTGATGAACTGACCGTTGCCGTAGAACCTGAAGAGGCCTACGGCGAATACTCCGCCGAACTGGTCAGCACCTTGAGCCGCAGCATGTTCGAAGGTGTTGATGAGCTGGAAGTGGGTATGCAGTTCCACGCTTCCGCCCCGGACGGCCAAATGCAGATCGTGACCATCCGCGACCTGGACGGTGACGACGTGACCGTTGACGGCAACCACCCGCTGGCTGGTCAGCGCCTGAACTTCCAAGTGAAGATCGTTGCCATCCGCGACGCTTCCCAGGAAGAAGTGGCTCACGGTCACGTCCACGGTGAAGGCGGTCATCAGCATTGATCGATGTTTTGATCAAGCGGTAGCAAAAACGCCCCGACTGGTTCGGGGCGTTTTTTTTTGCGCGGTTGAAAATGCACCACTATTCAAATGTGGGAGGGGGCTTGCTCCCGATAGCGGTGGATCAGTCACTAGATGCAGTGGCAGACCCTCAGCCATCGGGAGCAAGCCCCTCCCACATTTTGATTTATGCACTCCAGAAAACAAAAATGCCCCGCACCTTTCGGTACGGGGCATTTCTTAACTGATTCGCAACCTGGGCTGCGTAGCAGTTGTTACCACTTAGGCTGCAGCAGGAACGCTCAGAGCCTTGATGTGGCCATTCAGGCGGCTCTTATGACGAGCGGCCTTGTTCTTGTGGATGATGCCTTTATCGGCCATACGGTCGATAACTGGCACGGCCAGAACGTAAGCAGCTTGAGCTTTTTCAGCGTCTTTGGTGTCGATGGCCTTAACTACATTCTTGATGTAGGTACGAACCATGGAACGCAGGCTGGCGTTGTGGCTGCGACGCTTCTCAGCCTGTTTTGCACGTTTTTTGGCGGAAGGTGTGTTGGCCACCGTCGAGCTCCTCGAAAGACTTTTTAGGAAATAGCAAACAAAATAGGCCGCGAATCATGCCGATGACTTGATGGGTTGTCAAGGGCGGCTGATGCGAGCTGCTGAGTGGTCGATCTGAAGAGGCGGGTGATTTATTTCCGGCGCTTGACCTGTAAACTCGCGAGCTTTGGCTCTGTGCTGTTGCAGGCGCGCAGTATCGCATAAGTAGGCGCTTTGTTCGCCTGCTCTTTATCTATAGGCGCAAACTCTTTCAATGAATCTGCTCAAATCGTTGGCTGCCGTCAGCTCTATCACGATGATCTCCCGGGTTTTGGGGTTTGTGCGTGACACCCTGCTGGCGCGCATTTTTGGCGCCAGTATGGCCACGGATGCCTTCTTTATTGCCTTTAAATTGCCCAACCTGCTGCGCAGAATCTTCGCCGAAGGCGCGTTCTCCCAGGCCTTTGTGCCGATCCTGGCCGAATACAAGACTCAGCAGGGCGAGGAGGCAACCCGCACGTTCATTGCCTACGTTTCGGGCCTGCTGACCCTGGTGCTGATGCTGGTGACCCTGGTCGGCATACTCGCCGCGCCCTGGGTGATCTGGGCCACGGCGCCGGGCTTTGCCAACACCCCGGAAAAGTTCGCGCTGACCACCGACCTGCTGCGCGTGACCTTTCCTTATATAGTGCTGATCTCGCTGTCATCCCTCGCCGGGGCGATCCTCAATACCTGGAACCGTTTCTCGGTGCCGGCCTTCGTGCCGACGCTGCTCAACGTCAGCATGATTATCTTCGCGCTGTTCCTCACGCCTTACTTCGACCCACCGGTGATGGCCCTCGGCTGGGCAGTCCTGGCCGGCGGCCTGGCGCAGTTGCTCTACCAACTGCCGCATCTGAAAAAAATCGGCATGCTCGTGCTGCCGCGCCTGAACCTCAAGGACACCGGCGTCTGGCGTGTGATGCGCAATATGTTGCCAGCGATCCTCGGGGTGTCGGTCAGTCAGATTTCCCTGATCATCAATACGGCGTTCGCTTCGCTGCTGGTATCCGGCTCGGTGTCGTGGATGTACTACGCCGACCGCCTGATGGAATTGCCGTCCGGCGTGCTCGGGGTGGCCTTGGGGACAATTCTGCTGCCAACGCTGGCGCGCACCTACGCAAGCAAGGACCGCCAGGAGTACTCGCGCATTCTCGACTGGGGCCTGCGCCTGTGCTTCCTGCTGGTGCTGCCATGCGCCTTGGCCTTGGGAATCCTGGCTGAGCCCTTGACGGTCTCGCTGTTTCAATACGGCCAGTTCGACGCCCATGACGCGTTGATGACCCAGCACGCGCTGGTGGCTTACTCCGTCGGCTTGCTTGGCATTATCGTGATCAAGGTGCTGGCGCCGGGCTTCTATGCCCAGCAAAATATCCGCACGCCGGTAAAGATCGCGATTTTCACGCTGATCGTCACGCAACTGCTCAACCTGGTATTTATCGGCCCGCTGGCCCATGCCGGCCTGGCGTTGGCAATCAGCGCCGGTGCGTGCATCAATGCCGGCCTGCTGTTTTATCAACTGCGCAAACAACAGATGTACCAGCCGCAGCTAGGCTGGGGGGTGTTCACCCTCAAGCTGCTCGTGGCGGTCGCCGCGATGTCCGCCGTGTTGCTGGGCCTGATGCATGTCATGCCGGCCTGGGACCAGGGCCATATGCTGGAGCGCTTCATGCGCCTTGGCGTGCTGGTGGTGGCGGGCGTGGTGGTGTACTTCGGGATGTTGCTGCTGCAGGGTTTCCGCCTGCGCGATTTCAATCGCAAGTCCCTGGGGTAGAGAGTTTGTCGCGATAAAACGGCTGTTTTATCGAATCGATCCATTTGGCCTGTGCTGTTGCCTGTCGCCCGGGGCCGGGTGTGGTTATAATCGACCACTTTATGAGCAAGAAGCGCGTTATGCAGCTGGTTCGAGGTCTCCACAACCTGCGCCCCGAGCATCGGGGCTGCGTCGCCACTATTGGCAACTTTGACGGTGTTCACCGTGGCCACCAGGCTATCCTGGCCAGGCTGCGCGAGCGTGCGGTCGAGTTGGGCGTGCCCAGCTGCGTGGTGATTTTCGAGCCGCAGCCGCGGGAATATTTCACTCCCGAGACCGCGCCGGCCCGTCTGGCCCGCCTGCGCGACAAGCTGCAACTGCTGGCAGAAGAAGGCGTCGACCGCGTGCTCTGCCTGGCCTTCAACCAGCGCTTGCAAAGCCTGAGCGCCGCCGAGTTCGTCGACCGCATCCTCGTCGATGGCCTGGGCGTGCAGCATTTGGAAGTCGGCGACGACTTCCGTTTTGGTTGCGACCGCGTCGGAGATTTCGATTTCCTGCAACACGCCGGCGTCAACCAGGGGTTTACCGTCGAAGCCGCGCAAACCGTCGAACTGGACGGCCTGCGCGTGAGCAGTACCCAGGTGCGTAACGCCCTGGCCGCTGCCGACTTCGCCTTGGCCGAGCGTTTGCTCGGTCGCCCGTTCCGCATCGCCGGGCGGGTATTGCACGGCCAGAAGCTGGCGCGCCAACTGGGCACGCCAACCGCCAACGTGCAACTCAAGCGCCGTCGTGTGCCGCTGACCGGGGTTTACCTGGTGAGCGTCGACATCGATGGCCAATCGTGGCCGGGAGTCGCCAACATAGGCGTCAGGCCCACGGTTGCAGGTGATGGCAAGGCCCACCTGGAAGTTCACCTTCTGGATTTTGCCGGTGATTTATACGACCGGCGTTTAACGGTGGTTTTCCACCAGAAGCTGCGTGAAGAGCAGCGTTTCGCCTCCCTTGAGGCGTTGAAAACGGCGATCAATGCGGATGTCGCCGCCGCCCGTGCACTAGCCGCACCTAGCGCCCATCGCTAACCGAAGAGCCTTAAATGACCGACTATAAAGCCACGCTAAACCTTCCGGACACCGCCTTCCCAATGAAGGCCGGCCTGCCACAGCGCGAACCGCAGATCCTGCAGCGCTGGGACAGTATTGGCCTGTACGGAAAGTTGCGCGAAATTGGCAAGGATCGTCCGAAATTCGTCCTGCACGACGGCCCTCCTTATGCCAACGGCACGATTCACATCGGTCATGCGCTGAACAAGATTCTCAAGGACATGATCCTGCGTTCGAAAACCCTGTCGGGCTTCGACGCACCGTATGTCCCGGGTTGGGACTGCCACGGCCTGCCGATCGAACACAAAGTCGAAGTGACCTACGGCAAGAACCTGGGCGCGGATAAAA
Organism: Pseudomonas sp. R1-43-08; assembly: GCF_003852255.1. Taxonomy (NCBI): domain Bacteria; kingdom Pseudomonadati; phylum Pseudomonadota; class Gammaproteobacteria; order Pseudomonadales; family Pseudomonadaceae; genus Pseudomonas; species Pseudomonas sp. R1-43-08. The sequence goes on from NZ_CP027734.1 coordinate 871,176, forward strand.
CCCGCGAACTGTGCCGTGCCTACGCCACCGAGCAGATCGAAGGGCAGAAGTCCGAGTTCATCCGTCTGGGTGTGCTGGCCGAGTGGGACAACCCGTACAAAACCATGAACTTCAAGAACGAGGCCGGTGAAATCCGCGCCTTGGCCGAAATCGTCAAGGGCGGTTTCGTGTTCAAGGGCCTCAAGCCCGTGAACTGGTGCTTCGACTGCGGCTCGGCCCTGGCCGAGGCGGAAGTCGAGTACGAGGAAAAGAAATCTTCGACCATCGACGTGGCCTTCCCGATCGCCGACGACGCCAAGCTGGCCGAGGCCTTTGGCCTGGCATCGCTGGCCAAGCCCGCTGCCATCGTGATCTGGACCACCACGCCCTGGACCATCCCCGCCAACCAGGCGCTGAATGTGCACCCGGAGTTCACCTACGCGCTGGTCGATGTTGGCGATCGCCTGTTGGTGCTGGCCGAAGAAATGGTTGAGTCGTGCCTGGCGCGCTACGAGCTGCAAGGTTCGGTGATCGCCACCACCACTGGCTCCGCGCTGGAACTGATCAACTTCCGTCATCCGTTCTATGACCGCCTGTCGCCGGTATATATGGCTGACTACGTCGAGCTGGGTTCGGGCACGGGCATCGTTCACTGCTCGCCTGCCTATGGCGTGGACGACTTCGTGACCTGCAAGAAGTACGGCATGGTCAACGACGACATCATCAACCCGGTACAAAGCAACGGCGTGTATGTGCCGTCGCTGGAGTTCTTCGGCGGGCAGTTCGTCTTCAAGGCCGACCAGCCGATCATCGACAAGCTGCGTGAAGTCGGCGCGCTGATGCAGGCCGACACCATCAAGCACAGCTACATGCACTGCTGGCGCCACAAGACCCCGTTGATCTACCGCGCCACCGCGCAGTGGTTTATCGGCATGGACAAAGAGCCGGCCAGCGGCGAAACCCTGCGCATACGCTCGCTCAAAGCCATCGAAGACACTCAGTTCGTCCCGGCCTGGGGCCAGGCGCGCCTGCACTCGATGATCGCCAACCGTCCGGACTGGTGCATCTCCCGCCAGCGTAACTGGGGCGTGCCGATCCCGTTCTTCCTTAACAAGGAAAGCGGCGAACTGCACCCGCGCACCGTCGAACTGATGGAAGAAGTGGCCCAGCGCATTGAACAGGAAGGCATCGAAGCTTGGTTCAAGCTGGACGCCGCCGAGCTGCTGGGCGATGAAGCGCCGCAGTACGACAAGATCAGCGACACCCTCGACGTGTGGTTCGACTCCGGTACCACCCACTGGCACGTACTGCGCGGCTCGCACCCGATGGGCCACGACAGCGGCCCGCGTGCCGACCTGTACCTGGAAGGTTCCGACCAGCACCGTGGCTGGTTCCACTCTTCGCTGCTGACCGGCTGCGCCATCGACGGCCATGCGCCGTACCGCGAACTGCTGACCCACGGTTTCACCGTCGACGAAAACGGTCGCAAGATGTCCAAGTCGCTGAAGAACGTGATCGAGCCGAAAAAGATCAACGACACCCTGGGCGCTGACATCATGCGCTTGTGGGTAGCGTCGACCGATTACTCGGGCGAAATCGCCGTGTCGGACCAGATCCTGGCCCGCAGCGCCGATGCCTACCGTCGCATCCGTAATACCGCGCGCTTCCTGCTGTCGAACCTGACCGGCTTCAACCCGGCCACCGACCTGCTGCCGGCCGAGGACATGCTCGCCCTCGACCGTTGGGCCGTGGACCGTACCCTGTTGTTGCAGCGCGAGTTGCAGGAACACTATGGCGAGTACCGCTTCTGGAACGTCTATTCGAAGATCCACAACTTCTGCGTGCAGGAGCTGGGTGGGTTCTACCTCGACATCATCAAGGACCGCCAGTACACCACTGGCGCCAACAGCAAGGCGCGCCGTTCGGCGCAGACCGCGCTCTACCACATCAGCGAAGCGCTGGTGCGCTGGATCGCACCGATCCTGGCGTTCACCGCCGACGAGCTGTGGGAGTACCTGCCGGGCGAGCGTAACGAGTCCGTCATGCTCAATACCTGGTACGAAGGCCTGACCGAACTGCCGGCCGACTTCGAACTGGGGCGCGCGTACTGGGAAGGCGTGATGGCCGTGAAGGTTGCGGTGAACAAGGAGCTGGAAGTGCAGCGCGCGGCCAAGGCCGTGGGTGGCAACCTGCAAGCCGAAGTCACCCTGTTTGCCGAGGATGGCCTGACCGCCGACCTGGCCAAACTGAGCAACGAACTGCGCTTTGTGTTGATCACCTCCACCGCCAGCCTGGCGCCATTCGCCCAGGCTCCGGCAGACGCCGTGGCGACCGAAGTGCCGGGCCTGAAGCTCAAAGTGGTCAAGTCGGCCTTCCCTAAGTGCGCCCGTTGCTGGCACTGCCGTGAAGATGTCGGCGTGAACCCGGAGCATCCGGAAATCTGCGGTCGCTGCGTGGATAACATCAGCGGTGAAGGCGAGGTTCGCCACTATGCCTGATGCAACCAGTCGTTTCGGACGTCTTGGCTGGCTCGTATTGAGCGTGCTGGTCCTGGTCATCGACCAGGTCAGCAAGGCTCATTTCGAAGGCACCCTGGAAATGTTCCAGCAAATCGTGGTGATCCCGGATTACTTCAGCTGGACCCTGGCCTACAACACTGGCGCGGCCTTCAGCTTCCTCGCCGATGGCGGCGGCTGGCAGCGCTGGCTGTTCGCACTGATCGCCGTGGTGGTCAGTGCGGTGCTGGTGGTCTGGCTCAAGCGTCTGGGCCGTGATGACACCTGGTTGGCCATTGCCCTCGCCCTGGTGCTGGGCGGCGCGCTGGGCAACCTGTACGACCGCATTGCCCTGGGCCATGTGATCGACTTCATCCTGGTGCACTGGCAGAACCGCCACTATTTCCCGGCGTTCAACTTCGCCGACAGCGCCATCACCGTTGGTGCAATCATGCTGGCGCTGGATATGTTCAAGAGCAAGAAAACCGGAGAGACCGTCAATGACTGATCAGGTATTGGCTGAGCAACGCATCGGCCAGAACACGGAAGTCACTTTGCACTTTGCATTGCGCCTGGAGAATGGCGACACGGTCGACAGCACTTTCGATAAAGCCCCGGCGACCTTCAAAGTCGGCGATGGCAACCTGCTGCCGGGTTTTGAAACGGCGCTGTTCGGATTCAAGGCTGGCGATAAGCGCAACCTGCAGATCCCGCCGGAAAATGCCTTTGGCCAGCCCAACCCGCAAAACGTGCAGATCATCCCGCGTTCGCAGTTCGAAGGCATGGACCTGTCGGAAGGCCTGCTGGTGATCTTCAATGATGCGGCGAATACGGAATTGCCCGGCGTGGTCAAAGCCTTCGATGACGCGCAAGTGACCATCGACTTCAACCACCCGCTGGCCGGCAAGACACTGACCTTTGACGTCGAGATCATCAACGTCAAGGCGCTGGTCTAAAATGTGGGAGGGGGCTTGCCCTAATGCCAGTCAGTTAAGACTTTTTGTAGGAGCGAGCTTGCTCGCGAAAAACGTCAACGATAACGCGTGCTTCCTGAATAAACGCGGTGCCTGTGAGTTTTTCGCGAGCAAGCTCGCTCCTACAGACGGTGGTGTACGCTTAACTGACTGGCATTAGGGCTTACCCCCTCCCACCTTTGATCCCCATTGTCCTTTAGGTCAGCACAAACCTGGCCCAAAGTGGCTGCAAGACACGAGGCACAGCATGCAAATCAAACTCGCCAACCCCCGTGGCTTCTGCGCCGGCGTGGACCGGGCGATCGAAATCGTCAACCGCGCCCTGGAAGTCTTCGGCCCGCCGATTTATGTGCGGCATGAAGTCGTCCACAACAAGTTCGTGGTCGAAGACCTGCGTGCTCGCGGAGCCATCTTCGTCGAAGAGCTCGACCAGGTGCCCGATGATGTCATCGTTATCTTCAGTGCCCATGGTGTGTCCCAGGCCGTACGCACCGAAGCGGCCGGCCGTGGCCTGAAAGTGTTCGACGCCACGTGCCCGCTGGTGACCAAGGTGCACATCGAAGTGGCGCGCTACAGCCGTGATGGCCGCGAATGCATCCTGATCGGCCACGCCGGCCATCCGGAGGTCGAAGGCACCATGGGCCAGTATGACTCCAGTAATGGCGGCGCGATCTACCTGGTAGAAGACGAAAAAGACGTTGCCAGCTTGCAGGTGCAAAACCCTGAACGCTTGGCCTTCGTCACCCAGACCACCTTGTCCATGGACGATACCAGCCGCGTTATCGACGCCCTGCGCACGCGATTCCCGGCCATCGGCGGCCCGCGCAAGGACGACATCTGCTACGCCACGCAAAACCGCCAGGATGCAGTCAAGCAACTGGCCGATGAGTGTGATGTGGTGCTGGTGGTCGGCAGCCCCAACAGCTCCAACTCCAACCGTTTGCGTGAGTTGGCTGAGCGCATGGCGACGCCGGCGTACCTGATCGACGGTGCCGAGGACATGCAGCGTAGCTGGTTCGACGGCGTAGAGCGCATCGGCATTACGGCAGGCGCCTCGGCCCCGGAAGTTTTGGTGCGCGGCGTGATCCAGCAATTGCACGCCTGGGGTGCCACCGGCGCCGATGAGCTGGCGGGCCGGGAAGAAAACATTACGTTTTCAATGCCCAAGGAGTTACGGGTTCGCTCGCTGCTCTGAACCCTGGAGGCTGCCTTAACTTCGGCATAGCGCCTGCTCGGTCTTGTCACTGCGCAGGCTGATACGCCCGCTGGGAGCGAGCACGACCTGATACAGACTCTGGGCCGGTTGTGTGTCGCACACATGCACGGTGCCGGCACGAAATCCCCCGCCCGCAAACACTGGCTCCCCCAAACCGCTGAAACGAACCTGGCTGCTGACCGGGCCGTTGCCGGCAACCGGTACTTGCCCGCTGTCCTGTCGCTCCAGTAGCACCGGATTCTCGTCGTCCAGGTGGCCGCGCCCACTGATATCCAGTATCACCCGCCATCCTTGGCTCCAGTCCTCATCCCGCGCATGGATCACCACCGCACGATTGCGTGCAATCGCCTCGGTGCGCGCGTAACGCAGCCCGTCGGCCAGTGCCTGGGCCACGCTTTGTCGCTGCTGCGATTCCAGCAAACCTTTGAAGTTGGGTATGGCCAGTTGCGCCAGAACACCCGTCAAGATCAATCCCAGCAGTAATTCGATCAGGGTGAAACCTCGTTGTGTCATGTGTGCTCCCTCCGTGGATGCGAGTGATCGTCAAGTGGCAGGCATAGGTATAGCGCTTGGTCCCTGGTGCTGAATGATGGCCTTTACGTCCAATGTATTTCCCTTTGTTCCGGTAGCGGCAGCGGTCGAAAACCGACGCTAGTCTTGGGACGCACAGCAGGTTTTTCCTGTTTTCCTGAGGCCTTCGACATGGATGACGACGGTATGCCTTTCTGCCGGAATATATTTTCTCTACGCGCTTTTTATCGGCACCAATCCGGCATGACGCTGATCGAGGTGCTGGTCGCGGTGCTGGTCCTGGCGCTCGGACTGCTGGGGGCCGCAGCGATCCAGCTCAACGCGCTCAAGACCACCGACAGCGCAAGGATGACCAGCCAAGCCAGTTTTATTGCCTACGACATGCTCGACCGTATTCGCGCCAACGCCGCTGTCGATTACTCCCAGGCTCGCACCGGCAGCACCTCGGCTACCAGCGTGCGTGACCTGGACCTGCGTGACTTCGAGGCCAATATCACTGGTTTTGCCGGCAAGGACGCCAAGGGTGCGATAGCGGCCAGCGGCGATGAGGTCACTGTCAGCATCAGTTGGGAGGATGTCAGGAGCAGACTGGGTGAGCGGCAAACCTTCACCCTGACCAGTCGGATCGCCAATGGGCAAGGGCGGTTGCAATGATCCGTCCTGCGCGAGGTTTCGGGCTGGTGGAGTTGCTGCTGGCGCTGGCCGTCGGGCTGGTGGTAGTGCTCGGGGCGAGCCAGGTGCTGATCGGTTCGCGGTTGACCCAGGCCAGCCAGCAGGCCGCCATGGTGCTGCAGGACGATGCGCGGTTCGTCCTGAGCAAGATGACTCAGGATATTCGCCAGACGGGCATGCTGGGGTGTCTGGCCACGGCTTTTATCGACAACGCCCCGGCGGCCTTTGATCGGCCGATTGGCTGGGAAACTTCGACAAGCGCAAAGTCACTGACTCTGGTGACCGCCAATGCCAGCGACAGTACAGGCAAGCCTGACTGGACGGTGGTATCCGACTGCAAAGAGGCCGCCCAGGCCTATACCGGGACGCCGTCTGGGATTGCGCCCGGGCAGATTCGTTTCGCTATACGCGAGCTCACCTACACCTATGAGACGGGTCAGTTGAAGATCAGTACCCCGTCAGCTCCGGCCAAAGCCGTACTGATGGATAACGTACGGGCCTTCGAGATCAGTTTTGGTGTGGCGGCCAGGCCTGAATCGACCGGCGTGGTGCGTTACGACAGCCACCCGGCCGACGCATCGTTGATACGCAGCGTGCGCATCCTCATGACCCTGCAAGACCCCACCGGGCGGGTGAAAGACCAGGCCTACGCCGTCGTGGCGGCACTGCGCAACCGGCTGGATTAGGGCGATGACAATGATGCGGTGTAGCCAGGTGCGGCAGGCGGGGATGGTATTGCTGATCAGCCTGGTATTTCTGCTGTTGTTGTCACTGGTGGGGTTGTCGTCGATGCAGGGCGCGCTCGCTCAGCAGAAGGCGGCTAATAGCCTGTGGCAGCGTAATCAATCGTTCCAGACGGCTGAAAGTGGCCTGCGGCTGGGGGAGTCGGCGGTGCGCAGGGGCGGGCAGGTGATGCCGGTTTGCCAGTCGATCATCAGTTGCGCGCCGCCCGATGAAGCTTCATCGGTGGTGGGCGCCGGACACAATCCGGTCTCGGCGGTGACGTGGGTGGCGTTCAAGGACGGGGTGTATGGCGTTCAATCCCTGGGCGTGGGTTCGGGCCAGACACATTTGCCGCCGTATGCCCCAGCCGCGCTCTTCCGCGTGACGGCCGTCGGGCTGGGTGGCCAATCGCGCACCGTGCTGGAGGCTGTGTATGCGCGGGTGGAGGAGGGCGACGGCGAACGGTTTCGGCGAGTCTTATGGCGGCAACTTCAATAAGGAGCAATCGAATGGGCATGGATAGCCAGGGCTTTACCCTGATCGAATTATTGATCGCCGTGGCGATCATTGCGTTGCTGGGCGGAATCGCTTACCCCGCATATACCGTCCAGGTGAAAAAGGTCCACCGGGTGCAGATCGTCGCGCTGCTGGCCGAGCAAGCTCAGTACCTGGAGCGTTTTTACACGCGCAACGGCACTTATATTGATGCAAGCGGCGTCAGTACAGGCAACGATCACTATAGAATCAGCTCAGTCTTGAACCCTCAGGACTTTGCCTTGCTGGCCACGCCTGCCACGGGCTCTGTCATGGCGGACGACGCCTGTGGCCGGTTCAGCTTGACCAGCACCGGCATGCGGAGCAATCCGGGAGCGGCGCCAGAGATGCCGCTCAAGGCATGCTGGGGGCAGTGATGAGAGTGCTGGATGAATGGGCGCCGGGCGCGCTTTTACCTTTTTATCGGCTGGATCAAATGATGGCTAAGCAACAGCGAGTAGTGATTGTCGGCGGCGGAGTGATTGGCTTGTTGACGGCATACAACCTGGCGAACCGGGGGCTGGCGGTCATATTGCTGGAGCGCGCCGGGCTTGGGCAGGAATCATCCTGGGCCGGCGGCGGAATTGTTTCGCCGTTGTATCCGTGGCGCTATAGTCCGGCGGTGACCGCTTTAGCCCACTGGTCCCAGGATTTCTACCCGCAACTGGCGCAACGGCTGTTCGCCGCGACCGGGGTTGATCCTGAGGTTCACACCACGGGCCTGTATTGGCTCGATCTGGATGACGAAGCCGAGGCTCTGGCCTGGGCTGCGCGTGAAGGCCGGCCCTTGAGCAAAGTGGACGTGTCGGCCGTCCATGACGCGGTCCCGGTGCTGGGCGGCGGTTATTCGCGGGCGATCTACATGGCCGACGTGGCCAATGTGCGCAATCCGCGCCTGGTCAAATCACTCAAGGCGGCGTTGTCGGCGCTGCCCGGTGTGACGATTCACGAGCAGTGCGAGGTCGCTGGATTTATTGTGGAAGGCGGCACTGTGGTGGGCGTGAATACGTCTGCTGGCGTCATCACGGGTGATCAGGTGGTGCTTGCGGCCGGTGCCTGGAGCGGGGCGTTGCTGGGAAAACTGGGCTTGGCGCTGCCCGTGGAGCCGGTAAAGGGCCAGATGATCCTCTACAAATGCGCGCCTGATTTTTTATCGAGTATGGTCCTGGCCAAAGGACGCTATGCGATCCCGCGACGGGATGGGCACATTCTGATTGGCAGCACCCTGGAGCATGAGGGGTTCGATAAAACGCCGACCGAAACCGCACTGGAAAGTCTCAAGGCTTCTGCGGTGGAACTGCTTCCCGCCCTGGCGGACGCCGAGGTGGTGGGGCATTGGGCGGGGTTGCGGCCCGGCTCGCCGGAAGGCATCCCTTATATCGGCGAGGTGCCCGGCTTCAAAGGCCTGTGGCTCAATTGCGGGCACTACCGCAACGGCCTGGTGCTTGCCCCGGCGTCCTGCCAGTTGTTTGCCGACTTGTTGCTGGGGCATGCGCCGATCATCGACCCGGCACCTTACGCGCCCGCCGGTCGACTTAACGCTGGATAGACTTCGGCCCTTGCTGCAGGTGCGCCTGGGTGCAATACCATTGCTGGCCCGAGCTCAGGGCACGATCCTGCGGCACATGCACGCCGCAATGGGCGCAACGCACCATCAGTGCGGCATTGGGTTCGCCGGTACGGGGTTGGCCGGACGCTGCGCTTTTAAATTTGCGCCAGAGCCATACCGCAGCGGCAATGACGGCGATCCAGAACAATAGACGAAGCATGATGGGCAGTTTCTCGATGAGGAATGCGCCAGTTTAGCCAAGGTCGCCATGGGCGCACAGCGCAATAAATACTCGCCCATGAAAAAGGGAGCTCCTGAGAGCTCCCTTTTGCGTTGCGTCGAACGGTCAGTCGAACACACCGAAGGTCATGTAGCTGAACCACGAGCGGTCCTGGTTGTTGCCCAGGGCTTGCGGCTCTTCCTCTTCGATCACGTCGCCGTTCTCGTCGTGCGGCTTGAGATCCGAAGGAATCGCGTCCTTGGCGTCCTGGTACTGCTTGATCACGTCCTGGTTGGCGCGTGTTTCGCCCGGCGGCAGCGGTGGGCGGGACTCGATCAGGCCCAGGGTGTATTTGCTCAGCCACGAACGGTTGTCGGCTTCGTCAACCTGAGGCACGAACTGGCCGTCTTTCAGGCTTGGGTGGTCCGGATAGTTGAGCTTCAGGGTTTCCAGGCTGGTGCTTGCCAGTTCGTCCAGGTGCAGGCGCTGGTAAGCCTCGGTCATCACGGCCAGGCCGTCGCCCACCGAAGGGGTTTCCTGGAAGTTCTCCACCACGTAGCGGCCACGGTTGGCGGCGGCCACGTACGCCTGACGGGTCAGGTAGTAGTGGGCCACGTGGATCTCGTAGGAAGCCAGCAGGTTGCGCAGGTAGATCATGCGCTGCTTGGCGTCCGGCGCGTAGCGGCTGTTCGGGTAGCGGCTGGTCAGCTGGGCGAACTCGTTGTAGGAGTCGCGGGCAGCGCCCGGGTCACGCTTGGTCATGTCCAGCGGCAGGAAGCGCGCCAGCAGGCCGACGTCCTGGTCGAACGAGGTCAGGCCCTTCATGTAGTAGGCGTAGTCCACGTTCGGATGCTGCGGGTGCAGGCGGATAAAACGCTCGGCAGCGGACTTGGCAGCTTCCGGTTCGGCGTTTTTATAGTTGGCGTAGATCAGCTCAAGCTGGGCCTGGTCGGCATAGCGTCCGAACGGATAGCGCGACTCCAGGGCCTTCAGCTTCGCTGTGGCGCTGGTGTAGCTATTATTGTCCAAGTCAGTTTGAGCTTGCTGGTATAGCTCGACTTCGCTCAGGTTTTCGTCGACGACGTCCTTGGTTGACGAGCAAGCAGCAGTCATGGCGAGGATGGCGATCAGCAGCAGGTGTTTCACTTGCATGGCGGCTTGCGTCCCTATGACGGCCGCTGTCTTGGGCGGGGCCGTCCTGTTATGATGAGCGCCCCGTTGAAAGCCTCGGGGCAAAAGACGCCGTATTTAACCACAAGCGCGCAGCCGAAACCAAAGGCTGTGCCACGCCTAGTCTGAGCATGTCCGATAAAATTGAACTTCGCGCAGAGGTGCCGTCCGAATTGGGCGGCCAACGCCTCGATCAAGTCGCCGCACAATTATTCGCTGAGCACTCGCGCTCGCGCCTTTCCGCCTGGATCAAAGACGGCCGCCTGACTGTGGATGGAGCGGTTATCCGCCCGCGAGACATAGTGCATGGCGGTGCGATTCTTGAGCTGACTGCCGAGCAGGAAGCCCAGGGAGAATGGGTTGCCCAGGACATCGAGCTGGATATCGTCTATGAAGACGACGACATCCTGGTCATCAACAAACCCGCAGGCCTGGTGGTTCACCCGGCTGCCGGGCACGCTGATGGCACCTTGCTCAATGCCCTGTTGCACCACGTGCCGGACATCATCAATGTGCCGCGCTGCGGCATCGTGCACCGTCTGGACAAGGACACCACCGGCCTGATGGTGGTGGCCAAGACCATTCAGGCGCAGACGCAACTGGTTACTCAATTGCAGAGTCGCAGCGTCAGCCGGATCTACGAGTGCATCGTGATCGGCGTCGTGGTGGCCGGGGGCAAGATCAACGCCCCTATCGGTCGCCACGGCCAGCAGCGCCAGCGCATGGCGGTGATGGAGGGCGGCAAGCAGGCCGTCAGCCACTATCGCGTGCTGGAGCGTTTCCGTTCCCACACGCACGTGCGGGTCAAGCTGGAAACCGGTCGTACCCACCAGATCCGCGTGCACATGGCCCACATCAACTTCCCGTTGGTTGGCGATCCGGCCTACGGTGGTCGCTTCCGTATTCCGCCGGCGGCCAGCCAGACCATGGTTGAATCGCTCAAGACGTTCCCGCGCCAGGCGCTGCATGCACGCTTCCTGGAACTGGATCATCCGACGAGCGGTAAGCGCATGAGCTGGGAATCGCCGCTTCCAGACGATCTGGTCTGGTTGTTGTCGCTGCTCAAGCAGGATCGCGAGGCGTTTATCGGATGAGTGACTGGCTGATACCTGACTGGCCCGCGCCGTCTCAGGTCAAAGCCTGCGTCACCACCCGTGCGGGCGGCGTCAGCGTGGCGCCGTTCGACAGCCTCAACCTGGGCGATCACGTCGAGGACAGCCTTGAGGCGGTCCTGGAAAATCGTCGCCGTCTTACCGATGCCTTCGGTATCCAGCCGGCCTGGTTGCGCCAAGTCCACGGGACCACTGTGGTCGAGGCCGACCCGGGTCGTATCGCCGAAGCGGATGGCAGTTGGACCAGCACCCCTGGTATCGCCTGCACCGCGATGACGGCTGATTGCCTGCCTGCATTGTTCTGCAATCGAGCGGGCACCCGTGTGGCGGCGGCTCATGCCGGTTGGCGTGGGCTCGCGGCCGGGGTGCTGGAGGCAGCCTTCGACAGCCTGGGGTGCGACCCCGCCGACGTGCTGGTCTGGCTCGGCCCGGCCATTGGTCCGCAGGCCTTTGAAGTCGGACCCGAGGTGCGTGAAGCCTTCATGCAACAACTACCTGCGACTGCCCAGGCCTTCGTGCCCAGCTGTAATCCCGGCAAGTTCATGGCCGATATCTATCAGCTCGCCCGTCTGCGCCTGTCTGCGCGGGGCATTAGCGCTGTGTATGGTGGCGGTTTGTGCACCGTAACCGACCCGCGCTTCTTTTCTTATCGCCGCAGCCCACGCACGGGCCGGTTCGCCTCCCTTATCTGGCTCGAACGCTAGACTGTCCTGATCTGTATCAACCATCCGCTGCTTGAATCCCCCAGAATCCACCCCATCTATAGGGGTATCTGGCAGGTTTCTTCATTCAGGATGTTTCTACAGCTCCGGCCTGCTCAAAAGGAAGGTGACTTATGCGTATTGATCGTTTAACCAGCAAATTGCAGTTGGCCTTATCGGACTCCCAATCCCTGGCGGTCGGTCTCGACCACCCGGCAATTGAACCTGCGCACTTGATGCAGGCGCTCCTGGAGCAACAAGGTGGTTCTATCAAGCCCTTGTTGATGCAGGTGGGCTTTGACATTAACAGCCTGCGCAAGGAGTTGAGCAAAGAGCTCGACCAACTGCCGAAAATCCAGAATCCTACCGGCGACGTGAATATGTCCCAGGACCTGGCGCGCCTGCTGAACCAGGCTGACCGCCTGGCCCAACAGAAAGGTGACCAGTTCATCTCCAGCGAGCTCGTGCTGCTCGCCGCCATGGACGACAACAGCAAGCTCGGCAAATTGTTGCTGGGCCAGGGTGTGAGCAAGAAAGCGCTGGAAAACGCCATCAACAATCTGCGCGGCGGCGAGGCGGTGAATGACCCCAACCACGAGGAGTCGCGCCAAGCCCTGGATAAATACACCGTTGACCTGACCAAGCGCGCCGAAGAGGGCAAGCTTGACCCGGTCATCGGCCGTGACGATGAAATTCGTCGCACCATCCAAGTGCTGCAACGCCGTACCAAGAACAACCCCGTGCTGATCGGTGAGCCTGGCGTGGGTAAAACCGCCATCGCCGAGGGCTTGGCCCAGCGCATCATCAATGGTGAAGTGCCGGACGGCCTTAAAGGCAAGCGCCTGCTGTCCCTGGACATGGGCTCGCTGATCGCCGGCGCCAAGTTCCGTGGCGAGTTCGAAGAGCGCCTCAAATCCCTGCTCAATGAATTGTCCAAGCAGGAAGGGCAGATCATTCTGTTTATCGACGAACTGCACACCATGGTCGGTGCCGGTAAAGGCGAGGGCTCCATGGATGCCGGCAATATGCTCAAGCCTGCCCTGGCGCGAGGCGAGTTGCATTGCGTCGGTGCCACCACGCTCAACGAATACCGTCAGTACATTGAAAAGGACGCGGCTCTGGAGCGGCGTTTCCAGAAAGTGCTGGTGGAAGAACCCAGCGAAGAGGACACCATCGCCATCCTGCGTGGCCTGAAAGAGCGTTATGAGGTCCACCATAAAGTCGCGATCACTGACGGCGCGATCATTGCGGCGGCCAAGTTGAGCCATCGCTATATCACCGATCGTCAATTGCCCGACAAGGCCATCGATTTGATCGACGAAGCGGCCAGCCGGATTCGCATGGAGATCGACTCCAAGCCGGAAGTGCTCGACCGCCTGGATCGCCGCCTGATTCAACTGAAAGTCGAATCCCAGGCGCTGAAGAAAGAAGAGGATGAGGCGGCGAAGAAACGTCTGGAAAAACTCCAGGAAGAAATCGTCCGCCTGGAGCGGGAGTATTCGGACCTCGAAGAAATCTGGACCTCGGAAAAAGCCGAAGTGCAGGGTTCGGCGCAGATCCAGCAGAAAATCGAGCAGTCGCGCCAGGAGCTGGAAGCCGCACGCCGCAAGGGCGATCTGAACCGCATGGCCGAGTTGCAGTACGGGGTGATCCCGGACCTGGAACGCAGCCTGCAGATGGTCGACCAGCACGGGCACAGTGAGAACCAGTTACTGCGCAGCAAGGTGACCGAGGAAGAAATAGCCGAGGTGGTCTCCAAGTGGACCGGCATTCCTGTGTCGAAAATGCTTGAGGGCGAACGCGACAAGCTGCTGAAGATGGAAAGCCTGTTGCACCAGCGCGTCATTGGCCAGGAAGAGGCCGTGGTGGCGGTGTCCAATGCGGTGCGGCGTACCCGCGCCGGGTTGTCCGACCCGAATCGCCCGAGTGGATCGTTCATGTTCCTCGGCCCGACCGGAGTGGGTAAGACCGAGCTGTGCAAGGCCTTGGCCGAATTCCTCTTCGATACTGAAGAGGCGATGGTGCGCATCGACATGTCCGAGTTCATGGAGAAACACTCGGTGGCTCGCCTGATCGGCGCACCACCAGGCTATGTGGGCTACGAGGAGGGCGGTTACCTGACCGAGGCCGTGCGGCGTAAGCCTTACTCGGTGATCTTGCTGGACGAGGTCGAGAAGGCGCACCCGGATGTGTTCAACATCCTGTTGCAAGTGCTCGAGGACGGCCGCCTGACCGACAGCCACGGCCGTACAGTGGATTTCCGCAACACGGTGATTGTGATGACCTCTAACCTGGGCTCGGCGCAGATCCAGGAGTTGGTGGGCGATCGCGAGGCCCAGCGGGCAGCGGTGATGGATGCGCTGACCTCGCACTTCCGCCCGGAATTTATCAACCGGGTGGATGAAGTGGTGATCTTCGAGCCTTTGGCCCGGGATCAGATTGCCGGTATCACCGAGATCCAGTTGGGACGCCTGCGGGCACGCCTGGCCGAGCGCGAACTGGCGCTGGAGCTGAGCAGTGAGGCGTTGGACAAGCTGATCGCGGTGGGTTACGACCCGGTGTATGGCGCACGGCCGTTGAAGCGCGCGATCCAGCGCTGGATCGAAAACCCGCTGGCACAGCTGATCCTGTCGGGCAGCTTTATGCCCGGCACCCCCGTCAAGGCGACGGTGGAGAACGACGAAATCGTCTTCCATTAAGCCTGGCAGCCAGTGCTGTAAGAGGAGGCCCCGCATTCGGGGCCTTTTTTTTCGATAGGGCGTTGAACTGTAAGGCAAAGGCTTGTAAAGTGCGCCCCGCAGCAACGTCAGCCCACGGGTTTCTTCTCCCCAAGAAGAAATCAGAAAGAAGCGCAAATCATTGTCTTAAAAGCAATTTAAAGGGTTGACAGGGGTTTTTAAGATTGTAGAATAGCGCGCCTCAGAGACGCTAACGTAGCGATACGGACAGGGTCGAAGAGAAGGTTTTACCGTAGTAAAAGTTGCACTTTGAAATATGTAGTTCCGTGATAGCTCAGTCGGTAGAGCAAATGACTGTTAATCATTGGGTCCCAGGTTCGAGTCCTGGTCACGGAGCCAATTTCAAACCGGGGTATAGCGCAGTCCGGTAGCGCGCCTGCTTTGGGAGCAGGATGTCGGGAGTTCGAATCCCCCTACCCCGACCATATTTGGGTCGTTAGCTCAGTTGGTAGAGCAGTTGGCTTTTAACCAATTGGTCGTAGGTTCGAATCCCACACGACCCACCATTTTTGAGACCAGTTAACGCTGGAATCAGATCTTAAGATCAGAGGCCAAAAGCACTGATCGAAGAAGGCGACTGAAAGGTCGCCTTTTTATTACCGGGGTATAGCGCAGTCCGGTAGCGCGCCTGCTTTGGGAGCAGGATGTCGGGAGTTCGAATCCCCCTACCCCGACCATATTAAAAATCCTCGTATTGAAAGATACGGGGATTTTTTTTGTCTGAAAATTATCTCAAGTTCAACACAGCACCAATGTGGGAGGGGGCTTGCTCCCGATAGCGGTGGGTCAGTTAAGTATTTTTACCTGACCCACCGCTATCGGGAGCAAGCCCCCTCCCACATGTCTCAGTGCAGTTTCAGACGCGGCTCAGTCCCCCGACCGATCTTGCTGCCCAGCATCAGCATCGCCGTGCGGAAAAAGCCATACAGCGCCATCTGGTGCATACGGTACAGCGACACGTAGAACATCCGCGCCAGCCAGCCCTCCAGCATCACACTGCCGGTCAGGTTGCCCATCAAGTTGCCCACGGCGGAGAATCGCGACAGCGAGATCAGCGAGCCGTAGTCGGTGTACTTGTAGGTCGGCAGCTCCTTGCCTTCAATCCGCAGCTTCAGCGATTTGGCGAGCAATGAAGCCTGTTGGTGAGCGGCTTGCGCGCGTGGCGGAACATTGCGGTCGGTGCCCGGTTGCGGGCAGGCGGCGCAATCGCCAAAGGCGAAGATGTTTTCGTCGCGGGTGGTCTGCAGCGTCGGCAGCACCTGCAGTTGGTTGATGCGGTTGGTCTCCAGGCCATCGAGGTCCTTGAGAAAACCCGGTGCGCGAATCCCGGCGGCCCACACTTTAAGGCTGGCCGGGATCACCTGGCCGCTGCTGGTGATCAGCGCGTCGGCGGTCACTTCGCTGACGGCCGAGTTGGTCAGCACGGTCACCCCCAATTTTTCCAGGGTTTTATGCACAGGCCCGCCAATCCGCTCCGGCAGCGCGGGCAATACCCGAGGGCCGGCTTCGATCAGGGTGATGTGCATGTTTTCCGGCTTGATACGGTCCAGGCCGTACGCTGCCAGCTCATGGGCCGCGTTATGCAGTTCGGCGGCCAGTTCGACGCCGGTGGCGCCGGCGCCGACGATGGCGACGCTGATCTGTTCAATGGTGTCGGTTTGCCCGGCGTGTGCGCGCAGGTAATGGTTGAGCAACCGCTGATGGAAGCGCTCGGCCTGCTTGCGGGTGTCGAGGAACAGGCAATGCTGCGCCGCGCCCTCGGTGCCGAAATCGTTGGTGGTGCTGCCCACGGCAATCACCAGGCTGTCGTAGCTCAGTACGCGCGCAGGTACCAGCTCCCGGCCCTCTTCGTCGAGGGTGGCGGCCAGTTGGATTTTCTTCTGTTCACGGTCAAGCCCGCTCATACGCCCCAGCTGGAACTCGAAGTGGTTCCATTTCGCCTGGGCGACGTAATTGAGTTCGTCTTCCGAAGAGTTCAGCGAGCCGGCCGCGACTTCATGCAGCAGCGGTTTCCAGATATGCGTCAGGTTGGCGTCCACCAGCGTGATGCTGGCTTTGCCGCGTTTGCCCAGAGTCTTACCCAGGCGGGTCGCTAGCTCCAGGCCGCCGGCACCGCCGCCGACGACAATAATACGATGGGTCATGGGGATATCTCGCAAGGCTAAAAGAAATCGGAGCAGTTACCCCCGCGAGCGCCAGGCAGCTCATAGCGTCAGGTAACTCAAAAGGCGGCTCAGCAAGCCGAGCCCGATCACCACCACCAGCACCACACCAAGGAGCAGCCACGGCCTGAAAGGCTTGCGCTCGACTCTGTGCTGGGAGAGTTGCAGGTACTCTTCGACATGCTGTTGGTCATCGGGTTTCAGGCGGCTGGTCATAAAGGCCTCGTCAGGTAGACGTTGCAAAAGGGCGCCACGTTACAGCCAGGGCATCAAAGGCTGATGCCCACATCGAACACTATGCTGCGGCCCAGGTTGTTGCGCAAGAAATCCGGCGCTTCCGGATGCGCGAACAGTACCCGCGCAAAGGTTGGCCCCACCAGCGACAGCGAGCGCCAGCCCTGGCGCAGATATTCGGTAGGCGGTGGGAAGTGGCTGTTGAGGTCCAGCACTTCGCGTTTGAGGCTGGTGAAGGCAATGAGGTCCAGTTCCCCCAGGTCCATTCCGCGTTCTTTGTAGTTGTGCGCTTTTTTGCGCAGGGTCGGGGCCAGGCGCAGGAGGAACTCGTGGGCAGGGATGCGCCTTGGCTTGGCTTCGCGGCGCACCAGTTGGCTCAAGGAAAAGGCGCTGCGCCGGCGCAGCAATTCGTCGCGCCATTCGTCGTTCAGCCGGCGGCCTTCGTCCAATACGAAGAACACCTCAAAACTGGCGTCGCGAAACAGCACGTCCGGCGGCTCCTGGCCGGCGGCGTGGAACTCCTCGGCGCGATAGGGCACGTTCAAGCCTTGCAACAGGCGCTGACAGACCCAACGCTCACGCTCCCATTTGCGGGCATTGGACAGGAACGCGTTGGCTTGTTCGGCTGCTACGGTGAGCAGGCGCAAATAATCTGAGTCATCCATAGGCGTAGCTTAGCGTTCAAATGATGACCGCAGGAAGACTCGTTGCGGGCCCAGCGTTGCTCAGCCTTACAGCTGGCTACCCTGTAACCTGGCGATGTAATCTGACTATCCGGCAGCGACTCTGGAAACGAGGCGTTCATGTACAGGATCAATGCGGCCAGGCCCATGACGGGCTATGAGGCGGCTAGACAGGTGAAACGGTGATCGGCGCGGCGGTACTGATGCCGCAGACCCTTGGCATCGGCTGGCTGTTGTATGCCCCGCTGGTGGTCTGGGCGATCTGGCGTGCGCCTTGGGTCGAGGTGTTTGCCGACCGACGGCGCCAGCATTTGCTGTTCGGCACGGTGTTCGCGCTGTTCATGTTATGGCTGGTGCGGCGGGATTTCGATACGGGGGTGTCTTACCATTTTATCGGCATGACCGCCGTGACCTTGCTGCTGGACTGGCCGTTGGCGATCGTGGGTGGGTGTGCCGCGCAGTTGGGTTTGGTCTGGCTGGGGCGTCAGGATTTCGCCGCAGTCGGTGTGAACGGCCTGCTGTTGATTGGGCTACCGGTGCTGGTGACCGAAACCTGTGCGGCGCTGGTAGAGCGGGCGCAACCGCGAAACCCTTTTGTGTACATCTTCTGTTCCGGCTTTTTGGCTGCCGCCTTGTCGGCGTTGCTGTGCCTGTTGGCCGGCCTGGGGCTGCTATGGTTCGATGGACGATTTGCGATGCCGGAATGGCTGGAAGACTTTGTAGGCTACCTGTGGCTGATCATCTTTCCCGAAGCGTTTATCAACGGCATGGTGATCAGTGCCCTGGTGGTGTTCTGTCCGGACTGGCTGGAGACGTTCAACCGCACCCGCTATCTCTCGGCGCCGTGGAAGGATGACGATTCGCGGGATTGATCCAGATCAAACACCGGATGGCCGCACGGGCCCATGCTCGTCGAAATTTCAGGAGCACGAATCATGAGTGTGTACGAATGGGCACGGCAGGAGTTGCGCAGGAGCCAGGACGCCGCACAGGAAATCGGGTTTGATCCGGGCCTGACCCTGCGCGCCATGCTCAGCGCGGTGGTGGAGCAGAGCAAGGGCGTGCGCAGCTTTGAAGACCTGGCCGACGAGTTGCAATACCTTGCGGAAAACCTCGACGACCAGCAGGAATACGCCTTTATGCGGCCTTAGTGGCGCGGCGGCAGGTCTTCGGAAAACAATTCGTCTTCGGCGTCAGGGGCCACCGGGATCTTGTGTTCTTCAGCAGCCCAGGCGCCCAGGTCGATGAGTTTGCAACGGTCCGAGCAGAACGGCCGGTTGAGGTTGTCGGGTTTCCATTCCACGGGGGCGCCGCAGGTTGGGCAATCGACGGTCAAGGGTTGGCTCATGATCGGCCTCCACGCAAAGTGAGATAAAAGTGGTGCAGTCGCTCGACCTCGCCGTGCAGCCAGGCAAGGTCCTGGTCATTGACCAATACGTCATCGGCATGGTTCAGGCGGTCTTCGCGGCTCGACTGGGCCTTGAGAATGGCCTGCACCTGTTGCTCGCTGATGCCGTCGCGCTGCAGGGTACGCTGAATCTGCAGTGATTGCGGCACGTCGATCACCAGGATCCGTTGGGTCATGCTGTATTGACCGGATTCGATCAGCAGCGGTGACACCAGAATCGCGTAGGGTGATCGGGCGCGCGCCAGATGGTCGCGAATCTCTTCGGCGATCAGCGGATGCAACAAGCCTTCCAGCCAGAGACGTTCGGCGGGTACGTCAAAAATCAATTTTCGCAACGCGGCGCGGTCCAGCTGGCCGTCCGGTTGCAGCACGCCGCTGCCGAAATGTTCGGCAATGCGCGCCAGTGCCGGCCGGCCGGGCTCTACCACCCAGCGGGCTGCATGATCGGCGTCGATCAGGTCGACACCCAACTTGGTGAAGTGCTGGGCCGCAGCGCTTTTACCGCTGCCGATCCCGCCCGTAAGGCCGAGAATCCAGGGTGTTGCAACAGGAGTGGTCATCTGAAACCGACAGACTGCAAATAGAAGTCGGTTATTTGACCACCCCAGAGCAATGCAATCCAGCCGGCAATTGCCAGGCAGGGGCCAAATGGCATCGGCACCGACGCTCCGGTCTTGCGCCAGCGCATCAGCAGCACGCCGACGAACACGCCGAGCAGTGACGCCATCAACAGCGTCATCGGCAGGATTTGCCAGCCACCCCAGGCTCCCAACAATGCGAGTAGCTTGAAGTCACCATGGCCCATGCCATCCTTGCCGGTGACCAGCTTGAACAGCCAGAACACGCTCCACAGGCTCATGTAGCCAAACACCGCGCCCCATAACGCATCGGGCAATGTCGCCAGCAGGCCCGCGCTGTTGACCATAAGCCCCAGCCATAGCAGTGGCAGCACCAATGCATCCGGCAGCAACTGGTGATCCACATCGATCAGGCTCATGCCCAGCAGCCCCCAACTCAGCAGCAGCACCGCGCCCGCCTGCCAGCTGAAACCGAAATGCCAAGCGACATTCGCGCTGATCAGCGCGCATGCCAGTTCGGTGAGGGGGTAACGCGCGCCGATGGTTGCATGGCAATGGCTGCAACGCCCCTTGAGCATCAGGTAGCTGAGCACGGGGATGTTTTCCCAGGGGCGAATCCGCTGGTCGCAGCGCGGGCAGCACGAGCCGGGGTGCATGAGGTTATAGACCGGCCCCGCCGGTACGACGGGCAGGCCGAGAATTTCATGGGCCTGGGCGCGCCATTCCCGCTCGAGCATTTTGGGCAGGCGCCAGACCAGCACATTGAGGAAACTGCCAACGATCAGGCCCAGCAGCAGCGCCACGCCCACAAACACCCAGGGCTGCTCGCCCAGCAACGCACTCAAAATGCCGACCCTAATTGAAACACCGGCAGGTACATCGCAATCACCAATGCACCGACAATGCTCCCCAGCACGACCATGATCAGCGGTTCCATCAGGCTGGTAAGGTTATCGACGAGGGTTTCTACGTCGGCCTCGTAATGGCTCGCGACCTTGTCCAGCATGCGGTCCAGCGTGCCGGACTCTTCGCCGATTGCTGTCATCTGGATCGCCATGCCGGGAAACAGCCCGCTGGCGGCCATGGATTGATTCAACTGCATACCCGTTGATACATCGTGGCGCATATGTTCGATTGCCTGTTTGAAAGGGCCGTTACCGACGGCGCCGGCCACTGAGCCCAGTGCCTGCACCAGGGGAACACCTGCCGCAAAGGTGGTTGAAAGCGTGCGGGCGTAGCGGGCGACGGCCGCTTTGTTCAACAGTTTGCCTGCCAGGGGGACTTTCAACAAACCCGCCTCCAGCCCGTGGCGAAAACCCGGCGAAAGCCGGTAGGCGTGGCGCAGCGCGCCTATTGCCGCGCCCAGGCCCAGCGCCAGCATCCACCAGGCCTGTCGCAGAAAGTCGGAGAGGGCGATGACCCCCAGGGTAAAACCGGGCAATGGGCTGTCGACCCCGGCGAACAGGTTCTGGAATTGCGGCACCACCTGCATCAGCAACACTGCGCTGACCAGGCTGGCCACCACCAATACGGCGAGAGGATAGGTCATGGCTTTCTTGATTCTGGTCTTGAGCCGTTGGCTTTTTTCCAGATGAATGGCCACTCGCTCCAGCAGCGTTTCCAGGGCACCTGCCTGTTCACCGGCGGCAATCAAATGGCAGTACAGCTCATCGAAATAACGGGGGTATTGGCGCAGCGTGCTGGCCAGGCTGTTACCGGCGGCGACGTGTTGTTTCAAACCCTCGACCAACTCGCGCAGCGCTCGGTTCTCGACGCCCTCGCGGATGATGTCGAAAGCTTGCAACAAGGGGATGCCAGCCTTCAACAGCGTCGCCAGCTGGCGGGTGAACAGGGCGATGTCGGCGGACTGAATCGGCGGAGCCAGGCTTGGCAGGCCCGACGATTTCCTGCGCACACGCTCGGGGCAGATGCCTTGCTGGCGCAGTTGCGCCTTGATCAGCGCCAGGTCATGCCCCGTGGTTTGCCCGCACACCCGGCGGCCTTTGCGGTTGATGCCTTGCCAGGTGTAGATCGTTGAGGTGTCGTTCATGTCGCCTTCGCACATGCAGGTTGAGAATTTACAGCTTAGTCAGAGGGCGGATGCAGGCCAGGCTGGCGTTGGCCGATAAAATGTCAGATTGTGCGTCTGGTACGCGATGGGCCACGCAGGGATGAGTACACTGGCGCCGCTGCACAATACGGGGCGCAGGACGCGCCTTGTCATGGTTCTATTCTGGAGAGTGAAAGTGATGCGTCAGAAAGGCTTTACCTTGATCGAATTGTTGATCGTCGTGGCGATCATCGGCATTTTGGCCACGATTGGCTTGCCCATGTACACCAAGCACCAGGCCAAGGCCAAGTTCACGGCAGGGTTGGCGGAAATCAGCGCGTTGAAGGCCGGCTACGAGGATGTCATCAACCAAGGCACGGTGCCCAAGCTTGATCTGATCGGCGGCAACAGTCCCACCGCCAATTGCAAGATCGACGTGACAGGCGATGTTGCGACGGGTAGCGGCTCCATCAGCTGTGAAATCCTTGATGCGCCTGCGCCCGTGCTGGGCAAGACCATCACCTTGACGCGCAGCGCCAACACCGGCTGGACCTGTGTAACCACTGCCGATGCGCAATACGTCGCCAAGGGCTGTGGCGCCAACGGAGCATGACGGCGACCGGGCGGTGAGCGAGCCGGTTGCCGCATGTTCAATGCGGTGCTAGCTTTAGCCCACCGCCCGTGTAGCTCAGCCGGTAGAGCAGCGCACTCGTAACGCGAAGGTCGCAGGTTCGATTCCTGTCTCGGGCACCAAGGCAGCACTGTTTCAAGGGCCTGTTTCAAAGGCCTGTTTCAAAGGCAATGTTTTCAGATGATCCCAGAATGGTTCTGAAGGCCAGACGAGCGGGTATTCGCGCCCACTCTTTTGTATCTGCGCAACCTTGATGACCCAGATGCATCCCCATTCCTCGATCTAAGAGAACGACATGACCACGACTGAGATGACCCAGGAAGTTCGGCACCAAGCAGCACTCGACAAATACCTCGAGGCAACGCCGCAGCTTAAAGAAGAGATCAAGGACCTGAGCGCGGATGACCAGCGTGATCAGGTCCAGTGGGCATTCGAGGACGAGGCAGAAAGCCAGGGCCTCCAGCCTTGGGAACTGACCCTCAAATACACCTCTACACCGGAAGAGTTCGAAGCCACACGCCTTGTCTTGCACAAGGAGGCCGCCGAAGTGCTGGGCGTCGAATGGGAAGAGTACTGCGAGATGAACAACCTCGTAGTTTGAAGGCAGCCTGTAGGAGCGAGCTTGCTCGCGAAAAACGTTAACGATACCGCGTGAACTCTGAATGCACGCGGTGCCTTTGAGTTTTTCGCGAGCAAGCTCGCTCCTACAGTCAGGGCGCTTTAGATACTCAACCGCATCGACAAATCCACCGCCTTCACATCCTTGGTCATCGCGCCAATGGAGATGTAGTCCACGCCGGTCTCGGCGATGGGCAGCAGGGTGCTTTCATTGATCCCGCCGCTGGCTTCCAGCTTGGCCTTGCCCGCATTCAGCCGCACGGCTTCGCGCATGTCGTCCAGGCTCAGCTCATCCAGCATGATGATGTCGGCGCCCGCCGCCAAGGCTTCGCGCAACTCCTCAAGACTCTCCACTTCGATTTCCACCGGTTTGCCCGGCGCAATCGTGTGGGCGGCGCCAATTGCCTGGGCAATGCCTCCGCAGGCGGCGATATGGTTTTCCTTGATCAGGAAAGCGTCATACAACCCGATGCGATGATTGTGGCAGCCGCCGCAGGTGACGGCGTATTTCTGTGCCAGGCGCAGGCCCGGCAGGGTCTTGCGGGTGTCCAGCAGCTTGACCTGGGTGCTGGCGACGAAATCCGCCAGGTATTGGGCACGGGTGGCGACGCCGGACAGCATCTGCAGGAAATTCAGCGCACTGCGTTCACCGGTGAGCAGCGAACGCGCCGGGCCTTCAAGGTGAAACAGCGGCTGGTCGGGACTGACACGCTCACCATCGGCGACCTGCCAATGCACTGCGACGCGCGGGTCCAGTTGGCGGAATACCGTATCCACCCAGGCGGTACCGGCGATAACGGCGGCATCGCGGGTAATGATCGTGGCCTTGGCCAGCCGTTCGGCCGGGATCAGCTGTGCGGTGATATCGCCACTGCCGATGTCTTCCAGCAGTGCGCGGCGCACGTTGGCTTCGATTTCGGCGGTGAGGTCAGCAAGACGCAGATTCGGCATAACAGGCTCCACAAACAAAGTGTCGCGATTATAGGGGTTGTGTGGATTGGAACCCAGGCTGGTCAGTCATTTAGCGCGCAGGGGCAGAGTTTGCTGGCGCAACCGCCCTCATTTGCCAGATAATCTCGCGCCTTGCAATTGGCGTCATAGCTTTGACGTCCTGATGGTGACCAGGTATTGGCAGCGCCCAGAGGGCTTGCCTGCGTTCCTTGCCCATCTCAACACCCGCCGCTTCAGGAGGCCAGGATGCACAATGACGGGAAGGTGGTGCCGATCAAGCAGGCTCAAGCCACGCCATCGCCGCTCGCACGCCTGCCGGTGGTGGTGTTGCAGGTGCGTGACAAAGCCGCGCAACACCTGCAGCAGGGGTTGCAGGAACTGTTCGATAACGCCGACGACACGTTGTTCGAAATGGCCGACAAGGCCCGTAGCACCGTCGACCAGCATATTTTCTTCGAGGCCATGCGCGACCTGCGCCTCAAGCGCAAGAACTTCGAGCGCGTGTTCATGGAGCAGCTGTTTGCGGCCTTCGCCAACCTGGGCCAGGCCGATAGCGTCGGGTTGCATCCGGTGCCGGTGGTGTCCTACGAGGTGACCAGCGGTACGCGGGCGGATGCGCGGGAAAAGGCCGTGGCGCTGGAGGCGATGCTCGGTCGCGTGCAACACCGTGACGGCTTGGCGCTCGGGCAATTGAGCGCGCGGTTGAGTGAGGTGTTGGGCAGGTGCATGAGCGATCAGGAGAACCCACTGGGCCCGGCACGGCTTTGTCAGTTTTTTCTGCAGGCGGGCCGCAGCCTTGGGGTGGAGATCCGGGTCAAGCTGATCATGCTCAAGCTGTTCGAGAAATATGTACTCAGCGATGCCGACCAGCTCTATGGCGACGCCAATCAACTGCTGGTCGCTACCGGGGTGCTGCCTGAACTCAAGAGCGTGCCGTCCCGTCGTGCCGGTGGGCGTGCGGCGCGTGAGCTTCAATACCAGGCCCGTGCGCCAGCTGCCGAACCGCCGTGCGATGAAAGCGGCCAACAAGCCTTTGCCGCGTTGCAAGCCCTGCTGGTCGCGGTGCGCGGTAGCGTAGCGCCGACGCTTGAAGCCACTGCACAACCGCAACCCATCGCCACCCGAGACCTGCTGCGTCTGCTTTCGCATTTGCAACAATATGTACCGGAGCCTGCGGCGGAGGACGACTTCGACCTGCGCAACCAGCTCGAACAGTTGCTGACCCGGGTCAGCGTCAAGAGCGGCAAGTCGCGGGTGGTGGAGACGGCGGACGAGGATGTGATCAACCTCGTCGCCCTGCTGTTTGAGTTCATCCTCAATGACCGCAGTCTGCCCCACGCTTTCAAGGCCCTGATCGCGCGCCTGCAGATCCCGATATTGAAAGTCGCCGTGCTGGACAAGAGCCTGTTCAGTTGCCCCGGGCATCCGGCACGCCGCTTGCTCAACGAGATCGCCAGTGCCGCCCTGGGTTACAGCCCGCAGAATGGCGATCAGAACGACAGCCTGTACCTGCGTATCGAACAGGTCATCCAGCGCCTGTTGACTGAGTTCGTTGAAGACCCGGCGATTTTTTCGCAGTTGTTGACGCAACTGAGCGCATTCATTGAAGAAGAGCGTCAGCGCAGCGAGTTGCTCGAACAGCACACCCGTGACGTCGAGCAAGGGCGCCTGCGTACCGAGGTGGCCCGCCAGCGTGTGGCCCAGGCGCTCAACCGGCGGTTGTTGGGCAAGGCCTTGCCGCCGTTCGTGGTGCAATTCCTGCAACAAACCTGGAGCCAGGTACTGTTGCTGGCCACTCTCAAGCATGGCGAACAATCGGTGCAATGGCAGACCGAACTGCGCACCATGGACGACTTGATCTGGAGCGTCGGCCTGCGCGAAGACACCGAGGCCGGCCGGCATTTGCTCGAGCAATTGCCAGGGTTGCTCAAGGCATTGCGCGACGGGTTGGCCAGTGCGGCGTTCGATCCTTTCAGTACGCGTGAATTCTTTTTGCGCTTGCAGGCCTTTCACGTTCAAACCTGCGAAGGCGAGGGCGACGACAGGCTGATTGAAGTCCGCGAGCCCTTGGTTCTCGGCAGCCAGTTGTCGGACGCCTTGGAAGACCCGCCCGACGATGACCCGGACCTGCTCAAGGTTCACCAGTTACGGATCGGCGGTTGGGTAGAGTTCCAGCAGGGCCCGGACACCGCGCTGCGGTGCAAGCTCACCGCGATCATGGCGCCAACTAATCGTTATATTTTCGTCAGTCGCGCGGGGCTCAAGGTGCTGGAGCAAACCGCCGGCCAATTGGCCATGGCGTTCAAGCAGGGCGCCCTGCGCAGCCTGGACGAGGGTTTGCTGTTCGAGCGCGCGCTGGATGCGGTGGTTGGCAACCTGCGTCAACTCAATCGCGGCAAGTGATCGCAACGGCAGGGCGGAACGCGGCATACTGGTAACACTTCGTCTCATTCAAGGAGCCTGTATGCAGTTGGACCCCGTCAGCGGTTGGTTCGAGGGCATTCGCCATTGCCCTTCGCCCAACTTCAACGAGCGCCCGGCCGGCGAGATATCGCTGTTGGTGATACATAACATCAGCCTGCCCCCGGCTCAGTTCGCCACGGGCAAAGTGCAGGAGTTTTTCCAGAACCGCCTGGATGTCTCGGAACACCCCTACTTTGAAGGCATTGCCAGCCTACGGGTGTCTGCGCATTTTCTGATTGAGCGCGACGGCACGGTCACGCAATTTGTCGCGTGCCGCGACCGGGCCTGGCATGCAGGCGTGTCCAGCTTTGATGGGCGTGAGGTGTGTAATGACTTCTCCCTGGGGATCGAGCTGGAAGGCACCGACGAGCTGCCATTCACCGATGCCCAATACGCGGCGCTGATTGACCTGACGCGCCAGTTGCTCGCAGCCTACCCTGGGATCACTGCCCAGCGTATCTGCGGTCACAGCGACATCGCCCCCGGCCGCAAAACCGACCCGGGCCCGGCTTTTGATTGGATGCGCTTTCGCGGCGCGCTGCAGGATGGAGGACATAAACAATGAGTTTCCTGGTGCTGGTGTTGGCGGTGTGGATCGAGAAGTTCTCGGCCTTGCGCCAGCGGTTGCAGCGCGACGGCGGCTGGCTGCGTGAGCTGGCCAAGCTTGAATCGAGCCCGCGCATAGGGACGCGGCCGTGGCTGATCCTGCTGGTGCTGGTGGTGCTGCCCGTGGCCTTGCTGGGCTTGCTGCTGTTGGTGCTGGAACCCGTGGCCTATGGCTTGTTGGCGTTGCCGGTGCACGTCCTGGTGGTGATCTACAGCCTGGGCCGTGGCGATCTGCTGGCCGCGCTGGGGCCGTTTCGTGATGCCTGGCGGCGGGGCGATCTGCAAGCCGCCGAGCATGTGGCCGAACGTGACCTGACGCTGGGTGCCGACAACGGCGAGCAGTTGCTCGAGCGGGTTCAGGGCTATTTGCTGTGGCAGGCCTACCAGAGCTTTTTCGCGGTGATTTTCTGGTATTTCCTGCTGGGCCCGGTGGCCGCTCTGGCCTACCGCCTGCTGGCGCTGGCCAGTGAGCACAGCCGGAACCCGCTGGTGGCCGAGCGCGCCACGCAATTGCGTCATGCCTTCGACTGGCTGCCGGTGCGCCTGCTGGCGGCGAGCTTTGCCCTGGTGGGCAATTTCGTCGGGGTCAGTCGGGTGATGCTCCACGAACTACTGAACTGGGATATCAGCGCAGCACAGTTGGTGGAAAAAGTCGGCCTGGCCGCCGCAGAAATACCGCCGCCAGTGGTGGGCGCCGAGGGCATCAACAGCCTTGATCGCCTGTGGGAACTGCTGCTGCGTGCGGCGGTGCTTTGGTATGCCGGGTTTGCCATCTGGACCGTGTTGCCCTGAGCCACTCGGCAGGGGTTAACCCCCTGCCGTTAACCTTACGTTACAAAACTCCCTTTCAAATTGAGCTATACAGACAGAGCGCCAAATAGTGGCTATCTGCCGCCGCCCTGCGCCTCAATAAAAATAAAAGAAAGGGGGATCACCCGTGAAGCGCTTGCTCTATCCCGCCGTCGCATTGATGAATCGCCTGAGTTTCGGCATGAAATTCAGTCTGATCAGCGTGCTGTTCCTGCTGCCGATGCTGGCGACCAATTACTTTCTGGTGCGTGACGCCTGGGCTGAATTCCAGGGCACCCGCATCGAACTGCAAAGCCTCGATCTACTCGGCAGCAGCCTGATAGTGCGTCGCGAGCTGGAGGCGCTCAATAACCAGGTACAGATCAATACGACCCTCGGCCAGTCCGGCAAGGCCGGCGACCTGGAAGCCAGGATCGCTGCCGTGGAGCAGAGCGTGCTCAGCCGTGTGCAGGGGCTCAGCGCGATGGCTACCCAGCCCGAGCAGGTTGCGGCCTTCGACACCAAGCGTGACGAACTGATTGCCGCTTTCAAAGCTCAGCAACAGGAAACCTCACTGCTCAACAAAAGTGCGTTGATCGGCAAATTGCTCAACCAGGCCCAGATACTCAGCCAGATCATCGCCAGTCAATCCGGCTTGAGCCGTGATCCCCAGAGCGATCTGCGTCAGCTCAGCGACCTGATCACCGCCGTCACCCCACAAGTCACTCAGCTGCTGGGGGAGGGCCGGGCGATGGGCGCGTATTCCCTCGGACAGGGTTTTATCAATTCATCCTCCAGCACACGCTTCGACGAACTGCTGCAGCAGCTGGAAAAACTCCAGGGCGAATATGCCTTGAAGCTGCAGGATGCGCTTGGCGCCAGTCATGCCGCGCAGGCAGCACTCGATACTGCGGCGCAGGCCAGCCGGGCCAGCCTCAAGCAGGGTGCGGAGTTGTTCGAAGAACAGGTGGTGGTGGCTGAAACCCTCGACACACCGTGGCAGGGCTTTTACGACGGCGTCAGCCAACTGATGGCCAAGACCTATCAACTGGATGACGCCACCCTGGCATTCCTCAAGCAGCAACTGGAGCAACGCCTGGCACAAAAGCGCCTGCACATGCTGCTGCTGGTCACGGCGCTGGCGGCGGTGTTTGCGCTGATTTTCTATTTATACGCGGGCTTCTATGCGTCCACGCGCATGACCTTGCGCAGCCTCGGGGCGATGATGGACAAGGTGGCGGCGGGCGATATGACAGTCACCTTCGTTGCCGACAGTCGCGATGAGCTGGGGGACCTGGGCCAGGTATTCAATGGCACCGTGGCCAAGATCCACGACTTGATCGAACGCGTCGGGCACACGGTCGCCCAGGTCGAGCTGCAAGCCGGGCAGGTACAAACGGTGTCGGCGCAGAGCAACCAGGCAGTGGCCGGCCAACGCAGCCAGATCGAGCAAGTGGCAACCGCGATGAACCAGATGTCGTCCACTGCGCAGGAGGTCGCGCGCAGCGCCGCAGCCGCCGTCGGCAGCGCCCGCAGTGTCAACGATGAAACCGTCAGCGGCCGTGGGCTGGTGCAATCCCAGCAAGGCAGCATCGCGCGCCTGGCCACGGAGATCGATGAGTCGGTGCGGGTGATTAACCAGTTGGCGGCCGACAGCCAGGCCATCAGCAGCGTCCTGGAAGTCATCAAAAGCATCGCCGCGCAAACCAACTTGCTGGCGCTCAACGCGGCTATCGAGGCCGCGCGCGCAGGTGAGCAGGGGCGTGGTTTTGCGGTGGTGGCCGATGAGGTGCGTACGCTGGCCCAGCGTACCCAGCAGTCCACCGAAGAAATCGAGCAGATGATCGGGCGCCTGCACAGCGGCGTCGGCGCAGCGGTCAAGGCCATGGGCGCCAGCCATGACACAGCCAGTGGCACGGTGGGGCAGTCGGAAAAAGTCCAGCAGGCTTTGGAAAACATCCTTGGTGCGGTAGGAATGATCGTCGATCAGAACCAGCAGATCGCCGCCGCCGTGGAGCAGCAAACGGCCGTCGCCCATGAGATCGACCAGAATATCGTCGCCATTCATCGTGCGGGCGAACACGCGGCGCAGGGTGCCGACCAGACCGAAGCGGCCAGCCGCGAGTTGTCGCTGCAGGTGACGCAATTGAAGCAATTGATTGGCGCGTTTCGCGTGTAGGAATTTTCGTTCGGATTTGATGCTGTCTGGCGTGACTGAACGCCATTGCCATCGACGAACCCTTTATCTGTACGTATTGCCACGCGTGCCTGCAGCTGTGTTGCCAGAAACAGCTGCGCCAATTCCGCGCCCTGGACCAATGGGCGCGGGTGCGGCCGAGCATGATCATGCTGACATGCGTGACCTTGCTGGCGGCACTGTTTGCTGAATGGCTGGGGTTACTCACGGTGATCGGGCAGTTCAATATTTCCCTGACGACGCTGTTGATCCATTGCCTGGTGCTGCGCTACGCCCGTCATCGACAAAGGATGACCTTGAACCTGCAAGCCGTCAGCCCGCTACCAATTGAACACCTCGCACGCGTTGCGTGTGCTCGCCTCAGCCAGCCGTGAAGCGCTGATACCCATCCGTTCGGCCAGGGCGTGGCAGATAGCCGGCAAGTGCGCGGGGCTGTTGCGCTGGCCCGGGTACATGGCCGGGGCCATATCCGGGGCGTCGGTCTCCAGCACCACGGCTTCCAGGGGCAATTGGGCCAGCACCTTGTGCATGCGCAGGGCCTGCGGCCAGGTGGCGGCGCCGCCCAAGCCGAGCTTGAAGCCGAGCTTGATGTACTCGCGGGCTTCTTCCTGGCTGCCGGCGAACGCATGAATGATGCCGCCACGCGGCAGGCGGATGCGCTTGAGCGTGGCGATCACTGCCGCGTGACTGCGGCGTACATGCAGCAAGGCCGGCAGTTGAACGTCCACCGCCAGTTGCAGCTGGGCCTCAAACAGCGCTTGCTGGCGCTCGCGGTCCAAGTGCTCCAGAAAGTAATCCAGGCCGATTTCACCCACGGCGCATAGCTGCCGATGGCCCTGCAGTCGCGTCAGCCAGTCGCCCAACTCCAACAGGTCGGCGGGGCGATGCTCATCGAGATACACCGGGTGCAGGCCGAAGGCGGCGAACAAGCCTTCATCCTCCAGCACCAGATCCCACAACCTTTGCCAATTTTTCTGATAAACACCGAGCAGCACCATGCGCCTCACACCCTGATCGCGGCTGCGGGCGAGGACTTCGTGGCGATCGCCATCGAAGTCCGCAAAATCCAGGTGGGTGTGGGTGTCGATCAGCTCCACGCTCAGGCCTCGTGAATGCGCTGCTTGAAGGTGCGGCTGATCCCGTGCACGCCGGGCTGGTAGTGTTCTTCTTCAATGGCGGCCAGCGCCAGGCGCAGGGCGGTGTCGGCGATCAGTTGATGCTGCTGGGCCATGGCGTTGACCGGCAGCGGCAGGAAGTCCAGCAACTGAGTGTCGCCGAAGGTGCCCAGGCGCAATGGCCGCGACTTGAGTGGGAAGTCGTGCAGCGCGTCAAACACGCCTTGCAGCAGCACGTAGGACGTGGTCACCAAAGCGTCAGGCAAGTGCCCCAGGCGTTGCAGTAATTGCTCCATCAGCTGTCGCCCGCAGTCTCGGCTGAAGGCTTCGCCCTGTTCGATGATCACCTCTCCGGTAAAGCCGTGCAGGGCTTCACGGAAGCCTGCGGCGCGCTCCTGGCTGATGCTCAGCTCCGGGCGCGCGCCGATCAGCGCGATTTGCTTGGGCAACGGTTGCAGCAGGCTGCTGGTGAGTTGCTGGCAGGCTTGGCGGTCATCGCTGACCACCGAGCAGAACTCGCTGGGCTCCATGACCCGGTCGATGGCGATCACCGGCAAGCCTTTGGCCTGCAGCTCGCGATAGCTGTCATCGCTGGCCGGCAAGCAACTGGCGACGAACAAGGCATCGCAACGCCGCGCGCGGAACAGTTGCAGCAGTTGGCGCTCGCTGTCGGCCTCGTCATCGGAGCTGGCGATCAGCAATTGATAGCCGCGCGCCCGCGCACCCTGTTCAAGCAACTTGGCAATGCGTGCGTAACTGGGGTTTTCCAGATCCGGCAGGATAAAGCCCAAGGTGCGTGTGTGCCGGCTGCGCAATCCGGCGGCTTGTGGGTTAGGCGTAAAACCATGGGCCTGGACCACGGCCCGCACTCGCTCGACAGTCGCGTGACTGATGCGCTGTTGTTCGGCCTTGCCATTGATGACATAGCTGGCTGTGGTCACGGACACACCGGCCAGACGTGCGATATCACTGAGTTTCAAACCGGGATTTCCTTGTTTTTTAGAGCGTGCCCCGACATTTTGTTCAATCCTAACCGATTCCAGCCTGCGACCAATGTCCCACAGCAGGCGCCGAGTGGCCCTTCAAGCTTGCGCAATTAACGCGTAATCTGCCATAAATTCTAGATTAAACGTTTCAGCAAGCGTATTTTTACGATGTTCGCCACTGAGTAGCTACTGCCAATTGACTGCTCAGTCAGTTGTTTCCGAACACCGCTAAGCTGATTTATTCAAAACAATACCTAGTGCGCACCTCGCACTAACTAGGAGAACGGCATGCTCGAGCTCACTGTAGAGCAGATATCCATGGGCCAGGTGGCGGTGGATAAATCTGCTGCCTTGCACCTGCTCGCTGAAAAACTGGTGGCCGATGGCCTGGTCGCCGAAGGTTATCTCAGCGGCTTACAAGCCCGTGAAGCCCAAGGCTCGACCTTTCTCGGCCAAGGCATTGCCATTCCCCACGGCACCCCGGAAACCCGCGATCAGGTGTTTTCCACCGGCGTGCGCCTGTTGCAGTTTCCCGAAGGCGTGGACTGGGGCGATGGCCAGGTCGTCTATCTGGCCATCGGCATCGCCGCCAAATCCGATGAACACCTGCGCCTGCTGCAACTGCTGACCCGCGCCCTGGGTGAAACCGACCTCGGCCAAGCGTTACGCCGTGCCGGCTCCGCCGAGGCCTTGCTGAAATTGTTGCAAGGCGCGCCGCAGGAACTGGCGCTGGATGCACAGATGATCAGCCTGGGCGTATCGGCCGATGATTTCGAGGAATTGGTGTGGCGCGGCGCGCGCCTGTTGCGCCAGGCCGACTGCGTGAGCAACGGCTTTGCCGCCGTGTTGCAGCAAGTCGATGCGCTACCCCTGGGGGATGGCCTGTGGTGGCTGCACAGCGAACAGACGGTCAAGCGTCCGGGCCTGGCGTTCGTCACGCCGGACAAACCCATGCGCTACCTGGGCCAGCCACTTAATGGCCTGTTCTGCCTGGCCAGCCTGGGCGAAGCGCATCAGGCGCTGCTTGAGCGCCTGTGTGCCTTGCTGATCGAAGGACGCGGCCAGGAATTGGGCCGCGCCACCAGCAGTCGTGCCGTGCTTGAAGTGCTGGGTGGCGAGCTGCCGCCCGACTGGCCCAGCGCCCGTGTCACCCTGGCCAACGCCCACGGCCTGCATGCGCGCCCGGCGAAGATCCTCGCGCAACTGGCCAAGCAGTTTGACGGCGATATTCGCGTGCGTATCGTCGACGGCCCGGTCGGCGCCGTATCAGTCAAAAGCCTGAGCAAGTTGCTGAGCCTCGGCGCGCGGCGTGGCCAGGTGCTGGAATTCGTCGCCGAGCCGACGATCGCGGGCGATGCGCTGCCGGCGCTGTTGGCTGCCATTGAAGAAGGCCTGGGCGAAGAAGTCGAGCCGTTGCCGACGGTCAGCGCCCAGCCCGTCACTGCCGATATCGAACCGGTCATCAGCGCGCCGCTGCCCGGCAGCCAGATCCAGGCAATTGCCGCCGCGCCCGGTATCGCCATCGGCCCCGCGCATATCCAGGTGCAACAGGTGTTCGACTACCCGTTGCGCGGTGAGACCTGCGCCGTTGAGCGCCAGCGTCTGCACACCGCGCTGAGTGATGTGCGTCGCGATATCGAAGGCCTGATCGAGCGCAGCCAATCCAAGGCCATCCGCGAGATCTTCATCACCCATCAGGAAATGCTCGACGACCCGGAACTCACCGACGAAGTCGACACCCGTCTCAAGCAAGGCGAAAGCGCCGAAGCCGCGTGGATGAGCGTGATCGAAGCCGCCGCCAAGCAGCAGGAATCGTTGCAGGACGCCTTGCTCGCCGAACGCGCCGCTGACCTGCGCGATATCGGTCGCCGCGTATTGGCGCAACTGTGTGGCGTCGACACCGCTCGGGAACCTAATGAGCCCTACATCCTGGTAATGGACGAAGTCGGCCCTTCGGACGTCGCGCGCCTGGACCCGACCCGTGTCGCCGGCATCCTCACTGCCCGTGGTGGCGCCACGGCCCACAGCGCCATCGTCGCCCGTGCCCTGGGCATTCCTGCGCTGGTCGGCGCCGGGGCGGCGGTGTTGCTGCTCAACGCCGGCACGCCTTTATTGCTCGACGGCCAGCGCGGCCGCCTGCACGTCGACCCCGACACCGCCACCCTGCAGCGCGCGACGGTGGAGCGCGACACCCGCGAACAACGCCTGCAAGCCGCCTCGGCGCAACGCCATGAACCGGCGCTGACCCGCGACGGCCACGCGGTGGAAGTGTTCGCCAATATCGGCGAAAGCGCCGGGGTTGCCGCTGCGGTGGAACAGGGCGCCGAGGGCATCGGGCTGTTGCGCACTGAACTGATTTTCATGGCCCACCCGCAAGCGCCGGACGAGGCCACCCAGGAAGCCGAATACCGTCGCGTGCTCGACGGCCTCGACGGGCGTCCGCTGGTGGTGCGCACCCTCGACGTGGGCGGCGATAAACCGCTGCCGTACTGGCCGATCGCCGAAGAAGAAAATCCCTTCCTCGGTGTGCGCGGTATTCGCCTGACCTTGCAGCGCCCGCAGATCATGGAAGCGCAATTGCGTGCGTTGTTACGCTCGGCGGACAACCGGCCGTTGCGCATCATGTTTCCCATGGTCGGCAGCGTGGATGAATGGCGCGCCGCCCGGGATATGACCGAGCGCCTGCGCCTGGAAATCCCGGTGGCCGACCTGCAACTGGGGATCATGATCGAAGTCCCTTCGGCCGCGCTGCTGGCACCGGTACTCGCCAAGGAAGTCGACTTTTTCAGCGTCGGCACCAACGACCTGACCCAATACACCCTGGCCATCGACCGTGGCCATCCGACCTTGTCGGCCCAGGCCGACGGCTTGCACCCGGCCGTCCTGCAATTGATCGACATCACCGTGCGCGCCGCCCATGCCCATGGCAAATGGGTCGGCGTGTGCGGCGAGTTGGCGGCCGACCCGCTGGCGGTGCCGGTGTTGGTCGGCTTGGGGGTGGATGAGTTGAGCGTGTCGGCGCGCAGCATTCCCGAAGTGAAGGCGCGCGTGCGCGAATTCAGCTTGAGCGAGGCCCAGGGCCTGGCGCAAAAAGCACTGGCGGTGGGTTCGCCCGCCGAAGTGCGTGCCCTTGTGGAGGCCGTGTAGATGGCAAAGATTCTGACCCTGACGCTGAACCCGGCGTTGGACCTGACGGTGCGCTTGGCGCACCTGGCGCCCGGCGCAGTCAACCGCAGTGAAACCCTGCTCACCCATGCCGCCGGCAAGGGCGTGAACGTGGCGCAGGTGCTGGCCGATCTGGGCCATGAGCTGACCGTGAGCGGCTTCCTGGGTGAGGGCAACCCGCAGGCCTTCGAGGCGCTGATTGCACAACGTGGCTTTACCGACGCGTTTGTTCGCGTGCCCGGTGACACCCGCAGCAACATCAAGATTGCCGAGCACGATGGCCGCGTCACCGATATCAACGCACCGGGGCCTGAGGTGTCAGTGCAGGCGCAGAACGCGCTGCTCGAAAAACTGGCGCGGATCGCGCCAGGCTTCGACGCGGTGGTGGTCGCCGGCAGCTTGCCGCGTGGCGTCACCGCGCAATGGTTTCAGCACATGCTCGAGCAATTGAAAGGCCTCGGTTTGAAAGTCGCCTTGGACACCAGCGGCGAAGCCTTGCGCGCCGGTTTGAGGGCGGGCCCGTGGATGGTCAAACCCAATACTGAAGAGCTCGCCGAAGCGCTGGACAACGCCACCGATGCCATCAGCCAGCTGCATCAACAGGGCGTCGAGCATGTGGTGGTCTCGGACGGTGCTGCCGGCGTGAACTGGTACAGCGCGGGCGCAAACCTGCATGCCACGCCGCCCAAGGTGACGGTTGCCAGCACCGTAGGCGCCGGCGATTCGCTGCTGGCCGGCATGCTCCACGGCCTGCTGCGCGACGAAGCGCCTGAGCAGACCCTGCGCCGCGCCACGGCGATTGCCGCGATGGCGGTGACGCAAATCGGTTTCGGCATCAGCGATGACGCGCAGTTGGCGCGCCTTGAAAGCGGTGTCGATGTACACGCGCTGACAGAACAATAAGAGGGTTTGTGATGAAGTTAGCCATTGTTACCGCCTGCCCGAACGGCATGGTTACCAGTGTGCTGTGCGCCCGCTTGCTGGACGCCGCCGCACAGCGCCAGGGCTGGAGCACCAGTGTCGAAGTGGTGGACGTGCAACGCCCGGACAGCCAGCTGTCCCAGGCGACCCTTGATGACGCCGAATGGGTGTTGCTGGTCAGCAGCACGCCCGTGGATATGCACCGTTTTGTCGGCAAGCGCGTGTTCCAGAGCACGCCGGCCCAGGCGTTGGCGGATGTCGACGCAGTGCTGCGCCGGGGCGCCGAGGAGGCGCAGGTGTATGTGGCGACCGAGGCGCCGGTCGGGAATGTCCCGCGCATTGTCGCGATTACCGCTTGCCCCACCGGCGTGGCCCATACGTTCATGGCCGCCGAGGCCTTGCAGCAGACCGCCAAGCGCCTGGGCTACGACTTGCAGGTCGAGACCCAGGGCTCGGTCGGTGCGCGCACGCCATTGACGCCTGAGGCCATCGCCAACGCCGACGTGGTGCTGCTGGCGGCGGATATCGAAGTCGCCACCGAGCGCTTCGCCGGCAAGAAGATCTACCGCTGTGGCACCGGCATTGCCCTCAAGCAATCGGAAGCCACGCTCAACAAGGCGCTGGCCGAGGGCGCGGTGGAAAGCGCGGCCAGCGGTGCGGTGGCCAAGTCGGAAAAAACCGGCGTGTACAAACACCTGCTCACCGGGGTGTCGTTCATGTTGCCTATGGTGGTGGCGGGCGGCCTGTTGATCGCCTTGTCCTTCGTGTTCGGCATTCATGCCTTTGAGGAGAAGGGCACCCTGGCGGCGGCGCTGAAAACCGTCGGCGACCAGGCATTCATGCTGATGGTGCCGTTGCTGGCGGGCTACATCGCCTACTCGATCGCCGATCGCCCCGGCCTGGCGCCGGGCATGATCGGCGGGTTGCTCGCGGGCACCCTGGGCGCTGGTTTCATTGGCGGGATCTTCGCCGGTTTCCTCGCCGGCTACAGCGTCAAGCTGATCTCACGCGCGGTGCGCTTGCCGCAAAGCCTGGAGGCCCTCAAGCCGATTCTGATCATCCCGTTGCTGGCAAGTTTGTTCACCGGCCTTGCGATGATCTATCTGGTCGGCCCTCCGGTGGCACGCTTGCTGACCGGGCTGACGGATTTTCTCAGCACCATGGGCACCACCAACGCGGTGCTGTTGGGCATCCTGTTGGGCGGCATGATGTGTGTGGATCTGGGCGGGCCGATCAACAAGGCGGCGTATGCGTTTTCCGTCGGCCTGCTGGC
Source organism: Pseudomonas sp. R1-43-08 (assembly GCF_003852255.1). Lineage (NCBI taxonomy): Bacteria > Pseudomonadati > Pseudomonadota > Gammaproteobacteria > Pseudomonadales > Pseudomonadaceae > Pseudomonas > Pseudomonas sp. R1-43-08. Next base: position 908,620 of record NZ_CP027734.1, read on the forward strand.
GGCGTCGAGCGGCGCGCCGATGGCCGCGACCATGGCGGCCGGCATGGTGCCACCGATTGGTATGGGCATCGCGACCTTCCTGGCCCGGCGCAAGTTCGCCCAGACCGAACGCGAAGCCGGCAAGGCTGCGATGATTCTCGGCCTGTGTTTTATCTCCGAAGGGGCCATCCCGTTTGCGGCCAAAGACCCGTTGCGGGTGATCCCGGCCAGCATTGCCGGCGGCGCGCTGACGGGGGCGCTGTCGATGTACTTCGGGTGCAAACTGGCCGCGCCCCACGGCGGCTTGTTTGTGCTGGTGATTCCGAACGCGATGAATCATGCGCTGCTGTACCTGCTGGCGATTGTGGCCGGCAGTGTGCTGACCGGGTTGGTGTATGCGCTGATCAAGCGGCCGGAAGCGGCGGAGTTGGCGGCGGGCTAAAAATGTGGGAGGGGGCAAGCCCTAATGCCAGTCAGTTAAGGCTTTTTGTAGGAACGAGGCGGGCGGCTAGCCCTTGCTCGCGAAAAACTCACAGGCACCGCGTTCATTCAGAAAGCACGCGTTATCGTTGACGTTTTTCGCGAGCAAGCTCGCTCCTACAGACGGCGGTGTACGCTTAACTGACTGGCATTAGGGCTTGCCCCCGATAGCCATAGGTATCTACACAACTTTGTAGCCGCCACGGTAACCACGATGCGAAGCGAGCCGCTCTTGATCTTGCTCTTGATCTAGGCGCCCCGTTAAACCACGCTGGCCGTAATCCGATAGTGATTTGGGGGGTAAACCGGCAGGGATGCCGGTTTAGCCGCCCCGCGCCATGGATGGCGCGTGGCGGCGGCCCCCCAAATCAATGTCGGATTACGGGCACACCGAGCCTAGGCGAGGTGCCGAGTGGTGGGGCAAGAGCGTTTTGCTTACTTTTGCGCTTTTCAAAAGTGAGACGCCGTAAGGGCGGAACCCATAGCAGCCGTTACCGCAGCAACGGATATGTACTCGCTCTGATCCAGCATCTCGGTCGGCTGTCAGGCCGCCATCGGGAGCAAGCCCCCTCCCACATTTGGATCTTCAGTGTCTGTGAGGGCGGTGTCATATCTGCTTCATCCCATCATGCTTAAGTTGGCCTTTTGATACTCAAGAGGGCACTGCATGAGCCACTTCGATCTCGGCCGTCGCCGCGTGATGCAAGCTGTCGGCGCCGGCCTGTTGTTGCCGGGACTGGCGCCGGCGGTGATTGCGTCGGTAAAGGACCGTCCGCTGCTCACCGATGGCGTGCAGTCCGGCGACCTGCTGGGCGACCGCGCGATGATCTGGAGCCGCAGCGACCGCCCGGCGCGGATGGTGGTGGAGTGGGACACCCGCAGTGTGTTCAGCAACCCACGCCGGTTCGTCTCGCCCCTGGCCGATAACCGCAGCGATTTTACGGCCCGCGTCGAACTCACCGGGCTGCCCGCCGACCAGGCGATTTTCTACCGCGTGCATTTCGAAGACGCCCAGACCGGCATCGCCAGCGAGCCGTGGTTCGGCCACTTGCGCAGCGTGCCGCAACAGCGTCGCGACATCCGCTTTGTGTGGAGCGGCGACACCGTCGGCCAGGGTTTCGGTATCAACCCGGACATCGGCGGCATGCGCATCTACGAAGCCATGCGCCTGCGCCTGCCGGACTTCTTTATCCACAGCGGTGACACCATCTACGCCGACGGCCCGGTGCCGGCGCAACTGGCCACTGAGGGCGGGCGCATCTGGCGCAATATCACCACCGAAGCCAAGAGCAAGGTCGCCGAAACCCTCGAAGAATATCGCGGCAATTACCGCTACAACCTGCTGGATGAAAACGTGCGGCGCTTCAATGCCGAGGTGCCGCAGATCTGGCAGTGGGACGACCACGAGGTGATCAACAACTGGTCATCGAGCAAACAGTTGGACGAGCGCTACCAGACCCGCGACATCAATACCCTGGTCGGCCGTGCGCGCCAGGCCTGGCTGGAATATTCACCCATGCGCCGGCAAAGCGCCGACGGCGGCGGGCGGATTTATCGCAAGCTCAGCTATGGGCCGCTGCTGGATGTGTTCGTGCTGGACATGCGCAGCTATCGCGGCCCCAACGACGACAACCTGGGCGGCGCAAAACCCTTCCTGGGGCGCGAACAGTTGGACTGGCTCAAGCGCGAACTCAAGGCCTCCCAGGCGCAGTGGAAAGTGGTCGCGGCTGACATGCCCATCGGCCTCGGTGTGCCGGATGGTGAAGTCAGCCCTGGCGTGCCGCGCTGGGAAGCGATCGCCAACGGTGATCCCGGCCCGGCCCAGGGGCGTGAGCTGGAAATTGCCGAGCTGCTGGGCTTCCTGCGCGCACACCAGGTGCGCAACCACGTGTGGCTGACCGCTGATGTGCACTATTGCGCCGCGCATCACTACCACCCGGATCGGGCGGCGTTCCAGGATTTTGAACCGTTCTGGGAGTTTGTCGCGGGGCCGTTGAATGCAGGCAGCTTCGGGCCAAATCCGTTGGATAAGACCTTTGGGCCAGAGGTGGTGTTCGAAAAGGCACCGCCTGCGCAAAACACCTCGCCGTTTGCCGGGTTTCAGTTTTTTGGCGAGGTGCAGATTGATGGGCAGACGGCGGAGTTGACGGTGATTTTGCGCGATCTCGATGGCGTCTCGGTGTTTGAGCAAAAGCTGCAACCCGTCTGAAAACTGTGGGAGGGGGCTTGCCTTAATGCCAATCTGTAGGAGCGAGCTTGCTCGCGAAAAACGTCAACGATAACGCGTGTTTTCTGAATGAACACGGTGCCTGTGAGTTTTTCGCGAGCAAGCTCGCTCCTACAAAAAGCCTTCCCCCTCCCACATTTGATCTTCAGTGCCTGTGAGGGATCAGTACACATCCCGGCGATAGCGGCCTTGCTCGATCAAGCGCTCTACCGTTTCACTGCCGAGGATATCCACCAGCGCCTGATCCACCCCCGTCGCCATCCCCTGCAAGCTGCCGCACACATAAATCGCTGCGCCCTCGGCCAGCCATTTGCGCAACACGTCCGCCGATTCACGCAGGCGATCCTGCACGTAGATTTTCTCCTCCTGGTCCCGCGAGAACGCCAGGTCCAGCAGAGCCAGGTCACCACTGGCCAGCCAGCCTTGCAGTTCTGCCTGGCACAGGTAGTCATGCGCGATATGGCGTTCGCCGAACAGCAGCCAGTTACGCTGCTGACCGTCGGCAATGCGCGCCTTGAGCAAGCTGCGCAGGCCGGCCAGGCCCGTGCCGTTGCCCAGCAGGATCAGCGGCACCGCTGCTGCGGGCAGATGGAAACCGCTGTTGCGGCGCAGGCGCAGGCTGATGCCCGCGCCGAGGGCGGCGTGTTCAGTCAGCCAGCCGGAACCCAGGCCCAGGCTGCCATCCGGGTGGCGTTCCTGGCGCACGATCAGCTCCAGCACACCGTCGCTGGCAATCGAGGCGATCGAATATTCACGCAGGCCCAGCGGTATCAGCGCATCGACCAGTGCCTGGGCATGCAGGCCGACCAAGTGGGTGCGGTTGTCCGGCAATTGGCGCGTGGCCAGGGCCTGGTTGAGCGTTTGCGCCAGGCCTTCAATCAGCACGCCATCACTGCCGGCCAGGCCCAGCCCTGCCAGGAAGTGCTCGACGGCTTGCGGGCCATTGCGCGGCAGGATTTCCACCAGGTCACCGGCCTGCCAACTGAGGGGCGAGGGCGGTGTGAGGCCGAGCAGGTACACGGGCGCGCCGACGCTGCCAGGGTTGAGCAGGGTGCGTTGGCGCAGGGTCCAGTGTTCGAACTGGGCCGTCTGCCAGGCCGCTGCCGGCGTGTGGCCGGTGAGCTGGCCGAGCTGCTGTTGCCAGGTCAGCAAGGCCTCGGTATCGCCGCTGTCGACTTCCACCGGCGCAAACAGCGGGTTGCCGCCTTGGTGGGTCAGCCAGAAATGCAGGCGCCGGGCAAAGCCGCAAAAGTGCTCGTACTGCCGGTCACCCAGGGCCAGTACCGAGTAGTTCAAGCCCTTGAGGGACACGTCCTGGCCGAGCACGCTGCGTTCGAAGCCACGGGCGCTGTCGGGGGCTTCGCCGTCGCCGAACGTGCTGACCACGAACAAGGCATTTTCCGACTGGCTCAGGTCGTGCTGGCTAAGCGTGCCCAAGGGCTGCACCTTGACCGGCAGACCTGCTGCCTGCAATTGCCCGGCCGTCTGCCAGGCCAATTGTTCGGCGAAACCGCTCTGGCTGGCGAAGCCGATCAACCAGGCCGGGGCATCGCTGGAGTAGGCGTCAAGACCCTTGCGTGCGTTCCTTACCTGGCGTTTTTTGCGGCGCCGGTCGAGGTACAGCAACCAGCCGGTAATGAAGAACAGCGGCATGCATAACGCGCTCAGGGTGAGCACGATCCGTCCTGCCAGGCCCCAATAGCTGCCGGTGTGCAGGGCATAGACGCTGGTCAACAACTGCGACTTATAACTTTTGCTGGCGTAGCGCTCATGGGATTTGACCTCGCCGGTGGCCGGGTCCAGGTTGATCTGGTTCAGTGCACGGTCATGGGGTGAGTCTTCCAGCAGGTAATACACGGTGGCCGGTTGCCCGGCGACGGCCGGCAGGCGGATGTTGTAGGCGCTCAAGCCAGGCCCCGCGTTGCTGTAGATGCTGCTCCAGATGGCCTCATAGTTGGTCACGTAGTTGGCCACGGGCGCAGGGCCAGCCGGTGGCGGGCCGCGCTTGAGCGTGCGCTCGTTCTGCGGCGCATCGGACAGCAGTTGGGTCACGCCACGGTTGTACCAGTCGTACGACCAATACAGCCCGGTCAGTGCCGCCAGCAGATAAAACAGCAGGCACCAGGTGCCGAACACCGAGTGCAGGTCCCAATTGAAGCTGCGGCCCTTTTTACGCCAGTCCAGGGTCAACCACACGCGCCAGTTCTTTACCTGGCGCGGCCAGCGCAGGTACAGGCCGGAGAGGCAGAAGAACAGCAGGATCAGGGTGCAGGCGCCGGTGATCGTGCGCCCGGTGTCGCCCATCGCCAGGAAGCGGTGCAACTGCAGGATGAAGCCGAATACATCCTGGCCGACGGCGTCGCCCAGGTAGTCGCCGGTATATGGGTCGAAGTAGCGTAGCGGGCCCCGGCGCTCGCCCGGCGGCGGGGTGAAGGACACGCGCCCGGCATTGCCGCTGTCGCGTTCCACCCAGAGCATCGCCACGGTGTTACCTTCGGTGGCTTCCAGTTTGCGCACCAGTTCGGCGGGCGGCAGTACCCCGGCTTCGCGTTTTTCGACATGCAAGACGTGCGGGTTCAGCGCCCGCAGTATTTCATCCTGGAAGGAGTACGCAGCCCCGGTGATCCCCATCAAGGCCAGCACCAGCCCGGCAGTGATGCCGAAGAACCAGTGCAACTGGAACAGGGTTTTCTTCAACACGTCGGACCGCCTCGCTCAACTGGTTATGAATGCCACGGCGCGCATTATGCCGTGGCTTATCGAGAAATATTCTGTTTAGCATGCAAAAGCCCCGCGCATCCGATGCGTGGGGCTCAAGTGCTGGCGTGCTTGCGCTTAGAAATGGAAGCTGGTGGTCAGCAACGCCGTACGACCGGCCGCCTGGTTGGCGAAGTGCGAGGCGTAAGCCTTGTCGTAGTAGGTTTTGTCGGTCAGGTTCTGCACGTTCAATTGCAGGTCGACGTTTTTAGTCAGCTTGTAGCTGGCCATGGCGTCGTAGCGGGTGTAAGACGGCACGTACACGGTGTTGCCCGCATCGCCGTAAACCTCGTCGACGTAGAAGGCGCCGCCGCCGATGGTCAGCTTGGGCGTGATGTCGTAGGTGGTCCACAGGCTGAACGAGTTCTTCGGCGTGTTGGGCATCTGGTTGCCGGTGTTGGAACCGGCGCTCACCACGCCGTTACGCCCGTTGAGGCCGGATTTGACCAGTTCGCTGTCCAGGTAGGTGTACCCGGCGAACACTTGCCAGTGCTCGGTCAGCTTGCCGCTGGCGGACAACTCGACGCCGTCGACCCGGGATTCGCCGGCGTTCTCGTAGGTGAGGGCATCAACCAGCACGCGGGTGTTTTTCTTCTCGGTACGGAACACGGCGGCGGTCAGGGACAGGCGGTCGTGGAACAGGTCCCACTTGGTGCCCAGCTCGTAGTTGACCGTCTCTTCCGGCTGCAGGTCGCTGATGGCGGCACCGGCTGACAGCGGGTTGCCATCGGCGCCTTCACCCACCAGGCCACCGGCCGGCGTGGCCGACGTCGCGTAGGAGGCGTAGATACTGCCATTGTCCAGCGGCTTCCACACCAGGCCCGCCTGCCAGTTGAAGAACTGGCTGTCATCCTTGATCTTGCTGCGCCCGGTGGTGGCGTTGGTGTTGGCTTCGGTGTCGAAGGTGTCGTAGCGCAGGCCCACGTTCAGCAGCCATTTCGGATCCAGCTCGATGGTGTCGAACACGTAGGCGGCGCGGCTGGTGGCCTTGGTGTTGGTGCCGTTGTAGTTGCGCGCGACGCTGCCGTTCCAGGCATCGTCCGGGTTCGGATTGCTCAGCGAGGTGCACTGGCCGCCCAGGCTGCCCTTGGCCACGGTGCACACCGGGTTGGCGTTGGGGCTGACGGTGTAGCCGCTGACACGGGTTTCTTCACCGGTGAATTCCAGGCCGGTGGAGTAGGTGTTCTTGAAGCCCAGCGCCTGGAAGCTGCCGAACAGGTCGGTCTGGTTGGTGGTCGTGGTGGTGGTGGACACGCGGCTGTTGGCCCGACGCCACACAGTGCCGAACTTGTTGACGTTGAGCTTGCTGTCATCCGGCTGGGTGAGCACATAGTCCTGGCCGGTGCTGCCGTGGCGCAGGGTGTTCTTCAGCGTCATGTTGTCGTTCAGGTCATGCTCGATGGAGAACGTGCTGATGTCGGCGCGGGTCTTGCGGAAGTCACGGCTCTTCAAGCCATAGAAATTGTTGCTGTCGCCACCGTCGTCGGGTTTGTCATGCCCGTGGGCGGTGGCGGTCGACGAGCCGTAGCCATACGGCATTCCCGAATCCGGCAGGTCGTCGCTTTCCATGTGGTAGTAGCTGAGGGTGACGCGGGTCGGTGTGCCCAGGCCAAAGGTCAGCGACGGCGCCACACCCCAGCGGTCGTAATTGATCGCGTCGCGACCGGCCACGTTTTGTTCGTGGCTCATCAGGTTCAGGCGGAATGCCGCGCTGTCGTCGAGGAACTGGCGGTTCACGTCGAGCACGTAGCGGCGGGTCTGGTCGGAACCGTAGGTGAAGCCGCCGTTAGTGAAGTCCCGCGCTTGTGGGGTTTTGCTCACCAGGTTGAGGCTGCCCCCGGCTGAGCCGCGACCGCCGAAGGACGAGTTGGGGCCTTTGCTGATTTCGATCGATTCAATGTCGAAGATCTCCCGGCTCTGGCCGCCGGTATCGCGCACGCCGTCCAGGTAGGTGTCGCCTTGGGCGTCGAAACCACGGATGAACGGACGGTCGCCCTGGGGGTTGCCGCCTTCACCGGCGCCGAAGGTAATCCCCGGTACGGTGCGCAGGGCATCCTGCAGCGAGGTGGCGGCGGTGTCTTTGAGCACTTGCTGCGGGACCACGGTGACCGAGCGCGGTGTGTCTACCAGCGGTGCGGTGTATTTCTGCGAAGCGGCTTTTTCTACCTGATAGGAAGGGGTGACCTGCTCCTGACCGGTAATGTTGGTGGCGCCGAGGGAGATAGGGTTGCGCTCGCCTTGTTGTTCGGTGTTCTCAGCCGCCTGCGCCAAGTGGGCGGCAGAGCTGGCGCTGAGGGCAACGCCGATGGCCGAAGCCAGCATGCGTGGTGAACTGGCGGTGGTTGTTGGTGTGATGCGCGACATGACGTGTCCTTTCCCCAAGGATGTGAGGTCGCGGAATATAGGGCTAACAAGACTTTCTATCAATTGCGATACATTGCTATTCGCATCGAATTTACATTCTTTACACTTTTTGCTTACGGTTTTTACAGTCTCGTTCGTCTCGACGTTTTACACAAAGGATAAGAATCAATATCATTGGCACCCCTCTGATCGCAGGTATTGCCCCATGTTGCTGCATATTCCCGGCCTGTTCTCGCGCGAGGAAGTGCAGCGCATTCGCCAAGCCCTGGAAGCGGCCGAATGGGCCGACGGCAAAGCCACTGCCGGCCATCAATCGGCCAAGGCCAAGCACAACCTGCAATTGCCCGAAGGCCACCCGTTGACCAAGGAAATCGGCGCGGCGATGCTGGAGCGCTTGTGGAGCAACCCGCTGTTTATGTCAGCGGCGTTACCGCACAAGGTGTTTCCACCGTTGCTCAACTGTTACACCGCGGGTGGCAGCTTCGACTTTCATATCGACAACGCCGTGCGCCAACCCAAAGGCAGCCACGAGCGCGTGCGCACCGATCTGTCGTCCACGCTGTTTTTCAGCGACCCCGACGAATACGACGGCGGCGAACTGGAAATCCAGGACACCTTCGGCCTGCAGCGCGTCAAGCTTCCCGCCGGCGATATGGTGCTGTACCCCGGCTCCAGCCTGCACAAGGTCAACGCGGTGACACGCGGCGCGCGCTACGCCTCGTTTTTCTGGACCCAGAGCCTGGTGCGCGAAGACAGCCAGCGCACCCTGCTGTTCGAAATGGACGGCGCCATCCAGCAACTGAGCCGCGACGTGCCCGATCACCCGGCGCTGATCCAGCTCACCGGCACCTATCACAACCTGCTGCGTCGCTGGGTCGAGGTCTGAGATGGGCTTTTTATTGCGTCGCCAGGAAGTGCTCAACGTCGAGCAGTTGCAATCGATGCTCGATGATTCCCCGGTGCGCGCGGCCCAGGCGATCCTGATCGCGGCCAGGGAAGGCGTGGTCGATGCCCAGGCCTTGCTCGGGCAGATCCTGCTGGAAGGACGCGGCATCGCACGCGATGAAGCACTGGCGTTGCGCTGGTTCCGAATTGCCGCCCAGGGCGGGCATTTGATGGCGCGCAATATGATTGGGCGGTGTCTGGAGCATGGTTGGGGTTGCACGGTGGATGAGGCGGCGGCTGCGCGTGAATACCGGTTGGCAGCAGAGGCCGGGTTGGATTGGGGGCAGTACAACTATGCCAACCTATTGGCGACCGGCCGTGGCGTTGTGCAAGATCAGGCCCAAGCGCTGACGCTTTATCGCCAGGCGGCAGAGCAGGGCCATGCCAAGTCGATGAACCTGGTGGGGCGTTATCTGGAAGACGGACAGTATTGCCCGAGGGATTTTGAAGCGGCCGTTGAGTGGTACCGGCGTTCAGCCGAAGCCGGGGATTTTCGTGGGCAGTTCAGTTATGCGGCAGTGTTGGCAGACGGTGGCCAAATCGAAGCGGCACTGGAGTGGTTGCACAAGGCGCTGGCAGGCGGGAATCTCAAGTTCTTACGGATAGCACACCAGACGCTGGCAGTGGCCAACCATCCGCAGATTCGCGCGATGGCTGAAGCCTTTCGACAACGCGCTGCCAATCTCTCTTAGTTCATCTGAGCCAGACCGGGGCACAAAAAGCGGGTGCTGAAGGATCATCGGTATGCCTCGCGGGCCGGTTTTCTGGCGACGGCAGCGCTGCGTGAGCTATCAGCCTGACGAAATGCGCGAAATTGCACCTGACAGCCATAAAAAAAAGCCCATGAAACGTCATGGGCTTTTTAGTTGGCGCTTTCTTACACGTAAAACGACTTCAACGGCGGAAACCCATTGAACTCAACCGCGCTGTAGCTGGTGGTATAGGCACCGGTCGACAGCCAGTACATGCGGTCACCAATGGCCAGGTTCAGCGGCAGGCCGTACTTGTAGTTTTCGTACATGATGTCGGCGCTGTCGCAGGTCGGGCCGGCGATGACCACTTCTTCCATCTCGTCTTTCTTCTCGGTCCAGATCGGGAACTTGATGGCTTCGTCCATGGTTTCGATCAGGCCGGAGAATTTGCCCACGTCCGTGTACACCCAACGCTCGACGGCGGTGCGCGATTTACGCGCCACCAGCACCACTTCGCTGACCAGGATGCCGGCGTTGGCGATCAACGAGCGGCCGGGCTCGAGGATGATTTCCGGCAGCTCATCACCGAAGTCTTCCTTGAGGAAACGGATGATTTCCTCGGCGTAGGTTTCCAGGCTGTTGGTGCGGGTGATGTAGTTGGCCGGGAAGCCGCCGCCCATGTTGATCAGCTTCAGATGAATGCCGTCTTCTTCCTTCAGGCGTTCGAAGATCACTTTGACCTTGGCGATCGCCGCATCCCATACGCTGATGTCGCGCTGCTGCGAGCCGACGTGGAACGAGATGCCGTAAGGCACCAGGCCCAGGTCGCGGGCGAGGATCAGCAGGTCCATGGCCATGTCGGTCTGGCAGCCGAACTTGCGCGACAACGGCCAGTCAGCCGTGGTGGAGCCTTCGGTGAGGATACGCACATAGACTTTCGAGCCCGGCGCGGCTTTGGCGATGTTGCGCAGGTCGGCTTCGGAGTCGGTGGAGAACAGGCGCACGCCTTTCTCATAGAAGTAGCGAATGTCCTTGGATTTCTTGATGGTGTTGCCGTAGCTGATACGGTCGGCGCTGACGCCGCGGTCCATGACCTTGTCCAGCTCGTAGATCGACGCGATATCGAAGCTCGAACCCTTGTCTTTCAACAGGTCGATGATCTCGACAGCCGGGTTGGCCTTGACCGCGTAATACACCTTGGCGAATTCGAAACCGGCGCGCAGGTCATCGTAGGCCTGGCTGATCATCGCGGTGTCGATCACCACGAACGGGGTTTCTTGCTTGTCGGCGAACGCCTTCATTTTGTCAAACGTGGCGCGCGCGAAATAGTCTTCGACGTTGATCGACATGCTGGGAACTCCTAAGGGCAAACTGTAGTAATCAATGGGTGCAACTGAACGTCCTCCGTATCCCCACTTTGGTTCGCCTACTTCCCAAGGCATGTCGCCGAAAGCAAAAAGGCCATGGGATACGCTTCCCTTGGCCTTGCTGTCTCGTCGTCAGTACTTGAGCCGGATGGATCGTTTCCAGCATGGACGTTCGGCGCGAACTTTAGGGCTTGATGGGCGTGGGATCAACTAAAAATGTCGCGTTTTTGCACGCGTTCGTCGCGCGACCCCGTGCAGCTACTATGTAACCGACCGGTGTGACGGATTGATGTTCCCCGGATGGGCGAATTGAGTGCATTTCCCTGACACCCTGCAGAGCCAAATGTGGGAGGGGGCTTGCTCCCGATGGCGGTGTGTCAGTTACACATTTATCAACTGACCCACCCTCATCGGGAGCAAGCCCCCTCCCACATTTTTTACCGCGTTGTGTCAGGCCAGTGCGGTCTCGGCCGGGGAAACAATGCTGGTCTTGCCCCCACGCGACTTACCGGAACTCAGGTACTCGGCAATCGACTCCTGCGTCACCTCGCCCAGAAACACCCGCTCCGCATCCATCACCGGCAACCACGAACGGTTGAACTCGTACATCCGCGACAGCAGGATGCGCAAGTGCTCGTCATACGCGGCGGTGGCGTTGAATTCGCGCAGGTACTGGCCGCAGGTACCGGTCTGACGGTGCAAGTCGCGACGGCGTACATAGCCCAGCGCCTTATTCTCGGCGCAGGTGACCACCACATAGCGGCGGTCGTGCTCGTCCATCAGCTCCAGTGCATCGGCCACCGGCGTTTCCGGGCTCACCGACGGCGCGTTGTCCGCGGCATCTTCGGCCTTCACCAGCAGCAGGCGCTTGAGGGTACTGTCCTGGCCGACGAAATTGCTCACGAACTCGTCCGCCGGGTGCGCCAGCAGCGTATCGGGATGGTCGATCTGCAGCAGCTTGCCGGCGCGGAAGATCGCAATCTTGTCCCCCAGCTTGATGGCTTCGTCGATGTCGTGGCTGACCATGATCACGGTCTTGTTCAGCGCACGCTGCATCTCGAAGAACTCGTTCTGGATCATCTCCCGGTTGATCGGGTCGACCGCGCCGAACGGTTCATCCATCAGCAGCAACGGGGCATCCGCCGCCAGGGCGCGGATCACGCCGATGCGCTGTTGCTGCCCGCCCGACAATTCACGCGGATAGCGATGCAGGTACTGCTTGGGCTCCAGCTTGATCATGCTCATCAGCTCGCGGGCGCGGTCGTGGCATTTCTGTTTGTCCCAGCCGAGCAGCTTGGGCACCACCACGATGTTTTCTTCGATGGTCATGTTCGGGAACAGGCCGATCTGCTGGATCACATAGCCGATATTGCGCCGCAGGGTCACTTCATCGAGGTCGGTGGTGTCTTCGCCGTTGATCAGGATCTTGCCCGAGGTGGGCTTGATCAGGCGATTGATCATTTTCAGCGTGGTGCTCTTGCCACAGCCCGAAGGGCCGAGGAACACACAAATTTCGCCTTCGTTGACGGTCAGGCTGACATCGTTGACGGCGGTGACAGTCTTGCCGTTGCTTTGAAAAGTCTTGGACAGGTTTTGAAGTTCGATCATTTGAGCAATCCTTTTGGAGTCAGCGAGCGTTGCAGCCATTGCAAGAGCAGGTCGGCGAAGATGGCCAGGAGACTGACCAGCACGGCGCCGACGATCAGCATCGACATGTCGCTGCGGCTGATGGAAGCCAGAATCAGTACACCCAGGCCGCCGGCACCGATGGTGGCGGCGATGGTCATCACGCCGATGTTCATCACCACGGCGGTGCGCACACCGGCGAGGATCACCGGCACGGCAATCGGCAGCTCGACCATGCGCAGGCGCTGGGCGAAGGTCATGCCGATGCCTTTGGCGGCCTCGCGAATGCCCGGTTCGACACCGGTGAGCGCCAGGTAGGTGTTACGCATGATTGGCAACAGGGAGTAGAGAAACACGGCGGTGATCGCCGGCATCGGCCCCAGGCCCTGGCCGAACTTGGAGTAGAACGGCAGCAGCAGGCCGAACAGCGCGATGGACGGTACGGTCAGCAGCACCGTGGCGCTGGCCTGCAGCGGGCCGGCCAGGGTCGGGAACCGCGTCATCAGGATGCCCAGGGGCACGCCGATCAAGATCGCGAGGACAACCGCGACGCCGACCAGGGTGATGTGCTGCCAGGTCAGTTGCAGGACTTGGGCCCAATCAAGGTGGGAAAAGGCGTTGAGAAACTCCATGTCTTTTCCTCTTATTGATTGATCGGATGCTGGCGCAGGAAATCTGCGGCAACAGCGGACGGGCTTTCATGGTCGACGTCGACCCGCGCATTCAGCTGGCGCATGGTTGCGTCGTCGAACAGAGCGGCCAGTGGCTTGAGCTCGGCCGCCAGTTGCGGGTGCTGGTCGAGGTATTCCTGGCGAATCACCGGGGCGGCGGTGTAGTCCGGGAAGTAGTGCTTGTCGTCTTCCAGCAGCTTGAGTTTGAAGGCATTCAGGCGACCGTCGGTGGTGTAGACCAGGCCGGCAAACACCTGGCCATTGCGTAGCGCGGTGTAGACCAGGCCTGCGTCCATCTGCCGGGTGTTTTTGCGCGTGAGGTTCATGTCGTACAGCTTGACCATGCCGGCCAGGCCGTCGGAGCGGTTGGCGAACTCGGTGTCCAGGGCGACCAGGCGGTGTTCCCTGGTGTCTGCAGCCATGGCGTGGGTGAGGTCACTGATGCTGTTGATCTCAGGATGTTCCTTGGCGACTTTCTCCGGCAACGCCAGGGCGTAGGTGTTGCTGAAGCGCGACGGCGAGAGCCAGACCAGGCCTTTTTTCGCGTCGAGTTCCTTCACGCGAGCGTAGGACTGCGCGCTGTCGAGTTTCTCGTCGATGTGGTTGTACGCCACCAGCGACACGCCGGTGTATTCCCAGATCAGGTCCAGTTGCCCGCTTTCCTGGGCGCTGCGCGCCAGGTTACTGCCCAGGCCACCGGTCACGCGGGCGTCGTAGCCCTTGGTGCGCAGGTACTGGGAGGTGATTTCGGCGAGCAGGGTCTGTTCGGTGAACACCCGTGCGCCGATGCGGATTACCGGTTTTTCAGCGGCTTGCGCAAAACCTGCAAACAGCAGGGCGCAGCTCAATATCAAGGTCAGTTTTTTCATGTGATTTCCTTTGCCAAGCCTTAAGACGGACGCAACCCGCGTTCCAGCCAGAGGCGGCTGGCCATGGTCACCAGGCCGTCGAGCAGCAATGCCAGCAGTGCGGTGCATGCGGCACCGAGCAGCAGTTGCGGCTGGTTGTTCAGGGCGATGCCGGGGAAGATCAGACTGCCCAGGCTGTTGGCGCCGATCAGGAACGCCAGCGGTGCGGTGCCGACGTTGATCGCCAGGGCCACACGCACGCCACCGATGATGATCGGCACGGCGTTGGGCAACTCCACGCGAAACAGCACCTGGCGTGGCGTCATGCCGATGCCGGTGGCGGCTTCTTTCAGCGAGCCTTGAACGTTTTTGAGGCCTTCGTACGTGTTGCGCACGATGGGCAGGAGGGAGGCGAGGAACAGCGCGAAGATCGCCGGGCCGCTGCCGATGCCGAGGACGCCGAGGGCGATGGCCAGTACGGCCAGGGGAGGGACGGTGTTACCGATGTTGAAGATCTGCATGAAGCGCTCTGCACGCCCGACCATGTTCGGTCGGCTGAGCAGGATGCCGGCGGGGAGGCCCACAATCAGGGCGGCCAGCATGGAAACTAAAACCAGAATCAGATGAGCTTGCAGGTAAAACAACAAATCGTCGCGGTACAGTTCGATCGTGTTGATGCCGATCCAGTGGACCAGCAGGGCCAGGAGCGCGACGACAACCGCGCCTCCTATCAGCCCTTTGCCATAGCGAATAGCCACAGGCGGACTCCTTTTTTTCTTTTGTCGGCGAACACATTCTCCGGTGGCAATGCCATGGCTGGCTGCCTCTGAATGAGTTCGCGAAAAGCAGCTCGCCGATACTGGCAACGCAGTATGCGATCGAGCCATGAGCGCAGCCTCGTCAGGCTAACTTGCTGATTTTTCAGCCCCTGTTCCGAGTGCGATAGCAGGGGAGTGGACGTCTCTACCTTTTAAAAGGTTCCACACTTGGGAGCATTTAGCCACCCCCAATGGGCTCAACGGTGGTCTGTAACCCTGGGTTTGCGCTATACTCGCCGCCCTTTTTTGACTCACCTGCCAGGCGATTTCCCATGACCCACCAGGCCGCCGAAGTCGCGAAACGCCGCACTTTCGCTATTATTTCCCACCCCGATGCCGGTAAAACCACCATCACCGAAAAGCTCCTGCTGATGGGCAAGGCAATCGCGGTGGCCGGCACGGTGAAATCCCGCAAATCCGACCGCCATGCGACATCCGACTGGATGGAGATGGAGAAGCAACGGGGTATTTCCATTACCACGTCGGTCATGCAGTTCCCGTATCGCGACCACATGGTCAACCTGCTCGACACCCCGGGCCACGAAGACTTCTCCGAAGACACCTACCGCACCCTCACTGCGGTGGACTCGGCGCTTATGGTCCTCGACGGCGGTAAAGGCGTCGAGCCACGCACCATCGCGTTGATGGATGTGTGCCGTTTGCGCGACACGCCGATTGTCAGCTTCATCAACAAACTCGACCGCGATATCCGTGACCCCATCGAGCTGCTGGATGAAATCGAAGCCGTCCTGAAGATCAAGGCCGCGCCGATCACCTGGCCGATCGGTTGCTACCGCGACTTCAAGGGCGTGTACCACCTGGCCGACGACTACATCATTGTCTACACCGCCGGCCATGGTCATGAGCGCACCGATGTGAAAATCATCGAAAAGCTCGACTCCGACGAAGCCCGCGCCCACCTGGGCGACGAGTACGACCGCTTTGTCGACCAGCTCGAACTGGTACAGGGCGCGTGCCATGAGTTCAACCAGCAGGAGTTCCTCGATGGTCAACTGACCCCGGTGTTCTTCGGGACGGCCTTGGGCAACTTCGGCGTCGACCACGTACTCGACGCCGTCGTGAACTGGGCGCCAAAGCCCCTTGCCCGTGTCGCCAACGAGCGCACCGTGGAACCGGTCGAAGAGAAATTCACCGGCTTCGTGTTCAAGATCCAGGCGAACATGGACCCCAAGCACCGCGACCGCATCGCCTTCATGCGTATCTGCTCCGGCCGCTACGAAAAAGGCATGAAGATGCGCCACGTGCGCACCGGCAAGGACGTGCGCATCGGCGATGCCCTGACGTTCTTCTCCTCCGAGCGTGAACAGCTCGAAGAAGCCTACGCCGGCGACATCATCGGCCTGCACAACCACGGCACCATCCAGATCGGCGACACCTTCACTGAGGGCGAAGCACTGGGCTTCACCGGCATCCCGCACTTCGCCCCGGAACTGTTCCGCCGCGTACGCCTGCGCGATCCGCTGAAATCCAAGCAACTGCGCCAAGGTTTGCAGCAACTCGCCGAAGAAGGCGCGACCCAGGTGTTCTTCCCCGAGCGCAGCAACGACATCATCCTCGGCGCCGTGGGTGTGCTGCAGTTCGACGTGGTCGCCAGCCGCCTGAAAGAGGAATACAAGGTCGAGTGCTCCTACGAGCCGATCACCGTGTACTCCGCGCGCTGGATCGATTGCAGTGACAAGAAGAAGCTGGAGGAATTCTCCAACAAGGCCGTTGAAAACCTCGCCATCGACGGCGGTGGTCACCTGACTTACCTGGCGCCGACCCGGGTCAACCTGGCGCTGATGGAAGAGCGCTGGCCGGATGTGAAATTCCGTGCGACTCGCGAGCACCATTAAGGGCGAGCGGTAAAGAGCAGGGCGAAGCCGTGATGGCTTCGCCCTTTTTTATGCCTGCTGCAAAGCCAAAATGTGGGAGGGGGCTCACTGTAGGAGCGAGCTTGCTCGCGAAAAACGTCCAGGCAACGCGTTCATTCTGGATAAACGCGGGGGCCCTGAGTTCTTCGCGAGCAAGCTCGCTCCTACATTATTGAGGGCTTGCCCCCTCCCGCATTTGATCTTCATAACGCCATGAATTGGCGGGAATCCTGCTTCGGGTCTAGCGTTTACCCACCGACTGCAAAGGAGACGACCGTGCGAAATGCTCAAAGCGCCATCACCCTGGTATTGCTGGCCGCCCTGGGTCTGACGAGCCTTCCGGCATCGGCCGACGCCGGGGCGCCCCAGTGGAAAGACACCGGCCCGGTCACTAAGAAAAAGCAGAACGAGGTCAACTCGGGCAGTTGGAAACCGCAGCCCCAGCCCACAGACGTCAAAGACCCGGAAAACCCCATCAACGAAGGGGAAGACAGTGTGACCTTCGACGACGGCGAAACCTGATACCTGGCACGAACCGGGCATTGGGGCTAGCTTTTATCCTGGCGACGGTAACCGCTGTCGTGCGGGATTTCGCTACTGACTGGACGGAGATCGACCATGAGTATTTTTCAACGCGGGGTGTTGTTGATCAAGGTGCTGGTGCTGTTGTCCTTGGGGATGTCGACAGCCTGGGCGCATAACCCGGTGCAGGGCGCAACGGTCGCGCAGGGCGTCCAGAGCATGGACTTGCAGTTGGCCAAGTCTGAAGCTGAGCCTGGCGATCAGGGCCAGGGCGGCAGCGAAGATGACGATGACGCCACAACCCACGAGCCGGACAGCGACGATTCGGACGATGAAGGCGACAGCCAGACTTAGATCGTGAGCAAAAAGAAGCCCCTCCCGCTCGGCTGATGCGCAACCTGGCGGGAAGGGCCGTAGAACTCAGACTTTGATCGTTCCCACGCTCCGCGTGGGAATGCATCCCTGACGCTCCGCGTCACCTCAACGGCGCGACGCGGAGCGTCCTAGGCGGCATTCCCACGCGGAGCGTGGGAACGATCGTCAGGCCACGAACTGCTCCGCATAGTGGCAAGCCACCTGGCGATTATCCAACGGCCGCAACAGCGGCTCCTCGGTGCTGCACCGCGCCGTCGCGTACGGGCAACGCTTGTGGAACGCGCAACCCGACGGCGGGTTCAGCGGGTTGGGTAGCTCGCCGACGATCTTGATCTTCGGCTTGTTCGAGTCTGGGTGGATGGTCGGCGTGGCCGACAGCAGCGCCTGGGTGTACGGGTGCAAGGGGCGGGCGTAGATGTCTTCCTTGGGGCCCACTTCCACCGGGCGGCCGAGGTACATCACCATCACGTCATCGGCAACGTGCTGCACCACGGCCAGGTTGTGGGAGATGAACACGTAGGCCGTGTTGAATTCCTGCTGCAGGTCCATGAACAGGTTGAGTACCTGGGCCTGGATCGACACGTCCAGTGCCGAGGTCGGTTCATCCGCCACCAGCACTTTGGGTTGCAGCATCATCGCCCGGGCCAGGGCGATACGCTGGCGCTGGCCACCGGAGAACATGTGCGGGTAGCGCTGATAATGCTCAGGGCGCAGGCCCACTTGCTTCATCATCGCCTGCACTTTTTCGCGGCGTTCGGCGGCGGACAGGTTGGTGTTGATCAGCAGCGGCTCGCCGAGCTGATCACCGACTTTCTGCCGTGGGTTCAACGAGGCGTACGGGCTCTGGAACACCATCTGCACGTCTTTACGCAACTGCTTGCGCTGGGCCTTGTCGGCGCCGGCCACTTCCTGGCCGGCGATTTTAAGGGAGCCGGATGACGGCTCTTCGATCAGCGTGAGGGCGCGGGCCAGGGTGGACTTGCCGCAACCCGACTCGCCCACGACGGCAAGGGTCTTGCCGGCTTCCAGTTCGAAAGACACACCATTGAGGGCACGCACCGTAGCGTGGCCCTTGAACAGGCCACGGGACACTTCGTAGTGACGGGTCAGGTCGCGGGCGGTAAGAACGACGGCCATTACGCCACCTCCTGGTTCAAGGGGTAGAAGCAGCGCGCAAGGCTGTTGGTTTTCGGGTCAAGCGCAGGGCGCTCGGTACGGCAGTTCTCACGCACATACGGGCAGCGCGGCGACAGCAGGCAACCTTGCGGGCGGTCGTAACGGCCGGGCACGATACCCGGCAGCGTGGCCAGGCGTGTGGCGCCCAGGCTGTGCTCGGGGATCGCCTTGAGCAGCGCTTCGCTGTAAGGGTGCGCTGGAATGTCGAACAGTTGCGGGACCTGGCCGACTTCAACGGCCTGGCCGGCATACATCACGCACACGCGCTGGGCGGTTTCAGCCACCACCGCGAGGTCGTGAGTGATCAGCACCAGGCCCATGTTCTGCTCTTTTTGCAGGGCCAGCAGCAGGTCCATGATCTGCGCTTGAATCGTGACGTCCAACGCGGTGGTCGGTTCGTCGGCGATCAGCAGTTTCGGCTCGCCGGCAATCGCCATGGCGATGGCCACGCGCTGGCTCATACCGCCGGACAGCTGGTGCGGGTAGGCATCCATACGGCTGGAAGCGCCAGGGATTTCGACTTTTTCCAACAGTTCGATGGCCCGCTTGCGCGCTTGCTTGCCGGACATTTTCAGGTGCAGGCGCAGCACTTCTTCAATCTGGAAACCCACGGTGTAGCTGGGGTTCAGCGCGGTCATCGGGTCCTGGAACACCATCGCCAGGTCTTTGCCGACGATCTGGCGGCGCTGACGGTTGCTCAGCTTGAGCATGTCCTTGCCGTCGAAGTTCAGGGCATCGGCGGTGACGATGCCGGGGTGCTCGATCAGGCCCATCAGCGCCATCATGGTCACGGATTTACCCGAGCCCGATTCGCCAACGATTGCCAGGACTTCGCCTTTGTCGACGGTAATGTCGAGGCCATCGACCACTGGCACGGCGGTCTCGTCGCCGAAGCGAACGTTGAGATTCTTGATTTCTAACAGTGACATGGGAATCTCCTCAGGCGGCGTTCTTGAGTTTCGGGTCCAGCGCGTCGCGCAGGCCGTCACCCATCAAGTTGATTGCCAGCACGCTGAGCAAAATGGTCAAGCCCGGCAAGCTCACGACCCACCAGGCGCGTTCGATGTAGTCGCGGGCTGATGCCAGCATGGTGCCCCACTCCGGCGTTGGCGGTTGTACGCCAAGGCCGAGGAAGCCCAGGGCGGCGGCATCGAGGATCGCCGACGAGAAACTCAACGTGGCCTGCACGATCAGCGGCGCCATGCAGTTGGGCAGCACGGTGATGAACATCAGGCGGGGCAGGCCGGCACCGGCCAGGCGCGCGGCGGTCACGTAGTCGCGGTTCAGTTCGCCCATCACCGCGGCGCGGGTCAGACGCACGTAGGACGGCAGCGACACAATGGCGATGGCGATCACGGTGTTGATCAGGCCAGGGCCGAGGATGGCGACAATCGCCACGGCCAGCAGCAGCGACGGCAGGGCCAGCATGATATCCATCAAGCGCATGATGGTCGGGCCCAGCAGGCGCGGGAAGAACCCGGCGAACAGGCCGAGCAGGATGCCCGGAATCAGCGACATCACCACGGAGGACAAGCCGATCAACAGCGACAGGCGCGAACCCTGAATCAGGCGCGAGAGCAAATCCCGGCCGAGTTCATCGGTGCCCAGCAGGAACTGGATCTGCCCGCCTTCCAGCCATGACGGCGGAGTGAGCAGGAAGTCGCGGTATTGCTCGCTCGGGTTATGCGGTGCAACCCAAGGGGCGAAGATCGCGCAGAACACGATCAGCAACATGAACAGCAGGCCGGCAACCGCGCCTTTGTTCTTGGAGAAGGCTTGCCAGAATTCTTTGTACGGAGACGGGTACAGCAGGCTCTGATCGACTGCTGACACTGGAGTAGAGGTAGTCATGGTCATGATCTCAGCGCTGGTGACGGATGCGTGGGTTGGCGAAGCCGTAGAGGATATCCACCACGAAGTTCACCAGGATCACCAGGCAGGCGATCAACAGAATGCCGTTTTGCACCACCGGGTAGTCCCGCGCGCCAATGGCTTCGATCAGCCATTTGCCGATGCCGGGCCACGAGAAGATGGTTTCGGTCAGTACCGCACCGGCCAGCAACGTGCCGACTTGCAGGCCGACCACGGTCAATACCGGGATCAGCGCGTTGCGCAGACCGTGTACGAACACCACGCGCGCCGGCGACAGGCCCTTGGCCTTGGCGGTACGGATGTAGTCTTCGCGCAGCACTTCGAGCATCGACGAACGGGTCATCCGCGCAATCACCGCCAGCGGGATGGTGCCCAGCACGATGGCCGGCAGGATCAGGTGGTGCAGTGCGTCCCAGAACGCGTCCGGCTCGTCGGCCAGCAGGGTGTCGATGAGCATGAAGCCGGTGCGCGGCTCGATGTCGTAGAGCAGGTCGATACGCCCGGAAACCGGGGTCCAGCCCAGGCTTACCGAGAAGAACATGATCAGGATCAGGCCCCACCAGAAGATCGGCATCGAATATCCCGCCAGGGAGATGCCCATCACCCCATGGTCGAACAGGGATCCTCGTTTCAAGGCCGCGATCACCCCGGCCAGCAGGCCCAGGATACCGGCGAACAACAGGGCGGCGATGGACAGTTCCAAGGTCGCCGGAAAGAGTGCGGTGAACTCGGTCCACACGCTGGTGCGGGTACGCAGCGATTCGCCAAGATCGCCCTGGGCGAGCTTGCCGACGTAATCCAGGTATTGCGCATACAGCGGCTTGTTAAGGCCAAGGCGCTCCATTGCCTGGGCATGCATTTCGGGGTCAACCCGCCGCTCGCCCATCATGACTTCTACGGGGTCGCCTGGAATCATGCGAATCAACGCAAAGGTCAGCAACGTGATGCCGAAGAACGTGGGGATCAATAACCCCAGTCGGCGGGCAATAAAACTAAACATCTTGGTGTGTACCTCAATCAGCCGGTTAGGCAGGTTCGGCGCCGTCAGGGTCGACGGCGCCGAGCGTTTTTCTTATTTACTTCACCTGGGTGGTGGCGAAGTTATTAGTCCCCAGAGGGCTTTGGGTGAAGCCTTCTACGTTCTTGCGCATGGCGGTGAACAGTTTCGGATAAGCCATGGGTAGCCATGGTTGGTCCTTGTCGAAAACGTCCTGGGCTTGTTCATAGAGTGCAGCGCGCTGGGCGGGTTCAGCGGTGGCGCGCGCTTTGTCGATCAAGTCTTGAAACTCTTTGTTACACCAGCGCGCGTAGTTTTCGCCGTTTTTCGCTGCATCGCAACTCAGGTTTGGCGTCAGGAAGTTGTCAGGGTCGCCGTTGTCACCGACCCAGCCGGCCGAAACCATGTCGTGCTCGCCGTTTTTAGCGCGCTTGAGCATCTCGCCCCATTCCATGACTTTGATATTCACCTTCAGGCCAATCTGCGCCAGATCCGCCTGCATGCGCTGGGCGCCGAGCATCGGGTTGGGGTTGGTCGGGCCGCCGCCGTTACGCGTGAACAGGGTGAATTCGGTGCCTTCCGGCACGCCGGCTTCCTTGAGCAGGGCGCGGGCCTTGTCCAGGTCACGGGGCGGGTTCTTCAGTTTGTCGCTGAAACCCAGCAAGGTCGGCGGATAAGGGCCGGTGCCTACCACCGCATTGCCTTTGCCGAACAGCGCTTCGGTATAGCCGGCCTTGTCGAACGCGATGTTGATCGCGTGACGCACCCGCGCATCGCTCATGTATTTGTGGGTCGTGTTCAACGCGGTGTAACTGGTGGTCATCGCCGCCAGTTCATCGACTTTCAGGTTGGGGTCTTTCTTGATGCTTGGAATGTCATCCGGCTTGGGGAACAGCGCGATCTGACATTCGTTGGCCTTGAGCTTCTGCAGGCGCACGTTGTTATCGGTGCTGATCGCCAGGATCAGCGGGTCGACTGCCGGTTTGCCACGGAAGTAGTCGGGGTTGGCCTTGAAGCGCGCCTGGGCGTCTTTCTGATACCGGGTGAAGATGAACGGGCCCGTGCCGATAGGCTTGGCGTTGAGGTCTTCGGTCTTGCCGGATTTGAGCAACTGGTCGGCGTATTCCTTCGAATGGATTGAAGAGAATGCCATGCCCAGGTCGGCCAGGAAGGGGGCTTCAGGACGCGTCAGGGTAAAGACAACGGTGTAGTCGTCGGTCTTCTCTACGCTCTTGAGCAGTTCCTTGAAGCCCATACTTTCGAAATACGGATAGCCCACGAGGGACTTTTTATGCCAAGGGTGATTCGGGTCCAGCTGACGCTGGAAACTCCAAAGCACGTCGTCGGCGTTCAGGTTGCGCGTGGGTTTGAAATAGTCGGTGGTGTGGAACTTGATGTCGTCACGCAGGTGAAAGGTGTAGGTCAGGCCATCGGCGCTGATCTCGGGCAGGTCTTTGGCCAGCGCGGGAACGACTTCGGTGGTGCCGGGCTTGAAGTCCACCAGGCGGTTGAACATGGTTTCCGCAGCGGCGTCAGCGGTCACGGCGGTGGTGTACAGGACCGGGTCAAAACCTTCCGGGCTGGCTTCGGTGCAGACCACCAGCGGTTTGGCCGATACGCCGATCGCCACGCTCAACAGCGCAGCGGCCATGGCAGCTTGTAACGGGAGCATTTTCATTCAGAGCCCTCTGCAATCGATGGAGCCAGAAACGTGTAGGCGGCGGGCTCGTCCTGAGCCCGCCGCCTGCCTGGCGCTAATTAAAGAATGTTGAACGGAATGGTGGTGACCAGACGGAATTCCTTGATGCTGCCGTCGGACTGGAACTCGCTGCCACGGTGCTCAACATAGGTTGCGCGCACGGTAGTGGCTTTGAGTGGGCCGCTCTGCAGGGCATAAGAAGCGCCTACACCGTATTCCTGGTGCTTCTCGCCGTCCTGGGACTGGATACCGTCGTAGGCGAACTTGGCCCGGCCGTTGTTGCCGGTGTAGTGGGTGCCGTCGATGCCCCAGCCGCGCGCCGAGTAGGCGTTGAACTTCAGGCCTGGCACGCCGTATTCGGCCATGTTGATGGCGTAGGCGATCTGGAAGGACTTCTCGTTCGGGCCGTTGAAGTCCGAGGTCAGGGAGTTGGCCAGGTAAATGCCGTTGGTTTCGTGCAGGTAGTCGAAGTACTCGTTACCGTTCACTTGCTGGTAGCCGAAGGTCAGGCTGTGTGCCTGGTGAGTCAGGCCCAGGGACAGGGAGAAGGTATCGTTGTCGATTTCCCCCATCTCTTTTTTGCCTTCATCGACAGTCTTGTAGTAGTTGAAACCGGTGGTCAGGCCCAGTTGCTTGGCGTCGCCCAATTCGTGGGTAGCACCGAAGTAGTACTGGTTCCAGAAGTCCTTCACGTTGGCGGCGAAGAAGCTGGTCTTCAGGCTTTTCAACGGCTGGTAGTTCACACCCAGGGTGGAGACTTTATCGGTTTCTGCGCCATTGCCGTATTCGCTGCGGAATTTCGACAGGCTCTGTTCGCTACGCGGTGACACGCGATCGAAAACGCCGCCCTGGAACGACAGGTTGCTGAACTCTTCGCTGTTGAAGCTCACACCCTGGAAGCTGGAAGGCAGCGCACGGTTGCCGATGGTATCGACGATGCCGCTGCTGAAGTTCTGGCGACCGGCGGTCAAGGTGGTGTTGGACACACGGAACTGCACGTTGGCCAGGCCCAGTTTGCTCCACTGATCTACAGCGTCGCCGTTGGAATCGGCCAGGGTGCGGTTGGAGCCGCCTTTGATGTCACGCTTGCTGCGGTCCAGCACCAGCGCATTGTACACCGCCACTTCGGTCTTGACGCCAACAGTGCCCTGGGTGAAACCCGAGCTGGCGTTGAGGATGGTGCCCTGTACCCAGTTGGTACGGTTACGGTCGGTCAGGGTTTGGCCATGCTTCTGGTAGGCGAAGGTGCCCCCACGGTATTTGCTTTCATGGGAGTACCAGTTACGCGTGGTACCGCCCAGGCTGAAATCTTCGATAAAGCCTTTGGCCTCGCTTTGCGCGCTGGTGCCGGCCAGAGTGGTAGGAACGAAGTCCTGGCTCTGCGTTTCAGCGTAGGCGGTGGCCGTGATACTGCTGATGGCCAAGGCCAGAAGCGCTTTGCTGCTCAGTTTCATGGGTGAAGCTCCTTTGGTTCTCTTTTTATGCCGGTCTTTTTAGGTGAACCGGCTATTGGGTGTGTAACTCGTTCAAGCTATTGCAAACGTTTGGCGTAGGAAAAATCCCAACAAAAGGCTGCACGTTTGCCGAAGGGCCGCTTGGCCCTTCGCCATCCGGTTATTTTTTCTTATGGGGTGATACTGACGCCCGAGAACACGTTGCGGCCGAAGGGGCTCACCTTGAAACCTTCGACTTTGGCGCTCAACGGCTGGTTGACCGTCGAGTGGGCGACTGGCGTGATCGGCACCTGCTGCTTGAGCAGTTGCTGCGCCTGTTTGTACAGAACAGTCCTTTGTTCGCGGTCGGTCACGACCTTGGCTTGCTTGATCAGCTTGTCGTACGCCGGGTCACACCACATGGAGTAGTTGTTCCCGCCGATGGCGTCGCAACTGTAGAGGGTGCCCAGCCAGTTGTCCGGGTCACCGTTGTCACCGGTCCAGCCGATCAGGCTGACATCGTGCTCGCCGTTCTTGGTGCGCTTGATGTATTCGCCCCATTCGTAGCTGACGATTTTTACTTTGAGGCCGATTTTGGCCCAATCGTTCTGCAGCATTTCCGCCATCAGCTTGGCGTTGGGGTTGTACGGCCGTTGCACCGGCATCGCCCACAGGGTGATCTCAGTGCCTTCCTTCACGCCGGCGGCCTTGAGCAGTTCCTTGGCTTTTTCCGGGTTGTAGGCGGCGTCCTTGATGCTGTCGTCGTAAGACCACTGGGTCGGCGGCATGGCATTGACCGCCAGTTGCCCGGCGCCCTGGTACACCGCATTGAGGATGCTCTGCTTGTTCACCGCCATGTCCAGCGCCTGGCGCACTTCGAGCTGGTCGAAGGGTTTGTGGCGCACGTTGTAGGCGATGTAGCCAAGGTTGAAGCCAGGCTTGGTCAGCAGTTGCAGGTTCGGGTCGGCCTTGAGCGCGTCGACGTCGGCGGGACGCGGGTGCAGGGTGACCTGGCATTCGCCGGCCTTGAGCTTCTGCACGCGCACCGAGGCGTCGGTATTGATGGCGAAGATCAACTGGTCGAGCTTGACCTTGCTGGGGTCCCAATACTGTTTGTTGGCCACATAGCGAATCTGCGAGTCTTTCTGGTAACGCTGGAACACGAACGGGCCAGTGCCGATGGGCTTCTGGTTGATATCGCTGGGTTTGCCTTCCTTGAGCAATTGCTCGGCATACTCGGCCGAGAGGATTGCTGCGAAGCTCATGGCGATGTTTTGCACGAACGCGGCATCCACCGTATTCAGGGTGATCACCACGGTGTGCGGGTCGATTTTTTCAACCTTGGCAATGTTCTTGTTCAAGCTCATGCCGTTGAAGTACGGAAACTCGGTAGGGTAGGCCTTGCGGAACGGGTGGTCGGGGTCAAGCATGCGGTTGAACGTGAACAGCACGTCGTCGGCATTGAAGTCGCGCGTCGGCTTGAACTCCTTGTTGCTGTGGAACTTCACGCCTTCGCGCAGATGAAAGGTGTAGGTCAGCCCGTCTTCGGAAATATCCCACTTGGTTGCCAGCCCAGGCACTACGTCAGTCGCCCCTTTTTCGAATTCGACCAGGCGGTTGTATAACGGCTCAGCGGCATCGTTGTCGGTGGCGGTGGTGTATTGCGCCGTGTCAAAGCCCGCCGGGCTGCCCTCGGAGCAGAACACCAGGCTCTTCTTTTCGGCGGCCTGAGCCGTGGTGGCCACAGCCAGCAGGCTGGCGGCAAACATTGCGGATAGAACGGTGGTATGGCGCATGACGATTCCGATCCTTGTGTGTAGTTATCAACAGCGAGCAATCCCTCAGGCCTGTAGCCAAGGGGACATCACTGGTCCCACATGCGGTAAGTGCCTTTCCCAAATTGGTACCTCTGTAGTCCTACGACGTTATGGGTCGCGGACTTCACAGTAAATGCGCCAAATTGGATTGACCCTGTAGGCAACGGAGGCACGAAGCGCAGTTCATTGCTGTAAGGCGGCAACGCTTGCGGGTGTGGTCTGTTTCCTACGGGTCTGGCAGATGTAATAACGGCGACGTTATGAGCGTCGCCGCTATCGATCCTTACTTGCCGCTTACGCTGACGCCATAGAAGGAGTTCAAGCCAAACGGGCTGATCTTGAAGTCCTGCACGGTGTTGCGCATGGGTTGATACACCGTCGAGTGCGCGATAGGTGTGTAAGGCAGTTCACGTTTAAGCAGTTGTTGCGCCTGTTTGTACAGTTCGGTGCGCTTGGCAACGTCTGTGGTCGCCTTGGCCTGGCTGATCAGGGCGTCGTAGTCTTTGTTGACGAATTTGGAGAAGTTGTTGCCGTTCAATGCCGGGGATGAAAACAGCGTGCCCAGCCAGTTGTCCGGGTCACCGTTGTCACCGCTCCAGCCAATGATCATGGCCTGGTTCTCACCACCTTTGGAACGCTTGATGTACTCGCCCCACTCGTAGCTGACGATGTTGACCTTCAGACCGATCTGTTTCCAGTCGCTCTGCAGCATCTCGGCCATCAGCTTGGCGTTCGGGTTGTACGGACGCTGTACTGGCATGGCCCACAGGGTGATCTCGGTGCCTTCCTTGATGCCGGCTTCCTTGAGCAGTTCCCTGGCTTTTGCCGGGTCGTACTTGGCATCCTTGATAGTGGTGTCATACGACCACTGGGTTGGCGGCATGGCGTTGACGGCCAGTTGGCCAGCGCCCTGGTACACGGAGTCGATGATCTGCTGCTTGTTCACCGCCATGTCCAGCGCCTGGCGAACCCGCAGGTCAGCCAGTGGGTTCGGCGTGGTCTGGCCTTTAAGCACAGGCATCACGTTGTAGGCGATGTAACCCAGGTTGAAACCGGCCTGGTGCGGCATCTTCATGTCCTTGTCCGCTTCCAGTGGCTTGATGTCCGCCGGGCGAGGATAGGCCGTGATCTGGCACTCGTTTTTCTTCAGTTTCTGGATGCGGACCGATGGGTCCGTGGAGATTGCGAAGATCAGGTTGTCGATCTTGACGTCTTCAGGCTTCCAGTATTCCTTGTTGCCGGTGAAGCGAATATTGGAGTCTTTCTGGTAGCTCTTGAACACGAACGGGCCAGTGCCGATTGGCTTCTGGTTGATGTCGCTGGCCTTGCCTTCCTTCAACAGCTGGGCGGCGTATTCGGCCGACTGGATCGAGGCGAAGCTCATCGCCAGGTTCTGGATGAAGGCGGCGTCCACGGTGCCAAGGGTGAACTTGACGGTGTGGTCATCGACTTTTTCGATGTTCTTGATGTTCTTGTCCATCTCCATGTCGGAGAAGTACGGGAACTCAGTGGGGTAGGCTTTGCGGAACGGGTCGTCCTTGTTGATCATGCGGTTGAACGTGAAGAGCACGTCATCGGCATTGAATTCACGCGTCGGCTTGAAATACGGGGTGGTGTGGAACTTGACGCCTTCCCGAAGGTGGAAGGTATACGTCAGGCCGTCCGGGGACACGTCCCAGCTGGTAGCAAGGCCAGGAATCACGGCGGTGCCGCCACGTTCGAACTGGCTCAGGCGGTTGAACATGGTTTCGGCCGAGGCATCGAAGTCTGTTCCGGTGGTGTACTGGCCTGGGTCAAAACCGGCCGGGCTCCCTTCGGAGCAGAACACCAGGTTAGTTGCCGCTTGGGCAAACGGGGCTGCGGCCATAAGGCCAGCGCTCACTAAGAACGGAAGGACTGCGTGTTTAAGCATGTTGGCCTCATGATTTGTTGTCATTTTTGGTGGTGAGGGCGACCTCGTGAGTCGGCCTGCGGATACTTATGCAGGCGCCATACCCATTGCAAGATGTTGAACGGTTGCAAGCGCCAAACAGTGGGACGGGCGTACAAGAATGTCGCATTTATGAAAGTTTCGACATAAATGCATCTATTTGGCGGGTTTTTTCGGTGCGCCGCGCGCACCGAAAAGGCCCAACCGACGTGTCTAGTGCACTCGGTTGGGGCGTTGTTGTTACTTATCTAGACTCACGCCATAGAACGGTGTCAGCCCAAAGGGGCTGATCTTGAAATCGCGAACTTCCTTGCGCAGCGGCTGGAAAACCGTCGAGTTCGCAATAGGCGTTATAGGTACTTGTTCCTTAAGGATTTGTTGTGCCTGCTGATACCACTTGATGCGCTGCTCGCGGTCGTTGCTGACCTTGGCCTGCTGCACCAGCTTGTCATAGGCCGGGTTACACCATTTGGCGTAATTGCTGCCTTTGACCGCGGCACAACTGTAGAGCACGCCGAGCCAGTTATCCGGGTCGCCGTTATCGCCGGTCCAGCCGTAGATCATGGCGTCATGCTCGCCATTTTTGGCGCGCTTGATGTATTCGCCCCACTCATAGCTGACGATGTTGGCCTTGATGCCGACCTTGGCCCAATCCTGCTGGATCATTTGTGCCGACATGCGCGCGTTCGGGTTGGAAGCGCGTTGCACGGTCATTGCCCACAGGTTGATGGTGGTACCTGGTGCAACCCCTGCTTCTTTTAGTAGCGCCCGGGCCTTGGCCGGGTCGTAGGGGGCGTCCTTGATCGTCGGGTCATAAGACCACTGCGCGGGAGGGAGAGCGTTCTGCGCCAATTGTCCGGCGCTTTGGTAAACGGCCTTGATGATGGCCGGTTTGTCGATGGCCATATCCAGCGCCTGGCGCACCTTGAGTTGGTCCAGCGGCGGGTGGGTGACGTTATACGCCAGGAAACCCAAATTGAAGCCGGCCTGCTGCTGCACGCGCAGGTTTGGGTCCTGCTTGATCACCTCGATGTCGGACGGGCGCGGGTAGCCGCTGACCTGGCATTCACCCGCCTTGAGTTTCTGCACGCGCGCGGCGGCGTCAGGGGTGATGGCGAATACCAGGTTGTCGAGCTTCACGTCCTCGGGTTTCCAGTACTGCTTATTGGCAACGTAGCGGATCTGGGAGTCTTTCTGATAGCGCTTGAACACGAACGGGCCGGTGCCGACCGGTTTCTGATTGATGTCCTCGGCCTTGCCCTGTTCCAAGAGCTGGGCGGCATATTCGGCCGATTGCACCGAAGCGAAACTCATCGCCAGGTTCTGCACGAACGATGCATCAACGTTGTTCAGGTTGAAGCGCACGGTGTGTTCGTCGAGTTTGTCGAGACTCTTGATCGTGGTGTTCAAGCCCATGTCGGTGAAGTAGGGCGATTCGGAGGGGTAAGCCTTGCGAAACGGGCTCTCGGCATCCAGCAGGCGGTTGAAGGTAAACACCACGTCATCGGCGTTGAAGTCGCGGGTGGGGGTGAAGAAATCGGTGGTGTGGAACTTGACGCCGTCCCGCAGGTGGAAGGTATAGGTGAGACCGTCTTCGGACACCTCCCAGCGGGTGGCGAGGCCGGGCTCGACTTCGGTACCGCCGCGCTTGAACTGGGTAAGGCGGTTGAACACAGTTTCGGCGGAGGCGTCGAACTCGGTGCCGCTGGTGTATTGGCTCGGGTCGAAGCCGGCGGGGCTGGCTTCGGAGCAGTAGACCAGGGTGGTGGCCGCCTGGGCCAGTGGCGTGAAGGCCAGAATGCCGACGGCGAGAAGTAGCGGTTTGAAGATGATTCTTTCCATGATGCCCCCTGAAATGACAGACATAAAGCGCTGCCCGAACTCAAACGAAGATAACCGAGGTTGTCGTCAGTGTGGGAGTGACGATAGGTTAAATTGCCGTCTGCACGGTTCAGGCAGCGCACATGTTTTGGTCAGGGCGCTTAGGATCAGCTTATAAAAAAATGCACGGAGAGCGAAAGTTTGACGATGTAAGGGTGTACATGGAAAGAGGCACGACCCTCATCGTGATGCGCTACGTTGGTCGAAGCGAACGGGGTTGTATTCAAAGGTCCACCACTTCCAGGGGTTCCAGTATGGGTTTTTCTTCAAGGTTCTGAAGTGCTTCATTACATCTTCATTAACATCGCGTTCGGCGAGAAGTCTGATGTCATTTCTGAGGCTGTCCGTCATCGTGATGTCTTTTTGTTTGGCTTGGTGTACATAGTGGTTTTCAATTCTGTCGGTGAAGCGCTTTATTGCTTCCGGCGTCACGCCCACCGTTACCGTGCCTTTATAACCTTTTACGGGGCGATCTATGAGTCGCTGGAACTCGGCGGCAAAGGATGCGGTACCGCCATCTGCAGAGCCACATGATAGAAGGCGAATTTTCTCATAGTCTTCTGGGTTAATGCCTTGAAAACGTAAGGTGTCGAGTAAATCTTGTGGCGTATTAAGTTTCCCGTCATATATAACTTTAGCGATACCTGTGGTGGGGTCGGATAGGCCATGCACCAGTATGTTCAAACGAGTGTCCTTGCCCAGCTTGGTGCTATCTACAAAGGTGTAGAGTTGCTCATCGATTTCCTTGAGTTGGCTTATTTTTCCATCCAGCGTGCTGAAATTGTTTTTATCGGAGAATAACTCATCAATGCTCGGCGAGCCCTGGCGTGAAATCAGTTGTCTGAGGGTGGCGATTTTTTCGTCGGTTAGCGTGGGTGTGGGCGGGATGCCATTGTCTGGCGAGGGCGTTAGCCCGACATCGACGGGGTCTGTTTGGGTTGAAGCCTGCCTCACCCGCACTAATTCCAACTGATGTGTTTGCTCATCGGACTGCCACCTGTAATACGCGCCATTAGAGAAGTTCACCGGCGGTTCTTCTGCCCCGTGCACTCCGATGGGTGCAAGTTCGTGCGCCAGTTGCAGGCCGGATATGACTGCCGCGGCATTGCCGCCAACCCGATCCTCTGCGGTCTGGCCATAGAGGCCATCGTGCACGCCGAAAACGATATTGCCTGCATTGCCAACGATGGGTAAGTAACCAAAGGTGTTGCCCCAAAACTCTTTTGCCTCTTTCCAGTGTTGCTGAGAGGCGCCAAATACCTCGGTTTGGTCTGCCCACAATGCATTTTTCGCATTCATCGCCTGATAGTGAGGGGCAATGCCGTTTTTGAGGTCACCGAATTTCAGGTAGTAATCGCTGTCGCGCGATTGTGCGTAATTGAATAATTCTCGGACCGGCACGGCCTTATCCGAGAGGGGCCCTTTTCTCCCCGGAAACGTGGAATGCTTGTCTAGAATCAAAGCGGTGAGTACGTAGCCGGCGCTTACCCAGTGGGCGTCGTGACCGCCTTGCCTATCGCGGGCGTTGAAACGGTTGAGTAATTGGGCATGGTTATGTTTAGCCCAGTTTGCGAAATTGTCATCTCCGTCTATTTCACTGACGGTGCCGTTCTTCAAATCGATCATCAGGCCTTTGTTGGGGCGGTGGTCGTAATCACCGTGATAATTGATGTAGGGAATAAAGGCATACCCGGCCAATGGATAGCCGTATAGGTTTGGAATGACGGCGTTTCCACGGATTTCCAGTGTGCGAGTAATGGCAGCCTGAGCAGCAGGGGACAAACGTTCATAACTGTGTTTGTCGTTACGTAGACTTTGCAATGTTCCCTGCAACACATAGGCGTCTGCTTCGCCCGAGCGTTTTGCAAGTGCTCCCGAAGCGTCGCGCAGGGGGGCGGCGACATCATGTTCCCAATGATCTTGCAAATGGCTGCCCAGCACTTCCAGTTCGTCGATTTTGTTTTTGTCTTGCGCACTGATTTGCATACCCTGGAAGTTCAGCGGGCCACCCCTTGGAACCTTGTCATGGGCAAATGCTCCGGCTGCAATTTCCCAGGCAAAGTAGGTGCGTACGTCCCTATTGGTTTCCTCCTGGGGTGTGCCCATTCCTACATAGGAGTAGAAGGTGACCGTGACTTTCTCGTGGGGGTCGTAGCCAGCTGCCAACAACCCACCGCTGAAGTAACCGGCAGGTTCGAGGAACGGGCGAGTGTGCTGGAACTTAGTATTGCGCTCACCGTCGCTGCCGCTTTCGATGTGCTTGATTTGTGTGGCGACACGATCGGCGTAGGCTTGGATACGCTGCTCGCGTTCGTGCCGCGTATAGTTCGCCGTTGGCGGAATAACGTTGACTGAACCGTAGATGACGGTCTTGGAAGTATCAAGCTCATGCTCGGGTGTCGGTGCTGGAACTGGATGCAGTCCGAGCGAATTTTTAGCAGGGGGTGGGTCTACCCTTTCTTCCAGTGCCCTTTTTTGCATTGTGTGCGAGTCATCTATTCCCCGTTGCTGACGATTGTTCGTGGGCGGTGTGGGGAAGGAGGTAGGCGTGGGAACGAGAGTCGCCGCTATATTCATAATCAACTCACATTAATGATTGGATTAATAATCGCCGTTGACCGAAAAACAAAAGAATCGTTATGCGCAATGTCCTGTGGGTGGGATGTGTGTTAGTTGGATGGTTGTTCGATGCTCTGTTTCAAAGTAATTGTGGTCGCTACAGTGGGTGGATAATTAGGCGGCTTAAGTTCCGAGCTTATATCGAGGGTTTTTAACGAGAAGTCTCTAGGGTGTAACGGGGGAGTTGGAGAAAGTGACTGTAGTCTAAAGCCTTTGAGTTTGTCGTAACGGTCCTGGTGTTCCGTAGGCGGCAATAAAAAAGGCGTAACCCTTAAAGGATTACGCCTTGTTGGTATGTCGAAAACTTATTGCAAAACTTCAATGACACCGTCTGCGCTCATGTTGACCTGACTGGTGCCGGCCTCCACTTCAGGCGTGGGCGCTGAATCGGCCATGGCCGCTTTCATCATCATCCCGCCGCGCGCATACGGCTGTGGATAACCATTGGTGTTGAAGTTCAGGTTGACGATCTTGTAGCCCTTGCCGCCCAGCGCATCGGTGGCCAGTTGCGCGCGAGCCTTGAACGCGGCAACCGCGTCTTTGAGCAGCGCGTCTTCGCTGGCCTTGCGCGTGCTGTCAGCGATGGCGAAGTCCATGTTGTCCATTTTCAGGGTGTTCAACAGCTCGCCGGTGAGTTTGGACAGCGCCGGGAAGTCCGCGCTTTCCAGGCGCAGTTCGGCGCGTTCGCGCCAGCCGGTGATTTTTTGGTTCTTGCTGTCGTAGATCGGGTAGCTGTTGCGGCTGCCTTGGCGCAGGGTCACGGCCTTGACTTCACGCGCCTGGCCCAGGGCCTGGTTCATAGTGGTGGTGATTTCAGCGGCCAGCTTGGCCGGGTCGGCGTTTTGCGCTTCGGTGTAAAGAGTGACGATCATCTTGTCGCGCGCCACTTCCTGGCTGACCTCGGCGCGCAGGGAGATCTGGTTGTAATGCAGTTCATCGGCGGCCATGGCCGGCAGGCTGGCCAGGGCGCTGGCGCCGAGGGTGAGAACCGCTGCACTGCGAGTGAAACGAGACATGAAAGCTCCTTGGGATTGTCGTGTTCGGTATGACTGTAGACGGTGGCATCGGGTTCTTCGGGTTTACACATTCCCTACATCTTGCAGCAGCCCCGACGAGCGGTCATCTGCGCGCCTGCGTCAAAGAGCCACACGCGCCGTGCCAGGCGGTCTGCTTCGTTTATACTCGTGCCGATCCGCCTGCAGCGCTCATCGGGAGAGCTCATGCTCGCCGCCGTAAAACTGACTTCCGCCACCCGCCAGAACCTCTGGCGCCTGACGTTCATTCGCACCCTGGTATTGGCCGCACAGGCAGGTTCCGTCGGGCTCGCCTATTGGTTCGACCTGTTGCCGCTGCCCTGGCTGCAACTGGCGGTGACCCTCGGCTTCTCCACCGTGTTGTGTGCGTTTACCGCGATTCGGTTGCGCACCACATGGCCGGTCACCGAATTGGAATATGCCCTGCAATTGGCGTGCGACCTGTTTATCCACAGTGTGTTGCTGTATTTCTCCGGCGGTTCCACCAACCCGTTCGTTTCTTATTACCTGGTGCCACTGACCATTGCCGCCGTGACGTTGCCGTGGCGCTATTCGGTGGTGCTGTCGGGCATCGCGCTGACGTTGTACACCTTGCTGCTGGCGCAGTTCTATCCTTTGCAGACGTTTCCCATCGCCCGGGAAAACCTGCAGATCTACGGGATGTGGCTGAGCTTTGCGCTGTCTGCCGCCGTGATCACCTTTTTTGCCGCGCGCATGGCCGAAGAGTTGCGCCGCCAGGAAGAACT
Organism: Pseudomonas sp. R1-43-08; assembly: GCF_003852255.1. Lineage (NCBI taxonomy): Bacteria > Pseudomonadati > Pseudomonadota > Gammaproteobacteria > Pseudomonadales > Pseudomonadaceae > Pseudomonas > Pseudomonas sp. R1-43-08. Next base: position 943,369 of record NZ_CP027734.1, read on the forward strand.
GCGCGCAATTCGCCGTGAAGAAGGCCTGCGCGACCAGCAATTGCTGGCCGTCGCCACGCAGGCCGCAGGTGCCGCCCACGAGTTGGGGACGCCGCTGGCGACCATGAGCGTGCTGCTCAAGGAGATGACCCAGGACCATCACGACCCGGCGTTGCAGGATGACCTCAGCGTGCTGCAGGAACAGGTCAAGCAGTGCAAATTGACCCTGCAGCAGCTGGTACGCGCCGCCGAAGCCAATCGACGCCTGGCGGTAGAAATGCAGGATGTCACCCAGTGGCTCGACGAAGCGCTGAACCGTTGGCACCTGATGCGTCCCGAAGCCAGTTACCGGTTCAGCCTGTTGGGCCAGGGCAGCGTGCCACGCATGGCGCCGCCGCCGGACCTCACCCAGGCCTTGCTCAACCTGCTGAACAATGCGGCCGACGCCTGCCCCGAAGGCCTGGGCGTGCAGTTGGACTGGGACGCGGAAAACGTCACCATCAGCATTCGTGACCACGGCGCGGGCGTGCCGCTGGCCATTGCCGAGCAAATCGGCAAACCGTTCTTTACCACCAAGGGCAAAGGCTTCGGCCTCGGCCTGTTTTTGAGCAAGGCCAGCGTGACCCGCGCGGGCGGCTCAGTGAAGCTCTATAGTCATGAGGAAGGTGGCACGCTCACCGAGCTGCGCCTGCCCCGTGTCGCACGAGGAGATATCGATGAGTGACGAGATCCAAGTCGAAGGCGAAGAACTGCCGCATCTGTTGCTGGTAGATGATGACGCCACCTTTACCCGCGTGATGGCCCGCGCCATGAGCCGTCGCGGTTTTCGCGTCAGCACTGCGGGCTCAGCCGAAGAAGGCCTGGCCATCGCCCAGGCCGACCTGCCGGACTACGCCGCGCTCGACCTGAAAATGGACGGCGACTCAGGCCTGGTGCTGTTGCCCAAGCTGCTCGAACTCGACCCGGAAATGCGCGTGGTGATCCTCACCGGTTATTCCAGCATCGCCACCGCCGTCGAAGCGATCAAGCGTGGCGCGTGCAATTACCTGTGCAAGCCGGCGGATGCCGATGACGTGCTCGCCGCGCTGCTTTCCGAGCACGCCGACCTCGACACCCTGGTGCCGGAAAACCCCATGTCGGTCGACCGCCTGCAGTGGGAACACATCCAGCGCGTACTGACCGAGCACGAAGGCAACATCTCCGCCACTGCCCGCGCCCTGGGCATGCACCGGCGTACGTTGCAGCGCAAACTGCAGAAACGCCCGGTACGGCGCTGAACGAAGACTGAACAATCTGCCTCAGGCTGCACGGAGCCGTGAACCGATCGCCTATGATCGGTTCAAACGCCTGTCATAATTTCCTACCGAGCCTGAACGATGAATCAGAACGCTGAATACTCCGCGGTCAATGATGCGGTGCGTGGGCAATTCTTCCGCCGAACCTGGGCGATGATCACGCCATATTGGCGCAGTGAAGAGAAGGGCCGGGCCTGGTTGCTGCTGGCTGCCGTGATTGGTTTGTCGCTGTTCAGCGTGGCGATCTCGGTGTGGATCAACCACTGGTACAAGGATTTCTACAACGCCCTGGAAAAGAAGGACACGGCCGCCTTCTGGCAATTGATCGGTTACTTCGGCGGCATCGCGGCCGTGGCGATCCTCGGCGCGGTGTATCGCTTGTATCTGACCCAGATGCTCACCATCCGCTGGCGTGCCTGGCTGACCGAAAAGCACTTCGCGCGCTGGCTTGCCCACAAGAACTACTACCAGCTGGAGCAGGGCGGCTACACCGATAACCCGGACCAGCGGATTTCCGAAGACCTCAATACCTTTACCACCAGCACCTTGAGCCTGGGCCTGGGACTGCTGCGCAACGTGGTCAGCCTGGTGTCGTTCTCGATCATCCTGTGGGGCGTGTCGGGCAGCATCGAAGTATTTGGCATCACCATTCCCGGCTACATGTTCTGGTGTGCGCTGCTGTATGCCGCCGTGGGCAGTTGGCTGACGCACCTGATCGGGCGACGCTTGATCGGCTTGAACAACCAGCAACAGCGCTTCGAAGCGGACCTGCGTTTCTCCATGGTGCGGGTGCGTGAAAATGCTGAAAGCATCGCCCTCTATAACGGCGAGCCGAATGAAAAGCAGCGCCTGAGCTCGCGCTTCGGCAAGGTCTGGCACAACTTCTGGGACATCATGAAAGTGTCCAAGCGCCTGACCTTCTTCACCGCCGGCTACAGCCAGATAGCGATTATCTTCCCGTTTATCGTCGCCGCGCCGCGCTACTTCACCGGCAAGATCGAACTGGGCGAGCTGATGCAAATCAACTCGGCGTTTGGCAATGTGCAGGAAAACTTCAGTTGGTTCATCAACGCCTACTCGGAACTCGCGGCGTGGCGCGCCACCAGCGACCGTCTGCTGAGTTTCCAGCAGGCCATGAGCGACAACGAGCAGCGTGCCCCGGCCATTGATGTGCGCCCTGAAGGCGAACGCCTGGTGATCAAGGATCTGGGCATGGACCTGGCCGATGGTCGTCACTTGCTTACCGACGCTGACATGACCGTGGAACCGGGTCAGCGCGTGATGCTCAGTGGGCGTTCCGGCAGCGGTAAAAGTACGCTGCTGCGCGCAATGGGCCATTTGTGGCCAGCAGGGCATGGCAGCATTCGCCTGCCGGCGACGCGTTATCTGTTTTTGCCGCAGAAGCCTTATTTACCGATTGGCACGTTGAAGGCAGTGTTGAGTTATCCACAAGAGGACAGCGCCTACCCTGCGCAACGTTATGCACAGGTACTGGAAACCTGCCGCCTGCCGCATCTGGTCAGCCGTCTGGATGAAGCCAACCACTGGCAGCGCATGCTCTCGCCGGGCGAGCAGCAGCGCCTGGCCTTCGCCCGCGCCTTGTTGTTCGCGCCGCAATGGCTGTACATGGACGAAGCCACCTCGGCCATGGATGAAGAGGATGAAGCGACGCTGTATCAGGCGTTGATCGATGAACTGCCGGGGTTGAGCATCGTCAGCGTTGGTCATCGCAGCAGCCTCAAGCGCTTCCATGGGCGGCATGTGCGGATCGAGGGTGGGCGGTTGCAGGAACAGCAACCGGCCTAAGGTCATGTGGGTTCAAGTGTGGGAGGGGGCTTGCTCCCACATTGGATCTTCACTGAGCAACAGAAACGGCCCAATAAAAAGCCCGGCTGATCATCGATCAGCCGGGCTTTGTGTTGCTGGAAGCTAACTTACTTCTTCAAGCCGTAATGCTCATCCAGCATGCCTGGGGCGTCCGGCGTTTTTGGCGCGTAGTCCCGTGGCGGTTCCTGGTTTTCCCGGGGCGGGGTCAGGCGTTCCCGTGGGGTCTGCGGTGCATCGGAATGCAACGCGGCCAGCAGGCGCTGGCGGGTGATGTCGTCGAGGGCCAGACGGTTAGCGCCATCGGCGAGATGATCCTGTACTTCCTGGTAGCTCTGGGTGAGCTTCTTGACCAGGGTCGCGGTGCTGTTGAAGTGGGTAACAACCTCGTTCTGATAACTGTCAAAACGTTCCTGAATGTCATCCAGCTGACGCTGCGTGCGGTTAGGCGCGGCATTCGGCAGCAGGCGAGCAACCAGGAATCCAATGGCGACACCGGCAACCAGGGCAAGAGTCGGCAACAACCAAACTAAGAGCGAGTGTTCCACGAGTCCTTCCTCTATAAACGGCTTTGCTTTACGTTAACGGCTCAAACCTGCGCTGTATACCGCGATTAAGCTCGCAATGATGCCATGCACAGACTTTTAGCTAGACGAGTCGACCCCTTGAGAGGTCACGGAGTTCATCCTTGCTCATGCGTGAAACCCCCGTTTTGATCGATGGCCCGGTGGGTCAATTGGAAGCCCTGTACCTGGATCACCCCGCCCCACGCGGCCTGGCGCTGATCTGCCACCCTAACCCGGTGCAGGGCGGGACCATGCTCAATAAAGTGGTATCGACCCTGCAACGCACCGCCCGTGATGCTGGCTTGATTACGTTGCGTTTCAATTATCGTGGCGTCGGCGCGAGTGCCGGTAGCCACGACATGGCCAGCGGCGAAGTTGACGATGCCGAAGCGGCCGCCACCTGGCTGCGGGAAAAACACCCTGATCTACCGCTCACCCTGCTGGGCTTTTCCTTCGGTGGCTATGTGGCCGCCAGCCTCGGCGGGCGCCTGGAAGCCAAGGGCGAGAAGCTGGCGCACCTGTTCATGGTGGCTGCCGCAGTGATGCGCCTGCGTGACACGGATGTGCTGCCACATGATTGTCCGTTGACGCTCATCCAGCCGGAAACCGACGAAGTGGTCGACCCGCAAGTCGTCTACGACTGGTCTGGCGCCCTGAAACGCCCCCATGAGCTGCTGAAAGTGGCAGAATGCGGACACTTTTTTCACGGCAAGCTCACCGATCTGAAGGATCTGGTGCTGCCGCGCCTCTCGAATTGATAGCAGTCTGATAAGCGATTACCCATGACGACGCGTACCCGTATCCTCACCGGCATCACCACCACCGGCACGCCGCACCTGGGCAACTACGCCGGTGCGATCCGCCCGGCGATCCTTGCCAGCCAGGACGCCAATGCCGATTCCTTCTACTTCCTGGCCGACTACCACGCCCTGATCAAATGCGATGACCCGCAGCGCATCCAGCGCTCGCGTATGGAAATCGCCGCGACCTGGCTGGCCGGTGGCCTGGATGTGAACCGGGTGACGTTCTATCGCCAGTCCGACATCCCCGAGATTCCCGAGCTGACCTGGCTGCTGACCTGCGTGGCCGCCAAGGGCCTGCTCAACCGTGCCCATGCCTACAAGGCCTCGGTGGACAAGAACGTAGAGGGCGGCGAAGACCCGGATGCGGGCATCACCATGGGCTTGTACAGCTACCCGGTGCTGATGGCAGCGGACATCCTGATGTTCAACGCGCACAAGGTGCCGGTGGGCCGTGACCAGATCCAGCACGTGGAAATGGCCCGTGATATCGGCCAGCGTTTCAACCATCTGTTCGGCAACGGTAAAGAATTCTTCACCATGCCCGAGGCGTTGATCGAAGAAAGCGTCGCCACCTTGCCGGGCCTGGATGGCCGCAAGATGTCCAAGAGCTATGACAACACCATCCCCTTGTTCACCAGCGCCAAGGACATGAAAGAGGCGATCTCGCGGATCGTCACCGACTCGCGCGCGCCAGGCGAGGCGAAGGACCCGGACACGTCCCACCTGTTCACGCTGTACCAGGCATTTGCGAGCAAGGCCCAGGAGCAAGAGCTGCGCAGTGAACTGCTGCAAGGCCTGGGCTGGGGTGAGGCGAAGAATCGTCTGTTCCAGTTGCTGGACGGTCAATTGGGTGAAGCGCGCGAGCGTTATCACCAACTGATGTCGCGCCCGTCAGACATGGAAGATCTGCTGCTGGTCGGCGCCAAGAAGGCCCGTGCCGTGGCGGCACCGTTCCTCGCCGAACTGCGCGAAGCGGTGGGCTTGCGTTCGTTCGTCAACCAGACTGCGGCGCCGGTTGCCACCAAGAAAAAGGCGGCGAAGGCCGCGCGCTTCTTGAGCTTTCGTGAAGACGACGGCAGCTTCCGCTTCCGCCTGTTGGCCGCCGACGGCGAGCAACTGCTGCTGTCGCGCACCTTCGCCGACGGCAAGGCGGCGGGCGCGGTGACCAAGCAATTGCAAAGCGGCGGTACCTTGGACATACGCACCCAAGCCCTGGGCTTCAGCGTATGGCTGGGCGACGCGGCCGTGGCCGACAGCGCCGAGTTCGCCGACAGCGCGTCCCGTGACGCCGCCATCGCCGCCTTGCGCGTCGCGCTGACCCCCTCCGAGGATTAACCCGACCAAGGGTTGATTGCCATTATCCAGGGCCGTCGTTACAGTGACGGCCCGTTTTTGTTGCCTTGCTAACGAAATTATGACGCCCCTAGAACGATATCAAGCTGATCTGAAACGCCCTGACTTCTTCCATGACGCGGCCCAGGAAAATGCGGTGCGTCATTTGCAGCGCCTGTACGAAGACCTGGTCGCGGCTTCGCAAAGCAAGCAGGGCATGCTCAGCAAGCTGTTTGGCAAGAAAGACCGCACGCCGGTCAAGGGCCTGTACTTCTGGGGTGGCGTCGGCCGGGGCAAGACTTACCTGGTGGACACCTTCTTCGAAGCGCTGCCGTTCAAGGAAAAGGTCCGCACCCACTTCCACCGCTTCATGAAGCGCGTGCACGAAGAGATGAAGACCCTGCCGGGGGAGAAGAACCCGCTGACGATCATCGCCAAGCGTTTCTCCGACGAAGCGCGGGTGATCTGCTTCGATGAGTTCTTCGTCTCCGACATCACCGATGCCATGATCCTCGGCACCTTGATGGAGGAGCTGTTCAAGAACGGCGTGACCCTGGTCGCCACCTCGAACATCGTGCCCGATGGTCTCTACAAGGATGGCCTGCAGCGCGCACGCTTCCTGCCGGCCATTGCGTTGATCAAGCAGCACACCGATATCGTCAACGTCGACAGCGGCGTCGACTATCGTTTGCGTCACCTCGAGCAAGCGGAGCTGTTCCACTTCCCGCTCAATGAGGCGGCCCACGACAGCCTGAAGAAAAGCTTCCGCGCGTTGACGCCGGAATGCACCCAGGCCGTGGAAAACGACAAGTTGATGATCGAAAACCGCGAAATCATCGCTTTACGTACCTGCGATGACGTGGCCTGGTTCGAATTCCGCCAGCTGTGCGACGGCCCGCGTAGCCAGAATGACTACATCGAATTGGGCAAGATTTTCCATGCGGTGATCTTGAGCGGTGTGGAACAGATGGGCGTGACCACCGACGACATCGCGCGGCGTTTTATCAACATGGTCGACGAGTTCTATGACCGTAACGTCAAGCTGATCATCTCGGCGGAAGTCGAGCTCAAGGACCTCTACACGGGCGGTCGCTTGAACTTCGAATTCCAACGCACCTTGAGTCGTTTGCTGGAAATGCAGTCCCACGAATTCCTTTCGCGCGGCCACAAACCGTAAGGCCGATGTAGATCAAAGTGTGGGAGGGGGCTTGCCCCCGATTGCGGTGGATCAGTCAGTACATCTGTTACTGACAGACCGCTATCGGGGGCAAGCCCCCTCCCACATTGGTCCCGTATAAGCCGCTGCTTATGCCGCCTGCTGAAACTGCTGGCGATACTGATTCGGCGACAACTCCGTGTGCTGCCTGAACAACCGCGCAAAGAAACTCGCATCGTCATAACCCACCTCATAGCTGATGGTCTTGATGCTCTTGCGGCTGCCCGACAGCAGGCCCTTGGCCGTCTCGATGCGCAGGCGTTGCAGATAATGCAGCGGCTTGTCGCCGGTGGCGGTCTGGAAGCGTCGCATGAAGTTGCGGATGCTCATGCCGTGCTCCCGGGCGACGTCTTCAAAGCGGAACTTGTCGGCAAAGTGTTCTTCGAGCCAATGCTGGATCTGCAGGATGATCACATCCTGGTGCAGCTTCTGCCCGCCAAAACCGATACGCCCTGGCGAGTAGCTGCGCTGCACTTCATACAGGATGTCGCGGGCCACGGCCTGGGCGATGTTGGCGCCGCAGAAGCGTTCGATCAAATAAATGTAGAGGTCGCAGGCGGAGGTGGTGCCGCCGGCGCAATACAGGTTATCGGCGTCGGTCAGGTGCTTGTCCTGGTTGAGCTGCACCTTGGGGAACCGTTCGCTGAAGGCGGTGAAGAAGCGCCAATAGGTGGTCGCTTCCTTGCCATCGAGCAGGCCGGCTTCGGCCAGCCAGAACACACCGGTGGCTTCCCCGCACAGCACGGCGCCGCGTGCGTGCTGTTCGCGCAGCCAGGGCAGTACCTGTGGATAGCGGGTGCACAAGGCCTCGAAGTCGTCCCAGAAGGCGGGCAGCACGATGATGTCGGCATCTTCCAGGCCGCCGTCCACCGGCATGATCACATTGCTGAAGCTGCGTACCGATTGCCCGTCGGGGCTGACCAGGCGCGTCTCGAATGCGGGCGTCAGGCCCAGGCCCTGTTGCTTGCCATACCGCAGGCTGGCGAGATGGAAGAAATCCTTGGCTTGCATGAGGGTTGAAGCGAAGACCCGATCGACGGCCAGGATGCTGACGCGCCGCAAGGGCGTGGAGATTTGGTTAGACATAATTTCATTTATTCTTATAGGGGAAAGTGGTCACCAGACGGCTGGATCGTCTTATTTTTTGTCGCATGTGTCCAGTGTCCCGTGACGCATTCGCGGCATAGGCTCTGTGGGCTCGTTCTTGTCCGACAATCCTCACAGGTGACCCATGATTCCCAGAACCTTGTTCAGCCCGGAGCACGAACTCTTCCGCGAAAGCGTGCGTACCTTCCTCGACAAAGACGCCGCGCCATTCCATGGGCAGTGGGAGAAACAGGGTTACATCGACCGCAACCTCTGGAACAAGGCGGGGGAGGCGGGGATGCTGTGTTCGCACGTACCGGAAGCATACGGTGGGCTGGGCGCGGATTTCCTTTACAGCGCGGTCGTGATCGAAGAGATCAGCCGCCTGGGCCTGACCGGCATTGGCTTTTCCCTGCATTCGGACATTGTTGCGCCGTATATCCTGCATTACGGCAGTGAGGCGTTGAAGCACAAGTACCTGCCAAAGTTGATCTCCGGCGAGATGGTCACGGCCATCGCCATGACCGAGCCTGGGGCCGGTTCCGACCTGCAAGGGGTCAAGACCACGGCGGTGCTGGACGGTGATGACTATGTGATCAACGGCTCCAAGACGTTCATCACCAACGGCTACCTGGCCGACCTGGTCATTGTGGTGGCCAAGACCGACCCCAAGGCCGGCGCCAAGGGCACCAGCCTGTTCCTGGTCGAGGCCGACACGCCGGGCTTCGACAAGGGCAAGCGCCTGGAGAAGGTCGGCATGAAGGCCCAGGACACCTCTGAGCTTTTCTTCCAGGACGTGCGTGTGCCCAAGGAAAACCTGCTGGGCCAGGCCGGCATGGGCTTCGCATATTTGATGCAGGAGTTGCCCCAGGAGCGGCTGACGGTGGCGATTGGTGCACTGTCGTCAGCCGAGGCGGCGTTGCAATGGACCCTGGAATACACCCGCGAGCGCAAGGCGTTTGGCAAGGCGATAGCCGACTTTCAAAACACCCGCTTCAAGCTGGCAGAAATGGCCACCGAGATTCAGATCGGCCGCGTGTTCGTGGACAAATGCCTGGCGCTGCACCTGGAAGGCAAGCTGGATGTGCCCACCGCTGCAATGGCCAAATACTGGGCCACGGACCTGCAATGCAAGGTGCTCGATGAGTGCGTGCAACTGCACGGCGGCTACGGCTTCATGTGGGAATACCCGATTGCCCGGGCCTGGGCGGACGCGCGGGTGCAGCGGATTTATGCGGGGACCAATGAGATCATGAAGGAGATCATTGCGCGGGCGCTGTGATGCTCGTTCCCACGCTCCGCGTGGGAATGCCTCAGATGACGCTCCGCGTCATGGCTCTTGCAGCGGACGCGGAGCGTCCAAGCCGGCATTCCCACGCAGAGCGTGGGAACGATCAATCAAGGCGCCGGATTTGGATGATCCTTCTGAATCGCCTCAATCCCTTCCAGCACCTCTTTGGACAGCTTCAGGTCGGCACTGGCAATGTTGCTGTCCAACTGCTCCAGGCTCGTGGCCCCGATAATATTGCTGGTCACAAACGGCTGTTGCGTCACAAACGCCAACGCCATCTGCGCCGGGTCCAGCCCATGCTCCCGCGCCAGTGCCACATAACGGCTGCACGCCGCTTCCGACTGTGGGTTGAAATAACGACTGAAACGGCTGTACTCCGTCAGACGCGCCTTGGCCGGGCGCGCACCGCCTTCGTACTTGCCGCTGAGCATGCCGAATGCCAGTGGCGAGTAGGCCAGCAAACCGCATTGTTCGCGGATGGCAATTTCAGCCAGGCCCACTTCAAAGCTGCGGTTGAGCAGGTTGTAGGGGTTCTGGATCGATACCGCGCGGGTCCAGCCACGGGCTTCGGCAAGGGCCAGGAATTTCATGGTGCCCCACGGAGTTTCGTTGGACAGGCCAATGTGGCGGATCTTACCGGCCTTGACCTGCTCATCCAGCGCTTCAAGGGTTTCCTCCAGTGGGGTGAGGTCGTCTTCGTCCTTGTGTTTGTAGCTCAACTGGCCAAAGAAATTGGTACTGCGCTCCGGCCAGTGCAGCTGGTAGAGGTCGATCCAGTCGGTCTGCAGGCGCTTGAGGCTGGCGTCGAGGGCGTCGACGATATGCTTGCGGTTGTGGCGCAGGTAGCCATCGCGGATATAGTCGATGGTGTTGCCGGGGCCCGCGATCTTGCTGGCGAGGATCCAGTCGGCGCGATCGCCACGGCTCTTGAAGTAATTACCGATATAACGCTCGGTGGTGGCGTAGGTCTCGGCCTTGGGCGGTACCGGGTACATTTCTGCCGTGTCGAGGAAGTTGATGCCCGCGGCCTTGGCTCGTTCGATCTGTGCGAAGGCCTCTGGCTCGCTGTTCTGCTCGCCCCAGGTCATGGTGCCCAAGGCAATCGCGCTCACGTTCAGATCGGTCCGGCCCAGCTGTCGATAATCCATCGGGTACTCCTTCAGGGGAAAACATTCATAAAAGCAGGTTGAATTTTTTTTCGCAATCTGCATAATTGCCCACCTCTTTCTGCAGTGGAAGTGATGCGCCGTCTGCCGAAGAATCTTGCCGTTGAACGGACGCGCTGACCCGAGCCCCCGATAGCGTCTGTATCCGGCTGCCTTTGACCTTGTCAAAGTACGCACTATTCAGTAAGATCCGCCGTCTAATTTACAGGGCGGCCCCTGAGGCTATTAAAGAATGACAACTTTTACTGCAAAACCGGAAACAGTTCAGCGCGACTGGTTTGTCGTCGACGCCGCTGGTCAGACCCTGGGTCGTCTGGCCACTGAAGTCGCCAGCCGTCTGCGTGGCAAGCACAAGCCTGAATACACCCCGCACGTTGATACCGGTGACTACATTGTCATCATCAACGCTGAGCAGGTACGTGTTACCGGCAACAAAGCGCAAGACAAAATGTACTACCGTCACTCCGGTTTCCCAGGCGGTATCAAGTCTTCCAACTTTGAAGGCCTGATCTCCAAGAAGCCTGAAGCCCCGATCGAAATCGCGGTCAAAGGCATGCTGCCTAAGGGCCCACTGGGTCGCGATATGTTTCGCAAGCTGAAAGTCTATGCGGGCGCTGTACACCCTCATGCTGCTCAGCAGCCCCAAGAACTGAAGTTTTAACGGAATAGTTCATTATGTCGGCGACTCAAAATTACGGCACTGGCCGTCGCAAAACCGCAACCGCACGCGTTTTCCTGCGTCCGGGCACTGGTAACATCTCGATCAACAACCGCACTCTGGAAAACTTCTTCGGCCGCGAAACTGCCCGCATGGTAGTTCGTCAGCCGCTGGAACTGACCGAGACAGTTGAAAAGTTCGACATCTACGTCACCGTTATCGGTGGCGGTGTAAGTGGTCAAGCTGGCGCAATCCGCCACGGTATCACTCGCGCTCTGATGCAGTACGACGAAACCCTGCGTGGCGCTCTGCGCAAAGCTGGCTTCGTTACTCGCGATGCTCGTGAAGTTGAACGTAAGAAAGTCGGTCTGCGTAAAGCGCGTAAGCGTCCGCAGTACTCGAAGCGTTAATTCGCTTTACGTTCCACAAAAACGCCCAGCCTCCTCACGGAGCTGGGCGTTTTTTATTGCCTGCGATTTATGCACATTTTTCGCCGTGACAACTTGCCACATCCATAGACCCCCTATACTACAAGGCCTGGGGGTGGTGGCCTGGGCAATTCCCTTGTCATCCGTGGGGCTTTTCATTACCATCCGTCAAAATTTTTATAAGTAAAGATTCAACACTTAGTAGACGCCTGATTTAACAGGCCAAAAAGCTGATGGGAGAGGACTGAATGAGCAATGACGGCGTGAATGCAGGCCGGCGTCGCTTCTTGGTAGCAGCCACATCCGTGGTGGGTGCTGCAGGAGCGGTGGGGGCTGCGGTCCCGTTCGTGGGGTCATGGTTTCCCAGTGCCAAGGCGAAAGCCGCAGGTGCACCGGTGAAGGTGAATGTCAGCAAGATCGAGCCAGGGCAGCAGATGATTGCTGAATGGCGCGGCCAGCCGGTATTCATTGTTCGTCGTACCGAGGAAATCCTAGGGAATCTGAAAAAGATCGAAGGCCAGTTGTCTGACCCTAAATCCGAGAATTCCGACCAGCCCGCCTACGCCAAGAACGAAGTGCGTTCGATCAAGCCAGAGATTCTGTTGCTGGTAGGTCTGTGTACCCACCTGGGTTGCTCACCCACCTTCCGCCCGGAAGTCGCCCCTGTCGACTTGGGCAAGGACTGGGTCGGCGGTTATTTCTGCCCGTGTCACGGTTCCCATTACGACCTTGCCGGCCGTGTCTACAAGTCTCAGCCCGCGCCCCTGAACCTGCCGGTTCCTCCGCACACCTACGAAACTGACGACCTCATTGTCATTGGCCTCGATAAGGAGAACGCGTGATGAGCAAGTTCATGGATTGGGTGGATGCGCGTTTCCCCGCCACCAAAATGTGGGAAGACCATCTCAGCAAATATTACGCGCCAAAAAACTTCAACTTCTTCTACTTCTTCGGCTCCCTGGCACTTCTGGTGCTGGTCAACCAGATCGTCACCGGTGTGTGGTTGACGATGAGCTACACGCCGTCTGCGGAAGAGGCGTTCGCCTCCGTCGAATACATCATGCGTGACGTCGAGTACGGCTCGATCCTGCGCCTGCTGCACTCCACCGGCGCGTCGGCGTTCTTCATCGTCGTCTACCTGCACATGTTCCGTGGCTTGCTCTATGGCTCGTACCAGAAGCCGCGCGAACTGGTGTGGGTGTTCGGCATGCTGATCTACCTGGCGCTGATGGCCGAGGCTTTCATGGGCTATCTGCTGCCATGGGGCCAGATGTCGTACTGGGGCGCCCAGGTGATCATCTCTCTGTTCGGGGCGATCCCGGTGATCGGCAACGACCTGACCCAGTGGATCCGTGGTGACTACCTGATCTCCGGTATTACCCTGAACCGCTTCTTTGCCTTGCACGTTGTCGCCTTGCCGATCGTGATCCTGGGCCTGGTAGTGCTGCACATCCTGGCGCTGCATGAAGTGGGTTCCAACAACCCGGATGGCGTGGACATCAAGAAGCATAAGGACGAGAACGGCATCCCGCTCGATGGCATTCCATTCCACCCTTATTACACCGTGAAAGACATTGTCGGCGTGGTCGTGTTCCTGTTCGTGTTCTGCTCGATCGTGTTCTTTTTCCCGGAGATGGGGGGTTATTTCCTCGAGAAGCCTAACTTCGAACAAGCCAACGCGTTCAAGACGCCCGAGCACATTGCCCCGGTCTGGTACTTCACGCCGTTCTACGCAATCCTGCGTGCGATCCCCGACAAACTCATGGGCGTGATCGCCATGGGCGCGGCGATCGCGGTGCTGTTCGTGCTGCCGTGGCTGGATCGCAGCCCGGTCAAGTCCATGCGCTACAAGGGCTGGCTGAGCAAGATCTGGCTGTGGGTGTTCTGCATTGCATTCGTGATCCTGGGCGTGCTGGGCGTATTGGCGCCGACCCCTGAGCGCACGTTGCTGTCGCAGGTCTGCACCTTCCTGTACTTCGCCTACTTCATTCTGATGCCGTTCTACACCCGGCTCGAGAAGACCAAACCGGTTCCGGAAAGGGTGACTGGCTGATGAAAAAATTATTTGTTGCATTAGTGCTTGCGGCCCTGCCGCTTCTGTCTTTGGCTGCCGAGCATGGCGCGGAACTGGAAAAAGTCGACATCGACGTCGCCGATAAAGCCGCTTTGCAAGATGGTGCACGTACCTTTGCCAACTACTGCATGGGCTGCCACAGCGCCAAGTTCCAGCGTTACGAGCGGGTTGCCGATGACTTGGGCATCCCCCATGAGTTGATGCTGGAGAAACTGGTGTTCACCGGAGCCAAGATCGGCGACCACATGAACATCGGCATGAAACCGGCAGACGCCAAGGCCTGGTTCGGCGCAGCACCGCCCGACCTGACCCTGGTGGCGCGCGTGCGTGGCACCGACTGGCTCTATGGCTACCTTAAATCCTTCTACGAAGACCCCGCCCGCCCTTGGGGCGTGAACAACAAAGTGTTCCCGAACGTCGGCATGCCTAACGTTCTGGTCGGCCTGCAGGGGCGCCAAGTGGTAGGATGCAAGCAAGTCCAGGTCGTTGAAGACGGCAAGAAGCAATATGATCCGTTGACCGGCACGCCGCTGACCCATGAAGCGTGCGATCAACTGACCATCGTGCCCAAGACCGGTACGCTGAACGAAGAGCAGTTCGACGAGAAGGTCAAGAACCTGGTGACCTTCCTGGCCTACTCGGCCAACCCGGTCAAACTGCAGCACCAGCGCATCGGTACCTACGTCTTGCTGTACCTGGCTTTCTTCTTCGTATTCGCCTATCTGCTCAAACGCGAGTACTGGAAGGATGTGCATTGATCCAACCGTAAGCAATTGCTGTTAATCTTGCGCGCCCAGCGGCATCTCTGAACACGTAGCGTCGGTTGTTCCGGACGTTACAGAGATGCTCCCTGGGCGCGCTCGTTTTTGAGCTTTCGATAATTTCAACAAGCGAGGAGGACCGCCATGGGCGTGACCAACCGGTTGGCCTGTTACTCCGACCCCGCCGACCACTATTCCCACCGAGTACGCATCGTGCTCGCAGAGAAGGGTGTCAGCGCCGAGATCATCAGTGTGGAAGCGGGCCGTCAGCCGCCGAAACTGATCGAAGTGAACCCTTACGGCAGCTTGCCCACCCTGGTCGATCGTGACCTGGCGTTGTGGGAGTCAACCGTGGTGATGGAATACTTGGATGAGCGTTACCCGCATCCGCCCTTGCTGCCGGTGTACCCGGTGGCGCGCGCCAACAGCCGCCTGCTGATCCATCGGATCCAGCGTGACTGGTGCCGGCTGGTGGATGTGATTCTGGATTCACGCAGCAAAGAGCCGGCCCGTGTCGTGGCGCGCAAGGAATTGCGCGAAAGCCTGACCGGCGTTTCGCCGCTGTTCGCCGACAAGCCTTTTTTCCTCAGTGAGGAACAAAGCTTGGTGGATTGCTGCCTATTACCCATACTCTGGCGCTTGCCGATTATGGGCATTGAACTGCCGCGGCCTGCCAAGCCGCTGCTTGATTACATGGAGCGCCAGTTTGCGCGTGAGGCTTTCCAGGCGAGTCTGTCTGGTGTCGAACGCGATATGCGCTAAGGCTTAAGGAGCCGCTGATGAACTCCAGTCGACCCTACCTGGTCCGCGCGCTCTATGAGTGGATTGTGGACAACGATTGCACCCCGCACATGCTGGTCAATTCCGAATTTCCTGCGGTGCAGGTTCCGCAGGGTTTTGCCAGTGACGGACAGATTGTATTGAACGTATCGCCCAGTGCCGTGCGCCACCTGCACATGGACAACGAAGCGGTCAGCTTCGAAGGGCGTTTCGGCGGCGTGCCGCATACGCTGTTTGTGCCGATTGGCGCCATCCTCGGGATTTATGCCCGTGAGAATGGCCAAGGCATGGTGTTCGATCTGGAGTCGCCTTTCGAGGATGACGAAACGATCGAAGGCGAAGGCGGCGATGATGTGCCGCCACCCGATAACGAGCCACCGCGCCCTACGGGCCGGCCGAGCTTGAAAGTGGTGAAGTAAGCGGCTGTTGCCTTCGGGCGAGCCTGAAAAATGCCTCGGCGGTTGCCGGGGCATTTTTTTGCCTGCCGCGCAGAAGTGAAAGTCTCGACAGGAACGGTGATCGTACAACCGCCATGGGCTATGATGCGTCTTCAGTTCGCCGAGAAAGATGATCCATCATGGAAAACGCCAACGCCGCCCCACGTCTGCCCCGCAAGCGCCGCAGCCTTGCCCAGGAATTGGTCACGGTGTTGTCCGAACAAATCCGCGACGGCCAGCTCAAGCGTGGCGACAAGCTGCCCACTGAGTCGGCGATCATGGATGCCCATGGTGTGAGTCGTACCGTGGTGCGCGAGGCCATCTCGCGCTTGCAGGCGGCGGGGCAGGTGGAGACGCGTCACGGTATCGGTACGTTTGTATTGGACACGCCAAGCCCGAGCGGTTTCCGGATCGATCCGGCCACCGTGGTGACGTTGCGCGATGTGTTGGCGATTCTGGAGTTGCGTATCAGCCTGGAAGTGGAATCGGCAGGCCTGGCTGCCTTGCGCCGCAGTGACGAGCAGCTGGCGGCGATGCGTGCGGCCCTCGATGCCTTGAATGAAAGCGCGGCCCATGCGGGTGATGCGGTGGCATCAGACTTTGCGTTCCACCTGGAAATAGCGCTGTCCACCGGCAACCGTTATTTCACCGACATCATGACCCACCTGGGCACCAGCATCATTCCGCGTACCCGCCTGAATTCGGCGCGTCTGGCCCATGATGACCAGCAGCATTACATGGGACGTTTGAGCCGCGAACACGAAGAGATTTATGAGGCTATCGCGCGCCAGGATTCGGATGCGGCGCGGGCGGCCATGCGCTTGCATTTGACGAATAGTCGGGAGCGGCTGCGCCATGCCCATGAAGAGGCAGAGGCGCAGCGTGGGTAAAGTTGGGCTACGGGAATGGATTAGGGGACTGCTCCAGATAAATGACAATTTGGTTATTTACCTCGTCAAAAACCTTGCGCGTAACAATTTGTAAGCCAGCTATAGAATCGTTGACCTCGTCGCCAATTTGGGGCTCGTAATCCAGCGAGCGTGGCGTTTTACCTGCGGTGCTTACTTTAAAATTCTTACTCATGGGTCACCTCCAACGTTATGAGAAGTAGCGTGCCTCCAATACCGCACCGTCTCTAGACTCGTTCACACGGCGATCGGGAAGTCGAATCCAGGTTATGACTGAAAGTGAGTAGAGCACTACTGTCAGAATTGACAGTGGCGACAGACGGTTTATGCCGTGTGAGGCATTGAAAAAAAATTGGGGCTGCCTTGAGTACTGCGCTCACAGGTCACGGATTGCCCGCTCGATCTCTCAACTGACTTCCCACGTCAACCAGGCACCACTCAACTCCTCCCTAAGTGAACACTGACGATTTGCAGTTGACGAATCTTTTTATAGTTGTACGATGACGTACGACATCACCAAAACCAACAATAACCTTTCGACAGAAAGTCTTTACCCAGGGTGTTCGAATAATGAATCCACAAGAACTGAAGTCCATCCTCTCCCACGGTCTGCTGTCTTTTCCGGTGACCGATTTCAACGCCCAGGGTGACTTTCACCAAGCGGGCTATATCAAGCGTCTGGAATGGCTTGCCCCATACGGCGCCACCGCGCTGTTCGCTGCGGGCGGCACCGGTGAGTTTTTCTCCCTGGCCGCCAGCGAATATTCCCAAGTGGTGAAGACCGCTGTTGATACCTGCGCCACCAGCGTGCCGATTCTTGCCGGTGTCGGGGGCGCGACCCGCCAGGCCATCGAATACGCTCAAGAGGCCGAGCGCCTGGGTGCCAAGGGCTTGCTGCTGCTGCCGCACTACCTGACTGAAGCCAGCCAGGACGGGGTTGCCGCCCACGTTGAAGCGGTGTGCAAATCGGTCAAGATCGGCGTGGTGGTGTACAACCGCAATGTCTGCCGCCTGACCGCGCCGCTGCTCGAGCGCCTCGCCGAGCGTTGCCCGAACCTGATCGGCTACAAGGACGGCCTGGGTGACATCGAGTTGATGGTGTCGATCCGCCGTCGTCTCGGCGACCGTTTCAGCTACCTCGGCGGCCTGCCGACCGCAGAGGTTTATGCCGCTGCCTACAAGGCCCTGGGCGTGCCGGTGTACTCCTCGGCGGTGTTCAACTTCATCCCGAAAACCGCGATGGATTTCTACCACGCGATTGCCAAGGATGATCACACCACTGTCTCCCGGATCATCGACGATTTCTTCCTGCCCTACCTGGACATCCGTAACCGCAAGGCCGGTTACGCCGTGAGCATCGTCAAGGCGGGCGCGAAGATCGCCGGCTATGACGCCGGCCCGGTGCGCACCCCGCTGACCGACCTGCTGCCGGAAGAATACGAAGCCCTGGCCGCGCTGATCGACAAGCAAGGCGCGCAATAACTTATCAACAAGGCCGCTGAGCAATCAGCGGCCTTTTGCGTCAGGAGAAGATTCGTGTCCCAAGCAAAACGTTTCGAGAACTACATCAACGGTGAATGGGTTACCGGCACCGACTACTGCACCAATATCAACCCGTCGGACCTTTCCGATGTGATTGGCGAATACGCCAAGGCCGATGTCGCCCAAGTCAACGCCGCTATCGAGGCCGCTCGCGCCGCATTTCCGGCCTGGTCCACCTCCGGCATCCAGGCGCGCCATGATGCGCTGGACAAAGTCGGCAGCGAAATCCTCGCCCGCCGTGAAGAGCTTGGCACCCTGCTGGCCCGGGAAGAGGGCAAGACCCTGCCCGAAGCCATCGGCGAGGTGACCCGCGCCGGTAACATCTTCAAATTCTTCGCCGGTGAATGCCTGCGCCTGTCTGGCGACTACGTGCCGTCGGTGCGCCCGGGCGTCAATGTAGAAGTTACCCGTGAAGCCCTTGGCGTGGTCGGCCTGATCACCCCCTGGAACTTCCCGATCGCCATCCCGGCGTGGAAAATCGCCCCGGCCCTGGCCTATGGCAACTGTGTGGTGATCAAGCCGGCCGAACTGGTGCCCGGCTGTGCCTGGGCCCTGGCCGACATCATTTCCCGCGCCGGTTTCCCTGCCGGGGTGTTCAACCTGGTGATGGGCAGCGGCCGCGTAGTGGGCGATGTGTTGGTCAACAGCCCGAAAGTCGATGGCATCAGCTTCACCGGTTCGGTGGGCGTGGGCCGTCAGATCGCCGTCAGTTGCGTGTCGCGCCAGGCCAAGGTGCAGTTGGAAATGGGCGGCAAGAATCCGCAGATCATTCTCGACGACGCCGACCTCAAGCAGGCAGTCGAGCTGTCGGTGCAGAGCGCGTTCTACTCCACCGGCCAGCGTTGCACTGCATCCAGCCGCCTGATCGTCACCGCCGGCATCCACGACCAGTTTGTTGCGGCCATGGCCGAGCGCATGAAGTCGATCAAGGTCGGCCACGCACTCAGCAGCGGTACCGACATTGGCCCGGTGGTCTCCCAGGCCCAGTTGGACCAGGACATGAAGTACATCGACATCGGCCAGAGCGAAGGTGCGCGGCTGGTCAGCGGTGGCGGTTTGGTGACCTGCGATACCGAAGGCTACTACCTGGCGCCGACGCTGTTTGCCGACAGCGAAGCCGCCATGCGCATCAGCCGTGAAGAAATCTTCGGCCCAGTGGCCAACGTGGTGCGCGTGGCCGACTACGAGGCGGCGCTGGCCATGGCCAACGACACCGAGTTCGGTTTGTCGGCGGGCATTGCCACTACGTCGTTGAAGTACGCCAACCACTTCAAGCGTCATTCCCAGGCCGGCATGGTCATGGTCAATTTGCCCACCGCTGGCGTGGATTACCATGTTCCGTTCGGTGGCCGTAAGGGTTCGTCCTACGGTTCGCGTGAGCAGGGTCGCTATGCGCAAGAGTTCTACACCGTGGTGAAAACCAGCTACATCGGTTCGTAATACGCAACACAGACTCGCATCCCTGTAGGAGCGAGCTTGCTCGCGAAAAACTCAAGGGCACCGCGTGCATCCTGAATGCCCGCGTATTCGTTGACGCTTTTCGCGAGCAAGCTCGCTCCTACAGGGGGCGGCACACAACAAGACAATTACCCGCAAAAAAAATAATTAGTGGGAGTACTTCTACATGCAAGCGACCAAGCCGACCCACGTCCGCTATTTGATCCTGCTCATGCTGTTCCTGGTGACCACGATCAACTACGCCGACCGGGCCACCATCGCCATCGCGGGCTCCAGCCTGCAAAAAGACCTCGGCATCGACGCGGTCACCCTCGGTTTCATCTTCTCTGCATTCGGTTGGGCCTATGTCGCCGGGCAAATTCCCGGCGGTTGGCTGCTCGACCGGTTCGGCTCGAAAAAAGTCTATGCCCTGAGCATCTTCACCTGGTCACTGTTCACCGTGCTGCAAGGCTACGTCGGTGAGTTCGGTATCTCCACGGCCGTGGTTGCGCTGTTCATGCTGCGCTTCATGGTGGGCCTGGCCGAAGCGCCATCCTTCCCGGGTAACGCGCGGATTGTGGCGGCCTGGTTCCCGACCGCCGAACGCGGTACGGCCTCGGCGATCTTCAACTCGGCGCAGTACTTCGCCACGGTGTTGTTTGCACCGCTGATGGGCTGGATCGTCTACCGCTTCGGCTGGCAGCACGTGTTTATCGTGATGGGCGTGATCGGCATTGTGTTCTCGCTGATCTGGCTGAAAGTTATCCACAGCCCGCGCCAGCACCCGATGATCAACACAGCCGAGCTCGATTACATCGCGGCCAACGGCGCGATGGTCGATATGGACCAAGACAAGGGCAAGGGTAAGAAAACCGACGGCCCGAAGTGGGATTACATCCGCCAGTTGCTGACCAACCGCATGATGCTTGGCGTGTACCTGGGCCAGTATTGCATCAACGGCATCACTTACTTCTTCCTGACCTGGTTCCCCGTGTACCTGGTGCAAGACCGTGGCATGACCATCCTCAAGGCGGGTTTCATCGCCTCGCTTCCGGCCATCTGCGGGTTTATCGGCGGCGTACTGGGTGGGGTGATTTCCGACTACCTGCTGCGCAAGGGCCATTCCCTGACCTTCGCTCGCAAGGCGCCGATCATTGCCGGCCTGCTGGTGTCCAGCAGCATCATTGCGTGTAACTACGTCGACGTTGAATGGATGGTGGTGGGCTTCATGGCACTGGCCTTCTTCGGCAAGGGCGTTGGCGCACTGGGCTGGGCGGTAGTGTCTGACACCTCGCCGAAACAAATCGCCGGCCTCAGTGGCGGCTTGTTCAACACCTTCGGTAACCTGGCGTCAATCACCACGCCGATTGTCATCGGCTACATCATCGCCACCACCGGTTCGTTCAAGTGGGCGCTGGTGTTCGTCGGCGCCAACGCGCTGGTGGCGGTGTTCAGCTACCTGGTCATCGTCGGCCCGATCAAGCGTGTAGTACTCAAAGAGCCGCCAGCCAAGGGCCCTGAGTTGACCAACCTAACCGAAGCGCATTCCTGAGGTTCGTGTGATGCAGTTGATTGAACATGCCGACTCGCCGCGCTCGATTCGTTTGCACGAGCGCGACAATGTAGTGATCGTGGTGAACGACCAGGGCGTCCCGGCCGGCACCGAGTTTCCGGACGGCCTGGTCACTGTGGAGTTCATCCCGCAGAGCCACAAGGTAACCCTGGAAGACATTCCCGAAGGCGGCCAGATCATTCGCTATGGCCAGACCATTGGCTACGCGCTGGCGCCGATCCCGCGTGGCAGCTGGGTGCAGGAAGACCAGTTGCGCATGCCCACCGCGCCGCCGCTGGACAGCCTGCCGTTGTCCACCGAGGTGCCTGAAACCCAGGCACCGCTGGAGGGTTTTACCTTCGAGGGCTACCGCAACGCCGACGGCACCGTGGGCACGCGCAATATCCTCGGTATCACCACCACGGTGCAGTGCGTGACCGGCGTGCTGGACCATGCCGTCAAGCGCATCAAGGATGAATTGCTGCCCAAGTACCCGCACGTCGATGACGTCGTGGCGCTGACCCATAGCTACGGCTGCGGCGTGGCGATCACGGCCACGGATGCCTACATCCCGATCCGTACCGTGCGCAACCTGGCGCGCAACCCGAACCTGGGCGGAGAAGCCCTGGTGATCAGCCTGGGCTGCGAGAAATTGCAGGCCGGGCAAGTGATGCACGACAACGACAGCTCCGTCGACCTGAGCGAGCCTTGGCTGTACCGGTTGCAGGATTCCAGCCACGGCTTTACCGAGATGATCGAGCAGATCATGGCACTGGCCGAAGTGCGCTTGAAAAAGCTCGACCAGCGCCGCCGCGAAACGGTGCCCGCGTCCGAGCTGATCCTGGGCATGCAATGCGGCGGCAGTGATGCCTTTTCCGGGATCACCGCCAATCCGGCGCTGGGTTATGCGTCAGACCTGTTGTTGCGTGCCGGGGCCACGGTGATGTTTTCCGAAGTGACGGAAGTCCGTGACGCTATTTACCTGCTGACGTCTCGGGCCCAGAGCAAGGAAGTCGCCCAGGAGCTGGTCAGGGAAATGGACTGGTACGACCGTTACCTGGCCAAGGGCGAGGCGGATCGCAGCGCCAATACCACGCCGGGCAACAAGAAGGGCGGGCTGTCGAATATCGTCGAGAAGTCGTTGGGCTCCATCGTCAAATCCGGCAGCAGCGCGATCAACGGCGTGCTTGGCCCTGGCGAGCGCGTCAAGGGCAAGGGCCTGATTTTCTGCGCGACCCCGGCCAGTGACTTTGTGTGCGGCACCTTGCAACTGGCGGCGGGCATGAACCTGCACGTGTTCACCACCGGGCGTGGCACGCCTTACGGGCTGGCGATGGCGCCGGTGGTCAAGGTGTCGACACGCACTGAGCTGGCGCAGCGCTGGCCAGACCTGATCGATATCGACGCCGGGCGTATCGCCACCGGGCGTGCGAGCATCGAAGAGCTGGGCTGGGAGTTGTTTCACTTCTACCTGGATGTGGCCAGCGGCAAGAAGCAGACGTGGGCGGAGCGGCACAAGCTGCATAACGACATCACGTTGTTCAACCCGGCGCCAATAACCTGAGACCGGGTCGCCTGCATCGGGGGCAAGTCGAATCGTCGCACCGCCCCTCCCACACTTGACCGCGTTCTAACGTTGAAATGCGGTCGAATGTGGGAGGGGCTTGCCCCCGATAGCGGTCTACCAGGCACCATCGAGCTGTATGGCTTATCATTAGCCAACTAACGACGCTCACCAAGGTTCCCCCGGCATGCTGGCAATCTTCCTCACCACGCTCACCATCACCGCGCCGGTGTTCGCCATGCTCTTCCTCGGTGTGCTGCTCAAGCGCATCCGCTGGATCAACGACAACTTTATCCATACCGCCTCGTCCCTGGTGTTCAACGTCACCATGCCGGCGCTGTTGTTTCTCGGCATCCTGCATGCCGACCTGCATTCAGCGCTCAAGCCGGGTTTGCTGATCTACTTTGCCGTGGCCACGCTGGTGAGCTTTGCCATGGCGTGGGGCTGGGCGATTCTGCGCTGCAAGCGCGAAGACCGGGGCATCTACACCCAGGGCGCGTTTCGTGGCAATAACGGGGTGATCGGCCTGGCGCTGGCTGCCAGCATGTACGGCGACTACGGTATCTCCCTCGGGGCGATCCTCGCGGCACTGGTGATCCTGTTCTACAACACCCTGTCGACCATTGTGCTGGCGGTGTACAGCCCGGTGATCAAGTCCGACCCATGGAGCATCTTCAAGAGTGTGGTGGCCAACCCGCTGATCATCAGCGTGTTCGTCGCGGCGCCGTTCGCCTATTTCCAGATCGGCCTGCCCGGCTGGCTGGAAAAATCCCTGCAGTACCTGGCCGACACCACCTTGCCGTTGGCGTTGATCTGCATTGGCGGCACCCTGTCTCTGGCGGCGCTGCGCAAGAGCGGCAAGATGGCATTGAACGCGAGCCTGATGAAGATGGTCTGGCTGCCGGTGATCGCCACAGGCGGCGCGTGGCTGCTGGGGTTCCGGGGGCCGGAGCTGGGGATTTTGTTCCTGTACTTTGGCGCGCCGACGGCAGCCGCGAGCTTCGTGATGGCCAGGGCGGCCGAGGGCAATCATGAACTGGCGGCAGCGATTATCGTGATCACCACGCTGATGGCGGCGGTGACCACCAATATCGGGATCTTCGTGTTGCAGGCCGGTGGCTGGATCTAAGCTCTTTTCTGAGCGGCTATTGCGATTCCCTCTTGTGTTGGCGGTGCCAGGCGCGCAACGACGTGAACAACAGCCCCACCCCTAACGCCGGCAAGACGTAAAACAGCATCAAGTGTTCAAGCTTGGTGGCCAAGGGCATGCCGGTGGTAAACGCCATGACATGCAGGCCATACGCCAGGTACAGCCCCAGCAACACCAGGCCTTCTGCCCGCGTGACGCGGTAGCCGGTATAGAACACCGGCAGGCACAGGACGATGGCGCCGAGCATGACCGGCAGGTCGAAGTCCAGCGCGTTGGGCGAGACCGACAGCGGCGCAGGCGCCACCAGGGCGGTGAAGCCCAGCACGCCCAGCAGGTTGAACAGGTTGCTGCCGATCACATTGCCCACGGCAATCTCGCGCTCGCCACGCAGGGCGGCAATCAACGAGGTGGCGAGGCAGGGCAATGAGGTGCCAACGCCGATCAGCGTCAGGCCGATGACGCGCTCCGACAAGCCCAAATCGCCCGCCACCTCCACGGCCGCACCCAGCAGCAAATGCCCGGCCAGCACCAGCACCAACAACCCGCCGAGCATCAACAGCACGCTGCTCAGCCAGGGTGCCTTGGTCATGCTGGCCAGCGTGCGTGGGCGACGCGAGTGGCGCGTCTGGTAGTGCAGCACGCCGAGGTAGGCCAACAGCGCAACCAGCAGCACCAGGCCGTCGAACGGCGTCAGCGCCTCGTTGGCGGCCAGGACGAACACCAGCAGGCCGGCGACGATCATCACCGGAATATCCAGACGCACCAAATGGCGCGACACCCGTAACGGAATGATCAGCGCGGACAGGCCCAGGGTGACGAGGATATTGAAGATGCTGCTGCCGATCACGCTGCCCACGGCAATATCGGTGTTGCCGGCCAGGGTGGCCTGCAGGCTGATGGCCATCTGTGGCGCGCTGCTGCCGAAGGCCACGATGCTCAGGCCGATGATCAACGGCCGCACCTTGAGGCTGGCGGCCAGGCGCACTGCGGCCCGCACCAGGATTTCAGCACCGACGATCAACAGCAGCAAGCCGCTGACCAGTTCGAGCAGGCTCCAGGGTGAGAGGGCGTTCAATCCAAAAATGCTCAAGGCTGCCTCGATCAGTTGTTCAGGGCTTGCAGGCGAACCCGCGCGGTGCCGCTGCCGAGCATACGCAGTTGCTCGGCGGCCTTGCGTGAAAGGTCGATCAGGCGTCCACGGGTATGGGGGCCGCGATCATTGATACGCACCACCACAGACCGGTTGTTGTCGAGGTTGGTCACCTTGACCTGGGTACCGAAGGGCAAGCGCCGGTGGGCGGCGGTCAGGCCGTTCTGGTTGAACGCTTCACCGCTGGCGGTGCGTTTGCCATGGTGCTTGGCGCCGTAATAGGACGCGGTGCCGGTCTCGTCGTAGCCGTTGGGGTCGATGACGCCGCTGGCGCAACCGGTCAGCAGGGAAAAGACAGCCAGGAGGCCGAGTAGACGCTTCATTCCAGGTATTCCCGTATCAAATGTGGGAGGGGGCTCGCTCCCGATAGCGGTGGGCCAGTCACTGGTGTGTTGACCGAATCACCGCTATCGGGAGCAAGCCCCCCCCACAGGAGGTCCGAGTCGAGCATGAACACTCACTCGGCTCCTTCACCGCTATCAGCCCTCAAGCTTGCTTTTGAGCAATTCGTTGACTTGTTGCGGGTTGGCTTTGCCTTTGGATGCTTTCATCGCCTGGCCAACAAAGAAGCCGAACATCTTGCCGCGCTTGGCTTCATCAGCCGCGCGATATTGTTCGACCTGCTCGGCGTTCGCCGCGAGCATTTCATCGAGCACGGCCGAAATGGCACCGCTGTCGGTGACTTGCTTGAGCCCACGCTTCTCGATGATGTCATCGGCGCTGCCTTCACCGGCGGCCATCGCTTCGAACACGGTCTTGGCGATTTTGCCGGAGATGGTGTTGTCCTTGATGCGCAGCAGCATGCCGCCCAGTTGTTCGGCGCTCACCGGTGCTTCGTCGATTTCCAGGCCCTGTTTGTTCAACAGGCTGCCCAGTTCGACCATCACCCAGTTGGCCGCCAGCTTGGCGTCGCCGGCAATGCTCACGACCTTTTCGAAGTAGTTGGCTTGCTCACGGCTGGACGCCAAGACGCTGGCATCGTAGACCGACAGGCCGAACTGCGCCTGGAAACGTTCGCGTTTTTGCTGTGGCAGTTCCGGCAGGGTGGCGCGGATATCGTTGAGGAACGAGTCCTCCAGCACCACCGGCAGCAGGTCCGGATCGGGGAAGTAACGGTAGTCGTTGGCTTCCTCCTTGCTGCGCATGGCGCGGGTTTCGTCTTTGTTCGGGTCGTACAGGCGCGTTTGCTGGATCACCTTGCCGCCGTCCTCGATCAGTTCGATCTGGCGACGCACTTCGCTGTTGATCGCCTTCTCGATGAAGCGGAACGAGTTGACGTTCTTGATCTCGCAGCGGGTGCCGAACTCGACCTGGCCCTTGGGGCGGATCGACACGTTGCAGTCGCAACGCAGCGAACCTTCAGCCATGTTGCCGTCGCAGATGCCCAGGTAGCGCACCAGCGCATGGATCGTCTTGACGTAGGCCACGGCTTCCTTGGCGCTGCGCATGTCCGGCTCGGAGACGATCTCCAGCAACGGCGTGCCGGCACGGTTCAGGTCGATACCGGTGGCGCCGGGGAATTCTTCGTGCAGGCTCTTGCCGGCGTCTTCTTCAAGGTGCGCACGGGTCACGCCGACACGTTTGATGGTGCCGTCTTCCAGCGGGATGTCCAGGTAGCCCTTGCCGACGATCGGCAGTTCCATCTGGCTGATCTGGTAGCCCTTGGGCAGGTCCGGGTAGAAGTAGTTCTTGCGCGCGAACACGTTGTGCTGGCCGATCTCGGCGTCAATCGCCAGGCCGAACATCACCGCCATGCGCACCGCTTCCTGGTTCAGCACCGGCAGCACGCCGGGCATGCCCAGGTCGACCAGGCTGGCCTGGGTGTTGGGCTCTGCGCCGAACGTGGTGGCGCTACCGGAGAAAATCTTCGATTGGGTGGCGAGCTGGGTATGAATCTCCAGCCCAATCACAACTTCCCATTGCATAGTGTTCTCCTCAGAAGCCGGTAGGGGTGCGGGTGTGCCAGTCGGTGTTCAACTGGTACTGGTGCGCCACATTGAGCAGGCGGCCTTCCTGGAAATACGGGGCGAGCAATTGCACGCCGACCGGCAGGCCATCGACGAAACCGGCGGGCATGGACAAGCCCGGCAAGCCCGCGAGGTTGGCGGTGATGGTGTAGAGGTCTTCCAGGTACTCGGCGATCGGGTCGCCGGTCTTGGCGCCGATCTTCCAGGCCGGGTTCGGCGTGGTTGGGCCGAGGATCACGTCGACTTCTTCAAAGGCGGCCATGAAGTCGTTCTTGATCAGGCGGCGGATCTTCTGCGCCTTGAGGTAGTACGCGTCGTAGTAGCCAGCCGACAGGGCGTAGGCACCGACCATGATCCGGCGTTGTACTTCCACGCCGAAGCCTTCGCCACGGGAGCGCTTGTACAGGTCGGTGAGGTCTTTCGGGTTTTCGCAGCGATAGCCGAAGCGCACACCGTCGAAACGCGACAGGTTGGAGGACGCTTCAGCCGGGGCGATCACGTAGTAGGCAGGAATCGCGTGCTGGTTGTTCGGCAGGCTGATGTCCTTGATCACGGCGCCGAGCTTTTCCAGCTCCTTGATGCTGTTGTGCACCAAGTCGGCGATACGTGGGTCGAGACCGGCGCTGAAGTATTCCTTCGGCACGCCGATGCGCAGGCCCTTGAGCGACGTATTCAGGCTGGCGCTGTAGTCCGGCACCGGCTCATCGATGCTGGTGGAGTCCTGTTTATCGAAGCCGGCCATACCTTGTAACAATATTGCGCAGTCTTCAGCCGTGCGGGCCAGAGGGCCGCCCTGATCCAGGCTTGAAGCGTAGGCGATCATGCCCCAGCGGGACACGCGACCGTACGTCGGCTTCAAACCGGTGAGGTTGGTGAAGGCTGCCGGTTGGCGGATCGAGCCGCCGGTGTCGGTGGCCGTGGCGGCCGGCAGGAAGCGCGCGGCAACGGCGGCGGCCGAGCCACCGGACGAACCGCCGGGTACGTGGTCCAGGTTCCACGGGTTTTTCACCGCGCCGTAGTAGCTCGACTCGTTGGCCGAACCCATGGCGAATTCGTCCATGTTGGTCTTGCCCAGGGTCACGGCCCCGGCGGCGGCCAGCTTGGACACTACGGTGGCGTCGTAGGGCGCCTTGAAGTTGTCGAGCATCTTCGAGCCGCAACTGGTGCGAATGCCCTGGGTGCAGAACAGGTCCTTGTGGGCGATCGGGGCGCCCAGCAGCGCGCCGTTCTCACCGTTGGCGCGACGCACGTCGGCGGCCTTGGCCTGGCTCAGGGCCAGCTCTTCGGTGAGGCTGATGAAGCTGTTGACCTTGGGGTCCAGCGCGGCGATGCGCGCCAGCAGGGTCTTGGTCAGCTCTTCGGAAGAAAACGTTTTGTCGGCGAGACCGCGGGCGATCTCGGCCAGAGTCATGTGATGCATGAAAGGCTCTTTCCCTTTAGTCGATGACTTTCGGAACCAGGTACAGGCCGTTTTCGACCGCTGGCGCGATGGACTGGTAGGCCTCGCGGTTATTGCGCTCGGTCACGACGTCTGCGCGCAGGCGCTGACTGGCTTCCAGCGGGTGAGCCAGGGGCTCGATGCCGTCGGTGTCGACGGCCTGCATTTGGTCAACCAGCCCGAGAATGCTGTTCAGGGCTGCGGTGGTCTGTGGAAGATCGGCGTCATTGAGGCCAAGCGAGGCCAGATGCGCGATTTTTTCCACGTCGGAGCGTTCAAGCGCCATGGGATTCTCCAGTGGAAAACAGAACGGAAGGCGTCCGTGTGTTAGATTGTCGGAACACTACCGCATTTCTACGGTCATAAGGCCGCGATTGTGGGGGTTGGTGCACAGAAAGTCGGCCAATTTAGCACATTGGCGCCTTGCCCAAAATCCCTGTCGTTGTTAGAGTTTGCCGCACTTTTTTACCCACGCGTTGCCTAGGGTCCCTTTCCCATGTTCAAGAAACTGCGTGGCATGTTTTCCAGCGATCTTTCCATTGACCTGGGCACTGCCAACACCCTTATTTACGTGCGCGAGCGCGGTATCGTCCTGAATGAGCCATCGGTTGTGGCCATTCGGACCCATGGTAATCAGAAAAGTGTCGTTGCCGTTGGCACCGAGGCCAAGCGGATGCTCGGCCGAACACCAGGCAATATTGCTGCCATTCGTCCGATGAAAGACGGCGTGATCGCCGACTTCAGTGTCTGCGAGAAGATGCTGCAGTACTTCATCAACAAGGTTCACGAAAACAGTTTCCTGCAGCCCAGCCCTCGTGTGCTGATCTGCGTCCCGTGCAAATCCACCCAGGTGGAGCGTCGTGCCATCCGTGAATCGGCCCTGGGTGCCGGTGCCCGCGAGGTGTTCCTGATCGAAGAGCCGATGGCCGCCGCAATCGGCGCCGGCCTGCCGGTTGAAGAAGCCCGCGGTTCGATGGTGGTGGATATCGGTGGTGGTACCACCGAGATCGCCCTGATTTCCCTGAACGGTGTGGTGTATGCCGAATCCGTGCGTGTCGGCGGCGACCGCTTCGACGAAGCGATCATCACCTATGTGCGTCGTAACTACGGCAGCCTGATCGGCGAATCCACCGCCGAGCGCATCAAGCAGGAAATCGGCACCGCTTACCCGGGCGGCGAAGTTCGCGAAGTCGATGTTCGCGGCCGCAACCTGGCCGAAGGCGTGCCACGTGCGTTCACCCTGAACTCCAATGAAGTGCTGGAGGCTCTGCAAGAGTCCCTGGCCACCATCGTTCAGGCGGTGAAGAGCGCCCTGGAGCAGTCGCCGCCGGAGCTGGCTTCCGATATCGCCGAGCGTGGCCTGGTACTGACCGGTGGTGGCGCCTTGCTGCGCGACCTCGACAAGTTGCTGGCCCAGGAAACCGGCCTGCCGGTGATCGTCGCCGAAGACCCGCTGACCTGCGTGGCGCGTGGCGGTGGTCGTGCACTGGAAATGATGGATAAACACACCATGGACCTGCTCTCCAGCGAATAAGCTTGCCTGGATGGTTCATGCTCGGCCGGCAGGCAGCACTTTGCAGTGCTGCCTGCTGGCGTTTATCTTCTTCAATCTGCATCCAGGCCGGTTTGATGCCGTATGAATAAAGAGAACATTTGCCTGGGAGGAGCGGCCTATTAAACCGCTCTTCGCCAAAGGCCCCTCATTGGGCGTGCGCTTGTTGGTGCTGACCGTGCTTTCGGTCGCGCTGATGGTGGTCGACGCCCGTTTTGCGCTGCTCAAGCCTGTGCGTAGCCAGATGTCGCTGGTGTTGATGCAGACTTACTGGATCACCGACCTGCCGCAACGTCTCTACCAGGGCGTGGCCAGCCAATTCGGCAGTCGCACCGAGCTGATTGCCGAGAACGAAAAACTCAAGACCGAAAACCTGCTGTTGCAGGGTCGCATGCAAAAGCTCGCGGCCCTTACCGAGCAGAACGTGCGGCTGCGCGAGTTGCTCAACTCTTCGGCATTGGTCAACGAAAAGGTCGAAGTGGCCGAGTTGATCGGCATGGACCCCAACCCCTTTACCCATCGCATCATCATCAACAAGGGTGAGCGCGACGGCGTGGTCCTCGGCCAGCCGGTGCTCGATGCCCGTGGCCTGATGGGCCAGGTGGTTGAATTGATGCCCTACACCTCGCGCGTCTTGCTGCTGACCGACACCACTCACAGCATTCCGGTGCAGGTCAATCGCAACGGTTTGCGCGCGATTGCCAGCGGCACCGGTAACCCGGAACGCCTGGAGTTGCGGCACGTGGCCGATACCGCCGACATCAAGGAAGGCGACCTGCTGGTCAGCTCCGGCCTGGGTCAGCGTTTCCCGGCGGGCTACCCGGTGGCGACGGTCAAGGAGGTCATCCACGATTCCGGCCAGCCGTTTGCCATTGTGCGTGCCGTACCGACCGCCGCGCTGAACCGCAGCCGCTATCTGCTGCTGGTGTTCAGCGATAACCGCACCCCGGAAGAGCGCGCCAATGACGCCGCGCAGGCCCAGGAAGCGGAAGACAAGCAGAACGGCACCGCGCCTGTGATTCCCGCCACCGTGCCGAAACCGGCGTTCGTGGGGCCACCGGCGCCTGCGGTCGTACCCGCAACCGCAGCGCCTGTTGCCACACCGGCCAAGCCGGCTGCACACAGCGCACGTCCGGCGAAACCGGCGGCGACCACCGCGCCTGCCGCCAGGCCTGCGACAACCGCCCCGGCCACCACGCGGCAGAGGGAGGAATAATGGCCAGTACTCATTCGCGCAACGGCTGGATTGTCTGGCTGACCTTCGCCATCGGCCTGTTGCTCAGCGTTTCACCGCTGCCACAATTCATGGAAATCCTGCGCCCGCTGTGGCTGGCGCTGCTGCTGGCGTTCTGGTCGTTGAACCTGCCGCACAAGGTGGGCATGGTCACGGCGATGTGCCTGGGCTTGGCGGAGGATGTGCTCTATGGCACCTTGCTCGGCCAGAACGCGTTGATCCTCACCCTGATTACCTTCCTGGTGCTGTCGTTGCAGCAGCGCTTGCGCATGTTCCCGATGTGGCAGCAGTGCCTGGTGATCCTGGTGATCTTCGGCCTGGCGCAGTTGGTTCAGCTCTGGCTGAGCGCCCTGACCGGCAATCGCCAGCCTACTCTCGC
The DNA here is from genome assembly GCF_003852255.1 of Pseudomonas sp. R1-43-08. Classification (NCBI taxonomy): domain Bacteria; kingdom Pseudomonadati; phylum Pseudomonadota; class Gammaproteobacteria; order Pseudomonadales; family Pseudomonadaceae; genus Pseudomonas; species Pseudomonas sp. R1-43-08. The sequence goes on from NZ_CP027734.1 coordinate 974,938, forward strand.
GCTGGTATTGCCGGCCCTGGTCAGTGCACTGCTGTGGCCTTGGGTCAGCTTTGGCCTGCGCGGGCTACGTCGTCGCTACAAAATCAATTGACGGATTGCGAGGCTCTGCCTGGTTACCGAACCCTACAGGGAGAGTCTGCAATGAATGTGCTTTATCTGGCCTCGGGCTCCCCGCGGCGACGTGAGTTGTTGACCCAGATCGGTGTGCCTTTCACCGTGGTCAGCGCCGCCATCGATGAAACGCCTCTTATTGACGAAACCCCCGTCGCCTATGTCGAGCGCCTGGCTCGAAGCAAGGCAGCGGCGGGTCTGGCTGCGCTCGAGCACAGCGCAGGCATCTGCGTGTTGGGTGCCGATACCGCTGTGATCGTGGATGGCAAGATTCTTGGCAAACCGGTGGATCAGGCCGATGCCTTGGCGATGTTGATGGCGTTGGCAGGGCGTGAGCATGAAGTCCTCACGGCCATCGCCGTTACCGACGGCCAGCGCTGTGAAACCCGCTGTGTAAGCAGCCGCGTGGAGTTTCGTGAGATTTCCGCCCAGGAGGCTACGACCTACTGGCACAGTGGCGAACCCCAGGACAAAGCCGGCGGCTATGCTATCCAGGGGCTGGGCTCGGTGTTCGTGAGCGGACTCAATGGCAGCTATTCCGCCGTGGTCGGCCTGCCGGTGTGCGAAACCGCGCAACTGCTCGGCCAATTCGGCATACCCTGTTGGCAAAACCTTACCGCGCGCTGAACGCCTCTACTTGCGCGCCAAGCCATAAGCGATCGGTCACTATTGTGAAAACGCCTGAACGAGACCCAGCCATGAGTGAAGAGATTCTGATCAATATCACGCCGATGGAATCGCGCGTGGCGGTGGTAGAGAACGGTGTTCTGCAAGAAGTGCATGTGGAGCGCACCCAGAAGCGCGGGATCGTCGGCAACATCTATAAAGGCAAGGTGGTGCGCGTATTGCCGGGCATGCAGGCGGCGTTCGTCGACATCGGCCTGGACCGCGCCGCCTTCATCCATGCTTCGGAAATCTCGCTGCGTGAAGGCCCGGCGGTGGAAAGCATCAGCGCTCTGGTGCACGAAGGGCAGAGCCTGGTGGTGCAGGTCACCAAGGACCCCATCGGTTCCAAGGGCGCCCGGCTGACTACCCAACTGTCGATTCCGTCGCGGTACCTGGTGTATATGCCGCGCACGGCCCATGTCGGTATTTCCCTCAAGATCGAGGATGAGGCCGAACGCGAGCGCTTGAAGAAGGTGGTCAGCGACTGTGTAGCCGCCGAGGGCATCAAGGAAGCCGGTGGTTTTATCCTGCGCACCGCCGCCGAGGGTGCGGGCGCCGATGAAATCCTGATGGATATCCGCTACCTGCGGCGTCTGTGGGACCAGATCGCGGCGCAGATTCAGACCATTGGCGCGCCAAGCGTCATCTATGAAGACCTCGGCCTGGCGTTGCGTACCTTGCGCGATCTGGTCAGCCCGAAAATTGAGAAAATCCGCATCGACTCGCGGGAAACCTTCCAGCGCACCACGCAATTTGTCGCCGAGCTGATGCCGGAAATTGCCGACCGCCTCGAGCACTATCCGGGCGAGCGGCCGATCTTCGACCTGTATGGCGTCGAAGACGAAATCCAGAAAGCCCTGGAGCGCAAGGTCCCGCTCAAGTCCGGTGGCTACCTGGTGGTGGACCCGGCAGAAGCCATGACCACCATTGACGTCAACACGGGCGCGTTCGTGGGGCACCGCAACCTCGAAGAGACCATCTTCAAGACCAACCTCGAAGCTGCCACGGCGATTGCGCGCCAACTGCGCCTGCGTAACCTGGGCGGCATCATCATCATCGACTTCATCGACATGGAAGACGCAGAGCACCAGCGCCAGGTACTGCGCACCCTCGAAAAACAGCTGGAACGCGACCACGCCAAGACCAACATCATCGGCATCACTGAGCTGGGCCTGGTGCAGATGACCCGCAAGCGCACCCGCGAGAGCCTCGAGCAAGTGCTGTGCGAACCCTGCAGCAGTTGCCAGGGCCGGGGTAAATTGAAAACCCCGGAAACGGTCTGCTACGAAATTTTCCGTGAAATCCTACGGGAGGCACGCGCCTATCAGGCCGAAGGTTATAGAGTGCTCGCCAACCAGAAAGTGGTCGACCGCCTGCTCGACGAAGAGTCGGGCAACGTCGCCGAACTGGAGGGGTTTATCGGGCGCACTATTCGTTTTCAGGTCGAAACCATGTATTCCCAGGAACAATACGACGTGGTGCTGCTCTGATCCCCATTCGTTTTTCTTTTCCGAGACCGACAGGCAATGATCTGTCGTCCGACTACCGCTTTGAGGGTCGCCTGACATGGAGCGTCTGATACGCTTTTTTGCCGCTTTGACCCGTTGGGGGCTGGGCCTGTGTGCCTTGCTGCTGGTATTGGCTGCGGTGTACGTGAGCCTGGGGCGTGAATTGACCCCGCTGGTGGCCGAATACCGCGCTGAAGTCGAAACCAAGGCCCAGGCTGCGGTGCAGATGCCGGTACATATCGGTAGCCTCGAAGGCCGTTGGAGTGGCTTTGCGCCGGTATTGCTGGCCCACGACGTGATGGTCGGCGAGGGCAGCAGTGCGTTGCGCCTGGACCAGGTCGAGGTGGTGCCCGACCTCTGGGCCAGCCTGATGGCCCGTGAAGTGCGCATCGCCCATCTGCAAGTCAGCGCCGTGCAGTTGAGCGTCAAGGAAGACCAGGACGGTCGCTGGACGCTGCAGGGCTTGCCGTTACAGGACAGCCCGTCACTGGACCCGCAACAACTGCTCACCCGTATGCAAATGGTCAAGCGCGTCTCGGTGCTCGACAGCCAGGTGACCTTGCAACCGTTCGACCGGGCGCCGGTAACCGTGACGTATGTGGGCCTGAGCCTGCACACCGGTATGGCCCGGCAACGCCTGGACGCGCGCCTGACGTTACCCGACGGCCAACCGCTCGCCCTGAGCCTGCGCAGCCGCGTACGCGCCAGCCAATGGAAAGACGCCGAGGTCGAGGCCTACCTGAGCCTGCCTCAAAGCGACTGGGCCAAGTGGATTCCGTCCCGGCTGACCCAACAATGGAAGCTCACCCAGCTCAAGGCCGGCGGTGAGTTCTGGCTCAACTGGGCCAACGGCACCGTGCAAAGCGCGGTGGTGCGCCTCAATTCGCCGCAGGTAAAGGGCAGCTACGCCGAGCGCCAGCCGGTGCATATCGAAAACCTGGCCCTGACCGCGTATGTGCAACGCAGCGACAGCGGCCTCAAGGTGCTGTTGGATTCGCTGGCGATGAACATCGGCGAAACCCGTTGGGAATCGCGCATGCAACTGCAGCAGAGTCTGGCCACCGATGACGCCCAGGAAGTGTGGAAGCTTCAGGCCGATCGGCTCGACCTGACCCCCATTACGCCATTACTCAATGCCCTGGCGCCGCTGCCGGAAGGGTTCGCTAAGGCTGTCGAGCACCTGAAAGCCACCGGCTTGTTGCGCAATGTGCTGGTGGACTTTCGCCCCCAGGACACCACCGATCAAAAAGTCAGTTTTGCCGCCAACCTCGAGCGTGTCGGTTTTGACGCGTACTTCGGCGCGCCGGCTGCGCGCAACGTGTCCGGCAGCATCAGCGGCGACCTGGGCCATGGCGAATTGCGCATGGACAGCAAGGACTTCTCCCTGCACCTGTTCCCGATCTTCGCCAAGCCATGGCAATACATTCAGGCCAATGCGCGCCTGACCTGGACGTTGGACAAGCAGGGCTTCACCCTGATCGCGCCGTATATCAAGGTGTTGGGCGAGGAAGGCAAGGTCGCCGCGGATTTCCTGATTCGCCTGCATTTCGACCATAGCCAGGAGGACTACATGGACCTGCGGGTCGGCATGGTCGATGGCGATGGTCGTTTTACCCCCAAATATTTACCGGCAGTGCTGAGCCCGGCGCTGGATGAATGGTTGCGCACGGCGATCCTAAAAGGCGCGGTAGACGAAGGTTTTTTCCAGTACCAGGGCTCCTTGAGCCATAACGCGGTGCCGGCTTCGCGCAATATCAGCCTGTTCTTCAAGGTGCATGATGCCGAGCTGGCCTTCCAGCCGGGTTGGCCCCATGTGAACAAGGTCAATGGTGAGGTGTTCGTCGAGGAAAGCGGCGTGCGTATCCTGGCCAGCAAGGGCCAACTGCTCGATACCCAGGTCAAGGACGTCTACGTCAATATCCCTCACGCGCCGGCCGGCAAGGACAGCCACCTGCTGCTCACCGGCGGATTTTCCGGTGGTTTGGGCGACGGTTTGAAAATCCTCCAGGAAGCCCCCATCGGCACCGCATCCACCTTTGCGGGCTGGAAGGGCGAGGGCAACCTGCAAGGCAGTCTGGACCTGGACGTGCCTCTGGCCAAAGGCACCGAGCCTAAGATCGTGGTCGACTTCAAGACCGATAAAGCGCGCCTGCAACTGGCGGAACCTACCCTGGACCTGACCCAGCTCAAGGGTGACTTCCGTTTCGACAGCGCCAAGGGCCTGAGCGGCCAGAATATTTCGGCCCAGGCGTTCGACCGTCCGATCACCGCGCAGATTTTTGCCGAGGGCACACCCGGCAATATCAACACCCGCGTTATCGCCAAGGGGCAGGTGACGGTCAAGCGGCTCACCGACTGGTTGAAAATCAGCCAGCCGCTGCCGGTGTCCGGCGATATTCCGTACCAGTTGCAAGTGATCCTGGATGGCGTGGACAGTCAGTTGATGGTCAACTCCAATCTCAAGGGCGTCGCGGTAGACCTGCCGGCGCCGTTTGGCATGCCGGCGAGCCAGGGCCGTGACAGCACGTTCCGCATGACCTTGCAGGGTGCTGAGCGGCGTTACTGGTTTGATTACGGTGAGCTGGCGAACTTCACGTTTGCGGCGCCGCCGGACAACTTCAATGAGGGCCGCGGCGAATTGTTCCTTGGCGATGGCGACGCAGTGTTGCCCGGCGCGAAGGGCTTGCGCATTCGCGGGGTGCTCTCCGAACTGGACATCGACCCGTGGAAACAACTCGCCAACCGCTACGCCGGTAACGATCCGGGCGGCAATGCCAAGCAGCTGCTCAGTGGCGCTGATTTCAAGGTAGGCAAGCTGACCGGTTTCGGTACTCAGTTCGACCAGGTCAAACTGCAGCTGGATCGCAAGCCCGTGGCCTGGGGCCTGCAGTTCGACAGCCAGCAAGCCAAGGGCACGGTCAACCTGCCGGACGCCAAGGGCGCACCTATCGCAATCAATCTGCAGTACGTGAAGCTGCCTGCGGTCGACCCCACCGTACAGGCAGACGAGAATGCGCCGGACCCGTTGGCCGATATCGATCCCAAGGATATTCCGGCATTGGATATCGCCATCGATCAACTCTTCCAGGGCCCGGACCTGGTGGGCGCGTGGTCGCTGAAAGTCCGGCCGACCGCCAAGGGCCTGGCCTTCAACAGCCTGGACCTGGGCCTCAAGGGCATGCAACTCAACGGCGCCGGTGGTTGGGAAGGCGCGCCAGGGGCCAGCAGCAGTTGGTACAAGGGGCGATTGGACGGCAAGAACATTGCCGACGTGCTCAAAGGCTGGGGCTTTGCGCCTACGGTGACCAGCGAGGACTTCCACCTGGACGTGGATGGCCGTTGGCCCGGTTCGCCCGCGTGGGTCGGGCCCAAGCGGTTCTCCGGTAGCCTGGACGCAGCGTTCCGTAAAGGCCAGTTCGTGGAAGTGGAAGGTGGTGCCCAGGCATTGCGGGTGTTCGGCCTGCTTAACTTCAACTCCATCGGCCGCCGTTTGCGCCTGGATTTTTCCGACTTGCTCGGCAAGGGCCTGAGCTATGACCGGGTCAAGGGCTTGCTCGCAGCCAGTAACGGCGTGTTCGTGACCCGTGAGCCCATCACCATGACCGGGCCGTCCACCAACCTTGAGCTGAACGGCACCCTGGATCTGGTGGCGGATCGCGTCGATGCCAAGTTGCTGGTGACGCTGCCGGTCACCAACAACCTGCCCATCGCGGCATTGATTGTCGGCGCGCCGGCCATTGGCGGCGCATTGTTCCTGATCGACAAGCTGATCGGTGACCGGGTATCGCGCTTCGCCAGCGTGCAGTACACCGTGCAAGGCCCGTGGAAAGACCCGAAAATCACCTTCGACAAGCCATTTGAAAAGCCAAACTGAGAGGCTGTGGAGTAGCATGGTCCCATGCCCTTTACGGAGTGTCGGCCCATGTCCTTTGCGGTAATTCAAATGGTCAGCCAGAGTGATGTGCTGGCGAACCTGGCCCAGGCACGCCGCCTGCTGGAACGCGCGGCGGCGGATGGCGCCAGGCTTGCGGTACTGCCGGAAAACTTCGCCGCCATGGGCCGCCGTGACATGGCTGACATCGGTCGGGCCGAGGCCCTGGGTGAAGGCCCGATCCTGCCATGGTTGAAACAGGCCGCCCGCGACCTCACCTTATGGATAGTGGCCGGCACACTACCGTTGCCACCCAAGGACCAACCGAACGCCAAGCCTAACGCCTGTTCGCTGTTGATCGATGACCGCGGTGAAATCGTCGCTCGCTACGACAAGCTGCATTTGTTCGATGTGGATGTGGCGGATGCCCGGGGTCGTTATCGCGAATCCGACGACTATGCTTTCGGAAGCAACGTGGTGGTGGCGGATACGCCGGTGGGGCGCTTGGGGCTGACGGTGTGCTATGACCTGCGCTTCCCCGAGCTGTACAGTGAGCTGCGCGCGGCGGGGGCTGAGTTGATCAGCGCGCCCTCGGCGTTTACGGCGGTGACCGGGGCGGCGCATTGGGATGTGCTGATTCGTGCACGGGCCATCGAAACCCAGTGTTACCTGCTGGCGGCTGCCCAGGGCGGTGTGCACCCGGGGCCACGGGAAACCCACGGGCACGCGGCAATTATCGACCCCTGGGGGCGGGTGTTGGCCCAACAGGATCAAGGCGAAGCGGTGTTGGTGGCCGAACGCGACAGCAAAGAACAGGCGTCGATACGGGCGCGCATGCCGGTGGTCAATCACCGGCGCTTTTTCTCGCAGGGCGCACAGCGACCTGCTTCAGAACGATGAATTTAAGGCCAAACCTATGAGCGAGTTGTTGTCCTCAGTCAGTGAACATCTCCTGGCACCCGGTGGCGTGACCATCGAAAGTCTGCAAACCGTGCTGGGCGATCTGGCCGGACCCGGGATCGACGCGGCCGACCTGTATTTCCAGGGGCAGATTTCCGAGTCCTGGGCGTTGGAAGACGGCATCGTCAAGGAAGGCAGTTTCAACCTTGACCAGGGTGTAGGCGTTCGCGCGCAATCCGGAGAAAAAACCGGTTTTGCCTACAGCAACGCCATTACGTTGGAGGCCCTGGGCCTGGCTGCGCGTGCGGCCCGTTCGATTTCCCGCGCAGGCCAGAACGGCACGGTGCAGGCGTTCAGCACCCAGGACGTGGCGCAGTTGTATGCGCCGGATAATCCGTTGGAAGTGATCAGCCGCGCGGAGAAGGTCGAGTTGCTCAAGCGTGTGGACGCGGCGACCCGCGCCCTGGACCCGCGCATCCAGCAGGTCACCGTGAGCATGGCCGGCGTGTGGGAGCGCATCCTCGTCGCGTCTACCGACGGCGGGCTGGCGGCAGATGTGCGGCCACTGGTGCGTTTCAACGTGAGTGTGATCGTCGAGCAGAACGGCCGCCGCGAGCGCGGCGGCCATGGCGGTGGCGGGCGTACCGACTACCGTTATTTCCTCGCCGAAGACCGCGCCATGGGTTATGCCCGTGAAGCCTTGCGCCAGGCGCTGGTCAACCTGGAAGCGATTCCGGCGCCGGCCGGTACCTTGCCGGTGGTGCTGGGCTCGGGTTGGTCCGGTGTGTTGCTGCACGAAGCCGTGGGCCATGGGCTGGAAGGCGACTTCAACCGAAAGGGCAGCTCCGCCTACAGCGGGCGCATGGGCGAGATGGTCGCCTCCAAGCTGTGCACCATTGTCGATGACGGCACCTTGGCCGGTCGCCGGGGTTCGTTGAGTGTGGATGACGAGGGCACGCCCACGGAGTGCACCACCCTGATCGAAAACGGCGTACTCAAGGGCTATATGCAAGACAAGCTCAACGCCCGCCTGATGGGCGTGGCGCGCACCGGCAACGGTCGCCGCGAATCCTATGCCCACCTGCCTATGCCACGCATGACCAACACCTACATGCTCGGTGGCCAAAGCGATCCGGCAGAAATCATTGCTTCCGTGAAGCGCGGCATCTACTGCGCCAACCTCGGCGGTGGGCAGGTGGATATCACCAGCGGCAAGTTTGTGTTTTCCACCAGCGAGGCGTACTTGATCGAAGACGGCAAGATTACCGCGCCGGTCAAGGGTGCGACGTTGATTGGTAATGGGCCGGAGGCCATGAGCAAGGTGTCGATGGTCGGTAACGATCTGTCCCTGGACAGCGGCGTGGGCACGTGCGGGAAGGATGGGCAGTCGGTGCCGGTGGGCGTGGGCCAGCCAACCTTGAAAATTGATGCGATCACCGTGGGTGGCACGGGCTCGTAAGCCCGCAAGCTTCGGGTGGCGAAGGTCGCCACCCGGGGAAGAGGATCAGCGCAGGCCGCGTTGAGTCTCGTCCAGCTCACGGATGTATTTGAAGATTTTACGGCTGGTGGCCGGCGCCTTGTTATGCGCCGTTTCATGTTGGGCTTGACGGATCAGGGAGCGCAATTGCTGGCGGTCCGCTTCCGGATAGTCCAATACGAATTTCTCCAGCACGGCGTCATCGCCCTCGATCAGGCGGTCACGCCAACGCTCCAGGTTATGGAAGCGTTCGTTGTACTGGCGAGTGGAGGCATCGGTTTGATCGAGCAAGGCCAGAATGGCGTCAGTATCCTGATCGCGCATCAGCTTGCCGATAAACATGATGTGCCGTTTGCGCGCGATATTCGCGGTGTGCTTAGGCGCATCGGCCAAGGCCCGACGCATTTCGTCGGTCAGTGGCAGTTTTGCAATCAAGTCCTTTTTGAGCGTCGTAAGGCGCTCGCCAAGGTCAACCAGAGCATGCAGCTCACGTTTGACCTGGGTTTTGCTTTTCTCCCCATCGAGGGAGTCGTCGTAAGAATCAACCATGGTGGCAGTCCGCAAAGAAACGCCGCCATGATAACCAGTCGGGGGCCGCTTGTCCGGCCCGGTCGCTCGATGGCCTTAACCGAGAGCAGAATTTGAGTGGAGAAAACCATGAGTGCAGCCCAAAGCGTCGGTCCGCAAGCGTTACCGGCACTGCAGGAACAAGTCGAGCAGATCCTTGCCGAAGCCAAGCGCCAGGGGGCCAGCGCCTGTGAGGTAGCAGTGTCGCTGGAGCAGGGGCTGTCGACTTCGGTGCGTCAGCGGGAAGTGGAGACCGTAGAATTCAATCGCGACCAAGGGTTTGGGATTACCTTGTATGTGGGCCAGCGCAAAGGTTCGGCCAGCACCTCGGCCAGTGGCCCGGAGGCGATCCGCGAGACCGTTGCCGCCGCGTTGGCAATCGCCAAGCACACCTCCGAGGATGAAAGTTCAGGCTTGGCCGACAAAGCGCTGATGGCCAAGGACCTGCAGGATTTCGACCTGTTCCACGCCTGGGATATCACGCCTGAGCAAGCCATCGAACAGGCGCTGACCTGCGAAGCCGCGGCGTTCGACGCCGATGCGCGTATCAAGAACGCCGACGGCACCACCCTGAGTACGCATCAGGGCTGCCGTGTCTACGGTAACAGCCATGGTTTTATCGGTGGCTATGCGTCCACGCGTCACAGTCTGAGTTGCGTCATGATCGCCGAAGCCGGCGGCCAGATGCAGCGTGATTACTGGTATGACGTGAACCGCCAAGGCGAGTTGCTGGCCGACCCGGTAAGCATTGGTCAGCGTGCGGCGCAGCGTGCAGCCAGTCGCTTGGGCGCACGCCCGGTGCCTACGTGTGAAGTGCCGGTACTGTTTTCCGCAGAATTGGCCGGTGGTTTGTTCGGTAGTTTTCTTGGGGCGATTTCCGGCGGCAACCTGTATCGCAAATCTTCATTCCTTGAAGGCGCAATCGGCCAGAAGCTGTTCCCGGAGTGGCTGACCATTGATGAGCGCCCGCACCTGATGCGCGCCATGGGCAGCGCCTCGTTCGACGGCGACGGCCTGGCCACGTATGCCAAGCCGTTCGTTGAGAAGGGCGAGTTGGTGTCTTATGTATTGGGCACCTACGCTGGACGCAAGCTTGGCCTGCCAAGCACCGCCAACTCCGGCGGGGTTCACAACCTGTTCGTGACCCATGGCGATGAAGACCAGGCGGCGCTGTTACGTCGCATGGGGCGCGGCCTGCTGGTGACCGAATTGATGGGCCAAGGGCTGAACATGGTGACGGGTGACTATTCCCGTGGCGCGGCGGGGTTCTGGGTGGAAAACGGTGAGATTCAGTTCGCCGTTCAAGAAGTGACGATCGCCGGCAACATGCGCGATATGTTCAAGCAGATCGTGGCCGTGGGTAACGATCTGGAATTGCGCAGCAATATCCGCACGGGCTCCGTGTTGATCGAACGGATGACAGTCGCCGGTAGCTGACCTGCGACGCTTCAGCAAAAAGGCGCGCCATATCGATGATGGCGCGCCTTTTTTTTGTGCCGCTGGCGGACAGGATTAATCTGCTGTTGTTGTTTTGATTCTTAATATCATTTAATAATGAATATCATTACTGGATGAGTGTGGATCATGAGTTCTGTCTTGCATGAGGACCCGTACCTGGAAAGTTGGCGGTGGATGAGTCGTCAGATTCGCTGCGGGCTCGACCCCAATGAGCCTCGCCTGATCGAACATTACCTCAATGAGGGGCGCTATCTGGCGTGTTGCACCGCGACCCACCCGTGGACGATCGCTGAAACGTCATTTCGATTGCTCATCGACACCGCCAATGATGTCGCGCTGCCCTGGCATTGGCGCTCCTCGTGCCTGGACCAGGCCTGGCGCCCCCTGCGTGACCTGGAAAAACTCTCCCACTGTGCCTGCCGCCTCAAGCGCTGGCAGGCCTTCGCCTGGCAATTGGCGACATGCCAATTGCTGCCATCCCTCTCTCACGCCGACTTGGTGCAAGGATCTGATGATGAGTAACACCCGTATCGAACGCGACAGCATGGGCGAACTGCAAGTCCCCGCCGAGGCCTTGTACGGTGCGCAAACCCAGCGCGCGGTGAACAACTTTCCGGTCAGCCATCAACGCATGCCAGCGCAGTTCATTCGCGCGCTTATCCTGGCCAAGGCCGCTGCCGCCAGGGCCAACGTCGACCTCAAGCAAATCAGCGAAGGGCAGGGCAAGGCCATTGTCGACGCGGCCCAAGGCTTGCTGGAAGGCGACTACATGCAGCACTTTCCGGTGGATATCTTCCAGACCGGCTCCGGCACAAGCTCCAACATGAATGCCAACGAAGTGATTGCGACCCTGGCCAGCCGCTTGCTGGGCGAGGTGGTAAACCCCAATGACCACGTCAACTGCGGACAAAGCAGCAACGACATCATCCCGACCACCATTCATGTCAGCGCCGCGCTGGTGCTGCACGAGCAAACACTGCCGGCCTTGCTGCACCTGGTGCAGGTGATCGAGCAAAAGGCCGAAGCGGTCCACCCGTTTATCAAGACCGGCCGTACCCACTTGATGGATGCCATGCCGGTGCGCATGAGCCAGGTGCTCAATGGCTGGGCGCAGCAGCTCAAGGCCAATGTCGGCCACCTGCAAGACCTGCTGCCGGCGCTGCAGGCGCTGGCCCAGGGTGGCACGGCGGTGGGCACTGGCATCAACGCGCACCCTGAGTTTGCCGCACGCTTCAGCCAGCACCTGAGCCACCTGACCCAGGTGACGTTCACGCCGGGCAAGAACCTGTTTGCGTTGATTGGCTCCCAGGACACCGCCGTTGCCGTCTCCGGCCAGTTGAAAGCCACTGCAGTATCGCTGATGAAGATCGCCAATGACCTGCGCTGGATGAACTCCGGCCCGTTGGCCGGCCTCGGCGAAATCGAGCTGGAAGGTCTGCAGCCGGGGTCGTCGATCATGCCGGGCAAGGTCAATCCTGTGATTCCGGAAGCCACGGCCATGGTGGCCGCCCAGGTCATCGGCAACGACACGGTGATCACTGTCGCTGGCCAGTCCGGCAACTTCGAGCTGAACGTGATGCTGCCGATCATCGCCCAGAACCTGCTCAGTAGCCTGGAGTTGCTGGCCAACGCCAGTCGTTTGCTGGCGGACAAGGCCATTGCCAGCTTCAAGGTCAACGAAGCCAAACTCAAGGAGGCGTTATCGCGCAACCCGATTCTGGTCACTGCCCTCAATCCGATCATTGGTTACCAAAAGGCCGCTGAAATCGCCAAGCAGGCTTATCAGCAGGGTCGTCCGGTGATCGATGTCGCCCTCGAACACACCGACTTGCCGCGCAGCCAACTGGAAGTCCTGCTGGACCCGGAAAAGCTCACGGCCGGCGGCGTGTAATCACCGACCCTGCTTTGGAGGCTCACCATGGAGCACTGGAAACGCACGATCGAACGGGCCAATCGCTGCTTTATGGCGGGCGAGCTGGTAGACGCCCGCGAGGCCTACTTGCAAGCCCTGGCCCTCGCCCAGGTGTTGTTCGAACGCTGGGCGGACGCCGACGAAGCCGTGGCGGCTTGCGTCATTTCCCATCACAACCTGGCAGACCTGCACCTGCGCCTGAACCAGCCTGAGGAAAGCGCGGAATACCTCTGCGCCATTCACCAGCGCCTACTGCAGGCCATGCAGGACGCGCGGCTCAGTTCGCAGTTGCGCGAGGCCGCGTTGCGCCAGAGCAGCAAAACCTACGTCGAACTGTTGAATTTCATCAGCGATCACGGCGAGTACCCGCGCACCCATCGCTTGCTGGGCGGTGCCGCGTCGCAACCGACCCCCTCTTACTATGGAGCACATTGATATGACCTACACCCTGCCGGCTTTGCCTTACGCCTACGACGCCCTCGAACCCCATATCGATGCGCAAACCATGGAAATTCACTACACCAAGCATCACCAAACCTACATCAATAACCTTAATGCCGCCGTCGAAGGCACCGAGTTCGCAGGCTGGCCGGTGGAGAAGCTGGTTTCCAGCGTTGAAAAATTACCGGAGCAATTACGCGCTGCCGTGGTCAATCAAGGAGGCGGGCATGCCAACCATTCGCTGTTCTGGGCGGTCATGTCGCCCACAGGTGGCGGAAAACCCGAGGGGGAACTGGGCAAGGCGATCGACGAGCAACTGGGTGGCTTCGACAGTTTCAAGGAGGCCTTTACCAAAGCGGCGTTGACCCGTTTCGGCAGCGGCTGGGCCTGGTTGAGCGTCACCCCGCAAAAGACCTTGGTGGTGGAAAGCAGCGGCAACCAGGACAGCCCGCTGATGAGCGGCAACACGCCGATCCTCGGTTTGGACGTTTGGGAGCACGCCTATTACTTGCTGTATCAAAACCGACGACCGGAGTACATCAATGCATTCTATAGCGTCATCAATTGGCCGGAGGTTGCCGTGCGCTACCAGGACGCTTTGGCCTGATATTCACCCTATAACAAGATCTAAGGCCGACTATGGGTACTGAGACACTGGCGATTAGCAGCGTGCGATTATTTCGCTACGCGTTAGGCTCCCTGCTTGTATTAGTCGGTACGGCATTGCTGGTGGCCCATGGGCTGGCCTGGCTCGACCTGGAGCCACGCATCTTGCGCGCCTTGCAAGGCGGGGCGATCTGCGCACTCGGCACCGCCTTGGGCGCGGTGCCGGTGCTGGTGATCCGCCGAATGCCAGCGGCGCTGAGCGATACCTTGCTGGGGTTTGGGGCGGGGGTAATGCTGGCGGCGACCGCCTTTTCGCTGGTCGTGCCGGGCATTGCCGCCGCTGAAAGCCTGGGATTGTCACCCTGGGGCGCGGCTGGTTTGATCAGCTTCGGCATTATGCTGGGTGCATTCGGGCTCTATCTCGTGGACCGCAAGGTCTCCGGCGCCAGCCCGGAAATGCTGGTGGGCACGCCGGATAAGCCGGTTATCCCGCCGCGCATCTGGCTGTTTGTGTTTGCCATCATTGCCCACAACATTCCGGAAGGCATGGCCGTGGGGGTTTCTGCGGGTGGCGGCATGGCGGATGCAGACAGCCTCGCCATGGGCATTGCCCTGCAGGACGTACCGGAAGGCCTGGTGATCGCGCTGGTACTGGCTGGGGCGGGAATGTCGCGGATCAAGGCGTTCCTGATCGGCGCTGCGTCAGGTTTGGTCGAACCGGTCTTCGCAGTGCTGTGCGCGTGGCTGGTGAGCCTTGCCGAAGTGCTGTTGCCCCTGGGGCTGGCGCTGGCTGCTGGCGCGATGCTGTTGGTGGTGACCCATGAGGTCATCCCCGAGTCGCGCCGAAACGGTCACGATAAGCTCGCCAGCCTGGGGTTGTGCATCGGGTTTTGCTTGATGATGGTGATGGATACGGCGTTAGGGTAAAGCTTACTCTGATGGAGGGAAGAGCTTATTCGCCTTCATCAAAGTAGTTATTGATCAACGCCACCAATGCTTCCATCGCTTCGTGCTCCTGCTCACCCTCGGTTTTCAGGTGGATTTTGGTGCCCTTGCCTGCGGCAAGCATCATCATCGCCATGATGCTTTTACCGTCGACCATCGATTCTGGCGTGCGCCCGGCGCGTATCTGGCAGGGGAACTGCCCGGCAACGCCGACAAACTTGGCTGAGGCTCGGGCGTGCAAACCCAGCTTGTTGATGATTTCAATTTCCCGAGCCGGCATCGCAGTGGTGTTCCTTTCAGCTAAGGTCGCGGTGGCGAACCTGGACATTCTTGAGGGTTTGTTGCAGCACCTGGCCGAGCCGCTCCGTCAGGTAGACGGAGCGGTGGTGGCCACCGGTGCAGCCAATGGCAATGGTGACATAGGCGCGATTGCTTGCGGCAAAGCGCGGCAGCCATTTGAGCAGGTAGGTGGAGATGTCCTGGAACATCTCTTCCACATCCGCTTGTGCCGCCAGATAGTCGATCACGGGCTGATCGAGCCCGGACTGATCGCGTAATTCCGGCTTCCAATAAGGATTGGGCAGGCAGCGCACGTCGAACACCAGGTCGGCGTCCACCGGCATGCCACGCTTGAAACCAAATGACTCGACCAGAAACGCCGTGCCAGGCTCCGGCTGGTTCAGCAATCGCAGTTTGATCGCATCGCGCAGCTGGTACAGGTTCAGGTTAGTGGTGTTGATCTTGAGGTCGGCCAGATCGATGATCGGCCCCAGCAGCTTGGTCTCGTCCTGGATGGCTTCCGCCAGCGAGCGGTTGGCGCTGCTGAGCGGATGGCGTCGACGGGTTTCGGAGAAACGCTTGAGCAGGGTTTCTTCGTCGGCATCCAGGTACAGCACGTCGCAATGAATATGCTTGGCGCGCACTTCTTCAAGCAGTTCGGGGAAGCGCGAGAGATGGCTGGGCAGGTTGCGGGCGTCGATCGACACGGCGACCAGCGGTTGCGCCAGTTCGGTGTGGATCAGGGCGCGCTCGGCCAATTCCGGCAGCAGGCCGGCGGGCAGGTTGTCGATGCAATAAAAGCCGCTGTCTTCAAGCACATTGAGGGCAGTGCTCTTGCCCGAGCCGGAACGGCCACTGACGATGATCAAACGCATGATTATTGCCCGCTTTGCTCATCCAGGACGACCTGATACAACGCCTCATTACTTTCGGCACTGCGCAGTTTATCGCGTACTTCCTTGCGGTCGAGCATGCTGGCGATCTGCCGGAGCAGTTCCAGGTGCGCATCGGTGGCGGCTTCCGGGACCAGCAGGACGAACAGCAGATCAACCGGGGCACCGTCGATGGCGTCGAAATCGATGGGTTTTTCCAAGTGCAGTAGGGCACTGACGGGCGTGACGCAGCCTTTGAGGCGGCAGTGAGGAATGGCTATGCCGTTACCAAAACCGGTCGAACCGAGTTTTTCACGGGCAAACAGCGCCTCGAACACGTCCTGCATCTCCAGACCCGGCACTTCGCGCGCGATCAGGTTGGCAATTTGTTCGAGGGCTTTTTTCTTGCTGCCGCCCGGCACGTTCACGAGGGAACGGCCGGGGGTCAGGATGGTTTCAAGTCGGATCATGGGGGAGAGTTAACGACCTGTACCTTGCATCAGGTGCAGATTCTTTTCCTTATGCTTTTTGAGTTGGCGGTCAAGCTTGTCGGTGAGCAAGTCGATCGATGCATACATGTCTTCATGCTCGGCGTTAGCAACCACTTCGCCACCGGGTATCTGCAGGGTCGCTTCAATTTTCTGCTGAAGCTTATCGACCTTCATGATGACCTGCACGTTGGTGATCTTGTCGAAATGTCCTTCAAGCTTTTTCAGCTTCTGTTCGACGTATTCGCGCATGGGTGGGGTGACTTCTACATGGTGTCCACTGATGTTGACTTGCATACAGCTTCTCCTTCGTTGCCAGTGCATAAAGCGGCAGGCGAAAAGCGCCTGCCACTGGAACGCTGTGCCCCGCCCGTCACATCAAACGCTTTCGCTCGCTGGAAGGCGCGATCCCGAGAGACTCGCGGTACTTGGCGACGGTTCGACGGGCGACCTGAATGCCTTGTGCCTCCAGTAAACCAGCGATCTTGCTGTCACTCAACGGCTTTTTCTGATTTTCCGCAGCAACCAGTTTCTTGATGATCGCGCGGATCGCCGTGGACGAGCATTCGCCGCCTTCGGAGGTGCTTACATGGCTGGAGAAAAAGTATTTCAGCTCATAAATACCCCGTGGGGTATGCATGAATTTTTGCGTGGTCACCCGTGAAATCGTTGATTCGTGCATGCCGACCGCTTCAGCGATGTCGTGCAGTACCAGGGGCTTCATCGCCTCGTCGCCATACTCCAGGAAGCCGCGTTGATGTTCGACGATCTGGGTGGCCACTTTCATCAGGGTTTCGTTGCGGCTTTGCAGGCTCTTGATGAACCAGCGTGCTTCCTGCAGCTGGTTGCGCATGAACGTGTTGTCGGCGCTGGTATCGGCGCGGCGCACGAAGCCGGCGTATTGCGGATTGACCCGCAGGCGTGGCACCGATTCCTGGTTCAGTTCCACCAGCCAGCGCTCGTTGTCCTTGCGCACGATCACATCAGGCACGACATATTCTGCTTCGCTGGACTCGATCTGCGAGCCCGGCCGAGGATTGAGGCTCTGAACCAGCTCGATGACCTGGCGCAGCTCGTCTTCCTTGAGTTTCATGCGGCGCATCAGCTGGCTGTAGTCGCGGCTGCCGAGCAGGTCGATGTAATCGCTGACCAGGCGCTTGGCTTCAGCGAGCCAGGGGGTCTTGGCCGGTAGCTGGCGCAGTTGCAGCAACAGGCACTCGCTGAGCGTACGAGCGCCAATGCCGGCGGGCTCGAATTGCTGGATACGGTGCAGGACGGCTTCGATCTCGTCCAGTTCGATATCCAGCTCCGGGTCGAAGGCCTCAAGAATTTCTTCGAGCGTTTCGTCCAGATAACCCTGGTTATTGATGCAGTCGATCAGGGTGACGGCGATCAAGCGATCGGTGTCGGACATCGGCGCCAGGTTCAGTTGCCACAGCAAGTGGCTCTGCAGGCTCTCGCCGACCGACGTACGGGTGGTGAAGTCCCATTCGTCATCGTCATTGCTGGGCAGGCTGCTGGCGCTGGTCTGGTAGACGTCTTCCCATGCGGTGTCCACGGGCAGCTCGTTGGGAATGCGTTCGTTCCATTCGCCGTCCTCGAGGTTGTCCACCGTAGGGGCGGTTTCCTGATAGGACGGTTCCTGTACATCAGGATTGGGCTTTTGCTCGATATTGTCGGCCAAGGGGTCGGTATTGTCGAAGTCGTCGCCTTCTTCCTGGCGTTCGAGCATCGGATTGGACTCCAGGGCCTCCTGGATTTCCTGTTGCAGGTCCAGGGTCGACAATTGGAGCAGGCGGATGGCCTGTTGCAGCTGCGGTGTCATCGTCAGCTGCTGGCCCATTCTCAGGACTAGCGATGGTTTCATGGCAGGGGCTTAACACCTTATTCGCCGGCGCAATGCGCCATCCACGACAGGGCGCGTGAGCGCCAAACATAAGCAAATTATATGCCTGATATCGGGGCCTTTGCCTAGAGCGCGGTAACAATAAAAAAGCTGAGGTTTTTATTGACTCGCCCGCGCGCTCGCAAAAAGCCCGATATCACCGTGTTTACAGGCGGAACTCGTGACCCAGATAAACTTCTTTTACCAGTTCGTTGGCCAGGATCGTCGCGGAATCACCTTCGGCAATCAATTGCCCATCGTTAACGATGTAGGCGGTTTCGCAGATATCGAGGGTCTCACGGACGTTGTGGTCGGTGATCAGCACACCAATGCCCTTGGCCTTGAGGTGATGGATGATCTGCTTGATATCGCCGACCGAGATCGGGTCAACGCCGGCAAACGGTTCGTCCAGCAGGATGAATTTGGGGGCGGTTGCCAGGGCGCGGGCGATCTCCACGCGGCGACGCTCACCACCGGACAAGCTCATGCCGAGGTTGTCACGAATGTGGTTGATGTGGAATTCCTGCAGCAGGCTTTCCAGTTCCTTGCGGCGGCCGTCGCGGTCGAGTTCCTTGCGGGTCTCGAGGATTGCCATGATGTTGTCGGCTACCGACAGTTTGCGGAAGATCGACGCCTCCTGCGGAAGATAGCCGATACCTGCGCGCGCACGGCCGTGCATCGGCTGGTGACTGACGTCCAGGTCGTCGATCAATACACGCCCCTGATCCGCCTGGACCAGCCCGACGATCATGTAGAAGCACGTGGTCTTACCGGCACCGTTGGGGCCAAGCAGGCCGACAATCTGGCCGCTGTCGATCGACAGGCTCACATCGCGTACCACCTGGCGGCTTTTATAGGCCTTGGCCAGATGCTGGGCTTTCAGGGTTGCCATTACTCGGCCTTCTTCTTCGGCTGGATAACCATGTCGATCCGTGGGCGAGGCGCGGTGACCTTGTTGCCATTGGCGCGACCCGCCTGGGCGACCTGGGTCTGGGTGTTGTAGACGATCTTCTCGCCCTCGGTAGAGTTACCGTCGGCACTCAGCACCTTGGCCTGGTCAATCAGCACAATGCGATTTTGCTGGGCATGGTATTGGATCGTCTTGCCGTAGCCTTTCATTGGCCCTGGGTCTTCTGCTTTTTGCTTCTGCTCGAAGTAAGCCAGGTTGCCCACAGAGGTCACGACGTCGATATCGCCGGCCTGGGTGCGAGTCAGTGTCACCGTATTACCGGTGATCTTCATCGAGCCTTGGGTGATGATCACGCCACCGGTGTAGGTCGCGACGCCTTGCTTGTCATCCAACTGCGCATCGTCAGCCGAGATGTGGATCGGTTGCTGGCTATCGTTCGGCAGAGCCCAGGCGCTCACGCTTCCCAGTGCTGCGCCCAGACCGAGCAAAATAGGGAGGGTTTTAACGAGCCTCATACTGTCCTCTTACGTTCGATAGCAGGTGTATCCTGCTTTCTTTCAAATACGCTTTCATTCCCTTGCCGGTCGATACACCGCCAGCGCCGTCGATTCTAACGTCTTGCTCGGTCTGCGCATATTGCTGTTGTGGGAATACCGTCATGCGACTGCTGGTAATAATGGTGTCCCGGTTCTGCGCGTCTGTACGTGCGACGCGCACCGAGTCGATCAGTTCGATTTCGGTGCCGTCCGGATTGACCTCGCCACGCAGGCTGGTGACGTGCCACGGCAGTTCGGTGCCACGGTACATGTTCAAGTCCGGATTGGTCAGCAGGCTGACTTCCGAGGCTTTCAGGCGCTCGACCTTGTCGGAGACCAACTCGTACTGCACCTTGCCATCGGGCAGGAACTGCACGGTGTGGGTGTTGGTGGCGAAGTTGTCGATGATGCTTTCATCCACCTGCACGACAGGTTTGTCGAGAAAGCGCTCCGGGCTGATATTCCAGTAGCCCACCGCGAGCAACAGCGCGGCGATGACCCCGAATAGCAGGAAGTTGCGAATCTTTTTGCTCAGCATATAACGCTCTATAAGTAGGCGGCGTGGGCCGCTTCAAGACTGCCCTGGGCACGCAGGATCAACTCGCAGAACTCGCGGGCGGCACCTTCGCCACCGCGGGCGGCGGTAATGCCATGGGCGTGTTCACGCACAAACGCTGCGGCATTGGCGACGGCCATGCCCAGGCCTACCCGACGGATTACCGGCAGGTCAGGCAGATCGTCACCCAGATAGGCGACTTGTTCATAGCTTAGGTTGAGTTGGCCAAGAAGCTCGTCCAGCACCACCAGTTTATCCTCGCGGCCTTGATACAGGTGAGCAATTCCGAGGTTTTGTGCGCGACGTTCCACAACGGGGGTCTTTCGACCACTGATAATCGCTGTTTGCACGCCTGCCGCCATCAGCATCTTGATGCCCTGGCCGTCGAGGGTGTTGAACGTCTTGAATTCGCTGCCGTCTTCGAGAAAGTACAGGCGGCCATCGGTCAGCACGCCATCGACGTCGAATATCGCCAACTTGATGTTTTTACCGCGTTGCAACAGGTCGCTGGTCATTTACATCACTCCTGCACGCAACAAGTCGTGCATGTTCAGGGCGCCGATAGGGTGGTTGTGGTCATCGACCACCACCAGCGCGCCGATCTTGTGGTCTTCCATGATCTTCAGGGCTTCGGCTGCAAGCATTTCGGGGCGCGCGGTCTTGCCGTGGGGCGTCATCACGGCATCGATGGTTGCGGTATGGATGTCGATGGCCCGGTCCAGGGTGCGCCGCAGATCACCGTCGGTGAACACGCCGGCCAGTCGGCCATCGGCTTCCAGGATCACGGTCATGCCCAGGCCCTTGCGGGTCATTTCCATCAGCGCGTCCTTGAGCAAGGTGCCGCGTTGCACGTGGGGCAATTCATCGCCCGCATGCATGACGTTTTCCACTTTCAACAGCAAGCGACGGCCCAGGGCGCCACCGGGGTGCGAAAATGCGAAATCTTCAGCGGTGAACCCGCGAGCCTCAAGCAGCGCCACCGCCAGCGCGTCGCCCATGACCAGTGCCGCAGTCGTCGACGAGGTGGGCGCCAGGTTCAGCGGGCAGGCTTCATGGGCGACATGAACGTTCAAGTTCACTTCGGCGGCCTTGGCCAGTGTCGATTCCGGGTTGCCGGTGACGCTGATCATCTTGATGCCCAGGCGCTTGATCAGCGGCAGCAGGGTGACGATTTCGTTGGTGGTGCCGGAGTTGGACAATGCCAGAATCACGTCATCCTTGGTAATCATGCCCATATCACCATGGCTGGCTTCGGCCGGGTGCACGAAGAACGCTGTGGTTCCGGTGCTGGCCAGCGTAGCGGCGATCTTGTTGCCGACGTGGCCGGACTTGCCCATGCCAACCACGACAACGCGGCCTTTGCTGGCCAGAATCATCTCGCAGGCGCGTACGAAATCTGCGTCGATATGCGCCAGCAAACCTTCTACGGCTTCCAGCTCGAGGCGGATGGTGCGTTGTGCGGATTGGATGAGGTCGCTGGATTGGCTCATGTCTGAAGTCGTATAGCCTGACGAAAAGGCGGCGATTATAGCGGTAATGATCGATTCGCTCACATAAGTTCGTCAGGCTTTATTCTGAGCGTCTCCAGGATTCGTCTGAATAACATAGCCGGCAACGTTTTTCGCTGTGCTGAATCTGAACAAGCGCTGTTCCGGCCTTGGGGGCTCTGCACCAGCAGTGATATAGTTCGCGGCCAGTTCGGTCCGCCCAACCCATGGCGTAACTATTGCACATCCGTTGCAAACCAAAATCGCATACATGGTGTCTGAGTGAAAGGCTGCATCCCAAGGAGATTAGATGAGTGCCGATAACGCCTACGCGGTCGAGCTGAAGGGCCTTTCCTTCAAGCGCGGTACGCGCAGCATCTTCAATAACGTCGATATTCGCATTCCTCGCGGAAAAGTCACGGGCATCATGGGGCCTTCCGGTTGCGGCAAGACCACCTTGTTGCGCCTGATGGGCATGCAATTGCGCCCCAGTGCCGGCGAAGTGTGGGTCAACGGCCAGAACCTGCCGACGCTGTCGCGCAGCGATCTGTTCGATGCGCGCAAGCACATGGGGGTACTGTTCCAGAGCGGTGCGCTGTTTACCGACCTCGATGTTTTCGAAAACGTAGCGTTCCCGCTGCGGGTGCATACCCAGCTGTCCGACGAGATGATTCGTGACATTGTTTTGCTCAAGCTGCAGGCCGTAGGGCTTCGCGGGGCCATCGACCTGATGCCTGACGAATTGTCCGGTGGCATGAAGCGTCGTGTCGCCCTGGCGCGAGCCATCGCCCTCGACCCGCAGATCCTGATGTATGACGAGCCTTTCGTAGGCCAGGACCCCATCGCCATGGGCGTACTGGTGCGCCTGATCCGTCTGCTCAACGATGCCTTGGGCATCACCAGCATCGTGGTATCTCACGATCTGGCCGAAACCGCGAGCATCGCTGACTACCTCTATGTAGTGGGTGATGGCCAGGTGCTGGGGCAGGGGACGCCAGAAGAGCTGATGAACGCCGATAACCCGCGCATTCGCCAATTCATGACCGGCGATCCTGATGGCCCGGTGCCTTTTCACTTTCCGGCAGCGGACTACCGCGCAGATCTTCTGGGGAAGCGCTGATGCGCAAGACATCTATTATCGAAAAGGTTCGCCTTTTCGGTCGCTCGGGCATCGACATCGTCGAAGTCCTCGGGCGTTCGACTATTTTCCTGTTTCACGCCTTGCTCGGCCGCGGCGGCATCGGCGGCGGCTTTGGCTTGCTGCTCAAACAACTGCATGCGGTCGGCGTGATGTCCCTGGTGATCATCGTGGTCTCCGGGATGTTCATCGGCATGGTGCTGGCGCTGCAAGGCTTCAACATTCTGTCCAGCTACGGTTCAGAACAGGCGGTAGGGCAGATGGTTGCCCTGACGCTATTGCGTGAACTGGGGCCGGTGGTCACCGCGTTGCTGTTCGCCGGGCGTGCAGGTTCTGCGTTGACCGCCGAAATCGGTAACATGAAGTCCACCGAACAGCTGTCCAGCCTGGAAATGATCGGCGTGGACCCGCTCAAGTACATTGTTGCCCCGCGCCTGTGGGCCGGCTTCATTTCCCTTCCGCTGCTGGCAATGATCTTCAGCGTGGTCGGGATCTGGGGCGGTTCGTGGGTGGCGGTGGACTGGTTGGGCGTCTACGACGGTTCCTACTGGGCCAACATGCAAAACAGCGTGACCTTCACGGGTGACGTGCTCAACGGCATCATAAAGAGCATCGTCTTCGCCTTTGTAGTGACCTGGATCGCCGTATTCCAAGGCTATGACTGTGAGCCCACTTCAGAAGGGATCAGTCGCGCCACCACCAAGACCGTTGTATACGCCTCGCTGGCGGTACTGGGCCTTGACTTCATTTTGACCGCCTTGATGTTTGGAGATTTCTGATGCAAAACCGCACTGTGGAGATCGGTGTCGGCCTTTTCTTGCTGGCTGGCATCCTGGCTTTACTGTTGCTGGCCCTGCGGGTCAGTGGCCTGTCGGCCAGCCCCACCGCCGACACATATAAACTTTATGCGTACTTCGACAATATCGCCGGTTTGACGGTCAGAGCTAAAGTGACCATGGCCGGTGTGACCATCGGCAAGGTCACGGCAATCGATCTGGATCGCGACAGCTTCACCGGCCGAGTGACGATGCAGTTGGACAAGAAGGTAGATAATCTGCCGACTGACTCCACGGCATCTATCCTCACTGCTGGCCTGCTGGGCGAGAAGTACATCGGTGTCAGCGTAGGTGGGGAAACAGCCCTGCTCAAGGATGGCTCGACCATCCACGACACACAGTCGTCGTTGGTGCTTGAAGACCTGATCGGTAAATTCCTGCTCAACACGGTCAATAAAGACGCCAAATGAGGAATCTGTTCATGCTCTCTACCTTGCGACGTGGCCTTCTGGTTCTGCTTGCAGCGCTGCCGTTGATGGCCAACGCAGCCGGTTCTGCCCACGAACTGGTGCAGGACACCACCAACAAAATGTTGGCTGACCTGTCGGCCAACAAGGAAAAGTACAAACAAGACCCGAGCCAGTTCTACAACGCGCTCAATACCATTGTCGGTCCGGTGGTGGATGCCGAAGGCATCTCCAAAAGCATCATGACCGTCAAGTATTCGCGCAAGGCCACACCTGCGCAGATGCAGCGTTTCCAGGAAAACTTCAAGCGCGGCCTGTTCCAGTTCTACGGTAACGCCTTGCTTGAGTACAACAACCAGGGGATTACCGTCGCTCCGGCCGGTGATGAGTCGGGTGATCGCACCAGCGTCAACATGACCGTCAAAGGCACCAATGGCGCCGTGTACCCTGTGCAGTACACGCTGGAGAAGGTCAATGGCGAGTGGAAGCTGCGTAACGTGATCATCAACGGCATCAATATCGGCAAGCTGTTCCGTGACCAGTTCGCCGACGCGATGCAGCGCAATGGCAACGACCTGGACAAGACCATCAATGGTTGGGCCGGCGAAGTGGCCAAGGCCAAGGAAACTTCCGATAAGGAAGCCGGGAAACCAGCGCCATGACCGAGTCGGCTGTTCGTATCGGCGATGCCGGCGAGCTGTTCCTCAGCGGCGTGCTCGATTACCGCACCGGGCCTGACCTGCGCAAGCAGGGCCAGGCCCTGATCAAGGCCAGCACCGCGCCTGCGCTGGTGCTGGATTGCTCGGCGGTAACCAAGTCCAGCAGCGTCGGTCTGTCGTTGCTGCTGTGCTTCATGCGCGATGCCGCTGCGGTAAAAAAGCCGGTCAGTCTCCGTGCGTTGCCTGAAGACATGCGCGAGATCGCCGAGGTTTCCGGATTGACCGAGCTGTTGGCACACCCGTAATACACATTTATCAAAGAAGCCCTCCGTCAGAGTCCTGCTATGCGGGGTTCGCAGGCGCGGGGCTTTTTTTGTATGATGTGCGACCCGTGCGCACTGGGCGCCGATAGAGGTTGAGCATGCAGGCCCTAGAAGTTAAGAGCTTCCTTGAAGGAAAGCTGCCGGACACGGCTGTAGAAGTTGAAGGCGAAGGCTGCAATTTCCAGCTGAACGTGATCAGCGATGAACTGGCGGCATTGAGCCCGGTCAAGCGTCAGCAGCAGATCTATGCCCATTTGAACCCATGGATCACCGATGGCAGCATCCATGCGGTCACTATGAAATTTTTCAGCCGCGCGGCCTGGGCCGAGCGCACCTGAGCCCCCAAGGCGTCGAGATTCTTATGGATAAATTGATTATTACCGGTGGTGCCCGCCTCGATGGCGAGATCCGCATTTCCGGTGCGAAAAACTCCGCCTTGCCGATCCTGGCAGCGACCCTGCTGTGCGACGGCCCTGTCACGGTGGCCAACCTGCCGCACCTGCACGACATCACCACGATGATCGAGCTGTTCGGTCGCATGGGCATCGAGCCGGTGATCGACGAGAAGTTGTCCGTCGAAATCGACCCACGCACCATCAAGACCCTGATCGCCCCGTACGAGCTGGTGAAAACCATGCGTGCGTCGATCCTGGTGCTTGGCCCGATGGTCGCGCGTTTCGGTGAAGCCGAAGTGGCCCTGCCTGGCGGTTGCGCCATTGGTTCGCGTCCGGTCGACCTGCACATCCGTGGCCTTGAAGCCATGGGCGCGGTCATCGACGTGGAAGGCGGCTATATCAAGGCCAAGGCGCCGGAAGGCGGCTTGCGTGGCGCGAACTTCTTCTTCGATACCGTCAGCGTGACCGGTACCGAGAACATCATGATGGCCGCTGCCCTGGCCAAAGGCCGCAGCGTTCTGCAAAACGCCGCGCGCGAGCCCGAGGTGGTCGACCTGGCCAACTTCCTCAACGCCATGGGCGCGAAGGTTTCCGGCGCTGGCACCGACACCATCACTATTGATGGTGTAGAACGTCTGCACACCGCTACCTACAAAGTCATGCCGGACCGCATCGAGACCGGCACCTACCTCGTCGCCGCCGCCGTTACCGGTGGCCGTGTGAAGGTCAAGGACACCGATCCGACCATCCTCGAAGCCGTCCTGGAAAAACTCAAGGAAGCCGGCGCAGAAATCACCACCGGTGAAGACTGGATCGAGCTGAACATGCACGGCAAGCGGCCAAAAGCTGTCAACGTGCGTACCGCCCCGTACCCGGCATTCCCGACCGACATGCAGGCGCAGTTCATTTCCCTGAACGCGATCGCTGAAGGCACCGGCGCCGTGATCGAGACCATCTTCGAAAACCGTTTCATGCATGTGTACGAACTGCACCGCATGGGCGCCAAGATCCAGGTCGAGGGCAACACCGCCATCGTTACCGGCATCGACAAGCTCAAGGGCGCGCCAGTGATGGCGACCGACCTGCGTGCTTCGGCCAGCCTGGTGATCTCGGCACTCTGCGCCGAAGGCGATACGCTGATTGACCGCATCTACCACATAGACCGTGGCTACGAGTGCATCGAAGAAAAGCTGCAGATGCTCGGCGCTAAAATCCGCCGCGTGCCGGGCTAACCCCGACGTTCTGTAGGAGCGAGCTTGCTCGCGAAAAACGTCAACGATAACGCGTTTATCCAGAATCAACGCGGTGCCCATGAGTTCTTCGCGAGCAAGCTCGCTCCTACACACACACACTGGTTTGTTTCAAATCGAGGCTGTAAGGGCCTCGATCTGTGTCTGGCGCCGTTTGCGACCGGACAGCAATAGCCTGATGAAGGACTGACATTTCCCATGTTGACCATCGCACTGTCCAAGGGCCGCATCCTTGACGACACGCTGCCGCTTCTGGCTGAAGCGGGCATCGTGCCGACCGAGAATCCGGACAAGAGCCGCAAGCTGATCATCCCCACGACCCAGGACGATGTTCGCCTGCTGATCGTGCGGGCTACCGACGTGCCGACCTACGTTGAACATGGCGCCGCCGACCTCGGTGTGGCCGGTAAGGACGTGCTGATGGAATACGGCGGCCAGGGTCTCTACGAGCCCCTGGACCTGCGGATCGCGTTGTGCAAACTGATGACCGCCGGCCGTGTCGGCGATGTCGAGCCCAAGGGCCGCCTGCGGGTGGCGACCAAGTTCGTCAACGTCGCCAAACGCTACTATGCCGAACAAGGCCGTCAGGTCGATATCATCAAGCTCTACGGCTCGATGGAACTGGCGCCGCTGATTGGCCTGGCCGACAAGATCATCGACGTGGTCGACACCGGCAACACCCTGCGCGCCAACGGTCTCGAGCCCCAGGATTTCATTGCCGACATCAGCTCGCGCCTGATCGTCAACAAAGCTTCGATGAAAATGCAACATGCCCGTATCCAGGCGTTGATCGACACCCTGCGCACGGCAGTGGAGTCTCGACACCGCGGTTGACTCACCCGCGTAGCCCAAAGGCTGCGCCCGTCTATCCGCCTCATAGCCAGAATTCTCAGGTGCCCAAGCGGAAATGACTGCTAGTTTAGGGCGCCTGAGTTTTTGCCAATTCTATTGAGGCCCTCGCTATGACCACGTCCACTGCAATTGCCCGACTCAACGCTGCCGACCCGGATTTCGCCGATCATCTGGATTATCTGCTGAGCTGGGAAAGCGTGTCCGACGACTCGGTCAACCAGCGGGTGCTCGAGATCATCAAAGCCGTGCGCGAGCGCGGCGATGCGGCACTGGTGGATTTCACCCGTCAGTTCGACGGCCTGGACGTCAAGTCCATGGCGGACCTGATTCTGCCCCGTGAACGCCTGGAGTTGGCCCTGACGCGCATCACCGCGCCTCAGCGTGAAGCCCTGGAAGTGGCGGCGGCGCGGGTGCGCAGCTATCACGAAAAACAGAAGCAGGATTCGTGGAGCTACACCGAGGCCGACGGTACCGTGCTGGGCCAGAAGGTCACGCCGCTGGACCGCGCCGGCCTGTACGTGCCGGGCGGCAAGGCCTCGTACCCGTCGTCGGTGTTGATGAACGCGATTCCGGCCAAAGTGGCAGGCGTGACCGAAGTGGTCATGGTGGTGCCGACCCCGCGTGGTGAAATCAACGAGCTGGTGCTGGCTGCCGCCTGCATTGCCGGCGTCGACCGCGTGTTCACCATCGGTGGCGCCCAAGCGGTTGCCGCGTTGGCCTATGGCACCGAAAGCGTACCAAAGGTCGACAAAGTAGTGGGGCCGGGCAATATCTATGTCGCCACCGCCAAGCGCCATGTGTTTGGCCAGGTCGGTATCGACATGATCGCCGGCCCCTCGGAAATCCTCGTGGTGTGTGACGGCCAGACCGACCCGGACTGGATCGCCATGGACCTGTTCTCCCAGGCCGAGCACGACGAAGACGCCCAGGCGATCCTGGTCAGTCCCGACGCCGCGTTCCTCGATCAGGTCGCCGCCAGCATCAACAAGCTGTTGCCGACCATGGAGCGCGCCGAGATCATCGAGAAATCGATCAACGGCCGTGGCGCACTGATTCTGGTCCGCGACATGGAGCAAGCCATCGAAGTGGCCAACCGTATCGCGCCGGAGCACCTCGAGCTGTCCGTAGCGGACCCACAAGCCTGGTTGCCGTCGATCCGTCACGCCGGCGCGATCTTCATGGGCCGCCACACCAGCGAAGCCCTGGGCGACTACTGCGCAGGTCCGAACCACGTACTGCCGACCTCCGGCACCGCGCGTTTTTCGTCGCCGCTGGGGGTGTATGACTTCCAGAAGCGTTCATCGATCATCTTCTGTTCGCCCCAGGGCGCGTCCGAATTGGGCAAGACCGCCTCGGTGCTGGCCCGTGGCGAATCGCTGAGCGCCCACGCGCGCAGCGCTGAATATCGCATCCTCAAGGGAGAGTAAGGCATGAGCAAATTCTGGAGCCCTTTCGTCAAGGACCTGGTGCCTTACGTGCCCGGCGAGCAGCCAAAGCTGACCAGGCTGATCAAGCTCAATACTAACGAAAACCCCTATGGTCCTTCGCCCAAAGCGTTAGAGGCCATGCGGGCCGAATTGAACGACGACCTGCGTTTGTACTCGGACCCCAACAGCGACCGACTCAAGCAAGCGGTGGCGAAGTATTACGGCGTCGAGGCGAACAAGGTGTTCCTTGGGAACGGCTCCGACGAAGTCCTGGCGCATATCTTTCACGGCCTGTTCCAGCACGAGTTGCCGCTTTTGTTCCCGGATATCAGCTACAGCTTCTATCCGGTTTACTGCGGTCTTTATGGCATCAAGTCTGATCCTGTGCCGCTGGACGAACAGTTCCAGATCAACGTGGTGGATTACGCCAAGCCCAATGGTGGGATCATCTTTCCCAACCCGAACGCGCCAACCGGTTGCCTGCTGGCGCTGGACGCTGTGGAGCAAATTCTCAAGGCCAACCCGGAATCAGTCGTGGTCGTGGACGAGGCTTATATCGACTTCGGTGGCGAAACTGCAATCACCCTGGTGGATCATTACCCGAACCTGCTGGTGACCCAGACGTTGTCCAAGTCGCGCTCGCTGGCGGGCCTGCGGGTTGGCCTGGCGGTGGGACATCCGGACCTGATCGAAGCGTTGGAGCGGGTCAAGAACAGCTTCAACTCCTACCCGCTGGATCGTCTGGCGATTGTCGGCGCTGCCGTGGCGTTTGAGGACCGTGAATACTTTGAGAAAACCTGCGGGTGGGTGATAGACAGCCGTGAAAAACTCACCGGCCAGTTGCAGGCCAAGGGGTTTGAAGTGTTGCCTTCGGCAGCCAACTTCATCTTTGCGCGCCACCCACGGCATGATGCGGCTGGCCTGGCGGCCAAGCTGCGTGAGCAAGGGGTGATCGTGCGGCACTTCAAGCAGGAGCGGATTGCCCAGTTCCTGCGGATCAGCATCGGGACGCCGGAGCAGAACCAGGCGCTGATCGATGGGCTCGGCGAGCTCTAAGCCACACTGAAGATCAAAAAATGTGGGAGGGGGCTTGCTCCCGATGGCAGTGTCTCAGTCAATACATCAGTGACTGACACTCCGCTATCGGGGGCAAGCCCCCTCCCACATTTAGTTAGAGCAGCGGTTCGTCAGGCTTCTTGTGCTTCCAACCATCATTGCCCGGCAACAGCAGGTTCAAGCCAATCGCTACCACCGCGCACAGGGCGATGCCCTTGAGGCCGAAATCGTCCGGGCCGGTGCCGGTACCCACCAGTACACCGCCAATCCCGAACACCAGCGTCACCGACACAATCACCAGATTGCGCGCTTCACCCAGGTCGATCCTGTGGCGAATCAGCGTATTCATCCCCACCGCCGCAATCGAGCCGAACAGCAGGCACAGAATTCCGCCCATCACCGGTACCGGAATGCTCTGCAACAGCGCGCCGAACTTGCCGATGAACGCCAGGCTGATGGCGAACACCGCGGCCCAGGTCATGATTTTCGGGTTGTAGTTCTTGGTCAGCATCACCGCGCCCGTCACTTCGGCGTAGGTGGTATTGGGCGGGCCGCCAAACAGGCCGGCGGCCGTGGTGGCAATCCCGTCACCCAGCAATGTGCGGTGCAGGCCGGGCTTCTTCAGGTAGTCGCGACCGGTCACGCTGCCGACCGCTATCACGCCACCAATATGTTCGATCGCAGGGGCCAGGGCCACCGGGACGATAAACAGGATCGCCTGCCAGTTGAACTCCGGCGCGGTGAAGTGGGGCAGGGCGAACCACGGCGCGGCGGCGATCTTCGCCGTGTCGACCACGCCGAAGTAGAACGACATGGCAAACCCCACCAGTACGCCGGAGATGATCGGCACCAGGCGGAAGATGCCCTTGCCGAACACCGCGACGATCAAGGTGGTCAGCAGCGCGGGCATCGAGATCAGCATGGCCGTCTGGTAGTGGATCAGCTCGGCGCCGTCGCCGGACTTGCCCATCGCCATATTGGCGGCGATCGGCGCCATGGCCAGGCCGATGGAAATGATCACCGGGCCGATCACTACCGGCGGCAGCAGTCGGTCGATGAAACCGGTGCCTTTGACCTTCACGGCAAGGCCCAGGAAGGTATAGACGAAACCCGCCGCCATCACTCCGCCCATGGTCGCTGCCAGGCCGAATTGGCCCTTGGCGAGAATGATCGGGGTGATGAATGCAAAGCTCGAGGCCAGGAACACCGGCACCTGCCGCCCGGTCACCACCTGGAACAGCAACGTGCCTAAGCCTGCGGTGAACAGTGCGACGTTTGGATCAAGGCCTGTGATCAGCGGCATCAACACCAGCGCGCCAAATGCTACGAAGAGCATTTGTGCGCCAGACAGGATCTGGCGCCAAAGCGGGTCGTTGAATTCATCCTGCATGCTCACGCGTCCTTCTGCTTGGTGCCGAAGATCTTGTCACCGGCATCGCCCAGGCCTGGGATGATGTAGCCGTGTTCATTCAGGCGCTCGTCGATGGAGGCGGTGTAGATCTGTACGTCAGGGTGCGCTTTCTCGACGGCGGCAATGCCTTCGGGCGCGGCGACCAACACCATGGCGCGGATGTCCTTGCAGCCGGCTTTTTTCAACAGGTCGATGGTGGCGACCATGGAACTGCCGGTGGCGAGCATCGGGTCGATGATCATGGCCAGGCGTTCGTTGATTTCCGGGACGAGTTTTTCCAGGTACGTGTGGGCCTGCAACGTTTCTTCGTTGCGGGCCACGCCGACGGCGCTGACCTTGGCGCCCGGGATCAGGCTGAGCACGCCTTCGAGCATGCCGATACCGGCGCGCAGGATCGGTACCACGGTAATTTTCTTACCGGCGATTTTCTCGACCTGTACGGGACCGGCCCAACCGGGGATCTCGTAGGTTTCCAAGGGTAAATCCTTGGTAGCTTCGTAAGTGAGCAGCGCTCCAACTTCCTGAGCAAGCTCACGGAAATTCTTCGTGCTGATGTCGGCACGGCGCATAAGGCCGAGTTTGTGTCGGATCAGCGGGTGGCGGATCTCGCGAGTGGGCATGGGAAAGGCTCCGGCGGCGGGCAAAAAAACCGGCCTAGATTAATCTATCCGAGGGTGTTGTCCTATAGACATCAAGTACGTTAGTCCATAAAGGCTTGATTGGAGCGCAGTAGAAGCGTAACTTCGCCCGCTTTTCTTGCCACAGCACCCCTTGGAGAGCGCCATGTCCGCTGATCTCGAGCATATCCGTCAAATCATGCACGAGGCTGACTGCCTGTACACCGAAGCGCAAGTCGAAGCAGCGATCGCCAAGGTCGGCGCGCACATCACCCGCGAAATGGCCGACACCAACCCGGTAGTGTTCTGCGTGATGAACGGTGGCCTGATCTTCGCCGGAAAATTGCTCACTCACCTGCAATTCCCGCTGGAAGCCTCTTATCTGCACGCTACCCGCTATCGCAACGAAACCAGTGGCGGCGATCTGTTCTGGAAGGCCAAGCCGGAAGTTTCGTTTATCGACCGTGACGTGCTGATCATCGATGACATCCTCGACGAAGGGCACACCCTGGGCGCGATCATCGACTTCTGCAAGCATGCCGGCGCGCGCAAAGTACACACCGCCGTGCTGATCGACAAAGACCACGACCGCAAGGCGCGCCCTGAGCTCAAAGCCGATTTTGTCGGGCTGCCGTGCATCGACCGCTATATCTTCGGTTATGGCATGGACTACAAGGGCTACTGGCGCAACGCCAATGGCATCTACGCGGTTAAAGGAATGTAATCGATGGCCCGCTTTCTTGATCAGACGTTATTTGCAGAGTTGGCCGAGAAAGCGGGCGCCAGCCCCCGTGGCCGGCACCATCACAATTTCCACCAGATGGAAGAGCCGTGTCATCGGCTCGCCGTGGCCCTGCAGCCGAGTACCTATGTACCGCCGCATCGGCACTTGAGCGCGGACAAGGCGGAAACCTTGCTGGTGCTCCAGGGGCGACTGGGCCTGCTGATATTCAGCGACACTGGTGAGGTCATCACCAAACGCGTGATGCAGGCAGGGGGCGAGTGCGCGGGCGTCGACCTGCCGCCGGG
The DNA here is from genome assembly GCF_003852255.1 of Pseudomonas sp. R1-43-08. Lineage (NCBI taxonomy): Bacteria > Pseudomonadati > Pseudomonadota > Gammaproteobacteria > Pseudomonadales > Pseudomonadaceae > Pseudomonas > Pseudomonas sp. R1-43-08. Next base: position 1,007,813 of record NZ_CP027734.1, read on the forward strand.
CGTGTTCCACGGCCTGGTCGTGCTGGAGCCTGATACGGTGATGTTCGAGTGCAAGGCCGGGCCCTATCGACCGGTGGGTGAGGGTGAGTTGGCCGATTGGGCGCCCCGCGAGGGCGATGCCGGTGTGGCTGACTACCAACGCTGGATGCTCGCCCAGTTCGATTGAGCTGCGGCTCTTCTACGCTTTCGAAGCCTGTGTACCACAGGTAGACTTCAACCCCCGTATCAATGTCTGCAGGCTGGAGTCGGTAATGCGTAAAGATAAAAAACAGGTGATCGGTGACGAGATCGGCGACGACCAGATCAAATTGTTCCTGAACTTCGAGCCGGTCGATGCGACGTCCCCGTCCCTGCACAAACTGATCAAGGCCTATCGCGGCCTGCGTATCGACGACTTTGAGCGCTTCCTGGGCTTCTTCAAGGAGGCCGGTCTGGACCTGGATGGCAAGGATGAGCATGGCCAGACCTTTGTCGACCTGATCAAGGACCAGCGCAACGCCGCCGAGTACATCGAGCTGATCGACAAAGCCCGCAGCTGATTATCCGAGCCATAAAAAAACGCCCCGACCTCATAAGAGTCCGGGGCGTTTCGCTTTTAACGGTAGGAGCGAGCTTGCTCGCGAAGAACCTGAGAGCGCCGCGTCAAACCAGATGCGCTGCGTTATCGTTATCGTTTTTCGCGAGCGAGCTCGCACCTCCATCTACCAGCTCCAGGCTGATGTTGTTTTGCGTATTGATCTTGCGATACAGCTCGGCATCCGTCTCCAGCACTTTCTCGCGCGCCGGGAAAATCTCGTGCAGCTTGGTCGCCCATTCGCCCTTGGCTTTCTCCGGGAAGCAGCGCTCGATCAGGTCAAGCATGATCGACACCGTCACCGAAGCGCCCGGCGAGGCGCCCAGCAGCGCCGCCAGCGAACCATCCTTGGCCGCCACCAGCTCGGTGCCGAATTGCAGCACGCCGCCTTTCTTCGGGTCTTTCTTGATGATCTGTACCCGCTGGCCGGCCACTTCCAGGCGCCAGTCTTCGGCTTTCGCCTCGGGGTAGAAGCGGCGCAGGGATTCCAGGCGCTGCTCCATGGACTGGCGCACTTCGCTGACCAGGTACTTGGTCAGGTCCATGTTGTCGCGTGCCACGGCGAGCATCGGACCGATGTTGCCGGCACGAATCGACATCGGCAGGTCCAGGAACGAGCCGTGCTTGAGGAATTTGGTGGTGAACCCGGCGTATGGCCCGAACAGCAGGGACTTCTTGCCATCCACCACGCGGGTATCCAGGTGCGGTACGGACATCGGTGGCGAGCCCACGGCGGCCTGGCTATAGACCTTGGCCTGATGCTGTCTGACCACTTCTGGGTTGTCGCAACGCAGCCACTGGCCGCTGACCGGGAAACCGCCGAAGCCTTTGCTTTCTTCGATGCCCGACGCCTGCAGCAGCGGCAACGCCGCACCGCCGGCGCCGAGGAAGACGAACTTGGCATCCACGTCGCGGCTGTTGCCGCTGTTGACGTCCTTGATGCTGACGGTCCAGCCGGCACCATTGCGCTTGAGGCCGGTGACGCGCTTGCAGTACTTGACCTGGGCGTCCGCCGAACTGGTCAGGTGGCTGAGCAGTTGGTTGGTCAGGGCGCCGAAGTTGACGTCAGTACCGTTCATCACGCGGGTCGCGGCGATTTTTTCGTCCAGCGGGCGGCCCGGCATCATCAGCGGCATCCACTCGGCCATCTCGCTGCGGTCTTCGGTGTAGTGCATGTCCGAAAACGCATGGTGCTGGCTGAGGGTTTCAAAACGCTTCTTGAGGAAGGCAACGCCGTTTTCGCCCTGCACGAAACTCAGGTGCGGGACCGGGCTGATGAAGGATTTGGACGAGCCAAAGGTGCCTTTTTTGGTCAGGTACGCCCAGAACTGTTTCGACACCTCGAACTGGGTGTTGATGTGCACGGCTTTCTTGATGTCGATGGAGCCATCGGCGGCCTGCGGCGTGTAGTTCAGCTCACACAGCCCGGCGTGGCCGGTACCGGCGTTGTTCCACGGGTTGGAACTCTCCGCGGCACCCGAATCCATCAGCTCAACGACTTCCAGCTTGAGGCCGGGGTCGAGCTCCTTGAGCAGTACGGCCAGGGTGGCACTCATGATGCCGGCCCCTACCAGAACTACGTCGACTGCTTCGTTATGCGCCATTTAACGCGTCTCCAAAATCTGCAGCACCAAATTGACGGCATGGCTGCCAGGAGTGACAGGGCGGTTCACGTGTTGCCCCAGGTTACCCATGGCCAGGATCGCCATGTCCGTTTCGCAATTCTTTGCAACTTCAGCGCACGCTTCCTGCCCGGCTAATCTGCCTATGAACGCATTCATGGGCGCCTGTGGCAATTCGACTTATGGTCAAAGCGTGCGATTCGTGCAACCAATCCGTAGCGGACAGGCTCAAGCTCCGGTTGTTGAGGAGTACTCGATCCTGTGTTGGGCTGTTCCAGACGCTGATGGTGCTTGTACAAACGCCAAACTATTCATTTGCTCGCCACACTCTTGTGAAGTTGTGAAAACCCGTTTTTTCACGCTCTTTTGAAGACGTGAACCTCAAAAAAGGGCTGCCCAGCCTGGCACCTGGCCCGTGAAACGGGCAACAAACTCAAGTGGCCGAGCGCAATGGCAGCTCTGGCAGATTCGATAAAGACGGGTGGTTTGCAAAGGAAACAGCAAGCACGCCAGCTTCACTCGATCTGTGTGGGCGGCTCTCTGTGGGCAATTGGGAGGTTAATGCCGAGGCAATAACGATGCTGCGGGGCCCGATCAGGAGACGTCCTTATAATCGGGGGGAGATTGTAGCGAAGAACGCCGGGGAAATGGGCGTGTTTTATGACTTTTATTAGTGCGCTGGTCAGGAGGCCAACGCTTGTCGTGAAGATGCGCGTACAAACTCAGGGCTGACCCGTGCACTGGCCGGCAGCGGGCGGTGCATCCAGCCAAGGTGTGTCTCTGCAACTTCCACCCAGCCTTCACCGACGGGCGGCAGGCTGCATTGCTTGAACGCCAGGCAATGGCCGTGGGCGTCGAGCAGGGCAAAGTGGCGGTGGCGGGCGTGTGACAGGAACAGTGACTTGAGAAGGCGCATGGCGATGTACCGGTTGCGTTACATGCTTGAAGGTTCTCAGTCTGCCATGACATTGCAATGACGCTTTTATGTGAAATTGTAATTTGCCCCATGCCTTCAGCTGCGGTTCAGGATTGCTGGTGAGTGACGCGCGTGCACCGTTATACTGGCGGCCTGTGTGCGCCTAGTCTTGGAGAAATGAGTATGTTGCAACGCCTGTTGTTCGGTTTGATCACTGTGACCAGTTTGGCTTTGGTTGGCTGCGCCAACAGCCCGCAACAACTCAGCCCGCAACCCAAAGTCACGGCGCAGTTGGCCCCGGTCGGTCACGGTCAGCCGGTGTCGGTGCGTGTGGTAGATGGCCGTCCGTCACCTACGCTGGGTTCGCGTGGCGGCCTGTACCCGGAGACCGCGCTGATTTCGGTGACCGGCCAGGACGTGCTGCCCAAGCTGCAGGCCCAGGCTGAAGCCGCTGTGCGCTTGTTGGGCTTTACGCCGACCAACACGCCGGGTGCGCCGCAACTGACCGTCACTCTGGCCGAACTGAAATACCAGTCGCCCAAGGAAGGCCTGTATGTGACCGAAGCGTCTATCGGCGCAACCTTCAAGTCCGACGTCAGCGCCGGTACGCGTCGCTACAGCGGCCGCTACGCTGCATCCCTCAACCAGCGCTTCGGTATGTCGCCGAACCAGGAAACCAACACCAAGCTGGTCAGCGATGTGCTCAGCGACGCCTTGACCCGACTGTTCAAGGACCCAAGCATCGGCCAGTTGCTCAGTTCGCAATAAGCTGTTCAAAAAAACCGGGCTCATCGCTGAGCCCGGTTTTTTTTCGCCTGGCGCTTTCACGCGGCCGTGTCGACATAAAAATCCAACATGCTCACGCCAGTGAGTAAATCCAGCTCCGGCAGGTCGGCATGCACCTGCCCGGCGAGGGCGCAATACACCAGCCAGTGGCGGTCCTGGACGTTGAACGCAAGGCCGCCGACCAATGCCTCCTGTTCATCGCTTGGGGCAATCAGATACAGCCGGTCCTGGTTTTGCGCATGCAGCATGACAAGCACCTCACGTCGAAGGGCATCAGAGTGGCTTGTTAAGGTGACGTTCAGGTGACGCTGTAAATTACTGGATACATTAGCCGTCAACGGGGAGGGAGCAGTAACGGCGCAGGAAGCCACTATCGTTCAGGTTTGTATCTGGACCGATACCCGAATACTGTTTCGCCGAGGTTTGCGATGGCGTTGTCCGCGCTGCTCATCAATGCTGTAGCCCTATTGATTGCCTGCTCGGGCGCCGTAGTGCTGTTCCTGACCCGTCTGCGCGCGCAACGTGCGATGGCCGACCTCGCCCTGCGCAGCGAAGAGCGGGCCATCGACCAACCGATGCTGTTCCTGGATACGCGCACCGAACGGGCCTATCGCCAGGCTTACCGCGTCGGGTTCGCGGGCCTGGGGCTGGCGCTGGTGCTGTCCTGGCTCAGTACCCATTTGTAAGTACGCCGCCAAACAAATGTGGGAGGGGGCTTGCTCCCGATAGCGGTGGGTCAGTTGCAAATACCTGCACTGACACACCGTAATCGGGAGCAAGCCCCCTCCCACATTTTTTGACCGGTGTTTACAACGGGATCCCCGCCTTCACCCGATACTGATTACGCACCGGCATCGCATATTGCGTCACCAGGTACGGGCGGTGCTCGGATGGGCATTCGTGCAAGCGCCGCTCCCACTCTGTCTTCGCCTTGGCCAGCTCGTCGGCCGGGAATACGTCCGCAGCCTTGGGCACTTGCAGTTGTGGGTCGGCATCGTTCCATTGGGCATACGCCAAGTAGTGCGCCGGGAACAGCCGATAACCGCCCAGAATCTGCCGGTCCATTTCGGCAGCCAGCACCTTGGTGTCTTCGAAGCGCTCGGTAATCGGCGGCGCGAAGTTCACGTGCACCCGGCCTTTGTAGCCGGTGATGCCCAGCGCAATGCTGACGTCATCCTCGCCCGGCGCCTTGCAGTAGGTGCCGGTGGTGGCGCGGATATACAGCTCGCGGGCCTTGGCGGCGTCGCACGGGTCGTACTCGTAGCTGATCGACACCGGCGTCAGGTTCAACGACTGGATGACTTCGGCGAACGGCTCGTCCTTGCGGCTGACGTGGAACATCTTGAGGATCGCCGATTCGGTGCGATCATCCCCATCCTTGGCCCGACCTTCGGCCTGGGCGATCCAGATCGACTGGCAGTCGTTGCGGATCGAATGGTTGATGTAGGCCGACAGCAACTGGTAGGCCGCCATCTTTTCCTTTCGCCCGGTGATCGAGCGGTGCACGATGAAGCTCTTGTTCAAGCGCATCAGGTCGCTGACAAACGGCTTTTGCAGCAGGTTGTCGCCGATGGCGATGCGCGGCGTCGGCAGGCCGGCATGGTAGACGGCGTAGTTGACGAAGGCCGGGTCCATCACGATGTCGCGGTGATTGGCCAGAAACAGGTAGGCGCTGCCGGATTTCAATTGCTCGACGCCGGTATAGGTGACGCCGTCAGTCGCGCGGTCGATGGTATGGTCGACGTAATACTCGACTTTATCCTGCAGCGTCGCCACGGTGGTGACACCGGCGAATTCACGGCGCAGTTTGCGTGCGATCATCGGCTTGAGCAGCCAGCCCAGCGCACCAGCGAAGCGCGGGAAGCGGAAGTGGGTCAGGATGTCCAGAAAGGCCTTGTCACGGAACAGCCGGTCCAGCACTGCCGGGACTTCGCTGTCGTTGTAAGGTCGGATGGTATCGAATTCGCCCATCATGCTCTCTTGTTAGAAACGGCTAGGGTAAGTAGAAGAAATACCAGGGTGCGGCCTGAGTAATGGGCTCAGCCGAAATATAACCCTGTAAATAGACCGGCGATTATACGCACAAGTCACTCAGGAGACCGCGATGCTGGAAAATGCGCTGTACGATTGTCCTTATTGTGGTGAAACGGTCGAAACGACGGTGGATTTGTCCGGCGGTGATCAGGTTTACATCGAGGACTGTCAGGTGTGCTGCAGGCCGATCAGTTTCAACCTGCAGGTGCATGACGACGAGTGGATGCTCGAGACCCGCAGCGAGAACGAATAAACAACAGGTAACGCGATGCAGCGAATCTACGAACCGGAAAACCTCATGGAAGGCGAGCTGCTGCAACAGATGCTCGCCAGCGAAGGGATCGAGGCGCACCTGGTGGGGCGCCATTTGCTCGGTGGCACGGGTGAACTGCCGATTTTCGGTTTGCTGGGGCTGGAGGTCGACAATGATCAGGCCGCCTACGCCCGCGAACTCATCACCGCCTATAACGCCGCGCAACCCTTGCCCGGCGACGAACCCGACAGCTTCCCCGACGTATTGGTCTGTTAGGCTGTCGGTCGGTTTACCCAAGAGTCGTGTTGCCCCATGTGTGGACGTTATGCCCTGTTTCGCTGGACCCCCGCTTTTGCTGCCTTGCCGGGGTTCCCGGCCGACCAGCAGGCCCAGTGGAATATTTCCCCCAATGATTCGGTGCTGATCCAGCGCGCCCTCGACGGCCAGCTCACCCTGGCGCGTGCGCGTTGGGGCCTGACGCCGCCCTGGCTCACTGACCTGTCCCGCACGCCGGCCCATGCCCGCGCCGAAACCCTGGCCGAGCAACCGATGTTTCGCGAAGCGTTCCGCCAGCGGCGTTGCCTGCTGCCGGCCAACGGGTTTTACGAATGGCGCGGCACCCAGCGCAAACGCCCGTACTGGCTGACGCCGGGGGAGGGCTCCACGTTGTTTTTCGCGGCGATCTGGGAAGCGTATCCGGTGCAGGAGCAGGTGTGGTTGAGTACGGCGGTGGTCACCCAGGCGGCGCAGGCTCAGCGTCGGCCATTGATCCTGGATGAAGCAGGGCAGGCCGCCTGGCTGGACCCCGCGACACCGCTGGCGGTGCTGCAAGGTCTTCTGGCCAGTGAGCCCGCCGCTTTGCGCGAGCGGGTCCTGGCCAATATGGTCAACGATCCCAAGCTCAATGGGCCGGAATGCCTGACCCCGGCTTGAACCGTCGACATTCAGCGGTTAAATGTCTGATGTATCTGGCGCCGATACAAATGTCCGCCTACGATACGCGCCATGTTTCCAGGGAGCGTGTTCATGAAGAAGTCATTGGCGGTAAGCGGGTTGGTGGCAGCGATGCTGCTGGCCGGGTGTCAGTCGGTCAATACCACCAGCGGCGGCGCGGTTGGGGTTGAGCGCAAGCAGTACATGTTCAGCATGCTGTCGAGCCAGGAAGTCGACCAGATGTACGCCCAGTCCTATCAGCAGACCCTGGGTGAGGCGAGCGGCAAAGGCGTGTTGGACAAGACCAGCGCCAACGCCAAGCGCGTGCAGGCCATTGCCAATCGCCTGATCGCCCAGGCGCCGACCTTCCGCCCGGATGCGGCGCAATGGAAGTGGGAAGTGAACCTGATCAAGAGCGATGAGATGAACGCCAACTGCGGGCCGGGTGGCAAGATCCTGGTGTACAGCGCGTTGATCGACAACCTCAAGCTCACCGATGATGAACTGGCCGCCGTGATGGGCCATGAAATCGCCCACGCCTTGCGTGAACACGGCCGCGAAGCCATGTCCAAGGCCTACGGCATCGAGATGGCCAAGCAGGGCGCCGGTGCATTGTTCGGCCTGGGCCAGGACAGCCTGGCGCTGGCCGATACCGTGGCCAACTATGGCATGACCTTGCCCAACAGCCGCAGCAATGAGAACGAAGCCGACCTGATCGGCCTGGAGCTGGCCGCCCGCGCCGGCTACAACCCGAATGCAGCCATTACGCTGTGGAACAAGATGGCCAAGGCCTCGGAAGGCGCGCCGCCGGAGTTCATGAGCACGCACCCGGCATCCGACAGCCGTATTGCTTCGTTGCAGGCGGCGATTCCGAAGGTCATGCCGCTGTACCAACAGGCCAAGAAGTCCTAAGGCCTGATGGGATCAAAATGTGGGAGGGGGCTTGCCCCCTCTCACATTGGATTGGGTTTGCAGATTTAGATCCACCCACTGCTTTGCATAGCCTTGTACACCGCCACGATTGCCAGTACGAAAAACGCCGTTGCCGCCAATCGACGAATCAACGTCAACGGCAGCTTCTCCGCCGCAAAATTCCCCGCCAGCACCACCGGTACGTTGGCAATCAGCATCCCCAGCGTAGTGCCGATAATCACCAGCCATAGTTCCGGGTATTGCGCGGCCAGCATCACCGTGGCGATCTGGGTCTTGTCGCCGATTTCCGCGATGAAGAACGCAATCAGCGTAGTCAGGAACGGCCCGAACTTGCGCGTGGTGCTGGCTTCATCATCGTCGAGTTTGTCCGGCACCAGCGTCCACAGCGCCGTGGCACAGAAGCTGGCCGCGAGAATCCAGTGCAGCACCGCATCGGAGAAGAAACTCCCGAACCAGGCGCCTACCGCACCGGCCGCCGCATGGTTGGCCAGGGTCGCGGCGACGATGCCGGCGATGATGGGCCAGGGCTTGCGAAAGCGAGCAGCGAGAATGAGCGCGAGCAGTTGCGTCTTGTCGCCGATTTCGGCCAGGGCAACGATTGCGGTAGGAACGAGCAGTGAATCCAGCATCAGGTAGGTTTCCAGGGGCGGGTCGACACGGCTATGACACGTACAGCCTTCCCGCCCCGGGTAAGGTGTGCGTGTCATAGGTCTTGTCAAACCCCGGTCCGTCTGTGCGGACTCCTGGGTCGCATACGCCATGGTCTGCTGACCAAGTATGTTGACGTATGCCGGACGAGCGTGGGCTCGTGGGAGACTACTCCCCTAGGACGGAGCGGATTCTGCCTAGGCAAAACCCATTCGGCAAGCCTTCTTTTTCAAACGCCCGTCAGGGGCGTTTGGCCCGGTAGATGCGAAAACCATTGCCTTCGGCTTTGACGGCGCAGATGCCCAAATGCTCTTCGATCAGCGGCTGGTACTTCAGGAAGCTGTTGGCGACGAGGCGCAGTTCGCCGCCTTTTGCCAGATGTTTTGCCGCTTTTCGCAGCAGGTTTTCCGTAGCGAAGTAATCGGTGTGCACCCCGACATGGAACGGTGGGTTGCTCAAAATCGCGTTCAAGCCCATCGGCGCGGCGTCGATGCCGTCACCAGTCAACACTTCGGCGTCCAGGCCATTGGCAGCCAGGGTCAGGCGACTGCTGGCGGCGGCGAAGGCGTCCACATCGAGCAGCGTCACGGTGTTATGCGGGTAGCGACGTTTTACCGCTGCCCCCAATACGCCGGCGCCGCAACCAAAGTCGAGCAAATGCCCGCTGGGCAGCTTGTCCAGGTGCGCCAGCAACAGTTCGGTGCCACGGTCCAGGCGGCCATGGCTGAACACGCCCGGCAGGCTCACTACCTTGAGCGGCCCGTCGGCCAGCGGTACGTCGAAGGTCTGCGCCAGGCTATCGAGTTCGCGCGCTTGCGGCGCGTTGCTCACCGTGACCTGCCAAAGCTGACAATGCCGTGCGTTATCCAGCTTGCGCGGTTTGCCGAAGGGAATCATTTGCTTGGCGGCGCTTTCGATACCGGCTTTTTTCTCGCCCACCAAAAACAGCTCGGCACCGGGCAGGCGCGCGGCCACGGCGTTGAGCAGGTAGTCGGTGAGGTCTTTGGACTTGGGCAGGAAAATCACCGCCGCATCGAATGCGCGCTCGGGCACGGTCACGCCGAACTGGCTGCGCTCGGGAAAACGCGCCGCAAGCGCCGCCTGGTCGCCGGCATGCCAGCACCAGCCATGGGCATTGGGCAGGCGCCCGAGCAAATCGTCGGCAGGCAAACCGACCAGCAGCAGGTTGCCTTGAAAAAGTTCGGCCTGGCGAAGCAGTACTTCACTGCGCGGATCCATGGTCTGCTCCTTGAAAAGGGGCGCAGTTTATCAACTGACGACGCGAAGCGGGGCACCGTTGAAAAAGCCCAGGGCGTTTTCGCGCAATTGCCCGACGATCCGTTGCCGCGCTTCACGGCTGCCCCAGGCGTTATGGGGCGTGACGATCAGCCGAGGAATGTCAGCGGCCAGCAGCGAGTTGCCCTGGACCGGAGGCTCGACACTCAGCACATCGGTGGCCGCACCGCCCAGGTGCCCGCTGCGCAGCGCATCGGCCAGCGCCTGTTCGTTGATCAAGCCTCCGCGTGCAGTGTTGACGACAAACGCGCCGGGCTTGAGCAGCGCCAGTTCGCGCGCGCCGATAAGGTCGCGGGTGTGCTCGTTGAGCGGGCAATGCAAGGTCAGCGCATCGACCTGCGCCAGCAGATCATCCAGCGGTACGCGGTCGGCACGGGCAGGGCGCCCGGGAATCGCGCCGAGCACCACGCGCATGCCGAAGGCTTCGGCCAGGCGCGCCACGGCGCTGCCCAGCTCGCCATGCCCGAGCAGGCCGAGGGTTTTGCCCTCCAGCTCGACAATCGGGTAGTCCAGCAGGCAGAACTGCCTGGCCTGCTGCCATTTGCCCGCGGCCACATCCCGTTGATAGTCGTTCAGGCGCGTGGCGAGGTTGAGCAGCAGCATGAGTGTGTGCTGGGCCACTGACGGCGTGCCGTAGCCCTGGCAGTTACTCACGGTGATGCCTTGGGTGCGGGCGGCGTCGAGGTCGATGTTGTTGGTGCCGGTGGCCGACACCAGGATCAGCTTGAGGTCGGGGCAGGCGGCCAGAGTCTCGGCGTTGAGCGGTATTTTGTTGCTGATGGCGACGTGAGCGCCCTGCAAGCGTTCGAGCACATTCTGCGGCGTGGTCTGCTCGAACAGCTGCAGCTCGCCGAAGCAGTCGCGCAGCCCACTGAGGTCGAGGTCGCCGAGGTCCAGGGAGGGGTGATCGAGGAAGACGGCGCGGCGATTGTTCATGATCAACTGTACCTTTTGCGACGAGGTTCGAAGGCGTAATCTGCTGAGCCTATCAGATGAAATAATCCGTTACTTCATGGAGCGCGCATGTACGTCGCCGAGTTTTTGACCGTAGCCTTGATTCACTTGTTGGCGGTGGCCAGCCCTGGGCCGGACTTCGCCGTGGTGGTGCGTGAAAGCGTGACCCACGGCCGGCGCGCCGGTACCTGGACCGCGCTGGGCGTCGGTTCGGCGATTTTTCTGCATGTCGGTTACTCGTTGCTGGGCATCGGCTTGATCGTGTCCCAGTCCATCGTGCTGTTCAATGCACTGAAATGGGCGGCAGCGGCGTACCTGCTGTATATCGGCTTCAAGGCGCTGCGCGCGCAGCCGGCCAAGCCTGTGGCCGAAGGCGAGCTGCATCGCGAGGCGGGCGAGCGCACCCCACGCGGCGCGTTCACGGCGGGTTTCGTGACCAACGGCTTGAATCCCAAGGCCACGCTGTTTTTCCTGTCGCTGTTTACGGTGGTGATCAACCCGCACACACCGTTGGCGGTGCAGGCCGGTTATGGCGTGTATCTGGCGGTGGCGACGGCGCTGTGGTTTTGCCTGGTGGCCATGCTGTTCAGCCAGCAGCGCGTGCGCGCCGGGTTTGCGAAGATGGGGCATTGGTTCGATCGCACCATGGGCGCTGTGCTGATTGCGATTGGTGTGAAGCTGGCGTTTACCAGCATGAAGTAAACCTGATCTGTGTGGGAGGGGGCTTGCTCCCGATGGCGGTGGATCAGCTGATGAATACTTGGCTGACACACCGCTATCGGGGGCAAGCCCCCTCCCACATTGGACCTCAGTGAGTTCAAGATGCTGGCTAAAAGCTAGCATTTACTGGGCCCTGCAAATCATTCCTTTGGCTGATTTGGTTGAAACATAACGTCTCTACAGTGCAGGTCTTCACGCCAAGACCGCGCAGTCATAAAAGGGATTCGTATGTTGCAGACCCGTGTCATTCCCCCCGCCGAAGGCGCTTACCAGTACCCGCTGTTGATCAAACGCCTGTTGATGTCCGGGACTCGTTACGAGAAGACCCGGGAAATCATCTATCGCGACAAGCTGCGCTACACCTACCCGACCTTGATCGAGCGTGTCGCGCGCCTGGCCAATGTGCTGACCGAAGCCGGGGTCAAGGCTGGTGACACGGTGGCGGTGATGGATTGGGACAGCCATCGTTACCTGGAATGCATGTTCGCCATCCCGATGATCGGCGCGGTGATCCACACCATCAACGTACGCCTGTCGCCGGAACAGATCCTCTACACCATGAACCATGCCGATGACCGCTTTGTGCTGGTCAACAGCGAGTTCGTGGGGCTTTACCAGGCCATCGCCGGGCAACTCACCAGCGTCGACAAGACCTTGCTGATCACCGACGACGACAGCAAGACCGCCGACCTGCCCAACCTGGTGGGCGAGTACGAAACCCTGCTGGCTGCGGCGAGCCCGAAGTACATCTTCGAGGATTTCGACGAGAATTCCGTTGCCACCACCTTCTACACCACCGGTACCACCGGCAATCCCAAGGGCGTGTATTTCACCCACCGCCAACTGGTGCTGCACACCATCGGCGTGGCGACCATTATGGGCAGCGTCGACAGCGTGCGTTTGCTCGGCACCAACGACGTGTACATGCCGATCACGCCAATGTTCCACGTACACGCCTGGGGCCTGCCGTATGTGGCGACCATGCTCGGCCTGAAGCAGGTCTACCCCGGCCGCTACGACCCCGAATACCTGGTGGCGCTGTGGCGCCAGGAAAAGGTCACCTTTTCGCACTGCGTGCCGACCATCCTGCAAATGCTGCTCAATGCCAAGGCCGCCCAGGGCGTGGATTTCGGCGGTTGGAAAATCGTCATTGGCGGCAGCGCGCTCAACCGTTCGCTGTACGAAGCCGCCAAGGCCCGTGGCATTCAATTGACGGCCGCGTACGGGATGTCCGAGACCGGGCCGCTGGTGTCCTGTGCCCACCTCAATGCCGAGCTGATGGCCGGCAGCGAAGATGAACGCACCACCTACCGCATCAAGGCTGGCGTGCCCGGCCCGTTGGTTGAAGCGGCGATCATGGACACCGACGGCAACTTTCTGCCGGCCGACGGCGAATCCCAGGGCGAACTGGTACTGCGTGCGCCCTGGCTCACCGAAGGCTATTACAACGAGCCGCAAAAGGGCGCCGAGCTGTGGGCCGGTGGCTGGATGCACACCGGTGATGTCGCCACCCTGGACGCGTTCGGCGTGATCGATATCCGTGACCGCATCAAGGACGTGATCAAGACCGGTGGCGAATGGATCTCCTCCCTGGCCCTGGAAGACTTGGTCAGCCGTCACCCGGCGGTACGCGAAGTAGCGGTGGTGGGCATTGCCGACCCGCAGTGGGGCGAGCGCCCGTTTGCCCTGTTGGTGTTGCGTGATGGCCATGTGATAGGCGCCCGTGAGCTCAAGGAGCACCTCAAGCCGTTCGTTGAATTGGGCCACTTGAGCAAGTGGGCGATTCCGAGCCAGATCGCCGTTGTTACGGAAATTCCCAAGACCAGCGTCGGCAAGCTCGACAAAAAACGTATCCGTATCGACATCATCCAATGGCAGGCCAACAACAGCACGTTCCTGTCGACCCTCTGACACCGCTCGCCGCGCCCGTTCGGGCGCGCGCTGCTCTATCTCAAGCCTTTACTTGTGATTTGCCGAATTTCAGCCATCCTTGCCGCGTCGACCTTCGTCGGCGTGGCGAAAGGGTCGTGGCAGACGGGTTGGTGATGCAAATCACACTTTAGAGGGATCAAGCACTACCCCCTGCTGGCTATAGTCCCTTCCAGAGTTTTTCGTGGATGTTGCGCTTCGGGCGAGGGTCGCCCGGTTGTCGCTCGGCATTGGAATCGTTGTATCCCGGCCGTTACATGCATCTTCCGAAAGAGCTCACTGCCATAACAATAAAATGCACATGGAGTAGCGTCGATGACCTCAGTAAACCAGTTCTGGCGCCGGGCACGACTGCCCCTGGCCGTCAGTCTCGCTTCTACGCTCGCCGGGCCCGCATTCGGCGTCAGTTTCAACATCGGTGAAATCGAAGGGAGTTTTGACTCATCCCTGTCGGTAGGCGCCAGTTGGAGCACGTCCAAGGCCAACCGCGACCTGATCGGCGCCAACAACGGCGGCAAGGGCTTGTCCCAGACCTCCGATGACGGGCACCTGAACTTCAAGCGCGGAGAAACGTTCTCGAAGATCTTCAAGGGCATCCACGACCTGGAACTGAAGTACGGCGACACCGGTGTGTTTGTGCGTGGCAAGTACTGGTACGACTTTGAGCTCAAGGACGAAAGCCGTCTGTTCAAGGACATCAGCGACAACAACCGCAAGGAAGGCGCCAAGTCGTCGGGCGGGCAGATCCTCGATGCGTTCGTCTACCACAACTACTCGATCGCCGATGCGCCGGGTTCCGTGCGGTTTGGCAAACAGGTGGTGAGCTGGGGCGAAAGCACCTTCATTGGCGGCGGTATCAACTCCATCAACCCGATCGACGTGTCGGCGTTTCGTCGTCCGGGGGCCGAGATCAAGGAAGGCTTGATTCCGGTCAACATGTTCTACGTGTCCCAGACGCTCACCGACAACCTGTCGGCCGAGGCGTTTTACCAGTTGGAATGGGACCAGACCGTCACCGATAACTGCGGCACCTTCTTCTCCCAGCCGGACGTGATTTCCGATGGCTGCAGCAATAACCTGCGGGTACTGAACAAGCGCTCGACCATCCCCGGCGCAGCATTGCCGACGTTGGGCGCGCTGGGTGTGGACGTGAACAGCGAAGGCGTGCTCGTGCGCCGTGGCCCCGACCGCGATGCCCGCGACAGCGGCCAGTTCGGCATGGCCATGCACTACAACTTCGAGCCGCTGGATACCGAATTCGGCGCCTACTTCATGAACTACCACAGCCGTGCGCCGATCTTCAGTGCACAGGGCGCGCCGTCGTCGGCCTACACCCGTCCACTGGGTCCGCTGGGGGCCTTGCGTCCGTTGATCGTGGCGGGCAGCTCCAACTACTTCGTGGAGTACCCGGAAGATATCCGCCTCTACGGTTTGAGCTTCTCCACCACCCTGCCTACCGGCACCGCCTGGAGCGGTGAGTTGAGCTACCGTCCGAATGCGCCGGTGCAGTTGAGCACCACCGATATCCTGTTTGCCGGCGTTACGCCGATTCCGGGCTTTGGCAACGCGTCGGTGCTCAAGGGCTCGCCAGGCCAGGACCTGCACGGTTACAACCGCAAGGAAGTGACCCAGTTCCAGACCACCTTCACGCACTTCTTCGACCAGGTAATGGGCGCCAGCCGCCTGACCACCGTCGGTGAAATCGGCGTGACCCATGTGGGTGGGCTGGAAAGCAAATCCCAGGCGCGCTATGGCCGCGATCCGGTCTTCGGTCCCGGCACCTTGCCAGGTGGGTTCTGCAACGCGCTTAACAACTCCACCGCCAACGGCGCCGGCTTGCCCAACGCGGCTGGCCTGAACACCAACTGCAACAACGACGGCTACACCACCGCAACCTCCTGGGGTTATCGCGCCCGTGCCATCTGGGAATACCCGGACGTGTTCGCTGGCGTCAACCTCAAGCCCAACGTGGTCTGGTCCCATGACGTCAAAGGTTACTCGCCGGGCCCTGGCGCCAACTTCGAAGAAGGGCGCAAGGCGGTCAGTCTGGGCCTGGATGCCGAATACCAGAACACCTACACCGCGAGCCTGGCCTACACCAACTTCTTTGGTGGCAAGTTCAGCACCGTGGATGACCGTGACTTTGTCGCGTTGAGCTTTGGCGCCAACTTCTAAGCACACTCTTTTCAAGTGGCATGTATTCAGGAAGACCAGAGTATGAAAATAACTAAAAGTCTGTTGCACGTGGGTGTGCTTGGGCTGTCGATCCTGGCGAGCAACGTCATGGCGGCGGTCTCGGCCGATGAAGCGGCCAAGCTCGGCACCAGCCTGACCCCGATGGGCGCCGAAATGGCCGGTAACGCGGCCGGCACCATCCCGAAATGGACGCCGATGCCGACCAACGCCGGCGCCGTGGATGCCAAAGGTTTCCTCGCCAACCCTTATGCCAGCGAACAACCGCAGTTCACCATCACCGCGCAAAACGTCGAGCAATACAAAGACAAACTGGCGCCGGGGCAGTACGCGATGTTCAAGCGTTACCCGGACTCGTTCAAGATGCCGGTCTATCCGACCCATCGTGGCGCCACGGTGCCGGCTGAGGTGTTCGCTGCGATCAAGAAAAACGCCACCACCACCAACCTGGTGTCTGGCGGTAACGGCCTGGAAAACTTCGAGACGGCCGTGCCGTTCCCGATTCCGAAAAGCGGTGTGGAAGTCATCTGGAACCACATCACCCGTTATCGCGGTGGCAGCGTCACCCGCCTGGTCACCCAGGCCACACCGCAAACCAACGGTTCCTACAGCCTGGTGTACTTCCGCGACCAGTTCGTGTTCCGCGACAAGATGAAGGACTTCGACCCGAAAAACCCAGGCAACGTGCTGTTCTACTTCAAGCAGCAAGTTACCGCGCCGGCGCGCCTGGCCGGTGGTGTACTGCTGGTGCACGAAACCCTCGACCAGGTGAAGGAGCCGCGTTCGGCGTGGGTCTACAACGCCGGCCAGCGCCGTGTGCGCCGGGCACCGCAAGTGTCCTATGACGGGCCGGGGACCGCCGCCGATGGCCTGCGTACCTCCGACAACCTCGACATGTACAACGGCGCGCCGGACCGCTACGACTGGAAACTGGAAGGCAAGAAGGAAATCTACATCGCCTCCAACAGCTACAAGATCGATGATCCGAAGCTCAAGTACGCCGACATCATCAAGGCCGGCCATATCAACCAGGACCTGGCGCGCTATGAGCTGCGCCGTGTCTGGCATGTGGTCGCCACCTTGAAGGAAGGCCAGCGCCACATCTACGCCAAGCGTGACTTCTTCATTGACGAAGACACCTGGCAAGCAGCGGTGATCGATCACTACGACGGCCGTGGCCAACTGTGGCGCGTCGCCGAAGCCCATGCCGAGAACTACTACGACAAGCAAGTGCCGTGGTACGCCCTGGAAACCCTCTACGACCTGCAGTCCGGCCGCTACCTGGCCCTGGGCATGAAGAACGAAGAGAAACAGGCCTATGACTTCGGCTTCACCGCCACCACCAGCGACTTCACTCCAGCGGCCCTGCGCCAGGATGGCGTGCGCTAACCTGAACCTATGTTGATACCCCTGTGGGAGGGGGCTTGCTCCCGATAGCGGTCTGACAGTCGACACATGCATTGACTGATCCGCCGCTATCGGGAGCAAGCCCCCTCCCACTTTTGTTTGGGGTGTCCGTGGGGGATATTTTTTGTCGCAGTTCTTTTTCAGGCATTTGTTGCAAAGATCTACAATCCCGCCGCTTTTACCGCTAGTCTGCGGACATCTGCAATGCCGACAACAGCCTTCCACAAGAGCCCGGCGATGACTGATCTGTCCCGAATCCAAGGGCCTGCCAGCGCGGTGATTCCGACCCTGGAAGGCCGCTTCTACAGGCCGCCGCTGCCTGATGGCTACGTGCTGCGCCCACGCCTGTGCGAACGCCTTGGCGCCGGCCTGGAAGGGCGACTGTTGCTGGTCAGCGCGCCGGCGGGGTTCGGCAAGAGTTCCCTGGCGGTGGAGTTCTGCCAGAGCCTGCCCGCCCACTGGCAAAACCTGTGGCTGGGCCTGAGCCCACGGGACAGCGACCCTGGCCGTTTTCTCGAGCGCCTGCTCGAAGGCTTGCGCCAGTATTTTCCGCAACTCGGCGCCCAGTCCCTGGGCCTGCTGAAAATGCGTCAGCGTCACCAACCCTTTGCCTTTGAAGAATGGCTCGATGGCCTGCTCGATGAGCTGACGGTGCACCTGTGCGCCCAGGCGCCGCTGTTACTGGTGCTGGATGACTACCACCTGGCCCAGGGGCCGGTGTTGGACCGTTGCCTGCAATTTTTCCTCAATCATTTGCCCGATGGCCTGGTGGTGCTGGTCACCAGCCGCCAGCGCCCGGATTGGCACCTGGCGCGCCTGCGCCTGTCGCGGCACCTGTTGGAATTGCATGAGCAAGACCTGCGCCTGACCCATGACGAATCCCTGGCCGTGCTGGACCGGCACAGCAGTTCGTTACGTGGCGAGGCCCTGGAAAACCTGATTCGCCGCAGCGAGGGCTGGGTCGCCGGCCTGCGCTTCTGGCTGCTGGCGGCCTCTGAGGCCGGCAATGATGGCGCCCTGCCGCAGGGCCTGAACGGTGGCGAAGGGCTGATTCGCGATTACTTGCTGGAAGAAGTCATCGATTGCCTGCCTGCGGAGGTGCAAGCATTCCTGTACGACACCGCACCCCAGGAGCGCTTTTGCAGCGAGCTGTGCGATGCGGTCCGCGAGGCCCATGACAGCCCGGAAATCCTGCGCTACCTGCAGGCCCATCAGGTGTTTCTGGTGCCGCTGGATGAACACGGTCACTGGTACCGTTATCACCATTTGTTTTCCGACCTGCTGCGCGCCCGCCGCGAAAAGAGCGCCACGTTACCGTTGGCCAGTCTGCACCTGCGCGCCTGTCGCTGGTTCAACGCCCAGGGCCTGATCGATGAGGCGGTGGAGCAGGCGCTGCGGGCCGGGCACCTGGATGTGGCGGCGAACCTGGTGCAGAACCTCTCCGAAGAACAGCTGCTGGCCGAGCAGAATGTCGGCATGCTGCTGCGCTGGAAGATGGACTTGCCCGACAGCCTGTTGATCAGCACCCCGCGCTTGATCGTGCTCTACAGCTGGGCGCTGGGGCTGGCGTGCCAGTTGGACGCGGCGCAGGAGCTGTCCGGCTACCTCAGTCGCTTCCTGCCGGCGCCGTCGGCCACCGCGCAAAAATCCATGCTGGCCCAATGGCTGGCACTGAGCGGGATCATCGCCCGTGGGCGAGGGGACCGCGAATTGACCCAGCGCTATTGCAACGAGGCGCTGGAGAGCCTGCCGCACAAGCGTTACGGCCAGCGCTTGATGTGCCTGTCGACCCTCTCCAACCTGGCGATCGTCGATGCCGATCTGTGGCGGGCTCGTGGCCTGAACCGCGAATCCCTGGAACTGGCGCAGCGCGTCGGCAACCCGCTGTTTGAAGCCTTGGCCCATTACGACCGGGCGCGGGTGCTGCAGGCGCGAGGCGAGATCCTGCGCGCCCTGGACGAAGTGCGCCAGGGCCTGCTGCGCCTGCAGGGGCTGGCACCCCAGCGGCTGTACGCCGTACGCGCGCGGTTGTCGTTGTATGAAGGCTACCTGCTGCTGCTGCGTTACCAGCCCGAAGCCGGGCTTGCGCGTTTGCGTGCCGGCCTGACCGAAGCCCGTGCCTGCCGGGATATCAGTGTGCTGATCGGGCATTGCGTGATCGCCAGCTTCGAAGGGCGGCGAGGCGATTTCTCCGCTGCCTTTGCCGAGTTGGCCGAGGCTGAGCGCTTGATGCATATCTGGGACGTGCCGCCGATCTACTACCTGGCGATGATCACCCTGATCAAATGCGAGTTGTGGCTGGCCCAGGACCGTACCGACCTGGCCGATGCCTGGCTGACGCGGCTGGGGCAGACCTACACAGGCGAGCAGGCAGCCGCCGCACCGGAGTTTCATCCGCACTTGCCGCAACACGTGGAGCTGCAACAGGCCGCGCTGGACGCCATTCGCCATCAGCCCGATAGGGCATTGCGACGGCTTGAGGACCTGGCGCAGCAGGCGCTCGGCAGTGGCCGCCAGATGATTGCCCTGGTGGCGCTGACCCAGCAGGCCCAGGTGCTGCTGGCGTGTGGCCAGGAAGCCAAGGCCAGGCCGGTATTGGCCCGCGCACTCGAAGCCGGCGCGGGCGGCGCGTTGCAACCGTTCCAGCGGTTGCTGGAGGACTATCCGGATTGGCTGCGCGAGCAGTTGGGCAAGCCGCCCCATCAGCCGTTGTACCAGGCATTGCTGGCGCTGCTACCGGCAAGCGCCGTCGTCGCGATCGCGCCTCACCATGAAACCTTGAGTACACGGGAGCTGGCGGTCCTGCAGTTGATCGCCCAAGGCTGTTCAAACCAGGAGATCAGCAACCAGTTGTTCATTTCCCTGCACACAGTGAAAACCCACGCCAGCCATATCAACAGCAAGCTGGGCGTGGAGCGCCGCACCCAGGCGGTGGCGCGCGCCAAGTCGATGGGCTTGCTGGGTTGATTGCGCCACCGTTCACTGCGCGCTCGGGCACTGCGTCAGGGACGAGCCAGCGGCGCGGTTGATCAGCGCGGCGAAGCGCTTGAGGTTGTTCTGGTGCGCCACCACCACGTCATCGATGCTCGGGCCCGCCGGTGACTGCAAGGTCGAGCGGCAGGTCAGCGCAGGGCGATCACCGCCGCCAGCCGGCCTGAGGCGCCAACGCACATCGAGCAGCGCGTATTGCCCCGGCACCGAATCGAAGCGCTGCACTTCCACGCGCAACGACACGGCTTGCCGGGCATCGCTGCCGGCCAACTGGTCGACCAGCGCGCTCCTCAGCTCATCGGCGAGGGTGGCGGCCCACCACTGGGTTTCCAGGATCGCCAGGCCGCTGTCGCCCTGGCGGATCACTATCTGCGCACGGTCGACCTGGGGCGGCACGCTGATGCTTTCAATGCGGACTGAATCGGCATCCGCCCGTGTGGCGTTATTCAGGTGCGCCGGGGTCAAGGTGTGGAACGCAATCGGCTCGCTGCGGCATGCCGCGAGCAACAGCAGGGCAGTCACCAGGGTGATTTTCAACGGCACTGTCATGGCGGCTCCAATGGTCATTTGCGGGGTGGCCCTTGCAGGTCCAGGGGTGCGGCATTATCGGCGCGACCGCGAATCAGCGACTCCGGATGCCGGCCCAGGTAATCCGAAAGCTCGCGCAAGGAGCGCGACATGCGCGCCAGTTCATCCAGGGTCTGGGTCAGTTGTTCGCGCTGCGGCGAGTCTTCGGCCAGGGTGGAACTGGCCGACTGCAGGGTCTTGCTCACGTCGCCCAGGGTCGTCTGCACACCGGGCAGGGTCTTGGCATTGAATTGCGCCAGGCCCTTGCGCAGCTCGACCAGGCTGGCATCGAGATTGCCGGCGATACGCTCGACCGGCAGTTGGCTGATCTTGTTGACGATGCCTTCGAATTTCTCTTGCAGTTGTTCCAGGTTGCCGGGAAGGGTGGGGATGCCCACGGGGCGCTGGTTCGGGTCAAACGCGACTTTCTCGGCCTTGGGGTAGAAGTCCAGGGCGATGTACAGCTGACCGGTCAGCAGGTTGCCGCTGCGCGCCTGGGCGCGCAGGCCGTTTTCGATGAAGCTGCCGATCAGGCGCACGCCGGCCGCTTCATCGTCAGGGTTATTGTTCATCGCCTTGAGCAGCTTGGTGTGCGCCTGGCCGAGCAGTTGCGGATAGATCACGATGCCGACGTTGACCGGGAAGCTGCGCTTTTTGGCGTCGAAATCCAGGTTGATCGAGACCACTTTGCCGAATTCGACGCCGAGGAATTCCACCGGGGCGTCAACTTTCAGCCCGCGCAGGGCCTGATCGAAGCGCAGCACCATGTATTGCCCCTTGCCATTGGGCGGGGCGAGGGCACTTTGCTGGTCTTCGAACAGTTCAAAGTTGCGGTTTTCCTCGGCGGGCTTGTCGTTGGGGTTGTAGGGCGGTGCCTGGAAGGAGACGCCGCCCATCAACATGGACGACAACGATTCGGTCTTCAGCGCGAAGCCGTTGGCGCCGACGCTGAGGTCGACACCGCTGGCGTTCCAGAAGCGCGTGTTCTCGGTGACGTACGCGTCATTGGGCGCATGCACGAACACCTCGATATTCACGCCCTTGCCCTCGCTGTCCAATTCATAGGCAACGACCTGGCCGACCGGGATCTTGCGGTAATAGACCGGCGAGCCGATATCCAGCGACCCCAGGCCCTGGGTATGCAGGGTGAAGCGTTTGCCTGGCTCGCCATAGGTGATGGGCGGCGGGTTTTCCAGGCCTTTGAACTGTTTGGCACGGGTGTCGGACTGGCCGATATCGGCACCGATGTAGTCGCCGGACAGCAAGGTGTCGATGCCGGACACACCGCCGGCGCCGATGCGCGGGCGCACCACCCAGAACTTCGAGTCTTCGCGGGTGAAGCTCTGCGCCTGCTTGGCCAGCTCGACGGTGGCGTTGACGCTTTTCTGGTCATCGCTCAAGGCAACGCCGGTGACCTGGCCGATGACCACGTTGCGGTACTTGACCTCGGTCTTGTTGGCGACCAGCCCGCTGCCGGTCTTGAAATTGAGGGTGATGGTCGGGCCCTGTTGCAGCACGCTATGGACCACCAGGGAGATACCCACCAGCACGGCGACAATCGGCACGATCCATACCAGCGAAACGCTGAAGCGACGCGTCTTGATTACGGGTGTTCCCGCAGGGGTGTCAGCATCAGCCTTGGATGAGCTCATCCGAGGTCTCCTCATTGTGTGGATTTTCCCAGATCAGCCGGGGATCGAAGCTCATGGCCGCGAGCATCGTGAACACGACCACCAGACCAAAAAACAGAATGCCCAGGCGCGGCTCGATGTCGCCCAGGGCCTGGAACTTCACCAGCGCGGCCACCAGTGCAACCACGATCACATCCAGCATCGACCAATAGCCGATCAGCTCGATAAACCGGAACAGCTTCGAGCGCTCCTTGCGCGCCCACTGGCTATTGCGCTGCACCGTGATCAGCAGCAGCCCCAGGGACACGAACTTGATGCCCGGCACGGCAATGCTGGCGATGAAAATGATCAGCGCAATGTCCCAGGCGCCATGCTGCCAGAATTCCAGCACGCCGCTCATGATGGTGCTGTCCGCCCCGGAGCCGAGCATGGTGGTGTTCATCACCGGCAATATGTTCGCCGGCACATAGAATGCCAGTGCAGTGAGCAGGTAGGCCCAGGTGCGGGTCAAGGACTGAACCTTGCGCCGGTGCAAGGGGGCGCCGCAGCGCTCACACTCGGTGGGTTCGCTGCGCATGTCGCACGGCTGGCCGCAGGTGTGGCACAGGCACAGGTTGAGTTCGCGGGCGGTGGGCGGTGAATTCATAGAGTGTCCCACAGGTCACGCACATCGCGCCCGGCGATGCGGATCAGCAAAAGGCTGAGGGCGGCCAGCGCGAACAAGCCGATGCCGGGTATCACATCGAGCATGCCGGCCAGCTTGAACACTGCCACCATCGCGCCCAACAGGCACACCTCCAGCATGCTCCAGGGCCTGAGGGCTTCCAGCCAGCGCATGCACAGCTTGAAGGCCGGTGAGCGCCTGCCGGATAGGGCAAAACTCAATACCCAGATCAGCAGCAGCAGCTGAAACACCGGCGCGATAATCATGGAAATTGCTGCCACCAAGGCGATAAACGTGATCGGCCCCTGGCTCAGCGCGACCACCGAATCCCAGAGTGTCGCGCTGTTCTTCAGGCCCTGCAGGCTGATGCTCATCACCGGATAAAAATTGGCGAACGCCCACAACACCGCTGCGGTGAGCGTCAGTGCGAGGCGCTGCTGCACCGACAGGCCGTTATAGCGCTGCAGTACTCCCTCGCAGCGTACGCACAGGGCTTTCTGATGTTTGGCGAGCGTGACTTTCTGATAAACGCAGTCGCAGTGTTCGCAGATGACCTGTTGATTCGCCATAGGGCTGCTCCAAAAGCGACTGGCTAGGGTGCTGGCCGTTGCCGGAGAGCCAATCGCGTTTGCGTAGCTTAGCAGCCGATGCCACCGTTTTACCTATTACTCGGCATCCTCTCCTTTCTGTAAGGCATTGACGGTTACGCTGTTGCGCCAAGCATTGTGCGTCGCCATATCAGACGCGCCAACGTGATCGACCAGTTGCACAAGGCGACAACCAGGATGATAGAGAGCAACGTCGACATGCCATGGTTGACGATTATTTTACCGGCCAATAACGGAAAGCCGAACACGCCGACAAAGTAGGAAAGACTGAATAAAACCAATGATTGCGCGGTCTGGCCCGCGGGGGCTTCATTGGCTGCCAGCCCGTTTATTACAGAGTAAGTCAGCCCGTAACCTACCCCGAGCACAATGGCGGCCAGCAAATACGCCGCCGAAGAGTGTACGAAGAAGGTGAACATCAATACCGAAATCACCATCAGCGCACTTAACAGGCTCGACATCAGGTAGGGATCGCGCTTGACGATATACCCCGCGACCAGCAGGCGACAGGAGATCGCCGCGCTCATGAAACCTAGGAAAAACAGGGAATAATCGAGATGGTTAAGCGCGGCATAGGAGGTTTGGAAGCTCGAAAGCCCGCCGAAGATTGCGCCGCCGAGGCCGACCATGATAATGGCAAATACCGCCTTGGAACCCAGCACCGCCTGTGCCGCCCGGGCGCTGATCTTGCACACTGTCACCGGCCCAAGACGTGCTTGCTGCTGCTTGATGTTGGGGGCGAGCAGGAAAAACAATGCCCCTCCAGCCAGGCTGGCAATGGCGGCGACGATAAATGCGGACTCCACCGAATGGCCCAGCGCCTCGGCGGCTCGCCCTACCAGAGGCCCCGTGCCGATGCCACTCATCATGCTGCCCGACAGCAATGCAAAATACTTCACGCGCCGGGCAGGCTCTATGATCATCGCCACAATGATCGGCCCAAGTGTGTAGAAAACGCCCCATCCAAACCCCAGTATCAAGCCGCTGGCCAGCAGTGCCACGCCGAAAGCAGGCACGGTCGCGAAGCCCAGGCAAGCGGCTGCCAGCAACACCGCGCCCGCTGCGATGGCTCTGGGTGCGCCGATCAGATCAGTCAAGTGGCCTGAAAATATGACTGCCAGGAACGTGCTGAGCATCGCAACCGAGATAATCGTACCGGCGTCGGACTCGCTGCCGCCGCTGTCCCGCAGCTTCATGGCCAATAAGAACGTAGTGCCATACGACAGGGATAGTAGATAGCTGCCCAGGCAAAACAGGCCGAACAGCCCGTTGCCATTAGCGTGGCTCGCGGACGATGGTGAAGACATGGATTCTTTCCTTGTGGAATCGAAAGTCTGATAGTCAGAAGTGATATTAATCAGCGGCGCGTTGTAGTGCGGCGGTCACCCGATCGATATCTTCCTTTCGGATCGTCGACATTTCCGTACGTCTTTTAGAGGCTCGATATCTATAGCAGACCATTAACGACAAACGTCATAGATTCAAAGTTTATGGACTGAACATTAACCCTTCTTAAACATACGGCGGGCTCGATCAGTTTTGGTGTTCATGCGCCAAGTGGTAGCCAGCCGGCGTTTGTCTAACAAGCATTGCAACAAAACCCCAGCTCGCGTTCAGCCGGGGTCTGCTACGGTCTACCTGGCGCCCAGAGTGTCTGGCCTTTTTATCCTGCCGGGGCCGCGCTCACGGAATTTTTACCGCTTGCCATGTTCCAAACCCGGCACAGGTCCGTTGCCCATGTCCTCTGCATCACAGAATGCAAAAGTAGGAGCTTCCTTCATGTTCACTCCGCGTCGTCTGCTTGTTGTCGCCACCGCCGTAGCCCTGTTGTCCGGCTGCGCTTCACCCAACCCTTATGACGGCAGCCAGGGACAGGCCGGCAATGGTTCCGAAAGCGGTATGAGCAAGACCGCCAAGTACGGCGGCCTCGGCGCGCTGGCCGGGGCATTGGCCGGTGCGGCCATCGACCATAACAACCGTGGCAAGGGCGCGCTGATCGGCGCAGTCGTTGCGGGTGCCGGCGCCGCCGGCTATGGCTACTACGCCGATCAGCAAGAGAAAAAACTGCGCGAAAGCATGGCCAATACCGGAGTTGAAGTGCAGCGCCAGGGTGACCAGATCAAGCTGATCATGCCCGGCAATATCACCTTCGCCACCAACTCCGACGCCATCTCCAGCAGCTTCTATCAGCCGCTGAACAACCTGGCCAACTCCCTCAAGCAGTTCAACCAGAACACCATCCAGATCGTTGGCTACACCGACAGCACCGGCAGCCGTCAGTTGAACATGGACCTTTCCCAGCGCCGTGCGCAGAGCGTGGCCAACTACCTGACCTCCCAGGGCGTCAGTGCTGCCAACCTGAGCGCACGCGGCGCCGGCCCGGATAATCCGATCGCCAGTAACGCTGACGTCAATGGCCGTGCCCAAAACCGTCGCGTAGAAGTGAACCTTGGCCCGATCCCAGGCCAGCAGTACGGCCAGCCGGGGGCCCAGCAACAGGCGCCACAACAGAACAACCAGTTCCAGGGCAACCCGTACTCGCAGTACCAGTAAACAATCGCCATAAAAAAGGGCGCCGTGCAGTCAATGCACGGCGCCCTTTTTTTGGCTTGCGGTTACATCAGTCGATGTATTCGAACACCTTGACGATTTTCTGCACACCGGACACACCCTGTACCAGGTTGGCCGCGCGAGTGGCTTCCGCCTGGGTCAACAGGCCCATCATGTAGACGATACCGTTGTCGGTGACGATCTTGATGCGCGAGCCCGGAACGGCGCTGTCGGTGAGCATCTGCGCCTTGATCTTGGTGGTCAGCAAGGCATCGTTGCTGATGGCCAGCAGCGTGATCGGGTCCATGACCTGCAGTTCGTTGTGCACCTTCTTGACCCGTTGCACCGCCGAGGCGGCCTGTTCAGCCTGGGCCTTGAGTTCGGCGCGCGGGGTTTGCCCGGCCAGCAGCACGACGCCGTTGAAGCTGGTGACCACAATGCGCGACGCGCCGTTGCCCAGGTCCGTAGCCGCTTTGGCGACGTTGACCTTGACCTTGGTTTCAATCAGCGAGTCGTCGATGGTGCTGCCGAAGGTACGTGTGCCCCGGTCGTCCTGGATGGGGGTGTCCCGTGTAGCGGTGATTGCCGTACTGCAGCCGCTGATGGCGAGGCACAGCGTGATGGCCAAAAGGCTGAGGCGATTAACGGTCATTCTTCACTCCCGAACAGTTGGCTGTCGATCAGATCGCACAGGCAGTGGATCGCCAGCAGGTGGACTTCTTGAATGCGTGCAGTGACATTGGCCGGAACGCGAATCTCCACGTCCTCAGGCAGCAGCAACGAGGCCATGCCGCCGCCATCGCGCCCGGTCAATGCTACGACAATCATTTCGCGATCATGTGCGGCCTGGATCGCTTGAATGATGTTCGCCGAGTTGCCACTGGTGGAAATCGCCAGCAACACATCGCCCGGCTGGCCGAGGGCGCGGATCTGTTTGGAGAAGATTTCGTTGTAGCTGTAGTCGTTGGCGATCGAGGTGATGGTCGACGAATCGGTGGTCAGGGCGATCGCCGGCAGGCTCGGGCGCTCGCGCTCAAAGCGGTTGAGCAGCTCGGAGGAGAAATGCTGGGCGTCACCGGCCGAGCCGCCGTTACCGCACGAAAGCATTTTGCCTTCGTTGAGCAAGGCGTTGACCATGACCTGACTGGCTTGCTCGATGTGCGGTGCAAGTACGTCCATCGCCTGTTGCTTGGTGTCGATGCTGGCCTGGAAAAGCTGGCGAATTCGGGATTGCATGTCCATCTGTGTGACCTTAATGAGCGCGGCTGTTTGGCACAGAAATGTGCAGCCCGCAAAGCAAAGAGCAAAAGTGTGGGGTGAAGGTGCCGGGTGAGTCAGCTGTCGAAGGCATCTTTGAGCCAATTCAGGTCAGTTGGGCCCGACGGTGTGCTTTCCATGGCAACCACATCGAAACGGCAGGGGCTATCGGCCCAGCGATGCTCTTTCTGCAGGAAAAACTGCGCGGCGAGTATCAGCTTTTGACGCTTGCGCCCATCGATACTGGCGAGCGCGCCACCCCATTGTGCGTGTTTTCTGTAGCGGACTTCGACGAATACTACTGTATCGCCGTCAAGCATGACCAGATCAAGCTCACCGCGTTTACATAACCAGTTCTGCGCCAGAAGGCGCAGACCCTGTTGTTGCAGATAGTTCAGCGCGTAGCGTTCGGCATCCTTGCCGCTTTGTGCGCTGGACCGCTCGGGCATCAGCGCGGGGTATCCGGCAGGCGCTGGATCTCGCCGCCGACGAACTTCGCCCACGGCATCTGGCGGTCAACGCGCTGGTTGGCGCTGATGCCCAGGTTACCGGAGAGGCCGTCGACACGGGTGTCCGGCAACGCCTTGAGCTGGCCCAGGCGTGGCGCCAGGCGATAGGCATCGACGCCCATCGCATACAGGCGACCCAGGCTGCCATTG
This sequence comes from Pseudomonas sp. R1-43-08, assembly GCF_003852255.1. Lineage (NCBI taxonomy): Bacteria > Pseudomonadati > Pseudomonadota > Gammaproteobacteria > Pseudomonadales > Pseudomonadaceae > Pseudomonas > Pseudomonas sp. R1-43-08. The sequence goes on from NZ_CP027734.1 coordinate 1,035,938, forward strand.
GCCTGCGGCCATTGTGCGGCGACCTGGTTGCGCAACGGGTCGGTGGTGTTGAGCAACCAAGGGGTTTCGCAGAACATCACGTTGGTCATGTCCAGGTACTGGTTGCGGTCGCCACTGGCGCTGAAGACGTGGGACGTCGCGTAGACGGGCACATCACCGGCGTACTGGAAGTTCAGGGTCGGCTTGATCTGCTGGGCCAGTTGCGGGGTGACGGCCAGGAAGATGAACTCGATGTCCTGGCGACGCGAAGGCTGGGCGGCAACGTCAGTGCCGACGGTGTCTTGCAGGCTCTTGGCGCGGCCTTCGCTTTTGCGCAGTTGGAACAGGTCGGCGATCTGCTGGGCCAGGGCCACAGGCTGGTCGACATATTCGACGCCCATGACGGTGCCGCCGTTGGCTTCCCAGTCCTGGCGGAAGGCCTTGTAGACACGCTCGCCCCATTCGCCACGGGGCACCATGGCGGCGGCGCGATGCAGGCCGTCGGCACGGGCGCGGCGCGACACTTCACGGGCTTCGTCTTCAGCAGCCAGGCCGAACTGGAACAACTGCGCCGGGGCTTGATCGCCCTCGCTGTAGTTCAGCGCCAGGGTGGTGATCGGCAATTGCGGGCGTGCACTGAGCTGTTTGACCAGTGGCTTTTCCAGCGGGCCAACCACCAGCTGCACGCCGGCGGCCTGGGCCTTGGCGTAGAAGTCGTCGATGGAGGTCAGGCGCGAGCTGTCGTAGAACTCAATCACCGGCGGCTTCTGCCCGGCCTGTTCGGCCTGGTAGTGAGCGGCCATGAAGCCTTCACGCAATGCCTTGCCGACCGACGCCAGGGCGCCTTCCTGTGGAAGTAGCAGGGCGATCTTGGTCAGGGGCTGGCTGGCCAGTTCCTTGAGTTTGGTCAAGGGCGTTGGTAGTTGCACGGCCGCCGGATGGCCCGGGTTGCGCGCACGCCAGGTATCGATGGCGGTTTGCTGCTGCTCCAGCGTGCCGGCGCCCTTGACCGCCTGGGCCAGGGTGATCCAGCCGTCCAGCGTCGGGTTGCCGGTGGCTTGCAGTTGCTCGGCGGGCAGTGCGGCAATCAACACCCAGATCGCTTCGTGGTTGCTATTGGCGGCGTCACCGGTGAGCAGCGGCGCCATGGCGACACGCTCCCGCGCTGCCGCCAGGGTCTGGCCGTCGGCTTCATAGGCGCGGGCATGCACGGTGCCGGTGCGCACTTGTTGATCGACCGGCAGCTCCTTCAGGCTTTGCAGGCTGGGGTGGTTCAGCGCCGTCAATGCAGACTTGGGCTGATTGCGGGTCATCGCCAGCTCGGCGGCCAGGGTGCTGGCAAACACTTGCGCGGCCGGTTTCAGGACATCCAGGGGCACCTGCGCAAGTATCTGCGAGGAACGGCCAGGGTTGTTCTGCTGGTAGGCCAGGTCAGCCGCACTCAAGCGCAGCAATGCGGCCTTTTCTGGCGTCTTGGCAGCCGTGGCCTGTTCGAGCAGTTGCTCGATACTGGCGTCGGGCGTGCGTGGTAGGTCGCCAAGGCTGGACGAGGGCGAGCTGGCGCAAGCGGCCAGCAAGGCAGCGAGGCAAAGGGCGGAGAGCAGCCGCAGGCAAGCGATCATGTAAGTGTTCCTGATACCGATCAAATTAGCGTGGAAGTGTACCCAAGCACTGGCCCAGGCGCGATGTTCGTGGCGTGAAACCGTGGATTTAGGTCGTGCAATTGTTGCGTTTTACTAACAATGGCTGAAACGACATCCGCCGTGACGGCATATTTTCAGCGCGTTGACGCGCTACAATGTGGCTTTTGCCAACCATCGAGGTGTGCGTTTTGACTGCTCCAGGTCCTTTGAATTCCACTGCAGGCTCGCTTTTTGTCGTGGCGACGCCCATTGGCAACCTGGACGACATCAGTGCCCGGGCATTGAAAGTGTTGCGCGAGGTTAAATTGATCGCGGCGGAAGACACGCGACACTCCCAGCGGTTGATGCAGCATTTTGGAATCCCCACGCCACTGGCGGCCTGCCATGAACACAACGAACGCGAGGAGGGCAGCCGTTTTATCACCCGTTTGCTGGCAGGTGATGATGTTGCGCTGATCTCCGATGCGGGCACGCCGCTGATTTCCGACCCGGGCTACCATCTGGTCCGCCAGGCGCGCGCCGCTGGTATCAATGTAGTGCCTGTTCCAGGCGCGTGCGCGCTGATTGCAGCATTATCTGCAGCGGGTTTGCCGTCGGACCGCTTTATCTTCGAAGGCTTCCTGCCCGCCAAGACGGTAGGGCGTCGTGCGCGTCTGCAGGCGCTGAAGGAAGAGCCGCGCACCTTGATTTTCTACGAAGCCCCGCACCGCATCCTTGAGTGCCTGCAGGACATGGAGCTGGTGTTCGGCGGGGCGCGCCTGGCGCTGCTGGCTCGCGAGTTGACCAAGACCTTCGAAACCCTCAAGGGCCTGCCGCTGGAAGAGCTGCGCGGGTTTGTCGAAGGCGACAGCAATCAGCAGCGCGGAGAGTGCGTCGTGCTGGTGGCCGGCTGGACGCCTCCAGAGGATGAAGATGCAGTCGGTAGCGAAGCCATGCGCATCCTCGATTTGCTGCTCAAGGAGATGCCGCTCAAGCGGGCTGCCGCCCTCGCCGCAGAAATTACCGGGGTACGCAAGAATGTGTTGTATCAGGCGGCGCTGGATAAACAGAAAGCCGAATAGTTCCGGGGCCGGGCCGGTGTTTCGTCCGAAGGTGATGGCAATGCTGCACTTTTAATACTTGTCCTGAGGCCGTCGTGCCGTTAACCTGCGCGGCGGAGAGTCGATTGGACAGTCGCTGCCCTCTATGAAAATTAGGGGGGGGAGGAAAGTCCGGGCTCCATAGGGCGAAGTGCCAGGTAATGCCTGGGAGGCGTGAGCCTACGGAAAGTGCCACAGAAAATAACCGCCTAAGCACTTCGGTGCCGGTAAGGGTGAAAAGGTGCGGTAAGAGCGCACCGCACGACTGGCAACAGTTCGTGGCTAGGTAAACCCCACTTGGAGCAAGACCAAATAGGGTCCCAAGGCGTGGCCCGCGCTGGGACCGGGTAGGTTGCTAAAGATGTCCAGTGATGGCCATCGTAGACGAATGACTGTTCAAGACAGAACCCGGCTTACAGATCGACTCTCCACCTTTTTTCCTTCTGTCTGAACCTCGGGCAGAAAACCCGGTAGTAACGCAAGAATCCCTCCCTGCCAAATCATTGGCAGATGCGTCTTCGTAATACCAAAAAAATCTTACTCTTAATAAATTACTTTAACTCTGAGCCATAGCGCTTTGAGTTATTTGTGCTTGTTGAGTCAAAAACCACGCTGAACTCGGGTTTCTCCTCCCGTTACGCTCGTAAATCTCCGTTCTGTAAGGCTTTTCCTTGTATCCGCGCCTTGACGGTGTGGTGGGCGCATTCCTATAGTGTGCGCAAGTGGCGGAAAGTGGCACAAAGTGGGTTTTTTGAACGTAAAACGCTAAAAATTGGAGAAACGCACCTGTGTTTCGCGGAGCTAACGCTATCAGTCTCGATGCAAAAGGCCGTCTCGCCATGCCGAGCCGGTATCGTGACGAGCTCATTTCGCGAAGTTCGGGGCAGTTGATCATCACGATTGACGCGGTTGACCCTTGTTTGTGTGTTTACCCCCTCGATGAGTGGGAGTTGATCGAAACCAAATTGCGCGCGCTGCCTTCATTGCGTGAAGAAAACCGCCGCCTGCAGCGTTTGCTGATCGGTAATGCCGTCGACCTTGAACTCGATGGCAGCGGTCGTTTCCTGGTGCCGCCGCGTTTGCGCGAATACGCCAGGCTCGACAAGCGCGCAATGCTGGTAGGCCAACTGAACAAGTTCCAATTGTGGGACGAAGATGCCTGGGATGCTGTTTCTGCAGCTGACCTGGCTGCTATTCAACAACCGGGCGCCATGCCTGATGAACTGCGTGATTTGATCCTGTGACTATTGATAGCGGCTTTAACCACATCACCGTACTGCTTGACGAAGCCGTTGAGGCTCTCGCCGTACGCGCGGATGGCTGCTATCTGGATGGCACCTTCGGCAGGGGCGGGCACAGTCGGTTGATACTCAGCCAGCTCGGGCCCAACGGTAAACTCCTCGGGTTCGACAAAGACCCTCAAGCGATTGCCACCGGGCAAGCGCTAGCGGCCGAAGACGGCCGCTTTGTCGTTGTGCAGCGCAGCTTTGCCGAGCTGGGCGCCGAAGTCGCCGAGCGCGGCATGGCGGGCAAGGTGGCCGGGATTCTGCTCGATCTCGGCGTGTCTTCGCCGCAGCTCGATGACCCGGAGCGCGGCTTCAGCTTCATGAACGATGGCCCCCTCGACATGCGCATGGACCCTACCCGTGGCGTCAGCGCCGCGCAGTTCATCGCCACCGCGCCGGTGGAAGAAATTGCCCGGGTGTTCAAGGAGTACGGCGAAGAACGCTTCGCCGGTCGCATGGCCCGCGCCGTGGTCGAGCGCCGCGAAATCCAGCCGTTCGAACGCACCGCTGACTTGGCCGAAGTGCTGAAGGTTGCCAACCCCGCATGGGAGAAGGGCAAGAACCCGGCGACCCGTGCGTTCCAGGGCCTGCGCATTCACGTCAACAACGAATTGGGCGATCTGGAGGCTGGCCTCGAGGCTGCCCTGGACGCGTTGGAAGTGGGCGGTCGCCTGGTGGTGATCAGTTTCCATTCCCTGGAAGACCGTATCGTCAAACTGTTCATGCGGCGTCTGGTCAAGGGCGAGTCCGACAACCTGCCGCGCAATCTGCCGGTGCGTTTCGAAGCCTTTGTGCCGAAAATCAAAATTCATGGCAAAGCGCAGTTCGCCTCCGAAGCCGAACTCAAGGCCAATCCACGTTCGCGCAGCGCCGTCATGCGCGTCGCGGAGAAGTTGCGGTGAGCAAGCTTTTCGCCAAACCCCTGCCGGGCGGCAGCTTCTTTATGTTGCTGCTGTTTATCGGCGTGCTGGTGTCCGCGATTGCGGTGTCCTACAGCGCGCATTGGAATCGTCAATTGCTCAATACCCTCTATGGGGAATTGAGCGTGCGCGACAAGGCGCAGGCGGAATGGGGCCGGTTGATCCTGGAGCAGAGCACGTGGACGGCCCATAGCCGTATCGAAGTGCTGGCCACCGAACAACTGAAAATGCACATTCCGGGCGCGGCCGACGTACGCATGGTGGCGCCATGATGAAACTTGAAGGCGCACTCTACCCATGGCGCTTCCGCCTGATGCTCGGCTTGCTGGCATTGATGGTGGGCGCGATCGTCTGGCGGATCTTCGACCTGCAGGTCGTCGACCGTGACTTCCTGATCGGCCAGGGCGATGCCCGTAGCCTGCGGCATATTCCGATTCCTGCGCACCGCGGCCTGATTACCGACCGCAACGGCGAGCCTCTGGCCGTGAGTACCCCGGTGACCACCCTGTGGGCCAACGCCAAGGAACTGCAGGTGGCCAAGGACAAGTGGCCCGAACTCGCGGCTGCCTTGGGGCAAGACCGCAAAGCGCTGACCGAACGCCTGGAAGCCCAGGCCAATAAAGAATTTATCTATCTGGTTCGCGGGCTCACCCCCGAACAGGGCCAGCAAGTGCTCGACCTGAAAATTCCAGGTGTCTATGGCATCGAGGAATTTCGTCGTTTCTACCCGGCCGGTGAAACCACCGCGCACATGGTCGGCTTTACCGATATCGATGACCATGGCCGCGAAGGTGTCGAGCTGGCCTACGACGAGTGGCTGGCCGGCGTTCCCGGCAAGCGCCAGGTCATCAAGGACCGGCGCGGCAGACTGATCAAGGATGTTCAGGTCACCAAGAACGCCAAGGCCGGCAAGCCCTTGGCGTTGTCGATTGACTTGCGTCTGCAGTACCTGGCTAACCGTGAATTGCGTAACGCGATCATCGAGAACGGCGCCAAAGCCGGCAGCCTGGTGATCATGGACGTGAAAACCGGCGAGATTCTCGCCATGGTCAACCAACCGACCTACAACCCGAACAACCGTCGCAACCTGCAGCCGGCGATGATGCGCAACCGCGCAATGATCGACGTGTTCGAGCCGGGTTCGACCATGAAAGCCATCTCCATGAGTGCCGCCCTGGAAACCGGACGCTGGAAGCCCAGCGACAAGGTCGAGGTGTATCCAGGCACCTTGCAGTTGGGCAAATACACCATTCGCGACGTGTCGCGCACCGAGGGCCCGGTGCTGGATCTGACAGGCATCCTGATCAACTCCAGTAACGTAGGGATGAGCAAGGTCGCCTTCGATATCGGTGGTGAAACCATCTATCACCTGGCGCAAAAAATCGGCCTGGGCCAGCCTACCGGGCTCGATTTTCCGGGTGAGCGCGTCGGCAACCTGCCGAACTACCGCGACTGGAAAAAGGCCGAGACCGCCACGCTGTCGTACGGCTACGGCCTGTCGGTGACCGCGATCCAACTGGCCCATGCTTTCTCGGTATTGGCGAATAATGGCCGAATGGTTCCGCTGAGCCTGATCCATGTAGACGAAGCTCCGAAAGCCACCCAGGTGATCCCGGAAAAAGTCGCCAAGACCATGCAAGGCATGCTGCAACAAGTGATCGAGGCGCCGCGTGGCGTATTCCGCGCCCAGGTGCCGGCCTATCACGTGGCCGGCAAGTCCGGTACTGCGCGTAAAACCTCGGTGGGCACCAAGGGTTATGCGGAAAATTCCTACCGTTCATTGTTCGCCGGTTTTGGCCCGATGAGCGACCCGCGCTACGCCATCGTCGTAGTGATCGATGAACCGAGCAAGGCCGGTTACTTCGGTGGCCTGGTCTCGGCGCCAGTGTTCAGCAAAGTGATGTCCGGCACCCTGCGCCTGATGAACATCACGCCGGACAACCTTGCGCCAACCCAGCAAGCAAACGCCGCACCGCCGGCCGCTGCTGTAAAAGCCAATGGAGGGCGCGGCTGATGTCTCTTAGCCTGAACAAGATTTTTGCCCATGCCGGCCGCGATCTGCTGATTCGCGAGTTGAGCCTGGACAGCCGCAACGTGCGCGCCGGTGACCTGTTCCTGGCCGTGCCCGGTGGCAAGTTCGATGGCCGTGCGCATATTGCCGACGCCCTGCAACGTGGTGCTGCCGCTGTTGCTTATGAAGTGGAAGGCGCTACTGTGTTGCCGATCACCGATGTGCCGTTGATTCCAGTCAAGGGCTTGGCCGCGCAGTTGTCCGACATTGCCGGGCGCTTCTACGGTGAACCGAGCCGCCACCTGAACCTGGTGGGCGTGACCGGCACCAACGGCAAGACCAGCGTGACTCAACTGGTCGCCCAGGCCCTGGACCTGCTGGGTCAGCACTGCGGCATCGTCGGTACCCTGGGCACCGGCTTCTATGGTGCGCTGCAAAGCGGCCTGCACACCACGCCGAACCCGATTGCCGTGCAGGCGACCCTGGCCGACCTGAAAAAAGCCGGCGCCAAGGCGGTGGCCATGGAAGTGTCGTCCCATGGTCTCGACCAAGGCCGTGTCACGGCCCTGGCGTTTGACGTGGCGGTGATGACCAACCTGTCCCGCGACCACCTCGATTACCACGGCACCATGGACGCGTATGCAGCGGCCAAGGCCAAGCTGTTCGCCTGGAATCACCTGAAGTGCCGGGTAGTGAACCTGGATGATGCCTTCGGCCGACAACTGGCAGCTCAAGACAGCGAAGCGCGCTTGATCAGCTATAGCCTGGAAGACACCCGTGCGTACCTGTACTGCCGCGAAGCCCAGTTCAGCGACGAAGGCGTGCGCGCCACCCTGGTAACGCCACAAGGCGAGCACCATTTGCGCAGCACGCTGCTCGGGCGTTTCAACCTGAGCAACGTATTGGCAGCCATCGGCGCCTTGCTCGGCCTGGATTACGCCCTCGACGAAATTCTGAAAGTCCTGCCCAAACTGGAAGGCCCGGCCGGCCGCATGCAGCGCCTGGGTGGCGGTACGCAACCGTTGGTGGTGGTCGATTATGCCCACACCCCTGATGCACTGGAAAAAGTCCTGCTGGCCCTGCGCCCGCACGCCAAGGGCAAGCTGTTGTGTCTGTTCGGCTGCGGCGGCGACCGTGATCGCGGCAAGCGTCCGTTGATGGCCGAGATCGTCGAGCGCCTGGCCGACGGCGTGCTGGTGACCGACGACAATCCGCGCAGCGAAGACCCCAGCCGGATTTTCGACGATATACGCGAAGGCTTCAAAGACACTGCCAGCGTCACGTTCGTGGCGGGTCGCGGCGCAGCCATTGCCCAATTGATCGCCAGTGCCAGCGCGGATGACGTGGTGGTGCTGGCCGGCAAGGGGCATGAGGATTACCAGGAAATCAATGGCGAGCGCCATGCCTTCTCCGATCTGGTCGAGGCGGGTCACGCCCTGACCGCCTGGGAGGTCGCCCATGCTTAAGCCGATGACCTTCAGCGAACTGGCCCAGGCGTTGTCGGCCCGGGTGCTGTCGAGCGATTGCACGTTCGACGGCGTCAGTATCGACAGTCGCAACATCCAGCCCGGCCAGCTGTTCATCGCCCTCACAGGCCCGCGGTTTGACGGTCACGACTACCTGAACGACGTCGCCGCCAAAGGCGCCGTGGGTGCCCTGGTGCAACGTGAAGTGGCGCACGCCACGTTGCCACAGTTGCTGGTCGCCGATACCCGCTTGGCCCTGGGCCAATTGGGCGCGCTGAACCGTGCCGCGTTCGACAAGCCGATTGCCGCGATCACCGGCTCCAGTGGCAAGACCACCGTCAAGGAACTGTTGGCCGGCGTACTGCGCACGCGCGGGCCGGTACTCGCCACCCGGGGCAACCTGAACAATGATTTCGGCGCACCGCTGACCCTGCTCGAACTGGCCCCGGAACACACGGCGGCAGTCATCGAGCTGGGCGCTTCCCGCGTCGGCGAGATTGCCTACACCGTGGCGCTGACCAAGCCCCATGTCGCGGTTATCAACAATGCCGGTACCGCCCATGTCGGTGAATTCGGCGGCCCGGAAAAGATCGTCGAAGCCAAGGGTGAAATTCTTGAAGGCCTCGACGCTTCGGGCACCGCGGTACTGAATCTTGACGACAAGGCCTTCGAGACCTGGCGCGTACGCGCTGCCGGTCGCAAGGTGCTGACCTTTGCCGTGCGCAACGCCGCAGCCGATTTTCATGCCAGCGACATCACCGTTGATGCGCGTGGTTGCCCGTCCTTCACCTTGCACACGCCGCAAGGCAGTGAACACGTGCAACTGAACCTGCTGGGCAACCATAACGTCGCCAACGCCTTGGCCGCTGCCGCTGCCGCCCACGCCTTGGGTGTGTCGTTGTTCGGCATCGCCACAGGCTTGGGCGCAGTGCAGCCGGTCAAAGGACGCACCGTCGCGCAATTGGCCACCAACGGCATGCGCGTGATCGATGACACTTACAACGCCAACCCGTCGTCCGTGAACGCCGCCGTGGATCTGCTCAGAGGCTTTGATGGCCGCAAGGTGCTGGTACTCGGCGACATCGGCGAATTGGGCGACTGGGCTGAACAAGGCCACCGTGAAGTCGGCGCCTATGCCGCCGATAAAGTCGACGCGTTCTACGCCGTCGGCCCGAACATGGCGCACGCGGTAAACGCCTTCGGCCCCGGTGCGCGGCACTTTGCGACCCAGGGCGAATTGATCCAGGCGTTGGCTGCGGCTGAACGCGACACACACACAACCATTTTGATCAAGGGATCGCGCAGCGCGGTGATGGAAAACGTCGTCGCAGCCTTGTGTGGCTCAAGTACGGAGAAACATTAATGCTGCTGCTGCTGGCTGAGTATCTGCAACAGTTCCACAAAGGCTTCGCGGTCTTTCAGTACCTGACCCTGCGCGGGATCCTGGGTGTGCTGACCGCGCTGTGTTTGTCGCTGTTTCTGGGGCCGTGGATGATCCGCACCCTGCAGAACCTGCAAATTGGTCAATCGGTTCGCAATGACGGCCCGCAGTCGCACCTGTCCAAGTCCGGCACCCCGACCATGGGCGGCGCGTTGATCCTGTCGTCCATCGGCGTCAGCACCGTGCTCTGGGCTGACCTGCACAACCGCTACGTGTGGGTGGTGCTGCTGGTGACCCTGCTGTTCGGCGCCATCGGCTGGGTGGATGACTACCGTAAAGTGATCGAGAAGAATTCCAAGGGGCTGCCGAGCCGCTGGAAGTACTTCTGGCAGTCGGTATTCGGCCTGGCGGCGGCGATCTTCCTGTACACCACCGCACCAAGCGCTGTGGAAACCACTTTGATCATCCCGATGCTCAAGGACGCCAGCATTCCACTGGGCATCGGCTTCGTGGTGCTGACCTATTTCGTGATCGTCGGCTCCAGCAACGCGGTCAACCTGACCGACGGCCTCGACGGCCTGGCGATCATGCCGACGGTGATGGTCGGCGGCGCCCTCGGCATTTTCTGCTACCTGTCGGGTAACGTGAAGTTCGCCGAGTACCTGCTGATTCCTTATGTACCGGGCGCAGGTGAGTTGATCGTGTTCTGCGGCGCGCTGATCGGCGCCGGCCTGGGCTTCCTGTGGTTCAACACCTACCCGGCACAAGTGTTCATGGGCGACGTCGGCGCACTGGCGCTGGGCGCGGCGCTGGGCACTATTGCGGTGATAGTGCGCCAGGAAATCGTGCTGTTCATCATGGGCGGTGTGTTCGTGATGGAAACCCTGTCGGTGGTCATCCAGGTGGCTTCCTTCAAATTGACCGGGCGCCGTGTATTTCGCATGGCGCCGATTCACCACCACTTTGAACTCAAGGGCTGGCCCGAGCCACGCGTGATCGTCCGTTTCTGGATCATCACCGTGATTCTGGTACTGGTCGGCCTTGCCACCCTGAAACTGAGGTAGAAACGAGTGTCCCTGATCGCTTCAGACCACTTCCGCATCATTGTCGGCCTCGGCAAGAGCGGCATGTCCCTGGTTCGCTTCCTGGCGAACCGGGGCACGTCGTTTGCCGTGGCCGACACGCGGGAAAATCCACCGGAGCTGGTCACGCTGCGCCGTGATTACCCGCACGTGGAAGTGCGTTGTGGCGAATTGGACGTCGAATTTCTGTGCCGCGCCGATGAGCTTTACGTGAGCCCCGGTCTGGCGTTGGCCACACCGGCCCTGCAGGCCGCAGCGGCGCGTGGCGTGAAGCTGTCCGGCGACATCGACCTGTTTGCGCGTCACGCCAAGGCGCCGATCGTCGCCATCAGCGGTTCCAACGCGAAAAGCACCGTGACCACCCTGGTCGGCGAAATGGCGAAGGCTGCCGGCAAGCGCGTGGCGGTGGGCGGCAACCTCGGGGTGCCGGCGCTGGATCTGCTCAGCGACGACGTCGAGTTGTACGTGATGGAACTGTCGAGCTTCCAGCTGGAAACCACCCATGACCTCGGTGCCGAAGTGGCCACCGTGTTGAACGTCAGCGAAGACCACATGGACCGCTACAGCGGCCTGCCGGCCTATCACCTGGCCAAGCATCGTATCTTCCGGGGCGCCAAGCAGTTTGTGGTCAACCGCCAGGATGCCTTGAGCCGTCCACTGATAGGCGAAGGCATGCCTTGCTGGACCTTCGGCCTGAGCAAGCCCGATTTCAAAGCCTTTGGCATTCGCGAAGAGAACGGCGAGAAATACCTGGCCTTCGAATTCCAGAACCTGATGCCGGTGCGCGAGCTGAAAATCCGTGGCGCCCATAACCAGTCCAACGCCCTGGCGGCCTTGGCGCTCGGCCACGCGGTGGGCCTGCCCTTCGACGCCATGCTCGCCAGCCTGCGCACCTTCGCCGGCCTTGAGCATCGCTGCCAGTGGGTGCGCGACCTCGACGGCGTCAGCTATTACAACGATTCCAAGGCCACCAACGTCGGTGCGGCCCTGGCGGCCATCGAAGGCCTGGGTGCCGATATTGACGGCAAGCTGGTGCTGATCGCCGGTGGCGACGGCAAGGGCGCCGACTTCAAGGACCTTAAAGCGCCGGTCGCTGCGCATTGCCGCGCCGTGGTGCTGATGGGCCGTGATGCGGACCTGATCGCCGCAGCCCTGGGCGACGCGGTGCCGCAAGTGCGCGCTACCTCCCTGGACGACGCGATCGCCCAGTGCAAAGCCCTGGCCCAGCCGGGTGATGCGGTGCTGCTGTCGCCAGCCTGCGCCAGTTTCGACATGTTCAAGAACTATGAAGAGCGCGGCCAGTTGTTCGCCCGCGCCGTGGAGGCTTTGGCATGAGCCTCAACCTGAAAAACATCATCAAGCCGTACCCGTCGCCGATCATTACCGGGCGCGGCATCGACCTGGATTTCCCGATGCTCGCCGGTTGCCTGGCGCTGCTCGGCCTGGGCCTGGTGATGATCACCTCGGCGTCCTCCGAAGTGGCCGCCGTGCAGTCGGGCAACACCCTGTACATGATGATCCGTCATCTGGTGTACCTGGTGATCGGCCTCGGCGCGTGCATCGTCACCATGATGATCCCGATCGCCACGTGGCAGCGCCTGGGTTGGCTGATGCTGATCGGGGCGTTCGGCTTGCTGGTGATGGTGATCCTGCCCGGCATCGGCCGCGAGGTGAACGGTTCGATGCGCTGGATCGGCTTCGGTGCCTTCAACGTGCAACCCTCGGAAATCGCCAAGGTGTTCGTGGTGATCTACCTGGCCGGCTACCTGGTGCGCCGTCAGAAAGAAGTGCGCGAAAGCTGGATGGGCTTTTTCAAGCCATTCATCGTGCTGCTGCCCATGGCCGGCCTGCTGCTGATGGAGCCCGACTTCGGCGCCACCGTGGTGATGATGGGCGCCGCCGCCGCGATGCTGTTCCTGGGCGGCGTCGGCCTGTTCCGCTTCACCTTGATGGTGGTGCTGGCGGTCGCGGCCGTGACGGTGCTGGTGCAGGCGCAACCCTACCGGATGGCCCGTCTGATTACCTTTACCGACCCATGGTCCGACCAGTTCGGTTCCGGCTACCAGTTGACCCAGGCGCTGATTGCCTTCGGTCGCGGCGAGTGGCTGGGCGTGGGCCTGGGCAACAGTGTGCAGAAGCAGTTCTACCTGCCCGAAGCGCACACCGACTTCGTGTTCTCGGTACTGGCCGAGGAACTGGGCGTGGTCGGCTCGCTGTGCACCGTCGCGTTGTTCGTGTTCGTGTGTGTGCGCGGCATGTACATCGGCTTGTGGGCCGAGAGGGCCAAACAGTATTTCGCCGCCTATGTGGCGTACGGCTTGTCGTTCCTGTGGATCGGCCAGTTCCTGATCAATATCGGCGTGAACGTCGGGCTGCTGCCGACCAAGGGCCTGACCTTGCCGTTCCTCAGTTACGGCGGCAGTTCGTTGGTGATTTGCTGCGCCTGCCTTGGCTTGTTGTTGCGCATCGAGTGGGAGAGTCGTACTCACCTGGGCAGCGAAGAGATGGAGTTCAGCGAAAGCGACTTCGCCGAGGAGCCGACCCATGGGCGCTAACGTGCTGATCATGGCCGGCGGCACCGGGGGCCATGTGTTCCCGGCCCTGGCCTGCGCGCGCGAATTCCAGAACCGTGGCTACAGCGTGCACTGGTTGGGAACGCCGCGTGGCATCGAGAACGAGCTGGTGCCGAACGCCGGTTTGCCGCTGCACCTGATCAACGTCACGGGCTTGCGGGGCAAGGGCAAATTGTCGCTGCTCAAGGCGCCGTTCGTGTTGCTCAAGGCGGTATGGCAGGCACGCCAGGTCATCCGTGAGTTGCAGCCTGTGTGTGTGCTCGGCTTTGGCGGTTATGTGACCGGCCCCGGTGGCGTGGCGGCAAAACTCGCCGGTGTCCCCGTGATCGTGCATGAACAGAACGCCGTCGCCGGTACCGCCAACCGCTTGCTGGTGCCACTGGCCGCGCGGGTGTGTGAAGCGTTCCCGAATACCTTCAGCGCGTCGAGCAAGCGCCGTACCACCGGCAACCCGGTGCGCACCGAGCTGTTCATGGACATCGCCCGCCAAGCGCTGGTCGGACGCAAGGCGCACCTGCTGATCCTCGGCGGAAGCCTGGGCGCCGAGCCGCTGAACAAATTGCTGCCGGAGGCGCTGGCCCAACTCCCTGTGGAATTGCGGCCTGAGATCTTCCACCAAGCCGGCAAGCACCATGATGAAGTCACCGCCACGCGCTATCGCGAGGCCGGTGTCGAGGCGACTGTACAGCCCTTCATCAAAGACATGGCCCACGCCTATGGCTGGGCCGACCTGGTGGTCTGTCGCGCTGGTGCGCTGACCGTCAGTGAACTGGCTGCCGCCGGTCTGCCGTCATTGCTGGTGCCTCTGCCCCACGCAATCGACGATCACCAGACCCGCAACGCCGAATATTTGGCCGGGGAGGGCGCTGCCTTCCTGCTGCCGCAAAGAACGACTGGCGCCGCCGATTTGGCCGCACGCCTGACCGAGGTTTTGATGCAACCGGAACGACTCAACAGCATGGCGAGCACCGCAAGCCGCCTGGCCAAACCTGACGCAACCCGCACCGTGGTCGATATCTGCCTGGAGGTGGCCCATGGTTGAGAATCAGAAAGCCATGCCACAACCGGAAATGCGCCGCATCCGTCGCATCCACTTCGTCGGTATAGGCGGCGTGGGCATGTGCGGGATTGCCGAAGTACTGCTGAACCTGGGCTACCAGGTGTCTGGCTCTGACTTGAAAGAGTCGCCGGTCACCGAGCGCCTGAAGTCCTTTGGCGCGCAGATCTTCATCGGCCACCGCGCTGAAAACGCCGCCGAGGCGGATGTGCTGGTAGTGTCCAGCGCTGTGAACACGTCCAACCCGGAAGTGGCCACCGCCCTCGAGCGGCGTATTCCGGTGGTGCCGCGCGCCGAGATGCTCGCCGAGCTGATGCGCTACCGCCACGGCATCGCCGTCGCCGGTACCCACGGCAAGACCACCACCACCAGCCTGATCGCCTCGGTGTTCGCCGCCGGTGGCCTGGACCCGACCTTCGTCATCGGTGGCCGCCTGAATGCAGCCGGCACCAATGCCCAGCTCGGCACCAGCCGCTACCTGATCGCCGAAGCCGATGAAAGCGACGCGAGCTTCCTGCACCTGCAACCACTGGTCGCCGTCGTCACCAACATCGACGAAGACCACATGGCAACCTACGACGGTGACTTCAACAAATTGAAGAAAACCTTCGTCGACTTCCTGCACAACCTGCCGTTCTACGGGTTGGCCGTGGTGTGCCTGGACGATCCGGTGGTGCGCGAGATTCTGCCGCAGGTCAAGCGCCCTACCGTGACCTACGGTTTCAGTGAAGACGCCGACGTGCGCGCGATCAATGTGCGCCAGGAAGGCATGCAAACCTTCTTCACCGTGCTGCGCCCTGACCGCGAGCCGCTGGATGTGTCGGTAAACATGCCGGGCAACCACAACGTACTGAACTCCCTGGCGACCATCTGCATTGCCACCGACGAAGGCGTCAGCGATGAAGCCATTGTCGAAGGCCTGTCGCGCTTTGCCGGTGTCGGCCGACGCTTCCAGGTCTACGGCCAGCTGCCGGTTGAAGGCGGTGAGGTGATGCTGGTGGATGATTACGGTCACCACCCCACCGAAGTCGCCGCCGTGATCAAGGCCGTACGCGGTGGCTGGCCGGAGCGCCGCCTGGTGATGGTCTACCAGCCGCACCGCTACAGCCGCACCCGTGACCTGTACGACGACTTCGTCAATGTATTGGCCGATGCCAACGTGCTCTTGCTGATGGAGGTGTACCCGGCCGGTGAAGAACCGATTCCGGGCGCCGACAGCCGCAAACTGTGCAACAGCATCCGTCAGCGTGGGCAGTTGGACCCGATCTACATCGAGCGGGGCGTCGACCTGGCGCCGATCGTCAAGCCGCTGCTGCGCGCCGGCGACATCCTGCTGTGCCAGGGCGCCGGTGATATCGGTGGCCTTGCGCCTAAATTGCTGGCCAGCCCGCTGTTTACCGCCGCAAAGGGGAAGTCGAAATGATCACTGACTACGCCTCCCTGTTCTCTACTGTCGCGCCTGCTGACTTCGGCCGCGTTGCCGTGCTGTTCGGCGGCAAGAGCGCCGAGCGCGAAGTGTCGCTCAAATCCGGCAACGCCGTGCTGGAAGCTCTGCAAAGCGCCGGTGTGAACGCATTCGGCATCGACGTGGGCGATGATTTCCTCGCCCGCCTGCAGGCCGAAAAGATCGACCGTGCCTTCATTATTCTCCACGGCCGTGGCGGTGAGGACGGCAGCATGCAGGGCCTGCTCGAGTGCGCCGGCATCCCCTATACCGGCAGCGGCATCCTGGCTTCAGCGCTGGCGATGGACAAGTTGCGCACCAAGCAGGTGTGGCACAGCCTGGGCATTCCCACGCCGCGTCACGCCGTGTTGCGCAGCGAGGAAGATTGTATTTGCGCAGCCAAGGAACTGGGCCTGCCTTTGATCGTCAAACCAGCCCATGAAGGCTCCAGTATCGGCATGGCCAAAGTGAACTCGGCCGCTGAATTGATCGACGCATGGAAAGCGGCAAGTACCTACGATTCGCAAGTGTTGGTGGAACAGTGGATCCAGGGTCCCGAGTACACCATCGCCACCCTGCGTGGCCAGGTATTGCCGCCTATCGCATTGGGCACGCCCCACACTTTTTACGATTACGACGCCAAGTACGTGGCTTCCGATACCCAGTACCGGATTCCATGCGGCCTTGACGCAACCAGGGAACAACAATTGATGGACCTCACGGCGCAAGCCTGTGAGGCGCTGGGTATCGCCGGTTGGGCGCGGGCAGACGTGATGCAGGATGACCAAGGGAATTTCTGGTTCCTGGAAGTCAACACCGCACCCGGGATGACCGACCACAGCCTGGTCCCTATGGCCGCCCGTGCCGCCGGCCTGGATTTCCAGCAGTTGGTGCTGGCGATCCTGGCCGACAGCATTGAGCCAAGAGGCTAAGCACATGAAAGGCGCATCGCTTCGTCATCAGCCCCCACAAGCACCGAGCCGCAAGCCGGTGCCACGGGGTGCCAGCCGCATGGTGGCCAAAGAGCCGATGTCGGCGCGCCTGCCCAAAGCCAACTTTGGTTTCATCAAGGCGCTGTTCTGGCCGGTGTTGCTGGTGGTACTGGGCTTTGGCACCTACGAAGGGGCGCAGCGCCTGTTGCCGTATGCCGATCGGCCGATCACCAAGATCAGCGTGCAGGGCGACTTGAGCTACATCAGCCAGCAAGCGGTACAGCAGCGCATCAGCCCGTTCCTGGCGGCGAGCTTCTTTACCATTGACCTGGCCGGCATGCGCGCGGAGCTGGAACAGATGCCGTGGATCGCCCATGCCGAAGTCCGCCGCGTATGGCCGGACCAGGTAACGATCCGCCTGGAAGAACAGCTGCCCGTGGCCCGTTGGGGCGATGGTGCGCTGTTGAACAACCAGGGGCAGGCATTTGCGCCGCGTGAAGTGGCGAACTATGAGCACCTGCCGCAGCTGTTCGGGCCGCAGCGGGCGCAACAGCAAGTGATGCAGCAGTACCAGGCCTTGAGCCAGATGCTGCGGCCACTGGGCTTCTCCATCGCACGCCTGGAATTGCGTGAGCGGGGCAGCTGGTTTCTGACGACCGGGGCAGGCAGTTCCGGCCCGGGCATCGAGTTGTTGCTGGGACGCGACCGCTTGGTGGAAAAGATGCGCCGCTTTATTGCCATCTATGAAAAAACCTTGAAAGAACAGATTACGAACATTGCGAGCGTCGACCTGCGTTACGCCAACGGCCTGGCCGTCGGTTGGCGTGTACCGGTAGCGCCCACGGCAGCACAACCCGCTGTCGCGAAGAATTAAGAAGAGGCAGGACCCATGGCAAACGTGCAAAGCGGCAAAATGATCGTCGGTCTCGATATCGGCACCTCCAAGGTGGTGGCGCTGGTGGGCGAGGTCGGTGAAGACGGCACGATCGAAATCGTCGGTATTGGCACGCATCCGTCCCGGGGCCTGAAGAAGGGCGTGGTGGTGAACATCGAGTCCACCGTGCAATCGATCCAGCGCGCCATCGAAGAAGCGCAGCTGATGGCCGGTTGCCGGATCCACTCGGCGTTCGTCGGCGTGGCCGGCAACCATATCCGCAGCCTGAACTCCCACGGCATCGTGGCGATCCGCGACCGTGAAGTCAGTGCGGCCGACCTTGAGCGCGTCCTCGACGCCGCCCAGGCCGTGGCGATCCCGGCTGACCAGCGCGTGTTGCACACCTTGCCCCAGGACTACGTGATCGATAACCAGGAGGGCGTTCGCGAGCCACTGGGCATGTCGGGCGTGCGTCTGGAAGCCAAGGTCCACGTAGTGACCTGCGCCGTCAACGCCGCGCAGAACATTGAAAAATGCGTGCGTCGCTGCGGCCTCGAAATCGACGACATCATTCTTGAGCAGTTGGCTTCGGCCTACTCGGTGCTGACCGACGACGAAAAAGAACTGGGCGTGTGCCTGGTGGACATCGGCGGCGGCACCACCGATATCGCGATCTTCACCGAGGGTGCGATCCGTCACACCGCCGTGATCCCGATTGCCGGCGACCAGGTCACCAACGACATCGCCATGGCGTTGCGTACACCGACCCAGTACGCCGAAGAAATCAAGATCCGCTACGCCTGCGCCTTGGCCAAGCTGGCCGGTGCCGGTGAAACCATCAAGGTGCCAAGCGTCGGCGACCGTCCACCGCGCGAGCTGTCGCGCCAGGCCCTGGCCGAAGTGGTCGAGCCGCGCTACGACGAGCTGTTCACCCTGATCCAGGCCGAACTGCGCCGCAGCGGCTACGAAGATCTGATCCCGGCCGGCATCGTGCTGACCGGTGGCACCTCGAAAATGGAAGGCGCGGTCGAACTGGCCGAAGAGATCTTCCACATGCCGGTGCGCCTGGGCGTGCCCCATGGCGTCAAAGGCCTCGGCGACGTGGTGCGCAACCCGATTTATTCCACCGGTGTGGGCTTGCTGTTGTACGGGCTGCAAAAGCAGACCGATGGCATTTCCCTGTCGGGCCCGAGCATCCGTGACAGCTACCGCAGCGATGACGAAGCGAAAGCGCCGTTGTTCGAGCGGCTGCAGGCTTGGGTAAAAGGCAATTTCTGAAGATTTACCGCGACACCGCAACACCCGTAATAAGCAGTAGGCGAAAAAACTAGAGAAAATGAAAGGAGAGGGAACATGTTTGAACTCGTAGACAACATCCCCGCTAGCCCGGTTATCAAAGTAATCGGTGTCGGCGGTGGCGGCGGCAACGCTGTCAACCATATGGTCAAGAGCAACATTGAAGGCGTTGAATTCATCTGCGCCAACACTGATGCCCAGGCGCTGAAAAGCATCGGCGCGCGGACCATCCTGCAATTGGGCACAGCCGTGACCAAGGGCCTCGGCGCTGGCGCCAATCCGGAAGTCGGCCGTCAAGCCGCCTTGGAAGATCGCGAGCGTATTGCCGAAGTGCTGCAAGGCACCAACATGGTGTTCATCACCACCGGCATGGGCGGCGGTACCGGTACCGGTGCAGCGCCGATCATTGCCGAAGTGGCCAAGGAAATGGGGATTCTGACCGTCGCTGTTGTGACGCGTCCGTTCCCGTTCGAAGGCCGCAAGCGCATGCAGATCGCCGACGAAGGCATCCGTCTGCTGTCTGAAAGCGTCGACTCGTTGATCACCATTCCCAACGAGAAGCTGCTGACCATCCTGGGCAAGGACGCCAGCCTGCTGTCCGCGTTCGCCAAGGCTGACGATGTACTGGCCGGTGCCGTTCGCGGTATCTCCGACATCATCAAGCGTCCCGGCATGATCAACGTCGACTTTGCCGACGTGCGTACCGTGATGAGCGAAATGGGCATGGCGATGATGGGTACCGGCTGCGCCAGCGGTCCGAACCGTGCGCGCGAAGCTACCGAAGCAGCCATCCGCAACCCGCTGCTGGAAGACGTGAACCTGCAAGGTGCGCGCGGCATCCTGGTGAATATCACCGCAGGTCCTGACCTGTCCCTGGGTGAGTACTCCGACGTGGGTAGCATCATCGAAGCCTTCGCATCCGAGCACGCCATGGTCAAGGTCGGCACCGTTATCGACCCGGACATGCGCGACGAACTGCACGTGACCGTGGTTGCGACCGGCCTGGGTGCAAAAATCGAGAAGCCTGTAAAGGTCATCGACAATACCGTCCATACCAGCCACGCCAGCCAGCAAGCGGCCGCTCCAGCGCCTTCGCGCCAGGAACTGCCGTCGGTGAATTACCGTGACCTGGACCGTCCGACCGTGATGCGCAACCAGGCTCAGGCCGGTGCTGCGGCGTCCCGTAGCCCGAATCCGCAAGACGATCTGGACTACCTGGACATTCCGGCATTCCTGCGTCGTCAGGCCGATTAATGGAATGTATCAGGGCTATGAAGGTGATTGGTGTTCAGCAAAGGTCTGGTCTGCTATTATCGCCAGCCTTTGTTGATACCAGTTCGCAATTTGCGCTGAAGCGGTCCAAGCCATGATTAAACAACGCACCCTGAAGAATATTATTCGTGCCACAGGTGTAGGTCTGCACTCCGGGGAAAAGGTATACCTGACCCTCAAGCCTGCACCTGTCGACACCGGCATCGTGTTTGTGCGTGCCGACCTGGACCCTGTGGTGCAGATACCTGCTCGCGCGGAAAACGTTGGCGAAACCACTATGTCGACCACATTGGTCAACGGTGACGTCAAAGTGGACACGGTGGAGCACTTGCTCTCGGCCATGGCCGGTTTGGGCATCGATAACGCCTACGTCGAGCTCTCCGCGTCCGAAGTCCCGATCATGGATGGCAGCGCTGGACCCTTCGTATTCCTGATTCAATCTGCCGGCCTGGAAGAACAGGACGCAGCCAAGAAGTTCATTCGCATTCTGCGGGAAGTGACAGTAGAAGACGGCGACAAGCGCGCCACCTTCGTCCCGTTCGAAGGCTTTAAAGTGAGCTTTGAGATCGATTTCGATCACCCGGTATTCCGTGACCGCACCCAAAGTGCAAGCGTGGATTTTTCCAGCACTTCGTTCGTAAAAGAAGTCAGCCGCGCCCGTACCTTTGGTTTCATGAGTGACATCGAGTACCTGCGCAAGCACAACCTCGCACTCGGCGGCAGCGTTGAAAACGCCATTGTGGTCGACGCGGATGGTGTACTGAACGAAGACGGCCTTCGCTATGAAGACGAATTTGTGAAGCACAAGATCCTCGATGCAATCGGTGACCTCTACCTGCTGGGCAATAGCCTGATAGGCGAGTTCAAAGGCTTCAAGTCGGGCCACGCCCTTAACAACCAGCTGCTGCGCAAGTTGATTGAGCAGACAGACGCTTGGGAAGTCGTGACCTTCGAAGATGCCAGCACCGCACCGATCTCTTACATGCGTCCCGTTGCGGCGGTGTAAGTAACAACTCTCTTCTTTAGTTTTAAAGGCTGCCTTCGGGTGGCCTTTTTTTATGTCCCGGCGATCGTCCGATTGCGGCCACTGTGCTTGGCCTTATACAACGCCTGGTCGGCCTTGAGCAGCAAGTCTTCAAGGGACAGACCGCTGCGCTTCTCCCAGGTGCTCATGCCGATGCTCACGGTGATCGGCTGCTCGTCCCATGCCGGCCGTGGCAAGTGCTCAACACCATTGCGGATATGCTCGGCGATCACCCAAGCGCCCTTGGCGTCGGTATCGGGCAGCACCACCGCGAATTCTTCACCGCCGTAACGTGCGGCAAGGTCGGCCGGGCGGCGGATATTGCTGTCGATCACCTGCGCCACCGTGCGCAGTGCGTCGTCCCCGCCCTGGTGGCCATGGCGATCGTTGAAGGCCTTGAAGTGGTCCACGTCGATCATCAGCACCGTCAACGGCTCGGTTGAACGTTGCGCGCGATCCCATTCCAGGCGCAGGCGTTCGTCGAGAGTGCGGCGGTTGGCCAGGCCAGTGAGGGCATCGGTACCTGCCAGTTCTGACAGCACCTGCTCGGCCCGGTGACGCCGTCGCAGCTCCATGCACAGCGCCCAGGTCAGCCACAACAGGCCAATGCACAGCACCCCCGTGGCGAGACTGACCAGCCACGCCGCCCGTCGCCATGGCGCGAACACTTCGTCGCTGGCCAACGCCACCGCGACGATCAGTGGCAAATCGCCCACGTTCGAGAAACTGTAGAGCCGAGGCTGCTGGTCGAGGCTGGAGACGCTGTGGAAAGTGCCGTCTCGCTCGCGCAGCATGCGCGCCACATTGGGCCGCTGGCTCAGGTCCTTGTTGATGATATCCGCTTCCAGCAACGGTTCTTGCGCCAGCAGGATGCCCTGGTGGTTGAGCAGGTTGATGGTGCTGTTGCTGCCGATATTCAGGCTGCTGAACAGTTGGTGGAAGTACGACAGACGCATGGAGGCGACAGCCACACCCAGGAAGCGCCCGTCCGACGACGAAACGCGGCGGCTGAATGCAATGCGCCACGGGTCCTCGCATTCGCAGCGGGCCCTGAACGGGCGACTGATATACAGCCCGATGTCGGGATTGGTGCGATGAATCTGGAAATAGTCGCGGTCGGCGAAGTTGCCGGCCTTGGGCGTGAGCAGGGACGAGTCGGCAATCACCTCGCCGCCCGGGCCCAGCAACAGGATGTCGCCTTTGTACGGCGCTGTGGCGGAGCGGTCGAACAGCACCAGGTGCCGAATGCTCGCGGACACGCCCTGCAGGTCAGTGCGCTCGGTCGCGGCGATCAGGCCTTTGAGAGCCATGTCATAGAGCTCGACGTTGCGTAGCACATCGGCATCGATCAACTGGGTAATGGTAGTGGCGGTGCGCTTGGCGGTCTGCAAGGTGTTGGCATGTTCGCGATTCAACAGTGCGGTGACGATTCCCACGATCAGCAACACCGTGAGGGTGCTGCTCAGGATCAGCAGGCGTTCCGGGCGGCGGGTAGGGCGGGCAAGGCTTGAACTCATCGGGCGTACTTCTGCTCTGAGGATGCCTTTAGCGTAGTAGCAACTCTGGAGGATGGCGCAGAAGCAAAATGTTGGAGGGGGGCTTGCTCCCGATGGCGGCGAATCAGTCAAAGTATTATTGACTGACACTCCGCCATCGGGAGCAAGCCCCCTCCCACATTGGGTCTTCACTGTTATTCAGATTGGGGTCAGAACACGTTGATTGGGTAGTCCACGATCACGCGGTACTCATCCACATCCCGATCCACCGCCGCGTAGCCATTGCCGCCACGGTTGGTCGCCCATTGCAGGCGTACCGCCAGGTTCTTGGCCTTGCCGCCCTGCACCACGTATTTCAGGTCGATATCGCGCTCCCAGTGCTTGGCGTTCTTGCCGTCGGCGCTGTACCAGCTGCTGTAGCCCCGGCTGTTCGGGTCGACCGTGGTCAGGTCGGTCTTGCCGCTGATATACGACACGGCGGACGTCAGGCCAGGCAAGCCGAGACCGGCGAAGTCATAGGCATACTTGAGCCTCCACGAACGCTCGTTGGGGCCGTTGAAGTCCGAGTATTGCTGGGAGTTGTCCAGGTACACGCTGTCACCCTGGGTAATGTAGTCGAACGGCGTGTTGCCGTTGACCCGCTGGTAGGCGGCGGTGACGCTGTGGTTGCCCACGCCCAGGGTCATATGCAAGCTGTAGGTGTTGTTGTCGATAGCGCCCAGCAGTGCCTGGCCGGTGTCCTGGGTGTGGTAGTAATGCAGGCCGGGGGTCAGGCTGACCAGGTCGTTCAGTGCATAGGTGTATTCGAGGTCGTAGTAGTACTGGTGCCATACGTCCTTGAGTTCGGCGGCGTACAGGCTGCTGGTCAACCCGGGGATGCCGCTGAACGCTACACCGGCCCAGTTCAGGTGCTGGGCGTCGGCGTTCGCCGGCAATGCGCCGTAGCTGGTGCCGATGCGCCGGTGGCCGCTCTGGTTGTAGAGCTTGGTGAAGCTGGCCTGGCCGCCTTCGAACATCCAACCGTCAAGGCTATGGTTGGCCAGGCTCACGCCGCGAAACGTCTGCGGCAGCATGCGCGTCATGCCGCCGGCGATCACCGGGTTGTTGAGGAACAGGTCGCCGGCCTTCAGTTCGGTATCGAACGCGCGCAGTTTCAAGGTGCCGCCAGCGGTGGAGAACGTGCCGGGCGCCTTGCCGTTGCCGCTGCCGTACGGAAGGATGCTGGAACCGTCGGTGCCACCGCCGCCGTCGAGCTTGAGGCCGAGCATGGCGTTGAGGTCCAGGCCGACGCCTACGGTGCCTTGGGTGTAGCCGGAGGTGAAGGTACCGATAAAGCCCTGGCCCCACTCCTTGCTGTCATCGGTATGCAGGTCGCGACGGTCGCGATTCATGTAGTAGTTGCGGGTGTCGATCGTGAGGTGCGAACCCTCGACCAAACCCTCGTTGGGCGTGGCGTCTGCCCCGTGGGCAAGGGGAGTGATCGTTGCTGCGATGGCGAGGAATAACGGGGTAAATGTCAGCGTGTTCTTCACCGGTGGAGCTCCTTTGGTCAATCATGAACGGCCAGTGTCGTGGGGTGTGCCTGGCCTTTTTTACGGCAAAAAAAAGCCGCTGAAGTCAGCGGCTTTAAGACAGATTCCCAGTATAGAGCCCTGGAAATAAGTCGAGGGAAATTCGGGTGAGGGTTCGGCTGTCTTTACCGTCGCGCTCATCGATGCGTCAAAGTAACGCAGGCGAGCGGTGCGATACAGAGTGTAACAAGATAATGACTGTTGCCCAAATCGTAACAGTTGGCTGCCGGTGGTACCCAGTGTGGGAGGGGGCTTGCTCCCGATAGCGGTGGGTCAGCCGGCACATTTGTAGCTGACCCGCCGCCATCGGGAGCGAGCCCCCTCCCACATTTTGATCGCGGCGTGTTAGACGGGCAGGGTGATGCCGAAGGTATTTTCGCCGCCTTCGCTGCGCACAAACACATCCCCTCCATGCATCAACGCAATCGCCTTGACGATAGCCAGCCCCAACCCGTGATTGGCCCCGCTGTTGCTGCGCGACGCATCCACCCGATAGAAACGTTCGAACAGTCGAGGCAGGTGCTCGCTGGCAATCACCTCGCCTGGGTTGGTCACGCCGATCGTTACCTGATGCTCCAGCACATCGATGTTCACGTCGATGACCTGCCCAGGCGCGGTGTGCTGCACCGCATTGCTCAACAGGTTGATCAGTGCGCGGCGCAGGTGGGCTTTTTCGATATGCACCTGGGCGTCGCCCTGTACCCGCACCTGAACCTGGGCATCTTCGAAGATGAAGTCCAAGTAGTCGAGGGTGGTGGCGACTTCATCGGCCAGGGAGCTTTCAATCAGCTTGGTGGCCTTGCTGCCCTGGTCGGCACTGGCGAGGAACAGCATGTCGTTGATAATCGAGCGCAGCCGTTCCAGCTCTTCCAGGTTCGATTGCAGCACCTCGAAATAATGCTCGGCCGAACGCCCGCGGGTCAGCGCGACCTGGGTCTGGCCGATCAGGTTGGTCAGCGGCGAGCGCAGTTCATGGGCCACGTCGGCATTGAAGGATTCGAGGCGCGAGTAAGCGAGTTCGACGCGGTCGAGGGTGGCGTTGAACGAGTTGACGAACTGACTCAGTTCCGGCGGCAGCGGTGACAGTTGCAGGCGCCCGGAGAGTTTGGGCGGCGCGAGTTTCTGTGCTTCGTCCGAGAGTTTTTCCAGTGGCTTGAGGCCGATGCGCGACACCCAGAAGCCCAGCAACGAGGCCATCACCACGCCGACCAGCGCCAGGCTGATCAGCGCTACCAGCAGATGATGCTGGGTGGCGCGGAAATTCTCGGTGTCGATGGCGATCATGAAGCGCAGCGGTGGGCGTTGATCCTTGGCGGCGAACTGGCTCACCAGCACCTTGAACGGGTAATCGTGGCCGGGCAGGTGCAGGTCGCGTTTACCGGTCGGGCCCTGGGC
Source organism: Pseudomonas sp. R1-43-08 (assembly GCF_003852255.1). Taxonomy (NCBI): domain Bacteria; kingdom Pseudomonadati; phylum Pseudomonadota; class Gammaproteobacteria; order Pseudomonadales; family Pseudomonadaceae; genus Pseudomonas; species Pseudomonas sp. R1-43-08. The sequence continues at coordinate 1,061,719 of NZ_CP027734.1, forward strand.
AAAGGCGCGAATCTGCGCATCCGGTTCACCGTATTCGTAACTTGGGTCGCTGCTGACCACCCAGAAGCGAATGCGCTTGTCTTCCTCCCCCAGCAGCTTGAGCTTGGCCTTGATCTTGACCCAATGCTCCGGCGTGCCGAAGCGGTTCACCGAGGATTCGAGCACGCTGTAGCGCGCATCCAGCTCGGCCCCCGGCAACAACCCCAGGCCGCGATCCACTTGCTGGTACAGCGCGCCGCCGATCAGCACGAAGATCAGCAGCGCCACCAGGGTGAACATCCCGCTCAGGCGCAGGGCGATGGAGTTAGTCGGCACTGCGGTTCTCCAGCACGTAGCCCATGCCACGAATGGTGTGCAGCAGCTTGTGCTCGAACGGCCCATCGAGTTTGGCGCGCAGGCGCTTGATCGCCACTTCGACCACGTTGGCGTCGCTGTCGAAATTGATGTCCCAGACCATCTCGGCAATCGCCGTCTTGGACAGGATTTCGCCCTGGCGCCGCGCCAATACGCTGAGCAACGAGAACTCCTTGGCGGTCAGGTCCAGGCGCACACCGTTGCGACTGGCCTTGCGGCTGATCAGGTCGATCCACAGGTCGGCAACCGTCACCTGCACCGGCTCATGGCCGCCACTACGGCGGGTCAACGCCTGCAGGCGCGCCACCAGTTCCAGGAAGGAAAACGGCTTGCCCAGGTAGTCGTCGGCGCCTTCGCGCAGGCCACGGATGCGGTCTTCCACGCGCTCGCGGGCGGTGAGCATGATCACCGGTGTCTGTTTGCGTGCGCGTAAAGCACGCAATACGCCAAACCCGTCGAGCGCCGGCAGCATCACGTCGAGCACGATCACCGCGTAGTCGTTCTCCAGCGCCAGGTGCAACCCCTCGACGCCTTCGCGCGCCACATCGACGGTGTAACCTTGCTCCGTCAGGCCGCGGTGCAGGTAGTCCGCGGTTTTTTCTTCATCTTCAATAATCAGGACGCGCATCAGCCTTTTGTTCCAGGGCGGGGCCTTGGCCTCAGTGTGTGGTCGCCAGCTCGATCGCTGGTTTGGGCCTGTGGAAAAGTCGTTCAAGGTACAAGTATATGACCGGCGTGGTGAACAGCGTCAGCGCCTGGCTCACCAGCAAGCCGCCGACCACGGCGATGCCCAATGGCTGGCGCAATTCCGCGCCAGGGCCTGAGCCGAGCATCAACGGCACCGCGCCAAGCAGGGCGGCGAGGGTGGTCATGATGATCGGCCGGAACCGCGTGACGCAGGCTTCGTAGATCGCTTCCTCAGGTGCCAGGCCGCGTACACGCTGGGCCTCCAGGGCGAAGTCGATCATCAGGATGCCATTTTTCTTGACGATGCCAATCAGCAGCACCAGGCCGATCAAGGCCATGATCGAAAAGTCCTGGCCCAGCAGCCACAGCATGACCAACGCGCCCAGGCCCGCCGAGGGCAAGGTGGAAATGATCGTCAGCGGGTGCACGAAACTCTCGTACAGCACGCCCAGGATAATGTAGACCGCGACCAGTGCCGCGAGGATCAGCCACGGCTGGCTGGCCAGCGAGCTCTGGAAGGCCTGGGCCGCGCCCTGGAAGTTACCGATGATCGTACTGGGCATGCCGATGTCATTCTTGGCCTGGTTGAGCATGATCACCGCATCCCCCAGCGCCACGCCGGGGGCCAGGTTGAACGACAGGTTGGCGGCCGGGAACATGCCGTCGTGGCTGATGGACAACGGCCCCACGCTCGGTGGGTCGACCCTGGCCAGCGCCGACAGTGGCACCATCTCGTTGGTCAGCGGCGAGCGCAGGTAAAAATAGTTCAGGCTCTCGGCCTTGCCGCGCTGTTGGCGGTCCAGTTCCAGCACCACCTGGTACTGGTTGATCTCGGTCTGGTATTCGTTGATCTGGCGCTGGCCGAACGCGTCGTACAGCGCCTGGTCGACGTCGGTGGCGGTCAGGCCAAAACGCGCCGCGGCCTGGCGGTCGATGGTGATGTGGGTGATGCTGCCGCCCAATTGCAGGTCGTTGGACAGGTCCCGAAAGGCCGGGTTGCTGCGCAGTTTTTCGGTGAGGCGCTGGGTCCAGGTGTTCAGGGTCGAGCCGTCGTTGCTCTTGAGTACGTATTGGTACTGGGCGCGGCTGGGGCCGGAGCTCAAGTTGATATCCTGGCCGGCGCGCAGGTACAAGACGATGCCCGGCACCTTCGCCAGTTGCGGGCGGATGCGGTCGATGAACTGGCTGGCCGACACATCGCGATCACCCCGGTCTTTCAAGGCGATCCAGAAGCGCCCGTTGGCGATGGTCTGGTTGCTGCCGGTCACACCCACCGAGTGGGAGAAAGCTTGCACCGCCGGGTCGGCCTTGACGATGTCGGCCAGTGCCTTGTGCTTGGCGACCATGTCCGGGAACGACACATCGGCTGCCGCCTCGCTGGTGCCCAGCACGAAACCGGTGTCCTGCACCGGGAAAAAGCCCTTGGGGATAAACACATAGCCGACCACGGCCAGGGCCAGGGTCACCACGAAGATCGCCGCCATGCTGCGTTGATGGGCCAGGGCACGCCGCAGGTTGCGCGCATAGCCGGCCAGCAGGCGCTCGCTGAAGGTGGGTTTGGCATGGGCGTGATGGGTTGGCGCACGCATGAACAGTGCGGCGAGGGTGGGCGCCAGGGTCAGCGAAACCACCACCGAAATCAGGATGGTCGAGGTGGCCGTCAGCGCAAATTCCTTGAACAGTCGCCCGACCACGCCGCCCATGAACAGCAGTGGAATAAACGCCGCCACCAGCGAGAAGCTGATGGACACCACGGTAAAGCCGATTTCGCCGGAGCCTTTGATCGCGGCTTCGCGCTTGCCCAGGCCGGCCTCCAGGTGACGGTGGATGTTCTCCACCACCACAATCGCATCGTCCACCACAAAGCCCACGGCAATCACGATGGCGACCAGGGTCAGGTTGTTCAAGCTGAAGCCCATCACATACATCAGCGCGAAACTGGCCACCAGCGACACACCGAGCACGGCAGACACAATCAACGTCGCCGACAGCTGGCGCAGGAACAGCGCCATCACCGCCACCACCAGCAGGATGGCGATCAGCAGGGTCATTTCCACTTCATGCAACGAGGCGCGGATAGTTTTGGTGCGGTCGGTCAGTACGCTGACCTGCACCGAGGCCGGCAGCATGGCTTCCAGGCGCGGCAGTGCTTGCTGGATGCGGTCGACCGTGTCGACGATATTCGCCCCCGGCTGGCGCGAAATCACCAGGTTGACCCCCGGCGTATCGCCGGACCAGGCCTGCACGTAGGCGTTTTCCGAACCGTTGACGACTTTGGCGATATCCCGCAGTTGCACGGGTGCGCCGTTCTTGTAGGACACAATCAACTGGCCGTATTCGTCGGGGTGAAACAGTTGATCGTTGGTCGACAGGGTCGACACGCTGTTGGCCCCATAGATCGCGCCTTTGGCCAGGTTCAGGCTGGACTGCTGGATGGCCAGGCGGATGTCCGCGAGCGTCAAGCCGACCGCCGCGAGCTTGTCGGGGGATGCCTGCACGCGAATCGCCGGGCGCTGCTGGCCAGTGATATTGATCTGGCCGACACCGTCGATCTGGCTGATCTGACGCGCCAGCAGGGTTTCCACGTAGTCGCTCAGTTCGGTGCTCGGCATGCTCGCGGAGCTGACGCTGAGGATCAGTACCGGGCTGTCGGCCGGGTTGACCTTCTTCCAGGTCGGCAGGCTCGGCATATCGCTGGGCAGCTTGCCGGAGGCGGTATTGATCGCGGCCTGCACTTCCTGGGCGGCGGTGTCGATGCTTTTGTCCAGAGTGAATTGCAGGGTCAAGAGGCTTGAGCCCAAGGCGCTGCTGGAGGTCATCTGGGTCATACCGGGGATGGCGCTGAATTGCACCTCGAGCGGCGTCGCCACCGATGAGGCCATGGTGTCCGGGCTGGCGCCGGGCAATTGCGCGGTGACCTGGATCGTCGGAAATTCCGCTTCCGGCAGTGGCGCAACGGCCAGCCGCGGGAAGGCAATGATCCCCAGCAGCACCAAGGCAAATGTCAGCAGCAGGGTGGCGACCGGGTGATCGACGCACCAGGCCGAAGGCGAGCGGCTGCCGCTCATGGCTGCACCTTGGCGTCGACGGTCTGGATCACCTGCGGCGGTTCCTTGAGCACTTGCACCTGAGCGCCGGCCTTGAGCCGCGACTGGCCATCGCTGACCAGTACGTCCCCGGCCTGCACGCCCTTGATGATGTTCAGCTCGCTGTTCTGGTAGGTGACTTGCACGGGCACCACTTCCACCTGCTCACCGTTGAGCCGGTACACGAAATGTGAGTCCAGGCCACGCTGCACCACCGTCGGCGGCACCACCAGGGCGTTCTTGTCGAGGGCGGTCTGGATCTTGATGGTCACCAGTTGCCCCGGCCACAGCTTCTGCGCGCTGTTCGGGAACTCGGCCTTGGCGCGCAGGGTGCCGGTGGTGGAACTGATCTGGTTGTCGATCAGGCTCAAGCGGCCTTCCCCCAGCAGGTCGCCGGTCTGGCCGTCGGTATCGGCCCCCAGGTAGGCATCGACGCTGGCTTTTTGCGGGGCGGCGATCAGGCCTTGCAAGGTCGGCAACATCTGCTGCGGCAGGGAGAACTCAACCGCGATCGGATCGATCTGGGTGACTGAGAACAACCCTTGGGTATCGCTCATGCGCAGGAAGTTGCCTTCATCCACCGTGCGAATGCCAACGCGACCACTGACGGGGGAACGAATCTGGGTGTAGGAAAGTTGTACTTGAGCCGAATCAATCGCCGCCTGGTTGCCCTGCACGGTGGCCTTGAGCTGGTTCACCAGGGCGTGTTGCTGGTCGTAGGTCTGCTTCGACACGCCGTCGTCGATACTCAATTCCTTGTAGCGCTTGAGGTTGACCTGCGCCACTTGCAGTTGCGCCTGGCTTTCCCCCAACTGCGCCTTGGCCTGGTCGAGGCTGGCGCGGATCGAGCGGTCATCGATGGTCGCCAGCAGGTCGCCGGCCTTTACCTGTTGGCCTTCCTTGACCAGCAAGCGGGTGAGAATGCCATCGATCTGCGGGCGGATCACCACGCTGTGCAACGACAACACCGTGCCAATGCCGCTGACGAACCGCGGGACATCCTCTTGCGCCACGCTCACCACGCGCACGGGAATGGCGCTGGGTGCCGCCAGCCGGGCCTTGGCGGGCCGAGTCAAGGTCCAGGCTGCCAGCGCCAGGACCAGAAGGGCGCCCACCAGTAGGGCCGTGTTTCGTTTTGTGGGCATAGAGGTGGCGCCAGGCGAAGGATCGGAAACGTGGAATGACCGTTATAGCCTTTTGATCGGGTCAGCAGAGTGACGGCTATCTGACAGTGCTGTCAGTTAAGCGGCGACCATTCGTACGACGACGCTTAAAGATCCGGGGCGCGCAGGTATACTGCGCGCCACTGTGGCCCGCTTGCCGGGCCCGCTTCATCTTTTGCGCACCTCGGAGCACCCATGACTTCCCCGATCCAACCCCCCGTTGAAGCGGTCGACCTCGTCGATTCGGTCGATGCCGACGGCGTTGAAAAAGCCGAAATCCCGGCGTTCAAGTTCCCTTTCAACCCGGGTGAACTGGCCGGGGCCAAGCAGGCCGCCCAGCCCTGGTACAAAGGTGGCGCGAAGAATGGCCATACCAAAACGCCGGGCATGGCGCCGTCGGGTACGCGTCGTTCGATGGGTAAACGTTGAGAGTAATGCGCATATTCGCCGTATAGGCAGTTGCCTACAGCTCGCGTCGATATTTCTTATTGTAGGTCCGCGACCGTTTCTTGAAAGCTTGCGCAGCATCGCCTTGCCCTGATCATTTGTATCGGGACATGGCGACGCAGCTCTCTCCGGAAAAGGACGTTTCCCGTGGCTTTGATACATCTCTGTGTGGCGCTTGCCCTCCTGTTATCGGTGGAGGCCGTGGCCGCCGCCGAGCCGCCGCGACGCGAAATCCGCTTCGCTGTCGCGGCGCATTTTCCCCCCTTTCAAAGCCGTAATCCGCAAGGGCAATTGGTGGGGCTCAATATCGAATTGGGTAACGCCCTGTGCGTGCAGCTCAATGTGCATTGCACGTGGGTCGACCAGATCGTCATGGAAAACTTCCCCGCCCTCGATGCCCGGCAATTCGACGCGATCATGGGGATGGCACCGACCTTGAGTCGACAGCAGAGAGTCAATTTCAGCGATGATCTCTACCCGATCACTACCTGGCTGGTGGCCCGCAGAAACTCAGGCTTGAGCCCGCACAAGCGGTTACTCAAGGGCAAGCGGGTCGGGGTGTTGGTCAGGAGCAATCGCGAAGCCTTTGCCCGGTCGCAGTGGGCGCCGGCTGGCGTGATCATCGAGAGCTACTGGCTCAATGACCAACTGGTGCGCGGCCTGGTTGCGGGCGAGATCGATGCGACGCTGCAGGGCGCCGTGGAAATCCGAGAGGCCTTGCTCGACACGCCTGAAGGCATGGATTTCGATTTCATGGGCCCGCCGGTATCGTCTGACCTGTTGGGCAACAGTGTCGCGATTGCACTGCGCAAAACCGATACCGTGTTGCGTACCGAACTCAATCATGCCCTTGAGCAACTCAAGCAGAACGGCGAGTACCAGCGCATCCTCCAGCCCTACCGCCTCGACACCGCCCCCGTGAACCCGTCGAGCCTCAAGCCGCCCGCAACGGGATAAACGCGTAATTGGCCGGCACTTCGGTAGCAATCTGCGCCCCGGCATCCAGCAGTTGTTCGGCAATATCCATCCCGGAGACGTGAAACACCCACTCGTTGGCCGTGATCGGCTGGTCAGTTGCCAACGCAATGGCTTGGGCAAAGGCATTCATATCCGGCAAATACGCCGTGAACCCGTCGCCCTTGAGTGCGGTGGTACGAATCCCCAGCAAGGCACACACGGCCTCCTTGGTTTGCACATCGTCACGGTCGGCCTGGCGTGAACGGCGGATCAGTTCAGCCAGTTCAGCATCCATCAATGCCCCGCCCACGATCAACGCCGGCCCCTGTTCCCAGGATTCCGGCGGGCAATCCTTGGCGCTCGGGTTCAGCGGGATGTGCGGATTGATTTCCATCGGATAGATCCGGCACACCAGCGGACGTCGTTCATAGATGCCGCAGCGATTGTCTTCGTCAAGATTCCGACAGCGCCCGGCGTTGTAGGCCGCAAAGGTGATCGCCACGAATGCCTGGGTATTGCCGCTGGGCACCACCACTGAACGGCGTTCGGCATGTTCACGCTGCTGCTGGGGCAAACCCAGGCCGCTGGCGAGAAAACCTTCTACCAGAACAATGACATTGCCACCGTCCGCCGCCCACTGCCGGGCTTCGTCGAGGGTCAGGGGTACGTGGTGATCGGAGCAGCATTTGCCACAACCTACGCAGGAAAAGTGAGTATTCATGGCGGATCTGTCACCAGGCAAGGTCAGAGGGCAAGCTTGGGCAGTGACGGGTTTTTACCTCTATCCACCGCTTGGGCTCTCTGGAAGCAAGTTATGCGCCAGTGAACGTCAGTCCTCAGGAACCACGTCGCGCAGGACGAACCGCATGCCTGCACTTTCATACAGCTGCCGCGCGCGCAGATTGCTCTCCAGCACCTTGAGGTCCACATAGGGTTCGCCGCGCTGCTTGAAAACGTGGAAGGCATGCAGCAGCAACGCTCGGCCAAGCCCCTGGCCCTGGGCGCAGGGGTGTATCGAGAGGTTCTTGATAAAGGCACTGGTCCAGCATTGCGCCACGCCGAGAATGCCCTCGGCGTTACTGGCTACCAGGCACAACGAGGGGTCGAACTCGGCATCGGCAACGAATTGCCGGCGCCATTGCTCAAGGCCCGCGACACGGCCACCGCCCTGGTCCTGGGTCATGCGCAGTACCGCGTGAATCGCCGGGGCCAGTTCATCGCGATAGTGATCCAGCTGGGTGTTGGCCGGCCACTGCGGCGCCGGCAGGCTGCCGGTCAGGTCGCGTCGCAGCAGCTGGAAATACTCAGCCAAGGCTTACAAACCCTTTTGCGCCACGGTTTGCGCAGCCACCACCAGGCACTTGGTCAGCTCGGGGGAGGAAAACTTGGTCAGCACTGCATCGGCGCCGGCCAGGCGGGCTTTTTCACTGTTCATCGCGCTGTCCAGGGAGGTGTGCAACAGCACGTAGAGCTGCTGGAAGTCCGGAGTTTCGCGCAGCGTGCGGGTGAGGGCATAACCGTCCATCTCGGACATTTCGATGTCCGACACCACCACATTGATTTGCTCGCCCGTGCCTTGCAGCTCCAGCAGCACGTCGATGGCCTCCTTGGCGCTGCGCGCGGTGTGACACGTCAGCCCGAGGTTGCGCAGCGTATGCACCGATTGCTGCAGCGCCACTTGGCTGTCATCCACCACCAGGATGCGTGCATGGCCGAGGACTTCGGCTTCTTCCATGGTCAGGTCGGTCGGCGCGACTTCTATCGGTGCCGGGGCGATGCCATGGATGACTTTCTCGATATCCAGCACCTGCACCAGGCCGCCTTCCACCTGGGTCACCCCGGTGATAAATGCGCGATTACCGCCGGAGCCATAGGGCGGTGGGCGGATATCGGTGGTCAGGCAATGCACGATCTTGCTCACCGCCTGCACATGCAAGCCCTGCTTGGAACGGCTGACATCGGTGACGATCAGGCAGCCGCCGTTCGGGTCCTGCAACGGCATCTCGCCCAGGGCGCGGCTCAAGTCGATCACCGCCAACGAGTTACCGCGCAACGTGGCAATGCCTTTGACGTGAGGGTGCGACTCCGGCAGTTTGGTCAGCGGAGGGCAGGGGATGATTTCGCTGACTTTCAGCAGGTTGATCGCCATCAGCTTGCCGCTGCGCAAGGTAAAGAGCAGAAGCGAAAGTGAGTCTGCGCGGGCTTTGGTGGTGGACATAAAAACCTTCTGTGGATCAGGGGTGGCGATCTATGGAAGGTTATCGACCCTCTCACGAAAAACTAAAGGTGTGACTTGTGGCGAGGGAGCTTGCTCCCGCTGGGCTGCGAAGCGGCCCCAAAAAGCCTGGGAGCGCTACGCACTCCAGCGCGAGCAAGCTCGCCACAACAAGCGCGTTCCAACAGGGCGGGGTGTCAGCCTTTCCAAACCTGTGGATTCACCAGGTCCTGCGGGCGTTGGCCGAGCAGGGCGCTGCGCAGGTTGTCGAGCGCGCGGTTGGCCATGGCTTCGCGGGTTTCATGGGTCGCCGAACCGATATGCGGCAGCGTCACCGCATTGCTCAACTGGAACAGGGGCGACTCGGCCAGCGGTTCCTTTTCATACACATCCAGCCCGGCGCCACGAATGCGCTGGGTCTGCAGGGCCTGGATCAGCGCGGGCTCGTCCACTACCGGGCCACGGGAGATGTTGATCAGGATCGCACTGGACTTCATCAGTGCCAGCTCCCGGCTGCTGATCAGGTGACGGGTCTTGTCGCTTAGCGGCACCACCAGGCAAACGAAATCCGCTTCGGCCAGCAACTGGTCCAGGCTGCGAAACTGTGCGCCCAGCTCTTGTTCCAGTGCGCTCTTGCGGCTGTTGCCGCTGTACAGGATCGGCATATTGAAGCCCAGGCGCCCACGCCGGGCCACGGCCGCGCCGATATTGCCCATGCCGACGATGCCCAGGGTCTTGCCGTGCACATCGCAGCCAAACAACGGGGCGCCAACGCTGGCTTTCCACTGGCCGGCCTTGGTCCAGGCGTCCAGTTCGGCCACGCGGCGTGCGCTGCTCATCAACAGGGCGAAGGCCAGGTCGGCGGTGCTTTCGGTGAGCACATCGGGGGTATTGGTGAGCATGATCCCGCGCTCGTTGAAGTAGGCGACATCGTAGTTGTCGTAGCCCACCGACACACTGGACACCACCTCCAGCTGACGCGCGCCTTCAAGCTGTTCGCGGCCCAGCTTGCGGCCCACGCCGATCAGACCGTGGGCGTGGGGCAGGGCTTCGTTGAATTGGGCGTTGATGTCCCCCAGCTTGGGGTTGGGCGCAATCACCTCGAAATCCTGTTGCAGGCGTTCGATCATTTGCGGGGTGACACGGCTGAAGGCAAGGACAGTCTTTTTCATTGCAGGCGGGCTCATCGACTACGGAAGAATGCCAAGCAACCTAACATATTGTCAGGACCCCGTTGAACCCATGTGGGAGGGCAAGCCCCCTCCCACAAGGTTCTTTATCGTCTGCCAGCAATCAGTTCGCCAAACGCGCACCGCTCAGGGTGCCGCTCAACTCGTATGCCACCAATTCCGCTTGATGAGCCGCGAGAATCTCCGGCAGCGAACCGCGCAAGTATTCCACCCAGGTCTTGATCTTCGCATCCAGGTATTGGCGCGACGGGTAGATGGCGTACAGGTTCAGCTCCTGGGAACGGTAGTTGGGCATTACCCGCACCAGCGTGCCGTTACGCAAACCTTCTATCGCGGCATACACCGGCAGCAGGCCGACGCCCATGCCGCTGGTGATCGCGGTTTTCATCGCGTCGGCCGAATTGACCAAAAACGGCGAGCTGTTCACCGCAACGCTTTCCTGGCCTTCGGGCCCGTTGAAGGTCCATTTATCCAGCTGGATCACCGGGCTGACCAGGCGCAGGCAGGCGTGATTGAGCAAATCCTGGGGCCTTTGTGCGCAACCCTTGGCCTTGACGTATTCCGGCGAGGCGCAGGCGATGCTGTAGGTGATGCCCAGGCGCTGCGAGACGAAACCGGAATCGGGCAGTTCGCTGGCCAGCACGATGGACACGTCATAGCCCTCATCGAGCAGGTCCGGCACGCGGTTGGCGAGCGTCAGGTCGAAGGTCACGTCGGGGTGGGTGCGGCGGTAGCGGGCAATCGCGTCGATCACGAAGTGCTGGCCGATACCGGTCATGGTGTGCACTTTCAATTGCCCGGCGGGACGCGCATGGGCGTCGCTGGCTTCCGCCTCGGCTTCCTCGACGTAGGCGAGGATCTGCTCGCAGCGCAGTAAATAGCGCTTACCGGCCTCGGTCAGCGCGATGCGGCGAGTGGTGCGGTTGAGCAAGCGGGTTTGCAGGTGGGCCTCAAGGTTCGAGACCGCGCGCGAGACGTTGGCGGTGGTGGTGTCCAGCTGCGCGGCGGCGGCGGTGAAGCTGCCGGCCTCTGCAACGCAACTGAACGCGCGCATGTTTTGCAAAGTGTCCATGGGGTGTTCTCAAGGGAGATGGCAAATTGTGACAGAAAGTTGCGCCGTCCAGTGATCCCTACCAACGGATTATCGCCTTAACGGTAACAAAGATTCACAGGAATGACAGCTTATCGGCGCCCATCGCGGGCCCTAGAATTGCGCCACCTCTCCCCGTAACACCCTCTCAGGAATTCGTCAGCGTGCCGCGTCGCATCAGCAGAGAGCTGAAGACTCTCAGTGTTTGGGCCTTTACGCTCGCCATCAGCGGCTGTATCGGAACCGCAGGAATCGGCCCCCAGGGCCAATCCTTGAATGCCAACGAGCTGGCCACGGACGAAGCGATCCAGAACGCCGCCAGCGACGCCCACTGGCCCACCGCCCGATGGTGGCAGGCCTACGGCGATCCGCAACTGAACCGCTGGGTGGAACTTGCCACGCAAAACAGTCCGAGTATGGCCATGGCCGCCGCACGGGTGCGTGAAGCGCGCGCCATGGCCGGGGTGGCGGAGTCTGCCGAGTCCGTGCAGATCGACAGCGACACCACCCTCAAACGCCACAACTGGCCGAAGGATCAATTCTACGGCCCCGGCGAATTGAGCGGTGCGAACACCTGGGATAACAATGCATCCCTGGGCTTGAGTTACGCACTCGACCTGTGGGGCCGCGAAAGCAACGCCACCGAGCGTGCCGTCGACCTGGCTCATATGAGCGCAGCCCAAGCGCGCCAGGCCCAGCTCGAGCTGCAGAACAACGTGGTGCGCGCCTACATCCAGTTGTCGTTGCATTACGCCGATCGCGACATTGTCGCTGCCACCTTGGCCCAGCAACAGCAGATGCTGGATCTGGCCAACAAGCGCCTGGACGCCGGGATCGGCACGCACTTCGACGTCAGCCAGGCACAGACCCCGCTGCCGGAAACCCACCGTCAGTTGGACGCCCTCGATGAGGAAATCGCCCTGAGCCGCAACCAGCTGGCGGCGCTGGCCGGCAAAGGTCCGGGCGAGGGCGCGCAATTGCAACGCCCCAGCCTGTCGCTCGCCGCTGCGCTGAAATTACCCTCGAATTTGCCTGCGCAATTGCTCGGCCAGCGTCCGGATGTGGTCGCCAGTCGCTGGCAGGTGGCGGCGCAGGCGCGTGGCATCGACGTCGCCCATGCAGGCTTCTACCCCAACGTCGATCTGGTCGGCAGCCTCGGTTTCATGGCCACCGGTGGCGGCATGCTGGAGTTCCTTGCGGGCAGCAAATTCAATTACAACGTCGGCCCGGCTATTACCCTGCCGATCTTTGACGGTGGGCGTCTGCGTGCGCAACTGGGGCAAGCCAGCGCCGGTTATGACATCGCCGTGGCGCATTACAACCAGACTCTGGTCAATGCGCTCAAGGGCATCAGTGACCAACTGATCCGCCGCGAGTCCATGGACAAACAGGCGGCGTTTGCCGCGCAATCGGTGGCGTCGGCGCAGAAAACCTACGACATCGCGATCATCGCCTATCAGCGCGGCCTCACCGACTACCTCAATGTGCTGAACGCCCAGACCCTGCTGTTTCGCCAGCAGCAGATAGCGCAACACGTACAGGCCGCACGCCTGAATGCTCACGCCGAACTGGTGACTGCCTTGGGCGGTGGCCTCGGTGCCGACGACGATGTACCACGCAACGACAAGACCCTCCCCGGCAAGCCCCCCGCGGCGCTGGCCGTGTTCGATCACTGAGTAGATGGCCATGATTTCTTTGCCTGCACCCCTGCGCTGGCTGCACGCCCTTGAGTGGCGCCGTGGTTTTTTCGACTGGGCGCGCAGCGATGGCGTGACCTGGGTGTATATCTTCAAGGTGCTGCTCGCTGCGTTCCTCACGCTGTGGCTAGCGATGCGCCTGGAACTGCCGCAGCCGCGCACCGCGATGATCACCGTATTTATCGTGATGCAACCGCAGAGCGGCCAGGTATTCGCCAAGAGTTTTTACCGCTTTCTCGGCACCTTGGCCGGTTCGGCGGTGATGGTGTTGCTGATCGCCTTGTTTGCGCAGAACACCGAACTATTCCTCGGCGCCCTGGCCATCTGGGTGGGTATCTGCACCGCCGGTGCGACGCGTAACCGTAACTTTCGCGCCTACGGGTTTGTGCTCGCCGGCTACACGGCGGCGATGGTCGGCTTGCCGGCGCTGGCCCACCCGGACGGCGCCTTTATGGCGGCGGTGTGGCGCGTGCTGGAGATTTCCCTGGGGATTCTCTGCTCGACGCTGGTCAGCGCCGCGATACTGCCGCAGACCTCCAGCGCCGCGATGCGCAATGCGCTGTATCAACGCTTTGGGGTGTTCGCGCTGTTCGTCACCGACGGTCTGCGCGGTCGCAGTCAGCGTGAAGGCTTTGAAAGCACCAACGTGCGCTTTATCGCCGAGGCAGTGGGCTTGGAAGGTTTGCGCAGCGTCACCGTGTTCGAAGACCCGCACATGCGCCGGCGCAACGGCCGGCTCAATCGCCTCAACAGCGAGTTCATGAGCATCACCACGCGCTTCAACGCCTTGCACCAGTTGCTGGCGCGGTTGCGCGCCGACGCAGCCGATCACGTGGTCGCGGCGATCAAGCCCGGCCTGCAGGACCTGGCCGAAGTGCTCGACGGGTTTTCCGGCCAGGCGCTGACCAGCCCCGACGCGGCACGGTTGGTCAACTTGCTCAGTGCCTATAAGGACAGCTTGCCCGCCAAGGTGCGCAGCCTGCGCGCCGGCTTCCAGCAAAGCGCCCCCACCGAAGCCGAACAACTGGATTTTCATACCGCCTACGAGCTGCTGTACCGCTTCGTCGACGACCTGCACAACTATGCGCAAACCCATGCGTCCCTGGCCGATCACCGCCACGCGCGGGAAGACTGGGACCAGGCCTACACGCCGAAAACCAACTGGCTGGCCTGCGCCGCCGCCGGGATACGCGCCTCGTTCATCCTGGTCGTGCTCGGCAGTTATTGGGTAGCCACGGCCTGGCCCAGCGGCGCCACCATGACCTTGATCGCGGCCGCCACCGTCGGCCTGTCCGCCGCCACGCCCAACCCCAAGCGCATGGCCTTCCAGATGGCCTGCGGCACCTTGATCGGTGCGCTGGTGGGCTTCGTCGAAATGTTCTTCGTGTTTCCCTTGATCGATGGCTTCGCGCTGCTGTGCGTGATGCTGGCGCCGGTGATCATTTTCGGCGCCTTTCTCGCCTCACGCCCGCAGTACGCCGGGGTCGGCGTGGGCTTGCTGATCTTCTTCAGCACCGGCTCGGTGCCGGATAACCTGACGCTCTACAACCCTTACAGCTTTATCAACGACTACATCGCCATGGTCATCGGCATGCTGGTGTGCGCGGCGGCCGGGGCAATCATCCTGCCGCCCAATAGCCGCTGGCTGTGGCGTCGCCTCGAGCAAGACCTGCGCGAGCAAGTGGTGTACGCGATCAGCGGCAAGCTCAAGGGCCTGGCGTCGAGTTTCGAAAGCCGCACCCGTGACCTGCTGCACCAGGCCTATGGCCTCGCCGCCGGCCAGCCGCAGGTGCAGCGCGCTCTGCTGCGTTGGATGTTCGTGGTGCTGGAGGTCGGCCACGCGATCATCGAATTGCGCAAGGAACAGGCGATCCTGCCGGTGCACCCGGCGTACGCCGAATCCCAGCCCTGGCGCCAGGCAATCCGCGTGATGGGGCGCTCGCTGGTGCGGCTGTTCCTGCAGCCCAGCGCCAGCAACCTGGAGCGCGGGCTGATCGCCGTCGACCATGCGATCAGCCGCGTGCAGGCCACCGACGAACCCTTCGCGCCGCACTTCGACACCTCGGCCCTGCGCCGTGTGAAAAGCTACCTGCACTTTATCCGCACCTCGTTGCTCGACCCGCAATCGCCGTTGGCGGCCCTAAAAGGCACCACGCAAGGAGCCATGAATGCCCCGTGAAATCGCCTTCCACGGCCTCTATATGCCGAGCATGACCCTGATGTTCCTGATCGCGGCTGTGCTGGCCTGGGCCCTGGACCGTTTCCTGGCCGGGTTCGACCTGTACCGGTTTTTCTGGCACCCGGCGTTGCTGCGCCTGAGCCTGTTCGTTTGCCTGTTCGGCGCCCTGGCGCTGAGCGTCTACCGTTGAGAATGCCCCGATGAAAAAGTTTTTCAGCCTGCTCGCGACCTTGCTGGTGCTGGCGTTGGCGATCTGGATTGGCCGCACGTTGTGGGTGCACTACATGGAAACGCCGTGGACCCGCGACGGCCGTGTACGCGCCGATATCATCAACGTCGCTGCCGACGTCACTGGCGAAGTGGTGGACGTGCCGGTGCGTGATAACCAGTTGGTGAAGAAGGGCGACCTGTTGATGCAGATCGACCCCGAGCACTACCGCATCGCGGTCAAGCAGGCGCAGTCGCTGGTTGCCTCGCGTAAGGCCACCTGGGAAATGCGCAAGGTCAACGCACACCGTCGCGCCGACCTCGATGCGCTGGTGATCTCCAAGGAAAACCGCGACGACGCCAGCAATATTGCCGACTCGGCACTGGCTGATTACCAGCACGCGCTGGCGCAACTGGAAGCGGCCGAACTGAATTTGAAACGCACACAGGTTTTGGCGGCAGTGGACGGCTACGTCACCAACCTCAATGTGCATCGCGGTGACTATGCGCGCATCGGTGAGGCCAAGATGGCCGTGGTGGATATGAACTCGTTCTGGGTTTACGGTTTTTTCGAAGAGACCAAGCTGCCCCACGTCAAAATCGGCGACAAGGCCGACATGCAACTGATGAGTGGCGAGACCCTCAAAGGCCACGTGGAAAGCATCTCGCGCGGCATCTACGACCGCGACAACCCCGAGAGCCGCGAGCTGATTGCCGATGTGAACCCTACGTTCAACTGGGTGAGGCTCGCCCAGCGCGTGCCGGTACGGATTCACATTGATGAAGTGCCGGAAGGCGTGCTGCTGGCGGCGGGGATTACCTGCACCGTGATCGTCAATCAGACGCAAAACTAAAATGTGGGAGGGGGCTTGCCCTAATGCCAGTCAGTTAAGGCTTTTTGTAGGAACGAGGCGGGCGGCTAGCCCTTGCTCGCGAAAAACTCACAGGCACCGCGTTTATTCGGGAAGCACGCGTTATCGTTGACGTTTTTCGCGAGCAAGCTCGCTCCTACAGACGGTGGTGTACGCTTAACTGACTGGCATTAGGGCTTGTCCCCTCCCACATTCTTCAATCGAGTCAGGCCTTGATAAAAGTTTCATGCAAATGGCGCCACAACAGCGCACCACTGGCCTGCTTCTCGAACACCACCGTCGCCCGTCGATCCGTCTGCGTACCGCTGTCATCAACCTGATGCTCGCGATAAGTCACCGTGGCACCGCGTGCATGCCGGTCGATGCCGGTCATTTCGCTCAAGGTGATTTTCAGCCCTGGCCGCATGCCGCCAAGGCGAGTGAACAGGGCATTCACCCCGGCTGTGTTGACCCGCGTACCCGTGGCGGGCGCGACCATGCTGAATTCGGGCGAGAAGCGCGCGAGCAGGCTCTGCAGGGTGCCTTCGGGCGCGACGCCGGCAAACCATTGCTCGATTTCGACGTGGGTCTGGATCACTTCTTCGAAAAAGTCGCTGTAGTCGATCATGGTGTACTCACTTTCAGGCGCTTAAATGGCGAATTCCATTCACCAGAACGGGGGCGAAGGGTTTCAGGCGGTTGTTGGCGTCGGGTTGTTGCAGCTCCTCCCTTAGTATCATCAACAAGTCGAAATCGGCGACTTCAAGGTCATCGCCGTCCATACCGCTGTCATAGAGCAGTGCATCCAGGATGGACTTTCTGGCGCCGAACAGGGCGCGATTGTTTTCACGACTGTTTCCAAGGTTCAGTACTTGAATAGAGGTTACTGCTCTGGGAGTCAGGCCTTCCACACGACCGGACAGATAAAATTTCAGCTCGGTTTCGCACTCATTCATCAAGGAGGTAAGCGGCAAAACCTGATGGGCGTGCGCTTTGCCGCACTGCTTACTACGGTTGCAACTGGCAACGATATTAGAGAAGTCCAACGAACGGTGTGGCGCTGTTTGCCTGGCCTCAACATGTTCGTTGTGGGCGCTGCCTGATGTGATTCCGTGGCAGCAATACGCACATAGGCCATGTTGTTCTTCGATACAGGCTTCTCGGATACAGGTTCTTTCTTGGGGGCTTAAATCTGTATAGCCGCCATTCGGGTGCGTGCGCTTCCATTGTGTCAGGGCGGCTGGCTCATCTCCTTTGGTGATCTTACGCACTGCGCAACTCCAATTTGCGAATCAGAAGGGCGGCTTTGGTCAGTTCGATATGACCGGCGGGCAAGTCGGTGGACAGTTCTTCGAAGAGGGTTTTTGCCTCTTTTAATTTTTTGTCTTGCAGCAGCTCTAGCAGGCGATCAAGCCGGGCTTGAACCTTGCTGTTGCGAACGTCGGTGTCCATGACACTGAGCAGTACCTGATTGGCATCGAGGCCGTAGAGGCCATTGCGCTCTTCCAATTCGCCGTCATCGAGGACATAGCATAGGACGTCTTTGCTATCGCTGATTACCAGTGGCGAGTGGGTAGTCAGGATGAACTGGCAGTTGGGGAAGGTTTCTGTGAATTGGTGGATCAGGCGGCGTTGCCACTTAGGGTGTAAATGGAGATCTACTTCGTCGATGAGCACGACGCCGTAGCCCTGTAGTGGGTTTTCCAGGGAAGGATTCATCATGGCAAGACGACGGGCTATGTCGCCAACCAAGGCCATCATGGACTTTTCGCCTTGTGACAATTGGGAGACATCCAACGTGTGGCCGGATTTATCGATAGCCATATGCAAATGTGGTCGACGTTGGACACGCAGGTTAGTGAACCCAGGCATGAACGCTCCTACAGCGGAACGGACGGCTGTTAACTGTCGATCACGAGATGAGGCGTGTGCTTTTTCCAGGTATTTCCATAACTGACTGTCCGGCGTGCCAATGATTTTTTGCACTTCTGCTAATGCACTAGCTGAAATACCGGTTTCGTTTTCACTGTCCTCTCGCTCCCGGAACCATTCGAAGAAGCGGCGAAAGTCTACACCTCGGTTTAAGGAGTTATCGTAGCCGTCCAACTGGCTAAAGCTGTGCCGGGTTTTAATCTTCAGGGGAACTTCAAGTACTGAACGTTCGACTGGATAGTAGGCAATGAGGGGAACAGACGTGTTTTCGTCACGCGTTAAATTGTCCCTATAAACACTAGCCAGAGCTGATGCGTCGCCGAGTTCGCTGGTGACCTTTGCCTTCCGACCCCGCCTGGACTTTGCCAAAGACCAATGGAAGTCAACATACAGTTCTTCGGCCTCGATAGAGATTGACGCAACGTTTGAACCGTTGCGTAAGGCGCTTTCTTCAATAGGGCTGCCGCTGCCGCTGTCGGATCGAGTTCTTGCAACCAACCAGCTTAGAGAGGTGGCCAGCGATCTTAGAATCGTCGTCTTCCCCGCCCCATTATTCCCCACAAACACCGTCACCTTCGACGCATGCTTTTCGGTCGGCGCAAAGGCGACTTCCAAGTCGGTAAAACGACCGACGTTATTCAGTCGAATTTTTCTGATTTCCATCGCATTACCCTTGTGGGGCCAGTCAGTGTCTATAGGCAGGCGGCGATTATGGCACTCATCCCAGGTTTTGGCAGGTGCGCTTCATAGATGCTTACAACACGCCACCCAACCCAAAGCGCTTCTTCAACATCGTCTCCAGCAACCCTTTGGGCAACAGCGTCGCCATCAAAGGCAACGCTCGACTGCCATTGCCCGAGCGCAACAGGCGCGGTGGCTGGGTTTGTTGTACGGCCTTGAGCACATCCGCCGCAAACTTGCTGGCCGAAGTCGGCTTGTCCTGCGAGGCCTTGGCGCGCGCACGAATGCCTTCACGCAACGGCCACCACGGCGACTGTTCATTGATCAACAGCTCGGCCTGGGCCCCGGCATTCTTTGCAAAGTGTGTATCGATCGCACCGGGTTGAACCTCCATGACGCGCACGCCAAACGGCGCCAGCTCCATGCGCAGGGCGTCGCTCAATGCATGTACGGCGGCTTTCGACGCGCAGTAGGCCCCGGCGAAGGGTGTGACCAGTACGCCGGAGACGCTGCCGATATTGATGACCAGGCCTCTGCCGCGCCGCAGGGCGGGAAACAGCGCCTGCGTCACGCCGACGATGGAAAACACGTTGGTCTCGAACTGGCGTTGCATCGCCTCGGTGCCGCCATCGAGCAGAGGGCCCATGGCGCCGTAGCCGGCGTTGTTAACCAGCACATCGAGCTCGCTCAGTTGTTCGGCCAGGCGCTGCAAGGCGCCAGGGTCGTTGACGTCCAGCTGCACAGCGTTGAAGCCGGCGGCGGCGAGGGCGGCGACATCGTCTGTGCGACGGGCGCTGGCCCACACCTCGAAGCCGGCGGACTTGAACGCATCAGCCAGGGCGCGGCCTATGCCGCTGGAGCAACCGGTGATCAGTACGTTGGGCATGCATCAATCCTTTGTCAGTCCGAGAAGCTGCCTTGCAAGTGCTCGGCGCGAAATTCCAGGGTTTGTGGGCGGTAGCCGGGGCGTAACGGCGGGACGGGCAGGCAGTCGTCCCAGGTGGCGCCGGCCTGCAGCTCGCCGGGGCCGCGATAGCGCGGGGCCGCGTACACGTTGTCGGCCAGGTTCACGGTGTCGCCGGGTGCGTAGGCGGCGATACGCCAGCGCAGTTCGGTCAGCGGTACATCGTTGCCGTTGTTCAGCGTCAGCTTCAATGGGCGGTCGGCAGGGCATTCCTGCGCAGCGTAGCTGACGCGCAGTTCCAGGCGGGCCAGTTGCGCGGCTTCGCGGTTGTCGAGCCACGCCACCCAGACTGCCACCAAACCCAGGCCGACGGCAGCGGCCAGCGACACCGGCAGGGCCTTGGCTGGATAGCGCAGCAGCAGGACCAGCCAGGTGATGATCAGCAACACACCAAAGAACATACACGCAACCTCGCACAGGGATAAAACATCCTACTCGTGGGGCGGGCCGATTGCCTATGGTGCAGCGCTGCTTTCCCTCGTGCGCAGGTATCTGTTCCCTCTGATGCAGGAACTGCATCGCTCTCTTTTGCCACGAAGTTTTTACAAGGAATGTCCTTGAAAGCCAGGAAGGTGCCCAACCGTAGATTCATGAATTCAGGTGCTTTATATGACCGTCTCAAATATCGCCACACCCGTGTTGACCTCCCTCAGCGCACCTATGGCGCCGGTACCGCCCGCTGTGTCGGCAGCAATCAGTCAAGCGCCCAATCCAGAGGTCGGCTCAACATCATTGCCGCGTATGCAGAACCTGGGGCTGACAAGCTTGCGGCAGACTGTCATGCAAGGTCTCAGCGACCAACTCAGTTCATACGTTTCCCCTAGGCTTTCGATGAACTCGGATCAAGCCAAAGGGGCTGCTTTGACGATAGCTGGGGGGGTGGCAAAAACGGTTGGACAGAGCATGACGAAATCAGGTGGTGCAAGCTCCAAAGCGGTGGGTACGGCTTTGATATGGGGAGGCAAAACGGCTGAAAAAATTGGCAAGGGCACTTATAAAGAGGCTGGCAAGGATCACGAGACGGGTAATTACAATGCCTTTGCCCCGCGGAACTGGGCCAAGTAGCCATGTCGGCCTGCTATTGAGCTGCGGGCCCGCTGCCCAGCCGCCTGTGCAGAAATGATCGGCCGGCTGGGTCGGCATCTTGATGCACTGCACGGCCAACAGTTTGGGTTTGCAAGCTGCGACGCCGTGCAACATTCATTGCATTAAAAAGCCCCCGCCTGACCGGCTGCGGATAGGGGACGCAGCCGGCTGGGCGGGGGCTTTCTGTACGACTCCTTTATTGCGCGATAGTTTTCACGGAAACACCACGTTCAATTGGCGTCGAGCGGCCGTAGATATCTTCGAACCGCTCGATATCGTCTTCGCCCAGGTAGCTGCCCGATTGCACTTCGATGATCTCCAACGGGATCTTGCCCGGGTTGCGCAGGCGGTGCACCGAGGCAATCGGGATGTAAGTGGACTGGTTCTCGCACAGCAGGAACACGTTGTCGTCACAGGTGACTTCAGCGGTGCCGCTGACCACGATCCAGTGTTCGGCGCGGTGGTGGTGCATCTGCAGTGACAGGCAGGCGCCCGGCTTGACCGAGATGTGCTTGACCTGGAACCGCCCGCCCATGTCCACCGAATCGTAGGAGCCCCACGGACGATACACTTCGCAGTGGTTCTGGGTTTCGCTGCGCCCCTGCTCATTGAGGGTGGCGACCATCTGCTTGACGCCCTGGACCTTGTCCTTGTGGGCAATCATCATCGCGTCCTTGGTTTCCACCACCACGATATTGTCCAGGCCGATCACCGAGACCAGCTTGCCGTTGCCATGCACCATGCAGTTGCGGCTGTCCTGGATGACCACGTCACCCTTGCTCACGTTGCCGTTGGCGTCTTTTTCGTTGACCGCCCACAGCGAGGCCCAGCAACCCACATCGCTCCAACCGGCGCTCAGTGGCACCACACAGGCGCGCTGGGTTTTTTCCATCACGGCGTAGTCGATGGAGTTGTCCGGGCAGCAGGCGAAGGTGGCTTCATCGAACGTCACGGTGTCGGCGGTCTGCTCGCTGCGCTCCAGGGTCAGCACGCAGGTGTCGTAGATGTCCGGGTCGTGCTTTTTCAGCTCTTCCAGGAAACGGCTGGCGCGGAACAGGAACATGCCGCTGTTCCAGAAGTAGCCACCGCTTTTGACGAACTCGACCGCGCGTTTTTCATCGGGTTTTTCCACGAACTGCTGTACGCGGCTCACGCCTTCGGGCAGCAGCGAATCGTTGGTGGACTTGATGTAGCCGTAGCCGGTTTCCGGGCGCGTGGCCGGTACGCCGAACAGCACCATTTCGCCGCGCTCGGCCGCCACGGTGGCCAGGGCCAGGGCGCGTTGCAGGGCTTTCTGGTCGTCGATGACGTGGTCGGCGGGCAGCACCAGCATCAACTCGTCACGGCCTTCATTGACCAGCATCATCGCGGTCAGGGCCACGGCCGGCGCGGTGTTGCGGCCGAACGGTTCCATCAGGATGCGTTGGCATTCGAGTTTGCGCGCGCTCAACTGCTCGTTGACGATGAAGCGGTGATCCTTGTTGCAGACCACGATCGGTGAGTCCATGCCTTCGAACACCAGGCGCTCCAGAGTTTGCTGGAACAGCGTGTGCTCGCCGGTCAGGGCCAGGAATTGTTTTGGGAACTGTTTACGGGAAAGCGGCCAAAGACGTGAGCCGCTACCACCGGAAAGGATTACTGGGATCATGTGTTTCTCCTTGAATCAATTTGGGTCAGAGCTACGAAGGTTTGTCGTTTCACTCTTGTTTTTGTCTCGATCCGAACCGGCGCCTCGATCCTGTAGGAGCGAGTTTGCTCGCGAAAAACCTGAGAGCACCGCGATAAACCAGAGGCGCTGCGTCATCGTTGACGTTCTTCGCGGGCAAGCCCGCTCCTACAGTAGATTGCGTTCAGTCCGGGAAATAGTTAGCGGGTCGACACCGGGCGTTTCACCCAGACTGGCGACAGGCTCGAACCCGAACCGGTGACGTACAGCACCGCTGCTTCACCGCGCTCCAGGGCAACCGGCTTCACATCGCCGACCTTCTTGTCGCCGTCATACAACGCCAGGCTCACCTTCACCGGGTTGATTTCACGTTCGCCACGGCCCTTGGCGGCCACCGACTTGACCACATCGGTCTTGCCATCGGCGGTTTTCAGGGTCAGTGCCTTGTCGCTGAGGTTCTGCACGCGAACCAGGGATTTCTGCTTGTTCTTGAACGGCGGCTCTTCGATCAGTTGCGGCTGGCCGCTGCTGTTGTTGACCAAGGTGTAGTAGTGATCGGCCGCAAGCTTGACCGGCACGGTCTGGCTGCCGACCTTGGCGCTGTAGTCACCACCGGGCATGAAGCTGAAGTCGCTGCTGGCCAGCGGTGCGACGTCGCTGAGGTTGGTGCTGCCGACGGTGGCGCTGACTTCCTGGTTGCTGGCGTTGTAGATGCGCACGAAGCTCGAACCTTTTGGCGCGGTAGGGCCGTAGAGCGCGGCGTCACCACCGGCGAAGGCGGACATCGATACGAAGCTCAGGCCGGCAGCGATGGCCAGGGTCTTGGCGAGACGACGCGGAGTTGTAGTGAAAGTCATGTGAGTTACCTCTCTTTCAGTTTTGCGCCCGGTCGGGCGTCTCGGATTTCTGATTTTTAAAAGCGGGGATGTTCTGTGCCATGTTTTGTTGGCGCGAACCGGCTTGTTTAAGCTGCGCAACCCACTGCGGGTCGGCATCACCGATTTCGTTGTTGACGGGCAGATAGCGTTCAGGGAACTCCCAGATCAGCACCTGCGGCGGGCTGTTCTTGAAGTCATCACTTTTCAGGTAGCTGAGCATCGGCAGGATCGGGCCGTGGCCGTCTTCGGCGTAGCTGACCACGTCGCTGCCCAGGGCTTGCTTGAGGGCGCCGACGAAGTTCCAGTTGGGGTTGGCGCTGTAGCTGGTGCCGACCAGTGCCACCGGGGTTTGGCTGTCGCTGAACAGCGCGTCGTCGCCCTGGGTTTCGGCCAGGTGCGTCACGCGTTTTTCCAGCGGCTCTTTAGGCGGCATCAGGTTTTCGAACAGCGGGTCCAGCGGCAGGAACAGACGCAGGTCGCCTTTATGCGGCTCGGTCTTTTCCGCTTCGGTAACGAAGCGCTGGGGCTCACCGCTGAGCGGAGTCTTGTCGGTAATTGCCTTGGCCAGTTGCTTGGCGGCGATTTCGGCACCGTCCGGGGTCCAGTGGGTGTCGGTGCGCAGGAACACTTGCTTGCCGCCCAGCTTGGCCTGTTGCAGCGGGCCGAGCAGGTCCGGGGCGATGATCTTGTCCGCCGCGACACGGGCGTGGAAGTCCTGGTACAGGTTGGCGTGAATGCTCGCCGGTTTCACTTCACCCAGATGCTCCGGATACAGGCGCACCTTGGCCGGCACGATCGCCATCACCAGTTGGATGCCCTGGGCCTTGAGCTTCTGGCGCACGCCTTCGACCAGCGCGTAATTGTCTTGCAGGTTCTGGTCTTCGTTGACGGCGGGGTTGAACTCCTCGTCGCTGTACAACCAGTGATCGCGGCCCAGCACCACGCCAGGGCGGCCTTCATTGAACAGCTTGTAGTCCAGCGCCGCCCAGAGGTTGGTGCCCAGGCGCTTGATCGGGAACTCGTCGTCGTAATGGGTCTCGACGGCTTTGGTCCAGCGACCGTTGAGCACGGTGGCATCGGCATTGGTGCTAAAGCCGAAGAAACTGCGCAGCGACCAGGCGCCCAGGGCCAACAGCACCACCAGGAACAGGCCGATATAGAGGACGCGTAATGAACGGGTCATGGTCGGCTCCCTCAGAATTGGAAGTAAAGGAACGGCGAGAAACTCTGCGCCGACAGTTTCAGGATCGACGCCACGAACAGCAGCAGCACGGCGGCGCGCATGGCGTAGCGTGGCCAGTCAGCGGTCCAGTAGGCCGGTTGCACGGCGGCGTCACGGCCCACCGTGAAGCCCGGCTCGTGGATGCTGCCGGGGTTGTCGCCCGGTACGGCCTTGATCAGGCTCGGATCGCTCGGCTTGGTTTTGTCGGCAGGGCGATTGCGGTAGAAATCGCGCAGGCCGAAGAACGCCAGCGTTGCGTAGGCCACCACCAGGGTCGCCACTTGCAGGCCGGTGAGGCTGGCGCGGTTGAGTTCCGACAGCGACCATTCGCCAAAGCTGAACATCGCACCGTACATACGCCCGGCGACGTGCAGGTTTTCCGCGCGGAAGATTACCCAGCCCATCACCACCAGCAGGAAGGTGAAGGCCCAGCGCAGCACATTGAAGCTGCGCGGCGCGGTGTTGAGGCCGATGGCTTTTTCAATCGCCAGCCACATGCCGTGCCAGGCACCCCACACGATGTAGGTGATGTTGGCGCCGTGCCACAGGCCACCGAGCAGCATGGTCAGGAACAGGTTGCGATAGGTGGTCAGCGTACCTTTGCGGTTGCCGCCCAGGGTGATGTACAGGTAATCGCGCAACCAGGTGGACAGGCTGATGTGCCAGCGCCGCCAGAACTCGGTGATCGACTGGCTGATGTACGGCTGCTTGAAGTTTTCCATGAAGCGGAAACCCATCATCAAGCCCAGGCCGATGGCCATGTCGCTGTAGCCGGAGAAGTCAAAATACAACTGCGCGGTGTAGGCCAGCGCACCGAGCCAGGCATCGCCCGTGGTCGGGTTTTGCAGGGCGAAGCAGTGGTCCGCGACTACCGCCAGGGTGTCGGCGATAAACACCTTCTTGATGAAACCCTGCATGAACCGCGTGCAGCCCTCGGAGAACTTGTCGAGGGTGTGGGTGCGGTTGTTGAACTGGTCGGCCAGGTCGCGAAAACGCAACACGGGGCCGGCGATCAGGTGCGGGAAGATCGCCACGAACGCCGCAAAGTCGATCAGGTTGCGCGTCGCCGGCGTATCGCCACGGTACACGTCGATGATGTAGCTGATGGACTCGAAAATGTAGAACGAGATACCAATCGGCAACAGCACGTGGGTGAGGATGAACGGCTCCAGGCCCATCGACTTCATCATCACGTTGATGCTGTCGACGCCGAAGTTGGCGTACTTGAAGTAGCCGAGGATGCACAGGTCGACCGCCACGCCGAGCAACAGCCAGCGTTGGGCCGGCTTGGTGCGCACACCGGCGGCACCGACTTTGAGGCCGATCCAGTAATTCCACAGGGTCACTGCGGCGAACAAAGCCAGGAAGTCCACTCGCCACCAGGCGTAGAACACATAGCTGGCAATCAGCAGCAGCAGGTTGCGATAGCGTTGCCCGCTCAAATAGTACAAGCCGAGAAAGATCGGCAAGAACAGAAACAGGAACACATTGGACGAGAAAACCATCCCGAT
Source organism: Pseudomonas sp. R1-43-08 (assembly GCF_003852255.1). Taxonomy (NCBI): domain Bacteria; kingdom Pseudomonadati; phylum Pseudomonadota; class Gammaproteobacteria; order Pseudomonadales; family Pseudomonadaceae; genus Pseudomonas; species Pseudomonas sp. R1-43-08. The sequence goes on from NZ_CP027734.1 coordinate 1,087,782, forward strand.
CTCTCCATGTTTAACCAACAGTCAAGGGCCAGAGCCCCCCAAACCCCCCCACGATTTCGGGGGAGGCTTTGATCGTTCCCACGCACTGCGTGGGAATGCCTCTTGTGACGCTCTGCGTCACGCTTTGGGACGCAGAGCGTCCCGTGCTGCATTCCCACGCAGTGCGTGGGAACGATCAGCGACTAGCTGCCTTTGTTGCCTTTTTCGTGCGTCGGGTCGTAGACCTTGGTCAGGTCACCCCCCAGGCGGAACGTCTTGAATGGCTGCATGCCATGCTTGCGTTCGAGCACATCCGGGGCGCAGGTGTAGAGGGTGCAGAACGGCTCAAGCCAGGCGAATTTCATCGCCTGCTTCAAATCCTTCATGTCCTGCTCCTTGCCGTTCTTCTGTTCGAAGATGTCCGGGTCTTTCACCCCGGCCAGTACCTTGTCGCCCAGGCGCTTGAGCGCACTGTTGTTTTCCTGGCGCAGGTCCACACCGTTGACCAGGGCAAAGCTTGCGATCATCGACAGCGGCGGCAGGGCGTAGTTGTGATACGACAAAGCCCGTTGCTGACGCTTCAATTCGTTGGGCAGGAAGCCTTGGTCGTCGACCTGGTTCACCCCGACCTTGTATTCCTTGACAGCCCAATCGAACAGGTCGCGACGGTTAGTGGCGATGGACGTTGCCATCACCGACCAGGCGGCCCAGTACGAGTGGTTGTTGGTTTTTTCCAGCGGCAGGTTGTCCCAGTCGCTTACCACTTGATCGGCCAGCTTGTTGAACCAGGCCTCGATCAGTTGCGATTCCTGCTGATGGTTGGCCAGCGGGTGCGAGTCGGAAAACTTCAAGCGCACATAGGCCGAGGCCATGCTGCCCAGCGCCCACTTGCGCATGGACTTGCCGGTGTGGTTGAAGTCCTTGGACATCAAGGCGTCGGCCTTGGCCCACGACACCAGCCAGTTCAGCGTGCATTCAAGTTGCTGCGGACGACCGTCGCGCATGAACTGCATCACGCGCTTGCTGGTGTCTTTTTCCAGCTTGGTGATGTCGGCGGTGCTGTCGCGAAAGGCCTGTTCCGATTGCACGTTCAGGGTCGAACGCGCCTTGTCGGAGCCTTCGTACTTGCTGCGAAATTGCAGAGGCCCGGTGTAGGGTGTCGGCATGGCGTCGCAGTTTTCCTTGAAGTCGCCGGTCTTGAACGCTTCGATCGGTGCGAAATAGCCCTGGGGCGGCCGCAGGGGTGCGGCGGCGTTGACGGAGCCGGCAAACATCGCCAGGCCTAGCAGGGTGGGCAGCAATAACTTTTGCATAAGTAACCTCACTTCCCGAGTTGGGCGGTCTGCTGACCACCGCTTGGGAATACGTTGCGTGTGCAAATTTTCGCTTCGACCTTCTGCGCCGCAGCACCCTTTTCCGGGCCCTGCACTTCCACGGCCAGCAAGTTCTGCGAGGCCCAGTCTTCATCGGTGCGCAATTCAAAGGCGAAACGCCCGTCTGTATCGGATGTCTCGGGTTTTTCGATCTTGATGTCCTCGTGGCGCCCGTTCATGTACCAGAGGGTGGCTTGCAAGGTTTTCACCGACGGATCGGCGAAGCGGATATCGACCTGATGGTTGGCGTTGCGCAGGTCTTTGTTCGCGCTGTTGACCATCAGTTCGTTTTTGCCTGGTTTGAGCGTGGTGCTGGCCGACATCTGCGCGGTCTTGCCCTCACAGCCGTTGTCGAGCAGCGCCATCATCTGGCGGTAGATGGTTTCCTGATCGAGACGGTACAGCGGCGAGAATTCCCAGATCAGGATCTTTGGCGGGTTTTTCTGGAACTCTTCGCTGCCCAGGTACTGGATCATCGAGCCTTCCAGGCCACCGCCGGGGAAGGCGACGTTGAGGATGTCGGCACCGATTTCCTCCTGCAGGAAGCCGGCGAAGTTGTAGTTCTTGCCGCTGTGGCTGGTGCCCACCAGGGTGATCTGGGGGTTGCCCGAATCGCTGAACAGGTCGCCGTCACCGGCTTCGCCCTTGGGCTCGGTGGTGAATTGGTCCATGTACTGGATCGCATAGCTGGTGCCGCACAGCTGCCCGGCCATGTTGTGCAGGGTGCCGGTCTTGCCCATGCGGCCCGAGCGCTTGGTCTCGAATTCGCGCTTGGGAATTTCCGCGTATTGCGGCATCTGCTTGACCTTGGCCGCCACGATTTTCGCGGTGCGCTGGGCGCCGTAAGGGGTCCAGTGCTGGTCGCCACGGAAGTAAAAGTCGTGGGCCGGCAGTTCATCCGGCAACTGCTCGTTGGTCAGCGGCGAGAGGTCCGGCACCACGTAGCCCATCTTGGCGAAACGGCCGAGCATGGTCTTGTAGTTGGTCAGGGCCTTGTCGAAATCGTACTTGGCCTTTTCCTCGGGGTTGAGCTTGTTGCGGTTCACCAGGCCACGGGTCGGCTGGTAGACCACCACCAGTTCCACGCCCTTGGCTTTGAACGCATCGTGCAACTGCTGCATGCGCTTGTAGCCGGCCGGGGTGGTGTCGAATTCGGTACGCAGGTCTTCCTGGGTCCGGAACAGCCAGTCGCCCTGGGCTTGCACCAGGGTGGTGAAGTTCTGCTGGTAGCGCGTGGTGTAGTTCTTCGCGTCATGGGCCGCCGGGCACAGGCTGCAGCACGGCTCGGCGGTGAACGTCGGTGCTTTCACCTCGTCGGCGCGCACGCCCTGGCTGGCCGCAAGCAGGCCGAGGGTCAGACCCGAGAGGCTCAGCAATTTGATCATGTGTGGGTGCATAAGGGTCATCCTCAGTCCTGCATTTCGGTCTGGCGTTCGACAGGGTCGATCAGCACGGCTTTCTGCTGGCGTACCAGCAGGTCGAGAATCTCTTCCTGGCGCTCGCCAAGAACGCCGGAGAAGCTGATGCCGCTGGATTTGGTCGGCGCCAGCATCGACACGCGGTACAACTCGATACTCAGCGGCGAGTCGATGGACAACGGCCCGCTGCCGTTGCCCGCCAGTTCACCGCCGACCACGATCAGCGAGACCTTGGCGTCGAACGGGTCAAGGGCGATGTCGCGGTCGGTGTCGGTCAGATCCTTGATGTGGCCGTACACACCGGTCAGGCCGTTGGCCATGGCGGTGTTTTCGTACAGCTTGATGTTCACGCTGTTACGTATGCGGATGCCGTGGCGACGGTTGCTGATCACCTTGTTGCCCCACAACAGGTTGTCACCGCTCTCATAGAGGGTGATGCCGTCGGTGTGGTTGCGGTAGATCTCGTTGTCGGCGATCAGGTTGTTCACGCTGTTACGGTCGATCACCAGGCCCGAGAGCTTGTTGTCATAGCTGCGGTTGTTGAAGATGAAGCTGTCGTTCACTTCCCGGGAAATGATGATGCCGTGCTTCTTCTTGGTGCCGTACACGGTGTTGTCAGCGATGATCAGGCCGTGGGAACGGTCATGGGGTCAATGCCGTAGACGATGTTGTCTTTGTAGGTATTGCCCTTGATCACAAAGCCCGTGGTTTCGTAGCAGTAGAAGCCGTACCACATGTCCGAGAACTCGGAATCGATGATCCAGCCGGTCGGTTCAGGACGCTTGAGCACCTTGGCCATGTTCGGCGTGTACTGGGAAATACTCACCCCGTACGACTTACTGTTGGCGTAGCCGAAGCTGGCCATCTTGGTCTTGGAAATGTAGGTCTCGGTGCCGCCCCAGGCCAGCAGGAACGGGCGGAATTCCTTGGGCGACTTGAACAGCGCCGGGCCGTTGGTTTTTTCATCCCAGCCGGTGACCTTGGTGTCACGCACGAACAGTTGGCCGTCGTTGATCAAAAACGAACCGGCTTGCTGGGACAGGCGCAACTCCTGGGTCTGCTTGTCGATATCGAGGATGCCTTTACGGCCGACCACGATTGGCAATTTGGCCAGGAACACACCCGGCGACGTCTCGCTGAAGTACTGCTTGGGCACCTTGCCCAGCAAGTCCTTGAGGTTCATGTAGCCATCGTCGACAAAGATCGCCTGGGGAATGCCGTGCTGGCGCACCACCCATTCGGCCATCTTGTTATCGCCGCCGATAAAGTCCTTGAGGGCGTCTTCCTGCATCATGCGACGGATGCTGACCTTGCCCGCCTTGGTCTTGACGATTTTCTTTTCCATGGCCGCAGCGGTGTAGCCCGACAGATCGGGCAGCGCCGGCTTGGCCATTTCCAGCGGCGCGGTCGGCGGGCTGGAAATGGTGTAGGTCTTGGCCTGTTGCAGTTCCTTGGCGATGGTCGGCGCCTTGGCCGCCGTATCGGCGAACGCTGGGGCACTGGTCACCAGCATTGCCGCGACGAGTAGGCTTTGAGCATTCATTGCGCAGGCTCCCATCAGAATTTCCAGATCACGTCGACAAAGGCGCGGTGCATGTACGAGTCGACCTGGCTACCATAGGCATCGCCCGGTTTGAACACGCCGGCGCGCAGGCGCACCAGCGCCGACGGCTCGTCGATCGACTGGCTGAGCGCGGCCGGCAACAGGCCTTTCTTGAAGTACTTGGTGACGACCAGGTCCATCTCCTGGCCCAGGTCTTTCTTGCCGTCTTCAAGGGGCAGGGACGTGCTGGACAGGATTGCGCCGGTCACGTCATCGGTGTTGTTCTGCACCGCATCGATGCCGTTGCTGCCCACCGGCTTGTTGCCGTCGACGCGCCAGAACTTGTGGTACACCAGGCTGGCGTCGTAGTCCTCGCGCAGTTGCCAGGAACCGAACAGGCTCATGGACTGCATGTTGTTCATCTCGCCGCGAAACGCTTCGCCGAAGCGATGCACGCGGGACTGGGTACCGGTCCAGTTCGAACGGTTGCTTTGCAGGCCGTTCTGTTCGTATTCGGCACTGGCGCGCGAATAGGCTGCACCCACTTGCCACTGCGGGTCGAGGCGCAGGCGCACGCCGATATCGGTGGCCCAGCCGCTCACGTCATCGCTGCGCTTGGCGTTGGTCGGGCGGGTGCCGTCGGCGCTCAAGGCGTTGACCGTGTCGCGGTCGCCGCGCATGCCGGTGATGCTCGCCCAGTAGTTGACGGTGTTGGTGTTGCGCCAGTTATAGGCGTCGCTGTTGGCTTCGATGCCGAGCCAGGTCAGGTCGCCGTTTTCGCGCTTGTCCAACGGGTCGCTGGCCACGCCCGGTTCGGCGTAGTCGAGCTTGCCGTCGTCATGGGTGTGGTGGCCGCGCAGGCCGATCCACTGGCCCGGCGTCCACTGGTAGGCGGCGTCAGCGTAGAAGTGCTGGCGGTCCTTGTCCTTGGGCGACAGTTCCTTGAGGTCGGTGCGGTATTCGCTGAAACGCTCGGCGGCGCCGACATTGGCCTTGAGCAGGGTGGTGTCGAAGGTCCAGTTCAGCGCTTCGATATTGGTGTCGCGCCATTGGCCGTCGTCATTGCGCAGGCGCTGGCGACCGAACTTGAGGAGCTCGCCGGGGTAGGGCGTGAAGCCGCTGTAGCCGACCCAGAACTCGCGCAGGGCCAGGTAGTTCTTCTTGGCCTTGCGGTCGTCGTTGCTCGATTGTTCGGTGGTGTCATCCGCCGACTGCTGCAGGGTGTCGGTCTCGATGATGTCGCTGGAAACCACCGCCTGGCCCATGGCGTAGGCGCTCCACGCGCCGCTTTCGGCGTAGATCCACGGGCGCAGGTCGAGGCCGATGCCGTTGACGTCGCCGCCTTTCTGGGTACCCAGGTCGCGATCGTCTTCGGACTGCGCGGTGGCTTTGACTTCCAGGCCGAAGTTCTTGGCTTCGGTCAGCGCGGCCAGGGTCGGGCACGACCACAGCAGGGCGAAGGACAGGCCGATGCCGGCCTTGACGAATGGGTTGAGCTTCATAGGGATTCCTCGCCGTCTTCTTCTTGCAGGGCGTGCAGTTGCAGCGTGCTTTGGGCCAGGGTGCCGCGGGCGGCCAGTTCCTGCTGCACCAGGCGTTGGCCTTCGGCGCGTTGCTCAGGCGTCAGCGGGGCCTCAAGCTGGGTGGCCAGCTCATTGGCCTCTGGCGTGTCCTGGGCCTTGGCCAGCTGGCTGAAGACATAGGCGTTCAGCGGGTCGGGCTTGGTGCCCTTGCCTTGGGAAAACAGTTGGGCAATGGCGAAGTCGGCGCTGTTCTGGCCGTTGCGCGCAGCGGTCAGCAGGTGGTCCAGGGCTTTTTGCGGATAGACCTTGCCCAGGTAGCCACGGCGGTAAATCTGGCCGAGGTAGTAATCGGCGGCCACTTCACGGCCCACGGCTTTTTCGAAATGGGCTTCGGCGGCCTTGGCGTCGGCCGGCACCCACTTGCCTTCGTAGTAGAGCTTGCCCAAGAGCAATTCTGCGCGCGGCTGGTCGGCGGCACGGCCGTTGTCGAGGTACTTCATCATCTGGTCGACGTCGCCCAGTTCGGGGAAGTCGTAGAGCAGTTGCGCCAGGCTGACCCAGGACGCCGGGTAGCCAGGGGCGATTTTTTCCAGCAGGGCCTGGGCGGTTTTCTCGTCCGGCGTGCCGAGGGTGGCATCGCCCAGCACACGGGCGACGCTGTCGACACGTTGGGCGGTGACGGTGCCACGGCTGTAGCCTGCTTCCATCTGCTTGAGCAGTTCGGCCTGTTGTTCCGGCTGGGCTTTTTTCTGATAGACCGTGGCCAGCTCGACGTAGCAGATATCGGTGGTGTTCAGCGCGGCTTTGCAGATGCGCTCCACATCATCCAGATGCTGGTCGTAGGTGCCCTGGGTGCGGTACAGCAGCACCTGGGCCAGGCCGGCCTCTGGATAACCCGCCGCTTGCCATTTGCTGATCTGCTGCTGGGCATTCACGTTGGGGAAGCTGTGCGGGTATTGCAGGTACAGCATCGCCAACGGGATCAGGGTGTTGCCTTCGCCATTGGCAAAGGCTTTTTTCAGCAGGCTTTCAGCTTCGTGGTGCTCGGCTTCGGTGGCGCCGGGCTTGGCCACCAGCAGGCGGCCAAGGCGTGCCTGGGCGCGGGGCGAGGTATCCGCCGCAGCACGGTAAGTGGCTTCGGCCTGTTTGATTTGCGCCGGGTCACGGGTGCCTACCTGGATGTCGGCCAGGCCCACTTGGGCCTCGCTGTAGCCCAGGTCGGCCAGTTGTTGGTAATTCTGTTGCGCGGTGACGGTGTCGCCGCGTTTCAATGCTTCGTTGGCCAGGCGTTGGTCAGGCAGGCCGGCACAACCGGCCAGGCTCACCGCAATCGCCAGCAACGCCACCGAACCCATGTGGGACCGGCGTTTGTGGCGAGGGAGCTTGCTCCCGCTGGGGTGCGAAGCGCCCCCAAGAGCCGGCTCCAGCTGCGCTGTCGAGCGGGAGCAAGCTCCCTCGCCACAACAAGCCCGCTCCCACAGGGATTGTGTTGTTCTTGAAATAGGGTTCACAGGCATGTCCTCGCTTACAGACCGTGAGCCATGGCTTTATCGATCAGCCAGTTCAGCGAAGGGCCACGGTCGCTGGTGACTTCTACCGGGCGGCCGGCATAGGTGCTGTCCAGCGGGGCGTCAGGCTTGATCTGCACGCGGATGTCCGAAGACAGGTCGGCGCTGTTCAGGCTGGTGCTGCTGACGATGGTGCCGGTGCGCACCTGTTCTTCGTCGGCGACCTGGAAGCTCACCGGCGTACCTGGGCGCACATCACCGAACTGGCGATAGCTGAAGCGTGCTTCCACGTTGGCCTGGCTGCCGCGTGGCACCAGTTGGAAGATCACATCACCCTTGCTGGCGTACTGGCCGTCGGCGACCAATTGCTGGGCGACCACGCAATCACACGGCGAGGTCAGGGTGCCGGTCATTTGCTTGCCGAACAGCTCTTCGACCTTGGCCGGTTGCAGTTGGTCTTCGTCCAGGTGGCCCTTGAGTACATCGAGCATGCTGGTGCTGAAGGTGGCCAGTGGCGCGCCTTTGGCCGCTACCGCGTCACCTTTGAGCAGGCTTTGCACGGTGCCGTCGCGCGGCATGGTCACGTTCATGCCCGGCACGCTGACAAGCCCGGCCTGGGCGTGGCTGACAAAGTACATGCCGTACAGCGACTTGAAGACAAAACCGAAGGCCGCCAGGCCCACCAGGAAGATCGCCAGGCTGAACGTCACGGCGCGCAGGCGCCCGAACGCGGTCATGCCGCTGCCGCCGTCCTTGACCTTGCGCGCCTTGGTGAAGTTGTCGCGTTGCAGGGTGGCGAGCACGTCGCCCATGGTCACGATGTCGCCCGACAGGTGCGAGGTGATCAGGTGGCGCAGGGTGGAAATGTCCTGGGCATCGAGGTTCTGGAACTGGCAACCGGTGCGGCCGGTCTGGCGGTCGTAGGAGCGAATCTGCAGCTCCACGTCCATCGCCAGGCCGAGGTTATCGATGACGAATTGCAAACGACCCTTGTGCACCTGGCCGACGGTGAGCGGCTGGGTGGCGGTGAACGCCAGGCCGCCGGCGGACAGGTCGATGACCTTGGCCTCGGTCGGCGTGCGGTCGCTGTTGAAAAAGCGCAGCTTGGCCGGGATTTTTACCCGGGCGTGCTGGCGCTGGGCTTCGGATTCGTGGACAACGTTGGCGTTTACTTGGCTGTTCATAATGTTCGATTTCCTAGTTAATTCAGGCTTGGCAGGGTCAGACCATCATCAGCAACACGGCAACGAAGATGCTGCCGGCGGAGAAGGTCATGGTCCGAGACGACCAGGTGTTGAACCAACGTTGAAAGCTGGCCAAATCGCGGGTCAGTTTGGTGTCCTGGCGGGTCCAGGACTGTTGATCAAGGCGGAAGAACACGTAGATCTTCACCAACGCGCCCATGATCTGGTTGTAATAGAGAATCAGCGGGTAGGCCGGGCCGATCTTGTGGCCTGAGCACGACAGCAACAGGGTGAGAATCAGGCGGGTGATGCCGATCCACAGCAGGTACGCGAGGATGAAGGCGCCGCCGTACTTGAAGGTAGCGATGATCGCCACGGTCAGGCCGAGCAGGGAGGTCCACATCGACACGCGCTGGTCGAACAGCACCACGCTGGTGAACAGACCGAGGCGGCGTACACCCAGGCCCAGGGCGCGAGAGTTCTGGCGCAGGTTGTTGCCGTACCAGCGGAACATCAGTTTGCGGCTGGCCTTGATGAAGCTCTTTTCCGGCGGGTGCTCCACGGTATTGATCGCGGCATCGGGCACGTAGAAGGTGTCGTAGCCCAGGCGCATCAGGCTGAACCAGCTGGATTTATCGTCGCCGGTCAGGAACTTGAAGCGCCCCAGGCGCCAGTGTTGCAGCGAGTCGCTTTCCACGTCGGCGATAAAGCCTGGGTCGGTCACCACGCTGGCGCGGAACACCGACATCCGCCCGGTCATGGTCAGCACGCGCTTGGACAGGGCCATGGAGCACATGTTGATGTGGCGTTGGGCGAAGCGCAGTTTGTGCCATTCGCTCATGATGTAGCCGCCGCGCACTTCGCAGAACTCGTTGGTGGTCAGGCCGCCGACATTGCCGAACAACTGGAACCACGGCACGGTCTTGCGCACCACGCCCTCGGCGAGCACGGTGTCGCCATCGATCACGGCCACCACGGCGCGGTCATCCGGCAGGTGGCGCGAGATGGCGCGAAAACCGAAGGCCAGGCCGTCACGCTTGCCGGTGCCGGCGATGCGCACGAAGTCGAGTTTGACGTGATCCGGCGGGTTGAGTTTTTCCCACAGGCTCTTGACCAGCAGCTCATCAGACATTTCCACCAGCGAGCAGACCACGGTGGTAGGGAAGCCACATTCGATGGCTTCGCGAATCACCGAGCTGTAGACCTGCGCGGTGGTCAGCGCGTCGATACGGAAACTGGTGACCATCAGGAACACATGGGATGGGTCGGCGGCCTTGCCCAGCTTGCGCACTTTGCGGCGCAGGTGCGGGTAGACCACGTAGAGGAACAGCATGCCGCGAAAGAAATGCGTTGCACCCATCGAGTAGCGCCAGATACCGACGGCGCCAATCAGGAAAATAAAGTTCTTCGATTGCGAATCGAAGGTGCTCGCCGGCAACGCCAGGGCGAGTCCCATCAGCAGGCTGAGGAACAACAGCCAACCGGCGGCTTGCAGGAATACATGTTTTAACTTGGACATAAGCGTCATCCGCAAGGAGAGGAGGTTTCAGGCTGCAAGCGCTGGGGATAAAGACACTTGCAGCCTGAAACTTGCCGTTGCTGTTACCAGCAAATACCTTCGGTACGGCCGCTTACGCTGGTGGCCTTGGACATGAAGCCCACCAGGTCGACCACTTGCTTGCCGTCCGGGGCGTTGTGCGCCAGGGCACGGAATTTCTCGTCGCGGTTACCCAGGATGATCACGTCGGAGTTGTTGATCACAGCGTCGAAGTCCGAGTTGAGCAGGGACGACACGTGCGGGATCTTGCCTTCGATGTAGTCCTTGTTCGCACCGTGTACGCGGGCGTATTCGACGTTGCTGTCGTAGATGCTCAGGTCGTAACCCTTGCCGATCAGCATTTCCGCCAGTTCCACCAATGGGCTTTCGCGCAGGTCATCGGTACCGGCCTTGAAGCTCAGGCCCAGCAGGGCGACTTTGCGTTTGTCGTGGCTGGAAACGATGTCGAAGGCGTTCTGCACCTGGGACTCGTTACTGCGCATCAGCGAGTTGAGCAGCGGCGCTTCCACGTCCAGGGAACCGGCGCGGTAGGTCAGGGCGCGCACGTCTTTTGGCAGGCACGAGCCGCCGAACGCGAAGCCTGGGCGCATGTAGTACTGGGACAGGTTGAGGGTCTTGTCCTGGCAGACCACGTCCATCACTTCACGGCCATCGACGCCGACGGCCTTGGCGATGTTGCCGATTTCATTGGCGAAGGTGACTTTGGTGGCGTGCCACACGTTGCAGGTGTACTTGATCATCTCGGCGACAGCGATGTCCTTGCGGATGATCGGCGCGTCGAGTTCTTCGTACAGCGACTGCAGGACATCGCCGGAGGCTGTGTCGAATTCGCCGATAACGGTCATTGGCGGCTGGTCGTAGTCCGCGATGGCGGTGGATTCGCGCAGGAATTCCGGGTTGACCGCAACGCCGAAGTCGACGCCGGCTTTCTTGCCGGAGCAGTCTTCGAGGATCGGGATCACCACGTTGGCCACGGTGCCGGGCAGTACGGTGCTGCGCACCACGATGGTGTGGCGGGTGGTCTTGTCACGCAGGACAAAGCCGATCTCGCGGCATACCGATTCGATGTAGTTGAGTTCCAGGTCGCCGTTTTTCTTGCTCGGCGTGCCGACGCAAATCATCGACAGGTCGGTATCGCGAATGGCTTCGGCGAAGTTGGTAGTGCCACGCAGCCGGCCCGTCTGGATACCCTGGCTCAACAGCTCGCCCAGACCCGGTTCAACGATCGGCGATTTGCCGGCGTTGATCAGGTCGATCTTTTCCTTGGAGATGTCTACGCCGACCACTTCGTGGCCACGGGCAGACAGGCAACCGGCACACACTGCGCCAACGTAACCCAAACCAAATATGCTGATGCGCATCGCAATTACCTCTGTATTTAAATCATGCCATTAGATGGCCGGAGTTCATGTTTGCAAGCGTCACTGATGCCGCGAAAGTTGGGCGAATAGACGCCGACTTACCGCGTGCAGGCATGTTGAATAACGAGTGACTAACTATTGCACTCAAGTTGTGCGCGACCAGGCCTTATTATTGGGGCTTGCCCTGAAATGCAGCCGGGCTCCCTTGGAGGAAGGCTCCGGCGCCGGTGCTGCAAGGTTTTGATGCAGGCAAAACGCCTTTTTTATCAATGCCTTGAGTGCATGCACGGCTCATTTAGGTCAGGCGCTGCCTTGGCCTGTAGGGGATAGCAATGCGTACTTATCGCCACCCTTAACTCGATCAGTTGATGTTGTGACCATAGAGTCAAAGTGTTCTGTGACAACTTGACTACTTCCGTTGGTCGTTATGTAAGTCATCTCTTACAGCAGCAGAGAATTTCGTTACCGGTGGTATGAGCGGTGCTTCAGGATGAAGTTCCTGGCCGCTCATCCTGTTTCCGGAAATTTTTTGAAATATTAGAGAAGATGGCACTGGTACTATAGTGATAGCACTTGCTATTTAGGCCAGTAGTTGTGGGGAGTTGGCACGTTGAGATAGTTTTGTGCCACTACTGTTTAAAAAAAGTGGTGCCACTACGAAAAAAACCGACGAGTGTCGAGTGAAGAAATTGTTAGAGTTGTGTCTGGGTGTTTTTCTGACGCCAAATAAATGGCGATTCTCATTTGGAATACAGAACAAAATGTGGGAGGGGGCTTGCTCCCGATAGCGGTGGATCAGTCATTACTTCAGTGACTGACACTCCGCCATCGGGAGCAAGCCCCCTCCCACATTTGTAATTCAGTGCCTGGCTGGCCTTATTCCGGTGCGTGATCGCGTAAAAACACCAGGTTGTCCGGCTTGGACTGCTCCGCATTGAAGCGATAACCCTGTGCATCGAACTGCTTGAGCCTGGCCGGGTCGTTGATCCGCTCTTGAATCACAAACCGGCTCATCATGCCCCGGGCTTTTTTCGCGTAAAAGCTGATGATCTTGTACTGGCCGTTCTTCAGGTCCTTGAACTCGGTATTGATGACCCGTGCGTTCAGGGCCGTGCGCTTGACCGCCGAGAAATACTCGTTGGACGCCAGGTTGAGCAGCACATCGTCGCCCTGTTCGGCCAGCGCCTCATTGAGCCACTCGCTGATGCGCGTGCCCCAGAAGGCATAGAGGTCCTTGCCACGGGCGTTGGCGAGTTTGGTGCCCATCTCCAGGCGATACGGCATCATCAGGTCCAGCGGGCGCAGCAGGCCGTACAGGCCGGAGAGCATGCGCAGGTGATCCTGGGCGTAACTGAAGTCGGCGTCGCTGAAGGTTTCGGCGTTGAGGCCGGTGTATACGTCGCCCTTGAACGCCAGCAGCGCCTGTTTGGCATTGGCCGGCGTGAAAGCGGGCGTCCAGCTGCCGAAGCGGGCGGCGTTGAGGCCACCGATCTTGTCGGACACGTGCATCAACTCACTGATCTGCGCCGGGCTGAGTTCGCGCAGTTGCTCGATCAGTTCTTGGGAATGGTCGAGGTACTGCGGCTGGGTGAAGCGCGGGGTTACCGGCTTTGACTCGAAATCGAGGGTCTTGGCGGGGGAAATCACCATCAGCATGAAGTTGGCTCCAGAAGTCGTGGCGTGTAGCGTGGGCGCGATTCTAGGGGTTGGGGCGGTTTGACTCCACCTATGATGGCGATAGGCGCGATCCGCTATGATGGCCGGCAACTCTGGAGAGGGAGACCCCAAGTGCGATTAGCGCTTTTTGTGACGGCGTGCCTGTGGTGCCTGAATGTGCAGGCCGCGCCGGTTGATGTCGCCAGCCTCGACCGTGGCACCTGGCCGGAAAAACTCGGCAGCCCGGCGCTGTTCGATGTGGCCTCGCGTGCAGAAATCCTGATGTTTGCCCATGGCTTGATCCTCAGCGAAGCCCAGGACGAAACTGCGCTCAAGCAACGCCTGGGGCTTAAGATCATCAACCTGGCGGCCATCGACGACCTGCGCCGCCAGCTTTGGCAGCGTTTGCTGGAGAACTATACGTTTGCCCAGCAGAGCTGTGAGCAAGACGCCTCGTTCTGCTACCTGGTGGAAAACATGGACGACCTGCGCGAGCAGGCCGGCAAATTCGAAGTCAGTGACAACTCTTTCTATATAGGCTGGGCCGCCCCCAGCCGGCAGTTCCATGGGCGCTATCTGGACGAACTGCTGCGCAAGGCCGCGCTGCTGCCGCAGATCAGCAGCGAAGTCGCGCGCTTCGGTGATCATGAACGCAATGGTGACGAGCTTAATGACCGGATGTTCCTGCTGACCTTCGACGGCGGCCCGGCGCCGGTCAGCGGTAATACCGACTGGCTCGCCGACTACCTGCGCCAGCAAAAGATGAACGCCACCTTCTTCGCCCTCGGCAGCAGCCTGCAAACCCGTGTGGAACGCAGCTCGGCCGCCGATGTGCAGGCGCTGTACCAGGGCCAGTGCGTGGGCAGCCAGGGCTGGCAATATCGCTCCCACAGCCACTGGGTCGACTGGCAAGACTCGATCATCCGCAGCGCATCTTTGGTGCAGAACCTGCTGCCGGAAAATTATGTGCCGCTGTTCCGGCCGCCTTACGGGCAGCGCCGTGCGGACAGCCAGGGATTCTTTCAGGCGCAAGGTCTGCAGGTGGCGTTGTGGGACATCGACTCCCAGGACGATCCGGGCAAGCTCAAGGCCGAGGAATCGGCGCAACGGGTGCTGACGCTGATGCTGTTGTGGCGCAAAGGGGTGATTGTGTTTCATGACACCCAGGACAAGGCGCGGTTGGCATTGCCGCTGCTGTTACAGGCAACGGCGCAGAGTGGCCTGGGTTGGCAGGACTGCCGCGAGGCGTTTCGCTGAAGTGCCCGGCCCTGTTGGACGAGAGGCATTTTCGGGGTGATTTGCTGCGACATTTCGCAGCAGGCGGACTTCCGACTTTAACGGCCTGCCTGGCACTCGGCTAGTGCTATTCGTCATCCTGAAAAATAAACTTCAAAAAAGCGTCAAAGTGCTTTTTCCTGTCATGGGTTTTGCGGTATTACGAAGTCAGATCGCCGAACCCTGCAACACAGGTGGCGTCTTCCAAGACTCCTCATGTGGGCACCGCACTTGACGTCACTCAAGCTGCGGTCGGTGGTCGAATCGAGGCGCAGCACCGCCCAGGTATTGCGTCGACTGGCTCCCACAAAGGTGACCGAGTATGGATGATCATGGACGCACCCCTTCTTCCGACCAGCCAATCCTTTATGTGCTTGATACCAACGTACTGATTCACGATCCAAACGCACTGCTTAACTTTGAAGAACACCATGTCGCCATCCCGATGATCGTGCTGGAGGAGCTCGACAAACTCAAAAGCGGCCATCACAGCGTCGCCGCCGAATGCCGCCAGGCCATCCGCCTGATCGACAAGACCCTGGGTGAAGCCTCGCCCGAGGACGTTGAAGTCGGCGTACCGATCCAGCGCGGCAAAAGCGGGCCCAAGGGTTTGCTGTCGATCCTGATGAGCAAGCGCAACGAGCCCAACAGCCTGCTGCCGGAAAACCTCAACGACAACAAGATCATCAACCAATTGATCGACCTGCACGCGCGCGACAAGGACCTGCGCGTGGTGCTGGTGACCAAAGACATCAATATGCGCCTCAAGGCCCGAGCGTGTGGGATCGCGGCCGAGGACTACAGCACCGACCAACTGGTTGACGACGTGTCGATGTTGTCGCGCGGTTATCACATGATGACCGGCTCGTTCTGGGACCGCGTCAGCAAGGTCGAGACCCGCCAGGACCATGGCCGCACCTGGCACCAGGTGCAGTTGATCGACAACCTGCCGGCCGTGCATATCAACGAATTCATCGTCGACGAACAGGGCTTCGTGGGCTGGATCAAAGAGATCCAGGTCGACAAGCTGCTGATCCTCGACCTGCATCAGGAACCCCTGTTGCACCAGGAAGCCTGGGGCCTGAAACCGCGCGATATCTACCAGAGCCTGGCGCTGTACGCGCTGCTCGACCCGGACATCCACCTGGTCAACCTGACCGGCGCCGCCGGCTCCGGCAAGACCATCCTGGCCCTGGCCGCTGCTATCGAACAGACCATGGTGACCAAGCGCTATCGCCGCATCATCGCCACCCGGAGCGTGCAGGGCCTGGACCAGGAAATCGGCTTCCTGCCCGGCACCGAAGCGGAAAAAATGGAGCCGTGGCTGGGGGCGATCACCGACAACCTCGAAGCCTTGCACATGGATGACGAAAACACCCATGGCAGCGTCGACTACATCCTCAGCAAAGTGCCGTTGCAGTTCAAATCCCTCAACTACATCCGAGGCCGCAGCTTCCAGCAAAGCCTGATCCTGATCGATGAGTGCCAGAACCTCACCCCGCACCAGATGAAAACCATCATCACCCGTGCCGGCGCCGGTTCCAAAGTGGTGTGCCTGGGCAACCTGGCACAGATCGACACCCCTTACCTGTCCGCGACCAGCTCCGGGCTGACCTACCTGACGGAACGCTTCAAAGACTTCCCGAACGGCGTGCACATCGCGCTGCAAGGGGTGCCACGTTCGATCCTGGCTGAATACGCCGAATCTCATTTGTAAAACGCGGTCAGTGTGGGAGGGGGCTTGCCCCCGATGGCGGCAGCACATTCAACAGCACTGTTGACTGGCTAACCGCTATCGGGAGCAAGCTCCCTCCCACATTTGTTATGGGTTGGGTTTACAATCGCTGCTCCTGATCAGGAGTATCGCTGTGCTGACTCATCTAGATTCCCAAGGTCGCGCCCATATGGTCGACGTCACCGACAAAGCCGTGACGTTCCGTGAAGCGGTGGCCGAAGCGCGGGTGCGCATGCTGCCCGGCACCCTGCAAATGATTGTCGACGGCGCCCATCCCAAAGGCGACGTGTTCGCCGTGGCCCGCATCGCCGGGATCCAGGCGGCAAAGAAAACCAGTGACCTGATCCCTCTGTGCCACCCGCTGATGCTTACCGGCGTCAAGGTCGAACTGCGTGCCGAAGGTGCCGACGTCGTGTACATCCTGGCGCGCTGCAAACTCTCCGGCCAGACCGGCGTGGAGATGGAGGCCCTGACCGCCGCCAGCGTCGCGGCGCTGACGATCTACGACATGTGCAAGGCCGTGGACCGGGGCATGACCATCGAAAGTATTCGCCTGCTGGAAAAGCTTGGCGGTAAAAGCGGGCATTTCAAGGCGGACCAGGCATGAGCATCAACGTATTGTTTTTTGCGCGTTACAGCGAAGCGGTGGGCCTGGATTCGCTGGAGATGGAAGGCGACTTCGCGACGGTCGACGCCGTGCGCCAAGCGTTGGCGGTTGAGCCGGACTTTAAAGTGCTCAACGAAACCAGCCTGATGTGTGCTCGCAATCAGGAGCTGTGCGGCCTTGATGAGCCGTTGCAGGCCGGTGATGAAGTCGCCTTTTTCCCACCCGTGACCGGAGGCTGAACATGGCCATTCGTGTGCAGGTCGAAGCCTTTGATCCCGGCGCCGAAGTCAACGCGATGCATGCGGCCAATGTGGGCGTGGGCGCGGTGGTGAGCTTTGTCGGCTATGTGCGCGATTTCAATGATGGTCGCGAAGTGGCGGGGATGTTCCTGGAGCATTATCCCGGCATGACCGAAAAGGCCCTGACCAAGATCGCCGTCGAGGCCGAGCAACGCTGGCCGCTGCTCAAATTGGAAGTGCTGCACCGTATCGGTGCCCTGGAACCCGGCGAGCCCATTGTCTTTGTAGCCGCCGCCAGCGCCCACCGCCAGGCCGCGTTCGACGCCTGTGCATTTGTGATGGACTACCTGAAGACCCGCGCGCCGTTCTGGAAGAAGGAAAACACCAGTGAAGGGCCGCGCTGGGTGGAAGGGCGGGACAGTGATCATGTGGCGGCGGATCGTTGGAAAGCCTGACTGTTCATCAATCGGTGGCGCTTGCATAAATAAGTAGCCATCGCTGGTATTTACGATTATGACGCCTTATTAAACTATTTCGATTTGATCTATCTGACTGTCAATTCTGACAGTTACCTTTGTTTATTTATTGATCTCTAATCTCCTTAAACACCCCGCATTTAAGTGTGTGATGTTTCTCAATCGAATTGATTTTGACCAGTCTCTGTGCGTCGGCTGACAATGAGTTTTGGAGAGTAAAATGATCAGACAGTCAAATAATATGAGACTCTCACACTTTAAAGTCAGATTTGCTGACGGTACCGACTATACGGATGCGCTGTATGCCAATGGGCATCATCAGGTTGAAATTGTTGTTGAAGTTTTAAAAGAGGTTATAGGGAGGCTGGGTTCATGGAACAATGTTGCGTTAACTGATAGCGAGCGCGCCAGTATAAAAATCGTACCTGTATTAATGTCGGTTGATCAAAGTCAAGCGGTCGGGTGGGCCTTTGATGCCGAGAAAAATGAATACGATTCAGGGCTTTGGAATCGCACGGGGGAAGCACCAGGCGGGCCTGGGCCAAATAGTGTTATTGTCGATCCGCGTATAGAAATTATCCGCCGATATGTGCGCGTCGAGGAGATTTCATCACTTGAACCTATACAGTTAATGGCAACCATTATATTGGATGGCGAAGGCGTCACCCGTAGCTATTCCGAATACCCGACTGACTTTCAGTCATCGGTGTTTATTGCTCCCGTCGCGCCGCCCGTATTGCTCTCTACAGAACTTGATTTAATTACTGACTATTTTGCTTTTGATAGTGTTGGTGTCGATGTGGATATGTATTACTGGGATGGTGTGAATGGTTTGCGTTTTGTTGATAACTATGGATTGGCCGAACCATTGTATGTGCCGAATGAAGGTACGGTTTTTCAGACATCTTATGGTTTTTCGAATGCTTATAAGGGAGGCGTTTTCAAGGGGGTAGCGAGCGTTGATTTGCGTTTGAGTATGGTTCACCAAAATCTTCCAGCATTAAGTCCGGGTGAGGATCCGACTTTTATACGGAAGTGGAATCGCATTATGTGTGCCGTGAGACTTCACACATCGATACCGGATCTTCCGCAGACTGATTCGCAGAGTAAATGGTTGCTGCGGGATAACTTCGGAACACTTCATGTGTTCAAAATCGTACCGCATGAAGATGGTAATCGCATGAATGTAGCGCCCGTTCAATTAAGAAGACGGCCTAAACACTTGCGAATTACCACTACCAATGGCCAAGATACAACTGATGCGCTATATGCCAATAGCCGCCACCAATGCAAAGTTTCTATTGAACTCAGTGTGGAGCAGGAAGGAGTTGATGGACTTTGGGAGGAGGTACGGCCACGGGCGGATGAGAAAGACAGTGCTACGATCACGCTTTATTCGGCTAATGCGAATCAGCCTTTACCTGCCGGGTGGGCGTGCGATACAGCTCGAAATATATATGAGATCGGACTGTGGAATCGAAGTGTAGAAGGCGGAAAAGGGGATGAGACAGAGGAGCAAATTACGCAGCAAAAAATGGGTTTGCCGAATGCTATAGAGATAATTGATCGTTTTATGCGTTTAGAGACGGGCGCCTCAATTGAGGCCAGAAGGTTAATGGCCAGGATCGTTATAGATGGCAAGGTTTATACTACAAACTTTTCTGATGCTGAAATCAATTTCGATAGTTGGGTGCATATTTCGCCTCGGCAACCTTTTCGAGTAAGGGTTGCTGATCTTGTACGTACTGTGGATCATGCTTATTGGGAGTTTAGTACGGATACCGATATTGATGTTTGGTATTGGCTGCCACCGCCGGGATTGAAGTTTGTCTCCCAAATGGGGCTGGACTCACCTATGTGGCTCTTTGATGAGGGAATATACTTTCAGACAACCTTCGTTCATAGGTCTGACAAGCATTATAGAAAGGTTGGCGTCGTCATAGGGCACGATATCCCTGGAGCAAATCCTAAGATTTATGATATTCACAGAACATTGCCAGATCCTACTCACAGAGTGCCATTTAATCGAGTAAATACGATTATGCGTGCGATGTGGGTTTCCGGTAAGAAAGGCATGCCTGAGGGAGACGCCAGAACACCTTGGCGCCTGCTGGATAATTATGGTTGCATGCATGCATATACGATGCAACGACGTGGAAATAATATTGAGTTGTTGGATTATGAGAACTGATTAAATTGCCGTGATTTTTCTTGAGCGCAGGAGCTTCACATGAATGTCTATTCCAATGCATTTAATTTTTCCTCGTACTTAAGCGGTTCAGTCGATCCGCGTACAGGTCAATATGGATGCCAGATCCGTTTGGCGCAATTCTCCCCTCAAGGGCCTATTGAAGTCAGTCGCAGCATTGTTTTGTCATTCTCCATGCTCAGCTCTGAAAGTACGCCATACGGATTGGGTTGGCGGCTGAGTAATACGCAGTTTGATCTCAGCAACGCCCAACTTACCTTGCTCAGCGGCGAGCAGTTTAAAACACAAGGTATGCCTTCAGTTGGCGGCGTGATGGTGTTCAAAGATCGAAAACTTAAAGATCTGGTAGTAAGACGCACAGATGAAACCACACTCCATGTGATTTATCGGGATGGCACTGTCGAAGTTTTGCAGCGTACCAGCAGCACACTCCCTTATCGGATCACTTCCATACGATTCGAAAATGGTGAAGTGTTCACCTTCCGCTACGCCGCGGGCGGCGCTCTTGAGCGGGTTCTCAATCACAAGCAGGAAGAGTTGCTGGTGCTGACCTATGCGAGTGGAGCCCTGCAAACGGCTGATGCGCGAGTGGAGGGTAGTCGTTACGCGCGCATGCGGTTTACTCAGACCAATGGTCGCCTCACCGGTGTTACCGCACCTTATGACCGTAGTGGCCCACCTGAGATCGCGGCCTATCAATTTACCTACCGGACACCGTTTCGTAATGGGCTGGTGGCGATCGAGCGGATGCAACTGCCTATGGGCGGGGATGAACGGATCAGCTACACCGAGAACGGCCATCAATATGGCAATAACCAGTTCATCCCTCGGGTGTCCAGTTGGACGCAAACCCCAGGTGCCAATCAACCTCCCATGATCCGGACTTATAGTTATAGTTCTGGCACAAATTTTACCGGGTTCCCCTATTCCGCTGGTTTTCATGAAGGGGAGGACAATCTGTATCTGATTGGCGGCGCCTATGACTATTGGACTGAGGAGCAAGTCATCGACTCGGCAAATGACAATGCCGTGCTGACCGTTACCTGTACCACCTACAACAAGTTCCACCTGCTGACCGAAGAATCGGTATTGCGTGAAGGTACGCGGGCCAAGACTACCATCGCCTATAACGTGGTCCCCGGCCTGTTCCCCGCCCAGCCCCCCAACCTCCAACTGCCGAAAACCATCACCAAGCGCTATGAACTGGTGGCCGGTGGCACGGCGCGTGAAGAAATCCAGCAGATCGAGACAGACGACTACGGCAACGAACTGAGCCGCACCGGGGCATCCGGGATTCGCACCGAATACACCTATTACCCGATTGCCGGCGAGAGCGGCAAGTGCCCGGCTGACCCCCATAATTTATTCCCGCGCTACCTCAAGCAAGAGCGCCTCATACCTGTGGGAGGCACGCCTGCACCCGTGCTCACGGAGTACACCCATACCCGCGTGCCGCAGACGGGCAGCAGTTACTTTGTTCTGCAGCAGTCGAGCAGCCAGGCCGGTGTATTTTCGATGCAGCAAAGCTACTACGAAACCCCTGTCGAGTTGGCTGGCCGGCTGAAGAGCAGCATCAGTACGCTCGACGGGCAGGTATTGGTCAGTGATTTCAGTTACACCGTTACAGGTGACAATCTTGTGGAAACCCGACGCCTGACGGGGCGCGAGGGGCATTGGCTTGAGGCGGTGCGCACGCTGTCGCTGGTCAATCGACGCCTGCTGTCGATGGCGCGAGACGGTGGCAGCACTCTCGCCTTGGCGTTTGATATAAGCGGCCGGCTGACGGAAGAAACGGTTTCCCCTGGAAAACCACTGCAAGCGAGTCGACGCTATGCCTACCATTTTGCGACGCAGGCTAAACGGGCCCATCTGATCACCACGGATGCACAAGGTAACAAGGCCATTACCTACTTCGACGGCGCTGGTCGTCAGGTATCCGAGGCTCAACTGATTGGCCCGAACCAGGACCAGGAGCGTGCCACCGCAACGTGGCGGTATGACGCGCTTGGGCAAACCGTGGAGACGGTCAATTTCGATTACCTGGCCGACCGACAGATTTCACTGAAGAGCACCCATTCCTACAACCGTTGGGGCAATGCCAGCCGTGTGGCTCGTTCTGATGGCAGCGTCGAGATCAATGAGTACGACCCGCTGCTGAATCAAACAGAGGAAGGCGTTGCAGGCGGTGAGCGGCTGGTGAGCTATTTCAATGCGCATAACCAACCGATAAAGGTGGAACGGCTGGACGCCAATAATAATAAAGTCGAAGTGGAGTCGCGCACCTACGATGGCCTGGGCCGATGCCTGTCGGTACTGGACGTCAGCAAAAACAGCACTGAATTTGCCTACGATACGTTTGGCCGACTGCAGACGGCTCTTCAAAAACCGGTAGACGGTACCCCGCAACGGCTGCGTAAAACCGACTATGCCCCAGGTACCAGCGCTGAACTGGCCACTGCGATTACGGTCGATGGTAAGCGGCTGGGGACGCGAACTTACGACAGCCTGGGCCGAATGGCCAGCCAGGCGCGAGGGACGGGGCAGGCTACGACCTGGGAGTATGAGGCGGGGTGGATCGAGCCGATCGCCATGGTGACCCCCCGTGGAGTTCGTCAGAGCCTGACCTATGACAAGGAGTTGGATGTAGCGAGTCGGATTGAGATGACAGGACTCCCCGTGAGCACCTATCGGCATGACCCGATTAACGGAGCGTTGACCCGTTCGGAGACCAATGGCCTTATCCATGAGTTCTTTCTGGATGCCAACGGCCATACCGAAAAGGACGTTCAAACCGCCAGCGGCACCACCTTGACCGCGCAGTACAGCTATTCCCCGGCAGGGCGCCTGCTTCATCAAACGGCTGCCGATGGTCAGAGCAGCCTACTTGAGTACGATACCCACGGACGATTCTCCCGGATGACCACCGGCCCCATGGTCATTGAACAGTCCTACGATACGTTGGGCCGACCCGAGAGCCTGACCACCGCCTATGACAATACGCGAGTCGTTACCAAGGTGTCCTACGATTCGCTGGGGCGGGAAGCCGAGCGCCGCTTTGAGCAAAACGGCGCGCTGTTGCAGGTGATGAGCAGCACCTATCACACCAACAGTATGTTGGAGACCCGGTTCCTTCGGAATGCGAGTTCACAGGTGGTGATCGGTGAAACCTTCACCTACGATGCCTACCTGCGGCTTAAGACCTATCGCTGTGAAGGCCTTGAACATCCCAAGGATCGACTGGGGCGTGCCATCACCGGGCAAGACTTCAGCTTTGATAACCTCAATAACATCACGCGGGTAGTGACCACTTTTGCCGATGGCACCCAAGATACGTGCGAGCGTTTTTTCACCGGCGCCGACCCCACCCAACTGACCCGCCTGACCCACACGCTTCCGGTACAGAATTTCACAGCGGCCTATGATGCCGCCGGCAACTTGCAGACGAGTCCCGCAGGCCAGGCCTATACCTATGATGGTTTCGAGCAACTGACTGCTGTGCAGGCCAATGCCTTCAATTATAACTATCGGTACGATGCCGAAGCCCGGCAGGTCGTCGCTGCCCGCAGCAATGAGCCGCCCGTGATGCTGGCATACGCCGGGGACCGCCTTGATACCCTGGTTGAAGGCAGCAGGAGATTCGCTACTTCGACGGTGCGGACCAGGTGATGGCGCGTACTGGCGGGGTGGAAGGCCCGCAACTGCATATGAACGATGCCGCCGGCAGCGTCCGCGGGATTTCGTCCCCGGGCCAGGCACCTGTGGGTCGCCACTACACGCCTTATGGTGATACGCAGATCCCTCGGGATGACGGTAAACCCCGCACCATGGCCGATTTGCAACTGCCGGCGTTCAACGGCCAGCGCCTGGATGCGGCGATCAATCTGTATTTCCTGGGCAACGGTCAGCGTGCCTACGACCCAGACCTGATGATGTTCTTGCAGCCCGATCCGTTGAGTCCATTTGATGAGGGGGGAATCAACAGCTACGCCTATTGTGCCGGTAACCCGATTAACCTGATGGACCCCAGCGGGTTGTTGCCAACTTGGTTGAAGTGGACGTTGACCGGCGTTGCGTTGGCGCTGTCGGTAGTAACACTGGGGTTTGGGGCAGTTGGTCTAGCGGGAGCGGTAGCGGCGTATGGGGCAGCGTCTATTGCTACGGGACTCGCAGCGGCTCTAACGACGGCGACGGTGGTGGCGGTGCCAGCCGCTACGGGAGCTGTGGCCGGGGCGGGCGCCGTAGCCGCTGCGACTGCCGCTGCGACTGCCGTTGCGGCTACGGCAGCCGCAGCGGCGTGGGTGATCGCCTCCAAGACAGCGCTTGTCGTCGGGGCGGGGCTTGGTGTTGTAAGCGGGACGCTGAGTGTCACCGCGATGGCTATTACCGAGGTCGACAAAGCCATGGGGTGGGACCGTTCGGGCCACATCCGAAATCTTGGTTGGGCATCCTTCGGATTCTCTTTGGCCTCATTGGCAGTGAGTGTGGCGGGGGCCTATACCTCGGCGCATATGGCCTACAGTTCTGCTGCTGCAAAGTTTTCAGGTGTCGGCACACTGAAAGACGCACCCATCGGCACTGCGCTATCCGCCGCAGGCAAGCGTATGGTGGGCTTAACCTACAAGTTCACTGATAAAACCGGCATCACCCGATTCAGCCAGACTTTCGGGGCCACACGGGCGATTTTGAGGTTTACTAACCTTGGTCGCTCGCTCGAAAGTAGATTCTTATCGCCGGCCACGCCCGCACCACAGGGGGGCGGTAGTGGCGGGGCTGCTTCGGCCCAGCCCCAATCGCAACCTACGGTCAGCCGGTTAGTCGATATGCCGAGCGGCAGTGCCGGCTACTACCAGGCATTCAGAGACGAGGCATCGCGCGTTCGCCAGCCCATCACGGGGGAATTGTATCGGGGGTAGTGCCAGCGTTTGCCTGCGTCGCGCCCCCTGTGGAGCGAGTTCGCTCCACATGGGCATGTTCCTTACGGGTGCTTACGTTCCACAGCCCGCAACAGATGCGTCGGCGGCGTTTCGCAACTGATCTTGCGCCCCAGCAGCGTCTCGATCGACGGCAGCTGATACGAGTCATCTTCCCCGGCAAAGCTGATCGAAACGCCCGCCGCCCCCGCACGGCCGGTGCGGCCAATGCGGTGCACATAGTCGTCCGGCATTTCCGGCAGGGTGAAGTTGATCACGTGGCTGATGCCGTCGATGTGAATCCCGCGGCCCGCCACATCGGTGGCCACCAGCACGCGGATCTTGCCTTCGCGAAAGCCTTCCAGGGTCTTGATGCGCTTGTGCTGTGGCACATCACCAGACAGTTGCGCGGCGTTGACGCCATCACGTACCAGGCGCTCTTCGATGCGGCGTACTTCGTCCTTGCGGTTGGCAAATACCATCACGCGCTCCCAACCGTTGTCGTTGATCAGGTTGTAGAGCAGCTTGTACTTGTCGGCACCGGCGACGGCGTAGATGTGTTGCTCGACGTTTTCGCTGGCGACGTTGAGTGCTTCGATCTCGACGATGGACGGGTCGGTGGTCCACTGCTTGGCGAGGTTCATCACGTCTTCGGTGAAGGTCGCGGAGAACAGCAGGGTCTGGCGCTCGGCCTTTGGCGGAGTCTGGCGAATGATCTGACGCACCTGTGGGATGAAGCCCATGTCGAGCATGCGGTCGGCTTCGTCCAGCACCATCACTTCGACCATGTCCAGGTGTACGTCGCCGCGCTGGTTGAAGTCGAGCAGGCGGCCTGGGGTCGCGACGAGGATGTCGCAATGACGGGCCTCGAGGTGCTTGAGCTGTTTGTCGAAGTCCATGCCGCCGACGAACGTCATCACGTTGAGGCCGGTGTACTTGGTCAAGTCGGCAGCGTCCTTGGCGATCTGCACCACCAGCTCCCGGGTAGGGGCGATGATCAGTGCGCGCGGCTCGCCCATGTAGCGCTCTTTCGGCGGCGGCGTCTGCAGCAGCTGGGTGATGATCGAGATCAGGAACGCGGCGGTCTTGCCGGTGCCGGTCTGGGCACGGCCGATAGCGTCTTTGCCGGCGAGGGTGAAGCCCAGCACCTGCGCCTGGATTGGCGTGCAGTACGGGAAGCCCAGGTCCTGGATGGCGTGCATCAGTTCCGGGGCCAGGTTGAAGTCATGGAAGCGGGTTTTGCCTTCCTGGGGCTCGACGACGAAGTCTTCGAGTTTCCACGGCGTCACGGGCGGCTTGGGCGCGCGTTCGCGGCGTGGTTTGGCGACAGGCTCGGCGAGGGTCTCAGCGGGCTCGGCCTGTTCGGGCGGCGTCACCGAGGCTGTTTTCGGTGCGGCGGCAGGTGCGATCCGCTCGGGCTGCCTGCCGTCATTGCGGTTGCCGGGCTTGGGAGCGGGAGCACTGGGAACAGGCGCGAGCGGCTCAGCCTCGCTTTTGCCGAACATCTTCTTGAGTGCTTTGAGCACGGTCATCTCATTAATTGGTTAAGGAATGTACGCCGGCCAGTGTAATGCAAGAATCGGGCGCGGCGTAGTGCGTCTGTCATACAACTACATCAACGCGGGTTTCAGCGCAGGCGCTCGGTCAGCCAGGTGCCGATATCGCGTATCTCTTCGGGTAACACTTCGTGGCCCATTGGGTATTCCTGCCATGTCACGGTGACACTACGGTGCTTTAAATGCTCGTAGGCGCTGCGGCCCATGGCGTTTTGCACCACCTCGTCATACTGGCCATGCAGGCACAGGACAGGGATGCGTTGCTGGCTGGCGGATAATTCCAGCGTATCGTCGAAGGTTGGCGCGTAGGTGGAGAGGGCGATCACGCCACCCAGCGGGCCCTGCCATTGTTTAAACGCAGTGTGGAAAACCACCGCGCCGCCCTGGGAAAAGCCCGCCAGGAAAACCCGCGAAGCGTCTATTCCGGTTCTCTTCTGCGCCTCGATCAAATCCGTGACCATCGTGGTCGACGCTTCCAGTTCTTCCAGGCTGATGGAACGGGCTGGGCTCATGGCCCTGATGTCGTACCAGCTCGGCATCTCGTAGCCACCGTTGATCGTCACCGCACGGGTGGGCGCCTGGGGCAAAACGAAGCGGGTGGTCAGTAAAGTTTGCTGCAGCATTTCGGCTACCGGCAGGAAGTCGTAGCGGTCGGCGCCCAGGCCATGCAGCCAAATAACACAGGCATCTGCGGGCTTGGCGGGCTCAAGGATCAAGGGTTCGGTCATGTCTGCTCCATAGCTGTGCGGGCGCTCCGATTAAGTGCGTCGGAACGGTGCGCGACAGGTTGATCTGTTAAGAGAATGTCGCAAGGGTGAATCTTTTGCCATTGAACATCGCCGTCAGCGACTCAGCCAGCACTCTGGTACGGGCCTTGCTATGTGTAGGTCGATGTCAGAACTCTCCTAGGGCGGTAACACTATCAGTGACTGCCGCTTGTGGGAAAGCAACTGGAATTACCGCAAAAATCTCATGCTGCTCGACCCCAAAAAAAGCCAACACGGGTCGATATCGCCTCATAAGGGTGCGCTGAGGTTGGAGCTCCGACACAACAAGAGCAACTGGAGGTTTGAATGAAGGTATTGAAATCCACCCTGGCCATCGTGACCGCGGCCGCTGTATTGGGTGTCAGTGGTTTTGCCCAAGCTGGCGCCACCCTGGATGCCGTGCAGAAGAAAGGCTTCGTGCAGTGTGGCGTGAGTGACGGCCTGCCGGGTTTCTCGGTGCCGGATGCCAGCGGCAAGATCCTCGGGATCGACGCTGACGTGTGCCGCGCCGTGGCCGCCGCCGTTTTCGGTGACGCAACCAAGGTCAAGTTCAGCCAGTTGAACGCCAAGGAGCGTTTCACCGCGCTTCAATCGGGCGAGGTCGACATCCTGTCGCGCAACACCACCATGACCAGCTCTCGCGATGCGGGCATGGGCCTGAAATTCCCGGGCTTCATCACCTACTACGACGGCATCGGCTTCCTGGTTAACAACAAGCTGGGCGTGAAAAGCGCCAAGGAACTGGACGGTGCAACCATTTGCATCCAGGCCGGTACCACCACCGAGCTGAACGTTTCCGACTACTTCCGTGGCAACAACCTCAAATACACCCCGATCACCTTCGACACCTCCGATGAAAGCGCCAAGTCGCTGGAATCCGGGCGTTGCGACGTACTGACCTCCGACAAGTCCCAACTGTTCGCCCAGCGCAGCAAGCTGGCCGCGCCGAAGGACTACGTGGTTCTGCCGGAAACCATTTCCAAGGAACCGCTGGGCCCGGTCGTGCGTAATGGCGACGACGAGTGGCTGGCCATCGTGCGCTGGGTTGGCTACGCCATGCTCAACGCTGAAGAAGCCGGCATCACGTCGAAAAACGTCGAAGCTGAAGCCAAGTCCACCAAGAACCCGGACGTCGCGCGTCTGCTCGGTGCTGACGGCGAATACGGCAAAGACCTGAAAGTGAAGAAAGACTGGGTCGTACAGATCGTCAAGCAAGTCGGTAACTACGGCGAAGTGTTCGAGCGCAACCTGGGCAAGAGCACCCCGCTGGAAATCGACCGTGGCCTGAACGCCCTGTGGAACGCCGGCGGCATTCAATACGCACCTCCTGTGCGCTGATCGCTGATGGTTCTGTCACCCGGTGGGCCAACCGCCGGGTGATGTTCTGTTCCATTCTTTCCGGGGCACTTCATGCAAAATCAAATCGGCGCACCCAAGCAGAAGCTCAGCTTCAGCGATCCCAAAGTGCGTGCGTGGCTCTTCCAGATCATCACGATAGTGGCGGTGGTCTCGCTGGGCTGGTACCTCTTCAACAATACCCAGACCAACCTGCAACACCGGGGCATCACCTCGGGGTTCGACTTTCTTGAGCGCAGTGCCGGCTTTGGCATCGCGCAGCATTTGATTGATTACACCGAGTCGGACAGCTATGCCCGGGTGTTTGTGATCGGTTTGCTCAACACCCTGCTGGTGACCTTTATCGGCGTGATCCTGGCGACCCTGCTCGGGTTCGTCATTGGCGTGGCGCGGCTGTCGCCGAACTGGATGATCAACAAGCTGGCGACGGTGTATGTGGAAGTGTTCCGCAACATTCCGCCGCTGCTGCAGATCCTGTTCTGGTACTTCGCGGTGTTCCTGACCATGCCGGGGCCGCGTAACAGTCATAACTTCGGCGATACCTTTTTTGTCAGCAGTCGTGGCCTGAATATGCCGGCAGCGCTTGCCGCTGACGGTTTCTGGCCGTTTGTGGTCAGCGTCGTGGTGGCGATTGCGGCAATCGTGCTGATGGCGCGCTGGGCCAACAAGCGCTTTGAAGCGACCGGCGTACCTTTCCATAAATTCTGGGTGGGCCTGGCGCTGTTCATTGTGATCCCGGCGTTGTGCGCATTGATCTTCGGCGCGCCGCTGCACTGGGAAATGCCGAAGCTTTCAGGCTTCAACTTTGTCGGCGGCTGGGTGTTGATTCCCGAACTGTTGGCACTGACCCTGGCGCTGACGGTTTATACTGCGGCGTTTATCGCCGAGATCGTGCGCTCGGGCATCAAGTCCGTCAGTCACGGCCAGACCGAAGCGGCGCGTTCCCTGGGCCTGCGCCCCGGGCCGACGTTGCGCAAGGTCATCATCCCGCAAGCGTTGCGGGTGATCATTCCGCCGTTGACCAGCCAATACCTGAACCTGGCGAAAAACTCGTCGCTGGCCGCCGGTATCGGTTACCCGGAAATGGTTTCGCTGTTTGCCGGCACGGTGCTCAACCAGACCGGCCAGGCCATCGAAGTCATTGCCATCACCATGAGCGTGTACCTGGCGATCAGCATCAGCATTTCCCTGCTGATGAACTGGTACAACAAGCGCATTGCGCTGATCGAGCGGTGAGGAAACCTGCATGAGTTCGCATACGTTCAAACCTGATATGCCGCCGCCGAGCAAAGTCTTCGGGCCGATGGCATGGATGCGCGCCAACCTGTTTTCCAGTTGGCTCAATACCCTGCTGACCTTGTTGGCGTTCTATCTGATCTACCTGGTGGTGCCGCCGATTCTGAGCTGGGCGATCATCGACGCCAACTGGGTCGGCACCACGCGCGCCGATTGC
The DNA here is from genome assembly GCF_003852255.1 of Pseudomonas sp. R1-43-08. Classification (NCBI taxonomy): domain Bacteria; kingdom Pseudomonadati; phylum Pseudomonadota; class Gammaproteobacteria; order Pseudomonadales; family Pseudomonadaceae; genus Pseudomonas; species Pseudomonas sp. R1-43-08. Next base: position 1,117,468 of record NZ_CP027734.1, read on the forward strand.
ACCAAGGAGGGCGCCTGCTGGGTGTTCATCCAACAGCGCTTCGGGCAGTTCATGTACGGCTACTACCCCGGCGACCTGCGCTGGCGCGTGGACCTCACCGTATGGCTGGCCATCGTCGGCGTGGCGCCGTTGTTCATCTCGCGTTTTCAACGCAAGGCGGTCTACGGCCTGAGCTTTCTGGTGCTGTACCCGATCATCTCGTTCTTCCTGCTGCATGGCGGGATCTTCGGCCTGGCCAACGTGGCGACCAGCCAATGGGGCGGCCTGATGCTGACCCTGGTGATCGCCACCGTCGGCATCGCCGGCGCCTTGCCCCTGGGCATCATGTTGGCGCTGGGACGGCGTTCGAACATGCCGGCCATTCGTGTGGTCTGCGTGACCTTCATCGAATTCTGGCGCGGCGTGCCGTTGATCACCGTGCTGTTCATGTCCTCGGTGATGCTGCCGTTGTTCCTGCCCGAAGGCATGGGCATCGACAAGCTGCTGCGCGCGTTGATCGGCGTGATCCTGTTCCAGTCGGCCTACGTGGCTGAAGTGGTGCGCGGTGGTTTGCAGGCGATTCCCAAGGGCCAGTACGAAGCGGCCGCAGCGATGGGCCTGGGTTACTGGCGTTCGATGGGCCTGGTGATTCTGCCGCAAGCCCTGAAGATGGTCATCCCCGGCATCGTCAATACGTTTATTGCGCTGTTCAAGGACACCAGCCTGGTGATCATCATTGGCCTGTTCGACCTGCTCAACAGCGTCAAGCAAGCCGCCGCCGACCCGAAATGGCTGGGCATGGCCACTGAAGGCTATGTGTTCGCCGCCCTGGTGTTCTGGATTTTCTGTTTTGGTATGTCGCGCTATTCCATTCATTTGGAACACAAGCTCGACACAGGCCACAAGCGTTAGGAGTTGATGTGATGAGCGAAGCGATCAAACAGCCTGTGAGCCCTGAAGGCATTATCCAGATGCAGGGCGTCAACAAATGGTACGGCCAGTTCCATGTGTTGAAAGACATCAACCTCAACGTCAAGCAGGGCGAGCGTATCGTACTGTGCGGCCCGTCGGGTTCGGGCAAGTCCACCACCATCCGCTGCCTCAACCGTCTGGAAGAACACCAGCAGGGCCGCATCGTGGTCGATGGCGTGGAATTGACCAACGACCTCAAGCAGATCGAGGCGATCCGCCGTGAAGTCGGCATGGTGTTCCAGCACTTCAACCTGTTCCCGCACCTGACCATCCTGCAGAACTGCACGCTGGCGCCGATGTGGGTGCGCAAGATGCCCAAGCGCAAGGCCGAAGAAATCGCCATGCACTACCTTGAGCGCGTGCGCATTCCGGAGCAGGCCCACAAGTTTCCGGGGCAACTTTCCGGCGGTCAGCAACAGCGCGTGGCGATTGCCCGCGCGCTGTGCATGAAGCCGAAAATCATGCTGTTCGATGAGCCGACCTCGGCCCTCGACCCGGAAATGGTGAAGGAAGTACTCGACACCATGATCGGCCTGGCCGAAGACGGCATGACCATGTTGTGCGTAACCCACGAAATGGGCTTTGCCCGCACCGTGGCCAACCGCGTGATCTTCATGGACAAGGGCGAGATTGTGGAACAGGCGGCGCCGAACGACTTCTTCGATAACCCGCAGAATGATCGGACCAAGTTGTTCTTGAGCCAGATTCTGCATTGATGAATGGATGATGCTTGAACACTAAACCCGGCCTTGGTGCCGGGTTTATTGTTTGGAGGATCAAGAGGCTTTGAGGGCTTCTGGCGTTTCGTTATTGAGGGTGTAGGTAAAGGCGTTGCGCAGGTCTGCGCCCTCGGCCAGTTCCTTGGCGTCGGTGAGCAAGTGCGGGTGACGACCCAGTAGACGCATCAACACCATCAGTGGTTTGGGCGGTGTTATTTCGCCGCGTTCGTAGCGTGAAAAAGCGTTGTGCCCGCCGCCGGACAGCCATTGCACGGTTTCTTTCTGCGTGAGCTGCAGCTTGCGGCGAATACGCTTGAGTTCGACGCCCATCATCCGCCGGGCGGCGTGGAGCAGTTCATCACCTGCCTTGGCATGGCGTTCGCTGCTGTCGGGGTCGTACATGCCGTCCTCGCAAACTTGGCATTCCCAGCCCGAAAGATCATCAATGCGCCGCTCCATACCTTTTATGCGCAGGGTTTCGCTGCGGCCTTCAAAGCGTGTCATGGCGTCGGGGGCACCACAAATACAGCATTGTTGGGTTTTCATGGGTTCATCCCTTTGAAGGAGATCACCGGTGGGTTACTGCCAGAGCAGTAAGTGACCTTGATGTAAATCTCCAGACCATGTGAATGGATGTGGTAGACGTCTTGCCAGACCCGATGATCGGCATAGGTGGTCATCGACTTGTACAACATCCGGTTTTTCAGTTCGTAAACGATCGCCTGCATCTCGCTGATATCCAGGTCGAGAGCCTTTCCTGTTTCCTTGGCCGCACGGGTGAATGCTCTTTCTCCCAGCCGCCTGACATCCGCCTTGATCACCGCCAGATCGTAATGAGGTGTGTACTTTTCCATAAGACACCTGCGTCCAATAATTACCCTCTGAGGGTAATTTTACCAATCGAAAATTCTGTTCTTTTTCCTGCCTGAAAATCCTAGTGCGTTGCCTTTGTAGGCAACTCCGAATAGGCTGTAGGAAAATTCATCCTATGATTGGACGAAAGCGTAAAACCCATGACAGACATCGCCCCGTTGATCAAACGCTCCCTGGTGGACCAGGCCCTGGAGCAGTTGCGCTGGCGCATAACCGAAGGAAAATGGGCCATCGGCGAACGCCTGCCCACCGAACCGGAGCTCTCCGCCGAGCTAGGCATCAGCCGCAATACCGTGCGCGAGGCCATGCGTGTATTGGCGTTTTCCGGCTTGATCGAAATCCGCCAGGGCGATGGCAGCTATTTGCGTTCGATGACCGACCCGCTGGGGGCGATGCGTGCGTTGTCCCATTGCTCGCTGGAACAGGCGCAGGAAACGCGGCAGATCCTCGAAATGGAAGCCATCGGGCTCGCGGCGTTGCGCCGTAGCGATGACGACCTCGTCGCGCTACGCCAAGCCCTCCAGGCCAGCGCCGCGTTGTATCACGGTGAACTGGAGGCCTACATCAGCGCCGACCTGGTGTTCCACCAACGCTTGGTGGACGCGGCGCACAACCCAGCCCTAAGCGAGCTGTACCTTTATTTTTCAAGCATTGTCGGCGCCCAACTGCGTCAGACCCTGAACACCTCGCCGCGTCGCCAGGCCGTGTTCGACCTGCATATCGCCCTGCTCGACGCCGTGGAACACCAAGACCCGGAACGCGCCAAATCCCTCTGCCGGCAGTTGATCAATGAACCTTGAAGCCCCAAACAAGCAACGTGCAACCGAACTGGAAGAATTGCTGATCGATGCCGAAGCCGACGACGAGCTGGTCCAGCAGCACGAGCCGGTGGTCAGCCGGCCGTGGCTGTTGCTGCTCGGCCTGGTCCTGGTGGCGTTGAACCTGCGCCCGGCGTTGTCGAGCCTGTCGCCGCTGCTCAGCGAAGTGTCCGCCAGCCTGGGTTTGTCGGGGGCCAGGGCCGGTTTGCTGACCACCTTGCCGGTGCTGTGCCTGGGGCTGTTCGCGCCGCTGGCACCGATCCTGGCCCGGCGTTTTGGCGCCGAGCGCGTGGTCCTCGGGATTCTGCTGACACTCGCCGGCGGCATCATCCTGCGCAGTTCTCTCGGGGAGTTCGGCCTGTTCGCCGGTAGCCTGCTGGCCGGTGCGAGCATCGGCATCATCGGTGTGTTGCTGCCGGGCATCGTCAAGCGTGATTTCGCCAGGCAGGCCGGCGCCATGACCGGTGTCTACTCCATGGCCCTGTGCCTGGGCGCGGCCCTGGCTGCTGGCGCGACCGTGCCCTTGAGCCATTATTTCGCGGGCAGTTGGGCCATCGGCCTGGGCTTCTGGATGGTGCCGGCCCTGGTGGCGGCGCTGTTCTGGTTGCCTCAGGTGGGCCAGAAACACAGCGCCCATCAGGTGGCTTACCGGGTCAAGGGCTTGCTGCGCGACCCGCTGGCCTGGCAGGTCACCGTGTACATGGGCCTGCAATCCTCCCTGGCCTACATCGTGTTCGGCTGGTTGCCGTCGATCCTGATCGGTCGTGGCCTGAGCGCCACCGAGGCCGGGCTGGCGCTGTCGGGCTCGATCATCCTGCAGTTGTTCAGTTCCCTGGCCGCGCCGTGGCTGGCCACACGCGGCAAGGACCAGCGCCTGGCAATCGTGGTGGTGATGCTGCTGACGCTCGGCGGTCTGTTCGGTTGCCTGTATGCGCCACTCGATGGCCTGTGGGGCTGGGCGATTCTGCTGGGTCTGGGGCAGGGCGGCACCTTCAGCCTGGCGCTGACCTTGATCGTGCTGCGCTCCCGGGATTCCCATGTCGCCGCCAACCTCTCAGGCATGGCCCAGGGCATTGGCTACACCCTCGCGTCGATGGGCCCGTTTGCGGTCGGTCTGGTGCATGACTGGACCGGCGGCTGGACGGCGATCGGTTGGATCTTCGCCGTGATCGGCCTCGGCGCGATTATCGCGGGCCTTGGCGCCGGTCGTGCGCGCTACGTAAACGTCACCAGCGAGAAAGTCTAAAGGCAGACACTTTCAACAGTGCCTGCATGGCACGCCACTCCAGTGCGCTGCCAGTGGATAGTGGCTTTTTCGTAGTTGTTGTATCGGCTTTCAATCACTCAAAAGGTTATCTGTTTCTGGTCGATAACGCCCAAAAGGATTAGGCAATCATTCCTGCATAGGGCCCCCATGGCGATTGCATCAGTGTCACAGGTTGCCGCTGGATCAATAGCCATGGAGAGGGAGTGATGGTTTCGCTGCAAGGTTCAACCCCAGGAGCGAGCCGCAAACCAGATCCGCCGGTTGTCCCCCCGCTCCATTGGCAGCACATGAATATCCTGGTGGTGGAAGATCATTCAGCCTACCGGCTGCTGTTGGGCTGGATGTTGCAGAAGCTGGGCCTGGGGTACGAATTGGCCGCCGATGGGTTCATGGGGCTGGAGGCGCTTACCCGCCGGCCCTTTGATTTGGTGATCTGCGATTGCCAGATGCCGTTTATGGATGGTTACAGCATGGCTAGCGCCATTCGCCAGCATGAGCACGACCACGGATTGAGGCGAGTACCGATCATTGCCTTGACCGCCAATCTGCAAAACGATATCCCCCGGCGCTGTCGCGAAGCGGGCATGGATGCCTGGCTGCTCAAGCCACTGACCCTGGAACAATTGCACGCCGTGCTGACGCACTGGTTGCCTGGCAGTGATGCTCCGCAAGCCGGCCAGGAGACTGCGCCAGCCCCTGGCTGGCCAACCCGCGACACGCTTGTCGCGACGTTTGGCAGCGACGCGATCGTCGATCAACTGCTCGAAGGCCTGCTGGTGGAAGCCTGGGAAGACTATCGCGTCTTGCGCCACGCCCGTTCAACGCGCAACGCCTCACTGGCTGCCGAACGCCTGCATCGCCTGGTGGGTAGCCTGGTATTTCTGGGCGGCAGCGACCTTGAGTCCACTGCCACGCAATTGATCGAGCAGATCCAGTCCGGCGATGTTGCTTCCCACTCGGTGCAACTGGAGCTGTTCCAGGCACGTTTGTGCGTGTATCTCGAATACTTGTCCCGTCTCTGAATCCGCGCCTGCAAGGCTTTTCGTTTCCGAGTGAGCTGGTTTTGACTGTAGGTGTTTTCCTGTTGTTTTGTAGGCAAAAATTTAGCTGGTACAGAACATTGGGCGTGGCTGCAAGTGACGCTTTGTTAGCTGTTGTTGATGATTGCCGGCGGAGGTATTTTGCGCTGATTCAAGTTGCAATCATTCGTGGGTACCTATGCTTCGAGTAATTATTGCTGACGATCACCCTATTGTTCGCATCGGGCAAAGGGTCGTGATCGAGGCGAATGGAAGATGCACAGTGGTCGGTGAGGCCGACGGTCCTGATCAGTTGCTTGACGTGTTGAGCACAACCCCGTGCGACGTGCTGGTCACGGATTTCGCCATGCCAGGCGGCCAGCAGGCCGATGGCTACGGTTTGTTGGGCCTGCTGCACCGCCAGTATCCGCAGGTGCCGGTGATTGTGGTGACGATGTTCGCCAGCATCGCCATCTTGCGTGCAGCTTTTTCCCATGGTGTGCGCGGCGTGGTCGCCAAGAGTGCTTCGGCCAAAGAGTTGCCCCAGGCGATCAAGGCCGTGTGTGCGGGCCAGACCTTCACCAGCGAATCCCTGCGCTTGCAGCTGGTGGAGTCGGGAGTGGGCGACCAGTCCGGGCAGCCTAAATTGTCCGACAAGGAGCGCGAGGTGGTGCGAATGTTGGCCAGCGGCATGACCGTCAGCCAGATTGCGGCGCAGGTCAACCGCAGTATTTCCACCATCAGCAAGCAGAAAAGCACGGCCATGCAACGTTTGAGTATTTCGACGGATGTCGATTTGTTTGCTTATGCGCGCGATACGGGAATGGTGCCGTAGAAAGCAATGGCATTCTCTTGTTACGCGGACTATCGTTCGGCATCCCTGTTCATCCTGCGAAAACTGCCCATGAGTGATGCCCATAACGCCCTGGTAACTGAGTTCTATAGCGCCTTTCAGCGCCTGGATGCCGAAGCCATGGCCGCCTGTTATACCCAGGACGTGGTGTTCAGCGATCCGGCCTTCGGCGAACTGCGCGGGCAGGACGCCGGCGACATGTGGCGCATGCTCACCACTCGGGCCAAGGATTTTTCCCTGACCTTTGACGACGTGCGCAGCGAGGGCAACGCGGGCAGCGCGCACTGGGTGGCGACATACCTGTTCAGCGCGACCGGCAATACGGTGGTCAACGATATTCAGGCGCGCTTCGTGTTTCGTGACGGCAGGATTTGCGAGCATCACGACCATTTCGACCTGTGGCGCTGGTCGCGCCAGGCATTGGGCACCAAGGGCCTGTTACTGGGCTGGACGCCCTTGGTGAAAAACGCCGTACGCGCCCAGGCGCGCAAAGGTTTGAAGGCATTCCAGGCCGGTCGTTGATAAGCTGGGTGCTTCTGTACAGTGCCGAATCCCGTCGTGAACACGCCTGAATCCAAACCCTGGTTCGTCTACCTGGTGCGCGCCGCCAATGGCTCGCTGTATTGCGGCATCAGCAATGACCCGGTGCGCCGGTTCGCCACCCATCAAAGCGGCAAGGGCGCGCGGTTTTTCCTCTCCAGCCCCGCCGTTGCGCTGGTGTACACCGAGCAATGTGCGAGCAAAGGCGAAGCACTGCGCCAGGAACGCTTGATCAAGAAATTGAAGAAGAGCGCCAAGGAGTGCCTGGCGACCAGTGCTTCATCAGGCTGACTGACAGGTTCCCATCAGGCGCCATAACAAAATATTTGCAAACAAGGGTGAGGTAAACCGCTCGCCCATCCGTGTAGTGCTTGAAACTGCGATCAATTCGCATTAACAGCGTTTTTACACGGGTGCTCACAGCATGAAATCGACGGCGGGCGGTAGGCTCAAACAATGGCTGGGAGCCTCGGTATTTTCAGTCTCGGCGCTGGCGTTGCTGCCCCTGGCCGTGGCACAGGCGCAGGAACAGCAAAGCGCCCAGTTCACGTTTGCTCTGGCGGCCAAACCACTGCCCCAGGCGCTGAGTGATTTCAGCCGGGTCACCGGGATTAGCGTGATCTATACCGATGAAGCGCCTTACGGCCTCAACGCCCCGGCGCTCAACGGGCAGATGAGCGCGACCCAGGCGCTGCAACGCCTGCTGGGCAACTCCGGCTTCACCTTCCGCCAGATCGACGCCCGTACCCTGGCGCTGGAACCGCTGCCCGCCGACGGCGCGGTCAGTCTCGGTGCCACCACCATCAGCGCTGCCAGCCCTGGCCAGGACAGCACCAGCTACCAGCCGCCGCCGACCAGCTCGGTGATGCGCTCCCAGGGCCTGCTGCTGGAAACCCCGCAAACCGTCAACGTGGTACCCGCCCAGGTCTTGCGCGATCAACAACCGCGCAACCTGGATGACGCGCTGGGCAATATCAGCGGCATCACCCAGTCCAACACCCTTGGCAGCACCCAGGACGCGGTGATGCTGCGCGGCTTCGGCGACAACCGTAACGGCTCGATCATGAAGGACGGCATGCCGGTGGTGCAGGGCCGTGCGTTGAACGCCACCGCCGACCGCGTGGAAGTGCTCAAGGGGCCGTCGTCGTTGCTGTACGGCATCCAGGACCCGGGCGGCGTGGTCAACATCGTCAGCAAAAAGCCCGAGTTGGTGCAGTCCACGTCCTTGACCGCGCGCGGCTCGACCTTCGGCAGCGGCAAGAATGGCAGTGGCGGCAGCCTGGACACCACCGGCCCGATTGGCGACGGCGGCCTGGCCTATCGCCTGATCGTCGACCATGAAGACGAAGACTACTGGCGCAACTACGGCACCCACCGTGAAACCCTGGTGGCGCCGTCGCTGGGTTGGTATGGCGACGCGACCCAAGTGGTGTTCGCCTATGAGCACCGCGAGTTTCTGTCGCCGTTCGACCGCGGCACGGCCATCGATCCAAAAACCAATCACCCGCTGAACATCCCCGCGACCCGCCGCCTGGATGAGCCGTTCAACGATATGGAAGGCCGCTCCGACCTGTACCGCCTGACCGTCGACCACGACCTGAACGACGACTGGAAAGCCCACTTCGGCTACAGCTGGAACCGTGAAACCTACGACGCCAGCCAGGTGCGCGTGGTCAAGGTCAACACCAACGGCACGCTGACCCGCAGCATGGACGGCACCCAGGGCGCGCTGACCACTGACCGCTTCGCCACCGCCAGCCTTGAGGGCAAGGTCGACGTGGCCGGCATGCGCCACGACCTGGTGTTCGGGCTGGACGATGAATACCGCAAAATCCACCGCGCCGAGCTGATTCGCCAGGCGCCACGCGGCAGTTTCAACTACAACGATCCGGTCTACGGCAACGAAGTGGCGGGCTCCAATGTCAGCGCGCCGGACAGCAACCAGACCGATCTGCTGCGCAGCGATTCGCTGTTCTTCCAGGACGCCATCCACCTGAACGACCAATGGATCCTGGTGGGCGGCGCGCGCTACCAGATGTACGACCAATACGCCGGCAAAGGCGTGCCGTTCACTGCCAACACCGACGGCAACGGCCAGAAGTGGGTGCCGCGTGCCGGGCTGGTGTATCGCTACACCGACGAACTGTCGTTCTACGGCAGCTACACCGAGTCGTTCAAACCCAACTCCACCATTGCGCCGCTGGCCAACAAAACGGTGCTGGAGGGCAGCCTGCAGCCGGAAGAATCCAAGGCCTGGGAGCTGGGTACCAAGTTCGACCTGCCGGGGCGCATCACCGCGAGCGCCGCGCTGTTCACCATCGATAAGCGCAACGTGCTGGTGCAGGTGGGCGAGGGGCTGACCTCGGTCTACAGCGTGGCGGGCAAGGTGCGTTCCCGTGGCCTGGAGCTGGATGCCAGCGGCCAACTGAGCGATAAGTGGAGCCTGATCGGCAGTTACGCCTACACCGATGCCGAGGTCACCGACGACCCGACGCTCAAAGGCAACCGCCTGCAAAACGTGGCGAAAAATACCGCGTCGCTGTTGGCCGTGTATGACTTCGGCAGCCTGCTGGGTGGCGATCAACTGCGCGTCGGTGCCGGTGCGCGCTACGTGGGCGAGAGGGCAGGGGATGCGGCCAACAGCTTCGAATTGCCGAGCTATACCGTGGCCGATGCGTTCGCCAGCTATGACACCAAAATCGACGGGCAGAAGGTCAAGTTCCAGCTCAATGTGAAAAACCTTTTCGACCGCACTTACTACACCTCTTCGGTGAACACCCAGTTCGTGTCCATCGGTGATGCGCGGCAGGTGTCGGTGTCCAGCACCCTTACCTTCTGACCGGATTTGCTTTTTTGTGGGAGGGGGGATTGCACCCTCCCACATTGACACCTGAGCTGTTAGCGTTGCCGGCATTCGATGCCTACGGAAAACGCTACTGATGCATTTTGGAAGATGGCTACACACCTGCGCGCTGCTGGTCGGCTTGAGCTTGTTACTGGGCGGCTGCGCCAGCGTTTCACACCCCGCCCCCCAGCGGCGCTCGACCAACTGTTGGCCGACCCGGCGTTGCGTGGCGCCACGGTTTCACTGACGGTGCGCGACGTACGCAGCGGCGACACGCTGTATCAACACAATCCGAGCACGCGGTTGGTACCGGCTTCCAACCTCAAGCTGCTGACCACTGCAGCGGCTATGGACGTGCTGGGGCCGCAGTACCGCTTCGCCACGCAGCTGCTCAGTGACGGCACGCGCCAGGGCGAACGCCTGACCGGCAACCTGTACCTGCGCGGCCTTGGCGACCCGACCCTGCAGCTCGCCGACTACCAGGCCCTGGCGGCGCAACTGGCCAGCCAGGGCATCCGCCAGGTCCAGGGCGACCTGGTGTTCGACGATACCTGGTTCGATGCCGAACGCCTGGGCGTCGATTGGTCTCACGATGATGAAACCACCTACTACGGCGCGCAGATTTCCGCGTTGACGGTGTCGCCCAATGCTGACTTTGACGCAGGCAGCGTATTGGTCACCGCCAAGGCGCCGGTGCGGGCCGGTTTGCCGGTGAGTGTCGACCTCTACCCGCCCAGCGATTACCTGCAATTGAACAACCGCGCCGTCAGTGGGCCGGGCAACAGCTATGGGATCAACCGCCGGCATGGCACCAACCTGTTGCAGCTCAGCGGCACCGTTGCGCCGGGCAGGCAGAGCGAGCAATTGGTCAGCGTGTGGGAGCCGACGCAGTGGGTGGCCAATCTGTTTGAACAAGCGCTGGCGCAACAGGGCATCAGGGTGCAGGGCCGTCGCATCATGGGCGGTGCAAGTCCGGCCACGGCGACATTGCTGGCCGAGCATCGATCGGCGCCCTTGCAGGAATTGATCACGCCGCTGCTCAAGCTCTCCAACAACACCATGTCCGAAGCCTTGCTCAAAGCCATGGGCCGCAAGACCGCCAATAGCGGCACGGCGGCGGCGGGTGCCGTGGCCGTGGCAGGGTTCCTCAAGCGTCAGGGGTTGGATACGAGCACCTTGAGCCAGGTGGACGGCTCGGGCCTGTCACGGCGTAATTTGCTGTCGTCGCAGACCCTTTCCGACCTGCTGCTGGCCGCAAGCAAACAGCCGTGGTTCGATGCCTGGTACAACGCATTGCCAATTGCCGGCAACAGCGATCGCATGACCGGCGGCAGCTTGCGCTATCGGCTGCGCGCCACGGCCGCCGAGAACAACCTGCACGGCAAGACCGGTTCCATGAGCGGGGTGTCGTCCCTGAGCGGTTACCTCACAGATGCCCAAGGACGGCGACTGGTGTTTGCGATGATCAGCAATAACTACCTGAGCGACACCGCCAGCATCCATGCTCTGGAAAACCGCCTGGCCGTGGCCCTCGCGCAGTGGCACGACTGACTCAGGGCTGATAGCCCATGCGCCAACTCACGGCCCGGGTCGCCGCCAGCAAGCGCTGCGCCGCCGGGCCGTCTTCATCGGCGTGGAACAGCGAAGTAGGGCCGACCACCGTCATCACCGCCGCCACGTGCCCCACGGCGTTGAACACCGGCGCCGACAACGCATCCACCCCGGCATCAGCAAACCATGCACAAAGTGCAGGCCACGGTGGCGGATCTGCTCGCAGGTGATGGCGTAGGCCTGGTCATCCGCCAGGGCATGGGCGGTGCCGGCCTGGATTTCGCGGTCACGCAACTCCACGGTTTCCCGTGTCGGCAGATACGCACTGAACACCAGCCCGGTGGACGAACTGAGCAGCGGCAAGACCGAACCCAGTTGTGTCACCACCGTCACCGCGCGCACTGCCGGCTCGATCTGCACCACGGTCGCACCCTGGTTGCCCCAGACCGCCAGGAAGCAGGTTTCATTCAGGTCGTCGCGCAGCTCCGCCAGGGGCATCGCGCCGACTTTCAGCACATCCATACTGCCCAGCGCAGCCAAGCCTACGCGCAAGGCTTCGCGCCCCAGGCCGTAATGGTTGGTAGCGGCGTTCTGTTCGGCGAAGCCCGAGGCGATCAGCGCCTGCAGGTAACGATGGACCTTGCTCGCCGGCATCTGCACATGCTCGGCCAGGCGCGACAGTGAAGTGGCCGGCGACAGTTCGGCCAGGGCCTTGAGGATATCGGTGCCCACTTCGGCCGAGCGGACTTTCTGTTTACCGGTGTCGCGGGGCTTTTCCATGGGGGTGCGAGAATCCGAGAGATGAGTGGGCGTCTTTATAGCTTGACGGTCCATGGCGATCAAATTACGTTAAGCGTAACTGGATTACGATAAAAACAACTGACCCCCAGAGGATGCTCCATGAACCTCGAATACCTGTCGGGCTTCGGCAATGAATTCGCCAGCGAAGCCCTGCCCGGCGCGCTGCCCGTCGGCCAGAACTCGCCGCAGAAAGCGCCCTACGGGCTGTATACCGAACTGTTCTCCGGCACCGCGTTCACTATGGCGCGCAGCGAAGCCCGGCGTACCTGGCTGTACCGCATCCAGCCATCGGCCAATCACCCGGCCTTTAGCAAATTGGAGCGGCAGTTGGCCGGCGGACCTCTGGGCGCGGTGACGCCGAACCGGCTGCGTTGGAACCCGCTGGACATCCCAGGCGAGCCGACTGACTTTATCGACGGGCTCGTAGGCATGGTCGCCAACGCGGCGTCGCAAAAGCCGTCAGGCATCAGCATCCACACCTACCGCGCCAACCGCTCGATGGAGCGCGTGTTCTTCAATGCCGACGGCGAACTGTTGATCGTGCCCGAACAGGGCCGTTTGCGGATCGCCACGGAACTGGGCGTGCTGGAGGTCGAGCCGCTGGAGATTGTGGTACTGCCACGCGGGCTCAAGTTCCGCGTCGAACTGCTCGATGCCCAGGCGCGCGGTTACGTCGCCGAAAACCATGGCGCACCGCTGCGCCTGCCAGACCTGGGCCCCATCGGCAGCAACGGCCTGGCCAATCCGCGCGACTTCCTCAGCCCGGTCGCCCACTACGAAGACCTCAAGCAGCCGACCACGCTGGTACAGAAATTCCTCGGCGAACTCTGGGCTTGCGAGCTCGACCATTCGCCGCTGAACGTGGTCGCCTGGCACGGCAATAACGTGCCGTACAAGTACGACCTGCGTCGCTTCAATACCCTCGGCACGGTGAGTTTCGATCACCCGGACCCGTCGATCTTCACCGTATTGACCTCGCCCACCAGCGTGCACGGCCTGGCCAACCTCGACTTCGTGATCTTCCCTCCGCGCTGGATGGTGGCCGAGAACACTTTCCGCCCGCCGTGGTTCCACCGCAACCTGATGAACGAATACATGGGCCTGATCCAGGGCGCCTACGACGCCAAGGCCGAGGGATTCCTGCCCGGCGGCGCGTCGCTGCACAGCTGCATGAGCGCCCATGGCCCGGACGGCGAGACCTGTACCAAGGCGATCAATGCCGAGCTGGCGCCGCACAAGATCGATAACACCATGGCATTCATGTTCGAAACCAGCCAGGTGCTGCGCCCCACCCAGTTCGCCCTGGAATGCCCGCAACTGCAACCCGCTTATGACGCGTGCTGGGCTTCGCTGCCCGCCACCTTCAACCCGAATCGGAGATAACCCATGACTCAACCCACACAGACCCGCAGCTGGGTCGCTTGCGCCAACGGTCACGCGGATTTCCCCCTGCAGAACCTGCCGCTGGGGGTGTTCAGCATCAACGGCTCGGCGCCGCGCAGTGGCGTGGCGATTGGCGACGCGATCCTTGACCTGCACGCCGCCCTGGATGAATTTGACGGGGAAGCGCGGCGTGCCGTCGAGGCGACTGCGGGCGGCCAGTTGAACGCCTTTTTCGAACTCGGCCGCGGCCCACGCGTAGCCTTGCGCGAGCGCCTGCTGGAACTGCTCGCCGAAGGCAGCAAGCTGCAAACCCGCGAGGCGCAGGTGTTGCACCGTGCCGCCGATTGTCAGATGCACTTGCCTGCCAAAATCAATGATTACACCGACTTCTATGTCGGCATCGAACACGCGCAGAACGTCGGCAAACTGTTCCGTCCCGACAACCCGCTGTTGCCCAACTACAAGTACGTGCCGATTGGCTATCACGGCCGTGCCTCGACTATTCGTCCCTCGGGTACGGATGTGCGCCGCCCCAAGGGCCAGACACTGCCGGCCGGCCAGGCCGAGCCCACCTTCGGCCCCTGCGCCCGCCTGGACTATGAACTGGAACTGGGCATCTGGATCGGCCAGGGCAACACCATGGGCGATGCGATTGCCATCGGCGATGCGGCCGAACATATCGCCGGTTTCTGCCTGCTCAACGACTGGTCGGCACGCGATATCCAAGCCTGGGAATACCAGCCGCTCGGGCCTTTCCTGTCCAAGAGCTTCATCACCAGCATCTCGCCCTGGGTAGTCACGGCCGAAGCGTTGGAGCCGTTCCGCAAGGCGCAACCGCCGCGACCCGAAGGCGATCCGCAACCGTTGCCGTACCTGCTGGACCCTCGCGATCAAAAGGCGGGCGCCTTCGATATCGAATTGGAAGTGCTGCTGACCACCGCTTCGATGCGTGAACAGAACCTGCCGGCCCACCGCCTGACCCTGAGCAACACCCAACATATGTACTGGACCGTAGCGCAAATGGTTGCGCACCACAGCGTCAACGGTTGCCAGTTGCAAGCCGGTGACCTGTTTGGTTCGGGCACGTTGTCGGGGCCGCAGCCGGGGCAGTTCGGCAGCCTGCTGGAGATCACCGAAGGCGGCAAAAAACCGATTGAACTGGCCTCCGGCGAGGTGCGCAAATTCCTCGAAGACGGCGACGAAATCATCCTGCGTGCGCGCTGCAACCGCGAAGGTTTTGCCTCCATCGGTTTCGGCGAATGCCGTGGCACTGTGGTCGGCGCACGCTGAGGGGGCGGGGTGATGGAACTCTATACGTACTATCGTTCGACCGCGTCCTACCGGGTGCGCATCGCCCTGGCACTCAAGGGCCTGGACTTCACGGCGGTGCCGGTCAACCTGCTGGTGCCGGCTGGCGGAGCCAATCGCCAGCCCGAGTACCTGGCGATCAATCCACAAGGGCGTGTGCCGGCCTTGCGCAGCGACGGTGAACTGTTGATTCAGTCCCAGGCAATCGTCGAATACCTGGAGGAACGTTATCCCGAGGTACCGCTGCTCTCCAAAGACCTGGCGGCGCGTGCCCACGAGCGCGCCGTGGCATCGATCATCGCCTGTGATATTCACCCGTTGCACAACTCCAGCACCCAGAACCTGCTGCGCCAGTGGGGCCATGATGAGGCGCAATTGCTCGAGTGGATCGCGCATTGGATCAGCCAGGGCCTCGGTGCGGTGGAGCAGCTGATTGGCGATCACGGGTTCTGCTTTGGCGAGCAAGCGGGCATGGCCGATGCATTCCTGATTCCGCAGCTGTATGCAGCCGAGCGTTTCAAGGTGCCATTGGCGGCGTACCCGCGTATCGGGCGGGTAGCCGCATTGGCGGCGCAACATCCGGCGTTCGTGCAGGCGCACCCGGCCAATCAACCTGACACACCATAATTCCCATAACTTGCACAGAAACAAAATGTGGGAGGGGGCTTGCCCCCGATAGCGGTGTGCCAGCTATGAATATGTCGACTGGCACACCGCCATCGGGAGCAAGCCCCCTCCCACAGTTTTTGATCAGCGCCAGCCAATAAAAATAATGAAAGGTACCTTGCGATGCACAATCAGATTGCCAGCTTTCGCGCGGCACTCGACGCCCGTCCGGTGTCGCGCTATCAGTGGTTGATTCTCCTGCTACTGGCATTGCTGCTGGTGACCGATGGCTACGACGCCCAGGTGCTCGGCTATGTCGTGCCGGCATTGGCCAAGGACTGGGGCCTGGAAAAAGCCGCGTTCGGCCCGGTGTTCAGCGCCAACCTGCTCGGCCTCACAGTGGGCTCGCTGCTGGTGACGCCACTGGCGGACCGGTTCGGTGTGCGGCGCATTCTACTGGCCTGTGTGCTGATCTACGCCAGCCTCACCGTATTGATGGTGTTCGCCAACTCCCTGACCACGCTGATGGCCGCACGCTTTATCTGCGGCATCGGCATGGGCGGCGCGATGCCCAGCGCCATGGCCTTGATGTCGGAATATTCGCCGCCACGCATGCGCACCCTGATGGTGACCCTGGCAGCCTGTGGCTTCTCGTTCGGCGGCGCGGCCGGTGGGTTTGTGGCGGCGGGGTTTATCGACGGTTTCGGTTGGCAGGCGGTGTTCCTGGCGGGCGGTGTTACGCCGCTGCTGTTGTTTCCGTTCCTGGTGTGGCGGTTGCCCGAATCCCTGCCGCGCCTGCTGCGCGATGCGCCGCCCTACGCGCGCTTGCACAAGGTCACGGCGCGCATGTTGCCCGATTGGCGGGCGCCCCTGGCGAGCGAGGCGCAGAATCGCCAGGAGCAGGGCAGCCGGTTGACCGTGGTGGAGCTGTTCCGTAACGGCTACGCGCGCCCCACGGTGCTGATCTGGGCGACCTTTTTCGTCAGCCTGATCCTGCTGTATTTCATGATCAGCTGGCTGCCGTCGCTGTTGCTCGAAAGCGGGCTGGCGTTGAACCAGGCCAACCTGGTGACCTCGATGTTCCTGTTTGCCGGCACATTGGGCGCTATCGGCATGGCCTGGTTCGCCGATCGGCTGAAAAGCAAAGTGCGCCTGTTGTCCGCTGTGCTGGCAGCGGCGGCGGTGTGCACTGTGCTGCTGGGCCTGAATCATGACAATCCGCGTTACCTCGTGGCGTGCGTGTTTGCCGCCGGGTTCTGCATCATCGGCGGGCAACTGACCCTCAATGCGTTCGCCAGTAATTTCTACCCGGCGCACGTGCGCGCCACCGGTACGGGCTGGGCATTGGGGGTGGGGCGATTCGGCTCGATCCTGGGGCCGTTGTTCGGCAGCCTGCTGCTGGCGATGCATATTCCGGTGCAGCAGATTTTCTTCTTCTGTGCGATTCCAGCGGTGATTGCGGCGCTGTTGATTATTCAGGTGCGGTCGCCAGGCACGAGCGATGCCATGAAGCCGTCGCCGGGCGACCTGCTCAAAGCGCCCTAATGCACCACGGAATTGGGCGGCAGGTGCCCCAGCCGCTCGGTCAGGCGCAGGCGCTGGATAGGGTCTTCGCTGAGCATCAACGCGTGTTCCAGGTCAAACCGTTCGGCGCTCGGGCAGTCCAGGCGCTGATACAGGCTGGCCCGCGCCAGGTAGTCGGCGGCGCTGGCATTGCCCAGTTCGAGCACACGCTCGGCATCCATCAGGGCGGCCAGTGGTTCGTCGTTGGCCAGGTACAGCTGGCGCAGGTTACGTGACAGCCGTTGCAGGATCGCGCGCGGATCGGCGCTGTGCAGGTGCTCGGCTTGTAGTTTGAGATTGGCTCCGTACTGGCGGTGCAGCAGTTCGCGACAGTCGTTGGGGTACAGCCGCCGACCGCCGCAGGGGTCCAGCAGGTGATCGGCGCCGGGTACTCGCAGCAGGAAGTGGCCGGGGAAATTCACCCCGACCAGGGGGATCTCCAGGCGCCGCGCCAGCTCCAGCGCGATCAGGCCCAGGGCCAGGGGTTGTCCGCGCTTACGTTGTAACACCTTGTCCAGCAGCGCGGCGGCGGGGCGCAGCGGGGTGAAGTCATCCTGAGCAAAGCCCAGGTCGTTCATGCAGCGCAGCAGCGGCTGGCCCAGTTCATCGGCCGGCAACGTGGGCATGCCCAGGCTGACCTGTTGTTGCAGCAGGCCGAACGCCTGCAGGATCAGCTGTGGCTGTACGCCAGCATCATGCTCGGCAGCAATCCACAGCGCGGCTTCGAACAGCGCAGGGGGTGAACGGTCCAGGCAGGCGAAAAAGGCTGTGCGGGGATTCATTGCATTCTCCGGCGGATGCCCTCGTTTTAGCCTTGCTGCGAATTTTCGTCCAGCATCTTAAGTAAATATCCCACGCTCTTATGCCGCGGGTCCCACGAAACGGGGACGCTTATTCCAGTGCGATCGAGCAGTTTGCTGTTGTCAGCCTATACTTGGGCCACTACCAGAAGTGATTCGGGAGCACGACGATGTTTGCGCTCATGCACAGCACCCGCCTGGAATCGCTGCACCTGAGCGTCGACCCGGTGAGCGGGCTGAAGGCGATCATCGCCATTCATAACAGCCGCCTGGGCCCGGCTTTGGGCGGCTGTCGCTATCTTGCCTACCCCGATGATGAAAGTGCCATGGCGGATGCCGCGCGCCTGGCTCAAGGCATGAGCTACAAGGCCGCTTTGGCGGGCTTGCCGGTGGGCGGCGGCAC
Source organism: Pseudomonas sp. R1-43-08 (assembly GCF_003852255.1). Taxonomy (NCBI): domain Bacteria; kingdom Pseudomonadati; phylum Pseudomonadota; class Gammaproteobacteria; order Pseudomonadales; family Pseudomonadaceae; genus Pseudomonas; species Pseudomonas sp. R1-43-08. The sequence goes on from NZ_CP027734.1 coordinate 1,135,768, forward strand.
GGCGGTGATCCTGCGCCCCGCCCATGTGGAGAGCCGCGCAAGCCTGTTTGAAGCCTTCGGTCGCTGTGTGGAGCAACTGGGCGGGCGCTACATTACCGCCATCGACAGCGGCACCTCGGTCGCCGACATGGATTGCATCGCCCAACACACCCGGTTCGTCACCAGCACCACGGCCGCCGGCGACCCTGCACCGCATGCGGCCATGGGGGTGTTCACCGGCATCCGCGCGACCGCCATGGCCCGCTTGGGCAGCGACAACCTCGAAGGCCTGCGCGTGGCGGTGCAGGGCCTGGGCAATGTCGGTTACGCCCTGGCCGAACAACTGCACGCGGCGGGTGCCGAACTGTTGGTCAGCGACATCGACCATGGCAAGGTGCAACTGGCCATGGAGCAATTGGGTGCCCACCCCATCGCCAACGACGCTTTGCTCAGCACGCCCTGCGATATCCTCGCGCCTTGCGGCCTGGGTGCGGTGTTCAATCGCCAGAGCGTCGGCCAACTGCGCTGCGCCGCCGTGGCTGGCTCTGCCAGCGCGCAATTGACCAACCTGCAAGTGGCCGACCAACTGGAAGGGCGCGGCATCCTCTACGCCCCGGACTACGTGATCAATTCCGGCGGCCTGATCTATGTCGCGCTCAAACACAGCGGCGCCGAGCTGCCGAGCATCACCGCGCACCTGTCCAACATCGGCAAGCGCCTGACCGAAGTCTACGCCCATGCCCAAGCCGAAAAACGCTCCCCGGCACGGGTCGCAGACGAACTCGCCGAGCGCCTGCTGTACCAATGACCAGGCATTAAAAAGGCCCTGAATCCATGATTCAGGGCCTGTTCAATTCGGGCTTTATTCCGCCGCCGCGTTCAGCAACTCGGACAACGCGTCCGGCTGGCTCTTGAACGCCTTGGCAAATACATCGCGGTTCTTCGCCATGTAGATCCCGGCTTCCTCCACCTGCTGCTCGCTCAAGGACGGCACGGCTTTTTGCAACACTTCTGCCAGCAACTCAGCGAGTTCAAGCATCTTGTCATGACGGTCAGCTTCGGCTTTATCCATGAACAAACGCTCCAGATCTCGGCTGCTGCGGTATACCACTTCGACGGCCATTCACCACCTCACATGCCTTCACGATAGTTGTCTTTTGCGACTACTGTATTTATATACAGCGAAAAGCATAAGCCAAACGCGGGGGTTTGGATAGTAGGTTTTTAATGTAGTTGGGAAATGGGGGTTTGCTACAGCGCAAATGCTCATTGTAGCGAGCACGCTCGCCCCTTTGCTCTAGGTCTGGTGAGCGCCCTGATTAATCTGTGTCTCATGCCATCGAGCCATCATCTTATGCACGTGCTGGCCTTTTTTCTGCATGCAGAACAACCGTCACGTCCCTCCCGCATTATCCGGTCGAGCCGACCTAAGGAAACATCATCGTGAAAATCAACTGGGCCGAAAAGCTGCGTCAACAAGTCCATGGGCTGGCCGAGTCGCTGGGCAATCTGTTTGTGGAGTCGTTCCACTACCTGGCGCTGTTCGCTATCGGGGCGGTCACTGCCTGGGCGGCGGTGATGGAGTTTCTGGGGATGCTGGAGAACGGGCATATCAAGATCGATGACATCTTGCTGCTGTTCATCTACCTGGAATTGGGCGCCATGGTCGGGATTTATTTCAAGACCAACCACATGCCGGTGCGCTTCCTGATCTACGTGGCAATCACCGCGCTGACGCGTCTGCTGATCTCCAACGTGTCCCATCACAATCCGCCAGATGTAGGCATCATCTACTTGTGCGGTGGGATTCTGCTGTTGGCCTTCGCGATTCTGGTGGTGCGCTACGCGTCGTCGGCCTTTCCGTCGGTGAAGGTCGAAGGCCCGCGTCGTAAGGGCGAGGCGAGCCTGGAAACCGAGAAGGGCGAGCTTTAAAGCCCGACGCTGAACGGCAGGCTACGGGTGGGCGGTGGCTGCAAGAGCTTGTGATTGTCGCCATCGGTCATCACCGCGAGGATTTCCATAGCGCTGTGACCCTGCTCGATGGCGATGCCGAACTGGATGCTCTGCACCAGGCGCTTGAGCCGTTGCGGGTCGTTGCGTTGTTCGGCGCTGATCATGCGTTTGGCCACTACGCCGCTGTCATCGGAGAGCGTGAGCATGATGCTGCCGTCCAGCCGCTGGATGCTCAGGTTGACGCGGTATTGGGGGCTGAAGGTGTCGGTGATGATCTGAAAAGGGTTGTCCATGGTGCGTTACCGCCTGATAAGAACATGCAGTCATTGACGACCGGTGTCGGGAATAGTTCGCGTTGCCTGACCACCGGCCAAAGTCCGTTTTCCTCAGAGGCTGTACAGCAAGGGCCGTGCCGTACAGCGCACTGCCAGACGATCAGCAACTCATGTGGGAGGGGGCTTGCCCCCGATAGCGGTCTTCCAGCCGAGCATTTATTGGCTGACACACCGCTATCGGGGGCAAGCCCCCTCCCACATTTGATACAGGTTGTGCTGGGAACGGTGATCCGTTTCAGGGCAGTACGCAAAAAACGACCGCTGACGGCGCAGTCATCCCGGTCAGCACTCCACCCAGCTGACCGCCAGGCCGCCCCGTGACGTTTCTTTGTATTTGTCATGCATGTCGGCGCCGGTATCGCGCATGGTGCGAATCACCCGGTCGAGGGAAATAAAGTGCTTGCCGTCGCCGCGCAGGGCCATTTGGGTGGCATTGATCGCTTTGACCGCCGCGATGGCGTTGCGCTCGATGCACGGCACCTGCACGAGGCCGCCAACCGGGTCGCAGGTCAGGCCGAGGTTGTGTTCCAGGCCGATTTCGGCGGCGTTTTCCAGTTGCTCAGGTGTAGCGCCGAGGATCTCTGCCAGCCCGGCGGCGGCCATGGCGCAGGCCGAGCCGACTTCGCCCTGGCAGCCGACTTCGGCACCGGAGATCGAGGCGTTTTTCTTGCAGAGGATGCCGACGGCGGCGGCGGCCAGAAAGAAATTGACGACGTCGTCATCGGACGCGTCGGCGTTGAACTTCATGTAGTAATGCAGCACCGCCGGGATGATCCCTGCCGCGCCATTGGTCGGTGCGGTGACCATGCGCCCGCCTGCGGCGTTTTCTTCGTTGACGGCGAGGGCGAACAGGTTGACCCACTCCATGGCTGATAAGGTCGAAGTGATCACGTTGGGCTTGCCGATTTCCAACAGGCTGCGGTGCAATTTCGCAGCGCGACGCGGTACATCCAGCCCACCGGGCAGAATGCCTTCATCGCGCAGGCCTTGTTCCACGCACTCGCGCATCACCGACCAGATATGCAGCAGGCCGCTGCGGATGTCTGCGTCGCTGCGCCACGCTCGTTCGTTGGTCATCATCAACTCCGAAACCCGCAGGCCGTGCTGGTTGCACAAGGCCAACAGCTCGACGGCGCTGGAAAAGTCGTAGGGCAATTGCACATCGCTGGTGGGCGCAATGCCCGACGCGGCTTCGGCGGCTTCGATGATGAAACCACCGCCCACCGAATAATAGGTTTGCTCGCTTAGCAGGCCGCTGTCGCCATAGGCGTGCAGGGACATGGCGTTGGGGTGGTAGGGCAGGCTTTCGTCGAGCAGCAACAGGTCGGTGTGCCAGTCGAAGGCAATGTTCTGCTGGCCGGCGAGGAGCAGTTGGCCGGACTCGCGCAGTTGCTGGATGCGTGCGTTGATCGAGGTGGGGTCGATGCGATCCGGCCATTCTCCCATCAAGCCCATCACACAGGCGCGGTCGGTAGCGTGGCCGACGCCGGTAGCTGACAGCGAACCGTATAAACGCACTTCGACGCGGCGGGTTTCACTGAGCAATCGTTGGTCGGTCAGCGCCTGCGCGAAGGTCGCCGCAGCGCGCATCGGGCCGACGGTATGGGAGCTGGACGGGCCAATGCCCACCTTGAATAGATCGAAAACACTGATAGCCATGCTAAAGCCTTACAAGCAATGGAGTAGAAATCGCTGCCATGTTTTGTAGAGCAGGCGGAATTGACGCGATACTGAGCCTCTGGATCAGCACTGACCAACGAATTATCCTAAGACACTCTTTAGCAGGACTAAACGCTATGACCCGCCCCCTTCATGGCCAGACGTATGGCTGGCTGCATGTGTTTTCATGCGCTGCACGGCACTTGTCGTTCACCCGCTGCGCCGAAGAACTGCACATCACGCCGGGGGCGGTGAGCCAGCAGATTCGCCAGTTGGAGGAGCGCCTGGGCTTTCGACTGTTTCATCGGCGCGCCAGGGGCGTGGAGCTCAGCGCCGAAGGGCAACGCCTTGCGGCGGTGGTGGGGGAGGCCTATGGCAGCATTGACGCCGAATTACAGCGTCTGGACGCTGGGATGATCAGCGGCACCTTGCGCCTGCGTTCGATCCCGTCGTTTCTTGGCAAGTGGCTGACCCCGCGTCTGCCACGCTTGCAGCAGCGCTTTCCAGACATTCAACTGCGCCTGGTCGCCGAAGACAGCAGCATCGCCCTGCACGAGGGCGACTTCGACCTGGCCATCGACCTGAACGACGGTAGCTACCCAGGCCTGTTATCCACAGCGCTGCTGGACGAACAGATCTTTCCGGTCTGCGCCCCCAGCCTGCTACGCGGGCGCCCGCCGTTGCATGGGCCGGCGGACCTGGTGCATTTCCCGCTGTTGCACGACATCACTGCCTGGCGTGGGAGTTATGAGTATGCCGAGTGGGAGTTTTACCTGAATGCCATTGGTTACCACGACGCCGATGTGCGCCGCGGGCATACCTTCAACCGCAACCACCTGACCATCGAAGCCGCCATTGCCGGTATGGGCGTTGCGATTGCGCGGCGCACGTTGCTCAACGATGAACTGGAGCGCGGCAGCCTGATCGTGCCGTTCGGCCTGGCCGTGCCCAACCACAAACGCTACGTGCTGCTGTACGCGCCAGGCGCATTGAGCCATCCGGGCGTGCGCGCGGTGCATGATTGGCTGGTGGAGGAGGCAGGGGTTTTCCGGGCATTGCACCCAATGGGAGCGGGGCAATTGTGAGGATCTTCAGGGGTAAGAAGATGTAACTAACTCCCCACCCTAACAGCGTTTTTGCTTGTCGTCAGGGTTAATTTGTAATGTGGGATTTATCTTTGCAAAGGGGTTGAATTGTTTCAGCGAGTGCTCAATTGTGTAAACAAGAGGTCATGGTTTCACCACCCCGGTGTTGCAGTTTGTGATCTCTGGCGAGCTAGCTGAAATAAGGGAAGAACTATGCAAATCCAAGTCAATAGCGATAACCATATTGAAAGCAGCATCCGACTGGAGGAGTGGGTACGTACTACCATTGAGAGCACGCTCGAACGTTATGAAGAAGACCTGACCCGTGTCGAGGTCTACCTGCGGGATGAGAACGGCGACAAGCCCGGTCCCCACGATTTAAGTTGCCGTCTGGAGGCACGTCCAAAAGGCCATCAAGCGATTTCGGTCTGCCATAAAGCCGATACGCTGGAACAAGCGATCGATGGCGCGGCCACCAAGCTCGACCACGCGCTGGACCATCTGTTCGGCAAACTGCAAGGCAAGCCCCGCGCTGCCGGTAAAAACCAGCCGACCACCAAAGTCAATGAAGATGAGCTTGAACAGGAGTTTCTGGAAAAAGAACGGGCCGTATTCAACGGCTGATGGTTTTTTTCACTCCCCCTTGAAGACGGGCCTGCGCATGCAGGCCCGTTTTTCGTTTAACGGCGCCGTTTGAAGAAATACCCGCTAAGCATCGCCAGCCCGCAAGCACCCAACCCTGCAAAGAGCATGGCCCAGCCGGCGCCGTTGCGCAGCGCCGCCTGGGCCTCGTTGAACACCAACCCCGGCACGGCCAGCTTGCCCGCCGCGATGTGCTGGCTGAGTGTCGGCCACTCCATTGCCGTGCTTGGCGGCATGACCTCGGCCAGGTAATGGCCGATCCCCAGCAACAGCACAAGGCCCATCAACGCGATGTTGAGCGCCAGGGTGATCAGCCGTGCGCTGAAGTCGATACCCGAGGCCATGCCTGCGCGATCAGCCGAGACGGCGCCTGTAGTGGTGTTGGTGGTGGGCGAGTTGGTCAGCGCCAGGCCGATGCCGGCGATCACGCAACTGAGCAGCACCAGCAGCGTGCTTGGCTGCGCGACGCCATTGGCGGCGGCCATTGCCAGAAACCCCGCGCCCATCGTCGCCAGGCCCACCGGGATGATGCGTTCGGCGCCGTAGCGCAGGGCCAGGCGCTCGGCCAGCGGCGGCACCAGCAAGGTGGGCAGGGTGTAGGCGAGCAGGGCGCCGCCGGTGGTCAGGGTGTCGTAGCCCAGGCCCGCCTGGAAATACAGCGGCAGGTAGATCATGAACGGCCAGAAGCTGAAGTTCATGCCGATCGAGCCCATCAGTGCACCGGCGAAGCGCTGGATGCGCAACACCGAAAAATCGAACATCGGATGGGCGCTGCGCTTTTCCACGACGATGAACAGCAGCAACGCCACCAGCGCCAAACCCGCCCAGCCGAGCATGCCCGGTGTGGCGAAGCCATGCTCGGTGCCCTGGGTGATGAAGTACACCAGGGCGAACACCGCCAGCGTCAAGGTCAGCATGCCGGCGATATCGAGGCGATGGCTGGCCGGATCGCGGGATTCCTGCACGCTGATGCGCAACAACACCAAGGTGAACAGGGTGAGCGGCACATGCGCGAGAAACACCCAGCGCCAGTCCGCGACTGCCAGGATCAGCGCACCGACCATCGGCCCGAACCCCAGGCCCACGCCGGCAATCACGCCCCAGATCGCGAATGCCCGGGCGCGTGCCGCCGGTTCCCGAAACAAGTGCGACAGTATCGCGAACTGGCAGATCATCATCGCGCCAGCGCCGATGCCCTGGACGAAACGCGCCACGATCAGCGTCGACGCGTCGTTGGCCAAGCCACAGGCCAGCGAGGCCAGGCCGAAGACCCACAGGCACAGCACCAGCATGCGTCGACGGCCAAAGCGATCGGCCAGGGTGCCTGCTGCCATCAGCACGCTGGTGCAGGCCAGGGTGTAGGCATTCATGATCCATTGGGCATCTTGAAACCCCGTGCCCAGTTCGCGCTCCAGGGTGGGCAGGATGACCGGCACGCTAGAGATTTCCAGGCCGAACATCAGGGCCACAAGGCACACGGCGGTGAGCGCCAGACCGTTTCTGGCGACATGCGGTGGGCTGAGGGCCGATAGCGTGGCGGCGGGTGGCATGCGACGTTCCTTTCGAGAGTGGGAGGGATTATTCTCTCGGGAATCTGGTGCTTTATTTGCGATGATTTTTCCATGGATAAGGGAATGCAGGGCGACAAACTATGATGAGCACCCCACGTTTCGATGGCGTCGAGCTGTTTGTGCAAATCGTCGAGAGCGGCAGCCTGAGCGCAGCCGCCGACCGGCTGAATCTCACCCGTTCGGCAGTGGGCAAGGGCCTGGCGCGGTTGGAAGCGCGGCTGGGCACTTGCCTGTTGCAACGCTCTACGCGGCGCCAGCGTCTGACCGAGGATGGGCAGGCGTACTACGAACACTGTCTGCGCGCGCTGGCAGAGCTGGAGGCGGCCGAGTCGGTGCTGGAAAGCGGCCGCCAGCAGCCACGCGGGCGCTTGCGGGCGAGTTTGCCGCTGGCGTTTGGTCACCACTATGCCGCGCCTGCGCTGTGGGGCTTGATGGACCGCTATCCGCAATTGGAGATCGATATCAGTTTCTCCGACCGCATGACCGATCTGGCGCAGGAAGGCTTCGATATCGCCGTGCGCATCGGCCCACTGCCGGATACCGACCGCCTGACTGCGCGGCGCCTGGGCGAGCAGGTCATGGGCCTGGCGGCGTCGCCCGCGTATTTGCAGCGCAGGGGGCCCATTGACTGTATCGAAGACTTGTCGGCTCATCGCGGCATTGCCTACCGCAGTAACAGCGCTCATCGCTCGCGGTTGGTCACGCCCTTGGTGCTGGACGACCTCCAGGCCGTGGCCGATGCGGCCATCGCGGGTGTGGGGCTGGCCTGGTTGCCGAGTTGGTTGATCGCCCACTATGCGCTGCGCGGGCAACTGGCGGCGGTGCTGGCCGATTTCCGCGCACAGCCGGCCCCCATCCATGTGATCTGGCCGACGGCGCCGCACATGCCGGCCAAGACCCGATGCGCCATTGATGCGCTAGTCGCGGCCACCCCCAGTTGCCTGGCGGGAAGTTAAAGGACCTCATCGGATCTCTAAGCGGTACTCGGTCCAAATGTGGGAGGGGGCTTGCTCCCGATAGCGGTGGGTCAGTTAAAAATATACTGACTGACACTCCGCCATCGGGAGCAAGCCCCCTCCCACATTTGGATTTGTTGTGATCTACAAAGGCAGGCAGTCAGAACGCGATAGACGTTTGCACGTACACCGTGCGCGGCTCACCTACGTACTTGCCCTTGTTGTTATCGTCGAACGAGCGCGTGTAGTACTGCTTGTTGAAGATATTCTTCACGCCGACCGCCACGTTCAAGTCCGACAGCTGTGGGCCGAAGTCATACGCTGCGCGGCTGCTGAACAGCATGTAGCCGGGGATGCGTCCATTCGCGCCGTCGGCGCTTTCGGCCTGGGTGTTGGCGTTGTCGGCGAATTGGCTGCTCTGGTAGCTGCTGTCCAGGTTGAGCTTCCACGGGCCTTCGGTGTAACCCACGCCGAGGGTGCCTTTGTGCCTGGACGAGAAGGGCACGCGGTTGCCTTTGTTCGGGCCGTCTTCGCGGATGGTCGCGTCGACATACGCATAGGTGGCGTACACATCGAAGCCGGCCAGTGCCGGGCTCAAGCCGTCGAGGGCATAGTTGATGCTCGACTCGATGCCCTGGTGCCGCGTTTCACCGCGTGCGATCACGGTGTCATTGGTTTGGTTGCTGTCGTACTGGTTGTCGAAATTGATCAGGAACGCACCGATTTCCGCGCGCAGGCTGCCGTTGTCATAGCGCGTACCGAGCTCCCAGGTGCGGGCTTTTTCCGGTTTCACTTCGCCGCTGCTCACGCGGTTGGGCATCTGGCTGTACTGCACGCTGCCGAACGAGCCTTCAGTGTTGGCGTAGAGGTTCCAGTCGTCGGTGAGGTGGTAGAGCACGTTCAACGCCGGCAGCGCAGTGTTGTAGTCGCCTTTGTAGTTGACGTTGCTCAGATTGTTGGTCTGCTGGGACTTGATCATCTCGTAGCGGATGCCCGGCGTGAGGGTCCACTTGCCGATATCGATGCGGTCATCGATGAAGAACGCATTGGCCTCGGTGCCGCCGCGCGTGTCGCGGTCGTTGCGGCTGTCGGTGGTCGGGATTTGCTGGTTGGCCGCAATCGGCGTGCGGTAGCGCAGCTCGTGGCCGGCTTCATTGATGTAGCGGTAGCCGACGCCGACTTCGTGTGTGGTGGGGCCAAGGTCGAAGCCTTGGGCGAAGCGGGTTTCCAGGCCGCGTACCCAGTACTCGCGCGGTGACAGCGAGAGGAAGTTGCCTTGGTCGAGGTAACCGCTGCGCAGCGTTTTGGTGAAGAAGCTGTTGACCGTGAACTCACGGCGGTCCTGCTCGTAGCGGTAGCCTAAGTTGAACATCGTACGGCGGCCCCAGAACTTATCGTAGGGGCGGGTCGACTGGTACGGGTCAGCCTTGTAGTCCTTGACGTTCAAGCCGCCGGGCATATCGGCCTGGCCTTCGTAGTACTGCGCCATGGCGTTGAAGCTGTTGGCGTCGTCCAGTTGGTATTTGCCCTTTAGGATCAGGTCGTCGATGCGCGTGTCGCTGTTTTCGCGCCAGTCGCCGCCACGGGTGCCGGAATACAGGAGCGCGCCGCCCAGGCCATTGTCGGCGGTGCCACCGGCCAGCAGGTTGCCGGTGGTCTTGAAGCCGTCGTGGCTGGAGGACGGGCTGGTTTCGGTTTGCAGGCCGCCTTTGACGGTGGGCGCATCCGGGATCGCGCGGGTCACGAAGTTGACGATGCCGCCGACGTTTTGCGGGCCGTAGCGCACCGCGCCGCCGCCGCGTACCACGTCGACCGCGTCCATGTTGCCCATGCTGATCGGTGCGAATGACAGTTGCGGCTGGCCATACGGTGCGAAGGGCACGGGAATGCCGTCCATCAATACCGTGGAGCGCGACGCCAGGCGTGGGTTGAGCCCGCGAATACCGAAGTTCAGCGCCATGTCGTGGCTGCCGGTGCCATTGTTGTCCGGGGCGTTGACGCCGGGGATGCGGTTGAGCACGTCGCGGGCCTGGGTCGCGCCCTGGCGTTCGAAGGCTTCGCGGCGGATCACATCGCGCGCGCCGGGGTGTTCGAACACGTTGGTCTGCGCCGCATCGCCGAGCCAGTCGCCGACCACGTTGGATGTCTGCAGTTCGAGGGTAACCGGGGCGCTGGCCGGTTGCAGGCTGTAGGCGTTGTCGCCCTCGGCACGGGCTTGCAGGCCACTGCCTTCCAACAGTTTATTCAGGCCTTCGGCGGTGCTGTAGGTGCCCGACAAGCCCGGGCTTTGCAGGCCGGCGGTGACCTCGGAGCCGAAAGACACCAGCACGCCGGCTTCGCGGCCGAACTGGTTCAGGGCCGCTTCCAGGCTGGTCGGTGCGATGTGATAGGCCTTGGCTTCGGCCGCCATCACTGGGGGCAGCGCGGTCAGGCTGAGGCTGGCGCCGAGTAGGAGTTGGCGCAGGGTACGGGCAAGAAGCGTCGGTTGCAGGGGCATGAAGGGCGGTCCTGAGAAGGAAGGATCAAGGTGGCTTTCCTTCTCTGTCACGCGAGGACGGGAAAACGGCTCACTGTTTTTCTGAATAATTTCAGGCGCGGGCCTGAACCGTCACCCAGTAGCGGGTAAAGCGTCGCACGGTGACCGGCAGGCTGACTTCCAGCAGGTCGAGGATGCGTTCGCTGTCATCCAGTGGATAGCTGCCCGACAGCAACAGGTTTGCCACCTGCGGGTCGCAATTGAGCTGGCCGCGACGGTAGCGCCCGAGTTCGCCGAGGAAATCCTCCAGGCGCATATGCGCAGCCACCAGCATGCCGTCTGCCCAGGCACCGCTGTTGGCGTCAGTGGGGCGAGGGCTGTCCCAGCCTTTGCGGGTGTAATTGACCTGATGCGCGGCCTCGACGGTCAGCGGCAGGCCGCTGTAGTGGTTGGGCATCACGTCGACCTGGCCGTCGAGCACCGCCAGTTGAGTATGGTCGCTGAACTGCCGCACGTTCAGTCGCGCCGCCTGGCTGCTGAGCAGACCCTGGCTGGTGAGTACGCGCAGCGGCGTGGCACCGGCGCGGGCGGTCAGCAGGATTTCACCTTCGAGCAGGCGGATCAGTCGCTGCTGGCTATCGACATGCACATCCACCGCGCTGCCGGTGTTGAGCTGCAACTGGCTGCCGTCGGCCAACTGCACGGTGCGGCGCTGGCCGACGGGGCTGCGGAAGTCGGCGGTCAGCGGCGGCAGAATACGCTGCTGGCGCAGGCTCCAGGCTGCCGCCGAACCGGCGCCGAGGAGCAACAGCAGCTTCAGCGCCTGGCGCCGGCTGTTGGACGCCGGTGCATTCAACGCCGCGTGCGCCAGGGGCGAAGGCACGCCGCGCAGGCGCTGGTTGACGCGTTGGATGTGGTCCCACGCGCGCTGGTGCTCGCTGTGCGCATCCAGCCATTGCTGCCAGGCGGCCTGTTGGCGCGGGTCGAGCGTGCCTTGCTGCATTTTCAGCAACCAGTGCACGGCTTGTTCGGCGACGGGGGGCGAGATGTTCATAGAGCGAAGTAGCAGCGCAGGGCGGCTTTATGCAGATGGCGTTTGACCGTGGCAATGGAGATGCCCAGCTGGGCACCGATTTGCGCATAGGTAAGGCCATCGAGCTGGGCCAGCAGGAAGGCGCGTTTGACCTGGATCGGCAAGCCGTCGAGCAATTGGTCCAGCTCCACCAGGGTTTGCAGGATGATGGCGCGGTCTTCCTCAGACGGCGTTACCTGCTCCGGCAATTGTGCCAGGGCATCGAGGTAGGCGCGTTCCAAGTCCTGGCGACGGTAAAAGTTGAACAGCACGCGCTTGGCGACCGTGGTGAGAAAGGCGCGGGGTTCGTTCAGCGTTGGCGCTTCCCGTGCGCTGAGTACACGGATGAAGGTGTCCTGGGCCAGGTCGGCGGCGCTTTCCGGGCAGCCGAGCTTGCGTCGCAACCAGCCGGTAAGCCAGTGGTGATGGTCGTTGTACAGAACTTCGACGGTGTTGGACGGTGGCAACGGGATCACTCCATCAGCATCGGCATGCTTTAGAGAACAAGAATTGTTCGCATTGTAGGGGCGGGGACGAGGTTCGGCAATCCGCGAAGCCGGTGATTCATCCGTTCTCTTTTGCTTATGAGAATATTTATCATTAATATTGCGCGCTGATGAACTTGGCGCCTGTCGCATGAACAGCAAAACCCCACTGCGCGCGTCCTATCGCCTTTCCGTCACCTCCCGGGTGCTGGCGGCGGTGGTCGGCGGTTATCTGATGGCCTCCCTGGCCGCTATCTGCCTCGCACTGTGGCTGCCCACGTCCCGCGCCGATGCGGTGATCACCGGCATGATGAGTTCGTTCGTGTTCTACCTGCTGGCGGTGCTCTGGTGTTTTGCCTGCCGCACGGCATGGCGTGCCTGGGCGGGGGTGATGTTGCCGAGCGCGCTGTTCGCCACCCTGGCGGGCATCGGTTTGTGGGTGGCGCGCACATGAAGGAAGGCTTTCGCCAAGCCATGGCCTGGCTGCATACCTGGGCGGGGTTGATCTTCGGCTGGCTGCTGTTCGCGATTTTCCTGACGGGCACCCTGGCTTATTTCAAGGACGAAATAACCCACTGGATGCAGCCCGAAGTGCAGGCCCACCCGTTGGACGACGCGCGCAGCCTCGCCGTGGCGCAGCGCTATCTGCAGCAACAGGCGCCCACTGCCGCGCACTGGTTCATCACCTTGCCCACCCGCCGCGACCCCGGCCTGTCGGTGACGTGGCAAGACAAGGTCGAGCCCGGCAAGCGCGGCAATTTCACCCAGAAAATCCTCGACCCGGTCAGCGGCCAAGCGGTGCAAGCCCGCGAAAGCATGGGCGGCGAATTCTTCTACCGTTTCCACTTCCAGCTGCAAATGCCCTACCCGTGGGGCCGCTGGTTGTCGACCATCGCCGCCATGGTGATGTTCGTCGCGCTGATCACCGGCATCATCACCCACAAGAAAATTTTCAAGGACTTCTTCACCTTCCGCCCGCGCAAAGGCCAGCGTTCCTGGCTGGACGGGCACAACGCGGTGGGCGTGCTGGTGTTGCCGTTCCACCTGATGATCACCTACAGCAGCCTGGTGATTTTCATGAACATGGTGATGCCGGCGCCGATCATGGCCTCGTATGGCAACGACAGCCGTGCGTTCTTCAATGAGGTGTTCCCCAGTTCCGATAACGCGCCGGCGCTCGGCCAGCCGGGCACCTTGCTGGCATTGTGGCCGATATACCAGCAGGCGCAGCAACAGTGGGCGGGAGGGCATGTCGGACGCTTGGCGGTGAATAATCCGAGCGACGTCAACGCTTCGGTGAATGTGTTCCGCGCCGGGTCCGACAGCGTGGTGCAGGATTTCGGCAGCAGCCTATCGTTCAGCGGCACCACGGGCGAACTGTTGCGGGCCAGTGGCGAGCCCTCGTTGCCGGCGGTCATCGGCGGCGGTTTCTACGGTTTGCACATGGGCCATTTCGCCGGCCCGGTGTTGCGCTGGCTGTACTTTATCTGCGGCCTGGCCGGCACGGCGATGATCGGCACCGGGCTGGTGATCTGGCTGGGCAAGCGCCAGCTCAAACACGCCAAAACCGGCGTGATGCCTTTTGAGCTGCGCCTGGTGGAAGTGCTGAATGTCGCCAGCATGTCCGGCCTGGTGATCGCCATTGCACTGTTCTTCTGGGCGAACCGGTTGTTGCCGGTGAGCTTCGCCGAGCGTTCCGACTGGGAAGTGCGCGCCTTCTTTATCGCCTGGGCCCTGAGCCTGTTGCACGCGCTGCTGCGGCGCGGCCGCCCGGCGTGGGTCGAGCAATTGAGCGTGGGGGCGCTGCTGTTTATCGCCATCCCGTTGGTCAATGCACTGACCACCTCCCACCCTTTGGGCGTTTCCCTGATGAGTGGCGACTGGGCCATGGCCGGCTTCGACCTGACGTGCCTGGCCTGCGGCCTGTTCCTGGGCTGGGCCGCCTGGAAGATGCAGCGCCGCACGGCAACGCAGCCCAAGGCGCCGCGCGCAGGTGCATTGACGTTCAAACAGGAGGCCAACTGAATGCTGCTCGCGCTGCTCATGTGCTACGCCGGGTTTACCGCGCTGTGCCTGTCGACCGAGCGTCATCACGGCGAGTTGCTGCGCAGCAAACCTTCGCCTTTACGGCGTCTGGGGTTGCGTGCGGCCGGTTGGTTGCTGCTGGCGCTGTCGCCCTGGCCGGCGGTGGGCGCCATGGGCTGGGGCCAGGGCTTGGTGGAGTGGTGCGCGGTGTTGATGCTCAGCGCCTTGCTGCTGGTGCTGCTGTTGCCGTATCGGCCACGGCTGGCGTTGAGCCTCGCGGGCGTCGGCCTGCTGGCCAGCCCGGTCGCGGCGTTCGGCCTGTTCTGAGTTGCCCATGATGATCAGCCCTGCGCCGAAACCTCAAGACCGTTCGCACCCGGACGCCGCCGGTGGGCGGGCGCATTTCCTGCAGGTGTTCCTGTCCCAGCGTTCGCAGATGGAGGCGCTGGTCAGCCGCCGTGTCGGTTGCCGCGCCACCGCGGCTGATCTGGTGCAAGACCTGTTCCTGCGCTTCTGGCGTCGCCCGCTGGTGCAGGTCGAAGAGCTCAGCACCTACCTGCTGCGCTGCGCCGGCAATATCGCCATCGACCATTTGCGCAGCGAAGGCGCCCGCGTGCGCAGCAATGAAGGCTGGTTGCCGGAACAGCAGGGCAACCAGGGCTGCGAGCCCCAGGCGGCCCTCGAAGCGGGCAATGACCTGCGGCATGTCGAAGCCGCATTGCGCAGTTTGCCCGAGCGCACCCGCCAGATTTTCCTGCTCAACCGCATCCACGGCCGCAAATACGCGCAAATCGCCAAGGCGATGGGCGTGTCTCAAAGTGCCGTGGAAAAACACATGATGCGTGCCCTCCAAGCCTGCAAGGCGAGCCTGAGCGAACCGCCGCCCCCACGCACGCCAGGGAAAGCACCGTGAACGTGACGCCCACGCCCGCCCAGGAACAGGCCGCGCTTGCCTGGCTGAGCCTGTTGCACGACCAGCCCAGCAGTGGCGATCAAGCCAGCTTCAGCCAATGGCTGCGGGCCGACCCCGCCCATGTCCAAGCCTATTCCCAGGCCCAGGTGCTGTGGGAGTTGAGCGAAGTACCGGCACGCACCTTGGCGGACGAAGACGCGCAGGCGTTGCAGGGTTACCTCAAGGCGATGAACCGTTCCACGCGCTCGCGCATGTTGCGTTGGTCTGGCGCCTTGGCCATGGCCGCCTGTGTGTTGTTGATGGTGGCAATGGGCGCAGGTTGGCAACCGTCGCGCTGGGTCGATGACTTCGGCGCCGATTACGTGACGGCGCCAGGGGAAGTGCGGACCGTGACCCTGGCCGATCAGTCCCACGTTACCCTCGACGCCGACAGCGCCATTGCCGTGGATTTCAGCCACGGCGAGCGGCATGTCCAGTTGCGTCGAGGGGCCGGGTTTTTCCAGGTTGTCCACACCGGCCAGCCGTTTATGGTCGAGGCGGGCAGTGGAGAAACGCGGGTGCTGGGCACGCAGTTCGAAGTGCGCCTGCAACCGGCGGGGGCACAGGTGACCGTGTTGTCCGGCCGGGTTGGAGTGACGCCCTCCAAACAGGCGCCGCAGCAAATTCTGACGGCAGGCCAGCAAGTGGCCTACGCCGGGGGTGTAGCCGAACCGCTGCATGCGGTCGACAGCGAATCGCGCCTGGCCTGGCGCGATGGGTGGCTTAATTACTACAAGGCGCCGCTGGCCGAGGTGATCGAGGATTTGGCCCGCTATTATCCCGGCCGCATCCTGTTGCTCAATGACGAGATGGGCGCCAGACGCGTCAGCGGCAGCTTTCCAAGCAAGGACCCGGCAGCGGTGCTGAATGCCCTGCAAGCGGTGCTGGGCTTTGAGCAGAGCACAGTGCTGGGCCGGATGATTGTGTTGCGTTAAGCCCGCACCACAAAACCAATGTGGGAGGGAGCTTGCCCCCGATTGCGGTGGGTCAGCTACCCATAGGCTGGCTGACAGACTGCTATCGGGGGCAAGCCCCCTCCCACATTTGATCTGCGGTGTTACTTCAACGCGGCCATGATCGCATCCGGGTTGTAGTCGCGGATCAACGTGCCATTGACGTCGACAAACGGAATCCCGCCCCCGCCCAATGCTTCATACGCCTTGCGCGCCTGGGCGTCCTTTTCGATATCGAAGGCCTGGTAAGAAATGCCTTTCTGGTCCAGGAAACGCCGGGTCTGCTTGCAGTAGCCGCACCACTCGGTGGTGTAGAGCACCACGCGCGCCGAGGCGCGTACCTGCTCCGAAACCACCTGCGAGGGGTTGAACAGCCGCTCGATCTTGCCCCAGTTCTGAATCACCACGACCACCAGCAGCACCAGCAGGACTTTCTTGAGCACGCCGCCAAGCATCAGTTACGGCGCTTGAGCTGATCGGTCAGTTGGGTCGGCAGGCCTTTGATGATCAAGGTGCCCGCGGCTTCGTCGTATTCGATCTTGTCGCCCAGCAGGTGCGCTTCAAAGCTGATGGACAAGCCTTCGGCGCGGCCGGTGAAGCGGCGGAACTGGTTGAGGGTGCGTTTGTCGGCAGGGATTTCCGGCGACAGGCCGTAGTCCTTGTTGCGAATGTGGTCGTAGAACGCCTTGGGCCGATCTTCATCGATCAAACCGGACAGTTCTTCCAGGCCCATGGGCTCGCCGAGCTTGGCCTGGCTGCTGGCGTAGTCCACCAGGGTCTTGGTTTTCTCGCGGGCCGATTCGTCCGGCAGGTCTTCACTTTCAACGAAGTCGCTGAACGCCTTGAGCAGGGTGCGGGTTTCGCCCGGGCCGTCGACACCTTCCTGGCAGCCGATAAAGTCGCGGAAATACTCCGAGACCTTCTTGCCGTTCTTGCCTTTGATAAAGGAGATGTATTGCTTGGACTGTTTGTTGTTCTGCCATTCGGAGACGTTGATCCGCGCCGCCAGGTGCAGTTGGCCCAGGTCCAGGTGGCGCGAGGGGGTCACGTCCAGCTCGTCGGTCACCGCCACACCTTCGCTGTGGTGCAGCAGGGCGATAGCCAGGTAGTCGGTCATGCCTTGCTGGTAGTGGGCAAACAGCACATGGCCGCCAGTGGACAGGTTGGACTCTTCCATCAGCTTCTGCAGATGCTCCACCGCCGTACGGCTGAACGCGGTGAAATCCTGACCACCGTCAAAGTAGTCCTTCAACCAGCCGCTGAACGGGTGCGCGCCGGACTCGGCATGGAAGAAACCCCAGGCCTTGCCTTGTTTGGCGTTGTAGCTCTCGTTGAGGTCGGCGAGCATGTTCTCGATGGCGGCGGATTCGGACAGCTCCGAGTCACGGGCATGCAGAACTGCGGGTGTGCCGTCGGGTTTTTTGTCGATCAGGTGGACGATGCAATGACGGATCGGCATAGGCTTCTCGGCTGGTTGAAGGGGAGCGGTGAGCCTCCCCAAAAAGTTGCCCAGTGTACCGCACCCATTGGTCAAGACGCGCCTGAAAGGGCGTTTTGGACGTTGTCCGACCGGGTATATGCCTTTTTTTCACGGTTTAGAGCGATAAAGCTGACCAAATGGGTATGTTGAGGCGGATATTTCCCCGTCTCTGTGCTAGTTTTGCCCGGTCTTACGCCAAGTCTCGGCGTTAAGCGTGCATTCAGCATTTGTCAGGTCGAACCAATCCCCGTTTCAAGCATCTATAACCCCGTTCTCCGAGGTTATAGCCGGGGTGCCAGGCCAAGAAGGTCGGGCTCGACGGCTGACACTGCACTCTGCAATCCATATGAATTTGATAGGGAAGGAACACCACAATGGCTATTACTAAAGACCAACTGATCGCCGACCTGGCTGAAGCAGTAGACGCACCGAAAACTACCGTGCGCGCTCTGCTGGACCAACTGAGCCAGGTTGTTGCTGATCAGCTGGAAAACGGCGGCGAAATCACTCTGCCAGGCGTTGGCAAACTGAAAGTGACCGAGCGTCCTGCCCGTACTGGCCGTAACCCTTCGACTGGCGCTGCCATCGAAATCGCTGCCAAGAAAGTTATCAAGCTGGTTGTGGCCAAAGGCCTGACCGACGCTGTTAACAAGTAAGACGCAGTAAAAAAACCGTGCACCGGAGCGATCCGGGCACGGTTTTTTGTTGCCTGCGATTTGTAGGAGCGAGCTTGCTCGCGAAGGTCGTTAACGATGACGCGCCCGTCTTGGATGAACGTGAAGTCTTGGCGTTTTTCGCGAGCAAGCTCGCTCCTACAGGTGACGCTATCGAACCCAGCGCTGGCGCCAGAGCTGCTGTTCGTTCTTGGTCTGGAAGGTCCAGGCCACAAAGCGGCTTTGCTTCTGCCCCTGGGACATTTCCACCACCTGGCTTTCCAACACGCCGGCTTTTTTCAGCGCGGTCTCGATCGCCGGCAGGTTTGACGCTTTTGACACCAGGGTGCTGAACCACAACACCTTGTGGGCAAAGTGCGCACTTTCAGCAATCAACTGCGTGACAAAACGCGCTTCACCGCCCTCGCACCACAACTCGGCCGATTGGCCGCCGAAGTTCAACACCGGCAACTTGCGCTTGGGATCGGCTTTGCCCAAGGCGCGCCATTTACGCTCGCTGCCCTTGGTCGCTTCATCCATCGAGGCATGGAACGGCGGGTTGCACATGGTCAGGTCAAAGCGCTCGGCAGGCTCCAGCAGGCCCAGCAGAATATGCTTGGGATTGGGTTGCAGGCGCAGCTGGATGACTTTGCTCAGGTCGTTGGACTGCACGATAGCCTTGGCGGCGGCCACGGCGATAGGATCGACCTCCGAGCCCAGGAAGTTCCAGCGGTACTCCATATAGCCAATCAGCGGGTAGACGCAATTGGCGCCCATGCCGATGTCCAGCACCTTGACGATGGAGCCGCGCGGAATCTTGCCGTCGTTGACGCTGGCCAGCAGGTCGGCCAGGCAGTGCACGTAGTCGGCACGCCCCGGCACCGGCGGGCACAGGTAATCGGCCGGGATGTCCCAGTGCTGGATGCCATAGAAAGCCTTGAGCAGCGCCCGGTTGAACACCCGCACCGCGTCCGGGTTGGCGAAGTCGATGCTTTCCTTGCCGTAGGGGTTGATGATCACAAATTGCGCCAGTTCCGGCGTGGTCTTGATCAGCGCCGGGAAGTCGTAACGGCCGGTGTGGCGGTTGCGCGGGTGCAGGGTAGCCTCTTTGCGCGGCGCAACGGGTTTGGCCGTGGCTGCGGTTTTAGGCTTCTTGCGTGGAGGTTTTGGCGTAGTGGGGGCGGTCATGATGATTCTGGTGTTGGCTCAAAGTGATGGGCATTGTCACACATTCTTGAGGTGCCCTCGGTCAAATGTGGGAGGGGGCTTGCTCCCGATGGCAGTATGTCAGTCACTTATCTGCCAGCTGACCCACCGCCATCGGGAGCAAGCCCCCTCCCACATTGACCGCATGCACAAAAAAAGAGACCCGAAGGTCTCTTTTTTTCACGCGGTTTGGCCCTTACAGGCTGGAAATCCGCGCATGTTGCTCCGCCAGCTTGCCCAAGGCCTGTTCAGCCTCGGCCAGTTTGGCGCGTTCTTTGTCGATCACTTCAGCCGGTGCCTTGTCGACGAACGCCGAGTTGGACAGCTTGCCGCCCACTCGTTGCACTTCGCCTTGCAGACGCAGGATTTCCTTGTCGAGACGGGCCAGTTCCGCGCCCTTGTCGATCAAGCCGGCCATCGGCACCAGTACTTCCATGTCGCCGACCAGCGCGGTCGCCGACAGCGGTGCTTCGGCGCCATCAGCCAATACGGTAATCGACTCCAGTTTCGCCAGCTTCTTGAGCAGCGCATCGTTCTCGCTGAGGCGACGCTGGTCTTCGGCACTGGCGTTCTTGACGAACACGGCCAGCGGCTTGCCCGGACCGATATTCATCTCGGCGCGGATGTTGCGCGTGCCGAGCATCAAGGTCTTGAGCCATTCGATATCGCTTTCGGCGGCCTCATCGATACGTGCTTCGTTGGCCACAGGCCAAGGTTGCAGCATGATGGTCTTGCCTTCGATACCGGCCAGCGGCGCCAGGCGCTGCCAGATTTCTTCGGTGATGAACGGCATGAACGGATGCGCCAGGCGCAATGCCACTTCCAGCACGCGCACCAGGGTGCGACGGGTGCCGCGCTGGCGCTCGACCGGCGCGTTTTCGTCCCACAGCACTGGCTTGGATAGTTCCAGGTACCAGTCGCAATACTGGTTCCAGATGAACTCGTACAGGGCCTGCGCGGCCAGGTCGAACCGGAACTGGTCGAGCTGGCGGGTCACTTCGGCTTCGGTGCGCTGCAGCTGCGAAATGATCCAGCGGTCAGCCAGGCTCAGCTCATAAGCTTCGCCGTTCTGGCCGCAGTCTTCGCCTTTATCCAGCACGTAACGCGCTGCGTTCCAGATCTTGTTACAGAAGTTGCGATAGCCTTCGACGCGGCCCATGTCGAACTTGATGTCGCGGCCGGTGGAGGCCAGCGAGCAGAAGGTGAAACGCAGGGCGTCGGTGCCGTAGCTGGCGATGCCGTCGGCGAACTCGTCGCGGGTCTGCTTCTCGATCTTTTTCGCCAGTTTCGGCTGCATCAGGCCTGAGGTGCGTTTCTGCACCAGGGTCTCCAGGTCGATACCGTCGATGATGTCCAAGGGGTCCAGGACGTTGCCCTTGGACTTGGACATCTTCTGGCCCTGGCCATCGCGCACCAGGCCGTGCACGTAGACGGTCTTGAACGGTACCTGTGGGGTGCCGTCTTCGTTCTTCACCAAATGCATGGTCAGCATGATCATCCGGGCAACCCAGAAGAAAATGATGTCGAAGCCAGTGACCAGCACGTCGGTGGAGTGGAACTTCTTCAGGAATTCGGTCTGTTGCGGCCAGCCGAGGGTGGAGAAGGTCCACAGGCCGGAGCTGAACCAGGTGTCCAGTACATCGTTGTCCTGTTGCAGCGCGATGTCGGCGCCGAGGTGGTGCTTGGCACGCACTTCGGCTTCGTCGCGGCCTACGTAGACCTTGCCTGACTCGTCGTACCAGGCCGGAATGCGATGGCCCCACCACAACTGGCGGCTGATGCACCAATCCTGGATGTCGCGCATCCACGAGAAGTACATGTTCTCGTACTGTTTGGGCACGAACTGGATGCGACCGTCTTCAACGGCGGCAATCGCAGGCTCGGCCAGCGGCTTGGTCGACACGTACCACTGGTCGGTCAACCACGGCTCGATGATGGTGCCGGAACGGTCGCCCTTGGGCACTTTCAGGCCGTGGTCGTCCACGCTCACCAGCAAACCGGCGGCGTCGAAGGCGGCAACGATCTGCTTGCGCGCTTCAAAACGGTCGAGGCCGGCGTATTCGGCCGGAATCTTGCCGTCGATGCTCTCGTTCAGCGTACCGTCCAGGTTGAATACCTGGCAGGCCGGCAGTACGGCGGCGTTCTTGTCGAAGATATTGAGCAACGGCAGGTTGTGGCGCTTGCCGACTTCGTAGTCGTTGAAATCGTGGGCCGGGGTGATTTTCACGCAGCCGGTGCCGAATTCAGGGTCGCAGTAGTCGTCGGCGATGATCGGGATGCGGCGGCCAACCAGTGGCAGCTCGACGAACTTGCCGATCAGCGCCTGGTAGCGCGCGTCGTTCGGGTTAACCGCGACGGCGGCGTCGCCGAGCATGGTTTCCGGACGGGTGGTGGCGACGATCAGGTAATCGTTGCCTTCAGCGGTCTTGGCGCCGTCGGCCAGCGGATACTTGAGGTTCCACAGGAAGCCTTTCTCATCGTGGTTTTCCACTTCGAGGTCGGAAATCGCTGTGTGCAACTTGGTGTCCCAGTTGACCAGGCGCTTGCCGCGGTAGATCAGGCCGTCTTCATGCAAGCGCACGAAGGCTTCCTTCACCGCTTCCGACAGGCCGTCGTCCATGGTGAAACGCTCGCGGCTCCAGTCCACGGACGAACCCAGGCGACGGATCTGACGGCTGATATTGCCGCCGGACTGGTCTTTCCATTCCCAGATTTTCTCCAGGAATTTCTCGCGACCCAGGTCGTGACGGTTCTGGCCGGCGGCTTCCAGTTGGCGTTCCACCAGCATCTGAGTGGCGATACCGGCGTGGTCGGTGCCCGGTTGCCACAGCGTGTTACGGCCTTGCATGCGGCGGAAACGGATCAACGCATCCATGATCGCATTGTTGAAGCCATGGCCCATGTGCAGGCTGCCAGTGACGTTCGGCGGTGGGATCATGATGGTGTAGGAGTCGCCCGCACCTTGTGGGGCGAAATAGTTCTCGGACTCCCAGGTGTTGTACCAGGAAGTTTCGATAGCGTGGGGCTGATAGGTCTTATCCATGCGCGGCGGGACCCTAGTTGGCATTTATTCAGGAAAGCCGGCAAGTATAACGGGGGATAGGGCGAAGGGCGAGGCGAAGACAGGCTTGAGGTGCACGCGATCCAATGTGGGAGGGGGCTTGCTCCCGATAGCTGAGTGTCAGTCAGTGATGTTGTGACTGATCCACCGCTATCGGGAGCAAGCCCCCTCCCACATTGGATCTTTGTGTGGCTTAAGACTGGTACTGGCTGAGCAACCGCTCCATCCGCGCATCCATCCGCCGCTTGATCTCGGCTTCGATATGCGGGGCAAAATCGGCGATCACGTCTTGCATGATCAGTTGCGCGGCGGCGCGCAGTTCGTTGTCCAGGTGCAGCAGCAATGCGTCGGGCGCTTTTTCTGCGGCGGGAGCGGGCGGCACGGCCACGGGCTTGGGCGCAGCGGCCTGGTTGTCGAGCATGTCGGACAACAACGGAATCTGTACCCCGGCCTCGACCGATTCGGTCAACAGCGGCGGTTGCAGGTCATCATCACCGAGCAACTGACGGATCGACTCGAGGTCGTCCAGCAAGTGGTCGTCTTTTTTCATCGGGTTGGGCGTGTCCATCATGTACTCAAAGTCGTTGTAACCGGTGATCCTGCAGAGAATAGCCCTGTTCGCGGTAGAAACGGAAACTCTCCCGCGCGGCCTGACGAATAGCCGGGTCCTCTACCACCACTTCCGCCACACGGGCGAATGCCTTGGCGAAGGCCGGCACTTCCAGGTCCAGGTTGACCAGCAGGTCATGGTGGTCGCCGCAACTGTCGCCCAGACCCAGCACGACCAACCCGTCGGGTTCGGATTCGGCGGGGCCGTGGGGCACGAAGCTTTCGCCCTTGAAGCGCCAGAGGCGGGCATCGAGGTCCTCGCGTTGGGCTGCATCGCTGCAATGCAGGTAGATGCGATGGCCCATGCGCCAGGCTTTTTCGGTGAGCTTGCAGGCAAAGTCCAGCCGCGCTGAAGGATCGGCGCTGGGCAGGATGTAGAAATCGACTTGGGTCATTGCGGTTCCTGGGCTGCCGCCGTGAACTGTAGGAGCGAGCTTGCTCGCGAAGAACCTGAGAACAATGCGTTCATCCAGGATGAACGCGTTATCGTTGGCGATCTTCGCGAGCAAGCTCGCTCCTACAGAAGGGCCGGGGGCGCTTAGGCCTTGGCGCGGTCCAGCAGGTACTGGGTCAGCAGGGGGACCGGACGGCCAGTGGCGCCCTTGTCCTTGCCGCCGCTGGTCCATGCAGTACCGGCGATGTCCAGGTGCGCCCAGTTGAAGTTCTTGGCAAATCGCGACAGGAAGCACGCTGCGGTGATGGTGCCGGCTTTCGGCCCGCCAATGTTGGCGATGTCGGCGAACGGGCTGTCCAGTTGCTCCTGGTACTCGTCGAACAGCGGCAGTTGCCAGGCGCGGTCGTCGGCGGCCTTGCCGGCGCTGAGCAATTGCTCGATCAGCTCGTCGTTATTGCCCAGCAGGCCCGATGTGTGGGCGCCCAGGGCAACCACGCAGGCACCGGTCAAAGTGGCGATGTCGATCACCGCTTGCGGCTTGAAGCGTTCGGCGTAGGTCAGCGCGTCGCACAGCACCAGGCGGCCTTCGGCGTCGGTGTTGAGGATTTCCACGGTCTGGCCGCTCATGGTCGTGACGATATCGCCTGGGCGGGCAGCACCGCCGCTCGGCATGTTCTCGGCGCAGGCCAGGATGCACACCAGGTTGATCGGCAGCTTGAGTTCCAGCACGGCGCGCAGGGTGCCGAACACGCTGGCGGCGCCGCCCATGTCGTACTTCATCTCATCCATGCCGGCGCCCGGCTTGAGGCTGATACCGCCGGTGTCGAAGGTGATGCCCTTGCCGACCAATGCGTACGGTTTCTCGGACTTCTTGCCGCCGTTGTACTGCATCACGATCAGGCGTGGCGGCTGGTCGCTGCCC
The DNA here is from genome assembly GCF_003852255.1 of Pseudomonas sp. R1-43-08. Classification (NCBI taxonomy): domain Bacteria; kingdom Pseudomonadati; phylum Pseudomonadota; class Gammaproteobacteria; order Pseudomonadales; family Pseudomonadaceae; genus Pseudomonas; species Pseudomonas sp. R1-43-08. The sequence continues at coordinate 1,160,236 of NZ_CP027734.1, forward strand.
TGGCCCACGGCATAGAACGAACCCATGCCCAGGTCCTTGATCTTTTTCTCGTCCAGCACTTCGACCTTGAGGCCTTTGAACTCTTTGCCCAACGCCTTGGCTTGCTCGCCCAGGTAAGTCGGGTGACAGATGTTCGGCGGCAGGTTGCCCAGGTCGCGGGTGAACGACATGCCGTTGGCGATAGCCGTTGCATGAGTGACGGCGCGCTCGACTTCAGCCTGGGCAGCCTTGATGGTCAGCAGGGTGATTTTTTTCAGCGCGCGCGGTTCGGCTTTCTGGCTCTTGAACTGGTCGAAAACGTAGCCGCCGTCCACCAGGCTTTCGGCCAGCAGACGGGTCTTGCCGTAGCTGTCACGGCCTTTTACGACGATTTCATCGAGTGCCAGTGCCGCATCGCTGCCGCCCAGGCCTTTAAGGGTGGTGAGGACGGCGCTGATGATCTTGCGGAACGGACGGTCGCCCAGTTCGGCGTCCTTGCCCACGCCCACCAGCAATACGCGCTCAGCCTTGAGGTTCGGCAGGCTCTGCAGCAGCAGGCTCTGGCCTACTTTGCCGGCCAGGTCGCCGCGCTTGAGCACGGCGCTGATGGCGCCGCCGCTCAGTTCATCGAGTTGCTTGGCGGCAACGCCGAGTTTGCGGCCTTCGCCGACAGCGACCACGAGGGTGGCGGTTTTCAACGTTTCGGGGCTAACGCTTTTTACAACCAATTCCATTTTCGGGTCCCTTATACGGTCGGTGAGCCTGGCATGTGTACCCAGGCTTTAAAGCGTGGCAGCCTTGTAAACCGCCAGCGACAAAGGCCGCAGTTTGAACCTCGCCGGCGGAGCCTGACAACCCTCGAAGCACGCTTTGTGCGTGCGCATGAGGTTGCGCAGTGACAGGCGCGGTCAATCACAGGATAATGCGCCATCTTTTTAGCCGGCCCGCGCAAACGGGTCGACTCGGTATGCTTGCTTGTTTGGCCGCCTTAGCCTGACAACCCTGGAGTGTCTGGTTTGATCGTCTTCCGTTATCTATCCCGCGAAGTCCTGTTGACCCTGAGTGCCGTGAGTGCGGTATTGCTGGTCATCATCATGAGTGGTCGTTTCGTCAAATTCCTTGCGCAGGCCGCCTCGGGCGCCCTGGATCCGGGCTCTTTGTTCCTGATCATGGGCTTTCGCCTGCCGGGCTTCTTGCAACTGATCCTGCCGCTCGGCCTGTTCCTTGGCATCCTGCTGGCATATGGCCGGCTCTATCTCGAAAGCGAGATGACCGTGCTGTCGGCCACCGGCATGAGCCAGCAGCGCCTGCTGGCCATGACCATGGTGCCGGCCGCCGGCGTTGCCCTGTTGGTGGCCTGGTTGAGCCTGAGCCTGGCGCCTCAGGGGGCCATGCAGTTCCAGCTGTTGCTGAACAAGCAGGACGCGATGACCGAGTTCGACACCCTCGAACCCGGGCGTTTCCAGGCGCTCAACGACGGCACGCGCGTGACCTATACCGAAGAAATGACCGAAGACCGTTCCAACCTGAGCGGCGTGTTCATTTCCCAGAAAAACCTCGGCAAGGACCAGAAAGACCGTGGCATCTCGATCCTGGTGGCCGACGGCGGCCGCCAGGAAGTGCGCCCCGACGGCAGCCGCTACCTGATCCTGGACAACGGCTATCGCTACGATGGCAGCCCGGGGTTGGCCGATTACCGCGTGATCAAGTACGACACCTACGGCGTGATGCTGCCCAAGCCCGATATCAGCGACGAAGTCACCGACCGCGATGCGCTCCCGACCGCATCGCTGTTCGGCAGCCAGGAGCTGCGCTCGATCGCCGAGCTGCAATGGCGCCTGTCGCTGCCGCTGCTGGTATTCATCGTGACCTTGATGGCCGTGCCGCTGTCGCGCGTCAACCCGCGTCAGGGCCGATTCCTCAAGCTGCTGCCGGCAATCCTGCTGTATATGGCGTACCTGACCATCCTGATTTCCGCCCGTGGCTCCCTGGAGAAGGGCAAGATTCCGCCCGCCCTGGGCCTGTGGTGGGTACACGGGATTTTCCTGGTGATCGGCCTGGGGCTTCTCTACTGGGAGCCTATCCGTTTGAAAATGAAGAGCCGTCGTGGCCTGAAGGAGTTGGCTCGTGGCTAAGCTCGATCGCTACATTGGTAGCAGCGTACTGATCGCCATCCTGGCGGTATTGGGCATTATCCTGGGCCTGGCCTCGCTGTTTGCGTTCATCGACGAAGTGGGCAACGTCACCGATACCTACACGGTCACCGACGTGCTGAGCTTCGTGGCGCTGACCGCGCCGCGCCGGCTCTACGACATGATGCCGATGGCCGGCCTGATCGGCTGCCTGATCGGCCTGGGCACCCTGGCCAGCAACAGCGAATTGACCATCATGCGCGCGGCGGGCGTGTCCATCGGGCGTATCGTCTGGGCGGTGATGAAGCCAATGCTGCTGCTGATGGCGTGCAGCGTGCTGATCGGCGAATACGTCGCGCCACCGTCCGAAGCCACCGCCCAGGCCAATCGCGCCCTGGCCCAGGGTTCGGGTGATGCGCAGAGTTCCAAGCACGGCCTGTGGCACCGCCAGGGTGACCAGTTCATCCACATCAACGCCGTGCAGCCAGGCGGGCTGTTGGTCGGGGTGACGCGCTACACGTTCGACAAGGAGCGGCACATGCTGAGCTCCAGTTTCGCCAAGCGCGCGCAGTATGACGGTGAAAAATGGCAACTGAGCGACGTCACCACCACGCTCTTCCATAACGTGGGCCAGGGCATCAAGTCCAGTACCGAAGTGGTCAATGAGCCCACCCAGGCATGGGACATCGCGCTCAAGCCGGAACTGCTCAATACCGTGATCATGGTCCCGGAAACCCTGCCGATCTCGGGGCTGTGGAGCTACATCCACTACCTCAAGGACCAGGGTCTGAATAATGGTCGCTACTGGCTGGCGTTCTGGGTCAAGGTGTTGCAACCGGTGGTCACCGCCGCGCTGGTGTTGATGGCAATCTCCTTCATCTTCGGCCCGTTGCGTTCCGTGACCCTCGGCCAGCGGGTATTCACCGGCGTGCTGGTGGGCTTCACCTTCCGCATCGCCCAGGACCTGCTGGGGCCGTCGAGCCTGGTATTCGGCTTCTCGCCGCTGTTTGCGGTGCTGGTGCCGACGTTTATCTGCGCCGTGGCCGGGTTCTGGTTGTTGCGCCGAGCCGGTTGATTGCGCGCTTATGCATAAAAAATGCCCCGCTTATCCCAGCGGGGCATTTTTGTTCTGGTCAGCAAAGATGACGTCTGGCCTGAGCATCAGGTACAATTCCCGGCTATTTTTCAGCGGGCAATCTGCCTGCAGCCTTTTTGAGTGTTGATCCGTGAGTGATTTGAGTCATATCCGCAATTTCTCCATCATCGCCCACATTGACCATGGCAAGTCGACGCTGGCCGATCGATTCATCCAGATGTGCGGCGGCCTTGCCGAGCGTGAAATGGAAGCCCAGGTCCTGGACTCCATGGACCTCGAGCGTGAACGCGGGATCACCATTAAGGCCCATAGCGTCACCCTGTACTACACCGCCAAAGACGGAATCAAGTACCAGCTGAACTTCATTGACACCCCCGGCCACGTTGACTTCACCTACGAAGTCAGCCGCTCGCTGGCGGCCTGTGAAGGTGCCTTGCTGGTGGTCGACGCCGGCCAGGGCGTCGAGGCTCAGTCCGTAGCCAACTGCTATACCGCCATCGAGCAGGGCCTGGAGGTCATGCCGGTGCTGAACAAGATCGACCTGCCCCAGGCCGATCCGGACCGCGTAAAAGAAGAAATCGAAAAAATCATCGGCATTGACGCCACCGACGCCGTCGAGTGCAGCGCCAAGACCGGCCAGGGCGTCGACGAAGTGCTCGAGCGCCTGGTCAAGACCATCCCGGCCCCTACCGGTAACTACGAAGATCCGCTGCAGGCGTTGATCATCGATTCCTGGTTCGACAACTACCTGGGCGTCGTGTCCCTGGTGCGTGTGCGCCACGGCCGCGTGAAGAAGGGCGACAAGATCCTGGTCAAATCCACCGGCAAGATCCACCTGGTGGACAGCGTCGGTGTGTTCAACCCCAAGCACACCGCCACCACGGACCTGAAAGCCGGTGAAGTGGGCTTCATCATCGCCGGTATCAAGGACATTCACGGGGCGCCGGTAGGTGACACCCTGACCTTGAGTTCCACCCCCGATGTCGACGTGCTGCCGGGCTTCAAACGCATCCAGCCGCAGGTCTACGCCGGCCTGTTCCCGGTCAGCTCCGACGACTTCGAGGACTTCCGCGAAGCCCTGCAGAAGCTGACCCTCAACGACTCGTCCCTGCAGTACACCCCGGAAAGCTCCGACGCCCTGGGCTTCGGCTTCCGGTGCGGGTTCCTGGGCATGCTGCACATGGAAATCATCCAGGAGCGCCTGGAGCGCGAGTACGACCTGGACCTGATCACCACCGCGCCAACGGTTATTTTTGAGCTGGCGCTGAAAACCGGTGAAACGATTTACGTCGACAACCCGTCCAAGCTTCCGGATCTGTCGTCCATCGAAGACATGCGCGAGCCGATCGTGCGGGCCAATATCCTGGTTCCGCAGGAGCACCTGGGTAACGTCATTACCCTGTGTATCGAAAAACGTGGCGTGCAGCACGACATGTTGTTCCTCGGTACCCAGGTGCAAGTGACCTACGATTTGCCGATGAACGAAGTGGTCCTGGACTTCTTCGACCGTCTCAAGTCCACCAGCCGCGGCTATGCTTCGCTGGATTACCATTTCGATCGTTACCAATCGGCTAATCTGGTGAAACTGGATGTGCTGATCAACGGCGACAAGGTCGATGCCCTGGCACTGATCGTGCACAAGGACAATGCGCACTACAAAGGTCGCCAGTTGACCGAGAAGATGAAAGAACTGATTCCGCGCCAGATGTTCGACGTCGCGATCCAGGCCGCCATCGGCGGGCAGATCATTGCGCGGACCTCCGTCAAGGCACTCAGAAAGAACGTACTGGCCAAATGCTACGGCGGTGACGTAAGCCGTAAGCGCAAGCTGCTTGAGAAGCAAAAGGCCGGTAAAAAACGCATGAAGCAAGTGGGCAACGTGGAAATTCCACAAGAAGCCTTCCTTGCGGTGCTCAGGTTGGATAGTTAGGTCCTATGTCACTAAATTTCCCGCTGTTGCTGGTCATCGCCGTCGCCGTTTGCGGCCTCCTGGCATTGCTCGATCTGGTGTTCTTCGCCCCGCGTCGGCGGGCGGCTATCGCCTCCTATCAGGGCAGCGTCAGCCAGCCTGATGCGGTGGTGGTCGAGAAGCTGAACAAGGAGCCCTTGCTGGTTGAATACGGCAAGTCGTTCTTCCCGGTGTTGTTCATCGTGCTGGTGCTGCGTTCGTTCCTGGTGGAGCCGTTCCAGATCCCGTCGGGGTCGATGAAACCTACCCTGGACGTGGGCGACTTCATCCTGGTGAACAAGTTTTCCTACGGGATCCGCTTGCCGGTGATCGACAGGAAGGTCATCGAAGTCGGTGACCCGCAGCGCGGCGATGTGATGGTGTTCCGCTACCCAAGCGACCCGAACGTCAACTACATCAAGCGGGTGGTCGGCCTGCCGGGCGACGTGATCCGCTACACCAGTGACAAGCGCCTGTTCATCAACGGTGAGTCTGTGGCCGAGAAACTGCTGGGCGCCGAGCCGAATACCTTGGGCAGCGCCGAGCTGTACCAGGAAAAACTCGGTACGGTAGAGCACCAGATCCGCAAGGAAATGAGCCGCTACCGCGCGATGCCCGATGGCCAGTGGAAAGTGCCTGCCGGGCACTATTTCATGATGGGCGACAACCGCGACAACTCCAATGACAGCCGCTACTGGGACGACCCCACTATTCCCAAGGACCTGCTGGGCATGGTGCCCGACGAGAATATTGTCGGCAAAGCCTTCGCGGTCTGGATGAGTTGGCCGGAACCCAAGCTCAGCCACCTGCCGAACTTCTCGCGGGTAGGGCTGATCAAGTAATACAAGCGGCGCTGTGAACACAGCGCCGAATGCTTTTCTGGGGCTTGGACATTTTCCGATGCCCCACAGCACCCATCAGGATTTGAATTTGAACACTGCGTCAATCGTCGATGGCCGCCGGTGCCACCAACTAGATATGGATAAACCGTGACCGTTTCTCTCAGTCGTCTCGAGCGTCAGCTCGGCTACACCTTCAAGGACCAGGAATTGATGGTCCTTGCCCTCACACACCGCAGCTTTGCAGGGCGCAATAACGAGCGTCTGGAATTCCTCGGTGACGCCATCCTCAACTTCGCCGCCGGTGAGGCGCTCTTCGAGCGTTTTCCCCAGGCCCGTGAAGGCCAGCTTTCGCGCCTGCGTGCACGCCTTGTGAAAGGCGAGACCCTGGCCGTGCTGGCCCGGGGGTTCGGCCTGGGCGAGTACCTGCGGCTGGGCTCCGGTGAATTGAAAAGCGGCGGTTTCCGGCGCGAGTCGATCCTGGCTGATGCCCTGGAAGCATTGATCGGTGCGATCTACCTCGATGCCGGGATGGAAACGGCCAAGGAGCGCGTAGTCGCGTGGCTGGCGTCGGAAATCGAGAGCCTGACGCTGGTCGACACCAACAAAGATCCCAAGACGCGCCTGCAGGAATACCTGCAATCGCGCGGTTGCGAACTGCCACGTTACGAAGTGGTGGATATCCAGGGTGAGCCGCATTGCCGCGTGTTCTTCGTGGAATGTGAAATCACCTTACTGAACGAAAAAAGCCGAGGTCAGGGTGTGAGCCGTCGTATTGCCGAACAGGTAGCGGCCGCTGCAGCACTGATTGCCCTGGGCGTGGAGAATGGCCATGACTGATTCAACCGCAACACGCTGTGGCTATGTTGCCATCGTCGGCCGCCCGAACGTGGGCAAGTCCACGCTGCTGAACCACATCCTCGGCCAGAAGCTCGCGATCACCTCGCGCAAGCCGCAGACCACCCGCCACAACATGCTGGGCATCAAGACCGAAGGCAACGTGCAAGCGGTCTATGTGGATACCCCTGGCATGCACAAGGGCGGCGAAAAAGCGCTTAACCGCTACATGAACAAGACCGCTTCGGCGGCGTTGAAAGACGTCGACGTGGTGATCTTCGTGGTTGACCGCACCAAGTGGACCGACGAAGACCAGATGGTCCTCGAGCGTGTGCAGTACGTCACCGGCCCCTTGATCGTCGCGCTGAACAAGACCGACCGCATCGAAGACAAAGCCGAGCTGATGCCGCACCTGAGCTGGCTGCAGGAACAACTGCCGAACGCCCAGATCATGCCGATCTCGGCGCAGCACGGCCACAACCTCGAAGCCCTGGAGCGCGTGATCGCCGGCTACCTGCCGGAGAACGAGCATTTCTTCCCGGAAGATCAGATCACCGACCGCAGCAGCCGCTTCCTTGCCGCCGAACTGGTGCGCGAGAAAATCATGCGCCAGATGGGCGCCGAGCTGCCGTACCAGATCACCGTTGAAATCGAAGAGTTCAAGCAGCAGGGCAAAACCCTGCACATTCATGCCTTGATCCTCGTTGAGCGTGACGGCCAGAAGAAAATCATCATTGGCGACAAGGGCGAGCGCATCAAGCGCATCGGCACCGAGGCGCGCAAGGACATGGAATTGCTGTTCGATTCCAAAATCATGCTTAACCTGTGGGTGAAGGTTAAGGGTGGCTGGTCCGATGATGAGCGTGCGTTGCGTTCCCTCGGTTACGGCGACCTGTAAGCACACCGCAGGGCTGAAAATGTGGGAGGGGGCTTGCTCCCGATAGCAGTCTGTCAGTCACTTATGTGTTAACTGACCCACCGCTATCGGGAGCAAGCCCCCTCCCACATTAGGTTTATGTTGTTTTCAAGATCGAGAACCCATGTCCCCAACCCCACCCCCCAGCCAGCTCGCCTACGTCCTGCACAGCCGCGCCTACCGTGAGACCAGCGCGCTGGTGGACTTCCTCACGCCTCAAGGTCGTCTGCGCGCGGTTTTGCGCAGTGCGCGGGGCAAGGCCGGTACGTTGGCGCGGCCCTTCGTGGCGCTGGACGTGGAGTTTCGTGGCAAGGGCGAGTTGAAGAACGTGGGCCGCCTGGAAAGCGTTGGCACCTCTGCCTGGCTCAATGGTGATGCGCTGTTCAGCGGGCTCTATCTCAATGAGCTGCTGATCCGCCTGTTGCCCGCCGAAGACCCGCACCCGGCGGTCTTCGATCACTACGCCGCCACCTTGCTCGCCCTCGCTGAAGGCCGTCCCCTGGAGCCGCTGCTGCGCGCCTTCGAATGGCGCCTGCTGGATGACCTGGGCTACGGTTTTGAACTGCACAACGACCTGCACGGTGATCCCGTCGCTGCTGACGGCATGTACCGCCTGCAAGTAGACGCGGGCCTTGAGCGTGTGTACTTGTTGCAACCCGGTCTGTTCCAGGGCACCGAACTGCTGGCCATGAGCGAGGCGGACTGGACCGCCCCCGGCGCCTTGTCCGCCGCCAAGCGCCTGATGCGCCAGGCCCTGGCCGTGCACCTGGGCGGACGGCCGCTGGTCAGTCGCGAGTTGTTTCGAAAGCCCTGACATCCCCGTGTATGCTGTGCACCGATTCTTTCCCTTTTCAGGAGCGCTTCCGTGAGCACCAGCAATCGCATTCTTCTTGGCGTTAACATCGACCACGTTGCCACCCTGCGCCAGGCCCGGGGCACCCGTTACCCTGACCCGGTCAAGGCTGCGCTGGACGCCGAAGAAGCGGGTGCCGACGGCATCACCGTGCACCTGCGCGAAGACCGCCGCCATATCCAGGAGCGCGATGTGCTGCTGCTCAAGGACGTGCTGCAGACCCGCATGAACTTCGAAATGGGCGTCACCGAAGAAATGATGGCGTTCGCCGAGCGCATCCGCCCGGCGCACATTTGCCTGGTGCCGGAAACCCGCCAGGAACTGACCACCGAAGGCGGCCTCGACGTGGCCGGCCAGGAAGCGCGGATCAAGGCGGCGGTGGAGCGCCTGTCGAAGATCGGCAGCGAAGTGTCGTTGTTCATCGACGCCGACGAGCGCCAGATCGAAGCCTCGCGCCGCGTCGGCGCGCCGGCGATCGAACTGCACACCGGCCGCTACGCCGATGCCACCACGCCGACCGAAGTGGCCGAGGAGCTGCAACGCATCATCGACGGTGTGAACTGCGGCCTCACTGAAGGCCTGATCGTCAACGCCGGCCATGGCCTGCACTACCACAACGTCGAAGCCGTGGCCGCGATCAAGGGCATCAACGAACTGAACATCGGGCACGCGCTGGTGGCTCATGCGCTGTTCGTCGGGTTCAAAGGCGCCGTGGCCGAGATGAAAGCCCTGATTCTGGCGGCTGCCAAGCACTAAAGAACAATGCAAATCCAATGTGGGAGGGGGCTTGCTCCCGATAGCGGTGGATCAGTCAATATATGTACTGACTGACACCCTGCTATCGGGAGCAAGCCCCCTCCCACATTGGGACCCCAGTGAATTGTAGAATTGCACCATGCGGCAATGCGAACCCTTACTGTTTAGCCCGCGCAGGTGTATCGTATCTGCCCTTTGCGGGCCCTGGCCTGCGACCGATACGTGAGGTTGTTGTGTCCCAATCGTTTTCCCGTCGACAGATCCTCGGTGGCCTTGCCGGCCTGGCCGTCGTAGGTGTGGGCGCCGGTGGCGCCTATCGCTACTGGCTGGGCAAGGTTGCCGATGCCAACGCAGGAAGCGACTACCAACTGATCGCCGCGCCGCTCGATGTGGAACTGGTGCCGGGCCACACCACCCAAGCCTGGGCGTTCGGCCCCTCTGCGCCGGGCACCGAGCTGCGCGTGCGCCAGGGCGAATGGCTGCGGGTGCGCTTTATCAACCATCTGCCGGTCGCCACCACCATCCACTGGCATGGCATCCGCCTGCCGCTGGAAATGGACGGCGTGCCCTACGTCTCGCAATTGCCGGTATTGCCAGGGGAATACTTCGATTACAAGTTCCGCGTGCCCGACGCCGGCAGCTACTGGTACCACCCCCATGTGAACAGCAGCGAAGAACTCGGCCGAGGCCTGGTCGGGCCGTTGATCATCGAAGAACGCGAGCCCACCGGTTTCAAGCACGAGCGCACCCTCAGCCTGAAAAGCTGGCACGTGGACGAAGAGGGCGCCTTCGTGGCGTTCAGTATTCCCCGCGAGGCGGCGCGTGGCGGTACGGCAGGGCGTTTGTCCACCATCAACGGCGTGGCCCAGGCGGTGATCGACCTGCCGGCCGGACAGATCACCCGCGTGCGCCTGCTCAACCTCGACAACACCCTGACTTATCGCCTCAACATCCCGGATGTCGAAGCGCAGATCTATGCGCTGGACGGCAACCCCATCGAGCCGCGCCCGTTGGGCAAGGAATACTGGCTGGGCCCTGGCATGCGTATTTGCCTGGCCATCAAGGCGCCGCCGGCAGGCGAAGAGCTGTCGATCCGCAATGGCCCGGTGCGTCTGGGTACGTTCCGCTCGGTGGCCAATACCGACGCGCCGAGCGAATGGCCACCCGCATTGCCGCCCAACCCGGTTGCCGAACCGGACCTGGCCAATGCGGAAAAACTCAACTTCAATTTCGAGTGGGTCGGCTCGGTGTCGGTCAACCTCGACAACGGCAAGCCACCGAGCTTGTGGCAAATCAACGGCCAGGCCTGGGACATCACCGACAAAACCTGCGCCGACCGCCCGATCGCCAAGTTGGAGAAGGGCAAAAGCTATATTTTCGAATTGAAGAACATGACCCAGTACCAGCACCCGATCCACCTGCACGGCATGAGTTTCAAGGTGATTGCCTCGAACCGCCACAAGGTCATCCCGTATTTCACCGACACCTATCTGCTGGGCAAGAACGAACGCGCCCGCGTGGCGTTGGTGGCGGATAACCCGGGCGTGTGGATGTTCCACTGCCATGTGATCGACCATATGGAAACCGGCCTGATGGCCGCCATCGAGGTGGCGTGATGCGCCAGATTCGCCCGGCGATCATCGACCGCAGCCGCGACCAAACCTTCATGCGCGAAGCCCTGGCACTTGCCGCCCAGGGCGCGGCGCTGGGCGAAGTGCCGGTGGGCGCGGTCCTGGTGCAAAACGGTGAGATCATCGGCCGCGGTTTCAACTGCCCGATCAGCGGCAATGACCCCAGCGCGCATGCCGAAATGGTCGCAATCCGCGCCGCTGCGCAAGCGATCAGCAACTATCGCCTGGTGGGCAGCACGCTGTATGTGACGTTGGAGCCGTGCAGCATGTGCGCCGGCCTGATCGTGCATTCGCGGGTGGCGCGGGTGGTGTATGGCGCGCTGGAACCCAAGGCCGGGATTGTGCAGAGCCAGGGGCAGTTTTTTACCCAGGGCTTTTTGAATCATCGGGTGTTGTTTGAGGGGGGGTGCTGGCTGAAGAGTGTGGGACGGTATTGAGCGAGTTCTTCAAGGCCCGCCGGGCCAAGCCACCGCTCTAAAGAACACTGATAAGCAAATGTGGGAGGGGGCTTGCTCCCGATGGCGGTGGGTCAGCTACAACCATGCTGACTGACACACTGCTATCGGGAGCAAGCCCCCTCCCACATTTTGCCCTCTGTTTAGTCAGCAAGGGCGGGGTTACTTTTTGGCGATGATCACCGCTCGCATCGGTGCCGGCAGCCCTTCAATCGTCTTGCTGTGATCTTCCGGATCCAGGAAGTCGCTGAGGGATTGGTATTTCATCCACTCGGTCCCACGCTGTTCCTCCACCGTGGTCACGCTCACATCCACGCAGCGCACGTCGCTGAAACCGGCACGGCGCAGCCATAGCATCAACGCCGGGACCGAAGGCAGGAACCATACGTTACGCATCTGCGCGTAGCGGTCTTCCGGTACCAGCACCTGTTGCTGGTCGCCTTCCACCACCAGGGTTTCCAGCACCAGTTCGCCGCCCTTGACCAGGGTGTCCTTCAGCGCCAGCAGATGTTCGATCGGCGAACGACGGTGATAGAACACGCCCATGGAAAACACCGTGTCGAAGCCTTCAAGGTTCGCCGGCAAGTCTTCGAACGGGAACGGCAGGTGCCAGGCCCTGGGTGCCGACAGGTACCGCTGCACCGCCTGGAACTGGCAGAAAAACAGCCAGTTCGGGTCGACGCCAATCACGCTGTCGGCGCCGGCGCCGAGCATGCGCCACATGTAATAGCCGTTGCCGCAGCCCACATCGAGGATGCGCTTGCCGTTCAAATCCAGGTGCGGCGCCACCCGCGACCACTTCCAGTCCGAGCGCCATTCGGTGTCCACATGCACGCCGAACAGGTGGAACGGCCCCTTGCGCCACGGGCTCAGGCCCATCAGCGCGGTGTGCATTTGCGCACGGGTGGCGTCATCGCATTCAGTGTCCAACACCAGGCCTGTGAGCAGGTCGACGTGGCTGGGCTGGATCTTCGGCAATGCGTCCAATGCACTTTGCCAGCGCTCCAGGTCGCCATGGCCTTTTTCCATTTTGCTATCGAGCTGCGCTTGCAGGCCCTGGGCCCACACGGCCAAGGGAGTGCCGACCAGATGGCGGGCGAGGGGAGACAAATCAATCATGGCAAGGCAATCAACGAGGCAAAGTTAAGACACTGGAACCACGGCACGACTTTCGAGAACCCGGCCGCCAGCAGGCGTTCGCGGTGTTCTTCGAGGCTGTCGGGCTTCATGACGTTTTCGATGGCGCTGCGCTTCTGGGCGATTTCCAACTCGCTGTAGCCGTTGGCGCGTTTGAACGCGATATGCAGGTCGGTGAGCAACGCCTGTTCCTGGGCATCGTTGAAGCGCAGTTTTTCCGAGAGGATCAGCGCACCGCCCGGCAGCAGCGACTGACGGATGCGCCCGAGCAACGCCAGGCGTTCATCGGGGGCGATGAATTGCAGGGTGAAGTTCAGCGCGACTACCGAGGCCGGCTGGAAGTGCAGGGCGAGGATATCGCCCTCGATCACCTCCACCGGCAGCAATTCCTGGAACATCGAATCCTGGCCATTTAGGTATTCGCGGCAGCGTTCGACCATCGCCGTCGAGTTATCCACCGCGATCACCCGGCACCCGTCGGTACGCACATGGCGGCGCAGGGCCTGGGTCACGGCGCCCAGGGACGAGCCCAGGTCATACAGCACACTGCCCGGCTGGGCGAACTGGGCGGCGAGCACGCCGAGGTTTTCAACGATGGTCGGGTAACCGGGCACCGAGCGCTTGATCATGTCCGGGAACACCCGCACCACGTCTTCGTTAAAGGCGAAGTCCGGCACCTGGGGCAGGGGCTGGGCGAATAGGCGATCGGGTTCTTTGCTCACGGTTGTTCCGGCGACGAGGAAGGAAAGGCCGGCATTTTAGCCAACTTGGCCCGCGGATGCGCGGGTTGTCTGATGGAAAGCCGAGTGCCGGCGGCGGCTAAGGTCAGCCCGTCAGTTCACCGTAATGGCGCAGTCGAACGTCTGGGCGGGTTCGGCCTCCGGCTCCCACGGTTGCTGGGAGGTCAGGCGCAAACGGCCTTGCCCGGCGGTAAAGGCCTGGAAGCGCCAGGTGGACTGGCCGCCGCCACCGATCACGCCGGATTCGCTGCTGCTGTACACCTCCGGGCTCAGCGCCCGCAACACGCCGCCGGCGGAGTCCTGGATGGCCCAGCGGTAGCCGGTGGTGGGGTTGCTGGGCAGGGTGAGGATCAGGTTCTGACCGGAAGTGAGCTGGAGCGGGCAGGCGCTCTGGTCATCCACGCTGATGTTTTGCTTCGGCGCGCTGGCGCACGCGGACAACAAGGCAAGGCTCAAGGGGAGAAACAGGCGGGCAACGGTCATGGGGGCTCCGGTTGTACACGACGAAGGGCGAGCATAACCGAAGATGAGACAAGGTGTGACAGGAGGGGGTTGTGTTGGCAGGTCTGGCCTCATCGGGAGCAAGCCCCCTCCCACACTTGAAGGCATTCACAAATCAAAGTGTGGGAGGGGGGCTTGCCCCGATAGCGCAAGCTCAGGCACTACATAACTGTCAGAACAACACTTTGGCCACATCCGCAAAGCGCTTGGCAAAGTGCACCGTCATGCCTTCCTTCAGGTACTCCGGCAGCTCTTCAAAGCTGCCACGGTTGGGCTCCGGCAGGATCAACTCGTGAATCTTCTGGCGCCGCGCCGCAATCACCTTTTCACGCACGCCGCCAATCGGCAGCACATGCCCGGTCAACGTCAGTTCGCCGGTCATCGCCACGCCTTTTTTCGGTGGCTGGTTGCGTGCCAGGGACAGCAGCGCGCTGGCCATGGTCACGCCCGCACTCGGTCCGTCTTTTGGCGTGGCGCCTTCCGGTACGTGCAAATGGACGAAGGCTTCATCGAAGAACTTCGGATCACCGCCAAACGACTTCAGGTTGGAGCTGATGAAGCTGTAGGCGATTTCTGCAGATTCCTTCATCACGTCACCCAGTTGCCCGGTGAGCTTGAAGCCGCGATTGAGCGTGTGGATGCGCGTCGCTTCGATCGGCAAGGTCGCGCCACCCATGCTGGTCCAGGCCAGGCCGGTAATCACACCGGTGCCCGACAGCACTTGTTCATTGCGAAACACCGGCATGCCCAGGGAGGCTTCCAAGTCCTTGTTCCCGATCTTGATCACCGAATTCGGCTCATCCAGCAGCTTGACCACCGCCTTGCGCACCAGTTTGCCTAGTTGTTTCTCCAGCTGACGCACACCGGCTTCCCGCGCATAGCCATCAATCAACGCGCGCAGGGCGCCATCGCTGATGCTCAGGCTGGTTTTTGCCACACCGGCCTTTTCCAGCTGCTTGGGCCACAGGTGGCGCTTGGCGATGGCGACTTTTTCTTCGGTGATGTAGCCCGACAGGCGAATCACTTCCATGCGGTCGAGCAACGGGCCGGGGATCGAGTCCAGGGTGTTGGCGGTGCACACGAACAGCACCTTGGACAGGTCCAGGCGCAGGTCCAGGTAGTGGTCGAGGAATTCGACGTTCTGCTCGGGATCGAGGGTTTCAAGCAGCGCCGAGGCCGGGTCGCCCTGGAAGCTCTGGCCCATCTTGTCGATCTCGTCGAGCATGATCACCGGGTTCATCACTTCCACATCCTTGAGCGCCTGCACCAGCTTGCCCGGCAGCGCGCCGATGTAGGTGCGGCGGTGGCCCTTGATCTCGGCCTCGTCGCGCATGCCGCCGACACTGAAGCGGTAGAACGGCCGCCCCAGGGATTCGGCGATGGATTTACCGACGCTGGTCTTGCCCACGCCCGGCGGGCCCACCAGCAGCACGATGGAACCGGCGACCTCACCTTTATAGGCACCTACCGCGAGGAACTCGAGGATGCGGCTCTTGATGTCATCCAGGCCCGCATGATGCTTATCCAACACCTTGCGCGCGTGTTTCAGGTCGAGTTTGTCTTCGCCATACACGCCCCACGGTACCGAAGTGGCCCAGTCCAGGTAGTTACGGGTGACGGCGTATTCCGGCGAGCCGGTTTCGAGGATCGACAGCTTGTTGAGTTCTTCATCGATACGTTTCTGCGCCTGGGCCGGCAGCGTCTTGCCCACCAGTCGCTGCTCGAATTGTTCGACATCGGCGCTGCGGTCGTCCTTGGTCAGGCCCAGCTCTTGCTGGATGACCTTGAGCTGTTCCTTGAGGAAGAACTCGCGCTGATGCTCGCCGATCTTGCGGTTCACTTCGGCCGAGAGTTCTTTTTGCAGGCGCGCGACTTCGACCTCTTTGCGCAGCATCGGCAAAACTTTTTCCATGCGTTTGAGCATGGGCACGCAATCGAGCACTTCCTGCAACTCGTTACCGGTGGCCGAGGTCAGCGCAGCGGCGAAGTCAGTGAGCGGCGACGGGTCGTTGGGGCTGAAGCGGTTGAGGTAGTTCTTCAACTCTTCGCTGTACAGCGGGTTGAGCGGCAGCAGTTCCTTGATCGCATTGATCAGCGCCATGCCGTAGGCCTTGACCTCGTCGGTCGGCTCGCTCGGCTGGTGCGGGTATTCGACCTCCACCAGGTACGGTGGGCGGTGGTGCTTGAGCCAGGTCTTGATGCGCACGCGCGTCAGGCCCTGGGCCACGAATTGCAGCTTGCCGTTTTCGCGGCTGGCGTGGTGCACCTTGACCAGGGTGCCGTACAGCGGCAGGGCAGAGGTGTCGAAATGGCGCGGGTCTTCGGGCGGTGTATCCATGAAAAACAGGGCGAGGGAATGGTGGTCGGATTTGCTCACCAGTTCCAGGGTTTCGGCCCAGGGTTCTTCATTGACGATGACCGGCAACACCTGCGCCGGAAAAAACGGCCGGTTGTGGATCGGGATGATGTAGACCTTGTCCGGCAGGTTTTGCCCAGGCAGGGCCAGGCCGGTGTTGGACGAAGTTTCAGCGTTTTCGGGGTCGGCGTAGTCGTTCAGGTCGTAATCAGGGACGTCTTGCTGGTCGCTCATGGGGCACCTGCATAAGGAAGTATGCAGCTTAGATGGGGCAGGGCAGCGGTGGTTTCAATGGTAGGGGTGAGATAGGAACATATTACATAAAGTTACTGCAGCGACGCGGTCAGCTGATTTTGTGGAGGTAGGCCGGCAGTGGCTGCTCGGGCAGTACCGAGAGCACCTTCAAGCGCTGCAACATTCGCTGCCGCGCGCGCTGCAGGTGCTCGCGCAGGTTCAGCGCGGCCGCGTCGAAAGCGCCATGGAGCAAAAGCTCCAGGATCAGGCGATGTTCGGCGAGCATGGCCGGATCGGCGCCGATTCCCAGCAATCGATGGAAAATCCGGCTGATGATCATCGGGCTCTGGCCCTGGCGGATCAGCGCGGCGATCTTGCGGTTCTGCAGGCCGGCCAGGCAGCGCTGGTGCAAGTCCTCCTCGATCTGCTCGATGGCTTCGAGGCTGCATTGCGGGTTCTGCTGGGCCGCCGTGACCCGCTGCAACATGGCTTCGAGGACTTCCCGGTCGAGGCCCGGCGCGCTCTGGCGCAAGGCCTCGGGTTCGAGGCAGGCGCGCAGTTCGTAGTCTTCGGTGACTTCCCGCGCGGTCAACGGCCCGGCCAACCATTGGGAGTAGGGCTCTTTCTCCACCAAGCCACGGTCGCGCAGGCGCATCAGCGCTTCGCGGACCACGGCGCGGCTGACACCGTAGTGGTCGGCGGCGGCTTGTTCGTCCAGGCGGTAATGGCCAAAGGCGATGCAGGTGGACAGCGCCGCGCCGATTTCTTCGACGATCCGCTCGCCCAGGGGCCGGGTGTCCACCAGCTCGTCGTCGCCGTTGAGGCCCAGGTGTGCGTGGCTCAGGGGCAGGCGCAGCGGCTCCACGGCCAGGCCTTCGGGATTGATCAGGTAGCCACGGCCGTTGAAGCGGCAGATCAGGCCCTCATCGTGCAGCAGGTCCAGCGCCTTGCGCACCGGCACGCGGCTGGTGCCGAACAGCTCGGCCAGCGGCGCTTCCAGCAACACAAGCCCGTGGAGCGCGGTGCCGTTGACGATTGCGTCACGCATCACCTTGTGAATCATCGCGTAACGGGATGCCGGGGCGGACACTGGTTTCATCTGCTTCTCTGAGTCATGAATGCTAGGGCGTGACGATGGCCGGGGATTCTCTCATAGATGGGCCTGTCACTCCGCGCCACGTCGGTGGCACTTTTTTGGGGCCTTTGGCACCGGGTTGTTACTTTTTTGCACCAAAATGTATGTATTAATAAAAGATACGTTATTTCATCTAAGGACACACCCATCGCTGACCTTCAAATATTTTGCTTCTTACAAAAGCCTCTATCCCGTGGATATTGGCGAAAAGCCGAAATAATACGCGCGGACACACAAAGAGACTGGCACGAAAGCTGCCTCTACAAAACGTACATTTTATAAATATATACGTTTATGAGGTGATCTTCATGTCAGACGCCACGTCAATGGCCGAAGCGTTCGCCACCGGCCGCAGCGACCCGGTGCAAGTGCTCGAACAAGCGCTTGCCCGCGCGAGCACGGCGCCCAGCGTGTTCATCTCGCTGTGCACCGAGCGTGCCTTGCGTGAGGCGCAAGCGTCCGCTGCGCGCTGGCGTGCCGGCCAGCCGCTGAGTGTGTTCGACGGCGTGCCCCTGGCGTGGAAGGACTTGTTTGACGTGGCCGGCAGCATCACCACCGCAGGCGCCGCTTATCGCCGCGAGGCGCCGGCCGCTTTGCTCGATGCGCCAAGCGTGGGGCTGTTGTGCCGCGCCGGGATGGTCAGCGTGGGCAAGACCAACCTCAGTGAGCTGGCGTATTCGGGCCTGGGCCTGAACCCGCATTTTGGCACGCCCCACAACCCCAACAGCAGCGACCAGCCGCGGATTCCCGGCGGTTCTTCATCGGGTTCGGCCGTGGCCGTGGCAGCCGGGATCGTGCCGATTGCCATGGGCACCGACACCGCTGGCTCGATCCGCATTCCCGCCGCCCTGAATGGCGTAGTGGGCTACCGCAGCAGCTGCCGCCGCTACAGCCGCGACGGCGTGTTCCCGCTGGCCCGCAGCCTCGACAGCCTCGGCCCGCTGGCCCGCAGCGTGCGTGATGCCCTGGTCATCGACGACCTGCTCCATGGCCGTGCGCAAACCCACGTTGCCCGCAGCCTGAAGGGCCAGCGTTTCGTGCTCGAGCAAGGCGCGCTGGAAGGCATTGAACCGGCGGTGCGCGATAACCTGCTGCGCGCGGTGGACCAGCTCAAGGCTGCCGGCGCGTTGATCGACCTGCGCCCCTGCGCCGCCTTCCAGGCCGCCCTCGACCTGATCCGGCAGCACGGCTGGCTTGGCGCTTTCGAAGCCTTCGCCCTGCACCAGGCCCTGCTCGACAGCCCTGACGCCGAGCAGCTCGACCCCCGCGTGCGTCGCCGCCTCGAAGCCGCGCGCGGCTTGCCAGCCAGCCAACTGATCCACCTGACCGACGCCCGCAGACGTCTGCAGAACCAACTGAGCGACGACCTCGACGGCGCTCTGCTGATCACCCCGACCGTCGCCCACGTCGCCCCGGCGCTGGCACCGCTGGAGGCCGACGACGAATTGTTCGTCAGCACCAACCTGGCGACCCTGCGCCTGACCATGCCCGGCAGCCTGCTCGACATGCCGGGCGTCAGCCTGCCCAGCGGCCGCGATGCCCTGGGCCTGCCCACCGCGCTGCTGCTCAGCGCCCCTTGTGGCGAAGACGCGCGCCTGCTCAGGGCCGCGCTGTCGGTCGAAACCGCCCTCAACCCTAAGGAGACACACCATGGCTAAAGACATCCTCTGTGCATTTGGCGTCGACGTTGACGCCGTCGCCGGCTGGCTCGGTTCCTACGGCGGCGAAGACTCGCCGGACGACATCTCCCGCGGCCTGTTCGCCGGTGAAATCGGCGCGCCGCGCCTGCTCAAATTGTTCGAGCGCTACGGCCTGCGCACCACCTGGTTTATCCCCGGCCACTCGATGGAAACCTTCCCCGAACAGATGAAGGCCGTGGCCGACGCCGGCCACGAAATCGGCGTGCACGGCTACAGCCACGAAAACCCCATCGCGATGACCGCCGAGCAGGAAGAAATCGTCCTCGATAAATCCATCGAACTGATCACCCAGGTCACCGGCAAGCGCCCCACCGGCTACGTCGCGCCGTGGTGGGAATTCAGTAAAGTCACCAACGAGCTGCTGCTGAAGAAAGGCATCAAGTACGACCACAGCCTGATGCACAACGACTTCCATCCCTACTACGTGCGCAAGGGCGACAGCTGGACCAAGATCGACTACAGCCAGCACCCCGACACCTGGATGAAACCCCTGGTGCGCGGCGAGGAAACCGACTTGGTGGAAATCCCGGCCAACTGGTACCTCGACGACCTGCCGCCAATGATGTTCATCAAGAAAGCCCCCAACAGCCACGGCTTCGTCAACCCGCGTCACCTGGAAGAAATGTGGCGCGACCAGTTCGACTGGGTCTACCGCGAGCATGAACACGCGGTGTTCACCATGACCATCCACCCCGACGTGTCCGGCCGGCCGCAAGTGCTGCTGATGCTTGAGCGTCTGATCGAACACATCCAGAGCCATGCCGGTGTGCGCTTCGTCACCTTTGATGAAATCGCCGACGACTTTATCCGCCGTCAACCCCGCACCTGACCCGAACCCTGTAGGAGCGAGCTTGCTCGCGAAACGCCTGAGAGCACCGCGTGCATTCAGGATGCCCGCGTCATCGTTGACGATTTTCGCGAGCAAGCTCGCTCCTACAGAAAGCCCACTCCACCTCCCGAGGCGCGCTGCATGTCTATCTACAACAAGCTTGACCTGACCGGCTGGAAACCCCGGCAACTGACGTCCCAGGAAGTGCGCTTCGCCACCTGGATCGCGTTCTTTGCCTGGGTGTTCGCGGTGTATGACTTCATCCTGTTCGGCACTTTGCTGCCGGAGATCGGCCGGCACTTTGGCTGGGGTGAAGTGGAGCAGGCGCAAATCGCGACCTGGGTGGCGGTGGGCACGGCGGTGGTCGCGTTCGCCATCGGTCCCGTCGTCGATAAACTGGGGCGCCGCCAGGGGATTATTCTGACCGTGGCCGGCTCCGCGCTGTGCTCGGCGCTCACCGCGATCGGCGGGGCGTGGGGCAAGTCGCCGCTGATCCTGATTCGCTCGCTGGGTGGCTTGGGGTATGCCGAGGAAACCGTCAATGCGACGTATCTGAGTGAGCTGTACGGCGCCTCGCAAGACCCGAAACTGACCAAGCGTCGCGGCTTCATCTACAGCCTGGTACAAGGCGGCTGGCCGGTCGGGGCCTTGATCGCCGCGGGGTTGACCGCGCTGCTGCTGCCGATCATCGGCTGGCAGGGCTGTTTCGTCTTCGCCGCGATCCCGGCCATTGTGATCGCGATCATGGCGCGCAAGCTCAAGGAGAGCCCGCAGTTCCAGATTCACCAGCGCATCAGCCAACTGCGTAAACGCGGTGCGGTGAGCGAGGCGCAGAACGTCGCCGTGACCTACGGCGTGGATTATGACGAACACAGCAAGGCCGGCCTCAAGGCCGCATTCCGGGGCCCGGCGCGGCGCGCCACCCTGGTGATCGGCGCCGCGCTGTTGCTCAACTGGGCGGCGATCCAGGTGTTCAGCGTGCTGGGCACCTCGGTGATCGTCAGCGTGCACCACATCTCGTTCGAGAACTCGCTGATCATCCTCGTGCTGTCGAACCTGGTGGGTTATTGCGGGTACCTCAGCCATGGTTGGATGGGCGACAAGATCGGGCGGCGCAACGTGATCGGCCTGGGCTGGATGCTCGGCGGCCTGGCATTCGCCGGGATGCTGTTCGGCCCGAGCAACATGCCGATGGTGGTTGGGCTGTACAGCCTGGGCCTGTTCTTCCTGATCGGGCCGTACTCGGCGGCGCTGTTCTTCATCAGCGAAAGCTTCCCCACCAGCATCCGCGCCACCGGTGGCGCGATCATTCATGCCATGGGCCCGATCGGCGCCGTGTTGGCCGGGTTTGGCGCCACCCAGGTGTTATCCGCCGGCAGCGACTGGCAGACCGCCGCGCTGTGGTTCGGCGCGCTGCCGTGCTTCTTGTCCGGCGCGTTGATGTTTGCCGCGCGCCATGTGCGTCCGGAAACCGTTCAGTAAGGAGTTCTTTATGAACCGTAAAGTTGCCTTGATTACCGGTGCCGCCAGCGGCATCGGCCAAGCCCTTGCCGTGGCCTACGGGCGCAGCGGCGTGGCGGTGGTGGGCGGGTATTACCCGGCCGATCCCCATGACCCGCAACGCACGGTTGCCCTGGTGGAAGAAGCCGGCGGCGAATGCCTGATGCTGGCGCTGGACGTGGGCGACAGCGCCTCGGTGGATGCCATGGCCGAGCAAGCGGTGCAGCATTTTGGGCGCCTCGATTACGCGGTGGCCAATGCCGGCTTGTTGCGTCGCGCGCCGTTGCTGGAAATGAGCGATGCGTTGTGGGATGAGATGCTCAATATCGACCTCACGGGGGTGATGCGCACCTTCCGCGCGGCGACCCGGCATATGCGCGAAGGCGGCGCGCTGGTAGCGATTTCTTCGATTGCCGGCGGCGTGTATGGCTGGCAGGAGCACAGCCATTACGCGGCGGCCAAGGCCGGGGTGCCGGGGTTGTGTCGTTCGCTGGCGGTGGAACTGGCGGCCAAGGGCATTCGGTGCAATGCGGTGATCCCGGGGTTGATCGAGACGCCGCAGTCATTGGATGCGAAGAATTCGCTGGGGCCTGAAGGGTTGGCCAAGGCTGCCAAGGCAATCCCGCTGGGCCGGGTAGGGCGGGCGGATGAAGTGGCGTCGCTGGTGCAGTTCTTGACCAGTGATGCAGCGAGCTACGTGACCGGGCAAAGCATCATCATCGACGGCGGCCTGACCGTGCGCTGGCCTGATTGACCGCGCTCGTTCCCACGCTCCGCGTGGGAATGCATCAGCGTGACGCTTCGCGTCACAATAGCGGACGCAGAGCGTCCAAGGCGGCATTCCCACGCAGAGCGTGGGAACGATCAATGAGGAAATAAAAATGAGCCTGTTGAATAACCGCCGCGCCGTCATCACCGGGGCCGGCAGCGGCATCGGTGCCGCCATTGCCCAGGCTTACGCGGTCGAGGGCGCTCGCCTGGTGTTGGCCGACCGCAACGCCGCGAGCCTTGCCGAGGTCGCGATCACCTGTCGCAACCTGGGTGCCGAGGTGTTCGAATGCCTGGCCGATGTCGGTACCGTCGAAGGCGCCCAGGCCAGTGTCGACCGGTGCGTCGAGCACTTCGGCGGGATCGACATCCTGGTCAACAATGCCGGCATGCTGACCCAGGCGCGTTGCGTCGATCTCTCCCTCGAGATGTGGAACGACATGCTGCGGGTCGACCTCACCAGCGTGTTCATCGCCAGCCAACGCGCCTTGCCGCATATGCTCGCGCAGCGCTGGGGGCGGATCATCAACGTCGCCTCGCAACTGGGCATCAAGGGCGGTGCCGAGCTGAGTCACTATGCGGCGGCCAAGGCCGGCGTGATCGGCTTCACCAAGTCCCTGGCCCTGGAAGTGGCCAAGGACAATGTGCTGGTCAACGCTATCGCCCCAGGCCCGATCGAAACCCCGCTGGTGGGCGGCATCAGCGACAGCTGGAAACGCGCCAAGGCCGCCGAACTGCCCCTGGGCCGGTTCGGCCTGGCGGACGAAGTCGCGCCCACCGCCGTGCTGCTGGCCAGTACCCCGGGCGGTAACCTGTTCGTCGGCCAGACCCTCGGCCCGAACGCCGGCGATGTCATGCCATGAGCGGGGCTTAGCCATGTGCGGACTCTGTGGCTTGCTCGGCGAAGACCTGCATTGGAGCGACTCCTTGGGCGATGCACTGCCCAGGCGTCGCGAGCGCCTGCGCCGGATCGCGGCGATCAACCAGGTGCTGGCGGTGTTTCGGCTCAAGGTCGAGGATTTCCAGGGCGCGTCGTACCTGTTGCTCGGCGCGACCGGCAAACAGGCCCTGGCCAGCGGCCTGGATCAACTCTGGCAGGCGGCCGAAACCATGCTCGGCCGCCCGCTGGATCCCCTTGACCCGCGTCTACTTGACCACCTGGAAAACACCCCACTGTAGGAGCGAGCTTGCTCGCGAAAAACGTCAACGCTAACGCGTGTCATCTGGATGTACCTGGCGCTCTCGGGTTTTTCGCGAGCAAGCTCGCTCCTACAGGGGGCGGAGGTAAATATGAGCATTGCTCTGAATGTGATCACCGGTTTCCTCGGCAGCGGCAAAACCACCTTGCTCAAGCGTCTGTTGCAGGGCGAAAGCCTGGGCGACACCGCGTTGCTGATCAATGAGTTCGGCGATGTCGGCATTGATCATCTGCTGGTGGAGGAAGTCGCGCCAGACACCGTCCTGCTGCCCAGCGGCTGTGTGTGCTGCTCGATTCGCGGCGAGTTGAAAGACGCACTGCTCGGCCTATTGCAACGCCGTGAACGCGGGGAAATCCCGGCCTTCAAACGGGTGATCCTGGAAACCACCGGCCTGGCCGACCCCGCGCCGATCCTCGCCACGCTGAACAACGACGTTCAACTGCGCGGGCGTTTTCATATCGGCCTGGTGATCACCCTGGTCGACGCCAGCCATGCCGCCTTGCAGGAACGCCTGCACCCGGAGTGGCTGGCCCAGGTGGCGGCGGCCGACCGGCTGTTGCTGAGCAAGACCGACCTGGTCGACGATTGCGCCGCGCTGCGCGAGCATCTGCACGCGCTCAACGGCGGTACGTTGATCCTCGATACCCAGGCGATTCACAGCGGCGATCAACTGCTGCTCGGCGAGGGTGTGCGCGGCGCCGAGCCTGCCGTCGAGGTCAGTCGCTGGCAGCTGCATCAACCCGCCACGGTTAATCATGGCGCGGCGCAGGTGTGCTGCCTGAGCTTCGAGCAACCGCTGGACTGGGTCGGGTTCGGGGTGTGGTTGTCGATGCTGCTAAGATGCCACGGCGAACGAATCCTTCGCGTCAAAGGACTGCTCAACGTGAACGCAAGCTCGGCCCCCATCGTCATCCATGGTGTGCAGCACTGCCTGCATGCCCCGGTGCATTTGCCTGCCTGGCCAGGCACTGAGCGCCAGTCGCGCCTGGTGTTCATCCTGCGCGGCCTCGACCCCGCGCTGTTGCGCCGTTCCTTCGACGTGTTCGCGCGGCGGTTCGCGGCATGATCACACTGCGCGTGCTCGGCACCTCCGTGACCTTGCTCGAATGCCTGCGCGTGCGGGCCGAGCAGGAGCTGGGCATTCGCCTGGTGTACCAGGTGCATGATGTGGAACAAGCCCAGCGTATCGCGGTGATGCAGCCGGACAGCTACGACCTGTACGACCAGTGGTTCCACAACGTCGACTTTGTGTGGCCGGCGCGGGCGATCCAGCCGATCGACACGCGGCGCATCGCGCTGTGGCATGAGATCAACGACCTGCCCAAGCGTGGTCGACTGTCGCCCAACGACCGCCTGGGCAGTGGCAGCGTGCCGAGTGAGCGGCTGTTCGTGCAGCACGACGGCAGCCTCGGCAGCAGCGTAACCGAGCGCATCAGCATGCTGCCGCTGACCCACAACGCCGACAGTTTTGCCTATCGCCCCGAGCGTTTGCCCGAAGGGTTCTGCCACGGCAACGAAAGCTGGGGCTGGCTGCTCGACCCGGCGTGGCGCGCGCGCACCGCCCTGCAAAGCGACGCCGCCATCGGTGCCCTGGATGCCGCGCTCGCCGTACAGGGTGCGGGGCTGGCGCAGTTCCGGGACATCGGCAACATGAGCATTGAGGAGATCGATGTGCTGGCCGAGATCCTGGTGCGCAAGCAGAAGGAGGGGCACTTTGCGGCGTTCTGGTCGGACGACGAAGAAGCCGCGCAATTGATGCTCAGCCCGAGCATCGACATCCAGAGCCTGTGGTCGCCGACCTTGATGCGCCTGCACCGTGCCGGGGTGAAATACCGGCTCGCCGTGCCGCGCGAAGGCTATCGCGCCTGGTTCGGCGGCTTGTCGTTGTCGCGCCATGCCCAGGGGAAGGTGCTGGATGCGGCCTATGCCTACTTGAATTGGTGGTTGTCCGGCTGGCCGGGGGCGGTGATGGCGCGCCAGGGTTACTACATCGGTAACCCGGCGCGTACCCGTGACCATCTGAGCAGCGCCGAGTGGGATTACTGGTACGCCGGCAAGCCTGCGCGTGAAGAGCTGTCGGGCAGCGATGGCTTGCCATTGATCGACATCGGCGAGGTGCGCGACGGCGGCTCCTATGAGCAGCGCATGGGGCACATTGCGGTGTGGAACTCGGTGATGGACGAGCACAACTACCTGGTGCGCCGTTGGGGCGATTTCATGCGCGCGCGTTGCGTGTAAAACCCACGACGGCTTATCAGGCGTGCACAAAAAAGGCGGCTACCCATCGGGTAGCCGCCTTTGTTTTACCGCCGGGTTTACTTAATCCGGCAGTTTGAACGCCAGCACATAGTCACCCTGCTTGGTGCCCAGGGAGCCGTGACCGCCGGCCATGACCAGCACGTACTGCTTGCCGTCCTTGCCGGTGTAGGTCATCGGGGTGGTTTGCGCGCCTGCAGGCAGGCGGCCTTCCCACAGTTGCTTGCCGTTTTTCACGTCGTAGGCACGCAGGTACTGGTCGAGGGTGCCGCTCAGGAACGCTACGCCACCGGCAGTGGTGAAGGTACCGCCCAGGCTTGGCACGCCCATGGTCAGCGGGATCGGAACCGGCGAGCTGTCACGCACGGTGCCGTTCTTGTGCATCCAGATGGTTTGGTGGGTGGTCAGGTCGACCGCCGCCACGTAACCCCAGGCTGGCGCCTGGCACGGCAGGCCCAGCGGCGAGAGCAGCGCTTCGAGGATCACGCCGTACGGCGCGCCTTTGTTCGGCTGTACGCCTTGGGTTTCGCTGACACGTGGGCCTTGCTTGGCGATGTCGGCGGCCGGAATCAGCTTCGATTTGAACGCCATGTAGCTCGGGTTCACGAAAGCGATCTGGCGGACCGGGTCAACCGAGATGCCGCCCCAGTCGAACACGCCGAAGTTACCTGGGTAGACGATCGAGCCTTGCAGCGACGGCGGCGTGAACGGGCCATCGTAGCGCATCGACTTGAAGTCGATCCGGCACAGCATCTGGTCGAACGGTGTCACGCCCCACATATCGCGTTCTTTCAACGGCGGTGGCATGAAGTTCAGGTCGGACTTGGGCTGGGTAGGGGAGGTGCGATCGCCGGCAACGGCGCCCTGTGGTACCGGGATTTCATTGATCGGCACTACCGGTTGGCCGGTGGCACGGTCCAGCACGTAGATGCTGCCTTGCTTGGTCGATGCCATCACCGCTTGCTTGACGCCGTCAGCGGTCTTGATGTCGATCAGCGAAGGCTGGCCGCCCACGTCCATGTCCCACAGGTCGTGGTGGGTGAACTGGAAGGTCCACTTCACGTGGCCGCTGTCGATGTCCAGGGCGGTCAGGCCGGCAGCGTATTTTTCGGAGTCATCGGTACGGTCACCGCCGTACTGGTCGGGCATCTGGTTGCCCATCGGCAGGTAGAGCATGCCGAGTTTTTCATCCACGGCGAACATGGACCACATGTTCGGCGAGTTGCGGGTGTAGGTCTTGCCCTCGGCCAACGGGGTGGTGTCGTCCGGGTTGCCGCTGTCCCAGTTCCACACCAGCTTGCCGGTGTGCACGTCGAACGCACGGATCACGCCGCTTGGCTCGTCGGTGGAGACGTTGTCGGTCACGTGACCGCCGATCACCACCAGGTTTTTGGTCACGGCCGGTGGCGAGGTGGAGTAGTAACCGCCTGGGGCGAAGGTGCCGATATTGGCACGCAGGTCGACCTGGCCTTTGTCACCGAAGTCTTCGCACATCTTGCCGGTGTCGGCGTTCAGGGCGATCAGACGGGTGTCGGCAGTCGGCACGAAGATGCGTTTCGGGCAGGCGGTCGGCGCGGCGGCCGGGCTGGCGCTGCCAGTCGGGCTCTGCTCGGAGGCGTAGGCGGCGTCATCGTGATACGACACGCCACGGCAGGTCATGTGCGCCCAACCCTTGAAGTTCTCGGCACCCTGGGTGGTGATCTTCGGGTCGAAACGCCAGATTTCCTTGCCGGTGTCCGGGTCCAGGGCGATAACCTGACTGTGCGGGGTACACACGTACAGCATGCCGTTGACTTTCAGCGGGGTGTTTTCCGCAGTGGTTTCACCGGGATCGCCTGCGCCCGGAATATCACCGGTACGGAAGGTCCACGCCGGCACCAGCTTGTGTGCGTTTTCCGGGGTGATCTGGGCCAGCGGCGAGTAACGGTCGCCGAAGGCCGAACGGCCGTAGGAGTTCCAGTCGCCATCGGCCTGGGCAGGCGCAGCGCTGGCCATGCCAGGCACAGCATCGCGGTCCAGTTGGCCGGTCTTGACCATTTCACCGGGGTTGGTGAATTGGCTGGCCAGGGCGGCAGCACCCGCCAGCACCACGGCCACGCTCAGCGCGCCGGTGCCCAGCGGCGCGGCTTGACCACGCAGCAACGGACGGCGAAACCATGGCAACAACATGACGATGCCCAAGGCGAACAGCAGGGCCAGGCGCGGCACCAACTGCCACCAGTCCAAGCCGACTTCCCATAGCGCCCACACCGTGCTGGCGAACACCACCAATGCGTACAGGCCCAGCGCAGCGCGGCGGGTGGCCAGCAGCAAAACGCCGGTCAAGGCGATGCCGATACCGGCCAGCAGGTAATACAGCGAGCCGCCGAGCATGCTCAGCTTGACCCCACCGGCCAGCAAGGCCAGCCCCATGATCAGCAGCAAGACGCCTAGCAACCTGGGCAGCAGGCGGCTTGGGCTTGAGGCACCATCAGTGCTCATAGTGTGTTTCTCCGTTACGTTGGAATTATGTAAGCCCGTGCTTCACTCACTGTAGATGACGATTCGGCGCGGGCTTGGTTCAGCGTTATTTTGGGTTTTTTCTGTGGATAACTCGGTTATCCACAGGCGGGCAATAAACCCCCAGGCGCAGGTCGATTTAAGACAGCGCTGTCTTTGCGTGAAGGGAAGATTCGGCAAATGGGGTCAGACCGGGGGGTGAAGCGTTTCAGGTTGTTGCAAAGGATAATGCGGCGGGGCGTTTAGAGAAAGGGTGAATCGCAAGATGCATCATTTCAGATTTGGTAACAGTGACAGATAGTCGCTGCAGAAAACTGTGGGAGGGGGCTGATCGTTCCTACGCTCTGCGTGGGAGTGCCTCCTGCGACGCTCCGCGTCGCGCCAACCACCGGGCACACGTGACGCAGAGCGTCACGGGCTGCGTTCCCACGCGGAGCGTGGGAACGATCGTTCGGTTGGGTTAGAAAGTGGTGCGGACGCCGACTTGCACGCTGCGCCCCGGCGCCGGCGCAATATCGCGCAGGATCGAGCTGGCGTAGCGCACGGTCTGGTTGGTCAGGTTTTCGCCACTGACGAACGCCAGCCACTGGCTGCTGCCGACATTGAAGTGATAACCCGCGCTCGCGCCGAGGGTGGTATAGCCATCGGTGCCGCTTTCGTTACTCGGCACGCGCCCTTGGCCGGCGGCATGTTCTACGTCGATACGCGCCTGCCAGCGATCCAGCTCCCACAGCAAACCGCTGTTCAAGCGCAGCGGCGCAATGCGCGGCAGGGCTTCGCCGGTGTCCAGGTTGGTTGCACGCGTGTAGTCGCCCGACAGCTCCAGGGCGAACTTGCCGTAGGCGCTTTCGCCAAGTTTCCAGTGATCCTGGGCTTCGAAGCCGGCGAAACGTGCACGTACGCCGGAGTAGGTGTACTCGGGAATACCGCCTGCGTCCTCTTCACCTTCGTCGTTCAATGTACGCCCCGTGCCGAGCAGGCCGATGTAGTTGGAGAAGCGGCTGTAGAACACGCCAAAGCTGCCCTTGTGGGTGCCATTGTCAAAGCGCAGGGCCAGGTCGCTGGACACGGCTTTTTCCTTCGACAGGTTGGCGTCGCCCAATTCATAAGTGCCGGTGGCGACGTGAGCACCATTGGCGTACAGCTCGTAGAACGTCGGGGCGCGCTCGGTGTAGCCCAGGGTGGCGGCCAACGACCAGATCGGCGTCAGGGTGTAGACCGCGCCGGACGACAGGCTGCCTGCGGTGAAGGCATTGGCCTTGTCGGCATTGGCGAAGCGCGCGTTGCCCTTGGCATCCGGGTCGACGCTGGTATGTTCCAGGCGCCCGCCGAGGCTGAGGGTGAGGCGCTCGGTGGCGTGCATCTGCTCAAGAATGAACAGTGCGCCGGCGTTGGTATCGGTCTGGGGCACGAAGGCTTCTTCGCCCAGGGCCGAAAATTCGTTGCGGGTCACTTGCGCGCCGACCACGCCGTCGAATGGCCCGATGGGCTGGTGGCGGGCTTCCACGCGGGCTTCATAGCCTTTGTTCTTGAAGGTGGTGCCGGTCTCGCCCCCTTCGATCTCGCGGTGCTGGTAGTCGGTGTAGCCTGCGTCGATTTTCACCGAGGTAAACGGGCCTTGCAGGTTGCGGATTTCGGAGGCGAACGCGTAGTGCTCCTGTTGCATGCGGATGCGCACGTCCTGCTCGGCGGGCGAGCCGTAGTTGCTGTCGTAGTTGCTGTAGGACAGGCCCGCGTAGCCGTCATCCCAGGTGTAGGACCCGCCCACCGCGCCGCCATCCTGGCGCCCGTCGCTGTTGCCCAGGCGACCGTTTTTGCCGGGGCCAGCGTCGGTTTCGGGCGCGTGGCGGCTGCGCGCATCACCCGGAATGTGCAGGTCGTTGAATTCCCGCGCGTTGGCATCCAGGTGCAAGGCGAAGCTGCCGTCGCCGGCCTCCAGCTTGCCCGCGCTGCTGCGCGTGGTGTCGGCACCGCCGTAGCGCAGTTCACCGGCACCGTGGATGCCCTCGATGGCTGCGGTGGGGATGCGGTTGTCGAAGGTGTTGACCACCCCGCCGATGGCGCTGCCGCCGTACAACAGGGCTGCCGGGCCGCGCACGATTTCGATGCGCTCGACGTTGATCGGGTCCAGCGGCACGGCGTGGTCATAGGACAGTGACGACGCATCCAGCGCGCCCACGCCGTTGCGCAGCAGGCGAATACGGTCACCGTCCTGGCCACGAATGATCGGCCGGCTGGCACCGGGGCCAAAGTACGAAGACGACACGCCCGGCTGCTTGTTCAGGGTTTCGCCCAGGCTGCCTTTTTGTTGCAGGGTCAGCTCGTCGCCCTCCAGCAGGGTGGTGGGCGAGGCGAGTTGCGCGCTGCCCAGGGGATTGCCGGTGATGATTTGCGATGGCAGTTCCAGGGCGTGGGCTTCGGAGCAGATCAGCAGCGCGGCGGCGAGGGGCGACAGGCGCCAGAGACAGGAGAGCGACATCGGACATTCCTTGGCAGGATCTTTGATAAGTATCGTTACAATATAACATCTCTTTTTTCGCTGAAAAGGGGAACTTTTACCAACGGGCTATATTCAATGCAGTGCTTCCACCGGTACGCCCCGTCCGCTAAGGTGCGCGGCTGTGTTTCCTCTCTCGCAAAAGGCCCGGCATGACCGCGACAAGCAACGACCCACTCCACGGCGTGACCCTGCAACACGTCCTCACCACCCTGGTGGAACACTACGAATGGGCAGGCCTGGCCGAACGCATTGATATCCGCTGCTTCAAGAGCGATCCCAGCATCAAGTCGAGCCTGACCTTCCTGCGCAAAACCCCATGGGCGCGGGAAAAAGTCAAAGGCTTGTACGTCAAGCTGATGCGCACCAAACGCCCGCTGGACTGAGCCCGTGAAGCGTTTTGTGACGGCGGCCGCGTTGGCCGGTTGGGTGGGGCTGGCGATTCAGCAATACCTGATTCTGTATTCGCGCTGGTCCAGCGGCGCCAGCTTGCTGGGCGGATTGATCAGTTTCTTCAGTTTTTTCACGGTACTGACCAATACCTTGGTCGTCGTGGTGCTGAGCTATTGGCTGGTCAAGCGCGAATCAGCCGGCAAGCGGTTTTTCCTCGCGCCGGGTATCAGCAGTGGTATTGCCGCGAGCATTGTCGTGGTAAGCCTGGCCTACAACCTGTTGCTGCGGCACTTATGGAGCCCCGAGGGCTTTCAATTCATTGCCGATGAATTGCTGCACGACGTGATGCCGGTGCTGTTTCTGATCTATTGGTGGCGGTGCGTGCCCAAGGGCACCTTGCGGCTCAAGCACATTGCCGGGTGGGTGGTTTACCCCCTGGTGTACTTCGCTTATGTGCTGTTGCGCGGGCATTTGCTTGGGCAATATCAGTACCCGTTCATGGATGTGGACAGCCTGGGTTATCCGCAGGTGTTCGTGAATGCTGGGGGGATTTTGCTGGGGTTCTTGCTGATTGCGCTGGCAGTGGTGGTCTTGGATAACCGCCTCAAATCACCCTCGACTTAAAGTGGGCACAGTCAATGTGGGAGGGGGCTTGCTCCCGATGGCGGTGTGTCAGATAGAGTTGTGTTAACTGACCCACCGCCATCGGGAGCAAGCCCCCTCCCACAGTTTTGACCGAGTTCAGGTTTAATCTTCTTCACTGCCTTCTGCCCGCCAGTAACCCGCAGCCTTGAGGTACTCCTCATTGACCTTGTGCATATCCAGCAACACCCGCCGCACCTGGCGTGACAGCTTGGTTTCGGTCGCGACAAAGCTGTACAACTTTCCGCCGGGCAGCGTGAGGTTGCGCACGACCTCAAGCAGGTCGGCCTCGCCGCGCACCACCCAGATAATCTCGACATCCGCCGCGCTCTCCAGCACTTGCTGCTCTGCGGCATCGGCGATTTCGATCACCGCCAGCACTTTGCGCCCGGCGGGCAATTCTTCCAGGCGCCGGCCGATGGCGGGTAGGGCGGTTTCATCGCCGATCAGCAGGTAGCTGTCGAAGATATCCGGCACGATCATCGAACTCCGTGGCCCGCCGATATACAGGTGCTGGCCGACTTGCGCCTGCTCGGCCCAGGTAGACGCAGGGCCATCGCCGTGCAGCACGAAGTCGATAACCAGTTCGCCAATGCTCAGGTCGTAACGCCGTGGCGTGTAATCGCGCATCGCTGGTTGCGGGCCGTCGCCCTTGATGGTGAACGTAGGGCTTTCCAGGGCCGCTTGTTCGGCGGGGTTCTGTGGGAACAGCAGCTTGATGTGATCATCGCTGCCCAGGCTGACAAAGCCCGCCAGTTCCGGGCCGCCCAAGGTAATGCGGCGCATGCGCGGGGTGATGTCCACCACCCGCAGCACCTGCAGGCGGCGGCGTTTGACGTCGTGGGTCACGCGGTGAATGGCTTGTGTGTTCATTGGTCTTTCCCGTCGGCAATGGCTTGTGCGGTGCGGTTGAGCAACGTCGCAACCCGCGCGATTTCTTCCGGGCTCCAGCGCCCGTGATGCGAATGCAAAGCATGGCGCAGGTTGTGCACCGCCTCGTGGATTTCCGGTGGCCGGTCGTGGCCGCGCAGCGAGCGTTTGCTTACATCCATGCGCATGCGAATGCCTTCGAGGGCAACCGCCTGTTCGCTCAATAAGAGACGGCCGGCATCGGTGATTGTGTAGCGTTTTTTTCCGCCCTCGGCGTCGCCCGTGATCAATTCGCTTTCTTCGAGAAAGGTCAGCGTGGGGTAGATCACTCCGGGGCTGGGGCTGTAGGCGCCGTCGAACAGGGTTTCGATCCGGCGGATCAGGTCGTAGCCGTGGCAGGGCATTTCGGCGATCAGCGCCGGTAGCAGCAATTTCAGATCACCCGGCGCAAAGACGCGCGGGCCACGCTCGGCCCGTTCGCGGCTGGAGCGTTTGTCAAAGATGTCGCGGCCGCTACCGGTTGCGCGGTGGGAATGAGGGTCTTTCATTTGTCGTGCTCTCTGAAAAATCAAGATACAACTTAAGATATATCTTATCCTGCGTAAAGGCCTTCTCCGATGAGCGGTTCGGCGGCCGCCAAAGGCGATGGCGGACGGGTTATGACGAACATACCGAGTTATTAAAAAACTAAGCCAGGATTAAAAGATTGAGTTAATACTCTAATTGGATGTTTAATTAAGCCTCGTTATATCGCCATGTAATACGTTTCTGACAGTCCGGGTTTTTAGCGCGCGTAAATCATGAGTTTATAGTGTCTTTGTAGGACATGTATTACAGGTGCTGATGGCATTATTTAGCTTTTTTGTTTTTGTCTCACTGGTTATATGGCCTATGGCTACATGCTATAGAGAAGGCTCTGGCTTACTTTGTTTTTAATTCGGTGGAAGATATGCCTGCGTCCTAAGACACAGTCGGATCTTGCAAAGCTGTGCTCTTTAAATGCGTGAGAAAGTTGCAAGCTGATCGGGCTTTCAACTCAATTAAAGCGATATACAGGTACCTAATAATGCTCAAGAAAACTGCTTTCGTACTGCCACTGGTTATGTTGGCCTTCGGTTCTTCCAGCGTCTTTGCCGCCGGTGAAGCCACCAGCGTCATCAACATCAAGGCAACCATTCCTACCAAACAGTTCCATGCACAACCGCTCAACCCGGACTTCGGTCGCGATGAGACCATGACCTACAACACCGTGACCGGTAACCTGAGCAGCCTGCGCGAAACCTACGCGGTGAAAAATACCGACGGTTCGATCAAGGCTTACATCGAAGGCGGTCCAGCTTCCCTGAGCAACGGCACTGCGTCCATTGCCCTGGCCACTTCCTTCAACGGCGTCACCCTGACCGGCTCGCCGCTGGAAGTTGTCGATGATGCCAGCTCCACTCCAGGTACCCAGGCTGACCTGGTTATTGTTCCAGCCAAACCTGCCGACACGGATGCGGGTCTGTTCACCACCAACTTCACCGTGGTCTTCGACCACGAGCCTCGCGTCACCCTGTGAGCGCAATAAGTTGACCCGTAAGCGTCGTTTTATTGGGTAGCGATTACCGATCAACAGGCAGTGTCCCTGTCGGTTGATCGGCCTTTATTGTGTTGAAAATCCGTATTCAGAGTATTCCGTTCATGTTCCCGATGACTCCCATCGCGGCAGCGCTTGCCCTGTTGTTTTGTGCGGGTGCGTTAGCTGCTCCAGTGGCCGATGGCACAACACCGCGCAGTTTGCTGGCTCAGGCCAAGGGTTTGCCGGCGGACTTTGAAGAGCACTTTTTCGATGTGCCCCTGGCCGTTCGAGTTGAGCGTGACCAAGAGTTCGTAGGGGAGGCAATGATTGTCTTGTCTCGTGAAGACACCCTGACCCTGCTTTCGTTTAACGACCATGAAGGAAGCCCGGTCAAGGACGATGAACGTGAGCGCTGGGCCGAATACCTCAAGCAGCAAGTGCCACTGGGCGCCTGCGAGAGTAACTGCCCCGACCAGTTGCTGGCCGTGCACTACAACCTGGAAAAATCTCTGGTCTCACTGCTGACCGAGAACGCCGAGCGCGACACCGAAAGCCGGCGTTACCACGAGCTTCCCCACGAGGGCAGCGCAGGCCTGATTGTGCGTAACCAACTGAACCTTAACGGCGGCCAGGGCCAGGACACGGGCGGGCGTTTTGGGATTGACGCCAGCAGCAGCCTGGGCAATTGGAGCCAGGTGTTGAACGCGCAGTTTTCGCGCCTCGGCGGCCCCGATAACGACGCCCTCAACCATGCGGTGTACTCGCTCTACACCCAGCGCGAACTGGAAGGCCAGTTCCTGCGCCTGGGCTATTTCACGCCCAATGCCGAAGGTCTCACCCGGCAACTGCGCACCTTCGGCGCCAGCCCCGACACCGCCATCGGCGTGATGTACGGCAGCTCCGACACCTTGATGATCAACAACCCCAAGGCCAGCATCTATCCGATTGCCATTACCGCCAACCGCCAGGGTTCGGTGGAGATTTATCGCAATGGCCTGTTGATCAACACCCAGCCCGTCACCAGTGGCCTGCAGAACCTGGACACACGTCCGTTGCCCGGCGGGATCTATGAGGTCGAAGTGCGCCTGATAGAAGACGGCCAGGTCACTAACACCACCCAGGAATTGGTCTACAAGCCCAACAACTGGCGCAACAACGATGACCGCTGGCGCTATAACGTATTTGCCGGCCAGGAAAGCAAGTTGCTCAGCAACTGGGATGAACAGTCCAGTGGCGACACGACCGCTGGCGTCTCCCTCAACTACCTGGCCCACCCGCGCGTGGTGTTGGGCGTTTCGGGGCGCCAGGTTAAAGACCGCATGCAATACGGCACCTCCATTGACTGGACGCTGGCCAGCTCCGCCAGCGTGTACGCCAACGTCTACCAGACCGACAACTACGGCACCGGTGTCGACCTCAACGGGCTCTATAACTATGGCGCCGGTACGGTGGTGTTTAACCATACCCGCAGTTGGCTGGACACCCGCAACACCTACGAATACCTGCCCGATGGCACGCGCATTCGCCAGGTGAATGTGTTTGTCGGCCAGACCAGTAACTCATCGATTTCCCTGAATCACCGGCTCAGTAACTTGCGTTCGGTGAGTGCCAGACTGTCCCACACCGAAGGTAACGTAGAAGGTGTTGGCCTGGACCTGGGCTGGAGCGAGCGCACCCATCTGTTTGGCAGCGACGCCAACTGGCGCTTGTCCTTGTATGACCGGCCGGGCAGTGCCAGCACTGGCGACAAGCGTAATCGCGGCGTCGATCTGAGTGTCAGCCTGGCGCTCGGCGGCCCGGGTGAACAGTGGTCCGCCAGCCTCGGGACGCGCACCGCCCGGGACGGCTCGCGTGATAACAACGCTTCTGTGACCTATCGCAAAGACCTGCAAGACCACCTGCTGCAAAGCGTCTCGGCCACGGCAATTACCGACACCTACGGCATCGGCATGTCGGGCATGGCCAGCTTTGAAACCGACGCCCTGCAGGGCGATGCGTTTGTGCAGCAATCGTCGTTCAGCAATGAGCTGAGCGGTGGCTTGAACCTGGAGAGCACCCTCGCCCTCGGCCGCCAGAAGATGGTCCTCACCAGCCAGTATTCCGGTACCGGCGCGGGAATGATTGTCGACGTCGAGACCGATATCGACGACATCGCCCTGCGCGCCGATGACTTCAGTGGCGGCAGTACCGCGTTGCGGATTGGGCGCAATTTTATCCCGATCACGGCCTACAAGGGTGGCGCGGTGACGTTTGACTTTGAGGGCAACCACGCGCCTTCGGCCTCGATCCAGCCGCACCGTGTCAGTTACCACCTGAACAAGGGCGGGGTGGAATACCTCAAGGTCAACGTGATGCAAACCGTGACCGTCCTCGGGCGCCTGGTCGACCCGCAGGGTAAACCGCTCAAGGGCCATCACGTCATCAACCACGCCACCCGTGGGGTGAGTGAAGTGGATGGTTTCTTCTCCCTGGAGATGAACGCCAGCTCGCCGACCCTGGAAGTGCGCCACAACAATCAGTTGCTGTGCCAGTTCCGTCTTGATCCGTCCAAAGCGCCCAGCGAAAACAATGTGCTGATGATTGGTGATCTGCGCTGCACGCCGGACACCTTGGCCGATTCCACCCTTAACGCTCAGACCGCCGGTTGAATGTCATGACGAGACCATCCCTCAGCATGAAAACCATGAGCGCACTGTTTAGTCAGGTTGTGGCCGTGGCAGCGGCCCTGTTGTTCAGCTCGTCGGCGCCAGGCGTTACTGAAGAGATCACGGCAGTGTTCCGTCCGGATCCCGGCAACCCGATGGTGAACCAGTTTGAGAACACCACGCCGCCTGGAGGGTATTGCCGTGATCACCCGACGTATTGTCAAAATGGGGTGTTCAGCATCAATTTTCCGATCAACTTCAACGCCGTCGTTCCGATTCAGCCTTTGGACCAGATACGTAACGGGCCGATGTTCCAGGTCCCTTCTTCGTTAACGGCAGTGACTGTCCGACACCGGGAAAAGGGGCATACAGAGCAGGTTCTGTTGCGGGTCAGCGGTATAGGCGGAGCCCATGAGCAGACGCAGCCACTGCATGAGGGTACATGGGAGGGGGGCAATTGGGTCAATGCTCCATCCCCATGTCAATATGGCGGCGTAGGGTATGGCAACGCTTACTATTACGGGTTTTTCTGGCGGGTACCTCCAGGCGCCGGTGTTTGCTTCAAGCGCCCTACGCACATCCTCCCTGACTTCAAATACTCGAACTTGAGTATTTCCTATGAACTGGTCACACCGAACCCTCTGGGTATGTTATCGGGCACTTATGAGGGGACTCATAATTTTCTGATCGGCCCTGGCCAGGACTTCGACATGGGTGACGTCATGTTGCCCGACGACAACCTGTTAACGCTCAACTTCGTTCTGGACGTGGAGCACGCCCTTAAGGTCGAACTTCCTGCGGGCGGTAATCGTATTGAGTTGGTCCCTCAGGGCGGCTGGCAAGCCTGGTTGAACCAGGGCCGCAAACCCGCGCGGTTGTTCCGCGATCAGACTTTCAACATCTACGTGTCGTCGCGTTTCAAGATGCAGTTGGAGTGCGAGCGTGTAATCGGCGACACCTGCGCCTTGAAAAGCGGTGACGGCCACGAGGTCCCCCTGGATATCAGCGTAAGCCTTCCCCACGGCCTGACTCGTCCCGATGGCTCCGGCGTTGATCGTCAACCTTTGCTCTTGAGCGGTGCTGGTACCGAGGAGTTCCAGCCAGGGTTCTACGTCAATCACCGCCCGGGAACGCTGCATTTTGAGGTCAAGAAAGAACATGCCGACACGATGGTGGCGCAGGGAGGCACCACCTATTCGGGGCAGGTGACGGTCGTTTGGGATTCAGAACTCTAGATATGCCATTACCGGAACCAGGAGGTGTTTATCCAATGAAATCCGTATGTCTGAAAAGTCTGCTTGAAAAAAATGTATTGAGGGTGTTGTTGGCAGGGTTGTGGAGCAGTGTATTCAGTGCGTCGGCGCTCGGTATTACTCAAAATATCACGGCAGTGTTCCGTCCGGACCCTGGCAATCCGATGGTCAACAAGTTCGAGAACACCACGCCCCAAAGTTCTATCTGTGCAGCCCACATTCCTGCCCAATGCAAGCAGTTGAATATTTTCAGTCTCAGGGCCCAAGCCTTTGCGGCGTTCTCCAATGCCCCCATCGTGGCCAATCACGACGATGAGCGGCAGGGGTTTATGGTCAAGGTGCCGTCCGATTGGCGTGACTTGTCAGTCACGCACGGCGCGACCGGAGAAACCGAGACGGTGCAGATCCGTATCGCCGGTATCGGGATGACGTGGGTAGTTCCTCGGCCGCCGGGTGTGTCGGCCTGGGCGCAACCGGGAGCCAGCTGGCAGAGCCAATGGATAAATGCCCCCAGCCCTTGCCGACGCACTGGACATCTTGTAGCAAGCACTATCGCGGCTTCGTATTTTTGGCTGACCCCCGAAGGTGCAGGTACCTGCAGTCGCCAACCCTCGGTGGACCTGCCCTCACTGCGCTTCTCCACGATGGAGTACGCATACGAAATCAGAACCCCCAACCCATTGGGAATGTCCAGCGGTGAGTACATTGGGGGGATAACCTACAGCATGGGCCCTGGTGGCGATTACGACTTTGGCGACGTAATGGTCCCCTCCCATAACACCATCACCTTCAACTTCACGCTGAATGTGCAACACGACCTTAAGGTTGAAGTACCCCCAGGCGGCAACCGCATCGAACTGGTCCCGCAAGGCGGCTGGCAAGCCTGGCTGAACCAGGGCCGAAAACCTTCACGATTGTTCCGCGACCAGGCCTTCAACATCTCCGCGTCTTCGCGTTTCAAGATGCAGCTGGCCTGTGAACGCGTGATCGGCGACACCTGCGCGCTGAAAAATGGCGATGACCACGAGGTGCCCGTTGATATCAGCGTGAGCCTGCCCCACGGCCTGAGCCGTGGCGATGGCGCCGGCGTCATTCGCCAGCCGTTGCTGTTGAGCGGTGCCGGCACCGAGCTGTTCCAGCCAGGCTTTTACGTCAACCGTCGACCCGGAACGCTGCACTTCGAGGTCAAGAAAGAACATGCCGACACGATGGTGGCGCGGGGAGGCACCACCTATTCGGGGCAGGTGACGGTCGTTTGGGATTCGGAGCTTTGAGGTATATGTCCATGAAACATCTATTCGCGCTGTGCGCGCTCTGCTGGCTGCCGCTGTCACAGGCCGCGCCGAATATCAATGTCGGGGTGTTCTACGACTACCTCGACGGCGATAAATCCACCTACCTCAAGCGTGTCTTCAATGGCGGCGACAGCACGGCGTTTATCAAGGTCGCGGTGATGGAAATTGTCTACAACGCTGACGGTACGTCTGAGGAAGTGGAGCTTAAGAGCAACGCCGACAACACCGCCCGCGACGGTCTGATGGCCACCCCGGCGCGCATGATCGTACCGGCCAATGGCATGCAGAGCACCCGTTTGCTGTACCTGGGCGAGCGCGAAAGCGAACGCTATTTTCGCCTGCGCTTCGTGCCGGTAATGCCCGAAAAAGACGATGAGTTTGGCGTCTCCAGCGACGATCGCGAGGCCTACAAAAACAGCCTGTCGGCAGGCGTCACGGTGTTGGCGGGATTCGGCACGGTGTTTTTCGTGCGCCCCAAAACCACCCGGTTTGACACGCGCACCGAAGAGCGTGAGGGCGAGTACGGGTTGCGCAACGCGGGCAACAGCGTGGTGGTGGTCGATGAGTTCAAGGACTGCTCCACCGCTGAACCCCAGGACTGCCAACCCACTACCAAGAGCCACATCCTGCCCGGTCGCGATTTCAGCTTTACCAAGCAGGCCGGTCGTACCTACCGCTTTACCTTGATCGAGGGCGGCGAGAAAAACACACATGAGGTCAAAGGCTGATGGTCATTGAGAGAGCCCATGGGGGCAAATTCCGCAAGGTCGTCCTGGGGATGTTGTTGTTGGTGACCGGGGTGGTGCTCAGTGCCCAGGCCTTGGCCATTCGCGAAGTGCAGGTCTTCGACGTGTCGGTGACCATTCCCACCCGCGACTTTTATGTACTGCCGATCAACCCTGGATTTCTGGAGCGTGAGCAGGAAATGGCCTGGCAACTGGTGCCGGGCACCCTTAAACCGCTACGTGAACACTTCGATGTGAAGAACAGCGGCGGCGGCATTGCGGCGCGCCTGAACCAGGCGCCCGTCCTGTCCAACGGTCCTCGTTCGATTGCGTTGAACGTCACCTTCAACGGGCAGGTGTTGAGCCTGGACGAAACCCTGGTGGTGCCGGAAGCCGAAGCCCGTGCCGGTAAACGGGTGTTGTTGGAGATTGCCGCGGTAGAGCCTGAGGGCGGTTATACGCCGGGTGAATACTTTGGCAGCGTACATCTGCTGTTTGATGCGGTGAGGCCGTGATGTCGAGCGATTTGGCGAGGTGCTTATGAAATATCTATCTGCTGTATTGGTGTGCTGCCTGTGGTCCGTCAATGTCCAGGCCGGGCCGGCCATTCATGTCGGGGATTTTTACGACTACTTGAGTGGCGATAAAAACAACTACCTCAAGCGCATATTCAATGGCGGCACCAGTACCGCCTTCGTCAAGATCAGCGTGACCGAGATGCTCTACAAGCCTGACGGCACGTATGACGAAGTCCCGATCAAGAACCAGTCGGACGCTCTGATCGCCAGCCCGGCGCGCCTGATCGTGCCGGCCACCGGCATGCAGAACACGCGTTTTGTGTTTATGGGCAAACGTGACCGCGAGCGTTACTTCCGGGTGCGCTACCTGCCCGTAGCGCCGGAGAAAGACGACGAGTTTCTGGCCACGGAAGAGGAGCGCAAGGCTTATGAGGACAAGATCGCGGGCGGCGTGCGGGTGATGGCCGGCTACGGCACGGTATTTTTCGTGCGGCCCAAGGACAGCCGTTATGACACTCGGATCGAAAACGGTGGCCGCAACTACACCTTGCGCAACGCCGGCAACACGGTAGTGGTGGTGGATGAGTTCAAGGACTGTTCGGCCAGCAATCGAACCGATTGTGCACCCACTACCAAAAACCACATCTTCCCGGGGCGGGTGTTCAGTTTCGAGAAACAGGCCGGGCGCGTGTATCGCTTTCATGTGGTGGAAGGCGGGACTGACAGGATTGTGGAAGTAAAGGGCTGAATCGTCGCGGCCCAGTACCTGTACGTGTCGGCCTCGGTCAGGTGAATAACAAAGTAGGTAACGTCATGCCCATACGCAAAAAACTATCCGTCGCGCTGATGCTGGCAGCCAGCGTATTTTCGTGGCCTGCACAGGCTGCGGATCAGGAGATCCGGGCGACGTTCGTTCCCGATCCATCCAACCCGATGGTCAACCAGTTTGAGAATAAAACGCCCCAGGCGGGCGTCTGCGCTCTGTGGATGGCCGCCCGTTGCAAGCAACTGGGTATTTTCAGCCTCAGGCTTCCACAGCTTGCGTTCGTTACGGGAAGGGGGATTGAAGCGAACCATGAAGACCCGAGACAAGGCTTCATGCTCACAGTGCCTTCCAGTTGGCGGGATGTGGAGGTGGTCCACGGGTCCGGCGACACAGAAATCGTGCAGATGCGGATTGCCGGTGTCGGTGGCAGCTGGAATATGTCTCGTCCGCCGGGGGTGAGTGCTTGGGCGCGCCCAGGGGTGCCCTGGCAGTCGGCGTGGCATTCCGCCCCGGCTCCCTGCGCGAGTACCAACTTTCTCGCGGCGGGTGCCGCCTATGCCCAGTTTTTCTGGCTGACGCCCGAGGGCGCCGGGGCATGTGCAAGGACGCCGTCGGTGACGATTCCTTACTTCCGCTGGAGCGGGCTCGACTATGCGTATGAACTGCGTACCCCCAACCCGTTGACCATGCAGGCCGGTGAGTACCGTGGCGCGTTGACTTACGCCATTGGCAGGGGCATGGACTTTGATATGGGGGATGAACTGAGCCCCAATATCGACACGGTGACGCTCAATTTTGTCCTGAGTGTGGTACATGCCCTCAAGGTCGATATCCCTGCGGGGGGTAACCGCATCGAGTTGGTCCCTCAGGGGGGTGGCAAAACTGGCTCAATCATGGACGTACGCCGTCGCGGTTGTTTCGCGATCAAACCTTTGTGATCGCCGCCAGTTCGCGTTTCAAGATGCAACTTGAATGCTCCGTTATTGCAGGCAATACCTGTGGTTTGCGCAATAACAATGGCGATGAGGTACCCGTGCAGGTTGCCGTCAGCCTGCCCTATGGCTTGGCCGGTCAGGACGATCAGGCGGTCAGCCGTCGCCCCTTGCGCCTCGACGGCATCGGTACCGAGCTGTTCCATCCGCGCTATTACGTCAATGATCGGCCAGGCACCCTGCACTTTGAGGTGACCAGGGATGACGTGGCCGACATGCTCAAGCAGCCGGGCAGTACCTATTCGGGCATGGTCACGGTGATCTGGGATTCCGAGGTGTGATGCTCTGCGGGTGAAACAGTGACCGGCAGTGGCTTGTGACGCGTTCGGTTATTCGTACGCGTCCAGCAGTGCCTGTCGCGTCAAACGGCGCGCCAATTCGTTGTAGTCATCCTGGATGTCGCTGTAAAGCCGTCGCACGGTCGCATCGGAGAAGGATTCTTCGGCCAGCACCACGGTATGGGGGATCGTCAGTTCATTGGCCAGTGTGATGATCTGTTCGCGCAAACGTGCCTTGCGCTCAGGCGTCACCTCGGCGCCGATCCATTCCGTGTGGGCATCCCGTAGATCCTCCAGTTGGCTGCCGGCGTGTGTGCGTTTCTCGGCTTGAGCCTTGAACGCTTCCAGATGGGCGTCATGCAGGTAGTCGGCCCAGAACGGTTGCTCAAGAATGCCATTGACCAGGCCGTCGCCCTGGGACAGCTCGATAGCCTGGCGCACCGCAGTATCCAGGTGTTCTTGAGTCACCCCGGCCGTGTTGCGGTAGACCATGTGTTCGGACAGCCACGGCAGGTCGAGACGGCGTTTGAGCCCG
Source organism: Pseudomonas sp. R1-43-08 (assembly GCF_003852255.1). Taxonomy (NCBI): domain Bacteria; kingdom Pseudomonadati; phylum Pseudomonadota; class Gammaproteobacteria; order Pseudomonadales; family Pseudomonadaceae; genus Pseudomonas; species Pseudomonas sp. R1-43-08. The sequence goes on from NZ_CP027734.1 coordinate 1,203,499, forward strand.
GTTTGGTAGGCGAGGTACACCTGCACGTCATCGACCTGGTTTTCACCGCTGCCAAACGTCTGGCCCAATCCGCCCTCGCTTTCTGGCGCGATGCGATGCTGGATTTCCTTGTGGGCGATTTGGTTGATCTGCTCCAGGCGCCAGGTCTGTTTGGCCAGTGTCACCAGGTGACGTTCGAGGTGAGGGCTGTTGTCATTGCGGATGATTTCCAGCAGGGTTTCCACGCCGATACGGTTGAACGTATGGGCCCCGGCATCTGCGCACAGGGCCGGTGCGCCGGCCAAACTGAATATCCGCTCGCGAAACCCGGTGTTCTCATAGGCACGAAACACCACCTGCCAGATTCGCTGGGAGAGGTCCTCGCGACCTTGTTCAAACAACTGCGCATCGATTTCGGTTTGAAAACCTGCAGGCGGCTGCAACAGTCTGAACACCTCGAACAAACCCTGGGAGCCGTGTTCCGCTTCCACCTCGTCCCACACCTTCTGTGCCGTGTTGCGCTGTTCAGGTGTCAGGCCAACCATCCAGAATTGGCTGTCGGTTTTACCGCCACGAGGCGTGGTGCGGTAAGGGTCGATCCCCTGGGCCCGGCGATAACTGACGAAGCGTTGTTCATCCTCGAATTCAAGCCTGGTCATATCCAGCCAACTGTTGGCCACAATCCCGGCGGCGGGAGTTTCTGGCGCAAACACGGGGACGGTGTTGATCGCCGTGTTTCTCAGGTCCAGTTCCAGCAGAGCGGGCCTCGGGCTTTCCAGCCCTTGCGGCCATTGAGTGATAGCGGTTCTATTGAGTACCAGCAGGCGCAGCTCCGGCATGTGGCTGACATCCGGTGGGGTTTCCAGGCGGGTATTACCTTCCAGATTCAACGCGCGCAACTGTGGGCATTGTTTAAGCGTGGCGTGGTCGGAGGGCGACCATGCAATAGGGTTGTCACCCAGGTTCAGGGCGGTCAGGCCGTTCATGGGCAATATTTGCGACGGCACCTTGTCGAGACGATTGGCCGACAGGTCCAGGTTGCGCAGGTTGTGGAAATTATCGAGAAAGGGTAATTCGCGATCGCCCAGCGCTGAGCCGCTGAGCTTCAAGCGGGTGACATGACTGAAGTCTGCTCGCAGTGGTCCCAGGCGTTCCAGGTGAAGACCCAGGGCCAGCCCGTTCAAGTCCAGCAGGGTACCGCGGGTTTTCGCTTCCATCGGTTGCATGCGCAGGTAGGCACCGTCTTCCCAGCAGGCAGTCAACCCATGGATGACCTGGTTTCGAGTGTGTATTTCAAGCAGGGCTTGATCGGTGCTTGCCATGGGATCTACGAGTGGTTTTTTGCGGAACCTGTTCATGTCTTCGCGCAGCGTCGCATGGTCAGCTTCAAGTGTGCCGAGCAGTTGCTCGCCTTGCATAGTGCTCAGGCGGGGCAGCACTTTCTGGATCTGTTCCTCAGTCAAACGCGGGCACAGCTTCATCAGCGTTTCCCGAGGGGTCGGCGGCTGTGGGGGTTGCCTCAGGACCCATCGGCGGAAAGCCCCCCACATGGGTTTTTGCAGTAAGTGTTGTGTGGTGCGCTGCTCAGCCGGGGATAGCGGGCTGTCCGCTATCACGCTGCGGCGTTCGGCCGGTGGCGCCAGTTGCGCTTTGAGCCATTCCTTGAAGTTCGCGCCTTGACCTGGCCGGTAGTCAAGCGTGTCCGTGGGGACCACGCGCAACAACGCTTCATAAAAGGTGTACTGCGGCGGGGGAGTGGAAGGCGACGCAGCGTGCAGTTGGTAACGCCCCTGGCCCTTGTACAGGAGTATTTTTTTCGTGCCCGCGTCGGCCGGCCCCACCTGGCAACGCAGGCTGCCGTTGGGCGTCTGATCGTGAATGGCAATGTTCAAGTCGCCCAGAGCATCGGTGTGCAGGCGCACGATATTGAGGGCCATGCGCTCGGTGTCCGGGGTCAGCAAGGCGTCGTGGTAGAGGCCTTCACTGGCATGGCTGGCGCGGACTTCATTGGCCAGTTCCCGGGCCAGGTTTTTCAGGCGCAAGGGGATGCGCCGTTCACGGCTCATCACGCTCGACTCTTGTGGCGAGGTGCGCAGCAGCAACGTGGTCACCAGGTCTTTGGGCAATAGCGCAAACTGTTGTTGAATCAGTCGGCCCTGCGGGGTATTGAGCGCTTCACGGGTGCTGTAAAGGTGGTTGAACACGCTGGTGTTCTGCTGCACCAACTCATTGGCCAGGCGCTCACGCAGCGCCATGACGGGTTCGGGCAGGGTTTGCGCGCCGGGCGCTGCAAGCAAGGCCATCCGCTCGGTGTCGCTCAGGAACGCGATGACCTGTTCGAACCACTGGCCGGCTTCCACAGCCTGATAGCTGAGGCGCAAAGTGTTGGCAGCGCTGGCGTCAGTGGCGCCGTAGACGATGGAGTGGCCGGTCAAGTCGCTGTTGACGAACACCCGGATGGCTTTGTTTGCCGGCCAACCCTGGAGTTCGGTGGTGGTTTGCACCGTCCAGTTGGTCGGCAGGTCCGCACTGGCCCCGGCGCGAACCTGCTGCGGAGCACTTTCGAGTTGCTGGCGCAGCTTTATCCGCTTGAGGCTGTCGGCCAATAGCGGCGGTGGTGTGTCGCGTTGGGCATACATCATGCGCAAGGCGTCATCGTGGGTGCCGCTGGTCTGGCAGGCCTGTTCAAGTTGGGCGGGGCTGAGGTCCTCCACCGAAGGCCCGAGGCGCCGACGCAGCGTCTCGCTGTCCCAGGTGTTGGGGGCCTCGCCTTCATGGACCCACGCGCCACTGGGGTGATGCTCGATGCTGGGTGAATAGGCGTCGGGACGGGTGGGATGCTTGATGCGATGGGTGTGGTGGGTGGTGTCGTGTTCGATGACGTAGTGCCGGTTATCCAGCGGCAGGACTTTCTGGTCCTGGTGCGTATGCAGGCCCAGTTCATCGGGCTGAGAATCGCTCGCCAGCTGCAGGTTGTCGTGGGCGTAAGGCGCCAGGTCCGGGTTCCACAGGCGCTGTTGCCCGTCGACTTCAACCGCGCGCAAATTGTCGACGAAGAGCGAGCGTTTGAACGCGCTCGCGACTTCTCCACCGACGGCGAAGAGTCCCAGTTGGATCGTATCGGTTGCGACCGTGACGAGGTGTTCGGCGGCTTCTATGAACTGCCCTTCGGCCAGGTCTACCACGCCTTCGATCACATCGCTGGCCAGTTGGTAGGCGGTGTATGCCAGCATCAGCTCGCCGAGGAACGGCACGAATGGAGTGATGACCAGCAGCGCGACATTGAAAATATCCGAGAGGATTTTTGTGAAGTTGTCCCACCAGGCCCAGCGCTCTGTTCTGTCGGCGTCGGCCGTAGGCACCGCGATGCTGCGTGCGTCGTTGAATATCTTGTTGAAGGATTGCTGGTAGCGGTATTCCCATAGATCGCCCTCGATGGCGGGCGAGGAGAAGTGCAGTTTGGGATTGTCCAGCGGCGCTTCCCGCCATTGAGGGCGCGGGTCCAGTGGCTGCGCCGGGTGCCACCGAACGTTGGACAGCCGCTGATTGAGTCCGGCAAAGAAATGCCCGCGTTGATTATGGTCGACAAACTGGCTGAAGAACTGTTGGTAGGTTTGCCCCTGGCGAGATGGTATCGACGCATTGGTTTGCAGCTTGCGGGTCAGGTCGAGCATGAAGGCAAGGCTGGAGGTGTACTCCTTGACGGGACTCTCGGGGTCATGGGGGATGTAGGCGATCAGTTTCGAGGCGCTGGAAACCCGATCCAGGTCAGCGGCGATCAGCAGGATACCGCTCAGTGAAGCATCGAGGATGTGCAGTTGATAGAACCGCATCACGCCCCGTTCACCGCGCAACGCGCGCATCAACACGTGGTAGGTCGCGGCACCCAGGTCCGCGACCTGTTGGCCGTCGGTGGGCAGGTAAGCCAGGTGTGCCGCCGCCTTGAGCGCGGCTTTCTGGCTGGCGATGACCTGGTTTTTCAAGGTGGTGCGAGCGCTGAGGTCCGTTGGCAGCAAGTAGTTGTTCAGGTGTTGTTGATAGCGTGCGCCGAGGTCCAGTTCACGGCACAAGGCCTTGAACTGTGGGATGGACATCGTGTCGCTCAACGCCAGGGGCTGGAAGTGGCCACGGTAGTCGGGACGGGTGATATAGCTGGAGTCGCTTTCGAAGGATTCCCCGGCGGCAAAGTTCTGCAAGGCCGCGTCGAGCAATGACACCTTGCGGCCGGTCACGCCCTTGAAAAAACTGTGGGCGTACCAAGGCAGTTTCTTGGCGATATACAGGTGCAGAAACGTTGCTTTGACGTCCAGGTCAAGGTGGTACTTGTCCAGAATGGCTTGTTTCAGCAGGGGCTCGGCAAAGGCATACACGTCTTGTATGTCGCGCAGCTGCCGGTCCACGGCGTTTTGCGTCCGCCAGCCTTCAGCATTGGCCGCCTGCAGGGCTTGATGCTGTGCGGGGAGGGCGCGGGTGTAAGCGGGCAGTCGAGAAAGGTCGGCGGCGCTCATCTGATGGGCCCGGGCCAGGGAGGTCGTGGCAAGCCAGTCCGGAATTGTTTGTTTGATCAAGTCATAGTGAGGGCCTTTATAGGCGCGCGCAGGCGTGCTGGAAGGCAGTGAACGTATAGGCATCAAGTTGAACTCGTTAAGTGGCTCGAGTGCTTAGCCTATCCGTCGAAATCAAGAACAAACGTTCAATATATTGCAGCTAAGTCGGGACTGAAATGTGCGGGTTGTTCGGTGTGCGAATGCAGAATTTGTGCACTGAATGTGCCGGGCCCCCCCGGCTTGCACTGCGTCCGGCTGCCGGGTTGCAGATAAGGGCCGAGCAACGGCGCCATGCCCTTGAGCACTTGCACCGGCAATGCCGAGGTGAAGGTGAAGCCTTGGGCCGAGGCGCCGGGGACGAATGCGGTCAGCGTGCCGAAATGGCGGTCGCCGATATAGAACACAAAGGTGGCGGTGCGGTTGATCGCCTTGGAGCTGAGTAGGCGCCCGCCGGCACCGATTGCTTCGATGCGGTTGTCGCCGGTGCCGGTCTTGCCGCCCATGGCCAGGGGTGTGCCGTCAGCCAGTTTGAAGCTGCCGGCCACACGTTTTGCGGTACCGGCATCCACCACCTGGGACAACGCCTCGCGCAAGGCGTTGGCGACTTCACTGGGCATGACCCGCTTGCCTCGGTCCGGGTTGTTGACCAGGCGGGTTTCATAAGGGGTGCCGGCGGCAAAGTGCAGGCTGTCGATACGCACGGTCGGCTCGCGCACTCCGTCATTGAGAATGATCCCGACCAGCTCCGCCAGGGCCGCCGGGCGATCTCCCGAGCTGCCAATAGCGGTGGCCAGGGACGGCACCAGGTGATCGAACGGATAGCCCACAGCCTGCCAGCGTTGATGAATATCCAGGAACGCTTCGATCTCCAGCATGGTGCGGATGCGACTGTCGCGGGCGCTCTTGTGGCGGCTCTTGAAGAGCCAGCCGTAGACTTCCTGGCGTTCGTGCTCACTGGCGGCGACGGCCTGGGTGAAGGTGGCGTCGGGGTGGTTCAGCAGGTAACCGAGCAGCCACAAATCCAGTGGATGGACCTTGGCGATATAGCCTTGGTCCGGCAGGTCGTAGGCGCCGGGACCGTAATCCTTGTAGAGCTTGGCCAGGCGTTCATCGGTGAGTTTTTCCGGGGCCTTGGTGGGCAGGTGCGCGCGCACGAAACGGTTGAAGCTGTCCTGGTTGGCCTGGGGCAGCAGATAACGGTGCACTGCGGCCAGGCGCATGGCGGTGGGGTGCATGCTGTCGAGAAAGGTGTCGAGCCGGGCCTGGGTGTCTTTGTTGCGGTAGCGCTTCCAGAAGCGCAGCAGGAAGGTGGTGCCCTCGCGGTCGGCGAATTGCGCCAGGTACTCCTGGCGGCGTGGGTCGCTGTCGTCCTTGAGCAACTCGGCGCTGCTGTTGGGGCCCTGATAGGTGCTGTAGCGCACCAGGTCGCGCATCAGGCGAATGAACGGCAGGTTGATCGACTCACGCAGGGCCTCGCGCAGCGTGGGGTTACGCCCGTTGTCTTCGTTGCGAAAGTTATTGAAGTGGTGCAGGCCGCCACCGGTGAAAAAACGTTCGCCGGGGCTGGCCGAATATTGCCGCTCGAGCGCCGCGTCGAGCATCTTCGGCAGGCTCCGGTCGCGGTTTTGCGCCAGGTAATCCACGGCCCAGCGCGACAGGCGATCTTGCTCGTCGACGCTGATTTTTTTCAGCTCGGCAGGGGGCTGGTCGGCATAACGATCATGCAGTTCGCTGATGATTTGCAGGTAGGTGGTCAGCACCCGCAGCTTGGCGGTGGAGCCCAGTTCCAGCTTGCTGCTCTCGTTGATATCGAAGGGTTGGTCGGTGTTGTCGGTCTGTACCCGCACCCGTGCGCCATCGGTGGTCATCTCATAGAGCGTGAAGCTGTAGCGCACTTGCGCGGTGCTGGCGGGCGTCAACAGGCGCGGGCCGAGCAAGCCGATTTGCCCGGCGAAGGCGGGGTCGGCCAGGTGCTTGAGGTAGGTGGTGGCTTGGGTTTGCAAGTCATCCTGCAAGGTGCTGGTGGCGGACAGGTCCAGGCGGTCGAGGTCGTACAGCGGGCGATTGAGCAGGGCGGCCAGGCGGCTGCGGGCAACACTGATGCCTTTGTTGGTTTCAATCGGTTGAATCGTCGGCTGTTGCAGCCAATCGCGATAGCTCACCTGGCTGGCCAGGGCGGCCTGTGCCAGGGCCGGGTCGATGACCGCGTTCTGCGCGAGCAGGCGAATGTGGCTGTCGGTCAGGTTCGCCAGTTCGGCGTGGCCCTTGGACAGGTAGTGCGAGGGCCGGCGCTGGGCGATCATCAATGACAACACTTCACGCAGGGCCAGGCCTTTTTGCCCGAGGTTTTGCGTGCTGCTGTCGGCGAGCAGGGCGTTGGTGCGGTTGAAGTCGGCGCCGTACCACACCCGCAACCCTTCGGCCAGGCCATGCACTTCACCGTGACCGGGCACGGCGGACAACGGCACGCTGTTGAGGTAGTCGCGCACGATATTGCGGCGTGCCTGCAAGGTCTGCGGACCCTCCTGGTAGGCGCGTACGCTGGCGGAAAACATCTGCCGCAGTTTCTCGCCGCCCGACAGGGTCAGGCCGTCGGGGGAGTGACGGTACTTTTCCAGCTGGGTCGCGAGGGTGCTGCCACCGGCGGTCTGCCCGGGCAAATGCAGGAGCCTGGCCACTTGTGACCAGGCCGCTTTGGCGAAGCGCGGCCAGTCCACCGCCGGGTTGGCTTCGGGCTGAGCCGGGTCGAGCAGGTCGCGGTTCTCGATGAACAGCAGGCTGTTGACCACCACCGGCGGGATCGCGGCGAAGTTTTCGTAGAGTTGTTGCGGATAGTTGTATTGGTAGAGCGGCACGGCGCGGCAGTCGGTGATGGAGAGCCCGGCCTGGATTTTTTCCGCGTAGGGCACGAACAGGCCCTTGGTGCTGTAGTCCATCAATTCGGCCGAAAAGCGCGCCTGGGTTTCAATCACATAACCGCGTTTGAGCAAGCGTGGCAGGAACGTGCCGAGGTCGCTGTAACCGAGTCGCCGGTCGAAGGGGCCGGCGCCGGGATAGGCGATTGCCGGGCTGGGGCCGGGCTCCAACCGATAGGTCAGGTCACGGGCCAGGCGGCTGAGTTCCTGGGCCTGCAGGCGTGAGGTGCGCAGCTCCTTGGCGACGGCAAACCCCAGGGCCGCCAGCGCCATCAACACAATCAACCAGAACAGGCGCCGTGCGTAACGAGGCCTGGGTTTATTTTTGGATAAAGGCGCTGGGTCCGAACTGCCATGTACTTTCGCAGCCTTGCTCGATTCGGTTTGCCACAGTGCGCCCATAGTCGATTGATCCCTTCACGCAGATAGATCGGACTTGCCTGAAGTTTAGTCGCTGATGGCTGGGTGTGAGGGAATTGTGTTTTGAGTGTAGGAATCTTCCGGTGGATCTGCAGCGGCGCCTCCGCGACGTTTTGTCGCCCGATGCAGGTCAGATGCTCCTGTAAAATTGCATTTTGACCCACGCTTCCCCTAAATTGCCTCGTTTTTATAGTGAAAGGCCCTACTCCGGGCTTTTTATACTGCACGCCCCGTTGATCTTGCCTGGCAAGACGGGCCCGTCCATGAGGCGGCCCCGGTTTCAACAAGGGCGCAGGCTTACCGGCTTGCACCGTGGAAACTCGACGGACAATCCAATAACAAGATGAGGTTGTATCCCTATGCCAGTCGGCAACCAACTGCCCCATGGCGAGACCGCTTCAGGCGGCCCGCTCAAACGCGAATTGGGTGAACGGCATATTCGCCTGATGGCCCTCGGTGCCTGTATCGGTGTCGGCCTGTTCCTCGGCTCGGCCAAGGCCATCGAAATGGCCGGCCCGGCCATCATGCTGTCCTACATCATCGGTGGCCTGGCCATCCTGGTGATCATGCGTGCCCTCGGCGAGATGGCCGTACACAACCCGGTCGCCGGTTCCTTCAGCCGTTATGCACAGGACTACCTCGGCCCGTTGGCCGGTTTCCTGACCGGCTGGAACTACTGGTTCCTGTGGTTGGTGACCTGCATCGCGGAAATCACCGCCGTGGCGGTGTACATGGGCGTCTGGTTCCCCGACACCCCGCGTTGGATCTGGGCCCTGGCGGCGCTGATCAGCATGGGCACCATCAACCTGATCGCGGTCAAGGCCTTCGGTGAGTTCGAGTTCTGGTTCGCGCTGATCAAGATCGTCACCATCATTGCCATGGTGATCGGCGGCGTCGGCATCATCGCTTTCGGTTTCGGCAATGACGGCGTGGCGCTGGGCATTTCCAACCTGTGGACCCATGGCGGCTTCATGCCCAACGGCGTGCAAGGCGTATTGATGTCGTTGCAGATGGTGATGTTCGCTTACCTTGGCGTAGAGATGATCGGCCTCACCGCCGGTGAAGCGCGCAACCCGCAGAAGACCATCCCCAGCGCCATCGGCTCGGTGTTCTGGCGCATTCTGCTGTTCTATGTGGGCGCGTTGTTCGTCATCCTGTCGATCTACCCATGGAATGAAATCGGCACCCAGGGCAGCCCGTTCGTGATGACGTTCGAGCGCCTGGGTATCAAGACCGCAGCGGGCATCATCAACTTCGTGGTGATCACCGCCGCGTTGTCGTCGTGCAACGGCGGCATCTTCAGCACCGGGCGCATGCTCTACAGCCTGGCGCAGAACGGCCAGGCGCCCGCGACGTTCGGCACCACCTCAAGCAATGGCGTGCCACGCAAAGCGCTGCTGCTGTCGATCTTTGCCTTGCTGCTGGGCGTGTTGCTCAACTACCTGGTGCCGGACCAGGTGTTCGTGTGGGTCACCTCCATCGCAACCTTCGGCGCGATCTGGACCTGGCTGATGATCCTGCTGGCCCAGCTCAAATTCCGCAAAGGCCTGAGCCCGGCCGAGCAGGCGGGCCTCAAGTACCGCATGTGGCTGTACCCGGTCAGCTCCTACCTGGCGCTGGCGTTCCTGGTGCTGGTGGCGGGCCTGATGGCTTACTTCCCGGACACCCGCGTGGCACTGTATGTAGGGCCTGCGTTTCTGGTGTTGTTGACGGTGTTGTTCTACGTGTTCAAGTTGCAGCCGACCAATGGGGCGGTGCGTTCTGCAGCCTGAGGGCTTGCCTGGGATGGTGGTGTGTCAGTCACACCGCCATCGGGGGCAAGCCCCCTCCCACATTTAGACCTGCAGCGACAACGCGATTCGTGCTGGTCCTGATTGGGCGCATAGCATTGTCCTGATCGAATAAACGCCGCAAAACCCATGTGGGAGGGGGCTTGCCCCCGATGGCCATAGGTATCTACACAACTTTGTAGCAGCCTACGGTAACCACGATGCGAAGCGAGTCGCTCTTGATCTTGCTTTTGATCTAGGCGCCCCGTTAAACCACGCTGGCCGGAATCCGATAGTGATTTGGGGGGTAAACCGGCAGGGATGCCGGTTTAGCCGCCCCGCGCCATGGATGGCGCGTGGCGGCGGCCCCCAAATCACTGTCGGATTACGGGCACACCGAGCCTAGGCGAGGTGCCGAGTGGTGGGGCAAGAGCGTTTTGCTTACTTTTGCGCTTTTCAAAAGTGAGACGCCGTAAGGGCGGAACCCATAGCAGCCGTTACCGCAGCAACGGATATGTACTCGCCCTGATCCAGCATCCTGGTCGGCTGTCAGGCCGCCATCGGGAGCAAGCCCCCTCCCACATGTCAATCAGCTCTGCACTAACCAGGCGCGGGCACAGCGGCTCTGCGCTGGTCCAATTGCTTGTTGAATTCCAGCCACGCGGCAAACAGCATCATCACTGCGGCCCCCACCAGCGCGGTGAATATCTGCATGGCGAAGGTGTCACCGGTCAGGGCGTTGGCCATGTCCGCCAACGGCGCCAGCACCACACCCAGGCAGAACACTTCCAGCGAGTAGCGCCCCATCCGCCCTAGTTGCCGGGCCAGTGCGTGTTGCGTCCAGCCGACACCGGGGAGCAATTTGGCGGTGACATAGGCCAGGGCCAAAAAGTGCAGCAAGCGCACCGGTGACAGGTCGGTCTTGCTGATGGGGTACAGCCATTCGCCGATCAGGCGTGGCATCCAGGCATCGTGCACCTCGGGCCAGCGCCACGACAGGGTGATCACGCAGCTCGTCAGCACATACGCCGCAGCCGCCAGGAACAACGGTTGACGCAACACGGGCCGCTGGTCAGCCGGGCGGGCCGACCGCAAGGCCGCTGCGCCACCGAGGATAAACAGGCACTGCCAGGTCACCGGGTTGAAGTACCAGACCCCGCCGTTGCTGGCCGGCAGGTTCCAGCCCTGCCAGGGCGCCAGCAGGTACACCGCCACAGAAACGCCCACCGCGATCCTCGGCACACGCAACAGCAACGGCAGCGTGAGGGGCAGGCTCAGAATCAGCACGATATACAGCGGCAAAGGGTCGGTCAGGTTGGGCTTGAACCGCAGCAGCAATTCATCGACCAGGGCCTGCTGGGTATTGTTGAGGAAATACTCCAGGCCCATCTCCTGCACCAGGTCGCGGGTTTCGATATGGCTGTTGGCGAATATCACGATGCCCATCAACAGCGCCAGCAGGAAGATGTGCACCACGTAGAGCGTCCACACTCGGCGCAGGATTCTTAAACAGGCGATGAAATAACCCTCACGCTGCAGGATCTTGCCGTACGCCAGCACCGCCGCGTAGCCGGCCAGGAATACGAAGATTTCGGCGGCGTCACTGAACCCGATGTTCTGCACGGTGACATGGGCCAGGGGATTGTGGGGCACGTGATCCCAGAATATGAAGATCAATGCCAGGCCCCGAAAAAAATCGATGCGCGGGTCGCGTCCGTTCAGCATGGCAGCGGGCTCTTGAACAAGTTGTTGAATGAGGAGTGGCGAGCGCGCGCGTTGTCGTACGCCGCACGTCGGGCGGGCGCAGGTTGGCGGTATTTGTAAGCGATTGCAAAAGGCTGGGTATTACCGAATGTCTCAGTGGCCTGCCCGAAGGCCGGGCAGGCTTCAACCGTGTGAATCAGGCGGCGGCTACTTCATGCGGTTCAAAACTGTCCGCCCGCGCCATCTGCCACATCCGCGAATAGAACTCGCCATTCACCTCGCCGGTGAGCAGCTCACCCGGTTTGAGGAACACATGCAGCTGCGAGAACAGCTTGATCTCGGTCGCCGACATGCGTCGCACCAAGTGCTTGGCCGACAACTGCGACGGATGCTCCAGCCCGGCGGCGGCGAGCATTTCCGCCAGGGCGTGGAGGGTATTGCGGTGGAAGTTGAACACGCGCTGGGCCTTGTCCGGTACCACCAGCGCACGTTGGCGCAGCGGGTCCTGAGTGGCGACGCCAGTCGGGCATTTGTTGGTGTGACAGCTCTGCGACTGAATGCAGCCAATGGCGAACATAAAGCCGCGCGCCGAGTTGGCCCAGTCGGCGCCGATGGCCAGCACACTGGCGATGTCGAAGGCACTGACGATCTTGCCGCTGGCGCCGAGCTTGATCTTGTCGCGCAGGTTCAGGCCCACCAGGGTGTTGTGCACGAACAACAGGCCCTCGCGCAGCGGCACGCCGATGTGGTCGGTGAATTCCACCGGTGCCGCGCCCGTGCCGCCTTCCTTGCCGTCGACCACGATAAAGTCCGGAAGGATGCCGGTTTCGAGCATGGCTTTGGCGATGCCCATGAACTCCCAGGGGTGGCCCAGGCAGAACTTGAACCCCACCGGTTTACCGCCGGACAACTCGCGAAGCCGGGCGATGAACTGCATCAGTTCGACCGGCGTGGAAAATGCGCTGTGGCGTGACGGCGAGATGCAGTCCTCACCCATCATGATGCCGCGGGTGTCGGCGATTTCCCGGGTGACTTTATGCTTGGGCAGGATCCCGCCATGGCCTGGTTTGGCGCCCTGGCTCATCTTGATTTCGATCATGCGCACTTGCGGGTCTTGCGCTTGGGTGGCAAAGCGTTCCGGGTCAAAGCGGCCGTCACTGGTGCGGCAGCCGAAGTAACCGCTACCCAGCTCCCAAGTGAGGTCGCCGCCGTTTTCGCGGTGGTAGGGGCTGATGCTGCCTTCGCCGGTGTCATGGGCGAAGTTGCCGAGTTTGGCGCCCTGGTTCAGCGCGCGAATGGCGTTGGCGCTCAGTGAGCCAAAACTCATCGCCGAAATATTGAACACCGACGCCGAGTACGGCTGTGTGCACTGCGGGCCGCCGACGATTACGCGAAACGCGCTGGGGTCGCTCAACGGGGCGGGCCGCATGGAGTGGCCGATGAATTCAAAGCCCGACTGATAGACGTCGATCAAGGTACCGAAGGGCTTGTCGGCGGTTTCGTTCTTGGCGCGTGAATACACCAGCGAACGTTGGGCCCGGGAGAAGGGCAGGGCATCGCTGTCGGATTCGAGCAGGTACTGGCGGATTTCCGGGCGGATGGCTTCCACCAGATAACGGATATTGCCCAGGATCGGGTAGTTGCGGCGCACGGCGTGGGGGCTTTGCAGCAGGTCGAAGATGCCGATCAAACTGAGCAGGCCGGTGACTATCGTGATGGGCCACAGCCATTCATGTTCGATAAAGGGCAGGCTGGCAAGGGTGAACAGGATGCATACGGCAAAGAACGCGTAACGGCTTAGTAACGACAGGCTCATACGGTTTTCCTTGGTTCGGACTCTTAAGGTCGATCCGCCATTCTGCGCCTGTACTGAAACAGGGGACAAGGATCGGAGGCTCTGGGGCGGTATTTGTCAGGCGCGAGCCATGGAACCGTTCGGCGAAAGGCGGCCACTATCGTGCAGGACGCCCTTTCTCTCATGCTCTTGGAGTCATCGCTCATGTCGAACATATCTGCCGCTTTCGGCCCTTCTATCATTCATCAAGGCGCGTCCGCCGCGATCGACCGTGAGCAGCGGATGCAATCCGCTCAGCACCACCACACTTCCCACGCGTTGCGCGACGGCACCCCACCGGGAAAATTCCAGCGGTTTGCCGCTGACGCGGCCAAGAGCCTGTGGTTTATCCCAGGCATGAGCAACGTGTTGCAGGGAATTGCAAAGGCTAAGCCAGGCCTTGATGGCACCATCAGCGGGGCGCTGGACGGGTTTCGTAAAACCCGCGAAGACGGTTTTGACAAGGCGCTTCTCGGTGCGGTTACCGGCGATTACCAGGCGATAGCCAACGGTTACCTCAATGCGGTGGTAAGGAACGACGCCACGCCTGAGTCCGTCAAAAAAGGGCTGCGCGAAGGTTCAGGCTTGTTAGACCTGGCCGCGACGCTGCGCCAGCAAAAAATAGCGCTGCAGGCTTGATGGGTCACTGGCCGTACCCGGCGGCGTGCCCTACGCCGCCGTCTGCCGAATCGGCAGCACCACCCGAAACGTCGTGCCCTTGCCCAGCTCGCTGCTGACCGAGATATGCCCACGGTGTTTCTTGACGATGCCGTAGGACAATGACAGCCCCAACCCGGTGCCTTCGCCCACCGGCTTGGTGGTGAAGAACGGGTCGAAAATCTTCTGCACGGTGTCGGGCGCGATGCCGCAGCCGTTGTCCGCCACTTCCAACCAGATGGTGTCGCCGTCCACGCCGTTGCTGATGGTGATGGTGCCGCGCTCCGGCCCCATGGCCTGGGCGGCGTTGATCACCAGGTTCATCACCACCTGGTTGAGCTGCGAGGCCAGGCATTCGATGTCCGGCAGGGGCGTGTAGTGCTTGACCACATCGGCCTTGTACTTGAGTTCGCTGGCGACGATGTTCAGCGTCGAATCGATGCCCTGTTGCAGGTTGGCGAACTGCCAGGTCTGGTCGTTATCCACCCGCGAGAAGTTCTTCAGGTCCTTGACGATCTGTACCACGCGGCCAATGCCGTCCTTGGACTCGCGGATCAGCACCGGAATGTCCTCCTTGAGAAACTCCAGTTCCAGTTCTGTGCGCAACGCCTTGAGCCGCTCGCGCTGGTCCTGCGCCGGGATCAGCGCTTCGGTTTGTTGATAAGCCTCCAGCATCTGTTGCAACTGGTTGAAGTAGCTGTCGAGGGTGCTGAGGTTGGATGAGATGAATCCCACCGGGTTGTTGATCTCATGAGCGACGCCGGCCGCGAGTTGCCCCAGTGAGGCCAGCTTCTCCGACTGCACCAACTGGCTTTCCAGGTGCTTGCGCTCGTTGATTTCCAACTGCAACGCCTGGGTGCGTTGTTCCACCAGCTGTTCCAGATGCTGGGTTTGCAGGGATGCGCGCCGGGCCATGTCCCATTTATTGGCCAGGGTGTTGGCCATTTGCTGGACTTCGATGTTGTCGAACGGCTTTTTCAGGATCAGCAAGCGGTCATAGGCGTTCAGGCGCGACAGCAGGTCATCCCAGGAATAATCCGAGTACGCGGTGCATACCACCACTTGCAGGTCGGGTGCGACCTTCCACAGTTGCTCGATGGTCTTCGCGCCGTCCCAGCCTTGGGGCATGCGCATGTCAACGAAGGCCAACGCGTAAGGGCGTTGCTCGGCCATGGCGGTGCTCAGCAAGGCCAGGCCTTCTTCGCCGCCATAGGCGCAGTGCAGCTCGAACGCCTGGGCTTGCGGCGTGGCGGTGTCACCAAACAGCGCCGACTCCATCTCGTCCAGCGCCTCGTTGGATGGCGCGCTCGGCATCAGGATCTTGCGAAAATCCTCATGAATGGACGGGGTGTCATCGATCAGCAGGATGCGCCGGTTGGGAGGCTGGTTCATGCGGTACTTCCGACAAGGGTCAGGGGAATCGTCAAGGTAAACACCGCGCCAAGGCCCGGTCCGTCGCTGTGAGCCGTGAGTTGGCCGTGCATTTCCACGGCGGCCAGGGCGCAACTGTGCAGGCCGAAACCGTGGCCTTCCTTGCGGGTGGTAAAGCCGTGGGTGAAGATCCGCGTTATGTTCTCGACCGGTATGCCTTCGCCGTCGTCTTTCACACTGATTTTAAGGGTCTGGTCATCTACCTGTTCGACCCTCAGGGTGATTTGCCGTGGCCGCTCGGAAAGACCGGTCATGGCGTACTTGGCGTTGCTGATCAGGTTGACCATGATCAGCAGCAACCGGTGTTTGTCCCCCAGAATCTGCGGCACCGGCGCGTATTCCTTGACCACCGTGACGTGGTGACGACTCAGGGCGCCGGCGTTCATGCGCAAGGCATCGTCCATCAGGGCACCGATATCCACAGGCTCCAGCAGCTTGGAAGCGCCGGCATAGGATTGCTGGGTCGAGACGATGTCCTTGATGTGGTCGACGCTTTTGCTCAACTGCGCCAGCTCATCGCTCATGCCTTGCTGCTCGCTGGCAATCGCCTCCACCAGTTGGTTCAGGTAGGCCGGCAGCAATTTGCCTTTTTCATCCTCGGTGAGGAAGGTGCCCAGGTCGCCCTGGTGCGCGTTGATCAGTTGCATGGCCTTGCCCAGGCCCTGGGCCTTGCTGCTGCGCAGTTTGCGGCTGACCAGGTCGGCGGAAATATTCACGCTGTTGAGCACGTTGCCGACGTTGTGCAACACGTTGGTGGCGATCTCGGCCATGCCTGCCTGGCGGGCGCTGTCGAGCAGCTCGCTCTGGGCGTCCTTGAGTTGTTGCGTGCGCCGTTCCACCCGTTGTTCCAGGGTTTCGTTGGCCGATTGCAAGGCGCGGTTGACGCGGTTGATCTCGGCGAAACTGCGCAGCAGGCGCACGGCCAGGTAGAGCAGCAGCACCACCAGCAAGGTCGAGAACACCAGCAGGTAGCGGTGGTATTGATGTTCGATGAGATCGGCGGCCTGCTGGTCTTGATCGAGGTGGGTGGTCAGCGCGTCGAGGTGCTCGGCCACGGGCACGGCGGCAATCCGTTCGAGCAGGCTGTTGACCACGGGCTGTTCGCGCAGTATCAGCGAAATGTGGCTGCTGAGGATGTCCACCGGCGCCCGGAACTCAACCGGCAGGCTCTGTTTGTTGATCGCCAGTTTGCCCAGGCCCACCAGGATATCGGCGGCGCGCTCGTCGCTGGTGACTTGGGCGAACTCCAGGCTGCTGAGCAGCAGGTCATAGGTGTCGGTGGCCACGCTTTGCATTTGCAGGCGGCCTTCGTCGTCAATGCTGTTGAATTGGGCCTGGATGTCATCTTCGGCGGTCGGCAGAAACGCCAGCGAATTACGCAATACCGCGTTGTGGGATTTGAACTGGTCCACCAACCGGGCTTTGTCCTGGATGGCCGCCTGATAGGCCGCCTGGCTGGCTTGCCAACCCGGCAGGTCGGTAGCGCTGTGGTAGGAGTCGCGGCTCGCAAGTTCAGCGCCGATCCGGGTCATTTCCGTCAGGGGCATGACCAGCGGGTCGTAGTTGTGGGTCAGCGCGATCCGCGCCTTGAGCACTTCGCTGTCCCACTGGGCATTGAGCTGCTGGAGCTGGCGGATCAGGTCTCGCGACTGGGTATAAGTGGCCGTCTGGTCGCGGGAAGACTTGAGGTACAAAAACACCAGCGTGGAAGCCAGGAACAGGCTCATCAGGCCAAGCAGCACCTGGCTGGCGCGGCGGCGATACAGGCGTGACAAACGTCTCATAGGGACTTGCCCGCCCAGCTACCGGTCAGGGTCTTGAGAAATAGGATAATCAGGTCCTTGTCTTCCTGGGTCGGGTTACGCCCCAGTTGGTACTTGAACATCACATCGACCGCTTCTTCCAGGGTCTTGGCCGAAGCGTCGTGAAAATACGGTGCGGTGACGGCGACATTGCGCAGGCTGGGCACCTTGAACACATAGCGGTCCTCTTCCTCCTTTGTCAGCAGGTAGCGCCCCAGGTCCGACTCCTGCGGGTTGCCGCGCGCCTGGAAGTAATCGCCCATCACTCCGAATTTCTGGAACATATTGCCGCCGATGTTCACGCCCTGATGGCAGGCGATGCAGCCGTAGTCCTTGAAGCGCTGGTAGCCGTACTTTTCCTGGGTGGTCAGTATTGCGGTGTTGCCCTGCAGATACTGATCGAAGCGCGAGTCGGGCGTGAGCAGCGTACGCTCATAGGTAGCCAGAGCGTTCTGCACGTTGGCGGCGCTGAGGCCATCGGGGTAGGCCTGCGCGAAGGCGCGTTGGTAGACGGGCAGGGCCGTCAGGTTCTGCACCACGGTGTTCCAGTCACTGCCCATTTCCACGGGGCTGGTGACCACCTGATCAACCTGTGCTTCCAGCGTGTCTACCCGACCATTCCAGAACTGCTTGAAGTTCAGGCTGGCGTTGAACACTGAAGGCGTGTTGAGCGCCACAGGTTTACCGTCAAAGCCGATCGAGAACGGCTTGTTGTCGGCGCCGCCGGATTCCAGGCGGTGACAGCTGGCGCAGGACAGCGTGTTATTCGCCGACAAGCGCGGCTCGTTGAACAACTGGCGGCCCAGCTCGACCTTGGCCGGGTCCAGCGCCGGTATTGCCGGCATGGGCTTGAGCGCCTCGTTCAGCGGTGCGGCGGCCAGCGGTGCGCCGCTGCCCAGGCACAACGCGAGAATGAAGCCGGTACGGACAGTCGAAATATGGCTCAAGCGAGCACTCCTTGCGGCCTGGGGCTATTGATCGGGCATCAGTGTCGCGCTACCGACCTGCAGCAACTGGACGAAATCCTGCGGCGCCAACGCTTTGCTGAAGAGAAAACCCTGGCCCTCCTCACAGCGCTGGGCTTTGAGGAAATTCAGTTGGTCGATGGTTTCTACGCCTTCGGCAATGATGTCCAGTTTCAGGCTTTTACCCATGCCGATGATAGCCCTGATCAGTTGTTCGTCCTGACTATTAATGCTCAGGCCGCGCACGAAGGATTGGTCGATCTTCAGCACATCGATGGGAAAGCGCCGCAGGTAGCTGAGGCTGGAGTAACCGGTGCCGAAATCATCCAGGGCCAGGCGCACCCCCAGCGCCTTGATCCTTTGCAGGATCGCCACGGTTTCATCGACGTTCTGCATCAGCACGCTTTCGGTAATTTCCAGTTCCAGCAGGGCGGGCGGCAGGCCGGTTTGTTCGAGGATGGCGGCCAGGTTGTCGACGAAGTTGCGTTGGCGAAAGTCGATCGCCGAAATATTCACCGACATGCGCAGCGGCGCCAGGCCCATGTGCCGCCAGGCTTGGGCTTGTGCGCAGGCCTGGCGCAGTACCCACTGGGTCAGGCGCACGATCAGGCCGCTGTCTTCGGCGACCGGAATGAACTCGGCCGGGCTGATCCAGCCGGACCTTGGATGAGACCAGCGTGTCAGTGCCTCCGCGCCGACGATCCGGCCGGATTCCAGCTCCAGCTTGGGCTGGTAGTGCAGCACCAACTCATCGCGCTCCAGCGCCTGGCGCAGCGCGCTCTCCAGGTTTTGCTGGTGCCGGGCGCGCAGGTTCATGTCTTCGGTATAAAAACTGAAGTCGTTCGGGCCGCGTTCCTTGCTGGTGCGCATGGCGGTTTCAGCCTGCTTGATCAACCCCACCGCGTTGGCGCTGTCGTTGGGGTAAACGCTGATCCCAAGGCTCGCGGTCACGCTCAGGACCTGCCCGGCGACGTGCCGCGTCGCGCTGATGGCATTCAGCACTTTTTGCGCAATGTGCTGGGTTTGCTGGGGGTGCTGGATATCGTTGAGCAGGATCACGAATTCATCGGCGCCGTAGCGAAACACCGAATCAGAGGCCCGTACCGTTGCCACCAGGTTCTGGCTGACCTGCTCGAGCACTTCATCGCCCACCGGGTAGCCCAGGGCATTGTTGATGCGCTTGAAGCGGTCGAGCCCGATAAACATCACCGCCAGTTGCGTGTCATGTCGCCGGCCCAGGGCGATGGCCTGGGTCAGCCGGTCGCCCAGCAGCGTACTGTTGGGCAGCCCGGTGAGGGCGTCGTATTGCAACAGGTGCGAGACCTTGAGCAGTTCCTGCACGCGTTCTTCGATGGTGCGCTCCAGGCTGATCACCTTGAGCGCGGCGTCCTGGGCCAGTTGCCATTTCCACGTCAGGGCGCTGGCCATCTGGCGGATTTCCAGGTGGTCGAACGGCTTTTTCAGGATCAGCAACTGATCGTTGTACTTCAAGCGCGCTTCGATCGCCTCGAAGGAGTAGTCGGAATAGGCAGTGCACAGGGCAATTTGCAGGTTGGGGTCGACGTTCCACAGCTGTTCGATGGTTTGCAGACCGTCCCAACCGGGGGGCATGCGCATGTCGATAAACACCAGCGCATAGGGCGCCTGGGCCTGCAGGGCCTTGTTCACCAGCGCCAACGCTTCCTGGCCCTGGTAGGCGGAGTCCAGCTCGAATGTCTGGCGTACCGGCGCGGCGGTGCCGAAAAGGGCCGACTCCAAGGTGTCCAGGGAGGGCTCGCCGTGCTCGTCGGCGCAGAGGATCTTGCGAAAATCCTGGTGGATCGAAGCCGTGTCATCGACGATCAGGATGCGACGGTTGGCCCGCCCTGATTCCGGGGTCATGGTGCCCTGCGCCTGTGCAGAAGACTCGACGGCATAACGATTCCTTCCCTGGTTTTACAATCAAAGGGGTGTGAACATGCAGTGACAGCATAGCTGAGCTCCCTTGATATCGACGGCCAGTTGGCGTCAAATCAACAGCATTTTCGCGCTGCTGGCCTGGATCGGCACGGCGCACCGGTTCAATTGAGCTTCACATCGTTTAATTTGAAGGCAGAGTCGCCATGGATGAACAACTCGCTACGAAGTCCGCTGTGCTGCTGGTCGATGATGAAGAGTCGATCCTCAACAGCCTGCGCCGCCTGTTGCGCAACCAGCCTTACGAGGTGGTGTTGGCCACCAGCGGCGCCCAGGCGCTGGAAATCATGGCAACCCGGCCCATCGACCTGGTGATGAGCGATGCGCGCATGCCCGGTATGGACGGGGCCACGCTGTTGGCGCAAGTCCACCGCCTGTACCCGGCCACCGGCCGCATCCTGCTCACCGGTTACGCCGACCTGACCACCATCGTCAAGGCGATCAACGACGGGCAGATTCACCGCTACATCAGCAAACCCTGGAATGACGAAGAGTTGCAGCTGGTCTTGCAGCAGACCCTCGAACATCAGCGGCTTGAACGCCTTGCGCGGGAGCAGAACGACCAGCTCAAAGCGCTGAACGCCACGCTGGAAAAGCGTGTGACGGCGCGTACCGCCGAACTGCAACAGACCGCCGACATGCTCGACCTGGCCTACGACGAGCTCAAGCGCAGCTACGTGACCGGTACCGAAGTGTTTTCGTTGCTGGCCAACCTGCGGCTGCCCAAGGACAAGCAGACCAACCGCGCGTTGATCGAATTGATCCGCGTGTACTGCGCCGCCCAGGTCATGGATGAAGCCAGCACCCGCGACCTGACCATGGCTGCGGCGCTGTACAACATCGGCAAACTGAGCTGGACCGACAGCATGATGGTTGCGCCGTCCGACAAGCTGTACAGCACCGACCGCGCGCTGTATCGCGAATACCCGACCCAGAGCGAGTCGCTGTTGATGACCCTGGAGCCGATGAAGGACGCGGCGCGGATCATTCGTCATCACCAGGAGCGTTGGGATGGCTCGGGGTTTCCCGACCACCTCAAGGGCGAGGCGATCCCGGCGGGTTCACGGCTGCTGAAACTGGCCGTGGACTTCATCGAGCTGCAAAAAGGCCTGATCCTGGAGCGGCACCTGAACAGCGACGAAGCGTTGCTGTATATCCGCAAGTACGCCGGGCGCCTTTACGACCCGGAGTTGGTCGAGGATTTTGTGCAGGCCTGCGCCACCTTCCTCAGCGACGTGACCCTGGGCGACCCCACGGTCAAAGTCCTCACCACCCGCGAACTTGAGGACGGCATGGTCCTGGCGCGCAACCTCAACGCCGACAACGGCATGCTTCTGCTCAACGCCGGCAAGGTGCTGAACCTGCCGCTGGTGGACAAGCTGATCGCGTTCGAGTCGATGGAGGGCGCAAAATACAGCGTATTTATCAAACAACCCGACGAGATAACGATTCCCACATGAGCCCTTCAATTATCCGCATCGCTGCCGCGGTCCTGATCGACAAACACGGCCAGACCTTGCTGGTGCGCAAACGCGGGACCCTGGCTTTCATGCAGCCCGGCGGCAAGATTGACGCTGGCGAACAACCGGTCGAGGCGCTGGCCCGCGAGCTGCGGGAAGAACTGAACCTGCATATCGATCCGGCACAAGCGGTGTACCTCGGGCAGTTCTCTGGGCCTGCGGCCAACGAGCCGGGCTTCACCGTGCAGGCCGACATGTTCCAGCTGCACATCGACGTGGCGGTGTCCCCGGCCGCTGAAATTGAAGAAATACGCTGGATCGACCCCATGGGCGACGGCGGCCTGCCATTGGCGCCGCTGAGCCGTGACCAGATCCTGCCGCTCTACCGCGCGTCGCTGCTCGGCGCATGACGATTCGCCCACTCAACGCCTGCGATGCCGAGGCCTATCGGGCATTGATGCTCGAGGCCTATGATGTTTATCCCCAGGCGTTCACCTCCAGCGTCGCCGAGCGCGCAGCGATGCCGTTGAGTTGGTGGCAAAAGCGCCTGGACGGTGCGTTGGACCGTTTGCTCGGCGCATATGCCGGCGACGCACTGGTCGGCATCGTCGGCCTGGCATTCGAGCCTCGGGAGAAAGCGCGGCACAAGGTGACGTTGTTCGGCATGTACGTGACTGCCGCCCATCAACGCAACGGCCTGGGCCGCCGGTTGGTGCAGGCGGCACTCGACCAGGCACGCGAGCACCCGCACCTCAAGGTGGTCCAACTGACCGTCACCGCCGGCAATGACGCCGCCTTTGCGTTGTACCGGCGCTGCGGCTTTATCCAGTACGGCCTGGAACCGTTGGCGGTGCGGGTGGGCCTGGACTACTTCGACAAGATCCACATGTGGCGTGAGCTGCGCGGCGAGGGTTAAGGGGGCATTACATTCCCCAGGCGACCGACCGGGTATCGTGATAATCAAAGATACCTCGGAGTACGAAGACATCTTTGCCATCCTCTTTTGCGGTGCGCTCAATGGCCACCCGCCATCGACCACGGCCCGCGCCTGCCTCTATCTGGGGTAAATCAGTATAGGTGTAGTTGCCGATTTTTTTGCGGCTGACACGACCTGCCTGAATGTCCTGAGTGATCTGCTCGAGTTTGTTTCTCGCACTCTCTGATAGCAGCGGGCTTTGCGCTTCTAACAACTCGTCCTGCTTCACGATGTTGACCGCGGGGTCTCGGGCCGTTGGGGGAGCCGGGGAAGGTGTCGGTGCAGGGGATGGTTTTTCAATTTTTTTGATGGGTACACGGGGGGCGTCAAACTCTAAAGACGCTGAAAACCGAGGGAGGTTCTTTTCAAAATCCGTGACGGCGACACTGTCGATCATTCTTACGCCAGACTCACCACTCTTGTATGTACCGCGTGACATGGCGACATAGGGAATGCCGGATTTTTTAAAGTCCTCGGCGTAGGAGACCACGCCAAGTTCCTTGAGCTTTTCCTTGAATTTTATTGTTCTGAACAGGGTCAAGGATTTTTGTACTTCAGGGTTCGACAAAAGCGATTCCAGCGCCTCCTCGCGCGTAATTTTATTATCGGTAGCTATTCGGGTAAGCGTTTGTTGGCGTCCTTTTTCGTTTAGAAACGCCTTGAGCGAATCCGATGACCAAGTTGAAAGTTTATAATTTTCATCAAATTTATCCAGGCTCTTCATCTGCTTGGGTGTGATCGCATAACCTACAAACTGTGCGTTTGTGTCGGGGTCCTGAATTCTAATGGAGGCTCGGATTTCTTTTGAAAAGTTATCGTTTTTGCCAATTAGTCTTTTTATTTTTTTAAATAATTTATCTTTGTCCAACGGGAGCAGGGGAGGGACCAGGTTCGAGGTTGATCTGTTTATGTGGACATAGATGTCCGTCTCCGAATGCAGCCTCAACAATGCGTCACGTAATTCATTTTTGGCGCGTGGGCTTAAATTCCGCTGCCCCGAGATCTTGCGACGAAAGGTGGCTTCGTCGATATTACCCATCTGCTGTCGTGCGTTCGCCAGCAGTGTTCGCTTCTGTGGCTCCGTCATTTCTTTAATGAGGGGTTCGAAATACCTTAACTGCTCATCTGTTGAGTAGATACCAAGCGCCGCGATCAGGTCGGCATCGACTTGCTGTTCAGGCGTGAGCCCGCGCAGCATGCCCATCACCGTGCCGCCGCCCGCTGTCGTGCGTTCGAAACGTGGCTTCCAGCTTTTTGCGTCGCCCGGTACCACCATAAAGTTCGCGCTGTTTCCTGCCGGGTCTTTTACATAGCGCGCACCGTCTTCGACAAAGGACTGAAACAGGTGATAACGCCCGCCTTCATCCCTCATCGCGATCAGTTGATTATTGTGTTTGTCAAAAAAACACGGGGCGTTGCCCGATGTGCGCCACAGCGTGTAGTGGTTCGCCTGGGCAAATTCTTCCACATCAAAGAATGCGTCGATCGGTTGGGGCAACCGATACGCGGCAACATCGACCCAGGCCGGCTCCAACGGCCGGATCGAAGCCTTTGTGACCGCGATGCGTGCCCTGTGGTGGGTGCCGATTTTTCGGACCAGCCCCGGCATACGGCGGCCCAGTTGTCTGGTCAGGCCTAGCCCTTTCTCTATGCCCCTGCGCACAAACGTCTGTGCGGCCTTGCCGGGCACCAGGCCGATAAAAAGATCGGCCACTTCAATGCCGAACATAAAGGCGTTTACGGTGGACTCGCGGGAAATCTGCGCATTGCTGCGTGAACGGAAAGCGGCATGCGCGAGTTGAAACCCAAGCTGCACCAGATACAAATACGCGTGAAAATTGCCGGTTATCGTTGTTAAGGCATAGCGGTGCACGCCGCGTGTGTCGCTGAAGATCCGTGAGCGCTCGTGCGCATCGTTAGTGGCCATGCGCGCGCTGAAGTAGGCTCGCCATTGCGGTTTTGCCTTCAGCGCGTCCAGCTCTCTCAGGCCGTTGGCCAGTTCCCTGAACGGCGCTTCATCCGGGGCATCCGGTGTATACAGCACGCAGACGCCGCCAGGCGTGGTGCCTTTTCGCTGAATGATCAACACGCCGTTGATCACTTGCCCCCCTCGGCCTTCATCCAGTGCGCCGCCCATCACCAACAGGTTCACGTCGATCTCGGACGCGCTGACCCGGGGGCGTTCTGTGGAATCGGGGTACTCGACCACCGCCTTTATCCAGTCAAGCCCGCTCCCGGGCGTCTTGAATATAAACAGCTTGTGAACATCGGGATTCAACCGGCTCTCCAGGGCGTCCTTGTGCATTTTCGCCGCGTTGGCGCGCTGCCAGGCGGTGGCGAAGCTGTTGCCTTCGCTGCCCTGCGAAAAGGTTGATCTCAGGTACTCGGCGTATTTTCCTCCAATGTCGGCTTCTTGGGCGAGCGCGCGTAAATCCGAATCGCCAAGCGCGCCCTTGGTGTTGCCGTCGGTATCGACAAGGGTGGCGGTGGCGCTGATGGTTCTGTGGAAGTCATGCGCGGACCATGGGTCGACATTGCGCTGGGCGTAACTGCCCAGTGTGCGCAGGTCTATGACGACCCGGCTCTTCCAGGTGCCACGGGTCAGTGTCTGGCCTTGCAGAAACCGTGGGATGTTTATTTTTTCATCGGCGGTGATGTAAACGACCGAGGTGTTCTCGTCGCGATACCCCGTCAACTCCACCGACAGGGAGGAGGACAGACGCAGACGAACCAGGCTTTTATACGGGGCAATATCCACGTCGGCATAGGCCGGTTTCAGTTGTTTCAGGACCTTGTCTGTGTGTTCGAGTGAAAACGTTTCCAGTGTCTGAACCTTTTCAAGAAAAGGCATGAGCGCCGCATTGCTGTCACTCATCGCCTGTTCCAGTTGCCTGTAGCGGGCCTGGTCGTGCACGTCGGCAGTTTTCAGCCACTCGGGTTCGCGCACCTCTATCAGGCGCAGATTACGTGTGGCAAAGGCATCGGTGATGTCCAGATACTGGGTGGTGTCCGCCGCCAGATCGAGTTCGCCGGCCACCGGCAATGTTTCCTTGCGCAGGGCTTCGCGCACAGCAAAATATTGTCGAATTCGTACTGAGCGAACACAGTGCGCCACGATATCGGCCTCTATCGTTGGCGGGCTTGCGGCCAGCACGGGCAAACCGGGCAGCCCTGCGCGGGCCGTTTTCGACAGGCTTGCGAGCAGGCGCTTGCCGGCCGGGCCGCCTTCGCGTATGCGCGCCGCCACGGCTTGATTCAAACGGTCCAGGTTTTCATATTCCTCAAACGCCTCGCCCGGGCTGTACAGCATCACGCTGCCCGTAGGCGGAGTCTTGCCCGTGGCGTTGAGGATGAATGCGGCGGCGAACTCACTGCCGTCCTCCAGCATCAGTCGGTATACCGCGGGCCTGTCGTCGATGGCGAAGGCCTTTTCCCGCGCCGCCGCAGTGGGGTACTTGAGCACATTGTCGGCCAGTGTCCGCCCGGCCGCCGATAACGTGCCATCCACCGTGCGCAGCGCCAGTTGATGGGCCAGCACCTGGCGACGCAAGGCAATCAGTTGTTCCTCCGGGTCGGGTTGGTCGTCCTCGGCGGTGTCCCAGAACGCGTTCAGACTTTGGATGACGGCGATTTCCGTCGAGCCGGCCAGCTGCGCCGCCGTGCCGTTTGAAGACAGGTGCTTGTCCGCGTCCAGTGTGTTGGGTTCCCGGTAGAAGGCACCGCTCTGTTGGGTCAAATAGGTGCCGCCGTCTGTCGCGCGCAACCGGGTGAGCAACGACCCCAACGGTTCGCTGGACAAGAGTTGCCGTTGCCCCTCCTGGTCCTCCCGGTAACGGCTGTAAAAGATCTGGTTGGGGTTGATGGGCCGGGGCGAATGGGGAAAGGCTTCAGTCAATTTATGCTGATACACCCTGCCCAGGCCTGGCTGTGCCTGTATCAGGTCGTTGGTTTGGACGTTGAGTTTGGCGAGCTCGCCGATGAGGTGCTCCTGCTGGTCCTCGGTCGAAGACGCCGGGGGCACCACAGGCCACGTCACGGGCTGAAAAGTGACGAGGGGCGTGTATTTGGCCTGGATCGGTTGTGGATCGTCACCCTGTCGGGCTGGGGAAGAAGGCAATGAAGTGTGCATGCGCGAACCCTTACTAAAGGGCGCAGGTTGAGCGAGGGTGCCGTGCGCCCGGATGAATGTGAGGGTCGAGTGTAGGCGCGGCGCCAAGGGGCCCAGCGGTGCATGTGTCTCGGACAGCCGAGCAGTATGCCGGGTTGGTCTCAGGTAACGCATAGCATCAGTTAGAGAGGCTTCGGCTCCTGAGCCGCCACAGGTTCAGTGCCGTGCCAATGCAGGTAACGGGGAGCCTGTCGCGGGCCTCAGCGCACCGCACTCACGCCATCGAGCGTCGAAAATGACGTGTCCTTGGCCGTCAGCAAGAAGTCACGCATGTACGGCGCATCCAGCATGTCCGCGCGAATCCCCGCATACAGCGTGGCGAACAAACCTTTCTCGCCCAGCCGCTTGGCCTTCACATAACCGCGTGAGCTGTACTCGTGCAGCGCCCAATGGGGCATGCCGCACACGCCACGGCCGCTGGCCACCAGTTGCATCATCATCACCGTGAGTTCCGAAGTGCGCACCTGGGCGGGTTCCACGTCGGCCGGCTCCAGAAAGCGGGTGAAGATGTCCAGGCGATCACGCTCCACCGGGTAGGTGATCAGGGTTTGCGTCAGTAGGTCCTGCGGCACGATGTAGGATTTATTCGCCAGCGGGTGCTGGTTGGCCACGGCGAGCATGGCTTCGTAGGTGAACAGCGGCACATAAGTGATGCCCGGCAGCTCCAGCGGGTCGGACGTCACCACCAGGTCGAGGTCGCCACGGGCCAGGGCCGGCAGCGGCGCGAAGGCAAAGCCCGAGGCCAGGTCGAGCTCGACTTCGGGCCAGGCATCGCGGAACTGGTCGATGGTCGGCATCAGCCACTGGAAGCAGCTGTGGCATTCGATGGCCATGTGCAGGCGCCCGGCGGTGCCGCCGGCCAGGCGTGCGATGTCGCGCTCGGCGCCGCGCAGCAGGGGCAGGGTGGCGTCCGCCAGTTGCAGCAGGCGCAGGCCGGCGCTGGTGAAACGTACCGGTTTGGTCTTGCGCACGAACAGCGGCATGCCCAGGCGCTCTTCGAGTTCCTTGAATTGGTGAGACAGCGCGGACTGGGTCAGGTGCAGGCGCTCGGCCGCCTCCACCAGGCTGTCGGCTTCGCGCAGGGCGTGCAGGGTCTTGAGGTGACGGATCTCGAGCACGGGCTCTCCATGAAGACAATTTGTGACGAAGCGCAATGGCGTGAGTTTGTCTCATGTTGCAGTGCATGTCGACCAGGACCGCCTGGCACTCTTCATCAAACTGTCATCGAACTGTGGCAGCGCGCTTGAACAAACTTCATCAGACTCGCGCTCTACTGGGGTTCTGCGTTTCGGTGTTTTTCATGCGCGTGTTGCTTTTACTGGCCGCTCTGTTGTTCGGCCTGCCGTCTTTTGCGGCTTCTCGATGTGACGTCAATGTCCCGACCCAAACGGTCGACCTGGCTCAGGTAAGCATCGCCTACCAAAGTATCGGGCGTGCGTCCGACCCTGCCTTGCTGCTGGTGATGGGCCTGGGCGGGCAGTTGATCCACTGGCCTGACGAAGTGGTCGTCGCCCTGTGCCAGCAAGGTTTTCGGGTGATCCGCTACGACAACCGCGATGTTGGCCTGTCCACCTGGCGCCAGGCACCGGCCAGCGCCAACCTGACTTTCGAGGTGCTGCGCTACAAGCTCGGCCTGCCGGTGGCGGCGCCCTACACGCTGACCGACATGGCCGACGATGCCTTGGGTTTGATGGATGCGTTGCAGGTCCGGCAATTTCATGTGCTGGGGGCGAGCATGGGCGGCATGATCGCCCAGCATCTGGCGGCGATGGCGCCGCAGCGGGTGGAAAGCCTGACCCTGATCATGACCAGCTCCGGCGCCGAAGGCCTGCCGGCCCGAATGCGGCACTGGTGCAGTTGCTGTCGCGGCGCAGCGCGCCTAATCGTGAGGTGGCGTTGGAACAGCAGGCGGATTTGCTTGCGGCACTGGGCAGCCCGAATGTGCAGGATGATCGCCAGGCATTGCTGCATCAGGCGGCGCTGTCCTATGACCGTGCGTTCAACCCCGAAGGCGTGAAGCGCCAGATCATGGCGATCCTCGCCGAGCCGAGCCGCGTGCCGTTGCTCAACCAACTGCGCGTGCCGACCCTGGTAGTTCATGGCACCGCCGACCCGTTGCTGCCGGTGATGCATGGCGTTCATCTGGCCGCGCATATCCAGGGCAGTCAGTTGAAATTGATTCCAGGCCTGGCCCACCGTTTCCAGGAGGCGTTCAAGGCGCCGTTGCTGGCGGCGGTGCTGCCTTACCTGCAAGCCCATCGCGAAGATACCGCGCACTGGGCGCAGATCGACCTGGGCGCGCCTTCGAAGCTGCTGTGAAGGTGGTGTATCGTGTCGCTTTTGCGGCGCATTAATGCCAGCGAGGTGGCCTGCCCATGAGTACTCCCCTGAAAATCGATTTCATCAGCGACGTGTCTTGCCCCTGGTGCATCATCGGCCTGCGCGGCCTGACCGAAGCCCTTGACCAGCTTGGCGCCGAGGTGCAGGCCGAGATTCATTTCCAACCGTTCGAGCTGAACCCGAACATGCCCGCCGACGGGCAGAACATCGTGGAACATATCACTGAGAAATACGGCTCCAGCGCCGAAGAGTCCCAGGCCAACCGCGAGCGCATTCGCGACATGGGCGCCGCGTTGGGCTTTGCCTTTCGCACCGATGGCCAGAGCCGCATCTACAACACCTTCGATGCGCACCGCCTGTTGCATTGGGCCGGGTTGGAAGGCTTGCAATACAACCTCAAGGAGGCGCTGTTCAAAGCCTATTTCACCGACGGCCAGGACCCCTCCGACCACGCGACCCTGGCGATCATCGCCGAAAGCGTCGGCCTGGACCTCAAGCGCGCCGCCGAGATTCTCGCCAGCGACGAATATGCAGCAGAGGTGCGTGAGCAGGAGAAGCTGTGGATCACCCGTGGCGTGACCTCGGTGCCGACCATCGTGTTCAACGACCAGTATGCCGTGAGCGGTGGGCAGCCGGCTGAGGCATTTGTTGGGGCGATTCGTCAGATCATCGAAGACGCCAAACAGTAAACCCAATGTGGGAGGGGCGGTGCGACGATTCGACTTGCTCCCGATGGCGGTGGATCAGTCAGCACATGTATTGACTGATACACCGCCATCGGGAGCAAGCCCCCTCCCACATGTGCCCTGTGTTCATTGCCCCCTGGCCCATCCCTTGCATTGACCCCCTGAAGCCCACCCGGCCTGCGGTTGGGCGCTGCCATTAGGGATGAAACACTGCCTTGAATATTCTTGACCTCGACCACAGCCTCACCGCTCAGGCGCCGATTGCCCAGCGGTTGGCCAGCGGCCGGGCCACGCGCCTGGATCTGCTGGACCTGGGCCCGAAACTGCGCCTGTGGTCCACCGAAAAAACCTGGAAACGTTTCGTCGAGCGCCTGGCCCAGCGGCCACGGCCCAGGGATGCGCGCCCGGAAATCCTGTTCGTCGGCTCCGGCGACTATCACCACCTCACGCCGGCGTTTCTCGCCGACCTGAAAGAACCCATCAGCCTGATCCACTTCGACAACCACCCCGACTGGGTGCGCTTTGCGCCCAAGCGTCACTGCGGTTCGTGGGTCAACCGCGCGCTGAAGATGCCGGCGATCAAACGCATCGTCACCCTGGGCCCTTGCAGCGACGACCTGCATAACCCGCAGCTGCGCGGCGGTAACCTCGGCGCCCTCAAGCGCGGGCAGTTGCAGCTGTTCCCCTGGCAGCACCCGCCCTCGAAAGTCTGGGGCCGGGTTGGCGATGGCGCCGGGCACCGACAGCAGGAAAATCACCTGCACTGGCGCAACCTGGCGGAGCTGGACTGGACCACGTTCCTGGACCAGATGATCGCCAGCCTGCCCACCGACGCGGTCTGGATCACCCTCGACAAAGACGTGCTCGCCAGTGAAGACGCCGCCACCAACTGGGACCAGGGCGGCATGCGCCTGAGCCACTTGCTCCAGGCCCTGCGGGCGTTGGCGGCGCATAAACGCATCATCGGCATCGACGTGTGCGGCGAGTTCGCCGCGCCGGCCTTCAGCAACGCGTTCAAGCGCTGGGAAGCCAAGTCCGACCAGCCTCCGCCCGAGCGTTGGAGCGCGCAGGATTTGCAGCGCAATGCCGCGACCAATGCGGCGCTGATCGATCTGTTCGAGGAGTTGTTCCCGTGAGCCTGACCGTGGTGATGTTGCTGGCGCTTTCCATCGTGCTCGATGTGATCGGCCAGTTGTGTTTCAAGCTGGGCGTGGACCGTCTGCCGCAACTCGATGGCGGTTTCCGTCTGCGCGCGTTCTGGGGCCAGGTGTTCAATGCGCCGCTGCTCTGGGCCGGCATCGGGGCCTATGTCATCGAGTTTTTCGTCTGGCTGGAAGCCTTGTCCCGTGCGCCATTGAGCCTGCTGTTTCCGCTGGCGGCGTTGGCCTATTGCCTGGTGGTGCTGGCGGGCAGGGTAGTGCTCAAGGAAACCGTCAGCCGACGGCGTTGGCTGGGCACGCTGGTGATTACGGTTGGGGTGATGTTGGTGGCGATTGCGGGGGGCCAGGCATGAGTACGCAAACCGTCGACACGGGCTGGTTGCATGGGCGGCTTGGCACGCTGGTGCTGTGGGCGCTGTTGATCGCCACTGAAAGTGCCGGGCAGCTGTTTACCAAGGTGGCCGGTGATCAATTGGGGCAGATGGATTTCACCTGGCAGTGGCTGGCGGATGTCGCGCGCAACCCGGGGATTCTGGCGGCGATTGCCAGTTATATCAGCGCGTTTTTCGTGTGGATGCTGATCCTGCGGCGCAGCAGTCTGTCGTTGGCCTTTCCGTTGAGTTCGCTGGTGTTCGTGGCGGTACTGCTGGGGTCTTGGCTGGGGTTGGGGGAGCACATCAGTCCGCTGCATTGGGTGGGGGTTGTGGTGATCATTGCCGGTATCGCCCTGCTGGCCGAAGGCGAAGAGAACTGAAACACGATCCCATGTGGGAGGGGGCTTGCTCCCGATAGCGGTGTATCAGCCAAAGGTGTATTGACTGACCCACCGCTATCGGGAGCAAGTCGAATCGTCGCACCGCCCCTCCCACATTTTGACCGAGGTGAATCAATCGAAGGTGTAGCTGATCGCCGTCTGCACCTGGCCCTGGTTCACCTCGCCGGCTTGCCTGACGATGCTGCTGTTGGCCGCCGAGCCGACCAGGTGCACCCAACTCGCACTGGTCAGCAATGACCAGTTGCGCGCCAGGGGGAACTGGAAGCTCTGGCTCAAGGTGACGTTCTGGAAACCGCCACTGGCGTTATAGGCCTTGAACCCCGTGGCGGCCGCCTCGTTATCGTCCACCCCGAAAAACGTCTGGTTCTGGCGCGCGTCGGCAAAGTGCGCCACCAGGCCGCTGCTGCCGATAATCCCACCGCCCAGCGGGTAACCGAGTTCACCGCCGACCTTGCCCAGCACCCCGCTCTGGGAATGACCACCGCCCACGGCCTGGCCCAGCTGCGCGTAGACCCGCCAGAAATCGGCCGGCGCGTACTGGACGAAACCGCCGACCTCGGCCATGTCCGACACATTGCGCAGGCCTTGCAGCGCACCATTGGAGGTACGCCCCGACAAATAATTGATGTACGGGCCGGCGGTGAGGCCGTGGGCGTTCAGCGCGCTCCAGGTCAAGCCGTCATCGGTGCTCAGGCTGACGTCGCCCCAGTCCAGGTCCAGGTAGGGCACGGGGCGGGTTTCGTAGCGGCTGCCGGTCGGGTCGTGGGGTTGGTAGCTGACGCCTGCGCCGACGTCTCCGGTGATGCCACCGGCCTGGGCGCTGAGGCTCAGCAGCCCGACGAGCGCAGCGCATGTGATCCTTAACATGGTCACAGTTCCTGATGAGTGAACAGGCGCGCATGAACGCGCAAACCCTGGCGCCTGCGCAAGCACTCATCTTGTTTGTAGCAAGCTACAAAAATTGTAGCTTGCGGCGCACCTGTCGCTCGGAATATCCAGCAAACCCCCAGCCCCGCTGGGCTTTGGCCAATTGGCACACTCCCTGCTCTACCGGTAAGGCAAGCGCATACAGCGCGCCTCTTTCCAAAGGTAGACGCAATGATCCAATGGCATATCGTGTGTGACTTCGACGGGACCATCACCCCCACCGATGTCATCGACAACGTCCTCCAACGCTTCGCCGGTCCCGAATGGGAAACCATCGAACAGGAATGGCTGGACGGGCATATCGGCTCACGCGAATGCCTGAGCCGCCAACTGGCGCTGATCAAGGCGACCCCGAGCGAGTTGCTGGCCTATTTCGACAGTGTCGAGATCGACCCGGACTTTCCGGATTTCGTCGATCACGTCATGGGCCTGGGCGCGACCATCGAAGTGGTCAGCGACGGCATCGAGCAAGGCATCGCGCGCATTCTGTCGCGCAACTATGTGACCTTGCTGCCGATCCTCGCCAACCGTCTGC
Source organism: Pseudomonas sp. R1-43-08 (assembly GCF_003852255.1). Taxonomy (NCBI): domain Bacteria; kingdom Pseudomonadati; phylum Pseudomonadota; class Gammaproteobacteria; order Pseudomonadales; family Pseudomonadaceae; genus Pseudomonas; species Pseudomonas sp. R1-43-08. Next base: position 1,236,505 of record NZ_CP027734.1, read on the forward strand.
GCCAGGTCGACCAGAACAGCTGGCGCATTGACTTCCCGTATGCCAGCGATGCCTGCCGCGCCGCTTCCGGCAACTGCAAATGCAAATCCACGCCGCGCAACAAGCGCGTGCTGGTGATCGGCGACGGCAAGTCCGACATGTGCGTGGCCTCCACCGCCGACTTCGTGTTCGCCAAGGGCAGCCTCGCCGAGTATTGCGTCGCCCACCAGATTCCCCACGCGCGCTTCGACACCTTTGCCGAAGTGCCTGCATTGCTGGCGCAACTGCCACAAGGCATCGCCGCCAACGCCACATCCTTTACTGCCGACACTCAGGAAATTTTCCATCATGTCTGATATCCGTATCGCTACCACTGAAGACCAGATCCTTCTGGATAAAGAAGCCAAGTACTGCTCCTACGGCGACACCGTGCATTACATCGAGCCGCCGCGTATTTTCAGCCGTTGCGAAGGTTCCTACGTGTGGGACACCGAAGACCAGGCCTACCTCGACCTGCAGATGTGGTACTCGGCTGTCAACTTCGGCTACGCCAACCCGCGCCTGAACAACGCATTGAAACAACAGATCGACACCCTGCCGCAGATTGCCAGCCAGTACCTGCACAAGGGCAAGATCGAGCTGTCGGAAATGATCGCGGTGGACGCCAAGAACAAGTTCGGCCTCGACGGTCGCGTGCACTTCAACGTCGGTGGTTCGCAGTCGATTGAAGACTCGTTGAAAGTGGTGCGTAACGCGTCCAACGGCAAGAGCCTGATGTTCGCCTTCGAAGGCGGCTACCACGGGCGCACCCTCGGCGCCTCGTCGATCACCTCCAGCTTCCGCTACCGTCGCCGCTATGGTCACTTTGGCGAGCGCGCCAACTTCATCCCGTTCCCTTATCACTTCCGTGGCCCGAAGGGCATGACCAAGGAAGAGTACGGCAGCCACTGTGTGCAGCAATTTGCGCGGTTGTTCGAGACTGAATACAACGGCGTCTGGGACCCGAAAACCAACCAGTGCGAATACGCGGCGTTCTACGTCGAGCCGATCCAGGGCACCGGCGGCTACGTGATCCCGCCGATGAACTTCTACCGCGAGCTCAAGCATGTACTGGACCAGCACGGCATCCTGATGGTCAGCGACGAAATCCAGATGGGTTTCTACCGCACCGGCAAACTGTGGTCGATCGAGCACTTCGACGTGCAGCCGGACGTGATCGTGTTCGGCAAAGCGCTGACCAACGGCCTCAACCCGCTGGGGGGCATCTGGGCCCGTGAAGAGTTGATCAACCCGAAAATCTTCCCGCCAGGTTCGACCCACTCCACCTTCGCTTCCAACCCATTGGGTACGGCGGTCGGCCTGGAAATGTTCAAGATGACCAGCGAAGTCGACTACGGCGCGATGGTCATGGCCAAGGGTAAATACTTCCTCGAAGGCCTGCAGGACTTGCAGAAACGTTTTCCGATCATCGGCGACGTCGACGGCCTGGGCCTGGCGCTGCGCTGCGAAATCTGCGGCCCGGACGGTTTCACCCCAGACAAGGCAACCCTGGACTACATGGTCGAGGAGGGCATGAAAGGCGACATGCTGGTGGATGGCCAGAAGCTCGGCCTGATCCTCGACGTGGGCGGCTACTACAAGAACGTGATCACCCTGGCGCCGTCCCTGGAAATCAGCTACCCGGAAATCGAGCTGGGCCTGAAGCTGCTCGAGCAACTGCTGGTGCGAGCGACCACACGGTGAGTGCCGGCGAGATCGACCTCGGTGAAGGTGATGCCGGCTTCGTTCTCGGTGCTGGTCCGGTCGGGATCCTGTTGATTCACGGCCTGACCGGCACCCCGACGGAATTGCGCCAGGTCGCCAAAGGGCTGGTCAAGGCGGGCAACTGCACAGTGTACGTGCCCACCCTGGCCGGGCACTGCGGTGATAACAGCGACTTGCAGGCCACCGGCTGGCGGGACTGGTACGAAGGGGTGCGCAAGACCTTCGCACAGATCGAGCGGCGTCACGCGCAAGTGTTCGTTGGCGGCTTGTCCATGGGCGCGGTGATGTCGATGTATGTGGCTGCCGAACACCCTGGGCGAGTCGCCGGGCTGCTGATGTATTCCACCACCTTGAAGTACGACGGCTGGAGCATCAACAAACTGGCGTTTCTTACGCCGTTGCTGATGAAGATTCCGTTCGGCGTGCACCTGTGCAGCTTCGAAGAAAAGCCGCCCTACGGCATCAAGAACGAACGCCTGCGGGCCGTCGTCGAGCGGCAGATGAAGCAAGGCGAAAGCAGCGAGGCGGGGTTGTTGACCATGGAAGGCATTACTGTGCGCGAGTTGCACCGCCTGAACGCCGTGGTCAGGAAACGCATGCCCGAGGTCAAGGTACCGACGCTGGTGCTGCACTCCCTCGAGGACGACATCACCAGCCGCTGGAACGCCGATTACGTGGAGCGCCACCTCGGTGGCCCGGTGACCAAGATCCTGCTGGATAACTGCTACCACATGATCACCGTCGACCTGCAATACCGCCGGGTGATCGAGTTGAGCGCCGAGTTTATCGAGCAGCGCATTCGGTCCGTCGAACCTGAGCTGTTGTGGCGAGGGAGCTTGCTCCCGCTGGGCAGCGAAGCTGCCCAGAAACCGGCGGCCTCTTTTTAGCTGGAAGAACTCACTGCTGTTGAGGGGGCTGCTTCGCAGCCCAGCGGGAGCAAGCTCCCTCGCCACAAAGGGATCAGATGTGATAACCACCCAAGCCTTCCCCACCATCCGGGCTATCCAGCGCGATGCCTGGAATGACTGTTTTCCCGGTGCCCTGGAGGACTGGGACTATTACCTCGCGGTGGAAAACGCCGCGATCGATGACTTTCAGTGGCGTTACCTGGCGGTTTACGAAGAGGGAACGCTGGCGGCAGTGGCTGTAGCGTTCATCACCCATTATCGTCTCGACACGACGCTGTCGGGCGCCGGCAAGCGCTTGACCGAACGTGTGGCGCGACTGTGGCCGGGTCTGTTGCAACTGGGGTTGTATGCCCTCGGTTCGCCGGTGGCCGAGCGCTGCGACGTCGGTTTTGCCAGTGGCGTGGCGGATGCGCGGCGCCCGCAGTTGCTCAAGCACTTGCTGGAGGTCGCGCGCCGGGATGCGGATGACTTTGGCATCGGCCTGCTGGCGGTCAAGGACGCACCGAGCAACGACCCGCATTGGGCCGAAAGTTGCCGTACGGCTGGCTTTCAAAGCATGCCGAGCCTGCCTACGGGCGTGTTGCCGCTGCCTTACGGCTCAGTGGACGCTTACCTTGGCTCGCTGGGTAAATCCACGCGCAAAGACCTGCGCCGCAAACTGCGCGCACCGGGGCCGCGAGTGGAGTGGCGGCACAACATCGATGATGTGCTGCCCGAGGTCATGCGCCTCTATGAATCCACGCTGATGCGCGCGGACTTGCAGTTCGAACGCCTGCCCGCCGGTTACTTCACCGGGATTCTCGAACAGCTGCAAGCGCGTGCGGTGTGTGTTCTTTACTGGGTGGACGAGCACCTGGTGGCGTTCAACCTGATCCTGCTCGACGAGCATCGGCTGATCGACAAGTTTTTCGGGCATGACATCGCGTTCAGCCGTGAGTACAACCTGTACTTCCGTAGCTGGCTGACCAATGTCGACTACTGTATTCAACACAATATTGCGGTGTACGAGTGCGGCCAGGCCGGGTATGCCAGTAAACTGCGCCTGGGCTGCCAGTTCCAGGGCAACAGCCTGTTCTTCCGCCACCGCAATAGGCTGGTCAACGGCGTGCTCAAGTTAGTCAAAATGTTGTTCCGACCGGATCGTTCCGACCCTGCCATGGCTGCTGCGATAAGCGAAACCTGATGATCACCAAGACCCGCCAGAAAGCCCGCCCCTTTGCCATTTCGCGCTGGAGCGTCCAGCGCAAGCTGGTGCTGGCCTTCTGGCTGGTCAGCGTCATTCCGACCATGATCGCGGCGGAATTGGCCGCCACCACGTTGTCGCAGATTTTCGACAGCAACGTGCGTATCTGGCTGCAGGAGTCGACCAAGATCGTCAAGGACGAGATCGGCGACATCCTTCACGACAACGCGCGCATGGCCAAGCTGTTCCTGCGCTACACCAGCCCACCCTCATCGCGGCAGGCCGAACGGCATGACCGGCTCACCGCCGACATCGCCGATGCCACCGACATCGATGTGGTGGCGCTGATTCGTAGCAGTGATCACAAGGTGGTGTTCAGCACCGCCGCCGACGACATCGTCAAGCAGATCAACCTGACCAGCAACACGGTATTGCAGACCGTACAGGTGGCCGGTGTCAGCACGGGCCTGGTGGTATCGACCTTCGAAACCAACCGCGATGGGGTCGATTATCTGTTGCTGGTGGCCACCTACCTGGACAGCAGCTTCCTTACCAGCGTGGCCGATGTACATTCCCTCGACCTGCGCCTGTACCTGGCCAATGCCACGGGGTTTTCCGAGATATTTTCCACCCAGCGCTTCGAAAACCACCCGGCGCGCATCCCGAAGAACGTCGAAGCCGAGCTGCGCAGCACCCGGCAGCCGAGCGAGCAGTTCACCAACCAGTACAGCGGCTTGTACTGGCCGATATTCAACGATGCCGGCGAGCTGCAAGGCGTGATCTTCAGCGGCCTGCTGCGCCACACGAGCCTGGTGGGGCTGGTGAATCAGAGCAACTTGTTCGTGCTGATTTTCCTGGTCAGCTCGGCGCTTTCACTGGCGGCAGGGGTGTGGGTGTCGCGGCGCCTGACCCAGCCGCTGCGGGACTTGTCCCAAGGCGTGAATGCGGTGATCTCCGGCAACTACGCGCACCGGGTAGAGGTCAGCGGCGGCGACGAGCTGGCGCAACTGAGCAGCACCTTCAACCACATGACTGAACGCCTGGGCGAATTGCATCACCTGGAAGCCCAACTGCGCCGGCGTGATCGTCTGCATGCCCTGGGTGAAGTCGCCATGGGCCTGGCCCATGAAATCCGCAACCCGCTGGGCATCATCAAGACGGCCACTCAACTGTTGCACCGGCGCGCCGACCTTCCGGACGCCGACAAGCGCCACTTGGAGTACGTCATCAGCGAGGTCAGCCGGATCAACGACCTGATCACCGAATTCCTCGACTTCGCCAAGCCCAATCCGCCGATCCGCGTACAGCAACCGGCCCGCCCGTTGGTGGAAGACATCCTCGGCTTCTGTGGCCCGGAGTTGAGTACTCACAATATCGATGCACAGATTGACGACCAGGCGCCCGACGCCACGCTCTACGCGGATGCCAAGCAGCTCAAGCAGGCCTGCCTGAACCTGATTCTCAACGCCATCGACGCGATGCCTGAAGGCGGGCGCCTCACCCTGGGTATCCGCAGCGTGGGTGACACTACCGTGATCAGCATTGCCGATACCGGCCAGGGCATCCCGGCGGATATGGTCGAGCGCATTTTCACGCCGTTCGTCACCACCAAGGCCTCGGGCACGGGGCTGGGCCTGGCCAAAGTCTATTCGATCATGGAGAGTCATGACGCCAGCATCGAGTGCCTCAGTGAGAAAGATGCCGGCGCCACCTTCAACCTGTACATTCCGGCTAACGGTGAAGACGACGGCGAGGATGAGAACGGGCATGACGCATAACGTATTGGTGGTCGACGACGAGCCCAAGCTCTGCGACCTGTTGTCATCCGCCCTGAGCCAGAACGGCATCCAGGTGTTTACCGCCGGCAATGGCCTGCATGCGCTCAAGGTACTGGAGCAGGAGGACATCGACCTGGTCATCAGCGACTGGCGCATGCCGGGCATGGACGGGCCGGCGTTGCTGGCCGAGATCAAGCAGCGCTACCCGCAGTTGCCGGTGATCGTGATGACGGCCTACAGCACGGTGAAAAATGCCGTGCAGTCGATGCGCAATGGTGCCTACGACTACATTGCCAAGCCGTTCGATATCGACGAGTTGGACATCACCGTGGCCAAGGCCCTGCAGTTTCGCGACATCATGCGCGATAACGCGCGCCTGCGTGCCGAGCTGGATGAACATGCACAGTTCGACAGCTTGGTGGGTGACAGTCCGGCGTTTCGTAAAGTGCTGCAAGCGGTGGACTCGGTGCGCGACAGCAGCGCAACCATCCTGCTGACCGGCGAAAGCGGCACCGGCAAGGAAATGGTTGCTCGCGCGATCCACAAGCATGGCAGCCGTGCCGACCAACCGTTCGTGGCGGTCAATTGCGCGGCGATTCCTGAGGGGCTGCTGGAAAGCGAGATGTTCGGTCATCGCAAAGGCGCCTTCACCGGCGCTGTGGCCGACCGGGTAGGGCGCTTCATGCAGGCCGACAAGGGCACGCTGTTCCTCGATGAAGTCGGTGATATGCCGTTGGCCTTGCAGGCCAAGATTTTGCGCGCCTTGCAGGAACGGGTCATCGAACCGGTGGGTGATCCCCGCGAGCGCAAGGTGGACGTGCGGGTGATCGCCGCGACCAACAAGAACCTGCTGGACGCGGTGGCCAACAAGGAATTTCGCGAAGACCTGTATTACCGGCTGAATGTCTTCCCGATTCCTTTGCCGGCCCTGCGCGAGCGCGTGGAAGACATCGCACCCCTGGCCCGGCACTTCGCCCGCACCCTCAGCGCGACCGCCGGCAAACGCATCACCGGGTTCAGCCCGGAAGCCTTGCAGGCCATGGCGGCGTACCACTGGCCGGGCAATATCCGTGAGCTGCAAAACTGCGTGGAACGAGCGACCATCGTAGCGGCTTCGCCGGTGATCGAGGATATCGATTTGCCGGGGTATCTGTTTGCTTCGAAACCGAGCGAGGGCGGGGTGACGGCGATCCTCAGCGACGGGCCGGGTGTGCCGCAGGACCTGGATGCGGCGCTGGCGGAAGTGGAGAAAGCCTACATTCTGGCGGCGTTGCAGGAGAGCAATGGCGTGCAGGCCGCGGCAGCAGCGAAGATCGGGATTTCGGAGCGCAGCTTTTGGTACCGCCTGAAGAAGCTGGGCATCCAAGTCGACAAAATAATCCGCTGACACACTGTGATTAAAACTGTGGGAGGGGGCTGCTCCCGATAGCGGTATGTCAGCCATGAATTTATTGACTGACCCAACGCCATCGGGAGCAAGCCCCCTCCCACATTTGGACTGTGGTGTGTCAGGTGTGCAGGCGTACCCAGACGCTTACCAGGACGGTTGCCGCCATCAACCAGGCCACTGCGGCCACGGCGAGCGACGCCTCCAACCGCATCCGGTCCACCATCACATACAACGTCGCCAAGTACACAAAGTACGGAATGATCGACCACATCCCAAACACAATGGTGGTCTTCAAATCCTCGACCGAGCGGCCCTTGCCGACGATGTAGTGGGCGATCAGCGCGAAGGTCGGAAACAGCGGCACCAAGCCTGCGATGTAATAGTTTTTGGTCTTGGCCAGTGCGGCCAATATAAGCACCACCGCCGCGCCGAGGGCGGCTTTCAAGAATAGATCCATCAGTGACTCAACCCGTATTTCTTGACCTTGTCGAACAGCGTGGTCTTGGCCATCCCCAGTTCCTGGCTGGCCTGGGTCAGGTTGCCGCCGCTGCGTTGCAGGGCGTCAACGAGCAGGTTGCGTTCGAAGGCTTCCACCGCCTCGGTAAAGGCCAGGCCGTGGGTGCTGCCGCCCGTGCCGCTTTTCTTGAACGCGGGCAGGCCCAAGGCGAAGCGTTCGGCGACGTTGCGTAGTTCGCGTACGTTGCCCGGCCAGTCGTGGCTCATCAGGTTCGACAGAGTCTGGTTGTCCAGCTCCGGGGCGAGGCGATCGAAGCGCAGTGAGGACTGCTGCAGGAAGTGTTCGAACAACTGCAGGATATCTTCACGGCGCTCGCGCAGTGGCGGCAGTTCCAGGGTGACCACATTGAGACGGTAGTACAGGTCGCTGCGGAACTGGCTGGCGCGGCTCAGTTCATCGAGGTCGGACTTGGTGGCGGCGATTACCCGGCAATCCACGGCCACGCTCTGGTTCGAACCCAGGCGTTCAAGGGTGCGTTCCTGCAGGACCCGCAGCAGTTTGATCTGCAGGTTGATCGGCATGCTTTCCACTTCATCGAGAAACAGCGTGCCTTCATGGGCGTGCTCGATCTTGCCGATGCGGCGCTTGCCGGCGCCGGTAAACGCGTTGGCTTCGTGGCCGAAGATCTCGCTTTCGAACAGGTTCTCCGGCAGCCCACCGCAGTTCAGGGCGACGAACTGGTGGGCGTGGCGCCGGCTGAAGTCATGCAGGCAGCGCGCGACCAGCTCCTTGCCGGTGCCGGTTTCGCCTTCGATCAGCACGTTGGCCGACGTGTCGGCAACGTTGGTGATCAGTTCGCGCAAGTTTTGCATCGCCGGCGAGCGCCCGATGATGCGGCCCTCCAACGAATCGCGCTCGGCCAGTTGGCGCCGCAGCGACCAGACTTCCCGCGCCAGCCCACGCTGTTCAAGGGCACGACGGGCGACGTCTACCAGGCGCTCGGGGGAGAAGGGTTTTTCCATGAAATCGTAAGCGCCGTTGCGCATCGCGCCGACCGCCATGGAGATATCGCCATGCCCGGTGATCAACACCACCGGCAGGCTTTTATCCAGCGCCTTGAGGCGAGTGAGCAAGGCCAGGCCATCGATACCCGGCAGGCGAATATCGCTGATGACAATGCCGGCAAAATTCTCGCCGATATGGGTCAGCGCTTCTTCGGCACTGCCCACGCCAACGCTGGGGATGTCTTCCAGCGCCAATGCCTGCTGGCAACCCAGCAGCACGTGGGGGTCATCTTCGACGATCAGGACGGTGAGGTCTTGGGGTTCAATATTCATGTCGACTCAACTTTTTCAGCGCCCGCCAGCGGCAGGTTCAGGACAAACGCGGTACCACCAGCGGCCGGATGTTCCACGGCCAGGCTGCCGCCGGTGGCCGCCGCAAGGCTTGCGGAGAGGGTCAGGCCCAGGCCCAGCCCTTGCTCGCCGGGCTTGGTGGTGAAGAAGGGCTCGAACAGGTGTTTGCGTGCCTCGGGGTCGATGCCGTGGCCATTGTCGCGCACCCGCAGGCGATATTTGCCCTCGGCACTCTGGCCTTCCAGCCACAACTGCGGCGCCGGTTGCGCCTGCATCGCATCGAGGGCGTTGCCGATCAGGTTGACCAGGATCTGCTCCAGGCGCGTCTGATCGATCTGCAACTGGGCTTGGGTGAAGTCACGGTGCACGGCCAGGGACAGGTTGTCCAGGCGCGCGCCGAGCACTTGGAACGCGGCGTCCACCGCCTTGGCCAGGTTCGCTTCGCCCTGGTCGTCACCGCGCCGGGCGAACGAGCGCAGGCTGGCGGTGATGCGACCCATGCGATCGATCAGTTCGTTGATGGTCTTGAGGTTGGCGCTGGCGGTGTCCAGGGCCCCACGTTCGAGGAAGCGCACGGTGTTGCCGGACAGGGTGCGCAGCGCGGCCAGGGGTTGGTTCAATTCGTGGGCGATGCTGGTGGACATCTGGCCGATCGCTGCGAGTTTGCCGGCCTGCACCAGTTCGTCCTGGGCACGGCGCAAAGTCTCTTCGGCCTGGCGCCGTTCGCGGATCTGGCCTTTGAGGCGTTCATTGCTGGCGCGCAGGTCGGCGGTGCGTTCGGCAATCCGTCGTTCCAGCTGGCTGTTGGCTTCCTGCAAGGCCTCCCGTGCGGCGAGGCGGGTGGCGATGACCTTGCGCCGCTCGTTCCAGGCAATCAGCAAAAACGCGACCAAGCCAAACGCGACGGCGACCAGGATGCCCTGGTTGATCGCGGCGCGGCGTAGTTCATTCAGCGGGGTGAGCAGGGTGAAGTTCCACGGTGTGTCATTCAGTGGCCGGGTTTGCGCCAGGTAACTGACTTCTTGCTTGTCGTTGACCACTTCGCTGTTGGCCGGGAAGGTCAGCTTTTCGCTGCCTTCGTTCAGCCGCTCGCGGGCCAGGGGTTCCAGGGCGTCCAGTGTCGCCCAGTAATATTGCAGGCTGTTAGCCAGCCGGTCCCTGGTGTCTTCGCTCAGGGGACGCACGGCCTTGAGGCGGCGGGCCGGGTCACTGGACAGGATGATGATGCCGTTTTCGTCGCTGACAAAAGCTTCGAGGCGCGCGCGTTGCCAGCGCTCTTCAAGCGCTTCCAGGCGGACCTTGACCACGGCGACGCCGATGATCTTGCCATGCTCTTCCAGGCCGTGGGCCAGGTAGTAGCCGGGTTCGCCGTTGGTGCTGCCGATGCCGTAGAAACGACCGGGCTGGCCGCGCACGGCGTTCTGGAAATAGGCGCGAAAGGACAGGTCTTCACCTTGGTAACTGTCGGCGTCGCGCCAGTTACTGGTGGCCAGCACTCGGCCGGTGGTGTCCATCACGTAGATGGCGCGGCTACGGCTGCGGCGGTTCAAGCCTTCGAGGTAATCATTGACGGTCTTGCGGGTTTCCTGGTTGGGGTCAGCCAGGAGCAGGGAAACGCTGGATTCCAGCTCAAGCAGGCTGGGCAGGTAGGTGTATTTGCTCAGTTCGCTTTCGACGGTGCGGGCGTGCAACTCCAACTGGCGTTCGCCGTTGTCGCTGAGGGTGCGGATGCCATAGTACTCACTGACCCAGAGGCCGATATAACCCAAGCCGATCATCAGGGCGATGATCAACGGCGGCAGGAACAGTTGACGTATCAGGCGAGGCTTCACGGCAAGTGATGGCGGCGCAGCGCGATAGGGGGTGGGGTCGCATTTCATCACAGATGCCTTGGGTCAGCTACCGCCCTCCGGCCAACTGTAGGAGCGAGTTTGCTCGCGAAAAACGTCAACGATGACGCGTGCATCCTGGATGTCCGCGGTGCTCTTGGGTTCTTCGCGAGCAAGCTCGCTCCTACAGGGTGGGAGTGAGGCTGTTTTTAGTGCTGCAGGATTTTCTCAAGGAAGTGCTGCGCACGTTCGGAGCGGGCGCTGATGTCGCCGAAGAACTCTTCTTTCGGGCAGTCTTCGATGATCTTGCCGGCGTCCATGAAGATCACGCGGTCGGCCACTTTGCGGGCGAAGCCCATTTCGTGGGTGACGCACATCATGGTCATGCCTTCGTGGGCCAACTGCACCATCACGTCGAGCACTTCGTTGACCATTTCCGGGTCCAGCGCCGAGGTCGGTTCGTCGAACAGCATGACGATCGGGTCCATGGCCAGGGCGCGGGCAATCGCCACACGTTGTTGCTGGCCACCGGACAGTTGGCCTGGGTGCTTGTGGGCATGGGCCGACAGGCCGACGCGCTCCAGCAGTTGCAGGCCCTTCTTGGTGGCTTCTTCCTTGCTGCGGCCGAGCACCTTGATCTGCGCGATGGTCAGGTTCTCGGTGATGGTCAGGTGCGGGAACAGTTCGAAGTGCTGGAACACCATGCCCACGCGCGAGCGCAGTTTCGGCAGGTTGGTCTTCGGGTCGGCGATGGAGGTGCCGTCGACGATCACGTCGCCCTTCTGGAACGGCTCCAGCGCATTCACACACTTGATCAGGGTGGACTTGCCCGAGCCGGACGGCCCGCACACCACGATCACTTCGCCTTTTTTAACCTCGGTGCTGCAGTCGGTCAGCACCTGGAAGTCGCCATACCACTTGTTGATGTTCTTGATAGAGATCATACGGCAAACCTTTTTTGCAGACGCTTGACCAGCAGCGAGGCGGAAAAGCTGATGATGAAGTAGACGACACCGGCGAAGATCAGGAACTCATTGGAGCGGCCGATGATGTCGCCGTTGGAACGGGCAGAGTTGAGGAAGTCCACCAGGCCCACGGTGTAGACCAGCGACGTGTCCTGGAACAGGATGATGCTCTGCTGCAGCAGCAGCGGGGTCATCTTGCGAAACGCCTGGGGCAGGATGATCAGGCGCATGGTCTGGCCGTAGGTCATGCCCATCGCCTGCGCGGCGGCCATCTGGCCCTTGGGAATCGACTGCACGCCGGCCCGCACGATTTCGCAGAAGTACGCGGCTTCGAACATCATGAAGGCCACGACGCAGGAGGTGAACGCGCCGATCGGCGTGTCTTCACCGGTGATCCAGCGCAGCACGAACGGCACCGCCAGGTAGAACCAGGTGATCACCAACAGCAGCGGGATCGAACGGAAGTAGTTCACATAGGCGCCGGCCACACGGGACAGCAGCTTGCTGGACGACAGGCGCATCAGCGCGAGGATCGTACCCAGGATGATGCCGCCGACCACGCCCATGACCATCAACTGCAGGGTCATGACCATGCCGTTCCACAGGCCCGGGATCGCGGGGATGATACCGCTGAAATCGAAGTCCATTATTTACCCCCCACGGAGATCAGGCCGGGCACCGCGACTTTCTTCTCGACCACGCGCATCAGCAGCATCAGGCTCATGTTCAGGGTGAAGTAGATCAGCGTGGCCAGGGTGAAGGCCTCGAACAGGTTGGCCGAAAACTCGGCGGTCTGCTTGGTTTGCGCCAGCAGTTCCATCAGGCCGATCAAGGACGCCACGGAGGAGTTCTTGAACACGTTGAGGAATTCGGAGGTAAGCGGCGGAATGATGATGCGATAGGCCTGGGGCAGCAGCACGTTCCAGTAAATCTGCGGCAGCTTGAAGCCCATGGCGCGCGCGGCGGCTTCCTGGCCACGGGGCAGCGCCTGGATGCCGGTGCGCACTTGTTCACACACACGGGCGGCGGTGAACAGGCCCAGGCACACGACGACGCTCAGGTAGGCCGAGGTGGTCGGGTTCAGGTCTTGTTTGTACCAGTCCTGCAGGTTCTGCGGCAGCAGATCGGGTATCAGGAAATACCAGATGAACAGCTGAACCAGCAGTGGCACGTTACGAAACAGTTCCACGTAGCAGGTCGCGATGCCCGATACGAGGCGGTTTGGCACGGTGCGCATGACCCCCAGAATGGAGCCCAGCAGCAAGGCGATGATCCATGCCACGACAGCGATGGCGATGGTCCAGCCCAGGCCGGCGATGTACCAGTCGAGATAAGTCTCGCTGCCAACGCCGGTGGACTTGAAGAACACGCCCCAGTCCCAGTTGTAATTCATTAGGGTCTCCCCTCGAGATCGATCGATGTACAAGCACCCGCTTGGGACAGTCCGTTCCCGCCTGACGTTGAACGCCAGGCACACACGATCGGCTCGAAAACCGCCAGGTCGAGTGTTCCAAGTTAAAGCCAGCAGGTAATTACAAGCGCCTGAGGGAGTTTGGCTCCCTCAGGCGATAAGGTTAGCCAGGTTTTAGATCTTTACTTCCGGAGCCGGTTTGTCGCTCGGGTTCTTGATCAGTTCCTTGACCTTGTCGCTCATCGGGAAGTTGAGGTTCAGGCCTTTTGGTGGAATCGGGCTTTCAAACCACTTGGCGTAGATCTTGTTGATTTCGCCGGACTTGTACAGGCTGGCGATGGCGTCATCCACGGCTTTCTTGAAGTCCGGGTCGCCTTTGCGAACCATGCACGCGTAGGCTTCGAAGGACTGCGGAGTACCGGTGATCACCCAGTCATCCGGCTTCTTGGCCTTGGCTTCTTCGCCGGCCAGCAGGGCGTCGTCCATCATGAAGGCAACCGCGCGGCCGCTTTCGAGCATCTGGAAGGATTCGCCGTGGTCTTTGGCGGAGATGACGTTCATGCCCATCTGCTTGTCGGCGTTCATCGCCTTGATGATGCGCTCGGATGTGGTGCCGGCGGTGGTCACGACGTTCTTGCCTTTCAGGTCGGCAAAGTCAACGTAGGTCGGCTTGCCCTCCTTGTCTTTCTTGACCAGCAGACGGGTGCCGATTTCGAAGATGTTGGTGGTGAAGTCAACTTGCTGGGCGCGTTCGGCGTTGTTGGTGGTGGAGCCGCATTCCAGGTCCGCGGTGCCGTTCTGGATCAGCGGAATACGGGTCTGAGACGTCACCAGGTTGTATTTGACCTTCAGATCGGGCTTGTTCAGGTCTTTTTTCAGGGCTTCAACGACGGCCAGTTGAATGTCATGGGAATAGCCCACGGGTTTGCCCGAGCCATCCGCAATGTAGGAAAACGGGATAGAGCTGTCGCGGTGAGCGAGAGTGATAGTGCCGGAGTCGTTGATTTTCTTCAGCGTGCCGGTGAGTTCGGCGGCGAAAACTGGAGTGCTGATCAGAGCAGCAGCGATAGCTGCGCCCAGGATATGGGGAACGATGCGCATCAATACTTCCTCGACATTTGTTTTTCTTATAAAGCCAGCTAAACGGCTCTCTTGTACAGCGAATGCCTTGACGGCTGCTGAGGCGTCTCAGGCAATCGTCAGGAAGTGTAGAGCATGAGTCGTGCCATACCCGAGACAAAAGCTTAACTCCATGATTTATATGATTATTAACTTTGTGTGACGGTAGCGGTTCGGTGTGCGGGTACGGCAAACCGAATGATGGGAGGTATTGCGTTCGGATAACCGAATGCCCAGCCCGGACATTGTAGGAGCGAGCTTGCTCGCGAAAAACGCAAAAGCGCCGCGTTTATTCTGAATTAACGCGGCGCTCTCAGGTTTTTCGCGAGCAAGCTCGCTCCTACAGTATGGGGCGGTCAGGCCGCTTCGGTCTTGCTGCGGTTCTGTTCAACCTTGGACAGGTAGCGTTGCAGGTTGTCCTGCTCTGCCGCCGTGGTGAACAGGCCCAGCTTGGTGCGGCGCCACAGTATGTCCTGAGGCTGGGTCACCCATTCTTCGGCGCACAGGTAATCGACTTCGCGGGTGTAAAGGCCACCGCCCAGGTGCTCGCCCAGATCAGCCAGGGTTTGCACACCTTCCAGCAGGCGCCAGGTGCGGCTGCCGTAGGTGGTCGACCAGCGACGGGCGATCTCGCTCGGCACCCAGTCGAACTTGCTGCGAATGGCCTCGGCCAGGGCTTCTGGCGTGGTCATGTCTTCGCCGCCCGGCAGACTGGCCTTGGCGGTCCAGCTTGGGCGCATCTGGGTGAAGTACGGCGCCAGTTGCGCCATGGCCGATTCGGCGAGCTTGCGGTAAGTCGTCAGCTTGCCGCCGAACACCGACAGGATCGGCGCCTCGCCGCTGCCGCCGGACAGCGACAGGGTGTAGTCGCGGGTAATGGCCGATGGGTTGTCCGATTCGTCGTTGCACAGCGGGCGCACGCCCGAATAAGTGTGGACGATATCGTCACGGCTCAGCTGTTTCTTGAAGTGTGCGTTGACCACCTTGAGCATGTAGTCGGTTTCACCTTCGGTGATCGTAACTTTCGCCGGATCGCCGGTGTATTCGCGGTCGGTGGTGCCGATGATGGTCAGGTGATTGAGGTACGGAATCGTGAAGACGATGCGCTGGTCTTCGTTCTGCAGAATGTGCGCATGCGCACCTTCGTAGAGTTTCGGCACGATCAGGTGGCTGCCCTGGATCAGGCGAATGCCGTAAGGCGAATCCAGTTTCAGGTCGTCCTTGATGAACTTGGCGACCCACGGGCCGGCGGCGTTCACCAGCGCCCGGGCGCGGATCGAGAACAGGCTGCCATCGGCGCGTTCCATGTTCATTTCCCACAAGCCGTTGCTGCGGTGGGCACTGACGCAACGGGTCTGGGTGTGGATATGCGCGCCTTTCTCGCGCGCGGCCATGGCGTTGAGCACCACGAGGCGGGCGTCGTCGACCCAGCAGTCGGAATATTCGAAGCCTTTGGTGATTTCGCTTTTCAGCGGGCTGTCGGCACCGAACTTGAGGCTTTTGGAACCGGCCAGCTTCTCGCGCTTGCCCAGGTGGTCATACAGGAACAGGCCGGCACGAATCATCCAGGCCGGACGCAGGTGCGGACGGTGCGGCAACACGAAGCGCATCTGCTTGACGATGTGCGGGGCCTTCGCCAGCAGTACTTCACGCTCGGCCAGGGCTTCGCGTACCAGGCGGAACTCGTAATGTTCCAGGTAGCGCAAGCCACCGTGGATCAGCTTGCTGCTGGCAGAAGACGTGTGGCTGGCCAAGTCGTCCTTTTCGCAAAGGAATACCGACAAACCGCGCCCGGCTGCGTCTGCTGCAATGCCGACGCCATTGATCCCGCCGCCGATTACGGCAACGTCATAGACTTCGGCAAGCGGTGGTGCAGGCAAGGTAGAAGGGTTCATCGGCTGGCCTCGCGATCTTTTCGTATTGGAATTCGAACATTAATGTTCATTTGCGAAAATGGTAGCTGATAAATGCGCGCGCAGCCAGCCAACTTCGATTGAAAAAACTCATCGAAGGGTAGGGAAAGGAAAATTTGTGAACTGATAGTTCCCACGCTCCGCGTGGGAATTGAGCCCATGACGCTCTGCGTCACAGCGGACGCGGAGCGTCCTGCGGTGCATTCCCACGCGGAGCGTGGGAACGAGAAGTCAGACGACTTCCAAACGAACCTTATGCTGATTCAACAACTGCACCAGCGCCGGCACCGGCTGCTGATCAGTCACCAGGCAGTCCACCAGACTGATCGGCCCCAGGCGGATCATGGCGTTGCGCCCGAACTTGCTGGAGTCCGCGGCCAGAATCACTTGTCGCGCATTGGCGATGATCGCCTGGGAAACCCGTACTTCCTGATAGTCAAAATCCAGCAGGCTGCCATCCTCATCGATACCACTGATACCCACCAGCGCAAAGTCGACCTTGAACTGATTGATGAAATCAACACTGGCCTGGCCTACCACGCCGCCGTCACGGCGCACATTGCCGCCGGTCAGCAACACATCGAAGTCGTCCTTGGCACTGAGCATGGTGGCGACGTTGAGGTTGTTGGTGATGATTTTCAGGTGATGGTGATTGAGCAGCGCACGGGCGATGGATTCGGTGGTGGTGCCGATATTGATGAACAATGAGGCGTGATCGGGGATCTGCGCCGCGATGGCTTCGCCGATACGCTGTTTTTCATCGCGCATCTGGTCGGCACGCATGGCGTACGCGGTGTTCTCGACACTGGAGTCATAGGCTGCGCCGCCGTGGTAGCGGCGCAGCAGATTGGCGTCCGCCAGCTGGTTGATATCGCGGCGGATGGTTTGCGGGGTGACAACGAACAACTGCGCCATTTCCTCGATACTGACGTAGCCGCGTTCGCGGACCAGTTCGAGGATTTGTTGTTGGCGGGGAGGCAGATTCATGGGGCGTCCTTTGGGCTGCCATACAAAAGTGGCCCATGATGACGCAGGAATCCGCTCCCTGCCAGTTACAACCGGTGTAGATCCGGCGCTTGGCTTATTCGGCGCCTTCGTGCGGCTCCCAGTCGCGGGTGCGGCTGACTGCTTTTTGCCAGCCGGCGTAGAGTTTCTCTTTAGCCGCTTCATCGAGCTGTGGTTCGAATTCGCGCTCGATCACCGCTTTGCCGCGCAGCTCGTCCAGGCTGCCCCAGAAGCCACAGGCCAGGCCTGCCAGGTAAGCAGCGCCGAGGGCGGTGGTTTCGCGCATTTGCGGGCGTTCGACCTGGGTACCGAGGATATCGGCCTGGAATTGCATCAGGAAGTTGTTGGCCACGGCGCCGCCGTCCACGCGCAGGGCTTTGAGGCGTTCGCCCGAGTCCTGTTGCATGGCGTCGAGCACGTCACGGGTCTGGTAGGCAATCGACTCCAGGGCTGCACGAATAATGTGATCCACGCGTACGCCACGGGTCAGGCCGAACAATGCGCCACGGGCATACGGGTCCCAGTACGGCGCGCCCAGGCCGGTGAAGGCCGGGACCAGGTAAACGCCGTTGCTGTCCTTGACCTTGCCGGCAAAGTATTCGGTGTCGTGGGCGTCGTTGATGATTTTCAACTCGTCACGCAACCACTGCACGGTGGATCCGCCGTTGAAGACTGCGCCTTCCAGTGCGTAGGCCACTTCGCCACGCGGGCCGCAAGCGATGGTGGTGAGCATGCCATGCTTGGATTTCACCGCTTTGTCGCCGGTGTTCATCAGCAGGAAGCAGCCGGTGCCGTAGGTGTTTTTGGCCTGGCCGGGCTCGACGCACATCTGGCCGAACAGCGCGGCTTGTTGGTCGCCTGCAATGCCGCCGATAGCGATGCCGCTTTTGGTGCGGCCATAGATCTCGGACGAAGATTTAACTTCCGGCAGCATTTCCCGTGGAACGTCCAGAATCTCCAGCATCTTCGCATCCCATTCCAGGGTGTGGATGTTGAAGAGCATGGTGCGCGAAGCATTGGTGTAGTCGGTGACGTGGGTCTTGCCGCCGGTAAATTTCCAGATCAGCCAGCTGTCGATGGTGCCGAACAGCAACTCGCCGTTGCGCGCACGCTCGCGGCTGCCTTCGACGTTGTCGAGGATCCACTTGAGTTTGGTGCCGGAGAAGTAGGGGTCGGTGACCAGGCCCGTGGTGTCGCTGATGTATTGCTCGTGACCGTCGCGCTTGAGCTGCTGGCAGATCTCGGTACTGCGGCGGCACTGCCAGACAATGGCGTTGTAGATCGGGCGGCCGGTGACCTTGTCCCATACCACGGTGGTTTCGCGCTGGTTGGTGATGCCGATGGCGGCGACCTGGTCGTGGTGCAGGCCAGCCTGGGCCAGCGCCTCAACCATCACCGCGCTCTGGGTGGCGAAGATTTCCATCGGGTCATGCTCGACCCAGCCCGCCTGCGGATAATGCTGGACGAACTCGCGCTGGGCGGTGCACACCACGTTGGCGTCACGATCGAAGATGATCGCGCGGGAGCTGGTGGTGCCCTGATCGAGGGCAATGATGTAGTTCTTATTCTGAAGGTCGGTCATGTCAATTGCCTTGGACGAAATAAGGAAGTCAGAAATCAGCCGGGATCACGAAGGGCAGGGACCCTGGCTGGCGCTTTCAGGAAATACGGGTGTTGCCGTTGACAGCCGTGTCAGTTGTTTCAGCTATAGCAGGTGCGGCGCTCGGCAGGTGACGGGCAATCAGCCCGCGATACGCTGCGGCGCCGAGGCATGCGCCCACAATCGGCGCGAAAATCGGTACCAGGAAGTAAGGAATATCGCGACCGCCAGTAAAGGCCATTTCACCCCAGCCGGCGAAAAAGGTCATCAGCTTGGGCCCGAAATCCCGCGCCGGGTTCATCGCAAAGCCGGTCAGCGGGCCCATCGCGCTACCAATCACAGCGATCAACAGGCCGATCAGCAGCGGCGCCAGCGGGCCACGGGGCAGGCCATTGTTGTCGTCGGTCAGGGCCATGATCACACCCATCAGGATCGCGGTGATGACCATTTCCACCAGGAACGCCTGGGCCGTGCTGAGCAATGCATGAGGATAGGTGGAGAACACCGAGGCCAACTCCAGGCTGGCCTGGGAGCCACGTACCATGTGGTGGGTTTGTTCGTAATCGAAAAACAGATTGCTGTAGAGCGTGTACACCAGCGCGGCGGAGCAGAAGGCGCCGGCGATTTGGGCGAGGATGTAGAACGGCAGTTTGCGTTTTTCGAAATCGGCGAAAATACACAGAGCGATACTCACCGCCGGATTGAGGTGAGCCCCGGAAATACCGGCACTCAGGTAGATCGCCATGCTCACGCCGACCCCCCAGATAATGCTGATTTCCCACAAGCCAAAGCTCGCACCCGCGACCTTGAGCGCAGCGACGCACCCGGTACCGAAGAAGATCAGCAGCGCAGTGCCGAGGAATTCGGCCATGCATTGGCTCGAAAGTGAAGGCTGTTGAAGAGCAGTTGTCATGGAAAACCTCAGTTGTTGTTCTTGTCTGGCGCAGGCCTCAACGGGCCGTTGCGCGATTTTCACCGAGACGAGGATCCCCATCCTGTGTCACGGCTTACTGCTCGAGTACCGAGGGCTATTCCTACAGTATTCGGAAACGAAAAAATATAGACAAGAATGACCGCTGTCAAAGGTCGAAAGTGAACTGCCAGTCACTTTCGAACTATAGGTTTGATGAATGATCACGCTCATCACATTAAATAGGGTTGGCGGATAGGGCGGACTAGAGCGTTTTGTGCAGGGTTGGCCTAGAATCGAGTCTCAGTTTGCTAAGCCCGGAGAGGTCATGACCCCCGCATTGGATTTGTTGAAAAAAGTTCGCGCCGAACATCGCATCCATAGTTATGAGCACGATCCCAAGGCGGCTTCGTATGGCCTGGAGGCCGCGGAGAAATTGGCTCTCGACCCGGCGCAGGTGTTCAAGACCTTGCTTGCCAGCAGTGAGAAGGGCGAATTGTTGGTGGCGGTGGTGCCGGTCGTCGGAAGTCTGGACCTGAAAGCCCTGGCTCACGCGGCGGGCGTCAAGAAAGTCGAAATGGCCGACCCGGCGGCGGCGCAGCGCTCCACCGGGTATCTTTTGGGCGGCATCAGCCCTTTGGGGCAAAAGAAGCGCTTGCGCACGTTTATCGATGTGACGGCGCAGCCGTTTGCGACGATTTTTGTCAGTGCCGGCCGGAGAGGGTTGGAAGTAGAGTTGCCAGCCAAGGTGTTGGCTGAACACACCCAAGCCACCTTCGCGCCGATTGGCCGGGCCTGATTTTCAGCCCTGCGCAGGTCCAAATGTGGGAGGGGGCTTGCTCCCGATAGCGGTGGATCAGCTACAGGTAAGCTGACTGACCCACCGCTATCGGGAGCAAGCCCCCTCCCACAAGGTAGCTGCTTACGCCTGGAACAGGACCAGATGCTCGGCAGTCACTCGAATGCCCACATCCGTCCCCATCTGCTGATCGACGTGGCTGGGGAAGATCGACTCCAGCTGCGCACCGGTCGGCAACTGTAGGCGGTACAGGGTCGACGCACCGAGGAAGGTCTTGCCAACAATCCGTGCTTTGAGTGCACTGTCCGGCGCATGGACGATGTCATCCGGGCGCAGCAGCACCTTCACCGCGCCACCGGTGGGCCAGGTATAGGCACGGTTGCCACGCAGTTCACCCAGCTCAGTGCTGACGGACTCGGGCGAGCTCAATTGACCCTGGATGAAATAGCCCTGGCCGATAAAGCTGGCCACATACGGCGTCTGCGGTTCGTGGTAGAGGTTGTAGGGCGTGTCCCACTGCTCAAGACGACCCTCCTTGAACACGCCCACGTGATCGCTGACGGCGAAGGCTTCTTCCTGATCATGGGTGACCAGGATCGCGCTGGTGCCGCGCGCCTTGAGAATGTCGCGCACTTCATGGCTGAGCTTGCGCCGTAGTTCGCCATCCAGGTTGGAAAAGGGTTCGTCCAGCAGCAGCAGCTGCGGCTCCGGCGCCAGGGCGCGGGCGAGGGCGACACGTTGTTGCTGACCACCGGAAAGCTCGTGGGGGAAGCGTTTGCCCAGGTCTTTGAGGTTGACCAGTTCCAGCAATTCGGCCACTACGCGTTCTTTTTGCGGGTGTTTGCGGATGCCGAAGGCGATGTTGTCGGCCACGCTCAGATGAGGAAACAGCGCGTAGTCCTGAAACACCATGCCGATACGACGTTTCTCGGGTGCCAGCGTGAAACCGGCACTGGAGATCACTTCGCCCGCCAGGCTGATTTCGCCTTCGTGCACCGGCTCGAACCCCGCAATTGCACGCAGGGTAGTGGTCTTGCCGCAACCCGAGGAGCCCAGCAGGCAGCCGATGTCGCCAGCGTTGAGGTGCAGATTGAGGTTCTGCACCACCCTTTGATCTTGATAGCCGCAGGCCAGATTGCGCAGGTTCAGCAGTAATGGCTGGCTCATGCGTGGTGGTACGACGGCGGGACGAGAAATTCGAGCAGGGCCTTTTGCGCATGCAGGCGGTTTTCGGCCTGGTCCCAGGCGACCGAGCGTGGGTCGTCGAGCAGGTCGAGGCTGATTTCTTCGCCACGGTGGGCAGGCAGGCAGTGCATGAACAGCGCGTCCGGCGCGGCCAGGTCGAGCAGGGCACGGGTCACCTGGAACGGCGCGAACAGGGCCAGGCGCTTGGCGGTTTCGTCTTCCTGGCCCATGGAGGTCCAGACGTCGGTGCTGACCAGATGGGCGCCGACCACCGCGTCTTTCGGATCGCGCAGCAGTTGTACGCGGCCATCGGCCTTGGCCAGGAACTCGGCGCTGGGTTCGTAACCCTCGGGGCAGGCGATACGCAGGTGGAAGTCGAACTGGATCGCGGCTTCTATATAGCTGTTGCACATATTGTTGCCGTCGCCGATCCAGGCCACGGTCTTGCCCTGGATCGAGCCGCGGTGCTCGAGGAAGGTTTGCATGTCGGCCAGCAACTGGCACGGATGCAGGTCATCGGACAGGCCGTTGATCACCGGCACACGCGAGTTGGCGGCAAATTCGGTCAAGGTGCTGTGGGCGAAGGTACGGATCATCACGGCGTCGAGCATGCGCGACATCACGATGGCGCAATCGCTGATCGGCTCGCCACGGCCCAATTGGGTATCGCGCGGCGACAGGAAGATCGCCTGGCCGCCCAGTTGGATCATGCCGGCTTCGAAGGACAAGCGGGTGCGGGTCGAGGACTTCTCGAAAATCATCCCGAGCACGCGGTTTTTCAGAGGCTCGAACAGTACACCGCGGTTACGCAGGTCTTTAAGCTCAATGCCTCGACGGATCACGCTGACCAGCTCTTCGGGCGTGCAATCCATCAGGGAGAGAAAGTGCCTTGCGCTCATCATTAACTACCTTTTGCAACAGACCGCAGATACTCAAAGCCTTGTTTATTGTGACAACGGGCGAGACCTGCGGCGAAAGCCGCACGGGGCGACGAAATAGGGGAAGGCGCGATATTGACATTAAATGTCGCGTCTTACCAATAG
This sequence comes from Pseudomonas sp. R1-43-08, assembly GCF_003852255.1. Lineage (NCBI taxonomy): Bacteria > Pseudomonadati > Pseudomonadota > Gammaproteobacteria > Pseudomonadales > Pseudomonadaceae > Pseudomonas > Pseudomonas sp. R1-43-08. The sequence goes on from NZ_CP027734.1 coordinate 1,259,098, forward strand.
GGCTACGGTTTTTAAGGGTGTTCAAGCAGGGCGCCGAAGCGCTTTTGAAGACGGTTTCCTGACAGCAGCGGCCCATTTGTACACTGGCGTCGAGGCCTTTTGCAATGCGCAGGGGCGGCTCCGGGCCTGGTTTTAACGGTTTCAGGCGCGTGCGGGAGGTTTCCGAAACATTTGCTCACTCTTGGCCGTGCTTTGGCCTATGGCTGCCGATTCACCGCGCGAACGTTGCTGGCGCACCGAGCGGTCGCGGCCCATAGTTGAACAAAGCCCTTATAAAAGAGACTGGCCATGACCAAGACTCTCCATCACCGTGCCTGCCACCTATGCGAAGCGATCTGCGGCCTCACCCTGGAAACCAGCCAAGGCGACGACGGCAGCCTGGCGATCACCTCGATCAAGGGCGACCCGTTGGACACCTTCAGTCGGGGACATATCTGCCCGAAAGCGGTGGCGTTGCAGGATATCCAGAATGACCCGGATCGCCTGCACCAGCCTATGTTGCGGGTGGGTAACGAATGGCAACCAATCCCGTGGGAAGAAGCGTTTGCGCTGGTAGCCGAACGCCTTGCGGGCATTCAGGCCCGGCATGGGCAGAATGCGGTGGCGGTGTATCAGGGCAACCCCAGCGTGCATAACTACGGGCTGATGACCCACAGCAACTACTTTCTCGGCCTGTTGAAGACGCGTAACCGGTACTCCGCGACGTCGGTAGACCAACTGCCCCATCATCTCTCCAGCCACCTGATGTACGGCCATGGCCTGTTGCTGCCGATTCCGGACATCGACCACACCGACTTCATGTTGATCCTGGGCGCCAATCCTCTTGCCTCCAACGGCAGCATCATGACCGTGCCAGACGTGGAGAAGCGCCTCAAGGCCATTCAGGCCCGAGGCGGCAAAGTGGTGGTGGTCGACCCTCGCCGCAGCGAGACGGCGGCGATTGCCGATCAGCACCTGTTCGTGCGTCCTGGCGGTGACGCGGCCTTGTTGTTCGGGCTGCTCAACACCCTGTTCGCCGAGGGCTTGACCCGCGACAGCCATTTACCGGTTGAAGGTTTGGAGACCGTGCGCCAGGCGATCGCCGGGTTTACCGCCGAGGCCATGAGCCGTCAGTGTGCGGTGCCTGCCGAGCAGATCCGCCAACTGGCGCGGGACTTCGCGGCGGCGGATAAAGCGGTGTGCTACGGGCGCATGGGCGTCTCGACCCAGGCGTTCGGCACGCTGTGTCATTGGCTGGTGCAACTGATCAACCTGGTGACCGGCAATCTGGATCGGGTAGGCGGCGCCTTGTGCACCACGCCGGCGGTGGATTTGGTGGCCTCGACCGGCGGCGGGCATTTCAATCGCTGGCAGAGCCGCGTGTCCGGGCGGCCCGAGTACGGGGGAGAGCTGCCGGTGTCTGCCTTGGCCGAGGAAATGCTCACCGAAGGCGAAGGGCAAGTCCGCGCCCTGGTGACGGTGGCCGGCAACCCGGTATTGTCGACGCCCAACGGCCGGCAGCTGGAGCAGGCGCTGGATGGGTTGGAGTTCATGGTCAGTATCGACCTCTACATCAACGAGACCACGCGCTATGCCGATCTGATCCTGCCGTCCACGTCGGCACTGGAGAATGATCACTACGACACCACCTTCAATATGTTCGCAGTGCGCAACGTCACGCGCTTCAATCGCGCGATCCTGCCCAAGCCTGAAGGTGCGCTGCACGACTGGGAAATCTTTGTCGGCCTGGCCAAGGCGTTCTCGGCCCATACCGGCGTGGTGCTCAAGCCGACGATGCCACCCGCGCAGATGATCGACTTCGGGTTGCGCGCCGGGACTTACGGGGACGCATCTGCGCGCAAGCTGTCGGTGGCGATGCTGGCCGATCATCCCCATGGCGTGGACCTGGGGCCGCTCCAGCCAAACCTGGCCGAGCGGCTGAAAACCGCCGATGGCAAGGTGCAGGCGGCGCCGCTAGTGATCCTGGCGGACCTGGCGCGTTTTGCGGCGCAACCGGCGCCCGTGGCTGACGAACTGCTGCTGATCGGTCGTCGCCATGTGCGCAGTAATAATTCCTGGATGCATAACTATCATCGGCTGGTGAAGGGCAAGCCGCGCCATCAACTGCTGATGCATCCTGATGACCTGGCCAGTCGTCAACTGAGCGACGGTCAGCGGGTGCGCGTCAGCTCACGCATCGGCATGGTCGAAATCGAGGTGGTCGCCAGCACGGACATGATGCCTGGCGTGGTCAGCCTGCCGCATGGCTGGGGGCACGGGCGCCCAGGTGTGCAGATGAGCATCGCCAGCGGTCAGCCGGGGGCAAGTGCGAATGATTTAACCGATGAGCGGCAGTTGGACGAGCTCTCCGGCAATGCGGCGCTCAATGGCGTGCCCGTGAAAGTTGCAGCGGCGTGAGGCTGGCTGTCGGCGCGCCCGAGCATCCTGCAGGTTTTTTGCGTTACAATGCGCCACCGTGCCGACCCGTGAGTCGCAAAGTTCCTGCAGAGGTGTTCCATGGATATCATCGAAACGATCAAAGAGCAGATTGCCAACAACACCATTCTGCTTTACATGAAAGGCGCGCCAAACGCTCCCCAGTGCGGTTTCTCCGCGAAAGCGTCCCAGGCCATCATGGCGTGTGGCGAGAAGTTCGCTTACGTGGATATCCTGCAGAACCCGGAAATTCGCGCCAACCTGCCTAAATATGCCAACTGGCCGACTTTCCCGCAGTTGTGGGTGGCCGGTGAACTGGTTGGCGGTAGCGACATCATCACTGAAATGGCGGCTGATGGCTCGTTGCAAGCGTTGATCAAAGATGCAGCGGAAAAAGCGGCAGCCAAGACTGAAGCTTGATGCTTTGGTAAAAGGCCACGCAATAAAAAGCCCCGCCTCTCATAAGAGGGCGGGGCTTTTTTTGGCTTCTCTGTAGGAGCGAGCTTGCTCGCGAAGCACTTAAGGCCCCCGCGTTTATCCAGAATAAACGCGTTGCCTGGGCGTTTTTCGCGAGCAAGCTCGCTCCTACAGTAAAACAAGAACTACGGGGGTTATTCGCCCATCTGCGATTGCAGGTAGTTCTCCAGGCTGACTTTATCGATCAGGCCCAGTTGGGTTTCAAGCCAGTCGATGTGTTCTTCCTGGTCTTCAAGGATATCCTCGAGCAATTCGCGGCTGCCGTAGTCGCCAGTGGCTTCGCAGTGAGCGATGGCGGCCTTGAGGTCGCTGTGGCTCTTGCGTTCAAAGCCCAGGTCGCTGCTGATCATTTCCTGGGTGTGCTCGCCGATATTCAGCTTGCCCAGGTCCTGTACATTCGGCAGGCCTTCGAGGAACAGGATGCGTTTGATCAGCGCATCGGCGTCCTTCATGGCCTTGATCGATTCCTTGTATTCGCGTTTGCCCAGCTTTTCCAGGCCCCAATCGTCATACATGCGTGCATGCAGAAAGTACTGATTGATCGCGACCAGTTCATTGGCAAGGATTTTGTTGAGTTGCTGGATGACTGTGATGTCGCCTTTCATGACTGGGGTCCTGCCCTGTAATCGCTGTGTAGGGGCAGAGTTTGAGCGGCGGAAAACCTGGTGTCAAACCTAAGTTATTGAATAATAAATGAAAATTAATCGGAATAAGAATGTTTGTGTTCCGCGTCTTGACGCTAACTAATTGAATTGCAGGCATAAAAAAACCGGACACGGAGTCCGGTTCTTTAAAACACGCCTATTTAAGCGTGTGTAAATTCTGCTGAGTAGGGCACGCCAGCCTGGGCTGTCTGCAACTGCGTGAGGGTTTCCCGTACCACTTGCTTGGCGAGGCATGCGCATTTACCGCACTGGCTGGCAACGCCGGTGGTTTCGCGCACTTCCTTGTAGCTGCAGCAACCTTCATAGATTGCTTCGCGGATTTGTCCGTCGGTGACGCCAGTACAGAGGCACACATACATAAGGGAGAACCGTCGCGGGTTTAGGGCTTGAGTGCGATGGATCTTAATGTTAACGAGAATGATTGTCAAAGTAGTTTCATCAACGAACGCACGCACATTGCCTGCGCGCTGACGAACGGTTTTTTCGGTGTATGATGGTCAGTCTTTACGAAGCGTGACCGCGTCACAGGTTTGTCGCTGAGACAAGGCAGACTCGACGCTGGTCCTGTTACTTCAATCGTCACCCCTTCATCAGGAGATATCCAATGAGCGTACTCGTCGGCAAACAAGCCCCGGATTTCGACGTACCCGCCGTTCTCGGCAATGGCGAAATCGTAGACAGCTTCAAACTGTCTGAAGCCATCAAAGGCAAATACGGCCTGGTGTTCTTCTACCCGCTGGACTTCACCTTCGTCTGCCCATCCGAGCTGATCGCTCTGGATCACCGCATGGACGATTTCAAGGCGCGCAATGTTGAAGTGGTCGCCGTTTCCATCGACTCCCACTTCACTCACAACGCCTGGCGCAACACCGCCATCAATGATGGCGGCATCGGCAAAGTCCAATACACCATGGCAGCCGATATGAAGCACGATATCGCCAAGGCCTACGACGTTGAATCCGAAGGCGGCGTGGCATTCCGTGGCGCGTTCCTGATCGACGACAAGGGCGTTGTGCGCTCGCAGATCATCAACGACCTGCCGCTGGGCCGTAACATGGAAGAGCTGATCCGTCTGGTCGACGCTCTGCAATTCCACGAAGAGCACGGTGAAGTCTGCCCTGCCAACTGGAAAAAAGGCGACAAAGGCATGACCGCTTCCACCGAAGGTGTTGCGGCTTACCTGACCGAGAACGCTGGCAAGCTGTAAGCCAGATTCAAGGTAAAAAAAACCGGCCTGGAAAGGCCGGTTTTTTTATGCGCGGGATTCAACCTCAGTCGTTGAAGTCTTCCCAACCGCCCATCTGTTTCCAGCGATTGACGATGCCACAGAACAGCTCGGCGGTCTTCTCGGTGTCGTAGCGTGCCGAGTGGGCTTCGCGACCGTCGAAATCGATACCGGCGGCCTGGCAGGCTTTTGCCAGTACGGTCTGACCATAGGCCAGGCCGGCGAGCGTAGCGGTGTCGAAGCTGGAGAATGGATGGAACGGGTTACGTTTCATGTCCAGGCGCGCCACGGCGGCGTTCAGAAAGCCCAGGTCGAAACTGCTGTTGTGCCCGACCAGGATCGCGCGTTTGCAGCCATTGGCCTTCAGCGCCTTGCGTACGCCACGGAAGATGTCGGTCAGCGCCGCTTCTTCACTCACTGCCATGCGCAAGGGGTGATCGAGCTTGATCCCGGTGAATTCCAGGGCTGCTGCTTCGATGTTGGCCCCTACAAACGGCTCGACGCGGAAGAAGTGGGTGTGTTCCGGGTACACGAAGCCTTGCTCGTCCATGCCGATGGTGGTCGCGGCAATTTCCAGCAAGGCATCGGTGGCGCAATTGAAGCCGCCGGTTTCTACGTCGACAACGACAGGCAGGTAGCCGCGAAAACGTTCGGCCATCGGGTGGCGCGAACCGCCCCCACCGGCGTGTTCCTGGTCGTCATCGTAATGGTCTTCACTCACTTGCTTTCCTCCAGCAGGCGCCAGCGCAGTGTTTCACCGGCGCGCAGCGGGATAACGGTCAACTCGCCAAAGGGCAGGCTGGCAGGGGCGGTCCAGTCTTCACGAACCAGGGTAATGCGGTCGGTATTCGCCGGCAGGCCATAGAAGCGCGGGCCATTGAGGCTGGCGAAGCCTTCGAGCTTGTCCAGGGCGTTGCGTTGTTCGAACGCTTCCGCGTACAGCTCGATAGCGGCAAACGCGGTGTAGCATCCTGCGCAACCGCAGGCGGCTTCCTTGGCGTGCTGCGCGTGGGGCGCGGAGTCGGTGCCGAGGAAGAACTTCGGGCTGCCGCTGGTGGCGGCGTCCAGCAAGGCCACCTGATGGGTGTTGCGCTTGAGGATCGGCAAGCAGTAGAAATGCGGCCGAATCCCGCCCACCAGCATGTGGTTGCGGTTGTACAACAGGTGATGTGCGGTGATGGTCGCGCCGACGTTGGCCGAAGCCTCGGTGACGAACTGCACGGCCTCTGCGGTGGTGATGTGTTCGAACACCACCTTGAGCGTCGGGAACAGCTCGACCACGCGGCGCATGTGCTCGTCGATGAAGATCTTCTCGCGATCGAACACGTCGACATCGCCACGGGTGACTTCACCGTGGATCAACAGCGGCATGCCAACCTCAGCCATGGCTTCGATGGCCGGCAGGATCTTGTCGATGCTGGTGACGCCGGAATCGGAGTTGGTGGTCGCGCCCGCCGGGTACAACTTGGCGGCGTAAACGTAACCGCTGGCCTTGGCCTCACGAATTTCTTCAGGCTGGGTGCGGTCGGTAAGGTAAAGCACCATCAGCGGTTCGAAGCGGCTGCCGGCCGGGCGCACAGCGAGGATTCGCTGGCGATAGGCATCGGCTTCGGCCGCGTTACGCACCGGGGGTACCAGGTTAGGCATGATGATGGCACGGCCAAACGTGCGCGCTACATCGGCCACGGTTTGGGGCAACGCAGCACCATCGCGAAGATGAATATGCCAGTCGTCGGGACGCAGCAGGGTCAGGCGGTCGGACATTGGGGATTCCAGGCGGGTCAATCTGGAGGGAATGCTACCGGAAAAGACTCGTGCAGGCACTCGCTATCAAGTTTTGCAGGATGCGACCGATAGCTCTGGGTATGCCTTAACGATGTATGACGCTTTGAAGTGTTGTAGAAACCAGTGGAGCCTCCCGTGCGCCAGCATTATCTAGCCCTGCTCAGTGTGTTCGCCAGCCTGCCCGCGATGGCCCTCACGTTCCAGACACGTCTGGAGAATATTGAGTGGAAGGTGGAGGGCGATCAGTTCGAGTGCCGACTGACCCAGCCGATCACCGATTTCGGCTCGGGTGAGTTCGTGCGCCGGGCGGGTGAGCAGGCGACATTTCGTCTGAAAGCCTATAACGGTTCGCTTGGTGCCGGCTCTGCCACGTTACTGGCCGCCGCCGCGCCCTGGCAACCGGGCCGCGGCGATATCAACCTCGGTGCGGTACGCGTCGGCAGTGGTGATGTGCTGTTTAACAGCTCCCAGGCCCAGGCCGGGCGGCTGTTTACCGGCTTGCTCGAAGGACGCAGCCCGACCGTGCGACATTACGGTCGCGAGGGTGGTTACTCGGAGATTCGCCTGCTGCCGGTGAAATTCAACAAGGCCTACACCGACTATCAGCTGTGTACTACCAAGCTGTTGCCGATGAATTACGATCAGGTCAAGCAGACGGAAGTCGGCTTCCCCGGTGGTGGCATCGAGCTGGATGCCGCGGCCAAGAAGAAGCTGTCGGTGATTGTCGCGTTCATGAAGGCCGACCCCACCGTCAACCATATCGAGTTGAACGGCCATTCGGATAACAGCGGCAACCGCTTGACCAACCGCGATGTCTCGCGACGCCGCGCCTTGGCGGTGATGGACTACTTCAAGGCCAATGGCATCCAGGAGTCGCAGATCACCCTGCGCTTCCACGGCGAAAGCTACCCCTTGGCGCCCAACACCAATGCCGCCAACCGCGCCCGCAACCGTCGGGTCAACGTGCAGCTCGAGCGCGTAGCGGCGCCCGAGAAACCGGCACCCCAGGCCGCCGCACCCAGCAACCCCGCCGCCACCTCATAACGTGCGACCATCGGTCGCGCGTTCGACATAATCTGTCGCTTTATCTTCATTTGCTGTCGCGCCCCTGTAATTTCACGGTTTTGATCGGTAGAATCGTCGCCTTTCCGTACAACCCCGTGGAGTGATGGCATGGCCGACGTAAACAAGGTCGTTCTCGCGTATTCCGGCGGCCTGGACACTTCGGTGATCCTCAAGTGGCTGCAGGATACTTATAACTGTGAAGTGGTGACCTTCACCGCTGACCTGGGTCAGGGCGAAGAGGTCGAACCTGCACGTGCCAAGGCGCAAGCCATGGGCGTGAAAGAGATCTACATTGACGACCTGCGCGAAGAGTTCGTCCGCGATTTCGTCTACCCGATGTTTCGCGCCAATACTGTCTACGAAGGCGAGTACCTGCTCGGTACCTCCATCGCCCGTCCGCTGATCGCCAAGCGCCTGATCGAAATCGCCAACGAAACCGGCGCAGATGCCATTTCCCATGGCGCCACCGGCAAGGGCAACGACCAGGTGCGTTTCGAATTGGGTGCCTACGCCCTCAAGCCTGGCGTGAAAGTGATCGCACCTTGGCGTGAATGGGACCTGCTGTCCCGTGAAAAGCTGATGGATTACGCTGAAAAGCACGCGATCCCGATCGAGCGTCACGGCAAGAAGAAGTCCCCGTACTCGATGGATGCCAACCTGTTGCACATCTCCTATGAAGGCGGCGTGCTGGAAGACACTTGGACCGAGCACGAAGAAGACATGTGGAAATGGACCGTCTCCCCGGAGAACGCTCCAGACAAGCCGCAGTATCTGGAACTGACCTACCGCAACGGCGATATCGTCGCGCTGGATGGTGTCGAGATGACCCCAGCCACCGTACTGGCAACCTTGAACCGTATCGGTGGTGAACACGGTATTGGCCGTCTCGACATCGTCGAGAACCGTTACGTGGGTATGAAGTCCCGCGGCTGCTATGAAACACCGGGTGGCACTATCATGCTGCGCGCTCACCGCGCCATCGAGTCCATTACCCTGGACCGTGAAGTGGCCCACCTCAAAGATGAGCTGATGCCCAAGTACGCCAGCCTGATCTACACCGGTTACTGGTGGAGCCCTGAGCGTCTGATGCTGCAGCAGATGATCGACGCCTCCCAGGCTCATGTGAACGGTGTCGTGCGCCTGAAGCTGTACAAGGGCAATGTGATCGTGACCGGTCGCAAGTCTGATGAATCACTGTTCGACGCCAACATCGCTACCTTCGAGGAAGATGGCGGTGCCTACAATCAGGCGGATGCAGCGGGCTTCATCAAGTTGAACGCCTTGCGCATGCGCATCGCGGCCAACAAAGGCCGCAAGTTGTTCTGACTGTTTCGCTTGTCCTGAAAAAGCCCCTTATGCAAGGGGCTTTTTTTTGTCCTGAATATACCCATATGGGCATTAATTGAGGTGCGACGTTTACAAACGTTTAGTGTTTGTTTAAGGATTCTGCGTCAAATCCATGCAGCTGTTTTTTTTAATTTCAGCATTTTACTTCTCCAAGGAAAGGTTTTTTACATCTGCATAGGAACTATGTCTTACAGAATTTTCACTCATGTAGGAGCAATTGATATGTAATTTATGGGATTTTCTGTAGGAAAATGGAGCTGGTATAAATATGTTAAATGGAACTGAAGCTGATGCGGTTTTTTTAGCCCTTCGTTTACGTTGCGGCGTCATACAAGGGGCATTTCCTGAAAGACGTGTGCGCCACGTTTACCGCGTACGCACGGGGATGAGGATATTTCACTCAAAATATGTACGAGCAGGGAAAGGTCTGAAAGGCTCCATAAAGCCGAATACCTCAAAGTTGGCGAATTTTTGTAGGTTAATTCCTATCTTGCTGTGGGTTGGGTCTCTGCCTACTGTTGCTCGGGGGGGACGCTATGCCAACTAGCAGATGACTAGGCTATTGTGCTTTCTCTAAATAATTCGAACAGCGAAATTGGACTTTCTCATGAATAAAGTGCTGATCGTGGATGATCATCCCGTCATTCGGCTTGCTGTGCGCATGCTAATGGAGCGTCATGGTTATGAGGTCGTTGCCGAGACTGATAACGGTGTCGATGCGTTACAACTTGCGCGGGAACATATGCCGGACATTGTCATACTGGATATTGGAATACCCAAGCTCGATGGCCTTGAAGTTATTTGTCGGTTAGCTTCAACCAAGCAAGCCGTATCGTTCAAGGTACTGGTGCTGACGTCCCAGGCACCTGGTCATTTTTCCATGCGCTGCATGCAGGCCGGGGCTGCCGGCTACGTGTGCAAGCAGCAGGACTTGACCGAGTTGCTGAGCGCCATCAAGGCAGTGCTTTCCGGCTACAGCTATTTCCCGAACCAGGCGCTCAATTCGGTACGCTCCACGATGGGCAACGCCAGTGAAGCCGACATGGTTGAACGTTTGTCGGGGCGGGAAATGATGGTGCTCCAGCAACTGGCCCGTGGCAAAACCAATAAGGAAATCGCCGATGGCATGTTCCTCAGCAACAAGACCGTCAGCACCTACAAGACGCGCCTGCTATTGAAGCTCAATGCCCGCTCCCTGGTCGACTTGATAGAACTGGCCCAACGCAATGGCTTGGTGTGAGCAGGGCGCCCCGCCGCTCTGACGTTCCTGTAACAACCGGCACAAAAAAGCCTCCGTCAGGGAGGCTTCCGACCGTCTGCCAGAGGGTCAAAGATCGAAGTCGTAATCGGCCAATTGTTTCTGCAAGCGTCGCTCTTCCAGAAGATTGTCGATAGTTCGGCGTTTGCTCAAATTGGTCTTGGCTACCTCTGCGACGGGCGCTGGCGCCTCATCGTCTTCCAGCTCCACCAGGTCGTCATCAACTTCGATTTGTTCTTTGCCAGTGCTCATAGGTTCACTCCAGGCTAAGACTGCCGTTGGCGCCCCTTATAGCGATAATCCACGAGCGGGTAAAAAAGATTTTTTCAATCGATGGATAGAGAAAACCCCGGAACCCTCAATCGTCGGATGTCTTGTGCTTGTATTCGCATAAATCTTCGATCCTGCAGCTGCCACATCGAGGCTTGCGCGCCTGGCAAACATAGCGCCCGTGAAGAATCAGCCAATGGTGTGAATCGAGCAGATAGGGCTTGGGTACGAATTTCATCAGTTGTTTTTCGACCTCGACCACATTCTTGCCGCGAGCGATGCCGGTTCGGTTGCTGACGCGAAAAATATGGGTGTCCACCGCCATGGTGAGTTGACGGAATGCGGTGTTGAGCACCACGTTAGCGGTCTTGCGCCCGACTCCGGGCAGCGCTTCCAGGGCTTCCCGGGTTTGCGGCACTTCGCTGGCGTGTAGCTCTATGAGCAGGCGGCACGTCTCGATCACGTTCTTGGCCTTGCTGTTGTACAGGCCGATGGTCTTGATGTACTCCGATAATCCCTCCACACCCAAGGCATGAATAGCCTCTGGCGTATTGGCCACCGGGAATAGCTTGGCCGTGGCCTTGTTGACGCCAACGTCGGTGGATTGGGCCGACAGGATCACCGCGATCAACAGCTCGAACGGCGAGGAGTACGCCAGTTCAGTCTTGGGTTCCGGATTGTCTTCGTGAAACCTGCGGAAAATTTCCAGGCGTTTTGCAGCGTTCATAAGGGCGGACGTTTCCTTGCAGGCGGTCGACGGGATTGAAGCGATACAGTGCAGCATCAGCTGTGGGTCAGGTGTTGCCGGTGGCGTCGGCCTCGGCATCATGCAGCGTCTGCTCGGCGGCGTTCAGCGCGGCGCTCAGGCTGGCCAGTTGTTGTTCATCAGCTTGTTGATCCTGGGCCTTTTTCAACTCGGCCCGGCGCATCGCCAGTTGAATCTTGGCGCGTTTGAGCTCAGGGCCCTGGGTGGTCGGCAGCGTTGGCGGGCTGTTGCCTTCCAGCGCGGCAAGCGCCTGCTCCGAGGCTTCGAACTGCCTTTGCAGGACAATCAATTGCGACTGCTGCTCATAAGTCGGCGGATGCCCAAACGCCTTCAGGGACTTGTGCAGTTGAGCACGGCTCATGGCGAGATTGATTTTGGCTTGCTTGATCGCGGCATCCTGAACGGCCTGATGGGGATCAGCTTGTGCCGCTGCCACGGGGGCCGTGCGTTTGGCCCGCGCCAGGCGTTCGGCAAGCTTGCAGGCTTCCTCACGTTGCAGGCGCGCGTTGCGCTGTTCGAAACGCCGCCGAGCGCGGTCGCGTTTGAGGCCACGTTCGTGCCGTTCGTGATCGCTGCCCGCCAGGCCGCCCACGATAGGCAAGACGTCAGCGAGTGGGCGCAGCTCGATGCAGTCGACAGGGCAGGGCGCTACACACAGGTCGCAACCGGTGCACTCGTCGATAATTACCGTATGCATCAACTTGGCGGCGCCCACGATGGCGTCCACCGGGCAAGCCTGGATGCATTTGGTGCAACCGATGCATTCGGCCTCACGGATATAGGCGATCTGCGCCGGCGCGTCTCCACGGCTGGTATCCAGGGCCAGCACTGGCACACGCAGCAATTGCGCGAGCCCGGCGATGGTTTCCTGGCCTCCGGGTGGGCACTTGTTGATTGCCTCGCCGTTGGCGATGCCTTCGGCGTAAGGCTTGCAGCCCGGGTGCCCGCACTTGCCGCATTGAGTCTGCGGTAGCAGCGCGTCGATACGTTGAATGAGGTTCATGCTTTGATCATAGCGTTGACGCCAGGCCCACCGGTGCAGGCAGGCTGAAAAGCCCCGGCGCCGAAGCGCCAGGGCATCTTGCAGGGTTTACTTGATGCGTTGACCCGGCTTGGCGCCGCTGTCCGGGCTCAGCAGGTAGATTTCTTCGCCGCCAGGGCCAGCCGCCATCACCATGCCTTCAGACATGCCAAACTTCATTTTTCGTGGCTTGAGGTTGGCGACCATCATGGTCAGGCGACCATCGAGCTTGGACGGGTCAGGGTAAGCGCTCTTGATACCGGAGAACACATTGCGTCGCTCGCCGCCCAAATCCAGGGTCAGGCGCAGCAGCTTGTCGGCACCTTCCACGGCTTCGGCCTTGACGATCAGTGCAACGCGCAGGTCCACGGCGGCAAAGGTGTCGAACTCGATTTCATCGGAAATAGGGTCCTTGGCCAGCTCGCCGTTACCTGCGGGCGCAGTCGAGCCGGTATCCGTCTGGCTGGCGACCAGGTCTTCTTTCGAAGCGTCGGTCATGGCCTGGACTTTCACCGGGTCGATGCGGGTCATCAGGGGCTTGAACGCGTTCAACTGGTGGTTGCTGAGCAGCGTGGCGTGGTCATTCCAGGTCAGTGGCGCGACGTTGAGGAACGCTTCTGCGTCGGCGGCCAGCAGCGGCAGCACCGGCTTGAGGAAGATCACCAACTGACGGAACAGGTTGATGCCGGTGGCGCAGATCGCCTGAACTTCGGCCTCTTTGCCTTCCTGCTTGTTCAGCGACCAGGGTGCCTTGTCTGCAATCCAGGCATTGGCACGGTCAGCCAGGCCCATGATTTCGCGCATTGCACGAGCGAAGTCACGGGCTTCATAGGCGTCGGCGATGCTCGGCGCGGCGGCCAGGAACGCATCGGTCAGTTCCGGAGCGGCATTTCCAGCGACCAGTACCCCCGCATTTCCCTTGTGGATGAACCCGGCACAACGGCTGGCGATATTGACGACCTTGCCGACCAGATCCGAGTTGACCTTCTGGACGAAGTCTTCCAGGTTCAGGTCGAGGTCGTCGACGCCACGGCCCAGCTTGGATGCATAGTAGTAACGCAGATACTCCGGCGACAGGTGGTCCAGGTAGGTGCGCGCCTTGATAAAGGTGCCACGGGACTTGGACATCTTCTGCCCGTTCACCGTCAGGTAGCCGTGCACGGCAATGCCGGTCGGCTTGCGGAAGCCCGAACCTTCGAGCATCGCCGGCCAGAACAACGCGTGGAAGTTGACGATGTCCTTGCCGATGAAGTGGTACAGCTCAGCGGTGGAGTCTTTGCCCCAGAACGCATCGAAGTCCAGCTCTGGCGTGCGGTCGCAGAGGTTCTTGAAGCTGGCCATGTAGCCGATCGGCGCATCCAGCCACACGTAGAAGTACTTGCCCGGCTCGCCCGGGATTTCAAAGCCGAAGTACGGCGCATCGCGGGAGATGTCCCACTGCTGCAAGCCGCTGTCGAGCCATTCGGCGAGCTTGTTGGCCACGGCGTCCTGCAGGGTGCCGCTGCGCGTCCAGGTTTGCAGCATCTGCTGGAAATCCGGAAGTTTGAAGAAGAAGTGCTGGGAATCCTTGAGCACCGGGGTGGCGCCGGAGATGGCCGACTTCGGATCCTTCAAATCAGTCGGGGCATAAGTCGCGCCGCATTTTTCGCAGTTGTCGCCGTACTGGTCTGCGGTGCCGCATTTCGGGCAGGTGCCCTTGATGAAGCGGTCGGCCAGGAACATTTTCTTTTCCGGATCGAAGTACTGGGTGACCGACCGCTGGTCGATGTGCCCGGCTTCCTTCAATCGCAGGTAGATCTGGCTCGAAAGCTCACGATTTTCGTCGGAGTGGGTCGAATGGAAGTTGTCGAAATCCACCAGGAACTCGGCAAAGTCGGCGCTGTGTTCAGCCTGCACATTGGCGATCAGTTGTTCCGGGGTGATGCCTTCCTTTTCGGCGCGCAACATGATGGCCGAACCGTGGGCGTCGTCCGCGCAGACATAAATGCATTGATTGCCGCGATGCTTCTGGAAGCGCACCCACATATCGGTCTGGATGTACTCAAGCATATGGCCAAGATGGATGGAACCATTGGCATAGGGCAGGGCGCTGGTGACGAGGATCTTGCGTGGCTCGGACATGGGGCTCGGCTACTTGATGAAACGGAGGTCGGCCACTATAAAGCGCCGGGAAATTTATTTCACCCCGTGGTGCTGTTTCAGAATTTTCCATCCCTGCGAAAGCATGCCGCTGGCGGCCTGGAACGGTTAGGATAGCCGCCTGTTTCAGTCAGTCTTTTTTCGGGAGTTGCCCATGAGCGCCGTCAATCGCGCAGCGGTGGAAGCCGTTCTTCGCCAGTACACCGACCCCTATTTGAACCAGGACCCGGTCAGTGCCGGCTGTGTACGGGCTATCGAGGTCCAGGGTGACCAGGTATCGGTCCGGTTGGAACTGGGCTATGCCGCTGGCCTGTTCAAAAGCGGATGGGCGCAGATGTTGCAAATAGCCATCGAAGGCCTCGATGGCGTGCGCTCGGCCAAGGTCGATATCCAGTGCGTGATCGCGCCGCACAAGGCCCAGGCGCAGATCCCTGGCCTGGCCAACGTCAAGAATGTGATCGCCGTGGCGTCGGGCAAGGGCGGTGTGGGCAAATCCACCACCGCCGCCAACCTGGCCTTGGCCCTGGCCCGTGAAGGCGCGCGCGTGGGCATCCTCGACGCCGATATCTATGGTCCGAGCCAGGGTGTGATGTTCGGCATCGCCGAAGGTACACGGCCGAAGGTCAAGGACCAGAAGTGGTTTGTGCCGATCGAGTCCCTGGGCGTGGAGGTCATGTCCATGGCTTTTCTGACCGATGACAACACGCCGATGGTCTGGCGCGGGCCGATGGTCTCCGGTGCGTTGCTGCAATTGGTCACCCAGACCGCCTGGGGCGATTTGGACTACCTGGTGATCGACATGCCGCCCGGTACTGGCGATATCCAGCTGACCCTGGCGCAGAAAGTCCCGGTGGCCGGCTCGGTGATCGTCACCACGCCTCAGGACCTGGCATTGTTGGACGCGAAGAAAGGCGTGGAAATGTTCCGCAAGGTCAACATCCCGGTGCTGGGTGTGGTGGAAAACATGGCCGTTCACATCTGCTCCAACTGCGGCCATGCCGAGCACCTGTTCGGTGAGGGTGGTGGCGAGAAGCTGGCGACTCAATATGGCGTCGAACTGCTGGCCTCGTTGCCGCTGTCGATGGCCATTCGTGAACAGGCCGACGGCGGCAAGCCCACTGTGGCTGCCGAGCCCGATGGTCAGATTGCTATGGTCTACCAGGAGTTGGCCCGCCATGTGGGCGCGAGAATAGTGCTGCAGGAAGCGATTGCCCCTGCGATGCCGACGATCACGGTCAGCGACGACTGAACCTTGCGTAGGAACGTGACCTGTCAGGCTCGTTACGCTTTTTCCGCAGTAACCTGTGTAAGCATTCGCTTACTTTTTTGTAGGTATTCGGTTTTTTTACAGGGTGTGAGCGTCTCGAATCCGTGAGCGATGTTTCTAACTGATTGAAATAAAACAGTTATTCATCTCTGTGTAAACGCCCGCGCCCTGCAGTCGCCCAGTTGGATCCCGTTGAACTTATTTTGGGATTCTCTAACATCAGCCCTGTGTCCACGGATTGGCACGGCCATCAAGGAATGATGGTTTGAAGGAATGTCGCAGGATGCGATTCATCAGGACGATGAAAAGGAATACAGGGACTAAGGAAAAAATGTGGGCGGGTCATACCGCCCCTTTTTTCGCCTGTAGAAAAGTGAAACCGGCTACGTAGAAACGCAAAAAGGCCCGCAAGGGGCCTTTTGGGACGGTGACGCTATCAGCGTTCGAGCTGTGCAATCTTACCTTTTTTGCCGTCCCACTCCGCTGCATCGGGCATCGGATCTTTGCGTTCAGTGATGTTCGGCCAAATCTCTGCCAGCTCGACGTTCAACTGAATGAATTCCTGCATCTCTGCCGGGACTTCGTCCTCGGAGAAAATCGCAACGGCCGGGCATTCTGGTTCACACAGGGCGCAGTCAATGCACTCGTCCGGGTGGATGACCAGGAAATTCGGGCCTTCGTAGAAGCAGTCCACCGGACACACTTCTACGCAGTCGGTGTACTTGCACTTGATGCAGTTGTCGGTGACGACGAAGGTCATTTCTAATTTTCTCCTCAGGCGGCGGCAGCGAAACCCTGTGTGGCAGGGCTCGCGAGGTTCGGGAGCGATAGTCTGCAGGCCAGGCTCATAGCCCGCAGCATCCCAAACCGCGCGAGAGTCTACCAGCTTGCAAGCGTCAGCGTTATATCCGAGTCTTCAGTGCATATAACATTTCGAGCGCTTTGCGTGGGGTCAAGTCATCCACGTCGAGCTTAGCCAACTCATCGAGTACCGGATGGGGCAGGCTGGCGAACATATCGCTCTGATGCGGCACGGCGGATTTCTTGCTGGCCTTGGCTGGGCTGGCGACGACCGTTTCATGGGGCAGGGCCATGGTTTCGAGGCGGCTGAGGTGCTCGCGGGCGCGGGTGATCACATCATTTGGCACACCGGCCAATTGTGCGACCGCCAAGCCATAACTCTGGCTCGCCGGGCCCGGCAGCACATGGTGCAGGAACACGATGCGCTCGTTGTGCTCGGTGGCATTGAGGTGCACGTTGGCTACCAGCGGCTCGCTTTCCGGTAACACGGTCAGTTCGAAGTAGTGGGTAGCAAACAACGTATATGCGCGCAAATGAGCCAGGCGTTCGGCCGCCGCCCATGCCAGCGACAGGCCGTCGAACGTGCTGGTGCCGCGCCCGACTTCGTCCATCAGCACTAGGCTACGCTCGGTGGCGTTATGCAGAATATTGGCGGTTTCGCTCATTTCCACCATGAACGTCGAGCGCCCGCCGGCCAGGTCATCACTGGAACCGATCCGGGTAAAAATCCGGTCCACCAGGGACAGCTCGCAACTGGCCGCCGGCACGAAGCTACCGATGTGGGCCAGCAGCACGATCAATGCGGTCTGGCGCATGTAGGTGGATTTACCGCCCATGTTCGGACCGGTAATCACCAGCATGCGGGTGTCGTCGTCCAGCGACAGGTCGTTGGCGACGAACGGCGTGGTCAGCACCTGCTCTACCACCGGATGGCGCCCTTGTACGATACGCATGCACGGTTCGCTGACAAACCGTGGGCAGTTCAAATCCAGGTTCAGCGCACGCTCCGCGAGGTTGCTCAGCACATCCAGCTCCGCCAGGGCGGCTGCGGTGTCTTGTAGCGGTGCCAGGCGGCTGATCAAGTCTTCAAGCAAGGCTTCATAGAGCATTTTTTCCCGCGCCAGGGCGCGGCTTTTGGCCGACAGCGCCTTGTCTTCGAAGGCTTTAAGCTCTGGAGTGATAAACCGCTCGGCGCCTTTGAGGGTCTGGCGACGTTGATAATCGATAGGCGCCGACTCGGCCTGCTTGCTCGGCAACTCGATAAAATAGCCGTGCACCCGGTTGTAACCGACCTTCAGATTGGCCAGCCCGGTGCGGGCTTTTTCGCGCGCCTCCAGGTCGATCAGGAACTGCCCGGCGTTTTCGCTCAGCGACTGCAGCTCATCCAGTTCACTGTCGTAACCCGTCTTCAGAACGCCGCCATCACGGATGATCGCCGGCGGGTTATCGATAATGGCCTTTTCCAGCAGGGCCGCGAGATCCGGATAAGTGCCGGCGGTGACGGCCAACTGCTGCAGGTGCGCAGTGTCCAACTCGGTCATCGCCGCCTGCAATTGCGGCAGGGCACCGAGGGCATCACGCAGGCGCGCCAGGTCACGTGGACGCGCGTTGCGTAGGCCGATTCGCGCCAGGATGCGCTCTATATCGCCAATCTCTTTGAGTTGCGGCTGCAGCTTTTCAAAACGATAGCCGTCCAGCAGGCAGGTAATGGAAGACTGACGCGCTTGCAGCACGCTTAAATCTCGCAACGGACGGTTCAGCCAGCGGGTCAGCAAGCGGCTGCCCATGGCGGTCTGGCAGCGGTCGACTACCGATTGCAGCGTATTGTCACGCCCACCCGACAAGTTGGTATCCAGTTCCAGATTGCGACGGCTGGCGCCATCGAGTACCACGGTATCGTCCAGACGCTCATGGCGCAGGCTGCGCAAGTGCGGCAGGGCCGTGCGCTGGGTTTCCTTGGCGTAGCTGAGCAGGCAGCCGGCGGCGCCGATGGCCATGGTCAAGGTTTCGCAACCGAAGCCTTTGAGGTCCTGCACGGAGAATTGCTGACACAGGCTTTTAAGCGCCGAATCTCGCTCGAAATCCCACGGTGCGCGCCGCTTGGTCCCACGGCGCTTCTCCGCCGGCAGGTCCTTGGGCCAATCGTCCGGAATCAACAACTCCACCGGGTTGATACGCTCCAGTTCCGCCAGCAGGTTCTCCCAGCCCTTGATCTCCAGCACGCTGAAATTGCCGCTGGTGATATCCAGTACCGACAGGCCGAACAAACGCTCATCACCCAGGACAGCCGCGATCAAGTTATCGCGCCGCTCATCCAGCAGCGCCTCATCACTCACCGTCCCCGGCGTAATAATGCGCACCACCTGGCGTTCCACCGGCCCCTTGCTGGTCGCCGGATCGCCGATCTGCTCACAGATCACCACCGACTCGCCCAGCTTCACCAGCTTGACCAAGTAACCTTCCAACGAATGGTAAGGAATCCCACACATCGGAATCGACTGTCCCGCCGATTGCCCACGAGCGGTCAGGGTGATGTCCAGCAACTTGGCGGCCTTCTTCGCATCCTCATAGAAGATCTCGTAGAAGTCGCCCATGCGATAGAACATCAACTGATCAGGGTGCTGGTTCTTCAGGCGCCAGTACTGCTGCATCATTGGGGTGTGGGAGGATAGATCGGAGGCGTTTTTACTCATTGGGTAATAGGCAAATTCGTTGAAAGTGATGGGGCAAAGGGCGCGCTTGGCCCAGCATTTTTTGCGATGGCGGCAAGGTTAACACGCGAGGTCGGGGGTTCGCAGTTTGCAAAAGGCCAGGTAATACGCGGGAAGAAAAACGGCTATGCATTAAAGGTGCACGAAGTGCCGTCTGTAGAGGCTTTACTTTGCCCTGCGACCGCTGGCAGGAAACAAACCTCTGATAACACCCAGGAAAGCCGCAAACAGATTGATCGAAGTTGCGGTGGTGATGGCCATTAACACGTTATCCGAGAACGGCGCTTTACCGGAGTAATACGTCGACCAGCCATTCCACACGAGGAGGACCGCCCAGAAGATCACGCCGCAGGCAGCAAACCAAAAGGCGCGCCCCGCATATTTCTTGCGCAGCTGCCTTTCGGCCTTCTGGTCTTTCAGATTCTGGTTTCTTTCATCGTCGGTGCCTATGGCTTGCTCGCCACCGGCTTGGGAGTCCTGGTCAGGCCCTGCCATGGGGGGCAGGGTGAGTTCCAGGTTGTCGAGTTCTTCACTCACGGATGCGGCTCTTTGGGTGAATGAGTGCTGCCATGTCTTCCCAGTCAATGGCGGAACCGTCGGCGCCCTTGAGGGCCCAGGCTGTGCCGTCCTCGTGGGAAAGGTTGGACAGTTGAGTGCCGGACCATTTGCCGTATTTGTTAATGATCCGGTCAATCAAACGATGGGTGTAGGTATCGCTCTCAGGAACCCTCGGTGTAACAAAGACAATGTCTTCGTCGTCGGGCTTCAAATTGCTGAGCAGCGAAGTCACGGGACGGCTGCCGTAGGATTTCAACTCATGGTAAAGCGAGGGAATGACCGGGCCATATTGCCAGCGGGCAAAGTGGTCATCCATAAGCGGTTGATCCCGCTCGCGCAGATGCCAGGACTGGGTATAGAACAGGAGCTTTTGCAGCTTCATCGGCGTCAGGCCTGAAAGCTTGCCTTCCTTCGCGCGTTCAATGAAGGCGTTAGCGACAGCTAGAGCTGAATAAGCCATGAGCACCTCCGTCGTTGCTGGCTAGGTTGTTACAGAGTTTATACATAGGCTCTGAATTGTCGATAAGCAAGGGCGGCTGTCAATCTGCGCCCTTTTACATCCGGTCGCGTGCGAGTATATGAAGTCGCACGGAATGATAGAGGCTGTTTGACTGTTCGTATATACAGTATTTTGTTTCAGATTCGCCTAGTCAGCTTGTTTAATGCATAAATATGCAAATTAGCATTTGCCATTCGCAAAAACTCTCGTCACTATTCCGGTTATGCAAAAACGCAACGTTTCTATCGTCTTGAAAGAGCTGCTGGATCGCGACCGAATCTCCCCCACGGAGCTTCATCGGCGCACTGGCGTGCCTCAATCCACCCTGTCCCGGATCCTCAGCGGCAAGATCGTTGATCCGTCGGACAAACACATCTCACGCATCGCCGAATACTTCCGCGTCAGCACCGACCACCTGCGCGGACGCGCAGCGGTAGGTACCTTGCGTGATGACGGGCGCGACCCGATGCATTCGGAACTCAAGGACATAAGCCTGTGGGACGACGACACCCCCGTTAATGATGACGAGGTGTCGATCCCCTTTCTGCGTGAGGTTGAATTGGCTGCTGGATCAGGAAGATTCGTCATCGAGGAAAGCGAGAAGGCCAGCCTGCGCTTTGGAAAGCGCAGCCTGCGGCATAACGGCGTGCAGTTCGACCAGGCCAAATGCGTGACGGTACGTGGCAACAGCATGTTGCCGGTGCTTCGCGATGGCGCGACGGTGGGGGTGAATGCCGGCAAGAGCGGGATTGGCGATATTGTCGATGGTGACCTGTACGCCATCAATCATAATGGCCAGCTGCGGGTGAAACAGCTCTACCGCCTGCCGTCCGGGATTCGTCTGCGCAGTTTCAATCGTGACGAGCATCCGGACGAGGACTACAGCTTCCAGGATATCCAGGATGAGCAGATCAGCATCCTCGGCCATGTGTTCTGGTGGGGCATGTATGCCCGCTGACCTACTTACGTAAGACAAAGCCCGCCAACGAGCGGGTTTTTTTTCGCCTGGGGAAAACCGGCAAACCCTTTGCCCACGGGCTCTTGATGCACGAGCGCATGAACCAAGCAAAAATAAATGCATTTGTGCATTGACTGTATATGCATACATGCATATTCTTCATCTCAAGCCAGCCAACAAGGCCTGGTGGAGGCGGCAGGGATGCTGCCAAGGAAGACAAGGAAGGCACGCAACACCGGCAAGGACGCCATCGAAGCGATGGCAAGGATGCCAGGCGACACCGGCAAGGATGCCGACGCTCTTTAGTGGTAGCGCTTCAAAAACAGGCAGCGATGAACCGGCCTTAACGGTTCAGAGGGTTGGCAACTGACCCGGGTGTGCAGCGTAAAGCACCAGAAGCAGTTATCCGGCAGACAGGGATCGTGGTCGGAAAAACATTGAGGAAAGGACCGTACCGCGCCAGTAGCGCCGAAAGTCCGCAGACAGCATTACTGAAAAGCCTGGGCAACCGGGCTTTTTGGAATGCCTACCTATCGAAGTATGTGTAATTGAAAAACGGACTATTCAGTGCTCAGCCAGGAGGCGTGACATGACAAACGAACAACAAGCGTTAGCGGAAATGCCTATCTGGCTGGTGATTATATTGGCGTTGATCGGCGGGGTGTCCGGCGAAATGTGGCGCGCCGACAAGGAGGGCGCCCGCGGCTGGTCGCTGATTCGGCGCCTGGCGCTCCGGTCCGGGGCGTGCATGGTCTGCGGGGTTTCGGCCCTGATGCTGTGCTACGCCGCCGGGATGTCGATCTGGACCGCCGGCGCCATTGGTTGCCTGACCGCCATGGCCGGTGCCGACGTGGCCATCGGCCTTTATGAACGCTGGGCGGCCAAGCGCATCGGGATCAATGAAGGTTCCCATCAGGACCCGCAGTAACCGCAAGGACGCTACTCAAATGACCCTTATCGAAAAGCCATCCCAACTCCCCCAGGCTATCGGCGTGGCGCTGCATGCAGCCTTCCCCGACCTCAGGGTCGGCAGCCACCAGGACTTCCAGAACGACGCAGAAAAAACCGGTGTGATGGTCACCGTTGAAGGCAATGGTCCTGGCATCCGCTCTCGCGAAGGCCGCAAGGCCCATGCCCTGGCCATTTCGCTCACCGTCATGGTTGCCCCCGGCGCATTGCCGTTCGATGCCTGCGACCTGGCCAGCCAGTTGATGGACTTGGTGCTGGACAACCGTTGGAGCCTGCCCCAGTCCCAGTGCGATTTGCCAATGAATATCGTCGCCGCTCCCTCTGGGCGTACGACCGCAGCAACGGACTACGACACCTGGACAGTGTCCTTCACTCAAACCCTCTACCTCGGACCCGTGTTGCTCGATGATCCTACAGGCCAACCGCTGTTTGCCTCTACCTGGGACGTCCTGGATATCGATGACCCCGATCAATACAAACCCTTGGCGGAGTAGCCCATGTTCGACACGCTGTTACGCATGCAACTGGGGCCGATTGTCGAGCGCCTGGCGGAGATGGAGGCGCAACTCGAAGACCTCTACCGACGCGCTGAAAGCTTCTGCCGCATTGGCGTTTGCCAACAGGTCGATGCCGCCAGCAATACCTGCAGGGTCAGCCACGGCGAGTTGCTTACGCCGGCCATCCGCTTTTTCAACCCCAGCGCCGGTGCGCAAACCGAAACCCGTATTCCATCCGTGGGCGAGCAATGCCTGCTGCTCAACTACGGCGGTGGGGAAGGGGGCTCACAGTCTGTGGCGCTGTTCGGCCTCAACAGTAGTCGCTTTCCGCCTGTTTCCACTGTGCCGTCCTTGACCCGGCGGCGCCATCAGGACGGCACACAGAGCGACTACGACGACGCCAGTCATACGTTCAACTGGGTCAACGGGCCGACGACGTTCAGCGCTTCCCGCGAACAGGTCGACGTCAAGGTCGGCGCCGCCAGCCTGACCCTCAGCCCGCAGGGCATCACCTTGCAAATCGGCGGCACCGCACTGCTGCTGGATGCCGGCGGCGCTCACTTCAGCGGCCCGGTGATAGACCACCAAGGTCGAGTCATCAGCCCCTGATAAGGACATTCCATGATCGGCATCGATCGCAACACCGGGGCAGCCGTTGATGACTGGCTGCAATTCGTGCAGCGCGCCACCCGAGCGCTGACCACACCCGTCGGCACGCGGCAGAAGCGTCCGCTGTATGGCTCGCTGATCCCGCAACTGCTCGGGCAGAACCTTGGCGATGACCTGCTGCTGCTCGCTCAAAGCCACGCCGCCCAAGCGTTTTACAACGCGCAGAACGGCATCGGCGATTTCCAGCCCGAGGTCATCGTCGCCACTCGCCAGGGCGCCGGGCTGCTGCTGCGCTTTGCCGGCACCTGGAAAAACCGCCAACAATCCTTCGAGGTCGTGACATGAGCATGCTGATCCCTGGCCAGAACCAACTGGCCGAGCCGGCGATTATTGCAGTCGATGAGTTCGAGCCGCTGCTCGCCGAATTCAAGGCGTTCGTGGTCGATTACGTCGCCACCCGTGCACCGCAAAGCGCGGCCAAACTCAAGGTCAGCCTCGACAACGAAAGTGAACTGCTGACGTTGGCGCTCGAGGCCTTTTGCGTGCGCCTGCAAACCCATGAGCGCAAATACAATGCACGCATCAAGCAGATGCTGGCGTGGTGGGCCACCGGCAGTAATCTGGATGCGCGCTTGGCTGACATGGGTCTTGAACGCCAAGTGCTTAATCCCGGTGACCCGGCGGCCTTCCCGCCCGTGCCGCCGACCCTGGAAAGCGACGACGATGCTCGCTTGCGCTATTACCTCGCGCCCCATGCCCCGGCTGCCGGCTCGCGGATGCAGTATCGCCGCGAAGTGTTCACCCTTGGCGAGCGACCCACAGTCAAGGTACAGAGCGCATCGCCGGGGGTGGTGACTGTCAACTACACCTTCGACCCGGACGGTTATGCGGCACAGGTAAAGGACGGCAACGGCCGTCGTATCGCGCCCGGCGAGGTGATGGTCACCGTGTTGTCCCGTGAGGGCGATGGTACTCCCTCGGCCGATTTGCTTGACGGTGTACGCCGACATTTCGCACGGCCGGATGTACGGCCGGAAACCGATCTCGTCACCGTGCAGGGCGCACAGATTCAGCCCTACAAGATACGCGTCATCGCCAAGATCAATGCCGGCCCGGACTCGGGCCTGACCCAAGTGGCGGCGCAGCAACTGCTGCAGACTTACGCGGACTCCTGTCATCGCCTGGAAGGGCGCGTCGACCCCAGCTGGATCGACTACGCCATCCACAGTGCAGGGGCGGCGCAACTGCAAATCCTTGAACCGCTGGCGCCGATTGTCAGCAGCGCGTTCCAGGCCCCGTATTGCACGGGTGTCGAGGTGGAGGTGCGTACGCTATGAGTGAACCTGACGCGAGTTTGTTGCCGGCTAACAGTTCACCGCTGGAAAAGGCCCTGGACTTGGGCTTCGGCCAGTTGCTCGAGCGAGTCACGCCGCCGTTTCCGGCGTTGATGAACCCACTGCAAACCCCCAGCGAATTTCTTCCTTACCTGGCCGCCGACCGCGGGGTCAGCGAATGGGATGCCGATGCCAGCGAATCGGAAAAACGCCTGACCGTGGCCTTGTCCTGGCAGATCCAGCGCCAGGCCGGCACACCCAAGGCGCTGAGCTATGCGGTGGAGTCACTGGGATTCACCCCCAACATCAGCGCCTGGTATCAGCAGCGGCCAATCGGTACGCCCTATACCTTCGACGTGCAGGCGATCATTGGGCGCAGTTGGTCCAGTGGCGACCACAACCGGCTCATCCGCCGCATCAACGCAGCCAAGAGCGAGCGGGATCAGGCGACGATAACCGTTGTTCACGAAACCGAAGGTCGGCTTGGGTTGACGCAGGTCCTTCATGCCCCGCTAAGCGACGGCGAGCTGTATTTAAACGGCGCGCTGCCGGAGTTGGCGTTGGTTGCTCGACTTAACAGTGTCGGCGTTGCCCGGCACTACACCATTAACGACTACGACCTCAGGGCGCAGCCATGACAGATGAAATCACGCGCCTGGTGCGCTTCACCTCCAAGGGTTTGGATGAAGTGCTGCAGGCAAAGAACCAGGGCCTCAAAGCCGAAATCACCCACATCGGCGCCGGTACTGGTCGCTACAACCCAGACGGTACAGAAGTGGCCTTGCGCGATGAGCGCCAACGGGTCGCCATCGTGGATTACGAAGACCTGGGCGAGCGCCAACTCAGGATGGCCGCGCTGTTTGACGGCGACGGTGAGTATGAGATTGGCGAGTTCGGTTTTTACCTCGCCAGTGGAACCTTGCTGGCGGTGTATTCCGTGGCAGGGAAGTTGCTGACGTATAAAGCAGCGGCGGCGCGGGTACTGCAGAAGTTTACGTTGGATATTTCGCCGTTGCCGGTGGATAGCGTGACGATTGTGGTGGGGGGAGATAATCTCAATATTTTGTTGGCGGAGGATATTGCGGTACTTGCCACTGCGAATATTGACAATATGGCGCGTCAAACCGAGTTGTTGTTTCGTGTGATAACGCTGGAAGCGAGCCGTTAGGGCATTAACAAATTAAGGAGTTACACGTGAGTTTAGAATCGACTATTACATCGCTGGTGACAGCAGCGAATAATTTGACCGCTGCGGTTAATGGGAAAATTGGAAGTATCAATGCGACGATGGCAGGTGCGCTAGCTCAGTTCAATGAGTGGCGCGGCCTAAAAGATGTCGAAGGTGATCCAAATTATCCGGGCACCATCCGCAGTACAATTTTCCAAGGACACGTCTATGGTACCGGTGGCGTATATGAGGCTTTAGCTATAGGTGATTTTAAGCCAGCCGACTTGGGAGCCAGTGCCAACGTTTATATGCATTTTCAGATCCCTCTGAATATCAATGTCAATTCTGAGATGTTTTGGTTCAACATCAAGGGGTATAGCTACGGTACGGCAAAGATTATCGACGAAACACTCGTTGGTTATTGCTATCAGCCGAATCGGACGCTGCACAATGTGTCCACGTTCGGAAATATGACTCCAGCTGTTTACGTAGACGCAAATGGCAATATTGTTATGCGGGTTTTGATTCCAAATATTTACTACACCACCATCCGTATAGACACCATGCGTGTAGGCAATGGTCGTCTATTTAATCTCGGTGATCTTAAAACCAAAGTTTCGTTGGCCGACACTGTGATTTTTAGCTAAGGAGAAATGGAAATGTCTGAACTATCTAACGTCGAAAATCCAACATTTAAGATTGCTACGCCGACACCTGAAATTGAATGGGCTGCCATTCGTGCGCGTCGGGATCAGTTGCTAAGGGCTACCGATTTCACTCAACTGCCCGATTATCCCGCTTCCGATGCGCAACGAACTGAAGTGGCGGCCTATCGCAAAGCATTGCGGGACATTCCTGAACAGGCAGCTGAACCATCGGCGCTGGAGTGGCCCGTGCTGCCCACGTTCCTGAAATAACCCCCACCGCGAAAGCGGTTTTTTTTGCCCTCCCAAAGCCCCTCCCCGCAGGGGCTTTGGCGTTTCTCACCCGGAGAATCCTACCCATGCCCACCCGCCAAACCTACACCGTCCTCATCCCTTTCCCCATCGGTAACGGCCACTGGTCCACCGCTGGGGAGGAGCTTGAATTGCTGGACGTCGAAGCATCCGCCCTGCGCACCGCCGGTCGTCTGGAACTGACCAGCGTCCTCAACTCCACCCCCAAGAAGGCTGACTAATCATGGCTGAGGTTTTGAACTTCGAGCACAACGGCATCACCGTGAATGCCACCGAATCCCCCGAGGCCATGGGTGGCCTGGGTGATAACGTCATCGGCCTGGTGGGCACCGCCCCCAACGCCCATGCATCGATCCCGAAAAACGCCCCGTTCCGGATCAACAGCTTTACCACCCAGGCGCTGCTGGACCCTACCGGTACCGAGTCGGGCACGCTGTTCCAAGCGGTGTACCAGATCCTCAAAGTGGTGAAGGTGCCGGTCTATGTGGTCATCGTCGAAGAAGGCGCCACGCCGGCCGACACGGTCAACAATGTGATCGGCGGCAACGACCCCGTCACCGGCCGCAAACTCGGCCTGGCTGCCCTGGGCAGCGTGCCTGAAGACCTGACCATCATCGGCGCCCCGGGCTTTACCGGCACCAAGGCTGTGGCCGGTGAGTTCGCCTCCTTCGGCAAGCGCATCAAGGCCCGTGTGGTACTGGATGGCAAGGACGCCTCGGTCGCCGATCAAGTGACCTACAGCGGCGAACTGGGCGGCGCCGACCTTGGCTTCGACCGTTGCCTGCTGGTGCACAACATGCCGTCGGTGTATTCCAAGGCCGCGAAAAAGAACGTGTTCCTGTCGCCGTCCTCGTTGGCCATCGCCGCGCTTGCCAAAGTCAAGCAATGGGAAAGCCCTGGTAATCAGGTGACCTTCGCCGAAGACGTTTCCCGCGTCGTCGAGTACAACATCCTCGACACCTCCACCGAAGGCGACCTGCTCAACCGTTATGGCGTGAGCTACTACGCCCGCACGGTGCTCGGCGGTTTCTCGCTGCTGGGTAACCGTTCCATCACCGGCAAGTTCATCAGCTACGTCGGCCTCGAAGACGCCATCAGCCGCAAGCTGGTCAAGGCCGGCCAGAAGGCCATGGCCAAGAACCTCACCAAGTCCTTCATGGACCAGGAGGTCAAACGCATCAACGACTGGCTGCAAACCCTGGTTGCCGACGAAACCATCCCTGGCGGCAGCGTCTACCTGCACCCGGAGTTGAACAGCGTCGAGAAATACAAGAACGGCACCTGGTTCATCGTCATCGACTACGGCCGCTACGCGCCGAACGAACACATGGTTTATCAACTCAACGCCCGCGATGAAATCATCGAGCAGTTCCTGGAGGACGTTCTCTAATGTTTACTAACCGAGTCAGACAGGCCATTGCGGCCACCCTTCAAGGCCTGCCGTTGTCGGCCACGGTCGATTCCTTTACGCCGCCGAAGATCGAGTTCGAAATGGACCCGATGACCGGCGGGCGCTTCATCGCCGAAGAGGTGGCCAAAAGCGCCAAGGTGCTGGGCGCAACCCTGGTGTTGCAAGGGGTTGGTGCAGAAATTCTGCTGGCGCTTGGCGTCACGCAGGGTGATGACATCCTGTTGAACGTGCGCGAAGCCGGCCAGGACCAGGATGGCAAGACCTACTTCACCTACCACACCGTAGGCGGCAAGTTGAAGTCTCTGGCCGAAACCGCACTGACGATGAACGCCAAGCCGGTCACCACCCTGGAACTGTCCTGCCGCACCTACAGCCGTCTGGAAAACGGTATTCCGGTGATCGACATCGATGTGCGCACCCAGAAGTTCGTGCTCAACGGCGTCGACATCCTCGGTGACGCGCGCCGCGCCGTGCTGATGCCGTAATCCCCCTGGGGGCGGGTCAGCTCGCCTCCATACCCCATCAAGGAATTGCCCCATGGCCTGGATGCCTCCGTTACACATCCTGCTGTCCCCGATCACCGCCGACACCGGCGTCGTGATCGAGCAGATTCAACTGAAACCATTGTTCTACGCGCCACAGAAAGAAGCCCTGGCACGCGCCGGTGATGACGAGGATGACCAGTTTTTCGAACTGGCAAAGCTCGCCACCGGCCTGTCGGAAAAAGAGCTCGACCAACTCAAGCGCCCGGACTACGTCAGCATCGCGCAATACGTACACGAGATGTCGACTCAGCCTGCATCGTTCTTCCTCGATCAAGCCGATGCGCCACGCGAATCGTTGACCTGCGAGCAGGTCGCGCTGCTGCTGCCCCTTGAGGCCAGCGGCCGCACGCTCACCCACGTCACCCTGGAAATGCCCGCCCTGCGCGCCACCAAAGTGATGAAAAAGCTGCCCACCAATAAAGAACGTGCCGAGTTCATCACCGCGCATTGCGCCGGCCTGATGATTCCCGATCTCGCCGGACTCACCGTGCCCGACTGGACAGAGTTGCAGGGGCGCATTGACGATTTTTTAAACAAACCGGCGGACTTCTTTCGGAGCGCGACATCGAAGTGATCCTCGATGTAGTACCGCTGGTTTACTCGGTAAGCGAAGCGGAAATCCTCGATTGGGAAGCCGGGAAAGCAATGCGCCGCTATGACATCGCGATCAGTCGCCTTGGGCTCAAACAGGAGTAGAGCGGGATGGCAGACAGTAACTATGCGGGCGGGTCGGCCATCGTCAAGGACGGCTGGCTGACTCAAGGCTCACTGGCACAGGGCGGGGGGCAGGCCAGCCTCAACCCATTCGCGCAAACGCTGACGGGGCCGGCTGAGGCTGGGCCGGGGAGTGCTGCGAACCTGGCATTGGCATTGGCCGATGCCAGCCTGCAGATCAATCATCTGGCCGAAGGCCAGAGCCGGCTTGTGGAGACGCTCGAGCTGTTCAACGTCTCGTTGCTCAAAGTGATGGACGCTCGGCAAGCTGACGCGGTCGACGCGGCGGGAGCGAGCGATACAACTACCAGCACGACGGCCAATACAGGCACACCGTCGCAGGCACTGGATGCCGCGATGAGCGCCCTGGGCCAACTGTTGCAGTTCGTCGGACGCGAGCGCAAGTCAATGCGTGAAGCCAACCTCGCCATGGCGTCGGAGCCTGTGGTGGCGGCCAGTGGCGCAAGCGCCGTTGACCTTGCGAAGGTCGAGTACGTTGCCGCCAAGTCGGGTATCGGCAGCGACCGAGTTGACGCTTCAGGCAATATCGACCAGGCCGGGCGCCAGGCTGACCTGCAGCAGTTTGCCCGCGACGCCGCGATCATGGCGACGGCGTTCAAAATCGATGTCAAGCACGCCGGTGAACTCATGGGCGGCTGGCGCGAGTCAATGCATCTGGACCGCGCACAAACCCTGGACTTGGCCGACGCGACAACGGTGCTGGGCAATGTTGTCTCGCTCAAGGCCGAATCGGCGGATATCGCGGCCATTGTGCAACATCAGGGTGCTGCCGCGACGGATGCGGGCATGAGCCCCGCGCAGGCGGCGGCACTGTCGGCGGCGTTGCTGAGTGCAGGTAATAGCAAAGGCGCTGCTGGCCTCGGGCTGGAAAAAATCAGTGCTGCCCTGGCTAAAGGCGACAGCGCTTCCCCTGGGCAGCGCGACGCCTGGGCAGCGCTAAAGCTTGACCCCGACGTGTTGTCCGGCGGAATGAAACAGGATGCTGCGCAGACCCTGGTCACCGTGCTGGAGGCACTCAAAGCGCAACCGGCCGAAAGGCAGGCGGCGCTGGCGACGCAACTGTTCGACGGTAACCAGGCGATTCTGAGCCTGGTGCCGATGATCGACACTGTGAAGCTGGCCTTTTCGCAAGTGGCCGACACATCCAGCTACGCCACATCGGCGCTGGGGGATCATGGCGCTCTCCTGCGCTCGGCAGCGGTTCGCGCCGATTCCGCCCAGGCCCGTCGACAGGCCTACGAGGCCAGTACTACACGTTTGCAAACCGCTTCCGACACCGCCCTGGCGCCCGTTGTGGATACCTCGCTGACGGCGATGACCAGTTTGGTCAATGGTGTGAGTTGGTTGGCCGAAGCCCTGCCTCAGGCCACCGCCGCCGTCACGCTGGCGGGTGCTGCGCTGGGGCCGTTGATTTCCGGCGTTTCCGATGCCGTGAAAGACAAGGTCTTTGAAAAGGTCGCCGGGAAAATTCTTGGCGAAGGCGGCGCCATCGACTCATCCGCTCGTTCGCAGCAATCTCAGAGTAACGAAACACCCGCAGGCAATCGTACGCCGGGTTCGGCGCCGGGCGCTGGTCGGTCGCGCAGAACGACGAAGGCCAGCAAAGTCGCCAAGGGGGCTGCGTTGGGGCTGGTGCTGGCGAACGCCGGAGTCGATGTCGCCAAGGGCGCGCTGTCGGGGAATCTGGGTGAAGCGGTTGGCACCAGCGTGGGCTCGGTAGGCGGCGGGGTCGCCGGGGGTTTTGCCGGTGAGTTCGCCGGCATGGCGATTGGCCGAGCTGTCGGTACGCTGGCGGGGGCGGTGATCGGTTCGGTTGTGCCGGGTGCCGGCACGCTGCTGGGTGGCGTCATGGGCGGCGTTGCCGGCGGTGCCATCGGCAAGGTGGTCGGCGGTGCCGTCGGAACGTTCGTCGGCAGCGACGTTGGCGCCTGGCTGGCTGAAAAAGTGATGGGGTCCGAGGATCGCTTGCCGTCTCCCACGGAGGTCAGCACTCACCTCAATACCCCTCAAGCCGATAACCGCCAAATCAATTTTGCCCCGCAAATCACTATCAACGCGCCGGAACAAGCCAGCTATCAGCAATTGGCGACACTCGTGGTGCAACAGATCGAAGCGCAATTTACCCCGCTGTCGATGGACAACCTGCTGGCGACGCGACGTGGCGCAGCACTCACCGATGGAGCTGTGTGATGCGACAACAGATGGTGTTGGGCACGTTTATTTTCGGGCTGTCGCGCGGGTTCGCCTACGACACCCTGGATCGTGGAAGCAGTGGTGGCTGGGTCAGCCTGAACATCATTGCTGGCAAACCCAAGTCGAGCCAAGTGGGGCAGGATCTGGAAACACTGACCTTTGGTGGCAAGGCAGCGCGTGCCAAGGGCATGCAGCGCCTGGATGAGTTGCGCGCCTTGCAAGACCTGCGGGCACCGTTGCCGTTGGTGGACGGCCTAGGGCGTAACTGGGGGTTGTGGACCATCAAGTCGATCAGCGAAAAACAAACCAGCGTGATCGACGACGGTACGGCGATGGCGATCGGTTGGTCGCTGGTATTGGAGGAGTTCGTCAATGCGTAGGGTTCGAAGTATCGCTGGCGACTCGGTGAACCTGCTGCTCTACCGAGAGCTGGGGCGTTGTGATGATGCCGCAGAAGAAGCGCTGTGGCGCTTGAATCCGGAGCTGGCGGAAAAGGGCGCGGTATTGCCGGCAGGCATCAGCGTGCTGGTGCCCGAATTGGATGCGCAACCTGCTGCGAGCCGGCCGGTTTCAGCCTGGGATTAAGGAGCGATCATGGCACTGGGATTCACACCTGTAGTGGAGCTGTATGGCGCCAATGCTGCGCTGTTCAACGAGCGGCTATTGGAATGGGAGCATGTCGACGCAGCGGGCTTTGTATCCGACCAGCTCACGCTGACCCTCGATATCGAGGGCCTTGAAGGGTTGCCCGAGCTGGGCGGAAAAATTGGCTTGCGCGTGGGGTACCTTGAGTCCGGCCTAGTGGATAAGGGCGTGTTCAAGATCACTCAGCGAACACCGTCGCTGTTCCCGATGCGCTTGGCGCTGGTGGCCACGGCAGCGCCGTTCGATGAGCACGAATTCAAGCAGCGCCGTACCGCCAGCCATGGGCCGATAACCTTGGGCGCACTGTTTCGCCAATTGACCAGCCGCTACGGATTTTCGCCGCGTGTGGCGCCTGAACTCGAGCGCGAGCAGATCGCGCACATCGATCAGACCAATGAAAGCGACATGGCCTTTCTGACCAGGCTGGCCAAACGCTTCGATGCGGTGGCCAAGCCTGTCGACGAGCTGTATGTGCTGGGGCGTAAAGGCCAGATCAAGTCGTTGTCGGGCAAGGCACTGCCGGATGTGCAGTTGTCCGTTACCCGTAACAATCGCCCGGGTGACCAGGCCTTTATCAGCGCCAGCTTCACCGAAGCCTGCCGTGCCAAATACAACGGCGCGCAAACGTCCTGGTGGGATGTGGCGGCCGGCAAAAAGCATGTCGTAGAGGTGGGCATCGCGCCGTTCAAGGTGGTGACGCAACGCTACCAGAGCGAGGACGAAGCGCGCTCAGCGGCGCAGGGAGAAATGCGGCGTGTGGGACGGGAAGGGTTGCAGATCAATGTGGTTTGCCCCGGTAATCCGTCGTTGGCCGCTGAAGGCTTGCTGCTGCTGGACGAGTCGTGGCCAAGCTTCATGCAGGGGCGCTGGTCAATCAAGAAGGTGACGGCCAGCGGTAAACGAGCAGACGGCTATCGGTGCACGATCCAGGCCAGCGGTTTGTCGGTGTAGACACTTATTCAGAGTAAAACCAATGCTGATGACACTTGCCCAGCTTCTGGGTGTGATGCCTGGGGCCCGCCTTCGAGCGGGCATTTTTTTGTCCCCTTTAAATGCAGCCTTCGTTCGGTATGAGATTAGCAGTGCCAAACGCATCGCCGCCTTCCTCGCCCAGATCGGCCACGAATCCGCCGAATTGCGCTACGTGCGCGAGCTGGGCAGCGATCACTACCTCAGCAAGTACGACACCGGCACCCTGTCCGCCCGCTTGGGCAATACCCCGGAGGCGGATGGTGATGGGCAGAAGTACCGGGGCAGGGGGCTGATTCAGGTCACGGGACGGCGCAACTACCTGGCGTGCAGCCAGGCACTGTTTGGCGATGATCGCCTGCTGCAGCAACCGCAGTTGCTTGAACAACCCCAAT
Source organism: Pseudomonas sp. R1-43-08 (assembly GCF_003852255.1). Classification (NCBI taxonomy): domain Bacteria; kingdom Pseudomonadati; phylum Pseudomonadota; class Gammaproteobacteria; order Pseudomonadales; family Pseudomonadaceae; genus Pseudomonas; species Pseudomonas sp. R1-43-08. The sequence goes on from NZ_CP027734.1 coordinate 1,292,751, forward strand.
GGGCCTGCGAATCCGCCGCCTGGTTCTGGCAAACCAACGGCCTCAACGAATTGGCCGACAAGGACCAGTTCACCACGATTACCCGGCGTATCAACGGCGGCCTGAACGGCCTGCAGGACCGCGTGCAATTGTGGGAGCGGGCGAAGGCGGTGTTATGCGTTTCCTAGGCTGGTTGCGCTGGGTCGGCATTTGCCTGCTGCTTGCGCTGGTGTGGCAAGTGCAGGCCTGGCGCTATGGTGCGCAGCTTGAGCAGCAGGCGGCGGGTCATGCGCTGGCACTTGGTCAGCAGCGCCAGGCCGCGTTCGAACAGCAACAGGCAGAACAACAAAAACGCCTGGCCCTGGAGCAACAGCTCAACGCCAGTGACCAACAACACACCCAGGAGTTGAGCGATGCCCAACGTAACCAAGCTGCTCTGCGCGACCGCCTGGCCACTGCTGATGTGCGGTTGTCAGTCCTTCTCGACGCCACCGATCCCGCCGGCGGCGCGCTTGTGCCCGCCTGCGCCACCCCCGGCGGCGTGGTTCATGCAGCCCCACGAGCCCGACTTGACCCGGCGCATGCTCAGCGAATTATCCGCATCACCGACGACGGCGACAACGCCCTGATCGCCTTGCGTGCCTGCCAGGCCTATGTGCGGGCCGTCGCGCGTTAGTCTTTTGATGCACTCTGCAACTTGCATGACCGATGGGCTGCTGTAGGGTAGGCGAACCACCGCCCATTCCTGGAGATGACCGTGAAGGAAATCACTCAACTGGCTGCTGAACTGGGGCGCCGTTTGCAGGTGCTCAATGCCCATGTCACCACCGCCGAGTCCTGCACCGGCGGCGGTATTGCCGAAGCCATCACGCGCATACCGGGCAGTTCGGCGTGGTTCGAGGCGGGCTATGTTACCTATTCCAACCGACAGAAGACCCGGCAATTGAACGTACCGGAAAAGCTGTTTTCCAAAGTTGGCGCCGTCAGCCAGGAAGTGGTCGAAGCGATGGTGCGAGGGGCACAGGAAAAAAGTCTGGCGCGGTTTGCCGTGGCAGTCAGCGGCGTGGCGGGCCCGGACGGTGGTACGCGGGACAAGCCGGTGGGCACGGTATGGCTGGCGTTCGGCGTGGGCGATGAGGTCACGGCCGAGCTTGCGCACTTCCCCGGTAATCGCGATGAAGTCCGACGACAAACGGTAAAAGCCGCGCTGGAGGGCTTGTTGCGACGAGCTGCAGCAGAAATAGACAATCAGGGGTAGGCGATCTTCGATCTTTGTGGAACAATACTGTCTACTTATACAGGTGTTGGCCGTCAGGCCTTATTGATTACGTGAGGACTTTAATGGACGACAACAAGAAGAAAGCCTTGGCTGCGGCCCTGGGTCAGATCGAACGTCAATTCGGCAAGGGTGCCGTAATGCGTATGGGCGATCACGACCGTCAGGCAATCCCGGCTATCTCCACTGGCTCTCTGGGTCTGGATATCGCGCTCGGCATTGGCGGCCTGCCAAAAGGCCGTATCGTTGAGATCTACGGTCCTGAATCTTCCGGTAAAACCACCCTGACCCTGTCGGTGATTGCCCAGGCTCAGAAAATGGGCGCCACCTGCGCATTCGTCGATGCCGAGCACGCCCTGGATCCTGAATACGCCGGCAAGCTGGGCGTCAACGTCGACGACCTGCTGGTTTCCCAGCCAGACACCGGTGAGCAAGCCCTGGAAATCACCGACATGCTGGTGCGCTCCAACGCCATCGACGTGATCGTGGTCGACTCCGTGGCTGCCCTGGTACCCAAGGCAGAAATCGAAGGCGAAATGGGCGACATGCACGTGGGCCTGCAAGCCCGCCTGATGTCCCAGGCGCTGCGTAAAATCACCGGCAACATCAAGAACGCCAACTGCCTGGTGATCTTCATCAACCAGATCCGTATGAAAATCGGTGTGATGTTCGGCAGCCCGGAAACCACCACCGGTGGTAACGCGCTGAAGTTCTACGCTTCGGTTCGTCTGGATATCCGTCGTACCGGTGCGGTGAAAGAAGGTGACGAGGTTGTCGGTAGCGAAACCCGCGTCAAAGTCGTGAAGAACAAGGTAGCCCCGCCTTTCCGCCAAGCAGAGTTCCAGATTCTTTATGGCAAAGGCATCTACCTGAACGGCGAGATGATCGACCTGGGCGTGCTGCACGGTTTTGTCGAGAAGTCCGGTGCCTGGTATGCCTACAACGGCAGCAAGATCGGTCAGGGCAAGGCCAACTCGGCCAAGTTCCTGGCAGACAACCCGGATATCGCCGCCACGCTTGAAAAGCAGATTCGCGACAAGCTGCTGACCCCTGCGCCAGACGTCAAAGCCGCCGCCAACCGTGAGCCGGTTGACGAGATGGAAGAAGCCGACACTGACATCTGAAGCAAACGATGACTGTTGTACTGGATACACTTGTCGCCGTTCGGCGCACTGCGATGGACCTGCTCGCACGTCGCGAGCATGGTCGAGTCGAGCTGACGCGCAAATTGCGTCAGCGCGGCGCAGAGCCTGAAATGATCGAAACGGCCCTCGACCGTTTGACGGAAGAAGGGCTGCTGTCGGAAGCCCGATACCTCGAAAGCTTTGTGTCCTACCGCGCGCGCTCCGGTTATGGCCCTGCGCGGATTCGCGAAGAGTTGAGCCAGCGCGGCCTGCAACGTGCCGATATCGACCTCGCCCTGCGTGAGTGCGGTATCAGTTGGCAGTCGCAGTTGGAAGAGACTTGGCGCCGCAAGTTTTCAGGCCATCTGCCGATTGATGCCAGGGAGCGTGCGAAACAAGGCCGCTTCCTGAGCTATCGCGGGTTTTCGATGGACATGATCAGCCGCTTGTTAAGCGGTCGGGACATGGACGACTGAACGCCACAAAACGAAAGGCCCACTATGAAAATAGTGGGCCTTTTTTTTCGCCTGCAAAAAATCACGCAGGCTGTGGCGTCACCCGCTGCTGCGTCTCACCCTGAGCCTGGACCCAGTTTTCCGGCAAGTTGATGTAATCCACCAATTCGCGCAATCGCCCTTGGTCGCGGCCATTGAAGTTGAAGACCAGTCGCGTCAAATGACTGAACCTTGGCTCGTCATGGTCTTCGCCTGTGTAGGCAAGCTGCTGGAACGCTCCGCTCAGCCGCAGGCTGGCAAACTCATCCTGCAAATGCGCCAGGGCTCGATCACTGAGTGGATGATTCATGCGCACTACGAACTCACGCTTCAGCCAGCGCGTTGAATGGAAGTTGGCATAAAACCGATTGATCTCGTCCACGGCTTCTTCTGCGCTGTAGACCAGGCGTATGAGCTTGAGGTCGGTCGGCAGGATATAGCGATTAGCCTCCAGCTGGCTGCGGATAAAATCCAGAGCGCCTTGCCAGAAGCCGCCGCCGGGTGCGTCCAGCAGTACCACCGGCACCAGTGGGCTTTTGCCGGTCTGGATCAGGGTCAGCACTTCCAGGGCTTCGTCCAGGGTGCCGAAACCACCCGGGCACAGGATCAGTGCGTCGGCTTCCTTGACGAAAAACAGTTTGCGGGTAAAGAAGAAGTGGAAGGACAGCAGGTTGTCGGTGCCGTCGATGGTCGGATTGGCATGCTGTTCAAACGGCAGGGTGATGTTGAACCCCAGGCTGTGCTCCAGGCCCGCGCCCTCATGCGCTGCAGCCATGATGCCGCCGCCGCCGCCGGTGATGACCATCAGGTCGGAACGCGCCAACGTCGCACCTACCTCTCGAGCCAATGCATACAGGGGGCTTTCCACTGGCGTACGTGCCGAGCCGAACACCGTCACCTTGCGCCGCCCCTTGAACTGTTCGAGTACACGGAAGGCATGGTCCAACTCACGAATGGCGCGCAAGGTGATCTTGGCGTTCCAACGGTCGCGGTCATCCTGGGCCATGCGCAGAACGGTGAGGATCATGTCGCGATACAAGGGGATATTTGCACTGTTGGGGGCGATCAGCTGGAGTTGCGCGTCCACTTGTTGCGTGAGGTCGGTGCCATTTTGTTCAAAAAGCTGGAGCAGGGAGTCATTCGATTCATAAGGCATTCAACTTCTCCTTCTTCACAGGGCCTGGGTAGCCGACGAGCGTCGGCAGGGGCCACGACACTGCATGTGTCGTTGCTTGCCGCAGGAGGGCAGGCCTCTTTTGCCCTGAAAAAACATTGCAGAACAGCAGTGAATGCTGCTGCGGGCGGGCGGATGGAATGATGCGATCATGGGCCGAAAAACCCTTGGCTGGCAACCGCTTATTGGTCACTCGCCATGGCGTCAGTCGTTGAAGCGGGGGAGGGCGCGTCGCCAGGCAGCCACGCGCGAATGGCAAGCCAGGGTTACTTTTTCTTCTTGGTTGGAGCCGGGCAGTCGGCTTCGGCGAATTTTACCGAGGCTACAGGACGGTTGGTCTTGTTCTCGGTAATTTCGTAGCGCATCACCGCGCCCTTCGCCATCAGTTCTCGGTAGCCTGGGTTGGTGCATACGCTGCGGCCCAGTTGGAAATATACCGCCTTGGGATTGGCACGCATCTGTTCGGCGCGGTCAGGCAGCACGCTCAGATGATCAATCAGTTGCGTGCCTTCAACGGTGTAGGCCACTTCCAGGGTTTTTTCATCGATTTCCCGGGGCAGGTCCTTGTTGCTTTCGGTCGCGACGCTTTGCAGCTTCCGGTTCATTTGAGCCTCCAGCAGCGAGGCTGCATGGGCGCCCACAGGCAAGGCCAGCGCAATAGCGACGGATGGGGCAACGAGGCGCAGCATGGAACGCAGCATCAAACTCTCCTGATTCGGTTACTGGTGCATAGACCAGCCACTGCGCTGTGCGTTCAGTGGCGCGCAATTATAGGTGAGCGCTTGTCACTACAGCCAGGCGTATCGCTGGTAAACTGCGCGCACTTCAATTGCTCTTGAGTGACCCTTTGTCGATTTACCCGTCTGTATGGCGCATCCGATGAGCCACGCCGTCTCCCGCTTGCGTACCGAGCGCCTGGCCCGAGCCGTCAGGCCTTTCCTTAATCGGGGATCGCGTGCCGAGCGGTGCTCCGGTTGCCGAGTGATTCCCGAGTATTGCCTGTGCGCATGGCGACCAACGGTTCAGGCCAACGCTGCCATGTGCCTGTTGATGCACGACGTCGAACCGATGAAGCCCAGTAATACCGGCTGGCTGATCGCCGACGTTATCGACGACACCACGGCGTTCGCCTGGTCGCGCACCGAAGTCGATCCGGACCTGCTCACCTTGCTGGCCGATCCGCAGTGGCAGCCGTACATCGTGTTCCCCGGAGAATTCGTGGCGCCCGAGCGGGTGGTCAGCACGGTGAATACCCAGGCGGGCAAGCGCCCACTGTTCATCCTGCTGGACGGCACTTGGAGCGAAGCGCGCAAGATGTTTCGCAAGAGCCCCTACCTGGAGCATTTGCCTGTGCTGAGCCTGGCGCCGGAGCAGCTGTCACGCTACAAGTTGCGCCGCTCCAAGCGTGATGATCATTTCTGCACCGCCGAGGTTGCCGCGCTGTGTCTGGAGTTGGCCGATGATCAGCTCGCCAGCGAAGTCCTGGACGCCTACCTCGATGTATTCAGCACGCATTATCTGGCCGCCAAGTTTCAGTTGCCTCTGGACGCGACGGACAGTGTCCACACGCGTTTGGCGCCTTATATCCCCGCGGCCTGACCCCTCGACGTTCGCATGATGGCACCTTAATCGCGTAACCCGCTAAAATCCCCATGGGCGTAGCGCTTGACCCCCCAGGCTGCGCTGGGCATGCTGGGCGCCGATTGGGGCGCTAGCTTGGTTTTTCGACGTTGTTTCGCATGTTTTTGACGTTGAGCGTGCCCCGTGGCGATGGCTGCCTGGCTGTTGCCTTGTGTACTGGCGGACCCTGAACCCATCAGGGCTCCCCTAAAAACAGGATCATTTAATCAATGGCCACATACGAAATCCTGATAGCCGATGACCACCCGCTGTTTCGCAGTGCGCTGCATCAGGCCGTAACCCTGGGCCTTGGCCCGGACGTGCGCCTGGTCGAAGTCGCCAGCATTGCCGAGCTGGAAGCCCGCCTGACTGAAAAATCCGACTGGGACCTGGTGCTGCTCGACCTGAACATGCCCGGCGCCTATGGTTTTTCGGGGTTGGTGCTGCTGCGCGGGCAATATCCGCAGATTCCGGTGGTGATGGTCTCGGCCCAGGAAGACGCCGATGTGGTGGTGCGCTCCAAGGAGTTCGGCGCCAGCGGCTTCATTCCAAAGTCCAGCGCGATGGAAGATATCCAAAAGGCTGTGCGTGCCGTACTGGACGGCGATGTGTCCTGGCCACCGCAAGCGTTTGAAGAAATCAACGTGTCCGACGAAGCCAAGGCGGCTCGTGATGGCTTGGCCAGTTTGACGCCCCAGCAGTTCCGCGTATTGACCATGGTCTGCGAGGGCTTGTTGAACAAGCAGATTGCCTACGAGCTGAGCGTGTCGGAAGCGACCATCAAGGCCCACGTCACGGCGATTTTCCGCAAGTTGGGGGTGCGAACGCGCACCCAGGCGGCGTTGCTCTTGCAACAACTTGAGTCAATTTCGCAGCATTAAGTTACAACCGGTTCACGCTTTTTTGACTTTGCGTGATCTAGCTTCCCCACTTCTTTGGTTCAGTTGCCTACATCTATGTCGCCTTTCAAGGGTCAAACCGGTATCAAACGTATCTTCAACGCAGGGGGCTATTCCCTGGATGGCCTGCGCGCGGCTTTCACCGGCGAGGCGGCGTTCCGCCAGTTGGTACTGCTGAACGTCATCCTGATTCCGTTGAGTTTTTTCCTGCAGGTCAGCCGCGTCGAACGGGCGTTGCTGATTGCCGTGTGCCTGCTGGCGCTGATCGTCGAATTGCTCAATTCTGCGGTGGAAGCGGCGATCGACCGCATTTCCCTGGACCGCCACCCGCTGTCGAAAAACGCCAAGGACATGGGCAGCGCCGCGCAATTCGTGGCCTTGACCATGATCACGCTGGTGTGGGCGGTCATTCTGATCTAACGATCAGGCGATGCTCGGCAATACGATTTCGTCGCTGCGCTGAACCCCGGCGGTAAAAGCGCGGCACAGTTCCAGGAACTCGCGCATCGCTGAGGTCTGGTACTTCTGCTTATGCCAGATAAAGTAGAACTGCCGGGCCAGGTCCAGGTCCGGGGTTTCTACCGGCACCAGGCTGCCACGGCGGAACGCATCGCGCAGTGCCAGTCGCGAAATGCAACCAATCCCCAAACCCGACTCCACTGCTCGTTTGATCGCCTCGGTGTGTTCCAGCTCCAGGCGGATATTCAGCGCGCTGCGATGATGGCGCATAGCCTGATCAAATGTCAGGCGCGTGCCTGAGCCTTGTTCCCGCAGGATCCACGCCTCATGGGTCAGCTCATCCATGCTGGCCACGCCACGCTTGGCCAAGTGATGCTGGGGCGCGCAGAACACCACCAGCTCATCCTCCACCCAGGTCTGCACCTCGATGTCCGGATGGCTGCAATCGCCTTCAATCAGACCCAGGTCAATTTCGTAATGCGCCACCTGATGCACGATATGCGCAGTGTTTTGCACATGCAGTTTCACCTGACTCTCGGGGTGCTGCTGCATGAAGCTGCCGATCAGCAGGGTGGCCAGGTAATTGCCGATGGTCAGGGTGGCGCCCACGGCCAGTGAGCCAAAGCCGGACTTGCCGTTGAGCAGGTCCTCGATCTCCTTGGCCTGGTCCAGCAGGGCCACTGCTTGAGGCAGCAATTGATGCCCGAGCGCATTGAGGCTCAGGCGTTTGCCGGCGCGGTCGAATAATTGGCAGCTGGATTGGCGCTCCAGCTCGGTAATCGACGTGCTGGCGGCGGATTGGGATAAGGCCAGAAGGCCAGCAGCGCGGGAGACGCTTTCCTGCTGGGCGACGGCAACGAAGACTTGCAGTTGACGGAGAGTGAATCGCATATCGATATAACCGATAACCCTTATCTTAATAATCCAGTTAACAGATATTGTCGCCGCCATTAGAATGCTGTGCAATTGCGCACTTCACCTGTGGCGCAGGCCCATTTCCAGGAGTCCCCCGTACATGAGCAACATGAACCACGAGCGTGTCCTCAGTGTTCATCACTGGAACGACACTCTGTTCAGCTTCAAGTGCACCCGCGATCCGGGTTTGCGCTTCGAGAACGGTCAGTTCGTGATGATCGGCCTGCAACAGCCCAACGGCCGCCCGCTCATGCGCGCCTACTCCATTGCCAGCCCGAACTGGGAAGAGCATCTGGAATTCTTCAGCATCAAGGTGCCGGATGGCCCGCTGACTTCCCAGTTGCAGCACTTGAAGGAAGGCGACGAGATCATCATCAGCAAAAAACCGACAGGCACCCTGGTGCTTGACGATTTGAAGCCGGGCAAACACCTGTACCTGCTCAGCACCGGCACGGGCCTCGCGCCATTCATGAGCGTGATTCAGGACCCGGAGACCTACGAGCGCTTCGAAAAAGTGATCCTGTGCCACGGCGTGCGTTACGTCAACGAAGTCGCCTACCGCGAATTCATCACCGAGCACCTGCCGCAGAACGAATTCTTCGGCGAGGCCTTGCGTGACAAGTTGATCTACTACCCGACCGTGACCCGCGAGCCGTTCGAAAACGAGGGCCGCCTGACCGACCTGATGCGCAGCGGCAAGCTGTTCAGCGACATCGGCCTGCCACCGATCAACCCCGAAGACGACCGTGCCATGCTGTGCGGTAGCCCAAGCATGTTGGACGAGACCAGCGAAGTGCTGAACAGCTTCGGTCTGAAAGTTTCGCCGCGCATGCGTGAGCCGGGTGATTATCTGATCGAGCGTGCGTTCGTCGAAAAATAAACGCGATAAAAAATGTGGGAGGGGGCTTGCTCCCGATAGCAGTGTGTCAGTCAACTCATCTGTGACTGAACCACCGCCATCGGGAGCAAGCCCCCTCCCACATTTTGTTTCCGGTCCATTCAGTTGGCTGGAAGTACTTCCAGCACACAAATAAGCCCCGCCTCGGGATAGTGCCAACGCACATCCACATCCCAGAACTGCACACCGTACTCGCGTTCGGGCCCGGGCGTCTGGTAGGCAGGGCGCGGGTCCTGCGCCAGGCACTGATCGATCAACTCCACTAACGGCTCGCCAAGACGCTGCGCATGGCCCTGGGCCTGTTGCAGTGCAGTCTTGAGCCACTGCACGCCAATCAGCTGCGGCGCACCGCTGGCGATGCGGTTGGTGGCGGTATCAACGCTGTCGGCATAGGGCACATACGGCTTGATATCCAGCACCGGCGTGCCGTCGAGCAAATCAATCCCGGAAATCCACAGGCGCCCCGGTTCTACCTTGTCCAGCTTTACCACCGACTGGCCGATGCCATTGGGGCGATGGGTCGCGCGGGTGGCGAAGACGCCCATGGCGGTGTTGCCGCCCAGGCGCGGCGGGCGCACTTTAAGGCGTGGCTTGTCTTCCAGCGCCTGGTGGAACAGAAACAGCAGCCACACATGGCTGACCTGTTCCAGGCCTTGCACCGCTTCGCCGCCATCGAACGGCGCCACCAGCTCCAGCACACCGCGGGCGGCCGGCGCCAGTTGCGGCTGGCGCGGGATAGCGAACTTCTCCTTGAAGCAGGAGCGTACGAAGCCGACGGGCGCGACCTGATAACTCATGGCTTACGCGCGAACCCGCAGCGTCAGCCCCTTGAGGAAGTTGCGCAGCAACTGGTCACCACAGGTGCGGTAGTTGGTGTGACCGAACTTGCGGAACAGCGCGCTCAGCTCCGGCTTGGACACTGGGAACTCGGCAGCCTTGAGGATGGCGTGCATGTCGTCTTCCTTCAATTCGAAGGCCACGCGCAGTTTCTTCAGGATGATATTGTTGGTCACCGGGGTTTCGATCGGCTGCGGCGGACGGCTTTCGTCCTTGCCGCGCTTGAACATGACCAAGCCATCGAGGAAATGCGCCATCACCTCATCCGGGCAAAACACGAAGCCTTCTTCCTCATCTTTCTTGAGGTAAGTCAGCACGTCTTCCTTGGTTACGTCCATGCCGCCGAGCTTGATGATCTCGACCATCTTGTTGTCGCTGATGTCGAGCATGTAGCGCACGCTGCGCAGTACGTCGTTGTGAATCATGGTGGGCAATCCTGGTTTTCAACGGGGTAGACACTGCCCAGTCAGGCAGTGTCGGGAAAAGGGCACCGGCTTAGAACTTCTCTTTGCCGGACAGGTAACGCCATTGGCCCACGGGCACCTTGCCAATGGAGACGCCACCGATGCGAATGCGCCGGATGGCGACGACTTTCAAGCCAACGGCTTCGCAGAACAGCGCTATCACCCCCGGCTGCGGGTTTTTCAGCGCAAACCGCAGGCGGTTTTCGTTCTGCCAGCTGGCTTTCACAGCCGGCAGCTCCTTGCCTTTGTAGGTCAGGCCGTGGTTCAGGCGGTTGAGGCCGTGGGCCACGATGTCGCCCTCGACTTCCACCACGTATTCCTGCTCGATCTTGGCGGCATCGGCGGTCAACTTGCGCAGAATCTTCCAGTCCTGGGTGAATACCAGCAGGCCGCTGGCCTTGGCTTGCAGGTCGGCACTGGCGGTCAGGCGCAGGAAGTGACCCTTGAGCGGGCGCTTGCTGAAGCGGTGTTCTTCCGACAGGGTCTCGGCGCTGATCGACGCCATGGCCGTCTCGGCATCCATGCCCGCCGGAGCGTGCAGCAGGATGGTCACCGGCTCCGGCACCGTGGCTTTAGCTTCGGGGTCCAGCTCGACCTTCTGGGTGGTGACCTTGAACTGCGGTTCGTCGATCACTTCACCGTCCACCGAGACCCAGCCGCCTTCGATAAACAGCTCAGCCTCCCGACGGGAGCAACCGACCAGTTCGATAAGGCGTTTGGAGAGGCGTATGGGGTCAGTCATGACAAGGGCCGTAACAAAAGGGGGCGGCTATTGTACCTGTGTGGGGCCGGTTAATCCCGGCCCCATTTCAGCGCGGTGCTTTATTGATAAAGCGCGATTCAAAAGGTGGTCAGCCACTGCCTATGTGCTGCTGCTGGCGCAGGCGCATATGCAGCAACGGATAGGGCTGGCCCAGGCCGTCGTGTTCCGTGCGTCCGACCACTTCAAAGCCTTGCTTGAAATAGAACCCCAGCGCCTGCGGGTTCTGCTCGTTCACGTCCAGCTCATCGGCATTCATGCACTCGATCGCATAGCGCAGCAATTGCCGGCCCAGGCCCTGGCCTCGAAAGGGTGGGTCGATAAACAGCATTTCGACCTTGCCCGCAGCCACCCCGGCGAACCCGGTGATGCGTTGGCGCGCGTCCTTGGTGCAGATCAGCATCACGGCGTCCAGATAGCGAGTCAGCACCTGGTTTTTCAGGCGCAGGATGTAGCTGTCCGGCAAGAAGTCGTGGGTAGCCCGCACCGAGGCCTCCCAAATGCGTGTCAACTCTGGGTAGTCGCAGGTTTTAGGTGTGTGGATGACCGAATGCTGACGCATGCCCGCGACCCTTTGCCTTATTGGGAGTGATGGGCAAAACGATAGACGTAAAAAAGCCCCGCATCCTGTTCAGGAGCGGGGCTTTTTCATTTTTTTACAATCAATCGCGCTTTTCAGCCCACAAGTCGTACTCGTCGGCGTCAGTCACCGTGCACCACACCTTATCGCCGGGTTTCAAGCCGCTGGCATCGTCGATAAACACGTTACCGTCGATTTCCGGCGCATCGAAGAAGCAACGGCCAACCGCGCCTTGCTCGTCGACTTCGTCGATCAGCACTTCGATCTCCTTGCCGATGCGCAGTTGCAGGCGCGCCGAGCTGATCGCCTGCTGGTGCGCCATGAAGCGCTCCCAACGGTCTTGCTTGACGTCGTCCGGCACCACGGCCAGGTCCAGCAGGTTGGCCGGGGCGCCTTCAACCGGCGAGTACTGGAAGCAGCCGACGCGGTCCAGCTGGGCTTCGGTCAGCCAGTCCAGCAGGTACTGGAAGTCTTCCTCGGTTTCGCCAGGAAAACCGACGATAAAGGTCGAGCGAATGATCAGGTCCGGGCAGATTTCGCGCCAGTTCTTGATGCGTGCCAGGGTCTTGTCTTCGAAGGCCGGGCGTTTCATGGCCTTGAGCACCTTGGGGCTCGCGTGCTGGAACGGGATGTCCAGGTACGGCAGGATCTTGCCGGCGGCCATCAATGGGATCAGCTCGTCAACGTGCGGGTACGGGTAAACGTAATGCAGGCGCACCCACACGCCCAGGCTGCTCAAGGCTTCGCAGAGTTCGGTCATGCGGGTTTTCACCGGCGCGCCATTCCAGAAACCGGTGCGGTATTTGACGTCGACGCCATAGGCGCTGGTGTCCTGGGAAATCACCAGCAGCTCTTTCACGCCGGATTTGACCAGGCGCTGGGCTTCGTCCAGCACGTCGCCGACCGGACGACTGACCAGCTTGCCGCGCATCGACGGAATGATGCAGAAGCTGCAGCTGTGGTTGCAGCCTTCGGAAATCTTCAGGTAAGCGTAGTGACGGGGGGTCAGCTTGATGCCTTGCGGCGGCACCAGGTCGATCAGCGGGTTGTGGTCCTGGCGCGGCGGCACCACGGCGTGTACGGCGTTGACCACCTGCTCATACTGCTGCGGGCCGGTCACGGCAAGCACGCTTGGGTGGACGTTGCGGATATTGCCTTCTTCCACGCCCATGCAGCCGGTCACGATGACCTTGCCGTTTTCCTTGATGGCTTCGCCGATCACTTCCAAAGACTCAGCCTTGGCCGAGTCGATAAAGCCGCAGGTGTTGACCACCACCACGTCGGCGTCCTGGTAAGTGGACACGACGTCATAGCCTTCCATACGCAGTTGCGTGAGGATGCGCTCGGAGTCAACCAGAGCCTTCGGGCACCCTAGCGATATAAACCCTACACGCGGATTATTACTCATATACTCATAGCCTGCAGGGCTTGCCCTGGTGAATTTCAAGGCGCGCGATTCTAAACGTTGATCAATTAATGCGCAAAAACATTTGTTGCGATTGATTTTCGTTATTGTTTTGGGAAGGGAGTTGGAAGGGATGTCGAAAAATACAAAAGACCACGACGTAGACGGCAAAAGCTATGTCGTGCGAAAAAAAGCGGATGCTTTCAATGACGGGGCAACGCTACTGGGGGCGCTGATTGGTTATACTTCTTTCTTAGGCATTGTCTATGGGACTTTGGCATTCAATCGTCCTGAACTTATTGATCTGGCTTTTCAAAATAAAGCCCCATTATTCACGCTACTGTTTAGTGTAGGCGTTTTTTTTATTGCCTTCATAGTGAAAATGACCAATCTGGGTAGTGGTACTTTTGAAAAGGTAAATACTCCGACTGCTCGTGTTAAGTTTGAATCTTCCTTATCCCTACTTGGGAAGTTGGCGTTGTTCTTATCGACGGGGCTGGAGCTAGCTGATGGCGATGATTCGGATAGCAAGAAAAATAACGGTGAGGGTAAAAATAGCTTAAAAGCAGATTATTTAAGTTATGGGGCGGTCTCTAACGGTGAACCATTTGAGATCTATTGCTCAAGTATTTTAAAGTCGCTTTCCGCATATGCCACTAGTTCAGAGGTTACTGCGACTAAGCTTTTAGATAAAGGAGTCGCTTTTATGGCTGGCGGCTTGGTTTTTTATCTTCTTGCGATAGTGATTTGGCAAGTTTTTGCAAACCTTACACATCCAGACCCATATGTCATGTACGTGGGTATGGCCGCCTGCTCAATGACTTTTATCGTTGTCGAGTTCCTCGCGGCGTGGTTTTTTAAGCAATACCGATATTACGTAGAGGTTTCACTTGCATGCCTGAGAGTTCGCTCAGTGTATGACCGTTATCTGCTCGGGTATTATGCTTTGAAGGAGTTCAAGACCGACGGTGACGAGAAAATCAGGAATCAAATGTCTGAGATTTTGAAAGAGGATGTGAAGTGGCCGACATACAAAGGCGCGTCTGCTAATGACTTTAATTACATGGTTGAGTCTATGAGCTCTGCCCACATGACTCTTGAGAAGTTGAAAGATCTTTTTCAACCCGAGAAGCCGAAGCCTGGCGCCAGCACTACATGAAGGCTTCAGATAAAAAGGTTTATAGCTACCTCCGTTTTTCCGATCCTCGTCAGGCGGTTGGAAGTAGTGCTGATCGTCAACTTGCTTACGCTGCTTCTTGGGCTGCAATGCATGGAATGGTTTTAGATTCCTCGCTTTCACTCAAAGATGAGGGGCTGTCGGCATATCATGAAAGACATGTAACGCAAGGTGCGCTTGGTGTTTTTCTCCGTGCAATCACCGAGGGTCGGATTCCGAACGGGTCTGTGCTAGTAGTTGAGGGGCTGGACAGATTAAGCCGAGCTGAACCTTTGCTTGCTCAGGCGCAACTGGCTCAAATAATCAACGGTGGCGTCACAGTAGTAACTGCAAGCGACGGTCGTGAATATAACCGGGCGAGTTTGAAAGCGCAGCCGATGGACCTGGTTTACTCCCTTCTAGTAATGATTCGTGCCCATGAAGAGTCCGACACGAAAAGCAAGCGCGTTAAAGCAGCTATTCGCCGGCAGTGTGAAGGCTGGATAGCAGGAACGTACCGTGGTCTGATTCGAAACGGCAAAGACCCACAATGGCTCCGCCTGTCTCCCGGAGGCTGGGAGTTGATTCCTGAGCGTGTGGCAGCCGTGAAGCGAGCTCTTGAGCTATACAGCCAGGGCCTTGGCGCTGGTCGAGCTGCAAACGTCATGCATGACGAGGGATTCAAACTTACCGAATGGGGTATCTCCGGTCTGCAAATCTACCGAATGATTAAGCAGCCAGCGCTACGCGGCGTAAAGCGCTTGACCTTAGATGGTGAAGACTTCGAATTGGAGGAGTATTACCCGAGGGTTTTGTCCGATACCGAATGGTCAGAATTGCAGCACTTGGCAAGCCAGCGCTTCCGCCGCCGTGGTGCCGGGGAGATTCCGGGAATTATCACCGGAGTGGGCTTAGCTTTCTGCGGTTACTGCGGTACTGCAGTGGTGGCGCAGAACATTATGAATCGCCGGCGCGCTGATGGCACTATCGCTGACGGTCATCGGCGTTTGCACTGTACCTCTTACAGCAAGAACGGCGGCTGTTCCTATGGTGGGAGCTGTAGTGTTGTGCCCGTTGAGCGCGCCGTGCTCAGCTTTTGTTCCGATCAGATCAACCTGACCAGATTGATGCAGGCCGGTGACGCTGGCCAGACTCTTCAAAAGCAATTGGTTGTGGCCCGAGCTGCTGTTACGAAAATCACCACACAGCTTTCTAAAGTGACCGATGCACTGCTGGCGGATGAAAGCGGCGCGGCTCCTCTCGCGTTCGTTCGCAAGGCAAGAGAGCTGGAAGCACAGCTGACTGCAGCGGAACAAAAGGTTGCTCAACTGGAGCATGAGGCTGTTGCTACAAGCGGAGCCGTACGACCAGCGCAGGCCGAACGGTGGGTAGAGCTGGCGGCAGACGTTGAAGCTGGGGACTACGGCGCCCGGGAGAAGGTACGACAGCTGGTCATGGACACGTTCAATCGCATCGTAATCTATATGCGTGGGATGCAGACCGATGGCCGCAATGGCCCATTCATTGATGTGCAGCTCTTCTCGCGTTCCGGCCAGCACCGTCTACTTCGAATCAACCGCAAGAACGGCGCTTGGGTAGCGAGCGAAGACTGGGAGTAGGGCAAATGTTACAGCTGTAACAGATCGGTTATACTGTGTTTTTATACAGTATTAGCAAGGAGCTCCAATGCCGAGTCAAACCTCTGACGGTGTCGTCTGCCAGTTGTACACCTCGTACGAGAGTCTGATTCTTCGTATTCACCGTCAGATAAATAGTTCGACCGCTCAGCACAGGCGGCAGACGGTCATCATGCTCCAGCCGGGTGAAAGCTTGGACGACTGGGACACGTTCCTGGACCAGCTGGAGATGGAAGAGAGCGTGAGGGTGACGCACATCGAAGCTGGAGCTGCTCACCTAAGATGGACCAATCAGCATTTTTCCCGAATAGCATATGGCTAATTTCCACTGCATAAAAATTAGTCTGCGGCTTGATTAAAAATAAGCCGTAGGCTAATTTATCTTCGTCAGCTCTTGGCAGCTATTTGCGCTGCCTGATCGTAACGGAGACCTACAGCATGACCCTTCACCTAACGCCCTCTGTGAGGGCACGGCTTTGTCAGCAGATCACCCAAAACGGTGTGTTCTCTCATAGCATCTTCGATTACAGCGGCGTGATCTGCGCGACCGCTGTCGTAGCGATTGAGCAGTATGAGCGTGCCGTGTTGATGCGCGTTGAAATTGGTGACAGCAACAACACCGTCACACTGGCGGTCAGTGAGGACACTGGAACGCGTGCCATCAGGTTTCTAGAGGATCTGATCAACGGCGTGAGCGTCAGTACCGTGCGGGGAGTTGATGAGATTCTGTTTGTCACTGATCTGGAGCTGGTTCTGCGCGAGGCACTGCGGCAGCAGCAGGGCACGTATGAGTTGCCAGTAGATCAGGTTGAGAATCTCTGGTTGATGCTTCGACCGAGCGCAGCCGATCCATCGCGGACAGTCTTTCACTTCGAGTTAGATAGCGTGGGAATTACCTTGCCGCTTCGCTTGCCCAGTGACCGTGGCCAAGCCTACGAATTGCTGTCTGCTTGTGTGCAAGAGTTCGTTGCTACCTATCGCAGGGAGCGGTAAGGCATGCTTGAAGACAATGTAGTACAGGCTCTGGCGATCAGTATTTCTGAACTGGATAAACGATTGCTTGTTAACGGTCTCGTCGGTTGGAGGGCCGCCAACGGTGACATCGATGAGGCCATCAGCGCTGAAAATTGGGGGGCGATAGACCGCGCTCAAAACGACCGGGCATCGCACGCAAATACCATTGCGCTTATCTTCCACAAATACACTGACATCACGACAGAGCAAGGGGCACACGGATGATTGGTATTCCAACGACAGGCGCCCTTGAGCATGGCCGCATTAGTGCCAATGTCACCAGCGGTTATCAGTTCAAAACCGCGGATGGCCGGCCGGCGCGCCTTGCGATCATTGATGACCAGGGGAACGTGGTGGAGTCAGGCGACAGCGTGGCCCGGGAGGCGTGGAATGTATGCATCGCTGTGGTCAAGAATTTCAAAATCGGGCAGGGACATATCGTTGTTCACAGTGCCCCTCCAGGCATCACGCCTCCGAATGCACAGGCAGCGCCGTCAAAAAACGCTGTAGGAAGACGATAAGTCCCGATGCTGGTTAGAGCAAAGACGTGCGCTACATGCCGGTGATTTTGGCGTCGATTGCCCGCCCGATAATTTCCCAGCTGTCATCCAGCACTACGGGCTGGTAATTGGGATTCAGCGGCACCAGGTAGCCCACGCCCGCATCAAGAACGTATTGCTTGAACGTGGTTTCGCCGCTGACAAGGTTGCGTGCAACGTAGAACTTGCTACTGATGACATCAAAGCCTTCCGGACACACCAGGATAGGTGTTCCTTCGGGGAAGGTGGGCGGTGTATCCGACGTCATCGACTTGCCCTTGACGCGTAACCAGTAGCCTTTAGGGCCAGCGTTTTCCGTGGAGCTCAGCCATTCATCTGAAATTCCGGTTGGATAGCAGCCTGACGACTCAATCCCACGTCCAGCATCAACCCAACTTACCAACGGATATTCCGATGCCTGTCTATGGGGCTGGATCATTGGGCTTACGTTCGCCATCTCAGCAATTTCCGCAGCCAAACGCGGGCTGAAACTCGCAATAGGTTCCTGGAGCAATTTCGCCAGTACTGCAGCAAAGCGAGCATTCAGCGGGTTCGTACCCTTCAGATACTGGTTGACGGAAACGGGCGTAATCCCAGCCGCATCAGCGATCTTTTTTTGAGTGAGTTTAAGGGCGTTCTTTTTTGCGAGAAAAAGATCGTGAGCGGCTTTGCACTCAGCCAGAAGGGCCTCGGACAATGGTTTTTTTGAGTTCGTCATAAGCAGATTATAAGCCGCAGGCTAATATTATTCCGTTAGCCGTTGGCTTCCTATTTCTAAATTTTAATGAAACCGGCGGCTAATTAAATCTTGTCATTGAAATAGCCGTCGGCTAATATTCTGCGTTCATAGACACCTGAGGTGTATGTCGTGGAAAAAATCTCGTTGAGTGACTTCGTCAAGAAGATTGGCCAGGCAAAGGTTGCACGTGCTTTAGGCGTCAAACCTGCATCTATCGCCAAAGCGCTGAAAATGCGCCGGAATATTGAGGTGGCGGTTGCCGCTGATGGCGCCTGCGTGGCTCAAGAGGTGCGTCCATTCCCCTCACACGTTGCGGATGACCAAGACGGCAAGCAGACTAAAAGCAGCGACGCTGCATGACCACGTCCAGTCCGCGACAGTTGTCCATCTCCCGAGATCAGGTGCTGGTGGCTCACGCCGTCGAAATGATTGCTCGCACCTGTTTCAGCCAAGACGACTTCGCCCAGGTGTTGAGTGCGAATTTGCACCAGCAGATCCCTGCGAAGGCCGCGCTTAAGGATGTTCCCGACTTCACCGCGCTCGCTCTGGGGAACGACACCACGTCGTTCCTGCGAGCCTCTGGCGCCTGGCTGCGCCGCGTTGGGCGCTGGCTCAATGGCGAAGTAGATCTACCGAGTTGGCTGGAAGAGTCTTGGGTTGAGACGCTGGCCGGCGACTTTAAGGACAGCTGCATCAACGAGTTGGCCAGCCGGCACGGTCTTACAGGGGCGCGTGAATTGGATGGAAACGGCAACCCGCTAGGGGCGTTCGGCCAACTGGTTACGCGCCTCGGCACCACCGTTGCTCTGGGCAGTGAAATACTGGCTGACGGTCGTATAGACGCTGACGACTTGGATAAGCTGCCAGAGTTTGTTGATCGCCTGCGTTCAGTAGAAGCCCGATGCGGCGAGCTGCGGTCGCGAGCGGAAGCTGTTCTGCTTGAGCAGTCCAAGCACCCCCACCTGTCCCGGGTGAACTAGCGCCTGTGACTACCCTGGACAAGGACATCCAATCGCATGCGGCCAACAGCCGTAAGGGCGGCACCAGTAAGGGCCGGCCGGCGACTGTTCATAAAGACAAGAAAAGTCCACATGCCGCGCTGCACGCACCAATTCGAGCACCTCGGTATTCAGCTCCACGTCGCTTGACGGGGCAGCAGCTGAAAAACCCGTTGCTGCGAATGGCCTTCTCTCGGCTCCGGCAGATCGGAGATCTACGCGGTAAATACTTGCGGGATCTGGACACCATCCATGGCGGTCGCCGCACGCGCTCCGAAAAGTTTGAAGCCCTGGCCAAGGCTTCCGAGCAGATGCTTCTGCGGTTGGACTTGGCTACCGGTGTATTAGGATGGCTCGACGTCGAGCGCGGGCAGTACTTTCTCAATACGCAATGCGGCATCGCAGAAGATTGCGATATGTCCCCAGCGTCTCTCAACCGGCTGATGCACAGTTTGGACCTGGCGGGGTACGTTTACCGGCGGATCGAAAAAGTTCGGCTGGACGAAAAGGACGAGGCTGGGCTTAACCTGGTGCGAACTCGTGTCCTGGTCCGGTTCACCGAAAAATTCTTCGCGGATCTTGGTGTGCGCTACCTTTGGTTTCGGGCCAAAAAAGCCGCGATCAAACGCAGGGACAAGGAGCTACGTGAAATCAGCGGCCTTCGTGCGGCACGCCAAGAGAAGGCATCACTGGAGGCATTCCGGCGACAGCAATCCCGTAACAACTGGGAGAGAAGTGAGGCGCGCAAGGCGGCTCATGCGCATGGCCAACACGAAACGCTGAGCCCTACTACCGGATCACCTGCTGGGTTAAAACCTCCCCTAGAGCCTGACAGAGGGCCGGGCGGTGTGGGTGAATCCATGGCGCGCCTACTGCGCAACGTCCAAGTCAAGAAAGACACTCCGACGAATTAATCGCATCCCCTGCGAGGCCAGGTTACGCCTGGTGGTCGAAAAAATACCCTCCCGCTGTGCTTGCCTCACCTGCACGCGTCGTAATGCGGACAAACGCGTACCGTCTCCCTCCATTTTTATCGTCTTTTTCCAACGGCGCCGGCGTGCGCGTAGGTGATCCAGGATGCCTTTGAATTAAACGGAATTTTATACCCCTCTCAGCATCCCCAAAGGGTATTAAAAAGAGATTTTCGAGGTGTCCGTAGGTTCAGTGTGTTGGGTACATGATGATGCCTTCGCCCAAGGGCTCAGTTCGCTACGCTCAGCTTTTTATGAGGAGCGCGGGCTGCGCGCCCGCCTAGCGGCAGGGCAGTGCCCTGCACCCGTGCTAGATACCCATCACTCCGTTCTGGTGATCTAGCGCCCTCAAAGCGGTAATTGGGCGCGCCGAGGTGAGTTTTAAAATTCACCGGCAGCGGTCGCGGGCATGTTCGGGCGGCGCAGCTGATATTTTTGGGTGTGGTTTTGACAGAATCCCGGCCGCTACGCGGGTAGCGCCGCGCCACGATTGTGAGATTCATTTGAGAATGTCGCGGCGGCTTATATGCCTGCGCTGCAGGCATTCCGATGCGATAGCCGCCATTGGTGTTAGGCAGGGCCGCTTGGCGGCACTGTATCGATGAGGATGGGGCGAGGCGAGGAGTAGGGGAGGATGGTCCGGCAGTCAGGCGGGTTGCGAGGCGCCGACTTGGAGAAACAGCTCCTGCTGCTGTTCCGCCGGCAGATTGCGGATGCGTTCGAACAAGAGCGTTTCCAGGCGTTGTGTGGGCGGTCGTAGTGAGTGCTTGAAAGTCAGCTCCGATACCCACGTGTGCCCGCACTGAGCATCCAGGCATTGGCAATACAGCTTCACATAGCCCCGGGTAATCTCTTCCCGTGAACTGATTCGGCCCTTGTGATCGCAGGCAGTGCAGTAGATTCGCATGGTTCCCTCCCCAGGGTCTAAGAGCCATCATTATGCCTTTCTGATTGGTGATAATCACTAACTACTGTCTGTTTATTCAGTTGTTTGCGTGGGTGTTTCGAGTTTTTTCCAGTTGATTCTCCTGTCATTGCGAAGGGTGTCGTTCACTTGGTTGAACAGCTGACAGATCGGCCTGATCTCGTTGCTGGTGTACACACGATCGATCTTCTCGATATCCCCAAACCCCCCGCTGTTTTCCGGGATGATCCCGGCCAGGGCAGGGTTCATTCGCCAGGCGGCAATCACATCGTTACGAGTGATGTTCTTCACCTTCTCCAGCTCGTCCTTGGCCTGGAAGTCCCCCACGGGGATGATCTGGATCGCGTTTTCCTTGCCGTTGGGGATGTTGACGAACATCGAGCGGAAGTTGCCCACGCCCTTGCTGGCGCTGATCTGGGCGCGAAGGTTCTCTTCGTCTTCCTCGGTAAGGTCCGGGTCGTTGGTGTAGAAGATGTAGCCCGCGTGCGCGCCGTTGCTGTAGTAGCGCCGGCGAAACAGGGTCGCGGCTTCGTTGAGCAGCAGCGCCTGCAGGCCGCCCAGATAGTCGGGTACGCCGTAGATGTTCTGTTCTACGTCATAGTCCAGGACGTGTTCGATTTCGTCCTGGTGGAAGTCCATGTACTTGCTGTCGGGCAAAAGCATCCTGAACCCGCCGTCGACCTTGACCCGCATGTTGATGGCGGGTAGGTGCTGCATCTCCAGTACTTCCCCGAAGGCGTTGGTATCGCGATAGAAATACGCCTCGCCGAACACCATGTAATCCAGGCTCGCCCGGCCCATGGTCTGCGTGCTGCAGCCCTCGGACGGGATGAATTCACGCAACAGCAGGTTGCGCTTGAACTTGGGAATGGCGCCGTGGTGCGCATTGGCGCGCAGCAGCTTGGCCAGGCCCGCCCGTGACACCGGCGGCTTGTAGATTTCGCCGTCGTCGCTGAGAAACACCCCTAGGTACTCGCCGATGTTGCCGGACAGCACCTGTTCGGGCTCCCCGAATGTGAACGCCCTCATGGGCTGCGGCTGTCGCGCCTGTTGGCTGATTTGGGGCTTTTTGTGTCGTGGCTTGGGCATTGGTTCCGCTCGTGACATAGCGGCTACGGCGCCGCTTGTTGGTGTTGAGGGGTTCATTGAACAGGGCGTGCATGATCGACCAGGCGATATCGGCGTGGCCGGTAGCGTCGGTGCGCGAAGCGCTGTAGGTCACTTGGCCGCTAGTGGTGGTGCCGCGTTTGATGGTCAGGAACGCCTGGGCGATGTCGGTCCAGCCGGCGTCCCATTCGATGCGACTGCCCTGGATCGTGTCCTGGGCCTTGAGTACCAGCAGGTTCTTGGTCTCCAGGCTGTAATGGATCGGCGTGGCTTTAGGGTAGAAGTCGCGCACCAGGTCGAACACGCCATAGCCCACTCCGGTGATATCGATACCGATGTGTTGGACGTTGAAGCGCTCGGTAAGCTTTTTGACCTGGGCAGCCTGGTAATTGAATGAGTGCCCCCGCCAGCTGTGTTTCTCCAGGATGCGGAATTTCGCCCCGGGTTCCAGCGGCGGAGCAACCACCACGCATGTGGCGTCGTCGCGGGTGCGGCTCGGGTCGTAGCCAAGCCAGACCGGACTGTTGCCGAAAGGTCTATCCAGTTCCGGGTCGTAGTCCTCCCACAACGACAGGTCGGAGTAGCAGCGCTCCAGATCCTTGAGACCGAACGCGCTCTGGCTGCTGTCGATGAACTTGCAGTAGAACAGCTGCTGGAATTTGTCTTCGTCGTACTCCAGCTGCAGCTGCTCCAGGTCGAACAGATCGCAGCCGCCATCGATCGCATCCTGGATCGTAATGGTCTTGCGCCATTGGCCGTCAGGACACAGCGCGCCTTGGGTGTAGGACGCCTCGGTGGGCCAGGTGCCGCCGGCTTTCTTACCGCGTTTGCTGTTGCGGAACTCCTCTCCCGACCAGAACGGGTACGCCTGGTGCGACACCGCGCTGGGCGTCGAGAAGTAGGTTTTGCGCCACTTCTTGTGGGTGCCCATGGCGCTGGCCACGGTGCTGAGCTTTTCGAAGTCGCGGATCCAGAAGTATTCGTCGACGTAGACATGCCCGTGGTAGCCCTGGGCGGTGCTGCTGTTGGTCGACAGGAAGCGCAGTTCGGCGCCGTTGCTGAGCGTGATCGGGTTGCCGGTCAGCTCGATGTCGAACCACTGTTTGGCGAACTGGATGATGTAGCTGCGGAAAATCTCCGACTGCGAGCGGCTGGCCGACAGGAACACCTGGTTGTCGCCAGTCAGCACTGCATCCATGAACGCTTCGCCGGCGAAGTAATAGGTCAGGCCCACCTGGCGGCTTTTGAGGATGTTGCGGATCCGGCTCGTCAGCGGATTTTGCTTGGCCGCGAACAACTCCTGCTGATAGCGGTACATCTTGCTGATGAACTTATCCAGGAAGTCGACTTCGGTCAGACCGCTGATATCGTTCTTGGCCTTCTTTTCCTTTTTCCTGTCGCTACCCTCGCCACGGCTGGAGCGTTCGCCACGCGACCGCCTGCGCGGTTCCTGGGGCTCGCCCATGTCCTCGCCGTTCGATGCCGCCACCGGTGCGGGCTTGGCCGCTTGTTTCAGCAGGCGCTCGCGAACGAGGGTCAGTCGGTCCAGTTCGTTGAGGTCGTCTTTGGACAGGCTGCCAACCTTGTCCAGGAGGAGGGTGATCCGCCGGCCGACGGCCGTCAGCGGTTCTTCGTCCGACAGCATGTCCTCCCAACCGCCCTGGCGGATCCAGTAGTAGACGATCCGGATGTTGGGCAGGTTGAGCTGCGCCTGAATTTCCTTTGCCTTACAGCGGCGCAGAAACAGGCGTTTGGCGGCTTCTTTAACTTCGGTCGAGTAGTACATGGGCCGCAGTCTATGCGGCGAAAACGCTGGAAACGCGGGGTTAAATTCCGTGATCCGCCTATATCTCAAATATAGGAGAAACGCGCATTTGAACCGTTTGTTTGAGGGCTGACGGCTCCCTATCTTGGCGGCTCATTCAACCGATTGAGCGCAGTCAACGCCATGCCCCGTTCCCTTGTTTCGTTCTGGAAACGTGTCGCCATCAGCGGCATCACCGCCGATGGTCGCGAGATCCTTCCCCAGGAACTGCGCGATATCGCTGAAACCTACAAGCCGTCGAAATACACGGCTGTTATCTGGTGTGAGCACCAACGTTCGGAAGGTTCTTTCGGCACCGTATACGCGGTCCGTCTGGTTGAGGAGGGCGACGACCTGGAGGAAGGGCAAATTGCCCTAGAGGCCCAGCTCAAGCCCAACGACCGACTGCTGTACCTGAATGACCAAGGGCAGAAGCTGTTCACCAGCATTGAGATTTGTCCGAATTTTGCGGGTAGTGGCAAATCCTACCTGACCGGCCTTGCGGTCACCGACACCCCTTCGAGCCTGGGCACCCAGGAACTCTATTTCTCCCGCCGAACCAACAAAGCCACGTATTACGCCGCTTCCGTTGAACTGGGCACCTTTGAGGAGGAGCCCCAAGGCGAAGTGGGCAAGCTAATCGGTTTGCTCACTGGCTTTTTCAAGCGCTTCGCGGCGGACGCTGAGCCCGCCGAACCCACCACCCCAACTGAGACCAAACCCCCTATGGATGAAGCTACCGCAACGGCCTTAAAAGCCCTGCTGGCTCAACTGCTGATTGTCGCTGCCGGCATTCAGGCCGTGGTTGAGCCCGTCGCCGAAGAGGCCCCCGAGCCAGAGCCAGAGCCGATCGATGACGTGCAAGCTGCCGTCGACGGCATCGTCACCACTGCTGAAGAAGAGCGTGAGTTCAGCCGTAAGGGCGGGGCTACGAATAAGGCGCTGTTGGCGAGCATGGCGGCGTTGGAAAAGCGTTTCACAGCGCTGCAGAACACCTCGACCGGGCGCCAGTTGCCACGCAACCCCGGCCCTGTAAGCACTGTCAAAAAGCGGGTGCTCTGACATGGCCTATTCACTGAGCGCCTACGGCGCCAAGATGTACGCGCAGCTGCAGTTGGCCATCGCTGAAAGCTACGGCGTAGAGCTGGCCAGCAAGCACTTTAGCGTCGACCCGACCATTGCCCAGGAGCTGAACGACGCCATCACGGCCAAGTCCGACTTCTTGGGGCGTATCAACGTCATTCCGGTGACCGAGATCAAGGGTCAGAAGGTGTTCATCGGCGTTTCCGGCCCGGTCACTGGCCGCACCAACACCAAGACCACCGATCGCGAAGCCAAGGATGCGTCGTCGCTGGATCAGGACACCTACGAGTTGTCTTCCACCGAATCCGATGTGGGCTTGCCGTACGCCAAGATCGACGCCTGGGCCAAATTCCCGGACTTCCATCAGCGCTATTCCGCTGCCGTGCAAAAGCAGATCGCCCTGGACCGCATTATGGTTGGCTTCCACGGCACCCATGCTGCAGTGCAGACCGATATCGCCCAGTATCCAATGCTGCAGGACGTCAACAAAGGTTGGCTGCAACAGGCCCGCGAGCAGATCCCGGCCCAGGTCCTGAAGGAAGGCAAAGTTGCTGGGAAGGTTACCCTCGGCGTCGGTGGCGACTATGCCAACCTCGATGCCCTGGTGCACGACACCAAACAATTGGTGGACGAGCGTCTGCGCGATGCCGGCGACCTGATCGCGATCATCGGCACCGACCTGTTGGCTGCTGACAAGGCCAAGCTGTATTCGAAGCAGGGCGACACCCCGACCGAAAAAGAGCGCATCGAAGAAGCCCAGGTGATCGCTACCTATGGCGGCTTGCCGAGCTTCAGCGTGCCGTTCTTCCCGGTCAACGGTGTGGTCGTTACCAGTTGGGACAACCTGTCGATCTACTTCCAGGACTCCAGCTGGCGTAAGCAGACCATCGACAATCCGAAGCGCTCCCGCGTTGAGGACTACAACAGCCGCAACGAAGGCTACGTGATCGAGCAGCTGGAAAAGTTCGCCATGACCGAAAACGTGGAGCTGGTCGCGTGAGTCTGGCACTAGCGCATAAGCGCCGCACCATCGCGCTGGGGGGCGCCGCCGTCGTGGCGGCCGCCGTCTCCGCAGCTCTGCCTTACTCGCCGGCGGAGGCCCTGAGTAGCCCCGCCAATGCGCGCAAACACTTGCTGTTGCAGGAAGCCGCGTTGGATCAGGATCTTGAGCGCCTGAGCGCGATGAAAGGAGCTTTGGCAGGACGCCAGTTGCTCAAGCGGGACGAGCTGCTGCCCAAGTACCAGGAATACGTCCAGCGCTACTGCGAGTCGGGGCTGAACTTCCCCAATCGCGTTGCAGTGCAAGTGATGGTGTGGCTGTTCGACACCGCCCAGTTCGAAGACGCACTGGAGCTGGCCGACTTCCTGATGGAGCAGGGCCAAAAGATGCCGGAGCGATTCAAGCGCCGCGACATCCAGACCTTTGTTGCTGACGCGATCGCCGACTGGGCCTATGACGAATACAACGCGGGCCGCAGCCCTGAGCCCTACTTATCCGATCTGTTGCCCCGCGTTGACGGTGAATGGGACCTACCTGAGCAGATCCCGAGCCACTACCACAAGTTGATCGGCATGCGCGCTATGGAGGCTGAGCAGTGGGAGACCGCGCTCAAGCATTTGGAACGCTCCACCGAGCTGTATCCGAAAGCCGGCAACGACACCCGCATCAAAAAGGTCCGCAAGGCCTTGGAAAAACAAGCGGCCGCTACCCCGGCCTCCGAATAACCGACTACCCCCCCCAGCGGGGACCTGTGGAAGTGAGCCGCCCATTTATGGACCGTCCCACTGAAAACAGGCTCCCCGCCCTATTTGAGCGGCCAGCAATGAGCTTTTCCGGGAAACCTACCGCCCTGGTGGAACACGCGATCGAGAATGACGGTTTCTGGCCAGACCTCTCTGTGTCCGAGTTCCAAAAGGAACAACGCCTGCCGGCGGAGTACCTGGTAGAGCTGCTGGTCGACACACTGAAAAGCGCCATGGTCGAGGTGAACACCGACCTGGCCCGCGTGAAAGCGACGCTGCAGGACGCCGGCGTTTCGAACCTTACCGCAGCGGCAGGTCTGGCAACCCCCGCAGAATGGGCTTACGCCAATAAGGTCGCGCTCTACAAACGGGCTGTGTATTGCCGTGCCAAGGGACATTCACTGCCGCAGTTCGCCACCGTCACCCGTCGCGAGAGCGCCGAAAACACCGGCAAGGAAGCACCCGAGCGTGCGGAAACCTTCTTGGCTTTCAGCCAGCAGGCCGTACGAGCCCTGCAGGGCCGTGGCCGCATCACGGCGGCGCTGCTGTGATTCAGCTGCAGGCGCTGACCGCCTACCTGATGGCCCGCGAGCTGGTGGCGCCGGAGCAGTTCGACAGCTGGACCGAGCAGGTCAGTCTTGAACTGATTTGGAAGCCCGACCGCGACGGCCTGCACATGGCCGATATGCGCTACCGCGCTGCGTTCTCCCTGGAGCGATTCGCCGGCAACCCGGCCAGGCTGATGGCCCTGGTGGGCAGTTGGCTAGAAAACCATGATCCCGATCGGGACCGCCACGAACTGCCGGCGCCACTGTTCGCAGTTGAACCCCTCGACCAGGACAGCTTCGACGTGGATCTGTCCCTGGAATTCGTCGAACCGCAGTACCTGGCCGAAGACCCTGATGGCGAGATCGAGGCGTTCGGCAAGACCTGGGCGTTCGTCCCGTTCGATCTGTGGGTTGCCGAGCATGGCGAGGTGGGCAGCGATGGCCGCTAACCCGCTCGACCTCGATGTCAGGGGCTTGCTCGATGTCGACGCCCAGTTGGCGTTGCTTGAGCTGCCGCCCCAACTGCGCCGGCGATTGCTGAACAGAGTGACCACACGTGTGCGGACGATGAGCCGTAAGCGGGTGCGTGAGCAGAAGAACACCGACGGCACCCCGTTTGCTGAGCGCAAGGGCACTGCCAAGGGAAAAAAGAAGATGGAAGCCGGCCTGGCCAAGCTGCTGCAGGTCACCCGCGTCAGTTCGGATGAAGCTGAGCTGGGCTGGAAAAACGCCTTGACCCGTTGGGTCGCCGCGCAGCAGCACAACGGAGTCAGCGAGCGACGTACCGCCGCGCAGATGCGCCGCTGGAACAAAGTCCCCCCAGGCATCGCCTGCACCGACAAACAGGCCAAGCGCCTGCGCCGGTTGGGCTTTCGTGTTCGCCAGAAGGGCAAAAAGGCGCTGGCCAGGCCGTCAGTGGCGTGGATTCAAGAACATGTGAACTACGCCAAGGCCGGCTTGCTGATCCGCATTTTGAACGACGAACGAACCGAGTCTACCGGCGCGCAAAGCTGGGATATCACCCTGCCCAAACGCCAGTTCCTCGGTGTGGAAAGCGGAAGCGAAACCCGCGACCTGGTTAACCAGGTGTTCCAACAAATCCTTAATTCACCCCGCTAACGAGGCACAGCATGGCACTTGGCAAAGTCAGCGTTAACAATCTCAATCTGGGCCAAGGCGCCGTGACTGAGATCGAGCGCTATTTTCTCTTCATCGGTCCCGGCCCGAAAAACACCGGCAAATTGATCGCCCTCAACACCGACAGCGATCTGGACACCCAACTGGGCCTACCGGCCAGTGAGCTGAAAACCCAGATCACTGCAGCACGCCTGAATGGTGGCGATCGCTGGGCGTGCCTGGCGGCGCCGATCGCGCCGGACGGCGACTGGACCAAAGCCCTGGAGATGTCCCAGCAGCAGGGCTTTTCCGTCGAGGCGGTGGTAATCACCAAACCAGTGGCCACCGGTGCTGAACTGTCGGCCATGCACGACGCGGCCGTGTCGATGAATGACACCTATGGCCGTCGTGCTTTCGTTATGGCGGCCACGGCCGGCCTGTCGCTGAGCCCGCTCCAGAGCTGGGCCGAGTACCTGGTGGCCCAAAAAAAGATCACCGCCGGCGTATCCGCACCGCGTGTCCTGGTAGTGCCGCAGTTGCACGGTAACGACCTGGGCGTTTTGGCCGGCCGGCTGGCCAACGCGGCCGTCAGCATTGCTGACAGCCCAATGCGCGTGGCCACCGGCGCAGTGCTGGGGCTTGGCGCCGTACCTGTCGATTCCGAAGGCGTGCCATTGCCGTCCTCGATCCGCGCGGAACTCGACAAGGCACGTTTCTCCGTCTCCCAGACCTATTCCGATTACCCGGGCGTGTACTGGGGCGACGGCAACATGCTCGATGCACCAGGCAGCGACTACCAGGTCGTGGAGTACTTGCGCCTGGCTGACAAGGCGGCGCGCCAGGTGCGGCCGCTGCTGATTCGCCGCGTGGGCGATCGCCGGTTGAACAACACCCCCAACAGCATGGCCGTGAACATCAATGCATTGATGGCGCCGCTGCGTCGAATGGCCAAGTCGGTCAAGTTCGCCGGTGAGGTGTTCCCGGGCGAGATCGAAACGCCCAAAGACGGCGACATTGTGCTGGTTTGGAAGAGCAAAACCGCCGTTGAGGCGTACATCAAGCTCAAGCCTCACAACTGCCCGAAAGACCTCACGGCGAACATTGCCCTGGACCTTTCCAACGACGATTCGGAGTAACCCCCCATGTCACGTATTGGCGGCAAGAACTTTGACGTGAACCTGGGCGACCTGCTGGTCCACGTCGAAAGCTGCACCCTGGATATCACCGACAACAGCAAGACCGCACAAACCCGGGGCGTGCCTGACGGCTACGTCGACGGCGATGTGGCAGCGGCCGGCGAACTGGAGCTGGACTCCACCAACTTCAACCTGCTGATCGAAGCGGCACGCACTGCAGGCAGTTTTCGCAAGCTCGATGCCTTCGACACGGTGTTTTTCGCCAAGGCAGGCGACGACGAGCTGCGCATTGAGGCCTTCGGCTGCAAGCTGAAGGTTTCCAGCCTGCTGAGCATCGATCCCAAGGGTGGCGAGAAGACCAAGCACAAGGTGCCTTTTGAGGTCACCAGCCCGGACTTTATCCGTATCAACGGCGTGCCGTACCTGGATGCCACCGAGATCGAGGGCATTAGCTGATGGTCTGCCCGTTCGATCGCGCCCAAGCCCTGGAACAACGTCAGCGGGACCAGGCTATCAACGCCCAGTTGGCCCAGGCCCGGCGTGAGTCAGCGGGCCCAAGCCTTACTCACTGCCAGGACTGTGACAACGAGATTCCTGCAGCGCGCCAGGCGCTCGGCGGCAAGACCCGCTGCGTCCCGTGCCAGTCCTTTTTCGAAAAAGGAGTGCAGCGATGAGCACGAATCAGGCTGCCCAGGACACCGCCATCGCACTGGCGAAGGCGTCACCTGCGATCGGTGTAGCGGCAACTGGAGCGACAGGGGCCGTCGACTGGTCGGCTGTCGCCTACATGCTGACAGCCGTTTACATGGTGCTGCAGATCCTGCTGTTGGTTCCCAAGTATCGCCAGATGTTGCGCGACTGGAAGGTGAAACTGTGAGCCTGCGCGGCAAGATCGCCGCCGGCGCCATTGCACTCTGCAGCTCCACGTTGGTGCTGTTCCTGGGCACCTGGGAAGGCGACGGCCAGAACACGGTCTACGCCGACAAGCTGGCCCGTGGCCTGCCCACCGTGTGCAAGGGCATCACCCGTCATACCAGCCCGTATCCGGTGGTTGTGGGTGATTACTGGTCGGACGCCCGGTGCAACGAGGTAGAGCACCTGGTGATCAGCAAAGGGCAGTTGCAGTTGGCCGACTGCATCACCAATCAGGACGTGGGGCAGAACACCTTCGACGCCCTGAGCAGCCATGGCCACAACTTTGGCACGGCCAATACGTGCGCCAGTCGCGCCGTGGGCCTGATCAACGCCGGCCGCATCAAAGACGGCTGCCAGGCCCTGGCCTGGGCGCCGGACGGCAAAACCCCGGTGTGGGCCTTCGTCACCACCGCCCAGGGCAAGAAGGTGTTTGTCCCGGGGCTACATGCTCGCCGCCTGGCAGAAGCCGCGTTGTGTGAGGCGGGCTTGTGATGCGCGAAGGCATTTTCATCCTGGTGGTGTGCCTGGTGGCCTGGTTCGGCTTCGACCTGCTGGAAGGCCAGCGCGACACGGCCCGTAGCGAGCGTGACGCCGCGCTGTTCGAAGCCAGCGGCCTGCGCGAGGCGGCGCGGCTCAGCGGCGAGATGCTGGCCGAGCGTGACGCCATAGACCTTCAACGTACCCAGGAACTCAACAATGAACGCACTGAAAACGACGCTCTGCGCCTTGATGTTGCTGCTGGCCGTAAGCGGTTGCGCGTCAACGCCACCTGCAGCGCCCCAATGCCCGCCAGTGCCGGCGCCAGCGGCGTGGCTCATGCAGCCGCCGCCGAACTCGCAACAGACGCTCGACCGGATTATTTCACCCTTGTCGACCAGCTCGCCCTGAGCAAACAAATGATTTTGGGCCTGCAAGACCATGCCCTGCGGGTATGCCCGCGCCAATCACAAGCGACTCTTACCCCCTGAACGGAGCAACACCATGACCGATACACGCGATATCACCCTGGAAGTCGGCGACAAGGAATTCACCTTCGCCCTTACCCCGCAGGACGTCACCAAATACTTCAACGCCGTGACCCAGACCAACAAAGTCTCGCCGGCCAATAACTTGCTGGTAACCACCGTTAAGCAGGAACAGCGCGCCAGTCTCAAGGCCCAGTTGGGCAACCCGGTATTGGTCATGCAGCTGGCCGGCGCGCTCCTCGAGGAGTACGGCCCGGACGTTGAAATCACCGTAAAAAAGCCCTCGATCACGCCGAACGACTGACCGAAAACGGCCTTGGCCAACTGGTGGCCTTGGCCAGCCGCTGGCTACCTGGTGCCGAACCCACCGCCGAGGTGATGGGGACGGCCAAGTGGCTGGAGGACGAGCACTGGCGCCGGATGGAAATCGCCATTGCCAACGGCATCGCCTACGCACTCAACGGATAAACACTGATGGCTGACAAAAGCGCCCGCCTGGCCTTCATTTTGAGCCTGACCGATAAGGTCACCGCCCCGCTGGGCAAGGTCAAAATGGGCTTCTCTGACCTGGCTGAACAAGGCCAGAAGAACATCACCCAAATGGGCCTCGGCCTGGCTGGGATGGTGGGCGCCGGCGTGGCCATTACCCAGTCGCTGGAACCCGCGCTGGAGATGAACCGCGCCCTGGGCGAAGTCCGATCGTTGGGCGTGGCCGAAGATGCGTTGAACGCACTGAACCGCAAGTCCCTGGAATTCTCCGTCGCTTATGGAGAGAACGCCCGGGACTTCGCCGCCTCGGCGTATCAGATCGAGGGCGCCATCAAGGGCCTGGCGGGCAGTCAGTTGGCCACCTTTACCAATGCCAGCAACTTGTTGGCCAAGGCCACCAAGTCTGATGCCGACACCATGGGCACCTACGTCGGCACCATGTACAACCTTTTTAAAGGCCAGGCCGACGCCATGGGCAAAGGCCAGTGGGTGGAAAACCTGGCTGGCCAAACCGCCACCGCAGTGCAGCTGTTTCGCACCAGCGGCGAGCAGATCGGCGAGGCATTCAAAGCGGCGGGCGGCCTGGCCAGCACTGCCGGCGTCAACTTGTCAGAGCAAATGGCAGTGCTGGGCACGTTGGGCAGCACCATGGACGGCGGGGAGGCTGGTGGCCTCTACAAGTCGTTCTTTGAGAACGTCAGCGGCGCATCGGAAAAGCTCGGCATGTCCTTTGTCGACCAGCAGGGCAAGTTGCTGCCGATGATGGACATCCTGGACAAGCTCAAAGGCAAGTTTGGTGACCTGACAATCGAGGCCAACGGCAAAAAGCTGCGCGATGCCTTCGGCGGCGAAGCGGCGCGCCTGATCACCACGCTGATGGGCGACACCGGCCGCTTGAAGAACGGCATGGAACAGCTGGGCAATGTGCGCGGCCTGGAGAACGCCGAACGCATGGCCAAGGCGATGGTGGATCCGTGGCAACAGTTCGGTGCCGCTGTGCAGGCCCTGCGTATCGCTTTCGGCCAGTCATTGATCCCTATCCTGGCGCCGCTGATGGATCGCCTGGTGGGCATCGCCAGCACTCTGACCCGCTGGACCCAGTTGTTCCCCAATATCACCCGCGTGATCGGCATCGCTACGCTGGTGGTGTTCGGGATCATCGCCGCCATGTCCTTGCTGACCTTGACTGTGGGCATGTCGAAGATGGTCTGGCTGGGCATGGTCACGGTGTGGAAAGTCCTGACCATGGCCGGCCTACGCAGTATCGCCATGTTCCTGTACCACACGGTCATGGTGATCGGGTTTGTGGCGGGCCTGGTGTTGATGGTCGCCTGGATGGGCCTGGTCAAGGGCGCGATGTTGCTGTGGCAGGGCGCGATCTGGCTGGTCAATACCGCGTTGCTGGCCAACCCAGTGACTTGGGTGGTGATCGGCATTGTTGCCCTGGTCGCGGCCGTGGCGGCAGCGATCATCTACTGGGACGAATGGACCAGCGCGCTACTCAACAGTGAAGCGTTCCAGTGGGTCAGCGGCCAACTGACCGCGCTGTCCGAGTGGTTCGACTCGATGGGCGGCTGGTCAGCCATGGCCAGCGCGGCCTGGGACGGCATCGTCAACATCTTCAAGAGCGCGATCAACGGCCTGATCGAGATGTTGAACAAGATCCCGGGGGTGCAGATTGATGCGGCGTTCGGCGACATGCCGGCCGCGCCGGACTTGCCCACCATCAGCGCGCCACAGGTCGAGGCACCGTTGCTGCCGCAATTGGTGAGCGCTCCCCAGCAACCCATCCAGGCGCCGCCCCTGGTGATGGCTGCTACGTCGAAAGCACCGGCGCCGGCCATGCCAGCCCTCAACGCTCTGCAGCCGCGGGCCCAAGCGCCGGCCCTGGTGCTGGCACCTGTGCCGAAAACCCCGGCGCCGATCGCCCAGCCACTGACCGCTCCCGAAGCCCCGCGTACGGCGCCGGCCCTGGTGGCAACGCCGGTATTAAAAACGCCGGCGCCGATCGGGCCGCAACTACACGTTCCGCAGCCAACGCAACCGCCGGCTCTGGTCACAGCGTCCAAGCCGACCGAGAAGGCCGAGCAGAGCCAGCAACGGATCAACAACGCCGTGACCAGCCTGTCGCCGAAACGGCCCGACGCCGTGCCCCGGGGCGGCTTGTTGGCCAGCATCCAGAACAACAACCAAACCCAAAACAAGGGCACCCACGTGGAGAACGTCAACATTCACACCGGTAAACCGATGAACCCGCTGGAGCTGGAAGGCATGTTGGCCATGGCGGTGGGCGGATGAGCGAATACATCGACCTGCTGATTGCCGACAACGACCTGGTGCTGGACCCGTCGCGGCAGCCGCTGCTGATTGAGGACCGGGCCAGCATCGCCCAGGACATCGCGCACATGATCCGCGAGAGCGGCTTGCTGGTCACGCTAGTAGCCGAGCGCAGCAAGCTGCGTCAGCGCGATTGCATCCAGCAACTGGAACTGCTGGTGGAGGCCGACGAGCGCCTGGTACCGGGCACGGCACTGATTAAACAAGTAGAGCCTGGCCAGTACCTGGTCACGGCGAAAACGCTGAAATTTGGCGACGTCGAGGTGACCCTGTGAGCGACGTAGATTTTAAGCAGGCTCTGGCAGATGGCGGTATCCCCGTCACCGAGGAAGGCTTGCGCCAGGCGTGGGAAAAGGAAGTCGCGGCCCAGGGCAGCAAGATGAGCAACACCAGCGCCTATTCGCCGTTCTGGCGTGTGATCACGGCCTTGGTGACTAAGCCTGTGCTGTGGCTGATCAACTTCGTCAGCGGCACGATCCTGCCGAACTTCTTTGTCAAAACCGCACGCGACAAGTGGCTGGACATGCTGGCCTGGGCGGTCAACGTCGAGCGCAAGGGTGCGACCAAGGCCAAAGGCGTGCTGCTGTTTACCCGCGATGTACCAGGTGGCGCGCTGGAACTGCCCGCCGGTGTGCGGGTGCAGTCCGCAGCGATCAACGGGCATATCTACCAGTTGATCACTACCCAGGCCGTGACCTTTGCGGACGGCGTGCTGCAGTTGGAAGTTCCGGTAGAAGCCGAGGACGTGGGCAGCGGTTACAACCTGGCCCCGGGTTACTACGCAATCATGCCGGTACCCATCGCCGGCATCGTCCAGGTGGTGAACGCGGACGGTTGGCTGATTGCACCAGGTGCAGATCCTGAGCCGGACGAACAGCTGCGTTTGCGCGTGCGCAACCAGTTCTCGGCGGTCAACCAGTGGCACACCGATTCGGTTTACCGCGCCATGATTTCGGCTTTCCCCGGCGTTCGGCCGGATGGCGTGTATTTCCTGCACGGCGCGCCGCGTGGCCCGGGCAGCGCCAATGCCTACGTGCTGTTCGATGCAGACGTTCCGGCGGCGACTTACCTGGAGCAAATCAACGCGCATATTCGCGACCAGGGCAATCATGGCCACGGTGATGACCTGCTGGTGATGGTCATGCCAGAAACCCAGCACGCCCTGAGCCTGACCCTGTGGGCGCGGCCATTATTGACCGGGGAGCAACGCACCAAGCTGCAGGCCGAGGTGGAGCAGTTCATCCGTGCGGCGTTCCGCGAGAGCGGTACCGGTGACTATCAGCCAACGCTGACCTACCCCCAGTCGCGGTTTTCATTCAGCCGCCTGGGCGAAGAACTCCACCAGCAGTTCCCCGGCATTGAGTCGCTGCATTTCGACAATGCCGACATCGTGTCAGAGCTGAGCATTCCCAGGATAAAGAGCCTGCAGGTGGTGCCGGCATGATCAAGCTCAATTTGCCCTTCTGGCTCGATGGCCCGCAGTTGGCCAAGCTGAAAGCTGCCGCCCAGTCCTGGTGGGAGAAAGTCGAAGGTTGGCTGCAATGGCCGCTGCTGCAGATGGATGCCGACACCTGCCACTTGACCGTGCTGGACCTGCTGGCCTGGCAACGGGATATCAGCCGTTTCAAGGACGAACCCGAAAGCCTATACCGACTTCGCGTCAAGTTCGCCTTCATCAATGCCGTCGACGCCGGCAGCACGGCCGGGCTCAAACGCATCCTGCAGCGCCTGGGCGTGGGTTATGTCGAGATTGACGAACGCATGCCCGATCGGGACTGGGACGTGGTGATGCTGCGCCTTTCCGATTCCCAGCTGTCGCAGAATCCGGAGCTGCTGCGCGTGCTGATTCAGCAGTATGGCCGCACCTGCCGGCGCTATGACTTCGTGACCCTCACCCCCGTATCGCTGCGCCTTGTCGCGGCTGACTTCAACGACGATCAGCAAACGCTGATTGCCAGCCTGTAGGAGCCTCTTGTGGGAGCCAGTATTACCCTTGCAGGCGAAAGCCTGATCGCCCAAAAACTGGGCGCACAACAGCGCCTCGATGTCGTGCGCTTCGTCTTCGCCAACGTGCCCGGACTGGACCCGAACGGCCCGGTCAATCGTGCCGCGCCAAAGCCGCCGGCGGCGCAGATCGTCCACACCTACACGATTCCGCAACAGAACATCGGCTTCGTAAACCCGAACCAGGTGGTCTACAGCTCGATGCTGGGCAGCGAGATCGGGGACTTTGACTGGAACTGGATCGGCCTGGAAACTGCCGAGAATGTCCTCTTGGCCGTGGCCTATGTCCCGCTGCAGCAGAAACGCAAGAATATTCCGCCGCAGCAGATCGGCAACAACGTCACCCGCAACATCCTGGTGGTGTTCGACGGTGCCCAGGCGCTGACCGGTATCACGATCGATGCCAGCACCTGGCAGCACGACTTCACCGTGCGCCTCAAGGGAATTGATGAACGCGAGCGGTTGAGCAATCGTGACGTGTTTGGCCGTGCGTGCTTCTACCGCAGCGGCTGGCAGGTGGAGAAGGTCGGGGCCTGGTATCAGCTCAGACCAGGACTGGCCTACATCGAAGGCATCCGCTTAGAGCTGACGAGTGCTTATCAGATCGCACCGGCCAGCGCTCCAGCGCCGGTGTGGCTGCACGTGTCGTTGCGCCGGGAATTTAACGATGTGGTGGCAAGCTGGAAGGTGGTTTTTGATCCTAACCAGGTCGACTACACGGACGCCGCTGGAACGCGCAATTACTGCATTCAGTTGGGGCATATTGCAAGCTCTGGGCTGGTCACCGATCTACGCAAAGTTGCCGAAATAGATGGGCCGCTGGTTGACCATTTCGCCGCTCAGGTCGGTCATTACCCGCAACTGCGTTCGGGCAATGCAGACAAGTTGAGCAATCCTCGCAAGATCAACGGCGTGGCATTTGACGGTTCGGCGGACGTGACGGTAGAGGACAACACAAAGTTGCCCCTCACCGGTGGCACGATGGCTGGGGGCATCCGCGCTGACTTCCCTGCAATGGGTGGCGGCTTTGTCGATTGGTGGAAAAGAACCCCGGCCCTGCAGATTGATTGCCCAGTCAATCAATATGCCTATTCCATCTGGAAAGGCACCAACTGGGAGGAACGTGATCTAGCAGCGATGGATGTTTACTCCGGAGGCTCCAAAGATTCCATCCCCTCGGTGGTGCTACATGTCCATCCAAAACTTAATGCCTTCACGTTCGAAGGTAGCGGTGATCTGGCGATACTCGGCCGCTACAAGGGCAGCGGGGCGTTGCTGCAGAGCCTGAATGCGAGCGAGATTACGACCGGGACGGTACCCAAGGGCCGCCTAACTGGCACATATGACATCAGCGTGACCGGAAATGCCAAGACGGCGAGCCGGTTTGAATCTGCTCGGCGCATCAACAACACGCTGTTCGACGGCTCAAAAGATATTCAAATCACCGACGACGGAAAGCTACCGCTGACTGGCGGGACACTGAGCGGCTCGCTCTATGCTGACTTCCCAGCAATGGCGGGTTCCTTTGTGGACTGGAAGGAGCGCAGCGCGGCTTTGCAGATCACTTGCCCCACCAACACTGCGGCCTACCAAGTATGGCGGGGCACGTGCTGGGGGGACCGCCACCTGGCGGCCATGGAGGTCTACGCCGGTGGTTCTTCAACATCTCAGCCCACCGTGGTGATGCACGTAGGTTGGGCCAACAATGCATTTACCTTCGATGGTTCGGGCTCTCTCACGATCAAGGGCTCGTACATCGGCGACGGTGGGTCGCTGGGCGGCTTAAACGCTGGTGCGCTTGCCCTGGGCACCGTTCCGGCTGCGCGTCTGTCAGGCACCTATAACATTGCCGTGTCTGGCAATGCGGGCAGCGCTTACAAACTGGCCACCCCTCGACTGATCAATGGCGTGGAGTTTGATGGCAGCCAAAACATTGCGATCGCCGACGGTTCTAAATTGCCGCTGGCAGGCGGCACGCTGACGGGCACTGCACGGTTTGATTTTCCGCAGCTGGGTGGTGGGTTTGTAGATTGGCGCAGCAGGTCGCCAGCGGTGCAGGTGGATTGTTCCATCAATAGCTACGCGTACATGGTTTGGCGAGCTACCAAGTGGAATGAGCGGCATTTGGCTTCGATGGAAGCCTACGCCGGCGGCGGAGCCAGTACACCTGCACAAGTGGTGACTCATGTTGGTTTAACCAACAACGCCATGACCCTGACTGAGGGCGGCAACCTGTCGGTGGCAGGTGCCTATTTCGGTAGCGCAGCGGGGCTCACTAACTTGCCGCAGGCGACACCTGATGTACCCGGCGCGGTATTAAAAAACACAGCGTCACTGGGACCAAGCGGCTGGTGGAAATGCGCGCAAACCGGATTGATTAAACAGTGGGGCTTCACACTGGGGGCCTCAGACACTGTGACCCACCGCAGTTTTCCCATCGCGTTCCCAAATCGTTGCGCGTCATTGGTCGCATCCAGGACAAGCGTCTTTTATTCCGATACTTCCACCGGTACCAACACCCTGATCGTCAGCAACTCTCAGTTCTCGGTGATATCCGGTCCTTTCAACTCGCCCGATGAAATCTACTGGGAGGCCACTGGCTACTAATCATGAGCATCTATTTTCACGCCGCAACAGCTGGCTTCTACGACACCCGCGCCCATGGGGAGCGCACCGCCCTTATCGCTGATCCGAAGTGGAAACACCCCATGATCAGCGTGCCGGACCCTGACTGGATGGCACCAGAGGGCTCAACGGATAAAGCTCCGATGATCAAGGTTAAAGACCCCAAGGCCAAACCACCTTTGATAGAGGTGCCGAATGCTGGCTGCAACCTGCCGCCAGCTGCGCAGTTGCTGGAGATCACCCAGGCTGAATACCAGGCTCTATTTGCCGCCCAAGCGCAGGGTAAAGTCATTCAAGCCGTCAAAGGCCGACCGGTCGCCCTGGACCCGCCACCGCTGACGTGGGAGCAGGTAAAAGCAGGATTTGTGACCAGCGTACAACTGTTCCTGGATCAAACTGCCAAGGCGGCGGGTTATACCGACCTCAAGGACGCCATCAGTTATGCGGATGAACCGGCAGTGCCGAAGTTTCAGGCTGACGGCGTAGCGTTTCGTACCTGGCGCTCGTTGTGCTGGGCCTACTGCTACGACCAGTTGGCGGCCATCGAGCAGGGCAAGCGCAAGACCCCGACCGGCGCCGAGCTGGTGGCTGAACTGCCTGCCCTGGTGCTGCCAAATGCCTGACATGACCTGGTCGCCAGTGACGATGCGCTGGCCTGCCCAAGCCACCGAATGGATGGGCCAG
Source organism: Pseudomonas sp. R1-43-08 (assembly GCF_003852255.1). Taxonomy (NCBI): domain Bacteria; kingdom Pseudomonadati; phylum Pseudomonadota; class Gammaproteobacteria; order Pseudomonadales; family Pseudomonadaceae; genus Pseudomonas; species Pseudomonas sp. R1-43-08. The sequence continues at coordinate 1,332,170 of NZ_CP027734.1, forward strand.
CTGTCAGCCGCCCAGGGCTTGGCCGGCGGTGAGCTGGCCAACACCGCCAAGCGCCTGGCGGACCTCGACGGCAAGACTACTACCAGCCCCGGGCCGGTGGGTGGTGCCGCCCAGGGTGCGATCGCTGCAGGCCGTGGGGCACTCGCTGGTCAGATGGGAGAGGCCCCGGCGTGCTTGGTGGTGACGCCTTTTCAAAGTGGCATTGGGCAGGGCCGCGGTTACCAGCGTTTCCTGTCTGCGCCAAACTTGCTGCAGCAGCTGGCCGGCAAACTGGTGGACGTGAGCGACACCGGCCGGCCCGATGGTCCCCAGTTCGCCCTGTGCGTGATGTTCCTGGCCACACGCTTTGATCAGTTGGCCGCGAGCCTGGCGCGCTTCAATGCGCTGTTGCCGATGCCCGACCTGGTGCGAACCGAACGCCGCGCACGGCACCTTTCCAAGCTGGAAACGGAAAAGTGGGAGATTCCCGCCGCCGGCACCTTGCCGCGTTGGCAGTCGTTGCCTCTGGAGCGTTGCACCGTGGTCAAGGCCGCGCAGCAATCTATGTCTGGCCAGCTCGCCGTCCTGGAGAGCTACGCGGCCGACAGCTCGCCCATGGGCGACCTTGCCGCGTTGGCCAGCCGCAAGGCTGCTCAACAGCAGGGCCGTGACCAGCAACTGGCCGGTCTGAAAGCCTTGCTCGCCGGTGGTAACCCTGACAGCAGCATGCGCGCCCGCCTGATCGGCCCAGGCAATGCCACCGAGCTGCGCCAGGCGCTATTGGCGGGCGACGCCCCAGGGCATGAGTGGGTGCTGTGCGCCGGTGTCTTGCTGGTGGGTTCTGAGAAGGGTTTGAGCTTCGTTCGTGAGTTGGTGGGCCTATGACGCTGCTACTGGATGGGCAAGAGGTGCGCGGGAAAAACCTCAAGGTCACGGGCAACCTGCGCATCGAAAGCGACGATCTGTCAGGCCAGACCAGCAACACCGACAAGGGCCACAAGGGGTTCAAGCCCAAGACCCTGACCGTCAGCCTGATGATTCCTTTTGTTGATCAGGTGCAACTGCGTGACCTGATGCGCCTGGTGGAAGCGACCGAAGGCGGTGGCCAGCTCAAGACCTACCGCATCGTCAACGACACCGCCGCCGCGTTTGGCATGCGTCAGGTGACCTTCACCGAAGGCGTGAGCGCCCGGGAAGACGACAACCTACGCGCCTGGCTGATCCAGTTCACCCTGACTGAAAAACTGTCGAACCCGGAAAAAGTCGAAGGCCGGCGATCGGGCAACGCGGTCACCGCGCAGTCCGGCCCGGGCGGGGCAGTGGGTGGCGCCGGCGGCACCGGTGGCGACTCCAGCAACGGACCGGAGGAACTGACCGGTTTTGAAGCCACGTTGAAAAAAGTGGATGGCTGGCTGGGCGGGGCTAACACATGAAGCTGCACAAGGAGTTGGCCATCAACGGCGTGCCTTACGTCCTGATCAAAAACGAAGTCCGGCTGGACGCGAAAAGCCCCGGCCGGGCGACATTAACCATTCAAGCCAAAGGCTCGGTCAAGGGGCTGGTGACGCTCGATATCGGCTACAACGGCAACACGCTGCAGCGACACTTCATTGGCTACGTCGAACGCTCCACCACGGCCAGCAGCTCCCAGCAGGTGCTGTTCTGCCGCGAGCTGGCCGCGATCCTGGCCAACCCGCTGCCGCTGAACTTGCGTCACGTCGACCTGCGCGCCGTCCTGGTCGACATCAGCCAGCACACCGGGTTGCGCTTTCGCGTTCCGGATCGGCCGTATGCCGGCGTCAAGGCGCCTTTCTTCTACAGCCTGGCCGCTGGTTACCAAGCCATGGACAGCCTGGCCCGGGTTTTCAATATTCCCGACTTCATCTGGCAACAGCAGGGTGATGGGGAGGTGTTCGTGGGCAGTTGGTCCGACAGCTTCTTTGGCGTTCGCCCGGCGCTGCAGCTGCCGGTCGAGCTATTCGACGACTACCAGGGTAATCAAAGCGCAATGATTGCGGCCCTTCCCGGGTTGCGACCAGGTGCAACAATCAACCACGGCGAGCGCATCACCAGTGTGGCGCTCATCGACAACCAGATGGCCATCCGATGGACGACGCAATCCGCCGCAGCGTAGAACGACAATTTCCCGAACTCACCGGCGGTTACCACCTGCCACGCTTTGCCCGGGTTGTCGCCGTGGCCGATGCCCCGGCCGGCGCCGGCATCTGTGATGACTTCCGGCCGCGCTATGCGGTCGACATTGAGGTCATGGGGCCGGACGGCGAGCCAGACACCAAGCTGCCGATCCTGGCCGGCGTGCCGCTGCCCCTGCCCACTGGTGGCGAGGAAATGGGGATCTATGCTTTCCCCGAGGAAGGTACCCAAGTCGTGGTGTGTTTTGCCTACGGCCTGCCGCACAAGCCCTATATCCAAACGATCCTGCCCCACGGCCTGAGCATGCCCAGCGTGCCGAAAGGTGACCAGGTGTGGCAGCACAGCGAAGCCTGTCAGCAGCGTGTTGACGCTGACGGCAACTGGCTGCGCCAGACCGACGGCAAGATCCGGGACAAGGCGATCGAGCGGGAAGTCGAGGCGATGGGGAACACTGAGACGTTCCAGAATCACACCAGGACGGTGGATGACCATTCCACCGAGTCAGTGGGTGGAATCAAGACGATCGAGGCGCTGGGCGCGCTCAAGCTGTTGTCGGGTGGATCTGCAAGCCTGGCGGCGGTGGATGATTTGCACCAGGCGACCGGGCGGGACTTGAACCTAGTGGTGGGGCAAAAGCACAACGCCACAGTGGGTGGGGATATGCACGAAAGAATAGAGGGGCTGCGCAAGAGTGTGGCGGGGGTCAGTCAGCGACTGGTCGCGCCCAAGTCTTGGTTGGGATCGGAAGGGGTCAATGTGCTGCAGGTGTTGTGCGATCTGCTCGACCTGGTCCAGCAGATGAACGTTCAAATATCTGCCCACACCCACGGGCCGACGCCACCACCAGGTAATGCCTCGGTGTTCACCCGCTATGCAGCGGAGGTTTCGGCGCTAACCACGGCGGTGAAACCGATCACGCTTTAGCGGTGTTATCACATTGTTCTCTGCGAAAATACGGGTGAAAGATACGTTGATTCAACCTTCGCTTTATACGTTGGAAAGCGTGAAAGTTACTTTCTAAGCTTCGCAACATCTAAAGTTCATGCGTCTAAAGAAACGCTTTTGTATTCGTAAATACAACTTTCCTATGTTGCGTTAATTGCATTTTCATAACTGTTGGCGATGCGAGAAGAAAATTTATGACCGTCCGTCAGGTAATTTTAATTTGATGCAATGTGACATGCTTAGCGCACGCTAAACCGTTGTTGCGGAGTGCACCAATGGAAACCCCGGTAGTTACCGGGTTAAGTGCCTTTTAGAGGAGAGGAGGAAGGGCCAAGAAATTAAAAAGGCCCGCGTATGCGGGCCTTGAGGTGCAGATTTACAGGTTGCTTCCGTTAGGAAGACTTGTGCTATCGTCGCCCTAACCGCTCGACGCTGTACATCTTTGATACCGGAATTTCAGAGAGTATGGCCCAGCGATGGACCAGTCAAGCTCATACAAACGACCAAACGACGTAAGATACGACATAAGTTACGATCGGGTTTGCAAATTAGTTTGCGGTGAAAAATTGATTGCGCTTCGTTGCTGGTTGAGTGGGACATCCTGCGATTGCTTGTACTGAACTGTAGGTCTCCCTGATCCGAAAAGGATTGCTCTATGAAAACGGTCATAAAAAAACTATTTCCCGAAGAGTTGATTCGTTTGCTTCAAACGGCCTATTGGGTTGTTCGTTTGCTTCGAATCATTCAGCAACTCTAACCCACGAACAGCGAGGGCCATCGGCCCTCGCCTTTTAAACTATCCAAGTCGGCACCACCAGGACTGTGCATAGGCGCAGCCATCAATGTACTCAATACCGTTCAGAACAAACCCCGATGGAGCCATCCCCGAGAGAGTCGCGTCCAGTAGCTGAGGCAGGGGGCTGGGCTCAAGCGGCATTCCTTTGTGCAATGTGGCTACATTGGAGTTGCGCCCCAACTCTTCGGAGACCTCCGCGTTAACGCGCACGTCTCCCATTATGGCCGGATACCGTCGCCTTTCCTGAGGGGTCAGCGGCACGCCCTTACACCGCATCGGTGTGACCAGCATATGCATAGACACCTCTCGATCAAACGTTGCCTGACTCTTCAAGAAGCGTTTCTACCGCATAAGCCAAAGCACTGTCGGCTAGCTCAAGTAGATCGCATAGGTCGTCTCGCTCAATCACCTGCGCTCTGTACAGCTCGTGCGCCTGCAGCAAGAGGGTTTTATGGTGGGCACCTGGATGTTGGAGCAGTGCTGACTGATCCCGCAGGAATAACATCCATGTCTCGACGGTCCACGCTTTGGAGAGGTTGCCAATGGTCATAGGTACATCCGAAACAGTACTGTATATGCAGACAGTATATGGTTTCGTTTGATCATCAGCCTGTGGATCCGACGAAGGGCAGGGATGAAGTGCGGAAGTTACGCAGCGAAGAAAAAAACGGATGAAAAAGCACTTATCCCCCTCCCGCCGACGGGCTTTGCGTCCATTTTTTTTGCAATTCCGGGCGTAGTGCTAACGAACCTGCAGCCCAGGCGGGCCGGGAGGCTCTGCAGGCGATCTGCAATTTCAAAAAGTGCAAAGTTTGGAAAGGAAATGCAGTGCGGTTGCACAGTTAAGCAAAGGCCACGCACGGAAGCGTTAACGCTGGAGTGCCCGGTTTCATTGGGCGGAAACTTTTGAAACGTGGATTTCGGTGTGTTTTAAGAAACGCGCACGTTCTTATTGCGACGATTGTTGGCTGTGTAAGAGAAGGGTGGAATCTCCCTGCAAGCCACAGCTGGACGGGGCTGTGGCTTGTTCGATGGATTTCATTTTGCAGAATAGCTGATTGCCTACTTCGCTATTGATCGAGCCTTTGAACCACATACTCCTCAGAGCCAATCGTGCAGTGCCAGTGCTCCTGTGCCCCAATCCAGCGTGGAGTTATCGGGTTCGCCGCAAGAGGGTTGTAGACCAAGGCTGACGGATGCTGGCCATTGATCATCACATTCTCCAGGAGATCCAATCCTAGGACCGCGCTGATGCACGCGTTTTGCTCATTGAGAAACGTGTCCGATGGCACTTTATTCTCGGTACCAGGTTTATCAAGGACGGGGCGGTGTTGGTGAAATTGCTCGACGATGTCTCCTGAAAATCTATCTATCTGGACTTGAATCGGACCGACGCTGAACAAGACCTCGACGGCTACGGGTTTCCCGCTTACACCATAGAGGCCAGTCATTGCAAACGGATTTAGCAGATGTGTGTTTACTGCGATGATGTATGGCTGGTCAGCTTTCACGACCCCCGATTCAAGGTATCCATGAAGCTTTTTCGTTTTCTCCGCAACAGCAGCAGTCCACCGGAGATTGATAGCTGCGTGAGGAACAGCTCTGACCTTTCCCGTGCAGGACTCCGCAAGATAGTCCTTTGGGATGCCAGCGGGTTCAGGTGTTTGCAACTCTATCCAGGCGGATTTCCCATCTTTCGTAGCTAGGAAGTCGGGTCCTTCATTTTTGCTTTCCAGGAAGAAGCCGTCATTCCAGAGCATGTCAGCGAGAAGCAGCTCTCCCACACGTTGAGCGTAAGTTGAAGACTGTCCACAAGTTAGCTGTTGCTCAAATATACGATCTGCCAACCCCGCATCTCGGAATCTGTCATAGAGCTCAGTGAGTCGTTCCACGGCTACTATGGCCGTCGCTGGGCGTGCTCGAGTCCATCCTTTGACGAATTGCGCAATAACCTTTTCCCGAAGCGGGTGGTGAGCCATGGTGTCCTTTCCTGGTTGAATTTTCTGTAGTCCCCATTCTACGGGTTCTGCTTTACAGGTTCTCCAACCAAATTTCATGGCGCACTGATATTTTCCCAGCAATACGCCGGGAAAGGTAGTTTTGGTGATGCTGCTAAAAAACGGGCTGTAGTTCTTATATGGCGGGGCTTTGTGTAGCTGTCACTGAAACGCTCACCAGTATCGCTTGACTCGACCTCTATATCGCTGGAGGTATTGAAAATAGTGGAGCGGGTTTAGGGAATTGAACCATCGTGATCAGCTTGGGAAGCTCCCTAGGAGCACTGGTATCATTTGTATAGTTGAAATTTCGTTAGGACAACCCAGGGATACAAAGCCGACCTTGGGGTTGGCTTTTGCGATGGTGGTGGACATGTCTAACCTCGGTATTGAATGACGCCGCCAGTCGGGCACGACACGGCGGTACACGGGCGTTTGTGACGCCTCTGATCAAAAAGTGCGCAATTCTAGCGGCGGGCCACGCACTTGACCAGCTTTATGCAGGGAAATGCGACGAGTGCTGCGCTATGCTTCGCGCCGTTGCGCGTAGGTAAAATCCTAAGGTCAACAAAACGTCTGTTACGTGAAGTAAAACAGCGCATGCTAGGGGCCGTTTGGGCACGTTGTTTATAAAAGACCTCAGGTCAAAGGGCAGGAGTGGTTGATGGGTCAGGCAAGTAGTCAGGCAGCGGGTGCCGAGCATTCAAACGCCAAGCCGATTGGCATGCTGGTGGCAGCGGTTGGGGTGGTGTACGGCGATATCGGCACCAGCCCGCTCTACACCCTTAAAGAGGTGTTCAACGGCGGTTATGGAGTGCAGGTCAACCATGACGGCGTATTGGGGATCCTGGCGCTGATCTTCTGGTCGCTGATCTGGGTCGTGTCGATCAAGTACATGCTGTTTGTGCTGCGCGCCGATAACCAGGGCGAGGGCGGCATCATGGCGCTGACCGCCCTGGCACGCCGGGCGGCGGGGGAGCGCAGGAAGTTGCGCAGTTTCCTGGTGGTGTGCGGCTTGTGCGGCGCAGCGCTTTTCTACGGCGACAGCATGATCACCCCGGCGATTTCGGTGTTGTCGGCCGTCGAGGGCCTGGAACTGGCTTTCGATGGCCTGGAACGGTGGGTAGTCCCTATCGCGCTGGTGGTACTGGTGGCGCTGTTCCTGATCCAGAAACACGGCACAGACCGCATCGGCAAGCTGTTCGGCCCGGTGATGGTGACCTGGTTCCTGGTGCTTGGCGGCCTCGGCGTGTATGGCATCACCCTGCACCCTGAGGTGCTCAGCGCCATGAACCCGATGTGGGCCGTGCGCTTCTTCGAGGCGCATCCCGGAATTGGCGTGGCCATCCTCGGCGCAGTGGTGCTGGCCCTGACCGGGGCGGAAGCGCTGTATGCCGACATGGGCCACTTCGGCCGCAAACCCATCGCCCGCGCCTGGTTCATCCTGGTGCTGCCGGCGCTGGTGCTCAACTATTTCGGCCAGGGCGCCATACTGCTGGGCGATCCGGAAGCGGCCCGCAACCCGTTCTACCTGCTGGCGCCGAGCTGGGCGCTGGTCCCGCTGGTGGTGCTGTCGACCCTGGCCACGGTGATTGCATCCCAGGCGGTGATTTCCGGTGCGTTCTCGTTGACGCGCCAGGCGATCCAGTTGGGCTATATCCCGCGCATGCACATTCAACACACCTCCAGTGCCGAACAGGGCCAGATCTATATCGGCGCGGTGAACTGGTCGCTGATGGTCGGCGTGATCCTGCTGGTGCTGGGCTTCGAGTCTTCCGGTGCGCTGGCGTCGGCCTATGGCGTAGCGGTGACCGGCACCATGCTGATGACCACGATCCTGGTGTCTGCGGTGATGCTGCTGCTGTGGAAATGGCCGCCGGTGCTGGCGGTGCCGGTGTTGCTCTGCTGCCTGTTGGTGGACGGGCTGTACTTTGCCGCCAACGTGCCGAAGATTATCCAGGGCGGCGCCTTCCCGGTATTGGCCGGGATCGTGCTGTTCGTGCTGATGACCACCTGGAAGCGCGGCAAGCAATTGCTCGTCGAGCGCCTCGACGAAGGCGGCCTGCCGCTGCCGATATTCATCAGCAGTATCCGCGTGCAGCCGCCCCATCGCGTGCAGGGCACGGCAGTGTTCCTCACGGCGCGGCCTGACGCCGTGCCCCACGCGCTGTTGCACAACCTGCTGCATAACCAGGTGCTGCACGAGCAGGTGGTGCTGCTGACCGTGGTCTACGAAGACATCCCGCGTGTGCCTGCGACGCGGCGTTTCGAAGTAGACGCCTATGGCGAAGGGTTCTTCCGGGTGATCCTGCACTTCGGCTTTACCGATGAGCCGGACGTGCCCGAGGCGCTGAAGCTGTGCCATCTGGATGAACTGGATTTCAGCCCGATGCGCACCACCTACTTCCTCAGCCGTGAAACCGTGATCGCCTCGCGCATCAAGGGCATGGCGCGTTGGCGCGAAGCGTTATTCGCGTTCATGCTGAAGAATGCCAACGGCAACCTGCGCTTCTTCAAACTCCCGGTCAACCGGGTGATCGAACTGGGCACCCAGGTCGAAATGTAAGGCGCTGCCCTGCGGGAGCCGGCAATGGCTCCCGGTTTACTTCTGAACCGTTTACCTCTGAACCCTGTGCGATCCGTCGTTGTCGACTAGGCTCTAAGCACCATGAAAGAGAGCCTTGGAGCTTGCCCACAGAACCCGAAGAGGTGCGCCATGAGTCAGCTGCTCGAACCCTACACCCTGCGTCAACTCACCCTGTTGAACCGCATCGCGGTCTCACCGATGTGCCAGTACTCAAGTGAGGATGGCCTGGCCAACGACTGGCATCTGGTGCACCTGGGCAGCCGCGCCGTCGGTGGCGCCGGGCTGATTTTTACCGAAGCCACCGCCGTGACCGCCGATGGCCGCATCACCGCCCAGGACCTGGGCCTCTGGAAAGACGAACAGATCGAACCCTTGCAACGCATTACGCGCTTCATTGCGGCCCAAGGCGCGGTGGCCGGTATTCAGCTGGCGCACGCCGGGCGCAAGGCCAGCACGTATCGGCCCTGGATCGGCAAGCATGGCAGCGTCAAGCCAGCAGACGGTGGCTGGGTGCCGGTCGGCCCATCGCCCATCGCATTCGACCCCCAGCACACCCAACCCACGCCGCTGGACGAAGGGCAGATCCAGCAGGTGATCGCCGATTTTGTCGCCGCCGCCAAGCGTGCCTTGACTGCCGGTTTCGAAGTGGTAGAGATCCATGCCGCCCACGGTTACCTGCTGCATCAGTTCCTGTCGCCCATCAGCAACCAGCGTCAGGACCAGTACGGCGGCTCGTTCGAAAACCGCATCCGCCTGGTCCTGGAGGTCACCCGCGCGGTGCGCGACGTGTGGCCCCAGGACTTGCCGCTGTTTGTGCGCGTGTCGGCCACCGACTGGGTGGAGGACGGCTGGAACCCCGATGAAACCGTCGAACTGGCGCGCCGCCTGAAAGACCTGGGCGTGGACTTGATCGACGTGTCCTCCGGCGGCACCGCCGCCAACGCCGAAATCCCCACCGGTCCCGGCTACCAGACGCGCTTTGCCGAGCGCGTGCGCAAAGAGTCGGGCATCGCTACCGGCACGGTCGGCATGATCACCGAACCGGCCCAGGCCGAACACATCCTGCGCACCTGCCAGGCCGACCTCATCTTCCTCGCTCGTGAATTGTTGCGCGATCCGTACTGGCCGCTGCATGCCGACGATGACCTGGGCGGGCGCAAGGCGATCTGGCCGGCGCAATATCAGCGGGCGACGCACCGCGACCAGCCGATTCATGAGTCCGATCTCAGGGATTGATCCTTAGCGTATGCCTACAGAGCCCACCCTGATCCGGTGGGTTTTTTTTGCCCGCCTATATGAAGAAGGCGGATTTAAGCGACGAATGCATGGGAATCGACTGTAGGTATTTATTACCGATCTAATTATTTAAGTTAATACTCTAAAAAAATCCCACACGTAACTGGATTCTTTCTAAGCTTAAGGCAGGAGTATTGGATCGATATCAGGAGAAGTAGTCCATGGCCAAGTCCTATGGTGTAGCGGGTGGGGTGTTATCTTTTCTGACCCGCAGGATGTCCTTGCGTGGCCGCAGTTTGAGTTCGGATGAAGTTGAATTGCTGGCGCATTATCGCGCCCTGACCGAGAGCGACCAGGTAGCGATGCGCTATCTGATCGGGGCGATGAAAACCGTGTCGCGGTTCTGAATGACGAAACGGGCTCGCCACGACGCCCTTCAGGCAAGGCGAACACGGTACCTGTGGCGAGGGAGCTTGCTCCCGCTGGACTGCGCAGCAGTCCCATCGTTTGGGGCCGCTTCGCGGCCCAGCGGGAGCAAGCTCCCTCGCCACAGATGGTTCAGGTGTATTTGCGCTTGTCCGGCGCGGGCGGGAAGTACTGATACAGCCAGGTTTCGCTCAAGGTGCGGTCCTGGGTGCGGATAAACAAGCGCAGCTCTACCGGCTCCACGCTGTCGCTGGTGGGGTACCAGTCGAACAGAATGCGATAGCCCTTGATGTTATCGAGCACCAACACGCTGAAGTCTTTCACCTCGCCGTGGGAGCAGGTGACCACCGGCTCGATGCCCGTGCCGGGTGGCAAACGGTCCAGGCCGCCGCCCTTGAAATCCACGGCAAAGCGGCGTGCCCACACCTCAGGGTAATGCTCGCCCGGGGCCCAACCTTCGGTGAACCCACCCATACCTGAACGGGTCGCGTCGACCTGGGCCAGCGGTGTGCTCACCGGCGGCAGGGCGCTCCAGTAAAGCTTGTAGCCGTAGTTGAGCGAATCACCGGCCGCCACCGGCTTTTTCGGGGTCCAGAAGGCCACGATGTTATCGAGGGTTTCGCCAGTGGTCGGGATTTCCAACAGGTCGATCGAGCCCTCACCCCAAGCGGTGGTGGGTTCCACCCACAGGCTGGGGCGCTTGCTGTACCAGTCCACCGTGTCCTGGTAACTGGCGAATTCGTGGTCGGTTTGGACCAGGCCAAAACCTTTGGGATTAGTGTCGGCGAATGCGTTGAATTGCAGCTTGGCCGGGTTGTTCAGCGGGCGGCAGATCCACTCGCCGTTGCCACGCCACATGGCCAGTCGGTCCGAGTCGTGAATTTGCGGGTGGATGGTGTCGCACATCCGCCGCTCATGCGTGCCGCAACTGAACATGCTGGTCATGGGCGCAATCCCCAGCTGTTCGATGGCGGTGCGCGCGTTGATATGCGCGTCGATGGCCATCACTACTTGATTGGCCTGGCAGTCGATATCGAAGCGGTAGGCGCCGGTAGCGCTGGGCGAATCGAGCAGGGCGTAGACCACGAAGCGGGTGGCGTTCTTGTCCGGGGTTTCGAACCAGAACTGCGTGAAGTCAGGGAATTCCTCACGTTTTTTCGCATAGGTGTCAATCGCCAGGCCGCGCGCCGACAGGCCGTACTGGCCGGTGGAGTCCACTGCACGGAAGTAGCTGGCGCCGAGGAACGACAGCACGTCATGCCGGTCCAGCTCCGGCGCCTTGAACAGCTTGAAGCCGGAGAAACCCAGATCGCCGGTCAGTTGTTTAGTGTCGACAGTGGTTTTTTCATAGTTGAACAGCGAAGGGCGGAAATGCACTTCGCGGGCCTCGCGGGTGTTGGGGTCGACGCTATGCATGCGCACCGGCGTCTTGAAACCCATGCCGACGTGGAAAAACTGCACGTCCAGCTGCCCCTTCAGTTCCTTCCACAACGAATGGTTGGCGTCATAGCCGATGGCGTTGAAATTCTGTGGCGTCATGGTCGCCAAGGTGGGCGGCAGCACCTGCCGAGTATCTTTATACGCGCTGCCAGCGAGCTGCTTGGCCTGGGCTTTGAGCGTTTCAAAATCGAATGCAACGGCCTTGCCATCGGCGGCACGGTTGCCGGCCCAGGCCTGCGCGGCCAACAGGCCACTGGCCGACAAACCGGTGTAGGCCGCAATGGCCATGGACGCTTTGAGCAAATTCCTGCGGTGCATAGAGACAACCTATCGTGAGCGAATCCCGCGCCGTTCCTGGCACGTAACGGATCAGAAATAACGGTTCGGACATGCCTTCGGCCAAACGCAACGGACAATAAACAGACGCCGGATAGCTTAAGCGGTTCGATGGTGAAGGAAAAATCATTGATGGCGGGATGATGGCGCCGCTGTGCAACAAGACATTTCTGATATCAGGGTGAGCGTTACATCTGGAAGCACTCTAGATCGGGGCTTTTTGGCACTTAGTTTTACGCTGGGGGCCTATTGGTCCTACGAACCCAAGTGTCTGGAGGCTACGCATGAATACCCGTGGATTGCTCGATCAGTTGCTCAAGTCTGGTCAGGACATGTTGCAGAACAAGGCTGGCGGCCAGCGCCCATCAGCCGACAAAGGCGCCCTCGGTGGGCTGCTTGGCGGCGGCGGGCTCGGCAGTTTGCTCGGTGGCGCCGGCGGTGGCGCACTGGCGGCCGGCGCCATGGGCTTGCTGCTGGGCAACAAAAAGGCCCGCAAATTCGGCGGCAAGGCCCTGACCTACGGAGGCCTGGCCGCCTTGGGGGTCATCGCCTACAAAGCCTATGGCAATTGGCAGGCGCAGCAGGCCAGCGCGCCCCAGGGTGAGCCGCAGACCATCGACCGCCTGCCGCCGGCCCAGGTCGAGCAGCACAGTCAGGGCATTCTCAAGGCGCTGGTTGCCGCCGCCAAGGCCGACGGCCACGTGGATGAGCGTGAACGCGCGTTGATCGAAGGCGAGTTCACCAAACTCGACAACGACCGCGAGCTGCAAACCTGGCTGCACGCGGAGCTGAACAAACCCCTCGACCCGGCCGACGTCGCCCGCGCCGCCAGCACCCCGGAAATGGCCGCCGAAATGTACATCGCCAGCGTGATGCTGGTGGACGAGGAAAACTTCATGGAGAAGGCCTACCTGGACGAACTGGCACGCCAGCTGAAACTTGAGCCGGGGTTGAAGGCAGAGCTGGAGAAACAGGTACGCCTCAACACATAAGCAGCGCCGTGCATCCATTCAAGTGTGGAGAGAGCAAGCCTCTCCCACATTAAATCGAGTCTGGCTGAGTTGCCGCAATGGCGCAGCCCAGTACTGGCACTGTTGCTAAACCCCCTAAAACCATTGATTAGTAGACGCCCGCGCTCAGCTATACTCCCCTCCATTTGAATGGCCCTGCGAGGAATTACTGTGAAGAACTGGACCCTGCGCCAACGGATTTTGGCGAGCTTTGCGGTAATCATCGCGATCATGCTGCTGATGGTCGTGCTCTCGTATTCGCGGCTGCTGAAAATCGAATCCAGCGAAACCCTGGTCCGGGACGACGCCGTGCCTGGCGTGTTTTTAAGCTCGATGATTCGCAGCGCCTGGGTCGACAGCTACCTGCAAACCCAGGAGTTGGTGGGGATCCACAAGAACCAGGGCGTTTCCGAGGTCGAAAAGCAAGGCTACAAGTCTTTCGAAACGCGCCTTGAAAAGTACATGGCCGATTACACGAAAACCATCAGCTCCACTCAGGACCGCAACGAGTTCGATGCCTTCGAAAAGCTGCATCAGAGCTACAACCAGACCCTCGCCAAGGTGCTCGAGGCGCAGCAGAACAACAACGCCGCCGAGGCACTCAAGCTGTTCAACGAACAACTGACGCCCGCCTGGGTCGCCGGCCGCATGAAACTCAATGACATCATCCTCGCGAATAAACAGGTCGCCGACGGCGCCACCGACGCCATCGACAGTGCCGTCGAGGCCGCAAAAATCAGCATGGGCGTCTCGCTGCTGCTGGCGATTCTTGCTGCTGCGCTGTGTGGCCTGCTGTTGATGCGCGCAATCATGGCGCCGATGCAGCGCATCGTCGATATCCTCGAAACCATGCGCACCGGCGACCTGAGCAAGCGCCTGAATCTGGAGCGCAAGGACGAGTTCAACGTGGTTGAAACCGGCTTCAACGACATGATGACCGAACTGACCGCTCTGGTTTCCCAGGCACAGCGCTCGTCGGTGCAGGTCACGACCTCGGTGACCGAGATCGCCGCTACCTCCAAGCAGCAGCAGGCGACCGCCACTGAAACCGCCGCCACCACCACTGAAATCGGCGCCACCTCCCGTGAAATCGCCGCGACCTCCAAGGACCTGGTGCGCACCATGATCGAAGTGTCCACCGCCGCCGACCAGGCCTCGGTCGCCGCCGGTTCCGGTCAGCAGGGCCTGGCGCGCATGGAAGAAACCATGCACTCGGTGATGGGCGCCGCCGACCTGGTCAATGCCAAGCTGGCGATCCTCAATGAAAAGGCCGGCAACATCAACCAGGTGGTAGTGACCATCGTCAAAGTGGCGGACCAGACCAACCTGCTGTCCCTCAACGCCGCCATCGAGGCCGAGAAAGCCGGTGAGTACGGGCGCGGTTTTGCCGTGGTCGCCACCGAAGTACGCCGCCTGGCTGACCAGACCGCCGTCGCGACTTACGACATCGAGCAGATGGTGCGTGAGATCCAGTCGGCGGTGTCGGCCGGGGTGATGGGCATGGACAAGTTCTCCGAGGAAGTGCGCCGAGGCATGTTCGAAGTGCAGCAGGTGGGGGAACAACTGTCGCAAATCATCCATCAAGTGCAGGCCCTCGCGCCGCGAGTGCTGATGGTCAATGAAGGCATGCAGGCCCAGGCCACCGGCGCCGAGCAGATCAACCACGCGCTGGTGCAACTGGGCGATGCCAGCAGCCAGACCGTCGAGTCCCTGCGCCAGGCCAGTTTTGCCATCGATGAACTGAGCCAGGTTGCGGTCGGTCTGCGCAGCGGCGTGTCGCGTTTCAAAGTCTGATGAGCGACCTCGCGGCTAAACGCGGCGCCGTCCCGGCAGCGAAAAAGGCGTTGTTCCTGGTGTTCCACATCGGCAATGAACGCTTTGCCCTCAAGGCGACGGAAGTGGTCGAGGTGCTGCCGCGCCTGCCGCTCAAACCCATCGCTCATGCACCGGTGTGGGTGGCGGGTATCTTTGCCCATCGCGGCGCGCTGGTGCCGGTCATCGACCTGAGCGCCTTGACGTTCGGCGTTGCGGCCCAAGCGCGTACCAGCACGCGGCTGGTGCTGGTCAATTATCAGCCACAGCCCTGGAGCGAAGCGCGTTGGCTGGGGCTGATTCTGGAACAGGCTACCGACACCTTGCGTTGCGACCCCGCCGAATTCCAGCCCTATGGCCTGGATAACCGCCAGGCGCCTTACCTGGGGCCGGTGCGCGAAGATGCGCTGGGCTTGATGCAATGGATTGGCGTCGCCGAGCTGTTGACCGGTGACGTGCGCACCTTGCTGTTTTCCAGCGAGTTGAGCCTATGAGCAGTGATCCGCGCTTCTGGGCCTTCCTTAAAGAACGCATCGGCCTGGACGTCGCCTCGGTGGGCGAGGCGATCATCGAGCGCGCGGTGCGCCAGCGTTGCCAGTTGTCCCAGGCGCAGACAGCAGAAGCGTACTGGCAGCTCCTGCACAGCTCCCATGATGAGCAGCAGGCGCTGATCGAAGCGGTGATCGTCCCCGAAACCTGGTTCTTCCGCTACCCCGAGTCCTTTGCCACCTTGGCCCGCTTGGCCCACGCACGGTTGGCCGAAATCAAGCAGATGCGCGCGTTGCGCATTCTCAGCCTGCCATGCTCCACCGGCGAAGAACCCTATTCGATCGCCATGGCCCTGCTCGACGCGGGCCTGGCACCGCACCAATTCAAAGTCCAGGGCATGGACGTCAGCCCGCTGTCGGTGGAGCGTGCGCGCCGCGGCGTGTACGGCAAGAACTCGTTTCGCGGCGGCGACCTTGAGTTTCGCGACCGTCACTTCACTGAAGACGGCGGTGCCTATCGCATTGCCGACCGGGTTCGCGAACAAGTACGCCTGCAAGTCGGCAACTTGCTCGACCCGGCCCTGCTGGCCAACGAGCCCACCTACGACTTTGTGTTCTGTCGCAACCTGCTGATCTACTTCGACCAGCCCACCCAGAAGCAAGTCTTCGATGTGCTCAAGGAGCTGACCCACGTGGACGGCGTGCTGTTTATCGGCCCGGCCGAAGGTGCCCTGCTGGGGCGCCATGGCATGCGCTCGATTGGCGTGCCGCAGTCCTTTGCGTTCAGTCGGCATGTGGAACCGGTCGCACCCGCCCCGGTGTTTGTACCGATGCCGGCGCCCACGTCGCAGCGCAGTCCGGCGTCGATCGCGCTCAAGCCGCGCCCGTTCAGCACGGCCGGCACCCAGGCGGCACCGGTCAAAGCGCCGCCCCCGGAGGCAGGCGAGATGCTCAACCAGATCGCCACCTTCGCCAATCAAGGCAAAAGTGCCGAGGCCCGTGCTGCCTGCGAACGTTATTTGAACAGCCATCCGCCGGCCGCCGCCGTGTTCTACTGGCTGGGCCTGCTCAGCGATGTCGCCGGCAGCGCCGTGGAGGCGCAGAGTTATTACCGCAAAGCCTTGTACCTGGAACCGCAGCATCCGCAGGCCTTGATGCACCTGGCCGCGTTGCTCGAGTCCCAGGGCGACAGTGCAGGGGCGCGCCGTTTGCAGGCGCGCGCCGCGCGTAGCGAGCGAGCTGACAGTGAGTCCAAACGATGAATAGCCCTGACGCGCTCGGCACCGCAGGCCTGGACCTGACCCTGGCCGACACCCAAGCCATTGATGACTGCTGGAACCGCATCGGCATTCATGGCGACAAATCCTGCCCCTTGCTGGCAGAACACATCCATTGCCGCAACTGCTCGGTGTATTCCGCCGCCGCCACGCGCCTGCTCGACCGCTATGCGCTGCAGCAGGACGACCGGCCTGCGCAGGCGGCTGGCGAGCTCGACCACCAGGTGGTCACCCGCTCCTTGCTGATGTTCCGCCTCGGCGAAGAATGGCTGGGCATTGCCACCCGTTGCCTGGTGGAAGTGGCGCCGTTGCAACCGATCCACTCGTTGCCTCACCAGCGTTCCCGGGCCTTGCTGGGCGTGGCTAACGTGCGCGGGGCATTGGTGGCCTGCTTGTCGCTGGTGGAATTGCTCGGCCTGGACAGCAGCAGCACCGGCGCCACCGGCGGGCGCATCATGCCGCGCATGTTGATTATTGCCGCGCAGGATGGCCCGGTGGTCGTGCCGGTGGATGAAGTGGATGGCATCCACTCCATCGATGAGCGCACCTTGAACGCCGCATCGGCCTCCGGCACCCAGGCCAGCGCGCGCTTCACTCAGGGTGTCGTGCAGTGGAAAGGTCGCAGCCTGCGCTGGCTGGACGAAGCCCAATTGCTGTCCGCCGTGACCCGGAGCCTCGCATGACCCCCGACCAGATGCGCGACGCTTCGCTGTTGGAATTGTTCAGCCTGGAAGCCGATGCGCAAACCCAAGTGCTCAGCGCAGGCCTGCTGGCCCTGGAGCGCAACCCAACCCAGGCCGACCAGCTCGAGGCCTGCATGCGCGCCGCGCATTCGCTCAAGGGCGCGGCGCGGATTGTCGGCGTGGAGGCTGGCGTCAGCGTGGCCCATGTCATGGAAGATTGCCTGGTCAGCGCACAGGAAGGCCGCTTGTACCTGCAGCCCGAACATATCGACGCGTTGCTGCAGGGCACGGATTTACTGATGCGCATCGCCACCCCGGGCAATGACGTCGGGCCTGCGGATATTGCAGCCTATGTGGCGCTGATGGAGCGCTTGCTGGACCCGTCGCAATCCAGCGCCCTGGTCGCGCCGAAACCCGAGCCGGCTGCCGCGCCGGTGATCGAAGCGCCGGAACCGGAACTTGCGCCTGCCGTACTGAGCGAGCCGCCGCGTCAGAGCAAACCTATGACCGAAGGCGGCGAGCGCGTGCTGCGGGTCACGGCCGAGCGCTTGAACAGCCTGCTGGACCTGTCCAGCAAGTCGCTGGTGGAAACCCAGCGACTCAAGCCTTACCTCGCCAGCCTGCAGCGCCTCAAACGCATTCAAAGCAACAGCCTGCGGGCCCTGGATGTCCTGGACGGTCACCTCAAGGTCGTCGATTTGAACCTCGAGGCCCAGGAAGCCCTGGCCGATACCCGCCGCTTGTTGAGCGAAGCCCAGGCGCTGCTGGCGGAAAAAAATGCCGAACTGGACGAGTACGCCTGGCAGGCCGGCCAGCGGGCCCAGGTGCTCTACGACACCGCACTGGCCTGTCGCATGCGCCCGTTTGCCGATGTGCTGGCCGGGCAGGCGCGCATGGTGCGCGACCTCGGTCGCAGCCTGGGCAAGCAAGTGCGCCTCGAGATCGAAGGGGAAAAAACCCAGGTCGACCGCGACGTGCTGGAAAAGCTTGAGGCGCCCCTGACGCATTTATTGCGCAATGCTGTCGATCACGGCATCGAAATGCCCGAGCAGCGGCTGCTGGCGGGCAAGCCGGCGGAAGGCTTGATTCGCCTGCGCGCGTCACATCAAGCCGGGCTGCTGGTGCTGGAGTTGAGCGATGACGGTAACGGCGTCGACCTTGAGCGCCTGCGCGGCACCATTGTCGACCGGCACCTGTCCCCCGTGGAAACCGCGCTGCGCCTGAGCGAGGAGGAACTGCTGACGTTCCTGTTCCTGCCGGGGTTCAGCTTGCGCGACAAGGTCACCGAAGTCTCCGGTCGCGGCGTGGGCCTGGATGCGGTGCAGCATATGGTGCGTCAATTGCGCGGCGCGGTGGTGCTGGAGCAGGCGGCAGGGCAGGGCAGCCGTTTTCATCTGGAGGTGCCGTTGACCTTGTCGGTGGTGCGCAGCCTGGTGGTGGAAGTCGGCGAAGAGGCGTATGCCTTCCCGCTGGCGCACATCGAACGCATGTGCGACCTGGCCCCCGAGGACATTGTGCAACTGGAAGGTCGCCAGCATTTCTGGCACGAGGGCCGGCATGTCGGCCTGGTCGCCGCCACTCAGCTGTTGCAGCGTCCACCGGGGCAGACCCCTTCGGAAACCTTGAAAGTGGTGGTGATCCGCGAGCGCGATGCCGTGTATGGGATTGCCGTGGAACGTTTCATCGGCGAGCGCACCCTGGTGGTGTTGCCGCTGGATGCTCGCCTGGGCAAGGTCCAGGATATTTCCGCAGGCGCGTTGCTCGACGATGGCTCGGTGGCCTTGATCGTCGACGTGGAAGACATGCTGCGTTCGGTGGACAAGTTGCTCAACACCGGCCGCCTGGAGCGCATCGCAAGGCGCAGCCAGCAGGCCACCGAGGCGCCGCGCAAGCGCGTGCTGGTGGTGGACGACTCGCTGACTGTGCGTGAGCTGCAACGCAAGTTATTACTCAATCGCGGTTATGAAGTGGCCGTTGCGGTCGATGGCATGGATGGCTGGAACGCATTGCGCTCCGAGGATTTCGACCTGCTTATCACAGATATTGATATGCCACGCATGGACGGTATTGAATTGGTCACACTCTTGCGCCGTGACAGTCGCCTGCAATCGTTGCCGGTGATGGTGGTTTCCTACAAGGACCGCGAAGAAGACCGACGCCGTGGCCTCGACGCCGGCGCCGACTATTATTTAGCCAAAGCCAGCTTCCACGACGACGCCCTGCTCGACGCCGTGGTTGAATTGATTGGAGGCGCCCGGGCATGAGGATTGCAATCGTCAATGACATGCCGCTGGCCGTCGAGGCGTTGCGTCGCGCCTTGAGTTTCGAGCCCGCCCATGAAGTGGTGTGGGTCGCCAGCAATGGCCTGGAAGCGGTGCAGCGTTGCGCTGAGGTGATCCCGGATTTGATCCTGATGGACTTGATCATGCCGGTGATGGACGGCGTGGAAGCGACCCGTCAGATCATGGCCGACACGCCATGCCCGATCGTGATCGTCACCGTGGACCGCCAGGCCAATGTCAGCCGGGTCTTTGAAGCCATGGGCCACGGCGCGTTGGATGTGGTGGACACGCCAGCGCTGGGGGTGGGCAACCCCAAGGATGCGGCGGCGCCGTTGTTGCGCAAGATCCTCAATATTGGCTGGCTGATCGGCCAGCGCGGCAGCCGTGTGCGCGCTGAAACCGCGCCGCAGCGCAGCACCGGCAAGCGCCAAAGCCTGGTGGCCATTGGTTCGTCGGCGGGTGGCCCCGCAGCCCTGGAAGTACTGCTCAAGGGGTTGCCGCGTGACTTTCCTGCCGCGATCGTGCTGGTGCAGCATGTGGATCAGGTGTTCGCCGCCGGAATGGCCGAGTGGTTGAGCAGTGCGTCCGGCCTGCCGGTGCGCCTGGCCCGTGAAGGGGAGCCGCCCCAAAGCGGGGTGGTCTTGCTGGCCGGTACCAACCACCATATTCGCTTGTTGAAAAATGGCACGCTAGCCTATACCGCAGAGCCGGTGAACGAAATTTACCGGCCTTCCATCGATGTGTTTTTTGAAAGTGTCGCCAGCCATTGGAACGGTGACGCCGTCGGCGTACTGCTGACCGGCATGGGGCGCGACGGGGCCCAGGGCCTCAAGTTGATGCGAGAACAAGGATATTTGACCATCGCCCAGGACCAGAACAGTTCGGCGGTGTATGGCATGCCCAAAGCGGCAGCGGCGATTGACGCCGCTGTTGAAATTCGCCCACTGGACAGAATTGCGCCGCGACTGCTGGAGGTCTTTGCAAAATGATCGAACATCTCCCGCTGTGCTGGTTTGCAGGCAGTAATTCAGGTGACTGCACATGATTGATTTACAACTCGACGGCTTCAAGACCGACGAAAACGCCGCCATGGTGCTGCTGGTCGACGACCAGGCCATGATCGGCGAAGCCGTGCGGCGCGGCCTGGCCCATGAAGAAAACATCGACTTCCACTTTTGCGCCGACCCGCACCAGGCGATCTCCCAGGCGATTCGCATCAAGCCGACGGTGATTCTGCAAGACTTGGTCATGCCCGGCCTCGACGGCCTGACCCTGGTGCGCGAATATCGCAATCACCCGGCCACGGCGAATATCCCGATCATCGTGCTCTCCACCAAAGAGGACCCGCTGATCAAGAGCGCAGCCTTTGCGGCCGGGGCCAACGATTACCTGGTCAAGCTGCCGGACAATATCGAATTGGTGGCGCGCATCCGTTATCACTCGCGCTCCTACATGACCCTGTTGCAGCGGGACGCGGCTTACCGCGCGCTGCGGGTCAGCCAGCAACAGTTGCTGGACACCAACCTGGTGCTGCAACGGCTGATGAATTCCGATGGCCTGACCGGGCTGTCCAATCGCCGTCACTTCGACGAATACCTGGAACTGGAATGGCGCCGTGCCATGCGCGACCAGACCCAGCTCTCCTTGTTGATGATCGACGTGGACTTCTTCAAGACCTTCAACGATAGCTTCGGTCACGTCGAAGGCGACGAAGCCCTGCGCAAAGTCGCCGCCACCATCCGCGAAGCCAGCAGCCGCCCCTCGGACCTGCCGGCGCGCTACGGCGGTGAAGAATTTGCGTTAGTGCTGCCCAATACCTCGCCGGGCGGTGCGCGGCTGGTCGCGGAAAAACTGCGCATGGCAGTGGCCGCGCTGAACATTCCGCATATCGCACCGGCTGAGGGCGCGAGCCTGACCATCAGCATTGGCCTGTCGACGTTGACACCCGTTCAGGGCACCGATTGCCGCCAGTTGATCATGGCGGCGGACAAGGGGTTGTATATGGCAAAGCACAATGGGCGCAATCAGGTCGGCATCGAGTAACTCAAGGCCGGCTCAAAGCCAAATGTGGGAGGGGGTTTGCCCCAATGCCAGTCAGTTAAGAAGTAGAAAGGGTAAAAAGTAACCTGTGGCGAGGGAGCTTGCTCCCGCTGGACTGCGCAGCAGTCCCATTTCTGGGGCCGCTTCGCGGCCCAGCGGGAGCAAGCTCCCTCGCCACAGGTACAGTGTTCGCCCTTAACTGACTGGCATTGGGGCTTGCCCCCGATAGCGGTGTGTCAGCTAAGGATAAACTGACTGACAGACTGCCATCGGGGGCAAGCCCCCTCCCACATTCAGATCTTCATTGGCCTTGGGAATTGTGTACCAATCCGCGCCTTTTCGGCCAGGCGGGCTGCCGTTTCCAGGCGTTTGCCGTTATACTCGCCGGCTTTCAAAAGTTCGCCAACGAGTGCTGCCCGCCATGGAAATCAACCCGATCCTGAACACCATCAAGGACCTGTCCGAGCGCTCCGAAACTATTCGGGGGTATCTTTGACTACGATCAAAAGCATGAGCGTCTGACCGAAGTCAATCGCGAGCTTGAAGATCCGAGTGTCTGGAACAAACCTGAATATGCCCAGGAACTGGGCCGCGAGCGCGCTGCGCTGGCGCAGATCGTCGACACGCTCGACGAACTGAACACCGGCCTGGCCGACTGCCGCGACCTGCTGGACATGGCCGTCGAAGAAGATGACGAAGGCGCAGTGGGCGATGTCGTCGCCGAGCTGGCCCGTCTCGAGGAAAACCTCGCCAAGCTTGAATTCCGCCGCATGTTCAGCCACGAAATGGACCCGAACAACGCCTACCTGGACATCCAGGCCGGTTCCGGCGGCACCGAGGCCCAGGACTGGGCCAACATCCTGCTGCGCATGTACCTGCGCTGGGCCGACAAGCGCGGTTTCGACGCGACCATCATGGAACTGTCGGCCGGTGAAGTGGCGGGCATCAAGGGCGCCACCGTGCACATCAAGGGTGAATACGCCTTT
Organism: Pseudomonas sp. R1-43-08; assembly: GCF_003852255.1. Taxonomy (NCBI): domain Bacteria; kingdom Pseudomonadati; phylum Pseudomonadota; class Gammaproteobacteria; order Pseudomonadales; family Pseudomonadaceae; genus Pseudomonas; species Pseudomonas sp. R1-43-08. The sequence goes on from NZ_CP027734.1 coordinate 1,354,644, forward strand.
GGCTGGCTGCGTACCGAGATCGGCGTACACCGCCTGGTGCGCAAGAGCCCGTTCGACTCCGGCAACCGTCGCCATACCTCGTTCTCCGCTGTTTTCGTCTCGCCAGAGATCGATGACAAGGTGGAAATCGAGATCAACCCGGCCGACCTGCGTATCGATACCTACCGCTCCTCCGGTGCCGGTGGCCAGCACGTAAACACCACCGACTCGGCCGTCCGTATCACCCACGTACCGACCAACACCGTGGTCAGTTGCCAGAACGAGCGTTCCCAGCACGCGAACAAGGACACCGCCATGAAAATGTTGCGGGCCAAGTTGTACGAGCAGGAAATGCAGAAGCGCAACGCCGCTTCTCAAGCACTGGAAGACACCAAGTCGGACATCGGTTGGGGTCACCAGATCCGCTCCTATGTGCTCGATGCGTCGCGGATCAAGGATTTGCGCACTAACATCGAACGCAGCGACTGCGACAAGGTGCTCGACGGCGATATCGACGAATACCTGGAAGCCAGCCTGAAATCGGGCCTCTAAAGAACCCTGTAGGAGTGGGGGGGACGCCTAGTCCTTGCCTCGCGATCCCCAGCCGAAGGCTGGGGAAAACGTATCTGTGATGGAATTTCAAAAGACATGAGCGACCAACAACTCGACCCGCAAGCCCTGCAACAGGAAGAAAACTCCCTGATCGCCCTGCGCAAGGAAAAGCTTGCTGCCGAGCGCGCCAAGGGTAACGCCTTCCCCAACGACTTCCGCCGCGAAAACTACTGCGATGCCTTGCAGAAGCAGTACGCGGACAAGACCAAGGAAGAGCTGGCAGAAGCGGCGATCCCGGTCAAGGTGGCGGGTCGCATCATGCTCAACCGTGGCTCGTTCATGGTGATTCAGGACATGACCGGGCGTATCCAGGTCTACGTCAACCGCAAGACCCTTTCCGAAGAAACCCTGGCCTCGGTGAAAACCTGGGACATGGGCGACATCATCGCCGCCGAAGGCACCCTGGCCCGTTCCGGCAAGGGCGACCTGTATGTCGAAATGACCAGCGTACGCCTGCTGACCAAATCGCTGCGCCCGCTGCCGGACAAGCACCACGGCCTGACCGACACCGAGCAGCGCTACCGCCAGCGCTACGTTGACCTGATCGTCAACGAAGACGTGCGCCAGACCTTCCGCGTGCGTTCGCAAGTCATCGCCCACATCCGCAGCTTCCTGATGCAGCGTGACTTCCTCGAAGTGGAAACGCCGATGCTGCAGACCATCCCCGGTGGTGCCGCAGCCAAGCCGTTCGAAACCCACCACAATGCGCTGGACCTGCCAATGTTCCTGCGCATCGCGCCGGAGCTGTACCTCAAGCGCCTGGTGGTCGGCGGTTTCGAGAAAGTCTTCGAAATCAACCGCAACTTCCGTAACGAAGGCGTCTCGACCCGGCACAACCCTGAATTCACCATGTTGGAGTTCTACCAGGCCTACGCCGACTACGAAGACAACATGGACCTCACCGAAGAACTGTTCCGCGAGCTGGCGCAGCTGGTGCTGGGCAGTGCCGACGTGCCGTACGGCGACAAGGTCTTCCACTTCGGCGAGCCGTTCGTGCGCCTGTCGGTGTTCGACTCGATCCTCAAGTACAACCCTGAGCTGACCGCCGATGATCTGAACGACATCGACAAGGCCCGTGCCATCGCCAAGAAAGCCGGCGCCAAGGTGCTGGGCTTCGAAGGCCTGGGCAAACTGCAGGTGATGATTTTCGAAGAGCTGGTGGAGCACAAGCTGGAACAGCCGCACTTCATTACCCAGTACCCGTTCGAAGTGTCGCCGCTGGCCCGTCGCAACGATGACAACCCGAACGTCACCGACCGTTTCGAGCTGTTCATCGGTGGCCGCGAAATCGCCAACGCCTATTCCGAGCTGAACGACGCGCAAGACCAGGCCGAGCGCTTCATGGCCCAGGTGGCCGACAAGGACGCCGGCGACGACGAAGCCATGCACTACGACGCCGACTTCGTACGTGCGCTGGAATACGGCATGCCGCCAACCGCCGGTGAAGGTATCGGCATCGACCGCCTGGTGATGCTGTTGACCAACTCGCCGTCGATCCGCGATGTGATCTTGTTCCCGCACATGCGGCCACAAGCGTAACCGTAGCGAAATCCGAAGCCGCCTTTTATAAGGCGGCTTTTTTATGTGGCGTGTACTCGCGTCAAGCAAACAGCGCCAGGTTTTGTTCTATTCAAGGATGTGTGTGGTGAACCGCGTAATGGCTCAAGAAGGCGCCGCCGGCATTGCCGCTGCCGTGGCTGAAAGCGTCCAGTACCAAGGCCGCAAGGCCAGCCGCCGGGGCAGTGAACAACGTCGGCAAGACATTCTCGATGCGGCCATGCGCATCGTGGTCCGCGAGGGGGTCCGTGCCGTGCGCCACCGGGCGGTGGCGGCGGAGGCCGGCGTACCGTTGTCGGCGACCACGTACTATTTCAAAGACATCGATGACCTGCTCACCGACACCTTTGCCCAATACGTCGAGCGCAGCGCTGCCTTCATGGGCAAACTGTGGGTGCGCAACGAAGGCCTGCTGCGCGAGATGGTCGCGTATGGCGATGGCAGCCCGGCATCGCGCTCGCAGCTGGCCGATGACATTGCGCGGCTGACCGCCGACTACGTGCAGCGCCAACTGGCCAACCGCCGTGAATACCTGATGGCCGAGCAGGCCTTCCGCCAGGAAGCCTTGTTGAATCCGCGCCTGGCCGAACTGGTACGCTCCCACCAACAGATTCTGTTGCAAGGTACCGGGCAGTTTTTCCAGGTATTGGGCTCCCGCGAGCCGCAACAGGATGCCAAGGTGTTGACGGCGATTATCAGTCGGATGGAATATCAGGGCCTGTTGGGCGGCGCAGAGCCTCTGACCGGTGACGAGATGCTGGAGATACTCAAGCGTTACATGCACCTGGTATTGGCTTCGGTCTGATACCAGCAAGGCCACGTTTAAAGAGGAAGCACCGGGTGGACGATTACCAGCAGACGATACGCACCTTGTCCGATCGCATTGTGCTGGCGCAAACGCCGATCCGCGTCCTCGACGCCGTGAAGTGGGACGAGAATATTCGCCAGGGCTTTCTCAAGGCCAAGGGCAAGGCCATGCCCGCCGTGGATCGCGATTACTACCTGAACCGTCCGTTGTCGTTTGACTCCAGTGCGGTCAAGCTGGAATTCCAGAACATCGAGCGCGACATCACCCGCCGCCTCGGCCAGTTCAGCCCCGTAGGGCAGATCATGCGCCGTATGTGCCGGGAGTACCGCATGGTCGTGCGTATGCTCGAAGCCCGTGGCACCGAGGATTTCGGCCTGATTTCCCAGGAACTCTACGGCGCCGCGTCCGACGCCTTCCACGCCGGTGACCCGACCCTGGCCGACCTGGGCCTGATGCTCTCGGACTACCTGAACAATATCGACGGCCGTGGCGACCTCAAGGACGAAGCCAAGACCTTGACCGCCAAGGACGCCGTCGCCTTGCTGCAAACGCGCTTGAACAAAGTGTTCGGCGAGGCCGAAGAAACCATCCGCGTGTTCGAATCCGATGGCATCGTCGCCGACGCGGCGGCGGGCGCCGACTACATCAAGATCCGCGCCGACGCGATGTTCAACGACCGTGACGTGCGCGCCCTGGAAGTGCACGAAGGCCTGGTGCATGTGGGCACCACTCTCAATGGCCAGAACCAGCCGATCTGCACGTTCCTGTCCAAGGGCCCACCCTCATCCACCGTGACCCAGGAAGGCCTGGCGATCCTGATGGAGATCATCACGTTCGCCTCCTACCCCAGCCGGCTGCGCAAACTGACCAACCGCACCCGCGCCATTCATATGGTGGAGGAGGGCGCCGACTTCCTGCAGGTGTTCGAATTCTTCCGCGAGCAAGGCTTTGAAATGGCTGAAAGCTACGGCAACGCCAGTCGCGTGTTCCGTGGCTCGGTGCCCACTGGCTTGCCGTTTACCAAGGATCTGTCCTACCTCAAGGGCTTTATCATGGTTTACAACTACATCCAGCTGGCCGTGCGCAAGGGCAAGTTGGAGCAAGTGCCGTTGTTGTTCTGCGGTAAGACCACCCTTGAAGATATGCGCACTTTGCGCCAACTGGTCGATGAAGGCCTGGTAGTGCCGCCCAAATACCTGCCCGAACAGTTCCGCGACATGAACGCACTGGCGGCGTGGATGTGCTTCTCCAACTTCCTCAACCATTTGAGCCTGGACCGCATCGAGGCGGACTACTCCAATATCCTGTAAGGATGCTGGCTATTTTCAACTCACCCACGAGGCTTCAACGGATGAGAATCCTCGGCATTCTTTGCCTGCTACTCACCTTGAACGGCTGCAGCTCCCTGCTGTTCTACCCGGAGCCCGGCCTGCCGTTCACGCCGCAAAAAGCCCACCTTGCGTACCGCGACGTCACCCTCACCACCGCCGACGGCGTAAAACTGCACGCCTGGTGGCTACCCGCCAAGCCCGGCGTGCCACTCAGAGGCACAGTGCTGCACCTGCACGGCAATGGCGGCAACCTGGCCTGGCACCTGGGCGGGAGTTGGTGGTTGCCGGAACAGGGCTACCAAGTGCTGCTGCTCGACTATCGCGGCTATGGGCTCTCCGAAGGCAAGCCGTCATTGCCGGCGATTTATCAGGATGTGGACGCCGCTTTCAGTTGGCTCGATCAGGCGCCCGAAGCCCGCGGCCAGCCGCTGATCGTCCTTGGCCAGAGCCTGGGCGGTGCGTTGGCCGTGCATTATCTGGCGGCCCACCCCGAGCGCCAGTCCCGGCTCAAGGCCTTGGTATTGGACGGTGTGCCCGCCAGTTATCGTGACGTGGGACAATTTGCCCTGAGCACGTCCTGGTTAACATGGCCGTTGCAGGTCCCTCTGTCCTGGCTGGTGCCCGACGCCGACAGCGCGATCAACGCGATGCCCCGACTGACTGGCGTGCCCAAGCTGCTGTTTCACAGCCTGGATGATCCGATCGTGCCCTTGGCCAACGGTATCCGCCTGTACCAGGCGGCACCGGCGCCCAGGGTGTTGCAACTGACGCGAGGTGGGCATGTGCAGACATTTGCCGACAAGACCTGGCAAACCGTGATGCTGCGTTACCTGGATGACCCGCTGCACTTCAACGGCCTGCGGCGTCTCGGCGAAATCCCGAATTATCCCCTACCTGAAGCTGACCCATCAGAGAGCCCGCAATGAGTGAAGAGCGCAACATGATCCCGCTGATTCTCACTGGCATCGGCACCATCATCGGTACTGTCGGTTGCCTGTGGTACTACGGCTACCTGCACTTCGCCAAGCCGGAGGATGCGCTGTTGCTCAGCGATTTCACGATGCTCAAGACCGTGCCGGGTGAGGACTACAAAATCTCGTTGACCCCTGCCGCTCAAGTGGCACAGTGCATTGATGGCGTATTGGTGATGTTCGACACCGACCAGAAAGGCCTGAGTGGCGTGCTGGTGAATAACAAGAAACAGGCAGTGCGTTGCATGGGGCAGGAAACCCCACAACTGCAGCAGTGACAGCCGGCTTCCCCGCCGTGGGAAAGTGCCGTTATCTCTACAGATTATGGATTTGTCACCTGTCAGTCCGCCCGGCTGAGCGGAACCATCCTGACGCTCCCACCACAGATATGGACTGATTGGCGCTGCTGATCAGTCCATTTTATTCATTGGTTGGAGTGAGCGTTTATGGCGGGAATCAACGGCGTATCGGGTGGTGCAAACATGGGTGGCCTGGGCGGTGTCGGTAATACCGGCAATCGCCAGGGGGGCTCGCAGCAGGGGCTCGACCAACAGATTCAAGATGTAAAGAATCAGATTCAGGAGCTTAAATCCAAAGGCTCTCAGGAAAACCAGGGAAATAGCGGTGCGGGTGGCGAAGATCCTCTCAAGGCATTGGAGGAACTGCTGAAGAAACTGCTCGCCCAGAAAGCTGGCGGGGCGCAGGGTGGTCAAGGCGCACAAGATGGCCAAAGCGGGGGACAAAGCGACGGTCAGGGCCAGATCCAGTCTCCGCCATCCCAAGGTACAGGCTCCGTCGACTACTGATGGGTGCCTCTGGAAAACCGCCTTCATTGGCGGTTTTTCAGGTTGCATCAAGCGACCGGTTTTGTTGTTGACGCGATATCTGGAACCGTATCGCGTCAGATGCCACAGACAGCGATGAAACTACACAAAGCGGGGCCTAGAATGTGGCGATAACCATTGCTGCAATACGCAACATGTTGGACATGGCCAGGGAGCATCAGAAGCTGGAGCGCAGAGACGCTGAGGACGATGAACTCAAGCAACTGATGGATAAGCTGTCGCAAAATGCTTATGGCCCCAAAATCGAAATGCCTGCCGACGATACTCACCGCACCATCCAGTTTGACGAACCCAAAAAAAACCCACCGTAAGGTGGGTTTTTTCATGCCGCTTAAACCAATCAGTTAGCGACGGAAGAACGTGGCTTGACCGGTTGGTTGTCGTTGGAGATGGTCACTTCAACGCGGCGGTTCATTGCACGGCCCGATACGCTGCCGTTGTCGGCAACCGGGTATTCCTTGCCATAGCCCTGGGTCACGATGCGCGAAATATCCACGCCTTGCTGTGCCAGTGCACGTTGCACGGAAGCCGCACGGCGCTCGGACAGGCTCTGGTTGTACGAGTCGGAACCGGTGCTGTCGGTGTAGCCTTCGACAATCACTTTACGGTCCGGGTTGTCGCGCAGGAACTGAGCCAGCTTGGTGATATTCACCAGGCCGCTGGACTTAAGGTCGGACTTGTTGGTGGCGAACAGTACGTCACCAAAGGTCACCAGGGTGCCGCGATCGGTTTGCTTGGCGTTCAAGCTGTCTTGCAGTTGCTTGATCTGCGCGTCACGGGCGTCCAGCAGGGCGCGGGCACGTTCGTCGCCAGCGTTTTTCAGCTTGGCTTCGGACTCACGCAGAGAAATGGTGTCTTTGGCCACTTCTACACGCTGGTTGGTCAGGTAAGCCAACTGGTCGACTTTCTTCTCGTCTTCCTTGTCGCGGTAGGCCTTGTCTGCCTTGTCCAGCCACTCGCTGGCGTCTTTGGTTTCCAGCGCTGCGAGCTTGGTAGCCTGCGGGTTGGTTTGCAGGGCCGTGAAATTGGTCCGTGCGTTTTCCAGATTTGCGTTCGGCGGGGTGGAGCAGGCTGCCAAGGCAACGCTCATCGCCAACAGGGCAGGGATCATCAATTGTTTACGCATAGTCGTGTCGTCCTTTCAATTCGATATCAGGTGCGATGCAGTCAAGGGGCAGCGGTTTACTTCTGCTGGATAGCAGCCGGGCGCATGCCTTCCTTACGCAACTCGTCAACTGCTTTCTGGGAATCCTTCACCGCTTGCTCAGCCTTGGCAGCCTGGGCTTTACGCTCAGCGACACGAGCGTCCCACTCGGCTTGTTCAGCCAACTGACGAGCCTTGTCGTAGTTCTTGTCGTGCATGGCGATTTCGGCTTCTTTGAGCTTGTCCTGGGCCGACTTCATTTCCACGGCTGCAAACTCGGTACCGCCGGCGCTGACCGCGCTGTTGACCGCAGATTGGGTCACTGCGTATTGCTCGGTCGGCGGGTTACCGGCACAGCCAGCCAGAACGAAGCTGGTGCCGATTGCCAGCGCGGCCAATTTGAGCCCGCGCAGGTGGTTAAACGAGGATTTGGCAGTGCTGGTCTTCATCGTCTTCAACTCCATTGGATAACTCCTGAAAAATCCATCCTGGCGTTCGTTTGCGGGCCCGGCGGTTAAGCACATGACGCCAGTTCAAACGAGCGTTCCAAGTGATGGCTTACTGGCTGTGACCGGATGCTTTTTTCAAAAGTTCAGCGGAGATGGCGATTTGCCTAAAAAAATATCTGACTGAATGGTCAGCATCAGAAAATTGGAACTTTCAACCCGCGCAGTGGTACGCCGGGCCGCTGAAAGGCCCGGAATACAGGGGTTGAATCGGTTTGAATAAGAGAAGATCAGTGCTGCGGTTCGTCAGCACTCGCTGACAAATCATGCAGATAGCGGCGCGACAACGTCAGAAAGCGCGGTGTGGGCCCGACGTCTTCATACAGCGGATCGCCTTCTTCATCGGTGGCAATCACCTGCTGGCCCTTGACGTAGGGAAAGCTGGCTTCCAGCTCTTCGAGGGCGGCGCCGATCAGTTCGCCAAGCAGCTCTTCGGTGTGGCGCTTGGGGTACATTTCGGCAAGGGCAGCCAGCCGCGCGGCGGCTTCTACGTCCAGATGAATCGCGTATTGGGTTTGGGTCAGTCGACCCTTGGCGGTTTCTTCCCAATGCTGGGGCAGGTCTCGAATTTTCATGGCAACCTCAATAATGAGTGACCAGCCACCGGTGTGGATAACCCGGCGACTTAACCTTGAGACTAGCTGCAAGCCGCAAGGTTTAAAGTGTCTTGTCAGAAAGCGCCGCCGACGGCACTCTGGAACACCTGCGCGTCCCGGATTTCTGGCTGGAGATTGGCTGATGAGTGATATCGATGCACGCTTGCGTGAGGATGTTCACCTGCTGGGTGAACTGTTGGGCAACACCATTCGAGAGCAATACGGCGATGCTTTTCTCGACAAGATCGAGCAGATCCGTAAAGGCGCCAAGGCTGACCGGCGCGGCGCGGGCGCTGAGCTCAGCGCGAGCCTGAATCAGCTGCAGGAAGATGAACTGCTGCCTGTAGCGCGGGCCTTTAACCAGTTCCTCAACCTGGCCAACATTGCCGAGCAGTACCAGTTGATTCATCGGCGCGATGAATCGCAGCCGGCGCCCTTCGAGTCCCGTGTGCTGCCGGAGTTGCTGGCCCGCCTGCAACGCGAAGGCCACAGTGACGAATCCCTGGCCCGCCAATTGGCGCGGCTGGAGATCGAGTTGGTCCTCACCGCCCACCCCACCGAAGTCGCGCGCCGCACGCTGATCCAGAAATATGACGCGATTGCCGCGCAACTGGCGCTGCAGGACCACCGTGACCTCACCAGCGCCGAACGCGAGCAGATCCGTGAACGCTTGCAACGCCTGATCGCCGAGGCGTGGCACACCGAAGAAATCCGCCGCGTCCGGCCCACGCCGGTGGATGAAGCCAAATGGGGCTTTGCGGTCATCGAGCATTCGTTGTGGCAGGCCATTCCCAATTATTTGCGCAAGGCCGACCAGGCCTTGCACGCCGCCACCGGTTTGCGTCTGCCGCTTGAGGCCGCGCCAATTCGATTTGCCTCGTGGATGGGCGGCGATCGGGACGGCAACCCGAATGTCACGGCGCCGGTCACTCGCGAAGTGCTGTTGCTGGCGCGCTGGATGGCGGCGGATTTGTATCTGCGCGATATCGATCAGCTCGCTTCCGAGCTGTCCATGCAACAGGCCAGCCCGGCATTGCAGGCCCAGGTGGGGGACAGCGTCGAGCCTTACCGCGCCTTGCTCAAGCAACTGCGCGAACGCCTGCGCGCCACGCGCCAGTGGGCCCATGCCGCGTTGAGTGGCCCAGCACCGGCACCGGCGCAGGTGTTGCAGGACAATCGCGACCTGCTCGGCCCGCTGGAGCTGTGCTATCAGTCGCTGCATGAGTGCGGCATGGGCGTGATTGCCGATGGTCCGTTGCTCGACTGCCTGCGCCGCGCTGTCACTTTTGGCCTGTTCCTGGTCCGCCTGGATGTGCGCCAGGATTCCACGCGTCACTCGTCGGCCATGACCGAGATCACCGATTACCTCGGCCTGGGTCGGTATGAAGACTGGGACGAAGACACGCGCATCAACTTCCTGAGCAAAGAACTGACCAATCGTCGACCGCTGCTGCCGGGCTATTTCAAACCGTCGGCGGACACCGCTGAGGTGTTGAACACCTGCCGCGAAATCGCCGCTGCACCGGCCGCATCGCTGGGCTCCTATGTGATTTCCATGGCCGGCGCCGCATCGGACGTGCTGGCGGTGCAGTTGCTGCTCAAAGAGTCGGGCGTACAGCGGCCAATGCGCGTCGTGCCGCTGTTCGAGACCCTGGCCGACCTGGATAACGCCGGGCCGGTAATGGAGCGGCTGTTGCAACTGCCGGGCTATCGCGCGCGGCTGCACGGCCCGCAGGAAGTGATGATCGGCTATTCGGACTCGGCCAAGGACGCCGGCACCACCGCCGCCGCCTGGGCGCAGTACCGGGCACAGGAACGGCTGGTGGATATCTGCCGTGAGCAACAGGTGGAATTGCTGTTGTTCCACGGTCGCGGTGGCACCGTCGGCCGTGGCGGTGGCCCGGCGCATGCGGCGATCCTGTCGCAGCCGCCGGGCTCGGTGGCGGGGCGGTTCCGCACCACCGAACAGGGCGAGATGATCCGCTTCAAGTTTGGCCTGCCGGATATCGCCGAACAGAACCTCAACCTCTATTTGGCGGCGGTACTCGAAGCCACGCTGTTGCCACCGCCGCCACCGGAGCCGGCCTGGCGTCATCTGATGGACGAATTGGCGGCCGACGGCGTCAGCGCCTACCGCGCGGTGGTGCGGGAAAATCCGCAATTCGTCGAGTATTTCCGCCAGTCCACGCCGGAGCAGGAGTTGGGGCGTTTGCCGCTTGGCAGTCGACCCGCGAAGCGGCGCGCCGGCGGTATTGAAAGCCTGCGCGCGATTCCGTGGATCTTCGGCTGGACCCAGACCCGCCTGATGCTGCCCGCCTGGCTCGGCTGGGAAGCGGCATTGAGCAAAGCCCTGGAGCGCGGCGAGGGTGAGTTGCTGGGGCAGATGCGCGAGCAGTGGCCGTTCTTCCGCACGCGCATTGATATGCTGGAAATGGTGCTGGCCAAGGCCGACGCCGATATCGCCCGCCTCTATGATGAGCGCCTGGTGCAGCCCGACTTGCTGCCATTGGGCGCGCACTTACGCGACCTATTGTCGCAGGCGTGTGACGTGGTGCTTGGCCTGACTGGTCAGTCGCAGCTGTTGGCCCACAGTCCGGACACCCTGGAGTTCATCCGCCTGCGCAACACCTACCTCGACCCCTTGCACCTGCTGCAGGCCGAATTGCTTGCTCGCTCGCGCCAACGCGAAGCGGCGCAGGACAGCCCTCTGGAACAGGCGCTGCTGGTGTCCGTCGCCGGTATTGCCGCCGGTTTGCGCAACACCGGTTGAGGTTTTTCGCCTGTTCTCAATAGCTTGCGAATCAACCGCGACGACCGCCCTGAAACGGGCGGTCGTTATTTGAGGGGGTAGGTTGCGCCCAGGCAAACCCTTTGGCTGACGCATGCCTGGCGCGGGTTTCTCCTACTTTTGGCGGCTTGTGTGGTAAGGGCCTGCTGTGTATCTTGATCAGCCTTTGGCCGTTTGATCGGCCTGGAACCACATTTTTACGAGATTGGCCCCACGCGGCGAATCCGAGCGTCATCTCTATAAAAAATTGAGGAGCACATCGATGCGCGTCATTCTGCTGGGAGCTCCCGGGGCCGGTAAAGGTACTCAGGCAAAGTTCATCACTGAAAAATTCGGCATTCCACAAATCTCCACCGGCGACATGCTGCGCGCGGCCGTCAAGGCCGGCACCGAGCTGGGCCTGATCGCCAAGAGCGTGATGGACAGCGGCGGCCTCGTCTCCGATGACCTGATCATCAACCTGGTCAAGGAACGCATCAGCCAGGAAGACTGCAAGAACGGTTTCCTGTTCGACGGCTTCCCGCGCACCATTCCCCAGGCTGAAGCCCTGGTGAAAGCCGGTGTCGAGTTGGACGCCGTAGTCGAGATCGCGGTTGAAGACGAAGAAATCGTCCAGCGTATCGCCGGTCGACGCGTTCACGAAGGCTCGGGCCGCGTGTATCACATCGTCTACAACCCGCCGAAAGTGGCCGGCAAGGACGATGTCACCGGTGAAGATCTGGTGCAGCGTAAAGACGACACCGAAGAAACCGTACGTCATCGCCTGTCGGTCTACCATTCCCAGACCAAGCCGCTGGTGGACTTCTACCAGCAGCTGTCCGCTAAACAGGGCAAGCCGAAATACAGCCATATTCCTGGCGTCGGCTCCGTGGAGGCGATCACTGCCAAGGTGCTGCAAGCACTGAGCTGATGCGTTGATCGGCTGCATTCACAACGGCCCGCTTGCGGGCCGTTGTTGTTTATACTGGCGCACTTTTTTCGACTTGGACACCCACACCCATGAGCACCCTGCTGGCCCTGGACACCGCGACTGAAGCTTGCTCCGTGGCCTTGCTGCACGACGGCAAGGTAACGAGCCACTACGAGGTGATCCCGCGGCTGCACGCGCAGAAGCTGCTGCCCATGATCAAGCAACTGCTGGAAGACGCCGGAACCAGCCTGGCCGCCGTGGATGCCATCGCTTTCGGCCGTGGCCCCGGCGCGTTTACCGGTGTGCGGATTGCCATTGGCGTGGTGCAGGGCTTGGCGTTTGCGTTGGAGCGTCCGGTATTGCCGGTGTCCAACCTCGCGGTACTGGCCCAACGTGCGCTGCGTGAGCATGGCGCCACGCAAGTGGCGGCGGCGATTGATGCGCGCATGGACGAAGTCTATTGGGGCTGCTACCGCGAGAGTGCCGGTGAAATGCGCCTGGTTGGCGTGGAAGCCGTGCAAGCGCCGGAGTCATCGGTACTGCCCGGTGATGCCAGCGGCGACTGGTTCGGTGCCGGGACTGGCTGGGGCTATGGCGAGCGTATGGGGGTGCAGCTGGCGAGTCAGGATGCTGCGATGCTGCCCCATGCCGAAGACCTGCTGACCCTTGCACGCTTTGCTTTCGAGCGCGGCGAGGCGATTGCGGCGGATCTGGCGGCGCCGGTGTACCTGCGCGATAAAGTCGCACAGACCAAGGCAGAGCGAGGGATTATTTGACGCCAGAATTGCGGTAAATCTGCGGGAAATAGCGCCAATCGTCAGAATTTGCGCAGGGTTTTAAACCTTTTTCAAATTATGTGTTCTAGTTATCACCAGAGCATTTGCGCGCTACGGATCGCGCCACTAAAATGCCATTACTGATAGCGAGTTCGCGCCTATGCGTATTGATGGCTTTTCCTCACAGTCGTACCCAATCAAACGTAAGCCGCGTAAGGCTAACGTTACTGTGGACGACTCCGTCGAGGACTCGCCAGACTTCATTGAAGTCCACTCCGACGCGCAGCCCAGCACCCAAGCCCGCATCAGCGGTCTTCCCGCCCGTCAGCAAGACATGGTCTTCCCCCGCTCCATGAGCAAAAGCGTTGCCACTGCCCTGGCCAGCTACCTGACCACCGCCGGCTTTGTCGAATGGGATATGGAAGTGCTGGGTCTCGATATCCACATCTGATGCGTCTGCCTTACTACATCGGCTGCCCGTCCTGGAGTGAAAACGCCTGGCGGGAATATCTGTATCCCGCCGATGCGCGCTCCAATGATTACCTGGCACTCTATTCCCAAGTCTTCAACGCGGTTGAAGGCAACACCACGTTTTATGCGCGCCCCTCGGTCGCCACGGTGCAGCGCTGGGCCGAGATCATGCCCGAGCACTTTCGCTTCACCGCCAAATTCCCGGGTGATATCAGCCATGCCGGTGACTTGCGCGAGCAGTTGCCGGCGGCGGAAAGCTTCGTCGGCTTGATGAGCCCCTTGGGCGAGCGCGTTTCGCCGCTGTGGCTGCAACTGTCGAAGGCTTTTACCCCGCAGCGCCTCGGTGAGCTGGCCGGATTCCTCGATGGCATCGATCGCCCGCTGGCCGTTGAAGTTCGCCACGAAGAGTTCTTCGCCAAAGGCGAGGCCGAGCGCAGGCTTAACCGCCTGCTGCGCGATCGCGGTGTCGAACGCGTCTGCCTCGATCCGCGCGCGCTGTTCAGTTGCACCTCCACCTCGGCGGCCGTCCTGCATGCCCAATCGAAAAAGCCCAGGGTGCCTCCGCGCCCGGCGGCGCTGACTCTGTTTCCCCAAGTGCGCTTTATCGGGCATCCCGAGCTTGAAGCCAACGACCCGTTCCTGAAGCCCTGGGTCGAAAAAATCGCCAGCTGGATCGAAGAGGGGCGCACTCCCTACATGTTCCTGCACACCTCGGACAACCGCCTCGCCGCGCAATTGGCCTTGCGTTTCCACGACCAGTTGATAGCGCGTTTGCCAGGGCTCGCGCCGCTGCCAACCTTGCATCGAGAACCCGTCGCGGAGCAACTGGGGTTACTCTAGGGCTTCTTTCCCGCCAGGAGTCAGTCATGGATGCCCAAACCCTTCGCGCCGAAACCTTCAAAGCCCTGCACGCGCGCGATCGTGCCTTTGTCATGCCCAATCCGTGGGACGCCGGCTCCGCCATCATGCTTGCCAGCCTGGGCTTCGAAGCGTTGGCCACCACCAGCGCGGGTTTTGCGTTCAGCCTGGGACGGCCGGATGCGGAAGGCGCGCTGTCGCTGGAAGACACTCTGGGCAATGCCGGAGCCATAGTTCGGGCGACTTCGCTGCCAGTCGCCGCTGACTTGGAAAACGGCTTCAGCGACACCCCCGAAGGCTGTGCCCAGACCATCCTGCGAGCTGCCGCCACCGGTATCGTCGGCGGCTCCATCGAAGACGCCACCGGAGTTGCCGTCGATCCGATCTACCCCTTCGACCTCGCCGTCGAGCGCGTCGAGGCTGCCGTTGCCGCCGCCCGCAGCCTGGGGTTTCCCTTCACGCTGACGGCTCGTGCAGAAAACTTTCTGCATGGTCGCCCGGACTTGCCCGACACCATTCGCCGCCTGCAAGCCTACGCCGAAGCGGGCGCCGATGTGCTGTATGCGCCGGGCCTGCGCAGTGCCGAAGAGGTGCTGGCGGTGGTCAAGGCCGTCGCGCCCAAACCGGTGAATGTGTTGATGTCCGGTGGCCTGAACCTCAGCGTCGCGCAGTTGAACGAACTGGGCGTGCGGCGCATCAGCGTGGGCTCGGCCCTGGCCCTGGCGGCCTATGGCGAGTTCTATCGGGCGGCGCAGGAAATCTACGGGCTGGGCACCTTTACCTTCACCGAGCGCAAGATGCCGTTCGACCAGGCCAATCGATTCTTCAAGGGCTAAGCGGTGCGGTCGATCAGGTGGATGGGCGCGTTGCTGTTGCTTGGCGGCGCGGTGGCCGTGGGCGTATGGCGCGGCTGGGTGCCGTTGCCGCATGAATGGAATCCATGGGCGCCGCTGGATGTGCGCGCCAGTCCGAACCTGTTGACGCGCTACAAATTGGGGCGGCTGCAGGATGATCCCGCGCTGTGCGACCAGGTGCTGAAAACCTCGGGGTTGCGGGTGAGCCGTCAGGCCGACTCGCGCGCCGACGCCGCTTGCCCCCTGCGCAACACGTTGAGGGTACAGGGCGCAGAGGTTGGCTTGAGCAGCAGCTTCCTGGCCAGTTGCCCACTGGCGGTAGCGTTTGCCTTGTTCGAGCGCCACAGCCTGCAACCGGCGGCTCAGGCGATATACGGCCAAGCGGTGACGCGGGTCGATCACCTGGGCAGTTTTGCCTGTCGCAATGTCTACAACCGCGCCGAAGGCCGACTCAGCCAGCACGCGTCGGCCAATGCATTGGATATCGCCGGGTTTCGCCTGGCCGATGGACGTCGTATCAGTGTGCTCAAGGACTGGCCGGGGCAGGGCGCTGATGCACGGTTTTTGCGTCAGGTGCGTGACAGTGCGTGTCAGGCTTTCAATGGGGTGTTGAGCCCCGACTATAACGCCGCGCACCGTAACCACTTCCATCTGGATATGGGCCGCTGGTGGATGTGTCGCTAAGCGTCAGGCGGCCAGGCGCAGGTTGTTGGCGATCAGCGGGCGTGCCCAGTGGTAGTCAAAATCCAGGGCCTTCTGTTGTTCGGCCAGAGCCTGTTCGGTGAACGGAGTCGCGGCCGGTGGCAACAAGTCCAGCTCGAACTCGGCAATCGGCAAGTGCAGCGGGCGGGGTTGCGGCGCCGGGCCCGGCTCAGCGACGGGTTGACCTGCACTCAAGACGATCGGGCGTACCCAGCCGCTTTCGAAATTCTGCTGGCGTTGCTGGGCGATGATGTCTTCATCAGGAAAGGGTGGCGCTGCGGGTGGCAGCAACTCGGTTTCGAATTCGGCAATCGGCAGGAACAGCGGCTCAGGCGGGGCGATCGCGATGTCTTTCACGTCGCACTCGCGCTGGGTGAGGATCTGCGCGAGCAGGTCGGCGCCTTCGCTGGGTTCCACCGCCGGGTCTTTCGGTGCAGTCGCCATGGCGGCCAGCGCGCCCGGCGTGGCACCGAGCTGCTCGGCCAGGGCGCGGGCGAAGAAGTCCTGCCACACATGGCTCACCCCGGCCAGCGCTTGAGTATTGCGCAGGCCGTAGTGGTTGTGGGTCGGCAGTACACCGATAGTTAGGGGAAGAATGTCTGACATTTTTTTCGGTCGACGCTCAGCTCTGGCAAAATACCTGACTGTTGTTTTTATCGGCCGGTGTTTGCCGATCCTTAATATTTTTGAGCGTAGCGATTGATGAGCGAACAACCAGCGGCCAGCCGCATTCGGGTCGAGGCTTTGGCCGAAGGATTCCAGGCCCGCGCCGAGCAGTGGGCGGCGCTGCTTGGCTTGCCTGTGCAACTCGATGATGCGGATTTTTCCCTGCAAGTCGGGGAACAAGGCCTGCAGTTGCAACAGCTCGGGCCTGACGCGCCAGGGCCGGTGCGGGTCGACTTTATCGAAGGCGGCGCAGCGCACCGGCGGCTGTACGGCGGCGGCAGCGGGCAGATGATCGCCAAGGCCGTGGGCATCGCCCAAGGCGTTCGCCCGCGCGTGCTCGACGCCACGGCGGGCCTGGGCAAGGATGCCTTCGTGCTGGCCAGCCTGGGCTGCGAGATGAGCCTGGTCGAGCGCCAGCCGTTGATCGGCGCCTTGCTTGAAGATGGCCTGGCACGCGCTGCGCAGGATTTTGAAGTGGCGCCGATCGTGGCGCGGATGCAGCTGCTCAAGGGCAACTCCATCGAGGTGATGTGCAATTGGGAGGGTGAGCCGCCGCAGGTGATCTACCTAGACCCGATGTTCCCGCATCGTGAGAAAACCGCCCTGGTGAAGAAGGAAATGCGTCTGTTCCGGCCACTGGTCGGCGATGACCCGGACGCACCGGCCTTGCTCGCAGCGGCGTTGGCCCTGGCCAGCCACCGTGTGGTGGTCAAGCGCCCGCGCAAGGCACCGTGCATTGAGGGGCCCAAGCCGAGCCATGCGCTGGAGGGTAAATCCAGTCGGTACGATATTTATCCTAAAAAAGCACTCAAGCCTTAAAACGTATCCGGCCTTCAGGGGCCCCATCGCGGCATAGGTATCTACACAACTTCGTAGCAGCCTACGCTAACCACGATGCGAAGCGAGCCGCTCTTGCTCTTGATCTTAGGCGCCCCGTTAAACCACGCTGGCCGGAATTCGACAGTGATTTGGGGGGTAAACCGGCAGGGATGCCGGTTTAGCCGCCCCGTGCCATGGATGGGGCGTGGCGGCGGCCCCCCAAATCAATGTCGGATTACGGGCACACCGAGCCTAGGCGAGGTGCCGAGTGGTGGGGCAAGAGCGTTTTGCTTACTTTTGCGCTTTTCAAAAGTGAGACGCCGTAAGGGCGGAACCCTAAGCCGCCGTTACCGCAGCAACGGATATGTACTCGCTCTGATCTAACATCCTGGTCGTCTGTCAGGCCGCCATCGGGGGCAAGTCGAATCGTCGCACCGCCCCTCCCACATTTGGAGCGCGGGGCGTCAGTTAGAGAGGCTTCGGCTCCCGAGCCGTCACAGGTTCAGAGCGACGGCAAAGTGTGTAGATATCCATGCTGCGATAGCGCCAGTCCAGACGGCGAAGGCTTCATAGGCGGTAAGCCCGCATAAACAACCCCACCACCTCCTGCACATGCGCCTCGGCGTCCGCCTCGCTCAATTGCCCGCCACAGCCATACAGCAGACGGAAGTTCGCCGTGCCTTTGAGCAGGCAAAAGAAGTGTTCGGCCGCCTTGAAGGGTTTGTCGATGCTCAGGGCGCCACTCTCGTCGATTCGACTGAGCAGACGCTCCATGCCCTGCAACATGCGCATGGGCCCTGCTTCGAAGAAGATCTGCGAGAGTTTCACGTCCTGATTGCCGGTCGTCATCATCAGGCGATGCAGGTTCACCGACTCCTCGCTGTTGATCAGCCGATGAAACCCGCGCGCGATGTTCAGCAGCACCGTTTGCACCGGCATGGCGTCGGGCAGTTCGAAATACATCACCGGCAGTTGTTCCTCGCACTTGGCGACGACGGCGGCAGTGAACAAGGTTTCTTTGTCGGTGAAGTGGCTGTAGACGGTCAGTTTCGACACCCCCGCTTCAAGCGCCACAGCGTCCATGCTGGTACTGGCATAGCCATTGCCCAAAAACAGAACTTTGGCGGCTTCGAGGATTGCCTGGCGTTTTGCCATGTCCTTGGGGCGCCCGGGGCTGTTGGTGTTTATAGGATTGTCGGACATTTTCACCTTTAATACTGGACTGGTGAGTTTGGTATTAATAACATACCGGCCAGTATAATTATTCCTAGCATCATTTGCGAAAGGTCCTACAGCATGCGCAGCACGTTCCTGCCCCTTGCGTTGCCTGTCAGCTTGGTCTTCCTGTTAGCCGCCTGCGGCCACGAAGACGCGGTCCAAACCACTATTCGCCCGGCCATGGTGGTGCAACCCCAGCCTTCGGCGCAGGCGATGGACAGCTATCCAGGTGAAGTGCGCGCCCGCTATGAACCGGATCTGGCCTTTCGCATCGGTGGCAAAGTCAGCAAGCGCCTGGTGGAAGAGGGCGAGCGGGTCAAGGCCAACCAGCCCCTGGCAGAGCTCGACCCCCAGGATGTGCGCCTGCAACTGGAAGCCTCCCGTGCCCAAGTGGCGGCTGCCCAAGCCAACCTGAGCCTGGTGCGCGCCGAGCGTGACCGCTACAAGACCCTGATGGACCGTCAGATGGTTAGCCGGTCCCAGTACGACAATTCTGAAAATCTTTATCGAGCCGGTGAGGCACGTCTCAAGCAGATCAATGCTGAATTCGACGTGTCCAGCAACCAGGCCGGCTATGCGGTGCTGCGTGCGCCCCAGGACGGTGTCGTCGCCAGGCGCGCGGTTGAAGTCGGCCAGGTCGTCTCCGCTGGCCAAACCGTGTTCACCCTGGCCACCGATGGCGAGCGTGAAGTGTTGATCAGCCTGCCTGAGCAAGGCTTCGGCCGTTTCAAGATCGGCCAGCCGGTGTCGGTTGAGCTGTGGAGCCAGCCGGATCAACGGTTTGCCGGGCGCATTCGCGAGCTGTCGCCCGCCGCCGACCCGAAG
Source organism: Pseudomonas sp. R1-43-08 (assembly GCF_003852255.1). Taxonomy (NCBI): domain Bacteria; kingdom Pseudomonadati; phylum Pseudomonadota; class Gammaproteobacteria; order Pseudomonadales; family Pseudomonadaceae; genus Pseudomonas; species Pseudomonas sp. R1-43-08. The sequence goes on from NZ_CP027734.1 coordinate 1,373,880, forward strand.
TCGCGCACCTTCGCTGCGCGGGTGGCGTTCACGGGCGGTAAAGTCCCGGCGGAACTCGGCCAGAGCGCCCGCGTATTCATACAGGTCGACGGTGTGATTCCACTGTCGGTGCCGCTGTCTGCCCTGAGTGCGGAGAACGGCGCGTCGTACGTCTGGCGTGTGCAGCCGGACAACACCCTCAAGCGCACACCCGTGCGCATCGGCGCGTTTGGCGAGAACACCGTGCCGGTACTCGAAGGCCTGGCGCCCACCGACTGGGTGATTGCGGCGGGTGTGCATGTGCTCCATGAGGGGCAGCAAGTGCGCCCGGTGGATCGCGCCAACCGTGTGGTGAATCTGGCGGCCAAGGAGTAGTCCCCGATGGGTTTCAATCTTTCCGAGTGGGCGTTGCGTAATCGCCAGATCGTACTGTTCCTGATGATCCTGCTGGCGGTGGTCGGCACTTTGTCCTACACCAAGCTGGGGCAAAGCGAAGACCCTCCCTTCACCTTCAAGGCCATGGTGATCAAGACCAACTGGCCTGGGGCCACGGCCCAGGAAGTTTCACGCCAGGTCACCGAGCGCATCGAGAAAAAATTGATGGAAACTGGCGAGTACGAGCGCATTGTCTCGTTCTCGCGGCCCGGCGAATCCCAAGTCACCTTCATCGCTCGTGATTCCATGCACTCGGCGCAGATTCCCGAGCTGTGGTATCAGGTGCGCAAAAAGATCAGCGATATCCGCCAGACCCTGCCGCCGGATATCCAGGGGCCGTTTTTCAACGATGAGTTCGGCACCACGTTCGGCAATATCTACGCCCTGACCGGTGACGGTTTCGACTACGCCGTGCTCAAGGACTACGCCGACCGCATCCAGATTCAGCTGCAACGGGTGCCGGACGTGGGCAAGGTTGAGCTGCTTGGCCTGCAGGACGAAAAGGTCTGGATCGAGCTGTCCAACCTCAAGCTCGCTACCCTCGGCCTGCCAATGGCCGCTGTGCAGCAGGCGCTGCAGGAGCAGAACGCGGTCTCCACCGCAGGCTTCTTTGAAACCCCGACCGAACGGGTGCAATTGCGGGTGTCGGGTAACTTCAAGAGCGTGGAAGAGATCCGCAACTTTCCGATTCGGGTGGGCGAGCGAACCTTCCGCATCGGCGATGTTGCCGATATTCACCGTGGTTTCAATGACCCACCGGCACCGCGCATGCGCTACATGGGCGCCGACGCCATCGGCCTGGCCGTGGCCATGCGTGACGGCGGCGACATACTGGTGCTGGGCAAGGCCCTGGAGCGTGAATTCGCACGATTGCAGAAGAATCTTCCGGCGGGCATGGAGTTGCGCAAGGTCTCCGATCAACCGGCAGCGGTGAAAACCAGTGTCGGCGAATTCGTCCAGGTGCTGGCTGAAGCGTTGGCCATTGTGTTGCTGGTGAGCTTCTTTTCCTTGGGCGTGCGCACCGGCATGGTGGTGGCGTTGGCGATTCCGCTGGTACTGGCGATGACTTTCGCCGCCATGTACTACCTCGGCATCGGCCTGCACAAAATCTCCCTGGGCGCCCTGGTATTGGCCTTGGGTTTGCTGGTGGATGACGCAATCATCGCTGTGGAAATGATGGCGATCAAAATGGAGCAGGGCTACGACCGGCTCAAGGCCGCGAGTTTCGCCTGGACCAGCACCGCGTTCCCGATGCTCACCGGTACCTTGATCACGGCGGCGGGCTTCCTGCCGATTGCTACCGCGCAATCGAGTACTGGCGAATACACCCGCTCGATCTTTCAGGTGGTGACCATCGCTTTGCTGGCGTCCTGGGTTGCCGCCGTGGTGTTCGTACCCTATCTGGGCGAAAAGCTTCTGCCGGACCTGGCGAAGATTCATGCGGCCAAACACGGCACCAACGGTCCTGACCCTTACGGCACGCCGTTCTACCAGCGCGTAAGACGATTGGTGGAGTGGTGCGTACGTCGGCGCAAGACGGTGATCGTCCTGACGCTGCTGTTGTTTATCGGCTCGGTTGCATTGTTCCGTTTCGTGCCGCAACAGTTCTTCCCGGCCTCCGGTCGCCTGGAACTGATGGTCGACCTGAAACTGGCCGAAGGTGCCTCCCTGAGCAACACCGCCGAGCAGGTCAAACGCCTCGAAACCTTGCTCAAGGAACACGCCGGCATCGGCAATTACGTGGCCTACGTGGGCACCGGTTCGCCGCGCTTCTACCTGCCGCTCGACCAGCAACTGCCGGCGGCCAGCTTCGCGCAATTTGTGGTGCTGGCCAACACCATCGAAGAGCGCGAAAGCCTGCGCACCTGGCTGATCGAAACCCTGAACGAACAGTTTCCTGACCTGCGTTCACGCGTCACCCGCCTGGAGAATGGTCCGCCGGTGGGCTACCCCGTGCAGTTTCGCGTGACCGGTGAGCACATCGAAGCAGTCCGCGCCCTGGCGCGCAAAGTGGCGACCAAGGTTCGCGAGAACACCCACGTGGTCAATGTGCATCTGGACTGGGAAGAACCGAGCAAAATTGTCTACCTGAATATCGACCAGGACCGCGCTCGCGCGCTGGGCGTGAGCACCGCCAATCTGTCGAAATTCCTGCAAAGCTCCCTGACCGGCAGCACCGTCAGCCAGTACCGGGAGGATAACGAGTTGATCGAAATCCTCCTGCGCGGCACCGTTCACGAACGCACCGAGTTGTCGCTGCTGCCCAGCCTCGCCGTACCTACCGACAACGGTAAAAGTGTGGCCTTGGCGCAGATTGCAACCCTTGAGTATGGCTTTGAGGAAGGCATCATCTGGCACCGTAACCGTCTACCTACGGTGACCGTGCGCGCCGATATCTATGGCAAGGAACAACCGGCGACGCTGGTCCAGCAGATCCTGCCGACCCTTGAAGGCGTGCGTGCCGAGTTGCCTGACGGCTATTTGCTGGAGGTCGGTGGCACCGTGGAGGACTCTGCGCGTGGACAGAACTCGGTGAAGGCCGGTGTGCCGTTGTTTATCGTGGTGGTGCTGACCTTGCTGATGCTGCAACTGCGCAGCTTCTCACGCACAGCGATGGTGTTTCTGACTGCTCCGTTGGGCTTGATCGGCGTCACACTGTTTCTGCTGGTGTTTCGTCAACCATTTGGTTTCGTGGCGATGCTCGGCACCATCGCCCTGTCGGGGATGATCATGCGCAACTCGGTGATATTGGTCGACCAGATCGAACAGGACATCAAGGCGGGGCTGGCGCCCTGGCAAGCGATTATTGAAGCCACGGTCCGACGCTTTCGGCCGATCGTGCTGACCGCACTCGCTGCGGTACTGGCGATGATTCCACTGTCGCGCAGTGTGTTCTTCGGGCCGATGGCGGTGGCAATCATGGGCGGGTTGATCGTGGCGACGGCGTTGACGCTGCTGTTTCTACCGGCGCTTTACGCCGCGTGGTTCAGGGTCAAGCGGCAATGATTGGAATCTTCGCAAGGAACGTTTCTTAAGGTTTCGCCACTCATGGACTACCTGATTACAGGTATTCAGTCCGACGGATTTCACGCCGGCGGGCCGGATCTCACATCTGATGATTCAAGGAGTGTCCAATGGGATTTTTCATCGGCAAATCGTTGAGCGTTTCTGTCAGCAGCAGCTTCGGCGGCGGTAACTGCGCAAAGCCCAAGCCACCTGCAAATGACTGTAATGACAAGTGCAAACCCAAACCCGACTGCCATGGCGGTGGTGGCTCGATCAAGTTCGGCGTAGGCGTGATGCCGCTGGGTGCGGTGATCTTTGGCGGGCTGGCCGGCAAGCTGTTCTGACGGTGCAGTGAGCGGCACCCGAGCAGGTGATCTTCCCCGCCTGCTCGGGTGCATACAGGTGTTTACAGGGCGCCGAACACTTTCTTGGCAAGGCTGGTGGCGGCAGCTGCCGGATTCTTGCGAATCGTTTCTTCCTGCTGCGCGATCATCTTGAACAAGCCGTCCAGCGCCTGTTCGGTCACGTAGTTTTCAACATTGGCGCTTTTGGCGTCCACCGCGCCAAACGCGGCGGCCTTGCCGGCGAGTGCGTTGTACTGCTGGGCCACGCCGACCTTGTCGGTGGCAGCCTTGACGATGGGCAGGAACTTGGCGCGGATTTGGTCGCGACTGCTCTTGTTCAGGTACTGGGTGGCTGAGTCCTGGCCGCCGCTGAGGATGCCTTTGGCATCGGTCACACTCATGTTTTTCACGGCATTGACCAGAATCGGCTGAGCCTGGGTAACGGCGGTTTCCGCCGCTTTGTTCATGCTGGTTTCGAGCTGGGTGACCTGATCGCCCATGCCGAACATCTTCAACTTGTCAGCGACCTTGCCCAGCTTGCCCGGCAAGCCGATCTTCACGTCGGGGTTATTGCTGAAACCACCGGGCGTGCCCAGTTGTTTCACGGCGATCTGTGCGCCTTGGGTCAAGGCGTCCTTGAGGCCGCCGCTGGCGTCGCCCTGGGACAGGCTGCCAAGGTCCAGTGCCATGGCGCTGGTGCCCAGCAGCAGGCCGGTGAGCAGGGCCGTGAGGCGAAGAGGGTTACGGAGCATGGGCGCTTCCTTGTGGTTGAATTCAGTGGGCTGCAGCATCGACGCGCACGCGCAGCGGCTGTTGATCCTGGCCGTCGAGCTGTACGGCGTGCCGTTCAGTGGTGATGAACAGTAGCTTGCCATCTACCTCGATGCGAGCGCTGACCGAGTAGCGATGGCCCGGCTTGACCTGCGCCGGGTCATAACTCAGGTGAAACGGCAGCGGCACCTGGCCTTTGATCGGGCCTTTCTGTTCGGCGAGCACCACGGCCGGGGCGTCCATCAGCGACACGTCTTGCAGGCTGACGCTCAAGGTGGCGGTAGGCGGCAGGGCGATGCGTTGCAGGTAGAACACTTCGCCGTCGAGGCTGGCCTTGGGGGTGGGAGACATGGATTGGCAGGCTCCGAGCAGGGTAGTGAGGCCCAGGAGGATGATCTTCTTCATGGTGCAGCTCCTTATCAACGGCGCCGGAAACCGCCCGGCGCCTTGTTCAATCTTGTGGGGATTGCGCCGGTTCCACCGGTTGCTCGGCCGCCCCATCGACGCGATGCAACGCTACTTGGCGGATCGACAAGCGAATGTCCGCCGGCAGTACACGCTTGGCCGCGCCTTCGGCCAGCTCGCCGAGCAGGTCGTGATAGCTCAGCTTGCCGGCTTCATCGCGGCGCAGCACATCTTGCTCCAGCAAGGTCTGGATGAAATGTCGGAAAAGGCTCTTGTCGAAGAATTCCGGGGCATTGAGGCCATGCAGGATCGACAGCCGCTGGGCCATGACCGTGCACAGGTCTTCCAGCTCCTCGGCGCTAACGCTGTTCTGGCCGCTGTTGAGCAGCAGCGAGATCGCCATGTAAAAGCGTTGCAGGGTCTGGGCGATGCTCTTGGACAGTAGCGTCAGTAGCACGAAATGCCGCGAACTCGGCGCCGGGCGCAGGTACACGTTGTTTTCGAAGCGCAGCAGGCCCTGTTCGACGAAAGCATCCAGCCATTGGTCGACCACCGCATCCAGCTCCTCCAGAGACCAGCGGATGAACAGCTCCGACTGCAGGTACGGATAGAGCGCATGGGTGTAGCGCAGGATCTGTTCGCGGCTCATCCGCGAACTGCTCTGGAAGAAACTCGCCAGCAGCGCGGGCAGGGCGAAGATGTGCAGCACGTTGTTGCGGTAATAGGTCATCAGGACGGCGTTCTGCTCATCCAGATAGACGATTTTGCCCAGGGCATCGCTCTGTTCCGACAGCAGCTTCATGTCCTTGACGTGCTTGATCAGCGCCAGGCCGTCGCCTTCCGGCAGGGTGGTATGCGGTGAATAGGGCACGCGGCGCAGCAGCGCCAGGTACAGGTCCAACTGGCGGGCCATGGCCTGCTCATCCAGCGCCAGGCGAGTGGTAGACAGCAGCGCCAATGCCACCAGGTTCACCGGGTTCACCGCAGCGGCTTCGTTCAAGTGGCGGGCCACCTGCTCGCCGAGGCGGTGAGTGGTTTCATTCAGCCAGGCCGGCTTGTAGTTCGGGCCCAGTTCCTGAGAGCGCCAATCCGGTTGCTCGTGGTCGAGAAACTCCGCCAGCTTGATCGGCTCGCCGAAGTTGACCGCGACCTGGCCGAAGCGCTGCTTGAGCGCGCCTGCCACTTTGAAAATATCGAAAATCGACTCTTTCTTCTTGCTCGCACCGCGCAGCTCGCCCAGATAGGTACGGCCTTCCAGCACCCGTTCGTAGCCGATATACACCGGCACGAACACGATGGGCATGCGCGAAGAGCGCAGGAAACTGCGCAGGGTGATCGCCAGCATCCCGGTTTTCGGCTGCAGCATGCGCCCGGTGCGCGAACGGCCGCCTTCGACGAAGTACTCCACCGGGAAACCCTTGGTGAACAGGGTGTGCAGGTATTCGTTGAATACCGAGGTGTACAGCGGGTTGCCCTTGAAGGTGCGGCGCATGAAAAACGCACCGCCACGACGCAGCAGGCTGCCGATCACGGGCATGTTCAGGTTGATGCCGGCGGCAATGTGCGGCGGGGTCAGGCCATTCTTGAACAGCAGGTAGGACAGCAGCAGGTAGTCGATATGGCTGCGGTGGCAAGGCACGTAGATCACTTCGTAGCCCTGGGCAACCTGTTGCACACCCTCGATGTTATTGACCTTGATGCCGTCGTAGATTTTGTTCCAGAACCAGCTCAGCACCACTTCCAGGAAGCGGATCGCCGTGTAGGTGTAGTCCGAGGCGATTTCGTTGCCATAGCGCAGCGCCAGGGCCTTGGCTTTTTCCGGCGAGATTTTCTCGCGCTCGGCTTCATCGGCAATGGCCTGGCGCACCAGCGGCATATTGACCAGGCCCTTCACCAGGTTGCGACGGTGGGACAGGTCGGGGCCGATCACGGCGGTCTTCAGGTTACGAAAGTGCACGCGCAGGATGCGTTGGGCCATGCGCACGGTGCGTTCGTGCCCTTTATTGTGCTCGATCAATTCACGCAGGTTGATGGGCGCGGAGAATTGCACCCGGGTCTTGCGACCCAGGATCAGAATGCTCAACAACCGGCGCAGGCGCCCGGTGACCGCCCAGCTGTCGGCGAACAACAGTTTCCAGGGGCTGGACTCACTTTCGGGGGATTGGCCCCAGAACACGCTGACCGGAATGATTTGTGCATTCTCTTCGGCATGTTCGGTCAAGGTGTTGACCAGGCGCGTCAGGGTGGGCGGTGTGCCGCGCTTGTCCTGGCGGCCGAGCCAATCCGGGTCCGGCGTGAGGTAAAAGAACGCTGCGGGTTCCATCAACGGGCCTACCGAAACCGGCAGCACCGGGCGCGGCAGGCCGGCCTTGGTGCACTCGGTATCGACCACGGCCAATTCGGTCAGGGAGGGCGATTGCAGGACGTAGAACACCGGCCGGCTGCGGTCCAGGTTAAGGGTGAGGGACGACTGGTTGATCGTCTCCGAGCGAACCCAGAGGTACAGCAGTCGACGCAAGGTGCCAAACACCAGACGACGGAACGGGGAGCGGGTCATAGGCGAACTGCTTCAAGTGGAAAAACCGAGCAGGCGCTCGGGCGGGTAGTGTGCCGTATTCACCGAAAATCGGCAAAAAAGCGGCGATGTAAAGTTGGGTTGATGGTTTTTGAACGTGTCTTATACTCGGCAGTTCAACGCCAGCGACTCAATAATAAAAACCAGTGGGAGTGAACAGATGACAACGCGCGAAACCGGCAGTGTGAAGTGGTTCAACGACGCCAAGGGCTATGGCTTTATCCAGCGTGAAGACGGCAAGGATGTGTTCGTGCACTACCGTGCCATTCGCGGTGACGGCCACCGCTCGCTGGCCGAGGGCCAACAGGTGGAATACGCCGTGGTGACAGGCGATAAGGGCTTGCAGGCGGAGGATGTGGTCGGCCTGTAATTTGCTACACCGCCAAACCCATGTGGGAGGGGGCTTGCTCCCGATTGCTGAGTGTCAGTCGCTGAATAAATCGACTGATGCACCGCTATCGGGAGCAAGCCCCCTCCCACATTTTTGATTGGGTTTGCAGCGTTCGGGGTCAGGCGGTCTTCCAGGTGATCTGTTCTTCACCATCTGCGCTGATGCGAATCCAGGTGTCGGCGCTTTCCTCACCCTCTTCCTCGACCCAAGTCCCCGGCGCGCAGCGCACTTCAACATTCAATGCGGCAAACGCGGCGCGGGCGCAGGCGATGTCGTCGTCCCACGGCGTCTGATCGCTTTCCAGGTACAGGCTGTTCCATTTGCCGACGGCTTTTGGCAACCAGGTCACCGGCACGTTGCCGGCTTTGCACTTGTAGGTCTGGCCCTTCTGGACCCAGTCGGTGCACGGGCCCAGGGCGGCGCCCAGCCAGGCGGCGATGGCCTTGTAGTCGACGTCGGCGTCCTTCAGGTAAATCTCAATATCGGGTTGGCGCATGGATGTTCCTCGTTGCGGGATTCGAAAATCCATTCGCGGGTGCTGAAAAGTCGGTTATTGAAGCACGAAATAATCGTAGCGCATCGACACGGTCACCTGCAGCGGCTCGGTGGCTTCGATCACCTCGCTGCGGCGCTCGGCGCTCGCACGCCAGCCGTGAGGGGTCATGGCCAGCAGGTTGGCGCGGTCCCCGGGCTCGGCCAGGCACAGTGTGAACTCAAGGGTTTCACTGTGCGCCAGGCCCATGCCATCCGGCACCAGTGCCAGGTGTTTGTCGTCGGTGTATTCGCGCACTTCGTCGTACAAGCGTTCGCGCAGCTCCATCAGGTGGCCGCGGGTGGGGCCCACCTTCATCAAGCCGCCGCCAGGGCTGAGCAGGCGTTTGGCTTCCTGCCAGTCCAGCGGGCTGAACACGCTGGCGAGAAACTGGCAACTGGCGTCGGCCAATGGGACGCGGGCCATGCTGGCGATCAACCAGGTCAGCGCCGGGTTGCGCTTGCACGCGCGCTTGACCGCTTCCTTGGAAATATCCAGGGCGTAGCCGTCGGCGTCGGGCAGGGCATCGGCGATTTGCGCGGTGTAGTAGCCCTCGCCACAGCCGATGTCCACCCAGCGTTGTGGCGCGCGTTCGGCGGCCAGCTCCGCCAGTCGCTTGGCCACAGGGGCGTAGTGCCCGGCATTGAGGAAGTCGCGGCGCGCCTCGACCATCGCCAGGTTATCGCCCGGGTCGCGGCTGTTCTTGTGCTGCACCGGCAACAGGTTCAGGTAGCCCTGGCGCGCGCGGTCGAAACGGTGCCCGGCGGGGCACGCCACACCGTTGTCCACCGCGGTGAGCGGGGCGCTGCAAAGGGGGCAGGCAAGCATCAGGCGAGCAACTTGATCAGGGTCTGGTAGTAGATTTCGGTCAACACATCGAGGTCGCTGGCGAGGACGCGCTCGTTGACCTGATGGATCGTCGCATTCACCGGGCCCAACTCGACCACCTGGGTACCCAGGGTCGCAATGAAACGGCCATCGGAGGTACCGCCACTGGTGGATGCCTTGGTTTCACGCCCGGTGATCGCCTTGATGCTGGCCGATACCGCGTCGAGCAATGCGCCCGGCTCGGTGAGGAACGGCAGGCCCGACAGCGCCCAGTCCACATGCCAGTCCAGGCCGTGTTTATCCAGAATCGCTGCGACCCGCTGCTGCAACTCTTCCACGGTGGATTCGGTGGAGAAACGGAAGTTGAACACCGCTGTCAGGTCGCCGGGAATGACGTTGGTGGCGCCGGTGCCGGAATTAAGGTTGGAGATCTGGAAACTGGTCGGTGGGAAGAAGGTGTTGCCGTCATCCCAATGCTCGGCGGCGAGTTCGGCCAATGCCGGTGCGGCCAGATGGATCGGGTTCTTCGCCAGGTGCGGATACGCCACGTGGCCCTGTACACCGCGCACGGTCAGGGTGGCGCCGAGGGAGCCACGACGGCCGTTCTTGACCACATCGCCCACCAGTGTCGTGCTCGATGGCTCGCCGACGATGCACCAGTCAAGGCGCTCATTGCGTGCGGCCAGGCGCTCGACCACAGCCTTGGTGCCATGGTGCGCCGGGCCTTCTTCATCGCTGGTAATCAGGAAGGCAACCGAGCCTTTGTGGTCCGGGTAGTCGGCGACAAAACGCTCCGCCGCCACCAGCATCGCCGCCAGGCTGCCTTTCATATCCGCCGCGCCACGGCCGCAGAGCATACCGTGTTCGTCGATCAGCGCGTCGAACGGGTCGTTCTGCCAGGCCTGCACCGGCCCGGTCGGCACCACGTCGGTGTGGCCGGCAAAGCACAGCACCGGGCCTTCGCGTTTGCCATGGGTGGCCCAGAAGTTATCCACCTCGAAAATGCGCATCGGCTCGAGCGCAAAACCGGCGTCGCCCAGGCGCTGCATCATCAGCTTCTGGCAATCGGCATCGATCGGCGTGACCGACGGGCGACGGATCAGGTCGATGGCGAGTTGAAGGGTCGGCGAAAGGTCGGCATGGGCCGTCATGGGAGAACTCCGGAAATCGAGACAGCGACGTTCTAATTGTAGGAGCGAGGCGGGCGGCTAGCCCTTGCTCGCGAAAAACGCAAGGGCTCCGCGTGCATTCAGGGTGCCCGCTTCATCGTTAACGATTTTCGCGAGCAAGCTCGCTCCTACAGTGATGTGTGCAAGGCGTATAAAACGGCCGTTATCTTATAGCAAAACGGCGGCCAGAGGCCGCCGTTTAGTGCATTGCGCAAGTTTTTACACGGCGGTGACAGGCTCTGCCTTCGGCGCCGGTTTCGGCAGCGACGACAAAAACGCCATGATCAGCGCCGCCAAGTACGGCAGCGACTGCACCAGCAACATTACCACCCAGAAGCGCATGTCATTGCTCGGCAGGCCTTGCACCAGGTAAATCCCCAAGGCGGCGCCCCACAACAGCAGCATGATGAACATTTCTTCGCGGGCTTCGGAAATCGCCACCCAGAAGCCATGGTTATCCGCGTTTTTTGGTGTACGAAAGAACGGAATGCTGGTGGTGAAGAAGCCGTACAGCACCGCTTTGGCGATGGTGTGCGACAACGCCAGGCCGGCCAGGGCCGCGCAGAAGGCATCCTTGAGGTTCACCCCGACCGCACGGCGGTAGAGGAAGATGATCTTGCCCACCTTGAACACGAACAACGCCAACGGCGGGATCGCGAAGATCAGCAACGGCGGATCGACGCGGGTCGGCACGATGATCATCGCCGCCGACCACAGCAGCGCGCCCACGGTGAAGAAGATGTTCATGCCATCAGCCACCCACGGCAGCCAGCCCGCGAGGAAGTGATAGCGCTGGCCACGGGTCAGCTCGGTGCCTTTGCCGCGCAGCAGGCTGGCGGTGTGGCGCTTGATGATCTGAATCGCACCGTAGGCCCAGCGGAAACGCTGTTTCTTGAAGTCGATAAAGGTATCGGGCATCAGGCCCTTGCCGTAGCTGTCGTGGTAATACGCCGCCGACAGGCCTTTCTCGAACACGCGCAGGCCCAGTTCGGCGTCTTCACAGATGCACCAGTCGGCCCAGCCGAGTTCTTCGAGCACCGAGCGACGGGTCATGGTCATGGTGCCGTGCTGGATGATCGCGTCGCGGTCGTTGCGGGTGACCATGCCGATATGGAAGAAGCCTTTGTATTCCGCGTAGCAGAGCTTCTTGAAGGTGCTTTCGTTCTGGTCGCGGTAATCCTGGGGCGACTGCACCACGGCGATTTTCGGGTCGGCGAAGTGCGGCACCATGTGCTTGAGCCAGTTGGGCGACACGCAATAGTCCGAGTCGATCACCGCGATCACTTCGGCGTCCTTGGCGGTGTGCGGGATCAGGTAGTTCAGCGCGCCACCCTTGAAACCGGCGAGGGGCGCGACGTGGAAGAACTTGAAGCGCGGGCCCAGGGTTTCGCAGTAGTCGCGCACCGGTTCCCATACCGCCGGGTCCTTGGTGTTGTTGTCGATGATCAGGACTTCGTAGTCCGGGTAATCGAGTGCGGCCAGGGCGTCGAGGGTCTGTTTGACCATCTCCGGCGGCTCGTTGTAGCACGGCACATGGATCGACACTTTCGGGCGGTAGTCCGACTCTCCTTCGACCGGCAGGAATTCACGTCGGCGTTTGTGGGTCCACACCGCTTCCGCCAGTTCGTGGGCTTCGGTCAGCAGCACGATAAACACACCCAGGGCACCGAGGGCCAGGAGAATGCCCACGGTCACGCTGAACCAGGTGCTGTATTGCTGGCTGTAGTCGTAGCCGATCCACACCAGCACCGAACCGCACAGGAACGCGATAAACGTCAGGAAGGTACGACCGCGCTGGCGCAGGGCCGAGCCGTCGATCATCAGCAGGGTCAGGGACAGCAGCGCCAGCACCACCGAACCGATGGCCAGCACGCGCCACTGCGGGATCGCTACCACCGGGCCTTCAAAGTTGAATTTCTGCTGACGCGCGGCGTTGAATACGCCCCAATAAGCGCCCGCCGAGCCTTCGTCGCTGACTTTCCAAGGCTGATCGAAGGCCTCGATGACAAAGTAGTTGTAGCCCTGGCGATTGAGTTTGTTCACCAGCGTGCGCAGATAAACCGCCTGGTCGGCAGGTGAGGTTTCATTACCACCGCGCATGCGTCCGTTACTCGGCCAGCCAATTTCCGACAGCAGCAGCGGCTTTTTCGGGAACAGTTTCTTCAGGTCCCGCGCACGGTCGAGTACGTACTGGCCGGCCTTGTCCATGGGGATAAATTCCCAGAACGGCAGGATGTGCGCGGCGATCAGGTCGACGTGCTTGGCCAGTTCCGGGTTTTTTTCCCAAATGTGCCACTGCTCGGAAGTCGTCACCGGCACCTTGACCGCTGCACGCACGCGGTCCAGTAGCACGATCAAGTCCTGCGGGGTGATTTCTTCACGAAACAACGCTTCGTTACCGACCACCACGCGCACGACGCTGCGCGAGCTGTTGGCGATTTCGATGGCGCGCTGGATTTCGCGTTCGTTGCGCTCAAGGTCCGGGCTGATCCAGATCCCCAGTGTCACCCGCAGACCGAACTCTTCGGCCAGCTTGGGAATATCGCCCAGGGTGCCGTCGACCGAGTAGGTACGGATGTTGTCCGTCAGCTTGCTCATGATCGCCAGGTCCTGGCGCATCTGGTCGTCAGACGGGTACTGGTTTTTCTGAGGATACTGGCCTTGCTGGAACGGCGAGTAAGAGAACCCGGAAATCTGTTCGGGCCAGTTGGGAGCGGTGACCGGGCGGTTGATCAGCGCCCAGAAGCCAGTGAACAGCGCGGCGATTGCCAGCACGATCACCAGGTTGAGTCCAAATTTACGCGATGCCATGGTTATTTCGGGTTCCAAAGGGTGTGGAACGAAAAGAGGTGTCGGCCTGCACCGAACGGCGCGCATCCTACACCGGCCTTTCCCTGAGCGTACAGCAGACAGAGAAAAGCCGGACGTTAGTCCGCGAATGTTCACCTAAGTTCTTTACTTGTAGCTGGAAGCTTCGAACTTGTCGCGGCGTAGTCCATAATGCGCGCCGGTTTTTAGGGTAATGGTCATGAGCACAGAAGATCCGCGGTTTGCAGGCGTCGCCCGCTTGTATGGCATTGAGGGCCTGGAACGCTTGAAAGCGGCCCATGTGGCGATCGTCGGCGTCGGCGGCGTGGGCTCGTGGGCGGCGGAAGCGATAGCCCGTTGCGGGGTGGGCGAGATTTCGCTGTTTGACCTGGATGACGTTTGCGTCAGCAACAGCAACCGCCAACTGCATGCGCTGGACAGCACCGTGGGCAAACCCAAGGTCCAGGTGATGGCCGAACGCCTGCGCGGTATCAACCCGGATTGCACCGTGCATGCGGTGGCGGACTTCGTTACCCGCGACACCATGGCCGAGTACATCACCCCGAACATTGATTGCGTGATCGACTGCATCGACGCGGTCAACGCCAAGGCGGCGCTGATTGCCTGGTGCAAACGCCGCAAGATCCAGATCATCACCACCGGTGGCGCCGGCGGGCAGATCGACCCGACGCTGATCCAGGTGTGCGACCTGAACCGCACCTTCAACGACCCGCTGGCCTCGAAAGTGCGCTCCACTCTTCGTCGTGACTATGGCTTCTCACGCACGGTAACCCGCCATTACAGCGTGCCCTGCGTGTTTTCCACCGAGCAGCTGCGCTATCCCAAGCCGGACGGCAGCATCTGTTTGCAGAAGAGTTTTGTCGGCGACGGCGTGAAGCTGGACTGCGCGGGAGGGTTTGGCGCGGTAATGATGGTGACCGCCACGTTCGGCATGGTGGCGGCGACCAAGGCGGTGGACAAGATTGTGGCCGGGGTGCGCCGGCCGTCGGAGCGGGTCAAGCCTGTCTGAAAATGTGGGAGGGGGCTTGCTCCCGATAGCTTAGTGTCAGTCACTGAATAAGTTGACTGATCCACCGCAATCGGGGGCAAGCCCCCTCCCACATTTGGTTTTATGTATGGCTGAGTTCGCGCATGCGCTGCAAGACTGCATTGAGGCCATTGCTGCGTGACGGCGACAGTTGGCGGGAAAGCCCGAGTTGATTGAACCAGTCGGGCAAGTCCACCACCTGCAACTCAGCCGCCGACAACCCATTCACCCGCGCCAGCAATAACGCCACCAGTCCACGAATCATCCGCGCCTCGCTGCTGGCGGCAAACTGCCAATGGCCATTGTGCAAATGCCCCACCAACCACACCAGGCTCTCACAGCCCTGTACGAGGTTGGCATCGACCTTATCCTCATCCGCCAAGGCGGGCAGGCGTTCACCCCATTGCATCAGCATTCGGGCGCGTTGTTCCCAACTGCCGACTGACTGAAAGGCTTCCAGCGCGGCCACCGCATCCACCGGCAAGCTCATCGCAGCATCTCCAGCGCCTGGTCCAGCGCTTCAAAGAAGCGCTCCAGGTCATCGGAGTCGTTGTACAGCGCGAGGGACACGCGAATCGCCCCCGGCAGCTGCAGCATCTTGAGCAACGGCATCGCACAGTGATGACCGGCACGCACGGCGACCCCCTGCTCGGTCAGCAGGTGCGCGAGGTCGGCGTTATGCACGCCCTCCACCACAAAGCTGACCAGCGCCACTTGCGGCGCGCCGAGTATGCGCACGCCATTGCGCGCTTTTAAGCCGCGCAGCAAATAATCGTGCAGTGCCGCTTCATGCCTGACCACCGCCTGTGGATCCAGCGAAGTCAGGTAATCCAGGGTCGCCCCCAGGCCGATCACGCCGGCTATCGGTGGCGTTCCCGCCTCAAAACCCAGGGGGGCAGGGCGGAAGCTGGCGCTGTGGTAGTCCGCCTGCTGCACCATTTCTCCGCCAAACTGCCAGTGGCGCAGGCGGTGCAAGGCTTCGTGGCGGCCGTAGAGCACGCCGACCCCGTCTGGGCCGTACAGTTTGTGACTGGAAAATACATAGAAGTCGCAGCCCAGAGCCTGCACGTCGTGGCGGCCATGGACAATGCCTTGAGCGCCGTCGATCACCGTCAGCGCGCCGTGGCTGCGGGCCAGCTCGAGCAAGGCGTCGAGCGGCTGCCAGGTGCCGAGTACGTTGGATAACTGGCTGACCGCCAACAGCCGCGTGCGCGGGCCGATCAGCCGGGCAGCGGAGTCAAGGTCGATCACGCCGTCAGCGTCCAGGGGCAGTATCACCAGCGTCAGTGCGCGACGTCTGGCCAGTTGCTGCCAGGGCAACAGGTTGGCGTGGTGCTCCAGGGCGCTGATGGCAATCTCATCGCCCGCGTCGAATAAGTGCTCGAGGCCGTAGGCCAGGAGGTTCAGCGCAGAGGTCGCGCCGTGGGTAAACACCACCTGCCCGCTGTCACCCGCATTCAACCACTGCGCAACCTTGCTGCGACTGTCTTCAAACGCCTGGGTCGCATGGGCTCCCGGCAAATGCTGGGCACGGTGCACGTTGGCTGCGCCATTGGCGTAGTAATGGCTGATTGCATCCAGCAGGGCTTGGGGTTTTTGCGTGGTGGCGGCGTTGTCCAGGTAGGTCTGGTCTTGCCGTTGCAGGGTGGCGATGGCTGGGAAGTCGGCACGCCAGGGGGAGGGCACAAGCATGATGTTCAAGACTCGTATAAGCGGGCCGCAACCCGAAGGTGCGGCCCGCTGGGGCATCGAGTGGCTGCTTAGTTGTGAGCGTGCAGCGCTTCGTTCAGTTCGATGGCCGATTTGTGGGTTTTGCACTCCACGGCACCGGTCTCGGAGTTGCGGCGGAACAGCAGGTCCGGTTGGCCGGCCAGTTCACGCGCCTTGACCACTTTGACCAGTTGGTTCTTCTCGTCCAGCAAGGCAACTTTGGTCCCGGCGGTCACGTACAGGCCGGACTCCACGGTGTTGCGGTCGCCCAGCGGGATACCGATACCGGCATTGGCGCCGATCAGGCAGCCTTCGCCGACCTTGATCACGATGTTGCCGCCGCCCGACAGGGTACCCATGGTCGAGCAGCCGCCGCCCAGGTCGGAACCCTTGCCGACGAACACGCCTGCCGATACGCGGCCTTCGATCATGCCTGGGCCTTCGGTGCCGGCGTTGAAGTTGACGAAACCTTCGTGCATGACGGTGGTGCCTTCGCCCACGTAGGCGCCCAGGCGCAGGCGGGCGGCATCAGCGATACGCACACCGCTCGGTACGACGTAGTCGGTCATTTTCGGGAATTTGTCCACCGAGAACACTTCCAGCAGCTCGCCGCGCAGGCGTGCTTCCAACTGGCGTTCGGCCAGTTCGGCGATGTCGATGGCGCCCTGGCTAGTCCAGGCCACGTTCGGCAGTTGCGGGAACACGCCGGCCAGGTTCAGGCCGTGGGGTTTGACCAGGCGGTGGGACAGCAGGTGCAGCTTGAGGTAGGCCTCAGGCGTGGAGGTCAGGGCGGCGTCTTCGGCCAGCAAGGTCGCAACCAGCGGCGTATGGCTTTCAGCCAGGCGGCTCAACAGGGCGGCCTGGGTGGCGTCGACGCCTTTGAGCGCGTCGGCCAGTTGCAGGGCCTGGGTGACGGTGAAGGTAATCGCCTGGTTGCCTTCGGTGTAGCCAAGGATCGGCGCGATGGCCGCGACGATGTCAGCCGACGGGTTGAGCAAGGGCTGTGCGTAAAACACTTCCAGCCAAGCACCTTGGCGGTTCTGAGTGCCGACGCCGAAGCCCAGGCTGAACAGGGAATTGGACATGCTGTTACCTCTACAAAAATGGAAGGCTGGCCTACTTGAGGGCCGCCGAATAACTATCTGGCTTGAAGCCAATCAGGGTTCTGTCACCGAGATCGAGCACCGGGCGCTTGATCATCGAGGGTTGCGCGAGCATCAATTCAATGGCTTTCGACTGATCGAGATCGGCTTTGCGTTCGTCTTCGAGTTTGCGAAAGGTGGTGCCCGCACGGTTCAAAACCACCTGCCAACCGTGCTCGTTGCACCATTGGGTCAAGTGTTCGCGGTCGATACCGGCCGTTTTGTAATCATGGAACTCATAGCTCACAGCGTGCTCATCAAGCCAGGTGCGCGCCTTTTTCATGGTGTCGCAGGCTTTGATGCCGAAAAGGTGCAAGGTTTTGCTTGAAGCGGTCAAGGAATTGCCCCCTTTGGATGAATGAAAAATGAAAGATCGCGGATTATGCCACGCCCAGCGCGTTTCGGCGCCGTTCGTCAGCGCTGTGCGACGTTTGTGCAAAGGGCAGTGCGCCGCATAGCCGGTTACCATAGCTGGGTAATATGGCACTTCAACGGCCAGTTGTTGCCTCATGTGTGTCGTTGCAAGTCGATTGTCTGGGAAACCCGCGTTATGCAAACCGCCTACACCGTTCTTATCCTGCTGATGCTGGTCAGCGTGTCGCGTCTGGTCGGGCGCATCATTCCCCTGCCGCTGCCGCTGGTACAGATTGCCGCCGGGGCCCTGCTGGCCTGGCCCACGTTGGGGCTGCATGTGGCGCTGGACCCGGAGCTGTTCCTGTTTCTGTTCTTGCCGCCGCTGCTGTTTTCCGATGGTTGGCGCATGCCCAAGCGTGAGCTGTGGCGCCTGCGCGGGCCGATCCTGACCTTGGCCGTGGGGCTGGTGCTGTTTACGGTGGTCGGCGCGGGGTACTTCATTCACTGGATTCTGCCGACGATTCCGTTGCCGGTAGCCTTTGCCCTGGCGGCCGTGTTGTCGCCGACGGATGCCGTGGCGGTGTCGGCGATTGCCCAGAATCGCCTGCCTACGCCCTTGATGCACATGCTCCAGGGTGAGGCCTTGATGAATGATGCGTCGGGCCTGGTGACCTTCAAGTTTGCCCTGGCAGCCGCGTTGACCGGGGTGTTTTCCCTGGCCGATGCCAGCCTGACCTTTGTCTTGGTCGCAGTGGGTGGGCTGGCGGTCGGTGTGGCGTTGAGCTGGCTGGTCGGTCGCCTGCGTGCCTGGATGATTGCACGAGGTTGGGATGACCCGGCCACCCACGTGGTGTTCATGTTGCTGCTGCCCTTCGCGGCCTACGTACTGGCGGAACGCTTGGGCGCGTCGGGCATTTTGTCGGCCGTGGCGGCGGGCATGATGCAGAGCTGGCTGGACCTGCTGCCGCGTCAAACCAGTACACGCCTGCTCAATCGCAGTGTCTGGTCGCTGCTGGAGTTTGCCTTCAACGGCCTGATCTTTCTGCTGCTGGGCCTGCAACTGCCGGACATCATCAAGGCAGTGGTGAGTCATGAGCCGACGTTGTGGCCGGCCTTGATGTACCGCTGCCTGGACGTGGTTGCGATCTTCGTGGTGCTGGTGGTGTTGCGCTTTATCTGGGTACAAAGCATTTGGCGGCTGTCAGGCTTGCTGCGTCGTGTGCGTGGGAAAAGCGAGCTGACCTTGGTACCCACGGCGCGATCCTGTTGGCTGCTGACGGTGGGCGGCGTACGCGGTGCGGTGACACTGGCGGGCGTGATGTCGGTGCCATTGCTGCTGGCGCCGGGCCAGGCTTTTCCGGAGCGCGACCTGCTGATCTTTATCGCGGCCGGCGTCATTCTGTTGTCGCTGGTCGCCGCCTGTATCGCGCTGCCGTTGCTGCTTCGCGGGATCGAAAAGAGCCCCGATGAAAAGCGTCACCGGGAGGTTCGCGAGGCCTGGAAAAAAACCGCCGTGGCAGCGATCCATGCGCTGGAGGCTGAAGAACCTGATGAAACCGCAGTGTCGGATGCGGCTCAAGCGGCATTGGCCACTGAGCTCAAGGCGCGATTGATGTCGGAATATCGCCACCAGCTTGAGGTATTCAACGATTCCGCCGAAGCCCAGGCCCTGGCGCTGCAGATGGATCAACTGGAACGCAAGCTGCGGCTCAAGGGGCTGCGTGCGCAGCGGCTGGAGTTGTATCGTTTGAGTCGCCAACATCAAATTGGCGATGATGTATTGCGCGAAGTTCTGGCGGATCTGGATATGAGTGAAGCGAACTTGGGCAGCGTCAAGTAGTTTGGGCATTGATCATTGCGCGGATGCCGGTACCGAGCAGTTTGCCGAGCAGTGTTTTATCTTCAGGGTACAGTGACTGCACAAAGCTTTTATCGCCTTCAGACAGTTTGAAGTTGCGCGGGATTGGATTTCCGCTATTCAGGTGTGAGGCGCGAATCCCATAGTGCATGATGGATTTGTCATCATAGTTTGAAGTCTTTACCTCTTTGCGCGAGAAGGGGCGGAGGATATCGTTCTTGGCCTTATAGGAGGGTTCTCCTCTCGATGCATATTCGTCATAGATGTTCTGCCTGTTCAGGTCCAACGTCCGATCGGGGTGCTGATGCTCATGTTTGAGGCCGATGGCGTGGCCGAATTCATGCTGGATCGTTGCGGCGACGCTGCTTGGCGAGACTGTGAAGTTAATGCCCATGGTCGGTTCGGATAAAGGCACCTTCTTTGCGTCGGTGCCCACGTTTGACCATCCTGCTCTCGTGTCAGCGTCCGCAGTGATGCGGATATCGCCATTGGGGCTGTCGGTGAACTTGAAGTAGAGATTGGTATGGGGGGCCCACGCGTTGATGTTGTGCTTTACCAACGCTTTCTGTTCTGGGGTCATGTTCAGCAGGGAGATAGTCAGCACCGAATGCTGAGGCCAGAGCTTGTCGGGCATGGCGACGCCGCGCTTACTTCTATTGAGCGGCGCGGTGACGCAATGAGCAGAAAGCGAAGTGGGCGAAATCGTGAGCGTCATGGGGGCACCTAAGTGTTTATATGAACTTAGGTGTAAGGTTTGCGTGTTTCTGTTCCCTCGCAATGGTTGCAAGAT
The DNA here is from genome assembly GCF_003852255.1 of Pseudomonas sp. R1-43-08. Classification (NCBI taxonomy): domain Bacteria; kingdom Pseudomonadati; phylum Pseudomonadota; class Gammaproteobacteria; order Pseudomonadales; family Pseudomonadaceae; genus Pseudomonas; species Pseudomonas sp. R1-43-08. Next base: position 1,394,025 of record NZ_CP027734.1, read on the forward strand.
ACAAGGCTGGAGGCCGCCCCGTTGGGAGCGGCTTGTGTCTCAACCGCGGCGCTGGATGAAATCGCGAATCCGCCCAGCCGCTTCGACACATTCGGCCAGCGGTGCAACCAATGCCAGGCGTACACGCCCGGCGCCTGGGTTGAAGCCATCCACTTCGCGGGACAGGTAAGAGCCCGGTACCACCGTCACATGTTCCTCCACGAACAAATCACGGCAGAAAGCAGCATCGTCCCCGTTCACATTCGGCCACAAATAAAAGCCGCCGTCCGGGCTTTGCACATCCAGCACCGGTTTGAGGATCGCCAGCACTGCGTCGAACTTCTCGCGATACAGGTCACGGTTGGCCTGTACGTGCGCTTCGTCCTGCCAGGCGGCGATGCTGGCCAGCTGGGTTTGCACCGGCATTGCGCAGCCGTGATAGGTGCGATACAGCAGGAAAGCCTTGAGAATCTCAGCATCGCCAGCGACAAAGCCCGAACGCAGGCCCGGCAGGTTGGAGCGCTTGGACAGGCTGTGGAACACCACGCAACGCTTGAAGTCCTGGCGACCCAGTTCGACACAGGCGCTCAGCAGGCCTGGCGGCGGGGTTTGCTCATCGAAGTACAGCTCGCTGTAGCACTCGTCGGCGGCGATCACGAAATCGTGCTCATCGGCCAGGGCGATCAGCTTTTTCAGGGTGTCCACCGGAATCAGCGCGCCGGTCGGGTTGCCCGGAGAGCACAGGAACAGGATCTGGCAACGTTTCCAGATGTCTGGCGACACGGCATCGAAGTCCGGGTTGAAACCATTGGTATCCAGGCACGCCAGGTAATGCGGCTTGGCACCGGCGAGGAACGCGGCGCCTTCGTAGATCTGGTAGAACGGGTTTGGGCTCACCACCAGCGCGTCGTCACCGCGATTGACCACGGTCTGGGTAAAGGCGAACAGTGCCTCGCGTGTGCCGTTGACCGGCAGGATATTGCGCGCCGGGTCCAGCCAGCCTGCAGGTACGTTGAAGCGGCGCTCGCACCAGGCGCCAATGGCCTCGCGTAATGCGGGGATGCCCAGTGTGGTCGGGTACACCGCCATCTGGTCCAGGTTGTTGCTCAGCGCCTCAGCCACGAAACTCGGTGATTTGTGCTTGGGCTCGCCAATCGATAGGGCAATCGGGCGTTTGTCCGGGTTGGGGGTGACACTGCCGAGCAGGGCGCGCAGTTTCTCGAATGGGTAAGGCTGCAGCTGGTTCAGGGCGTTGTTCATCGCAAGTCTCGTCAATTCAGTTGTCGGCACGCGGTCTGGTTGCCGGCGAAAATTCAATGTAGGAGGGGGCTTGCTCCCGATTGCGTTGTGTCAGTCAGCTGATCTTATCTGATCCACTGCTATCGGGAGCAAGCCCCCTCCCATATACGCCGGCGTTTCAAATCGTCAGGCGCGTCAGCGCGACGCCAGGTTCCTGGGTCACGCTCAATTGCTCCACGATCGCATCCTGCAAACGGCGGCACAGCTCAGGGTCGGACAGCGGCTGGTTATCGGCGTCGGTGATGAAGAACACGTCTTCCACGCGCTCGCCGAGGGTCGCAATCTTGGCGTTCTGCAGCGACAGGTCGAACTCCAGGAAAATCCCGCCGATGCGTGCCAGCAGGCCTGGCCGATCCGGCGCGCTCAGCTCCAGCACGGTTACCGGGCGCTGGGCGTCGTTGGAGATCGTCACCTGCGGCGCAAAGGCAAAGTGCTTGAGCTGGCGCGGTACCCGGCGCTGGATGATGGTCGGGTAATCATCCGGGTTGCGCAGGGCTTCGGTCAGGCCTTCGCGGATCTTCTTCACACGCACCGGATTGTCGCCAATCGAGTCGCCTTCGGTGTCGAGCACAATGTAGGTGTCGAGGGTGAACTGGCTGCTGGAGGTGATCACCCGGGCGTCATGAATGTTCAGGTTGAGCTGGTCCATAGCCGCCACGGTCACGGCGAAGAAGTCATGTTGGTCCGGCGCGTAGATGAAGATCTGCGTGCCGCCTTCGAATTCGCGCTGGGTGGTTTCCTTGATCAGGACCAGCGGGCCACCATCGGCCGGCTGTTGAAGGATGGCGTCGGTGTGCCAGGCGACATCGCCGGCGGTGTGGCGCAGGAAATAGTCGTCACCCAGTTGCGACCATAGTTGTTCGACATCGTCCGGGTCGTTGCCGCCGCGCACCAGGATATCCAGGGCCGCGCTTTGGGTGCGGCGAATCTGCTCTTCGCGGTCTACCGGGTTTTCCAGGCCGCGGCGCAGGGCGCGCTTGGTCTCGGTGTACAACTGGCGCAACAGGCTGGCGCGCCAGGAGTTCCATAACGTCGGGTTGGTGGCGTTGATGTCGGAGACGGTCAGCACGTAGAGGTAGTCGAGGCGGGTTTCATCGCCGACGATCTGCGCGAAGTCGTGGATCACTTGCGGGTCGGACAAGTCCTTGCGCTGGGCGGTGGTCGACATCACCAGGTGGTTCTGCACCAGCCAGACGATCAGGCGGCTGTCCCACAACGGCAACTGGTGGCGTTGGCAGAACGCTTCGGCATCCACCGCGCCGATCTCCGAGTGATCGCCATGCCGGCCCTTGCCGATGTCGTGGTACAGGCCGGCCAGGTAAATCAATTCCGGCTTGGGCAGCTTGGCCATGAGCTTGCTGGCCAGTGGGAATTTCTCTGACACCTGGGTGTACTGCAACTTACGCAAGTGCTTGATCAGGTTCAGGGTGTGGGCGTCCACGGTATAGATGTGGAACAGGTCGTGCTGCATCTGCCCGACGATAAAGCCGAACTCCGGCAGGTAGCGCCCGAGGATGCCGTAGCGGTTCATCCGCCGCAGGTTGCGGTGGATGCCGATCTTGCACTTGAACAGTTCGATAAACAGGCTGGTGTTGCGGATGTCATGACGAAACTCATCGTCGATCAGATGACGGTTTTCCCGCAGCAGGCGAATGGTATCGGCGCGCACGCCTTTGATTTCCGGCTGCTGGGCCATCAGCACGAAGATTTCCAGCATGGCGAACGGCGTGCGGCGGAATACGTTGTCGTTGCGCGCCTCGATGTAACCGTCGTGCAGCTGGAAGCGCGAATTGATCGGTTGCGGCGGCGCTTCGTCTTCGGGGGCCAGGATCACTTCTTCGAAGTGCTGGATGATCAGGTCGCTGAGCTGGGCAATGCTCATCACCACGCGGTAATACTGCTGCATGAAGCTTTCGATGCTGGTCTTGGCGTCTTCGCCTTCAAAACCCAGCAGGGTCGCGATGGAGCGCTGGTGGTCGAACAGCAGGCGGTCTTCCGAGCGCCCGGCAAGCATGTGCAGGGCGTAGCGTACTTTCCACAGGAACTCTTGGGACGAGGCCAGCAGCGCGTTTTCGCTCTCCACCAGAAAGCCCTCGCCGGCCAAGGCGCGCAGGTTCAGGGTGCCGTACTGGCGACGGGCCACCCACAAGATCGTCTGGATATCGCGCAGCCCGCCCGGCGAGCCTTTGACGTTGGGTTCCAGGTTGTATTCGGTGTCGTTGTATTTGTGGTGCCGCGCCTTTTGCTCGGCACGCTTGGCCAGGAAGAAATCCTTGCTCGGCCACATGTGTGCGGTGTTGGTGACTTCAAGCATGCGTTGGCGCAGGCGCTCGGGGCCGGCGATGGTGCGGCTTTCCATCAGGTTGGTGATGACGGTCAGGTCGGCGCGGGCCTCTTCGGCGCATTCGTCCACCGAGCGTACGCTCTGGCCGACTTCCAGGCCGATGTCCCACAGCAGCGTCAGAAACCGCTCGATGGAATCGCGAAAAATCTCATGGTCGGCGCTGTCCAGCAAAATCAGCAGGTCGATGTCGGAGTAGGGGTGCAGCTCACCACGACCGTAGCCGCCGACCGCCACCAGGGCGATATCCGCCTCGCTGCTCCAGCTGAACTGTTCCCAGGCTTTTTGCAGGATATTGTCGACGAACCAGGCGCGGTCCTCGATCAGCCGGCGTATGTCGCGGCCGCTGCGAAAGCGCCCATCGAGCACCTCGCGGGCCTGGCGGATCGCCTTCTTGAACGCGGCGATAGGGCTTGCCTTCAGCGCCAGTTCGGCCTGGAACTGGCCACGGTCGAAGAGTTCGGGATCCACCTGGGGCATCGATCGGCTTTCCTTTCTATCTATCAGTCATTCACAAAACAGTGGGGGAAAACCTGAGTAATCCCTAAGCCGAAGCAGCATCCGACGTGCGCGGGATCGTGTCGTCGGCGCGCAGGGTGAAAATTTCGTAGCCGGTTTCGGTGACCAGCAGGGTGTGCTCCCACTGGGCCGAGAGTTTGCGGTCCTTGGTGATGGCGGTCCAGCCATCGCCCAGCACCTTGGTGTCGGCCTTGCCCTGGTTGATCATCGGCTCGATGGTAAAGGTCATGCCGGCCTTGAGTTCCATGCCGGTGCCGGCGCGGCCGTAGTGCAGGATCTGCGGCTCTTCATGGAATACGGTACCGATGCCATGGCCGCAGAACTCGCGCACCACCGAGAAGCCGTTCTTTTCGGCGTGCTTCTGGATCACTTCACCGATATCGCCCAGGCGGCAGCCTGGCTTGACGATCTCGATGGCCTTGTACATGCATTCCTGGGTCACCTGGGACAGGCGCTCGGCCCAGACCGGCACGTTGCCGACGTGGAACATGCGGCTGGTGTCGCCGAAGTAGCGGTCCTTGATCACGGTGACGTCGATGTTCAAGGTGTCGCCGTCCTTCAACGGCTTGTCACCCGGGATCCCGTGGCACACCACGTGGTTGACCGAGGTGCAGATCGACTTGGGAAAGCCTTTGTAGTTCAGCGGGGCCGGGATGGCCTTTTGCACATTGACAATATAGTCATGGCAGATCTGGTTCAGTTCTTCGGTGGTGACGCCGGGCTTGACGTGTTCGGCGATCATTTCCAGCACGTCGGCGGCCAGTTTGCCGGCAATGCGCATGCCGGCGATGTCTTCGGCGGTTTTCAAACTAACGGTCATACAGGCTCTCTCTAGCGCGACGCGCTGAAATCAATACGGTTCACGGGCGTGCGACACTTCGCACACGCCACAAAAAAACGCGATTCTAACAGACGCGGGCGACAAACCATGAGCCCCTGACGATCGCTTCTCTCTATAGAGTGGGGGTATATCGGCGCCATTCAAAGGGTTGGAACAGGGAAGCTTGCGGCAAATGTGATTGCGGGTTCCGTTTTCGCCCTTGCTGTGGTATAAAATGCGCCGCTTTCCGGGGATGCCCCGCAGAGCTTAAATCCACACACGTGTCGACACGATGACCTGGGTGCCAGAGGCCTTGAAGCCGCTGGTTGGTCATTGGGATACGTGGAGGCCAAACCCGACTTATTAAGGAACTATCATGTCCCAAGTCAACATGCGCGATATGCTGAAGGCCGGTGTGCACTTCGGTCACCAGACCCGTTACTGGAACCCGAAAATGGGTAAGTACATTTTCGGCGCGCGTAACAAGATTCACATTATCAACCTTGAAAAAACCCTGCCAATGTTCAACGAAGCTTTGACTTTCGTAGAGCGCCTGGCCCAGGGCAAAAACAAGATCCTGTTCGTCGGCACCAAGCGTTCCGCTGGCAAGATCGTTGCTGAAGAAGCAGCACGTTGCGGTTCGCCGTACGTCGATCACCGCTGGTTGGGCGGCATGCTGACCAACTTCAAAACCATCCGTGCTTCCATCAAGCGTCTGCGTGACCTTGAAGTGCAAGCCGAAGACGGTACTTTCGCCAAGCTGACCAAGAAAGAAGCGCTGATGCGCACTCGCGACCTGGAAAAGCTCGATCGTTCCCTGGGTGGTATCAAGGACATGGGCGGTCTGCCTGACGCACTGTTCGTTATCGACGTTGATCACGAGCGCATCGCGATCACCGAAGCCAACAAGCTGGGCATCCCTGTTATCGGCGTAGTCGATACCAACAGCAGCCCGGATGGCGTTGACTACATCATCCCAGGCAACGATGACGCAATCCGCGCTATCCAGCTGTACATGGGTTCGATGGCTGACGCTGTAATCCGTGGTCGCAACCACGTTGCTGGTGGTACCGAGCAGTTCGTTGAAGAAGCTCCGGTAGCCGCAGCTGAGTAATTGACGCCCTGGCGTTGACTCAGTAAGCAAAAAGGGGGCTTGGCCCCCTTTTTGCCACCTCGAAAACCATTTGTTGGCGCCCACTTGTGGCGGCGCATCGTTGCTCTGTAACGTGCAGCAGCCTACAACGGATATTCGGGAAGAATTGATCCCCCGTTCGATCGGGTGGAATGGTTGAAAACCTATCCAAGAGGAATTTGAAAATGGCAGCAATTACTGCAGCGTTGGTTAAAGAACTGCGTGAGCGTACCGGCGAAGGCATGATGGATTGCAAGAAGGCCCTGGAAAAGGCCGACGGCGACATCGAAAAAGCCATTGACGACATGCGTGCTTCCGGCGCCATCAAGGCCGCTAAGAAAGCAGGCAACGTGGCTGCTGAAGGCGCTATCGCTCTGAAAGAAGACGGCAAGTCCGCAGTACTGCTGGAAGTGAACTCGCAGACCGACTTCCTGGCTCTGCAGGATGACTTCAAGGCATTTGTTGCCGCCAGCGTTGAAAAAGCGTTCGCCGACAAACTGACTGACGCCGCTCCGCTGATCGAAGCTCAAGAAGCTGATCGCCTGGTACTGGTCGGCAAGGTTGGCGAAAACGTCAACATCCGTCGCCTGGTGCGCGTTGAAGGTGACGTGGTAGGTGGTTACCTGCACGGCAACAAGATCGGTGTTGCAGTTGTCCTGAAAGGCGGCAACGTTGAACTGGCCAAAGATATCGCTATGCACGTAGCGGCCAGCAACCCTGAGTTCCTGTTGCCTTCGGAAGTTTCTGCCGAAGCGATCGAGCGTGAAAAAGCTGTGTTCCTGCAGCTGAACGAAGAAAAAATCAAAGGCAAGCCAGAAAACATTGTTGAGAATATGGTCAAGGGCCGTATCAGCAAGTTCCTGGCTGAAGCAAGCCTGGTTGAGCAGGCGTTCGTCAAGAACCCTGAAATCAAGGTTGGCGAACTGGCCAAGAAAGCCGGTGCTGAAATCGTTTCCTTCACCTACTTCAAAGTAGGCGACGGTATCGAGAAGCCGGTCGACAACTTCGCTGAAGAAGTTGCTGCCCAGCTGGCTGCCGCCAAGCAATAAGACAGTTTTCAACTGTCGCCCGAAAGAGGCTGCCCGCTCACGCGCGCAGCCTCTTTTCAAATGGGAAGGCGAATTTATTTGGCTTCCCCTCGGAACTGGCTTACAAAGCCGTGTTCCGATGGCGCTGTGATGGCGTCCAGCTAGAGTGAACGCAAGCCGTAAACGGCTCGCCAAGAATTTTTTAAAAAATACGCCGCAGGAGAGATTCGCAATGGCTCAGCAGGGCAGTGGTTATCAGGCTCGCTATAAACGCATTCTACTCAAGCTCAGCGGCGAGGCCCTGATGGGCTCGGAAGAGTTCGGGATCGACCCCAAGGTGCTTGACCGCATGGCGCTAGAAGTCGGCCAACTGGTCGGTATCGGTGTTCAGGTGGGCCTGGTGATCGGTGGTGGCAACCTGTTCCGCGGCGCGGCACTGAGTGCTGCCGGCATGGATCGGGTCACTGGCGACCACATGGGCATGCTGGCCACTGTGATGAACGCCCTGGCCATGCGTGACGCCCTGGAGCGTGCCAATATCTCGGCCATCGTGATGTCGGCTATTTCCATGGTCGGTGTGACCGATCACTACGATCGCCGCAAAGCCATGCGCCACCTGAACGCCAAGGAAGTGGTGATCTTTGCCGCGGGCACCGGTAACCCGTTCTTCACCACCGATTCGGCCGCATGCCTGCGTGCTATCGAAATCGACGCCGACGTGGTGTTGAAGGCGACCAAGGTGGATGGCGTATACACTGCAGATCCATTCAAAGACCCGCATGCCGAGAAGTTCGATCATCTGACCTACGATGAAGTGCTGGATCGCAAGCTGGGTGTGATGGACCTGACGGCTATCTGTCTGTGCCGCGACCACAAGATGCCGCTGCGCGTATTTAACATGAACAAACCCGGCGCCCTGCTGAATATCGTACACGGCGGCGCAGAAGGGACTCTGATCGAGGAAGGCCAACAATGATCAACGAAATCAAGAAAGACGCTCAAGAGCGTATGCACAAATCCCTGGAGTCTCTGAGCCACGCATTCGGCCAGATTCGCACGGGCAAGGCTCACCCGAGCATCCTGGGCAGCGTGATGGTGCCCTACTACGGTACGGACACCTCCATTACCCAGGTGGCCAACATCACCGTAAAAGACTCGCGCACCCTGCAGGTCGTAGCCTTCGAGCGCAACATGCTCGGGGCGGTCGACAAAGCTATCCAGAGTGCCGGCTTGAACCTCAACCCGACCAACCTGGGTGAGTTGTTGTTGATTTCCATGCCTGCCCTGACCGAAGAGACCCGCAAGGGCTTCACCAAGCAGGCGCGCAGCGCGGCTGAAGATGCACGGGTTGCCGTGCGCAACATCCGTCGCGATGCCTTGGGTGACCTGAAGAAGCTGGTCAAGGACAAGGAGATCAGCGAAGACGAAGAGCGCCGTGCCGTTGCCGATATCGATAAGCTGACCAAGGATGCGGAGGCCCAGATCACCAAGGCCACCGAAGAAAAAGAAAAGGACCTGATGGCCGTATAAGGGGTCAGGACGCCTTCATGGAAAAGACCAAGCAGACTGTGCCCTCTGTGGTGCCGCGCCATGTCGCGATCATCATGGATGGGAATAATCGCTGGGCGAAAAAACGCTTTATGCCCGGTGTTGCCGGGCATAAAGCGGGTGTCGATGCGGTGCGCGCTGTCATCGAAGTGTGCGCCGAGGCCAAGGTCGAAGTGCTGACGCTGTTTGCCTTTTCCAGCGAGAACTGGCAGCGGCCCGCCGAAGAAGTGAGTGCCTTGATGGACCTGTTCTTCAAGGCGCTGCGGCGCGAGGCCAAGCGCCTCAATGACAACGGCATCAGCCTGCGCATCATTGGTGACCGTTCCCGGTTCCATCCGGAGCTGCAGGCAGCCATGCGTGAAGCCGAGGCTATCACGGCCGGCAGCAACCGTTTCGTGCTGCAAATCGCGGCCAACTACGGCGGCCAATGGGATATCGCCCAGGCTGCGCAGCGACTGGCCCGCGAAGTGCAGGCCGGTCATTTGCGGCCCGACGACATCACGCCCGAACTGCTGCAAACCTGCCTGGTGACCGGCGACCTGCCGTTGCCGGACTTGTGCATCCGTACCGGTGGTGAGCACCGCATCAGCAATTTCCTGCTGTGGCAGCTAGCCTATACCGAGTTGTATTTCTCCGACCTGTTCTGGCCGGACTTCAAACACGATGCCATGCGCAATGCGCTGGCCGATTTCGCTTCCCGTCAGCGTCGCTTCGGTAAAACGAGCGAGCAGATCGAAGCTGGAGCCCGGGTTTAAATGCTTAAACAACGAATCATCACAGCACTGATCCTGCTGCCGATTGCCTTGTGTGGTTTTTTCCTGCTCGAGGGTTCCGGCTTTGCACTGTTCATCGGCCTGGTGGTAACCCTCGGCGCATGGGAATGGGCGCGTCTGGCGGGCTTCAGCGACCAATTGCCACGCGTGGCGTACGCCGCGGTCGTCGCGCTGTTGCTGTTCCTGATGTACATCCTGCCCGATATTGCGCCCTGGGTGCTCGGGGCGTCGGTATTGTGGTGGGCATTGGCGACGTTCCTGGTGCTGACCTATCCACGCACCAGCGGTCACTGGTCCAGTGTGGCCTGCAAGTTGGTGATTGGCTTGCTGATCCTGCTGCCGGCCTGGCAAGGCTTGGTGGAAATCAAGCGTTTCCCGAATGGCAACGAATTGATCCTGGCGGTCATGGTGCTGGTCTGGGGCGCTGACATCGGCGCTTACTTTTCAGGCCGTGCCTTTGGCAAGCGTAAGCTGGCGCCGGCCGTCAGCCCAGGCAAGAGCTGGGAAGGCGTATACGGCGGGCTGGCCTTGACGCTGCTGATCGCGCTGGCGGTCGGTGTGTGGCGCGACTGGTCGGTGAAGGAGATTTTCCTGGCCCTGTTGGGGGCTGCCGTCGTGGTATTCATTTCGGTGGTGGGCGACCTCACCGAGAGCATGTTCAAGCGCCAGGCCGGGATCAAGGACAGCAGCAACCTGCTGCCAGGTCACGGTGGTGTGCTGGACCGTATCGACAGCCTCACCGCCGCGTTGCCGATCTTTGCCGTGTTGCTGTGGATGATCGCTTCGTGAGCCGTCTGCAGCAGGTCACCGTGCTTGGAGCGACGGGCTCGGTCGGGCTGAGCAGCCTGGATGTCATCGCCCGTCACCCCGATCGTTACCAGGTTTTCGCCCTGACCGGCTTTACGCGCATGAATGAACTGCTGGCGTTATGCGTGCGTCATTCGCCGCGCTTTGCCGTGGTGCCGCAGGCCGCTGCCGCGCGAAGCCTGCAGGATGATTTGCGGGCTGCCGGCCTTGCCACCCAGGTGCTGGTGGGCGAAGAGGGGTTGTGCCAGGTGTCTGCGGACGCCGAAGTGGATACGGTCGTGGCAGCTATTGTCGGTGCGGCGGGTTTGCGCCCGACACTGGCTGCCGTCGATGCGGGCAAGAAAATCCTGCTGGCCAATAAAGAAGCCCTGGTCATGTCCGGCGCGCTCTTTATGCAGGCCGTGCGCAGGAGCGGGGCGGTCCTGTTGCCCCTGGACAGCGAGCACAACGCGATCTTCCAGTGCATGCCCGCTGATTTTGCCCGCGGCCTGGGCCAGGTCGGCGTGCGCCGGATTTTGCTGACGGCGTCCGGTGGCCCCTTCCGGCAGACTCCGGTGGATGAGCTGGAGCATGTATCCCCCGACCAGGCGTGCGCGCACCCGAACTGGTCCATGGGGCGCAAAATCTCCGTGGACTCGGCAAGCATGATGAACAAAGGCCTGGAGCTGATCGAGGCGTGCTGGTTGTTTGATGCGCGGCCTGATCAGGTGGAGGTGGTGATTCACCCGCAAAGTGTGATTCATTCCCTGGTGGATTACGTGGACGGCTCGGTACTGGCGCAATTGGGCAACCCGGATATGCGCACGCCGATCGCCAATGCCCTGGCTTGGCCGGAGCGGATTGATTCCGGTGTGGCGCCATTGGACCTGTTTGCCATCGCGCGCCTGGATTTCCAGGCGCCGGACGAACAGCGCTTCCCGTGCCTGCGTCTGGCCCGGCAAGCAGCTGAGGCGGGCAACAGTGCGCCAGCCATGCTCAATGCAGCCAATGAAGTGGCCGTGGCGGCGTTTCTCGAACGGCGCATCCGCTTTCCGCAGATCGCGAGTATCATCGAGGACGTTCTGGATTCTGAGCCGGTTGTGGCTGTGGATGACCTGGGGGCCGTGTTCGAGGCCGATACAAAGGCTCGGGCCCTGGCCGAGCAATGGCTGGACCGCAACGCGCGTCAGGCTGTAGGCGGGTAAGCGCCTTCAGGCATTGGATTGAAATGCGGAGAAATTAGATGAGTGCGCTCTACATGATTGTCGGCACCCTGGTTGCTCTGGGTGTGCTGGTTACCTTCCACGAATTCGGCCACTTCTGGGTGGCGCGTCGTTGCGGCGTCAAGGTATTGCGTTTTTCCGTCGGTTTCGGCATGCCGCTGGTTCGCTGGCATGATCGTCAGGGTACCGAGTTCGTGATTGCAGCCATCCCGCTGGGTGGCTATGTGAAAATGCTCGATGAGCGCGAAGGCGAAGTGCCTGCGGACCAGTTGGATCAATCCTTCAACCGCAAGACCGTTCGTCAGCGCATCGCCATTGTCGCTGCCGGCCCGATTGCCAATTTCCTGTTGGCGATGGTGTTCTTCTGGGTCCTTGCCATGCTGGGCAGCCAGCAAGTGCGTCCGGTCATCGGCGCGGTCGAGACGGGCAGTATGGCGGCCAAGGCCGGGCTGGTGGCAGGGCAGGAAATTGTTTCGATTGATGGCGAGCCCACCACGGGTTGGGGCGCGGTCAATTTGCAGTTGGTGCGGCGACTGGGTGAGAGCGGCACTGTCAATGTGGTGGTGCGTGAGCCGGATTCCAGTGCCGAAAGCCCGCGTGAGCTGGCCTTGGACCATTGGCTTCAAGGCGCTGACGAGCCAGATCCGATCAAGTCCCTGGGCATCCGTCCGTGGCGTCCGGCGTTGCCGCCGGTACTCGCCGAGCTGGACCCTAAAGGCCCGGCCCAGGCCGCAGGCCTGAAAACCGGCGACCGGCTGTTGGCCCTTGACGGCCAGGCGCTGGGCGATTGGCAGCAAGTGGTCGACCTGGTACGTGTACGCCCTGATACGAAAATTGTGCTGAAAGTTGAGCGCGAAGGTGCTCAAATCGACGTCCCTGTAACCTTGTCGGTGCGTGGTGAGGCCAAGGCTGCCGGGGGTTACCTGGGGGCCGGGGTCAAAGGTGTCGAGTGGCCGCCATCGATGGTGCGAGAGATCAGCTTCGGGCCGTTGGCAGCGATTGGCGAGGGTGCTAAACGCACTTGGACCATGAGCGTGCTGACCCTCGAATCCCTGAAGAAAATGTTGTTCGGCGAGCTCTCGGTAAAAAACTTGAGTGGACCGATAACCATTGCTAAAGTGGCGGGCGCTTCTGCCCAGTCGGGTGTCGCGGATTTCTTGAATTTCCTGGCTTATCTGAGTATCAGCCTTGGAGTTCTGAATTTGCTGCCCATTCCAGTGTTGGATGGGGGCATCTGCTGTTTTATCTGGTCGAGTGGGTGCGTGGTCGCCCCTTGTCGGATCGGGTGCAGGGTTGGGGGATACAGATCGGTATCAGTTTGGTGGTCGGAGTGATGTTGTTAGCTCTGGTCAACGATCTGGGACGACTGTAACGCTTCGCTGAATTGCGAATCTGCCGCATTTTGCGGCAGTTTGTTTATTGCCAGTTGGAATAAGAAAGGACTTCATGAAACGTCTGCTGCTAACTGCGGTTCTCACCGTATTGATGATCGCCGAAGTTCACGCCGAGTCCTTCACCATCTCCGATATTCGCGTCAACGGCCTCCAGCGGGTTTCCGCGGGTAGCGTCTTTGGTGCCTTGCCGTTGAACGTCGGGGAACAGGCTGATGATCGTCGCCTGGTGGAATCCACTCGTGCGCTGTTCAAAACCGGGTTCTTTCAAGATATCCAACTGGGTCGCGAAGGCAACGTCCTGGTCATCACCGTCGTCGAGCGGCCTTCCGTCGCGAGTATCACGATCGAAGGTAACAAGGCCATCTCCACTGAAGACCTGATGAAAGGGTTGAAGCAGTCGGGCCTGGCCGAGGGCGAGATCTTCCAGCGCGCCACCCTTGAAGGTGTGCGTAACGAACTGCAACGCCAGTACGTTGCCCAGGGCCGCTACTCGGCAAGCGTGGAGACGGAAGTCATCCCGCAGCCGCGTAACCGGGTAGGCCTGAAGGTCAACATCAACGAAGGCACCGTGGCGGCCATCCAGCACATCAACGTGGTGGGCAACACCAAGTTCGCGGATGAAGACCTGATCGACCTGTTCGAGCTCAAGACCACCAACTGGTTGTCGTTCTTCAAGAACGATGACAAGTACGCCCGTGAAAAACTGTCCGGTGACCTGGAACGCCTGCGCTCCTACTACCTGGACCGTGGCTACATCAATATGGACATCGCTTCGACCCAGGTGTCCATCACCCCGGACAAGAAGCACGTCTACATTACCGTCAACGTCAACGAAGGCGAGAAGTACAAGGTTCGTGACGTCAAGCTCAGCGGTGACTTGAAAGTGCCTGAAGACCAGGTCAAGTCCCTGTTGCTGGTCCAGAAAGACCAGGTGTTCTCGCGCAAGCTGATGACCACCACCTCCGAGCTGATCACCCGTCGCCTGGGTAACGAAGGCTATACCTTCGCCAACGTCAACGGCGTGCCGACCCCGAACGATGAAGACCACACCGTGGACATCACCTTCGTTGTCGACCCGGGCAAGCGTGCCTACGTCAACCGCATCAACTTCCGTGGCAACACCAAGTCCTCGGACGAAGTGCTGCGTCGTGAAATGCGCCAGATGGAAGGCGGTTGGGCGTCGACTTACCTGATCGACCAATCCAAGACCCGTCTTGAGCGCCTGGGCTTCTTCAAGGAAGTCAACGTCGAAACCCCGGCCGTACCGGGTGTGGATGACCAGGTCGACGTGAACTACGCCGTTGAAGAGCAAGCGTCGGGCTCGATCACCGCCAGCGTCGGTTTCGCACAGAGCGCGGGTTTGATCCTCGGTGGTTCCATCACCCAGAACAACTTCCTCGGTACCGGTAACCGTGTGTCCATCGGCCTGACCCGAAGCGAATACCAGAGCCGATACAACTTCGGTTACACCGACCCCTACTGGACTGCAGACGGTGTGAGCCTGGGCTACAACGCCTTCTACCGCACCACCGACTACAAAGACCTCGACGTCGACGTTGCAAGCTATGCGATCGACAGCCTTGGTGCCGGCGTCAACGTGGGTTATCCGATCAGTGAGACCTCGCGCCTGACCTTCGGCCTGACCGCGCAGCAGGATGAGATCAAGACCGGTGTCTACACCGTGGATGAGATTTTCGACTTCACCCGTCGTGAAGGCGACAAGTTCCTGAACTTCAAGGCGTCTGCCGGCTGGTCCGAGTCGACCCTGAACAAAGGCGTACTGGCGACCCGTGGTCATTCCCAGAGCCTGACTGCGGAAGTCACCACGCCGGGCAGCGACCTGTCGTTCTTCAAGCTCGACTACCGTGGCCAGTTGTTCCAGCCGTTGAGCGACAACTACACCATGCGCCTGCACACCGAGCTGGGCTATGGCGACGGTTATGGTTCGACCAATGGCTTGCCGTTCTATGAGAACTACTACGCGGGTGGTTTCAACTCGGTACGTGGTTTCAAGGACAGCACCTTGGGTCCTCGTGGTACGCCGAGCCGTGGTCAGGCGTTTACTGGTAACCAGGGCACGCAAGTGGACTCCGACAACGACCCGCTGCCTTTCGGTGGTAACGTGTTGATCCAGGGTGGTGCGGAAATTCTGTTCCCGTTGCCATTCGTGAAAGATCAGCGTTCCCTGCGCACCTCGGTCTTCTGGGACGTCGGTAACGTGTTCGACTCCAAGTGCGACCAGATCACCAACCCGAGTGGCGTGAAGTCCAACACCCAGTGCAACGATGTGAGCCTGAGCAATATGGCCAGCTCCGTCGGTGTGGGTGTGACCTGGGTGACTGCGTTGGGCCCGTTGAGCTTTGCTCTGGCCATGCCGATCAAGAAACCGGATAACGCTGAAACCCAGATTTTCCAATTCTCCCTTGGCCAGACGTTCTAAGCGTCTGACCTAAGATAACGACAACGGATTCTGTAGGAGTACATCGTGCGTAAGTTGACTCAATTGGTCCTGCTGGCCACTGTGCTGGTAACCACCCCGGCCTTCGCCGAAATGAAAATCGCCGTGCTGAACTATCAGATGGCCCTGCTGGAATCTGACGCGGCCAAGAAGTACGCCGTGGATGCAGAGAAGAAATTCGGTCCGCAATTGACCAAGCTTAAAACCCTGGAAAGCAGCGCCAAAGGCATCCAGGACCGTCTGGTTGCCGGTGGTGACAAGATGCAGCAAGGCGAGCGCGAGCGTCTGGAGCTTGAATTCAAGCAAAAGGCCCGTGACTACCAGTTCCAATCCAAGGAACTGAACGAAGCCAAGGCTGTTGCCGACCGCGAAATGCTCAAGCAGCTCAAGCCGAAACTCGACAGCGCCGTGGAAGAAGTCATCAAGAAGGGTGCCTTTGACCTGGTGTTCGAGCGTGGCGCAGTGATTGACGTCAAGCCTCAATACGACATCACCCGCCAGGTGATCGAGCGCATGAACCAGCTGAAGTAAACCATGACCGCGACCATCAAGCTCGGCGAGTTGGCCGAGTTCCTGGGAGCCACCTTGCGTGGTTCCCCGGAGAAAGACATCACTGGGCTAGCCACCTTGCAGGAGGCTGGCCCAGCTCAGTTGAGCTTCCTCGCAAATCCTCAATACCGTAAATACCTGGTCGATTGCCAAGCCGCAGCCGTGTTGCTGAAGGCGGCTGACGCCGAAGGGTTTATCGGGGATGCGCTGGTAGTGGACGACCCCTACCTGTGCTACGCGAAAGCGTCGCACCTGTTCGATCCCAAGCCTGAGGCGGCTGGCGGTATTCACCCGTCAGCGGTGATCGCCGAGGACGCCCAGGTCGACCCGGCGGCCAGCGTTGGCGCCTTTGCCGTGATCGAAAGCGGCGCGCGTATTGGCGCAGGCGTCACCGTCGGCGCGCATTGCTTTATTGGCGCGCGTTGCGTCATCGGTGCCGATGGCTGGCTGGCGCCTCGCGTCACCCTTTACCACGATGTGCGTATTGGGCAGCGAGTGGTCATTCAGTCGGGCGCGGTGATTGGTGGTGAAGGCTTCGGTTTTGCCAACGCCAAGGGTATCTGGCACAAGATCGCCCAGGTGGGCGGCGTGTTGATCGGCGACGACGTAGAGATCGGTGTCAACACTGCTGTCGATCGCGGGGCCCTGGCCGATACCGTGATTGGCAACGGCGTGAAGCTCGACAACCAGATTCAGATCGCCCACAACGTGCAGATTGGCGATCACACCGCCATGGCTGCGTGCGTGGGGATTTCCGGCAGCACCAAAATCGGCAAGCATTGCATGCTCGCCGGTGGCGTGGGGCTGGTGGGGCATATCGATATTTGCGACAACGTCTTCATCACCGGCATGACCATGGTCACTCACTCGATTACCGAGCCAGGGGCTTATTCATCCGGTACCGCCATGCAGCCAGCGGCTGAATGGCGCAAGAGCGCAGCACGTCTGAGGCAGCTCGACGACATGGCGCGACGTCTCAAACAGCTGGAAAAGCGTGCTGCAGACGTGACCCCTGGCGGTAATGCTTCATCAGAAGGCTGATACCATTTCCATATCAAGTGTGCACAGCCGCTAGACTGCCTCCTTGATTTGCTAGCGGGGCGTGCTTTTAGTCCGCCCGCCCCCAATCTTTATTACAGGCTTCCCCCCGAAATGATGGACATCAACGAGATTCGCGAATACCTGCCTCACCGTTACCCGTTCCTGCTGGTGGACCGAGTAGTGGACCTCAATGTTGAGGAAAAGCGCATTCGTGCCTACAAGAATGTCAGCATCAACGAACCGTTTTTCAATGGTCACTTTCCTGCGCATCCCATCATGCCGGGCGTGTTGATCATCGAAGCAATGGCCCAGGCTGCCGGTATCCTTGGTTTCAAAATGCTCGACCTCAAGCCTGCCGACGGCACGCTTTACTATTTCGTGGGCTCCGACAAGTTGCGTTTTCGCAATCCGGTCACCCCGGGTGACCAGTTGATCCTGGAAGCCAAGTTCATCAGCTGCAAGCGCCAGATCTGGAAGTTCGAATGCCAGGCCTCGGTGGATGGCAAGCCGGTGTGCTCTGCCGAGATCATCTGCGCGGAACGCAAACTATGAGTTTGATTGACCCTCGCGCAATCATCGATCCGTCGGCCGTACTGGCCGCCGACGTTGAGGTCGGCCCTTGGTCGATCGTCGGCGCAGGTGTGGAAATCGGCGAGGGGACTGTCATCGGGCCGCACGTGATCCTCAAGGGTCCGACCCGCATTGGCAAACACAATCGCATCTACCAGTTTTCCTCGGTAGGCGAAGACACCCCGGACATGAAGTACAAGGGTGAAGAAACGCGCCTGGTAATCGGTGACCACAACATCATCCGTGAAGGCGTGACCATTCACCGTGGCACCGTGCAGGATCGGGCAGAGACCACGCTGGGGGATCACAACCTGGTGATGGCCTATGCGCATATCGGCCACGACAGCGTGATCGGCAACCACTGCATCCTGGTCAACAACACCGCCTTGGCCGGGCATGTGCATGTGGACGACTGGGCGATCCTGTCCGGTTTCACCCTGGTGCACCAATATTGCCATATCGGCGCCCACAGCTTTTCCGGCATGGGCACCGCCATCGGCAAGGATGTCCCTGCATTCGTCACGGTGTTCGGCAACCCCGCTGAAGCCCGCAGCATGAATTTTGAAGGGATGCGCCGTCGCGGCTTCAGCGACGACGCGATCCAAGCCCTGCGCCGCGCCTACAAGACGGTTTACCGTCAAGGGCTGACGGTTGAGCAGGCCCTGACCGAACTGGCCGAGCCGGCAGCGTCGTTCCCGGAAGTCGCGGTGTTTCGCGACTCGATCCAGGCGTCGACTCGCGGCATCACCCGCTGACCATGGCCAAGTTGCGTATCGCACTGGTCGCCGGCGAAGCTTCCGGCGATATTCTCGGTGCCGGCCTGATGCGGGCCCTCAAGGTCCAGCACCCGACCATCGAATTTATTGGCGTCGGTGGCCCGCTGATGCAGGCCGAAGGCCTCACCTCCTACTTTCCGATGGAGCGCCTGTCGGTCATGGGTTTGGTAGAAGTACTGGGGCGCCTGCGTGAGTTGCTCGCGCGTCGCAAGCTACTGATCAAGACGTTGATCGAAGAAAAGCCCGACGTCTTTATCGGTATCGATGCCCCGGACTTCACTCTCAACATTGAACTCAAGTTGCGCCAGGCCGGGATCAAGACGGTTCACTATGTCAGCCCGTCCGTGTGGGCGTGGCGGCAAAAGCGCGTGCTGAAGATTCGTGAAGGCTGCGACTTGATGCTGACCCTGCTGCCGTTCGAAGCGCGGTTCTACGAAGAGAAGGGCGTGCCGGTGCGGTTTGTCGGGCATACCCTGGCCGATGCCATTCCTTTGCAGGCCGACCGTGCCGCAGCGCGTACCGAACTGGGGTTGCCCGATGGCCCGCTGGTCGCACTGATGCCGGGTAGCCGGGGGGGCGAAGTCGGACGCCTGGGCGGCCTGTTTTTTGATGCCGCCGAACGTCTGCAAGCGCTCAAGCCGGGGATTCGTTTTGTACTGCCGTGCGCCAGCCCGCAGCGTCGCGCACAAATCGAAACACTGCTTGAAGGGCGCAACCTGCCGTTGACCCTGCTCGACGGTCAGTCGCACCTGGCCCTGGCCGCCTGCGATGCCGTACTGATCGCCTCAGGCACCGCCACCCTGGAAGCCTTGTTGTACAAGCGCCCCATGGTTGTGGCCTATCGCCTGGCGCCGCTGACCTTCTGGATTCTCAAGCGGATGGTCAAGAGCCCGTATATTTCCTTGCCCAATCTGCTGGCCCAACGGTTGTTGGTGCCGGAGTTGTTGCAGGACGATGCTACGCCCCAGGCACTTGCACAAACGCTGCTACCCTTGATTGACGGCGGCGAAGAGCAGACCCGTGGTTTCGATGCGATTCACCGCACCCTGCGGCGTGATGCCTCGAACCAGGCGGCTGACGCTGTGTTGAACTTGATCGGCCATAGACAGGAAGCCTTATGAGTACGCAGATGGGCCTGGATTTCAGCCTGGTTGCACAGGCCCACGAACTGGTCGCCGGTGTCGACGAAGTCGGGCGCGGCCCGCTGTGCGGTGCGGTCGTAACGGCGGCGGTGATTCTCGACCCGAACCGTCCGATCCTTGGCCTCAATGACTCGAAAAAGCTCACCGAAGCCCGCCGTGAAAAGCTCTATGACGAGATCTGCGAAAAAGCCCTGAGTTGGCATATCGCTCGAGCGGAAGTGGAAGAAATCGATGAACTGAACATCCTGCACGCCACCATGCTTGCCATGCAGCGTGCGGTTGAAGGGCTGCATATCACGCCCAGGCTGGCGATGATCGACGGCAATCGTTGCCCCCAGCTGGCGATGCGCGCTGAAGCCGTGGTCCAGGGTGACAGCAAGGTGCCGGCCATTGCGGCGGCGTCGATTTTGGCCAAGGTCAGCCGCGACCGCGAAATGGCGGCGTTCGACTTGATTTACCCCGGCTACGGCATGGGCGGCCACAAGGGCTACCCGACGCCCGTTCATCTGGAAGCCTTGGCGCGACTCGGCCCTACGCCGATCCATCGCCGCTCGTTCGCCCCGGTGCGCCAGGCTTACGAGCTGCGCGAGAGCCTCAGCGAGGTGTAGTCGCAAGGCTGATGTTTTGCTCAAGGCCCGGTACAATCCCGGGCCTTGTTGTTTCCACGTTACTGCACAGGATCACTATGCCGGCTTCATTCGTTCATCTACGCCTGCACACTGAATACTCCCTGGTCGACGGCCTCGTACGGATCAAACCGCTGGTCAAGACCCTGGTGGGCATGAACATGCCAGCGGTAGCGGTTACCGACCAGAACAACATGTGTTCCCTGGTCAAATTCTACAAAAACGCCATGGGCGCAGGTATCAAGCCGATCTGCGGCGCCGACCTGTGGCTGTCCAACAAGGATCCGGATAACCCCCTGAGCCGCATCAGCCTGCTGGCGATGAACGGCGTGGGTTATCGCAACCTGACCGAACTGATTTCCCGTGGCTTCATCGATGGTCAGCGCAACGGCTCGATCATCATCGAGCGCGAGTGGGTCGCACAAGCCAGCGAAGGCTTGATCATGCTCTCGGCCGCCAAAGAGGGCGAGATCGGTATCGCGCTGCTCGGCGGCAACCCGCAGGAAGCCGAAGTGCTCGCCCGCGAGTGGATGCAGGTGTTCCCTGACCGCTTCTACCTGGAAGTGCAGCGCACCAATCGCCCCAACGATGAAGAGCACCTGCACGCCGCCGTGGCCCTGGCCGACAAGCTGGGCGCGCCGCTGGTGGCAACCAACGATGTGCGTTTTATCAAGAAGGAAGATTTCGAGGCCCACGAGACCCGCGTGTGCATCGGCGAGGGCCGGGCCCTGGATGACCCGCGTCGCTCCAAGAACTACAGCGAAGAGCAGTACCTCAAAAGCGCCGAGGAAATGGCCGAGCTGTTCAGCGACTTGCCCGAGGCCTTGGAAAACTCCGTCGAGATTGCCAAGCGCTGCAATATCGAAGTGAAGCTGGGCAAGCACTTCCTGCCCAACTTCCCGATTCCCGATGGCATGACCATTGACGAATACTTCCGCAAGGTCTCGTTCGACGGCCTGGAAGAGCGGCTCAGCGTGCTGCTGCCCAGGGACACCACCGAAGACTACGAAGCCAAGCGCCAGGTCTACGTCGACCGGCTGAATTTCGAGCTGGATATCATCATCCAGATGGGGTTCCCCGGTTACTTCCTGATCGTGATGGACTTTATCCAGTGGGCCAAGAGCAACGGCGTACCGGTCGGTCCGGGCCGGGGGTCAGGTGCTGGCTCGCTGGTGGCCTACGTGCAGAAGATCACCGACCTCGACCCGTTGGAATATGACCTGCTGTTCGAACGTTTCCTCAACCCGGAACGGGTTTCCATGCCCGACTTCGACGTCGACTTCTGCATGGACGGTCGCGACCGCGTGATCGAATACGTGGCCGAGAAATACGGTCGCAATGCGGTCAGCCAGATCATCACCTTCGGTTCCATGGCGGCCAAGGCGGTTATCCGCGACGTGGCCCGGGTGCAGGGCAAATCCTACGGTCTGGCCGACCGCCTGTCGAAGATGATCCCGTTCGAAGTGGGCATGACCCTGGAAAAAGCCTACGAACAGGAAGAGATTCTGCGCGACTTTATCAAGGTCGATGAAGAAGCCGCCGAAATCTGGGACATGGCGCGCAAGCTCGAAGGTGTGGTGCGTAACGTCGGTAAACACGCCGGTGGCGTGGTGATCGCGCCTACCAAGCTGACCGACTTCTCGCCGATCTACTGCGATGAAGAGGGCGGCGGCCTGGTGACCCAGTTCGACAAGGATGACGTGGAGGCGGCCGGCCTGGTGAAGTTCGACTTCCTCGGCCTGCGCACCCTGACGATCATCGACTGGGCGCTCAAGACCATCAACCGCGACCGCGCCAAGGTCGGCGAGGAACCGCTGGATATCGCCTTTATCCCGCTGGACGACAAACCGACCTACAGCCTGCTGCAAAAAGCCGAAACCACTGCGGTGTTCCAGCTTGAGTCGCGCGGCATGAAGGAGCTGATCAAAAAGCTCAAGCCCGACTGCCTGGAAGACTTGATCGCACTGGTGGCCCTGTTCCGTCCGGGGCCGCTGCAATCGGGCATGGTTGATGACTTTATCAACCGTAAGCACGGCCGCGCCGAACTGGCGTACCCGCACTCCGACTATCAGTACGAAGGCCTCAAGCCGGTACTGGCGCCAACCTACGGCATCATCCTGTATCAGGAACAGGTGATGCAGATCGCCCAGGTGATGGCGGGTTACACCCTCGGCGGTGCGGACATGCTGCGTCGCGCCATGGGTAAAAAGAAACCCGAAGAAATGGCCAAGCAACGCGGCGGTTTCATCGAGGGCTGCGCCACCAACAATATTGACGCGGACCTGGCCGGTAACATCTTCGACCTGGTAGAGAAATTCGCCGGTTACGGCTTCAACAAATCCCACTCCGCTGCGTACGGCCTGGTGTCGTACCAGACCGCCTGGTTGAAAGCCCACTATCCGGCGCCGTTCATGGCCGCGGTACTCTCGGCGGATATGCACAACACCGACAAGGTCGTGACCTTGATCGAGGAAGTGCGCACCATGAAGCTGCGCCTCGACGCGCCGGACGTGAACGCCTCGGAGTTCAAGTTCACGGTGAACGACGAAGGCCGCATCATTTATGGCCTCGGCGCGATCAAAGGCGTGGGTGAGGGGCCGGTGGAAGCCATCACCGAGGCGCGTCAGGACGGGCCTTTCAAGGATCTGTTCGACTTCTGCGCGCGGGTTGACCTCAAGCGTATCAACAAGCGCACCCTCGATGGCCTGATCCGCAGCGGTGCGCTGGACCGTCTCGGCCCGTATTTCCATGACGAGCCGAAAGCTTACCAGGCCAATATCGACCGCAACCGCGCGGTGCTGCTGACTGCCATGGAAGAAGCGATCAAGGCCGCCGAACAGACTGCCCGTACCCATGACAGTGGCCACGCCGACCTGTTTGGCGGGTTGTTCGTCGAAGAAGATGCGGATGTGTATGCCAACCACCGCAAGGCCAAGGAGCTGACTCTCAAGGAACGTCTCAAAGGTGAGAAAGACACCTTGGGCCTGTACCTCACGGGTCACCCGATTGACGAGTACGAAGGCGAGATTCGCCGGTTCGCCCGTCAGCGCATCATCGACCTGAAGCCGGCCCGGGATACCCAGACGGTTGCCGGCATGATCATCGCCCTGCGGGTGATGAAAAATAAGAAGGGCGACAAGATGGGTTTTATCACCCTCGACGACCGCTCGGGCCGGATCGAAGCGTCACTGTTTGCCGACGCGTTCCACTCCGCCCAGTCGCTGCTGCAGACCGACGCCATGGTGGTGGTGGAAGGGGAGGTCAGCAACGACGACTTCTCCGGCGGCCTGCGCCTGCGCATCAAGCGCGTGATGAGCATGGAAGATGCACGTACCAACCTGGCCGAAAGCCTGCGCCTGAAGGTCAAGACCGAGGCGCTCAAGGGCGATCAGCTACGCTGGTTGGGTGACCTGCTCAAGCGTCACCGTGGTGCGTGCCCGGTGACCATGGAGTACACCGGCAACGACGCCAAGGCCATGTTGCAGTTTGGCGAGACCTGGCGAATCGATCCCGCTGACGGCTTGATTCAAGCATTGCGTGACCAGTTCGGCCGTGACAACGTCTTTCTCCAATACCGCTGATGGCCAGGCGCTTGCTTTTCCCTGAAGAGTATTCGCCTGATCTCGGCCAAACATTTAATCTCGACCTAAACGCGCCTCTCCCTTAAGGTAGGGCGCGAATAGACAACCGGCTGGCCAGGCACCCCTTGGCCGTCGACCCAAGACGGACGCTTATGAACCCGAATTTTCTTGATTTCGAACAGCCGATCGCTGACCTGCAAGCCAAGATCGAAGAGCTGCGCCTGGTCGGCAATGACAATTCGCTGAATATCGGCGATGAGATCGCCCGCCTGCAAGACAAGAGCAGTACGCTCACCGAAGACATTTTCGGCAAGCTGACCAGCTGGCAGATCGCGCGCCTGGCTCGCCACCCGCGCCGTCCGTACACCCTGGACTACATTCAGCACATCTTCACCGAGTTCGACGAGCTGCATGGCGACCGCCATTTCTCCGACGACGCGGCCATCGTGGGCGGTATCGCTCGACTGGACGACCAGCCAGTGATGGTGATCGGCCATCAGAAAGGCCGTGAAGTGCGCGAAAAAGTGCGTCGCAACTTCGGCATGCCGCGTCCGGAAGGCTACCGCAAGGCTTGCCGCCTGATGGAAATGGCCGAACGCTTCAAGATGCCGATCCTGACCTTCATCGACACCCCGGGTGCCTACCCAGGTATCGATGCCGAAGAGCGCAACCAGAGCGAAGCGATTGCCTGGAACCTGCGGGTCATGGCGCGCCTCAAGACGCCAATCATCGCCACCGTGATCGGTGAGGGTGGTTCCGGCGGAGCACTGGCCATTGGCGTCTGCGATCAACTGAACATGTTGCAATATTCGACCTACGCGGTGATTTCGCCGGAAGGTTGCGCCTCCATTCTGTGGAAAACCGCCGAAAAGGCGCCGGACGCTGCTGAGGCCATGGGCATCACCGCTGATCGCCTCAAGGGCCTGGGGATCGTTGATAAAGTCATCGCCGAGCCATTGGGCGGCGCGCATCGTGATCCGGCTGCGGCTGCCGCGACTATCCGTGCCGAACTGGGCTCGCAACTGGCGATGCTCAAGAAGCTGGATAACGAAGCGCTGCTGGCCCGTCGTTACGAGCGTCTGATGAGCTACGGTCTCTAAGCCGACGCCGTAACTCCATGTGGGGGGGGCTTGCCCCCGATAGCGGTGGACCCGTCACGAGATTCGGTGACTGACACTCAGCAATCGGGGGCAAGCCCCCTCCCACATTTGCTTTGTGTATGCTTGGCCAACGTATTCCAGGTTTGCGGCGTTACTATCTGATGAAGCCACTCCTATCCGCCAAGCTCCTGCAAACACTGGCCCCCTGGCGCAACGCCCCGGCCTGGCATGTCGCTTTTTCGGGTGGGCTCGATTCCACCGTCCTGTTGCATCTGCTGGCCTCTCTGGCAAACATTCCTCCTCTGCGTGCTGTGCATGTTCACCATGGCCTGCAAACTGCCGCTGACGCCTGGCCCGGCCATTGTCAGCGAGTGTGTGAAGGCTTAAACGTGCCCTTGCGGGTGGTGCGCGTGCAGGTACAGCCCGGCGCCAGCCTTGAGCGCGCGGCCCGTGACGCGCGTTATCTGGCCTTTGCCGAGGTGACCGGGGCAGGGGAGGTGCTGCTCACCGGCCAGCATCGCGACGATCAGGCTGAAACCCTGTTGTTCCGCCTGCTGCGCGGCGCCGGGGTGCGTGGGCTTGCGGCAATGCCCGCGCATCGCGCTTTGGCGCAAGGTCATCTGGTGCGCCCGCTGCTGGACGTCACGCGTGTCGAGCTGGAAGCCTACGCCCAGGCCCATCATTTACAGTGGATCGAAGACCCTTCGAACGCTGACCCACGTTTCTCCCGTAATTATCTGCGGCACCGCGTCTTCCCGGTGCTGGCGCAGCGCTGGCCTCAAGTGGTGTCAAGCCTGGCCCGCACGGCTGAACATCTGGAGCAAGCCCAAGGCTTGCTCGATGAGCTGGCCGCCATGGACCTGCAGCGCGCCGATCAACCTTCGTTGTTTCCCTGGTTGCCTTTGCGCTCCCTGGCTATTACGCCCTTGCGCGAGCTTTCCGATGCACGCCAGCGCAACGCGCTGCGCCATTGGCTGGCTCCACTCACCCGCCTGCCCGACAGCGACCACTGGGCTGGCTGGTATTCCATGCGCGATGCCAAGGATGATGCGCAGCCCCGATGGCGTCTGGCTGACGGCGAGTTGCACCGCAGCGGCGAGCGCATCTGGTGGCTGCCCTCTACATGGTCGGAATTTTCCGACGCATCGGTGAGCTGGCCCCATCCGCAAAAACCATTGGAGTTACCCGGCAATGGTCAGTTGAAACTGATTGGCGAGGCGCCTGAAGGTCCGCTGGAAATCCGCTACCGCCAGGGCGGTGAAATCATCGAAGTGCCAGGTCGTGGCCGGCGCGACCTGAAACGCCTGTTCAATGAGTGCGGCATGCCCGGGTTTGTCCGTGGCAGATTGCCGCTGCTGTATCGGGGCGAGCGATTGCTGGCTGTCCCAACCCTTGCGGGGCTATGGGCCGGCACGCCGAACGACTGGCAATTGCATTGGTTACCACAGACCTGCGATCAAGGTTTGAGCTGATAGAGCCTTTCCGGTAGACTACGCTCCCTTCTTGATACAACTTCTGTGGATTCGCCTGAATCGCAGCAGTTGCCGATTACCAAGCAGTCTTTGCTGGGCGATTCCAAAAAATGTGTAGCGATCAACGTACCGGTGTTCCATTGCTGGTCTGTCACAACGCGGCGGTTTTTTTGAAAGGTGCACTGTGATTAATGCAGGTGATCGGGGGCTTCGGCCTCTCTTCGCTTTCCCCGGCGGCTCGTACCGCTTTAACGCAGACTTCTAGGGTTTTTCATGACGCGCTACATATTCGTCACGGGCGGTGTTGTTTCTTCATTGGGGAAAGGCATTGCCTCCGCTTCATTGGCGGCCATCCTGGAGGCGCGGGGGCTTAAAGTCACCATGCTCAAGCTGGACCCGTACATCAACGTCGACCCGGGCACCATGAGCCCGTTCCAGCACGGTGAAGTGTTCGTCACCCATGACGGCGCCGAGACCGACCTGGACCTGGGCCACTACGAGCGGTTCATCCGCACGACCATGACCCAGAACAATAACTTCACCACCGGCCGTGTCTACGAGCACGTGCTGCGCAAGGAGCGCCGTGGTGACTACCTGGGTGCAACCATCCAGGTGATCCCGCACATCACCGACGAAATCAAGCGCCGCATCATCAAGGGCGCGGGCGATGCCGACGTGGCGATGGTCGAGATCGGTGGCACCGTGGGTGACATTGAATCCCAACCGTTCCTCGAAGCCATTCGCCAGTTGCGTTTCGAAGTCGGCGCCAAGCGCGCGATGCTGATGCACCTCACCCTGGTGCCGTACATCGCCACTGCCGGCGAAACCAAAACCAAACCAACCCAGCACTCGGTCAAGGAACTGCGTTCCATTGGCTTGCAGCCGGACGTGCTGGTCTGCCGCTCCGACCACCCGATCGATATTTCCTCGCGTCGCAAGATCGCGCAGTTCACCAACGTTGAAGAGCGTGCGGTGATCGCCCTGGAAGACGCCGACACCATCTACAAGATCCCGGGCATCCTGCATTCCCAGGGCCTGGATGATTTTGTGGTCGAGCGTTTCGGCCTGCAGTGCAACGGCGCGGACCTGTCCGAGTGGGAAGCCGTGGTCGACGCCAAGCTCAACCCTGAGCATGAAGTCACCATCGCCATGGTCGGCAAGTACATGGAACTGCTCGACGCGTACAAATCCCTGATCGAAGCGATGAGTCACGCCGGCATCAGCAATCGTACCAAGGTCAACCTGCGCTACATCGATTCCGAAGACATCGAGAACCAGGGCACCGCCCTGCTCGAAGGCGTGGACGCGATCCTCGTTCCCGGCGGTTTCGGCCTGCGTGGGGTGGAAGGCAAGATCACCGCCGTGCAATACGCTCGCGAGAACAAGGTGCCCTACCTGGGTATCTGCCTGGGCATGCAAGTGGCCGTCATCGAGTTCGCTCGTAACGTGCTGGGCTGGAAAGACGCCAACTCCACCGAGTTCGATCACACCAGCGGCCACCCGGTCGTGGGCCTGATCACCGAGTGGGAAGACGCCACCGGTGCCGTCGAAACCCGTACCGAAGCTTCCGACCTGGGCGGCACCATGCGCCTGGGCGCACAGGACTGCCTGCTGGAAGCCGGTTCGCTGGTACACGACTGCTACGGCAAGGACGTGATCGTCGAGCGTCACCGTCACCGCTACGAAGTGAACAACAACCTGCTGCCGCAGATCAAGGAAGCGGGCCTGAAGATTTCCGGCCGCTCCGGCGACGGCAAGCTGGTTGAAGTGGTCGAGGCACCGGATCATCCGTGGTTCGTGGCCTGTCAGTTCCACCCTGAGTTCACCTCGACGCCGCGCGACGGTCACCCGCTGTTCAGCGGTTTCGTCAAAGCGGCACTGACGCAACATCAGAAGAAGGCATAACCCTGATGGCCCAGAAGATCATTCGCGTAGGCGACATCGAAATTGCCAACGACAAGCCCATGGTGCTGTTCGGCGGCATGAACGTACTGGAAAGCCGCGACATGGCGATGCAGGTCTGTGAAGAGTACGTGCGGGTTACCCAGAAGTTGGGTATCCCCTATGTATTCAAGGCCAGCTTCGACAAGGCCAACCGTTCGTCCGTGACCTCCTATCGCGGCCCGGGCCTTGAAGAAGGCATGCGGATCTTCCAGGACATCAAGCAAGCCTTCGGCGTGCCGATCATCACCGACGTCCACGAGCCCGAGCAGGCTGCCGTGGTCGCCGAGGTGTGCGACATCATCCAGTTGCCGGCCTTCCTGTCGCGCCAGACCGACCTGGTGGTCGCCATGGCCAAGACTGGCGCGGTGATCAATATCAAGAAAGCCCAGTTCCTCGCGCCCCAGGAAATGAAACATATCCTGAGCAAATGCGTGGAAGCGGGTAACGACCAGTTGATCCTGTGCGAGCGTGGTTCGAGCTTCGGCTATAACAACCTCGTGGTGGACATGCTCGGTTTCGGCATCATGAAACAGTTCGAATACCCGGTGTTCTTCGACGTGACCCACGCGCTGCAAATGCCCGGTGGTCGCGCCGATTCCGCCGGCGGTCGCCGTGCCCAGGTGCTGGACCTGGCCAAGGCGGGCATCAGCCAGTCCCTGGCCGGCCTGTTCCTGGAAGCCCACCCGGACCCGGACAACGCCAAGTGCGACGGCCCCTGTGCCCTGCGCCTGGACAAGCTGGAGCCGTTCCTGGCCCAGCTCAAGCAGTTGGACGAACTGGTCAAGAGTTTTCCGACGGTAGAGACCGCGTAAGCGGCGTTTCTCCGGTAGAATTTCCCACGCTTTATGCTCAGGCCCCAGGCCTGAGCCTTGTCGTCTGCAAGCCTGCCCTGTTGTTCCACCCTTGCGGTCGGTCAAAAGATTTCCTTCAGCTGCGTCGTTTTCGTCAACTTTGGAGTGTTTACAACAATGGCAAAAATCGTCGACATCAAAGGTCGTGAAGTTCTCGACTCCCGTGGCAACCCCACCGTCGAAGCCGACGTGCTTCTCGATAACGGCATCATCGGCAGCGCCTGCGCGCCGTCCGGTGCTTCCACCGGTTCGCGCGAAGCGCTGGAACTGCGTGATGGCGACAAGAGCCGTTACCTGGGCAAGGGTGTACTCAAGGCGGTAGCCAACATCAACGGCCCGATCCGTGACCTGTTGCTGGGCAAGGACCCGCTGGACCAGAAAGCCCTGGACCACGCGATGATCAAGCTCGACGGCACCGAAAACAAAGGCAGCCTGGGCGCCAACGCGATCCTCGCCGTGTCTCTGGCCGCCGCCAAGGCCGCCGCCCAGGACCAGGACCTGCCGCTGTACGCGCACATCGCCAACTTGAACGGCACGCCGGGTGTGTACTCGATGCCGGTGCCGATGATGAACATCATCAACGGTGGCGAGCACGCCGATAACAACGTCGACATCCAGGAATTCATGGTGCAGCCGGTTGGCGCCAAGACCTTCTCCGAAGGCCTGCGCATGGGCACCGAGATTTTCCATCACCTCAAGGCTGTGCTGAAGGCCCGTGGCCTGAGCACTGCAGTGGGTGACGAAGGTGGTTTTGCGCCGAACCTGGCGTCCAACGAAGATGCACTGAAAGTGATCTCCGAAGCTGTGGCCAACGCCGGCTACACACTGGGCACCGACGTGACCCTGGCCCTGGACTGCGCTGCCAGCGAATTCTTTGAGGACGGCAAGTACAACCTGTCCGGCGAAGGCCAGGTGTTCAACTCCGAAGGCTTTGCCGAATACCTGAAGGGCCTGACCCAGCGCTACCCGATCATTTCGATCGAAGACGGCCTGGATGAGTCCGACTGGGACGGCTGGAAAATTCTCACCGACAAGATCGGTGAAAAAATCCAGTTGGTGGGCGACGACCTGTTCGTGACCAACACCAAGATCCTGAAAGAAGGCATCGACAAGAAGATCGCCAACTCGATCCTGATCAAGTTCAACCAGATCGGCACCCTGACCGAAACCCTGGAAGCCATCCAGATGGCCAAGGCTGCGGGCTACACCGCCGTGATCTCGCACCGCTCCGGCGAAACCGAGGATTCGACCATTGCCGACCTGGCCGTGGGTACCTCGGCGGGCCAGATCAAGACCGGTTCCCTGTGCCGTTCCGACCGCGTGTCCAAGTACAACCAATTGCTGCGCATCGAAGAGCAATTGGCGGGTAAAGCCAAGTACAACGGTCGCAGCGAGTTTCGCGGCTGAGCAGTAAATGGTAAAAAGTCGGCCGATTGCGTCGGAAATCTCACGACAGTGGGCATTTCGGCGCTAATCTGCTGACTGACAAGCACAAGCCTGGTTTATCCAGGCTTCGTGCTATCAGTTGCTGCAAAAGGTTTGCATGACTGTCTTTTTTCACTGGATACCCGGATTTCGATGCGCAGTCCCAATTGGTTGTTCCTCGTCTTGCTCTTGTTGCTGGCTGGCCTGCAGTACCGCCTATGGGTCGGTAACGGCAGCTTTGCGCAGGTGGAAGAGCTGACCCAGCAAATTGCCGACCAGCACGCCGAAAACGAACGTCTGCTGGAGCGCAACCGCGTGCTTGATGCCGAAGTGCTTGAGCTGAAAAAAGGCACGGAGACCGTCGAAGAGCGGGCGCGTCATGAGCTGGGCATGGTCAAGGAGGGCGAAACCCTCTACCAGTTGGCCCAATGAACACCGAGTTACCGGCCTTCTGGGCCGTGATTCCGGCCGCGGGTGTTGGTGCCCGTATGGCCGCCGACCGTCCCAAGCAGTATCTGCAACTGGGCGGGCGCACCATTCTCGAACACAGCCTTGACTGTTTCCTTGACCACCCTGCGTTGCAAGGGCTGGTGGTCAGTCTTGCGGCTGATGACCCCTACTGGCCCACCCTGGCGTGTGCCGCCGACCCGCGTATTCAGCGTGCGGATGGCGGATCGGAGCGCTCAGGTTCCGTGCTCAATGCACTGCTGCAGCTCAATGCTCTGGGCGCCCGTGATGAAGATTGGGTGCTGGTGCACGATGCAGCGCGGCCCAATCTGAGCCGTGATGATCTCGACAAGCTATTGGGTGAACTGGCTGACGATCCCGTGGGTGGCCTGCTGGCCGTGCCGGCCCGTGACACCCTCAAGCGCGTCGACAAACACGGCCGTGTCGTCGAGACCGTTGATCGTAGCCTGATCTGGCAGGCCTTTACGCCCCAGATGTTCCGCCTGGGCGCCTTGCACCGCGCCTTGGCGGACAGCCTGGTGGCCGATGCGGTGATCACCGATGAAGCCTCGGCCATGGAATGGTCCGGCCAGGCACCACGCCTGATCGAAGGGCGTTCGGACAACATCAAGGTGACGCGGCCGGAAGATCTTGAGTGGCTGCGGTTGCGCTGGGTTAACCGCAGGTAGTCAGGCGCACCGCGTCGACTTCATCGCAGGCAAGCCAGCTCCCACATTTGATTGGGTTCACAGATCAAAATGTAGGAGGGGGCTTGCCCCCGATGCGGCCTGGTCAGGCAACAAATAATCACCCGCTGTACTCCGGCCTCCCAGCCAACCCCTCCTTCAAGAAATCCACCAACTTCCTGACCTTCGGCGATAAATGCCGCTGCTGCGGATACAACGCCCACACCGCCGTATTCGGCGGCTGATGCGCCTCCAGCAGCGAGACCAGTGCGCCACTGTGCAAGTGCTCCAGCACGTAATAGTCCGGCAACTGGCACAGCCCCATGCCTTGCAGCGCAGCGTCCAGCACCGCCTGCCCACTGTTGCAGCGCCAGTTGCCCTGCACCCGCTGGGAAAATTCGCGGCCGTCCTGGGCCAGTTGCCAGATATCCGAACTGCCGATCAGGCAGTTGTGCCGACTCAATTCCGACAAACTGTGTGGTCGACCATACCGGGCCAGGTAGGAAGGTGACGCACACAAATACATGCGTCGCGCTGCCAGGCGGCTGGCAACCATGCGCGAGTCTTGCAGGCGCCCGAGGCGAATCGCCAGGTCGAGCCCCTCGTGCACCAGGTCCAGCGGGCGGTTGCTCAGCTCGATATCGACGCGCAACTGTGGATAGAGCGCCATGAACGCTGTCACCAGCGGCACGATAAAGCGTTCGCCATAGGCCACGGCGCAGGTCATGCGCAACATGCCTTTGGGTTCGCTGGTCAGGTCGCCCACGGCGCGCAGGGCCTCTTCGCGACCGTCCTGCAAGCGCTGGCAATGTTGCAGGAACGTCTGGCCCGCTTCGGTCAGCGTCACCTTGCGTGTACTGCGATACAACAGGCGGGTTTGCAGGCGTTCTTCCAGGCGCGCCACCTGGCGGCTGATATGGGACGACGATACCCCCAGGCGCTCGGCCGCAGCCGTGAATTGGCTGCACTCGGCCACGGCGACAAACTCATCGATGCCTTCCCAACGATTCTCCAGCATAAACATTGTCCCCATACAGCAATAATGTTTTGCTTTTGCCTGGATTATTAATCAATCAGCCATGTTTTACACTGGTCCAATCAACTTTTACTCCATGGAGAACCCCGGATGATCAAGTCCCGCGCCGCCGTAGCCTTCGAAGCCAAGAAACCCCTTGAGATTGTGGAAGTCGATGTCGCCATGCCCAAGGCGGGCGAAGTGCTGTTGCGCGTGGTCGCGTCCGGCGTATGCCATACCGATGCCTACACGCTTTCAGGCGCAGACCCGGAAGGGATCTTCCCGTCGATCCTTGGCCATGAAGGCGGTGCCGTGGTCGAGGCCATTGGCGAAGGCGTAACCTCGGTGGCCGTCGGCGACCATGTGATCCCGCTGTACACCCCGGAATGCGGTCAATGCAAATTCTGCCTGTCCGGCAAGACCAACCTGTGCCAGGCCATCCGTTCCACCCAGGGCAAGGGCTTGATGCCTGACGGCACTACGCGTTTCTCCTACAAGGGCCAGCCGATTTTCCACTACATGGGTACCTCGACCTTCTCCGAGTACACCGTGCTGCCGGAAATCTCCGTCGCCAAGATTCCTAAAGAAGCGCCGCTGGAAAAGGTCTGCCTGCTGGGCTGTGGCGTTACCACCGGTATCGGCGCGGTGATCAACACCGCCAAGGTCAAGCCGGGTGACACCGTGGCCATCTTCGGTCTGGGCGGTATCGGTCTGTCGGCGGTGATTGGCGCGGTGAAAGCAAAGGCCGGTCGCATCATCGCCATCGACATCAACCCGGCCAAGTTCGAAATCGCCAAGCAACTGGGCGCTACCGACTGCATCAACCCGAAAGACTATGACCGCCCGATCCAGGACGTGATTGTCGATTTGACCGATGGCGGCGTGGACTTTTCCTTCGAGTGCATCGGCAACGTCCAACTGATGCGCGCGGCCCTGGAGTGCTGCCATAAAGGCTGGGGCGAGTCGGTGATCATTGGCGTGGCCGGTGCCGGCCAGGAAATCGCCACCCGTCCGTTCCAACTGGTGACCGGTCGCGTCTGGCGCGGTTCTGCATTCGGTGGCGTACGCGGACGCACAGAATTGCCAAGCTACGTGGAAATGGCCCAGACCGGCGAGATCCCGCTGGATACCTTCATCACCCACACCATGGGCCTGGAAGACATCAACAAAGCGTTTGACCTGATGCATGAAGGCAAAAGCATTCGTACCGTCATCCATTTCTGAGGTCGGCCATGAGTCTGGAAAACCTGTCCTGCCAGAAAAGCTTCGGCGGCTGGCATAAACGCTATAAGCATCATTCCGCTGTGCTTGATTGCGACATGACCTTCGCCGTCTACCTGCCGCCGCAGGCGGAGCAGGGCGGCAAGCTACCGGTGTTGTATTGGCTGTCCGGGCTGACCTGCACCGACGAGAACTTCATGCAAAAGGCCGGTGCCCATCGCATGGCCGCCGAGCTGGGCTTGATCATCGTGGCGCCGGATACCAGCCCGCGCGGCCCCGGTGTGCCGGATGACCCGGATAGCGCCTGGGACTTTGGCCTGGGCGCCGGGTTCTATCTGAACGCCACCCAGGAACCCTGGGCCAGGCATTATCGGATGCATGACTATGTGGTGCAGGAATTGCCGGAGTTGGTGGAGGCGCATTTCCCGGCGTCAGACAAGCGGGGCATCAGCGGCCACTCGATGGGCGGCCACGGTGCGTTGGTCTGCGCGCTGCGCAACCCTGGGCGTTACCAGAGCGTGTCGGCGTTTTCGCCGATCAACAATCCGATGGACTGCCCCTGGGGCCAGAAAGCCTTCTCCCGTTACCTGGGAGAAGAGCGCTCGAAGTGGCGCGAATGGGATGCCTGCGTGCTGATCAGCGAAGCGTCGGAACAGTTGCCGCTGTTGGTGGACCAGGGCGATCGCGACGATTTCCTCGCCGTGCAGCTCAAGCCCGAGGCCTTGCAGCAAGCCGCCAACGCGGCCGGTCATCCGCTGGAACTGCGGCTGCAACCTGGCTACGACCACAGCTACTTCTTTATCGCCAGCTTCATCGATGACCATTTGCGCCATCATGGTCGTGCTTTGCTCGGTTAATGTGAGGCAAAAGTAGGTAGAATCACGCCCTGAATTAAATCGGGGCGTTTTTTTATGCGTATTGGCCACGGCTACGATGTGCACCGTTTCGCTGAAGGCGATTTCATCACTTTGGGCGGCGTGCGTATCGCGCACCACCATGGGCTGCTGGCTCATTCTGACGGCGACGTTGTGTTGCACGCCTTGAGCGACGCATTGCTCGGCGCAGCGGCGTTGGGTGATATCGGCAAGCACTTTCCGGACACCGATCCAACCTTCAAGGGCGCCGACAGCCGTGTGTTGCTGCGCCATGTCGTCGGCTTGATCCACGCCAAAGGCTGGAAGGTCGGCAACGTCGATAACACCATCGTGGCCCAGGCGCCGAAAATGGCCCCGCATATCGAATCGATGCGCGCCCTGATTGCCGCAGATCTGCAAATAGAATTGGACCAAGTCAACGTGAAAGCCACCACCACCGAAAAGCTCGGGTTTACCGGTCGTGAAGAGGGCATCGCCGTGCACTCCGTCGCCTTGTTGCTGCGCGCATGAACGAACTTGAGTTGCTGGGCCCGCGTGCCTATGGCGAAGCGTTGGGCAGCGCGGTCCTGAAGGCCACGGCCGAAGATTTCCAGGTGGACGAAGTGCTCGACATCCCGCTGACCGGCGAAGGCGAGCACCTGTGGTTGTGGGTGGAGAAGCGCGGCCTGAATACCGAGGAAGCGGCGCGGCGTATCGCCAAGGCGGCTGGCGTGCCCTTGCGCACCGTCAGCTATGCCGGGCTCAAGGATCGCCAGGCATTGACCCGCCAGTGGTTCAGCGTGCAATTGCCCGGCAAGGCCGATCCGGACATGCGTGCCGCCGAGAACGACACCCTCCGGATCCTGAAAACCGCGCGGCACCAACGCAAGCTGCAGCGCGGTGCGCATGCGGCCAACGGCTTTACCTTGCGCCTGACCCAGTTGAACGGTGATACCGCCGCCATCGATGCGCGTCTGCAACAGATTGCCCGGCACGGTATTCCCAACTATTTCGGTGCCCAGCGCTTTGGCCATAATGGCGGCAATGTCGTCGATGCCCGTGACTGGGCGGCTCGCAAGGCTTTGCCGGAACAGCGCAATGTGCGTTCGAGGTTGCTGTCCACCGCCCGTAGCTTGCTGTTCAACAAAGTGTTGGCGGCGCGTGTCGCCGACGGCTCCTGGCAGCGCGCCCAAGTCGGCGACCTGCTGGCCTTCACCGACAGCCGCAGCTTTTTCCCGGCCGGAGAGGCTGAATGCAGCGACCCGCGCCTGGCGATCCTCGACCTGCATCCCACCGGCCCGCAGTGGGGGGAGGGCGAGTCTCCGGCGAAAGGTCTTACCTATGAATTGGAACAATCTGTCGCCGCCGCAGAAGCTGACCTGCGTGATTGGCTGGTGAATGCGGGAATGAGCCAAGAACGTCGCATTCTGCGGCTGCCCATTGGCGGGTTGACGTGGCATTATCCCGGGCCTGACATTCTGCAATTGGAATTCGTCCTGCCGGCCGGATGCTTCGCCACTGTATTGGTGCGCGAACTCGTTGATCTGGTGCCGGTGGGGCCGACGGACAACCCATGCGTATTCTGATATCAAACGATGACGGTGCCACCGCACCCGGCCTCGCCGCGCTTTATGCTGCGCTGGCGGATTACGCCGAATGCGTAGTGGTGGCCCCCGACCAGGACAAGAGCGGCGCCAGCAGTTCGCTGACGCTCGACCGTCCGTTGCACCCGAAGGTGCTGGCCAATGGCTTTATCAGCGTGAACGGCACTCCCACCGACTGCGTGCACCTGGCGATCAATAGCTTGCTCGAACACGCGCCGGACCTGGTGGTGTCGGGCATCAACCTGGGCGCAAACCTGGGCGATGATGTGCTGTATTCCGGTACCGTGGCGGCAGCCCTTGAAGGGCGTTTTCTCGGCGGTGTCGGGTTCGCCTTTTCCTTCGCTTCACGGCAACTGGATAATCTGGCGACGGCGGCGTACTACGCGCGCAAGTTGGTGCAAGCGCACGCTTCCCTGGACCTGCCGCCGCGCACCGTGCTCAACGTCAATATTCCCAACCTGCCTCTCGACCATATTCGCGGTATCCAACTGACGCGGCTGGGGCACCGTGCCCGTGCGGCGGCACCCTTGAAGGTGGTCGACCCGCGTGGCAAGGAAGGCTATTGGATCGCAGCGGCCGGCGATGCCGAGGATGGCGGCGAGGGCACGGACTTTCATGCGGTGATGCAAGGCTATGTATCGATTACCCCGTTGCAATTCGATCGCACCTTCAGTGATGCCTTCAGTGGACTTGATGGCTGGCTGGAGGGACTGCGCTGATGGCTCGTGAACAAGACGACTTGCTGCGCCGTGGCATCGGGATGACTTCCCAGCGCACGCGCGAGCGTTTGATCCAGCGTCTGTACGAAGAAGGCTTGTCCAACGCGCAGGTGCTGGAAGTGATCCGGCGTACGCCTCGGCACCTGTTTGTCGACGAAGCCCTGGCGCACCGCGCCTACGAAGACACGGCGTTGCCGATCGGCCACAACCAGACCATCTCCCAGCCCTATATGGTCGCCCGCATGAGCGAGCTGTTGCTGGCCGCCGGGCCGTTGGACAAGGTGCTGGAAATCGGCACCGGCTCCGGCTATCAGACCGCCGTGTTGTCTCAGTTGGTCGAACGGGTGTTCTCGGTCGAGCGCATCAAGGTGCTGCAGGACCGCGCCAAAGAGCGCCTGGTGGAGCTGAACCTGCGTAACGTAGTGTTTCGTTGGGGCGATGGCTGGGAAGGCTGGCCGGCATTGGCGCCCTATAACGGAATCATTGTCACTGCGGTGGCCACCGATGTGCCGCAAGCGCTGCTCGATCAACTGGCGCCCGGCGGCCGGCTGGTCATCCCGGTGGGCTCCGGCGAAGTGCAACAATTGATGCTCATTATTCGCGAGGACGATGGCTTTTCCCGGCATGTGCTCGGGGCTGTGCGCTTCGTGCCGCTGCTCAACGGCCCGCTGGCCTGATCATTTATTTCCAGGCAGTGAATTCCACAGGCGCAGATGTGTCTTACAGCGGGGTCTATAGATTCAACGAGGGAAGGCGCCGGAGTTAAACATGATGAAGTTTTCGTTTCACTCGTGTGCCGGTAAAAAGCCAATGCCCAGTTATACTTGCGTCATCTTTCAAGCCTGATACAGGCGTTAACGTTCAGCCACCACAAAGGGAGCGGCGGGTGAGTCTCACAGGTCCTGCGCAGCGAATGAGTAAAACAAGCTTTCAGCGACTGGTGCTTGGCCTTGTCTTGAGTTCCTTACTGGCAGCCTGCTCGAGCACGCCATCCGGCGGTGCGCGGGTAGTTGACCGCACCAATGCGGCACCGCAGAAGCCGACGGTGACCACCGGCCAATACGTCGTGCGCAAGGGCGATACGCTGTTCTCGATCGCCTTCCGTTATGGTTGGGATTACAAGGCGCTCGCAGCTCGTAACAACATTCCCGTGCCTTATACGATTCATCCGGGGCAGACGATTCGCTTCGATGGCCGCACCGGTTCGGCGCCCACGGCAGTTGTGACAAAGTCGGGATCTTCGGCTTCTTCTTCGAGCAAAACCACGGTTATCACCAGGCCTGCAGGTACCGCCGCACCTTCGGTGGCGAGCAAGCCGGCACCCGCGCCGTTGCCACCTGCAGGGCCCGCGCCGACCGGTTGGGGATGGCCTTCAAACGGCGTATTAATTGGAAAATTCTCTTCAAACGGCAGTTTGAATAAAGGCATTGATATCGCCGGGGATTTGGGACAGCCTGTTTTGGCTGCGTCTGATGGGACAGTGGTGTACGCCGGGAGTGGTCTACGGGGCTACGGCGAGCTGGTCATCATCAAACACAGCGATACCTACGTCAGTGCCTACGGTCATAACCGCAGGTTGTTGGTTCGGGAGGGGCAGCAGGTCAAGGTCGGACAGACAATTGCCGAAATGGGTTCAACGGGTACAGACCGGGTGAAACTGCACTTTGAGATTCGCCGCCAGGGGAAACCTGTAGACCCACTGCAATTCCTACCCCGTCGTTGATGTGTTGCCAGCCTGTTCCCTCACGTAGAAGGAACAGGCTCCAGCGTTGCCAAGGATAAAGGCGTCGCTTGAGCTTGAGGTCGAACTCACCAAAGGACTATAACAATGGCTCTCAGTAAAGAAGCGCCGGAGTTTGACATCGACGATGAGGTTCTCCTTATGGAGACCGGTATCGCTACGGAACCGATGTCAGATAATGAGGGGGCATCACCACCCTCAGTTCGCACCAAATCCAAAAACTCCTCCGCGTTAAAGCAACACAAGTACATTGATTACACACGGGCGCTCGACGCGACCCAGTTGTACCTCAATGAAATCGGCTTTTCCCCTCTGCTCACCCCCGAAGAAGAAGTTCATTTTGCGCGTCTGTCGCAAAAGGGCGATCCGGCTGGGCGCAAACGCATGATTGAAAGCAACCTGCGCCTGGTGGTTAAAATCGCCCGACGCTACGTCAATCGCGGATTGTCGCTGCTGGACTTGATTGAGGAGGGCAACCTGGGCTTGATCCGGGCGGTGGAGAAGTTCGACCCTGAGCGGGGCTTTCGCTTCTCGACTTATGCCACCTGGTGGATTCGCCAGACCATCGAACGGGCGATCATGAATCAGACCCGCACGATCCGGTTGCCGATCCATGTGGTCAAGGAGCTCAACGTGTACCTGCGGGCAGCGCGTGAGCTGACACAAAAACTCGATCATGAACCTTCGCCCGAAGAAATCGCCAACCTGCTGGAAAAACCGGTAGGGGAGGTCAAGCGCATGCTTGGCCTTAACGAGCGCGTGTCTTCGGTCGATGTCTCGCTGGGTCCGGATTCGGATAAAACCCTGCTGGACACCCTGACAGATGATCGCCCGACAGATCCGTGCGAGCTGTTGCAGGATGATGATCTGTCTCAAAGCATCGACCAGTGGCTGTCGGAGCTCACCGATAAGCAGCGCGAGGTGGTGATTCGCCGCTTCGGCCTGCGCGGCCATGAGAGCAGTACCCTGGAGGACGTAGGCCTGGAGATCGGCCTGACCCGTGAGCGGGTTCGGCAGATTCAGGTAGAGGGGCTCAAACGCTTGCGCGAGATCCTCGAGAAGAACGGCTTGTCGAGTGAGTCGTTGTTTCAATAAGCGACGCCGTTTGAATGCTTGAATGTGGGAGGGAGCTTGCCCCCGATAGCAGTGTGTCAGTCAAGATAGCTATCGACTGATGCGCCGCCATCGGGGGCAAGCCCCCTCCCACATTATTTTGTGCCTGGCATGATCGTTCCCACGCTCTGCGTGGGAATGCAGCACCAGGACGCTCTGCGTCCCAGGGCGTGACGCAGAGCGTCACAAGAGTCATTCCCACGCAGAGCGTGGGAACGATCGGCATAAAAAAACCCCGCTTTTAAGGGCGGGGTCTTTTCGACTAAATCAGTACAAGTTAGATAACTTGAACTTCTTCAGCTTGCATGCCTTTCTGACCGCGGGTAGCGATGAAAGAAACCTGTTGGCCTTCTTTCAGGCTTTTGAAGCCGTCGGATTGGATAGCTTTGAAGTGAACGAACAGGTCGTCACCGGATTGTGGAGTGATGAAGCCGAAGCCTTTTTCATCGTTGAACCACTTAACGGTACCAGTTTGGCGATTAGACATGGTGTAACTCCTTGAACAAAGTTAACTGCGACTCAGGAAAAGCCCTGGCCGAGACTGAGTGCAAAGAGCAGGAAAAATTCTTGGAGATGGTTGGATCGAAATTCAACATATCGTGTAGAGATTCTCAGTGACACAAGCAACACAGTGACGCCACCTTAACCCTTTTTCCGGAACGTGCCAATGGTATTTCCGAAGGTTTCTCTATTTTCGTGACTGGCGGTGGTATTTATTGTCCCCGAAAGTCGCGCCAGGAGCCCCGGCCCCGTTGGCTGCGGGTAATGGAGGCCGGTGCATTCGTCATTAAAAGTCCTGCGCCCTTTGAACCCCACAGCCGGCCCCGGTAAGATGCCCCACAGAATTTTTTCACCTCGCATTCAGGACACCGCCATGAGCATCAAATCGGACAAGTGGATTCGCCGCATGGCGCAGGAACACGGCATGATCGAACCGTTCGTCGAGCGCCAGATCCGTGGTGAAGGCGACGCGCGCGTGATTTCGTACGGAGTCTCCAGCTATGGCTACGACGTGCGTTGCGCCGATGAATTCAAGGTGTTCACCAATATCAACTCGGCGATTGTCGATCCGAAGAACTTCGACGAAAAAAGCTTCGTCGACGTCAAGAGCGATGTTTGCATCATCCCGCCAAACTCCTTCGCCCTGGCCCGCACCGTGGAGTTCTTCCGTATCCCGCGTGACGTATTGACCATCTGCCTGGGTAAAAGCACCTACGCCCGTTGCGGCATCATCGTCAACGTGACCCCGCTGGAACCCGAGTGGGAAGGCCATGTGACCCTGGAGTTCTCCAACACCACCACCTTGCCAGCGAAAATCTACGCCAACGAAGGCGTGGCGCAAATGCTGTTCCTGCAGTCCGACGAGGCGTGCGAAGTGTCCTATAAGGACCGTGCCGGCAAGTATCAGGGCCAGCGTGGCGTCACGCTCCCACGCGCTTGATCGAAAGCTCCTACGGGTAAAGGGAATTAGTCTGCGGAAATTGACTCTATCTAGGTGTACTGCTTCGGCGCGTGTAAAACGCGTCGAGCCACGCTTGAGGAGTGCCCTATGAAGATCAACCCGCGAATCAGCGCAGAACTTGCCCGGCTTGAACCCAACCAGATTGGTGTTCTGGCCTGGTCCTTGATGGCCGACCCTGCTTATGCGGGCGGCATCCCCGGCCAACCTGACCCGGACTATCCGCAGCAGCCTACCGAACCGGGTGAGCCCACCCTGCCGGATGAGCCGCCTCCCGCACCTGTTGCCTGATCCAGCACACACGCCTGTGCGTCACTGAACCGGCCAGACCTCATGATCGCCGATCACAAAGATTCGGCGCTCATCGTCCAGCTCCACTGCGTAACCGCCGGTAAAGGCGCCAAACGCCGGCAGCAGGCTGACCCGCGTGCCAATCTGAAAGCACGGCAGGCGCAGGCTCTGCCGGCCTTTGCCGCGCAAGCGATACACCGGATGGACATGCCCCGCCAGCACGTGATGGCTGGGATGGGCGCCCGGCTCGTGCTGTAGCGCGAACGGCCCTATCAGTAGTGGCTCCGTCACCACCTCGATGTTCAGGTCGGCAGGCGGGTCGCCTGCGCGTTGATCGTGATTGCCGCGAATCAACGTCATCGGCAACTCAGCGTGGCGCGCTCGCCAGGCCCTGAGCGCGCCCAGGGTGCCGCTGGCGTGGGAGCCTGGGCCGTGGAGAAAATCTCCGAGGAAGATTACTCGAGCACAGGCAAAGGCCGCCAGCAACCGATCCAGGCGCTGCAGGTTTTCGCTCGTGGTGCCCTGGGGCACGGGTTGCCCGAGGCTGCGGTACGCCGAGGCCTTGCCGAAGTGAGCGTCGGCGATCAGCAAGTATTGATGCTCCGGCCAGTACATCGCCTTGTCCGCCAGCAACCATACTTGCTCACCCTCAAGCGTTACCGAACACACCATCAAGCGTTCCCTCTGTCCGCGACTTTTTCCAGGTCCTTGACCATTCGCGCAATGCGCTCCGAGAGTTTTTCCGAGCTCAGGCTTTCGCGCATTCGCTCCACCAGCAGCGGAAAGGCCAGGGGGGTTGGCCGTTGGATCAGATGCAGGTCCAGTTGCAGCGCCGACAGGCGAAGCAATGTCTCTTCCAGGCGCTGAATGTCCAGTTCGTTGCGCAGGACTTCTTCCCCTGCCTGGGTCAGCAGCAGGTTGTGCGGATCATATTGTTTGAACACTTCGAAGAACAGGCCGCTGGAGGCCTGCACCTGCCGGGTGCTTTTCGGCGCGCCGGGGTAACCGGCGAACACCAGCCCGGCGATGCGTGCGATCTCACGAAAGCGCCGCAACGCCAGTTCACCGGCGTTGAGGCTGGCTGCCACGTCCGTGAGCAAATCCTCTGGGCTGAGCAGCGCCTCGGTCAACAACTGGGGCCAGTGCACCTCGGTGGCGCTCAGCAATTCCAACCCATAATCATTGACCGCAATGGAAAAGGTCACGGGTTGCTGCCGGCTGACGCGCCACGCCAGCAGGCTCGCCAGCCCCAGATGCACCTGACGCCCGGCGAAGGGGTAGAGAAACAGATGCCAGCCTTCACGCGACTTGAGAAACTCCGCCAGCAAGTGATCACGGGTCGGCAGGCCGGACCAACGCAGTTGTGTCAGCAACAATGGCTGCACCGCCTGCATCTCCGGGCCGTCGAAGCGACCCTGCGCTGCCGCGTCGAAGCGCTCGATCACCGCCTGCGCCAGCTCATTGGAAAGCGGCATGCGCCCGCCATTCCAGCGCGGCACGGCGGCTTTTTTCGCGGTGCTGCGGCGCACATAGGCGGTCATGTTTTCCACGCGCACCAACTCCAGAAGGCGCCCGGCGAACAGAAAGCCGTCCCCTGGCTTGAGTCGCGCAATAAAACCTTCCTCGACACTGCCGAGGTTTTTGCCGCCACCGCCTTTGCTCCAGTACTTCAGGTGCATACTCGCATCGCTGACAATGGTGCCCACGCTCATG
This sequence comes from Pseudomonas sp. R1-43-08, assembly GCF_003852255.1. Lineage (NCBI taxonomy): Bacteria > Pseudomonadati > Pseudomonadota > Gammaproteobacteria > Pseudomonadales > Pseudomonadaceae > Pseudomonas > Pseudomonas sp. R1-43-08. The sequence goes on from NZ_CP027734.1 coordinate 1,437,265, forward strand.
CGATGGCGGCGCGCCAGTCGTGCATCGGGTACGCGCCAGATGCCCTGTTCGTCGGGCTCTACGCGGCGGTAATCCGGATAAGCGGTAAGCGACAGTCCACCATGGCGCACAAAGGCCAGGGCCCAGGTCCAATCGGCGTCGGTAAGATCGCGGTAGGCCCAGGCACCGCGGACCTCCGCCAGCAGCGCATCGGGAACAAACCCGCCGCCCAGGGCCATGCTGACCAGATGTTGCACCAGCACATCCAGGGGTTTATGGGGCGATTCGCGGGCTTCGATGCGGCGCTGGGCAATCGCATCCTTTGCGGCGGCGGCTTCCACCAGCTCCAGGCTGTGGGTCGGTACCAGGGTCACCCGTGATGGCCGCCCCGGTGCATGCCCCGAGCGGCCGGCGCGTTGCATCAGGCGCGCTACACCTTTGGCCGAGCCAATCTGCAGCACCCGCTCCACCGGTAGAAAATCCACGCCCAGGTCCAGGCTGGAGGTGCACACCACCGCCTTGAGTTGGCCGTCTTTGAGCGCACGTTCCACCCAGTCCCGGGTCTCGCGCGACAGCGAACCGTGATGCAACGCAATCAGGCCGGCCCACTCCGGCCTGGCCTCCAGCAGCGCCTGGTACCAGATTTCCGACTGCGCCCGGGTATTGGTGAACACCAGGCAACTGCTGCTGGCGTCCACTTCGGCCACCACTTGCGGCAGCATTTTCAAACCGATATGGCCGGCCCAGGGAAAGCGTTCGGCGATGGGCGGCAGCAGTGTGTCAACCAGCAACTGTTTGGGCGATTGCCCCTGCACATTGACTCCGCCACCCTGTGGGACCAATACCTCCAGCGCGTGAGCCTGATTACCCAAGGTCGCGGAAATGCCCCAGACCAGCAAGTCGGGATGCCAGCGTCGCAGCCGTGCCAACGCCAGTTGCAGTTGCACACCGCGCTTATTACCGATCAGTTCATGCCATTCGTCCACCACCACCATGCGCAGATGCGCCAGGCTGACCTCACTGTCGGCGCGCGCAAGCATTAGCGTCAGGCTTTCCGGGGTGGTGATCAGCGCAGTGGGCTGGCGGCGGGTCTGGCGGGCGCGTTCGCCGCTGCTAGTGTCGCCCGTGCGCAGGCCAACGCTCCAGGGGATCTGCAAGGCCGCCAGCGGCGCCTCAAGCGCGCGTGCGGTGTCGGCGGCCAAGGCGCGCATCGGTGTGATCCACAATACGGTCAGTGGTTCGGCCGGCGCCTTGCGCTTGCCGGTAGCGGGCAGGCGCGTGATGGCGAAACGATTGAGGGCGGCGAACCACAGCGCGTAGGTTTTACCCGCGCCGGTACTGGCATGCAGCAAGCCGGATTGACCGTCCTTGACGGCCTTCCACACTTCTTTCTGGAATGCGAACGCACGCCAGCCACGGGTGGCAAACCATTGTTTTGCGAAGTCGACGGGTTTTGCCATGCGGCAGCTGACGCTCTGGAGGCTCTATTGCACAGACCCTCCAGGCGTCACAAAGGTTTACTTCAAGTTGCCGCTCAAAAACTGCTGCAGGCGCTCGCTCTTCGGATTGCCCAGCACGTCCGCCGGCGCACCTTGCTCTTCCACCCGGCCTTGATGCAGGAACAGTACCTGGCTGGAAACCTTGCGCGCAAAGCTCATTTCGTGGGTCACCATGATCATGGTGCGGCCTTCTTCGGCCAGGCCCTGGATCACCTTCAATACTTCACCGACCAACTCCGGGTCCAGTGCCGAGGTGGGTTCGTCGAACAGCATCACCTCGGGCTCCATCGCCAACGCGCGGGCAATCGCTACCCGTTGCTGCTGGCCGCCAGACAGGAATGCCGGGTATTGATCGGCCACCCGCGCGGGCAGGCCGACTTTGTCCAGGTAGCGCCGGGCGCGGTCTTCGGCGTCTTTCTTGCTGCACCCCAGCACCCGGCGCGGGGCCATGGTGATGTTTTCCAGCACGCTCATGTGGCTCCACAGGTTGAAGTGCTGAAAGACCATCGCCAGTCGCGTGCGCAAGCGCTGCAACTCGGCATCGTCGGCCACGCGCATGCCGTGGCGGTCGCTGACCATGCGGATGGTTTGTCCGTCCAGGGTCATGGCGCCGTCGTTGGGCGTTTCCAGGAAGTTGATGCAGCGCAGGAAGGTGCTCTTGCCCGAGCCGCTGGCGCCGATCAGGCTGATCACGTCACCGGTCCTGGCCTTGAGCGAGACACCTTTGAGCACCTCATTGTCGCCATAGCTTTTATGCAGGCCTTCAACGGTCAATTTGTACATGGGGCGTGCATCCTCAAGGCGAAAGTAAGTAGCCGCTGCGGTAGGCCTCAGTGCCGGCGACATGGCTGATCACCATCCCGGCAGTGGCCATGCGGCGTAGCGAACGGGCGTAAAGCAGGCCGGCATGCTGGCAGTGCACGGGCGTTACGCGGTCAGTGATGGGGTCGATGATTTCGGCGACCCGTTGCCCCGCTTCCAGGTATTCGCCTGGCAAGGCACTGAACACCAGCAAGCCGCCCACGGGTGTGGTCACCGGTTCCACACCCGCCAATGGCGTGGCCGGGTAGGGCAGCGCGGGCAGTGGTGCCGCGTCGCCTTCAATCGCACCGAAGTGAATCAGGTAATCGATGATCGCCTGGCAGTCCAAGGTCGCGAGGCCGTGGTTGACGTCGCCTTGGCCGCGCAACTCGACGGTCACGGAAAAGCTGCCCAGGGGGATCGGGAAGCGCGCGCCGAAGCGTTGCCGCAACTGCCACCACACCAGGGTGAAACATTCATCAAAGGACTGCCCGCCGGAGTCGGTGGCCAGCAGGTTGGCCTCCGAGCCCAGGTAACGCGCCAACGGCTCCACCTGTGGCCAGGCCTCAGGCGTGGTGTAGAGGTGCGCCACGGCTTCGAAATCACAATGCAGGTCCAGCACCATGTCGGCATCGCACGCCAGGCGTTGCAGCACCAGGCGTTGGGATTGCAATTGTGTCGACGCGGTTTGCCTGGCGAGGGCGTCGGATAACGCGGAGCGGATCAATCGGGCGTTGTGCTGGGGGTCATCACCCAGCACATCTTCAACCTGATCGCCGACTGCGTCGCTGAGGTCGACGAACAGGCGATTGAAATTCTGCCCGCTTTCCAGCTCGTAGCGGCCCAGGGGGATGTCCATCAGCACCTGTTCCAGCCCCACCGGATTGGCGACCGGCACCAGGACGATTTCGCTGCGCAAGCGCTCGGCGGCGGCCAATTGGGCCAGGCGCGCCTTCAGGTGCCAGGCCACCAGCATGCCCGGCAGTTCATCGGCATGCAGTGACGATTGGATGTAAATCTTGCGGTCGGCCTGTTCCGGGCCGAAATGGAAACTGTGAATCTGCCGCGCCGTGCCAGGCACCGGCGCAATCAGGTCATGTTGCTGATGACGCATGAAAGCTCCTTAATGGCTCGGCCCGAGGAAGGCCAGCCAGCGGCGTTCGGCCAATCGAAACAGGCCGACCAGGGCGAAAGTCACGGCCAGGTAGATCAAGGCGGCGATGCCGAACGATTGGAAGGTCATGAAGGTGGCCGAGTTGGCGTCCCTGGCGACTTTGAGGATGTCCGGGATGGTGGCGGTGAACGCCACGGTGGTCGAATGCAGCATCAGGATCACCTCGTTGCTGTAGTAGGGCAACGAACGGCGCAGCGCCGACGGCATGATCACATAGGCATACAACTTCCAACCGCTCAGCCCGTAGGCCTTGGCCGCTTCGACTTCGCCGTGGGCCATGCTGCGGATCGCCCCGGCGAAAATTTCCGTGGTGTAGGCGCAGGTGTTGAGGGCGAAGGCCAGGATCGTGCAGTTCATCGCATCGCGAAAGAACGCATCGAGCACCGGTTGCGCACGCACGGCGGCGATGCTGTAGATGCCGGTGTAGCAAATCAGCAACTGGATATACAGCGGCGTGCCGCGAAACAGGTAGGTGTAGAACTGCACCGGCCAGCGCACCAGGCGCCTGCGCGAGACACGGGCGATAGACAGTGGAATCGACACCACAAACCCGATCACCAGTGCCGCGCTGAGCAGCCACATAGTCATGGCCAGGCCGGTGATGTGCTGGCCGTCGCTATAAAGGAAGGGGCGCCAGTATTCCTGCAAAAGCTCGATCATCGCACGGCCTCCCGTGAGCCTGCGGCGTAGCGCCGTTCAAGACGACGCAGGACGAAGTTGGACGCGCTGGTGATCAACAGGTAGATCAGCGCGGCGAGCACCAGGAAGTAGAACAGCTGGTAGGTGCTCTTGCCGGCATCCTGGGCGGCTTTCACCAGGTCGGCCAGGCCGATGATCGACACCAGGGCGGTGGCCTTGAGCATCACCATCCAGTTATTGCCGATGCCCGGCAGGGCAAAGCGCATCATCTGCGGGAAGATCACGTAGCGAAACCGTTGCCCGCGCTTGAGCCCGTAGGCGGTGGCGGCCTCCAGCTGGCCACGGGGCACGGCGAGAATCGCGCCACGAAAAGTCTCGGTGAAATAGGCACCGTAGATAAAGCCCAGGGTGATGACCCCGGCGCTGAATGGGTCTATTTCAATGTACTCCCATTCCATAACGTCGGTCAGGCCGGTCAGCCAGGTTTGCAGGCTGTAGAAAATCAGCAGCATCAACACCAGGTCGGGTACGCCGCGAATCAAGGTGGTGTAGAGCTGGGCGGGGATACGCAGGAAGGGCAGGCTGGACAGTTTCGCGCTGGCACCGAGCAGGCCCAGCAACACGCTGACGGCCAGGGACAGCACCGACAATTTAAGGGTCATCCAGGTGCCTTGCAGCAGCAGCGGGCCGAAACCCTTCAAGCTAAACGCGCTCAGCCCGAGGGTTTGCAACAGATCTTCGAACATAAATCAGGACCTATGGCGATAAAAAAGCGCCCCTTCAAAAAAGGGGCGCCCCAGGCATTATTTGCCGCTGTACAGGTTCAGATCGCCAAAGTGTTTCTTCTGAATAGTGGCGTAGGTGCCATCATCGTGTAACGCTTTGATACCTTTATCCAAAAGAGCCTTGAGCTCAGTGTTACCTTTTTTGATACCGATCGCGGTTTTCGACGGCAGCAGCGGGTCATCGATTGCTGCGCTGACTTCGTATCCAGCACCGGCTGGGGACTTCAGAAAACCCAGTTCAGCCTGCAGCATATCCTGCACGGAGGCATCGAGACGGCCGGACGTCAGGTCCGCATATACCTGATCCTGGTTGGCGTAGGCCTTGGTGGTCACGCCGGCCTTGTCCAGCACAGCCTTGGCGTAGGCTTCCTGGATGGTGCCCTGCTCGTAGCCCACGGTTTTGCCCTTGAGCGACTCCGGCGTCGAGTACCCGGCGCCTTTCTTGAACACCAGCGAGGTTGGCCCCGAGAACAGCTCGTTGGAGAAGTCGATCGCCTTCTCACGTACCGGGGTCACGGTCATGGACGAAATCACACCGTCGAACTTGTTGGCTTTCAGGCCCGGAATCATCCCGTCGAAATCGCTTTCAACCCATTTGCACTTGACCTTCAGCTCTGCACAGATGGCATTGCCCAGGTCGATGTCGAAGCCCACCAGGCTGCCGTCGGCGGCTTTGGATTCGAACGGCGCGTAGGAGGGATCGACACCGAAACGCAATTCCTTGTATTCCTTGGCGGTTGCAACACCTGCAGCCATGCACAGAGCCAGTGCAGAAAGGGTCAGCAATGCTTTTTTCATTATGTATTCCCTGGAAACCAAGATAAGCGCTTGTGGCGCATTTAGGACTGTTACTGAACGGTGTCAGACGGATCCCAAGTAGCAATTTCTGCACCATAGTTCCGAATGATCGTTTTAAAAGGTGGGATGAGGGATTTCTAAGCGTAGGAAATGCCCATTAGTGGGCACTGATAGAGTAGTGCACCATTTAGGATCGAACGGAAATCCAAATGTGGGAGGGGGCTTGCTCCCGATGGCAGTGGATCAGACACAAATGCTGTGACTGACACACCGCCATCGGGAGCAAGCCCCCTCCCACAGTTGATTTGTGTCAGGTCAGTAGATCCTGCAGCGTGGCGAGATTGTCGGCTTCCTCCACCGGTTTGTCCTGGCGCCAACGCAACATCCGTGGGAACCGCACCGCAATCCCGCTTTTATGCCGCTTGGACAGGGCGATGCCTTCGAAACCCAACTCAAACACCATGCTCGGCGTAACGCTGCTGACCGGGCCGAATTTTTCCACCGTGGTTTTGCGCACGATCGCGTCGACCTTGCGCATTTCTTCGTCAGTCAGCCCGGAATAGGCCTTGGCGAACGGCACCAGGGTGCGCTCGCTGCCCGGCGGGCCGTCCCACACCGCGAAGGTGTAATCGCTGTACAGGCTGGCGCGCCGGCCATGGCCGCGCTGAGCGTAGATCAACACCGCGTCGACGCTGAACGGGTCGACCTTCCACTTCCACCACAGGCCCATATCCTTGGTGCGGCCCACGCCGTAGAGGCCTTTGCGGTCCTTGAGCATCATGCCTTCCACACCCAGGCTGCGGGAGGCTTCGCGCTGCTCGGCCAACGCTTGCCAGGTTGGCCCCTCAAGCAGCGGGGAGGGCAATAACACCGGTTGGTCACACGCTGCGATCACGCTTTCGAGCTGCGCACGCCGTTCAGCCAGGGTGTGGTTGCGCCAGTCGTCGCCCTGATGCTCCAGCAGGTCGTAGGCCAGCACCGCCACCGGCGCATCTTCCAGCACTTTTTTACTCAGGGTTTTGCGGCCGATCCGCTGCTGCAGCAGGGCGAAGGGTTGCACCGCGTCCTTCCAGACCACGATCTCACCGTCGATCACCGTGCCATCCGGCAAGCCACTGACCAGGCTGTGCAGCTCGGGGAAACGCTCGGTCACCAGCTCTTCGCCGCGCGACCACACCCACAGGCGCCCCTCACGCTTGACCAGTTGCGCGCGTATGCCATCAAACTTCCATTCCACCTGCCAGTCGGCGGGGGCGCCGAGCAGGGCATCGAACTGCTCCACTGGTTGCGCCAAGCCATGGGCGAGAAAAAACGGATAGGGCTGACCGCCACGTTGCGCATGTTCGTCGGACGATTCGGCAGCGATCAACTTGAGGTAGCCCGCAGCCGTAGGGCGATTGGACAAGTCGGTGTAGCCCACCAGCCGTTGCGCCACGCGCTTGCTGTCGAGCCCGGCCATGGCGGCAAGTGCGCGGGTCACCAGCAGCTTGGACACGCCCACGCGAAAGCTGCCGGTGATCAACTTGATGCACACCATCAGGCTCGGTTGATCCAGCTGCGCCCACAACGCAGGCAGGCGTTCGGCCAGTTCAGCAGGTGCAAGGCCACGCAGCGGCAGCAGCTTTTCTTCCAGCCACACCGCCAGGCCGTCTTCGGAGGTGTAGGTCGATTCGGGTAGCAGCAGGGAAATCGTCTCGGCCAGGTCGCCGACGGACTGGTAACTCTCTTCGAACAACCACGGCTCGATGCTCGCCGCTTGTGTCGCCATATCCCTCAGCAGACGGGTCGGTACCAGTTGCCGCGGCCGCCCGCCGGAGAGGAAGTACACCGCCCATGCCGCATCCTCCGGCGGTGCCTGCTGAAAATAGTCTTGCAGCGCCGCGAGCTTGGCATTGCTGGAGGTCGTCGCGTCGAGGTTGGCGTACAGCTCGGCGAAGGCTTTCATGCGCTGGCCTCCTCTTCGTCATCGCCATATTCGGTGCTGAAACCCTGGGCATCCAGGCCTTTTTCGCGCAGATGGCGCACCAGTACGCCGACCGAGCCGTGGGTGACCATCACCCGTTCGGCGCCGGTCTGTTCGATGGCCCACAACAGTCCGGGCCAATCGGCGTGGTCCGACAGCACAAAGCCACGGTCGACCCCGCGCCGCCGCCGAGTCCCGCGCAGGCGCATCCAGCCGCTGGCGAACGCGTCGCTGTAATCGCCAAAGCGGCGTATCCAGGTGCTGCCGCTGGTGGAGGGCGGGGCGATGATCAAGGCCTGACGCAGCAGCGGGTCGTTTTTTTTGAAGTCGCCGGCGTATAGCGTTTCCGGAATGTAGACCCCGGCTTCGCGGTACACCCGGTTCAACGGCTCGACGGCGCCATGGCTGAGGATCGGGCCGATGCTGGCATCGATGCCATGCAGAATGCGCTGGGCCTTGCCGAAGGAATAGCAGAACAGCACGCTGGCTTTGCCGGCAGCGATATTGGCCTGCCACCAGTCATTAATGCCGGCAAAAATCTGCGCCTGCGGCTGCCAGCGGTAGATCGGCAGGCCAAAGGTAGATTCGGTAATGAAGGTGTGGCAGCGCACCGGTTCGAACGGCGCGCACGTGCCATCGGGCTCGACCTTGTAGTCGCCGGACGCGACCCAGACTTCGCCCTGGTATTCCAGGCGCACCTGGGCCGAGCCCAACACATGCCCGGCCGGATGAAAACTCAAAGTCACACCGTGGTGCACCAACTGTTCGCCGTAGGCCAGGGTTTGCAGGTTGATGTCCTGGCCCAGGCGCGAACGCAGGATGCCTTCGCCGGGGGCGGCGGCCAGGTAATGTTGATTGCCGGTGCGGGCATGGTCGCCGTGGGCATGGGTGATGACGGAGCGTTCCACCGGGCGCCAGGGGTCGATGTAGAAATCCCCGGCGGGACAATAGAGGCCTTCGGGTCGGGCAATGACAAGGTCCATGGGGTGACCGAGGAGGTGGGCTTATCATTTAGGAGGATATGACGGTGGGAGAAGTTCTATCTGAATGCATGGGGCCCAAATGTGGGGGCTTGCTCCCGATAGCGGTGTGACAGGCGACACATTCATTGACTGAACTACTGCTATCAAGGATCGTTCCCACGCTCCCGCGTGGGAATGCAACCCGTGACGCTCTGCGTCACCTGTGCACGGTAGCTGAAACTCGGCTCGGTTCGCGCGACTCGGAGCGTCGCAAAAGGCATTCCCACGCAGAGCGTGGGAACGATCAGAGCGCCGGGTTACTTGCCGGGTGTCAGGGTCAACCGGGTCTTGCCATACACCTTGTCAAAATTCTGCGGCTGCATCGGGAAGCTCAGGTATTGCGCCTTGAGCGACGGGTCGATGCCGTTGGCATAGTTCGGGCTGGCCGGGTTGCCGGACTGGCCGGTGCCGCCCTGGCCCATCATCGGTTCCGGCTGGCCGAAGTCGACAATCATGCGCAACGCCGACGTCTGGGCCGCATTGAAGTCCTGCCCCCAGCGGTACGGTGCCGGGTTCAGGGTGTTGTGGTCGCCACCACTGGCCAACGGGCCACGGATCACCTGGCCGCTGGTGGTTTTCCAGGTGGTGGTGTGCAGCTTGCCCCATTGCCAGGCCTTGTGATCAGCGCCCAGCAGACTGTCGCCGGTGCTGATCGTGGCGGCCAGGGTGCGTGCGAGGATCGCCGGCTTGTCTTCTTTGTGCGGCGTGCGCGTGTCATCCCACAGCGGGCTGTCTTCACGGCCCAGCAAATGGTCTGCGGTGGCTGAGTAGGACAGGCTGGCGTTGCTGACAAAGGCTTTCCAGCTGGCGCTCTGCTCCGGACCGAGTTTGTCGAGGAAGATCTGTCTGGCGCTCTCTTGCAGGAACAGCTCGTAGAGCGCCGCGTCGGCGGACGTTGGCGCAAGGCGACCATCGAAGGCCATCAGGCGGCCCAGTGCTTCGCGCGCCTTGGCCTGTTCGGCCGCAGGCAGCGCATCGATTGCCTGTTTCAGCGGCTGGGCCATGCCCGGCGCCTGGAACATGCCCTTGAGTTTGGCGGCAAAGAGGGTGGTCTGGTCGTATTGCATGGCGATCAGGCTGCGGCTGTCATGCTTGCCAGCATTGGCCAGTTGCGCCAGGCGCTCGCTGCGCTCCGGCGCATCCCAGGAATTGGACAGCTGCATGCCATAGCCACGCGGGGCGGTGCGCTGGTTGGCGGTGCCGATCCAGCCTTGCGCCGGGTCCTGGTCATAGGGATGCAGCATGGCGTCGGCGTAACCGTCCCAGTCAAAGCGCGTATCCCAGCCCGGCGAGGGCAGCAGGCCTTCGCCTTCGCGGCGGTTGGGGAAGCGGCCGGTGACTTGCCAGCCGATGTTGCTGGCGTCGGCGAAGATCATGTTCAACGCAATGGCGCGAATTTCGCGGGTGGCGTCCGAGGCCTTACCGGCGTTTTGCGCGCGGGACAGGTCGAAGAACGCATCCAGGCTCTTGTCGTCCTTCAAATCAGCGGTTTGCAGGGCCAGGCCATAACCGCTGGTGAGGGCCTGGCTGCTGTTGAGCAAGGCGCCGTGGCGGGTTTCGTACACCACGTCGCGAACCGAGCGTTGGCCTTTGACGAAAAAGGTCTCGTTACGCACGCCAGCCGGTAGCCATTTTCCGTTGTTCTCGTAGTACAACGCGCTGCCCTGGCGTTTGACCTTCTCCAGGAACAGGTCTTGGGTATCACCCTTGACCGCGCTCATGCTCCACGCGACCTTGCCGTTGAAGCCCGACAGCAGGGTCGGCAGGCCGGCAATCGACGCGCCGGCCGCCTGATATTTCGGGGCACGGATCTGCACATAGCTCCAAGGTGACGGCGCTTGCGGCTGGGCGGCGAGGTCGTTGGCCAGCAGGCTTTTGCCGCTGCGGCTGCGTTGCGGCCCGATGGCCCAGTTGCTGGACGTGGTCACGCCCAGGGCATTGAGGCTGTTGAGTTGCTGGCTGACCGTGTCCAACCCGGCGAGGCCGGTGATCTGGCTCAGGTTCACGCCCTTGAGTTTATCGGCTTCGGCCAGCGGGATGGCCTCGTCCGGCGCGCTTGGGATAAGCCAGGCGAGCTTGTCGACACCGACTTTCTGCGCCAGCACCAGCGACGAAATTTCTTCCTGCAGGTTGCTCGACTCGCTGAAATTCAGCAGGCAGAACAGCAGCGCCGAATCTTCCGGTTTCCAGTACTCGGGCTTGTAGCCGGTCTGGGCCAGGTCGGTCGGCAGCTTGTCGCGGTAGCGGAACAGGTAGGCGTTAACGCCCCGTGTGTAGACTTCAAAGAACCGCTTGAGCCGTGGCGATGAGGCGTTGTACAGCTCGCCGGCGCTCTTTTTAAGGTTGACCGCGCGCATGAAACGGTCGACATCGAGTACCTCAGGGCCGGACATTTCCGCCAGACGGCCCTGGGCCAGCAGCCGCAGGGTGACCATCTGCGTGATCCGGTCGCTGGCGTGCACATAACCGAGACTGAACAGCGCGTCGTGGAAGGTGTTGCTTTCAATCAGCGGCATGCCCTGGGCATTACGGCGTATCGACACGTTTTGCGCCAGGCCCTTGATCGGCTGTACGCCGGCCATGGGGGGCAGGGTGTCCTGGGTGCTCTGGAGCTGGCAACCGGCCAGGCTTAACGCACTGGCCACTGCCGCGGCAACGCCGAACCGGGGAAGAAAATGTGTAAGGGCTGGCGAGGCCATGGCAAAGCTCCTGCGGGGGGTAGCGTCATTAAAGGCGCTACGTTAGTGAGCGCGGCGAAACGACGCAAGCGGGAGTTTTGTAATTACGTGAGTACTCAGGCTTATGCGCAAATCAATGTGGGAGGGGGCTTGCTCCCGATAGCGGTGTATCAGTCGACATAGGCATCGACTGGATGACCGCTATCGGGAGCAAGCCCCCTCCCACATTGGATATTGGGTAGCTTAAGCGCCGTGGCACTTCTTGAATTTTTTCTCGCTGCCGCAGGGGCAAGGGTCGTTGCGACCAACGTCTTTCAAGGCGTTGCGCACCGGCTCCTGGTGAGCGTGGCCGCAGTTCGGGCCGTGGACATGGCCGTGGTCGTGATCATGGTGATCGTGACCATGATCGTGGTTGCAGTCAGGACCATGGACATGGGGTTGCTGAGTCATCGATGTCGCTCCGGAATAAAATCGCCGGGGATTATCTCGCCATTGTGGGCCACCTGCACGTCATTACCGATGAATAATCCGGTTTTCAGCTCGCCTTCCAGGCGATAGGGTACAGGGCGGTCGGGATTCTTCAGCATCTGCACTACATTGCGTATGCGTGGCCACAGGTTGGTGCGCACCGACACCCGGAAGAATTTATGACTGCGCGGCGGCACGGTCAGCCATTCGTTGGACTCACCTTCGGTCAGCACCAGATCGCCAAGGGTGACCTTGTAGATCAGGCCACGCACGGTCAGATCAGCGTCGTCGCGGTTGTCCACGCGAAAGTAGAGCTTGAACTTCTGCTCCAGCAGCTTGGCCCGCACCACTTCGACATTCACCAGGGAGACGTGGGGCGGCGGCGAATCGTCGGTAAACCACGAGGCGCAGCCGGTCAGGCCCAGGGTTAACGCCAGCATCAAGCTGAAGGTGCGGAGCATTGGCGTTATCCCTGTCAGGTCGTTAAAAGTAGCTGGAACAGCACTTCTTGAATTTCTGTCCGCTGCCACACAAACATACATCATTACGCCCGGCCTTCACCTCCACCGTCGGATCGATGAAGTACCAGTGCCCCTCGTTCTGTACGAAAGAAGAGCGTTCACGGTGGCTGTGTTCACCAGCACTGTCGTGCCAGCGCGCCGTGAAGGTGACAAAGGCGTGCTCCGGCTGGCCGCCGAACACTTCTGAGCTTTCCACCTCAAGGCCGAGCCAGGTGCTTTGAGCGCTCCAGGCGGCAATCGCGTTGCGATCGAGGCCCGCTTGCTGCGCCGGCAGGGTGGTGCTCACCAGATAGTCCACCAGTCCCAACACGTAGGCGCTGTAACGCGAACGCATCAGCGCCTCGGCAGAGGGTGCCGGGTGGCCGGCGTGGTAATGGCCGCAGCAGGCGTCCAGCAGATTGCCACTGCCGCAGGGGCAAATGGATGTACTCATCGTGTTACCACCAATACTTTCCAAAATTTTCCGGATTGGCCCAGAAGCGGGCGTTGAGCCAGTCCGGCACTTGTTTATAGTCAAGCAGATCGTAGGTAAACAGCGTCAGCACTTGCTCATCACGCTGGAAACGCTCACCGGCTTGCAACGCCAGGGAGAAAAAGTCGGTGTCCTTCCAGGCGCAGGCATCCATGTCCACCAGCACCGCGATGCGACTGGCATTGAGGTTACGGATACCACCCAATAACCTCAGACCCTGGGGTTTGGGCAGGTGTTCAAGGCAATCGACCACCAGCGCCAGGTCAAAACGCTGCGCCGCCAGGTCGGCAGGCAGTGGCCCGGGTTGCGCAACACTGACGAGCACATCGGGGTGCGCCGTTTTAAATGCATCCAGTGCCGGGAAGTGGCTGGCGCCCAACAGCAGCAGGCGTTTGGGAGCGTGCAGGTCCAGCAGCGCAGCCAACGCTTGCTGGGGCGTACGGGCAGAAATTCCAGCGGTCATCGCAGATCCTCACATCAGGACCGTAGAGACTAGCGCGCCTGGGCGTGCGGGCCTAGAGCATCAGGGTAATACCGCCGGCACTTGAGTCGTTGCGTGCGAAGTTTTTTGATCCTTCACTGGCAAAGCGCCTGCAGAAGTCGTTACTGTGCGTCCAAAGAAAAATTTGAAAACACTCGGGAGCCCCATGATGCGTAAGGTTTTTCTGCTGGCCCTGTTGGTCAGCCCCGTTGCCCTGGCCCAGAGTGTCAGTGTCGAAACCAACTCGTTGATGCGCCTGCCCAGCAGCACCAGCGTGTTGCAACTGGAGCGCCTGGACGTGGCGGACTACGGCACCCTGCTGATTCCGGCCACCATCAGTCAGATCGCGGTGGAAGAACTGCATCTGGGGCGTGACGCGCGCATCGCGATTGTTCCTGGCAATACCGCGCTGCAGTTGCAGGTGCGCCAGGCGCAACTGGAGCACGGCAGCCAGATCACTTCCCGAGGCGCACCCGGCACTCATGAAAAACCGGCCAAAGCCGGGCGTGACCTGACCTTGCGTGTTAATTCGCTGACAGCCGAAGAACTGTCGGTGGATGCCCGTGGTGGCGCCGGTGCCCAAGGGTATGCGGGCCTGGATGGCGCCAATGGCGTCGACCCAGGTTGCACCTGGGGTTCAGCCGGGCGCGGGTTCAATGGCGATAACGGCGGCGATGGGTTGCCGGGGGCGTCGGGGGCAACGGTGCGTATTGAGCTGCCTCAGGATTTCCCTGGCGACAAGATCAAGGTCTTGGTGGACGGCGGCGCCGGTGGTTTGGCCGGTGTAGCGGGCAAACCTGGCAAGGGCGGGCAGTCCAAGGGCTGCCTGGTGTACCGCGCCGATGGCGGCGACAAAGGCCGGCCTGGGTTGGAAGGGCAGCCGGGGCCGGCTGGGCCTGCGGGGACTGTGACCATTCAACGGCTCTGAAGCGCCGTAGCTTCAAGCTTCAAGTTTAAAGCTGCAAGTTCAAAGCTTGCAGCTTCAGGCTTGAAGCTTGGCGCTGTGCTTAGAACATCGGCCGAGCCGAAGCAATCGCCACCACCACCAGCCCCACAATCAAGTTAACACCCACCAGTTTGCGAATCTGCCCCAATGCAGCCGCGCCCGCCGCCCAATCCTCAGCCGCCACCGCCGTCTTCAACGCCGGAAACTTCAATGCCTGGATGCGAATAAACAGCGCCGTCATCACCAGGTACAAGCCCATCATCACCTGTACATAACGCGGTGCGGTTTCAAAGCCGTTGAAGCGCAGGTGCAGCAGGCCGACGCCGCTGATCGGCAAAATCAGCACCGCCACCCACACCCATACAAAAAAACGTTGAAACACATTTGCCCACAGCTTCAGCCGGGCAGGGCCCTCAAGGGCCGCCATGGCGGCGGGGCGCAGGATCATCCAGGCGAAAAACATACCGCCGACCCAGATCAGGGCGGCCAATACATGCAGGGTGTAAGCGAGGCTAAACGCGGTCATTGTGGTACTCCGTTCTGCGCGGGATTAATTAGCGGGGTATGATAGCGGCCGATCCGAACCACTGAAAATTTATCCAGCGTTTTTTGCGCCCGACTATCCATGATCAGCACTGAACTCAAAACCACGATCCAGGGCGCCTATACGCGTTTTCTCGAAGCCAAGAGCTTGAAACCGCGCTACGGCCAACGCCTGATGATCGCCGAAGTGGCGAAAGTCCTCGGGGATATCGACACTGACGACGAGGGCCGCCGCGCGGGCGAACCGGCGATCGTGGCCGTCGAGGCCGGCACCGGCACCGGCAAGACCGTGGCCTACAGCCTGGCTGCGATCCCCACCGCCAAGGCCGCGGGCAAGCGCCTGGTGATCGCCACGGCGACCGTCGCACTGCAAGAGCAGATTGTCTACAAGGACCTGCCCGACCTGATGCGCAATAGCGGCTTGAGCTTTACCTTTGCCCTGGCCAAGGGGCGTGGCCGCTACATGTGCCTGTCCAAGCTCGACGTATTGCTGCAGGAAGGCCACGCGCAGACCGCCACGGCTTCGCTGTTCGAAGAAGAAGGCTTCAAGATCGAGGTCGATGAGGCCAGCCAGAAGCTGTTCACCAGCATGATCGAGAAACTCGCCGGCAATAAATGGGACGGTGATCGCGACAGCTGGCCCACCGCCCTGGAGGATTCCGACTGGGCGCGCCTGACCACCGACCACAGCCAGTGCACCAACCGCCATTGCCCCAACTTCGGCCAGTGCGCCTTCTACAAGGCCCGCGAAGGCATGGGCAAGGTTGATGTGATCGTCACCAACCACGACATGGTGCTGGCCGACCTGGCCCTGGGCGGCGGCGCCGTACTGCCGGACCCGCGCGACACCCTGTACGTGTTCGACGAAGGCCATCACCTGCCGGACAAGGCCATCGGCCACTTTGCCCATTACACGCGCCTGCGCTCTACCGCCGACTGGCTGGAAACCACCGCCAAGAACCTCACCAAGCTGCTCGCCCAGCATCCGCTGCCCGGTGACCTGGGCAAGCTGATCGAACAGGTGCCCGAGCTGGCGCGGGAGATCAAGACCCAGCAGCAGTTCATGTTCAGCGCCTGCGAGCAGGTGGCCGACTTCAAGCCCGGCGAAGATGTGGAAGGCCGTGAGCGGCCGCGTCACCGGTTTGTTGGCGGGATGATTCCCGAGCATATGCGCGAAATGGGCATTGAACTGAAGAAAGGCTTTTCACGCCTGACCGACCTGTTCACCCGTCTGACGGACTTGCTCAAGGAAGGCATGGATGGCGAGGTCAATATCGGCATCGCCAGCAACCAGGCCGAAGAGTGGTACCCGCTGTTCGGTAGCCTGCTGTCCCGCGCCCAGGGCAACTGGGAGTTGTGGACCGCCTTTACCGTCGAAGACCCGGAAGACAACCCGCCCATGGCGCGTTGGCTGACCTTGTCGGAAAGCGGTGCGCTGTTCGATATCGAGGTCAATGCCAGCCCGATCCTTGCCGCCGAAATGCTGCGCCGCAACCTGTGGAACGTAGCCTACGGCTGCCTGGTGACGTCGGCCACGCTGACCGCCCTGGGCACCTTCGACCGCTTCCGCATGCGCGCCGGCCTGCCGAAAAAGGCTGTCACTGCGGTGGTGCCGAGCCCGTTCCACCACGCCGACGCCGGCGTGCTGCGGGTGCCCGACCTCAAGGCCGACCCACGGGACGCGCCGGCGCATACGGCGGCGATCATCCGCGACCTGCCCGGATTGGTGGAAGGCTCGCGGGGCACCTTGGTGCTGTTTTCGTCGCGCAAGCAGATGCAGGACGTGTTTGACGGCCTTGATCGCGACTGGCGTAAACAGGTGTTTATCCAGGGTAACTTGTCCAAGCAGGAAACCTTGAACAAGCACAAGGCGCGGGTCGATGGCGGTGATTCCAGCGTGTTGTTCGGCCTGGCGAGCTTTGCCGAGGGCGTAGACCTGCCCGGCGCCTATTGCGAACACGTGGTCATCGCCAAGATCCCGTTCTCGGTGCCGGACGACCCGGTCGAAGCCGCGCTGGCCGAATGGATCGAAGCCCGAGGCGGCAACCCGTTCATGGAAATCTCGGTGCCCGATGCTTCCCTGAAACTGGTGCAGGCCTGCGGGCGCTTGCTGCGCACCGAGCAGGACCGGGGCACCATCACCTTGCTCGATCGCCGCCTGGTCACCCAGCGCTATGGCAAGGCCATCTTGAATGCCTTGCCGCCGTTCAGGCGCGAAATTTCTTAAGCCACCGTGGGCAAATTCGCCCACGGCGTGGTCTATCTCACTGTATGTCACCAGGCCAGCCATCGGCCGTTTGGGAGAACCTTGTTCGTATGATTCGCACGCTGCCCGCTCTTTTTGCCCTGCTGTTCGCTGCGCCCTTGATGGCCGCACCGGCCGGGCAACAAACTCTGTTCAACTTCGTCCGGCCCGCCGATGTGGTCAAGGTGGCGACCCAGGACGCCAGCCTGCCGCAATACAACGCCGAACAAACCCCCGAAGGCGAGGTGCTGCGCCGCATCACCTTCAACCCGGCCGCCGAACCGAGCCTGGTACTCAGCCCGCAAACGGGCGTGTGGGACTGGTCGCAATCGGGCGCCATGAGCCTGCGTATCCAGAGCGCCATGAACTGGGCGTTGACCCTCTACGTAAAAGTACAAAGTGCCGACGGCAAGACCCTGGTCAGCCGCATCGACCTGCCGGCCGGCCCGGCCCAGACCTTGCTGGTGCCGCTGCAAGCCCACTCGCCGCTGAGCCAGGGCATGAAGGCCGGCCCGCCGATGCCGATGACCATGGACGGCCAGCGTGTGTTGCTGGCTGCCAGCGCCGGGGAAATCGACCGCAGCCAGGTGGTGTCGGTGACGCTGTCGATGATCAAGCCGAATGCCGCGCAAAGCATCCTGCTGGAGCGCTTTGGCGTGCAGGACAGCGAGCCGGTGATGAAAGCTGCCTACAGCGAACTGGTGGACGCTTACGGCCAGTCCACCCGCGCGCGCTGGCCGGAAAAAGTCAGCAACGACGAGCAGCTCAAGGCTGCGGCGGCCAAGGAGCAACAACAACTGAAGGTGTGGCTTGCCGAGCGTGACAAGTCGTCCCTGGATCAATACGGCGGCTGGAACAAGGGCCCGGCGTTCGACGCCAGCGGTTTCTTCCGCACCGAAAAGCGCGACGGTCGCTGGTATCTGGTCACACCCGAAGGCCATCCGTTCTACTCGCTGGGTGTCAACACCGTGGCCCCGGACAACAGCCAGACCTACGTGGCCGGGCGTGAGTGGATGTTTGCGGCGCTGCCCAAGGCCGGCGAGCCCTTCGACAAGTACTACGGCAGCGGCGATAACCGCACCGGCAACGGCGCGGGCGAGGGGCGCGGTTTTGGCGCAGGGCGTTGGTATGATTTTTATGGCGCCAACCTGCAGCGCACCTATGGCACTGAAACCGGCACCGACGGTTTCGACCAGAAGCGCTGGGTGAGCCACACCCTCGATCGCCTGCAAGCCTGGGGCTTCAACACCGTGGGCAACTGGAGCGATCCGGACCTGGCCACGGCCGACCGCGTGCCCTACACCTTGCCGCTGTCGATTGTGGGTGACTACGCCAGCATCAGCACCGGCACCGACTGGTGGGGCGGCATGCCCGACCCGTTCGACCCACGTTTCGCCATGGCCACTGAACGCGCCGTGGCCATTGCCGCTCGCGATCATCGCGACGACCCGTGGCTGATCGGCTTCTTTGCCGACAACGAACTGGCCTGGGCCGGCCCTGGCGACGATGCAAAATCCCGTTACGCCCTGGCCTACGGCACCCTGCGCATGACCACCGACGTACCGGCCAAGCGTGCCTTCCTCAAGCAACTGCGCGACAAATACCGCAATGAAGAAGGCCTGTCGAAGGCCTGGGGTATCCATTTGGCCGGCTGGGAACTGATGGAAGACCCTGGCTTCGAGCCGCCGATGCCTGACCCGGAGCATCCCGAAATCGAGGCTGACTTCAAGTATTTCCAGAAGACCTTCGCCGACGCTTACTTCAAGACCATTTCCGATTCGTTGAAATGGCACGCGCCCAACCAGTTGCTGCTGGGTGGGCGTTATGCGGTGAGCACCCCCGAAGCCGTGGCAGCCTGTGCCCAGTACTGCGATGTGTTGAGCTTCAACATGTACACCCTCAAGCCCCAGGACGGTTATGACTTCGCCGCCCTGCGTGCACTCGACAAGCCGGTACTGATCACCGAATTCAATTTTGGCTCGACCGACCGTGGCCCGTTCTGGGGCGGCGTGACCCAGTTGGCCGCCGAAGAAGAGCGTGGCGCGGCGTACGCGGCCTTCCTCAAGCAAGCCATGGCGGAGCCGTCGATTGTCGGCGTGCACTGGTTCCAGTATCTGGACCAGCCGGTGACCGGGCGTTTGCTGGACGGTGAAAACGGCCACTTCGGCCTCGTTGGCATTACCGACGTGCCCTTTCAGGGCTTTGTCGACAGCGTGCGCAAAAGCAATCTCGCGGCGGTCGACCAGTTGGGTAAGGCGGCCGAAAAGGCCAAGGCGGCCGGTGCGGCACGCGAGAGCGAGGGCGGTCGGGCAGGCCAGGCCGGCAAAGACGCAGGCCAGGGCGCCGGGCACGCTGGCGGGCACTCCGCAAATGGGCATTGATTCGTCGTTGATGGGTTCACAAAACCCCTAATGGCTGGAACAATGTCGGCCACCTTTCATGATGTTTTTCGAGGTCGCTCAGGTGCAGATTCAGGGTCATTACGAGCTCCAGTTCGAAGCGGTACGTGAAGCGTTCGCCGCGTTGTTCGATGACCCTCAGGAGCGCGGCGCCGGGCTTTGCATCCAGGTCGGCGGCGAGACAGTCGTCGACCTGTGGGCCGGCACCGCCGACAAGGACGGCGCCGAAGCCTGGCACAGCGACACGATCGTTAACCTGTTCTCTTGCACCAAGACCTTCACTGCGGTCGCTGCGCTGCAACTGGTGGCCGAAGGCAAGCTGAAGCTGGACGCGCCCGTGGCCGAGTACTGGCCGGAATTCGCGGCGGCGGGCAAGGAATCCATCACCCTGCGCCAGTTGCTCTGCCACCAGGCCGGGTTGCCGGCGATCCGCGAGATGCTGCCCGCCGAAGCCTTGTACGACTGGCAACTGATGGTCGATACCCTGGCGGCCGAAGCGCCGTGGTGGACACCCGGCCAGGGCCATGGCTACGAGGCGATCACCTATGGCTGGTTGGTCGGCGAGCTGCTGCGCCGTGCCGACGGGCGCGGGCCTGGGGAGTCCATCGTGGCGCGGGTGGCGCGGCCATTGGGGCTGGATTTTCACGTCGGCCTGGCGGACGAAGAGTTCTATCGTGTCGCCCATATAGCGCGCAGCAAAGGCAATATGGGCGATGCAGCGGCACAACGGTTACTTCAAGTAATGATGCGTGAACCCACGGCCATGACTACCCGTGCATTTGCCAACCCACCGTCTATTCTGACCAGCACTAATAAACCCGAGTGGCGGCGTATGCAGCAACCGGCGGCAAATGGTCACGGGAATGCACGGAGCCTGGCCGGGTTTTATAGCGGTTTATTGGACGGTAGTTTGCTGGAAAGCGACATGCTCGAACAATTGACCCGTGAACACAGTATTGGCCCGGATAAAACCTTATTGACCCAAACCCGTTTTGGCCTGGGTTGCATGTTGGATCAACCGCAGTTGCCCAATGCGACATTCGGCCTTGGCCCGCGCGCCTTTGGGCATCCCGGGGCAGGGGGCTCGGTAGGGTTTGCCGACCCAGAGCACGATGTAGCGTTCGGTTTCGTGACTAATACCCTGGGGCCCTATGTACTTATGGACCCACGTGCGCAGAAGTTGGTCGGAATATTGGCCGGTTGTCTATAAACCCCTTGCTGTTTCACAATTTTTTGTTACAAAGACACGTATAAGAAGACGCTGAACGCAATGATGTAACTTCAATGTTCTTTAAGCGTCGGTTTAACGGGGCACCTGGCCCCCCTGGTTTTTTCTCATTTTGTGGATATCTCATGTTATCGAACAAGTCCTTGGCACTGGCGCTGTGCCTCACTATTACCGGCTGTGCACAAACACCACAGAATGATACCGAAGGTGGGCACTGGTGGTCATTTGGGTCCGATAAGGCTGCTACCAAGGACGCAGTGACCCAAACCGACGCCAAGCCGGACGCCAAGCCCGCTGCCGGCGCCAAGGATGCCGCGCCTGTTGCCGCTGCCGCTGCCGCAGCACCTGCTCCGGCAGTCAAGGCTGACACAGGCTCCAGCTGGTGGCCCTTCTCCACCAAGAGCGCCGACGAAAAGGCCGCCGAGGCCAAGGCCGACCTGAAAGCTGACCTCAAGGCCGCAACCCCGGCTCCGGACGGTGCTCCGGTCGTGGCCAAGACCGATACCGAAGCCCACTGGTGGTGGCCGTTCGACACCAAGCCAAAGCCGCTGGCCAAGGTCGATGTGACCAACGTGCCGATGCCTGATCCGAAAATCACCCAGGCCTGGTTGGACGATTACGAGCCGCGCCTGCGTGCCGCCATCAAGGACAGCAACCTGCAATTGGAACGTCGTGACAACGTGCTGGTAGTGATTGCCCCGGTGGACGGCTCCTACAACCCGAAACGTCCAGCGATGCTGCTGCCGGTGACCCTGGGCCCGTTCACTCGCGTCGCCAAGGCCGTCGAAGCGGATCCAAAGACCGCCGTACTGGTGCTGGGCCACGTGGATGCCACCGGTAGCGCGCCGGCCAGCCAGGCGCTGAGCAAAGAACGTGCGCAGTCGATTGCCTCGATTTTCAGCCTCAGCGGTTTGAAGCAGGATCGCCTGATGCTGCGTGGCATGGGCGACCTGATGCCGCGTGCCGCCAACGACAGTTCCCAGGGCCGTGCGCTGAATCGTCGCATGGAAATCATGTTCACTCAGCGTACAACTATGTTGGCGCTGCTGAACAAGTACAACTCGGGCAAGACCCCGCCTGTGGCGGAAATGGTTGCCGTGCAGGATGTTCCCGCACCGGCCCCGGCGGTAAAAGCCCCTGCGAAGAAAGCGCCAGCCAAGAAGGCCGCCGCCAAGCCAGCTGCTAAAGCCGCAAAAAAAGCCCCGGCCAAACCGGCTGCGAAGAAACCCGCTCCGGCCAAGGCAAAGGCTGCTGCACCGGCGAGTAACGACCAGGCGAAAAACTGATCCGTTGAACCAGAAGGATAACGCCGCATGACCCAGGCACTGGCCGATATGCGCCGTGACTACACACGGGACGGTTTGAGCGAGGCCCAGGCCCCGGACGAGCCGTTTGCCTTGTTCCACCAATGGTTCGCCGATGCGGTGAAAACCGAGCAGGCACCGGTGGAGGCCAATGCCATGACCCTGGCCACGGTCGACCAGGAGGGTCGACCGCACTGTCGCATCCTGTTGCTCAAGGGCCTGGATGCGCAGGGTTTTACCTTCTTTACCAACTATCAGAGCGCCAAAGGTGAACAACTGGCGGCGCGGCCATTCGCGGCAATGACCTTTTTCTGGCCGACCCTCGAGCGCCAGGTGCGCATTGAAGGTCGCGTGGTCAAGGTCACGCCTGAAGAATCGGATGCGTATTATCAGGTACGACCTCTGGGCAGCCGCCTCGGGGCGTGGGCATCGCCGCAGAGCAAGGTCATTGGTGATCGCGAAGAACTGCAGGCGCTGCTGAAGGCGACCGAACAGCGTTTCAGCGACACCCAGCCCGACTGCCCCGAGCATTGGGGGGTTATCGCTTGTTGCCCGAGCGCATCGAGTTCTGGCAAGGCCGCGCCAGCCGCCTGCATGACCGTCTCAACTATCGGCTGCAAGCGGGCCAATGGACGCGCGAGCGTCTGGCGCCCTGAGCGTCCCCTTTCGTCATCTAATTTGAATCATGCCCTTTGCGCCGAAGTCTTTATGCAGGAGACTTCGGCGTTTTCGGCTGTATGGCTACACTGACTAACCACGCTATGGCATGTTTTGGTTAAGCTACCGTTCGTCGAGCTGTGTGGTGCCGACAGCCTGTACTCAGGCTGAATGAAAGCACTTTTCTGCCTGGCTCGCCGTGACAGGCGCCAGGCTGCAGCGTTTAATGAATACCTGTCCTTTGGAGTTGATGCTATGCGTAAGTCCGTTTTACTAGTTGCCTGCTTTACCACCCTGTCATTGCTGTTGGGTGGCTGCGCCTCGAGTCTGACCGGCGACTCGTACTCCCGTGACGAGGCGCGTCGTGTACAGACCGTCCGCATGGGTACCATTGAATCCCTGCGTCCGGTCAAAATCGAAGGCACCAAGACCCCAATCGGCGGTGCTGCGGGTGCAGTCATCGGCGGCGTTGGCGGCAGCGCCATCGGCGGCGGCCGTGGCAGCATCGTCACTGCTGTGATCGGCGCGGTAGCCGGTGGCCTGCTGGGCTCGGCCACCGAAGAAGGTCTGACCCGTACCCAGGGCGTGGAAATCACCGTTCGTGAAGACGACGGCAGCATGCGTTCCTACGTACAAGCCGTGCAGGAAAATGAAATTTTCCGCATTGGCGACCGTGTGCGCATCATGACGGTCGACGGCACCAGCCGCGTTACTCGCTAAACGCGTAGGCAACAGGCAAAGAAAAACCCCAACCGGGTGACTGGTTGGGGTTTTTTGCTTGTGGGCCTTATCTTTTTAAAAACGCATAAGTTGCAGGCAATAAAAAACCGCCTTAGTAGGGCGGTTTTTTATCGCAAGGCCATTATAAAGCTTGTCTTGCATGCTCACAGAACGCAATGACATGTCGGAATCCTACTGTCGGTTGATGCTTCACGCAAGATGCAGCTCTAAGAGGAACTATCGCTTCTGATACTTTTTTTGTCAGAAAAAATGGCAATAAATATTCCGGGCCACCCTGCGCTTAGTCACAGCTTCGAAGGGCCGCTCAGCTAGTATCGACGCCGTTCTTAGTGAATGCCCTGCGTGTTTATCACGTATGGGTATTCCTGCGGGACAGCTTTGATGACCTGTAAGGTCTGAGAAGTGGAGCCGCCTCGATTCAGGTCGAGGCGGCTTTTTGGTGTTTGGATGTCACCTCAACTATGAAATTACGGCTTTCTTGCGACTTGCCATCGCCGTCACCGCATAACCAATAAACGCTGCCACTATCGACCCGGTCAGAATCCCCATGCGATCCTCGCCGGCGAACTCGCTGACCCCCGGTACAAATGCCAATGAGCCGACAAACAGGCTCATGGTAAAGCCGATACCGCACAGGATCGCCACGCCCAGCACCTGGCCCCAGTTCGCACCGCTGGGCAGTGAGGCGATGCCGGTCTTGATGGCCAGCCAGGTAAGGCCGAACACACCGATGGTCTTGCCGATCAACAGGCCGGCGGCGATGCCCATGGGCACAGGGTGGGTGAAACTCTCAAGGCTGACGCCGGTGAGGGACACCCCGGCGTTGGCGAATGCGAACAGCGGCAGGATGGCGTAGGCCACCCACGGGTGCAGCGCATGCTCCAGGGTCAGCAGGGGCGAGGTTTCGGCATTTTTGGTGCGCAATGGAATGCAGAACGCCAGGGTCACCCCGGCCAGGGTAGCGTGGACGCCGCTTTTGAGCACGCACACCCACAGGATCAGGCCGATGATCATGTACGGCCCGAGCTTGACCACCCCCAGGCGGTTCATCGCGATAAGGGCGACCAGGCAGGCCGCTGCACCCGCCAGGGATGCGCCGGACAGGTCAGCGGAATAGAACAGCGCAATGACGATAATGGCACCCAGGTCGTCAATGATTGCCAGGGTCATCAGGAACAGTTTCAGCGACACCGGCACGCGCTTGCCCAGCAGCGCCAGGACGCCGAGCGCAAAGGCGATATCCGTGGCCATCGGGATCGCCCAGCCGGCGAGTGCTGCAGGGTTGTCCTTGTTCAACGCCCAATAGATGAGCGCGGGGACGACCATGCCGCCGATAGCCGCCGCGCCGGGAAGGACGACCTGGGACGGTTTGGACAGGTGTCCATCGAGCAGCTCGCGTTTGACTTCGAGGCCGATCAGCAGGAAGAACAGGGCCATCAGGCCGTCGTTGATCCACAGCAAGGCGGGCTTGGCGATTTGCAGCGCGCCAACCTGTGCCACCACCGGGGTGTCGAGAAAGGCGCCATACAGGTGCGACAAAGGTGAGTTGTTGATAATCAGCGCCAACGCGGCAGCGGCGATCAACAACAGGCCGCTGGCGGCTTCCAGCTGGAAAAAACGGGTGAATGTGCTTCGCAGAGGCAAGGGATGCTCTCCAATCCAGGTTCAATAGGTGGGTACCCTAACCCGTACCGTTAGTTGTTAAAACAAAAGTTATATTCTTATTTGTTATAAGCGTTGATCAGAGTGGGCGTGGTTTCAAAGCCTAGCAATTGTGTGTCCAATTGAGTCCTCACTGTATCTGTGTGCAGTGTAGGAAACCCCCTAATATCGGGGCTGAAATTCTTAGAGAAACCTCCTCATGAGCGATCACCGTCCCTGGGCCCGCGAAGCCATTCGTATCATTGAAGCGGATTTCCAGCGCAGCGCAGACACCCATCTGATCCCTTTGCCATTGCCGGGTTTGCCGGGTATCGAGTTGTATTTCAAGGACGAATCCAGCCACCCGACCGGCAGCCTGAAACATCGGCTGGCGCGCTCGCTGTTCCTGTACGCGTTGTGCAATGGCTGGCTGAAGCCGCACGCCCCCGTGATCGAGGCCTCCAGCGGTTCGACGGCGATCTCCGAAGCCTATTTTGCGCGCCTGCTCGGCCTGCCGTTTATCGCCGTGATGCCCGCCACCACTTCCCAGGAGAAGATCGCCCAAATCGCCTTTTATGGTGGCAAGAGCCATCTGGTGCAGGATCCCACGCAGATCTACGCCGAATCCGAACGTTTGGCCCAGGAAAGCGGCGGCCACTTCATGGACCAGTTCACCTACGCCGAGCGCGCCACCGACTGGCGCGCGAACAACAACATCGCCGAGTCGATCTTCCAGCAATTGCGTTTCGAGCAGCACCCGGAGCCGAGCTGGCTGATTTCCAGCCCCGGAACTGGCGGCACTACCGCGACCCTGGGGCGCTATGTGCGTTATCGCCAGCATTGCACGCGAGTGCTATGTGCCGATGCCGAACGTTCGGTGTTTTTCGATTATTACCTGAGCGGCGACGCCAGCCTGCGTCTGGACTGCGGCTCACGGATCGAAGGGATTGGCCGGCCACGGGTCGAAGCCTCGTTTTTGCCCGCTGTGATCGATGCGATGGTCAAGGTGCCGGATGCGCTGTCTCTGGCGGCCATGCATTACCTGGCCGAGCGGTTGGGGCGGCGCGTGGGCGGTTCCAGCGGGACCAACCTGATCGGTGCTCTGGTAGCTGCGCAGCAGATGAAAGCGGCGGGGGAGTCGGGGTCGATCGTGGCGATCTTGTGTGATGGCGGCGAGCGCTATGCCACGACTTACTATGATCAGGCGTGGCTGGCGGCGCAGGGCTATGAGTTGCAAGGGTTGATCGCGGCCGTTGCGGCGAGTGTCGAGCAGGGTGAGCCACTGCCGGCCAGCATCCTGCGTGCCAATATCTGACACGCCGCAAACCAAATGTGGGAGGGGCTTGCTCCCGATTGCGGTGCGTCAGTCAAAAACCTTCAGACTGACCCACCGCTATCGGGAGCAAACCCCCTCCCACATTTTTTCAGGCCTCGATGCCCAGCATATCCCGCGCCAATGCCTCGGCAATCCGGATCCCGTCAACGCCTGCCGACAGGATCCCGCCGGCATAGCCCGCGCCTTCGCCGGCCGGGAACAAGCCTTTCACGTTGAGGCTCTGCATCGACTCGTTGCGGGTAATGCGCAGCGGCGATGAGGTGCGCGTCTCGATACCGGTCAAGACCGCATCGTGCAGCGAGTAGCCTTTGATCTGCTTTTCGAACGCCGGCAAGGCTTCACGGATAGCTTCGATGGCGAAGTCCGGCAGGGCCAGGGCCAGGTCACCCAGGGCTACCCCAGGCTTGTAGGACGGTTCTACGCTGCCGATGGCCGTGGACGGCCGGCCTGCGATGAAATCGCCGACCAACTGTGCCGGGGCCTCGTAATTACTGCCGCCGAGCACGTAGGCATGGGACTCCAGGCGCTCCTGCAGTTCGATACCGGCGAGCGGGCCGCCTGGGTAGTCCACCTCAGGCGTGATGCCGACCACGATGCCTGAGTTGGCGTTGCGCTCATTGCGCGAGTATTGGCTCATGCCGTTGGTCACGACGCGATTGGGCTCCGACGTCGCGGCCACCACGGTGCCGCCAGGGCACATGCAGAAGCTGTAGACCGAGCGACCGTTCTTGGCGTGGTGCACCAACTTGTAATCGGCGGCGCCGAGTTTCGGGTGCCCGGCGTATTTGCCCAGGCGCGCGGCGTCGATCAGCGACTGTGGGTGCTCGATCCTGAAGCCCACCGAGAACGGCTTGGCCTCCATATACACGCCACGGCCGTGAAGCATGCGGAAAGTGTCGCGGGCGCTGTGGCCCAAGGCGAGGATCACGTGCCTGGAGAGGATCTGCTCGCCGCCGTCGATGACCACGCCCTTCAACTGGCCCTCCTCGATCAGGACGTCGGTAACCCGTTGTTCGAAGCGCACTTCACCGCCCAGGGCAATGATCTGCTGGCGCATGTTTTCCACCACGCCGGTCAGACGGAACGTGCCGATATGCGGCTTGCTGACATAGAGAATCTCTTCCGGGGCGCCGGCCTTGACGAACTCATGCAGCACCTTGCGACCGTGGAATTTCGGGTCCTTGATCTGGCTGTACAGCTTGCCGTCGGAGAAGGTCCCGGCGCCGCCTTCGCCGAACTGCACGTTGGACTCGGGGTTGAGTACGCTTTTGCGCCACAGGCCCCAGGTGTCCTTGGTGCGCTGGCGTACTTCCTTGCCACGCTCGAGGATGATCGGCTTGAAGCCCATCTGTGCCAGCAGCAGCCCGGCGAAGATGCCGCATGGGCCGAAACCGACCACCACCGGCCGTTCGACCAAGCCTTCCGGTGCCTGCCCCACTACGTGGTAACTGACATCCGGCGCCGGATTGACGTTGCGATCATCGGCGAACTTGAGCAGCAGGGCGGCTTCACCCTTTACATTCAAGTCGACGGTGTAGATGAAGCACAGCTCCGAGGACTTCTTGCGGGCATCGTAGCTGCGCTTGAACAGGGTGAAATCGAGCAGGTCATCACTGGCGATGCCCAGGCGCTGCACGATGGCGGGCCGCAGGTCTTCTTCGGGATGGTCGATGGGCAGCTTGAGTTCGGTGATTCGTAACATGACAGGATCCGGTAGGCGGCGGGCAAGAAGGCCGGCTGTTTTGCAAACCGGCGATTATAAGCCCCAATGGCGTCTTTCCGTCAGGTTAAAAAACAGCGCAGGACGCAATCAGTCGTCCCGCGAGCCACCAAAGGCTGCGCAACCACGCTGGACCTGGCCGTTGACACGCAATTGGGCGGTCATGTGCTGCAGGCTGCCGCTCACGCTGTCGACGCATCGCTGCGGGGCGACCCACAATTCGATGTGCTGGTTATTGGCGTCGGTCATCAGGTTGAAGCGCCCGTCACCCAGTTGCTCTTCGACATAAGGCACTGCCAGGGGCGGTTGGCCTTCGCGCTCCAGCACCATGCCCTTGGCCGTGACGCTCATCGCCCAGGCCGGCTTATGGCCGTTTGCCCGCAGGATCATGCGCTTGAAGTCCGGGTCGCCACAGGCTGAGGTCGAGCGCTCGACGCGATACAGCTGTTGCAGGTCCACCGAACCCTGGGTGCCGCTGGCAACGCCGGAAAACTTGCCACGCAAATCTGCAAACAACGCGCCCTGCTGACCGGCCAGCGAGGCGGCTTCCTGCAGGATGCTGGTGCCACCGGTGTCGTTGACCACGTAGTTGCGCTGGTCGTTGCAGGGCTGGAACAACAGCTTGCCGTCCACCGCCGTCAATTCACCCTGCATGCGGGTCAGCCCGGCGGTAGACAGCTTGGCGGGCTCGCTGTCGAACATCTGGCAAGCGGCGAAGAAGGGGAACAGGGCTAGCAACGTTAGGGTCGAGGCGGCACGCATTTTCGGTCTCCAGACAAGTGCCGCCACGTTACGCAGGCTCGCGCCGCATCACAAGCCCGTGGCCCAGCTTCAGGCGATTCTTACAGATCTGAAACTCAGCCCACGACAAAGGTCTGACCGGTCTGTAAGCCCTCGACACTTTTTGCATAGGCCAAGGCCACTTCAGCGCCGGCGACCGGTTTGAATCCACGGAAGTACGGCGCATAGCTGCCCATGGCTTCCACCAGCACCGTCGGGCTCACGGCATTAATGCGCAAGCCGCGTGGCAGTTCGATTGCCGCTGCTTTGACGAAGGCATCCAGCGCGCCGTTGACCAGGGCCGCCGAGGCGCCGGTGCGAATCGGATCGCGGTTCAAAATGCCGCTGGTAAAGGTAAACGACGCGCCGTCATTGGCGAACTCCCGGCCGATCAGCAGCAGGTTGACCTGGCCCATCAGCTTGTCCCGCAGGCCCAGTTCGAAGTCGGCTTCGCTCATGTCGCCCAGCGCCACGAAGTTCACGCTGCCTGCCGCGCACACCAGCGCGTCGAACTTGCCGGTCTGCTCGAACAGCGTGCGAATCGAGGCGCTGTCGCTGATATCGACGTGGAAGTCGCCGCTGTGGCGGCCGATGGCGATCACCTCGTGACGCTGCGCCAGCTCTGCCTTGACCGCTGAACCGATCGTGCCGTTGGCACCAATCAAAAGAATTTTCATCGTGTTGTTCCTTCAGAGGCTGGGTGAAGGTTGAGTCTAGGGTGGCTTTTTCACAGGATAAACCTGCTAATAGGCAACCTTTGGTTTTCAATTGGAAACAATCCATGAGCGAAATGGATGACCTGGCGGCGTTTGCCGTGTTGATCGAAGCCGGCAGTTTCACCGTGGCGTCGGAGCAACTGGGGTGCAGCAAGGGCCAGTTGTCCAAGCGAATCAGCCAGCTCGAAGCGCAGTACGCCGTGGTGCTGTTGCATCGCACCACGCGCAAGCTGAGCCTGACCGCCGCAGGCGCGGCCTTGCTGCCCCAGGCACAGGCGCTGGTGGTACAGGTGGAGCGTGCGCGTCAGGCCTTGGCCCGACTCAAGGATGATTTGGCCGGGCCAGTACGTATGACGGTTCCGGTGTCATTGGGAGAAACCTTCTTCGATGGCTTGTTGCTGGAATTTTCCAAGCACTACCCACAGGTGCAGATCGAGCTGGAGCTCAACAATAGCTATCGGGATCTGGCGCGAGACGGCTTCGATCTGGGCGTACGCTCGGGGCCATCGAGAATGAGCGCCTGGTGATCAAGCCGCTGCTGGCCTGGCACGAGATGACCTGCGCCAGTCCGGTCTATCTGGAACAGCATGGTGAACCGCTGCATCCGGCGGAGCTGGCGGGCCATACCTGTTTGCTCAACAGTCACTACAGCGGCCGCGAGGAGTGGCTGTACCACCAGCAGCATGAGCTGTTGCGGGTGCGGGTCAGTGGCACTTTCGCGTCCAATCACTACAACCTCTTGAAGAAAGCCGCATTGGTGGGCGCCGGTATCGCGCGCCTGCCGTCCTACCTGCTACCAACGGAATTGGCGGAGGGTCGATTGCGCTGGCTGCTGCGCGATTATCAAACGCGCAGCCAGCCGATGTACCTGGTGCATCCCTATCAAGGTGGCCTGCCGCGGCGCACCCAGGTACTGGCCGACTATTTGGTGGACTGGTTCAAGCGCAGCGGCGCGGCCCTGGACCGTCTTCAGCGGGAGTGACGGGCGATCCAGTGGTCGATGGACAGCCGGCCCGGGCCCTTAGCCACCAGCAGCAGTAACAGCGCGATCCAGGTGCCATGGGTCGGGTAGGCGTCCGGATAGACAAACAACTGAATGGTCAGGGTCATGCCGATCAAGGCAAGGGCCGAGAATCGCGTGGCGAATCCCAGCAGGATCAGCAGCGGGAAAAAGTGCTCGGCAAACGCTGCCAGGTGCGCGGCGACTTCGGGTGACAACAGCGGCACGTGGTATTCGCTGCGAAATAACGGCAAGGTCGAGGCGGCCAGTTTGGGGGCGCCGAGTTGGAAGGTGCCGCTGATCAGATCAATGGCAAACCCTTCGACTTTGGTTTGTCCGGATTTCCAGAACACCGCCGCGATAGAGAAGCGCGCGATAAAGGCGATCAGGCTGTAGGGAATTTTCTCAAAAAGTGCGATGGCCCGTTTCAGCAGGCTGGCGGCGGAATTGTTCATGGCGATACCTTGGGTTCCAGGTGTAAATGAGTAATGGCGTCGTGGCTGATCAACAGCGTCAGGCACCGATGCAGATCGAATTCGGAGGAGGCCTGCAAGGCATGCTCCACCGCCATCTCCAGTCCCGCGCCCTGGTTCAGGCAGTTGATAAAGGCCACCGAGCCGCTGTCGATGGCGAAGACCTTGACCGCCAACCCGTGGCGCAACACCAACGCGTTCTCGGTAGGCCACGGGGTCAAGCCAGCGAGGTCGCCGTCAGCCTGGTGCGCGGCCCATACCGTCACGACCGGGTAAGGAGAGCTCAAGGTGGCGAGCGATGGATGCAGCGTCAGGCTCAACCGCTCTACGCCTGCTTGACCTTGCAGATGCTGGAGAACAGCGTGCTGGCACAGCGCCGGAATGTCGGGCGCGTGATAAGCACGAACCCGCAGGCGCTCCAGCCGCGCGACATCCGCCAGGTAGGGCACGCTGGCGGCTGGTGCGAATGCCTGGATAAACTCGGCCAATGTGCTGCCGTACGCGTTGATCAGCGGGCTGGTGGGCGGGTTGGCCTGGACGAAAACGCCAGCCATGGCGCGGAAAAACTCATCGCCCACCAGCTGTAGCGTCACGGGGTAACTGGCCGCCAGGGCATTGATCAACGAGCTGTGGACGTTATTGCGATACACCGCAAAGCGGCTGGCGGGGTCGGCGCCGTTACTGCTGAACACCCCCTCCGGGCAGGAACCGTGCGCCGCGAGCAGGGCGTTGGTGAACGCGTCCTGAAAGCTCATGACATCACCTGCGACAGATACCATTCGGCGTGCCTGGCCTCGGCGTGCAGCGTGCTGAAGCTCGGCACCTGGTTATCCCGTTCGATCAGCGTGGCGACCGGCCCCGTGCGCTTGAGCAGTTGCGCGTATAGCTGCCACACCGCGTCATCGACCGGCGCACCGTGATCATCGATAAGCAGCCTGTCGCCCAGGCTGTCGCTGTCTTCGGCAAACCCGGCCAGATGGATCTCGCCGACTGCGTGCAAAGGTAAGGCATCGATGTAGGCCAGCGGATCGCGCTGATGATTGATGCACGACACGTAGACGTTATTCACGTCCAGCAGCAACCCGCAGCCGGTGCGCCGAATGACGTCGCTGATGAACTCCGCTTCGTCCAGGGTGGAGCGTTGGAACTGCACATAAGTGGATGGGTTTTCCAGCAGCATCGGCCGCTTGAGCGTGCTTTGCACCTGATCTACGTGCGCGCAGACACGCGCCAGGGTTTGTGCATCGTAGGCCAGGGGCAGCAGGTCATTGAGAAACACCGCGCCGTGGCTGGACCAGGCCAGGTGTTCGGAAAATGAGTGGGGTTGATAGCGTTCGATCAGCCCGGCCAACCGTGCCAGGTGCTCAGGGTTGAGCGGGCCTTCGCCGCCGATGGAGAGGCCCACGCCGTGCAACGACAGCGGGTAGCGTTCGCGGATCAACCCCAGGTAATGGTGAAAAGGGCCGCCGGCGACCATGTAGTTTTCGGCGTGCACTTCAAAGAAACCAATGTCTGGTGAAGAGCCGAGCACTTCAGTGAAGTGCTCGGTCTTAAGTCCCAATCCGGCCCGACGCGGCAGGCCGGATGCCTGAGCCTGGGAGACGGCTTGCAGGGATGAAAGGGTCATCATCAGTACTCAGGTCGCGCTGGGCTTCAGGACTTTGCGGTGAAAGCGGCTTCCTGGCCGAAACCGGTCGGCGAGGTAGTGCTTGGGGTTTTCAGGCAGGTACCGGCTGGGACCAGTTTCCAGGCGTTGGCCTGGTCCTTGGTTTTGGACGTACCGGCGCACGAGGTGCCAGCGCCGGCGGCGCAGTCGTTCTTGCCGGCCTCGGCGATGCCGAAGCATTTCTGCATGTCGTCGGCAGCATGGGCGGTGGTGGTCAGGGCGGTCAGGCTCAGGGTCGAACCGAGGGCCAGGAGGAGGGCGGCAGCGGACAGTTTGGTGGTCATGGAGTATCTCCAGCAGTGGTCGAGTGGCAGGCTTGATTGCCTGCTTGCACCACTAGAGAGAGGGGGACGAACTTCGTTACAAGCCAGCCGGAAAAAATTTAAATATCACGCAAAGCAAATGTGGGAGGGGTTGCCCCTCCCACATTTTAAAGCCGGTTCATCCAGCGACCGTTTTAACCGCCCAGGTAGGCCTCACGCACCTTAGGATCGGTCAGCAATTGCTCGCCGGTGCCCTGCATCACCACCCGGCCGTTTTCCAGCACGTAGGCCCGGTCGGCGATTTTCAGCGCCTGGTTGGCGTTCTGCTCCACCAAAAACACCGTCACCCCGTCCTTGCGCAGTTGCTCGATGATGTCGAAGATCTGCTGGATGATGATCGGTGCCAAGCCCAGGGAAGGCTCGTCCAACAGCAACAGCTTGGGTTTGCTCATCAATGCCCGCCCGATGGCGAGCATTTGCTGCTCGCCGCCGGACATGGTGCCGCCGCGCTGGCTGAAGCGCTCCTTGAGCCGAGGGAACAGGTGCAGCACCTTGTCCATCTGTTCCTGGTAATCGCCCTTGTCGGTAAAGAACCCGCCCATGGCCAGGTTCTCTTCCACGGTCAGGCGCGAAAACACGCGACGGCCTTCCGGTACCACCGCAATGCTCTTGCGCATGATTTCGGCGGAGTGCTTGCCCACCAGCTCTTCACCCATGTAGCGGATGCTGCCGCTGTGGGCCTGGGGCGAGCCGCACAGGGTCATCAGCAACGTGGACTTGCCAGCGCCGTTGGCGCCGATCAGGGTCACGATCTCACCCTGACGCACTTCCACGTTGACGCTGTGCAGAGCCTGGATCTTGCCGTAGAAAGTGGAAACGTTTTCGAATTGCAGCATTTTACGCTTCCCCCAGATAGGCTTTGATCACTTCGGGATTGTCGCGGATCTGCTCCGGCGTCCCGTCGGCGAGCGGCGTGCCCTGGTTGATCACCACGATATGGTCGGAAATGCTCATGACCAGTTTCATATCGTGTTCGATCAACAGCACGGTGGCGTTGTTTTCCTCACGCAACACGCCGATCAGCGCCTTGAGGTCTTCGGTTTCCTTGGGGTTCAAGCCCGCCGCCGGTTCGTCGAGCATAAGGATCCGCGGGCGGGTCATCATGCAGCGGGCGATTTCCAGGCGACGTTGCTGACCATAGGCCAGGGTGCCGGCCGGGCGGTTGGCGAACTCGGTGAGATTGACCTTGTCCAGCCAATACTCCGCGTATTCCATGGCTTCGCGCTCGCTCTTGCGGAACGCCGGGGTCTTGAACAGGCCTGCGAAGAAGTTGGTGTTCAGGTGACGGTGCTGGGCGATAAGCAGGTTCTCGACCGCTGTCATGTCCTTGAACAAGCGCACGTTCTGGAACGTGCGCACCACGCCCTTGCGGGCGATCTCGTGACCGGCCAGGCCCTGGATCGGCTGGCCGTCCAGCAGGATACTGCCGCCGCTCGGCTTGTAGAAACCGGTGAGGCAGTTGAACACCGTGGTCTTGCCGGCGCCATTGGGGCCGATCAGCGCGACGACCTGCTTCTCTTTGACGGTCAGGGCGACGCCGTTGACCGCGAGCAAGCCGCCAAAGCGCATGCTCAGATTTTCGACTTTCAGGATCTCGCGGCTCATTTGCGCAGCTCCATGTGTGGACGTTGCATGGGCAGCAGGCCTTGAGGGCGCCAGATCATCATCAGCACCATCATGGCGCCGAACATCAACATGCGGTACTCGCTGAACTCTCGCATCATTTCCGGCAGCAGGATCATCACGATCGCGGCCAGAATCACACCCAGTTGCGAGCCCATGCCACCCAGTACCACGATGGCGAGGATGATCGCCGACTCGATGAACGTGAACGACTCCGGGGTCACCAGGCCTTGGCGTGCGGCGAAGAAGCTGCCAGCGAAACCGGCGAATGTTGCCCCAAGGGTGAAGGCCGAAAGTTTGATGACGGTCGGGTTCATGCCCAGTGCGCGGCAGGCGATTTCATCTTCGCGCAGCGCTTCCCACGCGCGGCCAATCGGCATGCGCAGCAGGCGGTTGATCACGAACAGTGCCGCCAGTGCCAGCAACAGCGCTACCAGGTACAGGAACACCACTTTGCTCACCGGGTTGTAGGCAATCCCGAAGTACTCGTGGAAAGTCTGCATGCCCTCTGCCGCGGTGCGGTCGAACGACAGCCCGAAGAACGTCGGCTTGGGGATGCTGCTGATGCCGTTGGGGCCGCCGGTGATATCGGTGAGGTTACGCAGGAACAGACGGATGATTTCACCGAAGCCCAGGGTCACGATCGCCAGGTAGTCACCGCGCAAACGCAACACCGGGAAGCCCAGCAGGAAGCCGAACGTGGCCGCCATCAGGCCGGCGAGGGGCAGGCAGACCCAGAAGCTCCAACCCAGGTAGTGCGACAGCAGCGCGTAGGTGTAGGCACCCACCGCATAGAAGCCCACATAACCCAGGTCGAGCAGGCCGGCCAGGCCCACCACAATGTTCAGGCCCAGGCCCAGCAACACGTAGATCAGGATCAGGGTGGCGATGTCGACTGCACCGCGCGAGCCGAAGAACGGCCAGATCAACGCGGCCACGATCAGGCCGATGATGATGTAGCGCTGGGTGCGCGGCAGGGTCAGGAATTGGCTGACCTTGGGCGACACCAACGGCGCACGGTTGCCCTTGAACAGGGCGCCGACCTGCTGGGTGAACAGCACGCGCAGGAACATCAGCACCGAGCACAGGGCGATGATGGTCAGGGTCACGGGGCCGGTGCCATGCACTTCCAGGTTGATGCCGACAATGCTCAGCTTGAGGCCGAGTACCGGGAAGGCCACGGCCCACACCAGCAAGGCGCTGAAAAACGCCGATTTAAGATATCTGCTCATACTTTCTCAACCTCCGGACGGCCCAGGATGCCGGTCGGACGGAACAACAACACCAGGACCAACAAGCCGAACGCCACGACGTCCTTGTACTGGTCACCGAAGATATCGGCGCCAAAGGCTTCGGCCACACCCAGCACCAGCCCACCGAGCATGGCGCCCGGAATACTGCCGATACCGCCCAGCACCGCCGCGGTAAAGGCCTTGAGGCCCACCAGGAAACCGGCGTTGGGGTTGATCACGCCGTACTGCATGCTCAGCAATACGGCCGCGACCGCCGCCAGCGCGGCACCGATCACGAAGGTCAGGGCGATGATGTTATTGGTGTTGATGCCCAACAGGTTGGCCATCTTGATGTCTTCGGCGCAGGCCCGGCAGGCGCGCCCCAGACGAGAGCGGGAAATGAACAGTGTGAGGCCGAGCATCGCCACCAGGGTGACGACAAAGACCAGGATCTGCATGTAGGAAATCAGTACTTCTTGTGCACCACCGGGGCCGAAGGAGAAGCTCCCTGGGATCAGGTTGGGAATGGACTTGTCCTTGGAGTCCTGGGACAGCAATACGGTGTTCTGCAGGAATATCGACATGCCGATGGCGGAAATCAGCGGGATCAACCGGTTGCTGCCGCGCAAGGGGCGGTAGGCAACGCGCTCGATACTGTAGCCATAGGCACTGGTCACGACGATCGATGCCAGGAACGCAGCGGTCATCAACAGCGGCAGGGAGTGGATACCCATCATGGCCAGCCCGGCAAGGGCGATGAAGGCCACGTAGGAACCAATCATGTACACCTCGCCATGGGCGAAGTTGATCATTCCAATGATGCCGTAAACCATTGTGTAGCCAATGGCTATCAAGGCATAGGTGCTGCCAATGGTCAGGCCATTAACCAGCTGTTGGAAAAAATGATAGATCTCAGGCATTACAGCGCTCCTAAAAACCCGATACGCATTTCACTGGTGGAGTCATGTTCCGGCCCTGCGCTGTGTTCTGTGAGCACATTTGCACAAAGCGTTTGCCAGCGAACCGCTGGTGACGGTTTTAAGATTTTCAGGTGAGCCAGCGCCCGGATCGCGGGTGACATGGCCCATAAACCTCGTAAAACAAAACCCACTGCTTTCACAGTGGGCTTGTTGACCAGTAATGCCTGGCTTACTGAGGGGATACTTCGGTTTTTGGTTTGCCGAAGTGCCATTCGTAGACCACGAATTTGAAGTCCTTCAGGTCGCCCTTGGCGTCGAAGCTCAGCTCGCCGGTCGGGGTCTTGAAGGTACCCGCGTGAATGGCCTCGGCCACCTTGGCGGTGTCTTCGCTCTTCGCGGCTTTGATACCGCCGGCGATCACTTCGATGGCCGAGTAGGCCGGGAACACGAACGGACCGGTTGGGTCCTGCTTGTTCTTGGCGAACTCTTCAACGATGGCTTTGTTGGCCGGGTCGGTGTCGAAGGATTTAGGCAGGGTCACCAGCAGGCCTTCGGAAGCGCCCTGGGCGATTTGCGAGATGGAGTCGTTGCCGACGCCCTCTGGGCCCATGAACTTGGCATTCAGGCCTTTTTCCTTGGCTTGGCGCAGGATCAGGCCCAGCTCAGGGTGGTAGCCGCCGTAGTAGACGAAGTCGACGTTGGCTTGCTTGAGTTTCTGGATGATCGAGGAGAAGTCCTTGTCGCCGGCGTTCAGGCCTTCGAAGACGGCAACCTTGGTGCCTTTCTTCTCGAGGGTCTGCTTGACGGCGGTGGCGATGCCTTCACCGTATTGCTGCTTGTCGTGAAGTACGGCAACGATTTTCGGCTTCACGTGGTCGGCGATGTAGTTGCCGGCCGCCGGGCCTTGGGCGCTGTCCAGGCCGATGGTGCGGAAGATCAGCTTGTAGCCACGGGCGGTGATCTCGGGGCTGGTGGCAGCCGGGGTAATCATGATGACGCCTTCGTCTTCATAGATATCGGAGGCTGGCTGAGTGGAGCTGGAGCAAAGGTGACCGACCACGAACTTGACGCCGTCGTTGACCACTTTGTTGGCGACGGCAACGGCTTGCTTCGGATCGCACGCGTCGTCGTATTCCTTGGCTTCAAGCATTTTGCCATCTACGCCGCCCTTGGCGTTGATGTCGGCGATGGCCTGCTTGGCACCCATGAATTGCATGTCGCCATATTGCGTTACAGGCCCGGTCTTGGGGCCGGCGATGCCGATCTTGATGGTGTCGGCTGCGAACGAATGGCCGGCAACCCCAGCCAGGACCATAGCGGCAAACAGTTTGGAAATCTGCTTAGTAGCCTTATTCATAGTGCTCCACTCTTACTGTTGTATTTTTTATAGTTCTAGCGGCCTTGTGAGCTGCAGAACCGGATCAGATATCTCGGATATCCCCCGGCGATGCCCTGGCAACTGTACCGGTACAGTGTAGAGCGCCGGTTGATCGCTTGGAAAGCTGGCTGCTGGGGGCAAAACCGGGTTGTGTCGCTTAAATGAAAGAAAAAGACAGAATTGCGGCGGGGTAATGCCAGCCTTCCGAGCATTCCTTGGCTTTTCCAACACTTTCAATCGCCAGCTTATTTGCTACTGGGTTTTTCCAACTGAGACACGACGTTATGATTGCGCCGATTTTTTACTCAGGTGAACTCCCATGACGCAAGAACCTAGCACCCTCTATGCCAAGCTGCTCGGTGAAACCGCCGAAATTTCCTGGAAGGAGCTCGAACCGTTCTTTGCCAAGGGTGCCCTATTGTGGGTCGACGCCGGCGTGGATTTGATCGAAGCGGCCGAAGCGATGGCCGAAGACAATCGCGACAAAGTCGCTGCCTGGCTGGCTGCGGGGAGTCTTGGCGAAGTGTCTGCGACGCGGGCGGTGGACTTGGTCACGCGTGACCCCGGCCTGTGGGCGGTGGTGGTCTCGCCGTGGATTTTGATCCAGGAAAGGGCAGCGTAAGAAACCACTGAGCCAAATGGGTGCACGGCTCGCGCCTGCGCAAGTGTGTAGCGGAGTAACCGCTTCCCCCGTGATGGCACGTTGCCGTAGAGAAAGGTCACAGGTGACGGTGACGTTAACGTCACGGGAACAGTTGGAGCGCTGGCGTAACGGCTGGGAAATTGTTTCAAGGTATTGGCGCCCGACTACTGGCAGCCTGCCACGTCAGCGGATGGGCCTGACGACTGAAGGCGGGCTGATGCACGTCGGGGCAGGTTCCTTTGGCGGCGGGGCGTCTTTATTGCCGTCTGCGCTGAATGTGTGGAGCGGGTTGCGTATCTGCATGCCTTGCATGACGCCAATGATGTCGCTGAAGGCCACCGCCGGGCTCAGCAGATAACCCTGAATGAAATCGCAGCCATGCTGCTGCAACAGCTCGAATTGCGCCTGGGTTTCCACCCCTTCGGTCACCACCTCCAAGTGCAGCGTATGAGCCATGGCAATGATGGCCTGGACGATTTCGCTGTCGGCGGTGGACCTGGGTATGTCCTGGATAAACGACCGGTCGATCTTCAAGGTGTTGAGCGGCAGGCGCTTGAGGTAGGCCAGGGATGAATAGCCGGTGCCGAAGTCATCGATCGCCAGGGATACGCCCAAGGCGCGGATTTGCCGCAACAGGGCCAGGGTGCTGCTGATATTGCCCATCAATGCGTTTTCGGTGACTTCCAGCTCCAGGCGATTGGCGGCAATGCCGGCAAAGCGCAGGGCCGCTTCGATTTCATCCGCCAGTTCATCACGGGCCAGGTTCAGGGCCGAGCAATTCACGGCCATGGTCAACTCGCTATAGCCGCGATCAGACAACAGGCTCAAGTCATGACAAGCCTGGCGCAATACCCAGTGGTCCAGTTCGGCAATCAAGCCGTTATTCTCGGCAATCCCGATAAACCGGTCCGGCGCCAGCAACCCATATTGTGGGTGCTGCCAGCGCACCAGTGCCTCCAGGCGCGTGACCTTGCCGAGCTTCATGTCGAAGATCGGCTGATAAAACAGCACCAACTCATTGCGCCCGCGCAGGGCCGCGCGCAGTTGCTCTTCAAGTTGCAACTCAAGGAAAGCGCGGGTTTTCAGGTTGGAACTGAAGAAGTGCAAGCTATTGCGCCCAGCATCCTTGGACTGGTAAAGCGCCAGGTCGGCGGTTTTCAGCAGTTCTTCACAGGTTTGGCCATCGTCGGGAAACAGGCTGATACCGATGCTGGTAGTCATGACCATGCGCCGGCCTGCCAACTCGATGGGTTCCTTCATTTTTTGCATGATGCGCTGGGCCAGGTGCCGCGCTTCGTCGCGATGATGGATATT
The DNA here is from genome assembly GCF_003852255.1 of Pseudomonas sp. R1-43-08. Classification (NCBI taxonomy): domain Bacteria; kingdom Pseudomonadati; phylum Pseudomonadota; class Gammaproteobacteria; order Pseudomonadales; family Pseudomonadaceae; genus Pseudomonas; species Pseudomonas sp. R1-43-08. The sequence goes on from NZ_CP027734.1 coordinate 1,477,373, forward strand.
GATCAGAATGCAGAATTCATCCCCGCCAAAACGCGCGACCACGTCGGCATGGCTGCGTACCGAGCCTTTGATATGGCTGGCCAGCACGGAGAGCAATTGGTCACCGGCATCATGCCCAAGGCTGTCGTTGATGCGCTTGAAATGATCGATGTCGAGGAAGATCACCGCCATCATGCCGCGTGTCGCGGTTTTTTCCGCGACCTTTTCCGCGAAGATCTGATTGAAGCCACGCCGGTTGAGCAAGCTGGTCAGCGCGTCGTAATGGGCCGCCTGTTGCAGCGAGGCACGGGCCTGGTCCAGCTCGCTGAGCAGTGCGTTGACCCGGCGCAAATCGCGTTCCTTATGCTGCAGCTTTTTGTCGGCCAACGCTGCGCTGATGCTGCTGCCGACAACCAGCAAGGTGATCGTCGCCACCGACAGGCTCAGTTGCAGCGGATTGTTATTGACGGGCAACGACAGATCCGCGCCGTCCGGTATCAGCATTTGCATGGCCTCCATGCCGGTGAAATGCATGCACAGGATGCCGGCGCCCAGCACCAGGCTGGCGGCGTATTTGAGCAATTGATGAAACACGCCGGTACCGTCGCGCAGGTAGCTCGACAACAACAACGCTGCCAGGCTTGCGCCGATGGCAATCGCGACCGAGGCCATGAGCAGCCCGGAGTCGAAGTAGGCCTGGGCCTGGGAGCGCATGGCTGACATGCCGACGTAGTGCATCAGCGCGATACCCAGCCCCATCCACACCGAGGCCAGCAGGTACTGATGGAGCCGCAGGTGCGCATGACCGAGGGTTTGCATGGCGAACAGCGAAGCGATCAGGGCAATCACCAACGAGGCGAAGGTCATGAGCAATTCGTAATGAATGGCGACGGGGGCTTGGAAGGCCAGCATGCTGATGAAGTGGGTCGACCAGATACCGCCCGCCAGGCAACCGGCGCCCAACCAACACCAGCGACGGCGGGCGGTGGGGTCTTCGACATGACCGACGCGCTCGGCCATGTCCAGCGTGCCAAAGCCGGCCGCGCAGGCGACCAGGTACGCCAGCAGCACCAGAAAGGGGTTATGACTGCAATTGAGTAATAAGTGCCCGTTGTCTGGAAGGTCGGTGAAAAAGTGCAGTCCCAGCCATTCCATAGCGTGTCCCGTCATAGTGTCGCGTCATTGCCTCAGGCGATGACCTATGAGGTCGAGTATAGAAGCCTCGCGGGATTTGCCAGGAATAATGGCACTTTGATTCAACTCTTTTTGCATGCCAGCCATAGCGTTTGATGCTAAGCGCTGATGGGCAAATCCAGCGCAAAAAGCGGCTCTTCGAGCGGCGCCAGGCCGAAGGCAGCACGGGCAGCATCGCAATCGACGTTTTGCACGCCCTGGCTCCAGGAGGCGTCGAACTCGCGGCAGGGGCTTGAGCGCTGTTCATAAATTGAACAGCGCGTGCCTTTGCCCACTTCACCCTCGAGGCTGCAGCAGCGTGCGGGCTTCTGGTCGGTGCCGATCATCGCCACGCGGGTGGGGTTGATCTGCACCACCAGGTCATCGGGCACGGTGCCGCCCGATGAGGCGCACTCGCCCCAGAAGAAAGACACACGAAAGTATGAACAGCAGGCACCGCAATTCAGACACGGACTGGCTTCGGACATGGGCGTCATCGATTAAGGATAGGTAAGGGGGACTGCGGGAAGGCTCGCCATTCTATCCGGGCGCTGGCCGTTGGGAAGGGGGGCGCACACATATATTTTTGTAGGGAAAGCCCCGTAATGCCGGGTGAAATCACGTCCTATCAGCTTTACGAATCATTACAGACAAGCGCCGCCAGCCTGACTATGTTGCAGATACCTGAGCAGGATGCAGTGGGCATCGCAGCTCTCATAACAATAAAAGAGACGGACCCATGCAGAACTCGACCCAAGCGGCGAATGCCTGGCGCATTCTGTTCCTGCTGTTCCTCGCCAACCTGTTCAACTTTTTCGATCGGACCATTCCCGCGATCATCATCGAGCCGATCCGCATGGAATGGCACCTGAGCGACTTTCAGCTCGGCATCATCGGTACCTCTTTCACCATCGTCTATGCCATCGCCGGGCTGCCGCTGGGGCGCCTGGCCGACACCGGCTCGCGCAGCAAATTGATGGGCTGGGGCTTGTTTGCCTGGAGCGGGCTGACTGCGCTCAATGGCCTGGCCGGCAGTTTCTGGAGTTTCCTGGTGGTGCGCATGGGCATTGGCATCGGGGAGGCCAGCTATGCCCCCGCCGCCAATTCATTGATTGGCGATCTGTTTCCCGCCCACCGCCGCGCGCGCGCCATGGGCATTTTCATGCTGGGCCTGCCGTTGGGCTTGCTGCTGGCGTTCTTCACCATCGGCTGGATGGTCAAGGCGTTCGACAGCTGGCGTGCGCCGTTCTTTATTGCCGCCGTACCGGGGCTGATCCTCGCGGTATTCATGTTCTACATCAAGGAGCCCAAACGCGGCGCGGCGGAAACGGTGCAAGTGCCCCAGGAACGCGTCGACCGCCCGATCCGCCGCGTACTCGCGGTGCCGACCTTCCTGTGGCTGGTACTGGCCGGGCTGTGCTTCAACTTCGCCACCTATGCGTGCAACTCGTTCCTGGTGCCGATGCTGCAGCGTTACTTCCTGATGCCGTTGCAGGATGCAGCGGTGGCCACCGGTGTCATCGTTGGCGTGACCGGCCTGGTGGGCCTGACCCTGGGCGGCTGGATTGCCGACAAGATCCATCAGCGGGTCGCCAATGGCCGGCTGCTGTTTGCCGCGTGCAGTCTGATCATCTCCACGCTCACCACCGCCTGGGCATTGCATGCCGGGCGGATCGAGATCGGCGTGTTCGTCGCGCTGTTCAGTGTGGGCTGGTTGTTTGCCTATAACTTCTATACCTGCGTGTACACGGCAATCCAGGACGTGGTTGAACCGCGCCTGCGGGCCACGGCGATGGCGTTGTTCTTTGCCGGCTTGTATCTGCTGGGCGGTGGGATGGGGCCGATTGTGGTGGGCGGGCTGTCTGATCACTTTGCGCATGCGGCGATGTATGCGGCGGGGGCCGAGCAGATGACCGAGGCCTACAAGGCTGTAGGTTTGCACGACGCCATGTACCTGATTCCGGTGGCGTTGTTCCTGACCATGCTGTTTCTGTTCCAGGCGTCGCGCAGTTTTGTGCGCGATGCCAAGCGGATGAAAGAGGGGCTAAGTGCGGTGGAGGTGCCGGCGTTGGCTACGGCTTGAGATCGCGGTGACTCTATCGGGGGCAAGCCCCCTCCCACATTTGAACTGTGAATACATTCGAGTGTGGGAGGGGGCTTGCCCCCGATGAGGCCCTCACAGCCACAGCCATTTTCCAGTGAATAAAAAAGGCCCGTATTGCGCGGGCCTCTATTCACCAGGGCAGGGCGGTACTCAACCCGCGACCAACACCCGAATCGCTTCCAGTCGCAACGCCGCCTTGTCGAGCATGGCCAGGCCTTGCTCGCGCTGGTTGCGCAGGGCGACCAGCTCGCTGTCGCGCACGGTCGGGTTGACCGCTTGCAGCGCGGTCAAGCGCGCCAGCTCTTCGTCGGTGTCTGCCGCCAGGCGACGCTTGGCCTCGGCCACACGTTCGGCGTGACGCGGGGCGATTTTCTCTTCGCCGGCATTGATGCGCGGCGTCAATTGGTCGCGCTGGGCCTGCACGAATTTGTTGGCGCTGGCCCGGGGCACGCTTTCCAACTGCTCGTTCAAGGTCACGAACGACACGCGGCCGGACAGGTCATTGCCGTTGGCATCCAGCAGGCAGCGCAGCGCTGCCGGTGGCAGGTAGCGACCCAGTTGCAGCGAGCGCGGGGCAACCACTTCGCTGACATACAGCAGTTCGAGCAATACGGTGCCCGGCTTGAGCGCCTTGTTCTTGATCAGCGCCACGGCGGTGTTGCCCATGGAACCGGACAGCACCAGGTCCATGCCGCCTTGCACCATCGGGTGTTCCCAGGTGATGAACTGCATGTCTTCACGGGACAGCGCCTGGTTACGGTCGTAGGTGATGGTCACGCCTTCGTCGTCGCCCAGGGGGAAGCTGGCGTCGAGCATCTTCTCGCTGGGCTTGAGGATCAGTGCGTTTTCCGAATGGTCTTCGCTGTCGATGCCGAAGGCGTCGAACAGGGTTTCCATATAGATCGGCAGGGCGAACTGGTCGTCTTGCTCGAGGATGTCTTCGACCAGCGCATCGCCTTCACCGGCACCGCCGGAGTTGAGCTCCAGCAAGCGGTCACGACCGGTGTGCAGTTCCTGCTCCAGACGCTCGCGCTCGGTACGGGCTTCGTCGATCAGGGCCTGCCATTCGCCGTCGTCGGCGTTTTCCAGCAGTGGCAGCAGGCGCGGGCCGAACTGATGCTGCAAGGCGTTGCCGGTCGGGCAGGTGTTGAGGAATGCGTTCAGCGCTTCGTGGTACCACTGGAACAGGCGCTCTTGCGGGCTGGTTTCCAGGTACGGCACGTGCAGTTCGATCACGTGTTTCTGGCCGATCCGGTCCAGACGGCCGATGCGCTGTTCCAGCAGGTCGGGGTGCGACGGCAGGTCGAACAGCACCAAGTGGTGGGAGAACTGGAAGTTACGGCCTTCACTGCCGATTTCCGAACAAATCAGCACCTGGGCGCCGAACTCTTCATCCGCGAAGTAGGCCGCGGCGCGGTCGCGCTCGAGGATATTCATGCCTTCGTGGAACACCGTGGCCGGAATGCCGGAACGTACGCGCAGCGCGTCTTCCAGGTCCATGGCGGTTTCGGCGTGAGCGCAGATCACCAGGACCTTGGTGCGCTTGAGCATTTTCAGCTGGTCGATCAGCCACTCCACGCGCGGGTCGAAGCGCCACCAGCGGTTGTCTTCCTCGATGTCCGGCTGCGACTGGAAGCTGACCTCCGGATACAGCTCGGCATGTTCGCCCAGGGGCAACTCCATGTATTCGTCTGGGTTCGGCAGCGGGTAGGCGTGCAGTTTACGCTCGGGGAACCCCTGCACGGCGGCGCGGGTGTTGCGAAACAGCACGCGGCCGGTGCCGTGGCGGTCGAGCAGTTCACGCACCAGGCGCGCGCTGGCCTCGCTGTCGCCATCGTTGACGGCGGTGAGCAGGGCTTCGCCTTCATTGCCGAGGAAACCCTGGATGGTTTTGTGCGCGGCGGGCGACAAGCGGCCCTTGTCCAGCAGCTCCTGCACGGCTTCGGCCACCGGGCGGTAGTTCTCGCTTTCGGCGCGGAAGGCGTGCAGGTCGTGGAAACGGTTCGGGTCCAGCAGGCGCAGGCGCGCGAAGTGGCTGTCCTGGCCCAGTTGTTCCGGCGTAGCGGTGAGCAGCAGCACGCCGGGAATCACTTCGGCGAGTTGCTCGACCAGCGAGTACTCGGCGCTGGCTTTTTCTTCGTGCCACACCAGGTGGTGGGCTTCGTCGACCACCAGCAGGTCCCAACCCGCGGCAAACAGCGCGTCCTGGGCCTTCTCGTCGTCCACCAGCCATTCCAGGGCGACCAGCGCCAGCTGAGTGTCTTCGAACGGGTTGGTGGCATCGCTTTCGATAAAGCGCTCTTCGTCGAACAGCGCAACCTGCAGGTTGAAGCGCCGGCGCATTTCCACCAGCCACTGGTGCTGCAGGTTTTCCGGGACCAGGATCAGCACGCGGCTGGCACGGCCCGACAGCAGCTGGCGATGGATCACCAGGCCGGCTTCGATGGTCTTGCCCAGGCCCACTTCGTCGGCCAGCAATACCCGTGGCGCGATACGGTCAGCGACTTCACGGGCGATGTGCAGTTGGTGGGCAATCGGTTGCGCACGCACGCCGCCCAGGCCCCACAGTGCGGACTGCAATTGGCGACTGGTGTGTTCCAGGGTGTGGTAGCGCAGCGAGAACCAGGCCAGCGGGTCGATCTGCCCGGCGAACAGGCGGTCGCTGGCGAGGCGGAACTGGATGAAGTTGGACAGTTGGGTTTCCGGCAGGGTGACCTGTTCGTTCTGCCCGTTGAGGCCGTGGTACACCAGCAGGCCGTCGACGTCGTCGACTTCCTGCACGGTCATCTTCCAGCCTTCGAAATGGGTGATGCTGTCGCCCGGCGAAAACCTCACGCGGGTGAGGGGCGCATTCCGTAGCGCATACTGGCGGGTGTCGCCAGTGGCCGGATAGAGCACGGTCAACAAGCGGCCGTCCTGTGCCAGAACGGTGCCTAACCCCAGCTCTGCTTCGCTGTCACTAATCCAGCGTTGCCCCGGTTGATACTGCTGCGCCATGCTGCCTGACTCCCGCCGTGAAAAAGCCGACTATCTTAACGGAACAAGGCCTCACGCCCAAGGACTCCGACAAAAAGTACTCTGACAAAAAGTACTCTGACAAAAACTACTGCGTCAGCGCCCAGGCCCGCAGGGCGAATCGACGGGTGGCGGGCACTCATAAGTGTCGACTGGGTCACAGCTTGACCAGCGAATGTTCAAGTCGCCCCGGGGCGCGCCGACAGCCTGTTGATCAGGAGAATCAAGATTATGTTGCCACCCATGCTGCCCGTCAGCGTTGTGCCGGTCACGTCACAACTCGATCCGGTACGCCAGAAGCCGGATATCCCGCCCGTGGTGCCGGTTCAACAAGGCTCCAACGAGAGCACCATCGACCTGAAAAAAGGCGATGCCGAGCAATCGACCTTTCTGCTGCGCGAAGAACAGCGCCGTCAGCAAGAGCAGCAAAAGCGTCAGCGTGAAGCCAGCGAGGATCCCGAGCAGCACCTGCCGATCCCCGGCGATCTGCTCAACGCCGACAATACTGTCCCCGTAGCGCCGCTGATTGAAGACGCGCCGCGCCAGGGCCTGTGGGTGGATATCGAGGTTTGATCGCCGGCTGATTTGCGGTCGAGCGGAGGAGGCCGCATTATTGGAACATTCCCGCCATAACGTAAGCCAAGCCATGAGTGATGATGACAAGCTGATCGACCTGAATGCCGAGCGCGCCAAGCGTGTGCATGATCTCAATGACAAACGCCTGAATGAAGTGCGCCAGGCGTTTGAACAGGCCATGCCCCTGGGTAAGGCCAAGAAGAAATCGAAGAACAAGCCGAAAAAACGTTGAATCAACTGGCCTCCATTGATGCAGGTCAGTTATTGCCTTTCTTTACGCCCCGTCGAGGGCGACATTGATCCCCGTCAATTTCCCAATCCGCCTTCTCGATTAACTTAGCCCTATCGCAACAGGGCAAGTGCAGGAGGCCGGTCATGTTTATCGATAATGTGGTATTTGCCGGAGTGCTGACCGTAAGCCTCATGGTGCTGTTTTTTGTAGGGTTTGGCATTTTTATCTGGAAAGACGCACACAAGCGTAAAAAACCCTAAGTCTTTCCGGGTTACAGGGCACGCAAGGCATTTTGGGCGACTTCGGTCGCCTTTTTTTTGGCCGATCGTTCCCACGCTCTGCGTGGGAATGCCGCCTCGGACGCTCCGCGTCCCGCTGTTGAGGCCTGCGCATGGGTGACGCGGAGCGTCACGGGGCGCATTCCCACGCAGAGCGTGGGAACGATCATCAGGGCCATAAAAAAAGGTGCGATTCTCGCGAATCGCACCTTGTTCATTGCCGCCTGCTATCAGCTGCCCAGCGCCTTGGACGCCAGCCAGAACAACCCGGCCGAGAGGCCTACGGTTGCCGGCAGGGTCAGCACCCACGCCATCAGGATGGTCTTGACCGTGCCGCCTTGCAGGCCGCTTTTGTTGGCGACCATGGTACCGGCCACGCCAGAAGACAACACGTGGGTGGTGGACACCGGCAGGGCGAAGATATTGGCAAAGCCGATCATGGTGGCGGTGGTGATCTGCGCCGACATGCCCTGGGCATAGGTCATGCCTTGCTTGCCGATCTTCTCACCGATGGTCAGTACCACGCGTTTCCAGCCCACCATGGTGCCCAGGCCCAGGGCCAGTGCGACCGCGAGGATCACCCAGAACGGCGCGTATTCGGTCGTGGCGGTCAGGTCTTTGCGCAGCTTGTCGAGGTCGGACTTCTCACGCGCATCCAGGCCAGGCAGCTTGCCGACTTTCTTCGCGGTATCGTCCAGGCAGAGCAGGTAGCGACGCACTTCAATGCGCTGGTCGGCATTCAACGAGTGGTAGTCGGACACACCTTTGAGCGTGTCAACGAGCGCGTTGATGGTCGGCTCGGTCTGCTGCGGGTTGCACTGGAACTTGCCCGGCAGGTCGTCCTTCACGCTTTTGCCCAGTGCCAGGAACTCGCCGAGGGTGGCGTTGTTGCGCTGGTAGAACTGGCTCAGATGCACAGTGGCATCGCGGGTCCGTTCGATCTGGTAGGTGGTGCTGCCCAGGTCGAGCACGAACTGCGCCGGCACGATACCGATCAGTACCAGCATGATCAGGCCGATACCTTTCTGCCCATCGTTGGAGCCGTGCACGAAGCTCACGGCCATGGCGGAAATCACCAGGACCAGGCGGTTCCAGAACGGCGGGTGCTTCTTGTCATCAAGCTTGCGGCGTTGGTCCGGGGTCTTGTGCATCTTCGACAGCGGGCGCCACCACTTCAGGCCGATCAGCACCAGGGCTGCGACCAGGAAACCGGCCATCGGCGAGAACACCAGGGACGCACCGATATCGATCGCTTTCTGCCAGTTCACACCGTCAGCCAGGGGAATATCGTTGATCAGGGCGTTGGCCAGGCCCACGCCGAGGATCGAGCCGATCAGGGTGTGGGAGCTGGAGGCCGGGATCCCGAAGTACCAGGTGCCCAGGTTCCAGGTGATTGCCGCCGCCAACAACGAGAAGACCATCGCCAGACCATGGCCGGTGTTCACATTGATCAGCAACTCCACCGGCAGCAAATGCACGATGGCGTAGGCGACACCCACACCACCGAGCAGCACGCCGAGGAAATTGAACACCCCGGAGAAGAACACCGCCAGGTGTGGCGGCATCGCTTTGGTATAGATGACTGTGGCCACCGCGTTAGCGGTGTCATGAAAGCCATTGATGAACTCGAAGGCGAGGACAAAGGCCAGGGCGAGCAACAGGCTCACTAGAACCCAAGCATCCAGTCCGCTGAATAAATCGATCATGAAGGTTTTCTGACCCGGTCGTAAGGGGGCGCGATTATGCCAGAAAACCTCAGTAATCGATGCATTAGCTGTTCATCGGTAACAATCTACTTGGAAAAAAACCGCTGGAAACGGGCGTATCCCAGGGTTTTCGGGGCTTTGGCAAGTCTTTGATTTTTAACGCCGGGGCGCGAAAAGACGCGGTTTCGTCACGAAAACGTCATGTGTGAAACATTTGTATGAAAATTCGTTGGCGGCAGTAGGGCGCCGACCAGCGGCGGCTAATGCGTGCTGCCCCCGGCCGGTGGTGGGCCGCAGAGGCAGCAAAAACCTGAAGACTCAACCCGAGGAGCACTCAGGGCTCTTCGGTCTTGAGTTCCTGCTCGATTTTCTGGATTTCCTGAGCGAATGCCTGGTCCAGCAGGCTGGCGCGCTTGCGCCATGGCTTACGTTCCGGCTCAGGCTGGGCGGCGTAGGTGGTGACTTCCCCGCCGTAAACATCCTTGTAACGTTGCTCCTGGCGCTCAAGTTCCGCGCGCAGTTCATCTTTCGTCACAGTTGTACCTAATTGAGTTGAGTTTAATAAAAGTGCAACGTCATGCCAAAAGGCGGCCCTGGGGTGTACGAACTTGAACAGACGGACCGTGCAAGTTTGAAGTGGGGACCCGCGGTCGCTTTTTCAATCCGATACTTTAATCGACCCTGCGCTCGAGTATGCGGCGCCGGGCGAGCTCTGATCCCAACAGGTAAATTGGGCTGACCTCTGCACAGGCTGCATTATAGCGATGCATGTGAATAACGCTATCGGCATAAAGTTAAAAGCATCAACTTCATATGCGGGTTTTGTTACATCACAACGTAAGTGTTGGCTGAACATATCTATCCATGGTCATCTGGTTTTTCTTCCACAAGGCTTTGAAACAGGCTTGGCCACTGAAAATTGCGATAATCGAATGATCGTCCGATAATCGCCCAATGTTGCCGGCCCCGTCTTGTACATCTCTGCTGGCGCGGCTAGAAATGACAGCCAGCCCTTCTGTGGTTGAAAACAAGAAAAAGGATCCCTGCAATGAACGATCAATTGCGCAATTCTTTCGCGTCCGTGGCGCCGCCGATCGTGGCCTCACCCGCCAAGCGCATCCAGGCCTTCACGGGTGATCCGGACTTCATGACCTCCCTGGCCCGTGGCCTGGCCGTGGTGCAGGCGTTTCAGGAGCGCAAGCGTCACCTGACCATCGCCCAGATCAGCCACCGCACCGAAATCCCCCGCGCCGCCGTGCGCCGTTGCCTGCACACCTTGATCAAGCTCGGTTACGCCACCACCGATGGCCGTACCTACTCGTTGCTGCCCAAGGTGCTGACGCTTGGCCATGCGTATCTGTCATCGACGCCTTTGGCCGTGTCGGCCCAGCCTTATCTGGACCGCATGAGCGAACAGCTTCACGAAGCCTGCAACATGGCGACCCTCGAAGGCGACGACATTCTGTACATCGCCCGTTCCGCCACCACTCAGCGCCTGATTTCCGTGGACCTTTCCGTGGGCGGCCGCTTGCCGGCGTACTGCACCTCCATGGGCCGTATCCTGCTGGCCGCCTTGGACGATGCTTCGCTGCAGGATTATCTCGATCACGCCGACCTGCAAACCAAGACCAGTCGCACCTTGACCACGCCCGAGGCTTTGTTCGAATGCCTGCAACAGGTTCGTCAGCAGGGTTGGTGCATCGTCGATCAGGAACTGGAGCAGGGCCTGCGCTCCATCGCCGTACCGGTGTACGACGCGTCCGGCCAGGTGTTGGCCGCGCTCAATGTGAGTACCCATGCCGGGCGGGTCAGCCGCAGCGAGCTGGAGCAGCGCTTCCTGCCGAGCATGCTCAGCGCCAGTCGCGAGCTGAGTACGCAACTGTTTGCCTAAGTGTTCGGTGACCGCACAGATCCCGGCTTGATCGATTGACGCTGTTTCCCCTGGCTCATTAATGTGCGGCAGCGCTCCCAAGCGCTCCAATAATAACGGCGACCCCCGGTCGCTGACCCGCCATCGGTGTGGAATAAAAATAATGAATCAGCCCTCTGTCGGTACCACCTTGGACGTGCAGTCCTTCATCAACGCCCAGCCGTTGTCGCGTTATCAATGGCGTGTGGTAATCCTGTGTTTCCTGATTGTCTTTCTCGACGGCCTCGACACCGCCGCCATGGGTTTTATCGCGCCCGCGCTGTCCCAGGACTGGGGCATCGACCGCGCAAGCCTCGGCCCGGTGATGAGCGCCGCATTGATCGGCATGGTGTTCGGCGCGCTGGGTTCCGGCCCGCTGGCCGACCGCTTCGGGCGCAAAGGCGTGCTGGTGGGCGCAGTGCTGGTGTTTGGCGCCTTCAGCCTGGCATCGGCCTACAGCAGCAATGTCGACCAACTGCTGGTGTTGCGTTTCCTGACGGGCCTGGGCCTGGGCGCCGGCATGCCCAACGCCACCACGCTGCTTTCTGAATACACGCCCGAGCGGCACAAGTCGCTGCTGGTGACCAGCATGTTCTGCGGCTTCAACCTGGGCATGGCCGGTGGCGGGTTTATCTCGGCCAAGTTGATCCCGGCGTTCGGCTGGCACAGCCTGTTGCTGATCGGCGGCATCCTGCCGTTGATCCTGGCCGCCGTGCTGTTGGTGTGGTTGCCGGAATCGGCGCGTTACCTGGTGGTGCGCAACCGTGGCACCGACAAGGTGCGCAAGACCCTGTCTCCCATTGCGCCCGCTATCGTTGCCCAGGCCAGCGCCTTCAGCGTGCCGGAGCAGAAGACCGTCAAGACACGCAACGTGCTCGCGGTGATTTTCTCTGGCACCTACAGCGCCGGCACGTTGTTGCTGTGGCTTACCTACTTCATGGGCCTGGTGATCGTTTATCTGCTCACCAGTTGGCTGCCAACTCTGATGCGCGACAGTGGCGCCAGCATGGAACAGGCCGCGTTTATCGGCGCGTTGTTCCAGTTTGGCGGCGTATTGAGCGCGGTGGGCGTGGGCTGGGCGATGGACCGGTTCAACCCGCACAAGGTGATCGGCACCTTCTATCTGCTGGCCGGGGTGTTTGCCTACGCGGTAGGGCAGAGCCTGGGCAATATCACCTTACTGGCGACCCTGGTGCTGATGGCCGGGATGTGCGTCAACGGTGCGCAATCGGCGATGCCCTCACTGGCGGCGCGTTTCTACCCCACTCAGGGCCGCGCCACCGGCGTGTCGTGGATGCTCGGTATTGGCCGTTTCGGTGCGATTCTGGGGGCGTGGATGGGGGCTACCTTGCTGGGCCTGGGCTGGAATTTCGAGCAGGTGCTGACGGCATTGGTGATTCCGGCAGCGCTGGCCACCGCTGCCGTGGTGATCAAAGGCATGGTCAGCCATGCCGACGCGACCTGACGTCTGGCGCGGTTAACTGTGGGAGGGGGCTTGCTCCCGATAGCGGTGGGTCAGTTGACTAATTCCTGACTGATATATCGCTATCGGGGGCAAGCCCCCTCCCACATTGAATCGTGTTCGTTGAGGAGATTAGGGTAGGCAACAATTCGTTCGATAACCGAACACTGAGTCGATTATCGGATTGTTCCACCCATTTCCCCGGCTTAATCTTCAAGCACTTCGGCGCCACCTCAGCGCCTTTTTCGATCAACACCGGGAGCCCAACCCCATGGCTGAAATTCTTACCCTGCGTGATGCAGTCAAGCGCTTCGTGAGCGACGGCGATACCGTCGCGCTCGAAGGCTTTACTCACCTGATCCCTACAGCCGCAGGTCATGAAATCATTCGTCAGGGCAAGAAAGACCTGACGCTGGTGCGTATGACGCCTGACCTGATCTACGACCAGTTGATCGGTGCCGGCTGTGCGCGCAAGTTGATTTTCTCCTGGGGCGGCAACCCTGGTGTGGGTTCCCTGCATCGCCTGCGCGACGCCGTGGAAAAACACTGGCCGCAGCCATTGGAGATCGAAGAACACAGCCATGCCGACCTGGCCAATGCCTACGTCGCCGGCGCCTCCGGCCTGCCGTTTGCGGTGTTGCGTGCCTACGCCGGTTCCGACTTGCCCAAGGTCAACCCGCTGATCAAGACCGTCACCTGCCCATTCACCGGCGAGGTGCTGGCGGCGGTGCCGTCGGTACGCCCGGATGTCACGGTGATCCATGCGCAGAAGGCTGATCGCAAGGGCAACGTGCTGCTCTGGGGCATTCTTGGCGTGCAGAAGGAAGCGGCCCTGGCGGCCAAGCGCTGCATCGTCACCGTCGAGGAAATCGTCGATGACCTGAACGCGCCGATGAATAGCTGCGTATTGCCGACCTGGGCCCTGACCGCCGTGTGTCACGTGCCCGGTGGCGCGCATCCGTCCTACGCCCACGGCTACAACGAGCGGGACAACCGTTTCTACCAGGCGTGGGACCCGATTGCCCGCGACCGTGGGACCTTTACCGCCTGGATTGACGAATACATTCACGGCACCGCCGACTTCAGTGAATTCCAGGCCAAGCTGGCCACCGCGCAGGAGGCCAAGTGATGGCTTACTCCACCAATGAAATGATGACCGTCGCCGCCGCGCGTCGCCTCAAGAACGGCTCGGTGTGCTTTGTCGGCATCGGCCTGCCGTCCAAGGCGGCCAACCTCGCGCGCCTGACCTCGTCGCCCGACGTGGTGCTGATCTACGAGTCCGGCCCGATTGGCGCCAAGCCATCGGTGCTGCCGCTGTCCATCGGCGACGGTGAACTGGCGGAAACCGCCGATACGGTGGTGCCGACCGGTGAGATCTTCCGCTACTGGCTGCAAGGCGGGCGCATCGACGTGGGCTTTCTTGGCGCGGCTCAGGTTGACCGTTTCGGCAATATCAACACCACCGTGGTCGGCGATTATCACCAGCCCAAGGTGCGTTTGCCGGGGGCCGGCGGCGCGCCGGAGATCGCCGGTTCCGCCAAGAGCGTGTTGATCATCCTTAAACAGTCGTCCCGCTCGTTTGTCGACAAGCTGGACTTCATCACCTCGGTCGGCCACGGCGAAGGTGGCGATTCGCGTAAACGCCTGGGCCTGCCGGGCGCCGGTCCCGTCGGCATCATTACCGACCTGTGCATCATGGAGCCGGAAGAGGGCACCCATGAGTTCGTGGTCACCGCGTTGCACCCGGGCGTGACCCGTGAGCAGGTGACAGCGGCCACCGGTTGGGCAATCCGCTTTGCCGACCAGGTCGAAGTCACCGCCGAACCGACCGACGTTGAGCTGAACGCCCTGCGTGACCTTGAAGCCCGCACCGCAGCCGCCCATGGCCAAGCGCCGGGAGAAGCCTGATGCGTGATGTCTTTATCTGTGATGCTATTCGAACCCCCATCGGTCGTTTCGGCGGTGGCCTGTCCACGGTGCGTGCCGATGACCTGGCGGCCTTGCCGATCAAGGCACTGATGGAGCGCAACCCGACGGTGGACTGGAATGCCGTTGATGAAGTGTTCCTCGGCTGCGCCAACCAGGCCGGCGAAGACAACCGTAACGTGGCACGCATGGCGCTGCTGTTGGCGGGTCTGCCGGAAAGCACCCCAGGCGTGACCCTCAACCGCCTGTGCGCCTCGGGCATGGACGCCATCGGCACGGCCTTTCGCGCGATTGCCAGCGGCGAGATGGAGTTGGCGATTGCCGGTGGCGTCGAGTCGATGTCCCGCGCGCCGTTCGTGATGGGCAAGGCCGATGCGGCGTTTTCGCGCAGCATGAAACTGGAAGACACCACCATTGGCTGGCGCTTTATCAACCCGTTGATGAAGGCCCTGTACGGCGTGGATGCGATGCCGCAGACCGCCGATAACGTCGCCGACGACTACCACATTTCCCGCGCCGACCAGGACGCGTTCGCCCTGCGCAGCCAGCAACGTACCGCCGCCGCGCAAGCTGCCGGCTTCTTCGCCGAAGAAATCGTACCGGTGCGGGTCGCCCATAAAAAAGGCGAAACCCTGGTGGAGCACGACGAGCATCCCAGGGACACCACCCTGGAAGCGCTGGCCAAACTCAAACCGGTGAACGGCCCCGACAAAACCGTGACCGCCGGCAATGCCTCGGGGGTCAACGATGGCGCTGCCGCGCTGATCCTGGCCTCTGGCGAGGCGGTGAAAAAACACGGCCTCACCGCCCGCGCCCGGGTACTGGGCATGGCCAGTGCGGGCGTCGCCCCGCGTGTGATGGGCATCGGCCCGGTGCCGGCGGTGCGCAAGCTGGTGGAGCGCCTGGGGCTGGCGATCACCGATTTTGACGTGATCGAGCTCAACGAAGCCTTCGCCAGCCAAGGCCTGGCGGTGCTGCGCGAGCTAGGCCTCGCCGACGATGCGCCGCAGGTCAACCCCAACGGCGGCGCCATCGCCCTGGGCCATCCCCTGGGCATGAGCGGTGCGCGGTTGGTACTGACCGCCCTGCATCAGCTGGAAAAAACCGGCGGCCGCAAAGGCCTGGCGACTATGTGTGTGGGCGTCGGCCAAGGCCTGGCCCTGGCGATTGAACGCATCTAACAAGAGAGGATTGCTCCATGAGTGACAAGCCCGGTTACCGGCGCCCGCAAGCGGGCACTCAACCTGATTACCTGCACCCGGCCTATCAGTCGACGAACCTGCGTTCGCCGTCCCAGCCGTTGGTGTTCCTGCCCCATTCGTTGTCGGAAATCACCGGCCCGACCATCGGTGCCGAGCGTATCGATGCCCAGGACAACGACCTCACCGCCCAGCATGAAGGCGAGCCCCAGGGCGAGCGCATCATCATTCACGGGCGTGTGCTGGACGAGAACGGCCTGCCGGTGCCGGGCATCCTCGTGGAGATCTGGCAAGCCAACGCTGCCGGCCGCTACAACCACAAGCGCGACCTGCACGATGCGCCGCTGGACCCGAACTTCACCGGTACCGGGCGCACCGTTACCGATGCCGAGGGCTGGTACCAGTTCCAGACCATCAAGCCCGGTGCCTACCCGTGGGGCAACCACCACAACGCCTGGCGTCCGGCGCATATCCACTTTTCGCTGTTCGGCCCGAGTGTGCTGACGCGGTTGGTCACGCAAATGTATTTCCCCGGCGACCCGCTGCTCGAATACGACCCGATCTACAACTGTGTGCCGGACACCCGCGCCAAGCAACGCTTGATCGCCAGTTTCGACCTGGAAAAAACCATTCCTTCCTATGCCCTCGGCTACCGCTGGGACATCGTCCTGCGCGGCCGCGACGCCACGCCGATGGAGAAATGAGATGAGCCTTTACGCAACCACGTCCCACACCGTCGGGCCGTATTACCACATCGGCCTGACCTGGCTTAACCGCGAAGACCTGACCGTCGCCGCCACCCTCGGCGAGCGCGTGGCGATCAGCGGGCAAGTGCTGGACGGCAATGGTGATGTGGTCAACGACGCCATGCTCGAGGTGTGGCAGGCGAACGCCGCCGGCAAGTACGCCCACCCGGAAGACGATCAGGACAAAGCGCTGGACCCCCACTTTGAAGGCTTTGGCCGCGTGCCGGTGGATGCCGAAGGGCGCTTTCGCTTTACCACGATCAAGCCGGGCAGCGTGCCGGGGCTCAAGGGCACGACCCAGGCGCCGCATCTTGTCGTGCTGGTGTTTGCCCGAGGATTGGTGAAGCACCTACTGACGCGGATTTATTTTGACGGTGAAGCGTTGAATGGTGATGACCCGCTGCTGGCGTGTGTGCCGGCCGAGCGGCGCGGTACTTTGATTGCCAAGCCGGATGCGGCGGGTGTGCATCAGTGGAATGTGATTTTGCAAGGGACAGATAAGGAAACGGTGTTCTTCGATTACTGAGTTGGCTGGAGGGCCTCATCGGGGCAAGCCCCCTCCCACATTTTGACCGCGCCGCCTATCAAGTGTGGGAGGGGGCTTGCCCCCGATAGGGCCCTCCCAGGCAACACTGTCCGAAAAGTCTGCTTGCGGAACATGGTTGTTGCAAAGTATGTCTAGGCTATAACCGTTCCCATTGAGTAAAAACCATGACAACAAAAACCAGTCACTACACCGGAGAAGAACGCAGCAAACGGATTTTTGCGATTGTCGGTGCTTCCTCCGGCAACCTGGTCGAATGGTTCGACTTCTACGTCTATGCCTTCTGCGCCATCTACTTTGCCCCGGCGTTTTTTCCGTCGGATGACCCCACCGTCCAACTGCTCAACACCGCTGGCGTATTCGCCGCCGGGTTCCTGATGCGCCCCATCGGAGGCTGGCTGTTTGGCCGGGTGGCCGACAAGCATGGCCGCAAGAACTCAATGATGATATCGGTGCTGATGATGTGCGCCGGCTCCCTGGTCATCGCCTTCCTGCCCACTTACAAGGATATCGGCGCCTGGGCCCCGGCGCTGTTGTTGGTGGCGCGGCTGTTCCAGGGGTTGTCGGTGGGTGGCGAATACGGCACCACCGCCACCTACATGAGCGAAGTGGCACTCAAGGGCCAGCGCGGTTTCTTCGCCTCGTTCCAGTACGTGACCCTGATCGGCGGGCAACTGCTGGCGGTGCTGGTGGTGGTAATCCTGCAACAGATCCTCACCGAAGAAGAATTACGCGCCTGGGGCTGGCGGATTCCGTTCGTGATCGGCGCCATTGCGGCGGTGATCTCCCTGCTGCTGCGTCGTACCCTCAAGGAAACCACCAGCAAGGAAATGCGTGAAGACAAGGACGCCGGCAGTATCGTTGCGCTGTTCCGTGACCACGGCAAAGCGTTCATCACGGTGCTGGGCTACACCGCCGGCGGCTCGCTGATTTTCTATACCTTTACCACCTACATGCAGAAGTACCTGGTGAACACCGTCGGTATGCACGCCAAGACGTCCAGCTACATCATGACCGGTGCGCTGTTTCTCTACATGTGCATGCAGCCGCTGTTCGGCATGCTGGCCGACAGGATCGGCCGGCGCAATTCCATGCTCTGGTTCGCCGGCCTCGGCACGCTGTTCACGGTGCCGATCCTGCTGACCCTGAAAACCGTCACCAGTCCGTTCCTGGCCTTTGTCCTGATTACCCTGGCCCTGGCGATCGTCAGCTTCTACACCTCGATCAGCGGCCTGGTCAAAGCGGAGATGTTCCCGCCCCAGGTACGCGCCTTGGGCGTGGGCCTGGCGTACGCCGTGGCCAACGCGGTGTTCGGCGGTTCGGCGGAAGTGGTCGCGTTGAGCCTGAAGTCCATCGGTATGGAAAACACCTTCTACTGGTACGTCACCGCGATGATGGCGGTGGCGTTCCTGTTCAGCTTGCGTCTGCCCAAGCAGGCCGCTTATTTGCACCATGATTTGTAAGGGATGAGTTATGACACTGCGCACGAGCAACCAACTGTTCGACGCTTACTTCACCGCTGACAACATGGCCGAGGTGTTCTGCGACCAAGGCCGCTTGCAGGGCATGCTGGATTTCGAGGCCGCACTGGCCCGGGCCGAGGCCCAGGTCGGGCTGATCCCGCAGGCCGCCGTGGCACCGATTGCCCAGGCCTGCCTGGCCTCGTTGTATGACGTGGACGCGCTCAGCGTGGCGATTGCCACGGCGGGTAACTCGGCGATTCCGTTGGTCAAGGCGCTGGGCAAGCTGATTGCCGAGGCAGATGCCGGGGCCGAGCGCTATGTGCACCTGGGCGCCACCAGCCAGGATGTGATGGACACCGGCCTGGTGCTGCAACTGCGCCGCGCGCTGGGGTTGATCGAAGCGGACTTGGCGCGCCTGGGCGATGTGCTGGCCGCCCAGGCGCAGAGATATGCGTCGACACCCTTGGCGGGCCGCACCTGGCTGCAACACGCCACGCCCGTCACCCTGGGCATGAAAATCGCCGGCTGGCTGGGTGCGGTAACGCGCAGTCGTCAGCGGCTGGTCGAATTGAAACCGCGTTTGCTGGTGCTGCAATTTGGCGGTGCGTCGGGCACCCTGGCGGCGCTCGGCGAGCAGGCCATGCCGGTGGCGCAAGCCTTGGCCGCCGAGCTGCAACTGAGCTTGCCCGAACAGCCCTGGCACACACAACGTGATCGCCTGGTGGAGTTCGCCAGCGTGCTGGGCTTGATCGCCGGCAGCCTTGGCAAGCTGGGCCGCGATATCAGCCTGTTGATGCAAACCGAAGCGGCGGAAGTATTCGAGCCCTCGGCGCCGGGCAAGGGCGGTTCGTCAACCATGCCCCACAAGCGCAATCCCGTCGGCGCTGCCGTGCTGATCAGCGCCGCTACCCGCGTGCCCGGTCTGGTCGCGACGATGTTCAGTGCCATGCCCCAGGAGCACGAACGCAGCCTGGGACTGTGGCATGCCGAATGGGAAACCTTGCCCGAGATCTGCCGATTGGTATCGGGTGCGCTGCAACAGGCGCTGCTGCTCAGCGAAGGCCTGGAGGTGGGTGTCGCGCGCATGGCCCGCAACCTCGACCTGACCCAGGGCCTGGTGCTGGCCGAAGCCGTCAGCATCGTGCTGGCCCAACGCCTGGGCCGTGAAACCGCGCATCACCTGCTGGAGCAGTGCTGCAAACGCGCCGTCGCCGAGCAGCGCCATTTACGTGCGGTGCTGGCGGACGAGGCGCAGATCACCGCCGAGTTGTCGTCGGCCGAACTGGACCGTTTGCTCGACCCGGCCCACTACTTGGGCCAGGCTCAGACCTGGGTCAGCCGCGCCGTGACCGAACACTTTGGATTGACTGCGTAAGGAGACCGCTGTGGCTTTCGTACAACTCGCCGAGGGCGAACTGCATTACCAACTCGATGGGCCCGTCGATGCGCCGGTATTGGTGCTGTCCAATTCCCTGGGCACCGACCTGCATATGTGGGACATCCAGATTCCGGCGTTCACCGAGCATTTTCGTGTGCTGCGCTTCGACACCCGTGGTCATGGCAAGTCCCTGGTCACCGCAGGGCCCTACAGCATCGAACAACTGGGCCAGGATGTGCTCGCGTTGCTGGATGCGCTGGATATTCAGCGCGCGCATTTCTGCGGGCTGTCCATGGGCGGGCTGATCGGCCAGTGGCTGGGCATCAACGCAGGGAAGCGGCTTAACCGCCTGGTGGTGTGCAATACCGCCGCCAAGATCGGCACGCCAGAGGTGTGGAACTCACGTATCGAAATGGTCTTGCGCGATGGCGCGGCGGCGATGGTCGCGCTGCGCGATGCCTCGATTGCACGCTGGTTCACCGCCGATTTTGCCGCCGCCCATCCCCACCAGGCCAAGCAGATCACCGACATGCTCGCGGCCACCTCGCCCGAGGGGTATGCCGCCAACTGCGCGGCGGTGCGTGATGCGGATTTGCGTGAGCAGTTGGCGTCGATCAAGGTACCGACCCTGGTGATTGCCGGCACGGAAGACGCGGTAACACCGCCGGCCGGCAGCCACTTTATCCAGAATCATGTACAGGGCGCCGAATACGCCGAGTTCTATGCGGCGCACCTGTCCAATGTCCAGGCCGGCGCTGCCTTCAGCGACCGTGTCATTGAATTTCTGCTGGGCCGCTGAGGAGCTTTTCGTGGACGAGAAACAACGCTATGCCGAGGGTCTGCAAGTGCGCCGCGACGTGCTGGGCGACGCCCATGTCGAACGCAGCCTCAACGCGCTGACCGAATTCAACAGCGAGTTCCAGGAAATGATCACCCGCCATGCCTGGGGCGACATCTGGACCCGTCCTGGCTTGCCCCGGCACACCCGCAGCCTGATCACCATTGCCATGCTGATCGGCATGAACCGCACAGAAGAGTTGAAGCTGCATCTACGTGCCGCCGCGAGCAACGGCGTGACCCGCGCCGAAATCAAGGAAGTGCTGATGCAGAGCGCGATCTACTGCGGCATACCGGCGGCGAATGCGACGTTTCATCTGGCCGAGTCGGTGTGGGATGAGTTGGGTGTCGAATCACGCGAGACCTGACTCTGGAACACAGGCAAATGTGGGAGGGGGCTTGCTCCCGATAGCGGTATATCAGTGATAGACACATTTACTGAACCACCGCTATCGGGAGCAAGCCCCCTCCCACATTAGATCTCTGTAGGCCATGAAATTTCAGGCATCAGCGCATATCGGCATCCCACACCCAATTCCACACCCCAGGCAGATGCACCGGCTCGTTCACATCCTTGACCGTGCGTGCCAGCGCCGCGCGTTGCAGCGCAGCGGTGTCGGTGTAGAACGGCTCGGCGGCGGTAGTCATCCCGTTGATGCGTGCACTGTCCATCAGGATCTGCAGGTACTCCTGCATATGCCGCGCGGTGTAGCGGTTGATGTCGTGGAAGGTCACCACCACCGGTATTACGCCGTCCACCGACGGCAACTCGCCCAAGGCTATGCGTTCACGCACCACCGACAGCTGCCGGTACAGGTTGGCGCGGCGGCGCGGGCTGGCGTTGAAGCCCCAGATTTTGCCGTCATTGGCACTCAGGTCGGTCAGTAATACCTGCATGCCGTGGCGCTGGTAGGCGGCGAAGGTGCGGCGGTCGTAGTTCCAGAACGGTGGTCGCACCAGCAGGGGCGGCTTGCCGGTGATGGCGCCAATGTGCGCGGCGCCTTCGGTGAGTGTGCGTTCCAGCTCGGCATCGTTCAGCCAGCGGTGGTTGGTGTGAAACGCCGTGGCCGTATGGAAGGCCAGGACATGGCCGGCGGCGTACTCGCGCTCCATGGTCTTGCGCCCCCGGGCGCTGCCGCCGGAGCGTGCCGCTTCGGTCTGCAGGAAGAACACCGCCTTGATCCCTGGCAGCACCGGGTTGTGCGCCAGGTCGGCCATCACCGAACGGGTCGGGTTGTTGTACCCCGATGCGCTGGGGCCATCATCGAAGGTCAGCAGGAAGCGGATCGGCGCCTGCGCTTGCAGGCGCTGTTCGGTCTGCGGCGTCAGGGCGATGGGCGCACCGATACAGCCGGCCAGGCCCAGGGCCAGGGCAAACACTGCGAGTGCTGTAGCGAAGGTTTTCATGCTGTGCGCGGGCCCGAATAAAAGGCCGCTGCTGGGTCGATCAGCAGCGGCAGGCGCGCACCATACAGTAACTGCGGCGCCGGTTTACAGCAGACTTATCGGGTAGCTGACGATCAACCGGTTTTCATCGAACTCATTGTTGCTGTAGTCGCGACGCATGCTGGAGTTGCGCCAGCGCAGGGTCAGGTTTTTCAGGCTGCCGCTTTGCACGGTGTAGCCCAATTCGCTTTCGCGTCCCCATTCCTTGCCGTCGGTCACCGTGCCGGTGTGCACGTTGCTGCCGCTGATATAACGGTTCATCAAGGTCAGGCCGGGTATGCCAAGGGCGGCGAAGTTGTAGTCGTGGCGCACTTGCCAGGATTTTTCCTCGGCGTTGTCGTAGCTCGAGTTATAGCTGTCGTTGGCCAGGGTGCCGCCGCTGGTGCCGTTGACCCGCATCCAGGCGCTGTCGCCAGTGAGCTTTTGCAGGCCGACGTAAAAGGTGTTGCCACCGTGGCGGGCCGATAACAAGCCGGACCAGGTCTTGTTGTCCAGGCTGCCGGCGCGGGCGCTGCCGTCGTCCTTGCCGTAGAAAAACCCCAGGTTGGCGCCCAGGGTCCAGTCGCCCACGGGCTGGCTGTGGATCAGATTGACGAATTGCTGGCTGTAAATGTCCTTGAGCTGGGCATTCCATACCCCGACTTGCGTGCGTTTGTCGTTGAAGGCGTATTCGGCGCCCTGGAAGTTGAAGCGGTCGGAGGTGAACGCAGGTTTGCCGGTCATCGACATGTCGCCCATGCTGCTGTCGTCGCGCGGGCTGTTGGCACGGAACTGACCGCCATACAGGGTCAGGCCCTCGATTTCCTTGGATGTGATCTGCCCGCCACGCAGGGTTTGCGGCAGTGAGCGGCCATCGTCCGCGCGCAGGATCGGCAGCACCGGCATCCATTCGCCGACTTTCACTTCAGTTCTGGAAAAACGCGCCTTGAATGCCACGCCCAGGCGCCCGAACTCATCGGCCGGTCGGCCGTCGTGGTCCAGCGGCAATAACTGAGTGCCGCCGGTGCCGCGCCCGCCATCGAGCTTGAGCGAGTACAGGCCCAGCACGTCCACCCCGAAGCCGACCGTGCCCTGAGTGAACCCGGACTTGGCGTCGAAGATAAAACTTTGCGTCCACTCCTGCGCGCCGCCCTGGGTTTTGGTCGGGTTGGTGTAGTTGCGATTGAAGAAGAAATTGCGCAGGTTGAGGTTGGCGCTGGCATCTTCGAGAAAGCCGTGTTCTTCGGCGACCACGGGGAGGGCAAGACTGGCGACCGCAGTAGCCAGCAACAGCCGGCGCGGGTGGAAAGTGCTCATGGTTTCGGACCTGTTGTTATTGGGTTTATGCAGGTGGCGGCCATGGTGCGCGGCGGTGCGGGGGCGATGAAAGTGGGGGAGGGCGGGTTGTGGGCGATGATCGAACGCAAGTTGGTGATAAAAAGCCGGCGTAAAAAAAACCGCCTCCGGTGAGGGAGGCGGTTTGTTTACATCGGCGCTATTAGAACAACTTCAGCGGCGGTGCCTCTTCTTTCACAGGCTCGTTCTTCGCGGTCTGCTCGTTCCAGCCACCGCCGAGGGCCTTGTACAGGTTGACCTCGCTGGTCAACTGCGCCAAGCGGTCGGTGATCAGCGATTGCTGGGCACTGAACAGTTGGCGCTGGGCATCGAGGAAGGTCAGGTTGCTGTCCACACCGATGCGGTAGCGACGCTCGGCCAGGCGGTAGTAGTCCTGGTTGGCGGCGACGAAGCCACGTTGTGCATCCAGTTGCTGCTTGTAGGTCGCACGCGCAGCGAGGCCGTCGGAGACTTCCTGGAAGCCGGTCTGGATGGCCTTCTCGTAGTTGGCCACGTTGATCTCTTTCTGGATCTTCGAGTAGTCCAGGCTTGCGCGCAGGCTACCGGCGTTGAAGATCGGGATGTTGATCTGCGGCGCGAAGGACCAGGTGCCCGAGCCGCCCTTGAACAGGCCGCCCAGGTTCGGGCTGGCGGTACCGGCGCTGGCGGTCAGGCTGATGCTCGGGAAGAACGCCGCGCGGGCCGCACCGATGTTGGCGTTGGCGGCCTTGAGGTTGTACTCGGCCTGAACGATGTCGGGACGCCGTTGCAGCAGGTCCGACGGCAAGCCGGCCGGGACTTCGCTGAGCAGGTCATCCGACAGTGGCTTGCTGGCGATATTCGCCGGCAGGCCGGTGCCCAGCAGCAGGGTCAGGCTGTTTTCGTCCTGGGCCACCTGGCGCGTATAGCGGGCCAGCTGCACGCGGGCGTTTTCCACCGAGGTGCGCGCCTGGCTGAGGTCGAGGGCCGAGGCCACGCCGACTTCGTTGCTGCGCGAGGTGAGCTTGAAGCTCTGCTCGAACGCGCCGAGAGTGTCCTGGGTCAGCTTGAGCAGTTCCTTGTCGGCCTGCCAGGTCAGGTAGGCATTCGCCACACTGGCCACCAGGCTGATCTGGGTGCTGCGTCGCGCTTCTTCGGTGGCGAAGTATCGCTGCAGCGCTTCTTCACTCAGGCTGCGCACGCGACCGAACAGGTCCAGCTCATAAGAGCTGATCCCCAGGCCTGCCGAATACTGGCTGGCAATGGTCGATTCGCCGGTCTGCGACAGGCGCGCCGGAGTACGCGAACGGCTGCCGCTGCCAGTGGCCGAGACGGCCGGGAACAGGTCGGCACGCTGGATCTGGTACTGCGCCGCATACGCGTCGATGTTCAGGGCCGCGACGCGCAGGTCACGGTTGTTCACCAGCGCAGTCTGGATCAACTGTTGCAGGGCAGGGTCATGGAAAAACTGCTTCCAGCCTTGCTCGGCGGCAGCCTGGCCCGGCGCCTGGGCCGACGAATACGCCGGCCCCTGCGGGAACTGCGCTGCTACCGGCGCTTCGGGGCGCTGGTAGTCAGGGATCAGCGAGCAGCCACTGAGCACGAATGCGGTGACGGCTAAGGAAAGTAGCGACTTGCTCATTGGCCAGCCTCTTTAGGAGTTTGCTTGGTTTCAGTCTTTTTACGCTCGCCAGCGGAGGACACGGTTGCGTAGAACAGTGGCACCCAGAAGATCGCCAGCACAGTGGCCGTGATCATACCGCCGATAACGCCGGTACCGATCGCGTGCTGGCTGCCTGAGCCGGCGCCGGTGGAAATCGCCAGCGGCAATACGCCGAGCACGAACGCCATGGACGTCATGATGATCGGGCGCAGACGCATGCGGGACGCCTCGATGGCCGCCTCGACGATGCCCTTGCCCTGCTCGTGGAGCTCTTTGGCGAACTCCACGATCAGGATGGCGTTTTTCGCCGCCAGGCCCACCGTCACCAGCAAGCCCACCTGGAAGAACACGTCGTTGGACAAGCCGCGCATGCTGGTGGCGATCAGTGCACCGATCACACCCAGTGGCACTACCAGGATCACCGCGATCGGAATCGACCAGCTTTCGTACAATGCCGCAAGGCACAGGAACACCACCAGCAGCGACAGGGCGTACAGCGCAGGCGCCTGGGAGCCGGACAGACGTTCTTCGTACGACAGGCCTGTCCACGCATAGCCGATGCCGGCCGGCAGTTCCTTGGCAATGCGCTCGACTTCCGCCATCGCGTCACCGGTACTGTAGCCAGGCGCCGGCGTGCCGAGGATTTCCATCGCCGCTACACCGTTATAACGCGAGAGCTTCGGCGAGCCGTAGATCCACTTGCCCGACGAAATGGCCGACAGTGGCACCATTTTCCCGGAGTCGGCGCGCACGTACCATTTGTCCAGGTCTTCCGGCGACATACGGCTGGCCGCGTCACCCTGCACATACACCTTCTTCACACGACCACGGTCGATGAAGTCGTTGATGTAGCTACCGCCCAAGGCGATGGCCAGGGTCTGCTGGATGTCCGAGAGGCTGATGCCCTGGGCGCTGGCTTTCTCGTCATCGACGGTCAGTTCGTACTGCGGCTCATCGTTCACGCCGTTGGGCCGCACGCCCGCCAGTATCTTGCTTTGGGCTGCCGCACCGAGGAACTGGTTACGGGCTGCCATCAGCTTGTCATGGCCGACACCACCCTGGTCTTGCAGGAACACGTCGAAGCCGGTGGCGTTACCCAATTCCAGAACCGACGGCGGCACGATGGCAAAAACCATGGCGTCCTTGAAGGTCTGCATGAAGTAGCCCTGGGCGCGCTTGGCAATCTCGAATACCGACGTGGACGCATCACGCTCGTCCCACGGCTTGAGCATCACGAAGGCCAGACCCGAGCTTTGACCACGACCGGCAAAGTTGAAGCCGTTCACGGTGAACACCGATTTCACGCCCTTGCCTTCGCCTGGCTCGCCTTCCTTGTCATGCAGCAGGAAGGCACGCATGTCGTCGATGACTTTTTGCGTGCGTTCCGCCGAGGAGCCTACCGGTGTCTGCACCTGGGCAAAGATCACGCCCTGGTCTTCTTCAGGCAGGAACGCGCTCGGAATACGGGTGAACATCCAGATCATGCCGGCCAGGATCAGCACGTACACCAGGAAGGCCGGGATCTTGTGCTTGATCATCGCGCCCACGCCGCGCTCGTACTTGAGTACGCCGCTGTCGAAGGTGCGGTTGAACCAGCCAAAGAAGCCGCGCTTGGGTTGGCCGTGTTTTTCCGGGTCGATCGCCTTGAGCATGGTGGCGCACAGGGCTGGGGTGAAGATCAGGGCAACCAGTACCGACAACGCCATCGCCGACACGATCGTGATGGAGAACTGGCGGTAGATCACACCGGTGGAACCGCCGAAGAAGGCCATCGGCAGCAGTACCGCCGACAGTACCAGGGCAATACCCACCAGGGCGCCCTGGATCTGGCCCATGGACTTGATCGTCGCTTCCTTGGGCGACAGGTGTTCCTCGGCCATCACCCGTTCGACGTTTTCCACCACGACGATGGCATCGTCCACCAGCAAGCCGATGGCCAGGATCATGCCGAACATGGTCAGGGTGTTGATGGTGAAGCCGAACGCCGCCAGGATCCCGAAGGTACCCAGCAATACCACCGGTACGGTCATGGTGGTGATGATGGTGGCGCGGAAGTTCTGCAGGAACAGGAACATCACCAGGAACACCAGCACGATCGCTTCGACCAGGGTGTGCACCACACCGGAGATAGATTCGGTCACCACCGGGGTCGTGTCGTACGGCACCACGGCTTTCATGCCAGGCGGGAAGAACGGTTCCAGGGACGCCACGGTAGCGCGGATCGCTTTACCGGTATCCAGGGCGTTCGCACCGGCTGCCAGCTTGATCGCCATACCGGAGGCCGGCTTGCCGTTGAACTGTGCACTGATGCTGTAGTTCTGGCCGCCCAGTTCGATACGCGCAACGTCGCCCAAGCGGACTTGGGAACCGTC
Source organism: Pseudomonas sp. R1-43-08 (assembly GCF_003852255.1). Lineage (NCBI taxonomy): Bacteria > Pseudomonadati > Pseudomonadota > Gammaproteobacteria > Pseudomonadales > Pseudomonadaceae > Pseudomonas > Pseudomonas sp. R1-43-08. The sequence continues at coordinate 1,504,674 of NZ_CP027734.1, forward strand.
GGCATTCACCTTCATCAGGATCTTGGCGAACTCTTCAGCGCTTTGCAGACGGGTCTTGCCGATGATGGTGGCGTTCAGCTGGGTGCCGGGCAGGGCAGGCAGGCCGCCCAGTTGGCCGGTGGCCACCTGCACGTTCTGGGCCTTGATGGCGTTGCTGACATCTACCGGGGTCAGCTGGAAGTTGTTCAGCTTGGCCGGGTCGAGCCAGATACGCATGGCGTACTGCGAACCGAACACCTGGAAGTCACCCACACCCGAAGTACGGGAGATCGGGTCCTGGATGTTGGACACGATGTAGTTGGAGAGGTCGTCCTTGGTCATGCTGCCGTCTTCCGACACCAGACCGATCACCATCAGGAAGTTCTTCACCGACTTGGTCACGCGGATACCCTGCTGCTGCACTTCTTGCGGCAGCAGTGGGGTCGCCAGGTTCAGCTTGTTCTGCACCTGCACCTGGGCGATGTCCGGGTTGGTACCCTGGTTGAACGTCGCGGTGATGGTCATGCTGCCGTCGGAGTTACTGTCCGAGGCCACATAGCGCAGGTTGTCGATACCGTTGAGCTGTTGCTCGATGACCTGCACCACGGTGTCCTGCACGGTTTGTGCGGACGCGCCTGGGTAGGTCACCTGGATATCAATAGCGGTTGGCGCAATGGCCGGGTATTGGTTGATGGGCAACTTCAGGATCGACAGTGCCCCGACCAGCATGATCACCAGGGCAATTACCCAGGCAAAAATGGGACGGTCGATAAAAAATTTCGACATGGATTACTCCCCTTGACCAGCAGCGGCAGCAGGCGCTGCAGCAGTACCGGCGGGTTTGGCGTTGTCGGCGTCCTTGACCTTGACTTCAATGCCCGGCTTGATGAATTGCAGGCCTTCGGTGATCACGCGGTCGCCGGCGTCCAGGCCTTTTTCCACCAGCCAGTAGGCGCCGGAAGTCCGATTGGCAACCAGTACGCGTTGCTCGACCTTGTTGTCCTTGTTCACGATCAGTGCGGTCGGAATGCCCTTCAGGTCACGGGTCACGCCTTGTTGCGGCGCGAGAATGGCCTTGCTGTTCACACCGGCTTGCAGTTGGGCGTGCACGAACATGCCGGGCAGCAGCACATGGTCAGGGTTAGGGAACACGGCGCGCAGGGTCACGGAACCGGTGGTCTGGTCGACCGACACCTCAGAGAACTCCAGCTTGCCTGGGTGGCCGTAGTCGCTGCCGTCTTCCAGGGTCAGCTTGACCATGGCGGCGTTGTCGCCGGCTTTTTGCAGTTGGCCGCTTTCCAGGTCGCGGCGCAGTTTCAGCATTTCTGCCGAAGACTGGGTGACGTCGACGTAGATCGGGTCCAGTTGCTGAATCACGGCCATGGCGTCGGCCTGGCCGTTGCTGACCAGCGCGCCTTCGGTCACCGAAGAACGGCCAATGCGCCCGGAAATCGGCGCGAATACCTTGGTGTAGCGCACGTTGATCTGCGCGCTCTGCAGGTCGGCCTCGGCAGTCATGCGGTCGGCGACGGCAGTGTCGTATTCCTGGCGGCTGACGGCTTGCTCATCGACCAGTTGCTTGTAGCGATCGGTGATCGACTTGGTCTGGGTCAGCTTGGCCTGGGCGCTCTTGAGCGTGGCCTCATACACCGACGGATCGATCTGGTAGAGCTGCTGCCCTTCCTTCACGTCGGCGCCTTCCTTGAACAGGCGCTTGAGAATGATGCCGTTCACCTGCGGGCGCACTTCGGCAATGCGGTAGGCCGTGGTGCGGCCTGGCAGCTCGGTGGTCAGAGTAAAGGCTTGCGGTTGAATGGTGACCACGCCGACCTGAGGGGTTTGAGCGGGCGGTGCCGCTTCTTCCTTTTTACATCCGCTGAGCAGCGATGCCAGGGCGACGGCAGTGACCAGAGCGGTAACAGCTGGCTTAAGTTGCATGAAGATCCTCGGGTCAGGCGCGCAGGGTGCGCACAAGAAGTGTGGAAGGGTGAAAAACAAGCTGTGAGTAGATAAGTAGCTTGCTACGCAATATACTTACGTTCATGGTTGTTTGTAAACTCTTGACAGGCAGGGCGGAATGTAGACAAAGCACCGCCCAAAGCCTCGATTTTAGTACGTTCGGCGCCCATGACGGTGTCGTCCCACAATTATTCAGATGATCGTTCGCGCCTATTAACCTTGCGTTAACGATAGTCCCAAGTGTTCTGATTGAGGTTTTACTGCCATGGTTCGTCGCACCAAAGAGGAAGCTCAGGAAACGCGCAGCCAGATCCTCCAAGCCGCCGAGCAAGCCTTTTATGAACGGGGCGTTGCGCGGACCACGCTGGCGGACATCGCCGCTCTGGCGGGCGTGACGCGCGGTGCCATCTACTGGCATTTCAGCAACAAATCCGACTTGCTGCAGGCGCTGCTCGACACGCTGCACGAACCCTTGGACGAATTGGCCCGGGCGAGTGAAAGCGAGGATGAAGTCGACCCGTTGGGGTGCATGCGCAAGCTGCTGATTCATCTTTATCATCAAGTGGCTCTGGACCCGAAAACCCGGCGCATCAACGAGATCTTGTTCCATAAGTGCGAATTCACCGATGAAATGTGTGACATGCGCCGCCAGCGCCAGGCCCATACCCTGGAGTGCAACCTGCGCATCGGCCTGACGTTGCGTAATGCGGTGCATCGTGGGCAATTACCGGAAAATCTCGATACCACCCGTGCAGCGGTGTGCATTCATGCCTTCATCCAAGGCCTGATCGGCCAGTGGCTGTTGGTGCCCGACAGCTTTCAACTGCATCAGGACGCCGAACGCTGGGTGGATGCCGGGCTGGACATGCTGCGCCTGAGCCCCAGCCTGCGCAATTGAGACAAAATGCGTAATTACGTCCAGTTGTGTCAACAGTAAAGCCTAAGGATGGTCAATCGTCCTTCTGCCTGATTGAAGGGATGACTTTATATACGCGCTGGTGAGCGGTTGATAGGTAGCGGCCTAAGTATTTTGTAGCGATTTTGTTGCGGTTCTGTGAAGCGATGTTTCCAAGGGGCTACACACAGGCAAAATGTGGGAGGGGGCTTGCTCCCGATGGCGGTGTGTCAGTCAATGATGGGTTGACTGAACCACTGCTATCGGGGGCAAGCCCCCTCCCACATTTTGTGTCCGACTATGTATTAGATCGGCAGCGTTGGGTAGTCGATATAACCCACCGGGCCTTTGCCGTAGAAGGTTTCCGGGTGCGGCTCGTTCAGTGGCGCATCGGCCTTCAAGCGTGCCGGCAGGTCCGGGTTGGCAATGAACGGTATGCCGAAGGCCACCGCATCGGCCTTGCCGGCGGCCAGCCAGGCGTTGGCGCTGTCTTTGGTGAAGCGTTCGTTGGCGATGTAGACGCCGCCGAAGGCTTTTTTCAGTTGTGGGCCGAGGCTGTCCGCGCCTTCTTTTTCACGGGCGCAGATAAAGGCGATGCCACGCTTGCCCAGTTCGCTGGCCACGTAGGTGAAGGTTTCCGTCAGGTTGGCGTCACCCATATCGTGAGCGTCAGCGCGCGGAGCCAGGTGCACGCCCACGCGGCCGGCGCCCCAGACTTCGATGGCGGCATCGGTCACTTCCAGCAGCAGGCGCGCACGGTTTTCCAGGGAACCGCCGTACTGGTCGGTGCGCTGGTTGGTGCTGCTTTGCAGGAACTGGTCGAGCAGGTAGCCGTTGGCACCGTGGATTTCCACGCCGTCGAAACCGGCGGCCTTGGCGTTTTCGGCGCCGGTGCGGTAAGCGTCGACGATGTCGGCGATTTCAGCGGTTTCCAGGGCGCGTGGGGTCGGGTAGTCGGCCAGTGGGCGCACCAGGCTGACGTGGCCTTTGGGTTGGATCGCGCTCGGCGCCACCGGGGTTTCGCCGTTCAGGTACGACTCATGGGAGATGCGCCCGACGTGCCACAGTTGCAGGAAGATCTTGCCGCCCGCTCCGTGGATCGCCTTGGTCACATTGGACCAGCCGCGAACCTGGTCGTTGGACCAGATGCCCGGCGTGTCCGGGTAGCCCACGCCCATGGGCGTTACGGAGGTGGCTTCGCTGAGGATCAGCCCGGCGGACGCACGCTGCACGTAGTACTCGGCCATCAGCGCATTGGGCACGCGGCCGGCGTCGGCACGGCAGCGGGTCAGCGGCGCCATGATGATGCGGTTTTTCAGTTCCAGGTCGCCCAGTTTGATGGGATCGAAAATAGTCGGCATGGGAAAGCACCTTTGTCTCAAGTTGATCAGTGGGTCGTGGGGGCCAGCTCGGCATCGCCGGGGGCGCTGAGTTCGGTGAAGAGCGCAGTGAGGAAGGCTTGGATCACGTCCTCATTGCGTTTGAAAAAATGCCACTGTCCGGCCTTCTGGCTGGTGATCAAGCCCGCCCGTTGCAACGTCGCCAGGTGGGCCGACACGGTCGACTGGGACAAGCCGCAGCGCTGGTCGATCTGCCCGGCGCAGATGCCGTATTCGTGATTGTGCAGTTGCTCGGGAAATTGCACTTTCGGGTCTTTCAGCCAGGTGAGAATGTCTCGTCGTACTGGGTGCGCCAGGGCTTTTATTATGTCGTCGAGGTCTAAGGGCATGGCAGAGGCTCGGTGTCGTAAAACGTTATATCGCGATGAGGCGAACCTTAAATCGTTATATCCCGATATACCAATATGATTTTGCTCTGAGGTCAGTCGAATTGGGTATATCGGGTTATAACGATACGTTGGCGGCAGTGGTAGACTGCGCGCCATGAATTATCTCGCACACTTGCACCTGGGCGGCCAACGGCCTGCGCAACTGCTGGGCAGCCTGTATGGCGACTTCGTCAAAGGCCGCTTGCAGGGCCAGTTCAGTCCCTCGATCGAAGCGGCGATCCAATTGCACCGTTCCATCGACCGCTTTACCGACAGCCACCCGTTGGTAGGGGAGGCGTTGTCGCGTTTCAGCCTGACCCGCAGGCGCTATGCCGGGATCGTGCTCGATGTGTTTTTCGACCATTGCCTGGCGCGGGACTGGGCGCGGTATGCCGACCAACCGCTGGAGCACTTCACCGCGCAGGTGTACCGCGTGCTGGCGGCCGAACCGCAGTTGCCGGGGCGGCTGGCGCAGATTGCGCCGTATATGGCGGCGGATGACTGGTTGGGCTCGTATCGTGAGTTCGCGGTGATGGAGCAGGTGTTGCGCGGGATCTCGCGGCGGTTGACCCTGCCTGAGGAGTTGGGATATGCGATGCAGGAGTTGCGTGTGTTGTATGAGCCGCTGAGCAAAGACTTCAGTGAGTTCTACCCAGAGCTACAGGCATTCGCACAAATCCAACTGGCTACACAAAACTGAATGTGGGAGGGGGCTTGCTCCCGATAGCAGTGTGTCAGTCACTGTATGTATTGACTGAACCACTGCTATCGGGAGCAAGTCGAATCGTCGCACCGCCCCTCCCACATTTGACCGTGCCCGCTTAGGCCGCATAGGCGGGCCGAGTGTCTTCCAATTCGGCTTCCGGCAACGGCCCAAACAACGCCCTTTGCACCGCCTGCTGCGCCTGATACGCCAGCGCCGCGCGTTCCTGTCCGGCGCAGGCAATCGGCTTGAGCAGGTGAATCTCCACATCGCCCTGGTCATGGGCAAACAGCCGCATCAGGTGCGACAGCAGATCATCATCGCCAATGAACGGTGCCAGTGGGTCCACCTCGCCATTGCGCAGATAACGAATCGCCACCGGCTGCAGCGACACGTCCGCATCGATCGCACTGGCCAACAATCTCCCGTGAAACGTGCGCAGGCTGCGACCGTCGGTGGTGGTGCCTTCGGGGAACATCAACAGCGGGTGCTGTTGCTCCAGGTGACGGGTCATCTGTTTGCGAATCAACTGGCTGTCACCCGCGCCGCGGCGGATGAACAGGCTGCCGGCCTTCGCCGCCAACCAGCCGGCCACCGGCCAGGTGCGCACTTCGGCTTTGGACAGGAACGACAGCGGCGTCACCATGCCCAGCAGCGGAATATCCGTCCAGGACACATGATTGCTCACCCACAGCATCGGCGTTTGCGGCAACTGGCCGTGCACCGTCACGCGAAAGGGCAGGGCGTGGGTCAACCGCGCCATGAAGAACCGCGACCAACGCTGGCGCCGCACCATTGAATTGGCCACGCCCAAACGCTCGAACAGGCCAAACACACTGGCCATGGTCAAGCCCAGCGCCACCACCAGCAGCACCCGGGCGATGCGCCCGTACACGCGCAGGCGGCCCATCACATGGCTGCCTTGAAGTGGCGCGCATAGCGCGGGCACAGCTCATCGCGCTTGAGCAGGATGAACACGTCGGCCACCTGGAAATCTTCATCCCAGCACGGCTCGCCGCAAATCTTCGCCCCCAGGCGCATATAAGCCTTGAGCAGCGGTGGCATTTCGGCGATGACGTTGGACGGCAGGTCCATCGCCGGCAGGGGCTTTTTCGGCTCGGCGCGCAGGTGTTCATTGCACAGGTAGCGCTCGCGCAGACGCTGCATGATTGCGTGGGCCTGGATGCCGCCGTCGTGCATCGGGATGCTCGCGCACCCCATCAGGTAGCTGTAGCCGCCCTCGTTGAGCACCTCGGCCAACTCGCCCCAGAGCACCGCGATGGTGCCGCCATTGCGGTAGGCCGGGTCGACGCAGGTACGGCCGATTTCCAGGATCGGGCCCTGCAAGTGCAGCAGCCCGTGCAGGCTGAATTCCTCTTCGCTGTAGAACCGGCCCAAGGTGCTGGCGGCCTGGTGATCGAGCAAACGGGTGGTGGCCACCAGCCGACCGCTGTTTAAGTCACGCACGCCGATGTGGCTGCAGTGAACATCATAGTCATCCATGTCCAGACCCAGTTCCGCGCCTTTCAGCTTGGCGTTGAACTCGCCGCTGAACACGTTGAACCGCAGGGCCTGGGCTTCCTGCAAGGCCGCGGCGCCAACCAGGCGTTCGGCTTGCAGGCGGCGTTCATTGCCGGTGTCGCTGATGCGGGCGAGCTGAGTCATAGCGAGTCTCCGAGTGCCGGCCAGGTTGTGCGGCCAGTCGACTTTGTTGTCCAAACTCAGGCTATGTAGGCTCGGTGTCATCTCCATGAAGTTACGGTGACGGTTGGATGACAGGCCCCTTGTCGTCAATCTGTCATCGGCCTGGATTAGGCTCGCGGGCTTGAATGCCCCTTGAGTTTGCGTCCATGGTCAGAGGCCTGCTGTGCGTTGTCTTGTTATTCATCACCGTGAGTGCGCGCGCTGAAACCTGGCCAGACCATGACTGGGTGACGGGCAGGTTGATCGAAGGTCCTGCTGTCGACGCGCTGAATGCCTACGCATTCCCGCCCCGTGACGACAACACTCGCCAAGGTATTCGTACCGACGCGCTGTTGGTGATCCGCGACGGCCAGATCATCTATGAACGCTACGCAGCGCCCACTAGCGCCAGCACGCCGCACCTGACCTGGTCGGTCAGCAAAAGCCTGATGGCGACCGTACTGGGGGTGGCCTACGGCGAAAACCGCTTCAAACTGAACGACCCCGCCGCGCGCTTTTACCCACCAATGAAACAGCACCCCAAGGTGACGATGGCCGACCTGCTGCACTGGGCCTCGGGCCTGGACTGGCAGGAAGACTATGAATACGCGCCGCTCAAATCCTCGGTAGTGGCGATGCTCTACACCCGTGGCCGCGCCGATATGGCGCAATTCGCGGCCGAGACCGAGGCCGCCGATGCACCCGGCCAGGTTTTTCGTTACTCCAGCGGCGACAGCAATATTCTGTCGGCAGCGCTCAAAGGCATGCTCGGGCACAAGGCTTATATGAGCTACCCGTGGGAGGCGCTGTTCAAGCCATTGGGCATTCGCACTGCAACCTGGGAAACCGATGCCGACGAGACGTTTGTCGCCTCATCTTATGCCTACCTCACCGCCCGCGATCTGGCGCGGGTCGGGCTGCTGATGGCGCGGGACGGGCGTTGGGAAGAACGACAATTGCTGCCCAAGGAGTGGGTCGCGTTCAATCGCCAACCCTTCGCCAACTACCAAGCGGGCCAGGATGAAGCCGTGCCAGGCGGGCAATGGTGGCTCAACCAGGGCACCCCCGCACCCTGGCCCGACGCACCGGCCGACACCTTCGCCGCACTGGGGCACTGGGGACAGGCGCTGTTCGTGCTGCCCGACGAACACTTGGTCATCGTGCGCTACGGCGATGACCGCGACGGCAGCTACCGACATAACGAACTGCTCAAACGCGTGCTGGCGGCGGTGCGGTCATGATCCGTCGTCATCCGTTTATCAGTGTTTTGCTGCTGCTGTTGCTCGTGTTGTTGGGCTGGGTGTGGCATGAGCGCGTCAACCTGCAAGCCTTTCCCGACATCATCGCGGCGTACACGGCCAAGGAGTATTGCTCGTGCAGGTACGTGGAAAACAACCCGGCGCAGTATTGCCGGGGTTACGTGAAGCAGTACGTGCCGACCAGCGCGCTGATCGACAAGCCGGAACGCAGTGAAGTGACGGCGAGCGGGTTGGGGCGCACGCATACGGCACGGTGGCTGGGCGATCGTCAGGGCTGTCGCCTGTACCCCTGAATATACACATCACCCCTGTGGGAGGGGGCTTGCCCCCGATGGCAGCGTGTCAGTCACAGGATGAGTTGCTGACCCACCGCTATCGGGGCAAGCCCCCTCCCACATTGGATTTGCGCCGTTCGTGAGATTGCGCTTAAGGTTCATCCAGATTTTTTGCCCCATGAGCCTTTATGTTCAATCTCAAACCTTTGGTCTTTGCACTGCTGACCTGTGCCGCTGTGCCTGCCCATGCCGACTGGTACCTGGATAACGAGTCTTCACGCCTGTCCTTCGTCACCACCAAAAACACCGAAATCGCCGAAGTGCAGCGCTTCCTCGTGCTGCATGGCAAGGTCGACAGCCTGGGCGCGGCCCAGGTCCAGGTGGAGCTGGAGTCGATCAACAGTGGTGTCCCGCTGCGTGACGAGCGCATGCGCAAAGAGTTGTTCGAGATCAAGCAGTTTCCCGAAGCGTTGATCAGCACCCAGATCAACCTGCAACCGATCAATGATCTGGCCTCTGGCGCGCAACTGGAGTTGCGCCTGCCGCTGAGCATCACCTTGCATGGCAAGACCCAGACCTACACGGCCGAGCTATTGGCCACGCGCCTGGATGACCGGCGCTTTCAGGTGGTGACCCTGGAGCCGGTGGTGCTGCATGCCGAGGATTTTGACCTCGCGCCAGGCGTGGCCGCGCTGCGCAAGGTCGCAGGTCTTAAGTCGATCAGTTTGTCGGTGCCGGTGGGTGCGGTGCTGATCTTTACGGCGCGCTGACGTGGGCGGCGCGGTGTTCCCGTGGCGCAGCGCCAACCGTTTCGAGTTGCTGATCGACGGGCCGAGTTTCTTCCCGCAGATGTTGGCCGGGATTGCGCGGGCTGAGCAGCAGGTCGATCTGGAGTTGTACCTGGTGGAAGCCGGCGCCTGCGCCGAAGCGATGGTGCAGGCGCTGGTGCTCGCAGCTGAACGCGGTGTGCAGGTGCGTTGCCTGTTCGATGATTACGGCAGCCTGGCGTTTACCCTCGGGCTGCGCAAGCGCCTGACCGACGCGGGTGTGGAGCTGCGGTTCTACAACCGCCTGAGCTGGCGGCGCTGGATGCGCAACCTGTACCGTGACCACCGCAAGGTGTTGTTGGTCGACCAGGGTATCGCGGTGGTTGGCGGCACCGGTGTGACGGATGAGTTCTGGACGCCGGGCCAGGACACCGCCGACTGGCATGAAGTGATGGTGCAGATCAGCGGTCCGCTGGTGCTGGATTGGCAGGCGCTGTTCGATCGTCAATGGCACGCCAACGCCGCCCGCCGCGAGTGGAAGCCCGCCACCCACTTTGGTTTGCCGCGTTTGCCCAAGGTGCCCGCGACCGGGCCGGGCCTGGGGCGGGTTGCCTATGCCGACGCCCGTCAGCATCGCGATATCCTGCAGTCGCTGATCCGCGCCTTGAACAGCAGCCAGCAGCGGATCTGGCTGGCCACCCCGTACTTCCTGCCGACCTGGAGCGTGCGTCGCGCGTTACGCCGGGCGGCGGGGCGCGGCGTCGATGTACGCCTGCTGCTCACCGGCCCGCGTACCGACCACCCATCCGTACGTTACGCCGGGCACCGTTATTACCCTCGGTTGCTGCGCTCGGGGGTGCAGATCTTTGAATACCAGCCGTGCTTTTTGCACCTGAAGATAGTGCTGGTGGACGATTGGGTGAGCATCGGCTCGTGCAATTTCGACCACTGGAATCTGCGCTTCAACCTGGAGGCCAACCTCGAAGCGTTGGACCCTGAGTTGACGCAGGCAGTGGCTGGCAGTTTCGAGCGCGATTTCGCCCAGAGCCAGGCGATGAGCCTGCAGGCATGGAAGGCGCGGCCGCTGTGGCGGCGGGTGAAGCAGAGGTTGTGGGGGTGGGTCGACAGGTTGGTGGTCAACCTGTTGGATCGGCGAGGGTAGGGTGCTCCCCCGCCTTTGGTTACTTACGCGGTTTAGAACTGCAACGAATACTGCGCCGTGATGTTCTGGTCCCGTGAACGCTCGCCGCGCTGTTGGCTGAAAGCCAGGTCCAGCGCGCTGTTGCGGCTCAGGCGTGCGGTGGCGCCCAGCTCCAGTCGTGTGCTGAGCCGATCCAGCGGGGCGCCGTTCGCCTTAAAGGTGTAGCCGTCTTCCCAGGCCACTTGAGCCGCCGATTGTCGATCGCCGCCAGCATGGGTATAGGCCAGGCCGCCACGCAGCCTCAACCATGACGGGCCAGTCTGTGCCTGGGCCAAGTCGAGGTTCACGCGCACGCCGCCGGTGGTCAGCTTGACACTGTCGTTCGCGCGTTGGCCGCGCAGTGACGCCATGCCGCCGCGTTCGGTGAAGCCGTCGCTGCGCTGCTGCACAGTGGCCAGTTGCAGGTAGGGCTGCCAATCCCAGAAACCGTGATTGAAGCGATAGTTGGCTTCGGCGAACGCCTGCACGGTACGGCTGGTGTAGTCGGCAGACAGCCGATTCTCCACGCCTGGGAAGCTGACTCGGCGCTTGGTTGCGATCTGATGCTGCGCATAGACGATGCCGCCGTACAGGCCCAGAGCGTCCCAGGTATGCCCCACGTGCAGGCCCAATTGGTAGCTGTCGACACTCGCCTTGCCGCGAGCGCCGGCCTTCACGTCGCCAGTGCTGCTGCCCGCAACCATCCCCACGCGTGTGCCTTGTTCCAGCCGGTGATCGAACCCGACCAACAGGCCTGTGCTGCTGTGGGACGCGCGGGCGGTGTTGCTATTGCCTTGCAGTTGGCCGGTCTGGCGTGGCAGTTGCACCCAGGCGCCCTCGCTCAGTGCTTCGGCCTCGGTAGCGCTACGGCCATGGGCGTTACGCTGCCGGTCGAGTACGGCTTCACGCACTACCCGGCTGTTTTCGATCAGTGCCGCTTGGGTACTGGCATGCAGCTCGCCGCTCAGTTGGTCCAGGGCCGAGGGAGCCTGTTCGGGGAACAGTGCGGTGAGGCGCTGCAGCAGCGGGGTCGGCACGGCTTGAGCATCGGCGGCCGTGGCGACGGCGCGTTGGTTGGTGGTGTTTGCCGCAGAAGCCAGTGGCCTTCCACGGGCAAACTCGACCAGCAGGTTATTGGCTTGCTTGACTTGGGACACGCTGAGGAAGGGCGAGAACTCTCGATGGTCGATCGCGACAAACTCGCCGCTCACGGCACCTTTTGCCTGGAGGATGCTGTATTGCTGGCCCAATGGGTAGGTGCCGGGTTGTGCGCTCAGGTACAGCGTGCCGCCGTTGACAGTGGCCTGGTTATCGACCTGCAGTTTTGCCTGCCGGCCCTGGGCGACCAGCTCGGCCATCAGGGTTGCGCCGGGTGCTTGACGGTAGTCACCTTCGACGGCCAAAGAGCCGTTCAGGCGCAGAACGCCGCCTTCGAGGTTCACATCGCCCTTGAGGGTGTTGTTGCCGGCCAGCTCCAGGATACCTGCGTTGAGCGTGGCCCCGGCAAAGCTGTTATTGCCGCTCAAGCGTAACCAGCCGGCGCCGCTTTTTTCCAGGCGCCCGGGGCCGCTGATATCGTTGCGCCAGTCGTCCCAAGCGCCGCCTTGCCATACCACCGCGCCGCCCGCGGGGCGGTCCACGTTTACCTGTGTGTCCACCCGCAGTTGGCCGGGCCCGTCTATGGCTTTTTTCAGGTCTATCAGGCCCCAGCCGTACACATCGTCGACGCCAGGCTCACCCAGGTCGGTGGCGGTGGTCAGCAACACATCGCGGATGTGCGGGTTGTCGAGGTAAGGGAAGCGCTCGATCAGCAAGGCCAGTGCACCTGTTACGTGAGGCGCGGCGATGGAGGTTCCGGAAGCGGTGAAGTCTGTAAATTCGGGTTTGTCGCCGGTCACTGTAAAGCCGTCGGCGTCGCCTTCGTTGTCGTAGTGGGTTTCGGTGTGGATGGCCCCTGTTACCCCGGCAGAAGTGATATCCGTTCCCGGGGCCGCCAGGCACCAGTCCTTACTGAAGCCACAGCGGTACGAACCATCGCTCAAGGTCAGCGCCTGGTTGACGTTGACCACGGTCAACCAATAGCGCTCGAGTTCGGCGACCGCGCGCGGCAGACTCGAATGAACCCCAGCAAAGGGTGCTGTTCGTGGTGTTGCGTTGGGGGTAAGTGTATTGCCCGCCGCCCATACCTGGAGCATGCCGTATTTGACGGAGGCGTCGGCTATGGCTCTGAGCTCTGCATAGCTGCGGGTATGGGTTTGGTCCAATTCCTCGTCCAGTGCCGCCTCATCTGCCAAGGGGACTGTAGACCCCCAGCTATGGTTGACGACTCGCACATTTTGCTCGTGCAGTTGGGCGTAGGCGGCGTTGACTGCCTCCGGTGTTGGATAGGTGACGCTGTACGGCCGCACACCGGGGCCGTCCTGGTAAGTGTTGCTGAATCTGCGCAACGCACTCACATTGGCCCCGAAGGCTACGCCATGGGCCCCGGCGCCATTTCGGTTGGCGAGTATGTTGGCGGCCACGAAGGTGCCGTGCGATTCATAGCGAGCTCCCGTGTTTTTAAGATAGTCATCCACTTGTTCGCGGGTGAAATCACCGTTGACGATTTCCTCCTCTAATGCGACCAAGGCTTCAGGCGGCAGAGCCTCAAGCACATGCGCGGCGGAACGATCACCCTCGCTGAAGAAGCAGCCACCGAACAGCACCGTATCGCTTTTACATCCGGGGTCTGCCAGGCGCACGCCGGAATGCGGTTTGCCGGCAAACTCGTCATGGCGCAAGTCGGTGCCGGAATCATAAACCCCCACTTGCACGCCCGCGCCACTCAACCCCCGGGCATAAGCGTAATCGGCACCGATGGCGCCCAGCCCCCAGCTTTTTTTGAACTCATCGCTGCGCCAGCTGGCGGCGTCGTGCAATCGACCCCGTTCGCTGTAGCTCGCGGCTTCAACGGGCAAGCCCGGCAGACTCCCGAGCATGCACAGCGCGAGTGCTTTTCGCTTGAGCGCTGAGTAAAAAAGGATGTTGTAAATGGCCCGTGGGACGTTTTTCGTCGGCGACATAGTCCACCTGCACACTGATTTAGGACAGACAGAGTGTGCGAGCAGGCAGGGGGCGGGATGTCGGACGAAGCTGGGACTGTGGAGCGAAACTTGACTTTATGTTGACGGCGGCAGATGTGGGTGCAAGCCCCCTCTCGCGCGAAAGAGGGGGCTGCGTGGGTTACAGCAACTCGAAAGTCTGCTGCTGCACAGCCTGGGAGTCCAGCCCGATCTGTACATTGAACTCACCCGGTTCTGCGGCGAATTTGAGCTGGCTGTTGTAAAACTTCAAATCTTCCTCGGTAATGCTGAAGTGCAGCGTGCGCTCCTCTCCCGCCTTGAGCATGACTTTCTGGAAGTTCTTCAGCTCTTTCACCGGGCGGATCATCGAGCCGGCTACGTCCTGGATGTACAGCTGCACCACGGTTTCGCCATCGACCTTGCCGGTGTTTTTCAGCGTGACGCTGGCGTCGAGCTTGCCGGTCTTGTTCAGGGTGGTGGACGACAGCGCCATGTCCGACAGGCTGAACGTGGTGTAGCTCAGGCCATAACCGAACGGGAACAGGGGACCTGTGGTGTCATCGAAGTACTGCGAGGTGTAGTTGCCCGGTTTGCCCGGCGTGAACGGCCGGCCGATGCTCAGGTGGTTGTAGTAGGTGGGAATCTGCCCCACCGAGCGTGGGAAGGTGATTGGCAGCTTGCCCGACGGGTTGTAGTCGCCGAACAGCACGTCGGCAATGGCGTTGCCGCCTTCGGTGCCGGCGAACCAGGTTTCCAGGATGGCGTCGGCCTGTTGGTTTTCCTCGAGAATCGACAGCGGCCGGCCATTCATCAGCACCAGTACCAGCGGTTTGCCGGTGGCCTTGAGGGCCTTGATCAGGTCGCGTTGGCTTTGCGGGATGTTCAGGTCGGTGCGGCTGGAGGACTCGTGGGACATGCCACGGGACTCGCCCACGGCGGCCACGACGACGTCCGCATTCTGGGCCGCCTTGACCGCCTCATCGATCAACACTTGCGGCGCACGCTTGTCATCCACCACTTCCGGGGCGTCGAAGTTGAGGAAGTTGAGGTAATCGACCACGGCCTTGTCGTTAGTGATGTTAGCGCCGCGGGCGTAGATGATTTTGCCTTTATCGCCGATCACGGCGTTCATGCCGTCCAGCAATGTCACCGACTGTTCCGGCTTACCGGCGGCGGCCCAGCTGCCCATCATGTCGATCGGCGCCTTGGCCAGCGGGCCGACCAGCGCGATGGTCGCGGATTTTTTCAGCGGCAGCGTCTGGTTCTGGTTTTTCAGCAACACCAGGCTGCGGCGCGCGATGTCACGCGCGTCGGCACGGTGCAGGCGGCTGTCGGCATAGGTGTCGGCCGGGTCATCCTCGGCCTTGCCGATGCGCAGGTACGGGTCCTTGAACAGGCCCATGTCGTACTTGGCGCCGAGCACTTCGCGCACGGCGTTGTCGATGTCGCTCTGTTCGATCTCGCCGGACTTGAGCAGCCCCGGCAGTTCCTTGCCGTACAGCGTGTCGTTCATGCTCATGTCGATGCCGGCCTTGATCGCCAGCTTGGCGGCCTCACGCCCGTCCTTGGCCACGCCGTGCTTGATCAGTTCGAAGATCGCACCGTGGTCGCTCACGGCCAGGCCCTTGAAGCCCCAGTCCCTGCGCAGCAGGTCGTTCATCAGCCAGGTGTTGGCGGTGGCGGGCACGCCGTTGATCGAGTTGAGCGCTACCATCACGCCGCCGGAACCGGCCTTGATCGCCGCGTGGTAGGGCGGCAGGTAGTCCTGGTACATCTTGACCGGGCTCATGTCGACCACGTTGTAATCGCGCCCGCCCTCTACCGCGCCGTACAGGGCGAAGTGCTTGACGCTGGCCATGATGCTGTCGGCGTTCGCGGCGCTGGCGCCCTGGAACGCCTTGACCATGACTTCGGCAATGCGCGACACCAGGTACGTGTCTTCGCCGAAACCTTCGGAGGTGCGGCCCCAGCGCGGGTCACGGGAGATGTCGACCATCGGCGCGAAGGTGATGTCGAGGCTGTCGGCGGCGGCTTCCTGGGCGGCGATGCGCCCGGAGCGGCCGATGGCGTCCATGTCCCAGCTGGAGGCCAGGGCCAGGCTGATCGGGAAAATCGTGCGGTGGCCGTGGATCACGTCGTAGGCGAAGAACATCGGGATCTTCAACCGGCTGCGCATGGCCGCGTCCTGCATCGGCCGGTTTTCCGGGCGAGTGATGGAGTTGAACGTGCCACCGATGCGGCCGGCGGCGATTTCCTTGCGGATCAGCTCGCGGGGCATCTCGGGGCCGATGCTGATCAGGCGCAATTGGCCGATCTTTTCATCGAGGGTCATCTGCTTGAGCAGGTCGCTGACGAAGGCATCCTTGTCGTCAAGCGCAGCAGGCTTTGTTTCTGCCCATGCGGGGTGGCTGGCCAGAGTGGCAACAAGGCCGAGCAAACACAGCTTCTTCATGAATATCCTTTTTCGGCTCACTGCACAGCGGTCAGGCTGATCGGCCAAAATGTGGGGAGCGTCTATTGTTGTTCGGGTGTTGTTCAGATAAATGCAGCACACTCTGAACTCTTTTTCGCGCTGGGCATCTTTGTAGCTGATTGGCTCGAAGCATTCCAGTGGTGGCGGATTATGCCCCAAACGCGTGGTTTATAGGGTTAGTCATCACATTCCATCCAGATTGGCAGGAGATACACCATGCAAGCAGCACAAGGTTACCGCTGGGGCTTGAAAGCCGCGGCGCTGTTATTGATCAGCAGCGTATTGAGCGGTTGCGGCATCAACAACATTCCGACCCTCGACGAACAGGCCAAGGCGGCCTGGGGCCAGGTGCAGAACCAGTACCAACGCCGTGCCGACCTGATCCCCAACCTGGTGGAAACGGTGAAGGCCTATGCCGCCCATGAGCAGGACACCCTGACCGCCGTGATTGAAGCGCGGGCCAAGGCCACCTCGATCCAGGTGGATGCCAGCACCCTCGACAACCCGGAAAAACTCAAGCAGTTCCAGCAAGCCCAGGACGGCCTCAGCGGCGCACTCAGCCGTTTGATGGTGGTGTCCGAACGCTATCCGGACCTGAAGGCCAACCAGAACTTCCTGGCCCTGCAATCGCAGCTCGAAGGGACTGAAAACCGTATCGCCGTGGCCCGTCGCGATTTCATCCAGACCGTGCAGGCCTACAACACCGAAATCCGCACCTTCCCAGGCCGCCTGTGGCACAGCGTGATGTACAGCGACTTGCCGATCCGCGCCACGTTTGAAGCCACCAGTGCCGATGCCGATAAGGCGCCGCAGGTGAAGTTCAAATAACGCTGCCTTGAGGTGTCGATGCGTTTATTACGGATAGGCCTGGCGCTGTGGCTGCTGGCCTGCGTGGGCGTGGCCCAGGCGGCCCTGACCTTCCCGGCGTTGACCGGGCGGGTGGTGGACAACGCCCAGATGATCGACCCGGCGGTGCGCGAGCAACTGACGCAGCAATTGCAGGCGCTGGAACAGACCTCCGGTGACCAGATCGTGGTGGTCACCGTGCCCGACCTGCAGGGCGTGCCGATTGAAGACTACGGTTATCAATTGGGCCGCCAGTGGGGGATCGGCCAGAAGGGCAAGGATAACGGCGCGCTGTTGATCGTCGCCCGTGACGAGCGCAAGTTGCGCATCGAAGTCGGCTACGGCCTGGAAGGCGTGCTGACGGATGCGCAGTCCTGGGTGATCATCAACCAGGTGATCGCGCCCAAGTTCAAGGCCGGCAATTTCAGCCAGGGCATCAGCGACGGTGTCGCGGCGATGATCCAGGTGGTGGGCGGTGAACCGCTGGCCGTGCCGGCCCGTGTGGCGGATCCGTGGTCCGCGCCGAAAGATAATCCCGCGCTTTCCATCGGTTTCTTCATCCTGCTGATCGGCGTGTTGTGGCTGTGTCATCGCATGGGCCTGCCGGTGGGCACTATCCTGCTGGTTATCCTCAGCCTCATCGGGCGTGGAGGTGGCGGCGGTGGCGGTGGCGGCGGTGGTAGTGGGGGAGGCGGCGGCGGTGGTTTTCGCGGCGGCGGTGGTGGTTTCGGCGGTGGCGGGGCGTCGGGCGGCTGGTAATGACAATAACGAGAAAAGAGCATTTACAACCATGGCATTACTGACTGAACACGAGCAGCGCCAAGTGGCCGAAGCGATCGCCCGGGTCGAGCAACAGACCGACGCCGAGCTGGTCACGGTGCTGGCTGCACGCGCCGATGACTACGCCTACATTCCGTTGCTGTGGGCCAGCCTGATCGCATTGGTGGTACCCGGGGTGGTGCATTACCTGTCGGGCTACCTGACCATGTACACCTTGTTGCTGGCGCAGTGGGCGACCTTCATTGTGTTGTGCCTGCTGTTTCGTCTGCCCAAGGTCACCACCCGCTTGATCCCTCGCTCGGTCCGCCACTGGCGCGCCTCGAACCTGGCACGCCGCCAGTTCCTCGAGCAGAACCTGCACCACACGCTGGGCAGCACCGGTGTGCTGATTTTTGTCAGCGAGGCCGAGCGTTATGTGGAAATTCTGGTGGATGAAGGCATCTCCAAACAGCTGGATGACAGCAATTGGGATGGCATCGTCAAGGCATTCACCCAGCAGGTGAAGCAGGGGCAGACGTTGGCCGGGTTCATTGCCTGCATCGAGGCGTGTGGGGAATTGCTCAAGGTGCATGTGCCGGTGACGCAGACGCGTAATGAACTGCCCAATCGCTTGGTCGTACTCGAATAACCCAGTCAACACAGTTCTAAAATGTGGGAGGGGCGGTGCGACGATTCGACTTGCCCCCGATAGCGGTGTATCAGTCAACTTATTCATTGCCTGACACACCGCCATCGGGAGCAAGCCCCCTCCCACATTTGGATCTACTTTGGCTGTTGGAACGTACCATTGGTCAAATAACTCCGTGCCCTGGCCAGTTATCCCCCCTAAAATGCCCCGCATTCTTTGCCCGAGGCGTTTTTGTTCATGTCCGTCACCGCTCAACCTGCCAGCCCTGCGCCGGATCATCACGCCCAGTTCATCGAACTGCTGAGCGCAAGCCTGGCGCAGAACGCCTTCATCAAGCTGGTGTTGGCCAAATACGTGGGCACGGAAGCCGAACTGCAGCGGCTGATCATCAAGCCCGTGACGGTCAAGGAGCAGCCCTGCCTGTCCTTCGTCTACCGCTACAAGACCCGCGACATCACCAAGAACTTCCCACTGGCGGACGGCGTGGCGGCGATTGCCGAGCTGCTGCCAGCCTCGTTCAAGAACGCACACTTGTTGTCGCTGACGGACGAAGCCCAGCTGGAATACAGCAAGAAGAACAAAAGCTCGCTGTTCAAAAGCAAGCCGCAACAATTGCGTGAGGCGCCATCTGCCGAGCATAACCGCGAGAAAAATCGCTTCCTCGACCTGAGCCGGCCGTTCCTTGCCGACCTGGGCGTGACCGACGCCAGCCAAGCGCTGATCCCGTCGATGTCGCGCAAGTGGAAGCAGATCAACAAGTTCATCGAAGTGTTCAGCCATGCGCTGACATCCTCGCCGTTGCAGCTGGACCAACCCGTGCGCGTCGCCGATTTCGGCTCGGGCAAGGGCTACCTCACGTTCGCGATCCACGACTACCTGCGCAACACCCTCAAGGCCGAAGGCGAAGTGACCGGTGTCGAGCTGCGTCAAGACCTGGTAACCCTGTGCAACGCCGCCGCCGCACGCCTGGAACACCCCGGGCTGGTATTCAAGTGCGGCGACGTGCGCAGCGTCGCGCCGAGCGAGCTGGACGTGATGATCGCCCTGCATGCCTGCGATATCGCCACCGACTACGCGATTCACACCGGCATCCGTTCCGGCGCGTCGATCATCATGTGCTCGCCGTGCTGCCACAAACAGATTCGCTTGCAGATCCAGAGCCCGGTGCTGCTCAAGCCAATGCTGCAATACGGCCTGCACCTGGGCCAACAGGCAGAAATGGTCACCGACAGCTTGCGCGCCTTGTATCTCGAAGCCTGTGGTTATGAGACCAAGGTGTTTGAGTTCATCTCGCTGGAGCACACCAACAAGAACAAGATGATCCTGGCGGTCAAACGCGCCGAGCCGGTGGACACTGCGCCGTTGCTGGAGAAGATTCAGGCATTGAAGGCGTTCTACCACATCACCGAACACTGCCTGGAAACCCTGCTGCGCGCCGATAGTTTCTTGAACTAAGCGCGGGGCCCATGTGGGAGGGGGCTTGCTCCCGATGGCGGTGTGTCAGCCGACACATTCATTGGCTGATCCACCGTTATCGGGAGCAAGCCCCCTCCCACATTTGGTCTTCTTCGTTCACTGGATCAGTGTTCGACTGGCACCGACAGCGCCGGATTACCCAGTGGATGAGTACGCGCGGCAAAGAATTTCAGTTCCATGCCGGTGCCTTGGAATAACTGCGAATACCGCTGCTTCTGCTGACGAATAAACCCGTCGCTGCGCCCCGATACCGAAATCGCCAGGGTGGTGATGTTGGCCTGGCGGATCGCATCCACCAAGTGTTTATCCTGCGGCCCCAGGCCATGGCCGAAGATGCACAGCGCGCCTTCGTGGGTGAGCAACTGTTCATAACAGAACGACAGATAATCCGAGCTGCGGATGGTCTTGAGCTTCTCGTGCACCGGGCCTTCACTGACGAACAGCGGCACGTCGTCCAGGGTCTTGATCGTGTTGTTGATCGCAAAACTGCTGAGCAACGTGCTGTCGGTGGACGGTAGTTTGCGCGCGGTGCCGTCGAGGTTGCGCACCAGGTGCAGGCCGCCGTGCAGGTACAGGATACGCGTGGCGTCGGTGCGGGTATCGCGCAGGTCGAAGCTTGAATCGGCGCTGCGGAACAGGTCGTCAATACCCGGCGTGTGCAGGATCGCCCAGTAGTTGAGCAGGTCGTAGTTGCTGGTGAAGACTGTGGCGTAGCGGGCCATTTCGGTGTTCAGGGCCGTCAGGGTCGAGGGCTGCACCAGACGCCAGGGGATGTGCACGGCGTGGATCGTATTGATCAGCGCTTCCTTGATCGCGTAGTAGCGATTGCGTGGCGCCGCCGAGCTGACTGCCAGGGCCTTGTTGACGCGACTGGTGGTTTTCAGTGCGCCCAGGGCCTGCTCGAAGCTGCGGGTTTGCAGCGCGTCGAATACGCTGAGTTCGGATTGGCCCAGTGGCTTTTCTTCCACTGTGCGGGCGTTTTCAAACAGTGAGTCGTAGGCAAAGTCTTCCCAAATCGTGCGGCTTGCGCCGTTGCCGATCAGAATCCCGTTGAAGTCGATGGCGCCGCGCAGTGCGCTCCAGTCTTCAAGGTGGGCGTCAATATCCTGGAAATCCTTCATTGCGGCGGGTCTACTCGAAATCGGCTGGACGGTGACTTTATCACGAGCCGGCGTTGATCCTGGTCAAGATGCGGCAAGTGGTACCGGTGGATTCTGTGGGTATAAAGCCCCTGAGGATCGACCATGAGCAGCACGTTCTTTATTCCCGCCGTCAATATCATGGGCATCGGCTGCCTCGACGAAGCCATGATTGCCATGCGCAACTACGGCTTTCGCAAGGCGTTGATCGTCACTGACCAGGGCCTGTGCAAAGCTGGCATGGCCAGCATGATCGCCGAAAAGCTTGCGCTGCAGGACATCGATTCGATGGTCTACGATGGCGCCAGGCCCAACCCCACGGTAGAAAACGTCGAAAAAGGCCTGGCGCTGCTGCAACAGAGCGCCTGCGATTTTGTGGTGTCCCTGGGCGGCGGCTCGCCCCATGACTGCGCCAAGGGGATCGCCCTGTGCGCCACCAACGGCGGGCGTATCGGCGACTATGAGGGTGTCGATCAATCGAGCAAGCCGCAATTGCCGCTGGTGGCGATCAACACCACCGCCGGCACGGCCAGTGAGATGACCCGTTTCTGCATCATCACCGACGAAACCCGCCACGTGAAAATGGCCATCGTCGACCGCAATGTCACGCCGCTGCTGTCGGTCAACGACCCGGCATTGATGGTCGCAATGCCCAAGGGCCTCACCGCTGCCACCGGCATGGATGCCTTGACGCATGCCATCGAAGCCTACGTGTCCACCGCCGCCACACCGATCACCGACGCTTGCGCAATCAAGGCGATCGAACTGATCAGCGCCAACCTGCGCCTGGCCGTGCGCGATGGCAGCGACATAGCCGCGCGGGAAAACATGGCGTATGCGCAGTTCCTCGCGGGCATGGCGTTCAACAACGCGTCGCTGGGATTCGTGCACGCCATGGCGCATCAGCTCGGCGGCCTCTACGACCTGCCCCATGGCGTGTGCAATGCGGTGCTGCTGCCTCACGTGCAGAGTTTCAATGCCAGTGTCAGCGCCAAGCGTTTGAGTGACGTGGCGCGCGCGTTGGGGGCCGATATCAAGGGCGTTACCCCGGAAGAGGGCGCGCAGGCCGCTATCGTCGCGATTCGCGCCCTGTCCCAGGACGTGGAAATTCCCGCCGGCCTGCGCGAACTTGGCGCCAAATTGCAGGATATTCCGCTGCTGGCGAGTAATGCGCTAAAGGATGCATGCGGCCTGACCAACCCACGACGGGCGGATCAGCGTCAGATCGAGGAGATTTTTCGCAGCGCGTTTTGATCTGCACGGCAGCGGGCGACGCACACCCCTGCACCGCCCGCCAATGCCACACACAAGAGCGACAATGGCCATGCCTGCTGACTCACCAGCAGGCTCGCCACACCGCCAATCAATGCGGCCATCCACTGATGCATGAAACCGCTCAGCGCCATGGCATAGGAGCCACTTATCGGTGATTCATCGCTGGCCAGTGACAAACTGATCGGGTAACTCATCGACTGCCCCACTATGGCCAGGCAATACGGTAGCCACAGCAGTACGGCGAGCTCGCTGGCAAACACACTGCCCAGCAACATCACTGTCGTTCCCGCCAACACCAACGTCACGCCCCACCCCATCATCATCAACCGTCCCGCGCGAGCGACGAAGCGATTGACCATCAACGCGCCCACCAGATACGCCGCGCTGATCGGCCAGCCCAGCCAGCCGTACTGCGCCGCGCTCCATTCAAAACGCCCCTGCAATATCAACGGTGCACAGGTGTTGAATGCAATGATTATCCCGTAGCCCAATCCGCCAGCCAGTGCCGCATGCAGAAAGGGTGGATACCGCACGATCAGGACATAAGTGCGCCAGGCGCAAACCGACAAATCGACTTTCGCCCGCATTGGGAATTCCACCCGCTGCAGCACCACCATCAACACGACAGCGCCAATCGCTAACCCATAAAAAATCGCCTCCCAACCGAACGTCACCAGCAACAACGAACCCGCGAACTGGCCCACACCTATGGCGATCACAAACGTCATGCCCAGCCACGATAAGCCTTTGGCCAATAACGCACCGCTGAAACTGTCACGCACCAACACCCGCGCCATCACCGAAACACCACCCGCGCCCAAGCCTTGAACCAACCGTAGCGATAGAAAGGCTTCAACGTTGAATGCCGATGGAATCGCCGCGCTGGCTGATGCATAGACCACGAGCGCTGCCAGCAGCACCGGCTTTCTGCCAAAGCGTTCGCCCAGGCTGCCCCATAGCAACATCGGCAATGCCATGCCGACCAGGTAAATCGCCAAGGCCAGTGCTACGTGGTCTTCGGCGCCAGGGAGGGCGTGGGCGATGGCTGGGACTGCGGGCAGGTAGCTGCTGATGCCGACTTGAGCGAGGAAGGCGGAGCAGCAGGCTAGCGTGAGGGTGGTGCTATTTTTCAATGAGGGCCGTCCGTTGCTCAAGGATATGAGAACTTCATCTAAAGTTAGTGTGTTCAAGACGTTTTAGCGTGCTTGAACACATGAGTGTATTGAGAGCGTGTTAGCTAGTTTGTGATTTTGTTTTCTTCTATAAGGGCTAATAGTTTTGAGCAGAATGAACGTATTGTTTCGTGTGTCATATCCGCTCGAAGCGTTATTCTAATTGCCGCCTTTCCGCTAGGCACTACGGGGAAAAATACGGCGGAGGTGAAAAAGCCACTGTCTGCAAGTTGTATGGCGAGTGCGTTTGCTTTTTCAGCTTTGCCACAGGTTACCAAGCGAATAGCGGAGAGTGAGCTTTGTTGGTCGGTGTAAATGAGGCTATCAAATAGTCGGATGTTGGTGCGGAGCTTGTCTTGAAGCATGAGTAGCTCATTAGAGTGGTGTATTTTTATTGACGCCAAACCTGCGCCAATAGCTGCAGAATTTAAGCTTTGGGACCAATTGCTGGGACCGCCATATCGATACATTAAACTTTTTTGTTCGCTACTGCCGAACATAATCAGTCCGCCGGATGCGCCGAATGATTTTCCAAGTGACGCTACGATTAAAGTTTGATCGTCTAGTTCTGGCAGGCGTGGTCGGATAAAACCGCGCCCCTTATCGCCAAATGCGGATAGCGCATGAGAATCATCAAAATAAAGAAATAGTCCGCCTTCCAATATTTTCTCGTTGTAATCAAGACCAAGGTATGAGGTGGTACAGAAGTGATGAAACTTGCGCCCATACTGATCTGCAAGGTAGTTGCGGTCTATAACTGTGGCGTTAATCTCGCAGATTTTACCCGTCTTGGCCGAGCGCCAATCGTTTTCGGAAAGTTCTATTACTTTTT
The DNA here is from genome assembly GCF_003852255.1 of Pseudomonas sp. R1-43-08. Lineage (NCBI taxonomy): Bacteria > Pseudomonadati > Pseudomonadota > Gammaproteobacteria > Pseudomonadales > Pseudomonadaceae > Pseudomonas > Pseudomonas sp. R1-43-08. The sequence continues at coordinate 1,528,825 of NZ_CP027734.1, forward strand.
TGTAGTTTGAAAAATTATTTGATGGCTCTGTGCTTACCATTTCTACTCGTCCTTGGCGATGGACGAAAACAGTAGCGGGAAAATTTTTATAGGTTAAGTCAGACGTTTCCCATACCCGCTATCCTAAACGGAAGTTTTGGCGTAAGTCGGTTCCTACATTTTTGAAGGTAAATATGCATCAGTTCGATGATTGTTTGAGCCGTTCGGCGGATAGGTCAAAGACGTATTTAGTGGTGACGTGCTGGGGCCGACATCGAGGCGGGAATGCGATTTGTTGAAGCCGTTCTGTACTGGATTGAGTAAGGTGTGGGGGCGATGGCCTGAATGTGACGATCGGCTTCAAAGATCTGTCTCTCGGGGTGTCAAAACCAGCTGCATGAATGGAGTAGTTGATGAGAATTCTATTATTCGGCGCCACCGGCATGATCGGTCAGGGCGTACTGCGCGAGTGCCTGCTGGCGCCCGACGTGCAGGAAGTCGTTGCCGTCGGCCGCACGTCGTTGACCCAGGAGCACGGCAAACTGCATCAGGTGTTGCACAGCGACATGCTGGATTTCCAACCCCTGGAAAACCTGCTGCAAGGCTTTGATGCGTGTTTCTTTTGCCTGGGTGTTTCCTCGGCGGGCATGAATGAAATCAACTACACCCACCTCACTTATGACCTGACTTTAGTCGCCGCCAGCACCCTGGCGCGGCTCAACCCGCAGATGACGTTTATCTATGTCTCCGGCGCCGGCACTGACAGTTCCGAGACGGGCAAGTCGATGTGGGCGCGGGTCAAGGGCAAGACCGAGAACGCCTTGCTGCGCTTGCCGTTCAAGGCGGTCTATGTGTTCCGGCCGGGGATTGTCCAGCCGTTGCACGGTGTGCGTTCGAAGACGCCGTTGTACCAAGCGTTTTATAGCGTGCTCGGGCCGTTGCTCTCGTTTGTACGTCGGATAAAGCCGAGCTGGGTCGTCAGCACCGAGACCGTCGGCCGTGCGATGTTGCAGGCGGTGAGCCGTGGCGCGCCGCAGCCTGTGGTGGAGCAGGCCGAGATCAATCGCTTGGCCGCCGAGCGTAGCTGATGCTGCACAAAAGCCTGGTGCGCTGCGGTTGGATTTTTCCTGCCCGAGTGCTTTAGCCTCGGTGCACACTCCAAGAATAAGAGGTACATCCGATGACGGCTCCCCTGAACGGTATCAAGGTTATCGAGATCGGCACCCTGATTGCCGCGCCCTTCGCGGCGCGGATGATGGCCGATTTTGGTGCCGAGGTGATCAAGATCGAAGCCATGGGGCAGGGCGATCCGCTTCGCAAATGGCGAAAGCTGCACGAAGGCACGTCGCTGTGGTGGTACCTGCAGTCGCGCAACAAGCAGTCCCTGGCCCTGGACCTCAAGTCGGCAGAAGGCTTGAGCCTGATCAAGCAACTGCTCGGCGACGCCGACGTGCTGATCGAAAACCTGCGCCCCGGTGGCCTGGAAAAACTCGGCCTGGGTTGGGACGTATTGCATGCCCTCAACCCCAAGCTGACCCTGGTGCGCATCTCCGGCTATGGCCAGACCGGGCCCTATCGCGACCGCCCGGGTTTCGGTGCGATCGGCGAGGCCATGGGCGGCATTCGCTACACCACCGGCAACCCGGATTCGCCACCGGCGCGGGTCGGCGTGAGCCTGGGGGATTCGCTTGCGTCGTTGCACGGTGTGATCGGCGCGCTGATGTCGCTGCTGCGGGTCAAGACCGGCCAGGGTGACGGGCAGATCGTCGACGTGTCCCTGGCCGAAAGCGTGTTCAACCTGATGGAAAGCCTGGTGCCCGAATACGACATGCTCGGCCATGTACGTGAGCGCAGCGGCGGTGCCTTGCCCGGTATCGCGCCGTCCAATACCTACCTGACCGCCGACGGCGCCTACGTGGTGATCGCCGGCAACAGCGACCCGATCTACAAGCGCCTGATGACCGCCATCGGCCGCGCCGACCTGGCCGCTGCGCCTGAGTTCGCCCATAACGATGGCCGTGCGGCACAGAGTGGTTTGCTCGACGCGGCAATCACCCACTGGACCAGCAGCCTGCCCATCGAGCAGGTGCTCAGCGCTCTGGAGGCTGCTGAAGTGCCGGCCGGGCGCATCTACTCCGTGGCGGACATTGTCAGCGACCCGCACTACCAGGCGCGGGACATGTTGCTCGATGCCGATTTGCCCGGTGGTGTGTCGGTGAAGATGCCCGGCATCGTACCCAAACTGTCGGAAACGCCCGGCGCGGTGAACTGGCAAGGCCCTGCGCTGGGCCAGCACACCGATGACATCCTCGGCGGCCTGGGCCTGACAGACGCTGACATCCAACGTCTGAAGACCTCGGGAGTGGTGCAATGATCACCGATTATTCCGACCCGATGATTATGTAGGAGGTCTGCCCGCGCCGGGTTTTCGTGTATCAGCATGGCGGTTCGCTGTGGTCGTCAGCCAGCCGTTGCCAATGCACGGGCCGGCGGCGCGCTGAACTGAATCAGCGCGACGCCGCCGATCAACAGCAACGCCCCCACCACGCGGGGCGTTGTGAGTTGGCGCTCCACTAGGCCGGACAGGCCGAAATGGTCGAGCAGCAATGACGCGAGAATCTGCCCGGCCATCGCCAGGGCAACGAAGCCTGATGCGCCCAGCGTGGGCATCAGCACCAATGCCAGCGAGATAAAGCACACGCCGAATGCGCCACCAGCCCACATCCACAGCGGCGCCTGGGTGATAAAGGCCAGGCTCGGCAAGGGCAGCCGTAGGGCGATGATCACCGGCAGCAACACAATGATGCTTACCAACAGCGAAGCCAGCGTCGCCCACAACGGGTGACCGAGCCCGCGACCCAGGTTGGCGTTGATCGCACTTTGAAACGGCACCACGGCACCAGCGATCACCGCCAGCAGCAACACACCCAGCCAATGCAACGTCGTCATGGCGAATCTCCCAGAGGTTTTGCTGGACTCTAGGTTATTCGTCACGCAAATTTAAATTCCAAGTTCTTATGGCGAGCATGCAGCTGATGAATGATCTAAGGCGCATCGACCTCAACCTGTTGGTGATCCTTGACGTGTTGCTCAGCGAGCAACACGTCACCCGCGCCGCCGAACGCCTGCACCTGAGCCAACCGGCGGTCAGCCACGCGCTGGCGCGCTTGCGTGACCTGCTGGGCGACCCGTTGCTGGTGCGTCAGGGCGGCTCATTGATACCAACGGCGCGTGCGCTGGAGTTGGCTACGCCGTTGGCGGAGGCGCTGGCCCAGGTGCAAGCGCTGCTGGCGCCGAACCGCTTTGACCCGGCGTCGGCCAAACGCCGCTTTCGCGTGGCAATGTCGGACTACAGTGCGGCGATTTTCCTACCGGGGTTGGTGCGCTTGTTGCGCCGTGAAGCGCCGGGCATTGACCTGCAAATCATCCAGGCCAGCCGCGAAGGCATGGTCGACGGCGTGCTCAATGGTGATCTCGACCTGGCCGCCGGGGTTTTCCCTGACATGCCTGCCGAACTGCGGACTACGCCTTTATTCGAAGAGCATTACACCTGCCTGGTCGACCGAGACAGCTTGCCGGCAACGGGTGTGCTGGACCTGCCTACCTACCTGTCACGCCCCCATGTCTTGCTGGAAATGCGCGGCAGCGGCACGCCGGAAATCGAGCGTGCGCTGACCGCGATTCGTCAGCGCCGGCATGTGGCCGTCAGCCTGCCGCACTGGGGCGTGGCACCGCAGTTGATTCAGGGCACGGACCTGATCCTGACCGTCTCCTCCCGGGGCTTGTTGAATATCGATCATGCCCAACTGATCGCCGTGCCACCGCCGTTTCATATTCCTTCGTTTGCATTTGAGCTGGCATGGCATGCGCGACGGGGTGGGGATGCGGGGTTGCAGTGGTTGAGTGGGCGGGTGCAGGGTGTGCTAAAGGGCTGATCAGTTGCTACCAGGAGGTCGGTGGTTGGCGGCGGGTATGAAAAATTCGCATCACCTGTAGTCGCCCTTCACGAATACGGTAAGGGACAATGTAGGGCCACCGGGGCACCACCCATTCACGCGTCCCTGGGACGCGCCCGGTTTTTCCCAACGCGGGAAATTGCGCAATGTGTTCAAGCCCGGCCAAAATCGCCTGGACGAACTCGTAGGCGGCTTTGGGGTTTTCTTCAGCAATAAAGGCCGCTTCATCATCCAGGTTTCTGAGGGCTGTCCTCAGCCACTCAACCTGCATTGTTGCGCCATTTGTCAGCGACGGCTTTTACCTCGGCAGCCGTCGCGAAATCCCCCGCATCAGCTTCTTTCAGCGCCTTTTGAATCTCTTCGATTTGCCATGCTTCACGCGTCAAGTATTCACGTAGCGCGTCAACAGCGAGGAACGATTTGCTGCGACCGGTCGCTTTGGCCAGACTGGCAAGCGTATCGGCGACATCGTCCGGTATCCGCAGGGACATAACAGACATACGAACCTCAATGTAGTGATAGGTAGTGCAACATACTACAGTGTCGTCCCATCGATCGATTGTCCCGTTCGTCAGGGGTCTCCTGGAAAAGGAAAAACTTATGCTATCCGGTCTGAATCACCTGACCCTGGCCGTCACCGATCTACAGCGAAGCATCCGTTTCTACCATGAGCTCCTGCAGCTTCGGCTTGACGCCACCTGGGATAACGGCGCCTACCTTTCGCTGCCTGGGCTGTGGTTATGTTTGTCGCTGGACCCGTTGCGTAACCCGATCCCGGCCGCCGATTACACGCATTACGCGTTGACCGTCGAAGCGCACGATCTCATTCCCCTAGTCGCACGCTTGCGAGCCGCTGGCGTGGGGGAGTGGCGCGACAATCGCAGTGAAGGCGCCTCGTTCTATTTTCTCGACCCCGATGGTCACAAGCTCGAAGCCCATGTCGGCGATCTCGCCTCGCGGTTGCAAGCCTGTCGCGCCAAGCCTTATGCCGGAATGAAGTTTTACCCGTAGCCTGGGAACGTGCAGAACTCCGGGTCTGTTTGCCAGCAAGCCCGCCTGAATCAACAACGACCGTTCGTCGCACTGGAAAGTTTTTTCTAAACCTTTGCCTCGAGCAAAATTCGAATCCAGGGCGAGGCGCTGTTTCCTCGCACCTATTTTTGCCCTGGAGGAACCCATCATGAGCCGCATGGCTATCCGGTTACGCACCGCCAGTTTCGCGATGCTGCTGGGCCTCGGCGCCAGCAATGCTTTCGCCCAGTCACCTGCCGAATTCATCGAGCAGGCTTCGGCCAAAGGCATGGCCGATATCGAAACCAGTCGCATGGCCCACGCCAGAACCTCGTCCCAAGAGATCAAGGATTACACCATCGAGGTGATCAATGAGCGCACCCTGGCCAACCAGCATCTGGCGGCTATCGCTAAAAAGCTCGACTTGCCGGTAGCCCCGCGCGAGAAGATCGTCGACAAGGCCGAAACCCTGATGCCCGAACTCAAGGACGGCGACTCCTTCGACGCCGCTTACACCGCGCAACAGGTCAAGGAAAACGAAGACGCCATCGCCCTGTTCAAGCAGGAAGGCGCGGCGTCGCAGGTGCCAGAGATAAAAGCGTTGGTGGATGAGACCCTGCCCAAGCTGCAGGAGCGTCTGGAAAAAGCCCGCGCCCTGGCGTCGACCTACGGCAAGGGGCATCAGGGCGACGGTTGAAGCTCCCTTTGAAATGAAAACGGCGGTTGGATCATCTCCAACCGCCGTTTTTTTCAGGCCTGGTTCAAATTTGTTTTCGGCGCCGCCGCGTCGTCGGCGGCAGGGCCGCAACTGGTGTTGAGGTTCAAGCTGCCGGCTTTGCCGATATCACGATATTCCTGACGTAGCTTTTCAAGCTCCTTACGGTCCAGGCCGTCCAGGCTCAATACGGCGTTCTGCGCATCCTTGGATACACGCAACAGCTCGTCGATCTTGATATGCAGGATGTCATTGTCGCGGTTCTGTGTGTTCTGGATCAGGAACACCATCAGGAACGTGATGATGGTGGTCGAGGTGTTGATGATCAATTGCCAGGTGTCGTTGTAATGAAAGTATGGCCCGCTCAGGCTCCACGCCAGGATCAGCGCCACCGCCGTGTAGAACGTCCTGGGGCTGCCGGCCCAGCGCGACAGGGTTTGGGAGACTGCAGAGAATTTCATGACCGTTTTCCTCAAGAAGGGTGATGAAACTACTGACAGCAGTCGCTCGCTGAAATTTCTTTTTACAACTTATCGGTCGGACAAAAGTAGAGGTTTTTCTGTAGGGCTTTTAGGAGCGGGCCTACGGCGCTGTGAAACCTTGAGCACAAGACTGGGTTTTTGCCTGGTTATTGCTTATGCACGCTGAAAACGCCCATGCCCTATTCGCACGCTATGACTTGACCGAAGCGCATTTTTTTGCGGCGACCTGCGCGATGTATTGTCGACATAGCGCCGGTATCAGCACCTACTTTGCTGAGGAACATTGCGCGCCGTGGAATATGTTGTTTATTCGTCTGGGCAGCGACCCGCTGTGCGAAGCGACGGAGTTACCCCTGGACCTGATCCGTCGTACCTTGATCCCCATTCGTATCGTGATTCCTCAGGAACAGGTCGATGGCTTGCGCGACGTGCTCGCGCAGCTCGGCTTTCAGCCGGCTGAAGAGACCACGGCGATGGTCCTGTCATTGGCGCGCCTTGCGCCATTGATAAACGAGGAAGGTGTGCAGATCAGCCTGACTCGGAACCTGAACGAATGGGCGACTCCGCTCGACAGTGCATTCCTGATAGCGCCCAAAGCGGTCGCGCATTACCAGGCTCGGCACCAGCGAGCCCTGGACGCCGGTGAAGCCCTTTATCACTTCACATTGTCTGTCGAGGGGCAGGTGAGCTGTTCGTTGACCTTGTCGTTATGTGAGGGGGAGGCCCGACTGAGTGATGTCGGCACGCGGGTCGGCTTTCGTGGAAGAGGCTACGCCACTCGATTGATTCAAGCGGCCCTGCTTCACGCCTCGGGCCTGGGGGCTCGTCGGTGTTTTCTCGAGGCCTCGACGCTCGCCGTTGCACTGTATGGAAAGCTCGGTTTCCAACGCTTGTTCGATTGCGCGTCCTTTATTCGCGCAGCTGCCCCACAGCCATGATCAGAACGCCAGTTTCGCCTGGCCGCGATTCTCCAGCGTCAACAGATATTGCTTGGCCTCAAGCCCTCCCGCAAACCCGGTCAGCCCGCCCGAAGCACCCACCACTCGGTGACAGGGCGCAATGATCGAAATCGGATTACGCCCATTCGCCGCCCCGACTGCACGCACGGCTTTCGGGTTGCCGATCTGCTGGGCTATCTGGCTGTAGCTGCGCGTTTCGCCAAACGGAATGGTCAGCAGGGCCTGCCAGACTTGTTTCTGAAAGTCGGTGCCGGCGAAGTCCAACTCCAACTCGAACTGGCTGCGTGTTCCCGCGAAGTATTCGTTTAGCTGGCGCTGGGCTTCCAATAGCACCAGGCTGTTGTTGGTCTCGATCAATTCACCCAGGCGTACGCGGTTGGCGCGCTCTGTTTGCCACAGGATGGCGCCAAGTTTGCCATGGCGCGCCACCAAGGTGAGTTCGCCGACAGGGGAGGGCATGAGTGTGTATTCACAGGGCATGGGCGGGCTCCTCGAAGGGATGCTGAAGCGTACGGCGCTACTGTAAGCCCATCAGGGTATTGGCAAACTACGTTTCTTGCGCTCGAATTTTTCGTGGGCTTAGAAGTTCCAGTAAACCCAATGGCTGACGTAGGAATATACGTAGAGTCGAACGATAAAGTAGAGCGCCATCAGCACGGACGCTGTGCTTAACATTACCAACGACACGGCATTGAGCAGGGTAGCGACCAGGGCGAACACAGTCACGCGTCGGCTGGCGTGACGACGGGCGAACACCACCCCATAGACCGACGCGGCGATTGCTCCGAGCGCCAGCCCCAAGCCCAGGGGATAGGGTGGCCTCGCCAGTGAGACCAGCAGCGGCAGAACCACCACCCAACCGATCACTTGGCGCAGGATGGGCGGTGGCGTGCATTGGTCAGGCTCAAGCATTGCGATACTCCTGATTTCGCGGGAGGCGACGAGCTGACATCATCACAATACCGGTTCGTTGTCGCAGTAAGACTTTACTGAGCCACCGCCACAAGCGTATCGGCACCTGAACGGCAGGCATAAAAAAACCGGCTCCCAGAGCCGGTTTTTTATGCATTTCCTGTCAGGCATGGCATGACAGGAAAGCCAATTTGAGTGGAGCGGGTAGAGGGAATCGAACCCTCAACTAAAGCTTGGGAAGCTTTCGTTTTGCCACTAAACTATACCCGCTCAAAGCGGCTGACTTTGTACCAGATGTTCAGCTGGATTTGAAGTTTTTCTTCGAAAAAATCGCACGTTGCGCGCGCACCGCCCGCAAATGAGCGGCGCCACTGCAGGAACCCGCTCCTACAGTGGGCCTCACTTCAGACCGCCCATGCATGTTGCGTCTGACCCTGCTGGTAGCGTAACCGACTCACCGGCCGCTGCCCTTTCAAAAAGCCTACCACCGCCTCCCGGCTGTCCCGGCATGCCGCTTTATGCTCCATATCCAGGAAATGCCCCGTGGCCTGGATAGTGCTGAAGCTGCTGTGGGTTATATGTTGCCCAAACAGCCTGGCATCCTCGGCGCTGGTGTACTCGTCCCATTCGCCGTTCAGGAATAGCACCGGAATGTCGATCTGCCTGGCTGCATTGAGGTAACACAAGCGATCGCTGTTAAGCACCTGGCTGATGTGGAAGTGCATCTGCCCGTATTCATGCTCGGCAAGGCTGCTGACGTGCTTGTAGTTGAAGCGCTTGAACAGCGACGGCAGATGCTTGCCGATGGTGCTGTTGACCAGATGGCCGACGCGGTCGCGGTCGAGGTTGCCGAGGTAGTCGACGCCGCGCTCAAGGTAGTCGCGCATGGGCGGGTTGATCACCGGGGAGAACGAGCTGATCACCGCCTTTTCAATGCGTCGCGGGCGTTGGGCGAGGGCGAACAGGGCGGCAGTACCGCCCCACGAGAACGAGAGCACGTGTTCGGCGGCGAAGCGCTCGATCAGCTCCAGCAGGATCTGGCCTTCTACTTCCTTTGTCAGCATCCGCTCGTGGCGGTTGTGGATTTTGGAACGGCCGGCGTAGGGCTGGTCGTACAACACCACATTGAATTGGGGGTAAAGGCTTTTCACGGTTTGGGCGAAAGAGGCCGTGGTGGCCATTGAGCCGTTGACCAGAATGATGGTCTTTTCAGCGGCATCCGCGCGATAGAACTCCGTGTAAACCCGGTACTGACCCTGTATATCCAACACAGCGATTTCTGGCCTCATGTCGTAAGACTCCTGGCAAGCGGGTAGGGCGCGCAAATGACTTTGCACGAGCTTTATGACAGGTAGGCATACGCCTGGAAGATGAGCGCCCCTGTCGGCCCGATTGCGGTTGGCCGACAGCGGTTGTCAGGGCGGGATGTTTGCCGGGACGGCCCGTCAATCCAGCACGGGCGGGGCAAGGTGTTTCTTGGAGGTTATAGGTGACTCGCCAGTCATATTTCAACGGGTGAACTTGATTCAAGCACAGACTCGGCAGGTCGCAAGCCGCCTGGCTGGTTTTTTGCCATCAGCGGCTGAACGGTCGTCAGACTTGTCGGATTTCATCGTCAGTCAGGGCTCGGTATTCCCCCGGCGCAAGGGACGGATCCAACTGCAGCGGGCCCATGCGCTCACGGTGCAGCGCGATTACCTTGTTATTGAAGTGCCCGAACATGCGTTTTACCTGGTGATAACGGCCTTCGATGATGCTCAAGCGCGCCGTGGTCGGTCCGAGTAATTCCAGCTCGGCGGGTTGGGTGGTGAGGTCTTCGAACGCGAAGTACAGGCCCGCCTTGAATGTCACCGCGTATTCGGGACCGATTTCCTGCGCTGTTTCCACGCGGTACACCTTGGGCAACTTGGTCGTCGGTTGTGTCAGGCGCCGCGACCACTGGCCGTCGTTGGTGATCAACATCAGGCCGGTCGTGTTGTAGTCCAGGCGCCCGGCAATATGCAGCGTGCCATTGTCCGGCTCATTCAGCAGATCGAGCACGGTAGGGTGTTGCGGATCCGCCGTGGCACTTACGCACCCTTGGGGTTTGTGCAGCATGAAATAGCGCGCCGGTTTGCCCGCCTGCAGCACCTCACCATCAACGCACACCTGGCTGAACTCGCGTACCTCATGGTGAGGATCACTGACCGTTACGCCATCAACGCTGACTCGGCGTTCCACCAACAGCAACCGTACTTGCCTGCGATTGAAGCGCGGCAGGTTGCTGAGGAACCGATCAACGCGCATCAGGGGTGCGCAACTGTTCATCCACTTGAGCGCAACGCGGGCACAGGCAGGCTTTATTGCGCAGTTCGTCAGGCAGCGCGAGGAGTACCGCCGGGTCAATGGTGACATTGAAGCACCAGCACGCCTGGTCAACCGTGCGTGGGTCTGCCAGGGCGCAGTCGTTGACGGCTCCGCAGGCGGGGCAAAGCGTGGGTGTGGTCATGGCAGGGTTGGGCTGTATAGGCAGGTGTGCTCGGCCTTGCACAATACAGCTCGGACCCGCAGCAGGACAATGCCGTCATCGAGAGCAACATGGTATCTGCCTGAAAATGACTGAAACGATATAGCTTGGGCTCCCGTCGGTTGTCCCTACAGGACTTGCGTGTTGATGTATCAAGTTGTTACTGGAACGCACCAGATGTTGTTTTTGATGTCAGATATTGTGTCATTCGGCGCAAGCTGGGTGCCGCTCTCCAGCGTCGCTGGAGGTGCTCTTCCGCGGTCGAGGAGGCCGCCATGTATCGACGACTGCTGCTCACTGCATTACTCGGCCTGACCTTGTCAGCTTGTGTGCCCTACTACGATGGAGGCGCCACTTACTATCGCTCCGAGGTGTATACCGCACCGGCGCCGGCCTATTACTACGGCGGCCCTCGCTATGACAGGGGCAGCTACTACGCGCCGGCTCCACGTTACTATCCGGCCCCGCGCTATTACTCGGCGCCGCGTTATTACCAACCCGCGCCACGTTATTATCCGAGGTCTGCCTACCGGGCGTATCCGAACCAGGGCTGGGGAGGAAATCGTTGGGGAAACGGCGGTCACGGACGGGGTGGTGAGCATGGCGGTGGGCGCGGTGGTCACCGCTGAAGAAAGGCTTTGAACGAAGCGGCGCATGATGCGCCGCTTTTTTTTGCCTGCCATTCGTCGGCACTGTCAGATTTAACAGCTATCTTTGAGGCTCTAGATCTAATTCACTGCGGGAAACGTTGTGTGCTTGTGAAGGAAAGCCTCTATGTTCAAACAACTGATGTGCGTGCTTTTACTCGTCGGCTGCGTCATGGGCCCGGCGGGGGCAAAGCAGTTTTGTCCGGATAAATCGATGATCCAAAACGTCAAAGGCTACTTTCGATACCAGCAGGATGGCGTGCTCTGGCAAGGTCCCAAGGTTGAGCCTAACGAATATATACATAGCTTTCTTGGCGCTTTATTCACGCCTGAAAAGGGCACTGACCGAAAAAACGGCTACGTGGAAAAGTGCGTTTATGAAAACCAGCGTGAAGAGCTGGTCGTTATGCGTCCTTGCATTTCAGGCGCTGCCAACACCATGTCGCTGACCGACAGCTTGCATTGGGAGCTTGGCAAGATTCCGTTCGATCAACAGGTTTATGTCTGCCGTGACAATCAACCCGATAATTGCGCATTCACGATAAATGACTCGCAACGATAGGCTGTCAATAATCGGATAAATCTGCCAGAGGATTCCTACCCTCCCAGGCTTTTTCAAAATGCGCCTGCACCACCGCCTCTGGAATTGTGTTGATATCCGGCCAGTGCCAGTGCGGCGCCTGGTCCTTATCGATCAACCGCGCCCGCACCCCTTCGGCGAATTCCGGATGACGGCAGCAGTTGAGGCTCACCGTGTACTCCATCTGGAACACTTGAGCCAACGACAAATGTCGAGCCCGGCGGATTTGCTCCCACACCAGATGGGCGGTCAGCGGGCAGCCTTCGCTCAGCGTCTTGCCGGCGCGAGCCAGCAGCGGATCAGCATGATCACGCAACTGGCTCAACGCGCGCCAGCCGCAGCGTATGTCACCCACATCCAGCCATTCGTCGATCTGCCCACGGCGCGGCAACCACTGCGCTTCGGGTTGCTGGTCGACGGCTTCCTGGGCGAGGGCCTTGAGCAGGCTGTTGAGCTGCATCGCGCTCTGTTCCTGCCAGTTCAGTTGCAGCAGGCCTTCGAGCAGTTCGTCTTGCTGGTCATCGCGCAGGAAACGGTCGGCCAGGCCCAGGTCCAAGGCATCACGACCATTGATGTGGGCGCCGGTAAGGCCCAGGAACAACCCAAGTTTGCCGGGCAGGCGCGACAAGAACCTGCTGGCGCCGACATCCGGGTACAGGCCGATACTGATTTCCGGCATGGCCAGCCGGCTGGTGGGCGTCACGACACGCACGGACGCGCTTTGCAGCAGCCCCATGCCGCCGCCCAGCACATAGCCGTGGCCCCAACAGATCAGCGGTTTGGGATAGGTGTGCAGGCGATAATCGAGGCGGTACTCCGCGGCGAAAAACTGCGCGGCCAGGGCGGGTACTTCGCCGGGTTGTTCGCGACAGGCCTGCGCCAGGCTGCGCACTTCGCCACCGGCGCAAAAGGCCTTGGGGCCATTGCCGCGCAGCAATACGCAGACGATGTTCGGGTCCTTGGCCCAGGCATCCAGGCGATCACCCAAGGCCAAAATCATCGGCAGGGACAGGGCGTTGAGGGTCTTTTGCGCGTCCAGGCTGGCGATGCCGATGCGGGCGCCGTCGCTGCCGGTCAGTTCTTCGAAGTGCAGGTTCATCGTGACCTCAATCGAGAAGGTGAAGGATGAGTATGATCCCTTCGTGGGAAAGCGCCGGTGGTGTGTCAGATCAATTGACAAGCGGGGTCGGCTTTCCTAGGGTTCGCCTCATTCTTTTTTACAAGACAATTCAACTATGACCGATGGCGACCGTATCAAACTCGAACCCAGCTGGAAACACGCCCTGCGCGATGAGTTCGAGAAGCCCTATATGGCCAAGTTGCGCGAGTTCCTGCGCCAGGAGCATGCGGCCGGCAAGGAGATCTACCCGCCCGGCCCGCTGATTTTCAATGCCCTCAACTCGACGCCGCTGGACAAGGTCAAGGTAGTGATCCTCGGCCAGGACCCGTACCACGGCCCCGGCCAGGCCCACGGCCTGTGCTTTTCGGTGCAACCGGGCGTGCCGGCGCCGCCGTCCCTGGTCAATATCTATAAAGAACTCAAGCGTGACCTGAACATCGACATCCCCAACCACGGCTACCTGCAAAGCTGGGCCGACCAGGGCGTGCTGATGCTCAACACCACCATGACCGTGGAACGCGCCAATGCCAATGCCCATGCGGGCAAGGGCTGGCAGTTCTTTACCGACCGGATCATCGAGGTGGTCAGCGAGCATCAGCCGCATCTGGTGTTTTTGTTGTGGGGCGCCCACGCCCAGAGCAAACAGAAGCTGATCGATGCCACCAAGCACCTGGTGCTGACCTCGGTGCATCCATCACCGTTGTCGGCGTATCGCGGGTTCCTGGGCTGCGGGCATTTCAGTCGCACCAACAAGTTTCTTGAGCAGAATGGCGAGGCGCCGATCGAGTGGCGGCTACCGCCGCTCTGAACGGCGATGAGGATTCAGATGGTTTCCGGCCGGCGGTTCCAATGCCTGAACAACGGCTCCGCCAGAAACAGCACGAACAACAGCCGCATCACCTGCATCGCCGTCACCAACGGCACCGATAGTTGCAAGGTTTCAGCCGTGAGGCTCATTTCGGCGATGCCGCCAGGCATCATGCCCAGGGTCAAGGAGCGCAGGTCCAACTGGGTCAGGGCGCTAAGGCCCACCGCCGCCAATGTTGCCAGTGCCATGGTCAAGGCGGTGCCGATCAACGTGCGCCCCATAAAGGATGGAGCCCTGCGAAAGAACTGGCGGTTGAAGTGACACCCCAAGCCGCTGCCGATCAGCCATTGGCCGATCTGGCTGCCGCCATCGGGCAGGCCGATATGCAGGTCCCAGACCACACTGGCAGTCGCACTCACCAGCAACGGGCCGAACAGCCAAGGGTTCGGCTGGTGCAAACGCTGCCAGCCCCAGGCCACCAGAGCCCCCATCGGAAACAGCAACGCCAGCCACCGCCAATCCACAGGTGCCGGATGAAACTGCGGCGCGCCACCGCCCAGCAAATACTTGAAGATCGCCGGCACGCACAGCACCACTACCAGCACGCGCAAACTCTGCCCCGCCGCAACCCGGCTGAGCACCGCACCATTGCGCGCGCCGAGGTTGACCATCTCCCCGGAGCCGCCCGGCATGCTGGAGAAAAACGCGGTGGCGCGGTCTTCACCGCTGCGGCGCATCAACCACACCCCGACCACGCTCGACAAACTCGTCACCAAGGCGCCGAAGAAGATCAGCCCGAAGTGGCTCATCACCTGTTCGATCACTACCGGCGTGAAGTGCAGGCCGATGCCGATGCCCACCACCCATTGGCCGCATTTGCGCCCGCCGGGAATTTCCGCCAATTGCCAGGGCGTGAGGCAGCGCACCAGGATGATCGCCAGCAACGAGCCGACCATATAGGGCAAAGGCCAGCCGACGAGGCTGGCCAGGTAACCGCCGGCCAGGCCGACCAGCGGTGTTCCCCACCATTGCTTGAAAGTGACCTCAGACATCGGCCACGGCACGACGCTGCAAGGCACGTTTGCGGTAGATGCGCACCAGCGGGAACATCAGCATCAGCGCGGTCAGTACCCAGACGCCGAAGGTGATCGGGCTCGACCACAAGATGTCCAGCGCACCGTTGGAGATCGACAGCGCGCGGCGCAGGTTCTGTTCCATCAGGCCGCCGAGGATAAAGCCCAGCAATACCGGCGACAGCGGAAAGTCGAGCTTGCGCAGGATGTAGCCGAAGATGCCGATACCGACCATCAGAAACAGGTCGAACGTGGTGGCATGCACCGCGTACACGCCGATCGCGGTGATGATGGCGATCACCGGTACCAGCGCCCAGTTCGGCACGGCGAGGATCCGGGTGAAGATGCGGATCATCGGGATGTTGAGGATCACCAGCATGATGTTGGCAATGAACAACGAGGCGATCAGGCCCCAGACAATGTCCGGTTGCTGCTGGAACAACAGCGGTCCTGGGGTGATGTTGTACAGCGACAGCGCGCCGATCATCACGGCCGTGGTGCCCGAACCGGGCACGCCCAGGGTCAGCATCGGCACCAGGGCACCGCAGGCGGAGGCGCCGATTGCGGTTTCCGGCGCGGCGAGGCCGCGCATGTCGCCCTGGCCGAATTTACCGCTGGCACCGGCCAGGCGTTTCTCGGTCATGTAGGCAACGGCCGAGGCCAACGTAGCACCCGCGCCCGGCAGCACACCCATGATGAAGCCGAGCAGGCCGCAACGGATGTTGACTACGAAAACCGAAGACGCTTCCTTCAGGTTGAACATCATCCGTCCGGTGGCTTTGACCGCTTCCTGGCCTCGGTGGGTTTTCTCCAGCAGCAGCAGGATCTCGCTGATGGAAAACAGGCCTAGCACCAACACCACGAACTGAATGCCATCGGTGAGGTGGATGTTGTCGCCGGTAAAGCGATACACGCCGCTGTTGGCATCGATGCCCACCGCCGAGAGGAACAGACCGATCAGCGCCGCCACAAAGGTTTTCAGCGGCTTGTCACCGGCCATGCCGCCCAGGCACACAATGGCAAATACCATCAGTACGAAATATTCCGCCGGGCCGAAGGCAATCGCCCATTTGGCCAGCAGCGGGGCAAACAGCACCATGCCGCAGGTGGCGATAAAGGCACCGATGAACGAACTCCACGCCGACAACGACAGCGCCACGCCGGCCAGGCCTTTGCGGGCCATCGGGTAGCCGTCGAGGGTGGTCATCACGGTGGAGGCTTCGCCCGGAATATTGAGCAGGATCGAGCTGATACGGCCGCCGTATTCGCAGCCCAGGTACACCGCTGCGAGCAGGATCAACGCCGACTCGGGTGGCAGGCCCAGGGCGAATGCGATGGGGATCAACAACGCCACGCCATTGATCGGCCCCAGGCCCGGCAAGAGGCCGACCACGGTGCCGATCAGCGTGCCGCACAAGGCGGTCACCAGGTTGTACGGGCTCAGCGCGACGCCGAACCCCTGGCCCAAATAGCCAAAAGTATCCATATCAGTTCTCCAGTACGTCGAGCAGGCCGAGGGGCAGCGGCACATCCATGGCTTTGTCGAACAGCAGGTACAAGCCGATGGCCATCAGGCCGACGATCACTACGCTGGGCATCCAGCGCCCGCCATACAGGCGTGCCATCGGGATGCCGATCAACAGGCTGCTGAGGATGAAACCCAACGATTCGAAGGTGGCGGCGAACACGATCAACAGCGCTACGCAAATGCCGATCTTGACCAGTGTGTCGCGGTCCAGCGCCGGGTCTTCTTCGGTGTGCTGGGTGGGTTGCGGGCGAAACAGCATGTAGATCAGCGCCAGGCTCATCAGCCCGAGCATCAGCAGCGGAAAAGCGCGAGGCCCGACCGGCTCGTAGGAAAACGCCGCCTGATACGGCCAGGCCATCAGGGCGAGGCCGGCGCAGGCCAGCAACAGTACGGCGGCGAAAATGCGTTGTAAGAGCATGGTGAACTCCTGGGCCACACCGCGTGTTTAAGCGGGCGTGGCCGCGCGAAAGCGGGGGCGTTTACTGGATCAGGCCGAACTCTTTGGCCAGCACTTTGTAGTCAGCCACCTGTTTTTTCACGTAGGTGTCCAGTTCCGGGCCTGTCATGGCGAACGGGAACAGCTCGCGCTGGTCACGCAGCTTGGCGAACTCGTCGGAAGCCAGCAGTTTGTCGAACGCATCCTTCCACCAGGCGTAGTCGGCATCGCTGACTTTTGGCCCGAGGTAGAAGCCGCGCACCACTGGCCAGACGATGTCATAGCCTTGCTCTTTGGCGGTCGGGATGTTCTTCATTTCCGGCTCGTCCAGGCGCTGCTCGGAGAACACCGCCAACAAGCGCATGTCGCCGCTGAGGATGTGCGGCATGGAGTCGGAAATATCGGTGCTGCCCACCTGAATGTGGCCACCGAGCAACGCGGTAGCGATTTCGCCGCCGCCTTCCAGCGCGACGTAACGCAGCTCGCGCGGGTTGATCCCGGCGGCCTTGGCAATCAGGGCGGTTTGCATCCAGTCCTGGCTGCCAACCGTGCCGCCGGAACCTATCACTACGCTGCCTGGATCTTTCTTCAAGGCTTTTACGAGATCGTCGAGCGTCTTGTAGGGCGAATCACTTTTCACTGCGATGGCACCGTAACTGGTGCCTACCGCTGCGAGCCAGCGCACGGCGCTTTCATCGAAGCGACCGAACTTGCCCTGGGCCAGGTTCAGCAATGAACCGCTGGACCAGGCCACCAGGGTACCTCCATCCGCAGGGCGCTGAGCGACCACCGCGTTGTAGGCCACTGCGCCCACGCCGCCTGGCATGTAGGTCACGCGCATCGGCTTGCTCAGCAGTTTCTGGTTGACCAGCGCGCTTTGTGCCAGCTTGCAGGTCAGGTCAAAACCACCGCCCGGGGAAGCCGGGGCGATGCATTCAGGGCGCTTGGGTTCGTCGGCGGCCAGCAGTTGGCCGGCAAACAGCATGCAGCCGGCGGTAATGGCAACTTTACGCAGTGAAAGGGTCATGGTGATCTCCGTATTTTTGTTATGAGTGGCTTAGCCGCGTGCGCTGCTGTGCCTGGCGTTGCGCGAGCGCACGGCCACCGTCTTCGAAGACGGCAAGGGCAGAGTGGTGTGAGTAAGGCGGGAATTTCTTGCAGGCGGGCGAGCCTGGGGCTGTGTCGACAGCATCGTGGTGCACTCCGTTATTGTTCTTATTTTGGCGAAAACGCTTCGAGGCGTTTTTCGGGCGCTACGGGTGAGGTAGCTCGGCGGGCGTAACCACCGTGACTGGATGCTAAAGGGCGAAGCTTTCACTAACCTTTCAGTTGCCTTTCAATGTTTTCGGGCTTCACAGGGCAGGTTGCGCCTGTAAACTGCCCGCCAAAGCGTGGCGTCGCCCACGCCTGCACGAGGTAGAAATTCATGCGTGTCCTTCTGGTTGAAGACCATTTGCAACTCGCCGAAAGTGTCGCCCAAGCGCTCAAGAGCATAGGGTTGACCGTCGACGTGTTGCACGATGGCGTGGCTGCGGACCTGGCGTTGAGCAGCGAGGAATACGCGGCGGCGATCCTTGATGTGGGGCTGCCGCGCATGGATGGTTTCGAAGTGTTGGCACGCTTGCGCGCCCGTGGAAAAAATTTGCCGGTGTTGATGCTCACGGCACGCAGCGATGTAAAAGACCGCGTGCATGGCTTGAACCTGGGCGCCGACGATTACCTCGCCAAACCGTTTGAACTGACGGAACTGGAAGCGCGGGTCAAGGCGCTGCTACGGCGCAGCGTATTGGGCGGCGAGCGCCAGCAGGCGTGCGGCGTGCTGGTGTACGACCTCGATACTCGGCGCTTCACGGCCGGTGGCGAACTGCTGACGCTGACCTCGCGCGAGCAAGCGGTGCTCGAGGCGCTCATCGCCCGGCCTGGCCGCGTGATGAGCAAGGAGCAACTGGCCTCCCAGGTGTTCGGTCTCGACGAAGAAGCCAGCCCGGACGCTATCGAAATTTATGTGCACCGCCTGCGCAAGAAACTCGACGGCCAGCCTATCGCCATCGTGACCTTCCGTGGCCTTGGCTACCTGCTGGAAGCCCGCGATGCATAAGCCCAGCAGCCTGCGCTGGCGCCTGCTGTGGAACCTCGCGCTGTTGCTGGTGCTGCTGATGCTCGCCAGTGGCATGAGTGCCTACTGGAACGGACGCGAAGCGGCCGACACCGCCTATGACCGCACGCTGCTGGCCTCGGCGCGCACCATTGCCGCCGGCTTGACCCAGGTGGACGGCACGCTCAGTGCCAACGTGCCCTACGTGGCCCTGGACACCTTTGCCTACGACAGCGCCGGGCGTATCTATTACCAGGTCAACGACATCAACCAGAAGCTGATATCGGGTTACGAAAACCTTCCTGGCCCGCCGCCCGGCACCCCGCGTACGGATGATTACCCAGCCTTGGCGCGGTTCTACGACGCCGTGTATCAGGGCCAGCCGGTGCGCGTGGTGAGCCTGCTCAAGGCCGTCTCCGAGCCGAACATGAATGGCATGGCGGAGATCCGTGTCGCAGAAACTGACGAAGCCCGGGTCGCCATGGCCCGAAGCCTGATGGCCGACACCTTGTTGCGCCTGGGCATGCTTGCCATTGGCGCGCTGTTGCTGGTGTGGTTTGCCGTCAGCGCGGCGCTGCGCCCGCTGGAGCGCCTGCGCACGGCGGTGGAAGAACGCCAGCCCGACGACTTGCGGCCCTTGCCGCTGGTAGAGGTGCAGGATGAGTTCGGCCCGCTGGTGCGTTCCCTCAACCATTTCACCGAACGCTTGCGCGGCCAGTTCGAACGCCAGGCGCAGTTCATTGCCGACGCCGCCCACGAGTTGCGTACGCCGCTGGCTGCGCTCAAGGCCCGCCTGGAACTGGGCCTGCGCGCCGAAGACCCGGCCACGTGGCGCACCACCCTGGAAACCGCCGCCCAGGGCACCGACCGTCTCACGCACCTGGCTAATCAGCTGCTGTCCCTGGCACGCATCGAAAACGGCGCCAGGGCCATCGCCGAAGGCGGCGCGCAGTTGCTCGACCTCAGCCAATTGGCCCGAGAGCTGGGCATGGCCATGGCGCCATTGGCCCACGCGCGAGGCGTTGCCTTGGCGCTGGAAGCAGACGAGCCGGTGTGGCTGCGCGGCGAACCGACGCTGCTCAATGAGTTGCTGAGCAACCTGGTGGACAATGCGCTGGCGCACACACCACCGGGTGGCAACGTGATTTTGCGGGTGACGGCGCCAGCGGTGCTCGAAGTCGAAGACGACGGCCCCGGTATCCCGCTGGATGAGCGGGACCGGGTATTCGAGCGATTTTATCGACGCAGCCAGCAGGGTATGGGGTCGGGCCTGGGGCTGGCGATTGTCGGGGAAATCTGCCGTGCGCACCTGGCGCAGATCAGCCTGCACGATGGCGACTCGGCGGGGTTGAAAGTGCGCGTGAGTTTTATCGCCGGGGATCAGTAGAACATCGAACGTGCTTCATCCAGCTCGGTGCGCAAAGTCTCGCTATAGGGGTCAATCCGCAGCTTCTTCACCGCCGGTACACCCGCCATATCGACGTTCGCCAGTGGGTGTCCGGTGTGGCGGTGACAGTAGAGCACGGCGACCTGCACCACATCGATGTAATCGAGCTGGGCGCCGTCGCGTTCCAGGTTCAGATACTGGCCGGGCAGTTTTGCCAGCATTTCGGGGAAGTCCCAGCCGCTGAGCAGCTTGTCACCCAATACCGGATGGATGCTGTCGATCACGTGGTTGAGGCTGACCGGGTCGGACAGCAGCTCGTAATGGTCTTCGGCGTAGGTGAGGATCGGCAGCACGCCGATCTGGTGCACCAGGCCGCCCAGGGCCGCCTGGTCCGGCTTGAGTTGGCTATGCCGGCGACACAAGGCATAGCTGACGCCCGCGACCTCCAGGCTGCGGCGCCACACTTCGCGCATTTTCTGTTCGACCACCTCGGAGCGGGCGTGAAAGATCTGCTCCATGACCAGGCCGATGGCCAGGTTGCTGCTGTAATTGGTGCCGAGCCGCGTGATGGCGGTGTGCAGGTCGGTAACTTCCTGAGTTGCTCTGAGCAACGGGCTATTGACCACTTTGATCAGGCGCGCCGACAGGGCGGTATCTCGACTGATCACTTTACTCAAGTGGCTGATGCTGATCTCCGGGTCTTCGGCGGCCTGACGAATTTTCAGTGCCACCTCCGGTAATGTCGGCAGAACCAGGTCATCGTTGTCGATGGCCTTCATCAAAGCCTGTTGGACTTTTTCCGCCAGCTCGTTCATTCATACTCTCTAGGGTGTTGCAAAAAAAGTACGGCGGTTATCGCTGGATCTCACGATCGCGGTCCAGCGCGTAGGGCAGGTCTAGCAGCCGCAGGCCCGGTCCTTCCAGGCTGCCTAAGCGTACGTCGCCATTATCGGCAGCTTCGGCTTGCAGCACGGCAAGAAGTTCAATGGACTGACCCGCTTTTGCCGCGATGACCACTTCGCCGATCGAACTGTTATGGCTCGGGGAAAACAGTGCGGTGCCTGGCTCGGGTAATTCGGTCGCAGCCAGACTCAGGCGGTACAGGCGGCGTTTGAGTTTGCCCAGGTACTGCATGCGCGCGACGATCTCCTGGCCGGTGTAGCAGCCTTTCTTGAAGCTGACGCCGCCCACAGCCTGCAGGTTGAGCATCTGCGGGATGAACAGTTCGCGGGTCTGCGGCATCACCTGGCCGATGCCGGCGCGGACCTGGCCCAGCAGCCATTCATTCAGCTCGGCTTGCGGCAGGCTTGCCGCCAACTGGCTGCGCAGGCCTTCGGCGTGTTCGGCGGGTGCCCAGAGTTCAGCGCGGTCGGGCGACACGCGGATGGCGATCAACGTCTTGGTGCGCGCCACGCTGTCGGTCTCGACCGGCAACGCCAGGCCCAGCGCGGCCAGCGCCTGGTCGGCATGCGCCAGGCCGAAACGCACCCAGGCGGCGCTTTCATCGGTGAGTTTGGATTTGGAGAACACTGCGTATTTCTTCAGGTCCGCCAATTGCGGCTCGAGCAGTTCGCTGGCCATGGCCAGGAGCACGCCGTCACCTTGTAGCAGGATGCGAAAACTTGACTGCATCCGGCCTTTTTGCGTGCAGCGCGCGCCCAGGCTGGCCTGGGTGTCACTCAGGTAATTGAGGTTGCAGGTCAGTTGGCCCTGCAGGAATTTGGCAGCGTCCGCGCCGCGGACGGCGAGAACGCCTTCGTGGGACAGCGGGCAGAAGAAAGCAGAGTCGGCCATGGGTCATCGCAGGTCAAAAAGTCATGGGTGCATCATAGAGGGGCGCCCGGCAAATGCATAGTTCCCATGGGGCGCGACCAAAGCCGGCTGTCCCGGTGCCGTCGGGCCTGTATACTTGCGCTCTATTTGAGGAGCGTTTCATGGTCGAAGATGTAGAAATCAATCGCCTCTACTGGCACAGCCGTCGCGGCATGCTGGAATTGGACGTGTTGCTGGTGCCTTTCACCAAAGAAGTCTACGCGACGCTCAACCAGGTAGATCGCGACCTTTACGTACGGCTGCTGACCTGCGAAGACCAGGACATGTTCGGCTGGTTCATGGAGCGCGCCGAATCGGAAGACCCGGAGCTGCAACGCATGGTTCGGATGATCCTGGACCGTGTCCAGCCCAAGTAACCGTTTTGAGTGCCGCTGGCAGGCCTCACGGCTGTTGCTGGCGGCGTATCTGATTGCACAACTGTTTGCACTGGGTGCCTGCCTGGTAGTCGATCTGCCGTTTGCATTCCTTGGCATGCTGGCGTGCCTCATCCACGCCGCCTGGGTGTTGCCGCGGCATGTGTTGCTGACTCACCGCTCGTCGATTCGGGGCCTGCGCCGCGATGAGGATGGCTGGCAGTTGTTCAGCGCCGAGCGCGGCTGGCACAGCGTGCAGTTGCGGCCTGACAGCCTGGCGCTGCCGCTGGTCGTGGTGCTGCGCTATCGTGTGCAAGGTGAACGATGGGTGCGCTCGACGTGCGTGCCTCACGACGCGCAGACCGCCGATATGCACCGGCGCCTGCGCGTACGCTTGAAGTTCAGTCGCCGTAGGTGGCTGGCACCAGAATAGTGTCGCGGGCCTCAGGCAGCATCTGCGGGTAGTCGAGGGTGTAATGCAGCCCTCGGCTTTCCTTGCGCGCCATGGCCGAGCGGATCATCAACTCGGCGACTTGGGCCAGGTTGCGTAATTCGATCAGGTCGCGGCTGACTTTATAGTTGCTGTAGAACTCGTCGATCTCATCCAGCAGCAAACGCACCCGGTGCTGTGCCCGTTGCAGGCGCTTGTTGGTTCGCACGATCCCCACGTAGTCCCACATGAAGCGCCGCAGCTCGTCCCAGTTGTGCGCGATGATCACGTCTTCGTCCGAATCCGTCACCTGGCTGGCATCCCAGCGCGGCAGGGCGGCCGGCACCGCGATGCGCGGCAGTTGTTCGAGGATGTCCGCCGCCGCCGAGCGCGCATATACAAAGCATTCGAGCAGCGAGTTGCTGGCCATGCGGTTGGCGCCGTGCAGGCCGGTGAAACTGGTTTCGCCAATGGCGTACAGGCCGGGCACGTCGGTGCGGCCATGCTGGTCGACCATCACGCCGCCGCAGGTGTAATGCGCGGCAGGCACGACCGGGATCGGGCCTTTGGTGATGTCGATGTTGAAGGTCAGGCAGCGTTCATAGACGGTGGGGAAGTGCGTCTTGATGAAGGCTTCGGGTTTGTGGCTGATGTCCAGGTAGACGCAGTCGATGCCCAGGCGCTTCATCTCGTGGTCGATGGCGCGGGCGACGATGTCGCGCGGTGCCAGCTCGGCGCGCGGGTCGAAGCGTTGCATGAAGCGTTCGCCATTGGGCAGCTTCAAGTGCGCACCTTCCCCGCGCAACGCCTCGGTGATCAGGAAACTCTTGGCCTGGGGGTGGTACAGGCAAGTGGGGTGGAACTGGTTGAATTCCAGGTTCGCCACCCGGCAGCCCGAGCGCCAGGCCATGGCGATGCCGTCGCCGCAGGCCCCGTCGGGGTTGCTGGTATAGAGGTAGACCTTGGCCGCGCCACCTGAGGCAAGGATGGTGAAGCGCGCGCCGTAGGTGTCGACTTCGCCGCTGGTGCGGTTGAGCACATAGGCGCCGAGGCAGCGCTCGCCGGGAAGGCCCAGGCGTTTTTCGGTGATCAGGTCGACGGCGACTCGCTGCTCCAGCAATTCGATGTTGGGGCGTTGGCGCGCCTGGTCGAGCAAGGTCCTGAAAATGGCGGCGCCGGTGGCGTCGGCGGCATGGATGATGCGGCGGTGGCTGTGGCCGCCCTCACGGGTCAGATGGAACTCGAAGCCGCCGTCATCGCTGCCCGCATGCTCATCACGGGTAAAGGGCACGCCCTGGTCGATCAGCCATTGGATTGCCTCGCGACTATGCTCGACGGTGAAGCGCACCGCGTCTTCATTGCACAGGCCGCCGCCGGCATTGAGGGTGTCTTCGACATGGGACTGTACGGTGTCGGTGTCGTCCAGTACGGCGGCGACGCCGCCCTGTGCCCAGAATGTCGAACCGTTGGCCAGGTCGCCTTTGCTCAGTACGGCTATACGCAGATGGCTGGGGAGGGTCAGTGCCAGGCTCAGGCCGGCGGCGCCGCTGCCGATCACCAGGACATCGTGTTGAAACTGTTGGCTCATTGAATGGATTCCGCAAAAAGCGATCCGAAGAGGAGGCGCAAGCAGGACGCCTGGATCGGCGAATCAAAGGGGCACACGGACCACTAGTATATAGAGGGGTGGAGCGGCACAATAGCCAGGCATTCGTGGCATTGTGAGATTACGGTGCACAGCACCCGGTTAAACAGCCAGTCAGCGAGCGGGAACTTTTTGCATAAGCCCCGACTCAATAGCAGGTTGCCCGAAAGCTGGGAAAAAACGTTGTGTTTATTGGCCCGTCGGGAGCATTGGACGCGTCAGAAAACCGACGAAAAGATTATTCGCGCAGCCGGCGTTGCCTGAGCTGCGTTTTTCGTGTGTGCCAAATCAGTGCGTGCCGGAAACTTGCTTGAAGGGGGAGAACTTTTGCGAAAAGCCCGAGTCTATGTTTGCAAGCCTGATCGATTAGTTATGCAAGCCTCCTTCGAGTACAACGAGGAGTGTTCATGCTAACCCAGGAAGAGGATCAGCAGCTGGTCGAGCGCGTACAACGCGGCGACAAGCGCGCATTTGATCTGCTAGTGCTGAAATATCAGCACAAAATTCTCGGGTTGATCGTGCGGTTTGTGCACGACACCCATGAAGCGCAGGACGTTGCACAGGAAGCCTTTATCAAGGCGTACCGTGCACTGGGCAATTTCCGCGGTGATAGTGCGTTTTATACGTGGCTATATCGCATCGCCATTAACACGGCGAAGAACTATCTGGTGTCTCGCGGCCGCCGCCCACCAGACAGTGATGTCAGTTCAGAAGATGCTGAATTCTATGATGGTGATCACGGCCTCAAAGATCTCGAGTCGCCGGAGCGTGCGTTGCTGCGCGACGAAATCGAGGGAACCGTTCATCGAACAATTCAGCAACTGCCAGAAGATTTACGTACGGCGTTAACTTTACGTGAATTCGATGGTCTGAGTTACGAAGACATTGCGAGCGTCATGCAATGTCCGGTGGGGACTGTAAGGTCACGGATTTTCCGGGCCCGGGAAGCCATCGACAAAGCCTTGCAACCGTTGTTGCAGGAAAACTAAAGACAGCGGCGACAGCCAAGAGAGGAACCGCCATGAGTCGTGATGCCCTGCAGGAATCGCTGTCCGCAGTGATGGATAACGAAGCGGATGAACTGGAACTTCGTCGAGTGCTCAATGCATTTGATGATGCCCAAACCCGTGACACCTGGTCTCGTTACCAAGTCGCTCGGGCGGTGATGCACAAGGATCTTCTAATCCCTCGTCTGGATATTGCTGCGGCCGTTTCTGCCGCGTTGGCCGATGAAGCCGTTCCGGCAAAAGCTGCTCGTGGTCCATGGCGTAGCCTGGGTCGTCTGGCAGTCGCTGCCTCGGTGACCGTCGCCGTACTGGCCGGTGTTCGTCTGTACAACCAGGACGAAATAGCCGGTGCCGAGCTGGCCCAGCAGACTCAGCAACCGGTCATGGCCGGTCCGCAAGTCAAAGGCCCGGCTGTACTGGCTGGCTACAAGGAAAGCTCTGATACCGCCGGCCCTATGGCTAACGGTGTGCTTCAGGGGCAATCCGGCTGGCAGGACCAGCGTCTCCCAGGCTACCTGCGTCAACATGCACAGGAAGCGGCTGGCAAGAACGCTGAAAGTGCTCTGCCATACGCTCGCGCAGCAAGCCTGGAAAACCGCTGAACCGCTAAGGAGCCCTATGCGCGCCATACCGCTCCTTACGCTTTTGTTCAGTAGTTGGTTTGCACTACCCGCCCATGCCGATGAAGCCCAAGACTGGCTGACTCGACTTGGGCGTGCGGAGCGGCAGCAAAGCTTTCAAGGTACGTTCATTTACGAGCGTAACGGCAGTTTTTCTACCTACGATATCTGGCACCTTGTTCAGAACGGTCAGGTCCGGGAGCGGCTTCTGCAGCTCGATGGCTCTGCCCAGGAAGTCGTGCGGGTAGAAGGTCATACTCAGTGCGTCAGCGGCACCCTTGTCGCCGGCCTGGGTAATTCCCGTGACAGTGCGTCACGTTCGCTGAACCCGCAAAAACTCAATCAATTCTACGAGCTGGCCGTTATCGGCAAATCTCGCGTGGCCGGTCGTAATGCAATTATTGTTTCGATCACCCCGCGCGACCCTTACCGCTATGGTTTCGAGTTGCACCTGGATCGTGAAACCGCGTTACCCCTCAAGTCGTTGCTACTCAGCGAGAAGGGGCAACTGCTGGAGCGCTTTCAGTTTGTTCGATTGAATACGTCAGCCGCTCCCGTTGATCGAGACTTGCAGCCCAGCAGCGAATGCACGCCTGTTGCGATTGGCCGCAGCGAGACATCGCAAACGTCCGCATCCAACGCGTGGCACCTGGACTGGTTGCCGCCTGGGTTTGAGCTGAGCAGCACTGCATCGCGCAAAGACCCCCAGACAAAATCCACCCTAGACAGCTTGATGTACGATGATGGGCTTGCACGTTTCTCGGTATTTCTTGAACCCACCGACGGCGCGAGCGTGTCGGAAACCCGCACCCAGCTTGGGCCCACGGTTGCGGTGTCGCGGCATGTGAATACGGTGGACGGGCAGATGATGGTGACGGTTGTCGGGGAAATCCCAATCGGCACCGCCGAGCGCATCGCGTTGTCGGTTCGCGGTGAAAAGGCCGCAGCCAATCCGTGAGTCGTTAATCCAGTGTTCATCCTGATCTTTCACTCTGCTGCCATGCTAGGGTGCCTGTCGAGAGCATGAAATGTCTGGATCAGCATTTTCACTTGCAAAAAATCCTTATGTTTTTTATAGGTCAGGGCTTCTCGGCCCTTGCCTTGTTTTGTTCGCGGAACAAAAAATGCCGGGCGCGGTTTCCGGCTTTTTTTGAACCCTGTCGCTCAACCCTGCTCGTCGTAACGGGAGCTGTATGTCGATACCACGTTTGAAGTCTTACCTATCCATAGTCGCCACGGTGCTGGTGCTGGGTCAGGCCGTGCCCGCGCAAGCGGTCGAGCTGCCTGATTTCACCCAACTGGTGGAGCAGGCCTCGCCTGCGGTGGTGAACATCAGTACTACGCAGAAATTGCCGGATCGCAAAGTTTCGAACCAGCAGATGCCCGACCTGGAAGGCTTGCCGCCGATGCTGCGCGAGTTTTTCGAGCGAGGCATGCCGCAACCACGCAGCCCGCGCGGTGGTGGCGGTGGCCAGCGCGAAGCGCAGTCCCTGGGCTCTGGTTTCATCATTTCGCCTGACGGCTATATCCTCACCAACAATCATGTGATTGCCGATGCTGACGAGATCCTCGTGCGCCTGGCCGATCGCAGTGAGTTGAAAGCCAAGCTGGTCGGCACCGACCCGCGTTCCGACGTGGCCTTGCTGAAAATCGAAGGCAAAGACTTGCCGGTGCTTAAACTGGGTAAATCCCAGGACCTGAAAGCGGGCCAGTGGGTGGTGGCGATCGGGTCGCCGTTCGGTTTTGACCACACTGTCACCCAGGGCATTGTCAGCGCCATCGGCCGCAGCCTGCCTAATGAAAACTATGTGCCGTTCATCCAGACCGACGTGCCGATCAACCCGGGCAACTCCGGTGGTCCGCTGTTCAACCTGGCCGGCGAAGTAGTCGGTATCAATTCGCAGATCTACACCCGTTCCGGTGGTTTCATGGGGGTGTCCTTTGCGATTCCGATCGACGTGGCCATGGACGTCTCCAATCAGTTGAAGGCCGGTGGCAAAGTGAGTCGCGGTTGGCTGGGCGTGGTGATCCAGGAAGTGAACAAGGACCTCGCTGAGTCTTTCGGTCTCGATAAACCGGCGGGTGCACTGGTCGCGCAGATCCAGGACGACGGCCCGGCTGCCAAGGGCGGCCTGCGGGTTGGCGACGTGATCCTGAGCATGAACGGCCAGCCGATCATCATGTCGGCCGACTTGCCGCATCTGGTCGGCGCACTCAAGGCGGGCAGCAAAGCTAAGCTGGAAGTGATTCGTGACGGCAAGCGCCAGAATGTCGAGCTCACCGTGGGGGCAATCCCGGAAGAGGGCGCGACCCTGGATGCCCTGGGTAACGCCAAGCCAGGCGCCGAGCGCAGCAGCAACCGCTTGGGCATTGCCGTGGTTGAGCTGACTGCCGAGCAGAAGAAAACCTTCGATCTCAAGAGCGGTGTCGTGATCAAGGAAGTACAGGACGGTCCAGCCGCCTTGATCGGCCTGCAACCGGGCGATGTGATCACCCACCTGAACAATCAGGCGATCGATACCACCAAGGAATTCGCCGACATCGCCAAGGCATTGCCGAAGAATCGTTCGGTGTCGATGCGCGTGCTGCGTCAGGGGCGCGCCAGCTTCATCACCTTCAAGCTGGCCGAGTAACCTTTCAGCCCAATAAAAAGCCCCGCCATCGGTGAATGATGGCGGGGCTTTTTTGTGGGCGATGGGTTTAGCTCATCATCCCTTTCACCAGGCGTTCCTGTTCGATCAACTCACGCTGGCGTGCATCGATGCGCGAGGACAGTGGAAAATTATTGCCTGCGCGGCGCTTGGCAAAGTCCAGTTGCTGGATGGCTTGCTGGAAGTCGCCCACCAACGCGAAATATTCGGCGCGTGCCTGGTGCAGGCCGATGATATTGCCCGACAAACCACGGGTCTCGGCGACCTGATACCACACGTCCGGATCATCCGGGCGGGACTTGAGCAAGCCATCCAGGGCTTTCTCTGCATCAGCGGTGCGATTCTGCTTGAGCAGCAGATCTACGCGTACCTGGTTCAGCGGGTAGTTGCTGGGGTACTGGGCAAGCATGCGGTCAGTGCGTTGTTGTGCGTCCGGCATGCGATTGCTGGTGATGTCCAGCTCGATCTGCGCCAGGTTGTAGGTGATGTCGTTGGGCGCTTTGGCCAGCAGCGGTGCCAGGCTGTCCCGTGCTTCCTTGAGCTGGGTGCCCTTGATCTGGGCGATGGCCAGGCCATAACGCGCCACATCGTTCTTCGGGTTTTCGTCCAACTGGGCCTGGAAGCGCTTTGCGGCGAGGCCTGGCGTGTCTTCGTACTTCAATTGCACCCGAGCGCGGATTAACTGATAGCGCAGGCTGTCTTCCTTTCCGCCGGGTTTGGCCTGCTCGGCGCGGTTGCGGGTGTCGGCGATCCGCGATTCCGTCACCGGGTGCGTCAACAGGAATTCCGGCGGCTTGGCGTCGAAGCGGTACTGGCGCATCAGGCGCTCGAACATGGTAGGCATGGAGCGCGGGTCGTAGCCGGCTTTCTCCAGGTTGAGGATGCCGATACGGTCGGCCTCCTGTTCATTCTGCCTGGAGAATCGACGCTGCTCCTGGATCGCGGCGGCCTGGGAGCCGGCAATCGCGGCGATGCCTGCATCGCCAGCGCCGGCTGCGGCAGCAATGATGCCGCCGAGCAGGGCAGCCATCATCGGGATCTGCATGCGCGACTGCGCTTCCACGCCTCGAGCAAAGTGGCGCTGGGACAAATGCGCCAATTCGTGAGCCAGCACTGATGCGTACTCACCTTCGGTCTGGGCATTGAGGAACAAGCCGCCATTGACCCCGACGATCCCGCCGGGTGCGGCGAAGGCGTTGAGTTGTGGGCTGTTGATCAGGATGAATTCCAGGCGCCGGTCATTGACCTGGCTGGTCTCCACCAGCTTGTACACGCT
This sequence comes from Pseudomonas sp. R1-43-08, assembly GCF_003852255.1. NCBI lineage: Bacteria > Pseudomonadati > Pseudomonadota > Gammaproteobacteria > Pseudomonadales > Pseudomonadaceae > Pseudomonas > Pseudomonas sp. R1-43-08. Next base: position 1,558,834 of record NZ_CP027734.1, read on the forward strand.
GGTTTCGACGTAGTCCTTGAGCTGCGGGTCGTTGAGTTGCGAGACCTGCCCGCGCAGGTAGGCCAGCCAGGCGCGGCCCAGTTGATATTCCTGTTGCGGCGAGACAATGGCAGAACTGGCGTCGCCAAGTGAGGGCAGCTCGTCAGCGAAGGCCGGGGAGGCCAGCAGGCAGGCCAGCGTCAGCAGGGTAGGGCGCAGGAAAGTCATGCACAAAGCCTTTCGACAAAGAGCTTACTGTAGCCGGACACTGAGCTTCGGACCAGATATTCTAAGCAGCTCAAATGTTTGCCTGGAGTAACACCATGACCGACGCTGTAGCCTTTGACGCCGAACTCGACGCCAGCGGCCTCAACTGTCCGCTGCCCTTGCTCAAGGCCAAGCTTGCGCTCAATCGACTGGCCAGCGGGGCTGTACTCAAAGTGACCGCCACGGACGCAGGCTCCCAGCGCGACTTCCGCACCTTTGCCAAGCTGGCGGGCCACACGCTGGTCCAGGAAGAAGAAGCGGCAGGTGTGTACCGTTATTGGTTGCGCAAAGCCTGATGGCTTTATTGGCTGAAGATCAGCTCTTGTTCAGCGCCTGCGCCGCCGCCAAGACCGCGTCCACATGCCCTGGCACTTTCACGCCGCGCCATTCCTGACGGAGCACACCTTCGCTGTCGATCAGAAAGGTGCTGCGATCCACGCCCAGGTATTCCTTGCCGTACAGCTTCTTCAGCTTGATCACATCAAACAGCTGGCACACCGCTTCGTCCTTGTCACTGATCAGCTCGAACGGAAACGCCTGCTTACTCTTGAAGTTCTCATGGGACTTCACGCTGTCGCGCGACACGCCAAACACTTCGGTATTGGCGGCCTGGAACGCGGCGTATTGGTCGCGGAAACCCTGGCCTTCGGTGGTGCAGCCTGGGGTGCTGTCTTTCGGATAGAAATAGAGCACCACTTGCTTGCCCTTGAGGGCCGCAAGGCTGAAGGTCTGGCCGCTGGTGGCCTGGGCTTCGAAATCGGCTACGGGTGTGTCGATGGCTACCGGCATGGGCAAGTCCTTACATGGGGTTCTGTGGGCGCCAAGGCTCGATCAGGGCGTCAAGGTTCAGGGCGTCGGCGAAATCCAGGAACTGGTCGCGTAGCCAACTGATCTGCACGCCGGCCGGCAAGGTCACGGTGAAGGTGGCGTTGAGCATGGTGCCGCCGGTTTGTGGCGCCTGGTAGGTGTCGCAGGTCAGGTTCTCCAACTCGACGTTGTGGTCGATAAAGAACTGGCACAGCTCGTTGACGATGTCCGAGCGGTAGGCCGAGCTGACATACGCCACGTAAGGCAGGGCCTGCGGGCGATTTTCCAGGGCTGCGCTGCGCACCACGTTAACGGTGAAGTCGTGCTTCTTGGCCAGGCCAGGCAGGCCGGTCTCCAGGCGCGCCAAGGCGTCCCAACTGCCGGAAATCTGCAGCACCAGCGCACTGCATTCGCCATGGCGGGTCAGGCGCGAGGTCACGACGGCGCAGCGGTTTTCATGGCTGGCGCGGCACAGGACGTTGGTCAGCTCCATGGGGTTGGCGCCGAGGGCACTGATAACAAGGAATTGTTCGCGAACTGTGGGGGTGGACATGCAGCCTTCCTAAAGCGATGAGCGGTCGATACCGTCAGAGCTGTATCGATCAAAGGATGAAGGGTAGCGAAAACCATCGCCAAGGGCTAGGAGGTGGCGTTTTCATTACCTGAACGGCGTGCTTCACGCGGTGCTTTGGCCCAATGATCGCATTGCCCGTCGTTTAGTTACGCCAGAACGCATCCTCGCACGGTACTTCGCTTGTACAAGCATCTTGGCGCCAGTACCATTACGGCTCTCTTTTTCCGGCAGGAGCGGTTGCATGATTGCGGGCAGTATGGTGGCACTGGTCACACCCATGGATGCACAAGGTCATCTCGACTGGGACAGCCTGGGCAAACTGGTGGACTTCCACCTGCAAGAAGGCACCAATGCCATCGTAGCGGTCGGCACCACAGGTGAATCGGCCACCCTCGATGTGGAAGAACACATCCAGGTGATCGAGTTCGTGGTCAAGCGCGTTGCGGGCCGCATCGCCGTGATCGCCGGTACCGGCGCCAACTCGACGCGTGAAGCAATCGAGCTGACCAAAAACGCCAAGAAGGCCGGCGCCGATGCGTGCCTGCTGGTGACTCCGTATTACAACAAGCCGACTCAGGAAGGCCTGTACCAGCACTTTCGCACCATTGCCGAAGCTGTCGACATCCCGCAGATCCTCTACAACGTACCCGGCCGCACTGCGTGCGATATGAAAGCCGAGACGGTGATCCGCCTGTCCACCGTGGCGAACATCATCGGAATCAAGGAAGCCACCGGCGACCTGCAGCGCGCCAAGGACATCCTGGCCGGCGTGAGCAGCGATTTCCTGGTGTATTCCGGTGACGACGCCACCGCTGTCGAGCTGATCCTGCTGGGCGGCAAGGGCAACATTTCCGTGACCGCCAACGTCGCCCCGCGCGCCATGAGCGAAATGTGCGCCGCCGCCATTGCCGGTGACGCCACGACCGCACGTGCGATCCACGAGAAGCTGATGCCGCTCAACAAGACACTGTTTATCGAATCCAACCCTATTCCCGTGAAGTGGGCGCTGTTTGAGATGGGCCTGATGCCGGACGGTATCCGTCTGCCGCTCACCCGGCTCAGCGAAGCCTGTCACGAACCGCTGCGACAGGCCCTGCGCCAGTCCGGCGTCCTGGTTTAATTGAGGAAGCACTACGCATGAAGCGATTGGCCGGACTTTCCGCACTTGCCTTGATTATCTCCAGCACCAGTGGCTGCGGTTGGGTATGGGGCCCGGAAGGTTACTTCCGTGACCGTGGCAGCGATTACCTGGAAGCGCAAGCAACCAAACCGATGCAACTGCCGCCTGACGTGAGCGTCGCCAAGCGCCTCGACCCGCTGCTGCCGATTCCGCGCAATGTCGCCGACGACACCGTCAAGGGCGAATACGTGGTGCCACGCCCGCAACCGATCACGGCGGTGGCCGATGCCAGCGACTACAGCCTGCAGAAGAGCGGCGACAACCGCTGGATCGTGGCTCAGCGCCCACCCGCCGAAGTCTGGCCGGTGGCCGTGCAGTTCTTTCAGGACAACGGTTTTCGTCTCGACCAACAGCGTCCGCAGACCGGTGAGTTCACCACGGCCTGGCAGCGCGGCAGCGAGCTCTCCGCCAACATGGCCCAGCGTCTGCAGGCCAGTGGTGTAGCCGCCGATAACGAAGCCCGTGTGCGTGTGCGCATCGAGCCTGGCGTGCAACGCAATACCAGTGAAGTCTATGTGGTCAGCGCCGAGCGTCCTGCCGGCAGCACCGCCAACGTCGATTTCACCAACCGCTCGGTCAATACCGGTGTCGACGCCGCGCTGGTCGACGAGATGCTGGCCAGCATGAGTCGTATCTCCGAGAAGGGCGGCTCGGTTTCCCTGCTCGCCGCACGCGATTACGACACACCGAGCCGCGTCAGCCTTACCGAAGATGGCAGCGGCAACGTGGTGCTGAACCTGGGTGAAGACCTGGATCGTGCCTGGGCCAGCGTCGGTCGCGCGTTGGAGCAGGGTCCTTGGCGCGTTGAAGACATCAACCGCAGCCTGGGCCTGTACTACATCAACGTGGCTGAAAAGGCCGAGAAAAAGGACGACGAGCCAGGTTTCTTCGGCAAATTGTTCGGCAGCCAGCCGACCAAGGAAGAAGTCGAGACCCGCGCCGAGCGTTACCAGGTTCGTTTGAGCAAGGTTGGCGAGAGCGTACAAGTCACGGTCGAGAAGAACATCAACACTGTCGCGCCAGCTGAAACAGCGCGCAAAGTGTTGGGCGTGATTCAGGACAACCTGGGCTGATCCGATGCGTTTTGCTGTTCTCGGTAGCGGTAGCCAAGGGAACGGCACGCTGGTCGCCCACGACGACACGTACGTACTGGTGGATTGTGGTTTCTCGTTAAGAGAAACCGAGCGGCGCCTGCTGCGCCTGGGGGTTCACCCCGCGCAGCTGAGCGCGATTCTGGTGACCCACGAACATGCCGATCACGTGCATGGCGTGGGTTTGCTGTCTCGGCGCTACAATCTTCCGGTGTACCTGAGTCGCGGCACGTTGCGCGGGATGCGCAAACCCATTGAACCCGCAGGTTTCCTGGCGGGAGGCGAGCAACTGCAGATCGGTGCCCTGAGCATCAGTGTTGTCGCGGTCGCTCACGATGCCCAGGAACCCACGCAATATGTATTCAGTGACGGCGAGCGGCGCTTCGGTGTGCTCACCGACCTGGGTTCCTACTGCGCCAAGGTGCTGGACGGTTACCGCGACCTCGATGCCTTGATGATCGAGTCCAATCACTGCCGAGACCTGCTGGCTCGCGGTCATTACCCCTACTTTCTCAAGCAGCGGGTGGGCGGCGAACTGGGACATTTGAACAACCATCAGGCGGCGTACCTGGTGTATGAGTTGGGCTGGCAAGACCTGCAACACCTGGTCCTGGCCCACCTGAGCAGCAAGAACAACCTGCCGACGCTTGCCCGGCAATGTTTTGTCGACACCCTCGGGTGCGACCCGGACTGGCTGCAACTGGCCGATCAAGATTCAGGGCTCGACTGGCGACATATCGCCTAGCCCACCTCACTCAAAGCGGAGCCCATCATGGAAAAACGTGAAGAACTCTACCGCGGCAAAGCCAAGTCGGTATACAAGACCGACGACGCCAACCGCCTGATCCTGCTGTTTCGCAACGACACCTCGGCGTTCGACGGTAAGCGCATCGAGCAGCTTGATCGCAAGGGGATGGTGAACAACAAGTTCAACGCTTTCATCATGCAGAAACTCGAAGAGGCCGGTATTCCGACCCAATTCGACAAACTGCTGGGCGACAACGAGTGTCTGGTCAAGAAGCTCGACATGATCCCCGTCGAATGCGTCGTGCGTAACTACGCTGCCGGCAGCCTGGTCAAACGCCTGGGCGTGGAAGAGGGCCTCAAGCTCAATCCCTACACCTTCGAACTGTTCCTGAAGGACGACGCCAAGGGCGACCCGTTCATCAACGAATCCCACGTCGTGGCCTTCGGCTGGGGCACTGCTGAACAATTGGCGCGCATGAAAGAGTTGTCCCTCAAGGTCAACGACGTGCTGAGCAAACTGTTCGACGACGCCGGCCTCTTGCTGGTGGACTTCAAACTCGAATTCGGTGTGTTCCACGACGGCTCCATCGTCCTGGGCGACGAATTCAGCCCTGACGGCTGCCGCCTGTGGGACAAGGACACCAAGAAGAAGATGGACAAAGACCGCTTCCGCCAGGGCCTCGGTGATGTTATCGAAGCCTACGAAGAAGTCGCCAAGCGTCTCGGCGTACCGCTGTAATCGACGCAAGCATCTGATAGCACGGAAAAAAAACGCTTCGGCGCTTTGCTTCCACGAAACAGGCTGTTATGATGCGCGCCGTTGGAGAGATGCCAGAGTGGCCGAATGGGACGGATTCGAAATCCGTTGTACCTTCACCGGTACCTAGGGTTCGAATCCCTATCTCTCCGCCATTACATAAGAAAAGCCCCGCAGCTGAATAAGCTACGGGGCTTTTTCGTTTCCTATGGCTGTTCATGGCTGCTTTAGGGATTCGCTGCAATCGCACCTAGCGCCGGTCCAAGCGCTCAAACGCTTTCCGATAAGCCTGATCATGCTCACGTTTATCAACGGCGACCACAAACACAGTAATTTCCTGATCGATCACTTGATAGACCAGCCTGTACCCGCTGCTACGCAGTTTGATCTTGTAGCAGTCAGGCAGGCCATGCAGGCGGTTCGCGTCAATGTGTGGGTTGTTCAGGATTTTGACCAGCTTCTTCTTGAATTGCTGACGAAGGGTGTCGCCGAGTTTTTGCCATTCCTTCAATGCACGCGCATCAAAATCAAGGCTATAGATCATCTAAAGAAACCTTCACTCGTTGAGGCGACGCAAGGCGCTCACGCACGGTCGCTATCAAGGCTTCATCTTCTTCAGTCATCAGCACGGGCTTGAATGGCAGTTGGCCGCGCTCGGCTACATATTGCAGCGCCTGGCGTATCAGTTCGGAAGGCGTGACACCGAGTTTTTCCAGTTCAAGGTAGGCGCGAGCCTTAAGGTCGTCATCGATACGAATGTTGATAGAGGCCAAGGGATAACTCCTTATGTAATGACGTTCGTCATTACGATGGAGCAAGCGTGCTTCACTGGCAAGCCTCTCTGGACATACGGCAATCTCTCTCATTCATTGACCCTACTTCTTAGCCTTCGGCTTTGCCGGGGGCTTTTTATCCGTTTCCTTTACCGTTTCCCTTGGCCGTTTTTTTGCCTCTTGCTCTGTCACGTATTCACCTGTGACCGCATCGCGGTATCTCGTTGGCATATAAGCATCCTGTCAGTATGTCGCCACGGCGGCGACCTTTTGAGGCTAGCTCAGAGGCTTATGCACACAAGCCTCCCTGTGGGAATTCTCTTTGCCAATCTTTTCCGAAACAGGTGCTTACGTTGTGCAGAGCCGGCAGTTTTCGAGCAGCGTTGCGTTGATTAATACTTGCCGCTGGAACGAAAAAAGCCTGCTGAACTCACGCTCAGCAGGCTTTTTCGCGGATTCAACCCAATCAGGCAGGCTGCGCCACCAGGCTATTACTCACCTTGCGCCCCAGCACCAATACCGTCGCAAAACCACATCCCACCAACACCGTCGCCAGGCTCAACAACACCGAGCTACCCATCTGATCGACAATCCGCCCACCAAAGAACGAGCCCAGGGCAATGATCACCTGAAACAGCGCGACAAACAGTGGCATGCCGCGCTCCACGTCCTTGGGTGCCACGACGAACATCCAGATGCTGGCGCAGGCCGGGAACGCACCGAAGGCGAAGCCCCAGAGGGCGATCAGCATCGCGGCGCCGGTCATGCCGGTGGCGAAGTAGGGGAACAGCGCGGTGCTGGTGCCGATCATCAGCGCGACCAGCAGCAGGGTGTTGCGTACGCTGCGGTTGGCGGCGAAGCCGGCGAACACGTTACCCATCACGCCCGCTACGCCATACAGCAGCAACAGTGAACCAATCGTCGGGCCGTCAAAGCCTGAACTGTTTTTGAAAAACGGCGCGACATAGGTGTACGCGGCAAAGTGTGCCAGGCCGATCAGCAGTACGGCGATCAACCCGACCCGAGCTTGTGGGTTGATGAACAAGGCCGGCAGGTCGCGGATCTGAATGGCTTTTTCCGGGGTGAGTCGGGGCAGCAGGAAAACCTGCGCCAGCAGCACCGGAATGCCCACCAGTGCGGTGACCAGGAAGGTCATGCGCCAGCCCATCAGGCCGCTGAGCCAGGTGCCTACAGGCACGCCCAATACGGTGGCCAGGGTCACGCCCATCATGATGATTGAGGTGGCTTTCGCAACGCCCACGCCCTTGGGCGCCAGCCGTCCGCTGAGCGCAATGGCCGTGGCCCAGAAGCCGCCAATGCTGATGCCGAGCAGTACACGACCGAACAGCAACAGGTTGAAATCACTGGCGAAGGCCACCACCGAGTTGGCGATGATCATCACCAACGTCAGGCCGATCAGCAGATAGCGACGGTCCATGGTGCCGATGCTAACCGACAGAAACGGTGCGGCAAGCGCGGCCATGATGCCGGGCAGGGTCACCATCAGCCCGGCGTGACCGGCGCTGATGCCCAGATCGCTGGCGACATCATTGAGCACGCCCACCGGCAGAAATTCGCTGGTCACCAGGGCAAAAGCGCCCACGGCGACCGAGAGAATCGCCAGCCACTGCTGTTTGACACTTTGTTGGTTATGTTCGGGAAGCCCGCTAGGGGCCTGGCTCGCGCTTGGCATGGGATTGGGTTCCAACAGGAATGTCGCCTGAAGCCAGGCGGGGGAGGGAATTCGGAAGGGATTATAGGAAGCAGTGTGGGCAATCGGGCAGGCGCTCGTTTCGATAGTAATCATCAGTGCCATCGATGTGACGAGGCGTGCACTTATTCAATCAGCGAGAAGAAATACTAAGAGCCTGCTGACCCGTTTTCAGCAGGCTGTTTTATCCAGTGTTGGACGTTAACTCTCATCTCCCTGCAACAACGCCGTGTAGTCTTGCCCGCCGTAAAATATTCCCACTATCGATACCGTTTCGCAGCCAGCCCTCACCCTGAAAGCAATGAGGGGGGTGCGACGATAATGGGTGACGCGCAAGCCTGTCAGCAGGTCGTCACGACGCAAGCCACGCAAGGGGAACAGGGCGAGGCTTTCACAGTAGCTGACGAGATTGTCGATAAAACGCGCAGCCACAGGCGGGGAGCCGACATCGCTGATGTAGTCTTCGAGGGCATCGAGTTGCGCCAGGGCTTCAGGCGAAAAGACTACCGAGTAGCTCACGCTTTCCCTGTGCCTTTGCGCTGACGTTTGACTGCCATGTGTTCGCGGACCTGTTCAGCGGATAGCCCGAGCTCAGGCTCAGCCTCAAGGGCGGTCGCTGCCGGAATGACTTCATCCCTCAGCCAGTCGTCCATGGCGCGGTCACGTGCCAGCAGCACGCGCAGTCCGTCGCGAATCACTTCACTTTCGCTGGCATATTCGCCGGCAGCCACCTTGGCCTTGACCAGGGCAGCCATTTCAAGGGGCAACGTGATGCTCATTTGCTGGGTTGAGCGCATTTGGATGTCCGCCAGAGGTGAGTAGGATTCAATCCTACTCGACCATTGACGCGATGCAAGAAGCAGCTGATCGATGCCGATATCCGGCGTCTCGTCGTCCATCCAGAAGTGATAGGTTTCCATGCGGTGTTGCCTCTCCCGTTGTGTAGGTCAGGCCGCAAGTATTGACCCGTTTTGGCGATTGCGTGGTCTGGGGACGCTGTTAAGCTGCTGATATGTATGACTTCATATGTGTAACAGAGTTATCTCGGCCAGCCCGCCCGGCATGCATGGCATCCCACCGGCTCCCATACGATAATGCCCGCCACCCCCGACCACTTTGGCCTGCCTCCCGTGATCATCAACTTCGACCTCAACGACCTCCAAGCCTTCCGCGCCGTGGTAGACAAGGGCAGTTTTCGCGGCGCTGCCGAAGCCATCCGGATCTCCCAGCCGGCCCTCAGCCGGCGTATCGAAAAGCTGGAATCCGCGCTCGACGTCAAACTGTTCGAGCGCACCACGCGGCGGGTCAGCCTGACCATGGTCGGGCGGGCGTTCCTGCCCCAGGTCGAACGCATGCTCGACGACCTCGACATCGCCTTGATGGGCATCAGTAACGTCGCGTCCACGCGCATGGGCAACGTCACCATCGCCTGTGTGCCGTCCACCGCGTATTACTTCATGCCTCACGTCATCTCCGAATTCCACAAGCTGTATCCGAAAATTCGCCTGCGGGTGCTGGACGCCAGTGCCGGTGAAGTGTGCAATGCGGTAGAAAGTGGCGAGGCGGATTTTGGCGTGAGTTTCAGCGGCAGCCTGGCTGATGAAGTGGAGTTCGAGTTGTTGCTGCAGGAGCGCTATGTGCTGGCCTGTCGTCGTGACCATCCGTTGGCCGCGCGTGAGAGCGTGACGTGGACCGAAGCCTATGAGCATGACTACATCACGGTGGACAAAACCTCGGGCAACCGCTTCCTGCTGGACCAGGCCCTGCGTGGCGTGCGTGTGAAAAAGCCAAGTATCTGCGAGACCCACCACGTGACTACCATGATCGGGTTGGTGGAGGCGGGATTGGGCGTGGCGATGGTGCCGTCGATTGCGATGCCGGCGTGCGAACACCCGATCCTGGTGAGTGTGCCGCTGGTGGAACCGCAGGTGATGCGCAATGTGGGCTTGATCAAGCGCCGCGGGCGGACATTGCCGCCGGCGGCGCTGGAGTTGGAGCGGTTGGTGCGGGAGATGCCGTTTCGGTCAGCGTGACACCGAGTCCAGTCCGGTGGACTGCACCACCGGTTGGGCTTCGGGCGACGCCATGAACTGCAGCAGCGCCTTGGCCTCTTGCGGATGTTCGGCGTTTACCGGAATGCCCGCTGCAAAACGCGTAACGGACTGCACGTCTTCCGGAATTTTACCTACAAACGTCACGCCCTTGACCGGCAACAATTCCGCCACCTGTTGCAAGCCGACTTCGTAGTCACCCTTGGCCACCTGTTCGCCCACCGGCACGCGTTCGATCATGGTGCCCTTGGCGGGCATGCCGAGCTTTTTGAACAGCTCTTTCTCGACATACACACCGCTGGCGCTGTCCGAATACGCCACTGACTTGGCCTTGCTCAGCACGGCCTTGAGTTCGGCATCGGTGCCGATCGATGGTTTGACCGCGCCTTCCTTGACCACCAAGCCAATCCGCGAATCCGCCAGTTCCACGCGGGAGGCGGGGTCGACCTTGCCTTGTTTGATCAGCTCATCCAGGGCGTAGCCGACCATGATCACCACATCGGCGTGTTCGCCACGGGCCAGGCGGTTGGGAATCGCTTCCGGCGCCTTGCCCATGGACGGGCCGAGGATAGTGTCGAGGGTGTCACCGCTGTGCTTGGCATATTGCGGGCCGAGCAATTTATACGCGGCAGTGAAGCCACCGGAGGTCATCACCTTGAGTTCCTCAGCCTGGGCTGACAGCGCCAGGGCGCCGAGGACCAAGGCCGTGAGGGTTTTGAACAGCGGCTTCATTGTGCAGCCCCCTGCATGACCTGGCCACGGGCATTGGCGCGGCGATACAGCGCCAGGGTAGAACACAAGGCACACAGCGCAGCGAATATCATCCAGTAAGCCGGCGACGCTTTATCTCCGGTGATGTGAATGAACCAGGTGGAGATCGCGGGCGTGAAGCCACCGAACACCGCAGTTGCCAGGCTGTAGGCCAGGGAGAAGCCTGCGACGCGCACTTCTACCGGCATGATTTCAGTCAGCGCCGGGATCATTGCGCCGTTGTACATGCCGTACAGGAAGGAGAACCACAACAGGGTCTCCAACATGTGCGCAAAGCTTGGCGCGTTGACTACGTAGGACAACGCCGGATAAGCCGTAAGAACGGTCAGCACCGTCATGGCGACCAGCACCGGCTTGCGGCCGAAGCGGTCGCTCAACGTGCCGCCGATCGGCAGCCAGACAAAGTTCGACACCGCTACCAGCAACGTCACCAGCAGCGCGTCGGAGGTGCTCAGTTGCAGCACGGTCTTGCCGAAGGTCGGTGCATACACGGTGATCAGGTAGAACGCGGTGGTGGTCATGGCCACCATCAGCATGCCGCCAATCACCACGGTCCAGTTTTTCACCAGGGTGGCCATCACTTCACGCATGGTCGGGCGGTGCTTGCGGTTGGCGAACTCTTCGGTTTCCTGCAGGTTGCGCCGCAGCACGAAGATAAACGGAATGATCACGCAACCAACGGCGAACGGAATGCGCCAGCCCCAGTCGGCCACGACGGCCGGCTCCATCCATACGTTCAAGCCATAGCCCAGCGCGGCGGCGACCACGATCGAGATCTGCTGGCTGCCCGACTGCCAGCTGGTATAGAAGCCCTTGCGGCCCGGGGTGGCCATCTCGGACAGGTACACCGACACACCGCCCAATTCCGCACCGGCCGAGAAGCCCTGCAGCAAACGCCCCAGCAGCACCAGCAAGGGTGCCCACAGGCCAATGGTCTGATAACCGGGCACCAGCACGATCAACAGCGTGCCGCTGGCCATGATCGACAGGGTCACGATCAAGCCTTTGCGCCGACCCACGTCATCGATATAGGCACCGAGGATGATCGCGCCCAACGGCCGCATCAGGAAGCCTGCACCGAACACGGCGAAGGTCATCATTAATGAGGCAAATTCATTGGCGGCGGGGAAGAAGGCAGCGGCGATGTAGGTGGCGTAGAAGCCGAACAGAAAGAAATCGAACTGTTCGAGAAAGTTGCCCGAAGTAACGCGCAGTACGGCGCCTGCTTTCGAGGAAGCAGCCGCAGGCCGGGAAGGGCTAGTCATGGTTTTGTGTCTCCAGCGTTCTTTTTAAAGTGCTTGTTTCGCTTAAGACTTGGGATAGTGGCTGACACATTTAGAAATGATAAGTGACAAATTTGGATAGATTGATGCGTCTTGGCTATCAATCGAAAGAGCCGTCGGAATTGTCGGTCCTGTTCTACGCTTGAAGCTGGGTTCAATGCTTACGAATGGGAGGTGGCTATGGGTGAGGAACACAAACAGCACAATGAGCCGGAGCGTGAACAGCCTCGGCAACGACCTGAGGAAGAAAAACCGCAAACCTGGAAGCATCCCGACGATGGGACTGAGCTTTCAGAGCGGGATCAGGAATTCCCTTTGAAACCTTGATGTCGGGGACGACGCGAGCCAAATGTGGGAGTGGGCTTGCCCGCGATTACCATAGGTATCTACACAACTTCGTAGCAGCCAACGGTAACCACGATGCGAAGCGAGTCGCTCTTGATCTTGCTCTTAGGCGCCCCGTTAAACCACGCTGGCCGGAATTCGACAGTGATTTGGGGGGTAAACCGGCAGGGATGCCGGTTTAGCCGCCCCGCGCCATGGATGGCGCGTGGCGGCGGCCCCCCAAATCACTGTCGGATTACGGGCACACCGAGCCTAGGCGAGGTGCCGAGTGGTGGGGCAAGAGCGTTTTGCTTACTTTTGCGCTTTTCAAAAGTGAGACGCCGTAAGGGCGGAACCCTAAGCTGCCGTTACCGCAGCAACGGATATGTACTCGCCTTGATCCAACATCCTGGTCGGCTGTCAGGCCGCCATCGGGGGCAAGTCGAATCGTCGCACCGCCCCTCCCACATTTGGATCGCGCGGCATCAGTCAGATAGCTATAGGCCGCCAGGTCGCCACGGGAGCAAGCTCCCTCGCCACAGGTTCAGGGCTACGCCAAAGTTGTGTAGATACCTATGCCGCGATTGCGGTGTGCCAGTCAATCCATGCCTCTACTGACCCACCGCAATCGCGGGCAAGTCCACTTCCACATGAAACCCGATGCGTCGACCGACATAGACGCCGCCCCATTGCCTTTCTAAACTGCGGCTTGTCTTGGGGAAGGGGCAGGCGCCGATGAATCGCAATGAATTACGCAAGGCCGATATCAACCTGATGGTGGTCTTCGAAGCGCTGATGCTCGAGCGCAACGTGACCCGGGTGGCGGAGAAGCTGTTTCTCGGCCAGCCGACCATCAGCTCGGCCCTCAATCGTCTGCGCACTTTGTTCAATGACCCGTTGTTCATTCGCGTCGGCCACCGCATGGAGCCCACCGCACGCGCCGAAGAAATCATCCAGCACTTGTCGCCGGCCTTGGATTCGCTGTCGTCGGCCCTGAGCCTGACCCATGATTTCGACCCGTCCATCAGCACCATGACCTTTCGTATCGGCCTGTCCGATGACGTTGAGTTCGGCCTGCTGCCGCCGTTGCTGCGGGCTCTGCGTCAGGAGGCGCCGCAGGTGGTGTTCGTGGTACAGCATGTGGATTACTGGCGCATTCCCGACCTGCTGGCCTCCGGCGATATCACCGTCGGCATCACCCAGACCCGCGGCCTGCCGGCGAATGCCAAGCGTAAACTGTTGCGACATATCCGGCCTTGCCTGTTGCGCGCCGATGCGTCCGACACACCGCTGACCCTCGACGAATATTGCGCACGGCCCCATGTGCTGGTGTCCCACACCGCCAACGTGGCCGGGTTTGCCGATGAATGGCTGGCGGAGATCGGCCGCAAGCGGCACGTGGTGCTGTCGGTACCGCAATACAGCTCGCTACCGGCGCTGCTCGCCGGCACCGATATGATCGCCAGCCTGCCGGACTACACGGCCCAGGCCATGGCCGCCGGCGGGAACCTGTTCTGCGAGGCGTTTCCATTTGAAACGCCGACCCTGGACTTGTCGATGGTCTGGCTCAGCCACGTCGACACCGACCCGGCAGAACGCTGGATGCGCTCGCGGCTGGAGGCGTTCATGAGTGATCGAGGGCTCGGCGTCCAAGTCTGATCCACCGTTTCGCAAAGAAGCCGCAGGGAGTGACAAGCTGCCAGCACCAAGCTAACAGACATCCCGGCTTCGCTTGCCGCTTTAACTTGCCGCTTGCAGCTGCTCCTCACACACCTTCACCACTTGCTCGCGAAACCAGGTATTGGCGTTGTCCTGTTCGCTGGTTTCATTCCACTGCATATCCAGGGTGAAGCCCGGCAGACCATTCGGCGCTTCGCAAAACCCGTACGCCGCAGTCGACGCCAGCAGCTTTTGCACGCGGCGGGGCAGGGTCACGATGAAGTCGGTGCCGCTGATCATCTTCAACGCCGCGCTGTAGCTGTTGGCCCGCGCGATCACCTGGCGTTTGTGGGCCTGGCGCGCCAGCCAGCCGTCGATCATGTTGGTGTCGGACGTCCAGGGCGTGGGGAACACGTGGCGCCGCTCGACGAAGGCCTGCAGGCTGAATGCCGGTTCCCGGGGCGCCGCGCGTTTATCGAAGACGCATACCAGGTCATCTTCGAGCAGCATTTGGGTCTTGAAGTCTTTATGGGCACGGTGAAAATTGGGGCCGAAACAGATCACCAGGTCGAGGCGGCCTTCGCGCAAGTCGTCGGCGGGAATCTCGGCTTCCAGCTTGCGCACGTTGACGATCACCGGCAGGTCGGCGCGGTCGAAGTTTTTCAGCAGGCGCGGCAGGATCAGCTGTTCGAAGTATTCCGGGGCGCACACATTGAAGGTCACGGCCTCGCGGGTCGGGTCGAAGGCCTGGCCCCCGGCATGGCACAGGTTGATGCTTTCGAGGATTTTCTGCACATGGCCGTACATCGTGGTGGCCTTGTACGTCGGACGCATGCCCGCGCGGGTGTTGATAAACAGCTCGTCTTCGAAACTGGTGCGCAGTTTCTTCAGGCTGTAGCTCACGGTGGATTGGCTGACGAACAGCGTTTCGGACACGTCGGTAACGCTGCTCTGGTCGTAGACAGCGATAAACACCATCAAGTCCTGCATATCGAGCTTTCTGAGCAAGTTACTGTTTAGCATCGGTTCCGTCCGTAAAACCCTTTGTACCGAACTCAGTACAAGACTGCGCAAAATGTTAACGGAACGCTCGTACCAATAGAAAGCTCTGTAGGACTCTTCTATGTTTTGGGTGGGACAAAAAGTGTTTACAACACGACCTCAGCGGATATGCCGCGCGTAATGCGCGGGATTGAAGCGCGTGACCATCAGCAGCATCACCACCACCACGGCCGCCAATGACCACCAGGCCCATTCGAAGCTGCCCAATTGGTCGCGGATCATCCCGGCGATCAGCGGCGAGAGGCCGGCGATCAGGTAGCCGACGCCCTGCACGAACGCGGTCAGGCCACCGGCACGACGCGGGTTGTCGAGGTGGTCGAGGGACAGGATCAGGCTCATCGGAAACAGGCCGCCGATTCCCAGGCCAAGCAGGCACGGCCACACCAGGCTCAGGTGCTGCGGGCTGAGGATCAGGCCGCAGAAGCCGATGATGATCAGCACCAGCAAGACCGCGACCACGCCGCGTTTATCCCGGCGGCGATTGGCGATGGCGGGGGTCGCCAGGCCGGAGACGACCTCCATGGCGGTCAGCAAACCCAGCAGCAAACCGGCCTGCTGTTCGCTCCAGCCCTGCTCGACGTAATACGGCGCCAGCCACGCCAGCACACAGGTGTAGCACGCCGTGCCAAGGCCGAAAAACAGCGCCAGCAGCCAGGCCCGGCGATTGCCGAAAAACCACGCCTGCGGACCGCTGTCGACCTGCGGCAAGGGCGGCAACGCCGAGCGCTGGGCGTACCAGAACACCAGCCCCAGCAGCGCCAGCCCCGCCCATATCGCCAGGCCCATGCGCCAACTGCCGGTGTGCACTTGCACAAAGGGCGCAAACGAGGCGGCCAGTGCCGCGCCGCCCATGATCGCGGTGACATACAGGCCCATGAACAACGAAACGTCAGCGCTGAAGCGCGACTTGATCAGCGCCGGCATCAACGCCTGGATCAGCGCGATCCCGATGCCTGCAGCAATGGCGCTGACAATCAGCTCCAGCGCCGAATCCAGCCACAGCCGCGACACTGTCGCCACGCCGATCACCAGCAACGACACCACGATACTGCGGTGTTCGCCAAAGCGCCTGGCCAGGCCCATGCCAAAGAACATCGCCAGGCCCATGCCCATCACCGGCAACATGGTCAGCAAGGCCGCGCTGCTGAAATTCAGCGGCACCTCAGCGCGAATCGACGACAACAAAGGCCCCACGGCCGCCATCGACGGGCGCAGGTTGAGGGCGACCAGCACCACACTGATCATCAGCCACACGGCGGTGGTGGGTTTTGCCTGAACGTTTTCCATGGGCCTGCCTTGAATGAACCAGGGCGAATCAGGCCACGGGTGGGCGAGGGCAGGCAAATGAGAAAGTCGTTGGGGCTATTGAAAAAATGCTTTATGCCCCAGCCAATTGCGCAAATGGCCACAGCACTGAGGATTCAATGTGGGAGGGGGCTTGCTCCCGATAGCGGTGTATCAGTTAAAGAGGCTCCAACTGAACCAGCGCCATCGGGAGCAAGCACCCTCCCACAAGTTTGACCCTGTTGTGTCAGTAGCCAACGGTGAAGCGTTTGCGCGAGTGTTTGGGGGTTTCCACTTCATCGAGCATGGCAATGGCGTAGTCGGCAAAACTGATCGAGCTTGTCCCGTCACTGTTGACCAGCAGATCATCCTGGCCCAGGCGGAATTTACCGGTGCGCTCGGTTCCATCGAACAGGGCCGACGGCGACAGGAAGGTCCAATCCAGCTCCTTTTCCTGGCGCAGCGTTTCCAGGAACTCGGCCCCCGCACTGGCTTCAGTTTTGTATTCAGCCGGGAAGCCCGGGCTGTCGATCACCCGGCTGCCGTCCGGCAGCAGCAGCGAGCCGGCGCCACCCACCACCAACAGGCGTTTGACCCCGGCCTTCTTGACCGGGCCGATCACGGCGCTGGCGGGCAAGGTGGCGAAGTGCGCCGCACTGATCACCACATCGCTGCCGCTCACGGCCTGTTGCAGGGCATCGGCGTCCAGGGCATCGACGCCTTTGGCTGTGACGCCAGGGCGCCCGGCCAGGGTGTCGGTATTGCGCGCGATGGCAGTGACGCTATGCCCACGGCGCAGCGCTTCTTCCAGCAGTTGGCTACCGGCACGGCCGGTGGCACCAATGATTGCGATCTTGCTCATGACGTTCTCCAGTCAGGTCAGGGTTTAAAACCAATTACCACTTCATTTCGCCCTTGGCGACTTTGGCGCTCAATTCCAGCGAGCTTTCGTCGGCGAGGGTCGGGTAATGCTTTTTCATCGCCGCGATCAGGGCGGCGGAATTCTTGGCCTTGGCGGTTTCGATGTCGAAGGCCTTGATGTAGTCGGCGGTGAACCTGACCGAGGCCGGCGATGGAGTACCCAGGTAGTGGCCCGGAATCACGGTGGTCGGCTTCAAGTCTGCAATACGTTGCAAGGTGGTCAGCCAATCCTTGTGGGACTGCGGAGTCTGGGTGTCAGCCATCCACAGGTGAATGTTTTGCGCGACCACCACGCCGCCGACCACGGCCTTGATCGACGGAATCCACACAAAACTGCGATCCGGCTGCGGGCCGTCCAGGCCGATGACTTCCAACTGCTGTCCCTCCAGCGTCAGGCTGTGGCCTTCAAGCACCTGTGGCACAACGGTCTTGGCCGGTTTGTCGGCGCCCATTTTCGGGCCCCAGAACGCCAGCTTGGCGGCGACGGTGGCGTTGATATGGTCGACCACCGGTTGGGGCGCCAGCACTTTCGCCTCGGGGAAGGCGGCGGTGAGGGTGTCAAGGCCGAAGTAGTAGTCCGGGTCGCCGTGGCTGATGTAGATGGTGGTCAGCTGTTTGCCGCTGGCGCGGATGTTCTGCACCAGTTGCTCGGCCTGGCTCTTGCCGAATTGTGCGTCCACCAGGATCGCGTCCTTGGCACCGCTGACCAGCACCGAGCTGACCGGGAAAATCGCGGCTTCGCCAGGGTTGTACACCTCGAGTTTCAACTCTGCCGCGAGTGCGTGGGCGCTGAAGGCCAGGGCGGCGGTCGCCAGGGTCAAGCGTTTGAAGGTTGTGAACATCGGGCAGCTCCTGCCATCGGTAAGGGATGTACAGAGCTTAGTTGCATAAAACATCACAAAAAATGCGATGCTGGGACATAGTTTGTTTCTGAAATCGGGCAAATCATGGATCGTCTTCAAGCAATGCGCGTGTTTGTCAGCGTGGTGGACCTGGGCAGTCAATCTGCTGCCGCCGATCATCTGGACCTGTCGCGCCCGGTGGTCTCGCGCTATCTGGCCGAACTGGAAGATTGGGTCGGCGCGCGCCTGCTGCACCGCACCACGCGCAAGCTCAGCCTCACGGCCGCCGGCAGTGAAACCCTGCCGCGTTGTCGGCAATTGCTGGAACTGTGCGCTGATATGCAGGCCGCCGTCAGCGAGCCCGATGAGACCCCACGGGGCCTGTTGCGCCTGAGTGTCAGCACCTCGTTCGGCCAGGCGCAGTTGGGCGCTGCCATTGCCGAGTACGTCAAACGCTACCCGTTGGTGACGGTCGACCTGCAGATGCTGGATCGCACGGTGAACCTGGTGGATGAGCGCATCGACCTGGCGATCCGCACCAGCAACGACCTGGACCCGAACCTGATCGCCCGGCGCCTGACCGTATGCCGCTCGGTGGTATGCGCCACGCCGGCTTATCTGCAGGTGCATCCGGCGCCGCAGAAAGTCGAAGACCTGGCCCGGCACAACTGCCTGACCCACTCCTACTTCGGCAAGAACCTGTGGCATTTCGAGGAAAACGGCGAGCATGTGTCGGTGCCCGTACACGGCAATATCACCGCCAACGAGGCCAGTACGTTATTGCGCGTAACGCTGGCTGGGGCAGGGGTGGCGATGCTCCCCAGCTATCAGGCCGGCGACCTGATCCGCAGCGGTGAACTGGTGCGCTTGCTGCCGGAAGCCGAGCCACGGCAGATGAATATCTATGCGGTGTACGCCTCGCGCAAGCACATGCCCTCGGCGTTGCGCAGTCTGCTGGATTTTCTGGTGTTGCGGTTTCCCGAGGCGCCTGCTTGGGATGTCGGTCTCTGAGGCGACATAAACGGGCTGAATGGCCTGCAATCATGGCAACTTGCCCGGACTGACCTATGCTTTAAACAGCACCGTATAGATCTGTTCAGAGGTGTGTCATGAGTATTAAAACCAGAAAGTACCTGATGATTTTCAGCCTGTGCGCATTGGCTACCGCGCTGTACGGGACGGCCGCTTATCGCGTGGAACAGACGCGCATGCAGCCCACCTTTGCGATCAGTTGCCATCAGGATATGTGTGTGCCCCGCAGCGGCAGTTTCAGTGCCTTGCGTTGATGCCGGACACGCTGCAAGCCGCCGATGTTTATTGCTGCGGGCTATCGGCCTTCAGCTGCTCGCGAAACGCTTTGGGTGAGAATCCGACCCTGCGGCGGAACAAGCGTGAGAAGTTGGTCGGGTCGGAAAACCCCAGCACTTCCGACATTTCATTGATCGTCATGCTGGTGTACGTGAGCAGGCGCTTGGCCTCCAGCAATTGGCGGTCATGCATGATCTGCAAGGCTGGCTGCCCGCCCAATTCCCGACACGTCCCATTCAAGTGTGAGACCGAGATGCCCAACTTGTGGGCCAGGTCTTCAATCTTGGGGTGTTCGCGGTAATGCTGTTCGACCAACTGGGTGAAGCGTCGGAAATATTCACGGCTGCGTGGCACCCTGGGGTGGCGGCGCTGGATCGCCTGGCGGCTGACCCACACCAGCAGCACGCTGACCAGGGCGTGCATCATCATGTCCCGTGCCGGTTGATCGTCGGCGTACTCGTCCTGCAAACGGGTGAACAGGTTGTTGAGGTAATCACTGTCCTTGCCCGCCGGGTAGTTGCCCAGGGCGTGCAGGCCATCGACCGTGCTGCCCAGTTGCGCCTGCAAGTGGCTGACCAGGGGCGCCGACAGGGTCACCACGTAACCTTCGACATCTTCGGAAAAACGAAAACCGTGCACACACAGCGGCGGCAGTACCTGCAGGCTCGCTTCGTTGAGCGTGGTGCGCTGGCCTTCGATTTCCAGGTGTGCCTGGCCTTTGTGCACGTACAGCAGTTGGCAGAGATCCGCGTGCCGGTGGGGTTGGATTTCCCACTGGTATTCCCGACTGCGCCGGGAAATGGTTTCGCAGTGCAACAAATCGGGGGTCGGCCACTGTTGGCTTTCCCCGTAAAGCTTGAAGACCGGAATCGCGGTGTTGGTCATGGTTTCAATCCGATACTCAGGAAGTGGTCGGTAATCGCCCCGATTGGCAAAAAGCGCAGGCTTTGAAACAGTTTTCACCTTCTTATGCTGCTCGCTCAAGTGAAAAATGTCAGCCACACGTCCACTGACAACTCTTTCACTCGTTCGGTTCGGGTGAAGCCTACAGGCCATAAGAATAATGAAAACGCTGAAAACCCAAGTCGCCATTATTGGCGCCGGTCCTTCCGGACTGTTGCTCGGCCAGTTGCTGCACAATGCTGGCATTCAGACCCTGATCCTAGAGCGCCAAACCGCCGATTACGTGCAAGGTCGCATCCGCGCCGGGGTGCTGGAGCAAGGCATGGTCAACCTGCTGCGCGAGGCCGGCGTCAGCCGACGTATGGACGCCGAGGGCCTGGTGCATGACGGTTTCGCCGTGGCGCGCGATGGCCGACTCACCCACATCGACCTCAAGACCCTGACCGGCGGCCAGTCGGTGATGATCTACGGCCAGACCGAAGTCACCCGTGACCTCATGGCCGCCCGTGCAGCAGCCGGCGCCACGACATTGTATGAAGCCTCGAACGTACGCCCCCATGACCTGAAAAGTGAACGTCCCTGGCTGACCTTCGAGCATCAGGGCCAGGCCTTTCGCCTGGAGTGCGATTACATCGCCGGTTGTGATGGCTTTCACGGCGTGGCCCGTCAGTCGATTCCGCCCGAGGCGCTGCAAGTGTTCGAGCGCGTCTATCCGTTCGGCTGGCTGGGCATGCTTGCCGATACGCCGTCGGTGCACCCGGAGCTGGTGTACGCCAAGCATTCCCGCGGCTTTGCGCTGTGCAGCATGCGTTCGCCGACCCGCAGCCGTTACTACTTGCAGGTGCCCGCGCAGGAGGCCTTGGCCGACTGGTCGGACGAGCGCTTCTGGGGTGAGCTGAAAACCCGCCTGCCCGCCGACCTGGCTGAACGATTGGTCACCGGGCCGTCCCTTGAAAAAAGCATCGCACCGCTGCGCAGCTTCGTGGTGGAGCCGATGCAGTACGGGCGCCTGTTCCTGCTCGGCGATGCCGCGCACATCGTGCCGCCCACCGGCGCCAAGGGCTTGAACCTGGCGGCCAGTGATGTGAACACCTTGTTTCGGATCTTGCTCAAGGTCTATCGCGAAGGGCGCGTGGAGTTGCTCGAGCGGTACTCCGCCATCTGCCTGCGGCGGGTGTGGAAGGCCGAACGGTTTTCCTGGTGGATGACCTCGATGCTGCATCAATTTCCCGAGGCGGACGGCTTCAGCCAGCGCATTGCCGAGAGCGAGCTGGATTACTTCATTGACTCCGAGGCGGGGCGCAAGACCATCGCGGAAAATTACGTCGGGCTTCCTTACGAAGCTATCGAATAGCCTGCTATCGTATTCGGCCTTCCCGCTGGCTGCCGTTGCCTGCGGGCCCTGCTCGAAGGTTCTGCCGTGACCCCTCTCAATCAGCCCGCTCCAACCGTTCCCGCCGTGCGCAGCATCCTCGCCGCGCTGATGCTGGCGATCTTTCTCGGTGCGCTGGACCAGACCATCGTCGCCGTGTCGATGCCGGCCATTTCCGCGCAATTTCATGACGTCAACCTGCTGGCCTGGGTGATCTCCGGCTACATGGTGGCGATGACGGTGGCGGTGCCGATCTACGGCAAACTCGGCGACCTGTATGGGCGGCGGCCGATGATGTTGATCGGCATGGGGCTGTTCACCGGCGCCTCGCTGTTCTGTGGCTTGGCGCAAAGCATGGAGCAACTGGTGCTGGCGCGGGTTCTCCAGGGCATCGGTGCCGGCGGGATGGTCTCGGTAAGCCAGGCGATCATCGGCGACATCATCCCACCCCGCGAGCGCGGGCGTTACCAGGGCTACTTCAGCAGCATGTATGCAGTGGCCAGCGTCGCCGGGCCGGTGTTGGGCGGTTATATGACCCAATACCTGTCCTGGCGTTGGGTGTTCCTGATCAACCTGCCGTTGGGCGCAGTCGCCTGGTACGTGGCCCATCGCACCCTGGTGGGGTTGCCGGTGCCACAACGCAAACCGATCATCGATTACCTCGGCACCGTGCTGATGATCATCGGTTTGACCGCTTTGTTGCTTGGTATCACGCAAATCGGCCAGGGCCATGCCTGGCGTGACGATCAAGTGCTCGGGCTGCTGGCCTGTGCGCTGTTGGCGTTGAGCGTGTTCGTATGGCATGAACGCCGCGCGCCGGAGCCGTTGTTGCCCATGCACCTGTTCGTCAACCGCAGCGCGGTGTTGTGCTGGTGCACGATTTTCATCACCAGCTTCCAGGCGATTTCCCTGACCGTGCTGATGCCGCTGCGTTACCAGACCGTGACCGGCGCCGGTGCCGACAGCGCGGCCCTGCACCTGCTGCCCCTGGCGATGGGGTTGCCGATGGGCGCCTATTTCGCCGGGCGCAGGACGTCGGTGACGGGCCGCTATAAACCGATGATCCTCAGTGGCGCGGTGTTGAGTCCCCTGGCGATTTTCGGCATGGCCTACAGTGCGCCTGAGGCAGTCGGGCTGACGTCATTGTTCATGCTGCTGTGCGGGATTGCTGCGGGGATGCAGTTTCCGACGTCGTTGGTGGGGACGCAGAATTCGGTGGAGCAGCGTGATATTGGCGTGGCGACCAGTACGACCAACCTGTTCCGCTCCCTGGGTGGAGCGGTGGGGGTGGCGTGTATGTCGGCGTTACTGCTGGCGTTGTTGCAGGATGGAAGTTTTGTTCATTTGGCCAGTGGTGCGTTGGTGGGCGAGGGGGGCTCTGGGAATGTGCTGCTTGATGGGCTTAACGCTGCGCCTGGGGCGGCGCGGGATGCGTTGCGGGGGGAGTTGGCGGTGACGTTTCGGCATTTGTTGATGGTGAGTGCGGGGGTGTCGTTGTTGGGGTTGGTGGCGGCGGTGGTGATGCCGGATCGGGTGTTGCGGGGGCTTGGGGATAAGCGCTGAGGCTTGGGGGCGTGGCGGCCTCTGGGCCGACCAGGTCGTTGGGGTTGACTGTGTACATATCCGTTATTTAGGTCATGGCGGCTGGCGGTTCCGCTCTTACAGCGGGTCACTTTTGGAGGGACCCAAAAGTAACCAAAAGGTCCTCGCCCCACCACTCGGCACCTCGCTTGGGCTCGGTGTGCCCTCACTCCGGCTTGAATCCGTGGGCCGCCGCCATGCGCCATCCATGGCGCAGGGCGGCTAACCCGGCGTCCTGCCGGGTTACCCACGGATTCAAGCCTGCGTTCGGCCAGCGTGGTTTAACGGGGCGACTGAGATCAAGATCCAAAGCAAGAGCCAGATCAAAAGATTGCTGACTTCGTCAGCGTCTAAGGAAGTAGAAGCCACACCGCGTACGCTTCAATGATTAGGTCGGCTCGAAGGCCGCCTCGCTTTGCTTTTGCTTTTGCTTTTGATCTAAGCGCCCCGTTAAACCACGCTGGCCGGAATTCGATAGGGATTTGGGGGGTAAACCGGCAGGGATGCCGGTTTAGCCGCCCCGCGCCATGGATGGCGCGTGGCGGCGGCCCCCCAAATCACTGTCGGATTACGGGCACACCGAGCGTGAGCGAGGTGCCGAGTGGTGGGGCAAGAGCCCTTTGGTTACTTTGGGGCTTTTCCAAAGTGACCCGCTGTAAGAGCGGAACCCTAAGCCGCCGTTACCTAAATAACGGATATGTACTCAATAAAACTCACTACTTGGTCGGCCCAGAGGCCGCCACGAAAAACCCCTAATCAGGGACTGTAATACCCCACCGCCACCATAAACCGCCCCGCCTTACGCAAATAAGCATGCTTATTCTCAACCTTCCCCGTCACC
The DNA here is from genome assembly GCF_003852255.1 of Pseudomonas sp. R1-43-08. Taxonomy (NCBI): domain Bacteria; kingdom Pseudomonadati; phylum Pseudomonadota; class Gammaproteobacteria; order Pseudomonadales; family Pseudomonadaceae; genus Pseudomonas; species Pseudomonas sp. R1-43-08. The sequence continues at coordinate 1,582,922 of NZ_CP027734.1, forward strand.
GGATTCTTCCACCGATATTTGTACTCCCCCTGATCCTGCTCAGTCATCAGCTGAAGAATCGGCTCACCCACAGGCTTCCCATCCGGGTCCTTGACCTTGGCAAAATCCGTATTGATCAAGCGCAGGTTGGTGCCATGGGCCACATAGCGCCGCGTATCCAGGTCCACCACGAACACGTAGAGATCGTCCTGCAGAAAACCACCCTGCAATGAGTTGATCGCCTTGAGCGTCCCCGCTTCATCCTTCACCAGCGCGTTCACCGCCTTGTTGCGCAGCGCCCGTGCCTGTTCCGGCGTAGCCCGTGGCAGGTAATAGCCGACCGCCAGGATGCGCTCGCCCACGCGCTGGTAAAACACATGCTTGTGCTCGACCTTGCCGTCATTCCAGTTCTGCCAGCGGTAATCGGCCTGCTGGATACCCTGGCCTTCGGGTGCGCTGATAGCTTGCTTGAACGAAGCCTGCAGATCAGGCCCAAGTACCTCGGACACGTCTCGACCGATCAAGGCCGAAGAGGGGCCGCCACTGGCCAGCAGCACGCCTTTGGTATCGACCACGAATACGTAGCGGTCCTGGTCGATGAACTCACCTTGGCGGCTGAAAGCGGCCAATGCCTGGTCACCGTTGCTCTGGTAGTACGCCAGGGCTTTTTCCAGCAGCGCCTTGGCCGCCTGGGCCTCCGCATCCTCGGCCGTGGCGGCGTGCACCTGGCTACAGCACAACAGCAACAGCCAGGTGAATCGCAGCAGTGTGTTCATTTATCCGTCCCTCGATTTTGTTGGAATGACAAGAGCGTAGACGGTCGGCGAGGGAATCGTGGCGCAAGCTGATCAAGGCGCCGCCAGCCACTGACTGACGATGCCGTCATACACCCCGGTCGCCACGCTCAGGTGCAACCATTGGTCGACGTAGCTTTTCCAGGCCACATCATCGCGCGGCAGCAGGAAGGCTTTCTGGCTGTACTGCATCTGCCGCTCGGGGTTGACCGCGCACAGTCCCGGTTTTTGCTTTTGCTGGTACCGCGCTTCGCTGGCGTCGGTGATCATCACGTCGGCCTTGCCCGCCAGCAGTTCGTCAAAAATCGTCACGTTGTCGTGCAGGCGTATCTGCGCCTGGGCCAGGTGGGTGCGGGCAAACACTTCGTTGGTGCCACCCGCCGGCTCGATCACCCGCACCTGGGGCTGGTTGATCTGTTCGACGCTCTGGTAGCGCTGTACGTCGGCGCAGCGCACCAGCGGGATCTTGCCGTCGACGCCCAGCGGCTGGCTGAAGAAGGCTTTTTTCTGGCGCTCCAACGACACCGAAATACCGCCCACGGCAATGTCGCAGCGTTGCGCCAGAAAATCCGGCATCAGGGTTTTCCAGGTGGTGGGCACCCAGGTGATCGTCGCGTTGAGGCTCTTGGCCAGGGATTCGGCCATGGCGATATCAATGCCTTGATAGTGACCATCGGCACGCAGCGAGGTGTAGGGCATGTAGTCGCCGGTGGTGCACACCGTCAGCGTGCCACGCTCGATGACGTCGTCGAGGCGCGACGGGCTGGTATCGGCCAGGGCGGTGGTTGCCATGCTCGCCAGTACACACAGGGCTAGAGGTGCTTTCATGCGGTCGAATCCTTGGGGCAGGTCGGGTGGTCATTATTGACAGCGCGGGGCAGGGGGACAAGGTGCGTCGCCGGTTTAGCCCTACTGCAATAGCCTCCCGAATCATCAACGGAAGACCCGAAGGGCTTTCGACCTTTTTTTCACGTTGCAGTGGTTAAGCTGCGGACCAAGGTCGTTCTACTTCCGTTATAGCCACATGAGCCCGCGATGTCGTCACAACCTCCATCCTCCATCGAGACCGAATTCACCGAGCGCCATGACCGTGAGCATGCCAGGGTCTGCGGTGATACACGTCCGCCTGGGCTGTTGCAGCGCCTGGCCGCATGGCGCGATGCGCGGTTGGTGCGCCATGCGTTGAAGGTCGCCGGGGAGCCGGGGTTGATCCTGGACCTGGCCTGCGGCTCCGGGCGGTTCTGGCCGGTGCTGGGCGAGCACGTCAATCGGGTGATCCTGGCGTCGGACAATTCCGAAGAAATGCTCGACCATGCCCGCACCCATCATCCAGCGGCGTTGCTCAAACGTGTCAAGACATTCCCCGGCTCGGCGTTTTCCATCGGGCTTTCGGCCAACGCGGTGGATTGCATTTTCTGCCTGGAGTTGTTTCGCCACGTGCCCAGCACCGAGGTGCGCCTGGCGTTGCTGCGCGAATTTCACCGGGTCAGTCGCGATACCGTGATTGTGTCCGTGGCCGCGCGTACGCCGGTTGAGGATGAGTTTCGCCAGGCGGGCTTCAAGGTTTTGAATCACCGGGAGTTCCTGCCGGGCTCCAAGCTCTGGTGTGTCTACGTCCTGCGTAAGAGGGGATAACTCCCGCCTGTCGGATTATTCGTCATCTCCTGTCTGAGTTTTCATGGTTGCCTGTGCACTGCGGATGCTCGCAAGTCCCTTTCGCGATATATACTGCGCGCCATTCTTCAAGGGAGAGCCGTGTGGCCATCGATATTCACTGGATCTGCGACAACGATAGCCTCGGCCAGCATTGCGCCGAATGGCAGCAGTTGCCATTCGTCGCCCTCGACACCGAATTCATGCGGGTCGACACCTTCTATCCCATTGCCGGGCTGATCCAGATCGGTGATGGCGTGCGCGCTTACCTGATCGATCCGCTGACCATCGACAACTGGCAACCCTTGGCTGCCTTGCTGGAAGACCCAGGCGTGATCAAGGTGGTACACGCCTGCAGCGAAGACCTGGAAGTGCTGTTGCGCCTGACCGGCAGCCTGCCGGCGCCGTTGTTCGACACCCAATTGGCTGCGGCTTACCTGAACCTGGGTTTCTCCATGGGTTACTCGCGCCTGGTGCAAGCGGTGCTCGATATCGACCTGCCCAAGGGCGAGACGCGCTCGGACTGGCTGCAGCGGCCATTGTCCGACACCCAGGTGAGCTACGCCGCCGAAGACGCCGTGCACCTGGCCGAGGTGTATATCCGCCTGCGCCCGCGTCTGTCGGATGACAAGTACACCTGGGTGCTGGAGGACGGTGCCGAACTGGTGGCCAACCTGCGTCGCGAAGTCGACCCGTACGAGGTGTACCGCGACGCCAAGCTGGCGTGGAAGCTGTCGCGCGCCCAACTCGCCGTACTGCGTGAACTGTGCGCCTGGCGCGAACAGCAAGCCCGTGCCCGTGACCTGCCGCGCAACCGCATCATCCGTGAACACTCATTATGGCCCCTGGCCAAATCCCAGCCGGATAACCTCGCCGCCCTGGGCAAGATCGAAGACATGCACCCGCGCACCGTGCGTCAGGACGGCCAGTTCCTGCTCGACCTGATCAAGCGTGCGGGCAGCGTGCCCATGGACCAATGGCCGCCTGCCGTGCCTGAACCGCTGCCGGTCGACGCCGCCGCGCTGATCAAGCAACTGCGCGCCCTGGGCCAGGCTGAAGCTGAACGCCTGGACATGGCCCCGGAACTGATGCTGCGCAAGAAAACCCTCGAAGCCCTGGTTAAAAGTGGCTACCCCGATGGACCTTACCAATTGCCAGACTCGCTGCGTGGCTGGCGTCGCGAGTTGATGGGCCAGGCGCTGCTCGACAGCCTGGCCAGTGCCGGAGAACAGCCTTGAAACGTATCTGCTCCATTTATCGCAGCTTGAAAAAAGACGGCATGTACCTCTACGTCCTCAAAAGTGACGCCCTGGAGCGGGTGCCGGAGCCGTTGATGATGGCCTTCGGCAAGCCGCATCACGCGTTCGACATGGTGTTGACACCGCAGCGCAAGCTGTCGCGCGAAGACATCGTCGTGGTCCTGGAAAACCTCGACAAGCAGGGCTACCACCTGCAAATGCCGCCGGCCGAGGACGAGTACATCGAACACTTGCCCGAAGAGCTGCTGCGACGCAACGACCCGATGTGATCGGTGGGTGCCCGGTGCCGGGCACATTCTTCAACGCAATCGTATTGAGTTGGCGGTGGCCGTAAGGATGCGGGCGGCCGTCTGTACTGTTTTTGAAAGGTTTGAACCATGCGTGTTCTGATTGCTGAACAGGATCACCCGCTCTACGCCCAATTGCTTCGCGAAGCCGCGCCAGACCTCGAGGTGCTGACCAGCGGCGACTCGGCCGAACTCTCGCGCCTGGCTGCCGATTGTCCGGTGTGGCTGGGCCAGCCGGACCTGCTGGCAACGCTGTTGCGCCAGGGGCATCACCCGCAATGGCTGCAATCGACCTGGGCCGGCATCACGCCGCTGCTGGCTGAAGGCCTGCCGCGTGATTATCGCCTGACCCGTGCGGTCGGTATCTTTGGCCAGGTCATGGCCGAATTCGTCCTGACCTACATGCTCGGTCACGAACGTGAAGTGCTGGCGCGGCTGGTCAGCCAGGTCGAGCGCAAGTGGGACAACCGCTTGGGCCAGAGCCTGGCGGGGCGCAAGGTGCTGGTCGTCGGAACCGGTGATATTGGCCAGAGCGTGGCGCAGTTCCTGCTGCCGTTCGGCGTCAAGCTGTATGGCATCGCCAGCCAGGCCCGCGAGCAGGCGCCATTTATTGAAGTCGCCGGGCTCGAACAATTGGGCCGGCTGGTGGGCGAGGTGGATTATGTGATCAACCTGCTGCCCAACACCCCCGAAACCCATGACCTGTACGACGCGGCCCTGTTCAAGCAATTCAAGCCGACCGGGCTGTTTATCAACGTCGGGCGCGGCGTGGCGGTGGTCGATGCCGATCTGGTCGAAGCCCTGAAAGAAGGGCACCTGGCCGGTGCGGTGATCGACGTGTGCCGCCAGGAACCGCTGCCGCAGCGCCATCCGTTCTGGACGGCGTGGGGCTTATTGTTGACCGGGCACAGCTCGGCGCCGACTTCGCCGTCGATGATGGTGGAGCTGTTCGTGCAGAACGTGCGTGCGTACCAGGCCAAACAGGCACTGCGCGGGGAAGTGGATTTCGAGCGCGGTTACTGACACGACGCGGTAAAAAATGTGGGAGGGGGCTTGCCCTGATGATGCTCCTGTAGGAGCGAGCTTGCTCGCGAAAAACGTTCAGGCAACGCGTTCATTCTGGATAAACGCGGGCGCCTTGGGTTCTTCGCGAGCAAGGGCTAGCCGCCCGCCTCGCTCCTACAAAAAGCCCTAACTGGCTCGCATTAGTGCACGCTTCAGAGACTGAAGTCGCCTTCCGAGACCAGCTCGCTCAGCGGCTTGCGCGGGCTCGGCGCTTCGCGGCCTTGCAAATACTCCGGCAGGCTCGACTTATCCCCCAGCTTGCCGATGGCCACGGCGGCATGCAGTGCATACCCTTCTGGAATCTTCAGCTCCTTGCGGGTCAGCTCCTGATCGAAGCCGGCCATGCCGTGGGTGTGCCAGCCGCTCAGGCTGGCTTGCAGGGCCAGGTGAGCCCAGGCGGCGCCGGTGTCGAAGGTGTGCCACAAGGCCGGGGTTTCTTCCTTGGCACCGGGAGCGATGAAGTCGGTTTTCGAGGCGATGATCACCAGCGCCGACGCATGCTGCGCCCAGCCCTGGTTGAATTCATTGAGCAGGCCCAGGAAACGCTGCCAATCCGGCGTGTCACGACGGGCATAGAGAAAACGCCATGGCTGCGAGTTGTAGGCCGAAGGGGCCCAACGCGCCGCCTCGAAGAAGCTCAGCAGGGTTTCCTGGGGAATGCTTTCGCCGGTAAAGGCGCGCGGCGACCAGCGGTCGATAAACTGGGGGTGGATCGGGTAGTCGGCAACACGGGTCATAAGCAGTTCCTGATCGTCGATTCGGCGCTCAAAACTACTGCGCCGCTACTAGACTGACAAGTGTTGTTACACCGCCAGTCGACAGCGCTTGGCCCGAGGGGGCTTGGGCACTAGACTGGCGGCCTTTTCACCTACCGATACTGATGCAGAGCCATGGCCGCCAAAGTCGAACCTTTCTGGATACGCAAAACCCTCGAACACCTCGACCAGGAGGAATGGGAGTCGTTGTGCGACGGCTGTGGCCTGTGCTGCCTGCAAAAGCTTGAGGATGAAGACGACAACAGCGTCTATTACACCCGCATTGCCTGCAAACTGCTCGACCTGAAAACCTGCCAGTGCACCGACTATCCCAACCGTCGCGCGTCGGTGCCCGACTGCATCCAGCTCACACCCGGCCAGGCCGACCAGTTCAAGTGGCTGCCGCCCACCTGCGGCTATCGACTGGTCAGCGAGCGCAAGGATTTGCCACTGTGGCACCACCTGGTCTGTGGCGACCGCGACGCCGTGCACCACGAACGCATTTCCCAGTCCGGGCGCATGCTCAGCGAAGGCAGCGTGCCAGAGGACGACTGGGAGGATTACCTGATCTTCCGGGCAGGTTGAACAAGGAGTGTGTATGAGGGTGGGATTCAAGCTGGCGACCGCTGCCGTGTTGCTGGCGCTGAGCATGCCGGCGTGGTGCGCGAAGAAAGTCGACCTGGATTACCACGTCAAACTCCTGCCCCAGAGCGATCAGGCCGAAGTGCGCGTGAGCCTGTCCCAGGGTTCCGCCGTGCGCAGCCTGGATTTTGACCTGGGCCAGGACGGTGACTACAGCGACTTCAAGGCCGATGGGCAATGGAAAGTCACTGGTCATCGCGGTCATTGGCAACCCGGCGCCGACAAGGCCAGCCTGACCTATCGCGTACGCCTCACCCACGCGCGCAAGCCGGGCAGCTATGAAACGCGTATGACGCCAGGCTGGGCGCTGTTTCGTGGCGATGACCTGGTGCCCGCCGCACGGCTGGACCAGCAGGACGGGGTGGAGCTGGTCGCGCGGCTGATGTTTGAGCTGCCGCCAGGCTGGAAAAGCGTCGAGACCGCCTGGCCGCGTATCGGCAAAAATCGGTTCCGCGTCGACAACGTATCCCGCCTGTTCGACCGCCCCACCGGCTGGATGCTTGCCGGTAACCTGGGCAGCCGCCGCATGCGCCTGGGGGAAACCGACGTTACCGTGACCTCGCCCAAGGGCCAGGGCATGCGGCGTATGGATGTGCTGACGCTGCTGACCTTCGTGTGGCCGCAGGTGGAAGCCGCGTTCCCGCGCCACCCGGCCAAATTGCTGGTGGTGGGCGCCAGCGATCCGATGCGCCGTGGCGCAGTTTCGGCGCGTGACTCGATCTACCTCAACAGCCGCACGCCGCTGGTCAGCGAAGACGGCAGCAGCCCGTTGATCCGCGAAGTGGTGCAGGCCATCGCCCGTTTCAATGACCACGACAGCAGTGACTGGATCAGCGAAGGCCTGGCCGGCTATTACGCCATCGAGCTGGTACGCCGCGCCGGGGGGATCACCGATGAACGGTATCAGGCGATACAGGCGCGCCTGGCGAAGGAGGGCAAGGACGTGACGCGCCTGCGGGGCGAACATGTCAGCGGCGCGACGGTGTCACGGGCCGTGGTGGTGTTGCAGGAGCTGGACCGAGAGATCCGCGTGAAAACCCATAACAAGCGCTCGCTGGATGATCTGGCACAGGCGGTGATGCGGGCCGGTAGCGTTACCACAAAAGAGTTTGTGCAACTGGCTGAGCGCATCATCGATGGTTCATCCGCCGTGCTCGACAGCAAGCTGCTGCGCTGATCTTCAAGCCATGCACAAAGCAAAATGTGGGAGGGGGCTTGCTCCCGATTGCTGTGGTTCAGTCACTGTATGCGGTGACTGACACCCTGCTATCGGGAGCAAGCCCCCTCCCACATTTGAATCTCTATAGGCCGAAGACCTGGGTCACCCCACGGTTTTCGTGGCTTTCTCAGCCGCCACTTCAGCCTTGGTCTTCAAGTTCTGCAGCTCCGCGCCAGCGCGCTCGATCTTCGTGCGTACGCTGTTCATTTCCTGGCGGCCTTGCTCCAGCTTGTCCTTGAGCGAACTGTGCCCGGTGAAACCCCGAGCCAGCGCCACGCCACCAATCGCCACCTGGATCAGCCCGAAGAGCCCGCCACGGCGCAGGCCTTTGCCTACCATCATCACGCCACCGGCCACCGAGCCGATGCGCTCCCAGCCGTGCACGTTCTGTGTACGCGGGGCTTCAGGCTGCTGATGTTCAATGAAAGGTCGCAGGGTTTTGCTGTCGCTCATGGTCTGTCTCCTACAAAGGCAAGTGTAAGTAGCTGACTGTTCTCGAGGGCCGGATGTTCCCGATATTTCAGTACTTGGGGCCCGAGCGGGTGTTGTTGCCCTTGGCCAGGCGGTCGTAGAGCACCACGTTGACAGTGGCGGCAAGGTTCATGCAGCCGATGGTCGGAATATAGACGACGTCTTCGCACCAGTCGCGAATGTCTTTATCCAGCGAGCCATCTTCCGGGCCGAAGATATACAGCGCGCGGTCGGGGTGGGTGTATTCGGGCAGCGGGCGGGCGCCTTCCACCAGTTCCACGGCGACGGGGATGCAGCCCAGGGGCAGGATCTTCTTCAGGTCATCGATGCCGATCAGCGGAATGTCGTGGTGGACCTTCTTGGTGTCGGTGATGAAGTCCCGCGCGCGCTCGTAGCGCACGCCGGTATAGAACACCGAAGCCACACCGTAGCAGCCGGCGGCGCGCATTACCGAGCCGACGTTTTCAGGGGATTTGGGGTTGTACAGGCCGATGCAGCTGTAGCGTTTATTGCCCACGGGGAAAGGTGCCTTGGAGAAAAACCGCGATTATACGGCTTTGGGGCATCGTGGTGCTGGGGCGATCGCTATCGGGAGCAAGCCCCCTCCCACATTTTGATTTGTGAATACAGTCAAATGTGGGAGGGGGCTTGCTCCCGATGAGGCCGGAACAGGCGACAAAATCCTCAGTCGTCCTTCTTCATCAACCCCGCCAACGCCGCAAACGGGTTGTGCGTGGCCTTGGCAATCGTCGGGCTGCTGGTGGAGCCTTCGCCGAAATACTGCTGGTCGGTATAGCGCGAATGTTCGTTGTCGTGGCAGTACAGGCAGAGCAATTCCCAGTTGGAGCCGTCCTGGGGGTTGTCGTCATGATTGTGGTTGCGGTGATGCACGGTCAGTTCGCTCAGGCGCTTGCCGGCGAATTCACGGGCGCAGCGGCCGCACACGTGGGGGTACATTTTCAGGGCTTTGTCGCGGTAGCCCATTTCCCGGTCGCGCTGGGCATCGGCGAGGATGCGGTCCAGCTTGGCGGTGTGGGAGGGCGGATTGGTCGAGCTCATCATGGCTCCTGGCTATTGGGTGGTCACGGACAGGTTGATTCTAGCTAATCACAGCGCAATTAGCCCTTGAGCTTTTCCGCAATCCAGATGGTATGCCGCGTGCCCTTGTTGCCGTGGGCAAACACCTGCACTTCCTCGGCCTTGAAACCGGCCTTGCGCAGTTTGTCGCTGAACAGTTTGTCGGCGCTGGCTGACCACACCGCCAGCACGCCCTTGGGGCGCAGCGCTTTGGCGCAGGCGGCCAAGCCACCGGCGGAATACAGCCAGCTGTTGGCCTTCTGCGTGAGGCCTTCAGGGCCGTTATCGACGTCGAGCATGATCGCATCAAAGCCCTGGGGCTCGGCCTGCAGCACCTTGGCCACGTCTTCCAGGCGGATCACCGTGCGTGGGTCGAGCAAGGGGCGGCCGGACTTTTCGCCCAGCGGCCCACGGTTCCACTCCACCACGCCCGGGACCAATTCCGCCACCACCACTTCGGCGCTCTTGCCCAAGTGCTTGAGCGCCGAGGCCAGGGTGAATCCCATGCCCAGGCCGCCGATCAGCACCCGTGAGCCCGGGCGCCCCGCGACCTTGCGGCAGGGGATCTCCGCCAGGACATCTTCGGAGCCGTGCATGCGCGTGTTCATCAACTGGCCACCGTCACCGCCCTGAATCTTGATCACGAAATCCTCGCCGTATTCGAACAGGCACAAGGCACCGCCGTTGTCGGGGATCGGAGTGGTGTCCAGCAGAACGAAACGTTTCATGGAAATCTCATTGGGAAGGGCATTCTTGCGCGGTTGGGAGTAGCCTTACGACATTCCGGTCAGGCCATGGAGCCATCGATGAAGTGCAGTATTCTAACGGTCATTGTGCTTGGCGCGCTCGCATTGGGTGCGGCACAGGCGCAGGAGTCGCAAACCGTACCGGTCGCCCCCGCACCCACCCCCGGCGCGCCGGGCACGCCAACGCCTACGTTGTACCCGCAGGTCACGCCGCCCGTCGTGCCCAAGACCAACGGCTCGCCGCCCCTGGCACCCATCGTGCTGCCGGCGCCGCCCAAGGACCAGACCGTGCCGGGCCTGCAGCAGAACGACAGCAAGCCGAAGACGCCTGGCGGTTAAAACTGTTGCGCCAGTAATTGCCCGTCAGCCATGCGCAAACGCTTGGACAGGGCGATGGCAATCGCGCGGATGATCTTGGCCGCCACCCTGGGCGCTTCGTTGAGCATTTTCTCCAGAGCGTCCTTGCCCAGGTTCAGCAGCACACAGTCGGTGGCCGCCATGCAGCTGGCCGAGCGCCGTTCGCCGTCGAGTACCGCCATTTCGCCAAAGGCCCGGCCGCTGCGCAGGGTGGCGATGGTCAGGCGTTGGCCTGCGTGGTTGGTTTTCTGCACCGCAACCTGGCCGCTGTGGAGGATGCACATGAAGGTGCCGGCATCGCCCTCGAGGAAAATCACCTCATCCTGGGCAATGCTGCTGATATTGAAGTAGCCCGCGGCGATATGAAAATCTTCCGGTAGCAGCGGGTCGAACAGGCCGCAGTCCATCAGCATGTCGCGGATTTCTTGGTTGAGCAGGGTGGGTTCTGACATAACTGCGATCTTGGTCCATCAATTCGGTAGGCGGTCCTGTGTTCAGACAGGACCGCCTGGCTAAGTTCCTAAATCAGTTCCAGCGCCTTGAAGACAAAGGCGTATTCGAGCGCTACGTCACGTAATCCCTGGTAACGGCCACTCATGCCACCGTGACCGGCACCCAGCTCGGTCTTGAGCAGCAGCAGGTTGTCGTCGGTCTTGGTGTCGCGCAATTTGGCCACCCACTTGGCCGCTTCCCAGTACTGCACGCGGCTGTCGTTGTAACCGGCGATCACCAGCAGGTGCGGGTAGGCCTGGGCCCGCACGTTTTCGTAAGGCGCATACGCCTTGATGCGCGCATACACCTCGGGCTCCTGCGGGTTGCCCCATTCGTCGTACTCCGTGACGGTCAGCGGCAGGTCCGGGTCGAGCATGGTGTTGAGCACATCGACAAACGGTACTTCGGCGATCGCCGCCTGGAACAGCTCCGGGCGCTGGTTGAGCACGGCCCCGATCAACAGGCCGCCGGCGCTGCCGCCGCTGATCGCCAGCTGCCTGGCGGTAGTCAGGCCCTGGGCGATGAGGTGTTCGGCGCAGGCGATGAAATCGCTGAACGTGTTCTGCTTGTGTTCCTGCTTGCCGTTGCGATACCAGGCTTCACCCAGTTCGCCGCCGCCGCGCACATGGGCGATGGCAAACGCCACGCCACGGTCGAGCAGGCTCAGGCGTGCGTGGGAGAACCACGGGTCGAGGCTTTGGCCGTAAGCGCCGTAGCCATACAGGTACAACGGTGTCGGCTTGCCGAGCTGGTCACGCTTGACCACCAGGCTGATCGGCACCTGGGTGCCGTCGGCGGACGTGGCCCACAGGCGCTGGCTGACGTAGTCGTCGGCATTGAATGCGCCGAGAACCGGGGTTTGCTTGAGCACCTGTTGAGCGCCGCTGGCCAGGTCCAGCTGGCGCACCTGGGCCGGGCGGTTCAGGGCTTCATAGCGCAGGCGGACCTTGTCGCTGATAAATTCCAGGCTGTCCTGTACGTAGAGGCTGTAGGCCGCGTCAGGCAATTCCACGCGATAGGCCGGCACGCCCTCGGGGTGCACTTCGATCACCGGCAGGCCACCGATGCGCAGGCTCAAGGTCATGGCGCTGGCATTCAGGCTGATGCCGTCCAGCATCACCTCGTCGCTGTGGGGGATCAGGTTCTGCCAGTCGGCTTCGGTGGGCACCGTGCCGGTGTCGGCGGCAACGAACAGTGCGTAATTGATGCCGTCGCGGTTGCTGCGGATAAACCAGGTCCACTGGCCGTTCAGTTGGCCGTGGTCGACATCGTATTCATGGTCTTCTACCCGTGGCGCCAGGCAGGTGAAACCCAGGTGCGGCTGGTCGGCGTCCAGTGCCCAGATTTCGCTGGTGGTCTTGCTGCCCAGGGCCAGCAGCAACTGGCGCTCGGAGCTGGAACGGTAGCAATGCAGGAAGAAACGTCCGTCGGGTTCGTGGAACACTTCCTGCGCCGCCGTGCCGTCCAGGCGGTAGCGGTAGAGTTTGTGCGGGCGATGGGTGTCGTCCAGTTCGCCAAAAAACAGCGTGAGGCTGTCGTTGGCCCAGGTCATGCTGCCGTCGCAGTTGTCGAACGCCAGTTCGCTGACCTTGTCGGTAGCCAATTCCTTCACGAACAGGGTGTAGATCTCTTCACCGCTGGTGTCGAGGCTGTAGGCCAGGCGCTGATGGTCGGGGCTGATGCTGAACGCGCCGAGGGAGAAAAACCCGCCATTGGCCAGCTCGTTCGGGTCCAGCAGCAGTTCTTCGCTGTGCTCATCCACCTGGTTGCTGTCATCGGCCGGGCGGCGGCAGCGGTAGTGGCGCGCGTATTCGTCACCGGCGGTGGTGCGGGTGTAGTACAGATACGGGCCCCAGGGGGAGGGCAGGGACAAGTCGGTTTCCAGGATACGGCCCTTGATCTCTTCGAACAGGGTCTCGCGCAACGCCTGCTGGTCGGCGAGCTGCGCCTCTTGCCAGGCGTTTTCGGCCTTGAGGTAATCGAGGACGTCGCGGCTGTCACGCTCCTGCAGCCAGGCGTACGGGTCTGGGCCTGGGGCCTTGCGGGCAATCGGTGCGGTCGAAATAGGCATGGATAATTCTCTATCGGGCGGACGGTGGCCGGCATTGCAGCCGCGACACGCAAAAGCCGTTATCATAGCCGCCTCTTTGCCAGCCTTGCCATGGACACCATGACCGAGAACGACTATCTGACCGCTTGGGGCCTTTACGCCTTCGCCGCTTTGGGCTGCCTGTTAGTGTGGTGGCGCATGACCCGCTGGATGTGGCGCTGGCTGCGTGAGCCGTTGCAGTTACTGATGGCGGTGCTGTTGCTCAGTCCCACCATCGTCGACCCGATCAAGACCCAGTTCGCGCCGGCCGTGGCGATCACCGCCCTGGACCTGGTGCTCAAGGTCGGCAATAACGCCTGGCGCGCCATCTCCGACCTGTTCATGTACACCATGATCGTGTTCGGGCTGTACATCGTGTTCGTGCTGATCCGCTGGCCCCTCGAGCGCGCCGCCAATGCCCGCCGCGAGCGCAAGGCCGCCACGGATGCCGCGTTGGCCGCCGAGCCGGAAGAAGACGAACCGTTCCATCGCCCGGCGCCCGTCGGTGGCATGCGGGTCGAACCGCGCCTTTAACGTTGTCCGTCCTGCAGCGAGAGCCCTGGCATGTGTGAATTATTGGGCATGAGTGCCAACGTCCCCACCGATATCGTGTTCAGCTTTACCGGGCTGATGCAGCGGGGCGGGCGTACCGGCCCGCACCGCGACGGTTGGGGCATCGCCTTCTACGAAGGCCGTGGCCTGCGCCTGTTCCAGGACCCGGCCGCGAGCAGCGAGTCGGAAGTCGCGTTGCTGGTGCAGCGCTATCCCATCAAGAGCGAAGTGGTGATCGGCCATATCCGCCAGGCCAATGTGGGCAAGGTGAGCCTGGCCAATACCCACCCGTTCGTGCGCGAACTGTGGGGCCGCAACTGGTGTTTTGCGCACAATGGCCAACTGGCCGACTTCACCCCCCGCGCCACCTTCTACCGACCGGTCGGCGACACCGACAGCGAAGCGGCGTTCTGCGACCTGCTCAACCGCGTGCGCGAAGCCTTCCCCGAGCCGGTGGATATCGAGCAGATGCTGCCGGACCTGATCGCCGCCTGTGCCGAATACCGCAGCAAGGGCGTGTTCAACTGCCTGCTCAGCGATGGCGACTGGCTGTTCTGCTACTGTTCGACCAAGCTAGCGCAGATCACCCGGCGCGCCCCGTTTGGCCCGGCCCGCTTGAAAGATGTCGACGTGATCGTCGATTTTCAGGCCGAAACCACCCCCAATGATGTGGTAACGGTGATCGCCACCGAGCCTCTGACCGACAACGAAAACTGGACCCGCTACGAACCGGGCCAATGGAGCCTGTGGCGGCGCGGCGAATGCGTCAGCCAGGGCGTTACCGAATAAGGAATCGACCATGTTGCTCAGTTATCTGCGGTTGGTGCTGTTTGCCATTGGCTTGTTGGTCGGTGTGCAAGTGCCGGGCTTCATCAACGATTACGCCAAGCGCGTCGAAGCCCACCTGATCGAGGCCCAGACGGGCCTGCGCGGGTTCGAGTCCACCGCGCAGCAGTTCTTCAACGGTGACATGCAAGCCCTGGTGGCGCATTACCGTGCCAGTGACGACCCGGTGTTCCAGAGCGACGCGAGCAGCCTGGGCGCGATGCTCGACCGGCAGCTCGAGTTGGACAAGCAATTCCAGGCCATGCAAGGCCCCTGGTACATCCGCGCCCTGCAAGTGGCGGTGGCCGCCGATCCGGATATTCGCCTGGAAACCTGGAATGGCTACAGCTACCAGATATTGCTCACGCCCGAAGCCATGGGCTGGGGCCTGGGTGGGGCGATGCTGTTGTCGTTCGGTATCGAATGCCTGTATCGACTTATCGATTGGGTGGTGCTGGGCGGCCGACGCCTGCGCCAGAGCCGGCCGATCGAAGAGCGGGACCTCAAAGGCCTCTAAAATGTGGGAGGGGGCTTGCTCCCGATAGCGGTGGGTCAGCTGGAAATAGGCTGACTGACACCCTGCTATCGGGAGCAAGCCCCCTCCCACATTTGGACCCGGTTCATTCAGTGGCTCAGCACCATTCGCTCTTCGCCGACTTCTTCGGCATAGCGAGCAACGACCTTCTGGCACAACCCCACAATCTCCTCCACCAATTCCACCCCGACCCGCCACGACACCACCACCTGCAGGTTTGGCAACTTCTGCGCCATCGGCAGCATCACCAATTCCCCCGTGCCAGCTCTTCGCTGACCAGCACCGGCGGCAGTGCGCCAATGCCAAAGCCATCGCGCAGTAAACGGGTGATGGCCGACACCGAATTCACGCAATTCATCCGTGGCGCGGCCACGCCGTTGGCCTGCATCAGGCTCAGCACATCCTGATGGGGGCAGGAGTTTTTCGAGTAGGTGATGATACGTTCCTGGGCCAATTCGGCGAGGGAAGCGTAGTCGCGGTTATAGATCGACTGGCTGGCGACGATCCACGCCATGGGGTGGCTGCCCAGTTCCAGGCTGCGCACGCTTTCCAGGCGCAGCAGGTCAGTTTGCAGGATCAGGTCGAGGAAGCCTTTTTGCAGCTGATCGCTTAAGTTCAATGCAGTATCGGCGACCAATTCGATTTCTACCCGCGGGAACAGGCTCATCAACTCAGCGACCAACGGGCTGAGCCAGGTGTGAATCACGGTGTCCATCGCGCCGATCCGAATCCGTCCGACCTTGCTGCTGGTGGTTTCCAGGGACTGCTTCAAGCCCTGCATGGTCACCATCATCTGCTCGGCATAGTCGAGCACCTTCAAACCTTCCGGGGTCAGGCTCACGCCACGCGAATCGCGCAGGAACAGCTTTACCCCCAACTCGCTTTCGAGCACGGCAATGCGGCTGGAAATCGACGCCTGGGTGGTGAACAGCTTTTCGGCGGTCAGGCGGAAACTCTTGAGCTTGGCCACCCAGACGAAGGTTTCGAGGAACTTCAAATTCATGGGATCAACTTTTTCTTATGCTTGGATCGGTTTTTATTAGTTGGACGCCGCACCGGGCCAGCGCCAAAAATCGAGTCGTTCCACGATAAGCGTCGTTGGGGTTCAGGACAACATCGTTGCGAGATGTTGGTAAAAGATCCCACACTACAAAAAAACAAAGCCTACAGGAGCGACCCCGTGAGCCGCCTGCTATTGAATTGCGACATCGGCGAAAGCTTTGGCAACTGGACGATGGGTCTGGACGCTGAAGTCATGCCGTTCATCGATTGCGCCAACGTGGCCTGCGGCTTCCATGCCGGCGACCCGAGCATCATGCGCAAGACCGTCAGCCTGGCGCTCAAGCACGCCGTGCAAGTGGGCGCGCACCCGGCCTATCAGGACCTGCAAGGCTTCGGCCGGCGCTCCATGAACTACACGCCCCAGGAAATCCAGGACCTGCTGCACTACCAGATCGGTGCGCTGGATGGGATCTGCCGCGCACAAGGGGGGCGCGTCAGTTACGTGAAACCCCATGGCGCGATGTACAACGACATGATGGCCAACCCCGCCCAGCTGCGCGCGGTGATCCAGGCCGTGGCCGCTTACGGCGACCTGCCGCTGATGTTGCTGGCCACGCGCGACAACAGCGCGGCCCAGGCCGTGGGCGATGAATACGGTGTGACCCTGTGGTTCGAAGCCTTTGCCGACCGCGCCTATGACAGCCAGGGCCATCTGGTTTCTCGCCAACTGCCGGGTGCGGTGCACCACGATACCGAGACCATCGTCAATCAGGCGGAGACTATTTCCCGAGGTGAGGCCCTGAGCGCCAGCGACGGCAGCGCCTTGGTCTTGCAGGCCCACACGTTGTGCGTCCACGGTGATAACGCCAGCTCGGTGGCCGCGGTGCAGCGTATCCGCCAGGCGTTGAAACCAGCATGAAGCCACGGATTGAAGTGGTGGCCATCGACTGCCTGATGGTGCGGCTGTTCGATGAGATTGCCGAAACCAACATGCCGTGGATGCTCGCCGCCACCCAGCGGTTGCGCAGCGGGTTCGGCGGTGCCTTGGTCGACCTGGTGCCGTCCTACACCACTTTGATGGTGCATTACGACCTCGCCACGCTGGCCCCGGCCGAGGCGCGGGCGTTGATCGACCAGGCGCTGACCGACCTGCAGCCCCAGGCCCAGGGCGGCGGCCGCTGCCATGTGCTGCCGGTGTGGTACGACCTGAGCGTTGGCCCGGAACTGACGTTGATAGCCCAGCGCAGCGGGCTTGCGGTGGCTGAAGTGATTCGTCGCCACAGCACTCACCTTTATCAAGTGTTCGCCCTCGGTTTCGCCCCCGGTTTTGCCTTTATGGGGCTGGTGGATGAAGTCCTCGCCACACCGCGCCTCAGCACCCCGCGCAAGCGCGTGACGGCCGGCAGTGTGGGTATCGCCGAGCGGCAAACCGCCGCCTATCCGGTGGTGTCCCCCGGTGGCTGGAACCTGATCGGGCGCACCCCGGCCAAACTGTTCGACCGCGAGCGCGACGGCTACAGCCTGATGCAGCCGGGCGACACGGTGCGCTTCGAGGCGGTCAGCCACGCGGAGTTCGTCAACCTGGGCGGCGATGACACGCCCTTGGAGGCGCAGGCATGAGCCGCTTGTTGATCGAAGCCAGCACGCCGCTGTGCCTGTTGCAGGATGCCGGACGTTTCGGCGTGCGCCACCTGGGCGTGACCCAGGGCGGCGCGCTGGATTGGGTGTCGATGTCGTGGGCCAATTGGCTGCTGGGCAATGCGCTGGATGCGCCCGTGGTGGAAATCACCCTGGGCGGCTTTACCGTGCAGGCCGAGGACTACTGCCTGCTGGCCCTGGCCGGTGCCGACCTTGGCGCCTTTATCGACGAGCGCGCAATCAGCCCAGGGCGCAGTTTTATCCTGCAAAAAGGCCAGCGCTTGCGCTTTACCCAGCCGTTCAAGGGCGCACGGGCTTACCTGGCGGCGCCGGGCGGGTTCGATGCGCCGCAGGTGCTGGGCAGCTGTGCAACGGTGGTGCGTGAGGAGTTGGGCGGCGTCGACGGTTTGGGCAAGGCATTGGTCGAAGGCGGGCGCTTGGCCTATTCCGGCACGGGCGGGGCGATGAGGGTGCTGGCCAACCCGGATTTGCAATCCGGTGCCTCACTGGACGTAATCGTCGGCGCCCAAATAGGCCGGTTCAGCGGGCAGAGTTTATTCGACGCGTTCAACACCGAATGGGCGCTGGACAGCCGCGCCGACCGCATGGGCATGCGCTTGCTCGGCACGCCGCTGCACTATCAGGGACCGTCGTTGATTTCTGAAGGCATTCCCCTGGGCGCGATCCAGGTACCGCCGGATGGGCAGCCGATTGTGTTGCTCAATGATCGGCAGACCATCGGCGGTTATCCACGGTTGGGTGCGCTGACGCCTTTATCCCTGGCGCGCCTGGCGCAGTGCCTGCCGGGGGAGAAGGTGCGATTGACACCGGTGGTGCAGGAAACCGCGCATCGACAGCACATCGACTATTTGCGCCGATTCCAGTAACACTGCAGTCCAAAATGTGGGAGGGGGCTTGCTCCCGATAGCGGTGGTCCAGTCACTGATGTATTGACTGACATACTGCTATCGGGGGCAAGCCCCCTCCCACATTGGATGTGTATTGGATTTGGGTTACTTGGAGAGAAAACGCATACCTTCTTCCAACCCGCGCAACGTCAGCGGGTACATCTGGTCCTCCACTAACTCGCGCACGATCCCCGTCGACGCCGTATACCCCCAGGTATCCTTGGGATACGGGTTTATCCAGATCAGCTTCTTGTACTTGGCCATGAACCGCTGCATCCATACATACCCAGGCTCCTCGTTCCAGTGCTCGACGCTGCCGCCGGCCTGGGTGATTTCATAGGGCGCCATGGACGCATCGCCGATAAAGATCACTTTGTAGTCCGCGCCGTACTTGTGCAGAAGGTCCTGAGTGGAGGTGCGCTCCGAGGTGCGGCGCTGGTTGTTCTTCCACACAGACTCGTACACGAAGTTATGAAAGTAGAAGTACTCCAAGTGCTTGAACTCGGTCTTGCAGGCAGAGAACAGCTCTTCGCAGATCTTCACATGGGCGTCCATCGAGCCGCCGATATCGAACAGCAGCAACAGCTTGATAGTGTTGCGTCGTTCGGGGCGCATCTGGATATTCAACAGCCCGGCGTCGCGCGCGGTGTGGTCGATGGTGCCATCGATGTCCAGCTCTTCCGCCGCACCCTGGCGGGCGAATTTGCGCAGGCGGCGCAGGGCGATCTTGATGTTGCGCGTGCCCAGTTCCACCTGATCGTCGAGGTTCTTGTACTCGCGCTGGTCCCACACCTTCACCGCCTTGCCCTGGCGCTTGCCCGCATCGCCCACACGAATGCCTTCCGGGTTGTAGCCGCCGGAACCGAAGGGGCTGGTGCCGCCGGTGCCGATCCATTTGTTGCCGCCGGCGTGGCGTTCTTTCTGTTCTTCCAGGCGTTTCTTGAATTCCTCGATCAGCTTGTCGAGGCCGCCGAGGGACTGGATCTGCGCGCGCTCTTCATCGCTCAGCGAGCGCTCGAACTCCTTGCGCAGCCACTCTTCGGGGATCAGCGCCTGCAGGTGATCGTCGAGCTTTTCGAGGCCATTGAAGTAGGCGCCAAAAGCCCGGTCGAACTTGTCGAAATGCCGTTCATCCTTGACCAGGATCGCCCGCGCCAGGTAGTAGAACTCGTCCATGTCGGCGAAGGTCACGCGTTGTTTCAGCGCGTTGATCAGGTCGAGCAGCTCGCGCACCGACACCGGCACCTTGGCGGCCCGCATTTCATTGAACAGGTTGAGCAGCATCAGCGATTACCGCGACGGCTCATGAACGCCAGACGCTCCAGCAATTGTACGTCCTGCTCGTTCTTCACCAAGGCGCCTGCCAGCGGCGGGATGGCCTTGGTCGGGTCGCGCTCGCGCAGCACGGCTTCGCCGATATTGTCGGCCATCAGCAGCTTGAGCCAGTCCACCAGCTCGGAGGTGGAAGGTTTTTTCTTCAAACCGGGCACCTTGCGCACGTCGAAGAACACATCCAGCGCTTCGCTGACCAGGTCTTTCTTGATGTCCGGGTAGTGCACGTCGACGATTTTTTGCAGGGTGGTGCGGTCGGGGAAGGCGATGTAATGGAAGAAGCAGCGGCGCAGGAACGCGTCCGGCAGCTCTTTTTCGTTGTTGGAGGTAATGATGATGATCGGGCGTTTCTTGGCCTTGATGGTCTCGTCGATTTCGTAGACGTAGAACTCCATCTTGTCGAGTTCCTGCAACAGGTCGTTGGGGAACTCGATGTCGGCCTTGTCGATTTCGTCGATCAGCAGGATCACCCGCTCCTCGGATTCGAAGGCTTCCCAGAGCTTGCCCTTTTTCAGGTAGTTGCGCACGTCGTGCACCTTGTCCACACCCAGTTGCGAGTCGCGCAGGCGGCTGACCGCGTCGTACTCGTAGAGGCCCTGGTGGGCCTTGGTGGTGGACTTGATGTGCCAGGTGATCAATCTGGCACCAAAGGACTCGGCCAATTGCTCGGCGAGCATGGTCTTGCCGGTGCCCGGTTCGCCCTTGACCAGCAGCGGACGCTCCAGGGTGATGGCGGCGTTGACGGCCAGTTTCAGGTCATCGGTAGCCACATAGGCCTGGGTGCCTTCGAACTTCATCGGTCATTCCTCGAATTCATCAATGCCCGACTATACCGCGCAGCCCCGGCGACTGTGAACGCAGACGGGCTATTCAGTCTCTGAATGGCCGGTCAGGCTCACTCCGCCGTTGGCTTGGGTTGTTCATAGCGCGCGTTGAACGCCTGGATGAACCCGTTGCGCAGAATCGCGATCACCGCGGAAAACGCACTGACGTTTTGTTGATGCACGCTGCCGCTCAGCTCCACGCGGGTGGCGAACTGGTTTTTGCGCTGGTTCTTCAACACCGTCTCGCTGGCGCCAACCACAGCCTCCCAGATCGAGCGGAAGATGTTCTTGTCTTTGTTTTCCACGTCCTGCTGCCAGTCGAACACCTCGACATCGCGCAGCAGCGGCTTGATATAGCCGCTCAGTTGGCCTTTTTCGGCCTGGGCTTCGATCACCACGTCGCCGGTGCCGGCCTTGAAGTCGAACTTGCCATAGGCCGAGGCAAAGTCATTCATGCGCTTGAGTTGCAGGTCGCGGGCGCGCAAGCGAAATTCGAACTCTTCGAAATCGCTCAGCGGGTCAAAGGTGGCGTTGGCTTCCAGAGGCGCCTGGCCTTGCAACAGCGCCTTGCCCTCGAAGCGCGCATCGCGCTTGCCTTTGACGTCCACCACGTTGGTCAGGTTGTAGAAACTGGCGTTGACCCCGGTGGCATTGAGGTTGACCTTGGGCGTGGAGCTGAAGTTATGAAACGAGATCTTGCCGTCTTCGATGCGCACTTCATTGAGGGTGATCGGCAGCAGCTTGCGCAGTTGTTCCTGCCAGTCGGTGCCTTTACCAGTCTGGGAGGCCTGCTTGTTGGCGCCACCGTCGACGAAATTGACCTCCGGCCGTACGAAATGCCCTTCGGCTACCACCGCATGGTCGTACCACAGCGAATGCCAGCTCACTGCGAACTCGATGAGCGGCGCCTTGATGAACGGCACCGGTACCTTGCCGTCGACCTTGACGATCTGCAGACCATTGATCCGGTAGGCGCCGCGCCATAAAGCCAGGTCCACATCGGCAATTTCGCCACGGTAGTCGCCCATATTGGCGAGCCTTTCATTCAGGTAGTTGCGCACCAGGTAAGGCAGCGCGATGTGCACGGCAACCAGTACCAGCACCAGCCCGGCGAGGGTCCAGAGCGGCCAGCTGTAACGACGTTTCATGGGGCAGTCCTCCTTGCTCGTAGGTGATGGACTGTTGCAAGGGGCGCAACGTTCCTCCGACTGGACGCCTAGTGGCACGAGGCATACCCTTGGGACCTTTCTGGACATTGCCAAATAGGATCCGTCATGAGCCGCATCTTTGCAGACAACGCGCACTCCATCGGTAATACGCCCCTGGTGCAGATCAACCGCATCGCACCGCGCGGGGTCACCATCCTGGCCAAGATCGAGGGGCGCAACCCAGGCTACTCGGTGAAGTGCCGCATTGGCGCCAACATGATCTGGGACGCGGAAAGCAGCGGCAAACTCAAGCCGGGCATGACCATTGTCGAGCCCACCTCCGGCAATACCGGGATCGGCCTGGCGTTCGTGGCGGCGGCACGCGGCTATAAACTGCTGCTGACCATGCCCGCGTCCATGAGCATCGAGCGCCGTAAAGTGCTCAAGGCCCTCGGCGCCGAGCTGGTGCTGACCGAACCGGCCAAGGGCATGAAAGGCGCGATTGAAAAAGCCGCAGAAATTGTCGCCGCCGACCCTGGAGCCTACTTTATGCCGGGCCAGTTTGAAAACCCGGCAAACCCTGCCATCCACGAGAAAACCACTGGCCCGGAAATCTGGAACGACACCGATGGCGCCGTGGATGTGCTGGTGGCGGGCGTGGGCACGGGCGGCACCCTCACCGGTGTGTCGCGCTATATCAAGCACACGGCGGGCAAGCCGATTCTGTCAGTGGCAGTGGAGCCGCTCGTGTCGCCGGTGATCACCCAGGCGCTGGCCGGCGAAGAGATCAAGCCCAGCCCGCACAAGATCCAGGGCATTGGCGCCGGTTTCGTGCCGAAAAACCTCGACCTGTCGATGGTCGACCGCGTGGAGTTGGTCACTGACGAAGAATCCAAGGCCATGGCCCTGCGCTTGATGCAGGAAGAAGGCATTTTGTGCGGCATCTCCTGCGGCGCCGCCATGGCGGCGGCGGTGCGCCTGGCCGAGAAGCCGGAAATGCAGGGCAAGACCATCGTGGTGATCCTGCCGGACTCCGGTGAGCGCTACCTGTCGAGCATGTTGTTCAGTGATTTGTTTACCGAGCAGGAAAACCAGGTTTGAGCGCCTACACCAGAGGGCGACGGGGTGTTGATTCAGGTCAGCCGATTGGCCAAGGTCTTCTGCATAATGGCCCAAATGTTTATCATGGCCGGCTGCTACGTCTGCTGTTGGCCAGGCGCTTATTTCCAGGAGTTGCTGCATGACCTTTTCTTTGGCCGCCAAACTGTCGGTGTTGCTGCTGTTTATCGGCAGCACGCTGTACGTGCACCTGCGCGGCAAGGCCCGCTTGCCGATGCTGCGCCAGTTCGTCAACCATTCGGCGCTGTTCGCCCCGTATAACGCCTTGATGTACCTGTTTTCCGCGGTACCGTCCAAGCCCTACCTGGACCGCAGCAAGTTCCCGGAACTGGACGTGCTCAAGGACAACTGGGAAGTGATCCGCGAAGAGGCCATGCACCTGTTCGACGAGGGCTACATCCGCGCCGCCGAAAAGAACAACGATGCCGGTTTCGGCTCGTTCTTCAAAAAAGGCTGGAAGCGCTTCTATCTCAAGTGGTACGACAAGCCCCTGCCATCGGCTGAGGCCCTGTGCCCGAAAACCGTGGCGCTGGTCAGCAGTATCCCCAACGTCAAGGGCGCAATGTTTGCGCTGTTGCCGGGCGGCAGCCACCTGAACCCGCACCGCGACCCGTTCGCCGGCTCCCTGCGCTATCACCTGGGGCTGTCCACGCCGAACTCCGACGACTGCCGCATCTTCGTCGACGGCCAGGTCTATGCCTGGCGCGACGGTGAAGACGTGATGTTCGACGAAACCTATGTGCACTGGGTCAAGAACGAAACCGATCAGACCCGTGTAATCCTGTTCTGCGACATCGAACGCCCGCTGAGCAACCACCTGATGACCCGCGTCAACCGCTGGGTCAGCAAGCAACTGGGGCGTGCTACCGCGCCGCAGAACCTCGACGACGAGCGCGTGGGTGGCATCAACCAGGCGTATGCCTGGAGCAAGAGCTTCAGCGACAAGTTCAGCGGCCAGGTCAAGCAGTGGAAGCGCAAGCATCCCAAGGCCTACCGCATTGCGCGACCGGTGTTGGCGGTGGTTGTGCTGGTATTGCTGTGGAAGTGGTTGTTCTGATCGGAGCGCGGTCAAAAATGTGGGAGGGGGCTTGCTCCCGATAGCGGAGTGTCAGGTAAAGATGTTTAACCTGACACTCCGGCATCGGGAGCAAGCCCCCTCCCACATTGGTTTTGCAGTGTTGCTTAAGAGGCGATCAACTGGCGCAGCACGTAATGCAAGATACCGCCTGCCTTGAAGTATTCCACTTCGTTAAGCGTATCGATCCGGCACAGCACCTCGATCTTCTCGCTGCGGCCATCTTCCCGGGTAATCACTAACGTCAGGTTCATCCGAGGTTCGATCTCGGCATTCGTCAGCCCGAGAATATCGATCTTCTCCTTGCCGGTGAGCTGGAGCGACTTGCGGTTCTGGTCCAGCTTGAACTGCAACGGCAGCACGCCCATGCCTACCAGGTTGGAGCGGTGGATTCGCTCGAAGCTTTCCGCGATCACCGCCTTGACGCCCAGCAGGTTGGTGCCCTTTGCCGCCCAGTCGCGGCTTGAGCCGGTGCCGTACTCCTGGCCGGCGATTACCACCAGCGGTGTGCCCGATGCCTGGTATTTCATCGCAGCATCGTAGATCGCCATTCTCTCGCCGGTCGGGATATACAGCGTATTGCCACCTTCCTCGCCGCCGAGCATTTCGTTGCGGATCCGGATATTGGCAAAGGTGCCGCGCATCATCACTTCATGGTTGCCCCGGCGTGAGCCGTAGGAGTTGAAGTCCCGTGGCTCCACGCCTTGCTCGCGCAAGTAGTGGCCGGCCGGGCTGTCGGTCTTGATGTTGCCGGCAGGGGAGATGTGGTCGGTGGTCACCGAGTCGCCGAGCAGGGCCAGCACGTTGGCGCCCTTGATGTCTGCGATCACCGGCAGCGGCCCGGCGATATCGTCGAAGAACGGCGGATGCTGGATATAGGTGGAATCCTTCTGCCACACATAAGTCGCCGCTTGCGGCACCTCAATCGCTTGCCACTGTGCGTCGCCGGCAAATACTTCGGCGTATTCCTTGTGGAACATGCCCGTGCTGACCTGGGCCACCGCGTCGGCGATCTCCTGGCTGCTGGGCCAGATGTCCTTGAGGTACACCGGGTTGCCCTGCTGGTCATTACCCAGGGGCTCGCTGCTGATGTCGATACGCACCGTACCCGCCAACGCGTAGGCCACCACCAGGGGCGGCGAGGCCAGCCAGTTGGTTTTCACCAGTGGGTGCACGCGGCCCTCGAAGTTGCGGTTGCCGGACAACACTGAGGCGACGGTGAGGTCGGCTTGCTGGATGGCTTTTTCGATCGGCTCGGGCAGCGGCCCGGAATTGCCGATGCAGGTGGTGCAGCCGTAGCCCACCAAGTCGAAACCAAGTGTGTCCAGGTAGTGGGTGAGGCCGGCCGCCTTGTAATAGTCGGTAACCACTTTCGAACCCGGCGCCAGGGAGGTCTTGACCCATGGCTTGCGCGTCAGGCCTTTTTCCACGGCCTTCTTCGCCACCAGCCCGGCCGCCATCATCACGCTGGGGTTGGAGGTGTTGGTGCAGGAGGTGATGGCTGCGATGACCACGGCACCGTTTTTCAGGCGATAGGTGGTGCCTTCGTATTCGTAATCGGCTTCGCCCACCAGGTCGGCATTGCCCACGGCGACGCCGCCACCGCCTTCGCTTTCCAGGCGGCCTTCTTCCTTGCTGGTGGGTTTGAATTGCAGGTCGAGGAAATCACTGAACGCGTGGCCCACGTTTGGCAGGGCGACACGGTCCTGCGGGCGTTTCGGCCCGGCAAGGCTGGCTTCGACGCTGCCCATGTCCAGGGCCAGGGTGTCGGTGAAGATCGGCTCCTGGCCGGCGTTGCGCCACAGGCCCTGGGCCTTGGTGTAGGCCTCGACCAGCTTGACAGTTTCCGTCGGGCGACCGGACAGGCGCAGGTAGTCCAGCGTCACCTCGTCTACCGGGAAAAAGCCGCAGGTAGCGCCGTATTCCGGTGCCATGTTGGCAATGGTGGCGCGGTCGGCCAGGGGCAGATCGGCCAGGCCGTCGCCATAGAATTCAACGAACTTACCGACCACGCCTTTTTTGCGCAGCATCTGGGTCACGGTCAGCACCAGGTCGGTGGCGGTGATGCCTTCTTTCAATTTGCCGGTGAGCTTGAAGCCGATCACTTCCGGGATCAGCATAGACACCGGCTGGCCGAGCATCGCCGCTTCCGCTTCGATCCCGCCCACGCCCCAGCCGAGCACGCCGAGGCCGTTGATCATGGTGGTGTGGGAATCGGTACCTACCAGGGTATCGGGGAAGGCGTAGGTGCGGCCGTCTTCATCTTTGGTCCACACGGTGCGGCCGAGATATTCCAGGTTGACCTGGTGGCAGATGCCGGTGCCCGGCGGCACCACGCTGAAGTTGTCAAAGGCGCTCTGGCCCCAGCGCAGGAAAGCGTAGCGTTCGCCGTTGCGCTGCATTTCGATGTCGACGTTTTGCTCAAAGGCGTCGGCGTTGCCGAATTTGTCGACCATCACCGAGTGGTCGATCACCAGGTCGACCGGCGACAGCGGGTTGATGCGCTGCGGGTCGCCCCCGGCCTTGGCCACGGCGGCGCGCATGGCGGCCAGGTCGACCACGGCGGGCACGCCGGTGAAGTCCTGCATCAGCACGCGGGCGGGGCGGTATTGGATCTCACGGTCGGACCGGCGTTCCTTGAGCCAGGCGGCGATGGCCTTGAGGTCGGTACCGGTGACGGTCTTGGCGTCTTCCCAGCGCAGCAGGTTTTCCAGCAGCACTTTGAGCGACATCGGCAGCTTGTCCAGGTCACCCAGGCTCTTGGCGGCTTCGGGCAGGCTGAAGTAGTGGTAGGTCTTGCTGTCTATTTGCAGGGTTTTAAGGGTTCTCAGGCTATCAAGGGATGACATTACATGACTCCTTTTGATCCGCACGGCCACGGACCTGACGGGACGAACAGAGCGTTCAACTTAGCGCGATTTTCATTAGCAGGCTAATAACTGGACTCTATGCTCAAGTCCAAGGTTCCGAACTCGGCTATCATGCGCGCGTTTTCATGACAGGTATTGCGATAGAGCAATCCCGTTGCCAGGAGATTCAATTGAACACCCTTTTTATGCACTGCCGTCCGGGTTTTGAAGGCGAGGTCTGTTCCGAGATCGCGGAACATGCCGCGCGCCTGAACGTTTCCGGCTACGCCAAGGCCAAGACCGGCAGCGCCTGCGCCGAATTTGTCTGCACCGAAGAAGACGGCGCGCAACGCCTGATGCACGGCCAGCGCTTCGCCGAGCTGATCTTCCCCAGGCAATGGGCGCGCGGGGTGTTCATCGACCTGCCGGAAACCGACCGCATCAGCGTGATCCTCGCCCACCTGCGTGAATTCCCGGTGTGCGGCAGCCTGTGGCTGGAGATGGTCGATACCAACGACGGTAAGGAACTGTCGAACTTCTGCAAGAAATTCGAGGTTCACCTGCGCAAAGCCTTGCTCAACGCCGGCAGGCTGGTGGACGACCCGAGCAAGCCGCGCCTGCTGCTGACGTTCAAGAGCGGCCGCGAAGTGTTCATGGGCCTGGCCGAATCGAACAATTCAGCGATGTGGCCCATGGGTATCCCGCGTTTGAAGTTCCCGCGTGAAGCCCCAAGCCGCTCGACCTTGAAGCTGGAAGAGGCGTGGCACCACTTTATTCCTCGCGAGCAGTGGGACGAACGCCTGCATGGCGACATGACCGGTGTCGACCTCGGTGCGGCCCCCGGCGGCTGGACGTGGCAGCTGGTCAACCGGGGCATGCTGGTGACCGCCATTGACAACGGGCCCATGGCCGAAAGCCTGATGGACACCGGCCTGGTGCAGCATTTGATGGCCGACGGCTTTACCTTCGTGCCCAAGCAGCCGGTGGACTGGATGGTCTGCGATATTGTCGAGAAGCCGGCGCGCAACGCGGCATTGCTGGAAACCTGGATCGGCGAGGGGTATTGCCGCGAGGCGGTGGTCAACCTCAAGCTGCCGATGAAGCAACGGTATGCCGAAGTGAAGCGTCTGCTGGAGCGCATCGAAGACGGCTTCAAGGCACGCGGCATTCGGGTGGAGATCGGCTGCAAGCAGCTGTACCACGACCGCGAGGAAGTCACCTGCCATCTACGCCGGCTGGTGGACGTCAAGAAATCGAGAAAGCACTGATCTCACTGTCAGGAGTGAACTATGAGCGTTGATTTACCCGTCGATGGCACCCTCGACGCCACCGGTCTCAATTGCCCGGAACCGGTGATGATGCTGCACCAGCACATCCGCGACCTGCCTGCGGGCGGCCTGCTCAAGGTGATCGCGACCGACCCGTCGACCCGCCGCGATATTCCCAAATTCTGCGTGTTCCTCGACCATGAACTGGTGGATCAGCAGGAGCAGGCCGGTACGTACCTGTACTGGATTCGCAAGAAAGCCGATTAAGCCCGCACCTTGTCAGCGTGGATACGCCGGCGCGCACTGCGCGCCAGGCGCACCAGCAACATGCCTGCCGCGCAGCTCAGGCCGACGATCAGGCCTTGCCACAAGCCGCTTGGGCCGCTGGGTTCGCCCAGCCAGTCGGTCAGCCCCAGGGCGTAACCGACCGGCAAGCCCACGCCCCAGTAGGCGAACAGGGTCAGCAGCATGGTGACCCGGGTGTCCTGATAGCCGCGCAGCGCGCCGGCGGCGGTCACCTGGATCGAGTCGGAAAACTGGAACAACGCCGAGAACACGATCAGCATCGATGCCAGGTGGATGACCACCGGGTCGGGGGTGTAGATCGCCGCAATCTGCTCGCGAAACACCAGCATCAGGCTGCAGGACAGGCAGGCATAGGCCAATGCGGTGCCCATGCCAACGCCGGCGGCGAAGCGGGCTTCACGTGGTTCGCCACGGCCCAGGGCCTGGCCGACGCGCACGGTGACGGCCATGCTCAGGGAGTAGGGGATCATGAACACCAGGGAACTGACATTCAGCGCGATCTGATGGCCGGACACCACGGTAGCCCCCAGGCTGCCCAGCAGCAGGGCGATCACCGCGAAGATGCTCGACTCGGCAAAGATCGCCACGCCAATCGGCAGGCCGATCCCCAGTACACGCTTGATCACCGCCCATTGTGGCCAGTCGAAACGCTTGAACAATTCGCTGCTCTGATAGGCCGGGCCCCAGCGGGTCCACCCGGCCATGCCGAGCATCATCACCCACATCGCAATCGCCGTGGCCCAGCCGCAGCCTACGCCGCCCATGGCCGGCAGGCCGAGATGGCCGTAGATGAAGATGTAGTTCAGCGGAATGTTCAGTGCCAACCCGCACAAGCCCATGACCATGCTCGGCCGCGTACGGCCCATGCCGTCGCTGAAGCAGCGGAACACGTAATACAGCGCAATGGCCGGCATGCCGGCGGCGATGCCATGCAGGTAGCCCATGGACGGCTCGATCAGGGCCGGCTCGACCTTCATCGCATGCAGCACCGGCTCGGCGCACAGCAGCAGCAGCGCACCCGCGATGCCGACCACCACGGCTAGCCACAGAGACTGGCGCACCAATGGCCCGATTTCGCTGTACTTGCCTGCGCCGTAGCGCTGCGCGACTTTCGGCGTGGTGGCCAGCAGGGTGCCAGTCATCAACAGGTAGACCGGGATCCAGATCGAGTTACCCAGGCCAACCGCCGCCAGGTCCTGGGGGCTGACACGTCCGGCCATCACCGCATCGACAAAGCTCATCGCGGTGGTTGCCAGTTGGCCGATGATGATCGGCAGCGCCAGCGTCAGCAGGTCGCGCACTTCCCGGCTGATACGGGCGGGGCGGGTGAGGGTAGCGGTGGCAGTGTTCACGTACAGGTGTCCAATAAAATGCAGTCGCAAGGACGGCGGATTCTACGCTTTGACGCAACGGTCAGGAAAAAACCTGTGTTGCTGATTTGTAATGCGGTCTCGCAGGCACCTTGTAACCCCTGTGGGAGGGGGCTTGCTCCCGATAGCGGTGGTTCATCACAGATGCATCAACTGACCCACCGCCATCGGGATGTAGAACCGTAGACATCGTTTACATCTGAAACCGGGGACATCGTTTACACATTTGAGGCTTGGACGCGGGTCATACCTCGCCCAAGCCTTCCCAGGGGATAATCACACAAGTACAAATCCCAAACATCATCCTCAGCCTCTTTAAGCCCTATCTGCTCCCCTGACAGCGCCTCGCTGATAAATACCAACTTGCCTTTCCACTTGATCGACCCGTCCTGCCTGACGCTTCGAACCTTCATTTCGGACGGATACGCCACATCCGGCAAGCATCCTGGGTAAATCCGGGTAGACGGCACATACACGTCCCCTGGACGCTTCATACCGAGCGCTTCATGAGGGCGCACGTAATTGAACTCATGCCTGAAATGCTCCAGCAAAAGCTGCTGCTCGATTAAGTTTTCTCCTAAAGGCAGCTCCAGTTTCAAGCTACGGTGCATCCGCTCATGGCGACCATTTTGGGCCGGTCTTCCTGGCATGGTGCGCTCCGGATAGATGCCCAGACGTATCCACCAAACTGCCAGCGTGGACATTCTTGCCAGGCCAGGAGAGGCAAACGGAACACCGTTGTCCGACCGAATAACTTCGGGCATGCCGTACTCCTCAAATAGTCTCTCAAAGGCGTGTTTAACAGGTTCAGTCTTGATCTTTGAATGAGCCCTGCACGCCAAAATCATCCGGGACGCGTGGTCTGTGATGGTCAAAGGGAAGCACATCTGCGCGTTATGCATTTTGAATTGCCCTTTGTAGTCGGCGCACCATGTCTGGTTAGGTTCGTTGGCCTCGCGCATTGCTACAGGGGAAGTACCGTGTCTGCGCTTGAAGCGCCGCTTTTGGACGAGCCCAAGTCGATCAAGCCATTGGCCTGCTGTACTTGGGGAAGGCCAGGCGATGGAGGGATCTTCAAGTCGCAATAGCTCGAGAAGCTTCTTCGGACCCCATTTATCGTGCGCCTCCTTCATCGCCACCACACGGGCCAGGATTTCATCGTCGATTTTATTGGGGCTGTTGTGAGGGCGTCGGGACAGTTCGGCTAAAGACTTTAAATCGCCATTGTGCCGGCCGATCCATTTGTCGACGGTAGGCCGACTTACGTTAAAGCGGCGCGCCAGCTGGCTTTTGGTGTAGTTACCAGAAAGCCAGTCAGCGACCAGTCTGATTCGTTGATTCATCGGAGACTCTTGGTTCCAGGGCATGATCAGTTACCTCCTGATCATGCGTATTAACCTGTAAACCATGTCCCCGGTTAGAAATGTAAACGATGTCCCCGGTTTGTACCGGAGCAAGCCCCCTCCCACATCGGATCCTCACAAGGCTGTACACTGCTGATCCGCCAAAGGAGCCTGCCATGCTGATTGTTGCCGACGAAAATATTCCGCTGCTCGATGCATTCTTCCAGGGGTTTGGCGAGATTCGCCGCGTGCCCGGTCGTTCCATTGACCGCGCCACGGTCGAGCAGGCCGATGTGCTGCTGGTACGCTCGGTGACCAACGTCAACCGGGCTTTGCTCGAGGGCACGAAGGTGGGGTTTGTCGGCACCTGCACCATCGGCACCGATCATCTGGACCTCGATTACTTCAGGCAGGCCGGTATCCAGTGGTCCAGCGCACCCGGCTGTAATGCCCGGGGCGTGGTGGATTATGTGCTGGGCAGCTTGCAGACCCTGGCTGAAATCGAAGGCGCCGACCTCAGCCGGCGCACCTACGGCATCGTTGGCGCCGGGGAGGTCGGCGGGCGGCTGGTCCAGGTGCTCAAGGGCCTGGGCTGGAACGTGCTGGTGTGTGATCCGCCACGGCAGATCGCCGAAGACGGTGATTACGTGAGCCTGCAGCAGATCATCGAGCAATGCGATGTCATCAGCTTGCACACGCCGCTGACCAAGTCCGGCAATGGCTCCACCTGGCATCTGTTCGATCGCCAGCGCCTAGCGCAGCTCAAGCCCGGCACCTGGCTGATCAACGCCAGCCGGGGCGCGGTGGTGGATAACGCCGCGCTGCGCGATGTGTTGCTGGAGCGCGAAGACCTGCAAGCCGTGCTGGACGTGTGGGAAGGCGAGCCGCAGGTGGATGCTGACCTGGCTGACCTGTGCGTGCTGGCTACGCCGCATATCGCCGGCTACAGCCTCGACGGCAAGCAGCGCGGTACGGCGCAGATCTACCAGGCGTTCTGTGCGCACCTGGGCCAGGAACCGAGCATTCATTTGCGCGACCTGCTGCCGCAACCGTGGCTGGCCGAGGTGCACTTGAATGCCTCAACCGATCCGGCCTGGGCGCTGGCGACCTTGTGCCGCAGTGTGTACGACCCGCGCCGGGACGATGCGGATTTGCGTCGCAGCCTTGTAGGAACGGTAGAAGAGCAGCGCAAGGCATTCGACCTGTTACGCAAGCATTACCCGGAGCGTCGTGAGATTGACGGCTTGAAGGTGCGCATTAACGGTGAGTCGGCCGTGTTATCGAACATCGTGACCGCACTGGGCGCGGTCTGCGTTTAAACACCCAATAAAAAACCCGGCCACCTGGGCCGGGTTTGCAAGAGCGTCGGCGCTTCAGCCTTGCTGTGCAGGCTTGACCAGGCGCTGTTCCAGTTCGCTGCAGGCTTGCTGGATCATTTCTTCGGTAATCTGCACTTCGCGGCCCTTGGCATCGATGTACGAACAAGGCAGCTCCTGCGGTTGGCGGATCACTTCAATTTTGGCATCGCTGCTGTTTTGCAAGGTCATGGCCTGTCTCCTCATCAGGTTGTGTACCTACTTTAATTCCCCCGCGTGACCGAGCTATTACAACTCCTTACACGATCATCGGTTCGAACACCCAGTCCACCAGAAACCGGCACATATTTCCAGATCAGTCTTAGACCGATAGCCTCTAGCGGCCTCTATCGGCGGGCATAATTAACCTGACTCATTGCTATTTGCCCAAGTTCCCCCAATGTTGATCAATAGTCTCCTCATTGGTGAAGCCCTAAATGTTCTCAGTCCGACAACGCCGCGCGATTCGCCTGGCCAGCCGCTTCATTGCGCCCTACCGCTGGCAGGCGCTGGGTGCCCTGCTGGCGCTGATCGTCACCGCCGGCATCACCTTGTCCATGGGGCAAGGTATCCGCCTGCTGGTCGACCAGGGTTTCATGACCCAGTCACCGCACCTGCTCAACCAGTCCATCGCGCTGTTCATGGTGCTGGTAGTGGGCCTGGCGGTGGGCACGTTCACGCGCTTCTACCTGGTGTCGTGGATCGGCGAACGGGTGGTGGCGGACATTCGCCGACAGGTGTTCAACCACCTGATCTACCTGCATCCGGGCTTCTACGAAAACAACCGCAGCTCGGAAATCCAGTCACGGTTGACCACCGACACCACCCTGCTGCAATCGGTGATCGGCTCATCGCTGTCGCTGTTCCTGCGCAATGCCCTGATGGTCATCGGCGGTATCGTGCTGTTGTTCATCACCAACCCCAAGCTCACCAGCATTGTCGTGGTGGCGTTGCCGCTGGTGCTGGCGCCGATCCTGATCTTTGGCCGGCGCGTGCGCAGCCTGTCGCGGCAGAGCCAGGACCGCATCGCCGATGTCGGCAGCTATGTGTCCGAGACCCTGGGCCAGATCAAGACCGTGCAGGCCTATAACCATCAGGCGCAGGACGAACAGCGTTTCGCCCTCACCGTGGAAGAAGCGTTCACCACTGCCCGCAAACGCATCCTGCAACGTTCCTGGCTGATTACCCTGGTGATCATGCTGGTGCTCGGTGCCGTGGGCGTGATGTTGTGGGTCGGCGGGATGGACGTGATCAGCGGGCGCATTTCCGGCGGTGAGCTGGCGGCGTTCGTGTTCTACAGCCTGATCGTCGGCAGCGCTGTCGGCACCTTGAGTGAAGTGCTTGGCGAGCTGCAGCGGGCCGCCGGTGCGGCGGAGCGGATTGGCGAACTGTTGCAGTCGAGCAACGACATCCAGGCGCCGGCCAGCGGTGGCCTACGGCTGCCGGAACGGGTCAGCGGGCGCATGGAGCTGCAGGACCTGCGCTTTTCCTACCCGTCACGGCCAGACAGCTACGCCATCGACGGCCTGAACCTGAGCGTCAACCCTGGCGAAACCCTGGCCTTGGTGGGGCCTTCCGGCGCAGGCAAATCGACGCTCTTCGACTTGCTGCTGCGCTTCTACGACCCCCAGCACGGCCGCATCCTGCTCGAAGGGCAGCCGCTGACCGCACTCGACCCGCTGGACCTGCGCCGCCACTTCGCGCTGGTATCCCAGAGCCCGGCGCTGTTTTTTGGCAGCATCGAAGACAACATCCGCTACGGTAACCCGACGGCCACCCGCGAGCAGGTCGAAGCCGCAGCCCGCATCGCCCATGCCCATGACTTCATCCTGCAAATGCCCGAGGGCTACCAGACCCACCTCGGCGACGGTGGCCTGGGCCTCTCCGGGGGGCAGCGGCAACGCCTGGCCATCGCCCGTGCGTTGCTGGTAGACACGCCCATCCTGCTGCTGGACGAAGCCACCAGTGCCCTCGATGCCCAGAGTGAACACCTGATCCAGCAAGCCCTGCCGCAATTGATGCAGGGCCGCACCACCCTGGTGATTGCGCACCGCCTGGCCACGGTGAAGAACGCCGACCGGATCGCGGTGATGGACCAGGGCAAACTGGTAGCCGTGGGCACGCATCAGCAGTTGATTGCGAGCAATCCGCTGTATGCGCGGTTGGCGGCGTTGCAGTTCAGTGAGGGTAAGGAAGTGCAATGAAGCTGCGGTATGGCTACGTCTTAGGGCATCATGTGGTTTTTCGATAATGATCTGGATGAGGATATGAGCCGTTATCAACCTCCGTTGACGCTGACGACAAAGATGCTGGCCCTGGTGGCCGATATCAGTGAGCAGATCGGCCAGCTCTCAGTCGGTAACGATAGCCGTCAGACGCCTCAGCTGAGGCGCGGTAACAGGATTCGCACCATTCAGGCTTCGCTCGCCATCGAGAACAATACGCTCAGCATCGAGCAGGTCACTGCTGTCCTGGAGGGAAAGCGGGTATTGGGGCTGCCACGGGAAATCCAGGAAGTGCGCAACGCGTTTGCAGCCTATGAGGCGATGCCGCAATGGACGCCGAGCGATCGTGCCGACCTGCTGAAAGCCCACGAACTGCTGATGTTTGGACTGATAGACGATGCCGGACGGCTTCGCCAGTCAGGCGTCGGCATTTATCGTGGCGAACAACTGGTGCATATGGCGCCGCCTGCGAGCCGCGTGGCGCACCTCATTGATGACTTGCTGCAATGGCAGTCAGTTTCAGATTGGCACCCTTTGATCGCCAGTTGCGTATTCCATTATGAGTTCGAGTTCATCCATCCATTTGCAGACGGTAATGGCCGCATGGGGCGGCTCTGGCAAACGTTGATACTCAGCCAGTGGCGCCCGGTGCTGGCTTACCTGCCAGTGGAAGCAGTCATCCGGGATCAGCAGGATGCCTACTATGCGGCGCTTTCGGCGGCGGATCAGCAGGCAGAAGCGACACCTTTTGTAGAGTTCATGTTGCAAGCCCTGAATCTGGCGTTGGCCGAGGCGGTGTAACAACTTCATAAAAAATGCCCGCATAACGCGGGCATTTTCTTGTCGCTTCAAACTTAGCGCTTGAAGCTCCCTCCCTTACTGATCATCAAAGTACCGCTCATGCCAATCCACCAACGGCTGCGGTGAATTGAGCTTCTGCCCGTAGATCACCGAATAAGACAGCACGTTCTGCACATACTGACGGGTCTCGTCGAACGGGATGCTTTCCACCCACACGTCGAAACTCAGGTGATCCGCACCGCGTAGCCATTGACGCACGCGGCCGGGGCCGGCGTTGTAGGCGGCGGAGGCGAGCACGCGATTGCCGTTGAATTGGCTGTGCACCTGGCTCAGGTAGGCGGCGCCGAGCTGGATGTTTTTGTCCGGGTCCAGTACCTGGGCCGGGGAGGCGAGTGGAATGCTGAACTTGCGCGCGGTTTCCTTGGCCGTCCCGGGCATCAGCTGCATCAGGCCGCTGGCACCGACGCCGGAGCGGGCGTCGTCCATGAAGGCGCTTTCCTGGCGGGTAATCGCGAACACCCAGCTTGAATGCAGGCCGCGCACCTTGGCTTCGCGCACCAGGGTGTCGCGGTGGGCCATCGGGAAGCGGATGTCCAGGTCGTCCCAGTATTGCGCCTGGCTGATCGTGCGGATCGCCGGGAAGTACCACTTCATGTCGTAGGCCAGCTTCGCCTGCGCGACCATCTCGTCACGGTTGAAGTGACGGCTGACGTGGTACCACTCGCGGCGGCCATCGACGATCTGGCCACGGGCGTAGAACTCCAGGGCCCGGCGCACGCCTGGGGTATTGCGCACTTTATTGACCAGCGCCTGGCTCATCACCAGCGGCTTGTTGTTCAACTGGTAAGGGGTCTTGGAACGGTCCGCAGCGAGGAAGCCGTAGAAGTCGCGTTCCTTGGCCACGTTTTTATACAGCACCAACGCCTGCGGGTTTTTCGGTTCGGCCAATTCCAGGCTGCGTGCCTGCCAGTAGCGCCAGCGGTTGGTGGTGGCCAGATCCTGCGGCAGCTTGCGGGTCAACTGGTACGCATCTTCCCAGCGCGCCAGGCGCAACAGCAGGCGCAGGCGCCATTCGGAGACGGTGTTGTCGCGCAGCTCCGGGTCGTACTTGGTCATTACGTCCAATGCGCGAGGATCGTAGCGGCGTGCCAGGGTCAGGCCGATTTCTCGGGCGATCGAGACTTTTTCGTCACGGGAGAAGTGCATGCTGCTGGCGTAGCCGTCCAGCAGGGCCATGGCCTTGTCCGGGTCCTGGCGTGCGAGGCGACGCAGGCCCAGGCCTACGGCGTCAGACATGGCCTCGGTGGCCGGCAGGAAGCGCGACGGGTCGCTGAGCATATCGGGCTTTTGCGCCACGTCGATCATCAGGCGGCCTTGTGCGCCGAGCGTTGGCAGGGTTTTCACCAGGCTGTTGGCCAGCGCGTAGTTGCGCGCTTCGGCGGCGAGCTTGGCGCGGTCCCAGATTTTTTGTTCGGTCAGCTGACCATCAGAGGCCCACTGGCCAAAGGTCGCATCACAGGCGGCCGGTTGGGTTTTACCGGTCATCCACAGCTTTTCGGCGGTCTTGTAGCCTTCGGCCTTGAGGTTGTGGGTCAGTTGGAACTGGCCATGCAGGCAGTCCAGTTCGACGAAATTGAGCTTGGCATCGTAGTACTTTTCAAAGGTCTGCCAGTCACCCCGTTCGGCCAGCCAGCGTAACCAGCGCAGCTTCATCCAATTGGCCTGGGGCAGGTCGCCGTTTTTGGCGAGGAACTGTTCGATTTCCTGGTTGCTCGCGGTTTTAAGACGCGCGGTCAGTTCGTCATAGGCCAGGTACGGCGTCAGCGGGTAGTCGGCCAAGGCCTGGCTGTATTGCATGTACGGGCCGCTGTCACCCTTGGCCAGGGCGCGTTTGGCTTCATCGTAATATTGACGTTGGGTGGTGAGGTCCACGGCCTGGGCAGATTGAACGGCGGTGGCGGAGAGAAGCAGGCAGGATAAAAAGTTGAAAAGGCGACTGCGCATGAGACGTCCGTGCAGAGAAATCACGACTAGCACCGGCACCGCCGACACTGATTGCCCCTAGCTTAGCCTTTTGCCAGCGGCCGGCGAAAGCTTTGCCGGCCGGTTGGTTCAAGTTCGCGGCAAATGTCCTGATGAACGTGTCGGCAGAGAAAATGCTGGCCGCATCCCACCCTCAACTCAGGTAGAATGCGCGCCCAGTTTTTGGAGAAGTGTATGACCCTGCTCAAATTCAGCGATGTGTCCCTTGCTTTCGGCGCTATGCCGTTGTTGGACAAGGTGTCCTGGCAGATCGCCCGTGGTGAGCGGGTGTGCATCATCGGCCGCAACGGCACCGGCAAGTCCAGCATGATGAAGCTGGTAAAAGGCGACCAGAAGCCCGATGAAGGCTCTGTCTGGCGTGCCCCAGGCCTCAAGATCGGCGAATTGCCGCAGGAATTGCCGGTAGCCGACGAGCGGACAGTGTTCGACGTGGTTGCCGAAGGCCTGGACGGCGTTGGCGAATTGCTTGCGCAATACCATCACCTGGCGCAGAACTGCGTCACCGAAGCCGACCTGGACAAGCTGATGCATGTCCAGCAAGACCTCGAAGCCCGTGACGGCTGGCGCCTGCAGCAACTGGTGGACAGCACCTTGAGCCGCCTGCAATTGCCCGCCGACAAGACCCTCGCCCAATTGTCCGGTGGCTGGCGTCGTCGCGTGCTGCTGGCCCAGGCGTTGGTGTCCGAGCCGGATCTGCTGCTGCTCGACGAACCGACCAACCACCTGGACATCGGCGCTATCGCCTGGCTCGAAGAAGCCCTCAAGGATTTCCAGGGCGCCGTGCTGTTCATCACGCACGACCGGTCCTTCCTGCAGAACCTGGCTACGCGCATCCTGGAACTGGACCGCGGTGGCCTGATCGACTGGAACGGCGACTACGCCAGCTTCCTGGTGCACAAGGAAGCTGCACTCTCGGCTGAAGAGACCGCCAACGCCCTGTTCGACAAGAAGCTGGCCCAGGAAGAAGTCTGGATCCGCCAGGGTATCAAGGCGCGCCGCACCCGTAACGAAGGCCGCGTGCGCGCGTTGAAAGCGCTGCGGGTTGAGCGCAGCGAACGGCGTGAACGCACCGGCAAGGCCAATATCCAGCTCGATACCGCCGACAAGTCGGGCAAGCAGGTAATGGTGCTGGAGAACGTCAGCTTCCATCATCCGGACGGCCCGTTCCTGATCAAGGACTTCTCCATGGTCCTGGCGCGCGGTGACCGTATCGGCCTGCTGGGCGCCAACGGTACCGGCAAGACTACCTTGCTCAAGCTGATGCTCGGCGGTCTGCAGCCGACCAACGGCACGGTGGAAGAGGGCACTCGCATCGACGTGGCCTACTTCGATCAGCTGCGCCACCAGTTGGACCTGGAAAAAACCGTGATCGACAACGTTGCCGAAGGCCGCGACTTTATCGACATCGACGGCCAGAGCCGCCACGTGCTCAGCTATTTGGGCGACTTCCTGTTCAGCCCGCAACGTGCGCGTACACCGGTGAAAGCCTTGTCCGGTGGCGAGCGTGCGCGCCTGCTGCTGGCCAAGCTGTTCAGCAAACCGGCGAACCTGCTGGTGCTCGATGAACCGACCAACGACCTCGACGTGGAAACCCTCGAACTGCTGGAAGAGGTCTTGCTGACCTTCAACGGCACCGTACTGATGGTCAGCCACGACCGGGCATTCCTCGACAACGTGGTCACCAGTACCCTGGTCTTCGAAGGCGAAGGCAAGGTGCGCGAGTACGTCGGTGGTTATCAGGACTGGCTGCGCCAGGGCGGCTCGCCGCGCCTGCTGGGCGTAACCGAGAGCAAGTCCGGCAAGGCCGACTTGACCTCCGCAGTCGTCGCGCCCGTGACCGCTGCTGCTCCGGCACCGGAAGCTGCACCCTCTGCGAAGAAAAAACTCAGCTACAAGCTGCAGCGCGAGCTGGAAGCGTTGCCGGGCGATATCGACGCCAAGGAACAACAGATCGCCGCGGTGGAAGCACAAATGGCTGACGCGGGTTTCTACCAGCGTCCGGCGGCAGAGACTGCCGAGGTTATTGCTTCCCTGGAGAAACTGAATCAGGAGCTGGAAGTGCTGGTTGAGCGTTGGGCCGAACTGGATGGCTGAGTGACCGTCGCACAATCAAAAAGCCCGGCGCTCTTATGAGCGCCGGGCTTTTTTATATGAAATGCGATCAACATGTGGGAGGGGGCTTGCTCCCGATAGCGGTGTATCAGTCACCAGATGTATCAACTGACAGACTGCTATCGGGAGCAAGCCCCCTCCCACATTGGGTTCCAGCGTACTTAAGTATTTTTTACCAGCTTCACCGCCAATACATCGCACGGTGCACCGTGCAGTACATCATTGGCAGTAGAACCCAGCAACAACGCCAAACCGTGACGACCATGGCTACCCACCACGATCAAGTCGCAAGCCTTTTCCTTGGCCAAGTGGTGGATTTCCTGGCGCGGTTGGCCGTATGTCAGGTGGCAGTCTTCCCTTTTCAGGTGCGGGTATTTGAGAATCAAACGATCCAGGCGCTCCTTGGCCTGGTCAAATTGTTGTTGCTGCAACTGGGAAAGGTCCATCGGCACGTCACCGCCAAAGGCCATGGCCATGGGCTCGACGATATGCACCAACGACAGTATGGCGCCATTGGCCAATGCAGATTCCTGCGCGCGCTTGATCACTGGATCGCACTCTTCGGTCAGGTCGACCGCGACCAGAATATGTGTGTAGGGCATGGGGCGTTCCTCCAGGGGACTGCAATAAGTTCAGTATGGCTGCTTTCAAGCGGATGCGGTTGCGTCAGGTCAAATCCGCTCATCTAGAAATTCGGGAGTACACATATGACGGTCTGGATAGTGGTGTCAATCCTTGTGGTGGTCCTGAGCCCTCTGGCATGGCTGCGCCCGTCGCGCCATCAGAGCGGGCGCATGGCCCTGCGCATGGAGGCGCGTCGCATCGGGCTGGCCATGCAACTGGCGCCCCAGGAGTGGCCGCACTGGCTCAAGCAAGAGCCGCCGAGCCCCTGCGCGCAGTATTGCCGGCCACGACGCGGCAGCACGCCGGCCCTCTGGAGTTACTGGCAGTTGGAGCCGGGGGTGTGGGTCAATCAATGGCGCGAGGTCTGCGTGGATGAAAGGTTGTTGCCGTATTTTTCGACGCTGCCGGCCAACGTGTACAAGGTCGAGGCCGACAAGCAAATGATCGCCTTGTATTGGGGCGAGAAGGGCGAGGCGAGCGTGTTGAAGGATATTGATGCGCTGCTCAAGGCATTGGCCTGACGCCGCGCGCTCCTACAAAAACAGGCAATAAAAAGCCCGACATATCATCGGGCTGGAGTTGGCCAGGCAGGCCGGTAAATTCATTTGAGGCATTTGGGTTGCAGCTAGCCTAGCCGCATATCCCATTGCGTACAGCCTTTTTTGACAACTTTTCTATTATTGATCCTGTGAATATTCCAATATTGACGGGTAGCGAGCCGGTGGCCGAGGTTCTGAAATGACTGGAAAGTCGCGTTTTTCCTAGCCTTTGGAGCGATTGACAATTGCTCTGAATTGGATGAAGGTGGCGTACCCAAATCAAACGGGCGTATGAATTGAGCGTTTGTCCTACAGGCGACTCTGACATAACCCCGACTATCGCACTGGCGGGTGTGCCTGGCGGATTGGCGTGAGCATTGATGCAGTTGTCAATGTCCAACCAGAGGCCAGCGTCCGGTGTGTACTGTTCAGCTTCCATATCGTGGAGATCAGTTGATGATTTACGAAGGTAAAGCCATCACGGTTAAGGCTCTTGAAAGTGGCATCGTCGAATTGAAATTCGACCTCAAGGGTGAGTCCGTCAACAAGTTCAACCGTCTAACCCTGAACGAACTGCGTCAGGCCGTAGACACCATCAAAGCAGATGCTTCGGTCAAGGGCGTGATCGTCTCCAGCGGCAAGGACGTGTTCATCGTCGGCGCTGACATCACCGAATTCGTCGACAACTTCAAGCTGCCCGATGCCGAGCTGGTGGCTGGCAACCTCGAAGCCAACAAGATTTTCAGCGATTTCGAAGACCTCAACGTACCCACCGTTGCTGCGATCAACGGTATCGCCCTGGGCGGCGGCCTGGAAATGTGCCTCGCGGCAGACTTTCGTGTCATGTCCGCTACCGCCAAGATCGGTCTGCCTGAAGTCAAGCTGGGCATCTACCCGGGCTTTGGCGGCACCGTGCGCCTGCCGCGCCTGATCGGTGCCGACAATGCCATCGAATGGATTGCCGCCGGCAAGGAAAACCGTGCTGAAGACGCGCTGAAAGTCGGTGCCGTCGATGCCGTGGTTGCCCCGGACAAACTGGCCGAAGCTGCGCTGAACCTGCTCAAGGGCGCCATCAGCGGCGAATTCGACTACAAGGCCAAGCGTCAGCCGAAGCTGGAAAAGCTCAAGCTCAACGCCATCGAACAAATGATGTCGTTCGAAACCGCCAAAGGTTTCGTGGCAGGCCAAGCCGGCCCGAATTACCCGGCACCGGTCGAAGCGATCAAGACCATCCAGAAGGCCGCGAACTTCGGTCGCGACAAAGCCCTGGAAGTGGAAGCGGCAGGCTTCGTCAAGTTGGCGAAAACCTCGGCTGCACAGAGCCTGATCGGCTTGTTCCTGAACGATCAGGAACAGAAGAAAAAGGCCAAGGCCTACGACGAAATCGCCAAGGACGTGAAACAGGCCGCCGTATTGGGCGCCGGTATCATGGGCGGCGGTATCGCTTACCAGTCGGCGTCCAAAGGCACGCCGATCCTGATGAAAGACATCAACGAGCACGGCATCGAGCAGGGCCTGGCGGAAGCCGCCAAACTGCTGGTGGGCCGCGTCGATAAAGGTCGTATGACCGCTGCGAAAATGGCTGAAGTGCTTAACGGCATTCGTCCTACGCTGTCCTACGGCGATTTCGGCCACGTCGACCTGGTCGTCGAAGCCGTTGTCGAGAACCCGAAGGTCAAGCAGGCGGTATTGGCTGAAGTCGAAGCCCAGGTCAAAGACGACACCATCCTGGCTTCCAACACCTCGACCATTTCCATCAGCTTGCTGGCCAAGGCCCTCAAGCGTCCGGAAAACTTCGTCGGCATGCACTTTTTCAACCCGGTGCACATGATGCCGCTGGTGGAAGTGATCCGTGGCGAGAAGTCCAGCGAGCTGGCCATTGCCACCACCGTTGCCTACGCCAAGAAAATGGGCAAGAACCCGATCGTGGTCAATGACTGCCCGGGCTTTTTGGTCAACCGCGTGCTGTTCCCGTACTTTGGCGGTTTCGCCAAACTGGTCAGCGCCGGTGTGGACTTCGTGCGCATCGACAAGGTCATGGAAAAATTCGGCTGGCCAATGGGCCCTGCGTACCTGATGGACGTGGTCGGCATCGACACCGGCCACCACGGTCGCGACGTCATGGCTGAAGGCTTCCCGGACCGTATGAAAGACGACCGCCGCTCGGCGATCGACGCACTCTACGAAGCCAAGCGCCTGGGCCAGAAGAACGGCAAGGGCTTCTACGCCTACGAGACCGACAAGAAGGGCAAGCAGAAGAAAGTGGCCGACCCGTCGGTGCACGAAGTACTCGCACCCGTCATCTACGAGCAGCGTGAGGTGTCCGACGAGGACATCATCAACTGGATGATGATCGCCCTGTGCCTGGAAACCGTACGTTGCCTGGAAGACGGCATCGTCGAGACCGCCGCCGAAGCCGATATGGGCCTGGTGTACGGTATTGGTTTCCCTCCGTTCCGTGGTGGTGCGCTGCGTTACATCGACTCGATCGGTGTGGCCGAGTTCGTTGCCCTGGCTGACAAATACGCTGATCTGGGCCCGCTGTACCACCCGACCGCGAAGCTGCGTGAAATGGCCAAGAATGGCCAGAGCTTCTTCGGTTAAGCGCCCAATCGACTAGAGCGAGAATATTTATGAGCTTGAATCCAAGAGACGTCGTGATCGTCGACTTCGGTCGTACGCCGATGGGCCGCTCCAAGGGCGGCATGCACCGCAACACCCGTGCCGAAGACATGTCGGCGCACCTGATCAGCAAGCTGCTGGAGCGCAACGTCAAGGTTGACCCTAACGAAGTCGAGGACGTGATCTGGGGCTGCGTCAACCAGACCCTGGAGCAGGGCTGGAACATCGCGCGCATGGCCTCCTTGATGACCCAGATCCCGCACACCGCGGCCGGCCAGACCGTCAGCCGCCTGTGCGGTTCGTCGATGAGCGCGCTGCACACTGCCGCCCAGGCGATCATGACCGGTAACGGTGATGTGTTCGTGGTCGGCGGCGTGGAGCACATGGGCCACGTCAGCATGATGCACGGCGTCGACCCTAACCCGCACATGTCGCTGTACGCGGCAAAAGCCTCGGGCATGATGGGCCTGACCGCAGAAATGCTCGGCAAGATGCACGGCATTACCCGCGAAGCCCAGGACGCGTTCGGCCTGCGCTCCCACCAACTCGCCCACAAGGCGACCGTGGAGGGCAAGTTCAAGGATGAAATCATCCCGATGAACGGCTACGACGAGAACGGTTTCCTGAAGTTGTTCGACTACGACGAAACCATTCGTCCGGACACCACCCTGGAAAGCCTGGCGGCGCTCAAGCCGGCGTTCAATCCCAAGGGTGGCACCGTGACTGCCGGTACGTCGTCGCAAATCACCGACGGTGCTTCGTGCATGATCGTGATGTCGGCGCAACGTGCCCAGGACCTGGGAATCCAGCCGCTGGCGGTGATCCGCTCGATGGCCGTGGCGGGTGTGGACCCTGCGATCATGGGCTATGGTCCAGTACCGGCCACACAAAAAGCCTTGAAGCGCGCGGGCCTGACCATCTCCGATATCGACTTCTTCGAGCTCAA
Source organism: Pseudomonas sp. R1-43-08 (assembly GCF_003852255.1). Taxonomy (NCBI): domain Bacteria; kingdom Pseudomonadati; phylum Pseudomonadota; class Gammaproteobacteria; order Pseudomonadales; family Pseudomonadaceae; genus Pseudomonas; species Pseudomonas sp. R1-43-08. The sequence goes on from NZ_CP027734.1 coordinate 1,627,168, forward strand.
CGAAGCTTTCGCCGCACAGGCCCTGCCAGTGCTGAAAGATTTGAAAGTACTCGACAAGATGAATGAGAAGGTTAACCTGCACGGCGGCGCGATTGCCCTGGGCCACCCATTCGGTTGCTCCGGTGCCCGCATCTCCGGCACATTGCTGAACGTGATGAAGCAAAATGGCGGTAACCTTGGGGTTGCAACCATGTGCATTGGTCTCGGCCAAGGCATTACCACCGTCTTCGAACGCGTCTAAGCGTTGGGTTGACGGAAGCCGGGGCCCAGTGCCCCGGTTTTTGTTTTTTGGAATTTTTAATTTTTTTTCAATAAATTTTGTAAGAGGGCCAGAGCATGAAAGTCGAACCCGGGCTCTACCAGCATTACAAGGGGCCGCAGTACCGCGTTTTCAGCCTGGCGCAGCACTCCGAGACCGAAGAAGAAATGGTGTTCTACCAAGCACTGTATGGCGATTACGGCTTTTGGGTACGCCCGTTGAGCATGTTCCTGGAGACCGTCGAGGTTGACGGCGAGCAGGTCCCGCGCTTTGCTTTGGTCCAGGCCGAACCCAGTCTTTTTAAAGGGCAATAACGGCGGGTCGCGCAAAATGCTGCGCTTGACCTCACCTTGTTGCCACTATATATAGCGTTGCCGCGACAGGCGCCAACTGCCTTTCACTTCTCGAATTCAGGAATTTTCCGATCCATGGGCAAATCGCTGGTCATTGTGGAATCCCCGGCTAAGGCCAAGACCATCAACAAGTACTTGGGCAACGAGTACGTGGTGAAGTCGAGTATCGGCCATATCCGAGACCTGCCCACCAGCGGTTCGGCTAGCGCCAGCAAGGAGCCTGCCGCCAAGCGCGGCAAGGCGGCCGCGGGCGAAGGTCCGGTGCTCACGCCTAAAGAGAAAGCGCGCAAGCAGCTGGTCTCCCGCATGGGTGTGGACCCGGATCATGGCTGGAAGGCCAAGTACGAAATCCTTCCGGGCAAGGAAAAGGTCATCGAAGAGCTGCGCCGGCTCGCCAAAGATGCCGACACCATCTATCTCGCGACGGACTTGGACCGCGAAGGGGAAGCCATTGCCTGGCACCTGCGCGAAGCCATCGGCGGTGATGACAGCCGCTACAAGCGCGTGGTGTTCAACGAAATCACCAAGAAAGCCATCCAGGAAGCCTTCTCCAAGCCGGGCGAGCTGGACATCGACCGCGTCAACGCCCAGCAGGCGCGGCGCTTCCTCGACCGCGTCGTGGGCTACATGGTCTCGCCGCTGCTGTGGGCAAAAATCGCCCGTGGCCTGTCCGCCGGCCGTGTGCAGTCGGTGGCGGTGAAGCTGGTGGTGGAGCGTGAGCGTGAGATTCGTGCGTTCAACCCCGAAGAATATTGGGAGGTCCACGCTGACCTGGGCACTGCCAAGGGCAACAACGTGCGCTTTGAAGTGGCCCGCGAAAAAGGCGAGGCCTTCAAACCGCTGAACGAAGCCCAGGCCATGGCCGCGCTGGAGAAGCTCAAGGCCTCCAGCTACAGCATCGTCAAGCGCGAAGACAAGCCGACCAGCAGCAAGCCGTCGGCGCCGTTCATCACCTCCACCCTGCAGCAGGCCGCGAGCAACCGCCTGGGCTTCGGTGTGAAGAAAACCATGATGATGGCCCAGCGTCTGTACGAAGCCGGCTACATCACTTACATGCGTACCGACTCCACCAACCTGTCGCAAGACGCGGTGGCGATGGCGCGTACTTATATTGAAAGCGAGTTCGGCAAGAAGTACCTGCCGGAAAAGCCAAACGTCTACAGCAGCAAAGAGGGCGCCCAGGAGGCTCACGAAGCGATTCGTCCTTCCGACGCCAACACCGAGCCGAGCAAGCTGAGCGGCATGGAACGCGACGCCGAGCGCCTCTACGAATTGATCTGGCGCCAGTTCCTGGCCTGCCAGATGCTGCCGGCGCAATACCTGTCCACCACCGTCAGCGTGGGGGCGGGCGACTTTGAGCTGCGCGCCAAGGGCCGGATCCTCAAGTTCGACGGTTATACCCGTGTAATGCCGCAAATCGCCAAGCCTGGCGACGACGATGTGCTGCCGGACATGGCCCAGGGCGATACGTTGAAGCTGATCAAGCTCGACCCGTCCCAGCACTTCACCAAGCCGCCGGCGCGTTATTCGGAAGCCAGCCTGGTAAAAGAGATGGAGAAACGCGGCATCGGTCGTCCTTCGACCTATGCGGCGATCATCTCCACCATCCAGGACCGTGGCTACGTGGCGCTGCACAACCGCCGCTTCTATTCGGAAAAAATGGGTGACATCGTCACCGAGCGTCTGTCCGAAAGTTTCTCCAACCTGATGGACTACGGCTTCACCGCCGGCATGGAAGAGAACCTCGATGACGTGGCCCAGGGCGAACGCGACTGGAAGAGCGTGCTGGACGAGTTCTACGGCGACTTCAAGAAAAAACTCGAAGTGGCCGAGAGCCCTGAGAGCGGCATGCGTGCCAACCAGCCAGTCATGACCGACATTCCGTGCCTCACCTGCGGCCGGCCGATGCAGATTCGTACAGCGTCCACCGGCGTGTTCCTGGGGTGCTCGGGCTACAGCCTGCCGCCCAAAGAGCGCTGCAAGGCCACCGTCAACCTGGTGCCGGGCGATGAAATCGCGGCGGATGACGAGGGTGAATCCGAGTCGCTGGTGTTGCGTGGCAAGCACCGTTGCCCGATCTGCAGCACGGCGATGGACGCTTACCTGCTGGATGAAAAGCATAAGCTGCATATCTGCGGTAACAACCCGGATTGCAACGGTTACGAGATTGAAGAGGGCACCTACCGCATCAAAGGCTACGAAGGTCCGAGCCTGGAGTGCGACAAGTGCGGCAGCGAGATGCAGCTCAAGACCGGCCGTTTCGGCAAGTTCTTCGGTTGCACCAACCCAACCTGCAAGAACACCCGCAAACTGCTGAAGAGCGGTGACGCGGCGCCGCCGAAGATGGACCCGGTGAAGATGCCTGAGCTCAAGTGCGAGAAGGTCAACGACACCTACATCCTGCGCGACGGTGCTTCGGGGCTGTTCCTGGCAGCCAGCCAGTTCCCGAAAAACCGCGAGACCCGTGCCCCGCTGGTGCTGGAAATCGTACCGCACAAGGATGAGATCGATCCGAAGTACCACTTCCTGTGTGAAGCGCCGAAGAAGGACCCGGATGGTCGCCCAGCCGTGATCCGTTATAGCCGCAAAACCAAGGAGCAGTACGTGCAGACCGAAGTCGACGGCAAGCCTACCGGCTGGAAAGCGTTCTACGACGGCGGCAAGTGGAAGGTCGAGGACAAGCGTCAGGGCGCTTGATAGCCCAATGTGGGAGGGGGCTTGCTCCCGATAGCGGTGTATCAGTCAACATACCTATGACTGATGCATCGCCATCGGGAGCAAGCCCCCTCCCACATTTGGATCTGCCTAATGGCACTTGCAGTTAACTATGACGCGAGAAATCTGATACACAGTGGTGCTCTCAAGTTTTACGCGAGCAAGCTCGCTCCTACACAGCCAGCATCACGCCTCATTCGTTGTGGAGATTGCCGTCATGGCCAACGAACTCTATACCCGTACCAACCAGAAAATTTACTTCGCGGGGTTATCCCTGGAAGCCCTCGGTCGTGCCGAGGCGGGCAAGGAGATGAATGCCATCGCGCTGGTCCAGGCGGGGCGTGAAGCCGCTCTGTTTCACCTGTATGGCGCCTTGCTGGGGTTATGCCATGAAATCGCCGGGTTCTACCGCTTGCCCCAGGCCGGTTCGCCCCGCGCGGAAATGATCATGGCCCGAGACGTGCTGGAAACCATGGCTATCCCGGAATTGGCCGAACTGGTGGAAATGGCCCAGAGCCCGGACAGTTGGGTAGCACGCCTGCTCAAGGCGCACGCCGACATGTTCCAGCCGCCCCGCGTTCCCCATGTACCCAAGGGTGATGTGACGCAGCCATTGATCTTGGCGGTTGCATTGGAGGCGGATGAGCCCAGGCCTTTGAGCCGGGAAGAGCTGGAAAGCTGGCGTCAGGAACTTAAAAAGCTGGCGTTGCGCTTTCGCGAAGGTTTGAGCGAGTGCTGAGCGGGCACGCCTGCACGCGACAACACTGATATAATCCCGCGCTTTCGTGGAGAACAGACTTTTATGCCAACGTCCTTTCTGGAAATTGTTGAACTGCCTGACGGCCGAATCGAGCTGCGTCGGGCCGAGGACGAAGGTTCTCTGGTCATCCTGGACTTTTCCGAAGACGCAAAAGCGTTCCTGCAAGGCCAGCATGTGGAAGTGGCTAAAGCGATGTTGAGCGTTGGCGTGCAAATGGCCGGTCGCCTGGCTGAAGGCGAGCCGGAGAAGGAAGATGGCCCAAAGGTTCTTCACTGAGCCCTGGGTAACCCGCTCACCTCTTACCCCAGTCGAATATTCAAGCTCTGCGCATCGCCCGTGTGCGCGGCGCTGATCAGCTGCTGCTTGGCCGTTGCATTCAACGGGTTCAGCCAGCTCACCACCGTATGGCTACGGCCCAGGCGCAAGGCTTCGCAGGTCAACTGCTGAGCACTTTGCGTGCCCCGTGGCTGCAGCAACAGAATACGCTCACGGTTGAGGCCGGCATCCCGCAGCCAAGCCTGGGTCAGGCTGGCGGGCGGGGCGATCAGCGTCAACCAGCGCGCGTCCTGCTCCTCACTGAGTTCGCGCAGGATCGGCGCCAGCAGGCTCAAGCAGCTCCCGGCAGCCCCACGCAACGACAATTCACTGAATACCTCAGGTTCGCAGCTCCACGGCGCTTCGACCGTTTCCTTGAGGATGGGCGCAAGGGGTTGAGCCATAAAGGCCTCGAACAGCGACAGTTGTGTGTGTTGTGGGGTGTGCACGAGCTGCATGATGTCTCCTTTAGCGGCGAATGACGCCGACACTCAAGCCTTCGATCACCAGGTCCTGGTCTTTGAGGTTCACTTCAATCGGCGCGAACTCCGGGTTCTCGGCCAGGAGCCAGACCTTGCTGCCTTCACGCTTGAAGCGCTTGACGGTGACCTCATCGCCGATCCGCGCCACGACGATCTGGCCATTGCGGGCTTCGCGGGTGGTGTGAACGGCCAGCAGGTCGCCGTCGAAAATACCCACGTCCTTCATGCTCATGCCGTGCACCCGCAACAGGTAATCGGCGCGCGGATGGAAGAAGGTCGGGTTGATGTTGCAGGATTCCTCGACGTGTTGCTGCGCCAGGATCGGCGCACCCGCAGCCACTCGACCGATGATCGGCAGTGTCGATTCGTCGGCCTTGGCTTCGAAGCCAGGGATGCGAATACCGCGCGAAGCCCCTGGGGTCATCTCGATCGCGCCTTTGCGCGCGAGGGCCTTGAGGTGTTCCTCGGCAGCGTTGGGAGACTTGAAACCCAGCTCCAGCGCAATTTCGGCGCGTGTCGGTGGGTAACCGTTGTCATCAAGGCAGCGCTTGATAAAAGCCAGAATCTCAGCTTGGCGTGGCGTCAGTTTTAGCATGTTGATCGCTCTGTCTTTTTATACAGTGACTGGGATTATATACAGTGAACGGCGCTTGGCAATCATCCTTTTGAACGGCTCCGCTGGACGGTCATCCATCATCCGTACTGCGGGGCAGAGGTAGCGCTGCCTATAGGCCATGAAAGATGTGATTAAATAGCGACGAAATAGATGACTGCCCGGCCGGAAAACGGACACGCAGGCTTGACAAGACATACCCTGAAACGTATGTTTCAAACAAGTGTTTGTCAGGCGGAGTAGCCATGGCCCAGTCGGAAACCGTTGAACGCATTCTCGATGCTGCCGAGCAATTGTTCGCGGAAAAAGGATTTGCTGAAACTTCATTGCGGCTGATCACCAGCAAGGCTGGGGTTAACCTCGCCGCCGTGAACTACCATTTCGGCTCAAAAAAAGCCCTGATCCAGGCGGTGTTCTCGCGCTTCCTGGGGCCGTTCTGTGCCAGCCTTGACCGCGAGCTGGAGCGTCGCCAGGCCAAGGTGGATAACAAGCCAAGCCTGGAAGAGCTTTTGGAAATCCTGGTCGAGCAAGCCCTGGTGGTTCAGCCGCGCAGCGGTAACGACCTGTCTATTTTCATGCGTCTATTGGGCCTGGCGTTCAGTCAGAGCCAGGGCCACCTGCGTCGTTACCTGGAAGACATGTACGGCAAGGTGTTTCGTCGCTATATGTTGTTGGTCAATGAAGCTGCCCCGCGTATCCCACCCATCGAGCTGTTCTGGCGCGTGCACTTCATGCTCGGCGCTGCGGCCTTCAGCATGTCCGGGATCAAGGCGCTGCGCGCGATTGCCGAGACCGATTTCGGCGTCAACACCTCCATCGAGCAGGTGATGCGCCTGATGGTGCCATTCCTCGCCGCCGGCATGCGCGCTGAAACCGGTGTGACCGATCAGGCCATGGCGGTGGCTCAATTGCGCCCGCGCAGCAAGTCCACACCCAGCCTCGCCAAGGTTTGACCGCTGCGGGTGTGCGCGGCCGCTTGCATCCGCTAAGCTAGCCGCCATGCCGATTTCAGCTATTTACGCGCAACCCGTCGTGCTTACCGTAACCGGTAGGGATGACGGGTTGTGCGCGTTATTTAAGGAAGGTTTATGACTGCTGCCCTGCAAGGTTCTTTGATGGTCGACGTTGCCGGTACCTGGCTGACGGCCGAGGACCGCCATCTGTTGCGCCAACCTGAAGTGGGCGGCTTGATCATTTTTGCGCGCAATATCGAGCATCCACGCCAGGTTCGCGAATTGAGCGCGGCGATTCGTGCGGTGCGCCCGGACCTGCTGCTGGCGGTTGACCAGGAAGGCGGCCGGGTGCAGCGCCTGCGCCAGGGCTTCGTGCGCTTGCCGGCCATGCGCGCGCTGGCGGATAACCCCAACGCCGAGTACCTGGCCGAACAATGTGGCTGGATCATGGCCACCGAAGTACTCGCCGTGGGCCTGGACCTCAGCTTCGCTCCAGTGCTCGACCTGGATTACCAGCGCAGCGCCGTGGTCGGCACCCGCTCGTTCGAAGGCGACCCCGAGCGCGCCGCCGTACTCGCCGGTGCCTTTATCCGCGGCATGAACAGCGCGGGCATGGCCGCCACCGGCAAGCACTTTCCGGGTCACGGTTGGGCCGAGGCCGATTCCCACGTCGCGATTCCCAACGACGAGCGCAGCCTGGAACAGATTCGCGCCAATGACCTGGTGCCTTTCGCACGCCTGAGCAAGCAATTGGCGGCCGTGATGCCCGCGCATGTGATCTACCCGCAAGTGGACAGCCAGCCCGCCGGCTTCTCACGCCGCTGGTTGCAGGACATCCTGCGCGGTGAGCTGCAGTTCGACGGGGTGATTTTCAGTGATGACCTGTCCATGGCCGGTGCCCATGTGGTGGGTGATGCGGCCAGTCGGATCGAGGCGGCACTCACTGCTGGTTGTGACATGGGGCTGGTGTGCAATGACCGCGCGGCTGCCGAGCTTGCACTGACTGCAGCCCAGCGGATGAAGGTCACGCCTTCGGCTCGCATTGCGCGTATGCGGGGACAAGCAATTGCCTCGACTGACTACAAACAGGATCCGCGCTGGCTGGCAGCCCTTGGAGCGTTGCGAGACGCTCAGCTGATTGAATAAGAAGCTTGATGTAGGTAGCGTTTGAATGCGGCTGAGGCTGTTTCTTGCCGCAGTGTAGGAGTTGCGCTGCTTTAACCTCCATTACTGGCTGCTGTAGAGTCCTTGTTTCATGAATGACCTGATTGCACGTATCGTCGAGTTGGATTGGCAAGCCTACTTTGAACCTCGTTCGCTGGAGCGCGGGTTTGAGTATGCTGGCGAAAATCGTCTTGAGATCAAAGAGTTCGGGCATCACAGGCTGATCGCGCATTGCAGGGGGTCTGGACGTAATGTCTACAGCCTGTCGATTACCCTGGAGAGTGCAGCATCCCGTCGACCGGGCATCATCTGTGTGTGTTCTTGCCCGGTGGCGATCAATTGCAAGCACGCGGCTGCGGTCTTGTTTACGTTGACTGCGCTGTACGAAGAGCTGAACGAGCCGAAGAAGCCGGTGGGTGACCGCCTGAGTCCGCAGCTCGAAAACTGGCTCGAAAGTATCCCCAAGCCCACCCCGCCGGGTGAGGCTCAGCCCAAGAACACCGGCACTTGTTTGCTGTACCAAATCACTCCTGATGTTTATTCCAGTGGCTGGTCATTGGAGGTGTATCGGGCGCGCGTGACGAAAAAAGGCGAGTACAGCGATATCAAGCCTCTGCACTCGATGGATGAGGTATTGCGGCGTGCCCCTGGCTATATGCATGAGCTGGATACCCGCATTGGTCGATTGCTGATGTTGGGCCGATCTTATGCCAGCTATGGCAGCAGTTTTCAGTTGGCCGGTGAGACGGGGGCCGAAATTCTCCAATTGGCGTTAAAAACCCAGCGCCTGTTTCTGGAGCTGAGCACTGGACTGGCGCTCAACCCTGGCCCGGCGCGCGCTGCTCGTTTTGATTGGGCCGTGTTGCCCGACGGCAATTACATTCCCTGCTGGATCAGCGACGGGCGCGAGTTGGACGAAGTGCTGCCCCTCCAGCCGCTTCATTATCTTGACCTCGATAACATGACGATCGGGGTGGTCGAGCACGGGCTGGAGGAAAATCTGGCCATGCATCTTTGCGGCTTGCCGATGATTCCAGCTGAGCAAGTCGCGTTATTCAGTCATCGCATCAGTGCGGTGTCCAAGGTGATTCCGCCACCACGCGAGCTGACCGAGCGCGTCGTGGATACGTTGGAGCCCCAAGGGTGTCTTACATTGGGAAGCGACGAATCCTACGTGTACAGCCAGGTCGACTATCGGCGGATGCTCGCCCTGGAACACCGCGCCGCCCTGGCTTTTCGTTACGACACAAGCCTGGTCAGCGGCAAGGGCACTGAGGACATCCTGTTTCTCAATGGCACCGAAACCCAACGCATCCAACGCAAGCCCGCAGCTGAAAAAGCCTTGCGCAAGACGCTCACGAAAATCGGCTTTAAAACGGTCAATCGCAAAAGCGGTGCACTGCCTGTCGGTGCAGGAGAGATGTTCGATCTACCCAACGATGAAGCCTGGCTGGCTTTTGTTGAAAGCCAGCTGTCGGTTCTGCGTGAAGCAGGGTGGGAAGTCGTCATTCATCCGGGGTTTTATTACAATGTGGAGGCTGTTGACGGCTGGTACGCGGACATTGAAGAGTCACCCGGTCACGAGTGGTTCAACCTTGAGCTGGGCATTGAGGTCAATGGCGAGCGGCACAGCCTGTTGCCCATCATGCTCGACTTGATGCGGCGTCAACCCAAACTGCTTGACGCCACCTACATGGCCGAACGTGATGATGATGAGCGCGTGTTGGTCAGTCTGGATGCCCGCACTCATATCAAAGTTGCGCTGCCCTACGGTCGTATCAAACCTCTGATGGCGACCCTCGGCGAACTCTACCTGCGCGCGCCTGAAGGAGACGCACTGCGGCTGAGTGCGCCGGATGCGGCAAGGCTCAGTAACCTGGATGCACTACCTCTGGTCTGGCAGGGCGGCGAGCGACTGCGTGATTTCGCCCAGCGTCTCAAGGGCTCCACCCATGCCCAGGTCTCTGCCCCCGAAGGCCTGAGAGCCGAACTTCGTGGCTATCAACTCGAAGGCCTGAACTGGATGCAAACGCTGCGCGAGCTGGAAGTCGGCGGGATTCTTGGGGATGACATGGGCCTGGGCAAAACCCTACAAACCCTTGCGCACCTGCTCGTGGAAAAACAGGCAGGGCGATTGCAAATGCCCGCATTGGCCGTAATGCCCACCAGCCTGATCCCGAACTGGATCGACGAAGCCACACGGTTCACGCCACAGCTCAGAGTTCTGGCGCTGCACGGTGCACAGCGTCAGGCTGACTTCTTGCGCTTGACCGATTACGACCTGGTACTCACCACCTACGCGCTGTTGCCGCGAGACCTTGAGGTCCTGCAGCCGCAGCGCTGGAGCGTGCTGATCCTCGACGAAGCGCAAAATATCAAGAATCCCAACAGCAAGGCGGCCCAGGCCGCTCGCCAACTGGATGCCGGCCAGCGGCTGTGCCTGAGCGGGACGCCGTTGGAAAACCATTTGGGCGAACTCTGGTCGCTGTTTCACTTCCTGTTGCCGGGATGGCTGGGCGATAGTAAAACCTTCAATCGCGATTACCGCACGCCGATTGAAAAGCACGGCAATGCGCAACGCATGCAGCACCTGACGGCGAGGATCAAACCCTTCCTGTTGCGCCGCAAAAAAGAACAGGTGGCCACCGAGCTGCCGCCCAAGACCGAGATCGTGCACTGGGTGGACTTGAGCGACGCCCAGCGTGACGTGTATGAAACCGTGCGTGTGGCGATGGACAAGAAGGTTCGCGACGAAATCACCCGGCATGGTGTCGCCCGCAGCCAAATCATCATTCTCGAAGCGCTGCTCAAGTTGCGCCAGGTCTGCTGCGACTTGCGCCTGGTCAAGACTGCACCCGCCTCCAAACTGGCCCGGGCCGGTACTGGCAAACTCGGCAGTTTGATGGAGATGCTCGAAGAGTTGCTCAGCGAGGGGCGGCGCGTCCTGCTCTTTTCGCAGTTCACCTCGATGCTGGCATTAATCGAAGAGGAGCTGAAGCAGCGTCAGGTCGACTATTCAATCCTGACCGGTGAAACCCTGGACCGGCGCACACCGGTGAAGGATTTCCAGGACGGCAAGACGCCGTTGTTCCTGATCAGTCTGAAAGCGGGCGGAACCGGCTTGAACCTGACGGCCGCAGATACGGTGATTCATTACGACCCCTGGTGGAACCCGGCCGTGGAAAACCAGGCCACCGACCGGGCCTACCGGATCGGGCAGGATAAGCCGGTATTCGTCTACAAGATGATTGCCCGGGGCACGGTGGAAGAAAAGATTCAGGCGTTGCAATTGGAAAAGGCAGCGCTTGCCGACGGCGTGCTTGAAGGGGGCGCCAGTGCGGGTTGGAAGCTGGAGCAGCGGGATATTGAGGCGCTGTTTGCACCTTTGCCTGGCTAACGACCGCGGCTTGCCCTAATGCCAGTCAGTTAAGGACGAACACTGTACCTGTGGCGAGGGAGCTTGCTCCCGCTGGGCCGCGAAGCGGCCCCAAAAATGGGACTGCTGCGCAGTCCAACGGGAGCAAGCTCCCTCGCCACAGGTTACTTTTTACCCTTTCTACTTCTTAACTGACGGGCATTAGGGCTTGCCCCCGATGTCGATCCGACAGTCAGCGCTTCTCTTGCTTATTCGGCAACGGTGCAAACAGCGCCTCGATATCCTCATTACCCAACTGCCAATCCCCGGTCGAACGCCCATCCAGCACACCCGCCGCCAGGTCGGATTTTTCCTTCTGCAAATGCTGGATTTTCTCTTCCACCGTGCCTCGGGCAATCATCTTGTAGACGAACACCGGCTTCTCTTGCCCGATGCGGTAGGCGCGGTCAGTGGCCTGGTTTTCGGTTGCGGGGTTCCACCACGGGTCGTAGTGGATCACGGTGTCGGCTTCGGTCAGGTTCAGGCCGACGCCGCCGGCCTTCAGGCTGATCAGAAAAATCTGCAGCTTGCCGCTCTGGAAGTCCTTCACTGGTGTGCGCCGATCACGTGTCTGGCCGGTCAGCAAGGCGTAGGCGATTTTGCGCTGCTTGAGTTCAGCCTCGATCAGACTCAGCATCGAGGTGAACTGCGAGAACAGCAGTATCCGCCGCCCCTCGGCAAACAATTCCTCAAGCATCTGCATCAAGCTGTCGAGCTTGCCCGAGCTGCTGCCGCGGGCGGGCAGGGCGGCATCGTTGACCAGGCGCAAATCGCAGCACACTTGGCGCAGTTTGAGCAGTGCTTCAAGGATGATGATCTGGCTGCGCGCCACCCCCTTGCGGGTGATCTCGTCGCGGACCTTTTTATCCATGGCCAGGCGCATGGTTTCATACACGTCGCGCTGCGCCTCATTAAGGTCGACCCAGTGGATAATCTCGGTCTTGGGCGGCAGTTCCGTGGCCACCTGTTCCTTGGTGCGGCGCAGCAGGAACGGCTTGATCCGACCGTTGAGGTGCTGCAATCGCACCTCACTGGCGCGTTTTTCAATGGGGACGCGGTAATCGCGGTTGAAGCTTTTCACATCGCCGAGCCAGCCCGGCAACAGGAAGTGGAACAACGACCATAACTCGCCCAGGTGGTTTTCCAGCGGCGTGCCGCTCAGGCACAGGCGCTGCCGCGCATTCAGCTCGCGTGCCGCTTGCGCCGCCTTGCTGGTGGGGTTCTTGATGTACTGGGCTTCATCGAGGATCAGCACATGCAGGGGCAGGGCGGCGAGGGTGTCGATGTCCTTGGGCAGCAGCGCGTAGGTGGTCAACAGCAGGTCATAGTCCTGCAGATTGGCGAAATGTTTCTTACGCCCTGCGCCGTACAGCGCCTGCACCCGCAATTGCGGAGTGAAATGCGCGGCCTCATCGAGCCAATTGGGGATCAGGCTGGTAGGCATGACCACCATGCACGGTCGATTCAGCCGTCCTGCATTTTTTTCCGTAAGAATATGCGCCAGGGTCTGCAAGGTTTTACCCAGGCCCATGTCATCCGCAAGAATCCCACCCACCTCCAATTGGCGCAGCGACTGCATCCAGCTCAGGCCTTCCAGCTGGTAAGGGCGCAAGGTTGCATTCAAGCCTTCAGGCGCCACGCAGGTGAAATCCTTGATGTCCCGCAGGCGCTGGGCGAAGTTGCGGATTTTCTCGCCGCCTTCCCATTGCAGCGGCAGATCTTCCAGCGGGTTCAAGCGGACCGCATCGGCCTTGGCCAGGCGCAATGTGGTGGTGCCGGGTTCCTGCAGGTAGAACTCGCCGAGGGTCGCCAGTACCGGCTTCAATCGCCCGTAGGGCAGCGCCACTTGCAGCGGACCGTGGCCGTTGGGCAGGCCGGGAATGTTCACCAGGATCAATTCATCATCGCGGCGCCGTGCGAGTTTTTCCGGGTTGAGGATTTCGGTGTGGGAACGCATCAAATTCAGCAGGATGGGCAGCAGGCTCAGCCGTTCGCCGTTGACGATGATACCCAGCTCCAGATCGAACCAGTCCCGCTCGGGGGCTTCATCGACGCTGGCGTACCAGTCGTCCACCGGGCTGAGGTCAAAACCGAAGTCTTCATCGATTTGCAGCTCCCAACCTTCGGCCCGCAGGGCAGGGGACGCGTTGAGGGTGAAATTCAACCAGGCGCTGTCATTGACCATCTCGAACAGCTCGCCGGCGCTTTCCGGCAAGGCCTTGCTCTGGCGCGTGGCGATCTTGAACCCGAGCAGGCGCAGTTGCTCGCGATAGGGCTGTTCCAGCTCGGGATGGCGCTTGATGCGCAGGCTTTGGGTTTCCTGGCGCACGATGATATCGGCGTTCTTTTGCCCGCTGACATAGTTGCCCAGATAGTTGAACGACAGCGCCGCGCGATGCTGGATGTAACGCTGCATCTTGCCATTGCGCGGTTCGAACGCGCTGAACTCCACACTGGCTAGCCACAGGCGCGGCACTGGGCGCACATCCTCCATGACCACCTGCGGCAGTACCACACGGTTATCCAACACCGCCTGCAGTTTTCCCAGCAACTCGGCATCCTGGGCCGCCGCCGGGTAGGCCAGGGTTTCCTGCACCTTGAGCAGCACGGCGGCAATATGTTTGCAATTGGTGTGCACCGGGCAGGTACAGCGGCTGTCCACCAGAATCAGCATGCCCTTGGCCGATTCGCGTAACGAAATGGTCTGTCGGTAGACGTTGCCGCCCGAGCCTTCACAACTGGCGGTGATGGTGCTGTCGCCGGACTCGACGATGCGCACCCGATTCTCCAACGCGTAACGCCGCCCGCGCTCCAGGCTTTGCTCTTTGAAGCGATTGGCCCACGAAGGGGCCAGGGGTTTGGTCAGCGACGCTGTCAGGGGCATGGCGCGGGATCAGTCCTGCATGTCGGGCGGTGGTGCGCTGGGGGGCTTGGCGGTCAGCGAAGTGATCTTGATCAGCAGCGCCAGGTGGCCGCCATCCAGGTAATTGAGCTGGTTGTTCTTGGTGCGTACGTCTTTCTGACTCAGGTGTTCGCTGGCGATCACGCTGCCGTTGCTGTCGAACTGGTTGATCCAGAAGTCGGCGTCGATATCAGTGAAGCGACCCAGTTGCAGGTTCAGCACGCCCTCGATAGGAAATTGGCCGAATTGCTCCTGGCCGTCGGTGATCGCGATCTTCACTGGCTGTTCGCCGAGGCTCTGTTCCCAGGCCTTGTGCGCAAGCACGGTGTAGTTGGAATCGGCGCGCAGTTTTTCGACGATATTGCCCAGGCGCGGCGGGCTCATTCGCTCGCCCAGGCGCTGCGCACCGCTATCCCAGTTTTCCGGGGCGGCGCGGCTGTTGATCACCGGCTCTGCATTCTGGCGTACCAGGATCATCTCCACCTGGTAGGGGCTGTCGGCAAAGGCCGAAGGCGCGAATACCAGCAACAGCAGGCTCAGAATGCGGAACACGCGCATGGAGGCGTCCTTCAAGCAGATTTCGGAATGAGGCGCTCAAACAGCGCCTCCAGGGTATTGAAGCGTTCTTCGGCGCGTTCCATCGGCACCATGAACTTGAACAGCGTAGCCCCTTCGAACTTGTAGCGGTTGGGCTGGCCCTGGATCAGCTTGATCAGCACCAACGGGTCTACCGGCGTTTGCGCTTCGAATTCGATACGCCCGCCTTGCGGCCCGGCGTCGACTTTCTTGATGCCCAGTTGTTCGGCCTGCAATTTGAGCAGGGTCAGGCGCACCAGGTTCTTGGTCGGTTCCGGCAACAGGCCGAAGCGGTCGATCATTTCCACCTGCAGGTCCTTCAGGCCTTCTTCGTCGGTGGCCGAAGCGATGCGCTTGTACAGGATCAGCCGCGCGTGCACGTCCGGCAGGTAGGCTTCGGGGATCAACGCCGGCAAGCGCAGGTTGATTTCCGGGCCACCGCCCAACGGTTGGTCGAGGTTCGGCTGTTCGCCCTTGCGAATGGCTTTCACCGCGCGCTCGAGCATTTCCATATAAAGGGTGAAGCCCACGGCCTGGATCTGCCCGCTCTGGCCGTCGCCGAGCAGTTCGCCGGCGCCACGGATTTCCAGGTCGTTGGTGGCCAGCACGAAGCCGGCGCCGAGGTCCTGGGTGTTGGCGATCGCTTCCAGGCGCTTTTCCGCGTCGGACGTGATCTGTTGGCGTGGTGGCGTCAACAGGTAGGCGTAGGCCTGGTGGTGACTGCGCCCGACCCGGCCGCGCAGTTGATGCAGTTGGGCCAGGCCGAACTTGTCGGCGCGTTCGATGATAATGGTGTTGGCGCTGGGGACGTCGATACCGGTCTCGATGATGGTCGAGGCGATCAGCACGTTGAAGCGCTTGTGGTAGAAGTCGCTCATCACCTGTTCGAGTTCGCGCTCACGCATCTGCCCATGGCCGATGGCGATGCGGGCCTCCGGCACCAGTTCGGCGAGGTCGGCGGCGCATTTCTCGATGGTCTTCACGTCGTTGTGCAGGTAATACACCTGGCCACCGCGCAGCAATTCGCGCAGCAGCGCTTCCTTGACCGTGCTTTTGTTCTGCTCCATCACGAAGGTGCGTACCGACAGACGGCGTGCAGGCGGCGTGGCGATGATCGACAGGTCGCGCATGCCCGACACCGCCATGTTCAATGTACGCGGAATCGGCGTGGCGGTGAGGGTGAGGATGTCGACTTCGCTGCGCAGGGCCTTGAGCTGTTCTTTCTGGCGCACGCCGAAGCGGTGCTCTTCGTCGATGATGACCAGGCCCAGGTTCTTGATCTTCACATCGTCCGATAGCAGTTTGTGCGTGCCGATCACGATGTCGATCTTGCCTTCGGCGAGGTCGGCGATGGCGGCATTCACTTCCTTGGCGGATTTGAAGCGGCTCATCACTTCCACGCTCACCGGCCAGTCGGCAAAGCGGTCGCGGAAGCTGTTGTAGTGCTGCTGGGCGAGCAGGGTAGTCGGCACCAGGATCGCCACCTGCTTGCCGCCATGTACCGCAATAAAGGCCGCGCGCATCGCCACTTCGGTCTTGCCGAAGCCGACGTCGCCACACACCAGGCGGTCCATCGGCTTGGGCGCAAGCATGTCGGCGCGCACGGCGTCGATGGTGGTTTGCTGGTCGGGGGTTTCTTCGAAGGCGAAGCCGGCGCTGAAGGTAGCGTAATCGGCTTTCGGGTCGGCGAACGCATAGCCTTCGCGGGCCGCACGGCGGGCGTAGATGTCGAGCAGTTCGGCGGCGACGTCGCGCACCTGTTCGGCGGCCTTGCGCTTGGCTTTCTGCCAGGTCTCGGAGCCCAGGCGGTGCAACGGCGCCAGGGCGTCATCGCTACCGGTGTAGCGCGCGATCAAGTGCAGGCTGGCCACCGGCACGTAGAGCTTGGCGCCTTCGGCGTATTCCATGGTGAGGAATTCGGCGGCCTGGTTGTCGATTTCCAGGGTCTGCAAGCCGAGGTAGCGGCCCACGCCGTGGTCGATGTGCACCACCGGCGCGCCTTCACGCAACTCGGTGAGGTTCTTGATCACCGCGTCATTGTTGGCGTCGGCGCGTTTTTCACGGCGGCGACGCTGCATCACGCGCTGGCCGAACAACGGGCTTTCGGCGATCAGCGCCAGGGCCGGGTCGTCCAGCAACAAGCCTTCGTCCAATGGCGCGATGGTGATCGCCAGGCGCTCTTTGCTTTTTACGAAATCCGGCCAGCTATCGACGGTCTTCGGGCGCAGCTTGAGGCGTTCGAGCAGCTCCAGCAGGACTTCGCGACGCCCGGCGGATTCGGCGGTGAACAGCACGCGGCCGGGGAAGTCGCCGAGGAAGTTGGACAGCGCTTCGAGCGGCTGCGTGGCTTTGGCCTGGATCGCCAGGTCCGGCAGTGTGCCCGCCGGGAAACGCTCACGGCCGCTGCCGGCGTCCACATCCTGCTGGCTGGCGACCACGCGTGGCCAGTTTTTCAGGCGGGCGAAGCAATCTTCCACCGGCAGGAACAATTCGGCAGGTGGTAATAACGGCCGGGACGGGTCGACGCGGCGCTCTTCATAGCGGTTGCGCACATCGTTCCAGAAGTTTTCTGCGGCCTGTTCGATGCCTGGCAGCGAGAACACCTGGGTGTCCTGGGGCAGGTAGTCGAAGAGGGTGGAGGTTTCGTCGAAGAACAGCGGCAGGTAGTACTCGATACCGGCCGGTGTAATCCCGCTGCTCAGGTCCTGGAAGATCGGGCAGCGGCGGAAGTCCACGTCGAAGCGCTCGCGAAAGCGTGCCTTGAAGCGCGTGACCGCATCTTTTTGCAGCGGGAATTCCCGCGCCGGCAGCAGTTTGATCGACTCGACCTTGTCGATGGAGCGCTGGTTTTCCGGGTCGAAGGTGCGCAGGGTCTCGATTTCGTCATCGAACAGGTCGATGCGATACGGCAACTTGCTGCCCATCGGGAACAGGTCGATCAATGCGCCGCGTACGGTGAATTCGCCGTGTTCGTACACCGTGTCGACATAGCGGTAGCCGGTGGCCTCCAGGCGCGTGCGCATCTGCTCCACGTCGAGTTTCTGGCCGACATCCAGCACCAGGCTGCTGCCCAGCAGGAATTTGGTCGGCGCCAGGCGATGCAGGGCAGTGGTGATCGGCACCACCAGCACGCCGTGAGCCAGTTCCGGCAAACGGTACAGGCTGGCGATGCGCTGGGAAATGATGTCCTGGTGCGGCGAGAACAGATCGTAGGGCAGGGTTTCCCAGTCGGGAAAGTGCAGCACCGGCAAATCGGGGGCGAAGAAGCTCAGCTCCTGCTCCAACCGCTCGGCGCTTTGGCTGTCGGCGGTGAGCAGCAGGGTAAAGCGTTTGGCTGCGCTGGCAGCCTCGGCAATGGCCAGGCTCAGGACGGCACCGGGCAGGTTGCCCCAGTGCTGTTTACCTGCCGCGGCAGGGAGTAGCGGTAGACGCAGAACGGGCACGGAAGGTTGAGCTCCAAGCGTTGCGACAAAGTCGGTAATTGTAGCGGCCAGAGGTGCCGCCTGTCAGTTGCTGACTGTGCCTATTACGGTTTGTTGGAAATGTAGTGGCTAAGACAAACAATCGTCGGTTTTGACTCAATATGTAGTGCCAAAATACGCGAATGTTTAGGAGGGTTACGGACAAGTCGAGCTGCTCGGCAAACTAGTGGCCTTCTGGAACCCGCGTGTTTCCTGGGCTGTAGCGGGGTGGTATTTTTTTGCAAGGGGTTTTTGTTGCCTGTCGCGCATTGCTCAACGGGCAGTCGGGCGACATAATGTAGCCCCTTTTTTCTGCCCCTACATGTGGAAGGTTCCCGTGACTCAGAAGCCCGACCAGTGTCTTGGTGAATGGATCGACCGTGAAGCACTCGCAGAAGCGATGATCCCGCTTATCGGCCAGCTGTACCGCAATAACAATGTGGTGAGCTCGATCTATGGCCGCAGCCTGATCAATCAGTCCGTCATCGCGATTCTCAAGGCTCACCGCTTTGCGCGTCACCGTTCCGCCGACGACAGCGAACTCTCCGTCCACGAAACATTCCCACTGCTCAAGGCCATGAGCGAGCTCAAGCTCGGCGCGGCGTCGGTGGACCTGGGCAAGTTGGCGTACAAATTCCGTAAAGAAGGCGCCGGCCGCAGTGCCGAGCAGTTCGTGCGTGAAGAAATGGCCGACGTGGTCGGCCAGCAAAACGCCGCTGCCCGCAAAGGCACCGACGTTGTGCTGTACGGCTTCGGTCGTATCGGCCGTCTGCTGGCGCGCATCCTGATCGAAAAAACCGGCGGCGGCGACGGCCTGCGCCTGCGCGCCATCGTGGTGCGCAAAGGCGCCGAAAACGACCTGACCAAGCGTGCCAGCCTGTTGCGCCGCGACTCGGTACACGGTCCGTTCAACGGCACCATCGTCATCGACGAAGAAAACAACACCATCACCGCCAACGGTAACCTGATCCAGGTGATCTACGCGAAGAACCCGTCCGAGGTGGATTACACCCAGTACGGCATCAAGGACGCCCTGCTGGTGGACAACACCGGCGTATGGCGTGATGCCGAGGGCCTGGGCCAGCACCTGGCCTGCCCGGGTGTTGACCGTGTCGTGCTGACCGCGCCTGGCAAGGGCAAGCTGAAGAACATCGTGCACGGCATCAACCACACTGAAATCACCGCTGACGACAAGATCGTGTCCGCCGCTTCCTGCACCACCAACGCCATCGTGCCGGTGCTCAAAGCAGTGAACGACAAGTTCGGTATCGTCAACGGCCACGTCGAAACCGTTCACTCGTACACCAACGACCAGAACCTGATCGACAACTTCCACAAGGGCGACCGCCGTGGCCGCAGCGCCGCGCTGAACATGGTAATCACCGAGACCGGCGCCGCCACCGCTGCCGCCAAGGCCCTGCCTGAACTGGCCGGCAAGCTGACCGGTAACGCGATCCGTGTGCCGACGCCAAACGTGTCGATGGCCATTCTCAACCTGAACCTTGAGAAAGCCGCCACCCGTGAAGAGATGAACGAGTACCTGCGCTACATGGCGCTGCACTCCGATCTGCACAAGCAGATCGATTTCGTCAATTCCCAGGAAGTGGTATCCACCGACTTCGTCGGCTCGCGCCACGCCGGTGTGGTGGACGCCGAAGCGACCATCAGCCAGGACAACCGCGTTGTCCTGTACGTGTGGTACGACAACGAGTTCGGCTACAGCTGCCAGGTGGTTCGCGTGATGGAAGACATGGCTGGGGTCAACCCGCCGGCGTTTCCGCGCTAAGCATCAGCAATAAATGAAAAAGCCCCGACTGGTTTGGGGCTTTTTTATGCCTGTGGTTTTGTGGTGTGAGTGAGGGCCTCATCGGGGGCAAGCCCCCTCCCACAATTGATTTGCGAATACATTCAAATGTGGGAGGGGGCTTGCCCTAATGCCAGTCAGTTAAGAAGTAGAAAGGGTAAAAAGTAACCTGTGGCGAGGGGGCTTGCTCCCGCTGGACTGCGCAGCAGTCCCATTTTTGGGGCCGCTTCGCGGCCCAGCGGGAGCAAGCTCCCTCGCCACAGGTACAGTGTTCGTCCTTAACTGACTGGCATTAGGGCTTGCCCCCGATAGCGGTAGTCCAGCCACAACTTCAACAACTGACACCATCAGCAAAATAGTTGCCGCATAATGCTCATCCCGAAATCGACGCTGATTGGCGGCCTGTTAGTATGGCAAGACTGGCCTATGACGCGACCAAGGGTTAATGTGCGCGGCGTTGAGCCTTATATAGACTGTGCCCCGGTTCACACACTTGAGCCAAATTGTCCTTCATGCCCGCTGGCCGCGGCATGATTTAGCCAGGCGTCCAACCGTACGCCTGGCCTGTTCTGAGGAGTACGCATGGCTGTCTACAACTACGACGTGGTGGTACTGGGTTCCGGCCCGGCTGGAGAAGGCGCGGCGATGAACGCTGCCAAAGCAGGGCGCAAGGTGGCGATGGTCGATAGCCGTCGCCAGGTCGGCGGTAACTGCACCCACCTGGGTACCATCCCGTCCAAGGCGTTGCGTCACTCCGTGCGCCAGATCATGCAATTCAACACCAACCCGATGTTCCGGGCCATCGGCGAGCCGCGCTGGTTCTCGTTTCCGGACGTGTTGAAGAGCGCTGAAAAGGTCATCTCCAAGCAAGTCGCTTCGCGTACCGGCTACTACGCCCGTAATCGCGTCGACCTGTTCTTCGGCACCGGCAGCTTCGCCGACGAGCAAACCGTCGAAGTGGTCTGCGCCAACGGCGTGGTCGAGAAACTGGTGGCCAAGCACATCATCATCGCCACCGGTTCGCGCCCGTATCGCCCGGCGGACATCGATTTTCACCACCCCCGTATCTACGATAGCGACACCATCCTCAGCCTGGGCCACACCCCGCGCAAACTGATCATCTACGGCGCCGGGGTGATCGGCTGCGAATACGCCTCGATCTTCAGCGGCCTGGGTGTGCTGGTGGAGCTGGTGGACAATCGCGACCAGTTGCTGAGCTTCCTCGACTCGGAAATTTCCCAGGCGTTGAGCTACCACTTCAGCAACAACAACATCACCGTGCGCCACAACGAAGAGTACGAGCGTGTCGAAGGCCTGGATAACGGCGTAATCCTGCACCTCAAGTCCGGCAAGAAGATCAAGGCCGACGCCTTGCTCTGGTGCAACGGGCGTACCGGCAACACCGACAAGCTGGGCATGGAAAACATCGGGGTCAAGGTCAACAGCCGTGGTCAGATCGAGGTGGACGAGAACTACCGCACCTGCGTGCCGAACATCTACGGCGCCGGTGACGTGATCGGCTGGCCAAGCCTGGCCAGCGCCGCCCATGACCAGGGTCGTTCGGCTGCTGGCAGCATTGTCGACAACGGCAGCTGGCGCTACGTGAACGACGTGCCGACCGGGATCTACACCATTCCCGAGATCAGCTCGATCGGCAAGAACGAGCACGAACTGACCAAGGCCAAGGTGCCTTACGAAGTGGGCAAGGCGTTCTTCAAGAGCATGGCGCGTGCGCAGATCGCCGGTGAGCCGCAAGGCATGCTGAAGATTCTGTTCCACCGCGAGACGCTGGAAGTGCTCGGCGTGCATTGCTTCGGCTATCAGGCGTCGGAGATCGTGCACATCGGCCAGGCAATCATGAACCAGCCCGGCGAGCAAAATACCCTGAAGTATTTTGTGAACACCACGTTCAACTACCCGACCATGGCTGAAGCCTATCGGGTAGCGGCCTACGACGGCCTCAACCGGCTTTTTTGAGCGGCTCCGGCCGGTGGCCTGAGCCGGCCGGGGAGACCGGTTTCAGTAATTCCCGAGGGTGGCAGTGGCCAAACCGGGAAAGTCTGTAATCAGGCTATCTACGCCGAAGTCGGCGAGCCTGCGCATCAGCGCAGGTTCGTTGACCGTCCAAACGGATACGTGCAGGCCCTGACGCTGGGCTTTTTCCAGCCGCTCGGGGGTGCACAACGTCCAGTTCAATGCCAGGAACTCACAACCGTAGTTCTGCGCGACCTTCAACGGGTCGAGCCAGGCGTATTCGGCCACCAGCCCGCGTGACAGGTCTGGGGTGAGGTCAACCGCCGCTTTCAACACTTCCCGTGAACTTGAGGTCACCGTGACCTTGTCCATCAGGCCAAACCGCACGGCCATCTCGCGGATCGCCAACACGGTGGTCGCAGCGCGAGTGCGCGAAGCGCTTTTGACTTCCAGTTGCCAGTGATCGAAGTCGCACTGTTCGAACAACTCTTCCAGGCGCGGGATCGGGCATGGGTTGACCCAGCCTGGGCCGCCTTTGCGTGCGTCCATCTTCACCAGGTCCGCCGCCGAATACTCGACGACTTTGCCGCGCCGGTCAGTGGTGCGCTTGAGGGTCGGGTCGTGGATGACCATCAGCTCGCCGTCCATGGACAGGTGCAGATCCAGTTCGCAGCGGCGCACGCCGTGTTTGAGGCATTCCTGAAAGCTGGTCAGGGTGTTTTCCGGTGCTTCGCCTTTGGCACCGCGATGGCCGTAAATCAGGGTCACAATTGCTCCTTTGCGCCAGGCTCGCTGGCGTCGTGAATACGCATTCAGAGTTCGTCGCTTTGTTCTCGCGCCAGGCGACGTTCCTGCGCCTGTTTCTGCAGGATGTAGCGCGCCAGCAGTTGGCGTTGGGCATCGGTCATGGATTCGAACTCCGTGCCCACGTCAAAGCGCTCGCCCTTGGGATCGCAATGGGTCACCCGCGCACGCAGCAGCAGGCCGAGGGCCTGGGGCATCAGCACCAGCTTGACCGCCAGGTGCGTGTCCGGGGCCAGCGCCACAGGGTGCTGGAAGTCGATGCCGCCTTCGGAAAGGATCACCGGCTGCGGCGCGCCCACCTCGCTGAGCAGCCCGCGAGCCATGACCTGGCTGAGCAGGTCCAGGCGTTTGTTCTGCACTTTGAGGAACGCCGCCAGGCTGCGGTCTTTTTCGTTGATCTGACGCAGCAGGTGCTGGGCCTCGAATTCGCTGAGGTGCAGTTCACTGAGCAGATTGAACAGCGGCGAATCATCCAGCAACACTTCCTTGCTCGCCGCGTCGGGGGCCGACAGGGGTTTGATTTGGAGTGCGATCATGTCGTCGATACGGTAGTATTCGCGGCGCTCTTCTTCATCTAATGTCGACATGGCGAACCCCAGGTAACGGTAATGGTCTGAGTGTAAAGCTGCTGACCAGACCCCGCCACCGGGACGTCTTCTTTTCCTCCGAACAAGCCCCGACATGTTCAGACCTCTCTTCGTATTTATTGGCACGCGTTATACCCGTGCAAAGCGTCGCAATCATTTTGTGTCGTTCATTTCCCTGACCTCGATGATCGGTCTCGCCCTGGGCGTGGTCGTGATGATTGTGGTGCTGTCGGTGATGAACGGCTTCGATCATGAGATGCGCACCCGCGTGCTGGGCATGGTGCCCCACGCGACCATCGAGGGCGACGCGCCCATCAGTGACTGGCAAAGCCTGGCCGCCAAGGTCAAGCAGAACCCCAAGGTGCTGGCCGTTGCGCCGTTTACCCAGATGCAAGGGCTGCTGACCAACGACGGCAAGGTGCAGAAAATCCTGCTCAATGCCGTCGACCCGGCCCAGGAGCGCAACGTCTCGATCATCGACAAGTTCATGTTGCAGGGCAAACTCGACGATCTGGCGCCGGGCAGCTTCGGCATCGTCATCGGCGACAAGGCCGCTGCCAAGCTCGGTGTGGGCGTCGGCGACAAGCTGACCTTCGTCGCGCCGGAGGTCACCGTGACCCCGGCCGGCATGTTCCCACGCATGAAGCGCTTTACCGTGGTCGGCACCTTCCATGTCGGCGCCGGCGAGATCGACGGCTACCTCGGCTTGACCAACCTCACTGACCTGGCGCGCCTGCATCGCTGGCAGCCGGACCAGGTGCAGGGCCTGCGCCTGAAGTTCAACGACCTGTTCGAGGCACCGCGCGGCGCCTGGGAAATCGCCCAGCACCTGGGCGAATCGCAGTATTACGCCCGCGACTGGACCCGCACCCACGGCAACCTGTACCAGGCCATCCGCATGGAAAAAGCCATGATTGGCCTGTTGTTGCTGCTGATCGTCGCCGTGGCCGCCTTCAACATCATCTCCACGCTGGTGATGGTGGTGAATGACAAGAAGGGCGACATCGCCATCCTGCGCACCCTCGGCGCCACGCCGGGGCAGATCATGGCGATCTTCATGGTGCAAGGCACGGTGATCGGCGTGGTCGGCACCCTGATCGGCACCGCCTTGGGGATTCTGGCCGCACTGAATGTCAGCGCCGCCATCGCCTTGCTTGAAAAAGTGCTCGGCCACAAGTTCCTCAACGCCGATGTCTACTTCATCGACTACTTGCCGTCCCAGGTTCAGGCCCAGGACGTGTTGATGGTGGGCGGCGCCGCGTTGGTCCTGAGTTTCCTTGCCACCCTGTATCCAGCCTGGCGCGCGGCACGCACCCAGCCAGCACAGGCATTACGTTATGAGTGAATCGGGCATGAGTGAAAAAGCAATCCTGAGCTGCCGCAACCTGGGCAAATCCTACGAGGAAGGCCCGGAATCCGTGGTGGTGCTGGCCAACCTGCAGCTTGAACTGCATCCGGGCGAGCGCGTGGCGATCGTCGGCAGTTCCGGTTCCGGCAAAAGTACCTTGCTCAACCTGTTGGGCGGCCTCGATACGCCGTCCCAGGGCAGCGTGTGGCTGGCCGGTGAAGAGCTGTCTGCCTTGAATGAAAGGGCCCGCGGCCAGCTGCGCAACCGTTCGCTGGGTTTCGTGTATCAATTCCACCACCTGTTGCCGGAATTCACCGCCCTGGAAAACGTGTGCATGCCGCTGTTGATCGGCAAGACCGCGATCCCGGAGGCGCGCCAGCGTGCCACGGCCTTGCTGGAGCGCGTCGGCCTCGGCCATCGCCTGGAGCACAAACCGGCCGAGCTGTCCGGCGGCGAGCGCCAGCGCGTGGCAATTGCCCGTGCCCTGGTGAACAACCCAGGCTTGGTGATGCTCGATGAGCCCACCGGTAACCTCGACTCCCACACGGCCCAGGGCATCAAGGACTTGATGCTGGAGCTGAGCACCCAGATGCGCACCGCGTTCCTGGTGGTGACCCATGACATGAGCATGGCCCGCCAGATGGACCGAGTACTGCACTTGCAGGAAGGTCATCTGGTCGCTATCTGACCTGTTGCAAGCCCGTTTTTTTGAAACCGGGCTTTTTCATTTTTTCAACGGTGCCCGCGAATGTTCAGACCGTTATCGATTTTCATCGGCACGCGCTATACCCGCGCCAAGCGCCGCAACCGTTTTGTCTCGTTTATCTCGATGACCTCGATGATCGGCCTCGCCCTGGGCGTGTTGGCGATGATCGTGGTGCTTTCGGTGATGAACGGCTTCCAGCGCGAAATGAGCTCGCGCATCCTCGGCATGGTGCCCCACGCTACCATCGTGGGGGTGAACCCGATCGATGACTGGCAGCCGGTGGCTGCTGCTGCAATGAAGAACCCGCAAGTCACGGCAGCGGTACCGTTTACCCAGATGGACGGTATGTTCTCCTACAAGGGCGCGATGCAGCCGATTGAGATCAACGGCGTCGACCCGGCCCAGGAAGGCAAGGTGTCGATCGTGGCCCAGCATATCGTGCGCGGCAAATTGGAAGACTTGAAAGCCGGCGAGTTCGGCGTAGTGATCGGCGACATCACCGCGCGTCGCTTTCGCCTGAACGTGGGCGACAAACTGACCTTGATCGTCCCGGAAATCAGCACCGCGCCGGGCGGGATCACCCCGCGCATGCAGCGTTTGAACGTGGTGGGTATCTTCAAGGTGGGCGCCGAGCTGGACGGCTCCATGGCCTTGATCAACAAGGCCGATGCGGCCGAAATCCAGCATTGGCAACCCAACCAGGTGCAGAGCGTACGCCTGGCAGTGACAGACCTGTACGCGGCGCCCAAGGTCTCGGCCGATATCGCCGCCAGCCTCGGCGCGGCGTATAAGGCGGACGACTGGACCCACACCCAGGGCAGCCTGTTCAGCGCGATGAAAATGGAAAAGACCATGATCGGCCTGCTGTTGCTGATGATCGTCGCGGTGGCCGCTTTCAACATCATCGCCACCTTGATTATGGTGGTGAACGACAAGGGTGCGGACATCGCGATCCTGCGCACCATCGGCGCCACGCCCCGCCAGATCATGGCGATCTTCATGGTGCAGGGCACGGTGATCGGCGTTGTCGGCACCCTGATCGGCGGCGTGCTGGGGGTGATTGCGGCGCTGAACGTGAGTGAACTGGTAGGCTGGCTGGAGCGGGTGAGCGGGCAGCATATCTTCAGTTCGGATGTGTACTTCGTCAGCAACCTGCCGTCCGAACTGCAAGGTGGGGATGTGTTGCTGATTTGCTCGGCGGGGTTTGTGTTGAGCTTTCTGGCGACCATTTACCCGGCTTATCGGGCGGCGAAGATCGAGCCGGCGCATGCGCTGAGATATTCGTAATATTTGAGACCGCTATCGGGAGCAAGCCCCCTCCCACATTTTGACCTCATTCTTCCTGCAAATGAGGACCACTGTGGGAGGGGGCTTGCTCCCGATAGGGCCGGCCCAGCCTGCATCAATCCCCCTGGGGTAACTCGATCACAAACCGTGTCCACCCCACCCCGGACTCACAAAAAATCCGCCCCCCATGCGCCCGTACAATCGACTGGGTAATCGCCAACCCCAGCCCCGCGTGTTCGCTGCTGCCTTCATGGCGCGCCGGGTCGGCCCGGTAGAACCGATCGAACAACCGCGGTAACAACTGCGCTGGAATGCCTTCCCCGGTGTTCTCAATCGTGAGTGTCACGCCGTCCACCATGCGTACCCGCACTTCGCCGCCCGCTGGCGTAAATCGCAGCGCGTTATCGAGCAGGTTCGACAGCGCCCGACGCAACATACCGCGATCACCCATCGTATGGGCTGTGCCTTCTCGCACCAGGCTGACGTGGGCGTCTTCGGCCAGCAACGCAAAAAACTCCAACAACGCCTCCACTTCATCGGCCAGCGCCAAAGGCTCGCGCTTGGGCACCAGCAAACCGTGATCGGCCTTGGCCAGGTACAGCATGTCGTTCACCAACTGCGCCATCCACTGCAGTTCCTCCAGGTTGCTGTGCAGCGCTTCGCGGTAGTCCTCCAAGGGGCGCGGCTGGGTCAGGATGACCTGGGTCTGGGTCAGCAGGTTCGACAGCGGTGTGCGCAACTCGTGGGCGATATCGGCGGAGAAGGCCGAGAGGCGCTGGAACGCATCGTCCAGCCGGCCCAGCATGGCGTTGAAGGTCTGGGCCAGCTCCGCCAGTTCTGCTGGCATTTGCTGGTGCGGCAAGCGTTGCGTCAGGGAATGCGCGGACACGCCGGCGGCGACTTCAGCCATGCGCCGCAATGGCCGCAACCCGCTGCGCGCCGCCCAGGCGCCGAGCAGTGCGGTGGCCAGGGCCGAGAGACCGACGGTCAGCCAGATCAAGCGTTGCATGCGTTGCAGGAAATGCTGGTGGTGGGTGATGTCGAGTATCAGGGTCAATTGCGCCGAGCTGGATTGGCCAGGGCTCAAGGGCGCGTTATACACGCGATAGGCGGTGCCTGCATTTTGCACGCTATGCAGGCCAGGGGCCTCGGGCAACGCCACGCCCGGCGCATCGTCAAGCCAGCGCTGGCCGGCCGTCGTGATGCGCAAGGCGAGGTCGGGTTGGTGGCTGAGGTCGGCACGCAGTTGGGGTTCGCGCTGGGCGAAGGCGTGCGGCGAGTCGACCCCCTGCAGCGTACTGCGCAGCGCCACGAGTTTGCTGTCCAATTGCTGCTGGTCCAGCTCGATGAAGTGCGCCTCGCTGGCATGGTTGAACAGCACGCCGGCCAGCAGCGAGACCACGGCGGTGCAGGCGGCAAACAGCAGCGCCAGGCGGCTGGCGAGGGACAAACGCTTGATCAAGTGAAGCGCTCCTCGAGTACATAGCCCATGCCGCGCACGGTGTGAATCAGCTTGTTGGGAAAGGCGTCGTCGACTTTCAGGCGCAGGCGGCGGATCGCCACTTCGATGATGTTGGTGTCGCTGTCGAAATTCATGTCCCACACCTGCGAGGCGATCAGGGATTTGGGCAGCACTTCGCCCTGGCGGCGCAGCAGCAGCTCCAGCAGGGCAAACTCCTTGGCGGTGAGGTCGATACGCTGGCCGCTGCGCTCAACGCGGCGACGGATAAGGTCCAGGCGCAGGTCGGTCAGTTGCAGGCAGGTTTCCTGCGGTGCACTGCTGCCGCGCCGTAACAGGCTGCGTACGCGGGCGAGCAGTTCGGAAAAGGCGAAGGGCTTGACCAGGTAATCGTCGGCGCCCAGCTCCAGGCCGTGCACGCGATCCGCCACCGCGTCGCGCGCGGTCAGGAACAACACCGGAATGTCCAGGCCGGCACTGCGCACCGCTTGCAGGATTTGCCAGCCGTCACGACCGGGCAGCATCACATCGAGGATCAACAAGTCATAGTCGCCAGTCAGCGCCAGGTGCTGCCCGCTGATACCGTCGGCCACCAGTTCGGTGGTGAACCCGGCTTCGGCCAGGCCCTGGCGCAGATAGTGGCCGGTTTTCGGTTGGTCTTCGACAATCAGCAGTTTCATGGGCGACTCTTGGCAGCGGTGGGCGCCGGGCTTTATACCGCGGGCTCCCAGGTAAGGGGGTAACCTGACAAAGTTGTAATCTAGCAGTCAGTTGGCTGGCAGCGAGGCCATCTTAAAGTGCTGGCCAAGCGAGTCACCCATTTGGAGATTCAGAGATGGCGTTGCGTACACCTGTGTTCCTGGCGGGCTGCCTGTTGGCCCTGAGTTTCGATGCCGTGGCCGATGGGGCCCACACCACCTATGCCTTCGGCCAGCCGGCCGCAGCGGCCACAGCCACGCGCACAGTTGAGGTGACCCTGCAGGATATTTCCTTTTCGCCCAAGTCCCTCGACGTCAAGGCCGGTGAGACGGTGCGCTTTGTGCTGATCAATAAAGGCCGGTTGCTGCATGAGTTCAACCTCGGCGACGCGGCCATGCACGCCGAACACCAGAAGGAAATGTTACAGATGCAGGCCAGCGGCATGCTTACGGCCACCGGTATGGGAGAAATGGACCACAGTAAAATGGACCATGGCGCGATGAAGCACGATGATCCGAACAGTGTGCTGGTCGAGCCCGGCAAAACCGCCGAGCTGACTTGGACGTTCTCCAAAGCCACTGACCTTGAGTTCGCCTGCAATCTTCCCGGGCATTACCAGGCGGGCATGGTCGGCAAACTGACCGTTGAGTAAGGCGTTCCTTAAGGGCGCGGGCAAAGGCTGGTAGACTTGTGCGGTTTATTTAGCCAGGTTTCCGCCATGCATCCCGCAGCCGAACATTCGCCGCTGGGCAAGTCCAGTGAATACATCTCCACTTACACCCCTTCGTTGCTGTTCCCGATCCCTCGCGCCGCCAAGTGGGCCGAGCTGGGCCTGAGCTCCGAGACCCTGCCTTACAAGGGCGTGGATTTCTGGAACTGCTTCGAACTGTCCTGGTTGCTGCCGTCCGGTAAACCGGTGGTGGCCATCGGTGAGTTCAGCATCCCGGCCGACTCGCCGAACATCATCGAGTCCAAGTCCTTCAAGCTGTACCTCAACTCGTTGAACCAGACCGCGTTTGCCGATACGCCGAGCCTGGAAGCCACCTTGCGCGCCGACCTCAGTGCCGCCGCCGGCAAACCGGTGAGCGTGCGCATTCGCAGCCTGGCCGAGATCGAGGCTGAGGGTGTGATGGCGTTGCCGGGCGTGTGCATCGATGATCTGGATATCAACGTCAGCAGCTACGAGCACCCACGTCCGGAATTGCTGCGCTGTGACGATTCGCGGGTAGTGGAAGAGAGCGTGCACAGCCACCTGCTCAAATCCAACTGCCCGGTCACCAGCCAGCCCGATTGGGGCAGCGTGGTGGTGGAGTACCGTGGCGCGGCGCTGGATCACGCCAGTCTGTTGGAATACCTGGTGAGCTTTCGCCAGCACTCGGACTTCCATGAACAGTGCGTGGAACGCATCTTCCTGGACCTGCAGCGCTTGCTCAAGCCTGAGAAGTTGACCGTGTATGCGCGGTATGTGCGGCGGGGTGGGTTGGATATCAACCCGTATCGCAGCACCGAAGAGATCGCGTTCCAGAACGTGCGCCTGGCGCGCCAGTAGCCTGCACACAAAGCAAATGTGGGAGGGGGCTTGCTCCCGATGCAGAGGTTCAGGCACAGATGCTGTGACTGACACTCTGCTATCGGGAGCAAGCCCCCTCCCACATTTTGGATCGGTGCTTGGCTGGCGGGCAGCTTAGATGCCGATGTTGCCCAGCGTTATCACGATGTTGCGCAGTGTCCCGGCAATGCCTGGATGGTCCAGTTCAAAACCTTCCACTGCCCGGTTTACATCGTCAGCGATGCTGGGGGTCTGGGTGGCCGGCTCCAGTTGTAGCTGCACGTCGAATTTGGCAATCAGCTCTTCGAGGGCTTCACGTTTTTCAGCGGGCAACTCTGGATGATCTTCCAGCTGTTTGCGCACGATATCGGCCTGCTGTTGTAACTTCTCGCGATCAGGCATGACGTTCTTTCCTTTTATCGATAGTCACTGGCATAGACCGCGGCACGCCGGGAAAGGTCTACGAACTGCTCTGTAGATTAATCCACTGCGGCCAACCGTGCATGATCCTTGTCAGGGCTTCTCGCCTTTGAGCCGGCGCAGGCGGATGTCGGCCAGGCAGGTGCCGAGTTCACCGAGGTGATCGATCACTGAGTGCACGCCTAATCCATAGAGCGCCACGGTGGCCTTGCCGCGCTTGTGCTCGCGTTCCTTGTCGCTCAGTGCTTGCCACTGCTGCGGCGCGACGCCGCACAGGGAGCCGCAGGAGGCCAGGCCGATGGTCCACAAGCCGGCATTCAGGCCCGATTGCAGCAGTCGCGGCTCGCCGCTGACCAGCACGCAACCGTCCAGACGCGTGATATTCAGCTCCATCAAGGCCTGCCAGCAAGCATGGGGCGCCGGCCAGCGGATGGCGGAGGGCGAGGCGGCCTTGAGCCAGGCGGGCAGGGTGGCGGCCAGTGGCGTAGTGATCGAGGGCGGCAATTCATCCAGCCAGGCGCAGGGCACGCCTTGTTCCTTCAGGCTGCGCAGAATTTTCAGGGCCCCGGGTGTGGTCTGGGAATCGGGGGAAGGGGAGTCGCTGCGCGCCTGGGAACCGAAATCCACCAGGCAGCCACTCAAACCAAACAACACGGCAGTCAACGCGGGGGCAGTGGTGACGGCTATCTCGGCATGCGGCATCTGAACGTCCCTGAAATAGTTACAACGCTATCGGGGTGGCATGACAAGTGGATGACACAGGTGGGTATTTGTAGGAATTTTGTCCAAATCATGAAAGTCGTTTCCTTGCGACTGCCTAAATCGACACTTCCGTCATATACTGACGGCCTTATTCAGGGCATAGCGCCCATGACAGACTATTCAAGGAGCAAAAGCTATGCGCTGGAGCCAATATTTCGCTCAGCTATCGGTGTGTGCCACCGTCCTGTTGGCACCGTTCGCCGCCCAAGCAGCGACCGAAGACGACCCATGGGAAAGCGTCAACCGCCCGATCTTCACCTTCAACGACACCGTTGACACCTACGCCCTCAAGCCAATCGCCCAAGGCTATCAGTTCGTCACCCCGCAATTCGTGCAGGACGGCGTTCACAACTTCTTCCGCAACATCGGCGATGTCGGCAACCTGGCCAACAACGTCCTGCAGCTCAAGCCTCACAATGCTGGCGTCGACACGGCTCGCCTGTTGGTCAACACCACATTCGGCGTACTGGGCTTCATCGATGTCGGCACCAAAATGGGGCTGCAGCGCAGCGATGAAGACTTCGGCCAGACCCTCGGCTACTGGGGCGTCGGCAGCGGCCCTTACGTGATGATCCCGTTGCTGGGCCCAAGCACCTTGCGCGATGCACCGTCCAAATACGTGGACAGCTACACCCAACCGTACCGCTACATGAACGATATCGGCTGGCGCAACAGCACCTTCGGCCTGAACGTGGTCGATACCCGTGCCAGCCTGCTCGACAGCGAGAAGCTGATCAGCGGCGACAAGTACACCTTTATCCGTAACGCTTACCTGCAGAACCGTGAGTTCAAGGTCAAGGACGGCAAGGTCGTCGACGACTTTTAAGCTGAGACGTTTTGAAATGAAAAAGGCGACCTTTGAACGGTCGCCTTTTTTGTGGGCGCATATCAGCGCATTTTCAGGATTCTGAGGCCCAGGTGCTGCTCATCGTCTGCAGCCTTGGTCCACACCACTTCGGTGTCGGCCTCAAGGCCCTTGAGCGCGGCGTGCTCTGAATCGATGCGCACCGTCAGCCGGTCGCCGACGCTGAACTGGCGAGGTGCCTGCACCTGCATGCCGGAGCTGGACAGGTCCAGGCAGACCCCTGCGATCTCCTGCCCGGCGTGGATCAAGGACACATCGGCATCCACCCGCATGCGGATGAAATCGCGTTTTTCGGCGTAGTCGCGCTCGTGTTCGCTCATTGAGTCCATCCTTACTTTGCGTTGTGGTGATGAGCGTTCTTATAACTCCCGGTGATTTGCGGTGTAAAGACGCCCGGCGACCATCGGCATGAGCTTGAAACCCCTCACGGATGGGAGTACCGTCTGCGCCTTAGAAGGGCACCTCTGCTTTACCGTTGTGCATGGGCGAAATCCCAATGCTTTGTAGGACAGAGAGGCTAGAAAGCGAATCCAGTACGTGAGCACGGCCATTGCCGAGCCGCCTACGCCAACCTAATTCTGGCGCCGTTTGCCCACATGCAAAAAACCAGTGCCACGCTGCTGATAATCGATGACGACGAAGTAGTGCGCGCGAGCCTCGCGGCCTATTTGGAAGACAGTGGCTTCAGCGTCCTGCAGGCCGGCAACGGCCAACAGGGTCTCCAGGTATTCGAGCGCGACAAGCCCGACCTCGTGATCTGCGACTTGCGCATGCCCCAAATGGGCGGCCTCGAGCTGATTCGCCAGGTGACCGAGCGTGCTCCGCAGACGCCGGTGATTGTCGTGTCCGGTGCCGGGGTCATGAATGACGCCGTTGAAGCCCTGCGCCTGGGCGCCGCCGATTACCTGATCAAGCCCCTGGAAGACCTGGCCGTGCTGGAGCACTCGGTGCGCCGCGCCCTGGACCGTGCCCGGCTGTTGCTCGAAAACCAGCGCTACCGCGAAAAACTCGAGACCGCCAACCGCGAGCTCGAAGCCAGCCTGAACCTGCTCCAGGAAGACCAGAACGCCGGTCGCCAGGTGCAGATGAACATGCTGCCGGTCAGCCCGTGGACCATTGACGAATTCAAGTTTGCCCACCAGATCATCCCGTCGTTGTACCTGTCGGGTGATTTCGTCGACTATTTCCGAGTGGATGAGCGGCGTGTGGCGTTCTACCTGGCCGACGTCTCCGGCCACGGTGCGTCCTCAGCGTTCGTCACCGTGTTGTTGAAGTTCATGACGACGCGGTTGCTGTTCGAATCCAAGCGCAACGGCACTTTGCCCGAGTTCACCCCCTCCGAGGTGCTGGGCCACATCAACCGGGGCCTGATCAGCTGTAAGCTGGGCAAGCACGTGACGATGGTCGGCGGCGTGATCGATGAAGAAACCGGTCTTTTGACCTACAGCATTGGCGGTCACCTGCCGATGCCGGTTCTATACACTCCTGACAGTGTGCGTTACCTGGAAGGGCGTGGCCTGCCGGTGGGCTTGTTCAATGAAGCCACCTACGAAGACCACATCCTGGAACTGCCGCCGACTTTCAGCCTGACGCTGATGTCCGACGGTATCCTGGACCTTCTTCCAGAGCCTACACTCAAAGAGAAAGAAGCCGCCTTGCCCCAAAAGGTCAAGTCGGCGGGCGGCAGCCTGGATGGTCTGCGGCAGGTTTTTGGATTGGCCACGCTAGGGGAGATGCCGGATGATATCGCCCTATTGGTGTTGAGCAGGAATCTTTGATGAGTACCGGAAGAATCCAATTCGCCGAGCAAGACGGGACCTTCGTCCTGAAGTTTGTCGGTGAAGTGCGCCTGACTCTGTGTTCGGCGCTGGATGCGACGATTGAGCGGATCTTCACAGCGCTGAACTTCTCGGCGATCGTGATCGATCTGACCGAAACCCGCAGCATCGATAGCACCACCCTGGGCCTGCTGGCCAAGTTGTCCATTCTGTCTCGGCAGAAGGTTGGCCTGTTGCCGACCGTCGTCACCACCCACGAAGACATCACCCGGCTGTTACAGTCCATGGGCTTCGACCAGGTGTTCAACATCGTTGACCGCCCGATCCCCTGCCCGGAATGCCTGACCGACCTGCCTTCACAGGATCAGTCCGAAGAAGTCGTACGGGTCAAGGTGCTGGAAGCACACAAGATCCTGATGGGCTTGAACGAGTCCAACCGCGAAGCTTTCCACGACCTCGTCAACGCCCTGGAACGCCACTGATCCTCAATTGAAATGCGGTCAAATGTGGGAGGGGGCTTGCCCCCGATAGCGGTGTGTCAGTCATGAATAAGCTGACTGACACTCTGCCATCGGGGGCAAGCTCCCTCCCACAGTTTGACCTGCGACAGGCTTGAAACCTGCGCCCACAAAAAAGGGCGGCACCCGCCAAGGTGCCGCCCTTTTTGCCGCCTACGCTTTTACAGCTTGGCCGACAACAACGCCTCCAGCTTCTCCTGATCCCGAGCAAACTGACGAATCCCCTCCGCCAGCTTCTCAGTCGCCATCGCATCTTCGTTGGATTCCCAACGGAACTGCGCTTCAGTCATATGCACCCGCGCTTCACCGGCGTGCCCTGGCGCCAACTTGCGTTCCAGCTTGCCTTCATCGGCTGCCAGCTTCTCCAGCAAATCCGGGCTGATGGTCAGGCGATCACACCCGGCCAACTCTTCGATCTGGCTCAGGTTACGGAAGCTCGCACCCATCACCACGGTCTTATAGCCATTGGCCTTGTAGTAGTTGTAGATGCGCGTCACCGACTGCACGCCCGGGTCATCGGAACCGGTGTAGTCGTTGCCATTGGCCTTCTTGTACCAATCGTAGATACGGCCCACGAACGGCGAAATCAGGAACACACCTGCTTCAGCGCACGCCACGGCCTGGGCGAAGGAGAACAGCAGCGTCAGGTTGGTCTGGATGCCTTCTTTTTCCAGTTTTTCCGCTGCGCGGATACCTTCCCAGGTGGACGCGATCTTGATCAGCACACGGTCACGGCTAACGCCGGCCTTGTCGTACAGATCGATCAGACGGTGCGCACGCTTGAGGATCGCTTCTTCGTCAAACGATAGACGGGCGTCCACCTCAGTGGAAATACGGCCCGGTACGACTTTAAGGATCTCCTGGCCAACCGCCACTGCGAAACGGTCACTGGCCAGGCCCACGTCGCCGTTGCAGTCCTGCACACATTCATCCAGCAGCTTGGCATAGCCAGAGATCGACGAAGCCTTGAGCAGCAGGGAAGGGTTAGTGGTCGCGTCTTGCGGCTTGAGCTTGGCGAGGGTAGAAAAATCGCCGGTATCGGCTACGACGGTGGTGAATTGCTTGAGTTGTTCCAGCTTGGAAGTCATGGGCGTGCTCTGTCCTGTGGGTCTGATGACATTACCCGAGCGCTGGCAGGCGCTCAAGGGCGCAAATGCGTTAGGTCGTTTGCGAGGGCAACAACCTGAAAACAGCCGTATGAATGGCGGTCGTACTGCTCAATAGGAGGGCAAAACCGCCGCCAGGTTCAACCCAATTGCCCGATAGCGCCTTCATGGCCACTGGGCCTGCCCCAAATAATGTAGGAGCGAGCTTGCTCGCGAAAAACGTCAACGATAACGCGTGCGTTCTGAATAAGCGCGGCGGCTATGGATTTCTCGCGAGCAAGCTCGCTCCTACAAAAGCCCATCAGCTACCCAGTCACCGCCCTTCCAACAACTCCCCAGCCTGATCCAGCAACGCCAACGGGTCCGCCGCCTTATGAATATCCACCGACAACAACTGCCTGAACCTGCGCGCCCCCGGAAAACCAGTGCCCAGCCCCAACACATGCCGAGTAATGTGATGCATCGTCCCACCACTGGCCAAATGCTCAGCAATGTACGGCCGCAACTGCGCCAACGCCTCCGCCCGACCAATCACCGGCACCTCACTGCCAAACAACCGCTGATCTACCTGCGCCAACAGATACGGATTGTGATAAGCCTCCCGCCCCAGCATTACCCCATCAAACGTCTGCAAATGCTCCTGGCACTGCTCCAACGTCTTGATCCCACCGTTGAGAATAATCTCAAGCGCCGGGAAATCCTGCTTCAACTGCGCCGCCACGTCATAGCGCAATGGCGGAATATCGCGATTCTCCTTCGGCGACAACCCCTCCAGAATCGCAATCCGCGCATGCACGGTAAAACTCGTGCAACCGGCATCCTTCACCGTGCCGACAAAATCACACAGCTCGGCATAACTGTCCCGGCCATTGATGCCAATACGGTGCTTCACCGTCACCGGAATCGACACCGCATCGCGCATCGCCTTCACACAGTCCGCAACCAGGGCAGGGTGGGCCATCAGGATCGCGCCGATCATGTTGTTCTGCACACGATCGCTGGGGCAGCCGACGTTCAGGTTCACCTCGTCGTAACCGGCGGCCTCGGCCATACGCGCGCAGGCGGCCAGATCGGCGGGGACACTGCCGCCTAATTGCAACGCCAACGGGTGCTCGGCTTCGTTGTGACGCAGGAAGCGCTCGTGATCTCCGTGGAGGATTGCGCCTGTGGTGACCATTTCGGTGTAGAGCAGGGTGTGCTTGGAGAGCAGGCGTAGGAAGAACCGGCAGTGGCGGTCGGTCCAGTCCATCATGGGGGCGACGGAGAAGCGGCGGGAGAGTGGGGCGGATTGTAGGGGCATGGGGGAATCTGAGTTAGCGAGGCGAATGGGGCGTAGTTTATCAGGGATGCTTGCCAGGTACTTGGCGGGTTCTCACGGCTAGTTACTTAATCTCCAGTGACACCTGGAGCGCGTGCCGGTTAGGGTTTCGACGTAAACCTTGTGTTGGCGACTGTTCCCGGCGAGAGACGCTCGCAACGTTTCAGAGCGTAGTCTTCCATTTGCGCTGGTGCGAGCCTTTGAATGGTCTACGGCCTTGATCCTGGAGGATGATCGATTCGACTACGTTGAGTGTCGTTATCGGGCGATGGAGTACATAGGGGATCGGCTTCATGTCGTAGTGTTTACCCGACAGGGGTGACGCGGTCCACGTCATCAGCTTTCGTAAAGCTAACAAACGAGAGGTCAAAAATTATGACCAAGAAACCCAGTCCTGAAATGGTCGATACGGCAAACCCCGAATGGTCGGCCGAGGACTTTGCTAAGGCCAAGCCAGCCAGCGAGGTGCTTGTGGGATTGTTTGGCAAAGCTCAGGCGAAGGAAATGCTCAAGCCAAAGCGTGGCCGGCCAAAGTCGGTAGCCACTAAAGAGCACGTTAATGTTCGTTTTGATGCTGAGGTGCTGGAGAAATTCAGGGCTTCTGGGCCGGGCTGGCAAACGCGAATGAATGCCGCCTTGGCTGGCTGGCTCAAGACGCATACGCCGGATGAGTCAGGATGCTAACAAGTGCAGGACGCCGCAGGATTGGAGCGACAGACATCCGCTGCTGAATTGGGGCTCAGCGGGCCTTAACTGCTGCGGCTAACTCACGTTATCCGCAATAACCAGAGTCTACGTACGCATCTGAATACGGTTCATTGGTAATGGCTAATAGAAATCACTACCGTTTGTCAGTCTAAATATGCACAGGTGCATTTTTTGTTGCTGTCTTGGCTGTATGTACATACAGTGTCTGTGCGACATGATGAAGAGTGCAGAAGGCGGGGATTTTTGTTCGTTGAGCTTCCCAGAAACAGAAAACTTGAGAGCCGAAGCCGTTCGTCAGAGCGTAGTAAGGTGATGGGTGAACCAACCTCCATCCTATTGAGATATACCGAGCATTTATACTGGCCCTAGCGAAAAGGAAATTCACTATGCCTAATGGCGATACGATTTATCTTCCAGAAATTGAAGTCAACGTTATTAATAGATATGAACCTCAGGTATTTGGAGGTGGCGGGGGCGATAACAGCGATTTTTCATTTAGTCCTGCAGGACAGCTAAACATTGCGACAATAATTAATACATACCCACCAATCATTGCTCAAAATGTTAATGATCAAGAGGCAAGCGTTGCAGCAAAACTTCGTTCGATGCCCACTTCTATAGCAGAAAGTATTAACGCCATAGAAAAAAATGAAGGCGGCTCCGAAAATGAAGTAGTGCAAATTGAAAAGCACATTCGCTCGGTAGATACGCTAATCGCTCAAAAAACCCAGGGGTACGCTGCTCAAAAGGCGGAGGCTGATAAGTACTATTACGGCGACTTCTTTCGTTTCCCCACTATGCAATTTATTAAAAGTGCAATCAGCGGGGGGAGGACAAATTATCCTCCGGAACAGAACTATAGAGAATGGTACGCCTCACTTGAGGCTGCGTATGCTGCGAAATACAGCAACCGCGAGATCGATTATTTGAATGCCCTGAAGCAGAACCTTCAAGCACAGGCTAATCAAGCACGCGCAGACGCCGAGGCCAAACGTATTGCCGATGAGGCGGCAGCTGCGCAAGCCGCAAGGGTTGCAGCTGAGGCTGAAGCCAAACGCGTGGCTGACGAGGCAGCCGCTGCTGAAGCAGCGAGATTTGCGGCAGAGGCGGAGGCTAAGCGTATCGCAGACGAAGCGGCTGCGGCTGAAACCGCCCGTTTGGCCGCTGAGGCCGAAGCTAAACGTATCGCTGATGAGGCAGCCTCCGCAGAAGCCGCGAGGGTAGCAGCAGAGGCGGAAGCTAAGCGGATCGCGGCGGAAGCGGCAGCCACCGAGGCCGCGAGGGTCGCGGCAGAAGCACAACGGGTGGCCCAACAGCAAGCCGCTCGGCAGGCGGTATTCAGGACCGCCGGCACATTGGTCATGCCTGCAAATGCCACCGCGATCACTGTTTCGGGGCAAGGTCTGATTCAAGTCGGTGAAGGTGCTGCCGTCCTGGCCAAGGCTGTTGCCGATGGCATTGCTGAGCTTGGCCGAATCCTTTTAGTAGGTCCGGGCATGTACATTGCTACATTCGTGACGCTAGGTTTGTACTCCAGCCCCACCGCGAATGACGCGCAGGATCGTACACCTGATCGCATCCGTTATGGTCTGGGTTTGCCGGCCGAACAGTTGGGGCTTCCTCCAGGCACCGACCTGCAAAGCATCGCATTGGCTCAAGGCACCATCGAACTGCCATGGCGCTTGACCAACGAAGCCAAGGGTGATCGATCACTCATTTCAGTAGTCAGTGCTGATGGTGTGAATGTACCCAAGGCGGTTCCTGTGCGGGCGGCAACGCTGAATGCCACAACAGGGCTCTATGAGGTAGTCCTCCCCAGTACAATCTCTGCCCAGCCACCGATTACGTTGACCTGGACACCGGCAGCAGCGCCGGGAAGTGAGAACCCATCGAGCACAACGCCTGCGGTCACTCCAGAAATCCCGGTTTACGCCGGCACTACGTTAGAAACGATCACGGTTACGGCTGAGACTTATCCGGGTGTAATCACGACCTCTGAGGACCTGATCACCTGGTTTCCAGCGGATTCGGGTATTGCACCGGTTTACGTGATGTTTAGCGAACCTTTGGATTCGGGGATATTTACGCGTAAACAGCTAGATAGAAAGTTCAAACATGCTAAAAGTTTTGGTATAACGGATACACGTAAAAATACGGAGACGTTAACAAAGCTCAGGGATGCTATAGATGAGCATCTTGCTGATGCTGATACGCATCCCCAAGGAACTTATCAACGAGAGGAGGGTTCAAAAGTATTCTTTAACCCAAAAACAAACAATGCAGTCATCCTTGATAAAGAAGGAAAATTTGTCTCGGGCTGGAAGCTTGATCCAAACACTCCACAATTTAAAAACTATGTGGAAAAAGGAGTACTACAATGAGTCTCGAACTGATCGACCTCGCAAAGCAGTTTGTAGCTGGCAGCTTATCTGCCGAAGCTTTCGCTGAACCTTATATCTCAAAGTGGAGCGATGAGCGTGATGCGGATAAGCTTAAAGACGATGATGTTAATTTATCAGAGTGTGCATCAAGCATATTTGTACTTGCTGATAGCTACAATCCCGACCTTGACCGCAGGGTGAGCGAACTCGACGAGGACAGTTTGAGAGGTGAGGTGAAAGCGACTCTAGAAAAATTCAAATTAAGTTAATTTCTCAATACCTATGGAAGGCCCAGCTAAAGCTGGGCTTCCTATTTTCTGAATATTGCCACTTTATTACACCTTCTATTCTGACTGGCCAAGTCGGCGAGAGCGTTGGACAGGTCTTCGGGGAGGTTTAGAGATATCCCATTCATGGCGGTCTAAATGGTGGATCGTTTTGGGGCACTTTACACCGTGGAGCGCTGGCTTGAATCGGCAAGTCATCGCTAGGTGTATCAGGAGGTGGTTCGTTCGCTTTTACTCTCTGATCTTACCGTCGGATGTAGTGGTCTGACCCCGATATTTTACAAGATCTTGATTGGGCAACGGCAACGGTGACTCAGGAAGGTATTGATCTGGTTAAGTTGCATACGTCACGATTCGATCCATCAGACGCTAATAAAATCATGCTTGGCCGACTTGAGAAGATTTTGAGTGGTCAGATATCAATTACTGATATTGATAAACGTTTTTACACACATGAAATTCGAGAGCTTGAGCGGTATAGGGCATTGGGAGTCGCAGATGGTGTGAAACCGGATGATGATACCATCTGGAATAGTGCCCATACTGCTACCTTAGAGGACTATAGTCTAAAAGACGGATTTGATTTATTTTACACGCCAGAAGCGATAGAAGCTGACGACGCGCAAGTAGAGAGAGAAGAAAAATGAGTGTTATTACTAAGATAGTGCAATCAGAAACTCCCGAAGATGTCATTCTGTTCGCAACTCGGAGTGAAAGTGGCATCTCCTACCCAAGATTAGATGGGCTGTACAGTCGAAACGGCTGGGTCAATATTGGCAACAATCTTGAACTTATGAAGTTGGTTCACAATATGGCGCTAGAGGGATTAGTTGTTTATAAAGGCTTAACCCTGACAAAAGGGCCAAACTGGAGAAGCCCTACATTCTTGTCTGAGAATAAATACACATTTGAGTGATATATAGGCCTGCAAAAAAACCCAGCTCAGGCTGGGTTTTTTTTTGCCTGAACATTGAAAATTTATTCCTCTCCGTGTTCTGGATACTTTCGATGCTTGTGCTTTTTGGTATACCCAAATGGGTCATGGGCATGAGACGTTATTTTCGTATTACAAGAATCTGAATACCTTTTCGAGACGCGCCACGACAAACGTCTTGAACCTAATGAGACAAAACAGGACTGCCGGGGTAATTGCAAATAGCGTGAGCCCGCTACAATGGAGTGCGAGCCAGCTCCATCGAATGCAAGTCTACTTGCCTTAATCTGAGCCGGGACCTTTAACTGGTGCAGTTAATATGAGCCAGAAATGCTGCTGAATGCGAGCCCGCGTGTTTTCAAACATTTTGTCAGGGAGTGATGGCTGTGGCAGATTCAAGAGTTGGCGTTTTTTTTAGAACAGTTGCAATGTGGCTATTGTGCGTGATCTTCGTGATAATCGGCCTTGGAGGAATGTTTACGAACTTTCTTGCGGGGCTCATCATCCTCCTAGGTGCTTGCATCTTCGTCCCTCAGTTCAATCGAAAAATTAAAGACAAAGTAAACGTCACAGTGACCCCAGGAGCGCGTGCGGTGATTGCCGTCGTTTGCCTCGGCCTGTTTTCGTATACCAGCAGTAAGTCTTTGGATGCTGATCGTGCCCAGCATCAGGCTCAGGAAGCCTTAGCGAACCAGCAGAAGGTCGAACAGGCTCAAAAGGAAAAGCGCGAGCAAGTTGTTGCTAATAAGGATGCAATATTGGTAGAGATGCACGGCCTGATTGCAAAGCAAGACTACTCGGGAGCTATCGCTTTAGGTAATAAGTACAGCGATGCAGGCAGTCTCGAAATTGATCAAGCCCTTTCGCAGGCATTCATCAAAAAAGTAGACGCTGATAAGCAGCAACTTAAGGCGACTGTCCTCGCGT
This sequence comes from Pseudomonas sp. R1-43-08, assembly GCF_003852255.1. Taxonomy (NCBI): domain Bacteria; kingdom Pseudomonadati; phylum Pseudomonadota; class Gammaproteobacteria; order Pseudomonadales; family Pseudomonadaceae; genus Pseudomonas; species Pseudomonas sp. R1-43-08. The sequence goes on from NZ_CP027734.1 coordinate 1,669,357, forward strand.
CTCTGGCAAGTATCAAGCAGGACGATTACAAAGGCCTAGCTTCTACTTATTCAAAGCTTGCTTCGATTGACCAGGCATATCAAACCAATGCTGACAAGTTTTCCAAGCTTGCTGAACAGCAGGCCGAGGAACAGAACGCTCGTGGGCGCGCTATTTCTGAGAAAGCACGTCGGCAGAGCATGGGCCTTACCTGGAACTATGCAGAAGATGAAGACACCATGTCCGGCAAACCGATGCGTCGAGCTTACGTGGCGTCCATCAACACTGTTGATTTCAAGTTTCCGTACGCTGGCGTGCAGCGAGCAACGTTGACCATCCGTAAGCATCCGCGCTGGGGTACCTCAGTGTATGTGGCGATTGAGAAAGGTCAATTCGTATGCGGGTACGATGACTGCGAAGTTAGAGTGAAGTTTTCCAAAGGTAAGTCCCAGCGCATGTCGGCGAGTGAGCCAGATGATCACAGTTCCGATCTGCTTTTCATCAGTAATGCTTCGTCGTTTATTGCCCAAGCTCGGAAGTCCGATAAGGTCTACATCGAGGCTAACTTCTATCAAGAAGGCAGTAGGATTTTCGAGTTCGACATCCCAGACCTTGATTGGAAATAATTAGAATCTACGAATTTATCGGGGCAAGCCACGATACTTCTTGAGAAACTTCCCACACTTTTCTCAGCTTGCCCCTCAGACCACCCCTAGCTAACCTCCTCAAGCCGCTGCCAATCCAGCGGTCGGATGTGGAAGTCCGTACCAAGCTAAGACGCAATCGTCACAAACACCTACCGGCGTTTTTTTACGTCTGTATCATGTGTTTCGGCGGCTGTGCGCGGGGCACTTCGGTGCGCCGGGTCCTTAGCCCTGGTCTTCCACACCTGCGTACAGCTGCCACCTCTCATGTGGAAGTGAGACTGGTAGTTCCTGAATAGTTAAGGAGCTTCGCCATGTACAAGGTCACACCTAATCCGCCTTATGCTTCAAACGCTGCATCCTCTGACCCCAAGCTTCGAGCCGCAGCCCAACGAGCAATCCACCATCACTTGCCCCCATCCGACGACGCTACCGCCGCCGAACACCCAAGCAACAACATCTTCCTCGTCAACCCAACCCTCGACCCCGAAACCCTCCTGGCCAACACCGCCGAAAACCTCGCCTCCGCCAACGAAATGGCCGCCACCCTGGCGTTCGACCTCGACGACTCCCAACGCGCCATCGCCCTGGGCATCCAGCAGTTAATCGAGTTGAGCGCATTGCTCGTAGTCCGAGCCCAAGAACAAGTTGCGCCTGTAACCAAACCAATCAAAGCCTGACAACCCAACCCTGCCGCCTTACCCCAAGGCGGCAACCTGAACTCATGCTGTCTCGCAGCGAAGTTTCATAATTCCCTGCGGCGCTGAGGTCTACGATTCTCTGCTAGAGAGGACCCCAACGCCTCCAGCCCACAGGGAACTGAAACCATGATTTCGAACCTCATCAAAGTCTTGATGATCACCGGCACGTTGCTGTTGAGCGCTTGTTCATCTTCACCCGCCGTAAGCAGTGACCCGTGCTTTTCAGGTGGGTGCCAGGCATTTGGTGACCACAGCCCCAGCAAAGCCACCAAGATGAATTTTGGTGGCAGTGGGCTGGGGAGTAGTTATGGGGAGTATGGGTCGGGGTTGTTGCATGATGATTGAGGGGGTGGTGGGGCAGTCACTGGTGTGGTGACTGGCCCATTGCTATCGGGGGCAAGCCCCCTCCCACATTGGATCTATGATCGGCGCGAAACGTGTGGCGTTAGTTGCCGCCCTTCATGCGCCGCGCAATCAGGTAGATGCCCAATCCGATCAGGGCCGTCACCGCGCCGATGTAGCCGGTGCTGGTCCAGCCAAACCCAGCGGTAATTGCCATGCCGCCAAACCATGGCCCCAGAGCGTTGGCCAGGTTGAACGCGGCGTGGTTGGACGCTGCCGCCAGGCTCGGGGCTTCGTGGGCGATGTCCATCAGGCGGATTTGTAACGGCGCCGCCAGGGCGATCATGGTGCCGACGAGGCCGATGCCCAGCAGTACGCTCCACAGGGAGCTGGCGGCGAAGGTGAAGAAGATCAGTACGGCCATCGACCACACTAGAATCCAGCCCACCGCGCGAAATTGCATGCGGTCAAACAGCTTGCCGCCGGCAATGTTGCCGATGATGCCGCCCATGCCAAACGCGGCGAGGCCGAAGGGGATCCATTGCGGCGAGACTTTGGTTACTTCCAGCATGGTCGGCGCCAGGTAGCTGAATACACAGAACATCCCGGCAAACCCGATCGCGCCGATGGACAGTGCCATCCACACTTGCGGTTTGGTGAAGGCGCGCAGTTCCTTGCGTGGGTCACTGCGTTCTTCATCGTGGCGGTGGGGCACGAATTGCCAGACGAGGGCGATGGTGCACAGGGCGATCACGCTAACCAGGGCGAACGCCGAGCGCCAGCCCAGGTGTTGGCCGAGGAAGGTGGCGATGGGGTTGCCGAGCAGCATGGCCAGGGTCAGGCCCATCATCACTCGGGCCACGGCGCCGGCGCGTTTGTCGCTGGGCACCATGCTGGAGGCGACCACGGCGGCGATGCCAAAGTAGGCGCCGTGGGGCAGGCCGCTGATAAAGCGGAAGGCTACCAGCGAGCCGAAGGTGGGGGTGAAGGCGGTCGCGAGGTTGCCCAAGGCGTAGAGGCCCATCAGCAATAACAGCATGTGTTTGCGCAGCAGCTTGGCGCCGAGGATGGCCAGCAGCGGGGCGCCGACCATCACGCCCAGGGCGTAGGCGCTGATGGCGTGGCCGACCTGCGGTTCGCTCAAGCCCAGGTTCTGGGCGATGTCGGGCATCAGGCCCATGATGGCGAATTCGCCGGTGCCGATTGCGAAAGCGCCCACGGCCATGGCCGCTTCCATTTTGGCGGCACTGCGCGCGGGCAGGACGTGCCCGGGTGTTGGGTGGGTAGACATGAATTGCTCTGTTTGGATGAGGTGTACGAAAGACAATCGCCGATGCTACGCATGGGACGGTGAGGGTGTCTAGAACAGCCAGGCGCATGAGAGTTCCGGGCCTGTGACCCCAGGTCGCGGCTGGCCGCCTTGACACCTGCGCGATAAAACCTGCGATTTAAAGGTGTCAATTGGCCAAACGACGCATAAACGCGGTTTGGCGTGATATTCTGCGCGCCGTCTTGGTCTAGTCTTTCCCTGGTGCGTACACCCGTATACGTCCCAGCGGTTGGCTGTCGCCCAGGTAGCTGAAGCCAATAATGATAAGAAGTCAGCGCAGAAGGGACATAACAGTGAGGTCGATCCATCGGCCTTGTGTGCCCACCCTGCAGTCCTCATGTGAATGTGTAGGCCCCGCGGTACGTTGCCTGGCGTAGCGTGATCGAGGGTCACCCATGATCAGGGGCGGTAGGGCGGATGGCGTTTTATCATAGGTGCTACTGATGTTTAAAAAAGTAAACACTGCCCTGCTGGGGCTGGCTTTGTCGATGGGGATCACGTCCGTTCACGCGGAAGAGGCAAAGAAAGTCGATGTGCTGCTGATCGGCGGCGGCATCATGAGTGCAACCCTGGGTGTCTGGCTCAACGAGCTGGAACCGGGCTGGTCGATGGAAATGGTCGAGCGCCTCGATGGCGTGGCCGAAGAAAGCTCCAACGGCTGGAACAACGCCGGTACCGGTCACTCGGCACTGGCTGAGCTGAACTACACCCCGGAAGACAAGAATGGCAATGTTGAGATCCCGAAAGCGGTCGAGATCAACGAAGCGTTCCAGATTTCCCGTCAGTTCTGGTCCTGGCAGGTTCAGCAGGGCGTGTTGAAGAACCCGCGTTCGTTCATCAACTCCACACCGCACATGAGTTTTGTGTGGGGCGATGACAACATCAAGTTCCTGAAAAAACGCTACGAAGCGCTGAAGGCGAGCCCGCTGTTCGCCGGCATGCAGTACTCCGAAGACCCGGCCCAGATCGCCAAGTGGGTTCCGCTGATGATGGAAGGGCGTGACCCGAACCAGAAAATCGCGGCCACCTGGACCCCGATCGGCACCGACGTGAACTTCGGCGAGATCACCCGCCAGTTCGTTGCCCACCTGCAGACCACTCCTAAGTTCGACCTGAAACTGTCGAGCGAAGTGCAGGACATCACCCGTAACGACGACGGCTCGTGGCGTGTGAGCTACAAAAACCTCAAAGATGGCACCAAGACTGAAACCGACGCCAAGTTCGTGTTCATCGGCGCCGGCGGCGGTGCCCTGCACCTGCTGCAGAAATCCGGTATTCCGGAAGCCAAGGAATACGCCGGCTTCCCGGTAGGTGGTTCGTTCCTGGTGACCGATAACCCGACCATCGCCGAGCAGCACCTGGCCAAGGCCTACGGCAAGGCGTCGGTCGGTTCGCCGCCAATGTCGGTTCCGCACCTGGACACCCGCGTGCTGGATGGCAAGCGCGTGATCCTGTTTGGCCCATTCGCGACCTTCTCCACCAAGTTCCTGAAAGAAGGCTCGTACCTGGACCTGCTGACCAGCACCACCACCCACAACATCTGGCCAATGACCAAAGTCGGTATTCGTGAATACCCGCTGGTCGAGTACCTCGCCGGCCAACTGATGCTGTCGGATGACGACCGCTTCAAGGCGCTGCAAGAGTACTTCCCGAACGCCAAGCAGTCCGACTGGCGCCTGTGGCAAGCCGGCCAGCGCGTGCAGATCATCAAGCGTGACGAAGAGCAGGGCGGCGTCCTGAAACTCGGCACCGAAGTGGTCAGCTCCGCCGACAACTCCATTGCCGGCCTGTTGGGTGCATCCCCAGGCGCGTCCACCGCGGCTCCGATCATGCTGACCGTGCTGCAAAAGGTGTTCAAGGACAAGGTTGCGAGCCCGGCCTGGCAGGAAAAACTGCACCAGATCGTGCCAAGCTACGGCACCAAACTGAACGACAGCCCTGAAGCGGTTGCCAAGGAATGGGCCTACACCGCCGGTGTGCTGCAACTGACCCCACCGCCAGCGATTCCGCAACTGACGGCTCCACAGGCCACCGAGGCTGCCAAGCCTGCGGCTGAGCCAGGCAAGCCGGCGTCTGATTTGGCGCTGTAAGCTACGCGTAAGCAAAAGCCCGCTGAACCGGTGACGGTCAGCGGGCTTTTTTGTGCGCGGCGTTCAGACCCTGAAGTGCCTGACTTGCTCGTACAGATGCAGGGCCAGCGCGTTAGCGGTGTCGGACAGCAGATACAGATGCTGTGCGGGGAGGGCCGGCAGTTGCGTGATTTGCCTCAGCCCTTCGCCCATGCGGCTCTCCTCCATCAGGCCCACGGCCACGCCGCTGCGCACGCAAGCTTCTACCGCTGATGAGTTGGGGCTTTCCAGCAGTACGCGATGGTAAATCCCGTGATCTTTCAGCGCCTGTAACGCCGCCGCGCGGTACGGGCAACCAGCGATAGGCACGGTGATCGGCAGCGGCGCGTTGGGTGGGTAACTGAACTGCTCGGCGGCGACCCACAGCGGTTGCACGGGGCCCAAGCGCTCACCCTGTGCCAGTGGGTGTGCACTGACGGTGATGACCAGGTCCAACTGGTTTGCCGTGAACAGATTCAACAGTTCGCCACTGGTCCGCGCCTCGATTTCCAGTTCCAGCAGCGGGTTGTCGGCGATCAGTCCCGGCAGGAATGTGTGCATAAAGGCAGGTGCGTAGGTGTCGGGCACGCCCAGGCGGATCTTGCCCTGCATGCGCTGGGGCATCAGCGAGATCAGCAAGCGGTCGTGGCTTTTGAGGAATTCGGTGGTTTCGCCCAACAGTTTCCTGCCGTACAGCGTCAGATCCACGCCCTGGTTACTGCGGCTGAACAAGCGTTGGCCGACCTGGTCTTCCAGCTTCTGAATCTGCGTCGTGACGGTGGACGCGCTGCGGTGCACATGTTCGGCCGCTTCGTTGAAGCGGCCAAAGCGTGCGACGGCGTGAAAGGTGCGCAACAGATCGATATTCAGTTGTTTGGCCATGGTTCTACTAATGCGAATTGGTAATGCAGGTTATTCAAATATACAGAAGAGTCCTCCTTCCCTAGCCTTGAAGTCAACTACACAGGCTGGAGGCTGCATGAAGCGATCAACCCTGGGATTGCTGCTCTTGCAAGGAGCGTTTGTTCTGTCATGGAGTTCGGGCTATATCGGCGCGAAGCTGGGCACCCAAGGCAGCGGGGCGTTCAACCTGCTGTTCTGGCGATTTTTGTTGGTATCGCTGTGCCTGGGAGCGTTCTTGAACGTCAGGTTGCTGAAGGTGACCTGGGCGCAGATCCGCCATTACGCCATCATCGGCTGCCTGTCGCAGTTTCTGTACCTGAGTTGCCTCTATGTGGCGATCCAGAACGGTTTGCCGCCGGGCATTGCGGCGATCATCGCGGCGTTGCAGCCGTTGATGACCGCCGCATTGTCGACAGGCAGTGCAACTGAGCGCAGCGGCGGCTGGCAATGGGTGGGGCTCGTGATCAGCTTTGTCGGCGTAGCGATCGTGATCGCCGGGCAGTACAGCAATAGTGGCAAAGAAGTTGGCGTGGCCATGTATGGGCTGCCACTGGTCTCGGCGCTGGGGCTGACGCTGGCGACCTTGTACGAGCGCCGTTCGCAGCAGAGCACGCAGGCCGGCTTGCTCATGCCGCTGTTTATCCAGTCGCTGCTGACGTTGATCGGCTTCACCGGCGCGGTGCTTTATACCGATACCTTGAGCATTCCCCATGACACCGACGTACTGGTTTCGATTGTGTGGCTGACGGTGTTTTCCACCTTTGCCGCCTACTTGAGCCTCTGGCGGCTGCTGCGCGTGATGACGGCTACTCGGGTTGCGGCGTTGGTCTATCTGGAGCCTCCGGTCACCCTGGTATGGGCGGCGCTGATGTTCGGCGACGAAATCCATGTTTCGACCTATGCCGGCATTGCCGTCGTGATTGCCGGGTTACTGTTGTTGCGCCTGAAGCGACCGACCGTCGCCTGCACGACCTGAGGCCTTGAGGGTTCAGCAATCTGACAGACATCTCCTGTTAAAAAATAACTCAAGCCAAGCAGGAGCCCGGCTGGAACACAGGGGATTTCTTTCTGATGCAGGTACAGGGCGTTAACGCCCGAGGGTTTTGTATGTTGCTACGTTATGCGGCAATGGCGGCGGTAGTCGTCGCGGCATCCGGGTGTGTGCAAGAGCGCGTCGTGCATGAACGCCGGCCGGTACAACGTGAGTATGTGGAAGTCGTGGCGCCGCAACCGCCGCCGGTGCAGGTGATCGAAGTCGAGCCGGCGGTACGCGAAGGTTATATCTGGTCACGCGGTTACTGGCGCTGGGAAGGTGGGCGCTATGTAGCGGTGCACGGCCATTGGGAGCCGATACGCGTGGGCTATCGCTATGTGCATCCGCATTGGGTGCAGCGCAACGATGGTTATCATTGGCAGGGCGGTGGTTGGGTTCGCTGAACGAGCGGCCTCTCCCCAAAAGACGGCCTAGCCGATCCGTTTCATGCCCGCTGCCTTGACCGCATTCAGGTCGAAGGTGGCGGTGTACTCGCAGCCGGCCGCGTGAGCGCAGCGTTCGATCAGGCAGTCGGCGAAGTCTGCTTTGTTCGCAACGAACTTGCGCAGTGCCTGCCAGACGACATCGGCGTGCTCGACAGTGAGCTCGCGCGTATGCAACAGGGTTTCTAGCACCATCACCACATCGCTTTTTGCCGATTGGTAGCAGGCCTGCAGCACCCATACCAATTCCACAAGGGTCACCAGGCTGACAAAGCCCGGTGACGCGGCGCTCAATGATTCAATCAGTCGCGACGCCTTGGCGGATTGAACGGGCTCATCCTGGGTGACATAGCGCACCAGCACGTTGGTATCCAGGCCGATCATCCCGCGTTTGCTCCCTGTGCCGCGATGGCCCGGTTCATGTCCTCGATGGACACGGCAGTGGCAGGCTTGCGAATCAGCCCCTTGAGGTCGGTGACGGTTTTACTCGCGGCGATCATGGAAAACTTGCCGTCTTCCATTTCGACGAACTCCACCCGGTCACCTGTTTCCAGGCCGAGGGCCGTCCTGACCTGGACAGGGATAGTGATTTGCCCTTTTGAAGTAAGTGTGGCGGTTGCCATAGTGAAGACCTCCATCGTGATGCTCCTTACCTTAGGGTAAGGAGTGATCGAGGACAATATCCGTTGGTCCATAGGGTGCTCGCAGAAGTGGGTGAGTCGGTACTAAAACCCTAGTCCGAACTCTCGATCCCCACACCTTTGATCACGCGCCAAACCGATACAAACTATGACGGCTCGCCGCTGGCTCACTGCACCACGCGGTAACACGGCACATACGCTGCTCCGCCCGGCAATTTCATCCGGTGCTGGGCGACGAAGGCCTTTAGCAGTTCATCCAGCGGTTTCATGATCGCCGGGTCGCCGTGGATTTCGTACGGGCCCTTTTCTTCGATCAAACGAATGCCTTTGTCCTTCACGTTACCCGCCACGATCCCCGAGAACGCGCGACGCAGGTTGGCCGCCAGTTCATGGGGCGGCAGCGCGTGGGTCAGTTGCAGGCTGGCCATGTTTTCGTGGGTCGGGTCGAAGGGGCGCTGGAAGCCTTCGTCGATTTTCAACAGCCAGTTGAAGTGGAATGCGTCGTTGCGCTCGCGACGGAACTGTTTGACCGCCTTGAGCCCTGCGGTCATCTGGCGCGCAACTTCGGCCGGGTCGTCGATGATGATCTGGTAATGCTTCTGCGCCGCTTCGCCGAGGGTCGCGCCGACGAACGCATGCAGTTGTTCCAGGTAAGGCGCCGCATGTTTGGGCCCGGTCAGCACGACCGGGAACGGCAGGTCGCGGTTGTCCGGGTGCATCAGGATGCCCAGCAGGTACAGGAATTCCTCAGCCGTACCGGCGCCGCCAGGGAAGATGATGATGCCGTGGCCGACACGCACGAAGGCTTCGAGGCGTTTCTCGATGTCCGGCAGGATGACCAGTTCGTTGACGATCGGGTTGGGCGCTTCGGCGGCGATGATGCCTGGTTCGGTCAGGCCCAGGTAGCGGCCGCCGGTGATGCGCTGTTTGGCGTGGGAAATAGTCGCGCCTTTCATCGGACCTTTCATCACGCCGGGGCCGCAGCCGGTGCACACGTCGAGGCTGCGCAGGCCCAGTTCGTGGCCGACCTTCTTGGTGTATTTGTATTCTTCGGTGTTGATGGAGTGGCCGCCCCAGCACACGACGATCTTGGGTTCGACACCCGCACGCAGCGTACGGGCGTTGCGCAGCAGGTGGAACACGTAGTCGGTGATGCCCTGGGAGTTGCTCAGGTCGATGCGCTGGCTGTCCAGCTCGTTCTCGGTGTAGACGATGTCACGCAAGGCGCTGAACAGCATTTCGCGGGTGCTGGCGATCATTTCGCCATCGACGAAGGCATCGGCCGGGGCGTTGAGCAGCTCCAGGCGCACGCCGCGATCCTGCTGGTGGATACGCACTTCGAAGTCTTTGTAGGCGTCGAGGATGGTCTTGGCGTTGTCGATATGGGCGCCGGTGTTGAGGATCGCCAGGGCGCACTGGCGGAACAGGGCGTAGATGCTGCCGCTGCCGGCTTCACTCAGTTGCTGGACTTCACGTTGGGACAGGGTTTCGAGGCTGCCCTTGGGGCTGACGGAGGCATTGATCACTTGACGTTGGGGCATTCTGGTTCCTTGAAAGCACAGCCATCGCGTCTACAAAAGGCGCAATGGCTTGAGAATGAGGCGCGCCGTATACGGTCGCACGAGACGGTTATTTACCTTACGCACAAGGCTGAGTGCAAATACCGTCCAGCACCATCATGCCGCAGAACTTACTGGATCAGCTTCCAGTTTTTGTAGAAAACCCGACGCAGGGTGAACACCAGGCCGGCAAACCCCGAGATCACGGCGTTCAACACGGAGGGCACCGGGGTCGGTCGCACAATATCGATGAACAGGCAGTAACGTTTCGCATCGTTCTTGTTAAAGGATGCATGCATCAACGTGTCATCGAAGATGAACAGCGGGTCGTCGTGCCAATAGTGCTTGTGCTTGCCCACCTGGATATACACACCCTCGTGATGCGGCGCCGGCGCCATGTTGTAGAGCACGCGGAACATCATGCGCAACGGGCCGAAATGGAAGGACGTCGAGCGGTTCTCGTTGAACACCGACACGCCGATGGTCTTCACGAATGGCAGTTTCTTGCGCAGTTGCGGGATGTCCAGGGCGGTTTCGATCGGACGACCGTACCACTGGAAAAACAACATGCCGCGTTTCTTCTCGGCCATGCGTGCGTCCAGGTAACTGATGATTTCTTCCTTGCGGGCCATGGCGTCGTTGATGACCTGTTGCAGGTCCTCGCGCCAGGCGCGCGGCAGGTCGTCCAGGGTGTAGACATGACGGTTGCGGCGGCTCAGCAGGTCGAACAGGGTGTTGAACGGCGCCAGAATCCAGGTGTTACGGCCGTTGCCGATGAAATATTTCTTGATGGTAGCGCGGTCATACAGGCCATTACGCAGGAAGTCATACAGACCGCAAACCACTACCAGCAGTAAAAACGCCAGGCTGGTACGCGGAAAATAGGCGATAAACAGTAAAACGCCGAGCACCCAGGCAAGGGATATCAGCTTTTTACCCACGGCATTTTTGCTCATGAAACGCGGCTCCAGGCCTGAAACATAATGAAACAATTTCGTCATGATAGAGCTTTATGGCGCGCGCAGGCGTTTTAAATAGTTCGAAAATTGTGAAGTCGCTGCACAATTTGTAACTGGCCCCAGAGGCAAGCGGGTTTGGGTGGATTGAATTTTGAGAACGGAAGATTTGCGACTATCGTGACGCTTCGGTTTTTCGGACGTCATAGACCGGTACGATTGAAGTTGAATGGCTACCACTGGCCTTCGGCACCTTGGAAGAGGCAGAATTTTTATGATCATCAAACCGCGCGTTCGTGGCTTTATCTGTGTGACCGCTCACCCTGTTGGCTGTGAAGCGAACGTCAAAGAGCAGATCGACTACGTGATTCAGCACGGCGCCATCGAAGGCGGCCCAAAGAAGGTGCTGGTCCTCGGCGCTTCCACTGGTTACGGCCTGGCCGCGCGCATCAGTGCCGCGTTTGGCTGCGGTGCCGACACCCTGGGCGTGTTTTTTGAAAAAGAAGGCGAAGAAGGCAAGCTGAGCTCCGCTGGCTGGTACAACAGCGCGGCGTTCGAGAAGTTTGCCGTGGAAAAAGGCCTGTACGCCAAGAGCATCAACGGCGACGCGTTTTCCGATGAGATCAAGCGCCTGACCATCGACACCATCAAGAAAGACCTGGGCAAGATCGACCTGGTGGTCTACAGCCTGGCCGCGCCACGCCGTACCGACCCGCAAGGCGTGGTGCACACCTCCACCCTCAAGCCGATCGGCAAGGCCGTGACCCTGCGCGGTATCAACACCGATAAGGGCGTCGTGGTCGACACTACCCTGGAGCCTGCCACCCAGGAAGAAATCGACGGCACCGTCAAAGTGATGGGCGGTGAAGACTGGCAGCTGTGGATCGACGCCCTGCGTGACGCCGATGTACTCGCCGAAGGCGCCAAGACCACAGCGTTCACCTACCTCGGTGAGAAGCTGACCCAGGACATCTACTGGAACGGTTCCATCGGCGAAGCCAAGAAAGACCTCGACAAGAAAGTCCTGACCCTGCGCGACAACCTCGCTGCGCTCAAGGGCGATGCCCGCGTGTCGGTACTCAAGGCCGTGGTCACCCAGGCCAGCTCGGCGATCCCGATCATGCCGCTGTACCTGTCGCTGCTGTTCAAGGTGATGAAAGAGCAGGGCACCCACGAAGGCTGCATCGAGCAGGTCTACGGCCTGTTCAAGGACAGCCTGTACGGCAAAGAGCCCAAGCTTGATGCTGACGGCCGCCTGCGCGCCGACCTGGCCGAGCTGGAGCCGAAGGTCCAGGACGCCGTGGCCGCGCTGTGGAACCAGGTGACTGACGACAACGTTAACGAAATCAGCGATTTTGCCGGTTACAAGGCTGAGTTCCTGCGTTTGTTCGGTTTTGAAGTCGACGGCGTGGACTACGACGCGGACGTGAACCCGACCGTCAAGATCAACGGTCTGGTCCAGGCATAAGCGCTATCACTGTGGCGGCTTGATAATCGACTTATCAAGCCGCTTTTTGTTGCTCAGTTGTCAGGCTTGCCTGGAACCAGACAGGCGCTGTTTTGCCAGGGTGAAGTCTGACCGCCTCACATTCACCACCTCTTTCTCCCATAGCGGATTGAGCGGCACGTGATAACCGCTGTCCTTGGCGGTCTTTATCAGCTCAGCCATTTCCCTGCTGTCATGGATGATACTGATCTCATCGAATCTACCTAGCTTTGCCGGCAGGAAGAAAGTCGCCGGGTAGTTTGCTGCCACGTCCGTCGCAGGGCTGCCTGAGTCTGCATTGTGATGGACCACCCGCTCCGCATCGCCGACCAGCTTTCGATTGATGATTCCGATCATTTCCTCTATTCGCGGCGTGATATTGCCGAGATCGGGGTTTTCCTTGCGGTAGAAATGAGCGGCATTTTCAAAGTCCGCCGATAACTCCCGTGGAACTTGCTGGTAGTGGCTAACCCGACCCCTGAAGACACTGTGGGCGATATCGGGTACCGGCAGCTTATCCTGGGCGCCAAAGTCACTTAGGTGAGGCGCGATCATGTGCAGGTCATAGTCGGCGGTCAAGGCCTTGCCCTCTAGCTGCTTGGCCAGCACGTGCAGCACCTTGCCGTTGTGCGTGATCAGATAGTTGTCGCCGCCAGGCGAGGCGGGATGGGCTTGGAACGCATAATGCTGCTGACTTGGCCCGCGAGCGCTCAATTGCAGCGTGCCATCCCCTCCGCGAGCTGCCCGCCCAGTGATTTGGCCAAGTTTTACCAGCTCGTCAATGCGATGACGCGAGAGTTTCAAGGGGATCGGGACTGCATGGCCTTGCTCGATGCAGTCCAGGATCTGCGCGTTGGCGTTAGCCAGCGTTTCCGGTGATTTGTGCGCGAACTGTTCGAGCTTGCTAAATGCCTGGTCCGTACAGATCAAGCCGGACTGTGGTCCCCAATTGGCACTTTTGCCTTTGATATGAAAGTCCTTGGTGGGGTGCCCAGCTTCTATCAGCCCTGTGGCCACGGATTCGACCGGGCGTATGCCGATGATGGAGTTGGTGGCTGCCGCTATCCTTTGCAAGGGGGCGAGGTGGCTCGACACTATTCCGGTTCGCGCTTTTAACTGGTCGATCAGTGCATGCGGGGCACCGACCTCCGACGTAGTGCTGGCCTGTAAAAGCGCCTGGTTGCGTTGCAGTACTTCCAGACTGAGCGCGGAAGGTGATGTTACAGCGGTAATCATGGCAATCATTGGAATACCTCTACGTCACGTTTTTTGCGACCGCATTGATGATTCCTTTCAGTCATGGATTTCCCTGAGAGCGAAGCTCACCTTAAACGATGCTTTCGGCGATGTGAGTGGGCGTTTCACTTTTCAGAACGGTCCTACCGTGGCTTACCTTTTGCTGTTTGCTCCGGCATGCAAGACTGCGTCATCCATGTGCGCAAACAGGAGGACCCATGACGATTCGTGCAGTCGTGTTTGATTTCGGCGGTGTGTTGTTTGACTGGAACCCGCAACATCTGTACCGCAAGCTCATTGCCGACGAGCAGGAGCGGCAATGGTTTCTCGATAATATCTGCACCCAGGCCTGGAACACCGAACAGGATGCTGGCCGCACCCTCGCCGAAGCCACCCGCCACTTGATTGAGCAACACCCCGAACATCAGAGCCTGATCCAGGCTTATTACGAGCGCTGGCACGAGATGTTGCGTGGCGAATTGCCAGAAGGTGTCGCAATTCTCACTGCATTGCATCAAGCGAAAATGCCGTTGTTCGGGTTGACCAACTGGTCGGCGGAAACCTTTCCCTATGCCCGCGAGCACTATCCGTTCCTGCAGTTTTTCCGCGATATCGTCGTCTCGGGCCAGTTGAAACTGATCAAGCCTGACCCTGCGATCTACCATGCCAGCCTCGCTCAGGTGCGCGTTCATTTGCCGGATGTCCAGCCTGGCGAAGTGGTGTTTATCGATGACGTCGCGGGCAATGTCGAAGCGGCTATGGCCCTTGGCTGGCAGGGTATTCACCATGTGTCGGCCGAGCGTACTGCCGCCCATCTGCGTAAGCTGGGGGTGGGCTTCTAGCGCGCCCACTTCTCCATGGCAAAGTCGACGAAGGCGCGCAGTTTGGGCAAGCGGTAACGGTCTTGGCGATACAGCAGATGCATGGGGCGGCTGGACAGTTGATAGCGGGTCAGCAAGGCTACCAACTTGCCGCTCTCCAGGTCCTGCTGCACCAGGGCATCGGCCAGCATGCTGATGCCCATCCCATTGACGGCCGCCTGGCGCAAGCCCTGCGAGCTGTTGATGGTCAATGAGCCGGAGACCGGAACCTCTACCTCGCCGTCCTCGTCGGTCATGCGCCACAGCTTGTCGGTGTCGCGCCAGTTGTCGTTCGCCGGATAGGCGAACGCCAGGCAGTTGTGGTGCCGCAAGTCATCGGGCGTCGACGGCGTGCCGCGTCGCGCCAGGTAATCAGGCGACGCGCAGAGGGTCAGGGTGTAATCCTGCAGTGGCCGGGCGATCAGGCTGGAGGTTCCCAAGTCGCCGAGACGGATCGCCACGTCGAAGCCGCTGTCGACCAAGTCCATCCGCTCATTGCTCAGCACCACGTACAGGTCGATCTGCGGGTAGCGCTGGGAAAATTCGCTCAAGGCCGGCACCAGGCGTTCGCTGCCGAATACCGGTGGCACGGTAATACGCAGGCAGCCTTTGGGCGTTTCGCTGTGGATCTGCTCCGCCAACAGTTCGGAGTCGGCCACCAGCCCGAGCACCTCAAGGCAGCGCTGGTAGTACTCCCCGCCGAATTCCGTGAGGCTTTGTTTGCGCGTGGTGCGCTTGAGCAGGCTGACCCCCAGGCGCTGCTCCAGCGCGCGCAGGTGATTGCCGACCATGGTGGTGGACATTCCGCATTCCTGTGCGGCGGCAGTCATGCTGCCGGTCTCCACGACTTTCACGTACACCGTCATTGCCTGGAACACATCCATTATCAAGCCCTGGTTCAAAGTCATTGCAGGAATGCGCAGTTTATCCAGCACGGGTGGCTAACGATACTGCACCCATCCTCACGATGCACTGGAGCTTGCCACCATGACCGCCGCCTGCCTGATGACCACTTATCAACCTTTGGCCCTGAGCTTCACCCGTGGCCTGGGTACGCGCCTGTGGGACCAGCAGGGCCGTGAATACCTCGACGCGGTGGCCGGTGTGGCGGTGACGAATGTGGGCCACTCCCACCCAAGGTTGGTGGCGGCGATCCGTGAGCAAGCGGGCCTGCTGCTGCACACCTCCAACCTCTACAGCATCGATTGGCAGCAGCAGCTGGCCCGGCGCCTGGCCCAGCTATCCGGCCTGGACTGCGCGTTCTTCAACAACTCTGGCGCCGAAGCCAACGAGACGGCGCTGAAACTGGCACGCTTGTATGGCTGGAAAAAAGGCATTGAAGAGCCGTTGGTGGTGGTGATGGAGAACGCCTTCCACGGGCGTACCCTCGGCACCATGGCGGCCAGTGACGGGCCCTCGGTGCGCCTGGGTTTCCAGCGTTTGCCGGGGGATTTTCTCAAAGTCGGGTTTGGCGATCTGGCGGCCCTTGAGGCCATTACGGAACAATTCGGCACGCGCATAGCGGCCGTGCTGCTCGAACCGATCCAGGGCGAAAGTGGCGTGTTGCCCGCGCCCCCCGGCTACCTGAAAGCCCTGCGCGATCACTGCACGCGCCACGGTTGGCTGATGATGCTGGATGAAATCCAGACCGGCATCGGCCGCACCGGCGCCTGGTTTGCCTTCCAGCACGAAGGCATTACCCCGGACGTGATGACCCTGGCCAAAGGCCTCGGCAATGGCGTACCCATCGGCGCCTGCCTGGCCCGGGCCGCCGTCGGCCAGTTGTTTACCCCCGGCAGTCACGGCAGCACCTTTGGCGGCAATCCCTTGGCCTGCCGGGTGGGCTGCACGGTGCTCGACATCATTGAAGAGCAAGGCTTGCTGCAGAACGCTGCGCAACAAGGTGCACGGCTGCTGGCGCGGTTGCGGGTGGAGTTGAGCGAGCATCCGCAGGTAGTGGCGATTCGGGGGCAGGGCCTGATGATCGGCATCGAACTGGCGCGCCCGTATCGCGAGCTGGCCCAGCGTGCGGCGCAGGAGCATGGGCTGTTGATCAACGTGACGCGCGGCAAGACCATCCGCCTGCTGCCACCGCTGACGCTGGATGCCAAGGAAGTCGAGATGATCGTAAGGGCGATCACCCGCCTACTTGAGTAAAACCCGATCAAAATGTGGGAGGGGGCTTGCCCCCGATGGCCATAGGTATCTACACAACTTTGTAGCAGCCTACGGTAACCACGATGCGAAGCGAGTCGCTCTTGATCTTGCTTTTGATCTAGGCGCCCCGTTAAACCACGCTGGCCGGAATCCGACAGTGATTTGGGGGGTAAACCGGCAGGGATGCCGGTTTAGCCGCCCCGCGCCATGGATGGCGCGTGGCGGCGGCCCCCCAAATCACTGTCGGATTACGGGCACACCGAGCCTAGGCGAGGTGCCGAGTGGTGGGGCAAGAGCGTTTTGCTTACTTTTGCGCTTTTCAAAAGTGAGACGCCGTAAGGGCGGAACCCATAGCAGCCGTTACCGCAGCAACGGATATGTACTCGCCCTGATCCAGCATCCTGGTCGGCTGTCAGGCCGTCATCGGGAGCAAGTCGAATCGTCGCACCGCCCCTCCCACATTTAGGTCGCGGGGCATCAGTTAGAGAGGCTTCGGCTCCTGGGCCGCCACAGGTTCAGGGCCACGCCAAAGTTGTGTAGATACCTATGCCCCGATGGCGGTGGTTCAGTCAGTCCATCTGTCATTGATACACCGCTATCGGGGGCAAGCCCTAATGCCAGTCAGTTAAGGCTTTTTGTAGGAACGAGGCGGGCGGCTAGCCCTTGCTCGCGAAAAACTCACAGGCACCGCGTTCATTCAGAAAGCACGCGTTATCGTTGACGTTTTTCGCGAGCAAGCTCGCTCCTACAGACGGCGGTGTACGCTTAACTGACTGGCATTAGGGCAAGCCCCCTCCCACAGGGGATCTGCGTCACCTTTAAAGGTCATTGCCATTCAGCCATTCCTGATTCATGGTTTCGGTATCCCCCAGGTATTCCAACAACCACGCCATCGCCGGCGACAGTTTGTTCTGCGCCCACGCCACGCACGAGGGGCTGGCAGGGAAGGGCCGGTGCAGTTGCAGCGCCACCAGCTCACCGCGCTCGATCCACGGTAGCACCTGATGCGCCGGGGCCATGCCGACGCACAAGCCATCGCGCAGGCAATCGAGCGCCGAGGACCAGTTGGGCACCACCAGGCGCCGCTGGTTATCCAGGGTCCAGGTGTCCCGCTTGGGCAGGTTGCGTGAGGTGTCGGTCATGCACAGGGAGGCGTATGGGCGCAGTTGATCGTCACTGAGCAGGCCTTCTATCGCCGCCAAGGGATGCCTGGCGCTGACCACGCACAGCCAGTTCAACAGGCCCATGTCGCGGAATGTGAAGTGGCTGGCCACCGGCACCGCGCTGGTGGCACCGATCACGATGTCGGTGCGCTCATCCGCCAGGGCATCCCACACGCCGTTGTACACCTCGTACTCCAGCAGCAATTCCACTTCGGGAAACTGCCGATAAAAATCCAGCACCAGTTGCCGACAGCGTTGCGGCTTGACGATGGAATCCACTGCCACCTTCAATTGCCCGCTCCAGCCATTGGCCACCTGCTGGCACAAGCGCCGTGTGCCGAGCATTTTTTTCATCACGCCCCGGGCTTCGTCTATAAACAGCCGGCCGGCGGGCGTCAGCTCCACGTCACGGTGGCGCCGTATGAACAGCGGCACCGCCAGCCATTCCTCAAGCTGACGCACCGTATAGCTGATGGCCGACGGTACGCGATGCAGTTCCTGAGCGGCGGCGCTGAAGCTGCCGTGGCGTGCGACGGCATCGACCACATCCAGGGAGTATTCGGACCACATGGTGGCTGCCTTCAAAATTATTGATGAGAGTGTCCAATTATTATCGCTTCACAGGAAAACTGTCAGCTTCATAATGGGCGCCAGTCAGCAAATAGTTTGATGGCAGGATCTACAAGGCTTCAATGAAAAATTCTTTTGGTTTCACGTGGTATCTGGCGGGGCTGAGCATGCTCGGTTATCTCGCCATGGACATGTATTTGCCGGCGTTTGGCGCCATGGGCGCGCAGTTGCAGATTGGCGCCGGGGCCGTGGGCGCCAGCTTGAGTATTTTCCTCGCCGGGTTTGCGCTAGGGCAGTTGCTGTGGGGGCCGTTGTCCGACCGGCTCGGACGCAAGCCGGTGCTGCTTACGGGGCTGAGCCTGTTTGTACTGGGGTGCCTGGGCATGTTCTGGGTGCAGACCGCGCCGCAGCTGTGGGCGCTGCGTTTTATCCAGGCGATCGGTGTGTGTTCCGCCGCCGTGAGTTGGCAGGCGCTAGTGATTGATCGCTACCCGGCCGACAAGGCGCACCGCGTGTTCGCCAGCATCATGCCGCTGATGTCGCTATCGCCGGCTCTGGCGCCGCTGTTGGGCGCGATGGTGTTGAATCACTTTGGCTGGCAGGCGATTTTCGGCGTATTGCTGGGCGTGTCGCTGCTCTTGTTGCTGCCGACCGTGTTCCTGCGCAGCGCGCCGAAGCGCCAGACGGACGCACCGGTGCGCCTGGGCTATGCACAGCTGCTCACTTCACGGGTATTTACCGGCAACGTCATGATATTTGCCGCCTGCTCCGCCAGTTTCTTTGCCTGGTTGACCGCTTCGCCATTTATCCTCGGCGGCATGGGTTACAGCCCGAATGACATCGGCCTCAGCTACGTGTTGCCGACCCTGGCGTTTCTGGTCGGCGGCTACAGTTGCCGCAGCGCCTTGCAACGTTTGCCGGGCAAGACCCTGCTGCCGTGGCTGCTCGCGTTCTATTGCCTGAGCATGGTGGCGCTGTATCTGGTTGCAACCCTGACCGTGCCGACCCTTACTACCTTGCTGATTCCGTTCTGCCTGATGGCGCTGTGCAACGGTGCCAGCTACCCGATCGTGGTAGCGAATGCGCTGATGCCCTTTGCGGAAAATTCCGGCAAGGCGGCGGCACTGCAAAATACCCTGCAGTTGGGCTTGTGCTTTCTCGCCAGCCTGTTGGTGTCCTCCATGATCGAGCAGCCGTTGTTGATTACGGTAATTGTGATGCTGGCGACCGCGCCGCTGGCTGTGCTGGGTTATTGGCTGGCGCGACCGAAGGGTAATGCTTCCGAACTGGCCAGCGCCTGAGCTGACAATGCGGTAAAAATGTGGGAGGGGGCTTGCCCCCGATAGCGGTGTATCAGTGCCAGCTAGGCTAGCTGACCCACTGCTATCGGGAGCAAGCCCCCTCCCACATTTGTATTGTGTTTCTTCAGTTAGAACGTCACTTCCAGATTCACCGTCGGCGTTGATGTGCGGCTACCCCGGCCACCGTCCACGCCGAATTTGTTATGCCAGTACTCGTAGCCCACGCCCAGGTACAGGTTCGGCTTGACGCTCTTGCCCGGCCGCACCGCCACCATCAGCGCGGTGCGCATCAGGGCTTCCGGCGCAGTATCGCGGCTATGATAATCCTCGCCTTTCTTCCCCACATAATTGATGAAGCCCTGGAATTTCGCCGCGTGGTTGGCGATCTCGAACGGGCGCATCCATGTCAGGTTGAGCATGTAGGTGTCGTCAAAGGTGTGGTTCGATTCCCGCGCGCCTGGAATGCCTGTGTGGTTCTTTTCCTTGTAGTACATCAGGCTCAGGTCCAGCACACCGACGGTATTGAATTTCAAGGTGGGGCCGATGACCAGGGCGCGTTTTTTGGCGGAAGCGACGTTGTTGTTGCGGTTGGCATCAAAACCCAGCGTCAGCGCGTAGTCCTTGATCAGCCCGCTACCCAACGGCGTGTCGAATACCCGTGAGGCATACAGTTGGTGCCGGTACACCGCGTAGACCTCGCTGCCACCATGGTCGGTGCCCTTGCGCGGGTCCTTGCTGTCAGACAGGAACACATCGAGATTCAGAAAATGGCTGCCGTACTGGTAGCCGCTGGCATGGGTGAAGCTGTAGATGCGCTTGCTGAAGTCGTCGGGATTGTTCGGGTTGGTGAAGTGCTGGCCGTAGCGAAACCCCAGGCTGTTGTTCATCCACTCCACTGCGACAGCCTCGCCGCCGCCGAGGAGGGTCAATGCGACGGTTGCGCCCTGCAATGCCTTTTTCATGCTGTTGGCTCCTTTGGCGTTCTGGCTCATGACGGCCGGATTGTTTTTGTAACGCCGCGGCAGGGTATCTTGTCTGAACGATTGTATACAACTCTATGGACATACAGTCTGAACATTGCATACAGTGAGCGCACAACAAAAACAGAGACCCCTCACCATGACTATCCCGAAGGCGTCACCGCAGCGGCCCGAAGATGAAAATCTAGGCGTCGCCGCCAACATGGCTTACGGCCTGCAGCATGTGCTCACCATGTACGGCGGCATCGTTGCTGTACCGTTGATCGTCGGCCAGGCGGCCGGGTTGTCACCTGCGGATATTGGCCTGTTGATCGCCGCGTCACTGTTCGCCGGCGGCCTGGCCACGCTGTTGCAAACCCTTGGCCTGCCGTTCTTCGGTTGTCAGCTGCCGCTGGTGCAGGGCGTGTCGTTCGCGGGTGTGGCGACGATGGTGGCGATCGTCGGCAGCGACGGGGCAGGGGGCGTGCCGGCGATTCTCGGCGCGGTGATGGCCGCGTCGTTCATTGGTTTGTTGATCACTCCGGTGTTCTCACGCATCACCCAGTTTTTCCCGCCGCTGGTGACCGGTATCGTGATTACCACCATCGGCCTGACCCTGATGCCCGTGGCGGCGCGCTGGGCCATGGGCGGCAACAGCCGCGCGGCGGATTTCGGCAGCATGTCGAATATCGGCCTGGCTGCACTGACGTTGGTGCTGGTGTTGCTGTTGAGCAAAATCGGCAGCGCAGCCATCTCGCGCTTGTCGATTTTGCTCGCGATGGTGATCGGCACAGTGATCGCGGTGTTGTTGGGTATGGCCGACTTCTCCGCCGTCACCCAGGGGCCCATGTTCGGCTTTCCCACGCCTTTCCATTTCGGCATGCCGACCTTTCATGTGGCGGCGATTATTTCCATGTGCATCGTGGTGATGGTCACGCTGGTGGAGACCTCGGCGGACATCCTGGCGGTGGGCGAGATCATCGACACTAAAGTCGACTCCAAACGCCTCGGCAATGGCCTGCGCGCCGACATGCTGTCGAGCATGTTCGCGCCGATCTTCGGTTCCTTCACGCAAAGCGCATTCGCCCAGAACGTCGGCCTGGTGGCGGTCACCGGGGTGAAGAGTCGGTTCGTGGTGGCAACGGGCGGGGTGTTCCTGGTGGTGCTGGGCTTGCTGCCGTTCACGGGCCGGGTGATTGCCGCCGTGCCCACATCGGTGCTTGGCGGTGCCGGCATTGTGTTGTTCGGCACGGTGGCCGCCAGCGGTATTCGCACGCTGTCCAAGGTGGATTATCGCAACAACATGAACCTGATCATCGTGGCCACCAGTATCGGTTTCGGCATGATCCCCATCGCTGCCCCCAGTTTCTATGACCAGTTTCCCAGCTGGTTCGCGACCATTTTCCATTCGGGCATCAGTTCGTCGGCGATCATGGCGATCTTGCTGAACCTGACGTTCAACCATTTCACCGCCGGTAACTCGGACCAGCAATCGGTATTCGTGGCAGGAACTGAGCGCAGTTTGTGCTTTCGCGACGTGGCGGCGCTGCGCGATGGGGATTACTACCGAGGTGGGAAGTTGTTCGATGCCGAGGGTAAGGAGATTCCGCTGGTGGCGGATACCTTGAAGAAAGCCGCAAAGCCCGAGACCACTGAGGTTTGAATGTGGGAGGAAGTAAGGCCTGATGCCAGTCTGTAGGAGCGAGCTTGCTCGCGAAAAACGTCAACGGTAACGCGTGCTTTCTGAATGAACGCAGTGCCTGTGAGTTTTTCGCGAGCAAGCTCGCTCCTACAAAAAGCCTTAAGGCTTGTCCCCCCAGATTGGAATTCAGCCAGCCTTGAGCGCCGTGTGCTGCATTGAGCACACCTCATCCAGAAACTTCACCACTGTCCCCATGCACGCCTGGCGTTCTTCCACATGGGGCATGTGGCTGGAGTCTTCGAACAGCGCCCAGCGTACGTCCGGGATTTCATCCAGGAACGGCTTGACCACCAACGGCGTGGCTTCGTCATGGCGACCGGAAATCACCAGGGTCGGCACCTTGATGGCCGACAGACGGCCAATCACATTCCAATCCTTCAAGCTGCCAATCACATGGAACTCAGTCGGGCCGCTCATGGCGTGGTACACCGTCGGGTCGGCATCGACCTGGGCGAAGGTGCGCGCCACCTCTTCCGGCCATGGGTTGACGCGGCACACGTGCTGGTCGTAGAAAATCCGCGAAGCCGCTTGGTATTCCGGGTCCTGGTAGTTACCGGCGGCCTCATGCTTGAGCAGGGTTTCATGCACACCTTCGGGCAACAATTTGCGCAGCCGATTGGCCTCGCTGACCCAGGTGCGCATGCATGTCGGTGAGTTGGCCGGGATAAAGGCACGCAGGCCCTTGGGCTGCAAAATGGCATGTTCGCTGCCGAGCATGCCGCCCCAGGATTGCCCGAGGATCGCGTAGTTGTCGCTGATTTGCAGGTGGTCGAGCAGGTTGTTCAACTCGTCGAGGAACAAACCGATGGTCCAGAACGAAGAAGGCTTGTCAGGTAAATGCGTCGAGCGGCCGTTGCCCAACTGGTCGTAGTGAATCACCGCATGGCCGCTGGCGGCAACATCCTTGAATGCGTCGACGTAATCGTGGGTGCAGCCCGGTCCTCCATGGATGATCACCAGCGGTGTGCGGCCTGTCGCCAGCTCACCGGTGATGCGATACCACGTCTGATAGGCGCCGAAGGGGGCGTAGCCTTCGCGGACTTTCTCGATGAATTCCATTTCGTACCCTGCTCTGAAAAAAGGATCAGGGCTACGATAGTCTGCACGCAACGTTTAGGTAACTAGCAAAACAGCTAGGTTTTGCCTAAGGATCAATCGTCCAGCAACCGGTAGTGCGTGGCTCGCACCACCGCCTGCACGCGGTTCTTGGCGCCCAATTTGTGCATGGCCGACGCCAGGTGCAGGGTGACCACCGCCAGCGAACGGCTCAATTGCGCGGCGATCTCGGCCGCAGTCAAGCCCTCGGCGGCCCATTTCAGGCACTCGCGCTCGCGTTTGGTCAGGTGGATATGCGGGTAGGTGCGCAACGCTTTGTTGAATAAAGGATAAGCCGCCTCCTGTAACGCATGGCTGATCACGCTGAAGTCCGACAAGGTTTGCTGCGCATCCTTCAATACCGTGCTCGCCGTACCGGTGCGCAGACCGGTCAACGAGGCGAAGCCGCCGCGGGGCAGGTGGATCGGTACGCTGACGCCGCAGGTCAGCTGCTGTTCGTGCAGGTAGGACGAAACGGGTGCATGGCAGGGGTCGATGATCGTTTGCAGGGCAGTCTCGGCCTTGGCCTCATAAGACCAGACAAATGGCGACACACTGTTCAAGGCCAAATGTTGCACCGGGTCGATCTGGTAGAACCCTTCGCTGCACCACAAGGCGTGCCAGTCGGTCGGCGTGTTGCGCAGTTGCAGCACCGAGGGCGTGATCAGCGCACCGTTGAGGTCGATAGGCACTGGCGTGTAGTCGTACACCAGCGCATCGAAGCCCAACTGTTGGGCGAGGATAAACGTATTGTCCATCTGCTCGTCCAGGCTCCTGCCCGGCATCAGACGACTATTGAAGGCAGTTAGCTTGGCCAGCATCCGTTCTGCTCCCGAATTCATTTGAATCTCGACTTGCTGCAAGTAGAATGCCACGCCCCGGCGAAGGACTGCCAGGCCAAACCTATAAGAAACGCTAGGTTATGGACGCGCGGCATCCTCGGTAGTGTTGACGTGATAAACGGCCACTACCTGCCAGGCCGATACAACACAAGGAATGTATGCATGTGGCGTGAAATAGCCCCCGACCAGCGGTACAACGTGCAAGTCGACGGCCATAATCTCGTGGTCTACAGCTTTGGCGAAGGCGATGAGGTGCTGCTGTGCCTCAACGGCGGCCCGGGCCTGCCGTGTGACTATTTGCGCGACGCCCATGGCTGGCTCAAAGAACATAACCTGCGAGTGGTTGCATTCGACCAGCTTGGCACGGGCGCATCAGCCAGACCGAACGACGTTTCCCTGTGGGAAATCCGCCGTTATGTCGAAGAAGTTGAAACCGTCCGCCAGGCCCTGGACCTGGGCCGTGTGCACTTGCTCGGGCATTCCTGGGGCGGTTGGCTGGGCATCGAGTACGCCATTCATTATCCCGATGCGCTGAAAAGCCTGATCCTCGAAAACACCGTCGGCGATATTCCGCACCTGTCCCAGGAGCTTGAGCGCCTGCGCGGCGCCCTCGGCAGCGAAACCGTGGCCATGATGCAGCGTCATGAAGCGATGGGCACCCTCGACCACCCGCAGTATCAAGCCGCTATCACCTTGCTCAACTACCGCCACGTCTGCCGTCTGGATGAATGGCCGGAGCCGGTCAAACGCTCCCTCGGCGACTGGAACATGGGGCCCTACGAAACCATGCAAGGCCCCAACGAATTCCTGTATGTCGGCAACCTCAAGGACTGGAACCGCATCGCCGAAATGGCCGACTTCAGCATGCCGATGCTGATCACCACCGGCCAGCACGACGAACTCACCCCGGCCTGTGCCATGCGCATGAAAATGGCGGCCCGGCATGCCGAATTGCACGTATTTCCCAACAGCAGCCATATGCCGTTCTACGAAGAACCCCAGGCGTATTTCCCGGTGCTGCTGGACTTTCTCGCCCGCCACCGAGGCTGATGGATGAACCTGGCCCGCTACCGCTTCGTGTTGTCCCGGCCCCTGCAATTGTTGCCGGTGCTGTTGGGCATCAGTTTGATCACCTTCGTGCTGGTGCGCTCGATCCCGGGCGATCCGGCGCGTGCGCTGCTGGGCTCGCGCAGCACGCCGGACGCGTTGCTGAAAATCCGCGCCCAGTACGGCCTCGATGAGCCGTTATGGCTGCAATACTTCTATTTCCTGAAGAACCTGCTCAAGGGCGACCTCGGCCAATCGTTGTTGTACAAAGTCGACGCCCTCAAGCTGATCGTCACCCGCATCGAGCCGACCCTTGTACTGGTGCTCGGCAGCGTGGTGCTGGCGCTGTTGATCGCGGTGCCGCTGGCGACACTGGCGGCGCGCAATAAAGGCGGCTGGCCCGACACCCTGATCCGCGTGTTCACCACGGTCGGCCTGGGCATGCCGGCGTTCTGGCTGGGCCTGATGCTGATCCTGTTGTTGAGTGTGCAATGGGGCCTGTTTCCGGTGTCCGGTTATGGCCGCACCTGGCTGGACAAGGCCCACCATATGCTGCTGCCGTGTCTGACCATTGCGCTGGCGCTGTCGGCGGTGCTGGTGCGTAATCTGCGCGCGAGCATGCTGGTGGAACTGCAGGCCGACCATGTCACCGCTGCACGGGCGCGGGGGCTGTCTGAAGCCGCCGTATTCCGCCGCCATGTGGTGCCCAACTCCCTGGTGCCGGCGGTTAACCTGCTGGCAGTGAATATCGGCTGGCTGATCAGCGGCACGGTGGTCATCGAAAGCCTGTTCGCCATTCCCGGCATCGGCCAGTTGCTGGTGCGCGGTATTTTTACCCGCGATTACATGGTGGTGCAGGGCGTGGCGATGGTGCTGGCCTGTGCGACGGTGGTGGTCAACTTCGTCGCCGACGTGGTGACGGTGGCCCTCGACCCACGGGTGAAGATGCAATGAACAGCCGCCCATTGGTCGCCCCCTGGCGCCTGCGCTTGGGTTTTGGCAACGGTCGCCTGACTGCCGCATGGGGCCTGTTGATACTGTTTGCATGGTTGACCCTGGCGCTGTTCGCGCCGTGGATCGCGCCCTACGACCCGATTGCGCAAAACACCGAGATGAGTTTGCTCGCGCCTGGTGCCGCGCACCCGTTCGGCACGGACAACTACGGCCGCGACATCCTTTCACGGGTGATCTGGGGCGCGCGCATCGACCTGCAACTGGCGATTGTCGGGGTGATCTTTCCGTTCATGATCGGCACCTTCGTCGGCGCGGTGTCCGGCTATATCGGCGGGCGCTTCGACAGTGTGTGCATGCGCGTGATCGACGTGGTGCTGGCGTTTCCGTTCCTGGTGCTGATGCTGGCGATCATGGCCATTCTCGGGCCTGGGCTGCAGAGCTTTTACATCGCCATGGCGCTGGTGGGCTGGGTGTCGTATGCGCGGTTGATCCGCTCGCAGATTCTGGTGCTCAAGGAAAGCGAGTTCGCCCTGGCCGCCAAGAGCCTGGGGTTTGGCCATGGGCGCATCCTGTTCCGGCATTTGCTGCCCAATGCGCTGTTCGGCTCGATTGTGTTTTCCATGTCCGACGCGGTGCTGGTGCTGCTCAACGGTGCGGCCGTGAGCTACCTGGGCCTGGGCGTGCAACCGCCGACCGCCGAATGGGGGACGATGGTCGCCGAAGGCCAGGCCTTCATCACCACCGCCTGGTGGATCTGCACCTTTCCAGGGTTGGCCATCGTGACCCTGGCCATGGGCTTCAGCCTGCTGGCCGATGGTGTGGCGCAAGTGCTGGGGGCTCGTTCATGAGCCTGCTGCAGGTGCGCGACCTCAGTGTGATCGCCAATAACGCCGGGCGCGAGCTGTGCCTGGTCGACCGCGTGTCCTTTGACCTGGCCGAAGGCGAGATCCTGGGGTTGGTCGGTGAAAGCGGTTCGGGCAAGACCCTGGCCTGTCGCGCGCTGATGCGCCTGTTGCCGTCGTCCAACCTGCGCGTACAAGGCGGCGCAGTACAGTTGGCCGGCCAGGACCTGTTGCGCCTGGATGAAGCCGGCATGCGTACCATCCGGGGCGGGCAGTTGGGCATGATTTTCCAGAACCCCAGCAGTCACCTGGACCCGTTGATGCGTATCGGCGAGCAGATCGCCGAGGGCATCCGCCTGCATCAGGGCACATCGAAAAAAGACGCGCGCCTGCAGGCCATCGACGTGCTGCGTCAAGTGGGCATTCCCGACCCGCAGGCGCGGGTCGACAACTATCCCCATGAATTTTCTGGCGGCATGCGCCAGCGCGCGATGATTGCGGTAGCCCTGGGGTGCAACCCGAAGGTGCTGATCGCGGACGAACCCACCACCGCCCTCGATGTGACGGTGCAGGCGCAAATCCTGCGGCTGTTGCTCGACCTTCGCGACAAGCGTGGCCTGTCGATCATCATGATCACCCATGACCTCGGCGTGGTGGCGCAAAGCTGCGACTCCATCGCGGTGATGTACGCCGGGCGCCTGTGCGAACACGGCAGCAAATACGAACTGCTCGCCCATCCCCGGCATCCTTACACCGCCGGGCTGATCGACTGCCAGCCGGCCCACAGCAGCGGTCATGCATTGCTGCGCACTATCCCTGGCCAGCCACCGCTGCTCGACGCATTGCCTGACGGCTGCCGTTTCAACCCCCGCTGCCCGCAGGTCGGCCCGCTGTGTACGACGCTGTTGCCGGAAGGCGCGCGGGTGGCGTGTCACTATCCCCTCGGAGAACGCCCATGAGTCTGCTGCAGATCAAGGACCTGGAGGTGCGCTTTGCCGCGTCCGGCACTGGCCTGTTCGGGTTGAACAAGCAGTGGGTGAGGGCGGTGAACGGGGTTTCACTGAACCTGGCGGCCGGTGAAACCCTCGGGCTGGTGGGCGAGTCTGGCAGCGGTAAAAGCACGTTGGGACGGGCGATTTTGCACCTGAACCCGATCAGCGCCGGGCAGGTGTTGTTTGACGGTGTCGACATGGCCCAGGGCAGCGCCATCGATATTGCGCGGTTGCGCCAGGAAACCGCGATGATTTTCCAAGACCCTTACGCCGCCCTGAACCCGCGCCTCACTCTCGGCGAAACCCTCGCCGAAGTGTTGCGGGTGCAGCGCAAGGTCGCCCCGGAAAACATCCGCGCCCGGGTCGATGAGCTGCTTGAGCTGGTCGGTCTGCGGCCTGAATTGGCGTCGCGCAAGCCAGGCTCCCTCAGCGGCGGCCAGTGCCAGCGCGTGGGGATCGCACGGGCGCTGGCGGTGGAGCCGCGCTTGATCATCGCCGACGAATGCGTGGCGGCGCTGGACGTGTCGATCCAGGGCCAGATCATCAACTTGCTGCTGCAATTGCAACAGCGCATGAACCTGGCGATCTTGTTCATTGCCCATGACCTGGCCATCGTGCGGCGCCTGTGCGACCGCGTGGCGGTGATGTACCTGGGCAAGATCGTCGAAGAAGGGCCGGTGGAAGCGGTGTTCACTGCACCGCGTCACCCGTATACCGCGGCGTTGATCGAGGCGATTCCGCAGATTGACCCGCATCGCCCGTTACCGGCGCAGCCGCTGCCCGGCGAACCACCCAGCCCACTGAACCTGCCCACCGGTTGCGCGTTTCACCCGCGTTGCCGGTATGCCCGCGCCATGTGTTCCGTGATGTTGCCGCCCACCCATTCGCTGCATGAGCATCGATACAGTTGCGTGCTTGAACACCCTTTGATCCTTCCTGCCCATCATGAACAAGGAGTTATGACATGCAATCGCGCCATTTGAAGTTGCTCGCCGCCGCCACGCTGACCGCCTGGTCCCTCACTGCCGGCCTGGCCCAGGCCGCCGGCGTCTTGACCATCGGCTGCCGTGAAGACAGCACCACCTTTGACCCGATCAAAAGCGCGCAGAACCGCGATACCTGGGTGTTCGCCAACGTCTACGACACCCTGGTGCGCGTGGATAACCTGGGCACCAAAATGGAACCAGGCCTGGCGCAAAGCTGGGAGATTTCCAAGGACGGCCTGACGTACACCTTTAAACTGCGCGAGGCGAAGTTTTCCGACGGTTCGCCGATCACCGCCAGCGATGCAGCGTTCAGCCTGTTGCGCATCCGCGATAACAAGGCGTCGCTGTGGAGTGACCCGTTCAGCCTGATCGACACCGCCAAGGCCAGCGATCCGAAGACGCTGGTGGTCACCCTGAAAACCCCGGCGGTGGCGTTTCTCTCGCAACTGGCCTCGCCAACGGTGTCGATCCTGTCGGAAAAAGCCATGACGGCGATGGGCGAAGACGCCTACTCGGAAAGCCCGGTGACCTCCGGCGCGTTCACCGTGGACGAATGGCGTAAGGGCGACCGCGTGATTCTGAAGAAGAACCCGAACTTCTGGCAGGCCAGTAAGGTCAGCCTGGACGGCGTGGAATGGGTGTCGGTCACCGACGACAACACACGCATGCGCATGGTGCAGAACAACGAGCTGGACACGGCGATCTTCGTACCTTTCTCCCGCGTTGAGGAGCTGAAGAAAGACCCGAACGTGGTGATCCACGCCGACCCGTCCACCCGCGAAGATCACCTGCTGATCAACCACGCGCACGGCCTGCTGGCCAAGCCGCAGGTGCGTGAAGCGCTGGACATGGCCATCGACAAACAATCGTTGGTAAAGACCGCCACTTACGGGCAAGGCACCGTGGCGTATTCCTACATCCCCAAAGGCTCGCTGTATCACTACGCCAATAACCTGCAGCGCCCGTATGACCCGACTGCGGCCAAAAAGCTGCTGGCAGAGGCGGGCGCCACGGACTTGAAGTTGAACTATGTGGTCAATGCCGGCAATGAAGCTGACGAGCAGATTGCGGTGATCATCAAGGACCAACTGGCCAAGGTCGGCGTCACCGCCAACCTGCAGAAGGTCGACCCGACCCAGAGCTGGCAGATGTTGGTGGACGGTGAGTACGATATTTCGGTGATGTACTGGACCAACGACATCCTCGACCCGGACCAGAAGACCACCTTCGTGCTGGGCCACGACACCAACCAGAACTACATGACCCGCTACCAGAACGACAAGGTCAAGGCGCTGGTGGCACAAGCGCGCATCGAGGCCGATCCGGCCAAGCGTGAGCAGATGTACGTGGAATTGCAGAAACTGGCGAAGCAGGATGTGAACTGGATCGATCTGTATTACAGCCCGTATATCAACATCTCACGCAAGAATGTGAGCAACTTCCTGCAGAACCCGTTGGGGCGCTTCACGCTCGAGGAAGTGGTGAAAAACTGACAAGCGCTGCAATACCAATGTGGGAGGGGGCTTGCTCCCGATAGCGGTGGATCAGCCAATTAATCTGTTGGCTGACACTCCGCTATCGGGAGCAAGCCCCCTCCCACATTTTGATTTAGGTTGTGTCAGGGGTTATTGCGCGTCAAACGCCTGCCCATTGATGCCCGCACTGTCCGGCCCCATCAAATACAGGTACACCGGCATGATCTCTTCCGGCGCTGGCCTTTCCATCGGGTTTTCCCCTGGGTACGCCTGGGCTCGCATACTGGTGCGCGTACCGCCCGGGTTGATGCTGTTGGCGCGCACGGCGGCGACATCTTCCAGCTCATCGGCCAGGGTTTGCATCAAGCCTTCAGTGGCGAACTTGGACACACCATAGGCGCCCCAATAGGCCCGGCCCTTGCGCCCGACGCTGCTGGAAGTGAACACCACCGACGCATCCTGGGACAGTTTGAGCAGCGGCAGCAAGGTGCTGGTCAGCATGAACATCGCGTTGACGTTCACGTGCATCACCCGCATGAAATTCTCGCCGGACAACTGTTCGATCGGTGTGCGCGGGCCGATGATCGAGGCATTGTGCAGCAGGCCGTCGAGGCGGCCAAATTCCCTTTCGATCATCGCCGCCAGCTCATCGTATTGATGGGGCAGGGCAGTCTCCAGATTGAACGGGATCACCACCGGCTGCGGCTGGCCCGCCGCTTCGATCTCGTCATACACCTGGGCCAGATTGGCTTCGGTCTTGCCTAGTAGCAGCACGGTGGCGCCGTGGGCCGCGTAGGTTTTCGCCGCAGCGGCGCCGATCCCACGGCCGGCACCGGTGACCAGGATGATGCGGCCTTTGAGCAGTTCCGGAGGTGCAGCGTAATCAAACATAAATAGCCTCGACAAAATTCAGTATGTGGCCAAAATCCAAACAGTAAACAAATCCAAATGTGGGAGGGGCGGTGCGACGATTCGACTTGCTCCCGATTGCGGTGGGTCAGTCACAAATACAGTGACTGACACCCTGCTATCGGGAGCAAGCCCCTTCCCACATTTTGGATCTTCATCGGTCAGCAGCATCGCGAACAATCAGCAACTGCACAGCGCGTTATCCAGCACCTTGCGCAGTTCCAGCGGGTGGTCCACCACCACATCCGCGCCCCAGTGACGCGGGTTGTCGTCCGGGTGGATATAGCCGTAGGTCACCGCCGCCGTACGCGTACCGGCGTCGCGGCCGGACTCTATGTCACGCAGGTCATCGCCCACGAACAACACGCTGGCCGGGTCCAGGTTCAGCAGCTTGCAGGCCAGGATCATCGGCTCCGGGTCCGGCTTGCTGTTCTTCACGTGGTCCGGGCAGATCAGCACGGCCGAGCGTTCGGCCAGGCCCAGTCGCTGCATGATCGGCTCGGCAAAGCGCACCGGCTTGTTGGTGACCACGCCCCAGATCAGCTTGGCCTTCTCGATGTCTTCCAGCAGTTCGGCCATACCGTCGAACAGTTTGCTGTGCACCGCGCAGTCCTTGAGGTAGCGCTCGAGGAATTCCTGGCGCAGGTCTTCAAAGCCTGGCGACTCCGGGTCCATCGAGAAGGTCACGGCGACCATGGCCCGCGCGCCACCGGAGATTTCATCGCGGATGTGCTGCGGGTTGACCGGCGGCAGGCCACGCTCGGCGCGCATGGCCTGGCAGATGGCGATAAAGTCCGGCGCGGTGTCCAGCAGGGTACCGTCCATGTCGAAGAGAACCGCTCGCAACTTCACAGGCTTACTCCTCGCGCAGGGTCTGGATCATGTAGTTGACGTCAACGTCGCTGGCCAGCTTGTAGTGCTTGGTCAGTGGGTTGTAGGTCAGGCCGATGATGTCTTTTACGCTGAGGCCGGCCTGACGGCTCCAGGCCCCCAGCTCGGATGGGCGGATGAATTTCTTGAAGTCATGGGTGCCGCGCGGCAGCAGCTTCATGATGTATTCGGCGCCGATGATCGCGAACAGATAAGCCTTGGGATTGCGGTTGATAGTGGAAAAAAACACCTGGCCGCCAGGCTTGACCATGCGGAAACAGGCGCGGATCACCGAAGACGGGTCGGGCACGTGCTCGAGCATTTCAAGGCAGGTGACCACGTCAAACTGCTCGGGCATTTCCTCGGCCAGGGCTTCGGCGGTGATCTGGCGGTACTCCACGCTCACGCCGGATTCCAGCTGGTGCAGCTGGGCCACGGCCAGCGGCGCTTCGCCCATGTCGATGCCCATCACGGTAGCGCCACGCTGGGCCATGGCTTCACTGAGGATGCCACCGCCACAACCGACGTCCAGCACCTTTTTGCCGGCCAGGTTGACGCGTTCGTCAATCCAGTTGACCCGCAACGGGTTGATGTCGTGCAGGGGCTTGAACTCGCTTTCACGGTCCCACCAGCGGTGGGCCAGGGCTTCGAATTTGGCGATTTCGGCGTGGTCGACGTTGCTCATGGTGAATCCTCTGAATCTGATAAATCGGTTTATTCGCTGTGCCCGCTGATGCGCTGGCCCCAGGCAATGGCCGTGGCGGTCAACTGTGCTTCATCCATGCGGGTCAATCGTCGGTCGTCGAGCAACTGCTTGCCGGCGACCCAAAGGTGTTTCACGCAATCGCGACCGGTAGCGTAGATAAGCTGTGAGACCGGATCGTAGATCGGTTGTTGCGCCA
This sequence comes from Pseudomonas sp. R1-43-08, assembly GCF_003852255.1. Taxonomy (NCBI): domain Bacteria; kingdom Pseudomonadati; phylum Pseudomonadota; class Gammaproteobacteria; order Pseudomonadales; family Pseudomonadaceae; genus Pseudomonas; species Pseudomonas sp. R1-43-08. The sequence continues at coordinate 1,702,344 of NZ_CP027734.1, forward strand.
GCCCCGAAAGGTCGAAGGCGACGATATCTGCGGCCTTGCCGACTTCCAGCGAGCCGATCTGGCCGTCCAGGCCCATCGCCCGCGCGCCATTGAGGGTCGCCATGCGCAGCGCGCGATGGGCGTCCAGCGCGGTCGCCGAGCCGGCGACCGCCTTGGCCAGCATGGCGGCGGTGCGGGTTTCGCCCAACAGGTCGAGGTCGTTGTTGCTGGCGGCGCCGTCAGTGCCTATAGCCACATTGACGCCAGCCTGCCACAGGCGTTCAACCGGACAGAAGCCGCTGGCCAGTTTCAGATTCGATTCCGGGCAATGAATGACGCTGGTGTTGCTTTCTACCAGCAAAGCCAGGTCTTCCTCGCTGATTTGGGTCATATGAACGGCCTGGAAGCGCGGGCCCAGCAAGCCGAGGCGACCCAGGCGGGCCAATGGCCGCTCGCCGGTCTGTTCCACGGCCTGCTGCACTTCAAAGGCGGTTTCGTGCACATGCATATGAATTGCGGCGTCCAGCTCTTCGGCGATCACCCGGATTTTCTCCAGGTTGTCATCGTTGACGGTGTAAGGCGCGTGGGGGCCGAACGTGATCTTGATGCGGGGATGGTGCTTGAGGTCGCCGAACAGCTCGATACCCTGGCGCATTGCCTCATCGGCGCTGCTGGCGCCGGGAATCGGGAAATCCAGGATCGGAATGGCGATCTGTGCGCGCATGCCGCTGTTGTGCACGCAGTCGCTGGCGACCTTGGGGTAGAAGTACATATCCGAGAAGCAGGTGATGCCGCCCTTGAGCTGCTCGGCGATGGCCAGGTTGGTGCCATCGCGGACGAAGGCTTCATCGACCCACTTGGCTTCGGCGGGCCAGATGTGTTTTTCCAGCCAGGTCATCAACGGCAGGTCGTCGGCCAGGCCGCGAAACAGGCTCATCGCCGCATGCCCGTGGGCGTTGATCAGGCCCGGGCTGAGCAGCATGCCGGGCAGCTCGCGCACCTCGCTGGCCTCAAGCTTGAGCGCCGCCGCCCGCGGCCCGATAAACACGATGCAGCCGTCCCGAATACCCAGGCCATGCTCCTTGAGCACCACGCCAGCGGGTTCGACGGGGACCAGCCAGGTCGGCAGGAGCAATAAGTCGAGCGGGGCGGCAGTGGGCGTCATCGCAGGCTTCTTCCTGGGCAGCTATAAAAGAAGGGCGAAGTATACCCGAGCGTCCTGGCTGGCGGATCGCTATAATCGGCGGCTTTTGTTCATGAGTACGGGGAAAGGGATGCGCGACCGACTGTTGGCTGCAGAGAAGGTGAAGGCCATCGATTGGCGTGATGGCGTGCTGCACCTGCTCGATCAGCGTGCGCTGCCGGCCCGGGAATGCTGGGTGGCGTGCTCGACCGTCGGCGAGGTGGCCGCCGCCATCCGCTCGATGGTGGTGCGCGGCGCGTCGGCCATCGGCATCAGCGCAGCCTACGGGCTGGTCATGGCTGCCCGTGAGCGCATGGCTGAAGGCGGCGACTGGCAAGCAGCGTGGGAAGAAGACTACGCACTGCTGGCCGATACCCGACCCACCGCATCGAATCTGTTCTGGGCACTGAAGTGCATGCGCGATCGCCTCGACCGCCTCAAGCAGCACGCCGACCCATTGGCCGTGCTGGAAGCTGAAGCCATCGCCATCCATGAAAGTGACCGCGAGGCCAATGTCGTCATGGCCCAATTGGGTATGGAGCGGATTCGCAAGCACCAGGGCAACGCCCAGGCGATCCTCACTCATGGCAATGCCGGCGCATTGGCCTCGGGCGGTGTCGGCACGGCCCTCGGGGTGATTCGCGCGGCGTTCCTGGAGGGGCTGGTCGAGCAGATCTATGCCAACGAAACCCGTCCCTGGCTGCAAGGCTCGCGCCTGACGGCGTGGGAGTTGGCAGGCGCGGGTATCCCGGTGACGGTCAATGCCGACTCCGCCGGGGCGCATATCCTCAAAACCAAAGGCGTGACCTGGGTGGTCGTTGGCGCTGACTGCATCGCGGCCAATGGCGATGTGATCAGCAAGATCGGCACGTATCAGTTGGCCGTGTGCGCCATGCACCACGGCGTGCGCTTTATGGTGGTGGCGTCGAGCTCGACCCTCGACCTGATGATGGCCACTGGCGATGATGTGGCCCTGGAAGAGCGTGATGTGGCTGAGTTGCTGGAGGTGAATGGCCAGCGGCTGGCGGTGCAGGCCTTCAATCCGGTTTTCGATGTCACCCCGGCCGACCTGATTGATGTGATCGTCACCGAGAAAGGGGTGGTGGAGCGGCCGGATGCGGCCAAGCTGGCTAAGCTGATGTGCCGTAAGCGGCTGCATTGAGGGTGGTGGTGTTTGTTGAATAGCGATCGGGAGCAAGCCCCCTCCCACATTTGATTTGTGAACACAGTCAAAATGTGGGAGGGGGCTTGCTCCCGATTGGCCCTGAAAGTCAATAAAACTTCCGGATCCACCCCCAAAAAACAGCACCACCCCATCTCTGAGCCTCTCTCGTCCTCCTCAAGCCTGTCATTCATCAAATTACTAGCCTCCATGCGCATCAGGGGGATAGGTGCGTGGCGGCGATTGTGATAACATCCGGCGGTTTCCAGGGCCGCCCCGAGGGGTTGCCCATAACGTGCAGATCCGTGTCATAACTCGTTGATTTGTCGTAAGTCGTTGTCAGGCACCGTGCCGGCAGCGGCGAGCTTCGTTCGTCCCATCTGGATGTGACGAAGTTTCACCCGAAAAAGGAATCAGGCTTCTCATGGGCGAACTGGCCAAAGAAATCCTCCCGGTCAATATCGAAGACGAGCTGAAACAGTCCTACCTCGACTACGCGATGAGCGTAATTGTCGGTCGGGCACTGCCTGATGCGCGCGACGGCTTGAAGCCCGTGCACCGGCGTGTGCTGTTCGCGATGAGCGAGCTGGGTAACGACTGGAACAAGCCGTACAAGAAATCTGCCCGTGTTGTCGGTGACGTGATCGGTAAGTATCACCCTCACGGCGACACTGCGGTGTACGACACCATCGTTCGGATGGCCCAGCCGTTTTCCCTGCGCTACCTGCTGGTAGACGGCCAGGGCAACTTCGGTTCGGTCGACGGCGACAACGCCGCAGCCATGCGATACACCGAAGTGCGCATGACCAAGCTGGCGCACGAGCTGCTGGCCGACCTGCATAAAGAAACCGTGGACTGGGTGCCGAACTACGACGGCACCGAAATGATCCCGGCCGTCATGCCCACCCGTATTCCCAACCTGCTGGTCAACGGTTCCAGCGGTATCGCCGTGGGCATGGCGACCAACATCCCGCCGCACAACCTCGGTGAAGTGATCGACGGTTGCCTGGCCCTCATCGACAACCCCGAGCTGACCATCGATGAGCTGATGCAATACATCCCCGGCCCGGACTTCCCGACCGCCGCGATCATCAACGGTCGCGCCGGCATCATCGAAGCCTACCGCACCGGCCGTGGCCGCATTTACATGCGCGCCCGCTCGATGATCGAAGACATCGACAAGGTCGGTGGCCGCCAGCAGATCGTCATCACCGAACTTCCGTACCAGCTGAACAAGGCGCGCCTGATCGAAAAGATCGCCGAGCTGGTTAAAGAGAAGAAGCTCGAAGGCATCACTGAACTGCGCGACGAGTCCGACAAAGACGGTATGCGCGTGGTGATCGAGCTGCGTCGTGGCGAAGTGCCTGAGGTGATCCTCAACAACCTCTACGCTCAGACCCAGCTGCAAAGCGTGTTTGGTATCAACGTGGTTGCGCTGATCGATGGCCGCCCGCGCATCCTGAACCTCAAGGACTTGCTGGAAGCCTTCGTGCGTCACCGTCGCGAAGTCGTCACCCGCCGTACCGTGTTCGAACTGCGCAAGGCCCGCGAGCGCGGCCACATCCTGGAAGGCCAGGCAGTTGCGCTGTCGAACATCGACCCGGTGATTGCCCTGATCAAGGCCTCGCCAACTCCGTCGGAAGCCAAGGAAGCGCTGATCAGCACGCCGTGGGAATCCAGCGCCGTGGTCGCGATGGTTGAACGCGCCGGCGCCGACTCGTGCCGTCCGGAAACCCTGGACCCGCAATACGGCCTGCGCGAAGGCAAGTACTTCCTGTCGCCGGAACAGGCCCAGGCCATCCTGGAACTGCGCTTGCACCGCCTGACCGGCCTGGAGCACGAGAAGCTGCTGGCCGAGTACCAGGAAATCCTCAACCAGATCGGCGAGTTGATCCGCATCCTCAACAGCGCCGTGCGCCTGATGGAAGTGATCCGCGAAGAACTCGAAGTGATCCGCGCCGAATACGGCGACGTGCGCCGTACCGAAATCCTCGACGCACGCCTCGACCTGACCCTGGGTGACATGATCCCGGAAGAAGAGCGCGTGGTGACCATTTCCCACGGCGGCTACGCCAAGACCCAGCCATTGGCGGCCTACCAGGCCCAGCGTCGTGGCGGTAAAGGTAAGTCGGCTACCGGCGTGAAGGATGAGGACTACATCGCTCACCTGCTGGTTGCCAACAGCCACACCACGCTGCTGCTGTTCTCCAGCAAGGGCAAGGTGTACTGGCTGAAAACCTACGAAATCCCTGAAGCCTCCCGCGCTGCCCGTGGTCGCCCACTGGTCAACCTGCTGCCGCTGGACAGTGATGAATACATCACCACCATGCTGCCGGTCGATGAATACACCGAGGGTCACTTCATCTTCATGGCCACCGCCAAAGGCACCGTGAAGAAGACCCCGCTGGAATCCTTCAGCCGTCAACGCAGCGTGGGCCTGATCGCCCTGGAGCTGGATGAAGGCGACGTGCTGATTTCGGCGGCCATCACCGATGGCGAGCGCGAAGTCATGCTGTTCTCCGACGGCGGCAAGGTCACGCGCTTCAAGGAATCCGACGTTCGTGCCATGGGCCGTACTGCCCGTGGTGTGCGCGGCATGCGCCTGCCGGAAGGGCAGAAGCTGATTTCCATGTTGATTCCGGAAGAAGGCAGCCAGATCCTCACCGCTTCCGAGCGTGGCTACGGCAAGCGCACCGCCATCAGCGAGTTCCCGGAGTACAAGCGTGGCGGCCAGGGCGTGATCGCCATGGTCAGCAACGACCGCAACGGTCGTCTGGTCGGCGCGGTGCAGGTGCTAGACGGCGAGGAAATCATGCTGATTTCCGACCAGGGCACCCTGGTACGTACCCGCGTGGCAGAAGTCTCGAGCCTGGGCCGTAACACCCAGGGCGTGACCTTGATCAAGCTGGCCAAGGACGAGAAGCTGGTCGGTCTTGAGCGTGTGCAAGAGCCTTCGGAAGTTGAAGGTGAAGAGCTGGAAGGCGAGGAATTCGACGGCGAGGTAATCGCAACCGGCGATGACAACGTCGACGAGCCAACCCTCGATGCAGCCGCAGACGAAGAAGAACCGCAGGAATAAGCGGACACACAGGGGGCGGATGAAGATTCGCCCCCTTGTTGTTTGTCCGGATGGAAATATCGACAGCGATGAAAATCCAACTGTGGGAGGGGGCTTGCTCCCGATTGCGGAGTGTCAGCGGCACATAAGCTGACTGACCCACCGCTTTCGCGAGCAAGCCCGCTCCCACACGGGATCCGGTGTCGGCTGATATGTTTGCGTGACTACCACCAGACCAGAGTGAGATTGGATGTGAGCAAGAGAGCCTATAACTTCTGTGCCGGTCCCGCGGCGCTTCCTGAAGCAGTCCTGCAGCGCGCGCAGGCTGAACTCCTCGACTGGCATGGAAAAGGCCTCTCCGTGATGGAAATGAGCCATCGCAGCGATGAGTTCGTGTCCATCGCCACCAAGGCCGAGCAGGATCTGCACGACTTGCTGGACATCCCTTCCCACTACAAGGTGCTGTTCCTGCAGGGCGGCGCGAGCCAGCAGTTCGCCCAGATCCCGCTGAACCTGCTGCCGGAAGACGGAACGGCGGACTATATCGACACCGGTATCTGGGGGCAGAAGGCCATTGAAGAGGCCTCCCGCTACGGTCATGTCAACGTGGCAGGCACCGCCAAGCCATATGACTACTTCGCCATTCCGGGTCAGAACGAATGGAAATTGTCGAAGGACGCGGCCTACGTGCACTACGTCGCCAACGAAACCATCGGTGGCCTGGAATTCGACTGGGTGCCACAGGTGGGCGACGTGCCGCTGGTGTGCGACATGTCTTCGGACATCCTCTCGCGCCCGATCGATGTGTCCAAGTACGGCATGATCTATGCCGGCGCGCAGAAAAACATCGGCCCGAGCGGCATCCTGGTCAACATCATCCGTGAAGACCTGCTGGGTCGCGCCCGCTCGCTGTGCCCGACCATGCTCAACTACAAGGTCGCGGCCGATAACGGCTCGATGTACAACACCCCGCCGGCGTTCGCCTGGTACCTGTCCGGCCTGGTGTTCGAATGGCTCAAGGAGCAGGGCGGCGTGGCGGCCATGGGCAAGCTCAACGAAGTGAAGAAGCGCACCCTGTACGACTTCATCGACGCCAGCGGCCTGTACAGCAACCCGATCAACCTCAGCGACCGCTCGTGGATGAACGTGCCGTTCCGCCTGGCTGACGACCGCCTGGACAAGCCATTCCTGGCCGGCGCCGAAGCGCGTGGCCTGTTGAACCTCAAGGGCCACCGTTCGGTCGGCGGCATGCGCGCCTCCATCTATAACGCTGTCGACATCCACGCGATCAACGCGCTGGTTGCCTACATGGCAGAGTTTGAAAAGGAACACGGCTAATGTCTGAGCAAGAACTCAAGGCCCTGCGTGTACGCATCGACAGCCTGGACGAGAAAGTCCTCGAGCTGATCAGTGAGCGTGCGCGCTGCGCCCAGGAAGTGGCACGGGTGAAGATGGCGTCCCTGGCAGAAGGCGAAGTGCCGGTGTTCTACCGGCCCGAGCGAGAAGCCCAGGTGCTCAAACGCGTGATGGAACGCAACCAAGGCCCGCTGGGCAACGAAGAAATGGCGCGGTTGTTCCGTGAAATCATGTCCTCGTGCCTGGCCCTGGAGCAGCCGCTGAAAGTGGCGTACCTCGGCCCGGAAGGCACCTTCACCCAGGCGGCGGCCATGAAACATTTCGGCCACGCCGTGATCAGCAAGCCGATGGCGGCGATCGACGAAGTGTTCCGCGAAGTGGCGGCCGGTGCTGTGAATTTTGGCGTGGTGCCGGTGGAAAATTCCACCGAAGGCGCGGTCAACCACACGCTGGACAGCTTCCTGGAACACGACATGGTGATCTGCGGTGAGGTCGAGCTGCGTATCCACCATCACCTGTTGGTGGGCGAGAACACCAAGACCGACAGCATCAGCCGGATCTATTCTCACGCCCAGTCCCTGGCCCAGTGCCGCAAGTGGCTGGATGCGCATTACCCGAATGTCGAGCGCGTGGCGGTCTCCAGCAATGCCGAGGCGGCCAAGCGGGTCAAGGGCGAATGGAACTCGGCGGCGATTGCCGGCGATATGGCGGCGGGCCTGTATGGCTTGACGCGCCTGGCCGAGAAAATCGAGGACCGCCCGGACAACTCCACGCGTTTCCTGATGATCGGTAGCCAGGAAGTGCCGCCCACCGGCGACGACAAGACGTCGATCATCGTCTCCATGAGCAACAAGCCGGGCGCGCTGCATGAGCTGCTGGTGCCGTTCCACGACAACGGCATCGACCTGACGCGCATCGAGACGCGTCCTTCGCGCAGCGGTAAATGGACCTACGTGTTCTTCATCGACTTCATCGGGCATCACCGCGACCCACTGGTCAAAGGCGTGCTGGAGAAAATCAGCCAGGAGGCCGTGGCACTCAAGGTGCTGGGCTCTTACCCGAAAGCGGTTTTGTGAGGCTTTAACATGAGTGGCAACTTCCTCGCCCTGGCGCAGCCGGGCGTGCAACAACTGTCGCCTTACGTTCCGGGCAAGCCTGTGGACGAGCTGGCGCGTGAGTTGAATCTGGACCCGTCCAGGATCGTCAAGCTGGCGAGTAACGAAAACCCGCTGGGCCCGAGCCCCAAGGTGCTGGCGGCGATTCGTGAAGAGCTGGCTGAGCTGACCCGTTACCCCGACGGCAACGGCTTTGCCCTCAAGTCGCTGCTGGCGCAAAAATGCCGGGTCGATCTGAACCAGGTGACCCTGGGCAACGGTTCCAACGACATCCTCGAGCTGGTCGGTCGCGCTTATCTGGCGCCGGGCCTGAATGCGGTGTTCAGTGAGCATGCCTTTGCGGTCTACCCGATCGTGACCCAGGCCGTAGGCGCGGATGCCCGCGTTATACCGGCAAAAGCGTGGGGCCATGACCTGCTGGCGATGCTGGCGGCCATCGACGCCCAGACCCGCGTGGTGTTCATTGCCAACCCGAACAACCCCACCGGTACCTGGTTCGACGCACAGGCGCTGGACGACTTCCTGCAAGGCGTGCCCGAGCACGTGCTGGTGGTGCTGGACGAGGCTTACATCGAGTACGCCGAAGGCGGCGACCTGCCGGATGGCCTGGACTTCCTGGCGGCCTACCCGAACCTGCTGGTGTCGCGCACGTTCTCCAAGGCCTATGGCCTGGCCTCGCTGCGGGTCGGCTACGGCTTGTCCACGGCGGTGGTTGCCGATGTGCTGAACCGCGTGCGCCAGCCGTTCAACGTCAACAGTCTCGCCCTGGCGGCGGCCTGTGCGGCGCTGAATGACGCGGACTACCTGGCAGAAAGCCGTCGCCTCAACGAAAGCGGCATGCAGCAATTGCAGGCAGGTTTCCGCGAGCTGGGCCTGGGCTGGATTGCCTCCAAGGGCAACTTCATCTGTGTCGACCTCGGCCAGGTAGCTGCCCCGGTCTTCCAGGGGTTGCTGCGCGAAGGCGTGATCGTGCGTCCGGTGGCCAATTACGGCATGCCGAATCATCTGCGCATCACCATTGGTTTGCCGGCTGAGAACAACCGCTTCCTGGAGGCGTTGGCCAAGGTTCTGGCCCGTGGTTGATGTCACTGCATTGCAACCTGCTGTGCCTATGATCGGTCGCCTGGTGGTGGTCGGTCTTGGGTTGATCGGTGGCTCCTTCGCCAAAGGCCTGCGCGAGAGCGGGCTGTGCGGCGAAGTGGTCGGCGTGGACCTGGACCCGCATTCGCGCCAGTTGGCGGTAGAACTGGGGGTGGTAGACCGTTGTGAGGCGGACCTGGCCGTCGCGTGCCATGGCGCCGACGTGATCCAGCTGGCGGTGCCGATCCTGGCCATGGAAAAGCTCCTGACGATTTTGGCCGGCCTGGACCTGGGCAGCGCGATTCTCACGGATGTCGGCAGTGCCAAAGGCAATGTGGTGCGCGCGGCGCAACTGGCGTTTGGTGAAATGCCGCCGCGCTTCGTGCCGGGCCATCCGATTGCCGGTTCCGAGCAGAGCGGGGTGGAAGCGTCCAATGCGCAGCTGTTTCGACGGCACAAAGTGATCCTGACCCCGCTTGCGCAGACCGACCCAGCGGCGTTGGCCGTGGTGGATCGGCTGTGGCGGGAGCTGGGGGCGGACGTGGAGCATATGCAGGTCGAGCGCCACGACGAAGTGCTCGCTGCTACCAGTCATCTGCCCCATCTGCTGGCGTTTGGCCTGGTGGATTCGTTGGCCAAGCGCAACGAAAATCTGGAGATTTTCCGCTATGCCGCCGGAGGCTTTCGCGACTTCACGCGGATTGCCGGCAGCGATCCGGTGATGTGGCATGACATCTTCCTCGCCAATCGCGAAGCGGTGTTGCGCACCCTGGACACCTTCCGCAGCGACCTGGATGCCCTGCGCGATGCGGTGGATGCAGGTGATGGTCACCAATTACTGGGCGTGTTCACCCGTGCGCGGGTGGCGCGTGAGCACTTCAGCAAGATCCTGGCGCGCCGGGCCTATATGGAAACTGCTGTGGACGCCGACGAGCTGACGTTCATCGCCAGCCCCGCTGGCCGCTTGAGCGGGCGCATCCGAGTGCCGGGAGACAAGTCGATCTCCCATCGGTCGATCATGCTGGGCTCATTGGCCGATGGCGTGACCGAAGTTGAAGGCTTCCTGGAGGGCGAGGATGCCCTGGCGACGTTGCAGGCATTTCGCGACATGGGCGTGGTGATCGAAGGGCCGCACCATGGGCGGGTGACGATTCATGGCGTGGGTTTGCATGGCTTGAAACCGGCGCCAGGGCCGATTTACCTGGGTAACTCCGGAACGTCCATGCGCCTGTTGTCCGGGTTGCTGGCGGCGCAGCGCTTCGACAGCGTGCTGACGGGTGACGCGTCGCTGTCCAAGCGCCCGATGAGTCGGGTGGCTGAGCCATTGCGGGAAATGGGCGCAGTGATCGAGACCGGGCCGCAAGGGCGTCCGCCGCTGACCATCCGCGGCGGTCAGGCGTTGAAAGGCTTGAATTATGTACTGCCGATGGCCAGCGCCCAGGTGAAATCCTGCCTGTTGTTGGCCGGGCTGTATGCCGAAGGCAAAACCTGTGTGACTGAGCCTGCACCGACCCGCGACCACACCGAGCGCATGTTGCGCGGTTTTGGCTATCCGGTAGGCGTGGAGGGCGCGACGGCGTCGGTTGAATCCGGGCATGCGTTGACCGCTACCCATATAGAGGTACCGGGGGACATCTCCTCGTCGGCATTTTTCCTGGTCGCGGCCACGATTGCCGAGGGTTCCGAGTTGTTGCTGGAGCATGTCGGTATCAACCCGACCCGCACCGGGGTGATCGATATCCTGCGCCTGATGGGTGCGGACATCACCTTGGAAAACCCGCGTGAAGTGGGCGGTGAGCCGGTCGCCGACCTGCGTGTACGCGCGGCTGTGCTCAAGGGTATCGAGATTCCCGAAGCGCTGGTGCCGCTCGCGATCGACGAGTTTCCCGTGCTGTTCGTCGCCGCCGCCTGCGCGCAGGGGCGAACCGTACTGCGCGGCGCCGAGGAGTTGCGGGTGAAGGAGTCCGACCGCATCCAGGTCATGGCCGACGGTCTGTTGGCGCTGGGTGTGAAGTGTGAACCGACGCCTGATGGGATTATCATCGACGGCGGCCCGATAGACGGTGGCGACGTGCATGCCCATGGCGATCATCGGATTGCCATGGCGTTCAGCGTGGCGTCCTTACGAGCAGCGGCGCCGATTCGCATCCGTGATTGCGCCAACGTTGCTACATCTTTTCCGAATTTTCTTACACTGTGTGCCCACGTCGGCATGCGTGTTGCCCAAGAGGCTCAATTGTGAATATCAAAGCACCGGTGATTACCATCGACGGGCCAAGCGGCTCGGGCAAAGGCACGATCGCCGGCATCCTGGCCAAGCGCCTGGGCTGGTGCCTGCTGGATTCCGGCGCGCTGTATCGCCTGCTGGCGTTCGCTGCGCGTAACCATGGTGTCGACCTGACCAACGAAGAGTTGCTGACGAAAATCGCCGCCCATCTGGACGTGCAGTTCATCGCGGCGACCGACGGTCAATTGCAGCGCATCATCCTCGAAGGTGATGAAGTCAGTGACGTGATTCGCACCGAGAGTATCGGCGCCGGCGCGTCCCAGGTGGCGGCTCTGCCGGCGGTTCGCGAGGCTTTGCTGCAGCGCCAGCGCGCGTTCCAGGAGCCGCCGGGCCTGGTGGCCGACGGCCGCGACATGGGCACGGTGGTGTTTCCCGAGGCGCCGTTGAAGATTTTCCTGACCGCCAGCGCTGAGGAGCGTGCCCGCCGCCGCTACTTGCAGTTGAAGGGCAAAGTCGATGGTGTTAGTCTGTCGAGTCTGCTAGATGAGATCCGTGCACGCGATGAGCGTGATACCCAGCGTGCGGTAGCCCCGCTCAAGCCGGCGGCTGACGCCATACAGCTGGATTCCACGGAGTTGTCCATCGAGCAGGTGTTGGAACGCATCATGAGCGAGATCGCCATTCGCGATATCGCCGGGTGACCAAGAAGGTTGCAGGGGACCAGTCATAGTCCTGCGGCGCTTCTTTTAATTGAAACTGACCCACACCGTCTGGGGTGTGGAGATGGGCGTATTCTTCGCCCTTATCAACAGGAATTAAAATGAGCGAAAGCTTTGCGGAACTCTTTGAAGAAAGCCTAAAAACCCTGAACCTTCAGGCAGGCTCCATCATCACCGGTGTTATCGTTGATATCGATTACCAAGCTCGCTGGGTAACCGTTCACGCTGGTCTGAAGTCTGAAGCTCTGATCCCGCTGGAACAGTTCTACAACGATGCTGGCGATCTGACAATCAATGTCGGTGACGAAGTTCACGTTGCTCTGGACTCGGTTGAAGACGGTTTCGGTGAAACCAAGCTGTCCCGTGAAAAAGCCAAGCGCGCTGAATGCTGGATTGTTCTCGAAGCAGCCTTCGCAGCTGAAGAAGTGGTCAAGGGCGTTATCAACGGTAAGGTTAAAGGCGGCTTCACTGTCGACGTTAACGGCATCCGTGCGTTCCTGCCAGGTTCTTTGGTCGACGTTCGTCCAGTGCGCGACACCACGCACCTGGAAGGCAAAGAACTCGAATTCAAGGTCATCAAACTCGACCAGAAGCGCAACAACGTTGTCGTTTCCCGTCGCAGCGTGCTGGAAGCAGAGAACTCCGCCGAGCGTGAAGCTCTGCTGGAATCCCTGCAGGAAGGCCAACAAGTCAAAGGTATCGTCAAGAACCTCACCGATTACGGCGCATTCGTCGATCTGGGTGGCGTCGATGGCCTGCTGCACATTACCGACATGGCTTGGAAGCGTATCAAGCATCCTTCCGAAATCGTCAACGTTGGCGATGAGATCGATGTCAAGGTTCTGAAATACGATCGCGAACGCAACCGTGTTTCCCTGGGCCTGAAGCAACTGGGTGAAGATCCATGGGTCGCTATCAAAGCCCGTTACCCAGAAGGCACCCGCGTGACCGCGCGTGTTACCAACCTGACTGACTACGGCTGCTTCGCTGAGCTGGAAGAAGGCGTTGAAGGCCTGGTACACGTTTCCGAAATGGACTGGACCAACAAGAACATCCACCCTTCGAAAGTCGTACAAGTCGGCGACGAAGTGGAAGTTATGGTTCTGGACATCGACGAAGAGCGTCGTCGTATCTCCCTGGGCATCAAGCAGTGCAAATCTAACCCATGGGAAGATTTCTCTGGCCAGTTCAACAAGGGCGATAAAATCTCCGGCACCATCAAGTCGATCACCGATTTCGGTATCTTCATTGGTCTGGACGGCGGCATCGACGGCCTGGTTCACCTGTCCGACATCTCCTGGAACGAAGTGGGCGAAGAAGCTGTTCGTCGTTTCAAGAAGGGCGACGAGCTGGACACCGTTATCCTGTCGGTTGACCCAGAGCGCGAGCGCATCTCCCTGGGTATCAAGCAACTGGAAAGCGATCCGTTCTCCGAGTACGTTCAAGAGAACGACAAAGGCGCCATCGTTAAAGGTACAGTGAAAGAAGTTGACGCCAAAGGCGCCATCATCACTCTGGCCGACGATATCGAAGCGACTCTGAAAGCCTCCGAAATCAGCCGTGACCGCGTTGAAGACGCGCGCAACGTTCTGAAAGAAGGCCAGGAAGTAGAAGCCAAGATCATCAGCGTTGACCGCAAGAGCCGCGTAATCCAACTCTCCATCAAGTCCAAAGACGAAGTGGAAGAGAAAGAAGCTATCCAGAGCCTGAAAGAAGCTCCGGCAGCTGCAACTGGCGAGACCACCATGGCCTCCCTGCTGCGCGAAGCAATGGCTAAGCAGAACTAAGTTCTGTAAAGCTGTAGGAAAAGGGCGACTTCGGTCGCCCTTTTTTGTGCCTGAAATTTGATGAATCAACACCGCCGAACCAAGGCGTTCAGCCTGCGGTCAGAACTGGCTATAGTCTTTTAAAGATATTCCGTGTTACTGATTCGATAAGGGTTTGAATGAACAGGATTCTCGTAGTGCTCGCGTTAGTCATACTGGCCGGCTGCTCCAGCACCAGCGCCAAGACCCATGCCAAGAGCGGCGTTAGCGGTATTGAGATCGACTGCTCTGGTCTGGGCAATAAATGGGAGAAGTGCGAAAAACGCGCTGCTCGTGAATGCAAAATGCAGGGCTACAAAGTCCTCACCCGTTCCAGTGATGCGGCGGATGAAGAGGGCGACTATCCGTTTGGTTGGAATCCCGCTGGCGCAGTGACGCGCACGATGTTGGTAATCTGCAACTGAGGTTTCGATGTGCTCATTGCGGACGTTTATTTAAGCCGTAGATAAGTTGATATACGGGCTGTTCAAATTCATCAAGTCATGCTAAAACCTTCGAAGCGCTTTTCCTAGCTGCTTGAAAAAGAAGGGAAAAATATGACGAAGTCGGAGTTGATCGAACGAATTGTCACCCATCAAGGGCTGCTCTCATCCAAGGATGTGGAGCTGGCTATCAAGACCATGCTTGAACAAATGTCCCAATGCCTGGCCACCGGAGATCGCATCGAAATCCGCGGTTTTGGCAGCTTCTCCCTCCACTACCGCGCTCCGCGCGTAGGCCGCAACCCAAAAACCGGCCAATCCGTCAGCCTCGACGGAAAGTTCGTTCCCCACTTCAAGCCGGGCAAGGAATTGCGCGATCGGGTGAACGAAGAAGAGGAAGAGGGCGTCTAGTGTTTTTGGAGTAGGAGATGGTTATGCGTGGGGTTAAGCGCGTTGTTGCGGTATTCGCGGTGCTGGTTGCTGCGCTGGTGGTATTGGCGTTTGTGCTCGAGAATCAGCAGGGTGTTGCGCTGTCGTTCCTGGGATGGAGTACTGCGCAGATGCCGGTGGCGGTGTTTGTGGTGGTGGCGCTAATCGTTGGGATGTTGATTGGGCCGCTGTTGGGAGTTTATGTGCGCGGCCGGCGTGTTAGGACTGCGACGAAAGAGTAGGAGATCGGGTGCATTTCCACAGCTTCAGAGAGTATTTTATACGACCGTCTGTCAGATAAAATTTACTCTGTAGCGCCTTTTTTACATTGCTGGATCACGTCGATTAGCCACCCTGTTAAGGCCAGGCCCAGTATTTCCGACTGAGTGCTATCATACCTATTCAAATCTGCTGCCGTCTGACTCCTGTAGCGCCGAAAAATGAGCCATTTCCTTGGCTGATTAGGACTTTTCCTACAGACGTGTCAAGTCTTGTAATATGCCAAAGAGATGGCAAAATGGAATCTGTTCTCGATAACGGTCATTTTGTGCGCTCAAAATCTGGCAGAGACGCTGGGTTTTGGCGGTCATCCAATTAGAATAAAAACACGCAAATTGTCTGCATAACGAGCCCGCAGTTTCTCTTTGAAGGCAGGTTTTTGTTGTGAGTAGTAGCTTCCGCGCCCCCCCGGTCCTCTCGCCTCGCGAAATCGATTTTATTTCGCTCATGCAGTCTGCATTACGGCAAAAAAAACTTTTTTTGATCACTACTCTTTCTATCGGTGTGATTGCGGCTGGTTATGCCTTTTTCTCGACGCCTGAATATCAGGTTAGCAGTGTTCTGCGTCCGGTGGCGATTAATGAGTTGGATGCATTAAATCGATCCGAAATCTACCAATTGCCACCCGGAGAAGCTTTGATAAAGGTAGGGGCAGCGTTGGAATCTTATGATACCCGACTAGGTTTTTTTCGTACCCACCAGACAATGTTTAAACGTTTCGAGCGTCCCGGCAGGACGCTAGAGCAAAGTTTCGAAGAGTTCAATCGGGACTCCATTAATCTTGTACTCCCTGATTCTAAAGCAAATCTCCTGAGTGCTTACATAAAAATCGAAATGAAATATCCAGCAGGCGTAGACGGCGTATCCATACTTAATGAGTTTGTGAAGTACGCCATCGCCAGCGAGCGTGTGCAAATAGCGGCTGACGTAAGTGTGATCGTTAATAACCGCCTTCGTGAAATAGATGGTAAGTTGGCGGCTGCCCGTTCCAGTTATGAGGCTGATAAAACGCTTAGAATTGCTTCTCTCGTCGAGTCCGACGATCTGAAGAGGGCGCAGCTTCAAGACGAGTTGAAAGCACTGCGTGCCCAGCTCAAAGCGCTTCGGTCTGATCGAATTGCGCAATTAAATGAGGCAATAGCGATTTCCAAATCTCTAGGGATTCGTAAGCCTACAACGCCGTCCTCTCTTGGTGATTCCAATCGTACTGATTCAGCTCGTGTTATGAGAACGGAAATCAATAATCAGCAGATACCTTTGTACTTTATGGGGAGCGATGCCTTGGAGGCAGAGCGAGCCGCTTTGGCGAAACGAAATACTGACGATTTTGCTGATCCGCGCGTAGCTCAGATCGCCAGGGAAATGCGACTGTTGCAGTCGAATCGCGAAATTGAAATGTTAAACCGCCGTGAACAAGAGGATCTTTTCCTTAGTGGTGTCCAGCCATTACGTTCAGAAATTGCTCGATTGCGAAACCTGAACATTGATATGAACAATGTCAATCTGGTGACAATTGACAGGCAGGCATTGGAGCCTTTGGGGCCAGTGAAGCCAAATAAACCTTTGGTAATAGCTTTGGGCCTGTTTGCTGGGCTACTGCTGGGCATAGGCATTTTTCTAATACGTTATTTCATCAAGGCGCGCTCTGGGGTTGTCCCAGCCGTAAGTGCTTTTCGCTCGACGCCTTCCCACCAAGAAACTATTTCCATTTCTTCGCGTAGAGTGGACTGAATGGACCAACCCTGCTTTACGGTGCCGGCGAGATTTTCCCAGATGAGCTGAGCAGGTGAGTTTTTCCGAGCGCATTCATCTATCACGATTACGCCTCAAACGGTGCGCGTAGAAACGTCCTGGTCAATTACATGAAATCGTTCACAGGGCAGCTTCAGAGAGTCGTATACTTGCGAATTTTCCAGTTGGAGTTATCGGCAGGTGGTGAGAAATTTTGTGGGAGGCGGTCATCGCTGGGGTCGAGAAGCGGTAGATGATGGCAAAAAAATGGCATCCCGCAGGTTTGGTGGTTGCTATAGGTATAATTGGGCGAAGCTAGATAATGGACCTTGGCCGCACAATATTGAGGATTAGAAATGAGCTTTGTAAATACTTTCAATCTCAACGTCTTAGGTGATGAAAGAGGTCAACTATTCGTAATGGAGGGCGGGAAAAATCTGCCTTTTAGTATAAAAAGAGTGTATTACCTGACAGGTACGAAGCTAGGTGTATCTCGCGGTTTTCATGCTCATAAACAACTAGAGCAAGTTGCTGTATGTGTATCAGGTTCCTGCCGGATGTTGATGGATGACGGACGAGAGCGGAAAGAGTTTTTACTGGACTCGCCTGATAAAGCTGTTTTAATCGGCAAGATGGTCTGGCATGAAATGCACGATTTCAGCGATGATTGCGTGCTATTGGTGTTGGCGGACGACTATTATGATGAGTCTGATTATATAAGAAATTATGAAGATTTTAAGGAGCTGCTTTGAATTCGGTAGTCTGATAGTGAGTGGGTTTTTATGGCTGTCTAAGCGTTTCTCGTAATTTTATAGAAAATGAACGCTCAACAGATCGGCCACTGGGCTTGCCACCTCTGATTAATTAGTTCATATATCGATGGCACAGGTAATTATGCAGACCTATTTCTGGTTGTATGGGGTGGCAATATTTTTTTCGTCATTTTTTTTGACCGCACTATTACGTAAATACGCCCTCGCGCGCAGTATCATGGACATACCTAACGATCGAAGCTCGCATAACGTCCCTACGCCTCGGGGTGGTGGAGTGGCGATCGTTCTTACGTTTTTAGCTGCACTGGGGTGGATGGCGTCCGGAACGCTGATATCTTCGGGGTTTGTTATTTCTCTGGCGGGTGCTGGAGCTGTAGTGGCGATCATTGGATTCTTAGACGATCACGGGCATATTCCCGCGAGATGGCGACTCATTGGTCATTTCCTCTCCGCACTGTGGGCTCTTTGGTGGCTAGGTGGTATGCCCTCGATTACCCTCTTCAACTTTACTTTCAGCCTTGGGGTGTTCGGGTACGTATTTGGTGCGCTGTATCTTGTCTGGATGCTGAATCTTTTTAACTTCATGGATGGCATCGATGGGATAGCGAGTATCCAGGCCCTGTGCACGTGCTTGGGTGGCGTTGGCCTATACTATATTGTCGGTTCCAGTGCTTCAGCAGTAGCCTGCGCCGCTCTTGCAATTGCCGTAATTGGTTTTTTGGTGTGGAACTTCCCCCCGGCCCGTATTTTTATGGGGGATGCAGGAAGCGGTTTCCTTGGAATTGTGCTCGGTATTTTGTCGTTGCAGGCTGCATGGATTTCCTCTTCGATGTTTTGGGGGTGGCTGATTTTGATGGGAGTTTTCATCGTAGATGCTACCTTCACACTTATCAGGAGGCTGGCAAGGGGCGACAAGGTCTACGAAGCGCATCGAAGTCACGCATATCAGTATGCGTCCCGGCGCTACCGTAGTCATCGGCGTGTCACGTTAACGGTATTAGCGATTAACGTACTATGGCTCGCGCCGTTGGCGTTTATCTGTGTGATTTATGACATCGATGGCCTTTCAATCACAGCGCTGGCATACCTGCCTCTAGTGTTCCTGGCGGTCAAATTCCATGCTGGCGAGCTGGAAAAAAACGTGTAACCAACCCTCGTACGATGCTATTTTCGGCGTCTTTAAAGGTGCAGTGTGGAAAGCATGTACTCCGGCAACCAAAATATTTCAAGGATTTACATATGAACGTTCCTTTTCTGGATCTTAAGGCGATAAACCAGGCTTGCCGCGAGCAGTTGATTCAAGCAATGACTGATGTATTGGATTCTGGTTGGTATATTCAGGGTCAAAAGCTCAATGAGTTTGAGAAAAAATTCGCGGAATACTGTGGTACGGAATTTTGCCTTGGGGTGGCAAATGGCTTAGATGCGCTGACTCTGACGCTGCGCGCATGGAAAACCATGGGCAAGCTGAAATCGGGTGATGAAGTCATTGTGCCTGCCAACACTTATATTGCTAGTATCCTGGCCATTACGGAGAACGACTTGGTTCCCGTATTGGTAGAGCCGAATGCCGACACCTTCAACCTATGTCCTGAAAATGTCCGACGTGCCATTACGCCGCGAACAAGAGTTTTGTTACCCGTCCACTTGTACGGGCAACTCGCAGATATGGAAAATTTAATGGAAATTTCTTCTGATCATAACCTTTTGGTCTTAGAAGACTCTGCTCAATCGCATGGCGCTCAGATTGATGGGCGAAAATCTGGTAGCTGGGGCGACGCTTCAGGATTTAGTTTTTATCCAGGAAAAAACCTCGGGGCGTTAGGTGACGCTGGTGCCATCACGACCTCTGACCCAGAGCTGTATGAAGTATTAAAGGCGCTTCGCAACTACGGCTCTCATGAAAAGTACAAGAATATCTTCCAAGGCGTGAACAGCCGGTTGGATGAAATCCAAGCAGCTATTTTGAGCGTGAAACTTGGATTTTTGGATGAGCAGACTAAGCATCGTCAAAAAATTGCCAGTGCTTACTTAGATAACATAAAAAATAATGCTATTACACTTCCGGTAGTTGTTAGCCCTGAGCAACATGTATGGCACCTTTTTGTGATTCGTAGCTCGCGCCGGCAAGAGTTACAACGGTTCCTAATGGATAATGGCATTCAAACGTTAATTCATTATCCTATACCTCCTCATCAGCAGCAGGCCTACCCAGGATTAAATAATCTTGAACTTCCTGTGACTGAAAGAATACACAATGAAGTACTCAGTCTACCCATGGGACCTTCCTTGTCTGTAGAAGAAGCAGCCTACGTAGCTCAAGTGTGTAATCGTTTTATGAGTAAGGATTAACTTGTTCTTATGAACCTGCTGAAGACAAGCGTGCTTAATGGTCTCGCAGTACTGGTGAAGATGCTTACGCTCTTGGGTATTAACAAGGTGCTCGCTGTTTATGTAGGTCCATCAGGTTATGCCGCATTAGGACAGTTTCAAAATGCGATACAAATGATAACCACGTTTGCAAGCGCTTCGATTAATACAGGAGTTACGAAGTATACAGCTGAGTATCATGATAACGTAATGAAGCAGCGCTCAATCTGGCGAACCGCAGGCACTTTCGCCTTAATTGGTTCGCTTTTTTCGGGTGTGTTGGTTGCTCTATTTAATAAGTCATTGGCAGTCTGGTTCCTGAAGGACGCTTCTTTGGGAGGCGTCTTTATTTGGTTTGCCGTGGGGTTGCTGTTTTTCAGCTTCAACACGTTGCTTTTAGCGGTATTGAATGGAAAAAAAGAAATACCACGTTATGTAACCGCTAGTATCTCTGGGAGTTTATTCGCTCTAATCGTCACGGCTGTTATGGCACAACAACTTGGGTTATATGGCGCACTGGTTGCGTTGGCTATTTATCAATCACTCTCATTCTTTGTTACGATGCTAATTTGCAGAAAGCTTCATTGGTTTAAAATGGGGAATTTTATAGGTCGTATCGACCGGGATTCCGCAATAAACCTTTCAAAATACGCGGCCATGGCGTTGACTTCAGCTGTTTGTGTTCCACTTAGCTCGATCTTAGTACGTGATCATTTAGGGGGGACGTTTGGCTGGGCGGCGGCGGGTTACTGGGAAGCGATCTCACGTTTAAGTGCAGCGTATCTGATGTTGATTACCACGACGCTAAGTGTTTATTACCTTCCCAAGCTGTCCGAACTGACAGTTGTTAAAGAAATAATCGAAGAGTTGGCACTTGGTTATAAGGTAATTATGCCGCTCACGATGCTGGGTGGCGCCACATTGTACCTTATGCGAGATTTTGTGATTGAGCTCCTGTTCACTAGCGAGTTTTCACCCATGCGTGATTTATTTGCATGGCAAATGCTTGGTGACGTATTAAAAATTGGTGGATGGATATTAGCCTATTTGGTTCTAAGTAAGGCGATGTACAAATTTTACATCGTTGCTGAAGTGGTATTTTCCGTCAGTTTCGTGGGCCTGACGTGGTTGTTGACGGATTACTTTGGGATTCAAGGTGTCGTTATCGCATATGTCATGAACTACGCTTTATATTGGCTGGTCATGGCCGCTTATACCTACAGATTTTTAAAGGCTCAGAGGTGAAGTTATGTTGAAAACTTTGTGCGTGTTTGGTACTCGGCCGGAAGCTATTAAGATGGCGCCCGTAGCGATTGCTTTAGCGAAAGATCCTGGTATAAACGCGAAGATCTGCGTAACCGGACAGCATAGGGAAATGTTGGATCAGGTTCTTAAACTGTTCGCTCTAGTGCCTGATTTTGACTTGAACATCATGAAACCGTCACAAGACTTGACGGATGTGACTGTCAGAATTCTTGAAGGTTTAAAAGGCGTTTTTGCCGAATTTGTACCTGACATAGTTTTGGTCCACGGCGATACCGCAACTACCTTCGCAGCAAGTCTTGCTGCTTACTACCACAGAATACCTGTGGCGCATGTGGAAGCTGGGCTGAGGACGGGGGATATTTATTCTCCTTGGCCGGAAGAGGGAAACCGTAAGTTAACAGGAGCATTGGCCAATATTCATTTCGCCCCAACACAAACGTCTCAGGCTAATTTACTAAGGGAAGGCGTTCCTGCAAAAAATGTGCTTGTCACGGGTAATACCGTTATTGATGCACTGATGATGGTTATTGATCGCCTGAAAACTGATGAACAGCTGAGAGAGGGAGCGGCCCAGCCGAGTTCTTTTATTTCTCCTGAGAGACGTATTGTCCTAGTAACAGGGCATCGGCGCGAAAGCTTTGGCGATGGGTTTGAGCGCATCTGCAAAGCATTGGCTCATATTGCTCAAGCTCACAAAGACGTCGATATTATCTATCCTATGCACATGAACCCTAATGTGCGCGAGCCAGTAAATAGATTGCTTAAAGATATCAAGAATGTGTATTTAATCGAGCCATTGGATTATTTGCCTTTTGTATATCTCATGGAAAAATCCTACCTCATCCTAACTGATTCAGGTGGAATTCAGGAAGAGGCCCCTTCTTTGGGTAAGCCAGTCCTGGTTATGCGGGATACCACAGAAAGGCCTGAGGCCCTGGAGGCCGGCACTGTCAAATTAGTGGGGACCGATGTAGAGGTTATGATCGAGGAGGTTGATGAGCTTTTAAACAGCCAATCTGCTTACGATAAAATGTCATTCGCCCATAACCCCTATGGAGATGGCAAGGCGTCCCATCGTATAGTTGAAGCCTTGAAGCAAATGTTTAATAAGTCGTAAAGAGCAGTTCGATTGTCTCCAATTGAAAACCTAAACATCGTCTGTTTGGGTTTTTAAATTTTAAGAAAGGGCGTGCAGTGGATCATCACAGCAAAAATCAATTCGAAAGCAGTACAACATTGCAGAACTTTTTTTTGTTTTCGATTTCGATGGTTTTTTTTCCTATCTTGCCTGGCGTTTCCGAAACCCAACCGCTGCTGCTGTTGGCGTTGGGCGCGCTATGTTTATTGACTGGCCGGTTATCGGTAAATATATACATTTGGATCTTGTTCTATTTTTCAGCGCTTGTTTTAGCTGTAGCGTATTTTTCAGATTTTAATCCTGAGTTTTTGTCGGAGCTGTCAAAACTTATCTTGGTAGTGACGCTGGTAGTGCTTGCTTACCCATGGATAGGATTTGGGAGTACCGCGTTTTATAGGCTTTTTGTAGCCATTCATTTATTTATCGCATTAATGGCGTCATTGAATCTGACTTCTTGGTTAGCCAATTATTTTGGTCGCTACACTACGTTAGAGGGCGGACGGGGTATATCATACCTTGCTAGTGAACCCTCTTACGCAGCAACTTATCTGTTCTACGTGGCCTTGGCATATACTTTGGGATTAAATAAGGGAGTGTTCAGTTCTAGGATAATGCAGTGCACCTTGCTTGTTTTGTTGCTCAGTACTTATTCATTAATGGGTTTTTTGTTTTTTGTGTTGGTTTTGGCCGTCGATATTTCATTAGGGCGGGTATACAAAAAGATCGTCGTTGGGGGACTGGCGGCGTTGGGGGGGGCCTTTTTTTCGTCGCTGTTGACCGGGTGTCAACTGAGCTCATTCCGTTAGTGACTTCTATGTTCTCTGGCGAGGTAGGAGTACTGCAATGGGCGTTGGATTACCCAAGTGCCAGTACTCGCTTTATTCTAAATGGGAGTGCCATTTTGGACGGACTACAACGCATATTCTATTTTCCCGAACTTTCCTTCAATGAAGCCCTGCCGTCGATCCTCAATGTGTATGGACTTGGACCAATACTTTACGAGCATGAAGTCATTGGTGCGTTGCATTCGGAAGGTGTTGTGTTAAAGCCGCAAGCGCTCTTTCCCTATGTGGTGTACATGTTTGGAGTGCTTGCGATACCTTTGCTTTTTTATCCGATCTATGTTGCTTACAAAGTAATTAGCGCGAAGAAATATTTGTTGTTTCTTGTGTGCCTTGCGTTGATATTTATCTTTTTTTTCTATCAATCTCAATACGTCAACCCGATCCAGTTTTTCGTGTTCGTCGTAATTTATAAGTATTTTCAAAAAGTGGAGAGGCCCTTATGAATTTTGTTTTTTACAATCCCAGCAGGATTGTCGGGGGGGCAGAACACCTTTTTTTTAGACTGTATGTGCTTTACAAGCAGCAAGGTTATAAGTGTAAGGTTGTGGATTACGCTGACGGCGCTTTCTCTGAATTGGGAGTTCCTTCTCAGGACGTCATAGCTATCACAAGTATCCGAGAGAAAATCACAGCGACGTGTGATGTCCTCCTGCTTCCGCCAAATATGGCGTATGAGGCTTTACGCAATGTGACGGTGGGGGAGATGCCAAGGTGGTTTTTTGGTCCATTCATCCCTATAACTGTATTCCAATCTTGCCTTTTGCTTTTTATAAAAAACTCGACACTTCAAGTTTTTTAAAAAAAATTATAGATATAGCGCTACTTACCGTGCAGGTTAAATATGCGCGCGCTCTATTTAAGTTAGCGTCGGCTAAAAACGCGTTGTTTTTTATGGATCGGGAAAACTATATTTTTGGTCAGAGGTTTATCGGCGGCGAGGTGGCGGAGCATTTTTTACCTATACCATCGCCTGTGATCTCTAATGTTAAAGTTAATAGTGATGAAAAGAGAGAGTTGTTGAATTTTTTCTGGGTCGGCAGACTGGTCGATTTTAAAATTGGTGCGTTGAATCGTGTCATTCGGGATCTGGATGCCTGGAGCCAACGCCGAGGAGTTGACTTAGTATTGCATATAGTGGGCAGCGGAGATTCAGAAGAAAAGATGCTTGCTCCTGAACACTGCAAGATCAAAAAATATGGATATGTGAATAACACTACGTTGCATAAGCTGCTAGCGACTACTGCAGATGCGGTATTCAGTATGGGTACTTCCATCTTGGAAAGCGGTGCAATCGGTGTGCCTTCATTTATAGTTATGCCGACCTATCAAGCAGTTGGTGCAGAGCGCTCCTACATGCCTTTGTCAGAGACGATAAACTTCGACCTAGGGGCTTTTTCTGCGAGTGAAGGTTTGAAGGATTTTGGAGAGCTAGTGGCTGGTGGATATATGGGTAGCACCTACGGTGAGACCTGTAAAACCTATGTGCTCCAACATCACGATCTTGATCGTGTCGCTGCACAGCTTGTAGCCATGGCGCAGAATTCAAATCTCCGATTTAGCGAGATCAGCAGTTCCTATAGAAAGTTTTTCATATCCAGATATATTTTTTCCGTTCTAAGAAGAAAGTGAGGCCGATTTTGCGTATTTTATTCGTAGGAACTGAGATTTCTTTGAAAAATAGCCCAGAGGGAATTATCTCTCGAGCCATTTTGGAAGGGTTTATAAAAAACGGCTGTAAAGTGGATTTAGTCTCTCCTCGTTTACCTGACAGTATAGAAGGGCTTAGTCAGCATTTCTCTTACAGCGCCAAAGAAAATTTTGTCGTAAATAAGCTATATAAAAAAGTTACAGGCTTCGAAGGCGGAGGGTTTTTTGACTATTGCTGCAAGTTAATAGGTGATATGCCCGTCAATGAATATGACATGGTTTTTATCCGCAGCGACCCAGTTTCGCTCCATAGGTTGGCTTTGTTGATCAACACGAAGTTCGGCAAGCGATGTGTTTGCTCTTTTGGTGATGTGGGGTCTGTAAACCCATATTATTCAGGTGGCTTGCTTACAAGTTTGCGGAAAAAAAATCTAGCCAATCTGGAGCGGAAAGTTGTAGCAGGGGGGAATATCATTACTCAGACCAACCAGCGAAGCATTGATCTTTATCGTGAGGCTGGTTTTGATGTGTCACGGTTTTGTGTGCTGCCAAATCCGATTGTCAGCACTGTTGATAGAAATCAGCAGTTGCTGACTATTGAGGAGCTGGCCGAGTATCCGGATCCGATTATCCAGTGCTATGAGAGCGTCGTTTCCACAGCGAGTGTGCATAAGCAAAACGTCGCGTTCATTGGGTCTTTTTATGGTGAGCGCAAACCTGACGCAATGCTTGATTTTTTCGCTGGCAGAGATGATGTTGCGTTGCACATATTCGGAGGTGTCAGGAATATATTGTTTGAAAAAAACGGAATTGCTTACCGCTGGATGCGTGAGACGGGGCTCGCCAATCTGGCTAATAGCGCTGAAAAAAAAGGTGTGAAGAATTTTTACGTCTGGCCCTTCATGCCTATTACACTAATTAACAGTCTAGTGGTTAATCAGTTCGACGGGTTAATCAACGTTGACGCTGATTTTAAACCTAATCCTTTTTTGTCTTCTAAGGTTGTTCAGTATCTCGGTTATAATAAATCGATTTTTAATTTTAGTAATGAAGGTGCGACCGTTGACTTGTTGAAAGAGGCTGGGATTGAATATTTTATTGATTATTCAAATCCGTTGAAAGACGCCCGCCCGTTTTCAGAAATTTGTAAAATATCGCGCCCTATGATTGATCTCGCCGACTATTATTCCAGGGAGAGCGTGGTGCAGCGCTTTATGGTTAGCTACGTAAGGGAGAATATCTGAGCATGAAAATTTTTTTGACTGGCCTTGGCTTTGTCGGGTCGAAGTTAGTTACTCATCTTATCCAGTCGCCAGAAAACCAATTAAGGGTCGTTTCACGTAGCCCTAGCGCGACGCTTCCGGCAGGGGTTCACTTTGAGCAAGTGGACAGTCTGGAAAAAGTAATTAACTGGCCCACATTGATTGGCGACTCTCAAGTTGTTATTCACACGGCGGCGCGTGTTCATGTAATGAATGATAGCTGCGATGACCCTCTTGAAGAATATCGTAAGGTTAACGTCCGGGGCACCTTGGCTCTCGCTGAAGCTGCAGCGGCTGTCGGGGTAAAACGCTTTGTGTTCGTAAGTTCGATCAAGGTCAACGGTGAGGAAACCTTCCCTGAGACCCCCTACAAGGCAGATGATGTGCCTGCTCCCCGAGATCCTTATGGTATTTCAAAACTTGAGGCAGAGCAGGCCCTTCAAGCGTTAAGTTCAAGTTCAGGCATGGAAGTCGTTATTGTGCGACCGGTCCTTGTGTATGGGCCACGGGTTAGAGCAAATTTTTACAATATGATGAACTGGCTATTCAAAGGTGTGCCACTGCCTTTGGGGGCAATTAACAATAAGCGTAGCCTTGTGTCCATCTATAACCTGGTAGATTTTATCGGCGTCTGCGCAAAGCATCCTCGCGCAGCCAATCAGACTTTTCTAATCAGTGATGGCCAGGATCTGTCGACTACGGAACTGCTTCAGAAAATGGGACGGGCGCTGGGCGTCTCAGTTCGCTTGCTACCGGTTCCAGTCTCGATGTTGAAACTCACGGCCTCCATCGTAGGTAAGTCAGGAATTTCTCAGCGGCTGTGTGGCTTTTTGCAGGTCGATATAGAGAAAAATCGGCGACTATTAGACTGGGTTCCTGTGTGCTCAGTCGAGGAGGGCTTGGCTAGAACCGCTCAAGATTTTCTGACGGGGCGTAGGGCTTGAGCTGCTCCGAGATATTCAATGGGGCTGGTAATATTGATAGCGTGCGGTCTTATTTGGGCTTAAAGATCCTTGGTATTGAAAGGCTCAGCCTGTTTGAAGAAGACGTTATTCTAGGATGCATATAGTGGCGGCTCTATAATGGATAAACCTCAAGTTAATTTTATACAAGCGCTGCGGGCGATTGCCGCGTTAATGGTTCTTTTATGGCATTTTCGGCCTTCAGTGACGGGTGAGTTTGAGGCATCGGCGCTAAAGGTCTTTTTCGCTAATGGCTTTTCCGGTGTGGACATTTTTTTTGTTATCAGCGGATTCATTATGATTTATTCCACCGGCGACAAGCCTGGTGGCACCCTCAGTGCTGTTTTATTCTTGGTCAAGCGTTTTGCGAGGATCTGGCCATTGTACGCGGTGGGTACGTTACTCTATGTGATATTTTTGTTATCACTCGGATGGTTCACCCATGAGGAATACCAAAAGCTGTTGCCCAGCCTTATGTTCTATCCAGTCATACCCGCACCAACGCTGGATGTTGGGTGGACCTTAAATATAGAGATGTATTTTTATCTGATTTTCGCGTTTTCATTAATTTTTGATAAGCTTCGTTGGTATGTTGCTGGTATTTGGATTACAAGCACTGTGGTTTTGCAAAGTCAGATTTCAGGGTTCTCTGGGTGGGTTGGAGAGTCCTCGCTGATTCTTCCCATCTTGAACCAAGCTATTCATCCCTGCATTCCTGAGTTTTTCGCTGGCATGTTGCTCGGAAAGTTTTTTATGTCAAATATTTCCGTTCGTAGACAAACTGGACTTGTTGTGGCGGGGCTATTAGTGACTTTCGCGCTGTGGCAATATTTGAGTAGTTTTTCGGCGAAACCGGGAATAAGTGGTATGGGAATGGGAGCTGTTTCCTTGGTCGCGGCATTTGTCATTGCGGAAAAGTCGGGATCTGGTTGGCGCCCTGGAGCATTTTTGATGTGGGTCGGAAAAATCTCTTTTTCAATCTATATCTTACATACAACCGTTGGTCTCGCTATTACCCGTATGCTTAATCAGCAAGGTATGTCGGATTACACCAATTCAATTGGTTATCTCGCATTTCTTATAATGATTATTTTCGCCCTTTCGGCACTTAGCCATGAATATATTGAAGTCAGACTTAGCCGA
This sequence comes from Pseudomonas sp. R1-43-08, assembly GCF_003852255.1. Lineage (NCBI taxonomy): Bacteria > Pseudomonadati > Pseudomonadota > Gammaproteobacteria > Pseudomonadales > Pseudomonadaceae > Pseudomonas > Pseudomonas sp. R1-43-08. Next base: position 1,730,316 of record NZ_CP027734.1, read on the forward strand.
AGGCTATCCAAATTTATGATACGAGCGGTTTATTCCTCGGTAGCGCGCTATACGAAGGGCGAGGCAACGGTAGATAAGGCATGAGCAGGCCGATTTTCATTACGGCTTCAGCTTTTGCTATATCATTTTTACATCTGCTATTAAAATGTGCCGTGGAGGTTGGTTTTCGATCAGGCCACAGGCATGGAGATTTTTATGGATAGGTTGCGAGCATTTCTTTTGGGGCTGCCTCGCCGGCACAAGCGTCTAATTCAAGTGTCCACAGACGTCGTTCTGGTATGGATGGCGCTATGGATGGCTTTTGTCGTCCGCTTGGGTGTGGATGATATGATCAATCCCTTGTCACAACATATATGGCTTTTTCTTTCGGCCCCTGTTATTGCTATCCCTCTTTTTGTGCGGTTTGGTATGTATCGCGCGGTGATGCGGTATTTTGGAAATGATGCATTGATCGCCATAATTAAGGCTGTCAGTCTCTCTTCCCTCGTACTTGGTGTCGTCGTCTATTGGTATAGCAACCATCAAAATGTTGTGCCACGATCGATTATCTTCAACTACTGGTGGCTCAGCTTAATTATGATTGGCGGATTACGACTCGCAATGCGTCAGTATTTCCTAGGCGACTGGTTTGCTGCCGCACAGCATGTTCCATTTACCAGCCGTGATGATGGCCTGCCCAAAGTAGCTATTTACGGAGCGGGCGCTGCGGGAAATCAGTTGGTGGCTGCGCTGCGAATGGGAAGAGTAATGAGACCTGTAGCTTTTGTTGACGATGATGCAAGTATTGCCGATCGCGTCATATCTGGCTTGCAAGTTTTTAAACCGAAGAATATTCAGCGAATGTTGGAGACAACGGGAGCTCAGGAAATATTACTTGCAATACCTTCCTCCTCTCGGGCGCGTAGGCGCGAAGTTTTAGGATTGCTGGAAAGTTTTCCGATCCATGTGCGTAGTATTCCTGGCATTATGGATCTAGCTAGTGGCCGAGTAAAAGTTGATGATATTCAGGAGGTTGATATTGCCGACCTACTCGGTCGTGATGCTGTGCCTGCCCAGAGTGATTTGTTGGAACATTGTATTAAAGACCAAAGTGTTCTAGTAACGGGAGCTGGAGGGTCCATCGGTTCCGAGCTGTGCCGTCAGATTTTGTCTCTTCAGCCTAAAGTATTGCTCTTATTTGAGCACAGTGAGTTTAATCTTTATAACATCCAGTCAGAGCTTGAACAACGAGTGGCTCGTGAGTCTCTACCGGTACGGGTTTTACCAATCCTCGGCTCCGTTCGTAATCAGCAAAAACTGCTTGATGTGTTCAATACTTGGCGAGTAGATACCGTTTATCATGCCGCTGCGTATAAGCATGTTCCAATGGTTGAGCATAATATAGCTGAGGGGGTGTTTAATAATGTTATTGGTACCTTGAATACCGCGCAGGCTGCAATGCGGGCTGGCGTTAGCAATTTTGTGCTGATATCGACAGATAAAGCAGTTCGTCCTACGAATGTAATGGGCAGTACTAAGAGATTAGCAGAGCTGACTTTACAAGCGTTGAGTCGCGAGGCTGCGCCGATTTTATTTGGCGATAAGTTAGATGTGCCTCAAGTGAATAGCACGCGCTTCACTATGGTTCGTTTTGGAAACGTGCTGGGTTCCTCGGGATCCGTAATTCCACTATTTCACAAACAGATTAAGTCAGGTGGGCCTCTGACAGTTACTCATCCGAAAATCACTCGCTATTTTATGACTATCCCCGAAGCGGCGCAGCTTGTAATCCAGGCAGGATCAATGGGGCAAGGTGGCGATGTATTTGTGTTGGATATGGGAGAACCTGTAAAAATTGTAGAATTGGCTGAAAAAATGATTCATTTGTCGGGACTTAGTATTCGTTCAGATAAGAACCCTCATGGTGATATCGCTGTTGAATTTACTGGGCTACGCCCAGGTGAAAAATTATATGAAGAGTTGCTGATTGGAGATAACGTAGTTGCGACTCAACATCCGATGATTATGAGCGCTAACGAAGATTTTTTAACTTGGGATGCTTTGAAGCTTAAGCTAAATGAGCTTCTTTCTGCTGTAGAATCTGATGACTATTCTAGAGTGCGTGAGCTATTAAGGGATACAGTGAGCGGCTATTCGCCTGATAGTGAGATAGTTGATTGGATTCATCTGCAGCGACGCTTGGAGCCGTAAAGTCTTCAATAACTATCGGCACTCTTCGTTGAGTGTCGATAGTCCATTGGTAATTGATTGGATGAGTTTCGCTGTATATTAATTTTTTCTAGTACTTTCGACTATATGTTTTAAATAGGATTTTTGCTTAAATTTAAGGTTGCTCTTCATTGTTTGGCATATCCTCGAAAAGAAATTTCTGACTTTTTTGATTGCCAAAGATCATGTCATATTGAATTGTGTGATACTTCTGAAGTAAGTTGCCTTCATCCTTGCGCCAGTTTTCGATCCAACTCCCATTTTTATTTAGAATCATTCGACGATCAATTACAGGTATCGCCTCACGTATTTTATTGAGCAGGCCGGAATAAAATGGATGATGGAAGTTCAGCTCTTTCAATATGAGGCTCGGTAGCATACTAGGGCTTATAATGATGCCGCTTTTAGCGCCTTTTGCGCCAGTTATTGAGGACCAGAGTATAAGCGGTGTTTTCCTGAGCTGTAGATATTCGTTTTTATTTAACCTCTCCGTACTTGGGCTAGTGATGAGTCCTGTCTGTCTATAAGCTGCGAGATTCGCTCCTAAATAGGGAGTATGATCGCCAAAGAAAACTAGCAGGCTTGGTCTCGCCCGTAAGCTAAGTTTTCCCATTAGTGTTGTCAGAGCTCTATCTGAATCGTAAATACCCTGCCCATAGGTTTGAACTGCATCGTTTTCATTAATTTTTTTATCCATTTGAATGTAGATATTTGGCTGCGCATATCTATCTTTTTCATATGGGCCATGATTCTGCATGGTCACTGCGAATACCACTTTAGGCTCGGTTGTGGCCTCTAGGGTTTCATAGAGTCTATCCATTAATGCACTATCGCTCACAAAGGGTCCAAGTGAGGGTAGCCCCGGCATGTTCTCAAGCCCCATGAAATGCTCAAAACCGAGATATTTATAAACGTTATCCCTGTTCCAAAAATGCTTATAATAGGGATGTATAGCTATTGTTTTATAACCATGCGCCTTTAGGGTCCAGATTATCGAAGGTATGTTTCTATATATATACTGTTGATACGGTACCGAGCCGGCAGGAAGAAATGCGTTCGAGAATCCAGTCAGTAGTTCAAACTCTACATTTGCGGTATTGCCGCCTTGGCTGGGCGAGAATATATCCCCTGTAGAAAGCGCGCGGATAGTGGGCATCGGGTCGGGCATCGAGTGAATTCCTGGGAGACGCGTTGGATCCCAAAAGGCTTCGCTCATGATGATAATGATATCTGGTTTTTGGCCTGTATCGCTTATCGTGTCCGCGTTTTGCTCAGCAGCTGGCTTTCCAATTTCTTTTAACGCTATTTCGATCGGCATCGTCGGGTGATCTACTAGGGCTGACTCCATATTCATCAAAAACGCTAGGAGAAATCCGTTTTGCCTGTAGTTCTCAACTTGAGCCCAAGGCATGGCTTGGACTTTCAGTACATCCTGCACCCATTTTTGACCAAGTGTAGTGCTGGTGCAAATTACCGTAGCTAATAGCATTAAGCAGCTTGAAGCTATTAGCGCTCGTCTGGGAGGCTTGCGCCTTTGCTTTTGATATACAACGCTTATTGCCCAGACTGTTATCAGCGCCAGTATTAAGCCGCCTAAGAACCATGCGACTGCAAGATTAGATTTTTCCTTGGCAAGTTCAGGTAATAATTTATAAACTTGATCAGCAAAAATAAAGTCCCACGGGTAAAGTGGCTCTGATAAATAACCTAGCTTTTGGCGGCTGATCAGAGCTATGAGTATTAGTGGTAAGCTAATCGGCAGCATCGAAAAATAACGTCGCCGCAATAGTGCGTCCAGTATAATAAAAATACTAGTCATGACCAGAATAGTCATGCCTGCTTCTCGCATCGAAACTTGCAGAAAGTTTATTGTCAGAAGATTCAGTCCCGAGCAATACTCAACAAGACAAACTAGCAGGGTCGAAAAAGAAAAGTAAATAAACGTTTCACGCAAAAATCGCAGTGTGCTGCAGCACAATTTTGCAATTTTACTCACAATTAAGCTCCTAGTAGATGGAGGGCGGGGAATACAACCAGAATTTTTATTGGTTCTGCATCCGATTTGCAATGAAGCAATTTTTGGTTAAACTCTTATTGTCCATCAATTTTTAGGCGATTGTACTACAGATTTCTAGTCTGGGAGTAGCATTGCTACACAGGCTGTGCATAGAGTCTGACGATTTGGCCTAGGCAGCTTGCTCTTCGTTTTCCACACACTATTTTTGTATTTAAGGCCGTATGCTGAAGTTTGCCTTCTATATGGCGGATGGTGAAATTTCCAATTGGATATATCAGCAACGTCGACTTAACCCAAGCATTGGGACGATATATGGAAGGGTTCATACAGTGACCTAAGGATGCCTAAATTTTCAATTTTAAATTATTGAGCATAAGCCGGTCTTTGACCGGCTTTTTCTGCTAGGTATCTACACGTTTTTTTTGGTTTGAACGCTCACTATTTTGGCTGGGTTACCTACGACGGTTGCGTTTGCCGGCACTGACTTGGTAACTACAGCCCCTGCGCCTACCATCGCATTCTCGCCAATCTGCAACCCGGGCAAAATGGTGCAATTGGCGCCTAAAGATGCGCCTCTGCCTACGACAGTACGGTCGAAGCTTTCAGGATAGACTTTGCTTCTGGGATAAATGTCATTGGTGAAAGTAACATTTGGCCCAATAAATACGTCATCTGAAATGGTTATGCCATCCCAGATTTGCACACCGCATTTGATCGTGACGCGGTCCCCAATGGTCACATCGTTTTCAATGAACACGTGGTCGCAGACATTGCAGTCCGCTCCAATTTTTGCGTTAGGCAAAATATGTGTGAAGGCCCAGATTCTGGAGCCTTTGCCAATGTCTGATGATTCGCACAATGCATGAGAATGCACGAAGTAGTCTTTAGTATCGCTCATTTCTTCTCTACCTGCTTTTGACTCAAAGCGTAATAGTCTCTTGGAAAGGAAACCGATTTCCATTTTTTTCGATGTCTTTTTTGCTGGTGGATGGTCAATGCTTACGCAGCTCCGAAATTGCTCACATGTTCATCCATGAGATTTTCGGCGCGCTCGCGCTGCCGATAGGTCACTCTGAAGCGGTCCTTTTTTTGCCAAAGGATTCGCTGAGCTTCGGCAGAATGGTGTCCTGGCATCTTAGAGAACAGTCAAACACACGCTGTTACTCACCCATTTTTGACACCCTCCAATCATCGCCTAAGTTAGTAAAGCAGCTTCGGAAAAGCTGCTTTTCTCTCACCGATGTCATGGAGCGTCACCAATGCAAAACCTCTACATCTCCTCTCTAATCTTCGCCTTCCTCACCACCCTCTCTGTCGCCACCACCGCAGCCCCATCCGTCAAACCTGAAGCCCCAAGTCCCATCTCCGCGCAGATGACCAAAACCGAGCAATCCGCCAAGGTCAACCTCAACGCCGCCGACGCCGAAACCCTGCGACGTGATCTGTTCGGTATCGGCGCCTCCAAGGCGAAAGCGATCGTCGCCTTCCGCGAAAGCAATGGCCCCTTCACCTCAGTGGATGAGTTGCTGGAAGTAAAGGGTATCGGCAAGGCCTTGCTGGAGAAAAATCGGGACAGGCTGGTTATCAACTAAAGGGCGTATCCCGAGAGGCCGATCATTGATCGGCCTTTTTCGCTTCGTTATTCCACTCTAAACAACTTTGGCATGAAAAGTGGTCACCTCAAGGTCAACGATTGTTCAACAATCCTGAGGTATTGAATGAAGCCCAGTTTGTCCTTAGCCGACCAGATCGCTCTGGAACTACGCGCCGATATCATCGGCGGGCGGCTGTTACCGGGTATGCCGTTGGTTGAGGTCGACTTGGTCAAGGCCTACAACGCATCGCGCAACACGATTCGCGAAGCCCTGCATCGGTTAGGGCAGGAAGGGCTGACTCGGTATGTGCGTAACAAGGGCGTGATGGTTCGCCGCCTGGAACGTGAGGAGGTGCGTGATCTGTTTGCGGTCCGTCGCACTTTGGAGCTGCAAGCCATTGCCCAAAGCGGCTCTCTGACGAGCGATCAATCCGAGGGCATGCAAAACGCAATCGATGCCACCACTTTGGCGCGGGAGCGGGAAGACTGGCGCGCCGTGGCCACTCACAGCCTGGTGTTCCACCAGCAAATTGTCGGGCTGATGCGCAGCCCTCTGTTCGATGAGTTTTTTGCCCAGGTGATCGCCCAGTTGCGCCTAGTGTTTTGCGCCGCACCCGATGAGCAGCGTTTCCAATCACCCTGGCTGGAACGTGATCGTGAGATTTACACGCTGTTAGCCAGCGATAACAAACCAGCCGCCAGCGAGGCGATGAGCCTCTACCTGGACGATTCCGAACACCTTTCCCTGGCACTGTTTGATCACCCTTGATGGAGGAATGCCCCATGTACAAAGACTATCCAGCCGCTTACCAGGTCAGCAAAGGCTCGGCGTTACAGGTGGATACTACCTTCTATGAACGTATCCGTGATCGCAAGGATCAGCGCACTCTGATCGAGCAGTTCGAGGTGCCGATCCGCACGGGCAGGGCGTGGAAAGTGCCGGCCGGGCATGTGTTCCGGGTGACCACGCCTGTAGGCCCCCAGGTGGGCGACTTCAATGTGTGGAATGCCAATGACCCGCGCGAACGCTTGTGGGCGGCGCGCACTCGGCAACTTCAAGGCGCCCACGTCAGCACTCACGACCGCTTGTGGTCGAATCTTCCATTTCTACGGCCGTTAGTCACTATTACAGATGACAGCCTCGCAAGCTACGGCATCGATGAGCACGGCGGGCGCCTGCACGATTTGCTCGGCACACGCTGCGATCCCTATGTAAACCGTATGCTCACTGGCGAGGACTTTCATCACCACTGCCACTCAAACCTGACCCGTGCAGTATTGCCCCACGGTCTGACGGAATTCGATGTGCACGACGTGCTGAATATTTTCCAGTGCACTGGCCTTAATCACGACGACATGTATTTCATGAAAGCCTGCCCGGCGCAGAAGGGCGATTACCTGGAATTTTTCGCGGAGATTGATTTGCTGTGTGCGCTATCGACATGCCCAGGTGGGGATTTGTCGTTGCCGATGTGGGGGCCGGACGCGCAGGACCCGCTGACGGTGTGTCGTCCGTTGGGGGTTGAAATCTACAGGCTGGAGGACGAATTGCTGAGTGGCTGGAGTCAGCCGGAGCGTGCTGCCTATAAGGGGCAGCACGGCTTGCATATCGCTAAAGCTGATTGGGAGTAACTCAAGTTCAGCGATCCTGCGCATCCTTGGCGTCCGCCTGGGCATTGCGCTCGGCCACGCGTTTGCGTTGTTCGTCGGTGAGTTCCACTTTGTTGGCGCTGTCACGCAGCATCATCAACCCACCGACGATCGATCCGATCGCAATTACCATAATCAACCACGCGTACCACGGCATAAGGCTCTCCTTGAGGCAGACAGCCGGGGGAGAATTTTCCCACGGTAATAACTGCTTTGAGTTACGGGCTTTCTGAGTAGTTCATTGTAGGCCCGTTCTGCCTCGTAAACCCTATAGTCCGGTCAACATTGCATCTGCCGGCGCATCGGCGCGGTCTTGGGCGGTCAGTTGGAAGTAGATGAAGCCCACGGCCATGAAACCGAGGAAGATCAGCCCGATCAGTGTGTTGAACCAGGCCATCGCTACCAGGCACACCACTGCCAGAGCCAGCGCGATGCCCGGCACGACGGGGTAACCGGGTGCACGGAAGGTGCGTTCCAGCAGCGGTTCGGTTTTGCGCAGTTTGAACAGGCTGAGCATGCTCATGATGTACATGACGATGGCGCCGAATACGGCCATGGTGATCATCGCGGCGGTCAGGGTCATGCCGCCCAGGTTGATCAGGCCATCACTGTAGATGGCCGCAATGCCGACCACGCCACCGGCGAGAATGGCTCGGTGGGGCGTCTGAAAACGTGACAGTTTGGCCAGGAAAGACGGCAGGTAACCGGCGCGGGCCAGGGCGAAGAATTGGCGCGAGTAGCCGAGGATGATGCCGTGAAAGCTTGCCACCAGGCCGAACAGGCCAATCCAGACCAGCATGTGCAACCAGCCGGAGCTTTCGCCTACGACGGTTTTCATCGCCTGGGGCAGTGGGTCGTTGATGTTCGACAGGGTGCGCCAGTCGCCGACGCCGCCCGCGAAGAACATCACGCCCATGGCCAGGATTACCAAGGTCAGGATGCCGCTGATATAGGCCTTTGGAATGGTGCGCTTGGGATCTTTCGCTTCTTCGGCCGCCATGGCCGCGCCTTCGATGGCGAGGAAGAACCAGATGGCGAAGGGGATCGCTGCGAACATGCCGGCAATCGCCGGGGCACCGAAGGTGTCGGAACCGGCCCAGCCGTTCAGGGCGAAGTTGCTGAAGCTGAACGCCGGCGCAACGACGCCCATGAACACCAGCAGTTCGGCGACGGCAAGTACGCACACCACCAGTTCGAAGGTAGCGGCGAGTTTCACGCCGAGGATATTCAGGCCCATGAACACGAAGTAGGCGCCGACGGCGGCGTGTTTCGGGTCCAGCGCTGGAAACTGCACATTGAGGTAGGCACCGATGGCCAAGGCGATGGCGGGTGGGGCGAAGACGAATTCGATCAGGGTCGCCAGGCCGGCAATCAAGCCGCCTTTTTCGCCGAAGGCGCGGCGGCTGTAGGCGAAGGGGCCGCCAGCGTGGGGAATCGCGGTGGTCAGCTCGGTGAAGCTGAAAATGAAGCAGGTGTACATCGCGGCGACCATCAGTGAGGTCACCAGGAAGCCCAGCGTGCCGGCCACGCCCCAGCCATAACTCCAGCCGAAGTACTCGCCGGAAATCACCAGCCCGACGGCGATGCCCCAGAGATGGAGGGTGCCCAAAGTGGGTTTGAGGTGTGTGTTCATTGTGTGGTGCTCCCTGAACGGTTTGGAATGATTCAAGGTGTTGCAGTGGACATGCCACTTCCCAAAGCCGTGTCGTAAAGCGCGTCCACTGTCGCCTGGAAGATGGTTTGGCGTTTGAATAGTGGCAACGTCGCACCAGATAAGTGCGAGGGTGTCTTGACTGGCGCCATCGGGGGCAAGCCCCTCCCACACTTGACCGAGTTGTCATGCCGAGCGCAGATCAACCTGTGGGAGGGGCTTGCTCCCGACAGCACCCGCCCAGGCGCCGAAATCACTCGTGTAAACCCCGCATAAAGTCACTCTTTACGCCATCTTTACGCCCCACGCCCCGCCTCGCTCTCGTTCCTTTACACCGCTCCTGCGGACAATTGCCCCACACGCGGCACTCGCCGTTAAACGGAGAAACTTCCATGAGCGTTCTGGACGGGGTGTCACTGCTATTGGCCGTGGCGCTGTTCATTTATCTGCTGGTTGCGCTGTTACGCGCGGATCGGAACTAGGAGCAGGCTATGCACAGTTATGACTATTGGCTGATCATCGCCTTCTTCGCCGTGGTACTGGTGCCGGCACCGTTTCTGGGGCGGTTCTATTACAAGGTGATGGAAGGCCAGCGCACCTGGCTGACGCCGGTGCTGGGGCCTGTGGAGAAAGCCTGTTATCGCCTTTCGGGTGTGGACGATCAACAGGAGCAAAGCTGGCAGAAATACATGCTGGCCTTGCTCGCGTTCAACCTCGCGGGCTTTTTGCTGCTGTTCGCAATCCTGTTGTTTCAGAACTATCTCCCACTCAACCCGCAGAAATTGCCGGGCCAGGAATGGACGCTGGCCTTCAACACCGCGGTCAGTTTCATGACCAACACCAACTGGCAGAACTACAGCGGTGAAGCGTCCCTGAGCTACCTCAGCCAGATGGTTGGCCTTACTGTGCAGAACTTCGTCAGTGCCGCCACCGGCCTGGCAGTCCTGGTCGCACTTTGCCGTGGGATCGGTCGCAAATCCTCCAAGACCTTGGGTAACTTCTGGGTCGACATGACCCGTGCCACCCTCTACGGCTTGCTGCCGTTATGCCTGGTGCTGGCGTTGTTTCTGGTATGGCAGGGCGTACCGCAAACTTTTGCCCATTACGTTGATGCCGTGACGATGCAAGGCGTGGATCAGGTCATCCCCCTCGGCCCGGCGGCCAGCCAGATTGCGATCAAGCAATTGGGCACCAATGGCGGCGGTTTTTTTGGAGTGAACTCGGCGCATCCGTTCGAAGACCCGACGGCCTGGGCCAATCTCTTCGAAGTGGCCTCGATCATTCTGATCCCGGTGGCCTTGGTGTTTACCTTCGGCCATTACGTCAAAGACCTGCGTCAGAGCCGCGCCATTCTCGCCTGCATGCTGGCCTTGTTCCTGATCGGCGGCGCGACTTCACTGTGGGCCGAATACCAGCCCAACCCAACCTTGAACAACCCGGCCGTTGAGCAAACCGCGCCGCTGGAAGGCAAGGAAACACGTTTCGGCACCACCGGCACGGTGCTCTGGTCGGTGACCACCACCGCAGCGTCGAACGGCTCGGTCAATGGCATGCAGGACAGCCTCAGCCCCCTGAGCGGGATGGTGGCACTGGTCAACATGATGGTCGGCGAAGTGATCTTCGGCGGGGTCGGTGCCGGTATGTACGGCATGTTGCTCAACGTGTTGATCGCGGTGTTCCTCGCCGGCCTGATGATCGGCCGCACCCCGGAATACCTGGGCAAGAAACTCCAGGCCAAGGAAGTGCAACTGCTGGTGGTGACCCTGCTGGTGATGCCGGTGGGTGTGCTCGTCCTGGGTGCCATTGCCGCCAGCCTGCCAGGCCCGGCCGGCGCCATCAGCAACCCTGGCCCCCACGGCTTCAGCCAGTTGCTCTACGCCTACACCTCGGCCAGTGCCAACAACGGCTCGGCGTTTGGTGGGTTCAGCGGCAACACCGTGTTCCACAACCTGATGCTTGGCCTGGGCATGTTGATCGGCCGTTTCGGCTACATCCTCCCGGTACTGGCCCTGGCCGGCAGCCTGGCGATGAAGAAGACCGCACCGATTGGCCAGAACAGTTTCCCGACCCACGGCCCGTTGTTCGTGACCCTGTTGACCGTGACCATTTTGCTGGTGGGCGGCCTGACTTTCCTGCCGACGCTGGCGCTGGGCCCTATTGCTGAACACCTGAGCATGGGCTTCTAACCAAGGGATATGAAAATGAATATGCCTGTAAAAAATGCGGCCCCGGTCAAACCCCAGGAACCTGCCAAAACCGCGATCTCGGCCCTGTGGCGCGCGGCGCTGGTCCAGGCGTTCGTCAAGCTGGACCCACGCCAGCTGCAACGCTCGCCGGTCATGTTGGTGGTCGAGCTGACCGCCATCCTCACCACCGTGCTGTGCTTTGTGCCCGACGCCGCCGTGCCGACCTTCGTGGCCGTGCAAATCGCGGTGTGGCTGTGGTTCACCGTGTTGTTCGCCAATTTCGCAGAAGCCTTGGCCGAAGGCCGTGGCAAGGCCCGCGCCGACAGCCTCAAGGCCGGCAGTGAAGGCTTGAGCGCTCGTCGCAAGGAGTCCGACGGTAGTTTCAAGGTGGTACCGGCCACCAGCCTGCGCAAAGGTGATGTGGTGCGCGTCGCCGCAGGTGAAATGATTCCTGGCGACGGTGAGGTGATCGAAGGTATCGCTGCCGTCAACGAAGCGGCGATTACCGGCGAATCCGCTCCGGTGATCCGCGAATCCGGCGGCGACCGCTCGGCCGTCACCGGCAACACCCGCCTGGTGTCGGACTGGCTGCTGATCCGCATCACCGCCAACCCCGGTGAGTCCACCCTGGACCGCATGATCGCCCTGGTGGAAGGCGCCAAACGCCAGAAAACCCCCAACGAAGTCGCGCTGGATATCCTGCTGATCGGTCTTACCCTGATTTTCCTGCTGGTGGTGGTGACCCTGCAGCCGTTCGCTCACTTCGCCAATGGCAGCCTGCCCTTGGTGTTCCTGGTCGCACTGCTGGTGACGCTGATTCCTACGACCATTGGCGGCTTGTTGTCGGCCATCGGTATCGCGGGCATGGACCGCCTTGTGCGGCTCAACGTGATTGCCAAGTCTGGCCGCGCGGTGGAAGCGGCGGGGGACGTGCATGTGTTGCTGCTGGACAAGACCGGCACCATCACTTTCGGTAACCGTCGTTGCTCGGCAGTGGTTGCGGCGCCCGGTGTCAGTGGTCGGGAAGTGGCGGAAGGTGCACTGTTCGCCTCCCTGGCGGATGACACCGCCGAAGGCAAGTCCATCGTCGAATACCTGCGCGCCTTGCACCCCCAGGCAGAGCCGACGCCGGACGAACTGACTGCGGTCCCCTTCAGCGCCGAAACCCGTTTGTCCGGTGTCGACTATCAGGGCCGCGTATTCCGCAAGGGCGCGGTGGATTCGCTGCTGGCGTTTATCGGCCAGCAGCGCAGCGACCTTTTACCTGCACTGTCGCGGGAAATCGACAAGATCGCCCAAAGCGGCGGCACGCCGTTGCTGGTGTGCGCCGATGGCAAATTGCTTGGTGCGATCCATCTGAAAGACGTGGTCAAGCCTGGCATCCGTGAGCGTTTCGCCGAGCTGCGCAAGCTGGGGATTCGTACCGTGATGGTCACCGGCGACAACCCGTTGACGGCCGCCGCGATTGCCGCTGAAGCCGGCGTGGATGACGTGCTGGCTGAAGCCACGCCTGAGAAAAAACTCGCCCGTATTCGCCATGAGCAGAACGACGGCCGTCTGGTCGCCATGTGCGGCGACGGTGCCAACGACGCGCCAGCGCTGGCCCAGGCCGACGTCGGCATGGCGATGAACGATGGCACCCAGGCCGCACGCGAAGCCGCCAACATGGTCGACCTCGACAGTGATCCGACCAAGCTGCTGGACGTGGTGCAGATCGGCAAGGAGTTGCTGGTGACCCGGGGCGCGCTGACCACCTTTTCCATCGCCAACGACGTGGCCAAGTACTTCGCGATCCTGCCGGCGCTGTTCGCCTCGATCTACCCGCAATTGGGCGTGCTGAACGTCATGCACCTGCAGAGCCCGCAGAGCGCAATTCTGTCGGCAATTGTGTTCAACGCGCTGATCATCGTGGTGCTGATCCCGCTGGCCCTGCGCGGTGTGCGCGTGCAGGCGGCGAGTGCGGCGGCCTTGTTGCGACGCAACCTGCTGATCTACGGCCTGGGTGGGTTGCTGGTGCCGTTTGTGGGCATCAAGGCGATCGACATGCTGCTGACGGCGCTGCACCTGGTGTAACCCTGCGGTCTTTTGTGGCCGATTTATTGAGGATTTGACGATGACTAATACAATCCGCCCGGCCCTGAGCCTGCTGGTACTCATGACCCTGATCACCGGCGTGGCTTATCCGCTGGTGGTGACTGGCGTCGCTCAGGTTGCCTTCCCGGATCAGGCCAATGGCAGCCTGGTGCGCGATGCCGGCGGCAAGGTGCGCGGTTCCAGCCTGATCGCCCAGGAATTCAGCGGTGACGGCTGGTTCCATCCGCGCCCCTCGGCCGGGGCGTTCGCGACGGTCTCCAGCAGTGCCAGCAACCTTGGTCCGAGCAATCCTGCGCTGGCCACGCGCATCTTCGATGACGCGGATAAACAACAGGTGCCCGGCCAGGGGCCCGTACCGTTGGCCTCGCTGACGACCTCCGGCAGCGGACTTGATCCACACTTGCCACCCGCGGCAATTGCCTATCAACTGGCGCGAGTGGCGGCAGCACGGAATGTGCCGGTGTCGACCTTGCAGCGGATGTTGGATGAACACACCGAAAGCCCGTTGGTGGGGCCGCCGGTAGTCAACGTACTGGCACTGAACATGGCCCTGGAAAAACTCTGAACCCCTGTGGGAGAGGGCTTGCCCCCTCCCACATGTGATTGACATTGAACCTGACTGCTTTGATACCTGAAGGACACTACCCGCATGAGCGACTCCGGCCGCGCCGATGCCTTGTTAGCCGATCTACCCCGCAACGGCCGTGGCCGGCTCAAGGTTTTCCTCGGCGCCGCGCCCGGCGTGGGCAAGACCTACGCCATGCTCCAGGCGGCCCACACCCAACTGCGCCAGGGCGTACCGCTGATTGCCGGGGTGGTCGAGACTCACGGCCGTGCCGAGACGGAAGCCTTGCTCAGCGGCCTGCCGCAACAACCGCTGTTGCGCAGCGAATACCGTGGCGTGATGCTCGAAGAAATGGACCTCGACGGCCTGCTCGCGGCCAAGCCCAAGCTGGTGCTGGTCGACGAGCTGGCCCATAGCAACGCGCCCGGCAGCCGGCATGAAAAGCGCTGGCAGGACATTCAGGAATTGCTCGCTGCCGGCATCAACGTATTCACCACCGTCAACGTCCAGCACCTGGAAAGCCTCAATGACCAGGTGCGGGGCATTACCGGTGTGCAGGTGCGTGAAACCCTGCCGGACTGGGTGCTGCAAGAGGCCGACGAGTTGCTGCTGATCGACCTGCCGTCCCGCGAATTGCTGGAGCGCCTGCGCGACGGCAAGGTGTATGTGCCGGAACAGGCGCGGGCGGCCATCGATGCGTTTTTCACCCAGACCAACTTGATGGCCCTGCGCGAACTGGCCATGCAGACCGCGGCCGCCCACGTCGACGACGACCTGGCCCAGGGTTACCGCCAACTCGGGCAAGCTGCGCCGGCGGTACGGGGTCGTTTGCTGGTGGGGGTCGATGGCGACGCACAAGCCGAACGCCTGGTGCGCCATGCCAGTCGGGTCGCCCAGCGGCGGCATTTACCCTGGAGCCTGGTGCATATCGACAACGGCCACGCGCGAGATGAACAGTCACGGCTACGCCTGCAAAATGCCCAGCAACTGGCGGAGCGTTTGGGCGGCGAGGTGGTGTTGCTGCGGGCGGGCGAGGTGGCTAAAACGTTGATCCAGCATGCCGCCGAGCGCCGCGCCAGCCTGGTACTGGTCGGGCAGTCGCGCATGCGCTGGCGTCGACGGCTGTTCGGCGGAGGCCTCGCCGCACGCTTGTTGCGCAATGCGCGGGGCCTGGAGATCAACGTGCTCGACAGCGACGATATGCCTGCTCCGCCGCGCTTGCCGGATGCGCGTGGGTTGCGCTGGTTCGACTACGCCTTGGCCGTGGTGGCAACCGTTGTTGCAGCCGGCTTGGCCTGGGGCGTGTCCAGCGTATTGCCGTTGCCGAATATCTCACTGGTGTTTCTTGCGGCGGTGCTGCTGGTGGCGGTGCGCAGCAGTCTGGGGCCTTCGCTGGTGTGCGCGGCGTTGTCGTTCATGACCTATGACTTTCTGTTTATTCCGCCGAATTTCTCCTTTGCCATCCAGCGTGAAGAGGATGTGCTGACCTTGTTGTTCTTCCTGTTGATGGCAGCGCTCACCGGCAACCTGGCTGCGCGCCAGCGTCGCCAGTTGCAGGCGCTGCGCGATACCCAGGAAGAAACCAGCGAGCTGCTCGACCTGTCGCGCAAGCTCACAGCAGCCACGGATCGCCAGGCCGTTATCAGTGCGGCGGCTCACCACCTGCAAGGTTGGAATGACTTGGATGTATGCCTGGTCAATCGCGACGGCGAGGGCGGCTGGACAATCGAGACCGGTGGCCCGTTGACCCTTACCGAAGCCGAACGCGCTGCCGCCGATTGGGCCTGGCAGCACGACCAGCCGGCGGGTGTGGGCACCGGCACCTTGCCGTTTGGGCGCTGGTGGTGGTGGCCGTTGTCGGGCGAAGAGGGGCCCTTGGGTTTGCTCGGTGTCAGTGCCAAGCCCGGCCTGGAACTGAGCGGCCAACGCCGCCGCCTGCTCACCGCCTTGAGCCAGCCGCTGGCCCAGGCGCTGGCGCGGGCGCAGTTGGGGCAGGAGTTGGAGTCGGCGCGTTTGCACGGCGAAACCGAACAACTGCGCAGCGCCTTGCTCGCCTCTGTATCCCACGATCTGCGCACGCCGTTGACCTCCATGCGCGGCAGTATTGACAGCCTGCTGGCGCTGGGCGAGGCGATCCCTTTGGAGGATCGCCGCGACTTGCTCGAAGGCACCCGCGATGAAGCCGAGCGCCTCGACCGCTACATCCAGAACCTGTTGGACATGACCCGCCTGGGCCACGGCGCGCTGAAGCTGGCGCGCGATTGGGTCTCGCCCGGCGATATCGTCGGCAGCGCCCTTGGGCGTTTGCGCGCGGTGCTGGCGCCGTTGCAAGTGAGTATCCATGTGCCGCCGGAGCTGCCGTTGCTCTACGTGCACGCTGCGTTGATCGAGCAGGCGTTGGTCAATGTAATGGAGAACGCCGCACGTTTTTCGCCGCCCCAGGGCCGTTTGCAGTTGAGCGCCGGTGTCGCGGACAACCAGTTGTTTTTCGCCGTGGCCGATGAAGGGCCGGGGATTCCCGAGGATGAACGTGCGAAGATCTTCGACATGTTCTACACCGCTGCCCGTGGTGATCGGGGCGGGCAGGGCACCGGCCTTGGCCTGGCGATCTGCCAGGGCATGGTCGGCGCACATGGGGGGCATATCAGCGTGGCGGATGGCATTGAGGGGCGCGGCACCTGCATCACCCTGTTTCTGCCGCTACAATCTCAGCCGGGCTTGGACACTGACCTTTGAAAACGTGTGCCTACTGTGGCGAGGGAGCTTGCTCCCGCTGGGCTGCGCAGCAGCCCCAAAACCATTCGGTCGCGACGCATCATCTGCCTGACTAGTTTGGGAGCGCTTCGCACTCCAGCGGGAGCAAGCTCCCTCGCCACAACAGGTTCGTTTCTACAATGGTTTGTTTTTAATGGATATTGATTAGACACCATGAGCCAGACCGCGACGATTCTAGTCATTGATGACGAACCGCAGATCCGCAAATTCCTGCGCATCAGCCTGGCCTCCCAGGGCTATAAGGTGATCGAAGCCGGCACCGGCAACGAAGGCCTGGCCCAAGCGGCCTTGAGCAAACCGGACCTGCTGGTGCTGGACTTGGGCTTGCCCGACATGGACGGCCAGCAAGTGCTGCGCGAGTTTCGCGAGTGGTCGACGGTGCCGGTGCTGGTGCTGTCGGTACGGGCCAGCGAGAGCCAAAAGGTCGATGCCCTCGACGGCGGCGCCAATGACTACGTAACCAAGCCCTTCGGTATCCAGGAATTTCTCGCCCGTGTGCGTGCGTTGTTGCGCCAGGCACCGGCGGGCGAGTCTCAGGAAGCCGCCCTGAGTTTCGGCCCGCTGACGGTAGACCTGGCCTACCGCCGCGTTCTGCTGGACGGTGCCGAGGTGGCGTTGACCCGCAAGGAATACGCGGTGCTGGCGCAACTGGCGCGGCATCCAGGGCGGGTGATTACCCAGCAGCAATTGCTCAAGGATATCTGGGGGCCGACCCACACCGAAGACAGCCACTACCTGCGCATTGTGGTGGGGCATTTGCGGCAGAAGCTGGCGGATGACCCGACGCAGCCGAGGTTTATCGTGACTGAAGCGGGGGTGGGGTATCGATTGCTGAATACTTAGGGTGGATAGAGTTTCGCTGCCTCAACAAGCGTCATCGCGGGCAAGCCCACTCCCACATTCGACCGCATGCTCATGTTGAACTCAGTCCAATTGTGGGAGTGGGCTTGCCCGCGATGGGGTCGTCAGCAACGCCTACACTCTCAAGACTGCTCACTCTCATACCGATCCAACGTATCACTGGCAATTTCCCGCCCCAACGCGATCAACTCCGGCGCCTTGTAGAACTCGAAAAAACGGCACACCCGCTTGGGCACGTTGATCAGCACATCCGGCGGGTAGCCGGCGATTTTGTACTGTGCCAATGACGTTTGCATCACTTCGAAACTCTGGTTGATCAGGTCCAGCAGCGACGCAGGCCCGACGTTATCGATAATGAACGAGCCTGTGGCCGACTTCGGCGTGCCGGGTTTTTCCGGCGCGGCGGCGGGTTGCTGGGATTCGGGCTCGGCCGACTCCAGCCATGGGTTGATCTCGGCGGCCTGGGCCTGCAACGCTTCCTGCTCGAGCTTCATCAACTGCTCGGCCTGTTTGCGTCGAAACGGCAGGTGCGAACCCAATGATTTTGCCAGGCTGTTGAAGCGGCTCTTGAATGCCGGCGGGCGCTGGATCACCGGCAAATGATAGTGCTTCTGGTTGGTGGCGTTGAGGTTGACCGCGATGATCAAGTCACAATGGCTCGACACCACCGGCACGATGGGCAACGGGTTGAGCAAGCCGCCATCCACCAGCATGCGGTTGCCCTGCATCACCGGCGTGAACAGGCTGGGGATCGCGGCCGACGCGCGCATGGCCTGGTGCAGGCAGCCTTCCTGGAACCAGATTTCCTGCTGGTTGGTGAGGTCGGTAGCCACGGCGGTGTAGGGGATGCGCAGCTCTTCGATATTGATCTCGCCGACGATCTTGCGGATCTGCCCGAACACCTTTTCACCGCGAATCGCGCCCAGGCGAAAACTTACATCCACCAGGCGCAACACGTCGAGGTAATCGAGGCTTTCGATCCAGTTTCGGTACTCGTCCAGCTTGCCGGCGGCATAGATCCCGCCGACCACGGCGCCCATCGAGCAGCCGGCAATACAGGCGATGTCATAGCCGCGTCGTTCGATCTCTTCGATCACCCCGATATGGGCGTAGCCCCTGGCTCCGCCGGAGCCCAGCACTAAGGCAACACGTTTCTTCATGACCAGATCCTTCGTGAAACAGGTGCCCCACAATGCACCCATCAAGGGGGCCGCTACAATCCTCGGTAAGCCTTGGCAATATTTTTCCAGAATCGCGTCTAGGCTCGGGTATGCTCTGGCAATGGGTACTACTGATTTCAGGCTAAGGACAAGGCACTTTTCCCTGTAGGCAACGTCTACAGGCTACGACAGATTTTGTATATTTTGAGGTGTCATCGATGAAAGCCTGGATGTGTGTTCCCGTGATCCTGTTGGCCTTGGCGGGCTGTGCCGGGAAAACCGCGTATCGCGACAGCTGCGGGTCGCAGTTGGATGCGGCCTGGAAAGAACTGGACCTGGCCAAGGCCGAGGGCTTCGCGGGCACCGTCAGCTACTCCAAGGCTTTGTCGTTGTTGACCGGGGCCAAGACCCAACAGCAATTCGAAGCGTTCGAAGGGTGCTCCAACAAGGCCGAGAAAGCGCGCTTCTATATCCGTGAGTCACGCGCCGGGCGTTGATTCGCTAGCCGCGAGTAGGCTGTTTCATCACACAGGGAGGGCAGGATGTCAGCGCTGGTCAATCAGTTGGTCGCTCAGGTCATCGGCCTGGAAGTAGGGTTACTGAGCTGTCAGGCGCGTCTTGCCGCCGTCACCGATGATGAAGCCTTGCATGATCTGCGCACTACCGTGCGCCGCATGCGCAGCCTGTTGCGCCCCTTGCGCGGGTTACCGGGTGTCGAACAGCTTGAATCGGCCGCCCGCGCGGTCGGCCAGTTGACCACACCGTTGCGTGACCGTGAGGTGCTGACGGCGTACTTGCAGCAGCAAGGTCATTATGAGGCGGCTGAGCGGCGTCTGCGTCTGCAGCCTGAGGCCTATCGCCAGGTGGCGCAGAGCTCGCAACTCGCACACCTGTTGCAGATCCTCGATGCGTTTCCACGGTTTATCCGCGCTTCCCAACGGCAGAAATTGCTCAAGGGCCTGCGCTCGCGCATC
Source organism: Pseudomonas sp. R1-43-08 (assembly GCF_003852255.1). NCBI lineage: Bacteria > Pseudomonadati > Pseudomonadota > Gammaproteobacteria > Pseudomonadales > Pseudomonadaceae > Pseudomonas > Pseudomonas sp. R1-43-08. The sequence goes on from NZ_CP027734.1 coordinate 1,750,051, forward strand.
CAGAAACGCCTGACCAAGCAATGGAACGCACTCGACCACGCGCTGAAAGACCCCGAGCATGATCGCCACCGTTTGCGCCTGTTGATCAAACGCGTGCGCTACGCCGCCGAGGCGTATCCCGAGCTGGATAAATTGCCCGCCAAGGCCCTGTCCGGTCTGAAAAAAGCCCAGGGCGCCCTGGGTGACTGGCACGACTGCTGGCAGTGGTTGATGCTGGCCGAGCATCAGGCCGATCTTGAGCCCTTCGTCGCCACCTGGCGTCAAACCATGGCCAAGGCCGAGCGGCAGGCGGACCGGGTTCTGGATAAGCTCAGCGCCGATTGTTTCTGAACCGGTCCGGTTTTTGGCCGGAATAGGCGCTGTACCTGCGGTGCTTGCTGGTTAAGATCTCTCATTGATTTTCTGGATTCGAGGTCGCCATGCGCTTTAGTGATTTGCTCGACGCTGCCCGTCAAAACCCACAGGATGTCACCATTCCTGCCGAATGGGCCCAAGGTCGCGCCACCTTTGGTGGCCTGGTCGCCGCGTTGCAATACGAAGCCTTGCGCGCCCACGTGCCGGCAGACCGGCCGCTGCGCTCCCTGGCGATCACTTTCGTTGGCCCGGTCGCGCCGGATGTACCCGCTAGCTATCAGGTTGAAGTGCTGCGCGAAGGCAAGGCTGTCAGCCAATTGCTGGGCCGTGTGGTGCAGAACGGTGAAGTGGCGACCTTGGTCCAGGCCAGTTTCGGTGCGCCCCGCACCTCGGAAATTGACGTCGCGAGCGAGCCGCCACCCGTGTTCAAACATTGGGATGAATGCCAGGAGCTGCCCTATATCAAGGGCGTCACCCCTGAATTCATGCGGCATCTGGCAATGCGCTGGAGCGTCGGCGGCCTGCCGTTTACCGGCAATAAATCCCGCGACATGGGCGGTTGGGTACGGTTGCGTGGGGACGTGAAAGAAGAGCCCCTGACCGAGGCGCACATCCTCGCACTGGTCGACGCCTGGCCCCCGGCGTTACTTCCGCATTTGAAGAAACCGGCGCCGGGCAGCACCCTGACCTGGACCATCGAATTCATCCAGCCCCTGCAGCAATTGACCACCCTCGACTGGTGCCAATACCACGTCAACATCGAACACGCCCGCGACGGCTACGGCCATGCCGCCGCCGCGCTCTGGAGCCCGACCGGCGAGTTGATCGCCCTCAGTCGCCAGACCGTGGTGGTCTTCGCCTGACCCTCAATGCCGGTGACGCTGGCGCCACGCCCGCCACCAGCCGCCGCTGAGCACAAAGCGCGGAAACGTCACGAACTGCTCGACCACCAGGCGCTGCACCGCGTCTTTACGGTCGCTGAACGGCTCACTCGCCTGGGCTTCCAGGCTGTGGCCGTGACGCTGCAGCGCCAGGCCCGCCAAAATGCCGATCACGCCTACGGCAAAACTGACCAGGCTCAGGCTGAACACACCGGAAACGATCAACAGAAAGCCGATGATGAACAGCGGCACGGCAATCAGGTGCAAAGCCAGATTGGTCGGGTGTTGATGGTTTTGTGGGTAATTACGCCATTGCCAGGCGGGGAGATTGGGGTGACGTTTGCCCATGGTGGTGAATCCTCTGTCCGTTTAAACAACTTGGATAAAGTGTAGGTTGGGAGAGCTAGGGCGGCGAATTGTGGTTGGCTATGGGAGCTATAGAGCCCTCAACAAAGTCATGCATATATCTTCCGAATTTAATAGCATGCTGAGTCTGGATCGTTGAAGTAAACGGACGGTCCGCATAGCGAAATATATTTGGCTTTGAATTCGATTAATGACGTATTGGACTCTGCCCGCAATTCATAAAATTTTTCGTGCTTGCGTATTACCATTTTTAACGGTTCTCCAGTAGGCACGTTGCTGATCTTAACGTCGCTCAGCCCTCCGCAGTCCAGACCTATTCTGCAGGAATTGAATCCTTCCTTGAGCCATTTGTCCGGAGGGGAATCTGGGAGCTCTGGTATATCAAACCCTAAACCGATATTGGGTCTGTCATTGTCAATCGTTACATTGAAAAGGGTTATTTCGCCTATCTCTATTAGTTGGGTGAACACCTTATTAAAAAATATAGTATTTTCCAGGTTGTTCCAGTATTTCATTTTTTTTCCTTGAAATAATAGTGAGCTTTTGCGCCTTTTAGTTTTCCATTCCTCGGGCTGTGTTTTGGCCTTAGGTTAAAGTGTGCCGCTTGATCTCCCTTTCCGCCAGGCGCTGAAAATTTATGCCCAGCACCGTGATCTTGAATTAGAACCTTGGAGCCGTCAGCACGGGTAAATTCATACTCACGAGTCATTACCCGATGACCCCGCGCGTCCAAGATTTCATTCTTGTGCTGGTCCATCATTGGAGCTCATCCAGCCGCTGCAGCACCTGACCACTCTCGACTGGTGCCAATACCACGTCAATATCGAACATGCCCGCGACTGAGCGTCACCTATGACCAGGTATCTGACCAATCGTGGTCGCCCGGTTCCGGACAGTTCATATACACGGACGGACCGGCTAAAAATAACCACTTGGCCTTAAATTCAATAGAGGCATTTTTCGACTTGGCGGTAAATAAAAAGCCATTATTGTCTTGCTCTATTTTAGCAGTGAAAACTTTTCTCTTCGGAAGGTTTGCTATTTTTAAATCGCTTACTTCCAAACATTTGAGGCCGATTCTGCATGTGTTATAGCTTTTGTTTTTCCATTTTTCAGGTAAGCGATCAGGAAATTCTGGTATGTCAAAACCAATCCCCACGTCAGGTCGATCGTTTTCTATGTTTACTGCATGTATATAAATTTTGCCAATTTCAACTGGGTAACTAAATACTTTGTTGAAAAAGATAGTGTCATCAAGGTTATTCCAGTGTTTCATTTTTTGTTCCTGAATGGCCAATGGTCTTTTGTGCCCGGGAGCCCAGCCAGCAGGCGCTGGCCTATTCGGGTCAGCTCTTACTTGGCCTAGGGCTCGCTTCGTTCGGCACCTATAGATGCTATCCATTTTTTGTAGAAGCGATGCTGTTGATGTGGATCATTCGTCAGATTTTGATCTTCAAAATCAAATATGTGAACCAAGTCTTCTCGTGTTGTACGTTTTCCAAGGGTCAATTCATAGGCGACCATCCCGCCACTCATTTGTGAGGACATGCTTGAGGGTCGGACATTTATTTTCGCGCCTTTACAAAGAAACTGTATGTGTGGGAAGTCAGTCATGACTTTTCCTAAACATATATAAATATCCTCTGCCGTATACACTTTTCCAAAGTTATCTGCTTCGGAGAACATTAATTTTGTATGGGCTGAGTCGTACTTAAAAGTAACGTACTTTTCTACATTGTCTATTATGGCTTTGATTTTTTTTGTTTTCATTTGATCTCCCTGTTTGGATTCGGAATTGAATAGCCTACGTAGCTACCATCACGCTTAACTGGAGTTACCCCTAAAATGTCTGCTGTATTGATTTTACTTTGTATAGCGATTTCTGCCTCGCTGTCAAAAGGAGCCAATTTCCCAAGCTCTTTGTTGACGTCGCGTCCGGGGATTTTCCGCAAAGCGTAGAGAAATCCTTTTCGAGTTCCGTATCTAGTCGCAAAATCGATTCCTATGAGCGTCGATGGAGAAGTACTGATAAAGTTACTTGGTGGGTTGTTACTATCCAAAGCGTGCAAATACAAGTCATTGCTTTCGCCTTTGCTTTTGAAACCATTTTTAAATACATGGTCTGGCGTCTTGTCATCACCCCGATAAAGGTATTTTCCGCCGCTATTGATTGGCTGCTTAGGATCCCCTTTAACTGGAGGCGTAACTGTTGCAGGGTCCTTTACCTCAGACCTCGATCGGCAGCCATCACCTCCTGGGCAATTATTTAATCCTAGCGGGTCTACCCAGCCTGTCGGATTGGGCACGTACTGGTATGCATTGATCCCACCCGCCAGCCTCACCGGGTCAGGCGTCAGGTAACGACCAATATCCGGATTGTAGTAGCGATGGCGGTTGTAGTGGAGGCCGCTTTCCTGATCGAAGTATTGGCCTTGAAAGCGCAGCGGGTTGTCGACTTTGCCTACGTCGAGACGGCTGATTTCTCCGTAGGCGCGGTAGTGGGCGGACCAGACGATTTCGCCTTCGGGCGTGGTGAGTTCTTGCGGTGTGCCGAGGTGGTCGAGTTGGTAGTGGTAGGGCTTGGTTTCTTGTGGGCCGAAGCCTTCCAGCAGTGCTAATGGGCGGAAGCTGTCGGGTTCGTAGAGGTAGCTGCGATGACGATCTGCATGGTGTTCGGCGATCAGCTTGTCGCCTTGCCAGAAGAACTCTGTGGTGATTCCATCCACGGTTTTGCTGATGCGCCGCCCAAACGGATCGTAGCGATAACTGGCGGTTTGGCCGTTGGGCTTGGTGATGCCGATCAGCCGGTGCTGACAGTCGTAGCGGTACTCGGTAACGAGTGAATGACCCTTGCCACGTCGCTCGCGTATCAGGTTGCCGAAGGCGTCATAGTCGTAATGGTGATCGCCTTGGATCATCAGCCGATTACCCGCAACGATGTCCGGGCCCGGCCTGTCTTGCATGAGCAGGTTGCCGGCAGGGTTGTGGCCGAAACGTTCTTGTATGTCTTGCGAGTGATCGGCGCGGGTCAGGCGGTGGAGTGGGTCGTAGTGGTAAAGGTGTTCGCCTTTGCGGGTGTCGTGCAGGCGGGTGAGGTTGCCGGTTTTGTCGTAGTCGTAGTGGCGTTGGTAGAGGTGGTTTTCCTGCTGCGTGACGGCGTGGGTATGTAGCCGGTTTTGGTCGTCGTAGTGGTAGTGGCTGAGGAGTTGGCCTTGTTGGCGCTGGTGTTCGCGGCCTGCTTTGAACAGGTGGGAAGTCAGCAGCGCACCGTTCAGTTCGACGGTGGCGAGATGCCCGCCTTTGTCGTGGTTGAAGGTGAGGCGGTTGTTGTCCGGCAGGCGCAGGTTTTTTAACTGGCCGCAGGCGTCGTAGCCATAGCGCAACGTGCCCCAGCCTTGGTGTTCGGCGGTGAGGCGGTTTTGGCGGTCGTATTCGTAGGCCAGAAACCAGTGGCCGTCGTCGACGCTGAGGAGGTTGCCTTGGCGGTCGTAGGCATAGTCGACAACGCTGCCGTCGGGCAGGGTTTTTCTTACGAGGCGGCCGGCATGGTCGCGCTGGTATTGAGTGACAAGCTGACTGCCATCGTCGCCGTATTCGGTTTTCTCCAACAGGTTGCCGTTGAGGTCGTAGGCATACGCAGTGCGTTGGCCGTCGAAGCCGGTTTCCTGTTGGATCAGGCCGTTGGGGTGGTAGTCGAGTTGGTAGGTTTCGCCGACTTCGTTTTCGATGGCGGTGAGCAGTAAGCGAGCGTTGTCGTAGCGGTACTTGACCTGGGTACCGTCGGCATTGATGCGGCGGCTGATCAGGTGCAGGCCGTCGGCGTATTCGTAGCGGGTGACGTGGCCGAGTTCGTCGCGCTCGGCGATGATTTTTCCGTAGGGGTTGTAGCTGAATTCTCGTGTGGCACCGTCCGGCAGTACCAAGCGAGCTAACCGGCCTACGGCGTCCCATTGATACTGGGTCAGCGCGCCCTGTTCATCCTCACGCGCAACCTGCCGGCCCAGGTCGTCATAGCGATAGCGCTTGATCCCGCCATTGGGCAATTGCTCTTCAACAAGCTGCCCGCGCTCATTCCACACCAAGCGATGGCAGCTGTTGTCGGGGTACCAAACCCCGGTCAGTTGTCCCTGTTTGTCGTAGCTGTAGTCGGTCGCGTTGCCATCCGGATCGATCTGGCGAATGACATCTCCCTGGTCATTACGCTCGTATTTCCAGACCGCCTCACCACGTCTTACAACCCGTACGAAACCGTTGTCATGCTCGTAGGATGTTGGCTCGTCATCCCCCGGAAACAGCGCGACCAAGCGTCCGGCTTCGTCGTATTGATAGGCCGTCACCGCACCCAGCGGGTCCTGCTCGACGGTCAGACGGCCCTTGTCATCGTAGGATTTGAAATGCTGGGCGCCGTCGGGATCGATGCGCTGTACCAATCGCGCCCGCTGGTCATGTACGTAAACTTCCTGGCTGCCGTCGGCGTTGTGCACGGTGACTCGACCGTCATCGCCCCAGGCATACCGTGTGTCCATCTGCGAGAAACTGGCCCAATGGCGGACACAGCGCGCCGCCTTGCCAACGCGCTCCCATTCCCAAAAGAAACGCGCCCCACCGGCCAACTGCCGTTCAAGAATGACGTGCTGCTCGTCGTACCGATAAACTTCGCTTTCACCGACAGCATTGGTCGCTGAAACCAGTCGTCCGGCGCCGTCATAGGCGTAGGCAACGACGTTCTGCTCGGTCACCCAAACAAAGGGTTCATGCCCCGTGGCGCGATGAATCTGGTAGTCCACCGCCACGATGCGGTCGAATTCATAACGCAACAAAAGCGAACGGCCCACACCGTTATCCAACCGCTCGATCCGCCCCAACCGATCCCGGACAACCAACAGCCGGTTGTCATACGCATCGCTGATCGCCGTCAGCCCACCGTCGCGAAAGTGGTAGAACCGCGACCCCTGGGCCAGCACCAGTTCATCAGGCAACGACCCCAAGTAAATCGCCGCTTCCGCCAGGCTGTTGGTAATCGCCGGCCGAGCAGTCGTCGGCAAGGGCAGGGTGGTCGAGCGATTCTCATGGTCCGTCCACACCACCGAATCGCCTGACACCACAAGCCGCTGCGCCAGCGCATGACTCCAACCAAACCCCAGCCCACAATCCACTTCCACCGCACTGCTGCGATACAAGCGCGTCCACTCGAACGGCAAGACCCCATCCAGCGTGCCATCGGTGAGCGTCAGCAGTTCCTCGCCGGTAACCATCGACACCGGGCAGCCGTGGGTGACGGTCTTTTCCGCCGGAGCCGCCGCATCGCCCTTCGGATTCGACGCAACAGCAGGCACATCATCCACATGCTCCTGCCGCACCAACGCCGTACGCTGGGTCTTGCTGCGCACCGCCGGCATCGCGTTCGAAACCAGCGTGTCACCCGCCTTCAACGGCGCCACCGGCACTGCCTTGACCGGCGTCGCCGCGCTGCTCAGCAACAACGGCTTGGCCGCCTCCACATGGGTTTCCAACCCAGGCCCTACGACCTGCTTGGCCAAAAGCTCCAACAACGCCCGCGCCCGCCCGGATTTGACCTGGCTGAGTACCTGAGCCCCCAACCGAAGCTGGATCCCAATTCCCCGCGTCGCCCATATCAGCAACAGATTGATCAACACTTCGCCGGTAATCTCACCCAGCAGTTCATACATCTCGGGCGGTGGCAGCATGCGCATCCAGGCCACCGCCGCCGAGAGATAAATGAATAACAGCGGCTCATCACTGAGCACCAGCAAACCCTGGGCGAGCGTGTCTTTACCCAGCTTGAGTAACTGATCCAGTTCGGCTTGGGAGATGTACTTCAACAACCGTTCGCTGTTGGACTTGAGGTTCGCCAGCAGGTCGTACAGCTCGGTAATGTTGTCCCACAGGTTGTAAAAGGCCTTGCCAATCCCGGTTGCAAAGGCCGCTCCCTGTTTCGCGCTGCGCGTGAAGGGCGGGGCGTTTGCAAAGTCGGCCCACTGAAGCTTGAAGCGCTCGTTCCATTGCTGGCGCAGGTCAGCTTCCAGCCCGGCGATCACCGACTGGTAGGACGCATACAGCGCCTTGACGTGATCCTTGGAAACGTTGGGGTAAAAGGTGACCTGGTACTGCTGGTCGCGAGTGCATTCTGGAACTTCAAGAATGCCGCTGGGGCCGATGGTTCGCTGCAGCGACGCGCCAATGGGAGTGCCGTCCTTGGCGATGGCTTGCAGCGTGACCGGCGTGTTGCCGATCGGCACGAACCGGGTGCTTTCGAACAGGTGCACCAGGGTCAGCCCACCCTGGGCTTTGCACATGGCGACGGTGCGACTGGGCATGTCGGAAGAGATCGGCGCAACCAGTGCGACGTCTTCCCCGACCTTGAACACCTGCTCCACTTCCAGTGCCGAGCCACTTAAAAAGCTGTCGGCCCAGTCGTCGAAGGTATTCAGGCAGTCGCGCAAATTCCGAAGAATGCTTTCAACATCTGGCGCTTCGGGGTCCATGGGGACCAGCACAAAGCTGGCAATCACCGGAATCAAAAGACGGCCCCGGCGACCTGGGCCCTAACGAAAAAAACCATCTGCACTCCCTCGCACTGTTTGATCAGGCGAGGGACTTTGCAGAGGTTCGTCGGTAAAAGAAGTCGGCGTTATTCGCGGGAGTGGCGAGGAAGTTTCGTCTTAATCTCAGGTAGGCTGTGGCTTGGTCGTAGGAATCGGATTACGGTCTGAACGGTCCTACAGTTTCAACTGCCCGATCGCCTTGCTCAACTCTCCCGCCAACGCCGCCAGTGTATGGCTGGTGGTCGCCGAATCCACGGTCTGCCGTACGGTGTTCTCGGTTACATCACGAATACTCACCACTGCGCGGTTCATCTCTTCGGCGACATGGCTTTGCTGTTCGGCGGCCACCGCGATCTGGGTATTGCTCTCGCGCATCTGCGCCACGGCGCCGGTGATGTCGGCGAGTGCGGCACCGGCTTCCTGGGCCTGCTTTACGCAGTCGTCAGCCTTGAACGAGCTTTCCTGCATGAAATCCACCGCGTCGCGGGTGCCGGCTTGCAGCGCCGAGACCATGCGGGTGATTTCGTCGGTGGAGCTTTGTACGCGCTTGGCCAGGTTGCGCACTTCGTCGGCGACCACCGCAAAGCCACGGCCCATTTCTCCGGCGCGGGCAGCTTCGATGGCGGCATTGAGGGCGAGCAGGTTGGTCTGTTCGGCGATGCTGTGGATCACCCCGACCACGCTGTTGATTTTCTGGCTGTCTTCGGCGAGTTTCTGGATCATCTCAGCGGTCTGTTGCACGCCGCTGGACAGCCCGGCAATCGAACGTTGCACGCGGGTGACCACTTCCTGGCCGCTGCCGGCGAGGGTGTCGGCGGTTTGCGAGAGGTCGCGGGTGGCACCGGCGTGCTGGGCAATGTGGTAGACGGTGGCGGTCATTTCGTTGATCGCCGTGGCGGCCTGGTCGGTCTCGCTTTGCTGGCCGAGCATGCCGCGCTGCACCTCGTTCATGCTGCTGGCCAGCCGCGCGGCGCCCTCGTCCAATTGTTTGGCAGTATGGGCGACGGTGTTGACCACCCGCTGGTAGCCGGCCTGCATGGCGTTGAAGGCGCTGGCCATCTGCCCGACTTCATCCTTGCAGGCCAGGGGCACGCGGGCGGACAAATCGCCGGTCTTCTCCACATGCAGCATCACGTCCTTGAGGGTGTTGAGCTGGCTGAGCAGGAAGCGGATCAGCAGTTGTGAGGCGCCAAGCATTGCGAGCATCAGGATCGCCACCGCCAGCGCATAGTTGACGAAACGTTCGCCGAACACCTGCCGCAGGCTTGGCGCGTAGGCGAGTACGGCGACCTGCTGTCCGTCGGCACGGCGGATGACCTCGGCGCCCAGCAGCGGATCGACGCCGAACAATGGCAGGTGACTGAGCTCGATCCAGCCGCTCGCGTCTTGCAAGGCTGACAGATTCTCGCCTGCACGTTGTGGGACTTGGCCGCGGGTGAAGGTCAGCCAGTTCTCGCCGGTGGGCAGTGGCTTGTCAGCCGGCCAGGCGTTGAGCAACTGCCCCTGGGCCTGGGCCGACACCTGGGACGCATGGCTGCGCGCCTGTTGTTCGAGCTGGACGGCATACAGCACCAGCAGCAGGGTAGTGATGAAGGCCACCGCGTTGACGGCCCAGAATTTGTATTTGAGCGAGATATTGCTAAGCCAGGCACCCATGGAAGGTTTTCTCTGATAGCGGAAACAGCATTGGCAAGGTGCCATTATTGTGCCGCTACTCAGGAAAGCGTTTTTGACATGGGTCAATGCGCCGCATCACTCCACGGCAGGCAGGCCGAAAAAGGCGCGGGCACAGGCGGTGCTGTGCGTAGCCAGCTCTTCCAACGTTTCATTGCGATGCAGGGCAACCTCGCGCAGCACGTCGGTGAGGAAGGCGGGTTCGTTGCGGCCGTTCTTCGGCTTCGGGCGCAGCGTGCGCGGCAGCAGGTAGGGCGCGTCACTTTCCAGCATCAGACGGCCACGGGGAATTTCCCTGACCAATGGGTGCAGATGCGTCCCACGGCGCTCGTCGCAGATCCAACCGGTGATGCCGATGTGCAGGTCAAGGTCGAGGTAGCTGAAGAGCGCCGCTTGTTCGCCAGTGAAGCAATGCACCACGGCGGCGGGCAAATGGTCACGGTAGTCCTTGAGAATCTCCAGCAGGCGTTGGTTGGCATCGCGCTCGTGAAGGAACACGGGAAGTTTCAGCTCGACGGCCAGGGCCAGGTGTTCCTCGAGGACTTTTTCCTGCTGCGGGCGCGGCGAAAAATCACGGTTGAAATCCAGTCCGCACTCGCCGACGGCGCGCACGCGTGTTTCGCCGAGCAAGTCGCGCAAACGTTGGGCGCTGTCGCGGTTCCAAGCGCTGGCGGAGTGGGGATGGATACCAGCGGTGCTGAACAGGCGTTGTGCGCTTTCATCGAGTTTTACGCACAGTTCCAGGGCCTGCTCGCTGCCTTCGACGCTGGTGCCGGTGAGCACCAATTGTTGCACGCCAGCGGCGTAGGCACGCTCGAGAACGGCCGAGTGCCTCTCGTCGAAACTGGGGTTGGTCAGGTTGACGCCGATATCAATGAGTTGCATGGTGCTATCTCCGCCTGCGGCCGGAAAGCATATCAGAGCTGTAGATTTATAAGAAAAACGAAGAACTACAACGCGTTATCGCTGTCTTTGAACGTCGCAAGCGACATTGTGCCGGGCCCGCTGCCTCTCACCGTGTCGCCGTTGCGCGCCTTGCCAGCGCTTAAAGCGCTCTGTTTCTGACGCCCAACACCTCGCATTCACGAAGGCGTTGGCCAGTATTCTTTCCGGAGAGCGGATGATCCGACCCTCGGCTTTGCTTTTAGTGTGCGTGACGTTGCTGCTGCCCATGGCGGCGGTCGCGCGTCTGGATGGGCCGCTGGAAGTGACAAAGCCCGGCAAGGTGCGTGACCTGGCAGACATTCGTTCCAGTCGCACCCTGCGTGTACTGGTCAACCAGAGCCGTAACAGCTCCGGTGAAGTGCAGGGCCAGGCCATCGGTGTCGAATACGATCGCCTGCGTGCGTTCGAGCAATACCTCAATGGCCATGCCCGTGATGGCCAGCAAATCAACCTCAAGATCATCCCCAAGGCCAAGGAGCAGTTGCTTGGCGCACTGGCCCGTGGCGAAGGCGACCTGGTTGCCCCTGGCGAATTGCTGGACGTGAAGGCCGCGCACAAGATCAGCGCCAGTGCCCCGATTGCCAGCGATGTGCCGTTGTGGCTGGTCGGCGTCAAGGGTGAACGCCGGTTTACCAGGTTGGAGCAGTTGTCGGGCCGTACCCTGACGCTGACCACCGGCAGCGCGGCGGCGGATGCGATCAGCCAGGTCAACCAGAAGCTGGCCCTGCACAAGCAGCCGCCGATCAAGGTGGAATGGGTCGACCCGAGCCTGGCGGTGGAAGACGTGCTGGAGATGGTGCAGGCCGGGATCTTTCACCTGACCATCGTGGAAAAGCCGATTGCCGAACGCTGGTCGAAAATCCTGCCCAAGTTGCGCTTTGACAAGCAGGTGGCCATCAGTGAGCCGGGTGACGAGTACTGGTTCGTGCGCCAGGATGCGTCGATGCTGCGGGCGAGCATCGATCGCTTCCTCAAGACCTATCACACCCCCTCCGACCAGGATGTGGCGTTCCAGCGTATCTATCGACGTCTCTATCAAGTGCGCAACCCGTTGGCCCGCGCCGATCGTCAACGCCTGGAGAAACTGCGCCCGATCCTGCAAAAGCATGCACGCGAGCAAGGCATGGACTGGTTGAACCTGGCTGCGCTGGCCTTCAAGGAGTCTGCGCTGGACCCTGGCGCACGCAACAGCGGTGGGCCTACCGGTTTGATGCAGATCACGCCTTCGGCGGCGCAGCGGGTGGGCGTCAACAATATCGAGAATCTGGACAGTAATGTGCAGGCGGGTGCGCGCTACCTGGCGATGATCCGGCGTAAGTTTTTCGCCAGCCCCAAGCTCAATGAGCGCGAGCGCATGGCCTTTGTGCTGGCGGCGTATAACATGGGGCCGGAGCGGGTGCAGGGCATGCGTACCGAAGCCAGGCGCCGGGGGCTCAACCCCAATCAGTGGTTTTTTCAGGTTGAACGCATTGCCATGGAGCAGGTGGGGATGGGCGGCGTCAGCTATGTTAATAGTGTCAACAAATACTACTTGGCGTTCGATCGGGAGCGGGAGTCCCTGGAGCCGCCAGCGCCGAAAGTTGCGTCTCGCAAATAATCGATTTTATCGATATTGATAAGGCAATTTTTCGGCTTTTATCATTGTTTAAACTGATTAATATAGCGGCCAACCAACCCCTACCTGAAAAAGGATTTATCCCATGAGCCCACTGATTACCCGCGTCCTGTCGACCCGTGCCGGCTACGGCCTGACTGTTCTGCGCATTTTCGTCGGCATTATCTTCGCTGCCCACGGCTCGCAAAAACTCTTCGGCTGGTTTGGCGGCGGTGGTCTGGCGGGAACCGCCCAGTGGATGGAGAGCATTGGCCTGGCGCCGGGCACGCTGATGGCCGTGCTGTCGGGTGGCACCGAGTTCTTTGCCGGCCTGGCGCTGATCATCGGCCTGCTTGCACGCCCAGCAGCATTGGGCCTGACCTTCCTGACCCTGGTGGCGATCTTTTCGGTGCACATTCATAACGGGCTGTTCATGGCAAACAATGGGTATGAATTCGCCCTGGCCCTGCTTGGCGGCTCGCTGGCGGTGCTGTTCGAAGGCGCCGGCAAACTGTCGGCCGACCGCGCCATCGCCAACTGAGCGTTTCGCACCTCATGAGAGGCCCGCCCTGTGCGGGCCTTTTTCGTTGCTCGGGATTCTTGACACTGCCCCGCCAGCTTCTCTAGGATGCTGCTCATGCGCCGATTTAAACAGCTAATTGCGGGGCGCCACTGGACTCGATGCAGTCCGACAGAACCATGCACTCGTCAGGAGGCACGGGTCGAAATACCGCTAAAGCGCTGGTTCGGTGTTGCCTCTCACCTGCCCGCAGACTTTTGAGGCAGAGACACGACACGATGAATGCACTACGCCCCCTGATACGCCTGGCCCCGATCACTGCGGACCTGACTCAACGCAACCCGAAAATCCTCCTGGGCGGCAAGCACCAGCCTACGCTGCTGCGTTACCTGGACGGCTGGCCACGTCGCACCGGGCGGCCTTCGGCGTTCTTGATCCAGTTCGTGGAAGATGGCGACTCCCTGGCCCGTTTTGCCAGTAACAGCTTTGACCTCGCGGTGATCCAGGCGCCGAGTGCGGACAACGCCGAAGAAGTGATCCGCCAACTGACGCGGATTGCCCGGCAAGGGCTGATTGCCCGTCGCTGATTACCAACCCCAAATGTTCAACTGAAGCCCGCGGGCGGCCATCGGCGTCGACACAGCCAGCGATAACGTACCCAGGCGATCAGGCATAACACCAGCGGTACCGTTACGATCATCAGCAGCTTCAGGTTCCGCTCGAAGCGGTGCAGCGGCGCGTACGCCTGAGTCTTGAGGGCATGAAGTTCCATGGGCAGGCGCAGGCGCTCTTTGTTGAGCGCTTGCAACTGGGTATTGGTGTCCACGGCCTGGGTGCCCAAGCGTGTGGCTTGTGGATTCAACCGCTGCCACGCTTGCTCGGTACGCTCAAGACGACGTTCCAGTTCTGCGGCCGTTTCCCGATAGGTCTGTGCGGCGGCTTCGCGCATGGGTTCCAGGGTACTGAGTGAATGCGAAGTGAGGCGCGGACGAATATTCGCCAGTTCTGCGGGAGCCGCCAGGTTATCCAGGGTATTCAATACGAACTGCACGTTGCTGTTGGCCGTTGTCTGGCTGACGGCGTCCGCGAGTAAATCGGTATCGGCAACCACCACCACCTCGATTCGGGCAGCCTTTTGTAAGCCTGGCGGCTGTCCCCTGAGACCGTCAGGAAATGCCGAGTAGGCCGGCCCCTCCAGGCGAGCGGCGATCACATGGCGCTGACCCGAGGTGGAAGCTTCGTCGATGAGTGAATCGAACGCCGTCGCTGAAGCGAAACGCCCGGCGTCCAGCAGCGCAGACTGCCGGGAGCTTTGCAGCAGCGGGGTGAACGTCATCCGGCTTTTTCGTGTGCGCAAGAGTGCGCCACTGCTTGATACGCTCAGGCTGTCGAGTTTCCAGGTGCTGATGTCGTGCGCGGTCATTGCCAGGCGTGGCAGTTTCAACCTGGCTGGGTGCAATACGGTAGGCATGCCTGGCCCGAGCGAGGCCGAGGAGGCGTAAAGACTGTCAACCAACAACTTGTTCGCGGGCATCCGTATGCCCCATGTGGTCAACAGGCCATCCAGCTCGGAGTCTACCGCTACGGTTTCAGCCCCCATCTCGCTCACCGGGTCGATGAAGACCATCAGCTTGCCGCCGCTTAAGGCAAATTGCTCGATGGCGTAAAGCGTTTGTTTGGCTAGCGCCCGTGGCTGTACCACCATCAAGCTACCTACAGATGGAGGCACCTGGGTAATGTTCGATGCCAACTCCACCAGGTTGAAATGCTCGCGCATTTGCTCCAAAAGGTGTCCGGCGGACTCATTCAACGGCAACCCGGACAGGAGGCCGACGCTGGGAGGCTGGGAGTGCATCAATTTATGGATCAACTGGCTGATTTGATACTCGAGCAACGGCTCGTCGTCGGGGTTGAACGCTTCGATACGTTGTGTGCCCTGGCCGGCACGCGTGCCTATAAGGCCGAGGTATCCCTGTGTGTCATCCAGGCCGAATAAGCTGGCTTTGTAGGCGTCTTCTGAAAAAGGAGTGGGGTCAATAACATGCAAATTGATCATGCCCTCGGCGGCTGCTTCGAATTCCTGAAGCAAGTCTTCTACGCGTTGGCCGAAGCGTTTCATAATGCGGCTTTTCTTCGGTGCAGTAAGCGAGTTGAAATAATACAAGTCCAGCGGGCTATCAAGTGTTGCGAGCAGTTGCCGCGTGGATGGCGATAAGGTGTGAATTTTCTGTTGTGAAAAGTCCCAGCGAATATCGGGTAGTTTGTTTATCCAGACCAGATTGAATGCCAGGAACAGTAATGATATGACGATCAATGTCATACCCGTACGAAGAGCGGATCGCATCAGCGACTTTCCTTCTCAGCTGTTTTTATAGTTGAGTGTGACAATGGATGCAGAGAGAAAAGCAAGGATCATGCTGATAAAATATAAACAGTCATGAAGTGTTATTTTGCCGTTGTCCATTGAGCTGAAGCGGGAAATCGGGTCAAGCCTCATCACGCTATCAACTATCCAGATCGGTGCCTGATGTTCAAGTGCATCCAGGATTGAAGAAAGCCCGCTGATGGTCAGCAGCAAGCCCGTCGTCAATAGGAAAATTACAAGGCGCTGGTGCGTGAGTACACAGATAAAACAACCGGCAGCTAGATAACTTCCTGCCAGCAGCCAGCTTGCCAGAAATTGTGATGCGATTACCCCGTTATCAGGCGTTCCAAGATAATGGGCGGCGATCACTATAGGAAAATTCAACAACAGCGCAGCACTGCATACCGCCCAGGCTGCCAGGAATTTTCCGATCACCCGTTCTGCTGAGGTGACGGGCAGGGTTTTGATCATGTTGGAAAATCCGGCGCTGTGTTCATCAGACCACATGTGCATGGATAAGCTGGGTATCAGTAGCAGATAGAGCCAGGGGTGCAGCTCGAAAAAAGCCTGCAAGTCGCTGCTGTCTCGCTCCATCCAGCGGTAGGTGTGCAATCCCAGCGCCGCACATAGCACCAGGAAAAACGCCACGCTCAGGTAAGTGATGGGGGTGCTGGCATAACTGGCGAGTTGGCGTTTGAAAATGAGGGGCAGCAGTTTCAAGGCGATACCTCGTGGCTCAGAGGGTGAACGACATCGTTCAAGCGACCTGGCTCCAGATGCAGTGACGTTATGTTCCAGCCGCGATGGGTAATGAGTGAATTGATGGCGGGGAAGATGGCGTGCCCGGGCATGGCCAGAACCGTCACTTTGCCTGGGTTTAGACGGTCTTCTTCGATGCCTGCAACCCCTGGTAATACCGCAAGCGCGAGTAGATCCAGGGGCGGATCCGCTGCGAGTGTCACCGCCTGGAAGTGCCGGGAACTGCGCTGCAAATCTTCCAGCGAAGCGTCGATAATCAGTCGCCCGCTTGCGATGACCAGGGCGCGGGTGCAGATGTCGGACAGCCAGTCGTAATGGCGGGAGGCAATGATGACGCTCATTTCCTCGTTAAGGGACTGAACAAGCGCCCTGAATTTGAGCCGTTGCTCGGCGTTCATCCCTTCCATGGGCTCGTCCAGCAGGAGCACGCTGGGGGAATGCACAATGGCTTGCGCAATCGCGACTCTGCGCTTCAAGTCCTGGCTGAGCACATTGATGGGGCAGTTGAGTACAGGAAGTAGCTCCAGTCGTGTGGCGACCCGGTCCACGTGCCTGCGTTTTTCGGCACCGCTGAACCCTCGAGCGGCGGCAACGAAGTTGAGGATGCTTTTGACCGACAGCGTGTGATGGGTGATTCCCCCTTGAAGCTGGTAGCCAACGGCTTGCCTGGCGAGAACTGAATCGGTCTGGGTACTGAAACCCTGAATACTGATATGCCCACTGGTGGGCTTGATCATGCCGGAAAGCAAATTCAGCAATGTTGTTTTACCGGCGCCATGCTCGCCCAGCAAACCCACGCATTCCTTGCGTTGGGCACAGAACGAAAAGTCGCTGATCACGCTTTTTTTGCCCAGGTACTTTGTCAGGTTGCTGACCTCGATCATAGGATTACCGAATCTATTGGGCGGTGCCTGAAGAAAGTTTCGTTAGTGTGTGGTGGTGCCTTAAAAAGACTACGTTCAATACCCGTGCTTGGGAACGCTGGGTGCACTTAATAAGTAAAGTCCTACGTTTGAGTTGATAACGTACTGAAACAATTGTTGTGTGTTGAGTACTTAATAATGGTCGGATATTTGTCTGATATTTATATAAGGTTTTCTTTTTATAATGAGGCCTGACTGCCATGATGCTTTTACGTACCCTTGTTCTTGAGCGCAGCGGCGAGAATGCCCCGGTCAACGGCGCACTGCTGTGTGGGTTCGCTGTCGAACAGACTGCTTCCAACTTCCTGGTGTATAGCCTTGATGAAGAAGCCGAGCCTGGTCATTCCAGGGTGTATATCGCGGCCTTGCGCAAAAAACTCGAGCGGTATTTCCTTGGCGGCGTCGAGTCCAAAGAGGATTTGCAAGTAGCGATGCAAGTCTTCAAGCAAATCCTGATGATGGCGGCGGCATCGGGCAATAAGGACAGTGCCCTCAATGAATCTCAGGTTCCGTTTCATTTCATTGACCTGAAAGGCTGCAGGTTGCCGCCTGCCAGGCCCGAGGACCATCACTCGGTGATCGTCAAGAAAGCCCTTGTGATGAAGGTGATTACATTGGGCATGTCTGCCCCTGCTGCGCCTGCGATCGAAAGCAGCGCAGTCATCGTGCCTTCCATTCGCTTTTCATCGCAAATGGTTGCACCGCCCCGAGGCAAGAGCCAGCCCAAGTCCGCCCCGCCGCCTGTGGAAGAAGCCCTCGTTGAAGAGCCACCTCATTCACAGGTCACGGAACCCGAGGTGCCGGAGGTGCCGCAGGTGCCAGCCGAACCCCGAGCGCAGTCCGTTCAGGCAGAACACCTCGAAACCCCGTCGTCCTCCCTCTCTCCGAGGGAGCAGACCTCCATGCTCGAGATAGACAGTACGCTGAGCAATCTCGCAAGGGTTGCCCAGGAACTGACGCAGAAAAAACAGGCCGTTACCGAACGCGAAGAGATGCTTGAACAGTGGCAGGCCCGACTGCAACAACAGCAGACCCAGCAGGATGAAAAAAGCCGGGCGTTGGACCAACGCCATTCGCGACTGCAGGAGCAAGAACTGGAGGTGAGTCAAAAGACCGAAAAGATGGTGCTGATGATGTCGCAGCTATCGCTGATGCGACAGCGCCTGCAAGGCACGCTCGTTGAACTGGACCAGGTACTCGATGGACAGGGCTGAGTCGATGAGCCTGTCGATCTGGAAACTTTGCGCCGTTGATTTATCATCGCTCCCCGCCAGCCGACGCCAGGGTATGATGCCGTGGCCTGTCGACACTAATGGACATTGCCTGGGGATGTGCGCGTTTGAGTACCAAGCTGATTACCAAAGAAGGCCATGAAGCGCTGAAAAAGGAGTTGGACTACCTTTGGCGTGAGAAGCGCCCGGACACGACGCGCAAGGTGACGTGGGCGGCTTCTCTGGGAGATCGCAGCGAAAACGCGGATTACCAGTACAACAAGAAGCTGTTGCGTGAGATCGATCGGCGGGTGCGCTACCTGCGCAAACGCCTCGAAGATATGCGCGTGGTGGAATACATGCCCGAGCAGGAGGGCAAGGTGTTTTTTGGGGCGTGGGTCGATGTCGAGAACGAGCAGGGCGAGACCAAGCGTTTTCGCATTGTGGGGTATGACGAGATCTACGACCGGATGGATTACATCTCTATCGACTCTCCCATGGCGCGTGCGCTGCTGCGCAAGGAGGTGGACGATGAAGCCATCGTGCAGACCCCCGGCGGTGAGGTGTGCTGGTGGATTACCCGGATTGAATATGTGAAATAGCAACGAATGGCGCTTGCTCCGGGTGGAGCAAGCGCCATTCGTGTTTCAGCCCTCGCGCAGCACCGTCAGCGGGCTGGCGTTCAACGCACGGCGTGTACCGAACACCCCAGCGCCACCGATCAGCACCGCACCGATCACTGGCAGCAGCAACAGCCAGGGGTGAGGGTGCCAGGCCAGATCGAAGGCATAGCGGTACAGCACCCAGGTCACCAGTTCCGTGCCCAGTGCCGCCAGCAAACCACTGACCGCCCCCAGCAGGCCGAACTCGATGCGCCGGGCCTTGATCAGCAGCCTGCGCTCGGCCCCCAGTGCGCGCAACAGCGCGCCCTGGCGGATTCGCTCGTCCAGCGTGGCCTGCAAGCCGGAAAACAGCACGGCCATGCCCGCGGCGAGCACGAACAGCAGCACGTATTCCACCGCCAGGGTCACCTGGGCGAGGATGCTGCGCAGCTGTTCCAGCAGGGCCTCGACCTGCAGGATAGTGACGGCCGGGAAGGCTCGGGAGAGGTCGACGATCTGTTGGTCATGCCCAGGCGCCAGGTAGAAGCTGGTCAGGTAAGTGGTCGGCAAATCCTTCAAGGTGCCCGGTTGGAAGATCATGAAGAAGTTGGGCTGGAAGTTGTCCCAGTTGATGGTCCGCAGGCTGGTGACCCGTGCCTCGCGATTCTCCCCGCCGATGGTGAATACCAGATGGTCGTTGAGCTTGAGTTTCAGGCTTTCAGCCACCTTGGCTTCCACCGACACCCCGGGAATGTCATCGCCCGGTTGCGCGGTCCACCAGGCACCCGCCGTCAGTACGTTACCTGGGGGCAAGTCGGCCGCCCAGGTCAGGCTCAGGTCCCGTTGCACGGCGCGATCACCGCTGGAATCCTTGCTGACAATCTCTTGTACGGGTTCGCCGTTGATGCTGATCAGCCGGCCGGGCACGACGGGATAGAGCGGTGCCGATTGCGCCTGGACTTCCAGAAGGCGGGCGCCAAAGGCGTCTTTGTCGGCTGGCAGGATATTGAGCGCGAAGTAGTTGGGCGCATCCTTGGGCAATTGGTTCTGCCAAGTGTCGAGCAGTTCACCGCGTAGCAGGGCGATCAAGCCCATGGACAACAGGATCAAGCCAAACGCCAGGGACTGGCCGGCGGCCGCCAGTGGATGGCGCAGCAATTGGCCCAGGCCCAGTCGCCACGGCAAGGAGGCGCGCGCAAGTAACCGGCGCAGGCTTTGCAATAACAGCAGCAACAAGCCGCCGAGGATCAGTGCGGCTACCACGCCGCCGCCCAATAACGCGAAGGTCAACACCAGGTCGAGGCTCAGGCGCCACATGATCAGGCCCAGGGCGAAGAGCGCCGCCCCATAAACCATCCAGGTGCTCGAGGGGATAGGCAGCAGGTCACGACGCAGTACCCGCAGTGGCGGCACCCGGCCCAGTGCGGCCAGGGGCGGGAGGGCGAAGCCGGCGAGGGCGACCAGCCCGGTGCCGATCCCTGCAACGGCCGGTAGCAGCCCGCCGGGTGGCACGTCTGCGGGCAACAGGTCGTGCAGGAAGTAGAACAGACCAAATTGCGCGAGCCAGCCGAGGAGGGCGCCGGCCAGGCTCGCCAACAGGCCCAGTACGCTCAGTTGCAGGCTGAACAGCAGCATGGTCTCGCGTCGTGACAACCCCAGGCAGCGCAGCAGGGCGCTGGCGTCGAAGCGGCGGCTGGCAAAGCGGTTGGCCGACAGCGCCACGGCCACGCCGGCCAGTAACACCGCCACCAGGCTGGCCATATTCAGGTAACGCTCGGCCTTGCCCAGGGCACCGCCGATCTGCTGGTTACCATCGCGCGAGTCCTGCAGGCGCTGGTTGGCCGCGAGGCCCGGCTTGACCAGGTCGCGATAGGTTTGCAGCGCCGTGCTGCCCGGTGGTGCGCGCCACAGTTCGCGATAGCTCACGCGGCTGCCAGGCTGGACTACGCCGGTGGCATCCAGGTCCGCCAGGTTGATCATTACCCTGGGCGTGAGGCTGTAGAAATTGCCGGCGCGGTCGGGCTCGTACGTCAGTATGCGTGCCAGGCGCAGGGTCTTCATGCCCACGTCGATGCTGTCGCCGACCTTCAGGTCCAGCGCTGTCAGCAGCCGCGCTTCCACCCAGGCTTCACCGGGTTTGGGGCCGCCGCCTGGGGTTTCGGCGCCAAAGGGCTCAGCCGTGCTTTTGAGTTCGCCACGCAGCGGATACTGCTCGTTGACCGCCTTGATACTGGAGAGCTGGATGCCGTTGTCCGCAGCGATAACACTGGAAAATTCGACGATGCGCGCATGATCCAGGCCCAGCTCGGTGCCGGACCTGACCTGCTCGGGGCGGGCCGGCGAGCTGCCTTCGAGTATCAGGTCCGCGCCCAGGAACTCGGTGGCGCGCAGCAGCATGGCGCCGTTGAGGCGCGCGCCGAAATACCCGATAGCGGTGCTGGCGGACACGGCCACCAGCAGCGCGAAGAACAATACACGCAGTTCACCGGCGCGGGCATCGCGCAGTAATTGGCGCATGGCAAGGCTGAACAGACGTAACAACGGCAGGCGTGCCATCAAGGCTCCAGGGGCGCGACCATCAGGCCGGCTTCAAGGCGGATCAGGCGTCGGCAACGATGGGCCAGGCGCTCGTCATGGGTGACCAGTACCAAGGTCGTGCCGCTCTCTTTATTGAGTTCGAACAGCAGGTCGCTGATGCGCTCGCCGGTGTGGCTGTCGAGGTTGCCGGTGGGCTCGTCGGCAAACAGTACGTCCGGCTCGGCGGCAAACGCGCGGGCAATCGCCACACGTTGCTGCTCGCCGCCGGACAGCTGGCGCGGCGAATGGGTCAGGCGCTTGCCAAGGCCGACGCGCTCCAGCAGGTGCGTGGCGCGCTCGCGGGCATCTTTGCGACCGTCGAGTTCCAGCGGCAGCATGACGTTTTCCAGCGCATTGAGGCTGTCGAGCAACTGAAAGGACTGGAACACGAAGCCCACGTGTTCGGCACGGATGCGCGCGCGCTGGTCTTCGTCGAGGCTGCTCAACGCTTGGCCCGCCAGGGTGACTTCACCGCTGCTGGGCAGGTCAAGGCCGGCCAGCAGGCCGAGGAGGGTGGATTTGCCGGAACCGGAGCTGCCGACGATAGCCAGGCTATCGCCCTTGTTCAGTTCCAGGCTCAGTTCGTGCAGGATAGTCAGTTCACCTTCCGCGCTGGGAACCACTTTGCTGAGGTTTCGCGCGGTGAGAATGCTTGCGCCCATGGAGAATCCGATGCGAATGTGGTTTTTGAGTGCTGGCCTGGCCTTGATGTGCATGGCCCAGAACGCAGCGGCGGGTACAGTCCTGATCGTTGGCGATAGTATCAGTGCCGGTTTCGGCCTGGATACCCGCAAAGGGTGGGTTGCCCTGCTGGAGCAACGGCTCAAGCAGGAGGGTTTTGACGATAAAGTGGTGAATGCTTCGATCAGTGGCGACACCAGTGCCGGAGGCCTCGCGCGGTTGCCTGCGGCGCTTGCAGCGCATAAACCGGACGTGGTGGTGATCGAGTTGGGCGGCAACGATGGGCTGCGTGGTCAGCCGCCGGCGCAATTGAAACAAAATCTTGCTTCGATGATTCAGGCGTCTCAGGACAGCGGTGCCAAGGTGCTGCTGCTGGGCATGCAGATTCCGCCCAACTATGGCAAGCGTTACGTCGAAGCCTTCGCCAAGGTATTCGGCGAAGTAGCAGAGGAAAAAAAGGTGCCGCTGGTGCCGTTTTTCCTGGAGGGGGTGGGCGGTCATCCCGACCTGATGCAAGCGGACGGCCTGCACCCGGCAGTCCCGGCCCAGGGCAAGTTGCTGGAAAATGTCTGGCCAACGCTAAAACCGCTGTTATGACGCTTTTCTACCGGCAGGCTTTCGGCTAAGGTGGCGCCCCCCGATTTGGAGCCCCTGATGTCGCGTCCTGCCTGGTCCCTGTTTAATTACCAACTGATCGAGCCGGACGAACAGCTGGATCTGTTCGCCTGCCAGGAAGTCCGGGTGCATCTGGTGGCGCGTCAACTGGAGTTGGGCGGCTCGATTGACCGCACGCTCTGCGGCACCTTATTGCCGGCGCAACCGCTCTGGTCCTCAGTGGATCGTTCGATCTTCCAGGACCAGCGGCTGTGCCCGTTGTGCAGGGCGATTCTCGAGTCGCAAAAGCGCGGTACACCGCCGATCTGGCCAGAGCTGCGCTTTGAGCTCTAGCGCGGCCGGCTTGATGCCAGGCGCTCGCTTCACGTATACAATCAGTTTTTTCCTACCGTCGTCTGCGAAGGATTTTCCGGATGTTGTCGCGCCTCTCCGTCGTTACCTGTTACCTGTCTCTTGCTGCGCTCTGTGCGGCCGGCGCGGCGCAAGCCTTGCAGTTGCCGTTGCCGCCCCCTGGTGAGGACATCGTCGGCCAGGTCCAGGTGATCAAGGCCAAATACGAAGATACGTTTGCCGACCTGGGCACTACGTATGACCTGGGGTATTCGGAAATGGTCGCGGCCAACCCGGGCGTCGATGCCTGGCTGCCAGGTGCGGGCACGGACATCGTGCTGCCGACACGTTTCATTCTGCCGCCGGGCCCGCGCGAAGGCATTGTGATCAACCTTGCGGAGTATCGGCTCTACTACTACCCCAAGGGCCAGAACGTGGTCTACACCTTTCCGTTGGGGATTGGTCGTGAAGGCTGGGGCTCGCCCATTGCCCATACCAGCATCATCGCGAAGACGCCGAACCCCACCTGGACACCGCCTGCCTCGATCAAGGCCGAACACGCCGCCAACGGTGACCCGCTGCCCAACGTGGTGCCTGCCGGCCCCGACAACCCGTTGGGCCCGTTCAAGTTCACCCTGGGCACGCCGGGTTATCTGATTCATGGCTCCAACATGAAATTTGGTATCGGCACGCGTACCAGCCACGGTTGCTTCCGTATGTTCAACAACAACGTGTTGGAAATGGCCAGCATGGTGCCGGTCGGCACCTCGGTACGCATCATCAACGACGCCTATAAGTTCGGCAGCGCCGGCGGCAAGGTCTACCTGGAAGCCCATACGCCGTTGAACGACGATGGCACGCCGTCGGTGGTCGACAAGCACACGGCGGTGATCAATGCCTTGCTCAAGCGTGAGGACCTGGCCAATAGCCTGCGGGTGAATTGGGATCAGGTGCGTGATGTGGTGGCGGCGGAGGATGGTTTGCCGACGGAAATCGGTGTGCCTGGCGTCGCTCCGATCGCTTCCAGCGCGCCAGTTGATTTTCAATAGACGCCCCAAGCCCTAATGCCAGTCAGTTAAGGCTTTTGTAGGAGCGAGCTTGCTCGCGAAGAACTCAGGGCCACCGCGTTTATCCAGAATGAACGTGTTGCCTAGACGTTTTTCGCGAGCAAGCTCGCTCCTACAGTGACCCTCTTTCGCTTTACTGACCGGCATTACCCCAAGCCCGCTCCTGCTGCCTGGCGCAGCGGATTTCAGGTAAAAAAAAGCCGACCCATAAATGGATCGGCTTGATAACAACCCCGAGGGATTATTACTTGCGGCTTGCTTTTTCAAGCATGCGCAGAGCGCGCTCGTTAGCTTCGTCAGCAGTCTGTTGTGCTTTTTGAGCAGCAGCCAGCGCTTCATCAGCTTTACGGTAGGCTTCGTCTGCACGAGCCTGGGAGCGAGCTGCTGCGTCTTCCGTTGCAGTCAGACGAGCTTCGGTTTCTTTGGAGACGCTGCTGCAACCGGTAGCCAGAACTGCGGCCAGAGCCAGAGCAGAGAATTTCAGAACGTTGTTCATCGTGTTCCCCTTCAAGGACTTTCTATTAGATGGCTACTGTCTCAGAGTGAGCTAATAGCCGGCGTACATACTACCCATTACTTGTAGTAAGTAAACTGACGTAGCGCAAGAAGCAAAAAAAATTCTTGCACCGAATCTATTTTGGCTAATCTTTTGAAGGTTTGTATAAAAACCCGCCAGATTTTTTCATTCTGCCGAAGATTGGATCCAGGCTGAAAGGGCCGGCCCGCATGCGTCGAGCGGTGTGAACAGATGAAATTTTATATATCCAAGCCGGCACTTCCGTTGCGGTGGGTTGTCTCGCACCGGGCATCTTTCGCTCATCTAGAGGTGACTTTAACGGCGCCAGTTCGTCTCACGCTTCAACTGCCGGCAATGTTCAGGCGTTCGATCACCGGGTGATCGAGGCGCTTTCTAATATTGCACCTGTGGCAGGGGATGACGAGTGTGCCTTGAGCAATTGCTGGATTGGTGCCTACTATTCCCTACGTGCAGGTGTGAGCGCTCAGGGTTTTCTCGTTGTCGAAACCGGCACGGGGTGGCGTAGATGTTCCTTCGCCGGAAAAACATCGGTAAGGTAGGGTCAATATTCAAGACCCGCGAGGAGTAGTGATGAGCGAGGCGTTGTCCATCCACCATGACCAGGCTGGTCATCAGTTCGAGACCAATGTGGACGGTCATCGTGCCTATCTGACCTACATGGACCTCGGGAAACAGACCCTGGATATCTATCGTACGTTCGTGCCCAACGCGTTGCGTGGGCGTGGCATTGCAGCCGCATTGACTGAAGAAGCGTTGAAGTTCGCCGAAGAGTCAGGCTATACGGTCATCCCGTCCTGCTCTTATGTGGAACGCTACATGGAGCGCCACCAGCGCCATGCCGCAAAGCTCTGAACGAGCAGCCATAAAAAAACGCCGGGTTTAGCCCGGCGTTTTTGTGTGTGCCTGATTCAGCTTCAGGTGCGTTTGCGATTGGGCAATACGTCCTTGAGCTTGGCGTGCATGCTGCGCAGGGTGTTCTCGGTAGCGGCCCAGTCGATGCACGCATCGGTGATCGACACGCCGTACTGCAAGTCGGCCAGGTCTTTTGGAATGGCCTGGCAACCCCAGTTCAGGTGGCTCTCAACCATCAAGCCGATGATCGACTGATTGCCCTCGAGGATCTGGTTGGCGACGTTTTCCATCACCAGCGGCTGCAGGGCCGGGTCCTTGTTGGAGTTGGCGTGGCTGCAATCAACCATGATGTTGGGCTTGATCCCGGCCTTGTTCAGCGCCTGTTCGCACAGTGCGACGCTGACCGAGTCATAGTTGGGCTTGCCGTTGCCGCCGCGCAGTACCACGTGCCCGTAGGCATTGCCCTTGGTCGTGACGATGGACACGCCGCCTTCCTGGTTGATGCCCAGGAAGCGGTGAGGGCTGGAGACCGATTGCAGCGCGTTGATCGCCACCGTCAGGCCACCGTCGGTGCCGTTCTTGAAGCCCACGGCCGAGGACAGGCCGGACGCCATTTCGCGGTGCGTCTGGGACTCGGTGGTGCGAGCGCCGATGGCCGACCAGCTGATCAGGTCCTGCAGGTACTGCGGGGAAATCGGGTCCAGCGCTTCGGTAGCGGTGGGCAGGCCCATTTCCGCCAGGTCCAGCAGCAGTTGACGACCGATGTGCAAGCCGTCCTGGATCTTGAACGAGTCGTCCAGGTACGGGTCGTTGATCAAGCCTTTCCAGCCAACCGTTGTGCGCGGCTTCTCGAAATAGACGCGCATCACCAGGTACAAAGTGTCGGACACTTCCGCTGCCAGCACCTTGAGGCGTTCGGCGTATTCGTGGGCTGCCTTGAGGTCGTGGATCGAGCAAGGCCCGATCACGACGAAGAGGCGGTGGTCGGTGCCGTCGAGAATGTCACGGATGACTTCGCGGCCCTTGGTGACGGTCTGCAGGGCAGCGTCGCTCAGGGGAATTTCGCGCTTGAGCTGATCGGGCGTGATCAGGGTCTCGTTGGATTCAACGTTAAGGTCATTGATCGGTAAATCAGCCATCGTGTTACTCGTCAGGGTCACGGGTGCCGGCCGCCAGCCATCCCCGTGCGGCGGAGCACAGCATGATTTGGATGCAGGGGGAGGAACCTTAGCGCGTAACACGGGCCCGCGACAATGGGCAAAGCCCGCTTTAATCCAGCACTGGCTGCACAACCGTCTCATGGGAGAACTCATTGGCGTGGCGCGATACCCAGTCGCGAGCCAAGGCTTCGAGTTGCTGGGGCGTGGGCTCGGCGGTGTCGTGCAGGCGGCAGTAGCGTTCGATCTGGCACACTTGTTCACCCATTCGTGCGCCGAACAGTGCATGTTCGTCGGCAAAACAGATGCCGATGCGATAGCCGGCCTCCACCCTGCGGCACCACGCGACATAGCCTGGATAGCGGGCGCTGGCGCCCAGTGAGGGGATATGCAGGTCGACCGCCGTGCCAGGGCGCCAGGCACGCGGCCAGTTGCAGGCAATGCCACCACGGCCGATAGTGCGCAGGCGTTGGGAGGGCAGGGCAGGAGAGGGACGTTGGATCAACTCGACAGCGACATCATCAGGGTGAGGTAGAAAACGACCCATGTACACGGACTCCGAACACCGTCCAATGGACGGCAGTGGCAGCAGTATAGTGAAGCAACTGGAATTGACCGACCTGGATATCGACCAGCAATTGCTGGGGTTGCCAGGGTGTTCGCTGGTCGTGTTTACCAGTGTCGGTTGTTCCAGTTGCCGCTGGGCGCGCCAGCAGTTGCCGGGCTGGCGCTTGCCGGTGGACCGGCTGTGCTGGGTGGATGCCGGGCACAACGGCGGCGCGGTCGAACGTTACCAGATCTTTCATTTGCCCGCGTTGTTCCTCGTGTGCGAGGGTCAATTTCTTGGGCAATTACAGACGCGTCTTACACCGCCTGACCTTGTCGACGCGATAAACCAGGCGCTCACCCGCACACCAGAGGATTTGCCATGACCGCACTTGCACACCCTTCGCCACGCATTGGCATCATTGGCACCGGTGCCATTGGCGGTTTCTACGGCCTGATGCTGGCGCGTGCCGGGTTCGATGTGCATTTCCTGCTGCGCAGCGAATACGCGGCGGTCCGCGAGCACGGCCTGCGCGTCAACAGTAGCGTGCATGGCAACCTGCACCTGCACCCGGTACAGGCGTATGCCAGCCCTGCCGATATGCCGCCGTGCGATTGGCTGTTGGTGGGGACCAAATCCACCGGCAACCCAGAGCTGGCGCCGACCATTGCTCAGGTCGCGGCGCCGGACGCCAAGGTGGTGCTGCTGCAAAACGGACTGGATGTGGAAGACAGCCTGCGCGAACACCTGCCATCGTCGCTGCACTTGCTGGGTGGCCTGTGCTATATCGGCGTGCATCGCGCCGCGCCTGGCGTCGTCGAGCATCAAGCGCTGGGGCGGGTCAATTTGGGCTATCACAGTGGCATGGCAGCCAACGATCAAGCGCGCCAGCAAGCGATTGTCGAAGAAGGGGCCGCTCTGTTTCATCAAGCGGGCATCGAATCCCAGGCCATGGCCAGCGTGCATCAGGCGCGCTGGCATAAGCTGGTGTGGAATGTGCCGTTCAACGGCCTCTCCGTCTTGCTGGGCACGGGGACCCGCGCGATGATGGCGGATGAGTCCAGCCGCGCGCTGATTCAAGCGCTGATGGCCGAAGTGGTACAGGGCGCTGGCGCCTGCGGCCATGACATTGCGGCAAGTTACGCCGAGCAGATGTTCGCCATGACCGAAACCATGGACGACTACCTGCCCAGCATGTACCACGATCACGCGCACAAGCGCCCATTGGAACTTGAGGCCATCTACGCCCGACCGCTGGCTGCCGCCAAAGCAGCCGGCTGCGAATTGCCGCGCATGCAGGCGCTTTACCAGGCCTTGAGTTTTATTGATCGGCACACTCGCTGATTCGGGGGCAAGCACATGGCGACAGGATTAAGCGACAAACTGGTGCTGGCGATTTCATCGCGGGCCTTGTTCGATTTGAGCGAGAGCCACACGGTGTACCTCGCCGAAGGGGTTGAGCCCTATCGCAAATACCAGATCGAGCACGAAGAAGAAATCCTCGAACCCGGCGATGCCTTTCCGCTGGTCAAGAAATTGCTGAGCCTCAACGCCAGCCTCGGGCGTGCCCGTGTCGAGGTGGTCTTGGTGTCACGCAACAGCGCCGATACCGGCTTGCGAGTGTTCAACTCGATCCAGCATTACGGTCTGGATATTTCCCGCGCCGCTTTCGTCGGAGGGCGTAGTCCCTATCCGTATCTGGCCGCCTTTGGTTGCCATCTGTTTCTGTCGACCCATGCCGAGGATGTGCGCAGTGCCCTCGACGCCGGTTTTGCGGCGGCGACTATCTTGTCCGGTGGTGCGCGTCGGGCGTCGAGCGAGGAATTGCGCATCGCCTTCGATGGTGATGCGGTGCTGTTTTCCGACGAGTCCGAGCGCGTCTACCAGGCTGGCGGGTTGGAAGCATTCCAGGCCAGCGAGCGCGAGTCGGCGCGCCAGCCCTTGCACGGTGGCCCGTTCAAGGGTTTCCTCGCGGCACTCAACCTGTTGCAGCGTGAGTTCGCCGATGAGGCCTGCCCGATTCGCACCGCATTGGTCACCGCGCGCTCGGCGCCGTCCCACGAGCGGGTCATTCGTACGTTGCGCGAATGGGATATCCGCCTGGATGAATCGCTGTTCCTGGGTGGCCTGGATAAATCCGCGTTCCTGGAAGCATTCGCCGCCGATGTGTTCTTCGATGACCAGGCCGGCCATTGCGAAAGAGCCAGGCAGGTCGTGGCCACCGGGCATGTGCCGCACGGCATCAGTAATGAGTTGAAAATCCAGGGCGAGCGCTGAGTCGTACCCCCTGGGCGCTGCTAAGCTGATTTAATCTCCGCCATCCTGGCAGTCCAGGGGGTTCTATGATTCGTTCGATACTGTACGCCACGGATCTTGGCCTGTATGCGCCGTACGTCATGCAACATGCCCTGGCGTTGGCGCGAACGTTCAAGGCAGATTTGTATGTGATTCATGTGGTGGAGCCCATCGGGTTGTTCGCAGAGTCGGTGTTGCAGAGCTACCTTGATGAAAAGGCGCTCAGCGAATGGCAGAGCCAGGGGCTGAGCACGGTCATGGCAACGATCGAGCAGCGGGTGCTCGACAGCTTTCGCGAGGAGTTGGGGGACGGGGAGCAGGACCTGGAGTTGATTCGTTCGGTGCGGGTGATCCAGGGCGACCCTTGCGAGGTGATTCTCGACCAACTGCATAAACTTTCCGTGGACCTGTTGATCGTAGGGAGTCATAGCCAAGCCAGCGCGGCGGCGACACCGCTTGGGCGTACCGCCGCACGGCTGCTGCAGCTGGCGAGCGTGCCGGTTTATCTGGTGCCGTCGCTGCAACGCCGACGCAGCGATGATAGGGATCGGTAAAAAACGATAAAAAGTTCTAGATTTATATATCTTACCTTTAATATAGTTATATACCGTCGCTGATACCCGTGGCGTCTATCTGCTTTGAGGGATTCATATGAAGCTTCAACAACTGCGCTACATCTGGGAAGTGGCGCACCACGACCTCAACGTTTCCGCTACCGCTCAAAGCCTTTACACGTCGCAACCCGGTATCAGCAAGCAGATCCGCCTGCTCGAAGACGAGCTGGGCGTTGAAGTGTTCGCGCGCAGCGGCAAGCATCTGACCCGCGTCACCCCGGCCGGCGAGCGCATCATCACCACCGCCGGTGAGATCCTGCGCAAAGTCGAAAGCATCAAGCAGATCGCCCAGGAATTCTCCAACGAGAAGAAGGGCACCCTGTCGATTGCTACCACCCACACCCAGGCACGCTACGCCTTGCCGCCGGTGATCCGTGATTTCATCAAGCAATACCCTGACGTGGCGTTGCACATGCACCAGGGCTCGCCGATGCAGATCGCCGAGATGGCCGCTGATGGCACCGTCGATTTCGCGATCGCCACCGAAGCCCTGGAGCTGTTCGGTGATTTGGTGATGATGCCGTGCTACCGCTGGAATCGTTGCGTGGTCGTGCCCCAGGGCCACCCACTGGCCAAGTTGCCGAAGCTGACCCTGGAAGCCCTGGCGGAATTTCCCATCGTCACCTACGTGTTTGGTTTCACCGGTCGTTCGAAGCTCGACGAAGCCTTCAGCCACCGTGGCCTCACGCCGAAAGTGGTGTTCACCGCAGCCGACGCCGACGTGATCAAGACTTACGTGCGCCTGGGCCTGGGCGTGGGCATCGTGGCCAAGATGGCGGTCGACACCCAGCTCGACAAAGACCTGGTGGTGCTCGATGCCAGCGAGCTGTTCGAGTCCAGCGTGACCAAGATCGGCTTCCGCCGTGGCACCTTCCTGCGCGGTTTCATGTGCGATTTCATCGAGAAATTCGCCCCGCACCTGACCCGCGAAGTGATGGCCAAGGCGATCCAGTGCCACAACAAGCAGGAACTCGAAGAACTGTTCGACGGCGTTGAATTGCCGGTTCACTGATCCGTGTGGCGAGGGCGCCAACGCCCTCGCCACCGCGCTTCATTTGGCCTCGGTAACCGTGAACTGTTGCCGGGCGCCCGCCACCAGAATCTCTACCTCATCCTCGACATGCTTGCCCAGCAGGCTTTTGCCCAAGGGCGAGCGCGGGGTGATGACGGTGACCGGCTGGCCGACCACTTCAATCTTCAGCCCCGCGGCATCCGGCGCCAGGAACAGCCATTGCTGGCGACCGTTCTCGTCTTCCAGGCCCAGCAGCGTACCCACTTCAATCCCGCGTTGGTCATCGTACGCACGCACCTGCAGGTTCTGGCACAGCGCCAGCGACTGCTTGATCTCTTCGACCCGCTTGGCCTGGCCGGCCGCCAGATACGACGCCTCCAGCCCCAAGGTGTCGTACTTGTTTTCTGCGATGTTCTCCTCGTGTGTCGCCGTCTCGTAGGCGGTCTGCGCGGCGCGCTGGGCGATGTCGAGGTCGGCGCAGAGTTTTTCCAGGATCAGCTGGAGGACGGCGTGTTTATTCATGATCTCTAATCGCAGAATTGCAGGACATTGGCTTTGGATTTTTCATTTGGAGCGTTCTGATCCTGTTGCAGCCAGAACTGGCATTTGGGGTTGGCCAGGTTGCGCGCATTGCTTCGGGCCTGGTCCAGGGCTTGTTGCTGCTCCTGCTTCTGCAGGTTCTGCTGGTACTGCTCGAACATACGGTTCGGCGGCTCCGGCGCGACGACGGTCGGCTTACCCAGTTGCTGCACCGCCTGGGCCACGGGTGCGAGGCTTTGCGGGAACAGGTAGCGCGATGCCAGCCAGCTGGTCAGCGCGATGGCGATAAACCCCAGCCACACGCCTGCGGCAATGGCGATACACAGCTTGAACAGCGACAGCGGACGGTCAGACATGATGGCCTCCTGGCAGGCATTGACGGCGTGGCAGCGATTGTCGCACAGCCACTGCGCAGAATAATCGCGATCAAGCCTTCTGCATCGGCGCATTTATGCGGACAATCGAGCCTTTGAGTCGTGGAGCCCGGAATGAAAGCCCGCTGGGATATTTTTTGCAGCGTCGTCGATAACTACGGCGACATCGGCGTGACCTGGCGCCTGGCCCGGCAATTGGTCGCGGAGCACGCGTGCGATGTGCGTCTTTGGGTCGATGACCTGCGCGCCTTCGAGCGCATGTGCCCACAGATTGATGTAAACCTGGCGCAGCAATGGCAAGCGGGTGTCGATGTGCGCCACTGGCCGTTTGACTGGTCGACAACGCCTGCGGCCGATGTGGTGATTGCCGCGTTCGCTTGCCAGCTGCCGCCTGACTATATGGAAGCCATGGCCGCGCGTGAACGCACGCCGTTGTGGATGAACCTGGATTACCTCAGCGCCGAGGACTGGGTGGTGGGCTGTCACCGCCTGCCGTCGGTGAAGTTCAAGGGGGTGCAGAAGTACTTCTTTTTTCCGGGCTTTCGTCCGGGCACCGGCGGGCTGTTGCGCGAGGCGGGGCTTCTGCAACAGCGTCAGGCTTTTCAGCAGGATGCCGATGCGCAGCAACAATTCCTGCAAAGCCTGGGCGTATTTCCGCTAGCCGATGCGCGCCTGATCTCGCTGTTCGCCTACGAAAACGCCGGGCTCGGCAGTTGGCTGGACGCATTGTCGACCGACGGGCGTGCCACTCATCTGTTGGTGCCGGAAGGGCGCATCCTGGGTGACGTGCAGCGCTGGCTGGGCGAGGAGGGGTTGACGGCAGGTGCTGTTCACCAGCGCGGGGCCTTGACCGTGCAGGTGCTGCCGTTCGTGCGCCAGGCCCAGTACGACCTTTTGCTGTGGTGCTGTGACATCAATGCCGTGCGTGGCGAAGATTCGTTCGTGCGCGCCCAGTGGGCCGGGCGCCCGTTGCTGTGGCACATCTATCGTCAGGACGAAGACATCCATCTCGACAAGCTCGATGCGTTCCTCGAGCTGTACACCGCCGCATTGTCGCCGGCGGCCAAGGCGGCGCTGGTTGCACTCTGGCAAGCCTGGAATACCGAGGGCGATATGGCCCAACCCTGGAAAATGCTGCTGGAGCACTGGCCGGAACTCAGCCAGCATGCGCAAGACTGGTGTCTGGAACAGGGCTTGCAGGCCGATCTTGCGACGGCGCTGGTACAGTTTTATGAAAGTTGGATATGATACGCCACCTTGATTTTTGTAAATCCCATCCAAATTTCGGATATATGCAATGAAAACTGGTAAAGAACTGAAACCCGGTACAGTGATCCGTCTCGAAAACGACCCTTGGCTGGTTCAGAAAGCTGAGTTCACCAAGTCTGGTCGTAACAGCGCCATCATGAAGACCAAGCTGAAGAACCTGCTGACCGGTTACAAGACCGAGATCGTCTACAGCGCCGATGACAAACTGGACGACGTGATCCTCGACCGCAAGGAAGCGACCCTGTCCTTCATCAGCGGCGACACCTACACGTTCATGGACACCACCGACTACACCATGTACGAGCTGAACGCTGAAGATATCGAAGCCGTTCTGCCGTTCATCGAAGAAGGCATGGAAGACGTCTGCGAAGCGATCTTCTTCGAAGAGCGCCTGGTTTCCGTAGAGCTGCCGACCACCATCGTGCGTAAAGTGGCCTACACCGAAGGCTCCGCTCGCGGCGACACTTCCGGCAAGGTGATGAAGCCTGCCAAGCTGAGCAACGGTACCGAGCTGCAAGTAGCCGATTTCATCGAAATCGACGACCTGATCGAGATCGACACCCGCGAAGGTGGTTCGTACAAAGGTCGCGCCAAGAAGTAATTCTGGCCCTGCCTTACGAACGGAAAAGCCCGACCATGCGTCGGGCTTTTTTGTGCCTGCGGGGTTTACTTCAGGTGTTGCTTGAGTTCGTCCGACGCTTGCAGCAATGCCGAGCGCACCGCCGGTACCTGGCTGACCACGTTCAGCAAACCGTAGTCGTGGATCATGCCGTTGTAGCGTACGGCAGTCACCGGCACGCCGGCCTGATCCAGCTTGCGGGCGTAGGCTTCACCCTCGTCACGCAGTACATCGGCGCCAGCGGTTTGCACCATCGCAGGTGGCAACCCCTTGAGTTGATCAGGGGTGGCTCGTAGTGGCGATGCGTAGATCTCGGCGCGCTGGTTGGCGTCGATGGTGTAATTGTCCCAGAACCATTTCATCATGTTCCGGGTGAGGAAGTGCCCCTCGGCGTACTGGTTGTAGGAGCCCGTGTCGAAGTTGGCATCGGTCACCGGCCACAGCAGCAGCTGAAACTTGATCGCCGGCGTACCCTTGTCCTTGGCCATCAGGCTGACCACCGCTGCCATGTTGCCGCCGACGCTGTTGCCCGCGACTGCCAGGCGCTTGCCATCGACGTTGATCTCTTTACCGTGCTCGGCCACCCATTTTGTTGCGCCATACGCTTGGTTGATTGCCACCGGATAACGCGCTTCTGGTGACGGCGTGTAGTTGACGAACACCGCCACTGCCCCCGAACCCACCACCAGGTCCCGCACCAGGCGTTCATGGGTGGGGTAATCCCCCAGCACCCAGCCACCGCCGTGGAAGAACATGAACACCGGCAAAGTACCCTTGACCCCGGCTGGACGCACAATGGTCAGGTCCAGCGGCTGGCCGTCGACCTGAATGGTCTTCTGGCTCACGTCTGCCTTGGGCAGGCTCAACTTCACCCCGGCCTGGGCACCTGTCAGCACCGCACGGGCCTGTTGGGGCGTCAATTGCTCGATCGGCTTGCCGGTGCCGGCGTTCAGCGCATCCAGGAAACCCTGGGTACTGTGCTCCACATCACCGCTAGCGGCGAAGGCGGTGCTGATGGACAGGGCAAGCAGGCTGCCGGTGAGCGCTTTAGCAAAGGTGTTCATGGTTTTCTCCGATCTGGGCGCGTGGTTAAACGGTTACGTGCAGGCGCACATCAACGTTGCCGCGAGTGGCGTTGGAGTACGGGCAGACCTGGTGGGCGGCGTCGACCAGGCTTTGCGCATCGTCTTGCGCCAGGCCTGGCAGGCTGATGTGCAGGTCGATGTCCAGGCCGAAGCCACCGGGGATCTGGCCAATGCCGACATGGGCGGTGATCGAAGCGTCATCCGGGATCTTGCGTTTGGTCTGGCTGGCGACGAATTTCAGCGCGCCGATAAAGCAGGCCGAGTAGCCGGCAGCGAACAGCTGTTCAGGGTTGGTGGCCTGGCCGCCAGCGCCGCCCAATTCCTTGGGGGTGGAGAGTTTGACGTCGAGGATGTTGTCGCTGGAGACAGCGCGACCATCACGGCCGCCGGTGGCGGTGGCTACTGCGGTATAGAGCGTTTGCATGGTGTCGTCCTCTGTGTTGTTAGCGCTAAATGTTTGTGCGCTAAGTAGTTGGTGAAGTGAATGTATAGCGCTAATGTTTAGCGCGCAAGATAATTTTATAAATATTTTTGGGCGATGGAAAACAATGTGGGAGGGGCTCGCTCCCGATAGCGGTGCGCCAGCCACTCAATGCGTATCTGGCCCACCGCTATCGGGAGCAAGCCCCCTCCCACATGTTCAATATTTTTTGCTTCTTCAGATTGCGTTCTGCAGGTTGCTGCGCAGGGCAATCAAATCCGCCTGCAGCTTGCGTAGCTGCTCCAGTTCCAGTCCGCTGGCCCCCAGGATGCACTGGGGAACGTCCATCGCCCGGTCCTGCAGCGCCCGCCCGGCGTCAGTCAACTCCACTACCACCACGCGTTCGTCTTCGCGGCTGCGGGTGCGGCTCAACAGGCCTTCGGCTTCAAGGCGCTTGAGCAGCGGGGTCAGGGAGCCGGGGTCGGTGAGCAGGCGATTGCTGATTTCACCGACGGTCAAACCATCTTCTTCCCACAGCACCATCATGGCCAGGTATTGCGGATAAGTCAGGTCGAGCGCCTGGAGGAGAGGTTTGTAGACCTTGGTCATCAGCAGCGAGGTGGAATGCAACGCGAAACACAGCTGGTTATCCAGCATCAGGGATTCGCAGGGGGTGGGGTTCTTGCTCATGGCGGTGCCTCGAAAAAAGCCTGTATGGGCTGGAATCTAGCGGGCAAATCTTTAATGCACCAGATAATTTTACCCGGACGGTCAGACCATGGCGCTTCGCAGGGCCAGATCCCAGGGTGGCACCGGGCTGAAACGGGACTTCAGGTATTCCAGCAGCAATCGGCTGCGCGCATTGGGTTGTTGTTCCAGGCGTAGCGCGTAAATGCCGGTGGTTTCCGGGCTGGGCAAGCCGTTTTCACAAAACAGGGGCAAGAGTTCACCGCGCACCAGGTATTCGCTGGCCAGCCATGTCGGCAGGTGTGCAATACCCAACCCCGCCAGGGCGCCGCTGAGCAGAGCTTCGGCATTGTTGGCACTCATACGGATACGGCGAGGGCGGTAGATGGCGCGGCGCCCGTCCAATTCGAAGCGCCAGGCGAACATCGGCGCCAACCCGTCCCAATCCAGGCCGTCATGTTCGCTCAGCTCCCGCGGGTGCGTCGGCGTACCGCGGCTTTTCAGGTAGCCCGGACTGGCGCAGGCGATGCGCACAATACTGGCGAGCGGCGTGGCGATCAGTCGGGTGTCGGCAATATGCCCGGCGCGCAGTACCAGGTCGACCTTGCCCAAATGCGCACCCTGCATATCAACAAAGCTGTCGATCAAATGCAGGTGCACATCCAGTCCAGGGTACACCTTCAGGAAATCTGCAATCACCGGCGCCAGGTGCCGTCGCCCGAAAGCCGCCGGTGCATCCATGCGGATCAGGCCTTCCGGCGCATGGCTCAACGACACGGCTTCGGCGCGCGCCAGTTGCAATTCACTCACAATCCGTCGCGCCCGCTCGGCAAAGGCCAGGCCAGCCGGGGTGGGCACCACGGCATGGGTGCTGCGCTGGAACAGGCGGCTGCCGACTGAGTTTTCCAGGCTGTCGATACGCCGCGCCACGGCCGAGGGGGTCAGCGGATGACGGCGTGCAGCGGCGGAAAAGCTGCCGGTTTCGAGTACATCGAGAAACAGGCCCAGTTGGTCGGTGAGGGTATTGGGATTCATCGGCTCATGCTTATGCGAGGTTGGCACAACCATTGTGCGTTGCTGTGCGTTTCCGTACCAGGGCCGACTGCGTAGCATGCAAGGCTTGGGATGACGGAGTAGCGAGCGGTGTTGGATTTAGCGATGTATCTGGTATTGGGTGCGGCCCTTGGCACAGTGGGCGGCTTGTTTGGCATTGGAGGCGGGCTGATTGCCATCCCCGTGCTGGGGGTGCTGTTCGGCCTGGACCAGCAGATCGCCCAAGGCACTGCGCTGGTCATGGTAGTCCCCAACGTGATGCTGGCCCTGTGGCGCTATCACCAGCGCAACCGCATCGAACTGCGCCACGCCTTGCCGCTGGGTGTGATGGGCTTCAGCTTTGCCTGGCTAGGATCGATCTGGGCGGTAGGCCTGGATGCCGGGGCGATGCGGATTGGGTTTATCGTGTTTTTGGTGGTGCTGGCGGCCTACAACCTGTTGCGCATGTTCACCCGCAACGCACCGCCGACCGCGCAAATGCGTTATTCCTGGCCCTGGTTGGGCGTACTCGGCGCAGCGTCGGGCGCCATGGGCGGATTGTTTGGTGTGGGTGGTGCGGTGGTGGCCACGCCGGTGCTGACCAGTGTTTTCGGCACCACCCAGGTCGTCGCCCAAGGCTTATCCCTTGCGTTGGCGCTGCCCAGCACCGGAGTGACGCTGGTCACCTACGCCTGGCACCACCAGGTGGACTGGCTGATCGGCGTGCCGTTGGCGGTGGGCGGCCTGCTCAGTATCAGTTGGGGCGTGAAAGTCGCTCATGCGCTACCCGAGCGCGTATTGCGTGGCCTGTTCTGCGGCTTCCTGGTGGTGTGCGCGGTGATGCTGACCTTTAAAGTCTGAAGCCTTCGAGGATGTAGTCGGCCAGGCATTCGGTGATGGGCGACGTCATCTGCGGGTTGCGCAGCAAGCGCAGGTGCATCGACGGCAAGGGGGGGAAGCCTTCGTCGCTACCGAGTACGCGCAGGTCCTGGGGCACCAGGCTTTCCATGCTGATCATCGCCGCCAGGCCGGCACTGACGACTGCCAGGATCGCCGCGCCGTTGGAGCTGTGATAGGCCAGGCGATAATCCCTTCCGGCCGCATCCAGCGCCGCCCGGGCCCACTGCGTGTAAACACAGTCGTCGCCGGAAACCGCCAGCGGCAGGGCGTCATGCTCGTCCACGCAGAAACACGGCGAGGCGGCCCACACCATGCGCTCAGTGCGCAAGAATTCACCCAGATCATTGCCGGGCTCGCGGCTGATCACGGTCAATGCCAGGTCCCGGCGCTGCATCAGCACCATTGACGACTCGCAGTGCAACTCGATCTGGATCAGCGGGTAAGCCTTGGAAAACTGCTTGAGAATACCCGGCAGGAAGCGCATCACGTAGTCGTCCGGCGTGCCGATGCGCACCAGGCCCACCATATGCGGCTCGCGCAGGGTGTTGAACACTTCGCTGTGCAATTTAAGGATGCGCCGCGCATAACCCAGCAACACTTGGCCCTCGGGGGTCAGCCGCACCTGACGGCCATCGCGTTCGAACAGCTTGCGCTGCAGCACGTCCTCTTCCAGGCGTTTCATCTGCATGCTCACCGCCGACTGGGTGCGGTTGACCAACTCGCCGGCCCGGGTAAAACCACCCTGATCGGCGATGGCGACGAAGGTGCGCAGCACTTCGGTGTCGATGCTGGGGTACGTGGACAATTGATCAATCTCCGAGATGTGTTTCATAAGAAACATTCGTTGGATTGATCATAAGCCCAGGCACACACTGGCGTCATCCCCACTGGAGGGCGAGAAGATGAAAGGTCAAACAGATGTTGTATTGATGGCAAAGTGGCCGCTTTCCGGGCTTCTCCATACGATTTCGCGTTGGCAGGCGCTGCATCGTGAACGCCAGATGCTGGCGGGCATGAGCGACGACGCGCTCAAGGATATCGGTCTTAACCGTATCGATGTGGAGCAGGAAATCCATCGGCATTTCTGGGAAGACCCGCTGCGAAAGTAACCGGGAATGCAGTAGGGTAGGACGCGCGTATTCGAGGAGCTACCCATGCCCGCCGTCCTGTCCTTTTCCCTCAAGCAAGCACGACGCATGGCGCTGGCAGCCCAGGGGTTTTCCGGGCGCCAGCCGCCGGCACAGATAAAAGCTGCGCACCTCAACCGTGTGATCGAGCGCCTCGGTGTGCTGCAGATCGATTCGGTCAATGCCGTGGTGCGCTCCCATTACCTGCCGCTGTTTTCTCGGCTGGGCCGTTATTCCCCCTTGATGCTCGAACAGGCTGCCTGGAGCCAGGGGCGGCAGCGCTCGCTGTTCGAATATTGGGGGCACGAAGCCTCGTTGCTGCCCATGGCGCTGTACCCAATGATGCGCTGGCGCATGGAGCGGGCCAAGCGGGGGCAGGGGATCTACGCGCAAATGGCGCGATTCGGGCGTGAGCAGCAGAGCACTGTCCAGCGCGTACTGCGCGCCGTCGAAGAGCAGGGCGCCTTGGGCGCGGGCAGTTTGTCGACCCGCGAGGTGCGTGCCGGGCCATGGTGGGATTGGAGCGACGAGAAGCACGCGTTGGAATGGCTGTTCGCGGCCGGCCTGGTCACCGTTGCCGGGCGGCGTGGCTTTGAACGCCTCTATGACTTGCCCGAACGGGTACTCCCCGCCGAAATCCTTCAAGCCAACCTGAACGAAGCCGAGGCTCAGCGGGGCTTGTTGTTGCACAGCGCAACCGCCCTGGGAGTGGCCACTGAAAAAGACCTGCGCGATTACTTTCGCCTCGCACCAGTCGACAGCCGCCAGCGCCTGGCCGAGCTGATCGAGGATGGGCAGCTGCTGAACTGCGAGGTGCAAGGCTGGAAGCAGCCGGCGTATTGCTTGCCGGCACCCAAAGTGCCACGCAACGTGCCGGCCAGCGCCTTGCTGTCGCCCTTTGATTCGTTGATCTGGGAGCGTGCCCGTACCGAGCGCCTGTTCGATTTCCGTTACCGGCTGGAAATTTACACCCCGCAACACAAGCGGGTGTACGGCTACTACGTGCTGCCGTTTTTGCACAACGAGCGGATCGCTGCGCGCGTCGATGTGCGCGCCGAACGGGCCAACGGCTGCCTGGCGGTGCATGCGGTGCACGAGGAAGAGCCGGGCCTGGATGACCAGGGGATGTCGGCGTTGGCGCTGAACCTGCGGCAGATGGCCGATTGGTTGGGGCTGCAACAGGTCGTGCTCAATTGCCAGCGGCCGAGCGCCGCGCGGTTACGGGTGGCAATGCTCGGCCTGGAGGCTGGTCTTTAGGGCGCCATCGGGGGCAAGCCCCCTCCCACATTTTGAAATGCATTCCAACCTGTGGGAGGGGCTTGCCCCCGATGGCATCAGTCCAGGCGACAACGTCTTCAGCGTTTAACCTGTTTCAAGGTTTCGGCAATCAAAAACGCCAATTCCAGCGACTGATCAGCATTCATCCGCGGGTCGCAGTGGGTGTGATAGCGGTCCGACAAGCCGTCCTCGGTGATCGGCCGTGCGCCGCCAATGCACTCGGTGACGTTCTGCCCGGTCATCTCGATATGAATGCCGCCGGCATAGCTGCCTTCAGCCTGGTGGACCTGGAAGAACTCTTTCACTTCGCCGAGGATCTGCGCAAAGTCGCGGGTCTTGTAGCCGCTGCTGGCCTTGATGGTGTTGCCATGCATCGGGTCGCAGCTCCACAGCACGTGCTTGCCTTCGCGCTGCACCGCGCGAATCAGGTTTGGCAGGTGGTCGCCGACCTTATTGGCGCCCATGCGTGCAATCAGGTTCAGGCGGCCGGGGTCGTTGTCCGGGTTGAGGATGTCGATCAGGCGGATCAGGTCGTCCGGGTTCATGCTCGGGCCGACCTTGACCCCGATCGGGTTGTTCACCCCGCGCAGGAACTCGACGTGGGCGCCATCCAACTGACGAGTACGGTCGCCGATCCAGAGCATATGGGCTGAGCAGTCGTAGTAGTCGTTGGTCAGGCTGTCACGGCGCACGAAGGCTTCTTCATAGTTGAGCAGCAACGCTTCGTGAGCGGTGAAGAAGCTGGTCTCGCGCAGTTGCGGCGAATCGTCCATGCCGCAGGCGCGCATGAAGGCCAGGGTCTCGTCGATGCGGTCGGCCAGTTGGCTGTACTTTTCGGCCAGCGCGGAGTTGGCAATGAAGTCCAGGTTCCACTTGTGCACCTGGTGCAGGTCCGCGAAGCCGCCCTGGGCAAAGGCGCGCAGCAGGTTGAGGGTGGCGGTGGACTGGTGGTAGCTCTGCAACAGGCGGTCCGGGTCCGGGACGCGGCTCTTTTCGTCGAAGCCGATGCCATTGACGATATCGCCGCGGTAGGCGGGCAGGGTAACGCCGTCGATGGTTTCATCGTTGGACGAGCGCGGCTTGGCGAACTGGCCGGCCATGCGTCCGACTTTCACCACCGGGCAGCCCGCGGCGAAGGTCATGACGATCGCCATCTGCAGCAGCACCTTGAAGGTGTCGCGGATTTTGGCGGCGGAAAACTCGGCAAAGCTCTCGGCGCAGTCACCGCCTTGCAGCAGGAAGGCGCGACCCTGGGTGACTTCGGCAAACTGACGACGCAATTCGCGGGCTTCCCCGGCAAACACCAGCGGCGGGTAACTGGCCAGGCTCTGCTCCACTTGCAGCAGGTGCGCGGCATCCGGGTACCGGGGTTGTTGCTGGATCGGCAGGGCACGCCAGCTGTCGGGGCTCCAGGGTTGGCTCATCATGCACTCGTTGGGTAGGTTGACGTTCGGGCGTCAATGTTAGCAGCAATTAGTGCGTGACCTGCTGCCGTCGCTTGGCCGACAATCGCGCACTTTGCCCCGCAGCCAACCCGTTAGGAGTAGTGATGAGCGAGGAGCGTGTCGAGCGCCTGCTGGCCGAAGTCCATGATGATTTCGGCATGATCCGTGTGTTGGAAGTGGCCGATTACCGTTTTCTCGAATTTGGCGATGCCATCGAGCAAAGCTGCGTATTCACCGCCGACCCGAGCTGGCTGGAGTATGACTACACCCGCGCGATGTTGGTCGGTGCGTTGTGCCATGAACAGCCGGAGAGCGCGCTATTCCTTGGCCTTGGCGCCGGCACGCTGACCCAGGCCTGTCTCAAGTTCCTGGCGCTTGAGGACGTCGAAGCCATCGAGCTGCGCCCCGACGTACCGCGCCTGGCGATTGAATATCTGGGCCTGGACGATGATCCACGCCTGTATATCCGTATCGGCGATGCCCTGGAGTTGCTCGACAGCGCCGAATCGGCCGACCTGATCTTCGTCGACCTGTACACCGACGTGGGGCCTGGCGTCGGTCACCTGGCCTGGACGTTCCTGGAGAACTGTCAGAAAAAGCTCAATCCCGGCGGTTGGCTGGTGATCAACCAGTGGGCCACCGATGATGGCAAGCCGCTGGGCGCGGCGTTGTTGCGCGGGTTGTATCACCGGCATTACTGGGAACTGCCGGTGAAGGAGGGCAACGTGATCCTGCTGGTGCCTTCGGAGCTGGATCAGGAACTGGACCTGGACGCGTTGTCCGCTCGCGCCGAGGCCTTGGCGCCGCGACTGGGTTATTCGTTGCAGGCGTTGATCAAGGTGATTCGGCCGGCGACCTAGGCGTCTGTTCTGGCGCTATCGGGGCATGGGTATCTACACAATTTTGTAGCAGCCTACGGTAACCAGATGCGAAGCGAGCCGCTCTTGATCTTGCTTTTGATCTAGGCGCCCCGTTAAACCACGCTGGCCGTAATCCGATAGTGATTTGGGGGGTAAACCGGCAGGGATGCCGGTTTAGCCGCCCCGCGCCATGGATGGCGCGTGGCGGCGACCCCCCAAATCACTGTCGGATTACGGGCACACCGAGCCTAGGCGAGGTGCCGAGTGGTGGGGCAAGAGCCCTTTGGTTACTTTGGGGCTCTTTTCCAAAGTGACCCGCCGTCAGGGCGGACCCCTAAGCCGCCGTTACCGCAGCAACGGATATGTACTCGCTCTGATCCAACATCCTGGTCGGCTGTCAGGCCGCCATCGGGGGCAAGTCGAATCGTCGCACCGCCCCTCCCACATTTGGAACGCATTTCAACTGTGGGAGGGGGCTTGCTCCCGATGAGGCCGGCACTGCCCACTCAAATACCCTTGAACACCCCAGGCCGCTTCTCGATCATCGCCCGCACGCCCTCCTTGGCGTCTTCGCTGTTCAGCAACTTGTTCACCATCGGCGGCAACGCGGCGGCCGCCACGGTCTCGCCTTCCTTGTGCGCCAATCGCGCCGACATCAACGTTGCCTGCACCCCAAGCGGCGCCTGGCGCGCGATGCGATTGGCCAGCTCGATGGCGCGGGGCAGCAGGTCTTCGCTGGCCATCACTTCCTGCACCAGGCCCAGGCGCAGGGCTTCGTGAGCGTCGAACTCGTCGCCGGTCAGCAGCCAGCGCATCGCATTGCCCCAGCCGGCGATCTGATGAAAGCGTAATGTCGCACCGCCAAACGGAAAGATCCCACGCTGCACTTCCATCTGCGCAAAGCGCGTGTTGCTCGCGCAAAGATTGATATCCGCCGCCAGCATCAACTCGATGCCGAGGGTCAGGCAGTAGCCATGGGCGGCCACGATCACCGGTTTATTGACCCTGGGACCGGCGAATACGCCCCAGGGGTCGCAGCCGCCCAGGGGCGGTTGCCAACCTCCCGCCATGACGCCGCTGACATTGGCCAGGTCGAGCCCGGCGGTGAAGTGGTCGCCATGGGCGAACACCACGGCAACCCGCGCGTCATCGTTTCGATCAAAATCGCCATAAGCCATGCTCAGTTCGTTGAGCAGGTCGAGGTCGAAAGCATTGCGCTTTGCCACTCGGTCCAGTCCCAGCAACAGGACATGGCCCTGGAGTTCACGGGTGACGCGGCTGGTGCTGGCTTGATTCATCGGGGGTGCCCTCGGGGCGCGGATTGAGGTTTCAGACCAAGGGGCAGGCCTGGAAAGATGAAACGTTTAAGCGTGATGACCAACAGGGCCGGGCCTTTGCAAAATAGACCCTGGCGCAGTTATCTGCAAAGGCTGTGACGCAGCACGGTTTATCGGTGCTTTGCGATAAAAAAAGCTCCCTTTTTCAGCTATTTCCGGTATAGTGCGCGCCGGCCTTTAACCGGGCCGCGTTTAGGTAGCGCAATTCCCCGAAGTCAGCTTCGGCTGCACGTCCGCACAGCGGACTCTTCCTTGACGAATCTTTTTCATTCATTCGTTTTCGCAAATCCCCGCCGACAAAGCAGCCAGGGCGACTCTTGAGTCTCAACACGGCATGCGCAGCTTTGGAGCATGGGTCTTTGCGGATGCACTTAGAGGCAGACCCATGACCCAGGAAACCGGCGGCTTCGCCGCTTTTAATCTTAATCCGAACATTCTCGCCGCCGTCATCGCGACTGGCTACGAAGAACCTTCGGCTATTCAGCAGCAATCGATCCCGATCATCATGGCCGGCCAGGACATGATTGGCCAGGCGCAGACCGGTACCGGTAAAACCGCCGCGTTCGCCCTGCCTATCCTGCACTGCATCGATCCTGCCAAGCGCGAACCGCAAGCCCTGATCCTGGCGCCAACCCGTGAGTTGGCGCTGCAAGTAGCAACCGCTTTCGAAACCTACGCCAAGCAAATGCCAGGTGTAACCGTTGTGGCCGTTTACGGCGGCGCGCCTATGGGCCCACAACTGAAAGCCATCCGTAACGGCGCACAGATCGTTGTCGCCACCCCGGGCCGTCTGTGCGACCACCTGCGTCGCGACGAGAAAGTCCTGTCGACCGTGAACCACCTGGTTCTCGACGAAGCCGACGAAATGTTGAAGCTGGGCTTCATGGATGATCTGGAAGTCATCTTCAAGGCACTGCCACCAACCCGTCAGACCGTGCTGTTCTCGGCCAC
This sequence comes from Pseudomonas sp. R1-43-08, assembly GCF_003852255.1. Taxonomy (NCBI): domain Bacteria; kingdom Pseudomonadati; phylum Pseudomonadota; class Gammaproteobacteria; order Pseudomonadales; family Pseudomonadaceae; genus Pseudomonas; species Pseudomonas sp. R1-43-08. The sequence continues at coordinate 1,795,021 of NZ_CP027734.1, forward strand.
CCTGCCGCAGTCGATCCGTGCCATTGCCGAACGCCACCTGCGCGATCCGCAACACGTGAAGATCCAGACCAAGACCCAGACCGTTACCGCGATCGAACAGGCTCACCTGTTGGTTCACGCTGACCAGAAGACCTCGGCTGTATTGAGCCTGCTGGAAGTCGAAGACTTCGACGCCTTGATCATGTTCGTGCGCACCAAGCAAGCGACCCTGGACCTGGCCAGTGCCCTGGAAGCCAAAGGCTACAAGGCCGCTGCGCTGAACGGTGACATCGCCCAGAACCAGCGTGAGCGCGTGATCGACTCCCTCAAGGATGGCCGCCTGGACATCGTTGTGGCGACCGACGTTGCCGCCCGTGGCCTCGACGTTCCACGTATCACCCACGTGTTCAACGTTGATATGCCGTACGACCCAGAGTCCTATGTTCACCGTATCGGCCGTACCGGCCGTGCCGGTCGCGAAGGTCGTGCCCTGCTGCTGGTAACGCCGCGTGAGCGCCGCATGCTGCAGGTCATCGAGCGTGTCACCGGCCAGAAAGTGGCCGAGGTTCGCCTGCCGGATGCCCAGGCCGTTCTCGATGCCCGCATCAAGAAACTGACCAACAGCCTGGCGCCACTGGTGGCTGACGCTGAATCGACCCACGGCGAATTGCTGGACCGCCTGACCGCCGATATCGGTTGCACCCCGCGTGCCCTGGCTGCAGCGTTGCTGCGCAAAGCCACCAACGGTCAGGCCCTGACCCTGGCAGCCATCGAAAAAGAACGCCCACTGGTACCGAACAACGCGCCACGCGGTGATCGTCCAGAGCGTACCGGCGACCGTCCGGACCGTGGTGATCGTGAGCGTCGTGCTCCGGTTCCATTGGCTGAAGGCCGTGCTCGTTGCCGTACTGCGCTGGGCGCGCGTGACGGTATCGCTGCCAAGAACCTGCTGGGCGCTATCCTCAATGAGGGTGGCCTGGCACGTGAAGCCATCGGTCGCATCCAGGTCCGTGACAGCTTCTCCCTGGTGGAGCTGCCGGAAGACGGTCTGGAAAAACTGCTGGCCAAGCTCAAAGACACACGCGTTGCCGGCAAGCAGTTGAAGCTGCGTCGCTACCGCGAAGATTGATCCGCCCTTGGGCTGATTGATCGCACATAAAAAATCCCCGACTGGTTCGGGGATTTTTTTGCCTGGGATTTCAGGCAGTGCACCTGTGTTAGCCAAAGCGATAGATGTCCATGCCCAAGGCGCCGAGGGTGAAGCCCTGGTGCGCCACGCTGAAATCACCGCCGGCACCTCGCGCAAAGTAAAGCGGCAACAAATGCTCGTCGCTGGGGTGGCTGCGCACTGCATGGGGCGCCAGGAGGCGATAGTCATGCAAGGCTGTTTCGTCACCGGCAGCAAGTTTTTCGACTACCCAGTCGCGAAAGGCTTGCGCCCATGGCGTGATGGTTTCCGGCCCGGCGCGCCAGTCCAGCTCACCGAGATTATGGGTGATGCTGCCGGAGCCGATCAGTAGCACACCTTGATCGCGCAGACTGCAGAGGGCATGTCCAACCCGGGTTTGAAAAGCCGGACCCATGCGGCTTGGCAGGGAGACTTGCACCACCGGAATATCCGCTGCCGGGTACATCAGCGACAGTGGCACCCAGGTGCCATGGTCGAAGGGCCGTTGGTTGTCGACCTGTGCAGTCAGGCCGTCAGCCTGCAATAGCTCGGCAATTTCATTCGCCAGCCGTGGATCACCCGGCGCAGGGTATTGCACCGCAAACAGTTCGCGAGGGAAGCCGCCGAAGTCATGCCAGGTTTCGGGCGCGGCGCTGCCACTGACCAGCAGTCCGTGGCTTTCCCAATGCGCCGATACCACCACAATCGCCTTGGGCCGTGGCAGCGCGGCTGCCAGAGCCTGCAGCGCCGGGCCGCTGGCACCGGGTTGCAGAGCCAGCATTGGGGAGCCATGGGAGATAAACAGGCTGGGGAGCATAAGAAGATTCCTGAAGATTAATATCGGGCTATCTTCATTCAGATCATTAATCCAGATCTAATATAAGATTTAGTATCTTTTGATCGATTTTTCGGGGTGATGCATGGACGCAAAAATTTGGCAGGAACGCTGGGCAACCAATCAGATCGGTTTTCATCAGGCCGACGTTAATCCTAACTTGCAGCGGCATTGGTCAACGTTGGCCCTGGTCGATGGTGCCAGGGTTTTCGTGCCTTTGTGTGGCAAAAGCCTGGACATGAAGTGGTTGGCGGATCGCGGGCATCGCGTGATGGGTGTGGAGGTGTCGGATAAAGCCGTTGAGGCATTCTTCAGCGAACAGGGACTTACGCCGCAGATCGATCAGAGAGGCGTGTTCAAGGTGTATCAGGCGGGCCTGATCGAAGTGTGGTGCGGTGACTTCTTCGCCCTTGACGCAAGTGCTGTGGCTGATTGCGCGGCGTTGTATGACCGTGCGGCACTGATCGCCTTGCCGCAGCCAATGCGCTCGCGATACACCGAGCATCTCGATAACCTGCTGACCCCCGCCTGTGAGGGGCTGTTGATCACTGTCGACTACGACCAGGCGCAAAGGGCTGGCCCGCCCTTCGCTGTCCCGGATGAGGAAGTGCAGTCGCTGCTGGGCCCGCACTGGAATGTGGTCACGCTGCAAGAGCGGGACATTTTGAGTGAAAGCAGCAAATTCAAGGCGGATGGTGTTACTCGGCTTGATGAGCGTGTTTATCGGCTGACCAGGCGGTAAATCACGCCCACGAAAAAGGGGCGATTCAATCGCCCCTTTTTTGTATTGCTGGGTTATCAGCCGCGACGACGCAATGCGTCAATCCGCTCTTCCAGTGGTGGGTGGCTCATGAACAGGCGAGCCAGGCCCTGCTTGACGCCACCGTTGATGCCGAAGGCGGTCAGGCTGTCCGGCATATGCACCGGCAGGCCTTGTTCGGAGCGCAGGCGTTGCAGTGCGCCAATCATCGCGCTGGTGCCCGCCAGGCGCGCGCCGGCTTCGTCTGCGCGGAACTCACGTTTACGCGAGAACCACATTACGATGGCGCTTGCCAGGAAGCCCAGGACCAGCTCGGCGAAGATGGTTGCCACGAAGTAGGCGATACCGCGGCCTTCTTCGTTCTTGAAGATCACCTTGTCGACGAAGTTACCGATGATTCGCGCAAAGAACATCACGAAGGTGTTCACCACGCCCTGGACCAGCGCCAGGGTGACCATGTCGCCATTGGCCACGTGGCCGATCTCGTGGGCCAGCACCGCCTTGACTTCGTCGGGCGAAAAACGCTCCAGGAGCCCCTGGCTGACAGCGACCAGCGCGTCGTTCTTGTTCCAGCCGGTGGCGAAGGCGTTGGCCTCATAAGCAGGGAAAATCCCCACCTCGGGCATTTTGATGCCTGCTTCTTGAGACAACTGCTCCACGGTTTGCATCAGCCATTGTTCATGGCGAGTGCGTGGTTGAGTGATGATCTGGGTGCTGGTGCTCATTTTCGCCATCCACTTGGAGATGAACAGCGAGAACAGCGAACCGGCAAAACCGAAGACCGCACAGAAAATCAGCAGCTGATTGAGGTTCAGATCAACCCCGTTGGCCGCCATGAACCCGTCGAAGCCAAAAAGGCTCAGGGTGACGCTGGCAATCAGTACGACCGCCAGGTTAGTGGCCAAGAACAGCAGGATGCGCATCATGGTTGTAGAATTCTCCTCATGCTTAATATGTCGCTTACTGCGGGGTATATAAGGTGCGGCATGGGGTGATTCAACCGGGCGACTATTTCAAACTGTGTCCTACAGCGAAAATGTAGCGCCTTGAAGGGATTTTCCCACAACAATTAGCCTTGCCGGTTCGCCGCCAAGCGTGTCGCACCCCCGTTAACGCTAGGGTAGGGCGCTTGGCGCGGTGCTATCACCCCGTTCGAGGTCGCCCGCGCCAGAGAAGTGTTGCCAGATAATCGCTGTACGACCAAATGCAGGCCGTACGGCATCATTTGCGTTACTGGCGATAGGACTTCAGGAAGTTGCCGATGCGACCGATCGCCATATCCAGTTCATCCACGCGCGGCAACGTCACCACGCGGAAGTGATCCGGCCACGGCCAGTTGAAGGCGGTGCCTTGCACCACCAGCAGCTTTTCCGACAGTAGCAGGTCGAGCACGAACTTTTCGTCGTTGAGGATTGGGCAGACTTTCGGATCGATCCGCGGGAACGCGTACAACGCACCCATGGGCTTTACGCAACTGACGCCCGGGATCGCATTGAGCAACTCCCAGGTGCGGTTACGTTGCTCCAGCAGCCGACCTTGGGGCAGTACCAGGTCGTTGATGCTCTGGTAGCCGCCGAGGGCGGTCTGGATCGCGTGCTGGCTCGGCACGTTGGCGCACAGGCGCATGTTGGCCAGCATGTCGATGCCCTCGATATAGCTCTGGGCGTTGTGCTTTGGCCCGGAAATGGCGATCCAGCCGGAGCGGAACCCCGCCACGCGGTAGGACTTGGACAGGCCGTTGAAGGTCAGGCACAGCAGGTCTGGCGCCAGGGAGGCGGTGCACACATGGACGGCGTCATCGTAGAGGATCTTGTCGTAGATCTCGTCGGAGAACACCACAAGGTTGTGTTGGCGCGCCAGTTCGAGCATGCCCAGCAGCACTTCCCTGGAGTACACGGCACCGGTGGGGTTGTTCGGGTTGATGATCACCAGGGCCTTGGTGTTCGGGGTGATCTTGGCCTTGATATCGGCCAGGTCCGGGAACCAGTCGGCCCCTTCGTCGCACAGGTAGTGCACCGGGTGGCCACCGGCCAGGGTCACGGCGGCGGTCCACAACGGATAATCCGGCGCCGGCACCAGCACTTCGTCGCCGTTGTTGAGCAAGGCCTGCAGCGACATCACAATCAGCTCGGACACGCCATTGCCCAGGTAGATGTCTTCAATCCCGACACCTTCGACCTGTTTTTGCTGGTAATACTGCATCACCGCCTTGCGCGCGCTGAACAGGCCCTTGGAGTCGCTGTAGCCTTGGGCCGTGGGCAGGTTGCGGATCACGTCCTGGAGGATTTCGTCTGGCGCTTCGAAACCAAAGGGCGCCGGGTTGCCGATGTTCAGCTTGAGGATGCGATGGCCTTCCTCTTCCAGGCGTTTGGCGTGCTTGAGCACCGGGCCGCGAATGTCGTAGCAGACGTTGGCGAGCTTGTTCGATTTGCTGACCTGCATGGTGATGTGATCCTGAAAATGAACGATCCAGACGGCACAGGCACTACCGTACTGTGAATCCCGCGCACCGCGCACCCATAAATACGTTTGAATGGTGATGGCGCGGGTGCCAGACTGGCGTTTTGAAGAGGCGCAATCATACGTGCCGCCTGATCCACGGAAAAGACACAGATCAGGGTTTTTCAGTTGCCGAGGTGTACCGATGGAAAAGCTGCAGAAAACCATTGAAGAATGGAAAGCGATGCTCGACCCGGAGCAATATAACGTGTGTCGGCTCAAAGGCACCGAGCGGCCGTTCTCCGGCAAATACAACGCCACCAAGACCGACGGCGTGTACCACTGCATTTGCTGCAATGAACCGTTGTTCGATTCCACGGCCAAGTTTGACTCGGGCTGCGGCTGGCCCAGCTTCTACGAGCCGATTGCCGATAACGCGATGGTCGAGATCCGTGACATCAGCCACGGTATGATCCGCACCGAAGTCACCTGCGCCAAGTGCGACGCGCACCTGGGGCATGTATTCCCGGACGGGCCGCCACCGACCGGGCTGCGCTACTGCATCAACTCGGTGTGCCTGGACCTGGTACCGCGCTAGGCGAGTACCCGCTCGGTCAAAATGTGGGCGGGGCTTGCTCCCCCACGTTAGGCCCTGGGTTGATTGCACATCATCATTGCCGTCAATTGAGTTGACGCTATTGAATGGCAAGCTACCTTTCTGCTTCTTCCCTTAATCAGAGGCGCTGCCATGAGCGACAACTTGCTGAGCATCCCTTGCACCACCATCACCGGTGAGCAAAAGACCTTGGCCGATTTCGCCGGCAAGGCCATTCTGGTGGTCAACACCGCCAGCAAGTGTGGTTTCACCCCGCAATACAAGGGCCTGGAGCAGCTCTGGCAGCAATACAAGGACCAGGGCCTGGTGGTGCTGGGCTTTCCGTGCAATCAGTTCGGCAAGCAGGAGCCGGGCAATGAAGGCGCGATAGCCGAGTTCTGCGAGTTGAACTTCGGCGTCAGTTTTCCCTTGTTCAAGAAAATCGACGTCAATGGCAGCGATGCCCACCCGCTGTTCGTGCAGCTCAAAAAGGCTGCGCCAGGCCTTCTGGGCTCGAAGAACATCAAGTGGAACTTCACCAAATTCCTCATCGGGCGCGACGGCAAAGAGGTCAAGCGTTTCGCCCCGACCACCAAGCCCCAGGACCTGAGTCAAGAGATCGAAGCGCTGCTCAAATGAGACTTGTCGTCTCAGGTACCCACAGGTCCAGCAGGGCCTTGAGTTCTTCGCGGCGAAACGGCTTGGCCAGGTAATCATTCATCCCCGCGGCACGGCAACGCTCACGTTCTTCGGACAGGGCGTTGGCGGTCAGGGCCACAATCGGCAGGTCCGGCCAGCGACCGCTCTGGCGAATCTGCCGACTGGCCTCGTAGCCGTCCATCACCGGCATGTTGCAGTCCATCAACACCAGATCGAAACGCTGGTCCTCGAGGAACTTGAGGGCTTCGCCACCATGGGCGGCCACGATGACCTCGCAGCCGAGCTTGCCGAGCATGCCCTTGGCCACCAGTTGGTTGACCGGGTTGTCCTCCACCAGCAGGATGCGCGCACGGTGGCTGAGGGGCGCGGCGTCGATTTGGACCGGGTCCAGAATCGGCTGCGTGTCGCTGCGCAAATTACGCTGCAGGATTTGGTACAGCGCGTTACGGCTCAGCGGGCGGGCTTGTTGCTGCAGCGGCGCCAGGGCCGCGACTTCTTCGCTGGGCATGAAGTTGCCATAGGCAGTCACCACCAGAATCGGCGCGCTGATGCCTGGCCTCAGGCGGAACAGGCACTCCGGGCAGTCCGTGATCAACAGGTCGGGATACTGTCCGCTCAGGTCGTCCTCCATGGAGTAGCAACGCGGCGCCAACCCCCAATGGGGCAGCAGGGTCGTGAGCAACTCCCCCAGGCCGCTGCTGTGGTGGGTGATGACGATCACATCGCCCGCCAATGGCACTCGGGCTGCCGCCGGCAGGTGGGTGGGCAACGGCAGGTCGGCGCAGAACTGGCTGCCGAAGCCGACTTCCGAACTGATGCTCAAGCGGCCCTGCATGGCTTCGCAGAGGTTATGGGTCAATGCGAGCCCCAGGCCGGTGCCGCCGAATTGGCGCGTAATACCAGCGCCGGCCTGGGTGAACGGCTGGAAAATCTTGACCTGCGCATCCTGGGCAATCCCGATACCGGTATCACAAACTTCAATGCGCACTCCGTCGCCGTGGTGGCTCAGGCGTACATCCACGCGGCCAAAGCGGGTGAACTTCAAGGCATTGGACAGCAGGTTACTGACGATTTGCCGTACCCGCGTCGGGTCACCAATGACTTGGGCAGCAAACAGCGGGTCGATCAGGCAGGTCAGTTCCACGCTGGGCGCGGCGTTTTGCGACAACAGGTTGGCGGTGTCTTCCACCAGCGAGCCGAGGTCGAACGGGATGCGCTCAAGCTCCAGTTGACCCGCGTCGAACTTGGACAGGTCGAGGATATCGTTGAGCAACTCCACCAGCACCTTGCCGGAGTCATGGGCAATAGACAGTTGCTGGCGCTGCTCGGCGTTGAGCGGGCTGTCCAGCGACAGGGCAATCATGCCCAGCAGGCCATTGAGCGGGGTGCGGATTTCATGGCTCATATTGGCCAGGAACGCCGCCCGCGCCTGGGCCATGCCCAGGGCGGTCATCCGCGCTGCTTCCAGCTCATCATTGATCTGGCTCAAGCGTTGGTTGCTGGTCTTGAGCTCAAGGGTGCGCGCAGAAACAATGTCTTCCAGTTGGCCCAGGTATTCGGTGAGACGATCTTCGGCATGGCGACGCTGCTGGATCTCGGTTTCCATGTTTTCGAATTGCTGGTTGGCAACGTTGACCAGCACGCCGATTTCGTCGTGCTCATGCCCTGGCGGGCAGTCCAGACGCGCCTGTTTGCGCGTGCTCAACGCGCGAATAATGCGCACCAGCGGCTGGGTGAGCATGACGTAGAACAAGCCCAGCAAGATCCCGGTCAGCAGCAGGCTGCGCACAAAACCATTGAGCAACGTGACCTCGGCGCGGCGCAGGAAACGGCTGCCAAACGCGTAGGTATCGACATCAAGGCGCAGCACACCCAGGGATTCGTTGGGCATATGGCTGAGGTACAGGCGGTCTTCGAATTGACGGTTGGCACCGAACAGAAAATCGCTGACAGGCCGATAATGGCTTTCCTTGCGCGGCCGCTCGACGTCGGCCAGCACCATGCCGTTGTTGTCGACCAGCTGTGCGTGGGCGATGGCAGGGGAGTGCAGCAGGCCCAGGGTCAGTTCCTGGGCAAGTTCGGCATCGATGTTGTAGGCGATACGCGAGGCAGGGTTATGGCTGATTTCGATCAGCGAACGTATTTCACGGTTGATGGATGCGTCTTCACTGGCATAATCAATGCCGATTTGGATAAAACTGAGCAAGGTTCCCAAGACGAAACCGACCAGCACAGTCAATCTGGCTTGTTTATAAGACAAGCGGTGGGCGAACTTGATATCCATCGAGTGTTGAACCACTTCACGTTTCCCTTCGCCCGGCAAGCATAGCTGAACATCCCACCAGCGCTGACTTGCCCGGCATAAATCGATTTTCTTGACGCAGCCTTGTGCGGTCTGCCACAGGGTTGCCAATACGCCATCTTTTACAAGAACTTGCCAGAGGAATAGATGTGGATTCTCGATTGAATGCCTTTCTTGAACGGGCTGACGCCGTGCTGGCGCGCCTGGAGCCCCTGTTACCCGCGCCGCGCCAAGTCATCGACTGGAACCAGTGCCTGGCCGCCCGCTGGCAGCGCGAAGGCCGTACAGGCTTCCTGTTGCCGCTGGAAGTCAGCCTGGACATGCGCCTGTCGGACCTGATCGGCGTCGACAAGCAGCGTGAACAGCTGGCGCGTAACACTCAACAGTTTCTCGACGGCTTGCCTGCCAACCATGCGCTGCTATGGGGTTCGCGTGGCACCGGAAAATCATCCATGGTACGCGCCTTGCTCGCCCAGCACGCCGAGGCCGGCCTGCGCTTGATCGAAATCGAGCGTGACCATCTGGCCGACCTGCCGCGCGTGGTCGAGCAACTGCTCAAGCTGCCGCAGCGTTTCATCCTGTTCTGCGATGACCTGTCGTTCGATGCCGGGGAAGGTGACTATCGCGTGCTCAAGAGCGTGCTGGATGGCTCCCTGGAGCAGGCGCCGGAAAACGTGTTGCTGTATGCCACCTCCAATCGTCGTCACCTGGTGCCGGAGAACCAGAGCGACAACGACAATTGGAAGCGCGTAGATGGCGAACTGCACCCGAGCGAGGCGGTAGAAGACAAGATTGCCTTGTCCGACCGTTTTGGCTTGTGGCTGTCGTTCTACCCGTTTACCCAGGAGCACTTCCTGAATGTGGTGGAGCACTGGATCGGCGAATTGGCCGGCAAGACCGGCCTGCAGTGGCAGCGTGATGAACAACTCGACATTCTCGCCGTGCGCTGGGCGACCGGGCGCGGCAACCGCAATGGCCGCTGCGCCTATCAGTTCGCTCGTTACTGGGTGGGTCTCAAATTGCTGGAGCGTCAACCATGATCGATTTACAACAGGCCGGCACCGGCCTCGAGGGCTATGCGCTGCTGTGTGCGCAACTGGAGTCGCTGCTGGCGGATGAGCGGGATTTCATCGCCAACAGCGCGCAGTTTTCCGCGTTCCTGTTCAATCAGTTGGACGACCTGAACTGGGCGGGTTTCTACCTCAATCGCAATGATGAGCTGGTTCTTGGCCCCTTCCAGGGCCAGATCGCCTGCGTGCGCATCCCTTTTGGTCGTGGCGTGTGTGGTGCCGCCGCAGCGTCCCGGCAAACCCAGCGAGTGGAAGACGTGCATGCGTTTGCCGGGCACATTGCCTGTGACAGCGCCTCCAACAGTGAGTTGGTGGTGCCGCTGGTCAAGAACGGCCAATTGATTGGCGTCCTTGACCTCGACAGCCCGTCGCTGGCGCGTTTTACGCCTCAGGACCAGGCGGGTATCGAACAACTCGCGGCTATCTTCCTGCGCTTGACCGATTGCTGAGCGAGCGAGGCGGGGGGCAAGCCCTAATGCCAGTGAGTTAAGAAGTAGAAAGGGTAAAAAGTAACCTGTGGCGAGGGAGCTTGCTCCCGCTGGACTGCGCAGCAGTCCCATCTTTGGGGCCGCTTCGCGGCCCAGCGGGAGCAAGCTCCCTCGCCACAGGTACAGTGTTCGCCCTTAACTGACTGGCATTAGGGCAAGCCCCTGCCTCCTATTGGCCGTCCAGATCATGCAGTTGAACCTGCAGTGCCCGTTCCAGCTCGAGCATGAGCTTTTCCAGGGATTTGACCCCCGTCTCGATCACTCGCCGATCATCGTTGCGCGAGCAGGCCTGCTCCAGTATTTCGCACTGCCCGGCCAAGGCATTGGCTTGGACGATGCGTGCGGCCCCCTTGATCTTGTGGGCCTGTTCGATGATGTCGGTGGATGAAGCCTTGCGATCCAGCAGCGCAATGAGCGCCTGACGATCATCAACGCTGCTGGTCAGCAGTTCTTCGAGCAGGCGTCGACTCAATTGCGAATCCCCTCCGGTCAGCGCGTCCAGGCATCCCAGGTCCAGTTGCGGGCTCGTGGGTTGGGGGATGATCTGTGCCAACTGCCGTTCCAGCACGGTGAGGCTGATAGGTTTGAACAGGCAGTCATCCATGCCTGCTTCCATGCAGCGTTGTCTTTCCTCCGGTTGTGCATTGGCGGTAAACCCCAGTACCACGCAGTGCGCCAACTGTTCGCGTTGCTCGTATTCACGGATGGAACGACTCAACTCGTAGCCATTCATGATGGGCATGTTGCAGTCGGCGATCACCAGGTCGAACTGTTCCTGGCGCCAGGCCTGGAACCCGGCGGCACCATGCTCGGCGGCGGTGAATTGATGGCCCAGGTAGCCCAGTTGCTGGCACATCAGCAGGCGGTTCGCCGGATGGTCGTCTACTACCAGCACATTGAGCACCGGGGTAGAGACCGGCTTCGCAGGCGTGTGCTCACCCTGGGGGGTGATCGGATGCAGGCGCGGCATTTTCAGGTTGACGTGCACCTGGGTGCCGACCATGGGCACGCTGCTCAGGCTCAGCTGGCCGCCCATCATCGCGCAAAGGCTGCGGCAGATCACCAGGCCCAGGCCGGCACCGCTTCTGGCCAGGTGCCCGGAATTGTCGGCCTGGGCGAACGGCTCGAACAGGCGCAGTTGGTCGTCCCGGTTGATGCCGATACCGGTGTCTTCCACGACCAGCTTCACGTCGACCTGTTCCTGGGTCTGGCTCGGTTGCACCTCCACCTTGATTTTCACCTGGCCGTGTTCGGTGAACTTGATGGCGTTGCTCACAAGATTGGACAGCACTTGCTTGAAGCGCAGCGGGTCGATGAGGACTTCGATGTCGTTCAGGTCGGGCTTGAACTCCAGTAGCAGGCTGAGGGTTTTCTGGCGCGCAAGACCGTCAAACACGCGTACCACGGACTCGATCACCTCGCGCAGATTGACGCGTTCCGGCGCCAGGCTGAGACGGCCGGACTCAATGCGCGCGATGTCGAGAATGTCGCCTATCAGCTCCAGGAGATCCTTGGCCGAGTTGTAGGCCACTTCTATCGCCGGACGGTCGAGATGCCCTTGGTCGGCCCGCTTGAGCGTCAGTTCGAGCATGCCGATCACGGCGTTCATGGGGGTGCGGATCTCGTGGCTCATGGTGGCAAGGAACGTGCTTTTGGCGCGGTTGGCCTCGTCGGCGCGCTCTTTGGCGGCGCGCAGTTCATCGAACAACTGACGCCGTTCACTGATGTCGATCCAGCCGCCGATGATGCCCTGGACTTCGCCAGTGGAATCGCGGTAGGGCAGGATCCAGTGGTAGATCGTCAGCTTCCTCTCCTCGATATGCAGGGTGCGGTCCAGAATCAATGGATTGCCTTCAGCCACCACCCGCAGGTAGTCGGCATGGTACTGCGCTGCTTCGGGCGCGAGGGCCATGCTCATCTGGGTCACGCTTTTGCCGATCACATCCTCTCGCTTGACGTCGAAGGCCTGCAGATAACTGTCGTTGCAGGTTTGCAGCAAGCCATTACGGTCGCGTACATAGATGGGGTGCGGTGTTTCGTTGACCAGCGCACGCATGAATTCGAGCTGATCGTTGAGCGCGCGCTCGGCCATTTTTCGTTGCCTGATCTGGCGCCGCATGTAGGCATTCCAGGTCAGGGAAATCAGGAGCAGCAAACCGGTACCGATGACGATTTTGGCAATCAGTTGGTTGTAATTGCGCCAGTAGCTATCGGATTCGACTGTGTAGCCACGCCAGCGACTGTTGATCACCCCCATTTCATCCGGGGCGATACTGAGCAGCGCTTTATCGAGGATCGAGCCCAACTCGGTGGCATGGCGAGAGGTGGCCAGGGCGAACGTCGCCGGCGTGGTGCCAATACTCGTGGTGATCTGCAGCTTGTCCCGGAAAACCTTCGAGGACAGGAAATAGTTAGCGATCAACAGTGTGTTCACAGCGCCATCCACTTGCCCTTGTGCAAGCAACTCGGAGGCCCTGAAGGTATCGCCGGTTTCCACCAGTTGAATCTGCGGAAAGTCTTTGCGCAGGATTTCGGCCAGCGGAGTGCCCAGGGTCACCGCCAGGCGCTTGCCCGCCATCTGCTCCAGGTTCAGCGGTGCTCCGGGTTCTTTGCGGGTCAATAGCACGTACGAGTTTTCCAGGTAGGGACGGCTGAAATTCAGCTGCGCCTCCCGTTGGTTACTCGGCACGATCGCCCCGATCATATCGACTTTCTGCGTGGCGACCTGCTCGATCATATCGTCGACTTTACGTCCGCGCTGCACCGCAAAACGCAAGCCGGTGCGCAAGCGAATGAGTTCAAGAAGGTCGGCGGTGATGCCGCGAAAGTTGCCCTCCGCATCGAAGAAGGTGAGCGGGGCAAAGGTTTCATTCACGATGACCGTTACCACCGGGTGCGCCTTCAACCAGCGTTCTTCGCGCGGGGTCAGTTGCAGTTTCTCGTCGGTCAGCAAGATATCGCTGCCGGCGCTCCAACGCTTGGCGATGCTATCCCGCTCATTGATGGGCACGGCCGCCAGCACCGTGTCGACAATGCTCAGGAGAACGAGGTTGTCGTGGCGCAGGGCAAAGCTGAAGCCATAGGCTTCATGCTTGCCGAAGTTGGCCATGCGAACGTTTTTGAGGTAGCCCTTGTTAATCATGAAGTGGGTGGAAATCGTATCGCCAAGAAATACATCCGCCTGGTCAAACGCCACTGCATTCAGGGCATTTTGATAAGAGGGATAGGTGCGGATATCCGCCTTGGGGTACAGCTTTTCCACTTCATCGAACGGCAGGTAATGATAGACGAGGCTCAAGCGCAGCCCTTCAAGGCCATCGCTGAGGCTGCGGGTTTCCCCCTCGCGAGTGACCAGTACTGGCTGGTCCACGGCGTAAGGTGCCGACAATGTGAGATTGGGATTCGCGGCCTCAAAGCCGTTGGAGGAGCCCAGCAAATCGATGTCGCCAGCTTCGAGGGCTTGAATGGCGGCCACCCGGGTAGGGTAGCGCAGGACCTTCACCGGTATGGCCAGTGCCTTGGCCAGCAGGCCTGCATAATCTGCGGTAAGGCCTTCGTAATCGCGACCACTGGAGGTGAGGTCGAACGGCGGGTAGTCAGGCGCGGCAGTACCCAGCACCAGTTCGCGCTTGTATTGCAGCCACTGGCGCTGGGTCCTGTCCAGTTGAGTGTTCAGTTGAACGATTCCGGCGCGGCTCAATAAAGTGAAGTGTTGCGGGTCGGTGGAGTCGTCCGCAAGCACGGTAGTGCTGAAGTACAAACCGGCACTCAATATGATCAAATAGTCCTTGATACGGCTGGGCATCCGTTTTCTCACACTAGCGCGTTTCGTTTTGCCATCTCGATGAGCTCGACTAAAGACTGGGCTTTTAGTTTTTGCATTAGTCGCTTTTTATACGTGCTGACGGTTTTATTACTCAGGAACATGCCCTTGGCTATTTCTTTGTTGGTGCGGCCTTGTGCGAAAAGTTGCAAGACCATGAGTTCTCGGTCGTTAACAGCCCTGAACAAGTCCAGCTCCTGCGTGTCCATGCCTTCCGTTCCATTTGCATTCAATGCCTGGCTGGGGAAGTAGTTGTACCCGGATAGTACGGCGCGGATAGCACTCAGTAGTTCACTCAGGTCGCCTTCCTTGCAGACGTAACCGTCCGCGCCCGAACGCATGCAGCGCGTGGCAAACAGCGTCGGGCATTGGGCAGTAAGTACCAGGGTTTTCATCGAAGTGTTCATGGCGTTGAAGCGGCAGAGAACTTCGAGGCCGTCAAGTTTCGGAATGCTGATGTCCAGAATTACCAAGTCTGGCAGGCATTCGCGGACCATTTGTATGGCGTCGCACCCGTTATCCGTTTCTCCAACGACTTTGTAACCTTCATGTTCCAGTAACATTCTGATGGCGAGCCGTATAACGGGGTGGTCGTCGATAATAAAAACGGTGTTCATAATCACATTCCATGCAGGTGCAAATAAAGCGTTCACATTAGCTCAGAAGAAGAGCCAGCAGCATGAAGCGTGGGGGCGACAAGCGCAAAACAGGAAGTTTCCTACACAAAGAAAGGCATAGGCCTACGAGTTGCTAGGTAATTGTGACACTAAGTGTGTGTGTTTTCAGGGCGGTTGGCGTAGCTAACGGTCACGGGTATTTTGCGACAGCTCTCTCGTTGTTTTTCGCAATTACTAAGGTATAAAATCCTACACTTATAATGGCTGAGTTAAACTCATTAAGCGCTCAAGTTCATCTTTATTTAACGGTTTTGATAAACAACCCAGAAGTGGCAGATTACGCTGCGCAGCTTGTGCGGTCAGTTTGAGTAATTCCGTCGTTGGTAGCCCGCTCAATAGAATCGCTCGGGTAATAAACTGACCACGGCTGGCGATTTCTACCAACTCAAGGCCGGGCAGGTCGGGCAGGCATTGGTCGCATAACATCAAGTCGAAGGGGAATTCAGACTGGGTCATGGTGCGTATGGCCTGTTCGGCATTTTCGACGGGGGTGAGCTGGTGGAAGCCGAAGCTTCTAAGCAAGCATTGGGTGGCGAGGAGTTGAAAAGGGTGATCCTCCACCAAAAGAATACGAAGGGGATAGTTGGGCATAGAGAGTACACAGTGAGTCAAGCGTCGATGGGAGCGTAGGAACTGCTCGTCTTGTCTGCGATGGCGTGCGTGATTATTCCTCGGGAATATGTACGAATTCGATCAGGCCGCTCTGTTCCCATCGTAGGGCGATTCGTTTCAGGCAACAGAGCGAGTCGATCGAGTCGTTATTGAGGGCTGGAGCGCCCGGTCATCTCTCGAGCCATCTCGGTGGCATAGCTGTCGGTCATGCCGGCGATGAAGTCGATCATGCGCAGGAACGAGGCGTGCAATGGCCAGGCAGGGTCCGGCGCGCTGTTGCCCAGCAAGTCGAGAATGCGCCGGTGCTTGAACGACGGCGTACGCCCGCCGTGTTGCTCCAACGCCGCACCGCAAAAAGCGTTCAGCAGAATTTCCAGGGTGGTATAGGCGCCGATTTCATGCAGGGTCTTGCGTTTGTCCTGGAAGATTTTCTTGCGCGCCATGTCCTTGGCATCCAGTACGCAACGCTTCGCCGGACCGTGCATATGCTCAACCAGGTCGCCAGGCAGGGTGCCGGCAAGCAGGGCGTCCTGTTGTTCGACGAATGCGCGCGCCGCTGCGTTGGTTAGGTGCTCGATGGCCTTGCCGCGCAGGATCGCCAGCTTGCGCCGACGGGAATCCTGCGGGCCCAATTGCCGATACGTCTGCGGCAGGTCATCACCCACCAGGTCGAGCAGCAGTGACTCGACTTCGGCGTACTCCAGCAAGTCCATCTCCAGGCCATCTTCCAGGTCAATCAGCGCATAGCAGATGTCGTCGGCGGCCTCCATCAAGTACACCAAGGGGTGGCGGGCCCAGCGTTGCTCCTCCAGTTGAGGCAGGCCGAGTTTATGGGCGATCTGTTCCAGAATCGGCAACTCGCTCTGGTAGCAGCCGAACTTGTGTTTCTTGTAGCCCAGCGAGTCCGCGTGGCGGGCAGTCCAGGGGTACTTGAGGTAAGTGCCCAAGGTGGCATAGGTCAGCCGCGTGCCGCCGTCGAATTGATGATATTCAAGCTGGGTCAATACGCGGAAACCCTGGGCGTTGCCTTCAAAGTTGAGGAAGTCATTGCGCTCGGCGTTGCTCATGTCATCCAGCCAGCCGCGCCCGGCGGCCTGCTGGAACCAGTGGCGAATGGCGTCTTCGCCGGAGTGACCGAAGGGTGGATTACCGATGTCATGGGCCAGGCAGGCCGATTGCACCACCATGCCCAAATCGCTGGGATCGCACCAGTCGGGCAGGGCGCCGCGCAACGTTTCACCGACGCGCATGCCAAGGGAGCGGCCCACACAGCTGACTTCCAGCGAGTGAGTCAGGCGCGTGTGGATATGGTCGTTGCTCGAAACCGGATGCACTTGGGTCTTGCGGCCCAGGCGACGGAAAGCGCCGGAAAAAATAATGCGGTCATGGTCTTTGTGAAAAGGGCTGCGGCCTAGTTCTTCGGGGCTGTGCAGGGGCTTGCCAAGACGTTCGCGGGTCAGCAGGGTAGGCCAATCCAAGGCAGGTACTCTCCGTACGGTGAATGACACCTGCAGCTTCCCGTTTCCACGCGGGCGGGGCAAGCGGAAATCTTCAGGTGGACAGCGGCAGACAACAGGCACTGACCGCCGTGGCGCAGTTGCCAGGCGGTCAGTTGTAGCGTGGAGTCAGCGAGCGGGGCTTATTTTCTGCGCGATGCGCCTTGCATGGCCAGTTTGATCAGCGGGATCAACCCGGCCCCCAGCCGTACCAGGCGCGTCACGCTGCTGATGCTGCCGCCCTTGGCGCCCTTGCCGGTGAAGAACCCCATCAATGTCACCGCCGCCACGCCCCACAGCGGCGCGTGCTTGATGCCCAGGCTGTCTTGCCAGTTGTGACGCAGGTCGCGCACTTTGTGCAGCGGCGCCATCAGTTGCTGGGACTCGTGACGGATTTCCTGACGGTGCATTTCCATGCGCAGGCGGATCAACGCCTTGCGCATCTCCCGACGGGACGAGTTTTGCGGGATTTCAGGCAGGCTCATGGCAACAGGCGCTCCCGGTCATTGGCCAATTCTTCGAGGGTGGCGTGGAAGGGCGTGGACTCATCGAACACGGCCGCTTTCAAGCGTACCCCGCAGAATGCTGCGGCCAGGCTGTAAAACACGCACAGACAGATGATCCCGGTCAGGCGGTAGCCGGTGTCCCATACCAGGATCATCACCAACGTCGATAGGCCCACCAATAACAGCAGCGCAAACACTAACGCCAAGCCGGCAAACAGCAGCAGGCTGACCGTGCGTGCCTTCTGTTCCTGTAACTCGATGCCAAACAGTTCGACATGGCTGTGCAGTAAGCCGAGCACGGCAGCGCCCAGGCGGCGGGAGGTGGTACCTGCGCCCTTAGACGAGCTGGATTCGTCGATAGCCATGATATTAACGCCTGGTAGCCAACAGACCGATCAAAAAGCCCACGCCCGCCGCAATGCCGACAGACTGCCATGGGTTGGCCTGCACGTAATCTTCGGTTGCGGTAATGGCCGCCTGCCCACGCTCGCGCAGGGAGTCTTCGGTCAATTGCAGGGTTTCGCGGGCCTTGAGCAGGCTTTCGTGAATCTTGGTGCGCAGCTCATCGGCCTGATCACCGGCCAGGATGGCAGTGTCGTCCAGCAACCTTTCGGTATCGCTGACCAGGGTCTGGAAATCCGCCATCAATATTTCTTGAGCAGTCTTTGCTGTTTTGCCGGCCATGGTTATCTCCGTGTGTGGCTGTTCTGTACGTGTGGTTTCGAGTCGCCGGGTTCGCCGAAGGTTCACTGCGATTGTGTGGTACAGCTTTTGCTTTGCCTTGGTGCGCATGCCCTGGGGCCTGCGCTGAATCCGGGCGGTCGAGGTGAAAACCTTGAAAAACCTTACCCTAATTAACTGAAACTCGCGCAAATACCCCGTCGGGGAGCGCCGGTTGTGTTGATCGCTGCGCTAAAGCAGTTCACGTCCTCTGAAGAAGGACGGCGGCTTTGGTGCCAATTTGGTGCGAGCAACCCCGGCTTGAACCGCTTTGGTGCTGTTTGCCTTACCGCAGGCCTGCCAACCTCCATGGAAAATCTGCAAAGTGCGGTGGACACCCTTGTCCACAGCTCCAATACCCTGTTCATCCTGATCGGCGCGGTCATGGTCCTGGCCATGCACGCCGGTTTCGCCTTTCTGGAAGTCGGTACGGTGCGCCAGAAGAATCAGGTCAACGCGTTGTCGAAAATCCTCAGCGACTTCGCGATCTCCACCCTGGCTTATTTCTTTATAGGCTATTGGATCTCCTATGGGGTCAGCTTCATGCAGCCGGCGGCGGTGATCAGCGCGGATCATGGCTACGGCCTGGTGAAGTTTTTCTTCCTGCTGACCTTTGCCGCCGCGATCCCGGCGATCATTTCCGGGGGGATTGCCGAGCGCGCGAAGTTCGCGCCGCAGTTGTGCGCGACGGCATTGATCGTGGCGTTCATCTACCCGTTCTTCGAAGGCATGGCGTGGAACGGCAACTTCGGCCTGCAAGCCTGGCTGCTCGCGACCTTTGGCGCCAGCTTCCATGACTTCGCCGGGTCCGTGGTGGTCCATGCCATGGGCGGCTGGCTGGCGTTGGCAGCGGTGCTGTTGCTCGGCCCGCGCAACGGACGTTACCGCGACGGGCGCCTGGTGGCGTTTGCTCCTTCGAGCATTCCGTTCCTGGCGCTGGGCTCGTGGATCCTGATCGTGGGCTGGTTCGGTTTTAACGTGATGAGCGCGCAAACCCTCAATGGCGTCAGCGGCCTGGTGGCGGTCAACTCGTTGATGGCAATGGTCGGCGGCACCGTCGCCGCGCTGGTGATCGGCCGCAATGACCCCGGCTTTCTGCACAACGGCCCGCTGGCCGGGTTGGTGGCGATCTGTGCCGGTTCCGACCTGATGCATCCGGTGGGCGCGTTGGTCACCGGTGTGGTCGCGGGGGCTTGTTCGTCTGGTGCTTCATGGCGGCCCAGGACCGTTGGAAAATCGATGACGTGCTGGGCGTATGGCCACTGCATGGCCTGTGTGGGGTATGGGGCGGCATTGCCTGCGGCATCTTCGGGCAGACGGCGCTGGGTGGGCTGGGCGGTGTGAGCCTGGTCAGTCAGTTGATCGGCACCGTCCTCGGCGTCGCCGTGGCGCTGGGCGGCGGCCTGCTGGTGTACGGTGTGATCAAGCGCGTGTGCGGGCTGCGCCTGAGCCAGGAAGAGGAGTATTACGGGGCGGACTTGTCGATCCACAAGATCGGCGCTGTCAGCCAGGATTGATCGGCGCGCCGGTTGCCCAATGTTGGGTTTAGAATGGTGGCGTGTTTTCCATTCGAGTTGA
The DNA here is from genome assembly GCF_003852255.1 of Pseudomonas sp. R1-43-08. Classification (NCBI taxonomy): domain Bacteria; kingdom Pseudomonadati; phylum Pseudomonadota; class Gammaproteobacteria; order Pseudomonadales; family Pseudomonadaceae; genus Pseudomonas; species Pseudomonas sp. R1-43-08. The sequence goes on from NZ_CP027734.1 coordinate 1,814,729, forward strand.
TTTGCCATGCTTCCTGAATGCCAGCTGTTCGGCACCCTGGGTTGCCATCTGTGTGAAATTGCCGAAGCCGAAATCATGCCGCTCGTCGAACACGGGTTGCTTGTGGAGCTGGTGGATATCACTCATCCCGACGACTTGACCGAGGTCTACGGCCTGCGGATTCCGGTGCTTAGACGGGTGGACACCGGGGCTGAACTGGATTGGCCGTTCGACACTGACCAAGTGGTTGCTTTCCTGCGCTGACGTTTTAGACCATGGCGGGTTTCCTAATATTACGTTACTGTATGTTTGTACAGCGATTGAATAGAGGGAACGCCCGTGGTGAATGTCGAACAACTGAAAAGCAGCGTCAATCGCATGTCCGCCGACGTCGTGCGCGATGCGGTGAGCGAGCTGCGCCTCGATGGCCTGGTCACGGAAGGCAAGACGCCCTTCAACAAAGTGCATTTCAATACCTGCTTTGCGGAAATCGAGGCGCTGTTCCAGCGTGCCGGTTATCACAAGCAGTTGGATGTGGTGGGTTACCAGGGCTTGCTCTACGCCCTGTACGATCCGGGCCGTTGGGAGGCCGTAGACGTGCTGCGCTGGCTCAAGGAGTTTACCGACGCGGCGAGCGCTTCGAAGGTTTTGCGCGCGCAATTGGTCAAGGCCTGAGATCTCTCCTAGGCTCAATCCCGCGCCATGCGGGATAATGCCCGCCTGTTTATTCCAGGCTTTGAGCATCTGCATGTCCACTTCCGGTTTTTCCCCGTCACAGCACCAAGCCAGCACCTTATACCTGCCGCCTGGCCCGTGGGCGACGGTGCTCGATTGCCTGTGCGATCATTTCCCGGCAATCGCCCGTGAACACTGGCTGGACCGCATTGCTCGTGGCCGGGTGCTGGATATCAACGGTCGCCCCATTCGCCTGGACCTGGCGTACAAGGAAGGCCTGTGCATTTATTACTTTCGCGAAGTGCCCAACGAGAAAGTAATCCCGGTACAGGAAACCATCCTGTACGCCGATGAACACTTGGTGGTGGCCGACAAACCGCATTTTCTGCCGGTGACCCCCGCCGGCGAGTACGTCGAACAAACCCTGTTGCGCCGTTTGATCCGGCGTCTGGACAATCCCGCCCTGGTGCCCCTGCACCGCATCGACCGGCATACCGCAGGGCTGGTGCTGTTCTCGGCCAATCCCGATAGCCGCGCGGCCTATCAGCAGCTGTTTCCCACGCGGCGCATCGATAAATTCTACGAAGCCATTGCCCCGGCCTTACCTGATCTGGCCTTCCCGCTGGTGCACAAGAGCCGGCTGGTGGACGGCGAACCGTTCTTCCGCATGCAGGAAGGCCCCGGTGCCAGCAATACCGAAACGGCATTGGAAGTGCGCGAGAAACACGGCGATTTATGGCGCTATGGCCTGTTCCCGGTCACCGGCAAGAAGCACCAGTTGCGCGTCCACATGACTGCGCTCGGGGCGAGCATCTGCAATGACCCGTTCTATCCCAACGTGATCAAGGACGCGGTGGACGACTACGCCAACCCGCTCAAGTTGCTGGCCCAGGGCGTACGTTTCATCGACCCGGTCAGCGGCCAGCAACGCACCTTTCGCAGCGAAATCACCCTGGACTGGTAAACGCCAGAAACGACAAGGCCCGCGCGAGGCGGGCCTTGTGTGCAAGCGCTGGCTTACAGGTCTTTAACGGTACGAACCTGATCTTTGTTGATACGGGTGTGTTTGCCGTCCAACTGTTCGAATTCGTAGAAGCCCGAATCTTCATCGTATTTCGGGGTGTCGACGGCCTGGATTTCGCGACCGTCATTCAGGGTGATCACTGTTGGCGAAGCGCAACCGGCGAGGGTGGCGAGGCCCAGTGCAAGCATGAGAGCGGCGATGGTCCGTTGAGTCATGAGTGTGTCTCCGAGAGAATACTTTTGAAATGCTGACCTTGTGACGTGTGCAACGCCGGCAAAGTTCCTGATGCAAGGCTCATTCTGACACGCCAGCCTGTGGGTGCAACAGCTCGGGGGTATTAAGATTGGCCAGGCGCGGGTCATCGGTGGCGCATTCGAGCGCCACGCCACCCAGTTGCAGGAAAATTTTCCGCGGGCTGCGTTCGCCCGCTTGCCAGGCTCGTTCCACTTGTTCTTTCAGGGCGGTGGGGAGGATGCAGAGCAAGGGTTCCCAGAACTCGCCGTGGCGAATCATCACCGGAACCTGCGGGTTGCAGCGCGCTGTGGCACGCAAGTCGGCCAGCAGTCGTGCATCGATGCGCGGCACATCGCAGGGCAGGATCAGCAGATGCCCATGGCGTGCGGCGAACAATCCCGCGCGGATGCCGGCAAGTGGCCCGGGAAAGTCCGAGCTGTCGTCGCTCACCAGTTGGTCGGCATAGGGCGCATACCGCGCGTGGTTGCGATTGCACGAGATGATCAGGTCGTCCGTCAGCGGCCGCGCCAGGCGTTGCAGGTGCGCAATCAAGGGCTCGCCGCGCCATTCCAGCAGCCCCTTGTCCTGGCCGCCCATGCGTTGGCCACGCCCACCGGCCAACAATAAAATCGAGCAAGGCAGGGGTGAAGATTCAACAGACATGGCGGTTCCGCTGCGGCATGGAAATAGGGGCCTGTGATATAACATCGGGCTGTTCCTTCGACAACCGGACCGTGCCATGAACGCCAAGGCCGATGCGCCCTTCGTACCCCTGAATATCGCTGTATTGACCGTCAGCGACACCCGTACCCTGGACACCGACACGTCGGGCCAGGTCTTCGTCGACCGCCTGACCGCCGCCGGCCACACCCTGGCCGAACGGGTGCTGCTCAAGGACGACCTCTACAAAATCCGCGCCCAGGTTGCCCATTGGATCGCCGAGGACGTGGTGCAGGTCGTGCTGATCACCGGCGGCACCGGCTTCACGGGCCGCGACAGCACGCCCGAAGCGGTGAGCTGCCTGTTGGACAAGCAGGTCGATGGTTTCGGCGAGCTGTTTCGCCAGATATCCGTAGCCGACATCGGCACGTCCACGGTGCAGTCCCGCGCCCTGGCCGGCCTGGCCAATGGCACCCTGGTGTGCTGCCTGCCAGGCTCCACCAATGCGGTGCGCACCGGTTGGGACGGCATCCTGGCGGAACAGCTGGATAACCGTCATCGGCCGTGCAACTTCGTCCCGCATCTGAAACAGGCCGAGCCTTGTGAATCGCGTGGATAAGCCCGGCAAGTCCGGCGCCTTGATGCCGGTGGAAGTGGCCTTGCAGCGTTTGTTGGACATGGCCGACGCGTCGCCGATCCGCGAGCACGAAAGCATGCGCCTGGCCGAGTGCGATGGCCGCGTATTAGCGCAAGATCTGGTCTCCACCCTCGACCTGCCGCCCTGGCCCAACAGCGCCATGGACGGCTACGCGCTGCGCGTGGCGGACTGGACCGGCGAACCCTTGCCGATCAGCCAACGCATTTTCGCCGGCGTCGCGCCAGAGCCTCTGGCGGCCGGCACCTGCGCGCGCATCTTTACCGGCGCGCCGGTGCCCCAGGGTGCGGACTGCGTGGAAATGCAGGAAAACGCGACCCTTCACGGCGATGAGCGCGTGAGTTTCAGCGAGCCGCTGCACGCTGGCCAGAACATCCGCCCACAAGGCCAGGAAACCACGGTCGGCGAGTTGGTGTTGCCCGCGGGCACGCGCCTGGGCCCGATCGAGTTGGGCCTGGCCGCTTCGCTTGGGCGCGATCACCTGAACGTGGTGCGCCGGGTGCGGGTGGCCGTGCTGTCGACCGGCGATGAGCTGATCGAGCCCGGTTTGCCGCTGGGGCCAGGCCAGATCTATAACAGCAACCGCCGCGTGCTGTGCAGTTGGCTGACGCGAATGGGCTGTGAAGTGATCGATGCCGGCATCCTGCCGGACAACCTGGAACAGACGCGCACGCGATTGGCTGGCGTGGGCAGCGTCGACTTGATCCTGTCCACTGGCGGTGTGTCGGTGGGCGAGGCGGATTTCCTCGGCATTGCCCTGCGTGAAGAGGGCGAGCTGGCGCTATGGAAATTGGCGATCAAACCGGGCAAGCCGCTGACCTTCGGCCACTTTCGTGGCGTGCCGGTGATCGGCCTGCCGGGTAATCCCGCGTCGACCCTGGTGACGTTTGCCCTGTTGGCGCGGCCTTACCTGCTGCGCCGCCAAGGTGTGCGAGACGTTGCGCCGCTACGTTTCAATGTGCCGGTGGGGTTCGTGTGGCCCAAGCCAGGCAACCGCCGTGAGTATCTGCGCGGGCGTATCGAGCAGGGCCAAGCGGTCATCTACGGCAACCAGAGCTCCGGCGTGTTACGCAGTGCAGCGTGGGCGCAAGGGTTGGTGGAAGTGCTGGAAGGGACGACCTTGGCGCTTGGGGATCAGGTCAATTTCATTCCACTCAGTGAAGTCCTGGATTAATTTCGCCTACTCATTGTGGGCCATCGTGAAAGCCTGGGTTCCATCTACTTGCAGATGGAACCCAGGCAACCACCCAAAATTATCTGCGCAGGCCACGTTTTTCGCGTTTCTGTCGAGCGAGTGCAAACGCAATACCGCCGAATGCCAAAGCGGTGACACATGCGATAAGCAGCGGACGATTTTTCTTGGCGTCTCTCCAGCCGCCTTCGATCTTCCTCGTCGATTTCGGGTCGGGCTGTTCCAGCGGTGCGTGAAAGCGAACTTCCTTCAACTTGAGGCGGGCGCCGTCATTGAGCGTCAACGTCAGGTCTTCGATAACGCCAGCGACCCGCTCAGGGAACACCGGGTCTCCCAGCGCGTCGAGTTCGTCGTACAGGAATTTCTGACCTTCAAGCCATCCCACGGCAGTCATAAGCTCGGGGCCCAAGTAGTATTTTCCATCGAGAAAAAAACCCGGGAAATGATGAGTGCGCTCCTGGCTCTCGATTGAATAACGTTCCCCTGGCTTCATGCCGGTTGCTGAGTCGATCATGGTCACATCCTCCATTCACTGGTTATGCGATAGAGGGAGCGTCCAATTGATCGTTCAATCGAAGTGACCGGGCGCCCGACAACCCAATTGGTCAGCCTGTCGACGCAGCAAAAATTTGAACCGCCCGTGAACGCGCTTACCTAACGAATAGCTTGTGACGAATCGCACAGGCAATTTGCCAATATCGGCATATTCCGAGAGGTGGGCAACGTGGCTAAAGACGAGAAGAAAAGCAAAGGTGAAGGTTCGAAAGCCAGCAAGGAATTGAAAGACAAAAAGTCTTCACCCGCAAAAAAATCCGCAGCGGCATCGGCTCTTTCAAAATCTTCGGAAAAGAAAGACAAGAAAAAAGATGCTGAACCCAAGAAGTCCGTGAAAAAAGCTGACAGCAAGCCAGAAAAGGCGAAGAAGCCGGAGAAGGCAGAGAAGAAGTCAGAGAAAGCAGAAAAGCCGACGAAAAAGAAAAAATGATACCTGCTAGGGCCTCGCGCCCTAGCTTCTCCACGCTCGGGGCCTTCGATTCCGGAGGTTCATCAACTTTGAACTAATGATGACGCCCATGCCCCTAACGCTGTGCAGATAACCCCTGGCTTGGGTCGACCCTGAGCTGATCAATGACACGCAAAGGTGTGGTGAATCATGAAGAGTGAACAAGCAGAAGGTGTTGCACAAAAACTCGCCGGCAAGGCACAAAGTGCGGTCGGGAAGTTGTTGGGTGATTCGAAGATCGAAGCAGAAGGTGTTGGACGACAAGCTGCCGGTCAGCTGACCCAGACCTATGGCGACGCGCTGGACAGCGTATCTACGTTCGTTAAAGAAAAACCAGTCGCCGCACTCGCGATTGGTGCGGTAGCCCTGCTGGTGCTGGACCGTCTCCTGCGCCGCTGAGGTTTATCGGCTTGGTCGATAGCGCAGGTTCAGGTGACTGATACACCGCTATCGGGGCAAGCCTCAACGCCGATCAGTTAAGCGAAAGGGGCTCATTGTAGGAGCGAGCTTGCTCGCGAAAAACGTCCAGGCAACGTGTTCATTCTGGATAAACGCGGGGGCTCTGAGTCTTTCGCGAGCAAGCTCGCTCCTACATAGCAAGCCCCCTCCCACATTTGAATCGGTGTTGGCCTGGCTTTATTCAGTAGTCGTCGCCACGTTCCGTTACATCCCGCTCCACCGGCCCCGCGTCGGGGTCATAGCCCACCGGGAACTTGCCCTTCAAGGTCCAGGCAAACGCGATGATTTCGGCGATCGTGCGGTACAACTCTTCCGGAATACTGTCCCCCAGTTCCATACGCGCCAGCAGTTTTACCAATTCGGCGTTTTCATAGATGGGCACTTCATTTTCCCGCGCCAGCTTGAGGATCGCTTCAGCCAGGGCCTCATCGCCCTTGGCGGTCAGGGTGGGGGCTTGCTGGCCGTCGTACTTGAGGGCGATCGCCTGGCGGGGAGGTGAGGGGTTCTTCATGCGGTCTCATCCACCCAGCGTTGTTCCAGTCCGGTTTTAGGGCCGCGCGGCGGGGTGCCGAGGTGGCAATCCAGATCGCCTACGTTAAGCCCGGATGCCACCAGGCGCTCGCGCAGGCTGCCCAGGTGGTTTTCGATCAGGCTGGCGGTAAAGGGCCGTGTCGCCCATAACTGGCTGGAGAGTTTGCCCTGAGTCAGTTGCGCCTGCACCTGCAACGGCCCCAATGGCTCCATATCGAACGCCAGTTCCACGCGCCAGAGCATCTGCTTGGGGTCTTTGCGCTCTTTGCGGTCGGGCTGCTCTTTATCCGCGGGCGGCTCCTCGCGCTGGAATTTCACCTGCAGCGGCACGATATCCTGCAGGTTGCGCATGGGGATTTCCAGTTGCCAGGTGGTTTGCAGGCGGCCATCGGCGGTGGTGCCGGTCTGTTCCAGGCTCGACAGTTGGTGGCTCTGTAAGCGAGCGATCGCGCCGGCGGCCAGGCGCAGCAGGTTTTCCAGGTCGCCTTCGCCTTCCAGTTTGGCCATCAGCCGCTCGGGCAGCGGGAAACTCGCGGGCATCTGACGCGCACTGACCTGACCGAGGGTGCCCAACGGGCTGCGCACAAAATTGGGCAATACCTGGGCCAGCGTATTGGCGGCGAGGATGGCATTCAGATTGGTGCTGGCGGGCAGGGCAGGCAGTAGATCCGCGACCAGGCGCAGCAGCGCGCCCTTCATGTCCAGCGGTGGTATTTGTGGATTCTGCCCGGCAAGCAGCTTGGCCTCCAGAAAGGCTCCGCTGTTCTGCACCAGTTGCGCCAATATCTTGGGGTTACTGACTTGCGCCAGGTCGGGCAATGCCGCCAGTAAACGCTCGGCCGCCCCACGCAGGTCGGCGGAGGTGCTGTCGCCACGGGGCAGGTTCTGCAGGGCGGTAAACACCGCATCCAGCGAGCCTTGGCGGCTTTGCTGGGTCGAGAGTTGCTGCGCGACAGCCAATTGGTCCTTCATGCCGCTCAAGGGCACGAAGCTCAGGGTCTGCGCGTCCTGCACGACCGCGCTGAGCAGGCTGCCAACCCGTAACGGCTGCGGGCTTTCCACGGTGAGGGTGGCAGTGGTCATGGCGCTATTGAGCACGCTCACCAGCGAGCGATAGACCGCTGGCTGCGAGCTGCCTTGGGGCAGCAGCTGGGTGGTCAGCACCTTGGCTTGCAGCAGCGTGCCTACCGGCATTTGGGCGGTGTCGATGCGGGTGAGGGCGGCGACATTGGCGCTCAACGCCTGCTGCAGCGAGAGGGTCAGGTTGCCCGCTTGCGTCTGGCCCACGGCCACGTTACTGCCCAACGGTAACGGCTGGGTGCTGCTGGCTTGCACCAGGGTCTGGCGACCGCCATCGAGGGTTAACTTCAACAGCAGCTGAAAAGCTTCGCCGCCTTGTTTAAGCGCGATCACCTCGGCGTTGACGGTTTTTCCGGGCGCGATCAAGCCGGTCTGCGGCTCCAGCAGCTTAAGCAGTTCGCCGACCGCAGGCAGCGGGGCAGGGCCTGAAGTCGCGGTTGGCGGCAGGGTAGGAAGGTTGATCTCACCGGTCATCGTGCGCATCGTCTCTGGGGAAATTGCCCTCTTTAGAGTAGGGCATCGCATGTATAATGCCGCCCGTCTGCAAAGAGAGCGGTAAAAACCTCACAACTATTTGATCCAGCTCTCTAAAATCGGTCGCCAAAGCCGTTATTGTGCATTTCTCTATAACGGCCGCTGCACCGCCGACTTGAACCGTAAAGGCCCGCGATCTCTTGACCAGCCCTCTTCTTGAAGCCGTAGCGCTTGCCTGTGAACGCGACCTGCGCCTGCTGTTCGAACACCTCGAATTGCGCCTGGCGGGTGGCGACATGGTGCAAATCAGCGGCCCCAACGGCAGTGGCAAGACCAGCCTGCTGCGCTTGCTGGCCGGGTTGATGCAGCCGACGGCAGGCGAGGTGCGGCTTAACGGCAAGCCCCTGCATGAACAGCGCACCGAGTTGGCCCGCAACCTGATCTGGATCGGCCACGCCGCCGGGATCAAGGACGTACTCACCGCAGAAGAAAACCTCAGTTGGCTCAGCGCCCTGCATCATCCCGCTGGTCGCGATGCCATCTGGCAGGCCCTGGCCGCTGTCGGTCTCAAGGGCTTCGAAGACGTGCCCTGTCACACCCTCTCCGCCGGCCAGCAGCGTCGTGTCGCGCTGGCGCGCCTGTACTTGCCCGGCCCGCCGCTGTGGATTCTCGACGAACCGTTCACCGCCCTCGACAGACAAGGCGTGACCCAACTGGAAGAACACCTGGCCCGGCATTGCGAGCAGGGCGGGTTGGTGGTGCTCACCACCCACCACACCCTGGCGCGCAGGCCCGCCGGTTACCGTGAACTGGATCTGGGACGGTGGTCGGCATGAGTGTCTTTGCGCTGCTGGTCGCCCGCGAAGCCCGCCTGTTGTGCCGTCGCCCGGCAGAACTGGCCAACCCGCTGGTGTTCTTCGCCATCGTGGTTGCCTTGTTCCCCTTGGCGGTCGGTCCCGAGACTAAACTGTTGCAAACCTTGTCCCCGGGACTGGTGTGGGTAGCGGCGCTTTTATCCGTGCTGCTCTCGCTGGACGGGCTGTTTCGCAGTGATTTCGAAGACGGTTCCCTGGAGCAATGGGTCCTTTCGTCGCACCCGTTGCCCCTTCTGGTATTGGCCAAGGTACTGGCACACTGGGCCTTTTCCGGCCTCGCGCTGGTCTTGCTTTCGCCGCTGCTGGCGCTGATGCTGGGTTTGCCGGTTGAATGCTTGCCGGTGTTGCTCCTGTCCTTGTTACTCGGTACGCCAGTGCTCAGCCTGTTGGGGGCGGTGGGCGCAGCGTTGACCGTCGGGTTGAAGCGCGGTGGCCTGTTACTGGCCCTGCTGATTCTGCCGTTGTACATCCCGGTCCTGATCCTCGGCAGCGGTGCTTTGCAGGCTGCGCTGATGGGCATGCCGGCGACCGGTTACCTCCTGTGGCTTGGCAGCCTGGCCGCCCTGGCGGTAACCCTGACACCCTTTGCCATAGCAGCCGGCCTGAAGATCAGCGTCGGCGAATAATGAGGTCTGGTCAGGCGTTACACGCTTGGCCAGTAAAGACCCTAAGCTGCTTGCCACGACAAGCAGCAACCGTGAGAAACAGCAATGAACTGGACCTGGTTTCACAAGCTCGGCTCGCCCAAATGGTTTTATGGCATCAGCGGCAAGCTGCTGCCGTGGTTGAGTGTCGCCGCCGTGCTGCTGATCGGCATCGGCCTGGTCTGGGGCCTGGCCTTCGCGCCGCCGGACTACCAGCAAGGCAACAGCTTTCGCATCATCTATATCCACGTGCCCGCCGCCATGCTGGCGCAGTCCTGCTACGTGATGCTGGCGGTGTGCGGCATCGTCGGCCTGGTCTGGAAGATGAAGCTCGCCGACGTCGCCCTGCAATGCGCCGCGCCGATAGGTGCGTGGATGACCGCCGTGGCGCTGGTCACCGGCGCGATCTGGGGCAAACCCACCTGGGGTTCGTGGTGGGTGTGGGATGCGCGGCTCACGTCCATGTTGATCCTGCTGTTCCTGTACTTCGGCCTGATTGCCCTGGGCAACGCGATCAGCAACCGTGACAGCGCCGCCAAGGCCTGCGCGGTGCTGGCGATTGTCGGCGTGATCAACATCCCGATCATCAAATACTCGGTAGAGTGGTGGAACACCTTGCACCAGGGCGCCACCTTCACCCTCACCGAAAAACCGGCGATGCCGGTGCAAATGTGGGCGCCATTGCTGCTGATGGTGCTGGGTTTCTACTGCTTTTTCGGCGCGGTGCTGCTGCTGCGCATGCGCCTGGAAGTGCTCAAGCGTGAAGCCCGCACCAGCTGGGTCAAGGCCGAAGTTCAAGCCAGCCTGGGAGCGCCTGCATGAGTTTTGCTTCATTCAGCGATTTTCTCGCCATGGGCCATCACGGCCTGTATGTCTGGACGGCCTATGGCATCTGCCTGGCGGTGCTGGCCCTCAACGTCGCCGTGCCGCTGCTGGCGCGCAAGCGTTACCTGCAACAAGAGGCGCGTCGTCTGCGCCGGGAGACCGATAAGTGAATCCGTTGCGCCGAAAGCGTCTGTTGATCATCCTTGCCATCCTGGCCGGCGTCGCCATTGCCGTGGGCCTGGCCCTGAGTGCCCTGCAGCAGAACATCAACCTGTTCTACACCCCGACCCAGATCGCCAATGGCGAAGCGCCGGTGGACACGCGCATTCGCGCCGGCGGCATGGTGGAGAAGGGTTCGCTGAAACGCTCCGGCGATTCCCTGGACGTGACCTTCGTCGTCACCGACTTCAACAAAGCCGTGACCATCACCTATCGCGGCATCCTCCCGGACCTGTTCCGCGAAGGCCAGGGCATCGTCGCCCTGGGCAAGCTCAACGCCAACGGCGTGGTGGTGGCCGATGAAGTGCTGGCCAAGCACGATGAAAAATACATGCCGCCGGAAGTCACCAAAGCGCTAAAAGACAGCGGCCAATCTGCGCCTGGCTCAATGCCGGCACCTGCCAAGGAGGGCTAAGCGATGACGTCCGCACTGTTTATTCCTGAGCTGGGCCAGTTGGCGATGATCCTCGCCCTGTGCTTCGCCGTCGTCCAGGCCGTGGTGCCGCTGCTCGGTGCCTGGCGCGGCGACCGCCTGTGGATGAGCCTGGCGCAGCCGGCCGCCTGGGGCCAGTTCGCGTTCCTGCTGTTCGCCTTCGGTTGCCTGACGTACGCGTTCATGACCGACGATTTTTCCGTCGCCTATGTGGCCAATAACTCCAACAGCGCGCTGCCCTGGTACTACAAGTTCAGCGCCGTGTGGGGCGCCCACGAAGGGTCGCTGCTGCTGTGGGCGTTGATCCTCGGCGGCTGGACCTTCGCCGTGTCGGTGTTCTCGCGCCAATTGCCGCAAGTGATGCTGGCACGGGTGCTGGCGGTGATGGGCATGATCAGCATCGGGTTCCTGTTGTTTCTGATCATGACGTCCAACCCGTTCAGCCGCATCCTGCCGCAGGTTCCGATGGACGGGCATGACCTCAACCCACTGCTGCAAGACATCGGCCTGATCGTGCACCCACCGATGCTTTACATGGGATATGTCGGCTTCTCCGTGGCCTTTGCCTTCGCCATCGCCGCGTTGCTCGGCGGGCGCCTGGATGCGGCCTGGGCGCGCTGGTCGCGTCCCTGGACCATCGTCGCCTGGGCCTTCCTGGGTATCGGCATCACCCTGGGGTCGTGGTGGGCCTACTACGAACTCGGCTGGGGCGGCTGGTGGTTCTGGGACCCGGTGGAAAATGCGTCCTTCATGCCCTGGCTGGTCGGCACCGCGCTGATTCACTCCCTGGCCGTCACCGAAAAACGTGGCGTGTTCAAGAGCTGGACGGTGCTGCTGGCCATCGCGGCATTTTCCCTCAGCCTGCTCGGCACCTTCCTCGTGCGTTCGGGCGTGCTGACGTCAGTGCACGCGTTTGCGTCGGACCCTGCGCGCGGTGTGTTCATCCTGATCTTCCTGCTGTTTGTGGTCGGTGGTTCGCTGACGCTGTTTGCCCTGCGCGCACCGGTGGTCAAGAGCCAGGTCGGCTTTAACCTGTGGTCGCGGGAAACCTTGCTGCTCGGTAACAACCTGGTGCTGGTGGTGGCCGCGTCGATGATCCTGCTCGGCACGCTGTACCCGTTGGTGCTGGATGCCTTGAGCGGTGCCAAGCTGTCCGTCGGCCCGCCGTACTTCAACGCCTTGTTCATTCCGTTGATGGGCCTGCTGATGGTGGTGATGGCGGTCGGCATGCTGGTGCGCTGGAAAGACACCCCGGTGAAATGGCTGGCCGGCATGCTGATGCCGGTGCTGCTGGGCAGTGTGGCCCTGGCCGTGATCGCCGGGGTGGCCTATGGCGATTTCAACTGGGCGGTGCTCGCCACGTTCCTGCTCGCGGCCTGGGTATTGCTGGCCGGTGTGCGCGACATTGCCGACAAGACCCGTCACAAGGGGCTGATCAAAGGCCTGCCGACGTTGACCCGCAGCTACTGGGGCATGCAGATCGCCCACCTCGGCATCGCCGTGTGTGCCCTGGGTGTGGTGCTGTCGAGCCAGAACAGCGCCGAGCGCGACCTGCGTCTGGCGCCGGGTGAGTCCATGGACCTGGCCGGTTATCACTTCATCTTTGAAGGCGCCAAGCATTTCGAAGGGCCGAACTTCACGTCAGACAAAGGCACTGTGCGCGTCGTGCGCAACGGCAAGGAAATCGCCGTGCTGCATCCGGAGAAACGCCTGTACACGGTGCAGAGCTCAATGATGACCGAAGCGGGCATCGACGCGGGTTTCACCCGTGACCTTTATGTGGCGCTCGGTGAACCGCTGGGCGACGGCGCTTGGGCGGTGCGGGTGCATGTGAAACCGTTCGTGCGCTGGATCTGGTTTGGCGGTTTGCTGACCGGTTTCGGTGGTTTGCTCGCCGCGCTGGACCGGCGCTATCGGGTCAAGGTCAAGAGCCGGGTGCGTGAAGCCCTCGGTATGGGAGCAGCGGTATGAAGCGTTGGTTGATGGTGTTGCCGCTGGCAGCGTTCCTGGTGGTGGCGGTGTTCCTTTATCGCGGCCTGTACCTGGACCCGGCCGAGTTGCCGTCGGCAATGATCGGCAAGCCGTTCCCGGAGTTTTCACTGCCCAATGTGCAGGGCGACAAGCAGCTGTCCCGCGCCGACCTGTTGGGCAAACCGGCGCTGGTCAACGTGTGGGGCACCTGGTGCATCTCCTGCCGCGTCGAACACCCGGTGCTGAATAAACTGGCCGAGAACGGTGTGGTGATCTACGGCATCAACTACAAGGACGACAATGCCGCGGCCTTGAAGTGGCTGGCCGAATTCCACAACCCCTACCAGCTGGATATTCGCGATGAGGACGGTAACCTCGGCCTGAACCTGGGGGTGTACGGCGCGCCGGAAACCTTCTTTATCGATGCCAGGGGCGTGATCCGTGACAAGTACGTCGGCGTGATCGACGACGTGGTCTGGCGCGAACAACTGGCCGCCAAATACCAGGCCCTGGTTGATGAGGCCAAACCATGAAGCGCCTGTTGGCTGCCGCTGTCCTGGCGCTGGGGCTGATCGGAGTGGCCCACGCCGCCATCGACACCTATGAATTTGCCAACGACGCCGAGCGTGAGCGTTTTCGCGAGCTGACCAAGGAACTGCGCTGCCCCAAGTGCCAGAACCAGGACATCGCCGATTCCAACGCGCCCATCGCTGCTGATCTGCGCAAAGAGATCTTCCGCATGCTGGGGGAGGGCAAGGACAACCAACAGATCATCGACTTCATGGTCGACCGCTACGGTGATTTCGTGCGCTATAAACCGGCCCTGACCGGCAAGACCGCGCTGCTCTGGTTCGGCCCTGCCGGGCTGTTGCTGGCCGGCGTGGTGGTGATGGCCGTGATCGTGCGCCGCCGCCGCGCCGCGCCTGCCGATGGCGCCGATGCGCTGTCCCCTGAAGAGCGTAAACGTCTCGACCACTTGCTGGACACCAAGACTGATGATTGATTTCTGGCTCGCAGCCGGCCTGCTGCTGTTGATTGCCCTGAGTTTCCTGTTGATCCCTGTTTTGCGCGGCCGCCGCGCCCAGCGTGAAGAGGATCGCACCGCGCTGAACGTGGCGCTGTATCAAGAACGCGTCGCCGAGCTGCAAGTGCAGCAGGACGAAGGCGTGTTGAATGCCGCGCAACTCGATACCGGCCGCGCCGAAGCGGCGCGTGAGTTGCTGGCCGACACCGAGGGCCTGGAAAAGCCTCGCGAATCCCGCCTGGGCAAACCGCTGCCGTTACTGGCGGCGGTGTTGGTACCGGTGCTGGGCTTGGGCATGTATCTGCATTTTGGCGCCAGCGACAAAGTCGAACTGGCCCGTGAGTTCTCCCAACCGCCAGTGTCCATGGCCGACATGACCCGACGCCTGGAGCGCGCCGCCGTCGCGCAGCCGGATTCAGCAGAAGGCTTGTACTTCCTGGGGCGCGCCTACATGGCTCAGGACCGTGCGGCCGATGCCGCCAACGTCTTCGAACGCACCGTGGCCCTGGCCGGGCGCCAGCCCGAGCTGCTCGGGCAGTGGGCTCAGGCGCAGTATTTTGCTGACAACAAGCAGTGGTCACCCAAGGTCCAGGCGCTGACCGACGAAGCCTTGAAGCTCGATCCAAAGGAAGTCACCAGCCTTGGCCTGCTTGGTATCGCCGCCTTCGAAGGCCAGCGCTATCAGGAGGCTATCGATTACTGGAATCGTCTGCTGGCGCAACTGCCCCCCGAAGACAATTCCCGTGTTGCGCTGCAAGGCGGTATCGATCGCGCGGCGCAAAAGCTCAGGGAGAGTGGCGGCACTGTCGCGCAAAAAGCCGTGCTGAAGGTACGCGTGGACCTGTCCGCCGAAGTGAAAGCCAAGGCCCTGCCAGGCGACAGCGTGTTCATCTTTGCCCGCGCCGTCAGCGGCCCGCCGGCGCCCTTGGCGGCCAAGCGTGTCAGCGTTGCCGAACTGCCCATCACCGTGGAACTGGGCGATGCCGACGCGATGATGCCGCAGTTGAAACTGTCCAACTTCCCTGAAGTCCAACTGGTTGCGCGCATATCCCGGGCAGGTGTTCCAACCGCTGGCGAGTGGATCGGCCGCAGCCAACCCCTGGCCAGCAACACCACTGCACTGCAGCAGCTGACCATCGACAGTCCGGATAAGTAATTCGAGGAAACGCCCATGACCGCATTTGCACGTATCACCCTGCTCAGCCTGATAGTGGGCCTGAGCGCCTGTGCGGTCCACCGCCCACCTCCTGCACCCTCCGGCCCGACCATCCCGCCGTCCGGCCCGTCGACGCAACCGACCACCAAACCCTCCGGCCCGGTCACTCCGCCGCCGAAACCACTGCCAACCAAATCGCCGACCTTCGCCCCACCTCCTGGCGCCGCCAGCCACTGGGACGGCAAGATGCAGGTCTACGTACTCGACGACCAGCCCGACACCTTCTACCGCCAGCGCACCTACTACCGCTGGAGCAACGGCTGGAGCCGCTCCATCAGCCCGAACGGGCCGTGGGAAGAAACCAACGTGCAAGGCGTGCCGCCGGGATTGAGCAAGCAGTACGCGCAATGACACAAGGCGACCTGAGGGTCGCCTTTTTCATGACAGCGAAATGCGTACTTCCAAGTGCTGGGGTTCAAATGTGGGAGGGGGCTTGCCCTAATGCCAGTCAGTTAAGGCTTTTTGTAGGAGCGAGCTTGCTCGCGAAAAACTCACAGGCACCGCGTTCATTCAGAAAGCACGCGTTATCGTTGACGTTTTTTGCGAGCAAGCTCGCTCCTACAGACGGCGGTGTACGCTTAACTGACTGGCATTAGGGCTTGCCCCCGATAGCGGTGTTTCAGTCGACTAATGTTTACCTGACTTACCGCCATCGGGAGCAAGCCCCCTCCCACAGGAAATCGCTGCGCCATAGCGATTCATTGCTGACCTGGCTGTCGAAGGTTCGCTGGATATACTTCGCTGTACCGGGCAAACCGGTACAGTAGGCCAATCAGTGGGAAAACAAATAGGTGTGGTAATGGCAGGCAGGTTGATCTATCTCATCGGACCCTCAGGTTCGGGCAAGGACAGCCTGCTGGATGCCGCACGCCCGCGTTTGGCCGAGCGCGGTTGCCGCATTGTGCGCCGCGTCATCACCCGGTCTGCGGAAGCGGTGGGTGAAGCGGCGGTGGGCGTGAGCCCGGCGCAGTTTGCGGCGATGCAGGCGCAAGGCGAATTTGCCCTCAGTTGGCAGGCCAATGGGTTGTCCTACGGCATTCCCAAGCAGATCGATGAATGGCTGGCGGCCGGGGAGGACGTGCTGGTCAATGGTTCGCGTGCGCACCTGGCGCAAACCCGTGAGCGTTATCCGACGTTGCTGGTGTTGTTGCTGACGGTCGATCAGGTGGTGTTGCGCCAGCGTTTGATCGCACGCGCACGTGAGTCATTGGCCGATATTGAGGAACGCCTGGCACGCAACGTGCGGTTCACCGAGGAACTGATCACCGCCAATGGCGAAGGGTTATTCGTGTTGGATAATTCCGGCCCGCTGGAACATACGGTCGAGCGCTTGCTCTGCTGCCTGGCCCACGGGCACTCGGCCTGAGCCCGATACTGCGTCGAAACGCCTACCCTAGATCTCTTTGATATCACCCACCGCGCCACCAGGCGCGCCTTCCGTTGTGCATATTCAGTAAAACAACCGCCAGTCAGACCAGTCAATTCTGTGCTTGAGTAAAGATAACTCTAGAGTTATTTTTATCCAGTCCGAGCCAAGGAGGCGGTGGTGCAAAGCAGGCTATTGATCAAGGAATTGCTGGAAGCGGGTTGGGTGCTGGATCGCGTCACCGGCAGCCATCACATTTTTACCCACCGCTATAACCCGTACACGATTCCGGTGCCTCATCCGAAGAAGGATCTTCCCTTGGGCACCGTCAGAAGCATCAGGAAACGCGCCGGGCTGTTTCAGTTTTAAGGAGAGCATGCATGCAATACCCAATCTGTATCGAATGGGGCGATGACTTCACCGCCACCGGTATCCAGATCCCCGATATTCCGGGTGCTGTCACCGCCGGGGACAGTTTTGAAGAGGCGTACAACGCGGCCGTGGAGGTTGCACACATCATGCTGCAGGAGATCGCCGCCGAGGGCGGAGTGATTCCGATGCCAACCTCAGTCGCCAATCATCACGCCCATGAAGACTACGCCGGCATGGGCTGGGGCATGTTGGAGCTGGACATCTCGCCCTATCTGGGCAAGACCGAGAAGGTCAACGTGACCTTGCCCGGCTATGTCATCCAACGCATCGACCGTTACGTGCGCGAGCATAAAGTCAAAAGCCGCTCGTCATTTCTGGCGGACGCGGCTTTGGAGAAGTTGGTGCGGTCTTAAGCGGTTGCCGCCGCCACCTGGCGCGACGCACTGAGAAACCGCAACAACGCCACCAGCGGGAACGCACTGCCCACCAGCATCACCCCCAGCCAACCGCCGTGTTCGTACACGCTGCTGGCAATCGCCGAGCCGAAGGCGCCGCCAATGAAGATGCTGGTCATGTACAGCGCGTTCAGGCGGCTGCGGCTTTGGGCGTCGAGGGCGTAGACGGCGCGCTGGCCGAGAACCATGTTCATCTGCACGCAGAAGTCCAGCACCACGCCGGTCACCGCCAGGCCGATCACACTGTACAGCGGGTGCACGAAGGCCGGCAGGAAGCTCAGCGCGGCAAACAGCATCGCCAGCAGCGACGCACGGTGGGTGTGGCCGGCATCGGCCAGGCGCCCGGCGATGGGCGCCGCGATGGCACCCAGGGCACCGACCAGGGCGAACAGCGCGATTTCGCTCTGGGTCAGGCCATGATTGCGTGCCAGTTCCAGTGGGGCAGCGGTCCAGAACAGGCTGAAGGTGGCGAACATGCAACCCTGGTAAAACGCGCGCTGGCGCAGCACCGGCTGGTGCCGCAACAGGCTGCCCAGCGAGCCCAGCAATTGGCCGTAGCTGGCGCTGTGGTCCGGCTGGCGCTTGGGAATGGTCAGCATCAACACCACGCTGATGAACACCATCAATGCTGCCGCCGCCATGAACATCGCGCGCCAGCCGAAGTGGTCCGCCACCACGCTGGACACCGGCCGCGCCAGCAAAATGCCAAGCAGCAGGCCACCCATGATGCTGCCGACCACCCGGCCACGGGACTCGGCAGGCGCCAGGTGCGCGGCCAACGGGATCAGGATCTGCACCGACACCGAGCTGAAGCCGATCAGCAGCGACACCAGCAAAAACAGGTTGGGCTGCTCGGTGAACGCGGCGCCCAGCAGGCTGGCGATGGCCACCACGGTGGTGATGATCATCAGCCTGCGGTTTTCCAGCAGGTCCCCAGCGGCACCAGGAAGAACAGGCCCAGGGCATAGCCGATCTGCGTCAGCGACACAATCAGGCTGGCCATGGCCGGCGTGAGCCCGATGTCCGGCGCGATCAGTTCGATGATCGGCTGCGCGTAATAGATGTTGGCGACGATGGCGCCGCAGCAAAACGCAAACAGCATGACCATGCCTCGGGTCATGGTGCCGGTAGCGTGGGGGGTAGCGTTCATGGTGTTCTCATAAAAGCGAAGGAAGATGGCGGGAGAGGGTAAAGACAATGGCCGGCAGTGAGTAGGCCGCTTGTAGTGATAACGGTCATGCCGCGAAATAATGACACTACACAAAACCAATGTGGGAGGGGGCTTGCTCCCGATGGCGGTGGATCAGTCAATGCCTGTGCTGGCTGACCCACCGCTATCGGGAGCAAGCCCCCTCCCACAGTATTGAGGAACGCTTACTGGCCGGAGTAAATCTGGTCGAACACGCCGCCATCATTGAAGTGGGTTTTCTGCACCGTGCGCCAGTCACCAAAGGTTTTCTCTACCGACAGGAAGTCGACTTTCGGGAAACGGTCGGTGTACTTGGCCAGCACTGTCGGGTCACGCGGGCGCAGGTAGTTGTTGGCGGCGATTTCCTGGCCTTCGGGCGACCACAGGTACTTCAGGTAGTCTTCAGCGGCCTGGCGGGTGCCTTTCTTCTCGACCACTTTGTCCACCACCGACACCGGCGGCTCAGCTTCGGCGGAGACGCTTGGGTAGATCACTTCGAACTGATCGCGGCCGAATTCGCGGGCGATCATTTCCGCTTCGTTTTCAAAGGTGACCAGCACGTCGCCGATCTGATTGGTCATGAAGGTGGTGGTGGCGGCACGGCCACCGGTGTCGAGTACCGGCGCTTGTTTGAACAGATTGCCGACGAAGGCCTTGGCTTTTTCTTCATCGCCGCCGTTCTTCAGCACATAGCCCCAGGCCGACAGGTAGGTGTAGCGGCCGTTACCCGAAGTCTTCGGATTGGGCACGATCACCTGTACGCCATCCTTGAGCAGGTCCGGCCAGTCTTTCAGGGCTTTGGGGTTGCCCTTGCGCACGATGAACACCGTGGCCGAGGTGAACGGCGCGCTGTTGTTCGGCAGGCGGGTGACCCAGTTGTCCGGTACCAGTTTGCCGTTGTCGGCCAGGGCGTTGATGTCGGTGGCCATGTTCATGGTGATCACGTCCGCCGGCAGGCCGTCGATCACCGAGCGCGCTTGTTTGCTGGAGCCGCCGAAGGACATCTGCAGGGTCAGCTTGTCATTCGGGTGCTCGGCGTCCCAATGCTTCTGGAAGGCGGCGTTGTAGTCCTTGTAGAAATCGCGCATCACGTCGTAGGAGACGTTGAGCAGGGTAACCGGTGCCGCCTGGACGACGCCGGCCAGGGCCAGGCCGGCGGCCAGGAGAGAGGCGCTGAGGATGTTTTTCACTGCTCATTCCTTGTTGTTCGAGAGAAGGGGTGAGGCACAATGCCAGCGACTATAGCCGGGGCCGCATAGTCGCTTAAAGATTAAAAAGAACTTTGCTTATTCCACTTTCTTAAAGAGATTGCTGCCACAGCGTGAGCAAAACGCCGCGTTCGGCTCGTGGCTGTTCTTCTTGCACACCGGGCAGTCGGTTTGCAGCTGCTCACCGCGCATGGCGCTCGCCAGCTCTGCGGTGAATATCCCAGTGGGCACGGCAATGATCGAGTAACCGGTGATCATCACCAGCGAGGAAATCACCTGGCCCAGCGGTGTCTTGGGCACGATGTCGCCAAAGCCCACGGTGGTGAGCGTCACGATCGCCCAATAGATGCCCTTGGGAATGCTGGTAAACCCGTGTTCCGGGCCCTCGATCACATACATCAAGGTGCCGAACACCGTCACCAGGGTGCACACGCTCACCAGGAACACCACGATCTTCTGCTTGCTGCCGCGCAGCGCCGCCATCAGGTAGTTGGCCTGCTTGAGGTAGGGGCTGAGCTTGAGTACGCGGAAGATCCGCAGCATGCGGATGATGCGGATAATCAGCAGGTACTGCGCGTCGCTGTAGTACAACGCGAGGATGCCGGGAACGATCGCGAGCAGATCCACCAGCCCATAAAAGCTGAACGCATAGCGCAATGGCTTGGGCGAGCAGTAAAGCCGCAGGCCGTACTCGATCAGGAAGATGAGGGTGAAGCCCCACTCGATATACGCCAGCACGTCGGCGTAGTTCTGGTGGATCTGGTCGATGCTGTCGAGCATCACGATCACCAGGCTGGCGAGGATGATCAACAACAGGATGCCGTCAAAGCGCCGCCCGGCGACGGTGTCGCTTTGAAAAACCATGACGTAGAGCCGCTGGCGCCAGTCGTTGTTGCTGTCCATAAGTCCCGCCTGAAGTGAATATCGGCAAAGCCTAGGGGGATTCGAACGGCCTGTCCATGCGCGGTGTGCGCAGCATTCGCTGGCTGGCGCGCACCAGCCAGCAGCTGAGAATGAACGGCGCGGTCAGCGCCGGCAGGTGCAGCGCGGCAAAACCTGGGGTGAGCAGAATGGCCAGCCCGATGCCGAGCAGCGGCAACCAGGGTTGGCGCCGCGCCTGGCTCAGCGCCAGGGCGGCGAGCGCCGGGTTGTAGCTGTGCAGGCCGAGCACGGCACCGCTGGTTTCGCCCAGCAGCAAGGCGACCAGTACGCCGGCGATGGCGCCGAGCAGTGACCACACGGCGGCGCGGCGGTCAGCCAGTAGCACGCCGACGGCGATCAAGGCCCCGGCCAGGGGCTGGTCCAATAGCATCACTTGCGCCAGGCCGGTGAACGGCGCAGCGAGTACCGTCAGGGTATCGGGCTCGATCAGGGCCAAGGTAGCGGGCGCCATGGTGCCCAGCAACAACCAGCCCAGGCCGACAAAAGGTGCCGTGTAGGCGGGCAGATCCTGGGGTTGGGCGGCGTATTTCAACCACTGCCGCACCAGCATCGCGCTCACGCCGCCGCACGCCAGGATCAGCGGCGGCACCAGGGCCGACCAGGCGAAGTGCTGGCTGATCAACAAGCCCAGCAATACGCCGTTGTAGCTATACAGCCCGGCCTGGCGTTCGGCCTTGGGGTAACCCCGGCGCTGGGCCGTGAGCAAACCCGCGACGCCGCCCAGCAAGGCACCGCCGAACAACGCCGGGGCGCCGATCAGGATCGCCAGCAGGCACAGCAGGCCACACAGCGGATGGCGCTGGAGAAAAATCTGGCTGAAGCCGTTGAGCAGGGCTTCGGCCCAGTCGGGGCAGGTGGAGTTGTGCATGGCAGCTCCCTGTAGGAGCGAGCTTGCTCGCGAAAAACCCAAGGGCACCGCGTGCATTCAGGATGCCTGCGTCATCGTTGACGTTCTTCGCGAGCAAGCTCGCTCCTACAGTAGGGTTTCGATACGCAGCGAGTTGGTCGACCCCAACTGCCCGAACGGCACCCCGGCGGTAATCACCAGCGTATCCCCGCGTTGCGCCATCCCTTGGGCCTGGGCGATCTCCAATGCGGTGGAACACACCTCATCCACCTGGCGCAGCCGATCGTTGACCACCGAGTGCACCCCCCATGCCACGCTCAAACGCCGCGCCGTGGACAGATTCGGCGTGAGATTGAGGATCGGCGCCACCGGCCGCTCCCTGGCCGCGCGCAGGCTGGAGGCGCCCGACTCGCTGTAGTTCACCAGCACCGCCACCGGCAGGATGCTGCTGATACGCCGGATCGCACAGCTGATGGCGTCCGACACCGTGGCGTCCGCCCTGGGCCGGCTGACATCCAGCTGGGCCTGGTAGTCCGGGCCGTTTTCAACTTGGCGGATAATCTTGCTCATCATCTGCACGGCTTCCAGCGGGTACTCGCCCGACGCGGTTTCCGCCGACAGCATCACCGCGTCCGCGCCTTCTGCCACCGCATTGGCCACGTCGGTGACTTCGGCGCGGGTCGGTGCCGGGGAAAAGCGCATGGACTCGAGCATCTGTGTCGCCACCACCACCGGTTTACCCAGTTGGCGGCAGGTTTTAATGATGTCCTTCTGGATCTGCGGCACGCTTTCGGCCGGCACCTCCACGCCCAGGTCGCCGCGGGCCACCATGATCGCATCGCTCAGTTCGGCGATTTCCCGCAGCCGTTGCACCGCCGAGGGCTTCTCGATCTTGGCCATCAGGAACGCCCTGTCGCCGATCAGCTCGCGGGCTTCGCGGATATCTTCCGGGCGCTGCACGAACGACAGCGCCACCCAGTCCACGCCCAACTCCAGGCCGAACGCCAAGTCGCGACGGTCCTTGGCGGTGAGCGGGCTGAGTTCCAACAGCGCCTGCGGCACGTTCACACCTTTGCGATCGGACAGCTCGCCGCCATTGAGCACCGTGGTGTCGATGGCGTCGGCATGCTTGGTGAGCACCCGCAGGCGCAGCTTGCCGTCGTCCAGCAACAGCTCCATGCCCGGTTCCAGTGCCGCGATGATTTCCGGGTGGGGCAGGTTGACCCGACGCTGATCGCCCGGTGTTTCATCCAGGTCCAGGCGCAGCGCCTGGCCGCGCACCAGTTGCACCTTGCCCTCGGCAAAGCGCCCGACGCGCAGCTTGGGCCCTTGCAGGTCCATGAGGATGCCCAGCGGGTAGTTCAACTGGCGCTCCACCTGGCGAATCCACTGGTAGCGCTGCGCGTGATCGGCGTGGTCGCCGTGGCTGAAGTTGAGGCGAAAGATATTCACCCCGGCTTCCACCAGCTCGCGGATGTCATCGATCCCATCGGTGGCCGGGCCCAGGGTGGCGAGGATTTTGACCTTCTTGTCAGGCGTCATGTTTGGCAGTCTCGAGGATCAGGATGGCGCGGAAGTCGTTGACGTTGGTGCGGGTCGGCTCGGTGACGATCAGCCCGTCGAGCGCGGCGAAATAACCGTAGCCGTTGTTGTTGTCCAGCTCGTCGCTTGCGCTCAGGCCCAAGGCTTCGGCGCGGCGGTAGCTGCACGGGGTCATGATCGCGCCGGCGTTGTCTTCCGAGCCGTCGATGCCATCGGTATCGCCGGCCAGGGCGTAGACGCCGGGCAAGCCCTTGAGGCTGTCGGTGAGGCTGAGCAGAAACTCCGCGTTGCGCCCGCCACGGCCATTGCCGCGCACGGTGACGGTGGTTTCGCCGCCGGAGAGAATCACGCAGGGTGCCGCCAACGGCTGGCCGTGCTGCACGATTTGCCGGGCAATGCCGGCGTGCACCTTGGCCACGTCGCGCGCTTCACCTTCGAGGTCGCCGAGGATCAGCGGGCTGAACCCGGCCTGGCGTACTTTTACCGCCACCGCTTCCAGGGATTGCTGCGGCCGGGCGATCAACTGGAAGTGGCTGCGGGCGAGTAGCGGGTCGCCAGGCTTGACGGTCTCCGACGCAGGGTTCTGCAACCAGTTGCGCACCGAGGCGGGCGCGTCGATGCCGTAGCGCTTGAGAATCGCCAGGGCCTGTTGCGAAGTGCTCGGGTCGCCGACCGTGGGGCCGGAGGCGATCACCGTAGCCTGGTCGCCCGGCACATCGGAAATCGCGTAGGTATAGACCGTGGCCGGCCACGCGGCCTTGGCCAACCGCCCGCCCTTGATCGCCGAGAGGTGCTTGCGCACGCAATTCATCTCGCCAATGGTGGCGCCGGACTTGAGCAGGGCTTTGTTGATGCTTTGCTTGTCGGCCAGGGTGATGCCTTCGGCGGGCAGGGCGAGCAACGCGGAACCGCCGCCGGAGAGCAGGAAAATCACGCGGTCGTCTTCGGTCAGATGGCTGATCAGTTCCAGCACGCGCTTGGCCACGGCGAGGCCGGCAGCGTCGGGCACGGGATGGGCGGCCTCGACCACTTCGATTTTCTGGCACGGCGCACCATGGCCGTAGCGAGTGACGACCAGGCCGCGAACCTCGCCCTGCCAGCAGTCCTCCACAACCAGCGCCATGGCGGCTGCGGCCTTGCCGGCGCCGATCACGATCACCCGGCCGCTGCGGTCGGCGGGCAGGTAAGGTTCAAGGACTTGCCGGGGGTGGGCGGCGTCGATGGCTGTGGCAAACAGCTCGCGAAGCAGGTGTTGCGGATCGACCGACATAAGCGGGCTCCGGGGGAAATTCTTGTTATTAGAGGTGCAACAATCCAACGATGAAATGAGGGCCAAATGTGGGAGGGGGCTTGCCCCCGATAGCAGTGTTTCAGTCACCTCATCCATAACCTGACACACCGCAATCGGGAGCAAGCCCCCTCCCACCTTTGAATGCATTTCAACAGGGGAGAGTGGTGTGGGTTATTTATCGCGAATCGAGAAATTCGCCATATGCTCCAACCCCTTGATCAGCGCCGAGTGGTCCCAGTTACCGCCACCAAGCGCCGCGCAGGTGCTGAACACTTGCTGGGTGCCGGCGGTGTTCGGCAAGTTGATCCCCAACTCTTTCGCCCCGGCCAGGGCCAGGTTCAAGTCCTTCTGGTGGAGGTTGATACGAAAGCCTGGGTCAAAGGTGCCCTTGATCATGCGTTCGCCATGCACTTCCAGGATCTTCGACGAGGCAAAGCCGCCCATCAGCGCTTCACGCACCTTGGCCGGGTCGGCGCCGTTTTTCGAGGCGAACAGCAGCGCTTCGGCCACCGCCTGGATATTCAGGGCCACGATGATCTGGTTGGCGACCTTGGCGGTCTGGCCATCCCCGTTACCGCCCACCAGGGTGATGTTCTTGCCCATCGCCTGGAACAGCGGCAACGCGCGCTCGAAGGTCTGCGGTTCGCCACCGACCATGATGCTCAGGGTGCCGGCCTTGGCGCCGACTTCACCACCGGACACCGGGGCATCCAGGTACTGCGCGCCGGTCGCATTGATCTTCGCAGCGAACGCCTTGGTGGCGGTGGGGGAGATCGAGCTCATGTCGATCACCACCTTGTTCGGCGACAGGCCGGCGGCCACGCCGTCGGCGCGCAACAGCACGTCCTCGACCTGTGGAGTGTCGGGCACCATGACGATGATGAACTCGGCTTCCTGGGCGACTTGCTGGGGGTTGGCCAAGGCCACCGCGCCGGCGCTGATCAGTTCAGCCGGGGCCTTGCCATGATGTTCGGAGAGAAACAGTTGGTGACCTGCTTTCTGCAGGTTCGCGGCCATGGGTTGGCCCATGATGCCGGTGCCGATAAATCCGATTTTAGCCATGATGAAGTCCTCTTTTTTATTCGATAGGCAGACTGGGTGAGGTCTGCCAAACACAGCGGGTCCAAATGTGGGAGGGGGCTTGCTCCCGATAGCGGTGCATCAGTCGACACACCTTTCGAATGAAACATTGCTATCGGGAGCAAGCCCCTCCCACATTGTTTGGTGTTGTGTCTGCTAGATGGCGTTGTGGCTTTTGAGCCAGCCAAGCCCCGCTTCGGTGGTGGTCAGGGGCTTGTACTCACAGCCGACCCATCCCGTGTAACCGATGCGGTCCAGGTGCTCGAACAGGAAGCGGTAGTTGATCTCACCGGTGCCCGGCTCGTTGCGCCCTGGGTTATCGGCCAACTGGATGTGGTTGATCACACCCAGGTGCGTGGCCAGGGTGCGGGCCAGGTCGCCCTCCATGATTTGCATGTGATAGATGTCGTATTGCAGGAACAGGTTGTCACTGCCCACCTGCTCGCGGATCGACAGGGCCTGCGCGGTGGTGTTGAGGTAGAAACCCGGAATGTCGCGGGTGTTGATCATCTCCATCACCAGCTTGATGCCCGCTGCCTGCAATTTGTCGGCGGCGTACTTGAGGTTGGCGACGAAGGTTTTCTCCACGGTTTCGTCATCCACGCCGTGCGGCCGAATGCCCGCCAGGCAGTTGACCTGGGTATTGCCCAGCACCTGGGTGTAGGCGATAGCCAGCTTGACCCCGGCGCGGAATTCCTCGACCCGGTCGGGGTGGCAGGCCAGGCCGCGTTCGCCTTTGGCCCAGTCGCCTGCCGGCAGGTTGAACAGCACCTGGGTCAGGCCGTTGGCGTCGAGCTGCGCCTTGATCTCGGCTGAGCTGAATTCGTACGGGAACAGGTACTCCACCCCTTCGAAGCCGGCATCGGCGGCCGCTTTGAAGCGGGCAAGGAAATCCTGCTCGGTAAACAGCATGGACAGGTTGGCGGCAAAGCGCGGCATAGGGTTCTCCTTAATCGAGCAGGGAAATGGCGGTCGGTGCGTCATTGCCGACCAGGGCCAGGTCTTCGAATTCGTTGACGGCGTTGATCTCGGTGCCCATGGAAATATTGGTCACGCGCTCCAGAATAATCTCAACGATCACCGGCACTTTGAATTCTTCGATCATTTCCTGGGCGCGGCGCAGCGCCGGCTGGATCTGGCTCGGCTCGAATACACGCAACGCTTTGCAACCCAGGCCTTCGGCAACCGCGACGTGGTCCACGCCATAGCCGTTGAGTTCGGGTGCGTTGAGGTTGTCGAAAGACAGCTGCACGCAGTAGTCCATTTCAAAGCCGCGTTGTGCCTGGCGGATCAGGCCCAGGTAGGAATTGTTCACCACCACGTGGATATACGGCAGCTTGAATTGCGCGCCCACGGCCAGCTCTTCGATCATGAACTGGAAGTCGTAGTCGCCCGACAGGGCCACCACTTTGCGGCTCGGGTCGGCCTTGACCACCCCGAGCGCCGCCGGAATCGTCCAGCCCAAGGGCCCGGCCTGGCCGCAGTTGATCCAGTGGCGTGGCTTATACACATGCAGGAACTGCGCGCCGGCAATCTGCGACAGGCCGATGGTGCTCACGTAGCAGGTGTCTTTGCCGAACACCTGGTTCATCTCTTCGTACACCCGTTGCGGCTTGACCGGCACGTTGTCGAAGTGGGTCTTGCGGTGCAGGGTGGCCTTGCGCTGCTGGCAATCATGGAGCCAGGCGCTGCGGTCCTTGAGCTTGCCGGCGGCTTTCCACTCGCGGGCGACTTCAATGAACATCGTCAGCGCGGCGCCGGCGTCGGACACGATGCCCAGGTCTGGGGTGAATACTCGGCCAATCTGGGTGGGCTCGATGTCGACGTGGATGAATTTGCGGCCTTCGGTATACACCTCCACCGAACCGGTGTGGCGGTTGGCCCAGCGGTTGCCGATGCCCAGCACCACGTCCGACTTGAGCATCGTCGCGTTGCCATAGCGGTGGGAGGTTTGCAGGCCGACCATGCCCACCATCAGCGGGTGGTCGTCGGGAATGGTGCCCCAGCCCATCAGAGTCGGGATCACCGGGATGCCGGTCAGCTCGGCGAATTCCACCAGCAACTCGCTGGCGTCAGCGTTGATCACACCGCCACCGCTCACCAGCAATGGGCGTTCGGCCTGGTCGAGCAGTGCCAGGGCTTTTTCCACCTGGATGCGTGTCGCCAATGGCTTGGCCAGGGGCAGCGGCTGGTAGGCGTCGATGTCGAACTCGATTTCGGCCATCTGCACGTCGAACGGCAGGTCGATCAACACCGGGCCAGGACGGCCGGAGCGCATTTCATAGAAGGCTTTCTGGAACGCGTAGGGCACCTGGCCGGGTTCGAGCACGGTGGTCGCCCACTTGGTCACCGGCTTGACGATGCTGGTGATGTCCACGGCCTGGAAGTCTTCCTTGTGCATGCGGGCGCGGGGCGCTTGCCCGGTGATGCACAGAATCGGGATCGAGTCGGCCGAGGCGCTGTACAGGCCGGTGACCATATCGGTGCCCGCCGGGCCCGAGGTGCCGATGCACACGCCGATATTACCGGCCTTGGTGCGGGTGTAGCCCTCGGCCATGTGTGAGGCGCCTTCAACATGGCGAGCAAGGACGTGATCGATGCCACCCACCTTCTGCAAGGCCGAATACAACGGGTTGATCGCGGCGCCTGGGATACCGAAGGCGGTGTCTACCCCTTCACGGCGCATCACCAGGACGGCGGCTTCGATTGCTCTCATTTTGCTCATGGTTTTGGTGCCTCTTGCGTTTTGTAATTGTATACAAGTTGTGTCTGGACAAAGTGTATTCACGGCGAGCTGCGCAGGTCAATGCATTTTATAAACTGGCCTTTGCGTTCGTCGGAACGGCTTTTTTCGACGTATGAACGGTTTGTTTGTAAATATTGTATACAAAAATAAATGGCATTGTGTTCTATTTGTTCGATCAGGCATCCATTCCCAATAAAAAGAAGGACGGCACCATGAGCGCTTTAACCTTGAAACTTGCCACCCAACTGGCCGGCCAGGCCCTGGCCGCAGGCCGCACCATTGCCGCCGCGCCACTGACCATCGCGGTGCTCGACAGTGGCGGCCACTTGGTCACTCTGCAACGCGAAGACGGGGCGAGCCTGCTGCGCCCGCAGATCGCCATCGGCAAAGCCTGGGGTGCGATTGCCCTGGGCAAAGGCTCACGGCTGCTGGCGCTGGATGCGCAGCAGCGTCCGGCATTCATCGCGGCGCTGAACAGCCTGGGCCAGGGCAGCGTAGTACCGGCGCCGGGTGGGGTATTGATTCGGAATCAGGACGGCGTGGTGCTGGGGGCGATCGGGATCAGCGGGGATACGTCGGATATTGATGAGCAGTGCGCGATCACGGCGATCGAGGGGGTGGGGTTGATGGCGGATGCGGGGGTTTCAGCCTGATCTTTGGCTGATCTTGAAAAGCCATCGGGGGCTTGCCCCCGATTAGCCCAGGCACTGCGGCCTTTCAGTCCGGCTCACACCCCTTGAGCACCAACCGAATAATCGTCTGCGCCGCCGCCTCATAATCCGCTTCATCCAGCTTGGCCTTGCCGGTCACCGCCGAAATCTGCCAGTCGAAATCGGCATAGGTCTGGGTCGCCGCCCAGATGCTGAACATCAGGTGATTAGGCTCGATCTTCGCGATCAAACCACGGTCCACCCAGTTCTGGATGCAGTCGATATTGTGCTTGGCCTGGGCGTTGAGCTGTTCCACCTGCTCGGCGCTGAGATGCGGGGCGCCGTGCATGATTTCGCTGGCGAACACCTTGGAGGCAAACGGCAGGTCGCGGGAGATGCGGATTTTCGAGCGGATATAGTTGCTCAACACTTCCTTGGGCTCGCCCTCGGGGTTGAACGGCGTGGAAGCGGCCAGGATCGGTTCGATAATGCTCTCGAGCACCTCGCGATAGAGGTTGTCCTTGGATTTGAAGTAGTAATAGACGTTGGGCTTGGGCAGCCCCGCCTTGGCGGCAATGTCGCTGGTTTTGGTCGCGGCGAAGCCCTTGTCGGCAAACTCCTCGCTTGCCGCCCGCAGGATCTTTTCTTTGTTGCGCTCGCGAATGGTGCTCATAAACCAGGAACTTCCTTGCCAGGACAGGCGGTTGCGCATGGTAGCACCGGCCATCCGCGGGCCTCAACAATGTGCCCGCAAAGCGTTGCGCCGCGCTATGCTCGCGCCATCTCTCACTTTACGGATACCCGATTCATGGCAGGAAGCAGCTTGTTGGTTTTGCTCGACGATATCGCCGCTGTACTCGATGACGTTGCACTGATGACAAAAATGGCGGCGAAGAAAACCTCGGGTGTGCTCGGTGATGACCTGGCGCTCAACGCCCAGCAAGTTTCCGGCGTGCGCGCCGAGCGCGAAATTCCCGTGGTGTGGGCGGTGGCCAAGGGCTCTTTCGTCAACAAGTTGATCCTGGTGCCCACGGCGTTGTTGATCAGCGCCTTCGCCCCCTGGGCTGTGACCCCGTTATTGATGCTGGGCGGCGCTTACCTGTGCTTTGAAGGTTTTGAAAAACTCGCGCACAAGTTCCTGCACAGCAAGGCAGAAGACCAGGCCGATCACGCGCAATTAAGCGAAGCGGTGGCCGACCCGGCGACAGACCTGGTGGCCTTCGAAAAGGACAAGATCAAAGGCGCGATCCGCACTGACTTCATCCTGTCAGCCGAAATCATCGCGATCACCCTGGGCATCGTCGCTGACGCCCAGCTTACCCAGCAGGTGATCGTGCTGTCGGGCATCGCCATTGTCATGACCGCAGGCGTCTACGGGTTGGTCGCGGGTATCGTCAAGCTCGACGACCTTGGGCTGTGGCTGACACAGAAGCCGGGCCAAGTGGCGCGCAGTATTGGCGGCGCCATCTTGAGTGCGGCACCGTACATGATGAAAAGCCTGTCGGTGATCGGCACGGCGGCGATGTTCATGGTCGGCGGCGGGATCCTGACTCATGGCGTGCCGGTGGTGCATCATTGGATCGAAACCGTGAGCCAGAACACCGGGGCGCTGGCGTGGTTGATGCCGACATTGCTGAATGCGGTGGCGGGGATAGTTGCGGGGGCGGTGGTGTTGGCAGTGGTCAGCGTGGTCGGCAAAGGCTGGAAGGCGCTCAGGGCATGAACTAACAGGCATAAAAAAGGCCATTCAGTCGAATGGCCTTTTTTGTGGGCGAGATGATCGTTCCCTCGCTCCGCGTGGGAATGCATCCCGTGACGCTCCGCGTCACCCTTGCGCAGGTGCTGGATTTTGCGCTGAAAGCGGGACGCGGAGCGTCCTGGGTGGCATTCCCACGCGGAGCGTGAGAACGATCTTGTAAGGGGCGCTGTTTACTCGGCAATCTGCAACTTGCGCGATTCCGTGTAGATATAGCGCACCTTCTCATACTCGAACGGCGAGTTCATCTGGCCGTAGCGGAAGCTGGTCTGGTAGCGCTTGTCTACGGCGCGCAGGGCCCAGATTTCCGGGTGGTTGGAGCTGACCTCGGACACGTTGAGGAAGTTGATCTGCGACTCGGCGGTGTAGTCCACCAGCAAGCCTGCGGTATCGCGCAGGTTCGACGGGCCGAAGATCGGCAGAACCACGTAGGCGCCGCCCGGCACACCGTAGAAGCCCAGGGTCTGACCGAAATCTTCGCTCTGGCGCGGCAGGCCCATGGCGGTGGCCGGGTCCCACAGGCCGGCGATGCCGATAGTGGTGTTGACCAGCAGGCGTCCGGTGGTCTCCAGGGAGCGATGGCCCTTGAGTTGCAGCAGGCTGTTCAACAGGTTGGGCACGTCGCCCAGGTTGTTGAAGAAATTGCTCACGCCGGTGCGCAGGAAGCTCGGCGTGACGTAGCGGTAACCGTCCACTACCGGCAGGAACACCCATTGGTCGAAGCGATAGTTGAAGTGGTACACGCGGCGGTTCCACGACTCCAGTGGATCGTAGACGTTGAGCGCGGTCAGCGACGAGCGCTCGAATTCACGCTGGTCCAGGCCGGCGTTGAACTTGAGTTTGGTCAACGGCTCCTTGAAACCGTCGGCATCGACCTTGACCGGTTCATGGGCCTTGCTGTTGTCGGCATTGGCCACGCCCGCGCACATCAGTGCGGCAAGCAGCAGAAGATATTTAGCCACGGAAGAACTCCAGCATGGCGTCGGCGTTGACGCGGTAATTGAGGTTGCCGCAGTGGCCGCCCAGCGGGTAGACGGTCAAGCGATCGCCGAAGGTTTTACGCAGGAAACCCAGGTCGCCCGGGCCCAGAATCACGTCGTCGGCGTTGTGCATCACGGCGATCTTCGGGCTGGCGTGCAGGTAGTCCTTGAGCGCGTACAGGCTGACCTGGTCAACCAGTTGCAGCAGGCTGCCGCCGTCGGAGCGGGCGCGCCACATCGGGATCACCTGTTCGGTGAGGTAGCAGTCGAAGTCGCACTGCAGGGCACGCTTGAGGAACGGCGTGAGGCTGGTGCCTTCGGTGATCGGGTACTTCGGCGGGATGATCAGGCCGCGACGGTTGATCAAGTCCGAGGTGAAGGCGATGTCGGCAGCGGAGAAACGAAACGAGGTGCCGATCAGCATGGCCATCTGTTCGTTGGTCAGGTGCTGCTTGGATTGCTGGAAGTCGTAGAGCAGGGCGTCGTTGAGGTCGATGTAGCCCTTTTGCTGGAAGTAACGGGTCAGCTTGCTCAGTACCAGCTCATAGAAGGTGGTGGTGTTGTTGATGCCCTTGACCTCGGTCTGTACCAGCTTGTCGAGGTTGGTGATCGAGGTGTAGAGGTTGACCGGTGGGTTGAGCAGCAGGACTTTCTTGAAGTTGAAGCTGCGACGGGTTTCGTCTAGCTTGCTGACAAACGCAGCGTCCAGGGCGCCCAGGCTATAGCCGGTCAGGTAAAAGTCGGTGACTGGCAGCGAGGCGTTCTGCGCGCGCACGGCTTGCATCACGCGGTACATGTCTTCGGCGTCTTCCTGGGTGATGCCCGGGGTGGCGAAGCGCGACGCGGCGCTGATGAAGTCGAAGCTGGTCGGCGACGACAGCTGCACCACGTGATAGCCGGCCTGGTAATACAGTTTCTTCAGGTATTCATTGATGCTGCTGTCAAACCGCGCACCGGTGCCGGCGATCAGGAAGATCAGCGGCGCGGCGCGGTCCTGCTTGGCAATGCGGTAGGTGAGTTTCTTCACCGCCCAGAAGTTGTCCGGCAGGCTGAACTCGCGCTCGGGGCGCATGTTCAAGGTGTAGTCGGATTGATTGATCTCGTCGTCAGTCGGCAGGGTTGGCCGAAGATCGGGCGGCGTGGTGGCAATGGTCGCTTCGAACGGGTTCGTCAAAGGGTAGCCATAGCTGGCCTGGTCGATATCGACGGCCAGTGCTGACGCACTCAAAAAAAGGCTGCCCAGCAAGGCAGCACAGCGCAAGGAACGGAGCATGACTTAATCCCTAGGAGGAAAGGTGCTGAATGAAATTCGCAGGCTATGACCACCGCGTTGCCACCGAAGTGCCAGCCCTCGGCACGAAAAGTCGGAAAAAACGTCGGAATCGGAGTAATAGCTGGCAGAAGATACACTTTGCCACGCATTGATGAACAGATATCTGCGCAGACACCTTGCTAACGGCCGCCGTGGGATTAAGCTGAGCGCCGTTTTTGCCTATCGGAGTGCCCCATGTCCCGTCGTTTGCCGTTGATTTTGCTGCTTATCGCCCTGCCGTTATGGTTGGCGGCCAGTTACGCTGCGCGTTATGGCTTCATGGAAGACGGGCAGTGGGTTGGCATCTGTGCGGATGAGGCCAGCCGTTGGGAATGCCAGGTGCGTTCGAACCTGGGCTTGATGATTCATTTCAAGGTGCTGGGCTGGGCCGCGCTGGTGACCTCGGTGCTGGGGTTTTTCGTGCCGGGCCGGGCGGGATGGAGCCTGGCGGTGCTGGGGCTGGTGTTTGGGTTGCCGGCCCTGGCCTTGTATAACACCACGTTTGCGGTGTTTGCTGTGGTGATTGCAGGGTTGCGGTTGGTCAGGAAGCCTCGCGCCGCCTGACAGGGCCAATCGGGGGCAAGTCGAACCGTCGCACCGCCCCTCCCACAGTTGATTGGGTTCACACATTTCCATTTGTGAATACGGTCAAATGTGGGAGGGGGCTTGCCCCCGATGGCGGTGTTAGGACTTGCGCACTCGCAAGCAACGCCACAAAGCTGCAACCATGAGCACACTCACCACCGCCCACCCCCACGCCTGCTGATTCAACAAACCTTCCCGGAACAGCTGCGGCGCAATGCCGGCACCGATGATGAAGGCCAGCAACGCAATCTCCCGACGCGGCCCGCTCACCGGGCGCACCAGGTACACCAGGGCCGGCAACACCAGTGCCGCGCTGGGGAAGCTGCGATAACGCGGGTCAAACACCAGCGCCAGCATCATCACCGCACCGGCAAAGCCGGCAATCGCCACCAGCCTGCCCGCACGTTGCTGCAGCCAGTTGAATGCGCGTTCACGCCAGCCGTCCCTGGCGCTGAGTGCCAGGGCGGCGTGGGCCAGTACCAGCAGGTTCAACACCACCAGCAAGCCTGCCCACACCCATTCATCATTAAAGCGCGCGGTGACGCGAGTCAGTTCGGCCCAGGTGCCGAGGGAGCATGCGGCAATCGCACCCAGCAGCGGCAGTGCGAGGGCCGCGCGGGTTGTGCGCACGCGCCCGCCTAAAACCAATGTGCCCAGCAGAATCATCCCACCAACGCCCAACCACAGCGGCCAGTACGGTACGTTGCTGACTGGCCCGGCGAGGGTGCCCTTGTCCTGGCGATCAGCATCGAACAGGCCCCAATAACCGCCCACTGCGCCTTCACTGGCGCGCTTCCAGGGCTGGTCAAAGGCTTCGATCAGGTTGTAACGCCAGCCATTGGCTTCGGCCATGGCGACAAAACCACGCATGAACTTGGCTTCGTTGACCCGGCTCGGCAAGGCGGTTTCGCGCTGGCGGCCTTCACTGGGCCAACCGGTTTCGCCGATCAGGATGTCCTTGGGCGCAAACTTGTGGCCGAAGGTCTGGCGTACATCGCCTACGTGCTTGAGCGCCTGGTCGATGCCGGACGGCTCATCTTCCCAGTACGGCAGCAGGTGAATGGTCAGGAAATCCACCGCCGGGGCAATTTCCGGGTGTTGCAGCCAGAACTCCCACACATCGGCGTAGGTGACCGGTTGCTTGATCTGGCGCTTGACCGTTTGGATCAGCATCACCAGTTGTTTGGCGGTGACTTCCTTGCGCAACAGCGCTTCGTTGCCGACGATCACCGAGGTCACTACGTCCGGGTTGGCATTGGCCGCCGTGATCAACTCGTCGATTTCCTTTTGAGTGGCTACCGGGTCACTGCTGACCCAAGCGCCGGCCATCACCTTCAAGCCATGCTTGCGCGCCATGCCCGGCAAGGCTTCCAGGCCGGTCATGGAATAGGTGCGGATGCATTCAAAGCGTGTGGCCAGCAGGGCCAGATCGGCGTCCATGCGCTCGGGGCGCAGCTGGAATGGCTGGTCGAACGGCGACTGGTCCTTGTCGAACGGCGTATAGGACGCACATTGCAGCTTGTGGCTGGCGCTCGCCACATCCGGCAGCACCACCGGCCGGCCGAGGCCATACCAGTAGCCGACGAGGGCAAGCAAGCCAATGAACAAGGCGAAAACATAGGGCAGGGCAGGGAGGCGGGCAGTCGCGGGCATGGTCGGCTTATCTGGGGGAGCAAAGGCGCGCATCTTACCCGTAATTGTCGCGTTCCAGTGGGGCCGCATACTTTTGACATGCAAAGTTCGGGCGGGAACAGGTGGGCAAGTCCTGCAAAGTGGTCTACTGGCGATGTGATGTCGTTTCTTGCTCAACCAAGGTCGCTGACAGAGCAGGGCAAAGGCCTACGCAGGTTGATGATAAAACTGTCAGTACTCCACTGATGCCTCAGCAACCGGATCGATGCGCGTGAAGGGGGCGCGGTGCACCGTATAACAACAGGTTGACGTCGCTCGGCATTCGTCGGGCGCAGCACTTTCGGGGAAGCACATATGAAGATGCGACGACTCTTGGGCGCAGCTGCCACTCTGGTAGTTGCGATGGGCTCCACACTGGCCAGCGCCGACAGCAAAACCCTGAGCATCGGTTACGTGGACGGCTGGTCCGACAGCGTTGCCACCACCCATGTGGCGGCAGAAGTGATCAAGCAGAAGCTCGGCTATGACGTGAAACTGCAAGCGGTCGCCACCGGGATCATGTGGCAGGGCGTTGCCACCGGCAAGCTCGACGCCATGCTGTCCGCCTGGCTGCCGGTGACTCACGGTGAATACTGGACCAAGAACAAGGATAAAGTGGTCGACTACGGCCCCAACTTCAAGGATGCAAAAATTGGCTTGATCGTGCCGGAGTACGTCAAGGCCAAGTCCATCGAAGACCTCAAGACCGACACCACGTTTAAAAACAAGATCGTCGGCATCGACGCCGGTTCAGGCGTGATGCTCAAGACCGACGAAGCCATCAAGCAATACGGCCTTGACTACAAACTGCAAGCCAGCTCGGGCGCCGCAATGATCGCCGAACTGACCCGCGCCGAAGACAAGCAGGAATCCATCGCCGTCACCGGTTGGGTGCCGCACTGGATGTTTGCCAAGTGGAAACTGCGTTTCCTGGATGACCCAAAAGGAATTTATGGTGCTGCTGAAACCGTCAACAGCATTGGCAGCAAGGGCCTGGAGAAGAAAGCGCCGGAAGTCGCGGCCTTCCTGAAGAAGTTCCAGTGGGCCTCCAAGGATGAAATCGGTGAAGTCATGCTCGCTATCCAGGAGGGCGCCAAGCCTGATGCAGCGGCCAAGGATTGGGTGGCCAAGCACCCTGAGCGTGTCGCTGAGTGGACCGCTAAATAACCCTGCATCTTGATGCAATCCCTTGTGGGAGGGGGCTTGCTCCCGATAGCGGTGTGTCAGCCAGCCAGTTTTCAGCTGACACACCGCCATCGGGAGCAAGCCCCCTCCCACATTAGTTTTGCACCGCCTCAATTTTTTCTGTGCTCCAGCAATCCCTCGCTACACTCGATCTACTACTAAGGTCGTCTGGAACCCTTTCCACAGCCGCATACAGTGGATACGTTCCAATAATAAAAAAGCTGTGCTGCGAGGATAAAAACAATGAACGACAGCATTTACCTCTCGATTCAAAACAGCCCGCGTTTCAAGGAGCTGGTCAGAAAAAGAGAAAAGTTCGCCTGGATTCTCTCGGCGATCATGCTAGGGCTTTACTCCGGTTTCATCCTGTTGATCGCCTACGGGCCACACGTGCTGGGGGCCAAGATCAGCCCCGGCTCGTCGATTACCTGGGGCATTCCCCTGGGCGTCGGACTGATTGTGTCCGCCTTCATCCTGACCGGCATCTACGTGCGCCGGGCCAACGGCGAATTTGACGACCTGAACAATGCGATTCTCAAGGAGGCTGCGCAATGATCCGGCGTCTATTGGCGGTACTCGGCGCTTCGCTGTTTGCTCCGGCCCTCTGGGCGGCCGACGCATTGACCGGCGAAGTGCAAAAGCAACCCCTGAATGTCTCGGCCATCGTGATGTTTGTCGCGTTCGTCGGCGCTACCCTGTGCATCACCTACTGGGCGTCCAAGCGCAACAAATCGGCGGCCGACTACTATGCGGCCGGCGGCAAGATCACCGGTTTCCAGAACGGCCTGGCGATTGCCGGCGACTACATGTCGGCGGCGTCCTTCCTGGGGATTTCCGCGCTGGTGTTCACCTCCGGCTACGACGGCCTGATCTATTCGATCGGCTTCCTGGTGGGCTGGCCGATCATTCTGTTCCTGATCGCCGAGCGCCTGCGCAACCTGGGCAAGTACACCTTTGCTGACGTGGCGTCCTATCGTCTCGGGCAAACCCAGATCCGCAGCCTGTCGGCCTGTGGTTCGCTGGTGGTGGTAGCGTTCTACCTGATCGCGCAGATGGTCGGCGCGGGCAAGCTGATCCAGCTGCTGTTCGGCCTCGATTACCACGTTGCGGTGATCCTGGTCGGTATCCTGATGTGCATGTACGTGCTGTTCGGCGGCATGCTGGCGACCACCTGGGTGCAGATCATCAAGGCGGTGCTGCTGCTGTCCGGTGCCTCGTTCATGGCGCTGATGGTGATGAAGCACGTCAACTTCGACTTCAACATGCTGTTTTCCGAGGCGATCAAAGTTCACCCCAAAGGTGAAGCGATCATGAGCCCGGGCGGCCTGGTGAAAGATCCGATCTCGGCGTTCTCCCTGGGGCTTGCGCTGATGTTCGGTACTGCGGGCCTGCCGCACATCCTGATGCGCTTCTTCACCGTGAGTGATGCGAAAGAAGCGCGCAAAAGCGTGCTGTATGCCACCGGCTTTATCGGCTACTTCTATATCCTGACGTTCATCATCGGCTTTGGCGCGATCCTGCTGGTCAGCACCAACCCGGCGTTCAAGGATGCCGCAGGCGCCTTGCTGGGCGGCAACAACATGGCGGCGGTGCACCTGGCCAACGCGGTGGGCGGCAGTATCTTCCTGGGCTTCATCTCGGCCGTGGCCTTCGCCACCATCCTTGCGGTGGTTGCCGGCTTGACCCTGGCCGGTGCCTCGGCGGTGTCCCATGACCTGTATGCCAGCGTGATCAAGAAGGGCAAGGCCAACGAGAAAGATGAGATTCGCGTGTCGAAGATCACCACGATCGCCCTGGCAGTGCTGGCTATCGGTCTGGGTATCCTGTTCGAAAGCCAGAACATCGCGTTCATGGTCGGCCTGGCGTTCTCGATTGCGGCCAGCTGTAACTTCCCTGTGCTGCTGCTTTCCATGTACTGGAAAAACCTCACCACCCGTGGCGCCATGATCGGCGGCTGGCTGGGCTTGATCAGCGCCGTGGGCCTGATGATCCTGGGCCCGACCATCTGGGTGTCGATCCTGCACCACGAGAAGGCGATCTTCCCGTATGAATACCCGGCGTTGTTCTCGATGATCATCGCGTTCGTGGGTATCTGGTTCTTCTCCATCACCGACAAGTCGGCGGCGGCAGAGAAAGAGCGTGCGCTGTACTTCCCGCAGTTTGTGCGTTCGCAGACTGGTCTGGGGGCGAGTGGGGCGGTTAACCACTAAGCCTATGGCTGGATAGGAAAAATACCCTGGTCGAAAGGCTGGGGTATTTTTTTGCCTAGGGTTTGGTGGTGTCTGGGCCACGGCCATCGGGAGCAAGCCCCCTCCCACAGTTGACCGAGTTCCAACATGAGAATGCGGTCAACTGTGGGAGGGGGCTTGCTCCCGATAGCGGTATATCAGGCGACCCAAACAAAAACGGCCTCCACTAAGGGAGGCCGTTCTCAGTACAGCATGCAGCTAAATGCTTACTTGCGATCTTCCAGCTTGGTAATGTCACGCGACTCGTAGCCGGTGTACAGCTGGCGCGGGCGGCCAATCTTGTACGGGCTCGAGAGCATTTCCTTCCAGTGGGAGATCCAGCCCACGGTCCGCGCCAGGGCGAAGATCACGGTGAACATGCTGGTTGGAATGCCGATCGCCTTGAGGATGATCCCCGAGTAGAAGTCGACGTTCGGGTACAGCGAGCGTTCGATGAAGTATGGGTCGGTCAGGGCGATCTCTTCCAGGCGCATGGCCAGTTCGAGTTGCGGGTCGTTCTTGATGCCCAGTTCCTTCAACACTTCGTCGCAGGTCTGCTTCATTACGGTGGCGCGCGGGTCGCGGTTCTTGTAGACCCGGTGACCGAAGCCCATCAACTTGAACGGATCGTTCTTGTCCTTGGCCTTGGCGATGAAGGTGTCGATGTTGGACACATCGCCGATTTCATCGAGCATGGTCAAGACGGCTTCGTTCGCACCGCCGTGGGCAGGGCCCCAGAGTGCGGCGATACCGGCGGCGATACAGGCGAACGGGTTGGCACCCGACGAACCTGCCAGGCGCACGGTAGAGGTGGAGGCGTTCTGCTCGTGGTCGGCGTGGAGGATGAAGATCCGGTCCATTGCCTTGGCCAGCACCGGGCTGATCGGTTTGATCTCGCACGGGGTGTTGAACATCATGTGCAGGAAGTTTTCCGCGTACGTCAGGTCGTTGCGCGGGTACATCATGGGCTGGCCCATGGAGTACTTGTAAACCATCGCGGCCAGGGTTGGCATCTTGGCGACCAGGCGGATCGCGGAAATTTCGCGATGCTCGGCGTTATTGATGTCCAGGGAGTCGTGATAGAAGGCCGACAGGGCGCCGACCACGCCGCACATGACGGCCATCGGGTGGGCGTCGCGACGGAAGCCGTTGAAGAAGGTCTTCAACTGCTCGTGAACCATGGTGTGGTTCTTCACGGTGCTGACGAACTGGGCCTTTTGCTCGGCTGTTGGCAGTTCGCCATTTAGCAGCAGGTAGCAGGTTTCCAGGTAGTCCGACTGTTCAGCCAGTTGTTCGATCGGGTAGCCGCGGTGCAGCAGGATGCCATTGTCGCCGTCGATATAGGTGATCTTCGACTCGCAAGAAGCGGTCGACATGAAGCCTGGGTCGAAAGTGAAACGGCCCGTGGCCGTCAGGCCCCGTACGTCGATAACATCGGGACCAACGGTGCCGGTTAAAATGGGCAGCTCGACGGGGGCTGCGCCCTCGATGATCAACTGCGCTTTTTTGTCAGCCATGTGGCCTCCTATTTATGCTTCAAATCATCAGACAGACCCCCCACGCAGGGCCCGCACCACTATAGTGAGATAAATTCAGATGTCAATTTGCCTAAAGTCTTGCTCCAGAAGGCTTTAACCGTACTTTTTCGTCGAAATTGCCTGCCATTTACGCCTTTTATCGCGTCAGCGCAATCAGCTATTAGGGTGAGGTGTGCGCGTTGTCATTAGTAACCTAACTGTCTATACTCGGCCACCGACCGCCAAGGGCTTTTGGGCTTGCTTTCATTGGGGGTCGCACTCCCTGGGTGGTGCTTACCTGACCAGTCGCACTCCCCAACAACTTTGCCCTGATTGTTAGGGGCTCTTCAGTGTGAAAAAAAGCCGTGAATAGCCAACGACCTGTAAACCTAGACCTAAGGACCATCAAACTCCCCATCACCGGCGTTACGTCGTTCCTGCACCGTGTTTCCGGCATCATCCTGTTCCTGGGCCTGGGCATCATGCTTTACGCATTGAGCAAATCCCTGGGTTCCGCGGAAGGTTACGCCGAGGTGAAGGCAACCTTGACCAGCCCACTGGCCAAGTTCGTAGCGTGGGGCCTGCTGTCCGCTCTGCTGTATCACCTGGTAGCCGGTGTGCGCCACTTGATCATGGATGCGGGTATCGGTGAGACGCTGGAAGGCGGCCGCCTGGGCTCGAAAATCATCATCGCCATTTCCGTGGTGCTGATCGTTCTGGCAGGAGTTTGGATATGGTAACCAGCGTAACGAATCTGTCGCGTTCGGGCCTCTATGACTGGATGGCACAGCGTGTGTCTGCGGTCGTTCTCGCGGCTTATTTCATTTTCCTGATCGGATACCTCGTCGCAAACCCGGGCATCGGCTATGAGCAATGGCACGGCCTGTTCGCCCACAATGCGATGCGAATCTTCAGTCTGCTGGCCCTTGTGGCCCTGGGCGCTCACGCCTGGGTCGGCATGTGGACCATCGCGACCGACTACCTGACGCCAATGGCGCTGGGCAAGTCCGCGACCGCAGTCCGTTTCCTCTTCCAGGCAGTATGCGGCATCGCGATGTTCGCTTACTTCGTCTGGGGTGTGCAGATTCTTTGGGGTATCTGATTCATGGCTAACATTCCTACTATTTCATTCGACGCCATCATTATTGGTGGCGGCGGTGCCGGCATGCGCGCTGCGCTGCAGCTGGCCCAGGGCGGGCACAAGACCGCCGTGATCACCAAGGTGTTCCCGACGCGTTCGCACACCGTATCGGCCCAGGGTGGCATTACCTGCGCCATCGCTTCTGCCGACCCGAACGATGACTGGCGCTGGCACATGTACGATACCGTCAAGGGTTCCGACTACATCGGTGACCAGGACGCTATCGAGTACATGTGTCAGGAAGGCCCGGCTGCGGTGTTCGAGCTGGACCACATGGGTCTGCCGTTCTCCCGTACCGAGCAAGGCCGTATCTATCAGCGTCCGTTTGGCGGTCAGTCCAAGGATTACGGTAAAGGCGGCCAGGCTGCCCGTACCTGCGCCGCGTCCGACCGTACCGGTCACGCGCTGCTGCATACCCTTTATCAGGGCAACCTGAAAGCCGGTACCACGTTCCTGAACGAGTACTACGCTGTCGATCTGGTGAAGAACGGCAAGGGCGAGTTCGTCGGCGTGATCGCCATCTGCATCGAAACCGGTGAAACCACCTACATCCGCGCCAAGGCTACCGTGCTGGCGACCGGCGGTGCAGGGCGTATCTACGCGTCGACCACCAATGCCCTGATCAACACCGGTGACGGCGTCGGCATGGCACTGCGTGCAGGCGTACCGGTGCAAGACATCGAAATGTGGCAGTTCCACCCGACCGGCATCGCCGGCGCCGGTGTACTGGTGACCGAAGGTTGCCGTGGTGAAGGTGGCTACCTGATCAACAAGCACGGCGAGCGTTTCATGGAGCGTTATGCGCCGAACGCGAAAGACCTTGCTGGTCGTGACGTCGTGGCCCGTTCGATGGTCAAGGAAATCATCGCCGGCAACGGCTGTGGCCCGAACGGCGACCACGTACTGCTCAAGCTCGATCACCTGGGCGAAGAAGTGCTGCACAGCCGTCTGCCAGGTATCTGCGAGCTGTCCAAGACCTTTGCTCACGTTGACCCGGTGGTTGCGCCGGTGCCAGTGGTTCCGACTTGCCACTATATGATGGGCGGCGTGCCGACCAATATTCATGGCCAGGCGATCACCCAGAACGCCGATGGCGTGGACGAGATCATCCATGGTCTGTTCGCGGTAGGCGAAGTGGCCTGCGTATCGGTTCACGGTGCCAACCGCCTGGGCGGCAACTCGCTGCTCGACCTGGTGGTATTCGGCCGCGCTGCCGGCCTGCACCTGGAAAAAGCTCTGACCGACGGCATCGAATACGATGACGCCACCGACGCCAACATCGAAGCCGCCCTGGCGCGCCTGAACGCTCTGAACGAGCGCACTGACGGCGAAGACGTGGCAACCCTGCGTCGCGAGCTGCAAAGCTGCATGCAGAACTACTTCGGTGTGTTCCGTACCGGCGAATACATGCAGAAGGGCATCGCCCAGCTGGCCGACCTGCGCACGCGCATCGCCAACGTCAAGATCAACGATAAGAGCCAGGCGTTCAACACCGCGCGTATCGAAGCCCTTGAGCTGCAAAACCTGCTGGAAGTGGCAGAAGCGACTGCGATCGCCGCCGAGGTTCGTAAGGAATCCCGTGGCGCCCACGCTCGTGAAGACTTTGAAGACCGCGACGACGAGAACTGGTTGTGCCACACCCTGTACTTCCCGGGTGACAAGCGCGTAACCAAGCGTGCCGTGAACTTCTCGCCGAAGACGGTGCCGACGTTTGAACCGAAGATTCGGACTTACTAAGGGTGGCTGCCATGTTGAAAGTCAGTGTTTACCGCTACAACCCTGATCAGGACGCCGCGCCGTTCATGCAGGAGTT
The DNA here is from genome assembly GCF_003852255.1 of Pseudomonas sp. R1-43-08. Taxonomy (NCBI): domain Bacteria; kingdom Pseudomonadati; phylum Pseudomonadota; class Gammaproteobacteria; order Pseudomonadales; family Pseudomonadaceae; genus Pseudomonas; species Pseudomonas sp. R1-43-08. The sequence continues at coordinate 1,857,778 of NZ_CP027734.1, forward strand.
CCAGGTCGATACCGGTGGTAAAGACCTGATGGTGCTGGATGTACTGGCACTGATCAAAGAGCAGGACGAAGGTTTCTCCTATCGTCGCTCTTGCCGTGAAGGTGTGTGCGGTTCCGACGGCATGAACATCAACGGCAAAAACGGCCTGGCGTGCATCACGCCGCTGTCCGCCGTGGTCAAGGGCAACAAGCTGATCGTTCGTCCACTGCCAGGTTTGCCGGTTATCCGTGACCTGGTTGTCGATATGAGCATCTTCTACAAGCAATACGAGAAAGTTAAGCCATTCCTGCAGAACGACACGCCGGCTCCGGCCATCGAGCGTCTGCAGTCCCCGGAAGAGCGTGAAAAACTCGACGGCCTGTACGAGTGCATCCTGTGCGCTTGCTGCTCGACGTCCTGCCCATCCTTCTGGTGGAACCCGGACAAGTTCCTGGGCCCGGCTGCGCTGCTGCAAGCCTACCGCTTCCTGGCAGACAGCCGTGACACCAAGACGTCCGAGCGTCTGGCTTCACTGGATGACCCGTTCAGCGTATTCCGCTGCCGCGGGATCATGAACTGCGTCAACGTATGTCCCAAAGGCCTGAACCCGACTAAGGCCATTGGTCACATCCGTAACATGCTGCTGCAAAGCGGCGTGTAACTGACGTAAAAGCAGGACCGTTGTGCCCGTAAATGCTGCGGCGCAGGCTTCAACCGGCGCCGTAGTTTTAACTTGAGCAGCGACTTACAAAGCCGCGGCTCTTATTTTGAAGAAATGAGACAAGCAGGGGCATTCGGGTTGGTACCCGAACTATCAGCGTGATCCTAAGTGGCTTGTTTTGGTCGCTGCACTTGGCCTTTTGCAAGCAAACTCGGTGTTTTCGCCGGTGGTGTCCCCAAATCGAGGGTGACCAAGCATGCAAGAAAGCGTGATGCAGCGCATGTGGAACAGCGGCTATCTTTCAGGTGGTAACGCTGCCTATGTGGAAGAGCTTTATGAGCTCTACCTGCACGACCCTAACGCTGTGCCAGAAGAATGGCGCACCAAATTTCAGACGTTGTCTTCAGACGGCAACGCTGCCACCGATGTATCGCATGCTGCGATTCGCGATCATTTCGTGCTGCTGGCAAAGAACCAGCGCCGCGCCCAACCGGTTTCCGCCGGCAGCGTGAGCAGTGAGCACGAGAAGAAGCAAGTTGAAGTACTGCGACTGATCCAGGCTTACCGGATGCGTGGCCACCAGGCGGCCCAGCTTGACCCGCTGGGGCTCTGGCAGCGTCCTGCACCTGCTGACCTGTCGATCAATCATTACGGCTTGACCAATGCCGATCTTGATACGACCTTCCGTGCCGGCGACCTGTTCATCGGCAAAGAGGAAGCGAGCCTACGCGAAATTCACGAAGCGTTGCAGCAGACATATTGCCGCACCATCGGCGCTGAGTTCACGCACATCACCGATTCCGAGCAACGCCAGTGGTTCCAGCACCGCCTGGAAGGCGTGCGTGGCCGTCCGGTATTGTCCGCCGATGTGCGCAGCCACCTGCTCGAGCGCGTGACAGCCGCTGAAGGTCTCGAAAAATACCTGGGTACCAAATACCCGGGCACCAAGCGTTTCGGCCTGGAAGGCGGCGAAAGCCTGATTCCGATGCTCGACGAGCTGATCCAGCGTTCCGGTTCCTACGGCACCAAGGAAGTCGTGATCGGCATGGCTCACCGTGGCCGCCTGAACGTGTTGGTCAACACCTTCGGCAAGAACCCGCGCGAGCTGTTCGACGAGTTCGAAGGCAAGAAGAAGGTCGAACTGGGTTCCGGTGACGTTAAATACCACCAGGGCTTCTCGTCCAACGTCATGACCACCGGCGGTGAAGTTCACCTGGCCATGGCCTTCAACCCCTCCCACCTGGAAATCGTATCTCCAGTGGTCGAGGGTTCGGTGCGCGCTCGCCAGGATCGTCGTAACGACACCACCGGTGAAAAGGTGCTGCCGATTTCCATCCACGGTGACGCGGCATTCGCCGGTCAAGGCGTGGTCCTGGAAACGTTCCAGATGTCGCAGACCCGCGGCTTCAAGACCGGCGGTACGGTTCACATCGTCATCAACAACCAGGTTGGCTTCACCATCAGCAACCCGCTGGATGCGCGCTCCACCGAGTACGCCACCGACGTTGCCAAGATGATCCAGGCGCCGATTCTCCATGTGAATGGCGATGACCCGGAAGCCGTACTGTTCGTGACCCAACTGGCTGTCGACTACCGCATGCAATTCAAGCGTGACGTGGTGATCGACCTGGTTTGCTACCGCCGTCGCGGTCACAACGAAGCGGACGAACCAAGCGGCACCCAGCCGTTGATGTACCAGCAGATCACCAAGCAGCGCACCACCCGTGAGCTGTACGCCGAAAGCCTGACCAAGGCCGGCGTGCTGGATGATGCGCGTGTTCAGGCGAAAATCGATGAATACCGCAACGCGCTGGATAACGGCCTGCATGTAGTGAAGAGCCTGGTCAAGGAGCCGAACAAAGAGCTGTTCGTCGACTGGCGTCCGTACCTGGGTCACACCTGGACCGCGCGCCATGACACCAGCTTCGACTTGAAGACCTTGCAGGAGTTGTCTGCCAAGTTGCTGGAAATCCCTGAAGGCTTCGTGGTTCAGCGCCAGGTTGCGAAGATCTACGAAGACCGTCAGAAGATGCAAGCCGGCGGCCTGCCGATCAACTGGGGTTACGCCGAAACCATGGCGTACGCGACCCTGGCGTTCGAAGGTCACCCGATCCGCATGACCGGCCAGGACATCGGCCGCGGTACGTTCTCGCACCGTCATGCCGTGTTGCACAACCAGAAAGACGCGGGCACCTACATCCCGTTGCAGAACCTGTACGAAGGCCAGCCACGTTTCGACCTGTACGATTCCTTCCTGTCCGAAGAAGCCGTACTGGCGTTCGAATACGGCTACTCCACCACCACGCCGCAGGCGCTGGTGATCTGGGAAGCCCAGTTCGGCGACTTCGCCAACGGTGCCCAGGTGGTTATCGACCAGTTCATCACCAGCGGCGAGCACAAGTGGGGCCGTCTGTGCGGCCTGACCATGCTGTTGCCCCATGGTTATGAAGGCCAGGGTCCGGAGCACTCCTCGGCCCGTCTGGAGCGTTACCTGCAGTTGTGCGCCGAGCACAACATCCAGGTGTGCGTACCGACGACCCCGGCGCAGATCTACCACTTGCTGCGTCGCCAGGTAATCCGCCCGCTGCGCAAGCCGCTGGTCGTGTTGACTCCCAAATCGCTGTTGCGTCACAAATTGGCCGTTTCGACCCTGGAAGACCTGGCCGAAGGTTCGTTCCAGACCGTTATTCCAGAAATCGATACGCTGGACGCCGCCAAGGTCACTCGCCTGATCCTGTGCAGCGGCAAGGTCTACTACGATCTGCTGGAAAAACGCCGTGCCGAAGGCCGCGAAGACATCGCCATCGTGCGTATCGAGCAGCTTTACCCGTTCCCGGAAGATGACCTCATGGAGATCATCGCGCCTTACACCAACCTCACGAATGTCGTGTGGTGTCAGGAAGAACCGATGAACCAGGGCGCCTGGTACAGCAGCCAGCATCACCTGCGTCGCAGCATCGGCAACCACAACAAGGCTTTGGGCCTGGAGTACGCCGGTCGTGATGCATCTGCTGCACCTGCTTGTGGCTACGCGTCGATGCACGCCGAGCAGCAGGAAAAACTGCTGCAAGATGCTTTCACTGTTTAACGCCTTCGCGCTGACTGAAACCGAATTTTAAGGACCTACAGATAATGGCTATCGAAATCAAAGCCCCGTCATTCCCGGAATCGGTTGCCGATGGCACCGTTGCCACCTGGCACAAGAAACCAGGCGAGGCCGTCAAGCGTGACGACCTGATCGTCGACATCGAGACCGACAAGGTTGTGCTGGAAGTGCTGGCCGAAGCCGACGGCGTGCTGGGCGCGATCGTTGCAGAAGAAGGCGCTACCGTTCTGTCGAACCAGGTACTGGGCTCGATCGAAGAGGGCAGCGCTGCTGCCGCGCCTGCTGCTGCCGCACCGGCTGCCGCTGCCTCTGCTGCCCCGGCCGCCGCTCCGGCTGCAGGTGGCGAAGACCCAATCGCTGCACCGGCTGCGCGTCAACTGGCTGAAGAGAACGGTATCAACCTGGCTTCCATCAAAGGCACCGGCAAAGACGGCCGTGTTACCAAGGAAGACGTGGTTGCTGCTATTGAAGCCAAGAAAAACGCTCCGGCTGCCGCACCTGCCAAGGCCGCTGCTCCAGCTGCCGCCGCGCCTGTATTCGCCGCCGGCGACCGCACCGAGAAGCGCGTACCGATGACCCGTGTACGTGCCACCGTGGCCAAGCGCCTGGTTGAAGCTCAGTCGAACATGGCGATGCTGACCACGTTCAACGAAGTCGACATGACCGAAGTCATGGCCCTGCGTTCGAAGTACAAGGATCTGTTCGAGAAGTCCCACAACGGCGTGCGCCTGGGCTTCATGTCGTTCTTCGTGAAAGCGGCCACCGAAGCGCTGAAGCGCTTCCCGGCAGTCAACGCTTCCATCGACGGCGCCGACATCGTTTACCATGGCTATGCAGACATCGGCGTTGCCGTGTCCAGCGACCGTGGCCTGGTGGTTCCGGTTCTGCGTAACGCCGAGCTGATGAGCCTGGCCGAAATCGAAGGCGGCATCGCCGGCTTCGGCAAGAAAGCCCGTGACGGCAAGCTGACCATCGACGAGATGACCGGCGGTACCTTCACCATCACCAACGGTGGTACCTTCGGTTCGATGATGTCGACGCCGATCGTCAACCCACCGCAAGCTGCGATCCTGGGCATGCACAACATCATCCAGCGTCCGATGGCCATCAACGGCCAGGTCGTGATCCGTCCAATGATGTACCTGGCGCTGTCTTACGATCACCGCCTGATCGATGGTAAGGAAGCCGTGACGTTCCTGGTGACCATCAAGAACCTGCTGGAAGACCCGGCTCGCCTGCTTCTGGATATCTAAAAAGCAGCTGCAGGTCGCAAGCTGCAAGCGCCAAGCCCAAAGCGGCGAGCGGTGCTTTCAACTTGCGGCGTGCGGCTTGTAGCTTGCAGCTAAAAAGGGAACCTTTTTATGACACAGAAATTTGACGTTGTAGTGATTGGTGCAGGCCCTGGCGGCTATGTTGCCGCCATCAAGGCCGCACAACTGGGCCTCTCGACTGCTTGCATCGAAAAGTACACCGACAAGGAAGGCAAACTGGCGCTGGGTGGTACCTGCCTGAACGTGGGTTGCATTCCGTCCAAGGCGCTGCTGGACAGCTCCTGGAAATTCCACGAAGCCCAGGATGGCTTCGCGATTCACGGCATCAACCATGCTGGCGTGACCATGGACGTGCCAGCGATGATCGGCCGTAAAGCCAACATCGTCAAAGGCCTGACTTCCGGCGTTGCCACCTTGTTCAAGGCCAACGGCGTTACTTCCCTGCAAGGTCACGGCAAACTGCTGGCCGGCAAGAAAGTTGAAATCACCAAGCCGGACGGCTCGGTTGAAGTCATCGAAGCCGAGAACGTGATCCTGGCACCGGGTTCGCGTCCAATCGACATTCCACCGGCTCCAGTCGATCAGAACGTGATCGTTGATTCGACCGGCGCCCTGGAATTCCAGGCCGTACCTAAGCGCCTGGGCGTGATCGGCGCCGGCGTCATCGGCCTGGAGCTGGGTTCGGTATGGTCGCGCCTGGGTTCCGAAGTGACCGTGCTCGAAGCCCTGGACACGTTCCTGCTGGCTGCCGACACCGCCGTGTCCAAGGAAGCCTACAAGACCCTGACCAAGCAAGGTCTGGACATCAAGCTGGGCGCCCGTGTTACCGGTTCTAAAGTCAACGGCGAAGAAGTGGTCGTGACCTACACCGACAAGGAAGGCGAGCAGACCATCACCTTCGACAAGCTGATCGTAGCCGTTGGTCGCCGTCCAGTGACCACCGACCTGCTGGCTTCCGACAGCGGCGTAAGCATCGATGAGCGTGGTTTCATCCACGTTGACGATCACTGCGCAACCACCGTACCGGGCGTTTACGCGATCGGCGACGTGGTTCGTGGCATGATGCTGGCCCACAAGGCTTCCGAAGAAGGCATCATGGTTGTCGAGCGCATCAAGGGTCACAAGACCCAGATGAACTACGACCTGATTCCATCGGTTATCTACACCCACCCGGAAATTGCATGGGTCGGCAAGAACGAACAGCAGTTGAAAGCTGAAGGCGTTGAAGTTAACGTCGGCACCTTCCCGTTTGCCGCTTCTGGCCGTGCCATGGCAGCCAACGACACCGGTGGTTTTGTCAAAGTCATCGCTGATGCCAAGACTGACCGCGTATTGGGCGTCCACGTGATTGGCCCAAGCGCTGCAGAACTGGTTCAGCAAGGCGCGATCGGCATGGAATTCGGCACCAGTGCCGAAGACCTGGGCATGATGGTCTTCTCCCATCCGACCCTGTCCGAAGCGTTGCACGAAGCAGCGTTGGCTGTGAATGGCGGCGCCATCCACATCGCCAACCGCAAGAAGCGCTAAGCGAGATAATAAGAAACCACGGCGGAGTTGCCCGTCGTGAGCCTTGCGCGCAAGACTCACCGCGGAATATCCGCTGGACGCAGCCTTGCGCAGCTTTACGGGCCATAAGCCCTGCAAGTTGCGCAAGCAGCAGTCACAGGTGGCGCGGCACTCATAATGAGCGCAGCGCCGAATGCGCAGTACCTAACGAAGACGGTAAAAAGCATGAATCTTCACGAGTATCAGGGTAAGCAGCTGTTCGCTGAATACGGCCTGCCAGTTTCCAAGGGCTACGCAGTAGACACCCCGGAAGCAGCAGCAGAAGCTTGCGACAAAATCGGCGGCAGCGAGTGGGTTGTCAAAGCCCAGGTCCACGCCGGTGGTCGCGGTAAAGCGGGCGGCGTTAAGCTGGTTCGCAGCAAAGAAGACGCCAAGGCCTTCGCACAGCAGTGGCTGGGCAAGCGTCTGGTGACTTACCAGACTGATGCCAATGGCCAGCCAGTCACCAAGATCCTGGTTGAATCGTGCACTGATATCGCTAAAGAGCTGTACCTGGGCGCTGTCGTTGACCGTTCGAGCCGTCGCATCGTGTTCATGGCTTCCACCGAAGGTGGCGTGGACATCGAGAAGATCGCTCACGAAACCCCAGAAAAAATTCTGAAAGCCACTATTGATCCACTGGTTGGCGCTCAGCCATTCCAGGGTCGCGAGCTGGCTTTCCAGCTGGGCCTGGAAGGCAAGCAAGTTGCCCAGTTCGCCAAGATCTTCGTCGGTCTGGCCAAACTGTTCCAGGATCACGATCTGGCCCTGCTGGAAGTGAACCCGCTGGTGATCAAGGCTGACGGCGATCTGCATTGCCTCGACGCCAAGATCAACATCGACGCCAACGCCATGTACCGTCAGCCTAAGCTGAAGACTTTCCACGATCCGTCCCAGGACGATCCGCGCGAAGCGCACGCTGCCAAGTTCGAACTGAACTACGTAGCCCTGGAAGGTAACATCGGCTGCATGGTCAACGGTGCCGGCCTGGCCATGGGTACCATGGACATCGTCAACCTGCATGGCGGCAAACCAGCCAACTTCCTCGACGTAGGTGGTGGCGCTACCAAGGAACGCGTTACCGAAGCGTTCAAGATCATCCTGTCCGACTCCAACGTCGCTGCAGTACTGGTCAACATCTTCGGCGGCATCGTTCGTTGCGACATGATTGCCGAAGGCATCATCGGTGCAGTGAAAGAAGTTGGCGTTAAAATCCCGGTTGTTGTTCGCCTTGAAGGTAACAACGCTGAACTGGGCGCTAAAGTACTGGCAGAAAGCGGTTTGAACATCATCGCGGCTACCAGCCTGACCGACGCTGCTCAACAAGTTGTCAAAGCTGCGGAGGGCAAATAATGAGCGTCCTGATCAATAAAGACACCAAAGTTATCTGCCAGGGTATTACCGGTTCGCAAGGTAGTTTCCACACCCAGCAAGCCATCGAATACGGCACCAAGATGGTTGGCGGCGTAACTCCGGGCAAAGGCGGCACCGAGCACCTGGGCCTGCCAGTGTTCAACACCGTGAAAGAAGCTGTAGAAACCACTGGCGCTACCGCCAGCGTGATCTACGTTCCAGCACCTTTCTGCAAAGATTCCATCCTGGAAGCGGCATTCGGCGGCATCAAGCTGATCGTGTGCATCACCGAAGGCATTCCTACCCTGGACATGCTGGACGCTAAAGTTAAGTGCGACGAGCTGGGCGTTGTCCTGATCGGCCCTAACTGCCCAGGCGTTATCACTCCAGGCGAATGCAAGATCGGCATCATGCCAGGTCACATTCACTTGCCAGGCAAAGTCGGTATCGTTTCCCGTTCCGGCACCCTGACCTACGAAGCTGTGAAGCAGACCACTGACGCCGGTTTCGGTCAGTCGACTTGCGTCGGCATCGGCGGTGACCCGATCCCAGGCTCCAACTTCATCGACATCCTGAAGCTGTTCCAGGAAGACCCGAAGACCGAAGCGATCGTCATGATCGGTGAGATCGGCGGTTCGGCTGAAGAAGAAGCCGCTGCCTACATCAAGGCACACGTGACCAAGCCGGTTGTTTCCTACATCGCTGGTGTGACTGCCCCTGCGGGCAAGCGCATGGGCCATGCTGGCGCAATCATCTCTGGCGGCAAGGGCACTGCAGACGAGAAGTTTGCTGCCCTGGAAGACGCAGGCGTGAAAACCGTGCGTTCGCTGGCAGACATCGGCAAGGCTTTGTCCGAGCTGACCGGTTGGGCTGTCAAGTAAGCCTCGCGCTTAGCTGACGCTTTACCAGCAAAGGCCACCTTCGGGTGGCCTTTGTGCATTTGGGCCGCCCATTTATTGAAATGTCTCGGTCCCATGTGGGAGGGGGCTTGCTCCCGATGACGGTGAATCAGTCACTGATATATTGACTGGCACACTGCCATCGGGAGCAAGCCCCCTCCCACATTTTTTGTCTGTATTGCTAAATTACGTATGAAAACACGACATTGAAATGTCGCTTATCGGACAGATCGCCCTGCAACAGTGCGTTTGTCAGGCTAATTCTGTACCCTAGCCGCCTCTTTATGCGTGCGCCTCCCAAAAGGAAGCCCCGCGCTGGACCGGTCGGTCCCGATCAGGACCGGCAGCCTTTCCCTCATCCATAGGGAAGCCCTCTCTAAATTCCGATTCAGTAGTGTGGTATTTCCTCAAATGAAAGTGTTGAAAAGCCAGGATATCCTGGCGTTGGGCTTTATGACCTTTGCCCTGTTCGTGGGCGCCGGCAACATCATCTTCCCGCCTATCGTGGGCTTGCAGTCCGGGCCACACGTCTGGATGGCCGCCTTGGGGTTCCTGATTACCGCAGTTGGCCTGCCGGTCGTCACCGTGATCGCACTGGCCAAGGTCGGTGGCGGTATGGATGCGCTGAGCAGCCCGATCGGCAAGATCGCCGGCGGCCTGCTCGCGGCGGCGGCGTACCTGGCGGTCGGGCCGCTGTTCGCCACGCCGCGTACCGCCACCGTTTCGTTCGAAGTGGGCCTGGCGCCGCTGACCGGCGAAAGCCCGCTGGCGCTGTTCCTCTACAGCTCGGTGTATTTCCTGGTGGTGTTTTTCGTGTCGCTGTACCCAGGGCGCCTGCTGGACACCGTGGGGCGTTTCCTCGCGCCGTTGAAGATCATCGCCTTGGCCATTCTCGGCATCGCCGCGTTTGCCTTGCCGGCCGGTGAAGTCGGTGTCGCCACGCCGGAATACGTCGCCGCGCCATTCTCCCAGGGCTTTATCAATGGCTACCTGACCATGGATACCCTGGGTGCGCTGGTATTTGGCATTGTCATCGTCAACGCGATTCGCTCCCGTGGCGTGGAATCGCCCAAGCTGATCACGCGTTACGCGATCATTGCCGGGCTGATTGCCGGCGTGGGCCTGGCGCTGGTGTACATCAGCCTGTTCCGCCTCGGCTCGGGCAGCCATGCCGTGGCCGCAGGTGCCAGTAACGGCGCTGCGGTGCTGCACGCCTATGTCCAACATACCTTCGGCTCACTGGGCAGCGGTTTCCTGGCGGTGCTGATTTCCCTGGCGTGCCTGGTCACCGCCGTGGGCCTGACCTGCGCCTGCGCCGAGTACTTCAGCCGTGTGCTGCCGCTGTCCTACAAGACCCTGGTGGTGATCCTCGCGCTGTTCTCGCTGTTCGTGTCCAACCTGGGCCTGACCAAGCTGATCGCGTTCTCCATCCCGGTGCTCACCGCGATCTACCCGCCGTGCATCGTGTTGGTGGCCCTGAGCTTCTGTAAGGATTTCTGGCAGGAGCAGGGCCGTATCGTTGGCCCGGTCATGCTGGTGTCGTTTATCTTTGGCTGCATCGATGCGCTTAAGGGCGCGGGCCTGGCGGATTGGATGCCGTCTCAACTGATGCACCTGCCGCTGAGCGAGCAGGGCCTGGCGTGGTTGGTGCCATCGGTGATGATCCTGGTGGTGGCGGTGGTGGTGGATCGCATGCTGGGCAAACGCAGCGAAGCCATCGCGTAGTACCGGTTTCAACGCATTGCTGAAATGCCCCGTATCAATCGATACGGGGCATTTTTTATGGGCATCATGCAGTGTCTTTTTGCTTGAGCTAGCGTCGAACAGGTGACTCATTTCTCAAATGGAAACTGTGAACAAGGGCCCACATGTCGTTTGTCGAAACCAATCAAGTCCACCTGCTTGCTGCCCTATGGTTCATCCTGTGTTGGGGCGGTTATACCCGTTACGCCACCTGGAAGGCCCGCGACACGGCCTGCCTGGCCAGCGTGTTGCATCTGTATCGCGAAGACTGGATGCGCCGCATGTTGCTGCGCGATAACCGCATCGCCGACGCCAGCGTGATCGGTAACCTGGAGCGGAACGCCTCGTTCTTCGCCTCCAGCACCTTGATCATCCTCGCCGGCATCCTCACCGTGCTGGGCGCCTCCGAGCGGGCGGTATCGCTGCTGGCGGATATCCCGATGGTGCAGCAGGCCTCCCAGGGTATGTCGGAGATCAAGTTGCTGTGCCTGGCGCTGGTGTTCGTCTACGCCTTCTTTACCTTCAGCTGGTGCATGCGTCAGTACAACTTTGCCGCAGTGCTGGTGGGTTCGGCACCGATGATCGGTGAGCGGCATGTGTCGGAGCAGGAGCGCAATGCATTTGCCTTGCGGGCGGCGCGGGTGATTTCGATGGCGGCTAACCAGTTCAACTTTGGCCTGCGCGCTTATTACTTCGGCATGACCATGCTGGCCTGGTTTGTCAGCCCGTGGTTGTTCATGTTGATGAGCAGCGGGGTGGTACTAGTGCTTTACCGTCGTGAGTTCCATTCCGACGTTCTACAGGTGATGGTGTATACCCCGACGGAGATGCACGCCCCGGATCCGGCAAAAGACAACGTGTCTTGAACGCCGGATAAAACAGCAGGCAAAGAAAAGCCCGCTTTATAAGCGGGCTATCTTTTGCAGCACTACAGCTTCACACCGTGCAATTACTGCTTGGCAGGCTCTGCAGGTGCGGCAGGTGCAGCTTCTTTCGCGGCGGCAGCGTTCGATTCGGCCTGAGCTTTGGCAGCATCGGCGTTTTCTTTCGCAGCGTCGTTCACTTTATCCTGTGCTTTCGCCATGTCTTGCTGAGCTTGCTCAGAATGTGCAGCGGCGTCTTGGGCTTTGTCTTCGGATTTCTTGTCGCAGGCAGCCAAGCCGAGGGCAGCGGCCAGCATCATGGAAATAGCTAATGTGTTGCGCATGGTGTTTCTCCTTATTGAAGATATCTACTGGCCTTTCGAACTCAAGGGGCCAGCATTAGTTCCTTTTGTTCCACAGATATATAAAGCTTTTCGCCAGGAACTTTCCAAATTATTACCTATCCGGCCCACCCACACTAATAAGAATTTAAAAACAATGACCGAAACCCCCTTGTTAGACCGCGCCACTCGCTTTGCTTCGGCGCTTCGCCATTGCCAGGTGCTGGGGATTACGGTCCACGCTGCGACGGAGGAGGGCATGACGCTGGTGTTGCCCTACGGCGCGCATATCGTCGGTGATCCCCGCAGCGGCGTCATCCACGGTGGCGCGCTGACTTCGTTGATGGACACCGCCTGCGGCATGGCCACCCTGTGCGTGCTACCCGAATTCGAGGTATGCCCGACCCTGGATTTGCGCATCGACTATATGCATCCCGCCGAACCGCATAAACCGGTGTATGGCTTCGCCCAATGCTACCGGGTAACCACCGATGTGATCTTCACCCGCGGCGTGGCCTATCAGGACGATCCGCAGCAGCCCATTGCCCATGTAGTAGGTACCTTCATGCGCATGGGCAAGCACCTCAAGGGGATGCCAGCGTGAGTCATCGATTCAAGACCCGCCTGGAGCAAGCACTGGAGCACGGCGATTACGGGGCACTGCTCGATCTGGTTCCCTACGCAAAGCTGATCGGCGTCGAATGCACGCGCTCAGGGGACGAATTGCTGTTTCGCCTGCCAGCCAACAAGGACAACATTGGTAACCCTATATTGCCGGCGCTGCATGGCGGGGTGATCGCAGGCTTCATGGAACTGTCAGCGGCGTTGCACTTGCTCGTATTTACCGGCGCCCCGGGCCTGCCGAAAATCATCGACTTCTCCCTGGATTACCTGCGCGCCGGCCAATTTCGCGACACCTACGCCACCTGTCAGGTGTGGCGCCAGGGCCGGCGTGTCGCCAACGTGGCGATCACCGCCTGGCAAACCACGCCAGCGGAACCAATTGCCACCGCTCGCGCACATTTCAAGATCGAGGAACCGCCGCGCCCTTGAAATCCAGGTTGGAGCCCCCAACTTTGATGACAACCCGCCGCCAACCCTTTCGGGCGCGGCCATTGCCATCCAATTGGAGTTTGATGACCATGAGTGTGGAAACTCAAAAGGAAACCCTGGGCTTCCAGACCGAGGTGAAGCAGCTGCTGCACCTCATGATCCATTCGCTGTATTCCAACAAGGAAATTTTCCTTCGCGAATTGATCTCGAACGCCTCTGACGCTGTCGACAAATTACGTTTCGAAGCCCTGTCCAAGCCAGAGTTGCTGGAAGGTGGCGCCGAACTGAAAATCCGTGTGAGCTACGACAAAGACGCCAAAACCGTCACCCTCGAAGACAACGGTATCGGCATGAGCCGTGACGATGCGATCACCCACCTGGGGACCATCGCCAAATCCGGCACCGCAGACTTCATGAAGAACCTGTCGGGCGACCAGAAAAAAGATTCTCACCTGATCGGCCAATTCGGCGTGGGTTTCTATTCGGCTTTCATCGTTGCCGACAAGGTAGAAGTGTTCAGCCGCCGCGCCGGTCTTGACGCCAGCGAAGGTGTGCACTGGGCTTCCAAAGGTGAGGGCGAGTTTGAAATCGCCACCCTCGACAAGCCTGACCGTGGCACCCGCATCGTGCTGCACCTGAAAGATGGCGAAGACGAATTCGCCGATGGCTGGCGCCTGCGCAACATCATCAAGAAATATTCCGACCACATCGCCCTGCCGATCGAGTTGCCGAAAGAACAGACGGCTGCCGAAGGCGAAGAAACACCGGCCGTCGAATGGGAAACCGTCAACCGCGCCAGCGCCCTGTGGACCCGTCCGCGTACCGAGATCAAGGACGAGGAATACCAGGAGTTCTACAAGCACATCGGCCACGATTACGAGAACCCGCTGAGCTGGAGCCACAACAAGGTCGAAGGCAAGCTGGAATACAGCTCGCTGCTCTACGTGCCGGCCCGTGCGCCGTTCGACCTGTACCAGCGCGAAGCGCCGAAGGGGCTGAAGCTTTACGTACAGCGTGTGTTCGTGATGGACCAGGCGGAATCGTTCCTGCCGCTGTACCTGCGCTTCATCAAGGGTGTGGTCGACTCCAACGACCTGTCGCTGAACGTGTCGCGTGAGATCCTGCAAAAAGACCCGATCATCGACTCCATGAAGTCGGCGTTGACCAAGCGCGTACTCGACATGCTGGAAAAACTGGCGAAGAACGAGCCTGAGAAATACAAGGGCTTCTGGAAAAACTTCGGCCAGGTCATGAAAGAAGGTCCGGCAGAAGATTTCGCCAACAAGGAAAAAATCGCCGGTCTGCTGCGTTTTGCCTCGACTCAAGGTGAAGACGGTGAACAGGTTGTGTCGCTGGCCGACTACTTGGCACGCGCCAAGGAAGGTCAGGACAAGATCTACTACCTCACCGGTGAAACCTACGCTCAGGTTAAAAACAGCCCGCACCTGGAAGTCTTCCGCAAGAAAGGCATCGAAGTGCTGCTGCTGACCGACCGTATCGATGAGTGGCTGATGAGCTACCTCACCGAATTCGACGGCAAGTCGTTTGTGGACGTAGCGCGTGGCGACCTGGACCTGGGCAACCTGGATTCCGAGGAAGACAAGAAAGCCGCTGAAGAAGTCGCCAAGTCCAAAGAAGGCCTGGTTGAGCGGATCAAGGCGTCCCTGGGTGAAGCCGTCAGCGAAGTGCGGGTTTCCCATCGTCTGACCGATTCGCCGGCGATCTTGGCCATCGGCGAGCAGGACCTGGGCATGCAGATGCGTCAGATCCTCGAAGCCAGCGGTCAGAAGGTTCCGGATTCCAAGCCGATCTTCGAATTCAACCCGGCGCACCCGCTGATCGAGAAACTCGACGGTGAGCAGAGCGAAGAGCGTTTTGGCGACCTCTCGCACATCCTCTTCGACCAGGCGGCCCTGGCCGCTGGCGACAGCCTGAAAGACCCGGCCGCCTATGTGCGCCGACTGAACAAGCTGTTGGTTGAACTGTCGGTTTAACACCGTTGTAGAAAAACCCGCTTCGGCGGGTTTTTTCGTTTTAGCGCACCTTAACTGGAGTGAATCATGAGCCAAGTCACACTACGTTCCGTGGTCTATCAGATAGATGGCCAGACTTATGAAAGCCGCTTGGCGTTCGATGCCAGCCACAAAGGCCCGTTGCCGGGGCTGTTGATGGCGCCGAACTGGATGGGCGTGAGCGCAGGGGCCGAAGAGATCGCCAAGAGCGTGGCCGACCAAGGCTATGTGGTATTGATCGCCGACCTCTATGGGCAAACCGTGCGTCCTTCGAACGGTGATGAGGCGGGTGCGGCGATGATGCCGCTGAAGAACGACCGTGCCTTGCTGAACAAGCGTATGCAAGCCGCCTTCGAACACCTGCAAAGCCAGACTGAAGCGGCTGTGGATACGTCGAAACTGGCGACCTTCGGCTTCTGCTTCGGTGGCTGCTGCTCCCTGGAGCTGGCCCGTACCGGTGCGCCGTTGAAAGCAGCGGTATCGTTCCATGGCACCCTCGACACACCGAACCCCGCAGATGCGAAGAACATCAAGGGTTCAGTACTGGTGCTGCACGGCGCCTCGGACCCGCTGGTACCGAAAGAACAACTGCCGGCGTTCGAAGATGAAATGAACGCAGCGGGTGTGGATTGGCAATTGCTCAGTTACGGTGGCGCGGTGCATTCCTTTACCGACCCCGAAGCCAATGTGCCCGGCAAGATGATGTATGACGCCAAGACCGCAGCGCGGGCGTTCCGGTCGATGCATAACTTGCTGGATGAGGTGTTCAAGGGCTGATTTTCAGGGCCTGTCAGGGCCTCATCGGGGGCAAGTCGAATCGTCGGACCGCCCCTCCCACATTTTGAATGTATTCGCAGTCCAAGTGTGGGAGGGGGGCTTGCCCCCGATAGCTATCTCACTGGCGGCTCAATCCTTTCAGACTCCCCCGGCACCATCGGCCAATCCCCAGCCGCCCATCGCTGCCGCGCCTGTTCGATCACCGCCGGGTCGCTCGCCACAAAGTTCCAGTTGATCCGCCGTGGCCCATCCAGCGGCGCGCCGCCAAGTATCACCAGGTGGCAGTCACTCTCGGCAGACAGGGTCATCTCCTGCCCAGCCGGTAAGACCACCAGGCTATGCACCGCCAGCGGCTCGCCGTCGAGCTGCGCGTCACCCTCCAGTACATACACCGCGCGCTCCTCGTGCTCATCCGGGATCAGCAGGGTAGTGGCCGTCTGCATCCGCACCTCGGCATACAGCGTGGGCGACAGCACCGGTACGGGCGACTTGAGACAGAACCCGCTGCCGGCGATCAGGCGCACCTGCACGCCCAGGTTATCGCTGACCGGCAAACTTGCCGCCGGATGATGGCTGTAGTGACCCGGCCCGGTTTCGTGGTGCTTGGGCGATGCCAGCCACACTTGCAGCCCATGCAGCGTAAAACCACTGGCCTTGACCGCCTCAGGCGTGCGCTCGACGTGGGCAATCGCGCTGCCAGCAGTCATCCAGCTGACCTCGCCGGCCTGCACCACCTGGTCCGAGCCCAGGCTGTCCTTGTGCTGCAAGGTGCCTTCGAACAGATAGGTGAGGGTCGACAGCCCGATATGGGGATGCTGGCGGATATTCATTCCACTGCCCGGCGCGTAACGGGTCGGCAGCATATGGTCGAAAAACACGAAAGGCCCGACGCTGCGGCATTCACGCGAGGGCAGTGGGCGCAGGATAGGCTGGCCCTCGACATCTTCGGGGCGAGGGCGGATCACGGTGAGCGTGGTCATGGGGGCATCCCTGTCAGAACGGGTTGGATGACGCTGAGCATAACCCGCTCGGACAGAGTTGGCGTTACTGGCTGAAGGCGCCTTCCGAAAGTGTGGTCTCGATGCTGACTTCGGCGGTGGTCATCAGTTTGTGCACCGGACACTTGTCGGCGACACGGTGCAACTCATCGCGCTGAGCGTCGGTGAGCACGCCCTTGAGGGTCAGCTTGACGTTGAGCCTGTACTTACCTTTTTGCTCTTCGGCGGCGTCGTGGGTAACTTCTACCGTCACGCCGGTGAGCGGAATGTCTTTCTTCTGCGCATAGAGCCTGACGGTCAAGGCCTTGCACGATGCCAGCGCAGCATCGAAGTAATCATGGGGAGAGGGCGCTGAATCGTCACCTCCCAGGCTCTTGGGCAGGTCAGTAAACAGCTCGTGGTTGTTGATAGCGACGCTGTGACGGAAATTCTCAGCGTTCAACGTATTGACGGTAACAGGCATGGCGAACCTCACAAGGCTGTGGATGACGGTCATGCAGTAATAGAACATGCCGACGCTGGGGCGTTCCAGGTTTTTGTCCGTGCTGAACCCTGATGTGTGGCGTAGGGTCTACCCGTATCAGCCCCTATCGAGGTATCACCGTGCTCTGGACCCGTGTGAGTTTTGCCCTGATGCTCGCCGCCAGCAGCCTTGCGGCGCAGGCTCGCGAGTATGCCTACAGCGATGCGCACCTGCATTACGTGGACTTTTTCCAGGAAACCGCAGGCATGGACAAGTTGCTCAAGGCCATGGCGGAGAATCGCATCGAACATGTGATGATTTCCGGCATTCCCGTGGCCAAGAAATGGCATGAGGACGAACCCAAGCGCCCGCGCTATTACGCAGGCGACGATGCCGATGCCTATTGGTACAGCGCCACCGATGTGATCGTCGCCGCCGCGGTCAATAAGCTGAGCCCTGAACAGCGCCAGCACTTTCATCCGTTCCTGGCCGGTTTCAATCCTAACGACAAGAACTCCGCTGCCCACATCCAACGTATGCTCGACCTCAACCCAGGGCTGTGGCAGGGCATAGGCGAGGTGTTTACCCGCCACGACGACCTCACCGCGCTGACCTCGGGTGACACACCACGCGCCAACAACGAAGCCATGACGCGCATCTATCACTTGGCGGCGGAGAACGACCTGCCGGTGATGGTGCACTCCAACATCACCTCCAAGCGCGAGCGTAACCCGTTGTACCTGGCCGAAATCGAGCAGCCGCTGCGCAACCATCCGCACACGCGCTTTATCTGGGCCCACGCCGGCACCAGCAAGGAAATCCATCGCCATCAGGTGCAAATGGAGTTCTTGCTGCCCACCTTGAATCGCCTGCTGGAAACCTACCCCAACCTGTATATCGACCTATCGTGGAGCATGCTCACCCCGTATTTGCTGGATGAGGCGGGAAAGCCCCGGCCGGAGTGGGTCAAGCTGGTGGAGCGTTTCCCGGATCGCTTTATGTTGGGCTCTGACGTGGTAGGACGCTTCAACAAGCTGGGTAAGGAAATGCGTCGCTTTGATCCCTTCCTTGATGCATTGCCTGAAGACGTTGCCCACAAGGTCGCGCGGGATAACTTTTTGGCCATCCTGCCCAAGTCGCCTCGCGATGAGGGAGCGCATTGATAGCGGGTTTTGGTTTTGTGTAATGACGGAAGGCGCCGTTAACGTACAGCGGTGGCGCGGTTTTTGGTGTAGGGCTGGGGCTGAGGTGGCCCTATCGGGGCATAGGTATCTACACAATTTTGGCACGCTCCTGAACCTGTGACGGCTCAGGAGCCGAAGCCTCTCTAACTGACGCCCCGCGACCAAAATGTGGGAGGGGGCTTGCCCCCGATGCAGGTGACCCGGTCTCATTCAATGGCCCATAAAAAAGCCCCGAACCAGTCGGGGCTTTTCATTGGATCAAGCTACAGGCCTTACTTGCCCTGCCAGCGTTTCAGCACCAGGGTGGCGTTAGTGCCACCAAAGCCGAAGCTGTTGCTCATCACGGTGTCGATTTTTACATCTTCAACGGTCTTGGTCAGGATCGGCATATCGGCGACGACCGGGTCGATCTCGTCGATGTTGGCCGAACCGGCCATGAAGTTGCCTTCCATCATCAGCAGGCAGTAGATCGCTTCGTGAACGCCAGCGGCGCCCAGGGAGTGACCCGACAGGCTCTTGGTGGAGCTGATTTTCGGCGCCTTGTCCCCGAATACCGCACGTACGCCTTCCATTTCCTTGGCGTCGCCAACCGGAGTCGAAGTGCCGTGGGTGTTCAGGTAGTCGATCGGGGTGTCCACGGTGGACATCGCCATCTGCATGCAACGGATGGCGCCTTCACCGCTTGGCGCAACCATGTCGTAGCCGTCGGATGTCGCACCGTAGCCGACGATTTCCGCGTAGATCTTGGCGCCACGGGCCAGGGCGTGTTCCAGTTCCTCGACCACGACCATGCCGCCACCGCCGGCGATGACGAAACCGTCACGCTTGGCGTCGTAGGCGCGGGAGGCCTTTTCCGGGGTTTCGTTGTACTGGGTGGACAGCGCGCCCATGGCGTCGAACAGGAACGACTGGCTCCAATGTTCTTCTTCACCGCCGCCGGCGAATACGATGTCCTGCTTGCCCAGTTGAATCTGCTCAACGGCAGTGCCGATGCAGTGGGCGCTGGTGGCGCAGGCCGAGGAGATCGAGTAGTTGACACCCTTGATCTGGAACGGTGTGGCCAGGCAAGCCGAAACGGTGCTGCCCATGGTCCGCGTGACGCGGTACGGGCCAACGCGTTTCACGCCTTTTTCGCGCAGGATGTCCAGCGCTTCCATCTGGTTCAGGGTGGATGCGCCGCCGGAGCCGGCGATCAGGCCGGTACGTACGTTCGACACCTGGTCTTCGCTCAGGCCGGAGTCGGCGATCGCGTCTTTCATGGCCAGGTAGGCGTAGGCGGCAGCGTGGCCGACGAAGCGATAGATCTTGCGATCGATCAGTTCTTCGAGGGGCAGGTCGATGGAGCCGGAAACCTGGCTACGCAGACCCATTTCGGCATATTCCGGGTTGAAGCGGATGCCAGGGCGACTTGCACGCAGGTTAGCGGTGACGGTCTCTTTGTCATTGCCCAGGCAAGAAACGATGCCCAGACCAGTGATAACGACGCGGCGCATGCGGATAACCCTTAAAAGTTGTCAGTGGAAGTGAATACGCCGACCCGAAGGCCTTCGGCAGTATAGATCTCGCGACCGTCGACAGTCACCGAACCGTCGGCGATGGCCAGGTTCAGCTTGCCCTTGAGGACGCGCTTGATTTGAATGTTGTAGGTGACTTTCTTGGCGGTCGGCAGGACCTGGCCAAAGAACTTCACTTCGCCCGAACCCAGGGCGCGACCGCGACCCGGCAGGCCTTGCCAGCCCAGGTAGAAGCCGACCAGTTGCCACATGGCATCGAGGCCCAGGCAGCCCGGCATCACCGGGTCTCCTTCGAAGTGGCAGGCGAAGAACCACAGGTCAGGGGTGATATCCAGCTCGGCGACCAATTCACCTTTGCCGTACTTGCCACCCTCTTCGCTGATATGGGTGATGCGATCCACCATCAGCATGTTCGGGGCGGGCAGTTGCGCGTTACCTGGGCCGAACAGCTCACCGCGACTGCAGCGCAGCAGGTCTTCCCGAGTAAAGGCGTTTTGTTTGGTCATGCGAGCTCCTCAATAATCCCATGCGGCAGGGTAGGGCAAATCTTCCCGAACCGAATGAAGCGTTCATGCCTCATAGCGGTAGCCTACACATAGACTATTGCGTTGTAGTGAAAGTCACAGCGTCAAGGTACTCAATGTACACTTGTTCACTGAAATGTTAAACCGGACCTGTTTATCGGCCCGTTCGGGTGCCTAAGACTGCCGCACTTTCGTCTTCCACGCCAGTCGGACTTGGCTTGAACGCGACAGCTAGTTCACCCAGCGCTGAAGGATTTGCTGCAAATCCGTGCGTTTGAACGGTTTGGCCAGGTAATCGTTCATTCCAGCAGCGAGGCAGGCTTCGCGGTCGCCCTGCAAGGCGTTGGCGGTCAGGGCGATAATCGGCAGATCGGCGCAGCCCGGCAGCTGGCGGATGCGCCGGGTGGCCTCGTAGCCGTCGATCAATGGCAGGCGGCAATCCATCAGGATGGCCGTGAAAATCAGGCTTTCGGCGCTGCGGATCGCCTCGGCGCCATCGGTGGCCAGGCTGACTTCGAAGCCCAGGCTGCGCAGCATGGCTTCGACCACGGTACGGTTAACCGGGTTGTCTTCCACCAGCAGTATATGCCGCCCGTCGCCTGCACTGGTTTTACCCACGGCGTCCGGTGCGATGGCGGGCAGGCTCTGTTGATCAATAGCCAGCGGAATTTCCAGGGTGAACACCGAACCCCGGCCTTCTTCGCTCTGGGCGCGCAGGGTGCCACCCATGCGTTCGGCCAGCGTACGGGCAATCGGCAGGCCGAGGCCGGTGCCGCCGTAACGTCTTGAAATAGAGCTGTCGGCCTGCTGGAACGCGTCGAACATCAATTCCAGGCGCTCGGCGGAAATGCCAATACCACTGTCGCGCACGGTGCAGGTGAACCACACCAGTTCATGGTCCAGGGTTTGCCAGTGGGGCTGCACGTGTACCGTGCCGTGCTCGGTGAACTTCAAGGCATTGCCGATCAGGTTCACCAGGATCTGCCGGATACGGGTCGGATCACCGCGCACTCGCAGGGCTTCCATGCCCGATGGAATCGGCAGCTCAAGGGCCAGCCCGCGTTGCTGCGCACTGTGCTGGAACGCCTGGGCGCAACTGCTTATCAGCTCGGCCAGGTTGAAGGAGATATGTTCCAGCTCCAGCGCGGCCCGCTCGATACGTGAAAAGTCGAGGATGTCATTGATCACCTTGAGCAGGTGCTCGGTGGACTCGGAGGCCAGCGCCGCGTACTCGGCCTGCTCTTCGGTCATCTCGGTGGTTTCCAGCAGTTGCAGCATGCCCAGCACACCGTTCATGGGCGTGCGCAGCTCATGACTCATCATTGCCAGGAAGTCCGACTTGGCATTGTTCGCGCGCTCGGCTTCTTCGCGGGTCTGGATCAGCTGGGCCATGGCCTGCTGTTGTTCACGGCTGGCCTGGTTGAGGCCGGCGGCCAGGTTGTTGATGTGCCGCGCCAGATCGCCCAGTTCGGAGTCATCGACAATCGGCAGCGGTGTCTTGTAGTCGCCCTGCTGGATGGCCTTCACCGCATTCCCCATGGCGCTGATCGGCTGCGACAGGCTGGCGGCCAGGCGTCGCGCCAGCAGGCAGGTGAACAACAGCGCGAACAGCGCCAGGATGCCGGCCTTGAACAGGATTTCCTGCTGGCGCTGGCTGAACGCATCGTTGGACATCCCGACGATCACTCGGCCCAGGTAATCCGCGCGCGGCGCCGTGGGTTCGTTGAGATTGTCCTGGAAAAAGTCATTGCCCAACTGGATATGTTGCAAGCGGATCGGTGCCTGGAACACCTTCACCGACAGTGAGCGGTCGTGTTTCTCCGACGGCTGCTCGACGTACACCAGAATGTTCTCGGCGCTGTCCTGAATCTCCAGGAAGCGCACGTGGGGGTGGCCAGCGTCGCGCGCAGCAGGGTGTCGAGCACCTCGTTGTTGCCGGAAATAACGCCGTACTCGGTGGCCGGCGCCAGTTGGTTGGCGATCAACTGGCCGGTGTGGTCCAGTTCCTGGCGCAAGTCCTGGATACGCACGAAGGTAAAGAAGCTGATCAACAGCAAGGTCAGCAACAGCGCGGGCCCCAGGGTAATGAGCTGGGTGCGGGTGTTGATGTCCCAGCGACGGCGCAAGGTCATGGGCGTCTGTCTCCTTCGGCCAAGCGGGCGGCGACGGCAGCTTCGTCGACCTGTTCGATGCCCAGTGAGCGCGCGACTTGCGGGTTGCCCACCACTTTGAAATGTTCCGGGTAGAGCGTGCGCGGCCAGTTGGCAGGCGGGTGGTCCAGCAGCCGGTCGAGTACCGCGAGCCAGTCAGGCTGGTCGCTGTAAGTGCTGGCCAGGCTCCCAGCGCGGACAAACCCGGCATTGGGCCCCACCAACGGCAATTGCTGGGCATAGCTGCTCAATAACAGGTTTTTGGCGGTTTTAGGGTTGTACAGTTGCGGATCGTCCAGGCCCAGCAGCACGTCACTGTTCTTGAACAGGGCTTGCAGGGGGCGGCTGTCATTGGTGTTGTCCCAGCGTTGCGGCACGATTTCCAGGCCCAGCGGCGCCGCGTACCGGTGTAGCTCGGGCAGCAGGAATTCGCTGTCGGCACCGTAAAGCACACCGATGCGCCGGGCCTGGGGCACGATGCTGGCGATCAGGCGCAACTGGCGCGTCAGCGGCGGATCGCTCCACAACAGGCTGATTTTTGCCGGGTGAGCGCCGCCCAGGCGTTGCTGGGCTTGCAGACGGCTGATGCGCAGCACCAGGGTCGGCGGACCCTGGCTGTCCTGCAAGCGCCAGTCGAGGCCGGGCAGGTCGAGCAGGATCAGGCGGGTAGTGGCGGGCAACTGGCTCGGCGCCGGCAGGTTTTGCAGCAGGGTGAAGGAGACATGGTCTTCGGGGCGCTGTTGGGCGAGGGCCTGTGTAAAGGCTTGGACGCCGGCACCGTCCTCGGCGGCGGTCAGCAGGATTTCCGCGCTCCACACGGGCCTCGTGAACAGCAGGCACGCCAGCAGCAAGCCTTTGCGCCACAGCCTTGAAACGACAGGGAGGGTCATCCGTGACGAGTCTCCCATGTCAGAACTCTAACTGCGCGCTGAAGTAGAGCACATGGCGATGGTCGTAATGGTTGTCGGGCCAGGTGGTCGGCTGGTTATCGAGGCGTTGTTGCAGCATGCCAGCCAGCTCCACGTTGGTTTTGCCCAGGGCAATGCGCTTGGCCACCCGCAGGTCGACCCGTTCGAAGCGATACTCGTTGAGTGCGTCGTCACCATAGTAGAACAAGGCGCTGGACCAGCCGTGGCCCCATTCGCGCAACCAGCCGGCCGAGCCGCTGTTACGTGCGGTCTGCGCCTTGTCGAGTGGGTTGCTGGTGCTCGCGTCGACGTAAGCGTAAGTCAGGCGCAGGCGGTCGACGTTGCTCACGCGCCAGTCGAATTGGGATTCGGCACCGGTAAAGCGCGAGCTGTTGGCGTTGCTGGCGATGTATTGGTTGTTGCGCAACGGCGAGCTGATCATGTCGGTGATTTCGTCATAGAACAGCTTCACGTCGACATTCAACCCGAGGTCGGCAAAGAAGCCGTTGTAGCCCAGTTCGCGCGAGCGCATCAACTCTTTATCGAGATTGCCCGGGCCGCGTGTTACCACAAAATATTGCCCGGAATTCTGCCCATACACCGGCGAACTGAGGTTGGTGACGCGGTAGCTCCAGTTGACGTTGTTCTCGAACATGTCCGGTGAACGGATCGCCTCGGAGTACACCGCCCGCAGGCCGTGGCGCGGGTTGATCAGGTAGTTGACCGCCACGCGGGGTGTCAGCGAGTTACCGCTCAAGTGGGTGTCTTCGTACATCGCGCCGCCTTGCAGCAGCCAGTGTTCGCTGGCGCGCCATTCCAGGTGGCCGAACAGGCGCCAGGTGGTGTCGTCCAGCGTTCCGTTGAAGTAGGTGTCGGAGTCGGCGCGGTCGTAGCGGTAATTCATTCCGCTGACCAGGCGCAGGCTGTCGGAGAGGCTGAGGGTGTCTTGCAGCTCCAGGTCGTAGCGGCTTTCCTGGGTGCTCTGGTCGATATCGCCGCACACGCTTTGGCTGGCGCCGTTGCGCCATTGGTCCAGTACCTGGTTGCCCAACGCCTGCTCGGCGGCGCTGCCGGGCGGAGCGCTACCCTGGCTGAACTGATCCATGTGCCGCGCCAGCTTTTCGGCGTAGTTGGGGTTGAGCTGCCACAGCTGGGTCAGTTCGGGGCTGAACGAGACCTTGGCGTCACAGGCTTTCCAGATCTGCCGACGGTTCCATTGCTGGGCCGACCCCTGGATATACAGGCTGTGGTCGGGGTTGAAGTCGAAATTCCAGCGCATTGAGCCCGCGTAGTCCTTGGCGGTGACGTCGGAATTGGTGCCGCCCTCGGTAATCCCGGCGAACACCGGAGTGTAGGTATAGGGACGCTGATTGGTGCCTTCCTTGGCATCCAGCTGCCAGTCGATGCTCTGTTGCGCATTCAACGTTTGGCTGACGGCCAGGCTGAAGCGGCTGAGGCGGCGGCTGTCACGGCGGTCGGCACCGGCGGCATCGCTGTCAAAACCATCGTCCTGTTGCCCGGACAGCGACAGGCGCAAGTCGCCGGTTTCCCAGCCCACGCCCTGGCTGGCATAGACATCGTTGATCCCGCGTTCACCGCGGATGACCTTCACCCGCGTGCCCTGGCTGTTGGCCGGTGAACGGGTGAGGATATTGACCACCGCCATCAGCGCATTGGCGCCGTAGCTGACGGTATTGGGGCCACGAAACACCTCGATACGCTCGATGTCTTCCATGGCCACTGGAATATCGCTCCAGTCCACCGTCGCCAGGCCTGCGCGGTACACCGAGCGTCCGTCGATCAACACCTGCATGCGCCGTGCATCGCTGGCGCTGGTGCCGTGGTAATTCACCGCCGCCTGATTGCCGGTGGTGTAGCCGACCATCATCCCCGGCACCAGGCGCAACAGCTCGGCAATGTCACGCGCACCGCTGGCCTTGATCAACTCGCTGTCGATCACAGTCATGCTGCCGGGTACGGCCGCGGCCGATTGCTTGAGGCGGGTGGCGGTCAATACCTGCGGCAGCGGTTGGCTGTCGAGGAACAGATCGTCGGCCGACGCACTGGCGCTGCACGCCAGGGTCAACGGCAGCATCAACAGCAGGGATGAGCGGGGAGGAGGGCCCAGGTACACGGCGCGGCCTTGATAATTGCGGATAGCCGCCCATGTTAACTGAGGTGAGGCCTTTTGCCAGTCGTGAGACCTGCAATAACTTCATTCAAGTGTGGCATTTTCCGACAAGCGCACGAATTCACACGGGGGCTGGCCGCAAGCAGGTCGCCCCGTATAATGCCGCCATCGCCACTGGTATGGATTAACGGATTGCATATGACTGAACAGCGCCCTATCGCGGTCCTGGGAGGCGGAAGTTTTGGTACCGCCGTGGCTAACCTGCTGGCCGAGAACGGCCACGCCGTGCGCCAGTGGATGCGTGATCCCGAGCAGGCCGAGGCCATTCGCGTGCATCGGGAAAACCCGCGTTACCTTAAAGGCATCAAGATTCATCCGGCGGTCGAACCCGTTACCGATCTGTTGGCAACCCTTACCGCCTGCGACCTGTGCTTTGTCGCGCTGCCTTCCAGCGCCTTGCGCTCGGTGCTGGCGCCCCACGCCGAACGCCTGGCGGGCAAGCTGCTGGTCAGCCTGACCAAGGGTATCGAGGCGCAGACATTCAAGCTGATGAGCGAAATCCTCCAGGAGATCGCCCCCCAGGCGCGCATTGGTGTGCTGTCCGGGCCGAACCTGGCGCGGGAAGTGGCCGAGCATGCGCTGACCGCCACGGTGGTCGCCAGTGAAGACGAGCAACTGTGCGAGCGCGTCCAGGCGGTGCTGCATGGTCGCACCTTCCGCGTCTACGCCAGTGCCGACCGGTTCGGCGTCGAACTGGGCGGTGCGCTGAAGAACGTCTACGCCATCATCGCCGGCATGGCCGTGGCCTTGGGGATGGGCGAAAACACCAAGAGCATGCTGATTACCCGTGCTCTGGCGGAGATGACCCGTTTCGCCGTGAATCAGGGCGCCAACCCGATGACGTTCCTGGGCCTGGCGGGCGTCGGCGACCTGATCGTCACCTGCTCGTCGCCGAAAAGCCGTAACTATCAGGTCGGGTTCGCGCTGGGCCAGGGGTTGAGCCTGGAAGAGGCCGTGACTCGCCTGGGCGAAGTGGCCGAAGGGGTCAACACCCTCAAGGTGCTCAAGGCCAAGGCTCAGGAAGTCGGGGTGTACATGCCGCTGGTTGCCGGGCTGCACGCGATCCTGTTTGAAGGGCGCACCTTGGACCAGGTCATCGAGCTGCTGATGCGCGCCGAGCCGAAAACCGATGTCGACTTTATTTCCACCAGCGGTTTCAACTGAGGAACGCGGCATGAACGATTCGAAAGCAGCCCCCAAGTATGAGTCCATTGTGCTGCGCATCCTGTGGATGCTGGTATTTGCCCTGGTGTGGCAGGTGGCGCAGTTCGTGCTCGGCGCCTTGGTGGTGGTGCAACTGATTTACCGGTTGATCTATGGCGCGCCGAACCTGAGCCTGATGAACGTTGGCGACAGCCTCAGCCAGTTCCTTGCGCAGATCGGTCGCTTCGGCAGCTTCCACACCGAGCAAAAACCCTGGCCGTTCGCTGATTGGCCAACCCCGCGTGCACCGGAAGGCGAAGCCGCGCATAGCGTGCCGCCAGCACCGCACCCGGTGCGTGATGAAGAGCCCAAGCTATGAAATTGTGGATCCTGCGCCACGGGCAAGCCCAAGCTCATGCGCCAACTGACGCCGAGCGCAACCTCACCGAGCACGGCCGGGCTGAAGTGTTGCGCAGTGCAGCGCACCTGATCGGCCAGCCGCTCAGTGCCATCATCGCCAGCCCTTATGCGAGGGCGCAGCAGACGGCGCAACTGGTGCGCGAGGTGTTGGGGTTCGAGCCGCAGATCCGTACGGTGCCGTGGCTTACGCCAGAGGACAGCCCGGCGCAGGTGCTGGAAAAACTCGATACCGATGACCTCGATACCGATGACAACGTGCTGCTGGTCAGCCATCAGCCGCTGGTGGGCAACCTGATCAGCTTTTTGCAGCACGGGCACCCGCATCAGCCGCAGCCGATGCATACCGCCAGCCTCGCGCTGTTGGAGGGCGACTTCCCATTGGCGGGGTTGATGAGCCTGGTCAGCGTTGAAAATCCATAAGCTATAGCGCTTATCTGGAATGCCGTTGTGTGTCAGGATTAGGATCGTAATAAAACCAATAAGGACAGTCCCATGAGCCTGTGGCGCACGCAACCGAATATCGAACAGCTCAACGCGAGCCAGAAAAACACTATCGGTGAATTGCTGGATATTCGCTTTGAAAGCTTCGACGACGAATCCATCACCGCCAGCATGGTGGTCGATCACCGCACCCATCAGCCCTACGGCCTGTTGCATGGCGGCGCCTCCGTGGTACTGGCCGAAAGCCTGGGCTCGGTGGCGGCCTACCTGTGCGTCGATGCGAGCAAGTTCTATTGCGTGGGCCTGGAGGTCAACGCCAATCACCTGCGCGGTGTGCGCAGCGGGCGCGTAACGGCGGTGGCCAGGGCCATTCATATCGGCCGCACGACCCAAGTGTGGGACATCCGCTTGACCAACGACGAGGGCAAGGCCAGTTGCGTATCGCGCCTGACCGTGGCCGTGGTGCCCCTGGGCGAACAGCCTCCGGCGCGATAGACATGGCGTGAGTGTCATCATTCCTGGCGGTTACGGTCATTGCCGTGAACGCCAGGCATGGTGACAATCAACCTCTGTTCCTGGAGAGCGCGCCGCTATGTCGCAGCATGTGTTTTTCGCCCACGCCAATGGCTTCCCGTCGGCCACCTACGGCAAGTTGTTCGCGGCCCTGGCTCCCGAATATACGGTGGGGCATCTGCCGCAGCACGGCCACGATCCCAGGTTCCCGGTGGACGATAACTGGCAGAACCTGGTCGATGAACTGATCCACCATCTGCAGCAGCAACCGGAGCCGGTGTGGGGCGTCGGCCATTCCCTGGGCGGGGTCTTGCATTTGCACGCCGCCATGCGCTGCCCGCAGTTGTACCGTGGCGTGGTGATGCTGGACTCGCCGGTGTTGACCCGCGCGGATCGCTGGGTGATTCGCGCCGCCAAACGCTTTGGTTTGATTGATCGCCTGACTCCGGCCGGACGCACCCTGGGCCGTCGCGAAGAATTCGCCGACCTGGACGCCGCGCGCGCTTACTTCGCCGGCAAGACCCTGTTTCGCGGTTTCGACCCCGAGTGCTTCGAGGCGTATCTGCAACATGGTCTGCTGCCAGTGGGCGACCGTCTGCGTCTGCGTTTCGACCCCGCGACGGAAATCAGCATCTACCGGGGCGTGCCTCACACCAGCCCCGGCCAGGTGCGCCAGTTGAAAGTGCCGCTGGCGGTGGTGCGCGGCCGGCAGAGCCGTGTGGTGATGCGCCATCATGTCAGCGGCGTAGGTCGCCTGCCCATGGGTGAGATGCTCACCATGCCCGGCGGCCATATGTTCCCCCTCGAACGACCCCAGGACACCGCGACCTTGATCAAGCACCTGTTTGCCCGCTGGCAGGCCCGTGAGCGCAGCTGCGCATGAGCGCGCCCGTGGAAGAAGTACGCCTGAGCCTGCCGCATATCGAGCTGGCGGCGCATCTGTTCGGGCCTGAAGACGGCCTGCCGGTCATCGCCCTGCATGGTTGGCTGGACAACGCCAACAGCTTTGCGCGCCTGGCGCCGAAGCTGCAGGGTTTGCGCATCGTCGCGCTGGATATGGCCGGGCACGGGCACTCGGCCCATCGTCCGGCCGGGGCCGGTTACGCCGTGTGGGATTACGTCCACGATGTGTTGCAAGTGGCCGAGCAACTGGGCTGGCAACGTTTTGCATTACTTGGCCATTCCCTCGGCGCCATCGTTTCCCTGGTGCTGGCCGGAGCCTTACCGGAGCGCGTGACGCACCTGGGGTTGATCGACGGGGTGATCCCGCCGACCGCCCGCGGCGAGAACGCGGCCGAGCGGCTAGGCATGGCATTGCAGGCGCAATTGAGCCTGCAGGGCAAGCGCAAGCCGGTCTATGCGAGCCTGGATCGGGCGGTCGAGGCGCGCATGCACGGCCTCGTCGCGGTCAGCCGCGAAGCCGCCGAACTGCTGGCCCAGCGCGGTTTGATGCCGGTGCCGGGTGGCTATACCTGGCGCAGCGACAGCCGCCTGACCCTGGCATCACCGATGCGCCTGACCGATGAACAAGCCATGGCGTTCGTACGACGCGTGAGTTGCCCTACGCAGCTGGTGGTCGCGGCTGACGGCCTGTTGGCGAAACATTCCGAATTGCTTTCACAGCTGCCCTTTACCGTGACGACGCTGCCGGGTGGCCATCATTTGCACCTGAATGACGAGCCCGGTGCGGTTCTTGTTGCAGACTGTTTCAATCGGTTCTTCTCCGCGCCTTGACTTGGCGCGGTCAACTGCCGAGGCTGGGCGGATTGAAAGGGAGTCAACCATGAACCATCTTGAAACCGCTGCGACCCTCCATGGCCACGGCTTATTGATCCGATGAGCCTGGGTAAAGGCTGTATCCGTGCGTTTGGGCTGTGCTGTTTCAGCCCGCTGGTGTTCGCCGCCGATGTAGCGGGAAGCCAGGACTTACCGGCCATTGCCCGCCAGGTGGACGCGCAGATCGTCGACTATCGCCCTGCTGAAGAAAAGGAGCGCATCTACCCCATGGGCGCGATCCGCAAGATCAGCGGTCAATTGCGCTCCGAAGCCCAGGCCACCGCACGCGGTCCAACCACTGCGATCACCTACGAGCTGCCCGCCGAGCACAGCTCCAGCGCCGCCTTTACCGCCACCCGCGAAGCCTTGCAGGCTCAGGGCGCGCAGCTGTTGTTCTGGTGCCAGGCCCGCGATTGTGGCGAAAGCAGCCTGTGGGCCAATGAAGTGTTCGGCAACGCCAAGCTGGTGGGCGCCGATGGCCAGCAGGAGTACCTGCTGTTGCGCCTGGCGGCGCCCCAGGACAACTCGCTGGTGGCGCTGTACGGCATTACCCGTGGCAATCGACGCGCCTATCTGCATGTCGAGCAACTGGACGCCAGCACGCCGCTGGGCACTCTTCTGCCCACGTCGGCAACGCTGCTGCGTGAGCTGAAAAGCACCGGCGAGCTGGACTTTCCTGCGCTCGGCGCCGAGCCCGACACCACCTGGTTGACCTTGATTTCCCGTGGGCTGAACCTCGACACCAACCTGCGCGTCAGCCTGACCGGGCCCGGCGCCGAAGCCTGGCGCCAGGGCCTGATCGACAGTGGCGTGCGCGCCGCGCGCCTGGAAACCGGCACAGGCAAGGCTGAAGGCCTGCATCTGCATCTGATACGCTAAGCGCCACAGGGCGAACGGACCCGCGCCGTTCGCCTAAGCTGTCTTCCTACATGACTCTTTTCGAGATACCGGATGCTCAATAACGATCGCCTGCTGGTGCAAATCCTGCTGCTGGTGCTGTTCGGTGCCAGCTTCTGGGTCATGGCGCCGTTCTGGTCGGCGCTGTTCTGGGGCGCGGTGCTGGCGTTTGCCAGTTGGCCGCTGATGGTACTGCTGACCCGTGGGCTGGGCGGCCGCGAATCACTGGCGGCCGGTATCCTGACATTGGGCTGGATGTTGCTGGTCGCGCTGCCGCTGGTGTGGCTGGGGTTCAACCTGGCGGACCATGTGCGCGATGCCGTCGTATTGATCAAGGATATCCAGGTCGACGGCTTGCCCAATGCGCCCACCTGGCTGGGCTCGATCCCGCTTATCGGCGAGCGGCTGGTGGCGACGTGGGACAGCATCGACCAACAGGGCGCGGCGTTGATGCAGAGCCTCAAGCCTTACCTGGGCCAGGTCGGCAATTGGTTGCTGGCGCGCAGCGCGCAAATCGGCGGCGGCATTCTCGAACTGACCTTGAGCCTGGTCTTTGTGTTCTTTTTCTACCGCGACGGGCCGCGCCTGGCGATGTTCGTGCACCGTTTGCTGGAACGCCTGATCGGCGACCGCGCCAGCTATTACATCGAACTGGTGGCCGGGACGGTGCAACGGGTGGTCAATGGCGTGATCGGCACGGCTGCCGCCCAGGCCGTGCTGGCGCTGATCGGTTTCCTGATCGCCGGCGTGCCTGGCGCGTTGCTGTTGGGCGGCGTCACCTTCCTGCTCAGCTTGATTCCCATGGGCCCGCCGCTGGTGTGGATTCCGGCCACGGCCTGGTTGGCGTGGAAGGGTGACTACACCTACGCGGTGTTCCTTGGCGTGTGGGGCACCTTCATCATCAGCGGCGTCGACAACGTGCTCAAGCCTTACCTGATCAGCCGTGGCGGCAACCTGCCGTTGGTGATCGTGCTGCTGGGCGTATTCGGCGGCTTGATCGCGTTCGGCTTTATCGGCCTGTTTATCGGCCCGACCTTGCTCGCGGTGGCCTACAGCTTGTTGACCGACTGGAGCGCCACCCAGGCCCAGGCGCGACGCGAAGACAAGCCGCTTTAAGCCCTCGGCAGCCACACTACGGCGGTCAAACCGCCGCCTGGCGTATCGTCCAGGCTCAGGTGGCCGCCGAGGCGCTCGACCGCTTCCTTGGCGATCGTCATGCCCAGGCCGACGCCGCCGGAATTACGGTTGCGCGAGCCCTCCAGGCGAAAGAACGGTTCGAACACCGCTTCGCGCTTATCGGCCGCGATGCCAGGGCCGTGATCGATCACGCGGATCACCAGGGCGCCGCGGCTGTCGGCCAGTTCCACGCGCGCCGAGCCGGCATAGCGCAGGGCATTGTCGATCAGGTTGTTGAGGCACGAACGCAACGCCATCGGCTGCACCTGCAAGGGCGCGCAGGTGCCGCACACCTGCACATCGCTGCCCTGGTCCTGGGCGTTTTCGCTGAGCGATTCCACCAGCGCCTGCACGTCGAGCCAGTGGCGGGTCTCGCTGGTGCGCTGTTCGTGCAGGTAGCTCAAGGTGGCGTCGAGCATGCCGATCATGTCGTTGAGGTCCTGGCGCATCTGGCCTTGCAGCTTGGTGTCTTCGATCTGTTCCAGGCGCAGTTTCAGCCGGGAGAGCGGCGTGCGCAGGTCATGGGAGACTGCCCCGAGCATGCGTGCGCGCTGGCTGACTTGTTCGCGGATGCGCCTTTGCATCAGGTTGAAGGTTGACGCGGCCTGGCGTGCCTCGCGAGGCCCGGATTCGTCCAGCGGCGGGCTGTCGAGGTCGAGGCTCAAACGCTCGGCAGCCGCGCTCAGGCGCTGGATCGGCCGGCTCAACAGCTTGGCGCCGTACCAGGCGGCGATGATCAGCGAGATGAATTGAAACGTCAGCGGCACCACCGGGCCGCCGAACCAGGGGCGCTGATGCTTGGCCAACGGTTTCATCGAGCCATCCGGCTGCTCGACGAAGGTTTCCGGTGGCGGTGGCGGCGGAGGGCCGTAATGATGGAACCAGAAGAACGCCAGCGCATGCGCCAGCACGATGGCCACCAGCAACACGCCGAACAGCCGCCCGAACAACGTATTGAAGGTGGCGCGCATCAACCGATATCCCGCGCGTCGAACAGATAGCCTTCGCCGCGCACGGTCTTGATCAAGTGGGGGGCCTTGGGGTCGTCGCCCAGTTTCTGGCGCAGGCGCGACACCAACAGGTCGATGCTGCGATCGAAGGCTTCGATGGAGCGACCGCGTGCGGCATCCAGCAATTGCTCGCGGCTCAACACGCGGCGCGGGCGTTCGATGAACACCCACAGCAGGCGGAACTCGGCGTTGGACAGCGGCACTACCAGGCCATTGTCGGCCACCAATTGGCGCAACACACTGTTGAGGCGCCAGTTGTCGAAGCGGATGTTGGCGCGCTGCTCGGTACGGTCATCGCGCACCCGGCGCAGGATGGTCTGGATACGCGCCACCAGTTCGCGCGGTTCGAAGGGTTTGGACATATAGTCGTCGGCGCCCAGTTCCAGGCCGATGATACGGTCGGTGGGCTCGCAGCGGGCGGTGAGCATCAGGATCGGAATGTCCGATTCAGCCCGCAGCCAGCGGCACAAGGTGAGGCCGTCTTCGCCCGGCAGCATCAGATCGAGCACCACCACATCGAAGGTCTCGGCTTGCATGGCCAGGCGCATCGCCGCGCCGTCGGTCACGCCCGTGGCGAGGATATTGAAGCGCGCCAGGTAATCGATCAGCAATTCACGAATCGGCACATCGTCATCGACGATCAGCGCACGGGTGTTCCAGCGCTTGTCGTCGGCGATCACCGCGCCTGGGTGCTCGTCGTTTACCGGGACGGAAGGAGTCTGCATAGTGCGATCATCTACCTGATTGTTACGGCCAGCATAGGCGCCCAGCCCCATGGCTGGAAGTGCTGGACGGTCGGTCATGCGGCGAGGCTAACGGTGGGGCGTGTTGGGCGCATGTCGTGAATGTATCGGCTTTGAAATAATTGTCGCAAACCGGCGCCCATCAACGCCCAAATCAGTATTTACCGATCATCGGATCCCGCAACGGCGCCGCTTGCGCTACAATCCGCGCCGATTTCGACTTGCCTGAGAGCCCATTCCAATGTCCGTCTGCCAGACTCCTATCATCGTCGCCCTGGATTACCCCACCCGTGACGCCGCACTGAAGCTGGCTGACCAGTTGGACCCTACGCTTTGCCGGGTCAAGGTCGGCAAGGAACTGTTCACCAGTTGCGCGGCGGAAATCGTCGGCACCCTGCGTGACAAGGGCTTCGAAGTGTTTCTTGACCTTAAATTCCACGATATCCCCAATACCACCGCCATGGCGGTCAAGGCAGCGGCCGAGATGGGCGTGTGGATGGTCAATGTGCATTGCTCCGGCGGCCTGCGCATGATGAGCGCCTGCCGGGAAGTGCTGGAACAGCGCAGCGGGCCGAAACCGCTACTGATCGGCGTGACTGTGCTGACCAGCATGGAGCGCGAGGACCTGGCCGGCATCGGCCTGGACATCGAGCCGCAGGAGCAGGTGTTGCGCCTGGCCGCCCTGGCGCAAAAAGCCGGCCTCGACGGCCTGGTCTGCTCGGCCCTCGAGGCCCAGGCGCTCAAGAGCGCTCACCCGACGCTGCAACTGGTGACCCCGGGGATCCGCCCGGCGGGCAGCGCCCAGGATGACCAGCGCCGTATTCTGACGCCGCGCCAGGCGCTCGATGCCGGTTCCGACTACCTGGTGATTGGCCGTCCGATCAGCCAGGCGGCCGATCCGGCCAAGGCGCTGGCAGCCGTCGTTGCCGAAATCGCCTGATACCAAATGTAGGAGGGGGCTTGCTCCCGATAGCGGTGTGACAGTCAACAGATGTACTGGCTGATCCACCGCCATCGGGAGCAAGCCCCCTCCCACATTTTGATTCGGTTTCGTCAGTTATCACTGTGCATAGCCATTGCGCCCACGCCATTTCCTGAACAATGAAGATCCCCTGTGGGAGGGGGCTTGCTCCCACATTTGTCTATCCTGTATCAGCTGACCTTCAGCACCAGCTTGCCGAAGTTCTCGCCGTTGAACAGCTTCATCAACGTCTCGGGAAACGTCTCCAGGCCTTCAACGATATCTTCCTTGCTCTTGAGCATGCCCTGCGCCATCCAACCGGCCATTTCCTGCCCGGCAGCGGCAAAGTTCGCCGCGTGATCCATCACCACAAAGCCTTCCATCCGTGCGCGGTTGACCAGCAATGACAGATAGTTGGCCGGGCCTTTCACGGCTTCCTTGTTGTTGTACTGGCTGATAGCCCCACAAATCACCACCCGCGCCTTCAGCGCCAGGCGGCTGAGCACTGCGTCGAGAATGTCGCCGCCAACGTTATCGAAGTACACATCCACGCCTTTGGGGCACTCACGCTTGAGGGCGGCGGGTACGTCTTCGTGTTTGTAGTCGATGGCGGCATCGAAGCCCAGTTCGTCGACCAGGAACCTGCACTTGTCGGCGCCCCCGGCGATGCCGACCACGCGGCAGCCCTTGAGTTTGGCGATCTGCCCGGCAATGCTGCCGACCGCACCGGCCGCGCCGGAGATCACCACGGTCTCGCCTGGTTTGGGGGCACCTGTGTCCAGCAGCGCGAAGTAAGCGGTCATGCCGGTCATGCCCAGCGCTGACAGGTAGCGCGGCAGGGGCGCGAGTTTCGGGTCGACCTTATAGAAACCGCGCGGCTCGCCCAGGAAGTAATCCTGCACGCCCAAGGCGCCGTTGACGTAGTCGCCCACCGCAAAGTTCGAGTGCTTGGAGGCGATCACCTTGCCTACGCCCAATGCACGCATCACTTCGCCGAGGCCGACAGGTGGAATGTAGGACTTGCCCTCATTCATCCAGCCGCGCATGGCGGGGTCGAGGGACAGGTACTCGTTGTGCACCAGCACTTGCCCGTCCTGCGGCGTGCCTACCGGGACTTCCTGAAAGGTGAAGGTGTTCCGCGTGGCGGCGCCGACCGGGCGTTTGGCAAGCAGGAACTGGCGGTTGGTCTGGGCAGTCATGGCGGCAACTCTTTAGAAGGGGAGTATGAGTGATAGACAAGGAACCGCCTGTGAGCAAGGTTGTTCGAGCCACGCGAATGCTTGCCGATAGACGAGGTTGATAGTCAGCCCGGTGGCCTTATCACCCAGACGCATGCAGCGCCAACCGGCCTTCTGATAGTGCTGACGCGTCGCGCCCCGGATTGACTAGACTCGCTCGACGGCTATCAACCCCCAAAGGACATTCCCATGAGCATGACGTTTTCCGGCCAGGTTGCCCTGGTGACCGGCGCCGCCGCCGGTATTGGCCGCGCGACCGCGTTGGCGTTCGCCGCCGAAGGCTTGAAAGTGGTGGTGGCCGACCTCGATGTGGCGGGCGGCGAGGGCACGGTTGCATTGATTCAGCAATCGGGTGGCGAAGCCTTGTTTGTGCGCTGCAACGTCACCCTGGAGGCGGATGTGCAGCGATTGATGGCGCAGACCGTCGCCGCCTACGGCCGCCTGGACTATGCCTTCAACAACGCCGGGATCGAGATCGAGAAGGGCAAGCTGGCTGACGGCAGCCTGGATGAGTTCGATGCCATCATGGGGGTCAACGTCAAGGGCGTGTGGTTGTGCATGAAGTATCAACTGCCGCTGTTGCTGGCCCAGGGCGGTGGCGCCATCGTCAACACGGCGTCGGTGGCGGGGCTGGGCGCGGCGCCGAAAATGAGCATCTATGCGGCGTCCAAGCATGCGGTGATCGGCCTGACGAAGTCGGCAGCCATCGAGTACGCGAAAAAGAAAATCCGCGTCAATGCCGTCTGCCCGGCGGTGATCGATACCGACATGTTCCGCCGCGCCTATGAAGCTGACCCGCGCAAGGCCGAATTTGCGGCGGCAATGCACCCGGTCGGGCGCATTGGCAAGGTCGAGGAAATCGCCGCCGCGGTGTTGTACTTGTGCAGTGATGGCGCGGCCTTCACCACCGGCCAGGCCCTGGCGGTGGACGGCGGTGCCACGGCGATTTAAGACTTCACACTGCCACCTGTTCGAAAAGGACTGGGGGGTTGTGGGGTGTTTCCATAGCTGGCAAAAAGCCGCGATCGAATGTGTATCACCAGGTAAAAAACCCAATAAAATCAATACTTTAATAAAAGTTGGGAACGGGTTTTATTGGGCTTCTGTGCTTAACTGTTTGGGTTGAATAACAAACAGTTGAAGTGAGTGGCTCATGGATTTAGGGATTGATCGACAAGCCCCGGTACCGGTGGTGCAGCAAATCATCAGCGCAGTCGCGGGATGGATTCGCAAGCATGGGGTGAGCCCCGGCACACGCTTACCGTCTGTGCGGCAATTGGCCCTCGACAACCTGCTCAGCCAGTCCAGCGTGATCGAGGCATTCGAACGGATGGAGGCCCAAGGCATGCTGGCCTCGAAAAAAGGCTCGGGGTTCGTCGTGGCGCAGCCCGCGAGCATTCAGGAAAACCAGTGGTACGAAGGCGCCGAACAGGGCTGGGGCAGGTTTACCGACAGCCCTTTAGGCGAGCTCAAGCTCAGCTGTGGCTGGCTGCCGGACGCCTGGCGCGAGAGCGATGACATCAGCTACGCGATCCGCGAAGTCAGCCGCACCGACACCGCAGGCCTGTTCAATTACAGCACGCCTCTGGGCCTGCCGGCCCTGCGTGAACAACTGCTCAAGCGCCTGACCCAGATTCAGGTGCCCAGCAGTCTCGACTGCATTCTCACCACCCACGGCGCCAGCCATGCCTTGGACCTGCTCATACGCACGTTGCTCAGGGCCGGCGATACGGTGGTGGTCGAGACCCCCGGGTATGGCAACCTCTACCGGCAACTGGCGTTTCACGGGGTAACGTTGCTGGAAGTGCCCCGCACGCGCAGCGGCCCGGATATCGAGGTGCTGGAGGCGCACCTGCAATGCCATCGGCCCAAATGCCTGTTCATCAACAGCCTCTATCACAACCCTACCGGCACCAGCCTGTGCCGCGCGGTAGCCGAGCGTCTGCTGGCGCTGGCATGCAGCCGGGATTTCCTGATCATCGAGGAAGACGTCTATGGCGATCTGCAGCATGCCAGTTGCACACGGTTGTCGGCGTTGCCCCATGATGACCGTGTCATCTACGTCTCCAGTTTTCCAAGACGCTGAGCAGCGCCTTGCGCGTGGGCTACCTGAGCGCCAGTGCGGCGATCATCGCGCAACTGGCGCAACTCAAGACTCTGACGGGCATCGGCACCTCACGCTTTGCCGAAGCGATAGTGGCCACCTTGCTGGTCAACGGCGCCTACCGCAAGTGGGTGCAGCGCCTGCGCAAGCGCCTGAATACGCAAATGGCCGCCACCTTGCAGGTGCTGGAGGATGAAGAATGGCAAGTGTTTGCAGTACCCGCCGGCGGCATGTTTCTGTGGGCGCGGCCTGGCGCGCAAAACCCTTCGCGCGTGCAGGCATGTGCCCGCAAGCTCGGTGTGCTGCTGGCGCCGGGAATGCTGTTCAACCCGGCGGGTGAGTGCTGCGAGTGGCTGCGCATCAACGTGGCCTACGCAGCTGATCCGCGAGCACTGGCGCTGTTTCGTGCCCTGGGACCCGCCAGATCGACCTCGACCATTCTGAAAACGACGGGTGTGTAGCTTTTTGCCATTATTGTGGCGCCCACGACTTGTGTTCAGTGCCCCGTGGTTGCGACTCTCGCTGCTGGTAAGCGGGTTTATGGCATCTGCCATTGCAAGAGGACTCAAGTGCAATGATTTCGGGCGCGCAACGACGTTTCGCCAACCTCGGTATGGCGAAAAAACTGGGCTTGGGTTTTACTCTGGTGCTGCTGCTGACGGCAGTGATAGCGGCCATTGGCGTATGGTCGCTGCAAACCGTTGGCCAGCGCTTCGAAGGCCTCAAGCACATGTCTTCGCTCAACAGTGGACTGCAGAAGGTGCGCCTGATCGAACAGGATTACGCCTTGCACGCCGACCCCAAGGCTGTTGACGCCCTGCATGAAAGTATCGACGCGCTGGCCGCGCTGGCGGCCAGTCTCAAGGCCCAGTCCGCTGCCAACGTGCCGGTCATGACCGATGTCGAGCAAGCCCTGGCGGCCTACCGCAAGGCGTTCGACGAGTTCGTCGAACTGACCCAGGCCAAGGACCTGGCCCTGGAAATGGCTAGTTGGTCGGTGTCCAGCGTGGCCAATAACCTCGATGTGTTGCAGGCCGGCCTGGCGGACGATGGCGCCTATGGCCTGAAGGAAAGCCAGGGCAAGGCGGGTGCCGAGTTTATCGAGCAGGCAGGGCAGGTGAGCCAGGTGTCGCGGTTGATGCTGCAGGCGATGAACGAAGCGCGGCTACGCCTGGATCAGAGCCGCAAGGCCGATGCGGAGGAGGCCGAGCAGGGCAAGATCGAACAGGCCGACCAGGCGCTGGCTCAGGCCGAACAACTGAAAACCTCGGTCAAGGACCCCGGCTACCAGACCGTGCTCAATGAAGTGTCCGGGCATATCGCCGCATTCAGCGAAAAGCTCGGCGAGTACACCGGGCTGTTGGCCCAGGAAAAACTGGTTTACAAACAATTGCATGATCGCGCCGATCAGGTGGTCAGCCGAGTCAACCTGGCCTATGACGCCGAAGACCAGTCGATGCAGGCGCAGTTGGGCAAAAGCACGCTGCTGATCATCGGTTCATCCGCCCTGGCGCTGCTGGTGGGGCTGATCGCGGCCTGGGTGATTACCCGCTTGATCGTGGCGCCGCTGCGCAGTGTGATCGCAGTGGCGCAGCAGATTGCCTCTGGTGATCTGAGTGGGCGCATGGAGGTCAGCCGCCGCGACGAAATCGGCCAACTGATGCAGGCAATGCAGCAGATGGGCAACGGCCTGAGCCATATGGTCAGCGGGTTGCAGGCCGGTATCGAGCAACTGGCCAGCTCGGCGCAGACGCTGTCCAGCGTTACCGAGCAAACCAACGTCGAAGTCAGCAGCCAGAAGGAAGAAACCGAACAGGTGGCCACGGCGATGAACCAGATGACCGCCACGGTGCACGACGTGGCGCGCAACGCCGAAGAGGCCGCGCAAGCCGCACAGACGGCGGATGACAAGGTCGACAGCGGCCAACAGGTGGTGCGCCAGAGTTTGCAGCGCATCGAATTGCTGGCCACGTCCAGCAACAGTGCCAGCGCCAGTATCGAAAGCCTCAGCGCGGAGATCCAGAACATCGGCACGGTCCTGGGCGTGATCAAGAGCGTCGCCGAGCAAACCAACTTGCTCGCCCTGAACGCCGCGATCGAAGCGGCCCGCGCAGGGGAGCAAGGGCGCGGCTTTGCGGTGGTCGCCGATGAGGTGCGGGCGCTGGCCAAGCGCACTCAGCAATCGACCGAAGAAATCGAACGCCTGGTCAGCACCTTGCGCAGCGCGGCGCAGTCGTCGGTGCAACAGATTCAACAAAGCGGCGAACTGGTGAAGCTGGCGGTCAGCGATGCGTTGGAAACCGAGAGCGCCCTGGGCAGCATTGCAGCGGCGGTGTCATTGATCCAGCAGATGAACCAGCAGATTGCCGCAGCGGCTGAAGAGCAAAGCTCGGTGGCCGAAGAGATCAACCGCAGCGTCACCAGCATCCGGGCAAGTGCCGATCAATCGGCGTTGAGCATGCAAGGCAATGCCGCCTCAAGCATCCAGCTGGCGCAGCTGGGCGCGGAACTCAAGGGCATGGTGGGGCACTTTCGCCTCTGAGCGCGGCCGGGGCGCCGCGACCAGTGGAGAAGGCGATCAGGCGTTGTTGGCGAGGAACGTCAGCAGCGCCTCATTGACGAAGTCCGGATTCTCGCGGCTGGAGATATGCCCGGCGTCGGGAATCAACGTCAGGGCACAGCCGATCAGCTCGGCCATTTCCCGGGATTCCGCAGGTGGCCGCGGCTTGTCCTGCTCGCCGCACATGACCAGGGTGGTATCGCAATCCAGGCGATGAAGCTGATCGAGAGTGTCTGCGCGGCTGAAAATCAAGCGGCCCAGGGGCACCACGCTGTCCAGCAGGCGTTCCCGGGGGAAATCCTGCAGCGACTGACGAAAATCCTGATACAGCGCTGATTCGCGGTCGATTTCCGGCCTGAAGAAAATCGGCGCGATCACATCCAGCAGCGGCGGCGGGATAGCGCCGGCGTCTTCGATCATCTTGAACAGCGAGAAGTAATACTGGCGCGTGGCGTCCGGCTCGGCGCCGAGGTAGGTGTCCATCAGCACCAGGCTGTTGACGCGTTCCGGTGCCAGCAAGGCGAGGCGGGCGCCCCACATGCCGCCGACCGACAGGCCCACCAGGTTGACCTGTGAGATGTCCAGCTGGTCGAGCAAAGCCAGGTTGTGACGTGCCAGGTCATCAAGGGACAGGGTTTGCGCAGGCAGCGTGCCCGACTCGCCATGGCCCCACAGTTCAGGGACGATCACACGGTATTGCTGCGACAGCGCTTCGATCTGCGGTGCCCACATGTCGCGGTCCCACAGGTAGCTCGAACCCAACAGGACGACCGGGCCGGTGCCCTGGTCGATATAGTGCAGCGGTTGTCCATCAATCACGGCGACAGGCATAGCAGGCCTCTAACTTCACGGAGTGAGGGGCACTTTTTTACGCTAGTCGGGGGCGGGGGGATAGATGCAAACTGATGGCACCGTCATGTGCGGCGCAGGCAGGAGCGAGCAAGCTCGCCCCCGCACTCGGAAGGCCGGCCCGTGACGGGGCCAGCGGCACTCAATCGTAAATGGCTTTCTTTTTCCACTCGGCATCGGCGTCGACGACTTTCAGGCCTTCGGTCAGTTCGTTGACTTCGTCTTCGGCCGGCGCGCTGTTGGTCAACACCGTGGAGTTGGCGCGGGCCAACTGTGATTCCAGCAATTGCAGCTGTGCGCTGTACAGCACGGGCTCGGGTTGTTTGCGCAGGTACTGCACGCCACGTTCGAACGCCAGGCGCGCCTGGCCCGGCTGACCTTGCTGCAGGGCATGCTGGCCCAGGTTGTTGAAGAACTCGATGTGCAGCAGCACCAGGATATGGCGGATTTCCTTGATCCAGTGCTTGGCCTCGTTGGTCGGCAGAAAGCCGTCCTGGGCTGCACGGGTGACCTGGCCATGCAGTGCTTCGAGCAGGAAGCGCACATCCTTGGCCTTGGCTTCGGTCTGGATCGGCGCGGGCGGGTTAGACACCGGAATCGATTCGCCCTGGGCGATCATTGCATTCAGCTCGGCGATCCGCGCCTTGAGCGCGGCGCTGGACTTGTTGAGGTTCAGCAGGCGTTGGTTGACGTTGAGTTCCAGGCGGGTCAGCAACAGCTTGAGCGCCGGCGTCATCAACTGGCCGGGAAAGGTCTCGGTGATTTCACCACAGCGACGCAGCCGATCATTGAGCTCGATCTCGGTACGCTTCTTTTCCAGCTTATTGTTTTCCACCACATGGTTCATGTAGCCAATGGCGATCAGTATTACGATCCCGGCTATTACCAGCAGGGTGATCATGAGTGGTGTCACCGGTGTGACCTCTTTATAGGGTTTGCTGTGGAGTGTAGTGACTGCGCTAACCGGCGGATAGGACTGTTCGACCAGTTGCCCAGGTAGTTTCTTCTATATAGGTAAAGTGATCCTGCATGGATGCACATTGCCATCATTTGCCTGTGGCAACTATAGCGCCTTGTGGCGCGTCAGAATATAGGCGCCAGGGCTTGGGCGCAGCAGAATGCCCGCGCAGGCCGCTCAACGGGGCGAAGTCATTGATTTAAATAAATTTATCCTTGGGGGTTGACGACCTTTCAATCCATCCATAGAATGCGCGCCACTTACAGCGTAAAGCACACAGCGAAACGCGGTAGGGAGTGAATGTTGTACGTGTGTCCCCTTCGTCTAGTGGCCTAGGACACCGCCCTTTCACGGCGGTAACAGGGGTTCGAGTCCCCTAGGGGACGCCATATGCGGGAATAGCTCAGTTGGTAGAGCACGACCTTGCCAAGGTCGGGGTCGCGAGTTCGAGTCTCGTTTCCCGCTCCAATTTACAAGCAGTGTGGCCCTCGGGCGGCATTGAGTGAAACCAGGACCACGTCTTCGGACGAGGCCTCTGGGCACTGAAATACACACCATGTGTTTCAGTAGCGTGTCCCCTTCGTCTAGTGGCCTAGGACACCGCCCTTTCACGGCGGTAACAGGGGTTCGAGTCCCCTA
Source organism: Pseudomonas sp. R1-43-08 (assembly GCF_003852255.1). NCBI lineage: Bacteria > Pseudomonadati > Pseudomonadota > Gammaproteobacteria > Pseudomonadales > Pseudomonadaceae > Pseudomonas > Pseudomonas sp. R1-43-08. The sequence continues at coordinate 1,900,741 of NZ_CP027734.1, forward strand.
GGGGACGCCATTTGCGGGAATAGCTCAGTTGGTAGAGCACGACCTTGCCAAGGTCGGGGTCGCGAGTTCGAGTCTCGTTTCCCGCTCCAATTCAAAGAAAAAGCCACTCAAACGAGTGGCTTTTTTTTGTCTGCGAAAAACAGCGCTCACCCCTTTGAAGTCATTGACGCTGAAGGCTGTTGGCCGGCTGAGCCAACCGCAACGCATTTTCCGGCTGGCCCAGCGGCGAGAACTGCTGGCCGCTGCGCACCACTAGTCCGTGGTCCCGAGAGCAAGCAACTGGCCGACCTGGAGATTGCACTGAGTGAAATGGCCTGGGTGCTGGAGATCCAGCTGTGCCATCCACTCAGCGGTCGGTAGGGTCTTTGAAGATATGCTGATGGTGCTAGCCTTGGGCAAGCCCCCTCCCACAGTGGAGAATCAGAGTTTAGGCAACTGACCGACACGCCCCATCATTTCCGTAACGATCTGCAGGTCCAGCAGGAACTGCTCGACGGTCTTGAACTCACCGTCGGTGTGCCCGGTGTATTTCTCTTCCGGGCGAGCCAGGCCGAATTGCACGCCGTTGGGCAGGTCGTGCACGGAGGTGGCGCCGGCGGATGTGCCGAACTTGTGTTGCATGCCCAGGTTTTCAGTGGCCACTGCCAGCAACGCTTTTACCCATTCCCCCTCGGGGTTGCGGTACATCGGTTTATCCAGCGAATAGGTGAAGTTCACGTTGACCTTGGCGTGCGCGTTCCAGGCGTTCAGTTTCTGCTCGAGCTGTGCCTTGAGTGCCTCCGGGGTTTTACCCTTCGGCGCGCGCAGGTTCACCGCCAGCTTGAAGGCGTTGTCATCCAGGCCGACAAAGGTCGGCGAGGTGGTCAGCGGCCCCATGAAGTCATCGGCAAAGCCCACGCCCAATTTGCCGCCCAGGTAATCCAGGCCCCAGTTGTCCGCCGCATACTTCGCAGCATCGGTGATGTGGTTGTGCTTGAGGGCAATCTTTCCATCGAGGCTGTGGATCAACTCCAGCATACGTGCCACCGGGTTGACCCCGGATTCGGGCTCGGAAGAGTGGGCCGACACGCCGGTGACGGTGAGTTTGACGTTCTTGCCGTCGACCTTGGCGGTCACCTGGAAATTGCCGCCATTGCGCTTGGCATAGTCATCCCCGGCCTGTTGCAAGTTGGCCGCTAATTCAGCGGGGTTATCGCTGACCAATGTGGCGACCGATACCGATGGAATCTGGTTAGTGGCCTTGCCGCCGGTCATTGCGATGATCTCCGCGCCCGTGCCTTCACCCTTGCGCACCGGGAAGGTGGCCATGACGGTGCCCGAGCCTTTCTCGGCAATCACCACCGGGTAACCGCCATCCAGCGCGAGGTTGTATTGCGGCACGGGGTTGCGTTCAAAGTAGTAAGGAATAGCGTCACCGGACGTTTCTTCAGTGGTGTCCACCAGCAGCTTGAACGTACGCGCCAGCGGCAGCTTTTCTTCCTTGATCACTTTCATGGCGTACATCGCCACGACGATCGCGTTCTTGTCATCCTCGGTGCCACGGCCATACATGCGGTCGCCGATCAGCGTGACCTTGAACGGGTCGAGCTTGGTGCCATCCTGCAGCACCCAGTTTTCCGGCGTCACCGGTACCACATCGGCGTGGGCATGCACGCCGACCACTTCTTTACTGCTGCCTTCCAGGGAAATTTCATACACGCGGTTATCGACGTTACGGAAGTTCAGGTTGAAAGACTTGGCCAGGGCCTGGATTTTGTCGGCGATCTTGAGGAATTCCGGGTTTTTATACTGCGGTAGCCCATCTACGTTGAACGTCGGGATTTCCACCAGCTCGCGCAGGGTCTCGAGCGCGGCTTTGCCGTACTTCACGCGGGTGTAAATGCCCAGCAGGCGGTTGATCTCGTTCTGCTGGTCGGCGCTCAGGGTTTTGTTATCGAGAAAGGCGCTGATGGCCGGGGCGACGTCACCGCTCTTGCCCAGGTCGCCTTTGGCCAGGGCGCCGAGGAAACTGCGGAAATCGCTGACCGATGTGTCGCTGAAACTCTTCAGAATCGCGGTGTTCTGTTCAGGCGTGATGTTGGCAAGCGCAGCTGGGGTGACGGCTGCAAGGCTGGCAGCGAACAGGGTGGCGGCCGCGAGTTTTTTCAGTGGAAAGTGCATGGTTAGAGGCATTCCTTTGCAGGGAGTGGGTAGGGGTGTTTCTGACCGATAAGGCAGAAACATTTTCACACACTACCATTACCCAGATGCCCCAGGTCAATGCTGGCCAGGATGAGGCGCGGGGTACTCATCCGTCACGTTCAAGGCTCTAGCGTAGGGGCCATCCCGCTGGTGCCTACCCACGCCGGGCGGGTTGTAGCGTTGCGGGCTGGCCAGCAGGTAGACCGGATAGCAGACTGTTATTGCGGCTCAAAAAACGCAGCATACGATTTTTACCCATCCTTCAGGCTCAGTCACATGCATCCGCAAGAGTAAAAAAGCCGGTTGACCAGACAATTGCTCTCGCTCTTTGCATCCAGATAGCGACCACCGAACTCCGTCCAAACTTTTGCTGCTGCCGAAGATTGATCCAGTAAAATTAAAGTGGAGTGGGGGCCAGCCTTTAATCAGCGCCAACCTATCTCGGATTTTTTAGATTGAATATCTATAATTTAGCGGGTGCGGAGGCGGTAGCTCTTATAAAGAGCGGGAAGGACGGATAGCAAACCGCCTGGTGTGGAAAAGTGTCATAAATAAAATTGCTTTGAATTCAATAGGGGAAAAAACCAATCAGTGGTTTGAAAAAAATCAATGCGCGAAAACATGAAATTTTATTCATGTTGGTGGCCGGCGATACCCGAGCCGCGATGCTTGATATTGCTCCGATCAACCAAGTACATTTCACTTAAGTTCCAGCATCAATGGTCGCCAACAGGAAGTTACTCTATGCTCATTGCTAAAGCTGAAGTGTTCTTGACAGAAGTGCCATATAAAAATCCTTATCAAACCGCAACCAATATAACCGCCAAAGGCCGGCATGTAGTGTTAAAGCTTACGACAGACACAGGACTCATTGGGTGGGGAGAATCGGGGATTATATCGAGAGGGTATGCTGCCCAAGGGGATACTCCCGAAACAATGCTTGCAGTATTGGAAGCCTATTTGTGCTCTGCAATAATTGGTAAAAATCCATGTCTGTTTGAAGTGATAATGAGTGATCTGGATCTGTTAATTAAGGGGCATCTGTTTGCCAAGTGTGCGATAGATCATGCGCTTCTCGATCTTGCGGGAAAAGTATATGGCGTTCCGGTTGTAACTTATTAGGAGGAGCGTATGCACTTAGCTACAAGGTAAGCCGCAGCTTACCGTTTGCTTGCGCTAAAGTGGTCACTGAGCGTGCGCTTGAGTTACAGGGGCTTGGCTATGAGCGACTGACACTCAAGGGGTCCGGAGTATTGAAAGATGATTATGCCTGTTTTAAATCTGTCAGGCAGGCTTTAGGAGATAATTTTGAATTGGAAGTGGATCCCAACTGTGCCTACTAATTTGCACTTCAACTCGATAGCTTGCAGCGGCAAAGCCTCAAATATTCTTAAGCTCAGCAACTTCGTTTCGAAAGAGCTGGGCGACGCCTTTGATCGACGGCGCCCGATCATTGGCGAGTACAGCTTCGTACATACCGCAAAGCTTCATGTGACCGCCAATTCCCGAAGCAGAAATTGCTATCACTGGATAGACCCTGCTTACTTGAGCGAGTAAACGGCGCCTTGAATCTTATGCGAGCATCTCAACATGATGAGTCATGAGTGGTTGACAGGCGTCGGTCTGGTTTTCCTCGGAATAATAACGGGATTCGTCGGGACCAATACCGGTGGGAGTGTGTTTTTAACCGTTCCGGTGATGATCTGGCTGGGAATTCCGCCTCAGTCGTCGATCGCCACAGCGCGCTTGGCCTCGGTAGGCACTATGGTTGCAGGACTGCGACACTTTCATAATCAGGGAAAGGTCGATTATGCACTGGCCTTTCCAGCTGCGGCACTGGGGTTGGTTGGGGCTCTGGGAGGAGCGAGCGTTCTTCTTCAAATAGATCCTGCGCTGTTGCACAAAGTAATTGGCGGGCTGACATTGCTGCTCGTCGCGTTGTCCCTTATAAAAAAACCTCGTAGCGGCGAAACACCTCCCTCAGCAATCAGGCGTCTGTTTGGTTATATCCTCTTTATCCCAGTAGGCATGATCGGCGGGTTATTCGGTGGACAAGCTAAACTTTCGACGTATTTATTCATTATCTTTTTTAGGAAAACCATCAGCGAATCGGTGGGGACCCGCAAAGTCGGCGGGTTAGTACTCTCCGTGGGTTCACTAATCATTTTCGGCGTCAGCGGCATCATTAACTGGCAGTACGGATGTTGTCTGGTTATTGGCACGTTATTGGGTGCAAATGCCGGCGCGAAGTTTGCGATAAAGAAGGGCGACCAGTGGATGGAGTCAGTTTTCAATATAGTCGTGGTTATGTTGGCATTGAGGATGCTGTTCTGGTGAGCGGAAATCACGCAGCCCATCCAGACCTGAAATAGCCATGTCCTGCCTTTCCTAGATTCGACGGTTTCCAGGTAATATCCTATTGACGCTTTGCTTTCCACAGCCTGAGCTCGTGCACCGGCTTTTGGCAGGTTGAAGCGGCTCGCTTCGCTTCGTGGTTAACGTAGGCTGCTACAGAGTTGTGTAGATACTTATGGCCATCGGGGGCAAGCCTCCTCCACATTTTGAGCTCGACATGTCAGTTGATTTCGTAGCGCACCGACAATGCGCCTTTCTTCTCCGAAACGGCCAGGATCGTCACTTGGCCCACTTCCCCCAACGCCTGGACATGGGTGCCGCCACAGGCGTAGGCCGGCAGTTCGCCGAAGCCGACTTCGCGTGTGCCTTCATCCAACCACATCTGCCGTGAGTAGTCAGCGGCGATCCACTGATTGACTTGCTGTTGGAGCGCCTCGGCGTCCATGGTTTGTGCGGTTTCGCCACGGATAAAGGTGATCTTGCCTTCCCCCGGCCAATGGTGAGCCTTGATCGGCATCCAGCCCAGGCGTTCGCCGGCATTGCCAATCAAATGCCCCGCTGAATGAAGGCGGCTGTGCAGCGCGCGGCGTTGTGCATCGACCCTCGCAGCGATCGGGCCGGGTTCCACAGGTTGATTGACGTAGTGCACCACATGCTCGGCTTCCTGCATGACGCGCAGCACCTGGCTGTCGCCGAGCCACCCGGTGTCGAATGGTTGGCCGCCGCCCTGAGGATGGAAAATCGTCGACTGCACAACAACGGAAAATTGCTCAGCGTGCGGGGTGCAACTGAGCACTTCCAATTCGGCAGTCAGGTGATCGTGGGTGAAAAACAGGCGCTGGGTCATGGTCGTCTACATCCGCATTCAGGTTCTGCGGGCAGTATAAATACTGCGCTGATAGGTGATAATCCATGCAAACATCAATGGACCTGTGCGTCATGAGCATCAATCTTCCTTTGCCGCTGCTGGGTGAAATGGCGATTTTCGTCAAAGTGGTGGAAACCGGCAGCTTCTCCGAGGCGGCGCGGCAGCTGAGCGTTTCACCTTCGGCGGTGAGCCGTAGCATTTCGCGCCTGGAACAGGCCTTGGCAACCCGGTTGTTGCAGCGCACCACGCGCAAGCTGCGCCTTAGCGAGGGCGGCGAAGAGGTGTTCAAGCGGTGCCAGGAGATGGTCAACGCGGCGCGCTCGGTGATGGAAATCAGCGGGCAATTTACCCATGAAGCCGAAGGCCTGGTGCGAGTCAGCGTGCCCAAGGCGGTGGGGCGGTTTGTGGTGCATCCGCATATGCCGGAATTTCTGCGGCGCTATCCCAAGGTGGATGTGCAACTGATCCTTGAGGATCGGCATGTGGATTTGATCGACGACAATGTCGACTTGAGCATCCGCATCACCGACAGCCCGCCACCCGGTCTGATCGGGAGGCAGCTATTGCCGATTGAACATTTGCTGTGTGCAACGCCGCAGTATCTGGCCCAGCATGGCACGCCGAGTCATCCCCATGATCTGCTGGAGCACAGCTGCATCTACCTGGGTGAAACCCCAGGGGACTCACGCTGGAAGTTCCGCCAGGCCGGCAAGGCGGTGACGGTCGGTGTACGCGGGCGATATGCGGCGAACCACACGGGCGTGCGGCTGGACGCGGTGTTGCAGCATGTGGGGATTGGCAGCTTGCCGTATTTCACGGCGCGACATGCCTTGGAGGCGGGGCAGTTGGTGCAGGTATTGCCGGGGTGGGATTTTATTGCGTCGTATCATGGTGAAGCGTGGTTGCTGCACTCACCGACGCGATACTTGCCGCCGAAGTTGCGGGTGTTTATTGATTATCTGGTGGAGTGCATGGCGAAGGAGCCGACACTGCGCCGCCGTTAAAAATGTGGGAGGGGCTTGCTTGCCCCCGATGGCGGTGGATCAGTGACAGGTAAGCTGACTGACACCCTGCTATCGGGGACAAGTCGAATCGTCGCACCGCCCCTCCCACATTTGGATTGGGTGTTCTGCAAGTCAGTGCTTGCTCTGGTCGTCCGGCATGGACAGCAGCTGCTTTTCCTGGTTCCAGTCGAACGGTTCGTCGTTCAGCTCGGCTTCATGGCGACGCTCTTCCAGGGCCTGGTACAGGTCCAGTTCTTCGTCGGGCATGAAGTGCAGGCAATCGCCGCCAAAGAACCACAGCAGGTCGCGCGGTACCAGGTGGGCGATTTGCGGATAGCGCAGGATGACCTGGCTCATCATGTCCTGGCCAAGGTATTGGCTTTCGATCGGATCGATCGGCAGCAGGGCGCGCAGTTCGTCGAAACGTTCCAGAAACAACAAATGGCTTTCCTCGGGTACCTGTTCGGCTTCGCCGACGGCAACCAGGATGCTACGCAGGTGGTCGAGCAAGACGAGATGATCGGCAACGACGTTGGACACGAGATAAGTCCTCTAAAGCAAAAACGGGCGCGAGAGTATAGGCCTCTCGCGCCCGTTTTTATATGACCGCTGGTATCAGCGGACTTTACCCTCAGCCTGCAGCAGCTCTTCCTTGCTGAAATCATCCACATCGATCACCTTGCGGCGAGCCGCTTCGGCGTCACGCAGGGTTTGCGCTTCGGCGGGTTGCAGCACGCCAGCGTGCAGCGCGGCGTCGATGGCATGCTCGCCGGCAGTCGGTTTGACTTGCCCGCTCTTGAGCGCGGCGTGCAGTTTTTTCTGCAACGGATGGCTGGCACCGAGCAGGTCATAGGCATGTTGCAGTGCGCCCACCGGGTCTTGCGCCGACTGTGGGCGATAGCAGCCAGCCAGCAGCTCTTCCAGGGTCGGGTCGCCCTTGGCACGGCCGATCACCGCGGCAACCTCGGCATCCAGGGCATCGGACGGCCCGGTATGGCGACGTCCGAACGGGAACACGATCACCCGCAGCAGGCAGCCGAGGATTTTATTCGGGAAGTTGCTCAGCAATTCATCCAGTGCACGCTCGGACCGGCCAAGGCTTTCTTCCATGGCCCAAGCGAACAGCGGTTCCAGGTGGTCCGGCGAATCCAGGTCGTGGTAGCGCTTGAGCGCCGCCGACGCCAGGTACATGTGGCTCAGCACATCACCCAGGCGCGCCGACAGCCGTTCACGGCGTTTCAATTCGCCGCCCAGCAGCATCATGCTCAGGTCTGCGAGCAGGGCGAACGCGGCGGCCTGACGGTTGAGTGCGCGGAAATAACCCTGGCTCAAACGGTTGCCCGGGGCTTTCTCGAAGTGACCGATGCCCAGATTCAGCACCAAGGTACTGGCGGCGTTGCTCACGGCAAATCCGATGTGTTGCATCAACAGCCCATCGAACTCCTTCAATGCCTGGTCATGGTCTTCACGACCGGCCAGGGCCATTTCCTTGAGCACGAAGGGATGGCAGCGAATCGCACCCTGGCCGAAGATCATCAGGTTGCGCGAAAGGATATTCGCGCCTTCCACGGTGATGAAAATCGGCGCCCCTTGCCAGCTACGGCCCAGGTAGTTGTTCGGGCCCATGATGATGCCCTTGCCGCCATGCACGTCCATCGCGTGGCTGATGCACTCGCGGCCGCGTTCGGTGAGGTGGTACTTAAGGATCGCCGACAGCACCGAGGGCTTCTCGCCCATGTCCACGGCATTGGCGGTGAGCATGCGGGCGCTGTCCATCAGCCAGGCGTTGCCGCCGATGCGCGCCAGGGCTTCCTGAATACCTTCGAAGGCCGACAGCGGTACGTTGAACTGTTCACGCACTTGCGCGTATTGGCCGGTCACCAGGCTGGTGAACTTGGCGGCGCCGGTACCCACCGCAGGCAGGGAGATGGAGCGGCCCACGGACAGGCAGTTCATCAGCATCATCCAGCCCTTGCCGAGCATCTCCTGGCCGCCGATGAGGAATTCGAGCGGAATGAAGACGTCTTTGCCCGAGTTGGGGCCATTCATGAACGCGGCGCCCAGGGGCAGGTGGCGGCGGCCGATTTCGACGCCGGGGGTGTCGGTAGGAATCAGCGCGAGACTGATGCCCAGGTCTTCTTCCTCGCCCAGCAGATGGTCCGGGTCATGGGCCTTGAACGCCAGGCCGAGCAAGGTCGCGACCGGGCCGAGGGTGATGTAGCGCTTTTCCCAGTTCAGGCGCAGGCCGAGGGTTTCCTTGCCTTCCCACTCGCCTTTGCAGATGACGCCGGTGTCGGGCATGGCACCGGCATCGGAGCCGGCCAGCGGGCCGGTCAGGGCAAAACACGGAATATCGTCGCCACGCGCCAGGCGCGGCAGGTAATGGTTGCGTTGCTCGTCGGTGCCGTAGTGCAACAGCAATTCGGCAGGGCCCAGGGAGTTGGGCACCATGACGGTGGAAGCCAGGTCGCCGCTGCGGGTGGCCAGTTTCATCGCGACCTGGGAGTGGGCATAGGCTGAGAAGCCCTTGCCGCCGTATTCCTTGGGGATGATCAGGGCGAAGAAACCATGGGTCTTGATGTGCTCCCAGGCAGCGGGGGGCAGGTCCATGGCCTGGCCGATTTCCCAATCACTGACCATGGCGCAGAGTTCTTCGGTGGGGCCGTCGATGAAGGCCTGTTCTTCCTCGGTCAATTGCACCTTGGGGTAGGCCAGCAATTTGTCCCAGTCAGGGCGCCCGCTGAACAGTTCTCCGTCCCACCACACGGTGCCCGCGTCGATGGCATCGCGCTCGGTTTCGGACATCGGCGGCAGGACTTTCTGGAACCAGCTGAACAACGGCTTGGTAAAGTATTGGCGGCGCAGGTCGGGCAGCAGCAGGGGCACGGCCACGATGGCGATCAGCACCCAGAAAATCAGCAGCAGCCAACCCGGTGCATGGCTCCAGGCGCCCATGGCCAACAGGTAAACGGCGACCACACCCAGGGCGGGCAGGGGCGCGGTGCGGCGGTGTGCCAGGTAGGCAATGCCGACCACCAGAACCAGTATCCACAACAACAGCATATTCAATCCTCCGTGAAACCAGGGGCGAAACCACCAGGGAGCTTAGACGGCGTCCGGCCAAGCGGGGTGATCAGGGTGTTACAAGTTGTACTGGGGATACCTGAGTCCCAGCCGCTTCATCGATAGTGACCACCCTGCCGGGGTGGAGTTCGCCGGGAAACATCGCGGAACCCGCGCGGATTTATATGACCAGGCAGTCAATCTCGACGGCGCCGTGCATGAGACGGTGCGCTGCACCCCCTGCACCTTGAACACCCAGGCTTGCCGGGCGACGGGCAGACTGATTCAAGGCGCGTGTGAACCGGCGTATGCTGCAACGTTCATCAAGCCATGTTCACCAACGATAAGGCGCGGTCATGCTGAAAATCTGGGGTCGTAAAAACTCATCAAATGTCAGGAAGGCACTCTGGTGCGCCGAGGAACTCGGTCTGGACTATGAGGCGATTGATGCGGGCGGCGCTTTTGGTGTGGTCGACACGCCGCAATACCGAGCCTTGAACCCCAATGGCCGGGTGCCGATGATCGAAGACGGCGACTTCGTACTGTGGGAATCCAACACCATCGTGCGTTACTTGTGCGCCAAGCACGCGTCGGACTTTTACCCAAGTGATTTGCAAATTCGGGCCAGCGCCGAAAAGTGGATGGACTGGACCACGTCCACGCTCGCCGATCCCTTCAAGGCCGTGTTCTGGGGCATCGTGCGCACACCGCCGGAAAAACAAAACTGGGACAGCATCAATGCCGGGCGCCAAGCCTGCATCGATGCACTCAAAACGGTCGACCAGGCTCTTGCCGAGCAACCCTACCTTTCCGGCAAAGCCTTCGGCATCGGTGATATTCCCCTGGGCTGCTTCATTTATGCCTGGTTCGAGATGCCCATCGAACGCCCGGAAATGCCCAATCTGGAGGCGTGGTACCAGCGCCTGAAGCAACGTCCGGCCTACCGCAAGGCAGTGATGACCGCGTTGACCTGATACACACTATTAACAAGGGTGACTGTACTTGTGCGGCGCGGGCACGCACCATGCTGGAACACATCGCAGGTTGAACTACCTGCGCTGTGCCCTCATCTATTGTTTCTATTCTTTTCCTTGGTGCGTAATCCGATATGAGTTCCGCTCTGTCCATCCGGCAGCTAACCAAAACCTACGGCAACGGTTTCCAGGCCCTGAGTGGTATCGATCTGGACGTCGCCGAAGGTGATTTCTTCGCCTTGCTCGGCCCCAACGGTGCCGGCAAATCCACCACCATCGGTATCCTCTCGACCCTAGTCAACAAGACCAGCGGCACGGTGAATATCTTTGGCCATGACCTGGACAAATCCCCGGCGGCGCTCAAGCGTTCCATCGGCGTGGTGCCTCAGGAATTCAACTTCAACCAGTTCGAAAAGACCTTCGACATTGTCGTGACCCAGGCCGGTTACTACGGCATCCCGCCGAAAATCGCCAAGGAACGCGCCGAGCAGTACCTGACCCAACTGGGCCTGTGGGACAAGCGCGATGTGCCTTCGCGCTCGTTGTCTGGCGGCATGAAGCGGCGCCTGATGATTGCCCGCGCACTGGTGCATGAACCGCGCCTGCTGATCCTCGACGAGCCCACCGCTGGCGTGGACATCGAGTTGCGTCGTTCGATGTGGACCTTTCTCACCGAACTGAACGAGAAGGGCATCACCATCATCCTCACGACCCACTATCTGGAAGAGGCCGAGCAGCTGTGCCGCAACATCGGCATCATCGACCACGGCACCATTGTCGAGAACACCAGCATGCGTAACTTGCTGGGCCAGCTCCATGTGGAAACCTTCCTGCTCGACCTGAAAAACAACCTGTCGGCACCGCCGCAATTGTTGGGCTACCCGAGCCGCCTGGTGGACAGCCACACGCTGGAAGTGCAGGTCGACAAAGCCATGGGCATTACGGCGCTGTTCAGCCAACTGGCGGCCCAGAACATCGAAGTGTTGAGCCTGCGTAACAAAACCAATCGCCTTGAGGAGTTGTTCGTGTCCCTGGTGGAGAAAAATCTGGCGAAGGTGGCGGTATGAGTTCCGAACTGCAACCCAACCTCGTCGCGCTGCAGACCATCGTCTACCGCGAAGTGAAGCGCTTTACCCGGATCTGGCCGCAGACCCTGCTGCCGCCGGCGATCACCATGGTCCTGTACTTCGTGATTTTCGGTAACCTGATCGGCCGGCAGATCGGTGACATGGGTGGCTTCACCTATATGGAGTACATCGTGCCGGGCCTGATCATGATGTCGGTGATCACTAACTCCTACGGCAACGTGGTGTCGAGTTTCTTTGGCAGCAAGTTTCAGCGCTCCATCGAAGAGCTGATGGTGTCACCGGTGTCGCCGCACACCATCCTCATCGGCTACACCTTGGGCGGCGTGCTGCGCGGCTTGATGGTGGGTGTGATCGTGACCCTGCTGTCGTTGTTCTTCACCCACCTGCAAGTGCATCACCTGGGGGTCACCATTCTGGTCGTGGTGCTCACGGCGACGATCTTCTCGCTGCTGGGGTTTATCAACGCAGTGTTCGCGCGCAATTTCGATGATATCTCGATCATTCCGACGTTCGTGCTGACGCCGCTGACCTACCTGGGCGGGGTGTTCTACTCCATCACGCTGCTGCCGCCGTTCTGGCAGACCGTGTCCCTGGCCAACCCGGTGCTGCACATGGTCAACGCTTTCCGCTACGGCATCCTGGGCGTGTCGGATATCAAGATCAGCGTGGCGATCACGTTCATGTTGGTGGCCACGGTGGTGTTGTACGTCGGCTGTGCGCGCTTGCTGGTAAGCGGCCGCGGAATGCGTACGTAACCACTGACGATACGCGGTAAGAAAATGTGGGAGGGGGCTTGCTCCCGATAGCGGTCTGTCAGCCAGCCTTGTACTGACTGACCCAACGCTATCGGGGGCAAGCCCCCTCCCACATTTGGTTTTGCATGAGGCTTTAGTTTTTCAAAGCCAAGTCGATCAGCGTATGCAGCTCCTCAACAGCCAGCGGCTGCGTCGAGAACAGAATACGAAACACCGTCGGTGCTGCGAGCAGATTGATCAAACGATCCACGCTGGGGGCTGGCTGGGCCGGATAACGATCAACGATCACCTGCACCTGCCCGCTCAGAATGCTCACGCAATACCCCGGCGTCACGCTGCACTGCACGTCGCGCATCATGTGGCGCCCAGGCTCCGAACTCATTTCATCCAGATACTGTTCAGCCCAAGCTTGCAGGTCGCCGCGCAGGCTGCCGGTAATGGCCGGCTCGCTGTCCGGGCGCATGCGCGCCAGGGCCACGTCGGCCAGCAGCGCAGAGAGGTCACCCCAGCGCCGGTAAATGGTCGACGGCGTGACGCCCGCGCGTGTCGCAATCATCGGCACGGTGACGCTGGCGCGCTCATGGGTTTCCAGCAGTTCGCGGACGGCCGAATGCACGGATTCTTGTACCCGGGCACTACGGCCCCCCGGGCGAAGGCCTTCTTTGATCGCCATGGGTAAAACCTTAACACAAAGAATTTGCTTTAAGCGCCGACGGGTAGCACACTCCACAAAAGCAAAATATTAGCTTTAGCGGAGCGTGCCTATGCCCAGCAACCTGTCTCAACGGTCCAGCCTGACATTTCTGGTGATCACGGTACTGACCTTTCTCGCCGCCTCCAGCGCGCCGACGCCGTTGTACCAGGTGTATCAGGACAATCTGCATTTCTCGGCAGCGATGCTGACGCTGATCTTCGGCGTGTATGCCGTGTGTCTGCTGGCGGCGCTGCTGACGGTGGGTTCGCTGTCGGATTACATCGGGCGCAAGCCGGTGATTTTCGTCGCGCTGCTCCTGAATATCGTGGCGATGCTGTTGTTTATCAACGCCGACAGTACCGCCTGCCTGATTGCCGCGCGGGGGCTGCAAGGCTTTGCCACGGGGACGGCGACGGCAGTATTGAGTGCGACGCTGCTCGACACCGATCGCCTGCGCGGGCCGATGCTCAATAGCCTCGCGCCGATGCTGGGGATGGCCAGTGGCGGCCTAGGCAGCGGTTTACTGGTGGAATATGCGCCCTGGCCGACCCAGTTGATCTACTTCACCCTGCTCGGATTGATGGTGCTTCAGGCGCTGTATGTCTGGCGCTTGTCGGAAACCGTCAGCCGCATACCGGGAGCCTTGAAATCCCTGGCGCCGACGCTGCATGTGCCGAAGCAGGCGCGCCGGGCCCTGGGCTTGGCGATGCCGTTGAATGTGGCGGTATGGGCGCTGGGTGGTTTCTACTCATCCCTGGCGCCGTCGCTGGTGCGAGCAGCAACGGGTTCGACTTCGCACCTGATCGGCGGCGGACTGGTGGCCGTGATTACCTTGAGTGGCGCAGTGATGATCTACAGCCTGCGCGAACACCCGGCGGATAAGGTCATGCGCCTGTCTGCGATGTTGCTGGCGGCGGGCGTAGCACTGTTGCTGACGGCTGTGCAAAGCGCCAGCCTGTGGTTGTTCTTTGTCGCCAGTGTGGTGGCCGGCCTGGGTTTTGGCGGCGGGTTCATGGGCAGTGTGCGCAGTATCGTGGGGTTGGCATTGCCCCATGAGCGCGCGGGGTTGATGTCGGCGTTCTACGTATTGAGTTACCTGGCGTTCTGCTTGCCGGCGCTGCTGGCCGGTAACCTGAGCCGGGAGTTTGGTTTGATCGCCACCACCGATGCGTACGGCGCACTCCTGATTCTGCTGGCCTTGGGGGCTTTGGCCGGAATGCTCTGGCAGCGCTCGGTATATCTGCATAATAGATAATGTATAGAGATATTACCCGTTATATAGATATTCGCTCCGCTTCTATGATGGCCTCAACCTCATGCGAGGAAGAGGATTGCCATCATGACCTGCTTGACCCCCATCAGCTATAAACCCTTTAGTCACCTGGCCCGCCCACGGGAAGTGATCCGCCAGTTCACCCCGAACTGGTTTGCCGCGACCATGGGCACCGGCGTGCTGGCGCTGGCTCTCGCGCAATTGCCGGTGGCACTGCCGGGCATGCTCGCCGTAGCCGAGGGGCTGTGGATGTTTACCATCGGCCTGTTCATCCTGTTCAGCGCCCTGTATGCCGCACGCTGGGTGATGTTTTTCCACGAGGCGCGACGGATTTTCGCGCACTCCACGGTCTCAATGTTTTTCGGCACCATTCCCATGGGCCTGGCGACCCTGCTCAATGGTTTGCTGCTGTTTGGCCTGCCACGCTGGGGCAACGCTGTGATCCCCCTGGTCGAAGCCCTGTGGTGGTTGGATGTGGCGATGGCGTTGGCCTGCGGCGTGTTGATTCCGTTCATGATGTTCACCCGCCAGGAGCACAGCATCGACCAGATGACCGCAGTGTGGCTGCTCCCGGTGGTGGCCGCCGAAGTCGCCGCCGCCAGCGGCGGCCTGCTGGCGCCACACCTGGCGGATGCCCACGGGCAACTGGTGATGCTGGTGACCAGCTACGTACTCTGGGCGTTCTCCCTGCCGGTGGCCTTCAGCATCCTGACCATCCTGATGCTGCGCATGGCCCTGCACAAACTGCCCCACGCCAACATGGCGGCCTCGAGCTGGCTGGCGCTGGGGCCCATCGGCACCGGTGCCCTGGGCATGTTGCTGCTCGGCGGCGATGCGCCCGCGATCTTTGCCGCCAATGGCCTGGCGGGTGTCGGCGAGATGGCCAACGGGCTCGGCCTGGTGGCGGGCATCACCCTGTGGGGGTTCGGCTTATGGTGGATGTTGCTGGCGGTGTTGATCACCCTGCGTTACCTGCGCGCCGGTATTCCGTTCAACCTCGGCTGGTGGGGCTTTACCTTCCCGCTGGGGGTTTACGCGCTGGCCACGCTCAAGCTTGCAAGCCTGCTGCACCTGGAGTTCTTCAGCGTATTGGGCAGTGGGCTGGTGGTGGCCCTGGCGCTGATGTGGCTGATCGTGGCCACGCGCACGGTGCAGGGTGCCTATAAAGGCGAGCTTTTTGTTTCACCTTGCATTGCAGGGCTAGCGAATAAGTAAGCCGGATTAGGTAAAGTCGTGGCCTGATCAATAACAGGCCACGCAGGAACACGGACGATGAGCCACCCCTCACAATTCACCTTGCTGCGCACGCGGCGTTTCCTGCCGTTTTTCATCACCCAGCTCCTGGGTGCCTTCAACGACAACATCTTCAAGCAATCGCTGATCCTGGCGATTCTCTACAAGCTCACCCTCGACGGTGACCGTTCCATCTGGGTCAACCTGTGCGCCTTGCTGTTCATCCTGCCGTTCTTCCTGTTCTCGGCGCTGGCCGGGCAATTTGGCGAGAAATTCAACAAGGACGCGTTGATCCGCGCGATCAAGCTCGGTGAGATCGTGATCATGGCGGTGGGGGCCACCGGCTTTCTGTTCGATCACTTGGAATTGATGCTGCTGGCGCTGTTCGCCATGGGCACCCACTCGGCGCTGTTCGGCCCGGTAAAGTACTCGATCATGCCCCAGGCGCTGCACGACGATGAGCTGGTCGGCGGCAACGGCCTGGTGGAAATGGGCACGTTCCTGGCGATCCTCGCCGGCACCATCGGCGCGGGCATCATGATGTCTTCCACCCATTACGCGCCGGTGGTGGCCGTGGCGATTGTCGGCGTGGCGCTGCTGGGGTACCTCGCCAGCCGCAGCATTCCACGGGCGGCGGCTTCTACGCCGCAATTGCACCTGGACTGGAACATCTTCACCCAGTCCTGGGCCACGCTGCGCATGGGCCTGGGACAGACCCCGGCGGTGTCGCGCTCGATCGTCGGCAATTCATGGTTCTGGTTCGTCGGCGCGATCTACCTGAC
This sequence comes from Pseudomonas sp. R1-43-08, assembly GCF_003852255.1. Classification (NCBI taxonomy): domain Bacteria; kingdom Pseudomonadati; phylum Pseudomonadota; class Gammaproteobacteria; order Pseudomonadales; family Pseudomonadaceae; genus Pseudomonas; species Pseudomonas sp. R1-43-08. The sequence continues at coordinate 1,917,011 of NZ_CP027734.1, forward strand.
GCAGATTCCGGCCTACGCCAAGGAATGGTTGTATGGCGACGAAACCGTGGTCACCCTGATCCTTACCGTGTTCTCGGTGGGGATCGCCCTTGGTTCGATGCTCTGCGAAAAGCTTTCCGGGCGTAAGGTGGAAATAGGCCTGGTACCGTTTGGCTCATTCGGCCTGACGGTGTTTGGCCTGCTGCTGTGGTGGCATTCCGGCGGCTTCGTGCAGAATATCCAGCCCAACGACTGGCTTGCGGTGCTTGGCTACGGGCAAGCCTGGTGGGTGTTGTTCGATATCCTCGGCCTGGGCGTGTTTGGTGGCTTTTACATCGTGCCGCTGTACGCGCTGATCCAGTCGCGCACCGCCGAGAACCAGCGTGCGCGCGTGATCGCGGCCAACAACATCCTCAATGCGCTGTTCATGGTGGTCTCGGCGATTGTGTCGATCCTGCTGCTGAGCGTGGCCAAGCTGTCGATCCCCGAGTTGTTCCTGGTGGTGTCGCTGCTCAACATCGCGGTCAATACCTACATCTTCAGGATCGTGCCCGAGTTCACCATGCGCTTCATGATCTGGCTGCTCAGCCATTCCATGTACCGCGTCGAGCACCGCAACCTGGAGCAGATTCCGGATGAAGGTGCGGCCTTGCTCGTTTGCAACCATGTGTCGTTTGTCGATGCGCTGCTGATTGGCGGCGCAGTGCGTCGGCCGATTCGGTTTGTCATGTACTACAAGATCTACCGCTTGCCGGTGCTTAACTTCATCTTCCGCACCGCCGGGGCGATTCCGATTGCGGGGCGTCACGAAGACATCCAGATCTACGAAAAGGCCTTTACGAGGATCGCCGAATACTTGAAGGACGGTGAGCTGGTGTGCATCTTCCCGGAAGGCAAGTTGACCGGCGATGGCGAGATGAATGAGTTTCGCGGCGGCGTGACGCGGATTCTGGAAGAGACGCCGGTGCCGGTGATTCCGATGGCATTGCAGGGGTTGTGGGGGAGTTTTTTCAGTCGCGATCCGAACAAGGGGTTGTTCCATCGGATCTGGTCGCGGGTGGTGTTGGTGGCGGGGGCGCCGATATCGACTGAGGCAGCCACGCCTGTGCAATTACAGGCGGCGGTCGGTGCTCTGCGTGGGGGTGTCAGGTAGGTTTGCGCTGGATGTGGCGGCCTCATCGGGGCATAGGTATCTACACAACTTTGTAGCAGCCAACAGTAACCACGATGCGAAGCGAGCCGCTCTTGATCTTGCTCTTGATCTTAAGCGCCCCGTTAAACCACGCTGGCCGGAATTCGACAGTGATTTGGGGGGTAAACCGGCAGGGATGCCGGTTTAGCCGCCCCGCGCCATGGATGGCGCGTGGCGGCGGCCCCCCAAATCACTGTCGGATTACGGGCACACCGAGCCTAAGCGAGGTGCCGAGTGGTGGGGCAAGAGCGTTTTGCTTACTTTTGCGCTTTTCAAAAGTGAGACGCCGTAAGGGCGGAACCCATAGCAGCCGTTACCGCAGCAACGGATATGTACTCGCCCTGATCCAGCATCCTGGTCGGCTGTCAGGCCGCCATCGGGAGCAAGCCCCCTCCCACATTGGAACGCATTTCAAATGTGGGAGGGGGCTTGCCCCCGATGGCGGTAGTGGCCTAGGTGGAGATCTTGAGGCCAATAAGCCCGCAGATGATCAACGCCACGCTGGCCAACCGAAACAGCGCCATGGATTCCCCAAACAGGATAATCCCGGCGATCACCGTGCCCACGGCACCCACCCCGGTCCATACGGCGTAGGCGGTGCCCAGCGGCAGCTCCTTCACTGCCATCCCCAGCAGGCCAAGGCTGATGGCCATGGCGGCAATGGTCAGTGCGGTGGGCAGGGGCTTGCTGAAACCGTCGGTGTACTTCAGGCCGACAGCCCAGCCGACTTCGAACAACCCGGCAAAAAACAGGATGATCCAGGACATGATGACCTCGCTTCTTCAGGCGGGGTCGTCCCCGGATTCAACGCTCGTTGGCGTCGCGGGGTCGTCCCCGCGAAGCGCTTAGAGTGCCGAACATGCACCCCACGATCAAGTTTGCGGGGTGTTCTCCAGCGCGCGGCGGTCTTCCTTTTCGCTCATGCGGCGAAAATAGGTCGAGAGCAACGCCCCGGAAATATTGTGCCAGACGCTGAACAGCGCACTGGGCACCGCCGCCAGCGGCGAGAAGTGCGCGCTCGCCAGCGCGGCGCCGAGCCCGGAGTTCTGCATGCCCACTTCCAGCGCCAGTGACTTGCGTTGGGCCAGGGGCAATTTGAACAGCCGTCCGGTGAAGTAACCGAGCAAATAGCCGAAGCTGTTGTGCAGCATCACCACGGCCATGATCAACAGGCCCGACTCGGCAATTTTCGCCTGGCTGGCGGCAACCACCGCGGCGACGATGATCACGATGCTGACCACCGAGACCAGCGGCAGCACGTCGACCGCATGCCGTACCCGACTCCCCAGCAGCCGCTGCGCGACCACCCCGAGCACGATAGGCAGCAGAACCACCTGCAGGATCGACCAGAACAATTCCATGAACGACACCGGCAGCCAGGCCGAGGCCAGCAGCCAGATCAGTGCCGGCGTGAGCAGCGGGGCGAGGAGGGTGGTGACGGCGGCGATGGCCACCGACAGCGCCAGGTCGCCACGGGCCAGCCAGGTCATCACGTTGGATGAAGTGCCGCTTGGGCAGCAGCCTACCAGAATCACCCCGACGGCGATTTCCGGCGGCAGGTGAAAGACCTGGCACAACAGCCACGCCACGCCTGGCATGATCACAAAATGCGCGACCACGCCGAGGGCGACGCGCCAGGGATGGCGGGCCACCTCAGCGAAGTCTTCAAGTTTCAAGGTCAGGCCCATGCCGAACATCACCAGGCCCAGCAACGGCACGATGGCGCTCTTCAGGCCGATGAACCACGCGGGTTCCAGGAAGGCGAGCACCGCGAAAATCAGCACCCAGTAGGCGAAGGTATTGCCGACGAAGCGGCTCAGGGCGGCGAGTGCGCGCATGGGGTAGTCCTTGTTATAGAAATTTGTAAATGCGGTCGAATGTGGGAGGGGGCTTGCTCCCGATGACGATGGTTCAGTCAAAGATACTTTGGCTGACACTCTGCCATCGGGAGCAAGCCCCCTCCCACATTTTGCGCTTCACTCGGCTTAGATGCCCTGTGGCGTCTCTTCACCGCCCAGTGCTTCGATCAGCGCTGGCAGGAACTCGCCAAAGGTCAGCATCATCAGGGTAAAGCTGGCATCCAGCTGGCCCAGGGCTTCGTCGCCGCCGTCCTGTTCGGCCTGGTCTTGCAGCAGGTCTTCGAACTTCAGGCGCTTGACGGTCATTTTGTCGTCGAGCATGAAGGACAGCTTGTCCTGCCAGGCCAGGGACAATTGGGTCACGACTTTGCCGGTGGTCAGGTGCAACTGGATTTCTTCGCCGGTCAGGTCCTGGCGCTTGCAGCGCACGATGCCGCCATCTTCGTGGGTGTCGCGCAGTTCGCATTCGTCGAGCACGAAGAAGTCGTCGGCGGGTTTCTGGGTGGTGACCCAATCGGTCATGATCGCCGTCGGTGCGGTTTTCACGGTCAGTGGGCGAACGGGCAGGGTGCCGATCACTTCGCGCAAGGTGGAGAGCAGGTCTTCGGCGCGTTTCGGGCTGGCCGAGTTCACCAGGATCAGGCCCTGTTTCGGCGCGATGGCGGCGAAGGTCGACGAGCGACGAATAAAGGCGCGCGGCAGGAAGGCCTGAATGATTTCATCCTTGATCTGGTCGCGTTCCTTTTTATAGACCTTGCGCATCTGCTCGGCCTCGATCTCCTCGACCTTCTCTTTAACCGCATCGCGCACCACGCTGCCCGGCAGGATGCGTTCTTCCTTGCGTGCGGCGATCAGCAGGAAGTCGCCGCTGACGTGCACCAGGGGCGCGTCTTCACCTTTACCGAAAGGCGCGACAAAACCGTAAGTCGTCAACTCCTGGCTTGCGCACGGGCGCGCCAGTTTGGTGGCCATGGCCGCTTCCAACGCCTCGGCATCAACGGGCAGATCTTGGGTCAGGCGATAGATAAGCAGGTTCTTGAACCACATGGGGTGAGTCTCTCCTCTATACAAAGGGGGGCATTATTCTCTTGATCACGCCCCAGGCCAACCCTGCGTAAGCCATTGGAAGGGCTGAAAAAAAAGATTTAAGAAAGTGCTTGCCAGACCTGGGGTCGCTCCGTAGAATGCGCGCCACACCGAAACGAAGGGTGATTAGCTCAGCTGGGAGAGCATCTGCCTTACAAGCAGAGGGTCGGCGGTTCGATCCCGTCATCACCCACCATTCGCTTCATGTGTTACGCGCAGCGGTAGTTCAGTCGGTTAGAATACCGGCCTGTCACGCCGGGGGTCGCGGGTTCGAGTCCCGTCCGCTGCGCCATATTCGGTTACCTGGAACGCTGAACGCCAGGTCACCACAAGAAGCCCGCTCATTGAGCGGGCTTTTTATTGTGCGAAATATGGCAAAAAGTCGTGCGGTAAACTTTTTTTAAATAAACTGCATTTAAATCAAGACATTACGATTTTTTGATGTATGATGCGCCCACACCGAAACGAAGGGTGATTAGCTCAGCTGGGAGAGCATCTGCCTTACAAGCAGAGGGTCGGCGGTTCGATCCCGTCATCACCCACCATTCGCTTCAAGTGTTACGCGCAGCGGTAGTTCAGTCGGTTAGAATACCGGCCTGTCACGCCGGGGGTCGCGGGTTCGAGTCCCGTCCGCTGCGCCATATTCGGTAACCTGGAACGCTGAACGCCAGGTCGCCACAAGAAGCCCGCTCATTGAGCGGGCTTTTTTTCGTCTGCACAATTTCGCTGCAATTGCATCCCCAACCACGGTTTTAATAAGACAGTTAAGCTGTGTCGTTAGAACAACGGGAGGGGCGTCATGCAGCACCTGGATCACTTATCCTTGCATTTGTTCATTCTGGTCTGTGAAGAGGGCACGATTGCACGCGCCAGCGAGCGGGCATTCATTGCGCCGTCGGCGGTCAGTAAACGTATTTCCGATATTGAGGCGCGGTTTGGTACGCCGCTGCTCAACCGCAGCAAGCGCGGGGTCGAACCGACGCCGGCGGGGTTGGCGCTACTTCGGCACGCTCGGTCCCTGACGCGGGCCATGGAGCGGCTCGATAGCGAGCTTAGCGAATACGCTGAAGGCGCCCGAGGACATGTGCGGGTATTGGCAAACATCTCATCAATCATGGAGTTCCTGCCCGAGGAACTGTCGGACTTCATGATCGAGCACCCAAGAATCCAGGCAGACATCGAAGAGCGTTTCAGTCCCGACGTGGTGCGCGGGGTAGCCGAAGGCAATGCCGATTTAGGTATTTGCCGACGATCAATGGCCGTGGGCGATCTGGAATTTCTGCCCTATCGTCGGGATCACCTGGCGGTCGTCGTAGGGGCGCAGCATGCCCTGGCCGGTCGTACCCATATTGCGTTCGCAGAGACCCTGGCCTTTGATCACTTGGGGCTGTCGGCTTTCGCCACGTTGAATAACTTCATGCGCAGTGAAGCGACGAAGGAGGGCCATGAGCTGCGGTTTCGCTCCTATGTGTCGTCATTTGACGCAGCTTTTCGGCTGGTGCAATTCGGCTTGGGACTTGCCGTATTCCCCCTGGAAGCAGTGGAGCGGTATGCGCGGTTGTTTGACTTGCGGATTATCCCTCTGACCGACGATTGGGCATTGGGTGAGTTTGTTATCTGTGTCCGTGACCGGGATGCACTTTCGCTGTCGGCCCGGCGATTGCTGGACCATCTGCTTTTGCGCGCGACATCGCTTACGTCCCGCACCTGACTGTATCCGTCGCCGTTGGCGATGGATCACCGCGTAAATGACGTCTTTTTGCTGACTCCCTGGCTCTCTAATCTGAAGGTGCGCTTCAGCCTGTGAGAGCTTTTTTCATGACAACAATAACAATCAACGAAGTCGGCATGCGTGATGGTTTGCAAAGCCTTCAAGCCACTATGCCGACATCCGCCAAACGACAATGGATTGATGCCGCCTATGCCGCAGGTGTGCGGTACATGGAGGTCGCGTCCTTTGTTCCCGCCAAACTGTTGCCGCAGATGGCCGATGCCAAAGAAGTCGTCGCCCATGCCTTGAGTTTTCCGGATCTGGTTGTCACGGTCCTGGCGCCTAACCTGCGCGGCTGTCGCGACGCGCTGGAATCCGGCGCGCACCGAATCATTGCGCCCGTGTCCGTCAGCGCAGCTCATAGCCTGGCCAATGTGCGCCGTACTCCGTTGGAAATGGTCGAAGAGCTGGCGCGAATGTGCCAGCTGCGGACTGAATCCGGCTTGCATAACGTTCAAGTGATCGCCGGAATGTCCGTGGCCTTCGGCTGTACCCGCCAAGGTGATGTGCCATTGAGCGATCTCTGCGCGTTGACCGGGCATGTGTTGCAAGCCGGCTGCGATCTTGTGTCCCTGGGAGACACCACGGGCTACGCCAATCCCGGCCAGGTGGCGACCACCTTGCAGGCGGTTCGCGCCATCGCGGGTGACAAGCTCAGGGCCGCGCACTTCCACGACACTCGAGGCCTGGCGCTTGCCAATAGCCTGGTCGCCGTTCAGCAAGGTATCACCGAGCTCGACTCGTCACTGGCCGGGTTGGGTGGTTGTCCGTTTGCACCGGGTGCATCCGGCAATACGGTCACAGAAGACTTGGTGTTCATGCTGCAGAGCATGGGCTACGAGACGGGCATCGACCTGGCAGCCCTGATCGCTTCCCGACATGTGCTCAGCGAAGCACTGCCGCACGAGACGCTCTACGGCTGCATTGCACGAGCTGGCCTGCCACTCAATTACCCATCAGCCGCCGGTCGCGTCTGAACCTGCCCGATCAAGGAGAACCCTAATGTCCAGGCTTCCATTGGACGGCATTCGTGTCGTCGAAATTTCTCACATGGTGATGGGCCCGACCTGCGGAATGATCCTGGGTGACCTCGGTGCCGAGGTGATCAAGATTGAACCGATCCGTGGCGACGGTACACGCCGTCTGCTAGGCGCCGGTGCCGGTTTTTTTCGCACGTTCAACCGCAACAAACAGTGCATCGCCATCGACGTCAATACTCAACAAGGACGAGATGCGGTACTGGAGCTGATCGATACCGCTGACGTATTCATCGAGAATTTCAAGCCCGGGCGCATGAGCGAGCTCGGCTTCGGTTACGCGGCGATTCGAGTGCGTAACCCGCGCATTATCTACGCCTCGCACAAAGGCTTTCTCAACGGCCCCTACGACAATCGCCTGGCCCTGGATGAAGTTGTGCAAATGATGGCAGGCCTGGCCTATATGACCGGCCCGGTAGGCAGGCCTCTGCGTGCCGGCAGTTCGGTGAACGACATCATGGGCGGCATGTTCGGTGCTATCGGTGTGCTTGCTGCGCTCAACGATCGTCATGTCACCGGCGTCGGTCGTGAGGTGCAAAGCGCGCTTTACGAAAACTGCGTATTGCTCGCTGCTCAGCATATGCAGCAATACGCCGTGACCGGCCAGGCGGCTGCACCGATGCCAAACCGTATCAGTGCATGGGCCATTTACGATGTATTCGAGTTTGCCAATGGGGAGCAGATGTTCGTCGCCGCCACGGGTGAAGGTCAGTGGACCGCCCTGTGTCAATTGCTCGGCCAGACCGCGTTGCTGGGCGACCAGACCCTTGCTACCAACAATGATCGCGTGCTGCAGCGGCCACGTCTGCTGGCTCACTTGGCTGAAGTCTTTGCCAGCATGGACGCTCAAGCGCTGGCCCTGGAACTTGAGGCAAACAGTATTCCGTTTGCTCCGATTCGACGGCCCGAGGAATTGTTCGAGGATCCTCATCTGCTGCACAGCGGTGGCCTGGCAAATCTTGAACTTGAAGACGGATCGTTCACCGCCATGCCACTGCTGCCGTTGTCCCTGGATGGCGAGCGACTGCAACCCCGTCGATCTATCCCACGCATCGGCGAGCACACCCACAACGTCATGCGTGAACTGGGCTACAGCGACGAACACATTGCCGAGCTGTGTGCCGCCGGTGTCCTGAAAACCGACGCTCAGCCTTGAGGAAGAACTGCCATGGCTATTTATCAATACGACACCCTTATTCCTGTCATTCACGCCGAAACTTTCATCGCGCAAGACGCTACCGTCATCGGCAATGTCACGCTGGCGCAGGGCGTCAGTGTCTGGCCGCAGGCTGTTCTGCGGGGTGACAACGAGCCGATTCACATCGGTCAGCACAGCAATGTGCAGGAGGGGGCGGTGCTGCATGCCGATCCGGGATTTGCGCTGACGGTGGGCGAGGGCGTCACTATCGGCCACCAGGCCATGTTGCACGGTTGCACTGTCGGCGACGGAGCGCTGATCGGGATTCAGGCTGTTGTGCTCAATGGCGCGGTCATCGGCAGGAATTGCCTGGTCGGCGCCGGGGCGGTTGTCACCGAAGGCAAGGTGTTCCCGGACAACTCACTTATTCTCGGCGCACCTGCCAAAGTCGTGCGCGAACTGACACCTGAAGCAATTGCCGGCATGCATCGAAATGCCGCTGACTATGTCGTCAAAGGTCAGGCTTACAAGGCCAAACTCATTCTGATCGGCTGAACCCATTGAGCAGGGTTCCTCAAGAGCCTTGCCTCTCTCCAATAATTACAACAATGGAGAAACATCATGGTTGCCATGACTGGCGAGATCGCGCTTGCGCGCAACGCAGAAACAATCAATGAACTGCTGCTCTACCGGCGTGTGGCCTGGCGAATCATGCCGCTGGCCATTATCTGTTTTCTCTTTTCCTATTTTGACCGGATCAACATCAGCTTCGCCAAGACCCAGATGCAGCAAGAATTGGGTTTGTCCGACGCGGCGTACGGCCTGGCCGCGAGCATGTTCTTTTTCGGCTACGTACTATTTGAAGTCCCCAGCAGCCTGGGGCTCAAGCGCTATGGCGCGCCTGCCTGGATCTGCCGGATCATGATCTCCTGGGGGCTGGCAACGGCGGCGTTAATGTTCGCCTACACGCAATACACCCTGTACTTCCTGCGTTTTCTGATTGGCGTCATGGAAGCCGGTTTTGGCCCGGCGATCCTGTTTTACCTGGCGTGCTGGTTTCCCAAGAAGCACCTGGCGAAGATGAATGGTCTCTGGTTCCTCGCTGTCCCTTTGGCAGGCGCGGTCGGGGGCCAGCGGCGGGAATCCTGTTGGGCACGATGGACGGCGTGTTCGGTCTGGCTGGCTGGCACTGGCTGTTCCTGATGTCCGGACTGCCCTGTGTGGTGCTCGGCCTGCTAGTGCTGTGGAAGCTGGACCGAGACATCGAATCGGCCAAATGGTTAAGCCGTAGCGAGAAGGATCTGCTGGCGGCGAACCTGGCGCATGACAAAGTCAACGATAAGCCGGTATTGGGGTCCTTGTGGCGTGTGTTGCTGACCCGGGAAGTCGCGATCATGGCGTTCATCTACTTTGTGATCAAGACAGCTTCTTATGGCCTCAACTTCTGGATGCCGCACCTGATCAAGTCGTCCGGTGTACAGAGTCTATTCTGGATAGGGATGCTTTCGGCGCTGCCTTACATCGTGGCCTGTATCGGCATGATATGGCTGACCCGGCGTTCCGATCGTACGGGTGAGCGCAAGACTTACCTTGTTCTGTGCCTGTTGGCGGCAGCCGTCGGCTATCTGTTGGCTTGCCTGTTCTCGGATTCATCCTGGGCCATGATGGCAGCGCTCGTACTCGCTACTGCGGGTACCTTTATTGCGATCCCGATTTTCTGGACCATCCCGCAATCGACCTTTTCGGGACTGGCGATCGCCACGGGGACTGCGGCGATCAACTCCATCGGTCAACTGAGCGGTATGGTTGCCCCGGTGATGGTGGGGAAAATCAACGATCTGTCCGGCTCTACCTACATGGGCATGCTCTCCATCGCACCGCTGATTCTGGTCGCTGGTTTTGTGGTCCTGCGCTACGTCAAGAATCCCGGGGCCTGACCCCGTTATGCAATCCTGCAGGGACAATCCGCTGAATCCGCCCGGCAGGCTTTGTGTTTCAGCCGATCGCCTGGGTCACCAGCGCAAACTCGGTGACCCCGGCCTTTGATTGGGGCGCCATCCCCCGCACCATCCGTGGCGCGTTATCCACGCACGGCAACCCGAGGTTCTCCAGCCAGTCGCCCAACCCGCATGCGGTGGGAATATCCAAACGCACGAACGCACCCGGGATCAACCGAAGAAGGTGAGTGATCAAGTGTCGGGCCTGCTCCGGGTGTTGCGCGACGACGGGGCCAATGAGGTGGCCGCGACCAAATTGGCGCAGCAGGGCGCACCCTTGCAGGTGCCCCTCTACCTCGATGCCCACCACGTGCTCGGCCGTCGGCAGCAGGTCGTTGAGTACACCGGTGCGGTCCAGGCCGCTGGCGGCATTGGCCAGTTCGATTACCTTGGGGTAGTCGGCCCGGTTCAGTACGCGACACTGCGCGTGGCGGGTCTCGGGTAGGGGCTCCGGCGTCTGCGGCACGCCCTGATGTTGCTGAATCCGTGCAAATTCAACGAATCCCATGCTGGCGTACAGCGGCGCGCCTGACTCGGTGGCATTGAGGATCGGCGTGCGCGGGCCCACGCTGTCCAGGCACAGATTCATCAAGCGACGCCCGATGCCTTTGCGCTGGTGCTGATGACTGACAATCACCAGGCCGATGGACGAATAGGCCCCCTGATGGCAGGCGAATGCGATGCCTGCCAAGACACCGTCCTGTTCGGCGACGAAGCCTTCGGATGTGCGCTGCACCATCGCCCAGTCTTCCTCGCGGTGCGGCCATTTGAGGTGCACGGACAGTGCATGGGCGGCGGGCATGTCGGCGGCGGTTGCCGGGCGATACAGGTAAGCGCAATTCACATCGGTTTCCTCTGCTGGCATGCAGGCTCCGAGCCTACGGTGCGTTGCGGCTGTGGCGATAATCGCTGACGGCCTCGTACACCGCCTTGCGCAGGCGGTTGATGCCGCCGATGGGGCGGTGTTCTTCCACACCGAACCAGGGGTTGAATGACTGGTTGTCACAGGCAAGATTCAGCGCGGGCGTGTCGAAGTCCTGCGCGGGAATCCGCACCTTGGCCACGGTTTCAAAAGGTGCGTCGCTTTCCTTCCATTCGATGCTGGTGTCTTCAATGGGCATGAATGTCTGCGGGTTCTGTCGCTGGATCTGCAACACGAAGCACGCGGGTACGCGGTCGGCGGAGAGCTGCTGGTTCAGGGCGCTGCGCAGGAAGTTCGGCAGGTCCAGGTTCTGTTTGGGCAATGTATATTCCGGACAGCTTTGCGGGTCGGGGGCGACGCGGAACTTGGCGTTGGCCGCACCGAACTTGTAAGGCGAAACCGAAAAGTAGGTGGTCTGCGTCGGGCTGGCCGGGGCGGGGGCGAGGGTTGCCAGGGCGATGAACAGGTGGCGTATCTGCCAGGTGCGTGGGTCGGCCTTGGGGAAGAACGCCAGCACTTTCTTGCCATCCGCCTGGGCCCCGATGTTCTGCGCGTACTCCGCCACATCGCTGACAAAGAAGTTCGGGTGGCTGAACATCACGAAGTCCTGTTCCGTGCGCGCTTGCTGGTCGGCCATCAGCTGTTTGCCCGGTACATCCAGCAGCTTGAGGGCCATGCCGCGGGCATCGCGGATGCTGTCGAATTGCGGGTACGCGTTGCCGTTGGACAAGCGCATCGTCGCCTGCCAGGTCTTGCTCGGCTCGCCGAATACACCCTGGCGCAAGGCCGGGTCGAGGTCGGCCAGCACGCTGACTTCGGCTTTCACACAGCCGTGGGCCTTGGCGTGGGCATCGCGCAGGTAGCGCGTGCCTTCGCGGTGCTGGTCGACGATGCGTACCGCCGTCTGAATGATGCCCTGGGTCATGGCGGCCTCGCCGGGCGGAATCTGCTCATTTGGCGACACCGGGCCGCTGTGTTGCCAGGCGTACCAGGCGCTGGCGCCGAGCCAACCGAGCAGGCCAAGACCCACCAGCCACAGCAAGGTTTTACCGAGAAACCCGCCGAGACGCAGCCAGAGGCGGGCGAGCAGGGAAGGTCGGTCATAGCGGGATCGAGTCATCATGGCAGTTGTTGCTCCAGCGGGCCGCCCAGCACTTTGAGGTATTCCAGCAGCGCCCAGCGTTCCTGCGGCAGCAAGCCACGGCCGATGACGCCGTTGCCACGCTGGCCGGCACGGAATTCGTGGCCGCTGTTGTGGTTGCCGGTAATCTTGGTGTCGAACAGGAAGGCGTTCTTGAAGGCAGTGGTTTCAAAGCCCAGGTGACGCGGGTCGTAGTTGAACGTGCCTTTATAGAAGGTGCTGCTGCGTTCATCCTGGGGTGAAAGCAACTGGTAAATCGTCGGCACGGAACCGTTGTGCAGGAACGGCGGGGTGGCCCACACGCCCGCTAACGGCCGAGTTTTGTAAGCACGTAATTCCCTGACCCCGATGGGCAGGCCAAACCCATCCAGGCCGGGGCGTTCGGCGGGAGTCACGCCTGCGGCGCGGTAGGCGTGTTCTTCAACGAACGCGGTGACATATGCCAGGCCCTGGGCCACGGACATTCGTTTCGGGTCCAGTGGCGTGGTTGGCGCGGGGTGCAGCTGCACATTGAGCGTGGCCAGTTCCGCTGGATCCCATTGCAGGGCGCTGAGGTCGTAGCGCTGGTCGGCAATGTTGTTGGCGGTGTTGGGGTCGGTGCCGATGTAGTCCACCGCCAGCATCTTCAATTGTTGCACCGGACGACCTTTGTCCGCGATGACGCTGGGCACGTGGCAACCGGCGCAGTTTTCCGCGAACAGTGCGCGGCCTCGAGCGGCGAGCGGTTTGTCGATGGCGCCGAACAGCTCTTGCGGCCAGGTGGGCGGCTTGAGGCGCTGCAAGGTTTCTTCGATCAGGTTCAGATCACGCACGCGTACGCTGGACGGGTAGCGCGCGTCGCCCTGCAAAGGCTGGCCGGCAGCGTCGAAGAAGTCCAGGGTCGCGCCCACGCCGAGGGCTTCACCGATATTGCGTGCCATGGGTTGCTGGGCCGAACCGTTCCATTGCACCCAGTCGAAGGTCCAGATATCCCACAGCTGCGGGTAGTCCACCGGGGCATTGGCGATGCGGTAGTTCTGCGGCGAAATGGCATCGCCGAAGCTGGCATTGGCGATGCGGCCGAAGGCGTCGGTGCGCCCCGGCCCTTCTTCGGTGGGGTAGAGGCCACGGTGGGTATCGTTCCAGGCGACCTTAATGAATTTGTCCAACGACTGTTTGAAGTCCCGGCGCAGTTGGCTGTGCTCGGCTTCGTAGCGGTCGCCCAGGACCTGGCGGGCGAAGCGCTCGAACTTCCACGGGTTGTAATAAGTTGCCGCAAGGCTGGCGACCAGGGCTTGGCCGAAGCTGCCGCCGCGCAAGGTCGGCACGCTTGACGGCAGCACATGCTGGGCTGAGCCGCCGTCGATGCGCAGGGCCTGGCCCTTGAAGTGCAACTCACCGGTGTGGCAGGCGGCGCAGGTGATATCCAGGTATTCAACGTCGCTGCCGGCATTTTTATGCCGGGCGAAACCTACAGGCAGGTTGCCGGGGTTTTGCGTGGTGGGCACTTGCTTGGGGTCGACCAGGAAACCGAAACGGGCCAGGTACTCAGGCGTGGCAAAACGGCGCTCGGAAAACGGCAGCTCCAGGGCGCTGAACCAGTCGTAGTGCAGACCTTTGACCTGGGTGCCCTGGGGTGTGAAGTAATAGGTCTGGCGGTCGGCGGCGCTCCATTGATCCTGGTAGTGCACCTGCTCCACGGGCACGTAATCCGGCAGCTTGGGGTTGACGATGTAGTAGAGCACCACGGCCAGAATCAGGCCCAGGGCGATGAGGATCACGAGGAAAACACGGGAAAAAATGCGCAAGTTAACTATCCTTGTCGAGTTATCACGTTGTTATGCCACTACGCCAAGGGTGCGGCAAGTGGCCATGAGCCTGGTAGTGGCCGTCCCACGATCCGTCGCGGGCCTTCATCATGGATGAAATGCTTTTAAACACGTGAACTTATCAGACGTTTCCTGCTCACATGCCGGTAGCCATTGGTCGTGGCCGCCTGATAAGCTCGCGACTTTATTCGAATGCCCTTTTGGCGCATGAACAAGGAAATAGCATGAAACAGCATCGGTTGGCGGCGGCGGTGGCCCTGGTTAGCCTGGTACTTGCGGGTTGTGATTCGCAGACCAGCGTAGAGCTGAAAACCCCGGCGCAAAAAGCTTCCTACGGCATCGGCCTGAACATGGGCAAAAGCCTTGCCCAGGAAGGCATGGATGACCTGGACTCCAAAGCGGTAGCCCAAGGCATTGAAGATGCGGTCGGCAAGAAAGAGCAGAAGCTCAAGGACGACGAACTGGTTGAGGCCTTTGCCGCGCTGCAAAAGCGCGCTGAAGAACGCATGACCAAAATGAGCGAAGAGTCGGCGGCCGCCGGCAAGAAATTCCTCGAAGACAACGCCAAGAAAGACGGCGTCGTCACCACCGCTTCCGGTCTGCAGTACAAGATCGTCAAGAAAGCCGACGGCGCCCAGCCCAAGCCGACCGACGTGGTGACTGTTCACTACACCGGCAAGCTCACCAACGGCACCACCTTTGACAGCTCCGTAGACCGTGGCAGCCCGATTGACCTGCCGGTCAGCGGTGTGATCCCAGGTTGGGTCGAAGGCCTGCAACTGATGCACGTAGGCGAGAAGGTCGAGCTGTACATCCCGTCCGACCTGGCTTACGGCGCCCAGAGCCCGAGCCCGACGATTCCAGCCAACTCCGTGCTGGTATTCGACCTGGAGCTGCTGGCCATCAAGGACCCAGCCAAGGCTGACGCCGCTGCCGCACCTGCTGCACCTGCCGCCAAGAAGTAATCGGCACTTGAACAGACAACGCCCCGTTTCGACGGGGCGTTGTCGTTTATGGGGTCTAGGCGCTGCAAACCCCCGGCAAATCCAAACGAACGTCCGCAACTTGAAGCAGTCTGATATAAAACTCGAGCACGGGTAGCCGCACACGCCTGCCAAGTCAATGAAATCTTGGGTTTTTTTGATGTGCGCAAAAAACGCCCGATCTGACTGCAAGCCTTGTAGTCCGTGGCTTTCAGCCATGAAAAAAGGCTCTGTTCACAAGGTTATCCACAATTTGTGTGGATAACCTTTCTGTCGTATGGAACTGGAGTGACCCATGAAACCACCCTTCAATTTCACCCGCTTCCTGCCCATGGCCGCACGTCTGCTCGGGCGTGGCCGTTTGCCAACGCTGCTGTTCGCGGTCGCTGCGAAGGGCTCAAGCCAGGGCAATCGCCTGGGCCAGCTCAAGGATGATCTCAAGTTGCTCCAGGCCCTGTGCCTGGCTTACTGGCGCGGTGAGTATCGGGCGATCAGCCCCAAGGCGTTGATCTCGGTGGTGGCGGGGCTGATGTACTTCCTCAGTCCGATTGACGCGATCCCGGACTTTATCCCCATGTTCGGCATGCTCGATGACATCGCCGTGCTGGCATGGGTCATGAAGACCCTGAGCGGCGAGCTGAGCGCGTTTCGTGCCTGGCGTGACGCGCAGCGCCCGGAAAAGCTGGCCGTGGTCGAGCGCCTGCCCGCCACGCCCGAGCTGCTCGCCCGGGAAAATCCGCAGAAAAACTAATGCTATTGACTATCCCCTGCGACCTCTGTGGCTGTTAGGATTACACTTCTAAGGAAAGAACTTACTTAGTAAGTGTTTTTATCCTACGGGGCAGTCATGGATATCCAGATCATTTCACGCAATGGCGAACCCGAATATGCGGTGTTGCCATGGGACCAGTACCAGGCGCTGCTAAAAGCGGCCGGTCAGCAACCCCCCACATTCGCTTCCTCCCCTGCCGCACCCACTGTCACCGACCAGGACCTGCGCCCGCTCGCAGCCCTGCGTGGGCTGCGTGAAGCCAAGGGCCTGGCCATCGAAACCCTGGCGCGCACGGTGGGTATCAGCCCCTCGTACCTGGGTTTGATTGAAAAGGGTGAACGCCAGCCGGATGCCGCCATTCGCCGCAGCCTGGCCTGGGAATTGGGCGTTGCAGGTTGGAGGGAAGAATCGTGAGCCTACGTATCAGCCGTCAACATTGGGATGGGTTACTCAACGAACTGGACCAGGCACGCCGCCAGCGCCATCTGCTGACCTACCGTGCGCTGCTCGAGCGCTTGCAGTTCCCGACGCCGGCGATGCAGACCCTGGCCGCCGCCCTGGAGCACCTGGCGGCGCTGGATGCCAAGGCCGAGCAGCCGCTGCGCAGCTCGCTGGTGATCAGCCAGGGCGCCAGCCGCTTGCCGCGTACGGGGTTCTTTGAGTGTGTGGAGCGCCTGGGACGTTTCAGCGGGCCCTCCGACGGTGTGGCCGCCGCCTCCTGGCACGCTTCGGAGGTGGTGCGGGTGTTCGAGTACGAGTACCCGGAATCCGCCGAAGCCTAAGCGGGCAGCAGGTCCAGGCTGTCGATCACATGGATGCTGTAGCCGGCCACTGCTTTGGCATGGTGCTTGGCCTGCGACGCCAGTTCCGCCAACTGGCTGGCATCGAGTTGCGCACAGGCCTGTGGATACAAATGCACCACGCCAATCGACAGTGAAAGCAACGCGAACTCCTGGCGTACGCCCTGGCGGTTGAGTGCGACGAAGCAGCCGGCGTCGAGGTGCTCGGCGCGGTAGAAGCGCCGGCATTGGGTGTGAAAGTCATCCAGCAGTTGATTGAGGCGTTTGCGCCAGTCCTGTGGGCCCAGCACCAGTAAAAAATCATCGCCACCGATATGCCCGACAAAGTCGCGGCTGGGGTCGACCCGGTCGTTCAGGCACTGCGCCAGGCACAACAGCACCTCATCCCCGCGCCCATAACCGTAGATATCGTTGAATGGCTTGAAGCTGTCGATATCCACGTAGCAGATCACCGATTCACGCTGCTGCTGCAACAGACGCGTCAAGCACTGCTGGATCGGCACGTTGCCCGGTAGCAGGGTGAGCGGGTTGGCGTAACGCGCCTGCTGGATTTTCAGCTCGGTGATCAGCTTGAGCACATCGATGACCCGGCCCAGCCCCAGATAATCACCGTTCAAGGTAATGATGAAATCTTCTTCAATGCGTTGCCGCGCGCGGCTGGTCAGCAGGCGGCTGACCTGCTGCAGGGACTGGCTCAACTCCACGGCCAGGAAGTCGTCGCTCATCAGGCGGCTGATCGGCTTGCGGGCGAACAGGTCGGTAGCGAAGGGTTTGAGCAGCGCGTCCGACAGCGAGTGTCGATGCACAATGCCGACCGGGTGGCCGCGGCTATCGAGCACCGCCAGTGAGTTGAGATTGGCCTGGCGGCGGAATGATTCGAGCACCTGGGCGGTTGCGGTGTTTTGGTCCACCGCCGGCTGTTCATTGAGCAGGGCGCTCAGGTCACTGCCTTCTTCACTGAGGGCGATATTGGCGTTATCCGGCTTGGGCAGCATCAAGCGTGCTTCTTGCGGCGGCTGTTCCTGGGGCCGGCAAAGCAGGTAGCCCTGGACCAGATCGACGCCCATGTCGGTCAACACCGCCAACTCTTCCGGCAGTTCGATCCCTTCGGCGATCACTTGGGCGCGGGACGCCTTGGCGATCTGCATGATCGAGCCGACGAATTCGCGCTTGAGGGCGTCCTGGTGAATGCCGTCGATAAAGTGTCGGTCGATCTTCACATAATCCGGGCGCAGCTCCGACCACAACCGCAGGCTGGAGTAACCGGCGCCCAGGTCATCCAGAGCGATGGCAAAGCCCATGTCGCGATAATGATGCAACGCGGTCTGCAACAGCTGGAAATCATCGGTGGGGGTCTGTTCGGTGAGTTCGATCACCACCTGGCTGGGGGCAATCCCGAAGTCGCGCAGCAGCTGCAACGTACGTCCCGGTTGGTGCGCCGTCTCCATCAGGGATTCCGGCGAGATATTGAGAAACAGCTTGCCCGGCAGCTTTTGTTCGCTGAAGCGTCGGCAGGCGCTCGCACGGCAAGCCATTTCCAGTTCGCTCAGGCGCCCTGCATGGCTGGCGATGGAGAACAGCGCGACGGGGGAGTGCAACGGGCTGTTGGACGGGCCCCGACTGAGGGCCTCATAGCCGAGAACGCGCCGTTCAGACAAGCAGATGATGGGTTGGAACAGGCTGTGCAAACTGCCTTGAGCCAGGATAGAGCCCAGTGCATCCAGCTGTTCGGTCATGGTCATGGCGATCTCGAGCGAAAAAAAAGGACCGCAGGCGTGAAGCCTGCGGTCCTTTATTTCACGACAGAATGATGTCTATATGATGACACTCCGAGGAGCGATCACATTAAATTGCCATCATTTACTGCTTGGCCACCTGCTTGGTGATTTTCAAGTAGTCCAGCAGGATGCGACCGGTCTCGGCCAGATAGGCGTCGTCTTCCGGCTTGGTTTTATCTGCCTCGGTAGGCAGCGCATCTTCATCTTCTTTCTTCAGCTCTTTGAGCGGCTCTTCGCCCTTGGCCTTGCGGCGCACGTTTTCCAGGACAAGCTGTTGATTTTCAATGTCGGCGTGCTGCTTGCGACGATCCGCCTCGTTGAGGCTGACGGTTTTCTCTTCCATCAACTTCTTGGCCAGGGCCAGCTTGTCGCGGATGAAGACGAACTCGGCATCCTTGGCGGAGCGCGTGTCGTGGTCAGCTTTGAGCTGGGTCAGGAACGGTTTGAACGGGTCCGACGCCGGCTTGATCGCAGGACGTATGGTGTCCCACGGCATGGCTTCGGGCAGGGCGCTCTCGCCGATTTCCTTGGTGTCGATGATCGACGGGAAGTCGATGTCCGGCAGTACGCCCTGATGCTGGGTGCTCTGCCCGGAAACCCGGTAAAACTTGGCCAGCGTCAGTTTGAGCTCGCCATGGTTCAGCGGCTGGATGGTCTGCACGGTGCCTTTGCCGAAGGTCTGGCCACCGATGATCAACGCGCGGTGGTAGTCCTGCATGGCGCCGGCGAAAATCTCCGAAGCCGAGGCCGAGAGACGGTTGACCAGCAATGCCATCG
The DNA here is from genome assembly GCF_003852255.1 of Pseudomonas sp. R1-43-08. Taxonomy (NCBI): domain Bacteria; kingdom Pseudomonadati; phylum Pseudomonadota; class Gammaproteobacteria; order Pseudomonadales; family Pseudomonadaceae; genus Pseudomonas; species Pseudomonas sp. R1-43-08. Next base: position 1,936,051 of record NZ_CP027734.1, read on the forward strand.
GCCCTTTGTAGAAGGCGCCCGGGTTCTCGTCTTCCAGTACGTCGACACGGCCGTCAGCGTTGCGCACCAACACGGTCGGGCCCTTGTCGATGAACAGGCTGGTCAGCTCGGTGGCTTCCTGCAGGGAACCGCCGCCGTTGTTGCGCAGGTCGATGACCACGCCGTCGACTTTTTCCTTCTGCAGTTCCGTGAGGATTTTCTTCACGTCGCGGGTGGTGGACTTGTAGTCCGGGTCACCGGCGCGGAAGGCCTTGAAGTCCAGGTAGAAGGCCGGGATTTCAATCACACCCAGCTTGTAGTCCTTGCCATCCTGCTTGAGGCTGAGGACTTTCTTCTGCACGGCCTGGTCTTCGAGTTTCACCGCTTCACGGGTGATCGACACGATCTTGCTGGTCTGGTCGTTCGGTGCATTGGTGTGCGGAATCACTTCCAGGCGCACCACGCTGCCTTTGGGCCCGCGGATCAGCTTGACCACTTCGTCCAGGCGCCAGCCGACCACATCGACCATCTCTTTGTCGGCCTGGGCCACACCGATGATCTTGTCGGCCGGGGCGACCTGCTTGGTCTTGTCCGCCGGACCCGCCGGTACCAGGCGCACGATCTTGACCTGGTCATTGTCGCTTTGCAGGACGGCACCGATGCCTTCCAGGGACAGACTCATGTTGATATCAAAATTTTCCGCGTTATCTGGCGACAGATAATTGGTGTGTGGGTCGTAGGACATCGCGAAAGTGTTGATGTAAGCCTGGAAGATGTCTTCGGCACGGGTCTGGTCCAGGCGCGCCAGTTGATTCTTGTAGCGCTTGGTCAACAGTTCCTGGATGGCCTTGGGCTCTTTGCCAGCGATCTTCAGGCGCAGCACCTCGTCCTTGACGCGCTTGCGCCACAGGTCGTCGAGTGCGGCGGTGCTGGTCAGCCAAGGGGCGTCCTTGCGATCCACCAGAAGGGTTTCCTTCTCGGTGAAATCGAGCTTGTCGATGCCTTTGTTCAGCTCACCCAAGGCGAAGTCCAGGCGCGCTTTGACGCGGTCCAGGTAACGCTTGTAGATGGTGAAACCAGGCTGCAGGTCGCCGCTCTTGAGGAAATCGTCGAACTGGGTCTTCCATTTGTCGAACTCAGTGATATCACTGGCCAGGAAGTAGCTGCGCGACGGATCCAGCAGCTTGAGGTAGCTGTCGTAGATGATCACCGAGCGCGCGTCGTCCAGCGGCGGCTTGCTGTAGTGATGGCGCTTGAGCAACTCGACGACGTTAAGGCTGGCAATCACCTCATCGCGATCAGGCTGAAGGTTGTCCCAGCTATTGGCTGCGAACGTATTGGTCGACATCGACGCGAAGCCGAGACCAATGAAAAGAGCGAGGGCGGTGCTGGGGAACAGATGCTTCATGCTGATTCGACGCGGGGGCAATTGATAACGCATATTAGGCCGTCTTTGAGGGAGCCGGTTCCATATGGTCCGGTCGCATAATGCAAAAAGCCCGGCGCTACTGCTACGGGCTCAGTCCGGACTCACTATGGAGGCACTGTGAAAGCATTGCAAGGCGTTGAGGGTGATGTCGAGCGGTGGAATAGCTCGCTCCTACGTGCGATGTAGGCCAAGTTCGCATTTGTGAGGTGGTAGCGAACTCTCATCGCGCTGAATTTCAGAGTGGGAGGGGGCTTGCTCCCGATGGCGGTGTGTCAGTGAAGAATGTTTCATCTGATACACCGCCATCGGGAGCAAGCCCCCTCCCACATGGGATCCCGGTTGGTTCAGACCCAGTGGTGGATCGGCCAGCCGGCGTTTTCTGCGTGTTCGCGCAGTACCGGGTCCGGGTTGACCACCTGCGGATGGTCTACCTTGAGCAATAACGGCAGGTCATTGCGCGAATCCGAATAGAAATACGCGCCCTCCAGGTTTTCACCTTCCTGCTCCAACCATGCCAGCAGCCGTGTGATCTTGCCTTCGCGGTAAGTCAGTACGCCTACCGTACCGCCGCTGTACACGCCATGGCTGACATCCAGCTCGATGCCGAGCACTTCGTCGATACCGATGCGCGCCGCAATCGGTGTGACCAGGTGTGTACCCGAGGCGGAAATCACCAGGATCCGGTCGCCATTGGCGCGGTGCCGGGCGATGGTCTTGGTCGCGTCGCTGTAGATCAGCGGCTCGATCACGTCCTCGACCCAGGGTTCCACCAAGTGTTCGATTTCTTCCGGGGTGCGGCCAATCATCGGCTCCAGGCTGAAATCCATGAAATCTTCCATGCGCAGCTCGCCCCGGCTGTAGGCCGCCATCAGTTCGTCGTTCCTGCGCATGAAGGATTCCGGGTCGACCCAGCCCAGGCGGCCCATCTGTGCGCTCCATAACGTGGCGCAGTCGCCGTGGATCAGGGTGTCGTCCAGATCAAAAATTACCAATGCCATCCGTCTGCTCTCTCAGTCAATCGTCGCCCGTCAGGCTACTTCACACAGGGCGCTGGGGTCGATGGAAAGTGCCAGGCGCTGGCCGTCCGGATGCAGATCATCGGCGCTGCGGTTGAGCACATCCACTACCAACTCCACGCCACGCGCTTCGATACGGTAGCGAATCACGTTGCCCAACAGGCTGTGGCTGCGCACCAGCGCATCGAGTTCGCCGCTGCGGCTCAGTTCGATGGCTTCGGGGCGGATCGCGATGCGCCCGCTGATTGGACGTTGCAGCAGTTGGCTGGCCTTGTCGGCATCCAATAGGTTGTAGTTGCCGATAAAACCGGCGGCGAAGACATCCACCGGCGCGGTGTAGAGGGTCTCGGCATCGCCGCTCTGCACGATCTTGCCCTGGTTCATCAGGAAGATGCGGTCCGACATGGTCAGGGCTTCTTCCTGGTCGTGGGTGACGAAGATGGTGGTCAGCCCCAATTCGCGCTGGATCTGGCGGATCTGCTCGCGCAGGTGTTTGCGAATCCGGGCATCCAGCGCCGACAGCGGTTCATCCAGCAGCAACAGGCGCGGGCGGGTCACCAGGGAACGGGCGAGGGCGACGCGCTGGCATTGGCCGCCGGACATCTGATGCGGGTAGCGGCCGGCGAGGTCTTTGAGTTCCACCAATTGCAGGACGTCCTGCACCCGCTTGTGGCTGTCATCGGCGTTGACCTTCTGCATGCGCAGGCCGAAGGCAACGTTCTGCTCCACGGTCATGTTGGGGAACAGCGCATAGCTCTGGAACACCATGCCGATGTGGCGTTTCTGCGGGCTCAGCGGGACGATGTCCTGGCCGTCCAGCAGGATTTTCCCACTGTCCACCGGGGTCAGCCCGGCGATGCAGCGCAGCAGGGTCGACTTGCCGCAACCGGACGGCCCGAGCAGGGTGACGAACTCGCCCTTGGCGATTTCGCAGTTGATATCACTGAATACCGGCGTGCCGGCGTAGCCTTTTTGCAGGTGTTGGACGCTGACGAAGCTCATTGGCTTTTGTCCTTGTTCAAGATATTGGCGGCCCAGGTCAGCACCAGCACAAAGAAGAAGTAGGAGATCACGACGGCGCTGGTGAAGTGGCCGCTGCTGTTGCGCATGTTGTTCAGGTACACCTGCAGGGTTTCATAGCGGGTGCCGACCAGGATGTTGGCGAACACGAACTCACCGAACAGGAAGGAGAACGACAGCAGCAGCGCCACCATCAGGCCTTTGCGCAGATTGGGCAGGACCACGAAGATCGCGGCTTGCCAGGTGCTGGCGCCGAGCAGTTGCGACGCGTCCATCAAGTCGCGCAGGTTGATGGCCTGCAGGTTATTGGTGATCGCGCGGTACATGAACGGCAGCGCCACGGTGAAGTAGCAGCCAATCAGAATCCACGGCGTGCCCACCATCGCCAAGGGGCCGGAACCGTACAACTGCAGCAGGCCCACTGACGACACCACCGGTGGCACGGCGAACGGCAGCAGGATCAGGATGTTCATCAGCGCATCCAGCTTGGGGAAGTGGTAATGCACCACGAACAGCAACGGCAGGATCAACACCACCGAAAGGATCAGCGCGCCCACGCACACCAGCAACGATTGCGCGAAAGCCATCAGGAAGCGCGGGTCGCTCCATAGCTGCGTGTACCATTTCAGGCTGAAACCGGCGGGCAGGATGGTGGCCGACCAACTGCTGGAGATGGAATAGACAAAGGTGCCCACCAGCGGCAGCACCAGGATCAGGAACAGTATGTACACCACCACCCGGTGGTAGAGCGATGCCGGGCCGGCTTCAGCGCGAGACATGGTAGCTCCTCTTGAGCAGCAGTTGATGGACCACCGTAACCACGGTCATCAGCGCCACCAGCACCACGGCCAGGGCACTGGCCAGGTTCGGGTCCAGCGACACGTCGCCGGAAACCAGCCCCGCGATGCGGATCGGCAGCACGTTGAAGTTGCCGGTGGTGAGGGCGTACACCGTGGCGTAGGCACCCAGGGCGTTGGCCAGCAGAATCACGAAGGTGCCGAGCAGCGCAGGCGTCAGGACCGGCAAGCCGATATGCCGCCAGAAGTGCCAGCCATTGGCGCCGAGCAGGGCGGCCGACTCACGCCAGTCTTCGCGCAATGCATCGAAGGCCGGGTACAGCAGCAGCACGCCGAGGGGAATCTGGAAATACGTATAGAGGATGATCAAGCCGGTTTTCGAGTACAGGTTGAAGTCCTGAATGATCCCCGCCTGCTTGAGCATGATGGTGATGCTGCCATTGAACCCGAGCAGGATGATGAACGCGAAGGCCAGGGGCACGCCGGCAAAGTTGCTGGTCATGTTGGCGAAGGCGGTGACGAAGTTGCGCAGCGGCGAATCGACCCGGTGCAGGGAGTAACTGCCCAGGGTGGCGATGATGATGCCGAAGACGCTGGAGTAGAAACTGATCTCGAGGCTGAACTGGATCGCCTGCAGGTAGAACTTCGAGCTGAAGATGCGCGTGAAGTTTTCCAGGCTCCAACCGCTGTCTTCGGTTTGCAGGCTGTTGATCAGCACCCAGGCCAACGGCGCGATTTCGAACACGATAAAGAACAGCGCGAAGGGCACCAGGCACAGCAAGGCCAGCCATTTGCCGCGATTCATGGCATTCACTTGAGCAACTCCCGGCAGACAGGCTTGTCGTGGGGCACGCCGAGCAACTCGCAGACGGTACCGCACAGCTCGGTCTGTTTCGGCGCGGCGTTGGCATCCAGGCTGAAGGCGTCGCCCAGCACAAACAGTGGCACTTCGCGCTCTTCCGGCAGCAGGCCGTTGTGGGAGCGGTCGTTGTTCATGCCGTGGTCGGCGGTGACCAGCACCTGGTAACCGGCGTCGAGCCAGCCCTGCAGATAGTCGGCGAGAATGATGTCGGCCGAGCGTGCGCTGTTGCGGTACTGCGCGCTGTCGAGGCCGTGCTTGTGGCCGGCGTCGTCGATGTTCATCGGATGCACCAGCAGAAAGTCCGGCGCGTGCGCAAGGCGCAGGCTTTCGGCGTCGGCCAGCAGGTGGGAATCCGGGTAGTGGTCATTCCAGTAAAAATGCCCATGCTGGATCGCCAGCGTCTGATCGTCGGTATGACGATCACGGGCGGCGAGAAAGGGGGTGCGGTTATACAGTTCGCTCACCCAGTGGTAAGCCGCCGCTGCGGTGGTCAAGCCGGCATCGCGGGCGTAATGAAAAATGCTGTGCTGGTTGGACAGGCGCGAGACGTTGTTGTGGACGATGCCGCTCTGGATCGGCGCAACGCCGGTCAGGATGCATTCATACAGCGGACGGGACAGGGCGGGCAGTTCACATTCCAGTGTGTAGAGGGCTGCGCGTCCTGCGCCGACATAGGCCTGCAAATGCCCCATGGCGTGCCGGGCAACCTCGAAGTTCAGGCCGTCGAGCACGACAAGGATGACAGGGTGCTTCATGGGGGAGAGCGCTCCGCAGCAATAGACTTGACTCAATTTCCCTGGAGGAACGAGGTCAAAAGTGTGGGAGGGGGCTTGCTCCCGATAGCGGTGGTTCAGTTACAGATACTGAGACTGACACATCGCAATCGGGAGCAAGCCCCCTCCCACATTGGATCTCCAGTGGATTTCCAATGTGGGCGACAGGCTTACTTCATTTCTACGATGACCTGCTCGTTCCACAGCTGCGGCAGCTTTTTGGACGTGGCTTCCCAGGCATCGGCATCCTTGATCGGCTGCGGGTTAGCCTTGGTGTACTGCTCACCCGGGATCAGGTTCTTGGCGATGTCAGCCGGCAGTTTCAAGTCGGTTTCGGCGCGGATCGGGCGTGCATTGCCTTTGGCCAGGTTGATCTGGCCGGCATCGCTGAAGATGTATTCGCGCGTCAGCTTGGCGGCGTTCGGGTGTTTGGCGTACTTGTTGATGATGGTGGTGTAGCCGGATTTCACCGAGCCATCCGACGGGATCAGCACCACGTAGTCATCCGGGTTGGCCATCTTGGCTTTATAGCTCAGGCCGTTGAAGTCCCAGACGATACCCACTTCGACTTCGCCTTTTTCCATGGTGGCGATGGTCGGGTTGGACAGCGAGAGGCGACCTTGCTGGGCGATCTTGGTGAAAAACTGCAGGCCCGGCGCGATGTTTTTCTCGTCGCCTTTATTGGCGATGGCGGCTGCCAGCACAGCGTTGGAAGCCTGGGCCGCGGTGCTTACGTCACCCACAGATACCTTGTACTTGCCGGTTTGCAGGTCGGCCCAACTGGTGGGCACTTCGGAGCCGTGCAGCAGCTTCTTGTTGACGATAAACGCGATGGTGCCGGTGTAGGCCAGCGCCCAGTGGCCGTCCTTGTCTTTCGCCCAATCCGGCACCTGGGCCCAGGTGGACGGTTTGTAAGGCTGGGTCACTTCCTGTTTCACCGCGATGGGGCCGAAGGCCGCGCCCACGTCGCCGATATCGGCGCTGGCATTGTCTTTTTCGGCTTTGAACTTGGCTATTTCCTGGGCCGAGCTCATGTCGGTGTCGATGTGCTTGAGGCCATAGGTCTTGGCCAGGTCTTCCCAGGTGCCTTTCCAGTTGGCCCAGTCATCGGGCATGCCGACGCTGTTCACGGCGCCCTCGGATTTGGCGGCGGCTTCCAGGGTTTTTAGATCGGTATCAGCGGCCATGGCTGCGGTGCACATGGCAATGGTCGAGCCTAACAGTGATGCCAGGAAAAGCTGTTTCATCCGAAGCTCCTTTGGGCGTTTTCAACGCGGCGTTTTATGCAGGCGGTGTGGTTGGTCTAGGTCAGAGCAATACCTGAGCCAATCTAGACGCGATGGATGACAGTTTCATGTCGATGTCGTTTTTGAGGCGCTGATGTCGTTCGGCGCAGACTTAGCGTAGACCATGCCCAAGTGCCCGTAGCGCCTGGACTTGGCCGATGTATTGCAGGGTGTGGTGCACGCGGGGGACGCGGCTGTCATCTGTCGGTCATCTGCAATGCCTAGGCTGGCGCAACATTGAGGTGGGACGTTTATGCAGCTTTATGTGCACTTGAATGGTGCTGGTCTAGTCCAGATAGGTAACGTTAATGCGTGACGAGGCAATCAAAGCGGTAACCTCCATCGGGCTGGCACTGCAAGAGCAGATCGACCACGGCCTGTTGCCGCCCGCCAGCAAACTGCCCGCCGAGCGCAAGCTCAGCGAGTTGTTTGGTACCACTCGCATTACCGTGCGGGAAGCCTTGTTACAGCTTGAAGCCCAAGGGCAGATCTATCGCGAGGAGCGTCGAGGCTGGTTCGTCTCGCCGCCTCGGTTGGCCTACAACCTGATGCAGCGCAGCCACTTTCACGCGATGGTCAACGACCAGGGCCGGGTGGCATCGACCCAGGTGATTTCTGCGCGCCTGCAACCGGCATCGGCTGCGGTGTGCGCCTGGTTACAGTTGCCGGCGCTGTCCAGCGTGATCCAGATCTGCCGGGGGCGGCGGATCGATGGGCGGCTGGTGCTGTACGTCGAGCACTACCTGAACCCGCAGTATTTTCCTGGGATCCTGGCGTGCGACCTGAATCAGTCGATGACCGAACTGTATGCGCGCAAGTACGACTTGCACTATGGCCGGGTGCGTTTCGAGATCGTACCGACCTCACTGCCGGTGGAGGCCGCCGCTGCGTTGCGCGTATCGGTGGGCAGCCCGGGCTTGCGGATCGCCAGGGTCAACTATGACCAGCACCAGCGCTTGATCGACTGCGACCTGGAGTTCTGGCGGCATGATGCGATACATGTAGGTGTGGACGTGGTTTGAGGCTATGACGAGGGCGTGAGTGCCTTGATCACCTGATCCACATTGGTTTGCAGCTCCGTCACCGGGTCGACACCGTCCACATTCAACACCAGCAGGGTGGCGCCGCCAGCCGTGACCGCCGCTTTCACCGCCTCACTCGGCTGGCGGTGGTGCAGCACCGTCGCCACATCGTTGGTTTTCAACTGCGCACTGAGCTGTTGCAGCGCTTCAGGCGTCCAGTCCGCATCTGGCCGTGCATCGGTACTGACCAGTTCCAGGTTCAGGCTGCTGACCAGATAGGCAAAGTGATCGCTCAAGCTGACCACACTCAGGTTATCGGCCTGGGCCAGGCGCGCCTCGCTGTCGGCGGCGAGCTTGAGCAGGTGCTGCTTGAGCGCGGCCAGGTTCGCATCGATCTGCGGTTTGGCACCCGGCGCCAGGCGGCTCAGGTCGGCCGCCAATACATCGGCCATGCGCCCCATGTTGTTGCCCGACTGCCACGGTTGGCTGTTCAAGCCATCGCTGACGCCCGGCTGCACGGCGATGCCCGGTAAACCGCCATCCACCGGGCGCGCAGCGTCGACTTCGACAATGCGGATATTGCTGCGCCGCGCCACGGGGTAGAGCGGGTCATCCGCCCACAGCGAGCGCAGGCCGATGGCGGCATCGGCATCCTGGGCCAGTTGACTCAGCGCTGGCGCACCGCGCCCGGTGAAGTACGAAACCTGCCGCGAACCGGGCAGGTTGGCGGGGGCGGCGCGTTCGAGTTGCACATCGGTGCCTTTGAGTAGCACTTCTGCGAGGCCGTAGGTGATTGGCAACGAGGCCAGCACCTTGACCGGTTTTACTGTGTTGGGCTTGGTCAGCGCGGCATGGCCAAGGCCATGGTTGGCGACGAAGTCCCTGGTTTGAAAGCCATCCACGACGGCGAACGACGGGGTGCTGATCAGGCAAGCCATGGCCAGGGCCAGTGGGCGAAAGTCAGGGCGCATTATCCAAGATTCCCTTTGAGGCTGGGCACCGTACCGCGCGCGATCGCGGCGATGGCGAAGGCGATACCGGCGACCAGGATGATCGCGGCGCCGGACGGCACCGGCAGGTCGAAGATGATTGGCAGCAGGATGCCGCACAGGGTGCTGGCGGTCGCAATCGCCACCGACACCCAGAAGAACCCTTTGAGCGACTGGCTCAGCAGCCGCGCCGCCGCCGCCGGGATCACCAGCAGGGCGCCGACCAGGATGGCGCCGATCACCTTGACCGCCGCGACGGTGATCAGCGTCACCAGGATTACGAACAGATAGTCCAGGGTCTTCACCGCCACCCCGCGCACCGCCGCCAATTGCGGGTTGAAGCTGGCGAGCATGATGCGGTTGTACAGCGGCAGCGCCAGGGCCATCACCAGCGAACCGACGACCGCCAGCACCAGCAGGTCGTTGCCGTTGACCGTCAGCACCGAACCGAACAGCACGTTTTCCAGGATGTGCACATTGATCTTGCCGGCCAGGATCAGCAGCAGGCTTGCGCCCAGCGCCAGGGACACCGACAGGAACACGCCGATCAGCGTATCCGGCGCCAGGCCGGTACGGTTACGCAGGTAGTTGAGCAGGATGCCGAACAGCAGGCAGTAGCCGAACAGGCTGCCGTAGGGCCCGGTATAGGGTTCCCCGAGCAGGATGCCTACGGCCACGCCGGTCAGCGCGGCATGCCCGACCGCTTCGGAGAAAAACGCAAAGCGCTTGACCACCACCAGCGTGCCCAGCCCGCCCAGCACCGGGCCGATCAGCAGACCGGCGAGCAGGGCGTTGACCACAAAGCCGTAGGCCAGTGCCTCGGGCAGATAACCAGAAGAGGCCCAGCCCTGGACCATCAGGCGAAACGCTTCATAACTCATTGCGCCAGGCTCCTGGGGTGAGTGGAGAACAGGGTCAGCAGGCGGTCGGGGGTGAGTGCCTGTTTCGGCGTGGCGTCGAACAGTACGCGGCGGTTCAAGCCGGTTACGCGGTCGGCCAGGCGCCCGACTGCCTCCAGGTCGTGCTCGATCCACAGCACGGTAATCCCGGCCAGTCGCCAGTCATCGAGCAGCCGCTCGAACACCTGGATACCGGCCTCATCGAGGGCCGACATCGGTTCATCCAGCACCAGCAATTGCGGCGCCGGAATCAGCCCCTGAGCCAGCAATACCCGCTGGCGTTCACCGCCGGACAAGGCGCCCATGCGCCGCTTGCGCTTGTCCTGCATGCCAACCCGTTCCAGCGCCTCGCCAATCGCGCCGGCGTAGTGCCGGGACAGGCCGAGAAACGCCGGCCGCCGCTGGCACATCGCGGCCATGAAGTCATCCACGGTCATCGGCAAACCCCGGTCGAATTCCAGGGCCTGGGGCACATAGCCAATGGTGCCGGGGCTGCCCGGCCACTCCAGGCTCAAGCGGCCCTGGTGCGGCGTTTGCCCGAGCAGGGTCTTGATCAGCGAGCTTTTGCCGCCGCCATTCGGGCCGACCAACGCGTGAATGCTGCCGGGCCGTACCTGAAAGCTCACCCCATCGAGAATCACGGTGCGGCCCAAGGTCAGCGACACCTGGTCAAAGTCGAGGGTCGGGCCACAGGCCAGGTTCAGCGGTTGCGCCGCCGTCATGTTCCCGACTCCTGGATCGCGCGAACCACAGTGTCGAGGTTGCCGGTCATTTCCACCTCATACTTTTGCGCGCTGTATTCACCGTAGGAAATATGCGACAGCGGATACAGCTTGACCCCGGATTCCCGTTGAATTGTGTCGACATAGGAAGACGGGAAATCCATTTCCGAGAAAATCACTTTCACGTCCAGGGCGCGCAGTTCATCAATGGTTTTCTTCAACTGGCTGGGGCTGGGCTCGATGCCGTGGGCCGGTTCGACCACGGCGGTGACTTCCAGGCCGAACTCGCGCAGCAGGTAGTCATAAGCCGCGTGCACCGTGGCCACGCGCAGGTCCGGGTTGGGCGCGCTGGTCAGCTTGGCCAGGGCGTCGGCGCGCATCTGGCGCAGGCGTTTGCCGTAGGCGCGGGCGTTCTGGGTGTAGGTCTTGGCGTTGTCCGGGTCGAGCTTGCCCAACTCGCGGGCGATGTTGTTGACCTGGGCAATCGACGCACTGATCGACAGGAACGTGTGCGGGTTGACCACCTTGCCCGCACCGCGCGCGGCGTTGCCGGTGGCGGCCAGCAGGGGCACATTGGCGTTGGCTTCGATCACCGCGATGTCCGGGCGCTCGCTGGTGGCGATCATGCGGTCGGCGAAGTCATCATGCCCCACGCCGTTGAGCACGATCACGTCCAGGGTGCCGATGCGCTTGATGTCTTCGGCGCGCGGCTCGTAGGCATGGGGGTTGAACCCCGCCGGAATCAGTGGCACCACCTCGGCCTTGTCGCCGACGATATTGGCCACGTAGCTGTAGTAAGGATGCAAGGTGATGCCGATGCGCAGGCGTTTACCCGCCTCGGCGTTCGCCAGGGGCGCGAGCATCAGGCTGAACAGGCCAGCCAGCAACAGACGCAACAGGGGAGATGAAATGGACATGGGCAATCGGTCTTCTCGTTCAGGGGCGGTGCTGGCGGGTCACGCCAGCATCGAATTGCGCGACCACTTGCCGCCAGCCGGCAGCGATCAGCGCCTGGTCAGTGAGGTCGGAGGGGGCAGCCAGGTCGTTGCCACGGTTGAGCCAGATATCCGGCTCGGTGCCCTGCACGCGCATCAACAGCGAACCGCTGGTGCCAGGTGCCTGGCTCAAGCCCAGGTAGGCCGAGGGGGCGAGCAGCTGCCAGCGATGATCGCCACGGCTGACGGAACTGGCGTCCTGGGCAAACGGCGCAAAGCCTTCCTGGGCCAACTGGTCCGGTGTCGGCAGGGCGTTTTGCTCCTGCTGCAGCAAGTGGATTTCATCCAGGGTCACCCGCAGGTCGGCGTAGATGCCCTGTTCGGCGGCGCTCAGGTCGCGTCGGGCATCCAGTTGGTGGCTTGGCACCGCTGCGAGCTGCTGGGTCTCACTGTGCAAGGCCACCACCGTTCCCGACACCGCCAGGATGATCAGGCACAGCAACAGCACGTAAAGGGTTTCATGACCCGCCCCGGCCGGGCGCACTACCTGTACGGTACTCATGGCGCCTGGATATCCGCTTGGTCGATTTCCACCACGTGACCGGGGCCGGCATCGAACAGCACATAGAATTCGGCTGCGGGTTTCTTGAAGGTCAGGGTCGAATCCTCACCGAGCTTGCCCGGCACCAGGATGGTCTCGTCGTAGCCGATCACATCCAGGGTCACGCCCGGAGCGCCGCTGCCATCGGAGAACCCCCCTTTACACTGGATCTGCTCGCCGGGAATTTCCTTGCATTCGCACATCGGGTTGTGGGCGAAGGCCACGTCAGTGAAGCCGGCGCTCAGCACTAGCACGCAAGCGGCGCGCATCAGGCGCTTGAACATCATGGTTTGACTCCTTGCTTGTTCAGCCAGGCAACAGTGGCGGGCGAGGCCTGGCTCAGTGGAATGGAACCCTGGTGCATGCTGCCGTCCCAGCCTTCCATGGTGACCCACAGTTCAGCGTCGACCGGCGTGCGTTCCGGCACCGGCAGGACGGCGCCCATGCGGTAGGGTGTGCCAAAGAAGATCACCCCGGCCGCCCGCAGGCTGCGCGGTTTGCCGATGCGCAGGTAAGTCGCCTTGACCTGCTCGGCGCAGGTGGCGCACAGGGCGGCGTTAAAGGTTTTCATCGGGCCGGCCGGATCCGGGCGCGGGCCTTCGTTGCGAAATTCCGCGAGGGTCAGGCTCCAGGGGCCGACTTGAACGTCCCCGGCGACCCGCTCGCCGATGCCGGCATCGCCGCGAAACAGCGCGGCATCGGCAAAATACTTGGGCATGAACCCCAGCGGCACCAGCAACAGCAGGATGTTTATATGAAAACGCCACTTCAGCCACCCGGCGCGCAGGGGTGAAGAGGGTTTGGTCGCGACCTTGCTCATCAGTGCGTCTCCGAGGTTTCAGCCTGCAGGGCAGGGAAGGGCACAGGCGGGCGCTGGGTCTTGGCCTCGCGTTTGAGGGCGTGGAGGGTGGCCAGGGCGGTGCGCTTGGTCCAGATCAGCAAGCCGCTCAGCACCATCATGCTCAGCACCAGGCCGAAGAAGGCCCAGATCAGCTTGATCCACAGGCCACCGAAGTCACCGGTGTGCAGCGGGCGCATGGACTCGGTGACGAACTCCAGCGTGGTGCGGTCGGACAGCAGGTGCGAGACCGCGATTTCACCGCTGTAGGGGTTCAGTTGCGCGGTCTGGAACATCAGCGGGTACCAGCCGCGCCCGCCGATCTGCAGGTGGCTGTAGGCATTGAGCGGCAGGAAGGCAAACGTGGCTTCCAGCCCAGGAATGCGCTGGGTGGCGATCTTGATCGCTTCGTCCAGGGCAATCATCGGGGCAGGCACGCCGGGGGCGGACAGCGGCACCTTTTCCCGGGCAATCACCGGCACGATGGGCTCGCTGGAGATGGAAATCTGATTGTCGGCCAGGGTCGCCTCGATCAGGAACCAGGTGCCGGTAATGGAAATGACGGCGATGAACCAGATCGACCAGATACCGCTCAGGCGGTGAAAGTCACCCCAGAAGATGCGCGCGCCGTGGCGGATGCGCAGGGTCGGGCGTAAAAAGCCTTTCCAGAAGCGCTTGTACACCACAAGCCCGGTGACCAATGAGGCCAGCAAGGGCAGGCCGAGCAGCGACACCAGGTACCAACCCCAGCTGTAGCCATTGGTGAACGGCACCAGCCACCAGCCGTGCAGGGCACGGGTAAATTGCTTGAAGTCGAACGACGGGCTGATGCCCTGGATGGCGCCCGTGTAGGGGTTGGCATAGGCCTCGACCGAACGCCCGTCCGGGTAGCTGAGGCCGACGGTCAACGCGAAGTGTGATTCGTCGGGGCGGATGATCGAGCGCACGATGACCTGGGGCTCGTCGCGCTTGATGGCGGCGATTACCTGGTCGAAGCTCAGCGGCTGGGCATCATCCGACGGCTTGGTCGCGCGGATGTCCGGGTTGGCCAGCCAGACGATTTCCTGGCTGACCACCGCCAGGGTGCCGGTGACGCAGACGATCAGTACAAAGAACCAGATGGGCAGCGCCAGCCAGCTGTGTACGAGAAACCAGAGTTTTGAGCGTGACTTCTTCGACATGTGAATGAGGGTCTTGATCGGAGGGGCGATGGAAGCCCGGAAAAGGCCAGTCGTAGCTTTTGCTGACGCGACGGGCTGTATCTAAGTTAAGACGGATGAGGATGAGAAATCCCCAAGGGGGAAATGAAAGAAAATGTTTCAGGTTCGCAGGAACGTCCTGCGCGCGAGTGACGATCGCCTGGGATTCCACTGCGGGGCGGTCCATGGAAAGCGCAAGCTGAAGCTCAAGTTTTCATTGGGGTACGTAGTGGTATAAGTATAAAAAACCATGGAGAAACGTGGGAATACATGGTTGCGAGTGTTATTTACTTTTTAAATGAGCGAGGAAATGCCCCTGTTTATGGGGAGCTGAGCGACGGTGTAGTTTAAATCCGAAAAAAAGACAACTAGCGTCTGTTGACGGCATAGAGACCATAGGCTTAATTAGGTGCTGGCCTGGAAGTCAGAAAAATCTAAAACAAGGAGTGTGATTACATGAACCTATCAGGGCTTTATCCGCACACTGCAATAATAAGTTTTTATCCCTTCCCCGTGTGGCTGATTGAATCAGCTCCTTGATTGCGGCCTGTCGCCTAAGTCGATTGTCATTGTTGCGAATATCGCTGTTCCCGCCAGGGAAAGCGCGCATTCATATGCCTGAACAGAGAGTACGCACTCATGTCGATTTACGATCAAGACATTCATCGCTCAGTACAGTGGCAAGACTGGCGCTGGCAGCAGAAGAATGCGTTGCGTGATGAGCCGACCCTTCGCGATGCCTGCGGGGGGTGGGGCGAGGACACCACCGCGCATATCGAACACAACCTGCAAGGGCGCAAGATGCAGATCACGCCTTACTACATCGAGCTGATCAAGCGTTCTCTTACCACCGGCGCGGTTACGGACCACCCGCTATGGCGGCAAGTGGTGCCGTATTGGAGCGAGCAGGTCGAGGGTGATTACGATGGCACTTCCGAAAATTGGGAGTTGGGCCATGAAATGAAGACGCCCATCTGCCAGCACAAGTACGACAATCGCGTCATCCTGCGCACCACCAATACCTGCAACGCCTATTGCCAGTTTTGCTTCGAAGCGCTGCGCACGCTGCAGGTGGGCACTGACAAGGCCAACGCCAGCAAGGATTCCTTCATGGAATCGGTCGAGTACATCCGCGGCAACCCGGCCATCGAAGAAGTGATTCTCAGTGGCGGCGACCCGTTGATGCTGGCCGACCGCAAGCTCGACGAGTACCTGGCCGCCCTGCGCGGGATCAGTGATGACTTGCTGATCCGTATTCACTCCCGGGCCCTGAGCTTCAACCCGTATCGCGTGACCGATGAATTGATCGCGATGTTGGAAAAGTACAAGGTCAATGCCTTTGGCGTGCACGTGTGCCATCCGCTCGAACTCAGCCCTGACTTTGCGGTGGCGGTCAAACGTATACAGAGCGTCGTGCCGATTGTCTTTTCCAATATGCCATTGTTACGGGGCGTCAACGATGATGAAGCGACCCTGCATAAACTCTTCATCGATCTTTATCGTCTGGGCGTAAAACCGTATTACTTATATCACTTCATGCCGTTTTCACCCGGTGCGTCGGAATATAAGGCATCGATCAGCCAGGCCATCGCGATCATGGATCGCCTCAAACGGCGAGTGTCTAATATCGCCCTGCCTGAATATGTTCTACCGCACGCGCAAGGCAAGTTCACGGTGCCGCTGTTGGACTTTGAAAAACCTGAGGATTTGCCGTACTTCGAAGTTCGCGATGGGCAGCGCCATTATCGTTTCCGTAACTGGGAAGGGCAGTGGTGCAGTTGGCAGGATGCCTGAATCAACGTATGGACTGAGGCGGTATAAGTGATGAAACAAGACGCCATTCTTTTTATTGATGTCGATGACAGTACTGCTGTCCGTTATAACTACCGAGAGCCGCATTTTGCGGTGGCCCGCGCCCAGGGCCTGGTGTGCCTGACGGCGGGGGTGACTGGGCGCAGGCATCTGCAACGGCTCAGGGATGACAGTGATGCGGTGTTCCTGCTCGACGCACTCAACGAGGAGGCCATCCTCGACCTGGTTGGCCAGCTCGATGAGCAGTATCAGATTCGCGGAATTTTCTGCCAGGCCGGTCATCCGTCTGCGCAAGGCGAAGTCGGCTGCATCGTGGCACGGGCGTCCCGGCGCCTGGGCCTGGTGCACAGCAGTCCCGAGGCGATTGCCGCGTGCAACAACAAGTTCCTGATGCGCAGGGTACTGAAACAGCACGCCATTCGTTCCGTGCCGTTTGCGCTGTGCAATGACGAACAACAACTCCAGCAGAATGCCGAGCGGGTGGGTTACCCGTTGATCGCCAAACCGCCGTTTGGTGGTGCTTCGGCGTTTATCAAGAAGTGCGCCAATTGGGCCGAGCTGCGCAGCCACTACGCGCTGTTCGTCAGGGATCACGGCGGCGCCGCGTATGCGGATTTCTACGGCTGTGTGCACACCCTGCCGGAAGACGACGGCCAACGGCATGACTACATCCCCGGGCGCAGTCTCTTGCTGGAAGGCTACATCCCCGGTATCGAAGGCAGTGTGGAATGCGTGGTGGCCGGCGAGCGCGTCCATCCGCTGCTGATCAACGAAAAGCTGCTGTTGACCGAGCGCAGTGGCACGGTCCTGGAAAACCTGCTGATTTCCCCACCGACCTCCTTCACCGACAGCCAGTGCGCGCAGATCCGCGAGTACGCCGTGGCGTGCCTGCACGCGGTCGGCCTGACCAACGCCGTGGTGCATTTCGAGTTCCGCATGACGGAGCAGGGGCCGGTGGTGATCGAGATCAACCCACGCGTGGGCGGGCTCTATGTGAACGCGGCGTTGCGTGACCTCGCCGGTATTGATCCCTACCAGGTGTATCTCTCATTGTTGACGGGCGGGCAGGATGTCACTGCGCAGTTGGAGGCGGGGGCACGCAAGGTTGCCGAGACGGGGCAGCATTACGCGATGCTGGCGATTTACCCGCAGCACAGCGGCCGGTTCGAGGGCATCGAAGGCATGGAGTACCTGGACCGTAACGCTGCGGTGCTGGAGTACGCCCAGCAGGAGCCGGGCCATATGATCGATGCGGACATCGAGGAGCACTATCTGCTCAAGTGCTGGGCCAAGGTCGACGACGCTGCCGACGCCCGCGCGCTGCATGACGCGGTCAGTCAGCATCTGCGCGTTATCATCGACCACCCAGTGGCAGGCTAGCGATATGGACATCCCACGAATTAGCGCGCAGTTGCGCGAGCAGCATTACTGCCATCGCCGTGACTTTGGCGAACTGGTCAATGTCGAGCCCGCAGAAGAGCAAAGTTTCCGGGCCTACTGGGCCAACCTGGTGCGGGACGAGGCGTTCAAGGCGTACACCCATCGTGAACGGCGGATTCTGCGCTATCGTTTATCACCTTCACGCCAGTTGCAGATCGACAGGAGCACCGCGTTCAAGTCGCCGGTCACCTACGCCGTCAACTATCGACAGGGGGTGAACCACTTGAGCTATAGCGAGGAGGGCTTTATCGAGCATCCACTGATGCGCAAGCTGCTGGCCACCGACCTGGCGGTGATCGCACCGCACCTGGGCGAACAGAGCTACACCATCGACATCCACCAGTTCCGCGTGCGTGCGGATGCGCAAGCGAGCAGCCCCACCACGTCGGGGATTCACCAGGATGGCCTGGATTGGGTGTTCATGCATTTTATCGGCGAGCACAACACCGTGCCGGTGGTGTCTGAAGTGTTCACCACTGAAGCGGAGCACAATCGGGTGTTGAATGTGCCCATGGAGCACTTCCTGGAAACCCTCGTGGTCAACGACCGCAGGCTCTACCATCGCGCCGGGGATGTACGGCCCAAGGTCGATTCGACACCCGCGTGGCGCGATATGCTGTTGGTCAGCCTGCGCAGCGTGCCCGCTGATGAAGAGGCGCCGCCCGCATGAGTCTCGATCAACAGCTTTACCTGTCGACCCGCAACGCGCGGCTGATCATTTTTGCTCGCGGCGTTTCGGACTTTGGCGCCTTTCTCAACCTGGTGGCCCTGTCCACCTATGTCTACTGGCTCAGCCAGAGCGTGGTGTTCGTCAGCATCTTCCTGGCGTGCCGCGTCACCGGTGGCATTGTCGCCAGCCTGTTTGGCATCCCGTTTTTCCGGCGCTTTGCCGGGCGCGGCACGTTGGCGGGGCTGGACCTGGCGCGAGCGTTGTTGCTGACGCCGCTGTTGGTGCTGATTCCCACCCATCAACTCAGCCTGTTGCCGTTCATTGCCTTTGGTATCGGCCTGTGCAATTCGCTGTTTGCCATTGGCCTCAACAGTCAGTTGCCCACCTGGGTTGCCCCTGAACAGCGGGTGAACACCAACGCCTGGATCACCTCGGCGGCCGCCACCGGCGCGGTGTTCGGCAGTTTGCTGTCGGGGCTGCTGATTGCCACAGGAGGATTCGAGGCGGTGTTCGCGGTGAATATCGGCACCTATGTAATCGCCGCTTGCCTGGTCATGCCACTGCGTGCGTTGTACAGCGTTACTGTCGCCGCCCATCGCGGGCTCTCGGCCGAATGGCGCGAGTTGACCAAGGGGCTGCGCGGCGCGCCGGTATTGGCCGCGATGTTGTTGATCAGCATGCTCGACACCCTTGGCAGCGCGGCGCATAACGTCGGCTGGCCGGTGCTGTCTCAGTACATTTCCCCGGACACGGCCAAAACGGTGATGGGGTATCTGCTGGCGGTCTGGGCCTGTGGCAAGTTTATCGGGGCGCGTATTGCCAGTGCGCTGTTGAAAGGCCGTGGCACGCCGAGCATGGAACGCCTGTTCATGTTCGGCGTGGCGCTGATGTCCAGCGGCTTTATCCTGACGTTCCAGCAAACCCAATTGTGGTTGGCGTTGCTGTTGGTGGTGTGGGCGGGGTTGGGAGACGGGCTGTCTGAAGTGGCGTTGGTCTCCCGTGCGCAAAGTGAACCGGATAGCCTGCGCCTGCCGCTGTTCAGTTTATTGACCCTGATTCAAATGGCGGGCTTCGGCGTGGGGATGCTGGTGGTCGGGCCGTTCTACCTGACGTGGACGCCGGCCCAGGTGATTGTGCTGTTCCATGGGCTACCGCTGACGGCGCTGGCGGTAATGACCCTGTGGCTGGGGTGCACGGCTTACCGAAGCCGGCCGGACGTGTCGGGTTCACCGCCCACGCGTTGATAGCGACCGGTGGGAGGGCGCACGCCCCCTCCCACACGTTGAGATGCACCGCGCAACGCGGCTCAGCCTTGCCCGAACATCTCCACGGCACGCTGGCGGACCTGCTCCTCGGTCAGGTCTTCCTTGCGCGTGGCCAGGAACCACAGATGGCCGAACGGATCTTTTACGCTCGCGGAGCGGTCGCCGTAGAACTGGTCACTCGGCTCGGACACCACTGTCGCGCCCGCCGCCACGGCCTGTTTGAATTGCGCGTCGACGTCGCTCACATACAGGTGCAAACCGACACTGGGGTGTTCATCCGGATTACGCAGGGCCATCTGCTCGCACGGTGTGCCCAGCATGATCGCCGCACCACCGATGCGCAGTTCGGCATGGCCGACACGGCCGTCGGGCATATCCAGGCGCATGACCTGGGTAGCGCCAAAGGCGTTCTTGTAGAAGTCGATGGCTTCGCCCGCTTTGTCGATGCCCAGGTACGGCGTCACGCTGGCATAGCCCTCGGGAATGGCTTTCACGCTCATCACGTTCTCCTTGATTGTGGTTATGGAGGTCCGGCTGTTTAACTATAGGCCACGCCAATCAAGGGCTGCGCGAGTTCCGACGAGCAGATTCAACCGGGCTCGAGCAACTGCGCCCCCGGCCCGCGCTCCGCGAGTTGGTCGCCCAGATTGCGCAACGGGCAGGCCTCCATCGACAGGCAACCGCAGCCGATGCAACCATTGAGCTTGTCACGCAGCAGCACTAATTTGTTGATCCGCTCATCCAGGTCTTCCCGCCAGCGTGCCGACAGGCGTGCCCAATCCTTGGCAGTCGGCGTGCGACCCTCAGGCAGTGCTCGCAGCGCCTCGCCGATGGTCGCCAATGGAATGCCCAGGCGCTGGGCAACCTTGATGACCCCCACCCGCCGTAACACATCCCGCGTGTAGCGCCGTTGGTTGCCGGCGTTACGATGGCTTTTGATCAGCCCCTTGGTTTCGTAGAAATGCAGGGCCGTGACGGCGACGCCGCTACGGGCAGCCAATTGGCCAACGCTGAGTTCCTTGTTGAGCATAAAAACTCCGATTCATCACTTGACCTTGACTTAACTAGAGGTTTTACCCTGCGTGGCACTGAATCGCAAGATTCTGCCTACGGAGAAAGGGGAGTGTTCATGCAGGTGTCAGAGAAGAATCGCAGCTTCACGCAGTTAATCGAATTTCAGATCGACCCCCGCCAGCAGTCTGCCCTGGTGGCGGCCCTGACCCTCCAGAGCGAGCGACTGGCCGAGAACCATGGCGGCTTTTTGAGTGCGAGTGTGCAAGTCAGCGATGACGGGCGGCGGGTGCTCAACTGCCTGCAATGGCAATCCCGCGAGTACGGCGAGGCGGCATTCCGGCGCTTCGAGCAGGGCGGCGAAGACCTCTGGACGCTGATCCGGGCGCACCAGGCCAGGGCGGTGACCTTTGATTCGTTCCAGGTGCTGCGCAGTTTTGAGCGCAGCCATGACGACGCCTTGCACTGCCGCCTAAATGGATAGGTGCAGCATCCGCTCGCCCTGCAGGTTTTCCCCAGGTCGACGCTTGTTGACCGCCAGCTCGCCGATCTTGATCAGGCGCGTGCGCGTGACGTTGCGGCTCAAGCCCAGCAGGCTGGCGGTGTGCACCTGGTTGTAATGGCTGAAGCGGTAAGCGGCGCGTAACAGTGCATCCTCGACTTTTTCGTGCAGGGCGCCGGCCTGTTCCTCGAACAGCTTTTGAAAGGCGCGCGCCAGCAACGCTTCGGCGCTGTTGTCGGTGCCGTACTGGCTGTCGTCCTGGCGCTCGATGCGCAGGTTGGACAGGCGCAGATCGTCGCGTTCGATCACGCTGTTGCGGCAGATCAGCAGGGTGTGGTGAATCACGTTTTCCAGCTCGCGGATATTGCCCGGCCAACTGTAGCTGCGCAGTTTTTGCTCGGCCTCACGGCTGATGGTGATCGGCCCGTAGCCCAGGCGTTGGCTGTAGGCTTCGATGAAGTGTCGGGTCAGTGGCAGGATATCGCCGGGACGCTCGCGCAGGGGGCTCAGCTCCAGGCTGACCACGTCGAGACGGTAGTAGAGATCTTCGCGGAAGTGCCCGGCATTGATGGCCTTTTCCAGTTGCACGTTGGTTGCCGCCAGTACCCGGACGTTGATCGGAATGCTCTTGCGCGAGCCCAGGCGCACCACTTCGCGCTCCTGCAGCACGCGCAGCAGCTTGACCTGAATGGCCATGGGCAGATCGCCGATTTCGTCGAGGAACAAGGTGCCGCCGTCCGCCTCTTCGAACCAGCCCGCCTTGGCGCTGAGGGCGCCGGTAAAGGCACCTTTGTCGTGGCCGAACAGCTCGGCTTCGACGAGGGATTCAGAGAACGCCCCGCAGTTCACCGCCACGAAGGGTCGGTTGCGCCGCGCGCTGAGGTTGTGGATATGCCGTGCCACCAGTTCTTTACCGGTGCCGGTTTCGCCGATGATCAGCACGCTGGCTTCGCTGGGCGCCACTTGCTGGATATGGTCGAGCAGGGCCTGGGATTTCGGGTCTTCGAACACCTGGGCCGTGGCACGGATCGAGGTCGCGAGGGCAGGCGAGGGTGGGAGGGTCAACAGCTGCATGGGCACCTCTCTCAGGAATAAAACGTGGGAATCGGCAGGGCCTGGTTTAACGCCCAGTCACCCAGTTCGTGGAGTTTGTAATCCAGCGGGTCGTGCAGGGTTTGCGTGCGCAGGTTGCGCCAGTGGCGGTCCAGGCGCAGTGACGCGTGGGTGGACCGCGCGCCGGTGACGTCGAACAGACGGGTACACAGGTCCAGGCCCTGGCGCGTCGCGGCCACTTTGGCGGTGGCGATGGCAATCGCCAGCTGGCCGCGTTCCTGTTCGCTGAGGCTTTGGCCTTTGGCCCATGCCTGGTCGAACAGCTCCGCAGCGCGTTCCACCAGCAGGCGCACGCCTTGCAGCGCGACCCAGAAGTCGCCGTAGTGGTGCAGCACGTAAGGGTCCTGGCGTACGTCCTCGGCCATGGATTTATGCCATGCGCGGGTTTCGGTGAGGGTGTAGTGGCGCGCCTCTTCGAAGGCGCCTTCGGCAATGCCTAAAAACATATGGGTGAAAGTGAGCTGGGCAATCAACGGCCGCAGGCAGGCGAAAGGCGTGCTCAGTGGGCCCGGGTCGAGCAGTAACTCCGACTCCTCAACGCGCACCCGTTCAAAGCTGGCGCTGCCGCTGTCGGTCTGGCGTTGGCCGATGGTGTTCCAGTCATTGTGCAAGGTGATCCCGCTGCGCCCGCTGGGAATGGCGGCAATCAGCAGCTTGCCCCCGGCGCTTTCATCCACCGCCGAGGCGATGAGCATTTCTGAATCATTGGCCCCGGAGCAGAAACTTTTCTTGCCGGAAAATTCCCGCCAGCCGCCGAAGTCCTTGACCACCGTGCGCGTGTCCAGCGGGTTGAGAGCATTGCCCCAGAACCAGTTCTTGCGCGCGGTTTGTTCGAACCAGGGTTGCCATTGGTCCGGGCGAGCAAACAAGCGCACCGTGGCGAGCATCAAATGGTGGAAGCCGAAGACATGGGCGATGGAGCTGTCGACCTTGGCGAACTCGCGCACGATGCCCAGCGTTTCGCTCCAACGCGCACCGAGGCCGCCGTATTGGCGGGGAATACTCAGGGCGAGCAGGCCACTTTGGCGCAGGGCGTCACGTTCGGCCTTGGGTGTGCCGCCGCGTTCGTCACGCTCGACGGCGCTGAGGGCGAATTCGGCGGCCAGCAGTTTGGCGGTCTGCAGTGCACTGGGCAGCACGCTTTGGGGGGTGGCGGTCAAGGGAGAACCTCAATCTTGTTTGGCAATGCAATCCGGTGTGCGTTGGGCCTCGTCTGGCGGGCAGTGTTGTGGTGTTTATAAAGGGATTCTTATATTCCGTAAATTAATTGATTTACATATTTATATATCTTAAAGAAATATAGCGTTGTGCCTATTGAGACTGCCGCCACGGTTGATAGCCACTATCGAGGACGGTGATTTTTCCTTGGGCAGGTGCGGGAGTAGCCTGTGTTCATTGACTCGACACCTCCTTCGCAGGGCTACCGCCATGAACCGTTCACTCGCCATCTCGCTGTTGCTTGTCACCGCTGTGCTCGCTGGATGTGCAACCCATCCGGCGCCTGAATTGCGTCCTTACACGGAACAGGAAACCAGACAGCTGGCGTTGGAAGCGCTGAGCCGCCGCGGATTGTCCTTCGATGACTATCAACAGCAGCGGGCGGCATTGACCGGCCAGCCACAAAAAACCTTTGGTTTTGATCATCAGGGCGAGATGAACGCCGAGCGCAACGTAGCCTTGAAGGATCGCCCCAGTTGAGCGGCGCTGTTGCGGTGAAGAACCCGAGTGTTCCCGTAAGGAAACTCGGGTTTTTTGTTTTCCATGGCGTGACTTCAGCCTGTTAAGCTGAATTTCAGGAGCGTTCCTACGCACATTTTCATAAAGTGGTCCTTCTATAACGGCATCTGATCAGTTAAACCTGACGACCTCTGTTCTGTTCGATGCCCCCCGCGACACTGTTCTCGGGAACACGCTCTGCGAGTTTTTAACATCATGAATAAACGTCCGTTGTATTTCGACTACGCCGCCACCACGCCGGTGGATGAGCGGGTCATCCAGGTGATGGTTGAGTGTCTGGGCTTCAATGCCAATTTCGGTAACCCGGCGTCCAGTTCCCACGCGTTCGGCCAAGCGGCCCGGCAAACGGTCGAGCAGGCGCGTCGCCAGGTGGCCGAACTGGTTGGCGCCCAGCCCGAGCAGATCGTCTGGACCTCCGGCGCCACCGAGTCCAACAACCTTGCACTCAAGGGCGTGGCCCAGGCGCGTGGCGTGGCGGGCGGGCATATCATCACCAGCCAGATCGAGCACAAGGCCACACTCGACACCGCGCGGCAATTGCAGGAAGCCGGGGTGGCGGTGACGTATCTGGTGCCTGATGCCGATGGCTTGATCAGTGTCGAGGCGGTCAGTGAAGCACTGCGTGAAGACACCTTTCTGGTCTCGCTGATGCTGGTCAATAACGAGCTGGGCACGTTGAACGACATCCCGGCTATCGGCGCACGGGTGCGCGAGCACGGGGCGTTGTTTCACGTGGACGCGGCGCAAGGGGCGGGCAAGGTGGTCATCGACCTGGCGCAGTGGCCGGTGGATTTGATGTCGTTTTCCGCGCACAAGCTTTACGGTCCGAAGGGCATCGGCGCGTTGTATGTAGGACCGCGTGCGCAGCAGAAGGTGTTGGCGCAGATTCATGGTGGCGGGCATGAGGGCGGCTTGCGTTCGGGTACCCTGGCCACTCACCAGATTGCGGGCATGGGCACGGCGTTCGCCCTGGCAGCAGCGTCTTTCGCCGAGGAGAAGGCACAGATCGTAGCCTTGCGTCAGCGTCTGCTGGATCAATTGGGGTCGATCGCGGGTGTGCGCCTCAACGGCAGCCCGACACAGCGAATCCCCCATACCCTTAGCCTTACGTTCAATGAAGGTGAATTCAACGCGGGTGCGTTGAGTGCAGGGATTGCCTTTTCGGCGACTTCAGCGTGCAATTCGGCCAGCAACGCGCCGTCCCATGTGCTTCTGGCCCTGGGGCATGACGCTCGCAGCGCCGGCCGTACCATTCGCCTGAGCCTGGGCCGGTTTACCACCGAGCGGGATATCGACGAAGCGGTACAACTGATCAAGTCGGCACTGGCCAGCGCACCGGCGTTCTGGGCCGTCTGAAACTTCATTCGCAGTGCATAACAATTATTAGCGGTTAGCAGGAGACACAATGACTACGCAGCCTTTGACCCATGGAACGGTTCCCCAGCGCCTGGCGCAAACCCGTGAGCTGATGAGCCGAGAGGGGATTCATGCCCTGCTGGTACCGTCTGCGGACCCGCATTTGTCCGAGTACCTGCCCGGATACTGGCAGGGGCGTCAATGGTTGTCCGGGTTCCATGGTTCGGTGGGGACGCTGATCGTCACTGCGGAGTTTGCCGGGGTGTGGGCCGACAGCCGCTACTGGGAACAGGCGAACAAGGAGCTCAAGGGCAGCGGCATCGAACTGGTGAAACTGCAACCGGGCCAGCCCGGACCGCTGGAATGGTTGGCTGAACAAACCCCGGAAGGCGGCGTTGTGGCGGTGGATGGCGCGGTAATGGCCGTGGCCTCGGCGCGCACCCTGGGTGACAAGCTGGCACAGCGTGGCGCGCGCTTGCGTACGGACATCGATCTGCTCAATGCCGTCTGGCACGACCGCCCGGCGCTGCCGAACCAGCCGATCTATCAGCACCTGCCGCCGCAGGCTACCCTCAGCCGCAGCGAAAAACTCGCGGCCCTGCGCGCCAGCCTGAAAGAAAAAGGCGCTGACTGGCATTTCATCGCGACCCTGGATGACATCGCCTGGTTGTTCAACCTGCGCGGTGGCGATGTATCGTTCAACCCAGTGTTCGTATCCTTTGCCCTGATCAATCAACAGCAGGCCACCTTGTTCGTGGCGCTGAGCAAGGTCGATGCCGAGTTGCGCGCTGCGCTTGAGCGCGATGGCGTGAGCGTGCGCGACTACAGTGATGTGGCTGATGCGCTGCGAGCCGTACCGTCCGGAGCAAGCCTGCAGATTGATCCGGCCCGCGTGACGGCCGGTTTACTGGAGCACCTCGACGCCGGCGTGAAACGGGTGGAAGGCTTGAACCCCACCACGCTGGCCAAGTCGCGCAAAAGCTTGGCCGATGCCGAACATATTCGTCAGGCCATGGAACAGGATGGCGCCGCCTTGTGCGAATTTTTCGCCTGGCTGGAATCGGCCCTGGGACGTGAACGCATCACTGAACTGACTATCGATGAGCATCTGACGGCAGCGCGTGCCCGCCGTCCGGGGTATGTGTCGCTGAGTTTCAACACCATTGCTGCCTTCAATGCCAATGGCGCGATGCCGCATTACCACGCCACGCCAGAAGAGCATGCCGTGATCGAAGGCGATGGCTTATTGCTGATCGACTCCGGCGGCCAGTACCTGGGCGGTACTACAGATATCACGCGGATGGTGCCCATCGGTACGCCGAGCGCAGAGCAGAAACGTGATTGCACGCGGGTGCTCAAGGGCGTGATTGCCTTGTCCCGCGCACAATTCCCCAAAGGCATCCTGTCGCCGTTGCTGGACGCCATCGCGCGTGCGCCGATCTGGGCCGAGGGCGTGGATTACGGCCACGGTACGGGTCACGGTGTAGGGTATTTCCTCAACGTGCACGAAGGTCCGCAGGTGATCGCTTACCAGGCTGCAGCCGCACCGCAAACGGCGATGCAGCCGGGCATGATCACGTCGATTGAGCCGGGCACCTACCGCCCTGGGCGTTGGGGCGTGCGCATCGAAAACCTGGTGTTGAACCGTGAAGCGGGGACCACCGAATTTGGTGAGTTCCTCAGATTCGAAACCCTGACCTTGTGCCCGATCGACACCCGTTGCCTGGAGCCTTCCTTGCTCACGGCGGATGAGCGCGAGTGGTTCAACGCTTATCATGCCCAGGTGCGTGAACGCCTGAGCCCGTTACTCAGTGGCGAGGCGCTCACGTGGTTACAGGTGCGCACAGCGGCGATTTGATCGCGGGCTGACTGAGGGCTCCGCGCTGTGCTGTTTTGATCGCGAGCGATCAAGACAGCTCTCAGGCGGCTACTTGCAAATGACGATCATGCTGCGACTGGTGTAGCCGGCAGGGTTGAGGCCGAAGGGGTAATCGCCGGGTTCTTCGGCGTTATCGCCGGATTTTGCGATAACCCGATAGCCCTTGGTGCCGCAGGAATCGGCCGCACTGGTGTAGCACTTATCCCAGGAGGAGGACAGGCCCGAGCAGTTGATATGCAGCCCTTTCTTGCCTCGCTTCACTTCTGTTTTCGTGGTCGCGGCACAGCCGGCAATGCCTACGACCAGCAACAGTATCAAAATTCGTTTCATTCCCATCCTTAAATAGCCGCTTCGCAAAAGAAACGAAGCCGGCCTTTACTCGCTCTCGAGCGTAGCGTTCATGCTGTCCGTGTCGAGTTTCTCCATGAAAGACCTTCGTTTACGGCCTAAACATGGCCTAAATGAGCGGTAAATACCAGCGCTGCCTTTTTAAAGAGCTCAGTCGGCGGGCACCAGCGGTTTGGATTCGTTGCGCATTGTCAGTGTGGCCCCAACGGAGGCCAGAATGATGCAGGTGATCGCCAGCCATTGCGCGAGCGTCAGGTGTTCATGCAGGAAGAACAGCCCGGAAAGGGCGCCGAACGCCGGCTCGACACTCATCAGGGTGCCGAACGTACGCGCGGGCAGGCGGGTGAGCGCAACCATTTCCAGTGTGTAGGGCAGCGCTGTCGATAAAATGGCGACACCGATGGCGATGGGGATCAAGGCGGGAGTCAGCAGCGCGGTACCCGCGTGCACGATGCCGATTGGCGCGACGAACAAAGCGGCAATCATGACGCCGAGCGCGGCGGTCTGCACACCGTTATCGTTACCTGCCTTTTGGCCGAACAGAATATAAAGCGCCCAGCAGACACCAGCGCCGAGAGCATAGGCGGCACCGGTCACGTCGATGCCACTGCTGGTTTCGCCCGACGGTATCAGCAGGAGTAAACCGACGACTGCGAGCGCGATCCACAAGAAGTCCACTGCCCGGCGCGATGCATACAGGGCGACGGCGAGCGGGCCGGTGAATTCCAGCGCTACCGCAATACCCAGGGGCACGGTGCGCAACGACATATAAAAGAGAAAATTCATGCCGCCTAGCGCCATGCCGTAGACAACTACCGTGCGCAGGGACTTGGCCGTCAGCTTGGCGCGCCATGGGCGTAATAGAAGCAGCATGATCACGCTGGCGAAAATCAAGCGCAGGGTGGTGGTACCTTGCGCGCCGATGACAGGGAACATGCTTTTGGCCAGCGAGGCGCCGGACTGGATGGATGCCATCGCTATTAACAGCAGGCCAACAGGGAACAGTATGGAGGCCAGGCTGCGGGGTGGGGTGGTCATTGAAGGTTTTCGTCCGAAGTCTGTCATATAAAGGGCAGAGCGCTGATGCGCTTAAGGGGCACGCAGTGCGCAATATACTGCTCAAGTGCAGAGGATTTAAAGGGGTTTCAGGCTGATTGATAGGAAATTCAAATTAAACATTGACGGCAGATTCTGTGCTCCTATAATACGCCCCACTTCCGGCGCAGTCGAAACGGAAAACTCCTTGGTAAACAACGAGTTAAGTAGGTTTCGGCAGCAGGTTGCTTCAGTCCATCGAAGCCAAAAGGAAGTTGAAAAAGAGGTGTTGACAGCAGCGTGTAACGCTGTAGAATTCGCCTCCCGCTTACGAGAGATCGCAAGCGCAAGTGGTTGAAGTTGTTGAAGAATTCTTCGAAAACTTCTGAAAATAACCGCTTGACAGCAAATGAGGCTGCTGTAGAATGCGCGCCTCGGTTGAGACGAATAGCTCTTAACCAACCGCTCTTTAACAACTGAATCAAGCAATTCGTGTGGGTGCTTGTGGAGTCAGACTGATAGTCAACAAGATTATCAGCATCACAAGTTACTCCGCGAGAAATCAAAGATGTAACCAACGATTGCTGAGCCAAGTTTAGGGTTTCTTAAAAACCCAAAGATGTTTGAACTGAAGAGTTTGATCATGGCTCAGATTGAACGCTGGCGGCAGGCCTAACACATGCAAGTCGAGCGGTAGAGAGAAGCTTGCTTCTCTTGAGAGCGGCGGACGGGTGAGTAATGCCTAGGAATCTGCCTGGTAGTGGGGGATAACGTTCGGAAACGGACGCTAATACCGCATACGTCCTACGGGAGAAAGCAGGGGACCTTCGGGCCTTGCGCTATCAGATGAGCCTAGGTCGGATTAGCTAGTTGGTGAGGTAATGGCTCACCAAGGCGACGATCCGTAACTGGTCTGAGAGGATGATCAGTCACACTGGAACTGAGACACGGTCCAGACTCCTACGGGAGGCAGCAGTGGGGAATATTGGACAATGGGCGAAAGCCTGATCCAGCCATGCCGCGTGTGTGAAGAAGGTCTTCGGATTGTAAAGCACTTTAAGTTGGGAGGAAGGGCAGTTACCTAATACGTGATTGTTTTGACGTTACCGACAGAATAAGCACCGGCTAACTCTGTGCCAGCAGCCGCGGTAATACAGAGGGTGCAAGCGTTAATCGGAATTACTGGGCGTAAAGCGCGCGTAGGTGGTTTGTTAAGTTGGATGTGAAATCCCCGGGCTCAACCTGGGAACTGCATTCAAAACTGACTGACTAGAGTGTGGTAGAGGGTGGTGGAATTTCCTGTGTAGCGGTGAAATGCGTAGATATAGGAAGGAACACCAGTGGCGAAGGCGACCACCTGGACCAACACTGACACTGAGGTGCGAAAGCGTGGGGAGCAAACAGGATTAGATACCCTGGTAGTCCACGCCGTAAACGATGTCAACTAGCCGTTGGGAGCCTTGAGCTCTTAGTGGCGCAGCTAACGCATTAAGTTGACCGCCTGGGGAGTACGGCCGCAAGGTTAAAACTCAAATGAATTGACGGGGGCCCGCACAAGCGGTGGAGCATGTGGTTTAATTCGAAGCAACGCGAAGAACCTTACCAGGCCTTGACATCCAATGAACTTTCCAGAGATGGATTGGTGCCTTCGGGAACATTGAGACAGGTGCTGCATGGCTGTCGTCAGCTCGTGTCGTGAGATGTTGGGTTAAGTCCCGTAACGAGCGCAACCCTTGTCCTTAGTTACCAGCACGTTATGGTGGGCACTCTAAGGAGACTGCCGGTGACAAACCGGAGGAAGGTGGGGATGACGTCAAGTCATCATGGCCCTTACGGCCTGGGCTACACACGTGCTACAATGGTCGGTACAGAGGGTTGCCAAGCCGCGAGGTGGAGCTAATCCCAGAAAACCGATCGTAGTCCGGATCGCAGTCTGCAACTCGACTGCGTGAAGTCGGAATCGCTAGTAATCGCGAATCAGAATGTCGCGGTGAATACGTTCCCGGGCCTTGTACACACCGCCCGTCACACCATGGGAGTGGGTTGCACCAGAAGTAGCTAGTCTAACCTTCGGGAGGACGGTTACCACGGTGTGATTCATGACTGGGGTGAAGTCGTAACAAGGTAGCCGTAGGGGAACCTGCGGCTGGATCACCTCCTTAATCGACGACATCAGCTGCTCCATAAGTTCCCACACGAATTGCTTGATTCATTGAAGAAGACGAAAAGAAGCAGCCCGAAATTGGGTCTGTAGCTCAGTTGGTTAGAGCGCACCCCTGATAAGGGTGAGGTCGGCAGTTCGAATCTGCCCAGACCCACCAATTTTGTGTGGGAAACGCCTGTAGAAATACGGGGCCATAGCTCAGCTGGGAGAGCGCCTGCCTTGCACGCAGGAGGTCAACGGTTCGATCCCGTTTGGCTCCACCACTACTGCTTCTGTTTGTAGAAAGCTTAGAAATGAGCATTCCATCGTTGTGATGGTGAATGTTGATTTCTAGTCTTTGACTAGTTCGTTCTTTAAAAATTTGGGTATGTGATAGAAAGATAGACTGGACGTTACTTTCACTGGTAACGGCTCAGGCTAAGGTAAAATTTGTGAGTCGCTCTTAATTGAGTATGATCGAATTTTCGGCGAATGTTGTCTTCACAGTATAACCAGATTGCTTGGGGTTATATGGTCAAGTGAAGAAGCGCATACGGTGGATGCCTTGGCAGTCAGAGGCGATGAAAGACGTGGTAGCCTGCGAAAAGCTTCGGGGAGTCGGCAAACAGACTTTGATCCGGAGATGTCTGAATGGGGGAACCCAGCCATCATAAGATGGTTACCTTACACTGAATACATAGGTGTATGGAGCGAACCAGGGGAACTGAAACATCTAAGTACCCTGAGGAAAAGAAATCAACCGAGATTCCCTTAGTAGTGGCGAGCGAACGGGGACTAGCCCTTAAGTGGCTTTGAGATTAGCGGAACGCTCTGGAAAGTGCGGCCATAGTGGGTGATAGCCCTGTACGCGAAAATCTCTTAGTCATGAAATCGAGTAGGACGGAGCACGAGAAACTTTGTCTGAATATGGGGGGACCATCCTCCAAGGCTAAATACTACTGACTGACCGATAGTGAACTAGTACCGTGAGGGAAAGGCGAAAAGAACCCCGGAGAGGGGAGTGAAATAGATCCTGAAACCGTATGCGTACAAGCAGTGGGAGCCCACTTTGTTGGGTGACTGCGTACCTTTTGTATAATGGGTCAGCGACTTATTTTCAGTGGCGAGCTTAACCGAATAGGGGAGGCGTAGCGAAAGCGAGTCTTAATAGGGCGTCTAGTCGCTGGGAATAGACCCGAAACCGGGCGATCTATCCATGGGCAGGTTGAAGGTTGGGTAACACTAACTGGAGGACCGAACCGACTACCGTTGAAAAGTTAGCGGATGACCTGTGGATCGGAGTGAAAGGCTAATCAAGCTCGGAGATAGCTGGTTCTCCTCGAAAGCTATTTAGGTAGCGCCTCATGTATCACTGTAGGGGGTAGAGCACTGTTTCGGCTAGGGGGTCATCCCGACTTACCAAACCGATGCAAACTCCGAATACCTACAAGTGCCGAGCATGGGAGACACACGGCGGGTGCTAACGTCCGTCGTGAAAAGGGAAACAACCCAGACCGTCAGCTAAGGTCCCAAAGTTATGGTTAAGTGGGAAACGATGTGGGAAGGCTTAGACAGCTAGGAGGTTGGCTTAGAAGCAGCCACCCTTTAAAGAAAGCGTAATAGCTCACTAGTCGAGTCGGCCTGCGCGGAAGATGTAACGGGGCTCAAACCATACACCGAAGCTACGGGTATCACGCAAGTGATGCGGTAGAGGAGCGTTCTGTAAGCCTGTGAAGGTGAGTTGAGAAGCTTGCTGGAGGTATCAGAAGTGCGAATGCTGACATGAGTAACGACAATGGGTGTGAAAAACACCCACGCCGAAAGACCAAGGTTTCCTGCGCAACGTTAATCGACGCAGGGTTAGTCGGTCCCTAAGGCGAGGCTGAAAAGCGTAGTCGATGGAAAACAGGTTAATATTCCTGTACTTCTGGTTATTGCGATGGAGGGACGGAGAAGGCTAGGCCAGCTTGGCGTTGGTTGTCCAAGTTTAAGGTGGTAGGCTGGAATCTTAGGTAAATCCGGGATTCTAAGGCCGAGAGCTGATGACGAGTTGTCTTTTAGACGACGAAGTGGTTGATGCCATGCTTCCAAGAAAAGCTTCTAAGCTTCAGGTAACCAGGAACCGTACCCCAAACCGACACAGGTGGTTGGGTAGAGAATACCAAGGCGCTTGAGAGAACTCGGGTGAAGGAACTAGGCAAAATGGCACCGTAACTTCGGGAGAAGGTGCGCCGGTGAGGGTGAAGGACTTGCTCCGTAAGCTCATGCCGGTCGAAGATACCAGGCCGCTGCGACTGTTTATTAAAAACACAGCACTCTGCAAACACGAAAGTGGACGTATAGGGTGTGACGCCTGCCCGGTGCCGGAAGGTTAATTGATGGGGTTAGCTAACGCGAAGCTCTTGATCGAAGCCCCGGTAAACGGCGGCCGTAACTATAACGGTCCTAAGGTAGCGAAATTCCTTGTCGGGTAAGTTCCGACCTGCACGAATGGCGTAACGATGGCGGCGCTGTCTCCACCCGAGACTCAGTGAAATTGAAATCGCTGTGAAGATGCAGTGTATCCGCGGCTAGACGGAAAGACCCCGTGAACCTTTACTATAGCTTTGCACTGGACTTTGAATTTGCTTGTGTAGGATAGGTGGGAGGCTTTGAAGCGTGGACGCCAGTTCGCGTGGAGCCAACCTTGAAATACCACCCTGGCAACTTTGAGGTTCTAACTCAGGTCCGTTATCCGGATCGAGGACAGTGTATGGTGGGTAGTTTGACTGGGGCGGTCTCCTCCTAAAGAGTAACGGAGGAGTACGAAGGTGCGCTCAGACCGGTCGGAAATCGGTCGTAGAGTATAAAGGCAAAAGCGCGCTTGACTGCGAGACAGACACGTCGAGCAGGT
Organism: Pseudomonas sp. R1-43-08; assembly: GCF_003852255.1. NCBI lineage: Bacteria > Pseudomonadati > Pseudomonadota > Gammaproteobacteria > Pseudomonadales > Pseudomonadaceae > Pseudomonas > Pseudomonas sp. R1-43-08. The sequence continues at coordinate 1,969,622 of NZ_CP027734.1, forward strand.
ACGAAAGTAGGTCTTAGTGATCCGGTGGTTCTGTATGGAAGGGCCATCGCTCAACGGATAAAAGGTACTCCGGGGATAACAGGCTGATACCGCCCAAGAGTTCATATCGACGGCGGTGTTTGGCACCTCGATGTCGGCTCATCACATCCTGGGGCTGAAGCCGGTCCCAAGGGTATGGCTGTTCGCCATTTAAAGTGGTACGCGAGCTGGGTTTAGAACGTCGTGAGACAGTTCGGTCCCTATCTGCCGTGGACGTTTGAGATTTGAGAGGGGCTGCTCCTAGTACGAGAGGACCGGAGTGGACGAACCTCTGGTGTTCCGGTTGTCACGCCAGTGGCATTGCCGGGTAGCTATGTTCGGAATAGATAACCGCTGAAAGCATCTAAGCGGGAAACTAGCCTCAAGATGAGATCTCACTGGGACCTTGAGTCCCCTGAAGGGCCGTCGAAGACTACGACGTTGATAGGTTGGGTGTGTAAGCGCTGTGAGGCGTTGAGCTAACCAATACTAATTGCCCGTGAGGCTTGACCATATAACACCCAAGCAATTTGTTGCTCCTAGTTGAAAGACGAAAGAGGCCAGATTGCGGTGTGTGAAGACGCAATGAACCGAAAGTTCGATGCTCACAAAACACTGACTTCTATCCCATACCCAATTTGCTGAAGCGAGGCCACATGGTCACGACTCAGTACCCGAATTTCTTGACGACCATAGAGCATTGGAACCACCTGATCCCATCCCGAACTCAGTAGTGAAACGATGCATCGCCGATGGTAGTGTGGGGTTTCCCCATGTGAGAGTAGGTCATCGTCAAGATTAAATTCCGAAACCCCATTTGCGAAAGCAGATGGGGTTTTGTTTTGGGCGGTCGAAAAGTGCGACGGCTCTCCCAATGCGCACCTTCACAGCGCATTCGCCACTCTGGCCTCACTTTCTCAATGATGAAATAACCCGCCGTTAAGGGAAATCGATGCAAAGTGTTTCTGCATTTTTGGTATGGTGCAGCACATTTTCACAAGGATTGGCCCTTATCCGCAGGACGCGGCGTCGACCTCTTTCAACGAGATGCTGTAGCAATGCCTGAACCGATACCCATCAAGGACCACGAAAAAGAACACCGTCTGGTCAACAAACGTTTGCTCGCCTGTGCACTCCTGGTGATTGGCATCACCTGCGCCCTGGTGGGGCGCATGTACTTCCTGCAGGTCGTGCAATACGACTATCACGCCACCATTTCTGAAAACAATCGCGTTCACGTGCTGCCCATCACCCCTACGCGCGGCTTGATCTATGACCGCAACGGTGTGGTCCTGGCTGACAACCGACCCAGCTACAACCTGACCATAACCCGCGAACGCACCACCGACCTCAAGGGTGAGTTGGACGCGATCGTCAGTCTGTTGCACCTGCCCGCCGAAGATCGTGCCGTGTTCGACAAAGCGCTCAAGCAGGCCCGCCATCCGTTCGTCCCTGTCACGCTGTTCTACGAGCTGACCGAAGAGCAGATTGCCGTTCTGGCCGTCAACGAGTTCCGCCTACCGGGTGTGGATGTTGAGCCCCAATTCGTACGCCACTACCCACTGGGCGCGCACTTCGCCCACTCCATCGGCTATGTCGGACGAATCAACGAGAAAGAGTCCAAGGCCCTCGATTCGGTGGAATACCGCGGCACCCAGTCTATTGGCAAAACCGGTATCGAACGCTTCTATGAGTCTGAACTGCATGGTCACGTGGGTTATGAAGAAGTCGAAACCAACGCCCAAGGACGGGTATTGCGCGTGCTCAAGCACACGGACCCTATCCCCGGCAAAAACATTGTCTTGAGCCTCGACGTCAAGCTCCAGGAAGCCGCCGAAGAAGCCCTGGGTGACCGCCGTGGCTCGGTGGTTGCCCTGGACCCGCAAACCGGTGAAGTGCTGGCCATGGTCAGCAAGCCGAGTTTCGACCCGAACCTGTTCGTCACCGGTATCAGCTTCAAGGAATATGCCGCGCTGCATGATTCCATTGATCGCCCGCTGTTCAACCGCGTGCTGCGCGGGCTGTATGCGCCCGGTTCAACCATCAAGCCTGAAGTGGCCATCGCAGGGCTCGACAGCGGCGTTGTCACCCCGCAAACCCGCGTGTTTGATCCCGGTTACTACCAGTTGCCGGACTTCGATCACAAATACCGCAACTGGAACCACAGTGGCGACGGCTGGGTAGACATGGACGCCGCCATCATGCGTTCCAATGACACCTACTTCTATGACCTGGCCCACAAGCTCGGCATCGATCGGCTGCATGATTACCTGGCCGAATTCGGCCTGGGTCAGAAGGTGTCCCTGGACATGTTCGAAGAGTCCGCCGGCCTGATGCCTTCCCAGGCCTGGAAGCGCGCGACACGTCGCCAGCCCTGGTTCCCGGGCGAAACCGTGATCTTGGGTATCGGCCAGGGTTATATGCAAGTCACGCCGCTGCAACTGGCCCAAGCCACTGCGCTGATCGCCAATAAGGGTGTATGGAACCGCCCGCACCTGGCCAAGACCATCAACGGCGTGCCTCCGGTGGATGAGAATCCGATGCCCAACGTAGTGCTCAAGGATCCGCGTGATTGGGAACAGGTCAACCACGGCATGCAATTGGTAATGCATGACCCGCGCGGTATCGCTCGGGCCGCAGCGCAGGGTGCCCAATATCGCATCGCCGGCAAGAGCGGTACCGCGCAGGTGGTGGCGATCAAGCAGGGGGAGCGCTACAACCGCAACAAGACCCTGGAGCGTCACCGCGACAACGCCTTGTTTGTCGGCTTTGCGCCAGCCGAACACCCCAAGATCGTGATTTCAGTGATGATTGAAAACGGTGAGGCCGGTGGCCGTGTAGCAGGCCCGGTGGTGCGACAGATCATGGATGCCTGGCTGCTCGACCAGGAGGGTCACCTGAAGCCGCAATATGCGACGCCGGCCAAAGCGCCCGGCGATCCGCACGTTTAAATCACACCTGCCATTCGCCCCAGCGCTCTATGTCGTCATAAGCGAGCCAGGGCACATCATGGGCTGTCCAGATATGCGCGGTGGGCCTGGCGCCCGGATCATCGTCCAGCGTCGCCACCCGCACGATGACGTGGGGCTGGTGCGCGCGCTCGGCGATCAAATGCGAGCCACAGCGCGAACAGAAATGACGCCGTTTGCCTGGCGATGACTCAAACGACGACAGCAATTCTTCACCGTGCGTCCAGCGAAAGTGCTCGCGCATCACCCCAGCCGTGGCGACAAAGGCTGCCGCATGCGCCTTGCGACAGCTGCCGCAATGGCAGTGACTGATGGGCATGTCCAATCGCTCCACCTGATAGCCCACACCTTTACACAAGCAACTTCCATTCAACGGTTCAGTCATAACTTAAGGCCAGGTCAAGGATGGGGTCATCATCATTGCGCATAACCAAAGGTTGCGCATTGGTCGATGTCGCCTAGTGTTCAATGGAGGAGGTGACTTATGCACGTATTAGATCGCATCGAACGGAAAGTCCTGCTCAACGCATCGCGTAAACAAGTCTGGGAAGCGCTTACGAACGCCGAACAATTTGGCGAGTGGTTCGGTATTGCCCTCAAGGGAAAAACCTTTGTTGCCGGCGAAACCATCGAAGCGCCGATCACCTACCCAGGCTACGAACATGTCGTGTGGAAGGCCAGAATCGAACGCATTCTGCCGCAAACCCTGTTTTCCTTCTGGTGGCATCCCTTCGCGGTAGAGAAAGACGTCGACTATGACCAGGAAACCCCGACGCTGGTGGAGTTCACCATCGAGGATCGCGCGCCGGGCATTCTGTTGCGGGTGGTCGAGTCCGGTTTCGACAAGGTGCCCCAGGCCAGGCGCCTGAAAGCGTTCAAGATGAACTCCCGTGGCTGGGACGAGCAAATGGGCAATATCGAAAACTATCTGGACAAGGCGCGGCGAGCCTGACGCGAACGGGCACCCACGTTTATGAGATCACAGTTAACCTGCCGCGTTTGCCCGGATGCCGAGTAGAATCACGCCCTGAAAGCGATTCCTGAGGTGCGGTACGGTGGATTTACAGCAGGGTTTTGTCCTGACCCGGCATTGGCGCGACACCCCGGCGGGGACGGAGGTCAGTTTCTGGCTGGCGACCGACCAAGGGCCTCGGTGCATTCGTCTCCCCGTGCAGACCTCGGTAGTGTTCATTCCCGAGGCCTATCGCAAGCCGCTGGACTGGCTGCTCAAAGGCGAGCGCGATATCGAATTGCGTGAGTTGCAGTTGTGCGATTTCCATCATCGGCCGGTCCTGGGTCTCTACGCCCGGCAGCACCGCCAGATAATGGATATTGAAAAGCGCCTGCGCGCCGCCGGTGTGGACGTCTACGAAGGTGATGTACGCCCGCCCGAGCGCTACATGATGGAGCGATTCATCACCGCGCCTGTGTGGTTCGGCGGCACGCCGGATGCCAGCGGCACGTTGCTTGATGCGCAGATGAAGCCCGCTGCCGATTACCGACCGACCCTGAAACTGGTATCCCTCGATATTGAAACCACCGCCCAGGGCGATCTTTATTCCATCGCGCTCGAAGGGTGTGGCGAGCGCCAGGTGTACATGCTCGGTCCGCCCAACAAAGCCTGCGCGGTGGACTTCAAGCTCGACTATTGCGACACCCGCGCCCAACTGCTCGAACGCCTCAACCAATGGCTGGCCACCCACGATCCGGATGCGATCATCGGTTGGAATGTGGTGCAGTTCGACCTGCGCGTGCTCCACGAACATGCCCAGCGCCTGAATGTGCCGCTGCTGCTGGGGCGGGGCGGTGAAGCCATGGCCTGGCGCGAGCATGGCAGCCGCAATCATTACTTCGCTGCGGCAGCGGGCCGGTTGATCATCGACGGCATCGAAGCCCTGCGTTCAGCTACGTGGAGTTTCGAGTCGTCCAGCCTGGAAAATGTCGCGCAAACCCTGCTGGGTGAAGGCAAGGACATCTCCACGCCGTACCAGCGCATGGACGAAATCAACCGCATGTTCGCCGAGGACAAGCCCGCCCTGGCGCGCTACAACCTCAAGGACTGCGAGTTGGTCACGCGGATTTTCGAGAAGACCGAGCTGCTCAAGTTCCTGCTCGAGCGCGCCAGCGTCACCGGGCTGCCTGCCGACCGCAATGGTGGTTCCGTCGCGGCGTTCACCCACCTCTACATGCCGTTGATGCACCGCCAGGGCTTTGTCGCGCCGAACCTCGGCGACAAGCCGCCCCAGGCCAGCCCCGGCGGGTTTGTCATGGACTCGCGCCCAGGTCTGTATGAGTCGGTGCTGGTGCTGGACTACAAGAGCCTGTACCCGTCGATCATTCGCAGTTTTCTGATCGACCCGGTGGGCTTGATCGAAGGCCTCAAGCATCCCGACGACAGCGACTCGGTGGAAGGCTTTCGCGGTGCGCGTTTCTCCCGCACCCGGCATTGCCTGCCGTCCATCGTCACACGGGTGTCCGAAGGCCGCGAAGTGGCCAAGCGCGAACACAATGCACCGCTGTCCCAAGCCCTGAAGATCATCATGAACGCCTTCTACGGCGTGCTCGGTTCCAGCGGTTGCCGGTTCTTCGATACCCGGCTGGCGTCCTCGATCACAATGCGCGGGCATCAGATCATGCGCCAGACCCGCGAGCTGGTGGAGGCCCAGGGTTATGAAGTGATCTACGGCGACACCGACTCCACCTTCGTCTGGCTCGGCGGCGCCCACTCCCTGGAGGATGCCAGCCGCATCGGCCAGGCGCTGGTGCAGCACGTCAACGACTGGTGGCGCGGCCATCTGCACACGGAATACGGCTTGCAAAGCGCCCTGGAGCTGCAATACGAAACCCATTTCAGCCGCTTCCTGATGCCGACCATTCGCGGCGCGGAGGAGGGCAGCAAGAAGCGCTACGCCGGCCTGGTGGTGCGCGCCGATGGCAGCGAAGAGATGGTCTACAAGGGCCTGGAAACCGTGCGCAGTGACTGGTCGCCTTTGGCCCGGCAATTCCAGCAGGAACTCTACCGGCGCATCTTCCATCGCCAGCCCCATCAGGATTATGTACGCGAGTATGTGCGCCGTACCTTGAGCGGCGAACTCGACGAGCTGTTGATCTACCGCAAGCGCTTGCGCCGACCCTTGCATGACTACGAACGCAACGTCCCGCCCCATGTGCGCGCCGCACGCCTGGCCGACGAATACAACGACCGCCTCGGGCGCCCGCGCCAGTACCAGCGCGGCGGCTGGATCCGCTATGTGATCAGCGTCAATGGCCCGCAGCCGTTGGAAGTGCAGCAAGCGCCTATCGACTACGATCATTATGTGACGCGCCAATTGCAGCCCGTGGCTGACGCCATCCTGCCGTTCGTGAACGATGATTTCGCCACCCTGGTGGGCGGGCAGATGGGCCTGTTCTAGGCAATCGGCCACAATCCCCGTTACACCTGAAGCTTAGGAGGAACGCCCATGTACACACTCTATGGCACCGACGAGTCCGGCTCCTGCATGATCGAGATTGCGCTGCAGCGCTGTGGCGTGCCGTGGCATCGCGTGGATGCCAGCTCCTGGCATGAAGGCGAGGGCAGCGAAGCCCTCGCGCGCATCAACCCGCTCAAACAGATCCCCACCCTGGTCACCCCCGATGGCCAGGTGCTGACCGAAAGCGCCGCCATCCTGATCCACCTGGGCCTGGAGTTTCCCGACGCGAACCTGCTGGCCGGCAACCGCGCGCAGATCCTGCGCGGCCTGCTGTACATCGCGGCCAATTGCTATTCGGCCATCGGCATCATCGACTATCCGCAACGCTGGCTGGGCGACGCCGGTGAAAGCCTGCAAACGCAGCTGACCACCGGCACGCGGCGTTATCTGCATCAGGCCTGGGTGGTGTTCGCCGATCAGTTTGCCGACCAGTTGTTTACGCCCGACGACGTACCCAATGCACTGGGCATCATGGCGGCGGCGGTGTCGCGCTGGGACGAAGGACGCGAGGTACTCCGCAGCCTGGCGCCGGGCTTTGCCCACGCCCTGGAGCGCGTGGATGCGGACCCGGTCGTGGCGCCCGTGTTCGCCCGGCATTGGCCGCAGTGGCAGGTCTCGTAATCAGAAGAAACAATGCCCCGCCGCCCGCCAATCCCTTGCGGCGCGGGCATCCTGACCTACGCTTCTCAATGTGGCGTAGGAATCATCCTTGAATTTGACTGTCGCAGACATGAAACTCAAGAACCCTGCATGGAATTCAAAGGAGGTGCGCATGCTCATCCGGTCGCTGACCCTGGCTACCTTGATGGCTTTTACGGGGCCGTTGTTGGCTGCTGATGATAATCCGCTCAAGCTGGAGATGGGCAAAACCCGCCCTCTGGTGGTGGTGGAACTCGATGCGGGTAACCCGACGTTGGCCACGCTCAGGAAACAACTGGAAGAGCCTGCCACCAAGCAGTCCTTCGAAGAGCGCAGCATGGTGTTCTACACCGTGAAGTTCGGCAGCATCGGCGCCGAGGGCGAGAAGTTCGCCAAGGATCCCAAGGACAGCAAAAAGCTCACCCCGCCTGAAACCAATGCACTGATCCGCGCCCTCAAGCTCGGTGTCGGCAGCGGCACGAAGGTGATCCTGATCGGCAAGGATGGCGAGAAGAAACTCGAGAAGACCGTGCCGCCCGATAGCCTCGATCTCAAAGAGTTCTTCAGTGCCATCGACCAGATGCCGATGGCCGAGAAAGAAGCGGCGGCCGCGCCGGAACCCGCGCCCGTTGCACCTGCACCGGCCAAGGGCGCCAAACCGGTCAAACCCGGCAGCAAGCCGGCGCCGCAACCCCTCGACGATTGAAATTCATAGCCCTGTAGGAGCGAGCTTGCTCGCGAAAAACGCCCAGGCACCGCGCTCATTCTGGATAAACGTGGTGGCCCTGAGTTTTTCGCGAGCAAGCTCGCTCCTACATCAGGGCTAGCCGCTGCACGTCAGCTAGACGCGCAATCAAGGCTTTGGCGCTTTACGCACCGGAAACGGAAAGTAGAAAAACCGCAGGAATGCCACCCGCTTGATCACTTCCCCGATCAGCAACGGCACCACCACCGCCACCACGAAACCCACGCACGCGGCCATGAACGGATGCAAACCCAGGCGCTCCATCAGGTCGAAGGTCTTGTGCTGGATCTCGCCGTGGAAGATCAACAGGATCAAGGTGGATTGGCCGATGTAGGTCATCGCCCGCGTCAGCAGGGGCGACACCATCAACACCCGCGCCAGCGCCCAGCACAGGTACACACCGATCACCGCCAGCAGGCTGGTCCACAACCAGTGGTCGTAGCGACGCTGCGCCAGGTCCATGGTGTCGTGGCTGTAGAGGAACACAGCGGCGAACAGCACCAGCGAAATCAGCAGGGTCAGCAGCGAGCCTTCATGCCGGCGCAGCCAATCACGCAGCAGATAGCCGTAGATGAAATAGGTACTGCTGATCAGGGTCACGTCGAGGCTGAAGGGCAGGCCGGGCAACGCCCATGTTTGTTCGCCGAGGGTGACCGGCACTTGCCAGAACCATTTCAACATCCAGATGCCGAGCAACAGTTGCGCGCCGATCAGCAGGCAAGCGGCCAGCAACGGCAGCTTCAGGCGCTGAATCAGCCGCAGCATCAACCAACTGAACAGGATTGCCACCCAGAAGTGCGGCAAGAACCACAACGCCTGCCACGGGATGGTGTCCACGGAGGCATACAGCACGCCGCCGATATCCCCCAGCAACGGTTGCCCGCGCAGCACATCGCGCACGATCACATAGACCAGCATGGTGAAGAAGAACGGCTTGAGCAGGCCATCGGCCTTGCGCACCGCCATCTCCACGAATGGTTGCTCGGGCTTGAAGAACACCCCGGACAAAAAGAAGAACAACGGCAGCACGAACGACGCCAGGATCGGGTACAGCAAATCCAGCGAGTTGGCGACAAACCAACTGTGGCCGTACACGATAATCAGGATACCGACGCCTTTGGCGATATCCATTTGAATCCAACGATGCTTCATGTGAGTCTTCCCGAACGATCATTCACGCCTTGCGCCACGGCGTCAGCCACAGCCCCATACCCAGCAACACCACGGCGCCTGCCAGGGTGCTCAGCCCCACTTGCAGCCACACGTCTTCGATCCGAAACAACACCAGCGCCGCCAGCCCCATCAGCACCGTACTGAGCAGCCATTGCCGGGCCCAGGGCAGGGCGCCGAGCAACGCCTGGCGCTGCATCAGCAGCAGCGCGGTGCAGATCACCCCCGCCAGCGCCGCCAGTGGAATGCCGGCCAGGCCAAACGCAAACGGCAGTACGCCCAGCAGCAGCACATTGACCAGGCTGCCGAGCAGTTCGCAGCGCAGCGGCTGGCGCGTGTCGCCGGCGGCGTAGGCGTAGCGCGCGAGCAGGGCGTTCCAGGCACCGAATACCAGCGGCACGGCAAACCAGGCGAGCAACAGCGGCAGCGGCGAGTCCGCCGACTGGCTGGGCAGCAGCAGCGCGACCAGGCTCGGCGCCGCCGCCACCAGGCCGACGCCGGCGGGCAAGGTCAGCACGCTGGCGGTTTCCAGGCCGCGCTTGAGCAGGGCCAGGCGTTCATCGCCCTGGCGCCGGCTCATCATGCCCAGCAGCACTTGATTGAGGCTCATCAGCGCAATCAAAGGCAGGTTCATCAGCTTGCGCGCGAGGTTGACCCAGGTCACCGCGCCTTCCCCCAGCAGCGATGCCACCAGGCGCTCGATCAACGCCAGGCCTTGGCTGGCACCATTGCTGAGTAACAAGGGGCCGATACGTTGGCCCAACTCCCGCAAAGGCGCGAACGACAGGCGCACGCGCCAGGGTCGCCAGCCCAGACGCCAGAGTGACGGCAGCAGCGCCAGCGGCATCAAGCCACTGCCGACCAGGCACGCCAGCGCGAGGCTGTGCGGCTGGCTGGCGGTGCCTGCCATGGCGAGGTACGCCACCGGCGGCAGGTTGAACAGCAGCGAGCCCAACCCCGCCAGCACAAAGCGCTCGCTGGCCTGCAAGGGCACACTGAACAGCGCATGCAGCAGCAGGCCCGGCACGCACCACGCCACGATCTGCAGATTGCTGCCGGCCAGGGCCGTGGCGCTGGCCGCCAACCCCGGGCCGAGCAGTTGCACCAGCCACGGTGCCAATAGCATCAGCAGCAGGCTGGTGACCAGCGCAATCACCAGCAACGCCGGGAACAATACGGCCAGCCAGTCCAGGCGTTCGCTGTCCTTTCTTTGCAGATACAGCGGCAACGCGGCGGCGCTCAACACGCCGCCGGCCAGCGACATGCGCAGCGCCTCGGGCAGGAACAGCGCGATCAGGAACGCATCACTGCGCTCCCCCGCGCCCCAGGCCGCCACCAGCAACCACTCGCGCGCAAACCCCAGGCACAGGCCCAGCAGGGTCGCCACGGTCAGCCATACGGCAGAACCCAGCATCAGGGCTGCGCGCCATCAAGCATCGGCTTGCGAAACGCCAACGCCTTGACCTGGGGCAGGCGCGCCGGGAACAAGCGCCGCGCCTCCAGTACGTTAATCCCCACCATCAGCCAGAACAGCGCGACCATCACCACGGCAAAGCTGAAGTAGTGGTCAAACAAACCGCTGACCAACGCCGACAGAATCCCGGCGGTGCTGCCCAGCCACAGCGCGTTGTCCTTGGTCAGGCGGATCGGGCCCTTTTCCGGCCGGGCTTCACGCCACCAGCGCACAGTGACTGCAATAAACAACAGCATGCCGACAACGCCGGTCTTGTAGATGAAGTTCAGCCACAGGTTGGAGATCCCCAGCAAGTGCGTGCCCGGTACCGGCGGGTCGACCTTGAAACCGATGCCGAACGGGTACGCCGCCACGGCCTGCGGGAACATGCGGTATTCGTCGAAACGCACTTCGGTACTGGCGTTGCTCGACGAGAAGATGGTCGCCAGCCGCTCCTGCAGCGGCGGATAAGCCATCACCAACGCCACAGTCAACGCCGCGCCGATCATCAGTAAACGTCCGGTGTAAGGCACGCGCCGCGTGGCCAGCCACATCAGCACCAGCGCCAGGCTGACCATCGCCCCGCGGCTGCTGGCCAACAGCAATGCCGCCGCACCCAGGCACGCCACGCTCAGGCCCAGTGCGCGTTTCCAACCTTGTTCGGTCATGCCGTAGCAGAACGCCAAAGGCAGCAGCAGCGCCATGATTCCGCCAATGGCATTCGGGTGCATCCACGGCGAGCCCATGCGTGACGACATGGCTTCCAGGCCGAATTTCAATGTGTCGAAGTTGCCGTAGTTGAGCAGCGCCAGGATCGGCGCAATCCCCGCCCCGGAGCGTGTGCGCACGAACACCGCAATCGACATCACCAGCATCGCCAGGGTGCCCAGCAGCAGGGCGATCACCAGGCTTTCGCGGTGTTTGTAGTCCACCAGCAGCTTGGCCGTGAGAAATACTCCCGAGAGGTTCAGCAACCAACGCAGCCAGTTGGCCACGCCGCTGCTTTCGGCGTGGATGCTGACCTGGCCGACGATAAACGGGAACACGCTGAACAGCATCAGCCACAGCAGCATCTGGTCGGTGGGGCGAAGCGCCAGGCGCGGCGCGTCCGGCAGGCGCGACAGAAAGCCGTGCCACAGCACCGCGCCCCAGGTCAGCGCAAGAATGGCTTCGCTCACCGTACTGCGGATGCCCAGATTAAGCGTGGAGTAGGGCATGAAGGTCGCGACCAGGGCGAACAGCAGCAAGCCCCAGAAGGGAAAGCGCAGGATGGTCACGGCCGCCGCCAGGCCGATCACGGCGAGAAACGCCTTGGCCGGTGACAGCGCCAGCGCGACCACACCGAACAGCACGCCGAAGAGGATCGCGACGAGGCTTGCCAGGGAGAGTCTCATTTCAGTTCCTCGATCAGTTCGGCCAGGCGCCGGCGATAGGCGTGTTGGTTAAAGCGTTCGGCCCATCGGCGGTGGTGTTCGGGCGTGGCTTCATCGGCGCGCTCACCCAGGTTCAGCATCAACTGGACCAACGCGGGGCCATCGGTGGGTGAAAAGCGCGGCGCCGATGGCGGGGTGATTTCGTCCAGCGAGGTGCCGCTGGCCACGGCGACGGGGGTGCCGACGCTCAGCGCTTCAATCACCGGCAAACCAAAACCTTCAGCGTAGGACGGTTGCCACACGCGTGACGCCTGGCGGTACAGCGCCTGCAACTCGGCGTCGGAGACGCCACTCAACGCATGAATCCCCGGCAGTTGGCGCTGGGCTTCGGGCAAGTGCTCAAGGCTGCCCACCAGGACCAGTTCCGGCACGCTGGGGGAGTCGCGCCGCGCCCGTTGCCAGGCATCCACCAGGAACGGCACGTTCTTGCGCAGTTCACGGGTGCCGACCAGCAGCCAGAAGCCTGTGGGCAATTGGCGCGCGGACAGGTCCGCCGGTGGTTCATTGAAGCCCTCCACCTGATTGGGCAGGACGCGAACCTTGCCCGCCGCCTGAGGAAATAACCGCACGGTTTCGTCGGCACTGTACTGGGAGGGCGTCCACACCCGGTCGGCGCTGCGCACCGCGTAGGCAATCGACAGGCGATCGGTGGTTTTGTACACCAGCGCCTTCAGGCGGCTGGCGTGGTAGTTGTCCAGGGTGATCTGAAACAGGTCGTGCAGCAGCACCACGGTGCGCAACCCTTCAGGCTTGGGCGGTAACGGCAGGCCCATATTGAAGGTGCTGATGTACAGATCGATGTGCTGTTCGCGCAGGGCGCGGGGTAAAAAACCGGCTTCGAAGCGCAGGCGATTCTGTGGCTGGTGCATCGCCGTTTTCGCGCAGCCCCAGGCCGGGCAGTGCGCCTGCAACCGGGTTTGATCGCCCAGGGGCGCGACGGTAAATCGCTCCAGTTCGATGTCCGGCAGGCTGCGCAGGGCGCTTTCCAGCGCATACACCTGGCGGCTGATGCCCGATTGCGGTGAGGTGCCGACGGTGCGGTAATCCAGGCCTACACGCATGCGGGCTCCTTTTGATTGAGCGGCGAAAGGGTGGCGTACACCTGCTCCAGTTGGCTGGCGGCAACGCTCCAGTCATGGGCTCGCCGCGCATAGGCGCGGCCGGCTTCACCCATGGGCGCGGCGGCTTCGGGAGCGTGCAGCAGGCGCACCACGGCGTCAGCCAGGCCGACGGCAGTTTGCCCGCCCAGATAATCCAGGCCCTCGACCAGGTCCAGGCCCGACACGCCCTGTTCGGTACTGGCCAGCGGCAGGCCGGCGGCCAACGCTTCGAGCACTTTGAGCTTGGAACCGCCGCCATGGCGCAACGGCGCCAGAAACACTGAACAGCTCGATTGCAGGTTCAACAGGTTTGGCACAAAGCCCTGCCACTCGATGCGCGGGTCCGGCCAGCGTTCGCGCCAACCGTCGGGCATGCCGAAGCCGCACACGCTCATGCGCGCGTCGGGGCAGCGCTCCCAGACTTTCGGCAGGATTTCATCCAGGGCCCATTCGATGGCATCCACATTGGGGGCGTATTCATAGTTGCCGAGGAACAGCACGCGGCGGGTCGAGGGGTCGGGGCGGGCGCCGGCGAAGTGATCGCAGTCAACGCCGTTGACCACCACCGGCACCGGTCTGCCGGCGATTTTTTCCAGCACCTGCGCATCGCTGTCGGTGACGGCCACCACTTGGCTGGCCTGGCGCATCACGCGACGCTCCCAGCGCGTGTAGCGCCATTGGTCATAGCGAATGAACGGCAGCGCCCAACGCGGCAAACGGTCGTACGTCGCCGCGCCGAGCGCCGACTCAACGTTATGTTCAGTCAACACGAAGGGTTGGGATTTGCGCGCCAGGGCATCTTCGTAAGGTTGGAAGGTATAGCTGTGCTCAATCTGCACCACGTCCCAATGCTCGTTGAGCAGTTGGTTGAACCGGTCCTCCAATTGCCCCGACAGGCCATTCACGCTGGCCAGCAGCGGGTAGGGCGCAAACAGCCCGGCCAGCAGGGTTTTCAGGCTGCGCAGTGGCCGACGCGGCAGGATGATCAACTGCTCGAGAAAGCCTTCCAGCACGTGGCGATCGCTCAGCGACACCGGGTGCTTGTCATGCAAAAGCAACGTGATCCGGTGCCCACGCGCCGCCAGACTGCGCAGAAGGTGGAACTGGCGCGTCTTGCCGCCGCTGGTGGCAGGCCAGGGCGAATAAGGCAGGATCCATAAAATGCGCATGGCGGGCTTCAATCCCATAACAGAATTTGCAGGTTCGACTTGACCGGGACAGTCAACCCGTTAGTGCCGCTCACCGGTGTCTGTGTGCCGCGCAACGGGTCATACAGCGTCGCGCTGGCGAGGCCGGGCAAGTGCGCGTTACCGCCACGGGCCGACCAGAAAAACCACAGTTTGCGCCCGTCGGCGCGGGTCCAGCCGATGCTGAACAGGCCGTCGGGCAACTGGTCGGCGGTGGGCGGGTCGGCGGGGGTCAGCTGCGGGCCACTGACGTCGAGGAAGTTCTTCAACGCGATGTAGACCGGCTTGGGCTTGGCGTCGATATCGAGCAGGCCGTAGGCACGGTCGCGCACGCTGGCGCGCTGGTCGAGGTCGCTCAGGGTAAACAGAAAGATCTTGTCGAAATCCAGCGCGCTCATCAGCGCCAGGCGGCGTATCACATAATCGGCCTGGCCCTGCTGGGTGATGATGTCCTGGGCTTCTTTGGGGCCGGCGTAGTTCGACCAGCCCCACTCGGTGCTCCACAGGGTTTTCACGCCGCTGGCGCGCAGCTTCTGGTTGAGCGCGGTGGTCTTGGCCACGAAGTCGAGGTTGGCCGGGTCGTTGCCCTCGGGCAGTTGCGTGTAAGGGTGGTAGGACATCACGGTGTTCAGCTTGGGCACACCGAGGGCGTCGAGGGCGTCGAGCATGGTCTGACCGTTGGGCATTTCGCTGAAAAACGCCATGCCGGCGGCCACCACCGGTTTGTTCGGGGCGACGGCGCGCAGTGCGGCGGTGGTGGTGCGCAGCAGCCTGGCATAACCGGCCGGGTCCGCCGCCGGGCGCCAGAAGCCCAGCAGGTTCGGCTCGTTCCACACCTGCCAGGCATCGACGCTGGGGTAGCGTTGGGCCAACAGGGCCATGCGGATCGCAAATACATTCGGGTCCTGCGGCGGGTACTGGTCCTGATAGGGCGCACCCACCGGCGCGGTGGTGATAAACGGCGCCGAGCCGACCAGGTAAAACACCGACTTGAGCTGGTTGTCCTTGAGCTTGGCCACCAACTCATCCAGGGTCGCCACCTGGTACCGGTCGGCGGCTGGCTCCAGCCGGTCCCAATGCAAATCCAGGCGCACCCATTCCAGGCCCAGGTCCTTGAGGCGGTCGATCTGCAGCTGGTAGCGCTCGGGGCTGAACCACAGGAACTGCGCGTTCACCCCGAGGAAATCCTTCCACACCACCACCTTGTTACCCTTGAGCACATGGTTCTCGGCGTCGGCCGGGCGCCCCCAGATAAACGCGACCAGGCCCAGGGCCGCGACCAGCGCAAGGGTGGCGAAGTAGGTCCGTTTACGCGCCATACGGGGCCCCTGTGATTGCCTGTTCGAAGAGCTGCTTGAAGCGCTGCGCCGTCAGCGGCCACAAGCGTTCGCGGCCGATTGCGCCGGCGCGTTCGGCCCAGTCCCGGGCCAATGTGGGCGTACGGGCCAGGCGCAACAATTGCTCGCCCAGCGCGGCCACATCGCCTTCGGGGTAGATCGCGCCGTTACCGCTGGCGACTTCCTCGGCGAACGCCCGGGCATCCGAGGTAATCGCCCCGCGCCCGCACGCGGCGGCCCAGGACAGCGCGCCACTGGTGCCGCGCTGACGGCCGAGCAGGCCGAGTTTTTTCGATTCGCGATAGGGCAGCACCATCACATGGTGGGCTTGGATCGTTTGCGCAATCTCGTCGGCCGGCAGGTTCAGCCGCCAATCGATGGAGCCTGCCAGGCCGAGGTCGGCGATCTGGCGGTTCAACTGCTCCAGGTAATTACCGCCCGCGCCAAACGCCATTTCGGCGGCAGTGCCACCGGCCAGGGTCAGGCGCACACGGTCACGCAATTCGGGGGCTTGCTTGAAAACGGCGGCCAGGGCCTGCAACAGGTCTTCAATGCCTTTGCCACGGTAGATAAAACCGAAATACAGCAGGTGCAGGGTGTCCAGCGGCGGCAGCGCTACGGCTGCAATCGCCAGGTTGGCGTGGTTGATTACCGCCACTTTGCCGGCGGGCAATTGCATGCGCTGGCTGAGGCAGTCGGCGCCCAGACGGGTGAGGGTGACCAGCCGCGTCAGGTCACGGGCGACATGGCGTTCTTCGCGCAGGGTCAACGGGTCTGCCAGCACCACCGCCGCCTGCGGCAACGGGCTGGGCAGGCGCTGCAGCAGGTTGAGCGGGAAGGGCAGGTGCTCGCGCCGCCACACGATGCGCTCGGGGTCATGCACGGTGGCCGTCAGCGGCAGGTTCGGGTAGGCGCTGCGCAACGCGCGCAACGCCAGGAACTCCCCCAGGCGCCCGCCGCCCAGCTCGGCGTGGACCAGGTCCACGCTGTGCCAGTCGAACGCGGCGACGGCCTGCTTGATCGCCGCGCTCGAGCCTTCCACGCCGCTCAACGGTGTCAGCACCGTCACGCCCAGCTGCTCCAATGCCGTCTTGAAATGGTGCGCGTAGTCGGCGATCCCATTCTTTTCCGGTGGCAAAGGCGCGAGCAGGGCGATGCGCATCAGAACGCCCCCCGGTATTTGCCGATGGTGTGCAGCACCTTGGCCGGCACTTCGAATTTACGCCGGTTGATGATGATGCCATCGACTTTGCCGAACGCCGTGTTGAGGATCGACAACGCGTGCTCCACCACCGGCACCGTGCTCTTCTGCGCTTCCACCACCAGCGCGATCAGGTCGGCGCGCCGCAGGTTGACGAACGCATCGCGGTTGTCCAGCAGCGCCGAGGCGTCCAGCAACACCACTTCGCCCGGTGCGGCGGGCGCCGCCCCGCCGACGCGCACGGTAATGCCATTTTCCTGGAGCAATTGGCGCAGTTGCTCGACCACGAAGGTCACCCCTTCGCCGTGGCGCGCCGAGGTCAAGCCGAGGGTCAGGCCGCGTTCGGCCACGCGGTCCAATTGCAGCAGACCGTACAGCCGGTAGATGCTCGCATTGAACGCATTGGTGCCTTGCGCGGTGCTGGTGTCCAGCTCCGGCAGGGTGGTCCACAGCGGCAGGCCGAACTTGCGTTCCACCAGGCCGCCATCGTGAATGCGCTGGTCAAGCAGGTAGCACAGGTAGATCACCAGCAGGCCGACGACGATGGCAAACGGGATCGCCAGCAACAGCATCAGCAGGGTTTTGGGGAAGATGCGACCTGGGTTCAGGGTCGCTTCCTCGATCACCGCGATGTTGCTGATCTGGCTGTTGTCCAGTTCACGGTCGATGCGCGATTTTTCCAGGTTGTCCACGTACAGCGCGTAGTTACGCTCGGTGGCACTCAACTCGCGGGACAGGCGCGCCAGCTCCGGTTCAATCTCCAGGGCTTCCTTGCGTTGCGCTTCGAGGTTGACCAGTTGCTTTTGCTGCTGCACCAGTTGGGTCCGCAATGCCAGGTTGTTGCTGGACTCATCGAGCAGCACGCGCTGCAAGTGGATTTCCAGGGTATTCGGCGCGCGGTTTTCCGAGCTTTGTACGGTGTTGCTTTCACCGGCGACCTGGGCCTGCATTGCCCGAATCGACGCATCCAGGGCTTTGACCGGCGGCGCGTTATCGGTGTAGGTGCGCATCATGTCGGCTTTTTCCAGCAGCTTCTGGTTAAGCAAGCGACGCAAATCCTGCTGCTGCGGGTTGAGCGCAATCTGGCGAACCGTGGTCACCTCCTTGGGCTGGGTCTTGAGCTGGGTGCGTGTGCTCTCGAGGGCGCTGTCCGACGAGGCAATCAAGCGCGTGGTGTTGAAGGTTTCGCCGCGCAGCACGTTGATGCGCTCGGACAAATCTTCCAGGCGATCGGTAATGCTCGCCGCGCCGATCTGGTTCAAGTGGGTCAGGATCTGCTGCTTGTAGCTCTTGATCTCGGTGGCGCTGTTGGACACCTGGCCTTCATAGAAGGCATACAGGCTCTTGCGCCCCAGGGCCTGGGTGCGTTCGTTGATGTAGGTTTCGACCCAACTCTTGACCACCGCCTGGGCGATCTCGGGGTCGCTCCACTTGAAGCTGATGTCCATCACCGTGGACCCGGCCGCATGGCTGACTTCGAAGTTCTTCTCCAGGCTCGCGGCGAGGCGTTCCACCGGCGTGGTCTGTTCAATCACGCCCACGGTTTCCAGCACTACGCGCACGCCGTCGAACACCGCGCCGATAGCGTTTTTGACGTAGTACTTGGTGCGCTTCCAGACACCTTCCGGCGGCGGCATTTTGTCGATGACTTCCAGGTAATGCTCGGCCACCGCACGTACGATCGGGCGGCCGGTCAGCAGGCGCTCCTCGTCGACAATCGGGTCGCGCTGGGTGCTGGGCATGACCAGCGCCTGGCGGTTGCTGATTTCGATCGGCAGTGTCGAATCACGCCCCGGCTTGACCAGCAGGCGCGCGGTGGATTCGAACTTGGCGGGCAGCAGGAAGGCCCCCAGCAAAATGATCACCAGCGCCGCGATGGCCGCCAGCTTGAACTCATGCCGGAAGATGAAGAACAGGCGCAGAAGATCGCGAAAAGAACGGATCTCGATCATGGGATGTCGCTCCTTTAGTTACTGCCGCCGCTGGTTCGGGTGTAGTTGTAGCCAACCCCGATCGACTTGGTGAATGGGATCAACTGGTTCAGGTAGGTATCCACGCCCTGGATGCGCTCGCCCACATTGGATTTGGGCACGAACACCACATCACCGCGTTGCAGGGGTACTTGTTTGCGCCCGTTGGGCCCGGTCTTGAGGTATTGGCTGAAGTCCAGGAAGTAGGCGCGATAGACGCCTTGGGTATCTTCGCGCAGCAGCGCAACCATGCTGGCATTGCCTGCCGGGTTGACCCCGCCGGCGCCGACAATGGCTTGCTCCAGGGTGTTGGCCGAGGCGATCGGCACCGTGGTCGGGTTGTTGACCGCGCCGCCGACGATGATCGAATTGCCCGGCGCCTGGTTGATGTTCACCGTCACCCGTGGCTCGCGATACACCGGTGCAAGCTTGCTGCTCAGCTCGTTCGCCACCTCGGACGGGGTGCGCCGGGCCACCTGGATCGGGCCCAGGAACGGGTAGTTGATCTTGCCGTCGGTTTGCACCGTGTACAGCGTCAGCTCATAGATGGTGCTGACGTTGAACGCCGACAGGGTCGGCATTTCCCCGGCATCGCGCACGATGCGCAACTGATCGCCGATGCGGATGCGTTCCACCGCCGGCGGCAGTTGGGCCAGTTGGTCGAGGGCGCGCTTGCCGTCCTCGACGGTCTTGCCGTCAGGCGCGACGATGCGCGCGGGGGTATTGCAGGCGGCCAGGGCCATCATGGCCAGGACGAGCAGGGTTCGTTTCATCAAATAGGACTTCCTGTAGGTCATGATGCTCACCTCCAATAACCGGGGAACATGCTGATGCGCCGCTTGAGGGCGAGGGGTAGCCGGCGTTCCTGCTGGCCCAGCCGATAGCCGAGCAACTTGAACGCGCTGCGCACCAGTACTTCGGGTACGCGGTGCCATGCACCGGCTGCGCGCAATGCCGCGAGTTCAGCTAGTACATAGCGTTTACCTTCACCGCCGGCATCGCCAAAGGCCTGGCGTATCCAGGGTTCGCGACCGTAGAACACGCCAATGTCGAAGTAGCGGTGAAACTCATCCATGAGTCGGTAATCGTGGGAGTGGTACACCTGCGCAGAGGCGGCGTAGCGCACGGTGTAGCCTTCGATCAGCATGCGCGCCGCGACGTAGGCGTCTTCGCTACCGATGACATCGGCGGGGAAACCACCTACGGCTTGCAGGGCGCTGCGTCGGTAAACGGAAAACGAGTCGGAGCTGAAACAGGTCTTGATCCCCAGCTGCGGCGCATCGGCCAGGCGCTTGCTGCGGCTGTGGGCCGGGTAATTGAAGTGGCGCGACTGCGCGCCCAGCACACCGGCGTCGGGGTGCGGCAGCTGGCGACCATAGGCCACGCCGTTGAGCGGGTCTTGCTGCAATTCAGCGAGCAGGTTGGCGAAGGTCTCGGGGGCGGCGGGAATGGCGTCCTGGGTCATCACGATCAGGGCATCGCCGCTTACCTGTTCGCTGGCCCAACGCCGCGTGCCGCCGTGGTTGAAGTCGCGGGCGTCGATCACCTCGACCCGCGCGCCGTATTCGCGAAAGCGCGCCACGGTGTCATCGCTGGACGCACTGTCGACCACCAGCATCTCGTCCGGTTGCAGGGTTTGCATTTTCAGCGCGGGCAGCAGCCGCGCCAGGTGGCTTGCGGCGTTACGGGTCGGGATGATCAGCGAGGTGCGCATGTCACGGCTTCACTTCGGCAGGCGCACGCCCATAGATGTCATCGAAGCGCACGATGTCGTCTTCGCCCAGGTACTCGCCGCTCTGCACCTCGATCATCACCAGGTCGATGATGCCGGGGTTGGTCAGGCGGTGTTTGTGCCCGGCCGGGATGTAGGTGGATTCGTTGGCGTTGATCAGAAATTCGCGCTCCCCATTGGTGATCTGCGCCGCGCCGCTGACCACCACCCAGTGTTCGCTGCGGTGATGGTGCATTTGCAGCGACAACGACGCCTGGGGCTTGACCACAATGCGCTTGATCTTGAAGCGGGTGCTTTCCTCCAGCACGGTGTAGGTGCCCCACGGCCGGGTGACAGTACGGTGCAGGCTGAAGGCCGGGTGGTTCTGGCGCTTGAGCTCGGCCACGATGTAGCGCACGTCCTGGCTGCGGTGGGCGTCGGCGATCAGCAGGGCATCGGGGGTGTCGACGATGATCAGGTCACGCACGCCGACCGCACCGAGCACGCGCTTGGGCGAGTCGATGTAGCAGTTGTGCACGTCATGCAAAATCGCTTCGCCATTGACCTGGTTGCCCTGGGCATCGCTGGGGGTAAGCTGGCGCAGGGCCTCCCAGGAACCGATATCGCTCCAGCCGATGTCGCACGGCACCACGGCCACTTGCGTGGACTTTTCCATCAGCGCCACGTCAATGGAAATGTCCGGCGCGCTGCCGAAGGCGTCACTGTCCAGTTCGCGCTGGCGCGAGGTTTTGTTTTGCAGGTGCTGGCTGTGCTCGAGGGCGGCACGCGCAGCGATCAGCACGTCGGGCGCGTGGGTGTTCAGTTCATCCACCAGGGTGCTGGCCTTGAAGCAGAACATGCCGGCATTCCACAGGTGTTTGCCGCCGTCGAGGTAGGCTTGGGCGGTGGCCAGGTCGGGTTTTTCGACAAAGCGTTTGACCAGGTTGCCCTGGCTCAGCGCTTCGCCTTTTTCGATATAGCCGAAACCGGTCTCCGGGTGGTCGGGTTGAATGCCGAAGGTCACCAGGTAGCCGGCGTCGGCCAGCTCGCGGGCCTGGGCCACGGCGTCGGCGAATGCGGTCTCGTTGAGCACCAGATGGTCGGCGGGCATCACCAGCAGTTGCGCGTCGCCACCGAAATGTTCCTGCACATGCAGCGCTGCCACGGCGATCGCCGCTGCGGTGTTGCGCCCGAAGGGCTCGAGCAGCAGGTC
The DNA here is from genome assembly GCF_003852255.1 of Pseudomonas sp. R1-43-08. Classification (NCBI taxonomy): domain Bacteria; kingdom Pseudomonadati; phylum Pseudomonadota; class Gammaproteobacteria; order Pseudomonadales; family Pseudomonadaceae; genus Pseudomonas; species Pseudomonas sp. R1-43-08. The sequence continues at coordinate 1,991,241 of NZ_CP027734.1, forward strand.
CAGGGGCAGGTGGGCCTTGTTGACCCCACGGTAGTCATCCAGGGTGCGAAACAACAGGTCACGGTTGGTCACCGTGAGCACGCTTTCCACGCCGGGCAGGCGGGCGGCGCGCTGGAAGGTTTTCTGCAGCAGGCTCTGGCCGTCGCGCATGCGCATGAACGGCTTGGGCATGTTCTGCCGGGACACCGGCCACAAGCGCGTGCCCGAACCACCGGAAATGATGCAGGGAATTAATCCGTTGAGGGTATTCATCAATAGACTTCCTTGGTGGAAAGGACGGCCGGGACCGTCATGAAAACGATGTACAAGTCAAACCACACCGACCATTTGGAGATGTACTCCAGGTCGTACTCGACGCGTTTCTGGATTTTGAACAGGGTGTCGGTTTCGCCCCGGTAGCCGTTGATTTGCGCCCACCCGGTGATGCCTGGCTTGACCCGGTGCCGTGAGCTGTATTCGCTGACCGCCACTTCGAAAGGAATGCCCGCCGCCTTGGTGGCGGTGGCGTGGGGCCGGGGGCCGACCATGGACATGTTGCCCTGCAGGACGTTGAACAACTGCGGCAGCTCGTCGATGCTGGTTTTGCGGATGATGCGCCCGACTCGGGTGATGCGCGGATCCTGGCGGGTGGTCTGGCGTTCGGCGGTGAAATCGCTCTGGTCGGTGAACATCGAACGGAACTTGAACACGCGGATTTCATTATCGTTATAGCCATAGCGGTTCTGGCGAAACAGCACCGGGCCCTTGGAATCGAGCTTGATCGCGATCGCCGTCAACAGCATCACCGGCGACAGCACCACCAGGGTGATGCTCGCCAGCAGCAGGTCTTCGCAGCGCTTGATAAAGGGCGACCAGCCACGCAGCGGTAACTGCGAGGTGTTGAACATCAGGATGCCGCCCACATCGGTGATGCGGCTGTGGCCGTAGCGCAGGGCGGCCATGTCCGGCACCAGCATCACGTTCACCGACATCTGCCGCAGGCGATTGACCAGCCCGTGGATACGCTGCTCGGCGGCCCACGGCAGGCAGATCATCACTTGGTTGACCTGCTCGGCGCGGATCAGCTTTTCCAGATCGCGGGTGTTGCCCAGCAGCGGCAGGTTGCTCAGTTCCTTGGGAATGCGTTCGGTGCGGTCGTCGATAAAACCGATCAGGCCGGAGCGGATATCGCCGTTGCGCTGCAGGTGGTCGGCGACATGCACGGCGGTGTCGGTAAAGCCCAGGATCACCGTGCGTTGCAGGAATTTGCCCTTGCGCATCAGGTTGCGGTACAGGCGCAGCATCACCAGGCGCTCCAGGCAGAACAGCCCGAGGCTGGCGAAGTACCACACCACCAGGTTGCGCGGGTTCAGTTGCGGGAACACCTGCAGGATCTGGTACATGAACAGCAGGATGCAGAACGCCGACGACCAGGCCACGATATTGGCGCGCAGGCGCAAGCGGTTGCTGAACAGCTCTTCGGAATAGATGCCCAGGGCCTGGAACAAAATAACCGTCAACACCGCAAAAAACAGCAGCAGCCCGAGGAAATGCGAGCGCATCTCGGCGTCCATCGGGTCGAGGAAAATCGCCAGGACCAGCGGTGGCAAAATGGCGGTCAGGCCATGCACCAACTTGACAAAAACAACAAAAAACTCAACGAAGCCGGCCCGGGTCAGAAACAAACTGACCACTGATGATTTCTCGCGCATACAACCATCCCTCATTGCACACCAAGTTTGCGCCGCAGCTGTTCAACGGAGCAGTCAACGGGCCACATCTGGTTAAAACGCAACCATTCATCCAAGTGAAACCATCCAAATGAAGGAAGTTTTGCGGAGCTAGTGGCTAAAGGAGTTCCTTTTTACGGCACAGTCAATAACTTGACCATTCTGCGAAGCTTGCATTATAGACACGTTAATTAGAGTTTTGTGTGCCATTTTTATGACGGTCGTAGTACTGGCACTTGGGCATCTGGGTGTGATTTGGAGTGTAGGAACAAATGTCAGAATTTTCCTGTTTGGCAGGAAAAGGTTTTTTTGGCGGGGGGGCAGAAAGAGAGCAATTGGCGGGACGCGGAGCGTCCCCGGAGGCGTTCCCACGCAGCGCGTGGGAACAATCCATTCAACCCAGGCGTGCCGCCGCCCGCGCAACAATCTCCCCACGCACCCTGCGCGATTCGGCCGTGCGCTTGTTGGCCTCCTCCAGCACGTGCCTGGGCGCCGTATCCGGGCGGCCCGCGTCGAACGGCGGGGCCGGTGCATACTCGATTTGCAGCTGCACCAATTGCGCCGCCGCTTCGCTGTACAGCTCCGCCGCCAGGGTCAGCGCAAAGTCGATCCCCGCCGTAATTCCACCCCCGGTAAACAGGTTGCCGTCACGTACCACGCGCGCCTGTACCGGGATGGCGCCCAATGGCGCGAGCAAGTCGTGATAGGCCCAGTGCGTGGTGGCTTTACGACCACGCAGCAAACCCGCCGCGCCCAGCACCAGCGCACCGGTGCACACTGAGGTCATGTAGCGCACGGTGTGCGCCTGAGCCCGGAGGAAGTCCAGTGTGGCGGGGTCTTCCATCAGCGCGCCGACACCGGCACCGCCGGGCACGCACAGCACGTCCAGCTTCGGGCAGTCGGCATAGGTGATGGTCGGCGTGAACACCAGGCCGGTGCTGGAGGTGATCGGCGCCAGGTCTTGCCAGACCAGGTGCAGTTTCACGTCCGGCAGCGAACCGAGCACGTCATAGGGGCCGGTAAGGTCCAGTTGCTGGATGCCGGGGAATAGCAGGAAGCCGATGTGCAAGGTCATGAGTGAAGCTCCAATCAAGGGGGTGGACGGCTTCACTGTAGAGGCCTAGGCTTTGGCGCATACGCCATTAAACCCACAGATCGCGCCAATTATGCCCCGACTCATTCATGTGCTCGCTTTTGATAATGCCCAGGTGCTCGACGTCACCGGGCCTCTGCAGGTGTTCGCTTCGGCCAACGACCTGGCTCGCCAGCGCGGCTTGCCCGCGCCCTATGCAGTGAATGTGATCGCTGACCAGGCCAAACCGGTGATGACCTCGGCAGGCCTGGCGCTGGTGGCCGAGCCGCTGCCCGCCGTCGATCAGCCATGTGACACCTTGGTGATCGCCGGTGGCTGGGGCGTCTACGGTGCCGCCGAAGACCCGGCGCTGGTGCACTGGGTACGCGAGAAATCCCGGCACACCCGGCGCATGGCCTCGGTCTGCACCGGTGCTTTTCTGCTGGCCGCCAGTGGCCTGCTCGACGGATGCCGCGTGGCTACGCACTGGACGCGCTGTGAGGAACTGGCGCGCAAGTTTCCGGCGCTGACGGTGGAGGCCAATCCGATCTTTATCCAGCAAGGCACGCTGTGGACCTCGGCCGGCGTGACTGCCGGTATCGACCTGTGCCTGGCCCTGGTGGAGGAGGACCTGGGCCGCGCCGTCGCCCTGGACGTGGCACGGCAGTTGGTGGTGTTTCTCAAGCGTCCCGGCGGGCAATCTCAATTCAGCGTGACCTTGTCCCTGCAAAAAAGCGACAGCCGCTTTGCCGAGTTACACGCCTGGATCGCCGACAACCTGACGTTGGACCTGAGTATTGCCACCCTGGCCGCCCAGGCTGGCATGAGCGAGCGCAGCTTTGTGCGCCATTACCGTGCCGAAACCGGCCAGACCCCGGCGCGGGCCGTGGAGCTGATTCGGGTCGAAAGCGCACGCCGGCAATTGGCGGACAGCAGCATTGCGATCAAACGCATCGCCGTGCACTGCGGGTTTGGCTGTGAAGAGACCTTGCGACGCAGTTTCCTGCGGGCCTTGTCGGTAACGCCTCAGGCCTATCGCGAGCGGTTTTCACCGGTGTAGCAACTCCAGCAGCGCCGCCAGGGTGGCCTGGGGCGCTTCTTGCGGAATATTGTGGCCTACGCCGGGCAATACCTGGCGTCGATAAAAACCGCTGAAATGCCCGACATCATCGTCCTCTTCCGGGGGCGGCCCCACGCCGTCGTCGGCACCGCACAGGGAGATGCTCGGCACCGAAATCGGCGGTTGCAGCGCCAATGCCTGCTCGATGTATTCCAGCGCGGGATCCCCCGGCGCATACCCGAAGCGGTGGCGGTAGGAGTGGATCACCACCGCGACGAAATCCGGGTTATCGAACGATGGCGCGGTGTGCCCATACAGGCTCGGCCCGCCCACCCACGACGGTGACCATAACGCCCACAACAGCTGGCACAGTTCGCGGCGGTTGGCGGTCAGGCCGTCCACGCCGCGCTGGGTGTGAAAGTAATACTGGTACCACAACCGATGCTCTGTCGCGGGCGCCCGTGGCTTGGAAGACTTGGCGATGTCCTGGATGTTGTAGCCGTCTGCGCTCACCAACCCACGCACCCGTTCCGGCCACAGCGCCGCGACGATACACGCGGCGCGCCCACCCCAGTCATAACCGGCGAGCGTGGCGCAGGGAATGGCCAGCGCATCCATGAAGTCCAGCAAGTCCTTGGCCAGCGCTGCCTGCTGACCGGAACGCATGACTTGATCGTTGATAAAACGCGTAGGCCCATAGCCGCGCAGGTACGGCACCAGCACCCGGTAGCCACGCTGCGCCAGTACTGGCGCGATTTCGTCGTAGCTGCGCGGGTCGTAGGGAAAGCCATGCAGCAGGATGACGGGCTCGCCATCGACAGGGCCGTGGGTTTCGTAAGCCACATCGAGCATGGACGTGCGCACGTACAGCAGCGGGGCAGGTGGTATCAGGGTTGCCATACGGTTTTCTCCCCACTGAGCTTACGGTCCAGAAACGTCGCCGCACTGATCAGCGCCAAATGGCTCAAGGCCTGGGGTGTGTTGCCCAGGTGCCGGGCCTGGCTGTCGAACTCTTCGGCGTACAACCCCAGCGGGTTGGCGTAGCGCAGCAACTGTTCGAACTCCAGGTGAGCCTTTTCCACTTGGCCGGCGCGGGCCAGGCATTCGACGTACCAGAACGAACATGCGGTAAACGCGCCTTCGGTGCCTTGCAGCCCATCGATCTGGCTGTCGTCGTTGCGGTAACGGTAGACCATGCCGTCGCGTACCAGGCTTTTCTCGATCGCCTCCAGTGTCGACAGCCAGCGTGGATCAGTCGCGGCAACGAAGCGCACCAGCGGCATCAACAGCATCGAGCCGTCAAGGGCAGTGCTGTCGATGTGCTGCACGAAATGCCCACGTTCTTCGTTCCAGAAGTTGCTCCAGATGTCTGCATAGATGGCCTGGCGCGTCTGGTCCCAACGCGCGAACGGCGCCGGTAGTGAGCGCTTGGAGGCCAGGCGGATCGCGCGGTCCAGCGCCACCCAGCACATCAGCCGCGAGTGCAGGAAATGATGCTGCTCGCCGCGCATTTCCCAGATGCCGACGTCTTTCTGGTTCCAGATTTCGCAGACCTGGTCGACCACTTCCACGGTGTGTTTCCAGCCTTCGTGGGAAATGGCTTCGCCGTATTTATTGACCAGGTACACCGCGTCCATCAGCTCACCGTAGATATCCAGCTGGATCTGGTCGAACGCTTCATTGCCCACGCGCACCGGCTGGGCGCCACCATGACCACGCAAGTGGTCCAGTGTGGTTTCCGGCAGTTCCTGGCGGCCATCAGTGCCGTACAGGATGTTGATCTTTGTGGTTTGGCCGCAGCAGTCGCTGACCCGGCCTCTGAGCCAGCGCATATAGGCATTGGCTTCCTCGATGAACCCCAGGCGCATGAAGGCGTAGACGGTAAAGGAGGCGTCGCGGATCCAGGTGTAGCGGTAGTCCCAGTTGCGCTCGCCGCCAGGGCTTTCCGGCAGGCCGAAGGTAGCGGCGGCGATGATTGCGCCCTGTTTGCGCGAGGTCAGCAGCTTCAGCGCCAAGGCCGAACGGTTGACCATTTCGCGCCAGCGCCCACGGTAGTTCGATTGGCTGATCCAACCACGCCAGAACTTCAGGGTGCGTTGCAGGTAGAGGTCGGTGCAGGCGTTCGTCACGCGTGGATCGTCCTGGCCGCCGAGGACGAACTCGGCGCTTTCGTCCTGGGCCAGGCTGAAGCGGGCCACCGCCACATTCTCGTCCAGCGTCAGCGCGTGGCTGCCGGTCAGGCGCAGGCCAGGCTGGCCGTCAGCGCTGAACACTACGCCGGCATCGCAGGCTGTGGCGTGCGTGTGGGCGCGGGCATAGTCATGACGCACGGCGCAGCGCAGGTGGAATGTGGCTGTGCCGCTGACCACCCGCACGCGGCGGATCAAGAGCGGCAGGTCGTCGACCTCTTCACTGACGGCCAGCAAATCGGTGACTTCCACCACCGCCGCATCGCTCAGCCAACGGGTCTGCAGCACATTGGTGTCGGGCAGGTAAATCTGCTCGCGGCGCGCATTGGGCAGGTCCGGGGTGAGCTGGAAGGTGCCGGCGTCGGGGGTGTCGAGCAACGCGCAGAAAATCGACGGGCTGTCGAATTCCGGCCAGCAGAAAAAATCGATGCTGCCCTGGTCATTCACCAACGCCGCGCTGCGCATGTCGCCAATGATGCCGTGCGCATCGATGGGGCTTTGTGGCTCGTTCTTCAAATCAACCATTGCCACGAAACTCCGGATAAAGGCTCATGCCGCCATCAATGAACAGCGTGCTGCCGACCACGTAATCGGACGCGTCGCTGGCCAGCCACACCACCGCGTTCGCTACGTCCTCCACATCGCCGACCCGCCCGTAGGGAATCAACTTGAGCAGCTCTTTTTCCGCCGCGCCTTCGGTGGCCGCACGGTTGATTGCCGTGCGAATCGCGCCCGGCGCAATTCCGTTGATTCGAATGCGCTGCTCGCTGACTTCCTGGGCGAGGGTGCGCATCAGCATCTCCACACCGCCCTTGGACGCGGCGTAATTCGCATGCCCGGCCCAGGGAATCAATTGGTGCACCGAGCTCATATGAATGATCTTGCCGGCCGCGCGGGACACGCCAGCGCGCACGCCTTGCCGGTTGAAAATACGCACGGCGGCGCGTGCGCAGAGAAATTGGCCAGTGAGGTTGACGCCGATCACGGTGTTCCAGTCGTCGAGGCTCATGTCGACCAGGTTGGCATCTTTTTGCAGGCCGGAGTTGGCCACGAGGATATCCATGTGGCCGAAGGCATCGAGGGTCTGGGCGAACAGGCGTTCGACGTCGGCTTCTTTCGACACATCGCCACCGATGGCAATCGCCCGGCCGCCGTTGGCGTTGATCTGCGCGGCGAGGGCTTCGGCCGGTGCCGCCTGGGAGTTGTAGTTAAGTACGACGGCCGCACCGGCTTCGGCCAACGCCTTGGCCGCACCGGCGCCGATGCCGGAGCTGGCACCGGTGACCAGGGCCACTTGTTGCTGCAAGGAAATCTGCATCGCCCACCCGCTGTTTAATGAGAGTCTTTTGTGCTGACTGATGCGCGGTGATGGAAGTTCAGCACGCCGCTGTGCATTTGAAAGGGGCGCGGACCAATGCAACTGTAATTTCTGACAGTAGACGCGTCTTTATCACTCAAGTGAACCTCCGAGCGTTGACGTGCCCGAGGATGGATGTCATGGACATAAGGCGATTTGCGTTGCCGTGGGCAGGGAAATTTCCCGGTTCGTTCTTCGTTACGCAAGACCTCCTTCCTACCCCTAGTTGGATGTTTTCAACACGTCGAGGAACCTATTGCCATCGCTCTGCCACACAGCAAAGGCCTGCTGGTGCAGATCTGCGCCACGATTCATCCATCGTTGGCAAGGCTGCGGCAGCAAGGTATCGCCCTAAATCAGCACTGGAGTACCCCATGTCGGTATCCGCATCCAATCAAGCGTTCGCCTCATCAACTGACAACCTGGCGCAGACTCGCGCAGACGCACAACCCAGCGCGGTGGCCAAGGCTGCGGGCGCGGCGGGCCCGAGTTTCGAGCAGTCGGCGAGTCAGTCCGGCCCGGTTTTCGACAGCGCAGCGCAGTCGCGCAAACCAGGCTTCAATCCAGGCCCGCCCCCACGTCCCAATCCCACACTGCCGGATCCTCTTTACGGAAAACAGAGCAACGAGCTGTTGGCCCAGGGGCTATTGAATAAATACGACCAGTTCAAACCCTGGTACGCACCGACCGTCACGCCTGAGCATATAAATAATATGGCAGGTCGACCCTTGACCGGGTTTTCGAAGGTGGACGAGAACATCAGGCTTGCCAGGGAACTGCTCAAGCGCCCGGGCCTGATGCAGGCCCTCGATCGAAATGATGGGACGGGGGCTCAGGATAAATCCCTGTCTAAACAAGACATCAGCAAATTCATTCTTTCGTCGAACCCACTCAAGCTTCAAGACGACAGGCAACTTGCCCAGAATGTCTTGAATAACTTCAACGCGTTGAAAGGGCCGTGGTGGAGCGCCGATAGAAACGCCATCGACGTCAACACCTTCGCAAAGTTTGCGTCGCGTCCGCTTTATGGTCATGGACCCACGGACAGCATTACCCAGCTATCGCGAGAAGTCATGGCGCGTTCGGAGTTGAAGGGCTCGATGGATAACGTCTTCGGGTTCCTGCGCGATGGCAAGATCACCCGGGACGACCTGTATCGGCTCTTGCGCTAATACCTGGCCCAATGCGTCGCATCGGTTGGTGGACACTTGGCCAGGAAATCGCTCCGTAGTGATGCTGGAACCATTTGCAAGTATTTACCACGAAGAAAGCATCCATTGGTGTGACCCATGGATGCCTTCGTTTACTGGAACAGGTAATGGCCTATGAATTCGACATCATTTGAACCTCGCCAATCTCACTCCCAGTACGCTGTTGCAAACCTGCCCGCTCCGGCAACTACGCTACACGGCCTGGGCTCATCTCAAGCAAAGGGGCTCAATCTCACGTCGTCACCCAAGTTCAGTTTCAAGGCGCCTACGACTGAAGACTTCGATAGGGGCTCGCGAGCCGTAGAGGACGGGCCGGCGCCTCGGTCAGCAGTGTCATTGCTCGAAGCGCTGTGGAGCAAATTGTCACGCCGTCAATGACAGTTAACCCACTGATATCGCTGGTTGGTCACAAATGTTCAAGGTTTACCGGGAGCAGGCTGGCGGCTTGCCGGAACCATTATTTTTAGGTTGCCACATATTCGATACTTGCCTCGCGCTGACCGTCACAGCGCTTTTGAAGACGGAGCACTCGAGGTCCAAGTAATGCAATCTAAATAAGGTGGGAATCAACATGACTAACGGGATAAATACTTCAGGCTCTGGATTACCGCAGCTGCAGAATTGGACTGCCGGTGCGAATCAGGCGCCTGCTCCAGCCGGTGGTGGTTACGCGCGGCTCAGCGTCGTGGACAAGGCGTTGGGAACCCAGCAGCCGCTCGGAACGACCTCGAGTTTTGCCCCCGACAGCTTGATGGTCAATGGCGCCAGCCGGCATTTTGACGGCCAAGGGCTGTATGGCGGAATGTCAAATGTGGGAAATCCCTATATCAGTTCGGACGACCGCCTGCTGGCGACAGATCTGAATAACAACTTTTCCATGCTGGATAAGTTCAAGAAAGATGGCCACCTGACCCAGAGCGGACTGCAACAAATTGCCGCTGAAGACGTGCACAAAAGCAGCGTCTCTGAACGCACCATCATGTTGGCCAGGGAGATACTCAATCGCCCCAGGCTCAACGAGGCGATTCTAGTCGATGGCGGTAAAATCACGCCTGAAAGCCTGGCCAATGCATCTGACCTGGTCGTTGGCAACACCAACCCCAATACCCAAAGTGTGGATCCATTCCATTCGAAAACCAATGCACAAGTCGTGCAAGCGTTCAGGGGCATGTTTGATCAACTGCGGGATAAATCCGAAGACTACACCTTCTTTTTCGAGAAGCACCGATACGTCAAGACAGACACACTGATCGAAATGAGCAAAGATCCTGACGAGACCGACAAGAACGGTAATGTCGTACGGGACCCGGCGACTGGGTTCCCCAAGAAAAAATACAGCGAGCAGCAGGTATACGTCGCCAAGAACATTGTTGAGCGACCAGGATTGCTCGACTCCCTGGACAGCAACAAAGCGAACGGCACCAACATTTTTGGGAGCCACAACATTGATGGCTGGCTGAAGAACTACAGCATCGATCGATGGTTGGAAAACGATAAGAAAGAAAAGGGTAACTGAAGGCGTCGCAGGTATGAGCGGGGTGGATAATCAGGCCGCTCATACCGGCGAGCGTTTATACACGCACTATCCTGCCGCTGATCGCCACCGCTGCCAGCAACCCACCGATCAGCAGGAACGCGGTTGCCACGCTGCTGGCATGGGCAATGAACCCGATCACTGCCGGCCCGGCCAATATGCCCGCATAGCCCAGCGTGGTGATGGCGGGCACGGCAATATGTTCCGGCATCACCTTCTGTTTGCCCACGGCGGTATAAAGCACCGGGACGATATTGGAGCAGCCGGCGCCCACCAGCGCATACCCGAGCAGCGCCATTTCCCAGGCGGGGGACAGCGTGGCCAGAAACACACCGGCCGCTGCCAACGTGCCACCGGCCACGATCACCCAGGTAGCGCCCAGGCGCCGCACAATCACGTCACCGGTCAAGCGCCCGGCGGTCATGGTCAGGGCGAATGCCGCGTAGCCGAGGCCTGCATAAGCTGCGTCCAGGCCGCGTTCGGCACTGAGGAACACCGCGCTCCAGTCCAGTACTGCGCCTTCGGCCAGGAAAACGATGAAACACAAGCAGCCGATAAACAGCACCACGCCATGAGGAATGGCAAACGCCGGCCCTGAGCTTTCACTGCCATAGGGGAGCAGATGCGGCCTGGCCTTGAGCAGCGCCACTGCCATGATGACGATCGCCACCAGGGTTGCCTGCAGCGGCGACAAGCCCAGCCCCAGCAAGCCGGAGACCCCCGCCGCACCGACGATCCCACCCAGGCTGAACAACCCGTGGAAGCCCGACATCATGGTTTTTCCGCTGGCGCGTTCAACGATCACCGCTTGCAGGTTGACCGTCGAGTCCACCGTGCCCAGCCCTGCGCCAAACAGGAACAACCCCGCCATCAGCAGCGGAATTGAACTGACGGTGGCCAGCATCGGCAGCGCCAGGCAAATCAAGACCGTGCCGGCGGTCAACACACGCCGGCAGCCAAAGCGTGACGCCAACACCCCGGCCACGGGCATGGCGAGGATCGATCCTACCCCCAGGCACAATAGCAACAGGCCCAGTGTGCCTTCGTTGAGTTGCGCGCGCGCCTTGGCGTACGGCACCAGCGGTGCCCAGGCCGCGATGCCGAAGCCGGCGATGAAAAAAGCGATACGGGTCGACATTTGCTCCAGCCGCCCGGGAACCACGGGGGCGGAAGTGGGGATGGCAGTCATGAATAATCCTTGGTGTTGCGTTCAACGAACGATGTCCGGCGTGACATCCTTGCACATCAGGCCTCGTCGGGCGAGCCGGGTTCCCTTGGGATCAGCGAGCGGCCCGTGACGGTATTTCCAACCTGAAGGTGTCGCGTGTGTAGAAGTGGGCGTTCTGTAATACGCTGTTGCTCTCTCTTTCAGGCTACCGACGAACAGACCGATGAATTTTTTCATGCAGCTTACAGCGTGACTCGGTTCTATGACGCGCGCGGCAATATCTATGGGGTAGTCAGCCCCGATTATTTACGTCGCCGGGGTGTTGACCTGCCCGACAGCGCCGACCTCGCCGCGAGTACGCGCCAGGCATGGAGCGCATCGGCCATCGCCGCCGAATGCGGGTGGGGATCGGTGTCGCCGGCGCCCGGTGCCAAGGCTCATCGCTGCGACGGGTTGCTGGTTGGGCCGTTTCAGACTGCGCCACCTTTCGATCTATTGATCGTCAATACTGACGGTAGCCTCGCCGAGCGCAGTGGCAACGGGTTAACCATCTTTGCCCAGGCATTGACCGACCAAGGCGTTATGTCAGAAGGCTGCGAGTTGCGGGTGCATCACGATAAAGCGGATGCAGTTTCTCCGGTGGTCACGCGGGTGGAGCCTGCGGTGTACCAGCAGGTCGAGGGCTTTTGGCTGGACCTGGGGCAACCGGGTTTCGGCCCATCGGCAGCCGGTGCGGGAGTGGATAGCGGTGTGGCGCAGCAGGGTGAGTTCAGTCACGTGGCCGCGTTGGCGGCGATAGACCCGCAATGGGATAGAAGCCAGTTCGTGCGGGTGGGCAATCCCCATTGCGTAACACTTGTCGAGCAGATGGCGGCATTGCCCACCTGTCTCGCCATGCATCAACCGGCACTGTTTGAGCGATTGCAAGCGATCGCCTTCGCTCCGCCTGTGGGCAGCGGTCGTCCCTGTGTCGCGGGGGTCAATTTGCAATGGGCCGCGCGCGCGTCGGGTAATCAGGTAATCGCGCGGGTGTTCGAGCGCGGCGAAGGGCCTACTGCGTCTTCGGGTACCAGCGCCAGCGCGGTGGCCTGTGCGGCATGGCGAGCAGGTTGGGTCGGCGCCGGGGAAGTGGCGGTGGTGATGCCGGGCGGCACGGCGCCAGTACGTCTGCGGGTTGAAGCTGAAACGTTGTCGAGCGTCAGTCTTTTCGGGACCGCGCATTCACTGGCGTAAGCAATTGCCATGGTGATGTGGGTCAGCTATTTCCTTAATGGATAGTTCTATTTGGAAGTGTCGAAGTAAGAATTTTCTTATTGTTGATAATTTGTTTATTAAACGAATTTCTTATTTTGTAAAAGACACTTCCAACCTCGTCGTACGAAACTTCTTTTTTATTTTCCAAGGGCCGAATTTCCCCTGAGATCGCTAAGCTTCAGGGCGTTCAGGCGCTTTTTCTCGGCCAGTATTCGGCAGTCAACGAGGAGAGCTTTTAATCAGCGAGTTATTGATTGGCGGGTAACAACGGATGGTTGACGCGTTTGTTTCGTCACGTTTCAAATTAATGATTCAAGGCGTCACTGCCCACTTGCAGGTACTCGCTTTCAAAGGCAGTGAGTGTCTTGATCAACCGTATTTCATCCAGGTGCAATTCGCCAGCGAAAGCCCTGACCTGGATCTGGAGGCGTTGCTTCATCAGCCGGTCTATCTGTACCTGGGCGAAACGGAGCAAGGCCTGCACGGGTTGGTCTATACCATCGGCCGCGATGCTCCGGGTGCCCGGCTCACCCGTTATCACCTTACCCTCGCGCCCCGCCTGGCCTGCCTTGCCCATCGCCGCGACCAGCGGGTTTTTCAGCAGCGTAGCGTGCCGCAGATGATTGCCAGCGTTCTTGAGCAGCACGGCATCCTGGCAGATGCCTACGCCTTCGAGCTCGGCCCGGTGGTTTATCCGCCTCGGCTCTTTTGCGTGCAGTATGCGGAAACGGATCTGCACTTCATTCAGCGCCTGTGCGAAGAGGAGGGTATCCATTACCACTTCCGCCATAGTGTCGACGCTCATCTGCTGGTGTTTGGGGATGATCAAACCGTATTTCAGCGCCTGCCGATGCAGCGATACTGCTCGACGATCGATCCGCTGGCCGCAACGAAGGGTATTCACCGCTTCGATGTACGCCTGCAAACCCGCAGCCGGCGAACGGTGCGCCGCGACCATGACTTCGAACACCCGTCGCTGCGGTTGCAGGATACCGCCGGCGGTGTACCGGACGCGGCGCTTGAAGACTACCGTTACCCAGCCGGTTTCACCGGCCATGCACGGGGAGCGCAACTGGCGCGTCGCAGCCTGGAGCGACATCAATCCGACCGCCATTGTGCGTCAGGCAAGAGCGACCAGCCCCTGTTGCGCAGTGGCCATTTTCTTGAGTTGCAAGGCCATCCGGATCCGGTCTGCAACGACCTGTGGTTGTTCACCTCGGTGAGTCACGAAGGCTATCAGCCACAGGTGCTGGAGGAAGCAATAGCCGATACGGACACCTTCGTCGGGTATCGCAACCGTTTCACTGCGACCCCCTGGCGTGCGGTGCATCGGCCCCCGCTCAAACATCCCAAGCCGTCCATCAACGGCAGCCAGACGGCGACGGTTACAGGGCCTGCGGATGAGGAGGTGCACTGCGATGCCTATGGTCGAGTGAAGGTGCGGTTTCACTGGGATCGCCTGGACCAGACAGATGACAAGAGCAGCTGTTGGGTGAGGGTTGCATCCAGTTGGGCCGGTGCGGGGTTTGGCGCCATGATGCTTCCGCGAGTGGGCATGGAAGTGTTGGTGACTTTCCTGGAGGGCGACCCGGACCAGCCATTGATCAACGGTTGCCTGCCCAATGCGTCGCACATGCCGGCCTATTCCCTGCCGCAGCACAAGACCCGCAGCGTGTTGCGCAGCCGCAGCGTCCCCGGGGGCGCGGGCAGCAACGAGCTGCATCTTGAAGACCGCCGTGGCGAGGAACTGATCTACCTGCGAGCCCAGCGCGATCTGGAGCAGCAGGTGGGCCATGACAGCCGTTTGGAAGTGTTCGGTGAGCGCAGTGAAATCATCCGAGGCTTGAGCACGGTGCGTCTTGAGAGCGGAGAGCAGCGCCACATCACGGGAGACCGCAGTGTTGCGCTGACGGCAAACGACCATCTGGCCGTGCAAGGCGACAGCTACACCCAGGTGACACAGGTGATAGTGATCGAAGCCGGTCAACAGATTCACCTGAAGGCGGGTGCCAGCCTTGTCATCGACGCAGGCGCGCAGTTGAGTTTCAAGGCCGGCGGCGAGCATTTGCAGATTCAGGCCGGCGGGATTTTCAGCAGCCGGCCCATCACTGTCGGTGGGGCGCCATCCGCTGCACGGTCGGCCAGCCCTTCCTCTGTTGCGGGCGCTCCCGAGGCTTCCGTTGTGCAAGGCCTCATCATGGAAATGGCCCGCCAATTGGACGCGGATTTTTGCCCCATATGCGAGCGTTGTCGCGAAGGTCAATGCGATATCACCGGGAGGGCCGCGTGATGCAAGACGTGCCTTATCAATGGATGGCGCAACAGCAACAAGCGGGGCGCAGTTTGTGCCTGATACTCGAAGCGAACAACGAGCACTGCCAGGCGCTCATGGCGGCGCGCGACCTCTCGCAGTATCGCCCACTCTATAGCGAAACAGCAGTAGTGGAACTGGCGAGCAAGGGCCCCGTGATCCTGTTATTGGATCGGATGGGGGAGCCTGCGCTGGCCAATCATCTGCAGAACCCTGAGGCAAACCGGGGCTGGCTGGGCAGTTTACCCAGCGACGACCTGGTCGCTGTGACCCGACATTGGCGGGAGCGACTGCTGGTCGGGCCAGAAGGCAAAAAGGCCCTGTACCGTTTCCACGACAACCGCACCCTGGCCCGTGCCCTTGCATATCTGCCGGCAGAGCAATGGCCCATCTACCTGGGCCCGCTGACCAGCGTGTGCTACTGGCATGAGGGCCGTTGGTGCAGCCACGACAATCCCGCGCCGGGCGAGTATGCGGTCCCCGATCCCGCGCCCTGGTTGCAGGCGCCCAACCCTCAGGCCGCGACCATTCTGCAGGCCAATATCCTGCGCTACCTGCTGGCTGAACACAGTGAAGACCTGGCTGCTCTGGTGGAGTTTCACGACCCCAGGATCTGGCTGGCCCAAGTATTGGAGCAGGCCCGAAGCTGGCAATGGCGTTCGCCTGAGCAACTTGAGTTTCTGGTGGTGGGCCGGTTGGAAGAGGCGACTCGGGGCAGTGTCATTCGGTGGCAGCCGTTGGAGGGGGAGGCACCGACACAGCATTTTGAACGTGTGCTGGAGCAGTGGCGCAAGGAGGCGCTCGGGGATGAGTAGGTGGATGGGACGTGCATTGCTGGCTGTTGGAATGATGTGGCTTACGGGGTGTGCGGGGAAAGCGACGGATAGCTTTACGCTGGAGGTGGATTTGCCGGCGGGATTTGATGTGTTAGGCGACGCTTCATATGCACCTGCATCAGGCGAAGTCTGCAAACTGCCTAAAAGAAATGGCAGGCGTCCTGAACTCAAGATATTCAAGGCTGCCAGCAAGCCCGTCGGCAACAGGGCTAGTTTTGAAGTGCCCCTCACGGAGCAAGTAAATGGCTGCCCCTTAGTATTGCGCCGCCTTGTTTTCGCAATTAATGCCAATTGGGGGCAGCGTTGGTCGGACATCGGAAGGGACTATGCCCTCATCTATTTCCACGATAGATGGGAGGCTGGAATGCCTGTGATGCCTGAGAACGGAGTCCAGGAGCTTCCCGGGCAATGCCAGTGGTTATTTCGTACCGCTGGCCCTAAGCACGCCATTCTTAAAATCCTTTGGTGCAAATCACTGGATGCTGCTGGAAAACTCAAGAGGGCCCGGCCTGGCGGGCATGTGCACCGTGACGGATTGTCCGGGAAGACGTTAAGAATGGTATTGGCATTTACAGAGGAAGAAGAACCGGCTGTGGCTGATAACTGGGTAAAGGTTGCCGGTGGCTGGAGGCGTTGCAGGGGCGAAAGCGAGGAGGATCTATTCGCGTTTTGTCGCGGGAATGTAGTCGACTTCAAGCGTTTCAAGATGCCAGATGGCCGCCTATGCGACGTTTATCCAGCGTGTAATTAATAATGGAGAAACCTCATGAAACAGAATGCATGGAAGCGACAGTTTTTTAACGACAGGATGCCTGCTTGCCCGTTGCGCGGCGATTGGTTGTCCTTTTGCCTGGTAGATGAAACGGGGAACGGCAAGGCCTATGGCGGCCTGCCTTACACTCTCCTGGACAGTGCAGGGCAGCAATACAAAGGGCGTTTGGATGGGAGCGGGGTTGCCAAGCTAGAGGGTATTTATTGTGGCCCGGTAATCCTTTTGATGGACGAGCCTTATTCGGGAGGAGAAGCGCCTTACCGCCGGCTTATGTCGCGGCCTAATTACGCGTTACCCATTACGGAGCTTCAAGTACGCGCAGAGCAAACATGTTTTCAGAACAAGGATGGTCAGCGTGTCGAAAATAACCCGGCACGGCAAAAAGCAGATCGTTTTCATCAGGTGGAGGTCAGTGATCTGGTTCGGTACAAAGCCCACTTACCTCCGCCGTCGTCTGAAGCTCGCCGTCCCACGCACAATACGCTCAGGCTGATGGCGGACCTGGGATTCGGTCCTCCGGAATCCTTATTCAAGGGGTTGGCGCTATTGCCGAACCAATTTACGGTATTGGAGATACGTCCTCTACGAGCGCTACGGCCGATCATTTCCACGGATGATCAGTTTTGTGCATTGAACCTTTACCAGCTGGCGCTTATGGCCACATTGAGTTACTGCGAATTTGGTCAAGATCCTCCAACGGGAGATGGGGATACGGTCAGTTTCCCGCTGAATCCTAGTATAGGAAACGTGTTTGTAGAGCAGTTGTCGTGTTACCGGGAGGCTTGGAAGTTCGACTCAGAACAAGTGCAGCGGTTTTATCCATTGTATGAAGACGTCGCCTACTCCCGTCGCTTTGAGATTTTGCCCTTTGATCCTCTTTTGTATGAGCGCAATCAACCGCCTGGTGAGCATCCGGAGCGTATACATTTTTTTAACGACGTTGAATCCGGCACTGACACTCAAGCTTTCATTTGTCATCACGATGAAGTTGTCCTCATAGCTGTCCGTGGTACGGCCAGTGGCGCAGATGCCTTGCGCGACGCAGATGCTCATCAAGTCCCTTTCGTCGAAGGTGCAGGTAAAGCTCATCGAGGTTTTTACCAAGGATTTAAGGCCCTGTATCATTTTGTCCTGGATTACCTTTCGCGATACCACATTGATCAACGCGTGGTCATCTGCGGCCACAGCCTCGGCGGCGCGATTGCCTTGCTACTTGCTGAAGGGCTGCGCCGCATCCCGGACGCCAACTACAACATCCTGCTCTATACCTACGGTGCCCCCCGCGCCGCCGATTCCGAATTCACCGCAGGCGCCCGCGCCCTGGTCCATCACCGAATCGTCAACCACAATGATCCCGTCCCCAGTGTTCCGGCGCCCTGGATGAACACCACTGCCAAACTCTGGGTGCCAGGCGCCGTCACCTTATTCAGTGCCCCCACCGCCGGCGGCTTGTTGTTTGCCGCTGGCCTGGTACGCGTCGGTGGGAGTGCCTACCAGCACCATGGTGAACAGCAGCACTTCATGCCGATTAGACTTGCCGATGGCACGCAGGCTTCGGTGTTGTGGAAACCTGGCTGTGAGTCGATCCAGGAGGCTGGTTGTAATCGAGCGCTGCAGTTACACGGCGACATGCCCGACCGCGACAACCTGTTGCGGCAACTGTTCCAGGCCAACCAGCACTTCATGACCGCCAGCTACATTCCCGCAGCCTGGGCGACATTGCGGCGCTGGCAGCAAACCCTGGAGAGTCAGGGCCCTCTGGTGACCGCGAGGGAATTCGAGCTGGTGGATAGCGCCCTCGAAGACATGCGCGAGCAGTTGAGGACCAAACGCCGCGAGCTTGCCCGATTGCGCCCGGCCAATGACCGTAGCCATGAGCACAACGACGCCTTGAACGCCGAGATAGACCGCTTGCACACCAGCCGCGAGCGCCTGGCCAGCCTGCGCTGGCGCCGCCTCGATGCGCGCGATGTGTACGGTAGCCATGCCCACAGTGCCAATCTGCAACTGGGTCTCAAACGCTGGTTCACTCACCGGGAAAACCGCGCCTTGTCCCAGGTGGCCAGTGTTCCGTCAGCCCTCCACAGCGACCGGGGAAAAGCGCAAATACTGGACATCGACGCGATCGTCTAGCTCAGTGCATTACACAAATTCCACCTGCGCCGGCTGACGTTTCATCAGCACCTTGCCGTTGCGGATCGAATACAACGGCAGGCCCTGGCTGCGGATCACCTCATAGTCACTGTCTGCCGAGAGCACCAGCAGGTTGGCCGGTCGACCGGGTTCCAGGCCGTACCGGTCACCCAGGGCCATGGCCTTGGCGCTGTTGTCGGTGACCAGGTCCAGGGCGTTCTGCAGGTTGCGGTAGCCGAGCATATGGCAGATGTGCAAACCGGCTTCCAATACACGCAGGATGTTGCCGTTGCCCAACGGGTACCAGGGGTCGACGATGGAGTCCTGGCCAAAACACACGTTCATGCCGGCTTCGAGCAGTTCGTTGACGCGAGTGACGCCCCGGCGTTTGGGGAAACTGTCAAAGCGGCCTTGCAAGTGGATACTTTCGGTGGGGCAGGAGACGAAGCTGATGCCGGAGTGACCCAGCAGGCGAAACAGTTTGGCGCAGTAGGCGTTGTCGTAGGAGCCCATGGCGGTGGTGTGGCTGGCGGTGACGCGAGCGCCCATGTCGCGGCTGCGTGCTTCCTCGGCCAGCACTTCGAGAAAGCGTGAGTGCGGGTCGTCGGTTTCGTCGCAGTGGACATCCACCAGGCAGCCGGTGCGTTCGGCCAGGTCCATGAGGAACTTCACCGAACTCACCCCTTGATCGCGGGTGTACTCGAAGTGGGGGATGCCGCCGATGACGTCGGCGCCCAGGCGAATGGCTTCTTCCATCAGTTCACGGCCATTGCGGAAAGACTCGATGCCTTCCTGGGGAAAGGCAACGATTTGCAGGTCGATCAGGTGCGAGCTTTCTTCGCGCACTTGCAGCATGGCTTTGAGCGCGGTGAGGTCCGGGTCGGTCACGTCGACGTGGGTGCGCACATGCTGGATACCGTGGGCGGCGAGGGCCTGGATGGTTTTTTTGGCGCGGGTTTTGGTGTCTTCCTCCGTGATGGTGGCTTTGCGTTCTCCCCAGCACTCGATGCCTTCGAACAGGGTGCCGCTCATGTTCCAGCGTGGTTCGCCGGCGGTAAGGGTGGCGTCCAGGTGAATATGCGGTTCGACGAAGGGCGGGATCACCAGATTGCCGGCGGCATCCAGGTCGCCGGTCATTAAGGTCGGTATGCTTGTTTGTGCAGTGATGCTGGCGATCCGGCCATGTTCCAGGTGCAGATCATGCAGGCCTTCACGGTTGCGCAGGCGGGCGTTGATGATGTGCATGGGCAAGTTCCTCTTGGCTAAATTCAATCAGGCGGCCATCAGGTTACCATTGGCAGTGCTCAGGCTCATGCCGGGGCGTCGGCCAGAGGTTCGCGCACGCGCAGTAAAGCAATGAGCAGCATGTAGGTGAGCGACGCGGCAGCGATCCCCACCAGCGGTGCAACCCAGGGTGAGTTGAACGCCAACAGCGTGCCCACCGCGTACGCCGCCAGCCCGGGCCAATTGAACGCGGGCAGGCGGGCATCCGCCAGGCGTGGGTACTGGCCGCGATAACGGTAGAAGAAGTCCGCCATGATCACCCCGCCAATCGGCGGAATCACCGTGCCCAACAGAATCAGGTACGGCACGAGCATGTCGTACATGCCCAGCAAGGCGAGCAGGGTGCCGATCACTGCACCGGCCAGGGTCACGGTTTTGCGCCGCCGGGTGCGCAGCAGGTTGCAGCCGGCGACGGCAAAGTTGTAGATGGTGTTGTCCTGAGTGCTCCAGATATTGAGCAGCAGCATGGCCATCGCCGCCATGGCGAAACCCTGCAGCAGCAAGACTTCCACTACGTCCGGCTGCTGATAAACGATGGCGCCGTAGGCTCCGATCAACACCATCAAGCCGTTGCCGATAAAAAAGCCGATCAGGCTGGCCAGTACCGCGACCTTGGCCGAGCGAGAAAACCGCGTCCAGTTGGTGGCCTGGGTCGCGCCGCTGACAAAGGTGCCGAACACCAGGGTGATCGCGGTGGACAGGTCCAGCTCGGCGGTCGGCACCACCGCCAGCAGGCCGTCCAGCCCGCCAACCTTTACAGTCGCGACCCACATCGACAGCACCAGCAAAATGCCCATGGCGGGCACCGCGATGTAAGACAGGATTTCCAGCCCGCGATACCCCACGTATGCCGTGGCACAGAACACCAGGCCAAACACCACCATCAATGCCAGCACGCTGCCCTGGCTCAGCTCGAAATACTTGCCCAGTACCACGGCGGCCGTGGCGGTGCCCCAGGCATACCAGCCAATCTGGGTGAAACCGAGGATCAGGTCACTGAGCTTGCTGCCGATTTCACCAAAGCAGAAACGCCCCATCAATACCGAGTTCAAACCACTTCTAAAGGCAATGTAGCCCAGGCCCGCGGCGTAGATACCCAGCAGCAGGTTACCCAGGGCCACAACGCCGAGCATGCCGGTAAAGCTGAAGGCCACCCCCAACTTGCCGCCGGCAAACATGGTTGCCGTAAAAAACGTGAACCCCAGCAGCACCATGGCCGTGGAGGCCAGGCCCTTGCGCGCATGCAGGGGCACTTCGCTGAGCGGGTAATCGTTACCGGATTCTTGCTGGGTCATGTGCCTTGCTCCCTGGATAATGACGCAGGCCTGTTGCACCGTGCGTGCCAAAACGGCGGCGCGGGTGCATGCGCCCTGGGGCGCCCGGTAGTTATAGCCAAACGCAGGGAAGTCGTCTGCGCAAGGGGAACTGCTGGCCCATCAAGCGCGAAAGCGGTGCAGCCGTGATACAAATCGGATCAGTCGAGGGCAGGCATAAAAAAACCACCCGCAGGTGGTTTTCTCAACAGTCCAGGACTTACTCGCCGCGATAGATACATCCGCTGGTGCACGTCTCATGGATGCGAATCGCGCTGAGTTCCGGCAGCAAGGGTTTCAATTCAGTCCAGATCCACTTGGCCAGCACTTCGCTGGTGGGGTTTTCCAGGCCGGGGATGTCGTTGAGGTAGTTGTGGTCGAGACGCTCGTAGAGCGGCTTGAAAATCGCCTTGATTTCCGAGAAGTCGCGAATCCAGCCGGTATGGGGATCCAGGTCGCCGCTCAAGTGGATCGCCACCTTGAACGAATGCCCGTGCAGGCGTCCGCATTTATGGCCGTCGGGGACGTGGGGCAGGCGGTGGGCGGATTCGAACGTAAACTCTTTGAAGATTTCCACGGTATTTTCAGCTCGGTCAGGTATCTGGCAGGCGGCGAGTTTAACAGCTTGACCCGTCGCCGCGCATACCGCTGGGTCAAAGTGCTTGCAAACGCTCGCCCAGTCCACCGTTGTCCGCCAGCTGCAGAAACTCATCGCCCAACCGCCGACTCTCGCTCATTGCCGTTTGCCAGTATTTGTTGCGACTTTTGTCGTCGCCCATGAAGCGCTTGAAATCGCTACGGTCCGGCAATTTGCCGTGAGGCAGACGGGCCAGGTAGTCCCTGGACGGTGCCAGCAGCAAGACATCCTGCAAACCCTGTGGATTGCTGCGCCGCCATGGCAGGCCTTTGTCGAACCAGCCGGGAATGACCCGGTCGGTAAAGTGCGGGTACAACACGATATCGTCGCCGCAGTAGGGCAGGTCGAGGTGGTAGTCCAACAAGCCGCCGTCGCGATAGGTTCCGGCGCCCGCACCGGGCAGGTCGCGTACGCCCTGCATCACCATGGGAATCGAGCCGGACGCCAGCAGCGCCTGGCGCAGGTTGCCCATTTCCAGTGCAAGGAAGCGCGACGGGAAATCCTTCAATGGGTGGACCGGGGGCGCCTGACGGGGGTCGTGGACGATCAGGCGTTCGAAATGCCGCGACAACCGTGCGCGGCCGCGCAGGTTATCGGCGATCACCGAGGACAGGCCCAGGCCCAGCCGGCCTCGGTGGTCATCGGCGAGCAAGCCGTGGCTTTTCACCACCATGATGTTCAGGCGGTAGTCGGGGTTGTCCAGCACCTGTGCATCGCGGCCGGCCAGCAGGTCGTCGAGCATACGCTCACAGCTCTGGCTGACTTCGGCCATGGTCACGCCTTTGGCAAAACGCTGTTCGTTATACAGGCGGCCGAGGTCGAGCAAGCCTTGCACCGGGTCGGGCAGGCAAGCGCTGGCAAATCGCCAGGAACCGATGGACGCACCGATCAGCGCGCGCTCCCGAGGCGCACGCGCCAGCCAGTCGCCGAACAGCGCCAGGTCAAGGCCTTGAATGCCCAGGGCCTTGGGGCCGCCGGCCGCGCCGGGAAGGATGCCCACGTCAGCGGGCGCAAGGCCTTGCTCGCGAATACGGGCGAAGGCGCGCGTGCCGGCCTTGAGCGTCAGGGCGGGGAATTTGATGTGAATGGCGGTCATACACGTCTCGGGCAGGGGCGAGGGTGCTCGCGAAAAACGTTAACGATAACGGTTGTATCCAGAGTAAACAGTATGGCGTGGGAGATCGAAGCGAAATTGCCATGGTGGCAATTCAGTTTCAGTTAAGTTGCCGCGCGTACCGTGATCAGGTGTAGGAAAAACATCCTGAAACGGAGACTCATCATGAAGCGCCTTACAGCGCTGGTCGCCGCCGGTATCATTGCATCCTCGGTCACGCAAGGCTGGGCAATGGACCGCGACAAACCGCTGAAATTGCCTGGCACTGTTACCATTGTCGCCTTCGATCAGCTTGAAGCCACGGCCCTGGCCTTGCATCCGGGTTCCACCTTGCTGGGCACTGACCTGGACGAGGAGTACGGCAAGTACGTCTACCAGGTCGAACTGGAAGATGCCCATGGCCTTGAGTGGGACGTTGAATTGGATGCGCTCACCGGGCACGTTCTCAAGAATCATCAGGACACGTAATGACGCTATATCGACGCGCCGGTAGTCTGGTGCTGCTGGCGCTCCTGGCCTTTTGCTCAAGCCTGGCTGCTCGCGACCTCAATCAGGATGAAGCCTTGGCGCTGCGCCAGCAGGGGGTGATCCTGCCGCTGGAGGACCTGTTGCATACGGCCATGTCACGCTACCCTGGAGCCCGGCTGCTGGAGGCGGAGCTGGAGAAAAAGCACGGCGAATATGCCTATGAAGTGGAACTGGTGACCACCGAAGGCGTGGTGCGCGAAATCAAGCTCGACGCAACCAACGGTACATTGATCAAAGATAAGGAAGACTGATGCGCCTGCTCCTGGTGGAAGACAACGTCCCGCTGGCCGATGAGCTGCTGGCCGGCCTGCAGCGCCAAGGCTATGCGGTCGACTGGCTGGCCGATGGGCGCGACGCGGCGTACCAGGGCCGCAGCGAACCCTATGACCTGATTATCCTCGACCTTGGCCTGCCGGGTTTGCCGGGGCTGGAGGTGCTGGCGCAATGGCGCGCGGCAGCCCTGGCTACGCCGGTGCTGGTGCTGACGGCGCGTGATTCCTGGGCCGAACGTATCGAGGGGCTCAAGGCCGGCGCCGATGATTACCTGAGCAAGCCGTTTCACCCCGAAGAACTGCACCTGCGCATTCAGGCGCTGTTACGAAGGTCTCACGGGCATGCCAACCAACCGACCCTGCAAGCCGCCGGCCTGCACCTGGACGAAGGCCGCCAGTGCGTGCTGCGCGACGGTGAAGAGATCCAGCTCACGGCCGCCGAGTTCCGCCTGTTGCGTTATTTCATGCTGCACCCCGAACAGATCCTGTCGAAAAGCCATCTGGCCGAGCATCTTTATGACGGCGAGACCGAGCGCGACTCCAACGTGCTGGAAGTCCACGTCAATCATCTGCGCCGCAAGCTGGGGCGCAGCGTGATCGAAACCCGGCGCGGCCAGGGTTACCGGTTTGGCGCCAGCCCTGCATGAAATCGATCCAGCGGCGCTTGAGCCTGGGATTGATCAGCGTGCTGGTGATCGTCGGCGTGGTGCTGGCGCAAACCAGCCTGTGGCTGTTCGAAGCCGGTTTGCAGCGTTATCTGGAGGCCGGCCTGCGCAACGACAGCGAAAACCTGCTGGTGGCGCTGGTGCGCGGGCCCAACGGCGTACAGTTGGATGAGCATCGCCTGTCGCCCGCCTATCAACGCCCCTTCTCGGGGCATTACTTCCGCATCGATTTTGCCGAAACTCACTGGCGCTCCCGCTCCTTGTGGGACCAGGAACTGCCGACGCTCCCCGAGGCCGGACTCAAGGGCAACCTGCAACTGGGGCCTGAAGGCCAGAAACTGCTGGTATTGCGCTCCGACTACAAACGCTTCGGCCTGCCGATCTCCATCAGCGTGGCGCAGGACTACACGCCGGTACGGGAAAGCTTTCGCCTGATGCGCCAGATCGGCCTGGTACTGGGGCTGGCGGCATTGCTGGTGGTGCTGGTATTGCAACGGATCACCGTGCGCCGCGCCTTGCGCCCGTTGGAAACTGCGCGCAATCAGATTGCTCAGTTGCAGCAGGGCCAGCGTTCGCAACTGGACACCCAGGTGCCGCTGGAGCTGGAGCCGCTGGTGGCGCAGATCAACCATTTGCTGGCACACACCGAAGACAGCCTCAAGCGCTCGCGCAATGCCCTGGGCAACCTGGGGCACGCGCTGAAAACCCCATTGGCGGTGATGTTGAGTGCGGCGTCGAGCGAGGCACTCAGGGATCAGCCGCAGTTGAGCAAGTTGTTGCGCGATCAGCTTGAGCAGGTGCAGCAGCGCCTCAACCGCGAGCTCAATCGCGCGCGCCTGGCTGGCGAAACCCTGCCGGGGGCGTTGTTCGACTGTGAAAAAGAACTGCCGGGGCTGTTGGCCACCCTGAACATGATCCACGGCGAACACCTGGACCTGCGCTACCACGTCGCCCCCGGCCTGCAACTGCCCTGGGACCGTGAAGATTTGCTCGAGTTGCTCGGCAACCTGCTGGACAACGCCTGTAAATGGGCGGATGCCGAAGTACGACTGAGCGTGAGTGAGACGCCGCACAGCTACCTGCTGGCCGTCGAAGACGATGGCCCCGGCATTCCCGAGACCCTGCGTGACCAAGTGTTCAGCCGTGGCGCACGCCTGGATGAGCAGGTCGACGGCCACGGTCTGGGGCTGGGCATCGTGCGCGATATCGTCGAGGTGTGGGGCGGGACGTTGCAGTTGCAGGAAAGCGAGTTGGGCGGGCTCAAAGCGTTGATCGAATTGCCCAGGCGGTAGTGCCGATTTAAAAATGTGGGGGGGCTTGCCCTAATGCCAGTCAGTTAAGGCGACACCGAACCTGTGGCGAGGGAGCTTGCTCCCGCTGGACTGCGCAGCAGTCCCATTGTTTGGGGCCGCTTCGCGCCCCAGCGGGAGCAAGCTCCCTCGCCACAAGTTAGTTCTCGCTCCTGCTACTTCTTAACTGACTGGCATTAGGGCTTGCCCCCGATGGCCATAGGTATCTACACAACTAGCATCAGCCTACGGTAACCACGATGCGAAGCGAGCCGCTCTTGATCTTGCTTTTGATCTAGGCGCCCCGTTAAACCACGCTGGCCGCAATTCGACAGTGATTTGGGGGGTAAACCGGCAGGGATGCCGGTTTAGCCGCCCCGCGCCATGGATGGCGCGTGGCGGCGGCCCCCCAAATCAATGTCGGATTACGGGCACACCGAGCCGGGGCGAGGTGCCGAGTGGTGGGGCAAGAGCCCTTTGGTTACTTTGGGGCTCTTTTCCAAAGTGACCCGCCGTCAGGGCGGACCCCTAAGCCGCCGTTACCGCAGCAACGGATATGTACTCGCTCAGATCCAACATCTTGGTCGGCTGTCAGGCCGTCATCGGGAGCAAGCCCCCTCCCACATTTAGGTCGCGGGGCATCAGTTAGAGAGGCTTCGGCTCCTGGGCCGCCACAGGTTCAGGGCCACGCCAAAGTTGTGTAGATACCTATGGCCATCGGGTGCAAGTCGAATCGTCGCACCGCCCTCCCACATTGGATCTGCGCCCGGATCAGAGTCGTTACACCCTGAACTGATCCATCAACCCCTGCTGCTGATTCGCCAGGCTGTTCAACGCCCGGCTCACCCGCGCCGATTCATTGGCCTGTTCCGACAGCGACTCCGTCACATCCCGAATCGTCGCCACGTTGTGGTTGATCTCTTCGGCCACTGCGCTTTGCTCTTCGGCGGCGCTGGCGATTTGCAGGTTCATGTCGCTGATCACGGTCACGGCGTCACCGATCTGGCGTAGCGCGGTGACTGCCTGGCCGACCTGTTCGACGCTGCCTTGGGCCTGGCGGTAGCTGTTGCCCATGGCACCGACTACTTCCTCGGTGCCGCTTTGCAATTGTTCGATTACCACGCGGGTTTCTTCCACCGACTCCTGGGTGCGCCGTGCCAGGTTGCGCACTTCGTCGGCCACCACGGCAAAGCCACGACCGGCCTCACCGGCGCGGGCTGCCTCGATGGCGGCATTGAGCGCCAACAGGTTGGTCTGCTCGGCGATGCCGCGAATCACTTCCAGGACCGAGCCGATTTTTTCGCTGCTGCTGGCCAGGCCTTCAACCTGCGCCATGGCCGTACTCATGTCAGCGGCCAGCAAGCCGATGTTGCTGGTGGTCTGATCGATCACGGTCAGGCCGTCGCGGGTGGATTGGTCGGCATCGCGGGCGGCTTGCGCTGCCTGGGCTGCGCTACGGGCGACGTCCTGGGCGGTGGCGCTCATTTCGTGGGAAGCGGTGGCCACCTGGTCAACCTGGCGATACTGCTGCTCCATGCCGGCGCTGGTTTCGCTGGCAATCGCGGCGGATTGGTCGGCTGTGCCGCGGGCGTCCTGCACCGAGCGTTTGACCTCGGCAATGATTGGCTGCAGCTTGTCGAGGAAACGGTTGAACCAGCCCGCCAGTTGGCCCAGCTCGTCCTGTTTGTCGTAGGCCAGGCGGCGGGTCAGGTCGCCTTCGCCGCTGGCGATGTCCTGGAGCATGTGCGCTACACCGAGGATCGGCCGGGTCACGCTGCGCGCCATCAACCACACCAGGATCAGACCGACCACGGCGGCCAGCAGGCCCAGCCCGAGTTCCAGCAGGGTGCCCTGGGTATTGTCGGCATCCAGTTGGGCCTTGAGCGCCTCGGCCGGCGCCACCAGGACTTTTTTCGGTACGTCCAGCAGCACGCCCCACGGCTTGCCGCCGGGGATCGGGGCAAAGGGCGCCAGCACTTTGAGTTGCTGATCGCTACGCAGGCTGCGGGTCTGTGTGCTGCTGGCCAGGGCCGTGATCAACTCTGCGCCGTTGGCCGTGTCGACTTGGTCCAGGCGCTGGCTGAGCTTGCTGGCGTCCGGGCTGTAGCCGGCAAGCAAGCCGGTGGGGCTGAGGATGCTGACGTGGGTCTGGCCGTCGTACAGTTTCTGGCTGGCCTGTTGGCTCACGGCCTGCAGGCTGTTGAGGTTGATGTCCACCGACAGCGAGGCAATGACCTTGCCGTTGACGATCAGCGGGAAGACGATACTGGTCATCAGCACATTCTGCCCGTCGATCACATAAAAGTAAGGCTCGATCACGCAGGGCTTGAGGGTGGTGCGCGGGCAGGTGAACCAGGCGTTGGCTTTTTCGCCGCTGGGGCCGACGGAGGTGTCGCTCATGTCGCTTTCGGGCAGCGCCATGGAGGTGATTTTGCCGGGCGTCGGCTGCGACCAGTACAGGGCGAAGCGGCCGGTGTCGTTACTGCCCAGTTCCGCCTGGTTGGCGAACAACTCATCCTTGCCGTCCAGCGCATTGGCTTCGAACACCAGCGACAAGCCAAGCAGGTCGGGGTTGGCCTGGAGCGCGGCCCTGACCTGACGGGTCAGGTCTTCGCGGGTGTCGAAGGCGTCGAGAAAGCGTTTTTCCGCCTGCTCGCGCAAAAATAGCACCTGGCGGGAAAACCCATGGCCGTACTGATAGGCATCCATGAACTGCTGGCGAATGCCCAGCGCCTGCACTTCACCTTGAGCCTCGATGCGCGCCTGGGCGGCCTCATCGAGCATCTGCATGCTGGACGCTTTGACCTGCTCGGAATTCTGCGCCATGCGATACAGCGACAGACCCACCAGCAGGGTCACGATCCCCAGCAGGCAGAGGCCCGCGAGCAGGGTGATTTTCCATTGAATGGAGAGCTGCCTGAGCGACATCGGGACATCCTTTACCTGAATACACATAGAAAGTCGTTATCGGCTGCGCCGAGTTTTTCTTTATTCAAACAATCAATTTAACCCTCAAAACGGCGTCGCTTTTTGACATGGCCGCCCGGCTGCTGCAAAGTGCGCGGCCTCTAATAAGACCTCTTTGAGCCCGTACGCCGGCAGCACCTTCAATGGCCGCTGAGGCGCGGGCATGCCGGTCTTTTATGTTTCTGTCTTGAGGTAACCATGATTAACGCTGTTATCGCCGCGGTCGGCACCATGCTGGTGCTCAGCCTGTCCCGCGTGCATGTGGTCATCGCCATCATCGTGGGCGCCCTGGTGGGCGGCTTGACCGGTGGCCTGGGTATCGACGCCACGCTCAAAGCGTTCAACAGTGGTTTGGGCGGCGGTGCGACGGTGGCTTTGTCCTACGCCTTACTCGGCGCTTTCGCGGTGGCGATTGCCAAATCCGGCCTGGCCCATGCCCTGGCGGACAAAGCGCTGTTGTTGGTCGATCGCCAGGAAGCCAGCGGCGGCAATCACGTCAAATGGCTGTTGATCGGCCTGTTGTGGGCGGTGGCGATTGCTTCGCAGAACATCCTGCCGATCCACATCGCGTTCATCCCGCTGCTGGTGCCGCCGCTGTTATATGTATTGACCAAACTGCAACTGGATCGCCGCCTGATCGCTTGCGTCATGACGTTCGGCTTGATCACGCCCTACATGTTCCTGCCGGTGGGCTTCGGCAATATCTTCCTCAACCAGATCCTGCTGGCCAACGTAGCCAAGAGCGGCGTGGACATCAGCCAGGTCAACGTGACCCACGCCATGAGCCTGCCCGCGCTGGGCATGGTGGTCGGCCTGCTGGTGGCGGTGTTTATCAGCTACCGCAAAAAGCGCGTGTATGACCTTGAGAAAATCGAGCGTGTCGAGCAGGTGGCGGTGCAGTACAACCCGTTGACCCTGCTGGTCGCCGGCCTGGCGATTGCTTCGGCGTTCATCATTCAGCTGTGGCTGGACTCGATGATCATCGGCGCGCTAGCCGGGTTCCTGATTTTCTCGGTGTCGGGCATCGTGCGCTGGCGCGACACCGATGACCTGTTCACCGAAGGCATGAAGATGATGGCGATGATCGGCTTCATCATGATCGCCTCGTCGGGCTTTGCCGAAGTGCTCAAGGCCACCGGTGATGTGCGCTCGCTGGTGGAGGCCTCGGCGGCGTTCATCGGCCATAGCCGTGGGGTAGGGGCGCTGTTGATGCTGCTGGTGGGGCTGTTGGTGACCATGGGCATCGGTTCGTCGTTTTCCACGGTGCCGATCCTGGCCGCGATTTTTGTGCCGTTGTGCGTGCAACTGGGTTTCAGCCCGCTGGCGATTGTATGTATCGTCGGCACCGCCGGGGCCTTGGGCGACGCCGGTTCACCGGCGTCAGACTCCACCCTCGGGCCGACCTCCGGCCTGAATATCGACGGCCAGCACCATCATATCTGGGACACCGTGGTGCCGACCTTCCTGCACTACAACCTGCCGCTGCTGGCGTTTGGCTGGCTGGCGGCGATGACGCTCTGAGGCGTCCATCGTGGCGAGGGAGCTTGCTCCCGCTGGGCTGCGAAGCGGCCCCAAAAGCTGGCGGGCGCTGCGCACCCGAGCGGGAGCAAGCTCCCTCGCCACAAGAGAGTGCTCTAGAAAATTGACGTTTGGCCGCTAACCTCTCAAGCCGCCCCTAATAAGAGAGAAAAGCCATGCGTCTGAGCCTCAAGGCCAAAGTCCTGACCCTTGCCATAGTGCCGGTGTTGCTGTTCGCCCTGGTGATCAGCCTGACCACCGTGTGGATACTTCAGGGCCAGGCGCGCAACGAAGTGGATGAAACCCGCCAACGTCTGCTCAATGACGCCAAGACCACGCTGCACAGTTATGTCGAGGTGGCCCTGACCACCATCAAGCCGTTCTACGACGCGGCCGCCCCCGGTGATACGGCAGCGCGGGCGCAGGTGGTCAAGTTGCTGTCCAACACCAGCTACGGCAAGGACGGTTATTTCTTCGGCTACGATTCCGAGACCATTCGCCTGTTCAAGGGCAACAGCCCGGACGGCGTGGGCAAGAGTTTCAAGGACAACCGCGACCCCAACGGCGTCTACGTCAACCGCGACCTGGTCAAAGTCGGCAAGGACGGTACCCACTACCTGCAATACAGTTCGACCCAGCCCGGCCAGACCGAGCTGGTGCCCAAGCTCGGCTATACCGAATACCTGCCCAAGTGGGACATGGTCATCGGTACCTCGGTCAACCTGGATGGCATCGATGCTCAGGTTGCGGTGGTCGAGGCCAAGGTAGAGAAACGCATGGAAGGCGTACTGTTGAGCATTCTCGGTCTGGCGGTCGTGGTATTGCTGGTGATTGCCGCCGTCGGCCTGCTGGTGGCCAACACGATCCTGCGCCCACTGAGCCTGATGAAGGCCAACCTGGACGATATCGCCGCCGGTGAAGGTGACCTGACACGCCGCCTGGCCATTACCAGCCAGGATGAGCTCGGCGACCTGGCCGGCGCGTTCAATCGGTTTGTCGACAAGATCCACGGCCTGGTCCGCCAGATCACCGAAATGACCGCGCAACTCACCGGCCTGGTGAGCCAGGTGTCCGAGCAAGCCCAGCGCTCGGAAACCGCTATGGAACGCCAGCGTCACGAAACCGATCAGGTCGCCACCGCGATCAATCAGATGTCGTCCGCCGCCCATGAAGTGGCGCGCAGTGCCCAGGGTGCCGCCGTTGCCGCGCAGCAGACCGATGCCGAGGGCCAGGCCGCCAAGCGTGTGGTGGACGGCAGCATCGCGCAGATTCACGCGCTGGTGAACGATATCCGCAGTAGCGGTGTGTCCCTCGACAGCCTGCAACAGGACGTGTCGTCGATTGTCAGTGTGCTGGGCGTGATTCGCTCGATTGCTGAACAAACCAACCTGCTGGCGCTCAACGCGGCAATTGAAGCTGCGCGGGCAGGGGAGGCCGGACGTGGGTTTGCGGTGGTCGCCGATGAAGTGCGCGCCCTGGCCAGCCGCACCCAGACCAGCACTCAGGAAATCCAGGGCATGATCGACCGCCTGCAAAAAGGCACCGAAGCCGCCGTGGATGCCATGCGCCGCTCCAGCGATGCTGGTGACGGCACGTCGGCCCAGGCCAACCAGGCCGGCGCGTCGCTCGACACCATGGCCCAGCTGATCGGCACCATCAACTCGATGAACGCACAGATCGCCAGCGCCGCCGAGGAACAAACCGCTGTGGCAGAAGAGATCAACCGCAGCGTGCACCAGATTGCCGTGGCGGTGGACAGTGTGGCCGATGAAACCCAGCTCGGCGCCCAGACTTCCCGCAGCCTGGCGGACCTGGGCCAGCGCCTCGGGCAGTTGGTGGGCCAGTTCAGGATCTGACCTACACGTCGCGCATCAGCAAGCCAAACGCCAGGTCCAGCTCGGCCGGCAGGGGCACATACACCGTGTGCCCATCCCCCGGCGCAACCTCGATGGCGTCGCCCTTGGCGTTATGCAAGGTGGCCAGGGCAAAGTGAAAGTTGCCGGCCGGCGTCATCAGTTCCAGCTGATTGCCCACGGCAAAGCGGTTCTTCACCTTGACCTCGGCCAGCTCGCCCCGGCGTTCGCCGGTCAATTCACCGACAAACTGCTGGCGCTCGGAGACGGAGCTGCCGTTCTGGTAGTTCTGGTATTCGTCGTGCACATGGCGGCGCAGGAAACCTTCGGTGTAACCGCGCTGGGCCAGGGATTCGAGGTCGGTCATCAAGCGGCGGTCAAAGGCGCGACCGGCCATCGCATCATCAATTGCGCGGCGATACACCTGGGTGGTGCGCGCACAATAGAAGTGCGATTTGGTGCGGCCTTCGATCTTCAGTGAATGCACGCCCATGCGGGTCAGGCGCTCCACGTGCTGCACGGCGCGCAGATCCTTGGCGTTCATGATGTAGGTGCCGTGTTCGTCTTCGAACGCCGGCATCTGCTCAGTGGGGCGATTGGCTTCCTGCAACAGGAATACCTGGTCGGTCGGCGTGCCGATGCCCAGCGTCGGTTCGAATGCCTGGACGATGTCACCCGTGGCATTTTCCACCGCCGGGGTGGCTTGGTATTTCCATCGACATGCATTGGTGCAGGTGCCCTGGTTGGCGTCGCGCTTGTTCATGTAGCCCGATAGCAGGCAACGCCCGGAATAGGCCATGCACAGGGCGCCATGGACGAACACCTCCAGTTCCATGGTCGGCACGTGTTGGCGAATCTCGCCGATCTCTTCCAGCGACAACTCCCGTGACAGGATCACCCGGCAGATGCCTTGTTGTTGCCAGAACGCCACACTGGCCCAGTTGACGGTATTGGCTTGAACCGACAAGTGAACCGGCATCTGCGCAAAATGCTGGCGCACCAGCATGATCAGCCCTGGGTCAGACATGATCAGCGCGTCCGGGCCCATGGCGACCACGGGGGCCTGGTCCTTGAGAAAGGTTTTCAGCTTGGCGTTGTGCGGCGCGATGTTCACCACCACGTAGAAACGCTTGCCCTGTGCATGGGCTTCCTGGATCCCGAGGGCCAGGTTGGCGTGGTCAAATTCATTGTTGCGCACGCGCAGGCTGTAGCGCGGCTGGCCGGCGTACACCGCATCGGCGCCATAGGCAAAGGCGTAACGCATGTTCTTCAACGTGCCGGCGGGCGCGAGCAGTTCGGGGGCGATCAGTGGGAGCATGGAGGTGTGAGCCGCAAAAGGCGCGAGGGTAGTGCAGGCCTTGGCGTGGTGCATTGACCCACGTCTAGATAAGCCGATCTATGCTTGTTCGATCAACCAGGGCACTCCCAGGTTTCGCTGCGGACTAAGCAACAGGGCCGACACCGGCCCTGTGCTTTTTTGACATGGATCGGACATGAATCAAACCAACCTGCAATTCAAGACCCTGCTGTTACTGCTGGCCCTGGTGACCGTCGCCTTCATCTGGATATTGCTGCCGTTCTACGGCGCGGTGTTCTGGGCGGTGATCCTCGGCATCATCTTCGCGCCCATGCAGCGCCGCCTGCAGCAGCGCTTTGGCTGGAACCGCAACCTGACCTCCCTGACCACCTTGACGGTGTGCCTGGTGATCGCGATTTTGCCGGTGATCATTACCAGCGCCTTGCTGGTGCAAGAGGGCGCCACCCTTTACAAGAACGTCGAAAGCGGCCAGTTGGATGTGGCCGGTTATATCGAGCAGTTCAAGCATTTCCTGCCGCCGTATTTCCAGCACCTGCTGGACCGCTTCGGCATGGGCAACCTGGAAGGGCTGCGGGAAAAGGTGGTGAAAGGTGCGATGCAGGGCAGCCAGTTCTTCGCCACACAGGCGTTCAGCTTCGGCCAGGGTACGTTCGATTTCCTGGTGAGCTTTTTCATCATGCTCTACCTGCTGTTCTTCCTGCTGCGCGACGGCCCGGAACTGGTACGCAAGGTGCGCACGGCGGTGCCATTGGCCGAGCCGCAAAAGCGCCGCCTGCAACTCAAGTTCAACCGGGTGGTGCGAGCCACGGTCAAGGGCAACGTGCTGGTGGCCGTCACTCAAGGTGCGCTGGGGGCTTTATTTTCTGGTTCCTGGATATTCCCAGCGCGTTGCTCTGGGCGGTATTGATGGCGTTTCTATCCCTGCTGCCTGCGGTGGGCGCCGGGATTGTATGGGGGCCGGTGGCCGCCTACTTCCTGTTGAGCGGGTCGATCTGGCAGGGCGTGGTGCTGGCGCTGTTCGGCGTGTTCGTGATCGGCCTGGTGGACAACGTACTGCGCCCGATTCTGGTGGGCAAGGACACCAAGATGCCGGACTACCTGATCCTGATCTCGACGCTGGGCGGCCTGTCGGTGTTCGGCCTGAACGGCTTCGTGATCGGGCCGCTGGTCGCGGCGCTGTTCATTTCCTGCTGGGCGTTGTTCGTGGAAACCAAGCCGCGCGTCAAATTGCCGTTGCCCTAGGCTTCAAGCCTGTAGTTGGCAGCCAGCTGCAGTTGGGCGTCGGATAACGAAGTGAGCGGGCCGCTGATAGGCTCGCCATCGCGTACTACATACCAGCAGGCGAGCAAGCCCAGCTTGCGAAGAGGGGCGGGAACGGCGCTGCCGATGACGGACATGATCTGAACAGTGGGCATAAGTACCTCCAAACGTTATGGAGGTCACCTTACGGTGCGGCGGCGCGTAGGAAAAATCACCTGGCTCGATAGTCAACATCAACGCCGGGCGTCAGTCCACCACCTGATCGAGCATGTGCACCACTTCCTGTTCGCTGAGCAGGCCCTTGCGCACAAGGTTCTCTGCCAGCAATGCCAGGAACTTCGCGCTGCGGTGGCCTTCCAGGTGCTTGAGTTCGGTCAGGGCGCTGTAGACCTTGCTGGAAGTGCAGAGGCCAGCGGTGCGATGCGGATTTTGTGTAGGCATGGTCAATCGTCCGTAATTGTTATTGGGTGGACAAGGTCGATAGTGAAACGGGCTCGTGACACAAACATGACAGCGTTCGTACCGGTCGAGCAAGAGGAGATCCCACCCGGATCATGTGGGATTGCCGCCCGAGCATTGTCCTCACAACGACCTTGGCAAGATAAATCCAGACGTTCCAGGTAAAAAAAGGCCCCGCGTGTGGGCGAGGCCTGTTGCATGTACAGCGATGTGCTACCAGCCGTGGCGGTAGTAGCCGTGGGGCGGGCCATAGTAGCCATAACCCCGTGGCGGGCCGTAATAGACCGGCGCCGGGCGGTAATAAACCTGTTGCTGCACGTACACCGGTGGTGGCGGTGCGTAGTAGACCGGTGGCGGAGCGGCATACACCGGCTGCGGCTGGACGTACACCGGTTGCTGCACATAAACCTCACGCGGCTGGCTGGCAACCACGGAGCCGACAACGGCTGCACCGACAAGAGCACCCAATACGGCCGGGCCGCCCCAACCACCACCGTGGGCGGAGGCTTGGCCTGCCATCGCGAGTGCGCCAATAAGCAAGGCGATCCTGGGGACTTTACGCATCATGGTCATTCCTCGGTTAGCCCCTGCGCTTGTGGTCTGCAATCAATAGACTCAAGGATTGTCGCGGGGATACTTTTAAGACAACGTATTTCTGAAAAACAGCACAGCCGATAGGTAAAGGTTGTGTAAGGTCTGTACCGATTTGCTTACTTCAAGGAGCTCCCCATGCAGATGCACCCCAACAAGGACACCCAACTGTGCATGTCACTGTCGGCGCGTCCCGGGAATTTCGGCCTGCGCTTTCATAACCATCTGTATGAGCAGTTGGGCCTGAATTTTTACTATAAAGCCTTCAGCAGCCAGGATCTGCCCGGCGCGATCGGTGGCATACGGGCCCTGGGCATCCGGGGTTGCGGCGTGTCGATGCCGTTCAAGGAGGCTGCCATCGCTTTAGTGGACGAACTGGACGATTCGGTTCAAGCCATCGATTCCCTGAACACCATCGTTAACACCGGCGGCCGTCTCAAGGCCTACAACACCGACTACATTGCCGTCGAGCAACTGCTGAAAAAACACCAGGTACCGAAGGACTCAAGCTTCGCCCTGCGCGGCAGCGGCGGCATGGCCAAGGCCGTGGCCAGCGCCTTGCGTGACGGCGGTTACGCCAATGGCGTGATCGTGGCGCGCAATGAGGTGGCGGGCAGGGCGCTGGCACGTAACCTGGGGTATGAGTGGCAGGCTGAACTGGGCGGGTTGCGTCCACGCATGCTGGTTAACGTGACACCGATTGGCATGACCGGCGGGGCAGAGGCGGATCAGTTGGCGTTCGAGACCGATGCCGTTGATCAAGCCGAGACGGTGTTCGATGTCGTGGCGATCCCCGCTGAAACCCCGTTGATCGTGCGCGGGCGTGCCCAGGGCAAGCGGGTGATTACCGGCCTTGAAGTGATTGCGATCCAGGCATTGGAGCAGTTTGTGCTGTATACCGGCGTGCGTCCTACACCGGAGCAATTTCAGGCGGCCGTGGCGTTCGCCCGCACCTGACGGTTTAAGCGGGGAGCGATGTAGGAGCGAGGCGGGCGGCTAGCCCTTGCTCGCTCCTACAACTGGCAGCATGTTCCAAGTTGGACCCTCGTCAGGCCTGTTCCAACTGCGCCAGGCGTTCTTCCAGCGCCGCAATTCGCGCTTCCAGCTCTTCGATACGCTCGACGCAGACGCCCCCGCCGCCGCGCTCCACCGGGTTGCCGCGCGCGGCAATAATCGTTTCGATATCCGCCGGGTCCCCCAGCGCATGGGTATACCGGTCCTCGCGCTGCCCCGCCTGGCGCGGCACCAATAGCGCCAGGCCCCGTGCAATCAGGCGTTCGAGCTGATGCACTACCTGCTCGGCGTCCTCAAAGTCATGCATGCGCCCGCTGCGCGTCAGCAACTCATTGACCGTCTGCGGGCCGCGCAGGAACAGCAGCCCGATCAGGATCATTTGCGCGGGCACCAGTTCCAGCGCCTTGTCCACGCGGTGTTCCCAGCGGTCGGCGCGGCTGCCCATGACCAGCCGGGTATAACCCTGGCCTTCCAGCACGCGCAAGCTCTGGCCGACCTGGCCCTGGCTGAGATTGGTCACCGGTTCCCGGCTGGTCTTCTGGTTGCACGCCAGCACCAGGGCGTTGAGGGTCAGGGGGTAGGTTTCCGGGTTGGTCGCCTGTTTTTCGATCAGGCAGCCCAGGATGCGGATTTCCGTGCTGTTCAGGCGCGGCTCAGGCGTGTCGGTGTCGTGCTCGGCGGTCATCGCGCTTTCCCTATGCAGTGAATCCACTAGCCTAAGCCGGAAAAAATAAAAGACAAGCGGCAGGCATGGCTATAATCGTCGCTGGTTCCAACCCTGCCATTACCACGAGACTGACATGACCATTTCCCTGTATGCCGCTTCTATCCCAGTCTTCAAGCAAATGCTCAACGCCCTCAGCGATGTGCTGAACAAAGCCGAAGCCCACGCCACCGCCAAGAACATCGAGCCGAACGCTCTGCTGCAAGCGCGCCTGTTCCCGGATATGTTCGCGCTGGTGCGCCAGGTGCAGATCGCCGTCGACTTCGCCAAGGGCGTTTCCGCGCGCCTGGCCGAGATCGAAGTGCCGAAGTACGAAGACAGCGAAGTCACCTTCGCCGACCTGCAAGCGCTGATCGCCAAGGTGCTGGCCTTCGTCGATACCATCAAGCCCGAGCAGATCGACGGCAAGGAAGGCATCGAAATCGTCACCCGCCCAGGCACCCCGAAAGAGAAGCGCTTCAGCGGCCAGTCCTACCTGCTGACCTACGGCCTGCCGCAGTTCTTCTTCCACGTCACTACCGCTTACGCCTTGCTGCGTCATAACGGCGTTGAAGTGGGCAAGCGTGATTACATGGGCGCTTTCTAAGCACCCACTAAAAAGCCCGGGTGCGTTCTTCAACGAACGGCCCGGGCTTTTTTTACAGCTGGCGTTCAAGCCAACCGTTCATCCTTGTCCAGGCACGCCGCCGCAGTGAACAGCACATCGGTGGACGAGTTGAGCGCGGTTTCCGCCGAATCCTGCAGCACACCGATGATGAAACCTACAGCCACCACCTGCATGGCGATCTCGCTCGGAATGCCGAACAGGCTGCACGCCAGCGGAATCAACAGCAGCGAACCACCGGCCACGCCCGAAGCCCCGCAGGCGCAAATGGCCGCGACCACACTGAGCAGCACGGCGGTGGGCAGGTCTACGGCAATGCCCAGCGTGTGCACGGCCGCCAGGGTCAGCACCGTAATAGTGATCGCGGCGCCGGCCATATTGATCGTAGCGCCAAGCGGGATCGACACCGAATAGGTGTCTTCATGCAGGCCCAGGCGTTTGCTCAACGCCAGGTTCACCGGAATATTCGCCGCCGAGCTGCGGGTGAAGAACGCGGTAATACCGCTTTCGCGCAGGCACAGCAGCACCAGCGGATACGGGTTACGGCGCAGTTTCCAGAACACGATGGCCGGGTTGACCACCAGCGCTACGAACAGCATGCAGCCGATCAGCACCACCAGCAGGTGGGCATAGCCGAGCAGGGCGCCGAAGCCGGAGGTGGCCAGGGTCGAGGCGACCAGGCCGAAGATCCCCAGCGGGGCAAAGCGGATCACCACGCGCACGATCAGCGTCACACCGTTGGACAGGTCATCGAGCACCGTGCGGGTGGTTTCGCCGGCATGGCGAATGGCAATGCCCATGCCGATGGCCCAGGCCAGGATGCCGATGAAGTTGGCATTCATCAGTGCGCTGACCGGGTTATCGACCACGCTCAGCAGCAGGCTTTGCAGCACCTCGCCGATACCGCCGGGGGCGCTCACGGTGGCGTCATGGGTGGCCAGTACCAGGGACGACGGGAACAGCATGCTGGCAACCACCGCAACCACGGCAGCGGCAAAGGTGCCCAACAGATACAGGAACAGGATCGGCCGGATATGGGTTTCCTGGCCGTGTTTATGATTGGCGATAGACGCCATCACCAGCACGAACACCAGGATCGGCGCGACGGCCTTCAGCGCCGTGACGAACACTTTGCCGATAAACCCGGTGGCCTTGGCGGCCTCAGGCAGCAACAGGGCCAGCAGAATCCCGGCGATCAGGCCGATGATAATTTGGGTGACCAGGCTGACGCGCATTAAACGTTGCAGCAGGGAAGGGGCAGCAGTCATAAACAGTTGTCTCTGATTTTTTTAGTAGGGCACAGCATTGCAAGGAGAAAGTACTGTAGGCAGCAGGCGCGAAGTCTAACATGCTGTAGGACGAGTCCCGTTCGCTGCGTCATTCCGTCACCCGCACTGTCGGATTTGGATTCATCGGCGCGGGCGTGTCATCAGGGCAGGGTGGTAAACAGCTCGCGTCGGGCGCCCTCGGTAATCGCCACGATGCCAGGGTGCTTGACCTTGCGCTCCACCGAGATGGCATAAAACGACTCGGTCACCGCGTCGGTCTGGCCGATCAGCGCCACGCCGTATTGGCGCACCACCTCATCGGCGATCACGCTGGGGGCGATAAAGATGCCGCTGCCCGATTGCCCGAAGGCCTGCATCAGCGCGCTGTCGTCGAACTCGCCGATGATCCTGGGTTGAATCTGCTGATCGGCAAACCAGCGTTGCAGACGGCTGCGCACCACGGTCTCTGCGCCGGGGATCAGCAACGGTGCGCCGTGCAAACACCCTGGGAACTCGCCGCTATGTTGGTCAGCCAATGCCTGGGTGGCGAAAAAACTGATGCCACATTCCCCCAGCTTCTGGCTGTAGCCCTTGATGTCCAGGTGCGTGGGCATCGGGCTGTCGGAGATCACCAGGTCCAGGCGCTGGATGGCCAGGTCGGCCAATAACCGTTCGAGTTTGTCTTCACGGCAGGTGATGCGGATCGGTTCGCTCAGTTCCATGGTGGGGGCAATCAGCCGGTACACGATGGACTTGGGCACCACATCCGCCACGCCGACGCGAAATACAATCTGCTGCTCGTTGGGTTGTGCGCGCAGCATCGCTTCCAATTCATTGCCGGTCTGGAACATCTGCTCGGCATAGGGCAGCGCCTGGCGTCCGGCTTCGGTCAGCTCCAGCTGGCGGCCGACACGCTGAAACAGCGCGATGCCAAAGGTATGTTCCAACAGGCTGATCTGCCCGCTGATGGTCTGGGGGGTGAGGTTCAGTTGCTCGCAGGCACGCACGATGCTGCCGGTCTTTGCCACCACCCAGAAGTAATGCAATTGACGATAATTGAGCATGGCCTTCTACACTTCGTAAAAACCGAAGTATACGCGAGAAAAATACGAATTTTACTGAACTATTCGCCTGCATAGAATGCGTCGCTATCGCGGGGCTACTATTTGGACCCAAGCGTTCTAACGAGGAATACATCATGAAACTCAATTCCCTGGGCGCGGCTGCACTGCTTGCGCTTTCATTGGTGATGATCGGCGGGTGTGATCAAGTCGAGAAAAGCGCGCAGCAGGTGCTGGGCAAAGCCACCGAAACGGCCAAGCAAGCAATCGATGACACCCAGAAAGCCGCTGAACAGGCATTGAGTGAAGCGACCCAGGGCCTGATCAATCCGCAGAAGAAGGATGATCAGCCAGAAAAAGATGCAGAATCCCATACCCAAGAAACCTAATTCCCCAGCACAACGTCAGGACTGACCTATGGATTATCTTTTACAACTGGCCGCCAGCCCCACCGCCTGGATCGCACTGGCGACCTTGATCGTCATGGAAATCGTGCTGGGCATCGATAACCTGATCTTCATCTCGATCCTCACCAACAAATTACCCGAGCAGCACCGGGCCAAGGCGCGGCGCATTGGCATCAGCATGGCGTTGGTATTGCGCCTGGGCCTGTTGAGCACCATCGCGTTTATCGTGCAACTGACGGCGCCGGTCTTCGAAGTGTTCGGCCAGGCGTTCTCGTGGAAAGACATGATCCTGATTGCCGGTGGCTTGTTCCTGGTGTGGAAGGCCACCACCGAGATCCATCACAGCATGGACCCGGAGCCTGAGGAAACGACCACGCTCGGCAATACAGTCGCCATCGGTTTTGCCGCGGCGATCGGACAGATCCTGCTGCTCGACCTGGTGTTTTCCATCGACAGCATCATCACGGCAGTGGGCATGACCGAACACTTGCCGATCATGATCATCGCCGTGGTGACCTCGGTGATCGTGATGCTGGTGGCGGCAGAACCGTTGGCCAAGTTCATCAACGACAACCCGACCGTGGTGATGCTGGCCCTGGGCTTTTTGATCATGATCGGCATGACGCTGATCGCCGAAGGCTTCGGCGCCCATGTGCCCAAAGGCTACGTGTATGCGGCCATGGCGTTCTCGGCGGCTATCGAGTGCCTGAATATCGCACGACGTAACCGCCACAAGCGTTTGCTCGCTGCCCGCCAGTAAGCGCTGAACCAAAAGGCCGGCTGGGTTCATATGAGCCCAGCCGGCCTTTTGCTGTCTGCTAGAATCGGCGCACTTGATAGCTTGAGGTCCACCATGAACGAGCCGATTCGCCTTACCCAGTACAGCCACGGTGCGGGTTGCGGCTGCAAGATCTCGCCCCAGGTGCTGGAAGTGATCCTTGCCGGCAGCGGCGCGCAGAACCTCGACCCCAACCTGTGGGTAGGCAACGCCTCCCGTGACGATGCGGCGGTGTACGCCATCGACGACGAGCGCGGCGTGGTCTCCACCACCGATTTTTTCATGCCGATCGTCGACGACCCCTTTGACTTCGGCCGCATCGCCGCCACCAATGCCATCAGCGACATCTACGCCATGGGCGGCGACCCGTTGATGGCCATTGCCATTCTCGGTTGGCCGGTGAATGTGCTGGCGCCGGAGATTGCCCGCGAAGTCATTCGTGGCGGCCGCGCGGTCTGCGACGCTGCCGGCATCCCGCTGGCCGGTGGGCACTCCATCGACGCCCCGGAGCCGATCTTCGGCCTGGCCGTGACCGGCATCGTGCACAAGCGCCATATGAAGCGCAACGACACCGCCACCGCCGGGTGCAAGCTGTACCTGACCAAACCCTTGGGCATCGGCATCCTCACGACCGCCGAAAAGAAAGGCAAGTTGCGCGAAGCGGATATCGGCCTGGCCCGCGACTGGATGTGCACCCTCAACAAACCCGGTAGCCGTTTCGGCAAACTGGCCGGGGTGGCGGCCATGACCGATGTCACCGGTTTCGGCCTGCTTGGTCACCTGGTAGAGATGGCCGACGGCAGCGGCCTCACGGCTCGCATCGAGTATGCAAAAGTGCCCCGTCTGCCGGGCGTCGAGTACTACCTGGAGCAGGGTTGCGTACCGGGCGGGACCTTGCGCAACTTCGACAGCTACGCCAGCAAGCTCGGGCGTGTGCAGGAGCTGCACAAGCGCGTGCTGTGCGATCCGCAAACCAGCGGCGGCCTGCTGATCGCCGTCACGCCCGAAGGCGACGCCGAGTTCCACGCGGTGGCCGCTGAACTGGGCCTTACCCTCGAGCCGATCGGCGAACTGCTTGAGCGACAGAGCAACGCGGTAGAGGTGGTTTGATGGCGACTAACATCACCGATTACCGCGACATCTTCCTCAACGACCGGCCGATGATGGATACCCGCGCGCCGGTTGAATTCACCAAAGGCGCATTTCCCGGTGTGGTCAACCTGCCGTTGATGACCGACCAGGAGCGCCAACGTGTAGGCACCTGCTACAAGCAGCAAGGCCAGCAAGCTGCAATTGTGCTGGGCCATGAGTTGGTCAGTGGCGCAGTACTTGAGGAACGGCTGGCGCGCTGGACCGCGTTTGCCAAGGCCAACCCTCACGGTTATCTGTATTGCTTCCGCGGCGGCTTGCGCTCGCAATTGGTGCAGCGGGTGCTGAAGGACGAGTCAGGTGTCGATTACCCCCGAGTGAGTGGTGGGTATAAGGCCATGCGCACGTTTCTGCTGGAGACGGTGGATCAGGCTGTTGAGCAGTGCGACTTCGTCTTGTTGGGGGGCTGACCGGCAGCGGCAAAACCGAGGTCATCAATCAGTTGAACAATGGCCTGGACCTGGAAGGCTACGCCAATCACCGCGGCTCAAGCTTTGGCAAACGCGCGACGGGCCAGCCGTCCACCATCGACTTTGAGAACCGCCTGGCGGTGGACGTTCTTAAAAAGCGTGCACAAGGCATCGAGCAGTTTTTGCTCGAAGATGAAAGCCGCATGATCGGTAGCTGCGCCTTGCCGCTGAATTTGCACCGGGGCATGCAGACGTATCCGATGGTGTGGCTGGAAGAAAGTCTGGAAAACCGCGTGGAGCGGGTGTTGCGCGAATATGTCATTGAGCTGTGCGCAGAGTTCAATGCAGCGTTTGGCGAGTCGGGCTTTGCGCGCTTTGCCGAGCGTCTGACCCAGAGTCTGGCCAATATCCACAAACGCTTGGGTGGGGAGCGCTTTCAGCGTTTGCATGCGCTGATGCAAGAGGCCCTGGCCGAGCAGGCCCGCAGTGCAAGCGTGGATTTGCATCGGGGTTGGATCGTCGGGCTGCGCGAGTACTACGACCCGATGTACGCGTTTCAGCGTGAAAAGAAAGGCGCGCGGATCGAGTTTGCCGGGGAGCAGGGCGCGGTGGTGGAGTATTTGCGCGAGCGGGCTGCTCGGGTGGGGTGAGTTTTCGGATGCCATTGAGCTCACAACAGGTTGAGCCGGTTTCTTCAGTTAATGCCGGGAAACAGGAGTTTTGGCTCTCGAGCGCCGGATGATCCAGTCCAAACGCCGCAGGCCCAATGTGGGAGGGGGCTTGCCCCCGATTGCGGTGCAGCAGTCACCCATATTTTAACTGACAGACCGCCATCGGGAGCAAGCCCCCTCCCACACTTGGGTCGCGGGGGTGCACTGAAGCCTTCACGCAAAAGCTAAAGAATCACCGCCCCGATCAACCCGCACACCACCCCCATCAGCATGGTCAGCCCGGCCACCGTCACCAGTACTCGCGCATCGAAATCCTTACGCAGCATCAGCAGCGACGGCAGGCTCACGCTCGGCAGGGTCATCAGCAAGGCGACGGCCGGGCCGGTGCCCATGCCCAGGGTCATCATGGTTTGTACGATGGGAATCTCCGCCGCCGTAGGAATCACGAACAACGTGCCGACAATCGCCAGCGGTACCAGCCACACCAGGCTGTCGGCCATCGCCCCGTCCACATGGGGGAACAGCCAGACCCGCGCCGCGCCAAGGATCAGCACCGCGAGGATATACACCGGGATGGTGCTCCAGAATAGCTGCCACAAGGTCCGTAACCAGCGCGCCAGGAAAGCTTCGGACTCAACCGTGCTGACTTCGGCCACAGCCTGCAGCGCCGCTTCCGGCACTTGCTCCGGACGTGCAATGCGCTGCGCCACCAACGACACACCCACCACCAGCACAATCCCCGCCACCAGCCGCAGCGCGGTAAAGCCCCAGCCCAGCACAAACCCCATGAACACCAAGGTGGCCGGGTTCAAGACCGGGTTGGCGATCCAGAACGCCAGCGCCGCACCGACCGATACTTTCTGGCGCCGCATACCCGCTGCGACAGGCGCCGCGCAGCAGCTGCACATCATGCCCGGCAAGGCGAACAGCCCGCCACGCAGGGTCGATCCCAGGCCGGCGCGGCCAAACAGGCGCAACAGCCAGTCGCGGGGGATCAACACCTGCAGCAGCGAACCGAGGATTACCGCCAATACGGCGGCCTTCCAGATCGCCAGGAAATATACCTGGGCATAGGCCAGCGCCGCCGCGAGGGGCGAGCTTTGCT
The DNA here is from genome assembly GCF_003852255.1 of Pseudomonas sp. R1-43-08. Classification (NCBI taxonomy): domain Bacteria; kingdom Pseudomonadati; phylum Pseudomonadota; class Gammaproteobacteria; order Pseudomonadales; family Pseudomonadaceae; genus Pseudomonas; species Pseudomonas sp. R1-43-08. The sequence goes on from NZ_CP027734.1 coordinate 2,036,106, forward strand.
GGTCATTGAGAATCGACGCGCCGATGCTGTGGTTATCGGCCGCTACAAAAGCCTTGAGGTAGTAGGGCGACCATTTCACATAGTAGAGGCCGATGCAGGCCACCAACAGAAACAGCGCAGGTTTGCACCAGAACGACCAGCCCCGGTTGGGCTGGGCAGAAGCGAGGTTGGGCATGGAGATGATCCGCAGATGAGTCAATAGCGGCCATCATACGCGCCTGACGCCCAACCTTCAGGTATCGGCGCTGACCTGGGTCGGATCCGGGCAGGTTTCCTCACCATTATTGAGCCCCTGCTTGTAGTTGCGACTGAGCAGCGAGGCCTTGCCGTTGTGCCAGGTCAGTGTCAGCACGTACAGCGAGTCATAGTCGTTACCGGACCAGTCTTCGGTGATGGTGTGCTTCTCGCCGGCCGCTTCACTGGCGACTTTGTTGATCAACTCCGGCAGGTAACCGTGGGACCAGGCGGTGTAGATCGTTGCGTTGTGGTACTTGTCTTCGACCAGCTCATCGGCCAGGGCACTGGTGTCGTTCGCGGAAAACTTGATGTTGACCGGCAAACCCAGCTTGATTGCGCTGGGACTGATGGTCATCAGTGGGCGGATATAGCTGTAGGAGTTATCCAGCTCGCCTTCCTCGACATTGCGCGTGGGGTTGGCGGCGAATACGTAATCGGCCTTGCCGAATTTTTCCGGTAATACACTGGCCAGGTTCATGGCGCGGTTCAGGCCCTGGCAATTGAGTTGGCCCAGGCCGCCGGCAGGTTTTTCGCCGTGGCGCAGGAAGACCAGGGTTTGCACGCCGTCCACCGATTGTGCGCGGCTTTCGCGGGCATCCAATGCCGTAACAATGCCGGCGGTGACCAGCAGCAGCGGTAACATCATGTATGAATGGCGTTTGAATTGTTGCACAAGGCGCAGAGGCTTGATCTTCATTATGGGTTCGAGTCTTCGTGCGTCGGGTTAAGGCGGACAGGCCCGGCCCAATGGCGCAGTGTGCGTCCTGGGGGTGTTCCTTGTCGGTATAGCCAGGTGCCTCCATTCACCCTTCGAGCGCATTTAAGAGTGCGCTTGGGCGTTTTGGTTCGCCCATGGGATTCTAGCCAGGCAATGTTGCTTATTGATGACCCATGCAGGGTGGCGAACAGATGACTATCATGGGGACTTTCCGCCCAGGGACCTCTTCCGATGAACGCACTTGCCGCTTTCCCGATCAACAGCAAATGGCCCGCCCAGCACCCGGAACGCCTGCAACTGTACTCGCTGCCTACGCCCAACGGTGTAAAAGTATCGATCATGCTCGAAGAGCTGGGCCTGCCCTACGAGGCACACAAGGTCAGTTTCGACACCCAGGACCAGTTGTCTCCCGAGTTCATGTCCCTGAACCCCAACAACAAGATCCCCGCGATCATCGACCCCAATGGCCCAAGCGGGCAGCCGCTGGCGTTGTTCGAGTCCGGCGCGATCCTGATTTACCTGGCGGAAAAAACCAGCCGGTTGCTTTCCGAAGACCCGGCCACCCGCTATGAAACCCTCCAGTGGCTGATGTTCCAGATGGCAGGGATCGGTCCGATGTTCGGCCAGGTGGGGTTCTTCAACAAATTCGCCGGCAAGGCTTACGAAGACAAGCGCCCGCGTGACCGCTACGTCGCCGAGTCCCGCCGCTTGCTCCAGGTGCTGGAGAAACGCCTGCTGGGTCGCACCTGGATCATGGGGGATGACTACAGCATCGCTGACATCGCCACTTTCCCCTGGATTCGCAACCTGATCGGCTTCTATGAATCGGGCGACCTGGTGGGTATCGCCGATTTCCCCAATGTACTGCGCGCGTTGGATGGCTTTATCGCACGCCCTGCGGTGATCCGTGGCCTGAACATTCCGAGCTGAAGCATGCCGACTTTCGATTTCAAGCAACTGGATGTATTCAGCAGCGTGCCCTTCAAAGGCAACCCGCTGGCCGTGGTGCTCGGGGCCGACAGCCTGACGGACCAGCAGATGGCCGACTTCGCCAAGTGGACCAACCTCAGCGAAACCACGTTCTTGCTGAAGCCCCGTGACCCACGCGCCGATTACCGGGTGAGAATTTTCACCACCTTGCACGAACTGCCGTTTGCCGGGCATCCGACGTTGGGCAGTTGCCAGGCATGGTTGCACGCAGGCGGTGTTCCGCGTGGGCAAGAGGTCATTCAGGAGTGCGAAATCGGTTTGGTCCGCATCCGACGTGAAGGCGACGAACTGGCGTTTATCGCGCCACCGCTGTTGCGTTCGAGCGTTGTCGAGGCGCCGCTGCTGGAGCGTGTGCGCCTGGGGTTGGGCCTGGCGCCCGGCGCTATTGTGCGCAGCCAATGGGTGGATAACGGCGCCGGTTGGCTGGCGGTGATGCTGGCTGATCGCCGGGCCGTGCTGGAGGTGAGGCCTGACTACGCGCAACTGCTCGGGTTGGCCGTTGGTATCATTGCTCCTTGCGATGGGGAGGACGCACAGTTTGAGGTGCGCGCCTTTATCGCCGGCGACGGTGCCCAGGAAGACCCGGCCACCGGCAGCTTGAACGCCGGCCTGGCCCAATGGTTGCTCAGCGAGGGCCTGGCGCCGGAGCGCTATGTGGTCAGCCAGGGCACGGTCATGGGCCGCGTCGGGCGTATTCGTATCGAGCGCCAGGGTGATGAAGTTTGGGTCGGCGGCGCCGTTGCGGTATGCATCGAAGGCCGTCTACAGCTCTAGATCAATGCAATTGTTACGTGCCGCGCAATACACTGTTGGGCCCTCGGCATTTGTGCTGCGGGTGCTTGGGGCATAAGCTTTGGTCCCAAAGATTTCAGCCATTTTTTCAGGAAAGCCATGACCAGCCAGTTCCCCCAAGCCCGCCCCCGTCGCCTGCGCCGCTCCCCGGAGCTGCGTGGCTTGTTCCAGGAAAGCGAATTCACCCTCAACGACCTGGTGCTGCCGATTTTCGTCGAAGAAGAAATCGACGACTTCGTGCCGATCACCAGCATGCCGGGCGTATTGCGTATTCCTGAGAAAAAACTGGCCGGCGAGATCGAGCGTTATGCCCGTGCCGGCATCAAGTCGGTGATGACCTTTGGCGTGTCCCACCATCTGGACGCCAGCGGCAGCGACACGTGGAAAGAACGCGGCCTGGTCTCGCGCATGTCGTCGATCATCAAGGACGCCGTGCCGGAAATGATCGTGATGTCCGACACCTGCTTCTGCGAATATACCGACCACGGCCACTGTGGCGTGATGCATGGCGCCCACGTCGACAATGACGCGACCCTGGTCAACCTGGGCAAACAAGCCGTGGCCGCCGCCCGCGCCGGCGCCGACGTGATCGCGCCCTCGGCGGCGATGGACGGCCAGGTCCAGGCCATCCGCCGCGCCCTGGACGACGCCGGTTTCACCCACATCCCGATCATGGCCTACTCCACCAAATTCGCCTCGGCCCTCTACGGCCCGTTCCGCGAAGCCGGCGGCAGCGCCCTCAAGGGCGACCGCAAAAGCTACCAGATGAACCCGATGAACCGCCGCGAAGCCGTCCGCGAATCGCTGCTCGACGAGCAGGAAGGCGCCGACGCGCTGATGGTCAAACCGGCCGGCGCCTACCTCGACATCATCCGCGACATCCGCGAAGCCTCACGCCTGCCAGTGGCGGCGTATCAGGTGAGTGGTGAGTACGCCATGATCAAATTCGGCGCCCAGGCGGGGGCGATCGATGAGGCACGCGTGGTACGCGAGACCTTGGGCTCGATCAAGCGGGCGGGGGCGGATTTGATTTTTACGTACTTTGCGATGGATTTGGCGTTGGCGGGGGTTTAAGGGCGCCATTTATCCCTGTGGTGAGCGGGTCGGATTTGCTTGTCACAGGGGTAGGAGGGCGACCTTGTATACTGATTTTGAACAGCGCTCAATTAAATTTTTCGTAATCTTCCGCACCTAATGACTCTAACCATTTCTTGAAGAAATCAATTTGATCCTGTGGGTTGTTTGTTAGGTTTTCCTCTTCATAGTCGAATAAATGGACAATGTTGTCCTTGGTTGCTTGTTGGCCTAAAGTCATTTCGTATGCCACAAGCCCAGCGCTCATCTGAGAGGCCATTCTTGATGGTTTTACATTTATTTTGGCCCCTTTACATAGAAAGGTGATATGCGGGAAATCCGCTCTAATGTTTGCGAAGCAGACATACAGGTCTCTTCCTCTATAAATTTTCTTAAAGTTTTCGGCTTCTGAAAATGTCATGGTGAGTTTCGTTGGGTCATATTTGACGGTGACTTGTTTGTGTTCGTTGTTGATTATTACTTTTATATTTTTTGTTTCCATTTTATTTTCTGTTAGGGTTTGGTATGGAATATTCAATGCGGCTAACCTCCCCTTGGAGCTAGGTCAGGTGTTGGCAGAAATTTAATAACGCCGTAATTCTGTGGTGAGCTAACTTGCTCGAGTGGGACTGGGCGGCAGCCACTTAACTGGCTACATGGATCTAATTGACTGAACGGGCCATACTGATTAGTTTTATTCCTTGAGTAAGTAACTGTCGAATTTTTCTATTATGCTCTGTGGCTCAGGGTTTGCTTGTCACATGGTCGTCGAGCTAAATTTGCAGTGAATCGGCCCATTTTTTGCGGTAAGAAATCTGTTCGTTGATGTCATTTGTAAGTTCGTTTTCTTCATAGTCGAATATACGAACGAGTTTTGCATCGGAATCACCTATTTGGGTTTCATAAGCTACGATGCCGCTAGACATTTGTGATGCCATGGCTGAAGGATAGACATTTATTTTTGAACTTTTACATAGAAATTTAATATCACTAAATTCTCTTCTTAATGAGCCAAAGCATAGATAGATATCTGCTTCGCTATACGTTTTTTTCAGTCCGCTGGCAAAGGTTATTGAAAGTGTTGCTGTTCTTCCGTCGCATTCTATTATTGCCGTTTCTCGAGTTGAATTTTTGATTACGAATATCTCTAGTTCTTTCATTTTTCAGCTTCTATTTGGGTTGATTACTGGGTAGACCGACGCTGGGGTTGGCGCCGTGCCAGAAAGCCGTGCCATTTTCAAAAGGTGAGCTGAATTCCACATATAAAATTTCTCGTTCGGAAAAAACATCGATAGTTCGTATTTTTATTTCACTTCTTCGTTAATGGGACTCGTACAACAGTATTGTCTACATTCGCCGTGTTGGTCTTTAGCTCAAACGTCCATGTTTTCTCATGGTAATGATGCTTGCTCGGCTTGCTGTTCATTTCATGAAGGCCGTAACGGATGCTTCTTTTTGCATCGCCGGAAACAATTCTGTCGCGATCAGGTCCGCCGGTTCGTGGGTTGTTGTTCGTTTGTGACGACTTCTAGGTCGTAATGTTGTAAGCAGCTTAGTAATACCCTCATGAATTCTTGCTGGTCGAGTACTTCGGCGCCGAAATAAGTTGTCATTTTTTTGAATACATCATCAAAGCTATCACCAGTCATTAAGAAGTGCTCAATTGAATCAATAAACCAATTTTGCTCGGATTTGGTGTATTCCAGAAATTCTGGTTTTGTCAGTTCGTTAAAAAGCTCAACGAGTTCTTTTTTGCTATTTACGTCTTTTGATGCGATGAGTTCTTCTCTTTTGGGGTCGTCGGTATTCTCGATGTCATACGTAAATAGCAGTCCGCGAATTATTGACATGCTGGGTGCTCTTTTATTCATAATCATAATTCCGCATAGGCTGTTTTGGGATTGCCGTCTCTATTCAGTATTACTCGAGCTTTAGATTGTTGGCTATATTTCATCTCGTCGCCAGAGTATCCTTCGCCTACAATTTTTCCCATATTCATGGGTTCTAATGATTGGGCAAGTCCGTTCCTTCTGAAAATGAGTTGTGCTCGATATATTGCATTCAATTGATCCCTATGGCTAAGAAAGTGGGTTGCAGCAGGTGAGGGGAAAAGGGGACAGATTTATTAGTTTTTAATGCACTGATGGTCAAACTGGCCGGCGCCTACCTCGACATTATCCGCGACATCCGTGAAGCCTCACGCCTGCCGGTGGCGGCGTATCAGGTGAGTGGTGAGTACGCAATGATCAAATTCGGCGCCCAGGCGGGAGCGATTGACGAAGACCGCGTAGTGCGCGAGACCTTGGGCTCGATCAAGCGGGCGGGGGCGGATTTGATTTTTACGTACTTTGCGATGGATTTGGCGTTGGCGGGGGTTTAGGTAGATGCTACATTCTGTAGCGAGCGAGCTCGTCACAGATGCATTTGCTAAGTTTGCACCGATTCAGCCCAGCGCTGGCAGAAATCATGCTGCTCTTGTATATCATTGGTGAGATCGTTTTCTTCATAAGAAAATATATGCACAAGCTCCCCTTCTGGCTGTCCCATCGTCAGTTCGTAAGCAACAAGACCATTTGACATATGTGAAGACATACCTGACGTGTGGACGTTGATTTTGGCGCCTTTGCAAAGAAACAATGTGTCTTTCATATCAGCTCTTAATAAGCCGAAGCAATCGTATAAGTCCATTGCTGTATAGGTTTTTTGGATCCCGTTGCTTAGAAATAGATAAAGGGTAGGTTTGCCTCCTTCATATGTGACCACTGCACTGTCACGTATCCCGTCTTTGATAATGGTGATTTCACGTGATTTCATGGGTATTTCCTATGCGGGTTCAAAATTGTATATCCCTTAAAGGTTCCGTCTTCATTAACGGGCGATGCACCTAAAATATCCTTGGTATCTATTCGTTCGGGAATTGCGATTTCTAATTCGTTTTTATGTTTTGAGAGCCTTCCGAGCTCTTTGTTCACGTCTCTTCCAGGGATTTTCCTCAGTGTGTAAAGGAAACCCTCTTCGAATCCAAAGTTTGAAGCAAATACCAACGCTTGTTTCCTTGAGGTTGAAGTGGGGACGAATTTGCTAGGAGGGCTGGCATTATTCAAGGCGTGCAGGAAAAGGTCTGTGCTGTCTCCTCGACTTTCAAATCCATTATTAAAGATTTCGTCTGGTCCTCTTAAGTCACCGCGATATAGATATTCTCGTTTTTTTTCTGAGCTGGGTAGCGGGGGAGTCCCCTCATCCACCTTTCCCTGCCCGTGAGATTTTTCCGTATTAAGCTGTGGTTTACATCCCCCGCGCCTGGACATGTACTTAAACCTAGCGGATCCACCCACCCAGTAGGATTGGGCGCGTACTGGTACGCGTTGATCCCACCCGCCAGCTTCACCGGATCAGGCGTCAGGTAACGACCAATATCAGGATTGTAGTAGCGATGACGGTTGTAGTGGAGGCCGCTTTCCTGATCGAAGTATTGGCCTTGGAAACGTAGTGGGTTGTCGACTTTGCCGACGTCGAGACGGCTGATTTCGCCGTAGGCGCGGTAGTGGGCGGACCAGACGATTTCGCCTTCAGGCGTGGTGAGTTCTTGCGGTGTGCCGAGGTGGTCGAGTTGGTAGTGGTAGGGCTTGGTTTCTTGTGGGCCGAAGCCTTCCAGCAGTGCCAATGGGCGGAAGCTGTCGGGTTCGTAGAGGTAGCTGCGGTGACATTCCGCATGATGTTCGGCGATCAGCTTGTCGCCTTGCCAGAAGAACTCGGTGGTTTTCCCATCGACGGTTTTGCTGATGCGCCGACCAAACGGGTCATAACGATAACTGGCGGTTTGGCCGTTGGGCTTGGTGATTCCGATTAGCCGGTGCTGACAGTCGTAGCGGTACTCGGTGACCAGTTGATGACCCTTGCCGCGCCGTTCTCGGATGAGGCTGCCGAAGGCGTCATAGTCGTAATGGTGATCGCCTTGGATCATCAATCGATTACCCGCAACGATGTCCGGGCCCGGTCTGTCCTGCATCAGCAGGTTGCCGGCCGGGTTGTGGTCGAAGCGTTCTTGTACGTCTTGCGTATGGTCGGCGCGGGTCAGGCGGTGGAGTGGGTCGTAGTGGTAAAGGTGTTCGCCTTTGCGGGTGTCGTGCAGGCGGGTGAGGTTGCCGGATTTGTCGTAGTCGTAGTGGCGCTGGTAGAGGTGGTTTTGCTGTTGGGTGACGGCGTGGGTATGTAGCCGGTTTTGCTCGTCATAGTGGTAATGGCTGAGCAGTTGGCCTTGTTGGCGTTGGTGTTCGCGGCCGGCTTTGAACAGGTGGGAGGTCAGCAACGCACCGTTCAGTTCGACGGTGGCGAGGTGGCCGCCTTTGTCGTGGTTGAAGGTGAGGCAGTTGTTGTCCGGTAGGCGCAGGTTTTTTAACTGGCCGCAGGCGTCGTAGCCGAAGCGCAAAGTGCCCCAACCTTGGTGTTCGGCGGATAGGCGGTTTTGGCGGTCGTACTCGTAGGCCAGAAACCAGTGGCCGTCGTCGACGCTGAGGAGGTTGCCTTGGCGGTCGTAGGCATAATCGACAGCGCTGCCGTCGGGCAGGGTTTTTCTTACGAGGCGACCGGCATAGTCGCGCTGATATTGAGTGACGAGCTGACTGCCATCGTCGCCGTATTCGGTTTTTTCCAGCAGGTTGCCGTTGAGGTCGTAGGCGTAGGCGGTGCGTTGGCCGTCGAAGCCGGTTTCCTGTTGGATCAGGCCGTTGGGGTGGTAGTCGAGCTGGTAGGTTTCGCCGACTTCGTTTTCGATGGCGGTGAGCAGTAAGCGGGCGTTGTCGTAGCGGTAGTTGACCTGGGTGCCGTCGGCATTGATGCGGCGGCTGATCAGGTGCAGGCCATCGGCGTATTCATAGCGGGTGACTTGGCCCAGCTCGTCGCGTTCGGCGGTAATTTTTCCGTAAGGGTTGTAGCTGAATTCCCGGTAACTACCGTCGGGTTGGGTCAGCTTCAGCAGGCGGCCTACGGCGTCCCATTGATACTGGGTCAGCGCGCCCTGCTCATCCTCATGCGCAACCTGCCGGCCCAGGTCGTCATAGCGATATCGCTTGATCCCGCCATTGGGCAATTGCTCTTCAACGAGCTGCCCGCGTTCGTTCCACACAAGCGATGGCAGCTGTTGTCGGGATACCAGACCTCGGTCAGTTGCCCCTGTTTGTCATAGCTGTAATCGGCCGCGTTGCCATCCGGATCGATCTGGCGAATGACATCGCCCTGGTCATTACGCTCGTATTTCCAGACCGCTTGGCCACGGCGCATAACCCGTACGAAACCGTTGTCATGCTCGTAGGACGTCGGCTCATCATCCCCCGGAAACAGCGCGACCAAGCGTCCGGCGTCGTCGTATTGATAGGCCGTCACCGCGCCCAGCGGATCCTGCTCGACGGTCAGGCGGCCCTTGTCGTCGTAGGATTTGAAATGCTGGGCGCCGTCGGGATCGATGCGCTGTACCAGCCGCGCCCGCTGGTCATGTACGTAAACTTCCTGGCTGCCGTCGGCGTTGTGCACGGTGACGCGCCCGTCGTCACCCCAGGCATACCGCGTGTCCATCTGCGAAAAACTGGCCCAATGCCTGACACAGCGCGCTGCCTTGCCAGCGCGTTCCCATTCCCAGAAGAAACTCGCCCCGCCGGCCAGCTGGCGCTCAAGAATGACGTGCTGCTCGTCGTACCGATAACGCTCACATTCACCGACGGCATTGGTCGCTGAAACCAGTCGTCCAGCGCCGTCATAGGCGTAGGCAACGACGTTCTGCTCGGTCACCCAAACGAAGGGTTCATGCCCTGTGGCGCGATGAACCTGGTAATCCACCGCCACGATGCGGTCGAATTCATAACGCAACAAAAGCGAACGGCCCACGCCGTTATCCAGCCGCTCAATCCGTCCCAACCGATCACGGAAAATGCGCAACCGGTTGTCATACGCATCGCTGATCGCCGTCAGCACGCCGTCGCAAAAGTGATAAAACCGAGAAGCCTGGGCCAGCACCAACTCGTCAGGAACCGAGCCCAAATAAATCGCCGCTTCCGCCAGGCTGTTGGTAATCGCCGGCCGAGCCACCGTCGGCAAGGGCAGGGTGGTCGAGCGATTCTCATGGTCCGTCCACACCACCGAATCGCCCACAACCACAAGCCGCTGCGCCAGCGCATGACTCCAGCCAAACCCCAACCCACAGTCCACTTCCACCGCACTGCTGCGATACAAGCGCGTCCACTCGAACGGCAAGATCCCATCCAGCGCGCCATCGGTAAGGGTCAGCAGTTCTTCGCCGGTGACCATCGACACCGGGCAACCGTTCGTAACGGTTTTATCCGCCGGAGCCGCCGCATCGCCCTTCGGATTCGACGCAACAGCAGGCACATCATCCACCGCCTCCTGCCGCGCCAACGCCGTACGCTGGGTCTTGCTACGCACCGCTGGCACCGCGTTCGAAACCAGCGTGTCACCCGCCTTCAACGGCGCCACCGGCACCGCCTTGATCGGAATTGGGGCGCTGCCCAGCAACACCGGCTTAAGCGCTTCGGTGTGCCCCTCCAAGCGAGCTGTGCCGAACTGCGTGGCTATCTGCTCCAGCCACGTGCGCACCCGACGTGACTTGATGCCGGCCAGTACTTTGGTGCTGATGCGCACCACAACACCCATGCCAGCCGACGCCAGTCCCAATAACAGGGTGATGACGATCTCGGCGCCAATCGACCCGAGCATTTCGTTCATATACGGCGGTGGCAGCATGCGCATCCAGCTGACCAGAGCCGCCAGGTGAACGAACAGCAACGGCTCATCGCTGAGCACCAGCAAACCCTTGGCGAGGGTCTCGGCACTTAACGCGAGTAACTTTTCAAGCTCGTCCTGGGAAAGGTAATGCAGCAGCTTTTCAGCGTTGGCCAGCGGGTCGGACAACCACTGGAGTAACTGCGTGATGTTGTCCCAAACCGAGTAGAGGACTTCGCCAAAGCCTTGGGCATAAGCGCGGTGCAGCGAGAGGTAACGCTGGAGAAAATTCGCTTCGGAATAGTTCTTCCATAGCGGTTCAAAGGTGGTGTCCCATTCACTGCGCAGCCAGCTTTCCAGTGGCGTGATGACCGACTGATAAGAGGCGTAAAGCGCCTTGAAATGCGCCGAGGAAACGTCGGGGTAGAAACTGATCCGGTACCGCTGGTTGCGGTCGCACTCGGTGACTTCGAGGATGCCGCTTGGGCCGATGGTTTTATGGATCGGCTCGCCCAGCGGGCCACCGTCTGGATCGATGCGCTGCAACATCACCGGCGTATTGCCGATCGGCACGAAGCGCGAGCTCTGGAACATATGCACCAGCGTCAGCGTGCCGTTGGCCTGGCATGTAGCGACGGTGCTGCTAGGAAAGATCGAACGGTTGATCGGGGCGACCAGCGCCACCTCATTCCCGACCTTGAACACCTGCTCCACATCCAGTGCCGACGCGCTGAAAAAGCCCTGTGCCCAGGTATCGTAGTGGTTGAGGCACCCGCGGAAATCGCTGAGCACGGATTCGACGTCCCGCGTCTTTGAATCCATCGCGGCCAGCACCAGAAAGCCAATGGCTCGGCCGGTTGCTTCGATCATGGGTGGGCCCCATCGATCAGGGCTCTCACTGGAAAAACCATCTGCACTCCCTCGCACTGTTTAATCAGGCGAAGGACTTTGCAGAGGTTTTCAGGGCAGGGGAGTAGAGCTTATCTGGCGTTAACGTGGGAATTTTCAACCAACGCCGCACCACGTTCGGCATAGCAACGAACCCCGGTTAGACTTGCCTGTCGATATCCCCATTGCCCGGCCCGCCGTCCACCAAGGAAGCCTCATGTATTCAAGCCGCCTGATCCTCTGCCTCGCCACCTTGCTGCTGCTGGCCGGTTGCTCCACCTCGAGAGGGCCGCAACAACCCGAGCGCAGCGAGGCCGAGGTGAAGGCGCAGATCGTGCGCCTGCTCCCCGCCAAGGTCGCGGACCGCGACGGTTGGGCCCAGGACATCTACACCGCGTTCGACACCCAGAAGATCTACCCCAGCACCGAAAATATCTGCGCCGTGCTGGCGGTGACCGAGCAGGAGTCCACCTTTCAGGTCGACCCACCGGTGCCAGGCATGGGCACGATCGCCCAGGATGAAATCCTGCGGCGTGCCGGGAAAGTTCATGTACCGGCGTTTGTCGTACGCAGCGCCTTGCAAGTGCGCTCGCCCACCGGCAAAACCTACGCCGAGCGTTTGAATGCCGCACGCACGGAGAAGGATCTGAGCGCGATCTTCGACGACTTCATCAGCGTGGTGCCCTTGGGCAACACACTGTTTGGCGGCTTCAACCCGGTGCACACCGCCGGTCCGATGCAGGTCAGCATCGACTTCGCGCAAAAACAGGCACGGGGTTATCCCTACACGGTGGACGGCACGATTCGCCGCGAAGTATTCACGCGTCGTGGCGGCATGTACTTCGGCATCGCCCATTTACTCGGCTACCCGGTGAGCTATGACCAGCCGCTGTACCGCTTCGCCGATTTCAATGCGGGTTGGTACGCCAGCCGCAATGCCGCGTTCCAGGCTGCGGTCAGCCGTGTCTCAGGCACCGAATTGACGCTGGATGGGGATTTGATTCGCTATGGTTCGCTGCTGCCCGGTACCACCGAACTGGCGGTGCGTTCACTGGGAGCGAAATTGGATATGCGCAATCCCAGCATCCGCAGCCAACTGGAGCAGGGTGATCAGTTGGATTTTGAGGACACCACGCTCTACAAGCGCGTATTCGTCCTGGCCGATAAAGCCGCAGGCAAGCCGCTGCCGCGAGCCATCCTGCCGGGCATCGTGCTCAAAAGCCCAAAGATCACCCGCAACCTGACCACGGCCTGGTTCGCCAAGCGCGTGGATGAGCGGTATCAGCGCTGTATGAAACGTTGATCAGGTGCGGCGCGTCGGGCTGAAGCGTTGCCATCGCCGGCAAGCCAGCGCCTACGTGTTGACCGAGTTCTTTCGGGGGGATCGATAAAGAAAAGGCCCGGCTTTTCGTGGAGCCAGGCCCTTTCCATGTTGCTCGTTGAATCAGTTGCGTTCGAGGGCCAGCGCCACGCCCTGGCCGCCGCCGATGCACAGTGTCGCCAAGCCTTTCTTGGCGTCGCGCTTGATCATTTCATGCAGCAGGGTCACCAACACGCGGCAGCCTGATGCCCCGATCGGGTGGCCGATGGCGATGGCGCCGCCGTTGACATTGACCTTGTCAGCATCCCATTCCAGCTCTTTGCCCACCGCCAAGGATTGCGCGGCGAAGGCTTCGTTGGCTTCGATCAGATCCAAATCGCTCAATTGCCAACCGGCCTTGTCCAGGCAACGGCGGGTGGCCGAAACCGGGCCGATGCCCATGATTGCCGGGTCGACCCCAGCGTTGGCGTAGCTGGCGATACGTGCCAGCACCGGCAGGCCGAGGGCCTCGGCTTTGGCGGCGCTCATCAGCAGCACCGCAGCGGCACCGTCGTTGAGGCTGGAGGCGTTGCCGGCGGTGACGCTGCCGTCTTTTTTGAAGGCGGGCTTGAGCTTGGCCAGGGACTCGGCGGTGGTACCGGCACGCGGTTGTTCGTCCACCGCAAAGGCCAGCGGGTCGCCTTTGCGCTGGGGAATCAGGATCGGTGTGATTTCATCGGCAAACCGTCCGGCTTCGATGGCGGCGGCGGCTTTTTGCTGGGAAGCGGCGGCAAAGGCGTCCTGCGCCTCGCGGCTGATGCCGTACTTGTCCACCAGGTTTTCGGCGGTGACGCCCATGTGGTAGTCGTTGAACGCATCCCACAGGCCGTCAGTGATCATGCTGTCGATCATCTTGGCGTGGCCCATGCGCAAACCGGTGCGCGCGGCGGGCAGCACGTACGGCGCAAGGCTCATGTTTTCCATGCCGCCGGCGATGATGACGTCGGCGTCGCCACAACGGATGGCCTGGGCGCCCAGGTGCAGGGCCTTGAGGCCCGAGCCACAGACCTTGTTCAACGTCAGGGCGGGAACGGCGTGGGGCAGGCCGGCGAGAATCGAGGCCTGGCGCGCCGGGTTCTGGCCGCTGCCGGCGGTGAGTACCTGGCCGAGAATCACTTCATCCACTTCGGCCGGGTCGAGGCCGGTCTGCTCCAGCAGGCGACGAATCACCGCAGCGCCCAGTTCAGGGGCCGGGATACTGGCCAGCGAACCTTGAAAGCTGCCCACGGCGGTGCGGGTGGCAGCAACAATCACGACGTCTTGCATGGAATCTGTCCTCACTGGAAATGCATTTCTGGAACATGGTCCGGGACGATCAGTTTACCGGCGGTCTTGCTCACAATCTCTTCAACGCTGACGCCAGGTGCGCGTTCCTTGAGGACAAAAGCGCCATTTTCGATTTCCAAATAGGCCAGGTCCGTGAGCACACGCTTGATGCAGTTGGCGCCGGTCAGCGGCAGGCTGCACTGGCTGAGCAATTTCGACTCACCGTCCTTGGACGCATGGGTCATGATCACGATGATATTTTCCGCACCGGCCACCAGGTCCATCGCGCCGCCCATGCCCTTGACCAGCTTGCCGGGGATCATCCACGAGGCGATGTTGCCCTGTACGTCCACTTCGAACGCGCCGAGTACGGTGAGGTCCACGTGGCCGCCGCGAATCATCGCGAAGGACTCGGCGGAGGAGAAAATCGAGGCGCCGATGCGTGCGGTGACGGTTTGTTTGCCGGCGTTGATCATGTCGGCATCGATGGTTTCTTCGGTCGGGAACGGGCCCATGCCGAGCAGGCCATTTTCCGACTGCAGCATCACTTCCATGCCTTCGGGAATGTAGTTGGCCACCAGGGTCGGAATGCCGATGCCGAGGTTGACGTAGAAACCGTCCTGCATTTCGCGGGCGACGCGTTGAGCCATTTGTTCGCGGGTAAGAGCCATGTCATGAGTCCTTATTGTTCGGGCCGGGGCGGATTACTTGCGCACGGTGCGCTGTTCGATGCGCTTCTCGAAGGTGCCGCAGATAATCCGGTCGACGTAGATGCCAGGGGTGTGGATCTGCGCGGGGTCCAGCTCGCCCGGTTCGACGATTTCCTCGACTTCGACCACGGTGATCTTGCCGGCGGTGGCGGCCAGTGGGTTGAAGTTCTGGGCGGTGTGCCGATAGATGACATTGCCGAAGTGGTCGGCTTTCCAGCCTTTGACGATCGCGAAGTCGCCGGTGATGGACTCTTCCATCAGATAGGGGCGGCCCTTGAATTCGCGGGTTTCCTTGCCTTCGGCAACCGGGGTGCCGACGCCGGTGGCGGTGAAGAAGGCCGGGATGCCAGCACCGCCTGCACGCATTTTTTCCGCCAGGGTGCCTTGGGGGTCAGCACTACTTCTATTTCACCGCTGAGCAGTTGCTTCTCGAATAGGGCGTTTTCACCGACGTAGGAGGCGATCACTTTGCTGATCTGCTTTTCTTCCAGCAGGATGCCCAAGCCGAAACCGTCGACGCCGCAGTTGTTGGAAACCACGGTCAGGTCGCGGGTGCCTTTGCGCTTGATCTCGGCGATGAGGTTTTCCGGAATGCCACACAGGCCAAAACCGCCGGAGAGTACGGTCATGCCATCTTCCAGGCCTGCCAGCGCCTCTTCATAGGACGCCACGCGCTTATCAAAACCTGCCATATGCACCTCGTTATTATTAGTGGGCCAGCCAATGGACCGAGTGTTGCGCCGACTGATTGATTTGTTAAGTTGTTTTTTTAGGTTGATTGATTTAGAAAACAGCATAGTCGAACCACCGTGCGGAGTTGCGTCATGACCGTTAAACAGATGCGTGCCTTCCTGGCCGTGGCCCAGAGCCTGAGTTTTGCCGCTGCCTGTGAGCGCCTGCACCTGTCCCAGTCGGCGCTGAGCCTGACTATCAAAGGCCTCGAGGAAGGGCTGGGTGGACGCTTGTTCAGTCGCAATACGCGCAATGTGGCGCTCACGCCTGAGGGCGAATCGCTGCTACCGCTGGCTCGCCGCTTGATTGCCGACTGGGACAACGCGGAGGACGAACTGCGTCAACGCTTCACCTTGCAACGTGGGCGCGTGACGGTGGCGGCTATGCCGTCATTTGCCGGTAACCTGCTGCCGCCGATCCTGAAGATATTCCGCGCCCGTTACCCGCAGGTGAACGTGACGGTGCATGACCTGATCAACGAGCAGGTGCTGGAGATGGTTCGCGACCGCCAAGTGGAATTGGGCGTAGCGTTCGAACCGTCCGACGGTTCGTCATTGGCATTCACGCCGCTGTACCTGGACCGATTCATTGCCGTGGTACCGGGAGATTCGCCGTTGGCGCAGTTGAACGAGATCGACTGGAAAAGCCTGTTGGAACAACCCTTCATTACCCTCCAGCGCCCATCGACCGTGCGGGTAATGCTCGAAGAGCACCTGGGTGCCTTGCAGATGAAACTGCCGGTTGCGCTGGAAAGTCATCAACTGGCCACAGTGGGCAAGATGGTTGCCAGCGGCCTGGGTGTCAGCGCTGTGCCCGCATTGTGCGCGCGGCAGATGGAGGAGGCGGGCGCCCATTGCATCACCTTGACCGGCCCGGTGATCGAGCGGCCCATTGGGGTACTGACCAAACCAGGGCATGAACTGTCGGCGGCGGCGCAGGTGTTGTTTGATATCTTTCAGGATGAAGCGAGGAAGGGACGGTTTCCGACGTTCTGAAGTTCACACAACAAAAGTGGGAGCTGGCAAGCCAGCTCCCACAATAGATCAAGTACTACTTAGTAGTAACGGTCGATCACTTTAACTTGCGAGCTGTCTTTGAAAGAGGCCCAGGCATTGTTAAGTGTGTCGAACACCTGCTCGATAAAGTTGCGATCGGCTGCGGCTTTCTTGCCGACATAACCCTGGCCACGACGGTACATCTTCAGGCGCGCCGCCAGTTCGCGGTGATTGCGGTCGAACTCGGCTTCTTCGGTGTGGGGCGCCAGGCAGTCAAGTTGAACTTCGCCCGACTTGCGAATCCACAGGATATGGTCGTCGAGTGTGTCTTTCTGCGCTGCGAACATCTCAGCCAATTCATCGATAGTTGGTTGGTTGTTCAGATTCATGTGTAAGCCCCTTGACCAGTTGGCGATCTATCAATTGATTCATTGAAACTTCAAGTTGTCTCCGGCTCAGAAAACCGGGCGTCAGTGACGGTCTGCCGAATACGGGCAGGGTCTTGAACCTGATGCATGTAGTCTTGCTGATGAACTGCTACGCAATGCTTTCATAACGAAGACAAGCAGCGCTTTAGCTCCTTGTACCGAGCCCCTTCGGGGCCAGTCAGCTTCATCAATCTGCCTTGTGGGCAGTGCACATCCGGAAAAACAGCTCGGCGGTCAGACGAGCCTGTTCAAAACGCGTGTTACCAACACTCCCGATCCGGGAGACGTCTCGATAATGCAAGGACAAAAAGCTTACGTCAACGATTATGTAGTGATTATTTTCAGGCACTACATAAATCGCTGTGGGGGCGGGAAGATGCGGGGAAACGTGACTTGGGCGTCATTTTTTGGGGCGGCCGGTCTCAGGAGTAACTAGTGTTTCCTGGGTGCACATTGCGACTGTAAGTTTTTCGCGAGCAAGCTCGCTCCTACAGTCGTTCGGCCAGCAAGGGCAGTAATTGCTCGCACGACGCTTCGATTTTCACCTGCAGCAGCTCATCCCCACGGGTCTTGCCCAGATTGATCGCAATCACCGGCTTACCCTGTTCCACTGCCGCCTTGCACAGGCGAAACGCCGAGTAAGCCATCAGCGATGACCCCACGACCAGCAGCCCCTCGGCATCGTGCACCGCAGCCATGGCCCTGGCGGCGGTAGCGGGGGCTACGTTTTCGCCAAAAAACACCACGTCGGGCTTCAGCCGTTGGCTTTCGCAATGGGGGCAGCGTGGCACCTGGAAGTGCTCCTCAAGCGTAGGGTCGAGCAAGGTGTCACCGTCAGGCGCTTGCACTGCATGGACGTGTGCGAAGTGCGGATTGTCGACTTCCATCTGCCGCTGGATCACATCGCGCTCGCTGTGCTGCTGGCAATCCAGGCACAGCACCCGGTGCAAACTGCCATGTAATTCGATCACATCATGGCTGCCGGCCTGATCGTGCAGCGTGTCGACGTTTTGCGTGATCAGGCCGCTGATGACCTGACGTTGCTGCAAGGTCGCCAGCGCCTGATGGGCCTTGTTCGGCCGGGCCAGGCGCACCCGTGGCCAACCCAGCATTGCCCTGGCCCAATAACGGCGCCGTGCTTGCGCGGTGGCGAGGAACTCCTGGTACATCATCGGCGCCTTGCCCCGGCGCACTCCTTCGCTGTCACGGTAGTCGGGGATGCCCGACGAGGTGCTGATCCCCGCACCGGTCAGCACCAGGAAGCGTTTTTCGGCCATCGCCCGATGCAAGGTGTCGAGGTGGTCTGCTTGATGGTCCAGCGTGTCGAGCATGGGGCCTCCTATTCGCCGCGAATGTACTGCTCCAGCTGTTTGATCAAGGCCGCTTGTTCAGCAATGGCCTCTTTGACCAGGTCACCGATGGACAAAAGCCCCAGCAATTTGCCGTCTTCCACCACGGGCAAGTGGCGCAGGTGACTGTCGGTCATGATGTTCATGCACGCTTCAACCGTTTTGTGGGTATCTACGGTGATGACCGGCGAACTCATCACATCATCCACCCGGGTGGTCACCGACGACAGACCCTTGAGGATAAGTTTACGTGCGTAATCGCGCTCGCTGATGATCCCGACCACGGCGCCGTCCTTGACCACCGGCAACGCCCCGACGTTTTTCTCGGACATCCGCACCAGCGCCTCGAATACGGTGTGGTCCCACTGGATAGTGTGGACGTCCTGGTTCTTCTGGTCCTTGGCTTTGAGTAATTCTGCGACGGTTTTCATGGCGGCCACTCCGGTGTTGTTGTTAGTAGTCAGCGATTGCCCCTACAGAATCCTAGACGGGCCACGTTGCAGCAAGGTCCAAAGCGGCGTTAAACCCGTCGAAAAGCGTCATTCGCCGGTTTTTTTTGCGTTTTATCCGGCTTTTACCGGCTTTTTCGCCCGTTTGGGGTTGGCCGTCGTCTTGCGTGGCGCGCTCTTGCGCTTGTTTTTCCACGGTGTGGCGCCTTTGCCTGCCGGGCTGGCGGGACCGGTGATGGTCATGCGCATGCCATGACAGCGAGCCACCTGTTTGCTCATCCACGCCGCTTGTTTGGCGACAAACTCCTCCAGGCTCATTTCGCCGCTTTGCACCATATCCAGCGCCTGCTCCCAGATGGCGGTGGTGCCGGGATCAGCGATGGCGCGAGGCACCGCGTCAATCAGGCTGAAAGCCGCTGCGGTGGCCGACAGCGCCTTGCCGTTCTTCACCAGGTAACCTCGGTCCAGCAGGCCCTGGATGATCCCGGCGCGGGTGGCTTCGGTGCCAATGCCAGTGGTGTCCTTGAGCTTCTGCTTGAGCAGCGGGTCTTCGACCAGCTTGGCGACGTTTTTCATCGCTTTGATCAGGTCGCCTTCGGTAAAGGGCTTGGGCGGTTGGGTCCACAGGTCCTTGAGATTGACCTTGGCCACGGCACAGTCCTGGCCTTGCACCAGCATTGGCAAGGCTTGAGGCGCAGGCGTTTCCCTGCCTTTGGCGGGAGCAAGGGCTTCGGGCAGCGCGCGTTTCCAGCCCGGTTCGATGACAACTTTGCCCACCGCGCGCAACGCCTGGCCGGCACAATCGAAATCCGCCTGGGTACGGTCGTATTCATGGTCGGGCAGGAATTGCGCCAGGTATCGCGCGCGTATCAGCGTGTAGACCGCACGGTGCTTTCCGGTGAGTTGCCCAACGTCCTTGCCGGCCCCTGTCGGAATAATGCCGTGGTGGGCACTGACCTTGGCATCGTTCCAGGCGCGTGAGCGACGATTGGGGTCCATGTAGGCCATCAGCTCGGCCACGGCTGCGTCCGCGCGGCCGAGAGCGGCGAGGATCTTCGGCGCTTCGCTGTGCTGGCTCAACGGCAGATAGCCGCAATCGCTGCGCGGGTAGGTGATGACCTTGTGGGTTTCGTAGAGGGATTGGGCGATATCCAGGGTTTCCTGAGCGCCGAGGCCGAGCTTCTTGGAGCAGATTTCCTGCAGGGTGCCGAGGTCGAAGGGCAGGGGCGCGACCTCGCGTATGCGCTCGGTGCGCAGCTTAACCAATCGCGCACTGGCAGCGCGGGACATGGCGTCAGCGGCGTCCCGGGCCAGTTGCGGATTGAGGCAACGGCCCTGGTCATCGCAGGCATCGTCGACGGCGCGCCATTGGGCAGTGAAGGTCATGCGCTCGTGGAGCAGGTCCACGTCGATGGCCCAATACGCCACGGGTACGAAATCGGCGATGCTGCGGTCACGGTCGACCACCAGGCGCAAGGTGGGGGTTTGCACCCGGCCCACCGGCAATACGCCCTGATAGCCGGATTGTCGCCCAAGCAGGGTAAACAAGCGGCTCATGTTCATGCCGATCAGCCAGTCGGCGCGGGAGCGGCCCAGGGCCGAGTGATACAGGCTGAAGGTTTGCGCACCGGGCTTGAGGGCGGCCAGGGCCTTGCGGATGGAGGCCTCGTCCAGTGCCGACAACCACAACCGCTGGATCGGCCCGCGATAACGGCAATGCTCCACCAGTTCTCGGGCGATCATTTCACCCTCACGGTCGGCGTCGGTTGCGATCACCAGTTCCCGGGCTTCCCCCAGCAAGCGCTTGACCACCTTGAACTGGCTGGCGGTCTTGGGCTTGACCTGCATTTTCCAGGTTTGCGGGACGATCGGCAGGTCGGCGAGCACCCAGCGTTTGTATTTGGCGTCATAGGCGTCAGGCGGGGCGGTTTCCAACAGGTGGCCGATGCACCAGGTGACTGTGACCCCGCTGCCCAGCCAGCATCCATCGCCCCGGCGGCTGGCGCCGAGCACGGCCGCGATGTCCTTGGCCTGGGAGGGTTTTTCACAGAGGTACAGCTGCATGGTCATCACATCAGATCGGGTTGATGCTTGGCAGGATGCTTAGTCAGAGAGATTTGAGCAACCATTATCTGTATGGATGTACAGCAAATTGTGTGTGGCTGCGCAAAACAAAATGTGGGAGGGGGCTTGCTCCCGATAGCGGTGTGTCAGCCAATGGAGATATTGACTGATATATCGCTATCGGGGGCAAGCCCCCTCCCACAGGGGCTCTGCGGTGTTCAGACGAACTCAGTTGTTATCGATATCCACATGCCGGGTTTCCTTGAGGCAGAACAGGCCGACCACCAGGCTGACGCCGGTCACCACCACCGGGTACCACAAGCCGTAGAAAATGTCCCCGGTGTACACCACCAAGGCAAACGACACGGTTGGCAGGAACCCGCCAAACCAGCCGTTACCGATATGGTAGGGCAGCGACATCGAGGTGTAGCGGATGCGTGTCGGGAACAGCTCCACCATCAGCGCCGCCAGGGGGCCGTAGCACATGGCGGCGATCAGGATCAGTGCCACGATCAGCACCACCACCATGACCTTGTTGACCTGGGCCATGTCCGCCGAGCTTGGGTAGCCGGCCAAGGTCACCGCGCCGCGCAGTGCCGCTTCATCGAAGCCATCGATACGCACGTCACCGACGCTGACCTGCACCGGCGCGCCGGCCGGCGCCGCGACGCTGCTGTACGGCAGGCCTTGCTTGACCAGGAAGGTCTTGACCTTGTCGCACGGGCTGTCAAAGCGCGCCTTGCCCACCGGGTCGAACTGGAAGGTGCAGGTGGCCGGGTCGGCCAGCACGGTAATCGGTGCCTGGTGACTGGCCTGGTCCATCGCCGGGTTGGTGTAGTGCGCCAGGCTCTTGAAGATCGGGAAATACAGCACGGTCGCCAGCAGCAGGCCGAGCATCAGCACCGGTTTGCGCCCGACCTTGTCCGACAGCCAGCCAAACAGGATGAAGAACGGTGCGCCAATCACCACACTGATGATCAGCAGCATGTTGGCCAAGGCCGGGTCCATCTTCAGGAACTGGGTAAGGAAGAACAGCACATAAAACTGCGCCGCATAGAAGGTTACCGCCTGCCCGCCGTTGATGCTGAACAGCGCGATCAATACGACCTTGAGGTTTTCCCATTTACCGAACGACTCGCGGATCGGCGCCTTGCTGGCCTTGCCTTCCTCTTTCATTTTCAGGAACGCTGGCGACTCGTGCAGGCTCATGCGAATCCAGGTGGAGATGCCCAGCAACACGATGGAAAACAGGAACGGAATACGCCAGCCCCATACCTCGAACTGGTCGCCGGTGAAATAACGGCAGGCCAGCACCACCAGCAACGATAGCAACAGGCCGAGGGTGGCGGTGGATTGAATCCAACTGGTGTGCAAGCCACGTTTGCCGGGGGGCGCATGCTCAGCGACATAGGTGGCGGCGCCACCGTATTCACCGCCCAGAGCCAGGCCTTGCAGCATGCGCAGCACGATCAGAATGATCGGCGCTGCGATGCCGATGCTGGCATAGGTCGGCAACAGTCCCACGCAAAAGGTTGCCACGCCCATCAGGATGATCGTGACGAGGAAGGTGTATTTGCGCCCGATCATGTCGCCCAGGCGGCCGAATACCAGCGCGCCGAAGGGCCGCACCACGAAGCCTGCGGCGAACGCCATCAATGCGAAGATGAACGCCGTGGTGTCGTTGACCCCGGCAAAGAACTGCTTGCTGATCACCGCCGCGAGGGCGCCGTAGAGGAAGAAGTCATACCATTCGAACACCGTCCCGAGAGACGAGGCGAAAATGACTTTCTTGGAGTCGTTACGGGTGCTCGCATGTATCGCCGAGCCCAGGGGTTGAGCATGTTCTGACATCGGGTAGCCCTCACAGTGATTATTTATTGTTGTTCCACTGTCGGCGCCAGGTGCGGCGCCGCTATTCAGATTGCGTGAACCGTTTCTCTCTGCGGGGCGAGGCTCCTTGTGTTCGGTGAAAGGATCAGTTGCGCAGCCTTCTCGGCGATCATCAGCGTCGGTGAGCAGGTGTTGCCGGAGGTAATGCGCGGCATGATCGAGGCATCGGCGATGCGCAGGCCCGGCACGCCATGCACGCGCAACTGCGCGTCGACCACGGCGTCCTTGTCGTTGCCCATGCGGCAAGTACCCACCGGATGGAAGATCGTTGTGCCGATACGTGCCGCCGCTTCGTGCAGTTGTTCTTCGGTTTGCAGGGCGTCACCGGGCAAATACTCAACCGGCTTGAACTGGCTCAGGGCTGGTGCAGCCACGATCCGCCGTGTCAGGCGAATGGCGTCGGCGGCTACGCGCAGGTCTTCGGGATGGCTGAGGTAGTTGGGCCGGATCAGCGGTGCGTCCGCCGGGTTGGCCGAGCGTATGTCGATGCGCCCGCGACTGTGCGGGCGCAGGTCGCAGACCGACGCGGTAAACGCGGGGAACGCATGCAGCGGCTCGCCAAAACGCTCCAGGGACAGCGGCTGCACATGGTATTCAAGGTTGGCCGAGGTCTGCTCCGGCCCGGAGCGGGCAAACGCGCCAAGCTGGCTGGGCGCCATCGACAGCGGCCCGCTGCGGTCGTACAGGTAGCGCAGGCCCATGCCCATCTTGCCCCAGAGGGTGCCGGCGATCTGGTTCAGGGTGCGGGCGTTTTCCAGCTTGTAGATCAGGCGCAGTTGCAGGTGGTCCTGCAGGTTGCCACCCACGCCCGGTAGTTCATGAACCACGTCGATGCCCAACGGCTTGAGCACATGGGCGGGGCCGATACCCGAGCGTTGCAGGATGCCCGGCGAGCCGACGGCGCCGGCGCACAGTACGATTTCCCGGCGCGCTTTCCAGCTCAGTGGCTGGCCGAGCTGGCGCCCGACGACCTGAGAAGCGCGGCCGTTCTCCAGCACCACTCGATCGACCTCAACATCCGTCAACACGGTCAGGTTAGGCCGTTGGCGCACCGGTTTGAGAAACGCCTTGGCCGCATTCCAGCGCACCCCGGCCTTCTGATTGACCTGGAAATAGCCGCAGCCTTCGTTATCGCCCTGATTGAAATCGCTGATGTTGGCGATGCCGCTTTGCTTTGCGGCCTCGCGAAATGCATCCAGGATCGGCCACGACAGACGCTGCTGCTCGACGCGCCACTCGCCGCCGTCGCTGTGGAATGGCGAGGCGCCGGCAAAATGGTTTTCGCTGTGCTTGAACAGCGGCAAGACGTCATTCCAGGCCCATCCCGGATTGCCTTGCGCCGCCCAGCCGTCATAGTCCTGGGCCTGGCCGCGCATGTAGAT
The DNA here is from genome assembly GCF_003852255.1 of Pseudomonas sp. R1-43-08. Classification (NCBI taxonomy): domain Bacteria; kingdom Pseudomonadati; phylum Pseudomonadota; class Gammaproteobacteria; order Pseudomonadales; family Pseudomonadaceae; genus Pseudomonas; species Pseudomonas sp. R1-43-08. Next base: position 2,060,162 of record NZ_CP027734.1, read on the forward strand.
CATGCCGTTGATGGACGAACAGCCCCCCAGCACCTTGCCGCGCGGGTAACTCAAGGCACGACCTTGCAGGCCTGCCTGGGCTTCGGTCTTGAAGCACCAGTCGGTGCGCGGGTTGCCGATGCAGAACAGGTAACCGACCGGAATATGGATCCAGGGGTAGTTGTCGCGACCACCGGCCTCCAGCAGCAGCACGCGATGGGCCGGGTTGGCGGACAGCCGATTGGCCAGCAAGCAGCCGGCGGGGCCGGCGCCGACGATCACGTAATCGTATTCAGCAGGTGCAATGGGCATTGGGGGGCTCGCTTGTTTTTCTTATTGGCTCCATCCTAGTTGTTAGTTTTCGTCTTAAAAATGTTAGTTTTTGCCCAGCTGCTGTGCGTTTTTAAACAGCGCTGCCCACGCGTGCGCAACGGAGGCGATATGTTCGACTGGAATGACCTGCGGTTTTTTCTCGAATTGCAGCGCAGCGGCCGTTTGCTCACCGCCGCGCAACGTTTGAAAACCACGCACGCCACGGTGGCCCGGCATATCGAGGCCATCGAAAAAAGCCTCGGCACCGCGCTGTTCGTGCAGCACGCCCAGGGGTATGAGCTGACGCCGGCCGGCGAAGCCCTGCTCAAACACGCCGAAGCCATGGAAAACGTGGCGCTGCTGGCGGAAGACGAACTCACCCATTCTGCGGCGCCCCTGGGCAAGATTCGTCTCGGTGTGGCGGAGGGCCTGGGGGTGATGTTCCTCGCCGGTCGCATGGCTGGGCTGTTTGAACGTTATCCCGGCTTGGAAGTGGAATTGCTCGCGGTGCCGCGCTTTGTCAGCATCCTCAACCGCGAAGCGGAAATCAGCATTCACCTGGAACGCCCCAGCGTCGATCAGTTGGTCACCCGCAAACTCACCGATTATCGCCTGGCGCTGTATGCCAGCCGCGCTTATCTGGAGCGTCATCCGCCGATTGAAAAACGCGAAGACCTCGCGGCCCATTCATGGATCGATTATGTCGACGACCTGCTGTTCAGCCAGGAACTGAAATTCCTCAGCAGTTTCTGTCGCAACCCCAAGGTGGTCTTCCACAGCACCAGCGTGATTGCGCAACACCAGGCCGCGCGGTCGGGTTTGGGCATTGCGGTATTACCCTGTTTCATGGCGGCAGGCGATGCGGACCTGGTGCCGTTGTTGCCGGGGGAGAGCATCCAGCGCAGCTATTGGATCAGCTCGCGTCGGGAGTTGCACAAGTCGGTGCGGTTGCGGGTGTTGTGGGATTACGTGGTGGAGTTGTGCGCGCGCGAGCAGAAACTGTTGCTGGGTGAGGGCTGACTGACGAAACCGAATCAAAAGTGTGGGAGGGGGCTTGCTCCCGATGGCGGTGTATCAGTCAGCAAATTCGAAGCTGACTTTCTCTATGACTGGCCCGCCGCTATCGGGAGCAAGCCCCCTCCCACATTTGGATCTCCACACGCAGGGCGTGGCGGTTTTTAAAGAAACCAGCGGTATTCCCGCGCAGAAATCTCCTGCTGGAACGCCAGATGATCCTGGCGTTTGTTCTCGCAATACACATCGACGAATTCCGCGCCCAGCTTGTCGCGCACCACCGACTGATGTTGCATGGCGCGCACGGCGTCGAGCATGTCCACGGGGAAATCGGTGCCACTGCTGCGGTCTTCGTTCAGCGGCGCGATGGGCTCCTGCCTGGTTTCAAGGCCATGCTCCAAACCGGCGAGGATCGCGGCCAACACCAGGTATGGGTTGGCGTCGGCGCTGGCCAGGCGATGCTCGATCCGCAAGTTGCGTGGGTCGGACTCGGGGATGCGCACGCACGCATCACGGTCTTCGAAGCCCCAGCTGGCGCGGGTAGCGGCGTTGACCGTGCCGCCGAGGCGGCGGAACGCGTTGTGGTTGGGCGAGAAGATCGGCATGCAGTGGGGCAGCAACGCGAGGCAACCGGCCACGGCGTGGCGCAGCGGTTGCTGCTGGTGCGCCGCCAGCACGTTGTTGCCCCCGCCGTCATACAGGCTGACATGCACATGCATGCCGCTGCCGGGAAACTGCAGGTAAGGCTTGGCCATGAAGCTGGCGCGGTAACCGTGTTTGAGCGCCACGCCGCGGGTGCTACGGCAGAACAGGGCGGCCCAGTCGGCGGCGCGCAGGCCGTCATCGCAATGGCCAAAATTGATTTCGAATTGGCCCGGGCCGATTTCGGCGGTGATCACCGTGATATCGATGCCCTGGGCCTTGGCGGTTTGTGCCATGTCGTCCAGCACGTCGCTGAAGCGCGACAGCCGCTCGATATGCAAGTTGGGCTGGTCGTCGACATCGTCGCTCAGCGGGTCGCGGGGGAATTGCGGCAGACCATTGTCGAGCTTTTTGTCGAACAGATAGAACTCCAGTTCAAACGCCACCACCGGGTGAATGCCTTTGTGGTGCAGGCGTTCCAGCACCCTGGTCAACACTTCGCGGGGTTCGAATTCGATGGGCGCTTCGGTGCCGTCGGAAGTGATCAGCATCTGCCCCAGCGGCTGCGACTCCCAGCTCACCGGCTTCAGCGTACCCGGCACCAGGCGCCGATTGGCATCCGGGTCACCGTCGTTGAAGCAGTAGTCGCCGATCTTGAACAACCCGCCCTGGGCGCCCAGCAATACGGCGTTCTGCGGCAGCTTCAACGGGCTGCCGGCGGCGACTTTCTCGAGCATCTCCACCGGGTAGCGCTTGCCGTAGAAATGCCCCGGAATGTCCAGGGCGATCAGATCGACGTAGCGCACCTCGGGATAGTTCTGGCGGAAGGTCCGTACTTCGGCCAGCAAGGTTGCAGATGGGCTTTTCACGGGTGCAGCTCCTAGTTGTAAACCCACAGCACGCGGGCGGGCAGGTCGGTCAGGTTGGCGTAGCGACAGTGGGCGAAACTGGCCAGATGAAAGCTGTCGCCAGGGCCGAGGGTGACCGCATCGGTTTCACCTTCAACCCACAGCGTCAACTCACCCTCCAGCACAAAACCGGCCTGTTCGGCACGGTCGCTCATGGCCTGTTCACCACTGTTGGCACCGGGTGCCAACAGGCTGTCGAGCATCGAAAACGCGCCGTTCATGGTCGGCGAGACGAGGATGTCGGTGATGCCATTGGCGTAATACAGCGTGCGCCGCTCGTTGGGCCGCGTGACCCAGTCCACCGCCTTGGGTTTGGGCAGGCTGTAGAAGTAAGTGGTAGGCACATCGAGGGCGTGGCTGATGGCGGTCAGGTCGGCCACGGTCGGGCGCGACAGGCCACGTTCCACTTGGGACAGGAAACCCACCGAACGTTGGATCTTGTGCGCCAATTGCGCCAGGGTGAGTTTCTTGTGCTTGCGCAGGTCGTGGATCAGGGCGGCGAGGGTGGCGAGTTCATCTTGAGGTGTCATGAAATTTAATTCGAATAATTTCATGAAAAATTACAGGATTAATTTCACGTAAGCAATGACCATGGAGGATCATTGTGGCGAGGGAGCTTGCTCCCGCTGGGCCGCGAAGCGGCCCTAATTCGGCCACCGCATTTGTTCAGGTGTGTCCCGGCCGGCTTTTTTGGGGCTGCTGCGCAGCCCAGCGGGAGCAAGCTCCCTCGCCACGGGGAGTGGGGAAACATAATGAAATTGAGTCGCGGAGCGACCCTTCTCGGGCCTGCTAGGTTGAATGAGTCATTCAATCAAAGGGAGCGACGGATTGCTTCAAAGGCCCAACTCTCATTTGCTACGGCGAGGTCGTTATTCAGAAGCAGGTCGCGTGTACTTGGTGACGGCCGTGGTTTATCAGCGGCGTCCGGTTTTTGCTGAAATGGCTCTGGGGCGGTTATTGGTTGCAGAGCTCAAACGAGCCCACGATGCAGGTCTGCTTGCTTCGTTGGCCTGGGTCATCATGCCGGATCACCTTCACTGGATGTTTGAGCTGCGTGATGCGACGTTGCCGCAAGTGATGCAGCAAGTGAAGTCACGCAGCACGCTGACCATCAACCAAGCCAGGGGTACGAAGGGTGCTTTTTGGCAGAGCGGATACCATGATCGCGCGGCGCGAGCCGAGGAAGATCTTATAAAAATCGCGCGTTACATCATTGCCAATCCCTTGCGGGCGGGGCTGGTCGAGCATATCGGCGACTACTCGCTCTGGGATGCAATCTGGTTATGAGTTTGAGTTCCCGCGTGTGGCGAGGGAGCTTGCTCCCGCTGGGCCGCGAAGCGGCCCCAATCCATCCACCACGTTCGTTCAGGGATATATCGGTCGGGCTGTTTGGGGCTGCTGCGCAGCCAGCTTGAGCAAGCTCCCTCGCCACAGGGGTTATTGGTGATCGGGTAGTGTTTTCACCTGAATGTTTTCACGCCCCTGCGGTCGGAACCTGAGTATGCACTCAAAATTGAAGGAGCACCCATGAAGTCCAGATCCCTCGTTGCCTGTGTTCTCGTTGCGGCAGGCCTGTCTACCGCCAGTCTTGTGGTGCAGGCCGGCGATACGCCCCAGGAAACCGTGCAGCCTTCCAACATCAATACCCGTGATTTGAAGGAAGGTGACCGCGCCCCGGATATCCTCATGCGTAAGGAGTCGGCCCTCAGCGACTGGAAAAAACGTGGCCTCAAGCAGCCCGAGGAAGAGAGCCAGTGGGCGCGGGTCGGCGATAAATATGTGCTGCTCAAGACCACCAACGGCACCATCCTAGAGATCACCCCGGTCAAGAAATAATCCTGCCGCACCACCTGCTCGTGTCACGTTTCTTGCGTTAAGGTAACCGACCGCAATGGTCGCGTTACCTTCAAAGAAAAGAGAGCAGGATGCTTGCCACAATAAAAAATTACCCCCGCACGGTGAACCTGTTGCTGTCCGCCACGTTGCTGCTGACGTTGGCCAAGGCGATCACCTTTCCATACCTGGTGATCTACCTCACCCGCCACTTTGCCCTCGACATCAGCCAGGTCGGCCTGGTGATCGGCAGTTCGCTGATTGTCGGCTCGTTGCTCAGCGTGTATGGCGGGTTCCTTGTCGATCGCGTCAACAGTTACCGTTTGCTGCTCGGTTTGAGCCTGGTGTTTGTACTGGGCTTTATCGGTACGGTTGTGGCGCAGAATATCTGGGCGTTCTACAGCTGCCTGATCCTGATCAACCTGGCCTATGCGGTCATCGATATTGCGATCAAGGCCGGCTTCGCCAGCTTGCTGCCCGAGGATGGGCGCAGCGAAGTGTTCTCGATCAAATATACATTGACCAATATCGGCTACGCGGTGGGGCCGTTTTTTGGCGCGATGGTGGCGACGCTGGATATCAGCCTGCCGTTTATACTGTCGGCGCTGTTAGGCGTGGGATTTTTCCTGCTGTACTGGCGTTTGGGCGACCGCACATTGACCTCCGTGGACGCCACGCAAAAACCGGTGCCGTTCCTCGCCGTGGGCCGTGTGCTGCTCAAGGATCATCGCCTGGTGTGCTTCACCCTCGGCGGCCTGCTCAGTGCAGTGGTATTCGGCCAATTCACGGCCTACCTGTCGCAATACCTGGTGACTACCACCACTGCCGAATATACCTACACCGTGATCAGCGCCGTGCTCACCACCAACGCCGTGCTGGTGATTGCCTTGCAGTACCTGATTGGCCGGCGCATCTCGCACCGTTACCTAAGCCAGTGGCTGATCGCGGGTTTGGGCATGTTCATGCTGGGGCTGATTGGCTTTGCGTTGGCCAACAGCGTGGTGTGGTGGGTGGTCGCGATGGCGGTGTTTACCGTGGGGGAAATCATCGTGTTCCCGGCCGAGTACATGTTTATCGACCGAATTGCGCCTGACGCCCTGCGCGGCATGTATTACGGCGCGCAGAATCTGTCCAATCTCGGCGCCGCTTTGGGGCCGGTGTTATGCGGGATGGTGCTGGCCAGCCTGCCGGCGCATTACATGTTTTATATGCTCGGAATGTTTATCGTCGGCGGCGGGGTGTTCTATTTCATTGGGGCGAAGCTGAAGGCAAGTCATCCAGCGTGAGCTTGCCGACGTTGTTGCTTTGCAGCTCATAGCGCAATTCATCCACCATTTTCGCCACTTCCTCCGGGGTCTGCAGCCGATTGGTGCTGATCCCGGTGACCACCAGATCGACCCGTCCGGTTTCGGCGTCGAATACCTTGAGGGTCAAGGATGCATCCCGGCACAGGGTGAATTCGCAGGTCAGCGGCGACAAGCCTTCTTCGATGCAATTTCGCAGTTGAGAGAGGGTAAACATGCAAGTTCCTTCAAGGCACAGAGACGATGCCTTAAAGGTTATTGATTAGCCTGCTGCCTAATAAGGCGAATTCGCACTAGCTGCACTAGTGCATTTGCACTCTCAGCGCTTGTTTTTTACCCGCACTTCACCAGCAAACAGCCCGCGCTCGCGGGCCCAGACGATGGCCGTACTGCGGCTGTGCACGCCCAGCTTGGAGTACACCGTCGCTACATGGTTGCGAACGGTGTTGGGTGCCAGCTTCAGGCGCGAGGCGATCTCCTTGTCGGCCAGGCCCTCGCAGATCAAGCCCAGCACGTCGCGCTCACGAGCGGTGAGGTCGGTAAAGGAAACGTTGGGCAGGTCAGGGCTGTTGACGCTTTTGGCATTGGCGAGTTTTTCGATCAGGGTCTGGCTGAACCAGGAGGTGTCCTGCATGACTTCCTCGATGGCCGCCACCAGTTCCAGCTCCGAGCGTTTACGTTCGGTGATGTTCATGAATACCAGCAGGTAGCACGGCATGTCCTGGATGATCACGGTGTCGGCCGACACCACGCAGTCGATCACTTCATCGCCTTTCTTGCGCACCTTGAGGTCATGACCTTCCAGGTTTCCGGCTTTCTCCAGGGTCGCGAACAACTGGGCGCCAGCCTGGGGGCTGTCGATGAAGTCGATGTCTTCGATGGATTTGCCGATCAGTTCTTCACTGATATAGCCGGTGATACTCATGAACGCTTCGTTGATATCCACCACCTGGCGATTGGCGGCGTTGCACACCAGGGTTGGCACGGGCGTCAGGCGGAAGGACTTGGCGAAGCGTTCTTCACTCTGGCGCAGGGCGATTTCCGCTTTGCGTCGCGGCTCCAGGTCCATGAACGAAAACAGCATGCAGTCCTCTTCGTTCATGTCCAGGGGCTGGCCGGCGACGATCACCAGCTTGCTGCCGCCTTCGGGCAGTCGCAGCTCTGCCTGCATCTGTGGAATGGTCGAGCCTTGCCCCAGCCGCTCGATGGCCAAGTCCTTGCGTTCGGCCTGTTCGAGCACGTCCAGTTCATACACGGATTTACCGATGACCTGGTCGCGGTTGTAGCCGGTCATCTCCAGGAAGCCCTGATTGACCTTGATGTAGCGCAGGTCGCTGAGGCGGCAGATCACGGCGGGCGCGGGGTTGGCGTTGAAGGTTTTCTCGAAACGCTGCTCGGCGCTCGCCCATTCGGTGGCGTCACTGAGGATCAGCACCAACAGTTCCGGCTCGCCGTGCGAGTCGGTGATCACCAGGCTGCGCAGGCGGTGAACCCAGGTCTTTTCTTCATCGGCCGTAGGAATGACTTCCACGATCACGTCGCTGAACTCATCACCCGCCGCCGCGCGGGCGAGGGGTAGTTATCCAACTGCAACGGGTGGTAATTGCGATAACGCAAGGTGAAGCGCTCGGCGTATTCCTGCCCATTGGCGCCCAGCCCCATGACGTCAGTGACGCCGTGCATGGTCAGTGCGGCTTCGTTGGCCCAGAGAATGGTCTGGTCGACCTCGGCCAGGATCACGCCGTCGGACAACCCGGAGATGATCTGCTGCAGTTGGCGGCGGTTGGTTTCTTTGGCAAGAACATCCTGTGTCATAGGTTCTCCAAGGTGTGGACGCATGGGTTTTACGACATCCCCGGTTCAGGATAGTGCAGAGAAGTTGTCCGGGTGGGAGTGCGAATGGACCAGGCGGGGTAGTGCATACGGGCCCCGTCGCGTGCCGTTGGCTTGGTGCGGTTTGCGGTAAGGACGCCGCCTGTGTGAACGCGTAAAATGCCGGCATTTTACGCGTTTCACGCAAGGGTGCCCTTTGAGCGCAAGCAAAACCGTCGGACTGTTACTGCTCACTTCCCTGCTGGCGGCGTGCGGCACCTCGCCGCCACGCACGCCCAATGATATCTGCGGCATCTTTCGCGAAAAGGATGACTGGTACGACGCGGCCAAGGTCACGCAAAACCGCTGGGGCGTGCCGATCCAGGTGCCCTTCGCGATCATGTATCAGGAGTCGGGCTTTCGCTACGACGCCAAGACCCCGCGTAAATACCTGTTGTGGATCATTCCCTGGGGGCGCGTTTCCACCGCTTCCGGCTATGCCCAGGCCAAGGATGAAGTGTGGAATGACTACCGCAAAAGCACCGGCCGCAGCGGCGCCGATCGCGAGGATTTCGATGACGCCATCGACTTTATCGGTTGGTACATGGACAAGACCTACACCATCAATGGCGTCTACAAGTACGACGCCTACGGCCAATACCTGAACTACCACGAAGGCTGGGGTGGCTATCGCCAGCGCACCTATGCCAGCAAAGCCTGGCTACTGCCGGTGGCGAGCAAGGTGCAGGCCCGTTCGCAGATGTATGCGCGGCAGTATGCCGGGTGCAAGGATGAATTGGGGCGAGGGTTTTGGAGTCGGTTCTGGCATTGGTTATAAAGCCCGGTGCTGGATGCATGCGAATCAAAATGTGGGAGGGGGCTTGCCCTAATGCCAGTCAGTTAAGGCTTTTTGTAGGAGCGAGCTTGCTCGCGAAAAACGTCAACGATAACGCGTGCTTCCTGAATAAACGCGGTGCCTGTGAGTTTTTCGCGAGCAAGCTCGCTCCTACAGACGGTGGTGTTGACTGGCATTAGGGCTTACCCCCTCCTACATTGGATCGCGTGGTCATGACACTTGCCAAACCCACCCGGTTCTGGGAAAACCGCAGCCTTTCACGCCTTCAATGAGAGCCCCATGAGCAACGACGAATTGCAGATCACCGACATCCGCCTGGGCGACGGCAAAGCCGTGGTCAAGGGCGCGCTGATCACCACTCAATACACCGGCACCCTGGAAGACGGCACGGTGTTCGATTCGTCTTGGGAGCGGGGCAAACCGTTTCAGTGCGTGATTGGTACAGGTCGCGTGATCAAGGGTTGGGACCAGGGATTGATGGGCATGCAGGTTGGCGGTATACGCACGTTGTATGTACCGGCGCACCTGGCCTACGGCGAGCGCTCGATGGGTGCGCATATCAAGCCAAACAGCAACCTGCGTTTCGAGATTGAATTGCTGGAAGTGCTGACGCGGGATGATTGAAGAGGTTGAACATGGAGGTTGAGGACGGTTCCAGTAAGCGCGTTCCTGAACCCATCCTGAAGAAATTTCTTATTCACCATGTGGAAACTTTCCTACGGTTTACTCTGCATAAATCGCGGCGTAAGCTTCGCGCGTTTTCATCAATAGCGGAGACCCTCAGTGGGTACTTGTTCGAGTGACAGTAGTCGGCCGGTTTCAGTAACCGGCACATGCTTGGCAAGGTAACGCGCATTTTTTCGATGCCGTTGTCTCGCCAGAAAAGCGAGAAGCGGCATCCCGGCAGCAGCCATTCCAGGCGCCTGCCTGATCCCTCTCATCGACGCTGACCAGCACCCGAGTTGCCTCGGGAGGCTACGGACGCGCCTGCCTTTTACGGTGGGCGGGCCAGGTTCGGCTGCGCCTGTTCGACAGGCGCGGTGCGGATGGGCGGTACCTGCACGAGGGTTTTTCATCGCGCAGGAGTAACACCATGAACCTCACGCTGCTCAAAGAGTTCTTCGCCGGTTTTCTGCGGACCCGGCATATCGCCCGGCATTTTCGGCGCCTGACGATGCTGGAGACCGTGACCGACGCCAGTGTCAGCCGCGAAGTACCGCCTAGCCTTGCGCAAACCCTGGTGGCCGCAGCCAACGGCAGTGCCGTGCAGCTGCTGGGCATGCTGGGCAGCCACGCCGAGGGTTTGAACACCCAGGAAGCCGATGCGTTGCGCGGGCAATACGGGCTCAATGAAGTCGAGCACGAGCAGCCGCTGCCTTGGTGGGTGCACGTGTGGCACTGCTATAAAAACCCGTTCAACCTGCTGCTGACCTTGCTGGCGGTGATCTCCTGGTTGACCGACGACATGAAGGCCGCTTTGGTGATTTTCTCCATGGTGGTGCTGTCGACCCTGTTGCGCTTCTGGCAGGAGGCCAAATCGAACAAGGCCGCCGACGCCTTGAAGGCCATGGTCAGCAACACGGCCACAGTGTTGCGCCGGGACGCGGCCAAGCGCCTCGAACTGCCGATCAAGCAACTGGTACCGGGCGATCTGATCGTGCTGTCGGCCGGCGACATGATTCCCGCTGATTGCCGCGTGCTCAGTGCCAAGGACCTGTTTGTCAGCCAGGCGGCGATGACCGGCGAATCGATGCCGGTGGAGAAGTTCGTCCAGCAGCAGGATGCCCAGGTTCGCAACCCGCTGGACTTGGAAAACATCCTGTTCATGGGCACCAACGTGGTGTCCGGCGCCGCCACGGCGGTGATTCTCGCCACCGGCAATCACACGTACTTCGGCGCCCTGGCGCAACGCGTCACGGCGACCGACCGTGCCACCACCTCGTTCCAGCAGGGAGTCAACAAGGTCAGCTGGCTGTTGATCCGTTTCATGTTCGTGATGGCCCCGCTGGTGTTGTTCATCAACGGGTTCACCAAGGGTGACTGGACTGAAGCCTTGCTGTTCGCGCTGTCGATTGCCGTGGGCCTTACCCCGGAAATGCTGCCGATGATCGTCACCTCGACGTTGGCCAAGGGCGCGGTGTTCCTGTCGCGCAAGAAGGTCATCGTCAAGCGCCTCGACGCGATCCAGAATTTCGGCGCCATGGATGTGTTGTGCACCGACAAGACCGGCACGCTGACCCAGGACAGGATTTTCCTGGCGCGCCATGTGGATGTGTGGGGCCAGGAATCCGAGGATGTACTGGAAATGGCCTACCTCAACAGCTACTACCAGACCGGTTTGAAAAACCTGTTGGATGTGGCCGTGCTCGAGCACGTCGAAATCCATCGTGACTTAAAGGTCGGTACCGCGTTCCAGAAGGTCGATGAGATTCCATTCGACTTCAATCGGCGTCGCATGTCGGTAGTGGTGGCGGAGCAGGACCAGCCGCATCTGCTGATCTGCAAAGGCGCGGTGGAGGAGATTTTGGCAGTGTGCAGCACCGTGCGCCACGGCGAGGTCAACGAGGCATTGACGGACGAGCTGTTGGCACGCATTCGCCAAGTGACTGCAGCGTTCAATGACGAGGGCCTGCGGGTGGTGGCCGTGGCCGCACAACCGATGGCGCCAGGTCGCGATACCTACAGCCTGGCGGATGAAAACAACCTGACCCTGATCGGCTATGTGGCCTTCCTCGACCCACCCAAGGAAAGCACCGCGCCTGCGCTCAAGGCCCTGAAGGCCCATGGCGTAGCGGTCAAAGTGCTGACGGGCGACAACGAACGGGTCACCGCAAAGATCTGCCGTGAAGTTGGCCTGGAGCAGCAAGGGCTGCTGATGGGCAACGACATCGAGGACATGAGCGACGCCGAGCTGGCCCAGGCCGTGGAAACCACCAATGTGTTCGCCAAGCTCACGCCCAGCCACAAGGAGCGCATCGTGCGCCTGCTCAAGGCCAACGGGCATGTGGTCGGGTTCATGGGGGACGGCATCAACGATGCACCGGCACTGCGTACGGCCGATATCGGCATTTCGGTGGACAGCGCGGTAGACATCGCCAAGGAAGCCGCCGACATCATCCTGCTGGAAAAGAGCCTGATGATCCTGGAGGAGGGCGTGCTGGAAGGCCGCCGCACCTTCGCCAACATGCTCAAGTACATCAAGATGACCGCCAGCTCCAACTTCGGCAACGTGTTTTCGGTGCTGGTGGCGAGTGCGTTTATCCCGTTTCTGCCAATGCTGCCGATGCACCTGCTGGTGCAGAACCTGCTGTATGACATCTCGCAGATCGCGATTCCGTTCGACAACGTCGACGAGGAGATGCTCGCCAAGCCGCAACGCTGGCAGCCGGGAGATGTGGGCCGCTTCATGCTGTTCTTCGGGCCGATCAGCTCGATCTTTGACATCACCACGTTCGCACTCATGTGGTACGTGTTCGATGCCAATACCCCGGACCACCAGACCCTGTTCCAGTCGGGCTGGTTCGTGGTGGGGCTGCTCACCCAGACGTTGATCGTGCACATGATCCGCACCCCGAAAATCCCGTTCCTGCAAAGCCGTGCGGCGATGCCGTTGATGGTGATGACGGGCGTGATCATGGCGGTCGGGATCTTCCTGCCGATGGGGCCACTGGCGCATTACTTCAAACTGCAGGCGCTGCCGTCGCTGTACTTCGTGTTCCTGCCAGTGATTTTGCTGGCGTACATGGCGCTGACCCAGGCGGTGAAGGGCTACTACATCCGCAAGTTTGGCTGGCAGTAGTTGCCGCAGCAGTCATGGAGGTTTTTTTATGCAGGCAATCAACAACATCAACCTCGACTCTCTGGTGGATACCGTCGTCAGCCTCACGGCGGCGTTCCTCCTCGGCGGCTTGATCGGCTTCGAGCGCCAGTACCGCCAACGCACCGCAGGCTTGCGCACCAATGTGCTGGTGGCGGTCGGCGCAGCGATCTTTGTCGACATGGCCAATCGCCTGGGCGGTGCGGAAGGCGCGGTGCGCGTGGTCGCGTATGTAGTGTCGGGCATCGGCTTTCTGGGGGCTGGGGTGATCATGCGTGAAGAGGGCAATGTGCGCGGGCTCAACACAGCTGCCACCCTCTGGGCATCGGCCGCAGTGGGAGCCTGTGCGGGGGCCGACCTGATCCTCGAGGCTTTGCTGGGTACGCTGTTCGTACTGGCCGCCAATACGTTGCTGCGGCCGATCGTCAACAACATCAACCGCCAGCCTTTGGACGTGGTCTCGGCCGAGGTCACCAACATCCTCTATGTCATCGCGCGGCGCAGCCAGCAACAGGCGGTCATGGTGCTGCTGGAAGCCGAGCTGGCGCGATGCAACTACCCGGCCAGTGATGTCGACGTAAGGCCGTTCGGCAGCGAAGAAGTTGAAATCGAGGCCACCCTGGCCGTGACGTCGGTCGACGGTGACGAGCTGGATGCATTGGTGGCGCGTATTTCCACCTCCAGCCTGGTGGTGCAGGCGTTCTGGAGCCCGAGTACCACCGACTGACCCGCCCGCCTGAAACCCCGTCGAGCCAATATCAGCTAAGCTTTTTTGCGAGGAAAAATCCTACAAGTAGTCAGGACTATCCCTTCAATCAAAACGTCATTGCATTGTTAAGGTTGGGCACTTACGGCTGGGCGCTCGTTCTCGTCCAGCCGTGATTGCTCGTGATGTTCAATGGAAGGGGCCAGGCTGCGAGCGGTTATCGTCCTGAGCGGGTGCAGTACCGTTTGTCGGAACTGTCATTTCTCACAGGTACCTAGGTCCCGGTTGATGTGTAAGGGTACTTTGACAGCCTAGGGGTGTGTATGAGCAAAGCATTAATCGTGGATGACCATCCGTTTATACGTGCGACCGTCAAGCATTTGCTGAAGTTGGAAGGATTCGATGACATTTATCAGGCGGGTGACGGTGCAGATGCAATGCAATTGGCGCGGGAGCAACGTCCCGAACTGATCATCCTCGACCTGGCGATGCCCAAGCTGGGTGGGTTGGAAGTTATCTGTCGGATCAAGTCCCTGGGCCTGCCGTGCAGGATCCTGGTGCTGACCTCCTACCTGGCCGTGTTTTTTTCCACCCGCTGCATGCGAGCCGGGGCCATGGGGTTTGTGGCCAAGACCGGCGAGCTGGACGAACTGCAAAAGGCCATCAGAGCGATCCAGTCCGGCTACAGCTGTTTCCCAAGCCTGCCTACCAGCTCGGTACGCCGTGACGATCTGCAAGAAACGGAGCGGCAGATGATCGAGTGCTTGTCGGACCGTGAATTGACCGTATTGCAGAAACTGGCCCTGGGGCTGGGCAACAAGGAAATTGCCGAAGACATGCTGCTGAGCCACAAGACGATCAGCACTTACAAAACACGCCTCAAGGAAAAGTTACGTATGTCCTCAGTGGTGCACCTGTCCAAATTTGCCCAGCGCAATCATCTGATCTGATTTGAAATGATCGCCATCGCGTTCAAGCGGTTCGCCACGATCCTCTGGTTGAGCCTGTTGCCCATGGTCGCGATGGCCTTTGACGAGCCCACGGTTTTGCGGCTGTTGGGCCACTCTCGTATTGACCCTCCCGTCGTCACCCTGCAAGAGGCTGACTGGCGCTGGTTGCGCGAACGGCGCACCTTGCTGATGGGGGTGTCCGCTCCCGATTACGCCCCGTTTGACCTGACCAACAACCGTGAGGAGCTCGAAGGCATTACCGCCGATTTTGCAGCGCTGGTCAGCCAGGCCCTGAATATCTCCATTGAAGTTCGGTGTTACGAAACGCGCGATGAAGTGATCGAAGCCCTCAAGCGAGGCGATGTGGATTTCCTCGGCTCGGCCAATGGTTATGAAGCGGCCGACCCGCAACTGGTCCTGTCCCGCTCCTACGCCAATGACCAACCCACCCTGGTGACCCGCACCAGCGATAGCCAGGCGCTGACCGAGGACTTGGCGGGCAAGCGCGTGGCGATGCTCTATCACTATCTGCAGCCTGAAGTGGTGCGGGCGTTTTACCCCCATGCCCAGGTGGAATTGTTTTCTTCGGCCTTCGAGGCGATTGGTGCAGTAGCGTTTGGCCGCGCCGATGTGTATCTGGGCGATGCCATCAGCACCAATTACCTGATCCACCGCAACCAGCTCAACATTGTGCGCATGGCGGATTTTTCCACCCTTGAAGTCAACCCGTTCGCCTTTGCATTCACCCGGCAGAATACGCGGCTGCCGCCGATCATCAATGCGGCGCTGGAGGCGATTCCTGCCGGGGAGCAAATGGAAATATTGCGCCGCTGGAGCGGCGGCAACCTCGGTATTGTCGGTGCCGGTCGGTTGCACTTGAGTGCCAGTGAACAACGCTGGCTCCTCAAGCATCCACGGGTCAAGGTCGCGGTGCTGGACAAGCTCCTGCCGCTGTCGGTCATCGATGATCGGGGCCAGTTCGAGGGGCTGAGTGCCGAGGTGCTGTCGCGTATCAGCCTGCGCACCGGTTTGAAGTTCGACGTGATACGGGGTAGCTCGATACCCCAACAGATCGACCAGGTCAGTGCGGGCGCGGCGGATATGCTGGCGGTCGTGACCCCCAGTGTCGAACGCGCCGAAAAGGTGCGGTTCACCCGGCCCTACCTGACCAACGCCTTGGTGCTGATAACCCGAGGTGATGAACACAGCCCGGTCACATTGGAAGATATGGTGGGTAAACGCCTGGCGATGATCAGCGGCAACGGACTGCGCGATACGATCATGCGGGATTTTCCCGGCGTCGTGTTTATCGATGTGGACAGCGCGGAGCAGGCGATGGCGATGGTAGCCAGAGGCGAAGCGGAGGGGGCGGTCAATTCGCTGATCAGTGCGCGCTATATGATCGCCCGGTATTACCGCGACCGGTTGCGCATCACCAGTACGGTCGGCTCCGAGCCTGCGCGCATCGCGTTCGGGGTCAACCGCAGTCAGTTGGAGCTTTATTCGATCCTCGACAAAGCACTGCTGAGCATCACCCCGCAGGAAATGGATGAAATGATCACCCAATGGCGCAGCGAGGTGATCATCGAAGACAGCTATTGGCTACGGCACCGCAACATGATCATTCAGGGGTTCGGGCTGGCCGCGTTGCTGCTGATCGTCACGTTGAGCTGGGCCATCTACCTGCGCCGCCTGATTCGCAAGCGCGTCCAGGCCGAACGCGCCTTGAGCGACCAGATGCGCTTCATGAGCGTCTTGATCGACGGCACGCCGCACCCGATTTACGTGCGTGACCGGCAGGGGCGATTGATGGCCTGCAATAACGCTTACCTGGACGTATTCGGTTATAAGCTCGAAGACGTGATTGGTAAAACCGTGGTCGAAACCGACGCCGACAACCTGCCCCAGGCTCAGTCGTTTCATCAGGATTACCTGCGCCTGATGGCAGAAGGCGAGCCGCAGATTCATGATCGAATACTCAAATTGCCCAACGGCGATGCCCTGACCATCTACCAGTGGATGCTGCCCTACCGCGACGGTGACGAGAAAGTGGTGGGCATGATTGCCGGTTGGGTGGACGTCAGCGAGCGCCAACAGTTGTTGGGTCAGCTGCAAGAAGCCAAGGACGAGGCTGACGCTGCCAACCGGGCCAAGACCACCTTCCTGGCGACCATGAGTCACGAGATCCGTACGCCGATGAACGCGGTGATCGGCATGATCGAGCTGGCCCTGAATAATGCCGAGCGGGGCGTGGCCGACCGGGATGCCCTGGAAGTGGCGTCGGAGGCTTCGCGTGGCATGCTGGAATTGATCGGCGATATTCTCGACATCGCACGGATCGAGTCCGGTCATCTGTCGTTGGCCCTGGAACCGGCCAATCTGCACGAGTTACTGACCTCGGTGGTGCGGGTGTTCGAAGGTCTGGCGCGGGCCAAAGGGCTGGCGCTGCAGGTTGAACTTGATCCGTTGATCGACCGCGTGGTCCTGATTGACCCACTGCGTTTCAAGCAGGTGGTGTCGAATTTGCTGAGCAATGCCATAAAGTTTACCCACGAGGGCGAGGTCAGGCTCGGTGCTCATGCGGCGTTCGAAGGGGAGCATCTGGAGCTGAAATTCTGGGTGCAGGACACCGGAATTGGCATCAGCGCCCATGACCAGCTGCGCCTGTTCAGCCCCTTTATCCAGGGCAGCAATGGTGAACAGTCGGCACGTAGCGGCTCCGGCCTGGGGTTGGTGATCAGCCGCAACCTGTGCGAAATGATGGGGGGCGACTGCACTTGAGCAGTGTGCTGGGGCAGGGCTCGCGGGTAGATGTAACGTTGGCCTTGGTCATGACCGCTGTATTGGCGCAGGAGGGAGCGTCGGCAAACCCTCCGGCAGAGCCGCCCGATGCCCTGAGCATTCTGGTGGTGGACGACTACCCGGCCAACCGCTTGCTGCTGGCTCGGCAGTTGAGTTTCCTGGGCCACCGTATCACCACGGCCGAGGACGGGATTCAGGGGCTCGAGCAGTGGCGTGCCGGGCAGTTCGATGGCGTCATCACCGATTGCAACATGCCGTTCAAGAATGGCTACCAGTTGGCACGGGACATCCGCGTATTGGAGCGTGAACGAGGCCTGGTGCCGTGCCTGCTGCTGGGGTTTACCGCCAATGCCCAGCCCGAAGAGGCCGAGCGCTGTCGGCAAGCCGGTATGGATGGGTGCCTGTTCAAACCCACCGGGCTTGACGATTTGCGCGTGGCGCTGGCGTCGCGCTCCACTTACGCCATGAGCCCAGAGGCGGCAGCGTTTGATTTGAGCACCTTGATCGCGTTGACAGGCGAAGACCATCACGCGCTTACCGAATTGTTGACCCCCTTGCTCGACAGCCTCGAGGCGGACCGGGTGCTATTGCCGACGCTGCAGCGCAAGGCCGACTTCGCCAGGCTGCACGACCTCGCCCATCGCGCCAAGGGCGGTGCCCGCATGGTCAAGGCACAGGTGTTGATCGCTCGCTGTGAAGCACTGGAGGCAGCCTGTGAAAGCCAGGACCGCAACGCGCTGGGGGTGGCGATCGGTGAGGTGGCGCAGGCGATGATCGCTTTGCATGAGGGGTTGAGTCTCCATTGCAATCAGTCTTGATCCCGATGACGACCATTCGGAGCTTTTGGGAGAAGTCCTACGTGATGGGGGAACATGCCTGATTTTGTCGTCGGGATTTGTCTGGAAAATGGGCCACGCTCACTGACGAGCGCTGCCTGCCCAGGGGCTTGCCATGCCGAACAAAGCACTGACCATTCTGATTGCCGATGATCTGCACTTGCAGCGGCTCTACATCGAAAAGATGCTTAACCAGTTGGGGTATCACCGGATCGTGCCGGTGCAAACCTTCGAAGAAGTCCAGATTCTCACCGCCATTCCGGCCGAACCCTTTGATGTGCTGATCATCAATGCTGGGCTGGCGGCCCATGCGCGTGGGCCCCACCCTCAGGCACGCCATGTATTGATCTACGACAACCTTGACCTGGGTGATCCCGCCGGCGCAATGCCGACGGTAGCGGTACGCCTGCCGGGCGTACCGGATAACGTCAATCTCGAACATTTCATGGACATCATCGACCCTCCCGAGGCCATGACCGGCTTGCGGGTTTTGCCGTGGCTAAGGGCGCTGTCCCGCCAACCGGTGGTCGGCGTCTAGGCCCACGTAACTGCCCAAGTGGCTTGTGCCCGATGACGGCCAATCACTGGGTATGGCTGTGTTCACGAAGGCGCTCGGCGGCACTGCGCAGCAACTGCTCGGTGCCCGACCAACCCAGGCAGCCATCGGTTACCGACACGCCGTATTTCATTGACGGGCTCAGAGGCTGGCAACCTTCGAACAGGTGGCTTTCGAGCATCATGCCGATCAGCGACGTATCGCCTTGCAAGCGTTGCTCCAGCACCTCGCTGAACACCGCCGGCTGGCGCAACGGGTCCTTGCCGCTGTTGGCGTGGCTGCAATCGACCATAATGCGTGCCGCCACGCTGGATTTGGCCAGGTCGTGTTTGACTCGGGACACGCTCTGCGCATCGTAGTTTGGCCCGCGGTGACCGCCGCGCAGCACCAGGTGGGTGTCGGGGTTGCCCGACGTCCGGATGATCGCCGGATGGCCCTGGCTGTCGACGCCGAAGTGGCGGTGCGGGTGCGAGGCCGAGCGCATCGCGTCACAGGCAATCGCGACGCTGCCGTCGGTGCCGTTTTTAAAGCCAACGGGCATGCCCAGGCCGCTGGCCATTTCGCGGTGGATCTGCGATTCGGTGGTGCGCGCGCCAATCGCGACCCAACTGAGCAGGTCATCGAAGTAGCCGGCGGCCATGGGTTGCAGCAACTCGGTGGCGACCGGCAAGCCCAGCCGCAGCATTTCGCGCATCAGTTCCCGAGACAGCGCCAGGCCTGCGGCCATGTCGTCGCTGCCATCGAGGTGTGGATCGTAAGCCAGGCCTTTCCAGCCAATAGTCGTGCGCGGTTTTTCGACGTAGGCGCGAATGACCAGCAGCATCTGGTCGCTGACTTCAAGCGCGAGCTTCTTCAGGTTACGCGCGTATTCCAGGGCCGATTGCGGGTCGTGTATCGAGCACGGGCCGACAATCACCAGCAAGCGTGGATCATGACCATTGAGGATGGCGCGCACGGCTTGGCGGTGGGCGTGTACCTGTTCATTGAGGAACGGGCTGAGGGGCAGTTGATGCTTGAGCTCAAGGGCGCTGGGCAGGCGCTGGGTCAGGGCTTCATTGGCGCTGTCCAGGGTGGAGACGGGCAAAGCGGCGACAGAGACGTTCATATTCTGGATTTCCTGGGCAAGCGGCGGGCAATTCCCGCGCGCTTGGCCTACTGGGGTGTTCGACAATTGGCCGTATCGGCTACGTGTGTTGGCTTGCCACCAAGAAGTGACCGGTCGGAGGCGGCAGGCTGTCCCGAACGGAGCTGGCTAAATCGCCATGCAGCGCAAGTGTCGTGGCGGTAATAGGTGATGGTGTTCATGGCGTGATTCCTTAAGTGGTGATCAAAAAATTATCAGGGCCTGAAAAAACAAAACCCCCGGTCGGGGAGCCGACCGGGGGTTAGATTTCTCTGGCAGGCGACCCCTTGAGTAGTGGGCGCCGATTTCAGGTATCAGGCGCGCCAGCGGCTAAACCAATACCCAAAATAAAAGCTGACCAGTGCGCTCGAACCGTTCACACGGGTAGCCGACACCGAGCGCGATGCGCTGGCAGCGGGGCAAACCTGAGTGTGGGTGAGTTGCAACATGGCATGTCTCCAAATGATGCGGGGAGCTTACTAGAGCGGCGCAGGTGGATTCAATCAGTAATTTCTATCGCATGGGGGGACTTACGGCTATGGGGGGAGTGTCGATATGCTGGACGCACTTAAGATTGCCAGGACGCAACCATGACTGCCTTGACCCTTGCTGCGGCGCAAACCCTTTCCGTCGCAGGCGATGTAGCAGCCAACATCGCGCGACATCTCGAGTTCATGCAGGCTGCAGCTGCACAGGGCGTGCAATTGCTAGTGTTTCCAGAGCTGTCGCTGACCGGCTATGAGCCCGCGCTGGCAGCCAAGCTGGCCATTGCGCCTGAAGACCCACTGCTGGCGCCATTACGCGAGATGGCCCGGGAGCTGCAGTTGACGGCGGTGGTGGGTATGCCGATCCGCCTGGCGCCCGGGGCGGATGTGCTGATCGGCGCCTTGGTGCTGGGAGCTGACGGCTCGGTGGCGGTCTACACCAAGCAGCATCTGCATCCGGGCGAAGAACTTGCGTTTGCGGCCGGGCAGGGCGGTGCGGCGCTTGAGTGGGGGAAGGATCGTATTGCGCTGGCTGTGTGCGCTGACTTTTCCCACGCCAGTCATCCGCGCCAGGCGGCGCTGGCGGGCGCCACGGTCTATGCCGCAGGCGTATTGATCAGCGAGAGCGGCTACGCCACGGACAGCGCGCTGCTCCAGGGGTATGCGGCCGAGCATCGCCTTCTGGTGTTGATGGCTAACCATGGTGGCCCGTCGGGCGGCTGGGCTTGTGCCGGCCGCAGTGCGATATGGGCGGATGATGGTCGTTTGCTGGCGGCGGTGCCTGGCGTCGGCGAAGCGCTGGCGATTGCCCGTCGCGATGGCGAGCGCTGGGTTGGGCACGTGGTGGCTGTGTAAATGCCTTTCTACCTGCGCGCTGCGACGGACCACGACCTGCCTTTTGCACGATCCCTGACTCACCGGGCGATGGACCGTTACTACGTGCAAAACCAGTTGCTATGGTCCGACGATGGCTTTGATAGGGCCTGGGCTGCTCGGGAAAACTGGCTGATTTACGCGGATGACTGCGTTGCCGGGTTTATCAGCCTGAGCCGTGATAGCCACGCGCTCTATATCCGCGAACTGCATATGCTCGAAGCCTATCGCGGGCTCGGCGCGGGCACTTGGGTGCTGGAGCAGATGGCGCTCAGGGCCCAAGTGCCGGGCCTGTTGCGTTTAACCGTGTTCAAGACCAACCTGGCCAAAAGGCTTTATCAGCGCACGGGGTTCAGCGTTGTCGGTGAAGAGGCCGGATTCTGGCGGATGGAACGCGTTTGTCGCTCGACATCCTGTTGACGGTGCCGTTCCTTGATGTTTCAGCCTGGCCTTGTGCAGGGGTACGAATTGCGGGCATAGTTCAAAAAACCGTTTAATTTGTTTAACGAAGTGATGAGCCTGTCACCTCTTGCGGTATGCCAAATAGGATCATGCATCCAGATGAGTGGAATCGGTTCGCGTTTAAGGCAAGAAAGAGAGCGACTTGGCCTGTCGCAAAAAGTGTTTGGTGAAATCGGAGGCGTCGAAGCCAACGCCCAGGGCAAATATGAAAGCGGTGGGCGCGCGCCCAAGGCCGACTACTTGTCTCGCGTGGCCAGCAGAGGCGTGGATGTGCTGTACGTGTTGACCGGGACCGCGACGCCGACTCCACTGGAAAATCTGAGCCAGCTTGAAGAAAAAGTGCTGGTTGATTACCGGGCATTGTTCAAGGAAGACCAAGAGGCAATCCGCCGCCTGACGTCGACCCTGGCCGAGCATTCCCTTTCTCGCCATGGAAAAACCAAGCCTGCGCCGCAGGATTCCTGACCTTTTGCCCAGCAAATCCGGCCGTTCGCCGCTCGATAGAGGCGTGCCAAGCGCTCAAACTCCACATATATGACGCTTGCAGCTAGGTCTGCGCCCTGGTTTTTTGCTAAGGTGTTCAGCAACCTATAAGACCATATCGCGAGGTGTCTGCTTGATTAGGGTGCTAGTAGTCGATGACCATGATCTCGTTCGTACAGGCATTACACGAATGCTGGCTGACATCGACGGCCTGCAAGTAGTCGGCCAGGCCGAGTCGGGGGAGGAATCTCTGATCAAGGCCCGGGAATTGAAACCCGATGTGGTGTTGATGGACGTCAAGATGCCGGGGATCGGCGGTCTGGGCGCCACTACCAAATTATTGCGCAGCCATCCGGATATCAAGGTTGTGGTGGTAACGGTGTGCGAGGAAGACCCGTTTCCTACGCGTCTGTTGCAGGCGGGAGCCGCGGGTTACCTCACCAAAGGCGCCGGCCTGGCGGAAATGGTGCAAGCCATTCGCCTGGTATTTGCCGGCCAGCGCTACATCAGCCCGCAGATTGCCCAGCAGCTGGCCATCAAATCCTTCCAGCCCACCAGCGACTCGCCGTTTGACGCGCTGTCGGAGCGGGAAATCCAGATCGCCTTGATGATCGTCGGTTGCCAGAAGGTGCAGTCGATCTCCGATAAGCTGTGCCTCTCGCCCAAGACCGTCAACACCTACCGCTATCGCATCTTCGAGAAACTCGCCATCAGCAGTGATGTTGAATTGACCCTGCTCGCGGTGCGCCACGGCATGGTGGACGCTAGCGCCTGACATGACCACACCGTTTGATCCAAGTGCCTTTCTCTCGACCTGCAGCGGCCGCCCCGGCGTGTACCGTATGTTCGACAGCGAGGCGCGCCTGCTCTACGTGGGCAAGGCCAAGAACCTGAAAAACCGTCTGGCGAGCTATTTTCGCAAGACCGGTCTCGCGCCGAAAACCGCCGCCCTGGTTGCGCGTATCGCCCAGGTCGAAACCACCATTACCGCCAATGAAACTGAAGCGCTGCTGCTTGAGCAGACGCTGATCAAGGAATGGCGGCCGCCGTATAACATCCTGCTGCGTGACGATAAATCCTACCCCTACGTGTTTTTGTCGGATGGCGCCTTCCCACGCCTGAGCATCCACAGGGGTGCGAAGAAGCAGAAGGGCAAGTATTTCGGGCCTTACCCCAGCGCCGGCGCCATTCGCGAGAGCTTGAGCCTGCTGCAGAAGACGTTTTTTGTGCGCCAGTGTGAAGACAGCTTCTACAAGAACCGTACGCGCCCGTGCCTGCAGTACCAGATCAAGCGCTGCAAGGCGCCCTGTGTGGGCCTGGTGGAGCCGGCGGAGTACGCCGAGGATGTGCGTCACTCGGTGATGTTTCTCGAGGGGCGCAGCAACGCGCTGACCGATGAACTGTCCGGGGCCATGGAGCAGGCGGCCAGTACCCTGGATTTCGAGAAGGCTGCCGAGCTGCGCGACCAGATATCGCTGCTGCGCCGCGTCCAGGACCAGCAGAGCATGGAAGGCGGCACCGGCGACGTCGACGTGATTGCGGCATTCGTCAACCCGGGTGGCGCCTGTGTGCACCTGATCAGCGTGCGTGGCGGGCGGGTGCTGGGCAGCAAGAACTTCTTCCCGCAAACCGGGATCGATGAAGACGTCTCCGAGGTGATGGCCGCGTTTCTCGGCCAATATTATGTGAGCAGTCCTGAGCGCGACTTGCCATCGGAGCTGATCGTCAACGTGGTCCATGAGGATTTCCCGACCCTGATCGAGGCGATCCATGAACTGCGCGGTCGCGAGCTGGACATCAGCCACCGCGTTCGCGGCACCCGTGCCCGCTGGCAGCAGCTGGCCGTGACCAACGCCGAACAGGCCCTGGGCGCGCGCCTGGCCAATCGACAGCACGTTGCCGCGCGCTTCGAAGCCCTGGCCGAGGTGCTCAACCTGGACGAGCCACCCCAGCGCCTGGAGTGCTACGACATCAGCCACTCCAGCGGCGAAGCCACCGTGGCCTCCTGCGTAGTGTTCGGCCCTGAAGGCCCGATCAAGGCCGACTACCGGCGTTACAACATCGAAGGCGTTACCGCCGGCGATGACTACGCCGCCATGCACCAAGCCCTCACGCGGCGCTTCAGCAGATTGAAGGACGGCGAGGGCAAATTGCCCGATATCCTCTTGGTGGACGGCGGCAAGGGCCAGTTATCCATGGCCCGCGACGTCCTCAATGAACTGGCCGTGCCCGACCTGATCCTGCTCGGCGTGGCCAAGGGCGCCACGCGCAAGGCCGGTTTCGAGACGTTGTACTTGAATGATGCCGCGCATGAGTTCACTTTGAAGGGCGACTCCCCGGCGCTGCACCTGATCCAACAGATTCGTGACGAAGCCCACCGCTTCGCCATTACCGGCCACCGTGCACGACGCGGCAAAACCCGCCGAACCTCAACCCTGGAAGGGGTGGCGGGGGTCGGCCCGACGCGGCGTCGCGACTTGCTTAAACATTTTGGTGGCTTGCAGGAGCTCTCCCGTGCCAGCATTGACGAAATAGCCAAAGCACCCGGTATCAGTAAAAAGCTCGCTGAATTGATTTATGCCAATCTGCACAGCGAATAGAATGCCTTCTCACCTCGTAGCCAGTTGTGCCGATGAATATCCCTAATCTGATCACCGTTCTACGCGTCCTGCTTATCCCGATTTTTATCCTGCTGTTCTATTTGCCGTATGAATGGAGCTATGTCGCCTCCAGTTCGGTATTCGCCTTTGCCGCCGCCACCGACTGGCTCGACGGCTACCTGGCGCGCCGCCTGGAGCAAAGCACCCCGTTTGGCGCGTTCCTTGACCCGGTGGCCGACAAACTCATGGTCGCCGTGGCCCTGGTGCTCTTGGTGCAGGAACACGGCAACCTGTGGCTGACCCTACCGGCTGCCGTGATCATCGGTCGCGAGATCGTTGTCTCGGCCCTGCGCGAATGGATGGCCGAAATCGGCGCCCGCGCCCACGTCGCCGTATCGAACATGGGCAAATGGAAAACCGCCGCGCAAATGCTCGCGCTGGTCATCCTGCTGGCCAATCCGTCGGACTTCTCGTTCTGGGTCCTCACCGGCTACGCCTTGTTGCTCATCGCTGCAGGCCTGACGCTGTGGTCCATGCTGCAATACCTGCGCGCCGCCTGGCCCCACCTGCGCACCACCGTTGAAAAGAAATAAACTTTTTTGAATCAAGGGGTTGACGGGTGCTGGGGATTCTATAGAATGCGCATCACCAAGCGGGAATAGCTCAGTTGGTAGAGCACGACCTTGCCAAGGTCGGGGTCGCGAGTTCGAGTCTCGTTTCCCGCTCCAAATATTGCGCTTCAGAGTTCCACTGAATTCTGTAAGCGATTGAAATCAGGACCTTCGGGTCCTTTTTTCGTTCCGGAAATTCAGCACCATCCAGGGCTTTACCAGGGCTGCACGCAGCCCAACGGCGGTGCGACAATTCGACAAGCCCGCTCGCCACAATAGCCCTATCTGCCGGGCGTTCAGCGTAGAGCCAAAGTTGTAAAGACACCTATACCTTTGGTGCTCAGGCTCACTTATACAAAATCGCCTGATGAATATTCTCCAACGCCATGATGCGCTGGGCGGCGTTGAGCTTGATGGCTTCCTTGGGCATGCCGAACACCACGCAACTGGCTTCGTCCTGGGCTACCGTGGCGGCGCCGGCTTCGAGCATTTCCTTTAGCCCGCGTGCGCCGTCATCCCCCATGCCGGTCATAATGATGCCGGTGGCGTTCTTGCCGGCGAATTTGGCTACCGAGCGGAACAGCACGTCCACCGACGGGCGATGGCGGTTGACCAGTGGGCCGTCGATGACCTGGGCGTGATAATAGGCGCCGCTGCGGGTCACCATCAGGTGTTTGCCGCCGGGAGCGATCAGGGCGAGGCCGGGCAGGATGCGGTCGTTGTTGCGCGCTTCGCGCACTTCGATCTGGCACACGCTGTTGAGGCGCTCGGCAAAGGAGGCGGTGAATTTTTCCGGCATGTGCTGCACGATCACCATGCCAGGGCACACCCTCGGTAGAGCAGTCAACACAGCCTCCAGGGCCTGGGTGCCGCCGGTGGAGGTGCCGATGGCGACGATGCGCTCAGTGGTCTGGGCCATGGCGTGGCCGTTGGCGGCGGGCAGGATTGCATCTGCGCTGAGCTTGCCGGGTGGCGCGAGGGCGGGTGTTGGTTGGACGGTTCGTTTGCCCAGGTTCTTGACGTTGGAGTTCGCCGCCGCGCGGATGGCTGCGACCAGCTCGGCCGCCGATTCGATCAGGAAGTTCTTCAGCCCGGTGGTGGGTTTGGTGATGATTTCCACTGCTCCGGCCGACAATGCCTGCAGGGAGGTTTCGGCGCCTTTCTGGGTCAGCGAGGAACAGATCACCACCGGTGTCGGCCGCTCGCTCATGATTTTGCGCAGGAAGGTGATGCCGTCCATACGCGGCATTTCGACATCCAGCACGATCACGTCTGGCCATTCCCGAGCCAGTTTATCCATGGCGAAAATCGGGTCGGACGCGGCGCCCATCACATGGATGTCCGGCGTGTCGTTGAAGATCGCCAGCAGCACTTGCCGGACTACGGCCGAATCATCGACCAACAGCACGCTGATTTTTTTGGTAGGCATTTTTTTTGAATGTTCCCATTGGTTGGTGCCGGACCCAGACGTTGCCGTTCCACAGGTCGAACACAATAGTGCGATAGCCGGTACTGCCCATGTCCTGAGCGGTCAGGTGCAGGTGATGGCGCTCGGCCAGGGCCAGCGCTGCGCGAATATTCAGGCTGGCCACGTCCTGTGCCGGCAGGGGGCGCGGCTGTTCGGGGAACATCTCGCCGCCGCCGAACAGCTTGACCTGATAATCCCGGGCCTGCGTGCCGTTGGCATGAGCGTGGCGCAGCAGCAATTCGAGCGCCTCGTCGGCATATTTGCCATCCAGGGGCTGACCTTTGCGCGAGCGCGCCGGCAACATGAAATGGCACATGCCGCCGATCAGCCGTTGCGGATGCCAGAAGGTGATCGCCACACAGGACCCGAGCAAGGTACGCAAGCGTGTCGGCCGCGTCGCAAAACTGACCTGGCCCGGCGCCAGCACCACTTCGACCACATCGGCAGGCTTTTTCATGGCTTGCGATAAATCGACGGCGCCACCAGCTTCAACGTATCGTTGACGCCGTTGAGGCTTTCGGAGTGGCTGATGATGAAGTAACCGCCGGATTTGAGCAGCGGCAGCAGCCTGGCGACCACCTGGCTTTTGGTCTGCTGGTCGAAATAGATCATCACGTTGCGCAAGAAGATCACATCGAACTCGCCCAGGCCGGGCAGCGGTTCGTTCAGGTTGACCTGGATAAAGTTGACCCGGTTGCGCAGGGCCTTTTCGATCAGGAAAGTCCCGTGCTGGCGCCCTGTTCCCTTGAGGCAATATTTGACCAGCAGCGGCTGGGCCAGGGTGCCGGCGCGCTCCATGGAGTAATGCCCGTTGCGTGCCTTGGCCAACACCTGGGTGCTGATGTCCGAGCCGATGACTTCCCAGGGCGTGGTGCCCAGGTTCTCCGCCAGCGTCATCGCCAGGCTGTAGGGTTCTTCGCCCGAAGAGCTGGCCGCGCTCCACACGCGAAACAGTTTGCCCGGCGGCGCCTTGGGCAGCACCTGCTGGCGCAGGAAGTCGAAGTGCTTGGGCTCGCGGAAAAAGTAGGTCTCGTTGGTGGTCAGCAGGTCCAGCGCAACTTGCAGCTCGCCCTTGCGCTGGTCGCTCATGATCAGCTTGAAGTACTCGCCGTAGCTCTGCAGTTCGTAGTGTTTGAGGCGTTTGAACAGCCGCCCGGCCACCAGGGCTTTCTTGGCGGGCGACAGGTTGATGCCGGCCGCGCGGTACAACCAGGACTGGAACTGGCCGAATTCACGATCATCGAGTGGGCTGGTGTCTGGCATGATCGAGCCTCAACGCGCGTCGAGGTCGAGAGCCAGCGCCTGGCCAGTCTCGGCCAGGCTGGACATCTCGTCGATGGACAGCACTTTGTCCACCTCAAGCACAATCACGAACTTGCCATCGACCTTGGCCATGCCGCTGATGAAATCCGCGCGGATGCGTGCGCCGAAGTTGGGCGGCGGTTCGATCTGTGTCGCCGGGATTTCCTGCACGGCGGAAACGGTGTCGACCAACAGCCCGATATCCTGCGGCTGGCCGTCTTCGGTGATGGCCTCGATGATGATCACGCACGAACGCCGTGTGATCGACGAGTTCGGCCGGCCAAAGCGCGCCGACAGATCGACCACCGGCACCACGGCGCCGCGCAGGTTGATCACGCCGCGCACGAAGGCGGGCATCATCGGCACCACGGTCAGGCTGCCGTATTCGATAATTTCCTTGATGCCCAGAATGCCGATGGCGAACATCTCGCCACCGAGCATAAAGGTCAGGTATTGCGCATCCTCGCCTGCCGCGACGGCGGTATGGCGGGTAGTCATCACTGCGCCCATGTCATTCTCCCTGTAAGCCCGCATCGATTCTTGCGATCAGAAACGGGTGAATTCCGATTCGTCCGGGGCGCTGGCCGCGTTATAGGCGAAGGCTTTGCGCGGTGCCTGCTGCTCCGCGCGTGGCGGCTGGCGGTCAGGCTTGCCGGCGCTGTCCACGCCGCGGCCGTGAACCGGGGCCTTGGGGCTGGAGTCCAGCACGAAAAAGCTCATGGCCTGTTGCAGTTGCTCGGCCTGGCTGCTCATTTCTTCGGCGGTGGCGGCCAGTTCCTCGCTGCTCGAGGCATTTTGCTGAGTCACCTGGTTGAGCTGGGTCATTGCGGTGTTTATCTGCGCGACACCGGCGGCCTGTTCCTCGGACGCGGCACTGATTTCCTGCACCAGGTCGGAAGTTTTATTGATGGAGGGCACCATTTCGTCGAGCAACTTGCCGGCTTTCTCGGCCATGTCCACGCTGCTGGAGGACAGTTCGCCGATTTCCTGGGCGGCTACCTGGCTGCGCTCGGCCAGCTTGCGCACCTCGGCGGCCACCACCGCAAACCCCTTGCCGTGCTCGCCGGCCCGGGCGGCCTCGATGGCGGCGTTGAGGGCCAGCAGATTGGTCTGGTAGGCGATGTCATCGATGATGCTGATGCGCTGGGCGATTTTCTTCATCGCCACCACCGTCTGCTGTACCGATTCGCCGCCTTCGGTGGCTTCCTTGGCGGCCTTGCTGGCCATGCCATCGGTGACCTTGGCGTTTTCGGTGTTCTGGTTGATGCTGGCGCTCATCTGTTCGACCGACGCACTGGTTTCCTCGACGCTGGCGGCTTGTTCACTGGTGGCTTGGCTCATCGATTGCGCGGTGGCGCTGACTTGCTCGGAAGCACTGGCCAGGTTATCGGCGGCATTGCGCACCTCACCGATGATATGCGCCAGCTTGCCGACCATGTTGCGCATGGCGTTGAGCACCATGCCGGTTTCATCCTTGGCACCCGGTTCGATGTGCGCGTTGAGGTTGCCTTCGGCCAATTGCCCGGCGGCGGTGGCGGCTTGTCGCAACGGGCGGGAAATGATCCGCGCGATGAACAGGGCCAGGCCAATACCGATCAACAGGGCGACGACCAGCGCCGCGATGATCGACAAGCGTGCGTTTTCATACAGCGACGCGCCCTTGTCACCGGCGACGGTGGCGCCGGCGTCATTGAGTTCGACCATCTTCTGCAGGCGGCCGGTCACCTCATCGAAATGCGTCTTGGATTCCCCCCTGAGCAAACCGCGAGCCTGGGCTTCCTGGTTCTGCCGGGAAAATTCCAGCACCTGCTTGCTGGCTGCCAGGTAGGCGGTCCAGGCACTGTTCACGCTGGCCAGGAGCTGGCGGTCCTCATCATTGGACAGCAATTTTTCGTAGGTGCCCATGCGGGTTTCGAACTGCTGGCGCGCGTCGTCGGCTTCCCGTTCGGCCTGCGCCTTTTCCTCGGCGATCTCGGTGCCGATGTGGCGGTTTTCCTTCAAGCGATAGTTGGCCGCAAAAAAGCGCATGCCGGCCGCTGCGCGCATCGAGGGCATCCAGTTGCCCTTGATGTCCTGGGCCGCCTGATTGACTGCACCGAGCTGGTGAATGGCGAAGCCGCCCATGGCCGCGGTAAGCGCCAGGACCACCAGGAATGAGCTGATCAACTTGGTGGAAATTTTCAAATCGTAGAACCATTTCATCGGGGGAACCTCCATGGAATTGCAAATACGTCAGCGAGCGACGACCGGGGGCGACTGAGGCGCCTGGGCCGTGCGAGCTTCCAGTTGTACGATTTGGTTGAGCAGTGCCGGTATATCCAGGATCAGGGCCACTGCGCCGCTGCCCAATATGGTCGAACCGCTGATGCCGCGCAGTGCGCCGAACAGCTTGCCCAAGGGTTTGATCACGGTCTGGAACTCACCGAGCAGGTCATCCACCACCAGCCCGGCCTTGTGCTCGGCGTAACGCACCACCACCACATTCTGGCGGCGGGCGGCCGGGCCTTCGTGGCTGAAGTGATGGCGCAGGTCCACCAGCGGCAGCACTTCGCCACGCAAGTCCAGATACCCCTGGTCGCGGCTGGAATGGCGCTGGTGATCATCCAGTTCGATGCATTCCTGAACCATGTCCAGCGGAATCACGTAGGTGGATTGGTCGATGCCGACCAGGAAGCCATTGATGATCGCCAGGGTCAGCGGCAAGCGAATGCGCACCACGGTGCCCTGGCCGGGACGGCTGTCCAGGTCGACGGTGCCGCGCAACAACGTGATATTGCGCTTGACCACGTCCATGCCGACACCACGCCCGGACAGATTGGTCACCGCCTCGGCGGTCGAGAAACCGGCTTCGAAGATCAGGTTGTAGATCTCCTGGTCGGTGAGCACCGCGCCGCTGGCCACCAGCCCGCGTTCCTGGGCCTTTGCCAGGATACGTTCGCGGTTGAGCCCGGCGCCGTCGTCGGCGATTTCGATGACGATGCTGCCCGAGTCATGATAGGCATTGAGGCTCAGGTGGCCTCTGGTCAACTTGCCGGCCGCGCGCCGCGCCTCGGCGCTTTCGATACCATGGTCCATGGCGTTGCGCAGCAGGTGCATCAGCGGGTCGCCGATCTTCTCGACCACCGTCTTGTCCAGTTCGGTTTCTGCGCCGCTGATGATCAGGTCGATGTCCTTGCCCAATTCCTGGCTGACATCGCGCACCACGCGGCGAAAGCGGTTGAACGTGTCGCCGATGGGGATCATGCGCAGGTGCAGGGCGCCATCGAGTATTTCTTCCACCAGCCCCGATACCGTCGAGGTGGCCTCTTGCAGCGGGTCGTTATTACAGGAGCGGGCCAGCAGGCTCGCGCCGGCGCTGGCGATAACCAGCTCGCCGACCAGGTTGATCAGTTCGTCGAGCTTGTCGGCGTTGACCCGCACGTAATTGCCATCCCGGTTTTTTTCGCCGGCCGCCGCCACGCGTTGCTGCGCGGGCGGGGCAAATTCAGCGCGGGGGGCCACCTCGGTCGCGGGGCAGCCAGGGGTGTCGCCGGGTTCGTCGACGGCGCTGATGCTGACTTCACAGTCGTCACGCACAAAGTCGAACACTTCGTTGAGGGTGGCGTGGCTGGCCGTCGAGCGCAGGTCGATCTCGAACCCCAGGTAGCAGCTTTCCGGGTCCCAGCTGTCCACGGCCGGAATGCCGTCGGTCAGGGTGGTAACCTGCAACAGCGTGCCCAGGGTGTCGAGGTAGCGCAGAAAGGACAGCGGGTCCATGCCGTTGCGAAAGACATCCACGCCGAAGCGCAGGGAAATATGCCAAAGCACTTCGTCCGCCGTGGCGTCGTCCACCGCCGCGGTTTCGACGCGGGCAGTCGCGGTCTGCAGCGGCTGATAGGCACTCAGCGCCTCGCGCAATACCTCACCGCGCTCCAGCGCGGCAGGCGTGGGCGCCTCACCGCGGCTGGCGACCACATCGATCAGTTCGAGCATGTGATCGCCGCACTTGAGCAGCAGCGCGATCAATGCGGCGTCCACCGCTACACTGCCGTCGCGCAGGCGGTCGAGCACGTCTTCGACGATATGCGTGAACCCCACGATCGACGCCAGGCCGAACAGGCCCGCCGACCCCTTGATGGTGTGCGCGGCGCGGAATATCGCGCCGATGGCATCCTGATCGCCGGGCTCGCTTTCCAGTTGCAGCAGGGATTGCTCCATGGCCTGCAACAGTTCGCGCGCCTCGACGATGAATGTCTGCTGTGCCTGATCGAGATTGATGCTCACCTGGACCTTCCTTGTCGATCAATGAGAGTGGGCAGCGCTGGCTACAACGCGGCGTTGCGACACAGTTCAAGCGCCTGGGTGACCGCCTGGCTCTGGCCGGTCACGCTCAAGGCGGTGCCGGCAATGCCGGCTTCACGCTGGATGACCGCGAGCAACTGCAAGCCGGCGCCATCCATCTCGGTGACCTGTGACAGGTCCAGCTCCAGGCGAGGCGCTGCGCCCATTTGCGGCAGCAACACGCTCGCCAGTTCGGCCACGGTGTAAATCGTGAGTTCGCCGTCAATGCCCACGCGGGCGGTGTCGTCGAGTGTTTCGCACGTTATCGGCATGGGGGCCCTCCCGGGTGTCAGGGCAGGATCAGTTTGGATACGGCTGCCAGCATCTGCGCCGGCTGGAACGGCTTGACCACCCACGCCTTGGCGCCAGCAGCCTGGCCTTCGGCCTTTTTCGATTCCTGGGACTCGGTGGTCAACATGATGATCGGGGTGAACTTATAGTTGGCCAGCTTCTTGACCTCCTTGACGAAGGTGATGCCGTCCATGTTGGGCATGTTCACGTCGCTGATGATCAGGTGCACTTTCTGCCCATTGAGCTTGCTCAGGGCATCCCTGCCGTCGCTGGCCTCGATCACGTCGTAACCGGCGCTTTTCAAGGCAATGCCGACCACTTGGCGCACGCTGCTGGAGTCGTCGACCACTAGTACATTCTTCGCCATGAGGGGCTCCTTAAAAAAACGTGATGTCTTGAGAATTCTGTTGCACGGACGCCGCGCCATGGTGCGTGCGCCGTTGCTCATCGGTGGCGTAGGTGGCTTCCATGCGCGCCAGCCACTGCCGGGCGTCGACGGCCACGGCCTGGTCCGGGGACTGGCGGGTCTGCATAAGGTGCTCATGCAAGGCGTGCATGTTGTCTCGCACGTGGCTGAGGATCTGGCTGACCCGGTCCTGGAATTGCAGGTTGACCAGTACTTCGGTCATCTCATCACGAATGCCGTGGCTTTCCTGCTTGAGCAGGTCGGCGGAGTCGGCCAGGCGCCCGGTGATGTTCTGGAAGCGTTCGAGCACCAATTGAATGCTGTTTTCAGAGGCGGCCACCGAGTTGCTGTCCTGGTCGGCACTACTGGAGGCGGCCTGCACCAACTGGGTGATGGCGTTATTGATGATGTCGACCTTGGCCGACATCTGCTGGCCGGTTTCGCTGGATTTGCTCGACAGGCTGCGCACCGCATCGGCCACCACCGCGAAGCCGCGACCGGCTTCACCGGCCCGCGCCGCCTCGATGGCCGCATTGAGCGCCAGCAGGTTGGTTTGTGCGGCGATCGCGGCCACATCGGCGGCCATGGTGCGCAGTTCGCCGGTATAGGCGGTCAGGCTGCGTACTTGGGCGAGCGTCTGGTCACGGCTGGTTTGAGTGGCCTTGAGTGAGTTGATCACCTGGCTCAGCTCGCTGTCGCTGCGCGCCAGCACCTCCAGCGCGCCGTCGGCGGCCTTGCCGTCCAGTTCGCCGGCAGCCTGCTGCGAGGCTTGCACCGTGTCCTGCAATCGCGCAGCTATCCCGGTAAATCGGTTGGCCAGGCTCACAATCGCGTCTTCGGTCTGCTGGCGCGAGCTTTCCACCTGCTTGGCCCAGATCGGCATGGCGCCCAGCAACACTTCATCGAGCTGTGCCCGCGAGTCCATGCCGCTATGCGCCGCCTGCGCGCCTGACTGATCCGCCAGCGCCCACGCGGTGGCTCGCAGCACCGCGTCACGCTGCGAACCGGCGCTCCAGGCGCACGCACCGAGGCCGATCAGCACCAGTACCGCGCAGGCCGCCAGGCTGGCCACAGAGGTTGACTGCAACAGGGTCCATATAACGGCGGGCACCACCGGGATGAAAGCGAACCAAAGAAAGCGCGGATGACCAGGAAGGGGGATGTGGCTGGATTGACGCTGGGCCATGAGTTCGTTCCTTGAACAGTCTTGCGGATATAAACAACATAGGGGTTATCTGCTGTATTTAGAATAGCTTTAGCCTGTAGCTATACCGTCCGTCCGGTTGATGATAATAGTATTACTTCCATAGAGAGATAGTGGTGGTATTAAGTAGAAGGAGATGGATAGGGTTCTAGTGTTCGAGTAGGTCTTGATGTTCGCCGATTAATCGGGCAGGCAAATTAAAAACCATAAAAAAGATCAAAGTGTAAGTTTAGGCGAGGCGTCAGAAAGTTAGTAACAAAGCGGCTTTATATTTATAGCATTGATTATTCTCGCATCGGTTATTTGCTACCGTTATTCTGGCGGTGCTGTTGACCAAGCGTAGTGTTTGCCGTCTCTTTAAGTTGATTATTTTAAATAACAGGATCGCCAGCGGGCGATCTCAGTGGGCTAGTCACTCTTTCAGGGAAAGATGAGATTACAGCACTGCAACAATCCACGTCGGCCATGCAGAAAAACCTGCGTCCAGTAGACGGCACGGGCCTGAGGCGCGGGCCGCAACAAGGTGCTTTGGTGGCCCGGGCTATTTTACGAAAAGCATCGGCTACTTCACATGCCAGCCTAATTGCCTGGAAATCTGCCGCGTGGTTTCCATCAGCCGGTTGACGTAGTCCTGTTTAAGTTCTTCGCGAAAGCGAAAGCAGGGGAATGACACGCTCAGGCCACCGATGACATGGCCGAAACGGTCGCGGATCGGTGCGGCCAGGCAGCGCATGTTGTCTTCGAACTCTTCATGGTCTTCGGCGTAGCCCTGGGCGCGAACCACTTCCAGTTCTTGCAGATACGCCTCGACGCTGGTCAGTGTGTTGGCGGTGCGGCGCTCGAAACTTTCTTCCTGCAAATGAGCGATCAACTCGGGCTGCTCCAGCCACGCCATCAATACTTTGCCGATACCTGTGCAGTACAACGGCGCACGCCGGCCTATGCGCGAGTACATGCGCAGATTGTATTTGGAGTCGATCTTGTGCACGTAGACGATGCTGCCTTCGTCAAGAATGCCCAAGTGCACGGTCTCGCCGGTCAGTTCGTTGATACGCCGCATGCCCGGTTCCGCCTCGCGGACGATGTCCAGGTGGGGCAGGGCCTGCGCGCCCAGTTCAAACAGCCGGACGCTGAGCCGATAGCGATCCTCGGCATCTTGCACCACATAGCCGCGGGCCTTGAGTGACTGCAAAAAGCGGTAAACCGTGCTTTTGGACATGTCCAGTTTCTGCGCGATTTCCGACACGCCGCTTTCCTCTGGATGCTCGGCCAGCGCTTCAAGGACGGCCATGGTCCGGCCGACGGCGGAGACCAGTTCATTGTTCTGGATGGTGCTGTTGTCCATGAAGGCTCCAACGGGAACGGAAAGTCCAAGGATATACGCTGGCGAATCAAAACGCTGTTTCATTTTTCTTGACGGTGTAGGAAATCTGATTAAAACTCGGTCACAGGCTACGAATGAAACGCCGTTTTAAAAATAAAAAAGGCGCCTGCTGATGAGAGTAATTTCAGGAAAAACTTGGCAGATCGCGTCATCCCGCCCCCTCTCCTGCCTTAGAGGCCTGACTTCATGAAAATCATTGAAGCCCGCGTCATTGTTACCTGCCCGGGTCGCAACCTGATCACCCTGAAAATCGTCACTGATTCCGGCATCTACGGCATTGGCGACGCGACCTTGAATGGGCGTGAACTGGCAGTGGTGGCCTATCTTGAAGAACACGTGCTGCCGGCCCTGATCGGTCGCGATGCCCAGCGCATCGAGGACATCTGGCAGTACCTCTATCGCGGCGCCTACTGGCGCCGTGGCCCGGTGACCATGACCGCGATTGCCGCCGTGGACATCGCTTTGTGGGACATCAAGGCCAAGGCCGCGCAGATGCCGTTGTACCAGTTGCTCGGAGGCAAAAGCCGCGAGCGCGTGATGGTCTATGGGCATGCCACGGGCAAGGACATCGAAGGTTGCCTGGACGAAGTCGCCCGGCATGTCGAGTTGGGTTACAAGGCGGTGCGGGTACAGTGCGGGATTCCCGGCATCGCCACCACCTATGGCGTGGCCAAACGCAGCGGTGAGCGTTATGAACCGGCCGACAGTGACCTGCCTGCCGAGCATGTGTGGGACACCGCCAAATACCTGAACCATGTGCCCAAGCTCTTCGCCGCCGTGCGCGAGCGTTTCGGCGATGACTTGCACATCCTGCACGACGTGCACCATCGCCTCACGCCCATTGAAGCGGGGCGCCTGGGCAAGGCGGTCGAGCCCTTCAACCTGTTCTGGCTCGAAGACTGCACCCCGGCCGAGAATCAGCAAGCCTTCCGCCTGATCCGCCAACACACCACCACGCCGCTGGCGGTGGGTGAGGTGTTCAACTCCATTCATGACTGCCGGGAGTTGATCCAGGAACAGTTGATCGACTACATCCGCGCCACCCTGGTGCACGCCGGAGGTATTACCCACGTGCGCCGCATTGCCGACTTTGCCGCGCTCTATCAGGTACGCACCGGCTTTCATGGCGCAACCGACCTGTCGCCGGTGTGCATGGGGGCGGCGTTGCATTTCGACACCTGGGTGCCCAATTTCGGCATCCAGGAGCACATGCCCCACGACGAACGTATCGATGAAGTATTTCCTCACGCCTATCGCTTTGAAGATGGCCATTTCACGCCCGGCGAAACGCCAGGGCACGGCGTCGATATCGACGAGAGCCTGGCGGCGAAATACCCCTACAAGCGCGCCAGCCTGCCGGTCAATCGTCTGGAAGACGGCACGCTCTGGCACTGGTAAGCGCTGTTTCGACTGATCAATGACAACAAGCACACAGGGCGCCACCCACCCTGGCTGGAGAAACCCGATGAAAGCTTTTCAAGTAAGAGCACCTTTTGAATTCGGCCTCGCACACGTCGATGTACCGCAAGTGGCACAGGGTGAAGTCAAGGTTGACGTCGCCTACGCCGGTATTTGCGGCTCGGACATGCACATCATCCATGGGCAAAACGCCTTTGTGCAATTTCCCAGGGTGACCGGCCATGAGTTCTCCGGCGTGGTGCGCGAAGTGGGCGAGTGCGTTGAAAACCTGAAAGTCGGTGACCGCGTGTGCATCGACCCGGTCATCAGCTGCGGCACCTGCTACCCGTGCCGGATCAACCGCCCGAACGTCTGCACGCGGCTGCAAGTGATTGGCGTACACCGCGATGGTGGCTTCAGTGAGCAGGTCTGCGTGCCGGCCGCCAATGCCCACCGCTTGCCTGACTCGATGTCCCTGAGCCATGCGGCGCTGGTTGAACCTTATTCCATCGCACTCAACGTGCTCGATCGCATGCAGCCCCACCCGGGCGACAGCCTGTTGATTTACGGCGCGGGCGTGATTGGCCTGACGCTGGTGCAAATGGCCCGGGCGCTGGGGCTGACGGATATCACCGTGACCGACGTCATCGATACACGCCTGGAAACCGCCAAGGCACTCGGCGCCAGCCGCACGCTCAATGGCAAGGATGTCGACGTTGAGGCAGCCATGCGGGAGCTGACCGATGGCGAAGGCGTACCGCTGATCGTCGACGCGGCCTGCATTCCGGCACTGATGCCGCAAATGGTGCGCCTGGCCTCGCCCGCAGGGCGTATCGGCCTGCTGGGGTTCAATGCGGTGCCGAGCGACCTGGTGCAGTTGGAAATGATCAAGAAGGAACTGACGCTGGTGGGGTCGCGCCTGAACAATCGCAAGTTCCCCAAGGTGATCGAACTGATCGCCAGCGGCAAATTACACGTCCAGGAACTGATCAGCCATCGCGTCAGCTTCGACGAAATGCCGGGGGCCATCGATTTGATCGAAAGCCATCCCGAGCAAACCCGCAAGGTCCTCGTGGAACTGAATGGCGCCCATCCATAGCCGTCTGTAGATACTCGTGCCCCCGGGGGCACCCTCACCGAATAAACACAAAAAGCGGGAGGTTCCAATGTTTGGTCAAGGTCGCACGTTAATCATCATCATGCTGTTCCTGGCAGGCGTCATTAACTACCTGGATCGCTCGGCATTGTCCGTCGCGGCTCCGTTCATCCAGAAAGACTACGGTCTGACCACGGGTGAGATGGGCATGATCTTCAGCAGTTTTTTCGTCGGTTATGCGGTGTTCAACTTTATCGGCGGCTGGGCAGCCGACCGCTACGGCGCGAAAACCACGCTGTTGCTGGCGATGGTGCTGTGGTCGCTGTTCAGCGGTCTCACGGTGCTGACGATTGGCTTTGCCTCGCTGGTGCTGATCCGCATCCTGTTCGGGATGGGGGAGGGGCCACTGAGTGTCACGACGAGCAAGATGATCAACAACTGGTACACCCCCAAGCGCAGGGCCCGGGCGCTCGGCACATCAATGTCCGGCACGCCGCTGGGCGGGGCGATTTCCGGGCCGGTGGTGGGCTTCATTGCCGTCACCTACGGCTGGAAGATGTCGTTCATTATCATCATGGTGATTGGCCTGGTGTGGGCGGCGGTGTGGTACAAATTCGTCAAGGAACGGCCTGAAGGCGAGGGCGCCGAGAGTATTGTGCGGGCCGAGGGCCAAAGCGAGCTGGCGGCGCAGCCGGTGTTCCCGCTGCGGTTCTACCTCAAGCAGCCGACGGTGCTGTTCACGTCCCTGGCGTTCTTTTCCTATAACTACACGCTGTTTTTCTTCCTGACCTGGTTCCCCAGTTATCTGACCATGGCCCACGGCCTCAACGTCAAGGACATGAGCATCGCCACGGTCATCCCCTGGGTCCTGGGTTTCCTCGGCCTGGCCCTGGGCGGGTTCATTTCCGACTTCGTGTTCAAGAAAACCGGGCGGATGATGTTCTCCCGCAAGGTGGTGCTGGTGACGTGCCTGTTGCTCTGCGCGGGGTGTATCGCCTTTGCCGGCGTCGTCAAGACCCTGTATCCGGCGGTCATCCTCGTCGCCTTGGCCGTGTTCTTCCTTTACCTCACGGGTGCCATCTACTGGGCGATCATCCAGGACACCGTGCCCGCCGCGCGGGTGGGCGGGGTCAGTGGCTTCATGCATTTCCTGGCCAATACCTCGGGCATCATTGGCCCGACCCTGACCGGCTTTCTGGTGCAATTCACCGGCTCGTTCACCAGTGCCTTTTTGCTGGCGGGATTGTTGACCGTGATTGGCGCCGTGTGTGTAGCCCGTTACGTCAAACCGCTTTCGGTAGCGGATACCGGTCACTCGCCAGCACACAGCCCGCAACCAGGCCCGGTCCTCAGCCGGCCATAACCCGTCATGAAAGGAGCGTATCGATGCCTGTTGTGAATCGTGTGCCCGCTACCGGCGCTGTCCGTGAGATCGGTATCGTGCATCTTGGCCTGGGGGCGTTTCATCGCGCTCACCAGGCGGTCTACCTGCAACGCCATCTCAACCGTCATGGCCAAAGTGAGTGGGGCGTGTGCAGCGCCAACCTTCGCTCAAACCGCACATTGGTCGATCAATTGCGCGAGCAGGACGGCCGTTACCATGTGGCCGAGTATCGCGACCGCGAGCAGGTGACGTTGCGTGAGATCGGTGTGTTGCGCCAGGCCTTGTATGTGGGCGAGGGCGGCGCTGACTTGGAGTTGCTGTTGCAGCGCATGGCCGCGCCGCAAACGCGGATCGTCACGCTCACCGTCACCGAAAAAGGCTACTGCTTGAGCCCGTCCTCTGGGCAGTTGCGCATCGAAGACCCGGCAATTGCCCATGACATCGCTCATCCGCAAACGCCGCGCACCGCACCCGGCATTGTCCTCGAAGCCCTGCGCCGGCGGCGCGCCGCAGGCCTTGGGGCGTTCACTGTGTTGTGCTGCGACAACATGCCAGACAACGGCCAGCGCACCCGCCAGGCAGTCAGTGCATTGGCGGCGTTGCAGGACGAAGGGTTGAAGCAGTGGGTCAACGAGCAGGTGGCGTTTCCTGGCTGCATGGTCGACCGGATCGTCCCCGCCATGGACGGTGAATCCTTCGCTCGCCTGGAACAGCAACTCGATTGCCACGACCGTGCGGCCGTGGCGTGTGAAAGTTTCAGCCAATGGGTGATCGAGGATCACTTTCCTCTCGGGCGTCCGGATTGGGAGGTGGAGGGCGTCCAGATGGTGGATGACGTGCGCCCCTTTGAAACGATGAAGCTGCGCATGCTCAACGGCAGCCATTCGTTACTGGCTTATGTGGGGTTGCTGGCCGGCCATGAAACTGTGTTCGACGCTATCAACGATGCGGACCTGGCGCATTTCATCGAGCGCTACATGGCCGAGGAAGCGGCGCCCACCCTGGACATGCCGACAGGCCTCGATCTAGCGGCCTATGCCCACGATCTGAAGGCGCGCTTTGCCAATGACAGCCTGCAACATCGCCTGCGTCAGATCGCCATGGATGGCTCGCAGAAACTGCCGCAACGCTGGTTGCTCGGTGCGCAGCGGTTGCTCGACGGGGGACGCGGCGTTGCCTGCACCGCATTGGGTATCGCCGCGTGGATTCACTATTGCACGCAGCCGCCGAGCGGCGGGCCGGCGCCGGTGGTTGACGACCCGTTAAGCGCAACCTTCGCCGATCTTGCAGCACGATTCGAAGGCGCATCCCTGGTGGATGCCTTTCTGGATCTGGGCGACGTGTTCCCCGCCGTGTTGTCTGACCGCGCAGCTTTTCGCGATGCCGTGCAAGGCGCCTATGGCGCTCTGGTCCGCGACGGCATAAGCAGCCTTTTGCACACCTTTGCTGCACCCAACTAACAAGAAGGAGAAAAAACATGGAACAGACATGGCGTTGGTTTGGCCCCCAAGACCCGATCTCCCTGGCGGATGTCCGCCAAACCGGCGCGACCGGTATCGTCACCGCGTTGCACGAAATCCCCAATGGCGAGGTCTGGCCGGTGGACGCCATCGCGGCGCGCAAACAGATGATCGAAGCCGCAGGCTTGAGCTGGTCGGTGGTGGAAAGCATCCCGGTGCATGAAGACATCAAGCGCGGCTGCGGCCGGCGTGACGAGTACATTGCCAACTATCAGCAAAGCGTACGTAACCTGGCGAGCTGCGGCATCGATCTCGTGTGCTACAACTTCATGCCGGTGCTGGACTGGACCCGCACCGACCTGGCGCACGAGCTGGCGGATGGCGGTTGGGCGCTGCGTTTCGATCAGACCGCGTTTGCCGCGTTCGACCTGT
This sequence comes from Pseudomonas sp. R1-43-08, assembly GCF_003852255.1. Classification (NCBI taxonomy): domain Bacteria; kingdom Pseudomonadati; phylum Pseudomonadota; class Gammaproteobacteria; order Pseudomonadales; family Pseudomonadaceae; genus Pseudomonas; species Pseudomonas sp. R1-43-08. Next base: position 2,101,271 of record NZ_CP027734.1, read on the forward strand.
TCATCCTGCAACGCCCGGATGCGCAAGCCGAATACAGCGCCGAGGACATCCAACAGGCCAGGGCCTACTTCGAGCAACTGACGCCCGCCCAGAGCGAGCGCCTGGTCAACACCCTGATCGCCGGTTTGCCCGGCGCCGAAGAGCACTACAGCCTGGAAGACTTCCGGGCCTTGCTGCGCACCTATGCGGACATCGACGAAGCCAGGCTGCGTGAACATCTGGCGTACTTTCTGCGCGCGGTGGTTCCGGTGGCAGAGGACATGGGCGTGCGCATGGCGATCCACCCGGACGACCCACCCCGTGCCCTGCTCGGCTTGCCGCGCATTCTGTCCACTGCCGCAGACGCCCAATGGTTGCTGGACGCCGCCCCGAGCCCGGCCAATGGCCTGACGTTCTGCACCGGCTCCTATGGCGTGCGCGAAGACAACGATCTGGTGGCGATGGCCAAGCACTTTGCGCCGTACATCTACTTTACCCACCTGCGCTCAACGCGCCGCGAGGCAGACCCGCGCAGCTTCCACGAAGCGCATCACCTGGGCGGCGACGTTGACATGGTCGGGGTCATCACTGCCCTGGTGGCGGAAGAGCGCAGACGTGAACGCGAAGGTGGCCCGCGCTTGCCGTTGCGCCCGGACCATGGGCATCAACTGCTCGACGATCAGCACCGAAAAAGCAACCCCGGCTATTCGCTGATCGGTCGCCTCAAGGGCCTGGCCGAACTGCGCGGTGTGGAACTGGCCGTGCGTCAACAGCTGGGCTGAATGTGCGCCGCAAGATCAGTCTACCGACGTTTGCAGCACCTCAATCCATAACGCACCTTTGCCCGACGGCGCTTCGCCAACACGTTTCAAGGCGCCGTTATTGCTGACTGCGTAAGTGCCGACTGTGTCGCTTTTCTCGCCCGTCACCAGCAGCCAGTGCCCGTTGGGTGAAAAAGCGATATTGCGTGGCTGCTGCTCTTGCACCGGATAGTTCGCAAGAAAGCTCAAGCCGCCTGTTGAAGGGTCGACCGCGAAAGCCGACACCAGAGCTGCTGGTACGCTCGGAAGATTGCCCGCGTAGGCGAAACGGTTGTAGTGGTAGTCATCCTATGACTTTGCCTTAGCGACAGCAATCGCTGTTTGCTCAGAATTGAAAAACATGCCTTGGCTCAGGTGCAGCGTTTGCAAGACGTTGGCCGGGTTCAATGTTATCCATACAGCCCGACGCCCCCACTTTCCGCTGGTGAAACATTTCTAAACACTCTCGTTCAAGAATTGTTGTACGACGTCGTATCTATCGTGTTCGACTGCGCTCGTTCTCACAAAAAAAATAAATGGAGATACCCTCTATGACGAGCATTCGTTCCGTCGAAGGCCAGGCCGCGGCGCCCGCGCAAAATCGATTTTCCCGAATACTCAAACTGCTGGGCCCCGGAATCATCGCTGTACTGTCATGGCTGGGCGCAGGTGACCTGATCACGTCGTCCGTGGCCGGTGCCAATTACGGTTACGCAATGATGTGGGTGCTGGCGGTCTCGCTGCTCTTGAGATACCTGATCGTAAACATCATCGCGCGCTTCCAGTTGTGTAATAACCAGGGCATGACCATCCTGCAGGGCTATGCCCAACTGAATCCCTTTTTCGCCTGGTTCATGCTCGTCTACGCCCTGTTGATGGGGCACTTGATGAACGCCTACATGATCAAAGGGGCGGGTGAGTCGCTGGCAATGCTGTTCAAAAGCGACCAGCCACTGCTGTGTTCATTGGCGGTGGTACTCGCCGTGTGGATGCTGGTGGGGCGTAATATCTATTCGATGATCGAAGGCGTGATGAAGGTGCTGTTGGCGATCATGACCCTGGCCTTCATTGCCTTGGCCGTGATGTCCGGTCCTGATGTGGTCGGCATCGTCAAGGGCACCATCGGCTTCAGCATCCCGCCGGATGAAGGCGTGCATGGCGCGCTGCTGGTGGCGGTATCGGTTATCGGCGCGGTTGCAGGCTCCATCGCCAACTTCGTGCATCCGTATGTCATGCGCCAAAAGGGCTGGGTCGGGCCGCAGCACAAGCGTGTTCAACGCAACGATTTGCTGTTTGCAGTGTTCGTCGGGATCGTCATCAACCTGGCCATCTGGATCGTCGGCGCGGAAATCCTGCGGCCCAACGGCATCGAGGTGAAGACCTTGGGCGATCTGGGCAAGGCCCTGGAAATGTTCTTCGGCCCGCTGGGTTGGTATGTGTTCTTCATCGGCGTGTTCGCTACCTTGTTTGCCAGCATTTCCGGCAAGACCACCGCGTTCCCGATGCTGATTACCGATGCCTTCCAACACGTTCGTCCTGAACGTCGCGAAAAGTACGGCAAGGAGTTTCATCATGACCCGATGCACAAGTGGTTCATGCTGTTCATCCTGGTGACGCCGTTGATCTGGTCGCTGCCAGGCATGCCGGATTTCGTGACCCTGACCATTGGCGTCAGCGCGTTGAACATCATTGGCTTGCCGGTTATTTCCCTGGGCCTGCTGATCATGTCCAACCAGAAGTCGCTGCTGGACAAGCAATATCGCAACAACCTGTTTGAGAACATCGCGTTGCTCTTCGCTACAGGCCTTGCGCTGTGGGTTGCCTTCCAGTTGAGCGTCGATCTGTTTACCTGACAACGCGCCACCGGGGGGCGCAATGTCCCTCGGTGGCTAACCTACGCGCGCATGTGTGTAGCGAGCCAGGTAGCTACCTAACGCAGCCGCCTGATCGTTGGTAAAGATCCCTGCCAGATAGCCATCCGGCCTGACCAGCACGGCGCAGCCTTCACCGAGGCCGTAGAACCGGGCGAACTGACCCAGGTGATCTTCGATCTCCAACCCGGGCCCGACGCTGTGAATGTGCAAGCCAGCCCTTGGCGCGAAGTTCGAGGGCCATTGACCAGCAAGGTCCAATGGATGCCTTGGAACAGGTTGAACAAACGCGTTGGGCTGCCGTTTGCGCCTCGCACGATGGCATCAGGTGCACGATCGCCTGGCGCGAGCGCGCTTTTGGCAACTTGCGACGCGAGCGATAACGGCGAGTGCGGATAACCGATATCCAACTGCTGAGCTTCACGGGGCCGTCGGTTGTCGCCAGTCTTGAAACCTGCAAGCAGCCGTGTGGACAGGCCGAGCACATCCGCCGCCACTGGCCGGCGCTCAGCTTCGTAGGTGTCGAGTAGCGTCTCTGGTGCGCCGGCCAAGACGGCGGCCAGCTTCCAGCCCAGGTTGTAGGCGTCCTGGATGCTGGTGTTGAGCCCTTGGCCGCCCGTTGGCGGATGGACATGCGCCGCATCGCCGACCAGGAACACCGGCCCCTCCCGGTAACGCTCGGCGAGCCTGGCATTCATGCTGTAGGTGGAGGACCAGGCGACTGAACGGACCGTGATGTCTGTACGTCCGGTGTGCAGGGCAACGCGTTCGGTCAGCGCCGCCGCGCAGAGGTCAATCTCGCCCTCCAGGGGAACAGGTGCCTGGATCTGGAACAGGTCGGTACCGGCCAACGGGCAGATCGCCAATGGGCCTGAGCCCCCATCCCCAAACTGGTGCCACACGTCGCGCGACAGTCCAGCCAATTCCACATCGGCCACGATCGCTCGCACGCCCAGGGTCTTGCCCGCAAAGTCAATCCCCAAGGTACTGCGTACGAAGCTGCGCCCACCATCGGCGCCCACCAGGTATCGGGCCTGGAGTGTATGCTCGCCATCCGGGGTTGCGAGTACGGCGTTGACCCCATCGGTCCCGACCACCATTGCGGTCAGCTCGACACCAAACGCTGGGGCATGCCCCAGTTCGATCAAGCGCTCGCGCAAGATCGCTTCGGTCTTGAACTGGGGAATCATCAACGCAAGGCAGTACGGCTCTGCAGGTGTGGGCTCGGCAACGCTCGTTACCGGCTGGTCAGCGTGACTGCCATCGGGCGCGTATTTGCGAATAGCCGGGTAAATACCCCCTGCGGCCCTGACCCGGTCCAGGATCCCGAGATCTTCGAAAACCTCCTGGGTGCGAGGCTGTATGCCTTTGCCGCGCGAGCCCGAAAAGGGGGAGGGGCGCTTTTCGATGAGGGCAAAGTTCACCCCGCGCCGGGCCAAGTCGATTGCCAGGGTCAGGCCAGCGGCACCGGCACCACAAATCAGGACGTCAACAGAGTCACGCATTTCACTTCCCCTAAGAATGTGTAAGATGCACATAACAGGGAGCAGCTTATGACTACGAAAAATAAAGTGCAAGATACACATATATCAGTGCAGATGAAGGATCTGCACCGGTCCTTGATCTCGATCGTGAGTGCGATGAACCGCCCTCGCAACGACGAGCGGCTGATCGCGGAAGCGGGTGTCCATCTGGATCAGGCGCTCTTTCGCCTGCTGGTGGTCATCGAGCGGGTAGGGCCGATTGGCGTCGTGGATCTGGCAGGTCGCCTGGGCCGGGACTACACGACCATCAGCCGCCAGGTCTCCAAGCTTGAACGCATGGAGTTGGTAATTCGGCATGAGAACTCTGAAGATCGCCGGATGCGCGAGGCGGTGGTGTCTGAGAAAGGCAAGGCGGTCACCGACAAGATCGACCAGGCGCGTGAGCGTCTGGCCCGGGAAATTTTTCAGGACTGGGCTGCCGAAGACATCACCTCCCTGGTGCGCCTGATGCGTCAATTCGCGCAGGCCCTGGAGCAGGGCACGGAAGCTGGCTAGCTTCGGCAGCTTACGACGTGCGTTGCCTCATGCGCTGCCGATCTCACACGCCAGCGCTTGCTCCTGATGTGAAATCGGCAGCACCGCCAGGTGCGGCGATTCGCCGAAGTACTCGATCAGCAGTTCGGTGAGGACGCGTATTTTGCGGGCGGGATGCGCGCCCGGCGGGCGAATGAGGTAAGCACCGGCCGGGGGTGGGGGATGGTTGGTCATGATCGGCACCAGTGCGCCGATTGCGATGTGTTCATGGGTGAGGCAATCGGGCAGGTAGGCGACGCCAAGGCCTGCGGTCGCGGCGGCGAGGGCGGTGCCGTTGTGACGATCGACTTCGACACGCCGAGCCGCAGCGCCGCCTGTGAAATACCCCCCCCCCGCATCAGCCACTTCCACTAACGTCTGCAGCTCTTCGATATCCATAGGTGCGTTCCCCTTTGCGCGACACAGCTCGCCTCGGGATGCTACTACTGCATCGGACATGGGAACAGCACAATGAATTTCCAGGCACGCATCCTTCGCGTGTGTTCTGGCATTCATACCCGCACGGGCTCCGTCGCGTTCACACACGCGCGTCACCCATAAAAAGGATTTACCCATGACAAGCGAGACTCTGCGCAACCCCGACACCGATCAGCTACTGACCCCGGAAAATTCGGCGTTGATCATCATCGATTATCAGCCTGTCGAGGTGTCCTCGATCCGCTCGATGCCGCGTGACGAACTCGTCTTCAACATCACCAGCGTCGCCAGGGCGGCGGTCAACTACAACCTTCCGATCATCCATTCCACCGTCAATGTCGCGACCGGCCGCAACAAGCCGCCGATCCAGGAACTGCAAGAGGTGCTCGGCCACCTGCCGACCTATGACCGCACCTCGATCAACAGCTGGGAGGACACCGCATTCAAAGAGGCGGTCAAGGCGCTTGGGCGCAAGAAACTCATCATGACGGCGCTCTGGACTGAAGCCTGCCTGACATTCCCGGTGCTCGACGCTATCCAGGAAGGCTATGAAGTGTACGTGCCGGTCGATGCGGTGGGCGGCACATCGCTCGCCGCACACCAAGCGGCGTTGCGCCGAATGGAACAGGCAGGCGCTAAGCTCATCAGCCGCGTGCAGATGTACTGCGAATTGCAGCGCGACTGGGCGCGAGAAGCGACCGTGCCGGGCTTTATGGACGTGTTTGCGAATTTCGATGGGTTCAATGCTGAAAAGGCCTTGGAGGCGGCAGCCAAGAAGGCCTGATCAGCGGGCAGTGGATGAAGGTGGCGCTCGCGAAAGCGGGCGCTAAGAGGCCCCAAAAAAAGACTGCTACGCAGTCCAACGGGAGCAGGCTCCCTCGCCAAAGGTTCCGTAACTTGTCGTACGCGCTGTCACTCGGAATGAGCAAGGTGCGGTATCCCGATAGTGCATGGCGGCTGGCCGTCGATGAAAAGATGCGACGACAAGACATCCACAGCAGGGGAACAGATATGAGTTGCGAAGGACCGATCAACGATGCAAACGCACGTGGCATCGATGTGTCGCGCTGGCAGGGCAACATCGATTGGGCGCGCGTGGCGGGCGCGGGTGTCACCCATGGGATAGCGAAGATGACGGAGGGTGGCGACTACACCGATCCCAAGTTCGTCGAAAACTTCCAAGGGATGAAAACGAACGGCCTGAAGGCCGGCGTGTACCACTATTTCCGTGCGCTTAGCAGCACGCCGTGCGAGCAACTGGCCAATATCAAGGGCCGGCTCGCCGAAGTGGAATTCAACGTCGGGCAGGACATCCTGGCCATTGATGTCGAGACCAATCGCAACGAAGGGGCCACCCCGGATCAGATGGCTGATGCCCTGTTCCAACTGGTGACGCTTGTCAGGGTGTCGCTGCTGGAGGGTGCGTATCCGCATATTTATGCGTCGCCCAGCATCTGGAGCAACAGGGTGGCTTGGCGCAAATATGACTTCAGCGAATGCCCGCTGTGGATTGCCCATTGGGGAGTCGCTGACCCCACCGTGCCGCAAACCTGGAGCAAACACGGCAAGAGCTGGCAGTGGTGGCAGCACAGCAGCAAGGGTCAGGTCGAGGGTATCCAGGGCGCGGTGGATCTGGATTGGGTCAAGCCTTGAAGGCAAGCAGCACAACGGCCCCGATTGGGCCGTTGTTCCAGGCGCGATACCCCTGCGCTGATAAGGTCGCTGGCATATTTTGGCCGTCAGCGTCGCTGCGATAGGACCTGATCCGTTACTGGCTACATTCCTGTAGCCAGCTCCGAAGGGTGGTGACTGCGCGTTGTTCAACAGAATTTCCAAACAACATCGTAATGAGGCAGGCGTATCAGCAACGGGTTCTCATCGAACTCAAACCCGTTGCCTCAAAGCCCTATAGCGCTTTACTTGAGCGTGACGTCAAGCATCGGTGGGATGTAACCGTAGTCATACTCGGCGACCACGAATGTCTGCTGCCCCTTGATCTTGATGCCCACCGTTGGTGCCTCGGTGCCGCCGATACGCATCGTTGTCCCGCTTTCGCCGGTAGGTACGCTGTCGATAAAGGAAGTCACCAGGCCGTTGGGCATCACGCAGTGGGAGTAGGTCTGGAAGGGCTGGGAAGACGGGTTGCCCAGGACCAGGCCGGAACCGTTCAAGGGCACGTAAGGGCCGAACAGCGAGTCTGCGACAAAACCGTATACCCCGTCTGGCCCGGTTACCCCGTCGGCATAGGTGAAGGTGTGGCTGATGGTGAACAGGTAGTACTTGCCGTCCTGGAACACGAAGTGCGGACGTTCGGTCTGGTCATTGACGCCGACTGCGGTCAGCAGCGGCGGCAGCATTTCCCAGTCGTCTCCATCCTCATCACGGGCCACGGCGATACCGACGCAGGCCGTCTGGAAGCGCGAGTTGCCGACGTCTTCATAACCCGGCGGCACATCGCCGATTTCCGCTTTACCCACCGTGTGCGAGCCACGCTCGCCAGCCACGTTGCCCTCGAACAGCATGTACAGCTTGCCATCCTTCGGGTCGCGGAACGGCCACGGATCGCGGAACCCCCAGAAAGCGTTCTGCGCTTCGGTCTGGTACATCTTGCCGTCGGCCTCGAACAGCGGCTTGACCTTCTCGAAGCCCACCAGGCTGACGCCATGCTCGGTGGTCACCACGCGGCCACGCACCTTGACGATGGTCGCGCCTGGCGTGACTGCGGTGTAGTACAGGTCCACTTCACCTTGTTCGTTCAACAGGATCGGCGTGCCGGCCCATTCTCGAACGGTGGGCGAAACCCCTTCAGCCATGACCCGGCCGCCGAGTTTCCAGTCCTTGCCGGTGCGGGAGAACCAGTAGTACATCTTTGCCCGACCATGGCGATCGTTCCAGTCGCGGGTGATGTCGTAGTTGCCGTTCTGATCGAGGTATTGCGGATCGGTAGGGTGGCGGTCTGCGGTCAGGGTGAAGATCACCGACCAACCATCGACGGAGGTGATGTTGCCGTCGATATCACGCAGCGGCATGGTGTCCCAGATAAACACCTTGTCGCTCAGTACCGGGAAGTCGGCACTCACCAGTGGCTGGGTGGTGGTGGGGTCGTCTGCGCGGACTTTCAGCGCATCGGCGCGGGTCCACAGGCTGGGTTGATGGGGCGTTTTGCCAAATTTTGCGGTGATGCTTTTCATAAGGTAAACCTCGTCCATGAAGGTAGATAAATACTGTATTCATATACAGTGATTTGACTTTAGAAGACTTTATCCTTCGGGTCAAGGAAAAAAATGCATTTATGCATATTTAAAGCTTTTAGGTGAGCTGATACGTTTCACCTGAAGGTTTTTATGGAAGTTTGGCGCTGTGTAGGCGCCCTTACGGTCCTGGGTTTAAATGGATGACGGTAATAAGCGCCGCACTTGCCACTACCATGAGCCAACGCTCATGCTCAGCGTTTTCCAATCACTCGCCGGACACCCACCCATGAGAGACCTGCCGCCGACCGCCACACTGCGAGCGTTTGAAGTTGCCACCCGGCACCCAACCTTTACGGCGGCCGCGCAGGAACTGCATGTCACCCAGAGCGCTGTCAGCCATCAGCTCAGGCATCTGGAGGCGTTGTGGGGGCTGCCGTTGTTCGAACGTGGCAAGGCATTACGCCTTACGGCGGCAGGGGCCACGCTGGCGCCTATCGTGCGGGAGTTCTTCATGAGCCTCGAGGCGACCCTCGGCGGTCTGCGCGAGCAAAAAGGCAGGGTGCGCCTGAGCGTCAGCACCACCTACTCCTTCGCGTTGAAATGGCTGCTGCCACGCCTGCCGAACCTGGCTCGCCAGCACCCCGAGCTGTTGGTGTCGCTGCACACCACGGACGACATCATCCACTTTTCGGGCAACCAGGCCGATGTTGCGATCCGGCTGGGCAAGGGCAATTACCCGGGCCTGCATACAGAGTTTCTGTTTGGCGAGCAGGTGTTTCCGGTGGCCAGCCCCGAATTGCTGCGGCGTATGGGGATACCGCGCAGCCCGGAAGAACTGTTGCAGTTTCCGCTGCTGATCCGCGACGGCGCCGAGCTGGCGCCGAAATGGGAGGTCTGGTTTGACAGTGTCGGGCTGGCCTTTTCGCCGCTCAAGGAAAGCGTCAGGTTTGGCGACACCAACATGACGGTCGAGGCCGCCTTGCTCGGCCACGGCGTGGCGTTGGTGCGCAGTCGGCATGTGGAGAACGAAATCAGCGATGGCCGCCTGGTGCGGCTGTTCGATGTGCCGTTCCCATCGCCGCTGGCCTACTATTTCGTGTGCCCCAAGGGCATCGAAGCGCAGCCGCATATCGTCAACTTTCGCCGTTGGTTGAGCAGTGAGGCGCTGAAAGTGCAATGAGCCGGGTGTGAAGATTTGCTCATGCCGCGATGAAGAGACTTCGCTGAAGGCAGGGCGTTGGATTGCTAGGATGGCGCATGCCTATTCATTTGATCTGCCTGGTGCTTTTCGCCGCGCTGCTGCATGCCAGTTGGAACGCACTGCTGCGTGGCGGTGCCGATCGACTCTGGTCTATGACGGTGATGTGCATCGCCATCGCCATTACCTGCCTCGTCGCCGCTGCGTTCCTGGTGCCGCCCGCTATTGAAAGCTGGGGCTATGCGCTGCTGTCGGCATTGCTGCATGTGGGCTACAACCTATTTCTGGTGCGCAGTTACCGGGTCGGTGACCTCGGGCAGATCTATCCGATATCCCGTGGCTCGTCGCCGGTGCTGATCACGCTTGGAGCTGCCGTTTTCGCCGGCGAAAGCATCACCCCCGGCGAGTTGCTCGGTATTGCGCTGGTGTCAGGCGGGATTATTTCCCTGGCGTTCCGAGGCCGCAGGCTGTCGGTGCCCAGCTTGCCCTATGCGCTGGGCACTGGCTGCTTCATCGCCGCCTATAGCGTGGTTGACGGCATTGGCGCCAGGCTCTCCGGCGCGCCGCTCGGCTACACGGTGTGGATGTGCGCGTTGTGGGGCGTGCTGATGCCAGTGGTGTACATCGGCCTGCGCGACGCCCGCAGCTTGTTCCGCGTGCGGCCCGGCACAGTGACCGCTGTGGTCGGCGGGCTGGTCTCGTTGCTAGCCTATGGGATTGTCATCTACGCCATGAACGAAGCGCCGTTGGGCGCGGTGTCGGCGTTGCGCGAAACCAGCGTGTTGTTCGCGGCGTTGATCGGCTACCTGTTCCTCGGCGAGACGCTCACGGCACGGCGGGTTCTGGCGTGCGCAGTGATCGCCAGTGGCATCCTCATTATTGGTTGATAAGGCTGACGGCTCAGGCGTTTATTTCTAGTAAGTTAGGGCTATTAGATATAAATCGTTTGAGCACGAAGAGCTCAGGAACCCTGCACCGAAGTGGGGATCATTGTTAAAAGGCACTGGCAGGAAAGTTTAAACTGATCGCACTAAGTCTTCAGCGTTGTTAGCACACCGATCAGCGAATGCCTGATTTGAAGGGGCAGCGAGGCTGCCCCTCCTTCTTTCACTCAAGAGCCCGACTTCCGGCCGCCGCCATGGCTGTTCTGCCCGCCTTTACGGCCCGCCTCGGACGCTTTGTCACGGTCATTGGCGAAGTTGCCGCCCGACGATTGGCCGCCTTTTTTCCCTGCTTCGGATGCTTTTTCGCGATCGTTGGCAAAGTTGCCTGGGTTTTTATTGCCTGTAGTCATGACAGTTCTCCAGTCGCTAAGTTAGCGTTTCGTTAGTTGCCCGTTATGGCAGCGGGCATCTATTCCGATAGCGCCGCCAGCAGAAATGTTTTACTGATTTTTATAACAGGCGACGAACGGCAGATAAGCCGTGAAAGTTTTACAAGTTCGCCGTCTTGACGCCGCTTCGTATAAGTTTTTTCCGTTGCTGCATGCCGGCAATAACAGCGTTCACGCCATTCGTCTTTTTCGTTGCACTTGAACTCCATGGGCCGGCTCAAACGAGGTTCCCCTCTTTGTGAACTGGAGATTTTTTGCCATGAACCATGACCTATCCAACCCACAGCACCGACCAGTAGAACCGCTCGATAAGCCGAATGACGATGGTTGCGTGATCGGCACCGCCGGACGTGACGAAGACCCAAACGCAACCACTGACTGGGACCACCCCGACAGCCATGCGACCGCTGTCGAGGCCACCGTGACGCCGCCTAACGGCACGCCCGGGATCGACACCGTTCCAGAAGCGGATGATGCCAGCTGAGCAGCAGCGCCGCCGTTTCGCTTGTTGTGCGACGGTTAACCGCTCGTCGTGATGCGCAAATTAATTTTGAAATTTTTCACGCGCCGCTCGCTTCCCATGAAAGGTAGGCGCGCATTCCCAAGATGCCGCCACTTTCAGTAAGCCTGAGGAGATTTGTTGATGTTCCTACATAACAAGCGACTTCAATACACCGTACGTGTGGCCGAGCCCAACCCGGGTCTGGCGAACCTTTTGCTCGAGCAGTTTGGCGGAGCTCAAGGTGAGTTGGCGGCCGCATCCCGTTATTTCACCCAGGCCTTGGCTGAGGACGATCCAGGGCGCAAAGACCTGTTGATGGACATCGCCACCGAAGAACTCAGCCACCTGGAGATCGTCGGTTCGATCATTGTGATGCTCAACAAGGGCGCCAAGGGCCGAATGGCCGAAGGCGTGGAGGAGGAGGGCGAGTTGTATCGCTCACTCAACGGCGCCGGCAATGATTCCCACATCACCAGCCTGTTGTACGGTGCGGGGGCGCCGCTGATCAACTCGGCCGGAGTGCCCTGGACAGCGGCTTACATCGACACCATCGGTGAGCCCACGGCGGATATGCGCTCCAATATCGCCGCCGAAGCACGCGCCAAAATCGTTTATGAACGGCTGATGAACGTCACCGACGATCCAGGCGTGAAGGATGCCCTCGGGTTCCTGATGACCCGTGAAATCGCGCACCAGATCTCCTTTGAAAAAGCGCTGCATTCGATTCAGCCGAATTTCCCCCAAGGCAAGTTGCCAGGCAAGCCGGAATTCACCCAGGTGTACTACAACATGTCCCAGGGCGCGGAAGACCTGCGTGGTCCTTGGAACCAGGGCGATGAATGGGAGTTCGTGGAGAGCCCGCAACCTGCGGTCGATGGCGGTGATGGCACGGCCAGCGTGCAGCTGGACGCCGACGACGAAGCGCTGCTGAGCGCGATGAAAATCCGCACCGCCTCCGACCCTACCAGCGACCCCACCACCGGCGCTGACCTGGGCGCGGGCCTTCAGCCCAAGCCTGAACTTTGATGCGCGGCAGCCGCACGCTTTCGGGCGTGCGGCTCTTTTATTGGCTTGAAGAGGAGTAACAAGATGGCGACCCCACAGGAAAACCTGCTCGACTGGTTACGCGATGCCCATGCCATGGAGCAACAGGCCGAGAAAATGCTCAAGGCACAATCGGAGCGACTGGAACATTACCCGAAGCTCAAGGCCCGGATCGACGAGCATATTCAGGAAACCCTCGGCCAGCAGGCGCTCATCGATGAATGCCTGGCGCGCCTGGGCGGCAGCGCGTCGACCTTGAAAGACATGGGCGGCAAATTGATGGCGTTCGGGCAGGCGGTTGGTGGCTCACTGATGAGTGACGAGGTGATCAAGGGCGCGATGGCCGGCTATGTGTTCGAAAATATGGAGATTGCCAGCTACACGGCGCTCATAGCGGCCGCGAAAGTAGCCGGAGACGCCGAGACACAAGCGGCCTGCGAAAAGATCCTGCCCCAGGAAATTGCAATGGCCGAGTGGCTGCTCAAGCATCTGCCCGAGCTCACCCAGGCATTTCTGGAGCGCTCTGCAGCCCCTGACACAGAGGCCAAGCGCTGAGGCTGCGCGCGGCGCCCCACCGGCGCCGCGCGTGATTGAGTCCACGCTGGCACTGCGCTGCATTTTCACGGTCAATGGAACACGCACCACTCATCTGGAGGTGAACCGTGACCACAAAGAAAAAGCCCTCAGTCGGCGGTGACGCATTGGCGGTGCTTTCTTCCGACCGTAAAGATCTGTTCTTCGCCGCCATGCAAGCCAGCCACAGCGCGATGATCGTGACTGACCCTGGGCAGCCCGACAACCCGATCATCTTCGCCAACCCGGCGTTCCTGTCTCTGACCGGGTTCGAGCATGACGAGGTGATCGGGCGCAATTGCAGGTTGCTGCAAGGACCGGAAACCGACAAGAGTGCCCTGCGGCAGGTGCAGCGTGCGCTTGAGCAACATCATGAAGCCTGTGTTGAGCTGCTTAATTACCGCAAGGACGGCTCGACCTTCTGGAATGAGATATTCATCTCGCCGTTGTTCAACGAGCGCGGCCAACTGGTGTACTTTTTTGCCTCCCAACTGGACGTGAGTCGGCGTCACGATGCGGAACTGCGCGTGCGCCGCGTCCAGGACCTCGAAGCGCTGGGGCAACTGACGGGTGGCATCGCCCATGACTTCAATAATTTGCTGCAGGTGATGGTCGGGTACCTGGAGCTGATCCAGCAGAGCGCCAAGCGCCCCGGCAGCGACCCGCAGCGCATCGTCAACAGTGCCAGCCGTGCCCGGGCGGCCGCTGAAAAAGCGCAAACCCTGACTCAGCATTTGCTGGCGTTCTCGCGCAAGCAGCGGCTCGACAGCCGGGTGATCAATCTGAACACCTTGTTGAGTCGCCCCGATTTCAAGGGTGTGCTGCATGACGTAGAGCTGCAGGTGGAACTCGCCGACGATCTGTGGAACTGCTGCATTGACCCTGCCCAGGCAGAGCTGGCGGTGCGGCACCTTCTGTCGAATGCCCAGGATGCATTGGAAGGGTGCAGCGAGCCGACAGTGACGGTTAAAACCCGCAACGTCCAAGTGCCGGGCGAGGTCGGTGCTGAACGCGATGGCCTGGCTGAGGGCCGTTACGTCATCATCTCGGTGTCTGATAACGGCAACGGCATCGCCGAGGATATTAAAGATAAAGTCATGCAGCCGTTCTTCACCACCAAGGAAGAAGGCAAGGGCTCGGGCCTGGGACTGTCGATGGTGTATGGCTTCGTCAAGCAATCGGGCGGCACGGCGCGGATCCATTCCTATCCGGGTATCGGTACCACCATACGCCTGTACTTTCCGGCCGATGACAGCCAGCCCTGGGTCGAGCAAACATCCGCCACCGCCTCACTGCAGGGCCACGAGAACATCCTGATCGTGGAGGACCGGCCCGAGGTGGCGGAGTTGGCCCAAGTGATCCTGTCTGACTACGGTTACCGGACCGGTATCGCGCACACCGCCGCCGAAGCATTGAGCATGCTCCAGAGCGTCCCGTATGACCTGGTGTTCAGTGACTTGATCATGCCGGGCGCGATGAATGGGGCGGTACTCGCGCGTGAAGTATCGCGCTTGTATCCGCACGTCAGGATCCTGCTCACGACCGGCTATGCAAAAGACGCATTGGAGCGCGCGGAAATACAGGTGCATGAATTCGAGCTGATTCAAAAGCCCTATCAACCCACGGACCTGCCCCGAAAAATCCGCGCGGTGCTGGATGCCGGATCTACGGGGACAGCCGACACGGTTAGCGGAGTACTGCCAGCGACAGGTTGAGTACCAGCACCAGCAGAATCGAGCATCCAAATACCCTGCGCGCCCAGCCGGGCGGGTCCGTCAGGCGCGTGGCGCTGGCAGCGAGCGCCATCCAGTAACCGCAGAACCCGAGCATCAGCGCGAAATACACGGCGTTCATCTGCGCAACCACGCCCAGCGCCATGTTGCTGGCAAGGAACGCCAGCATGTACGCGTGTATCTGTCGGTGGGCCTCGGGCAGGCTCAGCAGGGGCAAGCGCGCGGCGCGAAAGTCCTCGCGACGCATTACGGTGATGGCATGGGAGTGAGGCAACTGCCAACAGCAGAACACCAGCACCAGCAGCATCGCCGTCGCGTCGAACCGGCCGCTTACCGCGCAATACCCGATCACCGGCGGCATTGCCCCTGAAAGGCTGCCAATCAGGGTTGCCCAGTGGGAGCGCCGCTTCAGCCAGTAGGTATAAACGCCTGCATAAACGACCAGCCCAACCAGTGCCAGGGTGCAGGCCAGCATGTTGCCGCCAGCCCACAGCAAACCGAAGCCGATGACACCCAGGGCGATGGCGTAGCTGACGGCGGCGGGCACGCTGATGGCGCGCAGTGCCAGCGGGCGGTGGCAGGTACGCACCATGCGTCGGTCGATATCCCGGTCGGCACAATTGTTGATGACACAGCCGCAGCCGATCACCAGTGCGGTGCCAAGCAGGGTGGCCAGCAAGTGGGCGGGATTCGCCAGATGGCCACTGCCCGCGAGGAAGTAGCCCCCCAGCACCGACGCGAGATTGCCGAAAATAATCCCCGGCTTGGTCAGTTGAACCCCTACATTGAACAGCCCCAGCCAGTGTTTCAGTGCGCCAGCATGTTGTGATGAATACTGTTCATGATCCATAGCGAAAGTCCTACCAGCAGAAGGATGATGACCGCCGAGAAAATCAGCGCAATCAGGTTCCAGCGTTGCTCCTCGGCGGTATCCAGATGCAGGAAGAACTTCAAGTGGACCACGATTTGTATCGCGCCCAGCGCCACCACCAGCCAGGCGGTGGTGGTGCGTGGCAGTGACGGGAACATCACCATGGCGAACGGGATCAGGGTGAGCAGCACCGACACCAGGAAGCCGACCAGGTAGGAGCGGCTGCTGCCATGGCTGCTACCTGCGCTGCTGTGAACCGAACTTTGCTTGTACATGTCACACCACCCCCAACAGATAGACCACGGTAAAGACGCAGATCCACACCACGTCCAGGAAATGCCAGAACAGGCTCAGGCAACTGAGCCGGGTGGCGTTGGTGCTGGTCAGGCCACGCTGGTGCACCTGCACCATCAGCACCGCCATCCACACCAACCCCGTCAGGACGTGCGCGCCGTGGGTGCCGACGAGGGTGAAGAAGGCAGTCAGGAAGCCACTGCGGTCCGGCCCATGGCCCTCTTCAATCAAATGATGGAATTCGTTGATTTCCATGGCGATAAACCCGGCCCCCAGCACGAAGGTGAGCCCCAGCCAGCGCAGAACCTGGGACTGCTGGCCACGGTTCATCGCCAGCATCGCGTAGCCGTAAGTGATGCTGCTGAGCAACAGCAGCATGGTTTCACCCAGCACATAGGGCAGCTCGAAAATGTCCGCACTTGAAGGGCCGCCCGCCACGCTGTCGCGCAACACCGCATAGCCGGCGAACAAGGTCGCGAACAGGATGCAGTCGGTCATCAAGTAGATCCAGAACCCGAACAGGCTCAGGGAACCGGCGTCTTCATGCCCTTGTTCGTGGGTGTGGGCGATGTCTTTTTCGATCACGATATTGGACATAAGAGTCAAGCCTCTGCCAGGTCTTTGAGACGGGCCGTTTCGATGCGCGCCACTTCTTCTGCGGGCACGAAGTAGTCAGTGTCTTCGTCGTAACTGCGCACCACGAACGCAACCACCGACGCCACCAGACCGAACGCCGCCAACCACCAGATATGCCACACCAGGGCGAAGCTGCAGATCAGCGCGAACACACTGATAACCAGGCCCGACGCGGTGTTGCGTGGCATATGGATGCTGCGATAGTCGGTGTGGCTCAGGGTGCTCACGCCGCGCTCCTTCATGCCCCAATAGGCGTCCAGGTCGTCGACCTTGGGTTGCTCGGCGAAGTTGTACACCGGCGGCGGAGAGGAGGTGGCCCACTCCAGCGTGCGCCCGTCCCACGGATCGCCGGTGAGGTCGCGATACTGGGGGCTGTGGCGGTTGCGGATGCTGACGAACAGTTGCAGTGCCTGAGCGGCCACGCCGCAGAGGATGATCGCCACCCCGACCAACTCCAGCAGCAACCAGGGCCGCCATTCCGGGTTGTCGAAGTGGTTGAGGCGCCGGGTCATGCCCATGAAGCCCAGCACGTACGACGGCATAAAGGCGAAGTAGAAGCCGATCAACCAGCACCAGAACGCGATGCGCCCCAGCTTGTCGTTCAAGCGGAAGCCAAATGCCTTGGGGAACCAGTAGGTCAGGCCGGCCATATAGCCGAACACCGCGCCGCCGATGATCACGTTGTGAAAGTGCGCGATCAGGAACAGGCTGTTGTGCAACAGGAAGTCGGCGCCGGGAACTGCCAGCAGTACCCCGGTCATCCCGCCGATGCTGAAGGTCACGATAAAGCCCATGGTCCACAGCATCGGGGTTTCAAAGCGCACTCGGCCACGGTACATGGTGAACAGCCAGGTGAAGATCTTCACCCCGGTCGGCACGGCGATGATCATCGTCATGATGCCGAAGAACGCGTTGACGTTGGCCCCCGCGCCCATGGTGAAGAAATGGTGCAGCCACACGATGAACGACAACACGGTAATCGCGATCGTTGCCCATACCAGCGACACATAGCCGAACAGCCGTTTACTGCTGAACGTGGCGGCAACCTCCGAAAACACCCCGAACGCCGGCAGGATCAGGATGTACACCTCCGGATGCCCCCAGGCCCAGATCAGGTTGACGTACATCATCGGGTTGCCGCCGGCTTCGTTGGTAAAGAAATGCATGCCCAGGTAACGATCCAGGCTCAGCATGAGCAGGGTGGCGGTCAGGATCGGAAACGACGCCAGGATCAACACCGAAGTGCACAGCGCATTCCAGGTGAACACCGGCATCTTGAACAGGGTCATGCCTTGGGTCCGCATCTTCAAAATCGTGACGAAGAAATTCACCCCCGTCAGTAGCGTGCCAATGCCGGATATCTGCAAGGACCAGATGTAGTAATCCACCCCCACACCGGGGCTGTACGCCAACCCGGATAACGGCGGGTAGGCGACCCAACCGGTTCGCGCAAACTCACCGATCCCCAGTGAGACGTTGACCAACGCGGCACCGGCCACGAACAGCCAGAAGCTCAGCGCGTTGAGAAACGGGTAGGCCACATCGCGTGCGCCGATCTGCAACGGCACCACAACGTTCATCAAGCCGACCACGAAGGGCATGGCCACGAAAAAAATCATGATCACGCCGTGGGCGGTGAAGATCTGGTCGTAGTGTTCCGGCGGCAGATAACCCGGCCCGCCACTGGCGGCCATGGCTTGCTGGGTGCGCATCATGATCGCGTCAGAAAAACCGCGCAGCAGCATCACCAGTGCAACGATGATGTACATGCAGCCGATCTTTTTATGGTCCACCGAGGTGAACCACTCGCGCCACAAATAGCCCCATTTGCGCTTCCAGGTAATGGTCCCCACCATCGCTACACCGATCAGGCCGATAATGGCCAAGGTGTACATCACGATGGGTTCAGTGGTTGGAATCGCGTCCCACGACAGTTTTCCGAACATTGTTACCGCTCCTCAGCCAGCAGACTCGGGTGTTGATCGGCGCGCGTTTCAACGCCGCTCACGGGTGCGCGCTTGGGTTTATTGGCCTTGTTCATGCCTTCGTATTTATCGACGATGTCCAGGAACAGCCGCTCCTGAACCGCCGAGTAGTAGGTCACCGGGTGCTTGATGGTGGGCTTGGCCAATTGCGCATAGCTCGTCTGGTCCAGCGGCGTTGCCGCGCCCTTGACCTTGCTCACCCAGCTTTGGAAGTCGGCGGGGCTCAGCGACAGGGTAGAGAAATGCATGTCGGAAAAACCGGGGCCGTTGTAGTTGGCGGCGATGCCCTTGAATTCGCCGGTCTCGTTGGCGATCAGGTGCAGCTTGGTCTGCATGCCGGCCATGGCGTAGATCTGCCCGCCCAACGCCGGGATGAAGAAGGAGGTCATGGCCGCGTCGGAGGTGATGGTGAAGCTCACCGGCGTGTGCACCGGCAGGGCCAGTTCGTTGACGCTGGCGATACCCAGGTCGGGGTAGATGAACAGCCACTTCCAGTCGGTGGCCACCACCTGCACATTAATCGGCGGCGTGTCCGAGTCGAGCGGGCGATAGGGGTCGAGGGCGTGGGTGGTTTTCCAGGTCACCCAGCCCAAGGCGATGATGATCAGCAGCGGCACGCCCCACACCACCGCTTCGATCTTGTGGGAGCTGGCCCAGCGTGGCGAGTAACGCGCCTTTTTATTGGTGGCACGGTAGCGGTAGGCGAATACAAACATCAGCACGATCACCGGCACCACCACCAATAACATCAGGCCTGTGGCGAGGATAATCAGGTCACGTTCATCGGTTGCAACCTGCCCCTTGGGATTGAACACCACGAGGTTGCAGCCGGTTAATAAGAAAGTGCTGGCGAGATAGGCCAGGCAATAACTCATCGTTCGTTTCATGCCTTGCTCCTGTCGTGAAAACATCCGTGATTGCGCTGTCGAACAATTTGAATGGGCCCCTCAGGGGTTGGTTTAACAAAATGTTACTTCGCCTGACGAACGGTTTAACAAGCGAAACGCTAATGAGGCTTCTATAAAGTTCGCCTTGGAAAAAACACGGAATCCCTGCTAAAGAGTTCAGGTCTTAGTTGAAAGACCAACCCCTAACGGTCTTGGAGAACAGCTATGTTCATTCGCGGCAATACCTATAACGCCTGGGCCGCAAAAGCACTGGACGAAGAGTGCTTTACCCAGGAAGTGGAAAACGGCTGCCATATCGAAGTCAGGGCCCGCGAGCGGGAGGACGGCGATATCGAAGTGCTGCTGTGCGTTTACACCGCTACGGGCCAATGTGTCGCTGAGCGCACCAAGCAGTTACCGGGCGCGGAGTGGACAGTGCAGGACGCGCTCAAGCGCGGTATCGACCAGGCCGAAAGGATTGCCGGGGGCGAATCCGGTCGATTGCCCTGCGCTGACGCACACGGGCACGACGACGACTGACGAGGCGCCTGCGCTGGATTCTCACGAATAAAGGAACTTTGGTGACGCGGGCATTTTCCATTGTAGATAGCCCTGCATCAGCCGGCCCACGCCGGCTGATCGCTGATCGTAAACTGCCGCCAGAGCCGCCCCATGACCGAATCCACGCTCAGCCACGCCGAACCTTCCAAGCCGTCCTTGCGCCGCGCCGTCACCGGCCCGATGCTGTTCCTGTTCATCCTGGGCGACGTGCTCGGCGCAGGCGTGTATGCGCTGGCCGGCACCATCGCCGGCCAGGTGGGCGGGGCGATCTGGGTGCCGTTACTGGTGGCGCTATTCTTCGCCATGCTCACGGCCGGCTCCTACGCCGAGTTGGTGACCAAGTACCCGCACGCCGGCGCCGCTTCGGTGTTCGCCGAGAAGGCGTTCAAGTCACCGCTGGTCTCGTTCCTGGTGGGCTTTTGCATGCTCGCAGCGGCCGTAACCAGTGCGGCAGGCTTGTCACTGGCGTTTGCCGGGGACTACCTGGCGGCGTTTATCGACGTCTCTCCCCATGTGGCGGCGCTGGTCTTCCTGGTGGTAATTGGGCTGTTGAATGCCCGCGGGATCAAGGAGTCGCTGGGGGCCAATATGGTCATGACGTGCGTGGAACTGTCCGGGCTGTTGTTGGTGGTTGTCGCTGCGGCGTGGTGCTTCCAGGCCGGTGAAGCCAACCTTGGGCGGGCGTTTGAATTCAAGCCTGGCGTCAATCCCATGCTGGCGGTGCTGGGCGCTGCGTTGTTGGCGTTCTATTCGTTTGTCGGCTTTGAGACGTCGGCTAACCTGGCGGAAGAAATCCGGGGGGTGCGCAAGATTTACCCGCGTGCGTTGTTCGCTGCGTTGATCACCGCTGGCATCGTGTATATGGCGGTCGGTGTTGCTGCATCGGTGGTGTTGCCGATGGATAAGTTGACGGCCACTTCGGCGCCGTTACTCGAAGTTGTGCGGGCCTCGGGCTTGAACATTCCACCCCAGCTGTTTGCCTTCATTGCCTTGGTGGCGGTGGCTAATGGCGCTTTGCTGACGATGGTCATGGCCAGTCGCCTGACCTACGGCATGGCGCGCATGGGCCTGCTGCCGGAGCCGTTGTCGCGGGTGCTGCCCAAGCGCCGTACGCCTTGGGTGGCGATCATCGCCAGCACTGCCGTGGCGATTGCGTTGACCTTGACCGGCACGCTGGCGGCGTTGGCTGAGACGGTGGTGTTGTTGCTGCTGTTTGTGTTTCTCAGTACCAACCTGGCGGTCTTGGTGCTGCGCCGTGACCGGGTCGAAGAGCGGCATTTTCGTGTGCCGAGTTGGGTGCCGGTGTTGGCGATTGTGTCGTGTCTGATCCTGCTTAGTCAGCAGAGTCTGGATACTTGGCTGCGGGGTGGGGCGTTGATGGTGCTGGGGGTGGTGTTGTATGGGTGCAATCGGTTGGTGGCGCCTGCTGTTCAGGAGCCAAAGCCTCTCTAACTGACGCGCCGCGTTCCAATGATGCTGGATCAGAACGGGTCCATATCCGTTGCTGCGGTAACGGATATGGACTCAGTCAACCCCACCTCCCATCAGGGCCTGAACACTACCCGCATACACGCATCCGACTTCTCCTTGAACATCGCGTACCCCTGCGCGCCGTCTTCCAGACTCATCGGATGAGTCAACAGATAAGCAGGATCCAACTCACCTTTCTGAATATGCTCAAACAAGGTCGTCGCATAACGCTGCCCCGGCTGCTGCCCGGCTCTCAACGTCAGGGCCTTGTTGACGATCGCCCCCATGGGAAACTTATCGAGCAGCCCCCCATACACCCCGACTACCGACACCGTACCGCCTTTGCGACACGCGCGTATGGCCTGCCTGAGCACACTGCCGCGTTCGGTGTGCAGCCTGAGCAATTGCTTGGCCTTGTCATAGGCATAGTCGATCTCGGTACCGTGCGCCTCCATGCCCACGCAGTCGATGCAGCGGTCCGGCCCACGGCCACCGGTCAGTTCCAGTAAGGCGTCATGCACATTGGTGTGCTCGTAGTTGAGCGGGATCGCCTTGCCGCGCTCTTGTGCCAGGCGCAGCCGGTCCGGATATCGGTCGATCGCGATCACCCGTTCTGCGCCCAACAGATAGGCGCTGCAAATAGCCATCTGACCCACGCCGCCGCAGCCCCACACCGCCACGGTATCGCCGGGCTGAATGCCGGCATTGTCCGCCGCGAAGTAACCGGTCGGCGCTGCATCCGACACGAACAGCGCCTGCTCGTCGCTGACCCCGTCGGGCACCTTGAACAGGTTGACGTCGGCGAACGGCACCCGCACGTAGGTGGCGTGGCTGCCGGGGTAGCCACCGAAGGCATGGCTGTAGCCGAGGATGCCACAGCACGGCTGGCCGTACAGGAGGTCCGTCGCCGAAGGGTTGGGGTTGGAGTTATCGCAACAGGAGAAATCGCTGCGTTGGCAGGGTTCGCAATTGCCGCAGCCGATGATCGAAATAGTGACCACTTTGTCACCCTGGCGCAGGTCCGTGATGCCTTTGCCCACCTCGACGACTTCCCCCATGAATTCGTGGCCGATGATATCTCCAGGCTTCATCGCCGGTACGTAGCCGCCAAGCAAATGCAGGTCGGAACCGCACACGGAAGACAGCGTGACGCGAATGATCGCGTCACGCGGGTTGAGGATCGTCGGGTCGGGAACGTTGTCGACTTGCAGTGTATTCGGTGCTTGCCAAGTGAGTGCGCGCATCAGTGATTTCCCCCTTCAATGGCGACGCCGGTTTTGACTGCCGGGTGATCGGTGGTCACCTGGTCGTCGGCGGCGTGTACGTAAAAAAAGTCGTCGTCCTGTTCCGGTCTGAGGCGGTTGTTGCTGACCTCGCCGGTTTCCAGTTGCTGTTTCACCGCCTGCAATGCATTGAGCAAGGCTTTGTCACTGAACAGGCTGATTGCACGAGCGAGGCCATAGCCCAATTTGCCCATGGCCGGCTTGCAGACCACCACCGCTTTGACTTGCGTGCCACGGCCGGCGGGAGCGGGGGTCAGTGAGACGGTAATGTCGTGCGCCCAGCGCGCATCGCCTGGGGTTTTCCAATGCAACACGGCCGGCTCCTGGGTTTGGGTCTGGATCAACGTGCACTGCACGCGTTTGCCGACGGGAGCGCGGAACGTCCAGCGTGTGGTATCCGGCGCCAGTTGCTCGATGCTGTCGACCCAGCGCAGCAGCGGGCCAATCTGCTCGGGCCGGGCGAGGAAAGCAGACACCTCTTCGAGCGGGCGACCTATTGTGATACTGCGCGTGATCGCCTCGCTGATCGGCCAGTGATGCTCGCGACTGAACTGCTGTTCGAAGGGGGTTGGCGTCAGTGCCTGCTTCAGCGTGCAATGGCCGGCGGTACCGCGAACCAAGGCGTAGGCGCCTGCCGCGGTCTGCAATGCGCCGCCCAATCCGCCGGTGCGCCAGCCGTTCAGCAGCAGGGCAGCGCCGGCCGTCAGCGAAAGTCTGCGTTCGGCCTTGGTCAGCGTGCCGCGTCGATGGGTGTCTTCAGAGGTATGGTGCGCTATCAGTGGATGCTCAGTCATGTTGCAGTCCTCCAACGGGTGTGTGTGCGGTAGAAAATCCGCCGCCGTTTGAGGTTCCACAACATTTTGCGTAGGGGGATGAAAGGTGTCAGCGCCTAGGGAGGGTTCAGAAGTCCGCGAGGCGGCATGCGGCGACGCGCGAAGTCGTCCCAGCGCTCAGGCTCACGCTGTTCGCCACAGCGCATACACACATATACATCCGGCTCGAGGCCCAGATAGTAGCCCTTGCGTATATAAGGATGCTCGCACGCAACTGGCCGATAGCCTTGGCCCGTCCGACTACACTGCTTAGTCATATAAACTGCCCTGAAAAAAAGCCCGCACTAAGTACGGGCAAGACAGGAGTTTTTACCAAGAGCCTGGAGTGAACAGACTCACTATTGAGAATCCAAAAAAGCCGACGCGGTTTTATTTTTTTTCGTAACTGCCGACGAATGGTCGTTGGCTTATACAAACAAGAAAACTGTGCAGGCTGGTCAGTTAGCCAAGAAAAATTCTGAACCTTCCTTCTGATCAAACAACAAAAAGATCAGAAGGAGCGGCTATGAAAAATTCTTTATATATCATCGAGTACGACTACCACCATGAGCCGAAGTCTTTCATTATAAGAGCGGAGGTCATGAACAATACGGAGGCATGGCATTGGGCATGTTGCGATGCGGGGATCGGCATTATTCCAAGGTCGCGCAATGAAAAGATCAAACGAATGAGCAAGCCACTTGCCGAGCGTTACGGCATTGAACATGTAAGGTGGCGTCCGTCCGGCAGTGTTCCGTTTATTGCACAGCCCTACGTCCCACCGCCGCCTGAATAAAGGCGAGTTTAATGGCGCCTCAGTCGCCCTTTGTTCAGAACTTACTGTTTTCCTCGGCGAGTTTGCAGGGCATATAACTTTTGCACACTGCGTTGAAGTGCATCTTTCATAAGTTCGGCCGAGTACAGTTGCCTGCACGTCGGGCAGAGCATTTCAGAGGCTGTCGCCACCAGGTACTCAGGTTCGTCCGTGGTCGGTTCATAGGTTGTCTTGCATTGAACACAACGGCGGTTCGCTTGTAGATGGGGCACATCGATTCCTCCCTGGATGGAGTGCCACCATTCATCATCGGGCGGATGTTTTCAACCACTAAACGGGAAAATTTCAAACAAGCGATTAGTTGATATTTTAATGCCAGTATCCTGAGCCGACAACGCATCGTGTCCAGGCGAAAGGCTAGGAGTGGATGAAGCTGCTCACGAACTCCGCCTTGATGACCGGTAGTTCGATGCCGTGGATCAAGCCGGCGGCCAGCGCCTGATGAGGGTCGAGAATGCGCGGTGCGGCGATCAGGTACTTTTCCGTTTCCAACGGTTCGCTGGCAGCGGCGGTGCGTTCGGCCACGATGCGTGCATACAGTTGCAAGTCGTAATCGAGGCTCATCGCGTATTCGGACATGCGCGAATGGTCGACCGCGCCTTGCACGTGCCAATGAAACGGGTGGAACAGGAATTTGCTGTGGGTGCAGGCGGTGCGGCGTTCACCGGCGAGAAAAATGATATTGCCCATCGATTCCACCGTGCCCAGGTTATGGGTATGCACCGGGATCGGCAGCGACATCAGGAAGTTGTACATCGTAAAACCATAGCTGCATTCGCCGCCCATGGTCGCGATGTTCAATACCAGGCCCGAAGCATCTTGCTGCACGGCCAACGAGGCTTTTTCGATCAGTTGGCTGCAGGTCGAGGCGGTGACAGGGCCGGTAAAATTAATAATGTGTAAAGGCATGGTGTCCCTCATCAATGAAAGCAGGGGAGCACTGCTCCCCTGCGTCAAGCACATTAACTATTGCGGCCGCCACCATGGCTGTTTTCGCCGCCTTTACGTCCGGCTTCCGAGGCTTTCTCCCGGTCGTTGGCGAAATTCCCGCCACTGTTCTGGCCGCCTTTGCTACCGGCTTCAGCGGCGCGCTCGGGATCATTTTTGAAGTTGCCGCCGCTGTTCTGACCGCCTTTGCTACCGGCTTCAGCGGCGCGTTCAGGATCGTTCTTGAAATTCCCGCCACTGTTTTGGCCGCCCTTGCTGCCGATCTCTTGATAGAACTCTTTATCATGAGAAGCAGACGTGGCTTCGCCACCTTTTTTACCGGCTTCGTTGACACTCATTTGGCCTTTTTTGTCTTGAGTACTCATGTTCAGTTACCTCGTCGTTATGTCGGTTATACAACGTTCATTTCGATCTTGCAGGGAACTTGCACTCAGTCTGCGAGTGCGCTGGCTATAAGTTTCTCTCGCACAACGGTGGTGTTTGCGTCGCGCCGATAGTTGCTTCGGCTAGTTCGGAAACTTGCCGGCGTTCGTAACAGGGAGTTGTGCTTGAACGCGCAACGGTCTTTGTCTCAGTTCGCACTTCCATCACCGGCTGGCGATGGAGCTCGCCACGCTGATAATCAATTGACGCTCGCATGATTGATGCCCTTCGTTATGACTTTCGTCCACCACCATGGCTATTCTGGCCGCCTTTACGACCGGCTTCCGAGGCTTTCTCGCGGTCGTTGGCAAAGTTGCCCCCTGACGACTGGCCGCCTTTTTTTCCGGCTTCCGAAGCTTTTTCGCGGTCGTTAGCGAAGTTGCCAGGATTTTTATTACTCGTGGTCATAACAATACTCCAAGTTAAATTGTCGTTTCGCTAGTTGCCCATTTATGCAACGGACATCTACTCCGATAAGAGCAGGCGGGCAGTGGTTTTGAATTTTTTTAGAAACGCCGATGAACGGTAGTGAGTAGCCAGAAACTTATACAAATCGTCGCTTGGCAAGCCGCTTCGTATAACTTTTCAGAGGGAGGTTGATATTGAAATAATGGCGTTGCTGAGCATTCGGCTTAGTTTCAAGTGTGTTTCTGAAGGCGGAATAAGCGGGGCTGATGATCTTTGTCGGCGTTACTCCTTGCTTGGCGCCGTCTGCGGCCAATGCTGGCCTTTTCACACGCTGTTGCTGCAGCCCCGCCAGACTGCTTGTATGCTTGCCCCCGGAACCGGTGGCAGCTGTGAGTACCGACGTTCGAATGATGGCTGGAATGGAACCGGATTTCCTTAAGGTGCTGACGTGAAGCGTGATATCCGCCTAGTGATGCTTTTGCTGTTGGTGATCGGCTGTTCCCTGACTTCGTTGACGATCTGGAAGGTCCTGTCTTCCCGCGAGCGCGCGCTGGCGGAAGTGAACGTGCATGGCTTGAACCTCACCCAGGCGCTCACGACCTACACCGAAGGTATCGTGCGCCAAAGCGCATTGCTATTGCTGGGCCTGGTCGAGCGCCTGGAAACCGAAGGCAGTGGCCCGGCGCAGATCCAGCGCATCAGCGCGTTGATACGTCGTCAGCAGCCGGTGATGCCGCAACTCAGCGGCATCACCATCTATGACCGGCAGGGTGGCTGGTTGATGTCGTCCAACCGCGCGATTCCGGCGGGCGCCAACAGCAGCGCGCGCGCCTATTTCATCCATCACCGCGACGATCCGAGCCGTGAGCCTTTCATCGGCCCGCCGATTCAGAGCCATACCAACCAGGAGTGGGTGGTTACCATCAGCCGCCGCTTCGATGATGCGGCCGGCAACTTTGCCGGAGTGGTGGCCGTGACCCTGGGCGTGGAGAACTTTCTGCGCGTGTTCGGCAAGCTCGACGTCGGCCAGGACGGTGCGATCGGTTTGTCGTACACCGACGGCACCTTGCTGGTGCGCTATCCCTTCCGCGAGCAGGACATGGGCCGCAACTTTTCCACCTCGCCGATCTATTCCCAGTATCTGGTCGACCGCTCCGTTGGCACCGCTGCGTACACCTCCAGCCTGGATGGGGTAGAGCGGCTGTATGCCTTTCGCAAAAGCGAAAGCCTGCCGCTGATCACCACCGTCGCCCTGGGCAAGCACGAAGCGCTCGCGGCGTGGCGCATGGAAGCCGCGTTGTCGGCGGTGGTGGTGGCGGGGCTGCTGGGGCTGACCGGTTTGATCGGTTGGTTTCTGATCCTTGATATCCGCCGGCGAACCGAGGCTGAAGAGGCGCTGCGTATCGCCCAGCAACAGCTGCTCGACTCAAATCAGCAGCTTGAGTTACTGGCGATGAAGGACGCGCTGACCGGCCTGGCCAACCGACGCTGTTTCGATGAGACCCTGGCCCTGGAAGCGCGCCGGGCGCAACGCGACGGCACGACGCTGGCCTTGCTGATGATCGACGTCGACTATTTCAAGCGGTACAACGATGCCCTCGGTCACGTAGCGGGCGATGCCTGCCTGCAGAGGATCAGCACACTGTTGGAGACGTGCGTGCGGCGCCCTTCGGACCTGGTGGCGCGTTACGGCGGAGAAGAAATAGCGATTATCATGCCTGCGACCGACAGCGAAGGCGCGGCAGTGGTGGCGCAATTGATCCTGGATCGACTGCTGCACGCCGATATCGCTCATCCGGGCAGCCCATTCGGGCGTGTGAGTGTGAGTATCGGGGTGGCGGCGGGTGCAGGTGCTGAGCTGGAGCCTGCGCTCGGCTTGATCGAAGCGGCGGACCAAGCGCTTTATAACGCGAAGTCTGCAGGGCGTAATGGATTTGCGCTGCGCTGAGGAGCCCGACGCGAATTAACTGCCTGATCGCGTTCCAACTGTGGGAGGGGCTTGCTCGCGATAGCGGTGTATCAGATGACCTTGAGCTGAATGACACTCCGCCATCGGGAGCAAGCCCCCTCCCACAGGAACAACCTCAATCGGCACCGACTAGGGCGGGCCGACGACCGCCGAGTTTGCGCAAGCGCTCCACCGGTGTATTCGCTATTGCCTCCTCGTGCATTGCGTTTTCCAGCGCTTCCAGATGCCGTGACAGGATCTTCACCGAGCCGCTCGGGTTGGCAGGGTCGAACGGGATCTTGCCATTGGCGACCAAAACCATGGCCAGTTCCCAGGCCCGCTGCGAGTTGTTCATTACGCCACCTCCTTTTTTCAACAGGTTCAGATAAGGCTGTGACCCGCCTGCAAGGAGACGGTATCAATTTGGTTGCTTCTGAAATATTGATCAATTCAACGATTCAGTTCCGTCGGAACTATCGTTTATTTAGATTCGGCGCCTGTCAGCGCAAAAATTCTGAACCCTGCCGCCGCCCCGCCAACCTAATGCTGCATAACCGGGAGGTGCACCATGGAACTGACGTATTTCTGGATTGGCTTGATGATCATCCTGTTGTTGCTCGACCTGTGGGTCCTCAACAGCGTGTGGCGTAGCGAAAACTCTTCGGGGAGCAAGGCAGGGTGGACCGCCGTGGTCGTCTTGCTGCCGTTGCTGGGCGCGGTGATATGGGCGGTATACGGTCCGCGCGGCGTGACCAAGGGTCCGTCCTCGCCGGAGCACAGCAAGGGCTGAGAGAGGGCTGGCTATGCGCGAGTTAGAGCCTGATGACCTGCACAGCCGCAACTATCCGGTACGCGAAGACATGCCTTTGCAACGCAAAGTCTGGCGCTTCGAGCGTCTGGGCTGGTACGGGCTGGTCGTGCTTATTGTACTGACGCTGGCGGGGCTGTTTTCCAAGGGGCCGTTGAGCACCACCGAGGTGCGCAGCGCCGACGGCCAGTTACGCGTCGAATACCAGCGCTTCCTGCGCAATGGTTCCTCCGATGCGTTGGTGATTCATCTGCAGGGCGCCGCACGCAAGCCGTTGGAAGTCGAAATCAACGGCGAGCTGTTGCAGGGCTTCAACGTGGAGATGCTCCAACCCCAGCCCCTCAAGGCCAGTGCGGCGGGAGAGGGCGTAAAGCTGTGGACGCTGAGCGACGATCAGGGGCGGGCCACGCTGTATCTGAGCTTGCGCAGTGATGGCGTCGGCAATTTCGACACTCGGGTTTCGCTGGCCAACGGCGCAACCGTGGACGTATCCCAGTTCATTTATCCCTAGGGGGCAAGCATGGACTCCGTCTTGCGGGCAGCCGCGATTTACCTGGTATTGATGATCCTGTTCAAGGTCGCCGGCCGGCGCTCCCTGGCCGAACTCAACACCTTTGACCTGGTGCTGCTGATGGTGATTGGTGAGGCGACCCAGCAGGCCCTGCTGGGGGATGATTTCTCGCTGACCAATGCGGTGCTGGTCATCGTCACGCTGATCGCTATCGACATCGGCCTGTCATTGCTCAAGCAGCGTTCGCTGTGGTTTTCACGGGTGCTCGATGGCGGGCCGACAGTGGTGGTCGAAGAGGGCCGAGTCCTGCACGAACGCCTCAAGCGCGCCCGCCTGGATGAAGACGATATCCTCGAAGCGGCCCGATCAGCCCAGGGTATTCTCGAGATCAAGCACATCCGCTTCGCGATCCTCGAGCGCAACGGCAAGATCTCGGTGATCCCTTACCAATAACCGCGCCTAGCGCCGTGCGCGGCACAGGCTCTGGATCAAGCTGATCAACGCATCATGGGTCACGGGTTTGCTCACGTGGGTGCTGAAGCCCGAGTCGGTGGCCTTCTTCTGGTCATTGCTGGCACCGTAACCTGTCAACGCGATGGCGGGCACCTGCTGGAGGTGGCTGATCTGGCGCAAGTGCTGCATCAGCTCGTGGCCGTTCATGTTCGGCATGCCAATGTCCGAGACAATCAGGTCGAAAGGCGTGTCGCCGGCCGCTTGCAGTGCAGCGAGCGGGTCATCGAACGCACTCACCTCGGCGCCTTCCATCTCCAGCAGCATATTCAACACTTCCAGCACATCGGCCGAGTCGTCCACCAGCAACACTTTGACCCCGGTCAAGCGCTCATCCGAAGCGTCCGCAGCGTTGGCGCGGGGCAGGCGGTCCTGTTGCCTGGAGAGCGGCAGCGCTATCGAGAAAGTGCAGCCAAAGCCCAGCCCCGGGGACTGAACACTGACCGTGCCACCGTGGGCTTCCACCAGTTGCCGGACCAGGGACAGGCCGATACCCAGGCCTTCGCGCTGATGGGTCTGGTGTTGGTTTTCCGCCTGGCCGAACAGGTCGAAGATCTTCTCCAGGCTGTCTTCGGCGAGCCCGGCGCCGCTGTCGATCACGTCCAACCGCGCGTACCCCTCGGTACGGCTGACCAGCAACTGCACGCGGCCGTCGCTGGGGGTGAATTTCAGTGCGTTGTTGACCAGGTTCCAGATCACCTGTTCGAGGCGCGTAGGGTCGGCATCGACGAACAAGGCTGCCGGAGTCGTCGGTTTTTGCAGGGTCACCTGGCACCGATGGCCATCGGCGAGCACCACCGCGTAGATATCCTCAAGCGTGCGGATCAGGTCGATCGGTTGCTTCTTCAGCTTGAGCTTGCCGGTGCGCACCCTGGCCACGTCCAGCAGGTCGTCGATGATGCGCGCCTGGCTCGATACCGCTTCGCAGATGGTGTTCACGGCCTTGATCGCCTGGCCGGTGGCCTTGGTCGCCGGCAGGCGTCGCAGCAATTCGGCATTCAGTTGAATCAGGTTCAACGGGTGCTTGAGTTCGTGGGACATCACCGCGAAGAACTCATCCTTGAGGTGGCTGTTGGTCTGGGTCTCCATCAAGCGTTGACTCTGCTCATCCTGGGTGCGCTTATGGCCGGTGAGGTCACGGGCGATCTTGACGTAGCCCTGCAGGTTGTTGCTGGTCAGCAGGGTGACTTCGCCACTGCAATAAAACCGGCTGCCGTCCTTGCGTACGTGCCAGCGCTCGTCTTCGCCGCGCCCGTGTTCGCGGGCGGCGCGCAGCTCGTTTTCGGGGATGCCGGCGGTGCGGTCTTCAGGGGAGAAGATCAAGTCGTAATAGGCGCCAAGCACCTCGTCCTTGGTATAGCCGAAGATCAACTCGGCGCCGGTATTCCAGTCGGTGATGGCGCCATGGTCATCCAGAATGATGATGGCAAAATCATGGGTGCTGTCCGCGACCAGGCGCATGCGCTCTTCACCCAAGCGCAGTTCTTCTTCGGCCTGGCGCCGCTTGGTGATATCGATAAAGGTCAGCACCGTGCCATCGATATGGTCTTCGCTGGAGCGGTACGGCAGCAGGCGTGCGATGTACCAACGGTCGTCCTTGCTGCTGATTTCGCGTTCGATCATGCTCAACGATTCGAACACTGTGGTGGCGTCTTCGGTCATTTCCGGGTAGTTGAGCCGGTGGGTGATGTCCATCAACGAGCGCCCGGTGTCCACCGGCAGCATGCTGAAAATATCCGTGGCCCGTGGCGTGAACCAGCGGATGCGCATGTTGCGGTCGACGAAGACCGTGGCGATATCGGTGGAGGCGATCAGGTTGGTCAGGTAGTCATTGACCTTGTCGGTCTCTTCAACCTTGGTCTTGAGTTCGAAATTGACCGTCAACAGTTCTTCGTTGATCGACTGCAACTCTTCCTTGCTGGTTTCCAACTCTTCGGTGGCCGAGCGCAACTCTTCGTTGACCGCCTGCATTTCTTCGTTGGACGCCTTGAGTTCTTCGCTGGAGACCTCGGCCTGCTCGATGGTGTCCTGCAGGTGCAACTTGGTCCGCTGCAGTTCGCGCTCCAGGTTGCTCATCATCTGGTTTTCGGCTTGGCTGATGGCGGTTTCTTCGGCGTGCCGGGGGTCGACTTCAGTTTCCTGGAAAATCACCAGGACATAATCGCTCTCGGTGAGATCGTCCTGGTAGGGCAGGGCGGTGACATCGACCACGTAGGGCACATGGTCGCGCTCGATGCGCACTTTGCGCGACGTCACCGCAAGGCCCGACTGCTGGGCCTGGAACAGCGTCGTACGAATATCCAGGCGCAGGTCCGGGTGCACCAGGGCCAGCAGGTTGCGCGTCATCTCCCCGGCCACATGGCGCAGGAAGCGCGCCGCGCCTTCACTCATGTGCAGGATGTCGGCGTGTATATCCACGATGACACTGGGAGGCGCGGCCTTCTCCAGCGCGCGCAGGTGAATGTCGGCGAACGAGACCTTGTTCGGTACCTTGACCTGGGCGGCGATGGTCGTGGCGCTGGGGCGCAGGTAACCACCGCGCGGCATGCTGGGCGCGCGGCGCATGGCCGCTGAACCGGCCCGCACGCGGAAAATGCGGTTGCGCTTGTCCACCGGCACGAACAGGTCCAGGCAGCCGTCGGCCGACTCCGAGGAGCCCAGGAACAGGTAGCCGCCGGGGCGCAGCGCAAAGTGGAACATCTGCAGAATGTCGCGCTGCACCTCGCGGTCCAGGTAGATCAACAGGTTGCGACAGACGATCAGGTCGATCTGTGAGAAGGGCGGGTCGCTCAGCAGGCTGTGCTTGGCGAACAGGACTTTTTCACGGATCTCCTTGCGCACCCGATAATGCTGGTTTTTTTCTTTGGCAAAGTGCTGGCGCAGGCGTGAGGGCGGCACGTCGGTAATGATCGCTTCCGGGTAAACGCCGTTACGCCCATGGTTGATCGCGCGCTCATCGATATCGGTGGCGAACACCTGCATTTTCGCATCGCTGCCATCTACCGCGAGTTGCTCGGCGACCAGCATGCCCAGGCTATAGGCCTCTTCGCCGGTGGAGCAGCCGGCCGACCAGATGCGCACCTCTTCGCGTTTGGGCACGCTGTCTTCCAGTGACTTCACTAGGTTGGGCACCACATCGCGCTCGAGCGCTTCGAAGGCCTCGCGGTCACGGAAAAAGTTGGTCACGCCGATCAGCATGTCGCCGAGCAATGCCTTGGTTTCTTCCGGGTGCGCCTGGAGATATTCGTAATAGCTGGCCAAGTCCGGTTGGGCGGTGACCTGCAGGCGACGTTCGATGCGGCGCAGTACCGTGGCGCGCTTGTAGTGCTTGAAGTCGTGGCCGGTGTTGAGCCGCAGTTGTATCAGGATATCCAGCAACAACTGTTCGGCGACCGCCGCGTCACGTTCCGTCGCCGGCGGCGTAGTCTTGATCTCGGGGTCATTGGCGGTAGGCAGGATGATGGACCGGGCGTTGCGCCATAGCTCCAGCAGTTTTTGCGGCATCTCCACCACGGGCAACACCAGGTCGACCATCTGGGTTTCGATGGCCGCCAGTGGCATGCCGTCGAATTCCGCGTCTTCCGGGGTTTGCACCAGGGTGACGCCGCCCTGTTCCTTGATACGCGAAAGCCCCACCGCGCCGTCCGAACCGGTGCCGGACAATACCAGGCAAAACGCGTGCTCTTTGTGGGCATCTGCCAGGTCGCGAAAGAACAGGTCGATGGCAATATGCGAGCCGCCTTCGCGCGCCGACGGTGAGACGGCCAGGTAGCCATCATTCATTGCCAAGTGCTGCGCCGGCGAAATCACGTACACCCGGTTTTTCTCGATGGGCGTCGTCTCGGTGACCTGCAGCACCGGCAGCCGGGTCGACTCCTGGATGATCCTGTCCGCCACGCTTTGATGGTCGGGGGACAGGTGCAGGATCACCACAAAGGCCATGCCGCAGTCCTGGGGCATGTGTTCGAAAAATGTCTTCACCGCCTGCAACCCGCCCGCCGACGCGCCAATCCCCACCACTGGAAAATTCAGGGTGCTGGGGATCAGATCCTTGCGTTGCGGAACATTGGGCGAGCGCGGGGGGGCAGACTTCATAAACACCAACCTTGGTTAACTGCGCAGGGCAAGAATTCGAAACGGGATGAGGGATAAACGAATAGCGGAATATAGCTGAAAAGCGACCTGTAACAGAACGCTTCGACACCACTCGATACCCCAACGGGCGTTCACCCTTCGGTTGAGAGGCGTACTTTGCAAAGGTTTATTCCATCGGACGAGCGGCGCAGCCGTGCGGGTACGGTCATCCGATTTTCTGAAAATTGCTCTGAACTATCGGGCGCGGCCGACCCTCGCAACACTAACCACACACAGGAGGGAATCCGATGAGTAACTACCCAAAACCACCCTTCAAGCCACAGCAGCAGCCTGTACCCGGCGACCAGCGCAAGATGGAGCCGATGCCCGATTGCGGTGAGCAGACCTACAAAGGCTCGGGCCGGCTCGCCAACAAGATTGCCTTGATTACCGGCGCCGACAGCGGCATCGGGCGTGCGGTGGCGATCGCCTTTGCCCGCGAAGGTGCGGACGTTGCCGTGTCGTATCTGGACGAGCATGAGGACGCCAAGGAGACCCAGCGCTGGGTCGAGGCAGCGGGGCGCCAGTGCCTGCTGTTGCCCGGTGACCTGGGCGACGCGGCGCAGTGCACAGCCATTGTCAACGACACGGTGAAGGAGTTCGGGCGTATCGACGTGCTGGTCAACAACGCTGCGTTCCAGATGACCTATAAATCCCTGGAAGACATTCCCGACGAGGACTGGGTCAAAACCTTCAACGTCAACATCACCGCGATGTTCCGGATCTGCAAGGCGGCGGTGCCGCACATGGCCGAGGGCAGTTCGATCATCAACACCACCTCGGTCAATTCCGACATGCCCAACCCGTCGCTGTTGCCTTATGCGGCCACCAAGGGCGCGATCGCCAACTTCACCGCTGGCCTGGCGCAGATGCTGGGTGAGCGCGGGATTCGCGTGAACAGCGTGGCACCGGGGCCGATCTGGACGCCATTGATCGTGTCGACGATGACCGACGACATGGTGGAAAACTTCGGTGGCAACACGCCGCTGGGGCGTCCTGGCCAGCCGGTGGAAGTGGCGCCTATCTATGTGCTGCTGGCGTCGGATGAAGGCAGTTATATCTCTGGCGAGCGCTACGGCGTGACGGGCGGTAAACCGATCCTCTGAACAGACGCATGCCCCTGATGTTCAGGGGCATGCTTCATAACTCAGGGGCATGCCTCATAACCATGTAGGAGCGAGCTTGCTCGCGAAGAACTCAGGCTCCCCGCGCTTATCCAGAATGAACGCGTTGCCTGGGCGTTCTTCGCGAGCAAGCTCGCTCCTACAAGAAGCCTCAACTGACCTGCCGTTAAGATCTACCTTTTCCTGGTGCGGTGAATGCGCATCCACTCTTGATAAGCGGCGGTCCGTTGCGCGTCCGCCAGCTTCTTCGCCTCGGTGAAGCGCGCCCAGGTCGCGGTATCGCCGCTGTAGTGTTCGATGATCTTATAGGCCTGGGCATCCAATCGGTCCGCTTCGTAGAACATCTGGGTGTTCTGCGCGACTTCGTCGTCCGACGTTTGCCTGGCTGTGTAATCCAGCACCTGACTGTTCATGATGTAATGCCCTCTGCCCACTGAATCGCTGCCGCGCCGCACCAGCGCACATCCGTAATGCCGTATTTTTCCGCCATCGGCTTGGAGACGCGCTTGAGGTTGTTTTGCCCGAACCTGGGGATGACCGCCACGCCGGCATCACAACTGGCCCAGTGCCAGGCTTCAGCGTTATTCATGCGCGCTGCACGCACGATGAACGACCTGGGCTCGCCGTGAAGTTGATACTTGATGGTGAATAACTCGTTGTTTTTCATGAGGACTCCCTATGCTCATGAAGTACAGATATTTGACGTCAAAAATAATTCAAATAAGTTGTCGGACAATGCGATGGCCTGCTCGCAGGCTCAATCGTCCACCGTAAAGGTGACCCAACCTGGCCCGTCAGCCGGGCGTTCCAAGGCCACGATCACACCACTGACAGACGTGCCGTCGGGCACGTTGACGGTGACGAAGTTGGGGTTGCCGGGCCAGGTCAGCGGGGTATCGAAATCCAGGCGAACGATGGTGGGCTTGCCGCTGCTGGTCATTTTTATATTGGCGTTTTCGTTCAGGCATTCATCGTCTTCGGTGCCCAGATGGCGGGAAGCGGTAATGACGCTGGCAGGGCCTTGATGGTCGTAAGACATAGTTGAACTCCTCATGCGCGGGGCAGCTGATGCGCCCCTTTCCTATGTGGCAAGCGCCGGCAAATAATCGTTCAATCCAAATGACCAGCTGCCGCTGTCAGTGCTGGTGGGCGGCCTGGGTGGGGTCTTCAATCTGGATGATAGTGCCCTGGCGCCAGGCGTCCGCACCCGGTGCTATGGCCGGGGCGGCGATGTCGGCGCGCTCCTGCTTTTTCCTGGCGCTGTCGACGCCCAGCCGCTGGTCCCGTTCGGCGACCATCTTCGGATCGGCCTGGCCATCGGCGGTAAAGCCCATCATCAATTGCGGAACACCCAGCGGCAGGCGCTTGTTGAGGTCGGTGTGCCAGGTGTGCCAAGTCTTGCCGTAGGTATGCACCAGTTTTTCCATCAAGGCGTGTTCGGCCACCGCAGGAATACCAGGCGCTACCAGTTGGCCCGACTTCACCTCATGCACATGGCTGTGCCACAACGCCTTCTCGGGCGCCGGCAGGCTGTTGAACAGTTGCTCGCTGATGATGTACTCCACGCCCATCAACTTGGCGTCCTTGCGGTTGCCGTCGTAGATCACGCACTGGATCACTTCCTCGTTGAGAATCGCGCAGTAGTGATGGGCTTCCATTTGCGCGTCGGGATGGCCGTTGTAGAAGTGGAAGCCGTCCAGGTAGGCATTGAGCGCATCGATGGGCGGGCGCGATTGCAGCAGGGCGGCGCCGGTGTCGAGGGTGCGCGTGGTGGGTGATTTGGCCTCACCGGGCGCGACTACGTTGGAGGCTGAGTCGTTGCCGGCGCAGGCGGTCAGCGCGGCCATCGACATCGCCAGGCACAGCGAAGGCAGGGCGGGTTGCAGACGGTTGATGTTCATCGGGGACTCCCTCCATGGGTGGTTTTCGAACACATCTAGAAAGCCTGCCGAAGTGGGCGTTCAACTGGATTTCGATGCACGCCGAAGAAGATTTGTGGAACAACCGTTCGACGTGTCGGGTCATTTTTCATAAGTGTTCAATAGCGCGAATGGAGACCCCCGGATGCAACCCCAGCCAAACGATGCCCGACCCGATGTCCCCCAGTTGCTTCACCAACTGCTGCTCGCCCGTGGCCCTGGCGGCCAGGAGGATGAGGTGCGCGCCATTTGCCTGGAGCATTTGCGGCCACTGTGTGACGACACTTGGGTGGACCCTGCCGGCAATGTCATCGGCCTGGTCAAAGGCGCGCAGGGCGATAGCGAGCCCCGCCGCGCGGTGCGGGTCATGGCGCATATGGATGAGATCGCCATGGTGGTCAAGCATGTGGACGCCGACGGCACGTTGCGCGTGACCGCGTTGGGCGGTGCCAACCCGGTGAATTTCGGCATGTGCCCGGTGGACATACTCGGTGATCACCAATTCATTCCCGGTGTGCTGTCCTTTGGTTCGATGCATGCCACCGCCAACGCGCCCCAGGGGGCCGATGTGCTGTCAGGGGACGTGCATTGGAATGACGTGCATGTGATCACCCGTTGCTCCGTCGAGACCTTGCGTGACTATGGCGTACGCCCCGGCAGCCGCGTGACCCTGAGTCGCCATTGGCGTGCGCCGTTCCGGGTGGGTGACGCGATTGCCGCGCATTTCCTGGATGACCGCGCGCCCATCGCTGCGGTACTTCATAGCGTGCAGCGCCTGCACCAACGCCGACAGGCGCTGACGTGCGATGTGTATTTTGTCTTCACCACCCTGGAAGAAGAGTGCAACGCCGGGGCGATGTATGCGGCGCAGACACTGCCGGGCGATACCACCATTGCGGTGGAAGTCGGCCCGGTGATGAGCGAGTACGGCACTCGCCTGAGCGTCGATCCGATCATCAATACCGGTGACCTCAAAGGCTATTACACACGTTCCGTGGTCACCGGCCTGGCGGATGCCGCCCAGCGCTGCGGTTATGCGCCTCAATATGCGCTGCTGGTGGATTTTGCCTCGGATGCCAGTGCCGTCATGAGTAACGGCACGTCGGCGCGCAGCGGTTGCCTGGCGATTCCAACGGAAAACACCCACGGCTACGAGCTGATTGTGGACGGCGCAATTGAGGCCTGTGCGCTGACATTGGCCGACTACCTTGCAACCTTTTGAACACGGGAAATTGTCATCATGGATATCGCCGCAGCCACTATCGATTACCTGAAACAACACCAGCTCACTCTCACCAGCGCCGAGTCGTGTACGGCAGGCAAGATCATCACGCTGCTGTCGGAGGTCAGGGGCGGCGGGTCATGTATTGAAAGTGGTTATGTCGTGTACTCGCCCGAGGCCAAACAGCGCTTGCTGGGCGTACGCGCGTATACGATCGATACCTTCAACCTCACCAGTTGTGAAGTCGCTCGCGAGATGGCCGAAGGCGCGTTGCGTGACAGCCCGGCCGGGGTTGCCGTCGCCACCACCGGCCTGCTTGGCCCGGATGACATGGACGGCATTCCGGCTGGGACCATTTGTTTTGCCTGGGCTTATCGAATCGAAAACCGGCTGAGTATCTTCAGCCGAAAGGAGCGCTTCATGGGCTCCCGTGAGCAGGTGCAGCTGGATGCGACGCTGCATGCCTTGAAGTGGCTGGCGCATTTTCACCAGCGTGCGTTGGCGGGTGAACGGGGTTAATGACCAGCAGCGCCCGGCCGTTCCGGCTGAAGTTGAATGTTCAACACCAACTCATCGGTGCCCGACGCCTGGGCATCCACGAGCACGCCATGGTAAGTGCGCTCTTCTCCCTTGATCGTCAGGGTATGGGCTTTCAGCAACTCTTTCGGCCACGGCCCTGGGATGCGCAGCGAGATGCGCTCGCCGGCCTGGGTAATCCAGGCCGTGCATGCATGGGAGAGCGGATTGACGCCGAGCAGTGTGTCTTGGAGGTAATCGATGGTGCAGCGTTGTAACGGTTCAGCGGCGGAATCCGGCATGGAAAGCCTCGTTCTGTTTTTAAGCGTATTTACCCCACGGATGAAAGGCGGGAGGTTTTTCGGGAAACCACCATGTCTTCCATGATTTCCCG
Organism: Pseudomonas sp. R1-43-08; assembly: GCF_003852255.1. Taxonomy (NCBI): domain Bacteria; kingdom Pseudomonadati; phylum Pseudomonadota; class Gammaproteobacteria; order Pseudomonadales; family Pseudomonadaceae; genus Pseudomonas; species Pseudomonas sp. R1-43-08. Next base: position 2,140,492 of record NZ_CP027734.1, read on the forward strand.
TACGAGCCGGTTGATACCTGACTCGCCGTGGTAGCGGGCGCGGTTGATATTGGCGATGGTGAACTGATTGGCGTCAGGCGCGAGCACCGTGACGGACAGGCTGCTGTCTGGATTGATCGTGCAGGTAACACGGCAATTGCGCAGTCGCTGTGCAAGAGCATGCTCGATTTGCGCTTTGGTCAACGTGTCCATGGGATCACCGGCTAACAGGCTTTAACGGGTCAAGGTTAGCCCAAATATGCCGTACGTAAATGCTAGCTAATTAATGGCAAACCATTCGTCAGCCTCACGGCCTGTGCAGGGAACGTTCGTGTCCGGAAACTGGCCACATGCAGCACAAGCTGACGAATCGGTTTAACAGGAGATCTTATGAAAAAGCTGTCTATGTGCTTGGGTTTTTGCAGCATGTTCCTGCTGCACGGCTGTTTCGACAATTCCGATAACACCACCAAAGACAACACCAGCGGCAGCAAGTCTTCGGTGCAGATGCAGGAAGGCAAGGGCGACGAGAGCAAGTAGGCCTAGCCTGGCCAAATGTGGGAGGGGGCTTGCTCCCGATGGCGGTGTGTCAGTTACACATGCATTCACTGACACACCGCTATCGGGAGCAAGCCCCCTCCCACATGTGATCACCTATACCAAAGAGACCGCGTTCCAGCCTCACCGCATATGCAAAATGATCGGGCTGCTGCTGGCCGGGTCGGTATGCCCGCGCAGTTTGCCCACCGCCTGGGCGTCCACTGCACCACCCTGGTTGCCCCAGGTACTGCGCACGTAGGTCAGCACCTGAGCGATGTCCTGATCGGACAATTGCTCACGGAACGCCGGCATACGGTAGGCATCCGGTATGCCTGCGGCCACCACCCGTTGCGAGCCGTTGAGGGTGATGTTGATCGCCGAGGCGCTTTCCTTGGCCAGTGCCGAGGTGGCGCCGGCCAGTGGCGGCATCCACTCCGGCTGGCCCTTGCCGTCCAGGCCATGGCAGGAGGCGCAGCGGGTCGCGTAGGTGTGGGCGCCGGGGGCATCCGCACGCGCGTCGGTGGCCACGGCCTGATACTGCCAAGGCGTGCCATCGCGCTGCGGGTCGCCGGGCAGGGATTTGAGGTAACGGGCGATGGCGGCCAGGTCGTCGTCAGCCATGAACTGTGTGGAGTTGTTGAACGCTTCGGTCATCGAGCCGTAGACCACCGCATGCTGGTTGCGCCCGGTCTTGAGGAACTGCACGATCTGCGCCTCGCTCCAGCGGCCCAGGCCGGTGTTGGGGTCTTGGCGCAGGCTCGGTGCGTACCAGCCGTCGAGCAGCGCACCGGCCAGGAACGGCGCGCCGGACTGGTCCAGGGCTTTCTCATTGAAGGCCAGGCCGCGTGGTGTATGGCAACTGCCGCAGTGGCCAGGGCCTTGCACGATGTAAGCGCCACGGTTCCAGAGTGCGTCCTGGCTGGGGTTGGCGGCGTAAGCGGCGGTGGGCGCAAATACACCATTCCACAGGGCGATGGGCCAGCGCAGATTCAGCGGCCAGGGAATATCGCTGGGAATGTTCGGCTGGTTGGCCGGCTGCACGCCCTTCATGAAGAACGCATACAGCGCCTTGATGTCGTCGTCGCTGAGCTTTACGTAGGACGGGTAGGGCATCGCCGGGTACAGCCGGCGCCCGCCCGGCGCGACGCCGTGACGTACGGCGCGGTCGAAGTCGGCGAGGCTGTAGTTGCCCACGCCATGCTCGCGGTCGGGGGTGATGTTGGTGGCATGGATCGCCCCCAGCGGCGTGGCCATTTCCAGGCCACCGGCAAACGGCGCCTTGCCTGCCAGGCTGTGGCAGGCCACGCAGTCGCTCAGACGCGCGACATACTCGCCGCGACTGACCAGTGCCGGGTCGACACTGGCGGTGTTTTGTTCTGCGAACGGCGAGGCGGGCTCGCGGGTGACGTACCAGGCCAGCAGGCCTGCCACGACCAGGCAGGGCAGCGCCAGCCAGCCTGCGGTTCTTGCGAATCGGCGGTTGTTCATGGGCATTCCCTGTGGGTTAACTGAAGGTGTAGCGGCTCAACGGCAAGCTGCGGATGCGCTGGCCGGTCAACTGTGCCACCGCGTTGGCCACTGCTGGCGCCACGGCGGGCAACGGTGGTTCGCCGATACCGCCCATTTTTTCGCCGCTCTCGACGATCTTCACGTGTACCCGCGCCATCCGCGAGGGCGGCAGGATCGGGTACAAATCGTAGTTGCGCGCCCGTGGCTTACCGTCCACGTAAACCGCTTCCTCCAGCAAGGTTTGCGACAAGCCCAAGGCCACGGCGCCGTTGACCTGGGCTTCAATGATCGCCGGGTTGACGATGCTGCCTGGGTCGATGGCTTGCCAGATGTCATGCACCTTGACCTGGCCGTTGTCGATCGACACTTCGGCGATCACCGCCGCATGAGAACCAAACGGCGAGGCCATGGCCACGCCACGCGCCCGTCGGCTGCCGTCTTCGGCGGTGAACGGCCCGCGCTTCCAGCCGCCGGACAGTTCGCCCACCGCTTGCAGCAGAGTGGTCAGCCGCGCATTGTCGCGCAGCAGGTGCAGGCGCAATTCGTACGGGTCGTGGCCGCCCTTGTCGGCCAGTTCATCGAGGAACGCTTCATAGAAGAAGTCGTTCAACGAATTGCCCACCGAACGCCAGTAACCGAGCATGGCCGGGCCCTTGACGTAAATCTGGGCGATGCGCTTGTTGGGGATTGCATAACTTTTGCCGGACAGGCCTTCGAGGGCGGTGGGGTCGAGAGCATCGCCTTGCTTGCCGGCAATCGCTTCGGTGGGGCCTTCGGTGGCGCTCACCGCTTCGATGGCCACAGGCAGGCCTTTTTCATCCAGCGCGGCGCGGAACTTGACCACCGCGACCGGGCGCAGCACATCGCGCACGAACTCTTCCTCGCGGCTCCAGATCAGCTTGATCGGCCGGCCGACAGCCTTGGCCAGGGCGATGGCCTGCGGGTAGGGGTTGGCCGAGTCATACAAAAAATGCCGCCCGAAAAAGCCGCCGAGCAGCGGCGAGTGCAGGGTGATTTGCTCAACGGCCAGGCCGGTGCGCTTGGCGATGTCGGCGCGGAACATATCCGGCGCCTGGTTCGGCAGCCAGACTTCCAGCGTGCCGTCGGGGTTATAGCGCGCCAGTGCCGAGGGCGGCTCGAGCTGGGCGTGGTTGAGGTACTGGTTATGATAGGTGGCGTCGACGCGGGTCTTGGCGTTGGCCAGCGTGGCGGCCACGTCGCCCTGGTTTTCGTCGTCGCGGGCCGGGCCTTGCTGGGCGGCGAGAAAATCGCGGTATTTATCGCTGGAAAAATCCGCCGGCATCGCGCGCACGCTGGAGTCGGCGGCGGCTTCGAGCCATTCCACCTGGATCGCTTCCACGGCCCGCTTGGCGTGCCACCAGCGTTCGGCAACCACCGCCACGGCGCCCGGCAAGGTGTGCACCGAATGCACGCCCTTCATGGCCTCGACCTGGGCCTGGTTGCGCAGGCTGCCCACCGTCATGCCCAGGCGCGGCGCGTGCTGCACCGCGGCGTGGAGCATGCCGTCGACTTTGAGGTCGATGCTGTACTGCGCCTTGCCGGTGGATTTGTCATAGGCATCCAGGCGTTTGACCGGCTTGCCGATCCAGCGGAACTGGCTCGGGTCGCGCAGGGTAATGCTGGCCGGGTCGGGCACGGGCATGTCCAGGGCGCGGCCGGCCAACTCGCCATAACCCAGCGAGCGGCCCGACGCGGCATGCACCACCCGGCCCGGTTGCGTGGTCAGTTGTGCCAGCGGCACACCGAGCTGTTCGGCGCCAGCCTGCATCAACATGGCGCGAGCGAGGGCGCCGAGGCGGCGCATGGTCGGGTAGCTCATGCGCACCGACATACTGCCACCGGTGATGCGCAGGCCATTTTCCATCACCACGTAGGCTTCACCGGGCGGTGCGGCTTCGACCACGAAGGTGGCAGGGTCGGCATCCAGCTCCTCGCCGATGATCTGCGCCATGGCGGTGTGCGTGCCCTGGCCGCCTTCCATGAAGGGGCTGAGCAGGCGCACGCTGCCGTCCGGGCGAATCTCGAGGAACGCCGGCACCTGGGTGCCGCGTTCAGCGGCGGCGCCCGTGGCAGCCTGCACCCTGGAAGCGCCGAGGGGCAGGCCGAAGCCGATGACCAATGCACCGACGGCGGTGCTCGCCAGAAAGCGTCGACGCGACAGGTTGATCGGTGCGTCCAGGGTCACACCGGGTAGAATCTCGGACGTCTTCATCAAACGCTCTCCTTGCCGGCGGCCAAGTCATCCATGGCGGCGTAGATGGCATTGTAGGTGCCGCAGCGGCACAGGTTGATCATGGCCGCGTTGATCTGCTCTTTCGACGGTGCAGGGGTGTGCTTGAGGAGCGCCGTGGCCGCCATCACCTGCCCGGACTGGCAGTAACCGCATTGCGCCACCTGGCGCTCGACCCAGGCCGCGACCACGCGCTTGCCCACGTCATCGGCTTCAATCGCCTCGATGGTGGTGATCTCGCGGCCGACCAGCGCCGCCACCGGCGTGACGCACGAGCGCACCACGTTGCCGTCCACCAGCACCGAACACGCGCCGCACTGGGCCAGGCCGCAGCCGTACTTGGTGCCGGTCAGGCCCAGGTCGTCGCGGATCACCCACAGCAACGGCGTGTCGGCGTCGGCATCGACCTGATAGGCCTGTTGGTTAATACGTAATTCCATGGCGGCTCACCTGCTGATCATCGGTTGGTGGTGCTGAGTTCTTAGAGTTCTTATAGGAGAGGTGCGACCGCAGGTCGCCCATCGTCGAACTCTAGACCAGCGCGCAAGGGCCATCTATGCAATAGCCCACAAGTTCAGAGGATCAGGCAAGTATTCAACAGGATTGGGTCAATGGTGCGCCAGCAAGCGCTCGCCCGCAGCGCTGCGGATACCTTCCAGGAGCATGGTGAACGCCGGGTTGTCGTTGTGCTCGCGCCAGATCAGGTGCAGCTCGCTCTGCGCGCCTTCGCCCAGGTCGATATCGCGGAACACCACGTTCTTGAACACCACGCTGCTGGCGCAACGCGGCACCAGGGCCAGGCCCATGCCGGCGTTGACCAGGGCGAGGATAGTCAGGGACGAGCCGAGCCACTGCACATACTCCGGCGCGACACGGGCCGAGCGCAGCAGGCCGGTGAGCAGCTCGTTGAACGGCGGGTAGGCGGAATGGGCGTACATCAGGAACGGCTGCGCATCCAGGTCTTGCACGCTGACGGTCTGTGCCTGGGCCAGCCGATGACTGCTCGGCACCGCCAGCACAAACGGCTCGCGCACCAGGCATTCAGTGGCGTAGCCGGGCTCCAGCAGCGGCGCGCGGACGATGCCCAGGTCGATGCGCCGGGCGCGCAGGGCTTCGTATTGCTGGTAGGTGTTCATTTCGGACAGGTCGATCTTGACGTGGGGCTGCTTGAGGCGCGCCTCGGCAATCACTTTGGGTAAAAACTCATACACCGCGCTGCCGACGAAGCTGATATTGACCGTACCGATATCGCCCTCGGCAAAGCGTCGCGCGGTGACGGCCGCTTGCTGGGCACGCTCGAGCAGGTTCTGCGCCTCGATGAAAAAAGCCCGGCCGGCGGCGGTCAGCGCGACGCTGCGGGTGGTGCGGGTAAACAGCTCCACGCCCAGATGATGCTCGAGCAACTGGATCTGCCGGCTAAGGGGCGGCTGCGTCATGTTCAGCCGTTCAGCCGCCCGGCGGAAATTCAGTTCGGTGGCCACGGTCGTGAAGCAGCGCAGTTGGGTCAGTTCGAACATTGATCTAATTCCAGTATCAATCGAATGCCAGGTTAGATTAGACGGGAACAATCCCCGGCGTCCATCATCGACCTGTCCCTAAAAAAACGATCCCTAAAAAAACAATGACTGGGAGTTGCCCGTGGATACCCTTCACAATCCGCCAGACCCGAGCGTGCTCGCCCGCGCTGCCGCCAAGGTCAAGCGCCATGTCCTGCCGCTGTTCGTGGTGATGTTCATCGTCAACTACATCGACCGGGTCAATATCGGCTTCGTGCGCAGCCATATGGAAACCGACCTGGGCATTGGCGCGGCGGCCTACGGCTTGGGCGCCGGGCTGTTCTTCATTGGCTATGCGATTTTCGAAGTGCCATCCAATTTGCTGCTGCAACGCTACGGCGCGCGGGCCTGGCTGACGCGCATCATGTTCACCTGGGGCGCGGCCGCGATGGGCATGGCCTTTGTGCAGGGAGAAACCAGTTTCTACGTGCTGCGCTTTGTGCTCGGCGCCGCCGAAGCCGGGTTCTTTCCCGGCATCATCTACTACTTCACCCAGTGGCTGCCGGCCAGCGAGCGCGGCAAGGCCATGGCGGTTTTCCTCAGCGGTTCGGCCATTGCCTCAGTGATCTCCGGGCCGGTGTCGGGCGCGCTGCTGAATGTCAGCGGGTTCAGCCTGCATGGCTGGCAATGGATGTTCCTGATCGAAGGCTTCGCCTCCATCGTGCTCTGCGGGTTTGTGTGGTTCTGGTTGCAGTCCCATCCCCATCAGGCCAAGTGGCTCAGTGACGAAGAAAAACACGCGCTGGTCAGTGCCATTGCGCTGGAGCAGCAGGCGCGCGAGGCGAGCCAGTGCGTGCGGCCGTCGATGTTCAAGCTGTTGGCCGACAAACAGATCGCGCTGTTCTGCTTTATCTACTTTTCCATCGCCCTGACCATCTACGGCGCCACCTTCTGGCTGCCGAGCATGATCAAGAAAATGGGCAACCTGGGTGACTTCCAGGTGGGCTTGTTCAATGCCATTCCGTGGTTGATTTCCATCGTCGCCATGTACGGCTTCGCGGCGCTGGCCAGCAAGTGGAAGCACCAGCAAGCCTGGGTGTCGCTGATGCTGGTGATCGCGGCGTTCGGCATGTTCATGTCTACCCTGGGCGGGCCGGTGTTTGCGTTCGTCGCCATCTGTTTTGCCGCGATTGGCTTCAAGGCCGCGTCGGCGCTGTTCTGGCCGATTCCCCAGGGTTACCTGGATGCGCGGATCGCGGCGGCGGTGATTGCGTTGATCAATTCGGTGGGCAACCTGGGCGGGTTCGTCGCGCCTACCACCTTCGGTTTGCTGGAGCAGACCACCGGGTCCATCGAGGGCGGGCTCTACGGCCTGGCCGCCACTTCGCTGGTGGCGGCGGTGGTGGTGTTCTTTGCCCGCACCGCACCGCGTGGCGGTACACCGTCCAACCCATCCACCGCGCCTCACCCTTTGTCTTCAGATCCACAGGGAGCCGTCTCTTGAAAATTATCCGCGTCACCGTCACCCCGATTGCCTTTCGCGACCCGCCGCTGTTGAACGCCAGCGGCATCCACGAGCCTTTCGCGCTGCGCTCGATCATCGAGATTGAAAGCGACACCGGCTACATCGGCCTCGGCGAAAGCTATGGCGATGCCCCGGCGCTGGCGATCCAGCAACAGGTACAGCAACAGCTGATCGGCCTGGACCCGTTCAACCTCAATGGCCTGCGCGCTATCGTGCAGGCCACCGTGGCCGCGCATAAACCGCTGAGCGTGGCCGGTGCGGAACTGGCGCCGGGCTCCCATGCCAGCAAAGCCGTGAGCAATGCCTATTCGGCGTTCGAAGTGGCGTTTCTCGACCTGCAGGCGCATTCGCTGAATGTACCGCTGGTGGACCTGCTCGGCGGCGCGATCCGTGACCAGATCCCGTTCAGCGCCTACCTGTTTTTCAAATACGCCGAACACATTGATTCGCCCTACAAGCCCGACAGCTGGGGCGAAGCCCTGACTGAAGCGCAGATCGTCGCCCAGGCCCGGCGCATGCTCGAGACCTACGGTTTCAAAAGCATCAAGCTCAAGGCCGGCGCGCTGGAGCCAGAACATGAGGTGCGCTGCATCAAGGCGCTGAAAAAAGCCTTTCCCGACGTGCCGCTGCGCATCGACCCGAACGGAAACTGGTCCCTGGAGACCTCGATTCGCATGGCTGAATTGCTCGGCGATGACTTGCAATATTACGAAGACCCGACCCCCGGCCTGGAGGGCATGGCCGAGCTGCACAAGCGAACCGGCTTGCCCCTGGCGACCAATATGGTGGTCACCGATTTTGACGAGTTCCGCCGCAGCGTGGCGCTGAACAGCGTGCAGATCGTGCTCGCCGACCACCATTACTGGGGTGGCCTGCGCGACACCCAGGTGCTGGCGAAGATGTGCCACACCTTCGGCTTGGGCGTGTCGATGCACTCCAACTCACACCTGGGCATCAGCCTGATGGCCATGGCCCACGTCGCGGCGTCGGTGCCCAACCTCGACTATGCCTGCGATACGCATTACCCATGGCAGGAGCCAGACGAAGAGGTGATCAAGGGCGGCAAGCTGCCCATCGTCGACGGCTGCGTGAGCATCACCCGCGCGCCGGGGCTGGGCCTGGAGCTGGACCACGATCAGTTGGGCAAGCTGCATGACCAATACCTCAGTTGCGGTATCCGCCAGCGTGACGATGTGAAACAGATGCAGCGCTATCAACCGCAGTGGAAAACCGTCAAGCCACGTTTCTGAAGCCGGTCGCTTCGCTTTGCCCGGTGACGCATCCGCGTGTGTCGCCGGGCCTTTTTTTGTGTGCTGCCTCAGCCGTCGAATCGAAACCCTCCCGCCAACTGCGTCTTTAAAAAACCCACCAGCGCGCTCACTGCCTTCGGCACATGGGGCGAGTAGGGGCGGATCAGGTAGATCTCATTGGCGAATGCGCCCTTGAGCGTCCACCCCTTCAATACCTGCACCAGCTTGCCCTCGGCCAGCGCCGCATGGGCGCTGAAATCCGGCAGCAGGGCGATGCCCAGGTGATTGAGCGCCGCGTCGCGCAGGGCTTCGCTGTTGTTGGTGGCGAAGCTGCCGGCGATAGGCACGGTCAGGCGTTCGAGGTGTTTGCTGCCGCGCTCGAAGGTCCAGGCCGGCTGGTCGGCGCCACGTGGGTAAAACAGACAGTTGTGCGCCGACAGATCGCCCGGCTCGCGGGGTTCGCCATGGCGCTGCAGGTAATCGCGGGTGGCGACCAGCACCGAGGCGGTGTCGCAGAGCTTCCAGGCCACATGGGTCTCGGGTATCTGGAAACCATGGCGCACGGCCAGGTCGTAACCTTCAGCGGCGAGTGAACTCAAGGCGTCGGACACGTCCAGCTGGATGCGCACCTGCGGGTATTGGCGCAGGAATTGCGGCAGATGCGGCACCAGCTGTTGCCGGGCGAACGCCACCGGCGCGGTCAGCCGCACCAGGCCACGCACTTCGCCGGCCAGGTCACGCACCGCAGAGAAGCTGCGGGCGATGTGTTCATAGGCGCTGCGCACCTCGCGGGTCAACGACAGCCCCGCATCGGTCAGCCGTACGCTGCGCGTGGTGCGCGTCACCAGCCGGGTGCCGGTGGCTTTTTCCAGGTCGGAAATCCGCTGGCTCACCGCCGATTTGCTCACCCCAAGGCGCGCGGCAGCGGCGGTGTAGGTGCCGTGTTCTTCCAGCACTGACAGCCAATGGATGTGGGTCCACAGCCCTTCGATCTCTGCTTTTTCCATGGGGTATTGTTCGCCAGGATGCACAATAAGTTCAAGATTCTGCTCTGGTTCGGAACAAAGCGAAAGCCTAAGGTGTGTACCAACGCCAACCACCTGGATCGCCTGCCATGCCGATTACCCTTGAGCACTACATCAACGACCAGCGCGTGAGCCGCGATGATCGCTATCAGGACGTCTACAACCCGGCCACCGGCGCAGTCACCGCGCGTGTAGCCCTGGCCAGCCGCCAGACCGTGGCCGAAGCCGTCGCCGCCGCCCAGGCCGCTTTTGCCGGCTGGGCCGACACCCCGCCGATCCGCCGCGCCCGTGTGCTGTTCGAATACCTGCACCTGCTGCGTGAACGCAAGGACGACCTGGCACGCATCATCGTCGCCGAACACGGCAAGGTGTTTACCGATGCCCAGGGCGAAGTCGACCGTGGTATCGACATCCTCGAGTTCGCCTGCGGTATTCCCAACCTGCTCAAGGGCGAACATTCCGACCAGGTCTCCCGTGGCATGGACAACTGGACAATGCGCCAGCCGCTGGGCGTGGTGGCCGGCGTCACGCCGTTCAACTTCCCGGTGATGGTGCCGATGTGGATGTACCCGATCGCGATTGCGGCGGGTAATACCTTCATTCTCAAGCCAAGCCCCACCGACCCGAGCGCCTCGTTGTTCATGGCCGAGCTGCTGCGCGAAGCGGGCCTGCCCAAGGGCGTGTTCAACGTGGTGCAGGGCGACAAGGAAGCGGTGGACGCGCTGATCGAACACCCGGACGTCAAGGCCGTGAGCTTTGTCGGTTCCACGCCGATTGCCCAGTACATCTACGAAAGCGGTGCGCGTAACGGCAAACGCGTGCAAGGCCTGGGCGGCGCGAAAAACCATATGGTGGTGATGCCCGACGCGGATATCGAGCGCACCGTCGACGCCCTGATGGGCGCCGCCTACGGCAGTGCCGGCGAGCGTTGCATGGCAATCTCGGTGGCGGTGCTGGTGGGCGATGTGGGTGACAAGGTCATCGCTGCCTTGACCGAACGCGCCAGGCAACTGCGCATTACCGATGGCCGCGACCTCAAGGCCGAAATGGGCCCGATCGTGTCCCGCGCTGCCCTGGAGCGGATCAGCGGCTATATCGAGCAAGGGGTGCAGGCCGGCGCGCAATTGCTGCTTGATGGCCGCGACTACGTACCGTCCGAGCCCGGCCTGGAAAACGGTTTCTGGCTCGGCGCTACCTTGTTCGACCACGTCACCAAGGAAATGAGTATCTACCGCGAAGAAATCTTCGGCCCGGTGCTGGCCTGCGTGCGTGTGGATGATTTCGCCGCCGCAGTGAAACTGGTCAACGACCACGAGTTCGGCAACGGCGTCAGCTGCTTCACCCGCGACGGCAACATCGCCCGCGAATTTGCGCGGCGCATCGAAGTGGGCATGGTCGGCATCAACGTTCCGATCCCGGTGCCAATGGCCTGGCATGGGTTTGGTGGCTGGAAAAAAAGCCTGTTTGGCGACATGCATGCCTATGGCACCGAGGGCGTGCGTTTTTACACCAAGCAGAAATCGATCATGCAGCGTTGGTCGGAGAGCATCGAGCAGGGCGCGGAGTTTGCGATGCCGGTGTCGAAGTAAGGTTTACCCCAGCACCACAAAACCTGATGTGGAAGGGGGCTTGCCCTAATGCCAGTCAGTTAAGAAGTAGAAAGGGTAAAAAGTAACCTGTGGCGAGGGAGCTTGCTCCCGCTGGACTGCGCAGCAGTCCCATTTTTGGGGCCGCTTCGCGGCCCAGCGGGAGCAAGCTCCCTCGCCACAGGTACAGTGTTCGTCCTTAACTGACTGGCATTAGGGCTTGCCCCCGATTGCGGTGTGTCAGCCGGCTCAGTTGTAGCTGATGCATCGCCATCGGGGGCAAGCCCCCTCCCACAAAAAAATGCGCCCAATCGGGCGCATTTTTTGTTCGGTCAGCTATCGCCGGTCAGGCAATCGCATCCCAGGCGCGATCACCGTGCTCGTCTTTGATCCGAGTCGGCAAGCCCATCACGTCCAGCGCTTTGAGGAATGGCTCAGCCGGCAGTTCCTCGACGTTGGCCATGTGTTTCACATCCCACTCGCCGCGCGCCACCAGCAGCGCAGCGGCTACCGGTGGGACGCCTGCGGTGTAGGAGATGCCTTGGCTGTCGGTCTCGGCAAAGGCTTCTTCGTGATCAGCCACGTTGTAGATGAACATCTCGCGCGGCTGGCCGTTTTTGGTGCCTTTGACCAGGTCGCCAATGCAGGTTTTGCCGGTATAGCCCGGTGCGAGCGATGACGGGTCAGGCAGTACCGCCTTGACCACTTTCAACGGCACCACTTCCAGGCCTTCAGCGGTTTTGACGGGCTTCTCGGAAAGCAGGCCGAGGTTTTTCAGTACGGTGAAGACGTTGATGTAGTGTTCACCGAAGCTCATCCAGAAACGCACATTGGGCACGTCGAGGTTTTTCGACAGCGAATGCACTTCATCGTGGCCGGTGAGGTAGAGGTTCTGCGAACCGACTACCGGCAGGTCGTCGGTGCGTTTGACTTCGAACATGGTGTTGCTGGTCCACTGGCTGTTCTGCCAGCTCCACACCTGTCCGGTGAACTCGCGGAAGTTGATTTCCGGGTCGAAATTGGTGGCGAAGTATTTGCCGTGGGAGCCGGCATTGACGTCGAGAATGTCGATCGAATCAATGCGGTCGAAATGCTGTTGCTGCGCCAGCGCGGCATACGCGTTGACGACACCCGGGTCGAAGCCCACGCCAAGGATGGCAGTGATGTTCTTCTGTTTGCATTCTTCCAGGTGGTTCCATTCGTAGTTGCCGTACCACGGCGGGGTCTCGCAGACCTTGCCCGGCTCTTCGTGGATGGCGGTGTCGAGGTAAGCCACGCCCGTATCGATGCAGGCACGCAGCACCGACATGTTGAGAAACGCGGAACCCACGTTGATGACGATCTGCGAGTCGGTCTCGCGGATCAGGGCCTTGGTCGCTTCCACGTCCAGGGCGTTCAGCGCAAAGGCCTGAATGTCGGCGGGTACCTTGAGGCTACCCTTGGCCTTGACGCTGTCGATGATGGCCTGGCATTTGGAGATGTTGCGCGACGCGATAGCAATACGACCGAGTTCGTCGTTGTGCTGCGCGCACTTGTGGGCCACCACCTTGGCGACACCTCCTGCACCAATGATAAGAACGTTCTTTTTCAATTGCTTTATTTCTCCTATATCCGCCAGCTTACGAAAGGCTGGACAGGTAGTCGTCGTAACCAAATTCACGAACCACTTCGACTGTACCGTCGAGTTGTTTCACTACGATGGACGGCATTTTCAGGCCGTTGAACCAGTTTTTCTTGACCATGGTGTAGCCAGCGGTGTCGATGAACGACAGCCGATCGCCGATGGCCAGCGGACGATCAAATTGATACTCGCCGAAGATGTCGCCGGCCAGGCAGGATTTGCCGCACACCATATAGGTATGCTCACCCGCGCTCGGCGCCAGCTTGGCGTTGAGGCGGTAGATCAGCAGGTCCAGCAGGTGGGCTTCGATGGAGCTGTCGACCACGGCGAGGTTTTTACCGTTGTAGAGCGTGTCGAGCACGGTGACTTCCAGGGACGCGCTGTTGGTGATCGCCGCTTCGCCGGGCTCCAGGTACACCTGCACGCCATACTTTTCGGAGAATGCCTTCAACCGTGCGCAAAACGCATCCAACGCATAGCCTTCACCGGTGAAATGGATGCCGCCGCCGAGGCTGACCCACTGGACCTTGTGCAGCAGCGCGCCGAAGCGCTCTTCGATGGTGCCGAGCATGCTGTCGAACAGGCTGAAATCGCCGTTTTCGCAGTTGTTGTGGAACATGAAACCGGAGATTTGATCGATCACGCCGTCGATCTTCACCGGGTCCCACTCGCCCAGGCGGCTGAACGGACGCGCCGGGTCGGCCAGCAGGTAATCGGAGCTGCTCACCTGTGGGTTGACGCGCAGGCCACGGGTCTTGCCTTCGGAACGTTCGGCAAAACGCTGCAGTTGGCTGATGGAGTTGAAGATGATCTTGTCGCAGTTCTCCAGCATCTCTTCGATTTCATCGTCGGCCCAGGCCACGCTGTAGGCGTGCGCTTCACCGTCGAACTTCTGGCGGCCGAGCTTCAACTCATACAGCGACGACGAGGTGGTGCCGTCCATGTATTGCTGCATCAGGTCGAACACCGACCAGGTGGCAAAGCACTTGAGCGCCAGCAGAGCCTTGGCGCCGGACTGCTCGCGCACGTAGGCAATCTTCTGCATGTTGACCAGAAGCTTCTGTTTATCGATGAGGTAGTACGGCGTTTTGATCATTTTTGAGAGCCTGCGGCGGTGCCTGCCAAAAAAGGACACGCATTGTGCCCGCACTTGGATCAGATCGAAAGGTTAGTGGGCGGAATTTGCTGCGCCGGTTTTACGATCTTAACCACTGAGTATGACTACTGATCGTTCCCACGCTCTGCGTGGGAATGCATCCCATGACGCTCCGCGTCACCTGACAAGCGGGACGCAGAGCGTCCAGGCGGCGTTCCCACGCAGAGCGTGGGAACGATCAACGCTGTGTAGCCAGGCTTCACTGACATCAAACCGTCATCTCCCCACCACTTTCCTGCCACATTCCCCCGTTACTGTCCTCGCCAATGAGATCGATCTCAAGCGAGTGACGATGACTGACCTGAAAGACGTTGCGCAGCTGGCTGGCGTATCCCGCGCCACTGCCGCCCGCACATTTGCCTCCCCCGACCAGGTGCGCCCGGCCACTCGCGAGCAGGTGTTTGCCGCTGCCCGTGAGTTGGGCTTTCGGCCCAACTTGCTCGGTCGCCAACTGCGCCTGCAAACCACCCGGTTGATTGGCGTGGTGGTGCCCAACTTGCTCAATCCGGTGTTCGCCGAACAGTTCCAGGCCATGGAACGTGCCGCGCGGTTGCGCGGCTACAGCCTGGTGCTGGCGACTACCGACTACAGCACTGAACGCGAAAGCATGGTGGTGGAAGAACTGCTGCGCCAACGTGTTGACGGCCTGGTACTGACGGTCACCGATGCCGAGAGCAACAGCGTGCTCAACAGCCTCGCCAGCGAACAGACCCCATTCGTGCTGGCCTACCACCAACCGAGCAACCCCAGCTACAGCGCCGTGTCGGTCGACAACCGCGCCGGCATGGCCATGGCCACCCGGTATCTGCTGGAGGCAGGGCACCGGCGCATCAGCATGGTCGCGGGCCCCGCGTTGCAGTCCGACCGTGCGCGCCTGCGTTACGCCGGTTACTGCGACGCGATGGAGGCCTACGGTCTCAAGAGCCGCCCGGTGATCGAAATGCCCGCGCACACCCAGGCTGAATTCGTCGCCATCCAGCCGTACCTTGAAGGCCCCGAGGCGCCCACGGCACTGGTGTGTTCCAACGACTTCCTCGCCATCAGCCTGATCGCCGAACTGCGCCGCAACGCCTGGCAAGTACCCGAGCAACTCTCGGTGATGGGCTTTGACGGCATCGCCCTCGGCACCCAGATGCACCCAACCCTGTGCAGCGTGGTGCAGCCCATCGCGCTGCTCGCCAGCACAGTGATTGACCAATTGCTGGCGCAGATCGCCGGCAACGCCCCGATTTCCCATTGCCTGCCTTGCCATATCCGGCCGGGCGAAAGCACTCAACCCCATGAGGAGTTTCTTGATGCGCGCATTGCGTAAAACCCTGGCCGCCGCGCTGCTGTGTGGTATGGCCAGCCTGGCCCAGGCCGCCGACACCGCAATTTGCTACAACTGCCCGCCGGACTGGGCCGACTGGGGCACCCAGCTCAAGGCCATTGCCGCCAGCACCGGCGTGCAAGTGCCGCTGGATAACAAGAACTCCGGCCAGTCGCTGGCGCAACTGGTGGCCGAAAAGGCCGCACCCGTCGCCGACGTGGTGTACTACGGGGTGACCTTCGGCCTGCAGGCGCAAAAAGCCGGCGTGGTCGACGGCTACAAACCCAGGGGCTGGGAGCAGATCCCCGCCGGCCTGAAAGACCCGGCGGGCCAGTGGTTCGCAATTCACTCCGGCACCTTGGGCATCATGGTCAACGTCGATGCATTGGGTGGCCTGCCGGTGCCGCAAAGCTGGGCCGACCTGCTCAAGCCGCAATACAAAGGCATGGTCGGCTACCTGGACCCGTCCAGCGCCTTTGTTGGTTACGTCTCTGCCGTGGCGATCAACCGCGCGATGGGCGGCGACCTGGACAACTTCGCCCCGGCCATCGACTACTTCCAGAAACTGGCGAAAAACGCGCCCATCGTGCCCAAGCAGACCGCCTATGCGCGGGTGCTGTCCGGCGAATTGCCGATCCTGGTGGACTACGACTTCAACGCCTACCGCGCCCGCTATAAGGACAACGCCAACGTTGCCTTCGTGATCCCCAAAGAGGGCAGCATCAGTGTGCCCTACGTGATGAGCCTGGTGGCCAACGCGCCGCACCGCGCCAATGGCGAGAAGGTGCTGGACTTCGTGCTGTCGGATCAAGGCCAGGCACTCTGGGCCAGGGCTTACTTGCGTCCGGTACGCCCGGTGCAGATGCCGGCTGAGGTCGCCGCGCAGTTCCTGCCCGACAGCGACTATGCGCGCGCCGGCGTGGTGGACTACCAGAAAATGGCCGCCGTGCAGGAAGCCTTCGCGGCCCGTTATCTGAACGAGGTCAAGTAAGTGGCCACATCGGCAAAACGTGCGGCCTGGGCGCTGGCTCCGGCCTTTGCGGTGCTGTTCGCATTCTGGCTGCTGCCGCTGGCGCACTTGATCGTGCTCGGCGGCGAAAGCCGCGACAGCCACGGCAGCGGCTATTGGCAGGTGCTCAGCAGCGCGCAGTACCTGGGCAGCCTGGCGCAGACCTGTGTGCTGGCCATCATCGTGACGTTCACGGCGTTGTTGATTGGCGGCATCAGCGGCGTGTTTCTTGCGCGCCAGCGGTTTTTTGGGCGCTCGGCGTTGGTGGCCTTGCTCACGTTTCCCCTGGCGTTTCCCGGGGTGGTGGTGGGCTTCCTGGTCATCCTGTTGGCCGGGCGCCAGGGGCTGCTGGCGTCGCTCGGCCTGCAGTTGGCCGGTGAACGCTGGATCTTTGCCTATTCGCTGGCCGGGTTGTTTGTCGGCTACCTGTATTTCTCGATCCCCCGCGTAATCCTCACGGTGATGGCGGCCTGCGAAAGCCTCGACCGTAGCCTGGAGGAAGCCGCGCATTCGCTGGGCGCCGGGCATTGGCGCGTGGTCTGCGACGTGATCGTGCCGGGCCTGGCGCCGGCGCTGGCGTCGTGCGGGGCGATCTGTTTTGCCACGTCCATGGGCGCCTTCGGCACGGCCTTTACCTTGGGCACGCGGCTGAACGTCACCCCGGTGGCGATCTACAACGTGTTCACCAACTATGCCAACTTTGCCGTCGCCGCCGCGTTGTCGGTGGTGCTTGGCGCGGTGACCTGGGCGGTGTTGTTGCTCACGCGACGCCTGGTGAAAAACGCGGGGACTGTTCTGTGAAGCGCTCATCGCTGTTTGTGATTCAACTGCTGTTCACCTTGCTGGTGTGCGCGTTCATGTTGGTGCCGGTGCTGATGTCGTTGCTGGCGGGACTCACGCGCAATTTCTTCGTCGGCGTGTCCAGCGGCCTGACCTTCGACTGGCTGGTGCAGGTGTGGCAGGCCTATTCGCCGACCGTGTGGCTGTCGCTGCAACTGGCCCTGGCCTGCGCGGTGTGCGTCTGCGTGATCGGCGTGCCGGCGGCCTACGCCCTGGTGCGCATGAACAACCGCTTCAGCCGCGCCTTCGAGGAACTGATGGTGCTGCCGGTGGCGATGCCGGGCCTGGCCAGTGCGCTGGCCTTGCTGCTCACCTACGGCCAGTTCGGCACGTTTCGCAGCAGTTGGTTGTTCATCCTGGTGGGTCATGTGCTGTTCACCTTGCCGTTCCTGGTGCGCCCGGTGATGGCGGTGATGCAGCGCCAGCATCTGCCGGTGCTGGAAGAGGCGGCGGCCAGCCTTGGCGCCGGGCCCATCAAACGCTTTTTCAGTGTGGTGGTGCCTAACAGCCGGGCAGGGATTCTGGCGGGTGTGCTGATGGTGGTCACCTTGTCCCTGGGTGAGTTCAACCTGACCTGGATGCTGCACACACCGATGACCAAGACCTTGCCGGTCGGCCTGGCCGACAGCTACGCCTCGGCGCGCCTGGAAATCGCCAGCGCCTATACCCTTATCTTTTTGCTGATGATCGTGCCGCTGCTGATTGCATTGCAGGCCATCAGTGCCCGTTTATCCCGTGGAGAGCGTCGATGACCGCTATCACTATCCGCCTGCAAGGCTGTCGCAAGGCATTCGCCGACGGCACCGTGGCCGTGCATGACCTGGACCTGACCGTCGAAGGCGGCGAAACCCTGGCGATTCTTGGCCCATCGGGCTGTGGCAAAACCACCACCTTGCGCCTGATCGCCGGGCTGGAGCGCCCGGATGTGGGCCAGGTGTTTTTCGGCAACGACGACGTCACGCGCCTGCCCATCGAGCGTCGTGACGTGGGCATGGTGTTCCAGAATTACGCGCTGTTTCCCAACCTGGATGTGGCCGGCAATATCGTCTACGGCTTGAAGATTCGCGGGATGTCGGTGCTTGCGCGCAACAAGCGCTGCGACGAATTGCTGGAGCTGGTGGGCCTGCAACAGCATGGCCAGCGCAGCATCCACGAGTTGTCTGGTGGCCAGCGTCAACGCGTGGCCCTGGCCCGTGCCCTGGCGCCGCGCCCGAAGGTCCTGTTGCTGGATGAACCGCTGGCAGCCCTCGATGCGCAACTGCGTGAGCGCCTGCGCAGTGAGCTGAATGAACTGCTGCGTGGCCTAGGCATCACCTCGGTGTTCGTCACCCACGACCAGGGCGAAGCCATGGCCCTGGGTGATCGCATCCTGGTGATGGAGCACGGCCGCGTCGCGCAACTGGCCAGTCCACGGGACATTTACCAGAAGCCGGCGAATGCATTTGTCGCCGGTTTTGTCGGCAACCTGAATGCCTTTCACGTGCTGGACCAATCGGTCCATGGCTTGAAGGTAAGCGGCGGTGTACTGCCGTGGCACGCGGCCAATCAACCCACCACGGTGTACTGCCGCCCCGAACACCTGCGGGTGATGGAGAGCGAAGGGCACTTGCACGGCCATCTATTGGCGCAGTTTTTCCAGGGCGCGCAAAGCCGCCTGCTGGTGGACGTGGGCGGCCCGCAACCGCTGCTGGTGGACAGCAGCGACAACCAGCTGTACGCCGTCGGCGCGCCGATTGCCCTGGCGATTGCGCCGCACATGTTATTCACCCTGAATGCGTGAGAGTTTGCTTGTGAATCGTCCGTTTCTTGTTGCGCAAATCAGCGACCTGCACCTTAAAGCTGGCGAGCGCCTGACGTATGGGGTGGTCGATACCTTGGGCGCGCTGCGCCGTGCCGTCGACCATTTGAACGCCAGCCATCCCCGGCCCGATATCGTGGTGATCAGCGGTGACCTGGTGGACTTCGGCCGCGCCGATGAATACGCCGTGCTGCACCCCGAACTCGCGCGCCTGCACATGCCGTGCTACCTGGTGCCCGGCAACCACGACACACGCGGTCCGTTGCTCGAAGCCTTCCGTGATCACGCCTATTTGCCGTCGTCGGCACAGGGGCCGCTGGACTGGGTGGTGGACGAGCATCCGCTGCGTTTGATCGGCCTGGACTCGACCATCCCCGGTGGCCATGGCGGGCAATTGCTGGACAGCCAGTTGCAGTGGCTGGACGCGCAACTGGCGCGACGCCCGGACGCGCCGACCTTGCTGATTCTGCACCACCCGCCGTTTATGAGCGGCATCGGCCATATGGACCGCGAACCGTTTATCAATGCCGCCGCCCTGGAAACAGTCGTGGCACGCCACCCGCAAGTGGAACGCCTGCTGTGTGGGCACCTGCACCGGCCGATGCAGCGACGCTTTGGTGGCAGCTTGAGCTGTGTGTGCCCCGGCACCTCCCATCAGATCGTGCTGGATTTGCAAGACGCCGCGCCCGCCCATTTCAACCTGGAGCCGGCGGGGTATCTGCTGCATCGCTGGGACGCGCAACAGGGGTTGGTCAGCCACAACGGCGTGTTCGGGGATTACCCCGGGCCGTATCCGTTCTATGACGCTCATGGGTTGATTGACTGATCCGATTGACCGTAGTCTAAACATGAGTGGAACTTGTGATCATCTAAAATAAAATGAGTTTGTCTCACTATAAGCATCTGCCGACAATGGCTGCCATTGAATACCTACAGTGGAGTTACAAGTCATGGCAGTCGCTCATTCCCTCGGATTTCCGCGCATTGGACCCGACCGTGAACTGAAGAAAGCGCAGGAAGCGTTCTGGAAGGGCGAACTCGACGAAGCCGGTCTGCGTGCGGTCGGCCGTGACCTGCGCAAGGCCCATTGGGCGCTGCAAAAACAAGCGGGCATTGAGCTGCTGCCCGCAGGTGATTTCGCCTGGTACGACCAGGTGTTGACCCACTCGCTGATGTTTGGCGTAGTTCCCGAGCGGTTCCGCCCAGCCGATGGCCAAGCCACGTTGCAGACGCTGTTCGGCATGGCCCGTGGCGTCAGCGATAACTGCTGCGGCGGTGCTCACGCCCAGGAAATGACCAAGTGGTTCGATACCAACTATCACTACCTGGTGCCGGAGTTCAGCGTCGACCAGCAATTCCACCTGGGGTGGAAACAGTTGTTCGAAGAAGTCCAGGAAGCGCGCGACCTCGGGCACAACGTCAAGCCGGTCGTCATCGGCCCGCTGACCTACCTGTGGTTGGGCAAGGCCAAGGGCGCTGACTTCGACAAGCTCGAGCTGCTCGACCGCCTGCTGCCGCTGTATGGTCAGATTTTCCAGCGCCTGGCCGAGCTGGGCGTGGAGTGGGTGCAGATCGACGAGCCGATCCTGGTGCTCGACCTGCCGCAGGCCTGGAAGAATGCCTTTGAGCGCGCCTATAACCTGATCCAGCGTGATCCGCTGAAAAAGCTGGTCGCCACCTACTTTGGCGGGCTGGAGAAAAACCTCGGCCTGGCCGCCAACCTGCCGGTCGATGGGCTGCACATCGACCTGGTGCGGGCGCCGGAGCAATACCCGGCCATCCTCGACCGCCTGCCGGCGTACAAGGTGCTGTCCCTGGGCGTGGTCGATGGCCGCAACCTAGGGCGCTGCGACTTGGAAAAAGCCCTGGCGACCTTGCAGCGCGCCCACGAAAAACTGGGCGATCGTTTGTGGGTGGCGCCGTCTTGCCCGCTGCTGTACAGCCCGGTGGGCCCGGAGCGTGACGACCGGCTGAACGTCGGGCCGGGCAGTTGGCTGACCTGCGCCTTGCAAACGTGCGCGCAAGTCGCAGCGCTGGCCCAGGCCGTCGACCCTCCTCAGATGCCAAGCGCCTGCGGAGCTGGGTTGACGGCGAAAACTGCGCGGCTGGCGTTCGCGTAGTAGGTCATACTGGCACCATGACTTTCGACTCGCCGCTCGCCGCCTATCAAGATGCTATCGCCCAGCAGGGTTTCGTGCCGGACGACGCCCAGCACGCGGCGGTGCAGGCGTTGCAAACCTGTCACCAGGCCTTGCACCAAGGCCATTCGCCGATTGCCGGCGTTTACCTGTGGGGGCCGGTGGGGCGCGGCAAGACCTGGTTGATGGACCAGTTCTATCAAAGCCTGCGCGTGCCGGCGCGGCGTCAGCATTTTCATCACTTCATGGGCTGGGTACACCAGCGCTCGTTTCAGCTCAGCGGTATCAAGGACCCGCTGCAGGCGTTGGCGCGGGAACTGAGCCGGGACGTGCGCGTGCTGTGCTTCGATGAGTTGTTCGTCAATGACATCGGTGACGCGATCATTCTCGGCCGGCTGTTCCAGGTGATGTTTGAGGAGGGCGTGGTGATGGTCTGTACGTCCAATCAACCGCCTGAGCAGCTGTACGCCGAGGGTTTCAACCGTGAACGGTTCGTGCCGGGGATCGCGGCGATCAAGCAGCATATGCAGGTGGTGGCGGTGGACGGTGGCGAGGATCATCGCTTGCACGCCGGTGTGGGCCTGCAGCGCTACTGGGTGAATCAGCCGGAGGCACTGGCCACGGTGTTCAAGCAACTGAGTGCGGGGCAAACGGTCAGTGAGGGGAGGGTGGTGAACGTGGGCCATCGCACGATGACGGCGGTGCAGGCCAGTGACACGGTGCTGTGGTGTCGCTACGCCGAGCTTTGCGAACAGCCGCTGGCCGCGATGGATTTCATGCTGCTGTGTGATCGCTTCAAGGCCATCCTGCTGGCGCAGGTGCCCAACCTCAGCGCACCGCAGCGCCCGGGGCGGATCGCCCGTGGCACCGAAGACGGGGCCGAGCGCGTTGTCGCAGGGGACCGTCACTTGCCGCAGCTGTCGGTGCACGACGACAGCGTGCGACGCTTTATCGCGCTGGTGGATGAATGTTACGACCGCAAGGTGCCGTTGTTCATCGAGGCTCAGGTGCCGCTGGAACGTCTGTATACCGAAGGCTACCTGGCGTTTCCTTTTCGGCGCACCTTGAGCCGCTTGCGAGAAATGCAGCTGCAGCGCTTCGGCGCCTGACCTCGGCCAGGGCTTTGGATGCCTGCAACCTGGGCGTTTTCTGTCAGGCATTTGTCGTTAATCTCCTTCATCTGCTGCTGACTCCATGCCTACAATCACCCCTCTCAAAGGGATTCGATTCCCTGGTTGTCGTTATCGAGGACGGAAATGGACACCCCTGACATCCTGGTGCTGCAAGCCAGCTACACCAACGCCGTGCACGCCGACGCCATCGGCTCGTTGCTCAACCACTATGCTGAAGATCCAATGGGCGGCGGGCACACCTTGCAAGCCGACCTGTTGCAGCAATTGCCTGGGGAACTGGCCAAGCGCCCCTATGCGTTCAGTGTGCTGGCGTTTGTCGGGGGTGAGCCAGCCGGGCTGGTCAATTGCTTCGAGGGCTTCTCGACATTCGCTTGTCGGCCTTTGGTCAATGTTCATGATGTGGTGGTGGCGAAACAGTTTCGTGGCTTGGGATTGAGCCAGAAGATGCTGCAAAAGGTCGAGGAAATCGCCCGGCAGCGCGGCTGCTGCAAGATCACCCTGGAAGTGCTTGAAGGCAATGAGTTGGCACAGTCGGCGTATCGCAAGTTTGGTTTCGACGATTCGGTATTTGATCCCGCCCATGGCCGCATGTTGTTCTGGAACAAGGCGCTGTAATAAAAAAATTGCAAAAAAAAGGCGCCATTGAATGGCGCCTGATAAACCTTTGCCAAGGGAGCGGAATGGCAGAGGGTGGTGCGGATTAACTCAATATTAATTAACTATTGGGTTGTACTGTTTCGGCAGTGGTGGCTTTAACCGGTTTGCCGTCGGCGGACGCAACTTGTTGTTCAGCCTTGCCGTGGGTTTTTTCCTGAATGAAGCTGAAGTTGTTGTAGAACTCTTTCGAACGCTCTGAGCCGCCTTCTGCAAAGGCGGCGGCGGAGGTCAGGGTCATCAGGCTGGCGAGCATCAAGGTCGAAAGTTTCATGGCGGTATTCCCATTTAGATTGATAGGTGATCGGTCACTCTCTGATCTGATCGTGGGGCGACTATGGCGTTATCCTATTAAGTGGGAATTAACGAAGTTCACCTGCGAAGTTAACAATTTTGTTAACTTCGCCAGGGGCCGTTATAGCCGCCAGTCAAGTGCCAGCGTGACCGAACGTGGATCGCCCCAATACACGCCGTTATAAAAGCCAACGCGTTCGTAATATTTCTTATCAAATAAATTGTTGACGTTAACCGACGCCGTAACATGTTCATCGAACTGGTAGCGCGACATCAGGTTGACCACGGTGTAGCCCTGTTGCGTGATTTTCTCCCGCGTGGTTATTGGTCTGCCTTCGCTGTTGCGCGCCCCCGTGGGGCGGTCGCCGAAGTCATACATCTCGCTCTGCCAATTCACCGCGCCGCCCACGGTCAGGTTGCGCCAGGCCCCCGGCAGGCGGTAAGCGCTGGATAACTTCAACAGGTTCAACGGCTGGCCGGTGTTGTTGCGCGTGCCTGCACCATTCACCGAATGGGTGTAGGTATAGCCCGCAGTCAGGTTCCAGTCCGGTGTGATTTCCCCGGCTGCTTCCAGCTCGAAGCCCTTCACCTTGTTGCCCTTGCCGCCGGACTTGTAGTACTCCTCGCCGGTGGCCGGGTTGCGCGGCACCGAGTCGTCCCGCTCGGCGACGTTGTCCTGGGTGCTCCAGAAATACGCAGCGGCCAGGTTCAGACGCTCGTTGAGTACGCTGCCCTTGAGCCCCACCTCATAGTTACTGCCCACCACCGGTTCCAGGTATTTCTTGTTGGCATCACGCGCATCCTGCGGCTTGAAAATGTCGGTGTAGCTCGCGTAGACGGTGTATTGCGGCGTGATGTCGTAAAGCAGCCCGGCGTAGGGCGTCCACATGTCGTTATGGGTTTGCCCGGTTTTGCCGGACGCGGTCAGTTGATCGTTGGCGTCGTATTCGGGGGCAGCGCTTTGCAGCTGCCAACTGCCGTAGCGACTGCCGAGTACGGCGTGCAGACGATCCGTCAGGCTCAGTCGAGTCGCGAGGTAGCCGGCCTTCTGTTGTTTCTTGCTGTGCTCACCCTTGAGGTCGGTAACGTAATCGCTGAACTTGCCGATGCCGCCCATGTATTTCCAGTCCTCGATGGGGTAGTAGCTGGAGGGCAGGTTGCTGCGCATGAAGGGCGAACTGTCGCGCTGCGCCGCCTCGCCATAACCCATCATCAGCGAGTGTTCACGGCCCAGCAGCGCGTAGCTGCCGGCCAGGTTGAGGTCGATGGCTTCCATTCTCGAGGTGCCGCGCATATGGCTGGCCCAGGCCGTCATGCCGCTGCGGTCGGCATTGGGGAACCCCGCGCCGCCGTAATACACCTTGCCATCGGTATCGCTCTGGCGATGGGTGTAGGCCGCCTTCAGATGCCAGTCGCCGCCCAGCCGATGATCGAGGGTGGCGAAGGTGGTTTTGTCGGTCAGTGGCCAGGAACTCCAGTGCGCTGCCATATTGGTGGAGCGCGACAGCCCGGCCTTGCCGCCCTGGCTGTTCCAGTACGGCACGGTGCCCCAGGAGGTGCCTTGTACCTGCTTGTCCTGGTAATCGAAGCCTACGGCCAGCACGGTGTCGTCGGAAAGGTCACCCTCGAGAATGCCGTAGCCGACCGCCCGCTGCAGGGCATAGTTGTCGCGAAAGGATTTGCTGTCACGGTAGGCCAGAACGCTGCGCCCGCGCAGTTTGCCATCGACGGCCAGCGGGCCGCCGACGTCGAGGTAGCTGTAGTAGTTGTCATGGGTAGCGCCGCTGATCCCGGTTTGCGCCTGCCATTGGGCGGTAGGGCGCTTGCGTACCATGTTGACGGTGGCCGAGGGGTCGCCCGCACCCGTCGTCAGGCCGGTGGCGCCGCGAACTACTTCGATCCGGTCGTAGATGATGGTGTCGGCGTCGCTCTTCATGTAGCCGAAGGTGTTGAGCATTCCGTCAATCTGGAAGTTGTTGATGCCGTAGCCACGGGAGGTGTAGGACACGCGGTCCGAATCGTTGTGCTGGACGTTGACGCCGGTGGTCTGGCGCAGCACGTCGGTCAGGGTGTTGAGGTTGAAGTCGTCCATCTGCTGGCGCGTGATCACCGAGATCGATTGCGGGGTTTCCTTGATCGACAGGTTCAGGCGCGTGGCGGTGTTCATGGAGCCGGTGGTGTAGGCGCCGGTGTGCTCGGTGGTCGCACCCAGGCCTTCGGCGGTGACAGTGGTGGCGCCCAGTTCGAGAGCGTTGGCGGGGGCGTGTTCGGGATCGGTTTCGGCCAGCAGTTCAGGGCTCAGCGCAAGGCTGAACAGGCCAAGGGTAAAGGTGATGGAACGGGTAAACGGCGCGAGCATCGCGGCAAACTCCTTGTCGTCTTTGAGACCGCCCCGGATGGGGTGGGCATGGCTCAAAGACGAAAGGAGGCGCGGATCTTTAGGCTTAAACGAGAATGATTGTTATCTTCTTGTTACGAGCCGCTGGTTACTTGGCCACCACGTCGGTGCTGTCGGCCTTTTTCGGCTTGATCAGACTGAAGTCAATCAACGCCTTTTGCTTGGTCTCGTAAGGGTTGCCGATCAGCAAGGGGCGCGGCTTGAAGCTGTCGCTGACCAGGCTTTTGCTGCGGTCCAGTTCATCGAAACTCAAACCTGCCAAGTCCGCCCAGGTGTGGATCAACTGCGAACTGCTGTAAGGCCGTTGCAGGTCGCCGGCGAAGCTCCAATCGTGGCTTTCGCGCCACTTGGGCGAGGCGTAGGCCATGAAGGGAATGGTGTACATCGGCGCGGTCGGCTTGCCTTCGTTGCGGCCCAGGGTGTCATGGCCGGCCGAGTCGAACACGTCTTCGCCGTGGTCCGACAGGTACAGCAGGAAGCCGTTGGGGTCGGTCTTGGCGTAGTCCTTGATCAGGCTCGACACCACGAAATCGTTGTATAGCACCGCGTTGTCATAGCTGTTGTACGTCGGCAGCTGTGCATCGCTGACACCGGGCGGCACGCCCTGGCGGTCGGTGAACTTGTCGAACGACTGTGGATAACGGTACTGGTAGCTCATGTGCGTGCCCAACAAGTGCACCACGATGAACTTGCGCTCGGCGGTATCGGCCAGGGCCTTGGAAAACGGGGCCAGTACATCGCCGTCGTATTGACGGGCGTTCTGGTTCCGGTTGTTGTTGAGGTACACCTGCTCGTCGGCCTGTTCGGAAAAGGTCGTGAGCATGGTGTTGCGCTTGGTCATGGTTTGCTGGTTGGTGATCCAGAAGGTCTTGTAGCCGGCCTGTTTCATCACGCTGACGATCGACGGCGTCTTGAGGTACAGGTCCGGGTTTTCTTCGTCGGCGAAGGTCAGTACCTGCTGCAGCGCTTCGATGGTGTACGGGCGCGGTGTAATGACGTTGTCGAACACCGCCAGTTGGTCGCGCAGCTTGTCCAGTTCCGGCGTGGTGTTACGCGGGTAACCATACAGGCTCATGCGCTGGCGGTTGGTGGACTCGCCAATCACCAGCACCAGGGTGGACGGCTGGCCGGCCATGCTGTCCTTGAGGTTCTTCAGCGGTGGGATCTGGCTGGCACTGGTCAGCATGCCTTGCATATTGTCCAGCTGTTCGGTGTAGCGGCGGTAGGCGACGATCATCTGCCACGGCACGGCCGGTTCGATCCGGGTTTCGAAGCGGTCGATGGCCAGCTCCATGGTTTCGCTGGTGGCGATCTGCTTGACCAGCGGGTAGCCGACCACGGCCAACACAATGGCGATTGCCGCCACGATCGACTGGCCGCGCGGCAAGTACACCGGGCGCAGGCGTGTCCACAGGAAAACCGCGAAGGCGGTGTGGGCGATGAACGCCAGCACGATCCACCAGGCAAAGTACTGGGTGGCGTATTCGCCCGCTTCAGAAATGTTCGACTCGAACATGATGAAGATGACGCTCTGGGAAAATTCCTGCTGGTAAATGAAGAAATAACCCAGGCTGGCCATGGAACAGGCCCACAGTACTACGCCGATCAAGGCAGCGAGCAGGCGTGTTTGCCGGGGGAACAGCAACATCGGCGCCAGCCACAGCGCACTCATGAAGAACGCCTGGCGGAAACCGCTGAAGCCGGACGTGCCGGTCAGTTGGATAAGAAGTTGGGTAATCCCAGAGAAATACCAGAAAAACAGGAATAACCAGCCAAGGCCGGCCCAATCAAAGCCTTTCGCAGTCGTCGTGCTGCGTTTGAACATCGCCATCCAGCGCCCCATCAGAAAATAATCGTCGCGCACAGGCGCGCGACATCGGGCCGCCCAGAAAGTGAGCGGCATCGCGGGCGGGAGTATCGGGATAAGTGTGTGAAAACTTTGTGAGTTTTCTGTAGGTATTGCCTTACAGGCTCGCCAGGGCGGGTCAGCAGAGCGCGGGCTTGGCGCCGGACGGCAGTTCAAGCTGGGCCTGCAGATGTGAACGCAGACGCAGGACTTCCTGTTGCAACTGATCGCGCTCGTCCTTCAACTGGCGCAATTCATCGCGGCGGATGCTGACGTAGAGGGTCTGAGGCGGTCGGGTCATCTGTGCTGTGCTCATTGCTTACCTCGCAAATAGCGGTCAACGGCGCTGCCGAATCGGTTCGCGGCAACAGTCGGAGGTAAGTCTGAATTCTTTTTCACACCAAGGGAACTTTTTTATTTTTGGTGGTCGTGTGACTTTTCCAGGGGTGATGGTGAAATGATGGCAACTTTTTTGCCATGAAACTACACGGATCCGCTCTGGACTAACCCTCATTAGCCTCATTGCGCTATAAACTATGTCACACATTTTTTTGCAGTTAGGAGCATCAGCACATGCAACTGGGGATTATCGGACTAGGCCGCATGGGCGGTAATATTGCGCGGCGCCTGATGCTCAATGGGCATTCCACCGTTGTTTATGACCGTAATGAAGCATTCGTAAAGGGCTTGAGCGAGGAGGGCGCCACTGGCGTCGCCGGGCTGGAGGCCCTGGTGGCCGGCCTGCAAAAGCCGCGCGCGGTATGGGTAATGCTGCCGGCGGGCGCGCCGACCGAAGACACCATCAATGAACTCAGTGAGCTGCTGGAAAGCGGTGACGTGATCATCGACGGCGGCAATACCAATTACAAGGACGACGTGCGTCGCGGCAAGGCCCTGGCGGAAAAGGGCCTGCACTATGTTGACGTCGGCACTTCGGGCGGTGTCTGGGGCCTGGAACGTGGCTACTGCATGATGATAGGTGGCGACGTGGAAACCGTGCAGCGCCTCGACCCGATCTTCAAGAGCCTCGCTCCCGGTATCGGCAGTATCCCTCGCACCAAGGACCGTTCGGCTTCTGCCGACCCACGTGCCGAGCAGGGTTATATCCATGCTGGCCCAGCGGGCTCCGGTCACTTCGTCAAGATGATCCATAACGGCATTGAATACGGAATGATGCAGGCGTTTGCCGAAGGCTTTGACATCCTCAAGACCAAGAACTCGGAAAACCTGCCTGAAGATCAGCGCTTCGACCTGAACGTGGCCGACATCGCCGAAGTCTGGCGCCGTGGCAGCGTGGTGTCGTCGTGGCTGCTGGACCTGACCGCCGATGCCCTGGCCACCGACCCGAAACTCGACGGCTACTCCGGCTCCGTGGCCGACAGTGGCGAAGGCCGCTGGACCATCGAAGCGGCCATGGAGCAAGCGGTGCCGGTACCGGTGCTGTCCACCTCGCTGTTCGCCCGTTTCCGTTCGCGCCAGCAGAGCACCTACGGTGACAAAATGCTCTCGGCCATGCGCTTCGGCTTTGGCGGCCACGTGGAGACTTCCAAAAAATGACCGCCAACGGCAAGAAACCCAAGGCCGAACCCGCTCCACCCACTACATTGTTCTTGTTTGGCGCCCATGGCGACCTGGTCAAGCGCCTGCTGATGCCGGCGCTGTACAACCTGAGCCGCGACGGGTTGCTGGGCGATGGCCTGCGTATCGTGGGCGTTGATCACAACGCCGTCAGCGACGCTGACTTTGCCAAGAAGCTCGAGGATTTCATTCGCACCGAGGCGGCCAGCAAAGTCCGGGGTAATGCCGACAATGCGCTGGACCCACACCTGTGGGCCCAGTTGGCCAAAGGCATCAGCTACGTCGAGGGCGACTTCCTCGACGACAGCACCTACGCGGATATCGCGCAGAAAATTGCCGACAGCGGCACCGCCAATGCCGTGTTCTACCTCGCGACCGCACCGCGCTTCTTCAGTGAAGTGGTGCAACGCCTGGGCAGCGCCGGGTTGCTCAATGAAACCGAGGAGGGCTTTCGCCGCGTGGTCATCGAGAAACCGTTCGGTTCCGACCTGGCCTCCGCCGAAGCCTTGAATGCGTGCCTGCTCAAGGTGATGAGCGAGAAACAGATCTATCGCATCGACCATTACCTGGGCAAGGAAACGGTGCAGAACATCCTGATCAGCCGTTTTTCCAACGTGCTGTTCGAAGCGTTCTGGAACAATCACTACATCGATCATGTGCAAATCACCGCTGCGGAAACGGTCGGCGTGGAAACCCGCGGCAGTTTCTTCGAAAAAACCGGCACCCTGCGAGATATGGTGCCCAACCACCTGTTCCAGTTGCTGGCCATGGTTGCCATGGAACCGCCTGCAGCCTTCGGTGCCGACGCGGTGCGCGGGGAGAAGGCCAAGGTGGTGGGGGCAATCCGCCCCTGGTCCCTGGAAGATGCGCGGGCCAATTCCGTTCGCGGCCAGTACACCGCCGGTGAAATCGCCGGCAAGTCGCTGCCGGGTTACCGTGAAGAAGCCAACGTCGCGCCCGACAGCAGCACCGAGACCTTCGTTGCGCTGAAGGTGATGATCGACAACTGGCGCTGGGTCGGCGTGCCGTTCTACTTGCGTACCGGCAAACGCATGAGCATCCGCGACACCGAGATCGTGATCTGCTTCAAGCAGGCGCCTTACGCGCAATTTCGCGACACCGAGGTCGATGAGCTCAAGCCTACTTACCTGAAGATCCAGATCCAGCCGAACGAAGGCATGTGGTTCGACCTGCTGGCGAAAAAGCCTGGGCCGACCCTGGAGATGGCCAATATCGAACTGGGCTTCGACTACAAGGACTTCTTCGAGATGCAACCGTCGACCGGTTACGAGACGCTGATCTACGACTGCATGACTGGCGACCAGACTTTGTTCCAGCGCGCCGACAACATCGAGAACGGCTGGCGGGCCGTGCAGCCGTTCCTGGATGCCTGGAAAGAAGATGACGGTATCCAGACCTACAAGGCTGGCGAAGATGGCCCGGCGGCGGCTGACACCTTGCTGGCCCGTGATGGTCGCACCTGGCACAGCCTCGGATGAGTGATGCAGCGATTCATCCCATCCGCTTTATCCTCAGTGACGTGGACGGCACGTTGCTGCATCCGGATCACAGCCTGAGCCAGCGCACCGCCGATGCGGTGCGCGCGCTGCGTGAGGCCGGGGTGTTTTTCAGCCTGGCCAGCGGGAGGCCACCCAAGGCCATGCTGCATTTGATCGAGACCTTCGGTATCGACGTGCCGGTGGCGGGCTTCAATGGCGGCACGTTGATCAACCCGGATGGCAGCATCCTGGTGGCCCACCATCTGCCGGCGGAAGCAGCCCTGGTGACTTTGGCGCTGTTTTCCGCCGAGCCGGACGTGGAAGTGTGGGTGTTCGCCGACGGCGATTGGCTGCGTCGTGACCCGCCCGGGCCGATGGTGCAGCGCGAAGCCGATGGCCTGGGGTACGGGCCGGTGGTGGTCGAGAGTTTCGAGCCGTACCTGGACCGGGTCGACAAGATTGTCGCCGCCAGCAACAACACGCAATTGCTGGTGGAGCTGGAGGCGCAATTGCAGCCCAAGGTGCAGGGCTTGGCCCAGGTGTCGCGTTCGCAGCCGGTTTACCTGGATGTGACGGCGATGCTGGCCAATAAAGGCGAGGCCTTGAAGACCATTGCGGCGCACCTTGGGGTGCCGCTTGCGCAAACGGCGGCCATTGGTGACGGTGGCAACGACCCGGCGATGTTCCAGGTGGCCGGTTTATCGATCGCAATGGGCCAGGCGGAAGAAACCGTCAAGCGTCAGGCCAGTGTCGTCACCGGCAGTAATGTCGAAGACGGCGCCGCTGAAGCGTTCGAGCGATTTATGCTGACCGCGCGATAAGTAAGTCAAACTTCCGATCACGCGAGTGCAGTGATCGGAAGTTAACCTGTCGACTTACTTGGGCATTGCCCACTGTTGCAACTTGTAGCCATCTTTGTCGAGCTCGGCACGCGCCTGCAACAACAGGTTTTCCAGTTGCGCCGGGTCGGTGTAAGTGTTCGAGGACAGCTGTTTACGGCCGATGCGGGTATTGGTGCGGTCGATGACGCTCAGGCTGAGGGCGCCATTGCCATCGTGCCAGGCCACGCACTGAAAGGGTTGGAAAGCGCGGTCTGCAATCAAAAGAGCTTCGTTGATGCGCAGCGGAGCGTTCATGTGGGTCGTCTCTCTCTATGCCCATTCAAGTGAGTACCGGCGGTTGGGCTGACCGTGCGGTGGGTTACTTGTACTGATGCGCGATGGTGGGGTACGGGTCACATGCTAGAGCAACAAATTTTAATGTTTCCTGACTAATGTCATGTAAGTCGCTGTTTTAAAAGCTCAACCCAGGCGTTAACAGTTCAAACATAGGTGGCGTTTTGCCCCCACTTATAGCGAATGGTTACAAAGGCTGCGTCAAAATTTTGCTAAGGTCCCTGTCAGTCATCACAAACAGTTGTTTCTAATAACGTTACTGTTCTGACGCCAAGGAATATTCATGATTGTGTCCCCCGTCCAACGCCGCTTGCTGGTGGTCGACCCGTGTGCGGATTGCCATGGGTTGCTACCGGGCTTACGCACGGTCGGATGGGACGTGGACAGCTGTGCCCTGGAAGCGGTGGGAGATAGGTCCTGCGATGTCGGCCTGCTGCGGTTGCAGCCGTGTCATCTGGAGCGCCCCGAAGCGGTCAAGGAACTGATTGGCCGTAGCGGCACCGAGTGGATCGCGGTACTCAGCCAGGATGTATTGCGTCTGCAGAACGTCGGCGATTTCGTCTGCGAATGGTTCTTTGACTTCCACACCTTGCCGTTCGACGTGTCGCGGGTGCAGGTCACCCTGGGACGCGCCTTCGGCATGGCGCGTCTGCGCGGCAAGGGCAACACCCCCGTGGGTGGGCCTGGGCATGAGCTGCTGGGCGACAGCCGGCCCATTCGTGAACTGCGCAAGTTGTTGTCGAAGTTGGCGCCCACTGAATCCCCGGTACTGATTCGGGGCGACAGCGGCACCGGCAAGGAACTGGTGGCCAAAACCCTGCACCGGCAATCGCAGCGGCACGCCAGGCCGTTTGTGGCGATCAACTGTGGGGCGATTCCGGAACACCTGATCCAATCCGAACTCTTCGGTCATGAAAAGGGTGCCTTCACCGGAGCGCACCAGCGCAAGGTCGGACGCATCGAGGCCGCCCACGGTGGCACGCTGTTCCTCGATGAAATCGGCGACCTGCCGATGGAACTGCAAGCCAACCTGTTGCGCTTTCTCCAGGAGAAACAGATCGAGCGCGTCGGCGGCAGCCAGCCTATCCCGGTGGATGTGCGGGTGCTGGCGGCCACCCACGTAGACCTTGAGGCCGCCGTGGAAAAGGGCACTTTCCGCGAAGACCTGTATTACCGCCTGAACGTCCTGCAAGTGGTCACGGCCCCCTTGCGTGAACGCCATGGTGACGTGGCGATGCTGGCCAATCACTTTTCGCGCTTCTATAGCCAGGAAACCGGCCGCCGCCCGCGCAGCTTCAGCGAAGATGCATTGGTAGCGATGGGGCAGCACCTGTGGCCAGGCAATGTACGTGAGTTGGCCAACCGCGTGCGCCGTGGCCTGGTGTTGGCCGAAGGGCGCCAGATCGAAGCGGTTGATCTGGGACTGCAAGGCGAGCAGGCGGCTTCACTGCCGATGGCGACACTGGAAGATTACAAACACCGCGCCGAACGTCAGGCGTTGTGCGATGTGCTTCACCGGCACAGCGATAACCTGAGCGTCGCCGCCCGCGTGCTGGGCATTTCCCGGCCGACGTTCTACCGGTTGCTGCACAAACACCAGATTCGCTAGGGCCATCGGGGCATAGGTATCTACACAACTTTGTAGCAGCCTACGGTAACCACGATGCGAAGCGAGTCGCTCTTGATCTTGCTTTTGATCTAGGCGCCCCGTTAAACCACGCTGGCCGGAATCCGATAGTGATTTGGGGGGTAAACCGGCAGGGATGCCGGTTTAGCCGCCCCGCGCCATGGATGGCGCGTGGCGGCGGCCCCCCAAATCACTGTCGGATTACGGGCACACCGAGCCTAGGCGAGGTGCCGAGTGGTGGGGCAAGAGCGTTTTGCTTACTTTTGCGCTTTTCAAAAGTGAGACGCCGTAAGGGCGGAACCCATAGCAGCCGTTACCGCAGCAACGGATATGTACTCGCCCTGATCCAGCATCCTGGTCGGCTGTCAGGCCGCCATCGGGAGCAAGCCCCCTCCCACAGGGAATATTGGTTGTCCATGAAACAGCTGACGAAACCGAATCAAAATGTGGGAGGGGGCTTGCCCCCGATAGCGGTATGTCAGTTGACACAGCAGGTCACTGACCCTGCACCATCAACATTTAACAGCGTTCGCCCCTCAATCAGAAGTAATACGGGAATTTCAGGCTGAAGGTAAAGTCCGGCGCATCATCGGTCATCCCGATCGCCAGGTTCGGCACGATGGTCAGGTTATCCGATGCGGCAATCGTCATGCCCACGTTGAAGTAGCCGGCGTTGGCATCGCTGGAGACCACCGACTGCCAGTCGCCGCCGTCGGGCTTGAGTTTGCTTTTGCGCTGTATCAGGTCTGATACCGAGAACGACATACTCATCTTCTCGTTAAGCGCAAAGGCTACGCCGACGCCGAGCTGGAAGCTGTCACCCAGGCGCACTTTGCCGCCGACCTTTTGATTGACCTCACTGCTGATGTCATCGAACGAGTCTTCGAAGTTGTGGGTGTACGACAGCGAGCCGAACAGCACGGCAGGGTCGAAGGTCTTGACCAGGGAAATGCCCGGCGTGATCGACCAGACGCCGTTGCCCGTCGGCAGGCTTTCCGGTATGTACAGGTTGTCGTTGTTGGGCTGCTTGACCAGTTTGATGCCAAACGGCTCTTTACCCGTAGGCGCCTTCACCCGTACCGACACCACCGCATCCGGCAGGGTAGGGGTTTCATCGAGGAATTTGTACGCCACGCCGAAGTTGACGTCGCCGATGGTCGGGTCGCGGGTGACGGAACCTTCCGAGGTGGCCGTGGCATCGTTGCCGGCGCCGCCGGACTGATAGGTCGAATCGCGGTAGACCACCGGCACGTTGAGGTCGAACTGCCAGCGATTGTCGACGTTGTAGCGCCCGGTCAGGTCCAGGGTCCAACTGTCGGATTTGATCCGGTCCAGGTTGATGTTGCCGAGGAAGATCGAGTCCAGCGCGAGGAAGCCGTTGAGGGTCAGCTGGCGCGCGTCATAACGGGCATAGGTGACACCGGTTTCGAGGCTGAACTTGCCATTGCCGAAAAAGCCGCTGGCCTCGTTGTAGAGGTTGCTCACGCTTTGCGCGGGGGCGGAGTCGTCCTTGAGTGACTGGCCGTAGGAGCTGCCGCCACCGCCGGCGCCACCCGATGCCGCCGCCGCGCCCGTGCCGGCGACCACGGTGCCGCCTTTCTTGAAGTCGGCGGGGGATTTGGCCAGGCGCCTGGGCGCTGGCGCTTCCGGTTGATCTTCCACCTGGCGCACGCGTTGTTCCAGCACGGCCAGGGCCTTTTGCTGCACGTCGTAGCGTTGCTTGAGTTCCAGGAGTTCCCGCTTGAGGGTTTCGATATCGGCATCCGGTGCGGCATGCAGCACGGAGGCGGGCAAGAGCGTACTTAAACAGATCACCGCGCGGAGCGATATCGATCGATGCATGAAATAAGCCGTCCTTTTTGGTGCGTAAGTGTCGAGGGTCAGCGTAGTTCAATAACCGAGCGTGCGTAGGCCTTTGAGTTGATCCAGGTTGCAGTTCAACGCGCCGTTGTTCAAACCGTTATTGTTCATCACGACGTTGAGTTGGGTCATGTTGTTGACGAAGTTGCTATTACCGGTCAGAACCGTCCCTTGCAGCACATTCCCGCCGCCGATCTGCTGCAGGCTGTTGCCTTGGTTGTGGTTGGCCTGGATCGCCATCTGCAAGCCGCCATGGTTGGCCGACACGCTGACATGACCTGCCGGGCTGTCGCCGCTGACGGTGCCGCCGGCCACCAATACCTGCCCGGACTGCACAATGTTGGCAGGGGCAAAGCCGTCCTGGGTGACGTTGATGCCCACCGTGTTGTGGGCGGTGTTGCCATCGCCAGCGGTGCGCACGCTCTGGATCACACCCTGGCCACTGCCAATGCCCGCGCCGCCGACCACATTGCCGGCGCCGGCGTCCTGGTTGCTCCCAGCCCCCGCCGAGCCGGTGGTTTGTACGTAGAACTGCGGGGTAATGGTGGCCTTGTCGAGCTGCAGGCTGGCCTTGCCGGTGATGCTGTCGCCCACCGCATTGGTCCAGGTGCTGCTCATGACAATGCCGAAGCTGATGATTCGCCCCGGCATCACATAGCGGCCGCGCAGCTCGGCCATTTCCGAATCCTTGAGTTCGATCGGTTTGAAACCCGATGAAGCATAAGCGGGCATCGAGGCTGCCAGACACAAAACCGTCAGCCAACGGGAAGTGTTCATCTTTTGCTCCTGGAGCGTCCTGCTCCTTATTGCGCTTCTAGAAGAAGTCGCTCTGGATAAAACCGAAATCCATCAGCTCGGCGTCGCCTACGGGCCGGAACTCGTTCAACTGGTTCTTGGCGGTCAGTGGCGCAGGCG
Source organism: Pseudomonas sp. R1-43-08 (assembly GCF_003852255.1). Lineage (NCBI taxonomy): Bacteria > Pseudomonadati > Pseudomonadota > Gammaproteobacteria > Pseudomonadales > Pseudomonadaceae > Pseudomonas > Pseudomonas sp. R1-43-08. The sequence goes on from NZ_CP027734.1 coordinate 2,176,503, forward strand.
GGTCGAGCAACACGTTGGTCTTGTCGTAGCCTTCGCCCAATACGGCGAACACGATGCCATTCCAACCCTTGACGAAGTCATCCCGCGAATAGCGCTTATGGCCCAGCACCGGGTCGCCGATATACACCCAGTCCTTGTCGGCCCGCTGCATCACCACGAAGTGCTTGTAGCCACGAATTTCCAATAACACCACCACCGGTATTTTCACGGTTATCAGGGTGTCTGGCGCGATCTTGTAGCCCCGGGCACGCATGCCGATGCTTTCGAGGTAGCGCTTCATGTCCAGCATGGAAAAACCCTGGGTACGCACCAGGTCCTGATCGGCAGTGAGCAGCATGCCTTTGATGAGGTGATCTTCGTCGACGTCCAGCCAATAGGCCTGGCGCAGGATGGTGGCGAGTGCCGCGGCACCGCAGCTGAAATCGGTTTTCTGTTCCACCAGGTTGGCGAACCGGCGTTCACGGATGCTCTCGACCTTCTTGAAAATCACCGCACCGCCAGGCATGGCGGAGATCGCCATGGTGCCTGCCCACGCGGGGCCGGTGAGTAACATCAGGAGGGTGAGGGTCGCGAGGCGCATGATCGAATGACCTGTTGGACACTGGAATAAAAAGGGGCCTTGTTGCCAAGGCCCCGTTGGATCAGAAGCGCACGCCACTGGCGCAGACGCTGCAGCCTTGGCCGATCGACAGGCTGTTGCTGCCTTGGTTGCCGGCGCCGGATTGCAGGTTCACACCCACGTTGCCGGAGTTGCGGTTAACCGAATTGTCGAGGCTGGCGTTGTTGGACACGTATTGCGGTTTGCCATAGCCATGACTGCTGGTGGCGCTATTGAGGTAGCTGTTGTTGAGCGAGTTCTGCTCGGTGTTGGACGCCGCTGCGATGTTCTTGCCGTCAGCGGTGGTGATCGCCAGGTTGTTTTTACCCTGGTTGCCTTGCCCGGCCTGGCCGTTGTAACCCACGTTACCGGAGTTGCCGTTCACCGAGCTGTCCAGTGAGGCGTTGTTTTGCGTGCCTTTGTTGACGAAGTTGTTGTGGGTGCTGCCTTGATCCACATCGATCACCGCGAACACCGTGGCGAAGTCGCCCTTGGCACTGGAGATGGCACCGGCGTTGTCGGCCTGGTTGCCGGAACCCGACTGCGCATTGACCCCCACGTTACCGCTGTTGCCGGTGACAGAGCCGTCGGCAGAGGCATTGTTTTCGGTGTTGGTGTCGTCGAATTTGTTGTGCTGGCTTTGTTGTACGTCAGTGACCACAGCGGCAACAGTACCGGTAGGTTGAGGCGCCGGATGCCAGCCACCGCCTGCTTGAGCGGCGGCAGCCATGAGTGCGGCGAGAGCGAAAACCATTGGTTTCAGAGCCATTTGAGGTTTCATGGTGTTTCTCCTTGCTTCTAATTAGTTGGGTTAAGTGTTGGTACGGTCCAGCCAGTGCTACCAAGCGTTCACTTGATAGTGATACCCAGGGTGTTAGCCACTCGGTTCCCCACCCCGGCACTCTGGTTCACCTGAATCACTCCTCGGCTGCCGGTGAAGGCCTGGTCGCTGGTCACGACCTGGCGGCTGCCAGTGGTGGGGGTGAGCCCTGAGTCGGTCAACTGCGTCGTGTTCTGTTGCAACAGGACGCTGTCATCGATGCTTTGCGGGCCAGGATTGAGACTGATCCGCACGGCATTGATCGATTGGTTATTGGCCCCGGCCGACTGGTTGATGCCCAGCACGCCGTTGCCGTTGCTGAAAGAGGTGCCCAGGATCGCCGCCTTGGCGTTCAAGGACGGGTCCACGTTGCCGTCGAGTTTCTGGATGTTGAGGTTGGTGGCCTGGCCGCCAAGGACAATGGCGCGGCTGTTGGACATCTGTTGCTGGTTACCGGCCGCCTGGTTGATCGACAGCACGCCTTCGTACTGGTTACCGCTGCCTTGGATCACGGCGGTGTTGTCAGCCATCGTCGACGCACTGCCCAGCAGTGCCACCATCAGCACGAGGCGCTTCATTACTTGCCCCCCATCATGCTGCCGAGGTTATTCAAGGGGGTCATGCCGCGCTGGATCGAGTCACTGATCTGCCCACCCATGCCGCTGCCCGCGCCGTGGCCGGCGGCTGCGCCGGTGCCCAGGGTCGACATGCCGTTTTGCGTGGCGCTCAAGCCCGCCTGATTACCGCTGGGCTGCAGGGAACGCGCAAGGCTCGAACCGCTGCGAATACCGCCGATGTCCACATCGCTGAGTTCACCGGAAATGGCGCTGTTCACTTCTTTGCTGGGGTTGGCGTTGGCGGTGTTGGGGTAGGGGTCCGGAAGGGAGGTGCGCCCGTACATATGACCTTGCACGGTGCGCCCTGTCACGATCACGCCATCACCCGCCTGGCTCGGCAGGCTGATGCCAGCACTGAGCACGCAACTGATCAGCAGTGCGTTTATCGAGGCATGAGTGAGTGCGTTCACGGCGGCAGTCCTTGTTATTCACGCTGACCCTAAACAGCGTTGTCAGGGAAAGAGCAGAAGGCGTGCCGCTTTTTATTTTTCTTCTGGATTCAGTGTATTGCGAGTTGCGCTGGAGGATTGATCGGCTGGGGTGTTTCACGCGTGAGACAGTCGCCCAGGGGCGCGATGTGCTCCGCCGCTCGCGCCAGTTGTATCACTGGTGAAACAGTGCCCATGACAAAATCGTGAATCCGCAGCCACTGGGCGATTCAGCGCAGTTGGGTGTTTCAAAAATGGACAGGTAGCCGCAGGCTCAGCCTTTGGGCGTTTTACGCGGAATGGAGTTGAGTACAGGGTTGCCATCCTGGTTCTGGGTCAGGTAGACCGGCAGCACCTTGGGCAGGGAAGGGATGAGGTTGTTGACCTCACTGAGGTTATAGATACCGCCAATGCGAATGGTCCCGGTGCTCGCGTCCGCCAGCATCGCGGGTTTGTCCAGGTAGCGGTTGATCAGCGGCAGGGCGTCGGCCAGGGCCAGGTTGTCGAGCACCAGCTTGCCCGTGCGCCACGCCAGCGCGTTGTCATTGGGATTGAAGGCCTGGACCTCGGGCGTGGTGTCGCCCTGATGATAGCTGGCCTGCATGCCAGGGCTCAGTTGCACGCCGGGGTGCAGGTTGTCACTGGCGATCTGCACCGACCCCTCGAGCAGCATCACCCGGACCTTGTCTTCGTATTTCCAGACGTTGAACTGAGTCCCGGTCACCCGCACCTGGCCTTCCCCCGCGCGCACGATGAAAGGGTGGGCGCTGTCATGGCTGACCTTGAAAAACGCTTCACCCTTTTTCAGCGTAACGCGTCGCTGGTCCTTGTAGTCGCTGTAGACCAGTTCAGTGCCCAGGTTCAATTCCACCTGGCTGCCATCGCCGAGGGTGATGTTGCGCAAACCGTTGACCGCTTCGAAACGCTTATAGGAACTGGGCAACCAGCCGGCTTCCCAGCCAGTGAACGCGGCCAGGGGTAGCGCGGCGAGGCAAATCGCGGCTGCGACCGCGTAGGTGCGCCAACGCGAGCGCGGCTTGAACGGCAACACCAGCGGCGGCGCCGGGCTGCGGGGCAGGTGGTCGGCGACTTCCCAGATTTCCAGCATGGCGGCGTATTCGAAAGCGTGCAGCGGGTGCGCATCGTGCCATTGGGTAAAGGCTTGACGCTCCGCCGCCGTGCAGTCGCCCGCATGCATGAGCATGCACCAATGCGCGGCGGCGTCGGTGATGGCGTCATATTCGGCTTCTGTAAGGGACTTTTCGCTCATTAACTCATCCTGATTTCGCACATTCTAACCTCCCGAAGCGGACAGCGAGAACAGCCGTCATGGCAATTGCATATCAATTGGAACTTGTTCTCGTTTGGCGTGACCTGAAAATCAGCACATTCCCGCCGGGAGCCTGTTCAGGCTCCTATATCCAGCTTTCGGCCGAGTTCACTGATCATGTAGGTGACGGAGTCGGCATTGGCCAGGATCGTATCGATACGTTTGTCGGCATTGCTCATGAAGATCGACCGAGCCTCAACCAGTGTTCGGCATCCGGTGGTGCTCAGTACCTTTGCCTTTTGCGACGAAGTGGCTTCACTGCTGCCGAAATCTTCCCATGCTTGACTGAAGTCGTCCCATGTCTTGAACAGCAGCCTGACCGGCGTCATGAGGGACAGCGCGTTTAAGCGCAGGTCCGAAAGGTCGGTCTGCATCAGCTTGGTGCGCGGGGTGCTGACCTTGATCAGGTCTGGGAACGGTCGCATGCTGTCCAGGTAGGCCAGGTCCTCGGTCTGGGATTTGAGATGAGTGATCTCGTGAATCAGTATGGTAGCTCGTGCATGGGCCATGATGTCGAATGCGGTGTTCAGATGGTTTTGATAGATGTCCATGGGCGGGTCGAAGAAGCGGTCCAGCAAATAGATTTTCTGGTCCGGGTCCTTGGGAATTACGAAAGCAAAAGTTTGTCGCGGATTGTAGCGATGGGTGCCGCTGACAAATCGCGTTGAATCGGGGTTGATCAAGGTGGGGTTGCCCAACTCATTGAGTACTTCATCGATTCGCCGCTTGATTCTTCCCAGCTGAGCGGGCGTCATTGTGACAATGCCGAACAACTCACCGAAAAACCGCCCGATACGGCTTAGGGGATCCAAGTGTGTCGCGAAGTGGAGAAGGTTGAGCTTGCAGGTGGCCGTATAACAGGTCGCCACGTTGAGTGCTTCAGCAATGCACTGGGCTTTCCAGGGGGATAACGCGGCAATTTCCCTCATCCCCCTCGCTTCGATATTGATGGAGTCTCGTTCGGCTGCTCGCGTCTGAACCTTGCCTGAGAAGCGACTCAATGTTTTACCGTACAGTGGATGATGCCGGTCGAGGTCCAGCACCCATGCACCCTTGGCGTCGCGTTGTATATAGGGGCCCTGCAGCTCGTCCTGGTTCAGGCGCCAACGCTCACCGGCACTTTTCACCGGGTACACCTTGCCTGCCAACGACACGAAATGCTGGATGTCCGTCTTGCCCCGATAGAGGTGGCTTTGCGCGCTCAGCTCCAGATCGCGCAAGGCGATATCGTGCTGTTCGAAGGCTTGCAGCTCTGTGCGCCAGGGTGCCGTCAGATCCACGTCATCCGGTTTGACGTCTGCCTTTGGGACGGGCGTTTGCGGCAAGAGTTGATCCAGGCCCTCGCGCAGGGAGGCTAATGCAGCCACGCCTGCGATGAAGGTTTTGAGCGCATGTTGCCAGCGGTGTTGCTGCAAGTCTTCGGCGGAGGTTTTGAACAATTTGTAGCTGCGCCACACCGCCAACGGGTAGGCCAACTTGCCGGCCAGGAACTGCAGGCCTTTGGGGATTTCCTGGGTGAGCAGGCTGGTGACAGCATCCCATGCTGCCTGGCCTGATCGCGAGAACTGAGAAGCCAGCATTCGCTGGAGCATCTCGGCATTGTCCTCGAACAGCTGCTTGAGCAGGTTGCCAGCGATAGGTGTTGCCCCAAAACTGATCTCCGAGTGCTCATGGCGGCGCTTTTCGTTGAGCAAATTGCGGTAAGTGGCTTGCTCGGGCGCCTCCAACTGGCCGACTACCCAGTCCTGCAGCGCACCGGGCGTGGTCAACTCGTTGAGGAACGCCGCTTCATTGGCATATTCCTTCAAGCCATGTATTGGGCTGTAGGGGGCGTACAGGATCAAGGGGCCCGAAGCGCCGGCCTTGGGACCGATCAAGTAGCAGCCCAACGCTTTGACCAGCGCCGCGCCTGGGGTGGCGAGCAGTTCGAGGGGCCGAATGATCGCCGTTACACCCGCCACGGCGGCACGCGCCAGCGCGTCAGGCATATCGAAAACGTGCTGGATAAAGCCCCAGGCCGACGCGGACAGCCGCTCATCCAGGGTTTGTTGATGGGCATAGTGCAGCAACTGCCAGGGCAATTGCCGACAGAACAATTGACGACGCTCGCGGCTATCCTCGGTCTGGTCTTTGAGGTGGGTGGTCAGTAGCTTCTGGAAGGTACTTTTCAAATCCACTTGTCGAACCAGTTGCACGATGGCATCGCCGTTCAGCCCCTCCGGCAACGCGGCGGCTGTACGCGATTGTGGCCGGATGTCTTCGGCGTGCAGCTCGGGCAGGTATCGCAGGGCGAAGTCGGTCAGGGTCTGCGCGTTGCCCTTCAAGTCGATACGGTTCGGTATCAGTACGTTGTCCGGGTGGATCGATTGTCCTGGAAAGCGCGCCTCGAGCAGGGTTGAAAGGGCGCTCACGGCCGCGTCTCGCAGAGGCGTGATGTTGTGCAGGTAGTCACGCTCGTCCGGCGCGCTGATGCGGTACTGCTCGAGCAGTTCGGCGTGCAGACGTTGCTCACGGGGGCTTGCCATGCCCAACCATACCGGCAGCGCCTGCAGGTTGATCAGGGCCTGCGCAATGGCAATGGCCCTGGGCAGGTTGGTCGGTGGTGCCCGTTGGATGATGCTGTCCATGCAGTCCTGAAAGCGCTTTGCGTTCAGTTTCATCGAGAATAAATGGTCTATCTCGTCTCGCGTGAAGTCGCTGTAGCTCCGTTGCCGGTCGTGCAGCAGGTCGTCGTCGATACGCCGCAGTGGGCCGAGCTGCCAGGTCTGATGGGGGACACGCTTGGAGATCGGCAGGTTCTCCAGCAGGGTCAATCGCTTCAGGGGGTCTTGCAAGCCTTGCTCCAGTGCTTGGCGCAGGGCCTTGATCGACCCATAGGCCTGGTAGCCGTTACGTGGCGTCCACAGCAGCGCTGTTCCTGAATGAATGGGGTCCGTGCCGCCACGTTCGGTCAGCACAAAACAGTTAGCCAGGGGCTGTGGCGTGCTCTGCGAGTCGGTTTTGAGGGTCAGGCCAAAGGCATCCGGTATGAACCCGTTCAGGCCGTGGCGGGTCATTCGGGTCATGTGGTCGGCATCAAGAACGCTGTCCAGCAGGGCAAGGCTTTGGGCCGGCAAACTCTTGTGCAGCCGTCTCATCTGCGCTTCACCGCTCAAACCCCGCAACATGCCCAGGCTCAGGTGCGCCTGGTTATTCTTCAGGAAGATAGTGGGCAGTGCGCGCAGATCGTCATGTGAAAACGTGCCCAGGGCTTGCTCGATGATTGAATTGAAGGTAGCGAAGGTCAGGTTATTCAGCTTATAGGCGACCCCTGCATGGCGGTCGCCGTAGAACCAGGTCAGGGTGGACTCGCTCAGCGCATCGGTTTGCCGGGCCAGGCGGGCAATGAAGTGCTCGACCATGCTTGATGAGGCCTCGGGCGTGCGTACTTCGCGCTCCAGGGCCTGGGTGGGGTAGGTGTTGATATGAACCTCGTCGGCCTTCAGCTCCAATTGTCGCTTGGTCAACTCGGTGTCCAGTGCATGGGCTGCCAGTTCGCTCAAGGTCAGATGCCGGCTGCGCTCCTCGGCCATTGCCGCTTCGATCGCTTGCAATCGTTGCAGGTGCAGCTTGGACTTTTCCGCCTGGACCGTGGTGGGGCGGCCACTGTCAGTGGTGATGGGATGGATGCTCCAGCGCCCGTCCGTCTCCTGCTCCAGCAAACGGCTGTCGAGCATGGTCCGTACGTCCAGGGCACTTTCGACTTGTGCGGCCAGGTCGACGCCGCCCGCGCTGCGCCGAAACAGCCCCAGCGCCGTTTCCAGGTTGTCGAATTGCTTGGCGATGATGTCCTCGATGATTTCCTGGAACACATCGCCAGCGACGGGCTTGCCGGTCACCTGAATATGATTCATGCCGACAAACACACTGCGCTCATCCACGGACAGGAAATTGAGCAGCTCATCTTCGTGTCCTGCGGTTTTGAGCATGCTCAACAGGGCATCGTTAAGGTCGTTCAGGTCTGCGAGTACCTGCAAACCCCGTGATTGGGTGTAGAGGTAAGCGTGGGAATTGCTGATCATCAGGGTGCTGGCCAGATCGACGTAATGTTGAAACGGCGCGTGTATGCGCACCTTTTCTACGCTCAGCCGACTGTCGGAGGCGGTACGCGCGGCTTGGTCTGGCAGAAACAGCGCCCTCAGTTTTTGACTTTGATCGGCGGACAGAATCATTTCCTGTTGCTTGAACAGCAGGTCAACGCGGCATTTGTCACTGATAACCCGGCTGAAAAAGCGTCGGCGTGACTGGCTGCCCTTGAAGTCCTCGTTCCAGTAGGTCTGCAACAAACTGTTCAATAACGTTGAAAGAATGCCGCTGGTTTGTTCGATCACGCTGTCCCAACGCTGCTGGTCTTGAGCCTGTTGCTCCGGGGTATGGGTGGCGGTGTCGAGACCGATATTGGAAAAAGTATGCGTCTGGTCCGTCGGCCACGCGTGATTCACATAAAAACGCAACAGCGCATCGCGCAGGGGCTCGGAGGTGACCCATCGGCGGTCTTCAGCGGCCGACTCACGGCTGAAGAAGCTCACCCGTGTGTCGCGCTGGTTCAGGCCCGGGAAATAGGGGCGGGCCATGATGCCGAGCAAGGTGTCGAGCATCCCGTGCAGGCTTGGGAGTTTGCGCAACTCATCGAGCATGACGGCTACGTTTTTCTGCTGGCCGTCCAGGATGGCTTGCTGCTGGTCCTCCATCACCGCACCCTGGATGACGGAGGTGGTCGCGGTCAGGCGCACCGCCAGCGGCAGCGCATCCTGCTCGTCGATAGACAAAAAGCGCAGCAAATCGCTGCGTTGTGCAGGTTGCCTCAGCCGCTCGTCCACTTCATTGAGCAGGGCGGTGTGGCTGTCGAACAACTCCAGCCCTTTGTACGGGGTGTAGAGCACGGCCTTTGCCTCGTCCGGCGTCGGGCTGATGACAAAGGCGCCTGCCAGTGGGGTGGGGTGTGTGCCGGTGGGGTTGATCAGCAACCTTTCCACCAGCATGGGGTATTCGTTTAAGGTCGTGTCCCTGCGTGCCGTGTCAGTGGCGTAGTACAGCGTGTGCAGCCAATTCAGATCTTTCACCGTGAAGCCCAGCGCACGCTCCCGTGGCGTGGGCTCCTTGCGGCTGACAGGATGCAGGAATTCATCGAAAAAGTAGGGCACGGTCACATTCGCCATCCGGCATTCTCCATTGTTGCGCGGTTATGAACTGTCAACGTAGAGGGCGGCGGCGGGCGTGCTGCGGTAGATAACTGGCTCAGACGTCAAGCGCCCGTTGACAGCAGGCACGGGAGGCGTTGTTTAATCGTCGGTCTGGATTCTTGTTGTCTCTTCCAATTATAAAATCGGAGCTACAGATGTCTGCCCAGTCCCCGATAGTTGACAACGCGACAGCGCTCATCGGTTTCAACGACCTGGTGGGGTTGCTGCAAGCGGTGTTCGTGAAGCACGGTACGTCGCCGCAAGTGGCTGCGATCCTGGCGCACAATTGCGCCAGTGCCGAGCGCGACGGCGCCCATAGTCATGGCATTTTCCGCATCCCCGGTTACCTCAGTACCCTGGCCAGTGGCTGGGTCAATGGCCACGCCGTGCCGGTGGTGACCGATGTCGCGTCCGGCTTCGTGCGGGTGGACGCCGGCAACGGGTTTGCCCAGCCCGCCCTTGAAGCGGCGCGAGCGTTGCTGGTGGACAAGGCCCGTAGCGCCGGCATCGCGCTGCTGGCGATTCACAATTCCCATCACTTTGCCGCCCTGTGGCCGGATGTCGAGCCCTTCGCCGAAGAAGGGCTGGTGGCCCTGAGCGTGGTCAACAGCATGACCTGCGTGGTGCCCCACGGCGCCGACCGCCCGCTGTTCGGCACCAACCCCATCGCGTTCGCCGCACCGCGTGCCGATGGCGCCCCCATTGTCTTCGACCTGGCCACCAGCGCCATCGCCCATGGCGACGTGCAGATCGCCGCGCGCAAGGGCGAACGCCTGCCACCGGGCATGGGCGTGGACAGCCTGGGCCAGCCGACCCAGGACCCGAAAGCCATTCTGGAAGGCGGCGCGCTGTTGCCGTTTGGCGGGCACAAGGGCTCGGCACTGTCGATGATGGTCGAGTTGCTGGCGGCCGCGTTAACTGGCGGTAATTTTTCGTTCGAATTCAGTTGGGCTGATCATCCGGGGGCGCGTACACCGTGGACAGGCCAGCTGCTGATCGTGATCGACCCGAGCAAGACCGCCGGACAAAGCTTTGCTGTGCGCAGCCAGGAACTGGTGCGACAGATGCATGCGGCGGGGTTGCGGCGGTTGCCGGGTGATCGGCGGCATCGCGCACGGGCGAAGTCGCAGGAAACGGGGATTGAACTTGAGATACAGGACCTGCAGCAGCTGCAAGCGTTGGCTGCGGTTTGAAGGGGCTGCGCCCTGGGCGCAGCCCCTGCTTATCAGTGACGGCGACCGAGCAGCAGGCCTACCACCAGGCCAAAGCCTGCGGAAATCGCCACGGTCTGCCAGGGGTGACCACCGATATAAGTCTCGGTGGCATCGACTACCGGCTTGCTGCGCTCACGGACGTTGGACACTGAGTCCAGGGCTTGCTTGAGTTTGATGGCGACCTGCTCGCGCAGGGTTTCGCCTTCCTCACCCACCAGTGATGCACTGCTCTTGAGCAGTTTGTCGGATTCTTCAATCAGCGAAGTCAGTTCGCTGAAGGCTTGATCCTTGATTTGATCTTCGACGGATTGGGCGGCGGTTTTGCGGGCCATGTGTGACTCCTTGCAAGTGTAGGTGACAGTGAACAATGGAGTGTCGGGCGCTGGCAAAAGTTGCAGTTATTTTGCGGGCTGCCCATTTGCGGCAAAATCGAAATCAGGTCTTTTCGACCTACAGTGTAAGATGTCACCTATTTGTGCAGCAGGTAATTCAACATGAGCTTCAATCTCGCCAACAAGACCCTCGCCGAACGCGCCGAGCTGGAAGATGAAAAGTCCCGTCTCTATGACCTGTGGCAAACCAACCTGGGCAAGGCCAAGGGCGAAGCCGCGCGCTTGTTCGGCGAGCGCGCCAAGCGCAAGGGCAAATGGGCCGAGTGGGTGCGCGCGGAACTGGACGGCATGTCGCCGCCGGAGTTTTCCAACATGGTGCGCAGCGAAGTCAACAAGCTGATGGCCGCGGCTAAATAAAGCACGCCTCGATCGCCTCGCGAACCTTCAACAGCAAGGGGTCGAGCTGGGCCTGGGTGCGCCAGCCCAGCTCGACCGGATAGCGGGGCAACGCCAGTGGGCAGGGCAATACGCGCAAGCCGGTCAGGCGGGCGATGGCCTCGGCGGCATGCCCAGGAATCGTCGCCACCGCCGCGCTGCCCTTGAGCAGAAACGCCAAGGCGGCAAAGTGGCTGGTGGACGCGCGCACCTGGCGGCTCAAGCCGTGCGCCGCCAAGCCTTCATCGGTAATGCCGATAAACCCACCCGACGACACAAGCACATGTTCGCGCGCGACGAACTCCGCCAGGTCGAGCTGTTGCTGGCCGGGCGCCAGGCTGTCCGGATCCACCAGGCAGCGATAGTCACCTTCCCCGAGCACTTGCCGACTCAGGCGCCGCTCGGCAAACCCGCCGGCGGTGATCGCCAGGTCCAGGCTGCGGTCGAGCAGGGCGTCGGCGACGATCTGGCTGTGGGTCTGGCGGAAGATCACCCGCAGCTTCGGCAAACGCTGCCGGAGGCAGCGTGATTGTCGGGCTGATGGGAGACATTCTGGCTGGGCCGCTGGTGGGTGAGGCGGGCCTGCTGACAGCGTGGATCGATACCGATGAGTTGGTGCGGGCCAGGTATGACTATGACGTGGTGGGGCATTATGCCCGGCCGGATATTTTTGAGTTGACGGTGGACGAGCGCGCCAAGCCGGGTGTGCGCTATATCACTGACTAAACGCGGTTAAACATGTGGGAGGGGGCTTGCTCCCGATAGCGGTGGGTCATTTACAGATAGGCTGACTGGTACACAGCCATCGGGGGCAAGCCCCCTCCCACATTTGATCTTTATCGTTTGAGAGATTTGGATTCCAACCACTCTTTACGGGTCATTTCCCAAATGTCCCGTGGGAAAGTGCCTGCAACAAATTCGCCCTCATCCGTCTTGATCAAACGCATGCCGGTGCGCTCTGAAATCCGCCGTGACCCCAGGTTCGGCGCAGCCTTGGGCACACGTAACACGGGGCGCTGGAGCACGCCAAACCAATAGTCGGTCACGGCGGCACTGGCTTCGGGCATCAACCCTTGCCGATGCCACTGTGGCCCCAGCCAGAATCCGCGATTGTTGTCCGCTTCATCCATCAGGCTGACATTGCCAATCAACTGTTCAGGCGCGGTTTTAAGACGGATCGACCAGTGCCATTCCTCACCCCGGAGCATAGCGGGCAGGGCCACGTGTTGCAGATAGGTGCGTGCGCCATCCGCCGGATAAGGCCATGGCACCTGCGCGTTGAGGTAGCGCACCACTTCCCAGTGGGGAAATTGCTGCTGGATCGCCTCGGCATCTTCAAGCACCAGCGGGCGCAGAATCAGGCGTTCGGTCAAGAGTGTCGGTTGCATGCCTTTCACCAGGTCGCCGTATTCGGTAAATCCAGCGTGCCCCGCTCGACAAAGCGCATCGTCCCGAACAGTCCACCCGCCAGTTTGCCCCGCAGTACATAGGGCAGGTTATTCAAGCTCTGGGTCTGGCTCAGGCCCAGGGTCTGGCGCAATACGGTGAACGCCGAAACGCTGACCGGCACCATCAGCACGGCTTCGGAGAATCGCGGGATGCTGCCGGCCTGGTCGCTGACGCCCGAGGCCAATGGTCGGCCGTTGACCTCCAGGTCCAGGGCCACGCCGTTGTAGTCGATTGGCGTTTCATTGGGGTTCTGCACCCGCAGCTTCACCGCGAAGCGTACTTCCAGGTCCTGGCTTTGCAGGGGTTCGATGCCGACCACGTTGATCTTGACCGGATCGCGATTGGGGAACAGCGCGCAGGCGCTCAAGGTCAGTAGCAACAGCGATAGAACCATGAGCTTGCGCATACAAAGGCCCTCCTAGTGTTTGGTGACGTCCGGGTCCTGCATGACCTTGAGGGTAGAGGACTCCGGATCGAATTCATCTTCTTGCAGCTCTATGAACTCTTCCGGCAGGAAAATGTTCAGCAAGATTGCACAGAACGCCCCCACGGTGATCGGTGATTCGAAAATGTTGTGCAGCGCCTTGGGCAGGTCGCGCAACACTTCCGGCACGGCGGCCACACCCAGGCCCATCCCCAGGGAAATCGCCACGATCAGCACATTGCGTCGGTGCAGCCCGGCTTCGGCGAGGATCTTGATGCCGGCCACGGCCACGGTGCCGAACATGATCAGGGTCGCGCCGCCCAGCACCGGCTTGGGCATCAATTGCAGCACCGCGCCGATCATCGGGAACAGTCCCAGCAGCACCAGCAGGCCGGCGATGAAGTACGCCACGTAGCGGCTGGCAACGCCGGTCAGTTGGATCACGCCGTTGTTCTGGGCGAACGTCACCATCGGCAGGCTGTTGAAGGTGGCCGCCATGGCCGAGTTGAGCCCGTCGGCCAACAGGCCGGACTTGATGCGCTTGATGTACAGCGGGCCCTTGACCGGCTGCTGGGAAATCATCGAGTTGGCCGTCAGATCCCCGGCGGCCTCCAGCGGCGAAATCAGGAAGATCACCGCTACCGGGATAAACGCCACCCAGTCGAACGAAAACCCGTACTTGAACGGCACCGGCACGCTGATCAAGGGCACCTGGGGCAGGGCGGTCATGTCCACCCGGCCCAGCCACCACGCCACCACAAAGCCCAGGGTCAGGCCGATCACGATCGAGCCCAGGCGCAGGAACGGGTTGTCGAAGCGGTTGAGCACCACGATGGTCAGCAACACCAACGCCGCCAGGCCCATGTTGCTGGCGGCGCCCAGGTCGCCCGCACCAAAGCCGCCGGCCATGTCGGTCACCGCTACCTTGATCAGCGACAAGCCCATCAAGGTGATGATGGTGCCGGTGACCACCGGGGTAATCAGCTTGCGCAGCTTGCCGATGAACTGGCTGAGCACCACTTCGATGAAGGCTGCAAAAAAACAGATGCCAAAGATCGTCGAAAGAATCTCATCAGTGCCGCCGCCGCGGGCCTTGACCATGAAGCCGGCACTCAGGATCACGCTGATAAAGGAAAAACTGGTGCCTTGCAGGCATAACAGCCCGGAGCCGATGGGGCCGAAGGTACGTGCCTGTACGAAAGTGCCGAGCCCCGAGACAAACAGCGCCATGCTCACCAGATAAGGCACTTCGCTTTCCAGGCCCAGCACACCACCGACGATCAGAGTCGGCGTGATGATGCCGACGAAGCTCGCCAGCACATGCTGCAAGGCGGCAAATATCGCCGCCGTGAAGTGCGGACGGTCTTCCAGGCCGTAGATCAGGTCGGATTTATAGCGCGGGCGGGGGGCTTGAGCGTCAGACAAAATGAGGGCTCGGGTCAGAAAAGGGAGGCGCAGGATGCCAGAAACGGCCAGTCGTCAGAAGTGTAATAAATTATTTATAAAGCGCCTGCATAAAACGTCGACATCAGCCGATACCCCGTATAGGCCCACCTATCCATTACACCAGGGGTGGCCAAGGTCTGGGTAGCGCGTTGGCGCTGACGGATCGATTCGCGGCAGGCCGCTGGCGAACATCACTTCTGAGAGCCCCCTTATGTCCCTGCGTCATCTGAATATTGCCCCTCGCGCATTTCTCGGGTTTGCCTTCATTGCAGTGCTGGTGGTCATTTTGGGGGTATTTGCGGTCAACCGCATGACCCTGATGCGCCAGGCTTCGCTGGACATGAGCACCAATCAGCTGCCCAGTGTGACGTACCTGGGGCATATGACGGAAAACGTGTTGCGCATGCGCATCCTGTCCTTTCGCGTGTTGGTCAACCGTGAGCCGGCGGCCCTGCAGGAAGCCGAAGCCCGCATCGGCGTGTTGGTGGACAAGGTCAGGGTCGCGCAGACCCATTACGCCGCGTTGCCGGCAAATGTCGAGGAGGCGGTGTTGTATAAGGCATTCGCCACTACCTTGGACAACTACGTCAAGGCCCAGGCCGACATGATTGCCCTGTCCAGGCAAGACAAGGTCGATGAAATGCGCGCCCTGATCAACAGCCGTATCAAGGAAGGCACCGACCAGATGGGCGAGCAGTTGAACAAACTGATCGCCCTCAACGCCGCCGGCGCCAAGGCTGCCGATACCCAGGCAGAACACAGTTACGAAGGCGCCATTACCGGCGTCATCGTGGTGTCGGTCGCCGCTGCGTTGCTGACGGTGTTGCTGGCCTGGCTGCTGACCCGCAGCATCGTCACGCCGTTGCGCAAGGCCGTGCAAGCGGCTGAAAGCATCGCCGGCGGCAACCTGACGACAACCATCGAGGACGACGGCAAGGACGAACCGGCGCGCCTGATCAGTGCCTTGTCGACCATGCAGGCCAACCTGCGCCAGACCATCCAGCACATTGCAGGTTCGGCCACGCAGCTTGGGTCGGCTGCCGAAGAACTGAGCGCAGTCACCGAAGAAGCCTCCCGTGGCTTGCAACAGCAGAACAATGAAATCGACCAGGCGGCCACGGCGGTCAATGAGATGACTGCAGCGGTGGAAGAAGTGGCGCGCAATGCGGTGTCCACCTCCGAAGCGTCCGGCCAGTCCAACCAGGCGGCGCGGGAAGGGCGCGACCGGGTGGTGGAGACGGTCGGGGCAATCCAGACCATGACCCAGGATGTGCAGAACACGGCGGCGATGATCGAAGGGCTGGCAGCGCAAGGGCGTGACATCGGCAAGGTACTGGACGTGATCCGTGCGATTGCCGAGCAGACCAACCTGTTGGCGCTCAACGCCGCGATCGAAGCGGCGCGTGCCGGTGAAGCCGGACGTGGCTTCGCCGTGGTGGCCGACGAAGTGCGGGCGCTGGCCCATCGCACCGCGCAGTCCACCCAGGAAATCGAGAAAATGGTCGCCGGCATCCAGAACGGTACCGGTGAAGCTGTGCAATCCATGCAGCAGAGCAACCAGCGTACCCAACACACCCTGGAACTGGCCCGCGCCGCTGGCGTGGCACTGGAGCAGATCACCCAGTCGATCAGCCTGATCAACGAACGCAACCTGGTGATCGCCAGCGCCTCGGAAGAGCAGGCTCAGGTGTCGCGCGAAGTGGACCGCAACCTGGTGAACATCCGTGACCTGGCGACGCAGTCGGCAGCGGGCGCCAACCAGACCAGCGCGGCCAGCCATGAGCTGTCGCGGTTGGCGGTGGATTTGAATGGAATGGTGGCCAAGTTCGTTATCTAGAATCTGAAATGCAATCCAAATGTGGAAGGGGGCTTGCCCTAATGCCAGTCAGTTAAGGCTTTTTGTAGGAGCGAGCTTGCTCGCGAAAAACTCACAGGCACCGCGCTCATTCAGAAAGCACGCGTTATCGTTGACGTTTTTCGCGAGCAAGCTCGCTCCTACAGACGGCGGTGTACGCTTAACTGACTGGCATTAGGGCTTGCCCCCTCCCACATGAGTTCACTATTTCCAGGCGCCTGGGTTCACCAGGTTCTGCGGGCGCTCGCCGGATAACGCCTGCAGCAGATTATCCACCGCACATTTGGCCATCGCCTCGCGTGTCTCATGGGTCGCCGAACCTATGTGCGGCGTCGCCACCACATTGTTCAACCGCAGCAGCGGCGATGCGTGGTCGAGCGGTTCTTTCTCGAACACATCCAACCCGGCCGCGCGAATGGTGCGCTGTTGCAAGGCTTCGACCAGCGCCGCTTCGTCCACCACCTTGCCCCGGGAAATGTTGATAAAGATCGTCTCCGGCCCCATCAACGCGAACTCTTCAGCGCCAATCAGCTTCTCGGTTTCAGCCGTCAGCGGCAAGGTCAGGCAGACAAAATCGGCCTCTTTGAGCAGTTCCGGCAAGCTGCGGTACTGCGCGCCAAAACGCGCCTCTACCGCAGGCTTGGGCGAATGGCTGTGGTAGATCACCGGCATGCCGAAGCCAAAATGCCCACGCTGGGCCAAGGCTTCGCCGATGCGACCCATGCCGATGATGCCCAGAGTCTTGCCGTGTACATCGCTGCCGAAGTGTGCCGGGCCGATGTTCTTGTTCCATTGGCCGGCGCGCACCATGTCGGCCAGTTCTACCACGCGTCGGGCAGTCGCCAGGATCAGCGCAAAGCCGGTGTCGGCGGTGGTTTCGGTGAGCACATCCGGGGTGTTGCTGAGCAGGATGCCGCGCCGGGTGAGGTAGTCGATGTCGTAATTGTCCACCCCCACGGAAACGCTCGCCACCGCTTCCAGCTTCGGCGCAAGATCAAGCAGCCCGGCATCCAGGCGCAGGCTGGCGCCCAACAGCCCGTGGGCGTCGGGCAGGGCGCTACGCAGTTGGGCCAGGCCGGTCTCGTCGAGTGCGTCGATCAGGGTCACATCGGCTTGCTCATGCAGGCGGGCCATCAGCGGCGCGGAGAGTTTCTTGTATAAAACTACGGATTTTTTCATCAGGAATTGGCCTTCATTTCGAGGGTAGCCACGGGCTCGCGTACGCGGTCGCTGGCGCCGGGCTTGAGGAAAATCGTCAGCACCACCGACAGCATCAACGCACCGCTCATCAACAGGTACGAAGCGCCCGGCGAGCCGGTGCTGCTATTGAGGTAACCCACCAGGTACGAACCGCCGAACGAGCCCAGTGCGCCCATGCTGTTGATCAGCGCCATGGCGCCGCCGGCGACGTTGGCCGGAAGGATTTCCGGAACGATGGCGAAGAACGGACCATAAGGCGCGTACATGCACGCCCCGGCGATCACCAGCAGGGTGTAGGACCACCAGAAGTGTTCAGCCCCGAGCGCGTAGGAGGCATAGAACGCGATGGAGGCAACCAACAGCGGCGGCCAGACGAAGCGTTTACGCTTTTGCAGCTTGTCCGAACCCCAGGACACCACCAGCATGCCGATCACCGCCGCCAGGTAGGGCAGGGCTGACAGCCAGCCGGCTTCGACCATGTCCATCTTCAGGCCGGCCTTGAGGATCGACGGCAGCCACAGCACGAAGCCGTATACGCCAATGCTCCAGCAGAAGAACTGCAGCGCCAGGATGATCACCTTCGGCGAGCGAAAGGCCTCGGCGTAGTTCTTCACCGCCTTGATCCCGACTTGCTCGGCGGCCAGGGCAGTTTCCAGGCTGTGCTTTTCCGTGTCGCTCAGCCACTTGGCGTCCTTGGGACGCTCGTCGGCCAGCTTCCACCAGATAAATGCCCATAACACCGCCGGCAGGCCCTCGATGATAAACATCCAGCGCCAGCTGAAATGCTGCACCAGATAGCCCGAGACCACCGACATCCACAGCATGGTCACCGGGTTGCCGAGGATCAGGAAGGTGTTGGCCCGCGAGCGTTCCGCACGGGTGAACCAGTGGCACAGGTACACCAGCATCGCCGGCATCACCGCGGCCTCGACCACCCCGAGCATGAAGCGAATGACGATCAGCATGTAGGCGTTGGAGACCACCCCGGTCAGGGTAGCCAGGCCGCCCCACAGGATCAGGCTGACGAAAATCAGCTTTTTGACGCTGCGCTTCTGCGCGTAGATCGCCCCCGGCACCTGGAAGAAAAAGTAGCCGAGGAAAAACAGCGCGCCGAGCAGGGACGACATGCCCGGCGTGATCATCAGGTCTTCGGCCATCCCCGAGGCGGCGGCGAAGCCGTAGTTGGCGCGGTCCAGGTAGGCCAGGCTGTAAGTGATAAACACGATGGGCATGATGTACCACCAACGGCGGGTGGCGAGTTTCACGGTTTCCATAAGGTTGCTCCTGAGCTTGTTGTAGTTGTGGCAACAGGGAAAGTGGGTAATGGGTCAAGCAACGGATCGGCTGGGTAATTCGGCGCGGGTGGGCAGCCCTTCCATGTCGCCGCGGCTCTGTACGGCGCGGCTGCCGATCCAGTTGCCGCGTTGTACTGCCTCGGGAAAGCTGGCGTTTTCCAACAGGGCGCTGATCATGCCCACGGCAAAACCATCGCCGGCGCCCACGGTGTCGACCACCTTGTCCACGCGCACGGCGGCGACAAAGCCCTGGTCCATGTGGGTGCGGTAATACGCGCCATCGGGCCCGAGTTTGATTGCCACCGCTTCGGCGCCCTGGTCGAGGTAGAACGCGGCAATATCCGCCGGGTCATCGAAGCCGGTAAGCAGCTGGCCTTCGCCCAGGCCTGGCAATACCCAGTCAGCCAGGCCGGCCAGGGCGTTGATTTCGCGGATCATCTGCGCCTGGCTGGCCCACAGGGATGGACGCAGGTTCGGATCGAAGGACACGCTGCGCCCGGCCTTGCGCATCTGTGTCATCAACTCCACGGACAATTCGCGGGTGGCCTCGGACAACGCCGGCACAATCCCGGTGGCATGCAGGTGGCGAGCTTGCAACAGGGCCGGGCTGATAGCGGCAATCGACAGATGGCTGGCCGCCGAACCTTTGCGGAAGTACTCCACCTGAGGATCGGCGCCAGCTTCTTCGCGGGACTTGAGTTGGAAACCGGTGGGGTGCAGCGGGTCGATGGCTACGTGGCTACAGTCCAGGCCTTCGTTGACCAGGGTGTCGACCACGAAGCGCCCGAGGGAGTCGTTACCCACCCGGCTCAACCACGCGACATTGAAACCCAGGCGCGACAGGCCAATTGCGACATTGCTGTCGGCCCCGGCAATGCGCTTGTGAAACTGGCCGACCTGGGCCAGGTCGCCGGTCTGCTCGGCGACGAACATCGCCATGGTCTCGCCAAACGACAGGATATCGATCTCAGACATGGGCATTCTCCACGCGGGGTTGGCCAAGGCGGGCGAGGGTGGCGACCTGTTGCGCAGTGACCTGGATCAGGTCGTCGCCCTGCAGCGGAAATTCCACCGCCCGGGTAATACCTTGGGTCATGTGCGTGAGCAGTTGTTCCCACAGATGCAGGTCGGTGGCGCCAGGCGGCTGGGCTACCAGCTTGCCGTCCGGGCGACGGGCCACGGCCTTGCAGTGCAAGTAGTCCACGTGCCGGCCCAGCAGGCGCGCGGCGGTGAGCGCGGATTGGTCCTGCCATTGCCAGTTGCCGATGTCGAAGGTCATCCTGACCGGCAGGCCCAGGCGTTCGACCTCAGTGAAAAATCGTTGCATCGGCTCGATCCGCCCACCGTGCAGGGTCTGGTCATTTTCTACCAGCAGCTTGATCGCGTGGCGATTGAGCAGGGCGTGCAGGCTTTCGAGGTCGTTGGTGTCGGTGAAGTAACCCAGGGACACTTTCAGCCAGCGCGACCCGAAGGCCTGGGCGCGGTCCAGGGTCGCGGCCAAGTCTGCATTGGGCTGGGCACGGCCGGCGACCCAGAGTTCCAGGGGCGAGGAAAATACCGATTCCAGGCCTTGCTCGGCGGCGGCCTGGGCCAGGGTGCCAGGGGGTTCGGTGGTCAGCAGTTCTTCACGCCATTCGATGCGCCGGGCACCGGCGGCGTGCAGCAGCGCGACAAAACTCAATTGGCCCTGCTGGCGGACCAGCTCGGCGCCGTAGCTGGAAAGGCTGATAGAGACGGGATATTCATGCATTGTTGTTTACCTCTGAAACCGGTTTCATTTTTATGCGCAGAACAAAATGTGGGAGAGGCTTGCCCCCGATAGCGTTGGGTCAGCTACAGCTAAGCTGACTGATATACCGCAATCGGGGGCAAGCCCCCTCCCACAGGGATTTGGGTGGAGCCTCGGATGATCAGTTGGGGCAAAAAATCCAGGGTACGCGTCGGGGCTGTATCACCGCGCAAGCGCTTGAGCAGGCAGTCGAACGCACTGGCACCGATCGCCTCTGTGGGCTGGGCGAGCGCTGTGATGCCACTGCCCACCAGCGGATACCAGTCGAGGTCATCCAGGGCAATCAGGCCGATATCGTTGAACAGGTGGCAGCCCAACGCCTTGAGCGCACGGGTGCACGCCAGCGCCGCCACGCCGTTGGCGCAGAACAGCGCTTTGCGCGCGGGTTTGGCCAGGAAGATGCGCAGGTGATTTTCCAGCGCGTCGTTCAACTCGAGTACGGCGCCGTTCATGTCCGGGCGGTTGGCGACTTCAGTTTTGAAACTGTGCAGGCGTTCGAGCCGTGAACTGGTGCCGTCGGTCGCCTCGCTCACCAGCAGCACCTCGCGATAACCCTGCTGCTCAAGGTGTTCCAGCGCCATACGCACCGCCGCCGGGTTGTCCAGCCCCACCAGGTCGCTGTGCAGCGGCTCGACCTTGCGGTCCACCAGCACCAGGGGCATTTCCCGTTGCAGTTCCAGCAGTTGGTCGAGGTGATGGCCGAGGGTGTTCACGATCAGCCCTTCGATGTTGTACGAACGCAGCGCCGCCAGGTGCTGGCGCTCTTGTTCGTCATCGCGGTCGGTGTTGCACACCACCAGGCTATAGCCATGCTGGCGGCAGGCGGTTTCGACGCCGTGCATCACGGCAATGGAATAGGGGTTGCGGATATCGGCCACCAGCATGCCGATCAGGCGCGTGCGCCCACGTTTGAGGCCACGGGCCATCTGGTTGGGGCGGTAGCCAAGTTCATCGATGGCTTGCTCGATGCGCAGGGCGATGGCATCGGAGAGCAGGGCGCGGTCATCGCCGATAAAACGCGACACGCTGGCCTTGGACACACCAGCACGCTCGGCGACATCAAGCATGGTCACGCGGCTGCGCTGGGCGGCGGAAAATGAAGTCACGGTGGCGGGCCTTTCTTATTGGAATAGAAAATTTGGGGTCAGGCTGAAACCGGTTTCAGAAGACACCATGTCAGCAAACGCGTCAAGAGTTGTACGAAAAATTGCCGGCAGCCCGAGCCTTAATAACCGACGAATGGCAAGGAAAACCTGTCAAGTCTGACAGTAGTCGCACTCCCCAATCAGGTGCCTAATCGTGCTCAACAGGCGGCCTTTGAATAGGAGCATGCACCATGGACACGCCCGGTAACGGACCATTGCCCACCCTCCGTAAACAGCGCAATGGCGTGCTGATGCTGGACCCCTTCGCAGAGATCGTCGGCGTACCGGTATCAGACCCGGACGGGCTCATCGTCAGCCCTTACAACGCAATGCCATTGGAGTGCCGTATCAAAAAATGGGCCCCGGGGCCAACGCTGGGCCGTACCAATACGCTCCAATTGATCTGGAAGGTGGGCGGCGTTGAGCGAGTCGCTGACTTCGTCGTTTTTGACGAAATATCTTTTGCCGCAGCGACCTTTCCTTACTCCCTGTATGTGCCAGCACACTACATGATGGATTTCGACGCAGTCATCGAGTTGCGGTATCGGGTTGTAGAAGAGGGCAGCCCGGATGTGGATTCACCTCCCCGAATGCTGAGGCTGGACCGCAATCCTCCGGTGTTTGTTTCACCTTCCGATCATCCCGAGTTTGTCGATTCTGACATTGCCTCGTCTGGCATTACCGAAAGCGTTCTTGCCAATTACGAATTCATAGAGATCAAAGTGCCGAAATTCCTAGTGCGAGAGCGAGATGATCAGGTTGCCCTGTATTTGTCGGATGAAACGCCGCCGTTTCCTATGATTTATGACTATATCCAGACGTTTCACTTCATTGACGAACCCCTGGTGCTCAGGGTTCATCGCGACCTGTTCCGCGCGCTGCCCAACGGCAGGGGGTATATGACGGTGCGTGCCTACGACAGGGCGGGAAACTACAGCCCCCTGAGTGCTTCGATGGATTTTATGGTCAACCTGATTCCGTCTCCCGGTAGATTGCCCCCTCCCGAAATCCGGCCGCCGGCCTACTACGATCTGCTGCTCAAGCGCGATGATGCCCGCGCCGGCATCGCGGTCGTTATTCCGACGCAATACTACGGATACGCCCCAGGCGACGCCGTGGTGGTCCTCTGGCAGGGGCGACCGGTCGCGGAAACGCCGATCACTGGTTTTCCATTTACCGTGACTGTCCCCTGGTCAATTTTGCGTATACCGGGCCCGCTGATGCGTGAGTCGGTACCTGTGCAATACGAAATACGTCGAGCGGGCCGGCCCCCTTTTCCATCACCGGTACGTTCGTTCGAGACAGACTTCACGATTGCAGGCCAGGACCATGCCAATGCCCCCGCGTTGCTTAACGCTTCACTGACCAAGGTGCAGGTGTTCGGCAATGGGTCGGGGTTGTTCAATGAGCTGGATTTGCGCGACCGAATCGCTGGTGCCAGTGTATGGGTGCGACTTTATATGGACCCGCAACCGGGCCAAGTGCTTTCACTGTACTGGGGCAATAGAGGGCCGGTGGCCTATTACACGGTCCAGCCAGGCGATATCTATGATCAATTAATCAGGTTTGTGCCGGATGTATCCGGCAGCCTTGTTGTGGAAGAGGGCAATCACCCTGGACTGCCGGTTCATTACACCACCAGCAACGGCGTGAATGAACAACTGGCCCCAGACACGTTGGTCAATGTTCACGTTGACCCCTTGATCGATTTTCCCGACCCGGAAATACAGCACACGTTGCATGGGAATGTTCCTTATCTGACCTGTGCCTCAAGGCCTGCGATCTGTCACGGGGTTCGGTGGAACGTGCCTGTTGTGGCACCGATGAAAGTTGACGATGTCATCGAATTTTTTTGGCAGGGGTTCAGGGCTAACAACTGGTCGGACCCTATCCTCGGCACCGAGTTTGAAGGCAGCTTAACGTTGATTTCCGAACATTTTATTAATGGGGCCGAGATAGTCGTGTTGCCTTGGGAGACTAAAATTGAGCCGATGCGTAACTTTGCGTCCGCGACAGCAAAGTATTTCGTCTATCGAAATGGCGCGTTGTTGGGCAAGTCCAGTGAGGGGCCGAAAGGGCGCGTACGTATAGATCGAAAGTCACCTGGCGGCGATTACCCCTGCCAGCCTGGAGACCCCGGCTTTTGCGATGGTACGGACTTGCAATGGTTGCCTGCAGCGGTGGATGACACGCGCGAGTGAGTGGTCGGCCACAACAGTATAAAGCGGAATGATTCGACGCTATGCCAACGGCTGTTCGGGTGTTGTATGGCAAGTTTCATTGCTGGTTCTCAATACGTTAAGCATGCGCTGGGTTATCCGTATTACAGGCTCGCCTCAAGGCGGCGAGTATTTCAACACGGGTGCATATAACTACGGTGAGTGACTTGATATGAAAAAGAAACTAGGCCCTTTCGCCATTCAAAAGAGCAAACTGGCAGACCCTGTACCCATTTCGCTGCCTGCGGCAGTGCCGCGCGGGTATGTTGATAACACCCTTTATCCTGGTTTGCTGACCCGCGCTGCGGTGGATCAGGATCTACTGCTGGACATTCCAGCGTGGTTACCTGTCCCGTCCCCGGCGGATCCTGCCACTCGAGATAATTATATTGATGACACGGGTAACTTCGAGTCCGGCTATATTGGACAAGACGTGCATCGTACGGCAGGACCGTATGTGGCCCGGATAGCTGAGATTGAACTAACTGAAGGCACTCACTCGTACAGTTATAAGGTGACCAATACCTTCGGCACTAATATCTCGGGTTCCTATACGGTCACGTTTATTGTCGATCGAACCGGGCCCTACCAGACTGCCGGTATTGCTCCGCGACCGTTGTCGATGCCGGTCGGGCACTCCGGGCCGCTGGATGCCAAATATTTTGCCGATAACGGCAATGAGGCAAGATTTCCAATTCCCAATTATGACGCCTTTGATGCACATCTGGGAGACATATGGGAGTTGCTGGATGGGCCTGTCGGAGATGTCGTTGCATCAGGCCCGGTGTTTCCCGATGAAGTCGTGGTACTCACCCTGGATCAAGCGAAGAAGTGGGAAGGCGCTCGAAGCCTTTATTACCGGTTACGCGACGCTTCCGGCAACCCCAGCATTCTGCCTTCACTCGGGTTATCGGTGGTCATTGCCATCATGCCTGCTCCGGTCCTTCAGACGCCGGGCGTCAGGTTGGCATTGAGCCTTGCGGGGGTCGGCGATCGCCTGATCGACCGGATGGATGCGGCTGCAGCGTCGGGAATGGATGTGATTATCCCCAACTATGTCCCGGATCGCAGTAAAGACAACCTTTACGTGCGCCTGACCACGTTGCACGGTAATCAGCAGGTCGGTCCCATCCCGCTGGGATCCACTGCGCTTCCTTATAATTTCCCGGTGGATTACCCGGTACTGCGCACCTTATATGGTTCGAGCAACGGGCCTATCGCATTGACGGTAGAATATGCCGTTGAGCGTGGCGGTGTGTTCACTTGGGTACCCACGCCTGCGGTGATCGAGCTGGACCTGTTTGCGCCCGGCCCGGTCAACCCTGACGAGCCTGACTTGAACAACCCCAACCTGCCCGCGCCTGTATTGACGGGGCCCGTCTCGGCATTGCCGAATGCGCTGGACCCACGTGACGCGCAGCAGGATGCGCCGGTCGCGGTGACTTTGTGGAGTGCCGCGCCCTTGCCTTCAGCCGGACCCTTCACAATTGAACTGTATTATGGGGGCGAGCGGGTTGACAGTGTTGCGGTTGATAACACTACGGCGAACCCGGGTGATGTCATTACTATGCATGTGCCATGGCCATTCATTTCCAGGCAAGGCAACGGCGTTGGGATTCCATTGCAGTATCGAATCGTCACGACGACTAGCATCAACGCCAACTATTCATTGGTGCAAGGTATTGATGTCTCGGCCAATGTCATTACATTCCAGCAGCCTTCGGTGGTAGGTGCCATCACCACACCAACCGGGCAGGTCATCATCGGCTGCTCTGCGGTTCCACAGCCAAGTGACACCCTGATGGTTTTCGTACCGCCCCATCCTCTCATTACTGAGGGAATGGTCATTCCTTTAGAGTGGATGGCATTCAGCGATGACGCAGGACTGACGCCACTTCCCGCGGCTTCGGATACGTTTACTCACAAGGTCAATAGCAGCGAAGTGGTTACAGGTTTCAGAGTTGCTGTCAGACCGGGTAGTACATTCATCAAACCTATCAACGCGGCGAGCCTTTCTGCCGGCTCCGTACGTATCAAGTATTTGGTACCCGTTCCAGGTCCCAGTCCGGTGAGCTCTGTCGAAACACTAGCCTTGGTGCGTACGTATCTGTCGGGCTCAACGCCAACCTATTGCGACGGAACCACCTGGGCTTAACAGGTTGGGCTTGAAGAGGACCTGCAATGGGTCTTCTTCAAGCCTGCGTTGCCCGACGCTGCGATTTTGGCTGCTTTGGTTAGGATAAGTCCTACATACCCCTTCCTCCCTATTTCTTAATCTGCGCTCCGTCACGGCCTGCCCCTGCCTTGCTTGGTGCCGGTCAATTCGTTCCCTGATGGGAAGGTTCTTCACGGGTATGCGCGCAAAATGAGAATGAATGCTTTTTTTAGAAAACACCCTTTGGCCATTGCCATCCAGGCACCCGCCATGGGGTTCCTGATACTCGGCACTTCGGTTGCCGAGGCTCGACAGGAGGTGTCTCAAGGGCAGGAACGCACGATTGGGGCGGGCTATTACGTCGACAACTGGTATGTCACGGGGGACTCTCACCTGATCTCTAACGGGGCCACCTTGCGTCAATCCCAAGTGGTCGGCTCGAGGATGACGCTGAATGAAGGCACCATTGCACAAGAAATCCAGGCGTCCGGTGGCTCGAAAATCACCTTGAATGGCGCGACAGTTCAAGCGCGTAGTTCTTCTCCCTATGCGATTCATCTGACCGGTAGCACCGCAGACATCAACAACAGCACGGTCACCAACCAAGGCGGTGTAGGGATCAGTGCGGGCCGCAATTTTCTGACGTCGAACGGCTCGACCGTAAATGTGTCCGGCAGCACCGTTACGGGCACCACCATGGGGGCGATTGCTTCGGCGTTCAGCCAATTGAACTTCATCAATTCGGACGTGATTGCGACGGACGAAACCGGCGTGGGCATCCGGCTGCTGGGTGCCGGTGCGACAGCCAGCGGCAGTCGCATCGTCGGCGGCCAGAATGGCGTGGAGCTGCGCTACGAGGCGAGCGACAAGAACTCAAGCAGCCTGGTGCTGGACGGTTCCCATGTCGAAGGTCGTAACGGCGCGGCACTGTTGGTGATGGGGGATGAGTATGGTGCGACTGATGCCGACATCAAGGTCCTCAATGGTTCTACCTTGACCGGCGACAACGGCAATATCCTGGAAGTGACCGGTGGTTCCACCGCGAACATGAACGTGGATAACAGCTCACTGTTCGGCGACGTGGTGGTGGAAGAGGGCAGTCATGCCAAGGTGCAACTCAACAACGGTGCCTGGCTGACCGGCCAGTTGAAAAACGTCGCCGAGTTGAGTGTGAACGAAGCGTCCAACTGGGTGCTGGTCGGCGACAGCAATGTCGACGCCTTGAAGATGGGCGGCGGTGCTGTGACCTTCGGCGGGCCAAATGAGTTCTACCAGTTGGATGTGAAGAGCCTGGACGGTAACGGCACCTTCATCATGCACACCGACTTTTCCACCAACCAGACCGACTTCCTCAACGTGCAAGGCAAGGCTGAAGGCAGCCACAGCCTGCTGCTCGCCGCCACCGGTTCGGAGCTGGCCAAGGGCGAGCCGATCAAGGTGGTGCACACCGAAGGCGGTGATGCGCAGTTCGCCCTGGCGGGCGGCACCGTTGATATTGGCGCCTATGATTACGGCTTGAAGAAAGAAGGTACCGACTGGCTGCTCGACCCCTCTCGTCGCGGCACCAGTACTACCGCCCACTCGGTGCTGGCCTTGTTCAACAGCGCGCCGACCGTGCTGTATGGCGAGATGAGCATCCTGCGTACGCGCATGGGCGAATTGCGCTTCAGCGAAGGCGCGGGCAACGGTATGTGGATGCGCAGCTACGGCAACAAATTCGATGTGGCGGCCAACAAGAACGGTGCGGGCTACGCGCAAAACCAGAAGGGCTTCACCATCGGTGCCGACGCGCCGTTGTCCGGAGGGGACGGCCAGTGGATCGCCGGTATGATGGCCGGTCACAGCGTCTCCGATCTAAGCCTGAACCGTGGCAGCAGCGGCGAGGTCAAGAGCTACTACGTGGGCGGTTATGCCACCTGGATGGACGCTGAAAGCGGTCTGTACTTCGACGGTGTGGCCAAGCTCAACCGTTTGCACACCGACAACAATGTGACCATGAGCGATGGCAAGAAAGCCAAAGGCAACTACGCGCAAAACGCCGTGGGCGCCTCGGCTGAGTTCGGTCGCCATATCAAGCTGGACGACGGCTTTTTCGTCGAGCCTTATGGGCATTTGTCGGCCACCATCACCCAGGCGCAAAGCTACGACCTGACCAATGGGCTGCACGCCAAGGGTGATCGTTCCAGTTCGGTGGTCGGTAAGCTGGGTGTGACTGCGGGCAAGAACATCCAACTGGAGAGCGGCGGTATCCTGCAGCCTTACTTGCGTACTGCGGTCGCCCACGAGTTTGACCAGAGCAATAAGGTGTTCATCAACGACCAGAGCTTCAACAACGACCTGTCCGGCTCGCGCATCGAGCTGGCGGCCGGTGTAGCCATGGCCGTATCGGAGAACGTCAAGCTGCATGCCGACTTCGAAACCAGCCAGGGCAAGAAGATCGACCAGCCTTGGGGCGTCAACTTCGGCGTGCGGTACGACTTCTGAAGTTGTCGTTCGATTGAACCGGGGGAAGCTACGGCTTCCCCCTTTTTTTTACATTCAGATCACTATACTCAGCCAGGCCGAACCCAGCAGAAGCAGGGCCATACAGCGGTTGAAGCGTTGCATGGCACTTGGCGAACGCAGGAACTGGCTTGAGCCCGCACCCAGCACGGCCCAGGTTGCCAGGCATGGCAAAGAAATCAGGAAAAAAACCATCGACAGGGTCATTACCTGGCTCTGGCGCTCTGCACCATTACCCGCAAATACACTGACCACTGCCAGCGCCATCATCCAGGTCTTGGGGTTGATCAATTGCAGGCTGGCGGCACCGCTGAAACCCAGTCGCTTTTGCGCTGACTGTACGTCCAAGGCCTCCACTGGCGCGCTGAAAATCTGCCAGGCGAGATAGCTCAGCCAGGCCACGCCGGCCCACTGCATCGCACTTTGTACCTGGGGCAAATGCACCAGTGACTGGCCCACACCGGAGCCCACCAACAGCACGATGCCTGCTGCACCCAGGCAGGCGCCGAGGATGATCGGCAGTGCGGCCTTGAAGCCATACCGTGCGCTGTTACTCAGCACCAGGATATTGGTAGGACCCGGGGTGATGGAGGCGACAAAGGCAAACAGGATAAACGGCAACATGGCGGGCGACTCCCAACAATCGATTGATGGAGTCGATCTTCACAGGCCTGAACGCTACCTGTCTGGAACATTTGAGCAACGCTTGCGGTACGCGGCGGGCGTGAGGCCGTAGGCGCGCACAAACCAGCGGCCCAGGTGGCTCTGGTCGGCAAAACCCAAGGCAATCGCCACATCCGCCGGTTGCTCGCCCTTGCCCAGCAAATGCCGAGCGTGAGCCAGGCGCAGTTGCACCAGGTAGGCGTGAGGCGGCAGGCCGAACGCGCTCTTGAAGGCGCGACTGAGGCGGAAGCGGTCGACACCGCAGGCCAGAGCCAGTTCGTCCATGCCGATGTCTGCGTGCAGATGGGCATGCAGGTATTCCCGGGCCTTGTGCGCCACCTGCGGCAATCGCGGGTCCTCGCGGTAGCGGATGCGCCAGTAGAGGTGGCCGGTGAGGCGCTCCAGCAATTGGTCCATGGCGCGTTGCCGCACAATGCGCAGCTCGCCGCTGTGCAAGGTTTGAAAGGCCTGGCTGGTGGCCAGGGCCAGGCGCGGATCGCCGGTCAAGGTGCTGGCGAAACTCAACTGGCTGTCCAGCGGCGCTTCTTCGAACACCGCGCTCACTTCACGCGCCAACCAGTGCGGGTCGAGGTACAGCATGTGATAGGTGAAGCCGTCCGGGGTGGGCGCGTCGCCGTCGTGCAACTCACCGGGTTCCACCAGGAACACTTGGCCCGGTACGCTGTTGTGGCGCATGCGGCGGCAGTTGAATTGCTGTACGCCTTGTTCGGTGACGCCGATCAGGTAGCTGTCGTGCCAGTGGGGATCGTAGGCGTGGCCCTCGAAATGCGCGCGCAGGGTCTCGATGCCGGTGTCGGCGTCCTGGGACAGGTCGATCCAATTGTGCGCGGCCATACAACACCGAGGATGAATGTGTAATGTCATTAGCGCCCAAGGGCGGCCAAGCGTCTAGAAGGTTTGTGCAGTCTCAGCCAAACAGGCCTGCGGCGATATTGATCGAAAACCCCAGAATCGCCGTGTTGAACAGAAAACCGATCAACGATTGCCCCAGCACCACCTTGCGCAAGCCACGGGTGGCGACGCCCACATCGGACGTCTGCACCGCCACGCCGATGGTGAAGGAGAAATACAGGAAGTCCCAATAGTTGGGCGTGAGCAAGCCTTCGGCAAAGCGCAGCGCCGGCTCCTTGCCGTTCCAGGTGTAATAGAGCCGGGCGTAGTGCACGCTGAAAATCACCCCGATCAACAGCCATGAACCGATCACCGTCAAGCCGGTGAAGCCGTAGTGCAACAAACGTTCGGTGGGCGCCAGGTCTTTGCTGCCGACCAGTTCGAAGGTGATGGTGGCCAGGCTGGCGATGGCGGCGATGCACACCGTGAACAGCACCAGGCCGGCGTTTTCGTCCTCGACCTCGGCGATGCGCTGGACATCTTCTGCCTTGGCACGGCTGGTCAGCCACAGCATCAGCACCAGGTAGGTCCAGACCCCGGCGTTCCAGCCGATCAAAATTTTGCTGGCCAGCGTATCGGCGGGTACCAGGATGCCCACGGCGAGGCCGAGCACGGCGGCGGCTGAGAGGCGAGGGTGGGTGCGGGCGAGGAAGGGCATGGCGACTCACAATAGGCAGTAGTGAGCACCATAGCTTATTCGGTTGTACTTAATCATGAACTTGATCGATAACCCCTGTAGGAGCGAGCTTGCTCGCGAAAAACGTCCAGCCAACGCGTTCTGTCTGAATAAACGCGCAGGCCCTGAGTTCTTCGCGAGCAAGCTCGCTCCTACAAAAAGCTTAATCTGCCGTGTGGCGCTTGCGCACCAGTTTCATCACCACCACAAAGAACACCGGCACGAACACCACCGCCAATGTCGCGGTGATCATCCCGCCAATCACCCCCGTACCAATCGCCTGCTGGCTCGCCGAACTGGCACCGGTGGCAATCGCCAGCGGCACCACGCCGAGGATGAACGCCAGCGACGTCATGATGATCGGGCGCAGGCGCAGGCGCGCCGCCTTCAAGGTGGCGTCGATCAGATCTTCACCCTGCTCGTACAGGTCCTTGGCGAACTCAATGATCAGAATCGCGTTCTTCGCCGACAAACCGATGATGGTGATCAAGCCGACCTTGAAGAACACATCGTTGGGCATGCCGCGCAGGCTCACGGCCACCACCGCGCCGAGCACACCCAGGGGCACCACCAGCAACACCGAGGTCGGGATCGACCAGCTCTCATACAAGGCCGCGAGGCACAGGAACACGATCAACAGCGACAGGCCCAGCAGCAATGGCGCCTGGGAACCGGACAAACGTTCCTGCAACGACAACCCCGTCCATTCCTGGCCCAGGCCCGCCGGCAACTGGCTGACCAGGCGCTGGATTTCGTCCATCGCCTCGCCGGTACTGTGGCCCGGCGCCGCTTCGCCACTGATGGCGATGGCCGGGTAGCCGTTGTAGCGGGTCAATTGCGTCGGGCCTTGGGTCCATTTGGCTTCGACAAACGCAGACAACGGCACCATTTTCCCGGCGTTGTTGCGCACGTTGATCTTCATCAAGTCCGCCACCTGGCTGCGCTGGTCGCCTTCAGCCTGCACCACCACACGCTGCATGCGGCCCTGATTGGGGAAGTCGTTGATGTAGGCCGAACCGATGGCCGACGACAGCACATTGCCCACATCGGCAAATGACACGCCCAGCGCATTGGCCTGCTTGCGGTCCACTTCCAGCTGTACCTGCGGCGCTTCGGCCAGGGCGCTTTCGCGCACGTTGGCCAAGACCGGGCTTTTACCGGCAGCCTCCAGCAGCTCGGTGCGCGCAGCCATCAGCCCCGCATGGCCGACGCCGCCGCGGTCCTGCAGACGGAACTCGAAGCCGCTGGAGGTGCCCAGGCCGTCTACCGGCGGCGGCAGGATCGCATAGGCGATCGCATCCTTGAGCCCGCTGAAGGCCATATTCGCGCGGTCGGCAATCGACGCTGCGGAGTCATCGCCGCCGCGCTCCGACCAGTCCTTGAGCGTGGTGAACGCCAGCGCCGCGTTCTGCCCGGAGCCGGAGAAACTGAAACCCATGATCATGGTGGTATCGCCCACCCCCGGCTCACCGGCGTTGTGTGCCTCGATCTGCTCGGCCACCTGCACCGTGCGGTTCTTGCTGGCGCCCGGTGGCAGCTGGATATCGGTGATGGTGTAGCCCTGGTCTTCCACCGGCAGGAACGAGGAGGGCAGGCGACTGAACAGCAGCCCCAGGCCCACCAGCAATACCAGGTAGATCAGCAGGTAACGGCCGCTGCGCTTGAGCGCATAGGCCACCCAGCCTTCGTAGCGGTCGGTGAGCTGTTCAAAGCGTTTATTGAACCAGCCGAAAAAGCCACCCTTGGCATGGTGCTCGCCCTGGGCAATCGGCTTGAGCAAGGTGGCGCAGAGCGCTGGCGTCAAGGTCAGGGCCAGGAAGGCCGAGAACAGGATCGAGGTGGCCATCGACAACGAGAACTGCTGGTAGATCACCCCCACGGAGCCTGGCATGAACGCCATCGGCAGGAAGACCGCGACCAGCACCAGGGTGATACCGACAATGGCGCCGGTGATCTGCCCCATGGCCTTTTTCGTCGCCTCCTTGGGCGACAGGCCTTCAGTGGCCATGATCCGCTCGACGTTCTCCACCACCACAATCGCATCGTCCACCAGAATGCCGATCGCCAGCACCATGCCGAACATGGTCAGCACGTTGATCGAAAAACCCAGCAACAGCATGGTGGCAAAGGTGCCCATCAACGCAATCGGCACCACCAGCGTGGGGATCAGGGTGTAGCGCACGTTCTGCAGGAACAGGAACATCACCGCGAACACCAGCGCCATTGCCTCGAGCAAGGTGTAGACCACCTTGGTGATCGAGACTTTGACGAACGGCGAGGTGTCGTAGGGGATCTTGTATTCCACGTTGGCCGGGAAATAGCGCGACAGTTCGTCCATCTTCGCCCGCACCAGGGTCGCGGTGTTCAGCGCGTTGGCCCCCGGCGCCAGCTGCACGCTGACGGCGGTGGACGGTTTGCCGTTCAGGCGCGTGGAGAACTGGTATTCCTGACTGCCGACTTCGACCCGCGCCACATCGCCGATGCGCACGGTGGAGCCGTCAGGGTTGGCCTTGAGCACGATGTCGGCGAACTCCGCCGGCGTCGACAGTTGGCCCTTGACCAGAATGGCGGCGGTGATTTCCTGGGTGTTGGTGCCCGGCAGGTCGCCGATGCTGCCCGCCGACACCTGGGCATTCTGCGCGCTGACGGCGGCATTCACGTCGGCCGGGGTGAGGTTGAAACCGATCAGCTTCTGCGGATCGATCCAGATGCGCATGGCGCGTTCGGCGCCATACAACTGGGCCTTGCCCACCCCGTCCAGGCGCTTGAGTTCGTTCATCACGTTGCGCGCCAAGTAATCGCTGAGCGCCACGTCATCGAGCTTGCCGTCGCTGGACGTCAGCGTGACCAGCAGCAGGAAGCCGGCCGAGACTTTCTCTACCTGCAGGCCTTGTTGCGTCACTGCTTGCGGCAGGCGCGGCTCCACCGCCTTCAAGCGGTTCTGCACATCCACCTGGGCCATTTCCGGGTTGGTGCCCGGCTGGAACGTGGCGGTAATGGTCGCCGAGCCGAGGCTGCTCTGGGACTCGAAATACAGCAGGTGATCGGCGCCATTGAGCTCCTGCTCGATCAGGCTGACCACGCTTTCGTCCAGGGTCTGGGCCGAAGCGCCAGGGTATACCGCGTAGATTTCTACCTTTGGCGGCGCCACGTTGGGGTATTGGGCCACCGGCAGTTGCGGGATCGCCAGGAAGCCGGCCAGCAAGATGAACAGGGCCACCACCCAGGCGAAAATCGGGCGGTCGATAAAGAACTGCGGCATGGCGGGTTATTCCTTCACGAGCGGGCTGTCGTCCACTTCAACTTTTTCACCGGGGCGTGCGTGTTGCAGGCCCTCGACGACAATGCGGTCACCGGGCTTGAGGCCGCTGCTGACCACCCAGCGATCGTCGATCACTGCGCCCAGCTCCACCGGCTGCTGGCGCACGCTTTGCTCGCTGTCCAACAACAGCACCATGGGGATGCCGGCGCTGTCGCGGGTGATGGCGCGCTGCGGCACGCTGAGGCCTTGCTGGTCGACGGCTTGTTCCAGGCGCACCCGCACGAAGCTGCCGGGCAGCAGGTCGAGGTCCGGGTTGGGAAACTCGCTGCGCAGGATGATCTGCCCGGTGCCCGGGTCGACGCTGATCTCGGCGAACAGCAGCTTGCCCGGCAACGGATACAGGCTGCCGTCATCCTGGATCAGGCTGGCCTTGGCCTGGTCCTGGCCGACCTGCTGCAAGCGACCGGCGCGAAACGCGCGGCGCAGGTCATTCAGCTCGCGGGTCGACTGCGTGAGGTCGGCGTGGATCGGGTCCAGTTGCTGGATGATCGCCAGCGGCGTGGCTTCGTTCTGGCCGACCAGGGCGCCTTCCGTCACCAGCGCACGACCGATGCGCCCGGAAATCGGTGCGGTCACCGTGGCGTAACCCAGGTTCAACCGGGCCCGCTCGACGGCGGCCTTGTTCGCGGCGACCTCGGCGTTGGTCTGGCGCAGGGCGGCGCGGGCGTTGTCGTATTCCTGGCCGCTGATGGCATTGCCTTCCACCAACTGGCTGTAGCGCTGTTCCTGCAGGCGCGCCTGGAACGCATTGGCCTCGGCTTTGCTCAGGTTGGCCTGGGCGCTGTCGAGGTCGGCCTTGAACGGGGCCGGGTCGATGCGAAACAGCACGTCGCCCTGTTTCACGTCACGGCCTTCGTTGAAGACCCGTTGCATCACCACCCCGGCCACCCGTGCGCGCACCTCGGCAATACGCGGCGCGGCGATGCGCCCGCTCAATTCGCTGGTGATGGACAGGGGCTTGGCCTGCAGCGTCTCGATGCGCACTTTGGCCAGGGGCACTTGCGGCGCCTCGGCTGTGGAGTTGTCACACGCGCTCAGCGCCAGGGTGAGCGCCAACAGGCAAAACGGCGCAAACAGATTCTTCGACATGCTCTTATCCCAATATTGACTGGCGCATCCTAAGGTCACCTGCGCCGTGGTGCTGTGAAGCTGTGTAGTGCGTCTGTGAAGAAATGTAAGGGCCGGGGCGCTTGGCCTCGGGGGCGTATATCCTTGCACAACCTCGCTGACAACAAAGACCAAATGTGGGAGGGGGCTTGCTCCCGATGGCGGTGTGTCAGTCACAGATGTATTACTGACACTCCCTCATCGGGAGCAAGCCCCCTCCCACATGGGGTTTGCGTACGACTTATCATTGTATTTTCTGGAAACACCTTCATGCCCAACATCCTGCTGGTGGAAGACGACGCCGCGCTCTCCGAGCTGATTGCCAGCTACCTGGAACGCAATGGCTACCACGTCAGCGTGCTCAGCCGTGGCGACCAGGTGCGCGAACGCGCGCGCCTGAACCCGCCGGACCTGGTCATCCTCGACCTGATGCTGCCCGGCCTCGACGGCCTGCAGGTCTGCCGCCTGCTGCGCGCCGACTCGGCGGGCCTGCCGATCCTGATGCTCACCGCCCGTGACGACAGCCACGACCAGGTGCTGGGCCTGGAAATGGGCGCCGACGATTATGTGACCAAACCCTGCGAGCCACGGGTGCTGCTCGCCCGTGTGCGCACCTTGCTGCGCCGCAGCAGCCTGTCGGAGCCCCAGGTGGCCAGCGACCGCATCATCATGGGCAACCTGTGCATCGACTTGTGCGAGCGTACCGTGACCTGGCGCGAGCAGGCGGTGGAGCTGTCCAGCGGCGAGTACAACCTGCTGGTGGTGCTGGCGCGACATGCCGGTGAAGTGCTCAGCCGCGACCAGATTCTGCAGCGCCTGCGCGGTATCGAATTCAACGGCACCGACCGTTCGGTGGACGTGGCCATCTCCAAGCTACGCCGCAAGTTCGACGACCACGCCGGCGAAGCGCGCAAGATCAAGACCGTGTGGGGCAAGGGCTACCTGTTCAGCCGTTCCGAGTGGGAATGCTGAGCCATGTTTCGTGTCCTGCTGCGTCTCTACCTGATCACCATCGTCACCTACAGCGCGGCGATCTACTTGATCCCCTCCCTGGTGATCCAGCTGTTCGAACACCGTTACATGAACTACAACATCGAGCAGACCCGCGGCCAGCAGAAGCTGATCGTCAAGCAATACGTGCGCGCACCGGTGGAGCGCTGGTCACAGGTCACCGAGCAGCTGGGCCGCGATTTTGCGCCGTTGAAGGTGCAATTGCTGCTGCGCCAGGATGCGCGCTATACCCCGGCGGAAGAAAAACTGCTGGAACAGGGCAAATCGGTGGTGCGCCTGGGGGAATGGGGCTGGATGGAGGAAATCAGCTCGCCGATCAATGAGCAATTCGTGGTCAAGCTGACGGTGCCGCCCGATCCGTTGGATATGAACGTGCTGTATTGGGCGATCAACGTGCTGATCGTCGCGGCGCTGCTCGCCTGCCTGCTGGTGTGGCTGCGCCCGCACTGGCGTGACCTGGAACGCCTGAAAAGCACCGCCGCGCAGTTGGGGCGGGGCAACCTGGCCGAGCGCACGCTGATCCCCGCCAGCTCCAGCATCGGCAGCCTCGCATCGGTGTTCGATACCATGGCCGACGACATCGAACACCTGCTCAATCAGCAGCGCGACCTGCTCAACGCGGTGTCCCATGAACTGCGCACACCGCTGACCCGCCTGGATTTCGGCCTGGCCCTGGCGCTGTCGGAGGACTTGCCTGCGGCCAGTCGAGAGCGCTTGCAAAGCCTGGTGGCGCATATTCGTGAACTGGATGAGCTGGTGCTGGAGTTGCTTTCCTACAGCCGCCTGCAAAACCCGGCGCAGGAGCCGGAGCGCGTGGAGGTGGTGCTCGACGAATTCATCGACAGCGTATTGGGCAGTGTCGACGATGAACTGGAGAACCCCGAGATCGTTATCGACGTGGCGCTCGACTGCGCCGTGGAGCGCTTCAGCCTCGACCCGCGCCTGACCGCCCGTGCCCTGCAGAACCTGTTGCGCAACGCCACGCGTTACTGCGACACGCGCATCCAGGTCGGCGTCAGGGTCTGCCCCAACGGCTGTGAAATCTTCGTGGAGGATGATGGCATCGGCATTCCGCCGGACCAGCGCGAGCGCATCTTCGAGCCGTTCTACCGTCTGGACCGTAGCCGCGACCGCGCCACCGGTGGTTTCGGCCTGGGCCTGGCCATCAGCCGGCGGGCCCTGCAAGCCCAGGGCGGCAGCTTGACCGCCGAGGCTTCACCCTTGGGCGGCGCGCGGTTTCGTGCGTGGTTGCCTGCCGTCGATGCAGCGATTAGAAAATAACCGCGAGACGGCGCACACTGTGGCCCCCGCTTTACCCGAAGAGAGATTGGCAATGACTGGTGTCCACGCGTCCGCTCAGCAAGGTTTCTCTACCCAGGCCCGCACTTACGCGCAAGGTCGCCCCGGCTACCCGCGACAACTCACCGGCTGGCTGGCCGACGCGCTGGGCATCGATGCCCACTCGACCGTGATCGACCTGGGGGCCGGCACCGGCAAGTTCACGCGCTTGCTCAGCAGCCTGGCGCCGACGCTGATCGCCGTCGAACCGGTGGTGGAAATGGGCGCCCAGTTGGCCAAACTGCTGCCGGGCGTACGGCTGGTCAATGGCACGGCCGAGTCCATGCCGCTGGCGTCCGCGAGCGCCGATGCAGTGGTCTGCGCCCAGGCCTTCCACTGGTTTTCCAGTGAGGCGGCGCTGGCGCAGATCCACCGTGTACTCAAACCCGAAGGGCGTTTGGGGCTGGTGTGGAATGTGCGTGATGAGTCGGTGGACTGGATCGCTGCCATCACGGCCATCATTACCCCCTACGAGGGCGACACCCCGCGTTTTCATAGCGGACGTTGGCGCGAGGCCTTCACCGGTGAGTATTTTTCCGCCCCTGAACTGACCTGCTTTGCCTATCACCATGTCGGCAGCCCGAAGGAAGTGATCATGGACCGCATCCTGTCGGTCAGCTTTATCGCCGCATTGCCTCCTGCAGAAAAAGCCGGCGTCACGGCGCAATTGCAGCAACTGATCGACACTCATCCCGCCTTGAAGGGCCGTGACACCGTGGCGTTTGCGTATCAGACCCAGGCGTACGCCTGCCAGCGATTATCAGAAAAGGCATAAAGTCAGATCATATTGATATAAGTGGTTATAAGAAAAATCGCTATCCTGCCGCCAGAATTTTATAAGGCCGCAGGTAGCTGTAATGGATGTGGGTAATGTGGGTTTCGTGGTTGCCGGCCTGATCGTAGGATTTATCGTGGGCATGACCGGCGTGGGTGGCGGCTCGCTGATGACGCCGATCCTGTTGTGGTTCGGCATCAACCCGGCCACCGCCGTTGGCACGGACCTGTTGTATGCCGCCATTACCAAATCCGGTGGTGTGCTGGTGCACAGCAAGAACCGGAACATCGACTGGACCATCACCGGCTGGCTCACCCTCGGCAGTGTGCCTGCGGTGCTGTTGACCCTGTGGTTCCTCGCCAGCCTGCACACCGACCCCAGCGCCATGAACGCGGTGATCAAACAGGCGCTGGGTGTGGTGTTGCTGCTGACGGCCCTGGCGATCCTGTTCAAGCAACGCTTGCTGGCGTTCGCCCAGCGCCATGCCGGTGACGACTATCACATGCGCCCGCGCAACCTGAATGCGCTGACCGTAGTAACGGGTGTCGTCCTTGGCACCATGGTGGCGCTGACCTCCATCGGTGCCGGCGCGCTGGGTACCGTGGCACTGTTCATCCTGTACCCGTTCCTCGCCACGCGCCGGCTGGTGGGCACCGAGATCGCCCATGCCGTGCCGCTGACCCTGGTGGCGGGCCTGGGCCATGCGAGCATGGGCAATATGGACTGGCACCTGCTGGGCTTTTTGCTGATGGGCTCGCTGCCGGGCATTTACCTGGGCAGCCACATGACCGGCAGGATCCCGGACGCGGTGCTGCGTCCGTGCCTGGCGGTGATGTTGATGGCGGTGGGCTACAAACTCGCGT
The DNA here is from genome assembly GCF_003852255.1 of Pseudomonas sp. R1-43-08. NCBI lineage: Bacteria > Pseudomonadati > Pseudomonadota > Gammaproteobacteria > Pseudomonadales > Pseudomonadaceae > Pseudomonas > Pseudomonas sp. R1-43-08. The sequence goes on from NZ_CP027734.1 coordinate 2,215,645, forward strand.
TCTAAGAGGGGCGCGGTCCCGCGACAGCTCGGGAGCCGAAGCCTCTCTAACTGAAGCCCCGCGTTCCAATGTGGGAGGGGCTTGCCCCCGATGAGCATACGTATCTACACAACTGTGTAGCAGCAGCCTACGCTAACCACGATGCGAAGCGAGTCGCTCTTGATCTTGCTTTTGATCTAGGCGCCCCGTTAAACCACGCTGGCCGGAATTCGACAGTGATTTGGGGGGTAAACCGGCAGGGATGCCGGTTTAGCCGCCCCGCGCCATGGATGGCGCGTGGCGGCGGCCCCCCAAATCACTGTCGGATTACGGGCACACCGAGCCTAGGCGAGGTGCCGAGTGGTGGGGCAAGAGCGTTTTGCTTACTTTTGCGCTTTTCAAAAGTGAGACGCCGTAAGGGCGGAACCCTAAGCCGCCGTTACCGCAGCAACGGATATGTACTCGCCCTGATCCAGCATCTTGGTCGGCTGTCAGGCCGCCATCGGGAGCAAGCCCCCTCCCACATTTAGGTCGCGGGGCGGCAGTTAGAGAGGCTTCGGCTGCTGAGCCGTCACAGGTTTAGGGCCGCGCGAAAGTTGTGTAGATACCTATGCCCCGATGAGGGAGTGTCAGCAATATATCTATGACTGACCCGCCGCCATCGAGGGCAAGCCCACTCCCACATGTGGAACCGGCCTCAGGCCTTGGCCGGGCCGTTGCCGATTTGCCAGACAAACGGCGGCTCAGTGCCGTTGATCACCCAGTCACCGACGATCCGTGCCTTGTAGATCAGCGGATTGTGCGACGCCACCGTCCGCGCATTGCGCCAGTGCCGGTCCAGGGCCTTGCCCTGGCGCACATCCGAGGCCCCCAACGCGTTGAACAGTTGGCTGGTGGCACGCTGGATCAGCTCCGAGACCACCACCTGGGCCGTCGCCGATTCGATCTCGGCCGCCACGTTGGCTTCACGCTCGGCCACCTCATCCCCACCAAATCGTGCCAGATAAGCCCGTTGCGCTGGCTGCGCGGCTTTCAACGCGCTGGCCTGGGCGGCGTAAACCAGCGCGGCGACTTCGCCGACTACCTGTTGAACCTGCGCGTCCTGGCTGACGTGCGGGGCATTGCCGTGGCTGTAGATGCGCTTGCGGCTGCGTACCTGCTGGGCCATGTCGTTGAGCGCGGCGCGGCCGATGCCGGCCAGGGTGGCCAGTAACACCAGTTGATAGAACGCGGTCTGGTATTTGAAGCGGTCGGCAAAGTCGATCACGTTGTGCGCTTCGACGACTGCATCGGTAAAGCGCGTGGTGCCGCTGCCGGTGGTGCGCTGGCCAAAGCCGTCCCAGTCATCGCTTTGCACTACGCCTGGCTGGCGCGTGCGGGTGGCGGCGATCACGTCGCCGCCCGTATCGCTGCGCTGGGCGTACACGTCGATCCAGTCGGAAAACAGGCTGCCTGTGCTGTAGAACTTTTCGCCGTTGAGTACCCAGTCGTCACCGTTGGGGCTGACCTGGGTGACCACGTCGCCGATCGCGACAGTGCCGATTTCTGTCCAGGCGCAGCCGACGAGGTCGCCGTCGACGAAGCGCTTGAACCACACCTCGCGCCCCGCGCCCGGCGGCGCATTCAGGCGGTCTTCGGCAAACGCGAAATGCCCGCGCAGGGCCTGGGGCACGTTGGAGTCGGCGGCGGCGAGTTCGATCAGCAGTTCGAACAGCTGCGGCAGGGACGCGCCGCCACCGCCATATTCCACCGGCACTCGCACCGCGCCGAAGCCGGCTTCCTTCAACCAGCGGATCGGCTCATGGGGCAGGGTGCGGCTGTGCTCGCGTTCAACCGCGCCGTCGGCGATGCGCTGGAAGATCGGACGGAAACGCTCGGCCAGGGTGGTGTAGTCGACGCCGATGGACAGCGGGTTGATGACGTGTTGCTCGGTCATGGGGGTGGGCTCCTGGGCAGTGATCAAGTCCCAGGGGGGTTGCACACTCCGTGCCGGGCGCGCGGGCCCGTGTTTACGGCGCGGGGACGCCCGCCACTGTTGCTCCAGCAACAGCGTTTGGACAAAGCGCAGCGATCCATGACAGTCGCGGCACGCCGTGCAAAGCCCGGGTTTTGCGCCGCAACCCGCACGGCCAGGGCGTTTAACCGTGACTGGCACACTTGCTGCTCAAGCCCTGGGTACATCCCTGTGTGCGAGGAACTGTTCAATGAGTCAGCAAGCCGTGAAATTTGCCTATTGGGTGCCCAACGTCAGCGGTGGGCTGGTGGTCAGCAAGATCGAACAACGTACCCACTGGGGCATCGACTACAACCGTAAACTGGCGCAACTGGCCGAAGCGGCCGGCTTCGAGTACGGCCTGACCCAGATCCGCTTCACTGCCGGCTACGGCGCCGAAAACCAGCACGAATCAGTGGCCTTCAGCCACGCGCTGCTGGCGGCGACCACCACCCTCAAGGTGATCGCGGCGATCCTGCCGGGCCCGTGGCAACCGGCGCTGGCGGCCAAACAACTGGCAACCATCGACCAGCTCACCAACGGCCGTATCGCGGTGAATATCGTCAGTGGCTGGTTCAAGGGCGAATTCCAGGCCATCGGTGAACCCTGGCTGGAACACGATGAACGCTATCGCCGCTCCGAAGAGTTCATCCGCGCCTTGAAAGGCATCTGGACCCAGGACGATTTCACCTTCAAGGGCGACTTCTACCGCTTCAACAACTACACCCTCAAGCCCAAGCCGCTGGGCCAGCCCGAAGTGTTCCAGGGCGGCAGTTCGCGGGCGGCGCGGGACATGGCCGCGCGTGTGTCGGACTGGTACTTCACCAACGGGAATACCCCGGAAGGCATCAAGGCCCAGGTCGATGACATCCGCGCCAAGGCGGCAGCGAATAACCATTCGGTCAAAGTCGGCGTCAACGCCTTCGTGATCGCCCGCGACACCGAGGAAGAAGCGCGTGCCGTGCTCGCCGAGATCATCGATAAAGCCGACCCGGAAGCGGTCAACGCCTTCGGTGACGCGGCCAGACAAGCCGGCAAGGCGTCCCCGGAAGGCGAGGGCAACTGGGCCAAGTCCAGCTTTGAAGACTTGGTGCAATACAACGACGGCTTCAAGACCAACCTGATCGGCACACCGCAGCAGATCGCCGAGCGCATCGTGGCGCTCAAGGCGGTGGGCGTGGACCTGGTGCTGGCCGGTTTCCTGCATTTCCAGGAAGAGGTGGAGTACTTCGGCAAACGCGTGTTGCCGCTGGTGCGTGAGCTGGAGGCCAAGGCCGGGATCAAGCAGGTGGCTTGAGGTTCAAGCGCTCGCTTGCAGCGTCAATACTTCGAACCCATCGGCCGTGACCGCTACCGTGTGTTCCCATTGCGCCGAGAGGCTGTTGTCCTTGGTCACCACCGTCCAGCCATCCTTGAGGCTGCGCACCTTCGCGCTGCCCTGGTTGAGCATCGGCTCGATGGTGAACACCATGCCCTCACGCAGCTCCAGGCCGGTGCCGGGGCGGCCGAAGTGCAGGATTTGCGGCTCTTCGTGCATGTCTCGGCCAATGCCGTGGCCGCAGTATTCCCGCACCACGCTGTAGCCATTGGTGTGCGCATGGTGCTGGATCGCATGGCCAATATCACCCAGGCGGGCGCCGGGCCGCACCTGGCGGATGCCCGCCCACATCGCCTCGAAGGTCATCTCCACCAGGCGCCGCGCCTTGGGGGAGACGTTGCCGATCATGTACATCTTGCTGGAGTCGGCGATAAAGCCGCCTTTTTCCAGGGTGATGTCGATATTGATGATGTCGCCATCCTTGAGGATTTGCCGGGCGCTGGGCATGCCGTGGCACACCACTTCGTTGATCGAGGTATTGATGCAGAAGGGGTAGTCATATTGCCCGAGACTGGCCGGGCGGGCTTTGAGCTCCTGGCGGATGAAGGTTTCGACGGCGCTGTCCAGCTCCAGAGTGGAGCGGCCGGCGACGACAAAGGTGTCGAGCATGCTGAACACCTGGGCCAGCAGGCGCCCGGCTTCGCGCATGACCACCAGCTGCTGTGGCGTCTTGATCATTGGCTGCGCCCTCGGATCAGGTCGGGTTTGTCCAGCAACAGCTTGTTGATCAGCTCGTTGTAGGGCAGGTGGGGATTGAGTTCAGCCAGTAGGCCGATCTTGATCCAGAACTCGGCTTGAGCGTTGATGGAGCGGTCCATCGCGGCGCTGGCCAGGCGCAGCTGTTCGTGCAGTTGGTCGGTGATCTTGACGATGCCCATAAGCTTCACTGTGTTGGGTTGATATACAAAGCGTATATGTTTCGTATGGTTTGCGTAAGTCCCTCTCGACCCAACGACGACAGATGAATTGGTTGCCATATGTTGCTGGAAAAACCGGCCTGCGCACGCGTCCTGTGGGTTAAACGTTTAATCGAAGTGGTTCGCCGAGGATGCAGACAGTCAGATTTTTCATATATAAGCGCCGTCAGCGCTTATGAAGAATGGTTACAACAGCAGGAGATTTTGCCGAGTAGGCTTATTTCTGTAGGCGTCTTCCAGGGCCGGCAAGACGTGGCAGGCAAGTGCCTGCCGGATACTCATAAAACCATTGGCAGTCTCAACAAAGGAGAGGTTAGCCATGCTTTCGGAACTAGAGCTTCGCAGCATTATTGAAGGAAGTTTCCTGCCTAAGCGGTGTGAATGCACCAAAGCCGAAGACGCTTCACTGACGATCCGGGTGTACGACGACCGCGACCGTGATCGAGTGGACTTGGAGGTCAAGGGTATAAACGCCGACAAACTCGACAGCAGCCGCGCCATTTGCAACCTGATCGCTGAACTGCGTGAAGACCTCAAGCACAGCCACACGCCTGTCCTGCAACGAGCAGGAGGGCGCAGATTTTAAGGGTGTGCTTCGTTCAACGCTGACCTGTGGGCCTGGTAGTTGCCAGGCCCTCAAACCATACGGTCTTCACCAACTCATACGCACCCCGGCATTGCCGCTCACGCCCTCCTGGGCGTTGCCATCCAGGTTGGTGGTGTAGTCCGCCGCCAGGTAAACGCTCACCGTTGAAGACAATCGGGCGACAATCCCTACGCCCACATCGGCGGTGGACGCCTTGTGATCACTCTTGATGCGGTCCCCATCATCGTAAGTCACCGTGTCCCTGCCGCCGAACGTACGCCAGGCATTGGCGCGCACGTAGGGCTCGATGGGGGTGTTGCCCACCAGTTGGCGGCCCTTGAGGCGTGCACCAACACGGCCGGTCCAGTATTCCTGGGAATCGAACGCTACCTTGGAAATGCCGTCGTGCTGGGTGTCCAGGTCGATGGTCTGGCGGATCACCTGGACCTGGGGCTCCACCACCCACTGCTCGGACAGGGTGATCGGATAACCCGCTTCGGCGGACAGCGCCAGGGCGTGGCCCTTGGTGTTCATCTTCACGCCACGGTCGGATTTGTTTTCACCGTCCAGGCGCGTGAACATCGTGACCACATCGACGTACCCACCTTCGGTGCCGGTCAAGGTCCAGTAGGCGCCGAAATTGTCGCCATCCAGTTTCACCCGTCCCGAGCGCCGATCCTGGAAGCCTTCGGCAAACCCCTTGACGTCGCCGTTCAAGCGACTCTGCCCGACGAACAAGCCAAACCGTTGCAGTTGCCCACCGCTGGTGTGCGCAGCGTAGAGGTCGTGCCCCACCTGATAGCCCTTGACGCTGCCGTCGAAGCTTGGCGATACGGTGCCCGACCAACGCTTGTTGAAGTCGCTGCCATAGGCCCGCGCCCAGCCCGCCGGCACCGCGCCGGTTTCGCTGAGCAGGCTTTGCTCGCCCTGGCGGTCATGGAAGGTGCCCAGGGCCATGCGGGTCATGACTTGCGCGGCGGGGACCACTACCGAGTACACCGGCACTTCCAAACGGTACAGCGCGATAGGTTCGGCACCGGGCACCGCCGTCGGCACGGCCGGGTTGCTGGCGGCCGATTGCGGTGAGGTGGCTGCCGCCACCTGGCTCGGCGGTGGCGGCGCAGGTTCGATCGGCGCGACCGGCTGCGCGGTCGGTGGCTCCACCGGGGGTTCATCGGGGTCGACCACCGGCGGCGTCGGCGGAATCGGCGGAACCGGCACCACCACCGGCGGAGTGGGTGGCACAGGCGGCACGGCGGGTGGCTGCACGGCCACCACCGAGGAGCGCAGGTACCAGTTGTTTTCCGTGCCGGCGGTCACGCCACCTTTGAACAGCCGGTATTCATAGGCACCGGCCGACACCGAGCCCTTGAGGGCAAAGGCATCCGTGCTGCTGACCGCGCCGTTGACGGCCTGGACCACCTCGATGCCGTTGTTCTGGGTAAAGCCACCGGCACCGCCGAGGTTGGTCACGGCCAACTGGGTATGGCCGCTGAGCGTGCCATTGGACACTACCAGCTTGTCGGTGGCGGAGGTGTCGTCACCGAGCACGGTTTGCAGCCACAGTTGACCGTTGTTGCCCACGTAATTGCCATGCACCGTGAGCGCATCGCCGGTACTGGCGCTGCCGGTGGTCATGTCGATCGTACCGGCATTGTTCAGCGTGGCCAATTGGCCCGTGGTGTAAGGCCGGATGGCGCCTTGCGTCACGGCCAGGGTGCTGCTGCCATCGATGTTGAACGTACCGGTGTTGCTGGTGCTGTCGCCGAGGAAAAAATCCCCAGCCAGGTCAAAACGCGAGGCGTTATTGAGGTTGACCGTCTCCCAGCCGACATAGCGCGCAGCGTTGCCGGAGGTGGTGTTATCCAATGTCAGCTGATCATTGCCCAGACCACCGTCAATCGACGGCGTGGCGGCCAACCGGCTTTCAGTAAGGCCGCTGAGCAAGGCGGTATCGTCACCATCGCCCATCAATACTGAAGACTGGATCTCACCGCCGTTGCTCCAGGTGAACGTGTCGTTGCCGAAACTGGCGCGGATTTCACCTTTGATCACGCCGCCGCTCACCCTGATGATGTCATCGCCGCCGCTGGTGCTGATGTTGCCGCCTACGCTGCCTGTTCCCGAGATGTCGATCCTGTCCTTGCCGAACCCGGTGACCAGGTTGCCGAGGATCTCGCCGCCGGTCATCTCGTATACGTTATCGTCCAGCTTCATGTCGACCCGGCCAATCGTGCCGCCGGTTTGTCTCGCCACGTCACCGTCGACGAATTCTCTTTCGATGACGCCGCCGGTGATCAGAAAGGTGTCGAGGCCATCGCCCTGGGCCAGAGAAGGAATTCGCCCGCCGTTCATAACGAAGTCATCGATGCCGGAGCCTTGTTGCACAGCACCCAGGATACTGCCGGCATCAATCCGGATTCGATCTTCGCCCGCGCCGAACGTGACAGGGCCGTTGACGGTTCCCGTACCACCGGCGGGCAGCGACAGACGATTGTTTCCCAGAAGATCGGTGAGTCCGGCGGTGCTGGTGCCGCTGTCGCAGACGTAGGTATCGTCGCCTGAACCTGGGGTAAAGGCACACGCGGAATGCGCGGCCTGGGGGGTGATGTACTGCAGTGAAAGGATGCCGACAGCAATAACGGCTCGGGTTGGAAAGCCTGAGACCTTGGTCATAACGTGTCCTACGTTGTGTTTTTATTACTGCTGTTCTTTGGTCTAGCACACACCTCGTTCATCGGTGAAATTTCTGACAAAAGGTTGCAGGCCACGCAGTGCGTGGCCTGTGGGGCGCTCAGCCTAGCTGGGTGCGGTAAGGCAGGTCCGGCCCGGTGCGGGTGCAGGTCAGCGCCGCGGCGCGAATCGCAAAGCCGAGCATGGCGTCGATCTGTTCGCGGCTGAGTTGTTGCAGCCCTTGCACCGAGTCCAACCGGTGCTCGGTCAACCAGGCAATCAGTGCCGCCTGGAAGGTATCGCCGGCGCCGACCGTGTCGGCCATCACAATCTCGATTGCCGGTTGTGACCAGTTGCCGTGGCGGCGGCTGAACACGCTGGCGCCATCGCCGCCACGGGTGAGAAATACCAACTGGCAGCGGTGTTGCAGCCAGCCTTGCAGCACGCTTTCCGGCGACTGCTCGGGGTAGAGCAGGTGCAGGTCTTCATCGCTGACCTTGATCAAATCCGCATGCTTGACCAACTCCGTCACACGGTCGCGCCACAGCTGGATGTCCGGTTGCGGGTTCAGCCGTACGTTAGGGTCGAGGCTGATCAGGCGCTTGCCGCTTTCGCGCTTGACCAGCGCCAGCAGTGTGTCGCCAATCGGCTGTACCACCAGCGAAAACGAGCCCACATGCAGCCCGCGAATCTCATCACCCAGGGGCGGCAGATGCGTCAACTGCAGTTGCCGGTCTGCAGAGCCTTCGCCACGAAAGCTGTATTGCGGTGAACCATTGGCACCCACGGCCACCATGGCCAGGGTGGTCGGCGCGTCGAAGGGCACCAGGAAATCTTCACTCACGCCTTCGTCCTTGAGCACCTGTAGCAAGCGCCGGCCCAGGTAGTCATGGGAGATCCCGGCGAAGAACCCGGACTCGACCCCCAGGCGGCGCAGGCCCACCGCCACGTTGAACGGCGAACCACCGGCAATCGCCGTGTAATTGAGCTTGGCAGCCTGCCCGTCGGCATCCTCCTCGCTGAAAAAATCGAACAGCGCTTCACCACACACCAGATACATAGTCACTCGCTCTTAAAGGGTTGCCACGAGCTGTTGATAGCGCTCATAGGCCTGTTGATAGGCGCTCACGTTGGCCGGCACCGGCAGGGTACGGCTAGCCGGGTCAAGACTCACGCATTTGTCGCACAGGCTGGTCAGGGATTCGCCGGACTGGCACCACGCCGCCTGGATCGCCGCGCCCAGGGCCGCGGCCTCGCTCTGTTCGGTACAGACCACTTCGGTGTTCATGATATCGGCGACCATCTGTCGCCACAGCGGGCTTTTCGAACCGCCGCCGATCAAGCGGATGCGCAGGCTTTGCAGGCCGGTCTGGCGCAGCAGGTCCAGGCCGTAGCGCAAGCCGAAAGTGGTGCCTTCGACCACCGCGCGGCACAGGTTGGCGCGGGTCAGGTTGGTCATGGTCAGGCCGTGCAGGCTGCCGGTGGCCTGGGGCAGGGCGGGCACCCGTTCGCCGTTGAGGAATGGCAGCATGCTCACGCCGTCCGCGCCAATGGGGGCCTGCTCGACCAGGGCATTGAAGGCGTGCAGGTCGAGTTCGAACAGCTCGCGGATCACCCCGGTCGCGTTGGTCAGGTTCATGGTGCAGATCAAGGGCAACCAGCCGCCGCTGGATGCGCAGAAGGTGGCGACTGAGGCCTGGGGGCTGACGTTGGGCTGGTCGGCAAAGGCGTAGACGGTGCCTGATGAGCCCAGGCTCATGGTGATCACCCCAGGAGCGATGTTGCCGGTGCCAATGGCGCCCATCATGTTATCGCCGCCGCCGCTGGCGACAACCGCGTTGGGGTTGATGCCCAGCCGCTCGGCGATGGCCGGCAGGATCGTGCCCACTGCTTGATCGGCTTCAATCAGCTCGGGCAGCGCCGCCTGCAGGCGACCGCTGGGGTCGATGTGCGCGAGCAGCGCCACGTCCCATTCACGGCGGCGCACGTTGAAGTAGCCGGTGCCCGACGCATCGCCGTATTCGGCGACGGCGCGGCCGGTGAGCCAGTAATTGAGGTAGTCGTGGGGCAGCAGGATATGGGCGATGCGCGCAAAGAGGTCTGGGTGCTGTTCACGGGTCCAGAGCAGTTTGGACACCGTGTAGCCCGGCGCGATGGCCACGCCCAGACGCTCCAGCGAGCCGCTTTCGCCGCCCAGATGGTGCAACAGGCGCTCGTTTTCCGCGGCGGTTTCGGTGTCGCACCACAGCTTTGCCGGGCGCAGCACCTGGCCCTGGGCATCGAGCAACACCAGGCCGTGTTGCTGGCCGGAAACACCGATGCCGAGGATGTCCTGGCCGTCCACCCCGGCCTGTTGCAGGGCGCGGTGGGTGGCTTCGGTGAAGGCGTCCAGCCATTCCTGGGTGTGTTGCTCACGCCGGCCGTTGGCGCCGCTGATCAAGGTGTGCGCAGCGGCGCCCAGGCCCAGTACCTTGCCGCTGGAAGCGTCGAGGACGATGGCTTTGGTGCCCTGGGTGCCGCAGTCGATGCCGAGGAACAGGTTTTGCTGGGTCATGATGATTTGCTCAGCAGTCTTATTGTTGGAGTTGTCAATGCGGTCCACATGTGGGAGGGGGCTTGCTCCCGATGAGGGCGTGTCAGTTGATGCATCTTTTACTGACCCACCGCCATCGGGAGCAAGCCCCCTCCCACATTTTAAGCCGGTTTCTGCAGGAGATTCTGCAGGGTCGCGCTGACGCCGCTATCGCGCAGGCTCACATAACACCGCTCGAACGCTGCCACAAATGCAGGCGAGTTGGGAATAGCCGTGCCGAAAATCTCTTCAACCCCCAGCAGGCGCTGGCTGATCAACGCGTCATCACTCACCAGCGCCTGGCAGAACTCGGCACGCGGATCGGGAATCGTGTAGGCCACGCCATTTTCGTCGACACCCTTCAAATACAAGGCCCAGGCGGCCACCACCAGCGCCGCGCGTTCGGTCTCACGCCCATCGGCGATCAGGCGGTTGATGGTCGGCACGGTGAACTTGGGAAACTTCGACGAACCGTCCGAGCACACTCGTTCCAACTGGTCGGCAATTGCCTGGTTGGAGAAGCGGTCGACCAGGGTCTGCTTGTACGCCGTCAGGTCGATGCCTGGCACGGGCGCCAGGTGTGGCGTGACGTCGAGGTCCATGTAGGCGCGCATGTAGGCGACGAACAGCGGGTCGTTCATGGTGTCGTGAACGAACCGGTAGCCCTTGAGAAAACCCAGGTACGTCAGGGCGAGGTGACTGCCGTTGAGCAGGCCGATCTTCATTTCTTCGTACGGCGTCACGTCATCGGTGAACTGCACGCCGACCTTTTCCCAGGCCGGGCGGCCGTTGACGAACTTGTCTTCCAGCACCCATTGCACAAAGGGTTCGCACACCACCGGCCAGGCATCGTCAATGCCGTGCTCATCATGCAGTTGCAAGCGGTGGGCGGTGCTGGTCATCGGTGTGATGCGGTCGACCATGGCATTCGGGAAGCTCACATTGGCGTCGATCCAGTCATGCAGTTGCGCATCGTGCAGCGCGGCGAATGCGAGCAGGGCCTTGCGGGTGACGGCGCCGTTGTGCGGCAGGTTATCGCAGGACATCACGCTGAACGCCGGGGTGCCGGCGGCGCGGCGCTTGGTCAGCGCGGCGCAGATAAACCCGAACACGGTCTGCGGTGCGCCGGGGTTCGCCAGGTCATGCTGGATCTGCGGCAGGTGGGCCATGAATTGGCCGTTGCTGTCGTCGATGCAGTAGCCGCCTTCGGTGATGGTCAGCGAGACGATACGGATGGCCGGCTCGGCCAGTTTATCGATCAGGGCCTGGGCACCGTCTTCTGCCAGCAACATGTCGCTGATGGCGCCGATCACACGCACTTCGGTGTCGTCGGTGTCGCCCAGTTCATACAGGGTGAACAGATAATCCTGACCGGCCAGGTCGTCGCGGGCCTTGCGGTCTTCGGCACGCAGGCCAACGCCGCAGATGCTCCAGTCCAGGCCCTCGCCGGTGTTCATCAAGGCGTCGGTGTAAAACGCCTGGTGCGCGCGGTGGAAACCGCCGACACCGATATGCGCAATGCCCTGGGATGTACTGGCGATGGCATAGGCCGGCACTTTCACGTCGGGCGCCAACTGGGTGAGGTTCTGTTTATTCAGCTTCATGGCGTAATACTCGCGAAATCAGGCGGCGGCGCGCAGGGGGCGGGCTACGGCCACGCCCTCGGTGTCGAACAGATGGCAGTGGGCCGGATCGAGGTGCAGGTGCAGCGTCTCGCCGTACTGGCTGGCCATGTCGCCGCGAATGCGCATCGTCAAAGGCTCGCCGTTGGCGGTGATGACGTGGCAGAAGGTGTCGCTGCCCAGGCGTTCGCCGACGTCGGCGGTAACGGTCAGGGTGGTCTGGCCCGGCGTGGCGATTTCCAGGTGTTCCGGACGAATGCCCAGGGTCACCGCGCTGCCCACGCTCAAGGTCGGGCCACTGAGCGGCAGGCTGATCAGGGTGCCGGCGTCGAGCTGCACATCACAGCCCTGGCCTTCGACACGCGTGACCTTGCCCTTGAGGAAACCCATCTTCGGCGTGCCGAGAAAGCCCGCCACAAACAGGTTGGCCGGCTGGTGGTACAGGTCCAGCGGCGAGCCGACCTGTTCGATGCGCCCGCTGTTGAGCACCACGACTTTATCGGCCAAGGTCATGGCTTCAACCTGGTCGTGGGTCACGTAGATCATGGTCGCCTGCAGCTCTTTATGCAGGCGTGCCAGTTCCAGGCGCATCTGCACGCGCAGAGCGGCGTCAAGGTTGGACAAGGGTTCGTCGAACAGGAAAATCTTCGGGTTACGCACAATCGCCCGGCCAATCGCCACGCGCTGGCGCTGGCCGCCGGAGAGCTGCTTGGGCTTGCGCTCCAGCAGCGGGCCCAGCTCCAGAATGCGCGCCGCTTCGTTGACTTTGCTCTCCACCAGTTGCTTGTCGACGCCGGCCAGGTCCAGGGCGAACGACATGTTCTTGCGCACGCTCATGTGCGGGTACAGGGCGTAGGTCTGGAACACCATTGCCAGGTCGCGCTTGGCCGGGGTCACTTCGGTGATGTCGCGCCCGTCCAGCTCGATGGTGCCTTCGCTGACTTCCTCAAGGCCGGCGATCAGCCGCAGCAGCGTGGATTTGCCACAGCCCGACGGGCCGACGAACACCACGAATTCCTTGTCGTTCACTTCCAGGTCGATGCCCTTGATGATGGAAAAACCTTCGAAGCCTTTTTGCAGATTCTTGATTTTCAGGTTGGCCATGATGGGCCCTCCGCTTGGAATTATTATTTGACTGCGCCAAAGGACAGGCCGCGCACCAGTTGTTTCTGGCTGATCCAGCCGAAAATCAGGATCGGCGCGCAGGCCAGGGTCGACACGGCGGACAACTTGGCCCAGAACAAGCCTTCGGGGCTGGAATAGGAGGCGATCAGCGCGGTCAGCGGCGCGGCGCTCGATGACGTCAGGTTCAGCGACCAGAAGGCTTCGTTCCAGCACAGGATCAGCGACAGCAGCACGGTGGAGGCCAGGCCGCCCTTGGCGATCGGCAGCAGCACCCGCACCATTTCCTGCCACAGGGTGGCGCCATCCAGGCGTGCGGCTTCGAGGATGTCCTTGGGAATGTCCTTGAAGTAGGTGTAAACCATCCACACCACGATCGGCAGGTTGATCAGGGTGTAGATGATGATCAGCGCGATGCGCGTATCGAGCAGGCCAAAACTCTTGGCCAGCAGGTAGATCGGCATCAGTACGCCCACCGGCGGCAGCATCTTGGTGGACAGCATCCACAGCAGCGTGCCTTTGGTGCGCTTTGTCTCGTAGAAGGCCATGGAGTAGGCGGCCGGCACCGAAATCAGCAGGCACAGGGCGGTGGCGCTGAACGAAATCAGCACCGAGTTCCAGGCGTAGGCGAAGTAGTTGCTGCGCTCGTTGATGTGCAGGTAGTTCTCCAGCGTCGGCGTGAAGATGAACTGCGGCGGCGTGGCGAACGCGTCGATTTCGGTCTTGAAGCTGGTCAGTACCATCCAGAAGATCGGGAAGAAAATCAGGATCGCAATGGCCCAGGCCAGGGTGCCGAGCAACAGGCTTTGCAGGCGGCGGGATTGTTGAAGCGTCATGGCGCGGCCCTCAAGGCTTGTCAGTCAGGTTTTTGCCGATCATCCGCACCAGGATGATCGCCGCGATATTGGCGATGACCACGGCGATCAAACCGCCGGCCGAGGCCATGCCCACGTCGAACTGCACCAGCGCCTGGTTGTAGATCAGGTAGGCGAGGTTGGTCGAGGCGTAGCCGGGGCCGCCGTTGGTGGTGGTGAAGATTTCGGCGAACACCGAGAGCAGGAAGATGGTTTCGATCATCACCACCACGGCAATCGGACGGGCCAGGTGCGGCAGGGTCAGGTGCCAGAAAATCGCGATGGCGCCGGCTCCGTCCAGGCGCGCGGCTTCCTTTTGTTCCTGGTCGAGGGACTGCATGGCGGTCATCAGCAGCAGGATGGCGAAGGGCAGCCACTGCCACGACACAATGATGATGATCGACAGCAGCGGGTAGTGCGCCAGCCAGTCCACCGGCTCGGCGCCAAAGAACTTCCACACCGCAGCGAGAATCCCCGACACCGGGTGAAAAATCAGGTTCTTCCAGATCAACGCGCCGACGGTGGGCATGATGAAGAACGGCGAAATCAACAACACCCGCACCAGGCCGCGACCGAAGAACTCGCTGGCCTCCAGCAGCGCACTGATCAGCACGCCGAACACCACGCTGATCAGCAGCACGCTGCCCACCAGCAACAGCGTGTTGGTGGCGCCGGGCAGGAAGCCCGAGTCGGTGACGAAGTAAGTGAAGTTCTCCAGCCCTACGAATTGGTTTTCGCCGGGGTAGAGCAGGTTGTAACGGATCAGCGAAAAGTACAGGGTCATGCCCAGGGGCACGATCATCCACAGCAGCAGCAAGGCCACCGAGGGGCTGACGAGGAACCAGCCGGGGTTGGCCAGGCGGTTTTTGGGTGATGTATTCATGGTAATCAAGACCGGTTAGGGACAGGTGCGCAAAACCCCTGTAGGAGCGAGCTTGCTCGCGAAGGTATTCCAGGCGCATTGCGGCGTCGGATGTACCTTTTTCGCGAGCAAGGGCTAGCCGCCCGCCTCGCTCCTACAGGATCGGGGGTTATTTGGGGTAACCGGCCCGCTTCATTTCCCGCTCGGTGGTGGTCTGCGCGGCCGTCAGTGCGGCATCGACCGTCTGCTGGCCGGTCAGCGCGCCGGAGAAGAACTTGCCGACCTGGGTACCAATCGCCTGGAATTCAGGAATGGTCACCAACTGAATACCGATATATGGCACCGGTTTTTCGGTGGGTTTGGTCGGGTCCGCGACTTTCAGCGATTCCAGGGTCACCTTGGCGAACGGCGCGGCCTTCATGTACGCGTCGCTGTAGGTGGATTGACGGGTGCCTGGCGGTACGTTGGCGACGCCGTCGGTCTTGGCGACCAATGCGCCATATTCCTTGGAGGTGGCCCAGGTGGTGAACACCTTGGCGGCGTCCTTGGCCTTGGAGCTGGTGGGGATCGCCAGGCTCCAGGAGTACAGCCACGAGGTGCCCTTGTCGGTCTTCTCGTGTGGAGCGAAGGTGAAGCCGACATGCTCGGCCACTTTGCTCTGGCTCTTGTCGGTGACGAACGAGCCGGCCACGCTGGCGTCCACCCAGATCGCGCACTTGCCGCTGTTGAACAGCGCCAGGTTTTCGTTGAAGCCGTTGCTGGACGCACCCGGCGGGCCGGATTTCTTCATGTTGTCGACGTAGAAGTTCAGCGCGTCTTTCCACTCCGGGCCGTTGAATTCGGGCTGCCACTTCTCGTCGAACCAGCGTGCGCCGTAGCCGTTGGCCAGGGTGGTGATCAGCGCCATGTTTTCACCCCAGCCGGCTTTACCGCGCAGGCACAGGCCGTATTGCTCTTTGGATTTGTCGGTGAGCTTGGCCGCGTATTCACCGATCTGGCTCCAGGTCGGATGCTCGGGCATGCTCAGCCCGGCGTCCTTGAACAGGTCGGTGCGGTAATAGGTGATCGAGCTTTCGGCATAGAACGGCAGGGCGTACAGCGAGCCTTTGACCGACAGGCCGTCGCGTACCGAAGGGAACACATCATCGAGGTCGTAGGAAGCCGGCAGGTCCTTCATCGGCTCCAGCCAGCCCTTGGCGCCCCAGAGTGCGGCTTCGTACATGCCGATGGTCAACACGTCGAACTGGCCGCCCTGGGTGGCAATGTCGGTGGTCAGGCGCTGGCGCAGCACGTTTTCTTCGAGCACCACCCAGTTCAGCTTGATCTCCGGATGCTCGGCCTCGAAGGTTTTCGAGAGCTTCTGCATGCGGATCATGTCGCTGTTGTTGACGGTGGCAATGGTCAGGGTTTGCGCGCCGAGGCTGACGGCGCTGAGGGTCATGCAGGTCATCATGCAGGTTGAGACAAGCAGAGCTTTTGCTGTGAACTTCATCGCGCACTCCATTTCCGCGCCCAGGGGCTACAGAAGGACGGTTATTGTTGTTGTGTCTTCCCACAGGGAGTCAGGAAGAGTGTGCGTTGATTACAGCCCTCAAATGCGCCGGTGACAAATCCTTGGGAGCACTGAGACTGATACTTTTTTGCACTGCACGGGCACAGCGGTAGCGCAGCGTCATGGCGCGGTCACCTGTTAATTCTGACAGTAGACGCAGAAAAACAACGGGGAGTTAATGGCGTGGCATACACCAACTTGGAGATGTTTATGAATCCTTTTCGTGTAAACCTCAAAAGCAATAAAGCGCTATTAGTCTTGATGATTGCAGGTTTTATCAGCGCTTGTAGCACCGAATCGCCGTTGGCATCACGAGAACCGGTATGTACGAAAGAAGGCTATTTTAAAAGCACCAATGTGGTAGGTGGATTCCATCGGTGTTTCTGGAACAGCAGCATTAGTCGGTGGATTCAATACCCCTACAACTGCCCGACCGGGTTGGAGTTCGATGAGTCCGTGCGTGCCTGTGTGAGACCCTGACGGGACTGCCTGTCCCCAACATTTTCAAGCCGCAGCAAGCCATTGAAAAGGGATCGGTACCCAGGTACCGATCCCTTTTTTTACCTCTACATCACGGTCGGATACGGCGTCTGTGTGATACAGATATCATCGATGTCATACACCCCGCCGGTGGTCGGGTTTCTGACCGAAACGGAGGCCTCGAACGGTTTGCCGGGCAAATAACCGAGCGGCACATTGACGCTGAGCCAGGTATTCAACGTGGGCACGTTTTGCGTCCATTTCAACGTGCCCAGATGAATCTCGACAAAGGTCGGCCCCCCAATCGCGGCAAACTTGCTGATCCTGTAGCGGAAGCTGACGCGGTAGTAGCCCTCGGCGGCGGGCGTCAGCACTTTGTACAGACTGACGCCCCTGCCGGTAGTCGGTGTCGACTGCCAGAAATAGTTGCCATTCGACTCGCGGCGAATGCCTGCGTCCGGCCATTCACTGAGCCAGTAGTTCATGTAATTGTCATTGAACGTCGTGCACTCCTTGATCATCACGCTCTGCAGCGTGTAACGGGTGGGTGGAAATTCAATCGCTTGCAATTCATCCCTTACGCCATTGAGCGCCGCTTTGAATTGCAGGGTCAGCTGGCTGCGATTGCCAAGGTCTCGCAGGTAGTTGATCAATACGGTTTCCAGGTGATAACCCTGGCTGATCCAGGCCGAGTCGACCTCGGCCTTGTTCGAACCATTCATCAGGGTCAGGTTATGCGGCGTACCGTCGGCTCTGAAACCGTACAAATACAGCCATACGGGCAGGTGTGGGGCAATGAATGGGAAGGTCGTCACCCTTGCGGTGGCGTTGCCGGGCAGGGCGTCCACATCGATCACGCCGCTGGCGGATGCTTGATCGATACGAATCACGGTTTTTCTCAGTTCGCTCAGCGGCAGGCTTTCAAGATTGACCGTGAGCGGTACCGAGGGCCGGGTTTGCCCGCCTCGTGTCACCGTATACCTGATCGTGAACTGCGTAGGCGTGTTGCCGATATTCGCGGCGATCACTGAAGCGGGCACGTCGACGATGACGGTGCCATCGGTTTCGCCATACTTCGGCCCGATCACTGCCGAGCCTGCAGCGGTTTTACCCACGACCTCCACGAAGATGACGTCGCTGGTATACATCGGGCTGGTGGACACCTGCACATGCGCCCCGTACTGTGCGTTCAAGGGCGCCAGGGTGACCAGTGTGCCGGAGCCGGTTGCCTCGATCAGCGTCGGCACCGGGAACTGCGCGGGCAAGGCCTGAATGGTATAGCGCCGCTCCTTGAACCAGACCGCATTGGCCCGCTCGGCGCTGCGGTCGAACGTTACCCCGAAGCGCATGGTCAGTGGGGAGCCGTCCTTGAGCTTGCGCAATTCAGCGACCGGCGCCGGTGGACGAATACCGTTCAATTCGCCGTCCTGTGTCACCAGGTCTGCCGTGTAAAAGGTGTGGTCGAAGGGATAACCGTCAGCGTAGGTGCCGGACATCTCGAACCACATTCGCTGGAACCGATGACTGAAGTGCCAGCGTTCTTCAATCGCGCGTTCGGTACCGTTCAATGTGCCGATATTCAGCACGCCATCATAGGAGTGGCCTTCTATGTAGGGTTCAGGCAGCGGCGGTGGCAACAACTCCAGGGCCAGCACAGGCGAAGGGGACTCGTGCTCGCCCCGCATGACGAAGTACTGCACGTGGATGACGTGTCCCTGGGCCTGGATGTTGGCGCCCACCACCTCCGGGTCGATATCAAAGTGCAGCACTTTCGAAGAGCTGCCGTATTGGGTCTCGCAGTAAGTGCCGATGTCCGCAATGCCGGTCCAGCAACAGCGAACCTGATGGGAAGGCAGCATCTGCGGGTACTCGACGACGACAGTCGCGCCCTTTGTCGCGGCCACCGCCGCCAACTGGTCGGGATAGCGCGAGGCCTGCACGACCTCGGGACGCTTGAGGGTCAGCGCCTGGCCCACGGTAATGGTCCGGCGCTCCGAATAACGGCGTCGGCTGCCGTCCTTGGGTGCCAAGGCGTAGCTCAGGCGGATTTCCTTATTGTCATTGGCAATGACGAACGCTTCGTCCACCAGGACCACTACCGGCTTGCCTGCCGTATCGGAATAGAGTTCGACTTCCCCTCCAGTGGTTCCGCTGGCATTGGCGCCCAGCCATGTCCAGAAGAACTTGTCCCCAGGAAACGTGCGTGTTTCGGGCAACGTCAGCTTGAGCTGACCTCCGATCACGCTGGCAGGGTCCAGGTTGTCGAACACGTCGACATACTGCAATTGCGGCGCTGGCAACTCGGCGACGACCGATCCGAAAATGACTTCCAACACTTCGGACTTGCGCACCGTCTGTACGCCTGGGCCAAGCGTGCGCATTTGATGGTCATTGACGAGGTAGTAGACCTTGACCGGCCCCACGCCAATGAAGGGCGCAAAGTCCTCCTGCAGTACGATGCGAAAGCGGTCAGGTGGCGGTGGGGCGCCGGCGTTCACGGTTTCTTCGTATTCAATCAGTCCGCCGCCAGGTCGCGGTGTTTCCATGCGAAAGGTCACGCTGTTGCTGGGGGCGTAAGGGCTGTAGACCGGGAAAATGGCTCTGATGAAAGGGTGTTCCGGATCAATCAGGCCGCCCTCGTCCTGCTCGATTCGCATCGGGGGCATCATTTTTTTCGTGCCGAACACGCGAATACTCAGGCGTCGAGAAGCGCGCAGGAAGGCGCCGCTGGCCGTTGTCAGGGTATATTCGATGCGCAGTTGGCCATCGATCACATCTTCAAGGTACTTATTGTCCAGCACGATGGAGGACGAAAGGCCGATGCGTGCAGGAAAACCAGGCAGCGTCACCACGCTGGATGAGCCATCCGGGTAGAACTGGGTCAGGGTTACATGGATCAGCGCGCCGACGGGGGTAGGTCTGGCGGTATCATTGGGCGTAGCGGGTAGTGTTCGAGGAACGACCATTTCCGCGGTGAACACCTCGTCTCCATGGGTATCAAGATTCAGCTCGTCGACGGACTCACCGCCGACCACGAAGTGCGGCCGATCAAGCAAGCCGCGTTCAAGGTCGGTTTCCAGCTTGACCACCTTCGACCACTGCGGGTCTTCCCCGGAATAGTTGAGTACGCGGTCAAACACCCGGAAGAGAATGGAGACTGCGCCGCTGCCCCCTGAAATAATCGTTTGTTCAGGTACATGCACGATGATGGGCTTGGTGCCATCAACGTGTTGCTGATCGATTTTTTGAAAAACAGCGATACCGTTCCACCACACTTCAATAGTGTCGCCTACCGTGCAGAACGGATAAAAGTCACAGGTCAAGTCCACTCCTGCCTTGGCACGCTCGGCGTCCAGCGGCGTGTATTCCAGGTCTTCAGGCAGGTGTATCACCAGGTTCGAGTGGAACCATGGGTAGATGCTGCGACCACCTGGCCGTGAGGTTTTGGTGTACCAGGTCTGAGGTGGGGATGTGCTGGGCGTGGCGCTGCCCACTCTGATCACTTCACCGAAGCAGGGATAAATCGTGCCTTCGGGCACCAGCGATGCGGGAATGACCAACTGCACACGGTCCTTGTACAAATCTTCCAGGTAAACCTCGCCTGCACCCAAAGCGTAGTTGGTACTGCCGGCGAAAAATTTATAGGTGTCACCGACGTTGAAGTTCGACCATTTTTCAAAATTCACAATCAGCCACGGATCGATCTGTCGAATGCCCAATCCTACGTCAGCATCCAGATTCGGCCGCAGTGCGCCGTTGACATAAGGCGGGTCAAGGTTGACGGCGGAGGGCGATGCGGGCTCGTGGGGCGGGGATTCACACAGGGGAATGGGCAGGTTGGAGGACGTTGGTTCTTTCATCGTGAGCGCTCCTTGTACAGTGGTGAAACCGGGCAAGGAAATCACACACCCCTGGCAGCAGAGCGGATAGCTGTCAAAGTTGACAGAAGCGACGAGTGGTTGCGTCAGGCTCAGGCCTGGTTACGCTCGGTCAACCGTTGTACGGCCAGGCGCCGATAGTGCGATGGGGTCATGCCCTTGAGCTGCTGAAAGCGCCGGTTGAAGTTGGAAATGTTATTGAAGCCCGACTCAAAGCACACATCCGTCACCGCCTTGTCGCCATCGGCCAGCAACTCGCAGGACTTGCTGATGCGCAGCCGGTTGACGAACTCGATAAACGTGCGCCCGGTAGCCTGTTTGAACACGCGGGAAAAATAGGTGGGCTTCATGCCCAGGTAGTCTGCCACTTCCTCCAACGGTAGCTCGCGGGCGTAGTGGGCAAAAATATAATCCACCGCGCGGTTGGTGCGGTCGATGCTGTGCTCATCGGCCAGCTGGGGTGTAGTGGCACCCGACAGCAGATGGTAGTCCTCGCAGGCGCTCAATACTTCCAGCAAGATAAAGAAGTGCCCCAGCCGCGCCATGCCCTGGGTGTCTTCGATGCGCTGCATCAGATCCATGGCTCGCGCGATGGTGGTTTTGCAGCGGAATTCGATGCCGTACTGGGCGCGTTCGAGCAGCGGCGCCAGGCTTCTGAGTTCGGTGAAGATCTGACTGCCGTTTTCCAGCAACTCGTCGGTAAAGTTCACCAGCATGTCGCGCTTGGGGACTGTCTCATCGGCCTCCACCTGGCTGATCCAGTTATGCGGCAAATTGGGGCCCGTCAGGAACAGGCTTTCGGGATAGAAGTTGCCGATGTAGTCGCCAATGAACACCTTGCCGGAGCTGGCGACGATCAGGTGCAGCTCGTATTCCTTATGGAAGTGCCAGCGCACCAGCGGGCAGGGAAAGCCGTGCTGGCGATAGATGATGGACAGGCCGTTATGGTCGTCCATCAACTCGTAGGAAGGGTCGGTGATGCGCGTTGCTCGGGTCATGTTGCCGTCGCTTTATTGTGGGTGCCGCGTAGGATAATGCCCCGTTGCGCGCGACCCTGCCAGCGTCGCGCGTTAAAGGCTGCGGTTTTTTGCCTCGATCCATTGGGACATGTACTGCGTACTCTTATGCGCATGGTGGCGCAGCATGCTGCCGGTGAAATTATCCCGTCGATGGGCGTCCAGCTGGCTGCGACAGTGTTCCAGGCAGGCCACCAGCGCTGGCCCGTGGACCGTCTGGTCATAGCGCCGGGCAAGCAGTTGGCGGCCGTGTTCCTGGGCCTGGGCCCAGCGCTCGCGGTCCTGGTACAGGCTCACGGCGGCTGCGGCCAGGGCCGTGGCGCTGTGCTCGATGGCCCCCGGCCAGGGCTGTCCGGCGCCCATGGCTTCGGCACCGATTGGCGTGGTGATAGTCGGCGTGCCGCACAGCATCGCGTCCGCCAGTTTGCCCTTGATCCCCGCACCAAAGCGCAGCGGCGCCAGGCAGATACGCGCCGCCGTCATCACTTGCAGCGCATCTTCGGCCCAGTTCATCACATGAAAGCCCTGTGCCGGGTTGTGCAGGGCGGTGGCCTTGGGCGGGGTGTAGGCGCCGTAGATGTGCAACTGGGCGCCCGGTAATTGCTGGCGGATCAGCGGCCAGAGGCTGTGCTTCATCCACAGTACCGCGTCCCAGTTGGGCGCGTGGCGGAAGTTGCCGATGCTGAGAAAGTGCGCGCGGTCTTCGAACGGCGCAAAAGCTGCGGTTGGCGGCTCCATCATCAACGGGCACCAGTGGAGCAGGGCGGCGGGCACCTTGAACTGCTCGGTGAGCAGGCGGATTTCCACGTCGGAGATCATCAGGCTGATGTCGCAGCGGTAGATCGCGGCAATTTCGCGTTTGGCCAGGTCAGTGTCGGCCATCCGTTGGAATTCTTGCTCCAGATCCGGGGCGAACAGGGCAGTAAAGTCATCGCGCTCCGGATCGGCCTTGAGCGCCGCCTTGAGCCGCACATGCCGGGCGTCGCGCAGGCTTTGCAGGTCGGAGGTTTCCAGCACGCGCAGGGCGTTGGGGCAGCCTTTTTCCACGCGCCAGCCGAACTGTTCTTCCATCATGAAGCGGTCGAACAGCACGATGTCCGGCGCCAGTTCACGGATGAAGTCGTCGAAGCTGCTGTTATTGAGCTCAATGGCGCATTCACGGATGCCCAGCGCCGGCAAGTCGGCCTTGTGCTCGCCGATGGTGGCCGGGCTGCTGAAGGTGATGTCCCAACCTTGTGTGAGAAAACTCTGCAGAATTTGCATCATATGCCCGCCCGCAGCCGAAGAACGCGGCTCCGGCCAGACGTAACCGATGACCAGGACTTTGGTGGCGGGATGATTCATCGGCTTTGATTTCCTTGAAGGGCAGGCGAAAAGCGCGCAATTAAACCACAACCAGATGGCATGACAATTTGTGTCTGGCGGTAGGTAGCCAACGGACTTTGTGGTTAACTTCGGCCTCTCGATTTCGTTTAACCAAAACCCAGCATAAGGATTCCGTTCATGGCTCAAGTTACCCTCAAAGGCAACCCGGTCCAGGTTGAAGGCGAACTGCCGAAAGTCGGCGCCAAAGCTGCAGACTTCACCCTGACCGCCGGCGATCTGTCCAACGCCACCCTGGCCACCTTTGCCGGCAAGCGCAAAGTGCTGAACATCTTCCCAAGCGTTGACACCCCAACCTGCGCGACCTCGGTGCGCAAGTTCAACGCCCAGGCCAACGATGTGGAAAACACCGTGGTGCTGTGCATCTCCACCGACCTGCCATTCGCCCAGGCGCGTTTCTGCGGTTCCGAAGGCCTGGAAAACGTGAAGAACCTGTCGGACTTCCGCGATTCGGATTTCGCCGTTGATTACGGTGTGGCGATTGCCGACGGCCCGCTCAAGGGCCTGACCGCTCGCGCGGTGGTGGTGCTGGACGAAAACGACATTGTGCTGCACAGCGAATTGGTCAAGGAAATCGCTGAAGAGCCAAACTACGACGCCGCCCTGGCTGTGTTGAAGTAACTGTATCTGCGCGTGACTGTCGTTTGGCAGTAACACGTATGATGCATGATTGCGGCCTGGCCTAGTCCAGGCCGTTTTTATTTGAGCGTCAGCGGTTTAGCGAAATAGCCGGTGGACTAAGATCATCAGTTAAAAGTTGTAAGCCCAAGGTAAATAGCCGGTAAAGGTGCTTTTCTAAACGCACCCCAGTGCTTATCTTTCAGCCTCCCAAAGAAGAAGCTCTCGCGCCCAATGGTTGATCACTCCATGCAATCCTCCCCCCGCAACTCCCGTCGCTGGCTGTTCGGCCTGCTCGTGCTGCTGGTTATCGCCGGCCTGTGCTGGAAGTTCTGGCCCGGCAGCGCGGCCCATAAGGACGCTCCGGCCGGGCACACCGGTAAAACCGGCATGGCGCGCCCGGGTTTCGGCGGTGCTACCGGCCCGATTCCGGTGCGTGTAGCGTCGGCGGCGCTGGGGGATTTTCCGGTGTACTATAAGGCGTTGGGCACGGTGACGGCGCTCAACACCATTAATGTGCGCAGCCGGGTGGGCGGCGAGCTGGTGAAGATCGCCTTTGAAGAAGGGCAGATGGTCAAGGCCGGCGACCTTCTGGCGGAAATTGACCCGCGCAGCTACCAGAACGCCTTGCTCCAGGCCCAGGGCACGTTGTTGCAGAACCAGGCCCAGTTGAAAAACGCCCAGGTCGACGTCGAGCGTTATCGCGGCCTGTATGCCCAGGACAGCATCGCCAAGCAGACCCTGGACACCGCCGAAGCGCTGGTCATGCAGTACCAGGGCACGGTCAAGACCAACCAGGGCGCGGTCGACGATGCCAAGCTGAACCTTGAATTCACCAAGATCCGCGCGCCGATTGCCGGTCGCGTCGGCCTGCGTCAGCTCGATGTCGGCAACCTGGTGGCCGCCAACGACACCACCGCCCTCGCGGTGATCACCCAGACCCAGCCAATCAGCGTGGCCTTCACCCTGCCGGAAAATACCCTGGAAGCCGTGCTGGCCCGTTACCACGCCGGCAACAAACTGCCGGTGGAAGCCTGGGACCGTGGCGACGCGAAAAAGCAGGCGGTGGGCGTGCTGCAAAGCCTGGACAACCAGATCGACGTGACCACCGGCACCCTGAAATTCAAGGCGCGCTTCGATAACAAGGATCAGGCGCTGTTCCCCAATCAGTTCGTCAATGTGCATCTGCTGGCCGACACCCTGCACAACGTGGTGCTGGCACCTTCCGCTGCGATCCAGTTCGGTAACAACGGCACCTTCGTCTACAAGCTCGATGGCGACAAGAAGGTCAAGGTCCAGCCGCTGGTGGTGGGCGATACCGATGGCGACAACACCGTGATCAAGCAAGGCCTCGCGGCAGGTGATCGGGTGGTCATGGAAGGCACCGACCGTCTCAAGGACGGCAGTGAAATCGAAGTGGTCAACGACAGCAGTGAAGTGCCGACCACCCCGACCGAACACCTGCAAGGCAAGCCCGCGGCAAAAGGGGAGACCGGTACTGACGCCGGCAAGGCGCAAAAGGTCGGCGCATGAACCTGTCGCGCCTGTTCATCCTTCGCCCGGTCGCCACCACGCTGAGCATGCTGGCCATTGTATTGGCCGGCCTCATCGCCTATCGCCTGTTGCCGGTGTCGGCCTTGCCCCAGGTGGACTACCCGACGATTCGGGTGATGACGCTGTACCCCGGCGCCAGCCCCGACGTGATGACCAGCGCAGTCACCGCGCCGCTGGAGCGCCAGTTCGGGCAGATGCCCGGCCTGACCCAGATGGCGTCCACCAGCTCCGGCGGCGCGTCGGTGCTGACCCTGCGCTTCAACCTCGACATCAACATGGATGTCGCCGAGCAACAGGTACAGGCCGCGATCAACGCCGCCACCAACCTGCTGCCCAAGGATTTGCCGGCGCCGCCGGTGTACAACAAGGTCAACCCGGCGGATACCCCGGTACTGACGTTGGCCATCACCTCCAAGACCATGCTGCTGCCCAAGCTCAATGACCTGGTCGACACGCGCATGGCGCAAAAGATCGCGCAGATCAGCGGTGTCGGCATGGTCAGCATCGCCGGTGGCCAGCGCCAGGCCGTGCGCATCAAGGTCAACCCCGAGGCCCTGGCGGCCAACGGCTTGAACCTGTCGGACGTGCGCACTTTGATTGCCGCGTCCAACGTCAACCAGCCCAAGGGCAATTTCGACGGCCCCACCCGGGTGTCGATGCTCGACGCCAACGACCAGTTGGTCTCGCCCCAGCAATATGCCGAACTGATTCTGGCCTACAGCAACGGCGCGCCGCTGCGCCTTAAAGACGTGGCGCAAATTGTCGACGGCGCCGAAAACGAGCGCCTTGCCGCCTGGGCCAATGAAAACCAGGCCGTGCTGCTCAATATCCAGCGCCAGCCGGGCGCCAACGTGATCGAGGTGGTGGACCGTATCAAGGCGCTGCTGCCGAGCATCACCGACAACCTGCCGGCCGGCCTGGACGTGACGGTGCTCACCGATCGCACCCAGACCATCCGCGCGTCGGTGAAGGACGTGCAGCACGAATTGCTGATCGCCATTGTCCTGGTGGTAATGGTGACGTTCCTGTTCCTGCGCCGAGTCAGCGCCACGCTTATTCCATCCATCGCCGTGCCGCTGTCGCTGATCGGCACCTTTGGCGTGATGTACCTGGCGGGGTTTTCGGTCAATAACCTGACGTTGATGGCCCTGACCATCGCCACCGGGTTCGTGGTGGACGATGCCATCGTGATGCTGGAGAACATCTCCCGCTACATCGAGGAAGGCGAGACGCCCATGGCCGCCGCGCTCAAGGGCGCCAAACAGATCGGCTTCACCTTGATTTCCCTGACCCTGTCGCTGATCGCCGTGTTGATCCCGCTGCTGTTCATGGCCGACGTGGTCGGGCGCCTGTTCCGCGAGTTCGCCATTACCCTGGCCGTGGCGATCCTGATTTCCCTGGTGGTGTCCCTCACGCTCACGCCGATGATGTGCGCGCGCTTGCTCAAGCGTGAGCCGAAAGAAGCGGAGCAGGGCCGCTTTTACAAGGCCAGCGGCGCCTGGATCGATTGGCTGATCGAAGCCTACGGGCGCAAGTTGCAGTGGGTGCTCAGGCACCAGCCGCTGACCCTGCTGGTGGCCATCGCCACCCTGGGCCTTACGGTGGTGCTGTACCTGGTGGTGCCCAAGGGCTTTTTCCCGGTGCAGGATACCGGGGTGATCCAGGGCATTTCCGAGGCGCCGCAGTCGATCTCCTTTGCGGCGATGAGCCAGCGCCAGCAGCAACTGGCGAAGATCATCCTGGCCGATCCGGCGGTTGAAAGCCTGTCGTCCTACATTGGCGTGGACGGTGATAACGCCACGCTCAACAGCGGCCGCTTGCTGATCAACCTCAAGGCCCACGGGCAGCGCGACTTGAGCGCGACGCAGGTGATCGCGCGCCTGCAACCGGAAATCGACAAGCTGGTGGGCATCCGCCTGTTCATGCAGCCGGTGCAGGACCTGACCATTGAAGACCGTGTCAGCCGCACCCAGTACCAATTCAGCATGTCCTCGCCGGACGCCGAGCTGTTGGCCCTGTGGAGCGACAAACTGGTGCATGCCCTCAGCCAGTTGCCGGAACTTACCGACGTGGCCAGTGACCTGCAGGACAAAGGCCTGCAGGTGTACCTGGTGATCGACCGCGATGCCGCCTCGCGCCTGGGCGTCAGCGTCTCGACCATCACCGACGCGCTGTACGACGCCTTCGGCCAACGGCAGATTTCCACCATCTACACCCAGGCCAGCCAGTACCGCGTGGTATTGCAGGCCCAATCGGGCGAAACCCTGGGCCCGGCCGCGCTCAACCAGATCCATGTGAAGACCACCGACGGCGGCCAGGTACGGCTGTCGAGCCTGGCCCATGTGGAGCAGCGCCAGGCGCAGTTGGCGATTGCCCATATCGGCCAGTTCCCGGCGGTGATGATGTCGTTCAACCTGGCCCCCGGCGTTGCGCTGGGCAAAGGTGTGGAGCTGATCAACCAGACCCAGAAGGACATCGGCATGCCGGTCGGCGTGCAGACCCAGTTCCAGGGTGCGGCCCAGGCATTCGAGGCCTCGCTGTCGAGCACCTTGCTGCTGATCCTGGCGGCGGTGGTGACCATGTACATCGTGCTCGGCGTGCTCTACGAGAGTTATATCCACCCGATCACCATTCTCTCGACCTTGCCCTCGGCGGCGGTGGGTGCCTTGCTCGCCTTGCTGCTCAGTGGCAATGACCTGGGCATGATCGCGATCATCGGCATCATTTTGCTGATCGGTATCGTCAAGAAGAACGCGATCATGATGATCGACTTCGCCCTCGACGCCGAGCGCAACCAGGGCCTGGACCCGCAGACCGCCATCTACCAGGCGGCGCTGCTGCGCTTCCGGCCGATCCTGATGACCACCCTGGCCGCCTTGTTCGGTGCGGTGCCGTTGATGCTGGCCACCGGTTCCGGTGCCGAGCTGCGCCAGCCCCTGGGCCTGGTGATGGTCGGTGGATTGCTGGTGAGCCAGGTGTTGACGCTGTTCACCACGCCGGTGATCTACCTGTATTTCGATCGGTTGGGACGGCGCTGGCGCAAAGAGCCACAGAGCCTGGAGCCGGTTGAGTCATGAACCTGTCCGGACCGTTCATTCGCCGGCCGGTAGCCACGATGCTGCTGAGCCTGGCGATCATGCTGCTCGGCGGCGTCAGCTTCAACCTGCTGCCGGTGTCGCCGTTGCCGCAGATCGACTTCCCGGTGATCGTGGTGTCGGCCAGCTTGCCCGGCGCCAGCCCCGAGGTGATGGCGTCTACCGTGGCCACGCCGCTGGAGCGCTCGTTCGGCGCGATTGCCGGCATCACCACCATGAGCAGTTCGTCGAGCCAGGGCTCTACGCGGGTGATCCTCGCTTTCGATTCCGACCGGGATATCAACGGCGCGGCGCGGGAAGTGCAGGCGGCGATCAATGCGTCGCGCAACCTGCTGCCCAGCGGCATGCGCAGCATGCCCACGTACAAGAAGATCAACCCGTCCCAGGCGCCGATCATGGTGCTGTCGCTGACCTCGGACGTGCTGCAGAAGGGCCAGCTGTACGACCTGGCCTCGACCATCCTGTCCCAGAGCCTGTCCCAGGTGCCGGGGGTGGGCGAAGTGCAGATTGGCGGCAGCTCCCTGCCGGCGGTGCGCATCGAGCTGGAGCCCAAGGCCCTCGACCAGTACGGCGTGGCCCTGGACGATGTGCGCAATACCATCGCCAACGCCAACCAGCGCCGGCCCAAGGGCTCCCTGGAAGACAGCGAGCGTAACTGGCAGATCCAGGCCAACGACCAGTTGGAAAAGGCCAAGGACTACGAGCCGCTGCTGATTCGCTACCAGAATGGCGCGGCGCTGCGCCTGAGCGATGTGGCGAAGATCAGCGATGGCGTCGAAGACCGTTACAACAGCGGTTTTTTCAACAATGATTCGGCGGTGCTGCTGGTGATCAACCGCCAGTCCGGCGCCAACATCATCGAGACGGTGCGGCAGATCAAGGCGCAGTTGCCGGCGTTGCAGGCGGTGTTGCCGTCCAGCGTCAAGCTCAACCTGGCCATGGACCGTTCTCCGGTCATCACCGCCACCTTGCACGAAGCCGAAATGACCCTGCTGATCGCCGTGGCCCTGGTGGTGCTGGTGGTGTACCTGTTCCTGGGCAACTTCCGCGCCTCGTTGATTCCCACCCTGGCGGTGCCGGTGTCGCTGGTGGGCACTTTTGCGGTGATGTACCTGTACGGGTTTTCATTGAACAACTTCTCGCTGATGGCGCTGATCCTGGCCACCGGCCTGGTGGTGGACGATGCCATTGTGGTGCTGGAGAACATTTCCCGGCATATCGACGAGGGCGTGCCGCCGATGAAGGCCGCCTACCTGGGCGCCGAGGAAGTCGGCTTTACCTTGCTGTCGATGAACGTATCGCTGGTGGCGGTGTTTCTCTCCATCCTGTTCATGGGCGGGATCGTCACCAACCTGTTTCGTGAGTTTTCCATCACCTTGTCGGCGGCGATCATCGTTTCGCTGATCGTGTCGCTGACCCTGACCCCGATGCTCTGCGCGCGCTGGCTCAAGCCCCATGTCAAAGGGCACATGACCGGGTTGCAGCGCTGGAGCCACCGCATCAACGAGCGCATGGTCGCCGCCTATGCCACCAGCCTGGACTGGGTGCTGCGCCATCGACGCCTGACCCTGCTCAGCCTGCTGGTCACCGTGGGCGTGAACATCGCGCTGTACGTGGTGGTGCCGAAAACCTTCATGCCCCAGCAGGACACCGGCCAGTTGATCGGTTTTGTGCGCGGCGATGACGGGCTGTCGTTCAATGTGATGCAGCCGAAGATGGAGATTTTTCGCCAGGCCGTGCTCAAGGACCCGGCGGTGCTCAGCGTGGCTGGCTTTATCGGCGGCAACAACGGCATCAACAATGCGGTGATGCTGGTGCGCCTCAAACCCATCGGTGAGCGCAAGGTCTCGGCCCAGGCGGTGATCGAGCGCTTGCGCAAGGAGGTACCGCTGGTGCCCGGCGGGCGGCTGTTCCTGATGGCCGACCAGGACCTGCAGTTTGGCGGCAGCCGCGACCAGACCAGCGCGCAGTACTCCTACATCCTGCAAAGCGGTGACCTGGCCGCGTTGCGCCAGTGGTACCCGAAAGTGGTGGCCGCCATGCGTGAACTGCCGGAGCTGACCGCCATCGACGCCCGCGAAGGACGCGGCGCGGCCCAGGTCACGCTGATCGTCGACCGCGATCAGGCCAAGCGCCTGGGCATCGACATGGACATGGTCACCTCGGTGCTGAATAACGCCTACAGCCAGCGGCAGATTTCCACGATCTACGACAGCCTCAACCAGTATCAGGTGGTGATGGAGGTCAATCCCAAATATGCCCAGGACCCGATCACCCTTAACCAGGTGCAGGTGATCACCGCCGATGGCGCGCGCGTGCCGCTGTCGACCATTGCCCATTATGAGAACAGCCTGGCCGATGACCGCGTCAGCCATGAAGGGCAGTTCGCCTCGGAAAACATCGCGTTCGACATGGCGCCCGGCGTCACGGTGGAGCAGGGCACCGCTGCCATCGAACGCGCGATTGCCAAGGTCGGCCTGCCGGAAGACGTGATCGCCAAGATGGCCGGCACCGCCGACGCGTTCGCCGCGACCCAGAAAGGCCAGCCGTTCATGATTCTCGGCGCGCTGGTGGCGGTGTACCTGGTGCTGGGCATTCTGTATGAAAGCTATATCCACCCGCTGACGATTCTGTCGACCTTGCCGTCGGCCGGGGTTGGCGCGTTGCTGTCGATCTACCTGCTGGGCGGGGAGTTCAGCCTGATCTCGCTGCTGGGGCTGTTCCTGCTGATCGGGGTGGTGAAGAAAAACGCGATCCTGATGATCGACCTGGCGCTGCAGCTTGAGCGTCATGACGGCATGAGCCCGCTGGAGTCGATTCGCAGCGCCTGCCTGCTGCGCCTTCGCCCGATCCTGATGACCACCCTGGCGGCGATTCTCGGGGCCTTGCCATTGCTGCTCGGCGCCGGCGACGGCGCGGAAATGCGCCAGCCCCTGGGCCTGACCATTATCGGCGGCCTGGTGTTCAGCCAGATCCTGACCCTTTACACCACTCCGGTGGTTTACCTCTATCTTGACCGCGCGCGCCACCGCTTCAATGCCTGGCGCGGCGTGCGTACCGATGCTGCCCTGGACACTGCGCTATGACCGATTCAACCAATCCCTCACCGGTAGGCTCCCGCTTGTTGTGGCGAGGGAGCTTGCTCCCGCTGGGCTGCGCAGCGGCCCCAAAAGCGCCTGGGAGTGCTCCGCCCTCCAGCGGGAGCAAGCTCCCTCGCCACAGCGCGAGTCTCGGCAAGGGTATGAGGGTGCTTACCCTGGTTATCTCTGGTGTGCTACTCAGCGCCTGCGCCATCGGTCCTGATTACCAGCGGCCGGCCGTGGTCGAACCGGCACAATTCAAGCAAGCCCAGGGCTGGCGCCAGGCCAATCCAAGTGATTCCCTGGCCCGTGGCGCATGGTGGGAGCTGTACGGCGACCGCCAATTGAACGACCTGGTGGTGCGCCTCAACACCTCCAACCAGACCGTCGCCCAGGCCGAGGCGCGCTTTCGCCAGGCCCAGGCACTGGTGCGCAGTGCTCGCGGGGCGTTTTACCCCAGCGTCGACCTGAGCGTCGGTAAAACCCGCGCCAGCCAGGGCACCGGTAGCAGCAGCGCCAGCCTCAGCAGTTCCAGCAGTGGTATCCGCGACACCCTCAATGCGCAGTTGGGCGTGAGCTGGGAAGCCGATATCTGGGGCAAATTGCGCCGAGGCCTGGAGGCCAACGAAGCCAGTGCCGAGGCCAGCTCGGCCGACCTGGCCGCAATGCGCCTGAGCCAACAGTCGGAGCTGGTGCAGAGCTATTTGCAGTTGCGAGTCATGGACGAACAGACACGCTTGTTGCAAGCCACCCTGGACACCTACCAGCGCTCGCTGCAAATGACCGAAAACCAATACCGCGCCGGTGTGGCCGGCAAGGACGCCATCGCCCAGGCGCAAACCCAGTTCAAGACTACCCAGGCCAGCCTGATCGACCTGATCTGGCAGCGCGCGCAATTGGAAAACGCCATTGCGGTATTGATCGGTGAAGCACCGGCCAATTTCAGCCTGGCCGTGAGCAAAGACATCCCGGCACTGCCGCAGATTCCCGTCGGCCTGCCGTCGCACCTGTTGGAGCGTCGCCCGGATATCGCCTCGGCGGAACGCTCGGTGATCGCGGCCAACGCCAATATCGGCGTGGCCAAGGCTGCCTATTACCCCGACTTGACCTTGAGCCTGGCGGGGGGCTATTCCAGCAGCACCTATGCAGACTGGATCAGCCTGCCAAACCGCTTCTGGTCGGTGGGCCCGAAGCTGGCTATGACCCTGTTCGACGGCGGCCAGCGCTCGGCGGAAGTCGACCGCAGCGTGGCCAGTTATGACGAGACCGTGGCCAAGTACCGTCAGACCGTGCTGGATGGGTTCCGCGAAGTGGAAAACTACATGGTGCAGCTCAAGGTGCTGGCGGACGAAGCGGTGGTCAGCAACGAAGCGCTGGAGGCTGCCCGCGAGTCGTTGCGGTTGACCGAGAACCAGTACAAGGCCGGGTTGATCGCTTATCTGGACGTGGTCACGGTGCAGGCAACGGCCTTGAGCAACGAGCGCACGGTATTGACCTTGCTGCAGTCGCGGCTGGTGGCGAGCGTGCAATTGATTGCGGCGCTGGGTGGCGGATGGGACGGCAACACTGCTCTGGTCGAGAAGGATTGACCGCAGACACCGATCGTTTCCGCGCTCCTGCGTGGGACGGTCATCCCCCGTTGCTAGCCTTGGCGATCACCCCCGAGGAAAAATGAGGACAGTGTGGGAGGGGGCTTGCTCCCGATAGCGGTGTATCAGCTGATGAATATCGACTGGCACTGCGCCATCGGGAGCAAGCCCCCTCCCACAGGGTTCACCGGCGTCCCGCCCGTGTACTCACATCCACCCACACCGCCAGCACCAGGATGCTGCCCTTCACGATCATCTGCCAGTAACTGTCCACATCCAGCATCGACATGCCGTTATCCAAACTGGTAATCACCAACGCCCCGAGCAAGGCGCCATATACCGTGCCCGACCCGCCGCGCATCGAGGTGCCGCCGATGAAGCACGCTGCGATGGCGTCCAGCTCGCCCATATTGCCCGCCGACGGTGAGCCGGCGGCCAGGCGGGCGGTGTTGACCAGGCCGGCGAGGGCGCACATCACGCCCATGATGCCGAAGATCCACAGTTTCACCGCCTGCACGTTGATGCCGGACAGCCGCGTGGCTTCCATATTGCTGCCCACCGCATACACGCGACGGCCGAAGACGGTCTGGCTGGTGACGTAGCTGAACACGCCGAGCAGCACCAGCAGCAGCAACACCGGCACCGGAATGCCGTCATAGCTGTTGAGGGTGGTGACAAACCCGGCCAGCACCGCGCCGATCAGCACCACGCGCAGTACGTCGCGCATCAGAGAGTGCGCGGCCAGGCCATGCAGGGCGCGGTTGCGCCGTTGTTTCCAGGTGAGGAACAGGGTCAGCGCGAACAGCACTGCACCCAGGCCGATGCCCACGGTGTGCGGCAGGTACCCTTGGCCGACGTACACCAGCGACGGCGACACCGGTGCGATGGTGGTGCCGCCGGTGATGCCCAGCAAAATCCCACGAAACGCCAGCATCCCGCCCAGGCCGACAATGAACGAGGGGATGCGCAGATAGGCGGTCATGTAGCCGTTAGCCAGGCCGATCATCAGGCCGCATAACGCCACCAGGCTCAGGTTGGCCAGCAGTGGGATGTGGTACACCACATCCAGGATCGCCGCCAGCCCACCCAGCAAGCCCAGCAACGAACCCACCGACAAATCGATTTCGCCGCTGATGATCACCAGCACCATGCCGCACGCCAGGATCCCGGTGATCGACATCTGCCGCAGCAGGTTGGACAGGTTACGCGGCGTGAGGAAGCCGCCGTCGGTCTGCCAGCTGAAAAACAGCCAGATGAACGCCACGGCGATCACCAGGGCGAGCATTTTGTAGCGGGTGAAAAGGTGTTTGACCTGATTCATCTACGCGGTCTTCCGATCATTGTTATTTTGGCTGAGCGCAGCGGCGAGCACCTGTTCCTGGGTGAGCCCCTGATTGATGAAATCCCCCCGCAGCTGGCCGTCGCCGATCACCAGCACGCGGTTGGACACGCCGAGCACTTCAGCGAGCTCCGACGACACCATGATGATCGACACCCCCTCGGCCGCCAGCGCGCCCATCAGTTTGTAGATCTCATACTTGGCCCCCACATCCACCCCGCGCGTGGGCTCATCGAGGATCAGCACCTTGGGCTTGGCCATCAGCATTTTCGCCAGCACGGCTTTTTGCTGGTTGCCACCGGACAGGCTGGTGATCGGCAGAAACGGGCTGGCGGTCTTGAGGTGCATGCGGGCGATCTGCTGATCGATGCTGCCCAGTTCGGCTTCGGCGTCGATGCGGGTCAGGTGGGCGTAGGTGTCGAGCACCGCCAGGGTGATGTTCTGGCCCACGCCCAGGTCGGCAATGATGCCCTGGCGCTTGCGGTCCTCGGGCACCATGCACAGCCCCGCGCGGATCGACTTGAGCGGCGTGCGCGTGTCGATCACCTGGCCCTCCAGCCATACCTCGGCGCTGTAACGGCCGGGGTAGGCGCCGAACAGCGCCGACACCAGTTCCGTGCGCCCGGCGCCCACCAGCCCGGCAATGCCGAGGATTTCGCCACGCTTGAGCACAAACGAAATATCGTCGACGCGTTTGCGCCTGGGGTTGTCGACGTCGTAGCAGGTGACGTTGCGCGCTTCGAACACCACCTCGCCCACCTCGTGGGGCTCGGTGGGGTAGAGGTTGCTCATCTCGCGGCCGACCATCTGCGTGATGATCCGTGGGAGGTCCATGTCGGCCATGGCGGTGGTCGCTATGTGCTTGCCATCGCGAATCACTGTAATGGTGTCGCACACGGCGGCCACTTCATCGAGCTTGTGCGAGATATACACACAGGCCACGCCCTTGGCCTTGAGGTCACGGATAATGTCGAGCAGCACCTCGATCTCCGAGCGGGTCAGGGCCGAGGAGGGCTCGTCCAGGATCAGCAGGCGCGCCTGTTTGTTGAGGGCCTTGGCGATCTCCACCAGTTGCTGGTAGCCGCCGCCGTACTGCGAAACCGGCAGCGCGACGTTCATGTCCGGCACCTTGAGTTCGCGCATCAACGCCTCGGCGCGGTGCAGCATCGCCGGGTAATTCATCCGCCCACCGGGCAGGGTCAACTCGTGGCCCATGAAGATGTTCTCGGCCACCGACAGGTCGGGCACCAGGGTCAATTCCTGGTGGATGATGACGATGCCGGCGGCCTCGGTTTCGCTGATCGACTGGGCTTTGAGCGGCTGCCCGTCCCAGAGGATTTCGCCCTCCCAGGTGCCGTACGGGTAGACCGCCGACAGCACCTTCATCAAGGTGGATTTGCCGGCGCCGTTCTCGCCACACAGGCCGACGCATTCCCCTGGCCGTACCTTGATGTCGATGCCGTCGAGGGCGTTGACACCGCCAAAGCTTTTGACGATGCCGTTCATTTGCAGCAAGTAGTCGGCGGCCATGGCGGTCATTGCCCGGCGATCTGCTCTTTGGTGTAGAACCCGTCCTTCTCCAGCACGTCGATATTGGCCTTGGTCAGCGGCGTCGGCGTGAGCAGGATGGTGTCGACCTGTTTGTTGCCATTGTCGTATTGCGAGCTATAGGTGGGTTTTTCATTGCGCGCCAACTGCACCGACAGTTTGGCCGCCTCGGTGGCGATCAACTTGAGCGGCTTGTAGACGGTCATGGTCTGGGTACCGTCGATCACGCGCTTGATCGCCGCCAGGTCAGCGTCCTGCCCGGAAATCGGCACCTTGCCTGCCAGCTTCTGCGCGGCCAGCGCCTGGATCGCACCGCCGGCGGTGGCGTCGTTGGAGGCGACGATGGCGTCGATCTTGTTGTTATTGCGGGTCAGGGCGTTCTCGACGATGCTCAGCGCCTCGGTGGGGTTCCATTCCTTGACCCACTGCTGGCCGACAATCTTGATATCGCCCTTGTCGATAGCCGGCTGCAGCACTTTCATCTGGCCTTCGCGCAGCACCTTGGCATTGTTGTCGGTCGGCGCGCCGCCGAGCAGGAAGTAATTGCCCTTGGGCGCCGCTTGCAGCACGCCGTTGGCCTGCATTTCGCCGACCTTTTCGTTATCGAAGGAAATGTAGGCGTCGATGTCCGCGTTGAGAATCAGCCGGTCGTAAGACACGACTTTGATCCCGGCCTTCTTGGCTTCGGCGACCGCGTTGGTCAACACCGTGGCATTGAACGGCACGATAACGATCACGTCGACGCCACGTGAGATGAGGTTTTCGATCTGCGAGATTTGCTTCTGCTCGTTGGCATCGGCCGATTGCACGAACACCTTGGCATCGAGCTTTTCCGCCGCCGCGACGAAGTAATCGCGGTCTCGGGACCAGCGTTCCAGGCGCAGGTCGTCGATGGAAAAGCCGATTTTCGGGTGCGCCGAATCGGCCATCACCGGCAGGGCGAGCAGGGCCAGGGCGGTGGCGAGCAGGGTACGTTTGAATGACTTCATGGTGGTGCGTCCTTTTATTGTTGTTGGAAAGACACTGTGGCGAGGGAGCTTGCTCCCGCTGGGCTGCGAAGCAGCCCCAAAACCAGACACCTCGGTATATCAGGTAAACCGCAGAACCTGTAGACGGGGCCGCTTCGCGACCCAGCGGGAGCAAGCTCCCTCGCCACAGTCAGGTGTAGATAAATCGGTTGACCACACCCTCCAGCATCTCCTGGCGCCCACTCACGGCCTGGGGGTCCAGTTCGTTGGCGAACGCGTGTTCGGCCAGGGATTGCAGGCTGAACTCGCCCGCCAGTACGGCTTTGCCCAGCGGCTGGTCCCAGCCGGCATAACGCTGGTCCTTGAACTGCTGCAGCCGGTCGTTCTGCACCATCGCTGCCGCGCGTTCCAGGGCCAGGGCCAGTACATCCATAGCCGCTACGTGGCCGTGGAATAGGTCCACATCATCCAGGCTCTGGCGGCGCACTTTGGAATCGAAATTGTAGCCGCCGTTCTTGAACCCGCCGGCCTTGAGAATCTCATAGGTGGCCAGGGTCATTTCCTCGACGCTGTTGGGGAATTGGTCAGTGTCCCAGCCGTTCTGCGGGTCGCCACGGTTGGCGTCGATGCTGCCGAAAATCCCCAGGGACACGGCGGTGGCGATCTCATGATGAAAGCTGTGCCCGGCCAGCGTCGCGTGGTTGGCTTCGATGTTCACCTTGATCTCGTGCTCCAGGCCGTACTCATGCAGGAAGCCGAACACCGTGGCGCTGTCGTAATCGTACTGGTGCTTGGTCGGCTCCTGGGGCTTGGGCTCGATCAACAGGTCGCCCTTGAAGCCGATCTTGTGTTTGTGTTCCACCACCATGCGCATGAACCGGCCGAGCTGTTCCCGCTCGCGCTTTAGGTCGGTATTGAGCAGGGTTTCATAGCCTTCACGGCCGCCCCACAGCACATAGTTGGAGCCCTTGAGCCGCAGCGTGGCATTCATCGCGCTGAACACCTGGGCAGCGGCGTAGGCGAACACCTCTGGGTCGGGGTTACTCGCGGCACCAGCGGCAAACCGCGGGTTGCTGAAGCAATTGGCGGTGCCCCACAGCAGCTTGATACCGGTCTGTTCCTGATGACGCTCCAGGTGATCGACCATCTGCGCAAAGTGGTTGCGATATTCCTTGAG
Source organism: Pseudomonas sp. R1-43-08 (assembly GCF_003852255.1). NCBI lineage: Bacteria > Pseudomonadati > Pseudomonadota > Gammaproteobacteria > Pseudomonadales > Pseudomonadaceae > Pseudomonas > Pseudomonas sp. R1-43-08. The sequence goes on from NZ_CP027734.1 coordinate 2,253,480, forward strand.
CGAGCTGCCTTCGGGCGCCACATCGGTGTCGTGGAAACTGTAGTAATCGATGCCCAGCTTGGAGAAGAACTCGAAGGCCGCGTCCGCCTTGCCGATGGCCAACTCCATCGGGTCACCGCTGCGCTGCCACGGTCGCTTGAAGGTGCCCACGCCAAACATATCCGCCCCTGGCCACACAAAGGTGTGCCAGTAACAGGCGGCCATGCGCAGGTGCTCGCGCATGGGTTTGCCGAGGATCAACTTGTTGGCGTCGTAGTGGCGAAAGGCGAGAGGGGCATCGCTGGCAGGGCCTTCGAAGCGAACCTGCTCGACACCGGGGAAGTACGGCATGGCGTTTTCCTTATTGTTCTTGGCGGTGTCTGGATACTAGCAACGGCACTGGGGCTGCTGATTATGAAAATCACCAAGGGATGGTGCGATTTTGTGCAGTCAGGTCTAGTCTGTCTCAACTGGCCTCAGGACAAAAACAATGAAAACCCTACCGCCCGTTCACCGCATCGCCTTGCTCTTCAACGGCAGCAAAATCTACGACCGCGGCATCATCGCCGGCATCGGCAATTACCTGAGCAGCACCCGGGCGTCCTGGGATTTGTTTCTGGAAGAAGATTTTCTCTGCCGGTTGCGCGGCATCGAGCGTTGGCAGGGCGATGGCATCATTGCCGACTTCGATGACCCGCTGATCGGCGAGGCGTTGGCCGGGAGCCGAATACCGGTGGTGGCGGTGGGCGGTTCGTATGAGGACGCCGGCCAATACCCCAAGGGCATTCCCTATGTGGCGACCGATAACCACGCCTTGATGAAGTTGGCCTACGAGCACCTGATCGAGGCCGGGCTGACGCGGTTTGCCTGTTTCAGCCTGCCCGAAGCCCAGGCCAATCGCTGGGCCCAGGAGCGTGAAAAGGCCTTTCGCCGCTTGATGCAGCGCGATGGCCTGCACGTCGAGGTGTACCGTGGCCTGGGCACCAGCGCGCCGTTATGGGACAGCGCGGTGGAGCAGCAGATCGCCTGGCTGCACAGCTTGCCCAAGCCCATCGGCATTATTGCGGTGACCGATGCCCGTGCCCGGCAACTGCTGCAAGCTTGCCTGACGGCGGGCATTGCAGTGCCTGAGGAAGTGGCGCTGATCGGTATCGACAACGACCCGCTGACCCGCACCCTGACGCGGGTGCCGCTAAGTTCGGTGATCCAGGGCACCGAGACCATGGGCCGCACCGCCGCAGCGCTGCTGCACCAGATGCTGCATGGCAAACCCTGTGCAGGTACGCAGGTGCTGGTGCCGCCGGACGCGATCAACGTGCAGGCCTCCAGCCTGCATCAACCGTTGGGCAATCCCTATGTGATGCAGGCCCTGCTGTTCATTCGCCAGTATGCGTGCCAGGGCATCAAGACCGCGCAGGTGGCGGCGTATGTCGGGGTGTCGCGTTCATCGTTGGAGTCGCACTTTCGCAAGGTGCGCGGGTGCAGCGTGCACGATGAGATCCTGCGCTTCAAACTCGCCGCCGCCGCCAAGGGCCTGGAAAACCGGGCGCTGGCGATTGCCGATATTGCGCAGACCTGCGGGTTCACATCGGCGCAATACCTGCACACGGTGTTTCGCCGTGAGTACGGGTGTACGCCGAGGCAGTACCAGCAAGGCGTGGCTTAGAACACCGCCTTGACTTGCAAACCCAGGATCAGTGCATCGTCGATGCTTTCGCCGGAGAACGCCCCCGGTTCGATGATGTATTGCACGTCCGGTCGCAGGGTCAGCCAGGGCGTGGCTTGATAGCCATAACTGAGTTCGATCAACTGCTCGGCGCTGTCGAGGCCAGGGTAGGGGCGGTCGGCATTGAACGCGGCAAGCGCCTGCACGTCGCGACTGCGCGGGTTCGGCACTGCGCGGCCATAACCCAGGGCGACGGTGTCACGCGGGCGGCCTCCGAACGGTTTGTACAGCACCACCCCGGCGCCATACCACTTGCTGAACGGCGACGCCGCCTCGCTGGCCGCCGAATACTGACCGAAGGCGTGCAGGCTGCGGCCCTGGGATGACCGGGAAGCCCACACGGCCTGGTCGATCAACAGGTAATGGCCGCCGCGACCGCCGACCTCCTTGTTGCTGCCGATGCGTTTTACATCGGAGCTGTCGTAGTAGTAACCCAGCTTGTATTCCCCCGGCAGGCTGCCGGCGTGTTTGTAGATCAGCTCGATGGGCACCACGGTGCCGGTGGTGTGCTTGGGCCCCAGGTGCCAGGCGCGGCTGGAATTACCGTTGCTGGACGGGTCGACATTGAACGCCGCCACGCGCAGTTGCCAGCTCGGCGAAAAGTCGTATTTCACGCGGGCGCCCAGGTGCGCGTTCGGGTAGTTGGCCCAGCCGCTGCCGCCCGACATGTTCAGCGGATGCCCGCAGAAACCGGCGTTCATGAAATTGCACAGGATGCCGCTGTCCAGGCCGCCAAGGTCATTGCCCATGGCCATGTAGCCGAGCTTGACGTTGAGCGCCGGGGTGAACAGCGTGCGCTCATAGCTCAGTTCGGTGAGGCGCGTATACAGGCCGCCATAATTTTCCTGGATCGGCAGGCGGTTGCCCACCAGGTCATCGGAGGCGCTGTTGCCGCGCCGGTCGTTGACGGTCAGCTGGATGCGGTCGTCATGGGTGAAACCGTAGAGCTTGCCCAGGTCGAACTGCACACCGAGTTTTAGATTCTGCGAATAGCGCGCCGAGCGATGCTGGCCGCCGTGGGCGTTGTAGGCGGTCTCGCCGCTGTAGTCGCCGGTAAAACGCACGCCGCGTTCGTCGAGTTCACGGCGCAGGCCGCCCCAGTCGCCGGTCAGGGTGGTGTCGTCGGCCTGGGCGGGCAGGGCGGCAACAAAGGCCAGGCCCAGCACCAGGCGCCCAAGGGCGATATGAGAAGTAGGGTTCATGGGGGGATTTTCCAGACACAAAGCGCGGTGCGGGCGCACCGCGCGAACAGAGGGTGGTTACGGCAAGGCGTAGGCGATCACGTAGTCGCCACGGTCGGTGGACTGGCGCGCACCGCCGGCAGTGACGACGATGTATTGCTTGCCGGTTTTCGGCGACACGTAGGTCATCGGGCCGCCCTGGCTGCCAACGGGCAGGCGGGCTTTCCAGATTTCATCACCGTTGCCGCTGTTGAAGGCGCGCAGGTAGAAGTCCTGGGTGCCGGCGATGAAGATCAGGCCACCCTGGGTCGACAGCGTACCGCCGAGGGTCGGCAGGCCTACTTTGATCGGCAGGTGCATGCGGATGCCCAGGGGGCCGGTGTCTTCAACGGTGCCGACCGGTACTTGCCAGGCGATTTTTTGCGTCTTCATGTCGATGGCGGTCAAGGTGCCGAACGGCGGCGCCTGGCACGGAATGCCGGCCACCGACAGGAAGCGGTTCTTGTTCACCGCATACGGCGTGCCCTTGAGCGGCACGGCGCCCATGCCGGTGTTCAGCGCTTCGCCACCGGAGGCGGCCAGGGCCTTGTTCTGCGATGGCACCATCTGGATCCACAGGCCCAGGCGCATGTCGTTGACGAAGATAAAACCGTGCACCGGGTCGGTGGAAATACTGCCCCAGTTCATGCCGCCCAACGAGCCCGGGAAGCTCAAGGATTTATCGGTACCCGGCGCGGTGTACAGGCCGTCGTAACGCATGCCCTTGAAGTCGATGCGGCACAGCAACTGGTCATACGGCGTGGCGCCCCACATGTCCGATTCGGTCAGGGTCTGCGCGCCGATCTGCGGCATGCCCACTGATTTGGGCTGGGTGGGGGAATACGGCTCGTTGGGAATGTTCGCAGCTTTCACCGGCACTTCCTGCACGTCGGTCAACGGCTTGCCGGTGGCGCGGTCGAGCACGTAGATCTGCCCGGCCTTGGTGCCGATCACCACCGCGGGTACCGCCTTGTCGCTGCCGGGCGGGGTGAAATCGATCAGGCTCGGTTGCATCGGCAGGTCGAAGTCCCACAGATCATTGTGAACCGTCTGGTAGACCCATTTCTCTGCGCCGGTGGAGGCGTCCAGCGCCAGTACCGAAGCGCCGTATTTGTGATTGAGCTCGGTGCGCTCCACACCGTAGATGTCGGTGGATGAGCTGCCCATCGGCAGGAAAACCGTGTTCATCAGCGGGTCGTAGGACATCGGCGCCCAGCTGTTCGGGGTGCTGCGCACATAGGTGCTGCCGTCGGCCGGCGCCTGCTTGTCTTGCGGGTTGCCGGGGTCGAACGCCCAGCGCATCTGGCCACTGATCACATCGAAGCCACGGATCACGCCGCCCGGCATATCGGTCTGGACGTTATCCGCAACGCGTCCGCCAACCACCACGGTGGTACCGGCCATCAACGGCGCGGAAGACAATTGGTAGTAGCTGTCCGGGACATTGCCCAGCCCTGCTTTCAGATCCACCTGGCCGTGGTTGCCGAAGTCTTCGCAGAACTTGCCGGTGTCGGCATCCACGGCGATCAGACGTGCATCGATGGTGTTGGTCAGCAGGCGCCGCTGGCATTGCGCACCGGCGGGCACGCTGGCGGCGATCACCGGCGAACTGTTCGGTTGGGTCGGCTGGGCAATCGGCGCAGTCGCGTCGAAGTAGGCCATGCCACGGCAACGCTGCCAGACCGCCGATTGGGCATTGATCTCGTTCTTCCACAGCTCTTTGCCGGTGTCGGCGTCGAGCGCGATGAGGTTGTTGTGCGGGGTGCAGATGAATACTTTGTTGCCGATCTGCAGGGGCGTGAGTTGGTCTTCGGCGCCGTTGCCGTCGCTGATGGCCACGTCACCGGTGCGGTAGGTCCAGGCGACTTTGAGCTTGTCGATGTTGTCGCGATTGATCTGGTCCAGCGCGGCGAAGCGGCTGCCGCCTTCGGTGTTGCCGTAGTGTGCCCAGTCTTTCTGGGCATCGGCCGCAGCCACCGGGGTGATGCCAGGGCCGGCACCGGTCGGCGCTACGCTTGGGTGAGCGACGAACATATTGCCCGCCGCCACCGCCGCGCCCAGCGCCAGCACGGCAGCAACGCCATACGCGCCGCGCGCCGGTTTGCCGACCAGCAATGGATAGACCAGCGCAACCACGATGCCGATCACCGCGAACATGAACAGTCGCGAGAACAGCGGCCAGTACACCAGGCCTACATCGGTCACGGCCCAGACGGCCGTGCCGACCAGGAACGCGGCGAACCACCATGCGCCCGCCGGCTTGCGCCGGGCAATCAACAGCCCGGCAATGGCCATGACCACGCCACCAACCAGGAAGTACCAGGAACCTCCCAGGCTGACCAGTTTGGCGCCGCCGACAGCGAGCGCAAGGCCGAGCAGGACGATGATTACGCCCAGGCCCAGCAGAAGAAAACGTGAGACGCCAGCGGCGCGCGATGCTCGTTTCATGTCGAAAAGACTCGAGTGAGAGAGGGCAAAGCGCGATTTTAGCAAGATAAGTAACCAGTTAGTACATTGTGCAGCGCAATAGACTGTTACCGATGCTGCGATGATGGGCGCAGGCCAAAAGAATGTGGAGCGGGCAAGCCCGCTCCCATGATGTGGCTGATGAGCGGGCGCCTGCAGCCGGTCAACGAAACGCGGGTATCACCTGCTCGATAAACAGTGCCAGGGACTTCTTTTTCTCGGCATGGGGCAGGCTGTTGTCGCACCAGAAGCTGAACTCATCCACGCCCAGTTCCTGGTAGTACCGAATGCGCGGGATGATCTCTGCTGCGGTGCCGATCATTGCGGTTTTGTGCAGGCTCTCCAGTTCGAACTCTGGGCGTGCGGCGAACTTCTCTTCCGGGCTTGGCTCCAGGAAACCATTGACCGGCACGTTCTTGTTGCCGAACCAGGCATCGAAGGTGCGGTAGAACTTCGAGATCGCCTTGGCCCCGACTTCCCAGCCTTGCGGGTCATCAGCAGCGTGCACGTGGGTGTGACGCAGCACCATCAATTGTGGGCGGGGCACGCCAGGGTTGTTGTCCAAGGCGGCCTGGAATTTGTTTTTAAGGTCCAGGACTTCTTCGTCGCCCTTCATCAGCGGCGTGACCATGACGTTGCAGCCGTTGGCCACTGCAAAATTGTGGGAGTCGGGGTCGCGGGCGGCGATCCACATCGGTGGGGTGGGCTGTTGGATCGGCTTTGGCACGCTGGTGGAGGTGGGGAATTTCCAGATGTCGCCGTCATGGGCGTAGTCGCCTTTCCATAGGGCACGCACTACCGGCACCATTTCGCGCAGGGCCTGGCCGCCGCTCGAGGCGGGCATGCCGCCGGCCATGCGGTCGAATTCCACTTGGTAAGCACCACGGGCCAGGCCCACTTCCATGCGTCCGTTGCTGATCACGTCGAGCAACGCGCATTCCCCCGCCACCCGCAGCGGGTGCCAGAACGGCGCGATGATGGTGCCGGCGCCCAGGCGAATAGTGGTGGTCCTGGCCGCGAGGTAAGCCAGCAGCGGCATTGGACTTGGCGATATGGTGTATTCCATGGCGTGGTGCTCGCCAATCCACACGGTACTGAAGCCACCGGCTTCGGCCATCAGGGTCAGCTCGGTCAAGTCTTCGAACAACTGACGGTGGCTGACGCTTTCATCCCAGCGTTCCATGTGTACGAACAGCGAAAATTTCATGACGCATACCTCGGATCTATTGTTATTTTCCGCGAAAAAAGAACGGCTTTGGCGGGGGGTATCAGGCAGGCACCGGCAGGGTACCCATCTTGCCGTGGCAATACACCAGGGGCCCATTGGGCTGTGTCGGCACGATCAGGTTCTTGACCGAGCCAACCATGATTGCGTGGTCGCCGCCTTCGTATTCGCGCCACAACTGGCATTCAATGACCGCCGTGGCGTTGGCCAGGATCGGATTGCCCAAAGCACTCAGGGTCCACTCGATGCCCTGGGCTTTGTCCTTGCCTTTGCGCGCAAAGGCATAGGCTTCGCTTTGCTGCCCGCCGGACAACACATGGATGGCGAAGCGCTTGTTCTTGATCAGTACGGGGTAGGAGTCAGAGCTGTAGTTGGGGCAGAAGAGCACCAGGGCCGGGTCCATGGACAGCGAGCTGAACGCACTGGCGGTGAGGCCGACGATTTGCCCGTCGTCGTCCAGCGTAGTAATCACGGTGACCCCGGACGGAAACGAACCCATCACTTGTTTGTAGATGGCGGCATCGATCATGGGATGGTCCTCTGCTATGAAGCGGGTTTTTAATTTTATAGGTCTGATGGTATACCGTAATACAGCAGTTGCAAGGGCTTTTTTGGACAGGGCGATAAACGTGTCTCTGGCCACCAGAGCCCTCTATTACAGGGGTTTATCCTCTGGTGCGGTTTTTCAAGGACCGGGATTACCGGATCAGAGGCGGGGCGAAAAAAGCGAATCAATCTTGTTAAATAGTTGGAATACCATAATATGGTGTTCATCTTGGGCGGCTGTAGCGTCCCCTCGGTTGGCGTCAAACAACTATAAGATCAGACAAACGCGAGTTATTCCTATGCCTCAGATGTCCCGGCAAGACCCCCTGATCGAGCATCATACGGTCGATTACGTCCCCCTCGCAGAGCGCCACGGGAAGGCCCGCGACCTGTTCACCTTGTGGTTCAGTACCAATATCGCGCCGCTGCCCATCGTCACCGGCGCGATGGTGGCCCAAGTGTTCCATCTCAACCTGCTGTGGGGGCTGCTGGCGATTGCCCTCGGGCATCTGCTGGGCGGTGTAGTGATCGCCCTTGCCTCGGCCCAGGGCCCGCGCATGGGCATCCCGCAGATGGTGCAGAGCCGCGGCCAGTTCGGGCGCTATGGCGCGCTGCTGATCGTGTTTTTCGCAGCGCTGATCTACATCGGCTTTTTCATTTCCAACATCGTGCTGGCCGGCAAATCCATCGTCGGCATCGTGCCCTCGGTCCCGGTGTCGGCGAGCATCCTGATCGGCGCTCTCAGCGCCACGGCCATCGGCGTGATCGGCTACCGCTTTATCCATGCCTTGAACCGCATCGGCACCTGGGTGATGGGCAGCGCGTTGCTCGCCGGTTTTGTCTACATCTTTGTCCACGACCTGCCAGCGGACTTTCTCACCCGCGGCGGTTTCAATGCCGCCGGATGGCTAGCCACGGTGTCGCTCGGGATCATCTGGCAGATCAGCTTCTCACCCTACACCAGCGACTATTCGCGTTACCTGCCGGCGGACATCGGCATCACCCGACCGTTTATTGCCACCTACCTGGGCGCAACGCTGGGCACCATCCTGTCGTTTGCCTTCGGCCTGGTGGCGGCACTGGCGACACCGGAAGGCACCGAAGCGATGGTCGCGGTCAAGCAAGCCACCGGCGCGCTGGGGCCGATCCTGATGGTGCTGTTCCTGCTCAATATCATCAGCCACAACGCACTAAACCTGTACGGCGCAGTGCTTTCGATCATCACCTCGATCCAGACCTTCGCCAGCCACTGGACCCCCAGCATCAAGGTGCGCGTGGTGCTCTCGGGCATTATCCTCGCCGGTTGCTGTGTGGTGGCGCTGGGCGCGTCGGCGGACTTCATCGCGCAATTTATCGGACTGATCCTCGCGCTGTTGCTGGTGCTGGTGCCGTGGGCCTCGATCAACCTGATCGATTTCTACATCATCAAACGCGGGGTGTACGACATCGCCTCGATCTTCCAGGCGGATGGCGGGGTGTATGGGCGGTTTAACCTGCATGCGATCGTGGCGTATTTCATTGGGATCATCGTGCAACTGCCGTTTGCCAATACGTCGTTGTATGTGGGGCCCTGGGCCAACCTGGTAGACGGCGCGGATTTGTCGTGGCTGGTGGGGTTGGCGGTGACGTGTCCGTTGTATTATTGCCTGGCGACGCGCAAGCACACGCAGAAGGTCCGAGCGGTGAAGTTGGGTTATTCGGACTGATCATCACGTCAAATCAAATACCCGGCGCTGCCGGGTATTTTTTTGTAGTCGGTTTTTCCTGGCGACGTAGTCTGGATCATTTGGTACAGACTTGATGCGACGCTCCGATGGCGGAACTGTCAGCTACAAACTAACTGGCGGATATTCCGCTATCGGGAGCCAGCCGCTGCCACATGAAGTCTTACAAGGCAGGCTCAGTGCGCTCCGGCCGCCTTATTCAAATCACTCTCCGCCCACTCCGTATACACACACGCATCCGCCGCGGCCCAACGCACCCGCACCGGATCGCCGGCCTTGAGTGGCATGCCCGCCGCCGAGAGCGCCTTGACCGTCATCGAAGTACCGCCGAGGGTCTTCACCGCGCAGGTCTGGCTCTCGCCCAGAAACAGCACCTCCCCGACAATCGCCGAGACCTCATTCCAGCCTGCGGCCAACGGTTGCTCGATGGCCTGTTCGACGCTCAGCGCCAGGGCCTTTTCCGGGCGCACCATCAGCAATACATCCTGCTCGGTTTGCAGGCCGCTGGTCAGGCGGATCGACAGCGACTGGCCTTCGAACGACGCTGCCGCATTGCCCTGGGCCTTGAGCTTGAGGAAGTTGGAATTGCCCAGGAACGAGGCGACGAACGCGTTCGGCGGGTTCTGGTACAGGTCGAAACCACTGCCCAGGCCGACGATTTTGCCGTGGCTGAAAATCGCGATGCGCTGGGACAGGCGCATGGCTTCTTCCTGGTCGTGGGTCACGTAGACGATGGTGATGCCCAGGCGCCGGTGCAGCTGGCGCAGTTCGTCCTGCAGGTCTTCACGCAGCTTCTTGTCGAGGGCACCGAGGGGCTCGTCCATCAGCAGGATACGCGGCTCGTACACCAGCGCACGGGCGATGGCCACTCGCTGTTGCTGACCACCGGAGAGTTGCGAAGGGCGGCGATGGGCGAACGGTTCCAGCTGTACCAGCTTGAGCATGGCGTCCACGCGTTTCTCGCGTTCGGCGCTGGCCAGTTTGCGGATGGCCAGGGGGAAGGCGATGTTGTCGCGCACCGACAAGTGCGGAAACAACGAGTAGCGTTGAAACACCATGCCGATGTCACGCTTGTGCGGCGGCACGTTGACCAGGGATTGCCCGCTCACCAGGATCTCGCCGCTGCTTGGCGTTTCAAAACCGGCGAGCATCGACAGGGTGGTGCTCTTGCCCGAGCCGCTGGAGCCGAGGAAGGTGAGGAACTCGCCGTCCTGGATGTCCAGGGAAATGTTGTCCACGGCGGCAAAGTCGCCGTAGTACTTGTTCAGGTTACGCAGGCTGACCAGGGGTTGGCCGGGGTTCTGCGCGACATCTTGGATCACTGCACTCATGTTCTGCTCCTGGGCGCTTAGGCGCTGGTTTCAGTGCGCCGACGAAGGGCGGCGGCGATCACCATGACCAGTACCGACAGGCCGATCAGCAACGTCGAGGCGACGGCGATCACAGGCGTCAGATCCTGGCGCAGGGTGGTCCACATTTTGACGGGAAGGGTTTGCAGGGTCGGGCTGGCCATCATCACGCTGAGCACCACTTCGTCCCACGAGACGAGAAAGGCGAACAGCGCACCGGCGACCATCCCTGGGCGAATCGCCGGGAAGGTCACCTTGAACACCGCCTGCACGCGCGAGGCGCCGCAGATCACCGCCGCGTCTTCAATCGACTGGTCGAACAGCTTCAGCGAGTTGATGATCGAGATGATGGTGAACGGCAGCGCGACAATCACATGGCTGACCACGAAGGCGAACATCGTGCCGGTATAGCCGAGCTTGAGGAACAGCGCGTACACCGCCACGGCGATGATCACCAGCGGCACGATCATCGGCAGCGTGAACAGGCCGTAGAGCAGCTCGCGGCCGGGGAAGCGTCCGCGCACCAGGGCAAAGGCGGTCGGCAGCCCCAGCGCGACGGCGAACAGCGTGGTCAGCACCGCCACTTTGAGGCTGGCCATTGCCGCGTTTATCCAGTCGGGGTTGGAGAAGAACTGGCCGTACCATTTCAGTGTCCAGCCCGGTGGCGGGAACACCAGCCATTGCGACGAACCGAACGACAGCAACACGATAAACACGATCGGCAACAGCAGGAACAGGCCAATCAAACCGGTGGTGGTGTAGAGGCCCAGGCGCATCCTGCGGCTCATGGCGTTGGGGGTCAGGAGCATGACGGCTTACCTCGCGTTGCTGGCGCCAACCGGGGATTCCGGCTGGAGCTTCAGGTAGAAGTAGAACAGCACCAGCGTGATGAAAATCAGCAACGCCGCACCGGCACTGGCCAGGCCCCAATTGAGGAACGATTGCACCTGTTGAATGATGAACTCGGGCAGCATCATGTTCTGCGCACCGCCCAGCAGGGCCGGGGTGACGTAGTAACCGAGGGACATCACAAAAACCATCAACCCGCCGGAAAACAACCCCGGCCGGCACAGCGGCAGGAACACCCGGAAGAAGTTGGTCCAAGGGCTGGCGCCACAGATGGAGCCGGCCTGCAGGATCATCGGGTCGATGGCCTGCATGGTCGCCTGCAGCGGCAACACGATGAACGGAATCATGATGTAGCTCATGCCGATCACCACGCCGGTGAGGTTATGCACCATCTCCAGCGGTTGATCGATGATGCCCATGGCCATCAACGCCTTGTTGATCACCCCCGAGGCCTGCAGCAATACCAGCCAGGAATAGGTGCGGGCGAGCAGGCTTGTCCACATCGACAGCAGCACGATACTCAGGATCCAGCGGCCCCAGCCGCGCGGCACGAGGGTAATCGCCCAGGCTAGCGGAAAGCCCAGCAGCAGGCTGAACAGGGTCACCAGGCCGGCCACTGAAAAGGTATTGAGCAACACCCGCGCATAGGCCGAGTTGGCGAACAGCTGTTCATAGTTGCCAAGGCCCGGTACCGGCTCCAGCACGCCGCGCAGTAACAGGCCGATCAGCGGTGCCAGGAAGAACAGGCCGAGGAACAGCAGGGCCGGGATCAAGTTGCTCGACCCCCGCCAGCGTTGCGCCAGGGATAGCGCCCCGGCCTTGTGGGAAACCGCGTCGGCAGCGCCGAGGGCGCTCCCGGTCGGCGTGGTTGCCGTCATTTTCATTTGACTAGCCATTCATTCCACCGTGTCGCAATGGCCGGACCGTTCTTGGCCCAGTAGGCGAAATCGAGGGTGATCTGATCCTTGGCGTACGCCGTCGGCAGGTTGGGCGCCAGGACCGAATCCAGGCGCTGCACGCTGTCGATATTTACCGGAGCGTAGGCGGTCAGGTTGGAGAAATCCGCCTGGCCCTTGGCGCTGCTGGCACTGGCCAGAAACTTCATCGCGGCCGCTTTGTTTTTCGAGCCTTTAGGTACCACAAGAATGTCGGCCATCACCAGATTCTGTTTCCAACTCACGCCCACTGGTGCGCCATCTTCCTGCAAGGCGTGAATGCGGCCGTTCCAGAACTGGCCCATGCTGACTTCGCCGGAGGCCAGCAACTGTTGCGACTGCGCACCGCCGCCCCACCAGACGATGTCTTTCTTGATGGTGTCGAGTTTCTTGAAGGCGCGGTCCAGGTCCAGGGGGTAGAGCGTGGCGGCGGGCACGCCGTCGGCCAGCAGCGCCAGTTCAAGCACACCTGGGCTTGGCCATTTGTAGAGGGCGCGTTTGCCGGGGTAGGTCTTGGTGTCGAACAAGGCGCTCCAGTCCTGCGGTTTGCCGGTGCCGAGCTTGCCTTCGTTGTAGCCGAGCACGAAGGAGAAGAAGAACGAGCCGACGCCATGGTCGGAGACGAAACGCGGGTCGATCTTGTCGCGCTCGATCACCGAGAAGTCGAGGGGTTCGAGCAGGCCTTCGGCGGCGGCGCGCAGGGCGAAGTCGGCTTCGACATCCACCACGTCCCACTGTACGTTGCCGCTTTCGACCATGGCCTTGAGTTTGCCGTAGTCGGTGGGGCCGTCCTGGACGACGGTGATGCCGCTGGCCTTGCTGAAAGGATCGGCCCATGCCTGCTTCTGCGCATCCTGGGTGCTGCCTCCCCAACTGACGAAGTTGACACTTTCCGCCGCCAACGCCGCCTGGCTGGCCACGCTCAACAAACCCGCGAACAGCACCGCGGTTGCACCTGTGTTCAACACCATTTTTACGCCCTCATTGTTGTGTTTATGAGCGGGGCTTGGAGTGCCCGCCTGTCGGGAGCAATCGGTCCGGGAGACCTGATTCAGGTTGTCCGGCCCATGGAATATCATATTATGGTATTCCAAACTTTGCGCAAGCACTTTGCCATACCGGCTATCCGCCGACGCTGGGTTTCCAGCCTCAGGTGAAGGGGATGCTTTCCACGACTTCCAGGTCGTAACCGGTCAAGCCTGCGTATTTCAGCGGTGGTCCGAGGTGGCGCAGTTTGCCCACGCCCAGGTCCTGCAATATCTGCGCGCCAGTACCCACTTCCGAGTAAATCCGTGACTGGGAGCGGTTGAACTGACGCGGCGCCTGGGTCAACTGCGGTACGCGTTCCAACAGTGCCTGGGACGACTCATGGTTGGCCAGCACCACCACCACGCCGCTGCCTTCTGCCGCCACGCGTTGCAGGGCGGCCCACAAGGTCCAGTTGGACGGCCCACTGTAGTCGGCACCGACCAGGTCGCGCAGCGGGTCGATCACGTGCACACGGACCAGCGCCGGCTCATCACGGCGCAGTTGGCCCATGACCATGGCCATATGCACGCCGCCGTCGATGCGGTCTTCAAAAGTGATCAGGCGGAAGGTGCCGTGCACTGTGGGCAGGTCGCGTTCGCCGATGCGTACCACGGTGCGTTCGGTGCTGAGGCGGTAGTGGATCAGGTCGGCGATAGTGCCGATCTTGATCCCGTGCTTGCGGGCAAAGGCTTCCAGCTCGGGACGACGGGCCATCGTGCCGTCGTCGTTCATCACTTCGACAATCACCGAGGCCGGTGTGTGCCCGGCCAGGCGCGCGAGGTCGCAACCGGCTTCGGTGTGGCCGGCGCGGGTCAGCACACCGCCATCCCGGGCGCGCAGCGGGAAGATATGTCCTGGCTGCACAATGTCGGCGGGGCCCGCGTTGATGTCCACAGCCGCCACCACGGTGCGTGCGCGATCGGCGGCGGAGATGCCGGTGGTCACGCCGGTGGCGGCTTCGATGGACACGGTAAACGCAGTGCTGAACACGCTGCCGTTACTCGGCACCATCTGCTCCAGGCCCAGGCGTTGGCAATGTTCATCGGTAAGGGTCAGGCAGATCAGGCCCCGCGCTTCGCGGGCCATGAAGCTGATAGTCTCGGCGGTGCAGCACGCCGCAGGCAACAGCAGGTCGCCTTCGTTTTCCCGGTCTTCGTCGTCGACCAGAAGCACCATCTTGCCCTGGCGGTAGTCTTCGATGATATCTGCGATGCTGTTGAAGGGCATGAGGAGTGCTCTGCTTGTTGGTTGTATGTATTATGGTATACCACAAATTCCAAGCAAGAGGATGTCTCGATGAAGGCCTATTGGATTGCCCATGTGGATGTGTCCGATGCAGAGCAATACACCCAATACACCCAGCGCGCGCCGGCGGCGTTCGCGAAGTTCGGCGGGCGATTTCTGGCCAGGGGCGGGCGCAGTGAGGCGCTGGAAGGCGGGCCTGTGCGGCAGCGCAATGTGGTGATTGAGTTTGAGAGCTATGAGCAGGCGGTGGCGTGCTATGAGTCTGTGGAATATCAGGAGGCAAAGGGGCATAGAGCGGGGGCGGGAGAGGCGCAGATCATTATTGTGGAGGGGCTGGCGCCCTAGGTCTGCCAAGTGTATGCCAATCAGATGCAGCCGGCCCTCCACAGTAACCTGCATCTAAATTCGAAAATGAAAAGGCGGCGTTTCAAAAGCCGTCTTTTTTCACTGCGCGTACTGCTTGCTAGGCCGCTTGCGGCGCGCTCTGCACATTGTTCTGTCTTGCTGCCTTAAGCAGCGACCGTCATTAACACCAGAATCAATAGTAAGTATCGGTACTCAGCGATCGGCATCAGAACGACTTGAATTCGATGAATTCATTTAGCCGCTTTGTACGCGAGGAGAATTGAGGTGGGTAAATTTACTTACAGTAAACTCAGGGTTTATTTCGAATGTATGTAGATTTGTAACAGTAATACAATGTGAAACAAAAACTTCATGGTTTCACCGCCTTACAAATTATAAAAAGCTCAGCATGCTCCTACAGGAGATCGGTTTTCATCCGATAGCTGACAATTAATTAGTGAGGATCTTGAACATGGAGTTCGACGTAATTGTGGTAGGTGCGGGAGCCATTGGTGGCTCTATCGCGTATGAGCTTAGCTCGCGCGGCTTAAGTGTCTGTAGAGTCGGCGTGACTGACCGGATCAACACAGCATCCATGGCGGCTGGTGCAATGAATGGCTGTTTTGGTGAAATCACCAGCGGCTTGCTGGCTAGTGATCATGGCAGACTCAAGTTGAATATGGATTGTCAGGCACGAGACCTGTGGCCTGCTTGGGCCGAGCGCCTAGCCGACGCATCGGGTATCAGCACCTCACTGTTCACCGCTATTGGCACACATGTAGTGCTCAACAGCGCTGGAATGGATGAAGTTGATACGGTCAACTACGAAACCATCGAACGCAGCCTGCAAGACTACGGGGAACCGTTCGAAACCATTAATCCAAGAACACTAGAGTGGTTGGCGCCCGACCATTTGGTACGCCCACTGCGCGGCCTATTCATTCCTAACGAACACTCCGTCAATTCTCACTTGCTGCTCGAAAAACTCGACGGTGCTCTGCTTGCTACCAAGGGCACGTTGATTAATGGAAACGCCAGCCGGGTATTGGCTGAAGGAGGAGTTGCGACAGGGGTCGAGTTGCTTAACGGCGAAGTGCTCAGGGGTAAAAAGGTTGTCGTTGCCGCTGGTGTTCAATCGCTGGATCTACTTAGCGAATTCGACACTGTGGTAAGCAAAATCCCTCCTCTATTCAGTGGGTATGGAGTGTCAATTCTGGTCAAGTTGCCGGAAGGCATGGAGTCACCCAAGTCGGTAATCCGCACACCTAACCGTGCGTTTGCTTGCGGTTTGCACTGCGTGCCGCGCGGTGATGGTGTGCTGTATCTGGGTGCGACGAACATTCTTTCTGAGCGGCCCAAACGTTATGCGCTTATCTCAGACGTGCAATTTTTGCTCGACTGCGCAGTCGACCAGTTAAATCTTGATCTTCACAGTGCCGAAATCCTTTCGATTCAGGTGGGCAACCGTCCAATCCCAGCTGACGGCTTTCCGCTAATTGGCGAGTGCGGCATACAGGGGCTATGGCTGGCAACCGGCACCTACCGTGACGGGCTGCACCAATCGCCTTTACTGGCGGCTTACATCGCCGACTGTGTGACAGACTTTAAAAGTACCGGTCTGGATTTGAGCACATTTACTCCGGTGCGTGCCCCACTGACAGGGCTTGCTCGTGAGCTGACAGTCGGCGAAACCGTCAAGCAAATGTTCGCCACAGGTTATGAATATCGCTGGGACGTAAAGCCCTATTGGTTACCCATCCTCGATAAAGGTCTATCAAGTAATTATCAGCAACTGATCGACGAACTCCATCCCTCGTTCACTCCCCCTCCAGAGTTAGTTGCCTTTTCCTACATTTACGAATCCATGCGGGTGAAACTGACACAGTATTATAAGGAGTGGTCATGAGGCTGGGTAAATATGAGCAGGAGGCTATCGCCCAAGCCCGTGTACTGCTGGAAGAGGCAGGTGTTTGGGATCCGGATAATGATCTGAGTAGCTTGGTTGATCGGTTTATCGCGCGTACCGACAGGCAACGCGCACTTGATGAGTTCAGGTTGGCGGTGAGCGAGCGCTGCAACCGTATTCCCTTAGGGCATATTCTCGGCATAGTGGAGTTTGATGAATTGCCGTTGGTCGTCGGCAGTGGCGTGTTTATCCCGCGACCTCACAGCTCCGTCATTCATAAATGGTTGGACGGTTCGGAGCTAGCACAAGGCGCCCGCGTTCTGGACCTTTGCGCCGGTAGTGGTGCGATTGGCCTCGCAATAGCTCGACGCAGACCAGACTTGGACGTCACTTGCGTGGAGTTTGAACAAGTCGCCGTCAACTACCTCAAACGTAATATCGCCCGATTGGCAACCAAAAACGTACATGTAAATGCGTTGCAAGCTGATATTCGCGAAAGCAAAGCGTTTGCCCACTTCGGTGAACAGATAGGTCTGATTGTTGCCAACCCGCCTTACGTTCCTCGAAAAATGCAGCTGCAGCCAGAATGGGGCGACCATCATCCAACCGCCGCTGTTTATTCAGGTGCCGACGGCTTGGACTTAATACGCCAGATCACCGCGCTAGCGATCACCCTGTTGATATCTGGTGGATGGCTGGTTATTGAACATGGGGAAGATCAGGCACAGGTTATTCGCAAGTTATTCGGACAACACCAACTGACTGAAATCCAGACTGTCATTGACCGCAAGTCATCCGATGCCACTGGCACGTCAGTCATAACCATCGGGCGCTTAGGGGCCAATGATATAGGAGTTTCGCGCAATGGATGCACAAACTAAACAGGACTGGATGACAATCCGACGTGATAACACGACTAGCGCGTTAGAGCGTGCCTATGAAGAAAGCCTAACCGGTTTTACCGTCGCAAGCCGTGAAGGCAAACGCATCACTTTGAAGGAGGGCAACACATTCACCGAGTTTGTCTCCTGTTCTTATCTAGGCTTGGAAGCCCATCCTGCCCTAATCGAAGCAGCACATCAGGCCCTGGGAACCACCGGCCTCCACCTTTCCTCGTCACGCAGTGCAATGCGCCCGGTGTATTTGCCGCAACTGGAATCGTTGTTGAGCGAGATCTACAAAGGCTGCGGTGTTAGCGTCTTCACTTCGACCACCAGTGTGCATCTTGGAGTACTGCCGCTGTTGGGCAGCAATTCGCTCAAAGGATACCCGATCAGAAAGCGTGCTCATTGGTTGATGGACAAAACCGCTCATGCATCGATGCAGGTACTCCGAGGTATTTTTCAGCAGTTCGGCGAAGTAACCCGTGTGCAATCGACAGATCCTGAGTCAATGAGCTCCGCATTAAAAAAGTGCGCCGAACGTCAAGAAACACCGATTTTGCTGATTGACGGTATCGGCTCAATGAGCGGTCTGGTACCTATCGCGCAGCTCTCTCGCCAACTGGAGGCGGTCGGTGGCTACCTGTATGTGGATGACGCTCATGGCATATCTATCACTGGGTGTCATGGCTCTGGTTATGCGTTTGCAGCCTTAGACAACCAACTACCGCATAACATGATTCTGGCTGGCTCTCTGTCGAAAGGATTCGGCGGAGCTGGCGGGTTTGTGGTTGTGAAGGATCCGCAAGATATCCCTTCAATTCAGACTCTTGCTAATCCGCTGGTTTTCGGCCATTCAATCATGGTGCCGATTTTGGCCGCCAACGTTGCGGCAGCGAAGATTCACCTGAGTGACGAGATTGAGAGCCTACAAAAACGTCTTTGGGCCAACGTACGCCAGTTTGATTCGTTGACACACAACCGCCTGCTCAACGCTGGTGTTCAGTCGCCAGTGAGAGGCGCATTTTTTGAGACGGAAGAGGGCGGTTTACAAGCGTGTCGGATCCTGCGAAACAACGGAATTCTGATGTTTCCCGTGTTTTACCCGATTATCGCTAAAGGAAAAGCGATGCTGCGTTTTGCCTTTTCGGCCGGCCATACCGAAACGGATATTCGGCAATTGACCGACTCCTTGGGCGAAGTTACCAGTGCAGGTTTATGGACGGCGCATACGTCTACGGCGTGAAGTTTCCGGCGTCATCGCACGACATACAAATCGAAGGAGTGAATATGACACAGCGCCGTCAGATTTCTCGAACAACGCCGTCCGCCATCTTGAAACCTAAGCGTGATCAGTTGGATCGGATAAACAACCACCTGGTCAACCTGCTTTGCGAACGCATGAACGTGTGCATGGACATCGCCGAACTAAAGGCTGCACATGACATACCGATGATGCAGCCACAACGTATTGTTCAAGTGCTGGATCAACTCAAAAATCAGTCCGCGAAGGTTGGTTTGAGGTCCGATTATGTGGAATCGATTTTTAGACTGATCATCGAAGAAACCTGCATACAAGAAGATATTTTGATCCGACGATGCCGGGATCTGGAGAGGAATTCATGAAAATACTGTTGATTGATAACTTCGATTCTTTTACCCAGAATATTGCTCAGTACCTGTACGAGATTACGGGAGTCTGCGTGGACATTGTCGCTAATACCCTAGCCTACGACGACTTACAGATCGAGCTATACGATGCAGTGGTACTTTCACCAGGCCCAGGCCATCCGCGTGAATATCTAGACTTTGGAGTGTGTGGGGAAATTATCCTCCATTCCCCCGTGCCCTTGCTCGGCATCTGCCTGGGACATCAAGGTATCGCCCAGTTCCTTGGCGGAGCAGTTGGACACGCACCTGAACCGGTACACGGGTATCGCAGCAGAATTACGCATTCTGGCAGCGGCTTGTTTCGGGACCTACCAGAACAGTTTAACGTGGTGCGCTATCACTCATTGATGTGCACCCATCTGCCAAAGGAACTGCGCTGCACCGCGTGGACGGAGGAAGGTGTAGTTATGGCAATCGAGCATGATAGTCGTCCCATTTGGGGCGTCCAATTTCATCCCGAATCCATTGACTCCGAATATGGGCATGCGCTACTGAGCAATTTCATCCGCATGGCACTCGAATACAATGGAGACCATCGTTCGCGGGGGCCGGAGAACCTTCATGGTTCTCCAGCGGTAAAGGAGCACTATCTAGCTGTAGGCGGCATGCTCAATATGCAATTGGCCTACCGCCCACATTCTGAGCCATACGATCCGTTGGCTTTATTCGAACAACTCTACGCCAAAGACCACCACAGTTTCTGGCTAGACAGCGAAAAATCGGAAAGACCCAATGCCCGCTACTCGATCATGGGTAGCGGTCAGGCTCAGGGCTCTATTCGACTTGCGTATGACGTCGAGACAGAAAGTCTGACACTTGATGGCCCAAAAGGCAGGAGGACTTTGGAGGGTGATTTCTTTTCGCTGCTCGGTCAAATCTTGGAGTCGGTGCACGTGGCTGTACCTCAATACCTGCCTTTTGAGTTTAAGGGTGGCTTAGTCGGTTATATGGGGTACGAACTGAAAGCTCTTACGGGGGGGCACAAGGTCTATCAATCCAATCATCCGGACGCGGGATTTATGTTCGCTCCGCATTTCTTTATTTTTGACCACCATGACCAAAAGGTCTACGAATGCCTGATAAGCCCGCCTGGCCAGGCGCCGCAATGGCCAAGTTTGTCGGCGTTGGCATCGGTGACGCAAAAAAAAGAAGCTGGAGTACGCTTCGTTCCAGGCGCGGTGGATGAACTCAAACTGTCACTTAAGGACGACCCTGAGGATTACATCCGCAAGGTGAAGCGGTCATTGCAATACATTACCGATGGTGAGTCTTACGAAATTTGCCTGACCAACCGAGCGAGGATGAATTATAGCGGTGCACCACTAGCAGCCTATCGCAGAATGCGCGACGCCAGTCCCGTGCCTTATGGCGCGTACCTCTGTTTCGACAGTTTCTCTGTACTAAGCGCCTCACCCGAGACTTTCTTGAGGATTGATGAAAGAGGCCTGATTGAATCTCGGCCGATCAAGGGCACTCGTGCACGAAGCAAAGACACAACTGAAGATCAGCGTTTGCGTCACGATCTAGAAACGTCAACCAAGGACCGCGCCGAGAACCTGATGATTGTCGATCTGGTACGCCACGACTTAAACCGCGTTTGCCGTACGGGCAGCGTACATGTCCCGCAAATATTTGCGGTCGAAAGTTTTTCCTCGGTACATCAATTGGTCTCTACGGTACGTGGACATTTACGCAACGGTGTTTCAACTGTCGAAGCAATAAGAGCTTGCTTCCCCGGGGGATCAATGACCGGGGCGCCAAAAAAACGCACCATGGAAATTATCGACGGACTTGAGGCATGCGCACGCGGTGTTTATGCAGGAGCGCTCGGATGGATCTCATTCAGTGGTAGTGCAGAACTAAGCATAGTCATCCGTACGGCGGTGTTGCATAAGCAAGTGGCCGAGTTCGGAATCGGTGGCGCTATCGTCGCGCACTCCGATCCACATGACGAGCTTGAAGAGACTTTGGTCAAAGCCAGCGTGCCCTATTACAGTTTTTGCGTAGAGAACAAAAAATGAGCGACAACACGGTAGTCGTGTTGGGGGGCGCGGGCCTTATTGGCTCGCTGATTTGCCGCATCCTCAAACAGTACGGGTATTACGTGCGCGTCGTGGATTGTCGTCCTACGCAATTTGAGTGTGAATATCATGAAATGGATGTAACCCAGCCATTCAGTAATACAGGTACTGTTTTCCGCGATGCCATAGCAGTGGTTTTCGCCTTGCCTGAAAACGCCGCAGTCAATTCAATTCCCTGGGTCACAAAACATCTGTCTAGTGAGGTTCTATTCATACCTACCTGCTCTGTACAGGGACCCTTCCACAAAGCGCTCAAAGCAGCAGCGCCACTCCAGCAGCTTGTTGGTATCAATCCCATGTTTTCGCCCAGGTTGTCCGTCCAGGGACGCACGGTTGCAGTCTGTATGGAAAACGTGGAGGCAACCCAATCTTTCATTGAACGGCACTTGTTGGACGCAGGGATGAAAATTCGTCGAATGACGCCCCTAGCCCATGACGAACTAATGGCGCTGTGTCAGACATTGCCCCACGCGGCCATCCTCGGTTTCGGTATGGCCCTGGCCAAATCTTCCATAGATCTGGACTTAGTGGGGGAAGTTATGCCGCCTCCGATGCGCACCATGATGGCACTACTATCACGAATATTGGTTAACCCTCCAGAGGTCTATTGGGATATACAGTTGGAAAATCACCACGCCAGCTATCAGCGTGAAGCGCTGGTAAATGGTCTGGAACGGCTCCAGGAAAACATCGACGAACAGGATTACAAGCGCTTCAAAAGCGACTTGCAGACTGTGTCAAAGAGCTTAGGTAAAAGATTGAACACAGGTGCCGTGGATTGCGAGCATCTGTTCTCCCTATTGAACTGAAAATCGGCATCCCCAAGGGCCGAGGCGGTCTAGCAGGACTCAGTAAATGTATCGTCCATGAATGTTTTTATAAGGAGCCGATGATGTCATTGACGGCGGAAGATGTAACGCAGCAACCACGCTCCAGCCGGTGGATAGCTTTAGCGATATTGATGCTACCGGTCCTGCTCGTGACCGTGGATAACACTGTACTGGGTTTTGCCCTGCCGAAAATAGCCGAAGCCTTGCATCCCAGCGCCAGCCAGCAGCTATGGATGATTGATGCCTATTCATTGGTCTTGGCCGGACTGCTCATTTCCATGGGTAGCCTGGGTGATCGCAAAGGTCATCGAAAACTGCTGCTGATCGGCTCATTGGGATTTTGCGTAGTCTCCGTCATGACGGCTTACTCCGGTAATGCCGCGCAACTGATCGTCGGGCGCGCCTGCATGGGGATCTTCGGGGCCATGTTGATGCCTTCAACATTAGCCTTGATCCGCTCACTTTTCGAAGACCGGGAAGAGCGGCGGCTTGCCGTGGCTATTTGGGCAACGACCTTGACGGTCGGTTCTGCACTCGGTCCTTTGATCGGCGGCGTGCTACTGGAGTTCTTCAGCTGGGGATCGATTTTTCTGCTGGCGGTGCCGGTGCTGGTGCCATTATTGGTCCTCGGACCGTTGCTGTTACCCGAGTCTGAGCCAGATGGGTCGGGGCCGATGGATACCATAAGTACTGTGCAATCGATGGTGGCCCTCGGTGCGCTGGTGTATAGCATCAAGCACATCGCCAGTGCTGGTCCGGATGTGTTGGCACTGGTGGCCTTCAGTGTTGCTCTGGTCATCGGCTGGCTATTCGTGCGGCGGCAACTGCGCCTGCCAACGCCGTTGATGGACCTGAGCCTGTTTCGCAACAAAATGTTCAGCGGGTCGGTGGCCATCAACCTGATGAGTCTGGCGTTTCTGATCGGTTTTGTGTTTTTTTCCACTCAGTTCCTGCAAATCGTCCTGCGGATGTCTCCCCTCAACGCCAGCCTGGCGCTGATACCGGGCCAGGTTATGGCTATCGTCGTGGGGCTGCTGATAGTCCCGGTCGCCCAGCGAGTATCGGTCATTGTTTTGATTCCAATTTTGCTGGGTTTTATTGCTGCAGCCTTTTTGCTGGTTGCCGGCCTTGGTAGCAGCCTGACGATACTAGTGGTGGCATTTGCCTTGCTGAACATTGGAGTCGGCGCCATCGCCACGGTATCCAACGACGTGGTGCTGTCGGCCGTCCCCTCCACCAAAGCTGGAGCGGCTTCAGCCATCAGCGAGACTGCCTATGAAGTGGGTGTCGTGCTCGGTACCACCGTACTCGGCGGCATCGTCACCGCAAACTACCGCAGCACATTACAGCTGCCGGACTTCCTGACACCGCTGCAAATGCACTTGGCCGGCGAAACATTGGCAGGTGCCCACGCGGTATCGGCAACATTGACAGGAGATCAAGCCAATGAGGTGATGTATAACGCCACACGAGCATTTGAAGGCGGTATCAGTTTGATGGCCTGGGCAACTTTCAGTTTGGCGGTGCTGGCGATCCTCATTGCCAGGTGCACATTGAAAAGCCCCAAAGCGGCTCCGGTATAGTGTAAGGGAGGGGCGGTGATCATTTTTTTGGTACTGTTATCGGAAGCAACGCGAATCGTCGCACCGCGCCTGCCACATTGAGACCGGTTTGACCTGGGCTCAGCGCATGAAGTGGATCTTGCCGCTGTCATCATTCCCCATGTAGATGCCATACACCCCAGCCTGGCGTTCCTCGATGTAACGCTCGAGAATCTGCCGGATCGCCGGGTAGTAGATGCTGTCCCACGGAATGTCCTCGGGGGCGAAGAATGTGTAGGCCAGGGTTTCCGGGCCGAACTGGCCGGTGATCTCTAGCGCGATGGCGCGGAAGATGATGTACACCTCGCTGATTTTCGGCACGCTGAAAATCGAGTAGGGCGACACGATCTCGGCGCGCACGCCGGTCTCTTCCCAGACTTCGCGCAACGCCGCTTCTTCGGTGGTTTCGCCACCTTCCATGAAGCCCGCCGGTAGCGTCCAGGTGCCGGGGCGCGGGGGGATTGCGCGCTGGCACAGCAGGTACTTGCCGTCCTGCTCGATGATGCAACCGGCGATGATCTTGGGGTTGATGTAGTGGATGTAGCCACAGCCCCGGCACATCAGGCGCTCGTGGGCGTCGCCCGGTGGCAGTTGGTGACCGAGGTCACGGCCGCCGCAGGTCGGGCAGAAGCTGGGGCTGGGCACGGTCAGTGACCTATGCGCGGTTCTTTGAGCGCGATAGGCAGGGTGATCTCGGGGAGCTTGCCGGTTTCTTCCTGTTTGCGCTTGAGGTAATCCAAGGCCACGGCTGCCGCTGCACGCACGTGATCGACGCAGGCTTGGTGGGCGGCCAGGGGGTCACCGCTCTTGATCGCCTGAACCATGCGTTCCATTTCCTGGTTGCTGGCGCCACGCCGGTTTTGCTGGGACACAGACGTCGCGCGCAGGTAGCTGATACGCGCCTGCAACTGGCGCAACTGAGTGGCGGCCACGTGGTTGCCGGATCCTTCGAGCAACACATCGTAGAAGCCCTGCACGGAGTCGATCACTTGCTGCAGTTCGCCTTCCTTGAGAGCCTTGCGGTTTTCCTCAAGGGCTTTTTCCAGGGCCTTGATGTCCTTGGCCTTGGCGCGCAGGGTGAACAGCTGCACGATCAAGCCTTCGAGCACGCAGCGCAGTTCATAGATATCGACGGCATCGGCCAGGGTGATGATCGCCACCTGCGGGCCCTTGGCATCGGCGAATTCCACCAGGCCTTCGGACTCCAGGTGGCGCAAGGCTTCGCGCACCGACGTGCGGCTGACACCGAGGCGGTCACACAGGTCGCGCTCCACCAGGCGGTCACCGGGCAGTAGCTGGAAATTCATGATGGCGCTGCGCAGTTTCTCCAGCACGATTTCGCGCAGGGTGACCGGGTTGTGATTGACCTTGAAGCTATCGTCGAGGGGCGCGCGTTTCATGGGGTCTGCTCTGAATGTAGCGGTTAACTGGAGGCCTCGGCATCGGCTTCGGCGAAGGCTTCACGGGCCAGCCGGAAGCTGTCCACAGCAGCGGGAACCCCGCAGTAAATGCCGACCTGAAGCAGAATTTCGCGTATTTGTTCACGACTTAGCCCGTTGCGCAAGGCGCCACGCACGTGCAGCTTGAGTTCGTGAGGCCGATTGAGGGCCGAAATCATTGCCAAGTTTATCATGCTGCGTTCTTTAAGCGACAAACCCTCCCGGCCCCACACATGGCCCCAGCAGTACTCGGTGACCATCTCCTGCAGCGGTCGGGTGAAGTCGTCGGCGTTGTCGATTGAACGCTGTACATAGGCTTCACCCAAGACTTGGGTACGAATTTTCAGGCCCTGTTCATACTTGTCGTTGCTCATGCTTCAGCGCTCCTCAGGCCAGGGTCGGCAGTGGGCCCAGCTTGCCCTTGTGATAGATCATCGGCGTGACCGGCTGTGTGGGCAGGATCAGGTTCTTCACCGCACCGACAATGATCGCGTGGTCGCCGCCGTCGTATTCGCGCCACAACTCGCACTCGATGATGGCCGTGGCGTTGGCCAGCAGCGGGTTGCCCAGCTCGCTGAGATGCCACTCGATGCCCTTGGCCTTTTCCTTGCCTTTGCTGGCGAAGGCATAGGCTTCGGCGGTCTGGCCGGCGGATAGCAGGTGGATCGCGAAGCGCTTGCTGTCGCGCAGGATCGGGTAGGTGTCCGACGCGTAGTTGGGGCAGAACAGCACCAGGGCCGGGTCGATCGACAGCGCACTGAAGGCGCTGGCGGTGATGCCGACGATGCCGCCGTCCGGGTCGAGGGTGGTGACCACCGTGACGCCCGAAGGAAACGAGCTCATGACGTCTTTGTAAATGCCGGGTTCGATCATGGTTGTGGTCTCTTAACGCATCACAAAGGGATCAGGCATGGGCGCCTGGGAGAGGTTGATCCACACCGTCTTCAGCTCGGTGTAGGCCAGCACCGAATCGATGCCGCTTTCGCGTCCATAGCCGCTGTTCTTGAAGCCGCCGATGGGCGCCATGGCCGAGACGGCGCGGTAGGTGTTGACCCAGATGATCCCCGAGCGCACATCGCGTGCCAGGCGATGGGCGCGGCCGAGGTCACGGGTCCAGATGCCGGCGGCGAGGCCGAACTGCGAGTCGTTGGCGATGGCCAGGGCCTGGGCTTCGTCCTTGAAACGGATCACCGAAGCCACTGGGCCGAACACTTCTTCCTGCATGATCTTCATCGAATTGGTGTCGCACTCGAACAGCGTCGGCTCATAGAACCAGCCTTCGCCGAGGTTCTGCGGGCGCTTGCCACCGGTGCGCAGGCGCGCGCCTTCAGCGATGGCATCCGCCACCAGGCCTTCGACCACGGCCAGTTGCTGGGCGGTGGCCATGGGGCCCATCTCGCTGGCGTCGTCCTGCGGGTTGCCGATGCGAATGCGTTGGGCGCGTTCAACCAGGCGCTCGACGAACTCGTCGTAGATTTCATCCTGCACCAGCAGGCGCGAACCGGACACGCAGCTTTGCCCTGACGCCGCGTAGATCCCGGCGATTGCACCGTTGATGGCGCTGTCGAGGTCGGCGTCGGCAAAAATGATATTCGGCGATTTGCCGCCCAGTTCCAGCGACAGCTTGGCGAAGTTCTCCGCGCTGCTGCGCACCACATGCCGTGCCGTGGCCGCGCCGCCGGTAAAGGCGATCTTGCGTACCAGCGGGTGGCGGGTAAGGGCGGCGCCGGTGCTCGGGCCGTAGCCGGTCACCACGTTGACCACGCCTGGTGGAATCCCGGCTTCCAGCGCCAGGCGCGCCAGCTCCAGGACGGTTGCCGAAGCGTGCTCCGAGGGTTTGATCACGATGGTATTGCCCGCCGCCAGGGCCGGCGCGAGTTTGATCGCCGTCAGGTACAGCGGGCTGTTCCACGGAATGATCGCGGCGACCACGCCCATGGCTTCGTGGACCGTGTAGGCGAACAGGTCCGGTTTGTCCAGCGGCAAGGTGCCGCCTTCGAGCTTGTCGGCCAGGCCTGCGGTGTAGTGGAAGAACTCCGGCAGATAGCTCACCTGGCCACGGGTCTCGCGGATCAGTTTGCCGTTGTCGCGGCTTTCCAGCTGCGCCAGTTGTTCTGTGTTTTCGGCGATCAAGTCACCCAGGCGGCGCAGCAATTTGCCCCGTGCTGTGGCGCTGAGGCTGCGCCAGGCCGGGCTATCGAAAGCCGATTGCGCGGCCTGTACGGCGCGGTCCACGTCGGCTTCATCGGCATCGGGCAATTGCGCCCAGGGTTCGGCCAGGGCCGGGTTGAGGCTTTCGAAAGTCTTGCCGGACAGGGCATCGACCCATTCACCGCCGATGCACATCTGGAAGCGTGCGAGTGTCATGCAACGATCCCCTTTATTGGATTGTTTTGGGCGTACACGGTGTCGAGGAACCCCAGCAGCAGGCTATTGACCAGGCGCGGTGATTCCACCGGCATCATATGCCGTTGCTCGGCCAGCACCGCAACCGTGGCGCCGGGAATACGGTCGGCCAGTTGCCGGGCCATTTCCGGCGTCGAGCCGGGGTCCAGTTCGCCGGTGGCGACCAGGGTGGGCACGCGCAACCCCTTGAGGTCGTCGGCGCGGTACATGTCCTGGGTCGCAAACAGCTCGTAGGTGGTGAGGTAGCCCTGGGGATCATTGCCCGCCAGGGTCTGGCGCAACGCGGCGATCTGCGCCGGGTTGGCCGCCTGATATTCACGGCTGAACCAGCGCGACAGCGCCGCTTCCGCATTCGCATCCGGCCCGTGCTCGGCGGCCTGGGCCGTGCGCGCGATCACGCCGGCACGCTGCTCGGGGCTGCGGTTGAATACACTGTTGAGCACCACCAGGCTTTTTAGACGGTCGGGGTAATGCAGGGCAAACGCCCGGGCAACCAGGCCGCCCATGGAAAACCCGATCACCGTGGCCTGGGGCAGTTGCAGGTGGTCGAGCAGTTCCAGCAACTGGTCCGCATAGCCGAGCAACGGTGTGCCGGCGGCCGGGCGCGGGCTGGCGCCATGGCCGAGCATGTCATAGCTGATCACATGGTAATTGGTGGCCAGGCCAACGATTTGCCCGCCCCACATTTCTTTGTTCAGGCCCACGCCGTGGATCAAAACCACAGGCTGGCCTTGGCCGGTCGCCAGGTAACTGGTACCTGCCGGGGTGCGTTCAGCGGTGAGCCGAATCATGGAGCGCTCCTGCATGCTTTTTGTTATGGCCGGTGTCGCTTACTGGGCTTTTTCAGCCGCCAGCTCTTCCAGGTCGATGTAACGGTTGCCGATCCGTGGGTGCAGGCGACCGCCATCGGCGCAGCCCAGCACGACGACGATTTCGTCAGCGCGCGGCGCGTCTTCAATTTGCATTTCCAGGGTGATGTAGTGCGAACGCAGGCCTTCGTCGTCCTTGTGCATCATTGGAATCTGGATCGAGGTACCCGGGCCGCCGCGCTTGTTGGTGAAGCTCAGGTAGCTTTTGGCCTTGACGGCGTCACGGTAGTGGTTGCCGAAGCGCAGGGTATGGATGATCGCACTCGCATGTTCGATCTCGCCATCGGCGCCTACCACGGCCGCTTTGCCGTAGGCCTCGATCTTGTCGGCACCGCCGATGATGCCCACCAGGCGCTCGACCATCAGCGCGCCGAGGTCGGAGCAGTTAGCGCGGATCTCCGGCTTCAGGTCTTCGACGAAACCACGGCCCAGCCAGGGGTTTTTCAGTACCACGGCCAGGCCGACCATTTTCACGGGCGTGTCGGAGGCTTTGCCGCCCTCGATAAAGGTCTCTTCTACATAACTGACGATCTTGCGGATTTCGAAACTCATGGGCTGCTCCGTCTAAGTGAGGGTCTGCGTATGATGGTATACCATAATACGAGAAGCGCAATAGGCGTGCGGCAAGATCCCAGGCAAGCGTGCGTGGGTTTGTTGAGGAGGGGGGTTATGCAGCGATCAGGCGGTGAAGGGCTCACCGCCTGTCTTGGGAGAGGACGTCAGAACTTGAAGCGGCCCACCAGGCCGTTGAGCTGACCGGAGATGTCGGTCAAACGCCCCGACCCGCTCTGCGCCGTATGGGCAAACTCTTCAACCAACTGCGCATCGGCATGAATCTGCGCGATGTGCCGGTTGATCTCTTCGGCCACTTGGTGCTGCTCTTCGGCGGCGGTGGCGATCTGGGTGTTCTGGTCGCGAATCGAGTCCACCGAACCGCGAATCTTGTCAAAGCTGTCGCGGGCCTGCTGGATGCGTTCCACGCTGGTATGCGAGCCCTGCAGGCTGCTTTGCATCTGCTGGGTGACTTCCTTGGTGCGGCGGGCGAGATTGCCCAGCAGGCTGTCGATCTCGCCGGTGGAGTCGGCGGTGCGGCGGGCGAGGGCGCGGACTTCGTCGGCGACCACGGCGAACCCTCGGCCCTGATCGCCGGCGCGTGCGGCTTCAATCGCAGCGTTGAGTGCCAGCAGGTTGGTCTGTTCGGCAATCGAGCGGATGGTATCGAGGATGGCGTTGATGTTCTGGCTGTCTTGTTCGAGCAACTGCATGGTCTGCGTGGATTTCTGCAGGTCTTCGCTGAGCTTGAGCACGCTGCCGGTGGCTTCGCCGATGTGCTGCTGGCCGTTGTGTACGTCGCGATAGCCTTCGTCGGCACTCGACGCGGCGGCGCTGCACGAGCGCGCCACTTCATTGGCGGTGGCCACCATTTCGTTGAAGGCGGTGCTCACCAGTTCCACGGCTTCGCGTTGGCGGCCGGCGGCCTGGTTCATGTTATTGGCCACTTCACGGGTGTCGGCGGCGGCGGTTTGCAGGTCCGAAGACGCGTTGCCGATGCGCTGCACCAACTGGGCGATCATGCTCAGGAACTGGTTGAACCAACCGGCCAGGCTGGCGGTTTCGTCCTTGCCCTGCACCTTGAGCTGGCGCGTGAGGTCGCCTTCACCTTCGGCAATTTCCTGCAGGCCGTCGGCCACGCCGCGAATCGGACGCACGATCACGCGGGCGAAACTGGCGCCGACGATGGCGAATACCGCCGCCAAGACGGCGGCGATGGCGGCGATCAACCACGTCAGGCGGGTGGCGCCCGCCATCACTTCGTCACGCTTGATCAGGCCGATAAAGCGCCAGCCCAGGTCTTTGGAGCTGACCACGTTGGCCATATAGGCCACGCCGTCGATGTCGATCCGGGTCACGCCGTCGCCGCCCTTGGCCAGTTCGGCGTAGTTGGGCCCCAGGTCGGCCAGGGGCTTGAAGTTGTGCTTGGCATCGCTGGGGTCTACCAGCACGTTGCCGTTGCCTTCCACCAGCATCAGGTAGCCGCTGTCGCCCAACTTGATGGTGCGCACCAGTTCGGTGAGCTGCTTGAGCGACACGTCCAGGCCGACTACGCCAAGGATGTTGCCAGTGGTGTCGGCGACGGTATGTACGGTACCGATCAGCACCACATCGTCCGGTGCCCAGTAATAGGCACCGGTGCGCACGGTCTTGCCCGGCGCAGCAATGGCCGCCTGGTACCAGGGGCGCACGCGTGGGTCGTAGTTGGTCAGTTTGGTGTCGTCCGGCCAGCTGGCGTAGCCGCCGTCGCGCAGGCCCAGGGACAGGTAGGCAGTGCTGGGATGGCTTTTGGCGAACTGGTCGAAAATCGCCAGCAGTTCGGTGTTGGTCGGTGTGAGCGGGATTTGCGCGGCGTCCGCGCTGGCGTAGCTCTTCAGGTCCTTGGCCGCGATAACGCGCGGGTCCTTGGCCACGTACTCGACGTTCTGGCTGATGCCGTCGAAAAACTGCTTCATGCCATTGTCGATCTGGCGGATCTCGCGGCCGCTGCTGTCGAGAAAGTTGGCGAGGGCGCCTTCGCGCACATTCAGCACCACGATCATCGCGACCAGGACGACCGGGAGGCACGCGATGGCCGCAAACGCCCATGTCAGCTTCTGCTTGATATTCATGACTTCACCCGCGGGTATTTATAGTTTTGGCAAGGGAGAAAACGGTCGTGCTGTGAGTCGCATGCGTTTTATGAGGACATGGTCATGCTTACCCTCGGTATATCGACCGAGGGCGGCGGCACTTGAGGGGAGGGGGGCAATCAGCCGATCTGGTCACCGGCCAGGGCGTCACGGCGCATCGACTGCAGGTTCTTCTCGATGGTTTCGCAGATCGCTTCCATTTGAATCTGATGTTCACTGGAGCGAAACGGGCTTTGCAGGTCGGTACCGATGCGTTCGATGGCCAGCAGCATGAAACCCACCACCGTGGACGCCAGCGGGGTGAACCAGCCGAGGGATTCCACCAGGCCCACGGGCACGATCAGGCAGAACAGCGAGATGAACAGACGTGGAAAATACACGTAAGGGTAGGGCAGCGGCGTGTTGGCGATCCGCTCCATGCCGCCCTGGGCATTGGACAGGTCCACCAGCGTCGACTCCAGCCGCGCCAGGCGGATGCTGTCCAGGTGACCGGCCTTGTATTCCCGGGCCAGCAAGGCGGCTGAGCCTGTGAGAATGTCGTTGGCGAAGTTGTTGGTGGCGCCATTGCGGGCGAATTCCGCGTCAGGGATGAACGCGCGCACTTCCTCCGGGCAGGGCTCGCCCTTGAGGTGCGCGGCCAGGCAATTCACATAGGCCACATGACGACGCAACAGCGTGGATTTGATCGGGTTCACTTCGCTGTCGGGATCGTCCAGCAGGGTCAGTACCTGGCGGGCGAAGCTGCGCGAGTTGTTGACCATCGAGCCCCATAAGGTGCGCGCTTCCCACCAGCGGTTGTAGGCGCTGCTGTTACGGAAACTGATCAACACCACCAGTGCCGAACCCAGCAAGGTCAGGGGCATCAGCGGCAGGTTGATCTTGGAGTTGAGGAACAGCATGAAATCCACCGTGACGGCGATATCCCACAGCAACAGCCAGAACAGGGCCCAGCCCACATAGCCCATGGTCTTGATGATCAGGCGGTATTTCTTGAGAAGGGCAGCTTTCAAACGAGAACCTCGCGGCGTGCGGTTGGCAACAGTGCCAGGTTACGACGCCGTAGACGGGTGAAGGTTCGCCTGACGGGACCCGGTTCGGGAAATCTGGAACAACTTTGGTACTGATGTCGTCTGGCGCGGCAATCGCTGTACATTGCGCCGAGGCAAAAAGCCATTAACCGCAGGGTTTACCACGTGATTTGTTTTGGGGCCGGGCTGCAGGGATTTCGTAGCTGAGATCAGTGGAATCAAGTTGGATGATCAGGGCTCTTTCATGCATGTCAGTTCGTTGAAGTCGGCTATGTGTAATACCGCGCAAGCGCTCGAACGTCATAGGGATTTTGAATCGTGCTTGAGAGCGCATTACCACGTGCTGCTCGTGCCCTATTCCAGACGACCGTTTTTCTATAAGAGTGCACTTAAATACAGCCGTTTGATGGTGTCGTTTGCGTTATTGAGCGAGTACTTCGCCACACCGCTGCCGTTGTTGTCCGAAGTAAAAAACCTGTGCGTCACGCGCAGGTATTGTTCGAAAAACAGCCTGGAATCGATCTTTCTGTTGTTTCGTGCGCTGGGCTTCATGGAGGTTGCGCCGCACCCCGAAGACAGTCGCTTCAGGGTGTACGCGCCCTCGGACGAAGCCTGCCGTGAAGCGCGCCTGATGTTGACCTCCCTCACGGAGTCGTTGGCGCGGCTGTATCCCGAGAGGGCGATTTTTCAACAATTGCGTGAGTTGGATGACCGCGGTTTCCTGGCCCTTTACTTCAAGGGGTTTGCCATCATTCTCGACGCCGACCTCACGGTCGATGTATTGCTGCCCGAGTGTTACTGGCTGGTGAAAAGAGACGCCGGGCACCTGTTGATGCTGGCCATTTATAACGATGCCTTTGCGCCGGAAAATGACCGGGCAACGTTCAGGTCATCTTC
This sequence comes from Pseudomonas sp. R1-43-08, assembly GCF_003852255.1. NCBI lineage: Bacteria > Pseudomonadati > Pseudomonadota > Gammaproteobacteria > Pseudomonadales > Pseudomonadaceae > Pseudomonas > Pseudomonas sp. R1-43-08. The sequence continues at coordinate 2,286,411 of NZ_CP027734.1, forward strand.
GTATCTGGCATTGGCCAAGCAACTTTCGGTGTCCAAGACCCACATTATTCGAATGGTGCAGGAGGGCGTGGAAAAAGGCTATTTCAAAGCGCACTCCAAGACCCGGCTGGAAGTTTTGCCGCCCTTTGTCAGCCTGGTAAAGCGGTTCATGGCCTTTTCATTTGCGGTTGGCCTGCATGCTATTGAAATGGGAGCGTAGGGATGCCTGCTCACTTGAAGTTAAGGCCCAGGATGCGCCGGTTGCTGTCGCCTGCGGTAACGCAAGCCGAATGGATAGGCATCATCGCCTGGATTGGTATCGGCTTGATCCAGGCCATGCTGTTCGACCCGTATGTGTTGAGCGTCACCCTCGGCCTGTTAGTTGTGTGCCGTGTTCATTCGCTGACGACGAACTTCCTGTTGTGGCGGTCGCTGGGGGTGATCTATATCGTGCTGTTGTCGGTGGGGTTTGCCTACATCATTCACTTGAATCCGCCATTGCGTATCTACGGCTTGCCCCTGGCCGTCACCCTGGTGGTCGGCAGCGCGATCCTGTTTATCAGTGTCCAGGATTATCTGGTCGGCGCCTTGTCGGTCTGGCTTATCCTGTGGTCGCCGATGCAGGCCGAACTCTATGCCGCAACCCAAAGTTACCTGCTGATATTTTGCGCGTCGTCGGTGTCGATTGGTTTCATCCTGAGTTACTCATACTTGAAGAACCTGCGTTCGGTGTTGCTGGTGGAGAGTGAGTTTCGCGCCTTGGCCGAGACCGATTACCTGACCTCTATCCTCAACCGGCGCGCGTTCATGCAAAGCTTCGAAAAGTTGCTCGACAGCGGCCAGGGCGGCTACTTCATCATGTTGGATATCGACAGTTTCAAGGCCAAGAACGACCTGTACGGCCACGACGTCGGCGATAAGATCTTGCGCGCCATGGCGCTCTGCCTGAAAAATGCCAAGGGCAGCCACAGCTTTGGACGAATCGGTGGGGAAGAGTTCGGCGTGTTGTTGCAGGGCGATGACCCGGCGCTGGCCGGCGAGTTTGTGCTGGATTTGTTGCAGGCGATCCGCTGCAGCGTCGCCCCGCCTCACAACTACACGTGCAGTGCCGGCATGGCGCGCTTTTCGGCAGGTGACGAATTGTCGACGGTGCTCAAGTTAGCCGACAAAAACCTGTATGGCGCCAAGCGCAACGGCAAAGACTGTGTGCATCTGGATGGCGCGCCGCTGCGGCCGGTCACGGCCTGAAGCCCAGGGGCCGGTGTTCAGCGCTGGGCAAGCACACTCGCCAGCAAGCCGGGGAAGCGGCCTTCGAGCTCTTCGCGACGCAATGAGTTCATGTGGGTGGTGCCGACATTGCGGGTGTTCACCAGGCCCGCATCGCGTAACACCCTGAAGTGGTGGGACATGCTCGATTTGGGGCGCCCGCCGTCCAGTTCGCCACAACTGGCTTCGGGCACGCCGGCCAGGCAGCGCACGATGTCCAGGCGCACGGGGTCGCTGAGGGCGTAGAGCACGCGCTCAAGTGTCAGCTCTTGCGGGGTAGGGTGTTTGAAGGCTCGCATGGCGCGGATCATAACAGCGGGGTAGCGTTGAATACCATAGTTCGATTACCATCGAACTATCGAATCACGCACGCTTATCCGGAGTATCTGATGTCCGCTTTGTTCGAACCGTTCAAACTCAAAGACGTTATCTTGCGCAATCGCATTGCCATCCCGCCGATGTGCCAATACATGGCCGACGACGGCATGGTCAATGACTGGCACCACGTGCACCTGGCCGGCATGGCCCGTGGCGGTGCCGGCCTGCTGGTGGTCGAGGCCACTGCCGTCGCGCCGGAAGGGCGTATCACCCCAGGCTGCGCCGGTATCTGGAGCGATGCCCATGCCGAGGCGTTCGTGCCGATGGTCAAGGCGATCAAGGCTGCAGGTTCCGTACCCGGTATCCAGATTGCCCACGCCGGCCGCAAAGCCAGCGCCAACCGTCCATGGGAAGGCGACGACCACATCCCGGCCTCCGATGCCCGCAGCTGGGAAACCATCGCCCCGTCGGCTATTGCATTCGGCGCGAACCTGCCCAACGTACCGCGTGCCATGACCCTGGAGGACATCGCCCGCGTCCAGCAAGACTTCGTCGACGCCGCCCGCCGCGCCCGTGACGCCGGTTTTGAATGGATCGAGCTGCACTTCGCCCATGGCTACCTGGGCCAGAGCTTTTTCTCCGAACACTCCAACCAGCGTACCGACGCCTACGGTGGCAGCTTCGACAACCGCAGCCGCTTCCTCCTGGAAACCCTGGCCGCCGTGCGTGAAGTCTGGCCGGAAAACCTGCCGCTCACCGCTCGCTTCGGCGTGATCGAGTACGACGGCCGTGATGAGCAGACCCTCACCGAGTCCATCGAACTGGCCCGCCGATTCAAGGCCGGTGGCCTGGACCTGCTCAGCGTCAGCGTTGGGTTCACCATTCCCGACACCAACATCCCATGGGGCCCGGCGTTCATGGGGCCGATTGCCGAACGTGTGCGCCGTGAAGCCGGTATTCCGGTGACCTCGGCGTGGGGCTTTGGTACACCGCAACTGGCCGAAGGCGCGCTGCAGGCCGGGCATCTTGACCTGGTCTCCGTGGGCCGCGCGCACTTGGCCGATCCGCATTGGGCGTACTTTGCGGCCAAGGAACTGGGCGTGGACAAGTCGTCCTGGACCTTGCCGGCGCCTTACGCGCATTGGTTGGAACGTTATCGCTGAGCTAGCGACTCGGTAAAATTGTGGGAGGGGGCTTGCTCCCGATAGCGGTGGGTCAGTACCAGATTGTCTGGTTGATCCACCGCTATCGGGGGCAAGCCCCCTCCCACATTTGGTTTATGGACATCAGGAATACCGAGTCACTGGATACAAAAGCCATACGCGAAAATAACAAATGAGAACGGATGTCAAACGCGAATGCGTTGATATATGATGCGCGGCGAATTCTTGGCAGGTTTTCCGCCCCATCTGGCTCATTCACTAGGTTCAACATCCATGCGTCGTACCCTGATTTCCATCTGTGTGCTTCAGGCGTTTTCCTCTTTTACCTGGGCAGAAGAGGTTCCCGCTGAAAAAGCCGGTATCGAGCTGCAAGCAACCAATGTGACCGCCACGGCGGATTTTGAGTCAGCCCAGGGCCCGGTGCAGGGCTATCACGCCACGCGATCAGCCAGTGCGACGCGCACCGACACCTCGATTCATGAAACCCCGCAGTCCATCAGCGTGGTGTCCAGGGATGTGGTCGAAGACATCGGTGCAACGCGCCTGCAGGATGCCCTTGACTATGCCGGTGGGGTCGGGCGCGCCAACAACTTCGGTGGCCAGGGCCTGACCACCTTCACCGTGCGCGGCTTTACCACCGGTGAGTTCTACCGCAACGGTTTCCCGATCAATCGCGGTTACCCGAACATGCCGGATGCCAATACCATCGAGCGTCTCGAGGTGTTGCGCGGCCCGGCGACTATGCTCTACGGCCGTGGCGACCCCGGTGGCACGTTCAACGTGGTGTCCAAGCAGCCGCTGGCCGAACGCAGCGTCACCCTGGGCAGCCAAGTCAATGACCAAGGCATGAAGCGCGGCACCCTGGATGCCTCCGGCCCGCTGGACGAAGCAGGCCGCCTGGCCTATCGCCTGAACGTGGTGGGCGAGGGCGGCGACACTTTTCGCGATCACGTCGAGACCGAACGCTACGGCGTGACACCGGTGCTCACCTGGCAGGCCAGCGATGACACCAAGGTGATCTTCGAAGGCGACTTCATGCGCAACAATGCCCCCTTGGACCGTGGCCTGACGCGCTACCCGAATCAGCGAGGCACGCCGTCGCGCGAGACGTTCTGGGGCGACAAGGACGTAGGCAAGCTGCACAACGACAACAACATGGCGCAGTTGCGTTTCGAGCATGCGCTCAATGACAACTGGACGTTGGGTGGCGGTTTCCAATGGTTGGACGGGACGTTGAAGGGCAACGCGATCGAGGCAAACGGCCTGGGCGCCGATGGCCGTACCCTGGAACGCAACTTCAACTACCGCAAGCTGGAGTGGACCGACAAGGACTATCAGCTCAACCTGACCGGGCATTTCTCCACCGCTGGTTTCGAGCACACCCTGCTCACCGGCATCGAGTACGAAGACTACGACTATAAGTCGATCATCCAGCGCTCCAGCGCCACTGCGGGCACTTACCCGATCGATATCTTCAACCCGGTCTACGGCCAGGCGCGCCCGCCGCTGACGCGCACGCCCACCCATGACAAGGAAAACCTCAAGACCTACGCGGCCTTCGTGCAGGACCAGGTGGCCCTGACCGAGCGCTTGAAAGTCCTGGCCGGTGCACGTTTCGAACGGTTTGAACATGACTATGAAAGTTACGTGCCTCGCGTGAACCCCTTCCAGAGCGTAGAAAACGCCGTCACCCCACGTGTGGGTGTGATCTACGACCTCACCGATACCGTCGCGGTGTATGCCGACGCCGCACGTTCGTTCAAGCCGAACACCGGTGCGGCACGCGAAGGCGGTGGCTTCGCGCCGGAAAAGGGCAAGTCCTATGAGATGGGGATCAAGTGGGAAGCCCTGGACCGCCAACTGAGCGTCGACGCTTCGATCTATCAGATCGACAAGAAAAACGTACTGACGACCGACCCGGTGATCAACACGTTTAGCGTCGCCGCAGGTGAAGTGCGCAGCCGAGGCTTTGACCTCAACGTCGCGGGCAACCTCACGCCTGAGTGGCGCATGATCGGCGGCTATGCCTACGTGGATGCCGAAGTCACCAAGGACAACAGCATCCGCTCCGGCACGCGCTTGTTGAACATCCCGCGCAACAGCTTCAGCCTGCTCAACGTCTATGAGTTCCAGGACGGCGCCCTCAAGGGCCTGGGCCTCGGTGTGGGCGGCAAATACGTCGACCAGCGCGCCGGGCAGACCGCCAATACCGCCTTCTCGATGGACGCCTACACCGTGGTCGACCTGCTGGGCTATTACAAGGTCAACGAACAGGTACGCCTGAACCTGGACGTGAAAAACCTGTTCAACCGCGAGTATGAAGAAGGTGCGTTCGGCAACGTATATGCCTACCCAGGCGCACCGCGCACGGTGCAGGTCGGCATCGCCTACACCCTCTAACGGCCTACACAGTTTCAATGTGGGAGGGGGCTTGCCCCCGATGACCATAGGTATCTACACAACTTTGTAGCAGCCAACAGTAACCACGATGCGAAGCGAGTCGCTCTTGATCTTGCTTTTGATCTAGGCGCCCCGTTAAACCACGCTGGCCGGAATCCGATAGTGATTTGGGGGGTAAACCGGCAGGGATGCCGGTTTAGCCGCCCCGCGCCATGGATGGCGCGTGGCGGCGGCCCCCAAATCACTGTCGGATTACGGGCACACCGAGCCTAAGCGAGGTGCCGAGTGGTGGGGCAAGAGCGTTTTGCTTACTTTTGCGCTTTTCAAAAGTGAGACGCCGTAAGGGCGGAACCCTAAGCCGCCGTTACCGCAGCAACGGATATGTACTCGCCCTGATCCAGCATCCTGGTCGGCTGTCAGGCCGCCATCGGGAGCAAGTCGAATCGTCGCACCGCCCCTCCCACATTTGGATCGCGCGGCATCAGTCAGATAGCTATAGGCCGCCAGGTCGCCACGGGAGCAAGCTCCCTCGCCACAGGTTCAGGGCTACGCCAAAGTTGTGTAGATATCTATGCCCCGATGACGGTAGACCGGCCGATGACGCTGTGACTGATCCACCGCGCCCATCCGGGCTTGGCATACACCAAGCCCTTGGCGCTAAGTTTCACAAGGCGTCGTCAGATCCTTCAATTCTGCCAGCACTGCGCATACCGCTCACACACGCCATAACGCTTATCCAATTCGGCCATGTGTGCCCAGTTGTCGGCCATTGCTTCTTTCTCCAGCAATCCATTCAACTGCCGGTAGTACTGCAGCATCGCGCCGTTGACGGCCAATGCCTGAGTGAGGTCGGTTGCCGGGGTATCGGGCACCAGCGTTTTCAGCGTAGGTGTATCCAGTCGGGAGAGGCGCGCACGGTACTCAACCTTGTATCGCTCGAGCGCCTCGGCCTTTACGCCGTAGGCTTGAGCCAGGTAATTGGCGATGTTCTGGCGATACTGGGTCCAATAGGCATCCGGCAAATCAAGGTTCATCTCTCCCTTGCGCTTGTTGACCACCAGCTCAATGGCCTCGGCCCGCGCGCTGTCGTTGACGGCAACGGTTTGGGGTTTCATTTCCGCGATGATGCTCGGCGAGATAATCTGCTCGACCAGGGCATCACGTTCCGGGGTGGCCGGAAGACCTTTGGGGGGCACGGGAAACAGCGCGTTAGCACCTGCGCAGCCAGGTAATCCTTTATTGATCAGCGGGACCGGTGAGCGCACTACTTGGCCTTTTACCGAGTGCAGGCGTTTAAGCATGGTCACGCACTGGCTGCCGGCGCGATTGAACGTCACTTCGTATTCCGCACCGCGTTGCGGCGTGAGGGTGAACGCCATGCCACACACTGAGCCTGTACCTTGGGTATTCAAGTGCAGGAGCAGCTCTTTATCCGGGGGCAGCCGGATTTCCAGGTAAGGCGTTTTTTCGGAGGCCGGCGGCATCGACATGTCGGCCCGCCTACGGGTGTTGGCCAGGAACAGGTTGTTGAGGATGCCGGTGGTTTGCCCATCACAATGCTGCGCATCCATCACGCTCAGCGTGGCACTGCTCGTGTCGCTGATAAACCGTAGCTTGGCAGCATCCGGCTCGGTGGCATCCGGGTAAGTGCCCGACACACTGCAGCCGCCGAGCATCACGGCGAAAAGCGTCGCGCCGAGCATGCGGCCGGCAAAAAAATTACTCATGGAAGGGGTCGTCCTTAACGCCGAGGGTGATAAATGTCGCATCATACTGGCAAACTTGATTTTTTTTCGATGGAACGAGGATTGAATGCACACGATAAATAAGTTGTTTGTGATCGGGATCTCGGCGTTGGCGAGCGCCTGTTCGACATTGCCACCCGAAATGGCGCTGGATTCCACAGTCTATTCTGCCGACAACGCCGGTCTTGTCGTCGGGGCGTTGATCCAGGGCGGGCCTTATGGCACCTGGATGAACTTTCGCAACGTGGACACCGGCAAGGATTATGGCTGGGGTCCTAAGGATTACTACTCGGCATGGTTGCCTGCGGGCACTTATGAAGTCAGCGACCTTGGCTCGCGTCGCGGCGTGATGGGGCCCTATTCAAAACCCCTGCGCTTTACCGTGACCACTGGTCAAATCAATTACGTGGGCGAAATGACCTACGGTTGCCCGCTCGCTGCGCGCCCGGCTGCGATCTATGGCGTGAAAAACTGCGGATTTCTTGCGCTGGCGACCTGCACGGTGGATTACCCCAGCATTGGCATATGCGTTGTAGACCGCCAGGAACAGTCGCTAAGAACCTTCGTCAAGCAACACCCGCAATTTTCCCAACTTCCGGTCAAGTCAGCCGTAATGTCGACGCGATGAAGGTGCGATTGCCGGACTGAGCGTCGACACGGCTTATAGCGGCGTCAACACATTCATCACCGTGTCCAGCGCCACCCGCGTGTCATCCAACTGCACCAACGATGCATGCCGTGCACCCAGCGCGTCGCGGTTTTTGATCGCGGTGAGGATCGCCTTGTGCCGGGGCAGGCTCAGGCCCTGGATATCCGGGCGGCGGTTGGTGATGTTGATCGACTCGCGCAACGGCAGCGACAGCATGTTGCACATATAGGCGAGCAGGTCGTTGCGGGTGGCGTCGGCAATGGCGCGGTGAAAGTCCAGGTCGGCCTGCAACAGGTCTTCGTGGGTTTTCGCGGTTTCCATGCCCACATAGGCTTTTTCGATGGTGGCGATGTCTTCATCGGTGGCGGTGGTCGCGGCCATGGCGGCAATTTCCGGTTCGAGGATGCGCCGCACCCCGGCCAGGGTGTTGAAAAACTCGCTGTGGGGCGTGGACTGCATCAACCAGGACAGCACGTCCGGGTCGAGCAGATGCCACTTCAAGCGCGGCCGCACCACGGCGCCCACCCGAGGCTTGGAATACACCAGGCCCTTGGCGCTGAGCACCCGCGTCGCCTCGCGTAACACCGAACGGCTGACCTTGTATTCCTCGCACAGCGTGGCTTCCATGGGCAGTCTTTCTTCCGGCTTGAAGCGCCCGGAAACGATGTGCATGCCCAAGTCCTGAACGATCTGGGCATGCATGCTCTTGCGCGGCTTGGGCGGCTGGTGATCCATAACGACGGGCAGGCTCTGGCTTAAATTCGCCGCATCATAGCATCCCAATTAGTGGGAATGCCGTGGTACTTCGGCGCCACGGCAGCCCACCAGGAAGTCGAAGTCGCAACCCTGGTCGGCCTGCAGCACATGGTCGATGTACAGCTGGCGATAGCCGCCGACGATGAGCTTCTCGGGCGGCGCCAAATCGGCCATGCGCGATGCCAATTCGGCGTCGGGGATGTCCAGGTGCAAGCGCCCGTTGGCGCAGTCGAGTTCGATCCAGTCACCTTCCTGCACGGCCGCCAACGGCCCGCCCGCTGCGGCTTCCGGCGCCACATGCAGCACCACCGTGCCATAGGCGGTACCGCTCATGCGCGCATCGGAAATCCGCACCATGTCGGTCACGCCCTGGGCCAGCAATTTGGCCGGCAGGCCCATGTTGCCGACTTCGGCCATGCCTGGGTAACCCTTGGGCCCGCAGTTTTTCATGACCAGGATCGAGTTGGCATCCACGTCCAGTTCCGGATCGTTGATGCGCGCCTTGTACATGTCGAAGTTCTCGAACACTACCGCGCGGCCGCGGTGCTGCATCAGCTCGGCGCTGGCGGCAGACGGCTTGAGCACTGCACCCAGCGGCGCCAGGTTACCGCGCAGCACGCAGATGCCGCCGTCGGCGCGGATCGGGTTGTCGAGGGTGCGGATCACTTCGTCCTGGCCGTAGATCGGTGAGTCCTTGGTGTTCTCGCCCAAGGTTTTGCCGTTGACGGTCAAGGCATTCGGATGCGGGATCAGGTTGGCTTCGCCCAGGCGGCGCAGTACGGCGGGCAGGCCGCCGGCATAGTAGAACTCTTCCATCAGGAAGCGCCCCGAGGGTTGCAGGTCGACGATGGTCGGCATGCCACGCCCGATACGGGTCCAGTCGTCCAGGTCCAGCTCGACGCCGATGCGCCCGGCGATGGCTTTCAAGTGGATCACCGCGTTGGTCGAACCGCCGATGGCCGCGTTCACCCGGATCGCGTTTTCGAAGGCTTCCTTGGTGAGGATCTTCGACAGCTTCAAGTCTTCGCGCACCATCTCCACTGCACGCATGCCCGACATGTGCGCCAGCACATAACGCCGTGCGTCCACTGCCGGAATCGCCGCGTTGTGGGGCAGGGAGGTGCCCAGCGCTTCGGCCATGCAGGCCATGGTCGACGCGGTGCCCATGGTGTTGCAGGTACCCGCCGAGCGCGACATGCCGCCTTCGGCTGCAAGGAAATCATCCAGGGTAATGGTGCCGGCCTTGACCTGTTCGCTGAGCTGCCACACCACCGTGCCCGAGCCGATGTCCTGGCCCTTGTGCTTGCCGTTGAGCATCGGCCCGCCAGTGACGACGATGGCTGGCACATCACAACTGGCGGCGCCCATCAGCAGGGCCGGGGTGGTTTTGTCGCAGCCGGTGAGCAGCACCACGCCATCGATCGGGTTGCCGCGAATCGCTTCTTCCACGTCCATGCTCGCCAGGTTGCGCGTCAGCATGGCGGTGGGGCGCAGGTTGGATTCGCCGTTGGAGAACACCGGGAATTCCACCGGGAAGCCACCGGCTTCGATCACACCGCGTTTGACGTGCTCGGCGATCTGGCGGAAATGCGCGTTGCACGGGGTCAGCTCCGACCAAGTGTTGCAGATGCCGATGATCGGCTTGCCATGGAACTGATGGTCGGCAATGCCCTGGTTCTTCATCCAGCTGCGGTACATGAAGCCGTTCTTGTCGGCAGTACCGAACCACTGGGCGGAGCGTAGGCCGGGCTTTTTATCAGACATGATCGATTCTCTTATTGTATGACTATATGTTCTGAGCGTGGTTAAACATAAGCGCAAAATCAAAGTTTTGGAAGAGTTGTTTTGCAAATAGTCCTACTATATAGTCTTTCTCAACTGAGGTATGACCCTGGCGGATTTTCGCGAGAGGCGTCCCCCGAGCTTCTATAAAAACAACAATCGGAGATCGACCCCCATGAGCCAGGAACTGCGGCTTATTCGGCGCATCACGCTGAAACTGATTCCCTTCCTGATCCTGCTGTACCTGATTGCCTACGTGGACCGTTCCGCCGTGGGCTTCGCCAAGCTGCATATGGGCGCCGACGTCGGCATCGGCGATGCGGCCTATGGCCTGGGCGCGGGGTTGTTCTTCATTGGCTACTTCCTGTTCGAGATTCCTAGCAACCTGATGCTCGACCGCTTCGGCGCGCGGCGCTGGTTCGCGCGCATCATGATCACCTGGGGCACCATCACCATCGGCATGGCCTTCGTACAAGGGCCGCACAGCTTCTATGTGATGCGCTTTCTGCTCGGCGCGGCCGAGGCCGGGTTCTTTCCGGGCGTGCTGTACTACATCACCCAATGGTTCCCGGTGCGCCATCGCGGCAAGATCCTCGGGCTGTTCATCCTCTCCCAACCGATCGCGATGATGATCACCGGGCCCGTGTCCGGCGGCTTGCTGGGCATGGACGGCACCCTGGGCCTGCACGGCTGGCAGTGGCTGTTCATCGTGATCGGCACCCCGGCGATCCTGCTCACCTGGCCGGTGCTGCGCTACCTGCCGGACGGCCCTAAACAAGTCAAGTGGATGAGCGAGGAAGAAAAGGCCTGGCTTACCGGTGAGCTCAATAAAGACCTGCAAGCCTACGGCCAGACCCGCCACGGCAACCCGCTGCATGCGCTCAAGGACAAGCGCGTGTTGCTGCTGGCGCTGTTCTACCTGCCGGTGACCTTGAGCATCTACGGCCTGGGTCTGTGGCTGCCGACCTTGATCAAGCAATTTGGCGGCAGTGACCTCACCACCGGCTTCATCTCCGCCGTGCCTTACATCTTCGGCATCATCGGCCTGCTGATCATCCCGCGCAGTTCCGACCGTTTGAATGACCGTTACGGCCACCTCGCCGTGCTCTACGTACTGGGCGCCATCGGCCTGTTCTTCAGCGCCTGGCTCAGTGTGCCGGTGCTGCAGATGGCAGCGCTGTGCCTGGCGGCGTTCGCGATGTTTTCCTGCACGGCGGTGTTCTGGACCTTGCCGGGCCGCTTCTTCGCCGGTGCCAGTGCGGCGGCCGGTATCGCGTTGATCAATTCGGTGGGCAACCTTGGCGGCTACATCGGCCCGTTCGTGATCGGTGCGCTCAAGGAATACACCGGCAACCTGGCCTCGGGTTTGTACTTTCTATCCGGTGTGATGCTGTTCGGGCTGGTGCTGACCCTGGTGGTCTACCGCCTGCTGGAACGCAAGCATGTGCTGCCCGCCGACCAATTCGCCGCCAGTGCCCGTGGCGCCACACGTACTTAATTCAGGAGAAATGGCATGCGTTTAGTTCAGTTCGAGTTGCCCAACGGCGAACGCCGCGTCGGCGTAGTGGAAGGCACACAGCTGCGCGAAGTCCAGGCGGCGCGCAGCGTGCGTGAATTGGCCCTGGCCGCGATCGAAGCCGGTGTCGGCCTGGAGCAGCAGGTGGACAGCCTTGGCCTGGGCGACAGCCACGACTACGCCGCGTTGTTGGCCGAGCTCAAGGTGCTGCCGCCACTGGACCACCCGGACCCGGCCCATATGCTGATCAGCGGCACCGGCCTGACTCACCTGGGCAGCGCCTCGGCGCGAGACAAAATGCACCAGGCCGGTGACGACACCGCATTGACCGACACCATGCGCATCTTCAAATGGGGGGTTGAGGGCGGCAAGCCAGCCGCCGGGCAGGCGGGCGTGCAACCGGAGTGGTTCTATAAAGGCGACGGCAGCACCGTGGTGCGCCCCGGCGCCGCGTTCCCGGTACCGCCGTTTGCCGAAGACGCCGGCGAAGAGCCGGAAATCGGTGGACTCTACGTGATCGGCCCGGACAGCAAGCCCTACCGTGTGGGCTTTGCGGTAGGCAACGAATTCTCCGACCATGTGATGGAACGCAAGAACTACCTGTACCTGGCCCATTCCAAACTGCGCAGTTGCAGCTACGGGCCGGAACTGCGCGTGGGCGAGTTGCCCCAGCACCTGGCAGGCACCAGCCGCATCCTGCGTAACGGTGAGGAAATCTGGCGGAACGAATTCCTCAGCGGCGAGGCCAATATGTGCCACAGCCTGGAAAACCTCGAATACCACCACTTCAAATACCGCCAGTTCCTCAAGCCCGGCGATGTGCACATCCACTTCTTCGGCACCGCCACGCTGTCATTTGCCGACGGTATACGTACCCAGGAAGGCGATGTGTTCGAGATTACCCAGGCTGAATTCGGCGCGCCGCTGGTCAACCGTGTCGGCAGCAGTGATGCGGCATTCGAACCCGGCAACGTCATTACCCTTTAAAGGAGAGCCCCATGCCCCAGTTCCTCGGTCACAACTACATCGGCGGCCAGCGCAGTGCCAACGGCAGCACCCAGTTGCAGAGCGTCGACGCCACCACCGGCGAAGCCTTGCCCCAGGCGTTCTACCAGGCCACCCCGCAGGAGGTGGATGCCGCCGCCAAAGCAGCCGCCGCCGCGTACCCGGCTTACCGCGCCTTGAGCGCGTCGCGCCGTGCCCAATTTCTCGATGCGATTGCCGACGAGCTGGACGCATTGGGCGATGATTTCGTCGAACTGGTCTGCCGCGAAACCGCCTTGCCGGCGGCGCGCATCAAAGGCGAACGTGGGCGTACCAGCGGCCAGATGCGCCTGTTCGCCACGGTGCTGCGTCGCGGTGATTTCTACGGCGCGCGCATCGACAAAGCGCTGCCGGATCGCCAGCCATTGCCGCGTCCGGACCTGCGCCAATACCGCATCGGCCTGGGCCCGGTCGCGGTGTTCGGCGCCAGCAACTTCCCGCTGGCATTTTCCACCGCCGGCGGTGATACCGCCGCTGCGCTGGCAGCCGGTTGCCCGGTGGTATTCAAGGCCCATAGCGGGCATATGGCGACGGCCGAGCAGGTGGCTGATGCGATCATCCGCGCTGCCGAAACCACCGAAATGCCGGCGGGCGTGTTCAACATGATCTTCGGCGGCGGTGTTGGCGAAGCGCTGGTCAAGCACCCGGCGATCCAGGCCGTCGGCTTTACCGGCTCGCTCAAGGGCGGCCGTGCCCTGTGCGATATGGCGGCGGCGCGCCCGCAGCCGATCCCGGTGTTTGCCGAGATGTCGAGCATCAACCCGGTCATCGTGCTGCCGCAGGCGCTGCAAGCCCGCGCCGACAGCGTGGCCCGCGACCTGACCGCCTCGGTGGTGCAAGGCTGCGGCCAGTTCTGCACCAACCCTGGCCTGGTGATCGGCATCACGTCCCCAGCGTTCACCGCGTTCACGCAACAGGTCGCGAAGCTGATCGGCGAGCAACCGGCGCAAACCATGCTTAACGCGGGCACCTTGGGCAGCTACGGCAAGGGCCTGGAAAAGCTCCTGTCTCACCCCGGTATCGAGCACTTGGCGGGCAACGCCCAATCGGGCAACCAGGCCCAGCCGCAGTTGTTCAAGGCCGATGTGCGCCTGTTGATCGACGGCGATGAAGTGCTGCAGGAAGAAGTGTTCGGCCCGACCACAGTGTTCGTCGAAGTCGCCGACCAGGCCCAGCTCAGCGCCGCCTTGCACGGCCTGCACGGGCAGTTGACCGCCACCATCATTGGCGAACCGGCTGACCTGCAACAGTTCGCCGAGCTGACGCCGCTGCTGGAACAGAAAGTCGGGCGCATCCTGCTCAACGGTTACCCCACCGGTGTGGAAGTCTGCGATTCGATGGTGCACGGCGGGCCGTACCCGGCCACCTCCGATGCCCGTGGCACCTCGGTCGGCACCTTGGCCATCGATCGGTTCCTGCGCCCGGTGTGCTTCCAGAACTACCCTGATAGCCTGCTGCCCGACGCGCTGAAAAACGCCAACCCGTTGCGTATCCAGCGGCTGGTGGATGGCGCGCCGTCCCGAGAATCCCTGTAAGTCATCCGGAGGCTTCATGTCGTTGAGCGCAGTCACCCCGCACCGTGCCCGGTTGGGCGAAGGGCCGTTCTGGGATGCTCCGTCCCAGGCCCTGTATTGGGTGGATATCGCCGCCCGCCAGGCCCTGCGCCTGATGGACGGGCAGTTGCGAGTCTGGCAATTACCCGAACACGTCTCGGCGTTCATCCCCTGCGAAAGCGGGGATGCGCTGGTGACCCTGAGCAGCGGTGTGTACCGGCTGGACTTGAACACCGAAGCCCTCACCTTGCTGTGCGTGGCCGACCCGCAACCGGGTAACCGCGGCAACGAAGCCCGTTGCGATGCCCAGGGCCGACTGTGGCTGGGCACCATGCAGAACAACATCGGCGCCCATGGCGAAGACCTGCCCATCACGCGACGCTCCGGTGGGCTGTTTCGTATCGACGCCGATGCGACGGTTACGCCGCTGCTGAGCGGGCTGGGCATTCCCAACACGCTGTTATGGAGCGACGACGGCGGCCATGTGCATTTCGGCGACAGCCTGGATGGCACGCTGTACCGGCATGCCATTCAGCCCGACGGCCAGCTCGACGCCGCCCGGACCTGGTTCGCTGCCCACGAACGCGGCGGGCCGGACGGTTCGGCCATGGACAGTGAGGGTTACATCTGGAATGCGCGCTGGGACGGCAGTTGCCTGCTGCGCCTGACGCCGCAAGGGCAGGTGGACCGCATCGTCGAACTGCCCGTCAGCCGCCCCACCAGTTGTGTGTTTGGTGGGCCTGATCTGACCACCCTGTATATCACCAGCGCCGCCAGCCCCTTGGATCACCCATTGGACGGTGCGGTACTGAGCCTGGAGGTCGAGGTGCCAGGCAAGCCCTGTCACCGCTTCGCCGGATAAACCGAAAAACGAATATTCAAAAACAACAACAAGGAGTCACCCGTATGAATCGTCGTCGTGGTTTGCGTTCCCTGTGCTGCGCCGCTGTGGCGGTCTCGGCCATGAGCTTGAGCGGCCTGCTGCTGGCTGCTGAAGAAGTGAAGATCGGCTTTCTGGTCAAGCAGGCCGAAGAGCCTTGGTTCCAGACCGAATGGGCCTTCGCCGAAAAAGCCGGCAAGGAACACGGGTTTACCGTGATCAAGATCGCCGTGCCCGACGGTGAGAAAACCCTTTCGGCCATCGACAGCCTGGCCGCCAACGGCGCCAAGGGCTTTGTGATCTGCCCGCCGGACGTGTCCCTGGGCCCGGCGATTGTCGCCAAGGCCAAGGCCAACGGCCTGAAAGTGATTGCGGTGGATGACCGTTTCGTCGATGCCAAGGGCAACTTCATGGAGGACGTGCCGTACCTGGGCATGGCCGCCTTCGAAGTGGGCCAGAAGCAGGGCGCCGCCATGGCCGCCGAAGCGAAAAAACGCGGTTGGGACTGGAAGGACACCTATGCGGTGATCAACACTTTCAACGAACTCGACACCGGCAAGAAACGCACCGACGGCTCGATCAAATCCCTGGAAGAAGCCGGCATTCCCAAGGACCATATCCTGACCGCCGCGCTGAAAACCCTCGACGTCCCAGGCAGCATGGACGCCACCAACTCGGCGCTGGTCAAGCTGCCCAGCGGCGCAAAAAACCTGATCATCGGCGGCATGAACGACAACACCGTGCTCGGCGGCGTACGTGCTACCGAAAGCGCCGGCTTCGCGGCGGCTAATGTGATCGGCATCGGCATCAATGGCACCGACGCCATCGGTGAATTGAAGAAAGCCAACAGCGGCTTCTTCGGTTCGATGCTGCCCAGCCCGCATATCGAGGGCTACAACACCGCGCTGATGATGTACGAGTGGGTCACCAAAGGCACTGAACCGCCGAAGTACACCGCCATGGACGAAGTGACCCTGATCACCCGCGAGAACTTCCAGGCGGAACTGACCAAGATCGGGCTGTGGAAATGACCGCTGCGGCCCTGCGTTTTGACGGTATCGGCAAAACCTTCCCTGGGGTCAAGGCGCTCGACGGCATCAGCTTCACCGCCCATCCGGGGCAAGTGCATGCCCTGATGGGCGAGAACGGTGCGGGTAAGTCGACGCTGCTGAAGATCCTCGGCGGCGCCTATATTCCCAGCACCGGCACGGTGCAGATCGGCGAGCAAGTCATGGCCTTCAAATGCGCCGCCGACAGCATTGCCAGCGGCGTCGCGGTGATCCACCAGGAGCTGCACCTGGTGCCGGAAATGACCGTGGCCGAGAACCTGTTCCTCGGGCATTTGCCGTCGCGTTTTGGTGTGGTCAATCGCAGCGTGCTGCGCCAGCAGGCGCTGGCGTGCCTCAAGGGCCTGGCCGATGAAATCGACCCCCAGGAAAAGCTCGGGCGCTTGTCTCTGGGTCAGCGCCAACTGGTGGAAATCGCCAAGGCGCTGTCCCGTGGCGCCCATGTGATCGCCTTCGATGAACCGACCAGCAGCCTCTCGGCGCGGGAGATCGATCGCTTGATGGCGATCATCACGCGCCTGCGTGATGAGGGCAAAGTGGTGCTGTACGTGTCGCACCGCATGGAGGAGGTGTTCCGTATCTGCAATGCGGTGACGGTGTTCAAGGACGGCCGCTTCGTGCGCACCTTCGATGACATGAGCGCGCTGAACCACGACCAACTGGTGACCTGCATGGTCGGCCGCGATATCCAGGACATCTACGACTACCGTCCGCGCGAGCACGGCGAAGTCGCCCTGAAGGTCAACGGCCTGCTCGGCCCCGGCTTGCGCGAACCGATCAGCTTTGAGGTGCGCAAAGGCGAAATCCTCGGCCTGTTCGGGTTGGTGGGGGCAGGGCGCACGGAGCTGTTCCGACTGCTCAGCGGCCTGGAGCGTGCCAGTGCCGGCAGCCTGGAGTTGTGCGGTGAGCCGCTGCAATTGCGCTCACCTCGCGATGCCATCGCCGCCGGGGTGCTGCTGTGCCCCGAGGACCGCAAGAAGGAGGGCATCATTCCGCTGTCCAGCGTTGCCGAAAACATCAACATCAGTGCCCGTGGCGCGCATTCCGCGTTCGGCTGGCTGTTGCGCGATGGCTGGGAGAAAGGCAACGCCGACCACCAGATCAAGGCGATGAAGGTCAAGACCCCGAACGCGGCGCAGAAAATCATGTACCTGTCCGGTGGCAACCAACAGAAAGCCATCCTCGGCCGCTGGCTGTCGATGCCGATGAAGGTGCTGCTGCTGGACGAACCGACCCGTGGCATCGATATCGGCGCCAAGGCCGAGATCTACCAGATCATCCATAACCTCGCGGCGCAAGGCATTGCGGTGATCGTGGTGTCCAGCGACCTGATGGAAGTCATGGGCATTTCCGACCGCATCCTGGTGCTGTGCGAAGGCGCCTTGCGCGGTGAACAACTGCGCGCACACGCGACTGAATCCAACCTGCTGCAGCTGGCCTTGCCGCGCGGCCTGGCGAACTGAGAGACGACCATGACCACTCAAAACAACGCGCTGCCCTCGGCACGCAAACCCCTCGATCTGCGCGCCTTGCTCGACAACTGGGCGATGCTGCTGGCCGCGGTGGGTATCTTTGTCCTGTGTGCCTTGCTGATCGATAACTTCCTCTCGCCGCTGAACATGCGCGGGCTGGGCCTGGCGATTTCCACGGTGGGTATTGCGGCGTGCACCATGCTGTTCTGCCTGGCCTCCGGGCATTTCGACTTGTCGGTGGGCTCGGTGATTGCCTGCGCCGGCGTGGTCGCGGCGATTGTGATGCGCGACACCGACAGCGTGATGCTCGGCATCGGCGCGGCGCTGCTGATGGGCCTGATGGTGGGGTTGATCAACGGGATCGTGATCGCCAAGTTGCGGGTCAACGCGTTGATTACCACCCTGGCAACCATGCAGATCGTGCGTGGCCTGGCCTATATCTTCGCCGACGGCAAAGCGGTGGGCGTGTCCCAGGATCAGTTCTTCGTGTTCGGCAACGGCCAGCTGTTGGGCGTGCCGGTACCGATCCTGATTACCATCGTGTGTTTCCTGTTCTTCGGCTGGTTGCTCAACTACACCACCTACGGGCGCAACACCATGGCCATCGGCGGCAACCCGGAAGCGGCGTTGCTGGCGGGGGTCAATGTGGATCGCACCAAGATCCTGATCTTCGCCGTGCACGGTTTGATCGGCGCGTTGGCCGGGGTGATCCTGGCCTCACGCATGACCTCCGGCCAACCAATGATCGGCCAGGGCTTCGAGCTGACGGTGATTTCCGCCTGTGTGCTGGGCGGGGTGTCGCTGAGTGGCGGTATCGGCATGATCCGCCATGTGATCGCCGGGGTATTGATCCTGGCGATTATCGAGAATGCGATGAACCTGAAGAACATCGATACCTTCTACCAGTACGTGATTCGCGGCTCGATCCTGCTGTTGGCCGTGGTCATCGACCGCATGAAACAACGCTGAACCTGATCGTTCCCTCGCTCTGCGTGGGAATGCATCCCAGGACGCTCTGCGTCCACTTCTGAATCGGGACGCGGAGCGTCCCAGGTGGCATTCCCACGCGGAGCGTGGGAACGATCAATGTAGGGTTTTAGTTGGCGGTGAACTTGAAGATGGTGTTCTGGGTGTAGGTCTGCCCGGGATTCAGGCGGGTCGAGGCAAACTTGGGCTGGTTAGGCGCGTCCGGAAAGTGCTGGGTCTCCAGGGTGAACCCACTCCAGTGCTGGTAAGTCTTGCCGCCCTTGCCCTTCACCGAACCGTCCAGGAAGTTACTGGTATAGAACTGCACCCCAGGTTCGCTGGTGTAGAGCTGCAAACGCCGCCCCGACTCAGGATCATGCACCTCGGCCGCCAGTTGCTTCACATCGCCTTTGGTGTCCAGCGCCCAGTTGAAGTCGAACCCGCCCTGTTTCGGTTCGGCAAACTTGAGCTGCGGATGGTCGTCCTTGATGTGCTGGCCGATGGCGGTAGGCTTGAGGAAGTCCATCGGTGTGCCCTTGACCGGCGCCAGTTCGCCGGTGGGAATCAGGGTGGCATTCACCGGTGTGTAATGGCTGGCGTGCAAGGTGGCGACCTGCTTGAGAATATCGCCGTTACCTGCGCCGGCCAGGTTGAAGTAGCTGTGGTTGGTGAGGTTGAGCACAGTCGGTTTGTCGGTGGTGGCCTTATAGTCGATGTGCAGCTCGTTCTTGTCGTTGAGGCGATAAGTGACTTCGGTTTTCAGGTTGCCGGGGAAACCCATTTCACCGTCCTTGGACAGGTAGGTGAGCGTGACCCCGACCGAGTCCTTGTCGTTGACCGGCTTGGCTTGCCACACCTGCTTGTCGAAGCCCTGGGCGCCGCCATGCAGTGAGTTGGGGCCGTCGTTGAGCGGCACCTGGTAGCGTTTGCCGTCAAGTTCGAAGGCACCGCCGGCCAGGCGATTGCCGAAGCGGCCGATGGTCGCGCCGAAAAACGCGGTACCGCCTTGATAGCCTTGTACGTCGTCAAAGCCCAGCACCACGTCGTCGACCTTGCCGTGTTTGTCCGGCACCTTCAACGATTGCAGCACACCGCCGTAGGTAATCACCGTGGCTTGCATGCCATGGCTGTTGCGCAACACGTATTGTTCGACGGCGGTGCCGTCATTGGTTTTGCCGAAGGGTTTGTGTTCGCTGGTCAGGCCTGCGGCCTGGGCGCCGCCGCTGGCGATCAACATGGACATTGCCAGGCCGGACAGCAGGTATCGAGGGTGCTTCATGGTCGAACTTCCTTTTGTTGTTTTTGGATTGAATAGTTCTACTAATGTGCGATATTTCATGATTGAGACAGCGAATTTATAGCCTTTAACGCCGATTTCGTAAAATAAAATAAGACTAATTGATCGAGGCATCACGTTATGAGTACTCAGCAGGCCCTGTATCCCGACCTCAAGGGCAAGACCGTATTGATCTCCGGCGGGGCTTCCGGGATTGGCGAGTTCATGGTGCGGGCGTTCGCCGCCCAAGGCGCCAAGGTGGCGTTCGTGGACCGCGCCCAAAGCCAGGGCGAACGCCTGGCCGCGCTGTTGAACTCCAACGGGCATAGCGTTGAGTTCGAATGCTGCGATATCACCGACGAGATCGGCTATCGCGCGGCGATCGGGCGTTTCGAACATTCCCTCGGCCCGATCACGGTGCTGGTCAACAACGCGGCGAACGATGTACGCCATACCCTGGAAGAAATCGACTCGGAAATGTTCGACCGGCTGATTGCGGTCAACCTCAAGCACGCCTTCTTTGCCGCCAAGGCCGTGGTACCAATGATGAAACAGGCCGGTGGCGGCTCGATCATCAACCTGGGCTCGGTCGGCTGGATGATGGCCTCCGCCGGCTACCCGGTGTACGCCGCCAGCAAGGCCGCCGCCCACGGCATGACCCGTGGCCTGGCGCGGGAACTGGGGCCCCACCACATTCGGGTCAATACCCTGGTGCCGGGCTGGGTGATGACGGAAAAACAACTGGCCATGTGGGTGGACGACGCGGCCCGTGAGCTGATCGCCCGCAGCCAGTGCCTGCCGGGCAGTGTGATGCCCGAGCATATCGCCAATATGGCGCTGTTTTTGGCTTCCGATGCCTCGGCGATGTGTTCGGCGCAGAACTTTATCGTGGATGGTGGTTGGGTGTAGAAACGCGACTATCAAACGATGAGGATGAAGTGTGGGAGGGGGCTTGCTCCCGATTGCGGTGTATCAGTCAGGTAAATGTTGACTGACACTCTGTCATCGGGAGCAAGTCGAATCGTCGCACCGCCCCTCCCACATTTGAACAGTGGTGTTTATTCGATCGGGTCAGGCTTTGAAGACCGCGTGCTGCGCGAGGCTTCATGCCGAACGCCTGGCAGCCCCCGGCGGCTGCCCGGTGATGCGCTTGAAGGCACGGCTGAACGCCGCCTGGGAGGTATAACCCAGGCGTTGCGCCACGGTTTCGATGGGCATGCGTTCCAGGGTCAGCCATTGGCTGGCCAGGCGCATGCGCAGTTCCGTGGCGTAGCGCAGTGGCGGTATGCCGAGGACGGCCTGGAAGCGGTCGGCGAACACCGAGCGCGAGGTATGACACTGGGCGGCCAGTTCCGCCACGCTCCAGTCGTGGCCCGGCTGCTGGTGCAAGGCGAGCAGGGCGCTGGCCAGGCGCGGGTCGCGCAATGCGGCCACCAGGCCCGAGGCGTTGCCACAGGCGCACTCGACCCAGCCGCGTACGATCATCGCCGCCACCACATCGGCGAGGCGCGCAAGAATGCCGGCAAAGCCTACGCGCGCCGTGGACAGTTCGCGTTCCATTACTGCCAGGATCGGCATCAGCCCAGGGTAACGCTGGCCGCCGGCATCGATCAGCATCAGGGCCGGCATCAGGTTGCCGAGCCCCTGGAGGCTGCCGAGCTCAAACTCCATGCACGCACTGAACAACACCAGGCTGGGGACGGTATCGGGTGATGCATTCACGGCGCACACGGTATCCCCAACGGTGCGCTGTCGAAATGGTCGATGTCCTGCACGACGGCATCCGCTGCGGATAACAGCGCGTGCGCGCCACCGTGGGAGATGAACACTGCATTGCCGGCCGACAGCGCGAAAAGGCTGCCGTCCTCGGTGCGCAGCGTGGCGCGGCCGGCCGCGAGAAAATGGAAATAGGCGTGGCCCGGCCGGGCGCCAAAGCCCATGCCGAAGGTGGGCCCGGCCTGGATGCGCCGGTACTGCACACCCCGCAGGCGCATGCCGCGCAGCAATTCGTTGATCAGCTCGGAAGAAGCGGTGAATGCGTCCACTGAAGGCATACTCGGGGTTTCGGTTAAAAACTCAAGGCTTTGTATCATAGATCATCCTGGCCGGCCTACCTAGACTGAGCGCCTCGCTAATGACTTGAGGAAGACCTGCAATGACTGATTGTGCAGCCCATACGCCTGCGGGCGTTGTGACAGAGCCGGCCTGGCTGGCGGTATTTTCCCTGGCAATGGGGGTATTCGGCCTGCTCACGGCGGAGTACTTGCCGGCCAGCTTGTTGACACCGATGGCCCTGGACCTGGGTGTGACAGAGGCGCTGGCCGGGCAGGCCGTCACGGTGACGGCGGTGGTGGCGCTGTTTGCCGGCCTGCTGGTGCCGGGGCTGACCCGTGGTATCGACCGGCGCGTCGTGCTGCTGGGGTTTTCCACGCTGATGATCGCCTCCAACCTGCTGGTGGCATTGTCCTCCAGCCTGACGGTGCTGTTGTTGATGCGCATCCTGCTGGGCATCGCCCTCGGCGGTTTCTGGAGCATGGCGGCTGCAGTGGCGATGCGCCTGGTGCCGGCGGCGTCCTTGCCCCGTGCGCTGTCGATCATTTTCAGCGGGATCGCCCTAGGCACCGTGGTCGCCGTGCCGCTCGGCAGCTATATGGGTGGCCTGTACGGCTGGCGCAGTGCGTTTATTGCGGCGGCCGCCGTCGGCCTGCTGACCCTGGCGTTCCAGGCATTCACGCTGCCGCGCATGGCTCCTCATGGCACCGCGCGCCTGCGCACCGTGCTGGACGTACTGCAGCGCCCCGGCATCGCCATCGGCATGTTCGGCTGCGTACTGGTGCACACCGCGCATTTCGCACTGTTCACCTACATCCGGCCGTTCCTGGAAAGCACCACCGGGGTCGACACCGAGGGGTTGGCGCTGATGCTGCTGGGTTTTGGCGTGGCGAATTTCGCCGGCACGCTGTTCGCCGGTTGGCTGCTGGTGCGCCGCCCACGCACAACACTGGTGTTAATGCCGGTGTTGGTGGCAATCGCGGCACTGGCGCTGGTCTGGTTGCCGGCGTCACTGCCGGGCCAGGCGATGCTCCTGGCGCTATGGGGCATGGCGTTTGGCGGCGTACCCGTGGCGTGGTCGAACTGGGTTGCGCGTGCGGTGCCGGACCAGGCGGAAAGTGCCGGAGGCATGGTGGTCGCGTCGGTGCAGTCGGCCATCGCGGCGGGCGCTGCCGGTGGCGGGCTGATGTTCAGCTTCAGTGGTATTGGTGGGGTGTTTATCGGTGCGGGTGTGTTGATGTTGCTCGCGGCCTTGCTCATCGCCCTGCGTGTGCAGGTGCCTGGGCAAGACGGGGACGCCAGTGTGACGCGCCACGCTTCTTTGGTTTAGTCTTAAACCCTTTGTTGATCGCAAGCGCCCCCGAGGAGCACCGAGCATGTCTGACTACGTACCCCCCAAGGTCTGGACCTGGGACACCGAAAGCGGCGGCACCTTCGCCAGCATCAACCGGCCCATCGCCGGCGCCACCCATGAAAAAGCACTGCCGGTCGGCAAGCACCCGTTGCAGCTGTATTCCCTGGCCACGCCCAATGGGCAGAAGGTCACGATCCTGCTCGAAGAGCTGCTGGCGCTCGGGCACACCGGTGCCGAGTACGACGCCTGGCTGATCAAGATCGGTGACGGCGACCAGTTCGGCAGCGGTTTCGTGGCGGTGAACCCGAACTCGAAGATCCCGGCGTTAATGGATCACAGCGGCGCTGCGCCGATTCGCGTGTTCGAATCGGGCGCGATCCTGCAGTATCTGGCCGAGAAGTTCGGCGCGTTTTTGCCCACCGAACCTGCCGCCCGTGCCGAATGCCTGTCGTGGCTGTTCTGGCAGATGGGCAGCGCACCGTACCTGGGCGGCGGCTTCGGGCATTTCTACGCGTATGCGCCGAGCAAGATGGACTACCCGATCAATCGCTTCGCCATGGAGGCCAAGCGCCAGCTGGATGTGCTGGACAAACGCCTGGCGGTGAGCGAGTACATTGCCGGGGACGCCTACACCATCGCCGACATCGCCATCTGGCCCTGGTACGGCGGGTTGGTCAAAGGGCGGTTGTATGGGGCGGCGGAGTTTCTCTCGGTGCATGAATACGAGCACGTCATGCGTTGGGCGGATGCGATTGATGCGCGACCGGCGGTGCAGCGCGGGCGGCGGGTGAATCGGGTGTCCGGCGATGATCAGTTGGCCGAGCGCCATAGTGCGAGCGACTTGGACTGAAAGTGTGGGAGGGGGCAAGCCCTAATGCCAGTCAGTTAAGAAGTAGCAGGAGCGAGAACTAACTTGTGGCGAGGGAGCTTGCTCCCGCTGGGGCGCGAAGCGGCCCCAAACAATGGGACTGCTGCGCAGTCCAGCGGGAGCAAGCTCCCTCGCCACAGGTTCGGTGTCGCCTTAACTGACTGGCATTAGGGCAAGCCCCCTCCCACATTTGGATCTTCTTGGCTTCAATTATTTGTAGCGCTGTTCGAACACCGCGACCTGTTCGGGTTTTATGAGTTCGAACGGTACCCACACCTCCGATTCGATTGACTCGCCCTTGATCATCCGCACCGCCGCTTGTACCGCTTGCGTCGCCTGGGCTTTGGGGTCCTGGAACACTGAGGCGGTGAGCACGCCGCGCCTGATCGCCGCCAAGCCATCGGGCAGTCCATCGATGCCGACAATCGCCACTTCGCCCTTGGCCTTGCCGGCCTGCTGCAAAGCCATGGCCGCGCCAATCGCCATTTCATCGTTGTTGGCCACGATCGCATCGAACTGCGTGCCCGCCAGCAGCCAGTTGCTGGTCAGGTCCATGGCCTTGCTGCGTTGCCATTCGGCACTTTGCTGCTCGACGATCTTGATCCCGGGAAAGTCCTTGAGCACCTGCTTGGCGCCTTCAGTGCGGTCATGGGTGGCGTTTTGCGCCAGGTCGCCCATGATGATCGCCACGTTGCCCTTGCCGCCGAGTTTTTCCGCGAGGTAGCGCATTTGCAGTTGCCCGGCTTCGATGTCGTTGGACGCCACGGTCACGACCCCTTGGGCAGCGTGCGTTGGTCCGGATGGCGGTTGACGTACACCAACGGCTTGTTGGCGGCCACGGCGGCGCGGGTCATGTTGGCGGTGGCGGCGGTGTCCACCGGCAGCACGATGACCGCGTCGACGTTCTGGTTGAGAAACCCTTCGACCTGGTTGAGCTGACGCACCACGTCGCCCTGGGCGTCCTCGAACTGGATCTGCACGTCTTGTTGTTTGGCGGCCGTTTCAAGGCCGGTGCGTACGTAGGTCATGAAGTTATCGTCGACCCGCGCGATGCTCACGCCGATGCGATACGCGGCGAAGGTCCATTGGCTGAACAGCAGCAACAGGGTGGCAACGATCAATGAATAGCGATGCATGAGGTGTTCCTCTTGTTGTTATAGGGTGAAGGCTTGGCGAAAACGCTCCAGGGCGGCTTCGCTGTCGCCGCTGGCCCAGGCTTCCAGGCCGACCACGCCGCTGTAACCGATGGCATGCAGCGCCCTGGCAATCGCCGGGTAATGGATTTCGCCGGTGCCGGGCTCCTGGCGCCCGGGCACGTCCGCCACCTGGATTTCGCCGATGGCGCTGCCCGCGCGCTGGATCAATTCGATCAGGTTTCCTTCGCCGATCTGCGCGTGGTAAAGGTCCAGGTTCATTTTCAGGTGTGGGCTGCCCACGGCCTCGATCAGCGCCAGGGTGTCGTCGGCGCGGGCGAATGGCGTGCCGGGGTGGTCGACCTCGGTGTTGAGGTTTTCCAGCAGGAACACGCGGCCGGCGTCTTGCCCCAGGCGAGCGATTTTCTCCAGCGTCTTGCAGGCGCTCAGCCACATGCGCCCGGTGGTCCGGCTGACGGGTTGCACCGGCAGGCCGCCGTCACCCAGGCCGGTGCCGTGCAGGTTGAGGCTGGGGCACTTGAGGCGCTCGGCAACGCTTAAGGATTCGCGGGCGCTGTCGAGCAAGTGGCGGATACCGTCGGGGTCAGTGAGCGTGCCGCTGATGTAGCCGGTCATGGAGGTGAAGTCCGCGCCCGTCGCGGCCAGGGCGTTGATGTCCTTGTCGGTCCAGTTCCAGATTTCGGCGCTGAAACCCAGGGCATGAATCCGTTTGACCCGCTCGACGAAGGGCAGGTCGAGGAACACCATCTCGGCACTCACCGCCAGCTTGAACGGGCTCATAGGCTCACCGCCGTGCCTTGCTCGTAGGATTGGATACAGGCGCGGGCAATCGCCAGGGCGGCGCGGGCATCTTCCCCGCTGGCCAGGGGCTTGGCGCCGCTTTGCAGGCAGTCTACGAAGTGGTTGAGCTCGGCAATGTAGGCATCGCGCAACAGGTCGGTGTCCAGGCGTTGGGTGTCGGCCTGGATGCCCTGGGCCTGGTAGCGCACCAGGTCGCAGGCCTGCACGCTGCCCATGGTCAGCATGCCGGCGCTGCCGAACACTTCACCGCGCACGTCATAGCCATACACCGCCTGGAAGCTGGCCTCGGCGGTGGCAATCGCGCCGTTATCGAAGCGGATCGTGACTACGGCGGTGTCGAGCAAACCCTGGCTTTTGTAGTCCGGGGCGATCAGGGCGTCGGCCATCACCTGCACTTGCACCGCTTCGGCGCCGGGGTTGAGGTAGCGCAGGGTGTCGAAGTCGTGGATCAGGGTTTCCAGGAAAATCACCCATTGCGGTGAGGCGCCAGGGTTGTTCAGCGCCGGGTCGCGGGTCAGGGAGCGCAGCAACTGCGGGGTGCCGATTCGGCCTGCGGCGACGTCGAGGTGGGCGGCGCGAAAGCTCTTGGCGAAACGCCGGTTGAAGCCGACTTGCAGTGGCACTCGGGCATCGGCCGCAGCGGCGATGGCGCGGTCGGCTTCATCGAGGGTGATCGCCATGGGCTTCTCGCAGAAGATGCCCTTGCCGGCACGGGCGGCGCTGATCACCAGTTCGGCATGGCTGCGGGCGGGGGCGGCGATGAGTACGCCGTCGATATCCGGGTCGTCGAGCAGTTGCTGCGGGTCGGTGTAAACCTTGGCTACACCCAGCTCTGCCGCCAGACGTGCGGCTTGCCCTGGGGTAGGGTCGGCGATGGCGGCGAGGCAAGCGCCGGGAATGTGCCGGGCGGCGGTCAGGCCGTGGAAGCTGCCCATGCGACCGGCGCCGATCAAGCCCAGGCGGATGTTTTTTGTATTCATGTATGACCCCTTTTTATTGTTGGCCTCAGGACGATCCTGGCGGGCAAAGGGGCAAGAGCAAGGGCTGTGCCAAAATCCAAGTGACTGATATTTAACGGTTATAAATAAACTTTAGAAAAATAGTGTTCATTTAAATGACATGTCTATGCTGACATGTCGAAAATATGAACATGGACACCGCTTATGAGCATCGCGATCAGTGCGCAAGACCTCGATTACCTGACGGCGCTGGGCCCCGCCGCGCTGAATGACGGCCCGGTCGCAGCGTTGGAGCAGGCGTGGCAGGCCTGCCTGGACGGCCAGCTGCAGCGCCCGCCCGAGGTGCGGCAAACGATCTGGGATTCCTGGCGGCGCAGCGTCGAGGCCGGCATCGACCCGGCAGACAACGCGTATCGCTTCGTCGCCGCCGACACACTGGCGGCCACCCTGGCCAGCCACCGCGTGCTGATCGCGGCCGCCGCGCAAGTCATGCATGGTTTGCTGGCCTATAACCCGCGCGGTCATATCAACCTCACCGACACCGACGGCACCACCTTGTATTTTTGCGGGCTGGACATCACTCCCGTGGGCAGTCGCCTGCTCGAATCGGTGCAGGGCACCAACTGCACCGGCCTGGCGCTGGCCGAAGATCATCTGGTGTATGTGCTGGCCGAAGAGAACTTCGCCGTCGGCCTGCGTCAACGCCGCATGCACTGCGCCGCCGCGCCGATCAAGAATGCACAGGGCCAGACCCTGGCCATGCTGACGCTGACGGCCGAGCCCGGCTGGTTTCACTTCCATACCCTGGGCACCGTCCAGGCGGCCGCCGAGGCCGTGTCGCGGCAGATGGCGCTGCAAGCGTTGCTGCAAGAGCAACAAACCGTGCTTGAAGTGCTTAACGAAGGCTTGGTGGTGCTGGATGAACGCGGGTGCATCAAGGCGATCAATCGCTACGCAAGGCAACTGTTCAATGTGGGCCTGGAGCTGCTTGGCAGCCCTTTCCACCGCCTCGCTCGCAGCGAGCTGAGCGACGCCATGCTGCTGCGCGGCGGCGAAAACGTGCGCGATTTGGACTGCACCTTTCACTTGCACGACCGCAGCCAGCTCGCCTGCCTGGTCTCGGTGTGCCCGCTGGAGCAGGGTGGGGTGATCGTGTCGGTGCGTGAAAACCGCCGCATCCGTGAAATCACCCGGCGCATTGTCGGCACCCAGGCCCGCTACACCTTTGAAACCATCCAAGGCACCTCGCGCGCGATCCAGGACGCACTGCACCTGGGGCGCATCGCCAGTCGCAGTGATTCCACCACCTTGATCCTCGGCGAAAGCGGCACCGGCAAAGAGTTATTTGCCCAGGCCATTCATAACGCCAGCGAGCGTTGCACTGGCCCCTTCGTCGCGGTCAATTGCGGCGCGATCCCACGGGACCTGGTGCAAAGCGAATTGTTCGGCCATACCGAAGGCGCCTTCACCGGCTCGGCGCGTGGCGGTTCGGCGGGCAAGTTCGAACTGGCCGATGGCGGGACGATTTTCCTCGATGAAATCGGCGACATGGCCTTCGACGCGCAAGTCAGCCTGTTGCGCGTGTTGCAGGAAGGCGAGGTGACCCGCGTGGGCGCGAAGACCTCACGGCCAGTGGATGTGCGCATCATTGCGGCGACCCACCGCAATCTCAGCCAGGCGGTGGCCGAGGGAGCGTTCCGCGAAGACCTTTACTACCGCCTCAATGTGCTGAATATCACCGTGCCGCCCCTGCGGATGCGCCGTGACGATATTCCCTTGTTGGCGCGGCATTTCCTGCAGCGTTGCGCGCGCTCATTGCGCAAATCGCTGCAAGGATTCTCGCCGGACGCGTTGGCGTTGCTGTCGGCCCATGGCTGGCCGGGCAACGTGCGCGAGCTGGAAAACGCGATTGAGCGGGCGACCAACCTGGCGATGGGCGAGTGGATCGAGCCTGGCGATTTACCCTTGGAGGCCAGGCCGCGCGCCCCGGCCAGCCCATATGCCGCGCCACCTACGCAAGACCTGAGCAGCCATGAAATGCATGCCATCGTCGCCGCGCTGAAAAGCACCGCTGGCAATATCCGCCTGGCCGCCCGGCAGCTGAACGTGTCCCGTGGCGGGCTGTACAACAAGATGAATCGGTTCGGGTTGAATGCCGGGGATTTTCGCGGGCTGTGAGCGGTTACCGATGTGGGAGGGACGATGAAGCGCACGCCGCCCTCTGTAGGAGCGAGCTTGCTCGCGAAAAATTCAGGCCCCCCGCGTTTATCCAGAATAAACGCGTTGCCTGGGCGTTTTTCGCGAGCAAGCTCGCTCCTACAAAAAGCCTTGACTGACCGGCATCAGGGCAAACCTCAGGTGCCCATGTTTTCCGAGGTGACGATGTGCGGCGGGATGTGCACCCGATGCCGCGCCGGATCGAACGCCTCGTCGCTCTGCAGCGCCACCAGCAGGTCCACCAGCGCCACCGCCGTCTGCTGCGGCTGCGAATCCATCACCACATCGATCAACCCTCGGCCCAGGGCCTGGCGCGACAGTTCGGTGGACTCCTGCAAAATGCAGCACAACGCCGGGCGCTTGGGCAGTTGCGCCAGGGCGTTGATCACGCCGTCACCGCCACCGCCCACCACGCACAAGCCGCGCAGGTCGGTGTGGCGGCTGAGCAGGTCGAGGGTGGCTTCCTCGGTGATGTCGCAGTTGTCCAGATTGATCAGCGGTTCCAAGGGCTTGAGCCCCGGTGCGTGTTCGGCCAGGTAGCTGTGCAAGCCTTCGACCCGTGCCTGATGGCCGAGAAAACGGTGGCCACCCAGCAGAATGCCCACGCTGCCTTTGCGCCCACCGCAGGTGCGCGCCAACAGCCAGCCCATGGTGCGGCCGACGACGTGATTATCCTGGCCCACATAAGGTTCGGCCGCGCGTTCGTGGATATCCGAGAGCAGCGCCACCACCGGCACCCCGGCTTCGCGGATCTGCGCCAGGCACGCATTGATCAGCGGATGGGCGAAGCTGACCACCGCCAGGGCGTCGCACTGCACGGCCAGTTGCTCGATCTGCGCGACGATGGCGCTGGGTGTGCGGTCGACGATGTACTCGAACTGGCAGGTCAGGTTGGCGCTGGCGTGCTGCTGCGCCGCTGCGCTGATCGATTGGGCCAGGTTGGCATAGAACGCCTGGGCGGTGCCCAGCAGGAGAATGCCGAAACGGTAGGTCGGGCGCCGTTCGCGAATGCGCTGGCCGATCAGCCGCGCGGCGAAATAACCGACCGCTTCGGCAGCCTGGAACACCTGTTCGGCGGTGTCCGGGTTGACCGGTGCGCGATCGTTCAATACACGGTCGACGGTGGCCACGCTGAGTCCCGCATGGGCGGCAACCGTGGCGATGGTCGGGCGTTTAGGGTTGTGCATGGCGAGCCCCTTGAGCGTCTTGATAGAAAACTATCAAGCCCCGCTGGGCCTGGATGATAGCTTGATAGGGAATGGATTCAAGCCCTTGAGGCTGATTTGGCCGCGCTCTATGGTTGGTTTCGCAAAGCCCCTGAAACCCCACGCTTGCGGAGAACAATAACAATGCCTGAACACACCGCTCACCGCGCCCGGCGCGATTACAGCCTGACCGGCCCCGAAGCCGCCCGCGCTGCCGAAAAAGGCCTGGTCTCGGCCCGTTGGTACCAATCGCCGATCCCGCGCAAACGCATGAAGGAACTGATGCAGCGCCGTGACGGCCCGGCCCTGGTCGACACGGCCATCTGGTTCACCGCGTTGTTCGTCACAGGCTTTGGCGGCTACTGGTTCTGGGGCTCCTGGGCCTGTGTGCCGTTCTTCCTCGCCTATGGCGTGCTCTACGGCACCGCCTCCAACCCGCGCTGGCACGAAACCGGGCATGGCACGGCATTCAAGACCCGCTGGATGAATGACGCGCTGTACCCGCTGGCGTGCTTCATGTGCCTGTTCGAACCCCATGTGTGGCGCTGGAGCCATGCCCGGCATCACACCGACACCATCGTCGTCGGCCGCGACCCGGAGATCGTCGAGCCGCGCCCGCCGAGCTTCTGGATGATGTTCCTGAGCCTGTTCAATCTGCCCCTGGCCTGGAAGACCTTCAGTGGCGTGGCCCGCCATGCCATCGGCCGTATGAGCGCCCAGGAACGGGACTTCATCCCCGAATCCGAATGGCCCAAGGTGTTTCGCGCCGCGCGCATCTGGGTGGGCATTTACGCGTTGATCATCGGCACCGCCTTGTACCTGCACAGCTGGTTGCCGCTGATGCTGGTGGGGCTGCCGAGTGTGTATGGCGCCTGGCTCGGCTACCTGTTCGGCCTCACCCAGCACGTGGGCCTGGCCGAAGATGTGCTCGACCACCGCAGCAACTGCCGCACCATTTACATGAACCGCGTGCTGCGCTTTATCTACATGGACATGAACTACCACCTCGAGCACCACATGTATCCGATGGTGCCGTACCACGCGCTCGAACAGCTGCACGAAGAAATCCGCAGCGACTGCCCGCCGCCGTACGCCAATCTGTTCGAGGCCTACCAGGAAATCCTGCCAACCCTGTGGAAACAGCGCAGCGACCCGACCTATTTCGTCCAGCGCCCCACCCATAGTGGCGAGCGAGCTTGCTCGCGCTGGGCTGCGCAGCAGCCCCAATAAACCTGACGCGGTCTTTCAGATAACCCTCAATCGCGATCCTGGGGCCGCTTCGCAGCCCAGCGCGAGCAAGCTCGCTCGCCACCAGGAACGTTATTCACCTGGAGAAAAAAGTCATGAACGATCAATGGATCGACGTCTGCGCCGTGGGCGAAATCGACGAAGAAGACGTGTTGCGCTTCGACCACGGGGCACATACCTATGCGGTGTTCCGCTCCGCCGACAATGAGTTTTTCGCCACCGCCGGCCTGTGCACCCACGAAAAAATCCACCTGGCCGACGGCCTGGTCATGGACCATGTGATCGAATGCCCCAAGCACAACGGACGTTTCGATTACCGCTCCGGCAAGGCCCTGGGCGCGCCGGTTTGCGTCAACCTGAAAACCTATCCGGTACGGGTCGAAGCGGGGCGAGTGTTGCTCGCTGTCACGGCGTGATGATGAGCGCGCCCCTGATTATCGTCGGCGCCGGCCATGCCGGTGGCCGTGCGGCGTTGACCCTGCGCGAGGAGGGTTACGACGGTCGGCTGATCCTGATCGGCGACGAACCGCACGTACCTTACGAACGACCGCCGCTGTCCAAAGGCCTGTTGCAAGGCAGCCAGGACCTGGCCGGGTGCAGCCTGTGCGACGGCGCCCGGCTGGCCGAGCTGGATATCGAGCATATTGCCGGCAATGCGGTCAGCCAGCTGGCGCCGCAGCAGCATCGGCTGCAACTGGCCGATGGCCGCTGGCTGGACTATGCCGGCGTGCTACTCGCCACTGGCGGCCGTGCGCGGCGTCTGCCTCAATCCCAGGCCAATGTGCTTTACCTGCGCACCCACGATGAAGCGCTGGCCCTGCGCGCCCAGTTGCGCCCCGGCACCCGGCTGGTGATCGTCGGCGGTGGGTTTATCGGCCTGGAAGTGGCGGCGACCGCGCGAGGCCTGGGCTGCGCGGTGACGGTGCTCGAAGCCGGGCCGCGCCTGGCGGGCAGGGTATTGCCAGCGATCATCAGTGAAGCATTGCTGGATCTGCACCGCGAGCAGGGTGTGGACGTGCGCTTGAACGTCACTGTGGAATCCATCCAGGCCGACGCCGTACACCTGGTGGATGGGCAGACGCTGCCGTGTGATTTGGTGGTGGTCGGTATCGGCATGCAACCCAATATCGAACTGGCCGTAGCGGCCGGGCTGGACGTCGGGCAGGGCATTCGCGTTGACGTGCACTTGCGCACCAGCGCGGCGAATATCTACGCAGCAGGAGACGTCTGCGAGTTCCGGCTTGACGGCCTCTATCAGCGTCAGGAAACCTGGCGCAATGCCGAGGCCCAGGGGCGGCATGCCGCGTTGAACCTGCTGGGCCGGGCATTGCCCTTCGACGCCGTGCCGGGTTTCTGGTCCGACCACTATGACTGGGGCTTGCAGACAGTCGGCGTGATGACGCCGAAGGTGGTCAGCCGCGCCTTGCCCCACGGCGGTTTGCTGTTGTTCTACCTCGATGCCGACGGGTATTTGCAAGGCGCCTGCGGCTGGGCGCCGGGCAACAGCGTGGCCAAGGACATCAAGCTGTGCGAACGCCTGACCATCGCCCATGTGCGGCTGCCGTCGGTGGGCCTGGCTGATCCGGCGGTCTCTCTCAAACACTGGTTGCGGGGCTGACATGCGCGAATTTCTGGTATTCCAATCGCTGTGGGCGATGCACACCGAACCCGGCCCGCTCGAGGCGCAGTTGGATCGAATCGCCGCCGCCGGTTTCGATGGCGTCACCGATCACTACTGGAAGGCGGCCGAGGTCGCACGCTTGCACGCGGCCACCGCCGCACGGGGTTTGCAGATCGAAGGCCAGCTGTTTCCGCAATCGGTGGATGACCTGGCGCGGGCACTGGAGGTGATCAGCCGCTACGGCTGTCATCACCTCACCCTGCAAGCTGACGTGCGCCCGCGTACCCAGGCCGAGGCGGGCCGGTTGATTGAAGGCTGGCAACGCCTGGCCGAGCAGGTGGATTTCCCGATCCTGCTGGAAACCCACCGTTATCGCCTGACCAGTGACCTGCTGTTCACCCTCGACCTGCTGGCGCACATGCCTGACCTGAAACTGCTGGCGGACCTGTCCCACTACGTGGTCGGTCGCGAATTGCCCGATCCCGGCGCCGCCGACGACGATGAACAGATACGCACCATCCTGCGCCATAGCTGGGGCTTTCATGGGCGCGTAGCCAGCAGTGAACAGGTGCAGGTCGCGCTGGATTTTGCGCAGCATCAACCCTGGGTGGAACGCTTTCTCGGCTGGTGGCGCTACGGAATCGAGGACTGGTTGGCCCGCCCGAGCACCCCCCAAAGCCTGTCCTTCACCTGCGAACTCGGCCCGCCGCCCTATGCGATCACCGGCGCGGACGGCCGGGAACTCAGTGATCGCTGGGCTGAGGCGCTCACCCTGAAAACCCTGGTTCGCAACCTATGGAAGCAGTGCCTGGACGATCAACTCAGCAGCCCCGTGCTGACCGCCCCAATCAAAAACACCCCGAGCAGCGCGCGGTAGATCACGAACGGCCAGGTGGAGAAGCGTTCCAGAAACTTCATCAGGCCCCAGATCGCGAAAAACGCCGAAATGCTTGCCACCACCAGGCCGAAGAGCAAGTGCGGCCAGGCATGGGCGGGCAGGTCGGCATGCAGCAGCACCCACAGTTCTTTCAGGCCGGCGAGGGCGATGGCGGGCAGGCCCAGCAGGAACGAAAAGCGTGCTGCTTCTTCGCGTTTGAAATTCAGGAACAGCGCGGCGGTCAAGGTCGAGCCCGAGCGCGAGACCCCGGGAATCAACGCGCCGATCTGCGCGATGCCCACGATCAACGCATCACGCAAACGCATTTCGCTCACCTCGCGGGTGTGACGAGCGCGTAGTTCGGCAGCAGCCAGTAACACCGCCATCACCACACAGGCAATACCGATCACCATCAGCCCACGCAGCGGCGAGTTGCAGGTATTCAAGATTGACGACAGCGCCAGGCCGGCGATGCAGATCGGGATGGTCGCCAGCACAATCGCCACCGCCAGCTTGAACCAGCGGTCGTTGTAGTCGCCCCGGCGCACGGCACTGATGCTGCCCGTGGTCACTTGCTGCACATCGCGCCAGAAGTAGCTCACCACCGCCGCCAGCGCCGCCAACTGCATCGCTGCGGAAAACGCCGAGCCAGGGTCTTGCCAGCCAAGCAGGGCCGGCACCACGCGCATGTGCGCGGTGGACGACACCGGCAGCAATTCGGTAATGCCCTGGATCACCCCCAGGATAAAAATCTGCAGGTAATCCAGGGAGGCAAACCCCACATCCAGGCCGGCGGAGCAGACGTTAGTCAAAATACGTGTCCTTGAAAAAAGGGAGAGCCGGCGAAGTTTATTCTAAATGTTTCTGGATTTCGGCCAGGGGCCAGAGCTATTTGCAATCGGTTCAGCCAATAGAAAGGTTGGGCAATGTATTGGCCTTGCCAGCCGATTTGTGAACAATGGCGCCCTGCGTTTTTTCACCGAGAGCCCCATGCCTGAAACCACTGTCGAATTGATCCAGACCGGCCCTGAACACGCCGAGCTGATCCGCAATCTCTACCAGTACTACGCCTATGAGTCTTCGGATTGGGAGCAGGAAGATGTCGAGGCCGATGGCCGTTTCTACATCCACGACGAGCACCTGGCCCGCTATTGGCAAGACCCGCAGTGGAGCGCCAACCTGTTATTGGTCGACGGCTATGTGGCCGGCTTCCTGCTGATCGAAGGCAGCGAACTGCCGGGCATTGATGCCCTGGAGCTGGCCGACCTGTTCATCCTCAAGCGCTACCGCCGCAAAGGCATCGGCCGCGCCATCGCCACCCAGGTGCTGTGCAGCGGCGAGGCCAATTGGCTGGTGCGGTTTTATGACCAGGACGAAGTGTCCCAGGCGTTCTGGCGCACGGTGCTGGATAACCTGCCGCGCCCGGTGCAAACCCTCGAACTCGAGGATGAACCGCACTTGATCAGCTACCTGGTGACCCACGCTTCACTGCATTGAGCGGCCATGGGCCTGGGCGGGGCTGAACAACACCTGCTGCATCGCCTGCGGTGGTTGCCCGAAGGCTCGCAGGAACGCCTGGCGCATGCGCTCGCGATCTCCAAAGCCGGTCTCGCGGGCCACCACTTCGACCGGGTGGCGACTGGTTTCCATCATCGCCCGCGCCGCCTCCACGCGCAGCGCCTCAATGGCCTTGGCCGGCGTTTGCCCGGTTTCTTCGCGAAATACCCGGCTGAACTGGCGCGGGCTGAGACGGGCGACGTCGGCCAGGGCGTCCACCGACAGGTCGTGGGTGAGGTTTTCGCGGGCGTAGGCCAGGGCCAGTTGGACGCGGTCGGACTTGGGGTCCAGTTCCAGCAGGGCCGACAGTTGCGACTGTTCACTGCCGCGCCGTTGT
The DNA here is from genome assembly GCF_003852255.1 of Pseudomonas sp. R1-43-08. Classification (NCBI taxonomy): domain Bacteria; kingdom Pseudomonadati; phylum Pseudomonadota; class Gammaproteobacteria; order Pseudomonadales; family Pseudomonadaceae; genus Pseudomonas; species Pseudomonas sp. R1-43-08. The sequence continues at coordinate 2,322,493 of NZ_CP027734.1, forward strand.
GCGATCACCAGCTTGCGCGCAATGCGCCGGGCCAGGTCGCTGCCCAGGTCGTTCTCGACCATGGCCAGCGCCAGGTCGACCCCGGCGCTCATGCCGGCGCCGGTCCACACCTGGCCATCCACCACAAATAACTTGTCTTCTTCCAGGCGGATATCCGGGTAGCGCTTGCGAAACGCCGGCGCATGGATCCAGTGGGTGGTGGTGCGCTTACCTTCCAGCAACCCGGCTTCGGCCAGCACGAAAATACCCATGCACAGTGAGGCCACGCGGCGCGATTGCGCGGAGGCGGCCTTGACCATCTCCAACAGATTGGCTTCCGGCAGGCGAAACTCCAGGTAGCCGCTGACGATCAGCGTGTCGTAACCCTGCGGCCGAATCGGCGCGGTGTTCACCGAAAAACCCTGGGACGTCATCACCGCGCCGCCGCTCTCCGATACCAGGTGAAACTCATACGCCGGCTCGCCCCGCAGCAGGTTGGCGCACTCGAACACCGAGCCCAGGCTGAGGCTCAAGGACTGGAAATTCGGGTAAACCATCAACGCAACGCTGTGCATCGGAATTCTCCAAGGGGCGCGGGAGAGGCGATTGTCGGCGCGTGCCAGGTAAACGGCAACTGCCTTTGGCCGATGGCCGGAATCCTTGCGCATATGACATTGTGAGCCTGCGCCTGTGGCCCTAACATTCCTCCAACGAACTAGACGACTGGTCTAATCGGCAGGGGCGAAGCATGAACAGCGAAACCAAAAGTGCACGGCAGACCATTCTTGAAAGTGCGCAAGCGATTGTGGGCAGCAAGGGATTTTCCGCGGTGGGATTGAACGAAATACTTCAAGCCGCCGACGTGCCCAAGGGTTCGTTCTATCACTACTTCAGCTCCAAGGACGCCTTCGGGGTGGTGTTGCTCGATACGTATTTCGACAACTACGTGCTCGGCATGCAGCAGTTGTTCAGCCAGGCGGACCTGTCTGCGTACGCCAAGCTGATGCGCTACTGGCAGGCCTGGATCGACAACCACACCGGCTGCACCGACGCCGGAAAATGCCTGGCCGTCAAACTCGGCGCCGAAGTGTCTGACTTGTCAGAGCCGATGCGCCTGGCATTGCAGCGCGGCACTTCACGCACCATCGAGCTGCTCGCCCTGGCGCTGCAGCACGGTGTGCAAGACGGCTCGGTGATGATCGGGCAACCCCCCGAAAGCCTGGCGCGACGCTTGTATGCGTTGTGGCTGGGGACCAGCGTCATGGGCAAGATTACCCGTACCACCGCGCCGTTCGATGAGGCGCTGGGGCTGACCCGGCAGTTGTTGGGCCACCCCGAAAACCCTGTTAATCACAACGATCGAGGCACTGGAAAATGAAAGTATTAATGGTACTGACCTCTCACGACCAGCTTGGCGATACCGGCCGCAAGACCGGCTTCTGGCTCGAAGAGTTTGCCGCTCCCTATTACGCGTTCAAGGACGCCGGTGCTGACGTAGTGCTGGCATCGCCCGCCGGTGGCCAGCCGCCGCTGGACCCGGTCAGCGACCTGCCGGACTTCCAGACCGACCAAACCCGACGCTTCGCCGCCGACCCGGCCGCGCAACAGGCCTTGGCCACCACGGTGAAACTGGACTCGGTCAACGCCGATGACTTCGACACCGTGTTCTACCCAGGTGGCCACGGCCCGCTGTGGGACCTGGCCGAGTCGCCGGTTTCCATCGCGCTGATCGAATCGTTCGAGCGTGCCGGCAAGCCTGTCGGGTTGGTCTGCCATGCACCGGGTGCCTTGCGTCACGTCAAGGCGGTCAACGGCGAACCCTTGATCAAAGGCCGTCGCGTTACCGGGTTCTCCAACTCGGAAGAGGCGGCAGTGGAATTGACCGAGGTGGTGCCCTTCCTGATTGAAGATGAATTCAAGCAGTTGGGTGGCAACTATGAGAAGGGCGCTGACTGGCAGTCTTTCGTGATCGTCGATGGCTTGCTGGTGACGGGGCAGAACCCCGGCAGCTCCAGCGAAGTGGCCAAGGCGCTGCTCAAACTCACCGCTTAATTTAAATAACCGATTGATGCGTTGGCGGCTCGCGAGAGTCGCCAGTGTTTTCGTTCGTCCTGAATTTGGAATATCCCATGGCTCATCCATTGAACACCCCAGTAAAACTGGGACATCACACCTTGAACAACCGCATCGTGTTGCCGCCACTGACGCGCCAGCGCAGTGCCCAACCCGGCGATATCGCCACCGACTTGATGGCCCGCTACTACCGTCAACGCGCCAGCGCCGGTTTCATGGTCAGCGAGGGCACCCAGGTCGAGCCGCGTGGCCAGGGTTACGCGTGGACGCCGGGGATCTACACGCCGGCGCAGATCGACGGCTGGCGCAAGGTCACCGAGGCGGTGCATGCCGAGGGCGGGGTGATCTTCGCCCAGTTGTGGCATGTGGGCCGCGTATCCCATAACGCCTTGCAACCCGACGGCGCCGCGCCGGTCGCGCCGTCGGCGATCCAGGCCGTGCAGGCAAAGGCGTTTATCGAAACCGCGCCGGGTGTCGGCGAGCTGAAACAGCCCCCGGTACCCCGTGCCCTGACGGTGCTGGAGATCGAGGAACTGGTCGGTCACTACGCACAGGCGGCGCGCAATGCACTGGACGCAGGCTTTGACGGGGTGGAGATTCATGGGGCCAACGGCTACCTGGTCAACCAGTTCATCTCGGCCCATTCGAACCAGCGTGAGGATGAATACGGCGGCTCACTGGACAACCGTCTGCGCTTTTTGCGCGAGATCGTCGGAGCTGTCTGCCGCGTGGTGGGGCCGGAGCGCGTGGGCGTACGTTTTTCGCCTTTGTTCAGCGGCACCGACCAAGATCGCGTGTACATCGGCCTGGTGGAAGAAGACCCGCACCACACCTACATCGAAGCGATCAAAGTGCTGGAGCAGTCGGGTATCGCCTATGTCTCCATCGCCGAAGCCGACTGGGATAACGCCCCCGTCCTGCCGCACAGCTTCCGCCAGGCCGTGCGCAGCACCTTCAGCGGGCGCATCATCTACGCCGGTCGCTACACCGATGAACGCGGCGCGCAACTGGTACAGGCAGGGCTGGCGGACCTGATTGCGTTCGGGCGGCCGTTCATTGCCAACCCGGACCTGCCGCAGCGGATTTTCAATGGCTGGCCGTTGAATGCGTTGAAGGCTGAAGGGCTGTATGGCGGGACTGAGGCGGGGTATGTCGATTATCCGGAATATGCCAAACCGGACTGAGCTGAGCGTTACCCCTGTAGGGGAGGGCTTCGCCCTCCAGCGGGAGCAAGCTCCCTCGCCACAGGGGCGTGAAGGGTTTATTCGACGCGCAACACAATCTTGCCGATATGGTCCCCGCCTTCCATGCGGGCGTGGGCCTGGGCGGCGTCGGTGTATTCGTACACCTTGTCGATGATCGGCAGGCAGCGCCCCTGGCTCAGCACCGGCCAGATGTGTTCACGCAACTGCTCGGCAATCGCGGCCTTTTCTTCGCGGGTGCGTGCGCGCAATAGCGAACCGGTGATCACCGCGCGTTTGCCGAGAATGGTCAACAGGTCCACATCATTGGCCTTGCCGCCACCGAGAAAGCCCAGCATCACCAGGTGGCCGTCCATGCCCAAAGCCTTGAGGTTGTTGTTGAGGTAGGAGGCTCCCATGATGTCGAGGATCACATCGACGCCCTGGCCGGCGGTCTTCTCGGCGATGACCTGGGCAAAATCCTCCTCGCGATAATTGATCGGCTGCGCGCCGAGCTTGGCAATTGCCGCGCATTTATCGGCGCTGCCGGCGGTGGCGAAGGCCTGGATACCGAATTCCTGGCAGAGCATCAAGGCGGTGGTGCCGATGCCGCTGGTGCCGCCGTGGATCAAGGCGCGTTCGCCGCTGCAGGCGCCGCCCAGACCGAACAGGTTGGCCCAGACGGTGAAGAAGGTTTCCGGCACGGCAGCGGCCTGAATCCAGTCCATGCCTTCGGGAATCGGCAACGCCTGGCTGGCCGGCACCGCGCAGAACTGCGCATAGCCGCCGCCATTGGTCAGGGCGCAGACCTTATCGCCGAGCGCGTATTGATCCACGCCTTCGCCCAGCGCCACCACTTCACCGGCCACTTCCAGGCCGGGGATCGGGCTCATGCCGGGTTTCATCGGGTACTTGCCAGCCCGCTGCAAGGCGTCGGGGCGGTTGACCCCGGCCGCATGCACGCGAATCAGGATCTCGCCCGGGCCGGCCACCGGTACGTCTGCACGTCGCGGTTGCAGCACTTCGGGGCCGCCGGGGGCGGTGATTTCGATCAGGGTCATTTCTTGAGGCAGGGTCATGAAGGGGTTCCTGTGACGATGAGCGTATGGGTTGGGACCGTGGCGAGCGGTCGACAGTTCAGCCAGATCATGCCCGAGTAGGCAACGTTGAGCTGCACCCTACCGCACGGGTTTGTCAGCGTCGACTGCGTAAGGTCAGCACACGCCTGCAAGCCCATCGTCGCGGCCAGGGCCACACTGGCGGTCGGTCATTTTCGACGGACACAGGTGGCATATGAACGAAACAAAAAAACAGGATGTCGGGCTGTTGTTCCTGCGGGTCAGCGGGGCGCTGTTTTTGCTGTGGGTGCACGGGTTGCCGAAACTGCTCAACTACAGCGACCAGTTGAAGCTGATCGAAGACCCGTTTCACCTGGGCGCGCCGATCACCTTGCTGCTGGCCATATTTGCCGAGGTGCTGTGCCCGCTGCTGATCATCGCGGGGGTGTGGACGCGCCTGGCATGCCTGCCGATCCTGGCGGTGCTGGTGATCGCGCTGCTGGTGGTGCATCCGGAATGGACGCTGTTCGAAGGGCAGTTTGGCTGGCTGTTGATGATTATCTTCAGCAGCATCCTGATTGCGGGGCCGGGGAGTCTGCGGCTGGGGCAGCGATTGGCCTGAATGGTAAAGGGCCGGACAGTAAGGCTTTATGTAGGAGCGAGCTTGCTCGCGAAGAACTCAGGGCCCGCGCGTTTATCCAGAATGAACGCGTTGCCTGGGCGTTTTTCGCGAGCAAGCTCGCTCCTACAGGGGTTACTCAGCGGTTCAGGAAGGCCAGCAGGTCTTCATTGAGCTGCTGGGTGTGGGTGGCGGCAAACCCGTGGGGCGCGTCCTTGTACACCTTCAGCTCGGCGCCCTTGATCATCTTGGCGGCAACTTTGCCAGTGGTTTCGAACGGAACGATCTGATCACCGTCACCGTGGATGACCAGGGTCGGCACGTCGATTTTGGCCATGTCCGGGCGGAAGTCGGTCTGGGAGAACGCGGTGACGCAATCCACGGTGGCTTTCAGCGAGGCTTGCAGCGCGATCTGCAGGGTCTGGGTGAGCACGCCCTCCGAGACTTTCTGGCCCTTGTTGAGGCCAAAGAACGGCGTGTTGAAATCGCTGATGAATTGCGCGCGGTCCTTCAGCAGGCCGGCCTTGATGCCATCGAAGACGTCGTTGGGCACGCCCTGCGGGTAATCGGCTTTCTGCCCGAAGATCGGCGTCACCGCACCCAGCAGTACCAGCCCGGCAACCCGCGCGCTGCCATGGCGCGCAATATAGCGGGCCACATCACCGCCACCCATGGAGAAACCCACCAGGGTCACGTCCGTCAGGTCCAGGTGGTCGATCAACTGGGCGATGTCGTCGGCGAAGGTGTCGTAATCGTTGCCGGTCCACGGCTGGTCCGAGCGACCAAAGCCTCGGCGGTCGAACGCGATCGTGCGAAAGCCACGGCTGCTCAGGTATTCCATCTGGTATTCCCACATGTCGGCATCCAGCGGCCAGCCGTGGCTGAACAGCACGGGTTTGCCGCTGCCCCAGTCCTTGAAGTAGATCTGGGTACCGTCTTTGGCAACGAATGTGCTCATCTGAAACTCCTGTGTCTGCATGAAAAGACTGAGTAAAAAATCCGCCTTGTTACATCGCGAAAAGCCTGCGCCAAAAAACCAAGCCGGGCTTGTATCGGTGTGCTTGCCTCAATTACCAACTGAACTTGAGCTCCATGCCCAGGTAGTTGCTGTCGTGCCCGCCGGCATCACGCAGGGTCTGGCCGACCGCGTAGTGCACGGCTTCGACCGCGCCGGTCAGGTTCGGCGTGAAGGCGTAGTCGGTTCTCAGCTGACCGTAGGCACCGGTCCAGCGTTCACCCTGGCCCGCAGTGCCGGCGACCGGCAGGTTGGGCTGGGTGTAGACCGCATCCGCAGTGGTTTGCCGCCACAGCAGGCCGATGGCGGTTTGCACGCTGAGCTTGGCGATCGGCTTGACGGTGATCGATGGCTTGACGTGAATCAGGTTGCTGTAGCCGGTATAGCCCGCCAGGGAAAAGTAGTAGCCGTTGGGAAACAGCGGGTTGAAGGTGCCGACGGTGCCGTCACCGGTTTTGCGATCGCCCGAGGCGATGTCCAGTTGCAGGCCCAGGCGCGGCTTCCACGCCAGGCTGTCGAAGGTGTAGCCGGTGCGGCTGCCGCCGGCCCAGGCGCGGATATCCTTGCTGCCCACCGAGCCGCCTTGCAGCATGGCTTCGATGTCCCAGTCGAAGCCCTGGGCCGCGCCACCCAGGCGCGCATCGAACAGCTGGCGCGTTTCGTCACCATCGGCGTCCAGATAGTGCGCCGCGCTGCGCTCATACACGCCGTAGTAGGCCGACAGCTCATTCGTGCCGCCCACCAGGCGCTCGACCCGCAGCATATGAAAACGCGCGTCACGGTTGGACTTGTCGTCGAAATGCCGGCCATCCTGGTACTGCACCGGTTGGCTGGCGATCCCGATAAAGCGCCAGTTCGGCGTTTCCCAGTCGGCCCACAACGCATCGAACGACTGCCGCACATTCGGGCCGTCCCGTGACGAAATGAAGCGCTGCAAGTCGAAGGCAAAATCCTGGCGGCCGATACGGCTCTTGAACGTGCCGCTGCTGAAGGTGTTCACGTATTCGGCGAAGGCCAGGCGCAAATCCACGCGATTCTGATCGGCGCCGCCTACCGTGGTTTTGTCATAGGCGCGCACGTCCTCGAGCTGGGTGAACACGCGCCAGTGTTCATTCAAATGCAGGTCGGCATGAACCTGGAAGCGCTGGATCAGGTAGCGATCACGGGCCACGTTTTTCACGCCGAAACCGCTGGCGTCATTCATCTCGAAACGCTCGCGCAAGGTCGCACCCAGGGACAGGTAGGTGAACGGGTTGGCGCCCGACAGCGGGATGTACTTGAGGGTGTCCAGCGGCTGCGTGCGCAGCGCCGGGTCCTTGAGCACCGACCAGTCTTCCTGCCAGCGATTGGCCTTGATCGCCGGGCGGCTCGGTTGATCCTCGGCGTGGACGCTGCCGACGAGCAGCGGCCACAGCACGGCCAGGCTCCAGCCTGTATGACGGATCATTTTTTCGCGGTGAGCTGGTGAATTTCCGCCACATAACCGCCGGGGAATTCGACCACTGCACTGCGCCGGCCTTTGCTGTCGAACACGGGCACCAGCACCTTGGCGCCAGACCCGCTGGCCTTGCCGAGGGTGGCGGCCAGGTCGCTGACCTGATAGCCGGTGGTGTCGTGGCCGAACGGGTAGGGCAGATGGCCATTGGTGACCAGCACCGCCATGCGCCCGAAGGCTGACTCGATCTCGACGCGACGGTACTCGCCGCCCGCTTGGCCGACATCAGCGGCGGGGGCGTGCTTGTCGTCGTTCACTATTTTGCCGTGGGAGAAGCCGAGGAACGCCTTGATAAAGCGCTCGGCGCTGTCATTGGACACATACACGCGGTTCTCCGGAACCGCCTCGAACGCCGCGTAGTCCGGGGCCTTGGTGTGCCAGTAGAGCTGCATGTTGACGCCGCCCGGCCACTGCACCACGGCATCACGGCCGATGGGGTCGGGAAAATCGCTGACGATCACATCGGCGCCATTGTCCCGCGCCGCTTTCAGGGCTACATCCATGTCCTTGACCAGATAGCCGTTGCGTTCCTGGCCGAACGGGTGCGGCACGGGCGTGGTGAAGCCGAACAACGAGACCGTGCCCGCCGGGGTCTGCAGCAATTGCGAAGTGGTGCTGCTCGGCACCGGCAGCACATTCACCACCACCTGGGGCGTGCTCTTGCCGCCGAAGGTGGCCAGGAAGCTCTGGGCGAAACGGTCGACATCGGCCGGCGCCACATACACGTGGCTGGTGTCGTATTGCGGCGCCACGGCGACGCTTGGGGTGGCCGCCAAAGCGCTGTTCATCATGGCGCTTGCCAACAGCGTCAATGCTACGGATACCTTGATTGCTTTGTTATGCATGCCCATTCTCCAGCGCTTCTGCGGGTTCGAAAGCCGTGAGGTTAGGGGGCAGGCGCCATTGGGAATTGTATGGACGTGCTCGGTTGAACGTTTCAGCGGCCAGGCGTGTCCACCGAACTCTTCCGTCAGATCACACAGGTGAACGAAATGGCCAAGACTTACAGCTATGCCGCTCGGGACTCCAAGGATTCGCTCAAGCCCTTTACCTTCGAGCGCCGCGCCCCCGGGGCGGATGACGTACAGATCGAGATTCTTTATTGCGGGGTATGCCATTCCGACCTGCACACCGCCCGCAACGAGTGGAACAACACCCTTTACCCTTCAGTGCCCGGCCATGAAATCGTCGGCCGTGTGACGGCGGTCGGTGCCAATGTGAAGACATTCAAGGTGGGTGACCTGGCGGGTGTCGGCTGCATGGTCGACAGCTGCCAGCAGTGCGCATCCTGTGCCGAGGGCGAGGAGCAGTATTGCGAGAACGGCTTTACCGGCACCTATAACGGCCCGCTGTTCGGTGGCGAGAACACGTACGGCGGCTATTCGGACAACATCGTGGTCAAGCAGCAGTTCGTGCTGCGCATTTCCCACGATGCTTCGAACCTGGCGGCGGTAGCGCCGTTGCTGTGTGCCGGGATTACCACCTATTCGCCGCTGCACCACTGGAAGGTCGGGCCGGGCAAGAAGGTCGGAGTGGTCGGGCTTGGCGGGCTTGGGCATATGGCGGTGAAGATTGCCCACGCCATGGGGGCGCATGTGACGTTGTTCACCACTTCGCCGAACAAGCGTGAAGATGGGCTGCGTTTGGGCGCTGATCAGGTGGTGGTGTCGAAGAATGCCGATGAGATGGCCAAGGTGGTCAACAGCCTGGATTTTATCCTCAATACGGTGGCTGCGCCCCATGACCTTGATGCGTTTATCAGCCTGCTCAAACGTGATGGCACGATGACGCTGGTGGGTGCGCCGGACAGTCCGCATCCGTCGCCTGCGGTGTTTAATTTGATCTTCAAGCGTCGCAGTTTGGCGGGGTCTTTGATTGGTGGGATTCAGGAGACTCAGGAGATGTTGGATTTTTGTGCCAAGCACGGGATTGTTTCGGATGTTGAGATGATTGATATCCAGGGGATTAATGAGGCGTATGAGCGGATGTTGAAGGGGGATGTGAAGTATCGGTTTGTGATTGATATGGAGAGTTTGAAGAAGGAAAGTCAGGTGGCCTGATGACTGCGCTGGGGTGGGGTTGACCGAGTACATATCCGTTATTTATGTCGTGGCGGCTGGCGGTTCCGCTCTTACAGCGGGTCACTTTTGGAAGGACCGGAATGCCGGCCCAGCCAAAAGTAACCAAAAGGTCCTCGCCCCACCACTCGGCACCTCGCCTAGGCTCGGTGTGCCCGAACGCAGGCTTGAATCCGTGGGCCGCCGCCATGCGCCATCCATGGCGCAGGGCGGCTAACCCGGCGTCCTGCCGGGTTACCCACGGATTCAAGCCTGCGTTCGGCCAGCGTGGTTAACGGGGCGACCGGGATCAAGATCAAAAACAAGAGCGACTCGCTTCGCATCGTAGATAGGCAAGAATCAGCGCCGTACTGTGGCGAGGGAGCTTGCTCCCGCTGGGGCGCGAAGCGGCCCTGCTCTTTAAGACTGGGACTGCTACGCAGTCCAGCGGGAGCAAGCTCCCTCGCCACAGGTTATTGATTGGCTGAGCCATTGCGCGCGCTTCACCGACCAGGTCGGCTCTAAGGCCGCCTCGCTTTGCTTTAGATTTTGCTTTTGATCTTAAGCGCCCCGTTAAACCACGCTGGCCGGAATTCGACAGTGATTTGGGGGGTAAACCGGCAGGACGCCGGTTTAGCCGCCCCGCGCCATGGATGGCGCGTGGCGGCGGCCCCGCAAATCACTGTCGGATTACGGGCACACCGAGCGTGAGCGAGGTGCCGAGTGGTGGGGCAAGAGCCCTTTGGTTACTTTGGGGCTTTTCCAAAGTGACCCGCCGTAAGGGCGGAACCCTAAGCAGCCGTTACCGCAGCAACGGATATGTACCCGATCAACTCCAAAACCAACCTCAAGCCACCATGATGATCTTGGACACCAACTCCACCACCGTCTTGGCCTGTAACTTCCTCATCAACCGCGCCCGATGGACCTCCACCGTCCGATGCGAAATTCCCAATCTCAGCGCGATTTCCTTGGATTTGAGCCCATTGACAATGTGCATGGCAATCTCCCGCTCCCGTGGCGTAAGGTCGCCCGTGCCTTGATGGGTGCGGTCCAGCCGTTCGAAGTGCCAGATCATCAACTTGAACGGATCCCTGGGCGTGAGCGTGTAGCCATGGGACCTGGCCCAGAACACCTCGCCGTTGCGATGCTGCATGAAGCGCTCGTCGGAATAAAAACCGCTGTCGCTGTCGAGCAACCACTCATGGCTGCGCTTGCCGATGGCGTGGTAGTCGGCCTGGGACGGGTAAATCAGCAGGGTCAATTGATTGACCAACGTCGCGTGGGTGTAGCCGAACAGGTTCAGGAACGCGTCGTTGCAGTCGATGATCACGCGGTTGCTGGTGACCAGCTGCGGCGCGGGGGACAGCTTGAACGCCAGGCGTTCAAGGTTCTGGAATGGCGGGGTAATCACGGTCATGGGCATCCTGCCTCGTTGTTCAACTGACTGGCGGACTACTTATCCATGTAAGTAGTTACACGAATTGGCCCGCGACCAGAGGTGGGTCATTGTAGGGAAAGTCCGGTTCAAGAACAGAAGAAATTGATTATGCCTGCTGATTGCGTGTCTATCGTTGCCGCTGGTCATTCGCGTTTTGGTCGCTTGGAAGGCACCACGCTGGAAGATCTGATTGTTCAGGTCACATGTGAGGCCTTGAGCGATGCTGCCCTCGATGCGGCGCAGATCGACGCGCTGTTCCTCGGCCATTTCAATGCCGGGCTGGTGCCGGATGGGTTTGCCGCGTCGTTGCTGCTGCAGGCCGACCCCGGGCTGCGCTTCAAGCCGGCCACACGCTGTGAGAACGCCTGTGCATCCGGTTCGGCGGCGATCCAGGCCGGCGTCAATGCGATTCTCTCCGGCAGCGCCGAATTGGTGCTGGTGGTGGGGGCCGAGAAAATGACCCACACCACCACGGCCGCCGTCACCCAGGCGCTGGCCGGCGCCGGTTATCAGAACGATGCGGCCGAAGCCGGCCTGAGTTTCCCGCAGTTGTTCGGCCGCGCCGCTCGCCAATACGCCGAGCGCTACCATTGCCCGCTGGGCTCGATGGCGGCGATTGCCACCAAGAACCACTCCAATGCCATGGCCAACCCGTTGGCGCAGATGCACCGCGAGATGAATTTCGAGCACTGCAATAACGTGTCCCAGAGCAACCCGTTCGTGGCCGAGTCGCTGCGCCTCACCGATTGCTCGCTGATCAGCGATGGCGCTGCGGCGATTGTGCTGGCGTCGCCCAAGCGTGCGCGGGCGTTTCGCCGCGATGTGCAGATTCGCGCGATGACCCAGGTCAACGACACATTGCCCATCGCCCAGCGCGACATCCTGGCGTTTGAAGGCCCGCAGCGGGCGATTCATTCGGCGCTGCGCGGGGCGAATGTGACCCTGGCCGACCTGAGCTTCGCCGAGGTGCATGATTGCTTCACCATCGCCGAACTGCTGATCTACGAAGCCATGGGCCTGGCGCCCAAGGGCGAGGGGCACCGTGTGCTCGACAGCGGCGTGGTGCGTGCGGGCGGGCGTTTGCCGGTGAACCTTTCCGGTGGGCTCAAGGCCAAGGGCCATCCCGTCGGCGCGACCGGCGTCTCGATGCATGCCCTGGCATTCCGGCAATTGACCGGCGAGCCGATTGGTCTGGCGGTGCCCAATGCGGAGTTCGGCCTGGTGTTCAACATGGGCGGCATGGCGGTGGCCAACTACGCTTCGGTCCTGCACGCGCGTCGGTACTGAACCATGAACATTGCCAATTGGTTGCACGACACCCGGCGTCGCGACCCGCAACGCCCGGCACTGTTCGACGGCGCCCGGCAAGTGGCCGACTACGCCACCTTCGCCGCCCATGTGCGCCAGCGCGCCGCGCGCCTGGTCGACCAGCACGGCTTGCAGCCAGGGGACGCGGTGGCGGTGCTGATGAAAAACAGCTGCGACTATCTGGAGTTGCTCTACGCCATCTGGTGGATGGGCGCGGTGGCGGTACCGATCAATGCCAAGTTGCACCCGACCGAGGCGGCATGGATCGCGGATAACGCCGAAGCACGCGTGATCTTTACCGATGGCGGCCGGGTGTTTTCATCGCGGGATTTGCCTGCGCGCTGCACGGAACTTGACGGTCACGTGCTGCCACCGAACCAGGGCTGGCCAACCCTGGAGCAACCGGTACCGCGCCAGGACAACGACCTTGCCTGGCTGTTCTACACCTCCGGCACCACCGGGCGTTCCAAGGGTGTGATGCTGTCCCATGGCAACCTGATCGCCATGTCGTTGTGCTACGCCACCGACGTCGACCCGGTCAGCGCCGCCGATGCCGCGCTGTACGCCGCGCCGATGTCCCATGGCGCCGGGCTCTACAACTTTATTCACGTACGCTGCGGTGCGCGGCATGTGGTGCCGGCGTCCAACGGTTTTGACGTCGCCGAGTTGTTCGGGCTGGCGGCAGAGCTGGGCAGCGTCTCACTGTTTGCCGCGCCGACCATGGTCAAGCGCATGGTCGAGCAGGCACGGCAACAGGGCTATCACGGCGAAGGCATCAAGACCATCGTCTACGGCGGCGGCCCGATGTACCTGGCCGACTTGCGCGACGCCGTCGATACGTTCGGCCCCCGCCTGGTGCAGATCTACGGCCAGGGCGAGAGCCCGATGACCATCAGCGTGTTGCCCCGTGGGCTGATCGCCGACCGCCAGCGCGCCGATTGGGCGACCCTGGCCGCGTCCGTAGGCTACGCGCAAGCCTGCGTGGAAATCCGCATTCTCGATGCCCGCCACCGACCGTTGCCAACCGGCGAGCGCGGTGAGATCGCGGTGCGCGGCGCCACGGTGATGCAAGGCTATTGGCGCAATCCGCAGGCCACCAGCGACACCCTGGTCGAGGGTTGGCTGCTCACCGGTGATATCGGCTTTCTCGACCCCGCCGGCTACCTGACCCTCACGGATCGCTCCAAGGACGTGATCATCAGCGGCGGTAGCAATGTGTACCCGCGCGAAGTCGAGGAGGTGCTGGCCCAGCATCCCGAGGTGTTCGAAGTCTGCGTGGTGGGCGAGCCGGACCCGCAATGGGGCGAGTCGGTGGTGGCGTTTGTGGTGACGCGCAGCGGCCAGCCCCTCGACGAAGGCGAGCTCACGGCATGGTTTGTGGCGCGCATGGCCTCGTTCAAAAAACCGAAAAAGTATGTGTGGCGCAGCGATTTGCCCAAGAACAGCTACGGCAAGGTCCTCAAGACCGACTTGCGGCAGTGGTTGAAAGCAGCGACTATCGCCGCGCTTTAGCACGGATCGACCAACAGACAAGGAGTCCCCCCGATGGGCAATCACGCGCAAGACACCGTCCGCAAACGCCGCCGCGCGTTTCTCGGTGCCACCTCCGGCCACTTGATAGAGTGGTATGACTACGGCGTCTACGGCTTTCTTGCCGTGTATATCGGCCAGGCGTTCTTCGTTTCCGACGACCCCACCACCAGCCTGCTGGCCAGTTTTGCCGCGTTCGCCCTGAGCTTCTTCATCCGCCCGTTGGGCGGGCTGTTCTTCGGCCCGCTGGCGGACAAGATCGGCCGGCGTAAAACCCTGATCATGGCGCTGGTGATGATGACCGGCTCCACGGTAATGCTGGGGCTGCTGCCGACCTATGCCACCCTCGGCATCGTCGCCCCGATCCTGTTGATCCTGGTGCGCTGCGTGCAAGGCTTCTCGGCGGGCGGTGAGATCGGCACCGTGACCAGCTTCATTTCCGAATACGCCGGCCCTGGCCGACGCGGCTTTGCCACCTGCTGGCTGATGGTCACCGCGGTGCTCGGCCTGCTGCTGGGTGGCGCCGTGGCCAACGGCATGACCTGGGTGCTGGGCGCCGAGGTCATGCAGGAATGGGCCTGGCGCGTGCCGTTCCTGATCGCCGCGCCCCTGGGCTTCATCTCCATGTACATCCGCCTCAAGCTTGAAGACAGCCCTGAGTTCCTGGCCTTGCAACGCGCCGGGCAAACTTCCCGTGCGCCCCTGCGCGAGGTCTGGCAGTGGAAGCGTGCCATCGCCCTGGTGTTCTTCATCATCACCTTGCACAGCTCGATCTTTTACCTGGTCCTGACCTTCGCCTCGACCTACATGGCCAAGATCCTCAAGTTCGACAGCGGCACCACCTTGCTCTATGTGTTCGTCGCCAGTTTCTCGGCGGCCTTCGTCATGCCGTTCGGTGGCGCATTCACCGATAAATACGGGCGCAAGCCGTTCCTGATGGTGGTCGGCACGCTGGCGACCCTGGCGATGTTCTGGTTGTTCAAGATGGCCCCGACCGCAACGCCGGCAACGTTCTTTGCGCCATTGATGGCGGTGGCGATCCTGTTCGGCCTCTATGCCTCGTCCACCTATGCGCTGATGAGCGAACTGCTGCCCACACGCATCCGTTCCACCGGCATCGCCGTGGCGTACAACGTGCCGGTGGCGGTGTTTGGCGGCAGCGCGCCGCTGATCTCCACCTGGCTGATCAAGGTGACCGGCGACATCACCTCGCCGTGGTACTTCTATGTGGCGACCGGGGTGGTGTCGTTGATTGCCCTGGTGGTGCTGCGCAAGGAGGACTTTGTGGCCAGCGCCAGCCCGGCGGCGGTGCCTGCGGGAGCGGCATTGGCCTGAGGGCGTTGCATCGGCGCGCTGACTGCGCCAGGCTTGGCAGCCTCATCCCTTCGGAATGAATCGCGTGCAGGCTACCCGTTTGACCCTGATCTGCCATGCGGCCACACCGTCGCAAAAACTGGCGCGCTTTGCCGATGACGAATCGCTGGTCATGGACTGGCAGGGCGCGGCGCTGTCGTTGGCAGGCCGTTACCCCGAGACGGCGCGCCTGCTGTGCGGGCCGGAGGCGCGAACCCGGCAGACGGCGGGTTTGTTCGGCGAACAGCCGCGCATCGAACCGGCCCTGCGCGACGTCGACCTTGGGCGCTGGAAAGGCCAGGCTCTGCGCGCGCTCGACAGCGCTGAGCTGAACGCCTGGCTCACCGACAGCGCCCATGCGCCCCATGGCGGCGAATCGGTGGCGCAACTGTGCACGCGGGTCGGGCAGTGGATGAAGGCCCTGGAAAACCAGCCAGGGCATGTGCTGGCGGTGACCCACCCCTTTGTGATCCGTGCCGCGCTGCTGTACGTCATGCAGTACCCGGCCTCGATGTTCTACCGGATCGACGTAGAACCACTGTCGCGCACCGAGCTGCGCTTCAACGCGGTCTGGCGCCTGCGCCTGGAAACTTATGCCTGAGCCCACGATCATGGCAAAATCCACGCCCCGCAATGAGAGCAACCCATGAAACGCATCCTGATCATCGGCATTGGCGCCGGCAACCCTGACTACATCACGATGCAGGCCGTGAAAGCGCTGAACCGCACCGACGTGTTTTTCCTGATGGACAAGGGCCAGAGCAAGGACAAGCTGATCGACCTGCGCCGTGAAATCTGCGAAACCTACATCACCAGGCCCGGCTACCGCTTCGTCGAGGCCGACTGCCCCGAGCGCGTGCGCGGTGATATCGACTACACCACCGCGGTGCGCGATCTCAACCGCGACAAACAGCAGACCTTCGAGCGCATGATCAACGAGGACATGGCCGACGGCGAAGTGGGGGCGTTCCTGGCCTGGGGTGACCCGGCGTTGTACGACAGTACTATCCGCATTCTGCAGGCGATCCTTGCCGAGGGCCGCTGTGCATTCGAGTTTGAGGTGATCCCCGGTATTACCAGCGTGCAGGCCCTGGCGGCCCAGCATAAGGTGGCGTTGAACCGTATCGGCAAGTCCATTGAAATCACCACCGGGCGCCGCCTGGCGGCGGGGCAGGCGAGTGATGCGGACACCCTGGTGGTGATGCTCGATGCCGAAGATTCCTACCGCAGCGTGGCGGATCAGGACCTGGATATCTATTGGGGCGCCTACCTGGGCACGCCGGATGAAATCCTGATCAGCGGCAAAGTCGGTGAAGTCGCGGACGAAATCCAACGGGTGCGCAAGGCCGCGCGGCTCGCCAATGGCTGGATCATGGACACCTATTTGTTGCGCAAACCCTGAGGGATAGATCCCATGCTCAAACTGCTCGCTCTCGCGCTGACCTTGCTGGCCGGTGTCGCCCACGCGGATTCCGACCTGCATACCGACTTGCCGTTGTCGTACCTGGAACAGACCCAGGGCGATGCACGCAACCAACCGCTGGTGATTTTCCTGCATGGCTTTGGTAGCAACGAGGAAGACCTGTTCGGTATCAAGGATGCGCTGCCTTCCACCTGGACCTACCTGTCGGTGCGCGCGCCGATGCCGGTGGAGCCGCATGGCTATCGCTGGTTTACCAAGACCCCCGGCGATGGTGATTACGATGGGGTGACGGCCGACCTGCAAAACAGCGCCAGGCTGCTCGAAGACTTTATCGGCAAAGCCACCGCCAAGTACCACACCGAGCCTGACCGGGTGTTTCTGGTAGGGTTCAGCCAGGGCGCGATCATGTCCTATGAAGTGGGCTTGCGCAGGCCCGAGCTGGTGCGCGGGATTGCGGCGCTGAGCGGCAGCGTGTTGCCGGTGCTCAAGGCCGAGCTCAAGCCGAATGAAGCGTTGGACAAGCTGGCGATCTTTATCGGCCATGGCACCTTGGACCAGGCGCTGCCTTATGCCTCGGGAACGCGGGCCAACGAGGTGCTGGAAGGGATTGGCTTGAAGCCGCAGTTTCATGGGTATCCGGGGATGAACCATACAATCAGCGAGGCGGAAATCCAGGACCTGAAGGCCTGGTTGGAGCAAAGCCTGAGATAAACACGGTCTAAATGTGGGAGGGGGCTTGCTCCCGATGGCGGTCTGTCAGTTAAAGAATTGCTGACTGTCATACCGCAATCGGGAGCAAGCCCCCTCCCACAGGGGTTTTGTGTTTATTTACCGCCGGTAATCTGCTTCACCAGCGCCGCATGCCCCTTCACATCATCCGCTCGTGAAATCGCCTGGATCACCAGCAGGTGATTGCCGGAGCCACCCAGGAACGTGGAGTTCAGGGTCTTGCCGCCACCTTGGGTGGCGGTGCTGTCGACCTGGCGCAGGCCGAGGCCCTTGAAGGTCAGTTTTTTCTCGCCGAGTTTCTTGAAGTCGGGCAGGGCGGCGCTCTGGTTCTTGACGAAATCGCTCACGGCGCTATCAAGGAATTTGGCGTCGTTATCCTGGATTGATACCCCATCGTTGCGCAGGGTTTCGGCGACGATCACCACACTTCTTGTGTTCGCGTTGGCGTACAGGGTGCCTTGGGTATCGGCGGTGCCGTCTTCAGCCTTGCCCGAAGGCAGGGCGTCGGCGGTGTAGGCCTTGGGCAGGCTGAAGGTGAACTTGCCGCCCAGGGTGGAGAGGGTTTGCGTGGCCGGTTTGGCGGCGGCGAACGCGCTGCTGGCGGTAAGCGCGAGGGCCAGCAGCACTGCAGTCTTGGTGAAGGTGGCCATGAAGTGCTCCAGAGATGAACGAAATTGCGGCGTATTCTGTCAGAAAATTCGCAATATCGTTCATCTGCAGCCTCACACCTTGTCGGACTCTTCCTGAAGCCGATCCATCTCAAACAAGCGCGCCAGTTCTGCACGGGCTTCCTGGGCGTTCTGCATGACTTTGGCCGCATCGTCGTACACCGCATGCTGGGCGGCGAGGACTTGCTGGTCGTGGGCCCTGAAGCGGTCGATGCGTGCATCGGCCTGGGCCTGGCTCAGACCAAGGCCGACCAGGGTGCGGCGGCTCATCTCCAGGCTTGAGTAGAACGTTTCACGCACCGGTGAGGCGTCCAGGTCTACCAGGCGGTGTACGTGCTGGCGGTTACGCGCGCGGGCGATGATCTTCATGTGCGGGTAGAGGTTACGCACCAGTTCGGCGGTCTTGATATTGATCTCCGGATCATCCATGGCGATCACAAAGAACTCCGCCTGGTCGACCTTGGCCGCGTGGAGGATTTCCGGGCGCTGCGGGTCACCGTAGAACACCGGCATACCGCCAAAACTGCGGGTCAGTTCGATGGTTTCCACCGAGGTGTCGAGGGCGATGAACGAGATGTTCTGCGCGCGCAGGATGCGCGCGACGATCTGGCCCATTCGCCCCATGCCGGCAATCACCACACGCGGCGCGTCGCCTTCGATGGCCCGGTATTCCTCGGGCACCTCCACCGGCTTGACCTTGGACTTGAACAGCTTCGGGCACACCAACAACAGTAGCGGGGTCACGGCCATGGACAGGGTGATGGTCAGCACCAGCACATCGTAGAGGTGCGGTTCGAACAGGCCCTGGTCGCGGCCGATCTTGAACACCACGAAAGCGAACTCACCTCCCGCCGCCAGCACCACGCCCAGGCGCAGGGCGCTTTCGCGATTGAGCTCGCCCACCATGCGCCCTACGGCGTACAGCAGCGGCAGTTTCAAACCGATCAACAGCAAGGTCAGCCCGATCACCACCAGCGGCGTGCTGAGCAGCAGGCTGAGGTTGGCGCCCATGCCCACGCTGATAAAAAACAGCCCCAGCAGCAGGCCCTTGAACGGTTCGATCTGGGATTCCAGTTCGTGGCGGTATTCCGAGTCTGCCAGCAGTAGCCCGGCGAGGAACGCGCCGAGGGCCATGGACACGCCCACCAGTTCCATCAGCCAGGCGGTGCCGATCACCACCAACAGCGCGGTGGCGGTGGACACTTCACGCAGGCCGGTCTTGGCGACGATACGAAACACCGGGCGCAGCAGGTAGCGCCCGCCGATGATCACCAAGGCAATGCTGCCGAGAATCTGCAAAACGTGCTGCACGCCCTGGGCTTCACTGGTCGGATGATCGCTGCCGGCCAGCAGCGGTACCATGGCAATCAACGGGATCGCCGCGATGTCCTGGAACAACAGGATCGCAAAGGCCAGGCGCCCGTGGGGCTGGTTGAGTTCCTTGCGCTCGGCCAGGCTTTGCAGGCCGAACGCGGTGGAGGACAGCGCCAGGCCCAGGCCCAGCACAATCGCGCTATTCCATGACTGGCCAAACAGCCACAGCGCTACCACGCCCATCACTAGCCCGGTCAGCAGCACCTGGGCCAGGCCGACACCGAATACCGCCTTGCGCATCACCCATAACCGTTTGGGCGAAAGCTCCAGGCCGATGATAAACAGCAACAGCACCACGCCCAGTTCAGAGAACTGCGCCACGCTTTGCGGGTTGCCGATCAGGCCCAGCACCGAGGGGCCGATGATCACCCCGGCGAACAGATAGCCGAGCACCGCGCCCAGTTGCAGACGCTTGGCCAAAGGCACGGCCAACACGGCGGCGAACAGGAACACCACGGCTGCTTGTAACAGGTTGCCTTCATGGGGCATTGCGAACTCCATTGTTTGCTTGGATCAGATGCTGACGCTTTCAAGGGCGAGGGAAAGGGCCCTATTAGAGCGTGTTTTCACATTTTGAAACTTGTATTTTTGATGCACAGGTCAATGGATGTGGTTGTTATCTGGCGGATTTCGGCGGCTACGGACGTTTGCTTTTCGTGGAAGCTGAAGAATCTACAAACACTTTCTCCCAATGCTCGACTGGCAGACTCGTCACCTCTGTACCTAAATTCATGCTCTTGAGTTTATATTCCTTGGGTGGCATATTTGCATGGTCTGGGACATTGAATACACGGATGAATTCGGCGAGTGGTGGGGCGACTTGGGTGAGAAGGAGCAATCTTCGGTCGCTGCCAGCGTGGATCTGCTGGGCCTGCTCGGCCCGGGGCTTGGCTTTCCCCACAGCAGCGATATCAAGGGCTCTCGCCACGGCAATCTGCGCGAACTGCGTATACAGCATGCAGGTCGCCCCTATCGAGTGCTGTATGCCTTTGACCCCCGGCGCTGTGCAGTCTTGCTGATAGGTGGCGATAAAACCGCACAGCGTCGTTGGTATGACGTGCACGTACCGTTGGCAGAAAAGCTGTATGACATCCATTTGAAAACATTGCGCAAAGAGGGCCGTACCCATGGCTAAAAAATTCGCTGATCTTAAAGCGCGCATGACCCCCGAGTCGCGTGCCGATGCCGAGCAGCTTTTTCAACAGCATCTGAAAGAGATGCCCCTGCATGAGCTACGCAAGGCGCAGCAACTGAGCCAGGAAAGCCTGGCCAAGGCGCTGAATATCAATCAGGCGGCGGTCTCGAAAATGGAGCGTCGTACCGATATGTATATCAGCACATTGCGCGACTACATACGTGCGATGGGGGGAGAGCTGGAAATTATCGCGACGTTTCCCGATGGCCAGGTAAAAATCGACAACTTCGCTTGCTGAACAAACCCCGCGTCGCGTTGCTTGGTGTTTTCATCTCGGCTTGATGGGCTCTTTGTTACCATGGCCGCCCCTTGTCACCAGGAGTCACCGGCCCATGCAACAGCAGTGGGATGAAATGCACCGCACCCGCAAGCCTACGTTCGTCCTGTGTGGCGAGCCTCAGGGGGACGTGCTCAATCTCTACGTGCACGGTTATTCGGCGTTTTTCAGCCAGCAGCAATTGGCCGGCTTCAAGGAACAACTGGCCAGCATTGAAGGCTCGACCAACCTGATGTTGTTCTGGCCGGCGGGGCATTTCCTGGAAAACCTGTTTGCCCCGTTCAAGGAGGTGATCGCCTCGATGCTCGGCGGCGGTGGCCTGGGCGCGGCGACGGTGGGTGTGGGCAAGGCGATCGCCTACTTTCTCGACCATTACAAAAGTGTCGAGGCTCGGGTCGATGAAGTGGCCAGGACCTTGCTGCCCGAGCTGGCGAGCTACCTGCACGCCGAATCGCTCCAGGTGCGGCAGATCAATCTGATCGGCCACTCCCTTGGTGCTCGGATCCTGGTCAAGAGTGTGCTGGCCAGCCCTGAAATCGCCCATGAACTGCCATTGAATAATGTGTTGCTGATGGGCGGGGCAATCTGTACCTCGAGCCCTTGGGAGGCGGTGTCGGCACCGCTCAAGGGACGGCTGATCAATTGCTACTCGAGCAAGGACTGGGCGCTGGCGATGAAGCCGGATACCGAGCGTTGCATCGGCCGCTATGCGATTGCAGTAACGCCGGCACTCAAGGCCAAGGTCACCAACGTGCACCTGGCCAGTTTCGACCATGCCGCCTACTGGCCGCAGTTGCGCACGGTGGTGCAGTACACCGACCTGTTGCAGGAACGCCGTGGCCTGATCCGCGCCGACCTGCGCAGCAGTGAAGCGCGCTTTGCCGAAGAAGATGTTGATCTGTTTCCAATGCTGGTGCAGGCGCGGCCGGATGAGCTGAAGTTTCTCGCCGAGCTGATGGCGCAAAAGCGCAGTGCCTCGATTGATGCCAGCGTACGCGAACCGCGCAAACTCGCCATCGAGTTGCAGCGCATGGGCGGCGACAGCTTCATGAACCTGGCCCGTGGTCACGGCGTGGCCTATCGCCAGATCGCCGAAGCGGTGGCGCAACGCTTGGGCATCAAGTTCGACGAGGCAATAGCCAGCGTGGCCCTGGCGGATATCGAAGCGCAGGTCGCGGAAAAACTGCTCAAGCAGTACCAGGACAACCTCAGCGGTGCCGACCGACAGGCGTTCGACGCCGAACTCAAGGCCGCGATGCAAAAAGAGCAGGGTGTGTTCAAGCGTCTCGACGTGGGCCGTACGGCCACCACCGCCTTGAGCGGCACCGCATTGGCGGGGCTCACCGGGTTTATGCTGAGGCGCGGTGCCGCCACGGCGATTCCGGTGGTGGGCCAGGCGCTGGCGGCCGCGATGTTGCTGGTCAGCGGCGTACGGGCGTTTTCCGGCCCGGCCTATTCGATCACCCCGTTGGCGGTGCTGGTGGTCGGCGTGATTCGCCAGCGCCTGGAACGTGAGGCGCTGAACCAGGAACTGGACCTGGTGGTGCAAGTGGTTGAGGCGTTTGACCTGCCCCGGGAAACGGTGATGCGCACCGTCGCGTCGGACTGCTAAGCTGGCGCCCTGACTTGTGTGTTTGCCTGGGATCCCGCGTGAAATTCAGCCTGCCGAAAATTGCTACCGCCCCTTTCTGCCCGCCGGAAGTGGCCGGCTCCGTTGTCGTTGATCCCAAGGCGTCGTTCTTCAAGCGTGCGCTGATGTTCGCCGGCCCCGGCCTGTTGATTTCCATCGGCTACATGGACCCCGGCAACTGGGCGACCGCCATCGAAGCCGGGTCGCGCTACGGCTATAGCCTGTTATTCGTGGTGCTGCTGGCCAGCCTGGCGGGGATGGCGGTGCAGTGCCTGTGCTCGCGGCTGGGTATCGCCACTGGTAAAGACCTGGCGCAACTGTGCCGCGAGCGCTACAGCAAGCGCTCCGCGCGCACCCAGTGGGTGTTGGCGGAAATTTCCATCATCGCCACCGACCTCGCCGAAGTGCTCGGCTGCGCCCTGGCATTTCACCTGCTGCTGGGTGTATCGCTGACCACCGGGATCGTCATCACCGCCTTCGACACGCTGTTGATCCTGGCCCTGCAGAACCGCGGTTTCCGCCGGCTGGAAGCGATCATGCTGGCGTTGGTCGCGACCATCGGTGTGTGTTTCTTCATCGAACTGGTGCTGATCAAACCCTACTGGCCGGACGTGCTCAGTGGCTTCACGCCCTCGCTGTCGGCCATCAGCGATGCCGCGCCGCTGTACTTGGCCATCGGCATCCTCGGTGCGACGGTGATGCCGCATAACCTCTACCTGCACTCCTCGATTGTGCAGACGCGCCTGATCGGCAAAGACCTGGCCAGCAAACAGGACGCGGTCAAGCTTGCACGCATCGACACCATTGGCTCCCTGACCTTGGCGCTGTTGGTCAACGCGGCGATCCTGGTGCTGGCCGCCGCAGCGTTCTACAAAACCGGCCATACCGACGTGGTGGAGATCCAGGACGCCTATCATCTGCTCGACCCGCTGGTGGGCGGCGCGTTCGCCAGCATCCTGTTCGGCATCGCCTTGCTGGCATCGGGCCAGAGTTCGACCTTCACCGGTACGATTGCCGGGCAGGTGATCATGGAGGGTTACCTGAACCTGCGCATCCCCTGCTGGCAGCGCCGCCTGATCACCCGCGGCCTGGCGCTGATCCCGGCGTTCCTCGGCGTGTGGCTGATGGGCGACGACGCCATCGGCAAGCTGCTGATTTTGAGTCAGGTGGTGCTGAGCCTGCAGTTGCCCTTCGCGTTATACCCGCTGATCCGCATGACCGGCGACAAACAACTGATGGGCCCGTTCGTCAACCGGCTGCCGACGCGGATGCTGGCGTGGTTTTTGTTTGCGGTGATCAGTGGGGCGAATGCGTGGTTGATCGGGCAGTGGCTGTTCTGACTCACCGATCCCAATACGGCACCGTCCCAAAACATTCCACAAAATAATCGATCACCGTGCGCACCTTCAGCGACAGCCTTCGGCTGCCCGGCCACAACGCCGCGATCTGCTGGGGCTCCAGGGTGGTCGCCACTTCGTACTCGGTCAGCACCGCTTGCAAGGTGCCGGCGCGCAGGCCTTCACCGATCAGCCAGGAAGGAAACACCACCAGCCCCAGGCCCTGCTCGGCGGCGTGGGTCAGGGTGTCAGCGTGGTTGCCGGTGATCGGGCCCTTGACGCTGTAGGCGCTCCAGTCGCCGTGGTCGCGGCGGAAAAACCAGCGCTCCTGGCCTTTTATGCCCTTGTAGGCCAGGCACTGGTGGTTGACCAGTTCGTCGGGATGGCGCGGCGTGCCGTGCTGCGCCAGGTAGGCGGGGCTGGCGGCGAGGCGAAAGCGTTGCGGCGCGAAGATCCGCGCCTGCATGCTGGAATCATTGAGCACGCCAATACGAAACAGTAGGTCAGTGCCGTCCTGCAGCGGGTCGACGAAGGTATCGGTCTGCTGGATGTCCAGTTGCAGCTTCGGATAGCGCCGGCACAGCTCTCCCAGCCACGGCGCAAGGTGACGCTGGCCGAATACCATGGGCGCATTGATGCGCACCAGCCCGCTGGGTTCGCTGTCTTGTTCCTGCAGGGCCTGGCTCGCTGTTTCCAGTTGCTCCAGCATCAGCCGCGCATGTCGCCCGAGCAGGCGTCCGGCTTCGGTCGGGCTCACGGCACGGGTGTGGCGGTACAGCAACTGCTGACCGAGGGCGTGTTCCATCAGTTGGATCTGCCGGGAAATGGACGAGGGTGCAAGGCCTTCGCGGCGTGCCACCTCAGAAAAACTGCCATGGTCCAGCACGGCGACGAACAGGCGCAGCGCCTTGAAACTCAGTTCATTCAAACCCTGCATCATGACTCCAGGCTGTGCGTTTTGCGCAAAGGTGTTGTCTGCATGCTGCCATTTATCGCACAGCCAGGCCACTGGATAATGCACGCCTGTTTTTCTTCTTCAAGCACAGGTGATGTATGCAGGCACATTCTATCGAGGGTACGGCGCAGTCTCGGCCGAAGCGAAACGTTCTCCGGCTGCTGTTGCTGCCGTTGGTCATCCTCGCGGGCATGGGGTTGTCGGTGGAGGCCGGTCTGTTGGGGCCATTGGGTGTGCAGGTCGGGCATTTATGGGCGACCTTGAGCATCTTTGGCGTCGGCTCGGCGATCCTGTTCTTGCTGTTGCTGTTCAGCGGCCCGCAAAAGGGCCCGGCCTTGACCCAACTGCCGCGCTGGCAGTTGATCGGTGGTTTCCTGGGACCGATGTACGTGGTGGTGCTGACCCTGGCCACGCCCCATATCGGTGTGGCAATGACGATGATTGCGATCCTGTCCGGGCAGGTGGGCAAGAGTGTACTGATCGACCATTTCGGCTGGTTCGGCACGGCGCGCAAGCGGGTCAATGTGGAGCGCTGGATAGCCCTGGCGTTGATTGTGGCGGCACTTGTTCTGATTGCACGAGGGTAAGGCGATGAATCTGTTTGTGTTGTTGGTCGTGGTGGTCGCCGCAGGGGCGGTGTTGAGCGTGCAGGCGGCCATCAACGGTCGCCTGGGGCAGACCGTTGGGGTATTGCGCAGCAGCCTGCTGACCTTTGCGGTCGGTGCGCTAACCACCGCGCTGTTGATATTTTTCTTCGAGCCCGCCCAGGCTGTCAGTTTGTTGGACGTGCCGAAGTGGCAACTGACCGGCGCCTTGTTCGGTGTGGTGTACATGATGGTAATGGTAGGCGCGGTGCCGGTGGTCGGTACGGCGGTGGCCACGGTGGCGGTGATTGTGGGGCAATTGGGCATGGGCATGCTGATCGACAATTTCGGCTGGCTGGGCAACCCGGCGATCGAACTGTCCGGCAGCCGGATCGTGGCGATGCTGTGCCTGGCCCTGGCGCTGGTGTTCATGTATCGCAGCAATACGCGCCAGGCCGACTGACGGCGCTGAACCTTGGCGCCGCGCCTTGGGTCACTGTTTCAGGTGTGGCGTTCGCTGCACCGCGACGACCATGAAGAAGGAGTCTGACCATGCCGGATCAAACCTGTGCTTGCCCACACTGCAAATGCGTACTGGGCATCGACGCGGTCATGAAGGACGGGAAGGGCTATTGCTGCCAGGGCTGCGCCGAGCATCACGCGCACGGTGAACCCTGCGCTGCGGCGACGGGCTGCGAATGCGCCAAAGCGGCTGCCAACGCGAACTGAACCGTCCAATGTGGGAGGGGGCTTGCTCCCGATTGCGGTGTTTCAGGCACAGATGCAGTGACTGACACTCCGCTATCGGGAGCAAGCCCCCTCCCACATTTTGATTTGCATCAGGCCTCGGGAACGCCGTTTTTCCAGGCTGACCAGTTGTTCAGGATCGCCTGTACCAGCGGATTGCCCGTGCGGTACAGGTTCTCCAATGCCGGTACGAAACCGCCTTGATCGGCGTACTTGAGCAGGTTGTCCACTTCGCTGTAGCCCGGATACGGGCGGTCAAAATCCGAGCCTGCACGCACCACGGCCAGGCGCTGGATATCCACCAAGCCTTCACGGCTGGCGCGCAGCAGCGCTTCGTAAGTGGAGTTGTCTTCCTGCTGGGTGGTGCAGTATTCGCCCTTGTTGTCCGTGAGCAGTTTGGTCCACACCTCGGCGCGCTCACTCAGGCGCGTACCGGAAAACCAGGTGTTGCCCGCCAGGGTGTCGCAGCGGGTGACTTGCGGCGGCTGATTGGCCGGCGCGGCGGGGTAGTGCTTGCGCCAGGCGGCGGATTCCTTGCTTTCCGTCAGCTCCACCTTGTGCGACAAGGCGAATGCCTTGGCTTGCAGCTTGGAGTTGAGCTCGAACACTTCAGTCTTGTAGTCCAGCGGCGGTTTTTCATTGGGCCCCTTGGTGTTGATGCCGATATAACCGGTCGGCCACTCCTTGGGTGCATCCCGTGAATCCAACTCCCACTGGGTACCGAATTCCACCAGGTAATGCGCCCAGGCGGCGGTACCGATGGTGCCGTGCTTGGGGCTGATACCGGCAATCCCGGCGATCAGGAAATAACTCTGGCGCAGGTCGAACTTGGGCGACAAGGCCAGGGCCAGGGTCGAGGCGGCGGCGTTGGTCTGGCCCATGCCAGTGACCAGCAGGCACACGTCCTGGGTGTTGCAACGAATCACCGGGTATTCGGCAGACAGGCCCGGCACGCGCACTTGCTGCTTGAGTTCCAGGCGGTCGATCCAGGTTTGCGCCTCGGGGGCGAACATGGTGATCAGCATGACCTTGGGTTTGATCGGCGCGGCGTTGTCTGCCAGCACCATGTGAGGCAGCAGGGCAAGGCCCATGGCCAGCGAGAGGCGAGTAAAGGTATTCATCTGCAGCTCCTTGATCAGAATTGGTAGCCCACGCCGGCGTAGTAACCCCAGCCGTCTGAGCGGGCGCGGAAGTTGCCTTCACCGAAATTCAACT
Source organism: Pseudomonas sp. R1-43-08 (assembly GCF_003852255.1). Classification (NCBI taxonomy): domain Bacteria; kingdom Pseudomonadati; phylum Pseudomonadota; class Gammaproteobacteria; order Pseudomonadales; family Pseudomonadaceae; genus Pseudomonas; species Pseudomonas sp. R1-43-08. The sequence goes on from NZ_CP027734.1 coordinate 2,349,736, forward strand.
CGCTGCCATCCTCCCAGTTGCCGCCGTTATGGAAGTAACGGCCGACCAGGGTGAAACGCAGGTGCGTGAACGAGTACAGCAACACGTTGGTGGCCACCAGGGAGTTGGCGGTGCGCGCCGGGTTGTCCTTGTGCAGGTCCGAGCCGAAATCATAGTTGGTGAAGCCGATGTAGGTCAGCGAGGCGCCATTGTCGAATTTGCCGATGGGAACGATGTATTTCATCTGCGCGCGGTAGCCGTCCCAGGAATATTCATTGCTGGCGCCGTAGTTTTCCCACTGGTAACGCCCGTAGAAGTTCGCCGACAGGTTGACCCGCGAGTGGGTGTCGATATCGGTGCCAAGGCCGCTGTACAGGGTGTTGGCGCGGTTCTCCTTGTTGCTGCCGTGGTCGTAGATCCAGTCGAACGCCACATACCATTCCTTGAACGGTCCGATCGCCAGGCTGCGGCCAGCGAGGTAGTCGATGGAGATTCGCGGTTCATGCTCCATGAACACGGGCGAGCCATGGTCCCACGCGCCTTTGTCATTACTGTTGCCGATGCCGAGGATCTTTGGCACATCGATGTAGCCGTACAGCTCGAACGGCCCCTTGCGGCCGAAATACTCGTACTCCAGGTAAACGTCATCCTGCGGTTTTGGGCCGAAGCTGATGTCCTTGCTGCCGATCAGCGTCAGGTCCTGGTTGAACCACTCCGATAGGTAGACGCCTTTTTTTGCCGGCGGGTTGGCCTCGGGGCTGAGGGTTTCGCCCTGTGCTGAGTCATCCGCAGGTTTGTCCTGCGCCAAAATGGGTGCACTGAGTACTCCCGTAACGGCGGCCAGTAGCAAGGAAACACCAAAGCAAGCGCGAGGCGTTGAGGTGGGGTGCATTGAAAATCCCTATTCGTACGCGGTTTGAACCCGTTTGCGCGGGTGGAGTGAACTTGGTGGCCAAGTCCGTTCCGCAAACGTTTGCATAGGCTGTACCAACTTTGCTCAATCGTCTGAAAGGCCTGCAAAAAAGCCTGATTAGTCGTCTTTATGGTCAGAAATGACTGGGTGTCATTTTTTCCAGATGATTGCCGGTCTCGCGCCGATACTCACTCGGTGTCTGGTTCATCTCGATGCGAAAGTGCCGGTTGAAATTGGACAGGTTCGCGTAGCCGACTTCGAAGCAAATATCCGCCACCGACATATCGCTCTGCAGCAATAACCGGCAGGCGCGCTGCACGCGGAATTTGCGCATCAGCTCGATAAAGCCATGGCCGGTCGTGCGTTTGAAGAAACGCGAGAAACCCGGTTCGCTCATGTCCAGTTGCCGGGCGATGTCTGACAGGCGCACCTCGCCGCCGAGTTCACGCATCAGGTAAGCGAAGGCCTTGTTGATGCGTTCGGCGCTGCGCGGGTCCAGGGTCGGCGCGTACCGCGGGCTGGCCAGCACCTTGAGCTGACGGGGCGGGGCGTTCTTGAGAGTGTCGAGCAGTTGCAGGAACAGTATCAGCCGTTGCAGGCCCTGGGCGTTGCCGATGGCTTCCATCAACCGCGCCGCGTGCACCGCTGTTTCGCCGGTGAACTCAAGGCCGCGTCGCGCGTGTTCGAACAGCGGCTGCAGATCGCCGAGTTCCGGCAGGGCCTCGCGCAAGGCGAGGAGGGCGGCGCCGTCGAACTGCAGCACTACGTCGCGACCGCTGAGGCACTCGCCGGGTGCCAGGTCGCCAATCCAGTCGTGGGGCAGGTCGGGGCCGATCAAGGCGACATGCCCGGCACTGAATGCACCGATATAGTCGCCCGCCACCAGCTTGCCGCTGCCGTGGCGAATCAGGTGGATTTCGAACTCAGGGTGATGGTTCCAGCGCGCCAGCTCAATCGGGTAGTCGTGTTCGAACCAGCGAAAGCAGTGCTCCGGTTCGGGCAGTATCACTTCCAGTTCGGCGGGACGGTGCTCGAACAGGGGGGCGCGGATGGGCATGCGGCTGCCTCTTGTGCGTTGGATACCCGCCAAAATACCCGCCTCGGCAGGCCTGGCGCTACCCCCGGCGTCGCCCCACACTGATACTTTTTTGCGCCTGGGACACCGGTTAAAAAAGTATCGGTCGGGCATCCTCCACGGGTTTGTGAGAAACCGGCCCAAGCTGCTGTAATCGGCGCTCAATAACAAAAACAACCGGTGGACACCGCCATGCTATCAACCCGCAAAGCCACGCTTGCCCAAACGCTGTTGCTGCTCTCCGGCCTGGCCATGAGCCTGCACAGCCAGGCCGCCGACACCCTGACCATCGCCACGGTCAACAACAGCGACATGATCCGCATGCAGCGCCTGTCCAAGGTGTTCCAGGCGCAGCACCCAGACATCCAGCTCAATTGGGTGGTGCTCGAAGAAAACGTGCTGCGCCAGCGCCTCACCACCGATATCGCCACCCAGGGCGGGCAGTTCGATGTGCTGACCATCGGCACTTACGAAACCCCGCTGTGGGGCGCCAAACACTGGCTGGAGCCACTGACCGACCTGCCGGCCGACTACGATGTCGAGGACATCTTCCCCTCGGTGCGCCAGGGCCTGTCGGTGAATGGCACGCTCTACGCCTTGCCGTTCTACGGCGAAAGCACCGTGACCTATTACCGCACCGACCTGTTCAAGCAAGCCGGCCTGAGCATGCCCGCGAATCCAACCTGGACCCAGCTCGGCGAATTCGCCGCCAAGCTGACGGTGAGGGACAAAGATCAATATGGCCTGTGCCTGCGCGGCAAGGCGGGTTGGGGCGAGAACGTTGCGTTGCTGAGCACCATGGCCAATGCGTTCGGCGCGCGCTGGTTCGATGAGCAATGGCAGCCCGAACTGACCAGCCCCGAGTGGGCGGCTGCGGCCAATTTCTACGTCAACAGCCTCAAGCAATACGGCCCGCCGGGCGTGTCGAGCAATGGCTTCAACGAAACCCTGGCGTTGTTCAACAGCGGCAAGTGTGCGATCTGGGTCGATGCCAGCGTCGCCGGCTCCTTCACCACCGACACCGGCCAAAGCAAAGTCGCCGATCGCGTAGGCTTCGCTGCGGCGCCCACTGAGGTCACTGACAAGGGCTCGTCCTGGCTCTACGCCTGGTCGCTGGCCATTCCGGCCACCTCTAAGCACAAAGACGCCGCCAAGGCCTTTATCCGTTGGGCGACGTCCAAGGACTACATCCAGCTGGTCGCTGAAAAAGAAGGCATCACCAACGTACCGCCAGGCACGCGGCAATCGACCTACAGCGAGGCGTACCTGAACGCAGCGCCGTTTGCCCAGGTCACGCTGCAGATGATGAAGCACGCCGACCCGGCGCACCCCTCGGCCAAACCGGTGCCGTACGTGGGCATCCAGTACGTGACGATTCCCGAATTCCAGGCCATCGGCACCTCCGTCGGCAAACTGTTTTCGGCAGCGCTCACCGGCGGCATGACGGTCGACCAGGCGCTGCAGCAGGCGCAGACCACCACTGAGCGCGAGATGAAGCGTGCCGGTTATCCGAAGTAATTCCACAGGACACCTCGATGAAACGACTTGAAGGTAAGAGCGCGCTGATCACCGGATCGGCGCGGGGGATTGGCCGCGCGTTTGCCCAGGCCTACATCCAGGAAGGCGCCACTGTCGCCATCGCCGATATCGACCTGCAGCGCGCCGAGCAGACGGCCGCCGAATTGGGCCCCCAGGCGTATGCGGTGGCGATGGACGTCACCGACCAGGCCTCCATCGACGCGGCCATGGCCACGGTGGTCGCCCATGCTGGCAAGCTGGATATCCTGGTGAATAACGCGGCACTGTTCGACCTGGCCCCCATCGTCGACATCACCCGCGACAGCTATGACCGGCTGTTTTCGATCAACGTCGCCGGTACGCTGTTTACCTTGCAGGCCGCCGCGCGGCAGATGATTCGCCAGGGCCACGGCGGCAAGATCATCAACATGGCCAGCCAGGCCGGACGGCGCGGCGAGGCGCTGGTGGCGGTGTATTGCGCGACCAAGGCGGCAGTGATCAGCCTGACGCAATCGGCGGGGCTGAACCTGATCAAACAGGGCATCAACGTCAATGCCATCGCCCCGGGTGTGGTGGACGGCGAGCACTGGGATGGGGTGGATGCGCTGTTCGCCAGGCATGAGGGCCTGGCGCCGGGCGAGAAGAAAAAGCGGGTAGGCGACGAGGTGCCTTATGGGCGGATGGGCACGGCGCAAGACCTGACCGGCATGGCGATCTTCCTGGCTTCGAAGGAGGCTGACTATGTGGTTGCACAGACTTACAACGTCGATGGTGGCAATTGGATGAGCTAGAGCCATCGGTCACCCGTGGATCTCCATGTCCGGTCACTCGGCAAAACTGCGGTCGAAGAAGTAAATCTCTCCTGGCTTCAACATCTCCAGCGTCGCCTGTGGCCTGCCGCCTTCACCCTGCTTCTTGCGCCCCGTCTCACGCAAATATCCCGCTTGCGTCAGCTTCAACAACCGCTGGCGCACGCTGGTCTTGAGCACCGGCCGCGCCAGTACCAGGGAAAAGATCGCGGTCGCTTGCGGCGCGCTGAACTCCTTGCCCAGAAACATCAGCGGCAAGCTGCTGTACAGCGCTTTGGACAACAGCCGTTCCTGCACCGCCGCGACGATCAGGTTGTGATCGAAGGGCAGCTTGATGCTGCCGTCCGCCACCGCGTTGAGGGAAAACCAGGCCTGATGTTCACTCAGCGTTACCTCGTCCGCCACAATCGCCAGGTAGTAAGTGGACGACGACCAGCAGCGCGGGTCGCGAAACGCATCCCCCACCGTGCCAACCTGCTCGCTCCAGGCCAGCTCCAGGCCGACTTTGTCACTGGCGCGCAACCGTTCCACGGCATCCTTGAGGCTCAGATCCTGCACGCCGCCATTGACCACCACACCCGGCAGCGCCCAATGCCCGGCGAAGGGCTCGGCGTCACGCTTGTTCAGCAGCAGTTTGAGTTCGCCCGAGGCGCGGCAGTAAAACACTGCGCACAGGTCGACGGTGTGGAGGTAGGCGCTAAGTGGCATGTGAAGTCCTTCTGAACGGCAGTGGGGCACAGTCTAACGGATCGAACCGCTATGTCATGTACTTGCTGAAGTACCGGTAAATAAATGTTTCTTGCAATGAAAGTACATGACATGTACTTTTGTTTCCAGGCCACCGGAGAATCACCATGACCCTCGCCAAAACTGCCATCGCTTCATTCGATGTCGACGCCCAAAAGAGTTTCACACCGCTGTGCCCCGACGAGTTGCCCGTAGCCGGCGGTGATCTGATCGGCGCCGAGCTCAACTACATGGCCAGCCTTGCCGGGCATCGCATCGGCAGCAAGGACGCCCACACCCCACACGCGCCCTGGGTGGTCGCGCAGCACAGTCAGATGCTGCAACCCACGGGCCTCGTTCACGCCGATGTCACCTGGGTCAGCCACTGCGTACCCGGTACCGAGGGCTTCACCTTGCTGGATGAGTTGCCCACCCCGTATGACTACGACTACTTCATCTGGAAGGGTGTCGAACCCGACCTGCACCCTTACGGCGCGTGCTACCACGACCTGCACGACAAGTTGTCGACGGGCGTCATCGAATACCTCAAGGCCCACGGTGTCGTGCGCGTCATCGTTGGTGGCCTGGCCCTGGACTACTGCGTCAAGACCACCGCCTTGCAACTGCTCAAGGCCGGGCTGCAAGTGGTGCTGCACCTGCCGGCGTGTCGGGGCATCACTGAGGCGGGCGGGGTTCAGGCCGTCAATGCGTTGCTCGAGGCCGGCGCTGTCATCAGCAGTACCCGCGAAGAACTGGCCGCGATGGCCACGCGTTAAGGAGACTCACCATGGAAAGTGCGTATGACGATAAATCCCCGGTCATCCAGGGCTTGCTCGACACCGATTACTACACCTTCACCATGATGCAGGCGGTGCTGCATCAGCATCCCAACGTAGACGTGGAATACAACTTCATCGTCCGCTCCAGGGAAAAACTCGGCCACCTGATCCCGGCGTTGCGAACCGAGCTGGAAAAGCTTGCCGGCCTGCAGATGCGCGAAGGCGAGCTGCGCTTCCTGTTCAACCCGCGTTTTCGCGAATACCTCACGCCGGATTACGAGCGCTTCCTCGGCCTGTTTCGCTTCGACCTGCGCTATATCCACGTCAGTGAAGTGGACGGCCAACTGAACATCCGCGTGATCGGCCCGATGCTGCATTGCATCATGTTCGAGCAACCGGTCCTGGCGCTGGTTAGCGAACTGCGCAACCGCGACAAATACCCTGACGTGACCCTCGAAGACGTCACCCGCAAGCTGTATCAGAAGTTCGACTGGCTGGAGAAGAACCTCAGCCGCGAAGAGCTCGCCGACCTGCGCGTCTCCGACTTCTCCACCCGCCGGCGCCTGTCCTTCAAGGCCCAGCGCGAAGTGGTAGACATCATGCGCCGCGACTTTCCCGGCCAGTTCCTGGGCACCAGCAATGCGCACCTGGCCTACGAATTCAACCTGCCACTGATCGGCACCATGGCCCACCAATGGCTGATGGTGCATCAGCAACTGGGCCGTCTGCGCGAAAGCCAGAACGCCGCCCTGGAGAACTGGGTGCGCGAGTACCGTGGCCGTCTCGGTATGGCCCTGACCGACTGCATCAGCACCGATTTCTTCCTCAAGGATTTCGACCTGTACTTCGCCAAGCTCTACGACGGCCTGCGCCAGGACTCGGGTGACCCCATCGCCTGGGCCGACAAAGTCCTGGCCAGATATAAGGAACTCGGCATCGACCCCATGACCAAAGACCTTATGTTCTCCGATGGTCTGAATTTCGAAAAATGCCTGCCGATCCTGCGGCACATCCGTGGCAAGGCGCGGTTCGGCTTCGGCATGGGCACCAGCCTGGCCTGTGATGTGGACAGCGTCGAGCCGCTGAGCATCGTGATGAAGCTGGTGCGCGTACACGGTGAGCCAGTGGTGAAATTCTCCGATGACCCGGTCAAGAACGTCTGCGAAGACCCGTCGTTTTTGCAGTACGCGGCACAGGTATTCAACGTTGGTAGCGTGGAGGAATGACATGCAAACTCAAGAACGGATCGCACGTGAACTGAACGTCAACCGCTCGCTGGGCAAAGGTGGCGAGCCCGAGGAGATTCAACGGCGTATCGACTTCATCAAGACCACCTTGCGCCATTCAGGCTGCAAGGCGCTGGTGCTGGGCATCAGCGGCGGTGTCGACTCACTGGTCGCCGGCCGCCTGTGCCAGCTGGCGGCGCAGCAACTGCGCGAAGAAGACTACGCCGCGCGCTTTATCGCCATGCGTCTGCCCTATAAAACCCAGGGCGACGAACACGATGCCCAGGCTTCCCTGGACTTTATCCTGCCGGACCATATCGACACCCTCGACATCGCGGCCAGTGTCGACGGCCTGATGGCCAGCCTGGCCGCCGCCGAAGCCAGCGCCGCCCAACTCGATTTCATCAAGGGCAACGTCAAGGCCCGTGCGCGCATGATCGCGCAATACGCGGTCGCCAACCTGCACAATGGCCTGGTGGTCGGCACCGACCAGGCGGCCGAAGCGCTGATGGGCTTTTTCACCAAATTCGGCGACGGCGCCTGCGACCTGGCGCCGCTGTCCGGCCTGACCAAAACCCAGGTGCGCCTGCTGGCCACGGCCCTCGGCGCTCCAACGAACCTGGCGTACAAGCCGCCCACCGCAGACCTTGAAGAACTGGCACCGGGAAAACTGGATGAGGACGCCTACGGCTGTTCGTATGAAGAAATCGATGCGTACCTGATGGGCGAGCCGGTGAGTGAGCGGGTGAGGGGACTAGTCGAGACGGCCTACAGCAAGACAGCGCACAAACGCGCGCTGCCCTTCGTGCCGTTGTAATCAACGCTCGATCGAACGACTCCATCGCGCGTTCCACTCCGGACGTGCCTGGTTGACCTGGTCCCAATCGATCGAAATCGCCGTCTGCAGGTAACCCTGCATCGCCTCGACCCGTGCGCGGGTCTTGTCGGTAGTCGGCGTGGTCGGGTTTGACGGGATCTGGTCACCGTCTTCCAGTGCTGGCGCCTGGGCTTGGGCGCTGAGCAGGAACGCCGCGAGCTTCTGCGCCAGTTCCGGCTGGTCATTGCGCGCGATCACGCATTCGGCCACGTTCAGCACCACTGCGCCTTCCTTGGGTTGCGCATACTCCATGGGCACGCCGAGCAGTTTCTGGGTGGCGACCTGGGTCGGCGTCAGCGGGAAGATCGCCGCTTCGTCGGTTTGCACCATCTCGGAGATTTTTGCCGAGCTGGCGATGTATTCCAGCACGTTGGGGCCGATGGTCTTCGGCCACGCCTTGAAGCCTGGCTCCACGTCGGCCTCGCTGCCGCCCTGGATACGGTTGAACATCAGGAAACCGTGCAAGCCGAAGGTGGAGGAGGCCAGGGACTGGAACACCACTTTTTCTTTGAAGCGCGGGTCGGCCAGGTCCATCCAGGAGGTGGGCGCGGCCCAGCCGTTTTCCTTGAACATTTTGGCGTTGTAGCCAAGGCCCGTGACGCCTAGGGTCACGGCCACGGCCTGGTCCTTGATTTTAGCCTTGGCCGGGATCTGTTCCAGGGTCGGGCTGGGCGCCAGCGTGTCGCACAGGCCCATGGAGATGGCGCGGTACATGATGCCGTCGTCGAGGAACATCACATGCATCTGCGGGTTGTCTTTGTTGGCCTGGACTTTGGCGAGAATGTCCGACGAGGTGCCCGGCACGATCACCACCTTGACGTTGTTGGCCTTCTCGAAGGCGGGCAGCACTTTATCGGCGTAGACCCGCTCCATGGTGCCGCCGTTCATGCCCAGGTACAGCGTGGGCGCGGCATGGACATTGGACGCGAGCAAGGCGAGGGACAAGCAGGACAGCGCGGTACGTGGGTTCATGGGGTTTTTCCTCTCAGGCTTGGAAACGACGGATGGAAAACGCTTCAATGGGCTGGCGACTGGCACCCGCGCAGACGATCTCTGCCAGGGCTTCACCGACCGCAGGGCCGAGCTGGAACCCGGCGCCGGCAAAACCGAAACCGTGGAGCAGGCCGGGTTGGGTGCTGCTGGGGCCGATCACCGGTTCATGATCGGGTAGATAACCTTCGGTGCCGCTCCAGGTACGGATGGCCTGGGCCCCGCGCAGGAATGGGTACAGCTCACCCGCATTGCGCAGGATCTCCAGCACCGCCGCGTGGCCGGGCCGGGCCTGTTGCGGGCCAAGGGCGAAGCCGCGACCACCGCCGAGGATGCAGTTGCCGCGCGCCACTTGCCGCGCATAGATGCCGCCGCCTTCAACGCCGGTGCTCACGTCCATCACCTTAGGCAACGGCTCGGTCACTAACATCGCCGGGTGTGCCGAGATCATCGACACCGGTTCGCCAAATTGCGCGGCGACGCTGCCGGCCCACGCACCTGCGCAGTTGAGCAGCCATGGCGCCTGCAGGTGCAGGCCATTGGCGCAATGCACCTGGAAGCGCTGGCCGTCATGGTCGATTTGATTCACTTCTGCCTGCTCATAAACCCAGGCGCCACTGCGCTGGGCCGCGCGGGCGAAGGCCGGCGATACCAGGCGCGGATTGGCGTGGCCGTCGTCGGGGCAGAGCGAGGCGCCCACTGCGATGTCGCCCACCCACGGGAAGCGCTCGCGCAACTGGGTGTAATCGAGCAATTGCAGGTTCAGGCCAAAGCCACGGGTGTGCGCGGCATAGGCTTCAAGCGCGGCGAAATCCCCATGGCTGCGCGCCAGTTTCAGATGCCCGGAGCGCACGTACTCGCCGTCGATGCCGATCAATCCAGGCAGGTCGGCCCACAACTGATGGGCGCGCTGTGACAGCGGTAACTGATGCAAGGGCCGTCCTTGACGTCGCACGCCGCCGTAATTCACGCCGCTGGAATGCGAGCCGCAAAAGTCGCGCTCGACCAGCGCCACCCGCTGACCCTGGCGCGCAAGCATCAAGGCCGCCGACGCGCCAACAATCCCGCCGCCCAACACAATAACGTCGATCACGGCTGCACCTGCACGCCGAACGGCAGCGGCTTGATCGGCGCCTGGGCACGCAGGCGCCCGACCTGTTCAATGCTCCGCCCGCTGCGCTCGGCGACGATCTCCGCCGCCGCCAGCCCGCACATGCGCCCCTGGCAGCGGCCCATGCCGACGCGGCAGTGGGCCTTGACCCGGTTGATCTCCCAGTGGCCTTCATCCACCACCGCGCGCACCTCGCCCACACTGACTTCTTCGCAGCGGCACAGGGTCAACGTATCCGGCGCCTGCGCGGCCCATTGTTCAGGGAAGGGAAACGCGGTTTCCAGGCCCTGGCGAAAGCGCTGGATGCGCGCCAACTGCTGTTCCAACCGGGTGATGCGCCGCTGATCGACCCCCTTGCCGATATCTTCCAGTACGGCCAGCGCTGCACGCTCACCGGCCAATTGCGCCGCATCGGCGCCCATGATGCCGGCGCCGTCGCCCGCCAGGTAAACCTGCGCCACGCTGCTGCGCCCGGCGCTGTCGCGGCGCGGCAACCAGGCCCGGTTCAGGGGGCTCCAGGCAAACGCGCAACCGAGCAGGTCTGCCAGTTGCGTCTCACTGCGCAGCGCGTGGGCGAAGGCCACGGCGTCGCACGCCAGGCGCTGTTCGCCCCAACGAATGCCGCTGACCCGCTGTTCGCCGTCGACCTGCCGCAGGCTGGCGCCCTGATGCACGGCAACCCCATGGGCGGTCAGCCAGGCGCGGAAATACAGGCCCTTGGCCAGGGTCAGCGGCTGCCCGAGCAGCGCCGGCAGCGCACGGCATTGGGCGCGCAAGGGCGCGCTGTCGAGTACCGCCACCACCTGGGCGCCAGCCTTGGCATATTGGTACGCCACTAAATACAGTAAGGGCCCCGAACCACAGAACGCGACGCGCTCGCCGATGGCGCAGCCCTGATATTTCAACGCAATCTGTGCGGCGCCCAGGCTGTAGACGCCGGGCAAGGTCCAGCCTGGCACCGGCAGGATACGGTCGGTGGCCCCGGTGGCGACGATGACCCGCGAGTACTCGACGCGCTCGGCACGGCCCTCAGTGAGCGTGTCCAGGCATGTGTCTTCGGCATTCCACACCAGGGTGTCGGGGCGGTAGTCGATCAGCGGCGCCAGCTCGTCCAAGGTGCGATGCACGGCCTGGGCCTTACCCGCTTCGAAGCCGTAAAGCTGCTTGGCCGAGCGTTGGAAGTTCACCGGTTGGCGCCGATAAACCTGCCCGCCGCCGCGCAGGCTTTCATCGATCAGGCACGGCTTGATGCCATGGTCGAGCAAGGTTCGCGCCGCCGTGATGCCGGCCGGGCCTGCGCCCACAATCACAATCGGTTTCATGCGTGGCGCCCCGGTTCACGGCTGATCGCCTGGCCCTCTTCCAGTAACGTCGAACAGGCGCGTACGCGGCGCCCGTCTGCAAGGCGCACCCAGCAGTCCTGGCAGGCGCCCATCAGGCAGAAACCGGCACGGCGCTCAGCGCTGAAATCGCTGCCGCGCAGGTGCTCGGCGCAGGTCAGAATGGCCGTCAGCAGGGTGTCGCCGAGCAAGCCTGCGGCCGGTTGGCCGTCCAGGGTGAACGCCAGGGCAGGGCGCTGGGTTTCAGCGAGTCGCTTGAACAGGGCCATCAGTGTTTCCCCACCAGCACGCGGTCCAGGCCGTACACCCGGTCGAGCAGAATCATGGTTGCCGCCGTCAGCGCGATCACCAGCGCCGAGACCGCCGCCATCATTGGGTCGATGGACTCGGTGGCGTACACGTACATGCGCACCGGCAGGGTTTGCGTGGCCGGTGAGCTGACGAATATCGACAGGGTCACTTCATCGAAACTGTTGATGAACGCCAACAGCCAGCCACCGGCCACGCCCGGCAGAATCATCGGCAGCGTGATCTGGCGAAACAGCGTAAAGCGGCCGGCACCGAGGGATTCGGCGGCCTGTTCGGCACTGCGGTCGATACCGATGGCGGCCGCCAGCACCAGGCGCAGCACATAGGGCGTGATGATCACCACATGGGCGAGCATCAGCCAGGTGAAGCTGCCATTCACGCCCATCAGCGCAAACAGGCGCAACATGGCGACGCCCAGGACCAGGTGCGGGATGATGATCGGCGACAGAAACAGCGCACTGAAAAAATCCCGTCCTGGAAACGCATAACGGCTGATCGCCAAAGCCGCCGGCACCGCGATCAGCGTGGCCAGGGTCGCGGCGGTAAACGCCAGGACCAGGCTGTTGTAGAACGCCTGGATAAAGTCGGCGCGCTCGAACACCGCACGAAACCAGCGCAGGGAGAAGCCCGACGTGGGCAGGCTCAAGGTGTTTTCCGGGGTGAAGGCCACCAGGCACACCACCACCAGCGGCGCCAGCATGAACACCACCACCAGGGCGTGGAAACCGAGGGCCAACGGACCGTTTCTAGACATGCGCTCAAACCCCCAGGGACTTTTTGTAGCGGCCTTCGACCATGCGGTTCCAGCTCAGCATGATCAGCAGATTGACCAACAGCAGCACCACGGCGATGGTCGCGCCCATGGGCCAGTTGAGTTCCGAGAGGTATTGGTCGTACACCACCGTGGCGACCATTTTCAGGCGGCGCCCGCCGAGCAGGCCGGGGATGGCGAACGAGCTGGCGGCCAGGCCGAACACAATCAGGGTGCCGGACAGCACGCCGGGCATCACTTGGGGCAAGACGATCTTGCGCATTACCGTGGCCTGGCTGGCACCCAGCGACAACGCGGCCTGTTCAGCCGAGGGGTCGAGCTTTTGCAAGGAGGTCCAGACCGGGATGATCATGAACGGCAGCATCACATGCACCAGCGCGATGATCACCGCGAACGGTGTATACAGCAGCTTCACCGGGCGGCCGCCGAGCAGTTGGATCACTTGGTTGACCAGCCCGTCGGCGCCGAGCAACAGGCTCCAGCCAAAAGCGCGCACCACCACCGAAATCAGCAACGGCGTGAGGATCAGGATCAGGAAAATCGAGCGCCATGGCGTGCCCATGCGGCTGAGGATATAGGCCTCCGGTACGCCGATCACCATGCACAGCAGGGTCACCAGCGCACTGATCCAGAAGGTGCGCCAGAAGATCTCGTAGAAGTAGGCATCGCTGAACAGCGACAGGTAATGAGCGAAGGTCCACTCATCGGCCTTCACGCCTACCTGGTAATCGAACACGTTGAACGACAGCACCAGCGTCAGGCCCAGCGGCAGCACCAACAGCCCGGCAAACAGCACCAGCGCCGGCAGGGACAGCAAGTAGCCCCGGCTCATGGGTGCACCTCGTCCGGCGCCAGGACCCGCAACAGGTCCGCTTGCCAATCCAGGCCCACTGCCGCGCCGTTGCCCAGCGGCGCGCTGCCGTCGTTGCTGCGTACCACGGTGATTTCGCCGAGGTCGGTATGGACCCGGTACAGCCACTGGCTGCCGAAGAAGTAACGGTCCAGCACCTTGCCCTGCAAGCGACCCGAGCCCGCGTCCAGCAGCTGGATTTTCTCCGGGCGCAGGCTCAGGGTCAGCGCGCCAGCGCCGCCTGTATGACGCACTTGCGGGATGCCCAGGGCATCGTAGTCGCCGGCGAGCAGGTTGGCCTTGCCGACGAAGTCCGAGATAAACCGTGTGCGCGGGTGCTCGTACAACCGGTAGGGCGCATCGATCTGGGTCACGCGCCCGGCCTGCATCACCACCACGCGGTCGCTGATCGATAGCGCCTCGGCCTGATCGTGGGTGACCATCAAGGTGGTGATGCCCACCGCGCATTGAATGCGGCGGATTTCGAACTGCATTTCTTCGCGCAGGTTGGCGTCGAGGTTGGACAGCGGCTCGTCCAGCAGCAGCACCGGCGGCTCGATCACCAGCGCGCGGGCCAGGGCCACGCGCTGGCGCTGGCCACCGGACAGCTGCCGGGGGTAGCGTTCGGCATGGGGGGCCAGGCGCACCAGCTCCAGCACGGTCTTGACCTTGGCGGCGATCTCGTCGGCGGGCACCTTGCGCATCTTCAGGCCGAAGGCGACGTTGTCGCGCACCGTCATGTGCGGGAACAGCGCATAGCTCTGGAACACTACGCCCAGGCCCCGGCTGGCGGGCTTGGCATGGGTGATGTCGCGACCGTCGAGCAGGATCTGCCCGCCGCTCACATCGACGAAGCCGGCGATCATCTGCAAGGTGGTGGTCTTGCCGCAACCCGAGGGGCCGAGCAGGGAAACGAATTCGCCTTTTTCCACCGCAAGGTCGGTGGCGACCACCGCATCGACGGCGCCGTAGCGTTTGCTCAAGGCGCGAAGTTGGAGAAATGCCATGTCTGCGTTCCACCTGTTTGAGTCGCGTCGAAACGCGCTTTTTTTGTTTTGGGCAGATGCGAAAGAACAGTTGCGGGTGCGCTGGCGCTCGATCTTCGGTCGGCTGCCGGTTGTTGTTCGTTTCGCCCCTGTGGACGCAGATTAGGGCGAAGACTAGAGTGGGCGGAAGACGGTATTTCACTGGATGGATGATTATTTTCTGTTTTATTCATTCATCAGAATTTAGTTGGAGATAAAACGTGAATGATTCCACTGAGCGGAATGAAAATGCAAGGGAAGTTGGCTCAGGCGGCGTCTCTCGCCTGTTCGCACTGCTGCGCACCCTGGGTGAAGTGCCGGGAGGCGGTGAACGCGTGACCCAGCTTGCGCAGCAGGTCGGCCTCTCGCAACCGACCACCCACCGCCTGCTGCGCAGCCTGATGGACGAAGGCATGGTCGAACAGGACGCGCGCAGCAAGCGCTACCGCCTTAGCCTGGAGTTCTTTGCCCTGGCGGCGAATGCCGGCAAGACCGGCAACCTGCGCGACCTGGTACGACCAAGCCTGTTGCGCTTGAGTGCATCGCTGGGCGATTCGCTGTTCCTGCTGGCCCGCAGTGGCTTCGACGCGATCTGCCTGGACCGCAGCGAAGGTCCGTACCCGATCCGTACCTTCACCGGCGATATCGGTGGGCGCGTGGCGCTAGGCGTGGGGCAGGGCAGCCTGGCGATCCTGGCATTCCTGCCCGAGGAGGAGCGCGAAACGGTAATCCGCTACAACTTGCCACGGCTCAGGGATTTCCATGTGTACGACGAGGTGCTGTTGCGTTCGGAGGTCGAGAATGTGCGCAGCCTGGGGTATGCCGCGCGCAACACGGGCGTGCTCGAAGGCATGGCCGGGCTGGCGGTGCCCATTCTTAACCGTGACGGGCATGCGGTGGCGGCGTTGAGCGTAGCGACCATCAGTGATCGCCTGGGGCCGAGCCGTTTGCCGATGGTGGTGGAATTGTTGAAGCGAGAGGCGGCAGCGATCGGGCCGCGGATCAATCCGTTTGATCCGACGTTGCGCCGGCCTTCGCAGGCATTTGGTGGGTAGTCCATTTCTGATGTGAAAGCGTATATGAGAGAGCGGGGCTTTTCAGATCGGTCCTACGCAAATGCCATTCTTTTTCGCATCGTTGCACAGGCTTTTACTTTGCGTGCGACGGTAAATTCCTTGCGTGTAACTGCATGTTTATTTGGAACTGCACTGTTTTCGGTTGCCACCAAGAGGTAGCTGAATCGAGGGCTTACTGGCCTGGTTAAGCAGTCGTTACGTCCAAGACATGAGGTGTTGCAATGAATCCTAACTTCAACCCGCCGCTCTATTCGCCTCCGCCCGCACAGAACTTCGGATATTGCCCTGCCGATTATGGGCGCAATGCTACTGCGAACATGCCGAGCAATATGACCAGCTATTATTCCAATTCGGATGTTGCAAAGCTGCTGCTCCACAACTTCGAATACTTCAGTACGCCTGAAAGTGCTTTCGTTTCGCGAAACTCGCTTACTGACGTGGCCAATCGTCCATTGGGAATCAGCGTTTACGATGACCAGATGACGTTGCTTGCCAGGGATATAGTGGGACGGGACGGTCTCTCAAACTTTTTTGATCGCGCTCAGAACGGTGGTCATGAAGATGGGCTGATCAACCGAGAGGATTTGCAGCTAGCCATCGACCAGTTAGGTCCGCAACCACGGGCGGGGAATGAGTTCGCAACGGGTTATAACGGCGCGATGCGGCAACAGAGGGTCAACCAGCAGTTTGCTTCTCAGTTCTGCGCACAGCCTTCGTCCGGTGGGCCGCGCGGCATGGAAGGCTGGGGCGCGTTGTCGCCTGCACCACGAGTGTACGCGGCGCCGCAGCCGTCCTATGGGGGGACGCCAGTCAATCAACAATGGACTCCCACGATGGCTGGAGGTCGACCGTATGCGAATGAGAGTAACGAGTCCTTATCGGCCAGAGTGCTCTCCCATTTCAGCAACCTGCAAGACCCCTCAACGGGGACGATCACTGACGCGTCACTGAGTGCTGCAGCGTCGGGACACTCTCTGGATGGTCGGCCCATCAGTGCGGCGGATGCCGCTATCGCGCAGGAGCTGCTGGAGCGGGGCCAACTGTTCAAGACCCTTGACCAAGGCCGCAGTGGCACACTTGACGGCAGTATTTCCCGGCAGGATCTGGGCGATGCAGCGAGTGAGTACCGCACAATGAGCAACGCCGGGCTGCTTCAGGCCGTGAAAGATAATTTCAGGCAGTTTACCGCCGGTGGGACTGATGACTATGTCAATGTCAATGAGTTGAAAGAGGCGGCGGGTCTTATTCCGTCTGACCGAACGTTCAGCCCGCAAGCGCGCGAAGTGGCGCTGGAGCTGCTCAATCGTCCGGGCTTATTGCGCGAGTTGGATATCGGCGTTGGGGAGGCCGGCAAGCCAGGCTTTGAAGACCGACGCTTCGACATGGTTAACATCGACCATATGATCGAGAAAGAATCCTCCACGGAGCGAGCCAAGCCTTAAGCTAACGCACCTTTGGGTAATTACTCCGTGGCTGCGGGTGGGCAGGATCAAATGAGCGCCAACGGCTGCTTCCGGTGACACAGGTAGCAGCCGTCGGTGCTCAAGAGGCTTGTGCAGCGGGATCGTCATCTCGGCGTAGCATTCGCGGTTCAGCGCCAATAGACTCAAGCGATTGACGACACCACCGAGACCCAGGGCCCCGAATCATCATGGAAGTCATCCAACAACGACCGCTGTGGCAGGTCTATCTGTTTTTCCTGGCACCGATGGTGCTGTCCAACTTTCTGCAAAGCTTTTCCGGCACGCTCAACGGTATCTATGTCGGGCAGATGCTGGGTACCCACGCGCTGGCGGCGGTATCGGGCATGTTTCCCATCGTGTTTTTCTTCATTGCCCTGGTGATTGGCCTGGGTGCTGGCGCCTCGGTGTTGATCGGCCAGGCCTGGGGCGCCCGCGAGACGGGAATGGTCAAGGTGATCACCGGCGCCACGCTGACCCTCGGCGCGCTGGTGGGCCTGGTTGCCGCCCTGCTTGGCAGCCTGTTGGCCCGCCCCGCGTTGCAGGCGTTGGGAACCCCTGTTGATGTGCTTGACGATGCAGTGGGCTACGCCCAGGTGATGATGCTGATCATGCCGCTGCTGCTGGTATTCATTCTTTATACCCAACTGCTACGCGGTGTCAGCGATACCGTTTCACCATTGTTGGCCTTGATGGTGTCGACCCTGGTGGGTTTGCTGCTGACGCCAGCGCTGATTCGCGGCTGGATCGGCCTGCCGCCCATGGGCATCCAGAGTGCGGCATACGCGGGGCTGGCGGGGAATACCCTGGCGATGCTGTTCCTGATCCTGCGCCTGCGGCACAAAAACTCGGTGATGGCGCCGGATCGCGACATGCTCGCCGCCTTGCGCCTGGACCGGGTGATCCTCGGCAAGGTCTTGCGCATCGGCCTGCCGACAGGCCTGCAGATGGTGGTGCTGTCGTTGTCGGAACTGGTCATCCTGGCGCTGGTCAACGGCCACGGTTCCCAGGCGACGGCGGCGTACGGCGCGGTGACGCAGATCGTCAACTACGTGCAGTTTCCGGCGCTGTCGATTGCCATCACCGCCTCGATCCTGGGGGCACAGGCGATTGGCGCCGGGCGCCTGGAGCGCATCGGGCCGATCCTGCGCACCGGGCTGTTGATCAACACCGCCCTTACCGGTGGCCTGATCGTGCTCGGCTATGGGCTATCGCATTGGTTGCTGGGGCTGTTCATCACCGACGCCGCTGCCCGCGTCAACGCTGAGCACCTGTTGCACATCATGTTGTGGAGCATCCTGGTGTTCGGCTTCCAGGCCGTGATCGGCGGGATCATGCGCGCCAGCGGTGTGGTGTTGATGCCGGTCGCCATCTCGATTTTCTGTGTGCTGTGCGTGGAATTGCCGGTGGCCTACCTGTTCAATGCGCATTTTGGCCTCGAAGGCGTGTGGATGGCGTTTCCGGTGACTTACCTGGCGATGCTGGTGCTGCAGACCGCGTATTACCGTCTGGTATGGCGGCATAAGCAGATCAAGCGGCTGCTGTGATAAAAGGTTGCCCACCCAAGCAGAGAAGGCGCTTTATCGATGGCTAACCCTTACGCCGAGCTGTTCCAGGTGCCGGGCGCTCGCGCCTTTGTGCTGGCGGGCATGCTGGCACGCATGCCGATCTCCATGACCGGGATTGGCCTGATTACCATGCTCTCGCAAGTGCATGGCGGTTACGGTCTGGCGGGTTCGGTGGCGGCGGTATTCGCGTTGGCCACCGCGTTTTGCGCACCGCAGGTGTCACGCCTGGTGGACCGCTACAGCCAGGGCAGGGTGCTGCCCATTGCGGCGTCGATCGGTGGCGGTGCGTTGTTGATGGTGTTGCTGTGCACGCGTTTGCAGGCGCCAGGCTGGACGTTGTTCCTGTTCGCCGCACTGGCCGGCTGCATGCCCAATATGTCGGCGATGGTGCGGGCGCGCTGGACCGAGCTGTACCGTGGCCAGCCCAAGCTGCACACCGCATTTGCCCTGGAGTCGGTGCTCGATGAAGTGTGCTTCATCATCGGCCCGCCCATTTCCGTCGGCCTCAGTGTGGTGCTGTTCCCAGAGGCCGGGCCTTTGGTGGCGGCCGTATTGCTGGCGGTGGGTGTGACCACCTTCGTATTGCAACGCACCACTGAACCGCCGGTGCATGCACGTCATGACCACCACGGGCGCTGGTTGATCGCCTCGCCGTCGGTGCTGATCCTGATGACCCTGTTGCTCGCCATGGGTGTGATCGTCGGTGTGGTGGATGTGGTCAGCGTCGCGTTCGCCCAGCAGGCGGGCCACCCGACGGCAGCCAGTATTGTGTTGTCGGTCTACGCCATCGGTTCCTGCCTGGCAGGCTTGGCCTTCGGCACGCTCAAGCTCAAGGTGCCGTTGCCCCGCCAGTTTCTGTACTGTGGCGTAGCCACGGCGCTGACCACGTTGCCGTTACTGTTGGTGACCGACATTCCAGGGCTGGCCGTGGCGATCTTTATCTCTGGTCTGTTCTTCGCCCCGACCCTGATCGTGTCCATGGCGCTGGTGGAGCAAGTCGTCCCACCCAGCCGCCTCACCGAAGGCATGACCTGGCTGATCACCGGCCTGAGCATCGGCGTGGCCATTGGCGCCGCCAGCTCCGGCTGGATGATTGACCACTTTGGCGCCGTCAGCGGGTTCTGGGTGGCGCTGGCGGCGGGGGTGGTCGTGTTGGGTTCGGCCGTGCTGGGGTACCGACGATTAGGCAGTCAGCCAATCGCCGCGCAAGGCTGCGGGAAATGATGCTGTAGAAACTCATCCAGCGCCTGGCGTGTCAGGTCGTTCAACGTCACTTTCTTGCGGTTCGCCGCCAACGCTGCCGCCAGATGCAGGTCATGGCCGACGCGTACGTTGAATGAGCCCTTGCAGGGCTTTTCAGGCACTTGCCCGAGCGACTGGCAGGTGGAGAGGTAATCGTCCACCGCCTCTTGGAAGGCCGCATCCAACTCTGCGACGGTTTTGCCTTCGTAGCTCACCAGGGCCTTGATGAACAGGACCTTGCCGAACAGGCAGTTGTCCTCGAGGCTGGCTTCGATGGAGCCGATGTAGCCTTTGTGTTTCAGCTGGTTGTTCACTGAATCAGTTCTCCTGATTTCAATTGTTCGATGATTTGGCGCCGAATGTAGTGTTTCAGTTCGTTGCCGGGGTGAGGCTTGTGCAAGGTGATCAGTGCACTGGGGTCGCCAATGTCGAATTTGACCCGGCTTCCAGCCCCTTCAATCTGTGTGTAACCCAGTCGCCGTAACAGGGTTACGAGTTCAGACCAGGTGAATGCCATGTGCTCATTGAGCAGTTTGGCGAGCAGCTTTTCATTTTTGGACACGGCGTTCCCTGCGTGTAACTAAATGTAGTTGCAAAAAGTGGTGTACGTCAATGCTAGCTCGGTCTGATGCGCCTTTCCCGAGATTGATGTAACCCGTGATGACACCTCGCTTGCAGGCCCCCATTCCTCGCTAATTTTTCCCTCTGCGGTTCGTTTTATAGGGACGACGTGCCTTTGTGCTTCCTGCCTATTGCTCCGGACTCCAACAAATGAATGCTGAAGACTCCTTGAAACTTGCTCGCCGGTTTATCGGGTTGCCCCTGGAAAAACGCCAAGTGTTCCTGCAGGCCTTGCAGAAAGAAGGCGTGGATTTTTCCCGGTTTCCGATTCCGGCTGGGGTTGAGGCCGAGGATCGCCGGGCGCTGTCCTACGCGCAGCAACGCATGTGGTTTCTCTGGCAGTTGGATCCGGCCAGCGGCGCCTACAACCTGCCCGGCGCCGTACGCTTGAAAGGTGCGCTCAGCCTCGACGCCCTGGAACAAGCGTTCGCCAGCCTGGTGGCGCGTCACGAAACCTTGCGCACGGTGTTTCAGCGTCAAGCGGATGAGCGTCTGGCGCAGGTGTCAATCGAGCCGTCGTTGGCCATCGAGCACCTGGACTTGAGCACCCTGGCGCCCGTTGACCGTGAGCAGGCGGTCAACGCGGCGGCGACGCGCCAGTCGCTACTGCCATTCGACCTCGAGCATGGCCCGCTGCTGCGCGTGCAACTGCTCAGGCTCGACGAACACGAGCACGTGCTGCTACTGACCTTGCACCACATCGTCTCCGATGGTTGGTCGATGAATGTGTTGATCGACGAGTTCATCCGTTGCTACGACGCCCACGAGCGCAACGAGGCGCCACAATTGCCGGCGCTGGCGATCCAGTACAGTGACTACGCCCTGTGGCAGCGCCGCTGGCTGGAGGCCGGCGAGCAGGCGCGCCAGTTGGCGTATTGGCAGGCGCGCCTGGGCGATGAACATCCGGTTCTGGAGCTGCCGACCGACCGTCCACGGCCGGCCATGCCCAGTTACCAGGGCACTCGCCATGCCTTCGAGATCGACCCGGCGCTGGCCACCCAACTGCGCATGTGCGCGCAAAAGCACAACGTCACCTTGTTCATGCTGCTGCTCGGCGCCTTCAACGTGTTGTTGCATCGTTATACGGGGCAGGGCGACATTCGTGTCGGCGTGCCCATCGCCAACCGCAACCGCACTGAAGTCGAGGGGTTGATTGGCTTCTTCGTCAACACCCAGGTACTGCGCACCGAGCTGACCGGCCAGACCCGCATTGGCGAACTGCTGCAAGGCATCAAGGAGCATGCCCTGGGCGCCCAGGCCCATCAGGAATTGCCGTTCGAACGCTTGGTCGACGCCTTGAACGTCGAGCGTAGCCTCAGCCATACGCCGCTGTTCCAGGTCATGTACAACCATCAGCCGGTGGTGGCGGATATCGCCTCCGTCAGCACCGCCTCCGGCCTGGAACTGGCCCTGGTGGAATGGCAGGGCCGTACCACCCAGTTCGACCTTACCCTCGACACCTATGAAAAATCCGGCACCTTGCATGCCGCGCTGACCTACGCCAACGACTTGTTCGACGCGCCTTCCATCCAGCGCATGGCGCGCCATTGGACCCGCCTGTTGCAGGCGATGGTGGCGGACGCTGAACAGCGCATCGGTGAGCTGCCGATGCTGGGCGCTGACGAGCAACAGCTGCTGGTCAAGACCTGGAACCACACGGCCACGCCGTACCCGACCGAACGCGCGATCCATCGCTTGATTGAAGACCAGGCGCAACGCACGCCTGCCGCGCCAGCACTGGTGTTCGGTGAGCTGACGCTGACGTATGCCCAGCTTGACGCGCGGGCCAACCGGCTGGCCCATGCATTGCGCGCGCAAGGCGTCGGCCCGGACGTGCTGGTGGGCATTTGTGTCGAGCGTTCCATTGAAATGGTCGTGGGCCTGCTGGCAATCCTCAAGGCGGGCGGCGCCTACGTCCCGCTGGACCCGGAATACCCCGAGGAGCGCCTGGCGTACATGATCGACGACAGCGGCATCAGGCTGCTGCTCAGCCAGCAAAGCCTGCTGGCACGGCTGCCGACCGCAGGCCTCCAGGTGATTGCCCTGGATCAGCCGGCCAACTGGCTCGACGGCTACAGCACCACGGCCCCGGACGTCAGCCTGCATGGGCTGAACCTGGCCTACGTGATCTACACCTCGGGTTCCACCGGTCAACCCAAGGGCGCCGGTAACAGCCACCGCGCACTGGTCAACCGCCTGTGCTGGATGCAGCAGGCCTATGCGCTCGATGGCGGTGATGCGGTGCTGCAGAAAACCCCGTTCAGCTTCGACGTTTCCGTGTGGGAATTTTTCTGGCCGCTGATGACGGGCGCGCGCCTGGTGGTCGCCGCGCCCGGCGAGCACCGTGAGCCGGCCCGGCTGATCGAGACCATCGGCCGGCACGCCGTCACCACCGTGCACTTCGTGCCGTCAATGTTGCAGGCGTTTATCCATGAGCCCGGCGTGGAGGCCTGCGCCAGCCTCAAGCGCATTGTCTGCAGTGGCGAAGCCTTGCCATTGGACGCGCAACGCCAAGTGTTCGCCAAGCTGGCGAATGCGGCCTTGTACAACCTTTATGGCCCGACCGAAGCGGCAATCGACGTCACCCACTGGACCTGCATCGACGAAGGCGCCGACAGCGTGCCCATCGGCCGGCCGATCGCCAACCTCGGCACCTACGTGCTGGATGCCCAACTCAACCCGGTTGCGGCCGGTATCGCCGGCGAGCTGTACCTCGGCGGCACCGGCCTGGCGCGCAGTTACCATCGCCGCCCGGCGCTGACGGCCGAGCGCTTTGTGCCGAGCCCGTTCGTGGCCGGCGAGCGCCTGTATCGTACCGGTGACCGTGTGCGCCAGCGCGCCGATGGGGTGATCGAATACCTTGGCCGCCTCGACCATCAGGTCAAGCTGCGCGGCTTGCGCATCGAACTGGGTGAGATCGAAACGCGCCTGATGCAGCACCCAACGGTGCGCGAAGCAGTGGTAGTAGTACACGGCGGCAAACAGTTGGTGGCTTACCTGGTGCTTGAACGCGACGCACCGACCGACCTCAAGGCCTGGCTGCTTGGTAGCCTGCCGGAATACATGGTGCCAAGCCACTTCATCACGCTTGCCAAACTGCCGGTGACCGCCAACGGCAAGCTCGACCGCAAGGCGCTGCCACTGCCGGACGCCACGGCGCAGCAGGCCTTTGCTGCCCCGGAAAATACCGTGCAACAAGCCCTGGCCGCGATCTGGAGCGACGTGCTGGGCATTCAGGCTGTCGGCCTGGACGACAACTTTTTCGAGCTGGGCGGCGATTCGATCATCTCCATTCAGGTGGTCAGCCGGGCCCGCCAGGCCGGTATCCGCCTCAGTCCGCGCGACCTGTTCCAGTACCAGAGTGTGCGCAGCCTGGCGCTGGTGGCGGGCGTCGACGAACTGAGCGAAGTCGATCAGGGGCCGGTCAGCGGTGAGGTCATCCTCACGCCGGTGCAGCAGGGTTTTTTCGCCCAGGCCATCCCGGCGCGTCACCATTGGAACCAGTCGTTGCTGCTGACCCCGCGTGAACCGCTGCAGCCCGCTCGGCTCGACGCGGCCGTGATGCAAGTGGTCCAGCATCACGATGCCCTGCGCCTGCGCTTCGTGGCGCAGGCTGAGGGTTGGCAACAGCACCACGCTGCTGCGAGCAACGCAGCGCTGCTGTGGCAGGCCCAGGCCGACACCGACGCCGAACTGGCTGCGCTATGTGACAAGGCCCAGCGCAGCCTTGACCTGGAGCACGGCCCGTTGCTGCGCGCCGCCCTGGTCGAGATGGCCGACGGCACCCAGCGGTTGCTGCTGGTGGTGCATCACCTGGTGGTGGATGGCGTGTCCTGGCGCATCCTGCTCGAAGACCTGCAACAGGCGTATCGCGAGCAGCGGTTGCCGGCAAAGACCAGCGCCTATCAGCACTGGGCGCACCGGCTGCAAGAGCACGCGCACGCTCTCGAGCATCAACTGCCGTACTGGCAGGCGCAAACCGCCGAGGCCGAGTTGCCGTGTGATCACCCTGAAGGCGGCCTGCAGCATCGCCTGGGCGCCAAGCTGGAAACGCGCCTCGACGCCGAGCACACGCGCCAGTTGCTGCAAGAGGCGCCTGCGGCCTATCGCACCCAGGTCAATGACCTGTTGCTCACCGCCCTGGCGCGCGTGGTCAGCCGTTGGAGCGCTCAGCCCGCCGCGCTGATCCAGCTGGAAGGGCATGGCCGCGAAGACCTGTTCGACGGCATCGACCTGACGCGCACCGTCGGCTGGTTCACCAGCCTGTTTCCGCTGCGCCTGCAAGCGGACGGCGAGTTGGCCGGCGCGATCAAGGCGGTCAAGGAACAACTGCGTGCAGTCCCCGACAAGGGCCTGGGCTATGGCCTGCTGCGCTACCTCGGCGCGCCCGGAGCCCGCGAATCCCTGGCCGGCCTGGCCGTGCCACGCATTACCTTCAACTATCTGGGGCAGTTCGATCGCCAGTTCGATGAATCGGCACTGTTTGTGCCGGCCGCCGAGGGCAGCGGCCAGGCCCAGGATCCGGAAGCACCGTTGGCCAACTGGCTGACGGTGGAAGGGCAGGTGTATGGCGGTGAATTGGCGCTGCAGTGGGGCTTCAGTCGCGAGATGTTCGAGGCGGCGACCATCCAGCGCCTGGCGGATGAATTCGCCTGTGAGCTCAAGGCCGTGATCGCCCATTGCTGTGCCACACCGGCCGGGCAGGTCACGCCATCGGATTTCCCCCTGGCACAGGTCACTCAGGCGCAACTGGATGGATTGCCGGCGGCCGGGCCGGCCATCGCCGATCTGTACCCGTTGTCGCCGATGCAGCAGGGCATGCTGTTCCACACCCTGCTGGCGCCCGAGGCCCAGGCCTATATCAACCAGTTGCGCGTCGACATCGACGGCCTCGATCTGCTGGCGTTCGGGCGCGCTTGGCAGGCTGCATTGGACCGTCACGACATCCTGCGCAGCAGCTTCCATTGGCTGGGCCTGGACAGCGCCCATCAAGTGATCCAGCGCCAGGTCGACCTGCAGTTGCAAGTGATTGAAGACCCGAGCGCCGATCTGGATGCGCTGGCCCAGGCCGAGCGTGAACGCGGTTTCGCACTCGATACCGCGCCGCTGTTTCGCCTGATGCTCGTGCGCGGCGCGGGGGCGGCCTGGCACCTGATTTTCACCAGCCACCACATTCTCATGGATGGCTGGAGCAACGCCCAGTTGCTTGGCGAAGTGCTCGCCCATTACGCCGGCCAGACGGTGCCCGCACTGCTCGGGCAATTCCGCGATTACCTGGGCTGGCTGCAACGGCAAGGCAACGGCGAAGCGTTCTGGAAAGCCCAGCTGGCGCCGTTGCAGGCCCCGACCCTGCTGGCACAAGCGCTGCGTACGCCGGTTGCGCGGGCAGGCACTGCAGACCATCACGTCGTGCTGGGCCGTGACGTCACCCACACCCTCAGTGAGTTCGCCCGCCAACACAAAGTCACTCTCAACACCGTGCTGCAAGGGGCCTGGAGCCAGCTGCTGCAACGCTACACCGGCCAGGCGTGCGTGGCGTTCGGCGCCACCGTGGCCGGGCGTTCCGCGCCGTTGCCGGGGATCGAACAGCAGCTGGGCCTGTTCATCAACACCTTGCCGATCATCAGCGCCGCCTCGCCGGCACAATCGGCCATCAGTTGGCTCGGCGAGTTGCAAGCGCTGAACCTCAGCCTGCGCGATCACGAGCATGTGCCGCTCTACGACATTCAGGGCTGGGCTGGCCAGCCAGGCGCCGCGCTGTTCGACACCCTGCTGGTGTTCGAAAACTTCCCGGTGGCCGAAGCTCTGAAGCAGGGGGCGCCGGCCGGGCTGAGCTTCGGGCCGTTGCATAACCATGAGCGCACGCATTATCCACTGACCCTCGGCATCGAACTGGGTGCCAGCCTGCGCCTGGAATTCAGCTACGACCGGGCGCACTTCAGCCAAGCCCAGGTCATCCGCCTGAGCGACAACCTGCAGTATCTGCTCGCGCAATTCCTCGCAGACGCGCAAAGCCCCCTGGGCAACCTGCGTCTGCTCGACGCCAGCGCCCAGCGCGACGTGCTTGCCCTCAGCCAATTGCCCGCAGCCGCCCAGCCTCATCAGCGCGCCCATGAACGCATCGCTGCCCAGGCCCAGGCCACGCCGGACGCACTGGCGGTGCAGGCTGGCAACGAACGCCTCAGCTATGCCCAACTCAACGCTCGCGCCAACCGCCTGGCCCATCGCCTGCTGGAGCGCGGCGTCGGCCCCGGTCAGCGCGTGGGCCTCGCGTCCCGTCGTGGCCCGCAACTGATCGTCAGCCTGCTGGCGGTGCTCAAGAGCGGCGCGGCCTATGTGCCGCTGGACCCTAAATACCCCGCCGAGCGCCTGGCCTACATGCTGGCGGACAGCCGCCTCGACCTGCTGCTCAGCGAAACCGGCCTGCTGGCCGATTTGCCATTGCCGGCAGGGCTGAGCCGTATCGACTTCAGCGCCAGCGGTGATGAATTGGCCAGCTACCCTGCGACCAATCCGCCCAACCACGCGACGGCGGCGGACCTGGCCTACGTGATCTACACCTCCGGCTCCACCGGCCAGCCCAAAGGCGTGGCCATCGACCACGCCGCCCTCGACCAGTTCTGCGACAGCGCCGTGGTGTACAGCCAACTGAGCGCCCAGGACCGCGTGCTGCAATTCGCCACTTTCAGTTTCGACGGCTTTGTCGAGCAGTGCTACCCGCCGCTGTGCGTGGGCGCGGCGCTGATCATGCGCGGCGATGAACTATGGGACGCCGGGCAACTGGCGCGAGAAATCGTTGAACAGGGCGTGACCCTGGCCGACTTGCCCGCCGCCTACTGGTACTTGCTCGCCAAGGAATGCGCCGTGCACAGCCGCCCCCTGGGCAAGCTGCGCCAGGTGCATGTGGGCGGTGAGGCCATGTCGGTGGAAGGCCTGCGCGCCTGGCATGCCGCCGGGTTGGGCGATGTGCGGCTGGTCAACACGTACGGGCCGACCGAGGCGACGGTGGTGTCCAGCGTGCACGATTGCCGGTTGGCTGATGCCAGCGACGCGTTCGGTGTGCCGATTGGGCGCGCGATTGCAGGGCGCTCGCTCTACGTGCTCGACAGCGCTTTGGAACTGCAGGCGACCGATGGCGTGGGCGAGTTGTGCATTGGTGCCGAGGCCGGCCTGGCCCAAGGCTATTTCGACCGCCCGGCGCTGACCGCCGAGCGCTTCCTGCCCGACCCGTTTTCCGCCGTCCCCGGTGCGCGGCTCTACCGCAGCGGCGACCTGGCCCGTTACAACGAGGCGGATGTGCTGGAGTACGTCGGGCGTATCGACCATCAGGTGAAGATTCGCGGCTTGCGAATTGAAATGGGCGAAATCGAAGCCAGCCTGCAAGCCTTGCCGCAGGTGCGTGAAGCGGCGGTGCATGCGCTGCCGAGCGCCACGGGCACGCAATTGGTCGCCTACGTGGTAGCCGCCGAAGGCCATGTGCTGGAGACACAGGCACTGGCGGGCCGTTTGCGCCAGTCGCTGCCGGACTACATGGTGCCTGGGCAGTGGGTGGTGCTCAAGGCCTTGCCCTTGAACAGCAACGGCAAGCTCGACCGCCGCGCACTGCCGGCGCCGGACCTGAACCTGCACGCCCCGGCCTACGTGGCACCCCACAGCCCGCTGCAAATCCAGCTCGCGGCGATCTGGCAAGCGGTGTTGCAGGTTGAGCGCGTCGGCCTGGACGATCACTTCTTTGAACGCGGCGGTCATTCGCTGCTGGCTACCCAGGTGATCTCTCGGGTGCGGCATGTGCTCAAGCTGGAAGTGCCATTGCGCGCGCTGTTCGAACAGCCGACCCTGCGCGCATTTGCCGATGCTTGCGCGGCGCTGCAGGTGAGCACGGCGCAGCCGTTGCTGGCGCTGGAACGCGGTCGGCCGCTGGCGTTGTCCTTCGCCCAGGAACGCCAATGGTTCCTCTGGCAACTGGACCCGGCCAGCGCGGCCTATCACGTACCCGTCGCCCTGCACCTGCGCGGCCAACTCAACCGCGCCGCACTGGAGCAGGCGTTCCAGGCCCTGGTACAGCGCCATGAGCCGCTGCGCACCACCTTTGTGGAGCAAGGCGAGCACACTTTGCAAGTCATCCATCCGCACCTGGCGGTGACCATCGAGCAGCAGCGCGTCGATGTGGCGGCGATCGAACAGGCGGTGGCCGAGGAAATCCAGCGCCCGTTCGACCTGCGCAGCGGCCCGCTGATGCGGGTTAAATTGCTCGACGTCGCGCCAGAGCATCATGTGCTGGTGATCACCCAGCACCACATCATCTCTGACGGTTGGTCGATGCAAGTGATGGTCGATGAGCTGGTGGCGCTCTATCAGGGCGATGACGCTTTGCCGGCGTTGCCGATCCAGTACGCCGACTATGCCCAGTGGCAACGTGACTGGATGGCCGCCGGGGAGAAACAGCGCCAGCTCGATTACTGGTGCGCGCGCCTGGGCAGTGAACATCCGGTGCTGGCGCTGCCCCTGGACCACCCGCGTCCGGCGGTGCAAAGCCATCGGGGCGCGCGCCGGCAGATCCATCTGGACCGCGCGCTGGTGGCCGAACTCAAGGCGTTGGCCCAGCGTCAGGACGTGACCTTGTTCATGCTCCTGCTGGCCTCGTTCCAGACATTGCTGCATCGCTACAGCGGCCAGTCCGAGATTCGCGTCGGTGTGCCGATCGCCAGCCGCACGCGCCTGGAAACCGAGCGACTGGTCGGTTTTTTCGTCAACACCCAGGTACTGCAGGCGCAGTTGCATGGGCAAATGCCTTTCGAACAGTTATTGGCCCAGGTCAAGCGCCGTGCCCTGGAGGCCCAGGCGCATCAGGACCTGCCGTTCGAGCAACTGGTGGAAGCCTTGCAGCCTGAGCGCAGCCTCAGCCACAACCCGCTGTTCCAGGTGATGTTCAACCATCAGGACAGCCTGCGCGCCGGCCCTGTGCACTTGTCGGGCCTGGCGTTGCAGGCGCTGGACTGGGCCGGGCACACCACCCAGTTCGATTTGAGCCTGGAAACCGAAGAATCCGCCGATGGCCTCTGGGCGTCGCTGACGTACGCTGCCGACCTGTTCGAAGCGGCAACCCTGGAACGCCTGGCCGGGCATTGGCACAACCTGTTGCACGCAGTGGTGAGCGATGCGTCCCAGGCGCTCGATGACCTGGCAATGCTCAGCGCACCGCAATGGCAGCAAATGGTTGAAGACTGGAACCACACCTCATTCGACTATCCAAGCGAGCAGTGCGTGCACCAGTTGTTCGAGGCCCAAGCCCTTGCCCAACCGGAGGCCGTCGCCCTGCGCTTCAATGGCGACCGCCTGAGCTACGCCGAACTCAACCTCCGGGCCAATCGCCTGGCGCATCGCTTGATCGCAGCAGGCGTCGGCCCCGACGTGCTGGTGGCGGTTCATGTGGAGCGCTCCCTGGACATGGCGGTCAGCCTGTTGGCCACCCTCAAGGCCGGCGCTGCCTACGTGCCGCTCGACCCGCAGTTCCCGGCCGAGCGCCTGGCGTTCATGCTCGACGACAGCGGCGCCCGAGTGCTGCTGACCCAGGCGCGGTTGCACGGCCAGTTGTCCCAGCCCGAGGGCCTGCAGGTGCTGCTGGTCGAGGATGAACCGGGTACAGAACACAACCCCGAGGTTGC
The DNA here is from genome assembly GCF_003852255.1 of Pseudomonas sp. R1-43-08. NCBI lineage: Bacteria > Pseudomonadati > Pseudomonadota > Gammaproteobacteria > Pseudomonadales > Pseudomonadaceae > Pseudomonas > Pseudomonas sp. R1-43-08. Next base: position 2,379,667 of record NZ_CP027734.1, read on the forward strand.
GCTCACGCCGGAACACCTGGCCTATGTGATCTACACCTCCGGCTCCACCGGCAAGCCCAAAGGCGTGATGGTGCGGCACCAGGCGCTGTGCAGTTTTAACTGCGCCATGGCCGACAGCTTGTCCATCGGCGCTGATGCCCGCCTGTTATCGTTGACCACGTTCTCGTTCGACATCTTCGCCCTGGAGCTCTACGTGCCGCTGAGTGTCGGCGCGACGGTGCTGCTGAGCGAGCAGGCCATGGCGCTGGACCCGGAAGCCATTCTCGACTTGGCCCACAGCCAGGCGGCCACGGTGCTGCAGGCCACGCCGTCGACCTGGCGCATGCTGCTCGACAGCCCGCGCGCGCAGCTGTTGCGCGGCGTCCAGTGCCTGTGCGGCGGCGAGGCGTTGCCGGCTGACCTGGCCCAGCGCCTGCTCGATCTGCAAGGCCCGGTGTGGAACCTCTATGGGCCGACCGAAACCACCATCTGGTCGGCGGCCCATCGGCTGCACGAAGCGCAGCCTTTGGTCGGGCGGCCCATCGCCAACACCTCGCTGTTCATCCTCAATGCCGGGCTCACGCCATGCCCGCAAGGCGCGGCCGGTGAGCTGCTGATCGGCGGGGTCGGCCTGGCGCGTGGTTATCACGCACAGCCTGCGCTCACCGCCGAGCGTTTTGTGCCAGACGCGTTCGGTGCGCCCGGCGCACGCCTGTACCGCACCGGCGACCTGGCGCGTTACCGCGCAGACGGTGTGGTCGAGTACCTTGGCCGGGTCGATCATCAGGTCAAGGTGCGCGGTTTCCGCATTGAACTGGGTGAGATCGAAGCCTGCCTGCGTGACTACCCAGGCGTGCGTGAAGCCGTGGTGCTGGCCGACAACGACCGCTTGATCGCCTACTTGGTGAGCTCCGCGCCGGACCAACAACAGGCCTACAAAGCCGCGTTGCGCGTGCGCCTGCCGGACTACATGGTGCCGGCGCACCTGCTGTTCCTCGACCGTCTGCCCCTGACCCCCAACGGCAAGCTCGACCGCAAGGCCTTGCCCAAGGTGGATGCCAGCCAACTGAGTAAAGGCCATCTGGCCCCCGTCACCCCGCGCGAACAACAGGTCGCGGCGATCTGGGCCGAGGTGCTGGACGTGCCGCAGGTCGGTCTCGACGATCACTTCTTCGAACTGGGCGGGCATTCCTTGCTGGCCACGCGGGTGGTGTCGCGGGTGCGTCAGGCCTTGGCCCTGGAAGTCGCGCTCAAGACCCTGTTCGAACAACCCCTGCTGGGTGACTTTGTGCGCGCACTGGGCGAGGAGGGCGTCACCGCGCCGGCGCTGCAAAGGGCCGACCGCACGCAACCCTTGCCGCTGTCTTACGCCCAGGAGCGCCAATGGTTCCTGTGGCAACTGGACCCGCACAGCACGGCCTACCACATCCCCAGTGCCTTGCGCTTGCATGGCCCGCTGGACCAGGCCGCGCTGCAACGCAGCTTCGACACCTTGCTGGCGCGCCATGAAAGCCTGCGCACCCATCTGCGCCAGGAGGCCATGGGCGCGGTGCAAGTCATCGAAGCGCTGGGCCTGATCGAAATCGACCGGGGCGCCTGTGCCTACGCCGACCTCAAGGGCGCTGTGGCGGCCGAGGTCGCACGCCCCTTCGATTTACTGCGCGGGCCGCTGTTGCGGGTCAAGTTGCTGCGCCTGGCTGAGGACGACCATGTGCTGGTGCTGGTGCAGCACCACATCGTCTCCGATGGCTGGTCGATGCAACTGATGGTCGAGGAACTGGTGCAGCTGTACGCCGCGTTCAGCCAGGGGCAAACGCCGCACCTGCCGGCATTGCCGATCCAGTACGCCGACTATGCCGTGTGGCAACGCCAGTGGATGGAGGCCGGTGAGCAGGCGCGTCAACTGGCTTACTGGCGCGAGCAGTTGGGCGGCGAGCAACCGGTGCTGGAGCTGCCGTTCGACTACCCGCGCCCGGCGCTGCCAAGCCATCGCGGCGCACGCCTGGGCATCGAGTTGGCGTCGGGGCTGCTGGACGGCCTGCGCACCTTGGCGCACAACGTCGGCGTCACGCTGCCGATGGTGCTGCTGGCGTCCTATCAGGCGCTGTTGCACCGCTACAGCGGCCAGGAAGACGTGCGCGTCGGCGTCCCGGTTGCCAACCGTAACCGCCTGGAAACCGAGGGTTTGATCGGGTTCTTCGTCAACACCCAAGTGCTCAAGGCCGATCTGCACGGGCAGATGAGCGTCGAGCAGTTGCTGAGCCAGGTGCGCCAGCGCTCCCTGGACGCCCAGGCCCATCAGGACCTGCCGTTCGAACAACTGGTGCAGGCGTTGCAACCGGAGCGCAGCCTCAGCCTGAGCCCACTGTTCCAGGTGCTGTTCAACCACCGCGTGACGTCCGCCGCAAGCCAGTTGCAGCAGCTGACCGACTTGCACATTGAAGTGCTGAGTTGGGACGAAGGCGTGGCCCAGTTCGACCTGGCGCTGGACGTCGAAGAAAGCCCGACGGCGCTGCATGCCTCCCTGAGCTATGCCACCGACCTGTTTGCGCCCGCCACCATCGCACGCATGGCGGCGCATTGGCAGAACCTGCTACAGGCGATGGTCGCTGATCCACATCAATCCATTGGCCAGTTGCACCTGCTGGACGCCGCCGAGCAGCAACACATCCTGCAACTGTGGGACCGTACCGAATCCGGCTACTCGGCCCAGCGCCTGGTGCATGAGCTGGTCGCTGACCGTGCGCGGCAAACCCCGGATGCAGTGGCGGTGAAGTTCGATGCGCAAACCCTGAGTTACGCTGAGCTCGACGCCCAGGCCAACCGCCTGGCCCATGGGCTGATCGCCCGTGGCGTCGGCCCGGAAGTGCGGGTGGCCATCGCCATGCCGCGCAGTGCCGAGATCATGGTGGCCTTCCTCGCCGTGCTGAAGGCCGGGGGCGTGTATGTGCCGCTGGACATCGAGTACCCGCGTGATCGCCTGCTGTACATGATGCAGGACAGCCGGGCGCAACTGCTGCTCAGCCATACCCAGGCATTGGCGCAATTGCCTATCCCGCAAGGGCTGGAAACCTTAGCAATTGACGCTACCGAGCAATGGGCACACCTCAGCGACACCGCGCCGAATGTGGCGCTGCACGCCGACAACCTTGCCTACGTGATCTACACCTCCGGTTCCACCGGCATGCCCAAGGGCGTGGCGGTGTCCCACGGGCCGTTGGTGGCGCACATCATCGCCACCGGCGAGCGCTATGAAACCAGCCCCGCCGATTGCGAACTGCACTTCATGTCGTTCGCCTTCGACGGTGCCCACGAAGGCTGGATGCACCCCTTGATCAATGGCGCCAGCGTGTTGATCCGTGACGACAGCCTGTGGCTACCGGAATACACCTACGAACAAATGCACCGTCACCACGTGACCATGGCGGTGTTCCCACCGGTGTACCTGCAACAACTGGCCGAACATGCCGAGCGCGACGGCAACCCACCGGCGGTGCGCGTGTACTGTTTTGGCGGTGATGCGGTGGCGCAGGCCAGCTATGACCTGGCCTGGCGCGCGCTAAAACCAACCTACCTGTTCAACGGCTACGGCCCCACCGAAACCGTGGTCACGCCGCTGCTGTGGAAGGCGCGCAAAGGCGACCCTTGCGGCGCCGTCTACGCCCCCATCGGCACCTTGCTCGGCAACCGCAGCGGCTACGTGCTCGATGCCCAACTCAATCTGCAACCCATCGGCGTGGCCGGCGAGCTGTACCTGGGCGGCGAGGGCGTGGCCCGGGGTTATCTGGAACGCCCGGCGTTGACCGCCGAACGTTTCGTGCCGGACCCGTTCGGCCAGCCCGGCAGCCGCGTGTACCGCAGCGGCGACCTGACCCGTGGGCGTGCGGATGGCGTGGTGGACTACCTCGGCCGCGTCGATCATCAAGTGAAAATCCGTGGTTTCCGTATCGAACTGGGCGAAATCGAAGCGCGTTTGCGTGAACAAGACAGCGTCGGCGAGACCGTGGTGGTGGCCCAGGACGGCCCGACCGGCAAGCAGTTGGTGGCCTACGTGGTGCCGGCCGATGCGACCCTGGCCGACCAAGCCGAATTCCGCGACACCCTGCGCCGCGCCCTGAAAAGCGGCCTGCCGGATTACATGGTGCCGGCGCACTTCGTGTTCCTCGCGCAGATGCCGTTGACCCCCAACGGCAAGCTCGACCGCAAGGGCCTGCCGTTGCCGGACGCCAGCCAGATGCAGCAACGCTACGTGGCGCCGCAGACCGAACTGGAGCAGCACATCGCCGCGATCTGGGCCGACGTCCTGCACCTGCCGCAAGTGGGCCTGAACGACAACTTCTTCGAAGTCGGCGGGCATTCCTTGCTGGCCATCCAGATCACCTCGCGGGTCCAGGCCGAGCTGGGCCTGGACGTACCGCTGATGGAACTGTTCCAGACCGAATCGCTGCGTGCCTACGTGCAGGCCGCAGCCACCTTCCGCGCGGGCAGCGAGGAAGATTTTGATGATCTTCGTGACTTTTTGAGCGAACTAGAGGCGATTTGAACCATGCTTTCCAACCCTAACATCGACCTGGTGTCGCGCTTTCTTCGCCTGCCTCTGGAACAACGCCAGCAGTTCTATCAGCGTCTGCAGGGCCGGGGCATGAGTTTCGCTCAACTGCCGATTGCCCCGACGCGTCACGACAGCGACACAGTGCCGTTGTCCTACGCCCAGGAACGCCAGTGGTTTCTCTGGCAGTTGGACCCAGGCAGCGCCACTTACCACATCCCCGGCGCCTTGCGCTTGCAGGGGCGGCTGGACCTGGCGGCCCTGCAGCGCAGCTTCGACAGCCTGTTGGCCCGTCACGAAAGTCTGCGCACGCAACTGATCGAGGACGGTGAGCAGGTGCGCCAGGCCGTGCTGCCCGAGGCGCGGGTGCACATCCGGCAGGCGCAGATCGATGAAGCGCAGTTGATGGCGCGCGTGGAAGCGGAGGTGGCCCAGCCTTTCGATCTGCTCCAGGCGCCGCTGCTGCGCGTGACCCTGTTGCAACTGGCTGAAGATGACCATGTGCTGGTGATGGTGCAGCACCACATCGTGTCCGATGGTTGGTCGATGCAGGTGATGGTCGAAGAGCTGGTGCAGTTGTACGCCGCCTACAGCCAGGGCCAGGACCTGCAACTGCCGGAACTGCCGATCCAGTACGCCGACTACGCCCTGTGGCAGCGCGGCTGGATGGAAGCGGGGGAGCGGGCGCGGCAACTGGCCTATTGGCAGGCGCTGCTGGGCGGTGAACAACCGGTGTTGGAGTTGCCGCTGGACCGTCCGCGCCCGGCGCAGCAAAGCCATCGCGGCGCCAGCTTGCAGGTGCATCTGCAAGCCGAGCTGGTCGCCGGCCTCAAGCGCCTGGCCCAGCACGAGGGTGTCACCCCGTTCATGCTGCTGCTCGCGTCGTTCCAAACCCTGTTGTATCGCTACAGCGGGCAGTCGGACATCCGTATCGGCGTGCCGATTGCCAACCGCAACCGTGTCGAAACCGAGCGGCTGATCGGGTTTTTCGTCAACACCCAGGTGCTCAAGGCTGACCTGGACGGGCAGATGAGTTTTGTCGAGCTGCTGCAACAGACCAAGCAGCGCGCCCTGGAGGCCCAGGCCCACCAGGACCTGCCGTTCGAACAGTTGGTGGTGGCGCTTTCGCCTGAGCGCAGCCTGAGCCACAACCCGTTGTTCCAGGTGATGTTCAACCATCAGACCGACGCCCAGGGCGCGCGCGACGGCCAGGCATTGCCGGGTCTGCGCGTGGTGGAGCTGGACTGGGACAGCCAGACCACGCATTTCGACCTGAGCCTGGATACCCACGAGTCAGCCGACGGGCTGTGGGCGGCGTTGAGCTACGCCACCGACCTGTTCGACGCCGCGACCATCGAGCGCCTGGCGCAGCACTGGCAGCAGCTGTTGCAGGCGCTGGTCAGCGCGCCGCGCAGCCGTCTGGCCGAGCTGCCGATGCTGGGGGCCGCCGAGCAGCAGCGCATGCTCCAGGACTGGAATGCCCCGGCCTGCGCCCGTGCATTGCAAGGCGTGCACCACTTGTTCGAGGCCCAGGCCGCCGAGCAGCCTGAACGCCAGGCCCTGGCCCTGGATGATCAAACCCTCAGCTACGGCGAGTTGAACCGCCAGGCCAACCGCCTGGCGCACTACCTGATGGCACAGGGCGTAGGCCCGCACGCATTGGTCGGGATCGCCGTGGAGCGCTCCTTTGCCATGGTGGTGAGCTTGCTGGCGGTGCTCAAGACCGGCGCCGCCTACGTGCCGCTGGACCCCGAGTACCCGCGCGAGCGTCTGCTGCATATGCTCGAGGACAGCGGCGTGCGCCTGGTGTTGACCCAGTCGCACCTGCGCGAGCGCCTGCCATTGCCGGCGCAGGTAGACGCCGTGGCGATCGACCTTGCCCAGGCGCCGTTGGCGTTGTGTGCCGAACACAATCCTGCCGGCGCTTTCGAACCGCAAAGCCTGGCCTATGTGATCTACACCTCGGGCTCCACCGGCAAGCCCAAGGGCGTTGCCATCAGCCACGCGGCGTTGAGTGAGTTCGCCGGCATTGCGGCCGAGTACTCGCACCTGGTCGCGCAGGATCGGGTGTTGCAGTTCGCCACCCTGAACTTCGACGGCTTCGTCGAGCAGTTGTACCCGGCCCTGACCCTTGGCGCCACGGTGGTGCTGCGCGGCCCGCAGCTGTGGGACGGCGCCGAGCTGTACCGGCAGATCATCGCCCAGGGCATCACCCTGGCCGATTTGCCCACGGCGTACTGGAAGCTGTTTTTGCAGGATTGCCTGGCGGCGGGCTCGCGGCCTTACGGCGCCTTGCGCCAGGTGCATATCGGCGGCGAAGCCATGCCGTTGGACGGCCCGCTGTTGTGGCAACGGGCCGGCCTGGGGCATGTGCGGCTGCTCAACACCTATGGGCCGACCGAGGCCACCGTGGTCTCCAGCGTGCTGGACTGCACCGACCCCAACGTCATCAGCGGCGTCACCGCCAGCCCCATTGGCCGCGCAGTGCCTGGGCGTGGCTTGTTGGTGCTCGATCGCGACCTGAACCTGTTGCCGGTCGGTGCCGTGGGCGAACTCTACATTGCCAGCGCCAGCGGCCTGGCCAGCGCTTATCTGCAGCGTCCGCGCCTGACCGCCGAGCGCTTTGTGGCCAACCCGTTCAACGCCTGCGGCGAGCGGCTTTATCGCACCGGCGACCTGGCGCGTTATCGCGCCGATGGGGTGGTGGAGTACGTCGGGCGGGTCGATCATCAGGTGAAGATTCGCGGGTTCCGCATCGAACTGGGCGAGATCGAAACCTTGCTGCTGGCCCAGAACAGCGTGCGAGAAGCGCTGTTGCTGGCGGCTGACAATCAGCTGCTGGCCTACCTGGTGCCCGCGCAGCCGTTGAGCGAGGCCGAGCGCGAAAAGACCGGCGAGCAGTTGCTGATCACCCTGCGCGCACACCTGCCGGATTACATGGTGCCGGCGCACCTGATCTTCCTTGAACGCATGCCGCTCAACCCCAACGGCAAGCTGGACCGCCAGGCCCTGCCCAAGCCCGACGCCAACGCGGCGCAACCGGGCTGGCTGGCGCCGGTCACGCCGTTGCAGCAACAGATCGCCACGGTCTGGGCGGATATTCTCGGTGTCGAGAAGGTCGGTTTGAACCAGCATTTCTTCGAGCTGGGCGGGCATTCGTTGCTGGCGATGCAAGTAGTGTCGCGCATTCGCCAGGCATTGCAGCTGGAGGTGCCGCTCAAGGCGTTGTTCGAATACCCGCGACTGGATGCATTTGTCGCGGTATTGCAGGCCCAGGACAGCCAGGTGCCGGCCGCGCCAGCCTTATTGCCGACTGGGCGCGAGCACCCCTTGCCGCTGTCCTACGCCCAGGAGCGCCAGTGGTTTCTCTGGCAGTTGGAACCCCACAGCGCCGCGTACCACATCCCCAGTGCGCTGCGCCTGAAAGGGCAGTTGGACCTGGACGCGCTGCAGCGCAGCTTTGACGCGCTGCTGGCCCGGCATGAAAGCCTGCGCACTTATCTGCGCCAGGATCACGCGCGCACGGTTCAAGTGATCGAGCCGCAGGCGTCGTTGCAGATCGCGCACGTCGAGGTCGACGAAGCCGGACTCAAGGCGCAGGTCGAGGCGCTGATCGCCCAGCCGTTCGACCTCGAACGCGGCCCGTTGCTGCGCGTGTCGCTGCTGCGCCTGGCCGAGGATGAGCATGTGCTGGTGCTGGTGCAGCATCACATCGTCTCCGATGGCTGGTCGATGCAGTTGATGGTCGAGGAACTGGTGCAGCTGTATGCGGGCTACAGCCAAGGCTTTGATGTGCAATTGCCGGCGCTGCCGATCCAGTACGCCGACTACGCCGTGTGGCAGCGCAACTGGATGGAGGCGGGCGAGAAGGACCGCCAGCTGGCGTACTGGCGCGAGCGGCTCGGCGGTGAGCAAAGCGTGCTGGAACTGCCGTTCGACCACCCGCGCCCGGCCGTGCAAAGCCACCGTGGCGCGCGCCTGGGCTTCGAGCTGGCCCCTGAACTGAGCCTCAACCTCAAAGCCCTGGCCCAGCAACAGGGCGTGACCCTGTTCATGTTGCTGCTCGCGTCGTTCCAGACTTTGCTGCATCGCTACAGCGGCCAGGAAGACATCCGCGTCGGTGTGCCCATCGCCAACCGCAATCGCAGCGAAACCGAGCGTCTTATAGGTTTCTTCGTCAATACCCAGGTGCTCAAGGCCGAGCTGCACGGGCAGATGAGCGTCGAGCAGCTGTTACAACACACCCGCCAGCGCGCGCTGGAGGCCCAGGCCCACCAGGACTTGCCGTTCGAACAGCTGGTGGAAGCGCTGCAACCGGAGCGCAGCCTGAGCCACAACCCGTTGTTCCAGGTGATGTTCAACCACCAGACCGACGTCGGCCAGGCCCAGGTCCAGCAGCAATTGCCACAGCTTCTGGTAGAAGGGCTGGAGTGGCAAAGCAAGACCGCGCATTTCGACCTGGACCTGGATATCCAGGAGTCTACCGAAGGTATCTGGGCCACCCTCGGTTATGCCCAGGACCTGTTCGAAGCCAGCACCGTGCAACGTATGGCGCGCCACTGGCAGAACCTGTTGCAGGGCATGGTCGCCAACCCTGGGCAGCCGCTCGGCCAGTTGAGCTTGCTGGACGCCGCCGAGCAGCAACAGATCCTGCAACTGTGGGACCGTACTGAATCCGGCTTCTCGGCCCAGCGGCTGGTGCATGAATTGGTGGCCGACCGCGCCCGCGAAACCCCGCAGGCGGTGGCAGTGAAGTTTGCGGACGAGCAACTCACCTACGGCCAACTGGACCGCCAGGCCAACCGCCTGGCCCATGCGCTGATCGCCCGTGGCGTCGGCCCGGAAGTGCGGGTGGCCATCGCCATGCCGCGCAGCGCCGAGATCATGGTGGCCTTCCTCGCCGTGATGAAGGCCGGGGGCGTGTACGTACCGCTGGATATCGAATACCCGCGTGACCGCCTGCTGTACATGATGCAGGACAGTCGCTCGCGGCTGCTGCTGACCCACTCGGCGGTGCAACACCGCTTGCCGATCCCGGACGGCCTGCAAGCCCTGACGGTGGACCAGCTACTGGCCGGGTGCGACGAGTGTGACGCGGCGCCGAATGTGGTTCTGCACGCCGACAACCTCGCCTACGTGATCTACACCTCCGGCTCCACCGGCATGCCCAAGGGCGTGGCGGTGTCCCACGGGCCGTTGGTCGCGCACATCATCGCCACTGGCGAGCGTTATGAAACCAGCCCGGCCGACTGCGAACTGCACTTCATGTCGTTCGCCTTCGACGGTGCCCACGAAGGCTGGATGCACCCCTTGATCAACGGCGCCAGCGTGCTGATCCGTGACGACAGCCTGTGGTTGCCGGAATACACCTACGAACAAATGCACCGCCACAACGTGACCATGGCCGTATTCCCGCCGGTGTACCTGCAACAACTGGCCGAACATGCCGAACGTGACGGCAACCCGCCGGCAGTGCGCGTGTACTGCTTCGGCGGTGATGCGGTGGCGCAGGCCAGCTATGACCTGGCCTGGCGCGCACTGAAACCGACTTACCTGTTCAACGGCTATGGCCCCACCGAAACCGTGGTCACGCCGCTGCTATGGAAGGCGCGCAAAGGCGACCCTTGCGGCGCCGTCTACGCGCCCATCGGCACCTTGCTCGGCAACCGCAGTGGCTACGTACTCGATGCCCAACTCAACCTGCAACCCATCGGCGTGGCCGGCGAGTTATACCTGGGCGGCGAGGGCGTGGCCCGGGGTTATCTGGAACGCCCGGCGTTGACCGCCGAACGTTTCGTCCCGGACCCGTTCGGCAAGCCTGGCAGCCGTGTGTACCGCAGCGGCGACCTGACCCGCGGGCGCGCGGATGGGGTAGTGGACTACCTCGGCCGTGTCGACCATCAGGTCAAGATCCGCGGCTTCCGTATCGAACTGGGCGAAATCGAAGCGCGTTTGCGTGAACAGGACAGCGTCGGCGAAACCGTGGTGGTGGCCCAGGAAGGCCCGACCGGCAAGCAGTTGGTGGCCTACGTGGTGCCGCTGGACCCGGCCCTGCTCGACGATGCCGTCGCCCAAGCCAACGGCCGCGAAGCCCTGCGCCGCGCCCTGAAAACCCGCTTGCCGGACTACATGGTGCCCACGCACCTGATGTTTCTCGAACGCATGCCGCTGACCCCCAACGGCAAACTCGACCGCAAGGGCCTGCCGTTGCCGGATGTGAGCCTGATGCAGCAGGTGTATGTGGCGCCGCAGAGTGAGCTGGAACAGCAAGTAGCCAGCATCTGGGCCGAGATCCTGGGCGTGGAGCGGGTAGGCCTGGCCGATCATTTCTTCGAGTCGGGCGGTCACTCATTGCTGGCGATGCAAGTGGTGTCCCGCTTGCGTCAGCTATTGGATCGGGAAGTCCCCCTGAGGACATTGTTTGAACAACCGCGGCTGCAGGGTTTTGTCGAGATGCTGGGCGACCTGCAAGCGTCTGCGGCGAGCGCACCGCCCATTCTGCCGGTCAGCCGTGAGCAGCCATTGGCGCTGTCTTATGCCCAGGAGCGGCAGTGGTTTCTCTGGCAATTGGACCCGCGCAGTGCGGCCTACCATCTACCCAGCACGTTGCGTCTACGCGGCTGGCTGGACCCAAGCGCCCTGCAACGCGCCTTCGAGCGTCTGGTTGCGCGCCACGAAAGCTTGCGCACTCAGGTGTACCAGGAAGCAGGGCGCGCCTTTCAAGTGATCCGCGAAGCGGGTGCCGTGGACATCGTCCATGCACCGGCCAATGAAAGCGATTTGCAGCGTCTGGTCGAGGCTGAAATTGCACGGCCCTTCGATCTGCAGCAAGGGCCGCTGCTACGCGTCACCTTGTTGCGAGTCGCCGAAGACGACCATGTCTTAGTGCTGGTGCAGCACCACATCGTTTCCGATGGCTGGTCGATGCAAGTCATGGTGGATGAGCTGGTGCAGTTATACGCCGCTTATAGCCAAGGCCAGGATTTGCAACTGCCGGCACTGTCGATTCAATACGCCGATTATGCCCAGTGGCAGCGTGACTGGATGGCAGGGGGAGAGCGCATTCGCCAGTTGCGCTACTGGCAGGCGTTGCTGGGCGATGAGCAGCCCGTGCTGGAGCTACCGCTTGATCGGCCGCGGCCGTCGGTGCAGAGCTTCCGTGGCGCCAGCCTGGCGCTCAGCTTTGCCCCGGCGTTGGTGGCAGGGCTCAAGGGGCTGGCACAGCGTGAGAATGTCACGCTGTTCACTGTGCTGCTGGCCTCGTTCCAGGCGCTGCTGCACCGTTATACCGGGCAGCAGGATATTCGCGTTGGTGTGCCAATCGCCAATCGTAGCCGGGTCGAGACCGAACGCCTGGTGGGGTTTTTCGTCAATACCCAGGTGCTCAAGGGCGATATTGATCCGCAACTGACGGTCACCCAATTGTTGCAGCAGGCCAAGCACCGGGCACTCGACGCCCAAAGCCATCAGGACTTGCCGTTCGAGCAGTTGGTCGAAGCGCTGCAACCCGAACGTAGCTTGAGCCACAACCCGTTGTTTCAAGTGATGTTCAATCATCAGAGCGAAGCCCGCCTGGCCAGTCGCGGCCAGCAACTGCCCGATCTGAAGGTTGAGGGGTTGGATTGGGGCACGCAGACCGCGCAGTTCGATCTGAGCCTGGATACCCAGGAAACCGTCGATGGGCTATCGGCGACGTTGACCTATGCCACCGACCTGTTCGACGTCGCTACGGCCAGACGCATGGCGCGTCATTGGCAGAACCTTTTGCAGGCCATGTTGGGTGACCCGCATCAACGGGTCGCTCAGTTACCGCTGTTTGAACCCCTGGAAGAGCAGCTAATGGTCGAACAGTGGAACGACACGGCGCAGGCTTATCCGTTGCAGCAGACCGTGCAGCAGATGTTCGAAGCTCAAGTCCGGTGCACGCCGGATGCCCAGGCAGTGATGTTTGCCGCGCAGGCGCTCAGTTATGCGCAGCTCAATGCCCGAGCCAATCGCTTGGCGCACCGCCTGATCCAGGCCGGTGTTGCGCCGGACGTGCTAGTGGGTGTGGCAATGGAGCGCTCGATTGAAATGGTCGTCGCGCTTCTGGCTGTGCTCAAGGCGGGTGGCGCCTATGTGCCGCTGGATCCAGACTACCCGCGCGAGCGCCTGGCCTACATGCTGCAAGACAGCCAGGCACAGCTGCTGCTGACTCAGGCGCACCTGTTGCAGGCACTGCCAGTCAGCGATCCATCGCACTGCCTGGCGGTGGAACCTGGTGATCTCTGGCTGAGCGGATATGCCGATACCAATCCTGATGTTGCGGTGGATGCGGAAAACCTGGCTTACGTCATTTACACCTCCGGCTCCACCGGGCAGCCGAAGGGGGCAGGCAACCGCCACTGCGCGTTGACCAACCGATTGCTCTGGATGCAACAGGCTTATGCACTCGGCGCCGAAGATACGGTGCTGCAGAAAACCCCGTTCAGTTTCGACGTGTCGGTATGGGAGTTCTTCTGGCCCTTGATAACGGGGGCTCGGCTGGTGGTGGCGGCACCTGGGGATCATCGGGACCCCTCACGATTGGTCGAGTTGATCAATCGCCAGCAAGTGACCACCCTGCATTTCGTGCCCTCGATGCTGCAAGCTTTCCTCCAGGATTCGAAGGTGGCCAGTTGTCAGGGGCTGCAACGCATCATTTGCAGTGGCGAAGCCCTGCCGGTGGACGCGCAGCAGCAGGTGTTCGCCAAGCTGCCTGACGCGGGCTTGTTCAACCTGTATGGACCGACCGAAGCTGCCATTGATGTGACTCACTGGACATGCGTCGACGAGCATCGCGACAGCGTGCCGATTGGTCGACCGATTGCCAACCTACGCACGCATGTGCTGGATGCGCAGTTGCAGCCAGTCGCGCCCGGTGTTGCCGGCGAGTTGTACCTGGGTGGGGTCGGGCTGGCACGCAGTTACCATCGGCGTCCCAGCCTCACCGCAGAGCGTTTCGTACCATGCCCGTTCCAGCCGGGCTCGCGGTTGTATCGCACCGGGGACCGGGTGCGCCAGCGTATGGATGGCGTGATCGAATACATCGGTCGGCTGGACCATCAAGTCAAACTGCGCGGTTTACGCATAGAACTGGGGGAAATCGAGGCACGGTTGCTGGAGCATCCGCTGGTGCGCGAGGCCTCGGTGCAGGTGCATGAAGGAAAGTACCTCGTTGGCTACCTGGTGCTGCAGGACTCGACGCAGGCGTGGCGTGATGCCTTGAACATTCACTTGCTGGCGCATATGCCGGAGTACATGGTCCCTGCGCAGTGGGTGCTGCTGGACCAGATGCCGTTGAGCCCGAATGGCAAGCTGGAACGCAAAGCCTTGCCCGCGCCCGACGCCAGCGTGTATGAGCGGCACTTCGTCGCAGCGCGCAGCCCACTGGAGCAGACGCTCGTGACCGTCTGGAGCGAGGTGCTGGAGCTTGAACAGGTGGGCGTCGAAGACAATTTCTTCGAGTTGGGTGGGCATTCGTTGTTGGTGCTGATGCTCAAGGAGCGCATCCGCAAGGCCGTCGGCGTGGATTTGTCGGTGAGTCAGTTGATGCTCAATCCGACCGTGGCCGCACAGGCGATGTGCCTGGAGGGAGGTGCCGACACGTCGTTGATCGTGAGGCTCAATAGTCAAACCCGAGGGACTCCGTTGTATGTCTTTCATCCCAGCTATGGCTCGGTGCATTGCTACAAGGCGATAGCCCTGGCGTTGCGCGAGCAGCGGCCGGTGCTGGGGGTCATGTGTCGCGCACTGGCCGAAAAGGGTAGCGAGGTGCCTGCGTGGGCTGAAATGGTCGAGGATTACACGGCGCAATTGTTGAGGGCGCAACCCGAGGGGCCGTTCCGTCTGGCCGGCTGGTCTTTGGGCGGCAATTTGGCGATGGAAGTCGCCTATGGCCTGGAGCAAGCGGGCCGGCAGGTCGAGTGCGTCGGCTGGATCGATGCGTCACCGCCCCAGTGGCTCAAGCCGTTCTGGGATACTGCGGTGATGGTCGATGAGCGCGACATTTCTGCCAATGAGCGACGTGTGGAGCTGCTGGGGGTGATGTTCCCGGATTTCTCCGAGCAGATTTACGCCCAGTGGTCGGCGCTGCAATGTGCAGAGGCTGAGGACGGCGAGCGGTGGGCCGCGTTCAGCCACTGGGCCGAGCAGACTCTGGGCGAGCGCTTCCTCGAGCTCAAGGAGGAATTGCTCAATGGCCAGGAAACGCAGATTTCCTGGGAGGTCGACCGCATTTTGGGTGAGCGCTTGCGCGATGCCGACTTCAAGGCGATCAAGGCACCGATCAGTTGCTGGTGGGCAGCCTTGAGCCGTACCGGGGTGCATCATCAGCTGATCGAGGCAAGCATGCTGGAGGTGACCGGGCATTCAGAGGTCGAGCGCTCGGTGCTGATCGAGACCAGCCACGACCGGTTGATCGATAACGCGCAGTTCATCCGTAGCTTCGCCGCGGCGATGGCCTGAGGCGCGCCCTCCATGAAAAAAGCCCCCGCCAACCGCTGCATATCCGAGCGACGAGCGCAGGTGACGCGGAGCATCACGGGCTGCATTCCCACGCCGGAGCGTGGGAACGATCTTCACACACTAAAACGCCCCGGGCAGTGAATGCCCCGGGGCGTTTGGAGTGCAACCGTCAGCCGCATCGGGGCGGCTGATGAGGCGCCTTAGAAGTCCCAGCGGGTGCTGAGCATGAAGTTACGGGGTTCGCCGTAGGCAGCAGAGTTATAGAAGCCGATGTTGGTGTAGTAGGACTTGTCGAAAATGTTGTTGATGTTCAGCGTGGTCGACACGTTTTTAGTGAACTGATAACGGGCCATCGCGTCCACCAGCCAGTACGATTCTTGAGAGAACTCTTCGTAGCCTTCACGGGGGGAGTTGTAGATGTCCTGCCAGGCCACGCTCTGCCAGCGAGCACCACCGCCGACAGTCAACTTGTCCAGGTTGCCCTTGAGTTTGTACGTGGTGTAGAGGCTGACCTGATCTTCCGGTTCGAAGGTGGAAATTTTCACATCTTTGTCGTCGCGCACGATCTTGTGGGTATAGCCGGCCTGGAGTTGCCATCCCGGAGCCAGTTCGCCGGACATCTCCACTTCATAACCCTTGGTCACCGCCTGGGTACCTTTGAACGCATAGTTCGAGGGGGTAGGCTTGAGGTTGTTGTAGTCGTCGTCCGAAACGGAACGGTTGTCTTCGTGGATCTCGAAGTAGGCTGCGCTGGCGTTTACACGACCGTCCAGGAAGTCTGCCTTTACACCCAGCTCCCAGTTCTGGCCTTCGTCCGGTTCAAGCAGCTTGTTATCCCTGTCGCGGTTGTAGCTTTCCTGAGGCATGAAGATATCGGTGTAACTGGCGTAAACCGAGTAGGTGTCGTTCAGGTCGTACACCGCACCGACATAAGGTACGAAACGCCCCGACTCGCGATAGCTCGGGTTGTTGCCCGTCACCGTATAGTTGACCACCCGACCACCCAGCAGCAGCTTGAGGTTGTCGGTGACGCTCAGGCGGGTCGTCATGTACATCCCGGTCTGGCGAACGGTGTCGTCGATTTTCGATTGCGGCCTGCCCCAATCCGGTTGAGGAGCGTTGCCGTGCCAGTTGTTGAAGTCCACCAGGTTAGGAGCGAGGTTCCAGTACCCGTTGCCATTCCATTCCGAGGAGCTGATGGAACCACCGAATACCAGCTCATGCTCGCGGCCACCCAGGCTGAAAGGGCCGCTGACATACGCGTCGGCGGAATCGCTGACGGTTTCGCCGGTGTATTTGCCCGAGGTGAGCTGTGACGTACCGTCCAATGCCGGGGTATCGCCCTGGATGGAACCCATCAGCGCGTGATAACCGTTGATCTTGTGGTCCAGTTGCAGCTTGGTAACCCAGCCGTCACCCAGGTCGTGCTCCACCATGGCGAAGACGGTGCGTGTGTACTGCTCCCAGCTGCTCCAGTCGGCTGCGTTGTTGAACGAGCGCTTGACGTTGTTGCGATTACCCTGGGCGTCAATCAGTGGGAAGCTGCCCGACCAGGACGAACCTTTCGGTAGGCTGTCCTGATAATCACCGCCCACTGTCAGCAGGGTGTCAGGAGACAGGTCGAACTCCATGATGCCGTAGTACGTCGGGCTTTTGCGCTCGTAGCGGTCCATGAACGAGTGTTTGTCCTGGTAGGCGGCGACGGCCCGGCCGCGGATATTGCCGGTTTCGGTCAGTGGGCCGCTGACATCCAGCTCGCTGCGGTAGTTGTCCCAGGAACCAGCACCCAGCGTGGCATGGCCCTGGAACTCGGCGGTCGGTTTCTTGCGTACAAGGTTGATGGTTGCACCCAGCGAACCGGCGCCGGTCAGCAGGCCGGTTGCGCCCTTGAGCACTTCGACCCGGTCGTAGATCGCCATGTCGCTCAGGGTATTCCCTGCGGAGTACGCCACATTGCGTGCGGTGGACGGGATGCCGTCATATTGGAAATTGTTGATGGAGAAGCCACGGGCGTAGTAATTGCTGCGCTCGGTGTCGAACGCGGAAACGGTGATGCCCGGTGTGTGGCGCATCACGTCGTCCACACTGTTCAGGCCGAAGTCGTCCATGTGCTGACGCGTGACCACGGTCACCGATTGCGGGGTTTCCTTCGGCGTCAGGACCAGGCGCGTTGCGGTTGCGATGGAGCCTGGCGTATAGGAACCGGTATTTTCGGTAACGTTGCCCAGCATGTTGCCGGTTACCTGGGTCGGGCTCAGCTCCAGCCCGCCACCGGTACCGGCGGCAGCCACGGTCAAGGTATTGCCGTTGAGGCTGTAGGTGGTCTGGCTGCCCGCCAGCAATGCATCGATGGCCTGCTGGGGCTGCAGCTTGCCCTTGATGGCCCGGCTGTTCTTACCCTGCACATCGCCAGGGCTGTACAACACTTGCACATTGGTCTGGCGCCCGAATTCCTGCAGCGCGCTCCCCAGCGGCTGGGCAGGAATGTTCAACTCGATCTCCTGGGCCTGTACATAGCCTGCAATCGGCAGCGACACCGCCAGTGCCAGGGCACTCGGAAGAAGGTTCATGTTCAGGGCCCTGCGCATGGATAACACTTTGCTCAGGGGGCTGAGACCGAGTCGTGCTGGCATGGATGCTTTCTCTTCTAGGTTTTAAGTGGGCAGTTATACGTATCTATTGAGGTTAATTCTCATTACCACTAGTGAGACGTTCCTACCTCGAAAAACCGGAAAATAAAATTCACGCCGGTTCCATCTCGTGCACCACTTGGCCGGCGCGCAGGCGCACCAGTTGATCGGCGATGTCGAAGTAACGGTCGTCGTGGCTGATCACGATGATGGTCTTGCCCAGGCGCTTGAGGTCCGGCAACAGCTCGGTGTAGAAGATTCGGCGGAAGGCCGGGTCCTGGTCGGCGGCCCATTCGTCGAACACCAGCACCGGGCGTTCTTCCAGCCAGGCGTTGACCAAGGCCAAGCGCTTGCGCTGGCCGGTGGAGAGGTCGGTGGTGCTGAACACACCGTCCTTGACACTGACTTTGTGCGCGATTTCCAGGCGTTCCAGGTATTTAGTGGCGCTGTCCAGGGACTGGGTGGCGCTGCCTTGCACCAGGTCGTCGAACAGGTAGTAGTCGGAAAATACCGTGGTGAACAACTGGCGGTAGT
Source organism: Pseudomonas sp. R1-43-08 (assembly GCF_003852255.1). Lineage (NCBI taxonomy): Bacteria > Pseudomonadati > Pseudomonadota > Gammaproteobacteria > Pseudomonadales > Pseudomonadaceae > Pseudomonas > Pseudomonas sp. R1-43-08. Next base: position 2,397,844 of record NZ_CP027734.1, read on the forward strand.
CGTCGCGTTCCGGGTCGGTGACCGCTTCGCCGTTCAGGCGAATCTCGCCGGTCTGGGGCGGGTACAGGCCCAATAAAAGCTTGATCAGGGTGGTCTTGCCGCTGCCGTTCTCACCGACGATAAACACGATGTCGCCTTGCTTGATGCTCAGGTTGATCGGCCCCAGGTGGAACGGCTCGCTGCCTTCGACCGCTGGCGGGCTATAGCTCACTCCGCGCAGCTCCAGGCTGTTGACCACCGGCTTTGGCGCTTCGCTGTCGTCCATCAACAGGTGCGGTTCCGGCGACGAGAAGCGTTCCGACAGCTCACTGATGCGGCCAAAGGCAATCTTGGCCTTGCCGACCACAGGCAGGTAACCGAGCAGGTGCTCCAACGGGCCTTTCATGTACAGCAGCACCAGCACGAACCCGGTGATTACGGTCGGATCCGGGTTGGGGTTGTACGCCTGCATCGCCAGGGCCAGGCCGATGACCACGAAGAACAGCATCGAGCCAAACGTCTTGGCGAGGATGTAAATATTGACCGAACGCACCTGGATATCGCTGATGCGGTCGGCGGTTTCCTGGATGCGATGGGTGTTCATGCGAAACCGCCGTGGCCGGTGCATGCGCAGTTCCTTGGCGCCGGACGCGATCGCGTTGTAATAACGCTGCAGCTCGTCTTCATGGCTGCGCGCCAGGTCGAAGCCCTGAATGCCTTTGCCGCCGGCGATAAATTGCACGGCGCTGCCGATAATGATCGCCACCACCATCATCAGGAACATCGGCACGGACAGGTAGGCCAGGTAGCCCAGGCAACCGAGAGTGACCGTGGCCGCGATGGCCAGGGGTGTGAACGCGAAGGAAAAGTCGCTGATGGTGTCGACGTCGTGAGTCAGCACCGGGATCAGGCGGTGCGAGCGATACCGTTCGATCTGCCCGATGGGCGCCGACAGCACCTTTTCGCCCAGGTCCTTGCGCAGGGCGGCGATGATTCGTTGCCCGACGTAGTTGGTGCCGATGTCGGAGATGATCGAACTGAGCAGCGCCACCACGCACAACGCGGCAAAGGTCATCACCACGCCCTGGGTCATGCCGTCGGCCGAATGCAACGCATTGTTGATGGTGGCCAGCAGCAGGGTAATGGCCAGGCCGCCGACCATGCCGAGGGCGACGGAGACCGTCACAATGGCGCGAAAGGGCCGCAGCAGGGCGAGCAAACCGTTGAAGGCGCCGCGTTTGGGGTCGGTCATAAATACATCCCGGAGAGTGAAAAGAGGGGCTGGGCACACAGACCCTTACCCATGACAAACGAAGTGTCGGCGCGACTATTTAGCCCGGCGTGCCAGGCGGTGCCGGCGAGGGATAAATTGCGTGTGGGCTGGTTCGTTCCTGTTGGGTAGGCGCACGGCTATTTACGCCGTACATATTCCTTCTGCGAGAGCGAGACAATGACGAAAAAGAACCTGGTGTATGTGTGGTCCCTGAGAAATGCCGCCGCCGACAAGGCCGGGCAGCCAGTGGCCTACAAGGACCACGAGCGCTACATGAAGTCGGTACTGGAGTTTCTAGTGGGCTCGCTCAACGACACCTCGCTGGGCGACGCCTACAACCTGGTCGGCGTGGTGTATGACGATGATGAGCAAAACCCGCGGGATCAGGCGCTGGTCGCCGATTACGGGTTCGCTTACCAGCCTGGCCGCCAATGGCTGTACCCGGCCGACTTGCGCGTGCAGGGCGCGTTGGTCAACGACCTGCTGCTGAGCGTGCCGTCGACCTATCGGCGCCTGCCACGGGGCAGCGCCGAACATATCGCCGGCAAGCAGGATTTCGAGCGGCGCCTGCATGACACGCTGGTTGAATTGAACGCTGACATCGTGGTGCTGGATGGCTTGCTGGTGATCCTCGATGACCTGGTACGCCCAGGCGCGCCATTTGCGCGGCGCATCATGAACATTCATCCGGGTATCACGCGTATCGAATCGCCTTACGAGCGCCGTGGTGCCTATGCCACGTGGAACGCGTTGTACGGCGCGCGCGGGCAGACGGTGGTGGACTGGGCGACCAAGGCCACCACGCCTTCGGAGCCGCTGTACCTTACCGGTGCATCGTTCCACTATGTGGATAACGGTATCGATTCCGGCGAAGTGTTCCACGACGTATTGAAGACCGAGATTTCACCAGAAGACACGATCCTCGAACTGCGCTGGAACAACTTCAACAACAGCCTGTTCCCGGCGTTGCATGAGGGACTGGAGCTGTTGGCCCAAAAGGGCTGAATGCAATCCAAAATGTGGGAGGGGGCTTGCTCCCGATAGCGGTGTATCAGTCGACATCTGCATTGACTGAATCACCGCTATCGGGAGCAAGCCCCCTCCCACAGTGGATGTGCGTATGGCTTAGAGGTCGCGCACTACCCGAAATCCAATCCAGTCACCGCGCGTCTGCGGGTAGATGTTGTTGCGGTTGCCGGAGCGGGAAAACACCGGCGCTTCGCCCCAGTCATTGCCGCGGATCTGGTAGGCCTCACAGTTCGGCTCCACCCAGGCACTGCCGTCAGTCGGCGCGCCGATGTAGTTGGCGTGCTCGCAATCGGCAACCCGCTCGTACACGTTGCCGTGCATGTCATACAGGCCAAACGCATTGGGCGGGTAGCTGCCCACCGGCGACGAATAGCTGTAGCCGTCCGCCGGGCCGTAGGTGTTGGCGTGCTGGGCGATGCTGTAACCCTTGCCTTCGTCGAACGGGAAGGGGAATGGCCCGCTGGTGCCGGCGCGGGCGGCGTATTCGCGTTGAGCCTCGCTGACCATGTGGTATTGCTGGCCGGTTTTCTTCGATAGCCAGCTCACGTAGCGCTTGATGTCGTCCATGTCCATGCACACGGCCGGTTGGCGTGGCCCCTGGGGGTAGCGCGGTTTGCTGGCGATGCATTCACGGCCGGGGCGATCATCGCCATTGGCGATCTTCACCCCGGTCTGGCGCACGTAGCTGTCCCACTCGCCGGCGGTGATCTGGAAGCGGCTCATGGCGAAGGGCTTGGCGAAGGTCACTGCATGCATCGGGCCTTCGTCGGGCTCGCGGCCGACTTCGTCTTCCGGGGTGCCCATGGTGAAAGTGCCGGCGGGCAGCACCACCATTTCCGGGCAGTCCTTGCAGTCCTTGAAGACTTTGCCCGGTTGCGGTGCGGCCGCCTGGGCCAGGCCAGGGAGCAGGGCGCCGCACAGTGCGGTGAGCGCCAGGGCGGTCAGGGGTTTGAGTCGAAAGGGCATCATGTGAGCGTCTCGTTCAAATAAAAAAGGGGTCACAGCCGCTGGCTCAGCAGCGCCATGAAGCGCTGGATTTCAGCCGAGCTGTTGAGCAGGCCGGGGGCGGTGCGAATGACCGGCCCGACATCGCGGTCCACCGCGTCGATCACCACACGGTTTTGCCGCATGTGCGCCGCTACTGCATCGCAGTCCTGGCCCTTGACCCGAAAGAAGGTAAAGCCCGCCGATAACTCCGGGCTGCGCGGCGTGACCAGTTCGATCTGCCGATGCGCCAGCAGCTGTTCCTTAAGCTCGGTGTTGAGTGCGTGGATTCGCGCCTGCACCGGCGCCTTGCCCAGCTGCAGGTGCAACTTGAACGCTTCGTCGGCGGCCCAGCGATGCTCGAAAGCGTGGTAGCCGCCGGGGGTCATGGTGGTGGCGAAATCCTTGTCTTCTGAGAACGTCGGCACCATCGGCGTGACGTACCTGTTCTGGGCATCGCGTGCGCACACCAGGCCGGTACCGCGCGGGCCGAACATCCACTTGTGGGTGCCGGCGATGAAAAAATCGCAATGCATGCCAGGGAAATCGAGGTCTTCCACGCCGAAGCCGTGCACACCGTCGACTACATAGAGGATGCGGTCGTTGTCGTCACGGTGGCGGTTGTGTTCATCCACCAGTTGGCCGATTTCGCCGACGGGCAATTTGACCCCGCTGCCCGACTGCACCCAGGTCATGCCCAGCACGCGGGTGTTGGGGCGGATATTGCGCTGGATATTGCCCAGCACTTCATCGACTGACACACGGCTGGCGCTGTCGAACAGGCGGATACGGCGCACCCGGGTGCTTTCCTTACGCACGCGAAAATCCAGCACGTTCTGTGTCGCGTAATGCTCATGCTCGGTGGTGAGGATTTCCTGGTCGGCGCGCACCTGGATCCCGCCGTAAATCATCGCCAGCCCCTCGGACGTGCTGCCGGTCAGGGCGATCTGGGGTGGCGTGGCGTTCAGGTAGCGACCGGCCCACTCACGCACCTGGCCTTCGCGTTTCCAGGTTTCCTGCAGGTCCCAGTCCATCGCCAGGCCTGGGTTGCGGTCGATCTGCGCGCGGTAGCGCTCGATGGCCTCGCGCACCGGCCTGGGGTGCGACGCCACCAGGAAATTGGAAAAATGCAGGTAATCCGGGTCCTGCTCGAACAGCTGCTTCAATCCCGTCCAGGGGTCGTTGGTGGCGGCTGCCAGCGCCTGGGGTATCAGCGCGGCGCCCAGCGGCAGGCTGGCGGCAAACACGCCGGCCTGCTTGAGAAAGGTGCGGCGGTTGGTCATGGGCTGACTTCGCGGTTGGCCAAGGGTTTGGCGGCTTTTTGCACCTGCTCCCACACCCGCAGGAAGTTGCCGCCCCACAGCTTGGCGATATCGGCTTCGGAATAACCACGCTGGATCAGTTCGGCGGTGACGTTGCGCACCTCGCCGACGTTCTCCCAACCCTGCAGGCCACCGCCGTCGTTGAAGTCCGAAGCGATGCCGACGTGGTCGATGCCGATCTTGCGCACGGTGTAGTCGATGGCGTCCCCCCAGTCCTTGAGGGTTGCCTTGGGTTCTTCTTCGAGGATCGCGTACAACTCACTGGCGTATTGGCCGAAGCGCTGTTCGGGCCACGCGGCGATGATCGCGTCGCCCGGCATCAGGGCCATCGCCAGGTTCGGCAGGGGCGGCAGGTCGAAGCGCGTGCGCAGGGCGTTGAGCTTGTCCTGGGTCGGCTGGCTCAGGGGGCGCAGGTAGGCAGGAAAGCCCACCACCTGCACCACGCCACCGCTGTTTTTGATCAGCTGCAACTCCTTGTCGCTGAGGTTGCGCGGGATGTCCACCGACGCCCTGGGTGCCGAATGGGAGGCCACCATCGGCGTACGGCTCAATTGCGCGACCTGTTCCAGGGCCTTGGTCGACATCTGCGACACGTCGATGATCACGCCCAGGTCATTGAGGCGCTGCACCGCTTGCTGGCCGATGGGCGACAGGCCTTCAAGGGCGTCGGCGGTGTCATTGAAAAACGGCAGCGGGCGCGATGAATCCGCCCAGGCGTTGTTGCCGATGTAGCTGAAACCGAACATGCGCATGCCGCGCGCCGCCCACAGGTCCAGCTGGTTCAGGTCGTTGCCCAGCGGGTAGGCGTTGAGCATGCTGATGAAGATCGCGAACTTGCCCTCGCCGTGCAGGCGGCGCATATCGTCCGGGGTATAGGCGATGCCCACTTGGTTGGGAAAGTCGCGGACCATGCCGGAGATAATCTTGTAGCGCACCTCCTGCTCGTGGCGGGCCTCTTCGACAAAGCCGTCGGTGGGCTTGTGCGGGGCGTTGGGGCCGTTCCAGATTTCCGGCCAGCCGAAAATGGTCAAGGCCGCACCGGACAAGCGGCCGCGCGCCGCCTTGGCCAGGTCGAACTGGCCGCTGCCGTCCTTGTCGGCTTCATTGCCGGCGGTGCCGAAATCCGTGGGCACGGTGATATGGCTGTCGAACGACAACAGGCGATCCTGCATTTCGTTGGCTTGCTTGATCACCTCCAGCGGGTAGCCGGCGTTACCCTTGAACCAGTGATCCCAGGCCAGCAGGCCGGCCCCGGCGGCGACGGCCAGTGCCAGCGGCAGGCCGATATACAGCGCCTTTTTCGAACGTGGTTTTGTCATTGCCATCTCAGTCAGTTGAGGCCGTTGCTATCAGGGAAGAACGAGCGATGGCCGGGGAAATTTAGCCGGCGGCCCAGGGCCGGTAAATTTCCCCAGGTTGAAAACGTTCTAGCTCTGATTAAGCCGTTTCCTAAGGTAGACAATGACGATCTCTCGACGTGGGTTCATCGCAGGCCTGGCGCTGACCGGCGCGGCCGTGCCTGCGGCCTTTTATGCCCATCGCGAGCTGACACGGGAAGACGAATTTCCGGTCACCCCCGGCGAAGCCACGGTTGACCTGGCCGACACCCAGGGCCAGCACTTGGCGAACACCTTGCGCGGCGTGTGGAATCTGCGTCTGGAAGGCCGTGATGCCGGCCTCAAGGGCTTGCCGTTGCAGGGCCTGCAATTGCTGCTGGATGTCGCACCCCGTGGGCGGGGCTTGCGCGGGTATCTGGACACCGCCGAGAACCTGCGTGGCGACGGCGAACCACGCTACCGTGTCTTGGGCGATCTGCTGACGGGCGAGGGCGCGTTGCTTTATTGGCGGCTGATCGACCGCGATTCGGCGGCGGGCATTCCGGCCTACGAATTCAAGATGACCCTCGATGAAGTCTGGGCCGACTTCGGCAATGCCGGCAGCGCCACCCTCAGTGGGCAGATCCTCGACCTCGAGCGGCCGTTGGCATCGACCGAGCGCGGCAACCGTTTTATCGCCCACAAACAGCTGTTCCCCGAAGCCCGCCAGCGTATCGGCCTCAACGAGGCCCTGCTGGCGTGGCTGATTGCCCCCGAACATCGCCTGTTTCACCAGCTGTGGCACGCCAGCCGTGACCAATGGCACAAACTCTCCGAGGAAAAACGCGAGGCCCTGCGCGGCATCGGCTGGCAACCCGGCCCGCGTGGCCAGGAGCGCGATGCGCGGGGCAAGCGCAAGGACCGTAACGGCTCGGGCATCGACTTCTTCTTCATGCACCGCCATATGCTCGGCACTGCCCGCTCCCTGCAGGACCTGCCGTCATGGCCGCACTTCCCCGCGCCGCAGCCGGCGCTGGAGCGTGATCGCCAGGGCTTTTTGCGTTACTTCGACAACCACGACGGCTTTGCGCTGCCGCCCTGCTGGTCGGCGCCGGACGACGCCGATTACACCCAGTGGGTCAGCGACATCAAGGCCGCTGAGACCTACCACAGCAATTTCCAGGTGTGGGAATCCCAATACCGCGACCCGCGCTACCTGGCCCGATTGACGCTCGGCCAATTGGGCTCGGAAATGGAATTGGGCCTGCACGACTGGCTGCACATGCGCTGGGCCTCGGTGCCGCGCGACCCCTCAAACGGCGCCCCGGTGCCGTTCGCCCGCGACCCTGCGGACTTTGCCGCGCGCTGGTATGCGCCGGAAAACGACTTCCTTGGCGATCCGTTTTCATCCCATGTCAACCCGGTGTTCTGGCACTTTCACGGGTGGATCGATGACCGTATCGAAGACTGGTTTCGCGCCCACGAACGCTTCAATCCCGGCGAAGTAACCCGGCTCGAAGTCAACGGCGTAGCCTGGTTTGCGCCGGGACGCTGGGTTGAAATAGGCGACCCCTGGCTGGGCCCGGACACCCATGGCTGCAGCACCACACCGGGGTTGCAATCGGGACGCTCGATGGAAATGGACCCGGAAATCATGAAACTGGCCCTGCGCATCACCTTCGGCGCCGATGACGATCTGCTCAAGGGCCTGTTCAAGCGCGTGCCGCAGCGACCGTGGTATGCGCGGCACTTGAAGGTCAAGCGCGAAGCGTAAGGCAGCCCGTCACAGGGTGAGGCGTCTTGCGGGTTTTACGCTGCAAACGTTGACGTCTAAGCGCCCATGCGCCACGATCAACTCAATTTTAGAAAATTGAGTTTCAGTTGTGGCAAAGATCCATAAATCCACTGATTTCGGCACGTTATTGAGTCGCCATGGCTTGCAGATTTTCGAGCTTGCACGCATTTTCAAGGCAGTCGATGACAAAGGCCGGTATTTGCATTGGGATGAATTTCGCCGTTACCCCACACTCGGCGTCGATAAGGAAGCGGCATGGGCCGCCATCAAGATGTCCCGGGCCTGTGCAAGCAAGACCCTTGAGCTCAAGAGCGAATGCGGTAGCGCTTTTTTCTTATGTTCCACGGATTTCAGTGATGCGGTGATTCATGCCGTCGAGTCTGTGACCTCCAGCCTGGGCGGTGCAGCAGCAGCGTCTCCTCAGTACCGCGATAATGCTCAGTACCTGGTCGATTCATTGATGATGGAGGAGGCCATCTCCAGTGCCCAGCTGGAAGGTGCGGCGACTACGCGCAAAATCGCCAAGGACATGCTGGCCAAGGAGCGTGCGCCGCAGAATGATGATGAGCGGATGATCCTCAACAACTATCACCTGATGAAACATGCCAAGTACCACCAGGGTGAAGCGCTGTCTGTCGGGTTGATCTGTGAGTTTCATGCCATCGCAACGGCGGGTATTGAAGAGGACGATGTTCGCCCTGGGCATATCAGGACGACCAACGATATTTTTGTTGGCGGCGCCGGGAATGAAATCATTCATCAACCACCCCAGGCCGCAGTGCTGCCGGACAGGCTCGAGGCGCTTTGCAGGTTTGCCAACAATCAGCATGACGGCCAAGGCGGCGCGCACTTTATCCATCCAGTGGTCAAGGCCATCATCCTTCATTTCATGCTGGGTTATGAACATCCCTTCAGAGACGGCAACGGTCGGACCGCACGCGCTTTGTTTTATTGGTTCATGCTCAAAAGTGGTTATTGGCCCTTTGAGTACATTTCCATCAGCGCACTGCTTAAAGAAGCCCCCATGCAATATGGGCGTTCGTATATCCATACGGAAACCGATGGGTTCGATCTGACCTATTTCGTCATCTATCAGTTGCGAATCATCGAACGCGCAATGAACGAATTCATGTTGTATTTCGAGGGTAAAAGACGAGAAGCCGTAGAGCTGATGAGCTGGTTGGATGCCCTTGATTTAAAGGAGGGGTTGAATTACCGACAGGGCCATTTCTTGAAGAAAGTGCTGCAGCATCCGGGGCGCATTTATACGCCCAAGGAACTTACCCATGACTATGACATTTCGGAAAACACCGCACGCAAGGATCTTGAAAAGCTGGTCGGTATGAAACTTTTATTCAAGGTACAGGAAGGAAAAAGTTTCCTATACATCGCACGGGATGATGCGCAGGCCAACTTGAAGAAGCTGACACCTGCGGGTTGAGCGCTTTCAAACCTGTTCTTCATCCCGCAACTGCCCGCTCATTGCATCGCAACTGCGCGCCCAGTCGCTCATCCATTGCGGCACCGGTGGCGAGGTCTCATCCAGGCCCAGCGCTTGCACGAACTCCGCGGGGGGCAGGGTGCCCTTGGCGGAGCGAAACAGCCCACGTATCACCACTACGCCGATGACTCGGCCATTGCTGACAAACCGATGCTCCATCAGGCTCCACTTGTGGTCCCAGCCGAGCATGCGGGTGTGCACTTCGAATACTTCGAACAGCTTCAGCTCCCGGCGAAACTTGCCCCAGGTATCTCCCACGATCGGCACGGCTTTGTTGCGCAAGGCCACGCGAAACGCGCCGGTGCGCAGGACGAAATCCATGCGTGCCACATCCGCCAGGGAAAAATACCGGCCATTGGTAACATGCCGGTTGAAGTCCAAGTCCAGCGGCCACACGCGCATGCGCACCACGGTGGTGGCCAGGCCATGCGCCGGTGTGCGCCAGGGGCGACGCAATAACATGCGCAACAGTCGAAACCATAAATTCATAAGTACACCAGGCAATTGATCAATGCTGGCACTGTACGGACGTGGAATCGGCTAAGGTAGGTGCGCAAATGACTTATTTCATGCGAAAAGCGCAAACGGGTTTCTTAAATGCACATTACCTTGCTTCTGGCGGATCAATGTTCTGCGGCCAACGCTACCCTGGCCATGGAAATGCTCAGCGCAGCCAACTTGTTCGCCGCCAACCCACCCTTCGAGGTGGTACTGGCTTCCCTGGATGGCCAGGCGGTGACGACCTGGGGCGGGCAGCGCCTGCAGGTGCAATGTTCTCTGGCTGAAGTTATGCGCACTGACTTGGTGTTGATCCCCGGTTTTCTGTTTACGTTGAAACAAGCCCTGCCGACGTTTGCCGCTTACGGGCCGTGGCTGCGCGAGCAACACGGGCAAGGCGCGGTGCTGGCCTCGATGTGCACGGCTGCCTTTTTGCTGGCCGAGTCAGGCTTGTTGCACGGTGCGCGCGCCACCACCCACTGGGCATTTGCCGCGTTGTTCCGGCGCCGCTATACCCAGGTCAGCCTGGATGACGCACAGATTCTCTGCGAAGAAAACCGCTTGATCACCTGCGGCGGCGCGACGGCGGCGATGGACCTGATGCTGCACCTGATCCGCCGTTTCGGCTCACCGGAGCTGGCGCATACCTGCAGCAAATACTTGCTGATTGACAACGTGCGTACCGAGCAATCGGTGTATGCGCTGTGGTCGTTGCCCAAAAGTCACGGCGACGGTGAAATACTGCGGGTGCAGCATTGGCTGGAGCAGCACTTCGCCCAGCCGGTGGTGATTGATGACGTGGCGCAGCGCTTCGGCTTTGGCGTGCGCAATTTCAAGCGCAGGTTCAAGGACGCCACCGGCTATACGCCCATCGGCTACCTGCAAACGCTACGCCTGGAGCGGGCCAAGCAGATGCTTGAATCGACCCGCATGACCCTCGACAGCATCACCTACGCCGTCGGTTATGAAGACAGCAACTCGTTTCGGCGCCTGTTCCAGCAACGGGTGGGCATGTTGCCCGCCGCGTATCGGAGGAAATTTCTGATTGCCGCGTCCTGAGCGCCTGAATCAGAGACGAAAAAAAACCGGCTGATCAGGCCGGTTTGGGGTGTCCCTTCAACAGCAGGGGGTTATACCTGGTTGCTCAGCAAACGATCCGCACCGCCTTCAGCCAGGCCACGTTCCTGCAAGCGGTCTGCACCGCCTTCAGCCAGGCCACGTTCCTGCAAACGATCCGCACCGCCTTCAGCCAGGCCGCGTTCCTGCAAACGGTCTGCACCGCCTTCAGCCAGGCCACGTTCCTGCAAGCGATCGGCACCGCCTTCGGCAACGCGGGTTTCAATCAGACGTTCCGCGCCGCCTTCAGCGACTGCCGGGTGGGCGAAAGCGTTTGCAGCCAGTACCGAGAAAGCGAGGCTAAGCAAGAGTTGGCGTTTCATGAGTGTGTGCTCCGAGTGTCTTGGTTGGGTGCCGTTTGGCATGGGTTTGATGTTACGCGTCGCAGTTTTTAAGAGAACTTCATTGCGCTGATGGTGACTATCGATGCCAACAATGGTCATGGCATCTGCGGCAGTTCGTTGGGGCGCAGGTCGAACACCAGCACCTCGGCGTCTTCGCCGTGGCTCAGGCGAATCTCGCGCTCGTCCCGTACCCGCACACCGTCGCCTTCCTGCAAGCGCTGGCCATTGAGCTCGACGCTGCCGCGTGCCACATGGATGTAGGCGTAGCGATCCGGCGCCAGGTCCAGTTGCGCGCTTTCATCGCCATCGAACAACCCGGCGTACACCCGTGCGTCCTGGCGAACGTTCAACGAACCGTCGGCGCCATCCGGCGAGATGATCAACTGCAGGCGTCCGCGTTTTTGCGCTTCACTGAAGTGCTCCTGCTGATAGCGCGGCTTGGCCCCGGCTTCGTTGGGCACGATCCAGATTTGCAGGAAGTGCACGCCCTGGCGCTGGCTGTGGTTGAATTCACTGTGAGCCACGCCGCTGCCGGCACTCATCAGCTGCACATCACCGGGACGGATCACCGAGCCGGTGCCCAGGGTGTCCTTGTGTTCCAGGGCGCCTTCGAGCACATACGAGAAGATTTCCATGTCGCGGTGCGGGTGCTGGCCGAAGCCTTTGCCGGCGGCGACGCGGTCATCGTTGATCACCAGCAGGTCGGAAAAACCCTGCTCCTTGGGGTTCCAGTAGTTGGCGAAGGAGAAGGTGTGAAATGACTTCAACCAACCGTGATTGGCGGCGCCGCGTTCGGAAGCTTTGCGAAGGGTCAGCATGGTCCAGTCCTCAAGTGAGCGCGGGCTGCGAAATGCAGGGCGCTTGCGTTGAGAAGAAGGTTAATGGTTAACCGTAAATTCATTAAGAAGATGAAAATTGAATAACTGTCATCTCTGAGTTGACAGTCAAGTCATGCCATAATGCTCATCGCCTTTCTACTTGATGGACATTCCCACCTATGAAAACCGTGGCCATGGCGCTGTTCCCGGACTTCCTGCTTCTCGACATGGCCGGGCCGCTCGAAGTGTTTTCGATTGCCAACCGCTACCTGCCGGCGGCCGACCACTACCGCATCCTCACCATCGGTACCGAACCCGGGCCGTTGCGTGCCTCCAATGGCGTGATGGTCCAGACCGACCTGCTGCTGGAGCAGGCCCAGGCGAACTACGACTTGCTGCTGGTACCGGGCGGCCCGGGTGCCTATAACGAATGCCACCCCGCGCTGCTGCCCTGGCTGAAGGCGGTGGCGCCACGGGCTCGACGTTTCGGTTCGATCTGCACCGGCGCCTTTGTGCTCGGGCATGCCGGCTTGCTGGACGGGCACCGTGTGACCACTCATTGGCACTACACCGAGCGCCTTATCAAGGCGTTCCCCCACGCCATGGTCGAGACCGATCGCATCTACCTGCAGGACCGGCGCCTGATCACCTCGGGCGGGGTCACTGCCGGTATCGACCTGGCCCTGTCGATAGTCGCCCAGGACCATGGCAAGCAAGTGGCGGTGGACGTGGCCAAGGTGTTGCTGGTGGTGATGAAGCGCCAGGGTGGCCAGGCCCAGTTCAGCCCGATGACCGCTGCCGTGGCGCCCCAGGAAACCGCGATCACTCGTGTTCAGCACCATGTGCTGGCGCATCTGGACCAACCCTTTACCATCGAGTCCATGGCCGAGCTGGCCGGCATGAGTGCGCGCCACTTTGCGCGGCTGTTCGCCAAGGAGGTGCAGATGACGCCCATGGCGTTCCTGCAAGGCGCGCGCATCGACCGCGCCCGGCAGTTGCTGGAAACCACCGATTTGCCGCTCAAGACCGTGGCCTTCCACGCCGGCTTCGGCAGCGTGCGGCATATGCGCTTTTTGTTCAGTGAAAAGCTCGGCCTGAACCCTACCCAATACCGACAACAGTTCAGTTAACGACACAATGTCCGTCTGAGGCACCCGATTGTCCGTATCGCTCCCCGTGCCGGGATTGTCCTGTCATCCCTAGCTGGCAAGATAAGCCCGAGCCCACGGAAAAGGATGCGCAGGCACTCAAGCACGGGTGTTTCAGCGCGGTTACGGACATGAATGATTCTGCGGCGGTGAGCTTTGGCCCCTACACCTTTCATCGGCACCAACGCCTGGTCAGCAAGGCCGGTTGGCCGGTGCCGCTGGGCGGGCGGGCGCTGGATATTCTCGCGGTGTTGCTGGAAGCACCGGGGCAATTTATCAGCAAGGCGACCTTGATCGAGCGGGTCTGGCCCAACAGCGTCGTCGAAGACAATAACCTGCGCGTGCACATTGTCGCGTTGCGTCGCGCCCTCGACGGGCAGCGTGTCATCCTCAACCACCCGCAGCGTGGCTACTGCTTCGCCGCGCCCGTGCAAGGCACACTGCCGACGGTGCCGGCACAGCACAACCTGGTGGCACGGCTCAGCCCGGTGCTCGGTCGCGATGAACTGGTGGCTGTGCTGGTGCGGCGCATCGCCGGGCAGCGCCTGTTGACCCTTACCGGGGTGGCCGGCATCGGCAAAAGTACGCTGGCCCTGGCCCTCGCCGAGCGCGTGGTGCCCCGCTATCGCGACGGGGTGTGGTGGGTCGACGTGACCAGCCTGCAAACCCCGGGCGAACTGCTCGGCCATCTGGTCACGGTATTACAGCTGGACCCCGCCGACAGCCTCGACGAGCTGGCCCGACAGTTAGCCTCGCGCCAGTTGTTGCTGGTACTCGATGGGGCCGACCTGCTGCTCGGTGCCTGTCGCACGCTGGTGCGCATATTGGGCGAACGGGCACCCCAGGTCAGCGTGCTGATCAGCAGCCGCGAAGCTTTGCTGGCGCCTGGTGAATGGGTGGTGCGGGTGCCACGGCTGAGCGTGCCGTCACCGTCGGCGTTGGCCAGTGTCGAGCAGGCCCTGGCCTGGCCTGCGGTGCAACTGTTCGTCACACGGGTACGCGCCAGCCAGCAGGGGTTTATGTTGCGGCCCCAGGAGTTGGCGCCGTTGCGTGAGATTTGCCGGCGGCTGGACGGCATCCCGTTGGCCCTTGAACTGGCCGCCGCCCAGGTCGACGCACTCGGCATCGGCGGTGTGCAGCAGCAATTGTGCATGGGCTTGCACGGGCTGAGCCGCGGTCGTCGCACCGCGGTGGAGCGGCATCGTTCGCTGACCGCTGCGCTGGACTGGAGCTATGCGCGCCTGAGCCTGCCGGAGTGCTGGCTGTTCCTGCAGCTGGGCTTGTTCAAGATGGCGGTGACCCTGCCCACCTTGAGCGAAATGGTGAGCGGTACCGAGCTTGAACACGCCGACCTGGCTTACCTGCTGGCGCGTCTGGTGAATATGTCGCTGCTGGGCGTCGAGCCCGGCCTGGGCCCGACGCGCTATCGCTTGCTCAACTGCGTGCGCAGCTACGCCTTGGCGCAACTGCGTGACCCGCTTCAGGTAGCGCGCTTGCAACAAGGCTACGGGGAGTGCCTGGGCGCGTTTTCAGGCCGGCCGTTTGTCCTGCAGCTCGTCGAGCAGGCGGCGTACGCGCAGTAGATCCTGGGTGGCGAAGCCTTCGGTAAATCTTGCGTAGAGGGGGGTCAGCAAGTCGATGCCTGCCTGCTTGCGTCCTTGCTGTTGCCAAAGTTGCGCCAGGGAGCCCGCACACCGCAGCTCCCAGGCCAGGGCGCCTTGCTGGCGTGCCAGGTCGAGGGCTTCGAGCAGCAGCGTCTGCGCGCCCTGGGTATCACCTCGCAGCGCTGCCTGCCCGGCATAGACCCGCAGGATCTCCGGGGCACACCAACCCGCCGCGCCACTGCGTGCCCGTTCGAGACCTGGCTCATCGACGTGGCGCATGCCGAAGGTGACCAGGGTGTCCTCGATCAGCCCCAGGCCCTGTAAATCCCCGTTGCACAGGATGCCGGCGTAATGCCCGGCCCAGGTCTGGAACAGTTGCACCGAATGCGTGTGGGACTGCTCCAGTAGCAGGCTTTGTAGGGTTTGCGCATCGTCTTCGGCACCGTTGTAGCGGGCGATCACCACACCGGCCAGGGCCAGGGTGTAGCAGATCGACGTACCGTGGTTGATCTGCAGCGCCAGTTCCAGTGCCTGGCTGGCGGTGCGCCAGGCGCGTTCGGGAAAGCCCTGCAACCAGAGGATTCGCGCCAGTACGGTCAGGGACGCGACACTCTGGTCGTATTGCACGCCGATGCCATGGGCGAAGCGGTTCACGTGGGCGCTGTGGCTCATGCGCTGCAGCACCTGCTCGGCCTGCTGTCGGGCCAGCGCCTGATGGCCGGTGTAATGCTGGGCCAGGGCGCGCAAGCGTTGGGTGCTCAGGTCCAGCAGCGGCTCGGTGCGCGGGTCGAGGCGATCGAACTGCCTGCTCTGTTCCAGCGCTTGAACATAGCGCCCGGCGCACAGGTTCGCCGCCATGTGCCCGGAGACCGCACGCAACTGGCCGGCCAGGTCCTGGCGCTCTTCAGCCAGGCGTGCGGCCCCGACAAACGCGGCGATGGTCTGGGGCGCGGCGCCCACGGCGTGGTAGGAGAGGCTGCCCAGGGCCAATTGCAGCTGCAGGGCCAATTGCGTGCAGGGCGCTTCGACCTGATCGATCAGCGCCAGTGCCTTGTCCACATAGCCGGCGTGCTCGCGCAGCAGCGACAGTTCCTGCCACAGGGGCATCGCACTGACCGTCAGGCGAATCGCCAGCAAGTGCCCGGCAGTGTCGGCAAAGCCCCAGTCGAGGGCGGCGCGCACGTCTTCACGCAGCGGGGCATAGCGGTCGATCCAGGGCTGTGTGGCAATCAGTTCCCAATCGCCCTGGGCCTGTTCCATCAGGGCCAGGCAGCGTGCCGCGTGGCGCTCGCGGGTGGCTTGCAGCTCGCCGGCGAGGCTGAGCTTTTCCAGGGCATAGGTGCGGGTGATATCGAGCAGGCGATAGACCATCTCGTCCTCGCTGGCGTCCACGTTCAGCAACGACTTGGCCACCAGTTGCGTGATCGAGCCCAGCACTTCGGTGGGGGCTATATGCTCCCCGGCGATCACCGCCGCCGCGCTGACCAGGCTGAAGCCGCCGCGAAATACCGCGAGCCGGCGCAGGCAGATTTTTTCGCAGTCGGTGAGCAGGGCAAAGCTCCAATCGAGCGTGGCCCGCAGGGTCTGCTGGCGGGGCAGGGCGCTGCGCCGCCCGCGGGTCAGCAGGCGGAAGTTATCTTCCATCTGCACCAAGAGCCCCGCTAAGCCGAAACGCTCGATCTGCGCGGCCACCAGCTCGATGGCCAGGGGAATGCCGTCCAGGCGCTGGCAGATATCGATCGCCAGCGGCAGTTCGGCGTCGCTGAGGGCAAAGCTGTCTTGATGGGACATGGCGCGTTCGATCAGCAATTGCATGGCCGGGTAACCCAGGGCCTGGGCGCGGTTGCCGGTGGCGGGTGGGCAAGTCAGCGGTTCGAGGCGTTGCACGTATTCACCTTCGGCGCGCAGGGCTTCGCGGCTGGTGGTGAGGATGTGCAGGTGCGGCGCATGGCGCAGCAGGGTTTCGCTGATCAGGGCGATGTCGTCGAGCAGGTGTTCGCAGTTGTCGATCACCAGCAGCATCTGGCGTGCCTGCAGGCTGCGGGCAAAGCCGGTCAGCGGCGCATGCTCGCCAGGCGGGACGCCGAGTAGGGCGGCGAGGTTGGGCAGGATCATCGAGGCGGCACTGAGTGGCGCCAGGTCGAGCAGGTGGATGCCGTCGCGGTAATGGCCGATCAGCAACTCCGCCACGCGCAGGGCGACGGTGGTCTTGCCGATGCCGCCGGCACCGGTGAGGGTGATGAAGCGTTGCTGCGGCAATTGCTGCACCAGGGCGTCGATCAGCGCCTGGCGGCCGAGCATGCGCGTGCGCCGCAGCGGCAGGTTGTGGCTTGGGCGTGGGGGCGCGCCGTCGGTGGGTAGCGTCATCGGTTCGATGCTCAGTGGCGCGACAAAACTGTAGCCGCGCTGGGCGACCGTGACGATATAGCGCTGCCCGGCCTGGCCGTCGCCCAGGGCCTTGCGCAACGCGGCCATGTGCACCCGCAGGTTGCCGTCTTCCACCACGCTTTTGGGCCAGACCCGCGCGATCAGTTCCTGCTTGCTCACCACATTGCCGGCGTGCTCGAGCAGGATCAGCAGGATATCCACCGCCCGCCGTCCCAGGCGCAGCGGGCGACCGGCCTCCAGCACCAGGCGCTCGCGCGGATGGATGCGGTAGGGGCCGAAGTGCACGGCCTGGTCGCTCAAGTCATTCATGGCTGCACGGGTTCAGGAGTCGGGGAAGGGCCAGCATATTCCAGGTGCATCAAGACCACTAGGCGGCGATTACCCCGGGTTTGGGACGCGAGTGGTGGTTTCGCCAGGTCATCGGGTTCACGCCTTCGCTGCGGGTGAACATATGACAGAAGTGCGCCTGGTCGCAGAAGCCACATTCCAGGCTGATTTGGGTGAGGCTCAGGGACGAGCCGGTGATCAGTTCCTTGGCGCGCAGGATGCGTTGCTGGCGAATCCATTCCTGGGGCGATACCCCCGTGGAGCACTTGAATGCGCGGGAAAAATGGCTGCGCGACAGGGCGCATGCCTGGGCCAGCTCGGCGATGCTCAGGCTTTCGCCGAGGTTGGCGAGAATCAGTTGCTTGGCGATACGCTCGCGCCGGGGGCATAGGCCTCCGGTGGCGGATAAACGAGGGGCATATTGCTCGAGTCGGGCCATGACAAATATCCGCAGTCGATGGGAGCGTTCCCGGTGAATGGATGCAGTGTAGACGCCGCTTATCTTGTTGCCGGACCGCCTGGCTGACGAGTTAATCGTTGTTAATTTCGCCAGGTGCGAGCGTGGAAAAGACAGCACAGGTATGCAATCCAGAGCGTTCCGGGCATGCTTTCCTGACCCTCTGCACACCGTTTGGATACCGCCATGAACCGCAACGACCTGCGCCGCGTCGACATGAACCTGCTGGTGATTTTCGAAGCGCTGATGTTCGAGAAAAACCTGACCCGGGTCGCCGAAAAACTCTTTATGGGCCAGCCGGCGGTGAGTGCGGCACTGGGCCGCCTGCGCGACTTGTTCGACGACCCGTTGCTGCTGCGCAACGGTCGCGGCATGGAACCCACGCCACGGGCGCTGGCGATACTCAAGGAACTGCAACCGGCCATGGACACCATTTCAGGCGCCGTCAGCCGCGCCAAGGATTTCGACCCTTCCACCAGCTGCGCGGTGTTTCGCATCGGCCTATCCGACGATGCGGAGTTCGGGTTGTTTCCGCCATTGCTCAGTCGCCTGCGCGAAGAGGCGCCGGGCATCATCGTGGTGGTGCGCCGGGCCAACTTCCTGCTGATGTCGTCGCTGCTGGCCAGCGGCGAAATCTCGGTGGGGGTGAGCTACACCACCGAGCTGCCGGCCAATGCCAAGCGCAAGAAGCTGCGGGACATTCCCTGCAAGGTCCTGCGCGGCGATGATGGCGAGGAGCCATTGACGCTGGACGATTATTGCGCCAGGCCCCATGCGATGGTGTCGTTCTCGGGCGACCTGAGCGGCAATATCGACCTGGATCTGGCACGCATCGGCCGCTCGCGGCGGGTGGTGCTGGCGGTGCCGCAGTTCAGCGGGTTGCGCGCCTTGCTGGCGGGGACGCAGATCATCGCGACCGTGCCGGACTACGCGGCCTGTGCGTTAACCGAAGGCACCCGCCTGCGGGCCGAGGACCCGCCGTTCGCGATTGATGCGGCAGAGCTGTCGATGGTGTGGAGCGGGGTGCATGACAATGACCCGGCCGAGCGCTGGTTGCGGGGGCGGATTGCGGAGCATATGGCGGCGGCGAACTGACTCCCACATAAAAGCCAAACAGCACATACATCCAATTCCCCGCCGTCCCAGCTCGGCAAACTTCCCCCATCGCTCAATGCCCTGGGGAAACACCCATCATGGACCCAACACCCAACACCAGCCCCGACGAAGTCGTCACGCTGGTCGTCAAGCACCGGGTCAAGCCCGGCCGCGAAACCGAGTACGAAGCCTGGCTGCGCCGCATCGTGCGCATCGCCGGTGAACGCCCCGGCCACCTTGGCGTCGACGTAGTGCGCAGCCAGCAGGGCGGCATGGCGCTGTTTACCTGCGTACTGCGCTACCGCTCCACCGACGCCCTGGAGTTGTGGCTCGAGTCGCCACAACGTCGGGCCCTGATCGATGAAGCGGCGCCAATGCTGGCCGACGGCGACCAGACTGAAATCGGCGGCGCCAATGAATTCTGGTTCGCCCCCCAGGCCGACGGCGCGGCCAAGCCGCCGCGCTGGAAACAGGCGGTGGTGAGCCTGTTTGTGATCTTGCCGCAAACCCTGCTCCTGCCGTTTATCTGGGGCCCGGTCCTGCGGTTGCACCCGTTTCTGTCCAACTACGTGGTCTCCACCTTCCTGGTCACCCTGACCATCGTGCTGCTGGTGGTTTACCTGCTGATGCCGGCCGCCACCCGCCTGTTTGCTCCCTGGCTTGAAGCCTCTGAAAAGGAAACCCTATGAACGCCGATCTGATTCTGTTCAATGGCCAGTTCCACACCGTGGACCGGGACAACCCACGCGCCACCGCCGTCGCCATCCGTGACGGACGCTTCGTCGCCGTGGGCGCTGACGGTGAAGCCATGGCCCTGCGCGGCAGCGGCACCCAGGTCATCGACCTCAAGGGCCGCACCGTGATTCCCGGCCTCAACGACTCGCACCTGCACCTGATCCGTGGCGGGCTGAACTACAACCTCGAGCTGCGCTGGGAAGGCGTGCCGTCCCTGGCCGATGCCTTGCGCATGCTCAAGGACCAGGCCGACCGCACCCCTACGCCGCAGTGGGTGCGCGTGGTGGGCGGCTGGAACGAATTCCAGTTTGCCGAAAAACGCATGCCGACCCTGGAGGAGCTCAACCAGGCTGCGCCGGACACGCCGGTGTTCGTGCTGCACCTGTACGACCGCGCCTTGCTCAACCGGGCCGCGTTGCGCGTAGCCGGTTACACCAAGGACACGCCGAACCCACCAGGCGGCGAGATCATGCGCGACAGTAACGGCAACCCCACCGGCATGCTGGTGGCGCGCCCTAACGCGATGATCCTTTATTCGACCTTGGCCAAAGGCCCGAAACTGCCGTTGGAATATCAAGTCAACTCCACCCGCCAGTTCATGCGTGAACTCAATCGCCTGGGCCTGACCAGCGCCATCGATGCCGGCGGCGGTTTCCAGAACTATCCCGACGACTACGCGGTGATCGAGCAACTGGCCAAGGACCAGCAGTTGACGGTGCGCATCGCCTACAACCTGTTCACCCAGAAGCCCAAGGAAGAGCTCAGCGACTTCAAGAATTGGACCGGCAGCGTCACTCTGCACCAGGGCGATGACTACCTGCGCCACAACGGCGCCGGCGAGATGCTGGTGTTTTCGGCTGCCGACTTCGAAGACTTCCTCGAACCGCGCCCGGACCTGCCGCTGACCATGGAACAGGAGCTGGAACCGGTGGTACGCCATCTGGTGGAACAGCGCTGGCCGTTCCGCCTGCACGCCACGTACGACGAGTCGATCTCGCGCATGCTCGACGTGTTCGAAAAGGTCAACCGCGACATACCGTTCAATGGCCTGCCGTGGTTCTTCGACCATGCCGAAACCATCACCCCGAAAAACATCGAGCGCGTGCGCGCCCTGGGCGGCGGCATTGCGATCCAGGACCGCATGGCGTTCCAGGGCGAATATTTCGTGGAGCGTTACGGTGCCAAGGCCGCCGAGGCCACGCCGCCGATCAAGCGCATGCTCGCCGAAGGCGTACCGGTAGGCGCGGGCACCGACGCCACGCGGGTGTCGAGCTACAACCCGTGGACCTCGCTGTACTGGATGGTCAGCGGCCGCACCGTCGGTGGCCTGGAGCTGCACGCCGAGGGCTTGCCGCGCCTCACCGCGTTGGAACTGTTTACCCACGGCAGCGCTTGGTTTTCGTCCGAACAGGGCAAGAAAGGCCAGATCAAGGTCGGTCAACTGGCAGACGTGGCGGCGTTGTCGGCGGACTTTTTCAGTGTCGATGAAGAAGCCATTAAGTGGATCGAGTCGGTACTGACCGTGGTCGGCGGCAAGGTCGTCTACGGCGCCGGTGACTTCGAAGATTTCGCACCGCCGCGCGTTCCGGTACTGCCGGACTGGTCGCCGGTGGTCAAGGTACCGGGGCACTGGCGCCCCAGCTCACCGCTGCAAGCTCAAGTTCACCAGTGCAGCGGCCCGTGTGGCGTGCATTCCCACAGCCATGAAAAAGCCCGCCTTTCCAGCGTGCCGGTCAGCGACTTCCAGGGTTTCTGGGGTGCGTTTGGCTGTTCGTGCTTTGCCTTCTGATTGTCACTACCCAAAGGAGTTACCCGCATGACTTATTCGCGTTTGAACAAAGATGATGCTGTTGTACTGCTGGTCGATCACCAGACCGGCCTGATTTCGCTGGTGCAGGATTTCTCCCCCAACGAATTCAAGAACAACGTACTGGCCCTGGCCGACGTGGCGAAGTTCTTCAACCTGCCGACCATCCTGACCACCAGCTTCGAAAGCGGCCCCAACGGCCCGCTGGTGCCGGAACTCAAGGCGCTGTTCCCGGACGCGCCGTACATCGCCCGCCCTGGCCAGATCAACGCCTGGGACAACGAAGAGTTCGTCAAGGCTGTCAAGGCGACCGGCCGCAAGCAGATCATCATTGCCGGTGTCGTAACCGATGTATGCGTCGCGTTCCCGACCCTGTGTGCCCTCGATGAAGGCTTTGAGGTGTTCGTGGTCACCGACGCCTCCGGCACCTTCAACGAAACCGTGCAACAAGCCGCCTGGGCGCGCATGACTGCGGCCGGTGCGCAATTGGTGAACTGGTTCGCCGTGGCCTGCGAGCTGCAGGTTGACTGGCGCAACGACATGGAAGGCCTGGCCAACCTGCTGTCGCCGCGCATCCCCAACTACCGCAACCTGATGAACAGCTACTCGGCGTTCACGGCCAGGTAACTCGTCCTCAAACCTGTCGGTAATCCCTGTGGGAGGGGGCTTGCTCCCGATAGCGGTGTATCAGTCAGCTTATTTGTAGCTGACCGACCGCTATCGGGAGCAAGCCCCCTCCCACATTTGATTTGTGGTGCTGCGACCAACCGGTTATAAAACAGCCCATCGTCCACCGAGAAGCGACAATGAACCCTTTCGAAGACATGCGCCTGTTTTGCCAGGTCATGGAATCCGGCAGTTTCACCGCCGCCGCCGAGCAACTGGGCCTGTCCAAGCAGTTTGTCAGCCGCCGCCTGATTCAGCTCGAAGACCGTCTCGGCGTGCGCCTGCTCAACCGCTCCACGCGTCGCCTGGATGTCACGCCTCTGGGCCAGAGTTACTACGAATCCGCCTTGCGCCTGCTCAGTGATGTGGAGCAAGTGGAGCAGGGCATCGCCGGTCAGAACAGCGAACCGCGCGGCACCATTCGCCTCAGCGCGCCGTTGTCGTTTGCCATGGCGCATCTGGGTTGCCTGTTGCCGCTGTTCTTGCAGCGCTATCCCGAGGTGGCGGTGGAAGTCGACCTCAGCGACCGCCCGGTGGACCTGATCGGTGAAGGCTACGACCTGGTGCTGCGCATCGGCACCCTGGAAGATTCCACCTTGATCGCCCGTCGCATCGCCAGCATCCCACGGGTCTACTGCGCCAGCCCCGACTACCTGGCCCTGCGCGGCACCCCGCAAAAGCCCGATGACCTCGCCGCCCACGATTGCCTGCCCTACGGCCACGGCCGCCACGTGCAATGGCGCTTCAAGGGCAAGCTGCAAGCGCTGAACGTGAGCGGACGCATGCGCGTCAATAACGGCGATCTGCTGCGTGACACCGCGATTGCCGGCCTGGGCGTGACCTACCTGCCGACCTTTATCGTCGGCGACGCGTTGAAGGACGGCCGCCTGGTCAGCGTACTGGACGCGTTCGCCCCCGAAGCCCTGACCTTGTCGGCGGTGTACCCCCA
The DNA here is from genome assembly GCF_003852255.1 of Pseudomonas sp. R1-43-08. NCBI lineage: Bacteria > Pseudomonadati > Pseudomonadota > Gammaproteobacteria > Pseudomonadales > Pseudomonadaceae > Pseudomonas > Pseudomonas sp. R1-43-08. Next base: position 2,420,995 of record NZ_CP027734.1, read on the forward strand.
GCATCGGCAGAGTTCGCGGCCGGTGCAGGCGTTGGTCGAGTTCCTGCGCGAACGCCTGGCTAGCGGCTGCTGAACAACTGGCGGATCAGGCTGGGCGTGCTGCCGGTCCAGCGCTTGAACGCGCGCCGAAAGTTCGCCGCATCGTTGAAGTTCAGGTACGCGGCGACTTCATCGTTGCTCAAGCCTTTGACCTGATACAGGTGCAACGCCATGTGCTTGCGTACCCGGTCCACCTGTTGCTGAAAGCCGGTGTCGTGCTTGTGCAGCTTGCGCTTGAGGGTCGCCGGACTCACGGCGAAGGCCAGTGCGGCCTGTTCCAGGCTCGGCGGCTGGCGTACGTGCTCGCGCAGGTAGTCATGGAGGCAGTCGAGGAAGCTGGCGGCAAAGCCCAACTGGTCGATCTGCTCGCGGGCGTGCTGGCGCGCCACCTGGCCTGCCGTGGCCGAGGCACCGGGCCAGGCGCGGGTCAGGTACTCGCGCGGCAGGCACATCATGTCCAATGGACGTTCGAAGCGCGTGTGTTCGCCCAGGTGCACCCAGTATTGCTCCACATAGCGCGGCTCGGCGTGGCTGAAAGCGCACACCCACGGCAGGCGCTGGCCGCTGAGCCATTGGCTCATGGCCACCAGCGAGGTCATGCTCGCCTCCAGCACAAAGCGCCAGTGCTCGCCGGCGCCGCAACTGTCCCGCCAGTAAAGGTAGGCATGGTGCTCATCCAGCTCCAGGTTCAACGTGACCAGCGGGCTGAGCAGCACCTGTTGCTGGATCAGGATCTCCAGCGCCTGGTGCAGATTCTGCGCATGCCCGAGGGCATGGCTGGCCGCGCCATAGTGGCCGGGCAGCAAGCGTTGGCCAAACAGGAAACTGCTGTCATCGGCGTCCAGCAACTTGCGGCTGTTACCGATCACGTCGAGGAACTGCCGGGGGCTCAAGCGGGCGTTGCCGGCCAGGATGTCTTCGTGGAACAGCCCGGTGCCGCGCAGCAGGCGATGGCTGTCGATGTCCCGGGACAAGGCCAGGTCGATCAACGTGGCGGGCTGGTAATGGCCGGGAATGAAGCGGCTGTCGCTTTCATACCAGCTGGCTTTGACGGCCATCTCAGGCGCTTTTCGCAAGGGGTTGCTTGGCCCGCGCCAGGGCCAGGTTGAGGCGCCTGAGCAGATCGTGGGGCGGCTCGTCCAGGGCCATTACCACCGCCGTGGTCGCCGCCAGTTGCAGGCGTTCGCCCTGCAGCCGGGTTTTGTGCGCCAGGCTCTGCACCGCTTGCTGCAACTCCAGCGCCAACCCCTGGGCCTGGCGCTCGCCGGTATTGGCCAGCAGCACCACAAAGCGGTCGCCGGCCAGGCGGCACAGCAGGTCCTGGCGGCGCAGGTTGAGCAACAGCACATGGCTGACCGCCTGCAGTACCGCATCGCCCTCGGCATGCCCGTAGGCCTGGTTGATGGCGGCAAAGTGGTCCAGGTCCAGGGCCAGCAGCGACAGCGGTTGCTGCTGGTCGCGGCTGTCGTGCAGGCTGCTTTCGAGCTGGCGCTTGAGGTAGTTGGCACCGGCCAGGGGCGTGAGTTTGTCGAACAGCCGATGCTCGCGGAACAGGCGCTCACGCTTTTCCATCTGTGCGCTGATCGCCAGTTGTTCGCGGTGCCAGTGGTAGATGCCGATCGTCAGCAGGATCATGCCCACCGGCATCGGCCCCGACTCCAGCCAGTGGTCCCAGGTGATGCTGTCGGGCAGGCGAATGAACTCGTCGAGGCTGTCGATCCACCAGGAAAAAAAGATACACGACAGGCCCAGTGCCAAGTAGTTGGTGACCCGCCCGGCGGGGCGGCTTTTCAGCACCAGGCCCAGCCATATCAACGCGAGCAGCGCCGAACCGCCTTCACCGACGATATCCAGCCACACCCACTCACTGAGGCTTTTGAGCTCGCCGCAGGCCAGGTGCAGGATCAGCCCGAGGTTGGCAGCGATCAGCAGCAGGGCGAGCTTCCAGCGATGGGGTTTGAGCACGCAGAACATGGGTGCGGGTCCTTGGATGGTCCAGTCGTGAGCGCCAGCACAGCAGATGCATGTGACGGTTGGATGACGGTGGGGAGGGTCGGATCAGCTCACGTCAAAGGGCGATGAAAATCAAAATGTGGGAGGGGGCTTGCTCCCGATAGCGGTATATCAGCCAGCCTATTTGTCGCTGACCCACCGCTATCGGGAGCAAGCCCCCTCCCACAGGGGAACTGCTGAGGTCATATCAGCTCATTTCAGGCCGAAAACCTTTGCTAACCCCCGGTTTACGGGCCTTCACACCGAGTTCTGTCACAGAACCGTCATCCCGCGCCCCTAGCTTGCCCTTCCAGTTGCCGGGCCCCTTGCCTGGCGCCAACGGATTCTTGGGGAGGGTTTCATGTACAAGCGCACCGGGCTCGTCAGCTTTACGCTTACCGCCTTGGCCCTGGCGATCGCCTGCGAGCGGCTCAATGCTGCCGAGACCGAGCATGTCGAGGTGGTCGGCCAGGCCGCCGCCATCGGCAGCGCCCTCAAGGAACAGCGCAGCTCCGACAGCATCAAGAGCGTGGTGCATGCCGACGGTGTGGCGCAGTTGCCGGACGAGAACGTCGCCGAAGCGGTGCAGCGCCTGCCGGGGATCAGTGTGGAGCGCGACCAGGGCGAAGGCCGGTTTGTCAGCGTGCGCGGCCTGGGCCCGGACCTCAACAGCGTGACCATCAACGGCACCCTGGTGCCGTCGCCCGAGAGCGAGCGCCGCGCGGTGGCCCTCGACGTACTGCCCTCGGAACTGGTGCAGTCGCTGTCGGTGATCAAGACCCTCACGCCGGACATGGACGCCAACTCCCTCGGCGGTACCGTCGACGTGAAGAGTCTGTCGGCGTTCGACCACAAGGGCCTGTTCTATACCGGCAGCACCGAGGCCAGCTATGACAAGAACACCGCCCAGACCAGCCCGAAATTCTCCGGCGCCGCCAGCAACCGCTTCAGCCTCGGCGACGGTGTCGACAACTTCGGCGTGGCCGCGGCCCTCAGTTGGCAGCAGCGTGATTTCGGCTCGGACAACGTCGAGACCGGCGGCGCCTGGGATTTCAGCAACGGCGCCAGGCTCAACGAGTTCGAACAGCGCGACTACGACATCCGCCGCGAACGCGCCGGTGGTGGGCTGAACTTCGACTACAAGCCTGATGACCTGAGCAGCTACTACCTGCGCACCCTCTACAGTCGCTACAAGGACACCGAAACCCGCAACGCCGCCAGCTTCGAATTCGCAGCCCCCCAGGCGCCCGGCGAACTGGGCGAGGCCGAGGGCAAGCGCAAGCTGAAGAACCGCGAGGAAACCCAGCAAATCCAGTCCTACGTGTTCGGCGGCGAACGCATGCTTGGCCTCTGGACCTTGAGCGGCCAGGCCGGCTACAGCCGCTCCAGTGAAGACAGCCCGGCGCATATCGCCGGGGCCACCTTCGACGGCGGTGACTTTGCCGACAGCGGCTTCTACGACACGGCCAAGCCACGCCCGATCATCGGCAGCGGCTTCTATGACCCCGGCAATTTCACCCTCGACAAGGTCGACTGGGAAAAACAGCACACCCAGGACACCGAGAAAAACCTGCGCCTGGACCTGGCCCGCGACTATGACCTGAGTGGCTACGCCTCCCAGTTCAAGTTCGGCGGCAAGGTCAGCCGGCGCCACAAGGACAACGACCTGGAGGCCTGGGTCTACAAGGACCTGGATGAACAGGGCTTGACTGACGAACAGCTCAACCTCAGCCAATTCCAGAAGGGCAATGTCGACTACCGTCTCGGCCGCTTCGGGCCGGGCATCAGCGCGGGTAACATCCGCCAACTGATCGGCGGCCTAAACCGCGATGACTTCTACGACCCCACCGAATCCCGGGTCAACGACTTCACCATCCACGAAGACATCAACGCCGGCTACCTGATGAACACCATCGATATCGACGACTGGCGCTTCATCGCCGGGATGCGCTACGAGGGCACCGAGTTCGACGCAAAAGGCACCGGCGCCACGGACGGCCAGTTCAGCGCCACCGAGACCAAACGCCGCTATCACCACTGGCTGCCGGGCCTGCATGCGCGCTACCAGATCGACAAGAACACCCAGGTGCGCGCCGCCTGGACCAAATCCGTGGTGCGCCCGACCTTTGGCCAGCTGGCTCCCGGTTTCGTGATCGACGATGACGAGGCCACCTTCGGCAACCCGGACCTCAAGCCCTTGGAGTCGAGCAACCTGGACCTGGGCATCGAACACTTCATGGGCCGCGCCGGTACCGTGTCGGCGTTCGTGTTCTACAAGGACATCCAGAATTTCGTCTACAACACCGACGTCGCCGGCACTGGTGCCTGGGCCAACTTTGCCGAGGCCCACACCTTCGCCAACGGCGACAGCGCCAAGCTGTATGGCCTGGAACTGGCCTACTCGCAAAAATTCGACTGGCTGCCCGCGCCGTGGAACGGCCTGCTGATCGGCGCCAACAGCACCTTCAGCCGCTCCAGCGCGGATATCGAGGGCTTCGACAGCGCCAGCGGCGGTAACCGCAAGCGCAACATCAGCCTGCCCAACCAGTCGGACACCGTCGGCAACCTGATGCTGGGCTGGGAAGACGACAGGCTCAGCCTGCGCGTTTCGGCCAACTACAAGTCGGCCTACCTGTACGAACTGGCGTCGATCAACGACAAGGCCCACGACCTGCATGTGGATGCGCAGACCTTCGTCGATTTCAGCGCGCGCTATTCGCTGAGCAAAAACCTGCAAGTCAGCTTCGAGGCGCAGAACCTCACGGATGAGTCGTACTTCGTCTACACCGGCCACCGCAGCTACAACGGCCAGTACGAAGAGTACGGGCCTACTTACAAGCTGGGCCTGACCTTCACTCATTTTTGAATTCAATCCATTCCCAATGTGGGAGGGGGCTTGCTCCCGATAGCGGTGTGTCTGGCAGCACATGCATTGACTGAACCACCGCCATCGGGAGCAAGCCCCCTCCCACATTGGATCTCCATCGTATTTAAAGGATTTGTTTGTCCATGAGAATTTGCAAGCTGTTGCTGTTGATGGCGTTGTCAGGCCAGGTGTTCGCCGTTGACCTGGCCCTGGCTCCCTGGGCACCCAGCCTGAATGCTGAAGCTGTCGCCTTCCTGCCCAACGCCACTGAACGCCTCGCCGCCAGCACCCGCGACGGCCTGTTGCTGCTTGACGATAAAGGCGCCGAACTGGCCCGGTTCAAGGGTAATTTCAGCAGCCTCGACACACGCACCGTCGGCGCTCAAACGCTGGTTGCCAGCCTCGACAACGATCGCCAACAGGCCTTGCTGATCAGCCTGGACAGCGCCGGCAAAACCTGGGGCAAACCTTTGTACCTGCCGACCCGCGATTACCCGGTGAACGGCCTGTGCCTGTACCGCGATTCGGCGGCCAACCTGTTTGTGTTCCTGGTGGGCGAGGAGGGCAAGGGCGAGCAATGGTTGGTGGGCAACGGCGCGACGCTGCTGGCCCAGGCGCAGCGTGTACGCGGGCTGCCGCTGCCGCCATCGGCGCAGTTCTGCCAGGTGGACGATGCGGCCGCGCGCCTGGTAGTGAACGAGGCCAATATCGGTTGGTGGGCCTACCCGGCGCACCCGGAAGCCGCGGTGAAACGCACGCCCGTGGCGCTATTCGATAACCCCGGGCGCGAAGCCGGCGCCATGGCGCTGGTGCCGGGTGGAATGGTGGCCCTGGACCCGAAAACCGCGCAATTGCAACTGTTCCAGCAAACCGGCGAACGTTGGGTCGAGCAGCCGAGCCTGCGCTTGCCGGGCCTCAAGGAGCCGGAGCAACTGGCGATCCACGGCCGGCAGTTGCTGGTACGCGATGATGACAGCGGCCAGCTGTATCAGGGCCGCCTCGACTGGCAGGCCACACCGGTGCCGGCTGCCCCGATGCTGCCCCACGTCGCCGCAGTGCGCCAGACCGAACCGGTGAGCCGCCAGGGCGATGCGGCGGATGATCCGGCCATCTGGATTCACCCGCACACCCCCGCGAAAAGCCGTGTGCTGGGCACCAACAAAAAACAGGGCCTGCTGGCCTACGACCTCAACGGCAAGCTGTTGCAGGAACTGGCCGTGGGCCGGCTGAACAACGTCGACGTGCGCCCCAACTTCAAGCTTGGCGCACAGACCGTCGACCTCGCTGTCGCCAGCAATCGCGATCACAACAGCCTGAGCCTGTTCAGCATCGACCGGCAGAGCGGCGAGCTGCAGGCAGCCGGCGAAGTGCCGACGCCGCTCAAGGAAATCTACGGCATCTGCCTGTTCCAGCCCGCCAGCGGCGAGCTCTATGCGATCGCCAATGGCAAGGACGGCACCTTCCTGCAATACCGCCTGAGTGCGCCGGCCGGGCGTGTGCAGGGCGAGTTGGTGCGCCAGTTCAAGGTCGACAGCCAGCCGGAAGGCTGCGTGGCCGATGATCAACGCCAGCGCTTGTTTCTCGGGGAAGAAGACGTCGGCGTGTGGGCGGTGGATGCGCGCGCCGACCAGCCCGCGACGCTGACCAGTGTGATCAAGGTGGGCGCGCAGCTGCATGCGGACGTAGAGGGCCTGGCGCTGTATCAGAGCCCTGCACGGGATTACCTGGTGGTCTCGAGCCAGGGCAATGACAGCTACCTGGTGCTCGACGCCGAACCGCCGTTCGCCGTGCGAGGGGCGTTTCGCGTCGGTTTGAACGCCGCCGCCGGCATCGATGGCGCCTCGGAAACCGACGGCCTCGAGGCCACCGCCGTCAACCTGGGTGGGCCGTGGAGCCAAGGCATGTTGGTGGTGCAGGACGGGCGCAAGCGCATGCCCGAGCAAGCCCAGAATTTCAAGTTCGTGCCCTGGGCCGAGGTGACTCGCGCATTGAAATTACCCTGAGCTGTCATCACCCAGTCATGCATTTTTAATCGAATAGGAGCTTCACCATGCACGCGACAATGGAACATATGACGATCTGGAGCTTGATCAGCGACGCCAGCCTGTTGGTCAAGGCGGTGATGATCACCTTGCTGTTGGCATCCTTGATCAGTTGGTACCTGATCATCCGGCGCGGCAGTGTGCTGCGGCGCCTGGAGCGGCAGTTGCACGCCTTCGTGGTGCGCTTTCGCGCCGCATCGGACCTGCAACCGCTGTATCGCGACGCCGTGCAGGCGGGCGAAGGCGGTGTGGCGCCGATTTTTATCGCCGGCCTGCAGGAATACCAGCACCTGCAGCACCACGATCCCGCAGTGCTCGAAGGCGTGGAGCGCGCCTTGCAGGTGGCGATCACCGAGCAGGAGCTGGAGCTGGAAAAGGGCCTGCAATTTCTCGCGACTGTGGGCTCGGTCAGCCCCTACATCGGCCTGTTCGGCACGGTGTGGGGCATCATGAACTCCTTCCTCGGCTTGTCCCAGGTGCAACAGGCCACGCTGTCGACGGTGGCGCCGGGCATCGCCGAAGCCTTGATTGCCACGGCCATCGGCCTGTTCGCGGCGATCCCGGCCGTGATCGCCTACAACCGCTTTGCCGCGCGCAGCCAGAGCCTGCTCACGCGTTACTACGCCTTCGGCAACGAACTGCAAGTGCGCCTGCACCGCGCCCTGCGCGGTACCCCGATCAACCTGGCCGTGGCCGCCTGAACAAGGAGCGAACCGATGTTGACCAGGCCGCAACGCAAGCACGGGCCCAAGGCCGAGATGAACGTGGTGCCTTACATCGACGTGATGCTGGTGCTGCTGGTGATCTTCATGGTCACCGCGCCGATGCTGACCCAGGGTGTGAAGATCGAGTTGCCCAAGGTCGCCGCCGAGGCGCTGGCCACCGACACCCGCCAGCAGATCCTCACGCTGTCGGTGCAGGCGGACGGCGGTTACTACTGGAACCTGGGCGGCGAGCTCGACACCCGCAACCAGACCGACAGCGCCGTGAGCCTGGAGGAAATGGGCGCCAAGGTCATGCAGGTGGTGGCGGCGCGCAGCGACACCCAGGTGTATATCCGCGCGGACGACAACGCGGGGTACGGCCGCGTGGTGGCGGCCATGGCGGTGTTGCAGAAGGGCGGTGTCAGCAACCTGGGGCTGGTGACCGAGGCCCCGCAATGACGGCGATGATCATGCACAGCCTGACACAGGCGCGGGCGCCACACAGCGACGGGATGTGGCGCATCAGCCTCGCGGCAGGCCTCGCCGTGGCGTTGCATGTGGCGGTAGTGGCGGCATTGATGCTGGGCTGGTCGCCGGAGAAACCGGTGGTGGACGCGCCACGGGTGATGCACACGCAACTGGTGATGATGCCGGCGCCTGAGCCTGAGCCTGTAGCGCCCGCATTGCCTGAGCCGGTTGCGGTCCCGGTACCGGTACCGGCCAAACCGACGGTTGACCCGCAGATCCAGGCGCAGAAAATCGAGAAGGCCGCTCTGGCGCGCAAACGGGTCGAAGCGCAGAAAATCGAGCAGCAACAGCAGCGCCTGGCCACCGAGCAGCGCAATCGGGAGCTGGAGCAGCAACGTCTGGAACAGCAACGGGTGGCTTCCGAGAAAGCCCAAGTTGCTGTACCGGTAACCACCCCGGCGTTCGACAGCCGCCAATATCAGCCCTTGAGCAAGGAAGCGCCGGACTACCCGGAGCGCGCACTGGACAAAAATATTGAAGGCGACTGTTCGGTGGAATACACCGTCAATACCCAGGGCCGCGTGGAAAATCCCAAGGTGCTGGACGGCTGTCATCCGTTGTTTATCCGGCCTTCGCTGGCGGCGGCGAATACCTTTCGCTATCAGCCCAGGGTCGTCGACGGCAAGCCAGTCGCAGTGCCGGCGGTGCGCAACACCTTCCACTACCGCATCAAATAATGGCGAACACCGAACCAATGTGGGAGGGGGCTTGCTCCCGATTGCTGAGTGTCAGCCACTGCATCTTTTGACTGACCCACCGCTATCGGGAGCAAGCCCCCTCCCACAGTTGGTTTTGCATCAGGCGTTCGCTACGTTGGCTAACTCAAGGCCGTCCACGTAGCGCTCCAGATTGGCCAGAAACGTATCGGCAATCTCATTGCGGCTATTGGTCGAAATCGCCGACGTATGCGGCGACAACCGCACCCGTGGATGGCTGTACAACGGATGCCCCTCCGGCAACGGCTCCGGCTCGGTCACGTCCAGTGACGCCAGGCCGATCTGGCCGTTATCCAGCGCGGCCAGCAATGCTTCCTGATCCAGCAACCCACCGCGCGCGATATTGATCAGGTGCAGCCCCGGTTTGGCGCTGCCCAGCACGTCACGGTTGATGATGTGCCGCGTGGCCTCGGTCAGCGGTGCTGCCACCACCAGGTGGTCGGCACGGGCGAACAGGTCGTGGATGTCCTTGGCGGCTTCTACACCCACGCCAAACGGTGCCAGGCTCTGCCGCAACGCGACGACATTGATGCCCAGGGCCAGGGCTTTTTGCGCCAGGCTTTGACCAATCGCGCCGAAGCCGAGGATGCCCAGGGTGGTGCCCTTGAGTGGGCGCAGGGCGGTGAATTGCCAGTGCGCGTCTTTCACCCAAATGTCCGGCAAATGCTTGGACGCGGCAAAGATCGCCGCCAGGGCGAACTCGGCGAGGTTGTCGGCGGCGCTGCCCCGTGAGGTGGTGACGGGAGGGCCGTTGAACAGCCAATGCGGGTAGAAGTCGATGCCCGATGACACCAGGTGCACCCATTGCGCGCCGTAGGGCCAGCCCGGTGGTGGCGTATCCGGTGCGGTGTAGCCGCGCACATTGATAGGGCGCAGCAGCAGGATATTCGCCTGGGGCGGCAGGTCGCTCGGCACGCCGGCGGGCACGCCGATCACCTGGGCGTGGGGGTGCCGCGTGGCCAGACGTGCGCGGATTACGTCGTTGTAGTCCTCGTCCAACTGGCTGGCAATAATCAGCTGACTCATGTGCGTTCCTTCTGGCGTTGGGCGAACACCGCTTTACCGACGCCTTGCAGCACGGCGTCGTTCTGCGGGGTGTGGACGCGACTGCACAGCACATCGCGGTAGTGCCGTTGCAGTGGGCTGTGCCGTGACAGGCCGGGGTTGCCCGAGGCTTCGATGGCCAACTCGACCGCGCGGATAGCGTTGCCAGTCACCAAGTACTTCAATTGCGCCGCGTTGGCGGCCGGCGTATGGCCGTCGGCGGCGGCATCGAGCAGGCTGCGGTTGGCAAACAGCAGGGTGTCGATATGGCCGACGGTCTCCTGGAAACGCGGCAAGGTGGACAGCGCCGCGCCGAGGTTCGACGGTTGGCGTTCTTCGAGCCAGTTCACCAGCCAGTCCCGCGCGGCCTGGGCCACGGCGTCGTACACCGATGACAGCAGCACCGACATCCACAGCAAGCCCTCGCCATCCAGCTCCGGCTGCGGCGCGCTGCGCGGGCTGACGCTGACGGCGTGGTCCAGCGGCACCAGCACGTTGTCGAGCACCACTTCATGGCTGCAGGTGGCGCGCATGCCCAGGTGATCCCAGGTATCGATGATGCTCACGCCGGGGCTGTCCTTGGGCACCAGCCAGGCGCCTACCAGCGGGTCGGCATCGTCGCTGCGCGCCCACACGCTGAACCAGCTCAGGCCATGGCTGCCGGTGGAGTAGATTTTGCGCCCGCTGATGCGCCAGCCGTCGGCGCTGCGTACGGCGGTGGTCGCCGGCAAGCCGCCACGGGCCGGCGTGCCCAGGTCGGGCTCGACGCGCAGGGCATTGATCAGCGCGCCATGGCGCACCGCGTCTTCGCCGACGCGCACACGCAGGTGCCGGGGCCAGGTCTTGCTGTCCTGCAAGCGGCTGTGCTGCAGGTATTGCATCACCAGGATCAGCGCGGTGGAGGGCTCGCCCTTGGCAATCGCACTGATGGCCTTGCGCGCCAGGGGCAGGCTGGCACCGCCGCCGCCGAGGGCGCTGGGCACGGTGAGGGCGATCAGACCGTGCTCATGCAGCCGCTTGAAATTATCGTGGGGGAAGGCGCCGCTTTCATCGTACAGGTGAGCGGTACTGGCCAGTTCGGCGCTGAGGCGCTCGAGCAGAGTGTCGAAATCGACGGCCTCCACAGCGCGTAAAGATGATTGAGTCATGAGCATGTACTCGGTCAAAAATGTGGGAGGGGGCTTGCCCCCGATGGCGGTGTATCAGGCGGCACATTCATTGGCTGAACCACCGCTATCGGGAGCAAGCCCCCTCCCACAAGGGATAGTGATCAGGCCAGGGCTTTTTCGGGGGCTTCAACCACGCTGTAGCGGTTGGCCGGTACGTCCAGGCCGAGGTTGTCGCGCAACGTCTGGCCGCTGTACTCGGTACGAAACAACCCACGCTGCTGCAGCACCGGCACTACCAGCTCAGTGAAGTACTGCAAGCCATCGGGCAGTACCGAGTTGATGATGAAGCCATCGCTGGCTCCCTCTTCGAACCAGCGCTGGATCGCATCGGCGACCTGCTCCGGTGTGCCGACGAAGTCGCGCTTGGGCCGCGAGAACCGCAGCGCCACTTCGCGCAGGGTCAGGCCTTCGTCCCGGGCCAATTGCTTGATGCGCTCGGAGCCGCCTTTCTGGCTGTTGGCGCCCAGGTCGCCGAGGTCCGGGAACGGTGCGTCGAGCGGGTATTGGCTGAAGTCATGGTCGTTGAACGGGCGGCCGAGGGCGACGATTGCATCTTCGACGGTGACCAGTTCCACCGCCTGCTGGTACCGGCTTTCCACTTCGGCAGCATCGCGCCCGACAATCGGGCGGATACCCGGCAGGATCGACAGGCTGTCCGGGTCACGCCCAAAGCCCTTGGCCCGGCGTTTGAGGTCGGCGGTATAGGCTTTGCCCTCGTCGACAGTCTCCACATGCACAAAGATCGCATCGGCATTCTGCGCGGCGAAGTTGCGCCCGTCTTCCGAGGTACCGGCCTGGAAAATCACCGGCTGGCCCTGGCGCGAACGCGCAATATTCAGCGGGCCCTTGACCGAGAAAAATTCGCCCTGGTGGTTAAGCGCATGCAGCTTGTGCGGGGTGAAGAATTCGCCGCTGTGCTTGTTATAGGCAAAGGCGTCGTCTTCCCAGGAGTCCCACAGGCCCTTGACCACATTCAGGTGTTCCTTGGCGATGCGGTAGCGCACGGCGTGAGGCGGGTGTTCGGCTTTGCCGAAGTTATCGGCGGTGCCGCTCAGCCACGAAGTGACCACGTTCCAACCGGCGCGGCCACCGCTGATATGGTCCAGCGAGGCAAACTGGCGCGCCACCTGGTAGGGCTCGGTGTAGCTGACGGTCACGGTGGCGACCAGGCCGATGTGCGTGGTCAGCGCGGCCAGGGCCGAAAGGATGGTCAGCGGTTCAAACCGGTTGAGGTAGTGCGGGCTGGACTTGGCGTGGATATGCAGGCTGTCGGCGATGAACACGAAGTCGAACCGGGCGGTTTCGGCCAGTTCGGTCTGCTGTTTGTAAAAGCCGAAATTCGTGCTGGCGTTGGGTTGCGCCTGCGGGTGGCGCCATTCGCCCCAACCGTGGCCGACGCCGTGAACCATGGCACCGAGTTTCAATTGACGTGGCTTGCTCATGTTCTGCTCCTTAGCGCGATGCTTGGGAATTGGGGGCACGCTGGGTGTTGAAGCTTTTGTCGAAGCCTTGGGACACGTCGATGCGCCGGCTCAACAGGCCTTCCTTCTGGTAGGTGTCGGCGGTAGCTTGCAGGCCGCTGATCACCGCGTCGTCAATCTGCACCGGGGACAGGTGGGTGTCCTTGGCCACTTCAATGTGCACCGCCAACGGCAGGCCGGTGATTTTGGCCTGGGCGGCGGCGTATTCGTCGGGGTGGTTGTTGGCCCAGGCGTAGGCCCGGTCGACGCGGGCGACAAAGTCATCCAGTTGCACGCGCTTGTCGGCAATGGCCTGGGCGGTGGCGGCGAAGTACAGGTGGTTGCTCAGCAGGTTCCTGCCGCTGACCAGCACACGGGCGTTGCTTTGTGAGGTGACTACGGTGGTGTACGGGTCCCAGGTCGCCCAGGCATCGGCGGTGCCGTTATCCAGCACCAAGCGGGATTCGGCGGGCAGCAGGAAAATGAACTGCACATCCTTTGACGTCAGGCCGGCGCTGGCCAGGGCCTTGATCGCCAGGTAATGGCCGATGGAGCCGCGCCCGGTGACGATTTTCTTGCCCTTGAGGTCGGCTGCGGTCTTGATCGGCGAATCCTGGGGCACCAGCAACGCGGTGGTGTTACGCCCTTCGGCGTGGATGATGCTGATCACTTTGAGCGACGCACCGGCGCCGAGGGCGAACACATAGGGCGCATCGCCCAGGGCGCCGACATCCACCGCGCCGGCATTCAACGCTTCGCCCAGGGGCGAGGCCGAGGGGAATTCCGACCACTTGATCTCGTACGGCACGTTTTTAGTTTCGCCGGAGGCTTCCAGCAGCGCCTTGATCGTCGACTTCTGGTTGGCCACGCGCAAGGGTTGCAGGTCGGCGGCGTGGGCATTGGCAAGCAGGCCGAGTGCCAGGGCGCCGCCCAGCAGCAGGCGTGAGAGGGGCGTATTGAACAGCATGGGACAGACTCCAGGCGTTGGGTAAAGGAAGGTACCTCCGCCTGGAGAAGGGGTCGGATATCCGGGAACGGTGCTGCGGTGGATCAGATCACGTAGAAACCGTGGGTGCCGTCGCGGGCCAGTTGCTCGACCAGGCCGAATTCCCAATCCAGGTAGGCCTGCATGGCTTCCCGTGGGTTATCGGTGCCTTCATAGGGGCGGCGGTAGCGGTCGATACGCGGTGACGCCAGGTGCGTTTCGCCTTCTTCGAGCGGCAGTTGCGCGGCGATCCAGGTGGCGGTGCCGCCCTCCAGCAAGAACACTTGCCTGCCGGTCAGGGCTTCGACTTCGGGCACCGCCAGGCGCGCCAACTGGCTGCTGCCGCAGGTCAATACGTAGCGCTGCGCGCGGGGCACTTTTGCCAGCGCCTGGGGCAGTTGCGCACGCAACGTCCACCAGGCACCGGGGATATGGCGCTTCACGTAATTGGCGCTGGCGGTGAAGTCCAGCACCACCGTGTCGTCATGTTCGAGCCAGTCGGCGAGGGTGTGCGCGCTGATCAATTCGGCCTGGGGTGGCGCGGGCACCGGCGCGACCCAGGCGCCGTGTTCGCTGAAATGCGCGGCGTGCACCTCGTCGAGCACATAGACGTCCCAACCCAGCTGGGCGAGCCAGGACGCCGACATATTTGCACGCACGCCGTCATCGTCCACCAGCACCAGGCGCGCGCCACGCACGCTGGCGACATGGTCGGTTTCCTGCACCAGTTGCCCCCCCGGTGTGGAGCGGGCGCCGGGCAGGTGGCCGGCCTCGAATTCTTCCGGGGTGCGCACGTCGAACAGGTAGGTGGTGCGTGTCGCGTCCTGCTGCCAGCGTTGCAGATCATCGAGGGTGGCACGGCCGACGCGGGCCTTGTCGGCCACGCCGCGGGCAGCTTGAGCGGCGATCTGGCGATGTTCCTCGCTGGTGGGCGCAAAGCGCCTTGCTTGACCATGGGCGAGTGTCTGCCCGGCCAGGGTCCAGCCGATGGTGCCGTTGCGCAGCGCCGACACCGGGTTGGCTACGCCGGCATTGATCAATGACTGGGTGCCGATAATGCTGCGGGTACGCCCGGCGCAGTTGACGATAATGCGCGTAGCCGGGTCCGGGGCCAGTTCACGGGCGCGCAGCACCAGTTCGGCGCCCGGCACGCTGATGCCGGTGGGGATGCTCATGGTCTGGTATTCATCGAAACGCCGGGCGTCGAGCACCACCACATCGGCCTGGCTGTCGAGCAGCGCCTGGACTTCCTCGGCCGCCAGGGACGGCGTGTGGCGCTGGCTTTCCACCAGTTCGCCAAAGGCCTTGCTCGGTACGTTGACGTCGATAAACAGCTCGCCACCGGCCTGGCGCCAGCCCTCAAGCCCACCTTCCAGCAGGCTGACCTGGGTGTAACCCAGCGCAACCAGGCGTTCGGCGGCGCGCTCGGCCAGACCTTCACCGTTGTCGTACAGCGTGACCTGCGTATCGCGACGTGGAATGCGCGCATACACCTCGAGTTCCAGCCTGGACAGGGCAATGTTCACGGCAAACAGCGGGTGGCCTTCGGCATACGGCGCTTCCTCGCGCACGTCTACCAGGGCGACTTCCTCATGGTCCAACAGGGCCTGGCGAATCCGGGCGTAGTTGCGGGTCGATACGGTGCTCATAGGGCAGGGCTCTTTTCTTTGGACAGGTCCCAGATATTCGGGAGGTAGGCGTTGGAATAACCGGAGATAAACAGCTTCTCGCTGCCGTCGGGTTGATACACCGCTCGACGCACCGCGCCGATGTTGGCGCCGTACACATGAATGCTGATGGACACCTGGTCGTCGTAGGCATTGCTCACCTGATGGATATCACCGATCTTGGGCGACACCGCTTCGACTTGGCCCGGCAGCAGTTGCACCGGCGTGCCCTCGGCGACCAGCGCGCCATCGGGCGCCCGCGCAAAACCCTGGGAAAATTCTGCGCCGCGCAACATGCCGATCAGCCCCCACACCCGATGATCATGAATCGGCGTGCGTTGACCCGGCCCCCACACAAAGCTGACGATACTGAAACGCTGGCGCGAGTCGGCATGCAGCAGAAATTGCTGATAGCGCTCGGGGTCGGGTTGGGCGAATGCGTCGGGGAGCCAGTCATCATGGCTGACCAGTTGCGCCAGCAGCTTGCCGCCACGGTGCAGCAGGTCGCCCTCGCGCGGGTTGCCGTCGATCAGCTCAGCCAAGGCGCCGATAAAGGCGCGTAATCTCTCGGGGTGTCGGGCCTGGCTCATGAACATTCCATTCGCGGTAGTTGATGGGCTTATCTAAGCATAATGTTTGTGGTTAATATGCTATTTTTTAATGATTAGCTTATAGCTGTAAGTAATTTAGAATTGTCCTGTATAGCGTTAGACGTTATTGATCACAGCACGGGCTATCCAGACCGGGTGACGCCAACTATGCTTGGCGCACATCTTAATGACTGTTCTCTATGTGCGGCCCAAATGAAAATTGACGATATCGATGCCTTTGTCGAAGTGATTCGTTGCCAGTCCATCAGCCATGCCGCCGAGTCGTTGCAGTTGACCCAGCCGGCCATCACCCGCCGTGTGCAGAACTTCGAGCAGGCGCTGGGGGTTGAGCTGTTCGACCGCAACACCAAACCGCTCAAGCCTACGCTGATCGGCACCCGGGTGTATGAGCAGTGCCGCTCGATCCTGCGCGAGATGGACGCGCTGCGCGAGCTGGTTGCCACCGACGCACCGCCCAGCGGCGTGCTGCGCCTGGGGGTGCCGCAGACCATCGGCGACGTGGTGCTGCTCGATGCGCTCAAGCACCTGCGCAGCGAGTACACCGACCTGCGCGCCCAGGTGGCTACCGGCTGGGGCAGCCAGTTGGTCGGCAAGATCGAGCGCGGCGAGCTGGATGCGGCGGTGGCGTTATTCCCGGCGGGCAAGATTTTTCCGGACAACATCGTTGGTGAGTCCATCGGCAAGATGGACCTGGTGGTGGTGTGCGCCACGGCGCAACTGCCGAAAAAGCCGTGCAAGCTGGCCGACGTGTACCAGCACGGTTGGATCCTCAACCCGGACGGCTGCGGCTTCCGTGCCGGTCTGCAACGTACCCTGTCGGACCAGGGCCTGGCCTTGCGGGTGAACCTGGAAACCTTCGGCACCGAGTTGCAATTGGGGCTGGTGGCGGATGGGCTGGGCCTTGGCCTGGTGCCGCGCCCGTTGCTTGCGCGCAGTGCCCATCGCGAGCAACTGGCGGTGATGCCGTTGAAGGACTTCAAGCCGGTGATGGATTTATGGCTGATCTATCCGCACTTTCTTGGCAACCTGCAAGGGCCGGTGGATGCGTTTGGTCAATGGGTAGCCGATTCCCTGCACAAGATCCGCAACGCTGCCTGAATCCGTGTGGGAGGGGGCTTGCTCCCTCCCACATTTGTTATGTGTAGTTGCCGAGAATTTTATAAAAATTAATAATAATTAGCTTAGATTAAAATGTGCTTTTTATTATTTTTGCGCATCGCCTAGGCTGGCCGGGAAGTCCTTAAGGCCATCCAGGAAGTTTTGCCATGAGCAGCGTCACCTCGCTATCGAGCGTTTCCAGTACCGTCCGCCAACGCGTCACGCCAGAGGAATGGGAGGTGCGCGTCAAACTGGCCGCCGCCTATCGGCTGGCGGCCTTGTACAACTGGACCGACCATATCTACACGCATTTCTCCGCCCGTGTACCGGGCCCCGAGGAACATTTCCTGATCAACGCCTTCGGCCTGCTGTTCGATGAAATCAGCGCCTCCAACCTGGTCAAGGTCGACCTCGACGGCACCCTGGTCGATGACCCCACCGGCCTTGGCATCAACTACGCCGGTTACGTGATCCACAGTGCCATCCATGGCGCGCGCCACGACCTGCAGGCGGTGCTGCACACCCATACCCGCGACGGTATTGCGGTGTCCGCGCAGAAGGACGGGCTGTTACCGATCTCCCAGCATTCCATCGCGTTTTCCGGACGCGTGGCCTATCACGGCTACGAGGGCGTGGCCCTGGACCTGGACGAACGCGAGCGGCTGGTGGCGGACCTGGGCGACAAGAGCGTGATGATCCTGCGCAACCATGGGCTGTTGACCGCAGGCATCAGCGTGGAGCATGCATTCCAGCAGTTGCAGGGGTTGGAGCGCGCCTGCAACATCCAGATTGCGGCGCAGGCAGGCGGGAATGCGGAACTGGTATTTCCACCGGCTGAAGTGGTGGCCAGGGTCGAGGAGCAGGCCAAGGTCTTCAGCAGCGGCGAAGGGCCTGGGGTAACGCGGCATTGGAATGCGTTGATCCGGAAGTTGGAGCGTAGCGATACCGACTACAAGAATTGAGCCGTCGCCAGTCTGGATGCAGCAGGGGGCAAGCCCCCTGCGCATCGAGAGGGGTTACTCAGCCCGGTTGTGCTGGAGCTGCTGCTTGGCCAGCTTCACCACATTTTCCTTAGTGAACCCGTACTTTTCCTGCAACTTCGCCAGCGGTGCCGACGCGCCAAAGCTGTTCATCACCACTTTGGCGCCGGTCTGCCCGACGTAGCGGTCCCAGCCCAACGGGCCGGCCTGTTCCACCACCACGCGCGCCTTCACCGCCGGCGGTAACACGCTGTCGCGGTAGGCCTGGTCCTGGTCTTCGAACAGTTCCCAACTCGGCATCGACACCACCTGCGCGGCAATGCCTTCGTCCGTGAGTTGTTCGTAGGCGGCGACCGCCAGGCTGACTTCACTGCCCGTGGCGATCAGGATCACTTCAGGCTTGTCTGCGCCGGCCAGCACGTAGGCGCCTTTGGCCGCACCGGAGGCGGCGGCATAGCGGCTGCGATCCAGGGTTGGCAGCGGTTGGCGCGACAACACCACGCAGCTTGGTCGATCGGTCTGTGCCAGCGCCACCTTCCACAATTCCAGGGTTTCATTCGCGTCCCCTGGGCGCAGGGTCAACAGGCCTGGGGTGGCGCGCAGTTGGGTCAGGTGTTCGATGGGCTGGTGGGTGGGGCCGTCTTCGCCGACGCCGATCGAGTCATGGGTAAACACGAAGACCACCGGCAACTCCATGATCGCCGCCAGGCGGATCGGCGGTTTCATGTAATCGCTGAACACCAGGAACGTCGAGGTGTACGGCCGCAGGTAGGACAGCGCCATGCCGTTGGCAATTGCGCCCATGGCGTGCTCGCGAATGCCGAAGTGCAGGTTGCGCCCGCTGTAGTCATCGGCACTGAAACGGCCGGCGCCGTCGAAGGTGAGATTGGTCTTGGTCGAGGGTGACAAATCCGCCGAACCGCCGAGCAACCAGGGGATGTGTTGGGCGAAGGCGTTCAGCACTTCGCCGCCGGATGCACGGCTGGCGACACCCTTGGCATCGGTCGCAAAGCGCGGCAGGTCGGCCTGCCAGTGCTCGGGCATTTCTCCGGCGCGCATGCGCTGCAGTTCATCGGCGCGTTGCGGGTCGAGGGATGACAGGGTCTGGTTCCACTCGGCATACAGCGGCTCGGCACGCTCATGCAGTGCGTCGCGCAACGTGGTGCGCGCCTCATCGGGCACCAGGAAACTGGAATCCTCTGGCCAGCCATACGCGGCTTTGGTCAAGCGAATTTCATCCTCGCCCAACGGCTCGCCGTGGGCCGCAGCGGTGTTGTGTTTGTGCGGCGAGCCGTAGCCGATCACGCTATCGACCACGATCAGGGTCGGCGCGCCGGTATTGGCCTTGAAGGTTTCCAGCGCCACGCTCAGCGCCTGCAGGTCATTGGCATCGGTGACATGCACGGTGTGCCAGCCATACGCCTGGAAACGCTTGATCACATCTTCACTGAAGGCCAGTTCGGTGTGGCCCTCGATGCTGATGGTGTTGTTGTCGTAGATCCAGCACAGGTTATCCAGGCGCAAATGTCCGGCCATCGACGCCGCTTCGCTGCTGATGCCTTCCATCATGTCGCCGTCACCGCACAGGGTGTAGACGTCGTAGTCGAACAGCACCTGGTCGTCGCGGTTGAACCGCTGGGCCAGCCACCGCTCGGCCATCGCCATGCCCACGCTGTTGGCGCAGCCCTGGCCCAAGGGGCCGGTGGTGGTTTCCACCCCGGTGGTCATGCGGTACTCGGGGTGGCCCGGGGTTTTGGAACCCATTTGCCGGAACTGCTTGATATCGTCCAGGCTGACCGCCGGCTGCCCGGAGCGCTTGCCGTGGGCATCGATTTCTACCACGCCGGCCAGGTGCAGCAGCGAGTACAGCAGCATCGACGCATGCCCCACCGACAACACGAAGCGGTCGCGGTTGGGCCAGTCGGGATGTTCCGGGTGGTAGCGCAGGAAGCGACTCCACAACGTGTAGCCCACCGGCGCCAGGCCCATGGGCGTGCCAGGGTGGCCCGAGTTGGCCTTCTGCACGGCATCCATGGCCAGTGTGCGGATGGTGTTGATGCATTGCGTGTCGGCAGCAGTGGCAGTGTGATTCATAAAAACCGGTCTCCCTCGGGTGGCGATCTACAGTGGAGGGCAGGGCACGGCAAAGGTTTGATTGCATCGCCGAGGTTACGACGAACGGAGAGGGTTTGACCTTGAACATGACAAGACCCCTGGGAATGGGCTAGCTTCAAGGGGTAGGCCATTGATCAACTTGTGGAGGTACGCCATGCCAGTGAAACACGACCTGTATCAGGACTTGGGGATGAGCAAGGAAGCTGTTCACGAACGCAGGGCGAGTGACAAGCGTCTGGACTCGTTGCTCACGCAATACGACGCTGCCGATGGGGAGGTGCTGAAGGCGGAGTCGGCAAGTGCCAACGATGAGGATGTGGAAAAACTGAAGAAGAAACGGCTGTTGATCAAAGATGAGATTGTCGCAAAGTTGAGTTGAGCAAACCCCCAACCCGTGGCGAGGGAGCAAGCTCCCTCACCACAACCCGTGCCCCATTCGAATGTGCAGATTTTTTTATACCAGCAGCGTGCTCATGCATTGATCCACGGAACGCTGCTGCGTCTCGCCATACAGCTGCAACTCGTCAATCGTGCTGCGGCCCAACGCCTGCTCAAACTCATCCTTGTTTGAATTCGCCGTGTAATGACTCTGCGCCGCATCGCCCAGGTTCGACTGAAAAATCCCCGCCGCGCTCACCGGCAGGAAATCCTCGTACACCAGCGGTTCAACCTCTACATGCCCCGCGCTGATCAATGCCTCCAGTGTGCGTGGTTGGTCGAGTTGGCCGCGGGCCGCCAGGCCTTTTTCAGTGGGGAAATAGCGGAAGTACGCCAAGCCTTGTTCACGCATTTGCGCGTGATCATCCGGGAAGGCCTGGAAGTGTTGCTCCATCAATTGTTCATAACGCGTGGCATTGGACTCGTTCGGGAAGGCACCGAGTTCATCGCGGGCGGCATTCAGCAGTTGGTCGTACAGGGCACGCCCTTTGGGGGTGAGCGCGACGCCGCGCTGTTCGATTTCGCCGAAGCGTGCGCTGTGGCTGCCCTGGGCATCGGTAAAGCCAATGGGTTCGTCGAGGGCCTTGAAGCTGGTCTGGCGCAGCAGGATCGGGCACTTGCGCCGAGGTGGGCCTTCGATCACGGCTTTGGGGGTGATGCCGTGGCCGGGCATGGCCGCCTGCACCTGGTCGATGTCCAGGGTGCGCGGGGTGAGGTGATTGATATGCGGGCCTCTGAAGGCCACTACGTCGGCGATCAGGCGATGCTGGTCGCTGAGTTGCCGATACTGCGCGGCCGTGACGGTGGCGGTGGGGTGCCAGCGAAACGTCTCCAGCGCCTGGCGAATGAATTCCTCGGCGTCAGAGGCTCCGAGGCCGCCGTGTTTTTCCGCCTGTTCGATCAGCGCCAGGGCGCCGGGGGTGAAGATCGAGCGCTTGGCCAGGGCGGTTTCGGCGAAGCTGCGCAGCGCTGGGCTTTCGATCAGCTCCAGGCGCAGCAGCGAGGTGAACACGCGAAACGGGCTGGTTTGCAGCGACTGTTCGTGGACGGCGCGAAAGGCCGTGGAATGGACCGGCACGCCAGCCGGTGTCAGGTCGTAATAGCCCACCGGTTGCATGCCCATGACCGCGAACAGACGATTGATGATCGCCAGTTCCGCAGCGGTGCCCAGGCGGATCGCACCGTGGCGCTCCATGTCCAGGCGCTCGATCTCACCCGTACGTCGCAGGTGCTCGGCCAGGCCCGGGTTGCGCTCCAGCACCTGTGCGTTGGTCTGGGCCACCAGGGTCATCAGCGCGCCGTACAACGGCACTTCATCCCTGTACATATCGGACATCGCCCGGGAAAAGCCCTTACGGATCTCGTCGGGGCTGACATGTGCGGTACCTGGCATAGAAAAATTCCTGAAGGCTGAGGCGAGATGTGTGGCTTTCCCTGGATTTTGTTGGGCCCAAGAGGCGCGTGCAAACGAAGTTTCCTCTGGACTTCATTCTGCAAATGAATGAGGTGACGGCCCTATGCAGTCTTCATGTGCATCCGGGCGGCATTGGGTTCTACACTGCTGCTCATCAGACCGGCGATGGAGGACTCAATGACGGCCGCACCCACACACCGAATGCTCGACACCCTCGAAGGTCAACGTCTGGCGACGGAGCATGCAGAAAGCTGGCGCGAGTGGGGGCCGTACCTGAGTGAACGCCAATGGGGCACCGTACGCGAGGACTACAGCGCCGACGGCGACGCCTGGGCCTATTTTCCCCATGAACATGCCCGCAGCCGCGCCTACCGGTGGGGCGAGGATGGCCTGGCCGGTTTCAGCGACAAGGCGCAACGCTGGTGCCTGGGCCTGGCGCTGTGGAACGAACGCGACGCGATCCTCAAGGAGCGCCTGTTCGGCCTCGATAACGCCGAAGGCAACCACGGTGAAGACGTCAAGGAACTGTACTTTTTCGTCGATGGCGTGCCGAGCCATGCCTACATGCGCATGCTCTACAAATACCCCCATGGAGCGTTTCCCTACGCCGACCTGATCGCCGAAAACGCCCGCCGTGGGCTGGCTGACGCTGAGTATGAAATCCTCGATACCGGCGTGTTTGACGATAACCGCTACTGCGACGTCAGCGTTGAATACGCCAAGCATCAACCCGACGATATTTTCATGCGCATCACCGTGCACAACCGTGCCGAGCAACCCACGCGCCTGCAGGTATTGCCCCAGCTGTGGGCGCGCAATGACTGGAGCTGGACCTTCGACGCCCCCAAGCCCGGCTTGACCCTGGACGGTGACCGCGTGCGAGCGCGTCATCATGAGCTGGGCGACCGCCATCTCAGCGCCTGGGGCCAGGACGGCGTGGAATGGTTGTTTTGTGAAAACCAGACCAACGTCCCCAGGCTGGGTGGGCCGGCGGCGCCGGGGCCGTTCAAGGACGGCATCAACGATTACGTGGTCGGCGGTGTGCAAGACGCGATTCGCCGAGATACGGGCACCAAGGTGGCGGCGCGGTTCGTCCTGGAACTGGCGGGTCAGGAGCGCAAAGTCCTGTACCTGCGCTTTGCCCCTGTGGACGCGCCCGAGGTCAATGCGCGCAAGCTGTTCGAACAGCGCCGCCAGGAGGCCGATGATTTCTACGCGGCGCTGCAGCAAGGCATCGCCGACGAAGATGCACGCAACGTGCAGCGTCAAGCCCTGGCCGGGTTGCTGTGGTCCAAGCAGTTGTACTATTTCGACGTGAACCAGTGGCTCGACGGCGACCCGGCCCAGCCCGCGCCGCCGCCCGAGCGCCTGCATCTGCGCAATACCCATTGGCGGCACCTGTCCAACTTCGACATTCTCTCCATGCCCGACACCTGGGAATACCCGTGGTACGCCTCGTGGGACCAGGGCTTCCAGGCGGTGGCGATGGCGCTGATCGATCCGGGCTACGCCAAGCAACAGCTGTTGTTGCTGGTGAAGGACCGCTTCATGCACCCCAATGGCCAACTGCCGGCTTATGAGTGGCGCTTCGACGATGCCAACCCACCCGTGCATGCCTGGGCCAGCTGGCGCGTGTATCAGCAGGACAAGGCGTTGACCGGTGTGGGCGACCTAGACTTTCTGGAGCGGATTTTCCACAAACTGCTGCTGAATTTTTCCTGGTGGGTCAACCGCAAGGACGCCGAGGGCCGCAACCTGTTCCAGGGCGGCTTTCTCGGGCTGGACAATATCGCCCTGTTCGACCGCTCTGCCGCGCTGCCACCGGGCTATCAGCTGGACCAGGCGGACGGTACGGCGTGGGTGGCCGCCTATGCGCTGGACTTGATGCGCATCGCCCTGGAGCTGGCCAAGCGCAATGGCGTGTACGTGGATATCGCGGTGAAGTTCTTCGAGCACTTCCTGTACATCGCCGGCGCCATCAACCGCGTCGACGACAGCGCCGACGGGCTGTGGGATGAGCAGGATCTGTTTTTCTACGACGTGCTGCACCGCCCCGATGGCGAGAGCGAACCGGTGCGCCTGCGTTCTATCGTCGGGCTGATGCCGTTGTTCGCGGTGCTGGTGCTGGAGCAGCGCGAGCATGAAGGCCTGGCGGGCTTGCGCGAGCGGCTGTTGGGCTTCATGCACCATCGGCCGGACCTGGCCAGGCTGGTATCGCGTTGGAACGAACCGGGGCAGGGCAATCGGCTGCTACTGGCATTGCTGCGCGGTGAGCGCACCAAGGATTTGCTGCGGCGCATGCTGGATGACGATGAGTTCTTGTCGGCGTTTGGCGTGCGCTCCTTGTCCAAGGCCTTCGCCGAGCAGCCCCTGGCCCTGAAGATGAATGGCAACACCCTGTGCGCCAGTTACCAGCCCGGCGAATCCGATTCACGTTTGTACGGTGGCAACTCCAATTGGCGCGGGCCGTTGTGGATGCCTGTCAACTACATGCTGATTGAGTCGCTGCGTGAATTTCATCGCTATTACGCGGATAACTTTTCGGTGGAATACCCCAAGGGCAGCGGTTATCTGTCATCCCTGGAGGAAGTGGCCGACAGCCTCAGTCAGCGCCTGACCGGGTTGTTTCTAAGGGACGAAAATGGCCTGCGCCCGTCGATGGCGGCGTATGCACAGTTGGAGGCGGACCCGCTCAGCCGTGACCTGGTGTTGTTCCATGAGTATTTTCATGGGGAGACCGGCAGGGGGTTGGGGGCGTCGCACCAGACAGGGTGGAGTGCGCTGGTGGCGTTGTTGCTGCAACCTAAAACTTAACGTGGGAGGGGGCTTGCTCCCGATGGCGGTGTCTCAGCCAGCTCACCTGTCACTGATACACCGCTATCGGGAGCAAGCCCCCTCCCACATTGGATCTTCATCAAATTCAGGTTGTGCCTGAATCAGGAAGGAAACAGCTCGCTCAGCTTCATGGCCAGCATCATGTCGCCTTCGGTGCGCAGTTTGCCGCCCATGAAGGCCTGCATGCCGTCGGTGGAGCCGTCGACGATGCCTTCCAGGGTTTCGCTGTCCATGACCAGGGTCACTTGGGCGTCCGGGTTTTCACCTTCCTGCAGTTCGCAGGTCTTGTCTTTGACCACCAGCGAAAAGTTCTTGGTGTCGTCGATACGGAAACCGAATACCAGGTCCAGGCCTTCAGCGGCGCTTGGGTTGAATTTGGCTTTCATTGCTTCTACGGCTTTAGCTACGTCAGTCATGGTTTCGATCCTTTAGGGTAGAGTCCAGTGACCTTGGGGTCACGGTTGGCCGCACTTCATCGGAAAGTGATGAACTGCGGCGCCTTCAACAGCTGCAAGTGGGTATGACTGTTGAAGGAAGCCAGTGCCACCTCGCGACCACGGAATTTCAGTTGGTTGAGCGAGGTGTTGACAATTTGCCAGTTCAGTTCGAATGCCTGGGCGGCCGGCATCCGGGTAATCAGGTGGAGCAGGGCGGTGATGGTGCCGCCGGAGGTAAATACCGCGATCTTGTGCGAGTTGTCGGCCGCTTCAAGGATGCGCTGCAAGCCGCCCTGGACACGCTCGACAAACCCCAGCCAGCTTTCCAGCCCCGGCGGGTCGTAGGTGCCGGCCAGCCAGCGCTCGATGATCAGGGCGAAGATGCGCTGGAATTCGCTGCGGTTCTGCGCACCATTGCGCAGGATGTGCACGGCGTCGGGTTCGGCGCCTAGCAGGTCGGGGAGCAGGCCGCGAATAATCGCCTCGCCGTCGAATTCGTTGAACGCGCTGTCGATTTCCAGCGGCGGAACCGGCAGGCCGAGGGCGCTGTATTGATCGAACGTGGCGGTGGCGGTGTGCTGCTGGCGGCGCAGGTCACCCGACAGGCAGCGATCGAACGTCAGCCCCAGGTCGGCCAGGTGGCGACCGAGTACCTGGGCTTGTTCCACGCCGACGGGCGACAGCACGTCATAGTCGTCTGCACCGAAGGAGGCCTGGCCATGTCGAATCAGATAGATGCTGCCCACGTCCGTTTTCCCGGTACGTTGAAAGTCTGGCGAGGTTATGAGGATGCCCGCGAGCTGTCAATGAAAAAACATACGCTTGTTTTAAAAGCCTGTTAGAGGAGCGCTGGTGGCGGTTTGGGCACTGGTCCGCGGGCATTGGCGCCGGTATGCTGGGCCATCCGCGCCTGGCGCAGTGCATTCTTAAGGAGACATATGGATTTTTTGGCCGAATATGCGAGCTTTCTGGCGAAGACCGTCACCCTGGTGGTCGCTATTCTGGTGGTGCTGATCAGCTTCGCGGCGCTGCGCAGCAAAGGGCGTCGCAAATCCGCTGGCCAGTTGCAGGTCAGCAAGCTGAACGATTTCTACAAGGGCTTGCGCGAGCGCCTGGAATCGAGTCTGCTCGACAAGGACCAGCTCAAGGCCCTGCGCAAATCCGAAAGCAAAGCCGAAAAAAAGCAGAGCAAGACGAAGCCCGAGCCTAAGGCGCGGGTATTCGTGCTGGATTTCGACGGTGACATCAAGGCCTCCGCCACCGAAAGCCTGCGCCATGAAATCACCGCACTGCTGAGCCTGGCCACGCCCAAGGACGAAGTGGTGCTGCGCCTGGAAAGCGGCGGCGGCATGGTGCACAGCTACGGCCTGGCCTCTTCCCAACTGGCGCGTATTCGTCAAGCGGGCGTGCCATTGACCGTGTGCATCGACAAGGTCGCGGCCAGCGGCGGCTATATGATGGCGTGCATCGGCGAGAAGATCATCAGCGCCCCGTTCGCGATCCTCGGTTCCATCGGCGTGGTTGCCCAGTTGCCCAACGTCAACCGCCTGCTGAAAAAGCATGATATCGACTTCGAAGTGCTGACCGCCGGCGAATACAAACGCACGCTGACGGTGTTTGGCGAAAACACCGAGAAGGGGCGCGAGAAATTCCAGGAAGACCTGGACATCACGCACCAATTGTTCAAGAACTTCGTCTCGCGTTATCGCCCGCAGTTGGCGATTGACGAGGTAGCCACCGGAGAAGTGTGGCTGGGTGTTGCCGCCCTCGACAAGCAACTGGTCGACGAGCTGCAGACCAGCGACGAATACCTGGCCACCAAGGCCAAGACCGCCGAGGTGTTCCACCTGCATTATGCCGAGCGTAAAAGCCTGCAGGAGCGGGTAGGGCTGGCGGCCAGTGGTTCGGTGGACCGGGTGTTACTGACCTGGTGGAGCCGGCTGACTCAGCAGCGGTTCTGGTAATCCACTACCAACTCGATCGCTCCCACGCTCTGCGTGGGCGCGCATCCCGTGACGCTCTGCGTCACCCTCGCGCAGGCGGGACGCGGAGCGTCCAGGGCTGTATTCCCACGCGGAGCGTGGGAACGATCACCGGTCAGGCCAAGCGGGGCTGGATGGAATCCGCCAGCCGCGTGAGGATCAGGCAGCACGACACCGCCCCAGCATCCAGCGCCCCTAGCGAGCGTTCACCCAGGCGGCTGGCCCTGCCTATCTTCGCCACCAGGTCCCTGGTCGAATCACGCCCTTGGGAAGCAGCGCTTTTCATCGTCTCCAGCGCGGCGTAGAACGAAGCCCCATCGGCGTGCGCTCGCTCAAAGGCTTGCACCGCCGGAATCAGGGTGTCCATCAAACACTTGTCACCCACACCCGCCTCGGTAATGTCCTGCAACGACGTCAGGCCGCCGCGCAGCAAGCGGGCGAAGGTGGCGGCGTCGATGTCTTCACTGCCGCGCACTTCGTCGGCCATGCCGATAAACAGGCTGCCATACAACGGGCCCATCGAGCCGCCGATGCCCTCCATCAGGCTCAGGGTCAGTTCGTCCAGGGCTGCCGCCAGGGTCAGTTGGCGACCCTCAAGCGCGCGCCCACAATGGGCGAAGCCCTTGGCCATGTTGATGCCGTGGTCACCGTCGCCAATCGCACCGTCGATTTCGCTGAGGTAGTCACGGTTGGCCACGATCACGCTGACCAGGTCGGCGACGATGGCGCTGCCGTCGTGGCTGGAAAAATGCTCACTCATGGTTCACTCCGCCTGGGTCATGCCGATGGAACGGCAGGGTTGGTCGATCAGGGTTTTCAGCTCCGCGTCCAGGCCGAGCAGGGTCAGGGTCACGCCCATCATTTCCAGGGAGGTGAAGTAGTTGCCGACATAGCAACGGTGAATCTTCAAACCCTTGGCCGTGAGCTGGCGTTCCACCTCGGCATAGAACACGTACAACTCCATCACCGGCGTGGCGCCGAGACCGGAGACCAGCACCACCACGCTGTCGTCCTGGCTGAAGTCGCGGTCTGCGAGGATGGGGGCGAGCATGCGCTCGGCCATGGCTGCGGCGGATTCGATGGGGATCACTTCGATGCCCGGTTCGCCATGATGGCCGATGCCCAGCTCCATCTGGCCGTCGGGGATCTGGAAGTTCGGCTTGCCCACTGCGGCGATGGTGCAGGGCGTGAGGCCGATGCCAATCGAGCGACAGTGGTCGACGGCTTTTTGCGCGACGCGAATCACGCCGTCCAGGTCGTAATGCTGGGCGGCGGCGGCTCCGCCGATTTTCCACATGAAGATTTCCCCGGCCACGCCGCGCCGCTTGGCGATATCCGCCTGGGGGGCGGAGGCGACGTCGTCGTTGGCGACCACGGTGCGAATACGCATGTCTTTACTGGCGGCCATTTTCATCGCCAGCTTCACGTTCATGTTGTCACCCGCGTAGTTGCCGTACAGGCAGGCCACGCCCGCGCCATGGTCGGCGGCGCGGAAGGCGTCGAAAAAGCTCTTGGCGGTGGGCGAGGAGAAAATCTCACCGACCGCCACCGCGTCCACCAGGCCCGGGCCGACGTAGCCGAGAAAGGCCGGTTCATGCCCGGAACCACCGCCGGTGACGATGCCGACACGGCCCTGGGCCGAGGGTTTGGCCTTGACGATGACCCTTGGGTTGGTTTCGAACTGGCGCAGTTCAGGGTGCGCGACCAGGATGCCGCGCAGCATGTCTTCGACCACTTGGTCCGGATCGTTGATGACTCGATTCATAACGCGGGTTCCTGTTTTTTATTGGTTCACCGCTATCCAGTGTGGGAGGGGGCTTGCTCCCGATAGCGGTGGTTCAGTAATAGATGTGCTGACTGTCACACCGCCATCGGGGGCAAGTCCCCCCACATAGATCTGTGGTGTGCTTAAGGCTCAAGTACCACCTTGAGCGACTTGTCGCCACGCTCCATCACCGCAAACGCTTCCTTGAAATCCGCCAGCGCAAACTTATGGGTTACCACATCGCGCATGTCGATCTTGCGGCTGCCGATAAAGTCGATGGCGCGCGGGTACATATACGGCCCCAGGTGCGAGCCGAGAATATCCAGCTCCTTGCGGTCGCCGATGATCGACCAATCCACCGTGGCTTCATCATTGAACACGCTGAATTCAACGAAACGCCCCAATTTGCGCAGCATCGCCAGGC
Organism: Pseudomonas sp. R1-43-08; assembly: GCF_003852255.1. Taxonomy (NCBI): domain Bacteria; kingdom Pseudomonadati; phylum Pseudomonadota; class Gammaproteobacteria; order Pseudomonadales; family Pseudomonadaceae; genus Pseudomonas; species Pseudomonas sp. R1-43-08. The sequence continues at coordinate 2,450,306 of NZ_CP027734.1, forward strand.
CCTGGTTCACTGCCTTGTGGTGCCCGGTGGCTTCGATATAGATGTCGCAGCCGTAGCCATCGGTGATCGCGCGGATTTTCGCCAGCACGTCGACCTCGGCCGGGTTCCACACTTCGTCGGCGCCCATGCGCAGGGCCAGGGCGGCGCGTTCGGGTTTCATGTCCAGCACGATGAGTTTTTTCGGGTTGCGCAGACGCACCGCGCCGATGATGCCCAGGCCCAGGGTGCCGGCGCCGGCGACCACTACAATGTCGTCGTGGTCGACATCGGCGCGTTCCGCCGCGTGCAGCGAGCAGGCCAGGGGTTCGATCAGGATCGCTTCATCCGGGGCGATGGATTCCGGCACCTTATGGATGATGCCTTCCTTGGTGAAAATCATGTACTGGGCCATGGCGCCCTGCACATTGTTCTGGAAGCCGTAGAGGTCATGCTTCTGGCACATCCAGTATTGGCCGTGGTTGCAGAACCGGCAGCCCCAGCACGGCACGATCTGCTCGGAAATCACCCGCTCACCGACCGCCACGCCGCGTTTTTCCGCGCCAGGGCCGAGGGCAACCACGCGGCACACGAACTCATGCCCTGGGATCATTGGTGGTTTCACGTAGCGCGGTTGCTCGGCATCGCCCCAGAACGACGGCGCGCCGCGATAGGTCTTGATGTCGCCCATGCAGATGCCGCACAGCTCGACCTTGGTGAGAATTTCATCAGGCCCAGGTGTGGGCACGTCGACGGTTTCCAGGCGATAGTCTTCCGGGCCATGGCACACCACGGCCTGCATGGTTTTCGGGATGACTGGAGCGAGTTGTTCAGCACTGTGTTCGGTAACGGTGGACATGACAAACCCTCACGACATAAAGATGAATTACTGAATGCTGTAGCCGCCGTCGATCAGCATATTGGCGCCGGTGATCATCTGCGCGGCATCGCTGAGCAGGTACAGCGCCAGCGCGGCGATTTCCTCGGGCTGGGCAAACCGTCCCGCCGGGATCTGCGCCTTGGCCCGTTCGCCCACTGCGCCGGCCCAGGCTTGCTTGCCCAGGGCGGTCTCGACGATGGTGGGGGAGATGGCGTTGACGTTGATCTGCGGCGCCCATTCCATGGCCAATACCTTGGTCATGCCGACGATGGCGGCCTTGCTCGCGCAGTAGGCGACGTGGCGGTCCAGGCCGATCACGGCAGCCTGGGAGGCGAGGTTGACGATGCGCCCGCTGCCCTGGGCCAGCATGTGGCGGGCGCAGGCCTGGGCCACGAAAAAGCTGGCCTTGAGGTTGATATCCAGGGTGGTGTCCCAGGCGCTTTCGCTGACCTCGACGGCCTTGTCCAGCAACACCACGCCGGCGCTGTTGACCAGGTAATCCAGGCGTTGGAACTGTTCGAAAACCTGATCAATGGTGGGTTGTATCTGGCCGATCTGGCTGAGGTCGACGGCAATGCCCAAGTGCCCGTCACCGAGGCGGGCGGCCACCTCGACCACTGCCGGGTCGCGGTCCAGCAGGGCCACGCGGGCACCGCGTTCCACCAACAGGGTGGCGCAGGCCAGGCCGATGCCGGCGGCGCCCCCGGTGATCACGGCGCAACGGCCGCTGAGGTCGAAGGCTTGGTTCCAGAAACCTGACATGAATGACTCCATTTTTGGCAATCGATCATTCCCACGGTCTGCGTGGGAATGCCGCCTGGGACGCTCTGCGTCCTGATGATGGATGACGCGGAGCGTCATGGGATGCATTCCCACGCGGAGCGTGGGAACGATCTATAACTACTTACCGCCACTGACCTGCTTGTACAGCGCATCGGCGTTGGCATTCGTCACCGGCACCCATGGCAGGATGTAGTTCTTGGCTGTGCCATCCCCCCATTTCACGTCGTTGCCGTAGCGCGCCCAGATCACCGATTGCGGCTTGTAGTCCTTGCCGGCCAAGGCGCGCAACGCCACGTCCAGCGCGCCTTGGGACTGGGCCTGGGCATCTTGGAGGAAGGTGGTGACTTCATCTTTTTTCGCCGCCTGGATCGCATCCGGCATGCCGTCGATGGAGGTGACGGGCACGTCCTTGGAAGTCAGCCCATGGGACTTCAACGCCTGTACCGCACCGAGGGCCATGTCGTCGTTCTGGGCGATGACGCCATTGATGCCTTTGGGGTGAGCGTTCAGCCAGTCTTCGGTAAGGGTCAGCGCCTGGGCGCGGTCCCAGTTGGCGGTTTTTTTCTCGATGATCTTGATGTCCGGGTGTTTGCCCAGCACTTCCAGTTCGCCCTTTTCCCGGTCGATCTGTGCCGACTGGCCAATCGGGCCCTGGATGATCACCACGTTGCCCTTGCCGTTGAGCTTGTCGACCATGGCCTGGGCCTGCAGGCGGCCGCCTTCGACATCGTCGTTACCCACATACGGCACATTGGCATCGGCTACTTTCGTATTGGAGGCGATGACCACCACGTCGTTGCTCATGGCGGCTTTCACCGTACCGACGCCGGCCTTGGTATCGATGGGCACGAACAGGATCGCGTCGTAGCGCTGGGTCACCATGTTTTCGATCTGGTTGTTCTGCGTCAGCGCGTCGTAGTTGCCGTCGAACACGGTCAATTGCACGGTGCCGTCCTTGACCGCAGGGTGTTCCTTGAGCTCACGGACCCAGTTCTGCATGAACTGGCCCTTGAGGCCGTAGACGGCGGCGCCGATCTTGTAGGTCTTGCCATCGGCGGCCAGGGCGATACTGCTGGCCAGCAGGGTAAAGGTCGCCGCAGCGGCCAAGGTGGTACCCAGTTTCATAAGTAGAACTCCGGTTATTGTTGTGGGTCGTTCTCTAGCGTTTTTTCTTGCGCCACACGTCGATCAGTACTGCAAACACGATGATCAGGCCCTTGGCGACCTGCTGGTAATAGGAGGACACGCCGAGCAGGTTAAGCCCGTTATTGATCACGCCAATCAACAGCGCGCCAAACAATGTGCCGACGATGCTGCCGGTGCCGCCCGACAGGCTGGTACCCCCGATCACCACGGCGGCAATCGCATCCAGCTCATAGGAAACCCCGGCCTGGGGCAGGGCGGAGGTGGTGCGCGCCGACAGCACCACGCCGGCCAGTCCGGCCAGCAGGCCCGACACCACATACACCGAGAACATCACCTTGCGCACACCGATACCGGAGGTGCGCGCGCTTTTTTCATTGCCGCCCACCGCGTACACGTAGCGCCCGTACGTGGTGTAGCGCAGCACCATCCAGAAGATCAGCGCGACCACTGCGAAGATGATGATCGGCACGCCAATCGGGCCGATCTTGCCGATGCCCAGCGCCAGGTAGGCGTCGGGCAGGTCGGTGATCGGGCTGCCGTCGTTGAGGATGAAGGTCATGCCGCGGGCAATGCTGAGCATGCCGAGGGTGGCCACGAACGGCGGGATCGACAGGTTGGCGACCATGAAGCCGTTGACCACGCCGAGCATCGCCCCGGCGAACATCCCCGCGCTGACTGCGGCCAGCAGGCCATAGCCCTGGGTCGCGACCATGGCGCTGCACAGCCCGGCAAACGCCAGGATCGACCCCACCGAGAGGTCGATGCCCTTGGTCAAAATCACATAGGTCATGCCCACGGCAAGGATGCCGTTGATGGAGGTCTGGCGCAGGATGTCCATCCAGTTGCGCCAGGTCATGAAGTATTCGCTGGAAAACGCCATCACCACGCACAGCAGGATAAACACCAGCGGCAGGCCGAAGCGGTCGAGGGACAGGCGCAGGCGGTTGCGCGGTGCGGCGGTAACGGGCGCAACAATCGTTTTGGCATTCATGAGGCAAGACTCAACAAGGCTTCCTGGGAAAGGGCGGTGTCGCTGCTGATGGTTACCAGCCGGCCGCCCTTGAATACAGCGATGCGATCGCTCAGGTGCAGCAGCTCCGGGGCTTCCGACGACACCACGATGGCCGCGCCCCCGGCGCGCACGAACTGGTCGAGCAAGTGGTAGATCTCTTGCTTGGCGCCTTCATCGATGCCCCGGGTCGGTTCATCGCAGAGCAGGCAGATCGGTTCGGTGGACAAGCATTTGGCAAGCACCACTTTCTGCTGGTTGCCGCCGCTCATGGAGGCCACCGGCAGGTCCAGGGAGCTGGTCTTGATCTGCAGGCGCTTGACCATGTTTTCAGCCAATTGGGTTTCCTTGCGTGCGTTGATCAGCGACCAGCTCGACAAACGCTTGTAGGCCGACAGCGCAATATTGGAAAGAATGCTGCCGGTCAGTACCAGGCCGCTATCCTTGCGATCTTCGGTGACCAGCGACATGCCGGCGTTGATGGTCGCTTTGGGCAGCCCGACGGGCATGGGCTTGCCTTGCAGGGTGACGCTGCCGGAGTCCGGCGTGGTCAGGCCGTAGATGCAATGGAGGAATTCGCTGCGCCCCGACCCCATCAGGCCGTAGATGCCGAGGATTTCGCCCTGGCGCAGTTGCAGGCTGATGTCGTGAAATTCGCCGTTGCGGCTCAGGTTGTCGACTTGCAGGCAGGTGGCGGCGGCGCACTCACGGCCGACTTTGTGATCGATCCGCGTCAGCTCCTGGCCGACGATGCCGCGCACCAGGTGGTTGCGGTCGATATCGGCCATGCGCCCGCTTTCCACAAAGGCGCCGTCGCGAAAGATGCTGTAGTCGTCGGCGATCTGCGCCAACTCGCTCAGGCGATGCGACACGTACACAATGCCGGCGCCGCGTGCAGTGAGGCGGCGAATCGCCTTGAACAGGGTTTCTGCCTCGCGCTCGCCGATGGCCGAGGTGGGTTCGTCCATGATCATCACTTGGCAGTCATGGCTGAACGCCTTGGCGATTTCCACCAGTTGGATCTGCGCCACGCTCAAGCGGTGCATGGGGCTGGTGGGGTCGACGTCGAACTCCAGGCCTTCGAGCAGCTCGCGGGTGCGGCGGTTGAGGGCCTTGCTGTCGACAATGCAGCCGGCGCGGCGCGGTTCGCGGCCCAGCCAGATGTTTTCGGCGACGCTCATGTAGGGAATGGGTTCCAGCTCCTGGGTGATCATCGCGATCCCCGCCGCCAAGGCTTCGCTCGGGCGGTTGAACTGCACCGCAACACCATTGAGCAGGATGCTGCCGGCGTCGCGCGGGGTGATGCCCATCAGGATGCTCAAGAAGGTCGACTTGCCGGCGCCATTGCCGCCACACAGGGCGTGCACGCTGCCGGCCCGCAGAGAGAGGCGCCCGTCACGCAGGGCAGGGACCCCGGCGTAAGCCTTGGCGACGTGTTCAGCCTGGAGCAGTAATGGCGTGGCCATCGGCGTGTCCTCGTGCTGTGAATTCTTATTAGGTCGCACAGTCATGTTTCGCTGTGAGCATATGTGTACCAAATGAAATTCTGATCAGTCAATCTCTTTCACTTGAAAGCGATGATTCTTATCTTGCGTGGCGCTATTGGCTTTTAATGCCGCATTAGCGGGAGTTCCGATAAAAACGAGCTTGACAGATCAGCTCATATGCCCGAGAAATGCCTGAGCGAAATTTCATTGAATGATCATATGATCAGTCGTAAGTACGATGACGGCAGCGGAGCCAGACGCCATGAACACACCTTTCCCGGTGGCTATCGGATGCGATGAAGCGGGCTTTGAGCTCAAGGAATTGTTGAAGCGGCATATCGAAGCGCTGGGTTACCCGGTGACCGATTTCGGCACGCATTCCACCGCGCCGGTGCTGTACCCGGACATTGCCCTGGCCGTAGCCAATGCCATCACCGCCGGGCAGCAGCGTCTCGGCGTGCTGGTTTGCGGCACCGGGATCGGCATGGCCATTTCCGCCAACAAAGTGCTCGGTATTCGTGCGGCCCAGGCCCACGACACCTACTCGGCCGAGCGTGCGCGCAAGAGCAACGATGCGCAGATCCTGTCCATCGGCGCGCGGGTCATCGGCGTTGAACTGGCCAAGAGCGTCGTCACCGCGTTCCTGGCCTCGGAGTTCGAGGCTGCGCGCTCGGGGGCCAAGGTCGAGCGCATCAATGCGATCGAGCGCGATGGGCATCAATAGTGGACGGCGCGGGGCAAGAGTCGGGAGAATGCGCCTTTGACGCCGAAACGGAAGCCCGTCCCCATGAGTGACAGTAGCCAGCGCATGGCCAGCGATATCGATCAGATGACCGAAGTGGCGATGCTCTATTACCTCGAGAACGTCACTCAGGAGGCCATCGCCAAGCGCTTCGACCTGTCGCGGGCCAAGGTCAGCCGCTTGCTCAAGCGGGCACGCGATGAAGGCATTGTCGAGGTGCGGGTGTTGCAGCACCCGGCGATGAACAACGAGCTGGAGCGGGCGCTGGTCGAGCGCTTCAAGCTGGATCGCGCGTTGATCGCGGTCGATCACAGCGACCCGGACACCCAGCGCTCGGCCGTCGCCAGCCTGGTGGCCAATTACCTGAATAAAACCCTGGGCGACGGCATGATCGTCGCGGTGGGCATGGGACGTAACGTCGGCGCGGTGGCTGACAACGTCTTTCTGCCGGTGACGCGCAACTGCACGTTTGTCTGCGCCATCGGCGGTTCGCTCAAGGCCGGCGAGTACATGAACCCCGACCATATCTGCCGGCGCCTGGCCCTGCGCTTTGGCGGTGAAAGTGAAAGCCTGTACGCCCCGGCGCTGGTGGCCAACCCGGAACTGCGCGGTGTGTTGATCAATAACGACACGGTGCGCTCGACCCTGGACCGCGCGCGCCGCGCCGATATTGCCTTGATCGGCATCGGCGACATGAGCGAAAACAGCAACATGGTGCGCATGGGCTGGTTCTCGCCCCAGGAAATCGCCCAGGCACGCTTGTCCGGCACGGTGGGCGACATGATGGGCTATGACTTTATCGATATCCACGGCCAGCCGGCGGTCAACGCCATCCAGGGACGGGTCATCGGCCTGACGGTGCAGGAACTGTTCCGCATCCCGGACGTGGTGGCAATTGCCAGTGAGAATACGAAGGCGGCGGCGACCCTGGGGGCGTTGCGGTCGGGGGTGATCAATACCCTGGCAACGACCGTCACCAATGCCCACACCATCCTCGCGCTGGACGACGCCACCCGAAAATCCTGACACGCCGCAGGTCAAAATGTGGGAGGGGGCTTGCTCCCGATTGATCGTTCCCATGCTCCGCGTGGTAACGCCGCTCGGGACGCTCCGCGTCCCGCCAACGTCCGGTGACGCAGAGCGTCACGGGCTGCATTCCCACGCGGGAGCGTGGGCACGATCTTGACAGATGCGCTCACTGGCACACCGCCATCGGGAGCAAGCCCCCTCCCACATGGGTTTTGTGTGAGTTTTTAGGACAGGTTTTGTAATAGTTTTGCGTTGTAGGCAAATCGTATTTGGGCTGTAGGATTCAAGTCCTTTCGTTACCTCAGGACTTGCATGAACACCCTCTCGGAGCCTCCCAGTCGTCTTTCCCCAAGACTCCCGCTCAAGCACCCCATATTGCATCGACTAACCTTGTCCCGGTCCCATGACCGCGCTTCGCCGTGCCCGGCGTTCTTGAATACAGAGACTTTTTAAATGGAATGGTTAGCGGATCCAACGGCCTGGCTCGGCCTGGCGACCTTGATTGTGCTGGAACTGGTGCTGGGTATCGACAACCTGGTGTTTATCGCGATCCTGGCGGACAAGCTGCCGCCGGAGCAGCGCGACCGTGCGCGGTTGATCGGTTTGTCCCTGGCCTTGCTGATGCGCCTGGGCCTGCTGGCAAGTATTTCCTGGTTGGTGACGCTGACCCAGCCGCTGTTCGAGGTGTTCGACAAGAGCTTCTCCGGCCGTGACCTGATCATGCTGTTCGCGGTGTGTTCCTGTTGTTCAAGGCCACCATGGAATTGCATGAGCGCCTGGAAGGGCATGTGGCCCAGCATAAGGGCAATGTGGCTTACGCGATGTTCTGGCCGATCGTGGCGCAGATCGTGGTGCTCGACGCGGTTTTCTCCCTCGATGCGGTGATTACCGCCGTGGGCATGGTCGATGAGCTGGCGGTGATGATGATCGCGGTGATCGTGTCCATCGGCCTGATGATCGTGGCGAGCAAGCCGTTGACCCGCTTCGTCAACGCGCACCCGACCGTGATCATGCTGTGCCTGGGCTTCCTGATGATGATCGGCTTCGCGCTGACCGCCGAAGGCCTGGGCTTCCATATTCCGAAAGGCTACCTGTACGCGGCGATCGGCTTCTCGATCCTGATTGAAGTGTTCAACCAGATCGCCCGTTCGCGGCGCAAGAAATCGGCGCAGGGTGTGTTGCCGGTGCGCGAACGTACGGCCCACGCAGTGATGCGCTTGCTCGGCGGTCGCAGCCTGGCGGTGGAAGAGGTGGGTGAAGAGGTCGCCGACCTGCTGGGCGAGGTGGATACTGCGCAAGGTCCGCTGTTCGATCGACGCGAACGGGTGATGATCAGCGGTGTGCTGCAACTGGCCGAACGGCCGATCCGCACGTTGATGACGCCACGGGCCAAGGTCGACTGCATCGACCTGGCGGACGATCCCGAGAGTATTCGCCTGAAACTGATGCATTCGTCCTACTCGCGCCTGCCGTTGATCCGCAACGGCGCGGTCGATGAGCCCCTGGGCTTTGTGCACAAAAAGGAGTTGCTCAAGGAGTACCTGGCCGGCAACGAGCCGAACCTTGAGCATCTGGCGCGCCGTGCGATCAACCTGCTGGAGAGCTTTTCGATCCTCAATGCCTTGGAGCAGATGCGTCAGGAATCCACGCACATCGCCTTTGTGATCAACGAATTCGGCGACTTCATGGGGGTGTTGAGCATGACCGACATCCTCGAGTCCATCGCCGGTGAATTGCCGGACGCCAGCGAAATCGAGGGGCCGGATATCGTCGAGGAGGGTGACGGATTTCGCGCCAGTGGCGCCCTGAACCTGAGCCAGGTCGGTCAGCGCACCGGCTTCAAGGCGGCGGCTACCGAGGATTATCAAACGCTGGCTGGCCTGCTGATGAGCCTGCTCGATCGTCTGCCTGTGGTGGGCGATAGCCTGGAATATGAGGGCTGGCGATTAACGGTGGCTGCGGTTGAAGAGCGGCGGGTGACCCAGGTGGTTTTGCGGCCTTGCTCCGGTCAAAGCGCATGAATAGCGCGTGCACGAACTGCTGTTGCTCCTCCACGGGGCCGAAACCCTTGTGCAGTTCCACCCTGTTGCCGCGCTCGTAGACCAGCAGCGTTGGCGTACCGGTAACGTCAGGGTGTCTTGGGGTGTGCGCGCAATCGAGCACCATGCGCACGATCCACGGATGTTGCCAGGCAACCTTTTCGAATAAGGGGACCGCGCTGGCGCAGGCAGGGCAGTGCTCTGAAACGAACAGGATGAAGACCGGGCGCGGTGTGTTCAGCACGCGCTGGAAGTCCTTGGCGCTGGAAATTGTTCGCGTGGCTGCGCCCATGGTGATCTCCTGCCGGTAGTGTGGGTGTGTGCCAACGCTAAGCCGGTGGCTCATCTGCGTCTACTGTCAACCTTCACAGGTCCGGCCCACGCTCCAGCCGTTCCCGTGCCTTGCGCGCCTGGCTTGCGCACTTCCTGTATTCCTCATTGTCGCGGGACGCTTTGGCTTCGCGGTAGCCGTGGTGGTTCTGGCTGGTGTAGCTGGTGTCGAAGGCTTCCTTGAGTTTTTGCAGTTCTTCCTTGCAGTCGCGGCGGTCGCTGGCCACGGCGTTGCCAGCCATCAGATAACACAGCATTAACAGGCCAAGGCTCAATTTCATCGGGGGTCCTTTCATGTTGGGGCTTGCTCGCTCTACAGATTAGTCCAAGGGCGCAGAGTTGGTGCGCAGTAACATCGTTGTGGGGCATTGAGTAGCAGCGTGGCTGGATGATGGCGCAACGCCGTAAAACCCTCCAGAAACTATCTCGCTGATCCATAAAGGATTTCTCCCCGGCATAGGTTTCCTTCAGCGCCTATGGCACACTTTCTGCTGTCTATTCCGTTGTTACATACCAAGTTCCGGTATAGCGGAATACACAACTCCTGGAGTGCTTGTCATGCATCACCGACCTTCCGTGTTCAAAGCGTGTGTTTTTCTCTTCGCCGCATCGGCTACCGTCGCCAGCCTCGCGCAGGCAGCGGACAGCAAGCTCGATGATGTGCTCAAGCGTGGGCACCTCATCGTGGGTACAGGCAGTACCAATGCGCCGTGGCACTTCCAGGGAGCGGATGGCAAGTTGCAGGGGTTTGATATCGACATCGGCCGCATCGTGGCCAAAGGCTTGTTCAACGACCCGAGCAAGGTCGAGTACGTGGTGCAGTCTTCCGACGCGCGTATTCCCAACCTGCTGACCGACAAGGTCGACATGAGCTGCCAGTTCATCACCGTCACCGCCAGCCGTGCGCAGCAAGTCGCCTTCACCCTGCCGTATTACCGCGAAGGCGTGGGCCTGCTGCTGCCGAATAACAGCAAGTACAAGGAAATCGAAGACCTGCAGGCGGCGGGCGATGGTGTCACCGTGGCCGTGCTGCAGAACGTGTATGCCGAAGAGTTGGTCCACCAGGCGCTGCCCAAGGCCAAGGTTGACCAGTACGACAGCGTCGACCTGATGTACCAGGCCGTGAACTCCGGTCGCGCCGATGCCGCCGCCACCGATCAGTCTTCGGTCAAATACCTGATGGTGCAGAACCCCGGCCGCTACCGCAGCCCGGCCTACGCCTGGAGCCCGCAGACCTACGCGTGCGCGGTCAAGCGTGGCGACCAGGACTGGCTGAACTTCGTCAATACCGCGCTGCATGAGGCTATGACCGGCGTTGAATTCCCCGCTTACAAGGCGTCGTTCAAGCAATGGTTCGGCGTGGACCTGCCAGAGCCGGCGATTGGTTTTCCTGTGGAATTCAAGTGATCCAGAACAACCGGGGCGTGCTTGACGGCGCCCCACTCAGGTACTGCCGACCATGAACTATCAGTTGAACTTTGCCGCCGTATGGCGTGATTTCGACACTTTGCTGGCAGGGCTCGGCCTGGGCCTGCAGTTGGCTTTGCTGTCGATCGCCATCGGCTGCGTGATCGGCCTGCTGATGGCGTTTGCCATGCTGTCCAGGCACCGGGCGTTGCGTGTGTTCGCTTCGGTGTATGTGACGGTGGTGCGCAATACGCCGATCCTGGTGCTGATCCTGTTGATCTATTTTGCCTTGCCGTCGCTGGGTATCCGCCTGGATAAAATCCCCTCGTTCATCATCACCTTGTCGCTGTACGCCGGGGCTTATCTGACCGAAGTGTTCCGCGCCGGGCTGTTGAACATTCCCAAGGGCTTGCGCGAAGCCGGATTGGCGATTGGCCTGGGGGAGTGGCGTATCCGCGCCTATATCACCGTGCCGGTGATGCTGCGCAATGTGCTGCCGGCGCTGTCGAACAACTTTATCTCGCTGTTCAAGGACACCTCGCTGGCCGCTGCGATTGCAGTGCCGGAGCTGACCTATTACGCCCGCAAGATCAACGTCGAAAGCTACCGGGTGATCGAAACCTGGCTGGTGACGACGGCGCTCTACGTGGCCGCCTGTTACCTCATTGCCATGCTGCTCCGTTACCTGGAACAGCGTCTGGCGATCCGTCGTTAAGGAGGGTTTTCCATGTACGAATCCCCTAGCTGGCTGCATGAACTGTGGATCGCCCGGGAGACGCTGTGGGCCGGGTTCCAGACCAGTATTTACTGCTCGGCGCTGGCGATTATCTTCGGCACCCTGATCGGTATCTTCGCCGGGCTGGTGCTGACCTACGGCAAGTTCTGGATGCGTGCGCCGTTTCGCCTGTATGTCGACCTGATTCGCGGCACGCCGGTATTCGTGCTGGTGCTGGCGTGTTTCTACATGCTGCCGGCGCTCGGTTGGCAGATCAGTGCGTTCCAGGCCGGCGCGGTCGGGCTCACGCTGTTCTGTGGCTCCCACGTCGCGGAAATCGTGCGCGGTGCGCTGCAGGCCATCCCCCGTGGGCAACTGGAAGCGGGCAAGGCAATTGGCCTGACGTTCTACCAGTCCCTGGGCTACGTGCTGTTGCCCCAGGCGCTGCGGCAGATCCTGCCGACCTGGGTCAATTCCTCCACGGAAATCGTCAAGGCCTCGACCTTGCTCTCGGTGATCGGCGTGGCCGAGCTGCTGCTGAGCACCCAGCAAGTCATTGCGCGCACCTTCATGACCCTGGAGTTCTACCTGTTCGCAGGCTTCATGTTCTTTGTCATCAACTACGCCATCGAGTTATTCGGGCGCTACATTGAAAAGCGGGTGGCCTTGCCATGAATCAACCTCAAACAATCGAACCGTTGCTGAACATTCGTGGCCTGCGCAAGCAATACGGAGACGTCGAAGTGCTCAAGGGCGTCGACCTGAGCCTGCAGCGTGGCAACGTGGTGACCTTGATCGGTTCCAGTGGCTCGGGCAAGACCACCCTGTTGCGTTGCGTCAACCTGCTGGAAGAATTCCAGGGCGGGCAGATTACCCTCGATGGCGCGTCCATCGGCTACAGCGACGTGGCCGGCAAGCGCGTGCGTCACCCCGAGCGGGTGATCGCCCAGCACCGCGCCATGACCGGCATGGCGTTCCAGCAGTTCAACCTGTTCCCGCATCTGACCGCCTTGCAGAACGTGACCCTGGGTTTGTTGAAAGTTAAGAAAATGCCTAAGGACGAGGCCGTGTCGCTCGCGGAAAAATGGCTCGACCGTGTGGGACTTCTGGAACGTCGCAATCACTTTCCCGGCCAGTTGTCCGGCGGCCAGCAACAGCGCGTGGCGATTGCCCGGGCCATTGCCATGAACCCCAGCCTGATGCTGTTCGACGAAGTCACCTCGGCCCTCGACCCGGAGTTGGTGGGCGAAGTGCTCAGCGTGATCAAGGGATTGGCGGAGGAGGGCATGACCATGTTGCTGGTCACCCACGAAATGCGCTTTGCCTATGAGGTCTCGGACAAGATCGTCTTCATGAACCAGGGTCGCATCGAAGAGCAGGGCTCGTCGAAGGACATCTTCGAGCGGCCGCAGTCACCGCGTCTGGCGGAATTTCTCAAGAGCATTCGTTTTTAATCAGGAGCTATTTTATGAGCATTACTCGTTACGGTACCGGCAGCACCGCGGGCGGCGGCCAGCCACGTCCTTTCGCCCGTGCGGTGGAAGCCGATGGTTGGTTGTATGTGTCGGGCCAGGTGCCGGCGGTGGACGGTGAAATCATCAATGGCGGCATCATCGAGCAAACCCGCCAGACGATGCGCAACGTGGTGGCGATTCTGGAAGAGGCCGGCTACGAATTGAAAGACGTGGTGCGCGTCGGCGTATGGCTGGAAGACCCACGGGATTTCTGGAGTTTCAACAAAGTCTTCGGCGAATACTTCACCCCGGAACACGCCCCGGCGCGCGCCTGTGTGCAGGCCAACATGATGGTGGACTGCAAGGTGGAGATCGATTGCGTGGCCTACAAGAAAAAAGGCTAAATTGGCCCACTTGAGGACGCTGCAAATCAAATGTGGGAGGGGGCTTGCTCCCGATAGCGGTGTATCAGCAACAAATGTACCTACTGGCACACCGCCATCGGGAGCAAGCCCCCTCCCACAGGGGTTCACTGTGCAGCACAAACTTATGATCGGACCGGAACCGCCATGACCGAAGACACCATCAAACGCCGCGCCAAAGGCCTGGACCGTGCGTTCGATATCCTCGATTTTCTCAAGGAAATCGGCCAGCCACTGCGCCCGAATGATATCGCCAGCGGCATCGGCAGCCCCAAGTCCACGGTCTACGAACTGGTCGCCTCGCTGCTCGAACGGCGCATCCTGGAATCCGTGGGCAAGGACGGTCACGTCTACCTCGGACGCCAGTTGTACTTCCTCGGCCAGGCGCACCTGCGCCACTTCGACCTGACCCGCGAGGCCGACCACGCCTTGCAGGAGATCGTCAGCCGGACCCACGAAACCGCGCAGATGTGCCTGCTCAACGGGCGCAAGTACACGGTGGCGCTGATGCGCGAAGGCCAGCGGCATTTTCGTATTTCCTCGGATATCGGCGAAAACGCGCCGATCCCCTGGACCGCCTCCGGGCGCCTGCTGCTCGGGCACTTGAGCGACCAGCAGATCATCGACCTGATCGATCCCGACGATTTCATCCTGCCGGGTGGCCTGCGCCTGCCCCTGGAGACCTTCCTGGCGCAGATCCGCCAGGCCACCCTCGACGGGTTCTTCTCCTTCGACAGCGTCGCCGACACCTTTACCCACTGCTTTGCCGCCCCGGTGCGCGACGCGCAGGGCGTCAGCATTGCGACGCTGTGCATCGTCGCCCCGCGGGCCGATGCGAGCAAAAACTATCACGACTATCGCCGGGTGCTGATCGACAGCGCCAATAACCTGGCCCGGCGCATCAACGAATAGGAATTACCCATGTCTGCCTTCAATGCCGTTGAAAAAGGCGCCGCCGCAGTTGGCGCTCACCTGGTCCGCGATGTCAGCCTGCCGGCCCTGGTGCTGCACCGCGATGCCCTGGAACACAACATTCGCTGGATGCAGCAATTCGTCAGTGACAGCGGCGCGCAGTTGGCGCCACACGGCAAGACCAGCATGATGCCCGCGCTGTTCCAGCGTCAGCTCGCCCAGGGCGCCTGGGGCATTACCCTGGCCACTGCGGTGCAGACCCGCGCCGCCTACGCCGGCGGGGTGCGCCGTGTGCTGATGGCCAACCAACTGGTCGGCGCGCCGAACATGGCGCTGATCGCCGACCTGCTGGCCGACCCGGATTTCGATTTTCACTGCATGGTCGACCATCCGGATAACGTTGCTGACCTGGGCCTGTTCTTCGCGGCCCGTGGCCTGCGCCTGAACGTGATGATCGAGTACGGCGTGGTCGGTGGCCGTTGCGGTTGCCGCAGCGAGCAGCAAGTGCGCGAGCTGGCAGAGGCGATCAAGGCCCAGCCGGCCCTGGCCCTTACCGGTATCGAAGGCTATGAAGGTGTGATCCACGGCGATCAGGCGATCAGCGGCATTCGCGCCTTCGCGGCCAGCCTGGTGCGCCAGGCGGTAGACCTGCAAGACAACGGCTATTTCGACCTGCCCACCCCAATCGTGACGGCGTCGGGTTCGGCCTGGTATGACCTGATTGCCGAATCGTTCGAGGCGCAGAATGCCGCTGGCCGCTTCCTCAGCGTCCTGCGCCCCGGCAGCTACGTGGCCCACGACCATGGCATCTATAAAGACGCGCAATGCTGTGTGCTTGACCGTCGCAGCGACCTCAACGAAGGCCTGCGCCCGGCGCTGGAAGTCTGGGCCCATGTGCAATCGTTGCCGGAACCGGGCTTTGCGGTGATCGCCCTGGGCAAGCGCGACGTAGCCTACGACGCCGGTCTGCCGGTGCCGCTCAAGCGCTACAAGGCCGGAATTTTACCGGCCGAGGGCGATGATGTGAGCGCGTGCCAGGTGACCGCCGTGATGGACCAACACGCGTTCATGACCGTGGCGCCGGGGGTGGAACTGCGCATTGGCGACATTATTTCCTTCGGCACTTCGCACCCTTGTCTGACCTTCGACAAGTGGCAGGTGGGTTGTCTGGTGGATGAGCAACTGCGGGTGATCGAGTCCCTGCGCACCTGCTTCTAGACCGAGTCGCGCCTATCGGGGGCAAGCCCCTCCCACAGGGGAATGCATTCCAAATGTGGGAGGGGGCTTGCCCCCGATGAGTCCATCAGCCCCACCGAGACAGCAGCCATGACCACTAAACCGCGCATCGCCCTCATCGGCGAATGCATGATCGAACTGCAACACCGCGCCGACGGCAGCCTGCACCAGAGCTTCGGCGGCGACACCCTGAACGCGGCGGTGTACCTGCGCCGCGAGCTGGGCGACTTCGGCACTGTCGATTACGTCACCGCCCTGGGCGATGACAGTTTCAGCGATGCCATGTGCCAACAGTGGGCTGATGAAGGCCTCGGGCTGGGCATGGTCCAGCGCCTGGCCGGGCGTTTGCCGGGATTGTATTGCATCCAGACCGACGCCAACGGCGAGCGCAAATTCCTCTACTGGCGCAACGAAGCGGCTGTGCGCGACTGTTTTACCACGCCGGCCGCCGAGCCGATCCTGGCAGCCCTGCCGGGCTATGACTGGGTGTATTTCAGCGGCATCACCCTGGCGGTGCTGGGGGAAATCGGGCGTGAGCGTTTACTGGAAAGCCTGATCGAAACCCGGCGTCGCGGCGCCAAGGTCGTATTCGACAATAACTACCGGCCGCGTCTGTGGGCGAACATCGAGGCGGCCCGCGCGGCGTATCACCGCGTGTTGGCCGAGGTGGATATCGCCTTGCTGACCGAGGACGACGAGCGCGCGTTGTTCGGTTATGCCGACAGCGAGCAGGTGTTTGCGGCCTACCCGAAGATTGAGGAGGTGGTGCTCAAGCGCGGCGCGGATGACTGTTTGATCCGTTGCGCCGACGAGCGCTTTGCCGTGCCGGCGTTGAAGGTGGAGAAGGTCGTGGACACCACGGCGGCGGGGGATTCGTTCAGTGCGGCGTATTTGGCCGGTCGGCTCAAGGGCGGTTCGCCGGAACAGGCTGCTTTGGCTGGGCATCGGTTGGCGAGCCGGGTGATTCAGGTGCCGGGGGCATTGATACCCAGGTGAATGGCCGCCTGCGGCGGATCGGGGGCAAGCCCCCTCCCACATTGTGATGTATTCACAAATCAAGTATGGGAGGGGGCTTGCTCCCGATTACGGTGTAAAGCCAACCCATCAATCCCGGTAAAACACCTGCACCAAGTGATAACCAAACTTGCTCTTGACCGGCCCATGCACCACCCGCAGCGGTTTCTTGAAGATCACTGCATCAATGGCCCCGACCATCTGCCCTGGCCGCACTTCACCCAGATCACCGCCGCGCTTGCCCGACGGGCAAGTGGAGTACTTCTTGGCCAGCACATCAAAGGCTTCGCCCTTGGCAATGCGCTGCTTGAGCTGTTCGGCTTCTTCGCTGGTTTTCACCAGGATATGACGGGCTTGGGCTTTCATCGATCTCTACCAGGTGTGCGACGGCGCGCGATTATGCCTGAACTCAGGCATCGACGCCGATCATGCTGCGGATTTTGGTCGCCAGCAGGTCAATGGAAAACGGCTTGGCCACCATGTCCATGCCGTGCTCCAGAAAGCCCTGGCGCTCGGCGGCTTTTTCGGCGTAACCGGTCATGAACAGCACGCGCAGCCCCGGCCGGTGCTGGCGGGCGATTTCCGCCAGTTGCCGGCCGTTCATGCCCGGCAGGCCGACGTCGGTCACCAGCAGGTCCACGCGTAAATCCGATTCCAGCAACGGCAGCGCCGTGCGCGCGTCTGCTGCCTGGTGCGCGGTGTAACCCAGTTCATCGAGCAGATTGACCACCAGCATGCGCACCGCCGGGTCGTCCTCGACCACCACCACCGCTTCGCCGGCCAGGGCCAGCGGCGCTTCGGCCAGGCTGGCGGGCAGGTTGCTTTCCAGCGCGGTGCCATGCAGGCGCGGCAGGTACAGGCGCACGCAGGTGCCCTGGCCCGGTTCGCTCTGGATAGTCACGTGGCCCCCCGATTGCTGGGCAAAGCCGTAGATCATCGACAAGCCCAGGCCGGTGCCCTGGCCGATGGGTTTGGTGGTGAAGAACGGATCGAAGGCTTTGGCGAGGATTTTCGGCGCCATGCCGCTGCCGTTGTCACGCACGCCGAGCATCACGTAGTCGCCGGCCTTGACCGGCTCCAGGGTGGTGATATCGGTGCCGTCCAGATAGCTGTTGGCGGTTTCGATCAGCAGTTCGCCGCCATCGGGCATGGCGTCGCGGGCATTGATGACGAGGTTGAGCAGGGCATTTTCCAGTTGGCTGGCGTCGGTGTTCACCGGCCAGATGTCCTTGCCCAGCTGCACGGTGAGCGTGATATGCGCGCCCTTGGTGCGGCGGAACAGATCTTCCAGGGACGCCACCAACTGGTTGGGATCGGTGGGGCGCTTGTCCAGCGACTGGCGCCGCGAGAACGCCAGCAGCCGGTGGGTGAGGGCGGCGGCGCGGTGGGCGGAGGCCACGGCGGCATCGGCAAAGCGGCCGATGTCTTCGCTGCGGCCGGCGGCAATGTAGCGTTGCATCAGGTCGAGGCTGCCGATGATGCCGGTGAGCATATTGTTGAAGTCGTGGGCGATACCGCCGGTGAGCTGGCCCACGGCTTCCATTTTTTGCGCGTGGCGCAGCGCGTCTTCAGCCCGCTCGCGCTCGAACATTTCGTTTTGCAGGCGCTGGTTGGCCTCGGCCAGCGCCTGGGTGCGCTGGGCCACGCGCTCTTCGAGGTTTTCGTTGAGGTGGCGCAGGGCTTCTTCGGTGAGTTTGCGTTCGGTCTCGTCGATCACAAAGATGTAGAAACCGTTCACCGAGCCGTCAGTGCAGAAGCGCGGCAGGTATTTCATCAGCGCGTGGCGCGGCCGCCCATCGCGATGCGGCGTGACGGTCATGAAGCTGCACGCCTTGCCGTTGAGCGCGGCGGCGATCTTGTCTGCGCGCCCGGCGTACACCTCGTCGCCCAGCACCTCACGGATGGTCTTGCCGTACAGTTCCTGAGGCGTCTTGCCGTACCAGTCGAGGTAGGCGCTGTTGTTCAAGCGAAAGCGTTGCTCGTGGTCGACATAGCCGATCAGCACCGGCATGGCGTTGATGATCAGTTGCAGTTCGGTCTGGCTTTGGCGCAGCGCCTGCTCGGTGTGCTTGCGCTCGGTGAGGTCCAGCGCGGCACCGAGGAAACGGGCGGGGCGGCCTTGCGGGTCCTTGTAGCAGCGGCCACGGGCAAACACCCAGCGTACCTGGCCGTCGGCTTGCAGCAGGCGGTATTCCTCGGCGTATTCGGTGCCGAAGGTGATGCAATGCTTGATGCTGCGCGTGACCGTGCCACGGTCTTCGGGATGCACGCCGAGCAGGTAGGCGCTGATGGGCAGCAGGCCGGCGTCATTGGGGTCGACGCCGTGCAGGTAAGCGAAATGTGCGTCGGCGATAAACCGGTCTTCGCCGATATCCCAGTCCCAAGTGCCCACCGCATCGGTCGCCGCCAGGGCCAGTTGCAGTCGTTGCTCGGTGTTGTGCTGGGCCTTGAGGCTGTCTTCGGAGCGCTGCTGCAGTTCGAGGGCCTTGCTGCGCCGCTCGTTGGTTTCGATGGCCGTGACCAGGATGCCGGCCACGCGGCCGCTTTCATCGCGCACCGGGCTGTAGGTCAGGTCAAGCCAGATCTCGGTGTCGCGCTGGTTGCGCTGCAGCACGAAACGCTGCTCGCTGAAGGTGCGCACCTGGCCGCTGAGCACCGCGTCGTAGACCGGCGCGGCGAAGCTTTGCAGCTCCGGCCAGGTCGCATGCACCGGCTGGCCCAGGGCGCCGGGATGCTTGTTGCCGGCCAGGCGGGCGAACCCATCGTTATACAGCTGGGTGAGCTGCTCGCCCCAGAGCAGCAGCATCGGCATGGGCGAATGCACCACGATATCCACGGCGGTGCGCAGACTTTGCGGCCAATCATTGGCCTCACCGAGGGGGCTTTGCGCCCAGTCCAGCCGCTCGATCATTGCTGCGGCTTCGCTACCGGTGGATGTTCCCTTCATGAAAAAGCCTTGCGTATCACGCTTTGAAAAATAGACAACACCCATTATCCCAAGAGACAACGACGGGTGGCTACCTCAGAAAATAGCATGCATTGCCGGGTTTTCTGCAAAACGAGGTGTTGGAGCTGAACCCTTTCATCTGTCACGCCAGCTCAGGGCGGTCGCGAAAGTGTTCGAGGGCCTCGGGGTTGGCCAGCGCATCGGTGTTTTTCACCGGTTCCCCATGCACCACATTGCGCACCGCCAATTCGACGATCTTGCCGCTGATGGTGCGCGGGATATCGTTGACCGCGAGGATTTTCGCCGGCACGTGGCGCGGTGTGGTGTTGGCGCGGATCACCTGGCGGATCTGCTGCTCCAGCGCCTCATCCAATTGCACACCGTCAGCAAGGCGCACAAACAGCACCACGCGCACGTCGTCCTGCCAGCGCTGGCCGATAGCGAGGCTTTCCAGCACCTGCGGGACTTTTTCCACCTGGCGATAGATCTCGGCGGTGCCGATGCGCACGCCGCCAGGGTTGAGCACCGCATCGGAGCGGCCGTGAATCAGCAGGCTGCCGTTGGGACGTTGCTCGGCGTAGTCGCCCTGGGCCCACACGCCGGGGAACTGGCTGAAATACGAGGCGCGCAACTTTTGCTGCTGCGGGTCGTTCCACAGCCCGATGGGCATGGCGGGAAAATGCCGGGTACACACCAATTCGCCTTTCTCGCCGACCAGTGGGCGGCCCTTGTCGTCCCACACTTCGATAGCCATCGCCAGGCTCTTGCACTGCATTTCGCCCCGGCGCACCGGCAACATCGGGTTACCAATCACGAAGCAGGAGACAATATCGGTGCCGCCGGACATCGATGACAGGCACAGCTCGGCCTTGATCTCGCGGTACACGTAGTCGTAGCTCTGGGGCGACAGCGGCGAGCCGGTGGAGATCAACCCTTTGAGGCTGCGCAAATCATGGCTGAGGCGCGGTTGCAGGCCGGCCTTTTCCAGGGTGGCGAGGAACTTGGGGCTGGTGCCGAACACGCTGATGCGTTCGGCGTCGATCAGGTCGATCAAGCGTTGCGGGCCCGGATGAAACGGAGAACCGTCATACAGCACCGCCGTGGCGCCCAGGGCCAGCACCGACACCAGCCAGTTCCACATCATCCAGCCGCAGGTGGTGTAGTAGAACAGGCAGTCTTCACGAGACAGGTCGGCATGCAGGCCATGTTCCTTGAGGTGGGTGAGCAGCACGCCGCCGGTGCCGTGAATGATGCACTTGGGCACGCCGGTGGTGCCGCTGGAATAGAGGATATACAGCGGGTGATCGAACGGCACCGCGACGAACTCGGGCGTGCCGCCGGGTTGGTAGAAGTCGCTCCACAGCGCGACGCGTGCGGGCGTGCGGTAATCCGTGACCTGCGCCTGAGGGCGGGCGTAGGGCACGATGATCAACTGCTCCAGGGACGGCAGCCGCTCGAGGATTTCATTGAGCTTGGCGCTCTGGTCGAGGGTCTTGCCGGCATAGCGATAACCGGCGCAGGTGATCAGCACCTTGGGTTCGATCTGGCCGAAACGGTCGATCACGCCTTGGGTGCCGAAGTCCGGTGACGAGCACGACCAGATTGCCCCGAGGCTGGTGGTGGCGAGCATGCCGACCAGGGTTTGCCAGGTATTGGGCATGCACGCCGCCACACGGTCACCCACACCGACACCGGCCGAGCGCAGGCTGTTTTGCAGGCCGGCGACATGTTCGGCCAATTGCGCGTAGCTCAATTGTTCACGCTGGCCGTCTTCACTGATGGCAACCACCGCCGGGTGATCGTCGCGACGGCGCAGCAAGTGCTCGGCGAAGTTCAGGGTAGCGCCGGGAAACCACTGGGCGCTGGGCATGTCGGCGCTCTCGATCAACGTGGCGCTGGGCGGGCTGCGAAATTGCACCTCGAAGAAAGCCACGATGGCCTGCCAGAAGTCCGGGCGCTGGTCGATGCTCCACTGGTGCAGGGCGGGGTAGTCGCCCAACTGCAAGTGGTGGCGCGCATTGATGTAGCGGCGGAACTGGTCCATGCGCGTATTGGCGATGCGTTCCGGGGAGGGTTGCCAGAGGATGTCGGACATTGCGGGGTCTCTTGTTCTTGTGTGAGGTTTGTCAGACAAAGCAAGTCCAAGGTGGGAGGGGGCTTGCTCCCGATGGCGGTGTTTCAGTTTGCACATTCATTGACTGACCCACCGCTATCGGGAGCAAGCCCCCTCCCACATTTGGATATCTTCTGTTCGGTAGACCGTGGTTATTGGGCCAGCCAGCCACCGTCGATATTCCACGCCGCGCCACGCACCTGGCTACCGGCCTCACTGCATAAAAACAGCACCAACTCGCCCAACTGCGGCGGCGTGACGAACTCCAGCGACGGCTGTTTTTCCGCCAGCAGATCATGCTGCGCCTGCTGCGGGCTCACCCCGTTGGCCGCGCGATCGTCGATCTGCTTCTGCACCAGCGGCGTCAGCACCCACCCCGGGCAAATCGCGTTGCACGTCACGTTGCTGGTCGCGGTTTCCAGGCCCACAACCTTGGTCAGGCCGATCACCCCATGCTTGGCCGCCACATAGGCCGCCTTGCCCACCGAGCCCACCTGGCCGTGCACCGAGGCGATATTGACGATGCGTCCCCAACCCTTGGCCTTCATGCCCGGCAGGCTCAAGCGCGTGCTGTGGAACACCGACGACAGGTTGATTGCGATAATCGAGTCCCAGCGCTCCACCGGAAAATCCTCCACCGCCGCCACATGCTGGATGCCGGCGTTATTGACCAGTATGTCGACGCCGCCGAACTCGCGCTCGGCATAGGCCAGCATCTCGGCGATCTGCGCCGGGTCGCTGACGTCTGCCGGGTGATGCCCGACCTTGCCGCCAAACGCCTGTACCTGGGCGATCACGCCGCTGGCATCGCCGAAGCCGTTGAGGATCAGGTTGGCGCCGGCCTTGGCCAGGCTCAGGGCAATGCCCAGGCCGATGCCGCTGGTGGAGCCGGTGACCAGGGCGGTCTTGCCGTTCAATGTCGTCATGAAAACCTCACACTATGCCGGTGGCGTAGAACGTACCGATCACCACGAACACCGCGAGGGTCTTGATGATCGTGATGCCGAAAATATCCTTGTAGGCTTCGCGGTGGGTCAGCCCGGTCACCGCCAGCAGCGTGATCACCGCGCCGTTGTGGGGCAGGGTGTCCATGCCGCCGCTGGCCATGGCCGCGACCCGATGCAGCACTTCAAGGGGGATATTGGCCGCATGGGCCGCTGAAATAAAGCTCTCGGACATGGCCGCCAGGGCGATGCTCATGCCGCCGGACGCGGAGCCGGTGATCCCCGCCAGCAGGGTCACGGTGATGGCTTCGTTGACCAGCGGGTCGGGGATGCCCTTGAGCCAGTCCGCCAATACCAGGAACCCCGGCAACGAGGCGATCATTGCACCGAACCCGTATTCGGAAGCGGTGTTCATCGCTGCCAGCAGCGCGCCGCTGACCGCACTTTTGCTGCCCTCGGCCAGCTTGCTTTTGATCGCCGAAAAACCGCACACCAGCACCACGATAATCCCCACCAGCAACGCCGCCTGCACCGCCCAGATCGCAGTGAGCTTGGCGATTTCGGTGGTCACCGGCGCGCTCATGCCCGGCAGGCTGAGGCTGTGGGTCTTGCCGTACCACTGCGGGATCCAGTGGGTGAACAGCAGGTTCATCACCCCCACCAGAAGCAACGGCGACAGCGCGATCCAGGGGTTGGGCAGGGCCAGGTCCTCGGCGGTTTCCGGCTCGTTGCGCAACTCGGTGCCATAGCCTTCACCCGCGCGCTGGGCCTTGTTGCGCTGGCGCGACAGGTAGAGCATGCCGGCGCAGAACACGAAGATCGTACCGATCAGCCCCAACCACGGCGCCGCCCAGGCGGTGGTGTTGAAGAAGGTGCTGGGGATGATGTTCTGGATCTGCGGCGTGCCGGGCAGGGCGTCCATGGTGAACGAGAATGCACCGAGGGCAATGGTGGCCGGGATCAGGCGCTTGGGGATATCGCTCTGGCGGAACATCTCCGCGGCAAACGGGTACACCGCAAACACCACCACGAACAGCGACACGCCGCCGTAAGTGAGCAGGGCACAGACCAACACAATCACCAGCATCGCCTGACGCGTGCCGAGCAAACGAATGGCGGCGGCGACGATAGAACGCGAGAACCCCGACAACTCGATCAGCTTGCCGAACACCGCCCCGAGCAGGAACACCGGGAAATACAACTTGATGAAACCGACCATTTTCTCCATGAACACCCCGGTGAAGGCCGGTGCGACAGCGGAAGGGTCAGTCAGCAGAACAGCGCCAAGGGCGGCGATCGGGGCAAACAGGATAACGCTATAGCCACGGTAGGCAGCCAACATCAGCAGCGCCAGGGCTGCCAGGGCAATGATCACACTCATGGTGTGTCTCCAATTGTTATTTTTGTGGGTGAAACGCTGGAGAAGGGCTATAGCGAGATGTGTGCCATGTTTCTAACTTATTGAAATATAAGTAAATTAACTATTTTGTCTGTGATGATTTTCGACTTTGTCTCAATTCAGAGACCGCCACCAATCAAATGTGGGAGGGGGCTTGCTCCCGATGGCGGTGGATCAGCCAGTAGATATATAAGCTGACACACCGCTATCGGGGGCAAGCCCTAATGCCAGTCAGTTAAGAAGTGGAAAGGGTAAAAAGTAACCTGTGGCGAGGGAGCTTGCTCCCGCTGGACTGCGCAGCAGTCCTATTTTTGGGGCCGCTTCGCGGCCCAGCGAGAGCAAGCTCCCTCGCCACAGGTACAGTGTTCGCCCTTAACTGACTGGCATTAGGGCAAGCCCCCTCCCACAAAGGTTTGTCCTCATAGTGAGATTTGAGTCTCATATCGGAGACTATGCAATTCCCAAGGCCGCCATCTTCTTGTCCAGGTCGTGCTGGCGTTTGCATCCATTGAACGTGCCCATCACAACCGCGTTAAGTGGGGCGACCGCACGGCGACTGCATAACCACTGCAAGTGGCGTCATTGTAAAGGGTCTTCTGATAGCTACCGTTTTTGAAGTGCAGGGCAATGCCGTCGTCGACGGCGTAGGCAGGTTGAATGCGCTGGTTGCAATCAGTTCGACAAAGGATGTTTTTCGCCCCTCTTCAGAATTGAAATGCGGGCACAGCGCGCCGGGTAGCATGCCCAAGCCATTAATCAGCGCGAACGCGCCCCCTGAATCCGAATGGCCGAAATCGAACCAGCATATGGCGCCAGCGCTGACGCCACACAGGATCTTGCCCTGATCCCCAGCTGCTTTCAAAAGGTCGGTAACACCAAACTCGCGCCAGACCGCCAGCATCGCACGGGTATTACCTCCGGCGACGTAAATGATATCGGCCTTCTCGAACATCGATGAAATCTGCTGCGCGTGAGGGAAAGGCGGGATGAAGAATGCGAGTGGAATGACCGAGCAGCCGATGGCGGCATACTTGTTCGAGAAGTCTGCGATTTTCACCGGGTCATCACCATTGGCGGTGGAGATGTAAAGGACCACCGGTGCTGCTTTTCCGGTTAACGAAATAATGTACTCATCAATCGGCGTCATGCACTTCAAATCGTCATCGGACTCGCCGCCAATAGCAATAACATGTGTATCTGACATGCACTCTGTCCTACTGTTTTTAAAGACACCGTGATTATGCAGGCGCTGGCTTTGAAACTCACAATATCGACGTCGTCTACTAAGACGTCATGCCCAATGCGACCATTTTTTTGTATAGCGTAGATCGACCAAGTTTCAGGCGTCTGGCTGCTTCTATTACATTCCCCTCGCACGCCTGTAGCATCCCCTCGATCACCCTACGGTCGAACCGCTCGCGCGCGGCATGGAAACTTTCCCCTTCTACAGTCGGTACTGGCGCACCACGCGCCACCGGCCTGAACGTGCCAATCGCCGCCCGCATCTCCCCGGCGTTCAACACCAGGTCATCGCTCAACAACGCCGCGCGCTCGAGCACGTTGCGCAGCTCACGGATATTCCCCGGCCACGCGTGCTGCGCCAACAGCGCCAGGGCTTCGCGGTCCAGTTCATGCTGGCTGCGCAGTTCCTCGAGGATGGCTTCGCTCAGCGCCGGAATATCCTCCAGCCGTTCACGCAGCGGCGGCACCTGGATCGGCAACACGTTCAGGCGGTAGTACAAGTCCGCACGGAACTCGCCACGCTTGATCGCCGCTTCCAGGTCCATGGACGTCGCTGCGATCACCCGCACATCGCTGTGCAGCATTTCGTTGGAACCCACCGGTTCGAATTCCTTTTCCTGCAGTACCCGCAATAACTTGCTTTGCAGCGGCAGCGGCATGTCGCCGATTTCATCGAGGAACAGCGTGCCACCCTGGGCGATCTGGAATTTGCCGGGACGGCCCTTGCGGTCGGCGCCGGTGAAGGCACCTGGGGCAGTGCCGAAAAATTCAGCTTCGAGCAGGTCGTGGGGGATCGCCGCGCTGTTGATGCTGACGAACGCCTTGTGGGCTCGGGGCGATGCGCCATGGATGGCCTGGGCGAGCAATTCCTTGCCGGTGCCGGTTTCGCCGAGCAGCAGCACCGGCGATTCGGCGCTGGCACTGCGCCGCGCACGGCGCTTGACTTCAAGGCTGGCGGCGCTGGTGCCGATAAAGTGCGCGAAGTTGTATTTGCTTTGCCGCGAGCGCAACAGCGAACGCGTGGATGCCAGTTCCTGCTGCATGCTCAGGTAGCGCTCGATCAGCGGCGACAGGTTGCGCAGCTCATCGAACAGCGCAAAGCCAATCGCACCGATCACCGCGCCTGCATCGTCGTGGATCGGCAGGCGCATCACCACCAGCGGGCCCTTGGGCGTGTCCTGGATATCCAGCAGAATCGGCCGGTCGTTGCGCACCACCTGGCGCAACAGGCTGTTGGAAATCACCTGCTCGCAGGGTTGGCCGATGGCCTGCTCGGCGCTCTTGAGGCCGAAACGCTTGGCGTAGCGCTCGTTCATCCAGACGATATTCGCATCACGGTCAACGATCACCGTGCCTTCGCTGGACTGCTCGATGATCTCGAACAGCGACTGAATGGCCAGGCCGCGAACGTGTTGGTAGTCCTTGAGGTTTTCGGTGGTGTTCATAGTCATAGCGCCGATTGATGGTCCAGCAGGTGAAGCGTGGCGAGGGAGCCCGCTCGCCACTATAAACGCGCTTCTACAAGGGGATGTGCGCGGCAGCCAACAGCTCCTTGGTGTAGGGATGCTGCGGCGCTTCGAACACGGCATGGCTGGGGCCGCGCTCTACCACTTTGCCGTCCTTGACCACGATCATATCGTGGGCCATCGCCCGCACCACCGCCAGGTCATGGCTGATGAACAGGTAGGTCAGGCCGTATTTCTCCTGCAGTTCGCGCAACAAGGCCACCACTTGCTTTTGCACCGTACGGTCCAGCGCCGAGGTCGGCTCATCCAGCAGCATCAACGCCGGCTTGAGCACCAGCGCCCGGGCGATAGCGATGCGCTGGCGCTGGCCACCGGAAAACTCATGGGGGTAACGGTGCCGGCTGGTGGGGTCCAGGCCGACGTCCTTGAGTACCTGGATCACCTGGGCTTCGCGCGCGTCGAGGCTGCACGGGGCGTGCACTTCCAGGCCCTCGCTGATGATCTGTTGCACCGACATGCGCGGGCTGAGGCTGCCATACGGGTCCTGGAACACCACCTGCATCTGCTTGCGCCATGGGCGCATCTGCCGGTGGTTGAGCGGGTCGAGAGCCTCGCCCTGGAAGCGGATGCTGCCGGTGGAATCGAGCAGGCGCAGGATCGCCTGGCCCAGGGTCGACTTGCCCGAGCCGGACTCACCGACAATCCCCAGGGTCTTGCCGCGTTGCACACTGAGGCTGATACCGTCCACCGCCTGCAGGTAGCGCTTGGGTCGCAGCAGCCCGCCGCCGAGAGCAAACCGCACGCTCAGGTCGTTCACCTGCAATACCGTCTCGCGCTCCTCGCCGCACAACACTTCAGCCGAAGGCTCGGCGTCCAGCAGCAAGCGGCTGTAGGGGTGCTGCGGCGCGGCAAACAAGGCCTGGCAGTCGGCCTGCTCGACGATCTCTCCGGCGCGCATCACGCACACCCGCTGGGCAATGCTGCGCACCAGGTTGAGGTCATGGCTGATCAGCAGCAGTGACATGCCCAGGCGTTGCTGCAACGACTTGAGCAGCAGCAGGATCTTGCGCTGTACCGTCACGTCCAGCGCGGTGGTGGGTTCGTCAGCAATCAGCAGCTCCGGCTCGCAGGCCAGGGCCATGGCGATCATCACTCGCTGGCGCTGTCCACCGGAGAGTTGATGGGGGTAGGCCTTGAGCCGCTCCTGGGGTTTCTGGATGCCCACCAGGTCGAGCAGCTCGAGGATACGCGCCTGCGCCGCCTTGCCGCCCAGGCCCTTGTGCAGCAGCAGCGTCTCGCCGATCTGCTTTTCGATCGTGTGCAGCGGGTTCAGCGAGGTCATCGGCTCCTGGAAGATCATGGCAATGCGGTTGCCGCGCAGCTTTTGCAGGGCCTTAGGCGACGCGCCCATCAGCTCCTGGCCGCGATACTTCACCGAGCCTGTGCTGAGCGTGCCGGCTTCGGGCAGCAGTTGCAGGATCGAATGGGCGGTCACCGACTTGCCCGAGCCCGATTCGCCCACCAGCGCCAGGCACTCGCCGGGGCGCACGTCCAGGTTCACATTGCGCACCACGGTGTGGCCGCTGAACGCCACGCTGAGGTCACGGATTTCGATCAGGTTCATACGCAGTCACTCATGAGCGAGGGTCGAAGGCATCACGCAACGCCTCGCCGATAAACACCAGCAGCGACAGGATCAGCGCCAGGGTAAAAAACGCCGTCAGGCCCAGCCATGGGGCTTGCAGGTTCTGCTTGCCCTGGGCGATCAACTCGCCCAGCGACGCGCTGCCGGCCGGCATGCCGAAGCCGAGGAAATCCAGGGCGCTCAAGGTCGAAATCGCCCCGGTCAGGATGAACGGTAAATAGCTCAAGGTCGCGGTCATGGCATTGGGGAGGATATGCCGGCCAATGATCTTGCCGTCGCCCAGGCCCAGGGCGCGCGCGGCCTTGACATACTCCAGGTTGCGCCCGCGCAGGAACTCGGCGCGCACCACATCCACCAGCGCCAGCCAGGAAAACAGCGCCATGATGCCCAGCAACCACCAGAAATTCGGCTCGACAAAGCCCGACAGGATAATCAGCAGGTACAGCACCGGCAGGCCCGACCACACCTCCAGGATGCGTTGCCCCAGCAAGTCCACCCACCCGCCGTAGTAACCCTGCAACGCCCCGGCGGCGATGCCGATGGCGGCGCTGATCGCGGTCAGCGCCAGGGCAAACAGGATCGACACCCGTGCGCCGAAGATCACCCGCGCCAGCACATCCCGCGATTGGTCATCGGTGCCCAGCCAGTTCACCGTCGACGGCGGGCTGGGGGCAGGGCGGGCCAGCTCGTAATTGGGCGTATCGTCGCTGAACGGGATCGGCGGGAACCACATCCAGCCGCCGTCCTGCTTGATCAGCTTCTGCACGTAGTCACTGCGGTAGTCGGCCTGGAACGGCAACTGCCCGCCGAACTGCTGTTCGGTGTAGCGCTTGAATACCGGGAAATACAGCTCGTGCTTGAAACTGAGCACCAGCGGCTTGTCGTTGGCGATCAACTCGCCACCGAGGGTCAGGATAAACAAGCCAATAAATAGCCACAGGGACCACCAGCCGCGACGGTTCTTCTTGAAGCGCTCGAAACGCCGACGAGCGATGGGCGATAGATTGAGCATCAGGCGTTCCTCGCGGCGAAGTCGATACGCGGGTCCACCAGGGTGTAACAGAGGTCGCCGATGAGTTTTATCAAGAGGCCGAACAGGGTGAAGATAAACAACGAACCAAACACCACCGGATAGTCCCGTGAGACGGCCGCTTCATAGCTCATGCGGCCCAGGCCATCGAGGGAGAAGATCACTTCGATCAGCAGGGAACCGGCGAAGAATACGCTGATGAACGCCTGGGGAATCCCGGAAATCACCAGCAGCATCGCGTTGCGAAACACATGGCCGTACAGCACGCGGCGTTCGCTCAAGCCCTTGGCGCGCGCTGTCACCACGTACTGCCGGGTGATTTCGTTGAGGAACGAGTTTTTGGTGAGGATGGTCAAGGTGGCGAACCCGCCGATCACCAGCGCCGTGACCGGCAATACCAGGTGCCAGAAGTAGTCGGCGATCTTGCCCACGGTGCTCAGTGCTTCGAAATTCTCCGACACCAACCCGCGCACCGGGAACCAGTTCAGCGACGTGCCGCCGGCAAACACCACGATCAGAAACATCGCGAACAGGAACGCCGGCATCGCATAGCCGATCACGATGGCGGTGCTGCTCCACACATCGAAGCTGCTGCCATGGCGCACCGCCTTGCGGATGCCCAAGGGGATCGACACCAGGTAAGTGATCAAGGTGGCCCACAGGCCGAGGGAAATGGTGACTGGCATTTTTTCCAGGATCAGGTCGATCACCGTCGAGCCGCGAAAGAAGCTGTTGCCGAAGTCCAGTTGGGCGTAGCTCTTGAGCATCAGCCACAGGCGTTCCGGCGCCGGCTTGTCGAAGCCGTATTGCTTTTCGATGTCCTTGATCAGCTTCGGGTCCAGGCCACGGCTGGCCCGCGAGCCGCTGATGCCTTCGCCTGCGCCGCCGCCCACACCACCGCCGCCGATGCCTTGCAGGTGGGCGATGGCTTGTTCCACCGGCCCCCGGGCGCGGCCTGCACGATCACGAAATTCACCAGCAGGATGATCACCAGGGTCGGGATGATCAGCAGCAGGCGCCGCACGATATAGGCAAACATCAGCGCGCATCCCCGCGTTTTTTCAGCTCGGCTTGCATCTGCGCGTTGGTCAGCGGCGTCGGGCTGACTTCCCACCAGGTTTCCAGGGCTTCATCGTTTTTCGCCTCGATGGCCGGGCGGCCGAAGCGGTTCCACCACGCGGCGGACGTGCCGGGCGGGTAGTAGTTGGGAATCCACAGGTAGTTCCACTGCAGCACCCGGTCCAGGGCGTGCGCATAGGTGAGCATCTGCGCCTGGGTGTCGGCCTTGACCAGGCCCTTGATCAGGCGGTCGACGGCCGGGTCCTGGAGCGCCATGTAATTGTTGGCGCCCGGATCGAACGCGGCGGCGGAACCGAAGAAATTGTACAGCTCCATGCCCGGCGAGGTGGTCACCGGAAAACCGGTGACGATCATGTCGTAGTCGCGCGCCATCAAGCGGTTGACGTACTGGGAGGAGTCGATGCGGCGGATATTCAAGGTGATGCCGATCTGCGCCAGGTTGCGTTTGTACGGCAGCAGCAGACGTTCCAGGCCTGCCTGGGCGTTAAGGAAGGTGAACTCTAACGGCTCGCCCTCGGCGTTGACCAGTTTGTCGCCTTCAGGCTTCCAGCCCGCCTCTTCCAGCAGGGCCAGGGCCTGCAACTGTTTGTCACGGATCATGCCGCTGCCATCGGTAACGGGCGCCTTGAATACCTGGGTGAACACCTCATCGGGAATCTGCCCGCGCAAGGGTTCCAGGATCGCCAGTTCTTCCTCGGTCGGTAACTGGGTGGCGGCGAGCGGGCTGTTGGAGAAATAGCTTTGCTGGCGGATGTACAGGTTGCGCATCATCTGCCGGTTGGCCCATTCGAAATCCCACAGCATAGCCAGGGCCTGGCGCACGCGGCGGTCCTTGAACATCGGGTTTTGCACATTGAAGACATAGCCCTGGGCCGGTTGCGGCATCCCCTTGGCCAGATGCGCGCGTTGCAGGCGGCCATCGTCAAGGGCCGGGCCGTTATAACCGATGGAGTATCCGGTGGCGGAAAACTCCCGATTGAAATCGTAGGCACCGCCGCGCAGCACCTGGCGCGCCACTTCGATGTCGCCGAAATACTCAAGGCTCAAGTGATCGAAGTTGTACAGGCCACGGCTGACCGGCAAGTCCTTGCCCCACCAATCGGGGTCACGAGTAAAAGTGATGGTGTTGCCGGAGTCGATCTTGCTGACCTTGTACGGGCCACTGCCCAGTGGGGCTTCATAGCCGCCGCCGTTGGCGAAGTCGCGGCTCTTCCACCAATGTTCGGGGAACACCGGCAGGGTGGCGAGATCCAGGGGCAGGGTGCGGTTTTCATTGCTGGAAAAGTCGAAACGCACCTGGCGCTCGTTTTCGACTTCGACATGCTTGACGTCGGCGAACAGGGTGCGAAAACGCAGGCTGCCTTGGGTCATCAACAAGTCGAAGCTGTAGCGCACGTCTTCGGCGGTGATCGGTTTGCCGTCGGCAAATCGCGCCTTGGGATTGAGGTAGAACCGCAGCGACAGGCCGTCGTCGGCGCGTTCCATCTTTTGCGCGACCAGGCCGTAGACCGTGTAGGGCTCGTCCAGGGAGCGCTGGGCCAGAGGCGCATAAACCCAGCCATCGACCTGGGAAACACCAATGCCTTTATCGACATACGGCAATACATGGTCAAAGCGCCCGATTTCCAGGGCGGAGCGGCGCAGGCTGCCGCCTTTGGGGGCATTGGGGTTGGCATAGTCGAAATGGCTGAAGCCGTCGGGGTACTTGGCCGGCTCGCCATACACCGTGAGGGACGCTTGTGGCGCCGCGATCACGGCGTTGCTGGTCAGGAACACGACCAGGGTGATGCTGAACAGTCTGGGAAAAGCCAATCGCATTATCAGCCTTGAGCGCGGGTGAACAAGAATAGAGAGCTGTACGTTAACGGCTTAAGCGTCGTCAGTCATCACATGCACAACGGCCCGCCAAATGGCGGGCCGTTGTCTACAACATCAGCACAGACTGAATCAGTCCTGGCGGCTGGTGACTTCCAGCAGGTGATAACCGAACTGGGTTTTCACCGGGCCTTGTACGGTATTGACCGGGGCGCTGAACACCACGCTGTCGAATTCCTTGACCATCTGGCCTGGACCGAACGAACCCAGGTCACCGCCTTGACGGCTGGACGGGCAGCTGGAGTTGGCTTTGGCGACTTCTGCGAAATCAGCGCCGCCTTCGATCTGGGACTTGAGTTCGTTGCACTTGTCTTCAGAGGCAACGAGGATGTGGCGAGCGGTGGCTTTGGCCATGGGAAATAACTCCTTGAGTGAAAAAAACGGTGAGCCTACCGGATTCAGGCGGTTATTTCCTGGCAAAGTTCCGTCTACTTGCCCGAGCGGGCCAGAAGCGGCCTGGCCCGCGGGGTTCAGGCCAAAACGATGTAGTCGTTTTGTTGGATGATGGGGGCGTGCGGGCCTTTTACAAGATGGACATAACGGCCGTCCACCAAGTCGATGGGCAGGCAATCGTCGATATCCATTACCGCGTCGGTGTGGGCCTGGGACCAGTGGCGCAACAGGTGCTGCTTGCCCTTGCTCACCGCTTCGCGTTTGTCGCGCGCCACCAGCAACAGGTAGTGATGCGCCTCGCCGAAGCGGTTGGCCTCATATCCGCCGAGGTTGATGAAATACAAGCGGGGCGCATCGCCATGCGGCGCCAATTGGCTGAATTCGACCTTCCAGCCGTCGACACCATCGACCGCCATCCACGAATCGATGTGCACGCCCTTGGGGCTGCCGAACCACGCGTCGCGCAATTGCGGGTAGGTGGCCTGTAGCGTATCCGCCACGGCAAACGCGACATCGTGTACTTCGATCCGGGCCCTGGGGTGCTTGCCCCCGAGCATGACAACAAACAGCATTGCGGGTGATTCCTGGCGATTGATCAGAGGCCAACCATACTGCGATTGAACCCTTTTGTCCGGTCAATGCCACACTGTTAATCCGCGAACTCATCAGGAGGTTGTCATGCGTACTATCGATCTGGCCGGTGTTCCCGTCCCTGTCATCGGCCAGGGAACCTGGCGCATGGGCGAAGACCCAAACCAGCGCCGTGCCGAAGTGGCCGCCTTGCAGCTGGGTATCGACGAAGGCCTGACCCTGATCGATACCGCTGAAATGTACGGCGAAGGCGGTGCGGAGGAGGTGGTCGGCGAGGCCATCAAGGGCCGCCGCGACCGGGTATTTCTGGTGAGCAAAGTCTATCCGCACAACGCCAGCAGCCAAGGCGTGCCCCGCGCCTGCGAAGCCAGCCTTCAGCGCCTGGGCACCGACTACATCGATCTGTACCTGCTGCACTGGCGCGGCCAGTACCCCCTTGCAGAAACTGTCGAAGCGTTCGAGCGTCTGCGCGAAGCTGGCAAAATCGGCCGTTGGGGTGTTTCCAACTTTGATGTGGCAGACCTGCAGGAACTGGCGTCCCCCGCGTGTGCGACCAACCAGGTGCTCTACAACATTGAAGAACGTGGTATTGAATTCGACCTGCTGCCATGGTGGCAACAGCACCATCTGCCCTTGATGGCTTACTGCCCGATTGCCCAGGGCGGCGAGCTGTTGGCGAGCCCGACGCTCAAGCAGATTGCCCATCGTCATGAGGCCACCCCCGCGCAAGTCTCTCTAGCCTGGGTTTTGCGCCAAGAAGGTGTGATCGCCATCCCCAAGGCAGTAACGCCCGCCCACATACGACAAAATGCCGCTGCTGCGAAGCTGGTGTTGGACGAGCATGACCTGGACGCGATCGACCGCGTATTTGGCGCACCCAAGCGCAAGCACCCGCTGGCGATGGTGTAGCGCGAGCAGGAACGGCACCTTCCCTGGGCCGTTCCCGCCACCGCCGCGGTTAGCCGGCTACTGGACTGCGCCAGTCGTCCGAGCCTGAAGTGCCGGCTACTTCATGGGTCCAGACGATCTTGCGATAGGTGAAATACACGTCCTCCAGATGGGTGAAGTGGGCGTTGTCCGGGTCCTGGCAGCTGGGCATGCGCGACTGGACGTCCACGATCGTCGCGCCTTCCAGTTCAATGGTGAAGTAGTGCTCCTGGGTGCCTGCCGAAGAGGTGCGAAACCATTCCAGCCGGCACGACACTTCTTCCCCTGAGGTCAGTGCGCTGAATAGCAGGGGCGAGGATTTGTCGAAGACCTTGCTGATCATCAGCGGTTTATGCACGCGCTGGCCGGTAGGCTGGCCCGATTGCGGGTCGCGGGGAATGATCACCTGATGGGCAAATGCCTGCACCAGAATCTGATCCTCGTGGCCTTCCTGATAAATGTTGCCTACCGAGTCCTGGGTAAATGTACCTGCGGTGATCAAACCTTGTTTGACACCGGTGACTGTGAGGTACGCGGGTGTTGGCATGACGGGTTTCCTTGTCTGATTGAGTAGGTGCTCCCGAGCGATGAAGTTGCCGGTCGGGTGAAATGCCTTTAACAAAAAGCGTGCCTGAAAGTGCGTGGGTCAATGAAATCAAGGTGTAGAAAGTTAAAGCGTTTCATAGGGGGCTGATTTTGCGGATTTTTAGTATTTTAAGTTGCACATAAGTGCGCAGTTAATTGCTCATGGTGAGAAGTGAGTAATCAGGCGCAGTTGGCGGTGATCGCGGGTTATTTAACTTTGTTAAGTGCGCAAATTACTGCGCAGGCCTTGATTTTAGAGGGCTCGTAGGAAATTCCTTAAGTGTGAGGCTGTGGCTTGCTGACTGTTTTTTTGATGGCTAAGGTTCGTTCACTTCGTTGTGTGTTGAACGAGGGTTAAGCGGAGCTCTGCTACGCATTTCTCAGTATAAAGTTTACCTATTCAGCCTTCATAGTTGTGTGCAGCCCAAAAATGGTTCATTCAGAAAAGTTGTGCGATTATTACCAGGAACTTGCACGGAAACCTTGTTCGCCAGGGGATTTCGCCGGCAATGACGTGCGCTTTTCGAGTGAGTTTGAAACCGTGGAAGCCGAGGTTGCCAAGACGCAATCCATACATGGCGCGAGCCTGCCGGACTGGCAGCAGGTCTGCGAATTCAGCGAGCGCCTGTTGCGTGAGCAATCCAAGGACCTGCGCCTCGCTGTGTGGCTCACCTGGGGACTGCATCAGCGTGATTCATTCCCGGGGTTGCTGGCCGGCCTCGGTTTGCTGGTTTATCTCTGTGAGCATCACTGGGCGGCGGTCTATCCCACCAAGCTGCGCACCCGCGTTGCCGCATTGGCTTGGCTGGTGACGCGCCTGGCCGCGCTCTTCTCGCAGAACCTGTCGCTTGTCGACCGATTGCCCTTGTTCCAGGCGCTGCAGGCACACCTCGTGCGCCTTGATGAGCTATTGAACGAACGCCTTGGCAGCGACGCCCCGTTGTTGTTGCCAATCCGGCGACAACTGACGGAACGTCTGGCGCGTGCCACGCAAGACGGCGCGCAGTCAGCGGGCGCTGCGGGCGTGATCACCCAGGTCAAGCAGGCGCTCACGCAGTCGCTCAAGCCTGAGTTGCTGATCAACAATGAAAAAGATGCCCACAAAGTGCTGCGCGCCTTACAGGAACAGGCCCGTACGTTGTGTGCCTGGTGGTTGCGCCAGAATGCCGCCGACCTGCGGGCCTTGCGTTTGGGACGCACCTTGGCGTGGCTGAGCCTGGTCAATTATCCCGATGCCAACAGTGAGGGGGTGACGGCGTTGCGCCCGCTGGCTCCCGACAAGCTTAAACGTTACCAGGATCGTCTCAGCCAAGGCCATCACGCCGAGCTGTTGCTTGAGCTCGAGGTCAGCCTGGCGGGTGCATTGTTCTGGTTCGATGGGCTACGCATGCTCTGGGAATGCCTTGAAGCCTTGCACGCGAACCTGGCCATGACCGAGCTGGAAACGAGCTTCGCGCTGTTATTGCAACGTCTACCGAACCTGCCTGAATTGCGCTTCGACGACGGCACGCCGTTTGCGGGCCCGGCGACCTGTGAGTGGATCACACTTCATGTTGTTCGCCACCTGCACAAAGCCGAGCCTTTCAATGCCGTTGCCGATGGCGGCAGCGAACCTTGGGAAGCCGCCTTGCAGACGGTCATGCCCAGCTTGCGCAAGGACGGGCTCAAGGCTGCCGTCGGCGTGCTCAAGCAGGGTTTGCACAGCGCTGGCAGTGAACGCGCGCGCTTTCATTGGCGCCTGGCACTGGCCAGGTTGTGCATGCGCGCGGGCAAGCCTGACCTGGGCAGAATCCAACTGGAACAGCTGGACCTCGAATTACAGCGCGCGGGCCTGGACCGCTGGGAGCCGGAACTGGCCCTGCACGTCGGCCGGCTCCTGTACCGCTGCTATGACCTGTTGCCGCAAAGCCACGCCGTGCGCGAAAGCAAAGACGCCACGCATCGCCGGTTGTGCCAGTTCGATCTGGAAGCAGTACTCGAATAAAAAACATCAAAAGGAGAAACACCATGGCCAAAGACGGTTCGGTAGCACCCAAGGAACGTATCAACATCACCTTCAAACCCGCACTGGGTGGTGCACAGGAGGACGTCGAGCTGCCGTTGAAACTGTTGGTGTTGGGGGATTTTTCCCAGCGCGACGACCCGCGCAAGCTTGAGGATCGCAAGCCTATCGGGATCGACAAGAACAGCCTCGACGAGGTGTTGGCCAAACAGGCCCTGAACTTGACATTGAGCGTGCCCAATCGCCTTCAGGATGACGCTGAGGTTGAAGAGCTGACGGTCCAGGTGCGGATCAACTCGATGAAGGACTTCAACCCCGCCAGCCTGGTCGAGCAAATACCGCAGTTGCAAAAGCTGATGGTGCTGCGTGAGGCATTGGTGGCGCTCAAGGGCCCGCTGGGCAACACCCCGAGCTTTCGTAAAGCCATTGAGCAGGCGCTGGCCGATGACGATTCCCGTGCTCGGGTGCTGGCCGAACTGGGGCTGAGCAGCCCTGATGCCGAACCTATTCAGTAAAAGGACACTGATCCCATGACGACTACCCAGTACAACTCGCTGCCTCTGCCCAAAGCCGCCGACGAGTGCAGCATTCTCGACAACATCATTGCCCAGACGTTACTGAGTGCCGATGACGAGGCATACAGCATCGCCAAGCGGGGTGTGTCGGCGTTTATCGAAGAATTGGTCAAGCCTCACAACCGCGAAGAACCGGTCAAGAAGCGTCTGGTCGACCGGATGATTGCCGAGATTGATGCCAAGCTCAGCCAGCAAGTGGACGAGATCCTGCACCACCCGGACTTCCAGGCACTCGAGGCGGCCTGGCGAGGGCTGCAACTACTGGTAGAGCGCACCAATTTTCGCGAGAACATCAAGATAGAGCTGCTCAATGTCTCGCGGCAGGACTTGTTGGACGACTTCGAGGATTCCCCGGAAGTGACCCAGTCGGGGCTTTACAAGCATATCTACAGTGCTGAGTACGGCCAGTTTGGCGGCCAGCCGGTAGGGGCGATCATCGCCAATTACTTCCTGTCCCCCAGCGCGCCTGATGTGAAACTCATGCAGTACGTTTCCAGTGTCGCCGGTATGGCTCACGCGCCGTTCATCGCGGCCGCCGGGCCTGGTTTCTTTGGTCTGGAAAGCTTCACCGGTCTACCTGACCTCAAGGATCTCAAGGATCATTTCGAAGGCCCGCAGTTTGCCAAGTGGCAAAGCTTTCGCCAGAGCGAAGATGCCCGCTACATCGGCCTTACCGTGCCGCGTTTTTTATTGCGCACGCCGTACGACCCCCTTGAGTGCCCGGTCAAAACCTTTGCCTACCAGGAAAATGTGGTCAACAGCCACGAGCACTACTTGTGGGGCAACACGGCCTACGCCTTCGCCACTCGCCTGACCGACAGTTTCGCGCGCTTTCGCTGGTGCCCGAACATCATCGGCCCCCAGAGTGGCGGGGCGGTCGAGGACCTGCCGCTGCATCATTTCCAGAGCATGGGTGAGATTGAAACCAAGATTCCTACCG
Source organism: Pseudomonas sp. R1-43-08 (assembly GCF_003852255.1). Lineage (NCBI taxonomy): Bacteria > Pseudomonadati > Pseudomonadota > Gammaproteobacteria > Pseudomonadales > Pseudomonadaceae > Pseudomonas > Pseudomonas sp. R1-43-08. Next base: position 2,488,641 of record NZ_CP027734.1, read on the forward strand.
AGGTACTGGTTTCAGACCGGCGCGAATACGAGTTGGCGCAAGAAGGGTTCATCGCCCTGACCATGCGCAAGGGCAGTGACAACGCTGCCTTCTTTTCCGCCAGTTCCGTGCAGAAACCCAAGACGTTCGGCATCAGCGAAGAGGGCAAGGCAGCGGAGCTGAACTACCGGCTCGGTACCCAGTTGCCTTACATGATGGTGATCAATCGCCTGGCCCACTACCTCAAGGTCCTGCAGCGCGAACAACTGGGCTCGTGGAAGGAGCGCACCGACCTGGAGTTGGAACTCAACAAGTGGATTCGCCAATACGTGGCGGATCAGGAAAACCCCAGTGCCGAGGTGCGCGGGCGCCGTCCGCTGCGCGCAGCGCGCATCGCCGTCAGTGATGTCGAGGGTGAGCCGGGCTGGTACCGCGTCAGTTTGAGCGTACGGCCGCATTTCAAATACATGGGGGCGGACTTCACCTTGTCCCTCGTCGGCAAGCTCGACAAAGAATGAGCCGAGGCCAGGGGATGCGCCACCACAACAGCCTTTTCGAGCGCCTTGAGTCCGAGGTGTGTGCCAGCGAATGCCGTATGACGTCCGTCGCCGCGCATTTGACGAAAATGCTCAGCACCCGCGCCGGCAGCGTGCAGACGCTGCCGGATTACGGCTTGCCTGATCTCAATGATATGCGGCTCAGCCTGCATGAGTCCCTGACCCAGTCACGCCTGCTGATCGAGCGCTTCATCCAGGCTTACGAACCACGGCTGGTGAATGTACGCGTCAGGGTGCTCCCGCGCGTCCATGAAACGTTGGCACTGGCCTTTGCCATCGAGGCCGGGCTGCTCATCGACGGTGGCACTCAAGCCGTCGTGTTCCACGCGCGCCTGGCGGATGCCGGGCAGGTAGAGGTCTGCGCAGATGGCCCTTAACCGCTATTTTCAGAGCGAACTCAGTGCCCTGCGACAACTCGGGCGGCGCTTTTCAGAGCGCAATCCTGCCCTGGCACCGTTTCTTGCCGAGAACGGTCAAGACCCGGATGTGGAGCGTTTACTGGAGGGTTTTGCATTCCTGACCGCACGCCTGCGCCAGAAGCTCGATGACGAGCTGCCTGAGTTGACGCATTCCTTGATGCATTTGTTATGGCCCAATTACATGCGGCCAATGCCTGCTTTCAGCATCCTGCAATTCGACCCGTTGAACTGCGCCGGCCCCAGCGTTCGCGTGGCACGGGACACCGCAGTGGAAAGCATGCCTATCCAGGGCGAACGTTGCCGTTTCAGAACCTGCTATGCCACCGACGTAATGCCGCTGCAACTTCGTCGCCTGGATTACACCTGCCAGGGCGAAGCAACCTGGTTGGACCTGCGCCTGACCCTGAGTGCAGAGGGGAATTTCAGTGCGCTGACATTCGATTCGTTACGACTGCACCTGGCCGGAGACCACTATGTGAGCCAAGGCCTGTACCTCAGCTTGTTGCGACATCTGGATGGCATCCATCTGCAGCTATTGGACCAAAACGATTTGCCGGTCAACGGGATCAATGGTCAACCTGCGACGCTACGGCTCGGCGCCAGCCAGGTTCAGCCGGTGGGTTTTGCAGAGGAACACGCATTGATTCCTTACCCGCAAAACACCTTCCGTGGTTATCGCCACTTGCAGGAATATTTCACGTTTCCCGAGAAATACTTGTTTGTCGATGTTCAAGGGTTGGGTGCGCTGCATCGATTCCCCCAAGAGGTGCTCAAGCAGGCACATGGCATGGTGTTGCGCTTCGAGCTGCGCCCCCTGGGGCATGCGCTCCAGCGCCCCACCCTGGACAACGTCAAGCTGTACTGCACGCCTATCGTCAACCTGTTCAGTCACGACGCGATACCCATTCGGCGGGATGGAAAACAGGATGAATACCTGCTGTTGCCAGGGGAATATTCTCCGGAAAACGCCGGGGTGTTTTCGGTTGACCGTGTTACCGGATGGCGTCCTGGCGGCTTGGGCTATCAAACCTACGTGCCCTTTGAGTCGTTCGAGCATGACCGTGATGGCGAAACTTCGCGGGCGTTACCCAGCTTCAGCATCCGTCAACGGCCGTCGGTCCAGCATGACGGGCCGGCTACCTGGATAGGCTTTGGCGATCGCTGCGAGCAGGGCCCGGAAACACTGTCGATCGAGCTGACCTGTACCAATGCCGGTCTGCCGCGACAGCTAAGGGCAGGTGAGATCAACCAGCCCGGCGAGCACACCCCTGAGTCATTGACGTTCCGTAACATCACTGCGCCAACCGCGAGTTTTGCGCCGCCACTGGACCAGGATTATCTCTGGAAGCTCATCAGCAACATGTCGCTCAACTATGTGTCGCTGACCGATATCAACGCATTGAAAGTGATTCTCGCGACCTACGACCTGCCGCGCTATCACGATCGACAGGCGCTGAAAATCAGCCAGAAAAAGTTGGGCGCGCTGCGCTCTATCCAGCACGAAGCGGTTGACCGGTTGCACCGGGGCCTGCCGATTCGCGGATTGCGGGTGGACCTGACGGTGGATCCCCTGGGGTTTGCAGGCCAGGGCGATCTGTTTGTGTTCGCTTCGGTCCTCAATCAGTTCTTTGCGCTTTACGCCAGCCTCAATTCGTATCACGAGTTGCGAGTGATCAGCACACAAGGAGACGTGTATCTATGGCCGTTCCGGATGGGGCAGCAACCCCTGCTTTGACTCAGCTTTGCCGTGCTATCCGCGAATACACGCTATTCCAGGCGGTGGTGCAGGTGGTCGCACGTTTACGTGAAGCTCATCCCCTGCTGGATGAGGATGCGCTGTATGACCAGCTGGAATTCCAGGCCAATCCAGGCCTGGGGTTTGCAGGACACGATATTGACCGTGTGGAATTTTTCATGGACCACGGGCGCTTGCGGGCGCGTCTGCGCATCAACGTGCTGGGGTTGTTTGGCGCGGGCTCACCATTGCCGGCGTTTTATGCCGAGCAGGCGCTTGCGGAGCGCGCAGGTGGTAACCCCACGCGGGACTTCCTCGATATGTTTCACCACCGACTGCACCGTCTGATGTTACCGATCTGGCGCAAATACCGTTACCGGGCCTGCTTTCAACGGGGCGCCAGTGATGGGTTTTCCCAGCAAATGTTTGCGCTGATTGGCCTCGGCAGTCACGCGATACGGGGCGCCTCGCTTCTTGATTGCAAGCGCTTGCTGCCTTACCTCGGGCTTCTGAGCCTGCGCGCGCACTCGGCTGCGTTAATGGAGACCGTCCTGCGGTATTACTTCAAGCATGCCCAGGTGTTCATCGAGCAATGGGTCGAACGCACGGTGGACGTCGCGCATTCGCAGCGCAATGACTTGGGCCACGCCAACTGCACGCTTGGCCACGACCTGGTATTGGGGCGTCGCATCGCTGATCGCAGCGGCAAGTTCAGGGTGCACATCAAGGCCCTGGGCTGGCAGCGTTTTCACGACTTTCTGCCCACGGGAACGGCCTATGCCCCCGCATGCTCGCTGGTGCGTTTAACCGCGCGAGACGCGTTGCAATTTGACCTGCGCCTGGTACTGGCACCCGGCGAAATCAGGGCGTTGCATATCGGCGAAAGCAATGTGTGCCGCCTGGGTTGGACCAGTTGGCTGGAACATGAGCGAGCGGACGGGGCGATCACGCTCGCCGGCCATTTTCATTAAGGATTGATGAGCATGATTAATGTGGACCTGCAACAACTGATCCGTACATTGACGGCCCCGACCCGCCGGGACCTGACGCGCGCGGCCGAGCGCTGCATGGCGCGTGGTGGTCATGAAGTGTTGGTAGAGGATCTGCTTCTGGCCTTGCTCGAGCATCCCGCCGGGTTGATGGCCAAGGCGCTGGCAGATGCCGACGTTTCCCTGGGCGAACTGCAAGCAGCCTTGCAGCCCAGGAGTGAGCAGAGCGCTACACGCAACCCGGTGTTCGCCCAGGCTCTGGTGCTGTGGTTACAACAAGCCGTGATGGTTGCACACGTAGAGTTGGGCCAACGTTGCGTCGATCACGGTGCCCTGTTGCTGGCACTTTTACAGCACCCGCTGGAGCATGCGGGCAGCCGGTATCACGCTGTGCTCAGCCGCCTGGATGTCGGCAAGGTGCGTGATTTTCTGCTGGGCCAGCCCAGCGAGCATCAGCCGATTGCCACGGAGTCGCTGTTGCAGCGCTTTACCCAGGACCTCACCCAGCATGCCCGTGAGGGCCGGATAGACCCAGTGCTGTGCCGCGAGCGCGAAATACGGCAATTGATCGACATCCTGGTGCGGCGGCGCAAGAACAACCCGATTCTCGTGGGGGAGGCCGGGGTGGGGAAAACGGCGATCGTCGAAGGGCTTGCGTTGCAGATCGCGGCTTTGCAGGTGCCCGAGGCCCTTAAAAGCGTTCGCGTGCTGACCCTCGATATGGGCTTGCTGCAAGCGGGTGCTGGCCTCAAAGGCGAGTTCGAGCGACGTCTCAAAGGTGTGATCGATGAAGTGAACGCATCGCCTGAACCGGTCATCCTGTTTATCGACGAAGCCCATACCTTGGTGGGCGCTGGCGCCCAGCCGGGAGGCCTGGACGCGGCCAACCTGCTCAAGCCGGCCTTGGCGCGCGGCGCGCTGCGTACGATCGCCGCTACCACCTGGTCGGAATACAAGCAGTACATCGAGAAGGACCCGGCATTGGCGCGGCGGTTCCAGCCGGTACTGGTCGAGGAGCCGAGTGTCGAGCAGGCAGTGTCGATTCTGCGGGGACTGGTGCCTGTCTATGAAGCGAGCCATGGCGTGTATGTCCGTGATGATGCGGTGGTAGCAGCGGCCCACATGAGCGCACGCTATCTGGTGGGCCGACAGTTGCCGGACAAGGCGGTGGACGTGCTGGATACCGCCTGTGCCAACGTTCGCACGCGTCAGGCAATGCCGCCTGAGGCACTGCAGGCGCTACGCGCCGAACTGATCGAGGGCCAGCGGCAGGCGCGGGCGCTGAGTCGAGACTTTGATAGCGGATTGCCTGTGGATGCGCAGGCCCTTCAGGCGCTGAAGTTGCGCCTGGAAACCCTTGAGCACGAGCGCCAAGTACTGGAGCAACAGTGGCTTGAGCGCGATGGGCCGTTGGTGAAACCTGAGGTTTGCCCGCACGGCGTAGCGCATGTCATCAGCGCGTGGACCGGTATTCCCGTCGAGCAGCTGGCCCTTGAACCGAACACAAAAGTGCTTGGGTTTGCCGCGGCCTTGCGCTCGCGCGTGCTTGGGCAGGACCACGCGGTGCAGGCCCTTGATCGTGCCTTGCGCGCCGTTGCCGCCGGGCTCAACAAGGTCGATGCCCCTGTCGGGGTGTTTCTGCTGGTGGGGCCAAGCGGTGTAGGCAAGACAGAAACAGCCCTGGCCCTGGCGGATCTTCTGTACGGTGGTGAACGGTTTGTCACCACCATCAATATGTCGGAGTACCAAGAGAAGCACGCGCTTTCCCGATTGATCGGTGCGCCACCGGGTTATGTCGGTTATGGCGAGGGCGGGGTTTTGACCGAAGCCGTACGCCAGCGTCCCTATTCAGTCGTGCTGCTCGACGAGGTGGAGAAGGCCGACCCGGAGGTATTGAACCTGTTTTACCAAGTCTTTGACAAAGGGCGCGCGAATGATGGCGAAGGGCGGGAAATCGACTTTCGCAACACCGTGCTGCTGATGACGTCCAACCTTGCCAGCGACTGTATCAACGCGCTTTGCGCAGGCGGTCAACGACCTGAACCCCAGGTGCTGCAAGACGCCATCTATCCGGTGCTGCGTGCCCACTTCAAGCCCGCATTGCTCGCCCGTATGCGCGTCATACCGTATTACCCGATTGACGAGCAGGTGCTGCACGACGTGGCAGAGCTCAAGCTTGCGGGCCTTGGCCAACGGCTGCACTCGCGCAAACTGGCATTCACCTACACGCCAGAATTGGTCGCGCACATGACCGAGCGTTGCGCGGACGGTGACAGCGGTGCGCGGTACATCGACCAGTGGATCGAGCGCCATTTGTTGCCGCAGATGGTGGACGGTCTGCTCGGCGCCATGGCCATGGAGACCCCGGTTTCCATGGTGCATGCGCGATTGGATGGCAACGGCCTGCCGCTCTGCGAGTTCAGCCAATGACCGACCTTGATCAATTGCCTGACCCGCTTGCCCACGCCAGCGCCTTGATCGGCTGCTTCACACGTATAGGCCTGGACAGTGACGGCGCTTCATTGCCCGGCGCGTGCGTCTCAGCGGTGGCGCAACTGAGTCACTGTGAGCTCACCCAGTTGTACCGGCTTGACGAAGCGACCGGCCGGCTTGAGCTGGCCGCCCAACACCTGAGCGCGACGCCCTCGGTGGCGGTGGCGACTTCAAGTATCGATCCGCGACACGTGCCTTTACTGCGCGACACACTGGATCAAGGCGCCGCGGTCAGTGTGGATGATGTGCAAAACAGTCCTTACGACCTGGGTTTCTTGCCGGTGCTCGCATCACCTTGGCGCGCCTTGTTGAGTGTGCCGCTGTTCAACCGCCTCAATACGCTCACGGGCGTGCTGCTATGCGCGGCCCAACGCCCGGCAGCGTTGCAAGGCTACGCGTCCTCGCTGGGCCAGTTCGCCAGCTTCGCCTTGCACCAACTGGCCCTGCTGCGCAGCCTGCGGTGGGTGCCGGCTCTTGCGCCGCCACCGCGTGCAGTGTCGCTGACCGGCACGTATGGCCTGATTGGCAACAGCACAGCGATGGCGCAAACCTGCCAATTGATCAGCAAGGTGCTGCATACCCCTTATACCGTCCTGCTACGGGGAGAAACCGGCACCGGCAAAGAGGTGGTGGCTCGGGCCATCCACCTGGCAGGGCCGCGCGCAACCAAGGCTTTCGTGGTGCAGAACTGCGCTGCGTTCCCGGAAGGCTTGTTGGAGAGCGAGCTGTTCGGCTACCGCAAAGGCGCGTTTACCGGTGCCGAGCGCAACTATGCAGGGCTGTTCGACGCCGCCCATGGCGGCACGTTGCTGCTGGATGAAATCGGCGATATGCCGCTGACCCTGCAAGCCAAGTTGTTGCGGGTATTGCAGGAAGGTGAGGTTCGCCCATTGGGCGCCAGTGCTGCGCACAAGGTTGATGTGCGCATCATTGCGGCGACCCACCGTGACCTCGCAGCCATGGTCGCCGAAGGCAGTTTTCGCGAGGATCTTTATTACCGGCTTGCCCAGTTCCCCATCCAGTTACCGGCCTTGCGTGAGCGAGACGGGGATGTGCTGCAGCTGGCACGGCATTTCGCCGACAAGGCGTGCGCAAGCCTGGGAAGGACACCTGTGGAATGGTCGAATATCGCCCTTGATCAACTGTCGAGTCATGCCTTTCCTGGCAACGTGCGTGAACTCAAGTGCCTGGTGGAACGAGCCGTTCTGCTGTGTGACGACAACGTGATCCTGCCGGCGCACCTGTCGCTTCCCCAGGCGTCGGCCGCGACCGCCGTTGATGATGTCACGCTGCGCCAGCGTCTGGAGCGGGTAGAGCGCGTGTTCCTGCTCGATTGCCTGCACAAGAATCGTGGCAATCGGACCCGTACGGCGCGTGAGCTCGGCGTCGCACGGCGCACGCTGCTTTACCGGCTTGCACGCTTGAACATTCCTTGCGGCGAAGCCAGCGGGGAGCGTTGAACGGTGCATCCGAGGATTGCCGAGATCATTGCCGCCGTCGTCGATATGAAGTCGGCGGGCCTTTTCACCGAGGAGAAACCTGATGCCTGATCGTCCGTGGCACGTCGTCGTGCTTGCGTTGTGTCTGCTTGGCGGTTGTAACGCCAATTACGTATTCGATGATGCCCAATACCGTCCTTTGGGTGAGCCCCAGGCGGTGACCCGTGGCCGATAAGAAAGAGGGAGCTTGACCATGCGGCTTGTGTTTGAGGTAAGTGAGGCCGCAGGCGCAGACCCTGTGTCCACGGTGCGCAAAGTGTTTGACGGCGTGGGCGGTGTGATTGGGCGTGGCTCTGGCTGTGACTGGGTCATCCATGATCCCAGTCGGCTGCTCTCCAGTCACCACGGTTTGGTGGGTTACCGCGAAGGTCGTTACTTTCTGACGGATATCAGCAGCAACGGTATCGGCATGGCAGGCAGTTGCGAACGGTTGCACAAAGGGCAGGCACGATTGATCGAAGATGGCGACGTGTTCGAACTGGGTGCGCTGTCGATACGCGCGCGGCTGATGGAATCGTCTCCACCTTTGCGTGAGCAGCCCATCACCACGGGAGTACCGATTCCCGATGATGCTTTCCTGACCCTGGACCCGTTGCGGGCACTGGACCTTGAGCATCAGCGACATAGCACCTCGGATGAACTGGCAGCTTTGAATGCGGGCGTTGGCGAGCCCGGAGAGTGGGCGGACCGGCACGCCGCCGACCGTGAGCATGTGGCAATGCCATGCCGGTTTGAGCCCATCAAGGAGCTTCCCGTAGCGGACTCTGTCGCGACCGCACCGCCGCCGGATGACGTCTTCTGGACGGAGTTTGCTGCGGCGCTGGGGCTTGACCTGGGCCGGCTTGACCACGTTGCACGAAAGGCGCTGGCGATCAAGGTGGCGCGCCTGTGTCGGCTGGAGGTTGAACGGCTGCAACACAGCCGGGCCTTTGAAGAACAGGTGCGCCTGATCTCAACCCTGCACAGCGATTATCCAGGATGATGTCCATGTATCGAGTCACCCTCACGCCCCTGTTGCTCACGCTCGGCCTGTTGGCTGGCTGCAGCGCCGTATCGCCTTTTTCGACATTGACCAAACTGGACCTGGTACTGACCGCCAGTGAGCAGGTCAACCCGGACCTTCATGGCCGACCCTCGCCGGTCGTGCTGCAACTGATTGAACTGCGCCATGGCGTAGCTTTCGAGAATGCCGACTTCTTCAGCCTGTATGACCACGCCGAGCAGGTATTGCCAAAGGACTGGGTGAGCAGCGAGGAAATAGAGCTGCGCCCGGGGGAACGACTGGCGCTCAAGCTGAGTGTCGGGCCAAAAAGTCATTTTGTGGGCGTGCTGGCGGCGTACCGAGACTTGCCGCACGTTCAATGGCGGCTGCTCGTTCCGCTCACCGCGCAGCAATTGAACCGTGCCGAGCTGGTACTGGACCACGACGGAATCCGGCTTGCCGACCCGCGCTCCGGCAAGGAGGTGCAGTGATATGCACGCGCATAAAGTCATTTGGCAGGAAGGCATGCTGTTGCGGCCGCAGCACTTGCAGCACAACGACCGCCATTACCAGCAACAGCTCAACCAGACGCGTTTGCTGGGGCCTGACGCCTGGGGCTTCCTCACGCTGGAACTCGATGTGCAGTACCTCAACCTGGGCAAACTGGTGGTCACTCAAGCCAGCGGTGTATTGCCGGACGGTAGCCTGTTCGACCATGGCACCGCGATGGAGCCCCTGGTATTACAAGTACCCGCCAACCCGGGGGAACAGGCTGTTTACCTGGCGCTGCTGCTGGCAACCGGCAATCAGATTGAAGCCCGCCAACCGGAGCAGGGTGATGTCCTGGCGCGCTACCTCGCTTGTGAGGTGGAGGTAGGTGATTCGAACGCCGGTGCCGACGCTCGCTGTCGAATTCACTGCGCGCGACCTGATTTGCGTCTCCTGCTGGGTGAACAGCACAAAGAACAGGGCTTCGTCAGACTCAAGGTTGCCCAGGTGCTGGAGTCTACCGACGCGGGGGGCGTGCGCCTGGATGCGGAGTTCGTCCCGACGTTCATTTTTATGCAGGATCGCGGGTATGTATCGTCTTGTCTCAAGGAGGTGATCGGCCTGCTGGCATCGCGGGGGGATGCCATCGCGGCGCGGATCCGGGGCGAGAGCAGCGCCGCCGGCACGCAGGTCGGCGATTTCCTCATGCTGCAAGTAATCAATCGTACCGAGTTGGAGCTGCGCCACTGCCTGAGCCAGGCCCAGGTTCGCCCTGAAGCGGTATTCCGCGCACTGGTGGCGCTGCTCGGTGAGTTGTCGACGTTCGCCAGCGATAGCAGGCGCCCGGCGCTGGATGTGCATTACCGGCACGCCGACCAGGGGGCAAGTTTCCGGGGCCTGATGGAGGCTGTGCGTGCCGTGTTGTCAGTCGTGCTGGAACAACACTCCATCGAGTTGCCGTTGCAACAACGTCAGTACGGCGTATTGGTTTGCCCGGTCAGCGACCTGAAATTGCTGGGTACTGCGACGTTCATCCTGGCGGCTACGGCGCAGTGTGATTCGGAGGCCTTGCGCCAACGCCTGCCGGCGCATTTGAAAGTCGGCGCGGTTGAGCGCATACGCGAATTGGTCAATCTGCACCTGGCGGGTATCAAGGTCAAACCACTGCCCGTAGCGCCGCGCCAGATCCCGTTCCACGCCGCCAAGACCTATTTCATGCTGGATATGAATGCCCGCGATATCGCCCAGCTGGAGCAGTCGGGTGGCTTCGCGTTCCATGTCGGGGGCGAGTTCGCCGGGCTTGAGCTGACCTTCTGGGCCATCAGGAATTGAATGCTATGGACAGTGAATACCCGCAGGACGAAAAAACCGTCCTGCTCGATCGCGACGGCCATGGGCCCGCGCAAGGGCCGCTCACGGAGTTCCCGGCGCCGCCGCGCTATGAACAATTGCAGGACCGGATGATCTACGCGAGCCAAGCACTGGGCGCACACAGCTTCACCACAGCGCTCAATCCCCTCGTGGTCGCCGCTTGGGAGCTATTGTCGCAAGTGGTCCAGCTCAAGGGCTGCTCCGGTCGGGAAAACCTCATCACGATCAACGACCGATTGTCATCCGCGGTGACTCAATTCGAAACCCGTGCGTTGCAGGGTGGCATTGAAAATACCCAGGTCATGTCTGCGCGCTACGTGTTGTGCAGCGTGATTGACGAAGCAGTCGTCACCACGTCGTGGGGCGCTCGAAGTGACTGGTCGAAGATGAGCCTGTTGAGTCGCTTTCATCACGAAACGTTCGGCGGCGAGAAAGTGTTCCAGTTGCTGGAACGCCTGGCGCGCGACCCGGTAAAACACTTGGCGATGCTGGAGCTGGTGTACCTGTGCCTGTCCCTGGGGTTCGAAGGTAAATACCGGGTGATGGAGCGGGGGGTAGTGCAACTCGAAGCCGTTCGAGATGGCTTGTATCGACAGATCAGGCAGGTGCGAGGCAATCCGCCGTTGGTGCAGGTGTTGCCGGAAGGGCAGGGGCGCACGCGACGCAGGCACGTACGCGTCATTCCTGTTGGCGGGTGTGTGGCCTTCACGCTGTGCGGTTTGCTCGCGATGTACACGGGATTCGCCTGGGTGTTGGAGCGAGACAGGGCAAGTGCGCTGCAAAGCCTTCAATTGTCGGCGTCGGATCTTACCCGCACGCCCTAGTAAACGCAGGGAGCAACGAATGAACGCATTCTTCAAGGGCGTGGGTGCCGTGCTGGCCAAGGTTTGGGTGTGGAGCCTGATGCTGGTGCTTTGCTGTGCTGCATTCGTGTGGTACGTCGGACCGCTGTTGGCCGTGGACGACTACCGGTTCTGGCAAAGCGCCACTGCCCGCCTGTTGACCCTCAGCGTATTGTTTCTACTGTGGGGATTGGCGATGGTCCTGGCGGGTGGGCGCCGTGCTGCTGGACTCGAAAGGCCGGCGCCGCCAACCGCTCATCCGCCATTGAGAGCGGTGGAGGACGAGCAGAAGCACGTCCGTGGTCGTTTCAAGGACGCCCTCCACCGGTTGAAAACGTCTGCGCGCTATGGCGAGCGAAACGCACGTTGGCGCCATGATTTGCCCTGGTACCTGGTGATCGGTGAACCGCGCAGTGGCAAGACCCAACTGTTGGCGGCAGCGGGTTTGCAGTCACCGTTCGATCAGGCTGATACGCGGCCGACGGGCGGCAGCGGGCAGTGTGACTGGTACTTCGCCGATGAAGGGGTGCTTATCGACACGCCAGGGCGCTATCTGATTCAACCAGACCGTTCGGTGGATGCCGCCGGCTGGACCACGCTGTTGGCCAGTCTGAGGTGGCGGCATCGAGTGCGCCCGCTCAACGGCGTGGTGGTGACGCTGTCGGTAGACAGGCTCCTGAGCGGTAATGAGCACGACCTGGAGCAACTGGCGCGCCATGTCCATTCACGCCTGCAGGAAATTCAGCAGGTACTGCAGGTGGATGTACCCCTCTACCTGGTGTTGACCCAGGCCGATCGACTGGCGGGGTTCATCGAGTACTTTGACTCACCCTCAGGGGACGATATCGGAGCGGTACTGGGCCAACCTCTGGAGGCTGACAAGGCGGGCAATGACATCACCCAGGTTCGCCGAGCGTTCGAGCAATTACTGCAACGTTTGCACGGCGAATTGATTGAGCGATTGCACCAGGAGCGCGATGTCGAGCGCCGCGGACGAATGCTTGATTTTCCCCAGCAGACCGCGCAAATAGGTGAGCGTTTGTGCCTGTTTATCGAGTGGGCTTTTTGCGCCCATCGCTACCAGCGCATCAGCGGCTTGCGCGGGTTCTACCTGACCTGTGCCAGCGACAGCCGCAGCCATTTCGTGCAGGGCCTGTTCAGTCGGGTGATCTTTGCCGGGGCGGACCTGGCCGCCTTGCAGACCCGCGAGCGCCAGCGCATCTGGCGGCGCAATGGGTTGCTGGGGATGGCGGCTGCGCTGGTCCTGGCGGGTGCCGGGGGGCTGTGGATGCACAGTTACGCGGCCAACCAACAACGTTTGGCTCATATCGCTGCACTTAGCGCCCCCGTCGTGCAGGGTAGCGATGAAACCTTGACACTCCTGGCGCTGCTGGACGCTCGCTGGGCGGCGACCCAGGTGTTTCCCACACCAGGCGACACTCCGCTGATCGAGCGAGCCGGCCTGTATCAGGGCGAGGTCAGCCGACCGTGGGTGGCGCTCGCCTATGAGCAGGCGTTGCAGCAGCGGCTGCTGGGCCGCACTGTTGACCTGCTCGAAGAGCAGGTACGCGCCAGCCTCGGCGATCGCGAGCGCCTGCTCGACAACTTGCGTGCGTACCTGATGCTCAATCTGCGCGAGCGCCGGGATACCGCGTGGTTGGCGCAGCATATGGCCAGCCATTGGTCGCTGCAGTTTCCCGGTGATATGCCGGTACAGAAGCGCCTGAATGAACATTGGGCGCGACTGCTTGAGCAACCGTTTTCCGCCCACCTCAATGACGAGCTGGTGGCTCAGGCGCGGGCCGCGCTGCGGGGCGAGTCATTGGCCGATGTGGTGTACCGGGTGCTGCGCGAACAATCGCGCGACCTGGAGCCGTTGCGTCTGGCCGAGGGCAAGGTCTTTGCCGCCATCGATCCACCGGTTCCTGGCTTCTACACCAAAAGGTATGTGCAGTACTTCGAAGCGCAAGGCCCCAAGCTGGTGAACGCCATTGCCCAGGATAACTGGGTACTGGGCGAAGGCACTGACTTGAGCAGCGAGGATCTGCAGCGCTTGATGATCGAACTGCAACAGCGCTACTTCAGTGAGTATGCCCAGGCCTGGAGCGATGCCCTTGGTCGCATCAGGCTGCTGCACACCGACGGTCTGCGCGAGGATGCCGAACGTCTCGCCGGGCTGACGTCGGCCCAATCGCCAGTCCTTCTGCTATTGCAGCAGCTTCGTGAAAATACCCGTTTACTGCCGGGCCTGGAGCTGCCGGCAACGATGGCCCAGCCGTCAGGCACGTTGGGCGTGGTCGCCAAGGCTGCGGTGGCGCAGGGGCAGGCTGCCTTGGGCGACTCGGCACGCCGGGCCTTGCAGCGGCGTTTTGAACCCTTGCATCAGTTGCTGGATGAGCAGCAGAACCCCAGCGCGGAGCTGGCCCAGGGTTTGCGTCTGCTCGACCAATTGCACCTGCAATTGGCGACCCTGAGCCGTGAGGGTTCGCCGGAGCAGGCGGCCTTTTTGCGGGCAAAGCGGCGCATGGACGGCCAGCAGGACGTGCTGGGCGACCTGCGTGCAGCGTCCAGCCGTTTGCCGCTTCCGCTTGCCGGTTGGTTTGAAGGGATTGGCGATCAGACATGGCGCCATTTATTGGACCAGGCCTATGCCCATGTCAATCAGCGCTACCAGAGCGAGGTGCAGGGGCTTTACGCCAGGGCGATTCGCCAACGGTATCCGTTCAACGCCCACGCGACGAATGATGTGGCCCTTGACGATTTTCGTGAGTTCTTTAAACCCCAAGGCGTGTGGGCGCGTTTTTACGAGGGTTACCTGCGCTCGTTTGTCACTGCGGATGGCACGCGCTACCGGTTGCGTGGGCTGGACGGACAGGGTTTGCCGATCTCACGTTCGCTGCTGGATCAACTGACGAAAGCCCAGGTCATCCGACGCAGCTTTTTCACCGAAGATCAGGGAGAGTTGGCGGTGGGTTTTACCTTGGCGCCCTACAGCCTGGATCAGTCCGTCAACCGAGCGATCCTGCGATTGGGTGAAAAGCAGCTGGAATACCGGCACGGCCCGATCATACCCATGACGTTCCGGTGGCCCATCGAAACAGATAACGGACGCGCCAGCCTCGTACTGGAGAGGGGGGCGAATTGCGCCCCCTGGGTATCGAGAAGAGCGCCGGCGCCTGGTCGTTGTTCCGGTTTTTCGACTTGCTGCAACGCGAGCCTGCGAGTGACCGCAACGCGCAGATCGTCAAGGCCGACCTGGCCGGATTGCGCGCCAACTACCTGCTGACCAGCCAACGGACATCCAGCCCATTTGAGATGGACACGTGGCGCACCTTCCGTCTGCCGGAGCAACTGTGAACCCGGCGCGGCCCACATGGCGCAGCGCCGGGCGTACACAGCGCGGGCAGTCACGGCCGCGCAATGAGGATGCCCTGCTCGATTGCCCGCAAGGAGGCTGTTGGGCCGTGGCGGACGGCATGGGCGGGCACCGGCACGGCGATCTCGCGAGCGAGTGGGTGATCAGCAGCCTGGCTTCGTTGTCGGCGCAGGGCAGCCTTGATCAGCGGGTCGATGCAGTTCGACAACGGCTGCAAGGTGTCAATCAGCGGCTGGCGGATGCGCGGCGCACCGGCAGTGCGACGATGGGGAGTACGGTGGTCACACTGTTGCTGGATAACGGGCGTGCGGCCTGTGTGTGGGCGGGGGACAGCCGCTGTTACTTGTGGCGTGAACAACGCCTGTACCAGCTGTCGAGAGATCATTCGCTGTTGCAGCGCCTCATGGACGAGGGTCAGTTGAGTGCGCCGCAAGCTCGGGCCCACCCTGATGCCAGAGCCTTGACCCGGGCCATTGGCGCGCACGCGTCATTGCGGCTTGAGGTGCTGGAGCTCAGGACCCGCCCTGGCGATATATTTTTATTGTGCAGCGATGGTCTCTACCAGGCACTCAGCCATGTCCAGCTGGGCCTGGCGTTGAGTGCAGGCGGGCCGCAGCAGGTCGTGGAAAGATTGTTCGCCAGCGCGTTGCGCGCCCCGGCACGCGATGATTTGACCGCCATCGTGGTGCACTCATGAGTGCGGCATCCACTCCCCCGGTTTTGCTCGTCGGCCGCTACCACCTTGAGCAGGTCGTGGGCCGGGGCGGAATGGGCGTGGTGTACCGTGCCCGCGACCTGTTACATGAGCAATTTGGCGAGCCTTGTTCCGCTGTGGCGCTCAAGCTGTTGGACGAGTCTTTGTCTGCATGCCCGGATGCCCATGTATTGCTGTTCAGCGAGTTTGCGCTGGCTCGCCGCCTGCGACATGAGCACGTGGTGAGGGTGTATTCGTTTGAGGTGGATACATCCAGCCAGATCGCCTTTTTTACCATGGAGCTGCTGCATGGCCTGACGCTGGACCGACTGCTTGTGGAATGCCCTGATGGATTGCCGTGGGCAGAGCTGCAACCGATTGCCCTGCAACTGCTGGACGCGTTGGTTTATGCCCATCAACACAACGTGCTGCATGGCGATATCAAACCGGCCAATGTCATGGTGGGCGAAGCGGGCGTGCGTTTGTTCGATTTCGGCCTTGGGCAGTCATTAATGCAAAACCCGGCGGGCTTGGCGGCGGTGAATCGCAGCCGGTTGAATGCCTGGACCCGGGCCTATGCGGCGCCTGAATTACTCGCGGGTGGCGCATTGACGCCCGCTGCGGACCTCTATGGCGTGGCGTGCATCCTGTATGAGTTGGCCCAGGGCAAGCGCCTCGGGGAACGCCAACCGGGCGCCGGACTGCCTCGGCCCAGGCAGTTGCCCCGACGTTGCTGGCCGGCACTGCACACCGCCTTGGCGCAAGACCCGCAACGCCGGGCCCTGACGGTCGCCGAGTTGCGGCAGGTCATGGAGTGCAGGCGGCTTCGCTGGTTCGGCTAGCCAGCGCGTCAGCCGGCCAGGTCATGCAGTTGGCAGTAGTCGGCCCAACTCATGCCGGCCATCTGTGCGACTTCCTTGTGCACCTCGAGGCGTTGAGTTTCGAAGGCTTCGCTGGACTCGGCAGTCAGCTTGAGGGTCAGCTCCCAGGCGAACAGGCCCTGGCGCTCGGCCTGCGCTTCGAAGGCTTCATACAGACGCTCGGTACGATACTGCGCCACGGTTTCTCCCCTGGCCTGGGCAGCCAGTGGGTTGAGGTTGTTCAATTCAGCGGCCACATCCGGGTGTTCGTGCAGGAACCGGTCCAGTGCGCGTTGATAGTTATCGCCAGGTGCTGACAACGCCAAGCCCCTCAGCGAGAGAGAGGGGAGTCGACGTCGGGTGCGTGCCCGTCGACGTGACGCCGAGCGCGCTTGCGCGACCTGCGCTGGAGCCAGCGTTGCAACGGTGCCAGTAAAAAGAACATCAGGTAGGCGACAAGCACCAACGTCAAATCTATCCAGGTCTCCGCGACGGGCCCGGTATACAGTTCGATGACGTTCTTGATGATAAATAACAGCGCCACGCTGCATAGCCACAGCAGGATGGTGACAAATAGGGGGCGCATGGTACTGGACCGCTTATGGTGCATGGTAAGGCTCTCTCTCCTTTGTGCCTGCTTCTGGCCAGGCAATATTCCCTGAGTGGGCACCCGGTGTTAACCAGGTTGTAACATCCTTTAACAAACGGAAACGCGGCGGATAATACCGACTCAGACAGGTTTAGGGGATGACTCAGGTCAGAAAGTTCGATTTTTTATCTAGGAATTTTCACAGCCCCCTGGGTTTTTTTGCTGAAAAGCCCGGGGAGATGGCAAAAAGCTTTCGCGCCGAGCATCAGGGCGTGTAGCGTTGACGGGTATTCCGGCGCTGATCTCCAGACCCCGCGAATACGGGCAGAGGGCGGCTCATGGCGCAAACGCTGTTCAAACTTTTCCTTACCCAGCGCCTGGCGGCCCTGGCCAGTATCGAGTCGTTACGTGCGATTCGGGAGGGATTGTTGTGGATCCTGCCGTGCCTGTTGGTGTCTGCCGTTTTCCTGATCCTGTCCGAATGCGCCAAGGTGCTGGGCTTCAGCCCACCGATAGTGAGCTTTCTTTCGGGCCTGCATGACCGGATCAGCTCGGTGATTCCACTGCTGGTCGCCGCTTCCATTGGCTATATGCTGGCCATTCAGCACCGCTTGCCACAACTGCCAATAGCCTTTTTGTGCCTTGCCAACGTAGTGGTGGCCACGTTTCTTTTGCGCGAATACCCTCGGGCTTCGGCCACCTTCCTGCTGTTCATTGCCATCGCGTCGCCGCTGATCAATGTGCCGGCCATCGCCTGGCTGCACCGTTTGCGTTGGACTCGCCTGGTGCATGAAGACCTGATCGGACACAACCTCAAGGGCACGATCAACATGGTGCTGCCCGGTGCGATCACTGCGCTGGCATTGGTGGTGGTGTTGTCGTTGCTGCTGCAGATCCCCTATGTGGCGCAACTGCAGGGGCCGCAGGTGCTCAATGCGTTACAGGCGCCTTACGGCAGCGGCCTGTTTGTGACTTTGATGAACTCGCTGTTGTGGTTTTTTGGGATTCATGGCGTGTATGCCATGCAGCCGCTGTTCGATGTACTGGATCAAGCTGTGGTGCTCAATGGCGCGGCACTGGCGGCGGGTGAGCCGGTTCAATACCTGCTTAACAGCGGCCTGTTGGGCAGCTTCGCATTTATCGGTGGGTCGGGCGGCGCGCTGTGCCTGCTCCTGGCAATCCTGCTGTTTTCCAGGAGCCAGTCCATGCGGTTACTGGCGATGGCCAGTTTGCCGCTGTCGTTATTCAATGTCAGCGAAGTGCTGTTGTTCGGTTTGCCGATCATCCTCAACCCGCGGTTGTTCATACCCTTTCTGTTGGTGCCGGCGGTCAATGCGACGGTGGCGCTCGCGGTGGTGCAACTGGGTTGGGTAGCACCGGCCGTGGCCAGCGTGCCGTTTACCGCACCGGTGTTTCTCAATGCTTACCTCAGTACCCATGGCGACGTCGCGGCCGTGGTATTGCAGGTTGTACTGATGGGCCTGGGGACGCTGGTGTATGCGCCGTATGTACGGGCGATCCATCGCCAGGCCAGTGACGGCGGCACGGTATACCTCAAATCCCTGGACATGACATTTCGCGGCCTGGAGGAGAAGGGGCGGTTGCTGGAGTTCGACCCGGTACTCGCGTCGCACCGCGCCCTGGCCCGGCAGGCCATTGAGTTGAACCGGATCCAGCAGATCAGCGACTACGAGTTCTATCTTGAGTTTCAGCCCCAGGTCTCCACCCGTACCGGCCTGTGCACCGGCTGCGAAGCCTTGATGCGCGCCCGGGACAGCCAGGGCACGGTGCATTCACCCTGGGAGTTCCTGCAATGGTTGGCACAGGCGCGGTTGATGCCGGATGTGGACGTGTGGGTGGCGTCCCAGGCCGTACGCCAGTATCAACAGTGGAAGAAGGCCGGTTTTGAATTGCCCATGACCATCAATGTCTCCAGCGTTACCCTCAAGGACGCGGCTTATGGTGATCGTCTGGTGGAGATTCTCGCCCAGGCCCAGGGCTGGGTGTCGGTGGAGATCACCGAAGATGCGCTGGTCAGCGATATCCAGGCGACCCGTCATACCATCCAGAAACTGCAGGCATTGGGGGCAAAGGTATATATCGATGACTTTGGCACCGGGTTTTCGGCGTTGAGTTACCTGCATCAGTTTCCGGTGGACTTCATCAAGATCGATCGCAGCTTCGTGGTTGCACAGCACGATCCCAAGGGCGCTCAGGTGCTGACCGGCATGCTGCGTTTCTGTGAGGCGCTTAACCTGGGCGTGGTGGTGGAAGGGGTCGAGACCGCCGAGCAATTGGCGTTTCTGAATACGGGGGCTGAGTTGTTCATTCAGGGCTGGTATTTCAGCAGGGCGTTGCCGGGGCATAAAGTGCCGCAGTTTGTGCGCGAGCGGGCGGGGTTGGGGTGATCTGGCAGTCATGGACATAGGTATCTACGCAACTTTGTAGCAGCCTACGGTAACCACGATGCGAAGCGAGTCGCTCTTGATCTTGCTTTTGATCTAGGCGCCCCGTTAAACCACGCTGGCCGGAATTCGATAGTGATTTGGGGGGTAAACCGGCAGGGATGCCGGTTTAGCTGCCCCGCGCCATGGATGGCGCGTGGCGGCGGCCCCCCAAATCACTGTCGGATTACGGGCACACCGAGCCTAGGCGAGGTGCCGAGTGGTGGGGCAAGAGCGTTTTGCTTACTTTTGCGCTTTTCAAAAGTGAGCCGCTGTAAAAGCGGAACCCATAGCAGCCGTGACCGCAGAAACGGATATGTACTCGGTCCAATCCAACATCCTGGTCGGCCCAGAGGCCGCCATCGGGGGCAAGCCCCCTCCCACATTAGACCGCCTCGTAGCCCCGATTGGTCCGCTCGATCTCCTCGACCAGTGCGTCTATCCCCTCCAACCGTGCCCGATTGTCATGGTCCCAAGGATGAAAGCCCGGTTTGAAATAGTGCAGCCACGGCCGCAGCATGCGCGCAAAGATGCCCTTGGGGGCATACAGAAACTTGAGCATGCGCCAGAACCCCTGCAGATGCCCACCCGTCTTGCGGTCGGCAATCAACAGGCGCACGTGGAAATCGAACACCACCAGCCAGAACAGCAGCGTGGTAAACAGCATGGTGCCGGTACGCAGCAAGTAGCGCTTGGGCCCAGGCGTGATCACCCGGTTCCACACATCGAAGGCCACCGCTTTATGTTCGGTTTCCTCAAGGGCGTGCCAGTACCACATCTGCTGGTAGCCCTTGAGTGAGTCGCCGAAACGCGACGGGTCACTCAGCAGGATTTCTGCGAGCATCGCGGTGTAGTGCTCAAGGGCGATGGTCACCGCGAGGTTAAAGGACGGCGGCAAGTGCTTCTTTTGCAGGTCGAGAAAGAATTTCAAGCGGCGATCGAGGCTGTGCGCCGGCAGGCCTGCCGCTTGCAGCAGGTCGTTGTAGGCCACGTGTTCACGGCTGTGCATGGCTTCCTGGCCGATGAAACCCTGGATCTCTTTCTTGAGGTCCGGATCGTCGATGCGGGAACGGTAGTGGCGCACGCTGTCCATGAAAAACAGCTCGCCCTGGGGAAACAGCAGCGACAGGGCATTGAAAAAGTGCGTGATGAACGGGCCTTGTTCATGCCAGTTGGTGATGCGCCCGGCAGGCAGGGCGAAGCGGATATCACGGCGTATCGGCAACATGGGGTGTGCTCCTGTTCAGAGACGGGGCTCGTCGTTGGTTTCAAACACGGGCGTGCGTGGTTTGGGCGCCATGCGCCTGCTGGCAAACACCACCAGCGCTTGATAGGCCGCCGGCAGGCAACGGGCGAGCAGGTCGAGGAAATACGCGTCGCGACCGATCAGCACGCGGCGTTTGTTTTTGCGCACGCCTTGCAGGATCACCTTGGCGGCCTGGTCGGCGTCGGTGATAAACAGCTTTTCGAAATCGGCGCGCGCCTGTTGTTCGCTGTGGATAAGGAAACCGGTCATGTTCGCGTCGATCCGGCTGCTGCGGCAGATGTCGGTACGAATTCCGCCGGGATGCACGCAGGTGGCGGAGACGCCGCAGCGTTGCAGGTCCAGCTCCTGGCGCAGTGCTTCGGTAAAGCCGCGCACCGCGAACTTGCTGGCGTTGTAGCCACTCATGCCGGGCTGGGCGAACAGGCCGAACACGCTGGAGGTGTTGACGATATGCCCGTCGCCACTGGCCTTCAGGTAAGGCAGGAACGCCTTGGTGCCATGCACCACGCCCCAGAAATTGATGCCGACGATCCACTCCAGGTCGGCATAGTCCACGCCTTCCACGGTGCTCGACAGCGCCACTCCGGCATTATTGAAGACCAGGTTGACCTGGCCATGCTCGGCCGCACACCGCGCCGCCCACTCCAGCATGGCTTGGCGGTCCGAGACATCCAGTACCTGGGTGGTGACGGTCACCGGCGACAGGGTTGACGTCCTGACCAGGTCCCGCGTGTGCTCCAGCCCCTGGCTGTTCTTGTCGGCCAAGGCCAGGTGGCAACCCTCCCGTGCCAGGGCCAGTGCCAGTGCGCGACCCATGCCGGAGGCCGCTCCCGTAATTGCCGCCACGCGGCCGGTGAATGACTTCATGACAGACTGCCTTCTGTGGCGCAATGAGGGGTTGCTGCGGCGCGCGGCACAGGCACAACTGGCGCCCGGCTGACCACATAGTCCTTGAGCGCAAAATGCCGGGTGACTTGCTTGAACCGCCACGTCGAGCCGGGCCACAGCGTGGTGTTCTTGCCGGTACGCGGGTCGAGGTACCAGCTTTGGCAACCGCCGGTATTCCAGATAGTGCGCTTGAGCTTGCCTTGCAATTGCGCGTTGTAGGCCTGCTCCACGGCGGGTTTGACCTCCACCATGGCGATGCGTTGGCGCTGCATCTGTTGCAACGCGTCAAGGATGTAAGCGACCTGGGCTTCGATCATCAGGATCATCGAGTTGTGCCCCAAGCCGGTGTTGGGCCCGACGATCAGGAACAGGTTGGGATAGCCCGGCACCGTGGTGCCTTTATAGGCATGGGCGCCGTCGTGCCAGGTGTCCATCAGGTCGATGCCGTTGCGGCCGATGATGCAGCCACGGGGCAGGGGATCGGCAGCCTGGAACCCGGTGCCGAAGATCAGGCAATCGGCAGGGTGCTTGATGCCGTCAGCGGTGATCACGCCATCGGCTTCGATCCGCAGCACCTGGTCGGTCACCACCTCGACATTACTGCGTGACAACGCCGGGTAGTAGTCGTTGGAGATCAGCACACGTTTGCAGCCGATGGTGTAGTCCGGCGTCAGAATCTTGCGCAGGGAAGGGCGGGCCACTTGTTTGCGCAAATGACGCAGGGCGATTTTCTGCACCATCTTCATCAAGCGCGGGTGCAGGGCAAAGCCCACCACGCGGCCTTCCAACGCCCAATAAAAGGCACTGCGCACCAGCCTTTGGGTCACCGGCAGATGCTTGAACAGCCAGCGTTCGACACCTGAGATCGGCCGGTCGGGTTTGGGCATGATCCAGGGCGGCGTGCGCTGGAACAGGTCCAGGTGCGCCACTTGCGGCGCAATCTGCGGCACGAACTGAATAGCACTGGCGCCGGTGCCGATCACCGCCACGCGCTTGCCCTTCAAACTGTAGTCATGGTCCCACTGCTGCGAGTGGAAACGCTTGCCCTTGAAACTGTCGAGCCCAGGAATATCCGGCAGTGCAGGACGCGACAGGCCACCCATGCCCGACACCAGCACTCGCGCACTGACTTGGCGGCCATCGCTGAACGTCAGTTGCCAGCGTTGCTGCTGATCATCGAACACCGCCCGTTGCAGGCCCATGCCGAAACGCAGGTACGGCGCCAGCCCGAACCGCCGCGCGCATTGCTCCAGGTAAGCGCGAATCTCCGCTTGCGGGGCAAATTGGCGCGTCCAGTCGGGGTTGGGCGCAAAGGAAAAGGAGTAGACATGGGACTGCACGTCACAGGCACAGCCAGGGTAGTGGTTGTCACGCCACGTACCGCCGAGTGTGTCGGCCTGCTCAGCGACGAAGAAATCGCTGAGCCCGGCTTGCTTGAGTTTGATCGCCATGCACAGGCCGGCGAAGCCTGAGCCGATGATGGCGATGTCGATGGCGTCGCTGTGGGCATTCATAAGCGGTCCTTGGTGGGCATCGGATGTGCTCCTGTTTTTCTTTTGTGTTTTAGATAGAACACCATTGCAAAGGAAAATTGAATTAATTATTTTAAAAAAGATTTTAAATAATCTACCTGAAAATTTCGCCTACGCTAGGACCTTGTTCGATCTATGCGACTTGTCCGACAGACGCGCATGGAGGCTGGGTCCAAGGTGTGGACGAAGGTTGAGGCCTGATCAATCCCGATCGGGTCGCCAACAGCAGGGAAGCAGAGGACCGAGCTATGGCTGTCGAGTGGGTTGTCGCTGCGGGTGTAGTAATAGGCGCGAGCGCTGTGTCGTGGGCTTTCAGCGCCTGGATGACACGGCGTATTGAAACCGCCGTTCCGATCAACGGGCGCGTCGTCGAGGTGGATGGCGAGCGCTTTCATTATGTAGACGAAGGCCAAGGCCCAGCGCTGGTGATGATCCATGGGCTGATGGGCAGCAGTCGCAACCTGACTTACGCGTTATCCGGTCAGTTACGTGGGCAGTTCCGCGTCATCAGCGTCGATCGCCCAGGGTCGGGCTACTCCAGTCGGCACAACCACACGGCGGCAGACCTGCCGGCCCAGGCGCGCCAAATGGCCGCTTTTATCAAAACCCTCGAGCTGGATCAGCCGCTGGTGCTTGGGCATTCCCTGGGCGGTGCGGTTGCCCTGGCGTTGGCCCTTGACCATCCGCATGCAGTATCCGGCTTGATCCTGGTGGCGCCCTTGACCCATCCCCAGCGCATGCTGCCGTTGGTGTTCCTGCCCCTGGCCGTGCGCCCTGCCTGGCTGCGACGCTGGGTGTCGCGCACCTTGACCCTGCCCATTGGCCTGTTGACCAAGGGCTCGGTGGTCAAGGGCGTGTTCGCCCCCGATGCCGCCCCGCCAGACTTCGCTACGCGCGGCGGCGGTTTGCTGGGGATGCGTCCCGAGAACTTCTTTGCCGCGTCCACTGAGATCAACCGAGTCAACGATCACTTGCCGGACATGGTCAAGCGCTACCCGCTGCTGACGCTGCCAATCGGCCTCATCTACGGCGCCCGGGATAACGTGCTCGACTTCCAGAAACACGGTCAGGGCCTGGCCAGCAAGGTGCCCGGGCTGAAGCTGCAGGTGGTGGAAGACCGAGGGCACATGTTGCCGATTACTGCCACGGAACGAGTGGTGGCGTTGGTCGAGCAGGTTGCCAAACGGGCTGGGCCTGCACGAAGCGCCGCCGTATTGCAGCCCTCGTTTGCCATGGCGGGCAAATAACCATGCCATCCGATCTGCGGTTCCAGCGCGTCAACGCCCGCCCTAGACACCTGGCGGGCGCTCTGAAAAAGAGACTGCCCAGTCACGCAAAAAGGCCCGGATAAACTGGTTGACGACCTAACGATTCCGCGCTATTTATTTAAAAAATTATTTCAATTTCTAATTTGAAACATTTTTTGAAATGCCTAAGAGCGAATAAAATAATGAAAAAAACGCCTTTTATCGCATGGTCGATGTCTCGGAGCGGCCAGCGCTCCGCCCTCCTGTTTGCTGCCTCCGCCTGCGCTCGGAGGTGGGCATGAACCCGTCCCTGGCGGTGCCAGGCGTCTGGGCCGACGGCAAGCGTTACCTGTGGTGGCTCGGCATCATGCCCCTGGCGACTCCACTGCTCTCGGGGGCCCTGGCTATCGGCACCGGTATTCAGCAACTGTGGTGGATCGGTGTGCTGGTCATCTTCGGCCTGATCCCATTGATCGACGGCCTGTTGGGTGAAGACCTCAGCAACCCGCCGGAATCTGCCGTCAGCCATCTCGAATCCCAGCACTACTACCGTTGGATCGTCTATACCGGCGTGCTGTTTGTGATCGCCTCGGTCGTGATCACCGGTTGGCTCGCCGCCGGCGGCATTGACTGGATCATCGGCGGCGGGCTGCTGCGGGCCACCGCGACCTTCGATCCATCGAGCGGGCTGGCACATGCCGCAGCGTTCATTAGCGCCCGCACCGAGTTGCACGGCCCCGTCAGTGGCTTCACTTATCTGGGTATGGCGATGTCCACCGGGGCCGCTACCGGTATCGCGATCAACACCGCCCATGAGCTGGGGCACAAACCCAAGCCATTGGAAGTGTTCCTGGCCAAGGTCACGCTGGCGCCGACGTTCTACGGGCATTTCTACACCGAACACAATCGTGGCCACCACGTACGTGTCGCCACACCGGAAGATCCGGCCAGTTCGCGCCTGGGTGAAAGCTTCTGGGCCTTCCTGCCGCGCTCGGTATGGTTCAGCGCTCGCTCGGCCTGGAACCTGGAGCGCGAACGCCTGCGCAAACTTGGCCTGCCGGCCTGGCACTGGAAGAATGCGGTGCTCAGCGCCTGGACGTACAGCGTGCTGCTCTGGGGCGCGATGATTGCCTGGCTGGGCGCGGCAGTGATTCCGTTCCTGCTTATCCAGGGCGCCTACGGTTTCTCGTTACTGGAAGTGGTGAATTACGTCGAGCATTACGGCCTCAAGCGCCAGAAATTGCCCAATGGTCGTTATGAGCGCTGTTCGCCGCGGCACTCCTGGAACAGTAATCGAATAGTCACCAATATCTTCCTGTTTCAATTGCAACGGCATTCCGATCATCATGCCAATCCCACGCGTAGTTATCAGTCGTTGCGCCACTTTGATGAGTCGCCGCAACTTCCCTATGGTTACGCGAGCATGATTGTCTGGGCCTATGTTCCGTATTTGTGGCGGCGCCGGATGGACCATCGTGTATTGAATCATTATGCCGGTGATATCACCTTGGCTAATCTCCAGCCTTCACAGCGCTTGAAGTATCTGGAGAAGTACAGCGGCGAAGCCAAGCCGTTTTAATTTGAAATAAAAACGCGTTTTTCGAGTGTATTTCGATAAGGATTTCTACGTCGATTGTTTGTTAGCTTAGTTGCAGGATGGTTGTTTACCCGAACGAAAATAATTTCAAGGGAAGGGCGTAAACATGCAAGTAACTCAGGTCACTATAAAGTTCACCGTTAATGTCATACTGGCCGCGCTGGGCCTGATCGCGTGGCATCACGCACAGGCCGCCCGTATCGAACCTGCCGGTAGCGCGTTTACAGCCCAGGGCCCAATCAGCTTCTCCAAAGGCGCGTTGATCAGTGCTGACTGCACCATCAAGGTGGCCGGCAAAGTGACGGCCGATGGGACATCCGTCAATATCGACAAAGTGGTGTTCGATGGCGGGCTCAAGTGCAGCCGGGTCGAAGCTATTAATTTGCCATGGATCTTGATTGCAAAGGATACAAAAAGCGGCTCGATGTCGAAGATCAGCGTGGACGTGCATGCATTCGGTCTGGGCGGCAAGTGCGGTCCTTCTACTGCAGTCGGTACGTGGGATAACGCCACCGGCAAGTTGGAGGCTGCCAATGTACCTATTGGTGATGACTGCACCATTAAAACGGTATCAATCAAGATGCCGCCTGATTTCAAAGTAGTTGAATAAGGTTGTCGGACTTAACTGAATTTGGCTGGAATACGAAGTTCTGCAGTTTCACCGTGACTTCGTGTTCATGGTCATTACCCCAGGCGAAATAACTCGCCATTACATGTGAGGCAAAATAATGAAAAGCTTGAAAACCCTCGTTTGTGCAACTTCGTTTGCAATGTGCTTCGGCGCCGCGTCGATGGCCAGTGCGGCTTCCGTCTCTCCGGACGGTCCGTTCTCGACTAACGCCGGCACCATCGTGGTGAAGTCGCCTTCGTCTTTTGGCGCGGCAGTGACATGCGGTATCACTTTTACCGGCAACGTTAGCGGTGGCGTGGCCTCGATCAACGGCGCGACGCTGACCGGCGGCGGTCTGTGCGCTTTGCCAAAGCTGACTAACCTGCCTTGGGTATTGACTGCCTCGACGGGCACCACCGGTACCGTGACCAATGTCGGCTACAAGATCAGCTCGATCCCAGCCACCAACTGCGGACCAACCCCTATCGCAGTCACTTGGGCTGCAGGGACCAAAACCCTTTCGGCCGCCAATCAGTCGCTGAGCGGAAACTGCACTGTGGAATCGCTGAACGTTGTGGCCCCGACGCTCACTGTAAACCCGTAAGCGCGTGACTCCGTAAAGGGCTGATCACCCGTTGAAATGCCGGCGCCCCCCGCGAGGCGCCGGTCAACGATAAATCGCCTTCGCTTATCACCCATCCCTGATTGTCATACACCGTTCCAGTACAGGCGCTTTTGAACAACGCTCCATGGTTACACGACCCACCGGCAGGGGCCGGGCGCACATAATAATAGGGAGTACCGCATGAATAATAAGAAACAACACGCTTACACGTTACTGGGACTGGCCTTGTTGGGAGGCCTGATCACTACGGAACATGTGCAGGCGGGCGGGTTTTCCACGCCCACTTATGGCGCCCCCGGTTGGGGCCGCGCATTTGGTGGCGGTTCTCTGTTCAAGAATGACCCGAGTGCGGCGTACAACAACCCAGCGGCCATGGCGTTCATCGATTCAACCATCGTGCAGCAGACCGTCGATTACGCCCGGATCAAGATCAAATATTCCGGCCAGGCGTATGACCATAACGGCAACCCGGTGACCAATACGCCAGTGCTGGATGACCAGGGCAACCTGGGCGATCCGACGCTCAATACCAATAATGGCGGCCAGGGCGGTTTCACCGCATGGCTACCCACCGGTTTCATGGTCATGCCCATCGGCGACCGCTTTGCTTTTGGCCTGAGCCAGGTCGTACCGCAAGGTATGAAAAGTACGTGGAACGAAAACTCAAAGCTGCGGGATTTCGCCGTCGACACCAAGATCGAGACCATCGGCCTCACAGGCTCACTGTCGTTCAAGGTCAATGATGAATTTTCGGTCGGTGGGGGTGCCATCGTTCAGCGCAGCCAGGGAAACGTCAGCCAGAACGTTGATGTGTTGGCTGCCGCAGATGTATCACCCGGGCTTGGCGGCACCGGCTTTCCGACCGGTGTCGGGCATTCCTTGATGCGTGTGAAAGTCGACAACATCTCGGTAGGCTGGTTTGGTGGCGTTGTGTGGAAACCGACGCAGCAAGACACGCTGGGTTTGAATTATCACGCCAAGATCAAAAACAAGATGACCGGCAAGTACGACGTTTATACGGACGCCATCGGTCGTAACACAATGACCAACCCTATTGGTCCGAACGGAGAGACGCTGGTTGAAATGGCCTATCCCGGTCTCAAGCTGTTCCCGGATGGCGCGCATGCCAGTGCGCAACTGGATATCCCGGCGACTGCTGCGATTGACTGGGTCCATCAGTTCAATGACCGCTGGACGCTCGGTGTGAGTGCCCAGTGGACTGAGTGGTCCTCGTTCCAGGACCTCACACTCAAGTCTCAGGGCTCGACCATTGTTGCCATTCCCTACAACTACAAAAACGCGTGGATGACCTCAATCGGCGGCGACTACAAAGCCACCGACGAACTCACCCTGCGTGCAGGTGTGGCGTATGACCAGACGCCTACCCGTAACTCCACGCGTGACCCGCGGATCCCTGATGGCGATCGTTATTTCCTGGCGTTTGGTGCCGGGTACGACATCAAGGCAGTGCCGGGCCTGTCAGTGGATGGCGCGTACTCGCACCAGTTCGTCGAAAAGGTCAACCTGAAAACCAAGAACGTCGATCGCCTCGGCGCTGCTCAACTGGACGGGAAGGCTGAGTCGTCAGGTGACGTCGTGAGCTTGTCGGCGACCTATAAGTTCTAGTCACGCACCTGACCGTGTTGAAGCCGGGTATTCAGCGCATCTTGAGACCCGGCGCACACTGACACGCTTACAGAACAATCCGCAGAACCTAATCGGAGCCACATGACTGATGCAATTAGGCTGACTCGTTCAGCCCTGAATATTTTCGCCAGACCATTAAATAAAAATTTCAAAACAAAATTTGAATTTATTTTCCCGAGTTTGTAGTGTGGCTCTACGCCCCGCTCAATCCGAGCGGTCCGCACGGGTGCCACGCCCTGAATCAAGTAGAGGTATCCCATGGTTATCTGGTTATTGGTGGGTTTCGTCGCGGCGATTGCCCTGGCGTATCGACAAGCCGCTGCCACCCTGTGGCTGGGCGCCGGCCTGGTATGGCTGGCGGCTGGCTATCTGTTCAACGCAGTGGCCGCATTCGGCACTACCGTCGCAGCGGTGCTGGTGGTGTTGCCGGCCTTGTTGCTGGCGATCAAACCCCTGCGCCGCGTGCTGTTGACCAGCAAGGCCCTGGGGCTGTTTCGTACGGTCATGCCGGCGATGTCCGACACCGAACGTGCGGCCATCGAATCCGGCACCGTGTGGTGGGACGCCGAGCTGTTCAGCGGCAAACCCAACTGGCAGCGCCTGCTGCAAGCCGCGCCGGCCAGCCTGAGTGCCGAAGAGCAGGCGTTCCTGGACAACGAAGTCGAAACCCTGTGCGACATCGCCAACGATTGGGAAACCACCCAGGTGTGGCAAGACATGTCCCCGAGGGCTGGCAATACACCAAGGACGCCGGCTTTCTCGGCATGATCATTCCCAAGCAGTACGGCGGCAAAGGCTTCTCCCACTACGCGCACTCCCAAGTGGTGATGAAACTGTCGACCCGCTGCTCGGCGGCGGCCATTTCGGTGATGGTGCCCAACTCCCTGGGCCCCGCCGAACTGCTGCTGCATTACGGCACCGAGGCCCAGCGCAACTATTACCTGCCGCGTCTGGCGCGGGGTGAGGATATTCCGTGCTTCGCGCTGACCAGCCCGTATGCCGGCTCCGATGCCGGGGCCATTCCCGACGTGGGGATTGTGTGCAAGGGCCTGCACGAAGGCGAGGAGGTGCTGGGGTTCAGCGTAACCTGGGACAAGCGTTACATCACCCTCGGCCCGATTGCCACGGTGCTGGGCCTGGCGTTCCGTGCCGAGGACCCGGACGGTTTGCTCGGTGCCGCAGGTGCCCTGGGCATTACTTGCGCGCTGATTCCCACCTCCCATCCAGGCGTGAACAGCGGCCGTCGCCACTGGCCGCTGAATGCGGTATTCCAGAACGGTCCGACCACCGGCAAGGATGTGTTCATTCCGCTGGAGTGGGTGATCGGCGGTCGCGAACAAGTTGGCAACGGCTGGCGCATGCTGATGGAATGCCTGGCGGCGGGCAGGGCGATTTCACTGCCGTCGGCCAACGTCGGCCTGGGCAAAGTGGCGGTCCGTGGTACCAGCGCCTACGCCGCGATGCGTAAGCAGTTCGGTCTGCCCATCGGCAAGTTCGAAGGGGTGCAGGCACCGTTGGCCCGCATGGCCGGGCACTTGTATGCCTGTGATGCGGTGCGCAAGGTGTCGGTGGCGTCCCTGGATGCCGGCGAGAAACCTTCGGTCATCTCGGCCATCGCCAAATACCACGTCACCGAGCGCGCGCGAATGATCGTCAACGATGGCATGGACATCGTCGCCGGCAAGGGCATTTGTATGGGGCCCAATAATTTCCTGGCACGCGCCTATCAGCAAAGCCCCATCGCCATCACGGTGGAAGGCGCGAACATCATGACCCGCTGCCTGATCATCTACGGCCAGGGCCTGATCCGCTGCCATCCCTATGTGCTGCGCGAAATGGAAGCGGCGCGCAACCCGGACCAGCGCAAGGCCCTGCAGGCGTTCGACAGCGCGATGTTCGGCCATGTGAGTTTTGTACTGGCCAACACCGTGCGTGCCACGGTGCATGCGCTGACCGCTGGCCGGCTGCTTTCTGCCCCGGCCAAGACCGACCCGGCGCTGGCTTCCTACTACCGCCAGGCCAATCGTCTGTCGGTGGTGCTGGCATTGGTCTCGGACGTTTCCATGGGGGTGCTGGGGGGCGCTCTCAAGCGCAAGGAAAGTATCACCGGGCGCCTGGGCGATATGCTGTCGCAGTTGTACATCCTGTCTTGCGTGCTCAAGCGCTTTGAGGACGACGGCCGGCCCCAGGCCGACTTGCCGCTGGTGCATTGGGCGGCCCAGGACGCATTGTTGCGCGCCCATGAAGCGCTGGACGAAGTGCTCGACAATTATCCGTCGAAAGCCGCTGCGGCGGTGCTGCGGGGCTTGAGTTTCCCGTTTGGTATTCCTTTGCGCAAACCGTCGGATCGCCTGTTGGCCCAAGTCGCCGAGGTCGTACAGACCCCCGGCGAAACCCGCGACCGTTTGCTCGCCAACTCCTACATCCCGCGCCCGGAAATCGACAAGCTGGCCTATGGCGAACTGGGGTTCCGCCTGTTGCCCCAAGTGGAGCTGATCGAGGCACGGCTCAAGCCCGTCATCAAGCAAGGCCTGCTCGCGCCAATGCCGATTTCGTCTGCGGCCTTTACCGGCTGGCGCGTCAAGGCACGGGCGTTGGACCTGATCAGCGACGACGAAGACGCTTTGCTCGCACGCTATGTGGAATACGCCGACCACGGCATCCAGGTCGACGATTTCCCGCAGGACTTCGGTTTGCTGGAGGCCCTGCAGCAGCGCAAGCAGGCGTTGGAGCCCGCCGCCAAACGTCGCGCCAGCCAAAGCGAGAACGCTTCGGTCAATTAATCCAAACGCGGTCCCAATGTGGGAGGGGGCTTGCTCCCGATAACGGTGGCTCAGATGCAGATTCACTGACTGACACTCAGCTATCGAGGGCAAGCCCCCTCCCACATTTGATCGGATTTACAAAGCAGGATTTGTGTTATGAGTGACCGCTACCTTTCTTTCGTCAATTCCCTCTGGGGGCGCCGCCTGGCCCAGGCCGTTGGCTTGCCGCAACCCTTGCCCCTGCAACGCCATCGCAGCGGCCAGCCCGGTTTGGCCAACCCGGTCATCGTCGCCGGGGCAGGGCGCCTGACCGAGCATGTACATCGCCTCTTCAGCAGCACCGACACCGTCGCCGCTACTGCGGCGACCGTCAAGGCGCCGTCGACGGTGAAGGTGCAGGGCGCGGTGTTCGATGCCACGCACGTGGCCGACCTGCAGCACCTGGATGAGCTCTATACATTCTTTCACGCCAACGCCAGACGCCTGGGCCAACACGCGCGCGTGGTGGTACTCGGTACCGCCCCGGAACATTGCCAGGACTTGCCCCAGGCCGTCGCCCAGCGCGCGCTCGAGGGGCTGGTGCGCTCGTTGGCCAAGGAGCTGCGCCGGGCGATCACCGTGCAATTGATCTACGTGGCGCCGGGCGCCGAAGACGCGTTGGACAGCAGCCTGCGCTTTTTCCTGTCACGCCGTTCGGCTTATGTGTCGGGGCAAGTGATACGCCTCCAGAAGCCTGTGGACAGTCACATCACCCTTCACTGGGACAAACCGTTCGCCGGCCGTCGCGCCTTGGTGACCGGTGCCTCCCGCGGCATCGGCCTGGCCATCGCCCAGGTGTTGGCGCGCGACGGTGCCCATGTGGTGTGCGTCGACGTGCCCCAGGCCCAGTCGGCGCTGCAGCAGGCCGCCGACAGTGTGGACGGTTCGGCATTGCCCCTGGACATCACCGCGCCGGATGCCGCCGCGTTATTGCAGGCGCATGTCAGCCAGTATGGCGCCTTCGATGTGGTGGTCCACAATGCCGGAATCACCCGCGACAAGACCATCGCCAAGATGACCGAAACCGCCTGGCGCAGTGTGCTGGCGGTCAACCTCGAGGCGCCGTTGCAGCTCAGCCAGGCGCTGCTGGACAACCACGGCCTGAACCCCGGTGGGCGGATTGTGTGCGTCTCGTCGATTTCCGGTATCGCCGGCAACCTCGGGCAGAGCAACTACGCCACGTCCAAGGCCGGGGTGATCGGCCTGGTGCAGGGCCTGGCCCCGCGTGCGGCGGCGCAGCAGGTGACGGTGAATGCGGTGGCGCCAGGGTTTATCGAGACGCAGATGACCGCGAAAGTCCCGCTGTTGATCCGCGAGGCCGGGCGGCGCATGAATTCGTTGCTTCAAGGCGGCCAACCGGTCGACGTGGCCGAGACCATCGCCTGGCTGGCGCATCCGGCGTCCGGTGGGGTCAACAGCCAGGTGGTGCGGGTGTGCGGCCAAAGCCTGCTGGGAGCCTGAACCATGGACTACGTGACCCAGATCATCGACCCGCCACCCTCGCGCATCCAACTGGTATTCGACGCTGTGCGCGGCTTGCGCAAGCCCGAGCCTGGCGCCGCGCCGTTATTGCCCAGGGAGCGTCTGGTACGCCCGGCGGTGGAGCTGTCGAGCGCCGCCATCGCGGCGTATGCCCGTGCCTGTGGCTTTCGTCGCGAGCAGGGCGTGCCGCTGTCCTATCCCCACGTGCTGGCGTTCCCTTTGCACTTGATGCTGCTGACCCGACCCGGCTTCCCCTACCCGGCCAGCGGCATGGTGCATTTGGCCAATCGTATTCGCCAGCACCAACGGTTGCATGAAGGCCAGGCGCTGCGCCTGGAAGTGTTTTGCGAACGCTGGGTCGCCCATCCCAAGGGGCAGGCGTTGAGCATCGCGACCCGTGCCTACGGCGCGGGGGCCCTGGTGTGGGAAAGCGACAGCCTGTACCTGCGCCGGAATGTGAAAAGTCCCGTCGGGGAGCTGTGGGTGGACGCACTGCCGTTACAGGAGGAGGGCTTGCTACGCACCCAGCGCTGGGTATTGCCCGCCGATCTGGGGCGCCGTTTTGCCAAGGTCTCGGGGGACTTCAACCCGATTCATACCTCGGTGATGGGCGCGAAACTTTTCGGCTTTCGCCGTGCCATCGCCCACGGCATGTGGACCCTGGGCCGTGCGCTGGCAGCACAGCAGCCACCGGGTGGCCTGGACCACGCCGAGGCCCATTGCGATTTCAAGTTGCCGATCTTCCTGCCCGGCCAGGTCGCCCTGTGGAGCCGCCCCGTGACCGGCCCGCTCCGGGAATTCGAAGTGCGCAATGTGGCCGGCGACAAACCGCATATGCGCGGGTTGTTGCTGTGGGATCAAACGCCTGGAATGAGAGCCTTACATGAGTGACTACAGCTTCAATCCGCCACCGACCCGACGCGTGGCGATCATCGGCGGTAACCGCCTGCCGTTTGCCCGTTCCAACACCGTGTATGCCCATGACAGTAACCAGGACTTGCTGGTGGCCGCCCTGCAAGGCCTGGTGGATCGCTACAACCTGCACGGTCAGCGCCTGGGCGAATTCGTCGCCGGTGCGGTGATCAAGCATTCGCGCGATTTCAACTTGGCGCGCGAGTCATTGCTGTCGACCACGCTGTGCGCGCAGACCCCAGCCTACGATGTGCAGCAGGCCTGCGGCACGGGCCTGGAAGCCGCGTTGCTGGTGGCCAATAAAATCGCGCTGGGCCAGATCGAAGTGGGTATCGCGGGAGGCGCGGACACCACCTCCGACGCGCCCATTGGCATCAACGAATCCCTGCGCCACACCTTGCTTGCGGCCAATCGGGCCAAGGGCATGGGCGACAAACTGAAGGCCTTGTTGAAGGTGCGCCCTTCGATGTTGTTCAAGCCGCTGCTGCCGCGCAATGGCGAGCCGCGCACCGGCCTGTCGATGGGCGAGCACTGCGAAGAAATGGCCAGGCGTTGGCAGATCAAGCGCCTGGCCCAGGATGAGTTGACCCTCGCCAGTCACCAACGCCTCGACGCGGCCTATAAGCGCGGTTTCTTCGACGATCTGATCAGCCCCCATCGGGGCCTCGCAGGGGACAACAACCTGCGCGCCGACATCAGCCTGGAAAAACTCGCCAGCCTGGCGCCGGCCTTCGACCGCCAGGACGGCACGCTCACCGCCGGCAACTCAACGCCCCTGACCGACGGCGCTTCGGTGGTGTTGCTGGCCAGCGAAGCGTGGGCCGCTGCCAATGGCTGGCCGGTGCTGGCCTACCTGCGCACCGGCGAAACGGCGGCGGTGAATTTCGTCGACGGCACCGAAGGCCTGTTGATGGCCCCGGCCTACGCCGTACCGCGCATGCTCAAGCGCGAAGGCCTGGGCTTTGCCGATTTTGATTTCTTCGAAATCCACGAAGCATTCGCCGCCCAGGTGCTGTGCACGCTCAAGGCCTGGGAAGACCCCGACTACTGCCGCGAGCGGCTGGGCCTGGACGCACCGCTGGGCGCCATCGACCGCGCAAAAATGAATGTCAACGGCGGTTCGCTGGGCTGCGGCCATCCGTTTGCCGCCACCGGTGGCCGGCAACTGGCGGCGTTGGCCAAGGCCATCCATGAGCGCGGCGGCGGTCGCGGCTTGATCTCGATCTGTGCGGCAGGCGGGCTGGGTATTACCGCCATCGTCGAAAAGTAGCCCTATCCACAACAACAATAAGGACGCAGCCATGAACGCCATCAGCCTGGAACACACCGAACGCATCTGGTTGAACGCCTACCTGCCCGGGGTGCCGGCGGACATCGATGCCGCTATCGAGGCTTACCCCTCGTTGCGCGAAGTGTTCGTGGAACACCTGGAAAAATTCCGCGAGCGGGTGGCGTATGTCAGCATCGGCACGCCCATGACTTACGCCGACTGGCACATCCAGGGCAGCGCATTTGCCGCGTGGCTGCAGGGCCAGGGGGTGAAGAAGGGCGACCGGGTCGCGTTGATGATGCCCAATTGCCTGCAGTACCCGATCTGCCTGCTGGGCACGATCCTGGCCGGCGCGGTGGTGGTCAACGTCAATCCGCTGTATACCGCCCATGAGCTCAAGCACCTGCTCAAGGATAGCGGTGCTGAGACCGTGGTGATCTTCGAAAACTTCGCCCACACCCTGGAAAAGGTCATCGCCGGCAGCAGTGTCAAGCGCGTGGTGGTGGCGGCCATCGGCGACCTGCTCGGCACCTTCAAGGGCGCGGCGATGAACTTCATCCTGCGCAGCGTGCAGAAACAGGTGCCGGCCTTCACGCTGCCCGGCTCGGTGCGTTTCAACCAGGTGCTGAAACAGGGGCGGGCGCTCAATTTTCTGCCCGTGAGCATAAGCCGCGATGAGCTGGCCTTCCTGCAATACACCGGCGGCACCACCGGCGATGCCAAGGGCGTGATGCTCAGCCATCGCAATATTATTGCCAACCTGTTGCAAGCCAAGGCCTGGGTCGGTGATCAACTCGACCAGGACAAGCAGGAGACCAACGTCACCTTGCTGCCGCTGTACCACATCTTTTCTTTGACGGTGAATTGCCTGATGTTCATGTGCCTGGGCGGGCGCAATATCCTGATTGCCAACCCACGGGACGTGAAACGGGTGCAGATGATCCTGCGCAAAGAGCGCTTCAACGGGATCGCCGGGGTCAACACGCTGTTTAACGGTTTGCTGGAGAACAAGGAGTTCTGCGCGCGGGACTTTTCCGACCTGCGCATGGTGATCGCCGGGGGCATGGCCACGCACACAGCGGTGGCCAAGCGCTGGAAGGAAGTCACCGGCTTGCCGATCGTCGAGGGCTACGGGCTGACCGAGTGTTCCCCGGTGGTGAGCATCAGCCCCATCGACATCAACCGCATGCGCGAGATGGAATTCACCGGCAGCATCGGCGTGCCCTTGCCGTCGACCTGGGTGCGCTTCGTTCGTGAAGACGGCGAAATCGCCGAAATCGGCGAGCAAGGCGAACTGCAAGTGCGCGGGCCGCAAGTGATGCAGGGCTACTGGAAGCGCCCGAAGGAAACCGCCGAAGTGCTGGACGCCGAAGGCTGGTTGTCGACCGGTGATATCGGCGTGATGGATGAGCGCGGCTACATCCGCCTGGTGGATCGCAAGAAGGACATGATCCTGGTCTCGGGTTTCAACGTGTACCCGAACGAAATCGAGGACGTGGTGGCGATGCATCCAGGGGTGGCGGAAGTGGCGGCTATCGGTGTGGAAGATGGCGTGACCGGCGAGAAGGTCAAGATCATCGTGGTGCGCAAGGACCCGAGCCTGACCCAGGAGCAGATCCTCGCCCATTGCCGGGAATATCTGACCGGTTACAAGGTGCCCAGGTACGTGGAGTTCCGCACCACCGAACTGCCTAAAACCACAGTCGGCAAAGTGCTGCGCCGAGCCTTGCGCTGATATTGAAGGCGACTGCGATCAACTGTGGGAGGGGGCAAGCCCCCTCCCACATTTAGATTGAGTTCACGTTGACCCAGCGTGCTTCCTGGGCGGCCACTCGAATCGCCGTCGCCAGCCGCTCCACCGCCCACGCCGCTTCAAAATCGGTGCCATCCGCACCTTGCCCCGCCAGCGCCATGATCAGTTCATGAACCTCCAGCGTCTTCAACTCGTTGTACCCCAACTGGTGGCCCGCCGCCGGGCTGAACGCGGCATAGCCGGGCAGGGCCGGGCCGGCGAGCAAGCGCTGGAAGCCATCCTGGCCGGCTCGGCACAGGCGCAGTTCGTTCAAGCGCTCCTGATCGAACGCCAGCGTGCCCAGGGTCCCGCTGATTTCGAAGCTCAGGTGATTCTTATAGCCATGCTTGAGCCAACTGCTGCTCACCGTGCCGCGCGCGCCGTTGGCAAAACGCAACAGGGCATGCACCTGGTCATCCACCGCGATGCTCTTGAGTTCATGGCTGCCTTTGAGGGCCGGTCGTTGAGCGTGGACGGTGTGGGTATCGGCGCACACGCTGGCCACATCGCCCACCAGGTAATGGGCCATCGACAGCAAATGGCTGCCCAGGTCCGCCAGCGCGCCGCCAGCGTGTCCTACCTCGCAGCGCCACGACCAGGGCGAGGCCGGGTCGGCCATGAAGTCTTCGCTGAATTCGCCCTGGAAACTGATGATCTCGCCAAGCTCGCCCCTGGCAATCATCTGTCGCGCCAGCACGATCATCGGGTTGTGCTGGTAGTTGTAGCCCACGCGCGTCACCACCCCGGCCGCGCTGGCAGCTCGACGCATGGCATCGGCCTGTTCCAGGCTGACGGCCAGCGGCTTCTCGCAATACACCGCCTTGCCGGCCGCAATCGCAGCCATGGCCATCGGGTAGTGGAGGTGGTTGGGGGTCGTGATGGCCACGACATCGACCTTGGGATCGTCGATCAGCGCCTGCCAGTCGGCGTGGGCCTGGGCAAACCCCCAGGCGCTGGCGCAACGCTGCGCGCGCTCGGCGTCGGCATCGGCCAGGGCCGCCAGTGTGAGCGTGACGGGCAGTTCGAACACCGCCCGAGCGTTGTTGAACGCCAGCGCGTGGGCGCGCCCCATGAAGCCTGTGCCGATCAAGCCGATTCCGAGTTCACGCATCGCCGTGGTCCTTTGGATTATTGTTTTCAGGAAGCGTATTGATGGAATAAATATTCTCAAAATTCAATAGATGGAATAAAAATTCATTATCCCGCATGGCGGCCTGATCGTTCCCACGCTCCGCGTGGTAACGCCGCCAGAGACGCTCCGCGTCCCATAACATCATCATTTGAGCTGATGCAGCTATATTCACCATGTGGCCAAACGCCGCCAGTAACAAAAGATAACGTAGCGCCGATTGTCAGACGATTCCAAAGCCCGATAGGATGGCCCGTGCTTGCGCCAGGCGCTCTAGATTGCAGGTTTCAGAGCCCCGCGCAAAGCAACACGACCTAACAATAATAAATGGGAGAAAGGTCTATGAGTGAGCCTGTCATGGGTTGGGTTGTTTGCCGCCCACGCGCCGCACGCAAGCTTGCGTTGCTGGCCACAGCGCTCTCGCTGTTTGGCGCCGTTGCGTTACCCAGCGTCGTCCACGCCGCCAGCGATACCCCCGCCGCAGCGGTGTTTGCGATTGAATCCCCGAAGGCCGCCAAAGGCCTGATGATTGACGTGGTCCACGCCGGCCAGCGCCTGGTGGCGGTGGGGGATCGCGGGCATATCCTCTATTCCGATGACCAGGGCAGCACCTGGACCCAAGCCAAAGTCCCCACCCGGCAGTTGCTCACGGCGGTGTTCTTCGTCGATGCCAGCCACGGCTGGGCGGTCGGCCATGATGCGCAAATACTCGCCAGCAGCGACGGCGGCGCCAGCTGGACCCAGCAATACCAGGACCTCAAGCGCGAAGCGCCGTTGCTCGACGTATGGTTCAACGACGCCAATCACGGCCTGGCCGTGGGCGCCTACGGCGCGCTGATCGAGACCACCGACGGCGGCCAGACCTGGGAAGACGTCAGCGACCGCCTCGACAACGAAGACCAGTTCCACCTCAACGCCATCGCCTCCATCAAGGACGCCGGCCTGTTTATCGTCGGTGAGCAGGGCAGCATGTTCCGCTCCAGCGACGACGGCCAGACCTGGGAAAAACTCGAAGGCCCCTATGAGGGCTCATTGTTTGGCGTGATCGGCACCGCTCAAGCGCAAACGCTGTTGGCCTACGGCCTGCGCGGCAACCTGTACCGTTCCACCGATTTTGGCAGCACCTGGGAGCCCGTCGAATTGAACGCGGCGCGGGGCGCGCTGGAGTTCGGGTTGTCCGGCGCGACCTTGCTGGAGGATGGTGCCATCGTCGTCGTCGGCAATGGCGGCAGCGTGGTGGTCAGCCATGACGACGGCCAGACCTTCAGCGTGTTCAACCGCCCGGACCGTATCTCACTCTCGGCGGTCACTGCGGCCGGCAACGGCAACTTGGTCCTGGTCGGGCAGGGCGGCGTTCGCGTCGCTACCGCCACCGGCGCCGAACCGCTCCTAAATAAAGAGCCAAAATAAGAAGAAGGCGGGAAATATGAGCAGTCATCACAACGATAAAGCGACCTTTCTTGAGCGCCTGATCTTCAATAACCGCCCGGCAGTGATCGTCATCTGC
This sequence comes from Pseudomonas sp. R1-43-08, assembly GCF_003852255.1. Taxonomy (NCBI): domain Bacteria; kingdom Pseudomonadati; phylum Pseudomonadota; class Gammaproteobacteria; order Pseudomonadales; family Pseudomonadaceae; genus Pseudomonas; species Pseudomonas sp. R1-43-08. Next base: position 2,528,268 of record NZ_CP027734.1, read on the forward strand.
CTGCTGGTGAGTATCTTCCTGTTCTGGCAAGCGACCTTGATTCGCCCGTCCACCAGCTTTGAAAAGATGATTCCCCTCAAGCACCCCTTCATCGAAAAGATGATGGAACACCGCAACGATTTGGCCAACCTGGGCAACACCGTGCGCATCTCGGTGGAAGCCAAGGACGGCGACATTTTCACGAAGGAGTACATGGAGACCCTGCGCCAGATCAACGACGAGGTGTTCTACATCTCCGGCGTCGACCGCTCGGGCCTCAAGTCGTTGTGGAGCCCCAGCGTGCGCTGGACCGAAGTGACCGAAGAAGGCTTCGCCGGCGGTGAAGTGATCCCGCAAAGCTACAACGGCTCGCCGCAAAGCCTCGACCAGTTGCGCAACAACGTGCTCAAGTCCGGCCAGGTCGGGCGGCTGGTGGCCAACGACTTCAAGTCGAGCATCGTCGATATCCCACTGCTGGAGTCCTACCCGGACCCGCAGGACCAAGGCAAGTTGCTGGCCCTGGATTACCGCAAGTTCTCCCATGAACTCGAAGACAAGATCCGCGACAAGTTCGAAGCGCAGAACCCCAACGTCAAGATCCACATCGTGGGCTTCGCCAAGAAAGTCGGTGATCTGATCGATGGCCTGGTGATGGTGGTGCTGTTCTTCGGCATCGCCTTCGTCATCACCCTGATCCTGCTGCTGTGGTTTACCAACTGCCTGCGCAGCACCGTCGCGGTGCTCAGCACCACGTTGGTGGCGGTGGTCTGGCAGCTCGGGCTGATGCACTTCTTCGGCTTCGGGCTGGACCCGTATTCGATGCTGGTGCCGTTCCTGATCTTCGCCATCGGCATCTCCCACGGGGTGCAGAAGATCAACGGGATCGCCCTGCAGTCGAGTGAGGCAGACAACGCCCTGACCGCCGCGCGGCGCACCTTCCGGCAACTGTTCCTGCCGGGGATGATCGCGATCCTCGCCGATGCCGTGGGCTTTATCACCTTGCTGATCATCGACATCGGCGTGATCCGCGAACTGGCGATCGGCGCGTCCATCGGCGTGGCGGTGATCGTGTTCACCAACCTGATCCTGCTGCCGGTGGCGATTTCCTATGTCGGCATCAGCCCGCGGGCCATCGCCCGGAGCAAGAAGGACGCGAACCGCGAACATCCGTTCTGGCGCCTGCTGTCGAACTTCGCCAACCCGAAAATCGCGCCCATCTCCATCGCCCTGGCAGTGCTCGCCTTCGGCGGCGGCCTCTGGTACAGCCAGAACCTCAAGATCGGCGACCTCGACCAGGGCGCGCCGGAACTGCGCCCCGACTCACGTTACAACAAAGACAACAACTTCATCATCAGCAACTATTCGACCAGCTCCGACGTGCTGGTGGTGATGGTCAAGACCCGCGCCGAAGGCTGCTCGCGCTATGAAGCCATGGCGCCGATCGACCAGTTGATGTGGAAAATGCAGAACACCGAGGGCGTGCAGTCGGCGATCTCGCTGGTCACTGTGTCCAAGCAGATGATCAAAGGCATGAACGAGGGCAACCTGAAATGGGAAACCCTGTCGCGCAACCCCGACGTGCTGAACAACTCCATCGCCCGCGCCGATGGCCTGTACAACAACAATTGCTCCCTCGCGCCGGTGCTGGTGTTCCTCAACGACCACAAGGCTGAGACCCTCGACCGCGCCGTGCATGCGGTGCAGGACTTCGCCAAGGAGAACAACAAGGACGGTCTGGAATTCATCCTCGCCGCCGGTAACGCCGGGATCGAGGCGGCCACCAACGAGGTGATCAAGGAGTCGGAGCTGACCATCCTGATCCTGGTGTACCTGTGCGTGGCGACCATGTGCATGATCACTTTCCGCTCCTGGGCGGCGACCCTGTGCATCGTGCTGCCCCTGGTGCTGACCTCGGTGCTGGGCAATGCGCTGATGGCGTTCATGGGCATCGGCGTCAAGGTTGCGACCTTGCCGGTGGTGGCGCTGGGCGTAGGGATCGGCGTGGACTACGGCATCTACATCTACAGCCGCCTGGAAAGCTTCCTGCGCGCGGGCTTGCCGTTGCAGGAAGCCTATTACCAGACGCTCAAGTCCACCGGTAAAGCCGTGCTGTTTACCGGTTTGTGCCTGGCCATCGGCGTGTGCACCTGGATCTTCTCGGCCATCAAGTTCCAGGCTGACATGGGCCTGATGCTGACTTTCATGCTGTTGTGGAACATGTTCGGTGCACTGTGGCTGCTGCCGGCACTGGCGCGGTTCCTGATCAAGCCCGAGAAGCTCGCGGGGCAGAAGGGCAACTCGCTGTTTGCCCACTGATTGCCCGAGCGACATAAAAAGACCGCAGCCTTGGCTGCGGTCTTTGCGCATCAGGGGACGCCGGTCAGTGCGGCGCAGGTGCGATGGCTAAGAACAGTTGATCCTGAGGCGGCGCGATCAGCACATAGAGGATCTTCCTGACAGGTTCCGCCCCCGGCTCCTGCTGGCTCTTCAATCGCGCCTGCACATGCGCCTTGAGCAGGTCCTTCTGGGTGAATTTACGCTGGTCGGCAAGTTTCAGGTGCGCACGGGTATAGCGGGCGGGCGGCATGTTGGCTGCCGCATAGTGAAAATGGGCATACCACAACACGCTCGGCGGTTTTTGAGCTTTGTCATACACCGCGTACTCGGTGAAAAAATCGCCGCTGAGGGTAGGGCGCTGTGGATCGGCCGGGCTGGTCAGGTTGATGTCGATCTGCTGGTGCCGCCACAGGTAATCGAGGCTTTCCAGTGTCGGCCACTGCTGTTTGTAAGCGGCGCTGCAGACCTCCTGCGCCTTTCGCTGCATGTCCCTGGCTTCTGCCCGGTACTCGTCGATCAAGCCCTGGGCCGAGGGTTGGCCGGCGTGTTCCCGTGCAATCTCATCGGCAAGCTCGGTGAGCTTGCCGGCCTGGTCGCTGAGCAGTTCATCCCAGTCGCCGGGGTTGACCGCTTGCCGAGTGCCGGGAGATTCCAGCTCTTGCTGTTGAGCGCTGATGACACGTTCGATACCGGCGCGCTGCTGGAGCAGTATCTGGCCTTCGCGCTTGAGTATCGCCAGTGGACGGGCCTGGGCTGGCGGTTGCGGCGCGGCCGCGAGGTCTTCGGCGATGTCTACCCATTCGCCGGCCTGCTCGCGAAACGAGGCGACGGCTTGCCCGGTAGCCGGGTCGGTGATGATGAAGTGCTCGCGGTTGATGTGGCCATCGGCCGGCTTGAGGTCGCCGACGAGGTATTTTCTTCTACGGGTTTTAAAGATGCGTTTGGTCGGCGCTTTCGGGCGCAGGTTTTTTAATCGCGACTGTTCTACTTCCAGTTCCTCCTGCCTGCGGACCACGGCCTCCAGTTCGTTTTCGGCAAGGGTGCGGACATCTCGCAGTTCATTCACAAGCCGCTCGGCCATCGGGCGCAAGCGTGCCGGGTTGATCAGTTTGAGCGCCTCGATCGCCGTCTCATAACGGCGGTATTGCTCGAGCACGGTGTTGTACACCTGGTGCTGTTCATCAAGGGGAAAGCCGCTGCTGCTGCGTACTTCGATGTGAGACAGCAGCGCCTGGCTCAGGCTGGAATGGTCGGCATGCTGCCTATACAGCGCTTCCTGCGGCGACCTTTCAGTGGCCGACAGCTCAATGGCCACCCACGACAACGGGATCAGCGCGTTGATTTTCAGGCTCTCGGGGAAAAAGTGCTGTGGGTGCGCGATCATTGCCAGCAACTCTTCACGTATCGCACGACCCGCCACTGAGTCCTGTTCCAACAGCTCCAGTGTGGTCTCCATGCCGCGGGTGCCCACGGCCATGCGTCGCTGGATATCGGCCAACGCGATGGATTTGGCCGTGTGTTCATCATAGGGCGCAGCGTTGCCGAGCAGTTTTTCCAGCATCATGCGTTCAGACAGATGACGCATCGGCTCGCCACTGTCGCTGAATTGAAGCGTGTCTGACCAAAAACCCAGGTAGGTATGGATTGCCAGTTGTTCGTCCCAGAGCGTTCTCAAGGTTTTTGCCCGGTCCTGAACGTGACTGCCGGCGCCGCCGTACTTTTCCAGGTCCTGGCCGACCTTGACCAGTTCATGGCGTGCCGGCAGCAACTGCGTGTGTCGTTCCTGCAGCGTTTCCAGCAGCGTTTCATAGTGGGCACGCAGCGTTGCGTAGCTTTGCATTTCGCGCTGATGACGGGTTTCAAGGGTCGATTTTTGCGGGCCGGTTGCACTGTCCAGAAGCTTCCAGACCAGCTTTAACGTCGCGGCCTGTTTGGTCAGGTCGGCGTGGGCGGTGCGCATTCGAACCAGGGAGGCGCGAAGTTCGGTCATCGGTGGCGTGAGCTCGATGCCAAGCGCTTGCATCCGCACTTGTAGCTGCTCGGTTTTGCGGCGGTTTTCCACACGCAAGGTCGCAAGGCGCTTGGGACCTCCACCGCTCAGTTTCAGTCCGCGATCCAGGCTCCAATGCCCATTGCCGTCGGTTCTAAGCTTGACGCCAGGGTGGTCGGGTTTGTCGGGATGAATGATGAATACCTCGCCAACGCCTGGAACGACCCTGACCCGAAAGAACAGGCCGCCCACCGAGGCGTGCCAGAGGTTGTCGACCTTGAACAAACCTTTGAGGTTGCCCAGCGCAACGGCGACCGGCAGCGGCTCGGGCCAGGGCACGTTGACCTCGAGGAGTTTTTCCAGCAGGCGCGCCGAGGCGCTGTCGCCGGCCAGGGAGCGGTCAAAGTCCAGCAGGGTTCGGCCTCCACCGGGTGGCTCGGAGGGCAGGCCAACCACGCCGCGTTCGATCACCGCAGGGCTGGCCTGTGCACGCCTCAACGGCGGGCGTGGCGGGGATTCGATAACGGGGCTGCCTGGCGCTTCGGTCGCCAGCCCATGGTGCAGCAAGACCATGCCGATGTTGAGCAGCAGGTCGACCCATGCCAACTCCCTGGCAATCGGGTCTGCACTTTCCAGCGCCGGCAGGTCCTGCCTGAGGCCCATCGCCAGTTGCATGAGCCATCCGACGACCGCCAGGGGGCCGCGCACCAGCATCAACAAGGTGTTGAAGCCCAGTTGCACACCTTCCAGGATCAGCGCCCAGCGGCTTTCAGCATTGGAGGTTGACTCGCGGTCGGCCTGCTCCAGAAGTTGACGGGCTTCGCAGACGAACAGGTATTGCATCAGTTGGCCGCTGTTCAGCGCCTGCAGGATCGGGTCGTTACTTTCATCATTGGCCGGTGCCAGCGTCGCCGGTTTCGGCACCTCAGGCAATGGATCGAATTCCGAGCCTATACCGCCGATACGCACATAGTGCGGCTGATTAAACCCCCCATTGCTGTAAATGGCCCTGGCGTCGTCCGCGAGCCAGGCCAGTACGCTGTCCTGCAGGGCGCCGGGCTGGGCGATGGCCGCCAGCAACGCGTCGCGGCCGGCAAACTCCAGCAAAGATTCGCCATAGGCCGGCCGGTAGAGCAGGTGCGGACCGGACTGCCCATTGCGCGGTTCGATAATGAACATGTTCTGCACCACATCAGCCTTGGCCCCAGGCTTGCGTTGAAAGGCCAGCGCGCGCATGACGATTTCATCGTTGTCGACCCAGCGCTCCGCACGCTCGGTGCCGACGACTGCCTGGACGCAACGAAAGCCACGTCGCGTAAGCCCCGCCTCAGCCTTTATCAGGTGTTCCAGCGCCTGGGTTTTCAGCTCGACAGGCCGTTGCCCGCAGAACAGGCGTTCGCGCCGTTCGGCCTCTTCGGTGCCGCTGAGCAACGCCTGTTGAATATAGACGGGGTAGTTGCGGCCGATATCCACCCGTTGGATCAGTTGCAGCAGGTACGCCGGGGTCAGCCAGGCTTCAAGCTCGCGGCCACCGGTATGGCGTAATGTCATGCGGCCGCTGGGTCTTCCCGACAGGTTTTTCAGGGCCAGGTCGACCAGGCTCATGGACACGTGCTGAATGTAGCCACCTTGCAACGTGCCGACGGGCACATCGAAGGTCAGCTCCAGGTCTTCGGCCTTGTACAGCGCGTGTTCAAGGTCCGTGCAACTGCGTGTGCCCAGCATCACGGCATTGCGCTCCAGGCACAGTTGGTGATTCAAGTGGCTGGCGGCATAGGTGCGGATATCCTCCAGCCCATCCAGGTAGCCCGCGCCCTGCGTCAGGCGCCTGAGGTTGGCCTGTTCGATCAGGCATTGGCGATAGCTGAAGCGGTCGGCGGGTGAGGCGCCGCGCAGCCAGTCGGGGAGGGCGGCCTGGATCGGCGACAAGCTATCGATCGGCGTGAGCGGCGCGCGGGCAAACCACGAGGCCGGGTTGGTGGTCGACTCGAACAGCTGTTGCGCGGCGTCTATGGAGCTGGCGCGAGGCAGTTGTATCGCGGCGAGATCCTCCAGTTGCCGGTTGAGCACCAGCGCCGCTTGAACCTCGAATATATCGCCGTCCGGCTCGTAGCGGTGCCAGGTGATCTTGTCGGCGCTGAACTGCCGTGACAGGCGCTCGCCCCATGCCTGGCCGAAGGCGTCGAGGCTGGCGTAGGACTCGACCTGGCCGGACACGGCACACAACCATACGCGCTGGCCACCGACCACGAGCAGATCGCTGGACTGCACGGTCAAGGTGGTGGCTTCCCGCACCAGGTGCGTTTCCAGGGTGTAGGCATGGATCGAATTGTCGGGCCATGGCAGGCCCGCCCTGGCTTCACGAGTAGGGTAGTTGGCCAACGTGCTGAGTATTTGCAGTTGTTGGGCATCCTCGCCGGACTGACGAATCGCCGAGGTCCTCAGCACGCCTTGCAGCAAACTGGCCAGCCATCGCCAGCGACTGCCGCCGGCCTCGCTGTCCTGGTCCCAGTATTCGGTCAGTGCATCCTGATACCCCACAAACAGAATCAAGGGCAGTTCGCGTATCACCGCTTCGACGGCGCGCACGTCATAGCTGGAAGGCTCACCGGTCGGCGGGACGAGGCGGGTGCCGGTGGCGTCACTCAGGTAACCATCCAGGTTGTCGCGCACGGACAGGTCGGGGAGGCTGCCGTCGGCAATATGCTTGAGGGCCACCTCCAGCAGCGGATGCAGGCCCCGGCCTCCGCCGTCACGGGGCAGCGCCAGGCAAAGATCGGAGAGGGGCTTGGGCAGGTGCGGGAAGCGTTCCTTCAAGGTGTAGGTCAGCATCTGGGTCACGACTGAGCGCAGGGATGGGCGCGTGCGAAACTGCGTCTCCACTGCTTTTTGCAGAATGTTTTCAGCCGGAGGTGTCGGGGTGGTTGGCACGGGAGTCATCCTTTACGTGGGTTAGCTATGCCCTCGTAAAGTAATGGCAGCCACGGGCGTGATGCGGTAACCGACTACCGCTTGGCCATGGGAAACGGGAAAGACGCAGGGGATTGGCCTATCATCAGCGTTTTTTCCAGCGATGAATGATCCCGATGACTGCCAACGCCCTGCTTACTGAACTTCAAAACTGCGACATGCTCGAAATCGATGGGCTGCATGCCTTTGATTTCAGGCTCGAGGATCAACAGTTACTGATCAAGAGCATGGACGGCCGGGCCGAGAAACGTTGGGCGTTCAGCCTGGTGCAAGTACAGGCCGCGACCTTTGATGACGCCTTGCAAAGCTGGACCCTCACCGGTGATTCGGGCGAGCACCGCCTGGTGTGCATGGCCGCCTTCACCGGCAACAATAACGACGAGGAAGACGAGCATGATGATGCGTAAATTCTGGCCGCTGCTGATGGCCGGCAGTGTGGGGGCGATGTCGGTGCAGGCTGCACCGGCTGACACCTTTGAATTGTTGGTGGGCAGCTACACCGCTGGCGCCAGCGAAGGTATTTATCGCCTGCAATTCGACAGTCGCACTGGCCAGTTCCAGGGCAAGCCGGTACTGGCAGCGAAGGCTGACAACCCTTCGTGGCTGACGGTCTCCAAAGACCAGAAGCACCTGTTTGTGGTCAATGAAAACGGTCCCGGCCAGCAAGACCCGGTCGGTCGCGTCAGCAGCTACAGCATCGACCCGAAGAATCATCAGCTCACCCTGATCAATCAGGTGCAGAGCCTGGGTAACGAGCCGACCCATTCGAGCATCGCTGCGGATGGGCGTTACCTGTTCGTCGCCAATTATTCGGTGGTGGAAGACCCGGGCGGCAGCCTGGCAATCCTGCCGGTGGACGCTACCGGCAAACTGTCGGCACCGGTGCAGTTGAGCGGGCACCCGGCCAGTCGCGTCAACCCCGAGCGCCAGGCCTCCAACCACGTGCACTCAGTGGTGTCTTCGCCGGATGGCAAGTACGTGTTTGTGCAGGACCTGGGGGCGGACAAGGTATTTGCCTACCATTACGACCCCAAGGCCAATCACGAATTGCCGCTGACCCCGGCCAACCAGGCATCGGTGCAATTGCCGCCGGGCAGCGGCCCACGTCACCTGCTGTTCAGCGCCGATGGCAAGCACGCCTGGCTGACCACCGAGATGAGCGCGCAGGTCGCGGTGTTCGATTATGCCGACGGCAAGCTCACCCAGACCCAGTTGGTCGACTACGCCGCCGGGCAACCGGTGTCCGATAAGGCCGGCGCCGCCGTGCATGCGTCCAGTGACGGCAAGTTCCTGTATGTGAGCAATCGCGGCACCGCCAACCAGATCATCGTGTTTGGCGTAGACCCGGCCACCGCCCACCTCAAAGAGCTGCAGCGCCGCAGCGTGGAAGGCGACCACCCGCGCGAGTTCAGCCTCGACCCGAGCGGCAAGTTCCTGCTGATCGCCAACCAGAAGAGCAACGAAATCGTGGTGCTCGAACGTGACCCCAACACCGGCCTGCTGGGTAAAATCGTGCAGAAATTGCCGATCGATGCCCCCAGCGACCTCAAGTTCCTGGTGCGTCAATAAGCCACAGGCCCCGCAACGCGGGGCCTGACCCTAAGTATTAATTCCATTGATGACGGCTACTGTTTCAAAGCATTTCTAAGGTTCAGCCCCCGGGCGTAAGTTTGGTTCCAAGGCCTTCCCAGGCCACTCAACCAAACGCACACAAGGGTTACCGACATGAATCTGAACCTCTTCTCCATCATCGCCGCTTCCGCTGTTTCCGCCACCGTGGCCTTGCCTGCCAACGCCAGCGTGGACGTCGCCGGGAAAAAATCCAGCACCAGCGCCTACACCCAGAAATACCTGCAACAGAGCGCCAACTTTTATGCGGCGCTGGATCACAAGACCCAGGGCTAACACAGGTTGATAGATGTTGGTTTCAGGGCTTTGCCATCACCGCGATAAACAGCGGCGACTCCAGAATCCGCTGTATCCACGCCTGTAGCCGTGGATACGGCGCCCCCGCAAACCACTCGCGATCCACATGGGCGAACTGCCGCACAAACGGCACGATGGCCGCGTCCGCCAGGCTCATGTGCGCGGCGAGCAAGTACTCACGATCCGCCAGCAAACCCTCCAACTTCTGCAAGAACACCTCGCCCTCGGCCCGATAATGTTCCATCGGCTGCTGCGGATAGCGTTCGGCGTACTTGTATCGATTCAAATGATGTTTAAACAGGTCGTCATCCTCGGCGATCAATGCCAGTACCGCAGGATCACCTTGCAGTCGCCAATCGCCGGGGTCGTTTTGCGCCACTGCCCATTGCATGATCTCCAGGCTTTCCTCGATCACCCGGCCTTCCACGCTCAGCACCGGTACCGTGCCCTTGGGTGACAGTGCCAGCATCTCGGCCGGCTTGGCCTTGAGGCTCACCTCGATAATCTGCACCGCCACCCCCGAGTAGCGCAGCGCCAGGCGTGCGCGCATCGCATAGGGGCAGCGCCGGAACGAATACAGCAGCGCCTGGCTCACTTGACCTCCAGGGTGCTCAAGCCATTGCCCTGGCGCTTGACCTGGATCTGCACCGGGATGCGCTCGTGCATTTCCTGTACATGGGAAATCACCGCGACCTTGCGGCCCTGGGCCTGCAAGCCATCGAGGGCGTCCATGGCCAATTGCAAGGATTCGGGGTCGAGGCTGCCGAAGCCCTCGTCGATAAACAGTGACTCGATTTTCAAGGTGCTGGAGGCCATCGACGCCAGGCCCAAGGCCAATGCCAGGGACACCAGGAACGTCTCGCCGCCGGACAACGAGTGCACCGAGCGCAGTTCATCACCCATTTCCGTGTCCATCACCAGCAGGCCCAACATGCTGCCACCACGCTTGAGGCGGTAGCGGCGCACCAGTTGGCGCAGCTGCACGTTGGCGTGATGCACCAGCAGGTCGAGGTTGTAGGCCTGGGCGATCTTGCGGAAGGTGTCGCCGGTGGCCGAGCCGATCAGCGCGTTCAGGCGGGCCCAGCGCTGCCATTCGTCATAGGCCTTGGTGATCTGTTCGGCCAGGGCGCTGTTGGCATCCTGGCGGCGCTGGTCCTCGGACTGGCGGGCGCGCAGTTCGGCGCAGTGTTTCTCGCCCTCGGCCAATTGCTGGTTGAGCGCGGCGAGACTGCTGTCCAGCTGTTCGGCGTCGAGGTTGCCATTGTGCAAGGCCTGGTGCTCGGCGAGGCGTTGTTCGCGCTCTTGCAGCAGTACGCTGGCTTGTTCGACGGCTTTTTCGCAGGTGTGCAACTGCTGGCGCAGGTCGGTGACCTGGGCATCGTCCAATGCCAGCAGACGCGCCAGGCCTTCGTCGTCCAACTCGGGGCGCGCGGCGCGCCAGGCGCTGATGCGCGTGTCCAAGGCCTGTTGTTCGGTTTCGAGCGCTTGCTGGCGTTCCTGCAGGGCTTTGAGATCGGCGATCAACTGCACCAGAGCGGTGTGTACGGCGTGTAATTCCTGGCTGGCGTCGGTTTCGCTTTGGCGCGACTGGGCGACGGCCTGATCCAGTTGCTGTTGCCAGTGTTCGGCGCTGGCGTGCTCGCCCAGCAAGGCGCTGAGCGTTTCCTGGGCGTCGCGGTGCTGGGTGGCCAGCTCGGCGACCTGCAGACTCAGCGCCTCCAATTGCTGCTGGCGATGCTGCTGGTGGGTTTGTTGCTTCTCGATGGCCTGCTGACGCTCTTGTTGTTCAGCCAGCTCATCACGCTGATGGCCCAGGTGTTCCAGGCGCTGGCTGACCTGCTGATCGAGCTGCAGGAAGGTCGCCGCCGGCTCGCTGCGCAAGCCGTCCAGCGTCGCGCTGGGCAACAGGCTGGCGAAGCTTGCAAGTTCTGCATCGAGGCGTTCACGGTCGTTGGCCAGGGCGCGCTGCTGGTCGAGCAACAGTTGGCGGGCCTGCTGGCTGGCGTCCTGGGCGGCTTGCAACTGCTGCTGCAGACGCCCGGCGTTTTGTTGCAGGTTGAGCAGGGCGCTTTGGCGCTGTTCGTCCTGGGCGATGCTTTGCGTCAGTTGCGCCAGTTGCTGGGCCAACCAGCTGCTGCGCTTGGCGGCGTCCTGGTTGAACAGCGCAGCGCACAGCGGATGCGCTTGCAGGCTTGGCGCCAACGCTTGCTGCTGCAGCGCAAGCTGTTCCTGCTGCGCCAGGAATTCCTTTTGCTGGGCGATCAGGCCACCCACTTCGCCACGCAGCTCGGTGAGCTTTTCCTTGAGGCTGTCGACGGCTTTCTGCGCCGTGGCCTCTTCGTTTTCATCGTGGCGCCCCAAGCTCTGCAACAACGCTTCGGGCTGGTGATACGGATGTTCGTGGCTGCCGCAGACGGGGCAGGGCTGATCATCCTGCAACTGCTCGCGCAGTTCCTCGACGCTGGCACTGCGGGCCAGGCGCTGGCGCTCCAGCAGTTGCTTGGTCACCGTCAGGGTTTGCTCGGCCACCGTCAGTTCGGCTTTGGTTTGCAGGCCGGTCTGGTTCAGTTGCTCGCGCTGCTGCGCCGCCTCGGCGAGTTTTTGCGTCAGGCTGCTGGCCTGGGTGTCGAGCTGCTGCTGGCTGTCCCACAAACGTGCCAGGTCTTCGAAGGCACGTTGTTGCTTGCGATTGTCCTGCAAGAGGCTGGCGAGCAATTGCAGTTGTTCGGCCACTGCATGCGGCTCGGCGCCGGCCTCCTGGTACAGCAGGTCCAGGGCTTCGCGCTGCTGGGTGAATTGCGCCACGGCGGCGGTGACGCGCTGTTCGAGTTGCGGCAGTTCGGTCTCGCCCTGATTCAGGCGATTGCCGATCAGCATCAGCTGTTGCAGGCGGTCGCGGTAGGCGGTCCAGGCGTCGCTCAGGGGCGCGAGGGCGGCGCTGCGCTCCAGTTCAGCGGCCAGGCGTTGCAGGCGCTCGCCGACCTGGGCCTGCTTTTCTTGCAGGCTGTTGAGCAAAATCTGACCTTCGCTGCAGGCGGTGGCGTGCTGCTGCTGGTCCTCGGTGCGCTTGGCCAGTTCCTTGGTCAAGTGGGCGAGGGTGGTCTGTTGTTCGAAGGCCTGGCGCAATAACGGCGCGGCCTGCGCCTGGTTCTGCTGGGCTTGCCCGAGTGCCGACTGGGCGCTGGCCTGCTGCTGTTGCGCCTGTTCCTGGCGGCTGTGCAGCACGGCTTGTTGTGCAAGGTGCTGCTGAATCTGCGTGGCGAGTGGTGCCAGCAGGGCGTCGAGTTCTGCGCGGCGCAGGAAGTGATGGCGCTGTGGGGCGAGCTGGTCCAGGCGCGTCAGGTCCTGGCGCTGCTGGCCCTGGCTGTCCCACCGTTGCCGGGCGTGCTGCAACTGCTCGGCAGCGCTTTGCTGGCGCTCCTGCCATTCGCGCAGTTCCTTGAGCCAGGTGTGCTGCAACTCCAACTGCTTGAGCTGGGCCTGGTGGGTCTTGAGTTGCTGCTGCGCCTGGTTCAGTTGTTGATCCAGCTCGGCGCGGGCTTCGGCGGCCAGGGGTACCACGCCGGTGGCCTGGTCCTGCAACTGTTTGTGGGCGTCCCTGGCGTCCTTGGCCTTGTCGAAGGCGCGGCGGCCCAGCTGGGTGTAGAGCGCGGTGTCGGTGAGCTTTTCCAGCAGTTCGCTACGCTCGTTGTCGTTGGCCTTGAGAAAGGCACTGAACTCGCTCTGCGCCAGCAGCACCGCACGGGTGAACTGTTCGAAGTTCAGGCCCAGGGCCAGTTCCAGCTGGGTCTTGTATTCGGTTTTCTGGCTGGCCAGCAGTTGCTCGCTGTCCAAGTCGATCAGGCTCTGGCGGCTGCTCTGCAACTTGCCGCTGGCCTTGTCGCGGGCGCGGTTGGCTTCCCAGCGCGCCCGGTAGCGGCGGCCGCTGACGCCGACGAAATCCACCTCGGCGTAGCCCCCGCCGGTACCCCGCCTGAGCAGGGTGCGCGGGTCGCCGATGGAAATATCGCTGTCGGCATCCGGCATCTTCGCCTGGCCGGTATCGCCCAAACGCGGCACCGCGCCAAATAGCGCCAGGCACAGTGCATCGAGCAGGGTGCTTTTCCCTGCGCCGGTCGGCCCGGTGATGGCAAACAAACCGGCACTGGCCAGCGGCTCGGCGGTGAAGTCGATTTCGAACGGCCCGGCCAGGGACGCGAGGTTTTTCAGGCGGATGGCGAGGATCTTCATGGCTGTTCGTCCTCCTGTTGCACTTCCTGGAGCAGCACGGCGAAGTCCTTCAAGGTCTGTTCATCCACTTCACTGCCGTAGCTGTCCTGCCAGGCGCGGCTGAACAGCTCCTGGGGCGTGAGTTGGTCGAGTTCGACCAGGCGCTCTTCGTCGCCGTCGGCGCGCGGGCCGTTGCCGGCGTATTCGGCGGCGATGCGCACCAGGCGCACGGCCTTGCCTTGCAGGGCGGTTTCGATCTGCTGGCGCAGGTCCGGTTGCGGTTCGTCCAGGCGCACGCGCACTTCCAGCCAGGGGTGGCGCTGGGTTTCGGCGAGCAGGTCGATGTCGGGCAGCTCGGCCAGGGCCTTGAGAATATCGGCCAGAGGCGCGGCTTCCAGGCGTTGCAGGTTGACCGAGCGCGGAATCAGCAGCGGTTCGACGCCGACCAGTCGTTCGCCCTGGAACGTCACGTCGAGCACCTGGTGCTTGTAGCTGATTTCGGAAAACGACAGCGGAATCGGCGAGCCGCTGTAGCGAATGCGCTCTTCGCCATTCACTTTTTGCGGCTTGTGCAGATGGCCGAGGGCAACGTAGCCGACACTTTTATCGAACAGGCTGGCCGGCAGCGCCTCGGCGTTGCCGATGATCAGGCTGCGCTCGGAGTCTTCCGACACCGAACCCCCGGCCATGTGCGCATGGCTGATGGCAACCAGCGCCTGGCCTTTCTTGCGTTTGGCGTTGGCGGCCGCGATCAGCCATTCATGCACTTGGCCGATGCCGCGCAGGTAATCATCGCCCAACTGCGCACCCGTGACTTCCGCCGGGCGCAGAAAGGGCAGCGCCAGGCACCAGGCGACGATCTTGCCTTTGGCGTCCGGCAATGGGATCAGCAGGCGTTCGGCATCCAGTTGGCCGTCATCCAGCCACAGCACACGGCCCAATGCATGGGTGCGCAGACGACGCATCAGCGGGGCGGGCAGCTCGATGCGCGAACCGGAGTCGTGGTTGCCGGCGATCATCACAATCGTCAGCGTGGGGTTTTGTTCGTGGGCGCCGATGATGAAGTCATACAGGCGCTCCTGGGCCTTGAGCGGTGGGTTGACCGTGTCGAAGATATCGCCGGCGATCAACAGCGCCTCCGGGCGGTGGGCCTTCAGTTGGCCCAGCAGCCATTCGAGGAAACAGGCATGTTCGAAGTCGCGTTCCTGGCCGTGCAGGTTTTGCCCAAGGTGCCAGTCGGAGGTGTGAAACAGACGCAAGGCGAACTCCGTGGAGAAGATGAAAAGGAGGGGAGTTTACCTGTATTACTAGCGCAGTGCCTTGGGTGGCGCCGGGGGCGATCGTTCCCACGCTCTGCGTGGTAATGCCTCCTGGGACGCTCCGCGTCCCGCCAGGCGCTGCAAGTTCCGCTACTGCACACAGGTGACGCAGAGCGTCACGGGCTGCATTCCCACGCGGGAGCGTGGGAACGATCTTTGAAGCCGCGCTCCACAGGGGTTGTGCGTTATGCCTGGGGCTGCAGGCACTCCAAGGCTCGGTCCGCCAGGGTGCGGGCCATGTCGATCAGGTGGGCGGTGGAGCAGGCCATGTCGCGTTGGGCGCCGTTGAGGTCTTCAGCAGTCTGTATTGCGGTGGTGGCGGCGCAGCGTAATAACGAGGCAATGCTGACGATGGCGTCTTCGAAGCTCAGGTCTTCGTGAGCGACAAATATGGGAAAGGGGGGATCGGGGACGAGTTTGTTCATGCGTGAAGCTCCTGCTTGGGTTGGGAGCCATTCTTTTGCCGATCTCACACGTCAAAAGGTGGCAGCTATGTGCGGGGTGAGATACCGGAAAGCAGGACCCGGCCAGACCAAAGCCTGCCCGCACATAGCCGCCATAGACGGTCGTAGCGCATGGCGCCTGCTAATACACGGGATCTCACACCCGGTCGCCGATATGCAGCGACGAAGCGAAGGCTAGCCAGTGGATTGAGCAGGCGCAAGGCCGAAGGATTGTCTAGGAAACGTCCTGCAAATTAAAGCGATATGGATTGCTGGCCTTTAACAATGCATGTCCAGCAGGCGGCGCAGGTCAACTGTGGGAGGGGGCTTGCCCCCGATGGCAATGGATCAGTGACAAGTATGTTGACTGACACACCGCTATTGATCGTTCCCACGCTCTGCGTGGTAATGCCTCCTGGGACGCTCCGCGTCCCGCCAAGCAGCCGTGACGCAGAGCGTCACGGGCTGCATTCCCACGCGGGAGCGTGGGAACGATCTTAGGTGGGGGCTTGCCTCGTGTCAGGGGTTATTTGGGGTAAAGCGGCGGCAAGCTGGTGGTATCGGTGGCCGGGTCTTGTACGCGCTCGGCCACGGGGATGGCTTTGATTGCGCGCCACAGGTCTTCACCCAGCCAATACTGGCCACTTTCGCTGTACAGCGCGCCGTTCAACCCGTCCAACGCATCCGACAGCGGCACGAACCGCGCCGCCATGTCGGCGAGGGTTTCCGGTTGTTGGCGGGCCCAGGCATCCAGGGCCTGGCGGGTGGCGTGGGGGTCGTTGGCTTGGGTCGCGCGCTTGAGGTCGTCGAGCAGGGTGCGCGGGCTGGGGCCGGTTTGCGCGGCGCGTTGCACGGCGGGTTGGCGGCGGGCGCGCCACCACAGGCCGAAGCCCAGCAAGGTGGTGCAGGCCAGCAGCAAGGTGCTGAGCTGCCACAGCCACAGGCGTTCGTCATCCGGCGCGGTGATGACGGTCGGCGTGGCGGGGGTGTCTACCAGCAGGCTCGGGTTGACCGCGACTTGCAGGGTGCGGGCCGGCAGGCTGGTGCGTTCCAGATGGTCTTCGTGGGTGTTCCACCACACCACCTCCACGGCGGGCAATTCCAGCGCACCAGCACGCGTGGGCACCAGTGCCTCGCGGTCCTCGCGGCTGCCGATCACGCCACGGTCGCTGGTCTGGTTGCCCAGCACCGGTTGGTCCGGGTAACGCCGCAGGCCGTTGACGTCGGTACTGGGCAGCGCCGGCAGTTGCGCGCTGGACAGGCCCTCGACCTTGACCGTGAGGCTGCGCGTCAGCGAGTCACCGACCTGCACATGCTCAGGCGTGGGATTCCAGGCTTCATCCAGGCTCAGGCTGCGCGCCGGCAACCAGGGCGTGTCGGCGGGGTAGAACTCGGGCTTGGGCTTGACCGTCAGCGCAAGCGGCGCTGAGCTGGCGTGGATCAGCTTGCCCGGCTTGGTGCCCTGCAGCGTGTTCTCCTGGGGAGGGCGCGATTCCACCAGGGTCGCGCTGAAGGTCTGCGCTCCAATTGCCAAAGCCCCGCTGTGCTGCGGATAGATCGCGTAGCGGGTTTCGATCACGCCATGGCGGATGCTGTTGATGACTTTTTCATAGGTGCGCGACTCGCCCAATTGCTCGACCCGTGCGTCGGGGATTTGCAGTGGCGTGAGGCTGCTGTCGTCATACAGCGACACCGAGTGATACACGCGCACCGTCAACAGGGCCTGGGCCTGCACGTAAACGCTGGTCTGGTCGAGATTGGCTTCGACAAACACCGGTGCCAGTTCGGCGCTGGTGTTCTGGCTGGCGGTCTCCAGCACTTGCAGGGTGATCGGCTGGGTCTTGAGGTCGCCCACTTGCAGCGGCGGGATCACCACGGTGCCGTTTTCCCGGGGCAGCAGGGTGATGATCCAGCGCGTGGTCGCGTGGTTATCGCCGCCCAGGGTGGTGAGCTGGTTGATCTGGCGCGTGCCGCTGACTTCGAACTGCGCATCCAGGGGCGACAGGTCGGGCTTGCCGAACTGGGTCACGTCGCTGGATTCCACCGTCAGCTCCACCGTTTCCCCTGAGTTGAGGCGGCTGCGGTCGACGCTGGCGACCAGGTTCGCCGCCTGGGCGTGGCCTGCCGACAAGGCGAGCAAGAGCAGAAGGGTGGTGCGGCGGCTCATCGAGTCTTGTCCTGATGTTGTTGCTGTTCGTACCAGAATTTGCGTCGCAGCAGTTCACCGGGGTTGTCCGGGATCTGTTGCAGCCATTGCTCCAACGCCTGGCGATGTTCGCCCTCAAGGCTCGCATCGGCGGGGCGTAGCGGCGGCGTGGTGGTTTGCTCGTCGCCCAGCTCGCTGCCTGGCACGTCGTTACCGTCGGTTGGCGGCGCGCCAGCGGTGTCGGTGGCGCCGTTGGCAGCTTGGCCCTGACCCTGAGTGGATTGTTCGCCACCCTGGGCATTTTGTCCGTCGGCGCCCGGTTGCGCAGTTTGGCCGGGTTGGGTGGTTTCGTCATCCTGGTTTTTTGCCGGTTCGTCAGGCTCAGGCTGGGCTTGTTCGCGCAGCAGGTTTTCCACCAGCGCCTTGTTCTTCAGGGCCGGTTGCAGATCGGGCTGGGCTTCCAGCGCCTGTTCGTAGGCATCGATCGCAGCTTCCAGCTCACCCGATCGGGCCAGGGCATTGCCGCGATTGTAGTGGGCGTAGGCGTTGTCACCCTGGGCAAAACGCTTGATGGCTTCGGCATAGTTACCGGCTTCGTACAGGGCCACGCCTTGCCATTGCGGGTCCTGGAAGCGTTCGGCGGCCTCGGCCGGGCGTTTTTTCTTCAGCAGGTACTGGCCTTGCTGGTCGGGGCGCAGCCACAGGTCCTGGAATTCGAAGGCATAGCTGGGCTGCGGTGCGGCCATCAACAGCAGCGGCAGGCAGAACAGCCAGCCGCGGCGCCCGGCGCAGGCGGCCAACAGCAGCAGCGGCAGGAGCAGCCAGTAACCCTGGTCGGCCCAGGTGTCCAGGCGCAGCAGTTGACCGTCGTCGCGCAAGGCTTGGGGCGGGTCGAGTACGCCGAGTTGGCGCAGGTCTTTGTCGTCCAGGCGCGCGGCCCGGTAGCGGCCGCCCATTTCGCTGGCGAACGCCTTGAGGGTCGGGCTGTCGAGGCGTGGGATCAGGATCGCGCCCTGTTCGTCCTTGAGGAATTCGCCGCTTTCCTGGGTGACTGGCGTGCCTTCACGACTGCCGATGCCGAGGATCGACAAGCTCGGCGCCTGGCTGCCTTGCAACAGCAACCGGATACCCTGGCGCTCCTGTTTGGACAGCGACGAGCCGATCAGCAGCAGGCGCCCCTGGCCGAGGCCGCCGTGCTTGAGCAGGGCCAGGGCTTTTTCCACGGCCAGGTCGGCGCGGTGGCCAGGCTCGGGCATGATCGAGGGGCGCAGCGCTTCAAGCAGGTTACGGCTGGTGGCCAGGTCATCCGACAGTGGCACCAGGGTGTGGGCGCTGCCGGCATACACGACGATGGCGGTTTGCGCATCGGTGCGTGCCTGCAGCAAGTCATACAGCTTGCGCCGCGCCTGTTCGAGACGGTTGGGCGGGCTGTCGGTAGCGAGCATTTGCGGGGTGAGTTCCAGCAGCACCACCAGCGGGTCGGAAGGCTTCTGGCTGAGTTGTTCAACCCGTTGCCAACTGGGCCCCAGCAGCGCCAGCAACGCCAGCAGCCAGGCGATGCCCAGTACCACCCAGGGCGATTTGCTTTCGCGGCCGTTGCCGCCACTGAGCAGCGTGGCATGGAAGGCCTGGGGCAGGATGAGCTGCCAGCGCCCGGCGCGTTTTTGCCGGTGCCACAGTTGCCACAGCAACCAGCCGAGCAGCGGCAGCAGCAACAGCCACCAGGGGCGCAACCAGTGCGGCCACAAAGCGATCATCGACGCCTCCGCAAGCGCAGGCGCTTGAGGCGCTGGCGCCATTCCGGGCTCTGTGGCAGGAACATGCCCTTGCTCGACAGTTTGGTGTACAGCCGCTGCAAGGCGTTGTTCGGCCAGCGTTCGTGCACCACCAGCAACAGGCTGAGGAGCAGCGCCAGGGCCAGCGGGCCGCTGTACAACGCGTGGGCCGGGCGGGCCTGGGTGGGCTGCTGTTCGACGGGCTCGAGGGTGTCGAGAGTAGTCTTGATCTGTTCCAGCTCGTTGCCATCACGGGCGCGGAAATACTGGCCGCCCGTCGCCTCGGCGAGGGCCTTCAGCGCCGGTTCGTCGAGGTCCAGGCTCGGGTTCACGCCGAGAATGCCCAGGGAGCCGGTTTGCTCAGGGTCGGCGCCGATGCCGATCGGGTAGATTTTCACGCCTTCTTCAGCGGCCAGGCGCGCAGCGGTGAGCGGGTCGATTTGCCCGGCGTTATTGGCGCCGTCGGTCACCAGGATCAGCACGCGGCTTTGCGCCGGGCGCTGGCGCAGGCGTTTCAGGGCCAGGCCGATGGCGTCGCCGATGGCGGTGTTCTTGCCGGCGATGCCGATGCGCGCTTCATCCAGCCAAGTGCGCACGGTGCGCCGGTCGAAGGTCAGCGGCGCTTGCAGGTAGGCCTGGCTGCCGAACAGGATCAGGCCCACACGGTCGCCTTCACGGCCCTCGAGAAAATCCCCGAGCAAGTGCTGGACCAGCGCCAGGCGACTGACGTCTTCGTCCTGCCAGTGCATGTCGGGAAAATCCATGGAGCCGGAGACATCCACCGCCACCAGCAAGTCGCGGCCACTGGCGGCAATCGGCAGCGGCTCGCCGAGCCATTCCGGGCGGGCGGCGGCGGTCAAGAGCAACAGCCACAGCACTACGAACGGTGCCTGCTGGCGCCAGCCCGGCAGGTTCACCCGAGCGCGTCGCCGGGCCAGGCTTTCGAGGTCGTTAAGGTAGCTGACTTTCAACGCGGGTTCGCCACTGTCGGCCGCTGGCAGGACAAGGCGCATCAACCACGGCAACGGCAACAGGGCGAAGATCCACGGCCAGGCGAACTCAAACATGTTTGCGAATCCAGGTGTCGACGGCTTGGGTCAGGCCAGCGATGGCTTTGTCGTCGAGTTTGCATTCGGGCTTGTAGGCGCCTTCGACCAGCACCATCCAGCGCGTGAGGCCGGCGGCGGGGCAGCGGTTATCGAGGAACGCCAGCCATTTGCGGCCGTTGAGGGTGTGGCTTTGGCTGTAGGGGTAGTCGTTGCGGCACAGGCGCTTGAGCAAGCCATTGAGTTGCTGCAGCCAGGCCCCGGCGGGCGCGCCGTCATAAGGTTTGGGCATCAGCGCCAGCTCGGCCAGGGCCGCAATGCGCAGCGGGTCCAGCGGTTGTTCGGCGCGGGCCACGGGGCGGCGCGTGGGCAGGAAACGGCGCAGCCACCACAGGCCCCAGCCCAGCATCGGGAGCAGCAGCAACAACAGCCACCAGCCCGGCGCGGGCGGCCAGAAGCCGATGGCTGGCGGGGCGATCAGCGGTTGCAGTTGGTCGAGGCTGCTCATTGTTTTCTGACCGGGCGTTGCGGGTTGAGGTATTCGCGCAGTTGCTCGACCATTTCACTCTGGGTGCTCAACGGCATTAACAAGACGCGCAGCTTTTGCGCGAGCAACTCCCAGCGGGCGATGCGCGCTTCGGCCTGGGCCTTGTAGGCCTGGCGCAAATCGAAATTGAGCGTATCGAGTTCCAGTTGCGCGCCTCGTTGCGCGAAACGCAGCAGTCCTGCGGCGGGCAGGGCATGGTCCAGCGGGTCGGAGATGGGCAGCAGCAGCAGGTCGCAATGGCGCGACAACAAGCTCAACTGCTGTTCGGCGCCTTCAGTCAGCGCCCGCTCATCACAGATCACAATGCCCAGACTGCCCGGGCGCAGCACTTCGCGGCCACGGCGCAGGGCCATGCCCAGCGCGTCGGCTTCAGGAAGGCTTTCGGTGTTCAGGCTCTGGTTGACCCGCACCAGGCGGTTGAGCAGTTGCAGCAGGCTTTGCTTGCTGCGCCGGGGTTTGATTTCGTAATGCTCGCTGTCGCCGAACACCAGGCCGCCCACGCGGTCGTTGTGCCCCAGCGCGGCCCAACCGATCAGGCTGGCAGCTTGTGCGGCGAGCACCGACTTGAACATCTGCCCCGAGCCGAAAAACAGCCGGCAGCTTTGCTCGACCATGATGAAAATCGGCCGCTCGCGCTCTTCGTGGAACAGCTTGGTGTGGGGCTCCTGGGTGCGTGCGGTCACGCGCCAGTCGATGGTGCGCACGTCGTCCCCGGCCTGGTACACGCGCACCTGGTCAAAATCCACACCGCGCCCGCGTAGCTTGGAGTGGTGCAGGCCGATCAACGGGCTGCGCTGGCCGGGGGTGGAAAACAATTGCACTTCACGCACACGATGGCGCATCTCGATCAGCTCACTGAGCGTGACGTGGATGCCCGCGCTCGCGTTCATCGGCTTCAAGCGACGGCAACGACGTCAAGAATGCGTTGCACCACGCGGTCCTGGTCAACGCCTGCGGCTTCGGCCTCGAACGACAGGATGATGCGGTGGCGCAACACGTCGAACAACACCGCCTGGATGTCTTCGGGGCTGACGAAGTCGCGGCCGGCCAGCCAGGCATGGGCGCGCGCGCAACGGTCGAGGGCAATGGAGCCGCGCGGGCTGGCGCCGTAGGCAATCCACTCGGCCATTTCCGGGTCGAACTTGGCCGGGGTGCGCGTGGCCATGACCAACTGCACCAGGTATTCCTCCACCGCATCGGCCATGTACAGGCCGAGAATTTCCTTGCGCGCGGCAAAGATCGCCTGTTGGCTGACGCGGCGCTCGGGCTTGGTTTCGCCGTTGAGCGCTTCGCCACGCGCCTGTTGCAGGATGCGCCGTTCGACGGCGGCATCCGGAAAGCCGATCTTGACGTGCATCAGGAAACGGTCGAGCTGAGCTTCCGGCAGAGGGTAGGTGCCTTCCTGCTCGATGGGGTTCTGCGTGGCCATCACCAGAAACAGCGGCGACAGCTCGTAGGTGCTGCGGCCCACGCTGACCTGGCGCTCGGCCATGGCCTCGAGCAGCGCCGACTGGACCTTGGCCGGTGCGCGGTTGATTTCGTCCGCCAGCACCAGGTTGTGAAAGATCGGCCCCTGTTGAAAGACGAAGCTGCCGGTTTCCGGGCGATAGATTTCGGTGCCAGTGATGTCGGCGGGCAACAGGTCGGGGGTGAACTGGATGCGATGAAACTGCGCTTCGATACCTTCGGCCAGCTCTTTGATGGCCTTGGTCTTGGCCAGGCCCGGCGCGCCTTCGACCAGCATATGGCCGTCGGCGAGCAGGGCGATCAGCAGGCGATCGATGAGTTTTTCCTGGCCGAGAATCTGCGTAGAAAGAAAGGTTCGCAGCGCAAGCAGCGCTTCACGATGTTCCATCGATGACGGTTCCTGGAAAGATGAGCCCGGGTGTCAGGGAAAAACACCGGCCTGGGGCGCTTACTTTAATGCATCGTGGGGTGCGGCGACTAACGGCGTGACGGGTATTTTTGGCAAAACTTGTAGGAAATTTGTGTGGAGTGCGGTCAATGTGGGAGGGGGCTTGCTCCCGATGACAGTGTGTCAGGCACTTCTATATGACTGGCCCGCCGCAATCGGGAGCAAGCCCCCTCCCACATTTGATCCTGGGTGCAGCTTAAATCCGCGTGTAGGTGCCAGTGCCTTTGAGGATGTTCTGCAGGGTTTGCTCGACTTCGGCCAGGTCGGAGGCGGCCGTGGTGTGGGTGATCTGCAACTGATCCTTGCCCCCCAGCGCATCCGCATCGCCGGCCGCCAGTTCGATCAATAAGCGGGTGTCGCCCAAGGTGACTTTCAGCCCATCCAGGGTCGAAGGCTCGTAATCCCAGGTCAGTTCCACCTCGTCTTCATCCGGATACCGGCTCAGCATGAACATCTCGCCGTTCTTGCCGTGGCAGCAGAGCATGGCCATGCGGTCTTCTTCGTCGTCGCACGGCGTCGCTATCAGGGCATCGGTTTTCAGTTGCAGCATGGGGAATCCTGTGTGGAGGAGGGCGTTTGCGCCGGGTGATTGTGCCATTGCGGCGAATTTTATGCTGCATTGTGTGTCAGACCGAGTGCATGACCTGGCGGGCCAAAGCAGTCATTTTTGATACTGGCGGGCCTGAATATTGCCGGTTGCCCAAGTCGCAACCCCACACCTGCTTACCGATGACCGAATATGTCGCAGCACCGCAAGCAGCCGGCTTCCTACACTCGTTAAGCTGCGCAACGGATGTGCCCCGTGCCAGGCGCCTGACCTGCCCGTCGTACCGTCACCCGGCGCGGTGTGCATCTTGTGGAAGTTGTATGTGACCTGACTGTCTTGTCCAGCTTCACCCACCTGTCACTCTGATTGGTTTATGGTGCTTGTCATCACGACCAGAACAGAGCTGACGGTCTCCCCGCAAGGGGATAACACGCGACGCTTCCATCAATAACAAGCCCAAGCGGAGTACCACAGATGGCGTTCTTCACCGCAGCCAGCAAGGCCGACTTCCAGCACCAACTGCAAGCGGCACTGGCGCAGCACATCAGTGAACAGGCACTGCCACAAGTGGCGCTGTTCGCTGAGCAATTCTTCGGCATCATTTCCCTGGACGAACTGACCCAGCGTCGCCTTTCCGACCTGGCCGGTTGCACCCTGTCTGCCTGGCGCCTGCTTGAGCGCTTCGACCACACCCAACCGCAAGTGCGGGTCTACAACCCCGATTATGAACGTCATGGCTGGCAGTCGACCCACACCGCGGTCGAAGTGCTGCACCATGACCTGCCATTTCTGGTGGACTCGGTACGTACCGAGCTCAACCGCCGTGGCTACAGCATCCACACCCTGCAAACCACCGTGCTCAGCGTGCGCCGTGGCAGCAAGGGCGAGCTGCTGGAAATCCTGCCCAAGGGCACCCAGGGCGAAGGCATCCTGCAAGAGTCGCTGATGTACCTGGAGATCGACCGCTGCGCCAACGCCGCCGAATTGAATGTGTTGAGCAAAGAGCTCGAGCAGGTGCTGGGCGAAGTGCGCGTGGCCGTGGCCGATTTCGAGCCGATGAAAGCCAAGGTCCAGGACCTGCTGGCCGGTGTCGACGCCAGCGCGTTTGTGATCGACGGCGAAGAAAAAGCCGAGATCAAGAACTTCCTCGAATGGCTGGTGGGCAACCATTTCACTTTCCTTGGCTACGAAGAGTTCGTGGTACGTGACGAGGCGGACGGCGGTCATATCGAATATGACGCCAGCTCTTTCCTCGGTCTGACCAAACTGCTGCGCGCCGGCCTCACCGCCGAAGACCTGCGCATCGAAGACTACGCCGTGGCCTACCTGCGCGAACCGACCGTGCTGTCGTTCGCCAAGGCGGCACACCCGAGCCGTGTGCACCGCCCGGCTTATCCGGACTACGTGTCGATCCGCGAGATCAGCGCCGACGGCAAGGTCATCAAGGAACACCGCTTCATGGGCCTGTACACCTCCTCGGTGTACGGCGAAAGCGTGCGGGTGATCCCTTACATCCGCCGCAAGGTCGCGGAAATCGAGCGCCGCTCGGGCTTCCAGGCCAAGGCGCACCTGGGTAAAGAACTGGCCCAGGTGGTGGAAGTACTGCCGCGTGACGACCTGTTCCAGACCCCGGTCGATGAGCTGTTCAGCACGGTGATGTCGATCGTGCAGATCCAGGAACGCAACAAGATCCGCGTATTCCTGCGCAAAGACCCGTACGGCCGTTTCTGCTACTGCCTGGCCTACGTGCCGCGTGACATCTATTCCACCGAAGTGCGCCAGAAAATCCAGCAAGTGCTGATGGATCGCCTGAAAGCCTCGGACTGCGAATTCTGGACCTTCTTCTCCGAATCCGTGCTGGCCCGTGTGCAGCTGATCCTGCGGGTTGACCCGAAGAACCGCCTGGACATCGACCCGCTGCAGCTGGAAAAAGAAGTGGTGCAGGCCTGCCGCAGCTGGCAGGACGACTACGCCAGCCTGGTGGTGGAAAGCTTCGGCGAAGCCCACGGCACCAATGTGCTGGCGGACTTCCCGAAAGGTTTCCCGGCCGGCTACCGCGAGCGTTTCGCCGCGCACTCGGCCGTGGTCGACATGCAGCATCTGCTCAGCCTCACCGAAGCCAACCCGCTGGTGATGAGTTTCTATCAGCCGCTGGGCCAGGTTTCCGGCCAGCGCGAGCTGCATTGCAAGCTGTATCACGCCGACACCCCGCTGGCGCTGTCCGACGTGCTGCCGATCCTGGAGAACCTCGGCCTGCGTGTGCTGGGTGAGTTCCCGTATCGCCTGCGCCACGCCAATGGCCGTGAGTTCTGGATCCATGATTTCGCGTTCATCGCCGCCGAAGGCGTGAACCTGGATATCCAGCAGCTCAACGACACCCTGCAGGACGCGTTCGTGCATATCGTCCACGGCGATGCCGAGAACGATGCGTTCAACCGCCTGGTGCTCACCGCCGGCCTGCCATGGCGTGACGTGGCGCTGCTGCGCGCTTACGCCCGTTATCTGAAGCAGATCCGCCTGGGCTTCGACCTCGGCTACATCGCCAGCACCCTGAACAACCACACCGACATCGCCCGCGAGTTGACCCGGTTGTTCAAGACACGCTTCTACCTGGCGCGCAAGCTCACCGCCGATGACCTGGAAGACAAGCAGCAACGCCTGGAACAAGCGATCCTCAGCGCCCTGGACGACGTTCAGGTGCTCAACGAAGACCGCATCCTGCGTCGCTACCTCGACCTGATCAAGGCGACCCTGCGTACCAACTTCTACCAGTCTGACGCCAACGGCCAGAACAAGTCGTACTTCAGCTTCAAGTTCAATCCCCATGCAATCCCCGAGCTGCCCAAGCCGGTGCCGAAGTTTGAAATCTTCGTCTACTCGCCACGCGTCGAAGGCGTGCACCTGCGCTTTGGCAACGTGGCCCGTGGCGGCCTGCGCTGGTCCGACCGTGAAGAAGACTTCCGTACCGAAGTGCTCGGCCTGGTAAAAGCCCAGCAAGTGAAGAACTCGGTGATCGTGCCGGTGGGCGCCAAGGGCGGCTTCCTGCCGCGTCGCCTGCCGTTGGGCGGCAGCCGTGACGAGATCGCGGCCGAGGGCATCGCCTGCTACCGCATCTTCATTTCCGGCCTGTTGGACATCACCGACAACCTGAAAGACGGCGCCCTGGTACCGCCGGCCAATGTCGTGCGCCATGACGACGATGACCCGTATCTGGTGGTGGCGGCGGACAAGGGCACTGCGACCTTCTCCGACATCGCCAACGGCATCGCCATCGACTACGGCTTCTGGCTCGGTGACGCGTTCGCCTCCGGCGGTTCGGCCGGTTACGACCACAAGAAAATGGGCATCACCGCCAAGGGCGCGTGGGTCGGCGTGCAGCGTCACTTCCGTGAGCGCGGCATCAATGTGCAGGAAGACAGCATCACCGTGGTGGGCGTCGGCGACATGGCCGGTGACGTGTTCGGTAACGGCTTGCTGATGTCCGACAAGCTGCAACTGGTCGCGGCCTTCAACCACCTGCACATTTTCATCGACCCGAACCCTAACCCGGCAACCAGCTTCGTCGAGCGCCAGCGCCTGTTCGAACTGCCGCGTTCGGCCTGGACCGACTACGACACCAGCATCATGTCCGAAGGCGGCGGTATCTTCTCGCGCAGCGCGAAGAGCATTGCCATCTCGCCACAGATGAAAGAGCGCTTTGACATCAAGGCCGACAAGCTGACCCCGACCGAACTGCTCAACGCCTTGCTCAAGGCGCCGGTGGACCTGTTGTGGAACGGCGGTATCGGTACCTACGTCAAGGCCAGCACCGAGAGCCACGCGGATGTGGGCGACAAGGCCAACGATGCGCTGCGCGTCAACGGCAACGAGCTGCGCTGCAAGGTGGTGGGCGAGGGCGGTAACCTGGGCATGACCCAGCTGGGCCGTGTGGAATTCGGCCTCAATGGCGGCGGTTCCAACACCGACTTCATCGACAACGCCGGTGGCGTGGACTGCTCCGACCACGAAGTGAACATCAAGATCCTGCTCAACGAAGTGGTGCAGGCCGGCGACATGACCGACAAGCAACGCAACCAGTTGCTGGCGAGCATGACCGACGAAGTCGGCAGCCTGGTGTTGGGCAACAACTACAAGCAGACCCAGGCCCTGTCGCTGGCCGCGCGCAAGGCTTACGAGCGTGCCGCCGAGTACAAGCGCCTGATGAGCGACCTGGAAGGCCGTGGCAAGCTGGACCGCGCCATCGAGTACCTGCCGACCGAGGAGCAGCTCGCCGAGCGCGCTGCAGATGGCAAGGGCCTGACGCGTCCGGAGCTGTCGGTGTTGATTTCCTACAGCAAGATCGACCTCAAGGAAGCGCTGCTCAAGTCCCAGGTACCGGATGACGAGTACCTGACCCGTGACATGGAGACCGCGTTCCCGCCGAGCCTGGTGGCCAAGTTCTCCGAGGCCATGCGTCGTCACCGCCTCAAGCGCGAGATCGTCAGCACCCAGATCGCCAACGACCTGGTCAACCACATGGGCATCACCTTCGTTCAACGGCTCAAAGAGTCGACCGGCATGAGCCCGGCGAACGTGGCTGGCGCCTATGTGATCGTGCGCGACATCTTCCACCTTCCGCACTGGTTCCGTCAGATCGAAGCCCTGGATCACCAGGTGTCCGCCGATGTGCAACTGGAGCTGATGGATGAGCTGATGCGCCTGGGCCGTCGCGCCACGCGCTGGTTCCTGCGCAGCCGTCGCAACGAGCAGGACGCCGGGCGTGATACCGCGCATTTCGGTCCGCACCTGGCGGCGCTGGGCCTCAAGCTCGACGAACTGCTGGAAGGCCCGACCCGTGAAGGCTGGCAGAACCGTTACCAGGCCTACACCCAGGCCGGCGTTCCGGAGTTGTTGGCGCGCATGGTTGCAGGCACGACCCACCTGTACACCCTGCTGCCGATCATCGAAGCCGCCGACGTGACCGGGCATGACGCCGCCGAAGTGGCCAAGGCCTACTTCGCCGTCGGCAGCGCCCTGGACCTGCCGTGGTACCTGCAGCAGATCAGCGACCTGCCGGTGGCCAACAACTGGCAGGCCCAGGCCCGCGAAGCCTTCCGCGACGACGTGGACTGGCAGCAACGGGCGATCACCATTTCGGTACTGCAAATGGCCGACGCGCCACAAGACATGGAAGCCCGCGTGGCCCTGTGGCTTGAGCAGCACCAGGACATGGCTGATCGCTGGCGCGCAATGATGGTGGAAATTCGTGCAGCGGTTGGCACGGACTACGCCATGTATGCGGTGGCCAACCGTGAGTTGCTGGACCTGGCGTTGAGCGGTCAGTCGGTGTTGCAGCCGGCATGATGCGTTCGTAGTACCCATGTGGAAGGGGCTTGCTCCCTCCCACACTGATCGTTCCCACGCTCTGGGTGGGAATGCCTCCCGTGACGCTCCGCGTCGCCCGCTCTCAGTCGGGACGCGGAGCGTCCCCAGCGGCATTCCCACGCAGAGCGCGGGAACGATCAGCTCAAGGGTGTTTGAGTAATTTGCTTTCCAGGTGATCCAGATGCTGGGTCATCAAGCCCACCGCAGCGCTTATGTCGCGCTGCTCGATCGCATCCACAATCGCCACATGCTCCTGCCACGCGCAATACGTGCAGGCTTTCGCTTCATATTGGGCAATCACCAACGACGTCAACGGCACCAGGCTGTTGAGGAACTGGGCCAGCGGGCCATTGCCTGCGATAGCGGCCAATAACAGGTGAAACTCCCCCGACAAACGCAGCGCCGGCCCGCGCTGGTCGCGCTCGATGCAGTCGCGTTCGCGGCTGATCAATTCCCGTAGCTGACGTAGCTGTGCACCGGTGGCCTGGGCGCACACCAGTTGCACCACGGTAATTTCAGTCAGGCGCCGCGCTTCGAGGATCTGTCGCGTCTGGTGTGCATCCGGCGCCGCCACCTGGGCGCGGTGGTTGGGGCGCAGGATGATCACCTGCTGATGGGATAGTTTGGCCAGCACCCGACGAATCACACTGCGGCTCACCCCAAAGGTTTCACCCAGGCTTTCTTCGGTAAAGCGGCTGGCCGGGGCGATGCGCTGCTCAAGGATCGCATCGAACAGGCGTGGGTAAATGTCATCCACCGAGGGCTTTTTGCCCGCTACCAGACGCAGTGCGGGAAGGAGGGGGTCGCGTTGCAGCGCGTGAGCGTTCATGGCTGGTCTCCAGAGTATCAACTGCCCAGATGGTCGTCCGGGATGTTCAAGCGGATGCCCATGCGCAGGCCTTCCTGCAGGATGTGCCGACGCATTTCGGCACTGGCCAGGGCGCTGTTCTTGTTACGGATGGCTCGCACCACCGCCTCGTTCTCGCGCAGGCGCTCGGCCAGGTGTTCAGGGGAATTGCGCAGCACCTGGGCGCTTTGCTTGAGCGCGTTGCTGGTTTGTTGCACCACGTTCTGGAAAATCGGGTTGGAGGTCAGGGCGAACAGTTCTTCGTGAAAGCCGATATAGGCGTTCATGCCGGCTTCGGCATCGTCGGCATCGAGGGCTTCGCGCATGTCCATCAGGGTCAGGCGCAGTTGGCCGATTTCCTTGCTGCTGATGGACTGGGCGACCAGACCGACGATGAAGGGCTCGAGGGTGTAGCGCAGTTGCAGGATGTCTTCCAGGCTGGCATCCGCCACCGCGTCGCTCGACTGCGACCCGCTGACGCTGGTTTCCAGCACCACCACGCCTTTGCCAGGCATGGAGCGCACCAGGCCGAGGGTCTCCAGCACAATCACCGCTTCACGCAGGCTCGGGCGGCTGATGCCCATCTGTTCAGCCAGTTCACGCTGGCCGGGCAGCATTTCCCCACGCCGCCACTGGCCGCGCGCCAGGGCGGCGCGCAGTTTTTCTACGACTGAATTGACGACGGTTGAGGTGCTGATCACGTCGTTATCTCCTTTAATGTTGCGAATACGATTGTCAGGCTGACACTGGGCAAATGTGGGAGGGGGCTTGCCCCCGATAGCAGTGTGTCAGTCACAGAATCCCTCCCAGATTGGCCTGTGTCGCCTTCAGAACTCCTGATGCGCCGGCACCACCGGCTTCTTGGCCTGGAACGCATAGCCCTGCTGGCCGTCGAGCACCTTGTTGGCACGCTGGATATCAATGTCTTTTTCCCAGCGCGCAATCGCCACGGTAGCGACGCAGTTGCCGATCAGGTTAGTCAAGGCGCGGCCAATGCCCATGAACCAGTCCACCGCCAGGACCAGCACCAGGCCGACCACCGGAATTGCCGGGATCGCCGTAAGCGTTGCCGCCAGAATCACCAGCGCCGAGCCCGGAATACCGTGGGCGCCTTTGGAGGTGATCAACGAGACCAGCAGGATGGTCAGCAAGTCGGTCATCGACAGCGGGGTACCGGTGGCGTTGGCGATAAACACGATGGCCAGGGTCAGGTAGATCGAAAAACCATCCAGGTTGAACGAGTAGCCGGTAGGAATCACCAGGCCAACGGTGGAGCTGCCGATACCCAGATGCTCCAGCTTGCGCATGATCTGCGGCAGCACCGCGTCGGACGACGCCGTGCCCATCACGATCAGCAGCTCTTCGCGCAGGTACTTGAGCAGCGGCAGCATGCGCAGCCCGGAAAGGCGCATCACCAGGCCCAGGATCAGCCCGACGAAGGCAAAGCAGGTCAGGTAGAACAGGCCCACCAGGCTGCCCAGGTGTTGCAGGGAGTCCAGGCCGTAGGTGCTGGTGGTGAACGCGATGGCGCCGAACACGCCAATCGGCGCCAGGCGCACGATCATGCCCATGATGCGAAAGATCACATGGCTCAATTCATTGATCAGTCGCGAGATCCCGGAAGCCGCTTCACCCACCAGGTTCAGCGCGCTGCCGAACAGCACGGAAAACAACAGCACCTGCAGCACGTTATTCTCGGCAAAGGCACCGATCACCGAGTTGGGAATCAGGTCCATCAGGAACTGGCTGGTGCCGCGAATGTGCTGGCCCTTGTCGGCCAGTTCATTCAGGCCGGCGGATGACAGTTGCTCCAGATGAATATTCGCGCCGCTGCCGATGCCGGTGCTGAAGGCCATGATCAGGCCGAGCACCAGGGCGACGGTGGTCAGCACTTCAAAGTAGATCACTGACTTCAAGCCGATGCGCCCGACTTTCTTCAAGTCGCCGGCGCCGGAAATGCCGCTGACCACTACGCAGAACACGATCAGGCCGATCAGCATTTTGATCAGCTTGATAAAGCCATCACCCAGGGGTTTGAGTTGCGAGGAGAATTCGGGAAGGGCCAGGCCGCAAATGACGCCGAGCATCAGGCCAATCACGACTTGCAGGAAAATCGAACGCGAGCACCATCTGAGCATGGGAAGGATCTCTATTCGGTGCCCTGGTGGTTCCAGGGCTTAATTGTTGTGGTCTTACCGGTAAGTCCAGTGCGCGGCCAGTCTACGCCCGGTTTTTTTCAAACCACAAGCACATATTCGGCGACTGAGCGGTACCGGTCTGACCGGTCGGCCTGCAACCGCGATGCTTGAGCGGTTGACGGGGCGCAAATTTTTTTGCATATCATCCGCGCTCGGCATGCGAGGTGATAAATGGACCCATCAGGGCTGACAACGGACGAAACCGGGCGCACCCACTGCGCGTGGCGCAACGCCGCGCCGCAATACCCGCAGTACCACGACCACGAGTGGGGCGTGCCCGTGGCGGATGACATCCAGTTGTACGAGAAGATTTGCCTGGAAGGTTTTCAGGCGGGTATGGCCTGGATCACCATCTTGCGCAAGCGCGAGCAGTTTCGGCAGGTATTCGACGGCTTTGATTTTCACAAGGTGGCGCAGTACGGCGAGGCGCAGATCGAACGCTTGATGAACGACCCCGGTATCGTGCGAAACCGGGCGAAGATCCTGTCCACGATCAACAATGCGCGCCGCGCCTGTGAGCTGGTCAGCGAGACCGGTTCCCTGGCGCGCTGGGTGTGGTCTTTCGAGCCCGACCCCGAGGAGCGCCCGGCGCTGGTGGACATGGCGTACTGGACGGCCAACCCGACGTCACCGGCTTCGGTGCGACTGTCCAAGGCGCTGAAGAAACGTGGCTGGACCTTTGTCGGACCGACCACGATGTATGCGTTGATGCAGGCGATGGGGATGGTCAATGATCATCTGCAGGGTTGCGTTCGCCGTGAGCAAATCGAAGCGCTACGCCGCCAATTCGAACGACCCTGAGTCATTGCCTCAAAAATATTTGAGCCAAGTGATATCCCTGCGCCGCGCCTTAAGCCCGGCAAACCAGCGCACCGGCCGATACAACGCCAGAGGCAGCGCCAACGCGACCAACCACACGGCGCCCATGCTGTCGAAACCGAAGTAATTGCCGTGATTCAACCCAAACGAAGCGACGGCAGCGACATACAACAGTTTGAGCATATACAGGTGCAGCAGATAAAAGAACATCGGCGCCGCGCCCAATACCGCAAGGATGCTGATCCAGCGTTTCTGCCCGGCCCGTTCGAACGCCAGCAGCAATAGCAGGCCGACGCCCAGCGTCAGCGCCAGGAACAACAGCGAAGGCGGGTATTTGGTGATGTTCAAGAAGCTCATCAATGTCTGCACGCCGCTGTCATAGGCCTGCCAGGATTTTTCGCCATAGCCGTTGGCCGCCCGCAGCAGCACGAAACCCAGCAACGCACCGGCACCCGCCAGCAGCAAATAACCCTGGCGCACGGCGGGCAGCACGTCATTCGCAAACCATGGGCCGAGGCCGTAGCCCAGGGCGATCACGCCGATCCACGGCAGCACCGGGTACGTCACGCGCAGGCGCAGGGTATCGGACACCTCGATCCAACTGCGCTCATGCAGGATCGACCAGGCAATCTGCAAGGCCGATCCGGGCGCGAAATGCACGCCATCGAGCAGGTTATGCCCGGCGATGATCGCCAGCGCCAGGGTGATCAGCAACGGGCGCGGTAACCACACCAGCGCGGCGAGGGCGAGCATGCTCACGCCAATCGCCCAGATCACCTGCAGGTAAATCACACTGGGCGGCAACTGGAAGGTCCAGGCGAAGTTGACCAGCGTGAACTCCAACACCACCAGAAACAGACCCCGCTTGAACAAAAATGCCGACACCGCACGCCGGCCCTGGTATTTCTGGCCATACAACCAGGCCGACAAACCGGTGAGCAGCACAAACACCGGCGCGCACAGATGGGCGAGGGTACGGCTGAAAAACAGCGCCGGCTCGGTCGTGTCGATGCTCATCGGGTCGCCCACCTGGCGGTGCAGCAGGAAGGTTTCGCGCACATGGTCGAGCAACATGAACAGGATCACCAGGCCGCGCAGGGCGTCAATGGAAAGCAAGCGTGGGCGTAGGGCAACAGCGTCAGGCATGGGGGCGGTTCACAAGGCTGGGTGAAAAAGATGTGTTATTGTATAACATTAATCGGCACTTTGCCGCGTCGCGCAGGTACAGGCTCCGGCGCGCTTAATCAGCTTTTGGTCAGGCCGCGCTATTCCCAGCAGGAATGCCCCCATAAAAACCGCGCATTGTCTTTATCGCCAGGGATCTCGTAGCGTTAACGCTCATTTCAAGGAGTTCGTCCATGAGCCACCGTCCGCTGCGCCTCTACGTTGATTCGCTGTTTACCAGCCCTTATGCCCTGTCGGTGTTCGTCGCGCTGCAGGAAAAAGGCCTGGCATTTGAAATCGTGCCGCTGGACCTGGACGCCGGCGAGCACCAGGCTGCGGGTCATGCGCGTTTGTCACTGACCCAGCGGGTGCCGACGCTGGAGGACGGCGAGTTCTCCCTGTCGGAATCCTCGGCAATCACTGAATACCTGGACGAAGCCTACCCCGAGACGAGCGTTTACCCCGTCGACCTGCAGCAGCGGGCGAGGGCGCGGCAGGTGCAAGCGTGGCTGCGCAGTGACTTGCTGCCGATCCGCCAGGAGCGTTCGACGCTGGTGGTGTTCTGCGGGCAGAAGATGCCGCCCTTGTCGCCACTGGCCGGCACGGCGGCAGACAAGTTGATCAGCGTGGCGCAGGGGTTGCTGGCGGGTAACCCGGATTACCTGTTCGGCAGCTGGTCGATCGTCGACGTGGACCTGGCGCTGATGCTCAATCGCCTGATCCTCAACGGCGACGCGGTGCCCGCCGAGCTGGTGGCGTACGCGCGGCGTCAGTGGCAAAGGCCGTCGGTGCAGGCGTGGGTCAACCAGCCACGCCTTGGGGTGTAGCGCTTTCGTTGATTTGCGCGACGCGCCGGTCCAGGTCTTCCCAGTCCGCCATGCCCAGCACGCGCGTGGTATTCAAGCCGCGCAGGTAGCCACGCAGCTGCTGGGCACTGGAGGCTTGTTCGTCGGCGCCACTGGCCTCGTTCAGCAGCACATTTTCATATTCGACCAGGTAATCGGCGACCCGCTCGCGAAACTCCGGCAATACGGCTTCGCGGATGCGGTCGAAGGTTTTCTGGTGAGGCTTCATGGCGTGGTCCTTATAGGTTTTATGGGGCTGGGCTGCCTGACACTATCGGTTCAAATGATAGTCACCATCAAGGATCACAAGTTCTGTTTTTATGGCAAAGGCGCAGAATCCGCTCATCGAAACGCTGCTCAAGGAACTGCGCGATGAGGACAATAATCCAGCTGGCTTTGATGACCCTGATGCTCGGCACTGCGGTGCTGGCCAACCCGGCGATTGCCGATGAGCTGCGTACAGGCCATTTGCTGCCACTCGTTGCTAGCGTAGACTCCCTGCAGCGCGCGCAGTCGGTGGGGGTGTTGTACAGCGAAAACACACGCGACAACCTCAGCTACCTCGAGCGCTACCACGCTATGGCGCTGAATGGCGCCAAGGATGCCCTGGATGCACGCATTCGCGAGGCGTTCGTCAACAGCTCCGATCCGGAACTGGCCATCGACTGGCTGATGCACTCGCTGCAAGGCACATTTGTCTCGGTCACGGTCTATGCCAGCCTGGATGACTTGGTGCAGGCGCATCCGGACGTGGTGGTGGTGCTCGATACCCATAGCCAGCTGCTGACACCGCGTAATGACGTGGTCGAGGCGCGCTTTACCGCGCGGTTCTATGACGCCGACCTGCAATACATCGCCAAGGCCGAAGGCTCGGTGGATAAGCAGGTGCCGTCGGTGTGGGTGCATGACAAGTCAGCACTCGAGATCGCCGCGCAGATCGAGCAGCAGCGAGATGTACAACAAGATGCCTTGAAGCAGTTCGATGCGTCGCTAAAAGCCTTGGTCCGCGCCGGTTGATACGCGGGCCGATGCAAACCTATCTGTTATTTTCAGGAATGTTTATGCGCTCTTTTTTCGCCCCGGCCCTGGCCTCTGCTTCCCTGCTGCTGACCGGTTGTATCACGGCGCCCAATGCCCCCTCGCTGACCCTGCAAACCACCAAGACTCCTGAAGGCTATGTGCAATGCGTATTGCCCAAGCTTGAAAAGCACGGCATCACCTCGACCGTGACCCAGAACTCACGCCACGCCAAGGTGCTGTTGACCAGCAAGGTCGCGGCGGATGATGTGCTGGAAGCCTACAAATCCCAGGACGGCACCAAGGTGTTCCTGTATGAGCGCAAGCCCCTGGCTTCGGCACTCAAGCCGTCGCGGCTCGAGCAGGCGGCGCAGGATTGCCAGTAACCCAGGATCACACTGACCCAAATGTGGGAGGGGGCTTGCTCCCGATGGCGGTATGTCAGTCAGCAAAACTGTAGCTGACCCACCGCTATCGGGAGCAAACCCCCTCCCACATTTGGATGGCGTTCGATTCAGGGCTTTGCTTCGTTGCTGAAGCTGTTCACGGTCTTGACCAGCCCTTGCGCTGCCAGCGTCACCAATTCACCGCCTTTTTCCACCGTCGCCAATGCCGGGTCCGAGCCCATGCGCCCGTCGGGGAAGCGGGCGCGGAAGTCCAGGGCCTCGCGGATCGGGCCGGTGTTGGCGATTTTCGGCGCGTAATCGGCTGACTTGATCGAGTCCGGATAGGCCCATTGCGTCACGGCGATCTCCGACGGTGTCGCGTGGCTGCCATGGCCCACCGGGAATTGGCGCTGCGCCAGGTCGGTGACGCCCTCCAAATCCCACCAGTTGACCAGTTTCAGCGCAAAGCCGGCCGGGCGGCGGGCATAGCTGGCTTCGGCATAGAGTTCGGAAAACGCCGCTTCGATGGTGGCAATATTGCCGCCGTGGCCGTTCAGGAACAGGATCTTGTCGAAGCCATGCCCGGCCAGCGAGCGCACCCAGTCGCCGATCGCGGCGATAAAGGTGGAAGGGCGCAACGAGATGGTGCCGGGAAAGCCCAGGTGATGCTGGGCCATGCCGATATTGAAGGTGGGGCCGACCAGGATGTCGGCATTCTTCTGCGCCTCGACGGCGATGATCTCCGGGCACATCCAGTCGGTACCCAGCAGGCCGGTGGGGCCGTGTTGTTCGTTGGAGCCGATGGGGATCACCACCGTGCGGCTGCGCTCCAGAAACTGCCCGATCTCGATCCAGGTGGATTTATGTAGAAGCATGCGACGCTCTCTTTTATCGGTGGGGACAGGCTATCCGCCACGGATTGTACGACTACTCGCCACCTGTTGGGGTTTGCAATTGAGATAGGTCGAAGACTTCAACCAGCGCTGGTCGGGGTACCAGGAGAACATGAACTGCCCGTCCTTGAGCTTGTCCACCACTTGGCGCGCGACTTGCGGGCGCACCGCCGGGCAGCCCTGGCTGCGGCCGATACGGCCTTCACGCTTGCTCCACAACGGGCTGACGTAGTCGGCGGCATGAATCACAATGGCGCGGTCGCGGGCCAGGTCATTGAAACCGGGCTCCAGGCCGTCCATGCGCAGCGAGTAGCCGTGGGTGCCGAGGTAACTTTCCTGGGTGCGGAACAGGCCCAGGCTGGACTGGTGGCTGCCTTCGAGATTGGAAAACGCGGTGGCGAAGTTTTCACCGGATTTGGCACCGTGGGCCACCAGATCGCGCAGCACCAGGGTTTTCTTGCGCAGATCGAAGATCCACAGCCGACGGGCGGTCGAGGGCTGGGAGTAGTCAATCACCGCCAGGCGATCGGAACGTTCCTCGCCGTTGCTGACGGCGCATTGCACCGCGTTCAGCGCGCTTTTCAGCACGATGGGATTGAGTTCTGGAGCCGAGCGCGCCAGGCTGCTATACAAAGAAGGAGGGGGGCCATTGGCGGCGAGCGCAACATTGCTCAGTAACGCCAGGCTCCCGGTGATCAAGCCCAGTTTGGTGATGCCGAGCCGGCGGATAAAAGTCAGCATCTACAGTCGATTTCCCCGCTGTGGAGTGGAGCTAAGTCAATTGTTCAAAAAACACGCATGTTACTTGAGCATTTGCCTGCTCGTTACACCACTGGTCGCCACAGCCGAAACGCTGCCGCTGGAACCGCTGCCGGTCACGACGCCTGCGCCGGTTGACTTGGCGCCGCTGCAACAAGCCCTGGCGCAGTTGCCCAGTGTCTGCCCGCAGCTCGCGCCGCGTATTGATGCCACCGCACAATTGCGTCTGCAAGCCTTTTACCAGCAGCAGGGCGACACGCCGCTGTGGTCGGATGACGCGCGCCGGCAAGCCTTGCACAGCCAATTGCTGATGCTGGCCGACGACGGCCTGGACCCCACCCACTATAGCTTGCCCAGCGCAGATGCCACGGCCAACGTGCTGTGCAGCGATATCGCAGTCAGCCAGCAGTACCTGCAAGCCCTGCAGGACTTGCATTACGGGCGCCTGCAGCAGTCGCGCTTCGAACCGCTGTGGCACGCCCAGCCGCCGGCCGTCGATCCAAACACCGCGTTGCTTGCCTTCGCCGCCACCGGCCTGCGGGACATGGCCCTGGCGTTCGACCAGGCGCGGCCCAGCGCGGATTTGTATCGCAGCCTGCGTAACGCTTATTCCAGCATGCGCCAGCAGCCGTTGCCGCATTGGGAGGCAGTCGGCGACGGGCCGCTGTTGCGCCCCGGCATGGAAGACCCACGGGTGCCGGAACTGGCGCGTCGGCTCTACAGCGGCGGTTACCTGACCCAGGAACCCAAGGGCAGCGCCAAGCAGTACCGCGCCGAACTGGTCGCTGCGGTCAAGGCCTTCCAGCTCAGCCATTCCTTGCAGTCCGACGGGGTGATCGGCGCCGGCACCGTGGCCGAACTCAATATCAGCCCGGCGATGCGCCGCGACCAGTTGCGCATCAACCTCGAGCGGTTCCGCTGGCTGGCCCAGGACCTGGAGCCCGAAGGCGTGGTGGTCAACGTCGCGGCCGCGCAACTGAGCGTGTACCAGAGCGGCATTCCGGTGTGGCAAACCCGCCTGCAAGTGGGCCGCGCCGAGCGTCAGACGCCGCTGCTCAAGTCACGTATCACGCGGCTGACCCTCAACCCCACGTGGACCATTCCACCCACCATCATGCGCGAGGACAAGCTGCCGGCCATCCGCCTCAACCCGGAATATCTGCGCCAGCAGAACCTGCAAGTGCTCGACGCCGAAGGCCACCCGCTGGCACCCGAGCAGGTCGACTGGGCTCACCCTGGCAATATTTTGCTGCGCCAGGAGGCGGGGCCGCGTAACCCGTTGGGCAAGATCGTGATGCGCTTTCCCAACCCGTATTCGGTGTACCTGCACGACACGCCGAGCCAGCCGCTGTTTACCAAGGGGCCACGGGCGTTCAGCTCGGGGTGCGTGCGCGTTGAGCAACCGTTGTTATTGCGCGATCTGCTGGTCAGCCCGGCCGAACGCACGCGCACCGACGAGTTGCTGGCCACCGGCGTGACCCATGAATTCAGGCTGGCCACGCCGGTACCGGTGCTGCTGGGCTATTGGACGGTGGAAGTGGATCGCCAGGGCAGTCTGGTGTACGCGCCGGATATCTACGCGCGCGACCCGGTGTTGATCAAGGCGATGGGGGCTGTGCTGTAGGACTGAATGGCTTGGCAGCAATGTGGAAAAGGGCTTGTGTGGGAGGGGGCAAGCCCTAATGCCAGTCAGTTAAGGCTTTTTGTAGGAACGAGGCGGGCGGCTAGCCCTTGCTCGCGAAAAACTCACAGGCACCGCGTTCATTCAGAAAGCACGCGTTATCGTTGACGTTTTTCGCGAGCAAGCTCGCTCCTACAGACGGCGGTGTACGCTTAACTGACTGGCATTAGGGCAAGCCCCCTCCCACATTGGATCGGCGTGCGTTCACAGGATTTATTCAGGCATCAACTGCTGGCGGCATTCCAGCACAAGCCGTGCGCCGCCCAGTTCGCTGGTGCCGACCTCCAGCTTGAAGCCGTGCAGGTTGATGATCGCCGCGACAATCGACAGGCCCAGGCCAAAACCGCCTTGCTGATCACTTTCATCGACCCGGTAAAAGCGCTGGAACACCGAAGCGCGTTCGGCGGCCGGAATGCCCGGCCCGGAGTCGAGGACGTCGATCCGCGTGCTGCCCAGGTCATTGACCGCACGCAGGATCACCTTGCCTTGGGGCGGGGTGAATTTGATCGAATTGCTCAGCAGGTTGGCCAGGGCCTCGAACAACAGGGCGCGGTCGCCGGTAATCCAGGGCAGCGAGTCCGGGGTCTGCAGCACCAGTTCCAACTCACCTTCTTCTGC
Organism: Pseudomonas sp. R1-43-08; assembly: GCF_003852255.1. Classification (NCBI taxonomy): domain Bacteria; kingdom Pseudomonadati; phylum Pseudomonadota; class Gammaproteobacteria; order Pseudomonadales; family Pseudomonadaceae; genus Pseudomonas; species Pseudomonas sp. R1-43-08. Next base: position 2,568,008 of record NZ_CP027734.1, read on the forward strand.
CAGGGGCAGGTAGAAGTCGTGCAGTTCGCGTAACAGCGGCAGTGGGTCCATCAGCAAAAAGCCTGAACGACGCTGGTGGTCTTCCAGTTCGGAAATGCGCAGTAATCCGCGAAAACGTGCCATCAGCGTGTCGGTTTCGGCAATCGCGTCATCGAGTTTCACCGCATGGGCCGAGTCTTCCTCCGCTTGCTGCTTGATGCGGTACAGCTGCGCGCGCAGGCGCGTCAGCGGGGTGCGCAAATCGTGGGCGATGTTGTCGCACACGCCCTTGACCTCGTTCATCAGCTTTTCGATGCGGTCGAGCATGGCGTTGACGATGGCGGCGAGCATGTCCAGCTCGTCGCGTCGGTCGGACAGTGGCAGGCGGTGCGTCAAGTCGCCGGCGACGATGGCTTCGGCGCTCGCCTGGATCCCGCGAATGCGGCGCAGCGGACGCCGACGCAGCAGGTGCCAGCCGGCGGCGCCAGGGATGATGGTCAATGACACGGCCCACAGCAGGGCATGCCAGATGATCCGGGTCACACCGAACAACGAACCGTTGGCGCGCACCAGCACCAGCCAACGGCCGTCTTCGGTGTGGGTGGCCACGGCGTCGCAGCTGTCCTTGGGCAGTTTCGGGTCATCGGAGTCGACGCAGTTGGCCAGGGCGTGGATCTTGCCATCCAGGGGCAGGTCGGGCGGTACGGCGCGGATCGGCCCGCTCAAGGGACGAAACTGCTCGTCGAACAGGCCATAGGCATCCACGCCCTTCATATCGAAGGTCATGCTGGTGGTCAGTGCGTCGACCAGTTCTTCTCCGTCGAAATGCTGGAACAAGTGCTGGCGCTGCATCAGCGAATGGCGCGACAGGTCACTGAGATACCCCGACACCTCGTAATACAGCACCCCCATGAGGATGCAGCTCCACGCCACAAACAGCGAACTGTACAGCGCCAGCAGGCGGCTGCTGGAAGAACGCCAGCCCTTAGAGGGGTTCAGCAATGACATAGCCCGAGCCTCGTACCGTGCGGATCAGCGGCGGCAGGCCCGGTGGGTCGATTTTCTTGCGCAGGCGACCTATGTGCACGTCGATCAGGTTGGTGCCGGGGTCGAAGTGATAGCCCCAGACTTCCTCGAAGATCATCATCCGCGACAGGATCTGCCCGGTGTTGCGCATCAGGAATTCCAGCAACTTGTACTCGGTGGGCAGCAGGCTCAGCGGCTGCTCGGCGCGGCTGGCTTCGCGGCTGATCAGGTTCAATTCGAGGTCGGCCACGCGCAGCGCGGTTTCGAATTCCTTGACCGTGCTTTTACGCCGCAGCAGTACCTCGACGCGGGCGGCCATTTCATCGGACGCGAAGGGCTTGGTCAGGTAGTCATCGCCGCCGGCGCGCAGGCCGCGCACGCGTTCGTCGACATCGGAAAGGGCGCTGATCATCAGGATCGGCGTCGACACCCCGATGGTGCGCAGGGTGGTGACGATGGCCAAGCCATCCAGTTCGGGCAACATGCGGTCGAGGGTGATCAGATCGTAATCACCACTGACAGCACGGACCAGGCCTTCGCGGCCATTGTCCACCCAGTCTACGTCCAGTCCATGGCTACTCAGCTCGGCGACGATCTCGCGGGCCGTTACGGCGTCATCCTCGATGGTCAAAATGCGGGTCATAGGATTACCTGGTGAGCGTTCACACTAGAAGTGCGGACATTTTGCCAAGAAGTTGCTGAATGTTTCCTAAATAAAACTTCATCTAGGCAAAACCGTGACATATCCGCGTGGGGGAGGGGCTTGCTCCAGCAGGGAATGCATAACGCCCGCTCTCTATAGGCAATTCTTGCAACTTGCATGACTTTAGGAAGTTCAATTTAGTTAACTTGCTGAAATATAAGGATTTTATTTTTTGTTTACGCTGGCACGCTGCCTGCACTGTCCTTTTTGAGACTTGTAACACTATTTTTCATGCCTGGAGCAAAACAACAATGATCACATCCTCATCCACGCTGCAAGAGTCGAGCGCGCTCTCCGGGGTTTCCTGGGGGGCGATTTTTGCTGGTGCCGCTGCGGCGGCTGCACTGTCCCTGATCCTGGTGCTGCTGGGCTTCGGCCTGGGTTTTTCGGCGGTGTCGCCGTGGGCCGATAGCGGCATGAGCGCCAAGGGGCTTGGCATTTCCACGATTGTCTGGCTGGCTTTCACCCAAATCGTCGCGTCGGGCCTGGGCGGTTACATTGCCGGCCGGTTGCGCGTGAAGTGGGCCAACATGCATGGCGATGAAGTGTACTTTCGCGACACCGCCCACGGGTTCCTGGCCTGGGCAGTGGCGACGCTGATCACGGCGATGCTGGTGGTCGGTTCGGTCAGCAGTGTGGTCAGCGGCGGCGTGAAAGCCGGTGCCAGCGTGGCCTCGGGTGCCGCCAGCAGCATGACTCAAGCCGCCGGCAACGCAGCAAAAGGCGCACACAGCGGTGATTTCGGCTACTACGTCGACAGCCTGTTCCGCGACGATCGCCCTGCAGCTGTCAGCGATGACGCCGCCCATGCCGTGGTCGGTCGCATCTTCGCTCGTACCCTGAGCAATGATGGCCAACTGGCACCGGAAGACCGCACCTACCTGGCCCAATTGATCAGCCAGCGCACCAACCTCAGCCAGGCCGATGCCGAAGCGCGTATCGACAAGGTGTATGGCGATGCCCGCAAAGCCATCGAAGATGCCAAGGTCAAAGCCAAGCAAGCCGCTGACACAGCCGCCAAAGTGGCTGCCTATACGTCGCTGTGGACCTTCGTTGCCCTGCTGATCGGCGCGTTCTTCGCCAGCTTCGCCGCCACCTTCGGCGGTCGCCGCCGCGATGCTGTGGTGTACGTCGAAACCGAAACCTACGTTCGTTAATTCAAGGAGAACATGATGCGCTCATTACTGCTGTGGTTCCTCGGCATTCCAATTCCGTTGATCATCCTCATCGCAATCTTCATGCACTAAACCCGAGCATTACTCGGTCCCATGTGGGAGGGGGCTTGCTCCCGATGGCGGTGGAACAGTCGATGCTGCAAGCGACTGACACACCGCCATCGGGAGCAAGCCCCCTCCCACATTTGGTTTGCGGTGAGCCCGCTTCAGTCGTCGAACCCGACTTGCTCGTGAATCTCATCCACCTTCAGTTCCAAGCGATACGCCACCGCAATGAACAATGCCTGGCACAGGCACAACGTTGCGCTCAGTGAGCGGAAGGCGAACGACGAGCCTTCATTGACCAATAACACCGCGTTTGCTCGCTTGGCCAGGGGCGACAGGTTGCTGTCGGTGATGATCAGGGTCTTGGCCTGATGGTGCTGGGCGATGCGCAGGCAGTGCTGGGTCTCTTTGCCGTAGGGCGTGAAGCTGATGGCGATGACCAAGTCATTGGCGCGCACGCTGCGCATCTGTTCGCGGTAGCTGCCGCCCAGGCCCGAGATCAGGTGAATGCGCTTGTTGGTGTGCTGCAGGTTGTAGACCAGGTAATCGGCCACCGCGAAGGAGCGGCGCACGCCGACCACATAGATATTGTCGGCATTCACCACCAGGTCCACGGCCTTGTCGAAGGCCACGTCGTCGAGCTCCATCCCCAGGCGCTCGATGCCCGACAGCGTTGCGTTGACGCACTCACGCGCCAGGTCGCCGCCGCTGGCCTTCTGCGACTTGTTGGCGATCATGCTGCGGATACGTTGCTGGTAGTTCTGCACCGGGGTGGTCTTGTGGGTGTACGCCTCGCGAAACAGCGCCTGCATCTCACTGAACCCGCTGAAACCGAACCGCTGGGAGAAGCGCACGATGGCCGAGGGATGCACTTCGCATTCACGCGCGATGTCGCTGATGCGGTCGACCATGATCCGGTCGCTCTGCTGGCTCATGTAGCTGGCGATGCGCTTGAGTTGGCGCGGCAGGCTTTCGTATTCGTCGGTGATCAGCTGCAACAGGCGTTCGGCATTGATCGGAGGGCTGGCGATCGTATCTTCCAGGTGGGTCTCGGGATCGGTGCGGGACATGGGCAATCCTTCTGGCGTGTTCGTCTGGTGCGCTGATGGGTGGCGCAAGTCTACAGGGTAGGCGCAAAAAAATACCTCGGCATCACGGCCCGCCTGGGCTGCTGAAACGATGCACGACGGCTGCCGCAGCATTATGCTGGCTTATTGGAAAAAATATTCCACTAAAAATAATTATGGAATAAATATTGATTGCGGCCGCCGGACGTTCTAGTCTGCTCCCACCAAGAGCGTTTGCCGTCGCCACGGCGGCACAACGCAGGCTGATAAAAATAACAGGAGCCAGCATGGGCCAGACTCGTTTTGCCAGTGGGCGTCAATTGGATCTGATTTGCCTCGGACGCCTGGGCGTCGACCTCTATGCGCAGCAAGTGGGGGCGCGGCTTGAGGACGTGTCCAGTTTCGCCAAATACCTCGGCGGTTCCTCCGCCAATATCGCCTTCGGCACGGCGCGGCTGGGGCTCAAGTCGGCCATGCTCAGCCGGGTGGGCGACGACCACATGGGCCGTTTCCTGCTGGAATCTCTGGCCCGTGAAGGCTGCGACGTCAGCGCGGTCAAGGTCGATCCGGAACGCCTCACCGCCCTGGTGCTGCTCGGCCTCAAGGACCGTGAAACCTTCCCCTTGGTGTTCTACCGCGAAAACTGCGCCGACATGGCCCTGCGCGCCGAAGACATCAGCGAAGCCTTCATTGCTTCCAGCAAGGCGCTGCTGATCACCGGCACGCATTTCTCTACCGACGGCGTGTACAAGGCCAGCATTCAGGCGCTGGATTACGCGGCCCGGCACAACGTCAAGCGCGTGCTCGACATCGATTACCGCCCGGTATTGTGGGGCTTGGCCGGCAAGGCTGATGGCGAGACCCGTTTCGTCGCCGACCTGCAGGTCAGCGAGCATGTACAGAAGATCCTGCCGCGCTTCGACCTGATCGTCGGCACGGAAGAAGAGTTCCTGATCGCCGGCGGCAGTGAAGACCTGCTCACCGCACTGCGCAAAGTGCGTGAACTGACGCCAGCGACCCTGGTGGTCAAGCTCGGCCCGCAAGGCTGCACGGTGATCCATGGCGCTATCCCAGAGCGCCTGGAAGACGGGGCGATCTACCCCGGCGTGCGCGTGGAAGTGCTCAATGTGTTGGGCGCCGGCGATGCGTTTATGTCGGGCTTCCTCAGTGGCTGGCTCAACGACGCAACCGATGAGCGTTGCAGCCAGTTGGCCAATGCCTGCGGCGGCCTGGTGGTGTCGCGCCACGCCTGCGCGCCGGCCATGCCCACACCGGTCGAGTTGGAATACCTGTTCAACAGCCCGGTGCCGATTACCCGGCCGGACCAGGACGCGACCCTGCAACGCCTGCATCGCGTCAGCGTGCCGCGCAAAACCTGGAAGCAACTGTTCGTGTTCGCCTTCGACCACCGCTGGCAGTTGGTGGACCTGGCGCAGAAAGGCGGCCAGAACCTGGCGCGCATCAGTGATGCCAAGCAACTGTTTATTCAGGCCATCGAACGCGTCGAGAAAAAACTGGCTGATCAAGGCATTGAAGCCGACGTCGGCCTGCTCGCCGACCAGCGCTTCGGCCAGGACGCGCTCAACGCGGCCAGCGGCCGCGGCTGGTGGATTGCCCGCCCGGTGGAAGTGCAGAACTCGCGGCCCTTGGCGTTCGAACATGGCCGCTCCATCGGCAGCAACCTGATCGCCTGGCCTCAGGAACAGATCATCAAGTGCCTGGTGCAATTTCATCCCGATGACGCGCCGCTGCTGCGCCTGGAACAGGAAGCGCAGCTCAAGGCGGTGTACGAGGCGTCGATTGTCAGCGGGCATGAACTGCTGCTGGAGGTCATCCCGCCCAAGGATCACCCCTCGACCTATCCCGACGTGCTCTACCGCAGCCTCAAGCGCCTGTACAACCTGGGCATCTACCCGGCGTGGTGGAAGATCGAGGCGCAATCGGCCGAGGACTGGAAAAAGCTCGACGAACTGATCGAAGAACGTGACCCGTACTGCCGGGGCGTGGTGCTGTTGGGCCTGAACGCCTCGGCAGAATGCCTCGCCGATGGCTTCCGGCAAGCCAGCCAGAGTACAACCTGCCGAGGGTTTGCCGTGGGCCGCACGATCTTCCAGGAACCGAGCCGCGCGTGGATGGCGGGAGAGATCGATGATGAGGTTCTGATTCAGCAAGTCCAGGCCACGTTCGAACAGCTCATCAACGCCTGGCGCAGTGCCCGAACCTGATCACAGGTCTAAATGTGCAATGCAATTCCAATGTGGGAGGGGGCTTGCTCCCGATAGCGATAGTTCAGTTACAGAAGTGTTGCCTGACACTCCGCTATCGGGAGCAAGTCGAATCGTCGCACCGCCCCTCCCACATAAAGCAGAAAGCAGATCTCAGTGATACCTGAAAACAATAAAGGTGCAGCCATGCCCGCAATCCGAATTGGCATCAACCCGATCTCCTGGAGCAACGACGACCTGCCGGCTCTCGGCGGTGAAACGCCGCTGAGCACCGCCTTGAGCGAAGGCAAGGAAATCGGCTACGAAGGTTTTGAACTCAACGGCAAATTCCCCAAGGACGCCAAAGGTGTCGCCGACGTACTGCGCCCCTACGACCTGGCGCTGGTGTCCGGCTGGTATTCCAGCCGCCTGGCGCGTCGTTCGGTGGCTGAAGAAATCGAGGCCATCGCCGGCCACGTCGAGTCGCTCAAACAGAACGGCGCGAGCGTATTGGTGTATGGCGAAGTGGCCGATTCGATCCAGGGTTCGCGCATCCGTTTGATCGAGCGCCCGCGTTTTCACAGTGAACAGGCGTGGCAGGCCTATGCCGACAAACTCACTGAACTGGCGCGGTTCACCCTGTCCCAGGGCGTGCGCCTGGCTTACCACCACCATATGGGCGCCTATGTCGAATCCCCCGAGGATATCGATCAGTTGATGGCACGCACCGGCCCGGAAGTCGGCCTGCTGTTCGATTCGGGCCACTGCTACATGGGCGGCGGCGAACCCCTTGAGGTGCTGCGCAAACACATCGAGCGCATCTGCCATGTGCATTTCAAGGACGTACGCAAACCGGTGGTGCAACTGGCGCGCAACCAGATGTGGAGCTTTCCCGACTGCATCGTCAACGGCACCTTCACCGTGCCCGGCGATGGCGATATCGACTTTGCCGAATTGCTCGATGTGCTGTTGGCCGCCAACTACGCGGGCTGGCTGGTGGTCGAGGCCGAGCAGGACCCGGCCGTGGCGCCCAGCTACATCTATGCAAAAAAGGGCTATGACACCTTGCGTGCGCTGCTCAACGAGAGGACTTAACCATGAGCTTGCTGGTCAAGAGCAATAAACGTGGGCAAACCATGGTCGCCCTGGAAGCCGGGCGCCTGGAGTATGTGGGTTTTAGCGCTTATCGCCTGAGCCTGGGCGAAACCCTGCCGGTCAGCGCCGGTGATAAGGAGCTATGCCTGGTGCTGCTCAGCGGCCGGGTGAATATCGAAGGCGAGGGCTTCGACTGGCAGAACCTGGGGGATCGTCAATCGGTGTTCGAGGACAAATCCCCGTTCGCCGCCTACCTGCCGCCGGGCACCCAGGCCCAGGTCAGCGCCTTGAGTGACGTGCAGATCGCTGTCTGCGCCGCGCCCGGTGCGAGCGGTTACACACCGCGCCTGATCCGCCCGGAGCAGTGCAAGCGCAGTGTGCGTGGCAAGGGCGCCAACACCCGCTACGTGTGCGACATCCTGCCCGACAGCGAGCCGGCGCATTCGCTGCTGGTGGTGGAAGTGCGCACGCCGTCCGGGCATTCGTCGAGCTACCCGCCGCACAAGCACGACACCGATGACCTGCCGCACCAGAGCTTTCTGGAGGAGACCTACTACCACCAGGTCAACCCGCCCCAGGGCTTCGTGTTCCAGCGGGTGTACACCGACGATCGCAGTATCGACCAGGCCATGGCCGTGGAAAACAGTGACCTGGTGGTGGTGCCCAAGGGCTATCACCCGGTCAGCGTGCCGTACGGCTACGAGTCGTATTACCTGAACGTCATGGCCGGCCCCAAGCGCGCCTGGCACTTCCATAACGACCCGCAGCACAGTTGGCTGCTGGACCTCTGAACGGTTTTGCACGGAGAACAACAACAATGAAGTCGCCGTTACGTTTTGCCCTTAACCGCATGGTCGCGCCCAACCTGTCCCTGCCGGATTTCATCCAGTTGGCCGTGGCCTTGAAGTGCGACGCCATCGAGATCCGCAATGACCTCAAGGACCGCCAGATCGAATACGGCGCCCCGGCCAGCCGCGTGCGCCAATTGTGCGCGGCCCAGGGCATCACGGTGCTGTCGATCAACGCGCTATACCCCTTTGATGTGTGGAACGACGAGCGCCGTGCCCAAGCGATCGAGCTGGCCACCTATGCCCGGGAATCTGGCGCGCAAGGCCTGGTGATGTGCCCGTTCAACGAGCCGGGCGACACCCGCAACGAAGCCAAGCGCGCCGCCGGTTTGCGCACGGCGTTGAGCGAATTGGCGCCGATCCTGCGCGAGCACGGGATTCTCGGTTTTATCGAACCGCTGGGCTTCGAAGAATGCGCCATGCGCCGCAAGCGCGTAGCGGTGGACGCGATCCAGTCCATCGGCGGCCTGGATGTGTTCCGCCTGGTACACGACACCTTCCATCATCACTTGGCCGGCGAGCACGAGTTCTTCCCTGAGCTGACCGGGCTGGTGCACATCTCCGGCGTGGAAGATGCCGAGGCGCCGCTCAATTCGATCCGCGACGGCCACCGCGTACTGGTGGGCGAGGGCGACATCCTCGGTAACGCCGCGCAGATCGACACCTTGCTCAGCACTGGCTACAGCGGCTACCTGTCGTTCGAGCCGTTTGCCACAAGCGTGCATGAGTTGGCGGATATCCAGCAGGCCTTGGGGGCAAGCATCGCCCACCTGCAAAAACGTTAAGGGGCGCGACATGACCACAACCCGACTGACCATGGCCCAGGCCCTGGTGAAGTTCCTGGATAACCAATACATCGAAGTCGATGGCGTGCAGAGCAAATTCGTCGCCGGGGTGTTCACGATATTCGGCCACGGCAATGTGCTGGGCCTGGGCCAGGCGCTGGAGCAGGACAGCGGCGACCTGGTGGTGCATCAGGGCCGTAACGAGCAGGGCATGGCCCACGCTGCCATCGGTTTCGCCAAGCAGCACCTGCGGCGCAAGATCTACGCGTGTACCGCATCGGTCGGGCCCGGCGCGGCAAATATGCTCACCGCTGCGGCGACCGCGACGGCCAACCGTATTCCGTTGCTGCTGTTGCCGGGCGATGTCTATGCCAGCCGTCAACCGGACCCGGTGCTGCAACAGGTCGAACAGTTCCACGACTTGAGCATCAGTACCAACGATGCGTTCCGCTGCGTGAGTAAATACTGGGACCGTATCAACCGCCCCGAGCAGCTGATGACGGCGGCGATCCAGGCCATGCGCGTGCTCACCGACCCCGCCGAAACCGGCGCGGTGACCCTGGCCCTGCCCCAGGACGTGCAGGCCGAAGCCTGGGACTATCCCGACTATTTCCTGCAAAAGCGCGTGCACCGTATCGAACGTCGCCCAGCCACCGTCGCAATGCTTGGCGATGCGCTGGCGGCCTTCAGCGGCAAGCGCAAACCGTTGATCATCTGCGGTGGCGGGGTCAAATACTCCGGCGCGAATGCCGCGTTGCAGGCCTTTGCCGAGCGCTTCGATATTCCCTTCGCCGAAACCCAGGCGGGCAAGAGCGCGGTGGTTTCAAGCCACCCGCTGAACGTCGGCGGCATCGGTGAGACCGGCTGCCTGGCGGCCAACCTGCTGGCGCCCGAGGCGGATCTGATCATCGGCATCGGCACCCGTTATACCGACTTCACCACGTCGTCCAAATCCCTGTTCAAGCACGCCGAGGTGAAGTTTCTCAACCTTAATATCTGCCCTGGCGATGCGTTGAAACTCGACGGCGTGCAAGTGCTGGCCGACGCCAAGGTTGCCCTCGAAGCGTTGGCCGATGCCCTCGGTGATTACCGTTCCGGCTGGGGCGAGCAGATTGCTGACGCCAAGGCGCAGTTGGATGCCGAAGTGGAGCGCGTGCATCAGGTCGAATACCACGGTGATGACTTCGTCCCCGAAGTCGACGACCACCTGGACCGCGCGGTACTGCGCGAATTCATCGAGCTGACCGGCTCATGCCTGACCCAAAGCCGAGTGCTCGGCGTGCTCAATGCGACGCTCGCCGATGACGCAATCATCGTCGCCGCCGCCGGCAGCCTGCCTGGCGACCTGCAGCGCGCCTGGCGCAGCAAGGGCGTCAACACTTACCACGTCGAATACGGTTATTCGTGCATGGGCTACGAGATCAACGCCGCCCTAGGTGTGAAGCTGGCCGAGCCGAGCAAAGAGGTGTACGCGCTGGTCGGCGATGGCTCCTACATGATGCTGCATTCGGAGTTGGCCACCTCGATCCAGGAGCGCCGCAAGATCAACGTGGTGCTGCTCGACAACATGGCCTTCGGTTGCATCAACAACCTGCAGATCGGCAACGGCATGGACAGCTTCGGCACCGAGTTCCGCTATCGCAACCCCGAGAGCGGCAAGCTCGACGGCGGCCTGGTACCGGTGGATTTCGCCATGAGCGCGGCGGCTTACGGCTGCAAGACCTACAAGGTCAGCAGCGTGGAACAGCTTGAAGCGGCTCTAGCCGATGCGCGTACTCAAAGCGTGTCGACCCTGATCGATATCAAGGTACTGCCCAAGACCATGGTCCATGGCTACCTGTCGTGGTGGCGGGTGGGCGTGGCGCAGGTGTCCACCAGCGAACGCACCAACGCCGCCGCGAAAAAACTCAATGAACACCTGGCCAAGGCCCGGCAGTACTAATAACAAGAGGAGTGTTTGTATGTCGTTGAAGCTTGGAGTGATCGGTACCGGTGCCATCGGCCGTGACCATATTCGTCGTTGCAGCCAGACCCTGCTCAATAGCCAGGTGGTGGCGGTCACCGATATCAACCTGGAACAGGCGGCCAAGGTGGTGGCCGAGTTGAAGCTGGACGCCGAGGTATACCCGGACGGCCACGCGCTGATCAACTCGCCGCAGGTGCAAGCCATACTGGTGACCTCGTGGGGGCCGAGCCATGAGGAGTTCGTGCTCGCCGCCATCGCTGCGGGTAAACCGGTGTTCTGCGAGAAACCCCTGGCCGTCACCGCTGAAGGCTGCCGCAAAATCGTCGAAGCCGAAGTCGCCCACGGCAAACGCCTGGTGCAAGTCGGGTTCATGCGCCCCTACGACGAAGGTTATCGCGCCTTGAAGGCCGTGATCGACAGCGGCCAGATCGGCGAGCCGCTGATGCTGCACTGCGCGCATCGCAACCCGACGGTGGGCGAAAACTACAAGACCGACATGGCGATTACCGACACCCTGATTCACGAACTGGATGTACTGCGTTGGCTGCTCAACGACGACTACGTCTCGGTGCAGGTGGTGTTCCCGCGCAAGACCAGCAAAGCCCTGGCCCACCTGCGCGACCCGCAGATCGTGCTGCTGGAGACCGCCAAGGGCACGCGCATCGACGTCGAAGTGTTCGTCAACTGCCAATACGGCTACGACATTCAGTGCGAAGTGGTGGGGGAGAGCGGCATCGCCAAATTGCCCGAGCCTTCCCAGGTGCAACTGCGCAGCGAGGCCAAGCTGTCGAATGCGATTCTGATGGACTGGAAGGATCGCTTCATTGGCGCTTATGACGTGGAATTGCAGGCGTTCATCGACAGCGTGCGGGCCGGGCAAGTGGGCGGGCCGTCGGCGTGGGATGGCTATGCGGCAGCGGTGGCGGCGGATGCGTGTATTGAAGCGCAGGGCAGTGGGCAGATTGTAAAAGTCAGCCTGCCGGATCGCCCGCATTTCTACGGCTGATCACAATTTCACAGGTGCAACCGGGTCAATGTGGGAGGGGGCTTGCTCTCGATGGCGGTGTATCGGGTACAGATTTATTGACTGATACTCCGCTATCGGGAGCAAGCCCCCTCCCACATTTTGATTGGGTTAGCACTTCAAGTAAGGGGTGAATTTATGCGAATCGGACTGGTCGGCTATGGCCATGGAGGGCGCTTTTTTCATGCGCCACTGATTGCAACATTGCCGGGCGCCACGTTTGTGGGGTGGTGACCCGTTCACCCGAGCGACGTCAGCAACTGAATACCGATCTGCCAGGGGTCAAGGCCTTCGACAGCATCGGCCAGATCGTCGAAGCCGGCGTCGATGCCCTGGTCATCTCCACCACCCTCAAGGGCCGCCCGGCCCTAGTGCTGGAAGCCATCGAACATGGCGTGGCGGTGGTCAGCGATAAGCCTTTCGCCGCCAACGCCGAGCAGGCCCAGGCCTTGATCACCGCCGCTGAACGCCAAGGTACGCTGCTCAGCGTCTATCAGAACCGACGTTGGGATTCGGATTACCTGACCCTGCGCAAACTCATCGATGCCGGTGCCTTGGGTGAGATCACCCGTTTCGAGTCCCGTGTCGAACGCTACAGCCCGCAGGCAGTGGGCAATGCCAGCGGCGGCGGCTGGTTGCGCGACCTCGGCAGCCATCTGGTGGACCAGGCCCTGCAATTGTTCGGCCCGGTGGACAAGGTATTCGCGCAATTGCAATTCACCCCTGAGCACCCCAACGTCGATCACGGCTTCTTCGTGTCCCTGACCCACGCCAACGGAGTGGTCTCCCATTTGTGGGGCAACGCCCTGCAGAACTGCCAGGCCCCGCGTTTTCGCGTCAGCGGCACCTTGGGTTGTTACACCGTTGACGGGCTGGATGGCCAGGAAGAAGCACTGATGGCCGGCAAGTCGCCGAAAACCGAAGGCGAGCACTGGGGCGCAGAAGAACATCGACGCTGGGGCTGGTTCGAACAGGGGCCGGAACGCGAGCGAGTGCCCTCTGAAAAAGGCTGCTGGACCCAGTTCTATCGGCAGTTGCAAACGGCGGTGCAAGGCCAGGGCCCATTGCCCGTGGACGCCTATGACGCGTTGGAAACCACCCGTATATTGGACGCCGCACGCCTCAGCGCCGAGCGCCAGCAGGTGGTTTCAACAAAAATAGAATAAAATTCTAAAACAGGTTGATATGGAAATTATTTTCCAATAAAGTCTTTTCCAGGTTGCATAAAGTACGTCTTGGGCTCGACCCCGGCGACTCAACAAAAACAAGATCAAAAACAACCAGGTACCGTCAGATGAAAATCTTCAACGCTGTACTGCGAGTTTTACGCCCTGCCCACACGCCACGCGCACTGCCTCGCGCCCGGCCGTTCTACTTCTCCTTCCTCAATGTGCTGTGCGTCGAAAACCAGGGCGCGCTGGTCTGCTGCATTCCAGGCGCGCCGGTGGTGCGGGTGCCCGCCGAGCGCTGATAAACGCAACGTCCATAAAACCAACAAGAAAGTGGAGACAGACCGTTCATGAAGACCCCGATCCGTTTTACCGCGCTGGCCCTGTCGATGCTGCTCGCCAGTGGCGTCGCCACGGCCGCCGACATCAAGGTGGGCGTGAGCATGTCCGCCTTCGATGACACCTTCCTCACCTACCTGCGCGAAGACATGGACAAGCAAGCCAAGTCCTATCCCAAGGGCGACGGCGTGCAACTGCAGTTCGAAGACGCCCGCGCCGATGTGGTCAAGCAACTGAGCCAGGTCGAGAACTTTATCAGCCAGAAAGTCGACGCCATCATCGTCAACCCGGTGGATACCGCCTCGACAGCCAACATCATCAAGGCCGCCACCGCCGCGAAAATTCCGCTGGTGTTCGTCAACCGCCGTCCCGACCAGAAAGACTTGCCCAAGGACGTGGTCGCGGTGACGTCCGATGACGTTGAAGCCGGCAAGCTGCAAATGCAGTACGTCGCCGAAAAACTCGGCGGCAAGGGCAAGATCGTGATCCTGCTCGGCGACCTGGCGAACAACTCCACCACCAACCGCACCAAGGGCGTGAAGGAAGTGCTGGCCAACTACCCGGGCATCAAGATCGAGCAGGAACAGACGGGTACCTGGTTGCGCGACAGGGGCATGACCCTGGTCAACGACTGGCTGACCCAGGGCCGTGAGTTCAATGCCGTACTGGCCAACAACGACGAGATGGCGATTGGCGCGGCCATGGCGCTCAAATCGGCAGGCACCAAGCCCGGCACCGTGTTGATCGCCGGGGTCGACGGCACGCCGGACGGCCTCAACGCAATCACCAAGGGTGAGATGGCCGCCTCGGCATTCCAGGATGCCAAGGGCCAGGCCGTGGGCTCGGTGGAAGCGGCGCGCAAGATGGCCAGGAACGAGCCGGTGGAGCAGAACGTGGTGATCCCGTTCAAGCTCATCACCCCGGACAACGTCAAAGACTTCAAGTAGCCCTGACCTCACAACCCTAAGCCGGCAGGGCGGTCACGGCCGCCCTGCAGATGGAGTACCTTCCTATGCTCGCTCATGCCACTGTCTCGCAGCCGCCGGGTATCCAGCCGCTGGCGCAGGACGAACCCTACCTGCTGGAAATTCTCAACATCAGCAAAGGCTTTCCCGGCGTCGTGGCCCTGGACGATGTGCAGTTGCGGGTGCGCCCCGGCACGGTGCTGGCGCTGATGGGCGAGAACGGTGCGGGCAAGTCGACGCTGATGAAAATCATCGCCGGCATCTATCAGCCCGATGCCGGCGAAATTCGCCTGCGCGGCAAGCCGATTGTGTTTGAAACGCCCCTGGCGGCCCAAAAGGCCGGGATTGCGATGATCCACCAGGAACTCAACCTGATGCCGCATATGAGCATCGCCGAGAATATCTGGATCGGCCGTGAGCAGCTCAACAGCCTGCACATGGTCAACCACCGCGAAATGCACCGCTGTACCGCCGAGCTGCTGGCGCGGCTGCGCATCAACCTCGACCCGGAAGAACAGGTCGGCAACCTGAGCATCGCCGAGCGGCAGATGGTCGAGATCGCCAAGGCCGTGTCCTATGACTCCGACATCCTGATCATGGATGAACCGACCTCGGCGATTACCGAGAAGGAAGTCGCCCATCTGTTTTCGATCATTGCCGACCTCAAGTCCCAGGGCAAAGGCATCGTCTACATCACGCATAAAATGAACGAAGTGTTCGCCATCGCCGATGAAGTGGCGGTGTTTCGCGACGGCCAGTACATCGGCTTGCAGCGTGCCGACACGATGAACAGCGACAGCCTGATCTCGATGATGGTCGGCCGTGAGCTGAGCCAGTTGTTCCCGGTACGCGAGACGCCGATCGGCGACTTGTTGCTGTCGGTGCGCAACCTGAGCCTGGACGGTGTGTTCACGGACGTTTCGTTTGACCTGCACGCGGGCGAAATCCTCGGCATCGCCGGGTTGATGGGCTCGGGCCGCACCAACGTGGCGGAAACCATTTTCGGCATCACCCCAAGCAGCAGCGGGCAGATCACCCTCGACGGCAAGCCGGTGCGCATCAGCGACCCGCACATGGCCATCGAGAAGGGCTTTGCGCTGTTGACCGAGGACCGCAAGCTCAGCGGCCTGTTCCCGTGCCTGTCGGTGCTGGAAAACATGGAAATGGCGGTGTTGCCGCACTATTCGGGCAACGGTTTCATCCAGCAGAAAGCCCTGCGCGTGTTGTGCGAAGACATGTGCAAGAAGCTGCGGGTGAAAACCCCCTCGCTGGAACAGTGCATCGATACCTTGTCCGGCGGCAACCAGCAGAAGGCGCTCCTGGCGCGCTGGCTGATGACCAACCCGCGGTTGTTGATCCTCGATGAGCCGACCCGTGGCATCGATGTGGGCGCCAAGGCCGAGATCTACCGCCTGATCTCCTTCCTCGCCAGCGAGGGCATGGCGGTGATCATGATTTCCTCGGAACTGCCCGAAGTGCTCGGCATGAGCGACCGGGTGATGGTGATGCACGAAGGCGAACTGATGGGCACCCTGGATCGGGCTGAGGCCACCCAGGAAAAAGTCATGCAATTGGCCTCCGGTATGACCGTGGTCCACTGACTCCAGAATAAGAAGGTAATTGGCTATGAACGCAATAACAGACAACAAGCCGGCGATGGCACCGGTCAAGAACCGTCGACGCATGCCCACTGAATTGAGCATCTTCCTGGTGCTGATCGGCATCGGCCTGGTGTTTGAACTGTTTGGCTGGATCGTGCGCGACCAGAGCTTTTTGATGAACTCCCAGCGCCTGGTGCTGATGATCCTGCAAGTGTCGATCATCGGCTTGCTGGCCATCGGCGTGACCCAGGTGATCATCACCACCGGCATCGACCTGTCGTCCGGCTCGGTGCTGGCCTTGTCCGCGATGATCGCTGCCAGTTTGGCGCAGACTTCCGATTTTTCCCGTGCGGTGTTTCCGTCTTTGACCGATTTGCCGGTATGGATTCCGGTGGCGATGGGCCTGGGCGTGGGGCTGCTGGCGGGGGCGATCAACGGCAGCATTATCGCGGTGACCGGTATTCCGCCGTTCATTGCGACCCTGGGCATGATGGTCTCGGCCCGTGGCCTGGCGCGTTACTACACCGAAGGCCAGCCGGTGAGCATGCTGTCTGACTCGTACACGGCCATCGGCCATGGCGCGATGCCGGTGATCATCTTCCTGGTGGTGGCGGTGATTTTCCATATCGCCCTGCGCTACACCAAGTACGGCAAGTACACCTATGCCATCGGCGGCAACATGCAGGCGGCGCGTACTTCGGGGATCAACGTCAAGCGGCACCTGATCATCGTCTACAGCATCGCCGGCCTCCTGGCAGGCCTGGCAGGCGTGGTGGCCTCGGCCCGTGCGGCGACCGGCCAGGCCGGCATGGGCATGTCCTATGAGCTGGATGCAATCGCGGCCGCAGTGATCGGCGGCACCAGCCTGGCGGGCGGGGTAGGGCGCATCACCGGCACCGTGATCGGCGCGCTGATCCTCGGCGTGATGGCCAGCGGGTTTACCTTTGTCGGGGTGGATGCGTACATCCAGGACATCATCAAGGGGCTGATCATCGTGGTGGCGGTGGTGATCGACCAATACCGCAACAAGCGCAAGCTCAAGCGCTGAATTCAATGGCTGTAGCAGATCAAGGGTGGGAGGGGGCTTGCTCCCGATTGCGGTGGCTCAGTCAAACAGATGGCGACTGATACTCCGCAATCGGGAGCAAGCCCCCTCCCACATTGAGTAATGCGCCAGCTTGTTCAACCGTTTGTCTTCTATATAGCTCACCTGGACTGAATTTCTTGCTATAAACGCACTCCGATGACCGTTCGCCAAGCCCGTCCTGGTGCTTTTGGGGGTTGATCGGGAAAAATGCCTGTCATTTCAGTTGCTGCGCCTTCAAGTCGGCCTTAGACTGCCGCCCCTCGTAAATTGAGTGCCGGGTGGCGCTTGGAACGGATGGCGCCTTTCCGAGACCTGCAGAGGTCGGCCGGAACGCTCCCTTATTCGCCTTAATGCACGTATTTTTTATAGAGAAATCAATGACAAAGGAAAAGTTGCTGGCCATGCCGGCGGATGACTACATGAATGCCGAACAGCACGCTTTTTTTGAGAAGTTGCTGCAAGACATGAAAGTGGAACACCACGAGCGCATTGAACAGAACCGTATCGCCATTGAAAGCCTGGACACGCCTGCCGACCCGGCTGACGCTGCTTCCGTGGAAGAAGAGCGCACCTGGCTGGTCAATGCCATCGATCGCGACCAGCGCATGTTGCCGCAACTGGAGCGTGCCCTGGAACGTATCAAGGAAGATTCCTTTGGCTGGTGTGATGACAGCGGCGAGCCTATCGGCCTCAAGCGCCTGCTGATCAGCCCCACCACCAAATACTGCATCGAAGCGCAAGAGCGCCACGAGCAGATCGACAAGCACCAGCGTCAAGCCTGATGCGCTGCACGGGGGGCCGCAAGCTCGGCTCCCCAAAGAATTATTCGTTACGCCCTGGTTATTGATCTACTGCATGCACTTGCACTAAAGGCCCATGGATAATGGCCCGATAGTGGCGTTTAATGCAGACACAATAACGACAAGCAGCGGGGTAACGACAATGGCTGGAGACGGATCTCTGACGGGCGCAGCAGTGCCACCGCAATCGGTGGCGCGCGTGCTGCCCGGCTGGCTCACACCGCTCGCGCAGAGCGCCGCCTTGGTGCTGCTACTGCTGGGCCTGGCGTTTACCCGCTTGCCACTCTATGTGTGCCTGCCGCTGGCCTTGCTGGTGATCTGGCTACCCCGCCTGAAAAGTCCCAAACCTGGGGTGGCGCACGCTGCGGCCAGCGATGCGATTGGCGAGCTGACGCGCGATCTGTCCTATACCACCAGCCATAACGCACTCGCCGCTGCGGGCGTGGCCTATTCGGTCAAGCAGCTGGCGGCGCGTTTGCAGTCGCAGCTGGGCGCCTCCCAACAGATCGTCAGCAGCGCGCAAGTGATGATCAGCACCGAACAGGTCACTTCCCAGCTCAGCCGCCAGGCTTTGGGCGCGGCCAGCCAAGCCCATCAGCGCAGCAGTGAAGGCCGGGAAGTGCTGGTGCAGTCCATCACCCGCATGCATCAACTCAGCCAGCGTGCCGATGCCAGCCGCGAGCTGATCGAAGCCTTGAGCCAGCGCAGCGAGGAAATCCAGCGTGTGACGCTGGTGATCCAGTCTATTGCCAGCCAGACCAACCTGCTGGCGCTGAACGCGGCGATCGAGGCGGCGCGGGCCGGTGAACATGGGCGTGGCTTTGCCGTGGTCGCCGATGAAGTACGCGGCCTCGCTGGCCGTACGGCAACGGCCACGGATGAAGTCGGGGTAATGGTCGCTGACATCCAGCAACGTACCGCCCAGGTGGTGGAGCAGATTCGCCAACTGTCGGCGGACCTGCACACCGGTGTTGAACAGGTGGAATCTGCAGGCGAACACCTGGCGAGCATCGCCAGCCTGGCGGCGGATGTGGAAACCCAAGTCAGTGAAATCGCCCAGGGCACCGATACCAATCGCACGCAACTCGACAGCCTGTTCCACGCCGTGGAGCAGATGCGCAGCGACCTTGCGGTAAGCGATCAGCAAACCCGCCAGCTCGCCGACGCCGCTGTGCAAATGGAAGGGCAGGCGGAAACCATCAGCGAGCGCCTGGCGCAAGTCGGCCTGGATGATTATCACCAGCGTATCTACGACTTGGCTCGCGAAGGCGCCAGGCGCATTGCCGAACAGTTCGAGGCGGATGCGCTGAGCCGCCGGATCAGCCTCGAGGATCTGTTTGACCGCAACTACACGCTGATTGCGAACACGCGCCCGAGCAAATATAAAACCCGGTTTGACGCTTACACCGACCAAGTGTTGCCCGCCATTCAAGAGGCGCTGTTGCCACGTCATGAAGGCTTGGTGTTTGCCATCGCCTGCACCCAACAGGGCTACGTGCCGACGCATAACAAAGCGTTTTCTCACGCATTGACCGGGGATGACCAAGTGGACGCGGTGCAGAACCGCACCAAGCGCAAGTTTGACGACCGTACCGGCATACGCTGCGGTAGCCATCAACAGCCCATGTTGCTGCAGACTTACACGCGCGATACCGGCGAGCTGATGCACGACTTGTCGGTGCCGATCATGGTCCAGGGGCGCCATTGGGGTGGTTTGCGCCTGGGCTACAAGCCGCAAGGTGCAAAGTCAGGGCGATAACGCAGGAATGCAAGGCTGCCTGGCAAGCGCTGTTGCGCCCGGAGCAAGCAGACAGCCTGCATTGCATCAAACGCTGGGAGACTCGTGCAGCAGGGCGTTGAGGTCATCGACCGCAGGCGCCCATTCGGCGTCGATATGCAATTGTTCCCTGAGGAAGGCCGCTTGTTGCTCGCTCCAGAACGGCGCGTCGATGAGTTTGACGTCATCCGGCAAACGGTGTTCGGCGGTGAAGCGTTCGATGGCTTCCTGGCTGGAATCCAGGCCTAGTTGTTCGAACAGGGTTTCAAGTGTCGGGGTGGTGGTGTCCATAACATTCTCCATGCGGGCTGATCATCGTCCTGCATGTGAGGGGTATGGCACGCCAGAGTTCTATCGGATTATCAAGAACTGAGTGCGCCTGAATCCACGGCGGCTTTCAGCTCCTTGGCGGCCTCTTTCGCTGCGATGGCCGCAGCGTCGACGGTTTTGAACCAGCGGTCTTTCTCTACCTGATGCGTTGTAACTGTGGTCAACGGCGGTTTGGCCCGCATGATGATGACCGCTTGAAACTCACCGTCTACTTCCCTGGCATCGCCATGGATAAAAAATTCGCCAATATCAAATTCCGTCACGTATAGGCTTCTCTTCAAGGTAACTGCACTGATGAAACCTGACCCGCACGGGGCAAACTCCAATGGACGGGTCAGTATGGCAGTTGTTGAAGGGCCGCTGTGCAGTAAAGTCAGCCAGGTGACGAAACGAGTGTGCCGTGCAGACTATACAAATTGGCTTCCAGGGCTTTGGCCAGTGCACAGGCCTTGGTGTGATCGCTGCGAAAGCCTTTTATCCTGCCGCTGGTCACTTCCTGGATATGGAAAAAATTCCTTCCGGCCGGCACAACGCGATAAAGCACGGAATGGGAGTACCCATCGGGCGTAGGTAAGCAGTAGTATTGCGGTTCGTCCGGACATGATGAATGCGAGTGGAAGGACGTATCGTCGTGTTGACGTCGTAGCATGCTCAGCTCCTGTCGATCGACCTTGTTGATATAGCCGCCACGTTTCGGGTGGTTTGACTAGTGTTACTGTTTTAGTATTGTCGTTGGCGGCGCGCGCCTGGTTCCATGTCCAGGTGTTTTCTTTTGTGATGCGTGTCGGAAAACTGCGTTTTTAATCGGGTTATTCTCTGAAGTTGTTCGACCCGTATTCTCGGGTCGTTGAACCTGTGATTTGCTGTGTTGCCGGATGACCTCGCATAAGGGCCACCGCGCTTATCTGTACGGGTCTTATGGGTTTTCTTCAGGTTTTTAACGAGTCTGTGATCGTGCCGTAACGGCCGTTTTTTTGTGCTGCCCGCTCAAGCGGCCAGTGCTATTTCGATGTGGGGGCGTTTCCTTGGCAGTCAGTAATCTGGATATGCACGCGTTATTCGTGCTGGGTGATTTGCGCGCAAAGTTGGTCAAGCAGTTTCAATCTCGTTTTGTCTACGTCACCGAGCAGACACCGGAAGGTATCTACATCGCTGAGATCGATACCGAAGCGGCGTTGGTGGTGGACGACAAGCCGCGCCTGGAACTCAAGGTCGGCGACCATTTTCGCGCGGCGGTATTGCCCAGCCGCGAAGGTGGCAAGTTCGAACTGAAATTCCGCGATATCAAGTTGACCGTGTATGGCTTGGGCGACTACGCGTTTGTGTCATCGGCCGAGGGCGAGGGGATTGTGTTCAAGGAAGGCCACAGCGTCATGCTGGTATTTGCTGCCCACGAACAGCTGCAGGAAGGCCTGACCAAAACCCTCAAGGCCGTGACAGGCAAAGCCGCCAAGTGGCGCAAGGGCGAACTGGTGACGTTCAAGGCCAGTGAATAAATATCGCCACGGCGAACTTCTTTTATCTTCCGGAACCTCTACTACAGTTGAGTTGACTTAACTATTCAGAGGCTTCGCGCATAGCAGCAAAGCCGTCCGCTGATGGCTGCGATATCGCGAGGTGCGAGGGTATGAAAGGAATGCGAACACTGCTGGCTGCATCGTTGACGGCCCTGGGCCTGTCGCTGGCGTCAATGCCGGTATCGGCCGCCCAAGCGCCGGTGCACTTTGCCGACCTGAACTGGGAAAGCGGCAGCCTGATCACCGAGGTGCTGCGGTTCATTGTCGAGAAGGGCTACGACTTGCCCACCGACACCTTGCCCGGTACCACCATCACTCTGGAAACCGCCCTGGCCAAGAACGACATCCAGGTGATCGGTGAAGAGTGGGCGGGCCGCAGCCCCGTCTGGGTCAAGGCCGAGGCTGAAGGCAAGGTGGTGGGCCTGGGCGATACGGTCAAGGGCGCCACCGAGGGCTGGTGGGTGCCGGAATACGTGGTCAAGGGAGACCCGAGCAAAAACATCAAGCCCCTGGCCCCTGACCTGAAAAGCGTAAACGACCTGGCGCGCTACAAGGATGTGTTCCAGGACCCTGAGTCTCCCGGCAAAGGGCGCTTTCTTAACAGCCCCATCGGCTGGACCTCGGAAGTGGTCAACAAGCAAAAGCTCAAGGCGTACGGCCTGGACGACAGCTACGTGAACTTCCGCAGCGGCTCGGGGGCGGCACTGGATGCCGAGATTGCGTCGTCGATCCGCCGGGGCAAGCCGGTGCTGTTCTACTACTGGTCGCCCACGCCGTTGATGGGCCGCTATAAATTGATTCAGCTGCAAGAGCCGCCGTTCGACGCCGAGGCCTGGAAGACGCTGACGGATGCGGACAATCCCGATCCCAAGCCGACGCGCTCGCTGGCCTCGAAATTGAGCATCGGCGTGTCCACGCCGTTCCAGAAGGAGCATCCGCAGATCGCCGAGTTCTTTGAGAAGGTCGAGTTTCCCATCGAGCCGCTCAACAAAGCGTTGGCGGCGATGAGTGAGCATCACACAGCACCCAGGGACGTCGCCCAGGCGTTCCTCAAGGAGCATCCAGACGTGTGGAAAGCGTGGTTGACGGACGATGTAGCGCGCAAGGTTGAGGCAAGCCTCAAGTAGAGCGCGGGTCAACCGGGGCGCATGAGAGAGCGGGCTGTCCCGGCGAGCCCGCTCCGCCGACGAAATACCTGCAGAAACCTTCAGGGCGACTATCCTCATTCGCACATTTCTATGAGGAGCCCGCCATGAGCTTCATCATCGCGCGCTGGATCGTCGCCATTTTCACCTGCATCAGCATGGTGCATCTGTACTGGGCTGCGGGCGGCAAACTCGGGAGCCTGGCCGCCATTCCTCAATTACCGGGCGAATTCGCCGGCGGGCCAAGGCCGGCTTTCAAACCCTCGACGCTGGGTACATTCCTGGTGGCGATGGGATTGGTGGCGATTGCGCTGCTGGTCTGCCTGCGCGCCGGACTGTATTTTTCGCCGGTGTCCCATGGGGCGCTGCAATGGGGGATCAGTGCGATTGCTGTAGTGATGTTTGCCAGGGCGATCGGCGATTCGGAGCTGGTGGGGTTTTTCAAAAAGGTGGTGGGCTCAAGGTTCGCCAGGCTGGACACCTACTTTTATTCGCCGCTGTGTCTGGTGTTGGGCGCTGGCCTGTTGGTAGTGGCATGGGCCTGAGATAAGGCAATCTGATGGCCCCTCTGTAACAAAATTCTCGCCAGAATCACTTTTATTTCAGGTAGTTAGGTGAGGAAGCTAATGCGCACTGTTGGAATCATGCTGATTGCCTGTTCCCTGGCCGGCGGCGCGGCAGCCGCGCAGGCTCGGGAGTTGCGCGAGGGCGACAAATATATGTGCAGTTGGGGCGCAGGCACGGCTGCCAGGGCTCAGGAACTCAAGCTTTCGGGGGTGTCGCTGTACGCCGCGCGGCAGAAGATCCAGTCCATCAAGTTCAACAAATCGTGGATGCGCATGATGGCCATGGGCATTACCGAGCAGACCTATGACAGCCGTTCACGGCTCAAACCCGAGGCGATTCGCCAGAGTTTCTACCAGGATTGCGTGCGCTATAAAGTGGCGCGCAAGTAAGCGTTTTTCCTACCGTGCTGCCGAGTGGTTTACAAATCCACGACAAATGCTGTGTAAGTATTTGCATACAATCGCGTGCTTGATCAGGAGGCATGTATGCAAGTGCTTATTCGAGTGGCGACCGTCGAAGACCTCGACACGCTCATTAAAATTCGTACCTCGGTGGTGCAAAACCACTTGAGCGTTGAGCAGATGGCTGATCTGGGGATTACGCCGCAGGTACTGGCCGACGCGCTGCGCGCAGCCCCGTGCGCATGGGTCGCGGAAGTGGACGGCCAGGCAGCGGCCTTTTCCATGGTTGATCTTGAGACCGGCGAGGTGTTCGCGATGTTCGTGTTGCCTTCCCACGAGAACCTGGGCCTGGGCCGGCGGTTGATGGCGGTGGCCGAGGCCGCGTTGTTTGTGCATCACGAGCGCGTGTACCTGGTCACTGATGGCCGCGATGAAGTCCGCGCTAATGGGTTCTATCAGCGCCTGGGGTGGCTGAGGGCCGGCCGTGTTGAGGGTGATGACGTTCGCTACGAAAAAAGCAGGGCATACTGACTTCATGAGCGCCTAAGCCCCGATTAGCTGACAGCTTGCGCAACTTCGTGCTGGAGTGTTGGGCGCTGCAGCGCGCATGCAGGCGATTGAACAAACCGTTATTGAAAACTGTGAAAGTGGAATAACTAATAACCCTTTTTTATAAGCGGATTAAGTTCAAAGCCTTGCCCCTAACTTGCACCAAAAAGTGGCACAAATTAGCCTCTTTCCTTAAAAAACATGTGGTTATTGAATGACTTACGACGCTTCCAATCCGACGAAAGGAAGAAAACAATCTTGTGACGTGTTTTTGCAATCGCTACTATAGCCGTGCGTTCACCTCCCACGGTTTATGCATTTTTAAATCCCAAGTTTCCATCAGCTACTTGGGATTTTTTTTGCCTGGAATTTGGCACAACAGCGTCGGCAAGGCCGTCGCGTCAGAGGCGGCGCAGGAAGGATTTGACGATGTGCCGCGTGGCGTCAGTGGTGTCCAACTCATCGAGAGCGTTGTAGGCGTACCACTGGCAGTCGACGATCTCGTTGCACGGCCGCGCCTCGTCGATGTTCACCACCGAGGCTTCAAACACATGGTGCAGGGTGTCGCGGGCCTTCAACTCCTGCAGGTACAGCAAGCCGTCCACGTTCAACCCGGTCTCTTCTTCCAGCTCGCGCTCTGCCGCGCCCACTGGGCGTTCACCGCGTTCGACCTTACCGCCCGGCAACGCCCATTTCGATCTTGCCTTGCGCACAAAGAGGATATGCCCCTCGTGTTCGCATATGACCGTGGCCCGTATTTTCATCATCTGTGCCTGTAACGAAATCTTTGTCATAAAAGTGTAATGCAATTGTCATGCTAAGTGGTTATGGCGCGCCAGGGTGTGTATGTGGATACTGCCCGATTGACATAAACGAACGAGGAGAGCAGATGAGCACCGTACGTTGGGGCATGATCGGCTGTGGCAGTGTCACTGAATTGAAGAGTGGACCCGCTTTCTACAAAGCGCCAGGCTCCGCCCTGGTGGCCGTGATGGGGCGGCGCGAGGACGCCGTGCGCGATTATGCGACACGCCATGGCATTGCCCGCTTCTATACCGACGCCCAGGCCCTGATCGACGACCCCGAGGTGGACGCGGTGTACATCGCCACGCCACCCGACAGCCACCTCGAGTACAGCTTGATGGTGGCAGCGGCAGGCAAGCATTGCTGCGTCGAAAAGCCCATGTCGTTGAACGCCGAACAGAGCGCATTGATGCAACGCACCTTCGAGCGCGCCGGGCTGCACCTGTTCGTCTCTTACTATCGGCGCTCATTGCCACGCTTCCAGCAAGTGCGCAGCTGGTTGCAGGAAGGCCGTATCGGCGAGCTACGCCACTTGACCTGGACTCTATGCAAGCCTGCGACACAGGCCGACACCAATCCCGCCAATTGGCGCACGGATCCGGCGATTGCCGGCGGCGGTTATTTTGCCGACCTGGCCAGCCATGGGTTCGACCTGTTCCAGTACCTGGCGGGAGATATCGTCGAAGTCTCGGGCTTTACCGCGCGGCAGGCCGGGCGTTACGCGGCGGAAGATGCAGTGACCGCCTGCTGGACCTTCGCCAGCGGTGCGCTGGGCATGGGCTGCTGGAACTTCGTGGCAGACCGCCGCGAAGACCGGGTCGAGCTGATCGGCAGTCATGGGCGCATCACGTTCTCGGTATTCGAAGACCAGCCGCTGCGTCTTGAAGGGGAGGTCGACGAGGTGCTGGAAGTGCCTTGTCATGCGCACATCCAATGGCACCACGTGCTTGCGATGAATGCCCATATCCGTGGGGAAGCCAAGCACCCTTCGCTGGCGATCGAGGCGCTGAAGACGGATCGAATCCTGGACAAGGTGCTACAACGTTACTCTCAACATCCCTAGCCGTCGCGATAGCGTGGTGATTCACTTTGTTTGAACGGATATCGCGATGAAATACTGGATGGTGGGATGGCTGCTGATCATCACCGGCGCAACGGCAGCGCCGCGCAGCCAAGGGCTGCCGGGGGACTTTGATTTCTATGTATTGTCGCTGTCATGGTCGCCGACGTTTTGCCTGACACACCCGAACAATGAACAGTGTTCGGGCAAAGGCTATGGGTTTGTCCTGCATGGCTTGTGGCCGCAGTACGCGCGAGGCGGGTGGCCGGCCTCCTGTGCCCCTGACGTGCAATTGACCAACGAGGAGATGCGCAAGGGCGCGACGCTGTTTCCCACCCGTGCGCTGCTCAAGCATGAATGGGCCAAGCACGGCACCTGCAGCGGGCTTGTGCCGCTGGAATACCTGGAGAAAACCGATACGGCACTGGGGGCGGTGGTCATTCCGCCACAACTGCAGCCGTTCAATACGCCGCCGTCATTAGCGGCCAGCGAGATCGAGGCGCTGTTTCGCGACAGTAACCCACGCATGGGCAATCATGGGATGGCCGTCGTCTGCAAAGGCAAAGTCCTGTCTGAAGTGCGGGTATGCCTGACCAAGGACCTGGCCTTCGCCGGTTGCCCGCGCAGCGTGAAAAGCCAGTGCCGCAGCGGCGATATCCGGATCCCCGCGCAGCGCTGAGCCTGGATGCCTCGCGCAGCTTGAGGGGCATTTTGTTCAATACCGAGTTCGCTCCAGCCTATACCGTGATGCCATCCCGTCTGGCATCACGAAAAGGAACCGCAATGAGCTTGATCATTTCCATGGCTGCGTTCGCCCTCGCCACTTCCATTACGCCAGGGCCGGTCAACGTGGTCGCCCTGAGCAGCGGCGCGCGCTTCGGGTTTGCCGCCAGCCAGAAGCACGTGTTCGGCGCTGCGCTCGGCTTCACGCTGCTGTTGATACTGATCGGCCTGGGCCTGCACGAGGTGCTGCTGCGCTGGCCGATCCTGACCCAACTGATCCAGTGGGGCGGGGTGGCCTTTTTGCTGTACATGGCCTGGAAGCTCGCCGTGGATAATGGCCAGTTGCAGGCCGATGGCGCCGCCACGGCGCCATCGATGGTGTACGGCGCGATCATGCAGTGGCTCAACCCCAAGGCCTGGCTGGCCTGCGTGGCGGGGATGGGACTGTTTGCGGCGGACGGCGATGCCGGGCAAGTCTGGTTGTTCGCCGGCCTCTACCTGGTGATCTGCTACCTGTCGGTGGCGTGCTGGGCCTATGCCGGAACGTTTCTGCGGCGCTACCTGCACAATCCCCAGGGTGTCAGGGTATTCAACCGCTCGATGGCCGCGTTGCTGGTGGCCAGTGTGGGTTATTTGCTGATGGCTTGAGTATTTCGCGGTATTGCCCGGGCGTGGCGGCGAAGTGCTGTTTGAACGCTCGCTGGAAATGCGCCTGGTCGGCAAACCCTGCGGCCAGCGCCACATCGGCGATCAGCGCGCCATTGCGCAGCTGGGTGCGGGCGAACTGGATACGGCAATTGACCAGAAAGGCATGGGGCGTGAGCCCGTAATACTGCTTGAAGGCACGAATCAGATAAGACGGCGACAACTCGGCCGCCTGGCAAATGTCCTCGAGCTTCAGGGCCTCGGTGCAGTGTTCACGGATGTAGTCGGCGGCCCGCTCCAACTTGTGATTGACCTCCCGTACCGGTGCGAGCGAAGGGTTCAGACGCTGCTGCACCTCGCTGAAGTAGCTCACCAGCGCGCTCTGTTTGTGCAGCAGTTCGGCCCGCTCATCCACCAACAGGCGGTACAGCGCCAGCAAGCCGTTGTACAACGACGGGTCCTGCGTATGGGGGGTGTTGAACGGGCGGTAACCCTGGTCGGTACTGAAGCCCAGTTGATGCTGCAGGTCGGTCAGCCAGGGCGTGTCGAGGTAGAGCATATGGTAGGACCAATGCTCGTTTTCGATAGGATTGCAGGCATGCACGTCGCCGGGGTTCATCAACACCACGGTGCCGGCGCTGATCTGGTAGGTCTGCGCGCCATGGTGGTAATAGCTGCGCCCGTGGGTGATTGCGCCGATGGAGAAATGTTCATGAGCATGCCGCGTATACGTCACCTTGCGCCCGTCGGCGATGGTGCGCGCCTCAATGAACGGCAAGCGCTCATCGCGCCAGAAGCGCGGCGAGTGCGAAGGATGAGCGCGAGTGTTCAACGACATGGCGAGGGCTCCTACGTTAAGCGGGCACCAGAAAGGCTGCTTCCAGCAATTGCCGAGTATAGGGGTGTTGTGGGTTGGCGAAAATCGCCCCGGCATCCCCTTGCTCCACTACCTGACCCTGCTTGACCACCATCAACTGGTGACTCAGCGCCTTGACCACCGCCAAGTCATGGCTGATGAACAGGTAGGTCAGGTTGTACTTGGCCTGCAAACCACGCAGCAGTTCCACCACCTGGCGTTGCACCGTACGGTCCAGCGCCGACGTCGGCTCATCCAGCAGGATCAGGCGCGGTTTGAGCACCAGGGCGCGGGCGATGGCGATGCGCTGGCGCTGGCCGCCGGAAAATTCGTGGGGGTAGCGATGCCGCGACTCCGGGTCCAGGCCGACTTCCTTGAGGGCGGCAATAATCGCCGCCTCCTGCTCGGCGGGCGTGCCCATTTTGTGGATGCGCAAGCCCTCGCCGACGATCTCGCTGACGCACATACGCGGGCTCAGGCTGCCGAAGGGGTCCTGGAACACCACCTGCATTTCCCGGCGCAGCGGGCGTACCTGTTGCTGGGTGAGGCGGTCGAGTTGCTGGCCTTCGAAGCGAATGCCGCCCTGGCTTGCGATCAAGCGCAGGATCGCCAGGCCCAGGGTGGACTTGCCCGAGCCGCTTTCGCCGACGATGCCCAGGGTTTGCCCCTGGGGCAGGCTGAAGTTGATGCCGTCCACGGCCTTGACGTAATCGACGGTGTTGCGCAAAAAGCCTTTCTTGATCGGGAACCAGACTTTCAGGTCGTCCACTTCCAGCAGCGGTGGCCCGGCGGCGTTGGTGGCCGGCCCGCCGCTGGGTTCCGCCGCCAGCAATTCCTGGGTGTAAGGGTGTTGCGGCGCCTGGAACAGCGCCTCGCAATCGGCCTGTTCGACGATGCAGCCCTGTTGCATCACGCACACCCGGTGTGCGATCCGGCGTACCAGGTTCAAGTCGTGGCTGATCAGCAACAACGCCATGCCCAGGCGCGCCTGCAGTTCCTTGAGCAGTTCCAGGATCTTCAATTGCACCGTCACGTCGAGGGCAGTGGTGGGCTCATCGGCGATCAGCAGTTCCGGCTCGTTGGCCAATGCCATGGCAATCATCACCCGCTGGCGCTGGCCGCCGGAGAGTTCGTGGGGCAATGCCTTGAGGCGTTTATGCGGCTCGGGGATGCCCACCAGCTCCAGCAGTTCCAGGGTGCGCCGGGTAGCGACCTTGCCGGTGAGGCCCTTGTGCAGGCCGAGCACTTCGTTGATCTGTTTTTCGATGCAGTGCAGCGGGTTCAGCGAGGTCATCGGCTCCTGGAAGATCATCGCGATGCGGTTACCGCGAATGTGCCGCAGGGTCTTTTCCTTGAGCGTCAGCAGGTCTTGCCCGGCGTAGTGGATGGTGCCGGACGGGTGCCGCGCCAACGGGTAGGGCAGCAGGCGCAGGATCGAATGGGCCGTCACCGATTTGCCCGAGCCGCTTTCGCCGACCAGGGCCAGGGTTTCGCCGCGCTTGATATCGAAACTGACGTTATTGACCACGCGATGGTGATGCTCGCCGGTGACGAACTCGACGCTGAGGTCGCGGATTTCGATCAGATTGTCCTGATTCATCTCATTTCCTCGGGTCGAAGGCGTCGCGAGCGGACTCGCCGATAAACACCAGCAGACTCAACATGATTGCCAGCACGGCAAACGCGCTCATGCCCAGCCACGGCGCCTGCAGGTTGGATTTGCCCTGAGCCACCAGTTCACCCAGTGACGGCGAGCCGGCCGGCAGGCCGAAGCCCAGGAAGTCCAGGGCGGTGAGGGTGCCGATGGCGCCGGTGAGAATGAATGGCATGAAGGTCATGGTCGAGACCATCGCATTGGGCAGGATATGGCGGAACATGATCGCGCCGTTCTGCATGCCCAGCGCACGGGCCGCGCGCACATACTCCAGGTTGCGCCCGCGCAGGAACTCGGCGCGCACCACGTCCACCAGGCTCATCCACGAGAACAGCAGCATGATGCCCAGCAGCCACCAGAAATTGGGCTGCACGAAGCTGGCGAGAATGATCAGCAGGTACAGCACCGGCAACCCGGACCAGATCTCCAGGAAACGTTGCCCGGCCAGGTCCACCCAACCGCCGTAAAAACCCTGCAGGGCGCCGGCGATCACGCCGATGATCGAGCTGAGCACGGTCAGCGTCAGCGCAAACAGCACCGACACGCGAAAACCGTAGATGACCCGCGCCAGTACATCGCGGCCCTGGTCATCGGTGCCCAGCAGGTTGACGCTGGACGGCGGCGCCGGGGCCGGCACTTTGAGGTCGTAGTTGATGCTCTGGTAGCTGAACGGGATCGGTGCCCATAAGGTCCAGGCGTCCTTGGCCTTGAGCAGTTCCTGGATATACGGGCTCTTGTAGTTGGCTTCCAGGGGAAACTCGCCGCCGAAGGTGGTCTCCGGATAGCGCTTGAGCGCCGGGAAGTACCAGTCACCGTCGAAGTGCACGGCCAGTGGTTTGTCGTTGGCGATCAACTCGGCGCCCAGGCTCAGCCCGAACAGGATCAGGAACAGCCACAGCGACCACCAGCCACGTTTGTTCGCCTTGAACCGCTCGAACCGGCGGCGATTGAGGGGGGACAGGTTCATCTCAATGCTCCCGGCTGGCGAAGTCGATACGCGGATCGACCAGGGTGTAGGTGAGGTCACCGATCAGTTTCACGATCAGTCCCAGCAGGGTGAAGATAAAGAGCGTGCCGAACACCACCGGATAGTCGCGGTTGATCGCCGCTTCAAAGCTCATCAGGCCGAGGCCGTCGAGGGAGAAGATCACTTCCACCAGCAAGGAACCGGTAAAGAAGATGCCGATGAAGGCCGAGGGAAAACCGGCGATCACCAGCAGCATCGCGTTGCGGAACACATGGCCGTAGAGCACGCGGTGGTTGGTCAGGCCCTTGGCCTTGGCGGTGACCACGTACTGTTTGTTGATCTCGTCGAGAAAGCTGTTCTTGGTCAGCAGGGTCATGGTGGCGAAGTTGCCGATCACCAGGGCGGTCACGGGCAGCGCCAGGTGCCAGAAGTAATCGAGCACCTTGCCACTCCAGCTCAATTCGTCGAAGTTATTGGAGGTCAGCCCGCGCAAGGGGAACCAGTCCAGGTAACTGCCGCCGGCAAACACCACGATCAACAGAATGGCGAACAGGAACGCCGGGATCGCATAGCCGACGATGATTGCCGAACTGGTCCACACATCGAAATGGCTGCCGTGGCGCGTAGCCTTGGCGATGCCCAGGGGGATCGACACCAGGTACATGATCAGGGTGCTCCATAGCCCGAGGGAAATGGACACCGGCATTTTTTCCTTGATCAGGTCGATGACCTTGGCATCACGGAAAAAACTGTCGCCGAAATCCAGCCGGGCATAGTTCTTGACCATGATCCACAGGCGTTCCGGCGCCGACTTGTCGAAGCCGTACATTTTCTCGATTTCCTTGATCAGCGCCGGGTCGAGCCCCTGGGCGCCGCGATAGCTGGAACCGGCCACCGCGACTTCGGCGCCGCCACCGGCGATGCGGCTGGTGGCGCCGTCAAAGCCTTCGAGCTTGGCGATCATCTGTTCCACCGGCCCGCCGGGGGCGGCCTGGATGATCACGAAGTTGATCAGCAGAATGCCGAACAGCGTGGGGATGATCAGCAACAGGCGACGAACAATATAGGCCAGCATTCAATCGCCTCCGCTCGCCGCTTCGGCGCTTTGTGTGGTGTCCAGGGGGATCGCCGGTTTGACGTCGGGTTTGGCCCACCAGGTGGCGGTGCCGACGTCATAGCGCGGCGAGACTTGCGGATGGCCCAGGTGGTCCCAATACGCCACACGGAAGGTCTTGATGTGCCAGTTGGGGATTACGTAGTAACCAAACTGCAGCACGCGGTCCAGCGCCCTGGCGTGGGCGATCAGGCTTTTGCGCGAGTCGGCGTCGATCAACTGCTCGACCAACTGGTCGACGGCCGGGTCTTTCAGGCCCATGTAATTACGGCTGCCGGGTTTGTCGGCGCTGGACGACTTCCAGAACTCACGCTGCTCATTACCTGGGGAGGTGGATTGCGGAAAGCTGCCCACCAGCATGTCGAAATCCCGCGAGCGCAGGCGGTTGATGAACTGCGACACGTCAACCCGGCGAATCACCAGGTCGATGCCCAGGTCGGCCAGGTTGCGCTTGAACGGCAGCAGGATGCGCTCGAATTCGGTCTGGGCCAGCAGGAATTCAATGGTGACCGGTTTGCCAGTGGTGTCGACCATCTTGTCGTCGACGATCTTCCAGCCGGCCTCTTGCAACAGCTGATACGCCTCGCGCTGCTGCGCACGGATCATGCCGCTACCGTCGGTTTTGGAAGGCTCGAAGGACTGGGTGAAGACTTCGGCAGGGATCTTGTCGCGCAGGGGCTCGAGAATCGCGAGCTCATCCGGGCCGGGTAAACCGGTGGCGGCCATTTCCGAGTTTTCGAAGTAACTGCGCGTGCGGGTATAGGCGCCATTGAACAACTGTTTGTTGCTCCATTCGAAATCCAGCAACAGGCTGATGGCCTTGCGCACCCGGACATCCTGAAACATCGGTTTGCGCGTATTGAACACGAAACCCTGCATACCGGTGGGGTTACCGTTGGGGATTTCTTCCTTGATCAAGCGGCCCTCGGCTACCGCCGGAATGTTGTAGGCGTTGGCCCAGTTTTTCGCGCTGAACTCCAGCCAATAATCGAACTGCCCGGCCTTCAGGGCTTCCAGGGACACGGTGCTGTCACGGTAATAATCGGTAATGCGGTTATCGAAATTGTAGAAACCCTTGGCGACCGGCAGGTCCTTGGCCCAGTAGTCCTTGACCCGCTCGTAGCGAATCATGCGCCCGGCCTTGACCTCAGCCACCTTGTACGGGCCACTGCCCAGCGGAATTTCCAGGTTGCCCTTGGAAAAATCCCGGCTGGCCCACCAATGCTTGGGCAGTACCGGCAACTGCCCGAGGATCAGTGGCAGCTCACGGTTGTTGGTGCGCTTGAATTTGAACAGCACCCGCAACGGGTCCTCGGCGACCACTTCATCCACGTCGGCGTAGTAAGTGCGGTAGAGCGGGGTGCCATCCTTGATCAGGGTCTGGAAGGTGAACACCACGTCTTCGGCGCGGATCGG
Source organism: Pseudomonas sp. R1-43-08 (assembly GCF_003852255.1). Taxonomy (NCBI): domain Bacteria; kingdom Pseudomonadati; phylum Pseudomonadota; class Gammaproteobacteria; order Pseudomonadales; family Pseudomonadaceae; genus Pseudomonas; species Pseudomonas sp. R1-43-08. Next base: position 2,601,411 of record NZ_CP027734.1, read on the forward strand.
GTGGCCATCATGGAAGCGCGCCTCGGGGCGCAGGTAAAAGCGCACCCAACTGTTGTCCGGCGCCTTTTCGATCTTGCCGGCCACCAGGCCGTATTCGGTGATGGGCTCGTCCAGGCTCTGCATGGCCAGCGTGTCGTAGATCAACGGCAGATTGTCTGCGGGCACGCCTTTGCTGATGTAGGGGTTGAGGCTGTCAAAGCCGCCCATGGCCGACTCACGGAAGGTGCCACCCTTGGGGGCGTCGGGGTTCACGTAATCGAAATGCTTGAAATCGGCGGGGTACTTGGGCGGCTCGTTATACAGCGTCAACGCATGTTGCGGGGCGGCCTGGGCCGCGCTGCACAGCAACAGGCTGGCGAATAGAGTACTGCGCAAAGACATCATTGGGCTTTCTCCGAAGCTTTCAGCCACCATGCGCTCAAGCCCAGGCTGTAGGGCGGCGTGGTGACAAAGGCGAACCGGTTGCGGTACGCCAGGCGATGATAGTTGAGGTACCAATTGGGAATGCTGTAGTGCTGCCACAGCAGCACCCGGTCCAGGGCGCGGCCGGCGGCCAGTTGTTCTTCGCGGGTCTGGGCCGCGAGCAGTTGTTCCAGCAGGTGGTCGACCACAGGGTTGGCGATGCCGGCGTAATTCTTGCTGCCCTTGATGGCAGCCTGGCTGGAATGGAAGTACTGCCACTGTTCCAGCCCTGGGCTGAGGGTCTGGTTGAGGGTGACCAGGATCATGTCGAAGTCGAACTGGTCGAGGCGCTGCTTGTACTGCGCACGGTCAACGGTGCGCAGGTGCGCGTCGATGCCGATACTGATCAGGTTCTCGACATAGGGCTGCAGGATGCGCTCCAGATTCGGGTTGACCAGCAGGATTTCCAGGCGCAGCGGTTGCCCGTCCTGGTTCAGCAAGCGTTGACCGGACAGTTTCCAGCCGGCCTCACCGAGCAGCGCCAGGGCGTGGCGCAGGGTCTCGCGGGGGATGCCGCGACCGTCGGTCTGCGGCAGGCTGAAGGCCTGGGTAAACAGCTTGGCCGGCAGTTGGTCGCGGTAGGGCGAGAGCATCAGCCACTCGTGACCGACCGGGACGCCGGTGGCGGAAAATTCGCTGTTGGGGTAGTAACTCAAGGCGCGTTTGTAGGCATTGCTGAACAGGGTGCGGTTGGTCCATTCGAAGTCGAACATCAACCCCAGGGCTTCGCGCACCTGGGTCTGGCTGAAGGCCGGGCGCCGGGTGTTGATGAACAGGCCCTGGCTCTGGGTGGGGATGCGGTGGGCGATCTGTGCCTTGATAACCTCGCCGCGGTTCACCGCCGGGAAGTGGTAGCCGGTGTCCCAGTTCTTGGCCTGGTGTTCGATATAAATGTCGAATTCGCCCGCCTTGAAAGCTTCAAAGGCGACGTCGCTGTCGCGGTAGAACTCCACCTCGACCTTGTTGTAGTTATACAAACCCTGGTTGACCGGCAGGTTCTTGCCCCAGTAATCCTTGACCCGTTCGAACACCAGCTGGCGGCCGGGGGTGACCTTGCTGATGCGGTACGGCCCGCTGCCCAGTGGCGGCTCGAAGGTGGTGGCTTTGAAGTCGCGGTTCTTCCAGTAATGCTGGGGCAGCACGGGCAACTCGCCCAGGCGCAGGATCAGCAGCGGGTTGCCGGCGCGCTTGAACACAAAACGAATGCGATGGCGATTGAGGATGTCGACCCGCGCCACTTCCTGCAGGTTGGTGCGGTATTGCGGGTGGCCTTCGGTCAACAGGGTTCGGTAGGAAAACGCCACGTCATCGGCAGTAATCGGTGCCCCATCGTGAAAACGCGCCTCGTGGCGCAGGTTGAACACAACCCAGCTGCGGTCCTCACTGTATTCCACCGATTGGGCAATCAGCCCGTAGCTGGACGTCGGCTCATCGCCGGAAGGAGCGTACTGGCCGGTGCCGACCATCAGCGGTTCGTTCAGCTCATTGACGCCGTACTGCAGGAAGTTACCAGTGGAAACCGGGCTGGTGCCCTTGAAGGTATAAGGGTTGAGGGTGTCGAACGTGCCAAAGGCCATCACCCGCAGTGTCCCGCCTTTCGGCGCTGCAGGGTTTACCCAATCGTAATGGGTGAATTTGGCCGGGTACTTGAGTGTGCCGAACTGCGCGTAACCGTGGCTCTCGGTAATCGTCGCGTTCGCAGCAAAGCTCAAGGTCAGACTTATTAGTAGAAGGAGGGAACGCTTCAAGTCAGAGATCCGATCCGGGCGGCTTGGGCTTTATGATCGGTACAGTAACAGCTTGTTCCGGATGGAAAAAGGCTGCTGAGAGCACTGAAGATCCAATGTGGGAGGGGGCTTGTCCCCGATAGCTTTGTGCCAGTCAGTACATAGGCTAACTGACCCACCGCTATCGGGAGCAAGCCCCCTCCCACATTAGGTTCCCCGGTGTTCTTCAGGCCTTTATCTTGGCCCGGAAACCACCAGCATCTGCCCAGGCTTCAGCGCCTGGCCGGTGCGTGGGTTCCAACGCTTGAGATGTTGCATCTCGACGTTGAAGCGCTTGGCGACCATGTACAGCGAGTCGCCTTTCTTGACCTTGTACTGCACCGGTTTGGTCGCGGCGGCTTTACGCGTGTCCTGCATCACCAGGGTCTGGCCGACTTTGAGCGCCTGGCCGTTGAGCTTGTTCCAGCGCTGCAGGTCATGCACATCGACCTTGTTGGCCTTGGCGATCAGCGTGAGGTTGTCGCCAGTGCGCACCTTGTAGCTGCGGGTACGCCCGGCCACCGCCTTGGTCTCGACTTCGTCGAACACCGGCTTTTTCGGGCGCATGCTCAACAATTCTTCCGGCTTCATCGTCGACAGGGTGCTGGTGAGCAGTTGCGCCTTGGAGGTAGGCACCAGCAAATGCTGGGGGCCGTCCAGGGTGGTGCGTTGTTTCAGGGCCGGGTTGAGCTGGAACAGCTCGTCTTCATCGATTTCCGCCAGCGCGGCGACCCGGGACAGGTCCATGCTTTGCTTGACTTCAACCACTTCGAAATACGGTGTGTTGGCAATCGGGTTGAGGTTGACGCCATACGCCTCGGGGGCCAGCACCACCTGGGACAACGCCAGGAATTTGGGCACGTAGTCCTTGGTTTCCTGGGGCAGCGGCAGGTTCCAGTAGTCCGTCGGCAGGCCGAGCTTCTCGTTGCGCTCGATGGCCCGGCTCACCGTGCCTTCACCGGCATTGTAGGCCGCCAGGGCCAGCAGCCAGTCGCCGTTGAACATGTCATGCAGACGCGTCAGGTAGTCCAGGGCGGCGGTGGTGGAGGCGGTGATATCGCGGCGGCCATCGTAGGCGCGGGTCTGGCGCAGGTTGAAGTAGCGCCCGGTGGACGGAATGAACTGCCACAAGCCGACCGCATCGCTGCGCGAATAGGCCATTGGGTTGTAGGCACTTTCAATCACCGGCAGCAGCGCCAGCTCCAGGGGCATGTTGCGTTCTTCAAGGCGCTCGACGATGTAGTGAATGTAGAGGCTGCCGCGTTCGCCGGCGTTTTCCAGGAAGGAGGGGTTGCTGGCGAACCACAGGCGTTGTTGCTCGATGCGCGGGTTGACCCCTACGCCGTCCTGCAATTGAAAGCCCCGACGCATGCGTTCCCAGACATCCTGGGGCACTTCGGGGCTGGGCTTCTCTGAGAGCCAAATAGGTTTTTGCTTGATCTTGGCAGCAAGATTGGGTTTGGGTTGCACGGTGGATTGTGCAGCGTAATGAGTCGATTGGCAGCCCGCCAGAGTTGCGGAAACGGCCACCGCCACGGCTTGAGCCAGGCGGGTCAATGCGTCTGAAGAAATGGATTTACGAATAGATGACGACATTGGCTGGAAGTAAGTTCCGGGCAAAAATGTCGGGCGATTCTAGAAAGCGCTTCGGTTCCGGTCAACCATTCAGAAATTACGTATCAGATTGCGTCCGCTTAGAACTTATCTTTCCAAGCCCTCAAGCTAGCAAACACCTCGGCCCCAGAGCGGTTGTCGCGTCCGTTCCGTTCGTCCGCTTTTTGTTTAACGGATGTTTCGGAGGTGCGTAGAAAAGGGTTAGTGCGTTTTTCCAGGGCCAGGTTGGAAGGCAGCGTCATCTCGCCACGGGCGCGCAATTGAGCGACTTGCGCGACCCGTGCAGCGATGTCGGCATTATCCGGTTCCACGGCTTGGGCAAATTTGAGGTTACTTTGTGTGTATTCGTGAGTGCAGTACACCAAGGTATCGGCAGGCAGGGCAGCCAGGCGTTCCAGGGACGCGTACATCTGTTGCGGCGTGCCTTCGAACAGGCGACCGCAACCGCCGGCAAACAGGGTGTCACCACACAGCAGCACGCCTTGATGGTAATAAGCGATGTGGCCGAGGGTGTGGCCGGGTACTGCATACACATCGAAATCCCAGCCGAGCACGGTGATGCGGTCGTTGTCCTGCAAGTCGACGTCCCGAGCCGGGATGTTTTCGTTCGCAGGGCCGTAGACGTTGGCGCCGGTGAGCTTTTTGAGTTGCTCGACACCGCCGACATGATCATGGTGATGGTGAGTGACCAGGATGTCGCTGAGTACCCAGGCCGGGTTCTGCTCAAGCCAGGCGATTACCGGCGCGGCATCACCGGGGTCGACCACGGCGCAACGGTGGGTTTGCTCATCCTGTAACAACCAGATGTAGTTATCGGTGAAGGCGGGCAGGGCACTGATCTGTATCATTCTTCGATTCGCCAAGCTGAACACATTGGTGCATCTTAGAACGTCTAGGCGAGTTGGAGAATGCAATGACTGATAAAGCGTTCGCCCAGGCCGATCCTGAGTGGCTGGCCCTGATCGGTGCAGCCCGCGAATGGTTGTCCGGGCCGCTTGGGCAATTTCTGCTGGATGAAGAGCGGCGCATGCTCGACGACGAGCTGGGTCGGTTCTTTGGTGGCTACCTGGTGCATTACGGCCCGTCGGCCGAAACGCCGCCGTGCGCACCGCAGGTACAACGCAATGTACGCCTGGGGGCGCCGTTGCCGGGTGTGGAAATCGTCTGCGAGGAGCAGGCCTGGCCGCTGAGCGAACACGCCGCCGATGTGGTGGTGTTGCAGCACGGCCTGGATTTTTGCCTGTCTCCCCACGGCTTGTTGCGCGAAGCCGCCAGCAGTGTGCGTCCCGGTGGCCATTTGCTGATTGTCGGCATCAACCCCTGGAGCAGTTGGGGCCTGCGCCACGCGTTTGCCCAGGACGGCCTGCGCCAGGCGCGCTGCATCGCGCCTTCATGGGTGGGCGACTGGCTGAACCTGCTGGGCTTCGCGCTGGAGAAACGCCGCTTCGGGTGCTATCGTCCGCCGCTTGCGTCCGCCAAATGGCAGGGGCGCCTCGCCGGCTGGGAACGCCGCGCAGGTGCCTGGCAACTGTCGGGTGGGGGCTTCTATTTATTAGTGGCGCGCAAGATCGCGGTCGGGCTGCGGCCGGTGCAGCAAGTGCGCCGCGAACCGCTCGCCAAGCTGGTGCCGATGCCACTGGCCAAGGTCAACCGCGAACAGCGCGAACCGTAAAACCTCTTTTGATTCAGGCTCAATAACCGATGACCGATAGCGTAGAACTCTTCACCGATGGCGCCTGCAAGGGCAACCCCGGCCCCGGCGGCTGGGGCGCATTGCTGGTGTGCAAGGGCGTGGAGAAGGAGTTGTGGGGCGGCGAAGCCAACACCACCAACAACCGCATGGAGCTGATGGGCGCCATTCGCGGTCTGGAAGAGCTCAAGCGGCGCTGCAACGTCCTGCTGGTGACCGATTCGCAATATGTGATGAAGGGCATCAACGAGTGGATGGTCAACTGGAAGAAGCGCGGCTGGAAAACGGCGTCCAAGGAACCGGTCAAGAATGCCGACTTGTGGCAATTGCTCGATGAGCAATGCAACCGGCATGACATCACCTGGAAATGGGTGCGTGGGCATATCGGTCATCCCGGCAATGAACGGGCTGACCAGCTCGCCAACAGGGGCGTGGATGAAGTGCGCGGCTACAAGCAGAGCTGAAGCTGGCTGACGTGTTAACATCGCGCCCTTTGACTCACCACATACCGTTGAGAGCTGAACCCTGATGGCCATCCGATCCGTTGTACTCGATACCGAAACCACCGGCATGCCGGTGACCGATGGTCACCGGATCATCGAAATCGGCTGTGTCGAACTGATGGGCCGCCGTCTGACCGGTCGTCACTTTCACGTCTACCTTCAACCGGACCGCGACAGTGACGAAGGCGCGATCGGCGTCCACGGCATCACCGACGAGTTCCTCAAGGGCAAGCCGCGCTTTGCCGAAGTGGCCGATGAGTTTTTCGAGTTCATCAACGGCGCCCAACTGATCATTCATAACGCGGCGTTCGACGTCGGCTTCATCAATAATGAATTTTCCCTGATGGGGCAGATGGATCGAGCGGATATTTCCCAGCACTGCTCGATCCTCGACACCTTGATGATGGCCCGCGAGCGTCACCCGGGCCAACGCAACAGCCTCGATGCCTTGTGCAAACGTTACGGCGTGGACAACTCCGGCCGTGAACTGCACGGCGCCTTGCTCGACTCCGAGATTCTGGCTGAGGTCTACCTGGCCATGACCGGTGGGCAGACCAGCCTGTCGCTGGCCGGTAATGCCTCCGATGGCAACGGTTCGGCAGAAGGCTCGGGCAATCGTCCCTCGGAGATTCGTCGCCTGCCGGCTGATCGCAGGCCTACAGCTATCATCCGTGCCAGCGAGCAGGACCTGGCCGAGCATGCCGCGCGCTTGGACGCGATCGCCAAGGCAGCCGGTGCGCCGGCGTTGTGGACTCAATTGGCCCAACAATGATCCTGGTTTGATGCAGAAAAAAAATGTGGGAGAGGGCAAGCCCTAATGCCGGTCAGTTAAGAAGTAGCAGGAGCGAGAACTAACTTGTGGCGAGGGAGCTTGCTCCCGCTGGGGCGCGAAGCGGCCCCAAACAATGGGACTGCTGCGCAGTCCAGCGGGAGCAAGCTCCCTCGCCACAGGTTCGGTGTCGCCTTAACTGGCTGGCATTAGGGCTTGCCCCCTCCCACAGGGTGCTCATGACATGGGCGTCAGACTTTGAACTGGCGCAAGAGCCCGTCAAGCTGCTCACTCAAGCCGCGCAATTGCGCGCTCGCCACGCTCGACTGTTCAGCCGCCAGCGCGGTGCTGTGGGATAAGCCGGCCGCCTGGGTGACGTTCTGGTTGATGTCTTCCACCACATGCGCCTGTTGCAGGGTGGCACTGGCAATCGAGGCGTTCAGCCCGTTGAGATTATGCAGCGCCTGGCCGATGGCACTGAGGCTTGCACCGGCCAGGCCGGCTTGTTCGATGGTCAGTTGCGAGGCGCTGTGGCTGTCGCTGATGACCTTGACCGCCGCTTCCGAATGGCCCTGCAGCCGCTCGATCATCGCCTGGATCTCAGCCGTGGATTTCTGCGTGCGCTGGGCCAGCAAGCGTACCTCATCGGCCACTACGGCAAACCCACGACCCTGCTCGCCGGCGCGTGCGGCCTCGATGGCGGCGTTGAGGGCGAGCAAATTGGTTTGGTCGGCAATTGAACGAATCACTTCCAGCACGCCGCCGATCTGGGTGCTCTCGCTGGACAGGGTTCGGATAACCTCCACGGCCTGGCTGATGGTGCTGGAGAGCTGGTCGATCTGCTGCAAACTGCCGTCGATGTTGACCTGGCCTTGTTGCGCCTGGGCTTGGGCGTCGCGCATTTCGCTGGCGGCGTGCTCGGCGTTCTTGGCCACGTCCTGCACGCCGTAGGTGACTTCATTGATCGCGGTGGCCACCAGTTCCATCTGTTGCGACTGCTGCTGGCTGCGGTCGTGGGCCTGGCTGGCGTTGTGGCCCAACTCGGTGGACGACTCGCCCAGGGCGTTGGCGCACACCTGCAATTGGCCGACCACCTGGCGCAATTTGGCGGTGAAGGTATTGAAGTGCTGGGACAGCTGGGTGACCTCGTCGCGCCCGTGGGTATCGAGGCTGCGGGTCAGGTCGCTTTCACCGCTGGCGATGTTGCCCATGGCATTCACCGCCGCCTGCAACGGTTGCAGGATGCTGCGCGCGATCAACAGCACCAGCAGGGCCATGATCAGCGCGATGCCCAGGCCGATGGCCGAGGCTTTCCACACCTGGACGGTGAACTCGGCCTGCACGTCGTCCACGTAGACGCCCGAGCCGATAATCCAGCCCCAGGGTGCGAACAACTGGATGTAGGAGGTTTTCTGCACCGGCGCATCGGCCCCCGGTTTCGGCCAGCGGTAATTGACGATGCCGGCGCCCTTGGCCTTGGCCAGGCTCACGAACTCGTTGAACACCGCAAACCCGTCCGGATCGCGGATCGCCGAGAGGTTCTGGCCGTCCAGCTTGGGATTGGCCGCGTGCATGATCATCACGGGGGTGAGATCGTTGATCCAGAAGTAATCGTCGTGGTCGTAACGCAGGCCGCGCACTGCGCTCAGGGCTTGCTGCTGCGCGGCTTCGCGGGTGAGCACCCCGGTTTTTTCCAGGTTCTGGTAGTAGCCCAACACGCCGCTGGCGGTTTGCACCACGTGCTGGGTCTGTTGACGCTTGGCCTGGTAGAGGTCGTCATGGATCTGTTTGAGCATCAACGCGCCCAAGGTCAGCAGCATCAGCACGGCGACTACCAGGATCAGCCAGAGGCGTCGGCTGATCGACATATTGCGCAAACTGTTCATCGTCCTGTCACTCCGTGCCTTTTATAATTGTGGGTGTTGCATCGACTTTTTCGGCTTGTCTGATAGGCTTTCGGCCCGTAATCGAAAAACCTGAGTACTGCCTGATTTTTCACGGAATTTTTGCAGTCCGGCATTGAGAATCGATGCCGGGCGCTGCAGCGCGCTCGTTGTCAGTGAACTTAAAAAACATAAGAGGCATGCCAGGCGCGTGACCTTTGGAGAAAGCATGGATTTTTGGACTGCCATACAGGCATTGATTCTTGGCGTGGTCGAGGGGCTGACGGAGTTCCTGCCGATCTCCAGCACCGGCCACCAGATCATCGTCGCCGACCTGATCAACTTCGGCGGCGAGCGTTTCGAGGCATTCAATATCATTATCCAGCTGGGCGCGATCCTGGCCGTGGTCTGGGAGTTTCGCCGCAAGATCCTCGATGTGGTCATCGGCTTGCCCACTCAGCGCAACGCCCAGCGCTTCACCGTAAACCTGATCATCGCCGTGTTGCCGGCGGTGGTGCTGGGGGTGATTTTCGCTGACCTGATCAAGCATTACCTGTTCAACCCGATCACCGTGGCCACGGCCCTGGTGGTGGGCGGCGTGGTCATGTTGTGGGCTGAACGTCGCCAACATGTCGTTCATGCCGAAACCGTGGACGACATCACCTGGAAAGACGCGCTCAAGGTCGGCGTCGCCCAGTGCCTGGCCATGATCCCAGGCACTTCGCGCTCCGGTGCGACGATTATCGGCGGCCTGCTGTTCGGCCTGTCGCGCAAGACCGCCACCGAGTTTTCGTTCTTCCTGGCCATGCCGACCATGGTCGGTGCAGCGCTGTACTCGGGCTACAAATACCGCGACCTGTTCCAGCCGGCGGACCTGCCGGTGTTCGCCATCGGCTTTGTCACCTCGTTCATCTTCGCGATGATCGCGGTCAAGGGCCTGCTCAAGTTTATCGCCAACCACAGCTACGCGGCCTTTGCCTGGTACCGGATTGCGTTTGGCCTGGTGATCCTGGCGACCTGGCAATTCGGCTGGATCGACTGGACCGCCGTCAAGCCATGAACATTCAGCATTCGCGCCTGAAGGCGTTGGTCCTGCTAGTGCTGTGCGCCGCGCCGCTGCTGGGTGCGGCGCTGCTGTGGCAGCGCGGCGAGACGGTCATCCCACTGGCGGCCTACGGGGTGGTCAGCGTGGTGGCGTTCTTTCTGTACTGGAGTGACAAGCGCAAGGCCCAGACCGAGGGCCGGCGCATCCCGGAAAACATCCTGCACGCCGTCGAGTTGGCGGGCGGTTGGCCGGGAGCGTTGATCGCCCAGCAGGTGTTCCGGCACAAGACGCGCAAGGTGTCTTACCAGGTGCTGTTCTGGGTGATCGTGCTGCTGCATCAAGTGTTCTGGCTGGACCAGCTGTTTCTCGGCGGCACGCTACTGTCGGTCCTATAGCAACAACCCCACCTGCGTGCGCTTGGGCAGCTTGCTTACCACCAATTGGTGGGAGCGCTGCAACAAACCACGCAGTTCCTCGGGCGCCAGCGGGTAGGGCGTGTTCATGATGATCCATTGCGCGCGTGCCAGGTACGGCGCCGGGTGGATGCCTGGGCGGTCGACGTGGCCGAGGAACAGTTCCTTGTCGACCTTGAACGCCAGCGAGTCGCCGCGCAGGTTCTGCAGCGCGAACATCTTGTTGCCGGCAATCGAGAACACCCGTACGCCGCCCCATTTGTAGTCCTCGCGTGCGCCCGGCAGGCTCAGGCAGAATTGCGCGACTTGCGCTTCGGTCATGCTCATAGCAGGCGATCTCCACAGCCTTTGAAACCTTCTTCCAGGTAGTCGATCCAGGCGCGAATGGCCGGCAGCACGCCGCGCCGGTGCGGGTACACGGCCTGCAGCCAGCCGCCGGGTAACGACCATTGCGGCAGCAACTGCACCAGTCGGCCGCTGGCCAGTTCCTCTTCGCAATACATCATCGGCAGCACCGTGAAGCCCACGCCCATGAGGGCGCTGGTCTTGCGTACGATAAAGTCTTCGATGCCCAGGCGCGCCTCCATGACCAGCTCGTGAGCGTTGCCCTGGGGGTCGATGATGCGCTGGTGCACCATGCGGTCCGCCTCGAGTGCGCCCATTATCGGTAATTGCCTGAGGTCGTCCAGGCTGTCGACCTGCCGATCACGCAGCAGTGCCGGGCTGGCCACCAGCACGGTGTGTGCCTGGCGCAGGCGTTTGGTGACCAGCAACGGGTCTTCGTCGCCCAGTTCGCGCACGCGCAAGGCTACGTCGATCCCTTCGCCCACCAGGTCGACGCGGCGGTTGACCAGGGTCATGTCCAGTTGCACCAGCGGGTGGGCGGCGAGAAAACCGGCCACCAGTTCCGGCAGGATCTGTTGGGCCAGGCCGACCGGGCAAGTGACCCGCAGACGCCCACGGGGCTCGGTGGACATGCTGGCCACGGCCTCATCGGCCATCTCCGCTTCCAGCAACATCGCCTGGCAGTGGCGCAGGTAGCGCTCGCCGACGGCGGTCAGGGTCAGTTGCCGGGTGGTGCGTTGCAGCAGGCGCGCGCCCAGGCGTTCCTCCAGCTCGGCAATGCGCCGCGACAGGCGCGATTTGGGAATTCCCAGCAGGCGGCCGGCGGCGGCGAAACCGCCGGCTTCGACGACTTTGGCGAAATAGTAGAGGTCGTTGAGGTCTTGCATGGTCAGCCTATTGTCCTGTCAGTGGGACAATCTATCGCATTCCAGATGGCTTATCGACTATTGGTTGGATGCGTAGCATCAACACCATCTGATCGCCCCTGTCGATCCCACCCTCGGAGATCCACCATGAAACTGTTGCATATCGATTCCAGCATCCTCGGCGACAACTCCGCTTCCCGTCAGCTCAGCGCCGGCGTGGTCAAGGCATGGCAGGCCGCCGAGCCGGGCGTGGAAGTGACTTACCGTGACCTCGCCAGCGAAAGTATCAACCATTTTTCCGGCGCCACCCTGGGTGCGTTGGGCACCGCTGCTGAACTGCGCGATGCTGCGCAAAAGCATGAGGCGCAACTGAGCGCATCGTCGCTGGCTGAATTTCTCGCCGCCGATGCCGTGGTGGTGGGCGCACCGATGTACAACTTCACCATCCCGACCCAGCTCAAAGCCTGGATCGACCGCATCGCGGTCGCCGGCCAGACCTTCCGCTACACCGAGGCCGGCCCTGAAGGCCTGTGCGGCAACAAGAAAGTCATCATCGTCTCCACCGCCGGCGGCCTGCATGCCGGCCAGGCGTCCGGTGCCGCCCATGAAGGCTACTTGAAGTTGCTGTTCGGCTTTCTCGGCATCACTGATATCGAAATCGTACGTGCTGAAGGCCTGGCCTACGGCGACGAAGTGCGCAGCAAAGCCTTGAGCGACGCCAACGTGCTGATCAGCGAGCACTTGTTCGCCGCTGCGTAAGGCTTGTGTAAATGTTCGTCGCGGCCGGTTTCAATCTGAAGCCGGCGTCTAAACTCTGTATTCTGTTCGCCTGAGCGCGAGCGGGGTACGGAGTTTTTGCATTTATGGCCCAGGTTATGCACGCTTGGGTTCACTACCCTGGAATTTTCATACGGCATGCCGGTTCTCACGCAGCAAAGGTGGACATCCCCATGATGCGTCTCTGTGCTGTTTTGGTTCTTTCCCTGTGCGGCGGCCTGCTTTCAGTGCACGCCGCGCCTGCGCCGCACCCCCATTGGAGTGTGGGCTTTCATCGCATGAGCGTCCTGGACCCGCTGGATTCGCAGCCGATGAAGGCCATTGCGTTCTACCCCTCCACCGACACCGAGCACACCACGACGTTGGGCGCCTACCATGTGGCTGCCGGCGAAGACGCCAAGGTTGCCATCGGCCGTTTCCCGATGCTGATGTTGTCCCACGGCAATACCGGCACGCCGCTGGCTCTGCATGACCTGGCCACTTCGCTGGCGCGCAAGGGCTTTGTGGTGGTGGCGGTGCTGCACCCCGGCGACAACTACAAGGATCACAGCCGCCTGGGCACCGTGAGCAATCTGTATGGCCGGCCGATCCAGATTTCCCAGGCAATCACCGCGACGCTGGACGACCCGATGCTGTCGCCCTTCGTCGACATCGACCAAGTGGGCGTGATCGGCTATTCGGCCGGCGGTGAAACCGCGCTGATCCTGGCGGGGGCCAAGCCGGATTTCGAGCGCCTGCGCCGCTATTGCCAGCAGCGCCCGGAGGACCGTGACGCCTGCACCACCAAAGGCGAACTGGTGGTCGACCGTGACGACTTGCAGCCCCAGGCCGACCCGCGCATCCATGCGCTGATGCTGATGGCGCCGCTGAGCCTGATGTTTGGTCGCCACACCCTGGCTGACGTGCACGTACCGGTGCTGCTCTACAGTGGCGATGGCGACAAATTGGTGGCCGTGGACAAGAACGCCGCCGCCCTGGCGCGCAAACTGCCGGAGCCGCCGGACTTCAAACTGTTGGCCGGGGCAGGGCACTTCGTGTTCATGGCGCCGTGCGACAGCGACCAATTGGCGACGATGCCGGCCATCTGCACCGATGCCGACGGTGTCGACCGTGAGGGCATCCATCGCGATCTGGTCTCCGAGGCCGGGCGCTTTTTCAGTCACACCCTCGGCGAGGCCACCCGTGCCGGGTTACAGACGGCCGATCAGTAAGCGCGACGCTTGAGCAGCACGGTCAGTGCCAGCGCCGTGACTGACAGCAGCGCCGCGCAGAAGAAGATCCAGCCATAGCCGAGGTTCAGCGCCACCGCGCCCATCAACGGGCCGGCAATCGCCAGGGCCAGGTCGAAAAACACCGCATACGCACTCAGCCCGGCGCCACGGCTACTGTCTGGCACGCGCTTGATGGCCTCGACCCCGAGCGCCGGGTACACCAGTGACAAGCCGATGCCGGTCAACCCCGCGCCAATCAGCGCCACGCCGGTCGACGGCGCCAGCCACAACAGCGTAAGGCCCAGAGTCTCGATGAGCATGCAGGCGATGGCGGCGGTGAAACCGCCCACGCGGCTGATGGCAGAAATGAACACCAGGCGCGACGCGATAAAACACACGCCAAATACCGTCAGGCAGTACGCTGCGCCGGTCCAGCCGCGATTGAGGTAGTACAAGGTGATAAAGGTGGTCAGCGTGCCGTAGCCAATCGAGGCCAGGCAAAGGCTGGCGCCAAACGGTGCGATACGTCCGAACACCGCCCAGAACGGCAGGCGCTCGCCACGCACCACTGGCACCGAGGGTTTGTTGCGGATCAGCATCAGGCCCAGCGCGGCCAGCCCCGTCAGCGCCAGGCCCAGGCTGGCGAAGCCATAGTCGGCGACCATCACCACCCCCAGCGGCGCGCCAATGGCGATGGCGCCGTAGGAAGCGATGCCGTTCCAGGAAATCGACCGGGCCGTGTGTTCGGTGCCGACCGCGCCCATGCACCAACTGATGGTGCCCACGCCAATCAAGCCCTGGGCCACGCCCAGCAACAGCCGACCGGCGATCAGGATGGTCAGGCTCAGCGCTGGCAGACCCTCCAGCAGCACCGCGATAAACGTCAGCACGCCACTGATCAGGATGCCGGCCAGGCCCAGCACAATGGCGCGCTTGGTGCCAACGTTGTCCGACATGCGCCCAGCCATCGGCCGGCTGAGCAAGGTGGCCAGGTATTGCGAACCAATGGTGACCCCGGCCACCACGGCGCTGTAGCCCAGGTGTTCGTGCACATAGCCTGGAATTACTGCAATCGGCAGGCCGATGCAGATGAAGGCAATGAAGGTGTAGAAGACGATGGAGACGATCTGCAGGGTGATCGACAGGGAGGAGGGGGCGGCAGGCATGTGAACTCGTTCGCTGGCGGGCGGTGCGGTCATGATGCCACTGCGCTGTCTAATGTGGGAGGGGGCTTGCTCCCGATAGCGGTGGCTCAGCCCACTCATAGGTGACTGATACACCGCCATCGGGGGCAAGCCCCCTCCCACATTTGAACCTGTTTGCCCCGGCAGCTATGCGCTGTTCTTAGAACACCACGCCCTGGCTACGCAGGTAATCGTCATAGGTGCCGCTGAAGTCGATCACGCCGTCTGCGCTCAACTCGATGATGCGGGTAGCCAGGGACGATACGAACTCACGGTCGTGGCTGACGAAGATCAGCGTGCCCGGGTAGTTCTCCAGCGCCAGGTTCAGCGCTTCGATAGATTCCATGTCCAAGTGGTTGGTCGGTTCGTCCATGATCAGCACGTTCGGCTTTTGCAGGATCAGCTTGCCGAACAGCATGCGGCCTTGTTCACCACCGGAGATCACTTTTACCGACTTCTGGATTTCGTCGTTGGAGAACAGCATGCGGCCCAATGTGCCACGAATCATCTGCTCGCCCTGGGTCCACTGGCCCATCCAGTCGAACAGGGTGAGGTCGTCTTCGAAGTCATGGGCATGGTCCTGGGCGTAGTAGCCCAGTTCCGCGGCGTCGGTCCACTTGATGCTGCCGGCGTCCGGGGTCAGTTCGTTGACCAGGGTGCGCAGCAGGGTGGTCTTGCCGATGCCGTTCGGGCCGATGATCGCCACGCGCTCGCCGGCTTCAACCTGGAAGCTGAAGTCTTTGAACAACGGTTTGCCGTCAAAACCTTTGGCCATCTTCTCGACCATGACCGCCTGGCGGTGCAGCTTTTTGTTCTGTTCGAAACGGATGAACGGGCTCACACGGCTCGAAGGCTTGACCTCGGCCAGTTGGATCTTGTCGATCGCCTTGGCGCGGGAAGTGGCCTGCTTGGCTTTCGAGGCGTTGGCCGAGAAGCGGCTGACGAAGGACTGCAGTTCGGAGATCTGCGCCTTCTTCTTGGCGTTGTCCGACAGCAGTTGCTCGCGGGACTGGGTCGCCACGGTCATGTACTCGTCGTAGTTGCCCGGGAACAGGCGCAGCTCGCCGTAGTCCAGGTCAGCCATGTGGGTGCACACGCTGTTCAGGAAGTGACGGTCGTGAGAGATGATGATCATCAGGCTGGAGCGCTGGGTCAGGATGTTTTCCAGCCAGCGAATAGTGTTGATGTCCAAGTGGTTGGTCGGTTCGTCGAGCAACAGCACTTCCGGGTCGGAGAACAGCGCCTGGGCGAGCAATACTCGCAGTTTCCAGCCGGGCGACACTTCGCTCATCGGGCCGAAATGCTGTTCCAGGGGAATCCCCAGGCCCAGCAGCAGCTCACCGGCGCGGGATTCGGCGGTGTAGCCGTCCATCTCGGCGAACTCGGTTTCCAGCTCGGCCACGGCCATGCCATCTTCTTCGCTCATTTCCGGCAGCGAGTAGATGCGGTCGCGTTCGGCCTTGACCTTCCACAGCTCTTCGTGGCCCATGATCACGGTGTCGAGCACGGTGAATTCTTCGTAGGCGAACTGGTCCTGGCGCAGCTTGCCCAGGCGCACGTTCGGCTCGAGCATGACCTGGCCGCCGGACGGTTCAAGGTCGCCGCCGAGGATTTTCATGAAGGTCGACTTGCCGCAACCGTTGGCACCGATCAAACCATAGCGGTTGCCGGCGCCGAACTTGACCGAGACGTTCTCGAAGAGCGGCTTGGCGCCGAACTGCATGGTGATGTTAGCTGTGGAGATCAATTACTTTACCTATCAATAGCTTAGAGTGCGCTTATTTGAACTGGGACCAATTTGGGACCAATTTGGAGCTTTTCCATTTCGCTCCAATCTGAGCTTGAGTTGATCCAACGCGCATAAGTCGAGAGCAGCATCTGCACGCTATGGCCGAGCTGCTGGGAGATGAAGGCGGGGTTCATGCCAGACATAATGCATATTGTCGCATAGGTGTGACGACAGTTGTATGGCGGTCGACGACGGATATTCAGGGCTTTCAGCGTCGGCACCCACTGCTTGTGCAGGTCAGATGTCTGTTTCACGTACTCCGAGTTCTTTGACGGCGGGAAAATGGAGGGCGTTTCCAGCACGTTCCCTTTGCCTTTTTTCCGACGCTCCGCGTACCCCTCGCAAATTTCAACGCGTGCATGGCGCGCTCATACAACAATACGAAACGGTCCCGCCTGTTTCTGCGATAGAACCGAGGCGGTAAGCGCAGCCGTGGCCGGCGCCGACCGGGTCGCATTTGTTTGCGATCATCACGCCTGGCACGCGCCGATGATCGAGGGCAGGTTCACCCCGGCAAATTTGTCAGGGTGTACACCGCACTCGAGGATCAGCGGCCTGGTCATCGGCAGGCATGCAGGGGGATTGGGGTTTGTTTTGTGTTGATTTACTAATGGTCCGCCATCAATCAATGGAAGGATCCAGCCTATGAATTTCAACGAGTCGCTAAGAAGCGCCGCCCACAGTGGTGCTTTGTTAACTCAACGCTCCATAGCTTTTGCGCGTTCTGAAATGAGGCTTTTTTTGGGGTGTGCTCTAGGCTGCTATCTTGGCTTCATCGTGTTATTTCTCCTGAAAGCTGATCCGGGGACGGCGACCTTCGGTGATTTTCTCAATGTGATTCATTCATCTTCGAAAATTGCCGCTTCCTTCATAGCGGCGGCTCTTTCGGTCGCTCTGAGATCGCTTTTTCCAACGAAAATGACGGCGGTGTCGCGCTAGCTGGACTTCACAGCCATGGCCTTGGCCCCTTGTAGATGAAGACGTATTCGAACCAGAGGGTAGCGATCATAGCGTCATCCGCTTGAACTCGACGCCTGGCGACAAGTAGCTCCGGTTGTAAATAATGGATTCGATGGTAGTTACGCTCACTCCAGGCTCGGCCGCGAGATCCTGCACGCGCGCGCCCGCTCTTCGCTTTGTCCGAATCGCCACCGCCTGACCCTTGGTCAATTTGGCATTGTGGTGGTTACTTCCACCGAGATAGGTACCGTGGCGTTTCCGATCATCGGCATTTTCAGCATTCGCCTCCAAGGTGGCGAGTTCCCCGCCGTTTCCCTGATTGCCCGGAGCCACACTGGATGCCTGGCGAGGCAAAGTGCCATCGTGGGTTTCCAATCAAAGCGAAGGAGCCGCAACGTGGCAACAGTGAGAACATTCGTGTTCAAGTTGAAAGCAAGCAACGGTTCCGGAATGAGCGATCTGCTTCAGAACGGGGTGGATCAGCGGGAGGCTGACCGGAAAATACTCGCTAAGTATCCAAGTGCGACGATTTTAGAAGTCCGCCAACAATGAGACATAGCCCAGCCAAGCGCTGTACTTTTTGCATCTGAAAATATTGAAATCAAATCCATTGGAGCGGAAACGCATGGAAGTGAGTACCACGCAAAACGAGTACCGGAAGCCAGACAACCTGGCCGGATTAGGGCGTCGGCTTGGAGGGCAATGGATTGACTCGTTAATTACCCTCTTTGTGCTATTTTTCGTCGGGCGCGCGACTGAGTTTGTTGGTTTTTCTCCAGATGTGGTCGCGGTCCTGGCTTTCGGCGCTGCTGCGGCTTATTACCTATTCTCCGACGCAATGCCTAACGGTCAAAGCGTGGGTAAAAAATTGTTGGGGATGTCAGTGATTGACGAGCGCAGCCACCTTAATTGCAATCTATATCAATCTTTTATGCGAAACATCACTACGCCCATTCTGAGCATTTTTGACTGGATATTTATTTTCTTTGGCTCACGGAAGCGCTTAGGAGACATGCTCGCATCCACCGTAGTAGTTCGATTTAAGCAGCTGTAACTGTTGCAGGCCTGCCAAACCAAAGAGGGAACGACATGCGGAGTGTTTTAGCTGGAATGGCAGTGACCGTACATGGCAATCTCCGTCAGAAAAAATATCCGGCGTTGTGAGTACTTGCGCCCGATGAGCGCTGTAGATATCGATTCGATTTAAGAACAGGAAGCGACATGCGAATTTTAATAGCGGCGGTCGCGGTGGCGATGCTGGCGGGGTGTATGGCGCTAAAGATGAACGAAGCGCGTCATAGCGGGCTGAGAAAACCGGCTAAGTTCCCAGCAAACCTAGGAAGGAAAACTATGAGAGTATTCTTTTTACTGCTGATGATGATTAGCGGCTATACCTTTGCGGGCTGCGACAGTATTGGCGATTCGGACCAGCGCGCTTACTGCAAAGCCAAAGAAGGCCGTGGTAGTTGCGGTTCGATCAACGATAGGGACCTGCGCTATGCCTGCAATGCGGAAACCAACGGAGGTAGCTGCAATAGCATTGACGACCGCGATCAGCGCTATCTGTGTAACGCAAGAACCAACAACGGTAGTTGCGGTTCGATCGACGATAGGGACCTACGTGCACAATGTGATGCTTTGAAACACTGATTGAAGATCAAGAAAGCGGTTTTGCTTCCAAAAATTCAGATATACGACCTCTAATGCACCTCTGAAGAAGTGGTGGCTGATTAAATTCGTCGGCGAAAGACTGATCAGAAACTCGACTTTTTTATATCTCCATGCTTCCTCTGAAGATAAATCGTATAGGGCAACAGTATCGTGTCCGTCACTCCAGACAAGGCCATATCAAGCGCAATTAATGACGCTGAGGGATATCCGTCAAAGCCCGTGCCGTGGCGGGGCTCAGCATTGAGTGTGCAGTAATCAAAAACGGCACCGCTATAGATTCTCGGAACTGAATCACAGTGCGAGTGCCATCGGGCAAGCTTGTTGCTCGCGATAGCGTCGTCTCTGAACGTGGTATTGACGGTCCCACAACCTGACGCAGAAACAGCTGCAAAAATCATTAAGACGACTTTCGAATACATCACATGGCTCCTTGCCACAAAATATAAAGGTTAACCGAAGTCGCATATTGCAGCTTTTTTCTTGCCTGGAGGACAGCATGGGCGCAGCACAAAAGCAGATTCTTGCTGCGAACGTGCTGGCGCTGGCCGTAGGGCGCAGGCCTTGATGTCTGTTTGTTGTCGTCATATGTTACGACATTCATGGAGGATTCTGACTGATGGCACGCGTGGGTTTGATACTGACACCCGGTTTTGCGGACTGGGAATATGCTTTCATTGCTGGTACGGCGTCCCCGTTTTACGGGATCGACGTCAGGTTTTTTGCTCCTACTACGGGGCAGTTTCGTTCGCAGGGTGGATTGGCTGTAACGGTCGATAGCAGCTTGCAACAATGTCTGGACTGGAAACCGGACGTTGTCGTCGTCATTGGAGGGATGGTCTGGGACAGTGCAGAAGCCCCGGATATTCGGGACTTTCTTCATGCCAGTCGTTCAAGTGGAGCAACCATTGCCGGTATCTGTGGAGGAACGCTGGCACTTGCGAGGGCCGGTCTTCTAGACACGGTTCCTCATACCTCGAACAGCGCTGACTTCTTACAGAGTGCCGTCAGTTATGAAGGCTGCACGCTTTACCGAAGCAGCTCGATAGCGGTGATGGCAGACCGCATCATTACTGCTCCAGGCACCGCCCCCGTTAGCTTCACCTGCGCAGTGTTTGAAGGTGCCGGGCTATCTTCAGAGAGCATTTCTCAGTTCAGGTCAATGTTGGCAGCGGAACATGGGTGATCGCGTCGTCCCGGCAGGAGCCTTCAGACATGCGCCAACAGCGACATCGAGGCGCGAAACCCGGTCGCTGAGCGCAAAATCTGTGTGTTGGAATTTGGCGCGCATTGTCGCATATGTCAGGCAACAGGTGTATGGCGAGCGAAGGATGGTTTTGCCAGTGTCTCGGGCATGGCCAGCCCTACCAGCAGCAACGCGACGGCCGCCACCCCGGCCAGGGTCAGGAAGGCGGCGTTGTAGCCGGCCATTTGCACCACGAAGCCTGCCAGGCTGCTGCTCAGCGCCGCGCCCAGGCCAAATACCGTGGACAGCGCGCCGAGGCTGACATTGAAGCGGCCGGTGCCTTGGGTCAGGTCCTTGACGATCACGGGGAACAGCGCGCCGAAAATGCCCGCGCCGATGCCGTCGAGCATCTGCACGGCAACCAGCCAGTAGGGGTCGCTGGACAGGGTATAAAGCACGCCGCGCAACGGCAGAATCATGAAACCGGCCAGCAGCAGCGGCTTGCGCCCCCAGAGGTCGGCCTTGGCCCCCACCAGCATAGCCGTCGGCACCATCACCAATTGCGCTGCGACGATGCAGGCCGAGGTCAATGGCGTGGCCATCTGCAGGTTGATCTGCGACAGCTTCTGGCTGACCAGCGGCAGCATCGCGGCATTGGCCAGGTGAAACAGCGCACAGCAGATGGCGAACAGCAACAAGGGGCGGTTGGCGAGCAAGACGTTCAGGCCCGAGGGCTGCTCATGGTCAGTATGATGCGCGGGGTCGAAGCCCCGGGCCACCTCATGGTCGATCGCCTTGCCCGGCACGCAACCGACCGCGATGACACTGGCGACGGCCATAAACGCCATCAGGTAAAACACCACCACCGGCCCGAATAGATAAGCCAAACCCCCGGCCAGCAATGCTGCCACGGCGTTACCGGCGTGATTGAAGGTTTCGTTGCGTCCGGTACGCCGAGTAAACGCGCGCGGCCCGGTGATGCCAAGGGAAATCGCGGAAATCGCCGGGGCGAACACCGACGCGGCGATGGCGCTGGCGGCCTGGGTCAGCGCCACCCAGCCAAACGAACTGACGAAGGGCAGCATCAGGCAACTGAGCGTGACCAGCAGCGCGGCAAGTGCAATCACCGCGCGTTTGCTGCGGGTACGGTCGATCAATGCGCCTGCCGGACCCTGGGTGATCAGCGCGGCAATACCCGCCAGGGTCATGACCACGCCAATGCTGGCCGGGTCCCATTTATGTACCGCCAGCAGATAAATCGCCAGGTACGGGCCCAGGCCGTCGCGCACATCCGCGAGGAAGAAATTCAGGCTGTCCAGGGACAAGGCAATGCGCAGGTCTGAATGATGGGCCACGATGCAACCTTCCAGGACGCTGTCCAGGGGCCGGACACGCGTTGGGCTAGTGACCTGCGCGCCTGGCGATAAGTTTCGCGCTGGCCCAGGGCGTTTTTCGGCGCGCAAAAAAAAGCCCGCACATAACGGCGGGCCAAGGGAATCACTGGAGTAGGTAGGCTTCACCCTATAGGCCGGAACGTGAAGGCCTTGTGAAAATGCGATGATCAAAGCGGATAAGAGCGCCGTTCATGCCCGGCGTACGAAGGTGCGCATGGTTTGCCCCGGGCCGGTACTGAACACGGTGGGCCGGGGCATGCCTTCATCGGCAGCGATAAATACAAAATGATCACCTTCTAGCCGGTAGCTGGCTGGTAGCGACTTGCCGGCGTCCGCGCCGATGGCATCCACCCAGGTAATGCTCTTGGGCGTGGTTTCGGCATCCAGGACAAAACGCCCCGCCAGCAAGAGGTCGCCCTCGACCGTGACGACTTCAAACGTGTCGCCGCTGATCCTGGTGATGGCACCTGGCGCGCTATGTGCATCGGCAGGATTGAGTACGCCATTGTCTTCCAGGGCGGTTTGCTCCCAGGCACCTTGCAGGGCGTGGTAATCCGTGACTGAAGGGGATGACATGCAACTTCCTTTTGCTGAAGGGGGGAGGGGATTGTATCCGCACAGGACCAGTGCTTTCAGGTGGCAGGATTTTTCTTTATGGGACAGCTATTTGACAGCATTTTCATGTTGTATTAGCTACGCTTGTAGCGTGATTAATCCCACATCAAAATATCTTTTTGGCTACACATCGACATAAAGCAGAAATAATCCTTAAATACGCGGGATTTTTCGTCAGACTCAGTAGTCAGATTGCCATTGGTCCGCCGTGCTCAGGGCGTTGTCCCTGATTTGAAGCTTTAGGGTTTCTTCGAGTGATGGCCTTTTAGTATTAATTAAGGTGTGCTTATTTTGAATCGTACTTCCCCGCCTGCGCCCGCTGTAGCGTCTGATGAAATTGATCTGTTTGAATTGTTTCACGCCATCTGGCGACAAAAAAAGCTGATCGTGGGTTGTACGGTTCTGGCGGGCGTTCTAGGTGCGGGGTATGCCTTCCTGGCGCCCAAGACCTACGAGGTCAGCAGCGTGCTACGGCCTGCGGCGATCAACGAGCTGGACGCGTTGAACCGCTCTGAAGTGTATAAATTGCCGCCCGCCGATGCGTTGCTCAAAGTGGGCGCGCAGTTGGACTCCTACGAGGCTCGCCTTGGGTTCTTCAAGGATCACGAGGAATTGTTCAAGGCGTTTCAGAAACCCGGGCAAACCCTGGAACAGAGTTTTGAAGCCTTCAATCGGAACTCGGTCAATCTGATCCTGCCGGACCCGAAGAAGTCCGACTCGCTGAGCAACTACATCCGTCTGGAATTGCAGTACCCGACCGATGTTGATGGGGTGAAAATTCTCAACGGGTTTGTCGACTACGCCATTGCCGCAGAGCGTCAGCAGGTCGGCGCCGACCTCAAGGTGATCGTGAACAACCGGCTGGCTGAGCTCAAGGGCAAGATCGACGCCGCCCGGGCCAACTACGACACCGAAAAGGAATCGAAAATCGCCAAGTTGCTCGAGGCGGACCGTCTCAAGCGCGCCCAATTGCAGGACGAACTCAGCGCCCTGCGCTTGCAGATGAAAATGGAGCGGACCAACCGCCTGGCGGAATTGGCTGAAGCCATCGGCATCGCTCAGTCCATGGGGATCAGGACACCGACCACGCCATCCTCCATGGCCGACTCCGCGCGAACCGGCTCGAGCCAGGTGATGCGCACCGAAGTCAACAATCAGAAAATTCCGCTGTACTTCATGGGTACCGAGGCCCTGGAGGCCGAACGCGCCGCGCTGCAAAAGCGCACCAGCGATGACTTCACCAATCCGCGTATTGCCGAAATTGGCAAGGAGCTCCAGCTGTTGGACGCCAACCGCGAAGTTGAAGTGCTGCGCAAACGTGGCAATGAAGACATCTTCCTGCAGGACGTCGAGCCGCTTCGCGCCGAAGTCGCCAGGTTGCGTGGTTTGAACATCGACATGAGCAACCTGAAGCTGGTGACAATTGACCGTCGCGCCCAGGAGCCTCTGGCGCCGATCAAACCGAAAAAAGCTCTGGTCATTGCGTTGAGCCTGGTGGGCGGGTTACTGCTCGGGCTGATGGTCGCGCTGGTCCGCCACCTCATGTTTACCCAGCGTCAGGCGGTACCGTATTCGGCATTGGAAGACAGCAGTTTTTCACGCCGTGAACGTAAGGACGATCAGCTTTAAGCCGTAGCGACGTCTCTGGCCGGCGGGTCCTGGGGGCCCGCCTGCGCAACCTCCCCAACACACTCAGTGGACAGCTTTTCACAATTCTTAGTTAACCTTTGGTTACAAAGTATGGCTAAATAACGGCCAATGGTCACACATCGGAGGGTCCTCCAGCCGGTCGTGTCGCCTGTATGTGAATTGTGATTTCAGGTGCTGCTTATCCATCCTCGGCCGTTGTGGGCACGCAGGAGCAGCCTGTTCTCTCCCTGACGTGTGACGAATCCCTTGAAACTCATCATTGTTGCTCTCTACGTTGCCTCCATCGCGTATGTACATTTGCGTGGCCGGGTGCGACACAAGTTGGGCCGCCAGCTCAGCGACCACTCGACGTTCCTGGCGCCGATCAACTGCTTCCTGTATCTGTTCTCCAAGCAACCCAGTCGCCCCTATCTGTCGCCCAGCGATTTTCCGGACCTGAGCCCGTTGCAGGCGCACTGGGAAGAGATCCGCCAGGAAGCTCAGAACCTGATGCGCGCCGGGGAGATCAAGCGCTCGGAGCAATACAATGACGTGGGCTTCAACTCGTTCTTCAAGTCCGGCTGGAAGCGCTTCTATCTGAAGTGGTACGGCGACAGCCATCCTTCGGCGATGAAGCTGTGCCCGCGCACCACCGAACTGGTGCAAAGCATCGGCTCGATCAAGGCCGCGATGTTCGCCGAGCTGCCGCCGGGTTCCAAACTGGTGCGTCACCGTGACCCCTATGCGGGCTCCTACCGCTATCACCTGGGGCTGGATACCCCAAACGATCCGGGCTGCTATATCAATGTGGACGGCGAGAGCTATTACTGGCACGACGGCGAGCCGGTGATGTTCGACGAGACCTATATCCATTACGCGGAAAACACCACGGCCCACAACCGCATCATTCTGTTCTGCGACATCGAGCGGCCGATGAAATACCGCTGGGCAGCCGCGTTCAACCGCTGGTTCAGCCGCAATGTGATGGCCGCTGCGGGTTCGCCCAATGATGAAGGCGACAAGACCGGCGGCCTCAACCGCGCCTTTACCCGCTTGTACAAGATCCGGCTGCGCGGCAAGGAGCTGAAAAAGCGCAACCGCACGCGCTACTACCTGGAAAAGTGGGCGATCTTCGCTGGCCTCGCGCTGATCTTCATCCTTATCTGAGCCCCACCCATGGCGCGGATCAGTTCGGTGGCTTCGCGCCCAGCTTGTCCCACATCTTCTTGCTGATCTTCTGTCGATTGGCATAGCCGGCCCAGGGGTCGGCCTGCAAACTCTGCAAGCGTTCGTGCAGGTTGGCCACTGTCCATTGCTGGGAACTGCGCAATCCATTCAACTCCTCCCGGCTGACCGGTACCGAAACCGGCAGGCCGGGCCGCGCCCGCACGGAGTAAGCGGCAACCGTGCTGGCGCCCCTGGCGTTGCGCAGATAATCGATGAAGATTTTGCCCACGCGGTTTTTCGGGCCGCTGGTGGCCGTGAAGCGCTCGGGCAATTGCTGGGTCATGAATTGGGCAATGGCCTTGGCGAAGGCTTTCACGCTGTCCCAGTCGTCTCGCCGGGCCAGCGGTACAATCAGGTGCAAGCCTTTGCCACCGCTGGTCTTGACGAAGGCCTGCAAGCCCAATTCGTCCAGCACCGAGAGGGTCAGTTGCGCAGCTTCCAGCATGGCCTTCCAGGGCAGGGCGGGGTCCGGGTCGAGGTCGAGTACGAACAGGTCGGGGGTTTCGATCTTGTCCGTGGTGGCGCCCCAGGTGTGCAGCTCGACCGTGCCCATTTGCACGGCGCCGACCAGGGCGTCTGCAGTGTCTATTTCCATCAGGCGTGCATGGCCGGGGTCCAGAGCCTGGTCCAGTTGCTTGATGTGGGGGATCGTCATGCGTTCGATGTGCTTCTGGAAGAACTGTTCGCCTTCGATGCCCTCCGGCGCCCTGAGCAGCGACACGGGCCGGTTGCGCAGGAACGGCAGGATCCATGCGCTGGTGTCGGCGTAGAACTGTGCCAGTTGCTGCTTTTGCGTACCGCTCTGCTTGTCGATGACGCGATCAGGGTGGGTGATTTTCAGGTCCTTCACGGTTTTCACCTGCTTCTCGGTTTTTTTCGCCGCAGGCGCCTTGACCGATTTGGCCGCGCGCGGCAGTTCGTGAATGATCTGCGCGGCCGGCTTGTCGGTGCGCATGCCCACAAACGCGGCCTGGCGCACCACGCCTTCACGGGTCCATTCGGCAAATTGCACCTCGCCGACCAGGCTCGGTTCGACCCAGTGCACGCCACGCGCCTGGGCGCTGGTCAACGGCTTTTGCAGTGGCGAGTCGTCGCGCTCGAGCGCGGTGAGCTGGGTGTAGATGGCTTTCAGCGATGCCTGGTCGAAGCCGGTGCCCACGCGCCCGGCGTATACCAGCCCGGCGTCGTCGTTGACCGCCAACAGCAGCGCGCCAAACCCGGTGCGCGAGCCTTGGGGGCGGGTATAACCGACAATTACGAACTCCTGGCGCAAGCGGCATTTGAGCTTGATCCAGTCGTCACTGCGCCTGGACACGTAAGGGCTGCCGGCACGCTTGCCGATGACGCCTTCCAGGGCCAGGTCGCAGGCGCTTTCGAAAATGTCGTGGTGGTTGGCCGCAAACGCTTCGGAGAAGCGCAGCAGCTTGCTCTTGCTGGCGGACAGCGCGGATTTGAGCGCGGCGCGACGCGTTTCGACCGGGTCTTCGCGCTGATCGCGGCCATTCAGGAAGGGCGCGTCAAACAGGTAATAGACGATGTCGAGGCTGCGGCCGATGTCAAAGGCATTCTGCAACGCCTGGAAATCCGGCAGGCCGTCGCCGTTGAGGCTGACCACCTCGCCGTCCAGCCAGCTGTCCTTGAGCTTGAGCGCTTGCAAAGCCTTGGCCTGGCGCGGCAGGCGCTCGGTCCAGTCGTGCCCGTTGCGGGTGAACAGGCGCACTTCACCTCCCTGGATGCGCGCGAGGATGCGGTAACCGTCGAACTTGATCTCGTACTGCCAGTCACCTTCGGGTGCCCGATCGACCAGGGTGGCCAGTTGCGGGGAGAACTGCTCGGGCACGGCGGTGGCCTGCTTGCGCGTGCTCGCCTTGGGAGCTGCCTTGGGTGCCGCTTTGGTTTTTGCCTGAGCCTTGGCCTTGGGCTTGCCGACCACCGCGTCGCTCAGCACGCTGGCGGGTTCGGCCTGGACGATATCGTATTCGGCGATGGGCCGTGCCTGCTGGTCCTTTTCCTTGATCAGCAGCCATTGTTGCTTGTCGCCGCTGCCCTTGAGCCGGGTGCGCACCAGGGTCCAGTCCCCCGAGAGTTTTTCGCCGACCAGGCTGAATTTGAGTTTGCCGGCCGCGTAAGCCTTGTGCGGGTCGTCATGGGGTTGCCAGATGCCGCGGTCCCACACGATGACATCCCCGGCGCCGTATTGGCCGGCGGGAATACTGCCCTCGAAGCCACCGTAACTCAGCGGGTGGTCTTCAACGTGGACCGCCAGGCGCTTCTGGCTCGGGTCCAGGCTCGGGCCTTTGGGCACCGCCCAGCTCAACAGCACGCCGTCGAGTTCCAGGCGAAAGTCATAGTGCAGGTTACGCGCATCATGTTTCTGGATCACAAAGCTCAGGGCCGAGGCTTTGCGCTTGCCGGCCGGTGAGTCGCCGGCGGGTTCGGCGGTGATCCCGAAGTCGCGTTTACGGTTGTACTCGCTCAGGGGCTTTGCCATGTCGTTCTCCAGCCAATGGCAGGCTCAAGAGGCCTTTTTGTTGGATTTCTTCGCCGCGGTTTTTTTCGCCGCAGGTTTGCCCGCCAGGCTGCGCTTGAGCAGTTCCGTCAGGTCGATCACATCGGCCGATTTGCGCTCTTCGCTGCCTTCGGTCGATTCCACGTCTTCGATCTTGCCGGCCTTGGCCTTTTTCTCCACCAGCGCCATGATTTTTTCCTGGAAGCTGTCGCGGTACTCCTCGGGTTGCCAGTCGGCGCTCATGTCTTCCACCAGGCGCTTGGCCATGTCCAGCTCGCCCTTGGCCAGGGTGGGTTTGGTCACATCGCTGCCCAGCTCCAACTCATCCAGGCTGCGCACCTCGGCGGGCCAGCGCAGCATGACCAGCACCAGTGCCGACTCCAGCGGCATCAAGGCGGCAAGGTGCTGCTTGGTATGCAACACCACATTGGCCAGGGCGACCTTGCCGGTTTTTTTCAGGGTTTCGCGCAGCAGCGCGTAGACCTTGCCGCCGCGTTTATCCGGGGCCAGGAAGTAGGGCGTATCGATGTTCTGCAGGGGGATCTGGTCGCTGGCGACAAAGGCGATGATTTCGATGGTCTGGGTCGACTTGGGGTGGGCTGAGCGGATCTCATCTTCGCTGAGCACCACGTAGCGGCCTTTTTCGTAAGCTACGCCTTTGACGATATTTTCCTTGGTGATTTCTTTGCCCGTGGCCTTGTTGATGCGCTTGTAGCCCACCGGGTCCATGCTGCGTTTGTCCAGCCAGTCAAAATCGACGCCTTGGGCAGACGTCGCCGACACCAGCGACACCGGGATGTGAACCAAACCGAAACTGATGGCGCCTTTCCAGATTGCCCGGGGCATAAGTGCATCTCCTACAAAGATAAGTCTGTGTTCTGGTGACTCGTGGGCCTGGGCAAAAGTTTCGGCGAGCAGATGCTCGGACAGATCGTGTTACACCTGATGAGCAACTATTTAATGTCGCCAGACGAACCCCTGGGGTAGCGTGTTATCGAAAGCACGTACTCCTCGGCATAGAGAGGCATCGTCATGAACCGTTATGTGCGTCATCTTGCAGCGCTGGTTGCAGTGCTGGGCTCGGGCCTGGCCCTGGTGCCATTGGCCCAGGCGCAAAACTTGCCGGGTCGTTACGACTCCAACAACAGCCCTATCCACCGGGCCAACCCCAACAGCATGCAGGGCACCCAGCCCAATGCGCCGGCCGTTCGCGGTATCCAGACGGCGCCGACCCAACCTCGGCCTACCGTGGAAAACGGCGGGATTGGCAACAGCTATCCCAAGCGTGACGCCGCGCCCAGTCGCCCGAACACCGAAACCAAAGCTCCCACCTATGATGCCAACGGTAATCGCCGGTAAGGATCCGTCTTATGTTTCTACGCAAAACCCTGCTAGCCGCTCTTTGCGCAACCACGCTGCTGCCAATGGCTGCGGTTCAAGCCGCCGATGCACAACAGTTTCCCAGTGAGCAAGGCAGCATTACTGCGACGCCGGTCGCCAAGGGCCTGAATCGCCCCTGGGCGGTGGCATTCCTGCCGGACAGGCAAGGTTTCCTGGTGACCGAATTGCCCGGCCAACTGCGCTTTGTCAGCCCGGACGGCAAGCTGTCCGCGCCGTTGACCGGCGTGCCCCAGGTGTGGGCCAAGGGGCAGGGCGGTTTGCTTGATGTAGTGCTGTCGCCCGACTTCAAGCAAGACCGCATGGTCTACCTGTCGTACGCCGAAGGGGGCGGCCAGGATGGCAAGGCCGGGACCGCCGTGGGGCGAGGGCGTCTGGCCGATGACTTGAGCGGTTTGAAGGACTTCACGGTGATCCTGCGCCAGGAGCCCAAGCTGTCCACCGGCAACCACTTCGGCTCGCGCCTGGCGTTTGACCGTGACGGCTACCTGTTCGTGACCCTGGGCGAAAACAATGTGCGGCCCACCGCCCAGGACCTGGACAAGCTGCAGGGTAAAGTCGTACGCATTTATGCGGATGGTCGCGTACCCGACGACAACCCGTTTGTTGGTCAGCCTGGGGTACGCCCTGAGATCTGGTCCTACGGCCAACGCAACCCACAGGGCCTGGCGTTGAACCCCTGGAGCGGGACGATCTGGGAAAACGAACATGGGCCACGGGGTGGTGATGAAATCAACATCATCGAACGCGGCAAGAACTACGGCTGGCCGTTGGCGACGCACGGCATCAACTATTCCCTCACGCCGATCCCCGAGGCCAAGGGCAAGACCGCTGAAGGCACCGTGGCACCGCACCATGTGTGGGAGAAGTCACCGGCGATCAGTGGCATGGCGTTCTACGACGCCGACCGTTTCAAGGCCTGGCAGCACAACCTGTTTATCGGCGCGCTGGCCAGCAAAGAGCTGATCCGGCTGCAGTTCGATGGCGACAAGGTCGTGCATGAAGAGCGTTTGCTGGGTGATTTGAACGCGCGGATTCGCGATGTGCGGCAGGGGCCGGATGGCTACCTGTATGTGCTGACGGATGAGGATGATGGGGTGCTGTATCGAGTTGGGCTGAATCAGGACTGAGTAACAGCCGCGCGGATCGTTCCCACGCTCCCGCGTGGGAATGCAGCCCCTGACGATCCGCGTCACCTGTGCGTATTAGGGACGCGGAGCGTCCCGGGAGGCATTCCCACGCAGAGCGTGGGAATGATCGGGCTACAGACTTAATTCGGACAATCCCGGATGATCATCCGGCCGCCGTCCCAGCGGCCAGTGGAACTTGCGTTCACTTTCCTTGATCGGCAAATCGTTGATGCAGGCAAAACGATTGGCCATCAGGCCGTTTTCGTCAAACTCCCAGTTTTCATTACCGTACGAACGGAACCAGTTACCGGAGTCATCGTGCCATTCATAGGCATAGCGCACGGCGATGCGGTTGCCGGTGAAGGCCCATAGCTCTTTGATCAGTCGGTAATCCAGCTCTTTGGCCCATTTGCGCGTGAGGAAGCCCTTGGCCTCTTCGCGGTTATGGGCAAACTCGGCGCGGTTGCGCCACTGGGTATCCAGCGTGTACGCCAGTGACACCCGTTGCGGGTCGCGTGAGTTCCAGCCGTCTTCGGCCAGGCGCACTTTTTCAATCGCCGACTCGCGGGTAAAGGGCGGCAGGGGTGGGCGGACTTCTGGGTTAGAGGACATGCAACGGCTCCTGAAAAGTTATGAAAGTGCATCGACAGTAGTTCAAAGCCCCAATAGGGTCCGCGCCATCGCTTGCGCAGTATCGGCAGCCGTCGAATCGCCCATCACCAGGGCAACGGTAATGGCGCCATCGATCAGGATCAGCAGCTGCGCGGCCTGCCGCTCCGGGTCGGGGGTGCCATGTGCTTGACACAGTTCAAGTGCGTACTCGAACAGTTTCTGTTTGTGGGCCTTGGCCAGCAGGCGTACCGGGGCTTGCGCGTTGCCGGTTTCGCCACTGGTATTGATAAAGGCGCAGCCGCGAAAATCCGCCGAGCCGAACCAGCTTTTCAGCGCGCTGAACAGCGCCAGCAGGCGTTCGCCACTGTCTTCATGGCGCTCGACTTGCGTGCGCAGCCAGCGCATCCAGCGTTCGTCGCGACGCTGCAGGGCGGCAATCACCAGCTCATCTTTGTTGCTGAAGTAGCGATAAATGCTTTTTCTCGAGACGCCGGCGGTTTTCACCAGCAGGTCCATGCCGGTGGCGGCGATGCCGTGGCGATAAATCAACTTCTCGGTCACGTCGAGAATAATGTCGCGGGTTTCATTAAGAGTCATATCGTTCATGCCTCAGACAGTAGAACGATCGTTCTTCTTGGTCAATGGGCATTTTCCCCTGTGCGCCGACGAGACCTGAGCACCCCCATGGTGTAAGCTTTGGGCCTCTTCGGATTCGACCCATTGCGAGCCTTATGCCGTCGTTCTTCAAACGCTTCCTGTTGCCTAAACTGCGCGGTTTCCCGCTGTCCACCGATGCCATCGAGGTGCTGCCCAGCGCCGATGCCTATCGGCGTTGCCTGCTGGAGAAAATCCCCCAGGCCACCCGGCGCATCTACATCGTTGCGTTGTACTTGCAGCAGGATGAGGCGGGGCAGGAGATCTACGACGCACTGCACGCCGCCAAAGCCGCACGGCCGGCGTTGGACATCGTCGTGGTGGTGGACTGGCTGCGCGCCCAGCGTGGCCTGATCGGCGCCGGCAAGCAGCCGGGCAATAGCGCCTGGTACCAAGCCATGACCCAGCGTCACGCCAGTGAAGTGCCGGTGTACGGCGTGCCGGTACAAACCCGCGAGCTGTTCGGCGTGCTGCACCTCAAGGGGTTTGTGATCGACGACACGGTGCTGTACAGCGGCGCCAGCCTGAACAACGTGTACTTGCACAAATTCGACAAGTACCGCTTCGACCGTTATCACCTGATCCACAGCCAGGCGCTGGCCGACTCCATGCAGCACCTGGTGGAGCATGGCCTGGTAGCGTCCAAGGCGGTGCATCGCCTCGACCTGCCCAACCCGCCCACCACCCGCAGCCTGCGCAACGACATCGGTGACCTGCGCAGCCGCCTCAAGCATGCGGCGTATGACACCAGCGCCGGGCAGTTGCCCAATGGGCACTTGCAGGTCAGCCCGTTACTCGGTGTCGGCAAAAACAACCCGCTCAGCCGGGTGATCCTCGAGCTGATCGCCAGCGCCCAGCAGCAACTGACTATCTGCACGCCGTACTTCAACCTGCCGCTGCCGGTGACGCGCGAGATCAACCGGGCCCTGGCGCGCGGGGTGAAGATCGACATCATCGTCGGCGACAAGACCGCCAACGACTTCTACATTCCGCCCAGCGAACCCTTCAAGGTGATCGCGGCGTTGCCGTATCTGTATGAAATCAGCCTGCGTCGCTTTGCCAAGCGCCATCAGCCGATGATCGACAGCGGCCAGTTGAACCTGCACCTGTGGCACGACGGCGACAACAGTTACCACCTTAAAGGCCTGTGGATCGACCAGCGCTACACCCTGCTGACTGGCAATAACCTCAACCCCAGGGCGTTCCGACTCGACCTGGAAAACGCCTTGCTGATCGACGACCCCCAGGGCCAGTGGCTGGCGCCGCGTGCGCAAGAGCTTGCGCATATTTTCCAGCACACCACGCGCATTGCCGGCTACCAACAGCTGCAGACGCTGGTGGATTACCCGGTGGCGGTGGGCAAGTTCCTGCGCCGGGTCAGCCGGGTACGCATCGAGCGGTTGCTCTACCGGATCCTGTAAAACCACCAGGCACACAAAAACACCCAGGCTCTTCACGGGGCCTGGGTGTTTCTGTGTGTGGGGCGCTTAGTTCAGGCCCAGCTTGCCGCGCAGCATCGACAGGTCTTCAGCCAAGGTATTGACCGGGCCCACCAAGGCCTTGCGGTCGTTATCCTTGACCTTGTCGTAGGTCTGAAAGCCACCGTCCGGGGTCTTGTACTTGGCCAGGATCTTGTCCACGGTGGCGAAGTTCTTGTCGACCTTGGCCAGGAATACCTTGTCTTGTTTCTCGATCTGGCCACGGAACAGGTCAACGATTTTCTTCGCACCGTCAATGTTGCCCTGGAAGTCGTACAGGTCGGTATGGCTGTAGCGGTCTTCTTCGCCGGAAATCTTGGTAGCGGCGACTTCTTCGAGCAGCGCTGCGGCGCCGCCGACAACTTTTTCCGGTGGGAAGGTCAGGCCGTCGACCCGGGTTTTCAGGTCGAGCACGTCGCTGTTGAGCTTGTCGGCGAGGGCGTCGAGGCCTTGGGTGGTGTTTTCGGAGAACAGGCTGTACTCGATGCGGTGAAAGCCGGTGAAGTCTTCGGCCTTCACGCCATTTTCGTGATCGTCGACCCGGGAGTCGATGGAGGCGTCGAGGTCACTGAACAGCTCGGCGATCGGCTCGATGGATTCATAATGCACGCGGGTCGGCGCATAGAGTTTCCGAGCGGTGGGCAGGTCGCCTTTTTTCACGGCGTCGGTGAAGGCCTGGGTCTGGGTGACCAATTCACCGATCTCTTCGGTGACATAGATTTTGTAGTCCGACACCGGACCGACCAGGTCCAGCGGCGCCGTGGCGGCAAAGGCGGACAGTGGCGAAAGGGTCATCAGCAACGACAACGCGAGGGTCGACTTCTTCATGGGACGGTATCCGCTCTGAGTGTGTTTTAGGTGGAGGCAGTGGTTTGAGGGTGCGTTGCTGCAAGTAGCGTGCGCCCGATGAAATCGTCGGGCCCCGTGACCCCCGGCAAGGTGAAGAAATAGCCGCCGCCGACCGGCTTGAGGTATTCCTCCAGGGGCTCGCCGTTGAGCCGGGTTTGCACGCTGATAAAGCCTTTCTCCAGGTCAGCCTGGTAACAGATGAACAACAGCCCCATGTCCAGCTGACCGTTTTTATTGACGCCGTTGGAGTAGTTGAACGGCCGCCGCAGGATCAGGTTGGCCTGGGTCTGCGGAGTGCGCGGGTTGGCCAGGCGGATGTGGGCATCGAGCTTGGTCAGCTTGCCTTCCGGGTCCTTGCTGTAATCAGGGACCTCGGATTCCTTGTGGCCATCCATCGGCGCGCCGGTGGGTTTGACACGGCCGATGATGCTTTCCTGTTCCTGCAGTGGGGTGCGGTCCCAGCGCTCGACGAAGTTGCGGATGATGCGCACCGCCTGGTAGCTGCCGTTGGCCGCCCAGGCCGGTTCGTCACTGCCTGGCTGCACCCACACGATCTGGTCCATGGCCTTGGCGTCGTTGGAATTGGGGTTGGCCGAACCATCGCGAAAACCCAGGAAGTTACGCGCACTCTGCGCCGGCTCGCCGGGTTTGGCCGGCGCCTGGGGCGGTACGCTGCCTTCCTGTTTCCAGCGCACCAGCAGCAGGTCGGGCAGGTTCTTTACGATGTCGCGCAGGGCGTGGATGTTGGTGTCCGGGGTGTTGGAGCTGAACTGCAGGCTCAGGTCGCCGTGGCACTGCGAAGGTTCCAGCGCATCGTTGGGGAAACCGACCATGCGCGTCAGGCGCTTGGGCTTGGCCGCGCCGAGGCCGAAGCGTTCATCGAACAACGACTCACCGACCGAGACCGTGATGGTGAGGTTATCCGGTGTCACCACCGGGCCGAGGATGCCGGAGTCGGTGGGCGGCAGTTTCGGGTCGACTTGCGGCACGGTGCCGCCGGTCATCAGGAAGGCGATGCGCTCGTTCAAGGTGCGGAACAGGCGCTCCAGGTCTTCACGGTCACTGGCCAGTACGTCGAATGCCACGAGCATGCCGCAGGCGGGACGTGGGGTGACGATGCCGCTCTGGTGCTTGCCGAAGAACGCGTGGTGGTCCTGGGTCTTGTCACTGCGTGGCGCGGTGGTGACTTGCTCGGCGGCCGCCGCCATGGCCGGACAGGTCAGGGTGCCACCGGCAATCGCGGCGCCGGTGGCGGCCATGCCGAGCAGGACACGGCGGCGTTGAAGGTCAAATTGTGCTGAATCACTCATGTATGCGTTCGTCTCACTGCAGGCCGAAAAGGCCAAGGGCGGGGTCGATTCCATCGAGTGCGGCGGCCAGGGCCTTGGCCTTGTCGGCGATCTGCTTGCGCTGATCGGCGTTCACGCTGTCATAGGTGGCGTAGCCGGTGTCGACCTTGAAGCCTTGGAGTTCGGCATCAAAGGCGGCGAGGGCACTGTCGACGTTGGGGAGCAGCTCGGCGGCGGACTTGGCCAACAGCGGCCGCATCAGCGCGACAACCTTGTGGGCAACCTCCAGGTTGGCGGCAAAACCGTTGAGGTCGATGTGGCTGTAGCGTTCCTCTTCACCGCTGTTGGCGCGTACATCCGCCAGGCTATTGAGGTTGCGCACCACAATGCTCACCAGTTGCTCCGGCGGCAGGGATTGGGCCAGCAGTTGTTGTTTGAGGGCGCTGACGTCGTTGACCAACCGCTGCGCGACGGGCGCCAGGCCGTCGAGGCTGCGCTGCTGGAACAGGCTGTATTCAAGGCGGTGGAAGCCGCTGAAGGCCGGGTCCTGTTCGCGCTTTTCAAAATAATCGGCGCGGGCGTTGATCGCGTTGTCCAGCTCGGCCAGGCGTTGCGATGCCGGCGCCAACCGTTGGTAGGCTTCGCGCGCCGGTACATACAGCACCTGGGCCTGGGCGAGGTCGCCGGCATCGATCGCGTGTTGCAACGCGGTGACCGCCTTCACCAGTGCAGTGCCCTGGCCGCTCAGGTAAACGCGGAACTCCGACAGCGGCCCGATAAACGCCACCATCGACGGCTTGGCCTTGGCCTGGGCCTCGGATTGCGCAGTCGGCGTGACATGCAAGGTGCCGCGGGGGTTGCTCAGCAGACCGCAGGTGATCGCGTAGTCGCCGGGCTGCAGATTGGCATTGATCATCTGGCTCAGGCCGGGGGCAATATTTTCCCGCTCTTCGACGACCAGGACGCCGTCGAGGATTTCCCATTCCACCGCGCGGTCGGAGCGGTTGATGATGCGAAAACTCGCACGCCCGGCGGGCACCGTCAGGGCGTTGGGCTCGCAAGCGTGGCCGTGGATGGTCACCGCGATCTCATTCTGGTTGGCCTGGCGCTTGCTGGCAGCCAACTGCGCGGCGTAATAGAACAGGCCACCGGCGGCGATCATCACGACCACCGAGCCGGCCACGGCCCAGCGCAGCGCGCGGGACGACGGAACCGGTTGAGGGGTTGGGTTGGACAAGAGGCGGTCCTTACTGGCTGGAGACGGAAGAAGTGGGGGTGACAGGCTTGGCCGAAGGCGACGGCAGAAAGAACATCACCAGCGCCACCACCAGGTAAATCAGATAGGCGCCGAGGGTGCTGACGGTCGGCGCTTCCTGATAACCGAACATACCGGCAAGCACTGAGCCCAGCGGGCTGTCCATGGGCAGCGCGGCGCTGAAATCGAACAGCACGGTCTGCAGGTGATTCCACACGCCCGCTTCGTGCAAGGCTTGCACCGAGTTGGCGAGAATGCCGGCCGCCACTACGAGGATGAACAGGCCGGTCCAGCGGAAAAACGCACCGAGGTTCAGGCGCATGCTGCCGGTGTAGATCAGGAAACCGACGATGATCGCCAGGATCAGGCCGAGCAGGGCGCCGATAGGCGCACCCAGGCCCTCGCTCTGCTGGAACACGGCGAGCAGGAAGAACACCGTTTCCAGCCCTTCGCGGGCCACGGCGAAGAACACCATGGCGATCAGCGCGAAGACTTGATGCCGCGAGCCGGCCAATGCGTGGTCGAGGGACGCATGCAGCGAATGTTTGATCGAGCGCGCCACCTTGCGCATCCAGAACACCATGGAACTGAGAATGCCCACCGCGACCAGTCCGACGATGCCTTCGAACAATTCCTGCTGTTTCTGCGGGAATTCGGCACTGACTAGTTCCAGCCCGCCGCCCACCAGCAACGCCAGCGCCGCCGCAAGAAACACACCGATCCACACAGCGGGCATCCACTGGCCGCGCCCGGTCTGTTGCAGGTAGCTGGCGATGATGCCGACGATCAACGCCGCTTCAATGCCTTCGCGCAGCATGATTAAAAAGGGAACAAGCATCGGGCACCAGGGCGTAACTAGATAGGAGGCTAAGTTGTAACATAATGATACTCATTGCCAAACAAGAAATATTGACCTTTGCTGAACGTGGGCTGAACGGTGGTGGCGAAGCGCAACCGCCCTTATCATGCAGGCCACCCGAACCGCAGCCGGATTGCCCAACAGCCCATGTCGGAAAAAGACACCATCTCCATCCACCTCGTGCGCGAAGCCCTGTTGCAGAGCTGTGCGCCGGGCGCGGCTACCGTCGATGCGTTGAGCAAAGTCGGGATTGACCCGGCGCTGCTGGAACAGCCCGGCGCACGCGTGGCCGCCACCGCTTATGCGCGCTTGTGGCGTTTGCTCGCACGACGCAGTGATGACGAGTTTTTTGGCATGGACCCGCGCAAGCTCAAATCCGGCAGCCTGGCGTTCCTGTGTCGTGCCGCTATGGCACAACCGAGCCTGGTGGCCGGCCTGGAAACCGGCCTGGATTTTCTTTCACTGATGTTTGAGCGCCTGCCTGCCCAGTTGGTGCGCCAACAAAGCCTGGCGGAAATCGTGTTGCTCGAACCGGAGCCCGAGCCCAAGCGCGCGTTCACCTATTTCACTTACTGGATGATCGTCCACGGCGTTGCCTGCTGGCTGGCGGGGCGGCGCATCCCGATTCTGGCCGTCGAATTGCGCTGCGCACGGCCGGACTTTTGTGATGATTACCAAGTGATGTTTTCCGACAACCTGCGCTTTGATCGGCCACGCACCCGCATGATCTTTTCCGCCGAGTGCCTGGACCTGCCGATCAAACGAACCCCACAGGAATTGCAGCGTTTCCTCAGCCACGCGCCGGCCAATATCCTGGTCAAATACCGCGACCCGGAAAGCCTCGCCAGCCGCATCAAGCATGACCTGCGCCACATGCCCCCACACACCTGGCCGGAGACCGACGGCCTTGCCGCCACCCTGTGCATCTCCGCGTCCACCCTGCGTCGCCGCCTGGCAGAAGAAGGGCAGACCTACCAGGGCCTCAAGGACAGCGTGCGCAAGGAACTGGCGATTGTGTGGCTGGCTGAGCCGCAGATCAGCTTCGCCCAGATTGCCGAGCGGCTGGGGTTTGCCGATACGAGTTCCTTTTATAAGGCGTTTCGTAAATGGAGCGGGTCGAATCCGGGGCATTATCGGAGTTTGATTCTTAACGACGCAACGTAGAACAATGATCGTTCCCACGCTCTGCGTGGGAATGCCACCCGGGACGCTCCGCGTCCGCTTTCAGCGAAAACTCAGGCACTTGCGCAATGGTGACGCGGAGCGTCACACGATGCATTGCCACGCGGAGCGTGGGAACGATCAACGCCGCACACGTAGCGCTGGTGCGAGACTAGGAAAGAACTGACTAATTCCTACTCTTTGGTATGACAGACCAGTCCCTCTTGTTTTTAGGATGTGACTGGCATACTTGGAACAAAGAATCGTGCACCGTTTTAACCACGGTCTTACTTTGTGGTTATGCGCAAATTACAGATAATGGTGCGAAGCCAAAGTTGGGTAAGCCGTACGCGTTGAGTTATTAACCAACCTACGTAGGGTGAGCTTATGAGTCGTTTTATTGCATTACCTTTTGCAGCGTTGATATTGGTATCCGCTCAGGCATCGGCACTGTGTTTGAATATCTCGGAGAGTTTTAGCGGGACAGTAGAGCCGGAAACTGAAGTTACCGTACATGGGCCATTCGTAATAACGGGTAGTAATGGATGTTCTAATGCGAATATCGAGGCAGTGATTTCAGCGGCGGGTGCGGGGAGAGCTCCCCAGATATCCATCGAGCGTGAAGTCGGCTCCTCTTGGACGAAGGTTGCGGCCAATCCTTTGTCTCCTCGGGTGTCTTGGCTGGGGCCTCTCGGTACATATAGAGTCAGGGCGCACAATCCTGATACCGGCTTGAAGGCCTTTTCCGGAACTGTCAGATACGGACGCTAGGCGGCAGTGATAGCAGTGTGTCAGAGCCCTGGCACGCTGCTACCTTCCTGTTGCTTCATTATCAGGCCCGCTCATCCACCGACAAATCATGTTTTGACGAATTTGCGAAATACGCGAGGGCGTTAATGGCACGATTGGCGTCAAACATGCCCTGTATATATTCCGGTATGCCCTGTGAACGCCCTACGTCTGGGTTGCATTTTTACAAATGCAAGGTAGTCCTCCAGCTTCTCGTCGAACAGCGCAATTGCATTGAATTTCACATGCGTGTTCGTTTGTCTGCCGGTGGCGTCAGAGGCGCCATCTCCGGATATGAAAATCAGGAAAGCCTGCTCACCGATTACTTTGCTATCGAACAACCGCCTCCCCACCTGCTTAAGCTCATCGGTGCTGATAGACGTCATATCATACTTTTTCAAAAACTCTTTCAAATCCGCTAGCTCACCTTGCTGCCACATTCGCAGTTCGTCAACGGCGTTTGACTCTTCCGTGATTGTGAACGCATTCGTGACCTTTTCCGGGTTCTTGATGACGAACGCATCCGTCTGTTTGGAAAGTACATTAGGTATTGTCACTCTCATGTCCATGTTCGTCTCCTTATAGATGAAGGGTACGTCCCGTTATCGACCTCTTTTGAATGATATTTAAGACATTTGGAAATTTGGGAAGTGTCTGACGGATAAGGATTACCAACAGGCAAAAACTGTTTGACTCACTGATAACCGGCCAAAAAAAGCCCCGCAACCGAATGGATTGCAGGGCTAAAAATTGGCTGGATGCGACCAACCAAAGGAGCTCTTTACATCACTTGGCGGTAGCAACCACCGTATCCGGCTGCCAGCCACCCCCCAGCGCCTTGTAGATCGCGACGATGCCGCGATACAGGTCCACTTCGGCCTGGGCCTGGGAGTCTTCGGCGGCCAGGCGTTCGCGTTGGGCGTCGAGCAGGACCAGGAAGTCCACCGTCCCTTCGCGGTAGCGGATTGCGGCCAGGTCGGCGGCGGCGCGGCTGGATTCGCTTTGGCGGATCAGCGAGACCAGGCGTTGCTGACGCTTGCCGTAGTCACTGAAGGCGTTTTCGGATTCTTCCAGGGCCAACAGCACTTGCTGTTCGTAGTTCGCCAGGGCGCCGTCGGCTTCGGCGTCCGCGCCGCGCAAGCGGGCGCGCACGCTGCCCAGGTCGAAGGCGGCCCAGGTAATGCTTGGGCCAAGGGCCCAGGCATTGGCGGCGGACGAGCCGATCTGCGAGCCGCGCCCGGCGGTGAAGCCGAGAAAGCCGCTGAGGCTGACCCGTGGGAACAGGTCGGCCTTGGCCACGCCGATGCGTGCGGTGGCGGCCGCCAGTTTGCGCTCGGCGCTGAGGATGTCCGGGCGCCGTTGTAGCAGTTGCCCAGGGTCGCCAATCGGCAGCGCCTTGGCAATCGCCGGCAGGTCTTTCGGGCTCAGGTCCACGCTCAGTTTGTCGGGGCGCTGGCCGAGGAGGGTGGCGATGCGGTTACGCTCGCGCACTTGCTCGGCCTGCAGTTGCGGCACGCTGGCTTCCACCGCCGCGAGGCGCGCATCGGCGCGTTCCACGTCGAGTTGGTCGCCCACGCCGGCATCGCGCAGGCTGACGGTGATGCCGCGGGAGTCCTGCTGGTTTTTCAGGTTGTCCAGGGCAATGCGTTCACGCAGTTGCGCGCCACGCAGTTGACCGTAGGCATCCACCAGTTCAGCGATCATGGTGACTTGCAGCTGGTACAAGTCCGCCTCGGCGGCCTGCTGGTCTGCGTCGGTGGCTTCCAGGTTGCGCTGGATGCGACCGAACAGGTCCAGTTCCCAGGCCATGTCCAGGCCGAGGTCGTAGCGCTCGGTCTTGACGCGGCGGGTGGTCTGGCCGGGGATCTGGCCCTTGCCCTGGTCACTGCTGACGCGGCTGGTGATGGTCGGCATGGCGTCGTTGCTGGCGTCATCGCGGATCGCACGGGACGCCCGCAGACGGGCAAAGGCGACGCGCAGGTCGCGGTTGCCCTGCAGCGACTGGGTGACCAACTGGTTGAGGGTCGGGTCCTCGAACTGCTGCCACCAGATACCTTCGAACCTGGCATGGTCATATTGCTTGGCATCGGCGGCGGCCGTGATGTTGGCCGCCTCCGGGGTCTGGGCTTTGTAGTCCGGGCCCACGGCACAGGCGCTCAGCGCCAGTACCAGCAAGCTCGGCAGGAATACTTTCACGCTCATTGCTGTGTCTCCAGCTTCAAGGCCTTGGCCGCTTTGCGTGCTTCGCTGCGCTCCACATAGCGACGGATCAGTACGTAGAACACCGGCGTCAGCAACAGACCGAAGAAGGTCACCCCGATCATCCCGGAGAACACCGCCACGCCCATGGCATGCCGCATCTCGGCACCGGCACCGCTGGACAACACCAGTGGCACCACACCCATGATGAAGGCGAACGAAGTCATCAGGATCGGCCGCAGACGCAAGCGGCAGGCTTCCAGTACCGCAGCGAGCGGGTCGAGGCCTTCCTGCTGTTTATCCTTGGCGAACTCGACGATCAGGATCGCGTTCTTGCAGGCCAGGCCCACTAGTACGATCAGGCCGATTTGGGTGAAGATGTTGTTGTCGCCGCCGGAGATGATCACCCCGGTGATGGCCGACAGCAGCGTCATCGGTACGATCAGGATCACCGCCAATGGCAGGCTCCAGCTTTCGTATTGGGCGGCCAGTACCAGGAACGCCAGCAATACGCAGAGCGGGAACACGAACAGCGCGGTGTTGCCCGAGAGGATTTGCTGATAAGTCAGGTCGGTCCACTCGTAGGTCATGCCGTTGGGCAGTTCATCCTTGAGCAGTTTTTCAATCGCGGCCTGGGCCTGGCCGGAACTGTAGCCCGGTGCGGCGTTGCCGTTGATTTCAGCGGTGATAAAGCCGTTGTAGTGCATCACGCGGTCCGGGCCCGAGGTGTCGCTGACCTTGATGAAGGTCGCCAGGGGGATCATCTCGCCTTTGTTGTTACGCACTTTCAGCTGGCCGATCTGGTCGGAGTCCTGGCGGAACTGTTGCTCGGCCTGCACGTTGACCTGGTAGGTGCGCCCGAAGCGGTTGAAGTCGTTGGCGTACAACGAACCCAGGTAGACCTGCAGCGTGTCGAAGATGTCGCTGATTGCCACGCCGTGGGTCTTGGCCTTTTCACGGTCGATGGCGGCATCGACCTGCGGCACGTTGACCGTGTAGCTGGTGAACAGGCCGAACAGCTCAGGCACGCCGTGGCTTTTGGTGATGACGTTCTGTACTTCTTTATACAGCTCGTCATAGCCGAGGTTGCCACGGTCTTCGATCTGCAGGCGGAACCCGCCGATCGTGCCCAGGCCTTGCACCGGCGGCGGCGGGAAGATCGCCATATAGGCTTCTTCGATACTGGCGTACTGGCCGTTCAGCGCACCGGCAATTGCACCCGCTGACATGCTCGCGTCTTTACGCTCGTCGAACGGTTTCAAGGTCACGAACACGATGCCGCTGTTCGGGCTGTTGGTGAAACCGTTGATCGACAGGCCAGGGAACGCAATCGCGCTTTCCACGCCGGGCTGTTTCAGGGCGATGTCCGACATGCGCTTCATCACGCTTTCGGTACGGTCCAGGCTCGCCGCGTCGGGCAGTTGGGCGAAGGCCACCAGGTATTGCTTGTCCTGGGCCGGTACGAAACCGGTCGGCGTGTGGGCAAACCCGAAGAATGTCAGCACCATCAGGCCGGCGTACACGAACAGGGCGATACCCGTGCCGCGAATCACCCGGCGCACGGTACCGACGTAGCCATGGCTGGCCTTTTCGAAAAAGCGGTTGAAGGGACGGAACAGCCAGCCGCCGAAGAGCTTGTCGAGGAACCTGGAGAAACGGTCCTTCGGTGCGTCGTGGGCGCGCAGCAACACGGCCGCCAGGGCAGGGGACAGCGTCAGCGAGTTGAATGCCGAGATCACCGTCGAAATGGCAATGGTCAAGGCGAACTGTTTGTAGAACTGCCCGGTCAAGCCACTGATAAAGGCGGCCGGAATGAACACCGCACACAGCACCAGCGCCGTGGCGACGATCGGGCCGGTCACTTCGCGCATGGCTTTTTCGGTGGCCGGGAACGGCTCCAGGCCCAGTTCGATATTACGTTCGACGTTCTCCACCACCACGATGGCGTCGTCCACCACGATGCCGATGGCCAGTACCAAGCCGAACAACGACAAGGCATTGAGTGAGAAGCCGAACAGGTGCATCACTGCAAACGTACCGATCAACGATACCGGCACCGCCACCAATGGAATGATCGAGGCGCGCCAGGTCTGCAGGAACAGGATCACCACCAGCACCACGAGGATCAACGCTTCGAACAGAGTGTGCACCACCGCTTCGATGGAGCCGCGTACAAAGATCGTCGGGTCATAGGCGATGCGGTAATCCATGCCGGCCGGGAAGCCCTTTTTCAGCTCGGCCATCTTGGCGCGCACATCGTTGGAGATATCGATGGCGTTGGAGCCTGGACGCTGGAAAATCGGAATCGCGACGGCAGGCTGGTTATCGATCAGCGAGCGCAGCGCGTATTGGCTGGAGCCCAGCTCGACCCGGGCGATGTCCTTCAGGCGGGTGATCTCACCGTTGGCGCCGGCGCGAATCACAATGTTCTCGAACTCTTCCTCGGTGACCAGGCGGCCCTGGGTATTGACCGACAACTGGAAGCTGGTGTCACTCGGCGCCGGCTGGGCGCCCAGGGCACCGGCGGCCACCTGGCGGTTCTGTTCGCGGATCGCGTTGACCACATCGGTTGCGGTCAGGTTGCGCGAAGCGGTCTTGTTCGGGTCCAGCCAGACGCGCAGCGAGTAGTCGCCCATGCCGAACAACTGCACGTCGCCCACACCGCCCAGGCGGGCCAGCTCATCCTTGATATTGAGGATCGCGTAGTTGGACAGGTACAGCATGTCGTAACGCTGATCCGGGGAGGTCAAGTGCACCACCA
The DNA here is from genome assembly GCF_003852255.1 of Pseudomonas sp. R1-43-08. Taxonomy (NCBI): domain Bacteria; kingdom Pseudomonadati; phylum Pseudomonadota; class Gammaproteobacteria; order Pseudomonadales; family Pseudomonadaceae; genus Pseudomonas; species Pseudomonas sp. R1-43-08. Next base: position 2,645,350 of record NZ_CP027734.1, read on the forward strand.
TGGTCAGGTCGGGAGAGGCCTTGTCCACGGTGATACCGATGCGCGTCACTTCCTCAGGCAGTTTTGGCTGAGTCCGCGTCACCCGGTTTTGCACCTGCACCTGCGCGTTGTCAAGGTCCGTGCCCAGGGCGAAGGTGATGGTCAGGGTCAGCTTGCCGTCGGCGGTCGACTGCGAAGACATGTACAGCATGTTCTCGACGCCGGTAATGGCTTGCTCCAGCGGAGCCGCCACGGTTTCGCCGATGACTTTAGGGTTGGCACCGGGGAAGTTGGCGCGTACCACCACGGTCGGCGGTACCACTTCCGGGTATTCGCTGATGGGCAGTTGGAACAGCGAGATTGCACCGGCGATCAGGATCAACAGCGACAGCACCGCTGCGAAGATCGGCCGCGAAATGAAGAACTTGGAAAAATTCATCTTGAGTCGTATCCCTTAACCGCGTGGAGTCGCGCTGCTGGCGAGCTTGGGCGCGGGTTTTTCCGGCGCCACTTGCTCCAGGTTGCTGGCTTCAAGCGCTTGTCGTTGTTGGGCCAAGGCGGCGAGGGTTTCCTGGCTGGCCATCGGAATGGTTTCCGGTGCGACCGGCGAACCTGGGCGTGCACGCTGCAGGCCCTTGACGATAATGGTGTCGTCCTTGTTCAAGCCGCTGCGCACGATGCGCAGGCCTTCGATCTTCGGCCCCAGTTCCACCGCACGATAGGCGGGCTTGTCGCCTTCCATCACCAGCACGAACTTCTTGCCCAGGTCGGTGCCCACCGCTTCGTCGTTGATCAGCACGGCGGAATAGGTGCCGCTGCCCACCAGCTTCAAGCGCGCATACAGGCCAGGGGTGTATTCGCCCTTGCTGTTATCGAACACGGCGCGCCCACGGATGGTACCGGTGGCCGGGTTGACCTGGTTGTCGACGAAGTTCATCTGGCCCAGGTGCGGGTTGCCGGTTTCATTCGACAGGCCCAGGTACACCGGGGTGGTCGCGCCGCGACGGCCCTGGCGGGCCAGCTCGGTGTACTTGAGGAACACACGTTCATCGGCGTCGAAGTAGGCGTAGACCTTGTCGGTGGAAACCACGCTGGTCAGCGCGGTGGTGTCGGCGGTCACCAGGTTGCCGGCGGTGATCTCGGCGCGGCTCACGCGGCCGCTGATCGGCGACGTGACGCGGGTGAAGCTCAGGTTCAACTTGGCCAGGTCCAACTGCGCCTGGATCCCGGCAACAGCGGCGCGGGCTTCCTGGGCGGCGGTGGTGCGCGAGTCGGCCAGTTCGGCGGAGATCGCATTGCTCTGGCGCAGACGGTCGCCGCGTTGCGCTTCGTTATCGCTGCGGGTAGCGGCGGCTTTCGTTTGCGCCAACTGGGCTTCGAGGCGGCGTACCTCGGCCTGGAACGGACGTGGATCGATCTGGAACAGCAGGTCGCCTTTCTTGACCAAAGCGCCTTCGGTGAAAGCGACTTGGTCAATCTGGCCCGACACGCGTGGACGAATCTGTACGGTTTCCGGTGCTTCCAGGCGCCCGGTGAATTCATCCCACTCGTTGACCGGCTGCTCGAGCACCTTGGCCACGCTGACTTTCGCCGCTGGCATGGCGGCCGCTTGGTCCGGGGTCTTGCCGCACGCGCTCATCACCACCACGGCCAGGATCGCCAGGGGGAAGCGCAAATGTTTGAGTGACTGTTCCATGAGGTGCATCCGCCAATGTATTGAGATGGGCGGATCATGCGCGGGGAGACGGTATGTCACGAATCGAATGAAGCAAAGGTAACTATCATTCGGAATGATATAAGCGCGCGGACAGCCCACTAGCATGGGGGTTTCGTTAGGGTGCTATCAATGCCCTTGATGGCGATAGTCTATTGCGCAGGCTGCAAGAGACTCACGCGAGAGCGCCGTTATCCCTTCAACACCAACGACATGCCCGGATAGTGGGCGCAGATGAACTCAACAAATGCGCGAACCTTTGGGGCAGCGAGGCGCCTGGATGTATGCAGCACCCACAGCGCGGGTTCCATTCCGTGCACCGTACCCCACTGGACCAACTCGCCACGGGCAAGCTGGCTTCCGGCAATGGACTGTGGAATCAGGGCGGCGCCCGCACCGGCCACAGCCGCATCCCGCACCATCAGTAATGAAGAGAACCGTAGCTTCGGGTCGGGCTCCAGCACCAGTTCCCCGCCATCGAGATGCCAGTGGGTGGGCTCGAAACTCGACGTCACGATAGCGGCAACGGGCCGGAGCGCGCCGGGCAGCGGCTTGAGCACCGCCGGCGCCGCCACCACGATCAGTCGGTCTTTGGCGAAGCAGCGGCCAACCAGGCTGCTGTCCGGGCTGGGGTTGATGCGGATGGCAACGTCAAAGCGTTCCTCTACAAGGTCAACCAGGCGATCCTCGGCGACGACTTCGATCTCCACTTCAGGGTAGGCGGCGCAGAACTCGGCGCCAATGCGCCCCATCGCAAGCTGCGAGAACAAAACCGGGGCAGCCACGCGCAAGCGTCCGCGCGGTGTCGAGATGCCCTCACGGGCCGCCGTCAAGGCTTCGATCACCTCGCCCAGCGGACCTTCCGTGCGCGTCATCAGCACTTCCCCGGCTTCAGTGAGTTTAAGGCCGCGTGCGCTGCGCTCGATCAGCCTGACGCCCAGTTGCTCTTCCAGGTCAGCGATGCGGCGCGACAAGGTCGCCTTGGCTATACCGCTCGCACGGCTGGCCTTTCCGAGCCCTTCATTAGTGGCGACGAGGGCAAAATCGATCAGCGCGTTCAGGTTCATGGTGTTCCATTTTTGAAACGAAGTGTCTAGATTTTGGAGTCTGTGCTCCGCTTGCGCAACAGCATATCGTTGAACACATCGCAGCGAGCGTTGCGGATTTCACTCACTGACTCACCTAAACCCACTGCAGGAGTTTCACCATGAGCATTCTGGTTATTGGCGCCACCGGCACGATTGGTTCACTCGTCACCCAAGGCCTTGCCGAGGCGGGCGCCGAGGTCAAGGCCCTGGTTCGCCAGGCGGGCAAGCGCGATTTCCCGGCAGGCGTCACCGAGGTTGTCGCAGACCTCACCGATGTCGTCTCCCTGCGCGCTGCGCTGTCGTCGGTACGCACGCTGTTCCTGCTCAATGCCGTAACGCCCGACGAGGTCACCCAAGCCCTCATCACGCTGAACCTCGCGCGTGAGGCGGGTATCGAGCGCATCGTTTACCTGTCGGTGATTCATGCCGACACCTTCACCCATGTGCCGCATTTCACCGGCAAGCACACGGTTGAGCGCATGCTCGAAAGCCTCGATATGCCCGCGACGATCCTGCGTCCTGCTTACTTTATGCAAAACGACCTGATGGTCCGGCAGACGATCCAGGACTACTCGGTATACCCGATGCCCATTGGCTCGGCCGGGGTTTCAATGATCGATACGCGCGACATCGCCGATGTGGCCGTGGCAGAACTGCTGCGCCGCGATAAAGCACCTTCCGCGCTTGCGCGCGTAACCCTGGAGTTGGTCGGGCCAAACGCACTGACGGGAGCCTCCGTGGCAAAGATCTGGAGTGCAGCCCTGGGCCGCGAGATCGCCTACGGCGGTGACGACGTGGTGGCCTTCGAAGGGCAACTGGCTGCCTACGGCCCCGGTTGGTTGGCGTACGACATGCGCCTGATGATGGCCGCTATCCAGACGTTCGGCATGCACGCCGCCGAAGGTACCGTGGAGCGGTTGGAGGCGATCATCGGGCATCCGTTGCGTACCTATGAAGACTTTGTGCGTGAAGCGACGGCCGGCTTCGTCAGCCAACCGCACTAGCAGCGCCGTATAGCCGTCGAACCGCAACGCTGCAGCAATTCAATCTGGTCCGCAGGCACCAGCGTACGCAGGGTCTTGTACAGCACCCGCGTTTCCAGCAGGTTCCACACCCGCAGCATGGTTTCCAGCGCGTCCAGGGGTTTGCTGATGAAATCCCGGGCGCCCAGGGCGAGGGCGCGCAGGCGTGTGTCGCGGGTTGCGTCGGCGGTGAGCACCAGGATCGGCAGGTATTCGCCTTGAGGGATGCGCCGGTTGAGCTGTTCCAGCACGGCAAAGCCGTCGAACTCCGGCATGTGCAGGTCGAGGATCACCAGGTCCGGCTCGAAGCTGTTGAACAACTCCAGGGTGCGCAGCGGCTGGGTGCTGCTCAGCACGTTGGTGAGGCCCTCGCGCGCCAGCAGTTGCTCCACCAGGTCGAGGTTCGGGCGTTGGTCGTCGATGATCAGGATACGCAGGTCGAGGTTCACGCAGGCTCCGGAAAAGCTTGGTCGAGGTGGGCGAGAAACCCAGGCACGTTGATCGGTTTGTTCAATACGGCGGTGGCGCCTGCCTGCAGCAATGCCTGGCGGGTCAGGTCGCTGGCGTCGGCGGTGATCATCAGCACCGGTGTGTCGTGGCTGATCGGTGACTGGCGCAAGCGTTGCAGCACCTTCAAGCCGTCGATGTCGGGCAGCGCCACATCCACCAGGATCAGCTGTGGCGCATGCTGCGCGGCGAGGTCCAGCCCCAGCTGGCCTTGCATGCTCGACAGCAGGCGTATGCCGGGCCGGCGTTGCAGCAGGGTTTCGATCAGCGCCAGGCTGGAGAGATTGTCTTCGATGCATAACACCTTGCCCTGGAACGTGCTGACGACGGGGGCAGGGCGCTTCAATTCGGGCTCGATGCCGGGTGCGGCGCCACTGTGGGCGTGGGCTATGCGCACGAAGGGCAGGTCCAGGGTGAAGCGCGAGCCGATGCCGGGCTGGCTCTGCACCTTGAGTTGGCCGTCCATGTTTTCCAGCAGGCTTTTACTCAGGGCCAGGCCCAGGCCGCTGCCTTCCACATTCGGGTCGGCCCCCAGGCGTTCGAACGGCTTGAACAGTTGCCCGATGTGATCGGCGGCGATGCCGTTGCCGGTGTCGCACACCGACACGCTGATCCGCTGCCCCTGGATGCCGATCTCAAGGCTCACCTGGCCATCGCGGCGGTTATATTTGATCGCATTGGACAGCAGGTTCAGCAGCACCTGGGTCAGGCGTTGGCGGTCGGCGACGATGCCGGTATCCGCCGCCAGCGCCGGCAGCGGCTGGAGCTGCACGCCCGCGTCGGCGGCCATGGGCGACACCAGGGTCAACGCCTCCTGCAGGGCACTCGCCAGGGGGATCGGCGCGATGCTCAACGCCAGGCTGCCGGCCTCGATCTTGGCGATGTCCAACACTTCGTTGATCAGCGTGAGCAGGTGCTGGCCGGCGCGCAGAATGTGCCCGACATTGGCCTGTTGCGCCTTGGGCACGTCCATGTCCAACAACTGTGCGAAGCCCAGGATCGAGTTGAGCGGTGTGCGCAGTTCATGGCTCATGCGCGAGAGGAATTCACTTTTGGCACGGCTGGCGCGTTCGGCTTCCTCGCGGGCGGTGCGCAGGGCGATCTCCGCCGCTCGGCGGTCGGTAATGTCGCGGGTAATCTTGGAGAACCCGCGCAGCGCCCCGGTGGCGTCGTGTTGCGCGGTGATCACCACGCTGGCCCAGAACCGCGTGCCGTCCTTGCGGCAGCGCCAGCCTTCTTCGGTGTAGTCGCCGTTGCGGGTGGCTTCGCGCAATGCCAGGTCGGGGTGCTGCGGGCATTCCTCGGGCAGGTAGAACAGTGAAAAATGCTGACCGATGATCTCCTGTTCGGTATAGCCCTTGATCCGCTGCGCGCCGTTGTTCCAACTGGTGACATGGCCTGCTGTGTCGAGGGCGAAGATCCCGTAGTCCTTGACCCCATCGATGATCAGCCGCAGGCGCTCTTCGTTGTCGCGCAATGCCCGTTCGCGTTCGGCCAGCAATAACCCGGCCTCCACCAGGCGGGTGCCCAACTGGCCGATTTCGTCATTTTCCGGGGGCTGGGGCAGCAGCGGCGAGCCCTGGGCCAGGCGCTGGGCGTTGCGCTGCACATTCTGCACCCGGGCCACGATGCCCTTGGACAGAAACAACACCGCGACAATCGCCCCGAACAGCCCGCAGATCGCCGCCAGCCAGGTGGACAGCAACAGCCTTTGCCGGGTGTCGGACGCCGCAGCGCTGCGCTCGGCCAGCAGCGAGTCTTCAAGGGTGAGCATGGTGCTGATGTGTTGGCGCAGGGCATCGAGGATCTGCTTATTGCTGATCAGGATGGCACTGATGGCTTGCGGTGTGGCCTTGCTGTCCTTGAGCATCTGCTCCAGCCCGTCGACCTTGGCCTCGATCAGCGGTTTGATCGCGCTGAGCTGCTCGCGCACGCGCTGATCGCGCACATTGCGGTCAAGCCGGCGCAGGGCTGACTCGATCTGCGGCTTGGCGTTCAGGTAGGTTGGCAGGAAGTCTTCGCGGTGTGTGAGCAGGTAACCGCGCACACTGGCGGCGGCTTCGGCGAGCAGGGTATGCACGGCCTGGATATCGCCTTGCACGCGCAACACGCGGCGCACATCTTCTTCGGCGCGGGCGGTCTGGCGCTCCGTGGTGTAGATCAGCACCAGGGACAGCAACAGCACCACCAGGGGCAGCGAAATGACCACCAGCGCCTTGCCGCGCAGCGGCAGGTCGGCCCAATATTTTTTCATCGGCGGCGCTTCATGGTGGCGTCACCAGGCCCAGGGCGATGCCCCGCACGGCGGCCTGGGTGCGGTCGGCCGCGCCGAGTTTGCCGATCACCCGCTCGACATGGGCCTTGGCCGTGCCGGTGGTGATGCCCAACTGTTCGCCGATGGCCCGGTTGCTCATGCCGTTGGCGACCAGGCCGAGCACCTGGCGTTCCCGTGGGGTCAGTGGCTCGCCGGGAGCGGCGCCGCTGGCCTGGCGTTCGGTCATACGGCGCAACAGCCGGGCGCTGACCGCCGTGTTAAGCGCTTCGCCGCCGGCGGCCACCTGTTGCAACGCCTGGATCACCTCGGTGCGGCTGGCATCTTTGAGCAGGTAGCCCACTGCACCGGCTTGCATGGCCGCCTCGAGGTACTCGGGGCTGTCGTCCATGGTGAACATCATCACCTTCACTTCCGGCAGGCGTTGTTGCAGCAAGCGGGCGGCGCCCAAACCGTTGAGGCCGGGCATGCGGATGTCGAGGATGACGATGTCCGGCAGCAGTCGCTCGCACAGTTCCACCGCTTGCAGGCCATCGCTGGCTTGACCAACCACCTCGAACTGCGGGTGGCCGGCCAGCAGGGAGACGAAGCCGGTGCGCGTGACTTCATGATCGTCCGCCAGCACCAGGCGCAAGACGTGGGTCATTGAGGGACTCCAGGCAAGTGGGCTGGCACGCGAGCGTGCAGTTGGGTACCGCCGTCGACGGCGCTGGCGCAGGTAAAGCTGCCGCCCAGCAGGCTGGCGCGCTCCTGCATGGTGGCGAGGCCCAGGTGCTGGGCGTCATCGAGTGACGGCTCCGACGTGAAGCCCTTGCCATTGTCATCAACCCGCAGCGACGCGTGACCGTCACGCAGCGCCAGGGTCAATTGCACTTGGCTTGCGCGCGCATGCTTGAGCACATTGTTGATGGCTTCCTGGCCGATCCGGAACAGGGCGATCTCCACCTGGCTGGGTAAGCGCGTGTCACAGTGCGCCTGCCAGAGCACGTTGATGCCGGCGTCGCGCAGGCGGTCGGCTTCTTTGTCCAGCGCTTTGAACAGACCGAAATCATCCAGCACCGTCGGACGCAGGCCCGCGATCAGTTGCCGGCCCTCGCCGACAGAGTGTTGGGCCAGGGTCAGTATCGCCTGCAGGTCGGCGGCCAATGCATCCGGCAGCGGCGGGCAACGCCCGGCGAAGCCTTGCAGCCGTTGGTGCAGACCCGCGAGGGTTTGCGCCAGGCCATCGTGCAGGTCGTAGGCCACACGCTTGCGTTCATCCTCCTGGGCGCGGAGCAAGCGGTTGACCAGGTCGGACAGGGTTTTGTCGCGCGTCTTGAGGGTGCTCAGCAGGCGATCGTTTTCAAGGTGGGCAGCCAGCAAGGTGGCGAGCAGTTGCAGCGATTCGCTGTCCTCATGCTCCGGCGTGCGCAGGCTGACGCTATTGCCCAGCACCAGTACGCCAATGGCAGGGCCGTCGCCGGCGCGCAACGGCACTTGCAAGACACTGGGCAAGTCCTCTGATGGCCGTTCCTGCCAACACGGCGTGCGCAGGCTGCGGTCGGCGAGGCCGGCGAGGCTGCTCAATCGCGCCGGGTTGCCATGGCGGGCGCTGGTGCGCGCGATGCCGTCGGCGTCCCACTCCTGCAGCAGCCCGTGGTCCATCGCCAGAAACCCACAGGCCCGCGCGAGTACGCATTCGCGCATGGCGTCGGGGGCCAGTTCGCGCAGTTGCTGCCCGGTATCCACCAACAGGCGCAGGCGCGCCGTACGACTTTCCGACTGGCGGAAATGCGCGCGCATGGCCAAGGCGCTGCCGGGGTCATGGGGGTTGTCATGCACGGATAATGCTCCAGTGGACGGCGGGCGCGAGGGGGATGTATTAAACATCGTTGAACACCTTGGGCGCTATCTGCCAAATGGCATAGATAAACACCTCCGGTTGGCCGATGGCGGACGCGGGGGAGGAGGGCAAAGTGGGCTCAACGACGACCACTGGAGTAACACCATGAAATTCAAGATCGCGCCGCTTGCCCTGATGTTTGCCCTGAGCGCACCGATTGTTCACGCTGCCGAGACAGCCCCCTATGTCTACCGTGAGGTGGCACAGGCGCCGGCCAATGTGAAAGACCGCGAGATTGCCGGGCTGTTCGACCGCTGGAACAGCGCCTTGCAGACCGGCAACGTTAAATCGGTAGTGGACCTCTACGCACCGGGCGCCGTGTTGCAGCCGACCGTGTCGAACCAGGTGCGCACCACGCCGGAGCAGATCAGCGACTACTTCGACCACTTCCTGATGCTCAAGCCGGTGGGCCAGATCAACTACCGCGAGATCCGTCAACTGGGCAGCAACGTCGCCATGGACAGCGGTGTATACACCTTCACCCTGACCGAATCGGACGGCAAGGTGCGCCAGGTGCAGGCACGCTATACCTTTGTCTATGAGCAGGTGGGCGGGCAGTGGAAAATTCTCAACCATCACTCTTCGGCGATGCCGGAAGTGCAGGTTAAACACGCCGGGAAGTAACCGCTCGAACAAAAATGCCCATGCCTGTGCAGGTGTGGGCTTTTTGCGTCCAGCGCCGTTGAAGGGCTGACGTTACGCGGCTGTAATGCACGAATGGCGTTTTCTTGCGCCCATTCTGTGCTCTATAAATCCAATAAATCGTGGGTAATCGTATAGGTTCAGGCGTTAACACCCAAAATACTGGATTTAACAAGCTTGTTAGTCACTGTGGTTAATTCTATAGTTACGAGGGTTAACTGGCAGAGCATGGGCTGGGTACACACTATGTTGGATTTAAGCTTCAGCAAGCCGAGCGAGGTCGTCAAGCGCCTCTGCGATCGCTTGCGCACAGAGCGCCTGGCGCTGGACATGACACAAGCCGACCTGGCCGGACGTGCCGGCATCGGCACCAACACCGTTTCCAACCTTGAAGCCGGGCGCAATGTCGGGTTCGAGAACCTGGTCCGGGTGGCGATGGCCCTTGGCCGGACCAAGGAACTCGAAGGCCTGTTCCTGCCTAAGCTGGACAGCATCGAGGATATTCGACGCTACGAAAACAGCGCCAATCGTCTGCGTACCAAGAGGAAGCCCGGCAATGCTTGAGCAGGTGAACGTCTTCTACGAGGGCTGGGGCGAGCGGTGGCAATGGGGCACGCTGGTGTCCACGACCGCCTTGACCGGTCGCCCATTGATCCTGTTCGAGTACAGCCATCAAGCCAGGCAAAGGGGCTTGGAACTGTCCTCCTATACGCTGCCGTTGGAGGGGGCTCAACTGCGCCGCGACTTTCCAGACCATCAACTGTACTTGCCAGGGCCTGTTTACGACGCGTTGCCGGATGGGTGGGGCATGTTGTTGATGGACCGACTGTTCCGGCGCCGCGGGCTCACCACCGCGCGCATCGGCCCACTGGAACGGCTGGCCTACGTCGGCAGCAGCGCGATGGGCGCCATGACATTCGAGCCCGTGGTACCCGAAGGGCTGGAATCCACTGCCCACATTTCGCTGGAGCAGCTTGCCACCGAAGTGCACCAAGTGCTCCATGGCGATGGGGGCGAGTTCCTGCAGACGTTGCTGCTGGTGGGCGGCTCGCCTCAAGGCGCCAGGCCCAAGGCCCTCGTCTATCGCGATCCGGAAACGGGAAGGTTCACCACCGCCGTCACGCCGGGTTTTGAAGCATGGTTGATCAAGTTCCCGGCCAAAGAAGAACAGGCCGAGGTGTGCGCCATCGAAATGGTGTATGCCCAATGCCTGCGCCTGTGCGGTATCGAGACCGCTGACACGCAGTACTTCAGTCTGCCCGGTGGGTTGGCAGCGTTTGCCAGCAAGCGATTTGACCGCCGGGACGGCGTGCGCATCCCCATGCAAAGCCTTGCAGCCTTTACGGGGGCCAATTACCGGTCTCCTGGGGTGTTGGACTATGTCAACTTCTTGCGGGCAACGCAGATGTGTACCAATGATGTGCGAGAAATGGCGGTGGCCTTCGAGCGTGCCGTCTTCAATGTTGCGTTCAACAACAGAGACGATCATCCCAAGAATTTTGCCTATGTCATGTCCAAAGGCGGTCAATGGAGACTGTCCCCGGCTTATGACGTGACCTTCTGCGAGGGGCCAGGCGGTTACCACCAGATGGACGTGATGGGAGAAGCCGTGTCGATTTCTCGCGCACACATGCTCAGGCTTGCCGAGGAAGCCGAGCTGCCCCCGGAGGTTGCAGGCCGAGTGATTGACGGCATTTGTGAGGTAGCAAGCCGGTTTGCAAGCATCGCCGAAGAGCTGTACCCACAGGCGATTAACCGAGACACCTTGCGCATGATCCAAGGTCGCATCGATCAGAACGTGGCTCTGTTACAACTCGATCAAAAGGGAACCCTCAGCTCAGGATCGAAGCCGCCACGGCGAAAGAGCCCCTTCAAAAAGTGAAACGGCTCGGTGCAGGAAACGGTTGAAGCGCGCGGCATCACGCCGTAACCCCGCCTGTTGGCCGCCAATCAGGCACAGATGGGCCATCTGACCCATCACTTCGGCTTCGCCGGGCCTGTTCACCACGCTGCGGCAGGTGCGTATGGCGAAGTCCAGGCGTCTTGCGTCCACACGCTGCTGGAACTCGCCCACCAACGGATCGTGCAGCGACCAGGCGCGGATGGAAATTTCCCGCCCGGGTTGTTTCTCAGCGGCAATACTCAAGTAACGTTTCAAGGTTTCGCCGGCGCTATGACCTTGCGCGGCATAAGCGAGCATGCGCTCCGTGTAGTCTTCCTCCCAGGCGGCCAGCAAGGTGCGGACAAAGTCTTCACGATTGCGGAAATGGTGATAGAAGGATCCACGGGTCACATTCAAGCGGCGCGACAGACTCTCGGCCGACACGCCAGAATGCCCCGCTTGGTCGAGCGCCTCAAAACCCGCCGCTATCCAATGGTGCCGCGTTAGTGTGCTCACCCGTTATCACTCCCTATTTAGCGCCATACAGGCTGTGTATGGTGCGCAAACGATGGATAGGCTACGAACACCCGCATAGATGGCCGCTGCGTTTTGCAGGCCTGCCTGTTCATGGAGTTCGCCTTGAAGAAAATCGTTCTGGTTGCTTTCGACCACTTCACCGATATCGACCTGTTCCTGATGTGGGACATTCTAGGCCGCAATACGCAGGACTGGCACGTGCGAATAGTGGGTGCCAGTCCAACGGTGCGATCGGCGCACGGCCTGCCTGTTTCGGTGCACGGTCCGCTTCGCGAGGCCAACAGTGCCGACGCGGTATTGTTCGTCAGCGGTAAGGAAGGCATACCCGCTGCACTTGCCGCCCCGGATTTCCTGCCGGTGTTTGAACTTGACCCCAAACGCCAGCGCATCGGCGCCATCTGTGCCGGCGCTTTCATTCTCGAACGGCTTGGGCTGCTCAGCGGCCAGGCCACGACGCACCCGGATGCACGATCACAGCTGCAGGCTCTTGGAGTTGAGTGCATGGACCGGCCTCTTGTCTTCCAGGGAAACGTTGCAACCGCTGGCGGATGCCTTTCGGCGCTCTATCTGGTGGGATGGCTGGTGGAGTCCTGGTTCGATGTCGACAAGCGCCGTGCGACTTTGCTCCCGGTACTGCCAACCGGCCAGCAAGCGCTCTATGATGCCTTGATCGGGCTCAGTATTCGGCAAGGGGAAGTGGGCACCTTAACGACATCCCTTTGATCCATGCTCATGCCCCTTAGCACTCAGAAGAGATCCCCCGATGCCCCGAGAATTCGCGCTCGTTACGGCCGTGCCTGTCCCCTCAAGGTCCGGCATCACCCACCTTTATCAATCAATGCACCTGGCGGACGCTTTTGCGATTCGGCTCCCGGCGGGTACGTCCGGTGACGCGGATGTGCTGGCGCGATTCATCCTTTCCCACCAGCCAGCGTGGGTCGGCTGGCTCATGACGGTGCGCGACACGATCGTTGCCTGTTTTGGTCTCAAGACCGCCAGGTACCTGGCATCACTGGCTGGTCGGGTGGGCGTCTTCAAGGTCTACAGCACCCACCGCAGCGAAATCGTGTTGGGCGAAGACGACAAGCACCTGGACTTTCGCATATCGGTCCTGTGCGCGGATGAGGCCGAGCCAGACGGCAGTCGCCAACTGGTTTTTTCAACCGTGGTGCACTGCCACAACCGCCTGGGCCGGGCCTACATCTTTGTTATCGCGCCGTTTCACCGCTGGGTTGTCAAGGCCAGTCTCGTCCGGGCGGCGCGCGTCGGTTGGCCGCTGGCTGGCTGCCCCTGAAGCGCAGGGCGCAGCGCTCCATTCATCAGCACTTCAGTTCAGCGAACGGCTGACATCATGCAGGCGCACGTCGCTCAGGTTGCCGGTGGAGGCCAACAGGTGCAACTGGGCCATCAGAATGGCATAGCGCTGTTGGACCAGACGTTGCTGGGTATCGGTGACCACCTGTTGGGCATCCAGCACATCGGTGTTGATGCGCGAACCGGCTTCGAAGCCGTGGGTCACGGTGGCGAGGTTGATCTGGCTGGAGTTCAGCACCTGCTTGAGTGCCTGGTATTGGCTTATGCCGTTAGTGACTTGCAGGTAGGCCTGACGTGCCATCAGCCCGGCGTTGCGGCGCGCCTCTTCCACTTCATCCGCGGCCTTGCTTTGCAGTGCGTGAGCCTCGCGCACGCGGCTGCTGGTACGGCCGCCGCTGTAAAGTGGAACGCTCAACTTGACCCCTACCACGGTCTGGTTATAGCGATTCTGCGGCAACGTGACGTCGTACACATCACCGCCGACCGAAGCGAAGCGGCCATGGGCGGCGATCAGGTCAAGGGTCGGCAAGTGGCCGGCCCGTTCCTTGTCGATGTCCATTTCAGCCAGGCGCTGGGCAATCTGTGCCGATTGCACGGCCAGGTTGCCTTGTTGCGCGGTGCTGGCCCAATCACCAATGGCGGCGGGCATCGGGGCACTGAACTGTGGCTCTTTGCTTGACCAAGGGCGCGCCTGTGTGGCAGTCAATTGGGTGAGCGTTTCGTTGGCAATGTCCAATGCTCCACGCGCGCCAATCTGTTCGGCAAATGCCTGGTCGTACTTGGCCTGCACCTGTGCGAGCGTGTTGGCGGTGGTGGCGCCATCGGCCAGCAGTCGTCGGCTGCGATCCAGACGCTCGCGCAGCGTTTGCAGTTGTTGCGTGCGTGTATTCAACAGTTCCTGGTTGAGCAGTACATCGAAATAAGCGCGAGCAACGCGCAGCATCAGGTCCTGGCGCGCCTGTTCGGTGTGGACTTCACTGGCGCTGATCAATAGCTTGCTCTGATCGTGGGCGATCACGTTCTGCCAGCGCAGCAGTGGTTGTGTGAGGACCACAGCGTAGGCGTTGGTGTTATTGCGATTGCGGTGGTAGTCGGATGAATCCTCGGCATCGACCCAGGCCGCGCCGCCGGTGACAGACAAGTCCGGCAGCAGGTCGGCGCGGCTTTGCGGTTCCTTTTCCGCCGTGGCCAGTTGCTGGGCCTGTGCAGCGGCGAACTGCATGTCATGGGTCAGCGCCTTTTGGTAGAGGTGATACAGGTCATCTGCCGACACCTGTGCGGGCGCGCAGGCCAGGGCCAGCAAGCACAGGGGCGTGAGCAGTGTGGTGGTTTCGAGACGCAGGCCTGGAATACGCAAGGGATGTGCTCCACTGAAAAATTTATCGACTGACGGTGCTTCTACGCATCATCAGCACCATTGGAATACCGATGGCCATCACGGCGCCCAAGGTGCCGAACAACATGCTGAACGCCAGCATTTGCCCCTGCTCGCGCGCTTGCAGGTAAGGCATCAGGGCTATGGCTTGCTGGTGGCTGGCCAGGCCCAGGGAGAGAAACAACGGGTCGGTCTCCACGCCTCCCCAGCCGCTCGCGACGAGACTGGATTCGGTGACGTGTTCGGAGAGCAGGCGATAGCGCTCCCACGAGAATCGCGTGAGCAGCGTGGCGGCGATGGCGATGCCGACACTGCCGCCCAGCTGGCGCATCAGGTTCAGGACCCCCGAGGCGCCGGAGATCAATGTCAGCGGCAGGCGGCGCATCGCCAGGTTGGTCAGCGGTACGAAGATCATGCCCAGGCCCAGGCCACGGATCACCAAGGGCCAGTAAAGCGTGTCCGGGTTACTGTCGAGGGTGAACTGGGTGTGCAGGAACATGGCATAGCAGTACATCACGATGCCCAAGGTCACGAACACGCGCTCGTCGATCCTGTTTTCCTGGGACAGCTTGCCGATCACCAGGGTGCTGATGGCGCTGGCCACCGCTCCTGGAAAAATCACCAGCCCGCTCTGGTAGGCGCTCTGTGCCAATAAGGTCTGCAGGAACAGCGGCACCATGAACAGGGTGCTGTACAGCCCGAAACCCACGCAAAAGGCACAGATGCAGCCCATCAGGAATTCTCGGTTCTGAAACAGCGCGACATTGACGATCGGGTTGGTCACCCGCCGTTCCCACCAGAAGAAGCCCACCAGGCTGAAGCTGCTGAGCAACAGGCAGGCGACGGTCCAGTTGGACGCCATCCAGTCCCAGTGTTCGCCTCGCTCGAGCAGGATCTGCAGGCTACCGACCCCCACGGCCAGCAAGCAGAAGCCGCTGTAGTCGACGCTGGTGGGTTTTTGCTCGTTGGGCGAGTCATTGATACACATCCAGCACAGCAGCAGGGCCACGGCGCCGATCGGCAGGTTGATCAGGAAGATCCAATGCCACGACAACGTGTCGATCAGGTAGCCGCCGACGGTCGGGCCCAGAGTCGGCCCCATCATCACGCCCACGCCGTACAACGCCATGCCGCTGTTGACCTTTTCCTTGGGGAACACGTCGTAGATGATCGCCTGGGAAATCCCCAGCAACCCGCCGCCTGCCAAGCCTTGCAATACCCGGAACGCGACCAGTTGCCACAGTTCGGCCGACAGTGCGCAGCCCAGGGATGCCAGCACGAACACTGCGGTCGATACCAAGTAATAGGTACGCCGCCCAAACCACGCCGACAGCCAGCCACTGACCGGCAGAATGACCACGTTGGCCACGACGTAACCGGTGGAGACCCACGAGATTTCATCGACCGAGGCACCGTAAGTGCCCATCAGGCTGGGAATCGCCACGTTGACGATGGTGACATCCAGCAACTCCATCATCGACACCAGCGTGACGGTGAACGCAATCAGGTAGGGCGACCTCATAGGGTCTGGCTGCCGTTGTGGTGCGTGGCGACTTCAACAAAGGCACTCATGCCCGGGCTCAACAGCGCCTTGTAGTTATCCGGCACACCGGTAAGCGCGATGCGTACCTGCACACGCTGAACCACCTTGGTGAAGTTGCCCGTGGCGTTTTCCTGGGGCAGCAAGGAGAACTTCGCCCCGGTGGCCGGTGCCAGGCTTTCGACGACGCCGTCGAAGGTGTGCCCGGGGAATGCGTCCACGGTGACGCGGGCATTCTGGCCGACGCGTACGCGGCCCACCTGGGTCTCCTTGAAGTTGGCGGTGATCCACAGCGGGTCGGTTGCAATCAGGCTCATGAGCTTTTGGCCGGCAACCACGAACTGGCCGGGCTCCACCTCTTTTTTCGAAACAATGCTGCGCACCGGCGCGGTCTGGCGGGCGTCGTTCAGCTTGATCCTGGCTTGTTCCACTTCGGCTTGCGCGGCGGCGATCCGGTAGTCCTGCACCTTGAGTTCAGCCTTGTTGGCCAAGGTGCTTTGAGCGGCGGCCTGGGTATTACTGCGCGCCACTTCCTGAGCATGACGAAGGGCGTCGAAACGCGCCTTGGCCACTTCCTGGTCCTGAATGCTCAGCGCGCCTTGAGCACCCAGGCGACGGGCACGTTGGTAGTCGTTACGCGCTTGCTCAAGGTTGGCGCTCGACTGCGCCAGGGCCGCCTGCGCGGCATCGCGCAGGGCAACCGCACCGAGGACCTGGCTGTCCAGCGCACCCGGGGCTCCGGCGCGCCCGGCGGCGGCAAGCAACGCTTGCCATTGTGCTTCGCGCTGCTGCAGCTGGTAGTGATATTCACTGTCGCGGATTTGAAACAACAGGTCACCGCTTTGTACTGTGACGTTGTCCATCACCGGCACACTGATCACGACGCCCGATAGCTTGGCCCGCACCGGGATAATCACCCCATCGAGTTCTGCATTGTCGGTACTCACGTAGGTGCTGGAATACTGCCAGCGCTGCCAGCCCAGCATCAGCAGCCCGCCCACCACGACGCCGCACAGCGTCAGTTTTACCAGCTTGCCTTTGGTCATGAGGTACTCCCTGTAGTTGCGCGTCTGTGTCAAGCAGGCTCAGAAACGGTTTCGACCTCACGCACAGGGCGATCCGCAGTGGAATGGGCCTTGTCCAGCAGGAACTGGTGCACGCTGTTCCACAGCTCGATCCGTGAATTGATCGCGGTCTTGGCACTCTCGACCATATGCAGGTGTTGCGCAGGTGTGGTGACGATCTCGGCGATGATGCGCTTGGCTGCCGGACCATGGTCGTCGCCGTCCATTTCGATGTGGCGCTTCAAGTAGTACGTGAGCATCGGTACATCGTGCTCACTGACCGACCATTGCGACAGCAGTCGGCCGAACATATCGGGGATGATGTCTTCACGACCAAAGAAAAAGTACGCCAGCACCGCTTCGGTCGTGCCGTGTTGTGCAATGTCGAGGGTCTGGCACATGAACACTTTGGCGGCCGTTGGGATAGCCGGGTCGTTGAGCGCCTTTGCCAGGGGACCTGGGCCTTGATCGCTGCCAGGAAGCGGCGGAATACCGTGCTGTCGGCACCGATTTCATCCATGGCCGTGAGGTACAGGTCCAAGTGGCTGATAAAACCGCCATCGGGGTGTTCGTCGGTTTCTTCGCCGACCACGATTTCATTGATCAGACGGGCGGCGGTGATGTGTACCGGCGGCACCCAAGGCAACTCCACACAGGTAAGGTCGCGCTGGATGCGCTTGAGCAAGGTCATGAAGTCCCACACGGCGAACACATGAAACTCCATCAGGGTGCGCACGTCTTCTACGGTGCGGATGTTTGCAAACAGCGGATGGCTGAACAGCTGTTCGCGTTCGGTTTCAATGTGGCTATCGATGTTAAAAGGCATAGGTGCTCCTGCGGCCTGAGGGTTCAGGCGGAAAATCCATGGGGAAATTAAGGGTGTTTGTCGTTCAGCGTGTTTCCACGATAGGGGTGGCGACTGCAGGCGTATCGGAAGGACCGAACGAAGCGCTTTTCAAGCAGGTATTGCCGGCCTGCATACCACCCCGTGTCCAACAGGTGGCGGTGTACCTGGGGCAGTCGCCAGCAGGGTACCGCGGGATAAAAATGATGCTCCAGGTGAAAGTTCGAGCCGGCGTGCAGCCAGGTGTTGACGCGCGAGGTGCGTGAGCGCGCTGGCGGCTGTTGATGGCCCGCTTCGAAAGCATGTTCCTGATAGGCATTGACCGCCGAGATCAGGAACGCCACCGCCAGGCTCAAGGAAAACCCCAGAAGCAGCCCGTCGATGCGCCAGATAACCAGCCCGTAAAGGCTGAGCCATCCAGCCTGGCAGGCAATATTGCAGCGAGCCAGCCGTTGCACCTCAATCGCACTCAGCGGCAGTGGCGATGGCGTGTTCAGTGGGCCGAAGGCCAGGCGCCAGGTGGCCTGCAGATAGCGCAGGGTGGCGACCAGGCGCGACAGCATGATGCGGCTTGCCAGCGTGTGGTAACGCGAAAAGAGCCGGTAGTCCGGGTCCTTCTCGCTGTTGCTGTAACGATGGTGTTGCCAATGGTCCACGAAATAACCGGTCACGCAGAACCCTGGCAGCAACGAACTGGTGGCAATGCCCAAGTAGCAACTGTGCAAGGGGTTCGCACTCAAGTTGAAGTGGAAACCTTCATGCCCAAGGATCGCTTGCAGAAACAACCCATATCCGGCCAATACCACCAACGGCGAGCACACCAGCACCCAAAACACGGAGGAGGTGTTCACCACCCACACAAACAGCGCGAGAGGTAACAGGTAGAGACTCAAGGCGTAGACAATGATCAGCAACGATTCTCCTGATCGGGCCCTGAACAAGGCACGGTCGAGGCGGACCTGGGGTTTGGGGTGCAGGTGACTGGCCATTGGCGGCGGCTTACTCGATCAGTTCAGGCTTGAGCGCCAGGTGGCCGCCACGCGTGAGCGTGCGCAGGCGCAGGGCGATAAAGGTATCAACCACGCTTGGTATGCAGCGCGCGGTGTACATGGCCAGCGTGCCCATGAACGTCAGCCCACGGTTGCGCAGGCCATTTTTCTGGCAGGCGCGCACCAGGCCGGCAGCGGCTGCCTCCAGTTTTTCTTCCAGCGACAGCAGGGTCTTGTCACCCCACTTGAACGTCACCAGGCGCTTGACCGACAGGCCCACACGCTGCGCCGGCAAGTGGATCGCAGTGTCAATGAACCCCGGGTACACCGTGACCACGTCGAGTTCGCCGCGATACTGCATGCGCAATACATCCGAATAAGCGCTCAGTGCGCGTTTGCTGGCAGCGTAGGCGGCCACGTAGGGCGCGTTCACCAGCGCGAACAGTGACGACACGTTGACCACTTTGCCGCGTTTGCGCAGCAACCCCGGCAGGAACCCCGAAACCAATTGCCACGGCGCGAACAGATTCACATCGACCGCGCGGGTCACTTCATCGGTAACGCCGGTTTCGCCGCGTTCCAGGGTGAGGATGCCGGCGTTATTGACCAAAATGTCGATGTCACCGAAATCGGTGCTGATAGCGCTGATTGCGGCGGCCAGGGCGTGACGGTCGCACAGGTCGACTTGATAAAACGCGTCCAGCAAGCTGCCGTCCTGCGACGTAAGGATGTCTAGACCAATCACCGTGGCGCCCTGTTGCTTGAGCTTGCTGGCGGTCGCCAAGCCCAGGCCGCGCGCAGTGCCGGTGATTACGA
Source organism: Pseudomonas sp. R1-43-08 (assembly GCF_003852255.1). Classification (NCBI taxonomy): domain Bacteria; kingdom Pseudomonadati; phylum Pseudomonadota; class Gammaproteobacteria; order Pseudomonadales; family Pseudomonadaceae; genus Pseudomonas; species Pseudomonas sp. R1-43-08. Next base: position 2,664,817 of record NZ_CP027734.1, read on the forward strand.
TGATTTTTCCGAGCAGGTTCATGGGTGCGCTCCGGTCATGCTGAAGGTTGAGTCGGTCAAGTAGGTGTCGAGGTTGGTCGCCATCGAGATCTTTGCCGGGGGATGGAATTGCAGGCCGCGGCAGGCCAGTAAGCCGTTGGAACTCTGGTTGCTGGTGATGAACGCCATCCCGCCCAACATGGCGTGGGCCTGGTCGGAAAGCTGGGCAAGCCGCTGCTCGATGCCGTAGCGGACCAGCAGCAGGCGGGCCAGCACGTTCGGCAAGTCCTGCGGGTTGCGCTCGATATCCAGGGCTGCGCCTTCCAGCGCACTGATCGCCAATTGCAGGTCGGCTGCCAGGTCCACGCGGTGATGGGCGTTCCAGCGTGCGGCGTCGGTCACTGACTCGACCAGACCCGCGCAGGCGCCTACATAAGACGCGCATATCAGCAGTTCGAACCAGATAAACCCCACGGTCTGCACGTCACCCAGCAGGTGGGTGTAGCCGGCGGAAAACAGCATGCGCTCAGGCACCAGCACTTCGATGCTTTCAGCAGCGGCCAGGGCGCTGTTCTGCCAGAAGGCACTGCGGCTGATGCCCGATGCAGTGGCGGGAATCAAAGCGACCATCAGTTCTTCACCCGCCGGGGTTTGGCGGATGTAGCTGGCAGTGAGCAGGTCCATCGACTGCCCGAGGCAGCAGGGTTTTTTGCTGCCGCTGAGCAATACCCCTTCCGGGGTGTGCACCGCCTGCATGGCCGAATCGAGGATCCCGGCGCCCGATGTGCCCTCGGCAAATCCCGACGACAGCAGCAGGCGGTTTTGTGCGACGGCGGCCAGCAACAGGCCTTCGGCGCCACCGCCGTTTTGTGTGAGCGCCAACAGGCTCGCCACGGAAAACTGGTGCATGGTGCTGGCAACCGCCAGTGAGGGTGACCGTGCGCCAATGGCGATCTGCACATGCATTGCGTCGAGGATGTCCGCACCCAGCCCGCCTGCTGCGTGGTTGACCAACAGGCCCACCGGGCCATGTTGCTTGAACAGGGCGATGACGTCGCTTTGGGGGGCTTCGCGCTGGCCGGCCGGGATCGCCGCCAGACGCTCGTCAAAACCCGGGGCGTAGCGTTGAAGCAGGGCGCGCGAGCGGTTCAGCAGTGACAGTGACATGGTTCACGCCTTCAAGTAGCTCGCCGGAAACAGGCCGGTGATGATTGAGTGGATGTTTTCCCGAATGGCCTGTGTGGCCACCGGGTCGAGCATGTCCGCAAGCATCGGAAGGCCCAGGTCGAAGCGGGATTCAAAGGTGATGATCGCGTCTTTGCCGTCCGGCAAAACGTGCCAGGTGCCGGAGAAGTGATCGACATCGCCGGCCATTTGCTCGAAATGAATTTCCCGGGTCTGGGCATTGAACGTGTCGCGCTCCTGCCACTTGAGGATGCCGCTGTGGAAGTTGACCTCCCAGGAGGTGAACGAGACCTGGTCGCTGACTTTGTTGACGGTGATATTACGCACCGATTTACACAGCTCGACGTACTTGCTGAAATCGCTGATCACGGCAAATACTTCATCAGCGCAGGCATGGGGAATATGGGCCTGCACGTTGACTTCTTGCATGGGGAAAAACTCCATTCAAAGGGATGGCATTGAGGTGGTCAGCGCCTGCGCGAAGCCTTCGAGCAACCAGTTGCAATCCTCGGTGCTCAACAACGGCGACGGCGTGAGCCTCAGCACCCGATGGTCATTGAGCGAGTGGCACACAATGATTCGTTGCTCGATAAGGGCCATGACCATGTTTGCTGCGATCGAGGCGTCGGCAAATTCAAAGCCGAACAGCAAACCCGCGCTGCGCAGCTCGACGCGCTCGGCCCAGCCCCGTTGTTGCAACAGCGCGCTGAAGCGGGCATGCAGGTCCTGGCCGAGCAGCCGAGCACGCGCTACCAGGTCTTCTTGCACCATCACCTGCAGCGTGGCCTGTACCGCCGCCATCGCCAGCGGATTGGCGCCAAAGGTCGAGGTATGGACCGTGGGGTTGCGGTTGAAAGGCGCATAGATCGTAGCGCTGGCACTCACCGGTACGCAGCCGCCCGACAGGCTTTTACCTACCAGCATGATGTCGGGCACCACCTGCTCATGGTCGCAGCCCCACCAGTAGCCGGTGCGGCCCAGGCCCGACTGGATTTCATCGATAATCAGCACGGCGCCATATTGATTACACAGCTCGCGTACGCGTCTGAGGTAGCCCGGTGGCGGCAGGACCACCCCAGCTTCGGCCTGGATCGGTTCGAGGATCACGCAAGCCTTTTGCGACGATGCCCGCAGTTGCAGCTCCAGTGCCACGCTGTCGCCAAACGGCACAAAGTCGCTGTCGCTGAGCAACCCACTGAACGGCTCGCGGTAGCTTTCGCGGCCGGTGACGGCGAGGGCACCGAGGGTCTTGCCGTGGAAGCCGCCGAGAGTTGACAACGTGCGGCGGCAGCCGTTGAGGCGGGCGAGTTTAAGACCGGCTTCAGTGGCCTCGGCGCCCGAGTTGCAAAAGAACACATACTCAAGATTGCCTGGGCAATGTGCAGCCAGTGCGTGCGCGGCGAAAGCCTGCTGCGGATTGAGCAACAGCTTGCTCGCCAGCGCATTTTTCTGCAGTTGCCGGGCGACCGCTTCCACGACCACCGGATGGCCATGGCCCAGGAAAAACACGCCGTATCCGCCGGCGTCCAGGTACTGGCGGCCTTGGTCGTCATAGATGTAGACGCCACGGCTGGACTGCTCGATCGGCAGGTTCATCAGCGAAGCGAGGCGTGCGTAGCCCGAGTTGACGTGCTTGCGTAAATACTGGTCGACCTGTGCGGCGTCGATGGCGGGTTCGACGACAAGCGGGTTCATGCCGCGCTCGCTTGTGTGGACGGTAACACCGGCTGCTTGAGCATCCTCGTCAAGGCTCCCAGCTTGGGTGCCAGGTGGTTGAGCGACAGCAGTAACTCACGGCTGACATCGCGCTGGCTGAACGCCGTTTCGCCGAGTAACTGCGGCAAGGACGTGGGCAGCGGCGTGCGCAGGCAGGCATAGCGGCACAGCTGCGTGGCGCGGGTCAGGGCGGCCTGGATATTGCCGGTCAGCGCCGGAAGAAATACCGGGCGGATCAACCGTTCGTAAATGTCCGGCGCCAGGCATCGTGGCCGTGTGAACGGTTGCGCCTGGGCTTGCATGGACTGGCACATCAGGTCCAGCAGACCATCTAGATCAAGGGACTGGGGACCGCTCGTAAGAAAATAGTCTTCGCCGATCAAACGCTGGCGCAGCGCATTGGTAATGGCCTGTGCCGCGACATCACGGGCGATCAGGTCGACATAGCCGGCAGACGGGCAGGGCACGATGGGCAGCACGCCGGACATCATCAGCCCCATGGTCATATGGAAGCCCTGGAAGTTAGGCATGAACCCGGTCTTCGCATCGCCAATGATGATGGATGGACGAAAAATCGACACATCGATACCGGCCGAGCGAACCAGGGTTTCGGCTTGGCGCTTGGCGACTTCGTAAGGGGTCTCGGCTTGCACGCCTTCGTAATAGTCGCAGGGATGGGTGAAGGCGGTGCTGATGTGATACAGCGGAACCTTGGCTTGCTTCACAAAGGCCACTACGTTTTCGGTGCCGAGATAGTTCACCGAAAAAATCTGATCGATATCGCCGTCCAGGCGAGTCACCGCTGCGGCGTGGATCACCCAGTCGACACGCTCAAGCAGCGCTGAATGAACGTCGGCGGCCAGCCCCAGGCGAGGGCTGCAGATATCGCCCGTGAGCACTTCCACCCGGGGATCGCGGATGCGGCTTTTACGCGCCAGGCAGACCAGGTCAAAGTCTTCCGCCAGGCAGTCGATCAGTGACTCACCCAGTACGCCTGAGCCTCCCGTGAGAAGGACAGTTAATTTTTGCTGTGCTGACATGTAGTTGCGCTTCCCTGCGGACTCATCGAAACAATTAACGGGGCCATTCGCCGAATCGCAGGCACGGGTGCCCCGAGCGAACACTTTTATTCACGGTCGGTGCCGCTGAATTGTTCTGGAGGGAGACGATCAGCGCTTACCGTTTTTGCGAATAAGATGCGATCGATATTGGCGTTTTGATATCAGCGCGTCTTGAACGAAACGCTTGTCTTGCGCAAAACCTCTGCGGCGGTGCGCGGCGTCATACCGATCATGCGACGCATGATGCGGGCCAGGTGCGCCTGGTCGGAGAAGCCACCTTCGGCGGCGGCGTCCGATAACGTCGAACCGCCGGCCAGGGATTTGGAGGCCTGTTCCAATTTGTTCCAGATGATCCACTGGGAAAGGGACACCCCCATCTGGTGGGTGGCGACGCAGCGCAAGCGTGGGCTGGACAACCCCACCGCATGGGCAGCGCGACTGACGCAACCGGGACCGTCGCGGTCCAGGCGCAGAATATTCAGGGCTTTGTACAGCCTATGGTCGATCGGCGTGGTAATCGCGAGCAAACGCGAGAGGGCGTCGACAAATTGCAGGAGGGATGTGGCGCGGCGAAAGCACTCCAGTAATTCGTCACTGGCCAGGGCGATGCCATTGTCTTGCAGCAATGCACTGAGCGCACGGCCCAATGCCGAGTCCGGGCTGACATACACAAACGCCACTGGATGACTGTCGGCCACGGCCCGGTGTTCGACATTGGGGCCGATGATCACACCCGCTGCGCGGATCGACTGTCCGGGCAGTTCCAGGGTGACGGGTTGATCCAGACCGATGCACAGCTGAATGGCAACATGGGAGTGGGCGGTGTTTTGATCAGCACGGCCAATGTAGCCGGCCCACGAGTCGCCAAAGGTAACGCTGCCATCCCACATTTAAGGTCTTCCTGACGCATTGGGTGAGTGTTGCACGCGTGCAGGGTAGGCCTTCGCAGGTCTGGATTCAAGTGAGTGGCGTCCTCCAAAGCATGCCTGCGGGGTAGCGCGGGAACGCAATGGTGCTCGGTGGCACAGTCCTTTTGAAATGGCTGTGCCACCTGCCTTTGCGGTAGTTACGGGTTGTCGATGCCTATCGATGCAGATGAACAACTCACTGACAGCCCGGAACGCAAATGCCTCACTGCTCCTGGCTGCAATCACGCGGGGTGATGCCTTTCTCTTTCGCGTACCCGGCCGCGGAGGCTTCGATGATCGGTCGCAGCAGCGCACGGTCGGCTTGTACCCAGTCGCTGATCAGGTTCCAGCGCTGGCCGTCCCATTGCTGGAAGCGCACGGCGCCGCCGCCTTCGTGGTCGGCGCAGGACAGTTTCAGCGGTTGCACCAGGCCCTTGGCGCCCAGCGCTTGCAGGCGCGCGTCGTCCAGGTTCAGGTGTTCGAAGCCCCAGCGCACTTGCTCGCCCGTGAGGGGCTTCTGACCATATTTTTCCTGGGCCAGGCGCAGGGCTTCGACGTTGAGAATGCCGTTGACCACGCCCAGGTTGTAATACACGGTGCCAAATCGTTTGGGGTCGGCCAGGTTGCCCTTGCCGGCATTCACCACGCTTTGCGCGATGCCTTGCAGCACCGGGAAGTCAGTGCCCGACGGGTGCGTGGTGATCGAGATAAACCCCTTGGCGGCGGCACCGGCCGGTACCACGTCTTCTTCGGAGTTGCTCCAGATATTGCCGATGATGTGATCGGCCGGGTAGCCGACTTTCTGCGCGGATTTGAGCGCCACCGGGTTCATCACGCCCCAGCCGCGCAGGATCACCCAGTCGGGCTTGAGGCGACGGATGTTCAGCCACTGCGATTGTTGCTCGTTGCCGGGGTGCGGCACTTCCAGCAAGGTCAGTTCGAAGCCGGCGTTTTTCGCCAGGGTCTGGAGCACGCCGTTGGTTTCCTTGCCGTAGGGCGAGCCGTGGTAGAGCACCGCGATTTTCTTGCCCTTGAGCTTGTCGGCGCCGCCTTCGCGCTGGCCGATGTAGTTGATGATCGCCGAGACTTCCGAATACGGGTTCAACTGCAACGGGAATACGTAAGGGAATACGCTGCCGTCGGTGGAGTCGGTGCGGCCATGGTTGATGGTGATCAGCGGCAACTTGTCGGCCGTGGAGCGTTCCAGCGTGGCGTAGGCGATGCCCACTGACAGCGGGTTGGTGGCGGCGGCCGGCGCACCGTTGAGCCCGCCCTTGAGGCGTTCATAGCATTCGACGCCTTTTTCCACCACGTACTCGGTCTCGCATTCGCTCCAGGTCAGCTTGACGCCGTTCACTCCGCCGTTGGCATTGATGTATTGCAGGTAGTCGATGAAACCGCCGAAGAAACCGCTGCCGCCAGCGGCGTAAGGGCCGACCCGGTAGCTCTGCAAGGGGAAGTACTGTTCGTTGGCGGCCTGGGCGCCGGCCGTGAGCCCGGCGGTGATCAGGGCCAGGCACAGGGCCAGGCGGCGCAGCGATAAGCGGTGTGTCATGGAGGTCATTCCTGGGGGTTATGGGGTTCAGTAACGCAGCGGCCAGACCCTGGCCCGTTGACGAAAGCGCTGCCACAGACGGGCCAGCCCCTCCGGTTCCTTGATCAGAAAAACGATGATCAGCGCGCCAAACAGCATCTTCTGGATGTTCTCCAGCTGGCCCGCATCCATCAGCCCGGCGGGCAACAGGGCGAAGAGGTTGCCCAGCAGGATCGGGAATAACACGATGAACGCGGCGCCGAGAATGTTGCCGAGCACGCTGCCCAGCCCGCCGATAATGATGATGAACAGCACCTGGAACGAGCGGCTCAGGTCAAAGCCGTGAGGTTCCACCGTGCCCAGGTAGGCGAACGCCCACAGGGACCCGGCGACGCCCAGGTAGAAGCCGCTGATTGCAAACGCCAGCAGCTTGGCCTTCAACAGCCCAATACCGATCACGGCAGCGGCGGTGTCCATGTCGCGCACGGCCATCCAGTTACGCCCCAGTTCGCTGCGCACCAGGTTTTTACCCAGCCAGAACAGCGCCACCACCACGGCCAGCGTCAGCACGTAGCGGCCGCGCGGTGAGCTGAAATCCAGTCCGGCAATCAGCAGCGGCGGGGAGGTGATCACGCCGGACGCGTTGTCGTTGGTAAACCAGCTGAAGCGGGTGAGCACCCACTCCACCACGAATTGCGCGGCGAGGGTCGCCACCAGCAGGTAAAACCCTTTGATGCGCAGGCTCGGCAACCCGAAGAACACCGCCACCCCGGCGGCGATCACACCACCCAGGGCAAAGCTCACCAGCAGCGGCAGGCCGGGCAGGCGTAAATGCAGGTTGTAGGCGGCAAACGCGCCCACGGCCATGAACGCCGCCGAGCCCAGTGAGAGTTGCCCGGCGTAGCCCGTCAGCAGGTTGAGCCCCAGCCCGGCCAGCGACAGCACCAGCAGCGGCACCAGGATCGCGCTGAACCAGTAGTCATTGCCCAGCCAAGGCACCGCAAAAAACGCCACGCCCAGCAGCAGCCACAGCGCGACGCGGTCCTGACGCAGGCGAAAGGTGCGGCGCTCGGCCGCATAGGAGGTGCTGATTTGACCGGTTTCTTGATACAGCATGCAGGTAGTTCCCCAAGGACAATCAAACCCGTTCGATGGCGCGCTCGCCGAACAGCCCGGCAGGCCGCACCAGCAGGAACAGCAACGCCAGGACATACGGCACCCAGTTTTCAATGCCGCTGCCGATGAGCGGGCCGAGGTAGATCTCGGCGACTTTCTCTGCCGCGCCGATGATCAAGCCGCCGACAATCGCCCCGCCGATGGACGAGAACCCGCCGATGATCAGCACCGGCAGCGCCTTGAGCACCACCAGCGAAAGCGAGAACTGCACGCCCAGGCGCGCACCCCAGAGCAACCCGGCCACCAGGCCGACACACCCTGCCACCGCCCACACCAGGGCCCAGATGCGGGGCAGGCGGATACCGATGGCCATGGACGCCAGCGGGTCGTCGGCCACCGCGCGCAACGACAGGCCCACCCGCGTCTTGTTGAACAGCAGCGACAGGACGATCACCAGCACGGCTGCGGTGCCGGCGGCAAACAGATCGAATTGCGAGAGCAGCATGCCGCGGATTTCCAGCGGTTCGTCGGCGATGCCCAGGTCCAGTCCGTGCACCTGTGCGCCCCACAGGAACTGCGCAAACCCTTCGATCATGTAGGACAGCCCAAGGGTGACCATGAACAGGATGATCGGTGGCCGGTTGACCAGCGGGCGCAGCACGACCTTTTCAATCAGCAGCGCCAGCACCACCATGCTCGCCAGGGTGACCAGGAACGCCCAGGCGAACGGGAAGCCGCGCTCCAACAGGCTGACAAACGTCAGCGCGGCAAACAGCACCATGGCGCCCTGGGCAAAATTGAACACGCCGGAGGCCTTGTAGATCAGCACAAAACCAATCGCCACCAAGGCATACATCACACCCGCCAGCAGCCCGCCGATCAGCACTTCGAAGAAAAATTCCATGCTCAGGTACCCAGGTAGGCGGCGATCACATCGGGGTTGGCGCGCACCTGTTGCGGGGTGCCGTCGCCGATCTTGCGGCCGTAGTCGAGCACCACCACGTGGTCGCACAGGCCCATGACCACGCCGATGTCGTGTTCGATCAACACCACGGTGGTGCCGAACTCGCGGTTGATGTCGCGGATGAACTGGCTCATCTGCGCCTTCTCCTGGGCGTTCATGCCGGCCATGGGTTCATCCAGCAACAGCAGGGTGGGTTCGGCGGCCAGTGCGCGGGCCAGTTCGACACGTTTTTGCAGGCCATAGGGCAGGGTGCCGACCAGCACATGGCGCCAGGGATGGATCTGCAGAAAGGCAATCACCTTTTCCGCTTGCAGGCGGTGCGCGTCGTCCTCACGCGGTGCCCGGCCCAGGCGCAGCATTTGCTCGAGCCAACTGCTGCGGCGCTTGAGGTTGCGCCCGGTGAGCACGTTATCGAGCACGCTCATGCCCTTGAACAGCGCGATATTCTGGAAGGTCCGCGCAATCCCGCCTTCGGCTGCCTGGTGCGAACGCATGCGTTTGCGGGTCTGGCCTGCGTACTGGATGCTGCCGCTTTGGGGGTGGTAGACCCCATTGATTACATTCAGCAACGAGCTTTTACCCGCGCCGTTAGGGCCGATCAGGCCGCAGATGTCGCCGGCCTTGACCTCGAAGCTGATGGAGGTGATGGCCTTGATGCCTTTGAACGACAGAGAGATGTCATCGAGCCGCAGTAATACCGCTTCAGTGGGTGTGCGCATGGAAGGCTCGTCAGGCAGATTGAGGCAGCAAGTGGTCGCTGGGTTCGTGGCGGGAAGCGGGTTCTTGCCAATGGCCGGGACAGATGCCCAGGGCACCGAAGAACGCCGCACTGTCCGGATTCAACGCTGGCCCGACCAACAAAGGCACGCGCAGGCGACTCATTCCCAGTACATCCAGCAACGGCCGACGGACCAGCCAGTGCCCCAGCCAGCGGCGTAGGGGGGATGGGCTCGGCTGCATGCCCCAGCGGTACACGCGATGGCTGAACGTCCCCGGCAGCGGCAGGCGTTCACGCACCCACTGCTCCAGGCGTGCATAGGATCCGCGGGTGCCCAGCACCAGGGTCGGGCCCAGTTCGCGACGGTCGGTGTCGCGGGTGGCCAGGGCCTCCGGAAAGTTCAGCCCAAAGCCGGCATGCAGCCAGGGCGCAAGCAGGTAGCGTGCTTGCCCGCTGGCGGCAAACACCCGTGCGGCCAGGGCCTCGTCGTCGGCGCCGAGGTGTTCCCGGTCGACCAGCGCACGGGCGCCCACGAGCAACTGCGCATGGGTCAGGCGCAGGGTGGTCTCGGCATGAAAGACGAAGGCCGTGGCGTCGGGTTGCGGCGTGTGGGCGGGGGGCGGGGCATCGGTACGCAAGTCGGCATAGTCGATCAAGCCGGCGTCCGGGTACTGGCTCAGGCCACGCCCGTCGAGGAACACCACCACGTCGCGCTCACGCAGTTGTTGCAACGTGTCCAGGTCTTGCACGATCACGAAGCGCGGCCGCAGCACGTTCAACAACGCCTGGTTGTCGCGCTCCGGGTCGAGCAGTGTGACGCTGGCGCCCAACCATTGCGCCGCCAGCGCCAGCAACAACGCTTCGGGACGCGCCTGGCTGATGATCAACAGGTCATCGTCACGCCCCAAGCTGCGCTGATGCAAGGCAGCGGCGAGCTGGCTGACCTCGCGAGCCACCTCGCTCCAGCTGCGCTCATGCCAGATGCCCAGGCGCTTGTAGCGCAAAGCGATCGCCGACCCGCGGATGTGGGCTTGACGCAACAGCGCCTGGGGCAATGTCTGGGGCATGGATAGATCCTTCGGGGTAGGAGCAAAGGTGATTGCATGCGCCATGCCAGAGGGATAAATGCTTTTATTTCAATTAGATACGTAACGTATCTGGTAATTGGCGTGTGTTGATTCAGTACAAGCTGTCCAGGCACTGTTGGTGCATGAACAGTGCTGTCAGCCGATGGTTAGGGGCAGAAGCAAACGAGGTACGCGACGGTGTGTGCAGTTTCAAACCGGGAAGGTGATTCAGTTCGTCAGACCTTTTAGAAATTCAACCGATTTAGCATGGGCATTGCTCATATGCCTGAAAACCAGCGTGTACGTTCTACTCGGGGTCGCTTTTGTTAATGTAAATGCGCAAAAAACACCTCTGGCATCTGCCTAACATGGACCATCCATTACAGCAGCATCAAGATGCCAGGAGACCTACCGTGCGCTTTGTAAATCCCATCAAGCACAGTTTAAAGAGCGCCAAATCGACAGTCGGTTGTTGGTTGACGCTTGCGAGCCCGGCCGTCGCTGAACTGATTGCCCATTGCGGTTTTGATTGGTTGGTCATCGATGCTGAGCACGGCCCTAGTGATACACAGGATATCGCTGCTCAACTTAGAGCGATTGATGCTGCAGCCTTTAACGGGGCAAGAGCGGTAGGTGCTGTGCGCGTCACCGCCAATGATCCTTCTATGGTCAAGCGCGCCATGGATTGCGGGGCGCAGACGATTATTTTTCCCAACATAAATACGGCGGCCGATGCAAAGGCCGCAGTGGCGTCGATGTTATTCCCATTGCCCGACCAGCCGGGCATCAGAGGTGTAGCAGGAATGGTAAGAGCAGGGAGCTATGGGTTGGACAGCGACTACGTCAAATCCGCAAACAGCCAGGCTTGCGCCATTGTTCTGATCGAGTCAGTGGAGGGGGTAAAGAACGTTGACGCTATAGCTGAAGTCGAGGGCGTGGATTGCCTATTCATCGGCACAGCAGACTTGTCTGCGAGTATGGGCTATCTGGGCCAGACCGGACACGCTGATGTAAAGGCAGCTGTCGAGAAAGTCTTGGCGGCGGCACGCAAGCAGTCTAAGGCAGTCGGCATCTTTGCAACTTCGGTGGAAGAGGCCCGCCAGTACCGGGAGAAAGGTGTGACCTTTATCGCGCTGCATTCTGACACTGGATGGCTGACCAAGGGGGCAACGGACGCCTTGGACGCACTTAACTTAGAAAAATAATACAGCAGTGATGGTCGAGAAGTTTAGATCAATCGTTCGTTATTTAAATGAGTCAGTGGAGATTTTAAATGTCAATGTCAGACCGTGATGGGAAAATCTGGAAAGACGGTGAGTTGGTGGAGTGGCGTGAGGCCAATACTCATATTTTGACCCATACACTGCATTATGGCATGGGCGTGTTCGAGGGTATGCGCGCATACACAACGCCACGCGGACCTGCAATTTTTCGACTGAAAGAGCATATTCGCCGTCTTTTTAATTCCGCAAAGATTTTTCAGCTGGAAATTCCTTTTGATGAAGAAACCATTCGTAACGCATGCGTAAAAGTCGTCCAAGCAAACAAGTACGACGCTTGCTATCTGCGCCCTTTGGTTTGGATTGGCTCGGATTTTTTGAGCATCGCGGCAAAAAATAACACAATTCATGTTGCTACAGCTGCCTGGCCCATGGGCTCATACTTGGGGGAGGACGGCATGGAAAAAGGTATTCGAGTAAAAACGTCGTCTTTTACCCGCCATCATGTCAACGTTTCCATGGTGCGTGCAAAAGCCTGTGGTTATTACATCAACTCCATCCTGGCTAACCGAGAGGTCACTTCGCTCGGGTTTGATGAGGCGTTGTTGCTCGATACTGAAGGTTATGTAAGTGAGGGTGCAGGCGAGAATGTTTTCATGGTTCGAGACGGGGTTATTTACACCCCCGATTTAGCGTCTTGCCTGGAGGGTATAACGCGTGATTCGGTGATGATTATTGCTCGAGATTTGGGTTTCGAAATTCGGGAAAAACGAATTACTCGCGACGAGTTGTATTGCTGCGATGAGGCATTCTTCACGGGTACTGCTGCTGAAGTCACACCGATTCGTGAGCTCGATGGTCGGACAATCGGTGCAGGCTCGCGAGGCCCTATCACCCAACAGCTTCAAGAGATCTACTTCTCCGCAGTACATGGCACTAATGAAAGATACGCTCATTGGTTGACCTATGTGTGATGACCAAATGAAAATCGATTCTTATTCATAAAATATAGGAGGCGCTACCGAGGCTGAGTATAGGTGCACAGGTAAGTGCGAGCCGTCAGCATTGTCTAAAACAATAATAATATTCTTTGCTTAATTGATACTGCTAGCCATCTATGTCATTCAGCCCTGGAGTCTCCATGAAAAAAATTAGCGTTGTATCGATGATGATTGCCTCTGCGTTGTGTTCAGCCGTCGGGGTAGCCCATGCTGAAACTATCAAAATTGCAATCGCTGGGCCTATGAGTGGGCCTGTGGCTCAATACGGAGATATGGTATCCGCAGGTGCCTTGACGGCTATTGAACAAATGAATGCTGCAGGTGGTGCAAGCGGCCAAACATTTGAAGCTGTGATGATGGATGACGCGTGTGAGCCTAAACAGGCAGTGGCCATTGCTAACAAAATTGTCAGCCAGAATATTCGGTATGTGATCGGTCACGTCTGTTCGGGATCTGCTATTCCTGCGTCAGATATTTATGAGAATGAAGGCGTGCTGATGATTGCCCCTTCGGCAACAGCCCCTCAGTTGACTCAAGGTAAAAATCGAACGCTGATTTTTCGCACGATCGGCCGAGATGATCAGCAAGGGCCTGCGGCTGGTAAATACATAATTGAACACGCCAAACCAAAGCTCGTCGCCATTTTGCATGATAAGCAATCCTACGGCCAAGGTATCGCGACGTCAGTAAAGCAGACCATTGAAAAAGCTAACGTGCCTGGGGCGATGTTTGAAGGCATTAATGTTGGGGATTCTGACTATTCTTCTGTGATCACCAAACTCAAAGTCCTGGGGGTCGACTTTGTGTATTTTGGCGGCTATCACCCAGAGATGGGGCTTCTGCTTCGCCAAGCGCGTGAGCAGGGCCTGAAAGCGGTATTCATGGGGCCGGAAGGGGTGGGCAATCAAGATGTTACCGCTATTGCGGGAGCCGCTTCAGAAGGGATGCTTGTGACATTGCCCGCTGACTTCTCGGCCGATCCAGCAAATGCGGCGCTCAATAAAGCGTTTACCGATAAAAAGCGCGACCCGGGCGGCCCGTTTCAGCTTTCTGCATACACCGCTGTCAAGGTAATTGGCGACTCTATCAGTGCAACGAAGAGTTCGGACCCAAAAACAGTATCCCAGTACATGCATAGCCATCGATTCACTACGCCGATTGGTAATATTGCGTTTGATGCTCAAGGTGATCTCGAAGCCTTCAAGTTCGTTGTTTACACTTGGCATAAAGATGCCACGAAAACAGTAGCTGAATAGGCTATACCCACGTCGCCTCACTGCTGTTCAGTGAGGTGTATATGCTGTTTTAGAGGCATCTTTGGATGAACGATTTTCTCCCCCAATTTATCCAGCAGCTAGCCAATGGGTTAACGTTGGGTTCAATATATGCCCTTATAGCAATTGGCTATACCATGGTGTACGGCATCATCGGCATGATCAATTTCGCCCACGGCGAGATTTATATGATCGGGGCTTATATAGGGCTGGTGACCATCACCGCAATAGGCGTCACGTCGGGTTACCCGCTGCCGTTGGTGCTGGGTGGCGCGCTATTGGTCTCGGTCGCTGTCACCGGCTTATACGGATTTGCAGTCGAGCGCGTCGCCTACCGACCGCTGCGCGGAGGACCTCGGCTTGTTCCGTTAATCTCCGCTATCGGCATGTCGATATTTTTACAAAATTATATTCAGATCGGCCAGGGATCGCGTGATATTTCGGTACCCGTGTTAGTACCAGGGGCCGTTGAATTCCAATTGGCTGGGAGTTTTTTTGATATCACTATCCCCTATTCAAGAGTCATCATTTTTGGTGCTACTTTAGTTTTAATGGTTGCCTTGACTGTTTTTATTGGTTATTCCCGTATGGGGCGAGCCTGTCGCGCGTGCTCTGAAGATATGCGCATGGCGAATCTTTTAGGGATTGATACTAATCGAGTCATTTCCTTTACCTTCATACTGGGTGCGATGCTGGCCGCAGTAGGTGGGGTTTTGATCGCGCTGGCAATCGGAAAACTAAGTCCTTTTATTGGGTTTATTGCGGGTATCAAAGCATTCACAGCCGCAGTCCTGGGCGGTATTGGAAGTATTCCAGGTGCGATGCTTGGCGGTATTCTTTTAGGGCTGGTAGAAACATTTGCTGCAGCTTACTTGCCTGCAGAATACAAAGATGTTGTTGCCTTCGCTTTGTTGATTTTGATTCTCCTCTTTCGACCTACAGGTCTGTTGGGCAAAACAAACGTCGAGAAGGTATAAGCTGATTATGAATCAAGAACCTAACACCGGCGCAGTGACGTTAAATACCATAGCCGCCGCACGATCCGCTGCTAAAGGTCACACCCTGCGAGCGTATGCACTTGGGAAAAACCTCAAGTCAGCGTTTATCGCCGCTGTCATGACGATTATCCTGACCGCACCTGTTTTGGGCCTGCAGCTCAAAATGATCGGATACAAAGTTGTCTTGGAACAGCATTGGATGCCTGTCTGGTTGGCGGCCGTCGCTGTGTTTGTTTTCCAGTTGCTGCGACCCATTTGGTTGGCAAACCGCTCGGTCGTTAAATTTCCCTCTATTCCAGAGTTGAACGAGCACCGGCAGAAGACCATTATTCTCGCATTGCTGGTAATTGGTTTAATTTGGCCGTTCTTCGCTTCAAGGGGGGCGGTAGATATCGGCACGCTTGCGCTGATCTACATCATTCTCGGGCTGGGGCTCAATATTGTTGTAGGTTATGCAGGGCTCTTGGACCTGGGGTACGTCGGCTTTTATGCTATCGGCGGTTACAGCTATGCTTTACTCAATCAGCATTTCGGGCTTTCGTTCTGGCAGTGCCTACCGGCCGCGGCGGTCATGGCAGCCGTTTTCGGATTCATATTAGGATTTCCTGTACTGCGGTTACGTGGTGACTATCTTGCCATTGTGACACTCGGGTTTGGCGAAATAATTCGTCTGCTGTTGAACAATGCAACGACGATTACCGGAGGGCCGGACGGTATTTCTGGCATACCGAAGCCGACGTTCTTCGGTATCGAATTTGCGAGAAAAGCCAGCGAGGAGGGCGCTAAAACCTTCCATCAAATACTCGGTATCGATTACTCAGGAATGCACATGGTGGTATTCCTTTACCTGGTCGCTCTTGTGTTAGTTGCTTTTACTTTATTTGTGACCAGTCGACTTATTCGCATGCCTGTTGGGCGTGCGTGGGAAGCATTGCGAGAGGACGAAACTGCTTGTCGTTCGTTGGCGTTGAATCCAACGAAAATAAAGCTCTCCGCATTCACGTTGGGCGCGGCCATCGCTGGACTGGGCGGGGCGTTCTTTGCTGCACGTCAAGGACTGGTAAACCCAGAATCCTTTACGTTTATTGAGTCGGCTTTAATTCTTGCAGTCGTGGTGCTTGGCGGCATGGGGTCACAGTTAGGTGTCGTTCTCGCCGCTATATTGTTGACGGTTTTGCCAGAAGTTGCACGTGGGTTTGATGAGTACCGGATGTTGATCTTTGGTCTTGTCATGGTGCTTATGATGATCTGGCGACCACAAGGGCTTCTGCCTGCTCGTCGTCCACATGTGGAGTTGCCAACATGACCCACGAGCTGCTGAAAGTTTCAAATTTACAGATGCGTTTTGGCGGGTTGCTCGCTGTTGATCAGATAAACTTCTCAGTCCGCAAAAATGAAGTGTTCTCGGTCATTGGCCCTAATGGTGCTGGGAAAACCACAGTGTTCAACTGTGTCAGTGGATTTTACAAACCTGCCTCCGGCAGCGTTGTATTAGATGGCGTGCCTATTGAAGGGCTTGCGAGCCATGTTGTGGCAGAAAAAGGTCTGGTCAGGACTTTCCAAAATATTCGACTTTTCAGAAGTCTTACGGTACTTGAAAACCTTCTTGTTGCTCAGCACAGTCAGGTTAAAACAGGTCTACTGCAGGGACTTTTTGCTACCCGCAGCTACCGTAAAGCAGAGCATGAAGCACTCCAAAACGCAGCGGCCTGGCTGCATCGGCTTGGTCTGACGGGCGTCGCTAACAGAGAGGCAGGCACATTACCCTATGGTCATCAACGGCTGGTTGAAATTGCCCGCTGTATGATTACGAAGCCTCGCCTATTGATGTTGGATGAACCCGCTGCGGGGCTCAATCCCCAAGAGAAAATCGAACTGGCTAAGCTGATCGATAATTTGCGCACTGATTTCGGTATTTCGGTACTCCTGATTGAACACGATATGAGTCTCGTTATGGGGATTTCAGACCGAATACTGGTAATGGAATATGGTCGTGCCATTGCCACGGGGCTACCTCACGAAATTCAGAATGATCCGCGGGTTATCAAAGCCTACTTAGGGGAAGAGTGATGCTTAGGTTAGATAGCGTGCATACTCACTATGGTGCTGTCGAAGCGCTCGCCGATGTGTCTATCGAAGTCAAGAAAGGCGAAATCGTGACATTGATAGGTGCCAATGGCGCCGGTAAATCAACGTTAATAATGACGGTATGCGGATCGCCCGCTGCTTCCAGCGGTAATGTTATTTTCGAAGGCCGGGACATTACCCATACGCCAACCCATGAAATAATGCGAAAGGGAATGGCTGTCTCTCCTGAAGGCCGCCGAGTGTTTCCGACACTTACGGTGTACGAGAATTTAAAAATGGGAGGCTTCTTTTCCAGTCATAAAGAAGCGCAAATCGGCGTTGAACACGTTTATACGCTTTTTCCCCGACTGAAAGAGCGATCTAAACAGCGTGCAGGGACAATGTCCGGCGGCGAGCAACAAATGTTGGCAATCGGTCGGGCGTTGATGAGCCGTCCCAGGTTGTTATTGCTGGATGAACCGACCCTTGGTCTGGCGCCATTGGTAATTAAACAGATTTTTGAAATTGTCAAAACCATCAGGGATTCGGGTGTCACGGTTTTCCTGGTAGAGCAAAACGCTAATAAGGCACTGCACATCGCCGACAGAGGGTATGTGCTTGAAAACGGTCGGGTCGTATTAGCAGATACAGGACATAACTTGTTAAAAAACGAGAGTATTAAAAGTGCGTACCTGGGCGGATAGCAAAAATAAATAAGAACGCTGCTAGGGATAGTCAAATTTCTTAGCGGTGGCTAGATTTCTTGATGTGAGGTGATGTAACCATGAATAGTTCCCAGCAAGGTACTCCTGAAAGCTCGGGGTTTTCCGCCAACGCAAGCGACACGCAGGAGTCTGCTGAGTGGCGTGATGCACTCCTGTCATTGATTGAAAATAGTGGCCCTGAAAGGGCCCGCGAAATAATCGATGAGCTGGTCAGTCTCGTCCGCGACCCGAACATCGGCTGGAAGCCCAAGCTGGGAACACCCTACATCAACACTATTCCCGTAACAAAGCAGCCCGCATTTCCAGGCGATCTGGCAATCGAAGAACGCCTTTCATCGATCATTCGGTGGAATGCTCTCGCGATGGTCGTGCGTGCTAACCAGGCTTATGGTGATTTGGGCGGCCATATAGCCAGCTACGCGAGTGCGGCGGATTTGTTTGAGGTCGGTTTTAATCATTTTTTCCGAGCAAGAAGCGACTCCTTTGGTGGCGACCTGGTCTTCTATCAACCGCATTCCGCGCCAGGCGTTTACGCACGAGCGTTTCTGGAGGGGCGATTGGGAGAAGAGAACCTTCAGCATTACCGGCAGGAGATCACCGCTTCCCGCCATGGGGTGCAGGGTCTGTCCAGCTATCCACATCCCTGGTTAATGCCGGACTTCTGGCAATTTCCAACAGGGTCGATGGGTATCGGCCCTATTAGTTCGATCTTCCAGGCCCGATTCATGCGGTATCTTCACAACCGTGAGCTGTTGAACACGTCTGAGCGAAAAGTGTGGGGCGTTTTCGGCGATGGTGAGATGGATGAACCGGAAAGTATGTCTGCTCTTACATTGGCTGCCAGGGAGGGTTTGGATAACTTGATCTGGGTAGTCAATTGCAATCTTCAGCGGCTGGATGGGCCGGTGCGAGGCAATGGGCGAATCATCGACGAGCTGGAATCATTATTTGTCGGGGCAGGCTGGAACGTCATAAAACTGGTGTGGGGATCTGATTGGGACGGTCTTTTCGCTCGCGACACCGACGGGAGCCTGGTACGAGCGCTGTCGGAAACTGTTGATGGGCAGTTCCAGACTTTTGCGGCGAAAGACGGACGTTACAACAGGGATCATTTCTTTGGGCAAAACGAAGCACTATCCAAGCTTGCCCAGGGCCTTACAGATGAACAAATCGATCGGTTGAAACGAGGCGGCCACGATATGGTGAAGATCTATGCCGCCTACCAAGCTGCTTCTGTCCATAAAGGGCAGCCTACCGTGATTCTTGCCCAGACCAAAAAAGGTTACGGGATGGGCGAAGCCGGCCAAGGAAAAATGACGACTCACCAGCAGAAAAAACTCGATCGAGAAGCGCTGATTGGGTTTAGAAATCGATTCAACCTTCCTTTGACCGATGAGCAGGTTGAGACGCTCTCGTTCTACAAACCTGCCGAAGATAGTCGTGAAATGCGCTATCTGCTTGAGCGCCGGCAACGCCTTGGGGGCTTCACGCCTAGTCGGCAAACGAACGTCCCTGTGGTCGCGGTACCCGGATTGGATGTCTATGGGAGCTTTGCTACCAAAGCCGAAGGCAAGGAAATGTCTACGACCATGGCTTTCGTCAGGATGCTTAGCGGTCTGTTGAAAGATCCTATCCTAGGGCGACGGGTAGTTCCCATTGTGGCGGACGAAGCGCGGACATTCGGGATGGCCAATTTATTCAAGCAAATTGGTATCTATTCCAGCGTCGGTCAGCGTTATGAGCCGGAAGACATTGGCTCGATCCTGAGCTATCGGGAGGCGCTGGATGGTCAAATACTTGAGGAGGGTATCAGCGAAGCAAGTGCCATCAGCTCCTGGGTAGCCGCCGCAACCAGCTACGCGACCCATGGTCTGCCCATGTTGCCGTTCTATATCTACTACTCGATGTTCGGTTTTCAGCGAGTCGGCGATCTCATCTGGGCTGCGGCTGACCAAAGGGCCAGGGGCTTTTTGCTTGGAGCCACGGCAGGCCGTACAACCCTGGGGGGAGAAGGCTTGCAGCATCAAGATGGCAGTAGCCATTTGATGGCAGCTTTGGTGCCAAATTGCAGAGCTTATGACCCAGCATTCGCAGGTGAGTTTGCGGTCATTCTCGACCATGGCATGCGTCAGATGTTGGAGAAACAGGTTGATGAGTTCTACTACGTCACCCTTATGAATGAGAACTACGCCCAACCTAACCTGCCGGCAGATATTGAGAAGGACATCATCAAGGGCATGTACCGTTTTTCAGCACACACGGGTGGAGCTGATTCGAACAAGGTCAGGCTGCTCGGATCCGGAACAATTCTGCGGGAAGTAATGGCTGCCGCAGAGCTTCTGAGCGCAGATTGGCAGGTCGATTCCGAGGTGTGGAGTGTCACGAGTTTTACAGAGCTCGCGAGGGACGCCAGGGGCGTAGAGCGTTGGAACCGGCATCATCCTGAGGGCGAACAGAAAACCAGCCATGTAGGTGAGTGTCTGCCGAAGGGCGCTCCAGTCATTGCTGCGACCGATTACGTGCGCGCGCTGCCGCAACTCATAGGCACTTACATTGAAGATCACTTTGTCGTGCTCGGTACCGACGGTTTCGGCCGCAGTGATACGCGAACAGCCTTACGCACATTTTTTGAAGTTGACCGTCATCAGATCGTCCTGAGCGCGCTCTGGGCCTTGGTGCGCGAAGGGAAACTTAACGCTGACATTTGCTCTCGTGCAATTGAAAAATACGACATCAACGTTGACGAAACAGCCCCTTGGGAATGTTGATGTGAGTGTGTGATGGTTGGCATCGAACGGTTGCAACCCATCACTGCCATTAACGCTGTTAGGCACAATTTCTGTGGATGATCTTCATGACTACGCTGCGTGACATTCTGGTTCCAGATATTGGCGATTTTAAAGAAATCAGCATTATTGAAGTACTTGTTGCACCGGGTGACTTAGTTACAGCAGGGCAAACTATCATTGTTGTTGAAACCGATAAAGCAACAATGGATATTCCCGTTTCACACGGCGGTATCATAAAGAATATTCAAATTGTGGTGGGTGATAAAATCAGTGAAGGTTCATTGATTGCCACCTTGGAATCAACCGAGGCGTCTGCAGATCCGTCATCCACAATTGTAGTCGCGCAGCCTCAATCTATCGTCTCTGTTCCTATAGATTCTCCTGCACAGGCGGCTGTGCAACCTGCTGCTCCTTCATTGGAACTTCCTCGTACGGTCCCCCTTGAGAAAGTAGTTTCCACTGGGCTCTTGCCGTTCGCTTCCCCGTCAGTCCGTAAGTTAGCCCGTGAGCTAGGGGTGCCACTGAGTGAAATCAAGGGTGCCGGGCCTAAAGCACGTATAACCAAGGAGGATGTTCACTCTTTTGTTGGACAAGTAATGGCGGATGCCCGAAAAACGGATGCACAACAGCAGAACCCAACGGGCCAACCCTTCATGCAAGGCCTGCTGCCTTGGCCAGATATTGATTTTTCGAAATTTGGTGAAATTAAACGGGTAGACCTGTCCCGACTAAAAAAAATCAGCGGCGCCAATCTTTATCGTAATTGGTTAAGTATTCCGCATGTGACAAACCATGATGATGCGGACATAACGGAGTTGGAGGATTTTCGTCGTAACATTAACGAAGACAACGCCAAGCAAGGCGTTAAAGTTACGATGATCGCGTTGGTCATGAAGGTCTGCGTCGCCGCGCTTAAAAAATTCCCGGAATTCAACTCGAGTCTGGATCGCGATCAACTGATATTGAAAGATTATTTCCATATCGGTTTCGCGGCTGATACACCCAATGGGCTAGTGGTTCCAGTCATTCGTGATGTTGATAAGAAAGGCGTGGTGACTTTAGTTCGAGAGATGTCTGAGTTGTCGGCTAAGGCTCGCGCAGGGAAGCTTGAACCTTCTGATATGAGCGGGGGCTGCTTCACTGTTTCTTCCCTGGGAGGGATTGGCGGGACCTACTTCACCCCAATAATCAATGCGCCAGAGGTGGCAATTCTGGGGATCGGTCGCAGCAGCACCCGGCTAACCCTGGATAAGGGGCAGGTCGTTCCCAGGCTTATTTTGCCTCTCAGTTTAAGTTGGGATCACCGCGTTATTGATGGCGCCGCCGCGGGTCGATTTAATGCGTTTCTTGTCGAGCATCTAGCCGATATGCGTCGATTGATAATGTGATTTTATTTGCTGATCGGTGGGTTGTTAAAAGCTCCTTTCACGTGTCTGGTTTAGCGTTGATGCTGTTCGCAACTTTCGAGTGGAGGCGTAGTAGTCGGCTATGTTAACTGCTGAGCAGCTATCCGCCTAAAGCTAAGAAAAATAGGGGGAGCAACAATGCAAAAAACTAGACGCAAGCACCGCGGTGCGAATAAGCAGTATTTGTTATGTGCAGTAAAAGTACGAACTATCTTGATGAAGGTATTGTTCAATACACCCTTGTTGTTGCTTATATTGATTTTTATCGTGCGTATGCGTCAGTAAGATGACCCCGACCGGCCAGTCTGCTAAGACCATCATTCATATCAACAAAAAATTTATGCTAAGATCTCTGCTCTGTTAAGAAAATATGGAATGGACATTCTATATTTTAGAGGGTTTTGAGATGATCATTCCAAAAGTTAAGATAGACGCTACTGATCGGCGCATTATGGCTGCGCTCCAGAGAGATGCGAGGCTCTCGAGCGCGGAACTTGCCGAGCTGGTGTCCCTGAGTGCATCTCCATGCTGGCGACGGGTAAAAAGGCTTGAGGAAATAGGCCTGGTACGTGGCTATCATGCAAGCATAAATATGGAAATGCTTGGATACGCTATCACTGCTTTCGTACAGGTAGCCCTGGATCAAAAGGACACCCGCCACATGAAAGCATTCGAGGATTCCATCACCTCATTTGAGCAGGTAATAGCCTGTCACTGCGTATCCGGTGTTTATGATTACCAGTTGACAGTCTTGGCCACAGACTTAGCTGAATTCAGTGAGTTCGCCAGGAAGAATATAAACGGCTTTCCCAGTGTCAAGGACGTGTGCACCGCCTTTGTCGTCAAGGAAGTAAAAGCCCCCGTGAATGTGGTAGTTGGCTGAAGGGAAGCGGTTCAATCAACGGCGACACCGGTAAACAGCGGTTCCGATGAAAACACGAGTGTACGTCGACCAGATCACACAGGTCATTCAGGCAGGCGGGCATCAGTAGAAAGACGTCGGATGCAGTACTCGATTAACAAAATAAAATTGTGTTTGTGAAAAAAATATATTGATTTTTTTTAGGTCGGCAGCGCTTTAGCATAAACCCACCTTAAAAAAACCGCTGGGCAGCGCGTGCGGTGTCCGGCACCACAAACCAATAAAAATTGTTATCGGAGTCCTGATGAGTCTTTCTCCTTTCCACCTCGCAATCCCTGTGTATGACCTGGCCGCCACACGTCACTTTTACGGTGAGGTGTTCGGCCTATCCGAAGGTCGCTCGAGCGACCAGTGGGTCGACTTCGATTTCTACGGCCATCAACTGGTCATCCACGAGCACCCTAAAACTGCTTCGCAGGAAAGCGTGCACAGCAACCCGGTAGACGGTCACGACGTACCGGTTCCGCACTTCGGCATCATCCTGGAGTGGGCGCAATGGGAAGCCCTGGCAGAACGCTTGAAAGCGCGCGCCACCCAGTTTGTGATCGAACCCTACATTCGCTTTAAAGGCCAGGTCGGCGAGCAGGCCACCATGTTCCTGTTCGACCCGTGCGGCAACGCCCTGGAGTTCAAGGCGTTCAAAGATATGAGCCAGCTGTTCGCCAAGTAATAAAAAACCTGGCGCACTTCGAGGAGTGCGCCAAGGACACTTAAATGAGCTGGAAGCTCATGAATCTAGCTACTGCCCTCAAGCAGTCCTTTCATTCCAACAAAAAGGCTAGACATGAAACGTATTCCCTTAGTTTGGCAAATCGTTGCCGGGCTGTTGCTTGGCGTGCTCGTGGGTTGGTATTTCAATACCCACCCGGAAAATCAAGTGTGGGTCAGTACTGAAATCCTTAAACCGCTCGGTGATATCTTCATCAAGATGATGAAGATGGTCGTCGTGCCGATTGTTTTCTGCTGCATGATCCTCGGCATTGCCGGGGGCGGTGATAACAAATCGTTCGGGCGCATGGGTGCAAAGTCGTTGATCTACTTCTTTGCAATCACCAGCCTCGCCATCGTACTCGGCTTGTGCTTCGCCAACCTGTTCGAGCCGGGTAAGGGCACCGAAATCGCGGGGATTGCCCATAACGCGACAGCCGTGCATATGGAGCCGTCGAAGGGCGCGCTGATCATCCTGCAAAACATCGTGCCCGATAACGTGATTGTCGCGATGTCGGAAGCGAAGTTGCTGTCGGTGCTGTTCTTTGCCGTGCTGCTGGGCATGGCGCTTAATACATTGCCTAAAGAAAAGAGCGCACCGGTTGTAGCGGTCGTGCAGGGCTTCTCCGACGCCATGTTCAAAGTCGTATCGTTTGTCATGGCCTACGCACCGATTGGTGTATTCGGCATGATCGGCGCCACGGTAGCGACCTTCGGATTTGCCTCGTTGCTACCGTTGCTCAAGCTGATCGGCGTGGTGTATCTGGCGCTGATTACCTTTGCCCTGGTGATGCTCGGCGGTATTTGCTACTTGATCGGCGAAAACGTCTTCAAGTTGATCAAGTACTTCCGCGATGAGCTGATTCTGGCCTTCTCCAGTGCAGCCTCTGCGGCGGTCATGCCGCAGTTGATGACCAAGCTGGAAGCCTATGGCGTGCCTCGGCGCATCGTCAGCTTCGTGGTGCCGGTGGGCTATGCGTTCAACCTGGACGGTGCTTCGATCTTCCTCGGTGTGGCGACGATCTTCATTGCGCAGCTGTATGGCATCGATCTGTCGTTGACTCAGCAGATTTTGCTGGTGGTGACGATGGTGCTGACGTCGAAGGGCGCTGCGGGCGTACCTGGGTTTGCCATCATCATTCTTTCCGCCACCTTGGCATCTGCCGGGCTGCCGCTGGAAGGGGTCGCATTGATTGCCGGGATCTTCAGGATCATCGACAGCGGTACCACCACCTTGAACGTGCTCGGTAACGCAATTGCGCCCCTGGTCATCGCCAAGTGGGAGAAAGCGCCGCTGGAGCGAAAAAACGCGGTAGGGGGCGAGCAGAACGCTTAATCAGTGACACAAGAGCCTTCCACGTTAAACGCGTCGAGGGCTCTTTTTTTGGCTGATAAACCGATAAGAAGTTTTTGTATTGATTCTTTCATGCGTCAGGGCTTTTTCAGAACCTGCTCGGTAATCAGTTGGACCAATACTTTCACCGGTTCGGTGAGCCCGCGGCGGGCACGATGTACAAGGCCGATATCGCGATGGAAAGTGCGTTGTTTCAGGTCTATGGCGCGTACCCCTGCCGGCCAGTCTTGCTGGGTGGCCGTCTCTGGCACCAACGCCACGCCGACGCCGTTTGCTACCAGCTTGATGATCGCATCCAGCTCATCGAGCTCGCACACTTCACGCAAAGCGACATGGGTTTGTCGCAAGAATCGGTCAACCTGTCGGCCGCCGAAGGACGACCGGTCGTAACGGATGAATGGCTGGGTCGAGACCAGCTCCGACCAGTCGTCACCAGGCATATCGGCCGGGACAATGAGGCGATACGGTTCACGCGCCAGGGTTGTCCAGCGCAAGTCACTTTGCAATGAGAAGGGCGGGCGGATGATCGCGGCCATGTCGATCTCGCCGGCATCCACTTGGTTGACCAGCTCCATGGAGAGGCCCGGAATGACTCGCGTCCTGCACTCCGAAAATCGTTGATGAAACTGCGCAAGTGCTTCCGGCAGGAATGAGCGTTGCACAGAGGCAATCGCGCCAATCGTCACCAGAACGCTGGCGGGCAGCCCCACGGTGGCGGTGCCCAGGTTCTTGAACTGGCGAACCAGGTCCTGGCCCTGCAACAACACCTGTTGGCCCACTCGGTTGAGGTGGGCTGAGCGGCCTTTACGGTCAAACAGCTCAACGCCGAGCTCCGCCTCCAGGCGTTGCATTTGCGCGCTGACGGCGGCTTGGGTGAGCCCTATCTTGCTGCCAGCAGCCGCAAAGGTCCCTTCTCTCGCCACGGCGATAAATGTTTTCAGTTCTTTAATCATCGGCAAATATTAATTATGTTTTTACGGTAAATACATCTATTTATTTTGTATCAGCGGGCCGTTATGCCCATGGGGTAAGCGCTGTGCAACCTGCGCCTGCTCATGTGATCGCCGAGCGTTTTTTGATAGCATGCGCTGCATGAAGAAACCTCTCCAAGACATGCGTCAGCACATCATCGATGTTGCCAGATCGCTCATGACCCAAAAGGGTTATACCGCCGTCGGCTTGACCGAATTGCTTGCCGCGGCCGGTGTGCCCAAAGGCTCCTTTTATCACTACTTCCGCTCCAAGGACGAGTTTGGCCAGGCATTGCTCGAAGAGTACTTCCAAGAGTACCTCTCGCGGGTCGATGTGGAGATGGCCAGAGATGGCAACGGGGCAGAGCGCTTGCTGAGTTACCTACGGTATTGGGCCGAGACACAGGCCTTTGATCACACTGACCAGAAATGCCTGGTGGTCAAATTAGGTGCAGAAGTGTGTGACCTTTCCGAAAATATGCGCGCGGTTCTCGAAAAGGGCACGGCGCTGATCGTTGAGCGGATCACGCGCTGCGTTGAGCAAGGCAAGGCCGATGGGTCTATCACCGCGCTGACTGAGGCGCCTGTATTGGCAGAGGCGCTTTATCAGATGTGGTTGGGCGCCTCTTTGTTGGTCAAGGTCAATCGAACACACGCACCCTTCGATGCGGCGTTGGAAATGAGCCGGCGCTTGGTGTCGTGACCTTACCGGTTGAGCGATACAAGGCGCTCTGATGGCGCCCCATGGTCAGTTGGCGTTATCGCGATTCGGCGAGGGAAGGGGCGAGCATGGCCACCGCAGTTGCGGCGATGCCCTGCAGGTCTTCGCGACTGGCCGCATCATGAGCCTGCAACGACATGCCTTCAAGGAGGGTATTCAATGCAGCAGCGAGTATGCGGGTGTTGGTCTGCGGTTTGAGCTGCCCAGCCTCAACCGCGCGATCCAGGCGTTGTTGCAGGTAGTCGCGGCCTTCCTGGCGCAACGCTTTGAGGGCGGCGGTGACCTCGCCAGCATCTTCCGACACGTTCACGGCCGCCAGTACCACCATGCAGCCGCAGGGCGCTAGAGGCTCGGTCAAAATGGACGCAGAGGTATGAAAGAATTCGCGGATGGCGCACACGATGTCCGGCTCGCTGCCCATCCGCTCCCACGTCGCGTCCCAGAAGGTCGTTTCATAGTGGGCAACGGCTTCCAGAAACAACTTGGCCTTGTTGCCAAACGCCGCATACAGGCTGGGTGGATTGATGCCCATCGCTGAGCACAACTCGGTCACCGACGCGGGCTCATACCCGCGCTTCCAGAACACCGCCAACGCGCGAAGCAGCGCCTGATCGCGGTCGAATGCGCGCGGGCGTCCCTTGCTGCGAGGAACAGAGGGTGAAATGGAATCGGACATGGGGCTGGCTACCTTGAGGCGTAACGCCAGACGCTGGCGTCGGGAAAGCTGTTTTCAACGTGGATGATACACAAAATGGCCTGGCTTCGTGGCTCCGCGCTAGTGCAGCAGCGCGTCTGGACCTGCGGGTCTTGAACGGTCGGCCTCAGTGTTCGGCGGTCACCGTCCAGCTATTTGAGCGCCAGCGTTGCATGAGACCGTCGGTCACGTAAGGGGCAATTCATTCCATGACTTACTAGACGACCGGTCTAGTTATAGTTAGAGTGGCGTCATTATGAAAAACCAACACGCCACAACCCGCCAACACATCCTGGATGTCGCCAGGGTGTTGATGACCCACAAAGGCTATACCAGCGTGGGACTGGCTGAAGTGGTGGCCGCCGCCGAGGTGCCGAAAGGCTCGTTCTACCACTATTTCAAATCCAAGGATGAATTTGGCCAAGCGCTGCTGGAACAATACTTTTGCGACTACTTGGCTGCGGTCGACACCCTGCTGGCAGGTACCCGGCCGGCGGCTGAACGATTGCTCGGGTATTTCCACTATTGGGCGCACACCCAATGCTCCGATTCACCGACGGACAAATGCCTCGTCGTGAAACTGGGCGCCGAGGTCTGTGACCTTTCCGAAGGCATGCGCCTGGTGCTCGATAAAGGTACTCAAGCGATCAACGCTCGGCTTGAGCGCTGCATCGAGCAAGGCCATGTCGATGGCTCGATCACCTCCACCCTCTCCAACGCGACGCTCGCGCAAGCGCTTTATCAAATTTGGCTCGGTGCCTCGTTAATGATGAAGATCAACAAGCGCCCTGACGTTTTTGAAGAATCCCTGACCATGGCGAAGCGACTCCTGTCGTAGCCATTTTTTTAGCAACTTACTAGACGACCGGTCTATTTAATTAAGGTTTACCATGACAGATAACAGTCATCGCACTGACTTGTTCACACCCACCCGCTTTGGCGCAATTGAACTCGCCAATCGCATCGTAATGGCGCCGGTCACGCGCAGCCGCTACGCCGAAGACGGTATTCCCAACGAGTTGCACGCCGAGTATTACGCCCAGCGCGCCACGGCAGGCTTGATCGTTGCCGAAGCCACCAATATCTCCGCTCAAGGCCGTGGTTATGCGGCAACACCGGGTATCTGGAGCGACGAGCAGGTTGCCGGCTGGAAGAAAGTCACTGATGCCGTGCATGCCGCTGGCGGCAAGATCGTCAGCCAACTCTGGCACGTGGGGCGTTTTTCCAGCGTCGAGTTGCAGCCGGACGGTGCTGCACCGGTGGCGCCTTCCGCGATCAAGGCTAAAGGCGATACCTACACCGTCAACGGTTTTGTCCCGGTTTCGATGCCGCGCGCACTTGAAACCGATGAAATCCCCGGGATCATCGAGCAGTACAAACGTGCGGCCGAGAACGCCAAGCGTGCCGGTTTTGACGGTGTGGAAGTGCACTCCGCCAACAGCTACCTGCTGGACCAATTCCTGCGCGATTCAACTAACCACCGCACCGACCAATACGGCGGTTCGATCGAAAACCGCGCTCGGCTCACGCTGGAAGTGACCGAAGCGATCGTCAATATCTGGGGCAATGAACGTGTCGGCATCCGCTTGTCGCCTGTCACCCCCGACGCCGGCAACACGCCGCCCGACAGCAACGTGATGGCGATGTACGGCTATCTGATCCAGCAACTCAACGCATTCGATCTCGCGTACTTGCACTTCGTCGAAGGCGCTACCGCCACCTCGCGTGAAGTGCCTGCGGGCGTGGACATGGACGCCCTGAGCGCGCAGTTCAAAGGCGCCTTTATCGGCAACAACAACTACGACCTGGAAATGGCAATCGAGCGCCGTGCCGAAGGCAGGATCGACGCTGTCGCGTTTGGTCGCCTGTTCATTTCCAACCCCGACCTGGTCGAGCGCCTGCGCCGTGGCGCTGAACTCACCATTGCACCGCGCGAGTCCTACTACGGCGGCGGCGCCAAGGGCTACACCGACTGGCCTGTCGGCAACTACTGATCGCGCCTGAACACCTGCGATAACCCAAACACTGCCCGACACGTGCGGGCAGTCATTGTCCAAGAGGAACTCTCATGAACTACGTGCAAAACAAGACTGCGATCATCACCGGCGCATCGTCTGGCCTGGGTGCCGCATCGGCTCGAGCGCTGTCTGCCCAAGGCGCCCGCATTGTTGCCGCCGCGCTGGACCAGCAAGGTCTGGACGCGATCGTCAGCGAGTTGAAAGCCAACGGTGGTGAAGCGGTAGGGCGCGTCAGCGACGTCACCAACCCGGAGGATATGAAGGCGCTGGCCCAGTTCGCCCAGGACGCTTTCGGTTCAGTCGATATCCTGATCAATAACGCCGGCCTGATGTTGTTTTCCAACTGGGTAGACCTGGCCGTTGATGACTGGGAAAAGATGATCAACGTGAACATCAAAGGCTACTTGCACGGAATCGCCGCTGTGCTGCCGTTCATGTTGAAACAGAAGTCGGGCCAGATCCTCAACATGGATTCGGTGGCCGGTCACCAGGTCGGGCCGGCTGCCGGCATTTACAGTGCCACTAAATTTTTCGTGCAGGCCATGACTGAGTCGATGCGCAAGGAACTGGGCGTGCATCATGGCATTCGTGTCAACACCATCAGCCCCGGTGTGATCAACACGGGTTGGGCAGACAAAGTGACCGATCCAGCGGGGCGCAAGGCCGCCCAGGAACTGAACAAGATCGCGATCTCGCCTGACGACATAGGCCGAGCCGTGCTCTACGCCTTGAACCAGCCTGAAAACGTCACCGTCAACGACCTGATCATCTCGCCAACCCGCCAGGATTGGTAAGCATGACCTGACCGCATGACCACGCCCAGGCACGCACAGGATACGGGCGTGCCTGGCTGCTGCGGTGCCCAGGCCGATTGCGCTGATTTCAGTGCAAGGTTGGCCAAGTGGGCATCATGTGTCTTGTTCTGCATCGACGTTCAGCGCCTCGCCGATCGCATAAAACTGCCCGCCCGCGATGTAGTGCAGGCTACGAAAGTCCGCTGGGGCGGTCTCAAAATGCCAGTGCCCATCCTTGAAGACGCGCGTGTCTGCCCATGCGCCAACCACCTCGCCGATGAACAAATCATAGGTCGTCTGGTTGTGGGGCTCGGGCAGCAGTTTGCAGGCCAGCCAGGCCGAGCAGCCCGCAACGAACGGCAGGTCATGGCCGGGAATGTCGAACAACTCCACATCACTTTGTGCCAGTTTGTCGTGCGTATCGAAAAGGCTCGCACTGCCGACGTTTTTTGTCAGTTTGAGTTGTGCCACGGTGGGCACCTGAATCACGAAAACGCCACTGCGCTCGACCAACTCGCGTGTCTTGGTGATCTTGTCCAACACCACTGTCACTTTTGGCGGCGAAAAATCCAGCGCGCAGGCCCATGCGGCGGCCATCACATTCGTCACCCCCGCATGTTGAGCGGATACCAGGGTGGTCGGGCCGTGATTGATCAGCCTGTAGGCTTTTTCAAGTGACACGGCGGCAATATGCTCGTCCATCGCAACTCCAATAATAGGCCCCGCATCCATCACTGGACCGAGGCTGTGCTCATTTACCCGCTGGCCGTTTTGTTCAGGTAGACCTGAAGGCTTTGATGGCCGCCGACAATCAGTGATTCGATCGCCGCGGTCAGCTCGCCCTGGGGATCTGGCTCGCGCGTGTCGAAGGTTGCGCTCCACAGGACCACTGTAATGTCTTCACCCGTCAGGGGGATCAACCGTACGGTAGCCACGTAATTGTCGACGGGCAATGGCGACTCTACAAAACGGTACGAGAACTGCAGGTCAGGCTCGTCCACCGACAACAGTTTTTCACGCAAGACTGCGCCGTCTTGTAAGGTCAGCCGGCGGATGCAGCCCACCAGGCCGTCAGGCTGGCCGTTTTCGATAATGCTTTCGGCAATTGCCGGGTGCCATTGGCTGATCTGTCCGAAATGCTTGAGCACATCCCATACGCGGTCGGCGCCGCCGTCAATGAGGGCGCGATATTCAACTGTTGCCATGATTTGATACCTTTAATACATCGTAATGTGTACATCGACGGCCATGCCACGGCGCTGGGGCTCGCACTGATGGCCGCCCTGATCAGCCTTCGAATTGGTGATAGACCTTGGCGATCACCTTCCAGGTGCCGTCGATTTTGATCAGCGTCAGGTAGTCGTTGTAATCGGCGCCAATCGCGTCGTTTTCCATGTCGACACGAACCACGGCGGTGGTCGGCGTTATCGCCAGCACGTCCAGACGGGTAGTGATATCCGGCGCCGTGCCGTGGGTGCGGACAAAGTCGAACAGGTTGTTGATCGGGCCGCCCAGCAGCTGGCCATTGGTGAAACCGTACATCACCGCGTCTTTGTGGAATGCCTGCTGCAGGCCCTCGGCACTGCCGATACGCAGGCTGTCCACGTAGTGCTGGGCGACGGCGATAACGGCGTTGTATTCAGCAGTGGGTACCGCTTTGATGTTCTTGCTCATGATCCAAATCCTGTAAACGTTTATGGCGCCAACGCGCCGTGGTGAAGGAGGCGTGTGGCTTAAGGCGCTACGTGGGTGTGGTAGATCTTGCTGACAACCGTCCACTGGCCTTCCACCTTCAGCAGGTTGAAAAAGTCGGTAAAGCAGAAACCGGAGATGTCATTGGTATCGACGCGCGCACTGGCAGCCGTGCCCACGATATCGACGTTGACGATGGCGCCCTTGGCCTCGGGGGAGGGGCGAAACGCGCTGTCGATGATGTCGAACAGACCCTGAATCGGGCCGCCGGTCAGTTTGTTCTCGGCGTCTACGCCAAAGATCGTCGCCTGCTCGCTGAAGGCTGGTTTCATGATGCTGCTTTTCGCCTGTTTGCCACCTTCGTTGTACTGGTTCAGTACGGCGACAATGGCGTTGTATTCCTGGACGTAGGTTGGGTTGCTCACGGCGTGACTCCTGTTTGAATGATCGCGTTGCGCGCAAGGCGTGAGACGGCCAGCCGGGCGAGTAATGCCCGCGCAAATCCCGCCCACGGCATGCCCATTGGCTGGATGGGCCATTTATGTATCGGTCGATACATATTGCGTGCATTCTATAGTGATCACTACAGTTTGTGTCAAGCTTTTAGCGGATAGCGAGTGGGGCCAGGTAGGAACGCTGCCCATCCCTATTCAGGCAGTCGGCGAGACGACCTGGGGGGCTGCGTTGAAGTCGAGCATGGAAATGAAGCTGTGCATCAACGGTGATTCGTTGTGGGTGTTCCAGCTCATATACAGGCCGATTGCCGGGTTGGGGGAGGCGGTCACCGGGTAGATCCGGCGGAACAGGACCTTGTCGCGCATGATTGAGCTGGCAATCGACTCAGGCACCAGGGCAACGCCGAAGCCACAGGCGACCAGGCCGATCAGGGTATGGATCTGTGCGGCCTCCTGCACCACCCTGGGATAAAAACCGGCGGCTTCACACAAGGCGATCAGCTGACTGTGATAGCCGGTGCCCAGGGCTTCGGGGGTGAATACGAAGTCTTCCCCGGCGAAGTCCCGCAAGTCGATCTGGCCTTCCTTCGCCTTGGGGTGATGGGCGGGCAGCGCCATCACGATCTCTTCATCCAGCAACAGGCGTGATTCCACGTTTTCTGCCGAAATCGGCATCTTGCGCATGAAGGCTATATCCGCTTCTCCCGCCAGAATGGCCTTGGCCTGGCTGGAGGAGGGCATATCCTTGATGATCAACTGGACTTTGGGGTAGGTCTCGCGGAACTGGCGCAGGGTACTGAGCAGTGACTCGTAGTAGGCGATGGACACCGCCGTCACCGTGAGTTTGCCAGCAATGCCCTCGGACACCTGGCGTGCGTGTTCGATGCCCAGCTCCAACTCCTTCAACGTGCTGTAGGCCGCATTCAGGAATGCACCGCCAGCCGGGGTCAGCTTGACCCCGCGTTTATTGCGCGTGAACAGACTGAACCCCAGTTTGTCTTCCAGCCGATTGATGGCTTGGCTCAACGGGGGCTGGGCCATGTGCAGGCGAATAGCAGCCTTGTGGAAATGCAGTTCTTCAGCCACGGCGATGAATTGGCGTAGCAGGCGGGTTTCGATCATTTCGTCTGTTCCTTCATTTGAACTGATTGATATGCGCCAAGTATCAACTTGCGCCGCCGTTAGTATTAAACAGCGCGGACACACCTTGTTAAGGTGAGGTGGCAACTCAAGGGGAAATAGCCAATGAACTTTACAGGAAAGACTGCGGTTATAACGGGCGCTGGCCGAGGGCTGGGTTTTAGTTACGCACAGGCGTTGGCCACGCTGGGCGCCAATGTGGTGATCAGTGATGTCGGCGCAGATAAGCTGGGCGCGGGAGGCGATGGTTCGATTGCCATGGAGGCTGCCAAGACCCTCAGGGACAAGGGCTTCAAGGTGGTAGGGCATGATGGTGACCTGTCTAGCGAACAGGGTTGCGAGCAATTGGTGGCAGCGGCCATCGAGGCGTTTGGCCAACTTGATATCTTGATTCACAACGCTGGCTGGGTCGGTTATCAACCCATCGAAGAAGCCGACTCGACGTTCATTGGCCGCGCAGTGGATATCAATATCTATACACCTGTGTGGTTATGCAAACATGCCTGGAAACATCTCAAGCAGTCCTCTGCCGCACGCGTGGTAATGACGTCGTCCGACCGTGCAATGTACCAGCAATATGCGCAAACAGGCCTGGTGGCCTATGCCGCCGGCAAGATGGCGCAATTGGGCATCATGAATGCGTTGAGCATGGAAGGCGCGGAGGTGGGCATCCTGGTTAATGCGGTATCGCCCGTGGCCAAGACGCTTATGTGGGGCATTATTGGCGAACCGGAAAACCTCAAGCCCGAATGGGTGGCGCCTGGCGTGGTCTTTCTGGCCTCCCAGCAATGCGAGGATTCCGGCTATGTCCTGCGCGCCAGCAACGGACAATTTACGGCGACGCGGTTTGTCGAAAACCCGGGTGTCGACTATCCCGTCGATTTGGCCCGAGTCAAAGCCGACAGTGCCGAGCAGGTTGCTCAACTTTGGAACCGGATCAAGGAGTGTTGAATGAAGTCGGGTAGGGCGGCCACGCCCAGCCCGCAAAGGTCGATCTTGAAAACGCCGCTCAGTCGCTTTCTCCTTTCAAGTTCCCGGCTGCGCGGCCGATCCAGTCCTTAGCGCTCCGAGCAGTCTCCCTCGAAGTACGCCGACGCTTCAAACCAGCTCCACAACAATAAAAACCTAACGGGGTTAGCCATGACCATTTTACAGCGGGTTATCGGGGGCTTTGCGGTGCTTGTGCTGTTGCTGCTGACCATGGCAGGGGTCAGCTATCAAAGCACGCATTCTATAAGCGAGCGTCTGGGCATCATCACGAGCCAATCGGCACCATTGAGTCGTGCGGCCAGTGAGTTGTACGTGCATATCCTGCGCGCCAACCAGGCGTTGCTGGCCATGTTGATCAGCACCGATGTCAAACAGATCGACGCCGGCAAGCAAGCGTTCACCGACAGCATTACCCAGTTCAATCGCTTGCTCGACAGCACGGCGGTCTATGTGGTCGACCGCGACGAGCTGAAGGCTGGCCTCGCCCAGCAGCGCCAGTTAGTGACGGCCTACGCCGACCAGGCGCAAACCCTGATGGCCTCGCACCGTGAGCATGTGCAGCAACTCGCGTTGACGCGAGTGCTGCAAGGTTACAGCAGCGCCCAGGGTTCGCAGTTGGCGGGTTACCTGCGCGATTACATTGCTCGGGCCCGCAGTGCCGGCGACGTACAACAGGTGGCGGCGGCTGAAAAACTGCTGTTGGAAGTCAATAAATCCTATGACGGGCTGGCCGCGCATGCGGCGACGCCAGCCATCGACACCTTGCAACGCGTGCTGAACCTGCAGGACGAGGTCATCAGCACGCGCCTTCAGGCGCTGTTGGCCGTTGACCCCAGAGGCGGGCGGATTGCCGCCGTGATGGTCAATCGTCTACTCACCGATCTGACCGGCGCCGCCGGCGTGTTCCATGCCTACCTCGCCGACGCAAAATTGAGCGCGCAGGTTGTGCAGCAACGCACGGCGGTAGAAGTTGCCCTGCAATCCACCCTGGGCAAGATTGGCGAATTTGGCAGCCAGGCCCTTGAGGTCGCCAATCACGCCAGGGACGATGCCAACGCCACCATCGGCACCAGCCGCAGCCTGGTGCTGATCGCCTGTGTACTGGCGGTGCTGGCCGCCGTGCTGATCGGCATTTGGGTCGCCTTCAGCCTGCGTCGCCCCCTGGCGGCGTTTCGCGAGGTGCTCAAGCAACTGACGGCCGGCGATATGCGCGTCAGTTTCGATGTCTCGCGCAAGGATGAGTTCGGGGAGCTGGGGGGCTACCTGAATGAACTGACCATCGCCCTGCGCAAAACCTTCCGTGAGCTGATCAGCTCCGCCGATGCCCTGGCGACCACCGCGGACAACAATGCCTTGAGCAGCGAGCAGACCACTCGCGTAGTGGATGAGCAAAAGGACAGGTTGCAGTCGGCGGCCTCGGCCATGACTGAGATGGAAAGTACCGTGGAAGAAGTCGCACGGCGCGCGCAAGACACCCGCAAGGCGGTGGACGACACCAGTGACCTCACCGATCAAGTACAGGAGCGTGTGGCCGAGACCATCGTCAACATTCGCCTTCAGGCCGAACAGGTAAACAAAGCCACCGAGGTTACCGACGAACTGCAGAAGTACGGCCACAATATCGAAGGCATTGTGGTTGCTATTCGTACCATCGCCGAACAGACCAACTTGCTCGCACTCAACGCGGCTATCGAAGCCGCGCGTGCGGGCGAACAAGGTCGAGGTTTTGCCGTCGTCGCTGATGAAGTGCGCTCCCTGGCAAGTCGTACCCAGACCTCTACCAGCGAAATCCAGGAAATGATCGGACGGATGCAGGAAAAAATTCATTCCGTGGTCCAGGTGATGAACGAGAGCCAGGTGCAGTCGGGCCAATGCGTGTCGCTGGCCTCGGGAGCCGGTGAATTGCTGCATTCGATGAGCGAGGCGGTCGGCACGATTCGCGACATGAACATCCAGATTGCTGCGGCCACCGAGCAGCAGAGCGCCACCGTGGCGGAAACCAGCCGGATGGTCATCCAGATCAATGATTCGGCGCAGCAGACGGCCGAAGGTGCCGAGCAATCGGCCAGCAGCAGTCAACGTTTGTCGGCCATGGCCAAAGTGCAGCGTGAACTGCTTCATCAATTCAGCGTTTGATCCTCGGGAGCTAGAAAATGAAAGCATGGTTCAGATGTTTCCTCGGGGCGGCGCTGTTAACCACAGGCCTGGCCCAAGCCTCTACGCCGCTGGTGGGCGTGGCCATGGCCAAATACGACGATAATTTCCAGGCGTTGCTGCGCAATGGCGTTCAGCAAAAGGCGGCGGCAATGGATATCGATATCTTCATGGAGAATGGGCAGGACAATTCCGAATTGCAGCTGCGGCAGTTTCGCAACCTGATCCATTCCAAAGTCGACGCGATCATCGTGGCCGTGGTCGACGGCAAAAGCACGCCGCAGATGATGCAGTTGGCCAGCGAAGCGAATATTCCCCTGGTCTTCGTCAACCGCAATCCGTCGCCCGAAAAGCTCACCGCGCGCGCTGCGTTTGTCGGCTCCAATGAACTGGAGTCAGGCACGTTGCAGATGGAAGAGTTGGCACGCCGGGCCGGCTACAAGGGCAACGTGGTGATTCTGGTCGGCGACCCCGCCAATGCGTCCTCATTGATGCGCACCGAGGACGTTGAAAAAGTCGTCGCCAAGTACCCGGACATGAAAGTCGTGCAGAAAAAAGTCGCCAACTGGGAGCGTAGCCAGGCCGCCACGGTGGTCATGGACTGGGTGAAGCAGGGCGTCGATTTTTCGATTGTCGCCGCCAATAACGACGAAATGGCGATCGGCGCGATCATGGGCCTGGAGAAGGCCGGCAAGCAGGCCAAGGATTACTGGGTAGGCGGCATCGACGGTACGTCGGATGGGCTCAAGCTCATGGCGGATGGAAAGATGGCTGTCAGTGTGTTTCAGGATGCCGTGGGGCAGGCGAGTGGAGCGGTTGATGCGGCTGTCCGACTGGCGCGTGGCGAAGGGCTGGATGCTCCGATCATCTGGGTGCCGTTCCAGTTGATTACTCCGGAGAATCGTCAGCAGTTCGAGTGACGGGCGATGACGCTGATCATCGACTACTTCGAGGCGCAGAGCCCGGCTGAGCGAAAATTGATGCCACACCAGGCCGTGCCTCTGGCTGATTCGCTGCGGACCTTGGGGCTGGGAACGGCAATCGGTATGCGACTGCCAGCATAAACAGCTCCTTGTTAAGGCCTGTGCATGTGACACGTTCAGCGCGCGGCAGTGGGCTTTTTCAGCAGGATGAAGCCTGAAATCAGGATAAGGGCCAGACCGACCGCGGTCCGGCCATTGAGCACTTCATTGAACAGCAACGCCCCCCAGGCAATCGCGAAGATCAGGTAGGTGTAATCGAATGCGCCGATGATCGAGGTCTCGCCGATTTGATAGGCCCGGGCGATGCCGGTACTGACCAGTACCATCAGAATCGCCAGCACCACCATCACGCCCCAGTCGCTGATCGACATGGGCGACCAGCCGCCCACCAGAAACCGCAGGCCCTCGTTGGCCGGCAGGTGAGGGCCAGTCTGTGCAACGACAATGCTGCCGACCACCCCCATCAACAACAGGACGATGTTCAGCGCCAGGGCCAGCTGCGTGGGCGCCTCATTGGCGCACTTGCCCTTGGTCACGACCGCTGCGAGGGCATAGAAAATCGCAGCGAGCACGGGCAGCAATGTCCATAGGTTGAAGTCAGCCTGGCTGGGTGCGAGCGTGACCAGCACCCCGGCGAACCCCACCAGAATGGCCACCCATTTGCGCGGTGTGACATGCTCGTCCAGGGTGACTGCCGAGAATAAAGCGATAAACAAAGGCGTCGTATAGATTGCCAATGCGGCTATGGTCAGGCTGATGAAGGGCAGTGCGCTGTAAAAGGCGAGCCACATCAAGGCAAGCAGCAGGCTTCTTGCGCCTATCCACAAAGGGGAAAGCGGCCGTTGCTGCAATGTGCCGCGGCGGTACATCAACAAGGCGACGAGCATGCCAATGGCCAGTAGCGAACGAATCACGTAGAGCTGCCACATCGATGTCTCGGCGCTGGTGGCCTTGATAAGAGCGTCTGACACCGACAACAGGAACACCGAACCTACGACGATGAGTATGCTTTGTCGGTTTTCAGCGGCGGTAACGGTTGTGGTTGCAGACATGATGGATCCTGATGTGATCGACCTGAAGGATTCTGGTTGAACTCGTAGTGCATTTAAAGTGAGTTATGGTTTCCCGCAGCATCCAGCCATGGGGGCCCTGGAGCACACGAAAGATGATCTCCCGCTCATAAACCGGGGCCAGGGCTGCGATGGCGTCCGGATGCCCATTAATCGCAACATTCGCACCCAGGCATCCATCAGGGCCTATCTTGGTCAACAACAAGCGCTCAGCACAGCAGGCAGCCACTCACTCAAACACCTCCCCCAATCAAACAGCTACATCTCCCGCAAAATACGGAGATTTCCCGAAATACTCGATCAACAATTGCGCAAAGACCCGGATCTTCTGCGCAGGATGCTGACCGGCCGGGCGGACTAAGTAAGCACCCGCTGGCGGTGGTGGATAACGCGTCATGATCGGCACCAGTGCGCCGGATGCCAGGCTGTCATACGTTAGGCAATCGGGCAGGTACGCGACCCCGAGTCCTGCGACTGCGGCGGCGACTAGCGCGATGCCGTTGTCAGCCTTGAAGCGTCCTTGCGGGCGAATGGCGACGATCTTGTCGCCATCCATGAATTGCCAAGCTTCGGTGCTTTGCATCAGGGCTTGATGGGCGACTATCTCCTCAGGTTTCTCGGGTGAACCATAAGCCTTGATATAGCCCGGACTCGCGACCAGCTTGCCGTTGATCGGGCCGATGCGTCTTGCGATCAGGTTGGAATCCTGAAGGTAGCCAACGCGGATCGCGCAGTCGTAACCTTCGGCTATGAGGTCAACGAAGCGGTCGCTGTAGCAGGTCTGGATCTGAAGTTGCGGGTGCCGCACGGCCATTTCCGCCAGTACGGGGGCGAAGTGAGTCGGGCCAAAAGAGAGCGGCGCGGCCACTCGTAAACGACCCTGCAGCGCTCCGGCAGGCAGGATCGCTTCCCTGGCTGACTCCATTTCTGAGCAGACCCTCGCTGCATAATCGCGAAAGGTCGCGCCGGCCTCGGTCAGCGCCGCGCCGCGAGTCGAGCGTGTCAGCAACTGCACGCCAAGCTGTGCTTCCAATCGCGCCAGCCTGCGACTGACGATTGACTTGGACACGCCCAGCCGGGCTGCGGCAGGCGAAACGCCTCCCGCGTCAGCAACCTCTACGAATGTCTGAAGCTCTTCGATATCCAAACGGTGTTCCTCATTTCGCGACACAGCCAAACACTTGGCAACACTACCGGATTAAGCATCGAAACAGCACAGTGTTGTTCGCAGGCAGCGTCGGCGCTGGCGTATGCCGCTCATTACCAATCCAATTCATAACGACAACACGGGATCTACTAATGACTTTTCGTAACGGCCTTACATCGCTTCTTCGTCCTGAGGATTCGGTACTCGTTCTGATCGACCACCAGCCTTTCCAGCTCACTAATCTGAACAGCCATGAGCCGCAAATGGTGGTCAACAATGCGACGGCGTTGGCGAAGGCAGCCAAGGCGTTCAACGTGCCCACCATCTTGACCAGCGTGATCGCCGAGCGGGGCGGTTTCATCTTTCCGCAAATCCTCGATGTTTTTCCCGGCCAAGAGGTGATTGATCGGACGCTGATCAACACCTGGGAAGACCAGAAGGTGGTGGACGCGGTAAAAGCGACGGGCCGCAAGCAACTGGTTATCGCGGGTCTGTGGACCGAAGTCTGCGTCGCCATGCCGGTGATCCAGGCACTCGGCGAAGGTTGGGATGTAACGGTGATCACTGACGCATCCGGCGCGGTTTCGGTCGAGGCCCATCAAGTGGCGATCCAGCGCATGATTGCGGCGGGTGCGAACATGATGACTTGGCTCGCTCTCGCTGCAGAGTGGCAACGTGACTGGGCTCGGGAGGAAACCGCCGGTGCGCTGACCGATGTGCTGCTGCAGCATGCTGCCGGTAGCGGTATTGCGTATCTGTGGGAGCAGCAGTTGCTCAACGCGCCAGTGCCGGCCAGCGCCGGGTGATCTGAGTGGGGGATGAAGAGCTGGTTGATCGATGTCTGGCCACAGACATGGCGAGTCTTCATCTCCTCTCGCAGCAACTGGAGAGGTCTGTTCAGCAGAATGTGAGCCGTCGGTCGCGAAGGGAAATCGGGTATTGATATATCGGAAAATCTCGATATCATCCGAGCTATGGACTTACTTGAAATATTCAAAGCACTCTCAAATCCGGTACGCCTTCAAATCCTGAAAGGCTTGAAGGACCCCGTGAACAATTTCCCTGCGCAGGATGAGGGTGACGTTTTCACGGTGGGTGTCTGCGTCAGCAGTATCCAGGAGGGTATCGGGCTGTCGCAGTCTACGGTGTCGGGTTATCTGGCAACCCTGCAACGAGTGGGCCTGGTCGAAGTCAGGCGCATCGGTCAGTGGACGTACTACAAACGCAATGAAGCAACTATCAGTGCCCTTGCCGAGTTGATCGGGAAAGATCTCTAATTTTTTTACTACATGATATCGAGATATCTCGATATTCCTTTTTGTCGATACGAGGATTTCAAAATGAAAGCGATGCTACTCAAATCATTTGGCGGCCCGGAATCGTTCGAACTCTGCGACGTACCCAAGCCAGTGCCGGGTGTGGGACAGGTCTTGGTGCGGGTATACGCAACCTCCATCAACCCCTTGGATTTTCAGGTTCGGCGCGGCGATTACGCTGACTTGGTGCCACTGCCGGCGATTACCGGACATGACGTTTCGGGCGTTGTCGAAGAAATCGGGCCGGGGGTGACGGGCTTCGCTCCGGGGGACGAAGTCTGGTACACCCCGCAAATATTCGACGGGCCAGGCAGTTATGCCGAGTACCACGTTGCGGCCGAAAGCATCATCGGCCACAAACCGCCATCGCTGAGCCATCTTGAGGCGGCAAGTCTGACTTTGGTTGGCGGCACGGTGTGGGAAGCGCTGACCGTGCGAGCGGCGCTCAGGGTAGGGGAAAGCATTCTGATACACGGCGGCGCGGGAGGCGTGGGTCATGTAGCGATCCAGGTCGCAAAAGCCATTGGCGCGCGGGTCTTCGCCACCGTGCGCGAAGCAAACTTTGAGTTCGCCCGTAGCATGGGTGCCGATGTGCTTATCGACTACAAAAAGGAAGATTACGTCGACGCCATCCTGCGCGAAACCGGCGGCCAAGGTGTGGATGTGGTGTTCGACACCATAGGCGGCGACACCCTGTCGCGCAGCCCGGATGCGCTGGCTCAACTGGGCCGTGTGGTCTCGATTGTCGACATCGCGCAGCCGCAAAACCTCGTTCAGGCCTGGGGCAAGAACGCCAGCTATCACTTCGTCTTCACCCGACAAAACCGCGGCAAGCTTGATGAGCTGAGCACGTTGGTGGCTCGCGGTCAGTTGCGCCCACACGTTGGCGCGGTCTATTCGCTGGCCGATATCGGCCTGGCCCATGCTCGGTTGGAAAGTCCCGAGAACGGCCTTCAAGGCAAAATCGCGATTGCAGTTGAGCCATCGCTTATTTCCTGAGCGCCTATTTTCAGCCGTCTAAGTCGTATCAGAGGAAATGCCATGATTTATGAAATTGCTCTGCTTCCCGTACACAAAGAACGCATTGAACAGTTCAAAAGTGCCTTCGCCGAGGTCGCGCCGTTGCTCACCCGCGCGAAGGGTTACGGCGGCCACTTGCTCGCGCAAGGAATCGAAACCCCCGAGCATTTCAACCTGATAGTGCGCTGGGCTTCACTTGAAGATCACTCGCCGGGCTTCGAGGCGAGTGATGACCATCAGATGTTCATGCTGGGCCTGGAGGACTATTTTTCTGAAGAACCGAAGGTCCACCATATCGAAGAAGCAGTTTTCTAACTGGATCGATGCTCAGTGGACGGCATCGCTCGCCGCACTCCACCGTTCACACCTGATCCAACGCCTCAATCACACCTTTGTCCTCGCCCAGAAAACCACCGCTCTGGTGCTGCCAAAGCCGCGCATAAACGCCATTCTTCGCCAGCAGTTCACTGTGGGTTCCCTGTTCGATAATGCGCCCGTCATCCATCACGATGAGCCGGTCCATGGCGGCAATCGTCGACAGTCGATGGGCGATGGCGATTACGGTTTTGCCTTGCATCATCTCATCGAGGCTTTCCTGGATTGCGACTTCGACTTCCGAGTCCAGCGCGCTGGTGGCTTCGTCGAGCAACAGGATCGGGGCGTTTTTGAGCATGACCCGGGCAATTGCCACGCGCTGGCGTTGGCCGCCCGACAACTTGATGCCGCGCTCACCGACCAAGGTGTCGTAGCCGCTATGACCTTGGCGGTCGCTGAGTTGGCTGATGAACTGGTCGGCCTGCGCATTGGCGGCGGCGCTGCGGATTTGTTCGTCGGTCGAGTCGGGTCGGCCGTAGGCAATGTTGTCGCGGATCGAACGGTGCAGCAGGGACGTATCCTGCGTGACCATGCCGATTGAGGCGCGCAGGCTGTCTTGCGTCACTTTTGCGATGTTTTGGCCGTCGATGCAAATCTCGCCGCTGTCGACGTCATAGAAACGCAGCAGCAGGTTGATCAGCGTGGATTTACCCGCACCGGAGCGTCCGACCAGGCCGATTTTTTCGCCAGGACGGATGTTCAGGTTGAGGCCGCTGAGTACTTGGCGCTCGCCGTTGTAGTTGAAGCTGACATTGTTGAAGGTCACCGCGCCGCCGGTGGTTCGCAGCGTGCCCGCATCCGGCGCGTCCTGCACTTTGGTGCCGAGGGTCAGCGTCGCCATGCCATCCTGGGCGGTGCCGATGCTTTCGAACAGCGAAGTCATTTGCCACATGATCCAGTTCGACATGCCGTTGATCCGCAACGCCATCGCAGTGATCGCCGCCACGGCGCCCGCGCCGACCGCACCGTCATGCCAGAGCCACAACGCATAACCGCCCGCCGACATGATCAACGCCACTACCAGTGCCTGATTGACGATCTCGAACTGGCTGACCAGGCGCATCTGGCGGAAACCGGTTTGCTTGAAATCCTCCATCGCCGCACGCGCGAAATGCGCTTCGCGATTGGAGTGGGAAAACAGTTTCACCGTGGTGATGTTGGTGTAAGCGTCCGAAATTCGCCCGGTCATCATCGACCGTGCGTTGGCCTGCTCCTGGCCGACTTTGCCCAGACGCGGCACGAAATACCACATGGCCAAGCCGAACAACACGAACCAGGCCATGAAGGGCAGGATCAGCTTCAGCGCGAAGCCGCCGGCCAGCGCGATGATCGCGATGAAATACACGCCGATCCCCGGCAGGATCTCGATCATTGTGAACAGCACGTCGCGCACGGCCAGCGCAGTCTGCATGACCTTGGTGGTGACGCGGCCGGAGAATTCATCGGAAAAAAACGAGAGGCTTTGTCGCAGCATCAGGCGATGGAAATCCCAGCGCAGCCGCAACGGCAAGTTGATCGCCAATACCTGGTGCTGCAACATCGTGCGCAACGCCACCAGCCCGACGCTGGTCACCATGACAATGCCCATGCCCCACAACACGCGGCTTTCCTGCGCCGCCGCTTCACCGCCGGCCTGCCAGGTCGAGAGCAGGTCGACGATTTGCCCCAGAAACGAAAACAGCCACGCTTCGTAGATCGACACACCGGCACTCAGCACCGCCAGCGCCAGGATGTAACCGCGAGCGCCGCGCGTGCAGGCCCATAGGAACCGGGCCAGGCCAGCGGGCGGCGGTGGCACTTCGTCAGGCGGGAAGGGGTCGAGTCTTCGTTCAAATACACGAAGCATGCTGGTCTCCAAAACGATCAAGTTGAGGGGATTCTGCCATTGAACGGATGCTTTGAGGGTTTTGCGAACGTTGGGGGCGGCGATGAGGCGAGGTATGCGATATCTGGCCGACCTCAAAATCGGCTTATATTCACGGAGGAAAAAATGCGGATGTACATCACAGGTGCCTTGTGTGCGGGCGGCACCAAACAGGGGCTAAACCTCGCAACGCTGCTCGGTGTACGGCATGTCGATGTCGATGATTTTTTCTGGATGCCGACCAATCCTCCTTTCACCACCAAGCGACCTGCCGAAGAACACGTGGCGCTGATCCAGCAAAAAATTCGCTGACGCAGATTGGGTGCTGAGCGGCTCATGTATGGGGTGGGGAGAAGCGCTGATTGCTCATGTCGATCTGATTGTATTCGTCGTGACGCCGACGCACGACGACCCCAATTTTTCAGGACGCAATCGAGTTTGGCACGAGGCTTTGGTATCTCGGCAGAAGGCGCCGGTGTCGCATGTTGA
Organism: Pseudomonas sp. R1-43-08; assembly: GCF_003852255.1. Lineage (NCBI taxonomy): Bacteria > Pseudomonadati > Pseudomonadota > Gammaproteobacteria > Pseudomonadales > Pseudomonadaceae > Pseudomonas > Pseudomonas sp. R1-43-08. The sequence goes on from NZ_CP027734.1 coordinate 2,709,422, forward strand.
TGGGGTGGAGAGTGCTGAGAGGATAGTTGCGGGCGTGGTTCAGGAGGTGCGGATGCGACACGGAGCGATTCTGTAAAAACTACCCAGTCATTAATCGAATCAATAACAACCATTAACTCAATGAAGTTCTCATATCAGCACCGCGGCGTAAGATCGGCTCAATTCCAAACCACTCCACAGAGCACATGATAATGAAACGCCAAACCATCCTCGGCATCGCTTTCTCGATCTTCGCGCTGAATGCTTTCGCAGCGACTGCTGCCCAACCTGTGGTCGCTGAAGGCGCCTCGGATCGTCTGTTCAGCGACGCGGTCGCCGCTGCTACGCAAACCGATCCGCTGTTCAGCGATGCCGTCGCAGAGGATGGTTCGGATCGTTTGAAAGGCAACCTGGTTGCCGAAGGTGGCGCAGAACGTCTGCTCGAACGCCGTGCAGTCTGAATGCATGGTTCCAACGTAAGACTCGGCGAAAAGCCCGGCCTCATCAGCCGGGCTTTTTTGCTTTAGAAATGACACGCGGCGGTCGCGCATGCTGCATGTGCTGTTCCACATGGCGCGCCACGACCAACCGGCCACGTCCGACACCATCGCGCAGATGCTCGGCACCAATCCGGTGGTGGTTCGGCGGACCATGGCACTGTTGAAAAAGGAAGGTTATGTGCGCTCGGAAAAGGCCCACAGGGGAGGGTGGACGCTGGCAGAAATGACTCTGCTGGACATCCATCAGGCGCTGGGCTCGTCTTCGCTGTTTGCCATCGGTTTATCGACCGACCACCCACAATGCCTGGTCGAACAAGCGGTGAATGCCGCGCTGACGGAAGCGTTTGACGCGGCGCAGGCATTGTTGATTGATAGTTTACAGCGTCTGCGGCGGGCAGGACCGGTGACCAAGCCCATTTGTGCCACCGCGGCATGTCTGAAATTCCATCTGATCGCATTTCCCTGGCTCCCCGAAACCCCTAATTTAGACGCCTAAGCATGTGATTGAAGGATGAGAGTTATTCTTCAAGTAGCGCTCGACCACTGTTGATCAACCCTGCAAAGCGTTTGGCGTCCAGAGGTGGAATGCGCGTTCAGGCGGTGACGATGTAGTACGCAGCCTCGGGTATGCGGTTAATGCACATGAATTGATTCAGGGAAATGATCAAAAAATTATGCCTCACGTGGAATGCCTATTTTTCTTCTGCCGTCTTATATGGCCTTTTAATTAAATGTCTATGGGTTTCATATTAAGAGAGCGCAGTAATGATCAGATTTAATGACCTAGCCATTTTTGTGCGTGTGGCAACCGTTGACAGTTTCTCCGTCGTGGCTAGGGAAATGGATCTCTTTCCTGCTCAAATCAGCGCCGCTATCAAGCGCTTGGAGTGTGAACTTGATACGCGCCTGTTTGCGAGATCAACACGAAGTTTGCGCCTAACAGCCGAAGGCGAACGTTATCTGCCTTACGCTCGGGAGGTTTTGAATACGCTCAGTGAGGGGCGAGCCGGGTTACAACAGGACGATCGTAAACTCCATGGCGTCTTGCAGATCGCCAGTGCCTCAGATTTCGGGAGAAATGTGTTGCTTCCCTGGCTGATCGATTTTCGTCGAGACAACCCTGGTCTGGTGCTTCGTGTGATGTTGTCCGATAGCGTCTCGGACATCTTTCGCGATCCGATAGATGTAGCCGTTAGGTATGGCACGGTACAAAACGCCGACTTTATCTCTTTGCCCTTAGTGCCTGGCAATCGCCGTGTACTGGCTGCATCGCCGGCTTATATAGCGCTGCACGGGCGGCCCAAGTCCGTGGAAGATCTTAAGACTCATGCGTGTCTTCGTTTCCATATGAATGGAAAACTCTACGACAGATGGATATTTCCCAAGTTGCCGGAGAGCGACTTCGTTATTGTAAACGGCCCTGTTCTAAGCGATGACGCAGACGTCATTCGACGATGCGCCATCGCGGGGGAGGGGATTTTGTACAAATCATGGATGGACGTTTGTGAAGATGTCAGTGCCGGTCACTTGGAGGTATTACTACCTGAGGTTCCAGGTGAGCTTTACCCTTTGAGTTTCGTTTGCCCGCACAGGAAACAGTTTACCCCGGCGATTCGTTTGCTTTACGCGTACTTGAAAGATAAGTGTGAATCGCTGTTGATGACGCACGCCTAGGCGTGCGCCAGACGTTATTGTGCCAACACCTATCTGCTTCAATCTAGCTGGACAGAAAGCCCGGGATAGTCGGTGTACCCTTCCTTCCCTTGGCTGAACCACGTCGAACGATCCTCTTGCCTCAGCGACAAGCGACGGCGAAGTACCTCTGGCAGCTGGGGATTGGCGATAAATGGACGTCCGAACGCCACGGCGTCGGCAATACCCGCTTCCACAACCGCCTCGGCACGAGCCGAATCGTAATCTGAGTTAAGGATAAGCGTGCCTTTGAAGGCATTACGAATGATGGCTGCGCTTGGAGGGTATTCCGAGACGCCAAAACTCCCGTCAGCCGGCGGCTCGCGAAGCTCGAGATGGGCAATACCGATCTCGGATAACACTTCAGCGGCGTGGGTAAACAAAGGCACAGGATTACTGTCCCTCACGCCCTGGTCATGACTGCTGGGGGTTAACCGAACACCCGTCCGATCTGCTCCAACGACTCCCGCGACCGCTTGCGTCACTTCTTTGAGCAGCCTGACCCTGTTCTCAATTGAGCCTCCATGGGCGTCGGTGCGAAAGTTGCCGCTGTCGCGTAAAAACTGATCGATCAGGTATCCGTTGGCGGCGTGAATCTGGACGCCATCAAACCCCGCCAGCAACGCATTCCTGCCTGCCCGGGCGAAATCGGCAATCAGTGGCGCGATCTCCTCGAGCGGTAGCGCTCGAGCCTGGGAGTAGGGTTGTTTCCCCGCGTAGGTATGGGCCAGTCCAGGTGCTGTCGTCACCGAGGGACCTATGGGTTGTGCGCCGTCAAGGAAGCTGGGATGTACCACCCGGCCCATGTGCCACAGTTGAGCAATTATTCGACCACCGCCAGCGTGCACAGCGTCGGTAATCAATCGCCAGCCGGCAATTTGCTCAGCGGACCAGATACCGGTTGCATAGGCCCATCCCAGGCCTTGCTGGCTGATGCCGATCGCCTCGCTGATGATAAGCCCCGCCGTCGCACGTTGAGCATAGTAGTCAACCATGATGGGGGTAGGGACGTGATTCTGCGTTCCTCTGGCCCGAGTCATTGGGGCCATGATGATGCGGTTAGGTAATGTCATGGCGCCCAGACGCAGGGACTCGAACAGTGTGGCCATGTGGATCTCCTTTGTGTTGACGAAAATGTCAGGTTTAAACCAGGCGTGCGCCGCCATCGACGTTGATCGTGGCGCCGTTCATGAAGCCGTTGCTCATCAGGAAAACCACCGCCGCGGCCGCTTCGTCGGCAGTGCCCAGGCGGTGCAGAGGCAAGGTTTTCTCCAGTGCAGCGACAAAGCCATCGCGCGCATCGCCCATGGCTTTCGCGAGGATCGGCGTATCGATAGGGCCTGGAGACAGGGTGTTGACCCGGATAGGCGCCAATTCGAGGGCCAGGCCGCGGGCGAATGCTTCCATGGCAGCTGATGCAGCGGCGAGCACCGCCGTGCCGTGCACATTTGGGTCTATCTGCAAGCGCACCGGAAATAAAGGTGACGGAGCCGTCTTTGGAAAGGCGATTGCCAAGCGCTCTCAAGGCATATACCGAGGCCCAGATTCGCTCGTCGAAAGCGCGTTGCAAATACGCCACATCCGCTTCGAGCACTTTGCCGGCGACGAACATACCGGCCAGCAGCACCAGGTGATCAACCTTTGGGGTATCGGCCAGAGCGGCCTGGATTTGTTCGGGCTTAGTGACATCAGCGGCACGCCAGCCATCCAGCTCGTGGGTATTGGCGGCTTGCTGTGCCCGGTCTGGGTTGGAGCCGATCACGAAGACCTTTGCACCAGACGCCTTGGCCTGAATTGCAGCTGAAAGGCCGATACCAGATGTGCCGCCGACGACTACCACGGTTCAATCCAGAAGGGTGTGTGGGCGTACGTTGCTATGGCTTGGGTTGGAAATGTCGATCATCACTGTTGGCTCCTCAAGGCATCGAATTGATGCTGTGAGGACAGCGTATGCGTAACCTTCAAAGTTGATAATAGGGTTTCAAGTGGTTACTATTGTGCCATGAAAGCACAAATTGGATTGGACCGCCTGACAGGTCTTATTGCCTTTGCTCGCACGGCCTCGCTGGGCAGCTATACAGCCGCTGCACGGGATCTCTCCGTGTCTCCCTCGGCCGTCAGCAAAAGCGTTCAGCGCCTGGAAGAGCATTTAGGTCTGCGCCTCTTCAGTCGCACCACCCGCTCGCTGACCCTGACTCCCGAGGGACGTGAACTGTACGAGCGTGCATTGCGGGTGATCCGGGAAATCGAGGACATTGAGCAGACTGCGGTAGCGTCGAGAGGCGAGCCGTCAGGCACTCTGAAAGTAACTGCGCCGCTTCCCATCGGCGTCAACATTCTTGCTCCTGCGCTCCCGGCGTTCCGTGAGCGTTACCCGAAACTGGCGGTGGACCTGCGGATTGGCGATCAATTCGCCGACATTATCGAGCAGGGGATAGATGTCGCCATCAGGGTCGGCAACCTGGCTGACTCCAGGCTGGTTTCCAAGCCTCTCGGCCCACATCGAATCTGCACCTTCGCATCGCCCGGCTATCTCGCCAGAAAGGGCAAACCGCGCAACATCGATGATCTGGTCAATCATGATTGCATCAATTTCCGTTATCAGAGTTCGGGACAGGCGCTACGCTGGCCCTTCCAGGTGGGGGAGCGCGTTGTCGAGATCACTCCCGACGCCACCATGACCATTGATGTGAGCGACGCGGTCGCGATGACGCTCGCCGCAGGCGGCGGTATTGGTATCTCTCCGACTTATGTTGCCGCGCCTTATGTGCTGAGGGGTGAGTTGGTACCGGTGTTTCCCGAATATGCGGTAGACAGGTTCGTCATCACCGCTCTCTGGCCCGAAAGCCGCAGAGGCAATCCAAACGTGAAGGTATTTGTAGACTTCCTACAAGAAGTGTTCCCGGTACCGGCCCCTTGGGATGTGATAGTCGAATCGGCGGGTAATGCTCAGCGCTAACGACGTTCGACAGCGCAGCGCTCAGTTGAGTTGCTCGATCCAGGAGGACACCGAGTCACCACTGCTCATGTTCGGCCGGATAATCCCGTTGATCATGAACGTGGGCGAAACGTGGACGCCGTTTTGTCGAGCATACTTGCACTGCCATTTGATGGCCTGATCCAGGGTTGGAATTGCGAAGGCCTCTGCCAGTTTGATGCCACTGTAATGCTCGAGGCGCTTAATGATGTCTCTGGGCGTTACGTCCAGATTGGGGCCTTCAGCGTGATTGTCGAATTCGAATTCCCTCCGGTGCGCTGCGACAGCGGCCATGACATTCTTGGCATTTTCTTTGCCGCCCTCAAGCGTCGCTGCGGCAAGGATGCACCGGATGATGACGCCTGAAAACATATGCCAGGGCTGGGACTGCAGGCGAATGATCAACGTGATCCGGTCTTCGCCAGCCTCTGCGAGGAGCGCATCGAGCTTGAGGAACGCCTTGACGGAATAGGGGCAGGTGGGCTCGAGAAAAACTTCAAACAGGTGAGGGCCCTGACCCCACGAAAGCGTATCCACTTTCACTGGCCGGTCGTTTTCAGGTTTTTGCATAAAAGTACCTTTCAGTGAATCAGAACGAAGTGAGGGGCCCCTGCGGGAGACAAAATAGCCTGAGTACACTCAGGCATAGAGCACATCCCAGAGTCGTTTTAACTTGAGTGTCATATTGGTTTCAGACACGCTCTGAAGTGTTATGACTTCTTTGAAATATTTGGCGTAAATCGCTTCAGTTACGTGCCGGACCTCGCCGTTTTCATCCAGTTCGACATCGGAAAATCGAAGGATACCTACAGGTTCGAACCCCGCACGCTCAGTGAACTGTTGCATGGCTTTCGACTTCATCGTGACGTATGAAAAAGCCATTGCGATACCCATCGCTTGAGCCAGCGCATCCACGATATAAGCCGCAAAAAGCGTAGCCCCCGTGCCCCGATGCGCCGGAGCGCACACACCATAGCGGCTATGGAGAGTCAGCGCGTCTCGATCCACTTCCAGGCACAACGCGCAGACAATTTCCTCGCCGTGTCGACCGATGTAAACGATAACGTCCTTCGCCTTTTCACCCGAAAAGTAAACCTTTGTCTCATAGAATCGTGGCTCAATATACTTTTTGCCAGATCCGACACGGATGTCCGGATACCACGATTTGATAAGCGCGCATAGAAGGTCAATATCATTACGTTCCAATTGCTCGTAGTTATATTCAGTCGGAGTGATGGTATTTTTGGGCAGCTCCGTGAGTAGCGGCCAGGATGCGTGTTTTATCATGTCGATCTCGTTAAAGTTCAGGCGTGATGCTGCTGACGATTTGAAAGCAGTTGTTTGCCCGAATTTATGGATTTTTAGGCTCGAAGCCGATCAGTGGTGCCTTAGCCATTTCAGAAACCCTCCAGGTACCGCCGTCGGCGCTTTCTGCATAAGAATGGAGCGGGCATGTTGCTGTCGGAGCATTTGGAGGCGGGTGAGGGACATGCGCAATTGCGACCTTTCACCCATACACCGACGTACTTCATCCCGATGCAGTTGAAGTACTTTCACTGCGGAAAGCGCAATGAATTGCGCGCCGTTTGGCTTGTTATCCATGACGCCTTCTTCGCCTAATACTTCCCCTGGCCCCATCCGCGCGACTTCGACCCAATGGGCTCCATCGTTCAACTGGACGGACACCACTCCACTGCCGATAACCAGCAAGTGTTCGCTGATTGCGTTGGCTTTCAACACAAAGTCGCCAGTTGCCAGCCAGGTTGATAGCAGGTTCATGGCGAGACGGTCTTTATCCTCTGAAGTGAAACTTGCGAAAATGCGCACGTCGTCCAGCACAAAGCGAGTGATACCGGCCACCGGGATTTCAGCAGAATTGGCGATATCAACGCCGGATGCGCGTAGATGCCTGTAAGCAATGTCGTAAAGGCGATTACGTGCTGCAATTTTTTCGGCAGGCGTGCCGACAAAACCGATGACCTCATACTCCAATAAGCCTTCCGTTATGTTTTTGAGGATGACCTTGGGCGCAGGAACTGGCAGTAGCGCTGAATAACCCAGCAGCGCCTGCTCGAGTATTTCCTGGACGCGTTCGGGTCGAAATCGCAGAGGCAGGTGCAGGCTTATCGTCACCCCGTGTTGATCTTGGGGCCTGCTCATGTTTTGTATTTTGGTTTTCGCCGCCACCGAATTGGGTATGACGACGGTGCTGCCTTGCGAGGTCAGCAACAATGTGGCGCGCCAATCGATGTCGGTGACCCTGCCTTCCATGCCATCGATTTGAATCCAGTCGCCCACTTGATAAGGGCGAGTGGCATTCAGGACAATCCCGCTGAATACATCGCTGAGTGTGCTTTGCAAAGCCAGGCCGACGATAATGGCCAACGCGCCAGAAGTGGCGAGCAATCCTTTGACGGGAAGTTCCAGTACGTAGGCTGCCGCTGCGACGGTGGCGACCAGAAAAATCAGAGCGCCGAGCACTTCCCTGAGCAAGCGACCGCCTCCCTCAGTTCTGGATATCAGGATTGCGCCGAGCAACTCCGTCAGCATCCGCGCGCTTAAAAACCACCAGACGAGTACCAGCAGTGTTGCAGCCAACTGCCAGGAACCAGAGTCAGGATCGCGCACGGGTTGCAAGGGGGAGTTGCCGGACAGAAAGATGGCAGCGCTGTAACAGGCGTAGAGACAAATATTAATGCCCACGCGCAACCCCTGCAGCCTTCGGGGAACAATCCACCAACCAATAATATCGGCGATTAATATCGCCCCGAGGAGGGCGCACAGCCATTCAAGTGTCACGATGTGACCCTCCCGGAGTCTGGTGCATTCGTGCTTTCCCACAAGCGGCGGAACAGGCGATCAAATGGCGACGCCACGCCAGAACTGGTGGAGTTCAGCACTGATGAATTCAGGCTTTTCCTCAAATACCCAATGTCCGCACTGCGCGATGACACCACCTTTTGCCGACAGCGCGATGTGTTTTGCCGAGGTAAAACAATGGTCGCCAAATGACACTTCGCCACCCCAGGCCAACACTGGGATCTTTAGCTTCCCCTTGGTCAGTTGCGCGGTCTGCTCCGCCATTTGCGGGATAGAGCCATAGTGATTCAGGCTGGCACGCAGGTTGCCCGGTTGGCGCATCTGCATGACGTAATAGTCGATGTCGTTCTCGGGCATTGCCGTCGGGTTGTAGGCAAAATCTCTGAAGAAGTGCCGCAGGTACATATCCTCCCGACCTTCAATAAGGGCACGGCTGATGTCCATGTTCATGTGCATGCTCAGATGCCAGTAGGGCACCCGCGGATCGACATAACCTGGAAAATCCAGGCCAAAAAAAGGTGTTTCGATAGTGGCCAACGACAAAGCGCGTTCAGCCGCCAGGTAGGCCAGGGCAACCGAAGGCGGACCTCCCAGGTCATGGCTGAGGATGTGGAATGTATGAGCCTGTTCAACCTCCAGCAGACCGAGCATGTCTTTAGCGATATTGATGGGGTCGTAACCTTGATACGGCTTATCGCTGTCGGCGAAGCCGCGGAGGTCGGGGGCGATGAACGTGTAATGTTCTGCGAGCCTGTCGATGACCGGCATGAACTCTCGATGATTTTGTGGCCAGCCGTGCATACAGAGGACCACGGGGCCTTTCCCGGCAACCACGTAGTTGAGTCGAACACCGTTAACGGTGGCGCGTTTGTGCGTCAGGTTGGTCATGGCGAGTGCCTTTTTTGTCCCGTCTGACCCGGGCCTTTCGAGCCCGGGAGCGTAAGGCGGGTGTGCAATGTGATGCATGCCGGACCCGGCCGGGTGAACGGCATGCGCAAGGCTTGCTTAGTTAAGGTGAGCCTTGAGTTCTGTGCCCGCCTGCCTCATGGCCGCCTTGACTTCCGGTACCTGGCTCAACGGGTTCAGCAGGCCATAGTCATGGATCATGCCGTTGTAGCGAACCGCCGTGACATCGACCCCGGCCGCGTCCAGCTTCTGCGCGTAGGCTTCGCCTTCATCGCGCAACACGTCCAGCCCCGCAGTTTGTATGAGGGCAGGTGGAAGTCCTTTCAACTGATCGATGCTGGCCTTGAGCGGGGAGGCATGAATTTGCGCCCTGGCTTTCAGGTCGGTTGTGTAACTGTCCCAGAACCAGGTCATCATGTTCCTGGTCAGGAAGTGGCCTTCAGCGAACTGCTTGTAGGTGTCCGTCTCGAAGTTGGAGTCCGTGACCGGCCAGAGGAGCAGCTGGAATCGAATTTTCGGAGTGGCTTTTTCTTTAGCCATCAGGCTCACGACAGCGGCCATGTTGCCGCCGACACTGTTACCGGCCACCGCCAGGCGCTTGCCATCCACGTTGATCTGTTTACCGTTTTCCGCCACCCACTTGGTGGCCGCGTAAGCCTGGTTAATGGCGGTGGGATAATGGGCCTCAGGGGATGGTGTGTAATCGACGTACACCGCGACCGCACCGGAGGAGACGACAAGGTCGCGAATCAGGCGCGCATGGGTGGGATAATCCCCCAGGACCCAGCCGCCACCATGAAAGAACATGAAGACTGGAAGCTCGCCTTTGGCTTTTTCAGGCCGAACCACCGTCAGCTTGATCGTCTTGCCATCGGCGGTAATGGTCTTGTCACTCACCTCAACGCCCGATAGATCAACCTTTACCGAGTTTTGCGCGCCCGTCAGCACCGCGCGGGCTTCTGTTGGACTCAATTGCTCGAGCGGCTTGCCGCCACCCGCCGCCAACGCATTCAGAAAGTCTTGGGTTTGATGTTCCGGTATTGGATTGCCGGCGGCCATTGCGGACCCGACCGATAGGGCGATCATCGCTGGCACTGCTTTCACGACGTGTTTCATGTTGCCTCCTGAAGCCATTGGTTTGTATGAAGCGTGTAAGAACGAGGGCGACTATCGATGTCATCCGGTCAGCCTCGTATGGGGGGGTTATTGGGCTAGATAACCGTTGCGGGCGAATGCGAGGCAGGCGGCTCGACCAATCCCGCTTAATGCTCCGGTCACAAGAACGACGTTGCTCATCATGGTTTCCCTTTTAATAAGACATGGCCACGTCAGGACGACGCAGCGCGTGAGGTGTCTCGACGTCAAACCAGCCGCGAACCTCCATCGATATTGATCGTGGCGCCGTTCATGAAGCCGTTGCTCATCAGAAACACCACGGCTGCACCCGCTTCGTCCGCCGTGCCGAGGCGATGCAGTGGCAGGGTTTGCTCCAGCGCGGCGACATAACCGTCGCGCGCATCGCCCAAGGCTTTCGCAAGGATCGGCGTGTTGATGGGCCCCGGAGAAAGGGTGTTGACCCGGATAGGTGCAAGTTCCAGAGCAAGGCCACGGGCCAATGCCTCCATGGCAGCCGATGCAGCGGCGAGCACCGCGGTGCCGTAAGCGTTTGGCCGATCTGCCAACGCACCTGAAATCAAAGTCACCGAGCCCTTTTTGGAAAGGCGATCGCCGAGAGCCCGCAAGGCATGTACCGACGCCCAGATCCGCTCATCAAAAGCGCGCTGCAAGTACGGGATGTCCGCTTCGAGGACTTTGCCGGCGACGAAGGTCCCTGCCAACAGCACCAAATGGTCAACCTGCTGTATGTCTGCCAGCGCGGCATGGATCTGTTCGGGCTTGGTGATATCGGCCGCACGCCAGCCGTCCAGCTCATGGGTGTTGGCGGCCTGCTCTGCGCGTTGCGGATCTGAACCCAGAACAATGACCTTTGCACCCCGGCCCTTGGCCTGAATCGCGACAGCCAGGCCAATTCCGGAGGTCCCCCCAAAGACAACAATGTTTTTGCCTGCTAAATCACCGGTTAAGGCGTCCTGCGCGGAAGTAATGGAGTTCATGTCTTAATCCTCATGCTGATAGCGGTGGTGTATTTTTGAAGTCTTGCCCGACGCTACTGGATGGTCTGCCGGAGGGACGTTCGGAGCCAGTTCGATACGGCCTGTGCAAAGGCTTCAACGTCTTTTCCATTGCCAGTGATGATCCACTTCAAGGCCACAACATCGTCGGGCATAAATATCGCGCCATAACTACTCAACTGGATCACCAATTCGACGGAGTTATTGATGGTTGCTTTTTTTCCAACCAAGATGCCTGCCTGGGCAAGCACTATTGCGCCAAGTCCAATTCCCGCAACCAACTTTCGGGCTTTATCGAATTCTTGTAGTTGAGCGATAACATTGATGTTATTCCACAAATACTCTTTAGTCCCCGCTCCCCCCATGACAGCGATGGCATCGAAACATTCGCTGTACAGCTCTTCCAGATCTTGAGTCTTGATGTGTTCAAAAGTCATTCCGTGCGTAGTGCGTGCATCGACGGAGAAAATTTTCAGGTTATATTCTTTGCGCCATACACCCAGGCACGATAAGAGCATCGGTGCGTCTATACGTCTCGGCGGGATAATGATGGCTAAGCTTTTCATAGATGTATCCTAACGACCCAGCTAACTAAAGGCGCCGTATAAAAGTGCATATTGGCTATCGCTGTTACCTGTAGCCGCTGCACCGATTGCAGCTCTGGAGTGAGCATCACCCTGTCGCATTCAAAAATACAGGTGCGCTACCGATTAACACCTAAACTCTTGCGATGTAAATGCGTGCAGCCCAGGGTTTTAAAGGCGTAGCGGCATTAGCACTAAATTCATTTAAGTCCTAAATGCTGGCGTGCGTTCTCTTCTTCGCTGCTTGGAAATATGATCCAACTGCAAAGGGTTTACTCGTTGATCAATCTGCACGGTGACCCTTCTAAGGCGGCATGTCGTCAATTGAACATGTTAAGGAAATCCGTGAGGTGTTGAATGAGCGAGCCATCGGAAAAGCTGCAGGTGTTCGTAAGCTATAATCAAATCCGGGTGCAGTTCCATGCCTGTCCACCTCGGCCTTGCCCTGAACTACAAAATGCCCTCGATCGCCTCGCATCGTTGCCTGGGTGCGTTAATTACGGATTAAGCTATTGGACACATAGTGCATTCCAATGGTCGATTATGGGTGTGTGGACTGACGAGGAAGACCGTGATCGTCATTACTGTAGTGAACAGATTCAAGTTCTTTTCAATTGCCTTATTCAGCAACATGCCGCATTGATCTGTTGCAGCGAGGGGCAGATTTGAGCTTTGTGGCGGGGAACGTCTGAGCGTCCTACATGCGGGAGAATAAAAGTAATGAGCTTCGAAAAGCGTTATCAACCTTATCGCGGCCCCGCAGCAGGATGGGGAGCTTTTTGTCCGTTGCGAATATTGGATGCGAAGTGGTAATGCAATGAAAAATGTCCGCGCGCTTCGACTGTGCTGCCGAGTAAAGCGCCGCTCAGGCGGCGCTCGCGGTAGCGTGCTGGCCCGGGATGGCGCCAATCAGCTCACGGGTGTAATCGCTGGTCGGGTGGTTGAAGATGCGCTCCACCGAGCCCTGTTCGATTACCCGGCCATTGCGTAACACCAGCACTTCATGGGCGAAGTTGGCGACCACCGACAAGTCGTGGGACACCAGCACGTAGGCGATGCCCATGTCCCGTTGCAGCTCTTGCAGCAGTTCAAGGATGTGCGCCTGCACGGACACGTCGAGGGCGCTGACCGGTTCATCCAATAGCAATAGATCCGGTTTCAGCGCCAGGGCGCGGGCGATGGCGACACGTTGGCACTGGCCGCCGGAAAGCTCGCGCGGCAGGCGATCGAGGAAATTCACCGGCAAATGCACGCGACTGATCAGCTCGCGCGCGGCCTGTTCCAGGGCCGCGCCCTTGAGCAAGCCGAACGACACCAGCGGTTCGACGATGCTGTCGAACACGGTGAAGCGTGGGTCCAGCGCGGCAAACGGGTTTTGTTGCACCAGTTGCAGGCGCTGGCGCAGCGGGCGGAAGTCGCGCCAGCTGAGGTCGGTGACGTCCTGTTGCTCGAACCACACCCGCCCGCGGCTGGGTTTTTCCAGGCCAAGGGCGATGCGCAGCGCGGTGCTTTTGCCCGAGCCGGACTCGCCGACAATCGCCAGAGTCTGCCCGGGGTAGACCTGCAGGCTCAGGTCCTCCAGCGCCACAAAGGTCGCGTCTTCGCCCTTGACCTTGGGCAACGCGAACGTCTTGCCAACATTTTGCAGTTGCAGGATCGGCGGCTGCGTCGGGTTCGGTCGGGCCAGTGGCTGGCGGCGCTTGGCGAACGCCGGCGCGGCGGCGATCAAGGCGCGGGTGTAGTCATGCAGCGGCGCGCCGAGAATCTGCCGGGGTGCCCCTTGCTCCACCACTTGCCCCTGTTGCATCACCAGGACGCGGTCGGCGCGATCCAGCGCCACGCCAAGGTCATGGGTGATGATCAGCAACGAGATCCCGCGCTCACTGACCAGCCGTTGCAGGTGGTCGAGGATCTTGCGCTGCACGGTAACGTCCAGAGCACTGGTCGGCTCGTCGGCGATGATCAAGCGTGGGTTGCCGGCCAGGGCGATGGCGATCAACACGCGCTGGCGCATGCCCCCGGAGAGTTCATGCGGGTACTGGCGCGCGCGCAGTACCGGCTTGTCGATACCGACCTGTTGCAGCAGCTCGACGATATCCGCATCGACGCCGGGGTAGCGCTTGCCCTTGGCCAGGATCAGCGCCTCGGCAATCTGCCGGCCAATGCGCAGGGTCGGGTTGAGGCTGACCATCGGGTCCTGGGGCACCAGGCCGATGGTGCGCCCGCGCAGGCCACGTCTCTGGCGTTCGCCGGCGTGGGTGAGGTTGTTGCCGTCCACCCACAGCTCGCCGGCGCTGATGGTTGCGCCGTCCGGCAACAGGCCGAGAATCGCGTTGGCCAGGGTGGTTTTACCCGAGCCGGACTCGCCGACAATCGCCAGCGTCTCGCCTTGGGCGATGGTCAATGACAGCTGGTTTACCGCCAGGTTGCCGTGCCGGTAGCTGACACTGAGCTGGCGAACATCCACTAAAGCATTCATCGCTGAACTTCCTCGAACGTGCGGGCAATGTGGTTGAGGCTGAACACCACCGCGACCAGGAACAGGCCGGGCAGCAACGACACCCAGGGGGCAGTGATCAGAAAGTGCCGGCCGTTGGCGATCAACGTGCCCCATTCGGCGGCTGGCGGCGCGGCGCCAAAACCGAGAAAACTCAGGCCGGCGGTGGCGAGGATGGCTGCACCGAAATCCAGGGTCGCCAGTACCGCCACTGGGCCCCACGCGTTGGGCAGGATGTGCCGCAGCAAGGTGCGGCCCCAGCTGGCGCCGCCCAGGCGTGCGGCTTCCACGTACGGCAGGGTCTTGACCCGCAGCACTTCGGCGCGGGTGGTGCGGGCGAATCCGGGGATAATCCCGACGCCCACGGCGATAGCCACCGGCACCGTGCCGAAGCCGATGGCGGTGACAATCGCCAGGGCCAGCAGCAAGCCGGGCAGGGCGAGCAACACGTCGACAAACCGCATGATCACCGCATCGATACGCCCACCGGCAAAGCCGGACAGAATGCCCAGCCCGAGCCCGCCCGACAAGGCGATCCCCACCGCCAGAAAGGCCGCCAGCACCGACAGCCTGGAGCCGTAGACCACCCGGGTGTACAGGTCGCGGCCCAGCTCGTCGGTGCCGAACCAGTGGCTCAGGTTCGGCGCCGTGAGCTTGACCGCAGGTGCGGTGGCATAGGGGTCGAAGCTGGTCAACCACTGCGGCGCCACGGCGGCCAGCAATGAAAACACCACAATCAACACTGCCAGGCTGAAACCCGGCCGCCGCAGCAAGGGCATTACTGCCGCCGTGGCACATTGTCGGCGGGTGCGGCGTTGCCAGAGTGGGGGCGCAAGGCCGAGGTTTTGCTCAAGGATAGTCATGGTCTAGGACACCTTTGGCGTGTGGGAGATGCGCGGGTCGAGCCACGGGTACAGCAAGTCCACCAGCAGGTTGACCAGCACAAAGGCTGCCGCCGACACCGTGACAATCGCCAGCACCACCGGGATGTCCTGGCGCAGCACCGCCTCCTGGGCCAGGCGGCCGATGCCGGAGCGGGCGAAGATGGTTTCCACCAGCACCGCACCGGACACCGTGTTGCCCACCTGCAGGCCGATCAGTGTGAGAATCGGCAGCGCCGCGTTGCGAAACCCATGGCGCGCCTGCACCTGGCCACGGCTCAGGCCCTTGGCGTAGGCGGTGACGATATACGACTCCTGCCACACGCCCTGGAAGCTGCGCTGCAGCACTTGGGCATACACCGCCGCACTTGGAATCGCCAGGGTGATCGCCGGCAATACCAGGCTTTCAAAGCCCCGGCTGCCGGTGGCGGGGAACCAGCCGAGGCCGAAGGCAAACACCTGGATCAGCAACAGGCCCATCCAGAACACCGGCACCGAAAACCCCAGGGAAGGCAGGCGCGCCAGGGCCTTTTTCAGCGGTTGCCAGCGGATATAGGCGGTCAGGTAGGCCAGGCCGACACCGCCGACCAGCGACAACACAATCGCCAGGCCGGCCAGGGACAGGGTTTGCGGCAGGCGCTCGGCGAGCAACTCGGCGACCGGGCGGTTCAGCGACAGGGACTGGCCGAAATCTCCGTGCAAGGCGCCCAGTAGCAGGTCGACATATTGCTCGAAGAGGCCCTTGTCCAGGCCGTAATAGGCGCGTGCCTTGGCCAGG
The DNA here is from genome assembly GCF_003852255.1 of Pseudomonas sp. R1-43-08. Lineage (NCBI taxonomy): Bacteria > Pseudomonadati > Pseudomonadota > Gammaproteobacteria > Pseudomonadales > Pseudomonadaceae > Pseudomonas > Pseudomonas sp. R1-43-08. The sequence continues at coordinate 2,725,168 of NZ_CP027734.1, forward strand.
TCGGCCACCGACAGCGAATCGGCCTCCATGCCCGAGGCGCTGAGCATGATTGACAGCGTGTCGCCCGGCAGCAGATAGAGGATGAAGTAGGTGATGCTATAGGCCCCCCACAGCACCAGCAGGGCCTGGCCGACGCGGCCGATCAGGTAGCGGCTCATGGCGTGCCGATCTCGATATCACCCAGCAGCGCGAAGCCCTCGGCGGTCCAGCGAAAGTTCTTCACCTTGGGCGACGTTGCAGCCTGCCACACGCGCTCGTACACCGGGAACGCCGAGCTTTCGTCGATCAGCAGGTCCTGCAGGTCGCCATAGGCGGCGGCACGTTGTGCGCCTTGGGTGGCCGTAATGCCGGCATCGAACAAGCCCTTGGCTTTTTCCAGGGTGGCCGGTTCGTAGGTGTTAGTGGCCACGGTGGAGCTGTTGGCACTGCGCGGGTCGAGGATGGTTTGCAGGATGATCGGGTCGGCGCGGGTCATGTAGTTGATGGTCAGGTCGTAGTTGCCGGCGGAGTTGTTGGCCACCCATTCGGCGCGGGTCACCACGCTGAGTTTCAACTCGATGCCGACCTTGCGCAGTTGGTCCTGGATCAACACGTCACCCGCGGTTTCGGCCGGGCTGATGTTGTAGCTCAGGCTCAGGCGCTTGCCGTTTTTGCTGCGGTAACCGTCCGCGCCCTTGGCCCAGCCGGCTTGATCCAACAGTTTTTCGGCAGCAGCCGGGTCGTAGCCGAGCTTGCTGCCCTGGCTTTTGAAGTAAGGCGTGGTCACGTCGAAGATGCCGTCCACTACCGGGAACTCGGCGTTATACACGGTGCTGGCGTAGCTCTTGCGGTCGATGGACTTCTGCACGGCCAGGCGCACTTGTTGATCGGCGAGAATGCGTTCGCCACGAGTGTTGGGGTACAGGTTCAGCGCCGGGCCCGGCAGCGAGCGGCTCTGGATGGTCGCGCCCTTGGACTGGAACAGCTTCAGGTCGACTTCCGAAAACGGGTTGCGTGGCCACAGGATGTCGGCCTTGCCCTGCAGGAACAGGCCGTTGCGCACGCTCTCTTCAGGGATGTAGCTGATGTCGACGGCGTCCAGGTGTGCCTCACCCGGGTTCTTCATATTCGCCGAGGGCCACGCGTAACCCTTGCGTTTGGTCAGGTGCGCGCCGACTTCCGGGGTATAGCTGGCCAGCACAAATGGCCCGGTGCCGATGATCTTGCCCAGCGAGCGCTCCTTGACCGTGAGTGCATAGGACGCGGGCGCGAGGATTGCCAGGTTGGTGGTGGAGGTGGCTTGTAAAAAGCCCGCGTTGGGTTTGGCCAGTACCAGCTTGACGGTGAAGTCGTCGACCACTTCGGCGTGGTCATAACCGGCCAGGTAGGTGGCGCCGAAGGTCGCCGGCAGCTCGGTGGCCAGGGCCTTGTCGCTGTCGAACGCGGTTTTCACCGCTTTTGCGTCGAAGCGCTCGCCGTTGCTGAACGTCACGTTGTCGCGCAGGTGAAAGGTGTAGGTCAGCGCGTCGTCACTGATCTCCCAGCTCTTGGCCAGCCAGGGGATGATCTTGCCGGTGGCCGGGTCCTGGTCGGTGAGCGACTCGGCGACATTGCGCAGCAGCACGCGGTGTTCCAACCAGTAGACCTGGAACGGGTCGACGCTGACCAGGGTGGTGTTGTCGCCAAAAAATGCAATATTCAGGGTTTTGTTCGCTTGCGCCTGGTCACCCGAAGGCGAGCAGGCGGCCAGGCTGATCGCCAGGGCGCAGGGGGCCAGCAGACGGCTCATCAAGTTGGAGGTGTTCAATGGGGTGCCCTCGTTTGGCGATGTGAATCAGAAGTCGTAGGCCAGTTTTGTGTACCAGTAGCCGCCGCCCGGATAGAACGGCGGGTTGCCGTAAGGCGCCAGGCCCAGGTTGCTGTAGACGGCGTGCCGGTCGGGGCGCACGTCGAAGATGTTGGTGCCGCCGATGCTGACGGTGATGCTGTCGACGAAGGTGTAGCTGACGTCGAGGTCGGTGATCCATTTGGCGCCGAAGCTGCGATCCCCGGTGGGGTTGACCGCCAGGGTCTTGACCGCGCCGTAGCGGGCGGTTTGCAGGTTGACCGCGAGGTCCCGGGCCTTCCAGTTCGCGCCGAGGATCCACTTGGTCTTGGGCGACGCCTGCGTGAGGTCACCCTCGCGGTCGCGGCCCACCAGGGTCACGCCGGAACCGTTCAGTGCGGCGGGGGTGTCGCGGGCGCCTTCGATGGTGGTCTTGTTCCAGTTCAAGCCCAGGCTCCAGCGCACGTCGCCCCAGGCATCCAGCGGTGTGGTGTGGTCAGCCACCACATCCAGGCCACGGGTGCGGGTGTCGAAGGCGTTGGTGTAATAGTTGACCCAGGTGCCGGTGGGCACGCCCTGGGCGGCGAGGATCGCGTTGACTGCGCCATTGCCCTGGTCATAGATATTGCTGGTCAGGGCGATGCGGTCGTCGATGTCGATCAGGTAGGCGTCGGCGGTGATGCTGGTGCGCGGCGCGGGTTGCCAGGTGAGGCCCAGGCCGAGGTTGCGCGACTTCTCCGGTTTCAGGTCATCGCCCCCCAGCGCCTTGGCCAGGTTGCTGCCCGACGGGGTCAGGCGGGTGACTGCCGGAACCACGTTGCCGTTGACGTCGGTGGCCACGCGGTTGTCCGCCACGGTGTAGCCTATCTGGGTCAGCGACGGCGCACGAAAACCAGTGCCGACGGTGCCGCGCACCGCCACGCTGTCGGTCAGCTCGTAGCGCGAGTTCACCTTGAAACCGAAGGTGTTGCCCGAGTCATCGTCGTAATGTTCGACCCGCCCGGCCACATCAAGGAACCAGCGCTCGGTGAGGTCAAAGCCCAGGTCCAGGTAGCCGGCGTAGTTGTTGCGGATCAGGCTGACCTCATCTTCGGGGCGAATGGTCACTGCCGCCTGCGCGCCCGATGCCGCCGGGTAGGTGCCGGTGATGTAGGCCTCGGGGTCGCCGGCGAAGGTGCTGAAATGCTCCCAGCGATGCTCCAGGCCGGCCGACACCTGCACCGGCGACGTGAGGTTGAACAGGCTGTCGTAACGGCGGGTGAAGTCGAGGTTGTTGACCCATTGCTCGAAGCGGAAGGTCGCCAGGTTGTCGAATTGGGTCGGCGAGGCGGTGCCCAGCGACGGGTTGATATTCAGGTCGCTGGAGTGGTGCACATTGTTGCGCCCGTAGGTGGTGCTCAGGTCCCAGTTCCACTCCGCCACTTGGCCCTTGCCGCCAAACAGCAACTGGTAGTCGCGGTCCTTGATGTTGTTCAGCGGGAAGTAACCGTCGGGGAACACCTCGGGCACCGCCGCGCGGCCGGTGGGCAGACGCAAATAGTTGGCCGCTTCGGCGTCGCGCTCGCCGTAGGTGGAGAACGAATAAAGAGTCAGGTCTTGCAGCGCCAGCTCGGCGTTGTAGGCCAGGTTGAAGGCCTTGAGGTCGGGGTCGCCGTTCTTGATTGCCACCCGGTCCCATGCCGCTTCCTTGGCCGGATCGTTGAACGCACGTACGCTGCTGTCGGCCTTGTCGTTCCAGGAGGCTTCGCCGCGTTTGCGCGCATCGGCCGAGAGGTGGAAGAAGCCGCCATCGCCGAGCTTGAAACCCTGGTCGCCGGCGACCTTGATGGTTTCGCCCTGGCCGGAATACAACTGCCCATAGCTGGTCTCCAGGTGCCCGCCGTTGTCGGCGGACTTGAGGATGATGTTGATCACCCCAGCCACCGCATCCGAGCCGTACTGGGCCGCGGCGCTGTCCTTGAGTACTTCGATATGGTCGACCGAGCTGACTGGGATCAGGTCGATGTCTACGGCATTCGCGCCGCTGTTGTCGATCGAGCCGCGCTGGCCGGTGGCGCCGTTGTGGCGCCGTTTGCCGTTGACCAGCACCAGGGTGTAGGCCGGGCCGAGGCTGCGGTTGCTCAGCGGGCGAGTCACCGAGTTGTAGCCAGCGATATTGGTGCCGAAGTTGAAGGAGGGCAGCAGCTTGGCAATCGCCTCGGACAACTCGGCGCGGCCGGTCTTGAGCAACTGCTCGCTGTTGATCACATCAATGGGTGCCGGGCTGTCGGCGACGGTGCGCTCCTGGCCGCGCAAACCGGTGGAAATCACCGTTACCGTGCCGAGCTTGGCGTCCTCGGCGCAGGCGGGCACCGCCGCCAGCAGCAGCGAGCTGGTCAACAGCGACAGGTGGAATTTTTTCAGCGGGACGGGGAGAGAAATATCTGGCATATCGAGAGAGATCCATGTCAGGAGTACGTCCTCCGCCAGGCATGGGGTCGGTCTGTGAAGTGAAGATATCTCTATAAAAAACTGCGGGGAAAGTCTTTTTTGGAATAAGCTAATTATTAGATAATGTTATCTTTCAACTTAATAAGATCATCTATTTTTATTATCTGGCCGTTTGATGTGCGCAGCGTCATCGCCTGTCATAATCCACCCGTCTCATCCTAGCCCCCACGCGGAGTCCATCCCATTGATGGTGCTGTTCAATCGATTGAGCGCGTTTTCCATCCAGGCGCGCAGGGCGCTGAAGCTGGTGTGGGGGACGTCGCGGCCCTTATTCATAGGCCTGCTGCTGGCAACCATCGTTGCCGGTCTGTTGCCTGCGCTGGCGGCCTGGATCGGCCAGCGTATTGTCGATGGCGTGGTGCACGCGATGCAGATTCACGCAGCCGGCAGCCAGGCGCCCGTGTGGCCAGTGATGCAGTACGTGCTGGCCGAGGCGGGCGTGTTGGCGCTGCTGGCCGCCGCCCAGCGCGCGTTGTCAATGCAGCAATCGTTGCTGCGGGTGCAGTTGGGGGTGAAGGTCAACCTGATGATTCTGGAGAAAGCCCAGACCCTCTCACTCCTGCAATTTGAAGACGCCGAGTTCCACGACAAGTTGGTGCGCGTGCGCCAGGGCGCGTCGACACGGCCGCTGAGCCTGGTCACCAAGGGCTTGGGGCTGGTGCAGAACTTGATCTCGCTGATCAGCTTTGCCGTTCTGTTAGTGCACTTTTCGCCGTGGGCGCTGGTGATTCTGGTGGTCGGCGCCTTACCGGTGTTCTTCGCCGAGACGCATTTCTCGGGCAATGCGTTTCGCCTGTTCCACCGGCGCGCGCCCGAGACCCGTCAGCAGAATTACCTGGAATCGCTGCTGTCCCACGAGACCCATGCCAAAGAGGTCAAGCTGTTCGGCCTGGCGCCGCTGTTCCTCAAGCGCTACCGCGACAACGCCCGGCGCTTGTACACCGAAGACCGCCAGTTGACGGTGCGTCGGGATGCCTGGGGCTTTGCCCTGGGCCTGCTGGGCACCGCGGCGTTTTATGTGGCTTACGCCTGGGTGGTGCTGGACACCGTGCGCGGCCAGACCAGCCTGGGACAGATGACCATGTACATCGTGCTGTTCAAGCAGGGGCAAAGCGCGATCACCGCCAGCCTCAGCGCGATTGCCGGCCTGTATGACGACAGTCTGTTTCTGTCGGACCTTTATGAGTACCTGCTAACCCCTGTGGTCGTACCGAGTGGCCGGCTTACCCAGGGCGCGCGTCCCGGCGACGGTCTGCGCTGCGAGCACGTGGGGTTCAGTTACCCGGGCGCTGAGCGGCCGGCATTGACTGACATCAACCTGCACCTGGCGCCGGGGCAAAGCCTGGCTCTGGTGGGCGAGAATGGCTCGGGCAAAACCAGCCTGATCAAACTGCTCACGCGCCTTTACACCCCGCACGAGGGGCGCATTCTGCTGGATGGCAGCGACTTGCAAGACTGGGATGAACAGACACTGCGCCAGCGCACTGGGGTGATTTTCCAGGATTACATCCGCTACCAGATGACCGTCGGCGAGAACCTTGGAGTGGGTGACGTCAATGCGCTGAACGACGAGGCGCGCTGGCGCACTGCCGCAACCCAGGGGGTGGCCGCCGAATTCATCGAGCGCCTGAGCAAGACCTACGGCACACAGTTAGGGCGCTGGCTTGGCGGCCAGGAGTTGTCGGGTGGCCAATGGCAGAAAGTCGCCTTGTCACGCGCGTATATGCGCCAGGAGGCGGATCTGCTGATTCTTGACGAGCCCACGGCCGCGCTGGACGCCGGCGCCGAGGCGGCGGTGTTCGAGCACTTTCGCGAACACGCCAAGGGCCGCATGACGTTGTTGATTTCCCATAGATTCTCCAGCGTGCGCAATGCCGACCACATCATCGTGCTGGACGGCGGGCGAATCCTGGAGGAGGGCAGCCATCACCAGCTGATGGCGGCGGGTGGGCGCTATGCCGAGTTGTTCGATGTTCAGGCGCGGGGGTATCGCTAGGTCCCCGAGCGCCCGTCCAGTCCATGGGGGCAGTCAGCTCGATTTCGCGCGCAGCAGGTCTGTTGAGACTATGCTCATTCCCACCTCAGGCCATGTGCTGGCTTCAGTTGTCGTCCGCCAAGGAAAGGAGTCTGTACATGTCTGGTTCTTCATACCCGGTTCTATGGTTGCACTGGCCGAACGGGCAGTCCGGCCCGCTGAAATGGCTTCATCGACAGGCTGTCGGCAGGTGTAGAGGGATGACTGTGGGTCAATCCCAGGCGCGATGGAGGACGGCATGAAGGCTCAACCGATCCACACAATCATGTGGCGCTTCGCCGGCTGCCTGGGTGGGCTGATGATGATCGCCGCCAACCCGGTCCAGGCCGGCGACGGTGGTATCGCCGATGGCCCTACCGCAAGCTATGGCATTGCCTTCAGCAACTCCTACGCAGGCAGTGATTTTCGCAAGGTGATGGTGCGCAACTGGCAGGAGATTGCGCTCCAGGCGCAAAAAGAAGGCTTGATCCGCGAGGCTCCGGTGGTCAGCGCCAATAACTCGGCCTCGGAACAAGCGGCCCATATTCAGGAGATGATCGTCAACGGCGTCAACGCCATCGTCATCCTGGCCGCGTCCGACACGGCCCTCAACGGGGTGATCCGCGATGCCTGCAACGCCGGCATCGTGGTGGTGGTCATGGCCAGCCTGGTCACCGAACCCTGTGTCTATACGGTGGACTACAACTGGTCCGCCATGGGCCGCGTGGAAGTGGATTACATTGCCGAGCGCCTCAAGGGCAAAGGGACACTGTTGGAAATCCGCGGCATTGCCGGCGATGCCACCGATAAAAATATCAGCGACGGCATTCGCAAGGCCGCCAGTGACTATCCGGGCCTGAGGTTCGCCAAGACCGTGTACGGGAACTGGACGGAGTCTGTCGCACGCAAGGAGGTGGCGCTGGCGTTGCCATCGCTGCCCGACATTGATGCCGTTGCTACTCAGGGGGGCGACGGTTATGGCGCGGCCATGGCGTTCAAGGCGGCGGGGCGTCCTTTGCCGATCATCGTGATGGGGAATCGTCAGGACGAACTCACCCTGTGGCAACAGGAGCGCGATGCCAACGGCTACGAGACCGTCTCCGTTTCCGCTTCTCCAAGTGTCTCCCAGGTGGGGTTCTGGGTGGCCCAGCAGGTGCTGGCGGGCAAGCAGGTGCCGAAGTTCGTCGAAGTACCGCTGGTGCGTATCGATGCGAAAGACCTCGACGCCTGGCTCGCCAGCATGCCGGTGGGCGGCGCCGCCAATCCTCTCTACAGCCAGGCTTCCGTTGCGGCGATGATCGACGCGGCCGCCAACCACACGGCGCCGCCGGCACCTTTGCCGGAAGTTGCGAAGTAGTGGCGGGCGGGGGGCGCGGCTGCGGGGCGCCATGTTGATATTCAAACCCGTCAGTGATCGGCCCATTGCCGTCAAAATTGGCTTGGCGGTCGCCGCCCTGGTGTTCCTGATGTTGACGGTGTCTCTGGTGAACCTCTACGGCCTGCGAGGCATGGTACGCGCGGTGGACTCGGCCAGTCATTCCGCAGAAATTCTGGCGTCGGTCAACGCGGCCACCGGGCGGGTGGAAAACTTCATTGCCACCCGCGATCAGGAAAGCTTGTCCCAGGCCGAGGGCAGGGTGGTGACGGCTATCGCTGGCCTCACCGCCATTCCGTTGGCCGAGGCGGAATCGCTCAAGGGCAGTCTGGAGCGGCTCGCCGCCGCGATCGCCGCCTTGCGCGCGGCGAGCCTGACCATGGATGGCGAAACGGAGAACATGACCGCCCATTACGGCCGGATGCGAGAGGCGACGACTCTCGTCGAACAGGGCATCGCCGCTGGGTTGAAGGCGGTCGACGCTCGCGCCGTTGAGCACCAGGCGCGGGTGAGCAACATCGAAAGTGCCCACCGCATCCTCGATGTCCTGCGCAACGGCGAACGGCTCATCACCGCCAACGTGGCCAGGATGCTGGTGACCGGTGACGGGGTCGCCGCGACTGCGGTGCGTAATGCCTGCGCGGCACTCCAGCCCCTGGTCGAACAGTTGCGCGAGGTGATGGGGACGTCGCAGGAGAGCGAGGTCCTCGACCAGTTGGCCGCGGCGCTCGCGGCTGCCAGTGTGACGATAGAGCGTCTTGGCGAGGCACCCAGGCTGCGCGCAGAGGAAGTTTTGCGGCATCTCTCCGCCGTGGGGGATGTGGCCGGGCGCCTCGAGGCGCTGTTGAGTGATGTGGAAGGGGACGTTGCCCATGAGGCCAGCGACATTCAGGCAGCCACCGGTTTGCTGCACAATGCAGCGGCGTTATCCAAGCGTTTCGCCGAGCGTGTGGCGACCCTGGAAGCGCAGACCCTGTCGTTTCGTCTGTCACCGTCGGCCGAGATCGCCGGCGCCGTCGGCACCCTTCTGGACGAGCTACTCCGTCTCTCTCGGGTGCTTCCTTCCTCCGTGGGGCTGCAAGCCACGGCTACGCCGCTGACTGTCAACGAGCAGATTGCCGGCTACCGGGCGGCATTCGCCAGGTTCCATCAGGCGAGCAACGCCTTGAGCGACGCGCGCGACCAGGTTCGCAACGAGGCCCGCAGCGCCGGCCTGTTGGTTGCGCGCTTCGCGGGGCAAGCGCGCGCTGACGCCCTGGTCCACAATGATCGCGGCATGCTTGCGACGATCATTGCGGTTACCGTCGCCATCCTGCTGGCTGGCGCCATTGCCTGGAGCACGTCGCGATTTGTCGCGCAGCCCATCGTGGCGCTGGCCTCGGTCATGCGTCGGCTTGCGGCCGGCGACCTGCACGCCGAGATCGCCAGCGTCGGACGCGGCGACGAGATTGGCATCATGACCCGCGCCGTTCGGGTGTTCCAGGAGAATGCCCTGCGCATCCGGGTGCTGGAGGCCGAAGCCGAAACCGAACGACAGCAAGTCCAGGCCTCTTTGGAGAGAATGGTCGCCGAACGCACCGATACGCTGCACCAACAGACCGAAGTGCTGGAAGCGCAGGCCGTCGAACTTATCCATGCGCGCAACCAGGCCGAGACGGCCAACCAGGCGAAGAGCGATTTCGTGGCCACGGTCAGCCACGAATTGCGCACCCCCCTGACCCTCATTCTCGCGCCCCTGGAGCAGCTCTCGGCGGCGGCCACCCCGCCCGTGGATTGGCGCGTGCAGATCGAGCGCGCCCAACGCAATGCGCTGCGCCTGATGAACCGGGTGAACGATATCCTCGATTTCTCCAAGGCTGAAGCGGGCAAGTTTGAGTTGTGTCCAACGTCGGTTGATTTGAACAAAGCGGTGGGGGTGCTGGCCGAGGATGCCGCCATGGTGGCCGAGGGCAAGGGTTGCACCTTGACCTGCAGCATCGACCCCGCGCTCGGCACCGTGTTCCTGGACCCCCGACACTTCGAGAAGATCCTGCTCAACCTGGTGAGCAATGCCATCAAGTTCACGCCCGCTGGCGGCACGGTGCACCTGGCAGTGACGCCGATCGATGGCGAGCGATTTGAACTGGCGGTGCACGACTCGGGGATTGGCATCGCGCCCGACAAACTGCCGCTGCTGTTCCAGCGCTTTTCCCAGATCGATAATTCCGCCACGCGCCACTACAGCGGCACAGGCATCGGCCTGGCCCTGGTCAAGGATCTGGTCGAATTGATGGGCGGCGAAGTCGGCGTCAACAGCGAGCCCGGACGGGGCTCGTGTTTCTTTGTTCGACTTCCACTGGGGGCCGAGCAAGACAGGGTAGCGACCGAAGGCGGCACTCTGTACGAGCAAGCGTCACTGAGCACAACAAGCTCAACCGAGCAGCGCCACCTGCGTTTTGACGACGGCCACCAGGGCGCTCCAACGCCAGACGCAGGCGAGGAGCAGCACCCGGAACACGCCTCGCGGTCCAGAGTGCTGGTGGTAGATGACAGCCCGGAAATGCTCAGCTATCTCACCGAGCTTTTGCACGACGACTACAGTGTCGCCACCGCAACGGATGGAGAGCAGGCCTGGGCGCTCCTGCAGCGTCGACCGATCGATGTCGTCGTTTCGGATGTGATGATGCCGCTGCTCGACGGCTTCGGCCTGACCGCCAGAATCAAGGCCAGCACCGGTTTTGCCCATTTGCCCGTGATCCTGGTGACCGCCCGCGGCGGCGGTGACGCCTGCGTTTCAGGGCTGGAAAGTGGCGCCGATGACTACATCGCCAAACCCTTCTCGCCGCTGGAGCTCAAGGCTCGCGTTCGCGCGGCGCTGCGCATGAGCCAGGTGCAAAGCGAACTGCATGCCAAATCCCGCCAGGCGGGCATGGCCGAAATCGCCACGGCTGTGCTGCACAACGTCGGCAACGTCCTCAACAGCGTGAACGTCTCGGCAGACCTGGTCAGCAACCAGTTGCGCGCATCCAAAGTCCATGGCCTGGGCAAGGTCGCTCAACTGATGAACGAACACGTCAACGACCTGAGCGATTTTCTTACCCAGGACCCCAAAGGCAAGATGCTGCCCGACTACCTGCTCAAGCTGGCGCAGGTGGTGACGGCAGAGCAAAAAGGCATTGTCGAAGAGCTCGGGCAACTCACCAAGGGCATTGACCACATCAAAACCATTGTCGCTGCCCAGCAGTCCTATGCCGTTGCTGTCAGTGTCGTGGAGACAGTGTCGGTCACCGCGTTAATCGATGATGCCTTGCGCATGAGCGCCGGCTCGCTGGAGCGCCAGGGGGTGACGGTGGTCAAGGAAATTGCCGATGTGCCTCTGCTCGCGCTGGACCGCCACCGTGTGCTGCTGATTCTGGTGAACCTGATCAGCAATGCCAAGCACGCGGTGGAAGGCGTGGCCGATCGCAGCCCATGCGTCACGCTCGATACCGCCCTCGTTGACTCATCAGGGCTGCGTATTTCGGTGACCGACAACGGCAGCGGGATTACGCCAGAACACCTGGCGCGGATCTTTTCGCATGGCTTCACCACGCGCAAAGAGGGCCACGGCTTCGGCCTGCACAGCTGTGCACTGGCTGCGCAGGAAATGGGTGGCCGCTTGACTGTACACAGCGACGGCGCCGGACAAGGCGCCACGTTTACCTTGGATATCCCCATTGATGCTTCGCTGAGTCAGTGATGAACAGCGGGAAAATGGATTACACGCTGTGCCAGCCTGCCCAGAGAAGGAAAATTTTGCCCCCATGGGCTCTGGAATCCAGTGGAACTGGGCGGACGTGAATGAATTAAATTTCGCCATAACCTTATGTTAATAAAGGCTTTTTTGGACTTTGATGGAATTCCATTACAGGCTATCGGGGTCCCCAAAAAACATCTGAATCCGCGACCGCAACCACCGCTCCCCCGGATCATTATCCTGCGACCCACGCCACGCCATATGCAGCTCGAACGAACGCACCGGCAGCGGTGGGTCTTCCGCTCGCAAACCACCCGCTGATGTCAGCGCCTCAGCCGCATAATCCGGTACGGTGGCGAGGATATCGGTGCCCGCCAGTAACGTGCCCAGCCCATTGAACTGCGGCACGGCCAGCACGACGTGGCGTTTGCGATCGAGCTTTTCCAGTTCTTCGTCGATAAACCCGCTCAGGTCACCGGCAAACGAGACCAAGGCATGCGGGCGGGCGCAGAAGTCGTCCAGGCTCAGTGGGCCGGGTACGCTGTCGGCGCGCAGCAGTTTCGGCAGGCTGCGGCGCAGGACCTTGCGCTTGGCGTTGGCCGGCAGGTCGGCGGTGTAGCTGACGCCGATGGAGATTTCGCCGGAGGCCAGCAAGCCGGGCATCAGGATGTAGTTGACGCGACGCACCACCAGCACGATGCCGGGGGCTTCGGCGCGCAGGCGTTTGAGCAATTGCGGCAGCAGGGCGAATTCCACGTCATCGGACAGGCCGATACGGAATACCGCAGTGCTGGTAGCTGGATCGAATTCGGCGGCGCGGCTGACGGCGGTGGAAATCGAGTCCAGGGCCGGGGAGAGCAGGGCGAAGATTTCCACTGCGCGGGCCGTTGGCTCCATGCTGCGCCCGGTGCGTACGAACAGCGGGTCGTCAAACAGCCCGCGCAGGCGTGACAAGGCCGCGCTGATGGCCGGCTGGCCGAGAAACAGTTTCTCGGCGGCGCGGGTCACGCTGCGCTCGTGCATCAAGGTTTCAAATACGATCAAGAGGTTAAGGTCGACACGACGCAGGTCGTTACGGTTCATCTTGTGTCCTGGAAGAGTCAGCGAACTTGACGAGAGCGGCCATATCCAGAACCTCCAAGGTTCCGTTCAGAAGCATGACCGGCATGAATCTTACGGGGAAAGGCTGGTACTCTGCACAAGATAATTGAGTTTTCCTACGATAGCTGAGGTCTATGCCTCACATGCGGAATCAATGACAGACATGTCGACTATTAATGGCGACCGGTGGTCTTACCGGGAAAGCCCAGATAGAGTTCATGGCATTAGAGGTTACTTTGACGAGGTTTGCGATGTCCCGCACGATTCGTTTTCACAAGTTTGGTCCGGCCGAGGTGCTCAAATGCGAAGAGCATGCAACCGCGCAGCCCGCACCGGGCGAAGTGCAGGTGCGTGTCGACGCGATTGGTATCAGCTGGTACGACGTTTTGTGGCGCCAGAACCTGGCGTCGTCCCATGCGCGTTTGCCGTCTGGCCTTGGCCATGAAATGGCCGGCGTGGTTGTCGCCCTGGGCGACGGCGTGGATGACTTGGCGGTGGGCGACAAGGTCGCCAGTTTCCCTGCCGAAAGCCCGAACGATTACCCGGTGTATGGCGAGCAGATCGTCCTGCCCCGTTCGGCCCTGACCCGTTACCCGGATGTCTTGAGCCCCATTGAAGCGAGCGTGCACTACACGCCGCTGCTGATTGCCTACTTTGCCTACATGGACCTGGCGCGGGTCAAGCCTGGGCAATTTGCTCTGGTGACCGATGCCAGCCACTGCGCCGGGCCTTCGTTCGTGCAGTTGGGCAAAGCCTTGGGGGTACGGGTGATTGCCGCGACCAAAGACAGCGCGGAGCGTGAATACCTGCTGTCGTTGGGGGCGGAAAAGGTCATCGTCACCGAAGAGCAGGACCTGCTCATGCAAATCAACAAAATCACGGGTGACCGTGGCGTCGATGTGGTGTTCGACGGCCTGGGCGGGCCGCAGATGTCGCTGCTCGGTGATGTGCTGGCGCCGCGTGGCAGCCTGGTGTTGTATGGCCTGCAAGGCGGTAACCAGACACCTTTTCCGGCCTGCGCCGCGTTCCAGAAGAATATTCAGTTTTTCGTGCATTGCATCGGCAACTTCACCGGCAAGCCGGAGTTGGGCATCATTCAGGACCAGGTTGCGTTGCAGCGCGCCTTGCGGGATATCAACCAACTGACTGCCGACCGGGTACTGGTGCCGTTGAAAACCACGGTGTTTCCGTTCAGTCAATTCGTCGAAGCCCACCGCTATATGGACGAATGCCCGTGCCGCGAACGAGTTGCGTTGCAGGTTGAAGCTGTTTGAGCTGTAGGAGTATTCGCAAATGAATACTCCAGCGTCTGCGCGGATGCAGCAGATGCGCCATTTGTCAGGGCTTAACCCACGATCGGGTTGAGCCACTCCGAGGGCGTTGCGCCCTGCAAACAATACCTTTGGCCCTTATGCCGCCCTGAAATCCAGCGCGGCGCTGTTGTGTGGGCGTCACTGAAGTTCGCGCCGCAGATCATCTGAACTGCTTTCCTGCGCGGTTCTGTATCTATTAATCATTAGTTGAGTGCCGATAATTGCGGCTTAACCATCATCTCAAGGATTGAGCAATGATCAGCTGCCCGACATTACTGTCTTGCATCAGCAAACTAACGAGGCGTTACCTTGCCCGTCGAAAAAAACGTTCGAAACATCCCTTCTTCTTGCAAGAGGCCAGATTAAGTGGGTGATTTATTATTTGTCGGAGGTTTCGCTAATTAATTAGTTAACGCGCTGTAGGATAGTGTCGGAACATTCCTAGGAGCTGCCACTTGAGCACACGCGACTGCGGGTTAGCGCGTCTGTCTGTGGGATGGGTTGCCCGCGACTCAGGTGTCCGCTCCGGTAATTTTGTTGCAGGCTGCTAATGTTTAATCATTCTTATGCCCTGCCGCGCAAGACCGACGTACAGATGTAATGGTCAGGCAACGACGTCGCAGAGTTGCTTGAAACTGATATTTCAACTCAGGTAGTAGAACAATGAGCGCAATTCACGAACAAGCCATGAACTATGTTTATCAGCAAGTTCTACAACGTTTGATGGGGCACTTCACGCGCGCCGAACGGACTGCACTTCAATTGTTGATCCAGCGAATCGTGGTGGCGGCAGGCGGCATGGAACATGTGGGTAACTATAAAGTATTGATCGCCCACGGCGGCGGCGAAGTCAGCAGTTATACGTTGGCGCTGCTGCGCGCGGCGCAGTTGAGCATCGCCGGCCGTACGCCCAAGACCTTTCACCTGCGCGTGGCGACGCTGCGGCATGCAGGGATGACCCAGGCCACACTGGGCAGGCTGAATGAGGGCTATAGCGCGCTGTTTTTTCACGATGACCCTCGGGTGGAGGTGCTGATGGTGGAAAATCAGGAGGTGCAGCCTTTCAATCATCAGCGGCCCGCTTCCAGCGCCGGCCGTGAGGTCAACCAACGCGACCGGCTAATGATCGGGCACCTGACGTCCGGGGACGTGCGTGCCACGCTGTGCACTGACACTTACCTGGCCCTGGGGGATTTCTACCAGCGTGTGAGCACGTGGAACGGCGGCGTGCATGCGCTGGTCAGCGGCGACTCTGCGCGCAAGCAAAGCCAATACCTGGCCTGGCTGAAGCGTTCGGCCCTGGCTGCGGGTGTCGCTGTCCCGCCGCGCCGGCCCGCGTCGCTCAACATTCTGTTTGCGCGCATGGAAGAATGGAGTACCGGTTGCTACCGTGACCTCTACGGCGAGCAATACGTGGAGGCCCAGAGCCCGGGCCGTGGCGGGCACCGCCATGTGGCTTATATCGGGGTTGCCGACCTGCTCGACGAGGTCGACGTTGCCTCGTCACCGCTGCTCACCGAGTTCCTGGCCCACAAACCGGACCCGTTCGGCTTTCACTTCAGTCATCCTGACTATCCCAACCCGTTGCTCATGGCGCATTTGCACGGGTTGCAGGCCCAATGCCTGCGTGAGCTGTCCTACGGCGAAGGCGTCGAGGCTTTTGTGCGGCAGGCGAGGGACGCGATGAGCCGTCGACACATTCCAGACACCTTGATCGACGCATTGGGCGGCCACGATGGGCGCATATTGTCGACGACCTATGCCCAGGAATTCTTCGGCCTGGACGAGGGCCAGTTGACTTGCCTGTTGTTCTCGCCCTTCATCCATCATGGCGAGCGCCTGGAGGGTTACCTGCGCCAATGCCACCCCGGCATGCTGGTGGGGCTTCCCGAGTTGCACAAGGCGCTGCAGGGCAAGCCCGCCGCAGAGATGCTGCAGCAGTGGCTGATTGACACCAGTGGCCTGCCATTGCCTCTGTTACAAAACTTGTACCGCAAGCGTCCTCAGCAGGCGGGTCGTGGTACCCAGGCGCGCAAACGGCGTGGGGCGCAGGCGCAGATTGCGCAAGTGTCGGGGCGTTAGCCGCGTGCCTGTGCGTGCGAACCCGGGCGGGCGCTCATGAAACTGCGCGGGGAGCGGCAAGCGGATTTTGCCTACCAGGCGGTGTATCGCTACATGATCAACCTGATCAACGAAGTCAGCCTGGAAAAACCGGTAAAGCTGCCGTCCCTGCGGCAGTTGTCGACCCGCTTGAAGGTGTCGATCTCGACGATCCAGTACGCCTACTCGATATTGGAAAAGGAAGGGCGGATCTACTCGGTGGCCAAGTCCGGCTACTTTGCCTGGCCGGTGGCCGCCAACGCGCCAGTGGCCACGAGTGGGGACTTGCTTGAGCGCCTTTACGCGGCAGCGCGGCGGCCTGGCATGGTGGTACTCAGTGGCGACGAACCGGCGCTGCTGGGCTCACTCGATGGTGCGTTGCTTTCACTGGAGCGCCAACTGATCCGCCGCTATCCACACCACCTGCAAACCCACTCGCAACCCTGCGGCGTCTGGGAGCTGCGCGCGGCGCTGGCGGCACGTTATACCTCATCGCCCACGCGCTGCTGGCAGGCGGATGAGGTGTATATCGGCGCCGACGTGCGTGGCGTCCTGGAGATCCTGATTGACGCCCTGGGCCTCAAGGGCAGCGTGGTGGTGGCCGAATCACCTTGCGATTACCTGGTCTTGCGCCTGTTGCAGGGGGCCGGCGTGCGGGTAATCGAATTGCCCTGGCTCGCCGACGGCCGCTTCGATCTGAGCACCTTTGAACACCTGCTCAGCCACGAGCCGGTGCACCTGGTGGTGCTGTCATCGGCGGTGAGCATGCCGTCGGGCAGCGTGTTGTCGGTTCAGGAGCGCTTGCAGGTGGCGCAGTTGCTGGACCGATTCGGCTGCTGGCTGCTGGAGAATGACACCTTTGGCGAACTGAGCTTCGCACCGTCCTCCGTGCCCCTGCGGCACCTGGTCGACCCTGAACGGCTGATAGTTTTCTCCTCATTCGAGAAGATCCTTGGCCCGGAAGCACCGTTTGGTTTTGTACTGTCGCGGCAGCTGAGCCGCGAGCTGCAGCGTCAGTTTTTATTGCGTGCATTCCGGTTGTCGTCGATTCGTCAGCGCGCCATTGCCCGCTTGTACGAAAGCGGACGGTATGACCAACATGTGCAGACGTTACGCCAGCGCCTGCGTGAGCAGGCACAGGCCATGGGCCTGCGCCTGGATGCACGTCTGGAGGGGCGGGTGAGCTATCGGATGCCCGGCGCCGGCGCGAGTTTCTGGTTGCAGTCGACGGCGGCAGTGGACATGCGCCATGTGTTCCAGCGCATGGTCACGCAGCAGGTGGTGATCGCTCCCGGTGAGCTGTTCAGTCTCAGCGGTCTGCATCACCAGCATATGCGCCTGGGGCATGCGTTCAGCGGGCATCCGAACCTGGACATCGCCTTGGACGCATTGGCCGAGGCACTGCAGCAGGCGCAGATTTGACGCGTATGAAATTTCTGTATTAGTTGTTGGATCGATACCGTCGCGCCGTAGTCCAAGTCACCGTAAACTGTCATTTTTTCCGAATCCTTATTTTTCTCGAGGTTTATGCATGACTATCAGTCCTTTTGCGGGCAAGCCGGCGCCAGCCCAGTTGCTGGTGGACATCCCGCGACTGGTCACGGCCTATTACACCGGCCAGCCTGATGCAGCGATCTCCACCCAGCGCGTGGCCTTTGGTACCTCCGGGCACCGTGGCAGCTCGTTCGAGCTGAGCTTCAACGAATGGCATGTGCTCGCGATCAGCCAGGCCATCTGCCTGTACCGCCAGGCCCAGGGCATCGACGGCCCGTTGTTTGTCGGCCTGGACACCCACGCACTGTCGACGCCGGCCGGCGCCAGCGCGCTGGAAGTGCTCGCCGCCAATGGCGTGCACGTGATGCTCGCCGAGGGCGACGAATACACACCCACGCCGGCAATTTCCCACGCGATCATCTGCTACAACCGTGGCCGCACCAGCGGGCTGGCGGACGGTATCGTCATCACGCCGTCCCACAACCCGCCGCAAAGTGGTGGCTACAAGTACAACCCGCCTAACGGTGGCCCGGCCGACACCCACGTCACCAAGTGGATCGAAGCCAAGGCCAACGAGCTGCTGGCCAACAAGCTTGCCGGGGTCAAGCGCATCACCCATGCCCAGGCGCTGAAGGCCGATACCACGCACCGGCATGATTACCTCAACAGCTACGTGGCCGACCTGGTCAATGTGATCGACATGGACGCCATCCGCAGCGCCGGCCTGCGCCTGGGCGTCGACCCGCTGGGCGGAGCAGGGGTGCGCTACTGGTCGGCGATCGCCGAGCACTACCGGCTGAACCTGGAGGTGGTCAACACCGAAGTCGACGCTACCTTCCGCTTCATGAGCGTCGACTGGGACGGCCAGATCCGCATGGACCCGTCTTCCAGCTACGCCATGCAAGGCCTGATCGGCCTCAAGGAGCGCTTTGATGTGGCGTTTGCCTGCGACCCGGACCACGACCGTCACGGTATCGTGACCCCGTCCGGCGGGCTGTTGGCGCCGAATAACTACCTGGCGGTGTCCATCGATTATCTGTTCCAGAACCGTCCTGACTGGCGCGCCGATGCGGCGGTGGGCAAAACCGTGGTCAGCAGTGGCCTGATCGATCGCGTCGCCGCGCGCATCGGTCGGCGTTTGTACGAAGTGCCGGTGGGTTTCAAGTGGTTTGCTGACGGTCTGTTTGACGGTTCGCTGGGGTTTGGCGGCGAAGAAAGCGCCGGGGCTTCGTTCCTGCGCAAGGACGGTACGGTCTGGAGCACCGACAAGGACGGCCTGATTCCGGCTTTGCTTGCGGCCGAAATGACCTCGCGCAAAGGCCAGGACCCGAGTCAGATCTATCGCGGCCTGACCGACGCCCTCGGCGAACCCTTTGCCATCCGCGTCGATGCCAAAGCCACGCCAGCGCAAAAAGCCCTGCTGGGCAAACTGTCGCCGGAGCAGGTGACGTCCACGCAATTGGCCGGCGAAAGCATCCAGCAGATCCTCAGCCACGCGCCGGGTAACAACCAGGCGATCGGCGGCTTGAAAGTGATGACCGAAAACGGCTGGTTCGCCGCCCGTCCATCGGGCACCGAGGACATCTACAAGATCTATGCCGAGAGCTTTATCGGCGAAGATCACCTCAAGCAGCTGGTGGAAGAGGCTCAGGTACTGGTAGACGGAGCGATCTCCCAGTAACTGACACCCTGAGATCTAATGTGGGAGGGGGCTTGCCCTAATGCCAGTCAGTTAAGGCTTTTTGTAGGAACGAGGCGGGCGGCTAGCCCTTGCTCGCGAAAAACTCACAGGCACCGCGTTCATTCAGAAAGCACGCGTTATCGTTGACGTTTTTCGCGAGCAAGCTCGCTCCTACAGACGGTGGTGTACGCTTAACTGACTGGCATCCAACAAGGCTTGAGATCAGGCGAGATCAACCAACACAATCTCGCTGTCTTCAATCGCCGTCACCCGCAACACCTGCTCATCCGCAACCGCTACCCCGTCTCGAGCCTGCGCACGCAAGCCGTTGACTTCAATCGTCCCCGTTGCCGGCACCAGATACGCCCGGCGCCCGCTGTCCAGCCGATACTCGGCACTTTCCCCAGCCTTCAGATTGGCCGCCACCAGGCGTGCATCGGCACGAATGCGCAGGCTTTGCGTGTCTCCGGCCTTGCCGCTGGCCAGGGTCACGAAGCCTTCGCGCGCACCCTGCGGGAACGGCCTGGCGCCCCAGGAGGGCGGCAGGCCGGCCTCATTCGGGATGATCCAGATCTGGAAGATCTTGGTCGGCGTGGCTTCCAAGTTGTATTCGCTGTGAGCGATCCCGGTGCCAGCGCTCATCACCTGTACGTCGCCAGCCTCGGTACGGCCCTTGTTGCCCAGGTTGTCGGCATGACTGATCGCGCCTTCACGCACGTAGGTGATGATTTCCATGTCGCGGTGTGCGTGCTGCGGGAAGCCGCTGCCCGGCGCGATGATGTCGTCGTTCCACACCCGCAGGTTGCCCCAGTGCATACGCTCGGGGTCATGGTATTCGGCAAATGAAAAGTGATGATGGGCGTCGAGCCAGCCATGGTGGGCGCCGCCCAGGGTGTTGAAGGGTCGAAGTTCAAGCATGATCGTCTCCTGTGGATAGCCCTATGGTCCATCAGTGCATGATCGATAAAAAGCGTAAAAAATGCCTAATTCCTATCTGTTTATTTGATGTTTATCTCAGGTATCAACTTTCACTTCATCGCCTAACTGCATGAGATCAAAGCATTTGGCTGGAACTGAGCGGCAATTCCGGCGACCATGGCGCACTGTAAAAACCTAGCTCATCGCAGGAGTCCGCGTGCCGCACCCACAGCCTGATCTGCCCCCTGAACTGCGCCCCCTGGCTGAAATGCCGCTACTGAAACGGCTTGCCGCGCGCCTGTTCGGCCACGGCCTCACGCGTTTGCGCGCTCAGCACCGGTTTTCGTGGTTGCATGGCCAGGCCGACGGTTTTCGCAGCGGGCATGAAGCCGGGGTGGAATATGGTTACCGCGAGGGCAAGGCGGACGGGTTGGAGGAGGGCCGGCAAGTCCTGCTGATCCGCGATTTCCGGTCCGATGAACCCCGTGCGCCAGGCATTGATGACAGTTTGTTCGATGACTGGCGATTGCCGCTCACGGCTGACATAAAAAAGCGCATCAAGGCCGACGTCGCACGTTTGCTGCCGGCACACGCCCAGCCCAGTGCGGCGCAGTGGAAGATGATCTTCAGCGATACGCCGTCCACTTCGGTGATTGCCGGTGCCGGTGCGGGCAAGTCGACCTCTCTGGTGCTGCGCATCCTGCTGCTCACCTATTACCTGGGCTTCGAGTTGAGTTCGATGACCGTGGTGACCTTTACTCGCGAATCGCGCAAAGACTTCATCCAAAAGCTCATGCACATTCTCAGCTTATGGGGCCAACCCCTTGACCATAAAGAGGCCCAGGCGGTGGTGCGCACCTTTCACTCACGCATCCTGCCGATGGTGCGCAGCCTGCCGGGCTTTGAGCGACTGCAAGCCTTCGAGAACCTCAGCGCCGGGTTCGAGGATGCCGACAGCAACCCGTTCGACCTGCGCATAAACGACGCCCAGCGCCAGCAGATGAACGCGTGTTACCACCGCTTGCACGGCCGCCATGCGCGTTTTCGCGAGTTGATCGCACCGCTGGCACGCCATGGGCTGCAGCTTAAGGAACTGGAGCGTGATCATCCCGATGTGCAGAAGCGCGTGGCGGTCACGGAATTGGCGGCCAAGCGTGACGAAGAACTCTGTGATGTCATCGAGGACCTGTGGTTTCGTGCTGGCGCCTGGCCCATCAAGGGCATCGAACCGAGCCGGCAAACGTTCGAAATCAATGGCGCGCAGTTTCATTGCCATGGCTATATCCCTGAACTGGACGCCTGGGTAGTGCTGGGCTTCGATTCGCGGGAAAACCCCCAGATCAGCCGGCCAAATGCCAAGCTATCCGTGCGCGCAGAGTGGGCGGTAAAGCGCACGCTGTTTCAAGCTTTCTGTCGTAAACCATTGATATGGATAGAAAGCTATGACTCTTCAAAACGATTGTTAAGTGGCCTGGCGGGCGATGCCACGGCCGGGCCCGGGTTTGATTACAAGGTCAAGGGCGAGCTTGCCTCGGCGCCGCTCCTGGACAGCTTTGTCATGGCCGCCGGCTTTATCGAGAACCTCGGGTTGGATGTGCCCACCGCCGTGGGCCGGATGAGCTTCGCCAAAGACGATCCGGACCGCTTGTTCTTCGAGGCCCTGGGTATTTTCTGGAAAGCCCTGGAAGACCACTTGCTTGAGCAATCGCCGCCGATCATGACCTACAACCGCATGTTTTCGTTGTTTGGCGAAAACACCCCGGAGAACCTCAAGCTGCTCAGCGACGCGCTGCTGCGGCCGATGTCGCACCTGATGATCGACGAGTTCCAGGACGTGTCACCGCAGATCGTCTCGTGGATCCGCGCCAGCCTGCGTGAGATCCGCAGCCGTGGCCCGGCCATGCACGTGGGTCGCGGGGCGCAGCGTTCATCGTTGCTGTGCGTAGGGGATGACTGGCAGTCCATCTATGGCTGGCGCGGTAGCTCGCCCAAGTACTTCATGGAATTCAACAAGGAGTTCACCTCGCCGAGCACCACCCGCGTCATGCTGAGTGAGAATTACCGTAGCCACCAACACATCATCGACGCTGCCGAGCACATCGTACGCAGTGCCCCGGCCATTCCCGGCAAGAAGGCGAAGGCCGCTGGCGAGCCCAGGCCCTTGGTGCCCGTGGTGGTGCTGGAGCGCGACGACGCGGCGTTGGCCCGGCAGTTGAGCGAGCACTATCAGCGGGGCGATACAGTATTAATGTTGTATCGAAAAAGCAGCGATAAACTGTTGATACAAGAGCATATTCAGGCAGTAGTTAATCTGGATTCGAGTTTGCCACCGCAGGCGCGCAGGCTGAAACAGCTGACCTACCACAGCGCCAAGGGCCTGCAGGCGGATGCGGTGTTTCTACTCGGGGACTGCCAACACCTGACCAGCTCGCCTTACAAGAACCAGGTCTACCGCATGGCGGGCCTGGGCTGGGACGGCGACAGCGAGGCGTACGACAACGCCCAAAAAGACGAAGTGCTGCGCCTGGCCTACGTCGGCATCACTCGCGCGGTCAGCCACTGTTATTGGTATGTGGAAAAGGCGGAAGGCCAGGCGGTGAATGTGCCAAAGGCGTCGGAGCGGGTGGACGGCAAGAAAGTGTTTTTCGACGATCAGCGCGGTTAATCGGCATGAAGGCGATCTAAATGTGGGAGGGGGCTTGCCCCCGATTGCGGTGTCATTCGACCTTGTAATGACTGACCCAACGCTATCGGGGGCAAGCCCCCTCCCACAGTTGGATCTCACTGGTTTGGGGCAATCGTTCAGGCCCGCAACGACAGAGGCGGCACAAAACACTCCAGCTCAGCCTCCACCGCCTCGATGATGCGCTCCACGTCAGCGGCGTTCATCACCGTAGCGCAGGGAATGCCAGCGATCGCGATCAGCGTCTCGCCGCTGGCCCGGTCGAACAGGCGGGCAACCATGCTGCCGGGGGCGTCCATGCTCCCTTCGAAGCCCATCGGATGAAAATGCCAGCGCATCAGTTGACAGGCGTTGGGGAATGTCACTTTGTTCATGTTGCCTACCTTGTTCATTGAGCGCTTCCTTTAGCTCGCGGCAGGGGCCAGGACCTTCACTAGTCATGGCATCGAACCCTCAAAATAGCATTCGTTCGCAAGCACGGCGCGACTTTTTCAGGCCCGTTCGGCGGTTCTTTGAACGGACATTGACCTGGATCATGTCCCAAACCCCAGGGTGTCCAGGTCATGCCCCAATGTGTGGATAAACAACGAGCGTATGTCCCGGTAAAAAGGGGACAGCGGAGTCTATTACTTACAAGTAGTGGCTCTTTAATGTCGCTAATGACACCGTGACAATATATTGGATCCATTAAATACGGCGCTCAACTAGAGCGGCTTATGGGTATTTAATATTTAAATATCACTTTGGGCTATTTGGTCGTTCAAATACATCCGTCCCCAACAAACGCGGCGCGCGACTTCTCCAAGTTGCCTGCGGGTCAGCTTTTCGCTGCTGAAATATGTGTAGACGAAAGATTTCAAATTGTGTCAGTTTTCTTACGCCTTCAAAAGAGGTGAGTGATAGGACTATCCTCGCCCGCGAGGTTCCTATCGAACAAAGACTGATGCACTTGCAAACAAGGAAGTACGTTTATGTCAAAAGTAAAAGACAAGGCTATTGTATCTGCCGCGCAAGCCAGCACTGCTTACTCGCAAATCGATAGCTTCAGCCATTTGTATGACCGTGGCGGCAACCTGACGGTCAATGGCAAACCGTCCTACAGCGTGGACCAGGCAGCGACCCAGCTGCTGCGGGATGGCGCCGCCTACCGGGACTTTGATGGCAACGGCAAGATCGATCTGACCTACACCTTCCTCACCTCGGCATCCTCGAGCACCATGAACAAACATGGCATCTCGGGCTTCAGCCAATTCAACGCCCAGCAGAAAGCACAGGCCGCACTGGCCATGCAATCCTGGTCGGATGTTGCCAACGTGACCTTTACCGAAAAGGCTTCCGGCGGTGACGCACATATGACCTTCGGCAACTACAGCGGCGGCCAGGATGGCGCGGCGGCTTTCGCCTACCTGCCCGGCACCGGTGCAGGCTACGACGGCACCTCGTGGTACCTGACCAACAACAGCTACACGCCGAACAAGACCCCGGACCTGAACAACTATGGCCGGCAGACCCTGACTCACGAAATCGGCCACACCCTGGGCCTGGCTCACCCTGGCGACTACAACGCCGGGAATGGCAACCCGACCTATAACGACGCGACCTATGGACAGGACACGCGTGGCTATAGCGTCATGAGTTACTGGAGCGAGAGCAACACCAACCAGAACTTCAGCAAAGGCGGAGTGGAGGCTTACGCTTCCGGTCCGCTGATCGACGATATTGCCGCGATCCAGAAGCTCTACGGTGCCAACCTCAATACCCGCGCCGGTGACACCACCTACGGTTTCAACTCCAACACCGGGCGTGATTTCCTCAGCGCCACATCCAATGCCGACAAGCTGGTGTTCTCGGTATGGGACGGTGGTGGCAATGACACCCTGGACTTCTCCGGCTTCACGCAAAACCAGAAGATCAACCTCAATGCAACCTCGTTCTCCGATGTCGGCGGCTTGGTGGGCAACGTTTCCATCGCCAAGGGCGTGACGGTCGAGAACGCCTTCGGTGGCGCGGGCAACGACCTGATCATTGGTAACCAGGCCGCCAACCTCATCAAGGGCGGGGCCGGCAACGACCTCATCTACGGTGGTGGCGGTGCGGACCAACTGTGGGGCGGCGCCGGCAGCGACACCTTTGTGTTCGGTGCCGTGTCCGATTCCAAACAAGGGGCGGCGGACAAGATCTTTGACTTCACCTCAGGTTCGGACAAGATCGACCTGTCCGGTATCACCAAAGGCGCGGGCGTGAGCTTCGTCAACGCGTTTACCGGGCATGCCGGCGACGCGGTGCTGTCCTACGCATCAGGTACTAACCTGGGTACGTTGGCCGTTGACTTCTCCGGGCACGGCGTGGCGGATTTCCTCGTCACCACCGTTGGCCAGGCGGCTGCCAGCGACATCGTGGCGTGATGTAAAGCGCGGCGCTCCGGCGCCGCGTTCCAGGATGGAGCCAGGCAATGCAGCGTTTTTCCAAAGGGGTCACCCTATTGATCGTGTCGGCAGGAGCCCATGCAATGGCGAGCAGTCTTGTTTTACCCACTACCGCACAGTTGGCGGGGCATTGGCAGTTGCACCAGGATGACCAGGTGTGTGCGCTGGACCTGCTCGAACAGCCCAACAGCCTGGGGGGCGATGTGGCGTGTGTCGCACAATGGCTGGGCGATAAACCGCTGACGTGGTCGCCGACGCCGGACGGTATCTGGCTGATGAATGCCGAAGGCAGTGGCATTACGCACTTGAATCGTCAGAAGGAAGGCGAATATCAGGCCCGCACTAAATCTGGAGCCGTTGTGGTGCTGCAACGTACACCTTAGTTTCAGGTTATAAGCTTATAACTTCATTTGTTAGTTGGCCGCCCGCTATTCAGGGGTAGGGCAACTAGTGCGTGTACTTTGGGTTCATGGAAGATAAGAAGATATGGCCAAGCCCCATACCGTTGCGCCCTTGTTCAAGGCGCTGGGTGAATACAAGAGCATCTTGATCAGCGTTGGCTGTTTTACCGCGTTGATTAACCTGTTGATGCTGGTGCCCTCGATTTACATGCTGCAAGTGTACGACCGCGTGCTGTCCTCCCAGAATGAAACCACCCTGGTGATGTTGACGTTGATGGTCGTGGGATTCTTTGCCTTTATAGGCCTGCTGGAAGTTATCCGCAGTTTTATCGTGATCCGCATCGGCGCCCAGTTGGAGCGGCGGTTCAACTTGCGCGTGTACAAAGCCGCATTCGAACGCAACCTGCAACGCGGCCAGGGACACGCCGGGCAGTCCCTGGGCGA
Source organism: Pseudomonas sp. R1-43-08 (assembly GCF_003852255.1). NCBI lineage: Bacteria > Pseudomonadati > Pseudomonadota > Gammaproteobacteria > Pseudomonadales > Pseudomonadaceae > Pseudomonas > Pseudomonas sp. R1-43-08. The sequence continues at coordinate 2,751,127 of NZ_CP027734.1, forward strand.
CTTGACCCATATTCGCCAGTTCATCACCGGGCCCGCGTTATTCGCATTTTTCGATGCGCCGTGGTTTCCCATCTACCTGTTTGTGATTTTCCTGTTCAACCTGTGGCTCGGCGTGTTGGCCACGGCCGGCGCGGTGCTGTTGATTGCACTGGCCTGCCTCAACGAATACCTGACCAAAAAGCCCCTGGGCGAAGCCAGCGGTTATTCCCAACAGTCGACTCAGTTGGCCACCAGCCATTTGCACAATGCCGAAACCATCCAGGCCATGGGCATGCTCGGCGCGCTGCGCCAGCGCTGGTTCGCGGTGCATTCGCAGTTCCTCGGCTTGCAGAACAAGGCCAGCGACACCGGCTCGGTGATCACCTCCCTTAGCAAATCCCTGCGCCTTTGCCTGCAATCCTTGGTGCTGGGCCTCGGTGCGCTGCTGGTGATCAAGGGCGAGATGACCGCCGGGATGATGATCGCCGGCTCCATCCTGATGGGCCGGGTACTCAGCCCCATCGACCAGTTGATCGCGGTGTGGAAGCAGTGGAGCTCGGCCAAGCTGGCCTACCAGCGCCTCGACGAGCTGCTGCGCGAATTCCCGCCGCAGGCCGAGCAGATGGCCTTGCCGGCGCCCAACGGCCAGGTGAGCTTCGAACAAGTCAGCGCCGGCCCGCCGGGTCGGCGCCTGGCGACCCTGCACCACGTCAACTTCAACCTCGGCGCCGGTGAAGTGCTGGGCGTGCTCGGCGCCTCGGGTTCCGGTAAATCCACCCTGGCCCGCGTGCTGGTAGGCGTGTGGCCGACGCTGGCCGGCACCGTGCGCCTGGACGGCGCGGATATTCACCGCTGGGACCGCGACGACCTCGGCCCGCATATCGGCTACTTGCCCCAGGACATCGAACTGTTCAGCGGCAGCATCGCCGACAACATCGCGCGCTTTCGCCAGGCCGACCCGCAGCTTGTGGTCAAGGCGGCGCAACAGGCCGGGGTGCACGAGTTGATCCTGCGCCTGCCCCAAGGCTACGACACCCTGCTGGGCGACAATGGCAGTGGCCTGTCCGGCGGGCAGAAGCAACGCGTGGCCCTGGCCCGCGCACTGTATGGCGGCCCGCGGCTGATCGTGTTGGATGAGCCCAACTCCAATCTCGACACCGTTGGCGAAGCGGCGTTGGCCAGCGCCATTGTGCAGATGAAGGCCCAGGGCAGCAGCGTGGTGCTGGTGACGCACCGTTCCTCCGCATTGGCCCAGGCTGACAAGTTGCTGATCCTCAACGAAGGTCAATTGCAGGCCTTCGGACCCAGCCAGGAAGTGCTGCGCGCGTTGTCCGGGCAGCAAGAGGCACCGAAGGAAAAACCCGGCGGTAGGAGCGAGCTTGCTCGCGAAAGTCGTCAACGATGACGCGCTCCGATTGGATACACACGGTGCCTGTGGGTTTTTCGCGAGCAAGCTCGCTCCTACATGTTTTGCGTCAAGCAGTAAGGATACTTGCATGATTTACGAACAACACGACGCACGTTTCTTCGTCCGCATGGGCTGGCTGCTGACCGTGGTCGGCGCCGGTGGTTTTTTCCTCTGGGCCAGCCTGGCGCCGCTGGACCAAGGCATCCCGGTGCAGGGCACGGTGGTGGTGTCGGGCAAGCGCAAGGCCGTGCAAACCCTCAGCCCCGGCGTGGTCAGCCGGATTCTGGTGCGCGAAGGCGAGGCCGTGAAGCAGGGCCAGCCGCTGTTTCGCCTCGACCAGACCCAGCACCAGGCCGACGTGCAGTCGCTGCAAGCCCAGTACCGCATGGCCTGGGCCAGCGCCGCGCGCTGGCAGAGCGAACGTGACAACCTGCCGGGCGTGCGCTTTCCGGCCGAACTGAGCGCCAACCCCGACCCGGCCCTGGCGCTGGTACTCGAAGGCCAACGCCAACTGTTCAGCAGTCGGCGCGAAGCCTTTGCCCGTGAGCAGGCCGGCATCCGTGCAAGCATCGACGGCGCCACGTCGCAGTTGGGCGGCATGCGCCGCGCCCGCACTGACCTGAGCGCCCAGGCGCAATCCCTGCGTGAGCAACTGAGCAACCTGCAACCCCTGGCCGATAACGGCTACATCCCGCGCAACCGCCTGATGGACTACCAGCGCCAGTTGTCCCAGGTGCAGCAGGACCTGGCGCAAAACGCCGGCGAGACTGGCCGCGTCGAGCAGGGCATTGTCGAGTCGCGCCTCAAATTGCAGCAGCACAGCGAGGAATATCAGAAGGAAGTGCGCAGCCAACTGGCCGATGCGCAACTGCGCAGCCTGACCCTGGAGCAGCAACTGACCTCCGCCGGGTTCGACCTGCAGCACAGCGAAATCAACGCGCCGGCCGATGGCATCGCGGTCAACCTCAGCGTACACACCGAAGGCGCCGTGGTGCGGGCTGGTGAAACTCTGCTGGAGATCGTGCCCCAGGGCACGCGCCTGGAAGTGGAAGGGCACTTGCCGGTGCACCTGGTGGACAAGGTCGGCACGCACCTGCCGGTGGACATCCTCTTCACCGCCTTCAACCAGAGCCGCACTCCGCGCGTGCCGGGGGAGGTGAGCCTGATTTCCGCCGACCAGATGCTCGATGAAAAGACCGGCGCCCCCTATTACGTGCTGCGCACCACGGTCAGCGAGGCGGCGCTGGAAAAACTCCACGGCCTGGTGATCAAGCCGGGCATGCCCGCCGAGATGTTCGTGCGCACCGGCGAGCGCTCGTTGCTCAATTACCTGTTCAAGCCGCTGCTCGACCGCGCCGGCTCCGCGTTGACCGAGGAATGAGCATGAAACCTGTGTTCATCGCCTTGCTGTTCAGCTGTGCCAGCGCGCACGCCGCCATGGGCCCGTTCGATGTGTACGAGCAAGCCCTGCGCAATGACCCGGTGTTCCTCGGCGCGATCAAGGAGCGCGACGCCGGCCTGGAAAATCGCACCATCGGCCGCGCCGGCTTGTTGCCCAAGCTGTCGTACAACTACAACAAGGGCCGCAACAATTCCGAAGCGCACCTGCCCGATGGGCGGGGTGGCAGCTATCGCGACGACCGCAACTACAACAGCTACGGCTCCACCTTCAGCCTGCAACAGCCGCTGTTCGACTACGAAGCCTATGCCAACTACCGCAAAGGCGTGGCCCAAGCGCTGTTTGCCGATGAGAGCTTTCGCGACAAGAGCCAGGCGCTGCTGGTGCGGGTGTTGAGCTACTACACCCAGGCGCTGTTCGCCCAGGACCAGATCGACATCGCCCGCGCCAAGAAAAAAGCCTTCGAGCAACAGTTCCAGCAGAACCAACACCTGTTCCAGCAAGGCGAGGGCACCCGCACCGATATTCTCGAAGCCGAATCACGCTATGAGCTGGCCACCGCCGAAGAGATCCAGGCCCTGGATGAGCAGGATGCGTCCCTGCGCGAGCTGGGCGCGCTGATCGGCGTGCAAAGCGTCAACATCAACGACCTGGCACCGCTGAACCAGGGCTTTGCCGCCTTCACCCTGACCCCAGCCAACTATGACACCTGGCATGAGCTGGCGATCAGCAACAACCCGACGCTCGCCTCCCAGCGCCAGGCCCTGGAAGTGGCGCGCTATGAAGTCGAACGCAACCGCGCCGGGCATTTGCCCAAGGTCACTGCGTACGCCAGTTCGCGCAAGCAGGAGTCCGACAGCGGCAACACTTACAACCAGCGCTACGACACCAACACCATCGGCGTCGAAGTCAGCGTGCCGCTGTATGCCGGTGGCGGCATCTCGGCGTCCACGCGCCAGGCCAGCCGCGCCATGGAACAGGCCGAGTACGAGCTGGAAGGCAAGACCCGCGAAACCCTGATCGAACTGCGCCGCCAGTTCAGCGCGTGCCTGTCCGGGGTGAGCAAGCTGCGCGCCTATCAAAAAGCGCTGACTTCCGCCGAGGCGCTGGTGGTGTCGACCAAGCACAGCATCCTCGGCGGCGAGCGGGTCAACCTCGATGCATTGAATGCCGAGCAGCAGCTTTACAGCACCCGCCGCGACCTAGCCCAGGCGCGGTACGACTACCTGATGGCCTGGACCAAATTGCACTACTACGCGGGCAACTTGCGTGACACCGACCTGGCCAAGGTGGATGAAGCCTTCGGCCCGGAGAGAAAGCTGTAGGCGCGTGAATAACAATAAACAGGAGTGTACGGATGATCACGGATTCACCACGTTTCAAACCTTTCACCGCAGGCTCATTGCTGCTGTTGTCCGTTGCGGCACAGGCGCAATACGCCGAAACCGGCCAGCCGGGTGATCCCGCCAGCTGGCGTTCCGCCGAATATCAGAGCGACTGGGGCCTTGGGCGCATGAAGGCGGATGAAGCCTATGCCGCCGGGATCAGCGGCAATGGCGTGAAAATCGGTGCGCTGGACTCGGGTTTCGATACCAATCACCCCGAAGCGGCCAAAGACCGTTTCCACCCGGTCACCGCCAGCGGCACCTACGTCGATGGCAGCGCCTTCAGCACCACCGGCGCGCTCAACCCGAACAACGACTCCCACGGCACCCACGTCACCGGCACCATGGGCGCGGCCCGCGACGGCGTGGGCATGCACGGTGTGGCGTATAACGCGCAGGTGTATGTCGGCAACACCAACGCCAACGACAGCTTCCTGTTTGGCCCCACCCCGGACCCCAAGTATTTCAAGGCGGTGTACACCGCTCTGGTGGATTCCGGCGTGCGCGCCATCAACAACAGCTGGGGCAGCCAGCCCAAGGACGTCAGCTACCAGACCCTGGACGACCTGCACGCGGCCTACGCCCAGCACTACAACCGCGGCACCTGGCTGGACGCGGCGGCGGATGTGGCCAAGGCCGGCGTGATCAACGTGTTCAGCGCCGGCAACAGCGGTTACGCGAACGCCAGCGTGCGCTCGGCGTTGCCGTACTTTCAGCCGGAACTGGAAGGCCACTGGCTGGCGGTCTCGGGACTGGATAAAGCCAACAACCAGAAGTACAACAAGTGCGGCATCGCCAAATACTGGTGTATTTCCACCCCCGGCGCGCTGATCAACAGCACCATCCCGGACGGCGGTTATGGCGTGAAATCCGGCACCTCGATGTCGGCGCCCCATGCCACGGGCTCATTGGCGCTGGTGATGGAACGCTATCCCTACATGACCAACGAGCAGGCGCTGCAGGTGCTGTTGACCACCGCCACCCAGCTCGACGGCTCGATCACCCAGGCGCCGAACGCCATCGTCGGCTGGGGCGTGCCGGACCTGGGCCGGGCGATGCACGGTCCAGGGCAGTTGCTCGGCGCGATGGACGTGAACCTGGCGGCCGGGCAGGGCGATGTGTGGAGCAACGGCATGTCTGACCAGGCATTGCTCCAGCGTCAGGCAGAAGACCGCGCCGAGCACAGCGCCTGGCAGCAGACCCTGCTCGATAAGGGCTGGCAAAACGGCGTGGGTGCCACGGCCAGCCAGCAGGACCAGACCGACTACGCCGTGGGCAGCGCGCGCGATCAAGCCGCAGCGAACCGTGTGTACGAAGGCAGCCTGATCAAATCCGGCGCGGGTAGCCTGGTGCTCAGCGGCGACAGCACCTATCGCGGCGCGACCACCGTCAACGGCGGCCTGCTGGCCGTGAACGGCTCGTTGACCTCGGCCGTCACCGTCAATAACAGCGCCACCTTGGGCGGCTCCGGGCGTATCGGCGCGCTGTCGGTCAACAACGGCGGGCGTGTCGCGCCGGGCAATTCAGTGGGCACGTTGCAGGTGGCGGGGGATGTGAACCTGGGCGCAGGCTCTACCTACGCGGTCGAACTGACCCCGACCAGCAGCGACCGCATCGTCGCCGGCGGCAAGGCCGTGCTCGGCGGCGGTACAGTGACCCTGGCCCTTGAAAACAGCCCGACCTTATTGAGCCAGAGCCAGGCCCAGAGCCTGATCGGTCGCCAATACTCGATCCTTGAAGCGGCCGGCGGTATCCAGGGCCAGTTCGGCCAAGTGCTGCCGAACTACCTGTTCCTCGGCGGCACCCTCGACTATGCCGCCAACGGCGTGCAACTGGCGGTCGGGCGCAATGACGCCAGCTTTGCCAGTGTCGGCGCCACCCGTAACCAGCGCACCGTCGCCACGGCCGCCGAGCAACTGGGCGCCGGCAACCCGGTGTATGAAAGTCTGCTGCAGTCGGACTCGATTGCCACGGCGCAACAGGGCTTGCAGCAGCTGTCCGGTGAAATCTACCCGGCCGTGGGCGCGATGTTGATCAACGACAGCCGCCAACTGCGTGACGCGGTAGGCGAACGTCTGCGGCATGTGCCGGTGGCCGGTGAAAGCAACCTGTGGCTCAAGGCCCTGGGCGCCTGGGGCAAGTCGGACACTCGCAGTGAAACGGCGGGCGCCACCACCTCCATCGGCGGCTTGCTGGCCGGGGTCGACGGCGCACTCGACGAACAGACCCGCGTCGGCGTGGTCGCCGGCTACAGCGACAGCTCCTTGAGCCTGGGCAGCGGCACGCATTCATCGGCGTCCATCGACAGCTACCACTTCGGCGCGTATGCCGGGCGTGAGCTGGGCGCCTGGCGGGTGAGCGTCGGCGGTGCCTACAGCTGGCATCGCGGCGATGTGAAACGTGACCTGCAATATGGCGAGGTCAGCGGCAAGCAGAAAACCAAGCTGGATGCGCGCACCGCGCAGTTGTTCACCGAAGCCGCCTACCGCATTCACCTGCAACCACTGGCACTGGAGCCGTTTGCCAACCTGGCCTACGTGCACCTGGACAGTGAGTCGTTCCACGAAAAAGGCGCCGCAGCGGCCCTGGAACGTGGCAGTGATCGACGTGATGCCGTGCTCGGCACCCTGGGGCTGCGGGCGTTGAAAAGCCTGGCGTTGAACGACCACCAGCAGCTTGATCTGTCGGGTTCCCTGGGCTGGCAACACAGCCTCACCGCCGTCGAATCCGAAGAACACTTGGCGTTTGTCGCAGGTGGCCCTTCATTCGCCGTGCGCAGCGCGCCGTTGCTGCGCGACGCGGCCCTGGTGGGCGTGCAGGCGAGCCTGGCGCTGAGCCCGTCGACGCGGGTCAACCTGGATTACAACGGCCAATTGGGTGGACGCGAGAAAACCCAGGGCGTGGGGCTGAGCCTGAACTGGCAGTTCTAGGGAAGGGCACCGCAGTTCAACTGTGGGAGGGGGCTTGCTCCCGATGGCGGCGTGTCAGACGCCTGTTGTGCCGACTGATACATCGCCATCGGGAGCAAGCCCCCTCCCACCTTGGAAGTGGTTCACATACTGGCAACAAGAAAACTAAGGAAGGTCACCGTGAAAAAACGCAAGTCAGGGTTAACTACCGCCATCCCCACAGGTCCGGGCTATCCGCTCAAGGCCTTGAGCAGCGTGCCATGCGGCGCGTTGTTGTGTTGCCTGGCAAGCCTGGGGACCGCCCAGGCCGCACCCTATGTGGAAACCGGCAAGCTGGGCGACGCCGCCAGTTGGCGCAGCAATGAGTTCAAGGCCGATTGGGGCCTGGGCGCGGTCCATGCCGACACCGCGTATGCGGCGGGCTACACCGGCAAGGGCGTCAAGCTGGGCATCTTCGACCAGCCGGTGTACGCCCAGCACCCGGAATTCGCCAGCCCCAACAAAGTGGTGACGATCGTCACCGAGGGCATCCGCCAATACACCGACCCGTATATCCCGGTGAAGGCCGGTGATGCGTTTCGCTATGACGGTACGCCGTCCCTGGGCTCAAACGGCAAGCTGGGCAACCACGGCACCCATGTCGGCGGCATTGCCGCCGGTAACCGCGACGGCGGGCCGATGCACGGCGTGGCGTTCAACGCGCAGATCATCAGCGCCGAAAACGGTGACCCAGGCCCGGAAGACGGGATCATCCTGGGCAACGATGGTGCGGTGTACAAAGCCGGTTGGGATGCACTGGTGGCCAGTGGCGCGCGGATCATCAACAACAGTTGGGGCATTGGCATCGGTGATCAGTACGCCAAGGGCGGCCGCGATCCCGCCTTTCCGAACTTCACGGTCAATGAAGCCCAGGCGCAATTCAACACCATTCGGCCGATTCTCGGCACGATTGCCGGTGGTGCCTATCAAGGTGCGATCGACGCCGCGCGCAGCGGTGTGCTGACCATCTTTGCCGCTGGTAACGACTACAACCGCAACAACCCGGATGCGATTTCGGGCCTGGCGTACTTCGTACCCGAGATTGCACCGAACTGGCTGTCGGTAGCGGCCCTGCAGCAGAACCCGGACACCAGCAGTGCCAACCCGTACGTGATCAGCACCTTCTCTTCGCGCTGCGGCTATGCGGCGAGTTTCTGTGTGTCGGCACCAGGCACCAAGATTTTCAGTTCGATCATCAACGGCACCAACCTGGACAACCTGACCACCGACTACGCCAACTTCAACGGCACCTCCATGGCCGCGCCCCACGTGGCCGGCAGTGCGGCGGTGCTGATGGAGCGCTTCCCCTACATGAGTGGCGACCAGATCTCCACGCTGCTCAAGACCACCGCCACCGACCTCGGCGCGCCAGGCATCGATTCGCTGTACGGCTGGGGCATGATCAACCTGGGCAAGGCAGTCAATGGCCCGGGGATGTTCATTACCGCCGAGGACATTCCGGCTGAGTTTCGCATCGATGGCGCCTATGGCACTGGCCAGTTCGTCGCGGACTTGCCGGGTATCGGCGCGGTGGTGGATGCCGGCAAACCGACCCAGCGCGTGTGCAGCGACGTGCATTGCGGGCTGGATGTGTGGAGCAACGACATCGCCGGGCATGGCGGCCTGACCAAGCAGGGCATTGGCACCCTGGTGCTGACCGGCGCCAACACCTACAGCGGCCCGACCCTGGTCAACCAAGGCTTGCTGGCGATCAATGGCTCGGTTACCTCCGACGTGACCGTCAGCCAGAGCGGCATCGTCGGTGGCTCGGGGCGTATCGGTTCGCTGAGCGCAAACAGCGGCGGCACCGTGGCGCCGGGCAACTCCATCGGCACGCTGAACGTGGCGGGCAATGTCACCTTCGAGCCGGGCTCGACTTACGCGGTGGAATTGTCACCCACCAGCAGCGACCGTATCGTTGCCGGCGGCACCGCCACGCTGAACGGCGGCACCGTGACCCTGGCCCTGGAAAACAGTCCGACCCTGTTGAGCGCGACCCAGGCGCAAAGCCTGATCGGCCGCCAGTACAACATCCTGCAAGCCGCAGGTGGCGTCACTGGCAGCTTTGGTGCGGTACTGCCTGACTACCTGTTCATTGGCGGCACCTTGAACTACGCGGCCAATGGTGTGCAGCTGGACGTGGCACGCACCAACAGCTTCGCCAGTGTGGCCGCTACGCCGAACCAACGCGCCGTCGCCGCCGCCGCCGAGCAATTGGGCGCGGGCAATGGGGTGTATGAAAGCCTGCTGCTGGCACCGACGGCGGCCTCGGCGCAAGGCGCGTTCCAGCAACTGAGCGGCGAAGTCTATCCGGCGTTGGAAACGGCGTTGGTCAATGACAGCCGCTACGTACGCGAAGCGGTCGGTGAACGGCTGCGCAATGGTGAAATGGGCGCCACCAGCCAGGCCATCGACAGCCGTGGCAACGTGTGGGTCAAGGCGCTGGGTGCATGGGGCAAGACCGACAGCCGCAACGACACGGCGGGCTACACCACGTCGATTGGCGGCATGCTCGCCGGTGTCGACGGTGCCCTCGACGACGCGACACGCATCGGCCTGGTGGCGGGCTACAGCGATACCTCGTTGAACATGGGCAGCGATACTCATAGCCGTGCGTCGGTCGACAGCTACCACTTCGGCGCGTATGCCGGGCATGAAATCGGCGCCTGGCGCCTGAGCGGCGGCGCGACCTACAGCTGGCACCGCGCCGATGTAAAGCGCGACCTGCAATACGGTGACGTCAGCGGCAAGCAAAAAGCCAAGGTCGATGCCCACAGCACCCAGCTGTTCACCGAGGCGGCATACCGCATCAACCTGCAACCACTGGCCCTGGAGCCGTTCGCCAACCTGGCCTACGTGCACCTGAACACCGATGGCTTCACCGAGAAGGGCGATGCCGCCGCGCTGAAAAGCGGCGACGACAGCCGCGACCTGGTGCTGAGCACCCTGGGTGTGCGCGCCCTGAAAACCTTCAACGTCAACGATCACCAGCAACTGGAAGTGTCCGGCACCCTGGGCTGGCAGCACAACCTGAGCAGCACCGACTCCGAACAGCACTTGGCGTTTGCCTCGGGTGGCCCTTCGTTCGCGGTGGAAAGCGCGCCGATGGTGCGTGATGCCGCACTGGTTGGTGCGCGGGTGAGCCTGGCGTTGAGCAAGGATGCGCGGGTGAACTTCGATTACAACGGTTTGCTGGCCAGCAAGGAGAAGGTGCACGGCGTCGGTCTGAGCCTGGACTGGGCGTTCTAAGGCTTTAAAAACCACTGTAGGAGCGAGCTTGCTCGCGAAGATCGTCAACGATGACGCGCTCTACCTGAAAAAACGCGGCGCCTTTTAGTTTTTCGCGAGCAAGCTCGCTCCTACAGTCGGTAACGGATAACAGGTTTTTTGGCTTTCTCTACAAATCCAACAACAGAGAGGCAGTGCCATGGGTATTTTTGACTATAAAAACCTCGGGGCCGAGGGCTCCAAAGCGTTGTTCGCCGATGCGATGGCGATCACGTTGTATTCCTACCACAACCTGGATAACGGCTTCGCCGTGGGCTATCAGCACAATGGCCTGGGCTTGGGCCTGCCGGCCACGCTGGTCGGGGCTTTGCTGGGCAGCACCGATTCCCAGGGGGTGATTCCCGGCGTGCCCTGGAACCCCGATTCAGAAAAAGCCGCGCTAGAGGCGGTGCAACAGGCCGGCTGGACACCCATCAGCGCCAGCACCCTCGGCTACACCGGCAAGGTTGATGCTAGGGGCACCTTTTTCGGTGAAAAGCCCGGCTACACCACGGCCCAGGCCGAGGTGCTGGGCAAGTACGATAACGCGGGCACGTTGCTGGAGATCGGTATCGGTTTTCGCGGTACGTCCGGGCCGCGTGAAAACTTGATCACCGATTCCATCGGCGACCTGGTCAGCGACCTGCTTGCTGCCCTCGGCCCCAAGGACTATGCGAAAAACTACGCCGGCGAAGCCTTCGGCGGCCTGCTCAAGAACGTCGCCGAGTATGCCGGTGCCCACGGCCTGTGCGGCCACGACGTGGTGGTCAGCGGCCACAGCCTGGGAGGGCTTGCGGTCAACAGCATGGCCGACTTGAGCGACAGCAAATGGTCGAGCTTTTACAAGGATTCCAGCTACGTGGCCTATGCCTCGCCGACCCAGAGTGCCGGTGACAAGGTGCTGAACGTGGGCTACGAAAATGACCCGGTGTTCCGGGCACTGGATGGCTACTCCTCCAACCTGTCGTCGTTTGGCGTGCACGACAAGCCCCACGAGTCCAGTACCGATAATATCGTCAGCTTCAACGACCACTACGCGTCGACGCTATGGAACGCGCTGCCGTTTTCGATCCTCAACCTGCCGACCTGGGTGTCGCACTTGCCCACCGGCTATGGCGACGGCATGACGCGCATCCTCGACTCCGGCTTCTACGAGCAGATGACCCGCGATTCTACGGTGATCGTTGCCAACCTGTCCGACCCGGCGCGGGCCACCACCTGGGTGCAAGACCTCAACCGTAACGCCGAAGCGCACCAGGGCAATACGTTCATTATCGGCAGCCACGGCAACGACCTGATCCAGGGCGGCAAGGGCGCAGACTTTATCGAGGGTGGCAAAGGTAACGACACAATTCGCGACAGCAGCGGGCATAACACCTTTCTGTTCAACGGGCAGTTTGGCAATGACCGGGTGATTGGCTATCAGGCGACGGACAAGCTGGTGTTCGACGGGGTAGGGGGCAGCACGGATTATCGTGACCACGCCAAGGTGGTGGGCGGCGATACGGTGATCAGCTTCGGCGCCGACTCGGTGACACTGGTGGGTGTGAGCAGTTTGTCGGGGGAGGGGATTGTGATCGGCTAACTATTGGAATGCAGTTAAAACTGTGGGAGGGGGCTTGCTCCCGATAGCGGTGGTCCAGTCACTTCATGTGTCGACTGTCATACCGTCATCGGGAGCAAGTCGAATCGTCGCACCGCCCCTCCCACATTTTGATCGGCGTTGACGGCAGGATTATTTTTCCTCGCGAACAGTCGCCACATCATCGGCCTTGATACGGATGCGCTTGCCGGCGATATCGGTGAACTCATAGAAGCCGTCGGCGGTTTTGGCGTTGGGTGTGTCCTTGGTCAAATACTGTGTGCCGTTTTGCAACGTCACCACGGTTTGCGTGGAGCAACCGGCCAATACCAGAAAAGTGAGTGCAACCAGCGGCAGACCCAAATTCTTCATGTTCATTACCCTTACCTTTACCTTGAAAAGCCCCGCAGCGTCTGGCTGCGGGGCATAAATGTTACGCGATCAGCTCCCACATCTGATCGCTTTTTTGCAAAAAGTTGCAGGCGCCATTTATCTATTACCGATTGCAACAATGCGTTTGCAGCGGCACTCTGTATGCATAACCAGTAGTTGATTACTCTGCGCCATGGCCCACCCCCTTGAAGACCCCTTGTATTACCTGCACAACTTCCGCCAAGTGCTGATTGGGTTGCAGCAGCGCTATGCCGATTTGCTCGACCCGGACGAATTGCAGTTCATTCAGCAATTCGACAGGTTGCCGCAAGCGTCCCAGGCGTTATTGGTACGCATGGTCATGCGCAAAGGTGTGCATTTTCGTGGAGCAAAGCTCGATTACCTGGAAATCGGCTGCCCTCACGCGGCCATGCAGCCACTGCTGGCGAGCGGTTGGGTCGATGATCAATGCCTGTTGGGCTTTGATGAACTGTTCGGCTTGCTGCAAAAAGGCGAACTGCTCATGGCCTTCAAACCCTGGATCGACCAGCCCAACGCCAGGAAATCCGACTGGCTGGCGCCATTGGCTGCGCGGTTCAATGAACGCCGCAGCTTTGCCCGTTGGTGCCCCGAGCTGCAGGACGTGCTCTACAGCCTTACGGTAATGGAGCTGTGCGACCGCCTGCGCCTGATGTTTTTCGGCAATCTCTATCAGGACTGGTCGGAGTTCGTGCTGGCGGACCTGGGCATCTACACCTACGAGAAGGTGCCGTTCTGTGCCGAGTCCCGTGGATTGCGCAGCCGCGCCGACGTGGAGGGCTGTGTGTTCCTGCACCAGTGCCAGCAAGCGTTTGAGGCGGGTGAGGCGCTGGAAACGGTGTTGGCCCACATCGCCAGCTTGCACACCGACAACCCCTGGCTGGAAAAACGCCGCGCCAAGTTGCTGTTCCAGATCGGCCAATGCTGTGAACGCAGCGCTGAACTGGACTTGGCCGAGCAGATCTATCGCGACTGCAGCTATCCCGGCGCGCGCGCACGATTGATCCGCGTATTGGAGCGCCAGGAGGCTTATGCGCCCGCCCTGGCGTTGGCTGTCGCCGCGCAACAGGCGCCGGAAAGCGCCGCCGAGCAGCAACACCTGCTGCGCGTAGTGCCGCGCCTGCGGCGCAAGCTGGATGAGCCGAAGGTGGCGAAGGCCAAGCCGCGGGCCCTCACGCGGCTGGACCTCGCCTTGGCATTCCCTGAGCCGCTGATGTCGGTGGAATATTGCGTGCAGGCCCATCTGAGCGAGCCGGACGCGCCGGTGCATTATGTGGAAAATGGCCTGATCAATTCGCTGTTCGGCCTGCTGTGCTGGGACGTGATCTTCGCGCCGCTGCCGGGCGCGTTTTTCCACCCGTTCCAGCGCGGGCCGGCCGACCTGCACAGCGAAGACTTCCAGCAACGCCGCGCCGCTTTGTTCAGCGCGTGCTTCGAGCAACTGCGCGACGAGCGCTACAAAACCACTATCCGCCAACGCTATGTGGACAAATGGGGGATTCAGTCGCCCTTTGTGTTCTGGAACCTGCTCAGCGAAGAGCTGCTGGAGCAAGCCCTGACGTGCCTGCCTGCCGAACACTTGTGCTACTGGTTCGAGCGGCTGCTGCTGGACATCCGCGCCAATCGCACCGGGATGCCCGACTTGATCCAGTTCTGGCCGGCGCAAAAAACCTACCGCATGATCGAGGTCAAGGGCCCTGGCGACCGCCTGCAGGACAACCAGCTGCGCTGGCTGGAATTCTGCGGTGAGTACCAGATGCCGGTCACGGTCTGTTATGTGCGCTGGGCAGAGTCCGCTTGAGCTATAGCGTCGCGGTGCGGGCGTTGTGTGAGTTCACGGCCAAGGTCGGTGACCTGGACTTGCGCTTTACCCCATCGCCCAGCGCCCAGGAAGGTATCGTCGGCCATCGCACGGTGGCGTCGCGGCGCAGCGCCCACTATCAGAACGAAGTCGCGCTCGAAGGCGAGTATCAGCAACTCAAGGTACGCGGCAGGGCGGACGGCTATGACCCGGACAGCAATCGCCTCGAAGAGGTAAAAACCTATCGCGGTGACCTTCAGGCCCAGCCGGCCAACCATCGGCAACTGCATTGGGCCCAGGTCAAGGTCTACGGCTGGTTGATGTGCCAGAAGCTAGGGCTTGATGAGATCGAGTTGGCGCTGGTGTACTTCGATATCGTCGGCGAGGGCGAAACCCTGCTCAAGCAGCGCTTTGCCGCGCGCGACCTCGAACGCTTCTTCAACCAGCAATGCGCGCTGTTTCTGCACTGGGCCCACCAGCAGATGCAGCACCGTGAAGCGCGCAATAGCGCCGCGCAGAGCCTGGCGTTTCCCCATGCCGAGTTTCGCAGCGGCCAACGCGCGCTGGCCGAATCGGTGTACAAGGCGGTGAGTACCGGCCGCTGCCTGATGGCCCAGGCGCCTACCGGCATCGGCAAGACCGTCGGCACGCTGTTTCCGATGCTCAAGGCCCTGGCACCGCAGCAATTGGACACGGTGTTTTTCCTGACCGCCAAAACCCCCGGTCGCAAGCTGGCGCTGGATGCCGCCCAAGTGCTGTACGACAGCAGCCCCGACTTGCCTTTGCGGGTGCTGGAACTGGTAGCGCGGGACAAGGCGTGCGAGCACCCGGATAAAGCCTGCCACGGCGATTCGTGCCCGCTGGCCAAGGGCTTTTACGACCGTTTGCCCGCCGCGCGCCAGGCGGCGTCCGGGGTTCGCCTGCTCGATCAACGTAATCTGCGCGAGGTGGCGCTGGCCCACGACGTGTGCCCGTATTACCTGAGCCAGGAAATGGCGCGCTGGACCGATGTCGTGGTCGCTGATTACAACTACTATTTCGATTTTGGCGCGATGCTCTTCGGCTTGGCCCAGCTCAACCAATGGCGCGTCGCAGTGCTGGTGGACGAAGCCCATAATCTGGTCGAGCGCGCGCGTTCGATGTACAGCGCCAGCCTCGATCAGTACAGCCTCAAGACCCTGCGCGAGAGTGCGCCCGAGGTGCTGAAAAAGCCCTTGCAGCGCCTGAACCGTGAGTGGAACGCCTTGCACAAGGATCAGCTTGCGCCGTATCAGGCCTACGCGGCCAAACCCGACAAGCTGCTACAGGCCCTGAGCCTGTGTGCCAGCGCCATGGGCGATTACTTCAACGAGCATCCCGAAGCGCTCAATGGCGACCTGCAAGCCTTCTACTTCGAAGCGCTGCAATTTGCCAAGGTGGCCGAGCTGTTCAATGAGCACTTCATCTTCGACATCAGCAAGCGCACGTTCAGCGGCAAGCGCAGCAGCTCGACCCTGTGCCTGCGCAACGTGGTGCCGGCCGAATTCATCCGGCCCCGGTTGACCGCCGCGCGCAGCAGCGTGCTGTTTTCCGCAACCCTGAGCCCACGCCACTATTATGCCGACCTGCTCGGACTGCCGACGGATACCGCCTGGATCGACGTCGAATCGCCGTTCCAGGCCGAGCAATTGCGGGTGAGCATCGTCGAGCGTATTTCCACGCGGTTCGTGCATCGCCAAGCGTCGCTGGAACCCATTGTGGCCTTGATCGCCCGGCAATTTGCCGAGCAACCCGGCAACTACCTGGCGTTTTTCTCAAGCTTCGATTACCTGCAACAGGTGGCGCAGTTGATGGCCGAGCGTCATCCGCAGATTGCGCTGTGGTTGCAGTCGCGGGGCATGGCCGAGGCGCAGCGCCAGGCCTTTCTGGACCAGTTCACCCAACACAGCCAGGGCATCGGCTTTGCGGTGCTGGGCGGCGCCTTTGGCGAAGGCATCGATTTGCCCGGTGCGCGCCTGATCGGGGCGTTTATCGCCACCTTGGGCTTGCCGCAACTCAACCCGGTGAATGAACAGATGAAGATTCGCATGGGCGCGATCTTCGGCGCGGGGTATGACTACACCTATTTGTACCCCGGTATCCAGAAAGTCGTGCAGGCGGCGGGGAGGGTGATCCGCAGCCAGCACGACCGCGGGGTGGTGATGTTGATCGATGATCGCTTTGGCGAAGCGCGGGTGCGGCAGTTGTTGCCCAGGTGGTGGTCGATTGATATTTGACAGGTGGACTGCGGTCCATGTGGGAGGGGGCTTGCTCCCGATAGCGGTGGGTCAGCTACACATAAGCTGGCTGATACACCGCCATCGGGGGCAAGCCCCCTCCCACATTTGCACGGTGTTGGGGCTTAGACCACTTCCAGATAGGAGCTTTGTATTGATCGCGCCAACTCGCGCACGCTGTCGATAAAGTCCGTCAGCCGTGTGTGCAGCCCGTCTTCCAGGATTTCATCGATGCCCGTGTACCTGAGCCGCGCCTCGAACTCCGCCGCCAGGCGCTGCGCCGTGCGCCCGTAGCTGCCGGGCAGGTCGGCGAGGATATGGCTCAGTTCCTCGATGCACGCATGCAGCGAGCGCGGCACATCACTGCGCAGCAGCAGCAACTCCGACACCGAGCGTGCATTCAAGGCGTTCGGGTACAACTCGGTATACGCCTCGAACGACGATAACGCGCGCAGCAGGGCGCTCCACTGGTAATAACCGCGTGCCGACAGGTCGCTGACTTCCTCGGACTCTTCACCAAACATCTCATAACGCGCATCCAGCAGGCGCAGGGTGTTGTCCGCGCGCTCGACAAAGGTGCCCAGGCGAATGAATCGGTAGGCGTCATTGCGCATGATGGTGCCTGAGGTGGCGCCGCGAAACAGGTGCGAGCGTTGCTTGACCCAGTCACAGAAGTGGCTGATGCCGTGTCGCGCCAGGCCGCCGGCGGCGATGCTGCGCATTTCCAGCCAGGTGGCGTTGAGGTTTTCCCACATGTCGGCGGTGATGCGTCCGCGCACCGCGTGGGCGTTGCTCCGGGCGGCGCGCAGGCAGTTGTAGATGCTCGCCGGGTTTTCTTCATCCAGAGCGAAGAAATGCAGCATGCGTTCGGCGTCCAGTTGCGTGTGGCGCTCCAGGTAACTGTCCAGGGTGCCGCTGCTGAGCAGTGACATCGCCAGTTCGTCCAGCCCATCGCTGCGCCCGGCCTGGGGCATCAACGACAGCGAATAGCTGACTTCCAGCATGCGCGCCAGGTTCTCGGCGCGTTCCAGGTAGCGGGACATCCAGTACAAGTCTGCGGCGGTTCTACTCAACATACTCAGCCCTCCACCACCCAGGTGTCCTTGGTTCCGCCGCCTTGCGACGAGTTGACGATCAGCGAGCCTTCACGCAACGCCACGCGCGTCAGGCCACCGGGCACCAGGCGCGTTTCCTTGCCCGACAGCACGAAGGGGCGCAGGTCGATATGCCGTGGCGCGATGCCGTTTTCGACAAAAGTCGGGCAGGTCGACAGGCTCAGGGTCGGCTGTGCAATGTAGGCGTGGGGCCGGGCCTTGATGCGCTGGCGGAAGTCCTCGATCTCGGCGGCGCTGGACGCCGGGCCGACCAGCATGCCGTAGCCGCCGGAGCCCTGGGTTTCCTTGACCACCAGGTGCTCAAGGTTGGCCAGCACATGGGACAGTTCCTCCGGCTTGCGGCACTGGAAGGTCGGCACGTTTTGCAGCACCGGCTCTTCATCCAGGTAGAAGCGGATCATGGCCGGGACATAGGGGTAGATCGACTTGTCATCCGCCACGCCGGTGCCGATGGCGTTGGCCAGCACCACGTTGCCGGCGCAATACGCCGCGACCAGGCCGGGCACGCCGAGCATCGAGTCGGGATTGAACGCCTCGGGGTCGAGGAACGCGTCGTCAATGCGCCGGTAAATCACGTCCACCGCCTTGGGGCCGTCGGTGGTGCGCATGAACACCTTGAGGTCGTGGACGAACAGGTCGGCGCCTTCCACCAGCTCCACGCCCATCTCCCGGGCGAGGAAGGCGTGTTCGAAAAACGCGCTGTTGAAGCGGCCCGGCGTCAGCACCACCACGTTGGGGTTGTCCAGGCGGCTCGAACTTTTCAGGGTCTTGAGCAGCAGGTTGGGGTAGTGGTCCACCGGCGCAATGCGCTGCTTGGCGAACACTTCCGGGAACAGGCGCATCATCATCTTGCGGTCTTCGAGCATGTAGCTTACGCCGCTGGGGGTGCGCAGGTTGTCTTCAAGCACGTAGTAGGTGCCGTCGCCGTCGCGCACCAGGTCCACCCCGGAAATATGCGAATAGATGCCCCGGTGCAGGTCGAGGCCGACCATTGCCTGCTGGTAGCCCTCGTTGCCCAGCACCTGGTCGGCCGGGATGATTCCGGCCTTGATGATGCGCTGGTCGTGGTAGATGTCGGCGAGGAACATGTTCAGCGCGTTGACCCGCTGGATGCAGCCACGCTCGATCACGCTCCACTCGCTGGCGGGGATGCTGCGGGGGATGATATCGAAGGGGATCAGGCGCTCGGTGTCCTGTTCGTCGCCATAGAGGGTGAAGGTGATCCCGGCGCGGTGGAACAGCAAATCGGCTTCGCGGCGTCGCTGGGCCAGCAGTTCCGGCGGCGTGTTGGCCAGCCAGTGGGAGAAATCCTGGTAGTGCGCGCGGCAAACGCCTTGCGCGTCATTCATTTCGTCAAAGAAAGATCGAGCCATTCCAGTACCTTGTCAGTGCCGAGGGGAGCGCGGGGGGCACTGCCGCTTTTAAACGCATTTTTTATGAGCCCGTGGTCGAGGGTGCCAACGGGCCTGGTCCTTACTTTCTTATGGGGTCGGCTCTGGGTCGGGGGGTAACGAATGCTCCTGAATGTGCGCAGATGAATGGTTTAAGCAAGGCGTGTGCCGGAACCGCTGAGGCACGGTGATTCTCCCGTGGCGTGGGCGTTTGCTGCCGCTGGCTGCGAGGCGGCCCTCACCACGGCGCCTCAATTTGGTGCGCGACAAACTTGAACTTCCCCCAGACGCGCTTCTTCTAATAAGCCTTGAAACCTAGTGGAGCCCCCGTCGTGCCCAGAATCATTTCGCCCAACTCCCCGGAAGCGGCGCTGACCGACCACAGCGAGCACAACGCCAAGATCTTCGGTTCGCCCAAGGACCGTCTCGACTTCTATCGTCGCGAGATCCAGTACGAAACCAGCATCCTGGCCAACCGCACCGACGCCTACCTCACCGCCCAGTCATTCCTGGTCATTGCCTTCGTATCCGGGATGGGCAATCTCAACCCGGAGTGGGGCAAGCTGTTCACCCTGCTGGTGCCGGCCATTCTCGCCGCGCTGGGGATCCTCAGCTCACTCAACGCCTGGCCGGGCATACGCGCCGCCTACGAGATCATCGATCACTGGCACTACAAGCAAAGCGAGCTGCTGCGCAGTGAACCGGTGATGGGCATGGCCTACGATGACTCGCCGTTGTTTTCCGAAATGGAGTCGACCCACAAGGGCTATCGCAAATCGCTGCTGTTTTCCATGCGCGCGCCTTGGTTATTCATGGGGTTCTGGCTGGTATTGGGCATCTATGCCTTCTACATCCAGGTTGACAATCCACTGCACTGAGCAATCGGACTGAACTTCATTCGGTAACGCAGCGCCTTAGCATTACGGGGTAAAGATTCCCCACAGGCCTGCAAAGAGGTGTGCCATGACGACAAACAACGATCCCCAAACCAGTAACCGCAACGACCCAGCGATCGACGGCGGCGAGGCGGCCCCCAGCACTGGCGCCGATGCGCCCAAAGATCCAGCGCCGGCAAGCGACCCAAAGGCCAAGGAAAACGACTACAGTCCAGACTTCAAGCCTGAGCCGCTCGAGCCCAAGCCTGAAACCGATGCTGATATCGATACCCAAGGCGGTTAGAGGAGATGGTCATGTCAAAAGAACTGGACGAAGAATTCAACGATCCTGGCAATGAAGACCCAGGCTCGTTGATGGACGATGCTGAAGTGCCGCTCAACGACCTGGATGAAGCGGCGGACGTCGGCAACACCGAGGAGCAGGACTGATCCGCCCGGACGGGTAGAGGTTGAACGAGGGGCGATCAGCCAGTCTTCCAGGAATGGTCGGCCCCTGCTTTCACGTTGAATTTATGGCGAAGCGGGAAATAATGCTCGCGCATTTTACTGATATGAAGGCGCAGCAGCAGGGGCGGCTTAATGCCCCGTTCTCGATATAAGTCCAGGGCTCTCTCTTCGTTATTGACGACCGGCCCAGACGAGACCAGTTCTCCGTCCACGACATTCGTATCTTTTGAGAACCCTTCCAGTCCCAGATCATACATATCAGGTCGTTTTGCCTTGAGTGTGTCGTTGAGCAGGGTAGGGCCCGTCGTTTCGAATAGTTTTTTCCCGTATTCGTCGAGATCAGAGGTAAATGCACCACCGTTGATAGACTGCCGGGCCACCGGGCGGTTGTTCACAAAATAGGGTTTGTTCGCGGCAAAGCGCTTGTGCATTTCCGTGATGACTTCTTTCATCAACGGGTTGCCAGGCTGGGTGGCAAAGTTACTGTTGTTATAGAAAGGTTTGAAGTCGGTGGACCGATGCACAACCGGGTGACCGAGCAGGACATCATTGGCCCCCGCCATCAACGCGCCGGAATCGACGTTGGTCTGGATGAGGTCATCGGTGTCCAGGTAAACCCCACCATGCTTGTGCATGATTTGATAACGCGCGACATCCGAAGTGGCGGCCAGGTTTTTACCTTGTCCTTGACGGAAATAATTGTACATTTCGTCATTTTTCAACTGTGTGTAGAGGGCATCCTCCCGAAAGTTCTTGACCGTTACGCCGGGGGCTTTGTCTTTCAGGGTGGTTTTTATCTTTTCAAAAATTTCAGGGGTATCGGCGTCAACATGGATGACTGAGGTGTATCCGGGCGCACGTCGGCTGTTTTTAGCCAGGTTGTCGGCCAAATGG
This sequence comes from Pseudomonas sp. R1-43-08, assembly GCF_003852255.1. Lineage (NCBI taxonomy): Bacteria > Pseudomonadati > Pseudomonadota > Gammaproteobacteria > Pseudomonadales > Pseudomonadaceae > Pseudomonas > Pseudomonas sp. R1-43-08. The sequence continues at coordinate 2,772,305 of NZ_CP027734.1, forward strand.
GCGGGGAGGTCTTGGCCGGCCCAAAAATAATGCAAGCTCTGGGGTAAGGGGGTGACCTCTTTCGGGACTTTCGGGATCGCCGACACATCGACGAATTGATAGTGATGAGCGTCTGCCTTTTTAGCGCGCAGAAAATCATTAATGTTGCCTTGCTGCCACGCTCCTTTAGGATTTCGCCAGAAATAGGGAGCATCCAGGCCTGAAGAGACACCTCGCCAGGCGCCGTGGGTACTGTCAAAGTCGACGGCGTGGTCGACGCCCTTGACGTTGATCCTGAAAGGCGGGGCAGCGTTTTCCACCACCTTGATACCGTCCATCGGCACGACATACGTGTTATCGCCCAATTGCCATGGTGTATGAAATTCCTTCGCGCCCCCCAGCAGACCGACAGACCTGGAGCGAGGCTCCCACCCGGAAATGCCGAGATCCTTGACCGGTATGTCAGGGCCCTTGCCTGTGGGGTGGAGGATGAATCGCTGGCCGTCCTTGACTTTGGATTCATACAGCGCTCCATCGACCTTCACATATTCCTTTTTACTGCGGCCTTGATACACGTTGCCCTGCAGGCCTTTGCTCGAAAGCTCTCGCGGCTCGATGTAGTTGGCTTGATACCCCAGCAAATCGGCATCCGCGACACGTACTTCGCCACTGGCCGCTACCCGACTGGGGGTGAAGTCTTTCAATGGAGGGCCGATAGGTTGTTTTTTCAGCGGGTCGTATTGATGCCAATTGCCCTGAAACATCACAACGTTGCCTTCAACGCTCTTCTGTCCGACCTTGAATGTGCCGGCGGCTGCCAAGCCATGGCGCTGGCTGACGGTCTTTATCGCGTCGTTGCTGCCGATCGCGTCCAATCCGCCCCGTGGGCCAACACTGAACTGCTCGAGTGACTTGCCATAGGCCTGTTGCGTACGCGGGTCAAATGCAAACCACCTTTGCGTGCCTTCGTCGAATTTGGCCAGGGCAGGAATTTCATTGCCGTTACCGGCCAACTTGTAGGTGCCTTCGGCGATATCGGGCCTTTTGGCCAATTGCAGCAGGTCGACGCTGCGGTGGTGATTGCGCAGGTGGTTAATACCCTTATAGCTTGCGTTGACGGCTTTTTTTCCAAGATGCAGGGCACCTCGCGCCAGATCAGCAACCCCGTCCAACGGGTTCAGCGCGCCGAGTGCTGCTCGGCCGATGATTCTGACGACCTGACCTGCTTTTGCGAGCGTCGATGCACCCCTCGCCAGGGCGCTCAGGCCTTTGACCGCACCGCCGAAGCCCACCACGAAACCAAAGATATCAATAGCCAGTTCGACGGCACCTTCCTTGATGTTGCCCGCGATCAAGTTCTCGATGCTTGACTTGAAGGGAATCAGGCCCACCACGATTGCTTCAATGGTCTTATGCAGGGGGACTTGGGTATCAAAGGTTGTCGCCCCTCGGGCGTAACGCTCTACCTCGGGCAAGTTCATGTCCGCAAACAGCGTGTCGATAATGTATTGGGTACTGGCGCTGTTGAAACTGTCAGGCGCACCGTGCCCGGCTGTTTTCCCGTCGGGCAGTGCCGGCGGTTGCGAACCCTCAGGTTTGACGGTGTCGTACCTTTGGCCCAATTGAGGAATAGTGCCATTTCTAGGTGGGTATTCGACGTAAGTCTGATCGGGCCGCCGAGTCACGGTGCCCTTGATCCGATCAATCGCGTAGGTCATTTTCTTGCCGTTGCGCTCGGTGTCGAACAGCAGTACGCCTTCTTCCACGACCCTGGGATGATCGTCTCGGTAATACCTGATGAGCTTGCGAACGGGCAGTTTGATGAACGCCAGGTTCTCGCGGTCTTCCAGCGGAAGTTTGGCGATCATCTGTTTGAACTGTGCGGACTTGATTTTCTTCAAGGCGCTTGAGAACTCAGCGTATTGCGGCTCGAACAGCTCTCTGGGGCGTGGCAGGGTTTTCAGCGTTTGAGTCACCTTGTCAAGGTCGAACTCTTTTGATGAGGATACCCAGGCTGCTGGCCGTGAATCTGGTCGCTCCTCGTTTTCCCTGGATACGAAAAGATTTTTGAAGTTGCGTGCTTCTTCCGACCAGAACTCCTCCCGGTTGGGCGTCCAGAAAAGCGGTCGGCCATCGATGTAGCCGTCCAGTATCGAGTAAGGCCCGGGGAACCGTTTATGGGGAGGGTCTATGGTGATGCATTTTTTCTCGAACAGTCTGGGGTCCATGTCCGGCAGCGCTTTTTTTAACTGCGCCAGTGCTATTTCTTTGGCCGTTGGCAGGTTGCCGAGTGATGTTTCGCTAGCCTCCCTCAGTTCGTTGATCATCGCACTGAACGTTTTGCGCACTTCGCCCATTACAAGGGGGGTGAGCGGTGGTTTTCTCCCGTTGGCGATGGCCCAATCCTTGAGCGCGTCATTCTGGGCAGCATATTCAATGTGGCGCTCTTGTTCACTGATCGGTGCGATGCTGCTTTCAAGCATGACTTGCGCAAAGGTCATGCCTGCCGTCGAGCCTGGCGCTTTTGCTTCGATGCGCGAAACAGCGGTGGCGAAACTGACCCAAGCGTGAGTGCCGATGGTGACCTCCTTCGGAATATCCTTGATCAGGAATTCCGGCGCTCTGCTGGTCAGCAAAAGGTGTGCTTGAATGGCGGCGGTTTCGGGGGACGAAGCCCTGTCGCTGGCGAGCAGATGATCGGCCAATGCCTTGACGACTGTTGAGGCGGTTTTGTTGGTGTTTTCAGCGCTGACCAGTCGATAGCCTTCGATGGTCAGTCCATCGCCGTTCTCTGTTTTTTTCTCCAGGCCCATAGCGGCGAGCAACCAATCGTTGGCGCTGCCCTTGATTTCGCGCGCTTCGAATGCAGCCTGAATCGCCTCTCCCAGGGCCTTGCTTTCAGGGGCTTCGATCAAGGTATTGATCAACTTGCGTGGATCGTTGAGGTCGGCAGCCGTGACCCTCCTGCCGTCGAGCAGATATTCCAGGACATTCTTGAAGGGGCTCACATTGATGTTGCCGAACTTGCGTGCGCCGATGTCTGCCTTGAGCTGCTGCTGGCTTTGCGTATCAAGCGGCACGGGCCAGGCCAGCGCCCCGCCCAGGTTGCCATTGGGGGGCGAGTAGGGCGGCAGTGTGGAAAGCGATGAGATCAGGTTTTCCAGCTCGATGTGATTGCTGGGGATGTCCAAGCCATGATCCCGCAGATAGTCAAACACACTGATTGTGTTCGCTGGTTGATGGTCGGCGGAGGGGTAGGTGGAGGGGTAGGTGTTATGAGCAGGCAGGGAGAGTTTCTTGCGCTTCAACTGGTTTTCAAGATCATCGGGGCGTTCGAAGCCGTCCTTGGGCAAAGGCAGCAGCTCCTTTAGTTCGAAGACGACCTGATTGCGGATGAGGATATCGCCCACTAACGCTTGCTGGTGCAGGAGCGCGTCCTCGCTGCGGGATTCGATCAAGCCAGCGTCGGTGCCAGCATCAAGGGTCTTGAAGCTTGAGTTGCGCAGAATGCCACGCGCCTGTGTACGCAGGTCACTCGCCGTCAGCGCCGGCGGCTGTTCCTGGTAAAAACGCGCGATTATCGATCCCGGAATTTGCACATCCTGAAGAACCTCCTGAGGCATGAAGGCTGTATCAGGATACCCGGCGCAGATAACCTGTGCGGCGTGAAGGATAGGCCCACGGATAGCGGCCCATTGCCGGTCTTCTGGACCAACCGTGTGCAGTTTCTGTTGGGGGTCAAGGTGGCGCTTGAGCTTGAAGGAAACTTGCCCTGACTGCGTGTTGAGTATCAGCGACGAAACGTCGATCCCTTTGTCTTGAGCCCACTGGACAACGTCGGGTAACTGAAGGGTGTTTTTCAACTGCTCGCGCCACTGGCCGAAGGTGGAGTGTGGGTCAATCGCGTTGATACGCACGTCCGTACCGGCCTTGGCCGCGCGTAGCATTGCAAAGCCATACTCGTTGGCCAACTCGCGATCGCCCGTGACACGCGACTTATCAGCTGTTTCCAGCGAGGGGGTTTCACGTTTGGGGCGAGAGAGGGGCTCGGATGGGATGTCCGTGCGCGGGACGTACGAAGCGATGCGGCTCAAAGTGGGAGTCATGTGTGCTGTCGTCTCAGGGGGGCAGGATGGTTCCAAGGCGTAGATTTGCTTGGTTTACCCCTGAGTAACTCTCGAACTTCATCGGTTCCAGCGTTTGTCAATACAGAGTTATCCGTTTATTTCCAATCGGCGTCTCTTCATTTTCCCATCGCTTGGCTGCGGCGCTCGTACCACGCCAGCATCGGCTGAGTGCTCAGGCCATGCACAACAATGCTCAAGGCGATCACCGATACCGTGAGGTCCACGGCTACCGCGCTGCTGGTGCCGATCAGGCCGTGATTGAGGGCATAGAACAGGTAGAAGATACTGCCGATCCCGCGAATGCCGAACCAGCCCATCAAGCCGCGTTGGCGAAGATCGATCAGGCGCCCCCAGGGCATCGCCAATACGCTCAGCGGCCGGATCACGCAGAACAACAACGCCGCTATCGGCAGGGCGCGCCAATCCCAATGACTGGCAAGTACGATCCCCAGCACCGTCACCAGGAACACTTCCATCGAACGCTCCACCAGCCCGCCGAACGCCAGCATGTCGCCCATCATGACCCCGGCGGCAATTTGCGTGTCTTCCAGCGCGCTGACATCGCCGTGCAAGGCTTTTTCCGGCGCCACTTCAAGATGCCCGACCACGGGGCGGGCCAGGTGCTCGGACGGTGTCTGCGCTTTGCCGCTGGATTTGAATTCGGCCTGGCGCAACCCCAGCCCGGCGGCGAACACCGCCAGGAAGCCATAGCCACCCACGGCTTGCGCCGCCACGTAGGCCAAGGCAATCAGGGCCAGGGTCAGGTAATCGTTGGGCGACAGGGTGCTGTCGGCATTGGCGATGCGCATGCGCAAGGTCACACGCCCGATGCCCCGGCCCATCCAATAGCCAATCAACAAGCCGGCCGGCACCGCCCACAGCAGGTTCTTCAGTACCCAGCCACCCAGCCAGTCACCGTCGAAGCCGCCGTGCTGCATGAACAGCAGCGCAAAAATCACAAAGGGAAAGGCCGTGCCATCGTTCAGCCCGGCTTCACCGGACAAGCCGAAACGCAACGGGTCATCGTCCTGGGCATTGTTGACCTGGACCAGGCCGGCCAGCACCGGGTCGGTCGGGGCGAGCATCGCGCCGACCAGCAATGACGCACCCCATGACAACCCCAACAGATAGTGCAACGCCAGGCACACGCCGAGGATGGTCAACAGCATCACCGGCCCGGCCATGCCGAAGGCGATACGCCAGGTGCGATGCTTGAGGGGCAGGCGCAGTTTCAAGCCGCTGACGAACAGTGAAAACAGCACCGCGACTTCGGTCAGGTGCTCCATCCAGCGGGCCGAGCCCTTGATGTCCAGGTGCAGCAGGTCCGCACCCAGTGGGCCGATGGCGACCCCCAGCAACAGGCACACCGCCGAGGTGGTCACCGGCATCCAGCGCAGATAGGAGGAGGTGAGGGCCAATATCAGCAAAATAGCCCCGAGTACGGCCATCCATAAAATAAACGTCATCAAGCGTGCATCCGGCCGTGGTCTATGCAGGTTGGAGAGGCATGGCCGGATACAGGTTCAATGTGGTTTGACGCGTGCTAGCCGCAGTATCAAGAGCGCCGGAGTCATCGGTCAACGCGCGGGTACCAGGCGCTCCAGCAGCAGGCGCTCCAGGGTGGAAGCCGGCAACGGTCGGCTGAACAGGTAGCCCTGGATCTGGTCACACCCGGCCTCCTTCAAAAACGCCAGCTGATCCTGGGTTTCCACGCCTTCGGCCACCACCCGCAGGTTCAGGCTGTGGGCCAGTTCGATGATGGTGCGGGTGATGGCCGCATCCTGTGGGTTGGTGGTGACTTCGCGGATGAAGGCGATGTCGATCTTCAAGGTGTCGATGGGAAAACGGCGCAGATACGCCAGGCTTGAATAGCCGGTGCCGAAGTCATCGATGGAGATTTTCACGCCCATGGCGCGCAGGCGCTGCAGGCTGGCGATGGTGCGTTGGGTGTTCTCCATCAGCGAGCTTTCGGTCAGTTCGACCTCCAGGTAATGGGCCTGAACCCCGGTCCTGGCCAGGGTGTGGGCGATATCGGCAATCAGGTCGCCTTCGATCAATTGATGCCCCGAGACATTCACCGACACCTCCACAGCGCCGATAACGCCGCGTTGCCAGGTCGCGATCTGTCGGCACACGCTGTCGATCACCCAGCGCCCGACAATCACGATCAAGCCCATACTCTCCAGTATGGGAATGAACACCGCCGGAGACACTGGCCCATAGCCTGGGCGCTCCCAGCGCAGCAACGCCTCCAGGGCGCATATCTGGCCACCGGCCAACTCGATCTTGGGCTGGTAGTGCAGGGTGAAATCCTGTTGCTCAACCGCCAGGCGCAAGTCCTTTTCCAGGTCCTGGCGCGCCAGGTCGTGCACGCTCATGCCGGTGGTCTGATCGGTTTGCCGCTGCAGTTGCTGCTCGAGCAACAGGCTATGGTTTTTCAACTGGTCGCCACGGGCCTTGAGCCGCAGCAGGTTGCGCACCCGCAGCCATAACTCGACGCGCTCCACCGGCTTGCTGAGGAACTCCTCGGCGCCGGTTTCCAGGCCACTGACGCGGGCGCTGGACTCGCTCAGGGCCGAGAGCATGATGATCGGGATGCTGGCCGTGGTTTCATCACCCTTCAAGTGGCTGGCCACTTCGTAGCCGTCCATGCCCGGCATCATGATGTCCAGCAGGATCAGGTCCGGCGGCTGTTGCGCCACCAAAAGCAGGGCTTCTTCACCGCTGGCGGCGCTCAGGGTCTGGTAGCCCTCATGCTGCAGCAGGGTTTCCAGCAGCTTGCGAACCTGGGGTTCGTCGTCAACGATCAACAGCGTGGCGGGTTGGCTGGCCATGGAGAGGGCTCATGTGAGGGGGTTGATAGTCTTTTGCAGCAAGCTGTCGATCACCTGGTACAGCTCTTTGTAGCGCAGCGGCTTGATGATGTAGGCATCGCAACCGGCCAGGCGGGTTTTTTCGCGGTCCTCCTTCATCGCCATCGCAGTCAGGGCGATCACCGGGATATGGGCGGTGATGGGGTCTTGCTTGAGCAGGGACGTGGCGGCCAGGCCGTCCATGCCCGGCAGTTGGATGTCCATCAGGATCAGGGCCGGTTGTTTTTCCCGGGCCAGGGTCAGGCCGATTTCGGCATCGGCGGCCCACAGCACCGTGTGCCCGGCGTTGATCAGCAGCAGGCGGGCCAGGCGCATGTTGGCCTCGTTGTCTTCGACGATCAGGATGTTGGCCATGACGCCTCCGGGGCACGATGCAATGGCAGCCACACTACGAAGCGCGCGCCCAGGCCCACGCGACTGGCCACAGCGACGCTGCCGCCGTGCAGGTCGGTCAGTTGCTTGACCATCGCCAGCCCCAGGCCCGTGCCTTCAAACTTGCGCGCCAGGCTGCTGTCGATCTGGCTGAAGGCCTTGAACAGCTTGCTCATGTCGTCTTCGGCGATACCGATGCCGGCGTCGCTCACGCTCAGTTCCAGAAACCGCTGGTGCGCGCTGGGTTGCAGGGCGAAGCCATGGGCCGGCCAATCCCCCGGCACCTGGCCGACCTGGGCGCGGCTGACTTCGCGCACCGCCAGGGTCACGCGGCCGCCGTGTTCACTGAACTTCACCGCATTGGCCAGCAGGTTGTAGATGATCTGCTTGGTCTTGCGCAGGTCCAGCGCCAGCACGCCGAAATCCGTCGCGCATTCGAGCTTCAACTCGATGCGCTGCAGCGCGGCCTTTTCCCGCACGATCAGCAAGCTGTTGGCCAGCAACCCATCGAGCGCCACGGCCTCCAGCTCCAGGTCCATCATCCCGGCCTCGACCTTGGACAGGTCGAGAATGTCGTTGATCAGCGACAGCAAGTGCTGCCCGCTGGTGAAAATATCGCCGATGTATTCGCGCTGCACCTCGCTCATATCGCCCACCAGGCCATCCTTGAGCGCCTCGGAAAAGCCGATCACCGCGTTCAGCGGCGTGCGCAACTCGTGGGACATGGTCGCAAGGAACTCCGACTTCATGTGGCTGGCATGCTCCAGCTCCAGGTTCTTTTCTTCCAGCGCGCGCTCGAAGCCTTTGCGTTCGGCTTCCTCCTGCTTGCGTGCGGTGTTGTCGGTACCGATCAGCAGGTAGCCAATGATGGTGTCATGGCGGTTGCGCAAGGCGGTCACCGAGACCATGGCCGACAGGCGACTGCCGTCCTTGCGGATATAGGTCAGTTCATAAATGTCTTCGATGCCACGGGAAGCCTTGAACACCAGGGCTTCGAAACCCGGTGTGATCGGCGTGTCGAGTTCCAGACTGAGGGCAGCGGCGCGGGTGATCAGTTCGGCAGGGTCGGATATGTCGGCGGGGGTGATGCGGTTGAGCACATCGGCAGCGGCGTAGCCGAGCATGCGTTCGGCGCCGACATTGAAAATCTGGATCACGCCTTTTTCGTCGGTGGCGATGCTGGAGAAATACGCGCTGTTGAAGATCGCATCCTGCAGCGCACCGGTCTTGAGCAAGGTTTTCTGGCGTTTGAACTCAACGATCTTTTCAGCGCGTGATTGGGGCGGGTCGGGTAGAGGGGTGTCCATTGCCAAGCATTCCGTAAACTTCAGACTTGCCACCGGCAGAGCACGACGGCGTAGCACATGCTCACAAAAGATCGCGCGAACGCGACAACAAGCGGAGATGCGGTCTTTGGACAATAGCAGACATTATGGCGTTTTGATGGCGACGATATCCATTTGACGCGTAAAAGCCGGCATTTCAACGATTTGCGAATTTACACGGTGATGAAACGTTTCACCTGGCACATAAATGCTCACGCAAGCGCTTGCGTAAGCAAATGTATCTGGACTAGAGTCGGCAGCACTCGACAACAAAAACAATAAATCCAGGAGCTCATCCATGAGCCTTGAACCCTTGCTTGAGATGCAGGGCATCAGCAAAACCTTCAACGGTTTGCGCGTGCTCAAAAGCGTCGGCCTGAAGGTCTACCCCGGCGAAATCCACGCCTTGATGGGGGAGAACGGTGCCGGCAAATCCACGCTGATGAAAATCCTCTCCGGCGCCTATCAGGCCGACCCCGGCGGCGAAATCCGCATCGATGGCCAGCCCGTCGCCACCTTCACGCCTGCTACCGCAAAAGCCCTCGGCATCGCTGTGATCTATCAGGAATTGAGCCTGTGCCCGAACCTGAGCGTGGCCGAGAACATCTACCTGGGCCGCGAGCTGCGGCGTGGCTGGACCATCGACCGCAAGGGCATGCAGGACGGCTGCATCGAGGTGTTGCAACGCCTGGGCGCCGAATTCAAACCCTCGACGCCGGTCAGCAGCCTGTCGATTGCCGAGCGTCAACTGGTGGAAATCGCCCGCGCCCTGCATGCCCACGCCCGAATCCTGGTGATGGACGAGCCGACCACGCCGCTGTCCTCCCGCGAGACCGACCGCCTGTTTGCGCTGATCAAACAACTGCGCGGCCAGGGTCTGGCGATCATCTACATCAGCCACCGCATGGCCGAGATCTACGAGTTGTCGGACCGGGTCTCGGTGCTGCGCGACGGCCAGTACATCGGCGAACTGAGCCGCGATGCGTTGTCGGCCGAAGTGCTGGTGAAAATGATGGTCGGCCGCGATCTTTCCGGCTTCTACAAGAAAGAACACGCCGCCTATAACCCCGGCAACGTGGTGATGCGCGTGCGTGACATGGCCGACGGCAAACGCGTGCGCCAGTGCAGCTTCGACCTGCATGCCGGCGAAGTGCTGGGCATCGCCGGGCTGGTCGGGGCAGGGCGCACGGAGCTGGCGCGACTGATCTTCGCCGCCGACCCACGCACCAGCGGCACCCTCGAAGTGGTCGGCAAGCACGTCACCCAATTGCGCACCCCGGCCGATGCGATCCGCGCCGGCGTGGTGTACCTCACCGAAGACCGCAAGGCCCAGGGCCTGTTCCTCGACATGAGCGTGGCCGACAACATCAATGTGTGCGCCTGTGTGCCGGATGCCCATGCCGGCGGCGTGCTGGATCGCAGCCATGGCGCACAGCGCGCCAACGACGCGATCAAGGCGCTGTCGATCCGCGTGGCGTCGGGCAAGGTCAATGTGGGCGCGCTGTCCGGTGGCAACCAGCAAAAGGTGTTGCTGGCGCGGCTGCTGGAGGTCAAGCCCCATGTGCTGATCCTGGATGAGCCCACCCGTGGCGTGGACATCGGCTCCAAATCCGAGATCTACCGCATCATCAATCAATTGGCCCAGGCGGGTGTCGGCATCGTGGTGATTTCCAGCGAGCTGCCGGAAATCATCGGCACCTGCGACCGTGTGCTGGTCATGCGCGAAGGCCAGTTGGTGGCTGAAGTCGGCGGGGCCTCGGGTCACGTCATCTCCCAGGAACGTATTATCGACCTCGCCACCGGTGGCGATCAGGTGGTGGTCAATGGCTGAATCGAATATCGCAACAACCACGACGGGCAAGGCTGAACGCGTACGCGAGCTGATGCGCACGGTGGGCATGTTGCCGGTGCTGGTGCTGCTGCTGGTGGGCTTTGCCCTGGCCAGCGAAAACTTCCTGACCATGCAGAACCTGTCGATCATCACGCAGCAGGCCTCAGTGAATGTGGTGCTGGCGGCCGGCATGACGTTTGTGATTCTGACGGCGGGTATCGACCTGTCCGTCGGCGCGATCCTCGCGGCGTCGGCGGTGGTCGCCCTGCAGGCGTCGATGTCGCCGCAGTTCGGCATGTTCGGGATTGCCGCCGGTATCGGCTTCGGGCTGTTGCTGGGCCTGGTCAACGGCGGGTTGATCGCGTTCATGCGCCTGCCGCCGTTTATCGTCACCCTCGGCGCGCTGACCGCCATGCGTGGCCTGGCGCGCTTGCTGGCCGATGACAAGACGGTATTCAACCCGGACTTGCCGTTTGCCTTTATCGGCAACGACTCGATCCTCGGCGTGCCGTGGCTGGTGGTCATCGCCGTGGCCGTGGTGGCGCTGTCGTGGTTCATTCTGCGGCGCACGGTGATGGGCGTGCAGATCTACTCGGTGGGCGGCAACCCGGAAGCCGCGCGGCTGTCGGGGATCAAGGTGTGGAAAGTGCTGTTGTTCGTCTACGCCATGTCCGGCGCCCTGGCCGGGCTTGGCGCGGTGATGAGCGCCTCGCGCCTGTTCGCCGCCAATGGCTTGCAATTGGGCCAGTCCTACGAGCTGGATGCGATCGCGGCGGTGATCCTCGGCGGCACCAGTTTCACCGGCGGCGTCGGCACCATCGGCGGCACGCTGATCGGCGCACTGATCATCGCGGTGCTCACCAATGGCCTGGTGCTGCTGGGGGTATCGGATATCTGGCAGTACATCATCAAGGGCATCGTGATCATCGGCGCGGTGGCGCTGGATCGCTATCGCCAGTCCGGCGCCCGAACCTGAGTTCACTCCTACAACAATCACAAGAGAGACCGCCATGAACGTCAAACGTATCTTCCCCGTCATTGCCTTGGCTGCCCTGATGTCCCAGGCCGTGCAGGCCCGCGAACTCAAGGCGCTGGGCATCAGCATGGGCTCTTTGGGCAACCCGTATTTCGTGACCCTGGCCGATGGCGCCACGGCGCAGGCCAAGGCACTCAACCCCAACGTCAAGGTGACGTCGGTGTCGGCTGACTATGATTTGAGCAAGCAGTTCTCGCAGATCGACAACTTCATCTCGTCCAAGGTCGACCTGATCCTGATCAACGCCGTCGACCCGTCCGCCATGGCCTCGGCGATCAAGAAAGCCCGCGACGCCGGCATTGTCGTGGTGGCGGTGGATGTGGACGCCAAGGGTGTGAACGCCACGGTGCAGACCGACAACGTCGAAGCTGGCAAGCTGGCCTGCCAGTACCTGGTGGACAAGCTGTCGGGCAAAGGCAATGTGATTATCCAGAACGGCCCGCAAGTCACCGCGGTGACTGACCGCGTCAAAGGGTGCAAGGCCGCCCTGGCCGGCGCGCCGGACATTAAAGTGCTGTCCGACGACCAGGACGCCAAGGGCTCGCGCGAAGGCGGCCTGAACGCGATGCAGGGTTACCTGACACGCTTCCCGAAAATCGACGGCCTGTTCGCGATCAACGACCCCCAAGCCATCGGCAGCGACCTGGCGGCCAAGCAGCTCAAGCGCAGCGGCATCATCATTACCTCGGTGGACGGCGCGCCGGATATCGAGAATGCGCTCAAGACCGACACACAGATCCAGGCCTCCGCCAGCCAGGACCCGTGGGCCATGGCCCAGACAGCGGTGAACGTCGGCAATGACCTGCTCAATGACAAGGCCCCGGCCGAAGCGGTGACCCTGCTCACGCCCAAACTCATCACCCGCGACAACGTCGGCAGCTACAGCGGCTGGTCGAGCAAGCACTGATTGACTCAAGGGGAGCGCGCCGTGGTCACCATGGACGACGTGGCAAGCAGGGCCGGCGTGTCGCCGTCGACCGTGTCCCACGTGTTGAACGGCACCCGCAAGGTCAGCCCGGCCACGGTGCAGGCGGTACAGCGTGCGATCCGGGAGCTGGGCTACATCCCCAACACCCTGGCGCGCGCGCTGGCCCGTTCCACCACCAGCACCATCGGCGTGGCGATCTCGGCGCTGTCCAACCATTACTTCAGCGAGACGGTGCACGCGATTGAAACCGAGTGCGCCCGGCACGGCTACATGATGCTGTTTGTCGACACCCACGACGACCCGGAGCAGGAATTACGCGTGGTCACCGCGCTGCATCACCGGCGGGTCGACGGGATTGTGCTGGCGCCGTCGAACGGCTCGTTGGCCCTGGACTACCTGCGCGCCAATGAGCTGCCTGCGGTGCTGGTGGATCGCATGATGAGCGAGCAGTTCGACCAGGTTGGCGTGGAGAACAGCCAGGCCACCCAGGCGTTGATCGAGCACCTGATCGCCCACGGGCACCGGCGCATCGGCTTTATCGCCGGGCGTGCGGGCTTCAGCACCACCGATGAGCGGGTGGCGGGCTACCAGGCCGCGTTGCAGGCGGCGGGGCTGGCGTTCGATCCGCAGTTGCTGGTCAACGGCGGCTCCAACATCGAGCCGGCCCGCCAGGCCACCCGGCAGTTGCTGAGCCTGGCCGAACCGCCGACCGCCATCATGGCCGGCAATAACCTGATGACCCTCGGCGCCATGCACGCCCTGCGTGATGCGCAGATCGAAGTGCCGGGGCAAATGGCGCTGGTCGGCTTCGATGATTTCGAATGGGCGGACTTTTTCGTGCCGCGCCTGACCTTGATCGCCCAGCCGGTCCAGCAACTGGGCGCCCGCGCTGTCGAGCTGTTGCTGCAACGCATGGCAACCCCCACTGCACCCAAGCACAGCGTGCGTCTGGCGCCACGCCTGCAGGTGCGTAATTCCTGTGGCTGTGATTGATCGGACCCACCCCTTATGAACCGTCCTGTTTCCCTTGGTATAGACCTTGGTACCTCCGAACTCAAAGCCATCCTGATGGACCTCGACGGCAGCGTGCTGGCCCGCGCGGGCGTGCACTTGAGCGTGTCGCGCCGCCATGGCGGCTGGTCCGAGCAGGCGCCCGAAGACTGGTGGCAGGCCTGCCTGCAGGCACTGGACTCACTGCGCACCCACGAGGCGTTTGCCCGCGTGGCCTGTATCGGCCTGTCGGGGCAGATGCACGGCGCGGTATTGCTGGGGGCCGACAACCGCATGTTGTACCCGGCAATCCTGTGGGACGACTCCCGCGCGGTTCGGCAGGCAGAACAACTGGGCACCGGCTATGCCGAGATCACCGGCAGCTTGCCGATGGCCGGGTTGACCGCGCCGAAACTACTCTGGCTGCAACAGCATGAGCCTGATGTGTTCAAGGCGATTGATTGCGTGCTCTCACCCAAGGATTACCTGCGCTTGCGCCTGTGCGGGGAGCGGATCAGCGAGATGTCGGACGCGGCCGGCACCCTGTGGCTGGATGTGGCGCGACGTGAGTGGTTTACCCCGATGCTGCACGCGACCGGCCTGACGCCTAAGCAGATGCCCAGGCTGGTGGAGGGCGGTGCCGCCAGTGCTTGTGTCACAGCCGCAGGCCTGGGCTTGTCGCCGCAGGTGGTGATCGCCGGGGGCGGCGGCGATAACCCGGTAGCGGCCGTCGGGATCGGCGCTATCGATGCCGGTGACGGGTTTATCACCCTGGGCACCAGCGCGGCGATTGTCGCGATTACCGCTCACGCCGCCGGCAACCCGGCCAGTGCGGTGCACAGCTTCTGCCATGCGCTGCCCGAGCGCTGGTACACCATGGGCGCCATGCTGGCCGGCGCCAGTTGCTTGCGCTGGGTAACGCGCCTGACGGGCATGGCGGATGAACAAACGCTGTTGGACCAGGTGCAGACGCAACTGCCAATCGAACACGCGGTACCGCTGTCCACCCCGTTGTTTCTGCCGTACCTGGCGGGTGAGCGCACGCCGCATAACGACCCCTTGCTGCGCGGCGGCTTCATGGGGCTTGGCCATGACTGCACACCGGCGATGCTCGGCTATGCGGTGATGGAAGGCGTGGGTTTTGGCTTGCTCGACGCTTGGCGCGCGGTGCAGTCGACCGGGGCTGAGGTCAAATCCTTCGCGCTCGTCGGCGGAGGGGCGCGCAGTGAGTATTGGGCGCAACTGCTGGCGAATATTCTGCAGCGGGAGGTTTTTACCCTGCATGGCAGCGAACTGAGCGCGTGCATCGGGGCGGCGAAATTGGGGTTCATGGCCATCGGGGAGGGCGCTGATTTGCTGGCGGCGGGGATGCCGGTGAAGGCGCGGTATGTGCCCGATGAGCAAGTGCAGCCGGTATTGGCGGCGCGGTATGGCAAATTCCAGGGGTTGCTTGCGGCAGCCAAAGCCCTCCGGGATTGAACAGGATCATTCCCACGCTCCCGCGTGGGAATGCAGCCCGTGACGCTCTGCGTCACCTGCTCACTTGCAGCGGTTGGCGAGACGCAGAGCGTCCCAGGAGGCGTTCCCACGCAGAGCGTGGGAACGATCAGTGTTCTGCGTGCTGTCAGTCGGTCAACGGCGGCAAGCGCCGTTTCACCGGGGTTTTCTTGACGATGGCAGTGTTGGTTTCGGCATACCCGTTGATCCGGTCGAGCAGGCTGTCCAGGTGGTCCATGGTGCGCACATGCAGGCGGGCGATGAAGCAGTCTTCGCCGGTGACTTTGTCGCATTCGGTGAATTCGGGGATCGCCTGGATCTGCCGTTCCACTTCCTGCAACTTGCCGGGCAGCGGGCGGATGCGCACGATGGCCTGCAGCAGATAGCCAAAGTGTTTGGGATCGATATCGACGGTGTAGTGGGTCAGCACGCCGCGCTCCTCCAGGCGGCGCAAGCGCTCGCCGACGCTTGGCGAAGACAGCCCGGTGATGCCGGCCAGGGCTTTGAGGGACAGACGCGAATCATCCATCAAGGCGGCGATCAGTTGCTGGTCGATGGTGTCAATCATAGGGTTCGCCTAATAAGAAAAGGTGAATCGAGGTTTTGGCCTTTTTTAGTCACTGGAGCGGCTGTCGGGCAGCTTGCCATAATTGAGCCTCACTTGAGGAGCATCAATCATGGATACAGCTGTCCGTCGCGGAACCTGGGAAATGATCGCCGCCATGCTGATCTCCGGCACCATCGGTTGGTTTGTGCTGGTGTCCGGCGTGTCGGTGATCGAAGTGGTGTTCTGGCGCTGTGTGATCGGGGCGCTGGCGCTGCTGCTGGTGTGCGCATGGCTCGGCTACCTGAAGCTGGACTTGCTCAGTTGGGCCAGGTTCGGGCTGGCGGTACTCAGCGGTGTGGCCATCGTCGGCAACTGGCTGCTGCTGTTCGAGTCCTACTCGCGTGCGTCAATCGCCATCAGTACGGCGGTGTACAACGTGCAACCGTTTCTATTGGTGATGCTGGCGGCGCTGTTTCTCGGTGAGAAAATCACCCTGCAGAAGATGGCCTGGCTGAGCGTGGCGTTCCTGGGCATGCTGGCAATCGTCACGGCCCATGGTGAACAACCGGCTGGCGAGGACTATTTGACCGGCATCGCGCTGGCCCTGGGCGCGGCGTTGTTGTACGCGATTGCAGCGCTGATCATCAAGCAGCTCAAGCAAGTGCCGCCGCATTTGATGGCGTTGATCCAGGTGACTACCGGCGCGGTATTGCTGGCGCCGCTGGTGCCTTGGGACCGCTTGCCCACGTCGACTGATGCCTGGGCGGCACTCGCCACCCTGGGCCTGGTGCACACGGGTTTGATGTATGTGTTGTTGTACGGAGCCATTCAGAAGCTACCGACTGCGATAACCGGCGCCTTGTCGTTCATCTACCCGATTGCGGCGATTTTCGTCGACTGGATCGCCTTCGGGCATCGCCTTGGATGGCTGCAATGGTTGGGCGTGGCGGCGATTCTGCTGGCGGCGGCGGGGTTGCAGCGGGGCTGGTGGTGGCCCCGTAGCTTCGGTAGGAGCGAGCTTGCTCGCGAAGAACGCTAACGATAACGCAGCTCATCGAGTTAACACGCGGCGTTCTCAGGTTTCTCGCGAGCAAGCTCGCTCCTACAGAGGGTCAGTGTGTGCCCTGGAAAATGAGGTTCTCGGGGTTGAAATGCTCCACGGCGCTGCCCGGCTGCGGCAATCCGAGGATGTGCCCCTTGATCTTGCCGACCACGTGCATTTCGCACGGTTTGCAGTCGAACTTCAGCGTCAGCACTTCATCGCCATGGATCAACTGCATCGGCGCCACCTTGGTCTTCACCCCCGTCACACCCTTGGCCTGTTTAGGGCACAGGTTGAACGAGAAACGCAGGCAGTGCTTGGTGATCATCACCGGTACTTCGCCGGTTTCTTCGTGGGCCTCGAAGGCGGCATCGATCAGCTTCACACCGTGACGGTGGTAAAAGTCGCGGGCCTTCTGGTTGTAGACGTTGGCCAGGAACGACAGGTGCGCGTCCGGGTACACCGGCGGCGGCGTGGTCTCGGCCTTGCGTCCACCGCGCGG
This sequence comes from Pseudomonas sp. R1-43-08, assembly GCF_003852255.1. Classification (NCBI taxonomy): domain Bacteria; kingdom Pseudomonadati; phylum Pseudomonadota; class Gammaproteobacteria; order Pseudomonadales; family Pseudomonadaceae; genus Pseudomonas; species Pseudomonas sp. R1-43-08. Next base: position 2,789,354 of record NZ_CP027734.1, read on the forward strand.
GTGCGCGGCGACGCGAGCGACGGTCAGGGCTTCGATTACTTCACGGCGCAATGCCTTGAGCTGCGAGTTGGGAATGAAGAACGCGTGCGGCGCGTCCAGCTCGATGCGGGTGGCGTGGTACTCGGTGGTACCGAGTTGGCCCAGCAGGTCGCGCAGGGTATCCAGGGCCTGTTCCGGCTTGTTGGCCACGCCAAACGGGCCGGGCAGGGTGACGCTGGCGCTGATGCCTTCTTCGCTGGTGGCGGTGATTTGCAACTGTTCTTCACGCAGGCGCGCCACCCAAGCCAAGCCGATACGACGCTCGGCCGAGGTCTTGAGCAGCGCCTGTTGCCAGTTATGGTCCAGATTGCGGTTCAACGGGTGATTCGGGCGCAGCTGGTGCAGGCCCGCCGGCATTTCGTTCGGTTCGACGCGGTAGCGGTAGCGCTTCTCGCCGTCTTCCTCGAATTCGCCCTTGGGCTCGGCGATGTTGGCGCGGAACCCCACCACTTCACGCTTGACCAGTACATTGAGGCCGTCGCCGTTGGACAGCGGCTCATGGGTGACCACCTGCAAGTCGCGCTTGCCGGCTTTTTCCACCACACCCACCGGCAGGCCGGTGAAGGTCGGGGTGTCGAAGGCGCCGATATCGATCTTGCGGTCGCTGACAAAGTAGTCGGTACTGCCACGGTGGAAGGTTTTTTCCGGGTCGGGCAGGAAGAAGTGCGCGGTACGCCCGCTGGAAGCGCGGGCCAGGTCCGGGCGGTCTTCGAGGATTTCGTCGAGGCGCTGGCGGTAGTAGGCGGTGATGTTCTTCACATAGCCCATGTCCTTGTAGCGGCCTTCGATCTTGAACGAACGCACGCCGGCTTCGACCAGTGCGCGCAGGTTGGCGCTCTGGTTGTTGTCTTTCATCGACAGCAGGTGCTTTTCAAAGGCGACGACGCGGCCCTGATCATCTTTCAAGGTATACGGCAGGCGGCACGCCTGGGAGCAATCGCCACGGTTGGCGCTGCGGCCGTTCTGCGCGTGGGAGATATTGCACTGCCCGGAGAACGCCACGCACAAGGCGCCATGGATGAAGAACTCGATGGCGGCCTCGGTCTCGTCGGCGATGGCGCGGATTTCTTGCAGGTTCAGCTCGCGCGCCAGTACCAACTGAGAGAAACCGGCCTGGTCGAGGAACCTGGCGCGGCCCAGGGTGCGAATATCGGTCTGGGTGCTGGCGTGCAGCTCGATGGGCGGAATATCCAGCTCCATCACGCCCAGGTCTTGCACGATCAACGCATCGACACCGGCGTCGTAGAGCTGGTGGATCAGCTTGCGCGCTGGCTCCAGTTCGTTGTCATGCAAGATGGTGTTGATGGTGGTGAAGACGCGAGCGTGGTAACGGCGGGCGAATTCCACCAGTTGCGCGATATCGCTCACCTCGTTACAGGCATTGTGACGGGCGCCGAAGCTCGGCCCGCCGATATAAATGGCGTCGGCGCCATGCAGGATAGCCTCGCGTGCGATGGCCACATCGCGGGCAGGGCTGAGCAATTCCAGGTGATGCTTGGGCAAGGACATAGTTTTTTTAGTCAGGCTTGTCACGGTCGAGGCGGGCATTGTAGCTGCGAAAAGTCTTACCGGCATCTACCACAGGGCTGTCGGGCTCATGGACCTGCCGCTGATGGCGGTGGGTCAGTCACACGTGCACTTGCTGACACTGCCCCATCGGGAGCAAGCCCCCTCCCACAGTTTTGATCGAGTCAGGCCTTGGCCGCCATCGCCGTTACTTCAACACGCATACCTTCTACAGCCAACGCGGCAACACCCACCGCAGCCCGTACCGGCCATGGCTTGGCGAAAAAGCGTTTGTAGACTTCGTTGAACGCGGCGCGGTCGGCCATGTCGGTCAGGTAGATGGTCAGGTGCATGACCCGGTCCATGGAGCTGCCGGCTTTTTCCAGCGCGACTTTCAGCGCTTGCAGGGTGCATTCGCTTTGCAGCGTGATATCGCCCAGCTCCAGGCTGCCGTCGGCGCGGGTTGGAATCTGGGTGGAGACCAGGATGCCGTTGAAGCCGATCACGTCGGAGGAGATCGAATCGGCATCCGGGTCGGGTGTGAAGGTCAGGTCGTGGTTGGCCATGGGTGCCTCATGTTGGCAGGAACGAAAAGGCGCCATGGTCCCTGAAAAAACCACCTGGGGCAAACCAGGTGTTTACTCTTTCACGTCCATGAACTCCTCAGCCCACGCCACATAGCTCTCCGGCAATGTATAGGTGTGGGTCAGCTCGGTCGCGCTGAGGTTCGATGTGCTGTGGGTCAACTGCCGTTGCGCGCGCAGGCTGTCGTAAGTGGCCTTGATCGCGGCGAAGTAGGCGCCATGCCCAGCCACCACGATGCGCACGCCCAGGCTCGCCAGGCGCTCGCTGTCGTGCAGTTGGGGGTTGCCGTAGGTCACCAGCATCAATGGCACCGTGAGGTTCTCGGCGATTTTTTCCAGGTGCTCGAAGTCTTTGACGCCGACCATGCAGATGCCATCGGCGCCGGCCTTTTCATAGGCCTGGGTGCGCGCAATCACGTCTTCGGTGGGCAATACGCCGGCGTTGGTGCGCGCGATGATCGACAGTTCAGGATCGACACGCGCCTCCAGAGCCGCCTTGACCTTGCCGATGCCTTCTTCGACGGAGATCAGGTCCGTGGATTTACGCCCGAATTGCGCAGGCAGCAGGGTGTCTTCAATGGTGAGCGCCGCGACGCCAGCGCGTTCCAGCTCTTCAACCGTACGCATCACGTTCAGGGCATTGCCGTAGCCGTGGTCGGCGTCTGCAATGAACGGCAACTGCGCGACGCGGCCGATGCGGGTGGCCTGTTCGACGAACTCACTCAAGGTAATCAACGCGAAATCGGGTGCCGCCAGTACCTGCAGGGAGGCGACGGAGCCGCCGAGAATACCCACCTCAAAACCGAGGTCAGCCGCGATACGGGCGGACATGGGGTCGAAAACCGAGGCGGTTTCAACACAGATGGGCGTGGCAAGCAGTTCGCGGAAGTGACGGCGCAGCGCTGAGTGAGAAATCTTGGGCATGTTCTTTCCTGGCTTTGGTCATCGTCAAGTGACGATCAATGTCTATTCGTGGTGGCGTGAGATTACCACGCAGACGGGCAGGGGTTGATGACGTTTGAACGCGCAAGAGGCGTCTTGCGCGGCGATGCGCGAATAAAATGCAATATGTGCATTTTTAGTGAATTACGTTATGCAATATAAATATTTTACATGTCTTTCTTATAACCTCATCGTAATGCCCCTTACGACTATCGCCGAGACCGCACGCGCGGATCGACTTGACGTGCCTCCCATGGCATCTGGAGACGAACGTGCGTTACCTGTCAAAACTGGCGACCGGCATGGCCGCCGCACTGATCTGCCTCACCGCCCATGCGCAAACGCTGGTAGTGGGCGATCAAAGCTATAACGCCCAAGCCGCGATGGAAGCGGCGGGGGTGCTTGAGGATCTTCCCTACACCCTTGAATGGAAGCAATTCACGGCCGGATCGCCGGTGGCCGAAGCGCTCAACGTCGGCAGCCTGGATATCGGCCTGCTCGGCGACGCGCCGGTGTTGTTCCTGGGCGCATTGGGCGCGCCGATCAAGGTGATCGCCGTCAGCCGGCAAAACCTGGCGGGCGTGGCGATTCTGGTCAAGCAGGATTCGTCGATCCACAGCCTGGCGGACCTGGCGGGCAAACGTGCAGCCATCTGGAAAGGTTCCTGGAGCCAGCAACTGCTGCTGAGCGCACTGGATAACGCCGGCGTTGCCCGCGACGCGCTGCAGTTGCGTTACCTCAGCGCACTGGATGCGTCCCATGCGCTGGAAGGCGGCTCGGTGGATGTCATCGCCACCTGGGAGCCTTATGTGACCCAGCAGGAACGCCAAGGTGCACGGGTACTCGCGACGGCCGAGGGGTTGATTCCCGCCCAGAGTTTTATCGCCGCCAACGCCACTGCGGTCGACGACAAACGCGCGCCCATCAACGACTTTCTCCAGCGCCTGAAAAAAGCCCGTGACTGGGCACGCCAGAGCCCGGCCAACACCAACGCCTACGCTGACGCATGGGCCAAACGCACCCGCGCCGATGCTGAAATCGCCCGCGCCTGGTTTGCCCGGGCACGCACGACGGTCGAACCGCTGACTGCCCAGGCACCGGTCGAAGCGCAAAAGACCGTGGACTTCTTCGCCAGCGAAGGGCTGATCAAGGCTTACCCGGCCGCCAGCCTGTTCGACCCGTCATTCGCCGCGGCCCTGCAGCCCGCCGTCGCCCAGGCACAGCCCTGAATACACCAAGGAATCTCTTTGACATGACCAAACGACAGCTCAAACTGGGCGCCTTGACCATGGGTAGTGGTGGGCCGGGTCGCCACAATTTGTGGCTCGACCCGCAATTGCCGGCCGACGCCAGCGTGAACATCGACTGGTACATCGATATCGCGCGCCAGGCCGAGGCGGCGTTGTTCGACTTGATCTTTATCGTCGACAGCCAGTTCATCACCCCGGGCTCGCCTTCCCATTACCTCAATCGCCTGGAACCGCTGACGTTGTTGTCGGCACTGGCGGTGAGCACGCGGCATATCGGCCTGGTCGGTACGCTGACCACCTCTTACAACGCGCCGTATAACGTTGCGCGACGCCTGGCTTCCCTGGACCTGATCAGCAAGGGCCGCGCCGGCTGGAACGTGGTGACCAGCGGCGATGCCGGTACCGCCGGCAATTACAGCCTTGATGAGCATTATGACTACACCACGCGTTACAGCCGCGCCGCCGAACACGTCCAGGTGGTGCAGGGGCTGTGGAACTCCTACGAGGATGACGCCTTCGTGCGCGACCGCGCCACAGGCCAGTTTCTCGACCCGAGCAAACTGCATAGCCTGAATCATCAGGGCGAACACTTCGCGGTGGCCGGCCCGCTGAACATCCAGCGCTCACCCCAGGGGCAGCCGGTGATCTTCCAGGCCGGGGATTCCGAGCAAGGCCGCGACCTGGGCGCCGCCACCGCCGACGTCATCTTCACCCATGCCGCCAGCATCGAGCAGGGCCAGGCGTTTTACCGGGATATAAAGGGCAGGGCGCTGCAACGCGGGCGCGATCCGGAGCAGTTATTGATCATGCCCGGCGCGGAAATCTATGTGGGCGACACCGATGCCCACGCCCGCGAAATCGAGCAGCATTATCACCAGGTCGACCATAGTTTTGCGCTTGCGCTGAAAGAATTCGGGCGTAATTTCGGCTGGCACGACTTCAGCCAGTACGACCTGGATGCGCCATTTCCTCAAGAAAGCCTGGAGGCTGCGCGCAGCAGCTTTTTCACTGCGGCCAAACGCATCGCCGATCAGGCCCGCGAGAAAGGTTTCAGCCTGCGCCAGGCCGTCGAGTTTGGCCGCCAACTGCGTCCAGGGGCCTTCACCGGCACGGCTGACACGGTGGCGCAGAAAATGGCTGATTGGCTGCACGCCCGCGCCGTGGATGGTTTCAACATCTACATCGGGCACCCGGAGCAGTTCACTCGCTTTACCCGGGAAGTCATACCGTTGCTGCAGGAACGCGGTGTTTACCGGACCGCGTATGAAGGGAGTACGTTACGCGAGCGCCTGGGGCTGGAAATTCCGCAGTTTGCACGGCGTTAAGCCGCTGCCATCGTTTGACCTGACTGCCGTGCGGATCAAGGGATGCATCCGCCGGCGCGCTATGCCTATAGTTCACTCACCCCCACAGCGCACTCAACGGCGCTGTGCAAACCAGCCGAAGACTGAGGTGAGCCTGATGAACCGTGAATTCAGCCGCGCATTGTCCGATCCCCACCAAGTGGACGCCGAGTACTTCGAGTACAGCAAGGCCGCCAACCCCATCAGTGCCAATCTCATACCGCGCATTCCCTACCACAGTTTTCCTGCCGCGCTGTATGACAGCGGCCCTTCGCGCGTCGTGCCGCTTGACCTCAGCGACGCCCTGGGCTGCGAAGGCCCGGCCACGGGTCCCGGATTGTGCGCCAACTTTATGCGACTCAACCGTGGCGACACGCTGACCGTGCAACCCAACGCGACCTCCCAGGTTTTCTACGTGATCGCCGGGGAGGGCCGCGTGGTGCAGGCCGAGCATGAGATTCAATGGTCCAAAGGCTGCTTTATCGCGCTGCCGGGTTTGCAGGCGGCGCACTTCAGCGCCAGCGCGGATGCGCGCCTTTACTACGTGCACGATGAACCGTTGCTGCGCTACCTCGGGGTGGTACCCAGTGCAGATCGCTTCACACCAACGCTGTACCCCGCAGCGCTGGCAAACGCCAAGCTGCGCGAGGCGGCGGATGATCCGCGTGCCCAGGACCGCAGCCGCATCAGTATTCTGCTGGGCAATCGCAACTTTCCCCAAACGCGCACCGTCACCCACGTACTGTGGGCGATGTACGGCATTCTGCCGGCCGGATCGGTGCAAAAGCCCCACCGGCACCAGTCGATTGCCCTGGATTTCATCATTGACTGCCCGCCAGGCTGCTACTCCCTGGTCGGCACCGAGCTGGACACGGATGGGCAAATCCGCAATCCGGTTCGGGTCGACTGGTCGCCCGGCCTGGCGTTCGTAACGCCGCCTGGGTATTGGCATGCGCACTTCAATGAATCCGACACCGAGGCGTTCCTCATCCCGATCCAGGACGCGGGGCTGCAAACCTACCTGCGTGCGTTGGATATTCGGTTCAGTTGATAAAGCAACGCCCCATGTGGAGCGCACGATCAGGGTGAAATAGGATCGCTCGCCGGGAAGGTTTCTTCGATGGCCTCGTCAAGCTGGCTATCGCTGACAGCGCGGTCCTGCACCTTTACATGCGACTCGCAATGGCATTCGGCACTGGGGCATGCCTGACCGCGTGGGTGCAGGTCGGCGCAGGCCTGGCTGCAAAAGGCTTTACCGTCGCGTTCATAGCGTGCGGCAGCGGTTACCTGGCAACTGCAGCCTGGGCAGGCGCATGGCAAATCCGGGGTGGCGTGGTTCATGAGTCCTCCGATTGTCAGTCATGGTTGAAGCGTCCACACCTAGTTTGATAAGCCGAAATACAAGAGTTTAAAAAAACACAGGGCAGGGGTGATGAACGGCGGGTGTGCGTGTGTGAGACAAGAAAACGAACCCTGCGCTGCCTCGTGCGTCTATGGTGATAACAACGATCACACAGACACGAGGAGGTTTACCCATGAATGATTACCCAGCGGGCGACACCGATTCAGAAGCGCGCAACCGTTCGATCGGTGATGCCATAGGCCTGGCCGCCGATGAAGTCGAGTTGTGGGTGGCTTCGGTGGAAGAAGACGGCAGCGGCATGGGCTATGTGCTGACGTTTTCTGCGGACACGCCCAGCGAAATCCTCGCCAAGGTCGAGGGGCTGGGCGCTGATCGCACGATCAATATCGGTCCGATTGATTGAATCCTGCAAGTTCAGGGGCCATTTACGGCTGCTGATAATGGCCCGGAATGTCGTGACCTTCGTCGGCCGGCTTAGTGCGTTTTTGCACTTGCACGTCGCTCAACCGCGCATCCTTGAGCTCTGCAAAGCGCTGCCTGAGCAGGGACTGAGCCAGTTGCGGGTCCAGCTCATCGCCATCGTACTCAAGCGAGCGGCTCTGCGGCTGGTTGTCGAGGATGAAGCTGACGAGGTAGTGCGGTTTGTCGAACATGACTGTTCCTCCGTTAGACTTGATGAGTGGCACCCGGGCAGGGCCTGTTCGTTTGATAACGGGACTGCACGGTGATTCAGAAAAAGTAATAAGCAGTTCTTCAGGCGTGATTGGCCCTGCGGACAACTGACTAAACGCAATGTCCGCCCTGGGAGTAGGTCAAAAAATGCGTCGCCCGCTGTTCGTTTCGCTGGACGGGCCCAAGGGCACCGGCAAGACCACGCTGCTGGAGGCCGTTACCTCAACATTGAGGGCAGACGGCAAAAAGGTGATCCGACTGTGCGAAAAAAAGAGCGATCCCCATCGGGGTGAAACCATGGCGCTGGTCAACCAGCTCGTCAGGCATCCCAGCCCGGCACTGGAGTTGGCGGTGTGTGAGCGATTTGCTGATAGCCGTGGCTGGATTTCCCGGCATGTACTGCCCAAACAGCCGTCTGACAGCATCATCCTGATTGACCGCTGGTACCCGTCTGACGCGGCGTTTCGGCGCCTGACTCCGTTCGCGCAGATTCTAAAGTTGAACATCGAGCGAGGCGTGCAAGTGCCAGACCTGCATGTCGGGGTAGTCACTGACGCTGAAACGTCATGGGCGAGGGCGGCAGCACGAACACGTGGGCTGGGCAGTACGGTGCTGCACTCCCTGGAAGAACAGGTGGCCTGCACGCTGGGGTTCGAGCAAGCGGTTGCCGATCACGGTTGGGTGCTATGCCGTAACGAAGGATGGATCGAGGACGCCACGGCGCAGGTGGTTGCTGAGATCTATGGCGTGCTGAGTGGGCGCTAGCAGTTCCGTATCGCACTGTATCTACAGGCCCTGCGGATACTTGCGGATTCAATAGACCGCTTTACCGACACATCCGCGATACTTGCAGGCGATTCAATTGGCTCCAGCGAGGGACACCCCCTCGGCCAATTGAGCAGGTAGCGCCATGTTCTTGATCGCCTTTCTCGGCGGCATCGTCACGGTACTCAGCCCGTGCATTCTTCCCGTCGTGCCCTTTTTATTCGCCCGTGCCGATCGCTCGTCAGCGTCGGTGGTGTGGACACTGCTCGGCCTGGCGCTGACCTTTGCCCTCGTGTCCAGCCTCGCCGTGGTCAGCAGTGACTGGGTAGTGACGGCCAACGGTATCGGTCGCCAGCTCGCCCTTGTGGTGCTGGTAGTGTTCGCCTTGTCGTTGCTTTCCGCCAAGGTCGGTAATGGATTGATGCGGCCGTTGACGGCACTGGGTAATCGCCTCGATCCCGCCACGCGCAGATTGTCGGGGCCCGGCGCATCGCTGCTGATCGGGGTCGCAACCGGCTTGCTCTGGGCACCGTGCGCGGGGCCCATCCTCGGGATCATCCTGACCGGCGCAATGCTTCAAGGCCCGAGCGCGCGCACCAGCCTGCTGCTGTTGGCCTACGGCTTGGGCAGTGCCGTCTCGTTGGGCGTGCTGATCTTCGCGGGCCGAGGCCTGGTGTCTCGGTTGAAGTTGTCACTGCCCGTGATCGCCTGGCTGCGGCGCGGCACTGGTTTGGCCGCGCTGGTGGTTGCGGGGGTGATCGCCAGTGGCTCGCAAAGCCAACTGCTTGCCGGCACTTCATCCCAGGGCGCTGCCAGGCTGGAGCAGTCGCTGCTGAGCGGCGTGCCCAAAACCATTGATTACCTGGTGGACAGCGTCAAGGCCGCGACCACACCTGACGTGAGTGCGAAGGGTGAAATGCCGTCCCTGTCGGGTGCTGTCCAGTGGCTGAATTCACCCGAACTGAGCAAGGAGGCCTTGCGGGGCAAAGTGGTGCTGGTGGACTTCTGGACGTTCGACTGCATCAATTGCCAGCGCAGCATTCCGTATGTGAACGAGTGGGCACGCAAATACGAGAAGGAGGGGCTGGTTGTCATCGGCGTGCACACCCCGGAGTATCCCTTTGAAAGGGTGATAGACAACGTGCGCAAAAACGTAGCGAAGCTGGACCTCAACTACCCGATCGCGATCGACAATAACTATGCGATCTGGCGCGCATTCGACAATCAATACTGGCCCGCACACTACCTCGTCGACGCCGAAGGCAAGATCCGTTACACCCACTTTGGCGAAGGCAGCTATGACACTCAGGAAAAAGTGATTCAGCAGTTGCTGGCGGAGGCTAAGAACAAGGGTTGATGACTACTGGGGATGATCCATGGGCGTCTTTGCGAAAGGTCTCAGTGTTGGCGGCAGTTTCAACTCGGCACACAGACCGCCGCCATCCCGGTTAACCAAGCGCAGAGAGCCCTGCAGGGTAAGTGCCAGTTGTTGCGAAATCGCCAGGCCCAGCCCTGTACCACCCGTTTCCCGGTTTCGCGAATTCTCCACGCGATAAAAAGGTTTCAGCACTTCGGGCAATTGGTGGTCAGGTATGCCGGGGCCACGGTCCAGCACTTGAATCAGCAGCCCACCGTCCGGCTGGCGCTGCGCAATGATTTGCACCTCTGATCCGAACTTCAAAGCGTTGTCCAAGAGGTTCACCAACACCCTGCGCAGCGCGTGGGGGCGGGTATCAATGGCTGCGCCGCCGTCAGCCTTTAACGCCACTTGCTTGCCGGTATCGAGGTAGTCAAAGACCAGGCTTTCCAGAAAGGAATCGACATCAACTCGCCGGCTGGGCTCATTGGAACCCGCCATGCTCCGCGCGTAGGCCACGCCTTCCTGGACCAGGTGCTGCATTTCCTCCAGGTCGTTGCAGAGCTTGTCCTTTTCCATCGAATCGTCCATGAACTCCGCGCGAAGCTTCATCCGTGTGATTGGGGTTTGCAGGTCGTGGGAAATCGCTGCCAACAGCTGCATGCGTTCCTTGACGTAATTCGCAATGCGCTCCTGCAGGGTATTGAAGGCGACGGCCGCGTAGACCACTTCGATTGGCCCTTCCTCCTTGAGCGGTTCGCCCTGGCCATTCGGATCCAGGCCGTCTACCGCCTGGGAAAGCCGCGTCAGCGGGCGTATGACCGTGCGTACGGCGAGCCAGGTGCAGACGAACAGCAGCAACAGTTGCGCAACCAGAACTGCCGGTAACCACGGTGATAGCGGCATCACCAAGGGTCTTACATCAATCGTCAGGGGGCTGCCGTCCTTGAGGCGCAAGTGGGCCTGATAATGAGGGCGCGCATCGGCAATATCGCTGAAGCTCAATGGGTAGTCCCGGCCCAGCGTGGCTTGCATGGAGCGCACGGAGACGGGAGCGCTGGTCATGTCCATTGGCGTGCCCGGCTGGCCCTCATCAAGTTCGTATCGGTAGTTGGGGTGTTCCAGGCGCGGCAACCATGCCTCACGCTCATTGGCCGGCAACCGCTCCAGTATCGCCAGTGAGGTGGTCAGGTCTTGTTCGAAATTGTCCAGCATCAACATCTTTGCACTTTGGTAGCGCTCATAGAACTGCAGCCCGAATGACAATCCATGGGCCACCGCCAGGCTCACCAGGAAGATCAGTGTCAACCGCGAGGCCAACGTGCGCGGCCAACGCACTATCTTCATGGCTGCGCTCCTGACACTTGCACCGCGTAGGTAAAGACATAGCCCTCGCTGCGAACAGTCTTGATGTAGGCAGGATCGCGGGCGTCGTCCTGCAGCCGATGGCGCAGCCGGCTGACGAGCAAGTCAATCGAACGGTCGAAGAGGTCGGCGTCCCGGCCCTGGGTGAGGTTGAGCAGTTGATCGCGGTTCAGCACGCGCTGGGGGTGATCGAGGAAGACGCGCAGCAAGCGATACTCCCCGCCACTTAACGTCACGATGGTGCCTTCGCTGTCCAGCAGGTGTCGAGCCGTGGTGTCCAGCCGCCATTTGCCGAATGCGAGCAGCCGGCCTGTCTCGGTGACGATCAGATTGGGCGGCAACATGCGTGTGCGGCGGAGCACGGCATTGATTCGCGCCAGTAACTCCCGGGCGACAAAGGGCTTGGCCAGGTAATCGTCGGCGCCCATCTCCAGGCCGATGATTCGATCCGTATCGTCATTGCGCGCGGTCAGCATCAGAATCGGTGTGGCCTTATGCCTGCCTGCGCGCAGTTCCCGACACAGCACCAGCCCATCGTCTCCGGGCATCATGATGTCCATCACAATCAAGTCGACCGGCGTGGACGCCAGAAAGGCACGCATCTGGCGACCGTCCGCCACTACCGTCGTGCGCAGCCCGTTTTTCTGAAGATAATTCCCCACCAGCTCTCTGATCTCGCGGTCATCGTCGACGATGAGGATGTGATCTACGTGCTCCACTTGACTCACCTTTATCCCTGTTTAACGGCGTTGAAGAAGGTCGCGTCGAGTATATCCAGGTGCTGCTTTCCAGCTGGTAAAACTTTTGCACCAGACTCGCCTGGGTGGGTTTGTATCGTTTTGTATCTGTGCCCCGGCCCGATACACAGTGATTCGTTCAAGGCGGTTGGTGACACATACCGGATACCTGCGGGGCGTTAAATGAACCCATCGAGAAGGCGCAGTCCCTCTTCAACTGATGGCTCATCTAACGCTCGGAGATCTCGTTATGCCCTGGAAAAACCCCGTGAGGATGGGCGTGTTTGGTTTGGCCCTGTTCGCAGGCAGCGGCGGTGTCTGGGCCGCCGAGGCGTCAGTTGCCAGTTCCGCCGCGACCCAACCCGAATCGATTCGGCCTTACCGAATTCATGTCGATGAAGCTCAACTGACCGATCTCAAACAGCGCATCGCCGCGACCCGCTGGCCAGACAAAGAGACGGTCAATGACGTCTCCCAAGGCGTGCAGTTGGCCCAGGTTCAGGCGTTGGTGAAGTATTGGGGCAACGGCTATGACTGGCGCAAGGCCGAAGCGAAGCTCAATGCGCTGCCTGAATTCATCACCACCATCGACGGCGTGGATATTCAGTTCATCCATGTCCGCTCGCGCAACCCGAATGCAATGCCGCTGCTGCTGACACACGGATGGCCGGGCTCGCAGTTCGAGTTCCTGAAGACCATCGGCCCGCTGACCGACCCTGTGGCTTACGGCGGTAAGGTCGAAGATTCGTTCGACGTGATCATTCCCTCGATCCCCGGTCACGGCTTTTCCGGCAAGCCCACTGAATTGGGCTGGGGGCCGGATCGCGTCGCGAAGGCGTGGGATGTGCTCATGAAGCGTCTCGGATACTCCCACTATGTTTCCCAGGGTGGTGATCACGGCTCGGTGATATCGGATGCACTGGGTCGCCTGAATCCGCCGGGTCTGTTGGGCATTCACTTGAACATGCCGGCCACCATCCCGCCTGAGTTGGTCAAGCCGATCAACAGTGGCGACCCGGCACCCGTCGGGCTCAGCGAGCCTGAGCGCAAGGCGTTTGAGTCCCTGAGTACCTTCTTCGGCCGCAACGCGGCATACGGCGCGATGATGGTGACCCGCCCACAAACCATCGGCTACCTGCTGGCCGATTCGCCCACCGGTACGGCGGCGTGGATGTACGAAAAGTTCGCCGCCTGGACCGACAGCAACGGTCAGCCTGAACGGGTACTAACCCGTGACGAGATGCTGGACGACATCAGCCTGTATTGGCTGACAAACGTCGGCGCATCGTCATCGCGTTTCTACTGGGAAAACAACAACAACAATTTCAGCGCCGCCGCGCAGAAAACCGCGAGTATCAAGGTGCCGGTGGCAATCACGGTCTTCCCCCACGAAATCTATCAGGCACCCAAAAGCTGGGCGCAACGCGCTTACCCCTCACTGGCCTACTACAACCAGGTTAACAAGGGCGGTCACTTCGCTTCCTGGGAACAACCGCAATTGTTCAGCGAAGAATTGCGTGAGGCCTTCCGGCCACTGCGCGCCAAGCTCGGCGTAACGAAGACCGCTCAGTAACGCCTACCCAACCCTGTCAATACACCGGGCCGTTATGCGGCGGCTCGCTACGGAGAAACATCATGGAGATGACCTTGCTGAACAACCAGAATAAATCCGGCCGCCTGCGGGGTTTTGCCCCCTCGCTACTGGCAGCAGCGTTGCTGCAATTGGGCGCCGTGGCGGCAGGGTTTGCCCAGGCCAGCGCTGCTGACGTACCGGCCTCCACGGTGGCCGCTATTACGCCGGGCGCTCACACTTCGCTGGGTGACCTCAAGCATGTGAAAGCGGGTCTGCTGGACGTTTCCTACGCGGAACTCGGCCCCGCCGACGGCCCGGTGGTCATTTTGCTGCACGGCTGGCCTTACGATATCAACGCCTTCGCTGATGTCGCGCCGGCTTTGGCGGACAAGGGCTATCGGGTGTTGATCCCGTCTGCCCGTGGGTATGGCGACACGCATTTTCTCTCGGCCAAGACCGTTCGCAATGGGCAACCCGCTGCACTGGCGACCGACCTGATCGACTTCATGGACGCATTGAAAATCAACAAAGCGGTGCTTGGTGGATTCGATTGGGGTGCCCGCACTGCGGATATCGTTGCCGCACTGTGGCCGGAACGCGTGAAAGCCCTGGTGGCGGTCAGTGGTTACCTGATCGGCAGCCAGGAAGCGGGCAAAGCCCCACTGCCACCCGCCGCCGAGTTGCAGTGGTGGTACCAGTTCTACTTCGCGACCGAGCGCGGGCGTCTGGGCTACGAGAAAAACACCCATGACTTCGCCAAGCTCATCTGGAAGCTGGCGTCGCCAAAGTGGAATTTCGACGACGCCACCTTTGACCGCAGCGCGGCATCCCTGCAAAACCCGGATCACGTGGCTGTGTCGATTTTCAATTACCGCTGGCGCCTCGACTTGATCAAAGGCGAGCCCAAGTACGACGCGATCGAGAAGAAGCTGGCGGCATTCCCTTCCATCAGCGTGCCGACCATCACGATGGAAGGCGACGCGAACGGCGCCCCTCATCCACCGGCTGAAGCGTACGCAAAACGTTTCACCGGCAAGTATGAGTACCGCCTTATCAGCGGTGGAATAGGCCACAACCTGCCTCAAGAAGCGCCGCGGGCGTTCGCCCAGGCGGTGATTGACGCCGATCATCTCTGACAGGGAGCGTCACCATGAAACTCATGCATCTGTCCGGGGCTGTTGCAGCGCTTGCGCTCACCGTCACTGGCCTCGCAATGGGCGATTCCGCTGGCGGTGACGCTTCACCAATCTACGGCGTGAAGATTCCCGAAGGCTATCGCCAGTGGCCGCTGATTGCGCCAGCGCAGGAAGCCGCGCCCTTGGATGAACTGCGCGCCGTGGTCGGCAATAACCTGGCAATCAAGGCCTACCAGGATTCAGCGCTGCCGTTTCCCGATGGCACGGTGCTGGTGAAACTGGCGTGGAAGCACGTCCAGTCGCCGGAATTCGAGCCCGCCTCGATACCCGGCGCGACCACCACGGTTCAAGTCATGGTGAAGGATTCGAAGCAGTACGCGGCGACCGGTGGGTGGGGCTTTGGGCGTTTTATCAACGGCAAAGCGGTCGACCAGGCTCAGCACGAGACGTGTTTTGCCTGTCATCAAGCGCGCGTCAAAAACCATGATTTCGTGTTCACCCGGTACGCCCCATAACCCCAAGTTCAAGGAGTTCTCCATGAAGAAAATCATTGCCTCACTGGCAGTCGCTGCCTCTGTGTTGGTCGGTGCTGACGCGTTCGCGCAGACTGAGAAGCCAACGGTCGTACTTGTTCACGGCGCCTTCGCCGACGCCTCGAGCTGGAACGGCGTGGTCAAGATCCTCGAAAAGGATGGCTACACCGTCGTCGCCGCAGCAAACCCGTTGCGCAGTGTGAAAAGTGATGCCGCATCCGTTGCGTCACTGATCGCGAGTATCAAGTCACCCGTGGTGCTGGTAGGGCATTCCTACGGCGGTAACGTCATCAGCGAAGCGGCTAATGACCAGGCCAACGTCAAGGCGCTGGTCTACGTGAGTGCGTTCGCCCCGGACACCGGCGAAACCGTCGCCGGCCTGGCTGGCAAGTTTCCCGGCAGCACCTTGGGGCCAACCCTCGCGGCACCGGTGCCATTGAGTGAGGGTGGCAAGGATCTGTACATCCAGCAGGACAAATTCCACGCGCAATTTGCCGCTGACGTGCCCGCCGCTGAAGCGGCAGTGATGGCCGCCACCCAGCGTCCGGTCACCGAAGCCGCGCTGAATGAGCCGTTTGCCACGCCGGCGTGGAAGCACATTCCAAGCTGGGCTATCTACGGCGACAAGGACAAGAACATTCCGCCCCAGGCACTGGCCTTCATGGCCAAGCGAGCGGAGGCTAAAGCCGTGGAAGTGGTGAAGGGCGCCTCCCATGTGGTGATGGTTTCAAACCCGGGGCCCGTTGCTCGCTTGATCGAGAGGGCCGCGTCTGCGAAATGATGAGCAGTTGGCGATGTTGGCGCCTTAGAAGTCGAAGCCTTTCTAACTGACGCTCCGCGTTCCAAATGTGGGAGGGGGCTTGCCCCCGATGGCGGTGTATCAGTCAACTATGAATTGACTGGACCAGTGCTATCGGGGGCAAGCCCCCTCCCACATGTGTTTGATGGTGTTGCTGAGATTGTATTCCAGGCATAAAAATGCCGCGTATCTCCAAATGGCGATCACGGCTCTGGTTGGCTCACTGATGGCTTAAGGTTTGACACAGCCTGCCAGGGCTACAGAGAACCAAATGTAGGAGGGGCCCCGATGGCGGCCTGACAGCCGACCAGAAATGTGGATCAGAGCGAGTACCTATCCGTTGCTGCGGTAACGGCTGCTATGGGTCTGGCACTTCGGCGCTTGATCAAGGTGCTATGCCTTGCCTGACGTAATATTCAACGCGTCAGATGCTCCATCAAATAGTCGATAAACACCCTGACACGCAGCGGCAGGTGCCTTTTTTGCGGAAATATCAGAAAAAATGGCCGGGTCGTACCGCCGTACTCGGTCAGCACCGCTTGCAGGGCGCCGCTGTCCAACTCGTCCTGAACCGTAAAACGGTACGCCTGCATCAGGCCCGCACCGCTTTTGGCCAGGGTTGCAGTAGCGAGGAAGTCGCTCTGGCAGGTGTAGTTGCCCGAGGTTTCCAATTCCACCTTCTGGCCGTTGATGTTAAATGCCCATAGCGACCTGCGCCCGCTGCTGGGCATTTCGAACTGGATGCATTCATGGCCGTTCAGGTCTGTCGGGGTCTGCGGTATACCGGCGCGTTTCAGGTAATCGGGAGTGGCAACCACCAACAGTTCCGTGTCTTCAAGACGCCTGGCGATCAAGCCGGAGTCGTCCGGTTGCCGTCCTCTGATGGCGAGGTCGAAACCTTCCTCTACGAAATCGATGTTGCGATTGCTCACATGAATGTCGATTTTTACGTGGGGATAACGCTGGCGGAAGCTCGGCAGCAGGGGCAGCAGCCGATAGTGCGCATAGGGAGTAGGGGCGCTGATGCGTATCCGCCCCGACGGTGCATCCTGGGCACCGGTGATCTCCCGTTCAGCCTCTATCAGTTGGGTCAATGCCTGCTGGCATTGCTCATAGTAGGCGCGGCCGCCTTCTGTCAGGCGCATTTGCCGCGTGGTGCGCACAAACAACACCACGCCCAGGCGCGCCTCCAGCCGGGCGATCGAGCGGCTCACTGCCGCCGGGCTCACGCCTGCCTTGGTGGATGCAGCCGTGAAGCTGCCACTTTCGGCGGTCAGGCAGAACAGCTCGATACTGCCCAGGTTGATGTCATCGAAATAGCGGCTCATGGCACTCTTATTCATTACATGGGGTATCAATTGAAATGCTTTCTACACCATTTTTCAACGCCAGGTTGTCATTTAGAGTGCAGCCTCATCCACATTAAATGCCTCAACAGGCGGAGCATCTATGAAAGCAGCACGAACTGTTATCGTCACGGGCGCGTCCAGCGGCCTGGGGTTTGCCATCGCCAAGGCCTACCTTGAGCGCGGTGACAACGTAGTCGGCAACGCCCGCACACACGCTCGGCTGCAGGAAGCCGCTGCTCGTCTGGGCAATCCTTCCAATTTCATCCTCGTGGCAGGCGATATCGCCAAGCCGGAAACCGCACAGGCCTTGTTCGATCAGGCCGTGGCTGCTTTCGGCAAGGTCGACATCCTGATCAGCAACGCCGGCATCTTCATCCCCAAGCCGGTAGGTGAATACACCGAGGCCGATGTGGACGCCATGATCAACACTAACCTGAAGGGCTTTTTCTACCCAGCCCAACTGGCAGCCAGGCATATGGCCGCCAACCAAAGCGGTCACATCATTGCGATTACGGCATCCATAGCCATGCAGCCCAATATCAAGGTTCCGGCACTGTTGCCAGTGCTGATCAAGGGCGGCCTGAATCATGCCGTGCAGGGGCTCGCCCTTGAGCTGGCGGCGGCGCAGGTGAAGGTCAATGCGGTGGCGCCGGGCATTATCAACACGCCGATGCATGGCGACAGCGAGCAACTCCATGCTGCGCTCAAGGGCATGAGCCCGAGTGGCCGTATCGGCTCGCCTCAGGATGTGGTCGATGCGGTGCTGTATCTGACCGACTCCTCATTCGTCAGCGGCGCGATCCTGCCCGTGGATGGCGGCGCTACAGCCGGAACCTGGTGAACAATAGGAGAGCAGGCACATGCCGTACGTAAACATCAAAGTGACTCAGGAAGGCGTGACCGCTGAGCATAAGCGTCAACTTATCGAAGGTGTGACTGCGTTGTTGCACAGCGTGCTGAACAAGCCGCCGGCATCGACCTTCGTGGTGATTGACGAGGTGCCCACCGACAACTGGGGTGTTGCCGGCGAGACCATCACGGCGCTGCGAGTGAAGGAAAACGCCCTTAAGCCATAGCCTTCCCAGCAGCGCCTGCGTTCGGAGCGTGAGTTGGCCGCACGCTTCAGGGCTGCAAACGCCGCACCCTCCAGCCCGTATCGCTGCGGTCGTAGCGCAATCGCTCATGCAAGCGCTCCTGCCCATTCCCCCAGAACTCCAGCGATTCAAGGCGCAACTCGAACACGCAATACCCCTCGGGACGTGGCAGCGGGCCTTGCGCCTCGGCCAGTTGCCTGGCGGCGTTGCGCATGGCTTGCACGTCCTCTAAATCTTCACTCTGGTGCGATACCGATGACATCGGGTGCGTCGCATACGGGCGCTTGAGCCACGCTTCATCGGCCTTGGCATCTGGCAGGCGCGCGGCCTGGCCGTTGAGGATGATCTGCTGACTGGTCTCGCGCCAATACAGCACACCCGACGCCCACGGGTTGTCGGTCAGTTCACGGCCTTTCTGGCTGCCGGCATGGGTGCTGAACAACAGCCCGGCGTCGCTGATTTCACTGATGACCACGATCCGCGTGGAGGGCCGGCCCTGGCGGTCGGCGGTGGCCAGCGCGAGGGCCTTGGGTTCGCGGATGCCCACGCGGCGCGCACGCTCCAGCCAGTTGTGCAGCACGCTCATGGGATCGGCGGGCAGCGTCTGATATTCGGGGAAGGGCGCATCCAGGGTGCCGGTGAGGGATTCCGACATGCCTTTACCCAGCAGCGGCTTGCCTTGCAGTGAAAGGTTCATAACACAATGCTCCCCCGTCCGAACGTGACGCCATTACCGGATACTTCGACTCGCGTCAGTTGGTCGGCGCTGCCCTCGGCTTTGGCGAACATCAGTGAAGGGCGGCCGATTTCCACCCCCTGCAAAATCTCCACGGGTTGGCCGAACGCTATCTGGCCATGGCGCGCCAGGTGAATCGCCAACGGCCCGGCAGCAGAACCGGTGGCTGCATCCTCGACCACGCCGTAGGCCGGCGAGAACATCCGGCTGCGCCAATGGCGTCCCGCGCCGGCAAAACAGTTGATGGCCATGTCGTGGAAGCTGGACAGCGCGCGATGGTCGGGGTGCAGGGCCGACAAGGCTTCAATGCTCGGCAGGCCGACGAACACATGGCGCGGGCCGTTGTGATAGATCTCGATGGGAAAGGTCGACTCGCCGATGCCCAGGGCCTCAAGCAATTCAGCGTCGCGGCCCAGGGCCGTCCAGGTCGGGATCGGCTGGTCCATGCTGGCGGCGATCACGCTGCCGTTCTGGCGCTCGAGTTCAAACGCGATGGTGCCCATTTGGGTTTCCAGGTACAGCCGGTGATTGTCGGTGTGCGCACCCAAGGCAATGGCCGTACCCAGCAACGGGTGGCCGGCGAAGGGCAGTTCGTTGACCGGGGTGAAAATCCGGATCAGCGCATCCCCACCATTACGTGGCTTGAGCACGAAGGTGGTCTCCGACAGGTTCATTTCTCGGGCGATGCGTTGCATCTGCGGGGCCGGCAAGTCGTCGGCGTCAAAGAACACCGCGACCGGATTGCCTTCCAGCGGCACGCTGGCAAAGGCGTCGATGATGACGTAGTTGTGCATGGTTATCTCCCGGCGGCCGAAACGGTGCTGTCGACAGGTGCGTGGATGAGGGCGTGCCGCAGCAGGTCGGCGATGATGCGCGGGCCTTCCTGGGTCAGCAGCGACTCGGCATGAAACTGCATGGAGGCGAACGACGGCCCGCGCAGGGCATGGACCTCGCCGGTCTCGCTGTCGCGGCTGATCTCGACCGTGCCGATGCCGTCGATGTGCAGGCGGTCACTGCAACTTTGGGCCGCGAAGGTGTTGTAGAAACCCACCCGTTCGGCGTTGCCGAACAGGTCGATCTGTTTTTGCACGCCCTGGTTGGGAATGGCCTTGCGTTGCAACTGCAGGCCCAGGCACAGGCTCAGCACCTGATGACTCAGGCACACCGCCAGGAACGGCCGCTGCTGGCTGAGCAAGGAACGGATGGCCATGTGCAGATGGTCGATTTTCGGCAGCTGAACATCGCTTGGGTTGCCAGGACCGGGGCCCATGATCACCAGGTCGTAACCGTCAAAACTGTACTCGTCGCTGAAGCTGCACACCGTCACCACCAGGCCCAGCGCCCGCAGCTGTTTGGCGATCATCGAGGTGAACGTGTCTTCGGCATCGACGATCAGCACATGCCGCCCGTTGAAGTCGGCCTGGGTCTGTTGGCGCTGCTGGCTGTCCATCAACCAGAAATCCGAGACGTAGGCATTGCGGCTGGCCAATGCTGCGCGCACCTGCAGATGGCCACCGAAGCGCGAAGGTGCCTGGTTTTTCAGTGCGGCGATCAGGCCGGCGGCCTTGGCCCGGCTTTCGGCGGCTTCGGTCAGCGGCTCGGAGTGGCGCACGATGGTCGAACCCACGCTGATGCGTACCTGCCCGCTATTATCGATGTCGGCGGTGCGAATCAGGATTGCCGAATCCAGGGAGCGTCCGCCCTTACCATCGCTGCCGATCAGCGCGGCCATGCCGCTGTAGTACGCACGGCCTTGCGGCTCATAGCGCTGGATCACCCGGCAGGCGCTTTCCAGCGGGCTGCCGGTAACCGTCGGGGCGAACAGGGTTTCGTGCAGGATCTCGCGCACATCGCGGCGGGTCTTGCCTTCGATGAAGTACTCGGTGTGGGCCAGGTGCGTCATTTCCTTGAGGTAAGGACCGAGCACGTGCCCGCCGTCTTCACAGATGCGCGCCATCATTTTCAGCTCTTCGTCGACCACCATGTACAGCTCATCGGCCTCCTTGCGATCAGCCAGGAAGTCCATGACGTCGGTCAGGCTGGGGCCGGCGGGCGGGTAGCGATAGGTGCCGCTGATGGGGTTCATCACCGCGAGCCCATCCTTGACGCTGATGTGGCGCTCGGGGGACGCGCCGACAAAGGTGCGACTGCCGGTGTGGATGATGAATGTCCAATAGACGCCTTTTTCCCGCTCCAGCAGATGACGAAAGAACGACAGCGCACTGGCCGGGCCGTACTCACTGATCTCGGCCAGAAAGGTGCGCTTGATCACGAAGTTGGCGCCTTCCCCGGAGCCGATTTCGTTGGCGATCACTTGGCTGACGATCTCGGCATAGGTGGCGTCGCTGAGGTCGAAGCGTTCGTTGTTCAATTGAATCGGCACGTTGGGCAGCAACGCCAGCAACTGCTCAATGCCGATGGACTGCTGCTCGGTGATGTTCATCGCCAGCAACGGTGACCCATCGTCCACCGCCTCGAAGCCGCGTTCTGCAATCTGGCGGTAGGGAATCACCGTCAGTACATCCAGGCGCGGGGCACCGATCGACGGGGCAGGCAAGTCGATATCGGCCAAGACCCGTGGCTGCGACATCTCGCCGATCAGCACGTTCAGCAGCCCGGGGCCGCTGGATTCCGGACGGTACAAAAGGGCAAACGGTTCGGGCGCCGGTTGCAGGATGCGTTCCATGAGGCGGGCGGCGGCTTGGCTCATAGCACCACCTCGTCGGTGGTGATGACCATGGCGCAACGGCTGGCGGCGTATTCCATGGCCATCCAGTGATGCTCCTTGCTGAAGTCGGCGATCGCGTCGGCCACGAGGAAGGGTTGGATGTCGTTGGAGTAGGCATCCACGCTGGAAATCAGTACCCCGACATGCGCATACACCCCGCACAGGATCAACTGATCGCGCTCGCCGGCGTGCATGCGTTGCAGCAAGTCGGAATTGAAGAAGGCGCTGTAGCGCCACTTAGTCAGCAGCCAGTCACCCGGTTTGGGCGTGAGGGCGTCGACCACCTCGCGGTCGGCCGGGCTGGCCTGCATGCCTGGGCCCCAGAAATCCTTGAGCAGCCCGCGTTGCTCGGCGTTCATGCTGCCCGGTTGGGCGGTGTAGGCCACTGGCACGTCGTTGTCGGCGGCCCACTGGCGAATGCGCGCGGCATTGCTCACGACCTCTTCACGCAGGGCCTGGGGCAGGGGCCGCAGGAAGTAGCGCTGCATGTCATGCACCAACAGCACGGCGCGCTCGGGGTCGATACGCCACTGCGCTAGGTTGGAGGGCAGGTCGCGGGAGGTGGGCAGGGCGTAAGGGACGATCGATGGAATGCCGGTCATGGCGACAAACTCCAGTCAGAGGGAACCAGGGGTGGAGGAGGGCAGGTTTGCCAGGCCATCACCGCAGCAATCGCTTGCCGGGGGTTCAGGCGCGGGTCGCACAGGCTTGTGTAGTGGCTGGCAACCTGGTTCAGGCCGGCGGCATCGGAGGCGCACTCGCTGACGTCATCGGGGGTGGTTTCCAGGTGCAGGCCGGCGGCCACGCCACCAGCGGAGGTCACGGCATGTTTGAAGGCGGTGATTTCCTCGGTGATGGTCTGCACCATGCGGGTCTTGTTGCCGCAGGGCGCGACGATGGTGTTGCCGTGCATCGGGTCGCTGAGCCAGATGATCTGGTGGCCGGCACGGCGCACCGCTTCAACCAGCGGTGGCAGGCGGTCGGCGACCTTGTGGGCGCCCATGCGGGCGATCAGCGTCAGCCGGCCGGGTTCGCGCCTGGGGTCCAGGCGCTCGCACAGGCTCAGCAGCTGGTCCTGGGTGATGTCCGGGCCGACCTTGCAGGCCACCGGGTTGAGCACTTCGCTGAGCAAGGCTACGTGAGCGCCGGTCAACTGGCGGGTACGCTCGCCAATCCACGGCCAGTG
The DNA here is from genome assembly GCF_003852255.1 of Pseudomonas sp. R1-43-08. NCBI lineage: Bacteria > Pseudomonadati > Pseudomonadota > Gammaproteobacteria > Pseudomonadales > Pseudomonadaceae > Pseudomonas > Pseudomonas sp. R1-43-08. Next base: position 2,812,411 of record NZ_CP027734.1, read on the forward strand.
GGTTGAGCCGAGAAATACCCGGCCCTGCTCGTCCTGGCGCACTTGCGGCAGTTCGTAGTCGAGCACCAGCATTTCGTGGCTGGTCCAGGCGGGAGAACCGCTGAGCGGCTCCTTGCCGGCCGGGTCCTTCCACCCCAGGTGTTGCATGATGTCCTGCGCAGCGTGATAGCCGCGCACCAGGCGCTGCGCATCATGCTGGCGATGGCCGCTGACTGCCTCGCGACCGTTGACCATGTCACCGCGATACACCGGCAACTCGACATCGCCGATGCGTTCGCTGTGGTTGGAACGCGGCTTGGCAAACTGCCCGGCAATCCGCCCCACCCGCACCACCGGTTGCTGGGTTACCAGCCGGAACGCACCGGCCAGGATGTCCAGCACTGCGGCTTTGCGCGTTACATGGCTGGGCGCGCTTTCATCCATGTCCTCGGCGCAGTCGCCGCACTGGATGATCATCGCTTCGCCAGCCGCGACCCTCGCCAGGGTGGCACGCAGGACCAGAATGTCTTCGACGCGAATCAGTGACGCGCTGTCCCTGAGGTAGGCCTGTGCGTCATGCAATTGTGAGGGTTCGCTCCATTGAGGCTGCTGGAACGCTTCACAATTTAGAACCCGTTTCAGTAAGTCTTCCATGATGCGATCACTCTCCCAAAGGATTAAGTAGGGATGCCTTCACGCTTGATGTGCGGTACCGCAATACCCAGGGCGCGCAGTTGTTGAAAGACGTTCATGAATTCACGATTGCGTTTTACTTTGCCGTCCTCCAGTTCGAAGGAGTGCAGAAAATGATTCTCGTAATACCCTTCCGGGTAACCCGGAAAGAGAATCTTGCCGTGACCATCGCACTCGACCCAAATATGGTTAGGGTCATCGGTTTCAAACACTTTGACGTTGTACCATTCCCAATCCGGGAAGCACTTGAGTGACCAAACAGCGTGTTCGGCCAATTTGGCTTTGCCACTGATTACAATCGGAGCGCCAGTATCCGTGGTCCATAAGCCGCCGGAACCGTCTTCAGTGAATAGTTCATGACGGCGCAAGCGATCCTGGCCTTTGGTGCGCATGTATTGCTCGACCGTGGCGCGGTTCTTGCGACGTAGTTCAGTGTCATTAGTTGTCAGTTGTTGTGCTGCGCTGGTAGACATGCTCAATCTCCAATGGATAAAGGGCTTATGAGGCGGGGATCCCTTCACGCTTGATGCTTGGAATCGGGATGCCCAAGGCGCGAAGTTGTTCGAAGGGGTTCATGAATTCACGGTTTTGCGTGATCTTGCCGTTGTCCAGCTCGAAGGAATGGATGTAATGGTTTTCGCAATACCCCTCCGGGTAACCGGGCACCAGGGACTTGCCGCGACCGTCGCTTTCCACCCAGAAATGGTTGGGATTGTCGGTTTCAAACACCCGGACGTTGTGCCACTGCCAGTCTGGAAAGCACTTGTCCAGCCACACGCCGAGGGCGGCGAGTTTTGCGTGGCCTTTAAACACAAGGGGCTGACCGGTTTCGGTGTTCCAGGAGCCGCCACTGCCATCCGGCGTGAACAGCTCATGCCGGCGCAGGCGATCTGCGCCGTTAGTGCGCATGTACTGTTCAACCGTGGCGCGATTTTTTTGGCGAAGTTCGAGCTGATCATTAAAACCGCCAGTGATAAGCGAGGCAGGCATGGGCAGCGTTCTCCTTAGTTGGATTAAGATTTAAAAATCAAGTAAATATTTAGTTAATTGCGCGTGGCCGTATCTAACAGTTGTTTTAACTGTCGTGCCTTCGCGGCTGTTCCGAGCGGTGTTGTTTATACACCTGCATTTCCTGGGCTTGGAACTACCAGATCTTGTAGTGGCTCAAGCCTGAGTGGGGCGGTGCGGGCTGTCGGACAGGTTGTTGCATTATTATGAAGGGGCAGGTTCATTCGTCGGCCGAGAAACAGTGGCCTATGGCTAGTTAGTTGGGTTAGTCATAAGAAATCTAGTGCTAGTGCGAAGCAGTCTATAGCGCTGGAATTTTGTGTTTGACATGAGTTCAGGTTGCTTTAGTCTCACGATTCCTTTCGAGCTTTATAGGTGTTCAAAATGGAATTAGGACAGCTGTTGGGATGGGATGCTTATTTTTACAGTATCTTTGCGCAAACCATGAACATGGAGGAATTCACAGCGGTTTCATTGAGGGTCTTGCGTGAACTGCGGTTTGATTTCTTTGCTTATGGCATGTGCAGTGTGACGCCGTTCATGCGGCCCAGAACCCATATGTACAGCAATTATCCCGAAGACTGGATACAGCGCTATCAGGCAGCTAACTACGCAACGATCGACCCTACGGTGAAACACAGCAAAGTCTCGTCGGCCCCTATTTTGTGGAGCAATGAGCTGTTCCGGGGTTGCCCGCAGCTGTGGTCTGAAGCCAACGATTCGAATCTACGCCACGGCCTGGCACAACCTTCGTTCAACACCCAGGGGCGTGTCGGGGTGTTGAGCCTGGCACGCAAGGACAATGTCATCAGTCTTCAGGAGTTCGAAGCGCTGAAGCCGGTGACCAAAGCGTTTGCCGCGGCGGCCCTGGCGAAAATTTCCGAGTTGGAAAGCGACGTTCGTGTGTTCAACACCGATGTTGAGTTCAGCGAGCGGGAATGTGATGTGTTGCGCTGGACCGCAGACGGCAAGACCTCGGAAGAAATTGGCGTGATCATGGGCGTGTGCACCGACACCGTGAATTACCATCACCGCAATATCCAACGCAAACTCGGTGCCAGCAACCGCGTGCAGGCCGTGTCTTACGCGGTCGCGCTGGGCTATATCTGAGGTTCATCGACTGCGCCGAGTCGTCCAGCAGGACGACTCGGCCGGTATCATACGGTCTCTTCCAGAAACGCCCCGGACGTGAAGGCTGAAGGCATGCGCGCACCACGGTGGTGTTCACGGTGAGCCGAGAGTTTGATCGCGAGGATTTTTTCGTCCTGGTGCAGGGTGACCGGCCCCAGGCGTTCGTAGTTGACCCCATTGATTTTGTAATAGCGCTCCATCGTGCTGTTGACGATGCCGACGATGGCATCGGCGCCTGCCAGGCTGGCGGTCTTGAGGCTTTTCCAGAACAAAGGCATGGCCAATTGCGGTTCGCGGGTGGTGAAACGTGTCATTTCCCAGATAGCGGTATGCTTGGGCGGTGTGCCGGCGCAGGTATGGCGGAAGACGCCCTCCAGCAGGTTGGGGAATATTGTGGGTATCAGGCGGGCGCAGCCTACAATGCAATGATGCTCGTTGAACGCCAGGAGGTAGCGGGCGTGCTCCGTGTCGTATTGATCCCACTCACAACCGGCCTGGTGCGGCTGGATGGGCAATCGCCATCCAAGTTTCTCGACGAATTGTTCGTGCCGAAAGCGACCTAACATGAGTTTGAGCTCGTCACTCATTTCGCTCAGCGTATGCTCTTCCATGTGCATGACAGGATGTCCTTGGGGGAGGGGGCAAGTGCGGGTTTTTATAGAGGACTTGTAGAGGCTTGGCACCTACAAGATCTTGTAGTGGGCTCTATGCGCCATTTTTACTGAACTACCGAAACCCATAATGATCTAGCGTCCATTGCAGGCTCAGAAAAGATCTTTCCGGGTGAAATGAGATTTATCTGAAGTGGAACGCCGTCTCAGGCAGAGTAGGCCCCAAGACGGTGGAAACAGATGCGTTCCAATCAGGTGTTTGAGGAATGAACGATGTTGAATTTTGATGAGCGCCCCAGGGACGCGCGCGAGCCCAGCGAGTACGAGAGCCTGGTCGCGATGGGAACCCGCACGCTCGATGCCATTCCTGGGGCTATCTACCTATGTGACCGCGATGGGTGGCTCATCAGGTTCAACAGCGAAGCGGTCGAGCTGTGGGGCAGGACACCGGCGCTGGGGGAGGGCGGAGACCGCTTCTGCGGTTCTTATCGCCTTTATTCCACAGGTGGCACGCCGTTGGCCGTTGACGAATGCCCGATGGCCTCGACCCTCAACGCGGGCCAGTGCGCGCGTAACCAGGAAGTCTTGATCGAGCGCCCTGACGGATCGCGATTCGTGGCACTCATGAGTATCCGCACGCTGAGAGACCGGGAGGGACACATCCAGGGCGCAATCAACTGCTTTCAGGATGTCTCGACGCACCACGCCATCGCCGAAGAACTGCGACGTAAAAGCTGCGATCTTGAAGACTTCTTCGAAAACAGCACCGTGGGCCTTCATATCGTCAGCGGCGAAGGCATTATTCTGCGGGCCAACAAAGCCGAGTTATCGCTGCTGGGCTATTCAGCGGACGAGTACATCGGCCGTCATATCACCGAATTCCATGTGGATGAGCCGGTTATCGGTGACATCCTCACCAAGCTTGGCAGCGGCGATTGCCTGAACAGCTATCCGGCGCGCCTAAAAGCCAAGAACGGCACCATCAAGCATGTCGCGATTACATCCAATGGGCGCTTTGAAAACGGCAAATTCTTCAATACCCGTTGCTTCACTATCGACGTGACCCGCGTGCACGACGCCGAAACCGAGCGCCAGGAAAGCGATGACCGCTTGGCGGCGACTTACGAGGCGGCGACCATCGGCATTGCGGAAGCAGGGGAGGACGGTCGCCTGCTGCGGGTGAACGATGCCCTGTGCACCATGCTCGGTCGGTCTCGCGAACAACTGCTGGCGATGACCTTCCTGGACTACACCCATCCAGACAGTGTCGAGCAGGACGCGGCGTTATACGCACGGCAGGTGGCGGGCGAACTGGACAATTACGTGTTGCGCAAACGGGCCGTAAAGCTCGATGGCCAGCCGATCTATCTGGATATTCACAGCTCATCGGTCAGGGCTGCCGATGGCAGGTTCCGCTACGGCGTACGGGTCATCCAGGACGTGACGCTGGCCCGAGAGATGGAACACCGCGTGCGCGAAAGCGAGCGACACATGCGCAACCTGCTGGAGGCGCTGCCGGCGGCCGTCTACACCACCGACGCCGAAGGGCGCATCAACTTCTATAACGGCGCGGCCGTCGAGTTGTCGGGGCGCACACCGCAACTGGGCGACCTGTGGTGCGTCACTTGGAAACTGTTCAACACCGATGGCACGTATCTGCCTCACGACCAATGCCCGATGGCCGTGGCGCTCAGGGAAAATCGGCCGGTGCGGGGCGTCGAGGCCATTGCGGAACGCCCGGACGGCACTCGCGTGTCCTTTGCGCCGTATCCGACCCCTCTGCACGATGCCGACGGAAACCTGATCGGTGCGATCAACATGCTCGTGGACATTACTGAGCGAAAGCAGGCAGAAGACCGACAGAAAAACCTGATCGATGAACTCAATCACAGGGTCAAGAACACCCTGGCTACGGTCCAGTCTCTGGCGGCGCAAACCGCGCGCAGCGCGCAGGATGCCAACGAAGGTTATGTCCGCTTCGAAGCCAGGCTGCTCGCGTTGTCGCGTGCCCACGACCTGTTGACGAAGCGGCATTGGGGCCACACTCCGCTGAGCGTGCTGGCCCATGAAGTGCTAATGCCGGTATTCGGCGATGAACCTGGGCGCATCATGATCGCCGGTGATGCCATCGATGTGGACACCCGCGTCGCCCTGAGCCTCACCATGACCCTCAATGAGCTGGCAATCAACGCCCTGAAATACGGTTCGATGTCGAACGAGACCGGGACACTTTACGTGAACTGGAGCGTTCAACCCCAACCGGACGGCGCGCTACTCACCCTGGACTGGCGCGAGGAGGGCGGCCCTGCGGTGATCACGCCAGAACGCAAAGGGTTGGGTTCACGTTTGATGCAGCGCTGCATCGAGCGTGATCTAGACGGTTCTTTTGAACTCGACTTTGCCCATGAGGGCGTTCACTGCCGCTTCTCGTTTATGGTCGTTGAGAACACACCATGACCGTGTTCCCAGGGATCAGGGTGCTGTTGGTTGAAGACGAAGGCGCCATCGCGATGTTGATCGAGGAAATGCTCGAAGACATGGGATGCACGGTAGTCGCCTCCGTGGCCCGACTCGCGAAGGCACTCGAAAAGGCCAGTGTGCTCGACGTAGACCTGGCGATTCTGGACGTGAACCTGGCGGGAGAACGCGTGTTTCCGGTTGCCAGCGTTTTGCGTGCGCGCAATATTCCGTTTTTATTCAGCACGGGGTATGGAGCCAGCGGCCTGCCGAAGGAGTTTGCTGGCTGTCCGGTTTTGCATAAGCCGTTTGCGGAAGACGATCTTCGGTTGAAGATGGCGCTGGCGTTGAATGAGGCGTGATCAGAGCGCGGTTTATTGACGTCAAATCATAATTGTGTAGGGCGCCATTCAGTTGCCCGATTGACCGCCGATATCTATTCAAGTCGTATCCGTTGGCGGTAAACCGAGGGTCAGTCCATGTTCAATAAAACTATAAAAGATGAACTGGAGGCCAGGAAGGCCGAAGTAGTGGGTTACAAGGGATTGTTCGAAGCACTGGGCCGCTCTATGGCGGTGGTCGAGTTTGATCTGGACGGAAAGGTGCTGCGAGCCAACGATAATTTTCTCGCCACCATGGGCTATAGCGCTGACCAATTGCCTGGTAAGTCGCATCGGGACTTCTGCACCCCTGCGTTAACCCGCAGCGCGGATTACAGCCAGTTTTGGGCGCAACTGCGTGCCGGTACATTCGTGTCGGGTACTTTCCAGCGAATTAACGCGATGGGGCAGAATGTCTGGCTTGAAGCCAGTTACAACCCGGTGCTCGACGAGCGCGGTCAAGTGAACAGGATCGTCAAGTATGCACTGGACGTGACTGAAAAAGTCGCTCAAGAAGCGCTGGCGCGGGGCAAACTGGCCGCGCTGGATCGCGCCATGGCTGTGATTGAGTTTGATCTAACTGGCAATATCCTCTCGGCCAACGACAACTTTCTACACACCATGGGCTACGGCCTGAACGAGCTCAAGGGTAAGCACCACCGGCTGTTTTGCGAGCCAAGCTTGATCAATAGCAGCGAATACAGCGACTTCTGGCGTCGATTGAATGCCGGCGAGTTTTTCAGTGGCCAGTTCAAACGTATCGGCAAAAACGGACGGGTAGTCTGGCTGGAAGCGACCTATAACCCGGTGTATGACGCTGACGGCAAATTATCGAAGATCGTCAAGTTCGCCAGTGATATCACCGCGCGCATCGAGCGCTTTGAAGAGGACTCGCGCGGCGCTTCCCGGGCGTACCATATTTCCGCCGAGACTGAGAAAGTCGCCGAACAGGGCGCCCAAGTCATCCAGGAAACAGCCAGAGAGATGCGCCAGATAGCCGAAAACATTGGTGCGTCGGCGCGGCTGGTCGGTCAGCTGGGTGACCGTTCCGAACAGATCACGGCGATCGTCAATACCATTCGCGGTATCGCTGATCAGACCAACCTGCTGGCCCTCAACGCCGCCATTGAAGCCGCTCGAGCGGGCGATCAGGGCCGAGGCTTTGCGGTAGTGGCCGACGAAGTCCGACAACTGGCAGGGCGCACCAGTCGCTCGACTGCAGAAATTGCCGAAATGATCGGCAAGATCCTTTCTGAAACCCGCGATGCAGTCGCCAGCATGAACGCTACTCAAGAGGGCGCGCAACGCGGCGTAGGCCTGGCCGATCAGGCCGGCTCGGTGATATTGCAGATCCGCAGCGGCACCAGCGACGCCGTCGCGGCAGTGAGCATGTTCGCCTCCAAACTCGACGAGTCAGAAGTGATTCCCAAAACTGCGGTCAGTTGGGTTGGGTAAAAGGTTGGAACAGGTGCGTACTTAAATTGTGAGGGTACGGATCATGTTCATGTCCATTCGTGAGCAGCAGACGGCTCGATCAGGTGTTTTTTCCAGCGAGAAACAACGACGTCAATCGGATATTGGTTGGTGCTGGTTGCCAAAATTTGACCAGGCATTCGGATGCTTGGATCTGAAATTTCGTCATCTGCGTAGCGCTGAAACTTTGAAGTCATGAAATGTCCTTGGAGGAGGGGAGTGCTAAAGGTGGACGAACCATTGGTGCGGATGAAATGACGCCGACACTCATGCGTGGACGTGCTAATGGCACTCAGATATTGTCGCAAGCATGAGAACGCACAGGTTGCGTGACGAATCATGAAAGGGATGAGTGCGATGATTTACCAATGCAATGGATGCAACAGAACTACCTTTGAGATCGCATGCCCGTGGTGCATGGGTTCTCAAGTTTCACCTTCATCAGAGATCACGTTGCGACACCTCACGCCACTGGATCCTTCGTTTTATCCCGACTTTCAATACAGATCCAAAGGCTTGATTCAGGACTTTTTCGGGAAGAAGAAGGAGCAAGCCCAGCTCAACGATCTTTTGAACAACGTCTTGAGGAAGTACGCGGAGCTGAAGCAGCCATACTTCACGAACTTCATTCACACGACTCGCGAAAGCGCAGGTAGCAGCGATGACGCGGGTGTACCTGGGCCGCGATTGGATGGTGTGTATAGCGAGAGGGAATTGTTCAGAGAAGTCTTGATACGCAAAGGCTTTGACGAGCTTGAAGGGCTTCCATCTCTCTTGGACAAGCTTTTGCAGACCACCGCCTTCAACTCTGCCTATCTGGGCTTCTCCAGAGAATTGACCAGACACATTCGAACTGACCTTGCCGACACCTTACGTTCTTGGATTGAAGAGGCAGGGACGACGTTCAGGTCTGACTTGGCTTTGTTCTATTACTACCTATGGGAAAATGACGTTCCATTCCCCAATGTTCAATTCAACCCCCAATCATCGACCACATCCGGGGTTCCACTCCTGCCGCTGCAAGCCTTTCGAAATGGTCTGAGCCTCTGCGAGGAGATCTATTTCGATATCCTCGTCGAGCGGCTGGGATCGCAGCTCGAGCATTTCAATCCGAACCAGTTCATCACCATGTACTTGGTGGATGCCATGGACGGGTTTCAATTCGAAGCCTTCCTGGTTGAGATCTTCCAAACGATCGGCTACGACGTCAAAGAGACCAAGAAGACGGCTGATCAAGGTGCCGATCTTTTTGTCAGTCGCTTCGGTAAAAACATGGTTATCCAGGCCAAGAACTACTCTGGCTCAGTCGGTAACGCGGCTGTGCAGCAAGCCATTTCCGCTAAGGCCTTTTACGGTTGCGACGAGGCCATGGTTGTCACCAATTCCTACTACACGAAGTCGGCCAAGGAGTTGGCCAGCACAGCAGGCGTTCGGCTGATCGATCGAGATGGGCTTCAAAGCTATCTGGATGACTACAATCAAAAGCTCATAGAGGTTTTCCAGGCCGAGGAAGAGAGTGCTTAAAAGTAGATGTCCTTCGGGGCAAAAACTTTAGTCCAGCGACGTCGGTGCGGTTTCGAGATCCGTAACAATAAAGACGATGCAGATCTCGACCATACCGTAATGCTTTATTTAACAAGTGGGCGATGTCAGATGTTCATAAGACGCCCCCCAGCGCACTGCACTTGGCTCAATAGCTCAAAACGAATGCGATTGTTCATCGAGTTATGTTCATGGACGAGATTTTCCGCTCGTCTGGTCGATCCGAACTAGCGAATTCGAACCGTGAAGATTGAACTGGCGCGGCATCACTTTGTAGAAGGTGGCGTCAGTGACCTGATTGAAATTCGCGAAGGCGATGCACTCGACAGCCTTGCCAGCAACCTGCCGCGGACGGTCGATCTGTTGCTGCTCGATGGCGCCAAGGCGTTGTATGGCGACGTATTGAGTCTGGTTGAAAAACACCTGCGCCCCGGTGCACTGGTGATCGCCGACAACACTGACTATTGCCCGGAATACCTGGCTCACGTGCGCTCGCCGCAGAACGGTTATCTCAGCGTGCCGTTCGGCGATGACATCGAAGTATCGATGCGTCTGGGCTGAGTCATCACCTCGCCGGGCCTCGGGCGGCGACCCGGCGTCGCCTCAGCGCGAACGATCAGATCGCTGCCCTGGCGGGGCGGACAGCCTCAACCAGTTGAAGGTAGTTGCCCAGCATCGCCAGGCCTTGCTGGGTCATCACTGACTCGGGATGAAACTGCACGCCATAGATCGGCAATTCCCGGTGCCTCAGCGCCATGATCGGGAACTCTGTTTTCAACCGCGCTGCAATGAGGTCTTTAATGATCTCCTGCTGGCCATAGATGGTGACCGTGCGCCCGGTCATTGCCTGGAAGTCCAGCTCGCGTGTCGCACCGTCGTAATGGAATTGCAGTGCCGAATGCACCATTCCTTGAGCGTGAACCCTCGAACCAACACCGCTTTCGGTCAGAATCTTCACCGTGGCAGGGGTGATCTGGCCGGCGCGACTCCGCCCCTCGACGTAATCCCTTGAGCGACTTTCAACAATCACGTTGCTTATGTTCATCAGCGAGAGAAGTTGCCCCAACATCAATCCCGCCGGGCCCGCTCCAACGATTGCAACCTTTGTCCGCATGGGTTTGTCCCTCTGCTCTGAGTTATAAGGCTTGAATATAATTCAGCAATAGCTATTGATCACGTCTAATACTTCATCAGCGCGTTATCGAGCGATTTGATTTCCAGTCACTGTGTAAGGGTTACCGGATTTATGTATCCGTCACACCTTTGACAATCATCGTTTCTTTGTAATGACGTCACTCATGTATTGATGCAAGTCACGCAGATCATTCACGCTCCAGGCATGTGGCGGTATCTTCACGCCATTCTCTCGCAACGTTTTTGGAATCAGGCTTCCACTGGGGCGAAGTATTATTGAGGACACAATCACGCCCGGATAATCATTGAGACGCTTCTTGAACGCAGCCGTTGTAAGGTCTGGCGTTGGTGGATTGCTTTTATTGGCCAGCGGCCCTGTTCCCTTGATGTCGGGGCCGTGACACACGGCGCATCGCTGTACAAAAAGGGCTTTTCCGTTGGCGTTGTCGGCAAAGGAAAGTGATGTCTGAAGCAGCGATAAAAATCCTAGTAAACCGATAAGTGATCTTTTCATTTTTCTGTGGCCTTGTTGATCCATCAAGTCGCAAGCGACACCGCCATGCACCGCGCTATCTCTGTGGCCAGAAGTCGCAAATGTACCGATGTTGATTCATGAGGCCGATAAAATTCGTCGCGCGCTTCAGAAAAAGAAACGAGCGGCGCGTCGTTACGCATATGTTTGAACGTCATGCCGTAAAGGCTTTATTTGATTTGAGTACTCGTCAACCGACGAGGGACGACTTCATGCCGAGGACGTAATAACGCCAATCATTGATGCGGCATCGAACAGAGGCTGAAAGTGTACGAAGTGCCCGGGAGGGAAAGGCAAGCGAAAGAGAAGATGGATTTATAACAGTGATATGAAACATGCCAATCCCTTGAGCGTTATTGTGGTTATTACAATGAGTAGTATCCTCACTCATGGGCGTTACGATCACATTTGTTTCTGGATATGTCAATATCAAAAATCAAATTGACAATAACCCTGGATCAGCCAGTTCAATGGTCAGAAACAGCCGATCAAGAACGTTAGACAACGCGCGGATCGATAGCGGGCGGCCACGATCCGAGATGAACAAATAGCGATAGAGCAATTTCATCGGTTTACCGTCACGCAGAGGGCGCCGGTCGCTTTGGATATAGCGCTCGTAGACCTCATACAACTGTGCGGAGATGCCTACGGTCCGTCCATGTGTTTTGAGCGCAGGCTCTTCAACGCGCGGGTCGCGGGGATCATGTTCGCGATCATTGATGCTGACATAGGCGTGCTGAGAACCTTTATTGATATTCGTGGTGTAGAGCTTCAGAGCAGGTACTGGTCACGTGTTCGTGAACTGATCTGCTGAAAAAGTACAGTGCCCGGTTTGCCGATTCGGGCAATCAGATTATCGGCATGACGGCCACTTTGGAGCCAAATAGCGTAACCATCCAGCAAAGCCAGAATCGCCTCAAAGTGGCAGGCCAAAATGGCCTCATCGATATCCAGATCTCGGCTTTTGGCATAGGCGTAGAAAGCCTGGATCGCGCGCAGGTGCGCCGCAGCCGTATTGTAAGCGCGGTGCCTGAGTTTGAGTTGGACGTAGATGAACGGAATGAGTATGGGCAACGGAGTCGCATCACCAGCTTGTACAAGTAGCGGTAGTCGTTGACCTGAAGAGAAACGGCACTGAATCAGTCTCATCGGCAGCCACCTCATTCAAGGATTCGTCATGAACACTATGGACATAGCCCGTTGAGAGAGTAGGCGTCAACAACGAATTCGTCGAATCAGTCACTTAGGCAGCTCATGAACATTTATGACATGGCCTCTCGTTTAACATAATATACATTATGCGAACCCATTGGTATTCCACACAGGCCGTCTCCCAGGTACATTTCAAACCTCAGCCACGCCTCTTAACCACATCCCCTCAGGATTTCCCGCATGCATGAAGCAGCCCATCACATCATCGATCTTTACGAACGTCACGCTCAAACATGGGATCGAGTTCGTTCACGGCGCCTCGTTGAACAATCCTGGCTGGATCGTTTTCGTCAGGCCATGCCGATTGCGGCTGGTGATGTCCTCGACGTTGGCTGTGGCTGCGCCGAACCCGTGGCAGCTTATTTGATCGACGCGGGTCACGCTGTATGTGGGATTGATTCGTCCACGGCGATGATCACCTTGTGTCGGCAACGTTTCCCGCAGCACGCCTGGCATGTGGCCGACATGCGCCAGTTGGCGTTGAATCGGCGTTACGCAGGCATTCTGGCGTGGGACAGTTTCTTTCACCTGACGCCTGATGATCAGCGTCGAATGTTCCCGATTTTCCAGGCCCATGCCCAGCCTGGTGCTGCACTGATGTTTACCAGTGGCACGGCACATGGCGTTGCGCTGGGCAGCTTTGAGGGCGAAACGCTTTATCATGCCAGCCTGGACCATGGTGAATATAATGCGCTGCTCAATGCCCACGGTTTCAGCGTCGTTGAGCAAATAATAGAAGATCCGGAATGTGGCGGGCATACGATCTGGCTGGCTGTTTTCGGTTGAAATCGACCTGTTGCCCTGCCCGTTTATATACATATATCGTATAACTCAACTAAATGACTATTTAGTATAGTTATATCTCCCGATCACCAATCAGCAAAAAACCTTCAATAACCACCCGCCGCCGTCATCGCTCCGCCCACGATCGCAATTCCTGAACTACTGCCCAAACGTGTCGCCCCGGCTTCAATCATCTTTAAAGCCGTCGGATAATCGCGCACACCGCCGGACGCCTTTACACCAACCCCTGCGCCCACGGTCTGGCGCATCAGTGCCACATCTTCGACTGTCGCACCGCTTCGGCTGAAGCCGGTGGAGGTCTTGACGAACGCCACACCCAAGTCGCGGCAGATTTCGCAGGCCTGGACCTTCTGCTTGTCGTCGAGCAGACAGGTTTCCAGTATGACCTTCAACGGCACGGCGCCGCAGGCCTCGTGGACCAGGGCGATGTCTTCGCGCACGGCGTCCAGCAGCCCGTCTTTCAACCATCCGATATTGAGCACCATATCGATCTCCCCTGCCCCGGCGGCAATTGCCCGTTGGGCTTCGAAAGCCTTGGTGTCACTCAGACCGGCCCCCAATGGAAAGCCCACAACAGCACAAATCACTACGCTTTTGTCGGTCAGGCATGACGCGGCGTAAGGTACTTGACCCGAGTTCAGGCACACGGAGTAAAAGCCGTGTTCGCGGGCCTCTTCGCACAAGGTTCGGATCTGCTCACGGGAGGCGTCGGGAGCCAGCAGGGTGTGATCGATGTACTTGGCCAATGCTGCGGGTGGAAGATTGTTCATTTAACGAGCCCTTGCCTGTATGTTGCCAATGATTGTGGCGCGCGTGTCACAGTGCGCACATAAAATAGTTACAATATTAACATTTAATGTTACTTATTTAACAACAACAATCAACCTCTGGAATACTCGTGGACAGTAGAAAAGCCGAGCGACTGAAGCTCATTCAACAAGCCTTGCAGGACCAGAATGCCATTCACTTGAAGGAAATGGCCGCGCTGCTGGAGGTTTCCGAAATGACCCTGCGCCGCGATCTCAACCATTTCAGCGATCATCTGCGCCTGCTGGGCGGCTACATCACGCGAGTCGGCAACGAGGCCGGCGATTATCGCGTGGCGGAGCAGGACACGCGTCACGTTGAGGAAAAACGCCGCATCGGAAAGCTCGCTGCCCAGTTGATCCAGGCCGGTGACACGGTGTTTTTTGACTGCGGCACCACCTCGCCTTTTGTGGTTGATTTCATTCCCGATGCGCTGGAGTTCACGGCGGTGTGCAGCTCGCTGAACGTGCTGCTCAAACTGCAGAACAAGCCCAATTGCCACATCGTGTTGTGCGGTGGCACCTTTCACCGCAAGAATCAGGTTTTTGAAAGCCGCGCCGAAAGCAGCATCCTCGACAGCGTGCGCCTGACATGGGCCTTTGTGACCGCCGCCGGCGTCAGCCAGGAATTCGGCGTGACGTGCTTCAACTTCAACGAAGTCGAGGTCAAGCAAAAGGTCATACGCCAGGCCCAGCAGCGCGTGCTGCTCGCCGATTTCAGCAAGTTCGACACGGTGCGCACCGCTCACTTCGCCGCCCTGGAAGACTTTCACTACGTGGTCAGCGACAAGAAAATCCCCCGTGGCTACAAGGAAGTCATCCAGGCCAACGGCACGCAATTGCTGGTCTAACCCAACAGTTTCTGCCGCTCCTGCGCACTCAAGTAACCGGTGGTGACACTGAACGAAGCGCTGGCTCCAGCCGTCAGCACACGCACGTGACCTTTGGCTTTCTCGGCGTTATAGCCCTCGGGTTCACAGGTGGACGGCAGAACGAACGCCGCCACTTGCTGATCCGGCGTGTACAGGATCCAACGCGCGGCGTGCTCGAACTGTTCGGGACGGTAACGGGTGTAAAACGCCGCGCCATCGGGATGATCGAGTAGAAAATGCGCCTGGCCCGCGGCGTCAGTGGCAACACCATCAAAGAAAAACACGATCTCGGGGTCGTACAGTGACGGCTGTTCAAGGCAGGCCAACTGAGTCGGGTGCTCGGCCAGTCGGGCCATGTAGGCGCTCCAGGCTGGCGTCGGCTTGACGTGGTCCGGCACGCTGGTACGCAGGCGCAGGCGTTGCACGCCCAACGGTTCGACAAACCGCGCACCGGCCACAAACGCGTAGTTCATGTGGGCCATGTACATCAGGTCCATGGGCTTTGCGGCCAGGTTCGTCACGTCCATATCGATATCGAACAAGGCCGAATCGGCGCGCAATGTGACGCTGGGGCAAGCCAGGTAACGATCGCCGAACCCCTTGGCGTACTGATACGAGCCGCCCAGGCGCAAAAAGCCCTCGCCCACTTCCAGCCAGGCCGTGTCCAGGGGCGCGCAGGGCATTTCGCCGTGCAAGGCGTGCGTGTCGTCCGGTGTCGGGCAACCATTGCGCAGCAGGCCACTGTGAAACATGAAGCAGCCATAGGTGTCGATGATCGTCGGGCTGGGCCGAGGTTGCTCGAACAGGTTGTTCATGGTCAGGTTGCAACCGTCGAACTCGGCTGACCAGATCATCTGTCCTTGATAAGGCAGTACCACCAGCTTGCCACGGCTGTTCTCCAGGCTCAGGGCCAACACACCGGACGCATAGGTCCAGGCACTGACCTTGAATGCAGGGGATTGCAGGAGGATCTTTTCCTGCTCGCCAAACAACGCTCGGTACAGTGGGATACGTGTATTCATGAGACCACCGCCCCGGTGGCGCCCGCCGGTAAGGTGCCGGGTTGGCGCATGCACTTGAGCGCATACATCACGATCACGATAAAGCACAGTAACGGCACGCTGTAAGCCAGCTGCATGTTGCCGCCGCTGGCGTCGGACAGCAGGCCCTGGAAGATCGGGATCACCCCGCCGCCTACAATGCTCATCACCAGCAAAGAGCCACCGACACCGGTGTCTTCACCCAGGCCATCGATGGTCAGGCCGTAGATGGTCGGCCAGCAGGGGCCGAGGAAAATGCTCACGCCGACTGCTGCATACACCGCCGAAATGTTCGGCACCAGAATGGTATAGGCCAGCAGCACGATACACAGCACCCCGTAGATCGCCAGGACCTTGGCGGGGTGCAGCCGCCGCATCAACAGGTTGGCGATCAGCTTGCCGACAAAATACGCGGCAAAGGTGGTCAGCAAAAACCAGGAGGCGCTGCGCTCGTTCATACCGCCCATTTGCATGGCCAGGCGAATGGTGAAACTCCACACGCCGACCTGGGCGCCCACGTAAAGAAATTGCGCCAATACGCCAAAGGTAAAGCGTGGGTTGCGCCACAGGCGGCCCAGGCTCTGACGCAGACTGCCGGGCTTGCTGCCAGCGGGCTTATTGCCCTTGCAGGCGGGAAATCGCGTAATGGCGATCAGAATAAAGATCAGCACCAGCACGGCAATCATCCACTTGTAGGGCAAGAGCGTGGACTGGATCATTTGCAACTGTGCAACCGCCGCCTCGGAAGCGCTCATCTGCGTCAGTTGTTCCCTGGTGGCGTCCGTGTCCTTGAACATCACAAAGCTGCCTACGTACACCCCGGCCATTGCGCCGAAGGGGTGGAAGGTTTGCGAAATGTTCAAGCGTCGGGTCCCGGTTTCCCGTGGCCCCATCAGTGTCGAATAGGTGTTGCACGCGGTTTCAAGGAACGACAGCCCGGCGGCTATCACAAACAGCGCCAACAGGAACATGCCGTACTTGGCCGTGGACGCCGCCGGAAAAAACAACAGGCAGCCGAACATATACAGCAGGAGGCCGATCAGGATCGTGCTCTTGTAGCTGAAGCGACGCACCACCATCGCGGCCGGGATCGCTACGAAAAAGTAGCCCAGGTAAAACGCCGACTGCACAAAGGCGGTCTGGAAATCACTGAGCAGAAACGCTTTCTTGAAATGGGCGATCAGCACGTCGTTCATGCTCGCCGCCGCCGCCCACAGCGCAAAGATGCTGCACAGCAGGATAAAGGCGAACCAGGGCGTGCGGTTCAGGTAGAAGCCATCGGGAGTCGGTTGCAGCGCAGGTTTGTTCATTATTGTTCTCCGGGCTGGGTGGGGTGTTACCGCTGTTGCTGGAAACGCGTGAACGTTTCGTGGTCGGGATAAGACGTTTGCGTACCCAGCGCCATGACCGAGCACGCGGAATACGCTACCGCCTGTTCAATGGCCTGACGGATATGGCCGTCGCGGCTCCAGTGGTGAATGAAGCATCCGATAAAGGCATCGCCGGCCCCCGTGGTATCACGGGCCACCACCTGTACGCCGGGCACATGGAATTCGCCCTCTTCGCCCACGTACAACGCACCGTGCTCGCCAAGGGTGACGATCACGTGGCGAATGCCGCTGGTGACCAGGCTGCGCGCGGCGGCCTGGGCCGAGGCCGGCGAGTTCACGACGTGACCGGTGATCAGCGCCAGTTCCGATTCGTTGGGGATCAGGAAGTCCAGGTGCGCCAGATGCTCGGTGCTCAACCCGGTCAGCGCCGGTGCCGGGTTGAGCAGCACCGCGATAGCGTGTCGGTGAGCGAATTCGATGGCGTGGTAGACCGTCTCCACGTTGATTTCCAACTGCAGCACGATCAGCGTGCATTCACGCAGGTCCGCTGCAGCGGCATCGATGTCCGCCGGCGACAGATGCGCATTGGCTCCTTTGACGATCAATATGCTGTTGTGCGAGTCAGTTCGCACGAAGATCGGCGCGACGCCGCTGGAAACACCCGGCACGCGCTGCACGTAACGGGTGTCGATGCCAAAGCGTTGGAAGTTGGCCACGGTGTTGTCGGCAAACATGTCGTCGCCGACCTTGCTCAGCATCAGGACATCAGCCCCCAACTTGGCGGCCGCGACGGCCTGGTTGGCCCCCTTGCCGCCGCAACCGAGGGCAAAACCCGGCGCTTCGAGGGTCTCGCCCTGGGCCGGCATGCGGTCGATGTAGGTAATCAGATCAACCATATTGCTGCCGATGACTGCGATCTTGCTCATTGCTATTCCACCTTGTTACGGCACGACGAGGCAAGGCGTGTCGCTCTTGTTTTGTTATTTAAATAACATTAGGTGTGAATATTCAATCTTTTTTTGTGGGGTCGAATCAATTTTGCCGGATGGTCTTACCCGGTTCCCCTTTTCTCCGGACAAAAAAAACCGGCCTCAGAGGCCGGCCGTTGATCAACAGGTCTACACGCTGAACCGATCCACCGACTGCGACAATTTCCCGGCCAGGCCGGCCAGCTCATCGGTGGTCGCGGCTGTTTCACCGATGACGCGGCTATTGTTTTGCGACATACCGGCGATCATCTCCACCTGGTGGGCGATTTCATTGCTGGCCAGGCTCTGCTCGCCGATGGTCCGGGAGATGTCGTTGACCAACTCCGTGGTGCTCAAGGTGGCCTGCAGAATCTCGCGAATGGCGCGCTCCACATCGGCGGTCACGGCCATGCCTTTGTCCACCTGGGCGACGCCCTCCTCCATGCTGGTCACCGCTTCCCGGGTGCTTTGCTGGATACGCCCGACCATGCTGGCGATTTCCTGGGTGGAGGCGCTGGTGCGGCCGGCCAGGCTGCGTACTTCGTCGGCAACAACGGCAAAACCGCGCCCTTGTTCACCGGCGCGAGCGGCTTCGATGGCGGCGTTGAGGGCCAGCAG
The DNA here is from genome assembly GCF_003852255.1 of Pseudomonas sp. R1-43-08. Classification (NCBI taxonomy): domain Bacteria; kingdom Pseudomonadati; phylum Pseudomonadota; class Gammaproteobacteria; order Pseudomonadales; family Pseudomonadaceae; genus Pseudomonas; species Pseudomonas sp. R1-43-08. The sequence goes on from NZ_CP027734.1 coordinate 2,831,002, forward strand.
GTTGGTTTGGTCGGCGATGCCCTTGATCACTTGGATGATGCTGTAGATGGCCTCGGATTCCTTGTCCAGGGTGCGAATGACCAGGGCCGATTGTTGGGCGGAACGGGCAATGCCGTCCATGTCGCTGACCACTTGGTGAATCACCCGGCCGCCGTCCTTGGCCAGGGCTTCGGCCTGGTTGGCCATGTCCAGCGCGCGCCCGGCGTGGCGGGTGATTTCTTCGATGCTGGCGGTCATTTCGCTGGCGGCGGCGGCCATGGTGCTGGCTGCGGCGCTTTGCTGCTGGCTGCTGCCCGCCACTTCATGGCAGCCCTGGCTCAGTCGTTCGCTCACGCCATTGACGCCGTGGGCATTGCTGCGCACCACGTCGATCATGCCGCGCAGGTCGCGCTGCATGGTGGCAAGGCTGCGAATCAATGAACTGGCTTCGTCCTTGCGGCTGGGCTCGACAATCGGCTCGCTCAAGTTGCCGCTGGCGATACTCGCGGCGATGCGGCTGGCAGCCTGCAGAGGCCCCATGATGCTGAGGATTACCCAGCGTCCCTGGGCCAGCAGTAGCAACAGGCTGGCGATCAAGACTGCGCCCAGGATCAGATTGGCGTTATGAATAGTTTGTTGGGTAGCCTCGCCGGTGCGTTCGGTATGGCTTTCGATCAACTCACTGAAGGCGCCCATTTGATCTTCGAGCTGGCTGAAGGCTTTATTGAAAGTTTCAAGCTCCCCGCGAGCGCCTTCGGGGTTGCCCAAGGCCAGCGCGACGATACGCTCGGCGGCGCTGATGTAGGTGTCCAGGCTGGGCTTGATGTTGTCGAGGTTGGTTTTGAGCGTGGCTTCCAACGGCAACTTGAGGTTGTCCCCCAGTACCTTGCGAAAGTTCTCGGCGTGCTCCTTGAGCGAACTATTGACCTCTGCGGCGGTGGTGGTGCTTTTGCCCAGGCCCACCAGCATGGCGGACAACACATCGGCGCGCAGCGCGTCATGCATCATGTCGGCTTCCATGTGGTTGCGCAAAACGGTCATGCTGACCTCGTTTTCCTGCACGGCAGCGCTCATCTGTCGGTTTCCAAGGTAACCGGCCAGGCTCATGACCAGGGCGGTCAGCAACCCGGTCGCAATCAACAGCGTCAAGCGTAATTTGATCGTCATGCGGATATCCCCTTACCCAAGCGCCGATACGTCGTTACTAGCGTTATCGGCATCACTGGCTGTTAGTGAAGCTCAAGTTTGCGGATCTGCGCGGATACCTTAAGCTGGGCGTCTTTTGCTTGCCCCGGGACACCCATGCCTCAACGTATTGCCCACCTCGCCTTGCTGCTGGGGTTGATCACCGCCATCGGCCCGTTCGCCATCGACAGCTACCTCCCCGCCCTGCCCACCCTGGGCGCCAGCCTGCAGGCCTCGCCCGCCGCCGTGCAGATGAGCCTCACGGTATTTTTCATGATCATCGGCGTGTGCCAGCTGTTCTACGGGCCGCTCAGCGATGTGTATGGACGCAAGCCGCCGATCTACGCCGGCCTGGTGATTTTCGCCGTGGCCAGCGTCGGTTGCGCGCTGGCGCCAACCATTGAAGTGCTGATCGGGTTTCGCGCCCTGCAAGCGTTTGGCGCGTGCGCCGGCATGGTCATCCCGCGGGCGATCGTGCGCGACCTCTATACCGGCCATCAAGCCGCGCGCTTGATGGCGTTGCTGATGCTGGTGATGAGTGTCTCGCCGATCCTTGCGCCCCTGGCCGGCAGTGTGGTGATTTCACTCTGGAGCTGGCGCGAGGTGTTCGCCGTGCTGGCGGTGGTGGCCGTGCTGTGCCTGGTGATGACCGTTGTACAACTGCCCGAAACCCACCCGGCCGAGCGGCGCCTGGGCAAAACCCTGGGCGGTGCGATCCGCAGCTACGGCGCGCTGCTGCGCGATCCGGTGTTTATCGGCTTGGCAGTGGTCAGTGGCTTTGGCCTGGCCACGTTCTTCGTGTTTATCGGCAGTGCGCCGTTCGTGTATATCCAGTATTTCGGCTTGACGCCTACCCAGTTCAGCCTGTGCTTTGCCGTCAACGCCGCCTCGTTTTTCGCCATGAGCCAGCTGACAGCCCGCCTGAGCGCGCGCTTTGGCCTGGCACCGCTGATTCGCTGGTCGGTAATTGCCGTGGCGGCCGTGATGGCGCTGCTGGCGGCCACCACGCTGTGGGGCGATAACCTGGCGTTGATGATGACCCTGCTGTTTGTCGGCTTCGGCTTTCTCGGCCTGTTGTTGCCGGCCGCCGGGGTGTTGTCACTGGAGGATCACGGTGCGGTGGCAGGGTCGGCGTCGGCGTTGCTGGGCGCGATTCAGATGGTTACCGCCGCTGTGTCGATGACGCTGGTGGGGTTGTTCGCCGACCATACGCCCGCGCCAATGCTGGTGGGCATCGCGCTGTGCGCGGCCGCCGCCCTGCTCACGGTGATATGGACGCTGCGCCGCTTGCCGCCGCACCTGGCGAGTGCTTGAGCCTTACAAATCGAAGCGATCCACCGCGCGCCGCCGCTCATTGTCGTCACGCACGTCATAGCTGGCGGTGGTCTGGATGTTGGTGTGATGGGCCAGCTTCTGCGCGATCGACAGGTCATGCTCCTCGATCACCCGGGTAATGAACGAGCGGCGAAAATCATGGGGCATGATCTTCACGCCCACCTGGTCCCCGCGCTGGCGAGCGATGTAGTAAATCGCGTGCTTGGTGATGCGTTCACGGGTGATATGGCTGCCGCGACGGATTCGGTTGAACAGGAACGGGTCGTCCTGTTCGCCTTCCTTGAGTTGCCCGCGACGAAACTCCAGCCAGGCCTGCAGCTTGGCGAAGGCCCAGTCCGGCGCGTATTTGATCAGCTCTTTATTGCCCTTGCCGATCACGCGCAAGCTGCGCTGCTCAAAATCGATCTGCGCCAGGTCAAGGTTGACCGACTCCGACTTGCGCATGCCCGAGCCGTACAGGATGCCGATCACGGCGGCATCGCGCAGGCCTTGCGGGCGCGGGTCGGCGGCGCAGACCTCCATCATTTCGCGGATCAATGTGCGGCGCAGGTTACGCCCCTGCCCCAGGCGCGTACCGGACGCGGCCTTGACCGAGCGCATCTTCAACAAGTGTTCCTGGCTGATCAGGCTCATCCGCCATGCTTCGTTCATCACCCCGCGCACCGCATTCACATACAGCGATGAGGTGTTCGGCGCATAGCCGTCTTCGCGCAACGCAGCGACCAGGCCGATCACCTGTTCGGGCTGCAGCAGGTGCCAGTCGATGTCTTCAAGGTTGACGTCTTCAAAGCCCAGGCGGTCGGCGGCGTCCTGCAGCACGTAGCGCATGGTCAACTGGCTGGAAGGCGCCAGGCGGGTGAGGTAGAGGGTCAGCGGGTTGCGGATGGACTCAGTCAAGGTAGATCAGCCTTTGGATTAAATATCACGAGCAATCTATTGATTAATCGCGATATTTATTGAATTGGCGAGGGCCGAGTCTAGCGCAATCCGGGCACTGCCATCAAATCACGGTGCCATGTCGTCCTCTTGCGTGGGCTGCTGGGGTTGGGTCTGGGACTGGCTCCAGTCGGCGTCCTGTTTTTTCATCAGCGCAAACCAGTGCTGACGCATGAACGCCAGGTAGCTGTCCGGTGCCTTGGCAAAATCCTTCTCGTCGCCATAGCAGCCCGGCAGCGGTAGCTCGGTGCCCTGCTCTTTGTACTGGCTGACCAGCGCCTGCTGCGCGGCAACGCTGCAATCGGTCGGCAATGGCATGCCGCGCAGGGCGCCGGCGTCCTCGTCCCACCAGGCTGCGCCGTAACGGTCGACGCCGCGCAGGCGATACTTCTCGGACTTGCCGGCGTGCAGGATCAGCTTGAATTCATTTGGGCTCACGTCGCTGGTGCAGGTGCGCGAGTAGCCCACAGTCGCCTGGGTCGTGCCGTCACCCAAAAGGTCGGTGACTCGGGTGGCTGCCGTGTCAAAGTGCAGCCCGGCGTCGAATTCGCACTGGCGCACATCGTCGTAAAGCATCCACACGCGCTTGGGATGCTCGCCCGCCAGCAGGTACTGGGCCGCGTAGACAAAGGCCGACTGGGTGCCATCGTCGTCCCGCTCGCTGACCTGTTCGGCCAGCACCAGCAGGTTCTTGCCCTGGCGGTCGTCCCAGGTATAGGCAGCGACCTGCTTGCCGCGTACTTCGACGCCCTCCGGTACCTGGTCAACGCTGGCCAGGGTCACGCCCTCATCGGCCCGCACGGTCGTGACCCAGGCAACGCACACCCACAATCCGATCAACACCGGCCGCAACTGGCCGCGTAAAAGCTGCACGCTATTCATCCGAGTACCCTGGCAAGAGATGGCTTACTTTACCGGCACTTGAAGGGCAATGCAGAGAAGATTGTTGAATAGAGGCAGTGGAGCAACTACGTGGGCTGATCATGTGAACCAGATAGGTGCCAGCCCGCTCCTATTCGGCTGAACATTCACAGGCTTTAACACCTTGGCCACATTGCTGAACACTGGCTGTCTACCTGTCAAATAAACGAGTTTTTCATCCGCCTTTCATATTCGTTGAACATTTTTGCGCTTAACCTTATAGGCATCACTTCAGAGCAATCCGGGGTTTATCGACTAACCTATTGATTACACTTTATCTTTAGCGCGGCTTTGTCATCTGCGGGCTGTAGTTTTGCCCAACAAACGCTGCAGTTTTCGCGCTCCAAGTTTGCTTCAGCCCGAGGTCATGAATCTTTGAAACCCTACCCTATTCAGTGCGTATCGATCGTTATCCCGGTTTATAACGAACAAGAGAGCCTGCCTGAGTTGCTGCGCCGCACCACGGCCGCTTGCCAACAGCTGGCCTACGACTACGAAATCATCCTGGTGGATGACGGTAGCCGCGACAATTCGGCGCAATTGCTCGAAGACGCCGCCGCCGAAGATGGCAGCAAGGTAGTGGCGGTGATTCTCAACCGTAACTATGGCCAGCACGCCGCGATCATGGCGGGTTTCGAACAGTGCCGCGGTGAAGTGGTGATCACCCTCGACGCCGACCTGCAGAACCCGCCGGAAGAAATCCCGCGCCTGGTGGAACAAGCCGCCCTGGGCTACGACGTGGTCGCCACGGTGCGTAACAATCGCCAGGATTCGGCCTTCCGCCGCTGGCCTTCGCGCCTGATCAACCTCGCCGTGCAGCGCTCCACCGGCGTGGCGATGACCGATTACGGCTGCATGCTGCGCGCCTACCGCCGCACCATCGTCGACGCGATGCTGGCCTGCCGCGAGCGCAGCACCTTTATCCCGATCCTGGCCAACGGCTTCGCCCGTCACACCACGGAAATTCTGGTGCACCACGCCGAGCGTGAACACGGCGAATCCAAATACAGCGCCATGCGCCTGATCAGCCTGATGTTCGACCTGCTCACCTGCATGACCACCACGCCGCTGCGCCTGCTGTCGATCGTCGGGTTCAGCCTGGCGGCGCTGGGCGTGCTGTTTGCCTTCGCGCTGATCGTCATGCGCCTGGCCTTCGGCGCCACTTGGGCGGGCGACGGCCTGTTCGTGCTGTTTGCGGTGTTGTTCGTGTTCACCGGTGGCCAGTTCATCGGCATGGGCCTGCTGGGTGAATACCTGGGCCGTATGTACAGCGATGTGCGCGCCCGCCCGCGTTTCTTCATTGAAAAAGTGCTGCGCAACCAACCGGCAGCACCGGCTCCCGTGGTCGTCGTCGATGGCCTGGTGTCTTCCCATACTTCTACTTCTTCCGATCAGGTTCAGTCATGAGTTCAAAAGCCGTTGTATTCGCCTACCACGACATTGGTTGTGCAGGTATTGAAGCCCTGCTGGCTGCGGGTTACGACATTGCCGCCGTGTTCACCCATGCCGATGACCCCAAGGAAAACAACTTCTACGGCTCCGTCGCCCAGCTGTGCGCCCGCAACGGTATCCCGGTGCACGCCCCGGAAGACGCGAACCACCCGCTGTGGGTCGAACGCATCGCCAAGCTGAACCCGGATTTCATCTTCTCGTTCTACTACCGCAACCTGCTCAGCGAACCGCTGCTGGCCCTCGCCCGCCAAGGCGCGTTCAACCTGCATGGTTCGCTGCTGCCCAAATACCGTGGCCGCGCGCCGGCCAACTGGGTGCTGGTCAACGGTGAAACCGAAACCGGCGTGACCCTGCACCGCATGGTCAAGCGTGCCGATGCCGGCGCGATCCTGGCCCAACACAAAGTCAGCATCGAGCGCAGCGACACCGGTTTGAGCCTGCACGCCAAGCTGCGAGAGGCCGCCAGCCACCTGCTGCGCGACGCCCTGCCGCAACTGGCCCAGGGCAAACTGGCTGAAACTGCCCAGGACGAAAGCCAGGCGACCTGCTTCGGCCGCCGTACTGCCGCCGATGGCAAGATCGACTGGAAAAAGCCCGCCGAACAATTGTTCAACCTGGTGCGCGCCGTGACTCAGCCTTACCCTGGCGCCTTTTGCGCGGTGGGCGAGCACAAACTCATCGTTTGGCAGGCGGAAGTGGCCCAGGGCAACGAAGGCCTGGCGCCGGGCCGGGTGATCAGCGTCAATCCGCTGCGCATCGCCTGTGGTGAAGACTCGCTGGTGATCAAGTTCGGCCAGCGCAACGACAACGGCCTGTACCTGGCCGGCCCGTCCCTGGCCGATGAACTGGGCCTGGTGGACGGCTCCGTGCTGCGCGGCGCCGAGTCGGGCCGCAAGCCACGCCGCACCCGCGTGCTGATCCTGGGGGTGAACGGCTTTATCGGTAACCACCTGTCCGAGCGCCTGTTGCGTGACGACCGTTACGAAGTCTACGGCCTGGACATCGGCTCCGACGCCATCGAGCGCCTGCGCAGCCACCCCAATTTCCACTATGTGGAAGGCGATATCAGCATTCACACCGAGTGGATCGAATACCACATCAAGAAATGCGATGTGGTGCTGCCGCTGGTGGCCATCGCCACGCCGATCGAATACACCCGCAACCCGCTGCGCGTGTTCGAGCTGGACTTCGAAGAAAACCTCAAGCTGGTGCGCTACTGCGTCAAGTACAACAAGCGCGTGATCTTCCCCTCCACGTCCGAAGTCTATGGCATGTGCCAGGACCAGTACTTCGACGAAGACACCTCCAACCTGGTGGTGGGCCCGGTCAACAAGCAACGCTGGATCTACTCGGTCTCCAAGCAACTGCTCGACCGCGTGATCTGGGCCTACGGCGACAAGGGCCTCAAGTTCACCCTGTTCCGTCCGTTCAACTGGATGGGCCCGCGCCTGGACCGCCTGGATTCAGCGCGTATCGGCAGTTCCCGCGCCATCACCCAGCTGATCCTGAACCTGGTGGAAGGCACGCCGATCCGCCTGTTCGACGGTGGCGAGCAGAAGCGTTGCTTCACCGACATTGCCGACGGCATCGAGGCCCTGGCGCGCATCATCGATAACGACAAGGGCGTCTGCGACGGCCAGATCATCAACATCGGCAACCCGGAAAACGAAGCCAGCATCCGTCAGTTGGGCGAAGAGCTGCTGCGTCAGTTCGAAGCGCACCCGCTGCGCGGCAACTTCCCGCCGTTCGCGGGTTTTCGCGACGTGGAAAGCAAGGCGTTCTACGGCACCGGTTACCAGGACGTGGCACACCGCAAGCCGAGCATCGAGAACGCCAAGCGCCTGCTGAACTGGGAGCCGACCGTGGCGATGAGCGAAACCATCGGCAACACGCTGGATTTCTTCCTGCGTGAAGCGATGCTTGAAATAGCGGACAAAAAGTAATGAAGGCAGGCCTGCGCATCGACGTCGACACCTACCGAGGCACCCGTGAAGGCGTGCCACGGCTGCTCGAGTCCCTGGACGAAGCCGGGATTAAAGCGACGTTCTTTTTCAGCGTCGGGCCGGACAACATGGGGCGCCACTTGTGGCGCCTGATCCGCCCGCAGTTCCTGTGGAAAATGCTGCGTTCCAATGCCGCCGGCCTGTATGGCTGGGACATCCTGCTGGCCGGCACCGCCTGGCCGGGCAAGCCGATTGGCCGTGACCTGGGGCACTTGATGCGCCAGGCCAAGGCCGCCGGGCATGAAGTTGGGCTGCACGCGTGGGACCACCACGGCTGGCAGGCCAATACCGGGCGCTGGAGCGACGCACAGCTGGTCGAGCAGATCCGACGCGGCGTGGATACCTTGAGCGACATCCTGGGTGAGCGGATCGACTGTTCAGCGGCCGCCGGTTGGCGCGCCGACGAGCGCGTGGTGCAAGCCAAACAAGCCTTCAACTTTCGCTACAACAGTGATTGCCGGGGCACCAGCCTGTTTCGACCGACCTTGGCCGATGGCAGCGCGGGCACCCCACAAATTCCGGTAGACCTGCCGACCTTCGACGAAGTTGTCGGGCCGGTAGTGGCTGCCAAGGACTTCAACACGTTCATCCTTGACCGGTTCAACGCGTCGAAGCTGAACGTCTACACCATCCACGCAGAAGTAGAAGGGATTCTGATGGCCAATGATTTTCGCCAGTTGCTCGCCCAGGCAGGGCAGCGCGGCATTGATTTCCAACCCTTGAGCGCGTTATTGCCCGCGGATGTGACCACCCTGCCCCAGCAACAGCTGGTGCGCGGCGCATTGAGCGGCCGCGAGGGTTGGCTTGGAGTGCAGCAGGCATGATCCGCCGCTGGGCATTGCCCTTGCTCCTGTTGGCGTTTGGCGTGTTTTACCTGGTACCGCTGGCCACCCACGGCCTGTGGATTCCGGATGAAACCCGCTATGCGCAGATCAGCCAGGAAATGCTGCTGACCGGCAAGTGGGCCGCGCCGCACTTCATGGGCATTCGCTACTTCGAGAAACCGGCGGCGGGCTACTGGATGATCGCGCTGGGCCAGGCGATCTTCGGCCAGAACCTGTTCGGCGTGCGCTTTGCGTCGGCCTTGAGCACCGGCTTGAGCATCCTGCTGGTTTACCTGATGTCGCGCCGGTTGTGGAATGACCCGCAGAAAAGCCTGATCAGCAGCGTGCTGTACATGAGTTTCGTCAGCGTGGCGATGCTCGGTGGCTACGCCAACCTGGACCCGCAGTTCACCTTCTGGGTCAACCTCACAGGCGTTGCCTTGTGGTTCTGCTTCGACAGCCGCATGCAGCGCGCCAGGTTGTGGTCCTGGGCCGTGCTCGGCCTGGCCTGTGGCATGGGCTTCATGACCAAAGGCTTTCTGGCGTGGTTGCTGCCGGTGTTGATCGCCCTGCCCTATGCCCTCTGGCAGAAACGTTCGATGGAACTGTTCAAGTACGGCCCGGTGGCCGTGGCTGCGGCGATCCTGGTCAGCTTGCCATGGGCCCTGGCCGTGCACCTGCAAGAGCCGGATTACTGGCACTTCTTCTTCTGGCATGAGCATATCCAGCGCTTTGCCGGTGAAGACGCGCAGCACGCCGAGCCGTTCTGGTATTACCTGCCGTTGCTGTTGGCGTTCACGCTGCCCTGGGTTGCGCTGCTGCCGTCCAGCCTCAAACAGGCGTGGCTGGACCGGCGCCTGCCGAACACCGCGTTCCTGCTGCTGTGGCTGCTGATGCCCCTGGCCTTTTTCAGCCTGGCCAAAGGCAAACTGCCAGCGTACATCATGCCGTGCCTGCTGCCCCTGGCCTTGCTGATGGGTTCGACCTTGAGTGACAAGCTCGCTCAAGGCCGTGGCCGCGTATTGCGCATCAACGGTTGGCTGAACCTGGTCATCGGCGTGCTCGCCCTGTTGGCAATCATCTGGTTCCAGTGGAAGAAACCGGTGTACGAACCCGGTGAAGAAACCCTCAGCCTGGTGCTGCTGTTTACCTGTCTGCTCGGCTGGATCCTGGCCAACCTGCTGCAGGCGGCCCGCCCGTTGACACTGTGGGCCGCGCCGCTGATCGGCAGTGCCTTGCTGGTTGCCCTGGTGCCCGCCGCGCTGCCCCATTCGGTGGTTTATAACAAGACCCCGGACCAGTTCATCATCGATCATGCCGAAGAACTCATGCCCTCCATTGCGCTGTTGAGCAACGACCTGGGCGCCTCCGCTGCGCTGTCGTGGCGCCTGAAACGGCCCGACATCACGCTGTACAACACCTCTGGCGAGGTGAAATACGGCCTGGCTTATGCGGACACTGCCCAACGCCTGGTCGACCGCAATCGAATCCAGGCCTGGATGGCCGAAACCCGCCGCAGCGGCGCCGTCGGCGTGGTGATGCGCGTCAACAGCCAGGGCGAAAAGGAAGAACTCGCCCTGCTGCCCGCGGACGGCAAGCGCTATGCGCAGGGCAACATCGTGATTCTGATTTTCCCGCAGGTCGCGCAATGATCACCCTGCTTCTGTTACTCAGCGCCTGCATGCTTACGTGCGCGGGCCAGGTCTCGCAGAAATTTGCCGTGGAAAGCTGGCGCGAATTGCCCGACCGTTGGGCGCTGAAGCTGCGCTCACCCTGGTTGTGGTCGGCGCTGGTGTGCCTGGGCCTGGGTTTGCTGGTGTGGCTGCTGGTGCTGCAGCGCCTGGAAGTCGGGATTGCCTACCCGATGCTCAGCCTGAATTTTGTAGTGGTCACGCTGATGGCGCGCTTTGTGTTTGCTGAACACATCGATGGCCGCCACTGGCTGGGCGTGGTGCTGATCATTGCAGGCGTTGTGCTGCTGGGGCGCCAGGTATGAGCCGGATGCGCGGTTTCGCCCTGGCCCTGGGCAGTGTCGGCCTGGTCAGCGCGGCCCAATTGGGCATGCGCTGGAGCATGACGCGCCTGCCGTTGCCGGAGGCGTGGCTAAGCGCCTTGAGCAGCGCCAGCCTCGACCTGAGCGCCCTGGGCGTGGTGGCCCTGGCGATCAGCGCCTATGCACTGTCGATGCTCTGCTGGCTCGGCGCGCTGAAGCACTTGCCTCTCGGGCGCGCTTACTCGCTGCTGAGCATCAGCTACGCGCTGGTGTACCTGCTGGCCGCCTGCCTGCCGGTATTCAACGAACACTTTTCGCTTGCAAAAACCCTGGGGGTGGCCTTGGTCATCCTCGGCGTACTGGTTATCAACTCTCGTCGTGCTAGCACCTCAAGTCCCAGGAATACCCCATGAAAATCAGTGTATTTGGTAGTGGTTACGTTGGCTTGGTACAGGCCACCGTATTAGCCGAAGTCGGTCACGATGTTATTTGCATGGACGTTGACCGGAGCAAGGTCGAGTCGCTGCAGAAGGGCCATGTGACGATCTTCGAGCCGGGCCTGGCGGCCATGGTCAAGGAAAACCTGGAAAGCGGACGCCTGCATTTCACCTACGACGAAAAACTCGCCGTCGAGCATGGTGAGGTGCTGTTCATTGCGGTGGGTACGCCGTCGGATGAGGACGGTTCGGCCGACCTGAAATACGTGCTGTCAGTGGGTGATGCGGTGGCCCGCCATCGCGTGGCACCGGTGATCCTGGTGGAGAAGTCCACCGTGCCTGTGGGTACCGGCGATACCCTGCGCGATCACATACACAAAAAACTGCACGCAGCGGGCCGCGAGCTGCAATTCGATATCGTCTCCAACCCGGAATTCCTCAAGGAAGGCTCGGCCGTCGCCGACTGCCGCCGACCGGACCGCATCATCATTGGCTGCGAGCGCGAAGAAGTGCGGGAGGTCATGCGTGACCTCTACGCGCCGTTCAACCGCAACCATGACCGCATCATCTTCATGGACCTGCGCAGCGCCGAACTGACCAAGTACGCCGCCAACTGCATGCTCGCCACCAAGATCAGCTTCATCAACCAGATCGCCGAGCTGGCCGAACACCTGGGCGCCGACATCGAAGCCGTGCGCCTGGGCATTGGCGCCGACTCGCGCATCGGCTACCACTTCATTTATCCCGGTTGCGGCTACGGCGGCTCCTGCTTTCCCAAGGACATGCGCGCCCTGATCCACAGCGCCAAGCAGGCCAACTGTTCCAGCGACCTGCTGGAAGCCGTGGAAGCGATCAACCAGCGCCAGAAAAGCAAGTTGTTCGAGCGCATCAACGCGTTCTTCAAGGGCGACCTGCGCGGCAAGACCTTCGCCCTGTGGGGCCTGGCCTTCAAGCCCAACACCGACGACATGCGTGACGCGCCGAGCCGCGTGCTGATGGAAGCCTTGTGGGCCGCCGGCGCCAATGTGCGTGCGTTCGACCCCGAAGCCATGCAGGAAACCCAGCGCATCTATGGCGACGACCCACGACTGATGCTGATGGGCACGCCGGAGTCCACCCTGGGCGGCGCCGATGCGCTGATCGTCTGCACCGAGTGGCAGCAATTCAAGGCGCCGGACTTCGACCTGATCCACCAGCGCCTGAAAACCCCGGTGATCTTCGACGGTCGCAACCTGTACGACGGCGAGCGCCTGACGCGCAAAGGCTTCAAATACTTCCCGATTGGCCGTGGTGACTCGTGCGAGTTGCCGATCCCCCAGCAAAACTGGGTGCAACAGGCCAAGGCAGGCTGATCAGTGAACAAGGCTCAGCCGCCCCTGCTCACGCCAACGCTGCGCCGACAGTCACTGGGTTTGGGGCTGTTGGCACTGCTGCTGTTCATCGCGGGCAGCTGGCACCAGGCGATTATCGGCTTCGACTCGCGCTTCGTGGTGTTTGCCCAGGAGATGCTGCGCCATGGGCCGAGCTTCTTTCCCACCACTTACGGCCAGCCGTATGCTGACTACCTGGCCACCTCGACCTTGCTGACCTGGCTGCTCTCCCTGCCTATCGGCCAGGTCACCAGCTTCACGGCCTGGCTGCCCAGCGCTGTGGCTTCGGCGTCCATCGTGGTGCTGGTCTACCGGCTCACCGCGCCGTACTCCGCGCGCTGGGGTCTTCTGAGCATTGCAATGTTGCTGCTCAGCAGCACCTTTATCAGCCAAACCCGCGCCGTCTCCCTGGACCAGATGCTCGCGGCCGTGACCCTGGCGGTGTTCTACCTGGGTTATGCCCATGAGCATTTTGCTGCGGCCAGACGCCTGCACTGGGTGTTTGCGCTGTTGATGCTGGGGTTTGCGATTCGTGGCCCAATCGGCCTGGTGATTCCTACCGGGGTGCTGTGCAGTTATTACCTGATCAACCGTCAATGGCGTCAGTTGTTCAGCTTCGGGTTGTTGGCGCTGGCCTTGCTGGCGGCGTGTATCGGCCTGCTGTTGCTGCTGGCCAAGCTCAGCGGTGGCGAAGACTTCATGCGTGAGGTGATTCGCATGCAGTTTCTGGGGCGCATGGATGGCAGCGAAGGCTCTGGCGGCGTGCTGTATTACTTCACCAGTTCCCTCGGCAACTACGCCCTGGCCTATCCGGTGGCGCTGCTGGTGCTGCTGGCCGTGATGAGCGGTGGCCGCCGAGCGCCGGACCCGGCGTTGAAGCTGGTGCTGTACTGCGCGGCAGCGGGTGTCTTGGTGATGCTTGGCTTGTCGGTGCCCCAGGCAAAAAAGGCGCGGTATATCCTGCCGATGCTGCCGATGGCGGCGATCATTGCCGCGTATCCGTTTCAGGTCGCCCAAGGCCGGCTGTTCAGCGGGTTGCGCGGCTTGATGCTGGTGCTGTGGACGTTGCTGCCGGCGCTGTTGGCGGTGGGCCTGATCGTTGCGCGACGGCGTTACCCGCAACTGCTGGCCGATCTCGGGCCGATGTTTGGCGTACTGGCAGTGCTGCAGGTACTGGCATTGCTGGCACTGTTCCAGGCTCGGCTGCGCCCGGTCGGTCCGGCATTCGCCGCAGTCATGGCACTCTGGACGACTTACATCATGGTGGTCGAACCCTTGGAGCGCAGCCTTTACGACACCCGTACGTTCACCCTGGCGGCCAAGGAGCAGATCCTGCAACAACCGGCGCCATTGGTCTTGCATGCGTTGGGCAAAGACGCAAAAGCCATCAAGTTCATGGTCAACTTCAATTGCGACAAGGTTCCGCTGTTTACCCAGTTGCCCATCGAGCTCCAGCCTGTTCAGGCGCCCGCCTGGCTGGTGATGAGCCAGGCCGACTTTAACAGCCTGACTGACCCACGCTTGCGTGCGCTCACGCCGACGCTCACCGGGGCGTTCGATATGACCCCCTACGTGTTGTTGCACCTGGAGAAAAAAGCACCTCTCTGAGTGTGTTTGCAGCCGTCAGGTAAGAAAAACGCCCGCTTATAAACCCCCTGGGCGTTTTTCATCATAATCACCGAGAAACCCCCTACAGTGCTTTGCGTAACGGCCGCTGAACTTCGCCTTCCGGAGCCCGGAGCCCAACTGTAGACTCGTTTGCAAGGGCATTAACTATTTACCACCCGTATCAAGGGCTGCCTGTAACAGCCCTGGTCAGGGAACCTGCATAACGACATAACAACAAGGAGGGCAATGCCGTGCGAGAGGATCGGTTATCTGTAGCCGCGCCGAGACTGGATCGGTTGAGGGGCTTACGTGACGCGCTGGTAGCGTTGAAGGGGCCGCTGGCCGACGAACCAGGCCTGCAGGCGAACCTGCAAAAACGCTTGTTCAACGAAGAAGTCGACAGCCTTGTACTGGGCAAGATTTGCACGCCCGCCTCCCATGATGCTGGCCGGATCTTTTTTGACGAAGCCCCTTAAGTACATAATTTTTGCATTCAACCCTCATTAATATGCATTGGCGCCGCTGCAACTCAGTTGGCACACTGTTCGGGTTCCTTCCCCCAATGTTGGAACTTTCAAGGGCTTTTCCGGGAAACCAGGCAGGCCTTTTTTTTCGCCCTCAGTTTCAGGACCCCTCTTCAATGCTCGCTCGCTGGTTACCTGCTGCCATCAATACCCGTCCTTCCGAATGGAGTCGCGCCGCTATCGGCATGGCCTTGGGCACGCTGCTCAGTGTCTGGGTGTGTGCCCAGGTGTTCGGCATGGAAGTCGCCCTGCACCTGCTTGGCCCGCTGGGGGCGTCGGCGGTGCTGCTGTTTGCCGTGTCGTCGGGGGCGCTGGCGCAACCCTGGTCGATCATGGGCAGCTATCTGTGTGCTGGCGTGGTGGCGTTGCTCGTGGCGCGAGTGTTGGGACGCACCCTGGGCAGCGCTTGCCTGGCGGCGGGCATGACGGTCGTGCTGATCTGCTGGCTGCGCTGCCTGCATCCCCCGGCCGGTGGCCTGGCCATGACGCTGGTACTGGCCGACCCTGCCTCCATCGCCCTCGGCTGGCACGAGCTGGCACCGGTCATGCTCGGCGCCGCTGCCCTGCTGGCGTGTGCGCTGGCCTACAACAATGCCACCCGCACGCGTTATCCCAAGGGGCAAGCCGAGCCGGTACCTGTCATGCTCGGCAGCGCGCCCGTGAACGACCCGGCCATCACCGCCGCCGACCTCAAATTGGCATTGGCCGACATGGAGCAGTTCTTCGACGTCGAGCCCACGGAGCTGGAGCAATTGATTCATGCCGCCGAAGGCCATGCGCGACGGCGCAGTATCGGCGAAGTCCTGGCCAGTCGCGTAGTTTGACCCGTTGTGCATAAATGCAACAACGACCTGCAGGATTCCGGGTTGTAGGCGGCAAATTTGCGCTGGTAGGATCACGCGATAGTTCGCCCGCGAACATCTTGATAAAGAACAATAAAAGCAGGGAGTTAGTGATGACTGCTCAGGTGTCCTCCGAAGCACGCCACACCGATATTCAGCAGGAAGCAGTACTGAGTGAGGTGCGTAACCATATCGGTTACCTCACCCTCAACCGCCCCGCCGGCTTGAATGCCATTACCCTGGACATGGTGCGTCTGTTGACGACGCAGCTGCAGGCCTGGGCCGATGATTCGCTTGTCTACGCCGTGGTGTTGCGCGGTGCCGGCGACAAGGCCTTCTGTGCCGGCGGCGATATCCGTTCCCTGTACGACAGTTTCAAGCGTGGCGACACCCTGCATGAAGACTTCTTCGTCGAGGAATACGCGCTCGACCTGTCCATCCACCATTACCCTAAACCCGTGCTGGCCTTGATGGACGGCTTCGTGCTCGGCGGTGGTATGGGGCTGGTACAGGGCGCCGACCTGCGCGTCGTGACCGAGCGCAGCCGCCTGGCGATGCCGGAAGTGGCCATCGGCTATTTTCCGGACGTGGGTGGCAGCTACTTCCTGCCGCGTGTCCCAGGCGAGCTGGGGATTTACCTCGGCGTCACCGGGGTGCAGATCCGTGCGGCGGACGCGCTGTACTGCGGCCTGGCCGATTGGTACCTCGACAGCGCCAAACTGACGGAGCTTGAGCACGCGCTCGACAGCCTGCAATGGCGCGATTCGCCCCTCAAGGACCTGCAAGGCGTGCTCGCCAGGCTCGCCGTACAACAACTGCCGGATGCGCCACTGGCGGCCTTGCGCCCGGCCATTGACCATTTCTTCGGCCTGCCGGACCTGCCGAGCATGGTCGAGCAGCTACAGCAAGTCACCGTCGCCGACAGCCACCACTGGGCGCTGACCACCGTCGCCCTGATGCAGACCCGCTCGCCACTGGCCATGGCCGTCACCCTGCAGATGCTGCGCCGTGGGCGCCACCTGCCGCTGGAACAGTGCTTTGCCCTGGAGCTGCATCTGGACCGCCAGTGGTTCGCACGCGGCGATCTGATCGAAGGGGTTCGCGCGTTGATCATCGATAAAGACAAGAACCCGCAGTGGAACCCGCCCACCCTGCAAGGGCTGGACGCCGACCATGTCGACAGCTTCTTTCGCGACTTCACGCAGATTGAGAAATAAGCCATGCAAGATCTTGAATACACTGAAGAACAAGTGATGATCCGCGACATGGCGCGTGACTTTGCCCGTGGCGAAATCGCACCCCATGCCCAGGCCTGGGAAAAGGCCGGCTGGATCGACGACGCGCTGGTGGCCAAGATGGGCGAGCTGGGCCTGCTCGGCATGGTGGTGCCGGAAGAATGGGGCGGCACCTACGTGGATTACGTCGCCTATGCCCTTGCCGTGGAGGAAATTTCCGCCGGGGATGGCGCCACGGGCGCACTGATGAGTATCCATAATTCAGTGGGTTGCGGCCCACTCCTCAACTACGGCACAGAGGCGCAGAAACACACTTGGCTGGCCGCGCTCGCCAGCGGCCAGGCCATCGGTTGCTTCTGCCTGACCGAGCCCCAGGCCGGTTCTGAAGCCCATAACCTGCGCACCCGCGCCGAACTGCGCGACGGCCAGTGGGTGATCAACGGCGCCAAGCAGTTTGTCAGCAATGGCAAGCGCGCGAAGTTGGCCATTGTGTTTGCCGTGACCGACCCGGAGCTGGGCAAGAAAGGCCTTTCGGCGTTCCTGGTCCCCACGGATACGCCGGGCTTCGTGGTCGACCGCACCGAACACAAGATGGGCATTCGCGCATCGGACACCTGCGCCGTCACCCTCAACCAATGCACCGTGCCCGAAGCCAACCTGCTGGGCGAGCGCGGCAAGGGCCTGGCCATCGCCCTGTCCAACCTGGAGGGCGGCCGTATCGGCATCGCCGCCCAGGCCCTGGGCATCGCACGTGCCGCCTTTGAAGCGGCGCTGACCTATGCCCGTGATCGGGTGCAGTTCGACAAGGCAATCATTGAACACCAGAGCGTGGCCAACCTGCTGGCCGACATGCAAACCCAACTGAACGCCGCACGCCTGCTGATCCTGCACGCCGCACGCCTGCGCAGCGCCGGTAAGCCGTGCCTGTCGGAAGCGTCCCAGGCCAAGCTGTTCGCCTCGGAAATGGCCGAAAGAGTCTGCTCGAAGGCGATGCAGATTCACGGCGGGTATGGGTATCTGGAAGACTATCCGGTGGAGCGTTACTACCGGGATGCACGGATCACACAGATTTATGAAGGCACCAGCGAAATTCAGCGGATGGTGATTGCCAGGGAGTTGAAGAATTATCAGCTCTGACTGACACACCATAAGTAACTGATTGATCGTTCCCACGCTCTGCGTGGGAATGCCACCTGGGACGCTCCGCGTCCCGCTAATGATGGCCACGGGTGACGCAGAGCGTCACGGGCTGAGTTCCCACGCGGAGCGTGGGAACGATCTTGACTCTCCACAGCTACTTGTCTTTGAACTCCGGTGCGCGCTTGGCCACGAACGCTGCCATCCCTTCCTTCTGATCCTGGGTCGCGAACGCCGCATGAAACACGCGGCGCTCAAAACGCACGCCTTCGGACAGGCTCACTTCAAACGCGCGGTTCACGCTTTCCTTGACCATCATGCTGATCGGCACTGATTTGCCCGCGATCAGGGTGGCCACTTTCAAGGCTTCGTCCAGCAGCTCGTCAGCAGGCACGATGCGCGCAACGATGCCGCAACGTTCGGCTTCTACCGCGTCGATAAAGCGCCCGGTCAGGCACATTTCCATGGCCTTCGCCTTGCCCACCGCACGGGTAAGCCGCTGAGTACCGCCCATGCCCGGCAGCACGCCCAGGTTGATCTCCGGCTGACCGAACTTGGCGCTGTCACCGGCCAGGATGAAGTCGCACATCAGCGCCAGCTCGCAGCCACCACCGAGGGCGAAGCCGTTCACGGCGGCTATGATCGGCTTGCGGCGGTTGGCCACGCGGTCGCTGTCGCTGAACAGGTCGTCCAGGTAGATCTGCGGGTAGGTCAGCTCAGCCATTTCCTTGATGTCGGCGCCGGCGGCGAAGGCTTTCTTCGAGCCGGTCAGCACGATGCAGCCGATTTCCGGATTGGCTTCCAGGCCATCCAGCGCCTGGTTCAACTCGCTGACCAATTGGGCGTTCAAGGCGTTCAGCGCCTGCGGGCGGTTAAGGGTAATCAGCCCGACGCGGCCTTGGACTTCGAGCAAAATGGTTTCATAACTCATGTATCGGCTCCTTAAAGATTGCGTGAGATGACCATGCGCTGGATATCGCTGGTGCCTTCGTAAATCTGGCAGACCCGCACATCGCGGTAGATCCGCTCCAGCGGGAAGTCGCTCAGGTAACCGTAACCGCCCAGGGTTTGCAAGGCGGCCGAACAGACTTTCTCGGCCATTTCCGAGGCGAACAGCTTGGCCATCGACGCCTCGACCAAGGCCGGTTTGCCGCTGTCACGCAGGGCTGCCGCGTAATGGACCATCTGCCGGGCGACGGCAATTTGCGTGGCCATGTCGGCCAGGCGAAAGGCCACGGCCTGGTGTTCGATCAGCGCCTTGCCGAAGGTCTCACGCTCGCGGGCGTAGTCGCGGGCCGCTTCAAAGGCGGCGCGGGCCATGCCCACCGATTGCGCGGCAATGCCCACGCGCCCGCCTTCGAGGTTGGCCAGGGCGATCCTGTAGCCCTCGCCCTCCTCGCCCAGGCGGTTGGCGACCGGCACCTTCACGTCTTCAAACAGGATCTGACAGGTATCCGATGCATGTTGCCCCAGCTTGTCCTCGACCCGCGCCACGGTATAGCCCGGCGAGTCGGTGGGAACGATAAACGCAGTGATGCCGCGCTTGCCCGCCGCCGGGTCAGTGACCGCAAACACAATCACCACACCGGCGTTTTGCCCGGAAGTGATGAATTGTTTGCAGCCGTTGAGCACGTAATGATCACCGTCAAGACGTGCGCGGGTTTTAAGGCTGCTGGCGTCGGAACCGGCCTGGGGTTCGGTCAATGCAAAGGCGCCAAGCATCGCCCCGCTGGCCAAGGGTTTGAGGAACTGGTCTTTCTGCTGGTCATTGCCAAATTTGAGGATCGGCACGCAACCCACCGAGTTGTGCACGCTCATGATGGTCGAGCAGGCCCCGTCGCCGGCGGCGATTTCTTCCAGGGCCATGGCGTAGGCCAGGTAACCCGTGTCGCAGCCGCCCCATTGTTCCGGTACCAGCATGCCGAAAAAGCCCAGTTCGGCCATTTCACCGATGGCCTCCCTGGGAAAGCGATGCTCGCGGTCCCATTCGGCGGCGAACGGTTTCAGACGCTCCTGGGCAAACTGCCGGGCCGCGTCGCTGATTTGCAGTTGTTCGTCATTAGGCAGCATGGTCAGTCCTTAATACAGGCATTCAACGGCCATGGCCGTGGCTTCACCACCGCCGATGCAGATGGCGGCGACCCCGCGCTTGAGGCCTTTCTGGCGCAGGGCCGAGAGCAAGGTCACCAGGATGCGCGCGCCCGAGGCGCCGATCGGGTGGCCCAGGGCGCAGGCGCCGCCGTGCACGTTGACCTTGCTGTGGGGAATCTCCAGTTTGCTCATGGTCACCAGGCTGACCACTGCGAACGCCTCGTTGATCTCGAACAGGTCGACATCCGCCACGTTCCAGCCGGTTTTGCTCATCAACTTACGGATCGCGCCGACAGGCGCCACCGGAAACAGCCCCGGCTCATCGGCGAACGCCGCATGCCCATGAATCACCGCCAACGGCTTGAGGCCGCGTTGCCGTGCATCGGACTCACGCATCAACAGCAGCGCCGCTGCCCCGTCGGAGATCGAGCTGGAATTAGCTGCGGTCACCGTGCCGCCTTCGCGGAACGCCGGTTTGAGGCTGGCGATCTTGTCCAGCTTGGCCTTGGGCGGCTGTTCGTCGTGCAGGATGGTTTTTTGCTCTTTGCCGACGGTGACCTGGACCGGGACTATTTCGGCGGCAAAACTGCCGTGGGTGATGGCTTCCTGCGCACGCGTCAGGGAGGCAATCGCAAAGGCGTCCTGGGCTTGTCGGCTAAAACCGTTGTGCTCGGCGCAATCTTCAGCAAAGGTGCCCATCAGGCGCCCCTTGTCGTAGGCGTCTTCCAGGCCGTCGAGGAACATGTGGTCGAGCACCTTGCCGTGGCCCATGCGATAACCGCTGCGGGCGCGGTCGAGCAGGTACGGTGCGTTGGACATGCTCTCCATGCCGCCGGCAATCACCACGTCGACGCTGCCGGCGCGCAACGCGTCGTGGGCCAGAATTGTCGCCTGCATGCCGGAACCGCACATCTTGTTGAGGGTGGTGCAGCGGGTGGCTTTGTCCAGCCCGGCACCCAGCGCTGCCTGGCGTGCCGGCGCCTGGCCGAGGCCGGCGGGCAGCACGCAGCCAAACAACACCTCATCGACGGCGTCGCTGGCGATACCGGCGCGCTCCACGGCCGCACGAATCGCGGCGGCGCCCAGTTGCGGCGCGGTCAGGCCCTTGAGGTCGCCCTGGAACCCGCCCATGGGCGTGCGCACGGCGCTGACGATAACGATAGGATCGTTCATGAAGAGAGCTCCTTACTTGGCAGCCATACGCAAGGCACCGTCAAGACGGATCACCTCGCCATTGAGCATGCTGTTTTCAATGATATGCCGCACCAGGGCTGCATATTCGGCGGGTTTGCCCAGGCGCGGCGGGAACGGCACGCCGGCGGCAAGGGAATCGCGGACTTCCGGGGTCATGCCGGCCATCATCGGGGTTTCGAAAATGCCGGGAGCGATGGTCATCACCCGGATACCGAAACGGGCCAACTCCCGTGCGGCCGGCAGGGTGAGGCTGGCAATCGCGCCTTTGGAGGCGGCATATGCGGCTTGACCGATCTGCCCGTCGAACGCCGCCACCGAAGCGGTATTGATGATCACACCGCGCTCGCCATCGGCATCCGCGGGTGTGTCAGCGATAGCCGCTGCAGCCAGGCGCAGCAGGTTGAAGCTGCCGATCAGGTTGACGTTGATCACCTGGGCGAAGCTGGCCAGGGCGTGCGGGCCGTTTTTGCCGAGGATTTTCTCACCGCGCACCACACCGGCGCAGTTGATCAAACCATGCAACCCGCCAAAGGCGGCAACGGCGGCCTGCACAGCCGCTTCGGCAGCGGCTTCCTGGCTGATATCTGCCACGGCGCTGCGGGCGTTATCGCCAAGCTGCCGGGCATTGGCGGCGACGGCATCGGCGTTGAGGTCTACCAGCATGACCTTGGCACCCGCTGCAACCAGCATGTCGGCAGTGGCCGCACCGAGGCCCGAAGCGCCGCCGCTGACCACAAATACCTTGTTTTCAATCTGCATCATGGTTTCCTTTTCAACGGATCACGCCACGGCCGCCTGGGCCTTGGCGATTTCCTGATTACGCAAAATAAAGCGTTGCAGCTTGCCGCTGGGGGTCTTGGGCAAGTCGCTGACGAATTCGATTTCTCGCGGGTACGCATGGGCCGCCAGGCGCTGGCGCACATGCAGGCGCAATTCTTCAGCGAGTTCCGAGGTGGCGCGGTACTGTTCGTTGATCACCACGAAGGCTTTCACCAGTTCGGTGCGCTCTGGGCAGGGCTTGCCGACCACGGCGGCTTCGACCACGGCCGGGTGTTCGACCAGGGCGCTTTCCACGTCGAACGGCCCCACGCGGTAGCCTGAGGTGGTAATCACGTCATCACTGCGCCCGACAAAACTGATGCTGCCGTCCGGGTTGAGCTCCACGGTGTCGCCACTGAGGTAGTACTTGCCGACAAAGGCTTTGGTGTTGACGCCTTCATACCCGGCGAACCAGCACATCGGCGATTGCTCGCGGTCGATGGCGAGAATGCCGGGCTGACCGGCAGGCAGTTCCTGGTGATTGTCATCCAGTACCACGATGCGATGCCCAGGCGAGGCGAACCCGGCCGAGCCGACGTGTACCGGATGCGCCAGGCCATGGTGATTGCACAGCACCATGCCCAATTCGGTCTGCCCGTAGTGATCGTGGATGGTCACGCCGAGGTTGTCGGCGAACCAGCGGATCACCTCGGGGTTCAGGGGCTCGCCGGCGCTGCTGACGATGCGCAGCTTGCCCTTGATCGAGCGAGCGAACGGCTCGCCGCCGGCAATCAACAGTCGATACGCGGTGGGCGAACCGGTGAGGTTGGTAATGCCGTATTTGTTGATGATCCGGCAGGTGCTTTCCACACTGAAAGGGCCATCGTAGAAGGTGATCGGATGCCCCAGGGACAGCGGCCCGGTCACGCCGAAGTAGATGCCATAGGCCCAGCCCGGATCGGCCACGTTCCAGAACGCGTCTTCGGGGCGCAGGTCCGCCGCGTCGCGGGTGTAGTTCTGGAACGCGACAATCGCCTTGAGCGGTACCGACAGGGCTTTGGACGGGCCGGTGGTGCCCGAGGTGAACATCAGCAGGAAGGGCTCGTCGCCCCCCAGCAGCACCGGCTCGCAGACGTTCGAGTGGTTGGGCAGTTCGGCCCAGAAACTGAAATCGCCGCGTACCAGGCCTTCGCCCTTGGCCCCGCTGACCGTCACGATGGTGGGGCAGCCGTCCACGTCGGTGAGCTTGGGCCGGTTCACGGCATCGGTGACGACCAGCGCGGCGCCGGAACTGTTCAGGCGATGCTCGATCGCCTTGGGCCCGAACGCCGTAAACAACGGTTGATAGACCGCGCCGATGCGCCAGGTGGCGAACACCACCACCAGCAGTTCGGCCGTGCGCGGCAACAAGCCGGCGACCTTGTCGCCGCGCTTGACGCCCTGGGCCAGCAGGAAATTGGCGAAGCGTGAGGCCTGGTCCTGCAGCTCGCTGAAGGTGACCGTGGCGCTGCGCCCGTCCCTGCCCTCCCAGAACAGCGCAATACGCCCAGGCAATGCGTGACGGTCACAGCATTCCACACAGGCGTTGAGCGCCTGCAGGTTGCCGGCCAGGGCGGCGTCGACGGTGTGCTGGTAATCGAACTCGGTGGTGGCGGCCAGGTAATCACGCATCGCTTCAGTTCCTTGTGTGTTTTTTGTTTTAAGGACACTTTCCAGGCGGTCAATCGCCCTCAAATAGTCGCTCTGCAGCGGCGCTACGAGCAATGGTCAAAGCCTCCAACATGGCTGACCGGTTTGGCCAATCGGGTTTGACACTCGCCCTGCACTGGCCGAAGCTTGAGGCTTTGTACCTGTACCCTGCCTTCGGACGCCTGCATGTCAAAGTCACGCCGTTACGCCATCGTCGGCCTGTGCGCCCTGTTGTCGATTTTGTTGATCACCTGGTTCTTCTCCCGCGCAACACCGGTGGCCGTGCCTCCGGCGATTGCCCATGGTTATGCCAAAGCCTTGAAGCAGGCGCGCAACGGTGAGCCGGGCGCGGCGCGGGTGTTGTATCAACAGCTGGGGCGGCCGGACCTTTCACCTGAGCGCCGCGCCGCGCTGCATGCCGAATTGCCCAACTACCCCAGCCCCCAGGCGTTGAAGCTGGCAGACAAAGACCTGGCCGATGAGTCGCCCCTGGTGCGTGAAGCCGCGATCCACAGCATTGTCGGCCTGGTGCCTTCCGGCCAGCGCACCTTGCTGCTCGGCCCGGTGCTGGATGACCCCGAGCAGCCGGTGCGCTTTGCCGCCGCCAACGCCCTGCTCGGCCTGTCGCCGGACACCCTGGGCCTGTACTTCGGCCCGCTGCAGCAAGTGCTCGACGAATTCGCCAACACCCTCAAGGCCCAGCCCGAAACCGCCGAAGGCTGGATCCAACTGGCGCGCCTGTATATCCACAGCGCCCTGCTGCCGGAGGCGCAAAACGCCCTGCAGCAGGCCATGCGCCTGCAACCGGACAACCTGCAAGCGGTGGTGGCGCAGATCGAGCTGCTGGATAAACAGGGCAAAACCGACGAATCGCGCCAGCTGCTCGCGCAGCAATTGGCGGCGCACCCGGAATCGGCTTACCTGCAACACGCCCTGGGCATGTGGCTGCTGCACCATGGCGAGCGCCCCTATGCCTTGCTCGGCCTGTCCAAGGCGGTGGAGCTTGAACCGGACAATCAGGACTACCGCTACGACCTGGCTACCACGCTGCACGACCAGGACGAACTCGAAGCCGCCCAGCGCCAGTTGGAAGACATCGTGCAGCGCCACCCGGCCAATCGAAAAGCGCGGGTGTTGCTGGTCAATTATTGGAAAGAGAGCGGCCAGTTGCAGAATGTCCAGGTGCTGCTGGCACAGCTTGAGCAACAGAACCCGGATGACCCTGCGCTGCAGCAAGGCCTGTGATCGCGCGCAAATAAAGGTGCAAAAGTGGCTGCGCTTCGCACAAATAATCCAAAACGTTGAACCGCCACAGGTCGACACGGTCAAGTGAATATGGCGCGCCACAGCGGCGCGCACCCAACTTGTACGTGACCTGAGGGCACTTCTTGTCTACATCTAATTCGCTTTTAAGTGAAAAGGCAGCCACTGGTATCGAAGGTCTTGATGACATTCTTTCCGGGGGGCTATCGCGCAGCCACTTGTTCCTGCTGGAAGGCGAGCCGGGCACGGGTAAAACCACCGTCGCGCTGCACTTTCTGCAGGCGGGAGCGAAAGACGGTGAAAAATCGCTGTATATCACCTTGTCCGAAACCGAACATGAGCTGCGCCAAGGCGCCAAGTCCCATGGTTGGGACCTGGACGACAACATCCATATCTTCGAATTGACTCCGCCGGAAAGCCTGCTCAACGCCGAGCACCAGCAGAGCCTGCTGTACTCCTCGGACCTTGAGCTGGGCGAAGCCACGCGGCAGATTTTCGAGGTGGTGGAACGGGTCAAGCCGACCCGCGTAGTGGTCGACAGCCTGTCGGAGATCCGCCTGTTGGCGCAGAGCTCCCTGCGCTATCGCCGGCAGATCCTGGCGATCAAGCATTATTTCGTGCGGTATGACGCCACGGTACTGCTGCTCGATGACCTGACCACCGAATCCCTCGACAAAACCGTTCACAGTGTGGCCCATGGCGTGATTCGCCTGGAAGAACTGACACCCAGCTACGGTGCCGAACGCCGCCGGGTGCGGGTAGTGAAATACCGCGGCCAGAAATACCGTGGCGGCTTTCATGATTTCACCATCATGGGCGACGGTGTACATGTGTTCCCGCGCCTGGTGGCCGCCGAACATCGCGGTGGGTATACACGCCAGACCAAGAGCAGCGGCATCCCCGAACTCGATGCGCTGATGGGCGGCGGCGTCGAAACAGGTTCCAGCAGCCTGATCCTGGGCCCGGCCGGCACCGGCAAATCGCTGATTTCAATGGTCTTCGCCGCCGCCGCCGTACAGCGTGGCGAAAAGGCCGCGCTGTTTATCTTTGACGAAGAGATGGGTTTGCTGTTTGAGCGCATGCATAACATGGGTATCGATCTGGCTGCGATGCAGGCCACCGGCAACTTGTTGATCGAACAGGTTGACGCGGCCGAGCTGTCTCCTGGGGAATTCTCCCACCGAGTACGGCGTTGCGTGGACGAAGGCGGCATCAAAACCGTGGTCATCGACAGTATCAACGGCTACCAGGCGGCCATGCCGGAAGAGAACGCGCTGATCCTGCACATGCACGAACTGCTGCTGTACCTGAACCGGCGCGGTGCCGCAACGTTCATGACCGTGGCCCAGCATGGCCTGGTCGGCGATATGCAGACCCCCGTGGATATCACCTACCTGGCCGATACCGTGATCCTGCTGCGTTACTTCGAGGCATTGGGCAAGGTTCGTCGGGCCATTTCGGTGATCAAGAAACGCACCGGTAGCCATGAGTCGACGATTCGCGAGTACCGCATCAGCGGTCGCGGCATGACCGTTGGCGAACCCCTGGATAATTTCCAGGGTGTGCTACGCGGCATTCCGATCTACATGGGCGCCGGCTCGCCTCTGCTCAAGGAAGAGTAAGTGTGACGCCCCTTTCCTCAGTCTTTGAACGGGCCATTATTCTTGCGCCTGTGGGCCGCGACAGCTCGTTGGCGCTGATGATGCTCAAAGAGGCCGGCTACCATGGCTTGGTTGCCGGCAGCCTGGCCGACTTGTGCGAAGCACTGCACGAGGGCGCCGGCGTGCTGATCATTGCCGCCGAAGCCTTGCGCGGCGTGGACATGGAGCCGCTACTGGAGTACCTGCACCAGCAGCCGGCCTGGTCGGACCTGCCCATTGTGCTGATGACCCATCACGGCGGCAGCGAGCAAAATGGCTCGTCGCACCTGAGCGGGCTACTGGGCAATGTCACTTTCCTTGAGCGCCCCTTCCACCCCGTGACCCTGATCAGCCTGGTCAGTACCGCCCTGCGTGGGCGGCGCCGGCAATACGAAGCCCGGGACCGCTTGATCGACCTGAGCGCCAGTGAACTGCGCCTGCAACGCACCCTGGAAACCCTCGAACAGCAAGTGGAAGAACGTACCGCGCAATTGCGCAGCAATGAAGAAGCCCTGCGCCAGTCGCAGAAAATGGAAGCCGTCGGCCAGTTGACCGGTGGTATCGCCCATGACTTCAACAACATGCTGACCGGCATCATCGGCAGCCTGGAACTGCTGCGCCGGCGTGTGGCGCGGGGCAAGCTGGACGATCTGGACAGTTTGATCGACCTGGGCGTCACCTCGGCCAACCGCGCCGCTGGCCTCACCCATCGCCTGCTGGCGTTTTCGCGCAGGCAGTCGCTGGACCCGAAACCGGTGGAGATCAATAAGCTGGTGACCTCCATGGGCGAACTGCTGGAACGCAGTATCAATGAAAGTATCTGCCTGCAAATGCGCCTGAGCGACACCCTGTGGACGGCCGAAGCCGACCCGAATCAATTGGAAAGCGCCCTGCTCAACCTGGTGATCAATGCGCGTGACGCGATGCCCAGCGGCGGCAGCCTCACCGTGGAAACCACCAACCGTCACCTCGACAGTGTATTCACGGCCGCCTATGGCACCTTGAGCCCTGGTGACTACGTCGAGTTGAGTGTCAGTGACACCGGCTGCGGCATTCCAGAGAGTGTCATGGGCCGAGTGTTCGACCCCTTCTTCACCACCAAGCCGATCGGCCAGGGCACGGGCCTGGGGCTGTCGATGATCTATGGGTTTGCCCGTCAATCCCGGGGGCATGTCACGCTGCACAGCGAAGTGGACAAGGGCACCACCGTCAGTTTGTTCCTGCCGCGCTTTGTCGGGGAAATGGTTGAGGATGCCGCAGTGAATCCGGCCTTGTTGCCGTTCGCCAATGACGGAGAGACCGTCCTGATCGTTGAAGACGACCCGGCGGTGCGGGTGCTGGTGAGCGCGGTGCTCAAAGAATTGGGATACGCCTTTGTCGAAGCCGGTGACGCCAGCACGGCGGTACCGATCATCGAATCCGATCAGCGTATCGACCTGTTGATCAGCGACGTTGGCCTGCCTGGCATGAACGGCCGGCAATTGGCGGAAATCGGTCGACAAATCCGCCCTGACCTCAAAGTACTGTTCATCACCGGTTATGCCGAACATGCAGCGGTGCGTGGCGGGTTTCTTGACCCTGGCATGCAGCTGATCACCAAGCCGTTCACGTTCGACCTGCTGACCGAGAAGGTACGCGAGATGATCAGGGACTAGGGCTGCACGGCAGCCCTGGAAGACGTCAGGCCAACAGGCGCTGGATATGCTCGTGCAGCGTATCCAGGTCAAACGGCTTGGCCAGGATCGGCGCGTTGCGCGTGATCGGGCTGTCGCAGTCGAGAATTTCCTGCGGATAACCGCTGATAAAGATCACTTTCAACTCCGGGCGCACCTTGAGCGCCGGTTCGGCGATCTGCACGCCGGAAATGCCGCCGGGTAGGCGGTAGTCGGTGACCATCAGGTCCAGGTGCGGTTTGGTCGCGAGGATTTCAAACGCCTCTTTTCCATTGACCGCCTTCAACACCCGATAACCCAGGCCCGCCAGGTATTCACCCAGCACAAACATAATGGATTCGTCGTCTTCGACGATCAGTACGACATCTTGCGCATCTTCACTCATGGGAAGCCTTTGTTCGGTCAATTGCTGGTGTTACGACCATGGGGTTACGTAGAGGTTGCGTCCAGGTGACGATTGATTTCATGCCGTCGCCTGGAGCGGCAGGCACACCCGGAACAGCGCGCCCTCGCCTATCTGGCTTTCGACCTCAATGGTCCCGCCGTGGGCCGCGACGATCTGTTCGGAAATGAACAGTCCCAGGCCCAGGCCGGCCGCCGCATGGTTGACGGAAACCCGCTCGAACTGCTGAAAAATGCGCTTCTGGTTCTCTTCACTGATACCAATGCCGTGGTCACGCACTTCCACGCGCGCTTCGCCGTGTTCGCTGTAAACCCGCACTTCGACCGGGCTCTTGGCGCCGTAGCGCAGGGCGTTGGTCAACAGGTTGGTGACCACCTGCTCGATGCGGAACTCATCCCAAAGGCCTTCCACCGGCTCGTCGGCAACCAGCTGCATCGACGATTCGGCGGCCGCGACCTGCGGCTCGAAGTTATGCACCAGGTTGCGCACCAGTTGCGCCAGGTCAAAGCGCGCCGGGCGTATGGACAGTTTGCCGGTGCGGATGCGCGACACGTCGAGCATGTCCTCGATCAGGCGGATCAGGCTTTTGATCTGGCGCTCATCGCGGTCGACCATCGCGTGCATCTTGTCCAGGGTGAACGCCGCAGCGTTGTCGCGGGCCAGGTGCATCTTGCGCAATTGGGTTTCCAGGATCAGCCCGTTGAGCGGCGTGCGCACTTCATGGGCGACGATCGACATGAAGTCATCGCGCATGCGCACGGCCTGCTCCAGCTCGGCCTGGGTGGCCTGCAGGCGCGTGAGCAGCAGCTCCTGCTCGCGGCGGCTGCGCTCCAGGGCTTCGACCTGCAGCTTCATCGCCTTGCTCTGCCGATACAGGTCAACGAATACATTGACCTTGCTCTTTACCGCGTGGATATCCAGCGGTTTGTGCAGGAAGTCCACCGCGCCGCTTTCATAGCCCTTGAAGGCGTAATTGAGTTCGCGGCCGGCGGCGCTGACGAACACGATCGGGATGTTTTTGGTCTTTTCGGTGCCGCGCATCAGTTCGGCCAGTTCGAAACCGTTCATGCCAGGCATCTGCACGTCGAGGATCGCCATGGCGAATTCATGTTCCAGCAACAGGGACAACGCCTCGTCGGCACTCAATGCCTTGAATACCTGGCGGTCTTCACGCTTGATCAACGCTTCGAGGGCCAGCAGGTTTTCCGGCAGATCGTCGACGATCAGCAGTTTGGCCTGGACAGTACTTAACATGGGGAAGGTTCCAGGGAAGCCAGCAATGAGCCAATCTGGCTCAAGGAAAGAATATGGTCGGGTGTGTGCAACGCCAGGGCCGCCAGGGGCATCACGGCAATCCGGGCTTCAGCGGGGTCCTGTACAACGGTGATGCCGCCCGATTGCTTGACGTGGGCCAGACCGCGCGCGCCGTCCTGGTTGGCGCCGGTCAGCAGGATCGCCAGCAGGCCTCGCCCGTAGGCATCGGCGGCCGAGGCGAAGAGAAAATCGATGGCGGGCCGGGAATGGTGCACGCGGTCTTCCTGGCTCAGGGACAGGCTGCGGTCGAGTTCCACCGACAAATGATAGCCGGGGCCGGCGAAATACAAGGTGCCCGCCTCGATCGACTCCTTGTCCCGCGCCTCCTTGACCGGAATGCGCAAGCGCCGCGCAAAGACCTCCGCCAACTGGCTGCGACGTTCATCCGGCAGGTGCAGCACGGCAACGATCGGCAGGCCGAACGTATTCGGCAGCCGGCCAAAAATACTCAGCAACGCCTCCACGCCGCCGGCGGAGGCGCCGACGACGATGGCTTCAAGCCCGATAATCGGGGAGATTGCAGCGTCGCTCATAATTTGCGGTAGATCCGTTCCTGTTTGACCAAGGGTTCGAATTGCTTGCTGTAGGCGGAAAAATCCAGGGTTTCCTTGCTGCCCAGTACCAGGAAGCCGCGATGGCACAGCGACTCATGAAACAACCCAAACGCTCTGTCTTGCAACTTTTTGTTGAAATAAATCAACACGTTGCGGCATGAAATTAATTGAGTTTCTGAGAATACGCTGTCGGTCGCCAGGCTATGGTCGGCGAACGTGACGTTCTCGCGCAGCGTCTTGTCGAAGATCGCGTTATCGTAAGCTGCGGTGTAGTAGTCGGCAAATGAGCGTTGGCCGCCGGCCTGCTGGTAATTGGCCGTGTAGGCGCGCACGTTCTCCAGGGAGAAGATGCCTTGCTTGGCTTTGTCCAGCGATGCCGGGTTGATGTCGGTGGCGTAGATGATGGTGCGCTCGAGCAAGCCTTCTTCGCGCAGCAGGATCGCCATGGAGTACACCTCCTCGCCCGTGCTGCAGCCGGCGATCCAGATCTTGATCGACGGGTAGGTCTTGAGCAGCGGCACCACTTCCCGGCGAATCGCGAGAAAGTGCGAGGGGTCGCGAAACATCTCGCTCACGGGGATCGTCAGGAACTGCAGCAACTGCATGAACGCGGCCGGGTCGTGCAGCACCCGCTCCTGCAGCGCGGAAATGGTCGCGCAGTCGAACTGGCGCAAGGCGTGGGCCACCCGCCGTTTGACCGACGCACCGGAGTAGTCGCGAAAGTCGTAGCTGTACTTGAGGTAAATCGCCTCGATCAACAGGCGCAGCTCAATGTCGCTGCTTTTGTCCAAAAAACTTCGCTCCACTTAAATGCGTTCCATCTTTGGTAGCCATACGCGAATCAACGAAAACAGCCGGTCCAGATCAATCGGTTTGGCCAGGTAGTCGTTGGAACCTGCCGCCAGGCAACGCTCCTGGTCGTCCTTCATGGCCTTGGCCGTCACGGCGATGATCGGCAGCTTCTTCCAGCGCGGGTCCTGGCGGATCAGGGCGGTGGCTTCGTAACCGTCCATCTCCGGCATCATCACGTCCATCAGTACCAGATCGATATCCTCGACCTCATTGAGCTTGTCGATGGCTTCGCGGCCGTTGCGCCCGATCACCACCACGGCGCCTTTGTGCTCCAGGGCGCTGGTCAGGGCAAAGATATTGCGCACGTCGTCGTCCACCAGCAGGATCTTGCGCCCTTCGAACACCTTGTCGCGGCTGCGCGCGGTCTTGAGCATCTTCTGGCGGTCATGGGACAACTGCGATTCGACTTTGTGCAGAAAGAGTGTGACTTCATCGAGCAGGCGCTCCGGAGAACGGGCGCCCTTGATGATGATCGAGCGCGAATACTTGCGCAGTTCGGCCTCTTCGTCGCGGGTCAGGTTACGCCCGGTGTAGACGATCACCGGCGGGAACGAGCAGATATCCTCGGTGGCCATGCGCTTGAGCAGCTCGTTGCCAAGCATGTCCGGCAGCTTGAGGTCGATGATCATGCAGTCGTAGACATTGGTGCGCAGCAGGTCCAGTGCAGCCTGGGCGTAGCCGACATCGGTGATTTCAATGTCATCGTCGCCGATCAAGCGGGCAATGCTGTCGCGCTGCAGGTCGTCATCCTCGACCAGCAGCACGCGCTTGACCTTTTGCGTCAGCTTGGCTTCCAGGCGCGCGAACACGTCCTTGAGCTCTTCACGGGTGGTGGGCTTCACCGCGTAACCGATGGCGCCCATGTGCATGGCGGCTTCGACGCGGTCTTCCACGGAAATCACATGCACCGGAATGTGCCGGGTATTGGCGTGCGCCTTGAGACGCTGCAGCACCGTCAGCCCGGAGTGGTCCGGCAGGCGCATGTCGAGCAGGATCGCGTCGGGGATGAATTCCTCGGCCAGGCTGTAGCCTTCGTCAGCACCGTGGGCCACCAGGCAGTTGTAGCCAAGCTCATGGGCCAGGTCGAAGAGGATGCGCGCAAAGTTCGGCTCATCTTCCACCACCAGGATGCAGCGAGTGGTGAATGGCCCTTTGTCACGGTCGTCGGCAAAGCGCGGGATCGGCTCGGCATCGGCAACTGGCAACGTCGCAACCTTTACGGGCGCGGGAGCCGGTACCGCTACGGCCTGGCGCGGGGCCTCGATCGGCGCGGCGTCTTCGGCGCGTTCAACATACTGTTCCGGCAATACCAGCGTGAAAATGCTGCCCTTGCCCGGCTCGCTGGCCACGCTGATGTAGCCGCCCAGCAAGTTAGCCAGGTCACGGGAAATGGACAGGCCCAGGCCGGTACCGCCGTAACGGCGATTGGTGGTGCCATCGGCCTGGCGGAAGGCTTCGAAGATGCTTTCCTGCTGATCCTGGGCGATACCGATGCCCGAGTCGCGCACCGTAAAGGCAATGCCCTCGCCCGGCGCACGGGACACC
Organism: Pseudomonas sp. R1-43-08; assembly: GCF_003852255.1. NCBI lineage: Bacteria > Pseudomonadati > Pseudomonadota > Gammaproteobacteria > Pseudomonadales > Pseudomonadaceae > Pseudomonas > Pseudomonas sp. R1-43-08. The sequence goes on from NZ_CP027734.1 coordinate 2,863,760, forward strand.
GTCAGGCTGACGTCGCCCTGCTCGGTGAACTTGATGGCGTTGGACAGCAGGTTCTTGAGGATCTGCTCCAGGCGTTGGCGATCGGTGAACAGCAAGGCCGGTGCGCCTTCCTGCAGGTCGATCTGAAAGCCCAGATGGCGATCCTTGGCCAGCGGCTCAAACATGCCGCGCAGGCCATCCACCAGACGCTCGACGCTGGAATTTTCCGGGCGCACTTCCAACTTGCCGGCTTCTACCTTGGAAATATCCAGGATGTCGTTGATCAGGTTGAGCAGGTCATTGCCGGCCGAATAGATCGACTCGGCAAACTTGACCTGTTCGGCACTGAGGTTTTCCTGGGGGTTCTCGGCCAGCAACTTGGCCAGGATCAACGAACTGTTCAGCGGCGTGCGCAGCTCGTGGGACATGTTGGCGAGGAACTCGGACTTGTACTTGCTGGAGCGTTGCAGCTCATCGGCGCGGTCTTCGAGTTCCAGCTGCACCCGGTTGAGTTCGATGTTCTTGCGGTCCATGGCATCGCGCTGGTCAGCCAGGGTCTGGGTCTGTTCGGCCAGCTGTTCGTTGGTCTGCTCAAGCTCCGCTTGCTGGGTTTCCAGGTGCGCCTGGGACTCCTTGAGGATGCGTGACTGTTCTTCCAGCTCCTCGTTGGCGGTTTTGAGTTCTTCCTGCTGCACTTGCAGCTCTTCGTTGAGCTGCTGGGTTTCAGCGAGTACTTCCTGCAAACGCTGGCGATAACGCGCGGCTTCGATGGACGTACCGATATTGCCCGCGATCAGCTCCAGCAATTCGACATCGCGTTCTTCCAGCGGGCGCAGGAAGCCCAGCTCGATCACGCCATTGACGCGGTCGTCATCGCTGGTCGGCACCACCAGTACGCTGCGGGCCGCGCCCTCGCCCAGCCCCGAACTGACCTTGAAATAATCCACCGGCACGTCGTCCAGGCGGATCAGGCGATCGAGCTGGGCGGCTTGCCCCACAATGCCTTCGTCGCTGTAGATCGCTTGTTCCAGCTGCGCCTGTTCGCGGGAGAAGCCGTAGGTGGCCACGCGCTTGAGCCCGCCGTGTTCTTCGCGCACATACAACGCTCCAACGGCCGAGCCCATGTATTGGGCAAAGAACTGCAGGATATTGCGGCCCAACAGGTTCAGGGTCAGCTGGCCGAGCACCTGTTCGGCCAGTTCAGTTTGGCCGTTGCGCAGCCAGGCCTGCTGCTCCAGGCGCTTGGCGATCTTCTTTTGTGACGCGAGGCTTGCGCTGTAACTGTTTGAAAGTTCGACCAGGTTTTTTCGGCCGACATACGCCAGAAACCCACTGAGCCCGAGTACGAACACCAGGTACAGGGTGACGCTGAGCACCGTGGTGCGGGTGACCTCTTCATTGCGGGTGATACGGAACTGCTGCTCCATCGCCACCGCGTCGTCGTACTCCTTGCGAATCTCATCGGTCAGGCGCTTGCCCCGGCCCGCCTTCACCGCACCGCGGAAGTCGCCGCTGTCGCGCTGCAATTCAATCATCGACTGCGCGTAGTTGTTCCACTCTGCCTGCAACGCTTCAAGACGCTTGAGGCGGTCGACCTGCTGCGGGTTGTCGGCCACCAATTGCTGCAAATTGCGCAGGTCGGCAATGATTCGCGGCTTGGCCACCTCGTAAGGGTCGAGGAAATGTTCGTCACCGGTAATCAGGAAGCCGCGCATGCCGGTTTCCAGGTCGACCGTCAGTTTGGACGACTCATTGAGGTTGTTGATGACCCGGTCGGTGTGCTCCACCCACTGAATCACCGACAGCAAGTAAGTGATCAGGAAAACGAAAAACACCGCACTGAGCACACCCACGCCCAATGGCAGGGCCACGTTGCGGCTCAGGAGTTTACGGAAGCTCTTTTCATCAACTGACGACGCGGGAGTCATGGGCATGCCTTGGCCAAGTGCGGAAAAACCGCGAGTTTGCCCCAAAGTGACGATCAAGACCATTTTTCTGAAGTGATTTGGTACAGATTCCTACGATAGAACAGGCTATTCTGCCTGGTCTTTTCTATCGTTTTTACCGCCCGACGGAACTTGTCGATAGCCTGCGCTTACTCAAGTAACAGGCCGGTCAGAACGGCCGCTGGTAAAAACCTCGTCTTTTTTGGGAACGCCTTATTATGTCTAACTCCACCATCCTTGTTGTCGAAGATGACGCTATCGTGCGCATGCTGATCGTCGATGTGCTTGAGGAGTTGGAGTTCACGGTACTCGAGGCCGCCGATGCCGAAGAGGCGCTGAAGGTCGTCGAAGGCAAAGGCACTGTCATCCACCTGATGATGACCGACGTCGGCCTGCCGGGTATGGACGGTAAGGAACTGGCGGTCAAGGTGCGCGAACTGCGCCCCGACCTGCCCATCCTGCTCGCTAGCGGCTATGCCGATAGCATCGACGTGCCAGCCGGTATGGGGAGTATTGGCAAACCATTCTCGATCGATCAACTGCGCGATAAAGTCAAATCGATGTTGCCCGCGTAATCCCTTGTCCTTTTGCAGGTTTTAACGTGACGTCCGGGAAATAAAACAGGAAACTCATCGCCTTCATTTCCCTGTCAGTCGAACGAACTCTGGAAGGACGCAACAACATGATTGGACAACCTGCGCGCCTGGTGTTGGCGAGCCTCTCGATAGTCCTGAGCACCAGCGCCTGGGCCGACTTCACGGCGACGCCGACCGAAGCACGGGCCATTGCCAAGGAAGCCTATTTGTACGGCTATCCTGTGGTGCAGATGTACAAGACGCTCTACACCCAGGCCGTTGATAAAGGCGGTGTCAACTACAAGGCCGCGTTCAATCACATCGGCAATACCGCGCAGGTTTTCACCCCCAAGGACACCGCGTTCGTGACCCCGAACTCGGACACGCCCTACTCCTTCGTCTGGATGGATTTGCGCAAGGAACCCCTGGTGCTGACCCTGCCCAAGGTCGAAGACAACCGCTACTACTCGGTGCAGTTGATCGACCTCTATACCCACAACATTGCCTACCTGGGCACGCGCAGCACCGGCAACAACGGCGGTCACTACATGATCGCGGGGCCCGACTGGAAGGGTCAGCAGCCAGTCGACATCGACCGCGTGGTTTACAGTGAAAGCAATATCGCCTATGCGCTGTATCGCACCCAGCTGTTCGATGAAAAAGACTTGAGCAAGGTCAAGCAAATCCAGAGCGGCTACAAAGTGCAGCCGCTGAGCAGCTACGTGAAACAAGCGGCCCCGGCCAAAGTGCCGAAGATCGAGTGGCCCAAGCCGATGGCGAACATGAGCGACAGCCCGCAGTTGTTCCGCTACTTGAACTTCATGCTGGCCTTTGCGGCGCCGCAGGACAGTGAGAAAGACCTGCTGGCGCGTTTTGCCACCATCGGCATCGCCCCCGGCGCGCCCTTCAAGCTGAACCAGCTGACCGCCGAACAGCGTAAAGCGCTGGAGGATGGGATTGCCGACGGCAAGGCCGAGTTCGCCGCCTTCAAGAAAGACAAGATCGACACTCACCAAGTCTCCAGCGGCGAGTTGTTCGGCAGCCGGGACCGCCTGAAAAACAATTACCTGTACCGTTACGCCGGCGCCAATCTGGGCATCTTCGGCAACTCTACCGACGAAGCTGTTTACTTCACCTACTTCGATGACAGCGAAGGCAAGCCGGCCAACGGCGCACGCCGCAGCTATACCGTGCACTTTGCCAAGGACCAGCTGCCGCCCGCCGATGCGTTCTGGTCGCTGACCATGTACGACGCCAAGACCAAGTTGCTGGTGCCCAACCACAAGAAACGTTACCTGATCAACTCACGCATGCTGCCTGAGCTGAAGCGGGACGCTGACGGCGGCCTGACCCTGGCGCTGCAGCATCATGAGCCACCGAAGGCCGAACAGAGCAACTGGCTGCCCGCCCCCACCGGGCCGTTCTTCGCGGTGCTGCGTATTTACCTGCCCAAGCCTGAAATCAGTCAATGGACGTTGCCGCCGTTGACGCCGCTCAAGTAACACCACGCGCGGCGGGAGTTGACTCACAGTGGCCTCCCGTCGCGCGTTTATGCGTCATTGCTGTTTGAGCTTCAGAAAAGACTGATGCAGGTCGGATGCCCATCCATCGATGACACTTTTCACATCACCGGCCTTCATCACCTGAGTGTCGTTTGCCAAGGGCTCCCCTGTGCCTTTGCGCACCACCTGGGCGATCACTTTTCCGTTGGCGCCATCAAGGAACTGCGCCTCGGTGCCCAAGGTGGTTTCCTGGTCGCGAATCCCCGTGCCGGTACTCACCGCCGCCGCGACAAACGCAACCGGAATGAACTCGTAAGGCTTGAGCCCTTCGGTTTTACTGCTGACGGCCGTAATCGCCGCGCGCACGACGATTACCTTGGGGCCTGGGCCATTTGCCAACGGCATTGAACGGGCCAGTTCACGCTTGAGGGCCTGGTTGTAATAGTCGTTGATGCCGCGCAGGGTGCTGTCTGGAATCCGGGGGGTGGCTTGAGGCTTGGGATAGAACTGCGTGGGTTCGATGTACACCGCGCTGTAGCGGTTCAGGTCCAGTGTGGGATCGACCCAGCGCATCACTTCGGCTCCGGAGGGCGACTTGGCTTCCTTGAGTCGGCTGTAGTCCGACAGAAACCCCGAATATTCGTCAGGTTGCGTGACCTTGCTGGCGCAGCCCGCCATGCCGATCGAGGCGATGCACAGTGCGCTGACCATTAGCCTGAGTTTCATCGTTGGAGCTCCCCATCGATAGATTGAGCTCTAGGTATAGCCAATCTTGGGAAAACGGGCTGCTTATTTTAGCCACGGGCCATGGGGGGCGAAGCCACAGGTTGTCGGTGACGGCTCGGGAGCTGAAGCCTCTTAAATGGCGCCCCGCGACCTAATGTGGGAGGGGCTTGCCCTAATGCCAGTCAGTTAAGCGTACACCACCGTCTGTAGGAGCGAGCTTGCTCGCGAAAAACGTCAACGATAACGCGCGCTTCCTGAATAAACGCGGTGCCTGTGAGTTCTTCGCGAGCAAGCTCGCTCCTACAAAAAGCCTTAACTGACTGGCATTAAGGCTTGCCCCCGATGGCCATAGGTATCTACACAACTTCGTAGCAGCCTAAGTAACCACGATGCGAAGCGAGCCGCTCTTGATCCTGCTCTTGATCTGAATATGTACTCGCTCTGATCCAGCATCCTGGTCGGCTGTCAGGCCGCCATCGGGGCAAGCCCCCTCCCACATTTAGTTCGCGGAGCATCAGTCAGGCAGTCGTCGGCCACCTCGCCCCTCATGACCAGTATTGCTCAGCCGCGTTCGCGGGGGATCAGGCTCTGCAACTGCGTAGCCAGGAAGTTGGCGTCGAAGCCGAAGGTATCCGGGTCTTTCAGGCCATTGGTCTTCTTCCAGAGCCAATCATTTTTATCCGCCGGCAGCACCAGCGACACGCTGCCGTGGCGGGCGGCGGTCAGGCCCATTACCGCAATAGAAATAAACCCGTCCGCGCCCATCACGTCCGGCACGAACTCCACGCTTTTACCCGTGATGAGCACATTCAACTTCTCGGTCTTGAAGGTCGATGCCTCCACTGGCACGCTCGGACTGCTAGCGACATAGGCTTCCTGACGCACCTCCAGCAAACCGGCGCGTTTGACCGGTTCCAGCCACTGTTCGATCTGCTCGAACAACTCGCCAAGCTTCTGCGCCCAACGCGCCGACTGCAGCTCGAATTGCTGTTTTTTCTGCGCTTCGCTCTCGGCGTAATGACGAAGCATCTCGCCCAGTTGCTGTACATCGTCCATTGCGGATTTCCTTGGGTGAGCCAGGTTGCGAAGCCTGATCATCGCAGATGCGCGTGCCAGGCGTACGGGTTAAAGGTGATTGCGCCTGGTTCGGCAATCGGCGGCAAGCAGGTCATGCCTGAGGTAACGGTGTATCGAACGAAGGATGCTCCAGTAGAAGGCGACGCCACTGCAGTCGAAACCAGGGCGTAAATGACGCGTGCGGCTCAGCAAGCCGGGCTGATATTTCGGCACGGGTCAGCCAGCTGATTTCGCTGATTTCGTCAGGAACGGGTGAAACCACAGCGTCCGATCGAGCCACCAGCACATGACACAGTTCGTGCTCGGCGCCGATCGACCCAAAGCGGGCATGGTACTCAAAGCTGTATAGCGCCCCACAGGAAGCCCGGACGCCCAGCTCTTCGCGCAAGCGCCGAGACGCGGCATCCAGGACAGTCTCGCCAGGCGCCGGATGGCTGCAGCACGCATTCGACCAGAAACCTGACCAGAGCATTTTCCCTGGGGCACGACGCTGAAGCAGATGACGCCCGCGCCGGTCGATCAAATGTACCGAAAACGCACGGTGAAGCTGCCCCGCTCCCAGGTGCGCATCGCGTTTGCCACACACGCCGATCGGTACATCGTGTGCGTCTACTAACACCACATCATTGTTCATTCATAGTTCCTTCGCTGACCGGCTCGGCGCCTTGCTCCTGTTAGATAACCTGTCCCCACGCGCTGACCAGGGTCAACGCTGCGGCAGTGAACGCGGGATCGGCCCGTAGCCGGGCCATGCCGTCCAGGTCTTCCTGTTCGAGTAGCCCACGTTTGAGCAACGCTGGCCCGGCCTGTGCCGTGGTTGCGGCCCAAAAGGTGTCGGCGGGGCTGTTATCGCCGATACGGCCTTCAAGGGTGCGATGCCCTAAATTGGCAAGCCCTCGATCACGCAACCGATCCGGGAGCGTAGCGGCCCAAAGCATGTCGGAGCCAACGGTCTGCTCCAGCAGGGTAATCCCGGCCTGGGCCACTTTTCGGAACAACGGGTTCGCGGCGCTCAGGCTCGGCTGCAGGCTCACGTCCTCGATCACCAACCAGCCTCCCGGGCGCAGCCAGGTGATGGCTCGCGTCAATAGGTCCTCACGCTCGCCGAGGTGACACAGCAGCGCCCTGGCATGTACCACGTCAAAGGAGGCAACAGGAAAATCATCGGTCGCGGCATTGTGGGTAAGCACCCGGATACCGAGGATATCGGTAAGGAACCGGGTGTCGATATCCGTGGCGGTGACGCTCGCTTGGGGATATCGCTGGCTCAGCCAGCCGGCGAGCGATCCGGCCCCGGCGCCTAGATCAAGGATGGCAGGGTTGTCGGCAAGCACCAATTGATTAAAAACCTCTTGGCTCAACGGGTCAAAGACACGTTCCAGGGTGCGCAGCCGTGCCAGTTGGCCAGCGTGCTGGTCAGCGAGAAAGCTGCTGGTGTAGCCGGGCTCGTCGAGGTTGACGGTAAGGGTCACAGTACGACCTCCAGTCGATCAGGGCAGCGATTGAGGAAACCGCGCTCAATGGGCTTGAAACCCGGAGCCCAGCGCACGTTTGGAAAGGTCTGCAGCAGCAAGCGAGCGCCGAGAGTGATTTCCAACCGCGCCAGCATCGACCCCAGGCAGAAGTGGCGGCCTGCGCCGAAGGCGAAATGGCTGGTAGCCTGTTCGCTGCGCGACAGATCAAACGTGTCCGGGTCGCTGAAATGGTCCGGATCACGGTTGGCCGAACCAATCAGGCAGGCCATTGTTGCGCCAGCCGGAATCGTGCCCGAAGGCAGTTGCAGCGGTTCACGGGCTTCGCGGAGCACGAGCTGCAACGGCGGGTTGCGCCGCAGGGTTTCGGCGAGGGCGTTATCCATCAGCTCTGGATCAGCGATCACCGCGTCTTTGACGCCCGGTTCGCTCAGCAGATTCACAATCAGGTTCGCCAGCGCGCCGTGGCTGGTTTCGCTACCCGCCGTCATCAGGATCGCGCAGTAAGCGCGCACGAACGTCTCGGACAATGGCTGGCCGTCAATCCGTGCCGCCAGGAGCTGCGAGATCAAGTCGTCCGTGGGTTCGGCGCGTCGAGCGTCAATGTGGGGCTGAATAAAGTCGTAGAAACTGTCTCGGTTGGATAATCCACCGGTCAGCAGCGCCGGGTCCTGTCGATAGTTGCCCATATACGCGAAGCCGATGGCGCACCACCGCTTCAGCCGCTCCACCTCTGCGCAGGTTTGCGCCGGCAGCCCCAGTGCATGCGCCATCACCCGTACCGGCAGCGCAGCGGTGAAATCGGCGATCAGGTCAACCTGGGGGCGACCGTGCATGTGCGCCAGCAAGTCTGTGGTCACCGCGATGATGGAAGCTTCAAGCGCCGCGAGGGCCTTGCCACGAAACGCAGGGCTGAGCAATGCGCGGTGCTGGGCGTGTTCACATCCGTCCATCGTGACGATGGTGTGGCCCAGCAGCGGTCCGATCTGCCAACTGTAGTTATTGTTGCTTGCACCCGGATGAGTCAGGGCGGCTTTGACGTCCACATGCCGGCTGACCAGCCACACATCGGTGGGCTCGTCGTAAGCGATCGGCAGCGTGGTACGCAATTGCTCATACAACGGGTATGGATCGATTTCGAACTGCCGGGATTTGAGCGTCGGAGGGATAAGTTTCAGGTCCACTTGCTGATTGTTCCGGGCCGCAGAGTCGGCGGCATGCAGCAGATAACGAGAGACGCTGCGGTGCCAGTCGCCTGCCGCCCGCACAACCTGACGCAGCCGGTCCGGGTCGGTTGCCGCGCTCGGCGGGTGGCGCGCCGGCTCGGCAGCAACCGCCGTGAACTGCGCGACTGCCGTGTTTATCATCTGATGGGCGGATTCGATTGCGGCGGGCCAGTCCATACCAGCAGAGGTCGCGAGTATCGACACCAGGTTGAAGCGCTCACCACACACCACATCCTTGGCAATCGAGTGGATATCGTTGGTCCAGGCGATGATATCGGCAGCGTGCTCTCGCATCGTGCTCCACGCTTGAACATCCTCTGGGGACGCATACGGATCGAGCGTTTCGGCCCCATCGATGAGATCAAAGAAGAACAGTGCGCCGAACGAATCCCGGCGCAACGGCAGATAGGCGGCCAATGTGAGCGCCGTGTCGGTTTCCCGCACGCGCACCAGCGTTGCCTGCGCACGCAAATGCTGGATCAGATGTCGCACCAGCCGGGCCCGCCAACGTTCGCCGCCCCAGCTCCGGGTCCGCGGCCAAAGATCATCGACCAGAACGGCGAGCATCGGGTCCTCGAACCGGCTGCCTTGGCCTGAGGAAGCAGCGCCGCTGCTTTCGGTCAGCGCCTGCACCGAGGCGATGAAACCTTCCAATGCTCCGTTTTCCGCCCAGGGCCCATCGTCGATACGGTCATCCAGCGTGAGCGCCCACAGGTACCAGCACACCAGGATCTCGGCCCGGTCCGTGGGCGCCCTGCCGCATAATGCCAGCCCCAGGTCGAGCAGCGCCGTGGTACTCAATCGATGCGCACCACGGCGGCCGATCAAGCCGTATCGCTGCGCCCAGGCGAGGGCATGCGCGCGCAACTGCTCGCTGTCGGAGCGTGGCGGCGGACCGGCGAAAGGAAACTGAATCTCGGGGATGATGAGGGGCGGCGTTGGGTGATCTCTGTAGCTGGGGCCGGGGTCGTCCTCGCAGTGTGGCGGTGCCATGATGAACTCCTCTTGAATGAACTTTCAGTAAGAACGACCTTACAGAAAACCAACCCCATCAGCGTGTGAGGACAGTCTGACTATTCACCTAGTAAAGGCAGCTCTGGAGCGTAGGAAAAGGTCTATCGCCATCGTAAGCAGTGACCGGTCATCAACATTGCATGAACTGCACTGGTGGATTGGCCGGCAACTGCACATGACTAATGCGCCTTCGGTGAGTATGGTGGAATCCACATTCCCTGCCCGGAGCATCGCATGCGCACCATCGGCCTTATCGGCGGCATGAGCTGGGAGTCCAGCGCCGAGTATTACCGCATCATCAACCAGCAAGTACGCGACCGGCTCGGCCCGCTGCGTTCGGCGCAAGTGTTGATGTACAGCGTGGACTTCGGCCCGGTGGAACAGGCCCAGCACGCCGGGCGCTGGGACGATACCGCGCTGATCCTGGAAGACGCCGCGCGCCGTTTGCAGGCCGGGGGCGCCGAGTGTGTGGTGCTGTGTACCAACACCATGCACCGGGTGGCGCCGCGTATCGAGGCGGCGGTGTCGATTCCCTTCCTGCATATCGCCGATGCGGCGGGCGCTGCCGCCGTACAGGCGGGCACCTTGACCGTGGGATTGCTCGGCACTGCATTCACCATGGAACAGGACTTCCTCAAGTCCCGCCTGGCCGCACAGGGCCTGACCGTGCTGGTGCCGGATGCGGACGAACGCAAGGCGGTGCATCGGATCATCTATGAAGAGTTGTGTGTGGGGATGATCAGCGCCGAATCACGCGCCGTCTACCAGCGGGTGATCGAATCCCTGGCCGCGCGCGGTGCCCAGGCGGTGATTCTTGGCTGTACGGAAATCAGCCTGCTGATCAAGCCCGAGCACTGCGACCTGCCGCTGCTGGACACCACCGAGCTGCATGCGCGGGCTGCGGTGGCGTTTGCACTGGAGGACTAAACCGGCGTGCGCAGGCGCGCCATGCTCAAGGTGTCGACGAACACCCCGTCACGCAGGGCGTAATCGCGCAAACAGCCTTCGACCTCGAAGCCGAATTTGCGGTACAGGTTGTGCGCCGCCTCGTTGTCGGCGTACACCGTGAGTTCTACGCGATGCAGGTTCATCCAGTTGTCAGCCACATCCAGCGCGGCCGCCAGCAACTTCGAACCCACGCCCTTACCCTGCCAGGCGCCACCCCCATGCCGAGCGACCCCACATGCGCCTGGCGCACGCGCAGGTATTGTTCCAACCCCAATTGACCAATCACTTCGCCGCCGTGCACCGCCACCAGTTGCAAACGGCGTTCGTTATCCATTACCAGGCGCTTGCGCCACGCTTCCACTGACTGAAAAGGCATTTGCAGCATCTGACGGCATACCGCCGGTTCGTTATAGAGCGCAGCGACACCCTCAAGATGGGCCTCGGTGAAACGCTGGATCACGATATGGGGCTCGGGGGTGTGCATCGTATTTCATCCTTTGAAAGACAAGTGGCCGTCTAGTGTAGGGCATAGGCATCTACGCGACGTTGTAGCAGCCTACGGTAAACACGCTGGCCGCAATTCGATAGTGATTTTTTGGGGGGGGGTAAACGGCAGGGATGCCTCTGATCCGGCATTCTGGTTGGCTGTCAGGCCGCCATCGGGGGCAAGCCCCCTCCCACATTTGGAACGCGTGGCGTCAGTTAGAGCGACTTCGGCTCCCGAGCCTAAACGACAGGCCGTGCCAGGCGCCACACCCGCGCAATATCCGAGGCTCGCTCACGCAACAAGTGCGGCGCCTCGCTGCATGCCTGGGCAAGACTCATCGGCCCCGAGGGCAGCGCAAAGGCGGCATCCACGCCGTGGGCGTACATCTGCTCGTAGCCATCGCCCAGGGTTCCGGCGATCACGATCACCGGGACATTGTGTTGCCGGGCAATACGCGCCACGCCAAACGGGGTTTTCCCGCGCAGGGTCTGGGCGTCGAAGCGGCCTTCGCCGGTGATGACCAGGTCGGCGCCACGCACCACGGCGTCGAGGCCAACCAGATCGGCCACCACTTCAACGCCGGCGCGAAATTGCGCGCCGAGGAATGCCTTGGCGGCGAACCCCAAGCCGCCTGCCGCGCCGCTGCCGGGTTCGTCACGCACGTCCTGGGCCAGCACCCTGGCGCAGTGGTCGGCAAAATGACCAAGGGCGGCATCCAACTGCTGCACCTGTTCGGGGTTGGCGCCCTTTTGCGGGCCGAAAATCGCCGAGGCGCCATGGGGACCGCACAGCGGGTTGTTCACATCCGCCGCGATTTCGAAGCAGACCCGCGCCAGGCGTGGGTCGAGGTTTTCCAGGCTGATACGCGCCAGGCCGCTCAACGCCAAGCCACCGGGTGCCAAGGGCTGGTCCTGGGCGTCGAGCAACTGCACGCCGAGCGCTTGCATCGCGCCTGCGCCGCCATCGTTGGTAGCACTGCCGCCGATCGCCAGGATAATGCGCCGGGCGCCCAGGTCGAGCGCGGCGCGAATCAGCTCGCCGGTGCCATACGTGCTGCTGGCGCAGGCATCGCGCTGGCCCGGTGCGACCAACTGAAGGCCACTGGCCTCAGCCATTTCGATGATCGCAGTGTGGCTGTCGGCCAACCAGCCCCAATGCGCCTGCACCGTATCGCCCATTGGCCCGCGCACGGCCTGGCTGCGCAATTGGCCGTTACACGCGGCGAGCACTGCTTCGACCGTCCCCTCACCGCCGTCCGCCATCGGGCATTGCACCAGCTGTGCGTCAGGCCAGACCTGAGCCAACCCTTGCGCAATCGCCTGGGCGACCCCTTCGGCACTCAGGCTGTCCTTGAACGAGTCAGGGGCGATGATGATTTTCATGGGCGTTCTCCGGTTTTTATAACGCCCATGCTGCCAGTTGGCACCGCCAATGACGCCGGTCCAATGCACAAGTGCGGCTGAGGTTTGTTGTTCATTTTTACAAAGCCTGGGGCAACAGTTGCACGCCCAGGTACAGCGCAAGCATGCCATCCAGAGTCAGCGGGTCGACGCCGCTCAGTTCGGCAATCCGTTCCATGCGGTAGCGCAGGCTATTGCGGTGAATCCCCAGGGCATCGGCACAGGCCTGGCTTTGTCCGTCGTGGTCGCACCATGCGCGCAGCGTGGCCAGCAGTTGACCATTGTTGTCCTTGGCGAGGACTTTGCGCAGCGGGTTGAGCAATTCATCCAGGGCATCGTCGTTACGATGGCGCCAGAGCATGACCGGCAGACGATAGCGGTTGAGGATCAACAGGCGCGAATGCGGCAGGATATCGCGACCGTAGGCCAGCAAATCACTGACACGGCGATAGCACCGGCGCAACCCGGCCAAATCCTGCGCCTGCCCGCCTACGGCGACCCGCAGGACAGCCCAGCCCAGGCCGTCGAGCTTTTCCAGCAGGCGCGGGTTATCGATCTGCACTGACGCGGGTCGACACCACAACAGCGACAACGGCGCTGAACTGACGCACCAACTGTCCGGATAACGCGACGTCAGCCAGGCACTCAAGGCTTCGGCCGACTGCCCCGCGCCCAGTTCGAACAGGTAAGGCGTACGCGCCAGTTGCGGCTTGAGGCCCAATTGTAGCGCTTCGTCGACCAGGCGCGGCGAGTCACCGGTATCGGCCAGCAGCAATGCCAGCAGGTCATCACAGCGCTGGCGCCGCCACTGCTGCTCGGCCTGCTGGTGCCGGTGGCTGACCAGCATCTCGGCGGTCATGCGCACCAGTTCGGCGTAGGTGCGCAGGCCTTGCGGTTCACCGGTGATACCCAGCACACCGATCAAGCGCTGATCATGCATCAGCGGCAAGTTGATGCCAGGCAGCACACCCTTGAGGTGCTTGGCGGTCTGCCCATCGATTTCCACCACGCGCCCGTTCGCCAGCACCAGTTGGGCGCCTTCATGTCGGGTGTTGATGCGTTCCGGTTCGCCGCTGCCGAGGATCAGGCCCTGGTTGTCCATAACGTTGACGTTGTAGGGCAGGATCGCCATGGTGCGATCGACGATATCCTGTGCCAGCTCATGATCCAGCTCGAACATGGGGCAATTTTCCTTCCAAAGCGGGTTGGTCACCGGCACAGCGCAAAGCGGGCCTGGCTGTGCGCAAGCACAAAGACAGTTGCCCATCGCGTCGCCGAGACTGTCTGGGCGATCAACGTTACCCTCGCATCGCTAAAAATCATAATAAAGAGAGACTCGCCATGTCACAGAGCGCCGCAGCAGCACTGGCCACCGATGACGATAAAAACGCCATCTACAAGCGCGTTACCCTGCGCCTGATTCCCTTCATCTTTATCTGCTACCTGTTCAACTACCTTGACCGGGTGAACGTTGGCTTTGCCAAGTTGCAGATGCTCGACGCGTTGAAATTCAGTGAAACCGTGTACGGCCTGGGTGCCGGGATCTTCTTTATCGGCTACGTGCTGTGTGGCGTGCCGAGCAACCTGGCGCTGACCCGGTTCGGGCCAAGGCGCTGGATAGCGCTGATGATGATCGTGTGGGGCACCTTGTCCACCTGCCTGCTGTTCGTGACCACCCCGACGCATTTCTACACCTTGCGCCTGTTCACTGGCGCCGCCGAGGCGGGGTTCTTTCCCGGTGTGGTGCTGTACCTCTCGCAGTGGTTTCCGACGTTTCGCCGGGGCCGGATCATGGCGCTGTTCATGTCCGCGATTCCGGTCTCCGGCCTGCTCGGCAGCCCGTTCTCCGGCTGGATTCTCAACCACTTTGCGGCAGGTCAAGGCGGCCTCGCCGGTTGGCAGTGGATGTTCCTGTTGCAAGGCATTCCCACCGTGATCCTCGGCGCCCTCGCCTACTTCCTGCTCAGCGACAGCTTCGCCCACGCCAAGTGGCTCAAGCCCCACGAACGCGCGGTACTGGAAGCCGACCAGGCCACCGATCTTGCGAACAAACCGAAAACCAGCACTGACTCCCTGGCCGAGGTGTTCAAGAACCCGGCGATCTGGGCGTTCGGCCTGATCTACTTCTGCATCCAGAGCGGCGTCTACGCGATCAACTTCTGGCTGCCATCGATCATCAAGAACCTGGGGTTCAGCGATAACTTGGTGATCGGCTGGCTCAGTGCGATCCCGTACCTGCTGGCCGCAGTATTCATGTTGCTGGTGGGCCGCTCCGCAGACTTGCGCAAGGAACGTCGTTGGCATTTGGTGGTGCCGATGCTGATGGGCGCGATTGGCCTGGTGATCGCGGTGAATTTCGCTGCCACCCCGGCGATCGCCATTCTCGGCCTGACCATCGCCACCATGGGCGCCCTCACCGGCCTGCCGATGTTCTGGCCGGTGCCCACCGCCATGCTCAGCGCGGGCGCAGCGGCTGGCGGACTGGCCTTGATCAATTCCATGGGCCAGATGGCCGGGTTTCTCAGCCCCTACATCGTCGGGTTCGTGAAGGATGCGACGGGGTCCACGGATGTGGCGCTGTACTTGCTGGCGGCGGTCATCGTCGCCGGCAGTGTGTTGGCGTTGCGTATGACACGCACCTTGAAGGCGTAAAGCGCCCCACACTGGACGCTGTTACAGCAAACCGCCGCCGTTGATATCGATCACGGCGCCGGTCATGAAGCCGTTCTCCATGGCCAGCACATACCCTGCCGCCACTTCCTGCGCCTGCCCGACGCGCCCAACCGGCAAGGCCCCACCCGCCTTGGCAAACATCGCCAGACGCTGCTCTTCGCCAAGCCCGGCGTACGCCGGCGTATCGATCACGCCGGGGCTGATCACGTTGACGCGGCGCGGCGCCAGTTCCTTGGCCAGCTGCTTGCCCAGCGCTTCGGTGGCGGCATTGATGCCGACCTTGATGAACTGTCCCGCAACCAATTTGCGCCCCAACTGGCCGGAGGTCAGGCTGATGCTGCCGTGCTCATGCAGAAACGGCAGTGCCTGTTGAATCGCACGCAACGCGCCCCAGAGTTTCACATTGAAGTTGGCCTGGGCTTCGTCCAGGTCGGTGTCGACCAGGGTTTTGGCCTTGACCGAAGGGCCCGAGGTGTAGACCAGATGATCGAAGCGCCCGACGCGTTCGAACAGGCGTTGCAATGACGCGCTGTCGCTGACATCCACCGGCTCGCTGCGCATGCCGTCGTGCTGCGCCGAGGTCAAGCGGCGCCCCGCCACCACTACCTGCGCACCCCGCTCGGCCGCCGCTTTGGCGACGGCTGCACCGATGCCGCTGCTGCCGCCGATCACGATAATGGTTTTGCCGCGAAGAGACGTTGTCATGGGAAATGTCCGGTTGAGGAAGTGAGCGTTCATCTTCCACGCTTGGTAATCGGAGAAAAATCCCGGTAAAACGACAAGATCTTTAAAGGAATTTTACAAATGAGCTCGATCCTGGACCTTGAAGTGTTCGTGCGCACCGCCGATGCGGGCAGCCTGTCTGCTGCGGCACGCGGGCTTGGCCTGACCCCGGCAGCGGCCAGTATCGCCCTCAAACGCCTGGAAACCCGCCTGGGCCTGCGCTTGTTCGCCCGTTCCACCCGCAGCATGCGGCTGACCGAGGAAGGCCGGCGCTATCTGGACAGCGTACGCGTTGCGCTGGCCGCATTGAGCGAGGGTGAACAGGCGCTCAAGCAGCAAAGCCAGGGCCTGACCGGTTTGCTGCAAGTGGCGGCACCGTCGGATTTCGGGCGCAATGTGGTGCTGGGTTGGCTGGACGCCTTCAAGGCCGAACACCCGAACATCCGTCTGCAACTGATGCTCAACGACAGCAACGCCGATCTGTTTCGCGAAACCGTCGACATCGCCCTGCGTTTTGGCGTGCCGCAGGACTCCAGCCTGGTCGCCCTGCCCATCGTCCCCGACCACCATCGCGTTGCCTGTGCAAGCCCGGCCTACCTGGCGAGCCATGGCGCACCGCAACATCCAACGCAACTGTCAGGGCACAGCGCGTTGCGTTACATGCGCCAAGGTCAAGTCAGCAAGACCTGGCGCTTTCGCCAGGGCACGCAAGTGGAAGAGGTCGAGGTCAGCGGCGACTTTCTCAGCGACGACGGCGAGGTCGTGCGCCGTTGGGCGCTGGCCGGCCACGGCATCGCCTATAAAGCCCGGCTGGATGTAGTGGGCGACCTTGCCGCCGGCCGGCTGGTGGCATTGTTTGATGGATGGCAAGGCGAACCTGCGCCCTTCAACCTGATGTGCCCCCATCGCCTGCAGGTATCGGAACGGGTGAAAGTGCTGCAGCGTTTTCTACAGGTGCGCTGCCAGACGTTGCTGAGCGCGTGAAGAAACACACACAGGGCTTGTTCCAGAGCGTTGGTGTCTGGTATTGCATTACCCACGTTTGCCTGCCATGAGGAGCTTTGCATGATTTACCGCACGTTGGGCCAGTCCGGGTTGAAGGTCAGCGCACTGACACTGGGCACTATGATGTTTGGCGAACAGACCAGCACCGAAGACTCGTTGCGCATCATCGATAAGGCCTGGGATCAAGGCATCAACTTTATCGACACCGCCGACGTCTACACCGGCGGGCGCTCCGAGGAGATCGTCGGCGAGGCCATCGCGCGCAACCGCCAGGACTGGGTGGTGGCGTCGAAGGTCGGTTTCGGCCCGGCGGATGGTGTGCCCAACCGCAATGGGCTGAGCCGCAAACGCCTGTTCAACGCGTTGGAGGCCAGCCTGGCGCGCTTGGACATCGATTACCTGGACATCTACTACCTGCACCGCGAGGACCAGGACACGCCGCTGGAAGTCACGGTATCGGCGATCGGCGACCTGATTCGCCAAGGCAAAGTGCGCTACTGGGGGTTATCCAACTACCGTGGCTGGCGTATTGCCGAGGTCATCCGCGTGGCCGAGCGCCTTGGCGTTGACAGGCCCATCATCAGTCAGCCGTTGTACAACATCGTCAATCGCCAGGCCGAGGTCGAGCAGATCACCGCCGCGGCTGCCTATGGACTGGGCGTGGTGCCCTACAGCCCATTGGCGCGTGGCGTGCTCAGCGGTAAGTACGCCCCCGACCTGGCGCCTGAACCGGGCAGCCGCGCGGCACGCCAGGACAAACGCATCCTGGAAACCGAATGGCGCGTGGAATCGCTGCGCATCGCCCAGCAAATCCAGCAATACACCCAGGGCCGTGGCGTGGGGATGGTTGAGTTCGCGATTGCCTGGGTGCTGAACAACGCGGCAGTGAGTTCGGCGATTGTCGGCCCGCGCACCGAGGCGCAGTGGGATGCATATACCGGGGCATTAGCGGTAGAGATCACGGCGCAGGATGAGGCGTTTGTCGACTCACTGGTGACGCCGGGGCATTCGTCCACGCCGGGCTTCAATGACGTCGGGCATTTCGTGTCGGGCCGAGTGACGCGTTAGTTGCGATGACGCGTTCTCGCTGACCACGAAAACGCGTTCAAACCGCGCATTACACGAAAATTTACGCAAGCCCGCCCCGAAACAGCGCAGCGCTTTGACGCTAAAGGCACCATAATCCTCTGCTGGAATTGGATCTGAATCGGCTTTCGCGAGGACAGCGTGTCTAAAGGTGTTGCGTTATCGGTATTGGCCTCGGTGTTGTTCGCCGTGATGTATTACTTCACGTCCCTGCTCACACCGTTGAGTGGCCTGGAAATTTTCGGCTGGCGCATGTTGCTGACCGTGCCCTGCATGACCGTATTCATGGTAGTCAGCGGCGAATGGCGGCGGGTGTGGGAGTTGCTGCGGATGCTGGCGGCCAATCCGCGCGTGATCGGCGGCGTGCTGGTGTCGTCCGCGTTGCTCGGCGTGCAGTTATGGCTGTTCATGTGGGCGCCGCTCAATGGCCGCAGCCTGGATGTGTCGGTGGGGTATTTCCTGTTGCCGCTGACCATGGTGTTGACCGGGCGCCTGGTCTACGGCGAACAGTTGTCGCGCTTGCAGCAGATCGCCGTGGTATTTGCCGCATTGGGTGTGCTCAACGAGCTGTACCAGGCCGGCGGTTTTTCCTGGGCGACCCTGGTAGTGATCATCGGTTACCCCGTGTATTTCGTGGTGCGTAAATACCTGACCACCGACCATCTGGGCGGCCTGTGGCTGGACATGGCGTTGATGCTACCGGTGGCCTGGTGGTTCGTGCAAAGCGGCGAACAGGGCTTTGCGGTACTGGATGCACAGCCCAAGCTCTACGCGTTGATTCCCATGCTCGGCGTGATCAGTGCTTCGGCGCTGGTGAGCTATATCATCGCCAGCCGTTTGCTGGCCTTCAGCCTGTTCGGCCTGCTCAGTTATGTGGAGCCGGTGTTGTTGCTGGCAGTCGCGCTACTGCTGGGTGAAGGCATCAAGGGCGGGCAATGGCTGACTTATATCCCGATCTGGCTGGCGGTGATGGTGCTGGTGTATGAAGGATTCAAGCACTTGGTGCGTCAGCGCAAAGCCTGAATCGCAAACAAAAAGAAGCCCGGCCGAAGCCGGGCTTTCTTTTGCCTGGTTGCTTAGTCAGCGGTCAACACACCGCGACGTACCTGATCACGCTCGATGGACTCGAACAACGCCTTGAAGTTGCCCTCGCCGAAGCCATCGTCGCCTTTACGCTGAATGAATTCGAAGAACACCGGGCCCATCAGGGTTTCCGAGAAGATCTGCAGCAGCAGGCGCTTGTCGCCCTCGATCGAGGAGCCATCGAGCAAAATGCCGCGCGCCTGCAGTTGGTCCACCGGTTCGCCGTGGTTCGGCAGGCGGCCTTCGAGCATCTCGTAGTAGGTGTCCGGTGGCGCGGTCATGAAGCGCATGCCGATCTTCTTCAGCGCGTCCCAGGTCTTGACCAGGTCGTCGGTGAGGAACGCCACGTGCTGGATGCCCTCGCCGTTGAACTGCATCAGGAACTCTTCGATCTGGCCGGCGCCCTTGGAGGACTCTTCGTTCAACGGGATGCGGATCATGCCATCCGGCGCGCTCATGGCCTTGGAGGTCAGGCCAGTGTATTCGCCCTTGATATCGAAGTAGCGCGCTTCACGGAAGTTGAACAGCTTCTCGTAGAAGTTGGCCCAGTACGCCATGCGGCCGCGGTAGACGTTGTGGGTCAGGTGATCGATGACCTTCAGGCCGGCGCCCTGCGGGTTGCGGTCTACGCCTTCGAGGTAGACGAAGTCGATGTCATAGATAGAGCTGCCTTCGCCGAAACGGTCGATCAGGTACAGCGGCGCCCCGCCGATACCTTTGATCGCTGGCAGGTTCAATTCCATCGGGCCGGTGTCGATATGAATCGGCTGGGCCCCGAGTTCCAGGGCGCGCTTGTAGGCTTCCTGCGAGTTCTTCACGCGAAACGCCATGCCGCACACCGACGGCCCATGCTCGGCGGCGAAGTACGAGGCAAGGCTGTTGGGCTCATTATTGAGGATCAGGTTGATCTCGCCCTGGCGGTACAGGTGCACGTTCTTGGAACGGTGCGTCGCCACCTTGGTGAAGCCCATGATCTCGAAGATCGGCTCCAGGGTGCCCGGGGTCGGCGAGGCGAATTCAATGAACTCAAAGCCCATCAGGCCCATCGGGTTTTCGTATTGGTCGGTCATGTTCGGTGCCTCATCATGCTTGGGGTAACAGCTAGTTATTTACTAGCTATATGGTTATTTGCGGGCAAGGATGAGGTCAGCGGGTGGCGCACAGGAAAGGCCTCGCACGCTGCGGGCGAGGAAGTCACCAAAGATGAGGGGCGAACCGAGTTGCTTCATGGTGTCATCAGTCTCTGACGGCGAGGCTTGCGTGAGCGCAAGTCCATATTCTTGTATGCGTAAATCGATTCTACACAGCGTAACAGTGTTTGTCCGTACTCTTATCAAATCTCCATTGCCCTGCTGTGCGCAAGGAGTTTATTGCGCAGATAAGGCGTTACGTTTTGCCGAGCACCTTGTGGCAATGCCATCTATCATCGGCATAGTCTCCCCTTTTCTGCATGGCTGCCTCTGTATGCCCCTGACCTCCCAAGGCCCACGAAACCGAGTCGCCCGCTATGTGTTCAGCGCAGTCTGCGGCCTGCTTCCCGTTTTGCTTGGGGTGGTGATTCTTTATTGGCAGGCCGAACGCACGCTTGAGCAAAGCACCGCTCAAACGGCGCAGGAAGCCGTGCGTCAGTTCGACTTGATGCTCGACAACACCGCCGCCGCCGCCCAAGCGCTGTTACCACTGGCCGGCTTGCCGTGTGATAAGGCCGCGAAGCTGGCACTGCGTGAGCAGGTCACTCGTCGGCCGTTCGTGCGCGCCACCACCCTGTCCTGGCAGAGAAACATTTATTGCAGTTCGTTGTTTGGCAGCGGTTATGAGTCGCCGGTCAACCCGGACGACTACGTTGACGGCAGTTTGTGGTTGATGAACGGCAACCCCGTCACGCCGGATACCGCGCTGCTGGTTTACCGGCTGGTCGATGGCGATCGAGCCGCGTTCGCCTCGATTGACGGCTATCACCTCACCAATGCCCTGCGCCTGATCAGCCGCTATGCCTTCCTGGTGCTGAAAGTAGGCCCCCATTGGCTGGACGCCGAGGGCAAGGTGCATACCAGCACACCGCCGAGGTTTGCCGTGGCCCAGCACTTTTTGGCCTCCAACCGCTATCCGTACAGCGTTGACGTGGGCATGCCCGAGGGCGAGGTGTGGCGTTATATGCAGGCGCGTTACCCGGCGGTGTTCAGTTTGGTGGTATTTTTTGGGGTGCTGGCCGGCGTCCTGGCCCATTGGCTGCAGAAGCGCTCTTCGGCGCCTACCCACGAGTTGCAACGGGCCCTGGGCGCCAATGAATTCATTGCGTATTTCCAGCCGGTGGTGCGCGGCGACACGCGCCAATGGGCCGGCTGCGAAGTGCTGATGCGCTGGAAGCATCCTAAAGAGGGGCTGGTCCGGCCGGACCTGTTTATCCCCCTGGCCGAACACTGCGGACTGATCGTGCCCATGACCCGCGCCCTGCTCCGCCAGACCGCCGCGCAATTGGCGCCGCATGCCGAGCACTTCAGCCCGGGTTTCCATATCGGCGTGAACATCACCGCACGCCATTGCCACGATCTGGATCTGGTGGATGATTGCCGGGAGTTCCTCGCGGCCTTCCCGCCCGGCCAGGTCACCCTGGTCCTGGAATTGACCGAGCGCGAGCTGATCGAACCCACCGACATCACGCGCCGCCTGTTCGACGCTCTGCACCAGTTGGGCGTGATGATCGCAATCGACGACTTCGGCACCGGGCATTCCAGCCTGGGCTACTTGCGCAACTTCAATGTGGATTACTTGAAGATCGATCAAAGCTTCGTAGCCATGATCGGAGCGGATGCGCTCTCCCGGCATATTCTCGACAGCATCATAGAACTGTCCGCCAAGCTGGACCTGGGTATAGTGGCCGAGGGTGTGGAAACAGCGCAGCAGTGTGATTACCTTGTTGCAAAAGGCGTGGACTTTTTGCAAGGTTACCTGTTCGGCCGCCCGGTACCTTGCGATGAATTCATTAAGGCGTTGACCCGCCATTGAATAGCCATCGACTTTAGATGAAACAATCTTATTTAGACAAAGACATGATTTACTCGAAGTGAATTAACCACTACAATTTTTCGTGCCGGCGATACACTCACGCAGGTGTTTTCGTTGAGTTAGCTTAATCCTCTTGGCTTAAGGCTTTCTTCGCAGTAGCTATCAGCTAACTACACTATTGGAGTACAGATTTTGTCCAGACTCGCCGAATTTCGCGCAGCAGAAAAAGCCCTTCAAGAGCAGCTCGCCCAGCTGGAATCGCTGAAGAACGACGCCGGGCTGAAGAAAGAAATCGAATTCGAAGAAAAACTTACAAAGCTGATGAGCAGTTATGACAAGAGCCTGCGCGATGTGATCGCCATCCTTGATCCAAACCCGGGCAAATCGACTGCAGCAGCCGTTCGTGCGCCGAAACAGCGCCGCGCACGTGTGGTCAAGGTTTACCAGAACCCGCATACCGGCGAGCTGATCGAGACCAAAGGCGGCAACCATCGCGGCCTTAAAGCCTGGAAAGAAGAGCACGGCGCAGCCACTGTAGACTCTTGGCTTCGCGGTTGATTAACATGCACTAACAGAAAGCCCCGCTTACGCGGGGCTTTTCGTTTATAGGTTCACAAACGAAACTAACTTAAGTTCACATTCGTTCGCCTGGAACCATTCAAAGTTTGAGGCTATCACGCACCGAACTGACCTCATCTTTGCTGGCCTCGTACGCTTGCGCCTGGCCCGCATATGAAAATACGTAGGCTTTATCGGCATCCACTGCCCCCACTAGTGTTTGCGACAGCACATGTCGACCGTTCTCGGTAATCACACAGGTAGTTTCCAGCGCCTCAAGACGGCTCAATGTAGCGGGGTGCATTTTGGTGCACACGCTTTGATAACCGCCCTGGGCAAAATCTTTCTGGATGGATTTACGCATTTCCAGCAAAACGCCTTGAAGATTGACGTTATGCCCAACCTCGATCGGCGTACCGGTCAACTCCATCACCATCAAGGTCTTGCCATTTTCATCATTTTTGATCGCGCGCTGTCGCGACACGGCCTGGGTCCCCTCGGCTGCGTTGCCATCGGGTTCAACTTCCTCGACCTGCCAGCCGCTGGGCCAATGAATTTCCGGCTCGGCCGCCAGTACGAACGGGCTGCCCAACACTAAGCACAACGTAGCCAATAACGGTTTACGAAACTCGATCATTGCCAAAAGCATCCAAGGTTCCAGCACCAAAGTTTGCGGCCCGAGCCCCGCCCCTCGCAAGGGCCGCGTGAGCTTTTTCATTTGGCGCGATCGGCAGGCCTTGCGTATCATGGCTCGGCTGCACGGATGCTTGCCGCAAGCCAAGGGACCGCTTTGCCCCATTTTTTCTGGAGGGCCCATGAGCCTGCACGAACTGAACACCTTCCCCGGCGTCACTGCCCAACCGGATACCGCCACCACGAACTTCGTGTTCAACCACACCATGTTGCGGGTCAAGGACATCACCAAGTCGCTGGATTTCTACACCCGCGTCCTGGGGTTTTCCCTGGTTGAAAAACGCGATTTCCCGGAGGCCGAATTCAGCCTGTATTTCCTGGCCCTGGTGGACAAGGCACAGATCCCGGCTGACGCTGCCGAGCGCACCCAGTGGATGAAGTCGATCCCAGGCATTCTGGAACTGACCCACAACCACGGCACCGAAAACGACGCCGACTTCGCCTACCATAACGGCAACACCGACCCGCGTGGCTTTGGCCATATTTGCATCTCGGTGCCGGATATCGTCGCGGCCTGCGAACGCTTCGAAGCCCTGGGCTGCGATTTCCAGAAGCGCCTGAGCGATGGCCGCATGAAAAGCCTGGCCTTCATCAAGGACCCGGACGCTTACTGGGTTGAGATCATTCAGCCAGCACCGCTGTAAAACAAAAACCCCATGATCGCTCATGGGGTTTTTTATTTGCGCGCCGTTTTTACGCCGGCGCGGATGTGCGGATCAGATGGTCGAATGCGCTAAGGGAAGCCTTGGCGCCCTCACCTACCGCGATGACGATCTGCTTATACGGCACGGTCGTCACATCACCGGCGGCGAATACACCCGGCAATGAAGTCTCGCCACGCGCATCGACGATGATCTCGCCGCGAGGCGTCAGTTCCACGGTGCCTTTGAGCCAGTCGGTGTTAGGCAGCAAACCGATCTGCACGAAAATGCCTTCCAGGTCGATGGTCTTGAACTCGCCGCTGTCGCGGTCCTTGTAGGCAAGACCAGTGACTTTCTGGCCATCGCCCTTGACTTCACTGGTCAGCGCGCTGGTGATCACATCGACGTTTGGCAGGCTGTACAGCTTGCGCTGCAACACAGCGTCAGCGCGCAGCTTGCTATCGAACTCGAGCAACGTGACGTGGCTGACAATGCCGGCCAGGTCGATGGCCGCTTCGACGCCGGAGTTACCGCCACCGATCACCGCCACGCGTTTGCCCTTGAACAGCGGGCCATCGCAGTGCGGGCAGAAGCACACGCCCTTGGCCTTGTATTCCTGCTCGCCCGGCACACCCATTTCACGCCAGCGCGCACCGGTGGCCAGGATCACCGTCTTGGACTTGAGCGTCGCGCCGCTTTCGAAGCGAATTTCGTGCAACTCACCGGCATTCTTCGCGGGTACCAGGCTGCTGGCACGCTGCAGGTTCATGATGTCGACGTCGTACTGACGCACGTGGGCTTCCAAGGCACTGGCCAGCTTCGGGCCTTCGGTTTCCTGGACCGAGATAAAGTTCTCAATGGACATGGTGTCCAGCACCTGGCCACCAAAACGCTCGGCGGCCACGCCGGTACGGATGCCTTTGCGTGCAGCGTAGATCGCGGCCGACGAGCCCGCCGGGCCACCGCCGACGACCAGTACATCAAAAGCATCCTTGGCACTGATTTTCTCGGCCGCTTTTTCAATACCGCTGGTGTCGAGCTTGGCGAGGATTTCTTCCAGGCCCATACGGCCCTGGCCGAAGTTCACACCGTTGAGGTAGACACTGGGCACTGCCATGATCTGACGCTCATCGACTTCGGCCTGGAACAGCGCGCCGTCGATGGCCACGTGGCGGATGTTGGGATTAAGCACGGCCATCAGGTTCAGCGCCTGGACCACGTCCGGGCAGTTCTGGCACGACAGCGAGAAGTACGTCTCGAAGCTGAACTCGCCTTTCAGCGCGCGGATCTGTTCGATCACCTCGACACTGGCCTTCGACGGGTGGCCACCGACTTGCAACAGGGCCAACACCAAGGACGTGAATTCATGGCCCATGGGGATGCCGGCGAAACGCAGGCTGATATCGGCACCCGGGCGGTTGATGGAAAACGACGGCTTGCGCGCATCGTTGCCATCGGTGTTCAGGGTAATCAGCGTAGTGAGGCTGGCTACGTCCTGCAAAAGAGCGAGCATTTCCTGGGATTTCGCACCGTCGTCGAGGGAGGCGACGATCTCGATCGGCTGGGTGACCCGCTCCAGGTAAGATTTCAACTGAGCTTTAAGATTGGCGTCCAACATACGGGCGATTTCCTTTAATTGCGGGTATAAAAAAAACGCCCGAACGAATCTCGCCCGGGCGTTTTTTGAGGGCGGTTGCAGCTTACTGGGTAGGTGCGGATACCCGCCCTTGGGACTTCACAGACTTAGATCTTGCCGACCAGGTCCAGGGACGGAGCCAGGGTGGCCTCGCCTTCTTTCCACTTGGCTGGGCACACTTCGCCTGGGTGGGCAGCGACATACTGAGCGGCCTTGATCTTGCGCAGCAGCTCGGAAGCGTCACGGCCAACACCGCCGTCGTTCAGTTCAACGATCTTGATCTGGCCTTCCGGGTTGATCACGAAGGTACCGCGGTCTGCCAGGCCAGCTTCTTCGATCAGCACGTCGAAGTTGCGGGAGATGGTCAGGGTTGGGTCGCCGATCATGGTGTACTGGATCTTGCCGATGGCTGGCGAGGTGTTGTGCCAGGCAGCGTGGGCAAAGTGGGTGTCGGTGGACACGCTGTAGATTTCCACGCCCAGTTTCTGGAATTCGGCGTAGTTGTCAGCCAGGTCCTCCAGTTCAGTCGGGCAAACGAAGGTGAAGTCGGCTGGGTAGAAGAACACTACGGACCACTTGCCTTTCAGGTCAGCGTCGGTCACATCGACGAAGCTGCCGTTTTTGAAAGCGGTGGCTTTAAACGGTTTTACTTGGCTGTTGATGATAGGCATCGTTGACTCTCCGTCAGGGGTTAAGAAGTTGATGAGGTGAATCCTACCCACTCCGGCCGACGATGGCTCATTGGCAAACCTGATGCTGACGATTGGTTTTTCCTATCAGGCGACTGTATTAATAGAAGAAATCTCACAGCAGCGGTTGAGTCGCCAGGGTCATGCCGAGAAAGGGCGTCGCTTCAACATAGCGCATGGCCGATTTCATGTCGCTCCAGCCGACGTAGCTCATCAATGACTTCAAGTCCCAGCCGCTGCGGTGGGCCCAGGTAGCGAAGCCACGTCGCAGGGAGTGGCTGGTGTACTGCTCGGCGGGGATGCCTGCGCGCTCCAGGGCTTGACGCAATAAGGGGATCACGCTGTTGGGGTGCAGCCCCTCCTCCCCCAGATTGCCCCAGCGATCGATCCCGCGAAACACCGGGCCACGTACCAATGCCGAGGCACTGAGCCATTCGCTATAGGCCTGTACCGGGCACAAGCGCAACAGCGCGGGGGTGTGGTAGGTCTTGCCGAGGTTATCGCGGTCACTTTTGCTGCGCGGCAAGTACAGGCTGATGCCGGCCCCAGGCACTGCCTGGACATGCTCGATGCTCAAGCGACACAACTCATCGCTGCGAAAGCCGCGCCAGAACCCCAACAGGATCAGCGCCGTGTCGCGCTTGGCGCGCAGTAATCCGGGCTGATCCTGGTTTTCAGCGGATTGCCTGGCCTCATTTTCAAGCGATGCAACCACCTGCTCCAGATGCGTGAGCTGCAATGGCTGCGCTTGCCGCTCCTGCGCCGGGTGCACGGCGCGGATGCCCTTGAGCACCTTGCGCACCACTGGCGCTTTGGTCGGGTCGGCAAACCCCTGGCTGGTATGCCATTGCGCCAAAGCCGAGAGCCGCAACTTCAAGGTGTTCACGGCCAGCACGCCCGCATGCGCCACCAGATAGCGCGCCACGCTGTCGCTGGTGGCCGGCAGGAACCCACCCCAACTGACTTCGAAATGCTCGATGGCCGCGCGGTAGCTACGGCGGGTGTTATCGCGGGTAGCGGCATTGAGGTAACGGTCGAGATCACTCATGGCAGGGCCCATTCGTACTGCGAACGCCTGGATCGACGCTGGAAACGCTAATGACACGGGATAATACGCCAATATCCCATCTGTTAAATAATGAATTTAAAGAGTTTTTCAGTCGTGATAAAGTATGTATATACATATCATGTACCACAGTACAAAATCGACGGAGACCCCATGGCACGCGGCGGCATAAACAAAGCAGTAGTTCAAACGGCACGCCTGGCAATCCTCGCCCGCGGTGAAAACCCCAGCATCGATGCTGTACGCATCGAGATGGGCAATACCGGCTCGAAAACCACGATCCATCGTTATTTGAAGGAGCTGGACGAAAGCGAAACCCGGCAAACCATCATCGAAGCCCCCATCGACGACGAGCTGGGTGAATTGGTGGCGCGGCTCGCACAGCGCCTGAAGGAGAAGGCTCAGGAACCCATCGACCTCGCCCTGGCGCAGTTCGAACAGCAGAAAAGCGCCCTCCTCACTCAGCTTGAAACGCTGCAGGAAGCCCATCACCAACTGCAACAGCAGTTTGATATCCAGGCCGTCGCCCTCGCCGAGGAAAGCGCCGCCCTGCACACCGCCAGCACCAGCCTGCAAGCCGAGCAAACGCGTAACGCCGGGCTAAGCCAGGCATGCAGCGATTACGAACTGAGGATCAACGACAAGGACGAGCAGATTCGCTCCCTGGAAGACAAGCATCTCCACGCCCGCGATGCGCTTGAGCACTACCGCAATGCCGTCAAGGAGCAGCGTGAGCAGGAGCAGCGTCGCCATGAAGGCCAGTTGCAGCAGATACAGGCCGAACTGCGCCAGGCCCAGCAGAGTGCACTGGTGCGTCAGGATGAAATCACCCAGTTGCATCGAGACAACGAGCGCTTGTTGATCGAGCATCGGGTGACTGCCAAGGAGCTGAGCGCACTGCAGGAGCAGGTACGCAAAGACCAGGCGTTGCGGCTCGAATTGAACGAGAGGATCAACCAGGTCGACAGCGAGCGCACGCTGCTTCAGGAGCGCTTGCGGGTTGCGCTGCTGGAAAGCCAGTCACGAAAGGACGCGCTGACTGAACATCAACAGGCCAACAAGGCGCTGGAACTGGACCTGATCAAGGCCCAGGCCAGCATTGAAGCGTTGCGCCTGGCCGCCGTCGTTGCAACGACGCCAGAGGCAACGCCCGAGACCTGATCAGCCCGCCACAGGCGTGCGCATGGTGACGAACTCTTCCGCCGCCGTCGGATGCACGCCAATGGTCTCGTCGAAATGCTGCTTGGTCGCGCCAGCCTTGAGCGCAATCGCCAGGCCCTGGACGATTTCGCCAGCGTCGGGCCCGACCATGTGGCAGCCCAGCACTTTGTCGGTGTCGGCGTCGACCACCAGCTTCATCAGGGTCTTTTCCTGGCAGTCCGTCAGGGTCAGCTTCATGGGCCGGAAACGGCTTTCGAAGATCTGCACCTTGTGGCCGTTCTTCTTCGCCTCCTCTTCCGTGAGGCCCACCGTACCGATATTCGGCAGGCTGAAAACGGCCGTCGGGATCATCGCGTAATCCACCGCGCGGTATTGCTCGGGCTTGAACAGGCGACGCGCCACCGCCATGCCTTCGGCCAGGGCGACCGGGGTCAACTGCACGCGGCCGATCACATCACCGATGGCCAGGATCGACGGCTCGGCGGTCTGATACAGATCGTCCACACTGACAAAGCCACGCTCATCGAGTGTGACACCGGTGTTCTCCAGGCCCAGGTTGTCCAGCATCGGCCGGCGGCCGGTGGCGTAGAACACGCAATCGGCTTCAAGCACGCGACCGTCTTTCAAGGTGGCCTTGAGACTGCCATCGGCTTGCTTGTCGATGCGCTCGATATCGGCATTGAATTGCAGGTCGAGGCCGCGCTTGGTCAGCTCTTCCTGCAAATGCTTGCGCACCGCGCCATCGAACCCGCGCAGGAACAGGTCGCCGCGGTACAGCAACGAGGTCCGTGCGCCCAAGCCATGGAAAATGCCTGCGAACTCAACGGCGATATAACCACCGCCCACCACCAGTACACGCTTTGGCAGTTCTTTCAGGAAGAATGCTTCGTTAGAACCGATGGCGTGCTCACGCCCTGGAATCTCAGGGATCTGCGGCCAGCCGCCGGTGGCGATCAGGATATGTTTGGCGCTGAAGCGCTCGCCGTTTATTTCCACCTGATGGGGATCAACCAGACGCGCATGCCCTTCGTGCAGGGTCACGCCGCTGTTGACGAGTAAATTGCGGTAGATGCCGTTGAGACGGTTGATCTCGCGATCTTTGTTGGCGATCAGGGTCGCCCAGTCAAAGTTCGCCTCACCCAACGACCAGCCAAAACCGCTGGCCTGTTCGAAGTCTTCGGCAAAGTGCGCGCCGTACACCAACAGCTTCTTCGGCACGCAGCCCACATTCACACAGGTACCGCCCAGGTAGCGACTTTCCGCCACGGCCACCTTGGCGCCGAAGCCGGCGGCAAAGCGCGCCGCGCGAACACCGCCGGAACCGGCGCCAATTACATACAGGTCAAAATCGTAGGCCATTTCATTCTCCTCGGCAGGCCATCAGCATACCGACTTACATGGGACTGAAAAACGAAAAAGCCACCCGAAGGTGGCTTTCACTTGAAACAGATGAGCAACGCTAAAATCAGTAAGCCTTGCCAGTCTTGTAGAAGTGCTCGTAGCAGAAGTTGGTGGCTTCGATGTAGCCTTCAGCGCCGCCGCAGTCGAAACGCTGGCCTTTGAACTTGTAGGCAATCACGCAACCGTCTTTGGCTTGCTTGAGCAGGGCGTCGGTGATCTGGATCTCGCCGCCTTTGCCTGGCTCGGTTTCTTCGATCAGCTTGAAGATGTCCGGGGTCAGGATGTAACGGCCGATGATCGCCAGGTTCGACGGTGCATCTTCCGGCGCAGGTTTTTCGACCATGTCACGCACGCGGATCAGGCCATCACCAATGTCGTCACCGGCGATCACGCCGTACTTGTTGGTTTCTGTCGGGTTGACTTCCATCACCGCGACGATGGTGCAGCGGTATTTCTGGTAGAGCTTGACCATTTGGGTCAGCACGCCGTCGCCTTCCAGGTTCACGCACAGGTCATCGGCCAGTACCACGGCGAACGGTTCATCACCGATCAGCGGGCGACCGGTGAGAATGGCGTGGCCGAGGCCTTTCATCTGGGTCTGACGGGTGTAGGAGAACGAGCATTCGTCGAGCAGCTTGCGGATACCGACCAGGTATTTTTCTTTGTCGGTGCCCTTGATCTGGTTTTCCAGCTCATAGCTGATGTCGAAGTGGTCTTCCAGCGCGCGCTTGCCACGGCCGGTCACGATGGAGATTTCATTCAAGCCGGCATCCAGTGCCTCTTCGACGCCGTACTGAATCAGTGGCTTGTTCACCACCGGCAGCATCTCTTTGGGCATGGCTTTGGTCGCTGGCAGGAAGCGAGTGCCGTAACCGGCTGCTGGGAACAAGCATTTCTTGATCATATGAGTCCTTACAGAGGGCTGTGCGTACGGAATTCGGCGCAGTCTAATCAGGCCGCAGTCACCTTACAATGGGTCCTGCTGGCGCCGCGATGTCATCATAGAGAAAATATGTCGGCGTAAGTTCCGCTGATCTTTCAACAGGCAGACGGACCGGCGCCTGGGTGTTGATGTTTCCAGAGGCTGCACCCTTTGTAGCACGCTTTTCGGCACCGGGCACCGGGCTTGAATTACTTGGGCAAACCCCGCGTATTTGCGGCTATCATTGCACCCTTGAATCAGCTTACGAGATTGCTAATTAGATGTCAGAATCAAAAGGCGTAAACGGCTACCTGATCACCCAACGTGCGGACGGCTGGCACCTGATCAACTTCCATGGCGACAGCGTCGCAGGCGTTTTCGAGACCGAAAGCATGGCGATTGCGGTTGCCGAAGTGTTCGTCGATGAAGCAGGTCATGCGTCGAGCAAGCGGCCAAAAGGCAAATAAGCCGCGCTGCCTTGCATCAAAAGCCCCGCCAAGCGGGGCTTTTTTGTGTTTGGCTGTACCTAGATGGCAGTTCGCTATAATCTTCCGCCAACGCCCCACAATAGTGTCAGCGCTCCCCTCAACACCTTCGAAGACGACTCTCTATGAACAAAATCCTGGCACTCACTGCGGTATTGGCGCTGGCCGGCTGCACCACCACGTCGGACACTTATCTGAAAAATGGTGAACAAGGCCTGACCATCGACTGCTCGGGCGAAGCCAACTCATGGGCCAGCTGCTATGAGAAAGCCGACGCCTCCTGCGCGGGCACCGGCTACCGTATCGTCGGCACAGACGGCACCCCATCACTCAAGGAAAGCGAACAGACCCTGGGCAAGGACGTGGGCAATTTCAAAAGTCGCAGCGTAGTGGTGGTGTGCAAGTAAGCCGTAGCGCTACAGGTGAACCTCGGCGAACTTGATCCCCAGGCTGCGCAAGATGTCGATCAAGTCATCCAGGCGCGGAAATGACTCGACCTCATCCTGATCGTCCACCAGGAAGTAACTGCGGCCGTCATTCTTCTTGAAAAAGACGATCCACTCGCCCAGGTCGGCGGGGTTCTGGATGACGTGGGTCGCCGTGATCTGACCTTCAGCATGGCGGGCTTTGACGTGTTCTCGCTTCATAATGGGCGTTCCAGGCAGGGCATGCCGCTCAGACCCAGGGTTTGAGCGGCATTTTTGTAGGCGGTGACCGACAGTTTACCGGATGCCTTGCCCGATCAACACGCCGTCTACCGTCTGGCCATAGAGATTGACGCCATCATTGGCGTGAAACTTGATGCGAGTCTTCTCTATCGATCCCTCGACCAGCCTCGGATCCTGGGGGCGCTCGTGGCTGTTGATGTACGCCGCGACATCCCATGCCTGCTGATCGCTCAAGCTGCCGATCTTGCCCAGCGGCATGTTGTGCTTGATGAAGGACGCTGCCGTGTTGATCCGGTGCATGCCGGCGCCCCAATTGTAGGAATCCTTACCCCATAACGGCGGCATGACATAACCCTCGCCCACCTTCTGCCCCTGCCCTTCAGCGCCATGGCACACCGCGCATTGCCCGTTGTACACCTGCGCGCCCTGGGCCAGGTCGTAGCCTTTAGCCGGTTGCGCCACCTCGGGATAGCCGCGCCCGGGTAATTCAACCCCCAAGGGCGCTTTGCTGGAGAGCCAGTAGGCATACACCGACAGCGCGGTGATTTCGGGACTGTCCGCCGCCGGCGGAGTACCGCCGTTCATGCTGAACTGGAAGCAGCCCTGCAAGCGTTCGGCAAAGGTATTGACCTTGTCATTCTTCTTGCGATAAGCCGGGTACATCGGGTACGCACCCCACAATGGCGCCGAGTTGGCCATGCGGCCTTGATGCAGATGGCAGTTGCTGCAGTTGAGCCCGTTTCCTACAAACTGTGGTGCCAGGCGCTTGGTGTCGACGAACAAACCATACCCCTGCCTGACCAGCTTGCCGTAGGCATTGTCCGGCAGTTCGCTTTCCTGAGGGGGTAGAAAGGCAGGGGCATTGGGGTGCGCAGCGGCCTGCAATTGGGATTGGTCTTCCATGGCGATCGGCGTGGCATGGGCGGGCACTGCCATCAACATCCCCATCAACATGAGCGCCTTCATGGCTTGGCCTCCAGCGGTAATGAGGCGAAGTACTGGGCCACGCCCTGCACCTCATCCGGGGTCAGGGATTTAGCGATGTGCCCCATCAAATCATTGGGATCGTCGCGCCGTGTACCGTTCTGCCAGGCGCTCAATTGCGCGGCCAGGTACGCCGCCGGCTGGCCAGCCAACGGCGGGAATGCGTCTCCCACACCGACACCGGAAGGGCCGTGACAACTGACGCACGCGGGAATCTGCCGCTCCCATGCCCCTTGCAGGGCCAGTTTCTGTATCGGGTTGGCAGGCATTTCGCTGCGGGGCATCCTGGCGGTCAAAGGGGCTGGCATCGCGGCCACAGCCTCGCTTAGCGCGGCGATTTCGGCGTCAGTGAGCGCCTTTGCCAACGGCTGCATCACCGGATTACTTCGCGCCCCACTGGCAAAGTCCGACAATTGCCTGCGCACGTATTGTGCGGGCAATCCCGCCAACCTGGGGAAACCTGCCGCCGCAAGCCCCAGCCCATCGGCGCCATGACACGCCACACAGGGCATCGCGCCGGGCTGCGAACCGCCCTCGGTATAAATTGTGTTGCCGTCGAGCGCGTAGGCATTACCCAACAGCAGCCATAACGCGCTTCCCACCAGTGCTCGTTCCAGAGACATCATCACAGCTCCATCTTTATGGTTATAAGCTTAGGCATAAACTTCATAACCATACAGATGGTATGGGAATTGATCCGGCGTCACAACACCCTGAAACAGCCAAAAAAAAGCCCCACCCTGTAGGAGCGAAGGTGCTCGTGCCTACAGGGTGGGGCTTTTATCGGGTTCAGTGCGTGGGGATACGCCTTGGCTTAACCGGAAATGCAATCTTCCCCGGCTTTCTTCACATCGCCCGGCCGAATCGGCACGTTGGACATGCTTTCGTAGAGTTTAATGCTGCTGCCGCTGGAGCGGTCTTCGATTTCGAAGATCGCCGATGGATCGGCCGAGAACTTCTGCGGCACGATCACTTGAAAACCATCTTTATGGGGTTCGATCTGCGGTGGACGACGTGTCGCCTCCAATTTGCGCACTACACACGCAGCATATTCCTGCGGCTTTTTCCCGGAAATGACCACCAACGTAGGTGGGGTCTGCTTGATATCTGCAACCGAAGCACAGCCACCTATCGCCAAGGCCAGCACCAACACACTCCACTTCATACTAAAAACCTCCGATAAAGACCCTACGACAGCGGGCGCAGGAGATTTCTCCCGCCGATGTAGGATTTATCTCTGAAAACTCGGTAAATAACTGTTTTAAATTGTCGAAGTCGTCGACGACGACCCGATAATAAACGCGCTGGGGCTGATAAACTCCATCTTATCCTACGTATCGTTCTGATTTTTCAGAAAAAGCCCTTCTGGAGACACCCCATGAAATTTATCCATCAGCGTGAGCACCTCAACGAGGGAGACATTGTCGTCATCGAATGCTCGCAGACCTGTAATATTCGTCTCATGAGCGACGCGAATTTTCGCAGCTTCAAGAACGGCGGCCGCCATACCTACCACGGTGGGGCATTCGACACATTCCCGGCAAAAATCACTGCGCCCAGCACCGGTTTCTGGAACATTACCCTTGATGTGGTGACGCGCCGCGCCATCAGCGTTACCCGCAAGCCCGCGTTATCCCACAAGATTCGCATCGTTCGTCGCACCGGCACCAAGCTGAGCTGACCCGAACACCGCAAGGAAAAAAGCTGTGACCACCACGACCAAATACGTCATCAAGTACAAGCTCAACGGCGAACGTCGCTTCGAATTTGCCCAATTGACCAGCAATAGCGTTGGGGAAGCCAAACAAGCCCTGGCGAAAATCCACGAGGCAAGCGACGAAATTACTGACATAAACGTGAGCAAGGCGCTGTAAGCCATGCCGGGCCCTACTGCTGACCTGTTCGCCGATGACGCCTTGCAACAACCCGCAAGGCGCGAACAGATTGGCGAAGCGTCTTACGTTCTGGGGGCTACGCCCTGCCCTGGATTGAGCGTTTACTGCCTGAGCTGCGGCGTGTCCTGGCCCAATCGCCGTTTCGGCAAATGGTCACGCCCGGCGGCTTTACCATGTCGGCCGCGCTGAGCAGTTGCGGCGAGCTGGGCTGGACCACCGACACGTCCGGCTATCGCTACAGCCCGCTCGATCCGCGTAGCCAGCAACCTTGGCCGGCGATGCCCGACGCATTGCGCGAACTGGCGATATCGGCGGCAAACGCGGCGGGCTTCGCCGATTTCTCACCGGATGCCTGCCTGATCAACCGTTATGTGCCCGGCGCAAAAATGTCCCTGCACCAGGACAAGAACGAGCGGCGCTACGATGCACCGGTGGTCTCGGTGTCCCTCGGTCTGCCAGCGATTTTTCTGTTCGGTGGTCACCAGCGCAGCGACAAGGCGCAAAAGATTTCGCTGTTCCACGGTGATGTGGTGGTCTGGGGCGGCGTGGATCGCCTGCGCTACCACGGGGTGATGCCGGTCCGAGAAGGCGTGCACCCGATCATGGGGTCGCAACGCATCAACCTGACCTTTCGCACCGCCGGCTGATTTGACCGCAAGCTTCGCCCGTTAACCCGCTGCACAACGCACCGCCCCCGTCCAGTGAATAAAACAGACTGGCCGGGCGCCAGGGGGCCTGCTAAAACAGCGCAACGCCTTACTGAAGCTGGAGACGCACCCCATGAGCACCTGGCCAGACACGCGCATTATCGATCTGCTGGGCATCGAGCTGCCCATCATCCAGGCCCCGATGGCGGGAGCAACCACTACCGCCATGGTGATCGCCGCCTGTCAGGCCGGTGCGCTGGGGTCCATGCCTGCGGCGGCACTGAGCATCGAGCAACTGCGCGAAGCATTGACCGTCATTCGCCAGGCCGGCACCCGCCCTCTCAATGTCAACTTTTTCTGCCATCAGGCGCCTGAGGCGGATGAAGCGCGCGACCAACGCTGGAAAGCATTGCTGGAACCCTACTACCACGAACTGGGCGCCGATTTTGATGCGCCGACTCCGGTATCCAATCGTGCGCCCTTCAACGAAGCGGCATGTGAAGTGATTGAAACCTTCCGCCCTGAAGTCGTCAGTTTTCATTTTGGTCTGCCGGAAAAATCCTTGCTGGCCCGGGTAAAAGCCACCGGCGCCAAGGTGTTGTCATCGGCTACAACGGTGGAGGAAGCGGTCTGGCTGGAAGAAAACGGTTGTGACGCCGTGATTGCAATGGGCATTGAAGCCGGTGGGCACCGTGGGATGTTTCTCAGCGACGACCTCAACAGCCAGATCGGCTTGATGGCGCTGCTGCCGCAAATCGTCGACGCCGTCAGCGTGCCGGTGATCGCGGCCGGTGGTATCGCCGACTCGCGCGGGATAGTCGCGGCCTTTGCCTTGGGCGCCTCGGCGGTGCAGGTCGGCACGGCGTATCTGTTCACCCCAGAAGCCAGCGTCAGCGCTGCCCATCACCATGCGTTGCGACACGCCCAGGCCAGCGAAACAGCCCTCACCAATTTGTTCACCGGGCGTCCGGCGCGGGGCATTGTCAATCGGGTGATGCGTGAGCTGGGTGCGATCAACCCCGCTGCGCCGGCGTTTCCACGGGCCGGTGGCGCGTTGATGCCGCTCAAGGCCAAGGACGAAGCCGGCTTCAGCAACCTGTGGGCAGGCCAGGCCTTGCGTCTGGGTAATGAGCGCTCCACCTATGACCTGACCCGCCATCTGGCAGAGCACACCTTGGCCAAACTGCAATAGCAACCTTGGCGCCTTGAGCAACGCGGCACTGTACCGGCAGCAGGCAACCGCTATATATTCCCCTACATAGCGTTAATCGCCCGTATCCCTCAAGGAGTTGCTTCATGATGTTCCGCGCCTCACGCCTGGCCCCCCTGCTTGCCGCCTTTGCCTTGGGCTCGGCCCATGCCGATGAGGTGCAAGTCGCCGTGGCCGCCAACTTTACCGCGCCGATCCAGGCCATTGCCGCCGACTTCGAAAAAGACACCGGTCACACGCTGATCGCGGCCTACGGGGCGACCGGGCAGTTCTATACCCAGATCAAGAACGGCGCGCCGTTCGAAGTGTTCCTCAGTGCCGACGACACTACCCCGCAAAAACTCGAGGCCGAAGGCGATACCGTCAAGGGTTCGCGCTTTACCTACGCGGTCGGCACCTTGGCCCTGTGGTCGGCCAAAGAAGGCTACGTGAATGCCAATGGCGACGTGCTCAAACAGAATGCATTCAAGCACCTGTCCATTGCCAACCCTAAAGCCGCGCCCTACGGCCTGGCAGCCACCCAGGTGCTGGCCAGGGAAGGCTTGACCGACAAGGTCAAGGACAAGCTCGTCGAAGGCCAGAACATCACCCAGGCCTATCAATTCGTCTCCACGGGTAACGCCGAGTTGGGCTTTGTGGCGTTGTCGCAGATCTATAAGGACGGCAAGGTGTCCAGCGGCTCGGCGTGGATCGTGCCGTCGTCCTTGCATGACCCGATCAAACAAGACGCCGTAATTCTCAATAAAGGCAAGGACAGTGCTGCCGCCAAGGCACTGGTTGACTACCTGAAAGGGCCGAAGGCGGCTGCGGTGATCAAGTCCTACGGCTACGAGCTGTAAATGCCGCTGACGAGCGCCGATTTTTCCGCGATCTGGTTGACGGTCAAACTGGCGTCGCTGACCACTGTGATCCTGTTGGTGATCGGTACGCCGATTGCCCTGTGGCTGTCGCGCACCCGTTCCTGGTGGCGCGGCCCGGTGGGGGCCGTGGTGGCGTTGCCATTGGTGTTGCCGCCGACGGTCATCGGTTTTTACCTGCTGTTGTCCATGGGGCCCCATGGCTACTTCGGCCAGTTCACCCAATGGCTCGGCCTGGGCACCCTGACTTTCAGCTTCGCCGGGCTGGTGATAGGGTCGGTGATCTACTCCATGCCCTTCGTCGTGCAACCGCTGCAGAACGCCTTCTCAGCCGTCGGCACGCGCCCGCTGGAAGTGGCCGCGACCTTGCGCGCCGGTCCTTGGGACACTTTTTTCACAGTGATCCTGCCGCTGGCGCGCCCGGGCTTCATTACGGCGTCGATTCTCGGCTTCGCCCACACCGTCGGCGAGTTCGGCGTGGTGCTGATGATCGGCGGCAATATCCCGGACAAGACCCGGGTGGTTTCGGTGCAGATCTACGACCACGTCGAAGCCATGGAATATGCCCAGGCCCATTGGCTGGCCGGCGCGATGGTGGTGTTCGCGTTCCTCGTGCTGCTGGCGCTCTACTCCAGCCGTAAAAGCAACATGGGCTGGAGTTGAGCGCGATGATTGAAGTACGCCTGCACTTGAAATACTCCGGTTTCGCACTGGACGTGGA
This sequence comes from Pseudomonas sp. R1-43-08, assembly GCF_003852255.1. Lineage (NCBI taxonomy): Bacteria > Pseudomonadati > Pseudomonadota > Gammaproteobacteria > Pseudomonadales > Pseudomonadaceae > Pseudomonas > Pseudomonas sp. R1-43-08. The sequence continues at coordinate 2,901,922 of NZ_CP027734.1, forward strand.
GCTGCAACTGCCCGGCCGTGGCGTGACCGCCCTCTACGGCCCATCGGGCTCCGGCAAAACCACCTGCCTGCGCTGTATCGCTGGCCTGGAGCGCGCCGAAGACGGATTTGTGCAGATCAACGATGAGGTCTGGCAAGACAGCCGTAGCGGGCGGTTCGTGGCGCCGCATAAACGCGCCTTGGGTTATGTCTTCCAGGAGGCGAGCCTGTTCCCTCATCTTTCGGTGCGGGCCAACCTGGCGTTCGGCCTCAAGCGCATCCCGCGTTTGCAGCGGCGTGTGGAGATGGCCCACGCCACTGAGTTGCTGGGCATCGCGCACCTGCTTGAGCGCAATCCGCAGCATCTGTCCGGCGGTGAGCGCCAGCGCGTCGGCATCGCCCGTGCGTTGCTCACCAGCCCCCGATTGCTGCTGATGGATGAGCCCCTGGCGGCCCTCGACAGCCAGCGCAAAAATGAAATCCTGCCCTATCTCGAACGCCTGCACGACGAACTGCATATCCCGGTGCTGTACGTCAGCCATGCCCAGGACGAAGTGGCGCGGCTGGCCGACCACCTTGTCCTGCTCGGCGACGGCAAGGTCCTGGCCAGCGGGCCCATCGGCGAAACCCTGGCGCGGCTCGATCTGCCCCTGGCACGGGGCGACGATGCCGGTGTGGTGGTCACGGGCAGCGTGATTGCCTACGACGATCACTATCAGTTGCTCACCCTGCAATTGCCCGATTGCCGGCTGCAGATACGCGTGGCCCACACGCCGATGGCCGTGGGTAAACAGCTGCGGGTAAAAATTCAGGCGCGGGACGTCAGCCTCAGCCACCAGGCGCAGGCACACAGCAGCATCCTCAATCGCCTGCCGGTGACGGTCATCCAGGACGTCGCCGCGGATAACAGCGCCCATGTACTGGTACGCCTGGATGCCGGTGGCACGCCGTTGCTGGCGCGCATCACGCGGTTCTCGCGGGATCAGCTACAAGTGCAGCAGGGCCAGGCGCTGTGGGCGCAAATCAAGGCGGTGGCGGTGCTGGCCTAAACCATTTGGCACGACCGCAAGGCGACGCGGTCAATCAGACATACCGGCCTGATCCATTGCCAAGGAACCTGCACCATGCCCGACTCTTCGCCGCCCGTCGCTCTGCCTCGCGACCTGCATTACGTTGACGACACCCAACCCGGCATCCGCCGCAAAAAACTGCGCGGCAAGTTTCAGTATTTCGGCCCCGACGGCGAGCGCATCACCGATGCCGATGAGATCAAGCGCCTGAATGCCCTGGCGGTACCGCCCGCCTACACCGATGTGTGGATCTGCGCCGACCCGCAGGGGCACCTGCAAGCCACCGGCCGCGACGCCCGTGGCCGCAAGCAGTACCGTTACCACACGCGTTGGCGCGAAGTGCGCGACAGCGACAAGTACGCGCGGCTGCAGGCATTCGGCAACGCCCTGCCCAAGTTGCGCAAACAGTTGGAAGCCCAGATCGCCGAACCCGGTTTCACCCGCGAAAAGGTGCTGGCCACGGTGGTGATGTTGCTCGATGCCACGCTGATCCGTGTCGGCAATACTCAGTACGCCCGTGACAATAAATCCTACGGCCTGACCACCCTGCGCAACCGCCATGTGGACATCAAGGGCAGCGAGATAAAATTCCAGTTTCGCGGCAAAAGCGGCGTGGAGCATCAGATCAGCGTCAAGGACCGGCGCCTGGCCAGCGTGGTCAAGCGGTGCATGGAGTTGCCGGGGCAGAACCTGTTCCAATACCTGGACGAGGACGGTCAGCGCCATACCGTCAGCTCCCAGGACGTCAATGCTTACCTGCATAGCCTGACCGGCGAAGATTTCACCGCCAAGGACTACCGCACCTGGGCCGGCACGGCCATGGCGCTGGCGGTGTTGCGCGAGTTGGCGTGGCAACCGGAGTCCGATGCCAAACGGCACGTGGTGACCATGGTCAAGGACGTCGCCCGGCAGTTGGGGAATACGCCGGCGGTGTGTCGCAAGTGCTATATCCACCCGGCGGTGCTGGAGCATTTCAGCCTGGGTGAGTTGTCGAAACTGCCCAAGCCACGGGTGCGCAAGGGGCTGAAAGCCGAAGAAGTCGCCCTGGCCATGTTCCTTGAGCAACTGGCCGCCGACTTGCCCGGGCAAGCCAAGGCGGGTTAGCCTCTGCCTCCCTTCTGACTCGCGGGACGATCGCCGACGTGAACAACTAAGCCTTCCAAAATGTATCTGCAACAAGCCCGCCTGGCGCGCTTGTTGGCCTGTTCGACATTTTCCTGGAGGTGCTGATGACTCACGTCAACCGGCTGCCCGTACTGGTTTCCCTGCAACATCTGTCTTTCCAGTTCGCCAATGGCGAAACCTTGCTGGAAGACCTCACCTTGTCCATCGACCACACGCCGACCGGCATTGTCGGCCGCAACGGGCGCGGTAAAAGTATCCTCGCGCAACTGATCGCCGGCATCCTGCAACCCTCCTCCGGTACGCTGAACGCACCGGCCCAGGTGGCTTACGTGCCCCAGACCGTGGTGGTGCGACCGGGTGCGACCGTCGCCGATATCACCGGCACCGCCCAGTGCCTGGCCGCCCTTGCACGCATGGCCCAGGGCACAGGCGTGGCCGGTGACCTGGAACGGATCGATGATCGCTGGGACCTCGCCGAACGCCTGCGCGTGGCCCTGCATACGGCGGGGCTGCCCTCGCTCAGCGCGACTTCCCGGGCCGACCGGCTCAGTGGTGGCCAATTGGCCAAGGTGGCGCTGATCGGCGCATTGTTAGCGGCGCCGCCGTTACTGATCCTCGACGAACCCAGCAACCACCTCGACAGCCTTGGGCGCGTTTGGCTGCTGCAGCAATTAGCGCAATGGCGCGGTGGCCTGGTGGTGGTCAGCCATGATCGCCAACTGCTCAACACCATGGGCCGGATCATCGAACTGTCGCCCCTGGGTGCGCAGGTGTATGGCGGCAACTACGATGCCTATCTTCAGCAACGCGACACACAACGGCAGGCGGCTAACGCGGCGTGGGAACACGCCCGCGAACAGCGCAGCCGCGAACGCCGACGCTTGCAAAAAGACCATGACAACCTGCAGCGCAATGCGGCGCGTGCACGCCAATATGCAGTGACCGCCAACGTCGACCGGTTTACCAAGGCGCGATGGAAAAGCGCGGCCACGCAAATCGTCAGCACCCTGGGCGGCGCCCATCATGATCACAAACACACCCTCGACGCGCAGGTGCGCCACGCCTATGAGCGCGTGGTGGATGAGACGCCGACCTTACTGGCCTTGCCGGGTGCGGCGGTGCCCAACGGCCGCCAGGTTCTGAGCCTGCAACAGGCACAGTTGCCTTGGCTGGATCCGCAGGCTCCTTCCACCTTTCTGACGCTTGACCTGACCGGCCCCATGCGGGTGGCCGTGCGCGGGCCCAACGGTTGCGGCAAATCCACCCTGCTCAAGCTGCTTGCCGGGCAATGGCAAGCGCTCAGTGGAACGTGCACGGTGGCGCTGCCCTGCGCGTATATCGACCAGCACCTGACGCTACTGGATGACCGGCGCACTGTCGTCGAACAGCTCAACCTGCTCGATACGCCGCTGGTCGAAGCCGAACTGCGCACGCGCCTGGCCTTGCTGCAACTGGATGCCTCGCGGGTGACCCAGCCGGCAGGCCGACTCAGCGGTGGCGAGCGGTTGAAAGCGGCGATGGCGATCGCTTTGTGGCGCGGGGTGCCGGCGCAACTGTTGCTGTTGGATGAGCCGACCAACCACCTCGACCTGGAGACGGTGATTGCCTTTGAACAGGCCTTGAAAGGTTTTACCGGGGCATTGCTGGTGGTGTCCCACGATGAAGCCTTCCTGCAGGCGACCGAGCCCAGCCATTACTTGAGCTGGCATAGCACGGGCTGGCGCCTGGAGTCGGTGTGAGGTGATTGCGCGCACACACAAAGCGCCCTAGGGTAGTGGCCGAATAACTTCACTGGAAAGCCCTATGCTGCCTTCGCCCGCCAAGCCTTACGCCAATGCCGCGCTTGCCCATCGACAGCGCTGGCGCGGGCGTGTGGGCTTGATGCTGGTGGCCGGTCTGTCGGTACTGGCAGGCATGACCGATGCCATTGGTTTCATGGCCAGCGGCGACTTTGTCTCGTTCATGAGCGGCAACACCACGCGCCTGGCGGTTGCGATCAGTGCGGGTGACCTTGGCCTTACCGGGCGGTTGCTGTTGCTGGTTGCCACCTTCATCGTAGGCAATGCCTTGGGCGTGGTTGTCAGCCGCGTAAGCAAACGTCGCGCGCTGCCCTTGTTACTGAGCATCGGCGCGCTGCTCTGCGGTGCGGCGCTGCTGCCATGGGCCGAGACCCTGCCCGCCCTGTTAGCGGCGATCATCGCCATGGGCATGCTCAATGCGGCCGTCGAGCAAGTGAACGGGGTGCCGGTAGGGCTCACCTATGTCACGGGGGCGCTGTCGCGTTTCGGTCGCGGGCTGGGCCGCTGGTTGTTGGGCGAGCGCCGCAATGGCTGGCGCATGCAGCTGATACCTTGGGCGGGGATGTTTATCGGCGCCGTGATCGGCGCGCTGCTGGAGCAGCAGATCGGCCTGCGCGCCCTGTGGGTCAGCGGTGCGTTGGCGGGGCTATTGGGCCTGGCGACCCTGGCGATTCCGCGACGCTGGCAGTTGGGCTTCATGCCACGCTGAACAGTGGCCCCGGAAGGAGGTGCCCGCCCGACGTTTAAGCCTCGACATCCGTGTACCGGTAAAGAGCCATTACGTCGGGCGAGCGGGTGAATAATAGGCCAAATATGACCAAGGCAAGGTATTAAAGACAAGTGGCGAGTGCGGCCAAACGGCGTTTGGCGGGCATCGTGTCTTCTGCGGCGTAATACTTGACGGTAGAACCTGCGCCCGTGCTCAGCACATCCACAAAATAGTCTCCGCCGGTGGTGTACACCGTGAAACCCCCGGCCTCGGTGGCTTCCTTGAAACCGCCGGCGTCGACGCCAAACACGCTTTCGTCCTGCCAGCCGTACTGGATGCATTGGGCGACCACCAGGGTGGCCTTGTCCGAGGCCATGGTCTTGTAAGGGCTGCCCGCGCGCGCCTCTTTCATCTTCGAACCCGCGCAACCGGCCAGTGCTGCCAGTACCAATGCGCCTATCACCGCTTTTTGCATGCTCGTGCTTCCCTGGAAAAACCGTGACTCTACCATTGCGCCGCCGCCAACTGACGCGCCCATGAATTTTGTTTCACTGTGCAGGCAAAACCGGCCGCTTATAGTGACCAGGCTCATTTTCAAGAAGTCCTCCTTCTGCCCGCCCTCCCGCGGGCTTTTTTTCGCCTGCGGCTCACAACCACCAGCGCAACAGATAGAACAACACCATGCTCGACAACACCGTGATCAGCACGCTGCGCGTCCAAATCATCAGCGCCACGGCGCAGATCCCAGCCAGCAAATAGGGGTTGCTCGGGCTCAGGTTGAGCTGGTGGTCTTTGATGAAAATAATCGGCCCGCAAATCGCGGTGAGCATGCCCGGCACGGCGAACCCGAGGAACTCACGCGCCCCCCGGTTCAGCCGCACCGGCAGGCGCGGTTCGATAAACAGGTAGCGATTGAAAAACACCACCAACCCCATCGCCACAATCATCAGGTAGATCATTGCTGGCCGACTCCCAGGCGCTTGCAGACGAACCCGGCGCTCATCCCCAGCACCCCGGAGACCACCACCGCCGATTCCCAGTGCAGGTAACTCAGCCACACCGAGCACAACAGCGAGACGGCAACACAGACCACTGTCGGCACGTCGCGCACGACCGGCGTGATCAGGGCGATAAAGGTTGCGGCAATCGAAAACTCCAGCCCCAACTGGTCGAGGCCGGGAATGCTTTTGCCCAGGACGATGCCGGCCAAAGTGAACAGGTTCCAGATGATATAGAACGTCAGGCCGACACCCAGGGCATGCCAGCGATTGAAGGTCTGGCGGTCATAGTGGTTGACCAGGGCAAAGAACTCGTCGGTCAACAGAAAGCCCAGGCTCATGCGCCAGCGGGTGTTGAGCGAGGACAGCGTCGGGCGCATGTGCATGCCGTAGAGCAAGTGCTGGGAGGTCAGCAGCAAGGTGGTCAGCACGATGGAGATCAGGCTCGCGCCGCTTTTGACCATGCCGATCGCCACCAACTGAGCGGCACCGGCGAACACGATGGCGGACAACCCTTGGGCTTGCAGCGGGGTGAACTGCGCATCGATTGCCATTGAGCCGGCGAGCAAGCCCCAGGGGGCACAGGCCAGGGATAACGGAATAACGGCGATTGCGCCACGCGTGAACGCGTCATGAGGGAGGGCAGTAGGCATGGGAGGGGCTCATCGACAGACAGTCGGCAAGCATGCCAGCGCGCCCAGGCACTTGTCTTGAACGATCTTGCTCAGGCGAGCTTTACCGACACCAGCTCCACCGAGTCGCGCGCTTCGCGCAGTTCGTAGGCATCCTGGTTCAACCGGTGAATGGTGTTGAGCAGGCGCTGGCGCAGCACCTCATCGCCGAGTTTTTCGACGGCACGCATCAGGTCGAACGCGGCGGTTTCGTTATTTTCCGCAACGGAATCCAGGGTCTTGCGCAGGTTACGAGTGGCTCGGGTCACGCGGTCTCTTCCTTCATCAGCAATGGGCGGCACTTTAGGACATTCGTGTTTCAGTTTAATTTCAATCACTTGTGGCTGATTAGGAGGCAGTTGATCCACGTCAAACGAAATCAGGATTTGGCTTACATTGAGGCTTATCCTCCTGTGCGAAGTCGCAGACAGGCAAACGCCATGGATAGGTCGGTCCCTACCCTGTTTAAATGCCTGGCCAACGCCACCCGAGCACAGCTGATGCGATTGATCCTGCGCAAACGCGAACTTTACGTGGACGAACTGATCCATGCCTTGGATGACAGCCCGCCAGGGTTGCAAAACGACGCGCGGCGTCTGGATGCAAGGGGCGACAGATCACAACAGGCCAGCACCTGCTGAGCCATCGGAGCGTTTATTCATGCTTGTTGCAATTGCTATTTTCATCATCACCATCGTGCTGGTCATCTGGCAGCCCAGGGGCCTGGGCGTCGGCTGGAGCGCCTCCCTGGGCGCGATCCTGGCCCTGGCCTGCGGGGTGATCAGCCTGGCGGATATTCCGGTGGTGTGGCACATCATCTGGAATGCCACCGGCACCTTTGTCGCGTTGATCATCATCAGCCTGTTGCTGGATGAAGCCGGGTTCTTTGCCTGGACCGCGCTGCATGTGGCGCGCTGGGGGCGTGGCCGGGGCCGGCGATTGTTTGCCTATATGGTGCTGCTGGGCGCACTGGTGTCGGCATTGTTCGCCAATGACGGCGCGGCGTTGATCCTCACCCCGATTGTGATGTCGATGCTGTTGGCCCTGCGTTTTTCGCCGGCGGCGACGCTGGCATTCGTTATGGGTGCGGGCTTTATCGCCGACACGGCAAGCCTGCCGCTGGTGGTGTCGAACCTGGTGAATATCGTCTCGGCGGACTATTTCAAGATCGGCTTCAACGAATATGCTGCCGTGATGGTGCCGGTGAACCTGGTCAGCGTCGCCGCGACCCTGGCGGTGCTGCTATGGTTTTTCCGTCGCGATATTCCGCAGTCTTACGACCCCGCCGACCTGGAACAACCCGCCAGTGCCATCCACGACCGTGCGACCTTTCGTGCCGGCTGGTGGGTGCTGGGTATTTTGCTGGTGGGCTGCTTCGCGCTGGAACCGCTTGGCATTCCCATCAGTGCGATCTCCGCAGTATGCGCCGTGCTGTTGCTGGTGATTGCGGCCAAGGGCCACAGGATCTCTACACGCAAGGTGCTGAAAGACGCACCGTGGCAGATCGTGGTCTTTTCCCTGGGGATGTACCTGGTGGTCTATGGCTTGCGTAACGCCGGCCTGACCGACTACCTGGCCACCTGGCTCGACACCTTCGCCAGCTACGGCGTGTGGGGCGCGGCCATGGGCACCGGCGTGCTCACCGCGCTGTTGTCCTCGGCGATGAACAACCTGCCAACGGTGTTGATCGGCGCGCTGTCCATCGAGTCGAGCCATGCCGTGGGCGTGGTCAAGGACGCGATGATCTACGCCAACGTGATCGGCAGCGACCTGGGCCCGAAAATCACTCCTATCGGCAGCCTGGCGACCTTGCTGTGGCTGCATATCCTGGCACGCAAGGGCATCACCATCACCTGGGGTTACTACTTCAAGGTCGGGATTGTGCTGACCGTGCCGGTGCTGTTGATCACCCTTGCCGCCCTGGCCTTGCGCCTGAGTTTGTAAAGGGACGCGGTGTTCATTCATCTCGACACTGACGTATGCTCTCGCACTTTCTCGAAAGGACGCGGGCATGCTGACGATCTTTTTCTATGCGCTGGTTTTCGGTTTTGTGTTTTGTCTGTCTCCCGGCGCGGTGCTCGCTGAAACCCTGCGCCGAGGCTTGCTCTACGGTTTCACACCGGCCCTGTTGGTGCAGATTGGCTCGTTGGTGGGCGATGCGGTCTGGGCGGTGATCGGGCTGACCGGCATCGCGCTGCTGATCCAGCATGACGCGGTGCGCGTGCCGCTGACGGTGGTCTGCGCGCTCTACCTGGCCTGGCTGGGCATCCGCAGCCTGATGGATGCGTGGCAGCTACCGCAAGTCGAAAGTGCACCCACCAGCTCCGGGAAAAACGCCCTGGCAGTGGGCGCAGCGATCTCCCTGGCCAATCCGAAGAACATCGTTTACTGGGGCGCCCTGGGCAGCGCGTTGTCGGGCATCGTCGGCACCACCCCGAGCCATGGGCAAACCCTGATGTTTTTTGCCGGCTTCATGCTGGCGTCGGTGCTGTCATGCTTTCTGACTGCCGCGCTGGTCAACGTGCTGCGCAAGAATGCTTCGCCAACTTGGCAACGCATCAGCTATGGCGCCTGTGGCCTGGTATTGATTTATCTGGCCATTCTCGCGGCGCAGGGTATTTAACAGGCCGGGGCGCGACGGTGAGGTTTCAGGCCTTGGCCTTGGCCTGGCGCTCCAGTTGCACTTGCAACTGCGCATCGATTTGCAACTGGGCGGCTAAATCGTCCAGGTAATTGCGCTCCGCGTCCTGCTGATCATCCACCAACATGACGCTGGCCAGATACATCTCGGCCGCAAGCGCCGGGTCGCTGGCGAACTCGGCGAAATCCGCCGCATCCAGAGGCTTGGCGACTTCAGCGCCGAGCCACTCCTGCAATTGCGGGTCGTCGGTATGCTTGCCCAGCTCAGTAGAAATCAGCTGCTGTTCTTTATCATCGATCCGGCCATCGGCCTTGGCGGCAGCGATCAGTGCGCGCAACACGGCGTGGCTGTGCGCTTCGATTTGCGCGCCCGACAGCTGATCGGCCGTCTGAAAGGCCTGCTGCGGCTGGCTCGCCTGTTGGCTCTGCCAGGCCTGATACGCCTTGTAGGCCATCATCCCGAGAGAAGCCAACGCAGCATAGTTCATACCACCGGCGCGCCCTTGCGCCGGGCGCGTTGCCGCGCCACCGCCCAACATGCCCCCCAGCCCACCCAATAGTCCACCCAGGCCGCCACCGGCCGAAGCATTGCCGGCGCTGGTGCCTTTGAGCAGCCCGCCAAGCAGCCCGCCCAACCCGCCGCCCGAAGACGCACCGCCCTGCCCCGCGCCGCGCAACAGTTGTTCCAGTAGATCGCTGGTATTCATGGTGTCGCCCTCCAAGGCGCATAGTGGCGTTAAATCAACCTTAGTCCGCCGCTGATGGAACACCATGACCGCCGGGCGGGCAAGCTTTATGATGGCGCCACTCCGCCATTCGAGAGGACGCATCGGTGAACCGCATTGAGCACATTGGGTTGATGGCCAACTACAACCAATGGATGAATCGCAAGGTCTACGAAGCCGCCGGCAAGCTGACAGACGTGGCGTTGGTTGCGGACCGACAAGCGTTTTTCGGCTCGATCCTCGGCACCCTGAATCACCTGGTGCTGGGCGATACGGTCTGGCTCAAGCGCTTTGCCGAGCACCCGGCAGGCTTTTCCGCGCTGCTACCCCTGAGCGCCATCGCCACACCCGTCGACCTGAGGCAGTTGGCGTTCGCAGACATACGCGAACTCTCGGCCCAGCGTGCCTGGCTGGATCAATTGATCCTCAATTGGGCCGACAGCCTGCAGGAAACCGACCTGGACCAGCGTTTGCGCTACCACACCATGCGCGGGGCAGCGGCTGAGAAACCGTTCTTCGGTCTGCTGGTGCATTTTTTCAATCACCAGACACATCATCGTGGCCAGGTGACCACGCTGTTGAGCCAGGCCGGGGTGGATGTGGGCGATACTGATCTACTGGCGTTGTTCGACTGAGAGCGGCATTGATCTTGCCCATCGTGTTTTTCTTGTAGATCACTGATCTGGCAGGTTTTTTCGGATAACTGTTTGTGCAGGAAAGCGTGCATCGAGGTTGCGTCGAAGCCGCTGGATCTATATATTCGCAACCCTGCTGCACCGCGCTACCGCCCGAATGGCGAAACTGGTAGACGCATGGGACTTAAAATCCCCCGCTCGTAAGGGCGTCCCGGTTCGATTCCGGGTTCGGGCACCATAGATATCAAGGGCTTGCCAGGGAAACCTGAGCAGGCCCTTATCTTTTGTGCTGCGCAATTTTAGAGTCCGCTCCGCAATTCCCTTCCTTCGGCGTCCTGCCGACCTATCTCCCTATTCATAATTTGCCTACTACTTTGTTCACTCCACGGAGGAACACTGATGCCGAGCACAGATCTACTCCCTTCCCTGCTTTTCAAACTCTACGAGAATCAACTCGCCAGCGAAGCCGCCATTTTGGAGCTGTCGAATTGGGTTGCCCGGCAAGGTTCTGCCGACATGGTCGGACTGCTCGACCCGGCCGCCAGCCTTCGCCATTTCATCCAGGCTCGTTTTTGCCCGAATTGCATCGGCCGAGTCGATCTTGACGCCGAGCTGCTTGTTGAAGCTCGACGACGCCCACATGATGCGAATGTCTGCATCCAGTAGGTGGGCATGGTCTTCGTTGTGAATGCTGCCTGTGTCGGCGAGGATCTCGGCCTGGAGCCATTCCCACACCTCAGAGGCTGGTGTCAGGCGCATGCCGAAGTCGGCTTGGTCAGACAGCTCAAGTATTGAGGGCGGAGGGAATGGCCTATCCATGGGGCACCTTGAGCTTGTAATAGTCGCGACTTGCCGGTTATAAGTCGCCCGATAACGCTACAGAGTTCAAGGTGTAGGAAATGGATAACCTGATAAAGCTGCGTATCGGACTGACAATTGCGGCGGTTGTCGGGCTAGTACCAATCACCATTCTCTTCGCGGTCGGCGTAGTGGCGTTCTTTATTCCGCTCATTTTTGTCGCCAAGAGTCCTCCGCTTGGGACGCTAGCACTTATAGGCGCAGCAATCGTCTCGACATTCGCGATATGGTCTGCATGGAAGATCTATGCACTTTCAATGTCAGCGGCACCCGTTGTGCGCAACTCACACTTGCTGGCATCGGGAGCGGTGATTGCGATGATTTGGGGTATGGTCCTCGCGTACTGCACGCGCGATCTGCCCGAACTCACATACATATTTCTTATGCCAGGAATAGTCTCGAGCTTCATGCTCGCCCTTACATTGAAAAGAGCGAAGGCTTGAGGCGAGCGACGAGTTGGTTCAGCAATTTACCCTTCTGAATTTTCCAGCAGCACATCAATCAGCTTCTGCTCGCCCAGGCGCATCGCACCGAGACATTGCAGGTCGTCGCACTTAGGACCGAGGCCGAACACCGTCACCTCTCCCTTGGCGCCGATCATGGTCAGCGCACCCACGGTGCATTCGGGATGCTCACCCGCATCGAGGTCGTCGGCGATCTTGCGCAGGGTCTTGGCGGCGTCGCGACAGTCTTCCCGCTTGAACTCCAGCAATTTGACGGTCATTCGGGCCACGATGAATTTGTTGATCTACAAGCTGCGCGCCAGCATGATCTAACGTTCCGATCCGTAAAAAACGTGACCAGACTGCCTGGCACTACACCAGTCAAAGGATACTGACCTAATGAAGTCAATGCTCACCGCTGCAGCGCTAATATCTGCGACGACTCTTATTGCAGCCTGTCAGAGTGGGCCATACACCCCGCCGGAGCCTAAAACTGAAGTACCGACTACCAAAATGAGCGTTGGCAACTTCATTTCACCAAAAGCGTGTACGAGTGGCACAAATACTCTGAATGGCAAATTGATTGGAGCCAGCCTATGTATCCGATCGCAGAAATATGAAGTCTTCGGCGGCCCAGATATCACCCTGAGCTTCAATCGTGAGCTCGTTACGGTGCTTACCCCTGAGGAAGCGGTCAAAGGGTTCAGAGCTACAAAATACGGCGTCACTGCTTCATTCAAGTGCGAAGAAATCCCGAAAAAAGACACCGATGAAGGGCGCTCTTATCATTGCTCCTACGATGCAAGCAATCTTCCTTTGATCAGGGCTGATATCACATTTCCATAGCCGAGCATGACACCCAATCTCGCGCCACGATTTAGCGCATTCGAAAACGTGGCGCGGATGAGCCGGGTCTACTCCGCTGAATTTGATTTTATGAGACTTCAACACCATGCACGGACGCTTGTATCTCATCGCGTTACTTCTCGCTGGCCCCGCACTGGCATCGGAGCCATCCCGCTACAGCTACGACGAAGCCCCTACTGACGGCTACATGTACGCCGTTAGGTATAAACAGGCCAAGCTGGCTTGTGAATCGCTGCCTGATGACCTTGAAGCGGACTATGCGAAAGCGATGCGCCTTACCAAAGAAGCCAACCCCGAATTTGAGCGAACTTTCGTCAAAGGCTTAGCGGCAGATCTTAGGTGGCGCAAACCAGCGACGCCCGAAGATCAGCATTTGGAGTGCGATCAAAGTCAGCATGCACTGCGCGTGACGGTAAGCCTCGCCCGCCAGTGGTTTCCAGGGGCATGGTAGGCGCTTGTATTATTTGGTCCGCCGCTCGACACCATCATGCGCGAGTTCGCAGCTCAGCGTCCGACATAGCCAGACCTTCACCCGCTGCCAGTACGTGACCATGAAGATGTGCCGGGCACCGGCCATAGCCAGGGATACGTGTAGCGTCATGCCGGCGGCGGTCGGGCCGAAGAAGATATTCTGGCTACGCACCGACACAACGAAACCGGTGATGGCGATCGTGGTGTAGATCAGCTTCCCAAGATCGCCACCCTTTGGTTCGCCTACGCCTCCATCTGAGGGGCCGAATTCATGGCTGTAGAGGACGCCATCCTGAAGCCTTCGTCATTTCCTTGGAAATAGACGTCTTAGAGCAACCGCAAGAGCCGCCGCTAAGAAGGAGGCAGCAATTTTCGAAGAGGAATGAATCATATTGAGAAAATCACCGAAGGTCGCCGTCTCCGGATCAGCTTTCAGGAGAAATAATACGATGAAGCCAAGATAACAGCCTAGAGCACACCCTAAAAACGCCTTCATTTCAGATCGCGCGAAAGCGATGGAGCGTTGAGTTAACAAAGCACCACTGTGGGCGGCACTTCTTAGCGACTCGTTGAAATTCATAGGCTGGTTCCTTCCATTGATTGTTGGCGGACCAATAGTAAATCAGATGCGCGACTCGCGCGCTAAGGCAGGTACCGACAAGGCAGAGTCGAGCGGTGACATTTTGCAAGCTCGTGATCAGCTCGGGCACACCACCGTGGTCATGGCCGAGAACTACATTCGCAAAAGGATCGGCAAAAAGGTCACGCCGACGAGGTGAGTTCTGCACCGCAATCATTTTCTCCCCCTTGAAAACAAAGAACTGCAAGGGGTATTAAGAGAACGCATAGCGGTGCAGAATTGACGCTATGTCATTGTTTTAAACGATTACATTGCGGACTTAAAAACCCCGCTCGTAAGGGCGTCCCGGTTCAATTCCGGGTTCGGGCACCATAGATATCAAGGGCTTGCCGGGGAAACCTGGGCAGGCCCTTATCTTTTCTGCTACGCAATTACCCTTCTCCGGCGTTCTGCCGATCAATTGACTCCTACCAAAAATCAACCGAACTACGCACGCATCCCAAGGCTCTATCAGGAGACGCCTGGACATTTCCAGGCCAACCCGCATGGAGTTGAACATGTCTGACGACCTGAAAAACCGTGGCCCGCAAGACCGTGCTCGAGTGAACACCTCCGAAGCTTGGGAGTTGAAACATTGGACGAAAGAATTTGGTGTGACTGAGCAACAGCTCAAGGAGGCAGTGAAAGCTGTTGGTCCAATGGTTGAGGACGTGCGTAAAAAGCTCGGCAAGTGAGAGTGGTGACGCCCATCTGCTGCATCAACTGAAGCCGCACCTGTTGCGGCTCCAGTCGTTGGCCTTTGCATGATGTGGCCTTCCTTGTGGCCTGTCGGTTAACCCGTGTTTGCAACACTGAATGCGTGGATCTTGTCGACGATCTGGCGTGATGCCATTCTGATTGCCGTGGTGGTATTGCCGGCGATATGCGGCGTCAGTTGCGCGTTGGGAATACCGATCAAGGGCGAGTCGAACCGGTCTTTTTCCAGGGCAAAGGTATCGATGGCGACCGCCTTGATATGCCTGGGAAACTGACTCATGAAGGCCGCCAACTGATGTTCGTCGACGATTCCGCCGCGAGCGGTATTGATGAGGATTGAACCTTGGCGCATCTGCCGGAACTCGGCAGTGCCGAACAAGCCTCGGGTCAACGTGGTGAGCGGTACGTGGATCGAGACGATGTCCGCCTCGGCCAGTAACTGCGCAAGGCCTGCCCGTCGATCAAGCTCAAGACTGCGCGCCACCGCTTCGGTAAATCGCTGGGACCCAGTGGCGATCACCTTGATGCCCAGCGCTGCAGCCTTGCGTGCCACTTGCCGGGCAATGTTGCCGGTGCCCACCAGCCCAAGCGTAAGTTCGGCGTATTCGGGGGTGGGTGCCAAGGTGCCTTTTGCCCAGTGAGCGTTGTGCGTTTCGGCGTTGTAGTAATCCAGCTCGCGAGACAGAAACAGCGTCTGGGCCACGACGTATTCGGCAACGGCGGCCGCGTTGGAGCCCGGCGTGTTGAGTATCGCCACGCCGCACTGCTCGCACTCAAGCCGATCAATGTGATTGACTCCCGTACCGGCCTGGGCGATGGCGCGCAGTGGTGTGGCCAGCTCAGGCGAGGTGGCGGCGCGGATCAGACTGGCGCCGAAAGGGATGTTCAGGCGCGTCTTGAACACGTCGTAACCCCCGGCCCGACTCACGGCAGCAATAAACGCAGGCTCGTCATGGCAGTTGATCTCGGCGTATTGAATGCGCGTGTTGTAGTGCTGCCGGATGCGGTCTTTGTCCGCGAAATAGTGCAGGTTGAGGGTGACGGCCAGGCCCAGCTCAAGAAAGCGATCGACTTCCTCAAACAGTAGCGGCGGGCCGGGGGCATCCAGTATCAGGGTGGTAAATGCCATACAGTTGATCCTCTCGGAGGGGCGTGCCCTCTTCGGTCAAATCGAATGTCAACCTGAACATCTCCAAACTACTCATTCAATTACTCAGGCATGTTTGAATCGGCCGGAATCGGCGTGGGGATTTGCCATGAAGTTTTTTTACCGTCCTGACTTTCGTAAGTGCAGACCATCGCGCTCAAGGGAACGTAGCGTCTTCGTCAACATCCGCTGAGTCACGCCGACCATCTGCCTTTTTATCTCAGCGTGGCGCAACTTACCGTACACACCCAAGGCATGCAGGATGCCCAATGACCAGCGGCTGCCCGCGTGAGCGAGGACTTCCCGCCTGACGCCATCATCCTCCTCTCTAAGCGTCCGGCAGATAGCCTCGGCCTGCCTCAGCGCCTTCTGATCGGTCATTTCTTTCCCTGGTATCACACGTGTGCCTTCTTATAAGCGCTGCCAAATCGTGCAAGCATTTGCTCATCGTACAGGCATCAATCTCAGGAGACACCATGACCGAAGTGAACCCGCTACCTCCCCGATCTATTCTCGTTCTAGGCGCCGGTGAACTTGGCCTTCCAGTGTTGAGCAACCTCGCGCGGGTGGCATCGCGCGCGCCTGGTTCCACCGTCAGCGTCCTGCTGAGGAGTCGACCATCAATACTCAGGCGCCGGAGAAAGAGCGGGAAACCGATGAGCTTCGTCGCCTGGGAGTCCAAATGGTCGCTGCGGACCTGGTGAAGGATTCAATCGAGCAGCTTGCTGAAGTGTTCGTACGCTTCGACGCGCTGATAGGCTGCGCAGGCATGGTCGCGGGCCGAGAAACGCCGATGAAACTGGCTAGCGCAGCACTCAAGTCCGGCTTGAAGCGCTACTTCCCCTGGCAATCACCAATGGTCCACCCGTTCCTGTACAAACTGGGTGCTACCTGTGGCCTACCGAAGATGAATGCTGTTTAGTCCAGCAAATTCCTCACCGACGTAGGGGAGCCAATAGAGACAAAGCCCCTTTCACTATCATCGAACTCACCAACCCGTTTAAAAACAAGCCCCCCAGCTTGAATAAAATAACCGAAGAGACTCAAGTCTTCTGATAATTCTCCAGACCATCCAACGTTAAGAATCCGTTGAACGTCAAAGTCCTCAGGCAACGCAATAATATATGAACAGCGCTCATCCAAAAGCGCATCGACTGCGGGTTCCACAGACAATTTTGACAAGCACACAGCTCCAAAAAATTTCAGCCTACTGTCAGAATCTATCACCACTTCTTGCACACGGCAGCCGTCTGTAATTTCGACTCCCCGGGCTTTTAACGCCCCCCATAGCTTTCGGTGTCGAACAATTCTTGTATCTGGCTGCCAAGCGGAATTACCTAAAAACAACCACAAATTATATTTGGGCATTCGTCGTTCGAAAATTTCATAGATAAAATTCAGTACACAGACTAACGAATCGCGTGATGATCCTGAAACCAAAAAACTCGCCGCCGAAAGTATTCCATGTGGATGCTCCTGAGCATAACCGAGATTAATTACTTCGTTGCGAACTGAAATATCAGAAGTGCTCAAAACGTTTAGTTCAATATCGCAAAGCGTGGTGCAGATTCGCATTCTTGGCTGCTGCCCGGTAGCTGTCATGTGCATTTATACTCATCTTGGCGGGTGACCCTTTCGAAAATCAAACTTTTTACAGCTACCGCGCTTCATGCCCGCCAACCAATTCAGGCCAAGAGTCTGTGAATAGGCACTTCCATATCCCGCCAATAGCTTCCAATAAGCAACGTATCTTCTGATTATCAAAACAGCTCTATCTCCATAAATCGCAGCACCTCTACGGGGTCTCGCTCAATAATGCCAATATAATGCTTATACTCATTCACTAGTAGCGGGTAGCCCATCACACAGCTGATTTTAAACACATCAAAAAGAGACTTGTAGTCAGGGTGCGACTGAGTAATACAAAACTCCCAGCCTGCTGGAACACTAGCATCAACCAAACGAAATAGACTGCTAGGAACCCAAAAAGGTGGTTGCTCAGGAGCCCGCACCAAAAAATCCACTCGGTCAAAAATGAATAGAAGAGCATATACCACGTAACTCTCCCCAACACACAAAGGAGAATAGTCAGTTTCATCCACCTCACCTAAATAGCGCTCCCTGGGTGGAATAGCGCTACCGAGATTAGTTCGGCAAAAGGCAAGCATATGTTTACTCACTTAAATTTGAAGTCATCAATTGCTCCAGCAATGGAGTTTCTTACATGGTGAATTTCGATTCCATTGATGTTTTGCGCCGATTTCACCCTGCCATCAGTTGCCGGCCATCGAGCATCAGTCATCGGAACGGGCAGCGAACGACCTGCAGCAGGATTTGAAATAGCCTGCTCATTGCAAGTTTTCATTCAAATTAGCAGACGTGGATCTCCCCGTCGAACCCAAGCCCAACGGTTTGTTCATTATAGGGGGTATTCCAGCGCGTTTTGCATCATTGGCATGTAGGAGGTTATCAGCGTCAGTGTTAGCTTCCTCATAGAACCAGGAAAAGGGACAGATTTATTTTTTTAGCTTTTTGAAATCCCAGACTTAATCAAATAAATTTGTCACTTTTTCCTTGTGCCCCTGCTATTAGTGCCGCTACAGGTTGACCAATAGTTTTACTCGCTTTGATTGCACCTTTTTCACTGTCAAGCCACTTGCCAAAAAGTAACTACCGGCCCGTAATCCTGATCAGAGTTAGAAATATCTACAGTAAATTTTCTTCCAGGAAACTTATCACTCAAAACTAACCTCCACGATAACGCCACCGCCACCGCCAGCTGCTCAAAAACTCTATCATCAACATCCTCAGAGCACCCTTCGAAAACATCATATAAATGAGTGTGATTAATCATTTTCTCAGTTGCTTGCAAGTCGCCACCAAATTGCTTGAGCCAACATTCAAAAACATTACCATCATATTTATTTTCTAAAAATACTCCATCTCCAACCACAACAAAATCAGGGAAAAATAGCTTGCACGACAACAGCACGTCCTCAGGATGACACTTACTACTTATATAAGAAAACTCGTCAATCGTGTCTTTTTCCACCCACTCCGACTTCCAGGACTCATAACGAGCCAAGCCGACCAAAGGATTAATTGTGTTGATTTTCATTATGGAATCTCGTCCGTTTAGCGGGCCTGGGTGCTAGTTTTGTCGAGGGCGACTGAACTCTTATCGTCCCATCAGGTAATTCATTTCTCCCGTACTCGACCACATCGGGCGTTGATACATTTGCATGTGCCGCTCCAGTAACGTCGACTCTCTTAACAATCATCCCTTTGAGTCATATACCGCATAGCTGGTACTGTTCCCCTGATTATCTTCTCTATACAACGTCCCATTTGCCGGCCCGCCATCAGCTTAAAACGCCCGCTTATCTGGGTTGCGCCTTGTAGCGGACCGCCCGCAAGGTTGCCTGCATTGCGTGGGCCTGGAATCTATTACTTTTGTACCATTTACAAAAACCTCCCCCCGCCTTTATACCTAAAGACTTAACCTCCCCGAGCACAGCATCAATCAAAAACTCGGTGGCGACAATATACTCATCGCCATGCAGGATACTATCAGCGTCAGCTTTAGCTTCCTCATGAAACTGCTTCATGGTTTCAACGGGACGGTCTGTCAGCTTAGCAGCGAGCTCGATCGCTGCAGATTCCTTGATTTAATCATGACTCTTGTCACTGACTGAATTCGCAATTAAACAAGACACATACACCATTCTCCTTTCCCACCAAGCTTATTGGCTTTTTATTCATCCCATCATCAGTCGAAAGTTCAACCATGAGACTTTGATCCTCAAAAGACTGTAACTCCTCAATTAGCTCGGCAATGGTTTTTCCACGGGTAATCCATTCGGGTGTTTTTTTGTCGTTCATGTCAATCGCCTATACGTTTCATACTCGCGTCAAAAGTCCCAGCCTCGTCTCCTTCGAGCCAAGCGCCTCAACCGCCGGCCTGCTAGAACTTGCATGATTGGCCTCGGCCTGGGAACGGTATTCAGTTTCGGTGTAACTGTGGTTTGATCAGACGCGTGCGCTCAGCCTCGGTCAGCGCTTCGGCACCGCCCAGCTCGAGGGTTCTGATCGGGAAGCAGCGGGTGTCGACGGGGTGGCCGGTGCTGCTGTCGCAGCGGACTTGCCCGGCAGGTCTTTGAGTTCGTCGATGCGCCGTTGCTGCTCTTCGAGCAAACGGTCCTGGCGGTCGCGAATCAGGTCGGTGATGCCCGGCGTGTTCTGCGCCGTGGCGGCTTGCACCCACCCGGTGGTGCTCAAGCAAACGATAACGGACAGGCCGCCCAGACGTATCGAACGCCACATGTCTAGATCCCTCTATGTGGCTCAGTGCCACCAACGGGCGCGGATCTTAAAGTGGCATTTTGATGGCGTCAATTAAATGTAGAAATTTGTTTCGCTGGGCAGCCCTGCGCGATTCAAACAAAAAAAGGCGCTCCGTAGAGCGCCTTCTTACCGCCGATTGCGTTACTGCAAACTCACCTGACGCAACTCAGGCTTTGCCTCGCTACCAATCGTGATGCGTTTGGGTTTGGCCTCTTCAGGCACCTCGCGCAGCAGGTCGATGCTCAGCAAGCCGTTGTTCAGGGATGCGCCACGCACTTCGATGTGGTCCGCCAGGCGGAACGACAGCCGGAACGCACGTTGGGCGATGCCCTGGTGCAGGTAAGCGACCTTCTCGTCGGTTTCGCGTTTTCCGCCGGAAACCGTCAGAACGCCTCGTTCGACCTGGATATCCAGATCCTCCTCGGTCAGTCCAGCCACTGCGATGACAATCCGGTAGGCGTCATCACCGTGCTTTTCCACATTATGAGGTGGATAGGAATTCGGAGCCTCGCTGCGCAGCGCCGACTCGAACAGGTCATTGAAGCGGTCAAAGCCCACCGATTGACGGAACAGTGGGGCCAACGAAAGGGTAGTAGCCATTTTAAAATCTCCTGAGTTTCTCCAAGTGATTTAGTACACGACCCGTCTTCGGCATCGCGTGATCAAAAATTTATGGACGCACAAAAAGAATTCAAGAGGGCTGAGAAAAAATTTTTATCTGGTGGATACCTCTATCGCGAGAACTGCGACGTCACCGCTTGTGCTCTAATCTCAACACCAGGCGTGCTTTAACCCGTGAGCGCCTGAGACAGCCCTTGAGGTATAAAAAAATGAAAATGACTCTCCCTGCCCTCGCGTTGGGCGTCCTGATCTCCCAAGGCGCCATGGCCGCCGGGGATGGCACTGCCGCCCTGGGCGGTGGTGTCGGCGGCGTGCTGGGCAATGTCGTGGGCCAGCAACTGGGTGGTTCGACCGGCGCGGCCATCGGCGCCGGTGTAGGTGGCGCAGCCGGCGGTGCGGTGGGCGCGCAGAAAGGCAATCGCACGGAAGCAGCGCTTGGCGGCGGGGTCGGGGCTGCAGGGGGGTCGGTTATCGGTAACCACCTGGGCGGCAGTACCGGTTCGACCATCGGCGCAGGCCTGGGTGGCGCCGCCGGTGGCGCGGTAGGCAACAACTTGGCGGATGACGAGAGCAGCCATCGCTCCGACGGCCGCAAGCACAACGGCAACAAGCATAAACACAAGAACAAGCACCGTTGATCTGACGCTGCCCGGGCTGAACGACGCTGAGCGCCGTTCAGCCCGGCCTGCCAGCCTTACATCGGCGTACTGCTGACCACGCGCAACGCCAGCCCTTCATACGCATCCAGCGTAATCGTGAACGTCCCCTCTTCCGTCAGGTCCCCTTCCACCCGCTCATTGATGATGTCCACCACCGGCCCCGGTGCGATGTTGGGCAGGTGCAGGGATTCGGTAATCGGCGTGGCGCCGAAGTTCAGCGCGGTGATCTGGGTGCCCTTACCCGCCGGCAATTCGTGAACCATGACCAGCAGGCCTGGGTGCTCCACATCCGGGATCAGGATCTGGCGGCTGGCGGCGATGTCGTAGGCGCGGCGCACGCCGAGGATTTTCTGCAGTTGCGAGGCGAATGAGTCCGGGTCCTGCAACTGGCTGTTCAGGCTGCCATACAGGCTTCTGGAACGCGGCATCTGCCCGGCCGAGAGCTCGGCGTCGGGGTTGAGGTCGACCAGGTCGTAGGCGCCACGATGAATCCAGCGCGTGTCGCCATCGGCCATCAGATGTGCGACGTCTTCGGCGGCCAACGGCAGCGCGCCCACCAGGTCCCAACCCGATAGCGCAAACACCCCAGGCTGCATGGCGTTGTACATCACCAACAGCAAATGGATCTGGCGAATCTGTTGGATATCGGCTGCGGTGATGGCCTCCAGGTCACGAATTCCGAGGGCGGCGGTAATGATGCTGGCGGTGGTGCAGGACACGCCGTTGGTGACGAACTTGAGGTTATACGGCGCGTGTTCACCGGTCAGGCGTTCGTACATCTGCTCGCGGATATGCTCGCGCAGGATGTTGCCGGGGAAGGTCTGGCCCTGGAACATAAAGCTGTCATGGGCATGCAACGTCCAGAAGTGCACCAGCTCCAGGGTCAGTTCATCGTGGTTTTGCAGCGCGTGGATCAGCGAGCCAGGGTCGATGCCGAGGCTGTGCATCTGGCGCAGCATCAGGCGCAGGAATTCAGTGTCGCCCATCAGCAACGCGTGCTGGTAGGCCGGCCGGGTGATGAAGTCATAGGACAGGTCGGCGCCGCCATGGGACATGGAAGCGATGTCGTCCACGGTGAGGTTGAGTTCCTGGAAACTGAAACCGCCGGCCTTGCGGATTGCCCCACCCAGCAACTGGTTGCCGGTGATCGACAGCGGATGGCTTTCCGACCAGGCGCTGCCGTCGAGCTTGCGCTCCACGCCGAGGAAGCCGTTGGCGTCCAGGCGCAGGATCTTTGCGCCCATTACGTCGATGGCGTGCAGCGCGTCGCCGATGATCATCTGCTGGGCGGCGAAGGATGGATCGAGCCAGTTCAGCGACGGCTGCCCTTCCTTGAAGTAATGCAGGTACACCCAGCGGCGCGGCTTGCCGTCGACGCCCACCACCACCGGCGTGGCGCTCCAGTCGGTTTCCTTGACGCCGGGCTCGAAGAAAATCACCCGCTGCAATTGGCCGACGATGTAGTGCTTGTCGCGTAGCGCATCCACCTGCGGTGGGCTTAGGTTCTGCGCGTCGCGGCCCTCGGCGACGTCCGGCAGCAACGGCCAGTCTTCTTCGCGGATTTCGACCATGTGGTACAGGCCGGGGTAGTCTTCATAGGCCATTTCCGCCAGGCGAAAATCCGCGCCCTTGCCAGTGTGCGAGGGGATCACGTCGTCGATGATCACCGCGTTGTGCGCGGCGGCCATGCGTGTCAGCGCCTGCAACTGCGCCTCGGTGCCCAGTTGCGGATCGATGTCGAAGCTGATGCGGTCGAAGTTGCCGTCGATGGTCGGCGTATGTTCGGTACCGGACAAACCGCCGGATTTCTTCAACGGCCCGTTGTGAATGCCCTGGATGCCGATCTTCGACAGCACATGCCACAGGGTTTCGTCGCCCAGCGCTTCCAGCACCGTGCCGTCTTCGCGGGTCACGATCGATGCCGGATACGCCGTGAACCACACCGAGGACAGGGCCGACGCATCACGCGGCCGGGTTTGCGCAAAGGGCTGCTGCCACATCCGCCCCTGCCCCGAATAGAGTTTGGCCCGCTGGCGCGCCGCGTGCAGCATGGAGCCTTGCACCAGCCAATTCACATGATCGTTGTCCGCCGCCGTCATAAGCCTGATACCTGTGGTCGTGAAAGGTTACTCGTACGCATAGGAGCGACGCGCGGGGCGATTCGTTGCATTGAGATGCAGATTCAACTGTGGGAGGGGGCTTGCTGATCGTCCCCACGCTCTGCGTGGGAATGCCTCCTGGGACGCTCCGCGTCCCGCCGACCGCTGCACCTGGGAGCGACTGCGCATAGGTGACGCAGAGCGTCACGGGCTGCATCCCCACGCGGGAGCGTGGGAACGATCGTCATCGGGAGCAAGCCCCCTCCCACACTGGATGCGTCGCCTGGCGGTACTGCCTCGGCGTGAACCCCGTCGACGCCTTGAACTGCCGGGTAAACGCGCTGTGGTCGGTGTACCCGCACTGCAACGCCACGTCGGTGATTGGCAGCGTGGTATGCAGCAATCGGTGGGCATGCTCCAGCCGCACCTTCTGGATCATCTGCCGGGGCGTGAGGTGGAACACGCGCTTGCAGTAGCGCTCCAGCTGCGCCACGGAAATGCCCGCAATGCGCGTCAGCTCGCCGAGGGTGACACGGCGGTTGAAGTGCGCGCGGATATGCGCGTCCACTGCCGCCAGGCGCTGGTAGGCCGGGTGGGTTTCGCTGGCCGACTGCAGGTCGACCGAGATACCGGCCAGGCCGATGATCGTGCCGCTATCGCTATACAGCGGCCATTTGTGCGTGAGGCACCAGCCGGGTTCGCGGCTGCCGTACAGGTGCAGCTCAAGCTGGTCTTGCAGGACGAACCCCTGTTGCAGCACCCGTCGGTCCTGCTCGGTATATCCCGGCCCCAGTTGCGCAGGGAACACTTCGGCGCTGGTCTTGCCCAGCAGCGGTTGCAGGTGTCGCAGGCCGCAGCGCTGCACCAGGGTGCGGTTGGCGAGCACGTAGCGGGCGTCGATGTCCTTGATGAAGATCGCCGCGTTGGGGATCACGTCCAGCAACGGCAACAGCTGCGCGGCGCCCGTCAGCAGTTGCTCGATGCTGTGGGGGCGGCTGCCCTGCAAGAGACTCGCAAGCATGTTCTGCACCATGACATTCATCGCCCGTTTCTGACCCCGACGCCGAGCAGAGTGCCCCATGCCCGGGACGCTGTCGAGCGCCGGCGATTGTGCTGAATTCGTCATCCATCCCCACAAAAAACATCAATCGCCGTGGGTTTATCGGGCTCACGATAGGGCCCCTGCATGCCTATCCAATAACTCACAAGAAGGCGCCGCTATGTCAGGCCAAGGCAAGTTCAAGAAACAGCTGTCATTGATGGACCTCACCTTTATCGGGTTGGGTGCCATCTTCGGTTCGGGTTGGTTATTCGCCGCCAGTCATGTGTCTGCAATCGCCGGTCCCGCCGGGATTATCTCCTGGCTCATCGGTGGCTTCGCCGTGCTGCTGCTGGGCATTGTCTATTGCGAACTCGGCGCCGCCCTGCCCCGTGCCGGTGGCGTGGTGCGTTACCCGGTGTATTCCCATGGCCCGCTGTTGGGTTACCTGATGGGGTTTATCACGCTGATCGCATTTTCCAGCCTGGTGGCGATCGAGGTGGTCGCCTCGCGCCAATACGCTGCGGCGTGGTTTCCCGAGCTGACCAAGGCCGGCTCCAGCGACCCGACCACCCTGGGCTGGCTGGTGCAGTTCGCCTTGCTGTGCCTGTTCTTCATCCTCAACTACCGCAGCGTGAAGACCTTCGCCATCGCCAATAACCTGGTGAGCGTGTTCAAGTTCATCGTGCCGCTGCTGGTGATCGGCGTGCTGTTCACCTTCTTCAAGCCGGCGAATTTCCAGGTGCAGGGCTTTGCGCCGTTCGGGCTGTCGGGCATCGAGATGGCGGTGTCGGCCGGCGGGGTGATCTTCGCCTACCTGGGGCTGACGCCGATCATTTCGGTGGCCAGTGAAGTAAAGAACCCGCAACGTACGATTCCGATTGCATTGATCCTTTCGGTACTGCTGTCGACGGCAATCTACGTGCTGCTGCAAACCGCGTTCCTGGGTGGCGTGCCCACCGAGATGCTCGCCAACGGCTGGGCCGGGATCAGCAAGGAATTGGCGCTGCCCTACCGCGATATCGCCCTGGCACTCGGCGTAGGCTGGCTGGCCTACCTGGTGGTGGCCGATGCGGTGATCTCCCCCAGCGGCTGCGGCAATATCTACATGAACGCCACCCCGCGTGTGGTGTATGGCTGGGCGCAGACCGGCACGTTTTTCAAGATTTTCACTCGCATCGATGAAAAATCCGGCATCCCGCGCCCGGCCCTGTGGCTGACCTTCGGCCTGTCGGTGTTCTGGACCCTGCCCTTCCCGTCCTGGGAAGCGCTGATCAACGTGGTCTCCGCTGCGCTGATCCTGAGTTACGCCGTAGCCCCGGTCACCGTTGCCGCGCTGCGCCGCAATGCACCGCAGTTGGCGCGGCCGTTCCGGGTCAAGGGCATGGCGCTACTGGGCCCGCTGTCGTTCATCATCGCCGCGCTGATTGTGTACTGGTCGGGCTGGAG
The DNA here is from genome assembly GCF_003852255.1 of Pseudomonas sp. R1-43-08. Lineage (NCBI taxonomy): Bacteria > Pseudomonadati > Pseudomonadota > Gammaproteobacteria > Pseudomonadales > Pseudomonadaceae > Pseudomonas > Pseudomonas sp. R1-43-08. The sequence goes on from NZ_CP027734.1 coordinate 2,927,605, forward strand.
CACGGTGTCGTGGTTGCTCGGCCTGCAGATCCTGATGTTCGTGGTGTACCTGCTGTGCGCACGCTGGGTGCCCACCGCGCACCTGAACCTCAAGCAACAGGTGCGCTCGTCGGCCTGGCTGATCGGTTTCTATGCGGTGACTATCCTGCTCTCCAAGCTCGGCAGTTTCGGCGGCATCGGCCTTATCAGCCATCCGTTCGACACCGTCGTCGTGGCGGTCTGCGCCCTGGGCATTTACTACTGGGGCGCTGCCACCGGCGTACCGGCCCACCTGGTGCGCCTGGAAAGCGAAGACGATGAAAGCGAAGCCGTCAGTGACGATCGCTACAGCCCACCCCTTTCTGCAGCCACTCACTGATGGAGCTTTGCATGAAACGCCTGCACGTCATCGACTCCCACACCGGCGGCGAACCTACGCGCCTGATCATGAACGGCTTCCCGGCGCTGGCGGGGGCCACCGTCGCCGACCAGCTCGACGACCTGCGCAGCCACCACGACCAATGGCGCCGCGCCTGTCTGCTGGAGCCGCGCGGCAACGACGTGTTGGTGGGTGCGCTGTATTGCGCGCCGGTCACCCCAGGCGCCACCTGCGGCGTGATCTTTTTCAACAACGCCGGCTACCTCGGCATGTGCGGCCACGGCACCATCGGCCTGGTGGCCTCGCTGCACTACCTGGGGCTGATCGAGCCAGGCGTACACACCCTCGACACCCCGGTTGGCCCGGTGGCGGCCACGCTGCACGACGACGGCACGGTGACCCTGCGCAACGTGCCCGCCTATCGCTATCGCCGGCACGTCGCGGTGGACGTGCCCGGCCATGGCGCGGTGATGGGTGACATTGCCTGGGGCGGCAACTGGTTCTTCCTGGTGTCCGACCACGGCCAGGCGTTGCAGATGAGCAACGTCGACGCCCTCACCGACTACACCTGGGCCATGCTCAAGGCCCTTGAGGCCCAAGGTATCCATGGCGCAGACGGCGCGCTGATCGACCACATCGAACTGTTCGCCGATGACGCCCATGCCGACAGCCGCAACTTTGTGATGTGCCCCGGCAAGGCCTACGACCGGTCCCCTTGCGGCACCGGCACCAGCGCCAAGCTCGCCTGCCTGGCCGCCGACGGCACACTCGGCCCCGGCGAGCCGTGGGTTCAGGCCAGCATCACCGGCAGCCAGTTCCAGGCCCGCTATGAATGGGACGGCGAACGCATACGCCCGTTCATCACCGGCCGCGCCCACATGACCGCCGACAGCACCTTGCTGATCGACGAGCAAGACCCTTTTGCCTGGGGCATCTGAGCCCCTCTTCCTACTCGAGTACCAAGGAGTCAGCACCATGAGCGACAACATCTTCACCGGCTGCATGCCCGCCCTGATGACGCCCTGCACCCCGGCGCGCACACCCGACTTCGATGCCCTGGTGGCCAAGGGTCGCGAGCTGGTCGATATCGGCATGAGCGCCGTGGTGTATTGCGGCTCCATGGGCGACTGGCCGCTGCTCACCGAAGCCGAGCGCCAGGAAGGCGTGGCGCGCCTGGTGGCCGCCGGCGTACCGACCATCGTCGGCACCGGTGCGGTCAACAGCCGCGAGGCCGTGGCCCACGCCGCGCATGCCGCCAAGGTCGGCGCGCATGGCTTGATGGTGATTCCGCGCGTGCTATCCCGTGGCGCTTCCGCCACCGCACAAAAGGCCCACTTCGCGGCGATCCTCAACGCGGCGCCGAACCTGCCGGCGGTGATCTACAACAGCCCGTATTACGGTTTCGCCACCCGCGCCGAGCTGTTCTTCGAACTGCGCCGCGAGCACCCGAACCTGATCGGCTTCAAGGAGTTCGGCGGCGCTGCCGACCTGCGCTATGCAGCGGAAAACATCACCTCCCAGGACGATGACGTGACCCTGATGGTGGGCGTCGATACCCAGGTAGTGCACGGCTTCGTCAATTGCAACGCCACCGGCGCGATCACCGGCATCGGCAACGCATTGCCACGGGAAGTGCTGCAACTGGTGGCACTGAGCAAAAAGGCCGCCAAGGGCGATGCCAAGGCGCGTCGCCAGGCCCGGGAGCTGGAAGCGGCGCTTGCGGTGCTGTCGTCATTCGATGAAGGCTGCGACCTGGTGCTGTATTACAAGCATTTGATGGTGCTCAACGGTGACCAAGGCTATGCCCTGCACTTCAACGAAACCGACGTGCTCAGCGACGCTCAACGCCGCTATGCCGAGCAGCAGTTCGCGCTGTTCCGCCAGTGGTACGCCAACTGGTCGACCGAGCAGAACGTTGACTGATCCGTGTGGCGAGGGAGCTTGCTCCCGTTGGCTGCATAGCAGCCTCCGGCCTTTATTGGGGGGCGCTGCGCACCCCAGCGCAAGCAAGCTTGCTCGCCACAAATGTCTCGCGCCTACTTACTCTTTGTGTTCTACAGGATGACCCCATGACTCTGACGGGCAATATGCTGATCGGCCAGCAATCCCTTTGCGGCACGCGCGAAGCGATCCGGGCCATTGACCCCGCCACCGATATGCCCCTGGAGCCCGCCTATGCCGGCGGCGACAGCCAGCATGTCGAACAGGCTTGCGCGCTGGCGTGGTCCGCTGCTGACGCTTACCGCGAAACTTCCCTGGCCGCCCGTGCCACGTTTCTCGAGACCATCGCCGACAACATCGAAGCCCTGGGCGATGCCCTGATCGACCGCGCCATTGCTGAAACCGGCCTGCCCCGTGCCCGAATCCAGGGCGAACGCGGCCGCACCTGCGGGCAGTTGCGCACCTTTGCCCGCACCGTGCGCCTGGGTGAATGGCTCGATGTGCGGGTGGACCCCGCGCAACCCGAGCGCCAGCCCTTGCCCCGCGCAGACCTGCGCCAACGCCACATTCCCCTGGGCCCGGTGGCGGTGTTTGGCGCCAGCAACTTTCCCCTGGCTTTCTCGGTGGCCGGCGGCGATACCGCATCGGCGCTCGCTGCCGGTTGCCCGGTGATTGTCAAGGCCCACCCGGCCCACCCCGGTACCAGTGAGCTGGTGGGCCACGCCATCGCCCAGGCGGTGCAACACTGCGGCTTGCCACACGGGGTGTTTTCATTGCTCTACGACGCCGGGCATGAGGTGGGTACCGCGCTGGTGACCGACCCGCGTATCAAGGCGGTGGGCTTTACCGGTTCGCGCAGCGGCGGCATCGCGTTGTGCCGGGCGGCCCAGGCACGCCCCGAGCCGATCCCGGTGTATGCGGAAATGAGTTCGATCAACCCGGTGTACCTGTTTCCAGCTGCGCTGCAAGCCCGGGGCGCGGCGCTGGCCGAGGCTTTTGTCGCCTCACTGACCCAGGGCGCCGGCCAGTTCTGCACCAACCCAGGCTTGGTGATCGCCGTGCAGGGCGCCGCCCTGGAGCGCTTCATCCACAGCGCCAGCGACGCGCTCCAGCGCTGCCCGGCGCAGACCATGCTCACCCCCGGTATCTTCCACGCCTACGAACGCGGCGTAGCCAGTCTGACCCAGCATGCGCGAACGGCCGCACAGGGCTTAGCGGCGAGCGGACCGAACCAGGGCCAGGCCCAGTTGTTCGTGACCCAGGCCGAGGCATTCCTGAGCAATCCACACTTGCAAGCCGAAGTCTTCGGCGCGGCCTCGCTGGTGGTGGAATGCCGCGATGCCGAGCAGGTGCGCGAGGTATCTGAACGCCTGGAAGGCCAACTCACCGCCACCCTGCACCTGGATGAACCTGACCTGCCGCAGGCACAGGCGTTGTTGCCGGTGCTGGAGCGCAAGGCCGGTCGCCTGCTGGTCAACGGCTGGCCGACAGGCGTGGAAGTGTGCGACGCCATGGTGCATGGCGGGCCGTTTCCGGCCACCTCGGATGCGCGCAGCACCTCGGTGGGTACGGCGGCGATCCTGCGGTTCCTGCGCCCAGTGTGCTACCAGGACTTCCCGGACGCTTTGCTGCCCGCCGCACTGCAGCAGGGCAACCCATTGCGATTGCGCCGCTTGCTCGACGGCCAGAGAGAGGCGTAGACGATGGCCAAGCCCAACTCAGCGGATATCGTCGTGGTCGGCGCCGGCATCATCGGCCTCGCCTGTGCCGTGCAATTGGCGCGACAAGGGCGCCAGGTGCGGGTGATCGACGCGCAGGCGCCCGGGCTGGGCGCCTCCTATGGCAATGCCGGGCACCTGGCGACCGAGCAGGTGTTTCCCATCGCCGACCTGTCGATCCTCAAGCGCTTGCCGGCCATGCTGCTGGATCCCACGGGCCCGCTGCGCCTGGACTGGACCTACCTGCCCCGTGCCCTGCCCTGGTTTATCCGCTTGCTGCTGAACCTGCGACCGGGGCCCTACCAGCGCAGCGTGGCCGGTATTCGTGCATTGAATGAAGCCAGCCTCGGCGCGTGGCAGCGCTTGTTGCAGTCCATCGGGCAACCTCAGTTGTTACGCGAAGACGGTTCGCTGCTGGTGTATGAGCGCGCCGAATCCCGCGCAGCGCTGGATGCCTTGCAGCAACGCATGATGGCGCAAGGCGTGCCGGTGGCGTTCTGGTCGGCTGAAGCGGTGCACGCGGCGGCGCCGCAGTTGAGCGAGGCCATACAGGGCGGCTTGTTTTTCCCCAGTACGGGGCATTTTCTCGACCCGTACACGGTGGTTGGCGCCTTGGTAGACGCGGCCAAAGCCCTGGGCGTGGACTTCCTGCAGCAGCGCGTGCTGGACGCCCGCGTGGACGGCAGCGGCGTGTCACTGCTGACCGACCAAGGCGCAGTCACGGCGCGCCAGGTCCTGATCGCCTGCGGCGCCCACTCGGCGGCGCTGACCGCCGCACTCACCGGCAAACGCGTGCCGCTGGACACCGAGCGCGGCTATCACCTGATGCTGCCCCACGAACACGCGCGCTTGCCCTTCGCCGTCACCTCGCTGGAGCGCAAATTCATCATGACCCCCATGCCCGGCGGCCTGCGCCTGGCCGGCACCGTCGAATTCGCCGGCCTGCAACGCCCGGCGAACATGCAGCGGGCGTGGCAGTTGCATCGCTTGGCCAACGGACTGTTCCGCCAGCCGTTGAATGCTGACGAAGCCACGCCATGGATGGGTTTCCGGCCGTCGCTGCCCGACTCATTGCCGATCATTGATCGGGTGTGCGATGGCAAGGTGTTGCTTGCGTTCGGTCATCAGCATTTGGGGTTGACTCAGGCGGCGGTGACGGCAGAGCTGGTTGGGCGGTTGGCAGCAGCTGATGTGGAACAGCGCGACACATCCTTTATTGCGCCCTATCGCCTCGGGCGATTTTGATACGGCAGCAACTTACGAAAAACGAGGAGAATCCCTACAAAGAGCCGTTGAAGCCTCCGCCGCAGCTTAAAAACAAGGCTTAGCGGGCGGATGAAGGTCACACGCGCTCTGGCGTTGGCCCCATAAACGGCACGTTTAAACATCAAGCAATAATTCAACCCGTGCGCTGGAAACGTTGCTGATAAAACCATAGGCGGGCCCCTCTCCACGAGAACAACGCCGTGAAAACCCCGTCCTCTAACGACTCGATCAGCGCCTGGTGCTGGGTGGGCAAACTGACGCCGCCCCTGACGTTACTGACAACCTTGCCACGCACAGCCTTACTCGACACTTTGCGTATGCGCACCAAAGGCACGTTGGTGTTGGTGGTCGCACCGGCCGGATACGGCAAGACGACACTCTTGATGCAATGGCGACAAGCGTTGCTGGCGAGCACTCCACCGGCATCCGTAGCCTGGTTGTCATTGGACGAAGCTGACGCGGCCCCTAATCGTTTCCTGTCTTATCTGATCCTTACCCTGGACCGCGCCGGGTTCGATCTGGGTCACTTGCCACGCCTGGCGCACAACCAATCACTGGATGCACAGCCCAAGCGCACGCTGACCGCCCTGCTTCACGCACTGGCCAGGGAGAACCGCCAGATCACATTGTTTGTCGATGACTATCACGCCGCCGCAAATCGTGATCTTGACCCCCTTGTGCAGGCCCTGCTCGAACAGGCCGCACCTTGGCTGGAATGGGTAGTGTCCACGCGGATACGGCCGAATTGGCCATTGGCACAGTGGAAGGCCCATGGCTGGGTGCATGAGGTGTCCGCCCAGGCACTGAAACTGACAATGGCCGAGACCGGTGAAATCCTGGGGACCGAGGTTGCGCCTCGCGAACTTCAACATGTTCATGAAATAACCGAAGGGTGGCCGGTGGCTGTGCAACTGGCCCGTCTGTGGCGCGCCGAGGGTGATACATCCATGTATGGCCTGGCGGATTTTAACGGGCGCATTACCGACATGACCGACTACCTGACAGGGCAAGTGGTACAGCGACTGTCGCCTGAATGTCAGGACCTCCTGCGTGACATGGCACTGCTGGAACGCTTCAATGCCGAACTGGCCAACGCTGTGCGCGGGCGCAGTGACAGCTCACGGTTATTGATGCAGATGGCCCATCTGGACGCCCTCCTCGTGCCACTGGACGCCAAGCGCCAGTGGTTTCGTCACCATCGCCTTCTGCGGGACTTTCTCAAGCAAAGCATCGATGCCGAGGCGGCGCGCACTATCCATTACGCGGCGGCGCAATGGTTCGCTGAAGAACGACACTGGGCAGCGGCAATCGCCCACGCATTGGGCGCATGCGACACACGGCTAGCGGTCGACTTGCTGGTGCGTGCAGGGGGCTGGGAGGTGGTGCTGTACCACGGCATTCGCTACGCCCAAAGCCTGCTGCACTTGTTCGAAGAACATACCCGCAGGACAGAACCCGATCTGCTCCTGCTCCAGGCCTACTTGCACGCCAAACTCGGCGACTACGCCCTCGCCGCTCAATGGCTTGATGAAGCCGGACGTCGGATCAAGGACGCTCCGCGCCTGGCACGCGACTTTCACGTAATCCAGACACTGGCCAACGCCTACGTGGATCAATTTGAGCGCCATCCCTGCACAGACATCGTAGGCGACGGCTCGCTGGCACAGGCCACGCTCGCGTGTGTGCATGCGCTGCAAGCGTTAGTGGAGGGGCAGTTGCCGCAGGCTTTGGAGACCATCCGCGCGGCGCACCTGAAGATGCGCCTGGTCGCCAGCTTGCGCGGCGAACACTATTGCAGGGTGCATGAAGCACAGGTGCTGGCCATCGCGGGCGATGTGCGTGTGTCAGCCAGGACGGTCGATGAAACGTTGGCAATGGCCGACAGGGAGTTCGGCAGCGAAAGTTCTGTACGAGCGCTAGTGGGCTGCCTCAAGGCACAGCATCTGTACTGGCAGGGCTTATGGACCGAGGCAACGCCCTGGTTTCGCGATGGCTGGGTGTCGCTGGAGCACACGGATGGCTGGCTGGATATCGCAGCCGTCACTGCGGAAGTCGCATGGCGTATAGCGTTGAGAAACCTGGGCTTGCAACCGGCCTTGCTGGAGCTTGAGCACGCCAGTCAATTGGCGGCCTCGCGCAACTGGCAACGCCTGGCCCGGTTGGTGCGTACCTGGCGAGTCGATGCGCTGGTACAGAGTGGTTCATTGACCCAGGCGCGCCAAGAGGCGCTGGCGGCCCAATTGGAAAAGGCGGCAGCGAGCCCGGACGACTGGCGCAACCAGGAGGCCGCCACGCTGGCGTTGGCCAGGCTTAACTTCGCGACAGGCGCATCCGGCGTCGCGCTCAATGGTTTACGAGCCGGGGCCAAGGCTCTGCAGGACAAAGGCTTGCAATTGCCCGCCTGGCGCCTGCAACTACTGACCCTCGCAGGCTACGCAAAGGGCCACGCCGTCAGCCAGGATGCAGTCCTGGCGTCCATTCCAGCGTATGTGTTGCCAGGGCTGCTGCTGGAGGCCGGCCCATGCTTACTCACTGCACTGGAAGCGAGCCCCACCACCCGCGCCAACCAGCAGGCAGTTATCACACGCATAAGGGGATGGCGCGCGCACCCTATTCGCCCACGCTCCTCATTCAGCGCCAAGGAAACCCGGATTCTGATCCTGCTTGCCGAAGGGCAATCGAACAAGGCGATCGCCCAGGCCATGGCTATTTCCGAGAACACCGTGAAGTTCCATCTCAAACACGTATTCACCAAGCTCAATGTAGAAAGCCGCACAGCGGCTGTGGCTGCAGCGTTGCGCCTGGGCCTCGTTGCCGCACTTGATTGACCCACCAACCTACCCGGACGGGTAGTCGACCTGCCCTGTGCATCACGCCCTACCCGCCACCCGTGTAGCCGTCTCCCCAGCCGCGCCCCTAGTCTTTTATCAACACCAGCGAGAGGCGTTCTCCTGGCTGCGAAAACAATAAAGACAACAGGAGACTCCCTATGGGTATGAACGGCAAAACAGTGCGTGTGGCCACCGATGTCGGTGGAACCTTCACTGACCTTGTGTATTTCGAGAGCGATTCGATCACTGGCGAACAGACAATTCGTACCGCCAAAGTCGATACCACCGCGCCGAACTTCGCCGACGGGGTGCTCAACGTGATTCGCAAAGCCAACGTCGACCTCGACACCGTGGATTTCCTGGCACACGGCACCACGGTTGTCATCAATGCCCTCACCGAGCGCCGGGGTGTCAAGACAGCCCTGATCACGACCCAGGGTTTCCGTGACGTACTGGAGATCGCCCGGGCCAATCGCCCCGACTATTTCAACCTTAAATGGGTCAAGCCGGCGCCTTTCGTGCCGCGCTATTTGCGCCGCGAGGTTGCCGGCCGCCTAGGCACCTCGGGCCAGGAACGCGAGCCGCTCGACCTCTCGCAACTGCCTGAAATCCTTGAGGCGTTTCGTGCCGACAAGGTCCAAGCCATTGCGATCTGCCTGCTGCACGCTTACGCCAACCCGGCGCATGAGCAGGCACTGTTGCGCGAAGTCCGCAGGCTTTGGCCGACCGTATCGGTCGTAGCGTCCCATCAGATCACCCGCGAATGGCGTGAGTATGAGCGCTCAAGTACCACCGCACTCTGTGCGTACATACAACCTATCGCTGCGCGTTATCTCGATGACCTCGCCGACGGATTGCGCGAGGGCGGGTATAAAGCCCCCTTGTACATCATGCAGTCCAACTGCGGCGTCGATAGCGTGGAGCATGCACGGGAAACGCCGATCACCATGGTCGAGTCGGGCCCTGCAAGTGGTTTTTGGGCTGCGGCCGAACTGGGAAAACTAATCGACGAGCCCAATATATTGGGCCTCGATATTGGCGGCACTACCGCTAAATGTGCGTTGATTCGCAACGGCCAGGTATCGATAAAAACCGACTACTGGATCGAGCGCAATCGAATCAATGCGGGCTATCCCATCATGGTGCCAGTGGTCGACCTGGTCGAGATCGGCAACGGTGGCGGGTCAATTGCCTGGGTCGACGATTTCGACAAGCTGCACGTCGGCCCCCTCTCTGCCGGCGCCGTACCGGGCCCGGCCGCTTATGGCAACGGTGGCACCATGATCACCACCACCGACGCCAACCTGGTGCTCGGGCGCATCAACCCGGATTACTTTTGTGGCGGCAGCATAGTTGCCGACCTGCCGGCTGTAACCCGCGGCCTGAATGACCTTGGGCAACGCTTGCAACTGCCGACCGCTGAAGTGGCCCGGGGCATCGTGCGCCTGGCCAACGATAATATGGTCAACGCCTTGAAGCTCGTGTCCTTGAGCCGTGGACATGACCCACGAGAATTGACGCTGATGGCGTTCGGCGGCGGCGGTGCCATGCACGCTGTCGCGCTTGCGCAAGAACTGGGCGTGGAGAAAGTTATCGTTCCACGCAGCGCGTCGGTCTTCTCCGCCTGGGGCATGACGCTCTCGGACCTGCGGCGGGACCTGTTTATCAACCGCTTCGTGGATACCACACAAGACGGCAGTCTTGCGCAGACACAGCAGTTCCTCGATGAGCTGACAGGCCGCGCCCGCGAGCAGTTCGTCACTGAAGCGATCCATCCGCAACAGGTCGAACTCCAGGTTCTGTGCAAGCTGCGCTATCAGAACCAGGAACATTCCGTCGAGGTCCCCCTCAACTCGCTTGAGTCCCTGCACATCGATTGGGCGGCGATCGAGCAACGCTTCCATGACCTTTACGAACAGCACTACACCTATCGTCTGCAGGCACCTTTGGAAATCATCGGTTTTCACATCGTCGCCGTTGGCCAGATTGACAAGTTGACGCCCCATGCACTGCCGATTACCGGCCGCCGGGTCAGCGAAGCCTGCAAAGGCCAGCGCCTGGTGGATTACGCCCAGGAAGGCATTCATGAGGCCAGCCTTTACGACTACAGCCTGCTCGAACCCCTGATGACATTTTTCGGGCCGGCCATCGTCGAGGACGCGGGCACCACCGTAGTGGTTCACCCCGGCAACCGCGTGCACGTAGACCGCCTCGGCAACCTGCACATCATGATCAACGGCTAAGGGAGCACTGCCATGAGTAGTCTCGATATTTTCACTCGCGACATCATTCAAAACTCACTCCAGGCGATCGCGGACGAAATGTTCACCGTCATGCGCAAAGCCGCAATGAGCCCGGTGATCTACGAAGTGTTGGACATGGGCACCGGGATTACCGACGCCCAGGGCGAAATCGCCAGCTCCGGCGCGGGTATCCCGGCGTTTGTCGGTGTGCTGGACAAAGCAGTCAAGAAAATCCTGCTGCATCACCCTTTGCCTCAAGACATCGAAGATGGTGACGTTTTCATCAGCAACGACCCACATGACGGCGCGGTCACCCACCTCAATGATGTGGTGCTGGCGATGCCTGTGTTCGCAGACGGTCAACTGGTCGCCTGGACCGCCAACATCGCGCACTGGAATGATGTCGGCGGCCGAGTCCCCGGATCACTGTCCACGGATGCCACGGATATTTTCCAGGAGGGCTTGCGCCTGGCATCGGTCAAATTGATCAGCCGAGGGCAACCGATTCGCTCGGTGTTGCAGATCCTGCACGCCAACACGCGAATGCCGGACTTCATGGAAGGCGACCTATGGGCGGGAATGGCTGCGGTGCGCGGCGGGGCCACGCGATTGCGGGAGTTGGTGAACAAGTACGGCAGCGCGCTGTTTCTACTGGCCATGCAAGACTTCATGGACCTTGGCGAAAAAGTTTCGCTCAGAGCCCTTGCCGCGTTGCCCGCCGGGCAATTGAACCTGGAAGAACTGCAAGACGACGGCAGTCTGTTCAAGGTGCGTATCGATATACGCAACACCGAATTGGTGATTGACCTTCGGGATAATCCCGACCAATGCCTGGGCCCGACCAACCTCAGCCGTGACGGTACTGTGGTCGCGGCACAGATGGCCTTCAAGGCGTTGACCGCCCCGCAAGGCATCACCAATGGCGGCACGTTTCGCCCGCTCCGGGTATTGACCCGCCCCGGGTCGCTGTTCGACGCATTGCCGCCTGCCGCTGAAGGCTTCTATTTCGAAAACCTGATTCGCGTGCATGACTTGATCCTGTGTTGCCTGGCGCAACACTTCCCCGACCGGCTGCCCGCCGGAAACTTTGCCTCGGTGTGCGCCACGATCATTGGCGGCGTGCACCCGGACTCCGGCCGCACGTTCACCCTTGTCGAACCGGAAATCGGTGGGTGGGGCGCCGAACCAGGGCGCGACGGCAATAACGCTGTTTACTCCGGATTACATGGCGAAACTTACAACTGCCCGGTTGAGGTCTGTGAGGCCCGCTATGGGCTGTATGTCGAACGTATGACACTCAATGATGAACCCGGCGGGCATGGGCAGTTTCGCGGCGGGCGCGGTGTGTGCATTGACTACCGCATTCGTGCCGACGGCAGCTTCCTGACTTGCGGCTATACGCGCTCGGTCATTCCGCCCTGGGGCCTGGAACAGGGGGCCGAAGGCACGCCCAATTACGTCGAAGTCGTCCGTACCAACGGCGACAGCGAACGCTATTGCATGGCCAGTGGTATCGCCCTGAGCGCCGGGGACCTGGTCAGAGTGCGCACTGGAGCCGGTGGTGGATACGGCCCTGCCAGCCAACGTGATCCGGACGCCGTACGCGACGACCTTAAAAACGGCTATGTCGACGCCGCCACGGCGCGACAGGTGTACGGCCTGGTGACGTGATCCCTGGGAGAGACTGACCTCCCGCACAGACCTCAAGAACAACAACAAAAAAGAGAGCAGCACTATGAAACCGCAGTACTCATCGCGTTTATGGGTAGCGCCCACCCTTGCCTTGGTTTTAGCAATCAGCCCAGCAGCTCGGGGCGATCAGTTCATTGGATTTGCTCAACCAGGCTTACCCGGGACGTGGGCCCTGGAATCGTTTCCAGTGTTCAACCGCACCGCAAAAGGCGACGTTCGCGCCGGCAGCAATACCGTTCTGGCGTACTTTTCGGAAACCGGCGTTACGGGAACGCAGCGTGACCAATTGCAATTCTGGGTGGGCGCCGATACGGGGTATGCCAGCACCAATGGCACCCGCAACGATGATCCATGGAGCGTCGCATCACCGAACCTGGGCCTGGCTTATTACTACAACGTGCTTGAGCCCACCAGCGCTTATGGTTCGGATGACTACACCACCTTCTGGGTCAATCCGACGCTCTCCCTTGAGTTTCCCAACGGCAATGATCAAGGAACGGGTTATGGCGCTTTTGCCAACCGTTACGGCGCCAGCTTCAGCCTACCCTTCTACGTTCGCATGGGCCGCTTTGCCGCCACGGTCACCCCCGCCGGCATCCACTACGCGGCACGCAATCGACACGCCACCGACCTAGGCGACGGCAACCCGAGCCAACTGCGCGGTGGCGTCAGTTACTGGCTGGCCAATATCGCCGCCGGGTATGCGGTGACGGACGACCTCTGGCTCGGGGTGCATCACGCCTACCACATCAACAACCGCTCGGCATCGGACTTCAAGGAGTCCCGGCAAGGCAAGATCGGTCCGGCGATGACCTACACAGGTTTCAGCAAACAGAAGTTCTACCTGTCCGCCAACCTGAATTTTGACTACTACCACAGCGATAACCTGCCCTATTCCAATAGTTTGACCATGGCTCTGGTGAAGTTTTTCTAGTGCCATCAGCCCACCGAGAGAGGAATACCCTATGGACAATTCAAGTTCGAACAACCCCGCGCAAGACGTACCCGTGACCGTACGCTGGCTCAACCCGATTGGCTGCTCGACGTTCGACACACCCATTGCGCAACTGCTGCATAGCATCAAACAACCCTCCACACGGATCGAGGTGGTGTCGTTTGACATGAATCCCAGCCCGACACACCTGGAATATCGTGCCTATGAGGCACTCACCTATGAGCGCATCGTGCGCATTGCCCGTGACTGCGAGCCGTCGGGCGTGGATGCGCTGGTACTGGGCTGCTTCTACGATCCGGCACTGGAAGATGCCCGTGAAATATCAGGTGAAACCCTGGTAGTCGGGCCGTGCCAGGCGAGCCTGCAAGTCATGGAGCATCTGGCCAATCGGTTTTCGGTGATTGTCGGCCGGACCAAATGGATCGAACAGATGCGTACGCGAGTGAGCGGCTACGGCGCAGGCAATCGACTGGCGTCAATGCGATCGTTGGACATGGGTGTGGATGAATTCCAGCGTGACCCTGCCCTGACGCGACGCAAGATTATCGAGCAAGCCCATCGCGCGGTACAGGAAGACGGCGCCGAGGCCGTCATCCTCGGTTGCACCATCGAGTTCGGTTTTTTCGAGCAGGTACAACGGGAAGTGGGCGTACCGGTGATAGACCCCGTCGTCGCTGCCTTCAAGGTCGCGGAATCCATGGCAGGAATGAAGCGCCGGTTTGGATGGCGGCCCAGTCGGGTGGGCAGTTGTGAACCGCCGCCTGAAGCCGAAATCGCACGGTTCGGACTCTTTCAGGGCCCTGCCCCCATCGGCAACCGCGTTGAAGCCTGACACTAAAGAGGATCGTCACCATGAGTGAGATACCGTCGACGCTCGCCCCCAACGTGGGTGATGTGTTCAAAGACGTCCCCCTGACACGCACGCATCTGCGATGCTGCCTTGTCCTGTTCCTGGTATTTGCGATCGAAGCCTGGGAGATGATGATCATCGTCTACACCGCGCCGCTGATTGCAGAAGAGTTTTCCCTGGATGCGCTTGCCGTAGGCAACCTGATCGGCGCGATGTTCATCGGCATGCTGCTCGGCGCGCTGGCGTGGGGCAGGCTCGCTGAACGCATTGGCCGTAAACGCGCAATTATCTGGAGCCTGGCCTCGTATGGGGTGGTTTCGCTGGCCAGCGCATTTTCGCCAGACTACACGACGCTATACGCCTTGCGCCTGCTGTCGGGCGTTGCAGCGGTGGGGATGATGGTGGTGACCTTTGCGCATTTCCAGGAGCTGTTGCCGATACGCCACCGAGGTGCACTGACCGTGTATCTCGCGTCCGGCTGGCCCATCGGCATGCTGCTGGCCCTCGGCGCGACGGTCTGGTTGCTGCCCCAAGGATGGCGAGCGATCATCATCTTGAGCTCGCTCGGTGGGCTCTGGGCCATCGCGGTCGCGCGCTGGGTTCCGGAGTCGCCTTACTGGCTGGCCTCGGTGGGTCGACAACAGGATGCCCGGGCATCGATCAATGCCTTGAGCCGGGGCGCAGTGAAGCTCGATGATGAATGTGTATTGCAGGTTGACCGCAGTACCTCGGGCCTGCACCGGGAATTGTTCAAGGGCGGCTTGCTCGGCATCAGCCTGCTGCAGATCACCGTCAACTTCACCTTCTCCTGGGGCTACTGGGGCTTACAGACGTGGCTCCCGACGTTGCTGCAACAACGTGGCCTCAACCTGCCGCAAAGCTACGGTTTCATTGCGCTGTCGGCGCTCTGCATGATCCCCGGCTACATGACCGCGTCGTACCTGACAGGACGTTTCGGGCGCAAGAAAATCATCGTGGGTTTTATCAGCGCCTCCGTGCTGGCCGGCTACGGTTTTGCCAATTCCACCAGCCTGGAAATGCTCTACCTGAGCAACTTCGCCTTGGCATTCTTCAGCCTGGGGGCATGGGGCGTATGGGGCGCGTGGATCGGTGAGCTGTACCCGACAGCGTTGCGCACAGTGGGCTATGGCTGGGCGATTTTCGCGCAACGTATGGCGAACGTACTGGCGCCCTCGCTGATTGGTGCGCTGATCGCATACGGTTCGTCGTTCAACCAAACGACGACGATCATCAACGCGTTCCTGGTGGTCACGGTGGTTCTCACCGCGTTCATGCCCGAAACCGAGGGCAAGGCATTACGTTGAAGTCACCTGTTCAGCGCAGAATCCGACGCGTCGCAGGACTCTGCGCTGACTGTGCCCCACTTCAAAACCAGGCTGAATGACAGCCGCCACACCCAACAATCCTTCTCCCCTTGGAAACGGAGTTCCCATGGACAATCAACACCCCCCAACCCGCCTGGTAGTGCCCATGCAGCGCGGGGCTTATCAAAACAACGGCGCTTCACCCTGGTTCTGCACCCTGAAACTTGGCACCCCGGCTCAACCGCTCAGGTTCGCGATTGACACGGGTACGAATATGAATTGGATTACCTCGACACTGTGCCCTGCCGACCAGTGCGTGCACTTTTCCGGTGGCCGTTTCGATTTCGCGGCTTCCAGCACCTTCGCCTTTACCGATTGCCTGCGACGCCCCTACAGCTTCGGACCCTGGGGCACGATGCAGGTCGAGGCCGCCTGCGACGTATTGGACGTTCCCGGCGACGACCTCGTGGATATCCAGTTGTTCTTGACGGCCGCTTACGAGGGAGAGCAATTCAAACAGCTGGACTGGGACGGCGGCCTGGGCCTGCCGTGCAGCAGTGCCTACCTGGAAAACCGCAGTTCGTTTGTGCTTCAGTCATTAATGCGTGAGGGTCAACTGGCCCTTACCTGTCCCTACGTGACGTTTGATTGGAATAGCCGGTCGCGCAACGGCACTTGCCAAATGGGCGCTGTCGATCCGTCAAAAACCCAAGGGCCCCATCTGTTTTTACCTTGGTCCGTCTATAACAAGTTGCCCGGAGTGGAATACATCTGGTCAACAGCGCTGGAATCCTATTCGGTCGGCTCGCACTTATTGGCGAGGGACATTCAATTCGCACTCGATTCCGGCTCTTCACAATTCAAGGGCGACGATTCACTTATGCGTCAAACATTGGCGCTTATTGCACAGGGGGAGCACCCAGATATCGTGCTCGGGTTCACCGATGGAGAAATAACCTTAGGCGCAGACCTTTATAACTGCCTGATCGAGGAAGGTCCGCAAAAAGGCCAAAGGCTGCCTCAGTTCGCACCGTTGGGCATGACTGACCTGGTGTTGGTCGGGTCGCTGGTGATGGAGCACTGCTACACCGTGTATGAGTATCAGGTGGTCAAATGTGATCGCGAGGTCTATTCGTTGGCGCCCGTAGGTGTTTGGTTGTTCAATCGGCCCGACGGCCCGCAGATCATTACGCGATCCTCTTCGAAACGCTTCGTACCTGGAGCGCGAGCGGTACTCAACCATAAAGTCACCCTCCCAGGCCCTATGGCTAAAACGACTTCGGTGGCGGGCATCTGGAAAAACGACTATGGATCAGTCATGAGCCTGGCGGTATCGGGACACAACATCCACGGGTCGTATCGTTCCTCGACCGGCTCGACGGGCGAGTACCGGATCACCGGATATTCAGCGGGGCCAGGCGCAACCCGTACCAAGAGTCAGCCAGTCGCATTAGCCATTGAATGGCACGATCTAGGTAATGAAAAGCCCGATCCCAGCTGGAACTGGACCTCGGGACTCAGTGGCCAATTGAGCGTCTCGCCCGAGGGTGATGTGCTGACCCTTTCCCACCTGTTGGTTGCCAGTGGCGATTTCCCTGAGTTTGCGAGCTGTGGTACCTATGTCGACAAGCTGATTTATCATCGCGCTGAACCGTCACTGCGTCATGCGCCGGTTGCCCCCTCAGAATGGCTGCCGGTTGAAAACGCCCTGGCAGGCAGATGGAACGCCGCTGATGGCACATCGTTGGTACTGAGTGTGCGCAGTGATAGCCAGCAGCGCTTTGGAAGCGTTCACGGCCATTTCACCAGCGTCCACTCAAGCATAGCCACTGAAATTTCCGGCTTTACCGACATCCATGCGCTGGCCAGCAAACTCACCTTGCAGTCAGTCAGCATCACCGTCGCCACTACGCAAGACTCAACAGTTTCCAGCCTGAGCGGGATTCTGGATTTAAAGAGCGACACGTTGCATCTGCAGGTTTTGGCCAGTTCATCAATCGCTCCCGACCATGCGTACCTGGCCACCAAACTCTCAGCCATGCAGTTCACTCGCGCTACTTGACTAACCTTTTTTCTTTCGATGGCCTGTAGCCGAAATACGCGCTGTAACACTTGCTGAAATGACTCGGCGACACGAACCCGCACGCCACGAGTACGTCGACTTGCGACAGCTCGGTGTGCTGCAACAGGCGCCGCGCTTCGGTGACGCGCAATTCCATGTAATAGCGTTGCGGCGTGGTGCCCAGTTGTTCCTTGAACAGACGCTCCAGCTGGCGGCGCGAGCGGCCGGCGTAGACGGCGAGCTGGTCGAGTTCCAGGGGTTCTTCGAGGTTGGCGTCCATCAACTTGACCACTTCGCGCAGCGGTGCGCTGACGCAGACGTTTTCGGTCGGTTTGATGCGCCGGTAGCGCGACTCTTCGAAGGCGAGGATGTCTTCGATGCCTTCGACCAGCGCCTTGCCGTGCAGGCTCTTGATCCAGTCCAGGGCCATATGGAAGGCGCCCGACGGGCTGGAAGCGGTCAGGCGGTCGCGGTCGATCACATAGGGCTCGCTGGTCACCTGCGCGGCCTTGGACACCTCCGCCAGCGCCGGGCGATGCTCCGGGTGGATGGCGCAGCGGTAGCCCTGCAACAACCCGGCACGGCCGAGGAACCACGAGCCGTTCCACAAACCGGCAAGCCCGATGCCGTGTTCGGCTGCGGCGCGCAGGATCTGAATGAAGTCTTCACTGGCCTTGAGTTCGGTGCGAAACCCGCCACAGATCACCAGCAGGTCCAACTCCGCCAGCACGGCCAGTTCCAGGCGCGCATCGGGGCGGATGACCAGCCCAAGGTCGCTGATGACTTCACGCTCGTCCCAACCGAACGTGCGCGTCGCGAACAGCTCGGGGCGCAGCAGGTTGGCGGTGACCAGGGTGTCGAGGGTTTGGGTGAAGGCAGGCAGGGAGAAGTGTTCGAGCAACAAAAAGCCGATGCGGGTGACCGCAGCCGGCTGCCGGGGGTTGTCATTGAGGTAGCGCAGATTCTTGCCCTTCATGCCACCGCTGAACTGGCGTCGTTCCATCGAGGGTTGGCCCACTCTTCTTGTTGATGCAATGGGCGCTATCTTAGGGGCAAATGGGGTACCTGTCTCAATCCATGCCGCTGATCTTTAAAAACCGTGGGGCTTTCAACCCCCCGGTTCAGCCGCTGCAGCGCAATCTGATACGGTTTTTTGCGCGCCATCTGGGTCTGTATCGAAAACCGCCCGAGGCGGACAATGGCGCCACCCCGACATTTCTGTCGCCCCCCTTCCCTTCGGAGGCCTTATGACCAAGATGGCTATTTTCCTGTTCGGTTTTCTGGTGCTGACCATCGGCATCGGCTTGCTGGCGACCATCTCGCCGGTCTAGTGCGCTGTCACCCGACAACGAGCATCGGATACAACGACAGCACCAACAGACCCGCCATCGTCCAGTTGAACACCTTCAACCAGCGCGGTTCGCGCAATACGCTGCGCAAGCCGCTGCCGCAGCCGACCCACACGCACACACTGGGCAAGTTGACCACGGCAAACACCAGCGCAATCACCAGCACATTGGTCACATAACCCTCGGCCGGTGTGTAGGTAGTGATCGCGCCCAGCGCCATGATCCACGCCTTGGGGTTGACCCACTGGAAGGCCGCCGCGCCGAGAAAAGTCATCGGCTTGCCCTGTTCGTCAGTGCTGTCGGCCATACCGCCAGCGTTGGCGATCTTCCAGGCCAAGTACAGCAGATAAGCAGCACCGACATAGCGCAACAGCGTGTACGCCCAGGGGAACAGCTTGAACACTTCGCCCAGGCCCAACCCCACGCAAATCACCAGCACCATGAAGCCAATACTGATACCCAGTGCATGAGGCATCGAACGCCGAAAGCCGAAATTCACGCCAGAGGCCAGCAACATGGTGTTGTTGGGGCCCGGCGTGATCGAGGAGACGAAGGCGAACAGCACAAAGGCTGACAGAAGGCTGGTGGACATGAACATGGCGCGGCATCCAAGCGGAGTTGATGTCCTGCGACAGTAGAGGGTTGCGCAGTTTATCGCCCCATACAGCTGATGTTGGATCGAGGAATACACTTTGATGACGTGGGTTTCACAAAGCTTTCACAGACGCAGGCCTAAGGTTAACCCAGCTCCTACATGAACACCCTTTTAGCCCGCTCCCCCATCGCGGGCTTTTCTTTGCCTACGAATAACGCGGTGGACACGGTGATAGAGAATCTGGACGGCCCCAGGACCGCGCAGCAGGAATTGTTCTACGACCTTGAAGATGCCAGCGCTGTCATCGGCTGGTCGGTGGTTGAGCTGACGGCCCTGGCAGCCGCCGACAACGCTTGTGATCAGGCGCCGCTGTTGCTGAAGGTATGCGCGCTGTTAGCCGTCCAGCAGCAACGTATTGAAGCCTACGCGCAGAAAGTCAAAGCGCAGCGGATCAGCAGAGCCGAAGCGGCTGGTTGAGGCCAGCCGCCAAGCCGGGTTCGGAAACTTGCACTAGTTATCCGGATGCTCACTCGCCACTGAGTCGGCCGCATCCACATCGGACATATCCTCCTCCAGAGGCGCCTCGTCGTCCGGCGGCAACGGAATGCCATCTTCGTCGCGCTTGGGATCGTGCCCGGTTTCGTTGTCCGTGCTGCGGGTCACTGCCTGCTGGGAAAGGTTTCCTGGGGCATTTTCATTGATGTGCATGCTGGCTCTCCGTTCAAACGCTCGGGATATCCGCGCTTGATATTCAGAGACGGCATGCCGCGCAGAGTGCCGGCTGTTAGACGAATGGTGGTCGGCTCAGCGTTTCCGGAATCGGCGCAAACGCGCCCTTAGTTGCATGCGACCTGCCTGAGCTGCCGGTAGGCAACCACCAGCTGCTCCAGGCTGAACGCCAGGTTTCGCCCACTGGGATTGGGCAAGACCCACACGGCAGCATTGCCGAACGTCCTGCTCTGCAGGCCCCACTCCACGTGGCGCTGCCCGGATAACGCCGCATACGCCGCCTTGCCGAGAAACGCCACATAGCGCGGTGCATAACGAGCGATCTTCTGTTCGAAAGCCACGGCCGCTGCGATGAACTCCTGCCTGGACAATTGATCGGCCCGTGCCGTTGGCCGTTCGACCACGGCGGTCAGTCCGCACTGGTACTGAAGCAGGGTGCGATCACTTTGCGCAGGCACTTGCCCAGGCGTAAACCCGGCCAGATGCAGCGTGCGCCAGAAACGATTGCCTCGGCCCGCAAAGTGATGCCCTTGAGCGGCAGCGGTCATGCCGGGGTTGATTCCGCAAAACACCACCGCCAACTGCTCGGCCAGTATGTCTTCCAGGCCTTCATTCACCGCAGATCACGCTTACCGCCTTGCGTACCAACTCGGTCAGCTCATCGCGGGGTTTACCCGCCCGTGCACGGATAGAGATGCTGTGCAGCAACGATGACGCCAGTACCGCCAGCGCTGCGGCGTCAACATCGCCTCTCAACTCTCCAGATTCAATAGCCGCTCGCAGCCGCACTTCCAGGTCGGCATCGAGGCGGCCGAGGCGGTCCGACAGCACCGCGCGAATTTCCGGGTCCTCGACCGCTTCGGTGGTCGCCGTGCCGATCGCGAAGCAGCCACGCGGCTGACCTTCGCCCGAAAAGTAGATCGACAACTGCCCCTCATAGAAACGCAGCAACGCCTCACGCAATGTCAGGCTGCTATCCGTCAGCGCCGCCTGCATCTCGGCGCCGGCAACGTCCCAATATTGCTCCAGCGCCCTGATGTACAGCGAATGCTTGCCACCGAAGGCCGCGTAAAGGCTCGGGCGATTCATGCCTGCCGCTGTGGCGATGCTGTCCAGAGACGCGCCGGAGTAGCCGGTACTCCAGAACACATCGAGCGCTTGTTGCAGCGCTGTCTGCGGGTCATATGCACGGGGTCGGCCGCGGCCTTTACCCTCTGTCGGTTTATTTTGTGCCATATCGTACAAAATCCTTGCAGGAAGGTGAATGTGGGGATATTTTTACACCATCGCACAAAAACAAGGAATCACAAATTCCTTGATCCATGTTTGTTCACGCGAAGCTCAAACCGGGTGTTGCAACGACGAAACAGAGGTGGCGGAGCAACCCTCCCAACCACCTGCGGGTTTGCTTTCCAACAGCAGTTATTCCTGTCGGTGCCAGGCGACGACGCCAGGCCCGGCTTCCCGGTTAAAGGTGCACTCGATCATGACTACGCAAATCGACCTCCCGGCTTCGCAGGCCTTTGAAACCCCATCGCCCATCAACACCTCCTTGAAGGAAAAGGTGCGGCCCTGGCTGATGGTCGGCGTGCCCGCGCTCTTCGCCGTCGTTGGCTACGCGTACTACGTGGCCGGCGTGCCTTTCATCACGACCAATAACGCCTACGCCCGGGTAGCCAAGGCCACGATCAACGCACGTATTTCCGGGCAGGTAGTGGAAATCATGGTTGACGACAATCAAAAGGTGGCCCAAGGCCAAGCGTTGTTTCGCATCGACCCCAAGCCGTTGCAGATCGCGATCGATCGTGCCGAAGCGCAACTGGGTGTCGCACGGCTGCGCATCGATGGCCTCAAGGCCAGCTATCGCCAGCAACAGGCGCAACTGCAGTCGGCGAAAGCGTCGGCGGGCTTCGACCGCAAGGAATTTGCCCGCAAGAAAGCGTTGGTGGCAACCGAGTTCGTGTCCCGTTCCCTTTATGAACGCTCGGAAACCGACCTCAAGGTGGCGCTGCAGCGCATCGCGTCCATCGAACAACAGATCGCCGCCACCGTTTCAGCGTTGAACGGCAACCCGAACATCGAAGCCGACACTCACCCCAGCGTCCGAGAGGCCAGGGCCATTCTGGACGAGGCGCAGCTCTACCTGTCGTATGCCACGGTTTACGCGCCGGCTGACGGTATCGTTGCCAAGGTCGATGACGTTCAGGTGGGCAACCACCTCGACAGCGGCGCGCCGGCCTTTGCGTTGATTGACGACCGCCAAACCTGGGTTGAGGCCAACTTCCGCGAAACCCAGCTGACGCACATGCGCCCCGGCCAGGAAGCGACCATCCGCATCGACACCTACCCGGACCGCGTGTTCAAGGCCCACGTCACCAGCATGAGCCCCGGCGCCGGTTCGGACTTCGCCCTGCTGCCGCCGGAAAATGCCACCGGCAACTGGGTGAAAGTGGTCCAGCGCGTCCCGGTTCGCCTTGAACTGGATGACGCAGACCCTGCCCTGCCGCTGTTTTCAGGCACCAGCGCTACGGTCACGGTGGATACCGGACATCGCACGCCATGGTGGCACCCGCTCAAATCGTTACTGTCGGCAGGTCACTTGCAATGAACGCCCATGCTCAGACAACCCCGCATGCAAGCAGTGCGCGCTCGCTCAGGTTGGCCGTTCTGCTCGCGACCTACATGCAGTCGGCGAACCTGCCGTTGCCGAACGCGGTACTGCGGTTGATTCAAGGCAGCCTGTCGATGACCGACGACCAGGCGGGCTGGATCTTCACCGCGTACCTGGCGGCGAGCGCGATCACCCTGCCGGTCGCGCAATGGCTTACCGCACGTTTTGGCTTGAAGCGGGTGTATCAAGCCGCGCTGGCCTTCTTTGTGCTCGGCTTGCTGCTGGCTACGGTTTCCAGCACTGCGCTGGCGTTCATCGGCGCACGAGTCATCCAGGGCCTGGCCAGTGGCGTGTTGGCGCCCCTGTCGATGGGAATTGCCATGGAGACGTTGGCCCCCGAAAAACGCCTGAAGTTCGGCGCAACCTGGACGGCCATCGTGCTGGTGGGCATCGTCAGCGGCCCGGCCATCGGTGGCTGGATTGCCGAGCATTACGACTGGCGCCCGATTTTCTACGTCAGCCTGCCGTTGTCGGCCTACATCTTCCTGGTCGTGGCATTGCTGCTGGCCGAGAAAAAAGCCACGAAGGCCCCGGCGTTCGACTTCTTTGGTTTTGGTACCTTCACCCTGGCATTGATCAGCCTGCAAATGCTGCTCGACCGTGGCGAGCGCATGGACTGGTTCGACTCGCCGGAAATCTGGGCCGAGGCGCTGGCCAGTGCGCTGGGCCTGTATGGGTTCCTGGCGCATGTATTGACCAGAAAGGCTCATTTCCTCAACAAGCGTCTACTGGGTGATCGCAATTTCGTGCTGTCGACGATCATTTTTTTCGCCGTGGGTTTTGTGCTGCTGTCGACCATGGCCCTGACGTCGCCGATGCTCAATGAGATTCTCGGCTACCCGCCTGACACCACCGGTGCGCTGACCCTGCCACGGGGCATCGCCCTGGTCGGCGGGTTCCTGTTGATGGGGCGTGTGCCTGAGCGCTTCGACCGTCGACTGTTCGTGGCGGCAGGCGCGGGAGCGGTGATTTATGCCAACTGGCTGATGCTCGGCTATTCGCCGTTGATGGACGGCTGGCCCGTTGCGGTAACCGGTGCGATACAGGGAATCGGCATCGGCATCCTGATGCCGGCGCTGACCAAGGTTGCGTTCAGCACCCTCGACCCCGCGTTGCGTGCCGAAGGCACCGGCCTGTTCAATCTGTCGCGGGTATACGGCAGCACTCTCGGCGTGGCGATCGTGCAGATTTTCTTCTTCAACACCACCCAGGCGATGCACTCGGCGCTGGCCAGCAACGTGACGGCCTATCGCGCTGCTGCCCATTTCGGCAGCGCGCCGCTGTCGCTGCAGGCGCTTGAAGGGCTCAACCACCTGATCACCCACCAGGCGGCGTTCATCGCTGTGGTCAACCAATTCAAGATCCTGATGGTGGCCATGCTGGTGGTGTGCCCGCTGATGCTCTTTCTTCGCAAACCTGCTGCGGCCAACTAGCTTCGTGGAGTGTGCCCAATGAAATCCATCCACCTGTTCCAACCGAAACTCGCGGCACTGTCGGCACTGGCTTTTCTCTCGGCCTGCAGCGTTGGCCCTGACTTCAAAGCACCTGAACCGAGCCCTTCGCAGCATTACGACCCGCAGGCCGAACAACGTCTGGGCGCTCAGCAACGCATTGCGCTCGGTCAAAAAGTCAGCGGGCAATGGTGGTCTGCCTTGCGCTCAGCCAAGCTGGACCAGGTAATGCGCCGTGCCATTGATGGCAACCTTGAACTGGTTGCTGCCGACGCAACCCTTCGCCAGGCGTCTCAAGCCGTGGCAGCGGCACAAGGTGCGCTGTACCCGCAAGCCGACTTCGGCGCCACGGCGGGTCGCCAGCGCGTGCACAACGCCCAGGCACCTTCGACCGCCAATATCTACGCGGTCGGGCCTAGGGTCGGTTTTGATCTGGATGTGTTCGGCGGCAATCAACGGCTGGTCGAACAGCGGCAAGCGTTTACCGAGCTGCAACGGCATCGTTTCGAAGCGGCGTACCTGACCCTGACCGGCGAAGTCGCCAGTCAGGCCTTGCGGGTGGCCTCGGCCAATGCGCAAATCCTGGCCGTGGAAAAACTGCTGGCCAATGACAGCAAAAACCTCGAACTGGTGCGCGCGGCCCGTCTCAACGGCAGTGCCACGCGAATCGACGTGTCGTTGGCCGAAACGCGTCTGGCCCAGGACCGCACCCTGCTGCCACCGCTGGCCCAGCAACGGCAGGCGGCCGGCCATGCGCTGTCGATCCTGGCCGGCAAGGGACCGGCTGACTGGATCGCGCCGGACTTCCATCTCGATGAATTCACCTTGCCATCAAACGTGCCGGTGAGCCTGCCCTCGGAAATGGCGCACAACCGCCCGGACGTACGCCAGGCCGAGGCCGGGCTGCACATTGCCAGCGCCGCTGTCGGCGTGGCCACCGCCAATTTGTATCCACGGGTGACGTTGTCCGCCTCGTTCGCCCAGGCGGCGTCAGGCAATGGCGCTGCTGCGCTCTGGGGTTTCGCGGCGGGCGTCGCCGGGCCGATCTTCAATGGCGGCAGCCTCAAGGCCGAGCAGCAGGCAGCGATTGAAGGCTACAACGCGGCGCTGGCCGGCTATCAGCAGACCGTCATCAGCTCGTTCGGCCAGGTCGCGGACACGCTGCAAGCGATCAACCATGACGCCGAAGAGTTGCGCGCCCAAGAAGAGGCCCTGCAAGCGGCGCAAACCAGCCTGGGGCTGAACCAGCAAGCCTACGCCCTGGGTGAAACCAGCATCCTCCAGGTATTGGAAGCCGAGCGCGCCTATCAACAGTCGTTGCTGGGCCATGTCCGCGCGAAGACCGCGCAGTACCTCGACATCGTGCAGCTGTTTGTCGCCCTCGGCGGCAACACCGTCGGCGTCGGTGAGCAACGGATTGCTCGCCACCAAGCCCCACAACGTGCCTATCAGTAGAGGCTGCGGCCTCGATATTGGAGTAATGACATGTCCTACGAAGCGTTTCACGATGAACTGCGCGCTACAACATTTGCGCTGAATCACGGCACGGGCAAAATGCCCGCCGTCGGTTTCGGCACCCTGTTCAAAGACCTCAGCGTCACCACCGAGGCGGTCACCCACGCGCTGGAAACCGGGTTCCGCCATTTTGATTGCGCCGAGCGGTATCGCAACGAAGAACGTGTAGGCGTTGCCTTCAAAGCCTTCATGGACACGGGCAAGGCGCGGCGCGAAGACCTGTTCATCACCACTAAGCTGTGGAACACCAACCACCGTCCCGAGCGCGTATTGCCTGCGTTCGAGGCCAGTTGCCGTCGGCTTCAGGTGGACTACATCGATTGCTATCTGATCCACACGCCCTTCGCATTCAAGGCAGGTGACGATCAGGACCCACGCGATGCGTTCGGTCATGTCCTCTACGACAACGACGTGAAGCTGATCGACACCTGGCGGGCGCTCGAGCAACTGGTGGATGAAGGCCGTTGCGGATCTATCGGCCTGTCCGATATCACGCTCCAAGCGCTGAAGGAGCTTGTCGCCCAGGCGCGGATCAAGCCTGCCGTGGTGCAGGTCGAATCCCACCCTTACCTGCCGGAATGGGAACTGCTGGAATTCTGCAAACAGCATGGAATCGTCGTCCTCGCCTTTGCCCCACTCGGGCATGGCATGGAGCCGAACGTGTTGGAAGACGAGGTGATTACCAGTATCGCCCGGCATTTGCATCGCACGCCGGCCCAAGTATTGCTGGCTTGGGCGGTACAGCGCGGCGCCGCGTTCCTGACCACCTCGGCGACACCGAGCCATATCCGCGAAAACTTCAACATCACCACCCTGCCCCATAGGGCCATGCAGGAAATTCGCGAAGAGATCACCACGCGCATACGCTTCAACTCGGTGGTCGAGACGGGGGTTCCGGGTTTCATCCCGCGCAAACACTAGTACGCGACAGGGACGGCGCTGGCCGTTCCTTTTTCCCTTGAGGTGATAATGATGGATGTTTTCCAGACCATGCGCTGTTTCCTGGCGGTCGCCCAAAGCGGCAGTTTTACTGCGGCGGCCCAGTTGCTGGACACCACCACGAACCACGTTTCCAAAGCGGTCACCCACCTCGAGGCCCGCCTGCAAACCCGCCTGATCAACCGCACGACCCGGCGCCTGGCGCTGACCGAGGCCGGCACACGTTACCTGCAACGCTGCGAGAAGATTCTGGACGAGCTGCGGGAGGCCGACGAGGAAGCCGGCACCGCACAGGTCACGCCCGTGGGCCGCTTGAAAATCCACGCCATGGCGGCCGTCGGCAATCACTACGTGATCGACGCCATCGCAAAATACCGAGAGACCTATCCCTCGGTACTGTTTGATTTGACGCTGAACAATCGGCTGCCGGATCTGCTGGAGGAAGGCTACGACATGTCGATCGTGCTGGCGCGGGACCTGCCGGATTCGGGCTTCGTTGCGCAGCGGCTGGGCACCACCTACAGCATCCTGTGCGCTTCGCCTGACTACCTGAACAAACGCGGAATGCCCGACACCCCGGGTTCGCTGGGTGAGCGTGATTGCTTGAGAATCGTCAACACGGTCATGCCGGCTGAACACTGGATTTTCGAAGGGCCTGAAGGCGTGGAAACCGTGACCACGCCGCTGTCGCCGTTCCACGTCAACACCGCCGATGCCATGACCGTCGCCATCACGCTTGGCATGGGCATTGGCATCCAGCCGATCGCGTCCGCCGTGGCCGGCCTCAAGGCAGGCACCCTGGTGCGGGTGCTGCCGAAATATCGTTTCGAAGAGTTGAACCTGTTTGCGATCTACCCTTCACGAAAATTCGTCGATGCCAAAATCAAAACCTGGGTGGCGTTCCTTCAAGACTACATGCCGGGATTGCTGGCGAACGATGACAGAATTGCGCGCTCGTCAGAACGGGCCTGAAGGCCGCGCATCCTCGGATGCGCGGCGGGATGTCGTCTTCACAACACAAACGTAGCCCCACGCGTATTCACAAACAGCGCGTAGATCGAATGACTACTGGCCATGAACAGCCGATTCCCTTCACGCCCCCCAAAGCACACATTCGGGCAGCGCTCTGGCAGCGAAATATGCCCGATGGGCTTGCCCTGCGGATTGAACACGCGCACGCCATCGAGTTTTTCCAGGTCAGCCTTGGGATCCCCATTGCCGCCCCAGCCGCACCACAGGTTGCCGGCTTCGTCGCATTTGATGCCGTCGATTGCGGCATAGTCCAGCCCCTCGATGTGCTTGCGCCGTTCGCCCAGTGTGCCGTCATCCTTCACGGCAATCGCCCAGATCAGGCGATTGGGCTTGGCGCGACCTTCGACGACGTACAGGGTCTTTTCATCGGGAGAAAAGCACAGGCCGTTGGGACCATTGAGGTCGTCGATCACCCGCGTGACTGCTTGGCTCTCGCCATCAATGCGGTACACGGCGTGGGGTTGGGTCGGGGTGATTTTGTGCCCTTCGTAGTTGTTGCCGGTCTGGAATGGCGGGTCGGTGAACCAGATCGATCCGTCACTTTTGCAGACAATGTCGTTGGGCGAATTGAAGCGCTTGCCGTCGAAGCTGTCGGCCAGCACGGTAATCGCGCCATTGTATTCGGTGCGCGTAATGCGACGGCCTTCGCCGGTGGTGGTCGAACCTTCGCAGACGATCAGACGCCCCTGGCGATCCCGGCACATGCCGTTGGAGAAATTCGAGTGTTCGCGGTAAACGCTGAAGGTGTCGCTGATTTCGTCCCAGCGCATGATGCGATTATTGGGAATGTCGCTGACCAACAAATAGCGGCCATCACCGACCCACACCGGCCCTTCGGCCCAGCGCATACCGGTGGCGAGTTTTTCAACGCTGGCGTTGAATACGCGTAGCTCGAGAAAACTGTCGTCGAGGATATGAACCAGTGGATCAGGGTAACGCTGGCTCAAGGGTTCGGCGGCCTCGGAGAGCCGGGTCAGTGTGGTGCTGCCGACGGTGGCGAGCGTGGCGGAAACAGCGAGGGATGTTTTCAGGAAGCTGCGGCGGGTATTGCCTTTTGCTTGGGTAAGGGTTTCAGGCGTGGCGGACAGGGTTGAGTCCATGAGTGGTCTCCGTCGTTTTATTTTTGTTGGAGACTTAGTAATACCTTGTGGTAGGACATCGTACAAGTGGTTGTTGCTTGAGCGCTGGCGTAGGCGGGGTTTACCTTGAGCTTAATGCGCAAGCGTTATATATCCTGCCCTCGCTGCGGATGGAGGGACACGCCTGACGCAATCACCGACCGCTGGCACTGGCCTCTTCTCACTATCAGACATTGGAAAGTGTATTAGGCACGTCAGCTGGTGGGAGACCGAAGGCATAGAAATCATTGGCTGGATCGTGCCAGCAACCTCTGCGCATCGACAGGCGGTCATCTTTCTACCGAAACGAGCAGAGCATAACGGTGCCGACGGGCAATGGCGAAAATTAGTAACTCGACCTATGCACTATGACTATGGTGATACCCGGTAGCGGCAACCAGGACCACTGCGCAAGCTATTGAAATTGAAGAGTTACAGGCTGGATGTGTGTTAGTTCCTGTAGGTTGTGAAATCTTTATTCATCCGATGTATCAAAAACAGCAACCCTTGGCTTAAAGAATTCTGGTTACCTGCCGCTATAGAGGCTGGTTCCGATAACGCTACTTGCAACGCCAATATCACAGCAATTCAATCGGCGCCTCCCTATAACTACACTGTCGAATTTGAAATAAAATAATCCGACATTTGTATAGGCACCCTAGCTGAAGACAGCTCTCGAGCTCTCCTCAGCGCATGGAGTATTATCATGGATATTTCGATCAAATCGTATCAAGCAAGTACACAGGCAAAGGCTCCTACACAAGAGAAGCTTCCTTCGTCCAACCCTGTAAATTTACCTTCAGGGGATGCCACCCTCAAGACGACCGAGACCGTCACAATCTCCGATTCTGCACGGGCACTGTACGCATTAAGTAACGCTGATGGCAAACAAGCCTCTATGTCCAATGGGGATTTAAAAGGACAATATGCAAAGGGTCAGAGCGATATGTACAATTTCGGGCAGCGGATTGCTGGTGGGAATCTTAATAATAAGGATCTACTTCCCAAAACAGACGACCCTACCCGTTTGGCGTTAGGTCAACAGTCACTAGATTACGCAGTTGGGCTGTCTAAGCCCCCCCAGAAAAACTTCCAAACCCATTTGAAGGTATGGCCCGAAACGGGCTAAGCAATATTGTTTATGATGATTCAGGAACCTATACGGATGCAGAACGATATGCCGCTTATGGGGAGCTTAGTAAGCAGGATGAAACATATTTTTCCAAGTTGTACGCCAATATAACGAACGGCGGTGACAACAGTGAAATCTTCAAAGGCATCATGGACTATTTCGATGATCTTCCAGAGGTCGAGAAAGCGGCATACCCTGATGGCTTTAGGGGCAGTATAAAAAGTCTTTACCAAGAGCAGTTAGGACAATCGGGGCCGCTCGCCCTGCTCAGGCAATCGACTGAAAACGACTCTGATAAATTGTCCCCGAGCTTCTTCAACAAGGAACAATCACCGGAGCAGATGTTACAAGCCGTCTTAGAAAAAGCGATTGCTCTTTCGACGGTCTGACCAGTCCAAAGCAACCAATGTGTCGCGGCACGGATCAATGACGGAGCGTTTTTACACACTCTAGGTCGAAGGCCGTCTTTCGTGAATGTCGGCTAATGGCCGCTTTTGGCCGAAAGCTACCTTCGCCACAGACCTCTCGATCACCGCCTCCACTCAGTTCGTGACGGTGATCGTCGCAATCGCTAGCCCTTCTCCTGCCCAGCACTATCTTTCAGCGGATAGATAACCAAATCCCACCCAATAAAAAACCCCGCAGACGTTAATCTACGGGGTTTCTAAGAGTGGAGGCCGAGGTCGGAATCGAACCGGCGTAGGCGGATTTGCAATCCGCTGCATAACCATTTTGCTACTCGGCCTCAAACGATCAATGCCTGTGTTGCCGGCACTCATCGTATACAAACTTGAGTGGGCTCTGTGAAGCGCGCCCCTACTCTAACTCATTGAATACATTGAAGTTTTTAATGCTTCATTGCGTTCGATGGGCGCCATTATGTACTCATTTGCTTTTGCCTGCAACCCCTTGATTTCAAAAATATTTCGCATTGGCATCAAGGGGTTGCGTGCCTGCCCTACTCCTGGATGCGTTGCTCCTGGTAGTGCGGGTCGGCTTTGATTTGGGCGTCGGTGAATGGCAGTGGGCGCAGATTTTTCGCGGAGAATGATTGGGTCTGGTCCTTGGAATAGTTTGACTCAGGGTTGCTGGACTCGGAGAACGCCAGTACGCCTACCGCCTGGGGCCCTTTGTCGTCAAAGGTGACGATTTGCAAATAGCTGGTGCCGCTGACGACTTCGCGTTTGCCGTCGGCGCGGGGCACGGTTTGCATGGCGTTGTAGATGCCCAGCTCTTGCGGGCCGCCGTGGATGGGGGTTTGGCCGGAGACTTGGATGTCACCCCAACGGCTCAGGCCGAGTTTGTCGACAGCGGTGCTAGAGGCCAGCATGGCTTCGCGCAGGGCTTTGGCCACGGGTGCGCGGTCGATGGCCAGGCCGCTGGGGGTGGTCAGCGGGTGGGCCGGGTCGAAGGCGACGCGCCAGGCATCGGGTATTTGCTGCAGGTGTTCCACCAGGTTGATGAAGTGCACCAGGCCCAGGCCGCTGTCGAGGTTGGCGCGTTGGTCCCAGGTTTTCAGGCTGGTGCACAGCGGCTGGAGCGCGGCAGCATCGTTGCCAAGCTGTTTGGCGCAGAACTGCAGCAGGTCGGGCATGACTTGCCCGGCAAGGTACACCTCGTTGTCCATGACCATGTTTTGCAGAGTGCTGACGGTGATGGGTTGTTTCTCCAGGGATTGCAGGCGTTGCAGGGCGAATCGGGCGCGGGGGCCGAGGCCGATGTGGTCCTGGCTGATTACCGGGGAGAAGCCGGTAAGCGGCGCCTTGGGGTTGGCCATCCACGCGGAGTCGTTGGAATGCTGCACATAGTCCGTGCGTTGCAGTTGCGGCAACTGGGCAGCCGCGAAGATGCCGGGCTGGGCGGCCTGTGGGTCAATGTCCCAGGCGCAGGCGCTGCGGCTGCCGTCGAGCATGATCATTTGCAGGCCGGCGCGCGGGTCGCTGCATTGCGCCAGTTTGGCAGCGCTGACGTTGGGCACCACCGACAGGTTCATGTACAGGCTCTGGCCCTGATCATCGGCGGCCAGGGTGTTGACCCAGGGGATGCCTTGCAGGGTGTGCACCGAAGTTTGCAACTCCGCGAGGCTGCCGGCGCGGTTCATGGCGTACCACTGCTGCAGCACGCGGTCGTTGCCGAGGTTGGCGTCGCGCAGGCTGAAGGCGTAATGGTTGTCCCAATCCAGCTTGCCGGGCCACTGCACCACCGGGCCGAACTGTGAACTGTAGACCGTATGGGTGACGTCCTTGACGCTGCCATCGGCCTGCTTGACCTGTAGCGTCAGCGTGGTTTTATCCAGGGGCACGGACTTGCCATCGAGCAGGTAACGGGTGGCGTCCTTGGGGTCGAGCGTCAGGCGATACAGGGTGAGATGCTTGGAGGTGTCCACCGTATGGGTCCAGGCCACGTGCTGGTTGAAGCCGATGTTCACCACCGGCAACCCAGGCAGCGCCGCGCCCATCACATCCAGTTGGCCGGGGATCGTCAGGTGCATCTCGTAAAAACGCATGCCGCCCACCCACGGGAAATGCGGGTTGGCCAGCAACATGCCACGCCCATTGAAGGAGCGATCGCGGCCCACCGCCACGGCGTTACTGCCCCGGTCGAGGGTGAAGCGCTGTTGATTGGCAGCGGCCACTTCGAATGCCTTGGCGTCGGGCTGCACGGCGGCGGTGGCCTGGGGTGGCGTCGCGCCCACCAAGGCTTCGGCGAATTGGCCGACACCGCCTTCTACCAGCAGCCTGCGGGTCAACTTGATCAGGTCTTCCTTGACCAGCGGACGCACCCACGCCGCCTGACACTGCGCCGGCGCGCCCTGCTCTTTCAGATAACGGTTGTAACCGGCCACATAGCCTTCGATACGCTGGCGGATCTGCGGCGTTTGCGCCTTCCAGAACGCCTCCACCGCGTCCGGTGTGTTGAGCCAGGTAAAGAACACATCGCTGGCCAGGTTGTTGCGTTCCTCCAGGGTTGCCTGCTCGGGGCCGAAGAACCGGGCGCGCTGGCCATTCACCGTAATCACTTCATTGGCCAACAGGCACAGGTTGTCCTGGGCATACGCATAGCCGATGCCGAAACCCAGGCCGCGCTCATCATTGGCGCGGATATGCGGCACGCCGTAGGTGGTACGCCGAATCTCTGTGGACGCCTGCGCCACCGGCTCCCGCGCCGATGCCGCCAGGCTCATTCCCAGCAACAGCCCTGCCACGCATACCCTGGACAACCCGTTGAAAATAATCACGCCGACTCCACAGTCAAATTGAACACCCTCGGTAGGGACAACTCCCCCACCGTAAGGACGCAGCCAACCGAAAATAATTTAATGGCGTGGGCGGTTTATTCCAGGCGCTCGCACTGTGACAAACCCGATACCGACAAAATTTCTACATCCTGCACTTCATGATTTTGCGCGTTCGTTCGTCTTAATGAATAAGAGCACCATCATTTTCCTGATCAGGCTCTGATAAGGAGTTTTGCATGTACAACCCGCAAGTGCCCACGGATGGACATTCATCGACCGCCGAGGCCAATGTCGGCAACACCCCCCAGGGTTCGGCAAAACCCCCGAACAGCAGGGCAACCAGCGTATTCGCCATTTGCTCAAGTGTTTCGGTCTGCGCACCAGCCTGATCCGGCTGAAGGTCATCGACGCCCTGCTCACCGCTGCCGGCAACCAGCGCACCCTCGGCGTGCGCGGCGTGCACAGCCATTTGCTGGAGCTGGGCATCCCGTTGTCGTTTCTCAGTGTGCGCGAGGTGCTCAAGCGCCTGTGCAGCGAGGGCGTGATCACCCTCAATGCCGACAAAAGCTACAGCCTCCACGAAGAGGCCGCCAAAGTGCTCGAGGGACGCGCCTGAATCACGCGCGCATCAGAAGTGTGGCTTGACCTTGCGACGCATGATGCCGTTGATCACGACCACCACCACGGCAATCGCAATGGCCAGGTACTGGAAGGTTTTTTCGCTGATGGCGCCAATGTTCTGCAGGTAGGACAGGCCGAACATCGAGGCCAGCACGGCCAGGGCAATCAGAATCGAGTATTTCAAGCGTTGTTTCTGGGTCATGACGAGTTCCTGAACCTTAAAGAATGTATCCAGTGTGTATCGCCGCAGATGCCAAGCACATACCCGAAAACGGGGATGGACGCAGGGCGGCAAGGTCTCATGTTACAGGCGATGAAAAGCTTTGGCTCGTTCCGCGCCCGATTGACCTTGTGAGCCCCTGGAGGATTGCCCAAATGCTGCGTCGCATCACCCTGCTGATTCCCTTGCTGATCATGTTGACCCTGAGCGGCTGCTTCTTTTTCCCACGAGGTGGCGGCGGCTGGCATGACCATCGCTACGGCGGTGGCCCAGGCTACGAGCACCGCTGAATGAACGAGCGTCTCGCTGCCGGCGAGACGCTCACCCTGGAAAAACCGCTACCCGCCATGCACCCAGCGCTGATGCAGCCACCGCGCCAACGTATCCAGCGCAAACCCCAGCAGCCCGATCAGCAACACCATCGCCATAAGTTCCGAATACGCCAGCCGGTCACGGGTATCGAGGATGTAATACCCAAGCCCCGCACTGACCCCAAGCATCTCGCACGGCACCAGCACAATCCACAGAATGCCGATGGCCAGGCGCACGCCCGTCAACACATGCCCCACCACGCCCGGAATGACCACTCGTCGCAACGTTTCCCAGCGCGTCGCGCTCAAGCTCTTGCTCAATTGCAGCCAGCGCGGGTCGAGCTGGCGCACGCCCGCCGCCGTGTTGAGCATGATCGGCCACACGGCGGCGAACGCCAGCAGGAAATAGATCGGCTGGTCCCCACCCCCATCAGCATCACCACGATCGGCATCCACGACAAGGGCGAGATCATCCGCAAAAACTGGAAGGCCGGCGTGGTCGCCGCCTCCAGGTTGCGCGAACTGCCGACCAATAAGCCCAACGGCACCCCCACCAGCAAGGCCAGGAACAGCCCGACGAAGATGCGCTTGAGGCTCACCGCGATGTGCACATACACCTCACCGCGCCCGAGCAATTCCCACAGGCTGCTGAACGTCGCTGCCAGGGAAAAGCGCGCCGACAGCCCGTCCGCCACGCCAAACAGTTTCACCCCCAGCCACCACAACACCAACAATCCGGCCAGGCCGCCGAACCCGAGCAACCAGCCCGGCCACGCGCCGGTTTTTCCGTTGTTCAAACGCCAATCTCCTCATGCCGCGCGTAACCGTCGGGCAAGCCGAAGGTCTGCATGCCGCCGACGGCCTCGATGGCGTTGCGCACAAAGCGGTCGTCCACCAGGTCCTTGGCGACGAAGGCCGGGTCGAGGTCGGCGAGGAATCGCTTGTCGCCTTCGATCAAGGTGTCTTTGAGGCGGCGCACCAGTTCTTCGGTGTAGCTGGGGAATGGGTAAGGTTGGAAGTCGATGCGGTGCTCGTCCCAGTTGGCGTGCTGGATCGCGCCATCGGCCAGGTACCCGGCGCGATCGGCGGCGGCAGGCGCGAGCACCTTGCTCAATACCGGTTCGGCATGCGGCGTGTAGCGGTTCGGGCCGTCCTTGGACAGCAGCTTCACCGCCTCTTCGCGATGGTCACGGGTCCAGACCTGGGCCTTGACGATGGCGTTCACCACTTTCTGCGACCATTCAGGGCGGTTGGTCAGGTCATGCTCATGCATGAACACCACGCAGCAGGCATGGTTGCGCCATATGTCGCCGGTAAAGCGCTGCACCCGGCCGACCTTGAGGTTCTCCGCCAACGCGTTAAACGGCTCGGCGACGATGTAACCGTCGATGCGCTTGCTGGCCAATGCCGGTGGCATGTCCGACGGTGGCAGCACGATCAGGTTGACTTCATTGGCGCCAATCACACCGCCCGCCGCGCGTGCCACCGGCGTCAGCCCGTTATCGCGGAACAACTGCTGTACCACCACGTTATGAATCGAATACCAGAACGGAATCGCCACCGACTTGCCGCCCAGCTGCTTCACGTCGGTGATCCCCGGCGCCACGGTCAGGCCCGAACCGCCGACGTGGTTCCATGCCACCACTTTGGCCGGCACCTTGCTGGCATAGCGCGCCCACACGGTCATGGGCGACAACAGGTGAATCACGTTGACCTGCCCCGAGATGAACGCTTCGATCACCTGGGCCCAGCTGCGCAGCAACACCGGGCGTTCAGCCTTGATGCCTTCGGCTTCGAACAGCCCATTATTGTGCGCGACCAACAGCGGCGTGGCGTCGGTGATCGGCAGGTAGCCGATGCGCACCGGCGCGTCGGGCTCACTGGCGGCGCGCGCCTGCAGGCTGCTCAGCAACGGCAAGGCACCGGCAGCGCTGAGCACCGCCGAAAGTTTGAGAAAGTCGCGACGCGAGTGGGACAGGTCATCCAGACACATGGCTAAGCTCCAGCAGATCAAGGGGGTTGGATTGAGGGCGGCTCGCCTGCCGCAGGGTTTTAAGAATGTCGATGCGCAATGCGCCAATGGCTTCGACCTGGTCCTCACGCGGTTGCGGCAAGTCGATTTGCCACTCGCCCAACGTGCGCGCGGGGCGGTTCCCCAGCAGCAGGATGCGGTCAGACAGCAGCAAGGCTTCGTCGATATCGTGGGTGATCAGCACGGCTGCCGAGCCCTGTTCGCGATTGACCTTGAGCAGCAGGTGCTGCATGTCCGCGCGGGTCACTTCGTCGAGGGCGCCGAAGGGCTCGTCCAGCAGCAACACCTGTGGCTGGCGGGCCAGGCAGCGGGCCAATGCGGTGCGCTGGGCCATGCCGCCGGACAGCTGCGCGGGAAATTGGTGGCGGGCGTGTTCCAGGCCGACAGCGGCGATCGCATGGTCCACACGCTGGCGGCGCTCTTCATTGCCCAGGTGCGGTTGCCGGGCGAAATCCAGGCCGAAGGCGACGTTCTTTTCCAGGTTCAGCCACGGCAGCAGGCTCGGGTCCTGAAACGCCACCGCCACCCGAGGATGCGGGCCGTTCAAAGGCTCACCCAGCACGCGTACGCTGCCGCCCTGGGGCGCCTGCAAACCGGCCAGCACACGTAACAGACTGGACTTGCCCACGCCGCTGGGGCCGAGGATCGACACCACTTCGCCAGGCTGCAACTGCAGGTCGAAGCCTTCCAACACCGGGCCACTGGCATACCCCAGGCAAACGCCCTGCGCCGTCAATACCGCGAGGCTCATAGGTTGGCCTGGCGGTGCAGCTCGGTGCGCAGCTGCACCAGGCTGGGCGTGACGATGGGCACAAACGCCGATTCCCGCCAGCGCCGGGCAAAGCCGCTGCCGTGGGCGGTGAGGTAGGCCTTGCCGCCGCTGGCCTGCAATTCCAGCTGCACAGCGCTGGCGGCGGTTTCCGCCAGGGCGATGCGCAATTTGAACAACGGCACCGGTTCAGCGGCGAATCGCCCGGCCAGCAGGCCGTTCTTGAGTTCGTTGCCCAAGTGATCGAGGGTCACGCGCAGCGCTTCGAGTTCTTCGCGCAGCACGGTGCGCGAAGCGCCCAAATGATGAGCCACCTCCGCCAGGGAGCGGCGCGCCAGCCCGATCGACAGGCCGCATTGCAAACCCAGGAACGCCGGGCGCACGGCGGGCAGGAACTGGCGCGCGTCCTCATGCAATAACCAGTCGCGGCTCAGCTCCACGCCTTCCAGGCCGAGGGCGGCGGTATTGCTCGACTGCAGCCCGAGCAACTCCAGGTCACGAGAGCGCAGCAAGCCGGCCACCGAATCCGGAATCGCCAGGATAAACGGCGCGCCGCCAGCCGCGTGTTCAACGGCCGCTGCGGCGACGAAGCCGCTCTTGCGCAGGTTGGTCACCCAATGCAGGCGACCATTGAGGGTCCAGCCGTGATCGTTGGGTTCGGCGCTGATCTGCAGCGTCTCGATGCCGGACAGGAACTTCATCGCATTCGACAGCCCGGTGGCGCCGGCCAGCTTGCCGCTGAGCAAGTCCGGCAGCAGTTGCTCGCGCAGCGGCGCGTTGGGGCTCTGCAGCAGGTATTCGATAAACGAGCGTTGGCCCCAGCAAACGAACGCGGCCGCCAGGGAATGGCTGGCGATATTGGCGATGGCCTCCACGGCCCCGGCCACGTCGCCGCCCAGGCCACCCAGGGCTTTGGGCACGCCAACGCGCAACACATTGGCCTCTGCCAGCCGTGGCAGCACTTCCTGTGGATCGCAACTGCCCACGTCCAGGGCCTGCGCTTGAACATCGAGCCAACGGCTCAAGATTGGGTCAAGCATGTACGTTTCTCCTTGTTCCTACAGGTGGACCATCGCCGGTTCAGCTTGCCGGTTTTTCCCAACGGTATTGCGCCAGCTCCGGGTTCAGCGGCGTGCGCGCAAACACATTAGCGAAATTGCACAGCGTGGCCAGGCTGACGCCCAGGATCACTTCCAGCGCATGCCCGTCGCTGTAGCCGGCGGCGCGGAACGCGTCATAGCCTGCATCGCTGACATCGCCACGGGTAGCGATCACTTCGCGGGTGAACGCGGCGAGTGTCTCATAGCGTGCATTGGGCAATTCGCCGCGCTGGCGCAGCGCGTCAATCACGTCTTCGGGCAGTTTGGCTTTGTTACGCGCGACGGCGGTGTGCCCGGCCACGCAAAAATCGCAACCATGCTGGGTGGCAGCGATCAGTTGCACCACTTCGCGGTCAGCCAGGCTCAGTTCCGACTTGGCATTCAGGCCGGAAACGGTGATGTAGGTTTCCAACGCGGCCGGAGCATTGGCCAGCACGGCGAGCAGATTGGGAATGAACCCTGAGCCTTTCAGCGCGTTTTCCAGAAAGGGCCTGGCAGCTTGCGGCGCGGTTTCAGGGGTGAGCAGCGGTACGCGGGACATGGAGTGGTCTCCTCATGGGTGAATGACTCCAGTCTGTTGGTTATAAAAAAACCGCTCAATAGGCTAAAGTAGCGATTACTTGCTCTAGAGTCTTTTCATTAGATGAATTCGTCCAGCGCACTCGTCGATTGGTTATTAGACAGCCTCGAACTCAACACTAGTCTGTTCCATGTCGGCCGCTATTGTGGCGACTGGCATGCGAGTACCCATGGCCTGGCCAGGGCGAGTTTTCATCTGATTGTGCAAGGCGAATGCTGGCTGCACATCCACGGCCAGCCGGCGCAGTACCTGAACAACGGCGATGCGGTATTCCTGCTGCGCGACTTGGAATATCGGCTGTCCGGTGCAGACACCGCAGCGGGCGCGCAGGAATGCCCGCGCCGCCCGATGCTGGCGCTCGACAACAACGCCACGGACGGTGTGGGCCTGGTCTGCGGCTTCTTTCATTTCCAGTCCGGGCTGTCGGCGATGATCGTCGACAACCTGCCCGCCTGGATTATCCTGCGCGCCGGCGACCCGTCGTTGACTGCCGCGCGCAATCTGTTCGAACTGATCCTGCAAGAGTGCGAGCGCCAGCCGGCGCCCTCCTCGGCCCTGCTCGAACGGCTGTGCCATCTGTTGTTTCTGTATGTGCTGCGTCAACAAGTGCTGGATAACCGCGAATTGGGCGGGCTGGCGGCACTCGCTCGGCACCCGGCATTTTCCAATTTGTTGGAACAGCTGATTGCACGCCCGGCCGAAAACTGGACGCTGGAGAGCATGGCCGCCTGCACCGGGCTGTCACGCTCGGCGTTTTTCAAGCGTTTCAATGAACTGTGCGGACAATCACCCGGCCAGGTGTTGTTGATGATGCGCATGCGCCACGCCTGCCAGTTGTTCAAGGCGGACCAGACCGTGGCGGATGTATCGCTGGCGGTGGGCTATCAATCGGTGGCGGCGTTTACCCGCGCCTTCCATAAAGTCACCGGGCAACAACCGGGCGCCTACCGCCGCGCGCAAAGCTAGCGCCGCAATCCATTGCCCGGCGCGGCGCACAGCTGCACCAGCCAATCGACAAACACGCGCACCCGCAGGGACAGCTGACGATGCGGTGGGTACAGCGCGGTCAGCGCCATGGTCGGCACC
The DNA here is from genome assembly GCF_003852255.1 of Pseudomonas sp. R1-43-08. NCBI lineage: Bacteria > Pseudomonadati > Pseudomonadota > Gammaproteobacteria > Pseudomonadales > Pseudomonadaceae > Pseudomonas > Pseudomonas sp. R1-43-08. Next base: position 2,967,334 of record NZ_CP027734.1, read on the forward strand.
GCCACCTGCGGCAATACCTCCACCAGCGTGCCCTCGGCCAGTTGCTCCATGGCGTGATAATGCGGCGCCTGGATCAGCCCGTAGCCGGCTTCACAGGCGGCGAAATACCCATCGGAGCTGTTCACCGCGACCAGCTTCGCCAAGTTGACCGTGCGCAGTTCGGTGCCGAGCTGGAATTCCAGGCCAAAGCGCTTGCCGCTGGCGCTGGAGACGTACTCGATCATCTGGTGCCGGGCCAGGTCGTCCAGGCTGGTGGGCACACCCATGCGCTGCAGGTACGCGGGGCTGGCCAGGGTCAACTGGTCCATCATCGCCAGTGGTCGCGCCACCAGCGATTCGTCCAACGCCAGGCCACCGCGCAGCACGCAATCGACCCCTTCGCGGATCAAGTCCACCGGGCGATCATTGAGCCCGATATCCAGCTCGATCTGCGGGTAAAGCGCGGTGAACGTCGGCAGCGCCGGAATCACGATCAGACGGCCAATGCCCGACGGCATATCGATGCTCAGCCTGCCTCGCGGGTTTTGCCGGCGCGAGGAAAACACCGCCTCGGTTTCCTCCAGGTCCGTGAGCAACTGCACGCAGCGCTCGTAGTACGCCGCACCGTCGAGGGTCGGGCTGACCTGGCGCGTGGTGCGTTGCAGCAGTTGCACACCGAGGTGTGCCTCCAGTTGCTTGATCAGCACAGTCACCGAGGCGCGCGGCAGTTGCAGGCTGTCCGCCGCCTTGGCGAACCCGCCCAACTCCACGATCCGGGTGAAAACGCGCATGGCATTGAAACGGTCCACGGTGAGCCTCTGAGGATTATTAAGAATTTCCAAATAGTGATAGTGCTTTTAGCCGGTTTATCCAGGTTTTGTCGAGGGCGACAATAGGCGCCTTCATCCAAGGAGCTGAACCATGCGCACTCGTCAACTCGGTAAGAACGGCCCACACGTCTCCGCCATCGGCCTCGGCTGCATGGGCATGAGCGACTTCTATACCCCCGGCCTCGATACCACGCAAGCCATCGCCACCCTGCACCGCGCCCTTGAACTGGGGGTCAACTTCCTCGATACCGCCGACATGTACGGCCCCCACACCAACGAACAGTTGATCGGCAGGGCCATCGCCGGCAAGCGCGATCAGGTGTTCCTGGCCAGCAAGTTCGGCATCCTGCGCGATCCGGCGAACCCGGCGCTGCGCGGTGTGAATGGGCGCCCCGAGTACGTTCGCACGTCCATCGACGGCACGCTGCAACGCCTGGGCATTGAAACCCTGGACCTGTACTACCAGCACCGCATCGATCCCGAGGTGGCCATCGAAGAAACCGTCGGCGCCATGGCCGAGCTGGTGCAACAGGGCAAGGTGCGCTACCTGGGCCTGAGCGAAGCGTCTGCTGCCACGTTGGAACGGGCGCATAAGGTCCACCCCATCAGCGCCTTGCAAAGCGAATACTCACTGTGGAGCCGCGAGCAGGAAGACAACGGCTGCCTCGCCGCCTGCCAACGGCTGGGCATCGCCTTCGTGCCTTACAGCCCGTTGGGCCGGGGCTTTCTGACTGGCGCACTGAAAAGCCCGGAAGATTTCGGCGCTGACGACTACCGGCGGTTCAACCCGCGTTTCCAGGGCGAGAATTTTTCGAAAAACCTGCAACTGGTCAAACAGGTGCAAGCGCTGGCGGCGGATAAAGGCATCACGGCGGGCCAACTGGCGCTGGCCTGGGTATTGGCGCAGGGCGACTACATCGTACCGATCCCAGGCACCAAGCAGCGCAAATACCTGGAAGAGAACGTGGCGGCCGTGTCGATCAGCCTGACGCCGACTGAAGTGTCGGCGCTGGCAGCGATCTTCCCGGCGCACGCAACCGCCGGCATGCGTTACCCCGAGGACGTGATGGCGATGCTCAATATCTGACCTGGCGGCGCCGCTCGACGGCGTCGGCACTTTCTTACACACACCTACCTAAAGCTCCTACCGTCCAAGCCGATAGCCCTACGAAGCTCTAACAAAGCCGCGCCGACAATAACGCTTCGTAAGGACGATCCCATGCCCCCACTGCGCTCCATCCAAGCTCGCTATACCCTGTTCCTGGTGCTGTTCGTCCTGGTGTTATTGGTGTTGACTGTCGTGGGTATCGGCCAGTTGGTCGCACCCAAGCTGCAATACACCGAAGAACAGGTGGTACTCAATCGCATCGGCGAAGTGGCCGAACAGATCCAGGGCGAACTGAACAAGGTTCAGGCCCAGCAACGCACCATCACGCAAACGATTCCGCTGCTCGACAGCGACGCCATCGACAAGGTCCTGCCCGGCCTGGTGGATCAGTACGGCGAGCTGAAAGTATTCGGCGGCGGTATCTGGCCGCTGCCCAACCAGCGCACGCCTGGGCGTAACAAACACAGCACGTTCTGGCACCGTGACGCGTCGGGCAAGTTGGCGGTCAACACCTTCTGGAACAGTGACCCCGCGCCCAACTATTACGACCAGAGCTGGTACAAGGGCGGCCTCGCCTCGCCCCGTGGCCAATGCGCCTGGGCCGCCGCCTACAAGGATGACGCCAGCCAGGAGCCGCGCACCAACTGCGCCATGGCGATCCAGCGTGACGGCGCCGCCTATGGCGTGGCGACCATCGACGTGACCCTGGGCTTCTTCAATGACCTGGTGGCCAGCAAGGAAAAAGACATCGGCGGGCAAATGCTGATCGTCGAAGGCGACGGCAAGATCATCAGCAACAGCTCGCGCATCAGCAGCCCGGTAGTGTTGAAGAACATCAGCGAACTGACCGGCACCTCGGCCTTTGCCGCCCAGGTCAGCAAAGCCCTGGCCCATCGTGACCAGGCCTTGCAACGCAGCGAGTTCGACAACCAGGGCGTGGCCAGCACGTTCTACATGCGTCCGATCGAGGGCACCCCGTGGTTCCTGGCGACCGCCCTGCCCACCTCGCTGATCACCGCCCAACGCAATGACGTGCTCGGCAGCCTGGCGTTGCTGCAAATCCCGATGGTGATCCTGCTGGTGCTGCTCGCGGCGTATGCCATTCGCCAGCTGGTACAGCGCATGAAAGCGCTCAAGGGCAATATCGACGCGCTGTCCGCCGGCGACGCCGACCTCACGCGGCGCATCACCATCCGTGCCGAAGACGAACTGGGCGCCATCGGTCACTCGGTGAACCACTTTATCGTCTACCTGCAAAACATGATCGGTGAAGTGACCCAGGCCACCGGCGCCATGGCCTCGGGCCTTGCGCAGCTGCAGCAGACCTCGGCGCACACCAACCAGATCCTGGTGCGCCACGCTTCAGAAACCGACCAGACGGTGACCGCCATCACCGAAATGAGCTCCACCGCCGACACCGTCGCGCAAAACGCCGCTGAAACCGCAGCGTTCACCCAGCGCGCCAACGAACACGCCGATCGTTCCCGGGTGGTGGTGGGCGAAGCGTCCACCAGTGTCAGCGCCTTGATCGGTGAAGTCGCCAGCGCGACCCACACCGTTGAGAACATGCGCCAGGACGCCGCACGTATCACCGAAACCCTCGGCGTGATCGGCGCCATCGCCGGTCAGACCAACCTGTTGGCGCTCAACGCCGCAATTGAAGCGGCGCGGGCCGGCGAACAAGGCCGCGGTTTTGCCGTGGTGGCCGATGAAGTGCGCGCACTCGCCGCACGCACCCAGGCCAGCACCTCGCAGATCAACGAGATGCTGGCGCGCTTGACCACCGGCGTAAGCTCATCGGTCACCGCCATGGAAAACACCCAGGCCAGCTGCCAGTCGGCGGCGGATGCCACCGCGCGGGTGAACAGCGGGCTCGATGAAATGGCCGGTTCGGTCAGCCATATCAACAACCTCAGCACCCAGATCGCGACGGCCGCCGAGCAACAAAGCGCGGTGACCGAAGAGATCAACCGCAGCATGGTACAGATCCGACATATGGTAGAAGAGCTGGTCGAAAGCGGCCATGCCACTGAAACCAATACCCACAGCCTGCTGGAAGCAAATGGCCGGGTGATTGCCTTGATGGGGCGCTTCAAAGTGCGTTGATCCACGCCTGAATACTCCCGTGCAAAGCGCGGGAGTCGGACTATTCTCACAGCTCCTGGTTTAAAACCCGTCACACAGGAGGTGTGTCATGCACGCTATCGAGCATCCGATCCGCGTGGAGCGAATCAGCCAGGAACGGTTCATCCACGCCCCGGTCGAGGCCGTCTACGACTACGTGACCCAACCCGACCGCTGGCACGAATGGCACCCCACCTCCCTCAGCGCCGACACCGGCACCCACGGCTCCCTGCCGACCGGTGCGCGTTTTACCGAAATCATCGACCTGCTGGGTATCCGCGTGCCGCTGAGCTACCGCGTACACATTGCGCGCTGCCCCTTTGAGTTCATGACCGTGTTCACCTCAGTGGTGGTCGACGGTTCCCTGCATTATTGCCTACAGACACAGCCTGGCGGCACGCTGTTTACGCGGGTACTGACCTATGAGACCGAACTGCAACTGATGACCTTGCATGAGCGCATGATCGAGCTCTCGCGTATCGCGCTGGACCGGCTCAAGCATCGGTTGGAACACGCCAGCGGCTCGACGCAGTAACCCTGCAGCGGGTGTGTTAATCCCCCGTTAATCCCCCCAAACAGCATTCGGAGCATCTTTTTCCCGGAGTTGATGCCCATGCCTTCCATCCGTGACTTATGCGTCGCCGGCCTGCTTACCGCCAGCGCCGCGCCTGTGTTCGCCGCCACCTACGGCCCTGAACTCCAGGGCTTCCAGTACCCCTATCCGGTCGAACGCTTCAACTTCGAATCCCAAGGCAAAAGCCTGCAGATGGGCTATATGGACGTCCCGGCCAAAGGTAAAGCCAACGGCCGCAGCGTGGTGCTGATGCACGGCAAGAACTTCTGCGGCGCCACCTGGGAAGACTCGATCAAAGCCTTGAGCGACGCGGGTTACCGGGTGATCGCGCCAGACCAGATTGGCTTTTGCACCTCCAGCAAGCCCGAACATTACCAATACAGCTTCCAGCAACTGGCGCTCAACACCCACCAGTTACTGGAAAAGCTCGGCATTCAAAAAGCCACGCTGCTCGGCCACTCCACCGGCGGTATGCTCGCCACGCGCTATGCCTTGATGTACCCCGAACAAACCGAACAACTGGCACTGGTCAACCCGATCGGCCTGGAAGACTGGAAGGCCTTGGGCGTGCCCCACCAAAGCGTTGACCAGTGGTATCAGCGCGAGTTGAAACTGAACGCAGACGGCGTGCGCAAGTACGAGCGCGACACCTATTACGTGGGCCGCTGGAAGCCCGAGTACGAGCGCTGGGTGGACATGCTCGTCGGCCTGAATCAAGGGCCGGGGCATACCCTGGTGGCCTGGAACTCGGCGTTGATTTACGACATGATCTTCACCCAGCCGGTGTACTACGAGTTCAAGGACGTGCAAGCGCCCACCCTGCTGCTGATCGGCACCAGCGACACCACCGCCATCGGCAAAGACCTGGCGCCACCGGACGTGAAGGCCAGGGTCGGCAACTACCAGGTGCTGGGCAAACAGGTGGCCAAGCTGATTCCCCATGCGACCTTGGTGGAGTTCGACGGCTTGGGCCATGCGCCGCAGATGGAAGAACCGGCGCGGTTTCATCAAGCGCTGTTGCAGGGTTTGAAGGCCCTTTAACCTGAGTGAGGCACGCGTGCATGTCGCTACAGATCGCAGTCATTGATGATTGGCAGCAAGTGGCCAGCAGCGTGGTGGATTGGTCGGTGCTGGATCCCTTGGGCCAGGTGCATTTTCTCCATGACTACCCCGCCGATACCGCCACGATGGTCGAGCGTCTGCAGACGTTCGACGCCATTTGCGTGATGCGCGAGCGCTCCCTCTTCGACCAGGCCTTACTGCAAGGGCTGCCCAGGCTCAAATTGCTGGTGACCGGTGGCATGCGCAACGCCGCCATCGACATCGCCGCCGCCAAGGCATTGGGTATCCAGGTGTGCGGCACCGACAGCTATAAGCAGGCCGCGCCGGAGCTGACCTGGGCGCTGATCATGGCCTCGACACGTAACCTGCTGGCCGAGGCCAATTCCCTGCGCGCAGGCGGTTGGCAAGTCGGCCTGGGCGGCGATCTGTATGGCAAGACCCTGGGCATCCTTGGATTGGGCAGCATCGGGCAAAAAGTCGCGCAGTTCGCCCAGGTCTTCGGCATGCGCGTGATTGCCTGGAGCGAAAACCTCACGCCGCAACGGGCGGCTGAGTCCGGCGTGACCTGGGTGAGCAAGCGCGAGCTGTTCGAACAGGCTGACATTCTGACCATTCACCTGGTACTCAGCGAGCGTAGTCGCGGCCTGGTCGATGCGCAGGCGTTGAGCTGGATGAAACCCTCTGCCCGGCTGGTGAACACGGCACGCGGGCCGATTGTGGATGAACAGGCGCTGGTTGAGGCATTGAGCAGCGGGCGACTGGCCGGCGCGGCGCTGGACGTATATAGCCAAGAGCCACTACCGCTTGAACATCCCTTCCGCTCCCTGCCGAATGTGCTGGCAACGCCCCATGTCGGTTATGTGAGCGAACAGAACTACCGGCAGTTCTATCAGCAGATGATCGAAGACATCCAGGCCTGGACGAACGGCGTGCCCATTCGGGTGCTCGGCTGACGCACCGTTTCAGTGCAGGCGCCCACTTGTGGCGAGGGAGCTTGCTCCCGCTGGGGCGCGCAGCGCCCCCAAAATAAGGGAGCGCTACGCACTCCAGCGGGAGCAAGCTCCCTCGCCACACTGTTTAAGCCTGCTTAATCTTATAAGTTTTTGTCCTACAATTTCCCCGAATAAACCCTGCAGGCGCTGGAATCTGTCCTAGACTGATGACCGATGGGTCCGTTCCAAAACAAAAACCCCGCAAAAAATCGAAACTTTCGAACTCTGCCGCAGGTCCAGTTTTAGGTAAGGCGAACATATCCGGTTCAGGCCGCATGCCCGCCCATCCAAACTATTTCAGCTAACCGTGCAACTGGCATACGCCTTGCCAGTTTGTATTGCGCTTGTGCGCCTGGCCGCAGGATGCGGTCAATCGGAGCTGATGGCAGCGGGCCATTAGCCGACCAACGAAACAAGGGGAGTGCATTATGATCAGTGCCGCAGTAGTAACTCAGGGAGAGCGTTTTAGTCAGCCGGCAGGGGGGCCTACATCGTTGGCCGACCTGCCCAACACTGTGCGGCCGATCGTGAGTAAGAACCCGAATCGAAAGAAAGTGCTGTTTGTTACCTCCGAGTTTGCCGACTTGGTGAAGACCGGTGGCCTGGGCGACGTCTCCGCCGCCCTGCCCCGCGCCATGGCGCACCTGCACGATGTGCGGGTGCTGATTCCCGGTTACCCGCAGGTGATGGAGAGCGACAACCCGATCCATATCGTCGGTGAGCTGGGCGGCCACGCGGCACTGCCACCGTGCAAGATCGGGCGCATGGACCTCAAGGACGGCCTGGTCATCTATGTACTGATCTGCCCTGAGCTGTACGAGCGTGAAGGCACGCCCTACGGCGCCAACAATGGCCGCGACTGGCCGGACAACCACATCCGCTTCGCCCGCCTGGGCCTGGCCGCCGCCGACATGGCCGCCAACCTGGCGCAGATTCACTGGTGCCCGGACCTGGTGCACGCCCACGACTGGCCCGCTGGCCTAGCCCCGGCGTATATGCACTGGCGTGGTTCACGCACACCGACCCTGTTCACCATTCATAACCTCGCCTACCAGGGCGTGGTGAGCCTGGGCTGCACCCCCGAACTGGGTATTCCGCCCCATGCCCTGCAACAGGAAGGCATGGAGTTCTACGGCAAGATGTCGTTCCTCAAGGCCGGCATGGCTTATTCCAGCCACATCACCACGGTCAGCGCCACCTATGCCGAGGAAATCACCACGCCGGAATTCGGCTGTGGCCTCGATGGCTTCCTGGCCAGTAAAACCCAGCAAGGCCTGCTCAGCGGGATTCCCAACGGCATTGACGAAAGCTGGGAAACGTCGACCGACCCCCATCTGACCCATAATTTCAATATTGGTGACTGGGAAGGCAAGGCCATCAACGCCGCCCAAGTGCGCGAGCTGTTCGGCCTGCATGATTCCACCGGCCCGTTGTTCGCCGTGGTGTCGCGCCTGGTCTACCAGAAAGGCCTGGACCTCACCGAAGCGGTCGCCAGCTTCATCGTTGAAAACGGTGGCCAGATCGCGATCATCGGGCGTGGCGAGCCGGAAGAAGAACAGGCCATGCGTGAGCTGGCGCTGCGCTTCCCAGGCCAGGTTGGCGTGCGCATCGGCTTCAACGAAACCGACGCCCGCCGCATGTTCGCCGGCAGCGACTTCCTGCTGATGCCATCACGCTATGAGCCCTGCGGCCTGAGCCAGATGTATGCCCAGCGTTTCGGCTCGTTGCCGGTAGCGCGCAACACTGGCGGCCTAGCCGACACCATTGAAGACGGCGTCACCGGATTCCTGTTCAACGAATCCACCGTCGACAGCTACAAAGCAGCCCTGGAGCGCGCGTTCAAAGTGTTTTCGTTCCCAGGCCTGCTCAACGCCATGCGCAGCCGCGCCATGACCCAACCCTTCAACTGGTCACAGGCGGTGGAACCCTACGCCGAGCTGTACGAACAACTGGTGGTTAAAGCACTGGGGAAATCGACTAAATAATCAAGAGAGGTCTTCATAGATGCCGTTACGGACTCTGGAAACCTGGCCCCACGGCGCACTGATGCTGGACGCGCAACACACGCGTTTTGCCTTGTGGGCGCCAGACGCGTTTTATGTCAGCGTTGAATTGCAGGACGGGAAATCCATCGCCATGTTGCCCCAGGCAAATGGCTGGTTCGAAGTAGAAGTGGCCTGCCCTGCCGGAACGCTTTACCGCTTCAATATCGACGGCGAACGGGATGTTCCCGACCCCGCCTCCAGGGCCCAGGCGCTGGACGTGCACGGTTGGAGCCGCGTCGTCGACCCGCTTGCGTATGAGTGGCGGCACAGCCACTGGCAAGGCCGCCCCTGGCACGAAGCGGTTATCTACGAACTGCATGTCGGCGCCATGGGCGGTTACGCTGAAGTCGAGAAGCAGCTGCCGCGCCTGGCCGAGCTGGGTGTAACCGCCATCGAACTGATGCCCCTGGCGCAATTCCCCGGTGAGCGCAACTGGGGCTACGACGGGGTACTGCCTTACGCACCCCACTCTACCTATGGCACACCCGAACAACTCAAGCACTTGATCGACAGTGCCCACGGGCATGGCCTGGCGGTGATCCTTGACGTGGTCTACAACCACTTCGGCCCGGATGGCAACTACCTGGGCCAGTACGCCAAGGGTTTCTTCCAGGAAGACGTGCACACCCCATGGGGCGCGGGGATTGATTTCGAACGCCGTGAAGTGCGGGATTTCTTCCTGGATAACGCTTTGATGTGGCTGCTTGAATACCGCTTCGATGGCCTGCGCCTGGACGCGGTGCACGCCATCGACAACCCCGAGTTCCTGCGGGAACTGGCGCAACGGGTGCGCCAGCAGGTCGACACCGGCCGCCACGTGTGGCTGATGCTGGAGAACGAGCTGAACCAGGCCAGCCTGCTCGAACAGGATTTCGACGCGCAATGGAACGATGACTTCCATAACGTGCTGCACGTACTGCTCACCGGCGAAACCGATGCCTACTACAGCGATTTCGCCGAGCAGCCTACCGTCAAACTGGCACGCTGCCTGGGTGAAGGCTTTATCTACCAGGGCGAGCCCACCCGCCACGGCCATACACGCGGCGAACCCAGTGCGGAGCTGCCGCCGACCGCTTTCGTGGCGTTCCTGCAGAACCACGACCAGATTGGCAACCGCGCCCTGGGCGAACGCTTGCATCAACTATGCTCGCCCCAGGCGTTGAAGGCGGCGACCGCGCTGTTGCTGCTGTCGCCGATGATCCCGCTGATGTTCATGGGCGATGAAGTCAATGCCGCGCAGCCGTTCCTGTTCTTCACCGACCATCACGGTGAGCTGGCGCAGGCTGTCCGTGAGGGCCGACGTAACGAGTTCGCCGATTTCGCCGCGTTTCATGACCCCGAGCAGCGCGAACGGATTCCCGATCCCAACGCATTGACGACGTTCCTGCAATCGAAGCCGTCCCTGGTCGAAAACGAGCATACCCAGCTCTATCGCCACTTGCTGGGCCTGCGCCGTCAATACGTGGTGCCCCATCTGCCCGGCAGCGTGGCCCTGGGCGCGCAGGTGCTGGCGGACAGCGCGGTGACTGCGCGCTGGCGCCTGGGCGATGGCAGCGTGTTGCAAATCGACCTGAACCTGAGCGCCGAGCCTATCGACCAGCCCGCCTCGGCACATGTGATCTTTCAAACGCCTGCCGAGCCCGTGGCGCACCTGCCGCCGTTGAGCGCACGCGTGTCCTTATTCCCCGTCGGAGAAGAGTTTTGAGCGAAGCGAACCTGGAACTACTCGCCAGCCGCGCGGGCCTGGCCGTCGATTGGATCGATGCCAACGGTCGCCCGCAACATGTGCAGCCCGACGCCCTGCGCGCCGTGCTCAAAGGGCTGGGGCACCCGGCCGATACCGAGGCCGAGATCGACGCCAGCCTGCGAGAACTGGAACAGGCCCAGCAGGACAAGCATCTGCCGCCGCTTCTGACCGTCGACAGCGGTGAAGGCCTGGACCTGGCGCGATTCTTTGCACCCGACACGCCGTGCCGCGTCCATCTGGAAAACGGTGAAACCCTGGAACTGCGTCTGGACGGAGATGCCGTGCTGCCTGGCGTTATCGCAGTGGGCTACCATCAAGCGCATATCGACGACCAGACGTTTACCCTCGCGGTTGCACCCGCCCAATGCTATAGCGTGGCCGAAGCGGTCGACACCAACCCCGCCCGCGCCTGGGGCCTGAGCGCCCAGCTCTACTCGTTGCGCCGCCTGGGCGACGGTGGTTTCGGCGACACCCTGGCCCTGGAGCACCTGGCCCGCTCGGCCGCCGAGCGCGGGGCCGACGCCCTGGCGATCAGCCCGATGCATGCCATGTTCAGCGCCGACGCCGAGCGCTACAGCCCTTATTCGCCTTCCAGCCGGTTGTTTCTCAACAGCCTGTATGCCTCGCCGGCCTGCATTTTGGGCGAGCGTGAAGTGCGCAATGCCATCGAAACCGCAGGCCTGGCCGAGGAGCTGCATGAGCTGGAACAGCTCACGCTGATCGACTGGCCCGTCGCCGCCAAGGCCAAGCAACGTCTGCTGCGGGCCCTGTATGAAGATTTCCGCCACGGTCACCATCCGCAACACGCCGATTTCCAGAGCTTTCGCCAGACTGGCGGCGAAGCCCTGGAAAACCACTGCCGTTTCGAAGCCGTGCAAGCGTTGCGCGCCGCCGCCGGCGAAGAGCTCGATTGGCGCCACTGGCCGCAAGACTGGCGTACACCGCAGAGCCCGGCGCTGGTGCAGTTCGCCGAGGAGCACCGCGAGGAGATCGGCTATTTCGCCTTCACCCAATGGCTGATCGCGCGCAGCCTGCAACGTGCGCAACAGGCGGCGCGTGGCAGCGGCATGGGTATCGGCCTGATCGCCGACCTGGCGGTGGGCGCGGACGGTGCCGGCAGCCAGGCCTGGAGTCGCCAGGATGAATTGCTCGCCGACCTGACCGTCGGCGCGCCACCGGACATTCTCAACCGTGCAGGCCAGGGTTGGGGCATTTCCGCATTTTCCCCCGAGGGCCTCAAACGCAACGGTTTCCGCGCGTTCATTGAAATGCTGCGGGCCAATTTCGCCCACGCGGGCGGCCTGCGCATCGACCATGTGATGGGCCTGCAACGCCTGTGGGTGATCCCGAACGGCGCATCGCCGCGCGAAGGCGCCTATTTGTATTACCCGGTGGACGACATGTTGCGCCTGTTGGCCCTGGAATCCCATCGTCACCAGGCCATTGTGCTCGGTGAAGACTTGGGCACCGTGCCCGACGGCCTGCGCGAAAAACTCAGCAGCCGGGCGATCCTCGGCATGCGCGTGTTGTTGTTCGAGCAAAACCATGAGGGCCAGTTCAGGCCTATCCTCGACTGGCCCGACAACGCCCTGGCCACCACCAGCACCCACGACTTGCCGACCCTCAATGGCTGGTGGCACAGCCGCGATATCGAATGGAATATCCAGCTGGGCCTGATCGACGCGCCAACCGTAGACCAGTGGAGCGAACACCGCCTGCGCGAACGTCAGGCCCTGCGCCAGGCCTTGAGCCAGGACCCGCAGAACTTCGTCGATGAGATCCGCAACGACACCGACCACATGATCGATGCCAGCGTGCGCTACCTCGGCCACACCCGTGCGCCGCTGGTGTTGCTGCCGCTGGAGGATGCGCTGGGCATGGAGGAACAACCCAACCTGCCCGGCACCACCGACACCCACCCCAATTGGCGCCGCCGCCTGCCAGGCGAAGCGTCCAGCCTGCTCGACAATGTGGGCGCTGCGCGCCGTCTCGAGCTGCTGGCCGTCGCGCGCAACCAAGCTTATGAGCGTGACCGATGAAAGCACTGCCCTTGCGCGCTACCCAGCGCCTGCAATTTCATAAAGGCTTCACCCTGGATGACGCGGTGCCATTAGTGCCGTATTTCGCCCGACTGGGCATCAGCCACCTATATGCCTCGCCCCTGCTCAAAGCCCGTGCCGGTTCGATGCACGGCTACGACGTGGTCGACCCCACCCGCGTCAACCCGGAACTGGGCGGCGAGGCGGCACTGCACCGGCTGGTGGCCGCGTTGCGCGAACACGACATGGGCCTGATCCTCGACATCGTTTCCAACCATATGGCCGTCGGCGGCGCCGACAACCCCTGGTGGCTGGACCTGCTGGAATGGGGGCGCCTGAGCCCCTACAGCGAATTCTTCGATATTCAGTGGCACTCCCCGGACCCGCTGCTCAAAGGCCAATTGCTGATGCCGTTCCTTGGCAGCGATTACGGCGAAGCACTGCAGAGCGGCAGCCTGGTGCTGAAGTTTGACGCGGCGCAGGGTGCGTTTTACGTCGAGCACTACGAACACCGCTTCCCGATCTGCCCGCGGGATTACGCCCTGGTGCTTGGCGGCGACGAGGGGCTCAAGCCCTTGGCCGATCGCTTCGCCACCCTGGCTTATCAGGATGACGCCTACGCCGAAGCCGCTCTGCTCAAACAGGCCCTGGCCGAGCGCGCCAATGAACTGCTGCCCGCCATCGAACAGCGCCTCGCCGCGTTCGACGGGCGTACGCCGGAAGGTTTCGCGCGCCTGCATCAACTGCTGGAACAACAAAGCTACCGCCTGGCCAGTTGGCGCACGGCGGCGGACGACATCAACTGGCGGCGTTTCTTCGATGTGAACGAGCTGGGCGGCCTGCGCGTGGAGCGCACGGCGGTGTTCGAGGCCACCCACGGCAAGATTTTCGAGTTGATCAGCGCAGGCTTGATCGACGGCCTGCGCATCGACCACATCGACGGGCTGGCCGACCCGCGCGGTTACTGCCGCAAGCTTCGGCGTCGGGTGGATGCGCTGTCGCCGCAGCGGCATTTGCCGATCTTCGTGGAGAAGATCCTCGGCGAAGGCGAGACCCTGCGCGAAGACTGGCAAGTGGACGGCACCACCGGCTACGAATTCATGAACCAACTGTCGTTGCTGCAACACCATCCGGACGGTTTCGCGCCGCTGGCCGAGTTGTGGTCACGCCACAGCGAACGGCCCTCGGCATTTATCGAAGAGGCCCGACTGGCGCGCCAGCAGATTCTCAATGGCTCGTTGGGCGGCGATTTCGAAAGCGTGGCCCAGGCGCTGTTGCAGGTGGCGCGTGACGACGTAATGACCCGCGACCTGACCCTGGGCGCGATCCGGCGCGCCTTGCAGGAACTGATCGTGCACTTCCCGGTGTACCGCACCTATATCAGCGCACGCGGGCGCAGCGCGGCTGACGACAAGGTATTCCAGCAGGCCATGGAAGGAGCGCGCAGCACCCTGAGCGAAGGTGACTGGCCGGTGCTCGATCACCTGGAAAAATGGCTCGGTGGGCAACCCTGGCGCAATCGCCCGCTGGGCCGCGAGCGCAAGATGCTCAAGCATGCCTGCGTGCGCTTCCAGCAACTGACCTCGCCCGCCGCCGCCAAGGCTGTGGAAGACACGGCGTTCTACCGTTCGGCGGTGCTGTTGTCGCGTAACGATGTGGGCTTCAGCACCGAGCAGTTCAGCGCGCCGTTGGCCGATTTTCACGCGGTCAACCAGCAGCGGCTGCAGTGCTTTCCCCACAACCTGCTGGCCACCGCCACCCACGACCATAAACGCGGCGAAGATACCCGCGCCCGTCTGGCGGTGCTGAGCGAGTGCGCTTCCTGGTATGCCGAGCAGGTCGAACACTGGCGCAGCCTGGCCGCGCCGCTGCGCGACAGCGCCGACAGCCCTTCGGCAGGCGATGAACTGATTCTGTATCAGGTGCTGCTCGGCAGCTGGCCGCTGGAGCCGAACCCCGACCTTGAGGCCTATCAGCAACGCCTGTGGCAATGGCAACAGAAAGCCCTGCGCGAAGCCAAGCTGCAGAGCAGTTGGAGCGCGCCCAACGAGGCCTACGAACAGGGCGTCGAAGCGTTCCTGAAGCGCGTGTTGCTCAGTGAGGCCGGCGCCCCGCTGCGCAGCGCCCTTACCGCTGCAGCCGAGGCGATTGCACCCGCTGGTGCCTTGAACGGGCTGGCGCAGTCTTTGCTTCACCTGAGCGTGCCGGGCGTGCCGGATGTCTATCAAGGCGATGAGTTCTGGGACTTCAGCCTGGTAGACCCGGACAACCGCCGCCCGGTGGACTTCCAGGCGCGGCAACGCGCTTTGGAGGCGCCAGTGGACACCGCTGAACTGTTGGCCAACTGGCGCGACGGGCGTATCAAACAGGCGCTGATCGCACAGGTACTGACCTTGCGCAAGGCTAACCTCGAGGTGTTCAGCGACGGTGCCTACACTGCCCTGGAGGTGGTTGGGCAACAGGCCGAGCACGTCGTGGCCTTCTGCCGCGAACACCAAGGCAACCATGTGCTGGTAGTGGTGCCACGTTGGTCCCGGCGCTTGCTCGAAAATGCGCTGCAGCCGTTGATTCCTGCGCAGGTTTGGGGCGATACGCGGGTGAAGTTACCGTTCGCCGCCGCAACGCAAAACTGGAAGGGACTTTTTCAGACGAGCGTAGTCACACCAGACAAGGAGCTGTTGATCAGCGCTGCCCTGGGGGATTTCCCGGTCAATGTCTTTATCAATTCCGATAGTCAAGAAAGCTGAACATTTTCTCTGAGGAGTGTGTGATGAGTAATGAAGACAAACGCATCCGCGAACTGGCGCATCAGATCTGGGAGTCCGAAGGCAAGCCTCACGGTGAAGATGCCCGTCATTGGGAGATGGCGCGCAAGCTGGCCGAAGCCGAGGCGCTGACGCCAAGCAAGCCCAAGCCGGCCGCCAAGCCGAAGACGGCCCCAAAGGCAACGGCCAAAGCCAAGCCGGCTGAGCCTGCCGCCGCCAAACCGGCGCCAAAGAAGCCCGCTGCGCCGAAAAAGCCCAAACCTCCCGCTCATTGATCGCCGCGCCCCCTGACTGCCTTGCTGTCGGGGGAGCTTTTATCTCTTTACGTCATACGCTGAATAACTGTCAGTACGGCCGCGTTCGGCCCGAAAAAAAGAATCCCTGCAGGAGCAACACCATGAGCAAGCCCGAAAAAGCCTCAACGACGCCGGACCACGAGCCGTCGCGGATTCGTGAAGGTTTGCCCTTCCCTCTTGGCGCCACCTGGGACGGCCTGGGCGTCAACTTCGCGCTGTTTTCGGCCAACGCCACCAAGGTCGAACTGTGCCTGTTCGATGATGCTGGCGAGGTGGAACTGGAGCGCATCGAACTGCCCGAATACACCGACGAGATCTTCCACGGCTACCTGCCCGACGCCCACCCCGGGCTGATCTACGGCTACCGTGTGTATGGTCCTTACGACCCGGCCAACGGCCATCGTTTCAACCACAACAAATTGCTGATCGACCCCTATGCCAAGCAATTGGTGGGCGAACTCAAATGGTCTGAAGCCCTGTTCGGCTACACCATCGGCCACCCCGACGACGACCTCAGCTTCGACGAGCGCGACAGTGCCCCCTTCGTGCCCAAATGCAAGGTCATCGACCCGGCGCACACCTGGGGCAATGACCAGCCGGTGCGCGTGCCGTGGGACCGCACCATTATTTACGAGACCCACCTGCGCGGCATCAGCATGCGCCACCCTTCGGTCGGCGAATCCGTGCGCGGTACCTGCGCCGGGCTGATGGAAGATGACGTGCTCAAACACATCCGCCAGTTGGGGGTTTCTTCGGTCGAGCTGTTGCCGGTCCACGCCTTCGTCAATGACCAGCATTTGCTGGAAAAAGGCATGACCAACTACTGGGGCTACAACAGCATCGCATTTTTTGCGCCCGACCCGCGCTACCTGGCCAGCGGCAAGATCGCCGAGTTCAAGGAGATGGTCGCGCACCTGCATGAGCAGAAGCTCGAAGTGATCCTCGATGTGGTCTACAACCACACTGCCGAAGGCAACGAGCGCGGCCCTACCCTGTCGATGCGCGGCATCGACAATGCCTCGTACTACCGGTTGATGCCCGATGACAAGCGCTTCTACATCAATGATTCCGGCACCGGCAACACCTTGGACCTGAGTCACCCCTGCGTGCTGCAGATGGTCACCGACTCCTTGCGTTACTGGGCCACCGAGATGCACGTCGACGGCTTCCGCTTCGACCTTGCGACGATTCTGGGGCGCTACCGCGACGGCTTTGACGAACGTCACAGCTTCCTCGTGGCATGCCGCCAGGACCCGATCCTGCGCCAGCTCAAATTGATCGCCGAACCCTGGGACTGCGGGCCCGGCGGCTATCAGGTGGGCAATTTCCCACCTGGCTGGGCAGAATGGAACGACCGTTTCCGCGATACCGTGCGTGCCTTCTGGAAAGGCGACGACGGCCAGCTGGCAGACTTCGCCGGGCGCATGACGGCCTCGGGTGAGATGTTCAACCACCGTGGGCGCCGGCCTTACAGCTCGGTGAACTTCATCACCGCCCACGACGGTTTTACCCTGCACGACCTGGTGTCGTACAACGACAAGCACAACGAAGCCAACGACGAAAACAACCAGGACGGCAGCAACAACAACCTGTCGTGGAACCATGGCGTCGAAGGCCCTACCGACGATCCGGAAATCAACGAACTGCGCCTGCGCCAGATGCGCAACTTCTTCGCCACCCTGCTGCTGGCCCAAGGCACGCCGATGATCGTGGCTGGCGATGAATTCGCCCGCACCCAGCACGGCAACAACAATGCCTACTGCCAGGACAGCGAAATCGGTTGGGTCAACTGGGACCTGGACGACGACGGCAAGGCGCTGCTCAAGTTCGTCAAACGCTTGATCAAGTTGCGCCTGGCTTACCCGATCCTGCGTCGCGGGCGCTTCCTGGTCGGCGACTACAACGAAGACATCGGCGTGAAGGACGTCACCTGGCTGGCGCCGGATGGCAATGAAATGACCACTGAGCAGTGGGAAGACAGCAACGGTCGTTGCCTGGGCATGCTGATGGATGGCCGCGCCCAAGAGACCGGGATTCGGCGTGCCGGTGCCGATGCCACTCTGTTGCTGGTGGTGAATGCCCATCACGACATGGTCAATTTCCGCCTGCCACCGGTACCCCAGGGCGAGTTCTGGAATTGCCTGCTCGATACCAACGACCCTGCGGTGCGTGGCCAGGAGCGCTTTGACTTCGAACACGAGTACGCTGCCACCGGCCGCTCGCTGCTCCTGTTTGAGCTGCAACACGACGACGAGGTGTGAGATGGCGTTGCACGGATTCCTTTCCGGCTACCGGGGCTATGCGGACACGCAAGCCCTGGGCAAGGCCTTGAAGGACCTTCAGGAAGAGGGCCTGGACCAACTGCCGTTGCCCGGCAGCGGCCAGACGCTTTCGCGCTATAGCGGGCTGGCGCAAGTCGCCGGCCATGACCTGCGCCTGTGCAAGCTGTTCGAAGGCCACACCGATGCGCTGGCGATCATTGCTGAACTCGACAGCCCGCTGCCGCCTTTGGGCAGCACCTGGGGGATGTGGGCCGCCGAGCCGCCGAGCGCCAAGGTGCGCGTGCGGCGCGACGGCCAGCGCTTGATCGTCGACGGGCGTAAAGCCTGGTGTTCCGGTGCGTCTGTGGTCTCGCACGGGTTGTTGACTGCGTGGGACGAGGAGGACCGTCAGCAACTGGTGGCCGTGGAAATGGACCAGCCGGGCGTCACGGTAACGGATGAAGGTTGGGATGCGGTGGGCATGGCCGCCACCGGCAGTGTCGAGATCGTCTTCAGCGAGGCCAGGGGCCTCGCAGTCGGCGGGCCGGGCGACTATCTGGCGCGTCCGGGGTTCTGGCATGGCGGCATTGGCATTGCGGCGTGCTGGTATGGCGCGGCGCAGCGCCTGGCCGAAGTGCTGCGCGAGCAGTGCAGCAAGCACCCTGAGCCGCATGCCCCGGCCCACCTCGGCGCGGTGGACAGTGCATTGAACAGCGCAGCCTGCGTGCTGCGCGCCAGTGCCGAGCAGATCGACCGGGCACCGACCGCCGATGCCCGGTTGCTGGCCCAGCAAGTGCGCGCGTGCGTCGAGGAAACCGTCGAGCAGGTGATCCAGCATGTCGGCCGTGGCGTAGGCGCGGGGCCTTACTGCAAGGACCCGCACTTCGCCCAATTGATGGCGGACTTGCCGGTGTACGTACGCCAAAGCCACGCCGAACGCGACTTGGCCGCCCTGGGCATGCAGGTCGCCGGCGAACCTTCAGGGAGGTGGCAGTTATGAAACCCAACCCGATTGTCGGCCAAGGCACCTCCCTACATTACTGGCAAACCTCGTCGCGCCTTGCTGAACTGCCGCATATCAGCGTTGAGCAACTGGTACCGGAGGGGCACCGTGCGGTCATCATCGCCCCGCACCCGGACGATGAAGTGCTCGGCTGCGGCGGTTTGCTGCAAGGCCTGGCCGATCTGGGCCGGCCCATTCAGTTGATCTCGGTCACCAACGGCAGCGCCAGCCATCCAGGCTCGCAACGCTGGCCGGTGCAACGTTTGAGCGTGGTGCGCCCTCAGGAGTCGGCCCAGGCCCTGCATCGCCTGGGCTTGCCGATGCACAGTCTGAAGTGGCTGCGCGCCGGGTTCAGCGACAGCAAAGTTGCCGAGCGCGAGGAAGAACTGGCCGTGTTCATCCAGCGCCACCTCAAACCCGACGACGTGGTATTCGCCACCTGGCGCGAAGACGGCCATTGCGACCATGAGGCTGTCGGCCGCGCCAGTGCGAAAGCCGCCCAGGCCGTGGGCGCCACCTTGTACGAACTGCCCGTGTGGACCTGGCACTGGGCGACCGCCGAAGACGGCATGGTGCCGTGGCACCGTGCGCGCAAGATCCCTTTGACGCCCGAGAGGGTGGCGCGCAAACGCCATGCCATCCACGCCTTCGCCAGCCAGCTGGAGGGCGACCCCCAGATCGGCCTCCCCCCCGTACTGGCGCCCTATGTGGTGGAGCGCTTGCTGCAACCTTTTGAAGTGGTGTTCGTTTGAGTGTGACAACCCCTTATTTCGACCAGATGTTCGCCGGCAACGACGAGCCGTTGATGCGTAACCGGGAACGTTGCGGCGCTTCCATCGCCTGGAGCCACAGCCCGCAAGTGATCACCAGCGCACGCCTGGAGTGTCGCGCCCAGGGTGGTTTCGGTGACTATTTGAAGAGCCTGATGCAGGTTTCTTAAAAAGAACCACATTTCTTGTCTATGCTTATAACCTATCGCACAGCGCTCCAGGATCGGAGCGCCGCGCACTCACCGCAGCGGAGCCTGGGGTGAACACACACGCTTGAACCGACAAGGATGTGACACTCGATGAAAACCGCCTCGTTAAGCGAGGGCCGTCGCGGCCCCGCGCAAATCTGGAACAGCGCGCCGCAGTTGGCGCATATTCCCGCTATCTCGCTGACCAGCCTGGTACCGCCCGGCGCCCGGGTGGTGGTGATTGCCCCTCACCCCGGCGATGAAGTGCTCGCCTGCGGGGGCCTGCTGCAGCTGCTCAGCACCCGCGCGCACCCGTTGAAATTAATTTCCATCACCGATGGCAGCGCCAGCCACCCTGGCTCCCAGGTCTGGTCGGCCAACCGCCTGAGCGCGGTGCGCCCCCAGGAAAGCGCCGAGGCCCTGCGCCGCTTGGGCGTGCCACTGCACAGCCTGAAATGGATTCGTGGCGGGTTTCGCGATAACGCCCTGGCCAGCCATGAACAACCGATCAGCCAGTTCATCGCCCGCTACCTGCAGCCAGGTGACGTGGTGTTCACCACCTGGCGCCATGATGGCAACGATGACCACGAAGCCGTCGGCCGTGCCAGCGCCAACGCGTGCAAATTGGTGGGCGCGCAACTCTATGAACTGCCGATGTGGGCCTGGCACTGGCCGGCACGCGAAGGCTCGGTGATGCCTTGGCAACGCGCGCGCAAGTTGTGCCTCGACACTTGGAGCGTGGCGCACAAGCTGCACGCCGTGCACGCCTACGCCAGCCAGCTGATGGGCGACCCCGCGATCGGCCTTGCGCCAATGCTTGCCCAGGTGTTGCTGGAGCGCATGCGCGAGCCCTACGAAATTGTGTTCATCTAGGCAAAGGTGGCAAAACGCCGGTGCCCAGCGCATGAAAATTTCGTTAACTGATTCATCTCGTAGGCTTTTTCCCACAGACTCAATCTGCCACACTGATGCGAATAATTATCAACAGATTTATTATTCGCTAAGGATGGCGTTCCGGGAGAGCTACATTCATGTCTGTGCGACACCAAGGCGGCAAAGGGTTTTCACCGAGTTCGATAGCAATGGCTATCTGCCTGACCACCACCCAGGCGACCTTCGCGGCCGAAGCCGACGCCCCGCCCACTACCATTGAGCTCGGTGCTACCGAGGTATCGGGGCACCAGCTTGGCGAAACCACTGAAGGCAGCGAGTCGTACACCACCGGTTCGATGAAAACCGCAACCAAACTGCCCCTGACCCTGCGTGAAACCCCACAGGCCGTCACCGTGATTACTCGTCAACGCATGGATGACCAGGCGATGACCAGCATCAACGACGTGGTCAACGCCACGCCAGGACTGTTCCTCAACTACTCCAGCGGCCCCGGCCGGCAGGGCTACACCGCACGTGGTTTCAACGTCGACAACCTCATGTACGACGGCATTCCCAGTGGCTATGACGGCGTTAACGTCGGTGCCCAGCCGAACCTGGCGATGTTCGATCGCGTCGAGGTGGTTCGCGGTGCCACTGGCCTGGTGACCGGCGCCGGTAACCCCTCGGCGGCGATCAACCTGATTCGCAAGCGGCCCCTGGCCGAGCAGAAAGTCACCTTGACCGGCGCCGCCGGCAGTTGGGACGACTACCGTGGCGAACTCGACGCGTCCAGCCCGCTCAATGACAGC
Organism: Pseudomonas sp. R1-43-08; assembly: GCF_003852255.1. NCBI lineage: Bacteria > Pseudomonadati > Pseudomonadota > Gammaproteobacteria > Pseudomonadales > Pseudomonadaceae > Pseudomonas > Pseudomonas sp. R1-43-08. The sequence goes on from NZ_CP027734.1 coordinate 2,988,799, forward strand.
GGCACCTGGCGTGGCCGAGTGGTCACCTCTTACCGCGACGCCAACAGTTTCATCGACAAGGCCGAGCAGGATCACGGTTTGTTCTACGCCGTGACCGAAGCCGACCTGAGCGAAGACACCCGCCTGACCCTCGGCTACTCCAACCAGAAAGACAAGACCAACTACTTCTGGGGCTCGTCGATGATCGGCCTGGACGGTCATCACCTCGACCTGTCGCGTTCGTACAATCCCGGCACCGACTGGGAGAATAAAGACCAGGAGATCAACACCGTCTTCGTCGAACTGCGCCAGCAGCTGGCCAATGATTGGGCGCTGCAGGTCAACGCCAACTACGCCGTACAAGACGCATTGTTCTCCGGCTCCTACCAGTCGCGCTGGACCGACAACACCCTGGCCCGCACCGTGTACCAGTCCGCCGCCGATGAAAAGCAGGCCGGGTTCGACGCCTTTGCCAGCGGCCCGTTCCAGGCGTTCGGGCGCACCCATGAGCTGGTCGTGGGCACCAGCAAGCGCATCTACGACCTGACCACCCGCAACTACAGCCCGTACGATCTGAATTGGCCGATCAATGCCGGCAAACCGAACTTTACCCACACCAACAACCAGCGCGATGTCACCACTCAGGACGGTGTGTACGTCACCACCCGCCTGAGCCTGGCCGACCCGCTCAAGCTGATCCTCGGCGGGCGCCTGGACTGGTATGACTACGACAACCGCGATGGCGACGGCGACTATAAAGTCACCCGTAACCTCACCCGCTACGCGGGCCTGATCTACGACCTGGACGACCAGCACTCGGTGTATGCCAGCTACAGCGACATCTTCACGCCGCAACGTGAAAAAAGCACCGGCGCCACCCCGCTCAAGCCCATCGTCGGCAAAAACTATGAAGTCGGCATCAAGGGCGAATACCTGGGCGGCGCGCTGAATGCCAGCGTGGCGCTGTTCCGGGTCGACCAGGAAAACCGCGCCGTGCAGATCGTCGTGCCGGACTGCCCGCAGGCCTCCTGCTACCAGGCCTCGGGCGAGATTCGCAGCCAGGGTATCGACTTCGAACTGCAGGGCGCCTTGACCGAGAACTGGCAGGTCGGCGGTGGCTACACCTATGCGCGCACCCACACCATCAAGGACGCCGCCAACCCGCAGAAGGTCAACAAGCAGTTCGACACCGACACCCCGGAGCACCTGTTCAAGGTCACCACCCGCTACAACTTCCAGGGCCCGCTGGAAAAACTCCGCGTGGGCGGCAACATCTCCTGGCAGAGCCGCATGTACAACGACATCCAGCTGGCGGACGGCAGCACCTATCGCCTCAAACAAGGCGGGTACGCCGTCACCGACCTGATGGCCGGCTACCGGGTCAACCAGAATCTGGACCTGCAGCTCAACGCCAACAATATCTTTGATCGGCACTACTACCAGTCCATCTCCGAAGCCGTTACCTATGGCGGCGATTCCTACGGCAGCCCACGCAACATGATGCTGACGGCCAAGTACAGCTTCTGATCGTCATCCGCGGCTGCCCGCTCGGGCGGCCGTGCTTAAAGTCCCCCACCGGCCTGCCGATAACCGTCTGTCGGATCTTGTCCGGCCCCCTTCGCCACACCTGCTTTTCCTGCGGCCAGCGTGGCACGCCGCATGCTTGGTTCCTGGCCAAACCACATGGAGTACACGTGAATGCTCAACCGCACACGCTTTATGGAGCACTACCGCAAGGCCGACCGCATCATGCTGGCGTTGATCTGGCTGATGTTCCTGTTCTCCTTGGGCCTGGCGTTCTGGCATGACACCTTCACCCAGGCGCTGATCGTCGGGGGCGGCACCGGCGTGGTGCTGACCGCGCTCTACCGCGCCATTGGCGGCACCCGTGTAATGCGGTGTGTGCTGGGTGCCGGCCTGATGGTGATGGCAGCCTTGCACATCAATCAGGCGCAGGGGGTGATCGAAGCGCACTTCGGTATTTTCGCGCTGCTGGCGGTGCTGACGTTCTACCGTGACTGGCTGCCGATCCTGGTGGCGGCGCTGACCATCGCCGTGCATCACCTGGTATTCCATGCCCTGCAGCATCAAGGCCTGCCCGTGTTTGTGATGGCGCATCACGGCGGCTGGACGATGATTTTCGTGCACGCGTTCTACGTAGTGATGGAAACGGTCGCCCTGCTCTACCTCGCCGTGCACAGCCACGCCGAGGCGGTCGAAAGCCAGGAAATGCTCGAAAAAATGCTCGCCGTCACCTCGCAGTTCGACGCAGAAACCGCCAAGGGTGAAGACAAGGTGCGTGTGTCCCTCGCCAAGCGCTTCGACCACTTCCTGCAGCAACTCACCCACCTGATCGACGGCGTCGCACGCGACTCCCATGGCCTCGGCCAACTCGGCCAGGAACTGGCCACGGCCAGCGGCACCCTGGAAACGGGCGCGCGGCATCAACTGGCACAGATCAATGAGATGACCGGCTCGATGCAGCGCATGGAAGACTCCATGGGCCACATCACCCTGCACGTCGAACAAGCCGTGGAACACGCCGGCCAAGCCAGCCGGCAGATCGTGCGCGGCCAGGAAAGCGTCGGCCGCGCCCAGCATGAAATCACCCAACTGGCCTCGCGCATCAATGGCACGCAATCCACCGTACAGTCGTTGGCGGTGCAGGCCGAGCAAATCGGCTCGGTGCTGGAGGTGATCAGCAGCATCGCCAACCAGACCAACCTGCTCGCCCTCAATGCCGCCATTGAGGCCGCCCGCGCCGGCGAGCAAGGCCGTGGCTTTGCAGTGGTCGCCGACGAAGTGCGCAGCCTGGCCCAACGCACCGCCCTCTCCACCCAGGAAATCAAGACCATCATCGAAGGCCTGCAGCAAGGCAGCCGCCAGGCCGTCGAAGCCATGCATGACAGTCGCCAGGGTGTGGAGCGGTGCGTGGAAGACAGCCAGATGGCCGTCGACATGCTACGCGCCGTGGGCGAAGACATCGCGCATATCGACCAACTCAACGGCCGCATCGTCACCACCACCCGCGAGCAGACCTCGGCGAACCTGGAAATTGTCGAGCGCCTGCAATCGGTGCAGCACATCGCGCAAAACACCGCCGACGACGTGGAAACCCTGGCCCGCAGCAGCGAACGCCTGCCACCAATCGCCGTGCGCCTGGATGCGCTGGGGCGCAGGTTTCATCCGTGATTCACGCCATCGGGGCAGCCGCCGAAGCCTCTCTAACTGATGCCCCGCGCTCCAAATGTGGGAGGGGGCTTGCTCTAATGCCCGCCAGTTAAGGCGACACCGGACCTGTGGCGAGGGAGCTTGCTCCCGCTGGACTGCGCAGCAGTCCCATTGTTTGGGGCCGCTTCGCGCCCCAGCGGGAGCAAGCTCCCTCGCCACAAGTTAGTTCTCGCTCCTGCTACTTCTTAACTGACCGGCATTAGGGCAAGCCCCCGATGGCGGCCTGAAACTAGCGAACAACTGTACCTGCGCAACTGCAAGTCATCGCCTCCCGCTCGCGCACTACGAAACTCCTGAACCTTCCGCCGGTCGATGCTTTCAAGAGGCCGACAGTGCCTCGGGTGCTTTGTGTGTGTAGTGAATGCCTGCGGAGACGGCCATGAAAGAAGCCATTAGCGATTTGCCCGGCCCTATAAAACGACAGGCTGACCGAATTTTGCGTGAGATCGAACTGGCAGGGTCGATGATCCTGGCCGTTAAAAGCGGTGCCAAAGCCCAGGGGTTCGTGCTGGGCATCACCTGCTGTGAAGGGCTGACGTCGGAGCGCTGCGAGCAGTTGGCGAGCCATTTCGACAGCGTGGTGGAACAGAGGCTGAGGGCGCTGACACTGGGCCTGTAAGGTCAGGCGCATGAGCGCTGTGCGCGCGTAGATTGGATCCACGGCAGCCCCGGCATCGGCCGCGCTTTAAAAGCGGCGAACAACCTCCTACACTGCCGGGAATTTCCCTTCATCTGCGCAGCCTCGCTCTTCTGCCCGACTCGCATCAGGATTTACAGACATGCGCCTGCCCGATTTCATCCTGGAAAACCTCGAGCCGATCCTGCAGGCCTGGGAAGATTTCGCCAGAACCATCGAGACACCGGGCGAGGAGCTCGACAGTGTCGGGCTGCGCGACCATGCCGAGCAGATGTTGCGGGCCATCGTCAGCGACCTGCGAACCAAGCAGACCCGCCAGGAACAAATAGCCAAGGCCCAGGGCCAAGCGCCGACGGACGACCAGGAAACCGCGGCGGAAACCCATGCCATGACGCGGCTGATGGCGGGTTTCACCATCGATCAGATGGTCTCGGAATACCGCGCGTTGCGCACCAGCGTGGTCAGCCAGTGGATGCGCCAGATCAAGGACGGCACCCCGATCAATGTCGACGACATGACCCGCTTCCACGAAGCCATCGATCAGGCCCTGGCCGAGTCCGTCGCCAGCTACTCCCGCGCGGTCGAGGCGTCACGCAATATGTTCCTGGGCATCCTTGGCCACGACTTGCGCACCCCGCTCGGCGCGATCCTGCTGGGGTCCGACGTGCTACGCCGTTCACAGGACGCCGGCGCCCGCGCGACCAAAATCGCCAACCAGATCTACACCAGCGTACGCCGCGCGAGCCAGATCGTCGGCGACCTGCTCGACCTGACCCGCTGCCAGATGGGGCCGGGCATCCCGGTCAAAACCGCCGATATCGACCTTTCACCGCTGTGCCAACGCGTCATAGAAGAAATCCGCACCTTTCATCCCGAGGCCATCGTGATGTTCGACGCCAAAACGCCAGTTGCTGGGCAATTCGACGGCCCGCGCATGGAGCAGGTCTTCTCGAACATCGTCAGCAACGCGGTGCAGCATGGGGACACCACCCGGCCGATCCAAGTCGAGCTGGGCATACGCGAGGGCTTCGCGGTCTTCACCGTGCACAACAGCGGTGAAGCGATCCCCGAGGACGTCCTCCCGTTCATCTTCAACCCCATGGGCCGCTTCTCCCAGCGTACCGCGATCAATCACGGCCCCACAGAGGGGTTGGGTTTGGGCCTGTTCATTGCCTCGGAAATCGTGGCGTCTCATGGTGGGGCGATTGAGGTGAGTTCCGATACGGAACAGGGGACGGTGTTTAGTGTGAGAGTGCCGATTGATAAGCCAGAGAACAGTGTTGCTTGAAACGAGCCGCGCCCGATTCGCGAGGGGTGTAACCACTATGGAATACGACGAAAAGCTGATAGAGGAAGCCGTGCTGGCCCTGCTGACAGTCTTCAGCACCGATGACGGAAACTCATGGAAGGGGCACGATTTCCAGATAATGAACCGATTACATGAACAGGGTTTTATCGATAACCCGGTAAACAAGAACAAATCGGTCTGGTTGACGCCACAAGGGCTGGAGCGCGGTCGGGAACTGGCTGATCGGCTGTTTGGGACGAGGGCTTAGGTCAAGGACAACCTGTACCTTAGTCGACATAACGCGGCCGCGATTGCCGCACCGCCCCCACTCCCCTTATCCTCGACGCTCCCGTCCGACCCACTCCGGAGCCGCCATGGAGCTCGCCACCCTCGCCCTCTTCCTGCCCGCCTGCTTTGCCCTGAACATGGCGCCCGGCCCCAACAATCTGCTGTCGGTGAGCAACGCCACCCGCTACGGCTACCGCACTTCCTGCCTCGCCGGTCTCGGCCGTTTGCTGGCCTTCGCCGGCATGATCGCCCTCGCCTCCGCCGGGTTGGCGGTGGTGCTGCAAACCTCGGAGTTGTTGTTCTACGGGATCAAGCTGCTTGGTGCGGCTTATCTGTTTTACCTGGCCTATCAGCTGTGGCGCGCAGACCCGCGGGCAGAAGCGGAAATAGCCGCCAACAAGGTGGGCTTATGGGCCCTGGCACGGCAAGAGTTTCTGGTGGCGGCAGGCAACCCCAAAGCCATCCTGATCTTCACCGCCTTCCTCCCGCAGTTCGTGGTGCCCGGCCAACCTATTACCGCGCAATTCGCTTTGTTGGGCACAATGTTCCTGGCCCTGGAATGGATCGCCATCAGCGCATACGCCTATATGGGCCTGCATATGCGCCGCTGGTTTGCCGAGCCGAGGGGTAAGCGGATCTTCAATCGGTGCTGCGCGGGGCTGTTGTCGGCGGCCGCAACGGTGTTGTTGACGGCGCGCCGGGCGTAACTCCCGGGCCAGCAGTGCAGGCGCCCTACCCTTTGGTCAAATCAACCAACGGCGTCTGCCGCACCTCAGTCTCGCGCCCAGCCTGAATCTCGCTGACCTGCTTCAAGGCCTTGTCCACAGCCGCCTTATCCGCCAACAAGCTGTAGCTGATGCGGAACTGCTTGTGTTCCTTGGGCCCAATGGTGGGCACCAGGTTCAGTGGCCGCTGATAACGGCGGTTGTAGGAAAAACTCGTCCCCGGCTCCAGCCCCGTGACATAGCCCTGCCCTTGAGTATCGGTGTTCTTCCACAGGGAAAACACCGGCAGCGTCTGCGTATTGAAACCGACCGACACGCCCAGGCTGCCAGCTTTGTTATGCAGCACGGTCAAGGTATCGCCCTTGGCATCGGCATAGGGCACCACGTTGTAAACCGTTTCGTCGTAGTCCTTGGTGGGTGCGCGGTAGGTTTGCCAATCGGCCAATTCGCCCTTGGCCTTGTCGTTGAACGGCGACACCTGCTTCACCGGTGCGGCAAAACGCGCGCCCTGCTCCAGGAACGGGGTGCTGAAGTTACTGTGATACAGCGCCTGGTATTCCTTCGGATAGTCGCCGTTGTTGGTCAGGGTGTCGTTGAGAGCGAACACTACACTGCCGGGCTCGGTGACCAGTTCGGTCGCCACGGAAAAATCGACCTTCTTGAACGCCTGCTCTTTCAGTTCGCCGCGCAGAGTGATGGCGTACGGCGGCTTTTCATCGATGTGCAGGGTGACTTTGTTCGCAGGAATATTGGCGGCCCTGCCATGCAGCGTCAGCAATTCGCCGTTGTCGATGCCAGGGTGACCGACCCATTCATAGCCGCAACGGGTGACCAGCTCGTTGAAACCTTCCAACCAGCCCAGCCCGCCGCGACCATTGAGCTCAATGAAGGAAGGATTGACCACTTCCTTGACCGGCGAATCCCACCCCATGCGCACATCGCCGACCGAAGCCTGCAACACGTTCATACCGCGAGTCGGCACCACCGAGAGCTTCATCGTGCCGTTATCGATGTCGACAATGCTCACCCCCTCCTGCCGACCGCCGTGCAGCGTGCGCAGGGTAACGCTGAAGGGTTTGTCGGTTTGCACGCCGAGTTGCTGGCTGGTGACCTGCCAATTCTGCGCGGCTTTGTCGGTGTCGAGGAGCACATAGTCCCAGGCCATGGCGTGGGAGGCGGCGGAGAGTGCGGTGAGGGCGACAGCGAATTTGAGTGGGGTCATGGCGGTAGCCTTTCTTGGAGTTGTGGCAGTTTTATAGACTCGATTAAACGTTTCAGCAAGCTTAAAAAGCGAGACGGCGAGGGGAAATGCCGAGCAGGGAGTGAAACTGATTGGGAGGGTTAGGCGATGTCATTGCGATGAGACTGGAGAGAAAAGGGAATGGATTTATCCACCCTGCCTGATCGTCATGAATCTCAGCGTATCGATGCTGTTTACAACCTCAAGGTTGATCCTCCCGCGCATTGACGCTTATAGTCTGCCCCGTCGCTCATATAGCGATCAGGTTTGGCGACCTGACTATCGGATGCAAAAGCACTGTGCTTTTTTGCAGATGCTGCTGCACATACGCAAAGCTGCCTCAATGGCGGCTGTGCGCGGGAGACCTTCGGGTCTGCCGGGTCTCCGATACCGGTTCGCCAACCTGCGTACAGCTGCCACCCCATCGTTTGGCGACGACTGGGTGGTGGTAAGCCACTGCACTTATCGGAGATTCAAAAATGGAAAGATACATCCCCCTTACCGGAATCGATCTGGTTCCAGCATCCCTGCTCATTGATTCAGAAGCACCGCTCGATGTACTGCAAGCGATGGCTGACTATCGCATGCGCACTGTGACTCAGGTGTTGGAAAACATCGCTTTCCGGGGTGAGGTGGACGCTGATTGCGTCGTGCTTTCGGATTTTGCGCAGCTGCTGGCGATACCGTTGCGGGACGGGTGTGATTTGATGGAGGTAATTGGGCGGCGGTTGCGCGAGCAGGTTTCGGAGATGGAAGCGGGGTCTGTTGCTACGCCGGGATAATGAAAAATCTCCACGCGCTGGCGCAACTAGGCCAGCGTGTGGTGAAAGCAGTGGGTGCTTTCTCATCGGCTGCAATCGGCCAGAAGCGGCCATTCTCCTCGAAATCGGCGGCATCTCGATCTACGCTAAACAAGGCAGTAATGCCGTCGTATCTATTAAGTCGCGATCGGCAACAATTCATTTTTTTGCGCCAGCGAACTTGATAAACGCTCTAACCATCGATGTTATTTAGTGCCTGGACTAACTAAAAATCATGCTTTTCATCAAATAGCTTGCTCATAAAGCTTTCAGGGCTAGCAAAGTAACTTTTCATAATTAGGTAGTTTTCAGTTTCTGAATATTCCTTCTCTTCCAATCCACTATTGGTAAACTCCCAAATTCTGGCGCCCGGGTAAGCAATTAAAATTGGTGAGTGAGTTGCAATTATGAACTGCGAATTTTGTTTTGCGAGTTCCGCTATACGTACCAGCAGAGATAATTGGCGTTGGGGAGATAGCGCAGATTCAGGCTCGTCTAGTAAATACAATCCGTTTCCTCCGAACCGATGTAAAATCAGATCCATAAAAGCCTCCCCATGAGACCTCGTATGAAGATCGTTCCCCCCGTATGAGTCCTTAATAGCTGGCCCGCCAGGTCCGCAATCCAACTTATTCATCTCTGTAATTACATTATAAAAACTTTCTGCGCGATAAAAATAGCCATCTCGAGGTCGCTTTGCGGTGCGTGACAAGCGCAATGCCTTGGACAGTAGGGATTTTTCATCGCTGGAAGAAAACTTGAAATTCTTACTGCCTCCCTCATGATTAAAGCCACATGAAACTGCAATAGCCTCTAAGAGGGTTGACTTACCGCTACCGTTTTCTCCAACGAAAAAATTTATCACGGGGTGAAGCTCGATTTTGCTAATTGATTGAATTGAAGGCAAATAGAAGGGGAAATTATTCTCTTCTCTATAGTTCTCTAAGATTTCAATTCTCTTAATGTAAGGCATTAACTTCCTAGCTGTAGTTATCTTATTTAATGGTTATAGTTATATGTATGATAGTTAAGGTAATTATAAATGGTCTTTCTGTGGTTTGACTCTTTTTTATAAGCACTAGATATGTCTGACATAAAAGTAAACCATTCTTGGCTCGCGCCGCAGTTGCGCCGCTGTTTCGGTCAAACTCCTAATCTCCAATTTATCGTCTATTGACTGCGTTTGCTCAACGGTCTCCGTATATTTTATTCAATTTCAGATTGTGGTTCTTATTGCAGAGTTCGGCTTTAGCGATCCAATGATTGATGCTCCAGTTTTACGCTGCGTTCGGGGAAATTATCGAGTCAGGTGGGCACCAATCCGTTCGGCTAGCATGATAGTAGTAAGATTTGTCGCCACCGATGGGATATCCGGGATGATAGAGGCATCCACAACACGCAGTGCCGCTATACCTCGCACCGCGCCCCAATTGTTGACTACGGCGGCCTTGTCACCGTCCGCGCCCATCGGCACGCTCGACGTGGGGTGCTGATAGCCGGCGACATTGTTTACGATGTTTTGTCGCAAAGCCTTGCCTTCAAGTACGCTGCTACCCGGTGTCATTTCATGGTCAACCAAGTCAGCAAACGGTGCACTGCGGCCAATCTTGCGAGACAGTTCTACAGCTTCGACCATGCGATCCAAGTCATTTTCCTGTTCAAAAAAGTTGTACCGGATGTTCGGCGCAACTCGGGGGTCACGGCTGGTCAAGCGTACGCTACCGTTGGATTTAGGTAATGTGACGGCGCATGCCAGCACTATCGCACCGCCGGTAGGGCTTGCCTTTGGGTCGATCAGGTGTGTACCGGAGATATGTAAGTCCAGATCGTCCGGTGCGGCGTGTTGCGAACGAGTCCAGGCGATGGCGCCGCCGGCTGGGGTCATAGCAATTGCGGAGGTCTTCAGCGCGTAGACGTTGAAGAAAAACGGATGTTCTTGCAACCGTTCACCTACCGGTAGATCAGCGACGGTGGCGATTCCCATCTCGCGAAGATGGCCTTGTGGGCCGATACCGGAGCGTAGCAGGATAGCGGGGCTGCCTATGGCACCGGCCGACAAGATCACTTCGCCGGCTGGAACTATCTCGCCGTCTACTAGCAATACACCTATGGCGCGTTCTCGTTCTATCAGGACGCGGTCGGCTTCAGCGTGGCCGCGGATAGTGAGGTTGGCGCGAGCCCGCACGTCTGCACTTAGGTAAGCCATGCCGGTATTGATTCGGGTGCCGTTGATGACATTCAACGGGTAGGGACCTACGCCGTGCTGGCGCGCGCCGTTGAAGTCATCCACGAGCGGCAGTCCAACTGACTCGGCAGCCGCCACGAAAGCACGCATTGAGATAGTATTCTGCGCAGCAGTGCGCTGACGCACTGGAAATGGGCCGGTACGTCCATGCCATGCATCTTCGCCAGTGGGCGTGTTTTCCATCGCTCGGTAGGCGGACAGCACTTCCGGCCAAGCCCAACCTTCGATTCCGCGTCCGGCCCAGCGCGCAAAGTCGGCAGGACGCGCACGCATCGCCACAGCAGCATTGACCGCGGAGCTACCACCGATCACTCGGCCGCGTGGGATGGCTATGTCGTGACCTATCCGAGCTGAGTCGTCACTATGGTAATGCCAGTCGTATTCGGGAGAGGCGGCAACTAGGTCGGCGTTCGTCAGCACTGCTGGATACCGATCGGGCGCAAAGTCGGGACCTGCGTCGAGCAGCAGCACACTGCGCAGCGGGTCGGCACTGAGACGTGCTGCAAGGACGGCACCGGCAGATCCACCACCGACGATCACCACGTCAAACTGCTTGCCAGTCCGAGTGGTCTCTTTAGTTTTACTGGAGCTGCGCGTTGCACCAGAGGCAAACGTAGCAGCGCCTGCCGTCATTGCAACCAGCACTGCCTGTGCTCCCAAAGCTATCGCGCCGCGTCGTGTGATTGTCAAAGTCATAGATTCCAGATCAGGTATCGTTTGTGCCGTCGAGGATGAGAGGCAAGAAACCATGGTAGGAATGCGTACCTGACCCAGCAAGACGGGGTTTCTGGAATCTGTGTCCGGTGGTATGGACGTCGAGAACTCCCCCTATCTTCGGCGCCTACCCGCTCGGTAGTGCCGCCGTAGTTGCTGTATTCGGTAAAAAAATGTGCTGTATTCATGGAGAAGCCGCTGCAACGATTTGCCCAGCGTATTAAGGATGGCTTTACAGCTAGAGGATCTTGGGAAACTCCGAAGCCAAGTGATCCAAGAAAACACGTACTGACGGCAGCAATCCTTTGCGGGAAGGTACCAGTGCAGTGATCCTGGCATCGCCAGCTATCCATTCGGGCAGAACTCGATGAAGCTCACCACGCGCAACGGCCGCCCGCGCGATGTAACTCGGCAGGGCCACAATCCCAAGCCCGCTGATAGCTGCATGTTGCAGGCTGAGCATGTCTTCGCTTTGCAGCCGCGGCATGATGGGCACAGCAATTTCTTCGATCGATAGAGTGACATGGCGCAACCGCCAGTTCATGGGGGCATTAGCTCGCGCAAAGAAAATCGAGGCGTGGCTGCTTAGCTCCGCTGGCGTGGCCGGTGCGCCATGTTCGGCCAGATAGCTTGATCCGGCGAACAGAAACCAGGGAGCGACCCCGAGCATGCGCTGGACAAGATCGGAGTCCGGCAATGGAGCCTCATGCGCCCGGATGGCGACGTCGTAATTTTCGCCAACAATATCGATGGTTCGATCGGCCGCATGAGCGACCATATTGATCTTGGGATAGACACGAAGGAAGTCAGCGATCATGCCCGCCATGGCGAAATTCATGGTCGCGACTCCAGCGGTACACCGGATGGTCCCGACGGGTTCCAACAACCGCTGACGCACTGACATTTCTGCCATCTCCGCTTCTCGCAGCGCGGCCAGCGCGTGCTGGTAGAACTCTTCTCCTGCCTCGGTCATACCGAAGCGACGCGACGTTCGGCTGAGCAAACGCACACCTAATTCGCCCTCCAATTGTTGCATGCGGTGGCTAAGCGTTGACTTGGGCATACCGGTACTTGCAACTGCGGCAGTAAACCCACCGCGATCGACCACATTGACAAAAATAAACAGATCGTTCAGGTCCAGCCGATTCACGTATGGCCCAATCATAGGAAGGCAATTTTTAATCTTGAAGATTTCCAAGGGTACCGTCTAGAACTATGTGGTTATTTGGCAATGTTTCGCTGGGAATGAGCGTCCAATGAGCGGGAAGTTGAATCTGGACAAACCGGCTTGTTGGGGGGAGGCCCAATACCTAACATCCGGTGAATAGCCAAACCCCGGAGCAGAGAATGAAATCAATAAATGGCAAAGTCGTCCTCGTTACTGGTGCCTCATCGGGATTGGGGCGCGAGTTAGTGCATCAACTGCTGGAAAAAGGTGCGCTAGTCGCAGCCACCTTTCGCAAGCAAGAAGAAGTGGATTTCTATAACGGTAAACATGCTGCGCAGGGCATGGGCGTTTTGGTAGACGTGACAGACGATGTGGCGGTCAAAACGGGTGTGGCCCAGGTGCTGGATCACTTTGGCCGTATCGACATTGTCGCCAACTGTGCGGGTGCTGGCACAGTGGGTGCAGTTGAAGAAATGACGGATCGAGAAGCGCGGCGTGTATTCGATCTGAATTTCTTTGGCGGCCTGAACATCATTCGCGCTGTAACCCCTGCGATGCGCAAGCAGCGCAGCGGGCACATCATTCAATTCTCTGCAATCGGTGGCTTCATTGGCTACCCGGGCATGGGCGTGTACTCGGCCGCGAAGGGCGCTACTGACATCCTGGGGGAAGCACTGGCAGGTGAACTTGCACCCTTTAACATCGCCACGACTGTGTTGACCATCGGTGTATTCGAGACCCAATTTGCGGGTCGCTCACTGGCTTACGTCGAGCAAAAAATCGATGACTATGAAGGCACACCCGTCGGTAAGTTCCGTGTAGCTATAGGTGGTCTGCAAGGTAAGCAGCCGAATGTTCCAGGAAAAGGGGCGTTGGCGATTATCAACCTGATGGAGTCGGATCATCCACCCGTACACGCGGCCTTGGGTGCCGATGCGATGGGCGGAATGCGTGCAAAAATGGCCAAAGTCGAGCAGGAACTTGTCCAGTGGCAGGGCAACGCAACCTCTACAGAACGCAGCATCAACGGAATCTGATCATGCGAATGACCAACAAAGTTGTACTGATTACCGGCGCATCGCGCGGGCTCGGATTATCACTGGCACGTCGTTTTGCCAGAGAGGGGGCTTCCGTTGCGTTGACGTACAACACTGACGCTGCCGCAGCCGACCGAAATGTCGAGGCGCTCGTTGCTGAGGGCGCTCAAGCAATGGCCATCGGGGGAGACATCAGCGACCCGGACGCTGTCAAAGCCATATTCGCAGCAGTGCTGGCTCGATTTGGGCGCATCGATATTGTCGTGGCCAATGCTGGGCGGGAGCTTATCGACACACCGATCACGGAAATCGATAACGCGATGTTCGAGGCTGTCACCAAAACCAATGTGTTTGGCACCTTCTATACGCTTCGCGAAAGTGCGCGCCATGTTACCGATGGTGGACGCATCATCGTGATTTCGTCCACTACGACGATCGTACCGAACGCAGGCTTCACCGCGTATGCCGGAAGCAAAGCCGCCGGCCGGCTTTACGTTGAATGTCTCGCGCAGGAAATGGGCAAGCGTAACGTCACGGTGAACGGTGTGGTACCGGGGCCGCTACGTGACGCCGGTGTCATCGCTAACCTTCAGGAAAATGACTATCAGGCATTGGCACAGTTGTCGCCATTTGCGCGCTTGGGCTCTGTCTCCGATGTCGAAGGCGCCGTGCTTTTCCTGGCAAGTGACGATGCAGCTTGGATTTCCGGTCATCACCTGGTTGTCAACGGCGCCGCCAAAGTATAGGGCAGACCCGCATGACCAGGCGGTGGGGCAGTCCTCATCGTTCGGCCACCGTTCGACGTCCGTTTTTTTGTTCTTTTCAAATTGATTACCCCCTTTAAAGCCACTTAAATCAAGGTCCCATCATGTCGCCTAAAAAGATTGCCGTCATTGTCGGCAGCCTGCGCAAAGAGTCGTTGAACCGCCTATTTGCTCAAGAAGTAATCGCGCTTGCGCCACCGAGCCTTTTATTAGAAATAGTCGAGATCAATGAACTGAATCTGTTTAACCAAGACTTGGAAGAAAACGGTAAGAGTGCCCCTGAAGCCTGGACTCGTTTTCGCCAAAATATGGCGTCGAAAGATGGAGTACTGTTTTTCACTCCCGAATACAACAGGTCAGTTCCTGGTGTATTGAAGAACGCCATTGATATTGGTTCTCGCCCTTACGGCGAGTCTGTGTGGGCAGGCAAACCTGCAGCTATCATAAGCGTATCGCCCGGTGCCAGCGGCGGCTTCGGTGCTAACCATCATTTACGTCAGTCTATGGTATTTCTGGACATGCCACTTTTGCAGCAGCCGGAAGCGTATATCGGTGGGGCGACAAGGCTACTGGGGCCAGGCGGAAATTTGAATGACGACGGAACTACTCAGTTCTTGAAAAAATTCATTGACGCCTTTGCTGCATGGGTCGAAATCAATACCGCCAAGTCAACGGGTTTAATCTAGGGCGCTAGAAACTCTCTGCTTTGGCTGATCTAAGGCGTTGTATGAGTCGTCTCAGGTTTCACGTACGGCCTTAGTGTCCGCTAATGGCCGTTTTCTGCCTGTCGCAATCGGCTGCAATCGGCCAGAAGCGGTCGCTCAGACTTTGACTGTCAAGTGAACGAAGTGAGTTGCAATTAAGCACACTATTAGGCTGCCGCAAACTCATCTAACGCATCCACCCAGCCTGCTTTTCCAGCCTTACCGGCTCGATTTGCTTTACGCGCTGGAGTGGCAGGTGTTGCGGGAGTTGCCCTGGATGCTTTTGTTGCTGGCGTAGCCGTAGAGGTGCGCCGGAGTATGTAGTTCTCGCTCACAACCTCCCCCAAAAAACGCCCATTAGCACCCCAAACACGCCCATCGTCTGTAACCCACCCTAAATACCTCGATGCTGCATTGAATAGGCGACCAGAACTATTAAAGAATCCAAAATACTCACCGTTCCACCTGTAAACCGGAGTCATATAACACCCTCATTTATCTAGCGATTAGCTATCGAGCGGGCTCAAGTTAGTCGTTGAATCGGGGCAGAGCACGATTGAAAAAATCGTTCAAACATCGTCCACCATGATTATGTGGCGTACTAGGACCCGATACTGTTAGACCTCAATTGGTTTAACGCGAAACTTATTGACGTTATCAGCCAACCTTTGAATAGACTCAATATCATTTTTTATTTCGTCCAAGTTAGCCACAGGCATCTCCTTGTTAGGGGCTTGGAAATGCGCCTCAGTGATTCGATGACCTTTCTTCCAGAGCGCAACGATGTCATCAGCGTCCTGCTTTCGTAGACCAGTGATTTTATGAAGATTCCCTACACCAACCATATCACTAAACCGCGTCACAATACCATTTAACACTACATCTTCGACAACTCGCTCAACAGTGGAGCGAATATCGCTGTATAACAGTCGAACATCTCTAACTAAATCCTCACCAGGATAAATAGGCCAAGGCTCCATTTTTTTCGCTCGATCCCCCAGCTGCTTTACCCGTTCTTTATAACCAGTTTTATCCCAAGGTAGTCCTTGTTTGACTACTCCAGCTGCTTCGCCGACCCATTCTAAGTGATGGACAAGATGGGGAATTTGCTTTTCCTCATTAAGAGTATCGATAAGTTCGCTTAGGAAAGAGATGTCATGGGTCAAGACTATAACTTGGCGGTTAGCCGCTTCCTCCACGAGACGTTTTGCCACGAGGCGTCGCCTTACATGATCTAACGAGGAAACAGGGTCATCAAATATGATCCCCCTCGATGCTCTGATAGTTTAAGCTCAGCCAAGAATGCACCTAGTGATACAGCACGCTGCTCACCCTCACTCAGTACGTGCTCAATTTTCTTTGCCGCTGGAAGATCTAACAGCAGAGTAAACTTTACAGTCCCACGATCGACTCGTTCTTTTAGCTTCGTCTTAATGTGCCCAATGCCGAGCTTTGTAAACTCTTCATCAAGTGCTTTTCGTAACGAGTCGGTGATAATTTTCCCTGCAATTTCCTTAGACTTCGCAGACAAAACCCTAGGATTCAAATCGGCCTTACAGGTTTCGAGTTTAGCTCGATAAATTACCCTATCGTGCAGCGCTAAGATTGCTTCTGTTAGAGGCACAAGCAGCCGCCTAGCTTTAAGCTCAACCAGTTCTTCAGATAGCTTCTTTAACTTTTCTGGATCTGAAGCTCTTTTATATACTCGCCCTTTCCAAATTTTACTGGCAGCAAATTGCCTCAATTCAGCCACTGGACTTTTAGCCAGCTTTGGAACCACTTCCCATTCTAAGGATTTTGCGGCCTCAAGCATCCATACTTTGTATGCATCTAGCTGTTTCTGATACAACTCTAAATTTCCTACTAGATTCGCTGACGCACCCTCCAACTCTACAGCCAATGCTTGATTAAGCCCAAAGTCAAAACTTGAACGATCTATCTGATCTAAAATTTTTTCTAATGCAGCTTTTTTTTCAGATGCTACCTTGGTGGCATTTTCGCTAATGAAATTATTGAAGCGCTGCATTCTACCGATTACAGACTTAGCCGGTTGTTGGCAGAGTACACATGCAGCTCCCTCACCTTCGCTTGGAAAGTCATGCCCAACATAAGCAACTTCAATTGAATATTTTTTCGCAGCTAGGAACAACTCTTTCCAAATGGTCTCCCCCGTACCGGGCAACAGCTCATCCTCAGCCCTAAGCAGTAGTGCAGCCGCGTCAACTCCCGCCTTGGCATCGGCTGACTCCTTGGCGAAACGCTGCAATTTTTCCAATGCTTTTTGAGTAGTGAATTTCTCTTTTTCCTTGATTGTTTTCGCCAAACTTTTGATATGGGATGCAGAAGTTTTCAGGCTTTGAAACTTGAGTATCGGGTCTGGCTCAGCAATTGCTAGTTCCAGCTCACCAAGCCGCTCAACCTCCTCCGACGACAGTGTTCCCAATCGAGATATTTCATCTCGGTTGGTGTCCTCGCCAAATCCCTGAAAAAGCTTGCCCACAGCACTTTTTTTATCGAAGCCTGAAAGAATATCAAGTGACACTTCGACACTATTGAGTTCTTCGTTCAAGAGCGCTAGCACTTCTGGTACAACTTTACCCGCGAGAGCTTCCACAACATCTAAGCCGCGAGGTAGATAAGCCGCATCGCCTTCGAGGAGGTAGGCGTTGGCGCAAAATGAGTCAAAGACGCTGACGTAGGACAGCTCGGGAGGTGCTACTGAGCCACTGGTCCAATGGAAACTCTTTACGTCTCCATTCAGGCACGCCGTAAACGTCGCCCTAGGCTTTCCACCTGGTACTCCAGCCTTGGTCACATCGCCAAGAATATCCCCTCCCCTATCACGCGCTCGACAAGCATGCTTCAGAACTCGCGCATACCCTGACTTTCCTGCGCCATTGCCTCCATAAATCACCGTGACTCCCTTCTCCGAGAATGGGAGCGTTTGTCCCGGCATGATTCTGTTGACGTTTTGCAAATTGCTCATCGAATGAAGCGTAACGCTGAATGCGGCTTCGCCGCCTGCGGGAATATGGTCAGCGCTCAAAGGCACCGCTTTTAGCCCTCCAGGGATTTCAATGCCTTTATCATGCTTCAGTAATGCATACAGGTCCCTGAAGTCCTGCAAATCCAATTGCTGGTTTAGCAAGAGTCGACGCGCGGCGTCTCTCAGCCACAGTGATAGATCCTTCTCAGACCAGAGCAATACATCATTGAGTATCGAAATTTTCACTTCCATGGACGGATAAGCAAGGAGGCAGCTAGGTAGCAAATAGATACTAGCGGAATTTAGCCTCTGCACCGTCATTTTGAAAAATTGCTATGACACCCTGAATGTAGCCTCTCATGCGTAGATATTTGAGATTCTCCGTGTCCGCTTTTGGCCGAAATCCGCCAGTCACGCTCCTCTTCTACATCCAACCCACACTCCCCCTTCACACCCCATCCCCCCCACCAAAAAATCCACAAACGCCCTAACCCTTCCCGGCATCGCCGCCCCACCCACAAACACCGCATGAATCGGCTCCACATCCCCCGGGTTATACGCTTCCAGCAACGGCACCAACTCCCCCCGCTCCAGATCTTGCGCCACACTAAACGCCCCCACCCGCGCAATCCCCGCGCCCAGCTTCGCCAACTGCGCCAACGCCTCTCCGCTGTTCCCTTCAATCGTCCCCGCCACTTTCAACGAAAAATCCTTCCCATCCACCCGAAACGGCCAATCTGGCGCCGCTCTGCGGAAGTTGAAGCGCAGGCAGTTGTGCTCGAGTAGATCCTGCGGCGTCACCGGGGTGCCGTGGCGGGCCAGGTAGTCGGGTGAGGCGACGATGACCTGGCCGGTGGAGCCGATGGGGCGGGCGGTCAGGGGGCTGTCGGGGAGTTGGCCGAAGCGGATCGCGACGTCTGCCTGGCCGGCGAGGATGTCCACGAGTTCATCGCCGAGCATCAGGTCGACCACGATGGCGGGATAGCGGGCGCTGAAGGCGGCGATCAGTGGCACGACGGTCAGGCGGCCGTGGGCCAGGGCTGCGCTGACTCTGAGGCGTCCTCGCGGGGCGCCCTGGTCGGTGATGGCGTCTTCGACTTCGGCCATGTCGGCCAGGATGCGACGGGCGCCGCGCAGGTAGGCTTCGCCTTCGGCGGTGAAGGTGATGGCACGGGTGGTGCGCAGCAATAGCCGGGTGCCGATGCGTCGTTCGGTACGGGTGATGATGCGGCTGATGGACGACGGCGTCAGCCCCAGGGCGCGCGCGGCGCCCGACAGGCTGCCGTGCTCGGCGACCATGACGAACACTTCCATCTCTCCCGAGCGGCCGCCGATGTCCATTTGTGCCTCCTGCGCAAAGGTGTAGTTCCCAACCAGGGGCTACTGCTGCAAAAGGCTGGATTGTAGCATTCGGCACACAGATGAGGAGTCACCCATGCGTATCAATCCACCCCTTGTAGCCTTGTCCATCGGTGCCTTTGGCATCGGGGTCACGGAGTTTGCCCCCATGGGCATGTTGCCCGGTATTGCCGCCGACCTTGGCGTATCCATCCCCGCCGCCGGGCTGTTGGTGAGTGCCTATGCCATCGGCGTGCTGATCGGCGCGCCGATCATGACGCTCGCGACGGCCAGGGTGCCGCGCCGGTATCTGTTGATCGGGCTGATGGCAATTTTCACCTTGGGAAATCTGCTGTCGGCGTTGGCAACCAATTACCACACCTTGATGATCGCCAGGCTGGTGACGTCGCTGAACCACGGGGCGTTTTTCGGTATCGGTTCGATTGTGGCGGCCAGTGTGGTCGCGCCGGAGAAGCGCGCGGGGCTGTGGCCGCGATGTTTTTGGGGCTGACATTGGCGACCATTGGCGGCGTGCCATTGGCCACCTGGTTTGGCGAAAACTTCGGCTGGCGCACGGCGTTCTGGGGCATCAGCGGGCTGGGCGCGGTGGTGATGGCCGCGCTGTGGTGGGCACTGCCGAATGCACCCGCGCCGAAGGGTGGCAGCCTGATGGCGGAAATCCGCGTACTCGGGCGCGGGCCGGTGCTGGCGGCGTTGGCGCTGACCGTGGTGGGCTCCAGTGCAATGTTTACGGTGTTCACTTACATCGCGCCGATTTTGCGCGATGTCACCCATGCGTCGACCAACTTTGTCACTGGCATGCTGGTGCTGTTCGGTATCGGGCTGACCCTGGGCAACGTGTGGGGTGGCAAGTCGGCGGACCGTTCGGTAGACCGCACGTTGATTACATCGCTGGTGGTGTTGATCGCCGTGCTGTTGGCCTTTTCGGTGCTCATGCAATGGCCGCTGCCCGCCGCGCTGTCGATCCTGCTGTGGGGCGCCGCGAGTTTTGCCCTGGTGCCGCCGTTGCAGATGCGCGTGATGGAGGCCGCCAAAGATGCGCCTAACCTGGCCTCGGCAATGAACATCGGCGCGTTCAATTTCGGCAATGCCATCGGCGCGGTGCTGGGCGGTGCGGTGATCAATGCCGGGTTGGGCTACCCCGCCGTTTCCCTGGCAGGCGCACTGATGGCTGGCCTGGGTTTGTTGATGGTGCTCGGGTTGGGCTGGCGTTCGCGGCGCGGGGGTGCTTGTGGTAAAGACGCCCTGGCGTAACGATCGTCTAGACTCCAGGCACCTTTCAACCTGAGGAGCCTGCGATGAACAACAAAAATACGATTTGCCTCTGGTACAACGGCGATGCGCTGGAGGCGGCGACCTTCTACGCCCAGACGTTTCCCGATAGCGAAGTGAAGGCGGTGCACTACGCGCCTGGCGACTACCCGGCCGGTAAGCAGGGCGATGAATTGACCGTGGAGTTCACTGTGCTGGGCATCCCTTGTCTGGGCCTGAATGGCGGCCCTATGTTCAAGCACAGTGAAGCGTTTTCCTTTCAGGTGGCGACCGATGACCAGGCGGAGACCGACCGGTTGTGGGACGCCATCGTCGGCAATGGCGGCCAGGAAAGCGCTTGTGGCTGGTGCAAGGATAAATGGGGCCTGTCGTGGCAGATCTCGCCACGGGTGTTGGTCGATGCGGTGACAAGCAAGGACCCGGCGGTCGCCAAGCGAGCCTTTGACGCGATGATGACCATGCGCAAAATTGACATCGCCACCATCGAAGCCGCCATCGCCGGGCGCTGATGGGGTGTATGAATGTGGGAGCGCACGAGCTTTAGCGAGGCCGCGATAGCGGTGGGTCAGGTGGTTTATAGGCCAGCAGTACCGCCGCCTTCGTAGCCTCGCTGGGGCTCGACAACTCCCACATTTGATCTGCATTGCCTGCGGGTGCTGTGCCCGCCATCCACCTCCCCCCTCACCCTCCATGCGCCAAAAAAAGTCATGCATCGGACCGCCTGGTTGCGAGCCTGGCGATAGCGGCCTATGTTTCAAGCCATGCTGTTGCTGTCCCCCACCCTACGCCCATTCCGTAACCAGGTGACGACATGCCTAACCTCCCCCGCCCCGCCGTACTTGAACTGATCGGTAACACGCCGCTGGTCAAGGTCAGCCGCTTTGACACTGGCCCTTGCACCCTGTTTCTCAAGCTTGAATCGCAAAACCCCGGCGGTTCCATCAAGGACCGCATCGGCCTGGCGATGATCGACGCCGCCGAGCGTGACGGTCGCCTGCGCCCCGGCGGCACGATTATCGAGGCCACCGCCGGCAACACTGGCCTGGGCCTGGCACTGGTCGGCCGAGCCAAAGGCTACCGGGTGGTGCTGGTGGTACCGGACAAGATGTCCACGGAAAAAGTGCTGCACCTCAAGGCCATGGGCGCTGAGGTGCATATCACTCGCTCCGATGTGGGCAAGGGCCACCCCGAGTATTACCAGGACGTGGCCGCGCGCCTGGCCAAGGACATTCCGGGTTCGTTCTTCGCCGACCAGTTCAACAACCCGGCCAATCCGCTGGCCCATGAAACCAGCACCGCGCCGGAGATCTGGGCTCAGACCCAGCATGATGTGGATGCGATTGTGGTGGGCGTCGGCTCGGCCGGCACCCTCACCGGCTTAACCCGTTTCTTCAAGCGCGTGCAGCCCGAGCTGGCCATGGTGCTGGCCGATCCGGTGGGTTCGGTGATGGCCGAGTACAGCCGCAGCGGTCGGCTTGAAACCCCTGGTTCCTGGGCGGTGGAAGGCATCGGCGAGGATTTCATCCCGTCGATTGCCGACCTGTCCAGCGTGCGCCAGGCCTACTCCATCAGCGATGAAGAAAGCTTCGACCACGCCCGCCAACTGCTCAAGGCCGAAGGCATTCTTGGCGGCTCGTCCACCGGCACCCTGCTCGCCGCCGCGCTGCGCTATTGCCGCGAGCAGACCGAGCCCAAACGCGTGGTCACCTTCGTGTGCGACACCGGCACGCGCTACCTGTCCAAGGTCTACAACGACCAATGGATGAACGACGCCGGCCTGTTGCAGTACAAGCACTACGGCGACCTGCGCGACCTGATCGCCCGCCGCTTCGAAGATGGTCGGGTGATCAGCGTGAGCCCCGACGACACCCTGCTCACCGCCTTCCAGCGCATGCGCCTGGCGGATGTCTCGCAACTGCCGGTGCTGGTGGACGGCAAGCAACTGGCGGGCGTTATCGATGAGTCCGACCTGCTGCTGGGCCTGCATCAGGACGCCACGCATTTTTCCATGAGCGTGGCCAGCGCCATGACCCGCACCCTGCACACCTTGGCCCCCAGCGCCAGCCTGGCCGAACTGCAGGCGGAGCTGGATCGCGGCCTGGTCGCCATCATTGCCGACGCCTCGGGCTTCCATGGCCTGATCACCCGCGTCGACCTGCTCAACCACCTACGGAGATCCCTTGCATGAGCCAGCCCGATAAAAGCGCATTCGCCACCCGTGTGATCCATGCCGGACAGTCGCCGGACCCAACCACGGGCGCGCTGATGCCGCCGATCTACGCCAACTCCACCTACCTGCAAGATAGCCCCGGCGTGCACAAGGGCTTTGACTACGGCCGTTCCCATAACCCCACGCGCTTTGCCCTGGAACGTTGCGTTGCCGACCTTGAAGGCGGCACTCGGGCCTTCGCGTTTGCCTCGGGGCTGGCGGCGATTTCCACGGTGCTCGAATTGCTCGATGCCGGTGCGCATATCGTTTCCGGCAATGACCTGTACGGCGGCACCTTCCGCCTGTTCGACAAGGTGCGTCAGCGCAGCGCCGGGCATACGTTCAGCTATGTGGACCTGAGTGATGTATCGGCGTTTGAAGCGGCGCTGCGGGACGACACGCGCATGGTCTGGGTCGAAACGCCCAGTAACCCGTTGCTGAGCCTCACCGACCTCAGCGCCATCGCCCGCCTCTGCCGCACCCGCGGCATCCTTTGCGTGGCCGACAACACCTTCGCCAGCCCGTGGATCCAACGCCCGTTGGAGCTGGGGTGCGACATCGTGGTGCACTCCACCACCAAGTACCTGAACGGCCACTCGGACGTGATCGGCGGCATCGCCATCGTCGGCGACAACCCTGATTTGGCTGAGCGCCTGGGCTTCCTGCAGAACTCGGTGGGCGCCATCGCCGGGCCCTTCGATGCGTTCCTGACCCTGCGCGGCGTGAAAACCCTGGCCCTGCGCATGGAGCGCCATTGCCGCAACGCGCTGGAACTGGCGACCTGGCTGGAGCAGCAACCGCAGGTGTCGCGGGTGTATTACCCGGGCCTGAAATCCCACCCACAGCATGAACTGGCCCAACGGCAGATGCGCGGGTTTGGCGGGATGATTTCAGTGGACCTGAACACTGACCTGGCGGGCGCCACGCGTTTCCTGGAAAACGTAAAGATCTTCGCCCTGGCCGAGAGTCTGGGTGGCGTGGAGAGCCTGATCGAACACCCGGCGATCATGACCCACGCCAGCATCCCGGCAGCGACGCGGGCGCAGTTGGGGATTGGCGATGGGTTGGTGCGGTTGTCGGTGGGAGTTGAAGATATAGAGGATTTGCGCGCGGATCTGGCCCAAGCCCTGGCCCGCATCTAAAGTCAGAAATCGATCAAATGTGGGAGGGGGCTTGCTCCCGATAGCAGTCTGTCAGCCACTGGGTCAGGTGACTGAACCACCGCTATCGGGGGCAAGCCCTAATGCCAGTCAGTTAAGGACGAACACTGTACCGGTGGCGAGGGAGCTTGCTCCCGCTGGGCCGCGAAGCGGCCCCAAAAATGGGACTGCTGCGCAGTCCAGCGGGAGCAAGCTCCCTCGCCACAGGTTACTTTTTACCCTTTCTACTTCTTAACTGACTGGCATTAGGGCAAGCCCCCTCCCACATTTTGCCCCTCATACATCAGATAGCTATCAATGTGCCGAGGTAGCGTTTGCCCTTGCCGCGTGCAGCTTCTTGTAGCTCTCGATCAAGCGCAAATGCCGGTCCAGCCCTTCCAGCTTCATGCTGGTCGGCGTGAGCCCATAAAACCGCACGCCGCCGTTGACCGAGCCAATCACCGCGTCCATGCGTTCGTTACCGAACATGCGGCGGAAGTTGGCTTCGTAGTCGGCCAGCTCCAGATCTTCGTCCAGCTCCATCTCCAGCACCGCATTCACCGCCTGGTAAAACAGCCCGCGTTCGACGGTGTTGTCGTTGTACTGCAGGAACATTTCCACGCATTCCTTGGCCTCCTCGTGCTGCTGCAGCGCGAGGAAGATCAGCAGCTTCAGCTCCAGAATGGTCAGTTGGCCCCAGGCGGTGTTGTCGTCGAACTCGATGCCGATCAGCGTAGTGATGTCGGTGTAGTCGTCCAGCTCGCTTTCGATCAAACGCTCCACCAGCGCTTGCAACTGCGCTTCGTCCAGGCGGTGCAGGTTGAGGATGTCATCACGGAAAAACAGCGCTTTGTTGGTGTTGTCCCAGATCAGGTCGTCCACCGGGTAGATTTCCGAGTAGTCCGGCACCAGGATGCGGCAGGCGGTGGCGCCCAGGTGCTCGTAAACCGCCATGTACGACTCTTTGCCCATGCCTTCCAGAATACCGAACAGCGTCGCGGCTTCCTGGGCGTTGGAGTCTTCGCCGTGGCCGGAGAAGTCCCATTCGACGAATTCATAATCGGACTGGGCGCTGAAGAAGCGCCACGACACCACGCCGCTGGAGTCGATAAAGTGCTCGACGAAGTTGTTCGGTTCGGTCACCGCCTGGGCTTCGAAGGTCGGCTGCGGCAAGTCGTTCAAACCCTCGAAACTGCGGCCTTGCAGCAGTTCGGTGAGGCTGCGCTCCAGCGCCACTTCCAGGCTCGGGTGCGCGCCAAACGAGGCGAATACACCGCCGGTGCGCGGGTTCATCAGGGTCACGCACATCACCGGGAATTCACCGCCCAGGGACGCGTCCTTGACCAGCACCGGGAAGCCCTGGGCTTCCAGGCCTTCGATACCGGCCAGAATGCCGGGGTATTTGGCCAGCACCTCAGCCGGTACATCCGGCAGCGCAAATTCGCCTTCGATGATTTCGCGCTTCACCGCCCGCTCGAAAATCTCCGACAGGCACTGCACCTGGGCTTCGGCCAGGGTGTTGCCGGCGCTCATGCCGTTGCTCAGGTAAAGGTTTTCGATCAGGTTGGAGGGGAAATACACCACCTCGCCATCGGACTGGCGCACGAACGGCAGTGAGACGATGCCCCGCGCTTCGTTGCCCGAGTTGGTGTCGAACAGGTGCGAACCGCGCAGCTCGCCGTCGCGGTTGTAGACCTTCAGGCAGTAGGCATCCAGAATTTCACTCGGCAACTCGTCGTTCGGGCCCGGCTGGAACCAGCGCTCGTCGGGATAATGCACGAAGGGCGCGTTGGCCAGTTCCTCACCCCAGAACTGGTCGTTGTAGAAGAAGTTGCAGTTGAGCCGCTCGATGAACTCGCCCAACGCCGACGCCAGCGCGCCTTCCTTGGTCGCGCCCTTGCCGTTGGTAAAACACATCGGCGAGTGGGCATCGCGGATATGCAGCGACCACACGTTGGGCACGATATTGCGCCACGAGGCGATTTCGATCTTCATGCCCAGGCCCGCCAGGATCGCGGACATGTTGGCGATGGTCTGCTCCAGCGGCAGGTCCTTGCCGGCGATGTAGGTGCCCGCCTGGGACGTCGAGTTGGGCATCAACAGCGCCTGGGCGTCGGCGTCGAGGTTGTCCACTTCCTCGATCACGAACTCGGGCCCAGCCTGCACCACTTTTTTCACAGTGCACCGGTCGATTGAGCGCAGGATGCCCTGGCGGTCCTTGTCCGAGATATCCGCCGGCAGCTCGACCTGGATTTTGAAAATCTGGTTGTAGCGATTTTCCGGGTCGACGATGTTGTTCTGCGACAGGCGAATATTCTCCGTGGGAATATTGCGCGTGGCGCAGTACAACTTCACAAAGTACGCCGCACACAACGCCGACGAAGCCAGGAAGTAATCGAATGGCCCCGGCGCCGAACCGTCGCCTTTGTAGCGAATCGGCTGGTCGGCAATCACCGTGAAATCATCGAACTTGGCTTCAAGCCGAAGGTTGTCGAGAAAGTTGACCTTAATTTCCATGCGGGCACACCAGAATAACGGGCTAAACAAAATGGCCGCCATTATGAAGATTTTCGCCGGGAAGTCTCAGGGTTTTGCGTGTGGGCTGCTGATCGGTATCGCTATGCCAGCAGCGCTTGAGCCGCTGGCATAACGTGATGGCCGGTCAGAGTTCGCGCGAAATCAGGCGTTGCGCCAGGCTGGTTCGATTGATCGCCAACTCGCTGCTGACGTCCGGCCCGCGATAGACCATGGACGTTTCATGGTGCACGTAATCGCCCGAACGCGCCGCGCTCAGCCAATTGAACGAGCCCACGCACAACAGCGCTTCATCGGCCATCACCAGTTTGCTGTGCACCTTGTTGACCACACGCACCTGCACCGCGTGGTGCTTCAAAGTGGCCAGCGCATCCTTGAATTCGGCGACTTTGCCGGGGTCACCGTCGGACTTGCTGCGGCCGATGCCAGTGTTGAAGTGCAAATCGGTATACACCGTGACCGGCACCCCGCGCCGCACGGTGCCGCACATGGCCTCAAGGGCGCCGCTTTCGCGCATCCCCCTCAGGCGCACCCAGGGCGTCACGATCTGCACCTGCTGCTGCGCCGTCTCCAGGGTCTGCAACAGGAACTGATCATGTTCGGCAAACTCATGCAGGTGGCTCAACCCGGTGCGCGCCGTCAGCAAATCCGCCCGAGGCTGGAAATCAAACGTGAGCGCATTGTCCGCGCTGTTCAACAAGTACTGCGCCAACCGGCCACGCGGCTTGCTGGCGGGGATCTGGCTGAACAGGTCCATATCGCCGAACACCAGGAAACTGTCTTTGGCGCGGGAAACCGCCACGTTCAACATGCTGTCCCTACGGTCGATAAACGCACCGTCGGCATGCTTGGAATACACTGCAGAAAAAATCACCACCGGGCGTTCGGCGCCCTGGAAAGAGTGCACGGTGCCAACGGTCATTTCACCGTCGCCTTTGCCGGTACGGATACCCAGGGCGGCGCACGCCTCGGTAATGGCCTGGGTCTGCGCGCCAAAGGGGGTGATCACCCCGAGGATTTCCCAGAGTTCCTTGTTATAGCGCTGGGTCAGCTGCTGTTCATTGGCCTTGATCCAGGCAGCGATGGTCTGTGCTTCCAGCAGGTTATGGCGGCTGCCGCCCTGCTTCTGCTGGCACAGCCCGTCGATATGCAGGTAACCCAGGCCCGGCAAGCCACCCTGCGGTTTGGCGCCGCGTCGCGGTTGCAGCTTGCCTTTGTAGCAGAGCGCATTGCAGTAATCGATGATCGAGTCATAGCAACGGCGGTGTTCATACAGGTAAAGGCCGCGGGCCAGGTCGCGGTCGTAGTGATAGCGGCTGGTGGACTGCGCAATCGCCATGACGCTGCCACTGGCGGCACTGCGCCCGCTGTCACAGAAAGCTTCGTAGTCATCGTCCACGCGGCTGCGCGACAGCAGGCCGGCAGCGAGCAGGTTGCCGATATCCACCGACGGCGGCACCGACCAAATGGGTTCGATTTGTTGCGTGTCGCCAATCACCAACGCCTGCCGCGCCAGGGCGAAAGACGGCGCCGCCACCTCGGGCAGCACCTGGCCCGCCTCGTCTACAATCAGCAGGTCGATGAAGTTCAGCGCGTAATCGGCGACATAACCATTGCCGTCACGGCGGCTGCACGACAGCTCGGCCGGCAAGCGGTAGAACGTCGCCACCACGCAAGGCGTGAGCTTCATCCAGCGCCGCCAGTTTTTTTCCAGGGTCTTGCGGCCGTTTTTTTTGCGGCTTTTAAGAATCAGTGGCAGCTCATCGGCGACTTCCAACAGCCAGCGGCCCTCCCAATAATGCGTGGTCAGCAGGAACGTCTCGAAGCGCAGCGAGGTGTCCGCCCAACGGTCGCAGTCCTCCAGCGTCACCTCGGCGGCGGGCTTGCCGATGGCATCGGGTAACCGGGCAATCACCGCCTGCCAGTTCGACAGCTCGCGCTGTTCATCGCGCCGCAATTGCTCCACACGCTCACGCTGGGTTTCAAGGATTTTCAGGCTTTGGGCGATGTGCGCCACGGCGGCCGTCAGCAGGCGCTCTATCTCATGCACGTCGCTGGCGCTCTGCAGCTGTGCATCAGTTTCATCGATGTGCAGTTTGGCCAAGCGCAGGCGCTTGGCGGCAATCGGGCCGAACCAGCCGAACAGCGTGTAAATCAATGACTCATGGGCCAGGTAATGCTTGAAATCTTTCAGGCGTGCCTTGGCGTTTGCCAACTGATCGGACTGCGCCCGACATTGCCCTTCAAGCGCCGCAATTGCCGTGTATGGATTATCGCCGAGCAAGGCCTTCATGGCGTCGCGCGCCGCGTTCAATCTTGCCCAGCCCTTCTCGATATCGCCCAGTTGCTGCTGACGCAGTTGAATCAGGGCCTGCAGCTTGTCGACGGTGCCCTTGAGCGTGGGCTGCGACGGCCCGGGAAAGGCGATGGCGGCATGCTCCAGATAAGCCTGCTGCGCTTTATCCAGATAGTCCTGCGTCTCCAGCTCCAGGTAAAAGCTTTTGGTCTGGTAGGTGCGGGCCATCTCCGCTTCCGCAGCGGCCTTTGGAAAGTAAGCGCCAAAGCTGTTGATATCCGGAAGCCAGCGCCCAGCAAAGGGGCCAATGCCTGCCGAGAAGTCCTTGCCAAATGCCTTGATGATATTGGTGACCGCCTGATTGTTCGTAGAACTGGCGACAATCACCGGCGGCTCGCCGCCCTCGGCAGCGGCCTTGGCCCAAAGCGAGGCGACGACCGACAAGAGCAACGTGGTCTTACCGGTACCCGGCGGCCCGTTGACCGCCAGGATATCCCCGGCGTTACCCGCCAGCAGGTGCGCGAGGCTGTCGCGTTGGGCAGGCGCCAGCGCGTATTCGTCACCGGCATGCCCTCCTCGCTCGGCGAACAGGCTGTTGGCGGCCAGGCACGGCTCATCGGGCATGCGCTCGCGTTGTGCGAACCGCTCGAACAACGGCGCATCCGGTTTGCCAAGGCGCAAATGATCGTACAGCGCCACGATATTGCGGCTGAAACCTTCGGCTTTCTGTTCCTTGAACACATAGCAATAGTTGACCGGATCAAAACCGTCGTCCGCGCCGTTCCAGGCGTTGCAGACCGTCTGGAACATCGTCTTGCAATAGCGCAGGTGGGTGATCCACTGCTCGCGGTAGTGCTCCGGCTGCACCTCTGTGCCGGCGGGTGGCGGCTCGAACTGCGGCGCATCTTGTGCGGTTAGAAACGTATCCAGGTCATGCTGGGCGCCGATGGTGAAGTTGTCACGATCCAACGGCTCCAGAATATCGCGCGGCACCAGCGTGGGCCCGGTCGGATAGATAAGCCCGTCGCGGGTGACCGACACGCGGCAAATGATCGGCGTGATGAACGCCGGCAGCCCGTTGCGCGCCTGGCGGTGCTCCTGGCGTGAGGCGTACACGAACGGGCGTAGCGTGACCTCCACCTGGAGCAGTTGTGCCGGTTCGCCGGCAAATAGGCTGTCCACTTGCTCAACCGGCAAACAACCAGCGGCCAGTGAAGCCAAGGGTACTGCGGAGTAGGTTTTGACATGGCTCGGGGATAACGCACCATTGCCGTTTTCCGCGTCGGCCAGCGAGGTGCGCCAGTAGTTGGCAAGCTTCAGAGAATAATCGTTCATCGTCCTGATTCAGTGCAGACCGTGACTCACTGTTACGGTCGGTGGGTGGGGATGTGGACCGAGGGTAACGGTTCAGGGAGCAGGTGGGCAATCACTTGGGTTTAAAAGCAAACGGCGCAGGCTTGATGAATTACTGTTTGAATACAGGCCCTGACTGCTATGTTTCGCGCCTCACACGCAAAAGGACAGCCCATGGAACCGTTAGCGATAAATGCGGCGCTGGTGATCATCGATATGCAAAAAGGCATGGGCGACCCCACTCTTGGTCGACGCAACAACCCAGACGCCGAACTGCGCATGCAGCAGCTTCTTACCGCGTGGCGACAGGCGCAACGCCCAATTATTCATGTGCGGCATATCTCTCGTTCCCCTGGCTCGGTGTTCTGGCCTGGTCAACCAGGCTGCGAATTCCAGGACGCGCTGCAGCCCCTCTCCCACGAACAAGTGATGGAAAAAAACGTCCCGGATGCGTTCATCGCCACGGGCCTTGAGCGCTGGCTGCACACGCGCTCGATCAGGCAAGTGGTGATCGTCGGAGTCATCACCAACAATTCCGTGGAGTCCACGGCACGCTCGGCTGGCAACCTGGGCTTTGACGTGATCGTGGTCGCGGATGCCTGCTTTACCTTCGATCAGACTGATCTATCGGGGCGGCTGTGGCCGGCGGAAGATGTACATGCGTTGTCGTTGAGTAACCTGGCGATGGACTATGCGAGGGTGGTCGAGGCCCAAGCGCTGCTGGCCTGAGCGCTTGTTCAGGCGTAAACCGCTCAAGGCGCAGATCGAAAAACCCCGGCATCCACCAACATCTCGGCCAACCCTTGCGGCCATACGGTGTCATCCGTCGAACGCAGTGCCTGGGCCGACCACCAGCGATGATCGGCCATGACCTGCGCTTCCTGTTCAGTCCATTCGGCACGGGACACTGCCTCACTTGGCGCATGCACGACGAAGTAGCGTTCAATCGCCAGCACCGTTTCGCCGCTCGGCAGCCTCAAGGGGAAGCTGCGCTCTGCTACAGGGGGCTGCACACCGCTGACCGTAAGGCCGGTTTCCTCGCGCAGCTCGCGAATCGCTGCAGCCTCGAAGGTTTCGCCGGCTTCAACGCCTCCGCCTGGCGTGGCCCAATAGTCGTTACCGGCCAGGGCGCCTGCTTTATGGACAAACCTGAAAAGAAGTACTTCGTTCGAGGGGCTTATTACCAGTAGACGTGAGGCTTTGCGCTCGCGCATTAAATTGATTCCTTTCTGATCACGACTGTCACTGTGGCGAGGGAGCTTGCTCCCGCTGGACTGCGCAGCAGTCCCATTCTTTTAAAGCGAAGAGCGGGGCCGCTTCGCGCCCCAGCGGGAGCAAGCTCCCTCGCCACAGGTTATGGGTTTATTGCCGCTGCGAGGCCATCCAGTCAAGGAATGCATCAAGACGCAGCAGGAACGCTTCACCCTCGGCGCTTGGATTTCTGGCCTCAAACAGGAAGTAGGCGATTTGGGTAATCATGGTCGGGTAACGCTGCCGGAACAGTGCCACATGGTCCTCCAGCGTCTGCGGGCACATCGAGGCTACTGGTGACCGCAGCGTATGCGTGGAGCGGATCAACTTGCTCGCAGCTTCGCCCTGCAAACACAGGCGCTGCGAGGTGTTCTCGGCTTGCGCAATGTCTGTTCGATAGCGGGTCAGCACATCCATCAGTAAAGGCTCGAAGTCAGCCTGCGCAGGCGCGGCGCTCACAGGTGGTTCAGCACTCATAAGCTATGCACCTCGATCACCAGGCCTTCCTCTTCGCTCGGCACACGAAAGTGGCGGGTAATCAGGTCGAATTCGGCATCGGTGGCGGCGAAATCATGCTCGCCGCTGGCGTTGCGTGCGTGCAGTCGAGTCCGGCAGGTGGCGTCATCCAGCGCCAGGTAATGCAGGCAATGCGGTGCCTGGGCGGCCTGCGCCAGGGTGAGCAGCCATTCGCGATTAGCCAGGGTGTTGGCCGGAAAATCCAGCACCACATTGACGCCCGACTTCAGCAGATCGATCACCAGCGGCTCCACGACACTGCGGATCTGCCGGGCACAGGCCAGGTAATCGCAATCGTCTTGATCTGACCGGGATACAGCGTGGCGAGCCAATGGTCTTCGCTGAGCAAGATGGCAGCGTGATCGGTGGCAAGACTGCTGGCGAGCGTAGATTTGCCGGACGCGATCTTGCCGCAAAGCAGATGCAGGGTAGCCATGGGACGGTTCCTTTGTGGGGCCGCAAAGCATGCCATGTTTCAGGCGGATCGGTGCTGCCAATACGTATGAAACGCCAGGGCGGCGATGTTCTTGTCCTTGGCTTCGAGCATGATGTCGAAGCGATCCAGAAACTGCAGTGCATAGTCGTTGGTCCAGCGGTTCCACATTTGCGCGCTGTGGGCGTAGAGGTCGCGCTTGGACACCACTTTCAACAAGGCCGCCATTTCCAGTTTGTGCTCGGCATCAAAGCCCAGTGCCTGAAGGCTTTCCGGGGGCTGGGAGTAATGCATCGTGGGCCGCACGCCACGCCAGCTGTCGATGACTTGGGCGACGCGTGGGGAGTCGGGGTCGATGTAGAGGTCTTCGTTGATCCAGCAATGGTGAATGTCCAGTACCACCGGCGCCAGGTCGGCGACTTGCAGGCAATGGTCCAGGCCGTAGGTTTTCTCGTCATTCTCAAAGGTGATGCAATTGCGCGCCACTTCGGACAGGCGCGACCAAACCGCCCGCGTGCCCTCCACACCCAGGCGCCCGGCGATATGCACGTTGCACTTGAGGTCCTGGAAGCGCCGGCCGTAACCCATCATGCGAATCATGTCGGCGTGGTATTCGAATTCGGCCAGGCTGTTCTCCACCACGCCGGGGTTTTCCGAGGCCAGCACACAGTACTGGCCGGGATGAAACGACAGGCGGATATCCGACGCCCGCGCCAGCTCGCCAATGGCGGCAAACCCTTCCTGCAATTGGCGCTGGATCGCCGGGTCCTGATACACAGCGGCAACGTCGGGGTGGCTGTAGAACGGCAACAGGTCACTGCTCAGGCGCAGCATGCGCAAGGTCGGCGGCAGCTCGGCGACGTAGGCCAGCAGGCGCAATTGGGCGGCGAGGTTGTGGGTGACTACCTCGACCAGTTTATCCCGCGCCACCTTGGGCTCGACGCTGTTCATCCAGCGCAACGTGGTGGTACGCGGGTTGAACGGGCCTTCGATCAGCTTCAAGGCACTGGCCGAAGGCAGTCGTTCGGGATGCTTGTACTGGCATGCAAAGCCGATGCGCGGGTGGGTCATGGGAACGCCTGTAATAAGCAATGAAGGTTAGAGGCTTAGGTGAATCCGGCGGCCAAGGGTTCGAAAAACATCCGGACACGAACCTTCGGTGAACTTTCTCACAAACAGCGCGCTCCTTTCCTATGCAAAGCCTATGTGCAAAGCCTATGCAAAGTCATCGCACGCCTAGCCAGGCGTGCCGAACGATAAGGAGCTGCATCCCCCATGACTACCCTTCCCGCCTACCGCTGCACGCCAGGCCCGCTGCATGCGACCTTGCTCGCCGGCAGCGTGCCGCTGTTCCTCGGCGCTACGCTCAGTGACATTGCCTACGGCCAGACCTACCAGATTCAGTGGGCCAATTTCGCCTCCTGGCTGATTGCCGGTGCGTTGGTGTTCAGTGGGTTTGCCCTGTTATTCGCCCTGGTCAACCTGCTGCGCGCCGAACGCAAGGCCGGGCGCCCTGCCGCCTACTTTCTGCTGTTGTTGGCCGCTTGGGTGTTGGGGCTGATCAACGCCTTCCAGCACGCCAAGGATGCCTACGCCATGATGCCGACCGGCCTGGTGCTGTCAGTGATCGTCACGCTGCTGGCGATGGTGGCGACGTGGATCGGCCTGACTAACCTGCGTTCGGGAGCTGACCAATGAAAACCACCCACACCTTGACCCTG
The DNA here is from genome assembly GCF_003852255.1 of Pseudomonas sp. R1-43-08. Lineage (NCBI taxonomy): Bacteria > Pseudomonadati > Pseudomonadota > Gammaproteobacteria > Pseudomonadales > Pseudomonadaceae > Pseudomonas > Pseudomonas sp. R1-43-08. Next base: position 3,022,689 of record NZ_CP027734.1, read on the forward strand.
TTAAGCGCAGCGTTGCTGCTGGCCGCGTGCGGCGGCGAAGGCGACAAGACTCAGGTCCACGGCCCCGACCCCAAGTTACCGGCCCAACAAAGCAGCCTGCTGCCGAGCATGAAGATCGCCGAGCCCGTCGCCTGGGGCGACCAGAAACCCAAGGTACCCGAGGGCTACAGCATCACGGCGATCGCCACCGACCTCGCCATCCCGCGCCAGACCCTGGTACTGCCCAACGGCGACATCCTCGTCGCCGAAGGCCGTGGCGGCAGCGCGGCCAAGCTCAAGCCCAAGGATGTGATCGCCAGCCTGATCAAGGCCGAGGGCAATACCAAGGTCAAGAGCGGCAACCGCATCACGCTGTTGCGCGATGCCGATGGTGACGGCACTTATGAACTCAAGACCGTGTTCGCCGACAACCTCAACGCGCCCTATGGCCTGGCTTACGCCGATGGGAAAATCTACGTGGCCAACCAGGATGCGCTGGTGCGCTTCGACTATGCCGACGGCCAGACCAAGGCCAGCGGCGCCCCGGTCAAGGTCACCGACCTACCGGCGCAGATCAATCACCACTGGACCAAATCCCTGGCGGTGAGCGAGGACGGTCGCCAGCTCTATGTCGGGATCGGCTCCAACAGCAACATCACCGAGCGCGGCATGGAAGTGGAAATCGACCGGGCGATGGTCTGGCAGATCGATGCCGCGACCGGTGCGCACAAGCCCTATGCCACCGGCCTGCGCAACCCGACGGCGCTGACTATCCAACCGGGTTCGGGGCAGCTGTGGACGGTGGTCAACGAGCGCGATGAACTGGGCCCGGACCTGGTGCCGGATTACCTCAGCTCGGTGCGCGAAGGCGCCTTCTACGGCTGGCCTTATAGCTACTGGGGCCAGAACGTCGACCCGCGTGCGCAACCGCAGAACCCGGCCAAAGTGGCTGCGGCGATCAAGCCCGATTACAGCCTCGGTTCGCACGTTGCGGCACTCGGTGTGGATTTCTCCATCCCGGCCATGGGCGAAAAATTCGCCGACGGCGTGTTCGTTGGCGAACACGGCAGTTGGAACCGCGATAATCCGGTGGGCTACAAGGTGATCTTCGTACCGTTCAGCAACGGCAAACCGGCTGGCGAGCCTGTGGACTTCGCCACCGGTTTTCGCGGGGAGGATGGCAAGACCCGTGGTCGCCCGGTCGGTGTGACGGTGGACCCGAAAGGTGCGCTGATCATTGCCGATGATTTGGCCAACACAGTGTGGCGGGTAACGCGTAATCGATGAACCGACACTGCCGGAGCGGCTTGCCCGCTCCGGCACACTCATTCAGAGGTCGGTGATTTCCTTATGGCGCGGCACCAGCGTCTTCATCACGCTCCACGCCACCAGGTACGCCAGGGCACAGATCGCGAACATGATCATGTAGCCGGTGTGGATGTCGTTGATGGATTTGTAGTAGTCAAACACCCAGCCGCCGATCTTGGTCATCACCACTCCGCCCAAGCCTCCCGCCATGCCGCCGATACCGACCACCGACGCGACGGTTTTCTGCGGGAACATGTCCGATACCGTGGTGAAGATATTGCACGACCACGCCTGGTGTGCCGAGGCACCCACGCCGATCAGCAGTACCGGGACCCAGAAGCTGATGTAGCCCAACGGCTGCGCGAGCAGCACCACCAGCGGGAACAGTGCGATCACCAGCATGGCTTTCATGCGGCCATCATAGGGCGCGTCGCCCCGTGCCATGAAGTAACTGGGAAACCAGCCACCCCCGATACTGCCGACCATGGTCATGCTGTACAGCACGGCCAGCGGCATCACGATATCGGCGCCCTTCATGCCGTATTGCGCCGACAGGTAAGTGGGCAGCCAGAACAGGAAGAACCACCAGACGCCGTCCGTCATGAACTTGCCGAAGGCAAAGGCCCAGGTCTGGCGATAGGTCAGCAATTTGAACCACGAGACTTTTTTCGGTGTTGCGCCCGCAGCCAATGGCGTGAAGGGTTGTACGGTCTGGTCGCTGCGGATGTAGGCCAGTTCTTCGGCCGACAGGCGTTTTTGCTGCTCAGGTTTTTCGTACACGGCGGCCCACACGGCCACCCACACGAAGCCCAGCATGCCGATGACCATGAAGGCCGCTTCCCAGCCCCACATCCCGGCGATCAATGGCACACAGATGGGCGCCAAAATCGCGCCTACGTTGGCGCCCGAATTGAAGATCCCGGTGGCGAAGGAACGCTCTTTCTTGGGGAAGTACTCGGCCGTGGCCTTGATCGCGATGGGAAAGTTGCCCGCCTCGCCAATCGCCAGCACCGCGCGTGACAGCATGAAACCGGCAATCGACACCGGAATCACCGCCAGCCCGACCGCAGTGCTGATCGCCGCAAGGCCCTCACCCATCTGCACCGAGAAGGCATGCATGATCGCGCCGGTGGACCAGATGCCAATCGCCACGACGTAGGCGGCCTTGGTGCCGATCTTGTCGACAAACCGCCCGGCAAACAGCATGGAAATCGCATAGACGAACTGGAACACCGCCGCGATGTTGGCGTAATCGGTGTTGCTCCAGCCAAATTGCGTGGACAACTGCGGCGCCAACAGGCTGAGCACCTGGCGGTCGAGGTAGTTGACGGTAGTGGCGAAAAACAGCATCGCGCAGATCGTCCAGCGATAGCTGCCGACCGCCTGGCCGACACGATGGGCACTGATGGGCTCGTTCAGATTCATGGCATCACTTTTTATTTTTGTTAGGTAGGACATATGTAACGTCATATGTCGTCGTACAACTGTGGCTTTTATATCGGGCTGCCTGGGCAGTGTCAATCTGAAAGATTGCTGTGAACGAGGATTTACAGAGGTGTGAAAACTGTCAGGCTGACGCAGTTGTAGGATGACAAACACGCATCACCCGGCTGGGTGCTTGGCCGGGCACATCATCGAGCAGGCCGAATGGCTGCATGCCGATCTTCTCCAGCACGCGAATCGACGCCGCGTGCTCCGGTCGTACCAGCCCGAAAACCTCCGGCAAGCCCAGTGTTTCGAATGCCAGCACCAAGGCATCGTGCCCCAACTCAGTGGCATAGCCCTGCCCCCAGGCTTCGACGGCGAAGCGATAGCCGAGGTTGATGCGCGGCACTGTCAGGTAGTTGAGCGGCGCAATGCCGCCGAAGCCGATGATGTGTTCGGGAGCCTCACGCCGTGCAACCGACCACCAGCCGTAGCCCAGGGCAGACCATTGGTCGAGCCAGCGCTGCAGCAGGCACTGCGCATCGTCAAGACTGGCCATGGGGCCGGCAGGGTTGAACAGGTTGGTCTGGGGGTCGCTGTAGATGGCGAATAATCGCCCCACGTCAGCAGGCTGTGGTTGGCGGTAGATGAGGCGTGAAGGGTTGTTTGGCATACAAATGACGTCCCTATTGGCGGCATAACGCTGCGAGCCCAGTGTAACCAGCAAAGACACACCTCTGTCATGCACAGCACTGGACAATGTGGGAGGGGGCTTGCTCCCGATTGCGGTGGGTCAGCGGCGAATTTGCTGACTGATACACCGCAACGGGAGCAAGCCCCCTCCCACAGGCCTCACACCAACGATATTTCGCCAATGCGAGAAAAAATCCCGCGATGGGTGAATTATTTAGTGTCCGCTTGTATCTGAAGTGACAGAGCGGTGCCATCGCGGCGATGGCGCCTCCCGTTCAGCTTCTAGAGTGGCCCGCATGAAATTACGTAAGAAACGCGTCAAACCCATCGGTTTGAACGACATCACCATTGTCGACGACAACAAGATGCGCAAGGCAATCACCGCCGCCGCACTGGGCAACGCCATGGAATGGTTCGACTTTGGCGTCTATGGGTTTGTCGCTTATGTGCTGGGCAAGGTGTTCTTCCCCGACGCGTCCCCCAGCGTACAAATGATCGCGGCACTGGCCACCTTCTCGGTGCCCTTCCTGATCCGCCCACTGGGCGGTCTGTTCTTCGGCGCTCTGGGTGACAAGTACGGACGACAGAAAGTCCTCGCTGCCACCATCGTGATCATGTCCTTGAGCACCTTCGCCATCGGCCTGATTCCGGGGTACGCGTCCATTGGCATCTGGGCGCCGATCCTGTTGCTGTTGTGCAAAATGGCCCAGGGCTTCTCGGTGGGCGGCGAATACACCGGCGCGTCGATTTTCGTCGCCGAATACGCCCCAGACCGCAAGCGCGGGTTCCTCGGCAGTTGGTTGGACTTCGGCTCGATTGCCGGCTTCGTGCTGGGCGCCGGCGTGGTGGTATTGATTTCCACCGTGCTCGGCGAGGCGGATTTCGAGGCCTGGGGCTGGCGCCTGCCGTTTTTCCTGGCCCTGCCCCTGGGCATCATCGGCCTGTACCTGCGCCACGCGCTGGAAGAGACTCCGGCGTTCCAGCAACATGTCGAAAAACTCGAACAGGGTGACCGCGAAGGCCTCAGCCATGGCCCCAAGGTGTCCTTCAAAGAGATCGCCACCAAGCATTGGCGCAGCCTGCTGACCTGCATTGGTATCGTCGCGGCCACCAACGTGACCTACTACATGCTGCTCACCTACATGCCCAGCTACCTGTCACACAACCTGCATTACGCCGAAAACAGCGGTGTGCTGATCATCATCGCGATCATGGTCGGCATGCTGTTCGTGCAGCCGTTCATTGGCTTTGTCAGCGACAAGATCGGCCGCAAGCCCTTCATCATCGCCGGCAGCATCGGCTTGCTGTTTTTGTCGATCCCCGCCTTCATGCTGATTACCAGCGGCAAGACCGGGCTGATCTTCAGCGGCCTGCTGATTCTGGCAATTGTGCTTAACTTCTTTATTGGCGTGATGGCATCGACGCTGCCGGCGATGTTCCCCACTCACCTGCGCTACAGCGCGCTGGCGAGTGCCTTCAACGTCTCGGTATTGATCGCCGGTATCACGCCCACTGCAGTGGCCTGGCTGGTAGAAAGCACCAACGACCTGTACATGCCGGCTTACTACCTGATGGTGTTCGCCGTGGTCGGTCTGGTCACGGGCCTGACCATGAAGGAAACTGCCAATAAACCACTGCGAGGAGCGGCCCCGGCGGCCTCCGACATGGAAGAAGCCAAGGAACTGTTGCAGGAGCACCATGACAATATCGAGCAGAAGATCGAAGACATCGATGCTGAGATTGCGGCGCTCCAGGCCAAGCGCGAAAACTTGGTGCAGCAGCATCCACGGATCAATTAAGACCTGGCTGTGCGTGGTCGCTGTCTGCGGCCACGCCTTTGGAGCGTTCACATGATTCCAAGCGTCACCTCTGCCCAATCGCTGCTGAGCGCCGACGAACGCGCTGCCATCGCAGAAATCGAAGCGACCACCAACATCCTTAAACTGGTCACCCGCCTGACCGGCATGCGCTTCGCCGGCATCGCCAAATTCACTGACCTGGAATGGATAGTCTGCTCGGCCTACGACCCCATGCAGATGGGCATCCATGTCGATGACGTGCTCGACCTGGAAACCACCCTGTGCAGTGAGTTCTGCGTCGATCCCCAAGCCTTGTTCGTCCCGCAGATCAGCCTCGACGGCCGCTTTGCCGCACGCCCGGTGGTCAAGCAATACGCCATCGAGAGCTATGCCGGCGCGCCGATTTTCCTGCCCGACGGGCGCCTGTTCGGCGCACTGTGCGCGCTGGATTCACGCGCCATGCTGTTCGACGACCCCAACCTGCCGGAAACCCTGAGCCTGTTCGCGCGACTGATCGGGTGCATCTTTTACGCTAACTTGACGCCGTCAGAGCAGTAACACCCGCCCTGCCCCGCAGCGCGGCCATGTCGCGCTTGGGCGGCACGCCAAACAGACGGCTGTACTCACGGCTGAACTGCGACGGGCTTTCATAACCGACTTTGAACGCGGCACTGGACACGTCCTGGTGCTCGTTCAACATCAAGCGCCTGGCCTCGTTCAAGCGCAGCCATTTCTGATACTGCAACGGGCTCATCGAGGTCAGTTGGCGGAAGTGATGGTGAAAGGTTGCCGCGCTCATCTGCACGCGTGCGGCCAGTTCTTCCACGCGCAGTGGGCTGTCGAAATTCAGTTTCAGCCAATCGATGGCCTTGGCAATCCGATACCCCTGCCCGTCCACTGAACAGATCTGGCGCAGTCGGCCGGCCTGGTCGCTCTTCAATAACCGGTAGTGGATCTCGCGCTGGATCAACGGCGCCAGTACCGCGATGGCGTCAGGTTCATCCAGCAGCGCCACCAGGCGCGCGAATGCCGCCAGCATGCCGTCCGTCACCGAGCCGATGCCAACGCCTTTCATCATCGCGCGTTCACGGGTTGGCGGCAGGCCGCCCTGGGCGATCAGCTCGGCCAGCATGCGCAGGTCCAGCTTGAACATCAGCCCCAGGCACGGTTGCCCGGGGCTGGCGACCAGCACTTCGGAGTTGGCCGGAATATCCAGTGAGGTCACCAGAAATCGCGCTGTGTCGTAGGGATAGCCCTCACCGCCGACCCACAACCGCTTCTCGCCCTGTACCACCAGCACGATGCTCGGTTCGACCATGCACACCACCGGCGCGGCCGGTTGTTCACGCCGATAGAACCCCAGGCCCGGGATCGGCATCGGGAAGTCGCCGGGCGCCGGGATGCGCGAGCCGATGGCCTGGATCAGCGCGTCCAGCGGCGATTGATGGATCGTCATAGGGCCCTTCCACTGCTTCACTGAATGTCTTGGCAGGACTTTACCCGCGCCAGCCCCAGGCGTCGCCGCCAAACCGTGAAACTCAGAGGATCAGGCAAGTAATCCACTCAAATGCACTACAGAAGCCCTGCCGCCATCGGGAAAATGCTCGGACACTTCGCAAGGAACATCCCTATGAAACGCCTCCTGCTCGCGCTGGGTTTGCTGGTGACTTCCCTTTCCTCATTAGGAGCCGATATGTCCAACGGTGCTGATAACTTCTACACAAGCGACACGGTGACGGCCGAGAACGTCACCTTCAACAATCAATACGGCATGCAGGTGGCGGGCACGTTGTTCACGCCTAAACACCTCGCCGCCGGATCCAAAAGCGCCGCCATTGTCGTCGGCCATCCCATGGGCGCCGTCAGGCAACAAAGCGCCAACCTCTATGCCACCAAAATGGCCGAACAGGGCTTCGTCACGCTGTCCCTGGACCTGTCGTTCTGGGGCGAAAGCGCCGGCACGCCGCGCAACGCCGTACTCCCCGATCTCTACACCGAAGACTTCAGCGCCGCCGTGGACTTCCTCGGCACCCGCCCCCAGGTCGATCGTGAACGCATCGGTGCCATTGGCGTGTGCGGCAGCGGCAGCTTCGTGATCAGCGCGGCGAAGATCGATCCGCGCATCAAGGCGATAGCGACCGTCAGCATGTACGACATGGGCGCCGCCAACCGCAACGGCCTCAAGCACGGCGTGACGCTGCAACAGCGCCAGCAGGTGTTGCGCCAGGCTGCCAACCAGCGCTATGTCGAGTTCCAGGGCGGCGAGACCGTCTACACCGGCGGCACGCCCCAGACCCTCACCGGCGACGCGGTGGGCGATGAGTTCTACGATTTCTACCGCACCCCGCGCGGTGAAGTCACGCCGCCAGGCGCCTCCAAGCTCACCACCACCCGGCCGACGTTGACCAGCAACGTGAAGTTCATGAACTTCTACCCGTTCAACGACATCGAGACGATCTCCCCACGCCCGCTGCTGCTGATTGCCGGGGCCGACGCGCACTCCCGTGAATTCAGCGAAGACGCCTTCCAGCGCGCCGCCGAGCCCAAGCAATTGCTGATCATCCCGAACGCGGGGCACGTCGATCTCTACGACCGGGTCAACCTGATCCCGTTCGCCAAACTCACCACCTTCTTCCAGGGCTATTTGAAGTGATGTCCGCTACGCCACAAACCCAACGCTGGGGCGCCGTGCTGGCGATGTCGCTGGCGGCGTTCGCGCTGGTCGCTTCCGAATTCATGCCGGTGAGCCTGCTGACACCCCTGGCCGCCGACCTGCACATCACCGAAGGCCAGGCCGGCCAGGGCATTTCGGTGTCCGGGGTGTTTGCCCTGCTCACCAGCCTGGTGATCGCCTCGATCGCCGCGCGGGTGGATCGCAAGCGCCTGCTGATGGCGCTGACACTGCTGATGATCGTCTCCGGCAGCGTGGTGGCGTTCGCCCCGAACTACCTGGTGTTCATGCTCGGTCGTGCGTTGATCGGCGTGGCGATTGGCGGCTTCTGGTCACTGTCGGCGGCCACGGCGATGCGCCTGGTGCCCCAGGCCCAGGAGCCGCGTGCCTTGGCCATCGTCAACGGCGGCAATGCACTGGCGACGGTGATTGCGGCGCCGCTGGGCAGCTTTCTGGGCGGCATCATCGGCTGGCGTGGCGCGTTTTTCTGTGTGGTGCCGGTGGCCGTGATTGCACTGGTGTGGCTGCTGGTGAGCCTGCCTGCGCTGAAGAACAAGGCCGAGGCGAAAGCCGGCAATGTCCTGAGCCTGATGAAAAACCCCACCGTAGCCCTGGGGATGGTGGCCGTCAGCGTGTTCTTCATGGGCCAGTTCATGCTGTTCACCTACCTGCGACCGTTCCTGGAAAGCGTGACCCGGGTTGACGTCTCCACGCTGTCGTTGATGCTGCTGGTGCTCGGCCTGGCGGGCCTGGCGGGGACGTTCCTGATTGAACGCTTCCTGAAGCACCACCTGTACCCGACGCTGATTGCCATCCCACTGATAATGGCAGGCATCGCCCTTGCACTGGTGGCGTTCGGCAGTTCCACCCTCATGACCAGCGTGTTGCTGGGCAGCTGGGGCCTGGTGGCGACCGCCGCGCCGGTGGGCTGGTGGACATGGTTATCGAGAACCACGCCTTACAACGCCGAGGCTGGCGGTGGCTTGATGGTTGCCATCATTCAGTTGGCGATTGCCGCAGGCGCCACGGTCGGCGGCGTGGCTTTCGACCTGAGCGGTTACCAGGCGACCTTCGAACTGAGCGCGGCCTTGCTGGTGGTCGCCACCGTGCTGGCCTACCTGGCGTCACGCCGCCCGCGGCCTGCCCGCGTTATCAGCAGCACTAGCTGAAAAACTGACTCGGCGTCTTGCCGAACTGTTTCTTGAACATGCTGGTAAAGGCGCTGGGGCTTTCGTAGCCCAACTCAAGGGCCACATCGATAATTTTCTCGCCCACCGCGATGCGCTCCAGCGCCAACAGCAAACGGGCCTGCTGGCGCCACTGGCCGAAGGTCATCCCGGTTTCGCGGCGGAACAGGCGTTGAATGGTTTTTTGATCCAGGTCCAGGCGCTGGCTCCAATCGGCGACGGTGGACGCATCGCCCGGATCTTGCTGCAGCGTCAGGCAGATGTGATTGATGCGCGGGTCGGCGGGCTGAGGAAGTGACAACGGCAGCGCGGGCAGGATAGCCAGCTCATCGAGGATCAGGCGCATGATCCTGGCGTCGCGCGAATCCTCGGCAAAGGGCGGTTTCAAGCTGACCGAGACTTTGATCAATTCACTCAGCAGCGGCGACACCGTCACCGTCTTCGGCTCGGTCGGCAGGTCCGGAAAGCTGTCCGGACGCACGAATACGCTGCGCATTTTCAAGGTGCCCACGCAACGCAGCGCATGCACCTGGCCACAGGGCATCCAGAACCCGCGATTGGGCGGCACGGTCCACTGGTTCAACGCCGAATACACCACCATCACGCCGCCAATGGCGTAGAGCAGTTGATGCTTGTTGTGGCTGTGCTCGGGAATCACCCAGTTTTCCGGGTAGTCAGTGGCCGAGCTGATGACGGCCCAATCGCCTTCATCGATCTCCTGGAGGAATTTGTCGAGGGATTTGATGATTTCGCCCTTTTTGCGATGAATTACGCCCGAATTGCGCGAGACAGGCATTTGCGTCGACTCTAGCATGGCTCCCGAAATAATTAGAAATGGGCCGCCCGCTCAAGTAGCGTCGGCCCCTGTTCGCTGCCTTGTATGGAATGCCTGCATGTCGACCCTCACCGCGACACCCGCCGCTGCCACCACGACGCCCCAGGTCAGCCCTCTGGTCATGCGCGTGCTCGGCGCCTGCGCCCTGGCGCATCTGATCAACGACCTGATCCAGGCCGTGCTGCCGTCGATCTACCCAATGCTCAAGGCCAACTACGGCCTGACGTTTACCCAGGTCGGCCTGATCACCCTGACTTTCCAACTCACCGCATCGCTGCTGCAGCCCTGGATCGGCTACCACACCGACCGTCATCCCAAGCCCTGGCTGCTGCCGGCGGGCATGGTCTGCACCTTGATCGGCATTCTGATGCTGGCGTTTGTCGGCAGCTTCCCGCTGATTTTGCTGGCGGCGGCGCTGGTCGGTGTCGGCTCGTCGACGTTCCACCCGGAAACGTCCCGCGTGGCACGCCTGGCCTCCGGCGGCCGCTATGGCCTGGCGCAATCGACGTTCCAGGTCGGCGGTAACACCGGCAGTGCCTTCGGTCCACTGCTGGCGGCGGCTATCATCATTCCTTACGGCCAGAGCCATATCGCCTGGTTCGGCCTGTTCGCGGTGTTCGCGATCCTGGTGCTGTACGGCTTGAGCCGCTGGTACCGCCACCACCTCAACCTGTTCAAGCTCAAGCAAGGCGGCAAACCGACCCATGGCCTGTCCAAAGGCCGGGTGACCTTTGCCCTGGTGGTGCTGGCGCTGCTGGTATTCTCCAAATATTGGTACATGACCAGCCTGACCAGCTACTTCACGTTCTACCTGATCGAAAAATTCCAGCTGTCGGTCGCCAGCTCCCAGATGTACCTGTTCCTGTTCCTAGGCGCGGTGGCCGTGGGCACCTTCGCCGGCGGGCCGATCGGCGACAGGATCGGGCGCAAGACAGTCATCTGGTTTTCGATTCTTGGCGCCGCACCGTTCACCCTCGCCCTGCCCTATGTCGACCTGTTCTGGACCGCCGTACTCAGCGTGGTCATTGGTTTCATCATCGCCTCGGCGTTCTCGGCTATCGTGGTGTTTGCCCAGGAACTGGTGCCGGGCAATGTCGGCATGATCGCCGGGATCTTCTTCGGCCTGATGTTCGGTTTCAGCGGGATCGGCGCGGCACTGCTGGGCTTGCTCGCCGATAGCCACGGTATCGAATACGTCTACAAAATCTGCTCGTTCCTGCCGTTGGCGGGCATCCTGACGATATTGTTGCCATCGACAAAAGGCGTGTAGGCCTGCCGCTATCCAGGCGGGAGACGCTTAAACAATGTGGGAGGGGGCTTGCTCCCGATGGCGGTATGTCAGTTATAGAGGATGTGACTGAACCACCGCCATCGGGGGCAAGCCCCCTCCCACATTGGTATTTTGTCGTCAGGTGCGTCGCGTGAACCCATTGACGACGATATACAGCAGCGGCCCTACCGACACGAACACCGCCGTCAGCAGGAAATAGGGGATCAACGACGCCACAGAGCGCCCCCGCCCCCGCGCATCCCGGTACATCCACACACACGCCAGTATCGCCATCAGGTACAGGTCAATCACCACCTGCGCCGTATCTGGCCGCGACAACAATTGCTGCCCAAACGCAATGAGCGATTGCTCGGCCGTCAACATGGTAGCCGCGGTATACAACGAAAACCCGAGCAAACCGGCCAGGGCGATATAGGGTCTGGGCATGTTCTCCTCCTTGGAGTGCAATGTGAATCATCAGGCCGCTTACCTTAGCAGTAAGCTGGCACTGAGAAATATCTGTACGTAGACTGCCGCCATACCCCCACTTGAAGGCGGCGAAAAAAACCTGATGCAAGTTACCGAAGTCTCCATTGCCCAATTGCGCGCTGCGCTTGGATCCGGCCAGACCAGCGCCGTTGAACTGGTGCAGGCCTACCTGGCGCGGATCGACGCCTATGACGGCCCGCAGACCGCCACCGCGCTGAACGCCGTGGTGGTGCGCAACCCCGAGGCCTTGCAGGAAGCCGAGGCGTCCGATGCACGCCGGGCAAAAGGCCAGACGCTGGGGCCGCTGGATGGCATTCCCTATACGGCCAAGGACAGTTACCTGGTCAAGGGCCTCACCGCTGCGTCCGGCAGCCCGGCGTTCGCCAAGCTGGTCGCCCAGCGTGATGCCTTCACCATCGAGCGTTTGCGCGCTGGCGGGGCCATCTGCCTGGGCAAGACCAATATGCCGCCCATGGCCAACGGCGGCATGCAACGCGGCGTCTATGGCCGCGCCGAAAGCCCGTATAACGCCGATTACCTCACCGCACCGTTCGCCTCGGGTTCGTCCAACGGCGCCGGCACGGCCACGGCGGCAAGTTTCGCCGCGTTTGGCCTGGCCGAAGAAACCTGGTCGAGCGGTCGCGGCCCGGCCTCTAACAACGGCTTGTGTGCGTACACGCCTTCGCGTGGGGTGATTTCGGTACGCGGCAACTGGCCGCTGACCCCGACCATGGACGTGGTGGTGCCCTATGCGCGCACCATGGCTGACCTGCTGGAAGTACTCGACGTGGTGGTCGCCGAAGACCCGCACACCCGTGGCGACCTGTGGCGCCTGCAACCCTGGGTGCCGATCCCCAGCGTCAGTTCGGTGCGCCCGGCGTCCTACGCCGAACTCGCGGCGGGCAGCGCGGCCCTGGCCGGCAAACGCTTCGGCGTGCCGCGCATGTACATCAACGCCGACCCTGAGGCCGGCACCAGTGAGAAACCAGGGATCGGCGGACCGACCGGGCAGAAAATCCACACCCGCGCCTCAGTGATCGAGCTGTGGCAAGCCGCACGCCACGCCCTGGAAGCCGCAGGCGCCGAAGTCATCGAAGTGGATTTCCCACTGGTGTCCAATTGCGAAGGCGACCGCCCCGGCGCGCCCACAGTGTTCAACCGTGGCCTGGTGTCCCGGCAATTCCTCCACGATGAACTGTGGGAATTGTCGGCCTGGGCGTTCGATGACTTTTTGCGTGCCAACGGCGACCCGGCGTTGAACCGCCTGGCAGATGTCGATGGCCCGAAGATCTTCCCCCACGACCCCGGCACCCTGCCCAACCGCGAAGACGACCTGGCCGCCGGCATGGATGAATACGTGCGCATGGCCCAGCGCGGCATCACGCCGTGGAACGAGATCAGCAGCTTGCCCGACGGCTTGCGCGGCCTCGAGCAAACCCGCCGGCTGGACCTGGAAGACTGGATGGACCGCCTGGGGCTCGACGCGGTGCTGTTCCCCACCGTGGCCGACGTGGGCCCGGCCGATGCCGATGTCAACGAAGCCTCCGCCGATATCGCCTGGAGCAATGGCGTGTGGGTGGCCAACGGCAACCTCGCCATTCGCCATCTTGGCGTGCCTACCGTCACCGTGCCGATGGGCGTGATGGCCGATATCGGCATGCCGGTCGGGCTGACATTTGCCGGGCGGGCGTATGACGATTCGGCTCTGTTGCGCTTGGCGTCAGCGTACGAAGCCACCGGCAGCAAACGCATAATTCCACCGCGTACACCGCCGTTGTCAGCCGGCTGATCACCGCCCCATGTGGGTGTGGACTTGCCCTAATGCCGGTCAGTTAAGAAGTAGCAGGAGCGAGAACTAACTTGTGGCGAGGGAGCTTGCTCCCGCTGGGGCGCGAAGCGGCCCCAAGCAATGGGACTGCTGCGCAGTCCAGCGGGAGCAAGCTCCCTCGCCACAGGTTCGGTGTCGCCTTAACTGACTGGCATTAGGGCTTGCCCCCTCCCACAGGTTCAGCCGAGTTCCACGTCGGCAAATAAGTAATTTCAGAATATTTCAAGAACCCCCTTTCCTTCCCCTGCCAATTTATTGCATGGTTGTACGACGACAGACCTCATCGTGTCGCTCCCCAACAACAATAAGGACTCCCCATGCAAAATCTCAAAGTGCTGATCGCTTTCCTGTGCCTGTTCTCCGGCTACGTTGCGGCCGCACCGGCGCCCGCCGAGAAGGAAGTAGCCCAGGCGGTCGACCAACTGACCCAGGCTATGTTGCACCTGGACCTCAAGCAACTGCATGCGCTGACCGCAGACACCCTCACCTACGGCCATTCCAGCGGCAAGGTGCAGAACAAGGCGCAGTTCATCGAAGACCTGGAAACTCACAAGAGCGCGTTCAAGACCCTGGAAATGCAAAACCAGAGCATCACCCTCAATGGCGATACCGCTCTGGTGCGCAACCACTTTCACGCCCTGGCGGTGAACAGTGGCGTCGAAGTGCCGACCGATATCGATAACTTCCAGGTCTGGCAGAAACAGAAAGGCCAATGGCTGCTGATCGGCCGCCAGGCCTACAAATACTGACCCTTGCCGGTGAGCCGCTCAGCCACGGCTCACCATTGCACTACTTTGCGCACCTTGAGCAACGCCTCACGCAGCGCCGTCATCGACACCGACCCCAACGCCAGGCGCAGCGCATGGGGCACATGGGCCGAGACGGCAAACGGCTCGGCGGTGGAAACGCCAATACCTTCGCGCTGCAAGGTCATGGCCACCTGATCGGCGCGGACATCTTCGGCCAGCGGCAGCCACAAAAAATACGATGAGGGATGGCTGATATAGCTCAGCCCCGTCAGCACTTGCGCCGCCAAACCTTGTCGCGCCTGGGCATCTGCACGTTTTTGCGCCTCCAGCTGCGCAACGGTGCCATCTTCGATCCAGGCCACGGTAATCGCACTCATCACCCCCGGCACGTTCCAGGTGGTGGCCATGACGGTGCGCTCCAATACCTTGACCCAAGCCAGGGGCGCCGCGATAAAACCGACGCGCAAGCCGGTGGCGACACTTTTGGAAAACCCACCCACGTAGACAGTGCATTCAGGCGCCAGGCTCGCCAGCGGCGGCGGTGCGTGTTCGGCCAGGAAGGCGTAGGCGGCGTCCTCGATGATCATCAAGTGGTGCTCTCGTGCAATCGCCACCAGGCGCTCGCGCTGCGCCAGGCTCATCACCCAGCCCAGCGGGTTATGCAGGGTGGGCATGCTGTAGACCGCGCGCACCGGCCGCTTGCGGCACAGGGCCTGCAGGTGATCGAGGTCCGGGCCGGTGGCGCTGGCCGGGATCGCGACGATTTCCAGGTGCAGGGTCTCGGCCAATACCTTGAAGCCCGAATAGGTCAATGCGTCGACGGCGATCACATCGCCAGGGTTGAGCAGCGCCATCAGGGTTACCGCCAGGCCGTGCTGGGCTCCGCTGACCAGCAATACCTGTTCGGCCTGCACCGCCAGCCCGCGCTGCAACAGGTGCTGCGCGACCGTGGCGCGTTCATGCAGGCGGCCGGCATGGGGCTGGTAACGCAACAGCGCTTCCAGGTCGCCAGACAGCGCCAACTGGCGCAGTGCGCCACGCAAAAGCTCGGCCTGGCCGGGCAATGACGGGTAGTTGAAATTCAGGTCGAGCATGCCCGCGGCGACGGGCATCTGCCCACTGCCCTGGCCCGGCGGCAGCGCCAGTTCGCGTACAAAAGTGCCACGCCCGGTTTCACCACTGACCAGCCCCATCGCCTCAAGCTCGGCGTACACGCGGCTCGCGGTGACCAGCGCCAGGCCATGCTCGGCGGCGAGTTGGCGGTGCGTGGGCAGGCGCGTGCCGGGCGGCATTTTGCCCGCACGAATGGCCTCGGCGAAGGTATCGACCAGCGACTTGTAGCGGGCGCGCGGCATTGGCGATGTATCCATGACAATTTTTTGATTGCCTTAATCTTCAGCCCTAGGATGCCGAGTACGCAACTTCCCTTTTCGGACATACCCCTATGGAACGCACCTCGCCTTTCGGCACCCTGGACAGCAGCACCCAAGGCTGGATCAACGGTTTTATTGGCGTGGTGATCTTCAGCGGTTCGTTGCCGGCCACGCGCCTGGCGGTGATGGAATTCGACCCGGTGTTCCTGACCATGATCCGCGCGACGCTTGCGGCCATCCTGGGGCTGTGCCTGTTGTGGTGGTTCCGCGAAAAACGCCCCACCCGCCCGCAATGGGCGCCCTTGGCTATCGTCGCGTTCGGCGTGGTGATCGGTTTTCCGCTGCTCACGGCGCTGGCGCTGCAATACGTGACCTCCGCGCACTCCATTGTGTTTATCGGCCTGCTACCGCTGGCGACGGCGATCTTCGGCGTGCTGCGCGGCGGCGAGCGGCCGCGACCGGTGTTCTGGTTGTTTTCGGGGCTGGGCAGTGCGCTGGTGATGGGTTACGCCTTCGCCCAGGGCCTGAGCGCTGCGCCCGCCGGGGACCTGCTGATGCTGTTGGCGGTGCTGGTCTGCGGCCTGGGCTATGCCGAAGGCGCCAAGCTGTCGCGCAGCCTGGGTGGCTGGCAGGTGATTTGCTGGGCCCTGGTAATGTCGCTGCCCGTCGTCGCGCCGTTGAGCTGGCTGCTGGCGCCCGCGTCGTTCACCGGCATCAGCCTGCCGGCCTGGCTGAGCCTAGGTTACGTCGCGCTGTTCAGCATGTTGATCGGCTTTGTATTCTGGTATCGCGGCCTGGCCCAGGGTGGCATCGCGGCGGTCGGCCAGTTGCAGTTGCTGCAACCGTTCTTTGGTTTGGCGCTGGCGGCGGGCCTGCTGCATGAGCAGGTCAGCCTGGGCATGCTGCTGGTCACGGTGGCGGTGATCGGCTGCGTGGCAGGCGCGAAGCGCTTCGCGCGCTAGCGCTAGGGGCCAGGGGCTGCTAAACAGAAATGGCGTCCGCGCCCGTGGCCGCACGGGTTGATCCTGGTCTACATTTGACGGCAACCGCTAATCGAGGACTGCACCGATGACTCGTCTCACCGCCAAAGACTTCGCTCCCGAACTGCTGGAACTCTACGATGGCTACGCCCACGGCACGCTGAACCGCCGCGAATTTCTCGACCGCGCCGCGCTGTTTACCTTCGGTGGCCTGACCGCCTCGGCCCTGCTCGCCGCCTTGAGCCCCAACTACGCACTCGCCGAACAGGTGAAATTCACCGACCCCGCTATCGTTGCCGACTACGTCACCTACCCGTCACCCAAGGGTAACGGCACGGTGCGCGGCTATCTGGTGCGCCCGGCCAAGGCCGCCGGCAAACTGCCTGCGGTGGTGGTCGTGCATGAAAACCGAGGCCTCAACCCGTATATCGAAGACGTGGCGCGGCGCCTGGCCAAAGCCGGCTTTATCGCCCTGGCGCCCGATGGCCTGACCTCGGTGGGCGGCTACCCCGGCAACGATGAAAAAGGCGTGGCCCTGCAGCAGACCGTCGACCCCACCAAACTGATGAACGACTTTTTCGCGGCCATTGAGTGGCTGATGCACCACGACAGCAGCACCGGCAAAGTCGGCATCACCGGTTTCTGCTATGGCGGTGGCGTGACCAATGCGGCGGCGGTGGCCTACCCGGAACTGGCGGCGGCCGTATCGTTCTACGGGCGTCAACCCGAGGCCAAGGACGTACCCCGCATCAAGGCACCGATCATGCTGCATTACGGGGAGCTGGATGCGCGCATCAACGAAGGTTGGCCGGCCTACGAGCAGGCGCTGAAAGCCGCCGGCACGACGTATGAGGCATTTATCTACCCGGGAGCCAACCACGGCTTTCACAACGATTCGACGCCGCGTTATGACGAGGCAGCAGCGAACCTGGCGTGGGAGCGCACCCTGGGATGGTTTCGCAAGTACCTTGCCTGACACACTCCAGCTGTGGGAGGGGGCTTGCCCCAATGCCAGTCAGTTAAGCGTACACCGCCGTCTGTAGGAGCGAGCTTGCTCGCGAAAAACTCACAGGCACCGCGTTCATTCAGAAAGCACGCGTTATCGTTGACGTTTTTCGCGAGCAAGCTCGCTCCTACAAAAAGCCTTAACTGACTGGCATTAGGGCTTGCCCCCGATGGCGGCACCCGCGCAGGCTTCACCCTAAGTCAATCCGTTACAGGGAAACGAAAATAACATGCAGGAAAAATCCCGTTTTAGCGTACGAAGCCTGCTGATTTCAGCGTCTCTGCTGGTTGCTGCTCCGTGCCTGGCTGCGACCGACCTGCGCGAAGTGGTGGACAGTCGCGTCAAACCGCTGATGCAGCAACAGGGCATCGTCGGGCTGTCGGTGGCCGTGGTGAAGAAGGGTCAGGCGCAATACTTTAACTACGGCGTGGCGTCCAGGGAAGGCAAGCAGCCCGTCACGCAAGACACCTTGTTCGAAGTCGGCTCAGTGTCCAAGACCTTCACTTCAACCCTCGGTGGCTATGCCCAGGCCAGCGGCAAGTTGAAGCTGTCGGACCGCGCCAGCCAGCACTGGGCCGAACTGGCCGGCAGCGCGTTCGATCACATCAGCCTGTTGCAGCTGGCGACCTACACCGCAGGCGGCCTGCCGCTGCAATTCCCAGGTGCGGCCGACAGCGCCGCGACCATGCTCGATTACTACAGGCACTGGCAACCCACCGAGACCCCCGGTACGCGACGCCTCTACTCCAACCCGAGCATCGGACTGTTCGGCTACCTCGCGGCGAAAAGCCTGGGCCAGCCGTTCAATGTCGCCATGGAACAGACCTTGCTGCCGGCGCTGGGCTTGAAGAACACCTACCTCAACGTGCCCGCCGACAAGCTGGGCCGCTACGCCCAAGGCTACGACAAGCAGGACAAACCCGTGCGCGTGGGCCCAGGCGCACTCGACAGCGAAGCCTACGGCATCAAGACCAGCACCCAGGACCTGGCGCGCTACGTGATGCTCAACCTGCACCCCGAGACCTTGAGCGCGCCGCTGCAACAGGCGATCGCCACCACACACAGCGGTTACTACAGCGTCGACGGCATGACCCAGGGCCTGGGTTGGGAATACTACCCCTACCCCATCACCCAGCAGGCCTTGATAGAGGGCAACTCCACACCGATGGCGCTGGAGTCGCACACCGTCAAGTGGCTGCAACCGGCGCAGGCCCGACCGGCCAATGTGCTCTACAACAAAACCGGTTCAACCAATGGTTTCGGCGCCTACGTGGCGTATGTACCGAGCAGGGATATTGGCGTGGTGATCCTGGCCAACAGGAACTACCCGAATGCCGAACGGGTGAAAGTGGCGCATGCGATCTTGAGTGCCCTGGATAACTGACTTGACACATAACCCTATGGTCGAGGCCGGCGTTAACAGTCTTTGACAGTTTCCCGACAAAGCACTCAAAGATTGCGTGCCGCCACGGCCCTAGCATTCGAGCATCCAAACCACCATCCGGGTGCTCTTCATGTTTCGCACGTTACGCGGTATCCCGCTGCTCGGTTGCCTGTTGGGCACGCTCGGTTGCCAGGGGCAACCGCCCGCCCCGCCGTCGATTCAAAAAGGCGATTACGGCGCGATCATCCGCTACCTGCAAAGCCGTATACCCCGTGAGATGGCCCGGGACAATGTGGCGGGCTTGTCGATTGCCCTGGTCAGTGGCCAGGAACTGATCTGGGCCCGTGGCTTCGGCCTGGCAGACAAGGCCCGAGGGGTGCCGGTCACCCCTAACACGGCATTTCGCGCCGGGGGCATCTCCACGTTGCTCACCGCCACGGCGGCCTTGCAACTGGTGGAACAACAGCGCCTGGCGCTGGATGCGCCGCTTCAGCAAACCTTGCGCGAGTTCCACGTACGCTCGCGGTTTCACAGCGACCAGGCCGAGGCGGACCATGCGATTACCTTGCGCCGCTTGCTCAGCCATCAATCCGGCTTGCCCAGCGAGCATTTGCGCGACCTGCGCAGTAACTACGCCATGGGCCAGATGCCGCAACGCGTTTCGGGCGTGTGGCTGAGCAGCCCGCCGGGCTCCCAGGTGGCGTATTCCAATCTGGGCTACGCCCTGGTGGGGGCGGCCATCGAGCGCAGCACCGGCAAAAGCTTCGAGGCGCAACTGCAAGGCAGCCTGCTCAAGCCCCTGGAGATGAACCAGTCAAGTTTCGTCGGCACCGGCACCCAATTGAGCTACCGCGCTTTGGGCTACGAAGAGGGCAAGGCCAGCAACGACGCGCAGGTCCGTGACCTCGCCGCCACCAGCCTGTGGGCCAGCCCCAAAGACCTCAGCCATTACGTACACATGCTGTTCGCCAAAGGGGTCTACAAAGGCAACCGGGTACTGGGCAGCGCTTCGATCGATGAGATGTTCACCCAGCAGAACACCGGCAATGCCCTGGATTTCGATTGCCAGATGGGTCTCGGCTGGTTTCTGGCACCGTGCGGGGATGAACCGGTGGGCCCTGGCATACGGGCCTATCAGCACAGCGGCGGCGGCGATGATTTCGCCGCGCAGTTGAGCATCCTCCCGGATCAGCAACTGGCCGTGATCATCATGGCCAATGACAGCAATGCCGAACAGCTGGTGGTGACGTTGTCCACCGACACCCTGCGCCTGATGCTCCAGGCGCAGACCGGCAAGGCGGTCTGTGCCGACGACTGCCAGGCCCCAAACCACGGCCTCAAGCTGCGCCAAGTGCCGGCCGCAATCGACCGCAAGCGCCTGGCCGGGTTCTACGCGACCTCATGGGGCGTGTTGCGTATCAAGGATGATCACGGGCGCTTATCCGGAGAACTGGGCGGGTGCGATTTCGAGCTGATGCGCGACGATCAAGGCTGGCTGCGCGCGCAGAAAAAAGTTTTCGGCTTCTGGCTGAAAGACCTTGGCGAACTGGGCCGCGTGCAATTGGACGTGGTGAGGGTACAGGGCCGGCAGATCCTCACCGCCCGCAGCCACGGCCAACGCGTTGCCGTGGGCGAACGCATCGAGCCGCCGCCGCTGCCCCTGGCGTGGGCGGACACCGTCGGCACTTACCAGGTGCTCAATACCCACGAGCCCGATGCGCCGCTGAGCGGCGTCAGCGTGCGCCTGGAGGAAGGCTTCCTGGTGATTCGCGGCCAACTGCACGATGAAGCCCTGACCGACTACATCCTGCTGCCCGTCGATAACGCCCACGCGGTCGTAGCCGGCAGCGGCTATGGCCTGGGCGATACCGTCAGCCGCCAGGTCAATGGCCTGAGCGCTTCGGGCTACGCCTTCAAACGTCTGCACTCGCCCCTCGACACGTTGAATTTTTAAAGGAAGCAATCGGGGGCAAGCCCTGATTCCAGTCAGTTAAGAAGTAGCAGGAGCGAGAGCTGACTTGTGGCGAGGGAGCTTGCTCCCGCTGGGGCGCGAAGCGGCCCCAAACAATGGGACTGCTGCGCAGTCCAGCGGGAGCAAGCTCCCTCGCCACAGGTTCGGTGTCGCCTTAACTGATTGGTATTAGGGAAAGCCCCCTCCCACGCTGGCTTGCCGGTGTTTTACGGATACTTACTCGGCATACGCCCAGGTCATCCGAAACGACGCGCCACCCCACTCCGAGTCCAGCACCTGCACCTGTCCGCCATGCCATTGGCTGACCCGCTGGACCAGCGCCAGGCCCAGGCCGAAGCCGCCGGTACGGCGGTCGCGGCTTGAGTCCAGGCGCATGAAGGGTTCAAAGATCTTGGCGCGGCCCTCCACCGGAATACCGGGACCATCGTCGCTGACCTGCAGTTCGTAACCGCTGCCGAACTTGATCAACGACACTTCAACCCGCCGGTCGGCATAGCGAATGGCGTTGCGCAGCAGGTTGATCACCGCGCGCGCCATGAATCGTGGCTCGATGCGAATCACATCGACCTCACAGGTACGCAGCGACAACTGCACACCTGCGGCCTCGGCCTCCAGCGCCACGCTGCCGATCACGCTGTCCAGCCAACTGTGGGCCTCGATGCTTTCGCGGGTAACCTGGGTCGCGCCGCGCTCCAGGCTGGCGTAGGTCAACAGCTCGGAGACCATTTCTTCCAGCTCGCCAAGGTCGGCGTACATATCGGCGATCAGTTCGCGGCTCTGGCGCGGATCGGCCTGTTGCTTGAGCTGGTCAAGCTCGAAGGACAAGCGCGCAATGGGCGTGCGCAGTTCGTGGGATACCGCGTTGGTCAGTTCGCGCTGGTTGGCGATCAGGCTTTCGATGCGCTCGGCCATCTGGTTGAAGTGCCCGGCCAGCGCACGCACGGTGGAGCGACGCGGCAACAGGATGCGCGAGCCGAGGTCGTTGTCGCCAAAGCGCTGCGCCGCCAGGCGGATGTGCTCCAGGTCGCGCCAGTGCGGGCGCACCCAGAAGTACAACACGATGGCCAGGCTCACGCCCAGGAGCCCGTAGGCCCACAGGTACAACCATTTCGGTTCTTCCGGCAACTGGATTTCGAGCAATTGCGGGCCATCGTCGATGGGCGCGAGGAACTTCATGAAGTCCTCGCGCACCACCACTTGGCCGGCCGCCAGTAGTGCCTGTTCGCGCGCGCTCAGGTGCTGGCTGTCGCGCTGCACCAGTTGCAGGCGCAGGCCGTAATGCGGTTGCAACTGATCCAGACGCGCCTGGCGCGCCTCGCCCTGCACCGGCCGCAGTTGTTCCACCAGGGCCCACGCCGGACCGCGCAGGGCCTCGCGATTATAGGTTTCATTGGACTCGGGCATGTACGCGTCCAGGCCATAGTTGACCAACCAGATCGCACCGGCCAACCCGAGCGCGAGGATCAGGTACAAGCGCAGATACAGGCGCAGCATCTACATCTCCCAGGCGAACGGATTGAACAGGTAGCCCTTGCCCCAGATGGTCTTGATGCACACCGGCTCGCGCGGGTTGTCATTGAGCTTGCCGCGCAGTTTGCTGATGTACACATCGACGCTGCGGTTCAGGCCATCGAACGCAATGCCGCGCATGCGGTTGAGGATGTCGTCGCGTGAAAGGATGGTTCCCGAGCTGCTCGCCAGTAGCCAGAGCAATTCGAACTCCATGGTGGTGAGGTCGATTTTTTCATCGCCCAGGCTGACCACCCGGCAACTGCGGTTGATCGACAACCGGCCGAATTCCAGGTAATCGCGTACCGTCGTCTCGGGCACTTGCCGACGTTGCAGCGCCCGCAGGCGCGCCAGCAATACCGGCGGCTTGATGGGTTTGATCACATAGTCATCGGCACCGGACTCCAGGCCCAGGATATGGTCCAGGTCATCTTCCTTGGCGGTGAGGATCACAATCGGTGTGTCGGACACCGCGCGGATCTCGCGACACACATGCAGGCCGCTCTGGCCCGGCAACATCAAGTCGAGCACGACCATTTTCGGTTTGAACGCCAGGAATGCCGCCAAGGCCAAATCGCCCCGGTGCACCGCCTGCACCTCGAAACCATGTTGCGACAGAAAATGCGCGATCAGCCCTGCCAGCTTCTCATCGTCCTCGACGAGCAGGACTTTGCCCAGACCCAGGTTTTCCATAAGTTCTCAGTGTAGGAACGCCGATTGAAAGGCTGGCAGTATAGGTGGCAAGCTGCCCAACGGGAGCCGCCGCACGCAGGGTGCCAGCAAGCTTCATGCTTTTAAGAGTTTTTAACAAATAGCCTGCACTCTTTTACGCCATTCACAGGGAGTTATATGCGCAAGGATTATTTGGCGTTCTTCGTTTCACTGTTCCTGTCGCGGCTGGCGGACCAGATTCTGCTGTTCATCGTGCCGCTGATCGTGTTCCAAACCACCCAGAGTGTGTCTTGGGCGGGCCTGGCGTTCTTTGTCGAGTCACTGCCGCGCTACCTGGCCTTTCCGGTGTGCGGGGCGTTGTGCGACAGGTTTTCACCCGCGCGCATCCTGCATGTCAGCCAAGTGTATCGGGCGCTGGCCTGCGTGGTAGCGGTGGCGCTGTACGGGCTGTTCGACGGTATCCAATGGCTGGTGATCCTGTCGGCGTTGTGCGGGGTATTGACCACCCAGGGCATCATGGCGCGGGAAGTGCTGATGCCGCATATTTTCCAGCATTACACCTATACCAAGACGTTGTCTTATTCGCAGATCGCCGACCAGAGCGGCCTGGTACTCGGGCCGTTGGTGGCGGCGCTGATGCTGGAAGTCTGGGCGTGGCCTTGGGTGGTGCTGGGCATCGCCGCACTGTTTGTGCTGGCGGACCTGGCGATGCTGGCCTGGCAGCGCAACACCCGCGTGCACCTGCAGCCCCATGCGCCGCAGCACCCGGGCCTCTGGCTGCAGCCGCTGCGCACCGCTTTGGGCCACATCCGCAACCGGGTGGAGTTGAAGCGCATCATTACCCTGGCCATCGGTGTGAACCTGATCGTCGGCGTGACGCTGGCCACGTCGGCGGCCCTGGTCACCGGGCAATACGCGGCGGACAAGGACGCCTACGCCCAGCTGCAAGCCGCTGGCGCGGTGGTCACCCTGGTAATTCTATTTTACCTCGCGCGTTCGAGCCTGGCGCTGAAGGTGCTCGGCGGGTTGTCGTATTCGATGATTGCCGTGGGCGCGCTGATCACCGCCCTCAGCCCAGGCGTATGGGTGTACGCCGTGGGCTTCCTGCTGGTGAGCGGTTTCGACAAGATGTTCAACGTGTACATGCGCAGCACCCGCCAGCGGGTGATTCCGGTGCAGGATTTCGGCAAAACGGTGGGAGTGATCACCCTGCTC
The DNA here is from genome assembly GCF_003852255.1 of Pseudomonas sp. R1-43-08. Lineage (NCBI taxonomy): Bacteria > Pseudomonadati > Pseudomonadota > Gammaproteobacteria > Pseudomonadales > Pseudomonadaceae > Pseudomonas > Pseudomonas sp. R1-43-08. The sequence continues at coordinate 3,047,033 of NZ_CP027734.1, forward strand.
AACAACCTCGCCCAGCCATTGGCGGGCTTGCTGATTGCGGTGCTGGCAGCGCCGCTTGGCACGCAAACGGTGATTCTGCTGCTGACCGGATTCAGCGCCTTGATCGGCGTAGCCGTGGCCTCAGGCTGGCACGCCACTGTGAAAGCGGAACTCGACGTCGGCTGACTCGATCAACGCCTGCTCGGCCGCCCTCACCCGCTCGATAACCTGGGCGATGTCCTGGGCGTCACCGTACTGGTAGGCCAGTTTCAAGTAACCCTGAAAGTGCCGCGCTTCGCTTTTGAGCAAACCGAAGTAGAACTTGCCGAGTTCTTCGTCCAAATGTGGCACCAGCGCCTCGAAACGCTCGCAACTGCGCGCTTCGATAAAGGCCCCCACCACCAGGGTATCCACCAGTTTGACCGGCTCATGGTTGCGCACCACCTTGCGCAAACCCGAGGCGTAGCGGCCGGCGGACAATTGGCGCAGTTCAACCTTGCGTTTTTTCATCAGGCGCATGAGCTGCTCGTGGTGCACCAGCTCTTCACGGGCCAGGCGCGACATCATATTGATCAAGTCGAGGTGGCCGTGGTACTTGGCGATCAGGCTCAGGGCGGTGCTGGCGGCTTTGAATTCGCAGTTCTTGTGGTCGATCAGCAGGGTGTCCTGGTCGGCCAGCGCGGCCTGGACCCAGGCGTCGGGGGTGCGGCAACCGAGGAATTCGTGGATTTCGGGCAGGATCATCGGGCTCACGGGCAAAGGATCACAAAAGGGCGCCGATTATACCGACCACGCCGCAGACCACCAGCCATGGGCCTTGATGTACATCAAGATGACGGCACGCGTGCAGCAACTATAGTTGTTGCAGGCCCACTCCTGGAGAACCGACCATGCAAGCCATCCGCAGCATCCTGGTGGTCATCGAGCCCGAGCATCCCGAAAGCCTGGCCCTCAAGCGCGCGAAGCTGATCGCCGGGGTCACCGACGCGCACCTGCATTTGCTGGTCTGTGACAGAAAGCATGAACATTCGGCGCTGCTGAGCCTGCTCAAATCCGGCCTGCAGGAGGACGGGTACAGCGTCACGACCGAACAGGCGTGGAACGACAGCTTGCATGAAACCATCGTCGACGTGCAGCAGGCCGAGGGCTGCGGCCTGGTGATCAAGCAGCACTTTGCCGACAGCCCGCTGAAAAAGGCCCTGCTGACCCCGGCAGACTGGAAACTGCTGCGCTATTGCCCGACGCCCGTGCTGCTGGTCAAGACCGCCACGCCCTGGGCCGGCGGCGTGATTCTGGCGGCCGTCGACGTGGGCAATTCCGACGGCGAACACCGCTCGCTGCACAATTCCATCATCGACCACGGCTTTGATATCGCCAGCCTGGCCAAGGCGCAGTTGCATGTGATCAGCGCGCATCCCTCGCCGATGCTCTCCGCTGCGGACCCGACGTTTCAACTCAGGGAAACCATCGAGGCGCGTTATCGCGAGCAGTGCCAGGCCTTCCAGGCCGAATTCGACGTGGATGATGCACACCTGCATATCAAGGAAGGCCCGGCGGATGTGCTGATTCCCCATATCGCCCACCAGTTGCAGGCGGCACTGACAATTATCGGCACCGTGGCGCGCACTGGAATTTCCGGGGCGTTAATCGGCAATACGGCAGAGGTGGTGCTGGATGCGGTGGAAAGCGATGTGCTGGTGCTCAAGCCGCAGACGCTGATGGACCATTTGGAAGAACTCGCCACCCAAGCCTGAGCTAATGAAGATCAAATGTGGGAGGGGCTTGCCTCAAGGCTTTTCTGTAGGAGCGAGCTTGCTCGCGAAGAGCTCAGGCCCCCCGCGTTTATTCAGAATGAACGCGTTGCCTGGGCGTTTTTCGCGAGCAAGCTCGCTCCTACAGGGGCCCCTGTACCGTCAGGTAGATAGCGCATCCTTCAGGAATCCCGGTGCGATATAACGCTGGTAATGCGCCTCGGACAAGATAAAGAACTCCCGATCAATCGCATCGCGCAGGTCTGGCAAGGGCCAGTCGCGGAACTCCGGCAGCAGCACCATGCCATAGGCCTCCAGGTTATTGATCACCCGCGCCCCACGCGCAATCAACTGATAGGCCCAGCAATACTCGGACTGGTGCGGCACGAAGCGAATCTTGCGCTGTTCCAACTGCCCGCGCAGGGTCTTGGGGGCAAAAACCTCGACTTTGCCGGCCATCACCTGCACCAGCAATTGCCCGAGCCTGAGCCAGACCGCACGCTTTTCTTCTTCGTTATAGCCATTCCACTGGATCACTTCGTGGTGAAAGCGCTTGCAGCCGCGGCACACGAGATCGCCGTAGACCGTGGAGCACAGGCCGACGCAGGGGGTCTTGATGGTTTGGTTGGACATGGGCGAAAACACGCAGATCAGCGAAACAGTGCGCCATGTTAGCCCTTTGTCTAAGGTTGATCACCCTGCAAACTTGGTGACGCAACTTACCTTTAGATTTTTTTTGCCGTAGAATCACCCGGCCTTGTAAGGCGCCAATAATCCGCTGGAAGCTGTTTTCAAAGCGTCACGAGCACAGTCGTTCCTTCAGAACGGTGTTGGCGCAGGTTTGACCCAGGTAGGTCAACACTTGCGCCAACCCTCATCAGCTCCGTTCTGCAGGCGTAAAACTTTGAAAGCAGCTTCTGTAAGGACGGTCGGCAGCGCTGGCTTTGCGGCCCAAAAAGCCCCCGAGCGCACGCGTGCCGGTCATTCCTGGATGAGCGTCCCGTGGGACCACTGATGAGGGTAATAACTGTGCTTGAAGCCTACCGCAAACATATCGAAGAGCGTGCCGCCCTGGGTATCGTGCCCCAGCCGCTTAACGCCGAACAAACCGCAGGCCTGGTCGAGCTGCTGAAAAATCCCCCGGCTGGCGAAGAAGAATTCCTCGTTGACCTGATCACCAACCGCATTCCACCGGGCGTTGACGAAGCTGCCTACGTCAAGGCCGGTTTCCTGTCCGCCCTGGCCAAGGGCGAAGCCACCTCCCCCCTGATCGACAAAAAGCGCGCTGTTGAACTGCTTGGCACCATGCAAGGCGGCTACAACATCGTGACGTTGGTCGAGCTGCTGGACGACGCCACGCTGGCGCCTGTCGCGGCCGCCCAACTCAAGCACACCCTGTTGATGTTCGATGCGTTCCACGACGTGGCGGAAAAAGCCCGCAATGGCAACGAACACGCCAAAGGCGTGATCCAGTCCTGGGCCGACGGCGAATGGTTCCGCAACCGTCCGACCCTGGCCGACAAGATCAGCCTGCGCGTGTTCAAGGTCACCGGCGAAACCAACACCGACGACCTGTCCCCTGCCCCGGACGCCTGGTCGCGCCCTGACATCCCGCTGCACGCCCTGGCCATGCTGAAAATGGCCCGTGAAGGCATCGTGCCGGACGAGCAAGGCAAGACCGGCCCGATGAAGCAGATCGAAGAAATGCGCGGCCAAGGCTTCCCGATCGCCTACGTTGGCGACGTGGTCGGTACCGGTTCGTCGCGTAAATCGGCGACCAACTCCGTGCTGTGGTTCTTCGGCGACGACGTTCCCTTTGTTCCGAACAAGCGCGCCGGCGGTTTCTGCTTCGGCAGCAAAATCGCTCCGATCTTCTACAACACCATGGAAGATGCGGGCGCACTGCCGATCGAGTTCGACGTCACCAACATGCACATGGGCGACGTGATCGACCTGTACCCGCATGCTGGCAAAGTCTGCAAACACGGCACCGATGAAGTCATCACCACCTTCGAAATGAAGACCCCAGTGCTGTTGGACGAAGTACGCGCCGGCGGCCGTATTCCGCTGATCATCGGTCGCGGCCTGACCGACAAGGCCCGTGCCGAACTGGGCCTGGGCCCTACCGACCTGTTCAAGCTGCCTGAAGCGCCTGTCGACACCGGCAAGGGCTTCACCCTGGCGCAGAAAATGGTCGGCAAGGCGTGCGGCCTGCCGGAAGGCAAAGGCGTGCGCCCTGGCACCTACTGCGAACCGAAGATGACCACCGTCGGTTCCCAGGACACCACCGGTCCAATGACCCGTGATGAACTCAAAGACCTGGCGTGCCTGGGCTTCTCGACCGACCTGGTGATGCAGTCGTTCTGCCACACCGCGGCCTATCCAAAGCCGATCGACGTGACCACCCACCACACCCTGCCTGACTTCATCATGACCCGTGGCGGTGTATCGCTGCGTCCAGGCGACGGCATCATCCACAGCTGGCTGAACCGCATGTTGCTGCCGGACACCGTCGGTACCGGTGGTGACTCCCACACCCGCTTCCCGATGGGCATCTCGTTCCCGGCCGGCTCCGGCCTGGTCGCGTTCGCCGCTGCCACCGGCGTGATGCCGCTGGACATGCCGGAATCGATCCTGGTGCGCTTCAAAGGCAAGATGAAGCCTGGCATCACCCTGCGTGACCTGGTGCATGCCATTCCTTACTACGCGATCCAGGCTGGCCTGCTGACCGTAGAGAAGAAAGGCAAGAAAAACGCCTTCTCCGGCCGCATCCTGGAAATCGAAGGCCTGAACGACCTGACGCTGGAACAGGCTTTCGAGCTGTCCGACGCCTCGGCTGAACGTTCGGCTGCCGGTTGCACCATCAAGCTATCCAAGGACTCCGTCACCGAGTACCTGAACTCCAACATCACCTTGCTGCGCTGGATGATCGGCGAAGGCTACGGCGATCCACGCACCCTGGAACGTCGCGCCCAAGCGATGGAAGCCTGGGTTGCCAACCCGGAGCTGATGGAAGCCGATGCCGACGCCGAATACGCCGAAATCATCGAGATCGACCTGTCGGAAATCAACGAGCCGATCCTCTGCGCACCGAACGACCCGGACGATGCCCGTCTGCTGTCGAGCGTTGCCGGTGAGAAGATCGACGAAGTGTTCATCGGTTCGTGCATGACCAACATCGGTCACTTCCGCGCTGCCGGTAAGCTGCTGGAGCAGGTCAAGGGCCAGTTGCCAACCCGCCTATGGCTGTCGCCGCCGACCAAGATGGACGCTCACCAGCTGACCGAAGAAGGCTACTACGGCATCTACGGCAGGGCTGGCGCGCGCATGGAAATGCCGGGCTGCTCGCTGTGCATGGGTAACCAGGCACGTGTAGAGCCGAATTCGACCGTCGTGTCGACCTCGACCCGTAACTTCCCGAACCGTCTGGGCGATGGCGCCAACGTCTACCTGGCCTCGGCCGAGCTGGCGGCAGTCGCCTCTACCCTGGGTCGCCTGCCGACCGTCGAAGAGTACATGGGCTACGCGGCGAAACTGGACACCATGGCCAGTGACGTCTACCGCTACCTGAACTTCGACCAGATCGCCGAGTTCCGCAAGATCGCGGCAAGCGCCAACATCCCGGTGATTCAAGCTTAACGGTGTGTTGATGTGATAGGCGCCGCGTATCGCAAGGTACGCGGCGTTTTTTATGCCTGGAATACAAACAAATGTGGGAGGGGGCTTGCCCCCGATAGCAGTGGTTCAGTCAATTCATAGGTGACTGATACACCGCCATCGGGAGCAAGCCCCCTCCCACATTGGATCTCTGGAGTCCTTGCGGGCTGTGTCAGACCTTAAGCCATCAGCGAGTCAACCAGAGCAGAGATAGGCGGCATTTTCATGCCTGGAATACAATCCCAGCAACACCACCAAACACATGTGGGAGGGGGCTTGCTCCCGATGGCAGTGGTTCAGTCAATTCATAGGTGACTGATACACCGCCATCGGGGCAAGCCCCCTCCCACATTTGGTTCTGGGACAGCCTTGGAGATTGCGTCAGGCCTTAAGCCATCAGCGAATACACCAACGCAGTAATCGCCACCAACCCCACCGCCGTGACAAACACATTCGACGCTTGCCCCCGGTACTTGGCCATGGCCGGCACTTTGCGGATGGCGTACATCGGCATCAGGAACAGGATCGATGCAATGACCGGCCCACCCAGGGTCTCGATCATGCCGAGGATGCTCGGGTTAAGCGTGGCGACGACCCAGCACACCACCAGCATGAAGGCGGCGGTCATGCGGTCCAGAGACTTGGCTGCCGGACGGCGGCCGGTCTTCAGCACCAGGCCCTTGAGGCCTTCGCTGGCACCGATGTAGTGGCCCAGGAATGACTTGGCAATTGCCACGAATGCAATCAACGGCGCGGCGAAGGCAATGGTCGGGTTGTCAAAGTGGTTGGCCAGGTACGACAGGATCGACAGGTTCTGCGCTTTCGCCTCGGCCAACTGCGCCGGTGACAGGGTCAGCACGCAGCTGAACACAAAGAACAGCACCATCACCACCATCAACAGGTGCGCGCGGGACAGGATCTGCGAGCTACGCTCGTCGGCGTGTGCCCCATACTGACGTTTCTGGTCTACCGCGAAGGCCGAGATGATCGGCGAGTGGTTGAACGAGAACACCATCACCGGAATCGCCAGCCACAAGGTGTTGAGCAAGGCCGACGGCGCCGGAATCTCACGGGCGGTACTGAGGATGCCGCCCGTCCAATGCGGCACCAGGTACACGGCAAGGAACAGCAAGGCAACGATAAACGGATACACCATCAGGCTCATGGCCTTGACGATCACCTTTTCGCCGCAACGCACCACCGCCAGCAAGCCCAGGATCAGCACAAACGCCAGGACTGCCCGAGGCGGCGGCATGATGTGCAGTTGGTGTTCCATGAAGCTGCTGACGGTGTTGGTCAGGGCCACGCTATAGATCAGCAGGATCGGGAAGATCGCAAAGAAGTACAGCAAGGTGATCAACGCGCCGGCTTTAATGCCGAAATGCTCTTCGACCACATCGGTAATGTCGGAACCTTCCCGGCCGGAGAGTACGAAACGGGTCAGCCCACGGTGGGCAAAGAACGTCATTGGAAAGGCCAGCAGCGCCAGGATCACCAGCGGCCAGAAGCCCCCCAGGCCCGCGTTGATCGGCAAGAACAAAGTACCGGCGCCGATGGCGGTGCCGAACAGCCCAAGCATCCAGGTGGTGTCCTGGCGGCTCCAGCTTGTGAGCATTGCAGGTGTCGTTGCATAGCGTTCATCGACGCTATTGGCCTGATCATTCATCCGGTCGGATCTCCGCATTCACACGGCCGGGACGAGTCAGAAAGACCTGACAGGCAGCGCCCCGACCTCAACAGGGACGCGATTGTCCGGGATTCTCGTGCATAAGCAAAGACTTAGCTGAGGAATAGTTCGGTGGTGCAGCTGTCCCAGCCTGGCATCAGGCGTCGCTGGCCGTGGAAGAAACCGGAAACATCCGTTGACAGTCTTTCACCCACACCAGCATGATCGGTACATGAGCCCTATTCAGTTGTTCCTTACCCGCACCACCACCACGACCGCTTATGGCGGGCCGTGCGGTTGCTGTGGGTGGTTCATCTAACGACACCCTGAAGCACCCAAAGGCCCCGCCAGCGATGGACGGGGCCTTTTTATTGCTCCGCCATCCGGCATTCACCAGGAGCAACACCATGGCAGCCGCCCTTTTGATCATCGACATGCAAACTGGGCTGTACGACGGACCGCACAAACCCTTCGAGCGTGAACGGGTGCTGCACACCATCAACCAGCTGATCCGGCGCGCCCGCACGGCCGGCGCCCCGATTTTCGTCGCACGTCATACCGGACCCGCCGGTTCGCCCATCGCAGCGGGCAGCCCGCTGTGGCAGCTATGGAGAGGCCTGGAGGTCGACGAATCCCGCGATTACCTGTTCGACAAAACCCGCCCGAGCTGTTTCCTGGGCACCGATCTGGCGCAACAATTGAAGCAAGCGCAGGTCGATGAACTGGTGACTGTGGGCATGAAAACCCAGTTCTGTGTCGACACCACCTGCAGAGTGGCGGTAGAGCTGGGCTTCTCGGTGATGTTGCCGGAGGACGCCCATACGTGCATGGATACCCCGGCGTTGACGGCCAAGGCGATCATTGATCACCACAATGAGACGTTGGCCGGAGCGTTTGTGAAGCGCATGCAAGCCGCCGAGATTGGCTTTTGAAACTACCGTAGGAGCGCCAGCTCCTACAGCAACCTACGTTCTGTCTTACAAATCCCGCATACTCATGCGCTCAAGCACTTCAGGAAGAACCTTGCATGACTACCACTGTTCTGGTCCTGGTTGAGACCATCAACGAATACCTGCAAATCATCGAGAGCAATGATTTCCATGTGATCCTGGCACCGACGCCTGTCGAACGAGCCCAGGCGATCAAGGTCCATGGCGGGCAGATCAAGGCTGTGCTCACCCGTGGCCCGCTTGGGCTGTATGCCGAGGAAATCGCCGCGCTGCCGCTGCTGGAGATTATCTGCGTGATCGGTGCCGGCTACGAACATGTAGACCTGCAGGCCGCCGCCAACCGTGGGATTGTGGTGACTAACGGAGCCGGGGTGAATGCGCCGTCGGTGGCTGACCATGCCATGGCCTTGCTGCTGTCGCTGGTGCGCGGTATCCCCCAGACTGACGCCGCCGTGCGCCGTAGTGAATGGCCGAAGGTGATGCGCCCTTCCCTGGGCGGCAAGCAATTGGGGATTCTCGGGCTGGGCGCCGTGGGCCTGGAGATCGCCAAGCGCGCGTCCCTGGGGTTTGGCATGGAGGTCAGCTACCACAACCGCCAACCCCGCGATGACGTGGATTACACCTACTGCTCAACCGCCGTGGAATTGGCGCGCACCTCGGACTTCCTGATCCTGGCCACGCCCGGTGGCGCCAGCACTCGCCACCTGATCGATCGCCACGCCCTCGACGCCCTGGGGCCGAACGGTTATCTGGTCAATATCGGTCGTGGCAGCGTGGTGGTCACCGCCGACCTGGTGGCTGCGCTGGAACAGCGACGTATCGGCGGCGCCGCGCTGGACGTCTTCGACGACGAACCCAAGGTGCCCGATGCGCTCAAGCGCCTGAACAATACCGTGCTGACCTCCCATGTAGCCGGCCTGTCGCCCGAAGCCACCCACGACACCGTGCAACGGGTCGCCGACAATCTGGTGGAATACTTTGCCGGTCGCCCTGTACTGACTCCCGTGACACTCCCGTCGCGCAACCCGTAGCGAATACCCGCGCCGGGGCCGTGCCGCCCTGGTGATTTGCGTGGATCAGGCCCGCTGATCATTCCCCAACACGCTAACCTATTAAGCCGCCCCGACCTTGTCGCTGGGCGGTGACGCGCATTAGATTAGCCAATAGTCCAAGGCCTTTAAAATAAGCAGAAGGGATAAGCATGCCGCTTAACGACCAATCGACCCAGATTCGCCCCGGCGAAGAACTTGATGCCGGCCTGATCGATCCCTACCTCAAGGCCCATATTCCCGGCCTGCACGGCACGCTCAAGATCAGCCAGTTTCCCGGCGGCGCCTCCAACCTGACCTATCTGCTGGAATACCCGGACCGGGAATTTGTGTTGCGTCGCCCGCCATTCGGCCACAAGGCCAAGTCCGCCCACGACATGGGGCGTGAATACCGCATTCTCAACCAGCTCAAGGATGGCTTTCCGTATTGCCCCAAGGCCTACGTGCACTGCACCGATGAAACGGTGATCGGCGCCGAGTTCTATGTCATGGAACGGGTCAATGGGATTATTTTGCGCTCCGACCTGCCGGCCGAACTGGGCCTGGACGCGAGCCGAACCGAAGCGTTGTGCAAAAGCTTTATCGACAAATTCGTCGAACTGCATCAGGTCGACTACACCGCCTGCGGCCTGGCCGACCTGGGCAAGCCCCAAGGCTACGTGGAACGCCAGATCCGCGGCTGGAGCGAGCGCTACGAAAAAGCCCTGACCCCCGATGCCCCGCGCTGGGAAGCCGTGCGCGCCTGGCTCAACGATAAAATGCCGGCCGACCACCCGACCTCCAGCATCGTGCACAACGACTATCGCTTCGACAATGTGATTCTCGACCCGCGCAACCCGATGCAGATCATCGGCGTGCTCGACTGGGAGCTGACCACCCTCGGCGACCCGTTGATGGACCTGGGCAACACCCTCGCCTACTGGATCGAAGCCGCTGACCCCGCGCCCGTGCAGTTGATGCGTCGCCAGCCAAGCAATGCGCCCGGCATGCTCACCCGCCGCCAGTTCGTCGACTACTACGCCGAACGCTCGGGCATCCAGATCGACAATTTTGACTTCTACTACACCTACGGCCTGTTCCGCCTGGCCGGCATCGTGCAGCAGATCTACTACCGTTTCTTCCATGGCCAGACCCAGGACAAACGCTTTGCCCAGTTCATCCACATGAACAAGCTGCTGGAGCAGATGAGCCTGGCGGTCATCGGCAAATCCGCCCTCTGATAACAATCACAAGGAACCCTTCATGTCCAAGACCCACCTGTTCGACCTCGACGGCAAGATCGCTTTCGTTTCCGGCGCCAGCCGTGGCATCGGCGAGGCCATCGCCAAGCTGCTGGCCCAGCAAGGCGCCCATGTGATTGTCTCCAGCCGCAAACTCGAAGGCTGCCAGCACGTTGCCGACGCGATCATCGCCGACGGCGGCAAGGCCACTGCGGTGGCCTGCCATATCGGTGAAATGGAGCAGATAACCCAAGTGTTCGCCGGTATCCGTGAACAGTTCGGCCGCCTGGACATCCTGGTCAACAACGCCGCGACCAACCCACAGTTCTGCAACGTGCTGGACACTGACCTCGGCGCGTTCCAGAAAACCGTCGACGTGAACATCCGCGGCTACTTCTTCATGTCGGTGGAAGCCGGCAAGCTGATGCGTGGCAACGGCGGTGGCAGCATCATCAACGTCGCCTCGATCAACGGCATTTCCCCTGGCGTGTTCCAGGGCATTTATTCGGTGACCAAGGCCGCCGTGATCAACATGACCAAAGTGTTCGCCAAGGAATGCGCCGAATTCGGCATTCGTTGCAACGCGCTGCTGCCAGGCTTGACCGACACCAAGTTCGCCTCGGCGCTGGTCAAGAACGACGCGATCCTGAAGATGGCCCTGGCGCAGATCCCGCTCAAGCGCGTGGCCGACCCCAGCGAAATGGCTGGCGCGGTGCTGTTCCTGGCCAGTGATGCGTCGAGCTACACCACTGGCGTGTCGTTGAACGTGGACGGTGGTTTCCTGTCCTGAGGCCGCCGGGTTTCTTCCGATCGATTTGCGCGTAACCTTGGCGCAGATCGATCTGCCCCAGGATGAAACATGGAACTGCACCTCGTCATCAATGGCCGCAAGGACCTGGCGGCCCAGCTTTACCAGCAACTGCGCGAAGCCATCGCCACCGGGCGGCTGGCAGCCGGCGCGCAATTGCCGCCCAGCCGGCTGCTCGCCGAGCAATTGGGCGTATCGCGCAAAACGGTCTCGGATACCTACGCCACCTTGACGTATGAAGGCCTGCTGGTCGGCAGGATTGGCCGAGGCACTTTCGTCAACGCCTGGGCCCCGCAGCCCGACCGTGTACAGACCGCCACCGACCTGGCTTGCGCCGCCAACCTGAGCAAATGGGCGGCACTGCCCTCGCCTATGCACCACCCCGCCAGCGGCGACATCCTGCGCTACGAATTCATCGGCGGGGCAACCACGCGCAGTCAGTTCCCCCAGGAAGAATGGCGGCGCTGCACCCAGGATGCGTTACGCCGTATCGCCAAGAACAGCGGTTTCTATAGCCAACCGGAGGGCTTGCCGGCACTGCGCGAGGCCATCGCCGGGCATATCGCGTTTTCACGCGGGGTGAAATGCCGCGCCAGTGACATCGTGGTCACCAATGGCGCGCAGCAGGCGCTGGACCTGATCGCCCGTGTGGTCCTCGAGCCAGGCAGCATTGTCGCCATGGAAGACCCTGGCTACAGCCCGGCGCGCCAGTTGTTCGTGGCGATGGGGGCGAAGGTCGCCAGCGTTCCGGTCGATGCACAGGGCATTCAGGTCGACCAGATCCCCGAGGGCACGCGGCTCGTCTACGTGACGCCGTCCCACCAGTTTCCCCTCGGCATGCCCATGAGCCTGGCGCGGCGCAAAGCCTTGTTGGACCGCGCGATCGAACTCGGCGCGATCATCATCGAAGACGACTACGACAGTGAGTTCCGCTACCAGGGCCGCCCCACCGACTCCCTGCAAAGCCTGGACACGCGAGGCGTGGTGACCTACGTCGGGACCTTTTCGAAAACCCTGCTACCCGAGTTGCGCCTGGGCTACGCGGTGCTGCCGCCGGCGATCCATGGCGCGGTGCTCAAGGCCAAGCAATTGACCGACCAGCACAGCTCCACCCTGCCGCAATGGGCGCTGGCCAAGTTCATCAGCGAAGGCTATCTGCTCAAGCATATCCGCCGCTGCCACAGCGTGTATGCGGGGCGCCGCGAACGGATCCTGCAGCGCCTGGCGGGCGACCTGTCGCCCTGGTTCGAGGCGGTGCCGACAGTGGCCGGGTTCCACTTGGCGGCACTGTGCAAGGTGGCGGTGGACATCCCGCTGTTGATGCAGCTGGCGCGTGAGGTGGAGGTGGGTTTGTACCCCCTGGATGGTTTTTTCCACGACGTTGCGCCACGGCCGGGGCTGATTCTCGGCTTCGGTGCCATCGAAACCCTCGATATCGACCCGGCGCTGGATAGGGTGCGCGACATCCTGTTGCGGATTGGCTAGGGGGTTTTCCGGCGGATTGGTCATTGGTCGATCCTGCCCCCGGGCGTAGGGTGAACAGGTCTCCAACCCCGTGGAACCCCATCATGAAACGACTGCTCGCCACCGCTGCCATACTTGCCTCGCTCACGGCCTACGGCCACGAGCCGGTGTACAACCAGGAAACCCTCAAGGTGCTGCAAGCGCACGCCTTGACCAACGTACCCGGCAAAAAAACCATCATGCTCACCGTCGATTACGCCCCCGGCCAGGCCACCGTGCCCCACAGCCACACCGGCACTGCCGTGGCTTATGTGCTGGAAGGCGCAGTCACTTCACGGGTCAACGATGAGAAAGCCGTGACCTACAAGGCCGGCGAGTCGTTCTACGAGCCCGCCGGTTCACGGCACTTCGAATCGAGCAACGCCAGCCAGACCCAGCCTGCCAGGCTGCTGGTGGTGATGGTGCTGGATGACAAGGCCGAGGTGCTGACGCCGCTTGCCCAATAAGCTGCATCCCGTTCCGATCAATGTGGTAGGGGGCTTGCCCTGGCTTCCTGTAGGAGCGAGCTTGCTCGCGAAAAACGTCAACGATAACGCGTGCTTTCTGAATGAACGCGGTGCCTGTGAGTTTTTCGCGAGCAAGCTCGCTCCTACAGACTAAGCCCCCTCCTACATTGTCAGGCAAGGCTCTTGCTGACCACCTCGAACACATCGCTGGACAGCTCGCCCGCGCCCAGGATGCGTTCCAGTTCCGCCTTCATCAGCGCTTGCCGCGCGGCGTCGTATTTACGCCAGCGCGTCAGCGGTGCCAACTGGCGCGACGCAATCTGTGGGTTCAGCGTGTTGAGCTGGATCACCAGGTCCGCCAGGAAGCGGTAGCCCGAACCATCCGCCGCGTGGAAGTTGATCAGGTTTTGCCCGGCAAAGGCGCCAATCAGGGCGCGCGCTTTGTTCGGATTCTTGATGGTGAATGCCGGGTGTTCCATCAACGCCTTGACCCGCGCCAGCCCGCCCGGCAGGGTGCTGCCGGCCTGTACGCTGAACCATTGGTCCATGACCAGCGGGTTGTCCTTGAAGTTCTCGGCAAACACCGCCAGCGCCTGGGCTTTTTCCGCTTCGAATGGAGAGTTCACCAGCACGGCCAGGGCCGTCAGGCGCTCGGTCATGTTGTCGCTGGTGTCGAATTGGTCCAGCGTCGCCGCCAGCACTTCAGGCCTGCCGCTGAGCATCAAATAGGACAATGCGATGTTCTGCAGGGCACGCCGGGCAAAGTGCTCGGCCTCTGCCACGTAGGGCGTTTTCCGGGACAGGTCACGGTTGGCCTGATAGCGCAGCCACAGCCCTTCGAACAGGTTGTCGGCCAGTTGCTTGCGGGCAAATTCGCGGGCGGCGTGGATCGCATCGACATCCGCCACTTCACTGATTTCGGCCAGGTAGGCTTCGCTCGGCAACGAGAGCATCTCGGCGACCATGGCCTGGTCCAGGCGTTCGTCGCTCAATACCGTGCGCAACGCGTCGATCAGGCGTTGATCGAGCTTCAGCGGCTGCCCCGCCTGATGCTGGCCGATCAGTTCCTGCAGCACCTGCACCGACAATTGCTGGCCGGCGTCCCAGCGGTTGAAACCGTCGCTGTCGTGCTGCATCAGGAACATCAGTTGGTCGCGGTCATACGGGAAGCTCAGTTTCACCGGTGCCGAGAAGCCACGCAGCAGTGAAGGCAACGGTTTTTGCGCGACGTCAACAAAGGTGAAAGTCTGCTCGGCTTCGGTCACCGAGATCACACGGGAGGTACCGCTTGCCGTGGCTTCACCTTCCAGGCGCAAGGCGATACCGGCGCCCTTGTCGTCCAGCAGGCCCAGCTCGACCGGGATCACGAACGGCAGTTTTTCTACCTTGTCCGGGGTTGGCGGGCAGCTCTGGCGGAAGGTCAGGCTGTAGGTCTTGGCCGCCGCATCGAAGGACTCGCTCACCGCCAAACGCGGCGTGCCGGCCTGGCTGTACCAGCGCTTGAACTGGCTGAGGTCGACGCCGTTGGCGTCTTCCATGGCCTTGATGAAGTCATCGCAGGTCACGGCCTGGCCGTCGTGGCGCTCGAAATACAGGTCGCTGCCTTTGCGAAAGCCTTCGGCGCCGAGCAAGGTGTGGAGCATACCGACGACTTCCGAACCCTTTTCGTACACCGTCAGGGTGTAGAAATTGGAGATTTCGATAAAGCTGTCCGGGCGCACCGCGTGGGCCATGGGGCCGGCGTCTTCGGCAAACTGGTGGGTACGCAGGTACGCCACATCCTGGATGCGCTTGACCGTGGCCGAGTTCATGTCGGCGGAAAAGCCCGAGTCACGGAACACGGTAAAGCCTTCCTTGAGCGACAGCTGGAACCAGTCGCGGCAGGTCACGCGGTTGCCCGACCAGTTATGGAAGTATTCGTGGGCGACGATGGCTTCGACACGCTGGTGGGCCGCATCGGTAGCGGTTTCGGCGCGGGCCAGCACGGCGCTGGAGTTGAAGATATTGAGGCCCTTGTTCTCCATGGCGCCCATGTTGAAGTCGTTGACCGCCACGATCATGAAGATGTCGAGGTCGTACTCACGGCCGTAGGTCTGTTCATCCCAGCGCATGGATTTCTTCAGGCTGGTCATGGCGTGCTGGCACTTGTCGATGTTTTCCGGCTCGACATAGATGCGCAGCGCGACTTCGCGCTGGGTCATGGTGGTGAAGCTGTCTTCGACACACCACAGGTCACCGGCCACCAGGGCAAACAGATAGGCCGGCTTCTTGAACGGGTCTTCCCAGGTTGCCCAGTGCCGCCCGTCTTCGCCGGGGCCGCTGGCAATCGGGTTGCCGTTGGACAGCAGCACCGGGTAGCGATGCTGCTCGGCGATCACCGTGGTGGTGAATACGCTCATCACGTCCGGACGGTCGAGGTAGTAGGTGATCTTGCGAAAGCCTTCGGCCTCGCACTGGGTGCAGAACATGCCACCGGATTTGTACAGGCCTTCGAGGGCGGTGTTGGTTTCCGGATGAATCTTGACCGTGGTGTCGAGGGTGAAGGTTTCGCTCTGTGGCTGCAGCGTCAGGTGGCTGTCGGTCAACTGGTAGTCAGCAGCCGTCAGCGCCTGATCGGCGAGGTTCACGCTCAGCAGCTCCAGTTGCTGGCCGTCCAGCACCAACGGCGGCAGCCCGGCGCCGCGCTCGGGGTTGCGGCGCATCACCAGCTGCGCGTGGACCAGGCTGTGGTCCTCGAACAACTCGAAGGTCAGGTGCGTCTCGTCGATCAGGTAGTCCGGCGCCTGATAGTCCTTCAGGTAAATCATCTTCGGTTGTTCGGTGCGCATGGGTGGCATCCTTCTACTGATGCACGGCGAGCTGGTAGGCCGTGTATTTACGAATATTGATCACGCCGGTATCGAAGATCAGGTATTGGCCCTTGATCCCCAGCAGCGTGCCTTCGGCAATCGGATTCTTGTCCAGGTTGAAGCTGACGATCTTGGCCGGGTACTGCTGCACCGGGTAACGGATCTCGATCGGTTCGATGTCGGCAATGGTTTGGATGGCCTGCAGGCCAAAGCGTTCCTGCAACCCCAGCAAGCCTTCGGCGCAGGAGGCGAACAACTCATCGCGTACCTGCTTGAGGTCGACCGACTGCGCGTCGCCCTTGAGCAGCGCGCGCCAGTTGGTTTTGTCGGCCACCTGGCTACGAAACAGGTCTTCGACAAAGCCCGATTGCTGGCGGGTGGCCACGCGCATGATCGGCAGCGCCTGGCTGGCGCCCTGGTCGAGCCAGCGGGTCGGCAACTGCGTGGCGCGGGTGATGCCGACCTTGATCCCCGACGAGTTGGCCAGGTACACCACGTGGTCGGTCATGCAGAAGGTTTCACCCCAGCCCGGATCGCGGCAGGTGCCAGCGTCGTAATGGCAGCGCTCGGGACTCATGATGCACAGGTCACACTGGGCCAGCTTGGTCATGCATGGGTAGCAATAACCCTGGCTGAAGCTGTTTTTGGTCTTGCGCCCGCAATGGCTGCAATGAATGGCACCAAGGTATTCCAGGCGAATATGCGTGCCGATCAACGGGTTGACCGCAACCTCGGTGTCGCCAAGACGAAACGCGTATTGAACGGTCGGCTCACCGAGTTTCGCCGACATTTTGCTGACTGCACCGCGACCGATTTCAATCAATGGATCGCATCCGACTTGAACAGGATGTTCGGCACCGGTGCCGATTTCGACGCGCATTCCTGCGGGCCCATATAGCCGGTGCGCTGGTCTTCGGGCAGGTTCTGCAGTTCCCAGGCAATCACCGCTTGCAGCGACAGCTCGCGCTGTTCGGCGGTGAGCTTGCGGCCGTCGGACCATTTGCCGATTTCCACGGCGAGCTTGAGGCTCTCGTAGATGTCCGGGGTGATGTTTTCGATCATTTCAGCAAAAGAGGACATAAGGCTCTTCCTTATCAAATAGACGATTTGCGACGGTTGTACAGCCCGCCCAGCAAACCGGTCAGGCAACCGATAACCAAGCCGCCCACATGGGCCGCGTTGGCGATTTCGCCGAAACCGATCATCGAGACCAGCCCCGACAGGCAGAGCACCAGCCACACCAGCATCATCGCCAGCACCCCACGGGGCAGGCGATATGCCGGGTTGGGCGAGAGTAGTTGAAAGATCCAGCAATGCCCGAGCAGGCCATACAACACGCCGGACAAACCGCCAAACAGGCCAGGGCCGCCGTACGCATACTGCGCGTAATTGGAGACCAGGCTGAACAACAGGGTCAGGCCCAGCAGGTTGATGCTGCCCTGGCGCGCTTCGATGCGCCGGCCCAGCTCCCAGTACCACATGCCATTCATGGCCAGGTGCAGGATGCCGAAGTGAATCAGCATTGGCGTGACCAGCCGCCACCACTGCCCGGACGCCAGGCTGTCGGCCAGCGGCGTGAACTGGATGTATTCGCCCAGCACCCGGAACGGCAGGAAGGTCAGCCAGGCCATGGTCTGCAGGTTTTCGCCGAGCAGCGTCACCGCACCCACGATGAGGCTGGCCAACAGCACCAGCGCCGTGACCGGGCTGTGGCGTACCTGCTGGACAAACCCTGGCCGCGCCATGGGCGCCTGTTCAGGAATGTCCAGTTGCTGGTCCGGATCACCTGCGGGAAAGCGTTGGTACAACACGCGCACATCGTCGCTGATGCTCTCGGGCACCCACAGCACTTGTTCGCCGGCTTCCTCGCTGACCCGATGAGGCACCTGCATACGTTGCAGCAACTTGACGAAACCGCCCAGGTCGACGCTCAGGGGCAGGCGCAATACAGCCACGGTACTCATTGACTAACCTCAGGTCGCTCAACGTCGACCCAGACGAATTTATGCGGATCCAGTTGGGTTTCCTGGTCCAGGCGATACGCCACCAGCTTGCCGTACAGCACCGCGCTGTAGTCCAGGCAGGCCAGGTTCGGGCGGATCGGTGCCGGTTTGCCGCTGCGCCAGTAATGGCCGACGAACAACAGCGGCTCGTCGACGCCATAGCGCAGCAGGGAATTTTTTTCAGTGGAAGACAATGGCGTGCGCGCCACCGGCTCGGGCAAGGCATCGGGCTGGAACACGATGTCGCCGTAGGTTTTCGGGTCGTCTTCCCAGAATTTGGTGCGAAAGAACGAGCGCGTCAGGCCATCGCCACCGGTCAGGGTGAGGCCGTGGGGCAGGCGCATGTCGGTGCCGCGCAACAGGCGATCGAACGCGTTGCAGGCGAAACTGCCCGGTACGGCGGCGGCCTGCAGGAAATGCTGATCGATGCAGCCATCCGGGAACGTGGCGCGCAGCGGCTGGATGAACCCCTCATCCCAGCACGCATGCACCACCCGGAAACGCCCGGCGTCGACAAACAGCGGCATGTCGTAGAACCAGCCGAGGAAGTCGTGCCAGTCGGCCGGGTGCTGTTCGAACTGGGTCAGGGTTTCCTGGATCAGCCGCCCATGGCGCGGGGTGTGCTCGCGCACGAACTGCTTGCCGCTGCCCGGCGGTGCCGGCGTGGTCCAACCCAGCGCATTGAACTCATGGTTGCCCATGATGCACAGCGCCTGGCCGGCCTCGGTCATGTCGTGGACGATATGCAGCGCTTCGCGGATGCGCGGGCCACGGTCGATGATATCGCCGAGAAACACCGCCATGCGCGACGGGTGGCGCCAGGTGCCGCCCTGCTTGTGGTAACCCATCTGGTCGAGCAAGTGCTCCAGCGTGTGGGCGCAACCGTGCACGTCACCAATCAGGTCGTAGCTACGCGCGGGATCGAGCATCAGTCGCCTCCACCCCCCAAGCGGCTGCCCCAGCCCAGCTTGGTGCGGCACACTTCGTAGTAGTTGTGGTCCAGCGGGTGGATCAAGCGCAACTTCTGTGCCTTCTTGCTCACGGTGATGGTGTCGCCGGGAGCGCAGGTGAAATGGTTCTGCCCGTCGCAGGACACTTGTGGGTAGATTTGCATATCTTTGGACACCACGATCTTCAGCTCACTGTTGCCATCGACCACAATCGGCCGACTCGACAACATATGGGGGTACATCGGCACGATCACAATGGCATCGAGCTTGGGGTGCATGATCGGGCCACCCGCCGACAATGCATACGCGGTCGAGCCGGTCGGCGTGGCGACGATCAGGCCGTCGGCCTTCTGGCTGCACACGAACTGGCCGTCGATATACAGCTCGAACTCGATCATCCGCGTGGATTTGCCCGGATGCAGCACCACGTCATTAAGGGCATCGCCCTGGCCGATGGCTTCGCCGTGGCGGCGTACTTCGGCCTGCAGCAGGAAGCGGTTTTCCACCAGGTAATGGCCGTCGAGCACCTTGGCCACTTCGACTTCCAGCTCATCCGGACGGATATCGGTAAGAAACCCCAGGCTGCCACGGTTGATCCCCAGCACCGGCACGTTATGCCGTGCCAGCGCCCGGGCTGCGCCGAGCAGGCTGCCGTCGCCACCGACCACGATGACCATGTCGCACACTTCGCCGAGCATCTTGCGCGAGGAAGTCTGCAGGCCGTGGCCCGGCAGGATTTCGCCGATGGTGTCTTCGAGGATCACATGCAGGTGGCGTTCCAGCAGGAATTTTTTCAGCCGGCGGACGGTGTCCAACACCTGGGTACTGCCCAGGCGACCGATAATGCCGATATTGCGAAATTGCTCCATGGGGCTCCTGCGGGCATAGGGGTGTGGCAAAAAGAAAGGATTATGGGCGAAAGGCCGGCTCAGGCAAAATCCTTTGTCGCCGCCCAGCCTTGATGACAATGGTTCTCAGGCGGCCCTCAGCACCTGCACGCAACGTAAGAGGCTATGCTCGCACCATGACTCTGTTCCCCGACCTGCACGCCCTGCCCCGCCAACTGCGACACCCCGAAGTGCGCGACCTGGCGTGGGTGATGCTGGCGCCACCGATGCTCGCACACACGCCATGGCCGCAGCGCCATCCGCTGGCTGGCAGTGACTGGGTACAGGCGCCGCAGTTGCTCGAAGCCTGGTTGCGTGCGCTCGATCAGGACAGCAGCGCGCTGCAGCAATGGCTGAGCCTGGCGCGCACCCGGCGTCTGGGCCTTTATTATGAGCGCCTGTGGCAGTTTGCCGTGCAACATGCGCCGGGCGTGGAGCTGCTGGCGGCCAACCTGCCGATCCGCCGCGCCGGGCACACCCTGGGCGAACTGGACATGCTGCTGCGCGACCGCGATGGCGTGCATCACTTGGAACTGGCGATCAAGCTGTATCTGGGCCCGCAGGCTGGCAACGGCCGCGACACGGCGCAGTGGCTGGGCCCGGGCTGCCATGACCGGCTCGACCGCAAACTCGCGCACCTGGCCCAGCATCAACTGCCGATCTCAGCACGCCCGGAGAGCCGCGAAGCCCTGGCGGCGCTGGATATCCAGCAGTTCGATGCACACCTGTGGCTGGGTGGGTATCTGCTGTATCCGTGGCCGGGCCAGGCCGAATCACCCCATGGCGCCCATCCGCAGCATTTGCGTGGGCGTTGGTTGCATCAGCGGGATTGGCCGGACTTTGTCAGCGCGAGCGCCGCAGGCCGCTGGCAACCCTTGCCCCGGCATGCCTGGTTGGCGCCGGCGCATTACCCGGCAAGCGAGGTGTGGAGCGAGGACCAGATGCAGGGCTGGCTGGCAGACCTGGACCCGATGGCGCCGGCGCAGTTACTGGTGCGGCTGGTGCAGAAGGATGAGGATTGGGAGGAAGCCGAGCGGCTGTTTCTAGTGGCGGATCTTTGGCCGAATGTGCCGGGGGCTGGCTGATAAATCTGTGCTGTACTGGCGACCGCTATCGGGAGCAAGCCCCCTCCCACAGGGGAATGCATTCCAAATGTGGGAGGGGGCTTGCCCCCGATAGCGGCGGTGCCGGCACTACACTTCATCGATATGCCGATACTCCAGCTGCAACCCGGCAGCCAGCTCCTGCGCCCGCCCCAGCCTGATCGGCCCGCGCTCGATGTCCACCAGTAACCCCGGACACGCCAACTGCGCCAACCCGTCGATCGCCTTGAGCCGCCCATCGGTCATCACCAGCATCCGCTGCTGCTCCGCCGGGTAACGCTTACGCCGCGCCACCAACCAATGGGCCGCCTCGCTCAAGGCTGCCAGCAACGGCGTACCGCCACCGGCGCCTAGCTGTTCCAGCCAATCCGCCAAGCCTTTCGAGGCCTTCAAACCCTGCACCTGCCACTGCGGCGACTGCCCGCTGGCGGTCAACAACGCCAGGCGCGCCCGTTGCCGGTAGGCGTCATCGAACAGCTGCGCCAACAGGCCCTTGGCATCGCTCAACGCCCGGTGCCGTCGGGTGGAGGCCGAGGCGTCGACAATCACCAGCCACAGCTCATGGGCCGAACGGTTGCGCACCTGCCAGCGCAGATCCTCATGGCGCTGCGGCCTGCCACCGAGCAAGGTGCCCGGCCAGTTGATCAACCCCAGCTTCGCACTGCGCGCCTTGCCCTGCCTGCCATTGTCCAGTCGCCCCGCCTTGGGCCGGGCATCCGCCCCCGCGTCAGGTCGGGGGCGAATGCCTAGGGCTTTTTTGGCCAGGTGGGCACATCGCGACGGGAACCGGTGGCCAGGGCCGGCGCAGGCATGTCGCCCCATTGGCCTTGGCCCGGCGAGGTGTCCGAGGGTTGCGGCGACTGCCCTGGATTCGGCGGGCTGGCCGGTGGCGACTGTTCCTGGCGCCGATGACGCAAGGCAAATTCCGCAACGGCTTCAATGTCTTCTTCGGCAATCCTGTCAGCGCCCCGCCACGCGGCATGAGCGCGGGCGCCGCGTAGCCAGACCAGGTCGGCACGCAAACCGTCGACCCCCGCAGCAAAGCAGCGCTCGGTGATTTGCGCCAAGGCGTGATCATCCAGTTCAATACCGTCCAGCCGTGCCCGCGCCTGGGTGCAGCGCTCGCGCAGCGCCGCCTGCGGCTCATGCCACTGCTGACAGAACGCAGCGGGATCACGGTCGAAATCCAGGCGACGACGAATAATCTGCCCACGCTCGGTGGGCAGCGTTTGCCCGCTCAATGCCACGTTGAAACCAAAGCGGTCGAGGAGCTGTGGACGCAACTCGCCCTCCTCCGGGTTCATCGTGCCGATCAGCACAAACCGCGCCGAGTGCCGATGGGAGATGCCGTCACGCTCGATCAGGTTGGTGCCGCTGGCGGCCACATCCAGCAGCAGATCGACCAAGTGATCGGGCAACAGGTTGACTTCATCGACATACAACACGCCGCCATCGGCCTTGGCCAGCACGCCGGGGGAAAACTGTGCGCGGCCCTCGCCGAGCGCGGCGTCCAGGTCCAGCGTACCCACCAGGCGCTCTTCGGTAGCGCCCAGGGGCAAGGTGACAAACTGCCCACTGGCGAGCAGGTCCGCCAGGCCACGGGCCAGGGTGGACTTGGCCATGCCGCGCGGGCCTTCGATCAGCACGCCGCCGATTTTAGGATCGATAGCGGTCAGGCATAGCGCCAGTTTCAGCGCGTCGGCACCGACCACGGCGGCCAGCGGGAAATGCGGAATATCGGTCATCAGCGGTCTTCTTCTATATCCAGCAACAGGTTTTCCAAGGCTTCGCGGTAGGCGCCCGGTTCTTGCCACAGGCCGCGCTGCTGGGCTTCGAGCAGGCGCTCGGTCATGTCGCGCAGGGCGTCGGGGTTATGTTGTTGCACAAAAGCGCGGGTGTCAGGGTCGAGCAGGTAGGCGTCGGCGAGCAACGCGTACTGGTGGTCGTCGATCAGTGCCGTGGTGGCGTCGAAGGCGAACAGGTTGTCCACGGTCGCGGCCATTTCAAACGCGCCTTTATAGCCGTGACGCTTCACGCCCTCGATCCACTTCGGGTTGGCCGCGCGGGAACGAATGACTCGGTTGAGCTCTTCCTTCAAGGTGCGGATCTTCGGCAGGTCCGGCTGGCTGTGGTCGCCATGGTAGCTGGCGGCCTTGGCGCCGCTCAGGGTTTCCACGGCGGCGAGCATGCCGCCCTGGAATTGATAGTAATCGTTGGAGTCGAGCACATCGTGTTCGCGGTTGTCCTGGTTCTGCAACACCGCCTGCACCTGGCCCAAGCGCTGGGCGAACTGCTCGCGGGCGGCGGTGCCTTCGTCAGCGCCGCCATAGGCGTAGCCGCCCCAGTTCAGGTAGACCTCGGCCAAGTCTTCGCGGCTTTGCCACAGGCGGCCGTCAATCGCGCCCTGCA
Source organism: Pseudomonas sp. R1-43-08 (assembly GCF_003852255.1). Taxonomy (NCBI): domain Bacteria; kingdom Pseudomonadati; phylum Pseudomonadota; class Gammaproteobacteria; order Pseudomonadales; family Pseudomonadaceae; genus Pseudomonas; species Pseudomonas sp. R1-43-08. The sequence continues at coordinate 3,070,284 of NZ_CP027734.1, forward strand.
CGCCCGCGCCATAGGCGCCCGGCTTGGCGCCGAAAATGCGCCAACCGGCCTGTTTCGCCGCAGCCTCTTCATCCAGGCCCGATTCGCGCAAGGCCTGGCGCTCACTGCGCACCTTGGCGGCCAGCGGGTTCATGTCGTCCGGCTCGTCCAGGGCGGCGACCGCTTGCACCGCCGCATCGAACAGGCGGATCAGGTTGGCGAACGCATCGCGGAAGAAGCCGGACACCCGCAACGTCACGTCGACGCGGGGACGATCCAACAGGCTGATCGGCAGGATCTCGAAGTCATCCACGCGCTGGCTGCCGGTGGCCCAGACCGGCCGCACGCCCATCAGCGCCATGGCCTGGGCGATATCGTCGCCGCCGGTGCGCATGGTGGCCGTGCCCCACACCGACAGGCCCATCTGGCGCAGATGGTCGCCCTGGTCCTGCAGATGCCGTTCGAGCAGCAGGTTGGCCGACTGGAACCCAATGCGCCAGGCCGTGGTGGTCGGCAGGTTGCGCACGTCCACCGTGAAGAAATTGCGCCCCGTGGGCAGCACATCCAGGCGGCCGCGGCTCGGCGCGCCGCTGGGGCCGGCCGGCACGAAGCGACCGCTCAAGGCGTCCAGCAGGCCGCGCATTTCTGCCGGGCCGCAGGCATCCAGACGCGGCGCCACGACCGCGCGCAGGCTTTCGACAACGGCCTTCACGTCCTCCCAGCCAGGTTCCTCCAGCTCTTCCAGCGGCCCTTCCAGCGCCTGCTCGATCAAGCGCGCCGCGTACAGCTCCAGACGCTCGCGGGTGTCGCCGGCGGTGCGCCACAGCTGCGCGTCAAGGTCGCGCAACACCTCGGGCCGACGCCCGGTCCACGGTTCGGCGAGCGCGCAGTCCAGAGGGTCGAAGCCCAGCTCGAGCGCCTTGGCCAGCACCCGCAACAGGCTCGATTGCGCGCCACGGCCATCGCCCCGAGGGATGCGCAACAAGGCCAGCAAGGTATCGATGCGCAAGCGCCCCGCCGGCGACTCGCCAAAGATATGCAAGCCGTCGCGGATCTGGGATTCCTTCAAGTCACACAGGTAGGTATCCAGGCGCGGCAACCAACTGTCGGCATCGGCATTGCCGTCCAGCTCAAGCTCCTCGTCGATATGGGTTTCGCGCACCAGCTTGAGAATGTCTTTCTGCAGTTCCAGCGCGCGTCGTGGGTCGAGCAACTGCGCTTCATAATATTCGTCGGCCAGCAGCTCCAGGTTGCGCAGCGGGCCGTAGGTTTCGGCGCGGGTCAGGGGCGGCATCAGGTGGTCGATGATCACCGCCTGGGTGCGACGTTTGGCCTGGGCGCCCTCGCCGGGATCGTTGACGATAAACGGGTAGATATTCGGCAGCGGGCCGAGCAGCACGTCCGGCCAGCAGTTCTCCGACAGGCCCACGCCCTTGCCCGGCAGCCATTCGAGGTTGCCGTGCTTGCCAACGTGAATCAGCGCATGGGCGCCGTAGGTATGGCGCAGCCAGAAATAGAACGCCAGATAGCCGTGGGGCGGCACCAGGTCGGGGTCGTGATACACCGCACTCGGGTCGACCTGGTAACCGCGCGCCGGCTGGATGCCCACAAAGGTTTGATCCAGGCGCAGGCCGGCGATCATCAGGCGACCGTCGCGGCACATCGGGTCCTGATGGGGCGCGCCCCAGCGCTCCAGCACCGCCTGGCGATTGGCTTCGGGCAGGCGCTGGAACATCGCCGCGTAGTCGTCCAGCGCAAGGCTCTGATGACACGGGCGCAGGTCGAGGCTGTCGAGGTCGTTGGTGACGCCGCCCAGCAACGCGTGGATCAAGGCGGTGCCGCTGTCCGGCAAGGTGGCAGGCACCGGATACCCTTCGGCGTGCAGCGCGCGCAGGATATTCAGCGCCGCCGCCGGCGTATCCAGGCCCACGCCGTTGCCGATACGGCCGTCACGGGTTGGATAATTGGCCAGGATCAAGGCCACGCGCTTGTGCGCATTCGGCACCCGCGCCAGCTCGACCCAGCGGCGCGCCAGTTCGGCGACAAAGTCCATGCGTTCGGGCGCGGCGCGGTAGCACACCACATCCGACTGGCTGCGCTCACTGCGCCAGGCCAGGTCCTTGAAGCTGATCGGCCGGCTGATGATGCGCCCGTCCAACTCCGGCAAGGCGATGTGCATCGCCAGGTCGCGAGGGCCCAGGCCTTGTTCGCTGGCCTGCCAGCCGGGCTGGTTGTCCTGGGCGCAGATCGCCTGGATCACCGGGATATTGCGGCGAAACGGGCGCAGATGCGGCGCTTCGGGGCTCGATTGAGCAAAGCCGGTGGTGTTGAGGATCACCGCCGCCTGCACCTCATCCAACAGGTCTTCGACCACCTCCAGGCAACCGGGCTCTTTCAAACTGGCGACTGCGATCGGTAAGGGGTTAAGGCCCGCTGCCTGCAGGCGCTGGCAGAACACGTCGATGAACCCGGTATTGGCGGCCTGCAAGTGCGAGCGGTAGAACAGCACCGCCGCCACCGGATAATCCACGCGCCACTGCGCCTGCCAATCAGCCAGGTGGGCGTTGGCGGTCAGCGGGTGGTAGATCGAGGTGCGCGGCAGGCTTTGCGGCTCAGCCCAGGCATAGTCGCGCCCCAGATAGCCGGCGGCCAGGCACCGGTAGAAGTCCAGCGCGTTACCCAGGCCGCCCTGGCGCAGGAACTGCCACAACCGGTCACGCTCGGGCGCCTCCACGCTGCTCAAGCCGCTGAGTTCCGGGTCTGGGCGATCATCCCCCGGTACCAGGATCAGCGTGACGCCACGCTCGGCCAACGCCACCAGCCGCTCGACGCCATAGCGCCAGTAACCGATGCCGCCATGCAGCGAAATCAGGATGACCTTGGCGTGGCGCAGCACTTCATCGACGTACAGGTCGACCGAGGCATGGTTCTGCACCTGCATCGGGTTGGCCAGGCGCAGGCTGGGATAATCCTCGGGCAACTGCCGGGCCGCCTCGGCAAGCAGCGCCAGGCTGGAATCGCCGCTGCACAGGATCACCAACTCGGCGGGGGTTTGGCCAAGGTCGGCGATGTTGTCGTCCGCGACGAAGCCACCGGGCTGGGTCCTGAGCAGGTGCATGGGTCAGGCGCTGATGGCGGCGCGCAGTTGCGCTTCAAGGCCTGCCGCGTCAAGCGCCTGGCCGATCAGCACCAGGCGTGTGGTGCGTGCCTCATCGGCGCCCCAGGCACGGTCGAAATGCTTGTCGAAACGTGTGCCCACACCCTGGATCAGCAGGCGCATCGGTTTGTTCGGAATGGCGGCGAAGCCCTTGACGCGCAGGATGCCGTGCTGCACCACCAATTGCGTCAGGGCGTCGAGCAGCAGGGCTTCGTCGGCTGGCGGCAGGTCGATGGAGATGGAGTCGAACGCGTCGTGGTCGTGATCGTCCTCACCTTCATGATGATGGTCGTGATGGCTATGGCGCGCGTCGATATGCGCCTCGGAGCCGGCGCCCAGACCGATCAGCACGTCCAGTGGTACGCGACCGCTGCTGGCTTCGATGACTTTCACCGCCGGCGGCAACTCCTCGGCCACTTCCAGGCGCACGCGGGCCAGGTCTTCGGCGCTGATCAGGTCGGCCTTGTTGAGGATCACCAGGTCGGCACTGGCCAGTTGGTCGGCGAACAGCTCGTGCAGGGGCGACTCGTGGTCCAGGTTCGGGTCGAGCTTGCGCTGGGCGTCGACCTGGTCCGGGAACGCGGCGAAGGTGCCGGCGGCCACGGCCGGGCTGTCGACCACGGTGATCACCGCGTCCACGGTGCAGGCATTGCGGATTTCCGGCCATTGGAACGCCTGGACCAGCGGCTTGGGCAGGGCCAGGCCCGAGGTTTCGATGAGGATATGGTCGAGGTCGCCACGCCGGGCCACCAGTTCGCGCATCACCGGGAAGAACTCTTCCTGCACGGTGCAGCACAGGCAGCCATTGGCCAGCTCGTACACGCGGCCGTTGGCTTCTTCTTCGGTGCAACCGATGGAGCACTGCTTGAGGATGTCCCCGTCAATGCCCAGCTCGCCGAATTCGTTGACGATCACCGCAATGCGACGGCCCTGGGCGTTGTCGAGCATATGGCGCAGCAAGGTGGTCTTTCCCGAGCCGAGGAAACCGGTAACGATGGTGACGGGGAGTTTGGCCAGTGTTTTCATCGGATGCCCTTTGGGGCGGGCATACGGGACGATAGGCCCTGCGACGGCGCGCAGCAGCGGATTTCGTCACCGGATCACCCCGCCCGGTTGAATTGAAAAATCGAGTGCGAGGCAGGTCTCCTGGCTTGGGGCTTGCGGGTCTTGCGACCGGCGCTGACTGCGCCTTCCCGCCGGATCGGCAGTGGCGTGGCAGTCAGTAGAACCCTTCACAGTTGCGGGGGCAGCCGCGGCTTGAACCGCGTTCCCTTCTTAGCTTCGGCCTGGGCCGAAGAACCTCGAGCGAGCAAGGCTACGCAGTGCAGGGTCGGCGGTCAATGTCCCCTACCCGGGAGGCAGGGTTCACGCGTGATGAAAGCTGACAGGCACATCGCCAACAATGTCGGTATGCCGTATCTGCCCGTGGCTTTGGAGATAGAAATCAATTTCGCCGTTGCCGGTCAGGTCGAGTACAACCCATGACTCGTCCGTCTGCGGATCGTAACCCACGCCCACCTCGCCTGCCCGCCCAGTGAACTGGCTGACAAAAATCAGCGAGCCAAGGCCATGCCTGCGCAACAGCGGGGAAATATCGATGCTGTCCTGCCCACTGACAAAGTCCATCAACTGGTCCGGGGCGTATAACGTCGAATCACTGGCATGCTGGTAGATGAACGTATCGCTGCCCTCGCCTCCTCGCATGTGGTCCGCGCCGGCGCCGCCGGTGAGGCGGTTGTCAGCGTCATTTCCGATCAGCACGTCTTTACCTGAACCACCGATGGCGTTTTCCAGGGTAACGCCCTTGGCGATGGAAACATTGCCCTTCATTCCTCCTACATCGGAAAAAGACTGGGCGCGCAGGTTGATCACCTGGTCCTGATGATATCCAGAGAAGTCCAACGTATCGTTGCCGCCGCCGTCCCAGACGCAAAACACAGCACCGTCGCGAGACGAATTCAAGGACAGATCGTCTCGCTGGGTATTGGAGTTGAACCCGTAGGTAGTATCGGTATTGCGCGTCTGATGGTTGGCACCAAACACCCTCTGAGCCCAGGCGATGTCGGCCATCAATGGCGAGGAGGCGTGTTGCCCCTTGAAATCCTGATGAGTATGGCTCACGTCAAAATAGCTCATGACTGAGTAGGCCCGACTGTCTTGTGCATAGGCGGCCTGCGCGTGGTAGGTGGCGGGGCCACGAGTAGCGTCATAATCGCCTGTATGTGCGGCGCCCAGGATGTGGCCGATCTCGTGCGTGAGCGTTTGGCGCCCGAAGCCGTTGACCTGCGGTGCACGGTTATCCGCATAGCCGGGGTTCACACGCACCCGGCCCTGATAATGTGAGAACAAAGCGTCGGCGACTGTGGGCGCCTTGTCGTTGACAAACCGTAACCGGCCTTCGGATTCAATGGCATCTTCTTTAAAAGTAACCTTCGCAACATCCGCCCAGGACTGCATTGAGCGTCGGGCCTGATTTTTTTGTGTTTCATTAAACTTACTTTCATTTTTTGCAACTTCATTAAACGTATAAGAGAGTTGCACTGTGTGGTCGCCATTACTGTCATTCAATCTACGCCCCTTACGATCGATCTGGTGCGCCATATCGCTCAGCGACCACACAGGTTTATTGAAGCTTGCGCGGGAATACGGATCATCAGCGCGCTGGGAGCGATCTCCATGCGCAGGGGCGTTAACGCTTGAGAATGCTTGCTGGGACTCGGGCAACTTGTGCGGTTGATCCGTATGTGCGCAAACATTACCCGGATTAAACTTGGCGCGAGATACACTCATCGTGAACTAAGCCTCATAAATGACACATCAACATTCAAGGCGCCCAGCTTCCAACAAGAAACATTCAAAATAAAGCGCGACACCCACACAAACCAATTAAAGATATTACTCATCAGCTGCTCACGCCCTCCCCATCCAGCGCCCGCCCCCACCTCAATTGACGCCCAGGTCTCGCCCGTGTTTTCCTATGCAACTTGTTTCGGGTGCCCTTCACAGGGTGAAACGGGAAACCGGTGCGCCATAGACCCATGGCAAGTCCGGTGCTGCCCCCGCAACGGTAAGCGAGCGAAGCGTCAAATCCACTGTGCTGTGCATGGGAAGGAGATGCTTGACAGGCCTAGCGCCCCTCGCAAGCCCGGAGACCGGCCCGAAAAATTCAGATAACAAACCCGCGGTGGGCGGGCGCTGTTCAGAACCCTGCGTGCCCGGCTCGCGGGGTTTTCATGCGCTCGTTTCACCCTGACACCCAGAAGGGACGCGCCATGTCGATCATCAGCAGCACCTCGCACACCGCCAGCAGCTCCGCCACCCTGAGCCAACGCCTGACCGCCGCTATCGGGGCGTCGATCCTCGGCGCGTGCCTGGTGTATTTCGCGGGTTTCTCACACATCGAAGCCGTGCACAACGCTGCTCACGATACCCGCCACAGCGCCGCGTTCCCGTGCCACTGAGACCTGCCGACATGATCAAGCGTATTGCCCAAACCGCAGGTTTCACAGGCCCGCTGGCCGCCCTGCTGCTGACCCTGCTGCAAAGCTTCTGGGTCGCCCCGCTGATTCTGCAGGCGGAAACCTTTGAAAACGCCCCGGCAGCCACCGAACCAGCGCATGAACATGCCGCAGGCGCCGCCGCCCATACCCACGATGCCGAAGCCTGGGAGCCGGAAGACGGCTGGCAGCGCGTGCTGTCCACAACCGGTGGCAACCTGGTAGTTGCCGTCGGGTTCGCCCTGATGCTGGCCGGCCTCTACACGCTGCGCGCACCGACCCGCACGGCCCAAGGCCTGCTATGGGGGTTGGCCGGTTACGCGACCTTCGTGCTGGCGCCGACCCTGGGCCTGCCGCCAGAGCTGCCGGGCACCGCTGCCGCTGACCTGGCCCAACGCCAGATCTGGTGGATCGGTACTGCAGCCTCTACCGCCGCCGGTATTGCGCTGATCGTGTTCGGCCGCAACTGGCTGCTCAAAGTGCTGGGCGTGGCGATCCTGGCCGTGCCGCATGTGGTCGGTGCGCCGCAACCGCAAGTGCATTCGATGCTCGCGCCAGAAGCCCTGGAGGCCCAGTTCAAGATCGCGTCGCAGCTGACCAACGTGGCGTTCTGGCTGGCACTGGGCCTGATCAGCGCCTGGCTGTTTCGCCGCAACCGCGACGATCAATACTCGGCATGACCCTGGTGGTCGGCCTGGGCTGCCAGCGCGGTTGTGATCTTCACACCCTGCTGAGCCTCTTTGACACCGCCCTCACCGAGGGCGGGATTGAACGCCAAGGCATTACCGCACTGGCAAGTATCGACCTCAAGCGCGAGGAACCGGGGCTGCTCGCCCTGTCCCGATTGCTGGGCTTGCCGTTGCAGTGTTTCAGCGCTGAACAACTGGCCGTCTATGAAGATCGGCTGAGCCATAAATCGGCCGTTGCCTTTACGCATACCGGCTGCCACGGGGTCGCCGAAAGCGCTGCCCTGGCCCTCGCCGAACATCTTGCCAACGCCCCCGCACGCCTGCTGATCACCCGCAAAAAAACCGCCCAGGCCACCTTTGCATTGGCCTGCGCCGGTTAAAACCTCGATAATCGTCCCTTCCGATCATGAGCAGTCTTCATGCTCGCCCGTTTTTCGACAGGAATCTCCCATGACCGTCTACTTCATCGGCGCCGGCCCCGGCGATCCGGAACTGATTACCGTCAAAGGCCAGCGGCTGATTCGCAGTTGCCCGGTGATCATCTACGCGGGCTCGCTGGTGCCAACGGCGGTCCTGGAAGGTCATAACGCCGAACACGTGGTCAACAGCGCTGAACTGCACCTGGAGCAGATCATCGACTTGATCAAGGTCGCCCATGCAAATGGCCAGGATGTGGCACGCGTGCACTCCGGAGATCCGAGCCTGTACGGCGCGATTGGCGAGCAGATTCGTTACTTGCGCGAGCTGGGCATACCGTTCCAGATCATTCCTGGCGTCACCGCAGTAGCGGCGTGTGCAGCGCTGCTTGAGACCGAGCTGACCCTGCCGGACATCGCCCAAAGCGTAATCCTGACGCGCTACGCCGATAAAACCAGCATGCCGGCGGGCGAAGACTTCGACAGCATGGCGCGACACGGCACGACCATGGCGATTCACCTGGGGGTCAACCACCTGGAGAAGATCGTCGCCGAACTGTTGCCGCATTACGGCGCGGACTGCCCGATTGCCGTGGTGCATCGGGCGACGTGGCCAGATCAGGATTGGGCAGTTGGCACGCTTGAGGATATTGTGGCCAAGGTTGAGGCAAAAGGTTTCCGGCGTACCGCGCTGATCCTGGTGGGCCGCGTGCTGACCAATGACAGCTTCAGCGGGTCATCGCTTTACCGTGCCGGCCATGCCCATCTCTATCGCCCCGGATAAACACCGCCAAAACTGTGGGAGGGGGGGCTTGCTCCCACAGTTAATGTTCTGCGTCAGCAATGTCGCGCAACTACTTGAAAAAAAACAATAAAAAACGGCGCTCACGGGCGCCGTTTTTATGCTCGCAGTGAACACCTTACTCAGTAGTAGGCGTTTTCTTTCTGCGTGTGGTCAGTCACGTCGCGTACGCCCTTGAGCTCTGGAATACGCTCCAGCAGGGTGCGCTCGATGCCTTCGCGCAGGGTCACATCCGCTTGGCCACAGCCCTGGCAGCCGCCGCCGAATTTCAATACGGCGATGCCGTCCTCAACCACATCGATCAAGCTGACCTGACCGCCGTGGCTGGCCAGCCCCGGGTTGATCTCGGTCTGCAGGTAATAGTTGATGCGCTCGTTGACCGGGCTGTCGGCGTTGACGTTCGGCACCTTGGCGTTCGGCGCCTTGATGGTCAACTGGCCGCCCATACGGTCGGTGGCGTAGTCGACTACGGCGTCGTCGAGGAAGGCTTCGCTGAAGTTGTCGATATACGCGGTGAAGCTTTTCAGCCCCAGAGCGGTGTCTTCAGGTTTCTCTTCCCCAGGCTTGCAGTAGGCAATGCACGTCTCGGCGTACTGGGTGCCGGGCTGGGTGATAAAGACGCGGATGCCGATGCCTGGGGTGTTCTGCTTGGACAGCAGGTCAGCCAGGTAATCGTGGGCGGCGTCGGTAATGGTTATGGCAGTCATGGAAACTCCTCACAGGCTTGCCGGCAGTTTACGCCAAATCATTACAGAGGTACAAAGTCCTAGTATTTTTGTCGGGAAATAATTACCCGATCCTCCACGCCTAGCCAACGCTTGAGCGAGCGATAGGTTTCCTTTCCTTCTCCAGCACCAGGACGGCGCTGACGATTACACCAAGCGTATAGGTACCCGGTCCGGGTTCAATGTATGCGCTCTATTAAGTGGCGGCGATCCCAACGGCCAGCGCCTTCGCCAACATGAGTGATATTCATGTTAATCCCGACACGCTTAAAATTCGCACAGGTTTGGTATGATCGATACCCTTCGTAATGCCTGACTTAGAGTAGTCCCATGTCCGATCGTAGCGCTCGTCTGCAAGCCCTCCACCACGCCCTCAAGGAACGCATCCTGATCCTTGACGGTGGCATGGGCACGATGATCCAGAGCTATAAGCTTGAGGAGCAGGACTACCGTGGCAAACGCTTCGCCGACTGGCCAAGCGACGTCAAGGGCAATAATGACTTGCTGGTGCTCACCCGCCCTGACGTGATTGGTGGAATTGAAAAGGCCTACCTGGATGCCGGTGCCGACATCCTTGAAACCAACACCTTCAACGCCACGCGCATTTCCATGGCCGACTACGGCATGGAAGAGCTGGCCTACGAGTTAAACGTGGAAGGCGCGCGCCTGGCCCGTAAAGTGGCCGACGCCAAGACCCTCGAGAACCCGGCCAAGCCGCGCTTCGTCGCCGGCGTTCTCGGCCCCACCAGCCGCACCTGCTCGCTGTCGCCGGACGTGAACAACCCCGGCTACCGCAACGTGACTTTCGATCAATTGGTGGAAAACTACACCGAGGCCACCAAGGGCCTGATCGAAGGCGGCGCCGACCTGATCCTGATCGAAACGATCTTCGACACCCTTAACGCCAAAGCCGCGATCTTCGCGGTGCAAGGCGTGTTCGAGGAACTGGGCGTAGCGCTGCCGATCATGATTTCCGGCACCATCACCGATGCCTCCGGGCGTACGTTGTCCGGCCAGACCACCGAAGCGTTCTGGAACTCCGTAGCCCACGCCAAGCCGATTTCGGTCGGCTTGAACTGCGCGCTCGGCGCCAGCGAACTGCGCCCGTACCTGGAAGAATTGTCGAACAAGGCCAATACCCACGTTTCCGCGCACCCTAACGCCGGCCTGCCCAACGAGTTCGGCGAGTACGACGAACTGCCCTCGGAAACGGCCAAGGTCATCGAAGAGTTCGCCCAGAGCGGCTTCCTCAATATCGTCGGTGGCTGCTGCGGCACCACGCCGGGGCATATCGAAGCCATCGCCAAGGCCGTGGCCGGTTATGCGCCGCGCTCGATCCCGGACATTCCCAAGGCCTGCCGCCTGTCCGGCCTGGAGCCGTTCACCATCGATCGCAGCTCGTTGTTCGTCAACGTCGGCGAGCGCACCAACATCACCGGTTCCGCCAAGTTCGCCCGGCTGATCCGTGAAGACAACTACACCGAAGCCCTGGAAGTCGCCCTGCAGCAGGTGGAAGCCGGCGCCCAGGTGATCGACATCAACATGGACGAGGGGATGCTCGATTCGAAGAAGGCCATGGTGACCTTCCTCAACCTGATCGCCGGCGAACCGGACATCTCCCGCGTGCCGATCATGATCGACTCCTCCAAGTGGGAAGTGATCGAAGCCGGCCTCAAGTGCATCCAGGGCAAGGGCATCGTCAACTCCATCAGCATGAAGGAAGGCGTGGAGCAGTTCATTCACCACGCCAAGCTGTGCAAGCGCTATGGCGCAGCCGTGGTGGTGATGGCGTTCGACGAAGCCGGCCAGGCCGACACCGAAGCGCGCAAGAAGGAAATCTGCAAACGCTCCTATGACATCCTGGTCAATGAAGTGGGCTTCCCGCCGGAAGACATCATCTTCGACCCGAACATCTTCGCGGTCGCCACCGGCATCGAAGAGCACAACAACTACGCCGTCGACTTCATCAACGCCTGCGCCTACATCCGCGACGAATTGCCCTACGCGCTGACCTCCGGTGGCGTGTCCAACGTGTCGTTTTCGTTTCGTGGTAACAACCCGGTGCGCGAGGCGATCCACTCGGTGTTCCTGCTGTATGCGATCCGCAACGGGCTGACCATGGGTATCGTCAACGCCGGCCAACTGGAGATCTACGACCAGATCCCGGCCGAGCTGCGCGATGCGGTGGAAGACGTGGTGCTCAACCGCACCCCGGACGGCACCGACGCCCTGCTCGCCATTGCCGACAAGTACAAGGGCGACGGCAGCGTCAAGGAAGCCGAGACCGAAGAGTGGCGTGGCTGGCCGGTGAACAAGCGCCTGGAACACGCGCTGGTCAAGGGCATTACCACACACATTGTCGAAGACACCGAAGAGTCGCGACTGTCGTTCGCGCGCCCGATCGAGGTGATCGAAGGCCCGCTGATGTCCGGGATGAACATCGTCGGTGACCTGTTCGGCGCCGGCAAAATGTTCCTGCCCCAGGTGGTCAAGTCCGCCCGTGTGATGAAGCAGGCCGTGGCCCATCTGATTCCCTTTATCGAGTTGGAAAAGGGCGACAAGCCGGAGGCCAAGGGCAAGATCCTGATGGCCACGGTCAAGGGCGACGTGCACGACATCGGCAAGAACATCGTCGGCGTGGTGCTGGGGTGCAACGGCTATGACATCGTCGACCTCGGCGTGATGGTCCCGGCGGAAAAGATCCTGCAAGTGGCCAAGGAACAGAAGTGCGACATCATCGGCCTGTCCGGCTTGATCACCCCGTCCCTGGACGAGATGGTGCACGTGGCCCGCGAGATGCAGCGCCAGGACTTCCACCTGCCGCTGATGATCGGCGGCGCAACTACCTCCAAGGCGCACACGGCGGTGAAGATCGAGCCCAAGTACAGCAATGACGCGGTGATCTACGTGACCGACGCCTCGCGTGCCGTGGGCGTGGCCACGCAGTTACTGTCCAAGGAATTGAAAGCCGGTTTCGTCGAGAAAACCCGCCTGGAATACATCGACGTACGCGAGCGTACCGCCAACCGCAGCGCCCGCACCGAACGCCTGAGCTACCCGGCGGCGATTGCCAAGAAGCCGCAGTTCGACTGGAGCACGTACACCCCGGTCAAGCCGACCTTTACCGGCACCAGGGTGCTGGAGGATATCGACCTCAACGTGCTGGCCGAGTACATCGACTGGACGCCGTTCTTCATTTCCTGGGACCTGGCCGGCAAATTCCCACGCATCCTTACCGATGAAGTGGTGGGTGAAGCGGCCACCGCGCTGTATGCCGATGCCCGGGAAATGCTCAGGAAGTTGATCGATGAAAAACTCATCAGCGCCCGCGCGGTGTTCGGCTTCTGGCCGACCAACCAGGTGCAGGACGATGACCTGGAAGTCTATGGCGAAGACGGCCAGCCGATTGCGCGGCTGCACCACCTGCGCCAGCAGATCATCAAGACCGACGGCAAGCCGAATTTCTCCCTGGCCGACTTTGTCGCGCCCAAGGACAGCGGCGTGACCGACTACATCGGTGGCTTCATCACCACCGCCGGCATCGGCGCCGAAGAGGTCGCCAAGGCCTATCAGGACGCCGGCGACGACTACAACTCGATCATGGTCAAGGCCCTCGCCGACCGCTTGGCCGAAGCCTGCGCCGAGTGGCTGCACCAGCAAGTGCGTAAAGAACACTGGGGCTACGCCAAGGACGAACAGCTGGACAACGATGCGCTGATCAAGGAGCAATACAGCGGCATCCGCCCTGCCCCAGGCTACCCGGCGTGCCCGGACCACACCGAGAAGGCCCAGTTGTTCCAGCTGCTCGACCCAGAGGCCCGGGAAATGCAGGCCGGCCGCAGCGGTGTGTTCCTCACCGAGCACTATGCGATGTTCCCGGCGGCAGCCGTCAGCGGCTGGTACTTCGCCCACCCGCAGGCGCAGTACTTTGCCGTGGGTAAGGTCGACAAGGACCAGGTGCTGAGCTACACCGCGCGCAAGGGCCAGGACCTGAGCGTGACCGAGCGTTGGCTGGCGCCGAACCTGGGCTACGACAACTGATAGGCTCTTGCACCCATGCAGGGGCTTGTCGAGCCCCTGCACGGGCGTTGCGGTCTACAAACCCAAACGGGTAAGCACCGGTAATCGTGTAGGCGGTAGTTAGCTATATGGGCCGCCATGATGCGGGGGCTCGGCTATGCTTTGTCGTACCTCACTCAGTCGCACCTCATTGCGAGGAATCCATGGACGACCCACAGCACAAACCGCCCACGTTCTGGCAGATGCTCCACAGCGTCATGGCCGCCGCCTTTGGCGTGCAAAGCGGCAAGAACCGCGCCCGCGACTTCACTCACGGCAAGCCGAGCCATTTCGTGATCATGGGTATTGTATTCACGGCAGTGTTTGCGCTGACGCTGTTTGGCATTGTCAAGCTGGTGCTGCACCTGGCCGGGGTATGAAGCCGGCCGAGGCGGCAAGGACTGCAAGCTGAAGGGATGACTTACTGGTGGCTGACCCAGAACACAGCGGTGCCCACCACAAGGATGATCAGGAACAGAATCGCCCAGGCGTCCACGGTGCTGTCGGGTTTACGTATTTTTGTCGAATTGCTCATCGCATCGCCTCTTGTCGGTTTTGTAGGTGATTGCCCTAAGACTCGACACCAGTAAAGACCAGACTTGCCCCTATGACAAATGTGGATATCGCAATAACCCTTCCCATTAGTCATTTTGGTTATGTGCATATACTCAAACATCACTTTTGCGCATAAACGCAAACTGGTATCGTGCGCCGGCTCCGTTGGGAGTGCGCGGCCGTGCGCGCAGATTTGCCGAGAACAGGACCTATATGTACGTATACGACGAATACGATCAGCGCATCATCGAGGACCGCGTCAAGCAGTTCCGTGATCAGACCCGACGCTACTTAGCAGGTGAACTGAGCGAAGAAGAGTTCCGCCCTCTGCGCCTGCAAAATGGCCTTTATGTTCAGCGCTTTGCGCCGATGCTGCGGGTGGCTGTGCCCTATGGCCAGCTGACCTCGCGCCAGACGCGCATGATGGCCAAGATCGCCCGCGACTTCGACAAAGGCTACGCCCACATCAGTACCCGCCAGAACGTGCAGTTCAACTGGCCGGCCCTGGAGGACGTGCCGGACATCCTGGCTGAACTGGCGACCGTGCAGATGCACGCCATTCAGACCAGCGGTAACTGCCTGCGCAACGTGACCACCGACCAATTCGCCGGCGTCGCCTTCGATGAAGTGATCGATCCGCGTCCCTGGTGTGAAATCGTGCGTCAATGGACCACCTTCCATCCCGAATTTGCCTACCTGCCGCGCAAGTTCAAGATCGCCATCAATGGCTCGACGTCGGACCGCGCCGCCATCGAAGTCCACGACATCGGCCTGGAGCCGGTGCACAACGCCGCCGGCGAGCTGGGTTTCCGGGTGTTGGTGGGTGGCGGCCTGGGGCGTACCCCGGTGGTCGGCGCCTTTATCAACGAGTTCCTGCCGTGGCAGGACCTGCTGAGCTACCTCGACGCGATCCTGCGGGTTTACAACCGTTATGGTCGCCGCGACAACAAGTACAAGGCCCGGATCAAGATCCTGGTCAAGGCGCTGACCCCTGAGGTGTTCGCGCAGAAAGTCGACGCCGAGATGGAACACCTGCGCGGCGGCCAGACGACCTTGACCGAAGCCGAAGTGCAGCGCGTGGCCAAGCACTTCGTCGACCCCCAATACAAAACCCTGAGCAATCAGGACGCCGAGCTCGCGGCGCTCGACCAGCAGCATCCGGGCTTCGCCCGCTGGCGCACGCGCAATACCCTGGCGCATAAACAACCGGGCTATGTGGCGGTGACCCTGTCGCTCAAACCCACCGGCGTGGCACCGGGCGACATCACCGACAAGCAGCTGGACGCCGTCGCCGACCTGGCCGACCGCTACAGCTTCGGCCAGCTGCGCACCTCCCACGAGCAGAACATCATTCTCGCGGACGTCGAGCAGAGCCAACTGTTCACCCTGTGGGGCGAACTGCGCGAAGGCGGTTTCGCTACGCCGAACATCGGCCTGTTGACCGATATCATCTGCTGCCCGGGCGGCGACTTCTGCTCCCTGGCCAACGCCAAGTCGATCCCGATCGCCGAATCGATCCAGCGCCGTTTCGACGACCTGGACTACCTGTTCGACATCGGCGAGCTGGACCTGAACATCTCCGGGTGCATGAACGCCTGCGGCCACCACCACGTCGGCCACATCGGCATCCTGGGCGTGGACAAGAAAGGCGAAGAATTCTACCAAGTGTCCCTGGGTGGCAGCGCCAACCGTGATGCGAGCCTGGGCAAGATCCTCGGCCCGTCCTTCGCCCAGGAAGCCATGCCCGGGGTGATCGGCAAGCTGATCGACGTGTACATCGAACAGCGCACCGAAGATGAGCGTTTCATCGACACCTACCAGCGCATCGGCATTGACCTGTTCAAGGAGCGCGTCTATGCAGCGAATCATTAAGCACAACGAAGTCGTCGACGAAACCTGGCACCTGCTGCCCAAGGACGCGAGCTTCGACGGCATTTCCAACTGCGACGATCTGATCGTCCCATTGGCGCTGTGGCGCGAACACGGCCACGCCCTCAAGGCCCGCGACGGCGGCCTGGGCGTGTGGCTGGACGCCGATGAAGAAGCCGAGGAGATCGGTGATGACGTGGAGCATTTCCAGGTCATCGCCCTGAACTTCCCGGCCTTCACCGACGGACGCAACTACTCCAACGCCCGCCTGCTGCGTGAGCGCTATGGCTACAAGGGCGAACTGCGGGCGATTGGCGACGTGCTGCGCGACCAACTGTTCTACCTGCGCCGCTGCGGCTTCGATGCCTTCGCCTTGCGCGCCGACAAAGACCCGTACGAAGCGCTGGAAAGCCTTAAAGACTTTTCGGTGACGTACCAGGCTGCAACGGATGAGCCGCTACCGCTATTCCGACGCCGCTGAGTAAAAAAATGTGGGAGGGGGGTTGCTCCTGATTGCGGTGGGTCATCCAGCTTAGGTGGGACTGACACACCGCCATCGGGAGCAAGCCCCCTCCCACATTTGGATCTGCGTACATCCGGCAGCTTTTGCGGCGGGCGCACGACGTTGGAATAGATAGCAACCCACATATAGCCAGGCGAACACGGTCAAGTAACCAATGGCTCCTCACTCGACGCACCCGCCAATACCGCGCAGCCATGACGCAATCTTCACATTAGAGGCGGAGCATTCGCCGTGATCGAACTGTCCTCTACTGATCAGCAGTTATTCATCTCACTGACGATTGGAGTTCTTCATGGCGAAAATCAATCTGGCCCAGCAGTTGGCAACCACCCTTGAACAGGCGGGTATCAAGCGCATCTGGGGCCTGACCGGCGACAGCCTCAATGGCCTTACCGACGCCCTGCGCAGCATGGACAGCATCGAGTGGATGCATGTGCGCCACGAAGAAGTGGCCGCGTTCGCCGCCGGTGCCGAAGCCGCCGCCACCGGTGAGCTGACGGTGTGTGCTGGCAGTTGCGGGCCGGGTAACCTGCACTTGATCAATGGGTTGTTCGATTGCCATCGCAACCATGTGCCGGTACTGGCGATTGCCGCGCAAATTCCGTCCTCGGAGATCGGCCTGAACTACTTTCAGGAAACCCATCCCCAGGAGCTGTTCAAGGAGTGCAGCCATTTCATCGAGCTGGTGAGCAACCCCGAGCAGATGCCCCAGGTGCTGCATCGCGCCATGCGTTCGGCGATCCTCAATCGGGGCGTGGCGGTGGTGGTGATCCCCGGGGATGTCTCGCTGCTGGAAGTGGAGGACAAGCTCAAGCCGTGGCCGGCGCTGCATGCACCGCGCACCTTGCCGGCAGAGGCCGATCTGCAGCGGCTGAGCGAGATCCTCCAAAGCAGTGAAAAAGTCACCCTGCTGTGCGGCAGCGGTTGCGCCGGCGCCCATGATCAAGTGGTCGCGCTGGCCGATGCCCTCGGCGCGCCGGTGGTGCACGCACTGCGCGGCAAGGAGCATGTGGAGTGGGATAACCCGTTCGACGTCGGCATGACCGGCCTGATCGGGTTCAGCTCCGGCTACCACGCCATGCTCGATTGCGACACCCTGATCATGCTCGGCACCGACTTCCCCTACCGCCAGTTCTACCCGACCGACGCGACGATCGTTCAGGTCGACCGCGACCCCCAGGCCCTGGGACGACGTACGACCCTGGACCTGGGCATCGCCGCCGATGTCAGTGAAACCCTCGACGCGTTGCTGCCACGCCTGACCCGCAAGACAGATCGCAGTTTTCTCGAAACCTCGTTGAAGCACTACGAAAAAGCCCGCCAGGGTCTGGATGACCTGGCGCAACCGTCCAAGGCAGATCGGCCGATCCACCCCCAATACGTGGCACGCCTGCTCAGCGAGCTGGCCGATGACGACGCGATCTTCACCGCCGATGTCGGCTCACCGACCGTATGGGCCGCGCGCTATTTGAAAATGAACGGCAAGCGCCGGCTGATCGGCTCGTTCAACCACGGTTCGATGGCCAACGCCATGCCCCAGGCCATCGGCGCACAGGCGGCATTCCCTGGGCGCCAGGTGATCTCGATGTCTGGCGACGGCGGTTTCACCATGTTGATGGGGGATTTCATTTCTCTAGCGCAATTGAACCTGCCAGTGAAACTGATCGTGTTCAATAACGCGTCACTGGGTTTCGTCGCGATGGAGATGAAGGCGGCAGGCTACCTGGACACAGGAACCGAGCTGAAAAACCCGGACTTCGCGGCCATGTCCAACGCCATGGGCATCCTGGGGATCCGTGTGGAGCAATCCGAAGACCTGGAGCCGGCCCTGCGCCGCGCCCTGGCCCACGACGGCCCGGTGCTGGTAGATGTGGTGACCGCGACTCAGGAGCTGGTGATGCCGCCGAGCATCAAGCTGGAACAGGCCAAGGGGTTCAGCCTGTATATGCTCAAGGCCGTGATGAGCGGGCGTGGCGATGAAGTGATCGAGCTGGCACGCACCAACTGGCTGCGATGATGCCCTGTGGGAGGGAGCTTGCTCCCTCCCACATCAGCACGCCTTGTCAATTCAGCCCTTTTGTTTTTCGACCCACTGGCCGAAGGCATCGATAAATGCCTGCAGGAACGGCCTAGTCTTCTCCGACAGCTTGCCCGCCTCGTCGAACACACTGCCCGCGCCGCCCAGGTAGGCTTCCGGCGCTTGCATGCACCAAACATCCAGAAACACCAAAGACTGGCGCAGGTGATGGTTGGCACCAAAGCCACCCATGGCGCCCGGCGACACGCTGATGATCGCCCCCGGCTTGGCGCCCCAGACACTCTGCCCATAAGGGCGGGAGCCTACGTCGATGGCATTCTTCAACGGCGCGGGCACGGAACGGTTGTATTCCGGGGTCACGAACAGCACTGCGTCGGATGAACTCACCTGTTTGCGGAAAGTACTGTAGGCTTCGGGCGCTGCCGCACCTTCAATGTCCTCGTTGTAGAGCGGCAGATCGCCGATCTCGACAATATTCAACTTGAGGTTGGCGGGGGCCAGTTCGGCCAATGCCAGGGCGACCTTGCGGTTGATCGACTCTTTTCTCAGGCTGCCAACCAGGACGGCAATCGTGTAGACCTTGCTCATTGAGGTTTCCCGACGTGTGACTAAAGGAGCGAGTAGTTATAAAGGCTTCGCGGCGCGTGCACCAGAGTGTTTTGCGAATGCCCAAGAAGTCGCCACGCTCGCGCCCGCGTAGGAAACATCTGAAACTTTAAACGAATAGTATTTTTTTCTTATAGGTAAACTACCCCGCTCACTGACGGTCTACAGAACCGCAAATCGAGTGTTTATCTCCAGAGGTTCTAAACAGATGGCAGCAGTATTAGTCGGACAGTTTCATGCCAGAGACGCGGAAGGCCGCGTGTATTCGGTGCATGAGTTCCAGGAATCCAACCCGGCGCACGACGACCTGGCTGGCTCGGCGCCTACCACCTCCTACAAGCTGGCCATTGGCGACCGTGTAGAAAAACTGGAAGGTGATGAGTTCAAATTGATCCAGTCGGGCACGATTATCGTCCGCGAATCTCCGACCTCCCTCGTGTCATAAGATTTCGCCCTGTCCACCTGCCCAGTCCTCGCGACTGGGCTGGGGATGCTTACGGGCTGCGGATTTCCGTTACTTCAATGCCCTGCTCGCCCTGCTTGAGCGTCACCACCAACTGCCCTCTCTCCCCTTCCACCGCATACATCGAACGCTTGTAGCCCGACCGATCGTAAGCGGGGTACGCCTCCACCTGCCTGATCAACGTCATACCGAGCACCGCGCCCACCTGCTCGGCGACCTGTTCCTGGGAACGGATAAACGCTTCGAGTGCGAGGTTTTCCGGCGCGTATTCATCGTGATTATTGAAGAAGTAAGCCGCCAGGCACCCCACGGTCACCAGGACCAGGAGTTGCTTGGCCGTTACCCCGAAAAGCGTCGAGGGTAGAGGCATTTGAGACCAGACCTGTTTTTGTTGTAAGTACCGGGTACCCGGCATTGGTCGTTGCTGATCAGACGCCTCATTCTAGTGAGGTCCTGGCTTAACGCCATAGGCAGGGGCGACCCGTGCAGTCTTTTTTGCGCACGGGGCCCTGCACCATTGAATCCCCAACCCACTGCACCTAGACTCCGGCCATGCGTTTACGTCATATCGAAGTGATTCAGGCCATCTTGCAGACCGGACACCTCGGCACGGCCGCCGAGTGGTTGCAACTCTCCGTGGGCGAGGTAGACGCCACGCTCAAGGATGCCGAACTGCAACTGGGGTTCATGCTGTTTGCCAGTATCCGCGGGCGCCTGCAAGCCACCCGTGAAACCCTGGAGCTGCAAGCGCAAATCGCCCCCCTGTACGACGCGCTTGAGCCGATACAGCGCCTGGCGAGCCGCTTGAAACACCATCACGCGCCGACCTTGCGTGTGCTGTGCACCCCGCCGCTGGCCAACCAATTACTGCCCCAGAGCATCGCCCTGCTGCGCCGACGGTTCCAGGATACGCCGTGCAACCTGTCGAGCCAGCCGACCCGGGAGATCGTCAGGCGCCTGTTGCTGCATGAAACCGATGTGGGCCTGAGCCTGCATGACCCGCAACACCCGCACATTCAGAGTCGCGTGCTGGCCCAAGGCAAACTTCAATTGCTTGCCCCCCATGGCTGGCTGAAACCCAAGCAGAAGTACATTGCGCTGCAGGATCTGGCGGGACAGTCGATGATTGGCCTGGAGGGCCACGACCCGTTGAGCCGTCTGCTGGACGCCAAGCTGCTAGCTTTGCGCCCGCTGCCGGTGGTGCAGACGCGGGTACAGACTTACCAGATGATGCGCAGCATGGTCGAGGCGGGAGAAGGCCTGGCGGTGGTCGACCCGTTCACCGCCTTCGGTGCGCGGGACGCGGGGCTGGATGTGTGCCCGATATCACCCCCGATCAGCGTCAACCTGTATGCATTGACCTTGCAGGACGGGGCCGCTTCACCGGCCCTGAATGCACTGCTGGAGATCGTCACGCAAAAGGCCGAGAACCTGCTGTCCAACGACACCAAGCCGCAGTAGACGCGAGCTGACGTGCTACCCCGTCTCAGATCGATTCGACTTCGCTCTTGAACAGCCGATACCAGAAAATC
This sequence comes from Pseudomonas sp. R1-43-08, assembly GCF_003852255.1. Lineage (NCBI taxonomy): Bacteria > Pseudomonadati > Pseudomonadota > Gammaproteobacteria > Pseudomonadales > Pseudomonadaceae > Pseudomonas > Pseudomonas sp. R1-43-08. Next base: position 3,091,194 of record NZ_CP027734.1, read on the forward strand.
GCCACTTCGCGGGTTTGCGGGTCGATGCCACGATAGCGCAGTTGATCGATACCCCCCATCACGTACCCGCTACGTTCATACAGGCGACAGGCACCAAGGTTGTTGTTCTGGGTTTCGAGCATCATGCCCGGCAGGTTCTTCTTGCGTGCCCAGAACTGCGCCACGTCCAACAGCGCCTTGGCGACACCGTGACGCCGCGCAGGCAGCGCCACCGCCAACTCGTCGACATGGGCAAAACCGTTCCAGTTGGTACTGATCACGACGTGGCCCACCGCGCAATCATCCAGATAGGCCATGAAGACCGCGCTGTCGGCCGCACTGCGAAAGCTGGCGAATTCTTCAGGGTCGATGCCGTAACACTTGCGGTACGGCAGGATGCGCTCCACCGGCCATTGATCGACCCGCTTGCCCATCTGCGGCACACCATAGGCGCTGACCTCAAAACTGAAGTCATTGCCCCATACATAAGCGTCGAAGCCTTCGTCGGCGACTCGCACACTGAGCCCTGGATACTTCGGGTTCATGACAGCTTGCATAACGTTCCTTAACCTTTGATGCAATCGACGGTGTAACAACGACCACTGCCGTCATCTTCGTGTTGCAACCCATGCACATCGGCGACAAAACCGGGAAAACTGCTATCGAACGTCCGGGCAAACGCCAGATAGTCGATGATCGAACGGGTTGACTCGGTAAAGCGCTCGCCCGGCATGATCAGCGGGATACCCGGCGGATACGGCACCAGCATCACGGCTGCGATGCGTCCTGGCAAGGCATCGATGGATACCGCTTCCACTTCGCCCCTGACCAACTGGTCGTAGGCATCGGCCGGCTTCATCGCAATCTCCGGCAACACCGTATACATGCGCTTCAGATGCCTGGCCGTCGCGTTGCTGCGATAACAACTGTGCAACTGGTCGCACAGGTCCCGCAACCCCAAGCCCTGATAACGTACCGACCCCTGGGCATAGACCGAGGGCAGGCAACTGGCCAGGCTGGTATTGGCATCATAGCTGCGCTTGAATTCCAGCAATTCGGTGAGCAAGGTACTCCATTTGCCTTTGGTGATGCCCATGGAAAACAGCACGAGGAAAGAATACAGCCCGGTTTTTTCCACCACCAGGCCGCGCTCCCAGAGAAACTTGCTGACCACGGCGGCGGGAATCCCGTGATCGCTCAAGGCGCCGCCGGCGGTGAGGCCGGGCATTACCAGGGTGACTTTGATCGGGTCCAGCAGCACATAATCTTCAGCCACGTCGCCAAAACCATGCCAGTCATCCTGAGGGTGCAGCAGCCAGTCCGCGGTGACGACCCGGTCGATACCGGCCACCGACGGCGGCTGCCAGATCGAAAACCACCAGTCATCAGCGGCGATATGCTGACGCAGGTTGGCCAGCGCACGACGGAAACTCAGGGCCTCATCGAACATTTCCTGCAACAGCGAGCGACCCGCCGGGCCTTCCATCATCGCTGACGCCACGTCCAGGGAGGCGATGATGCTGTATTGCGGCGAGGTGGAAATATGCATCATGAACGCTTCGTTGAAGCGGTCACGGTCCAGTTGCCGCGCTCCGCCGTCCTGCACGTGAATCATCGACGCCTGGCTGAAGGCCGCCAGCAGTTTGTGGGTGGAGTGCGTGGTAAACACCAGCGGGCTGTCCGGCGTGCGCGAGGTACCCATGCCGTAGCGCCCGGCGAAAAACTCGTGGAACGCCGCGTAGGCATACCAGGCCTCATCGAAGTGCAGTACCTCGACGCTGTTACCCAGTTGCTGCTTGATCAGCTCGGCGTTGTAGCACAGGCCGTCGTAGGTGGAATTGGTGACCACCGCCAGCTTTACCTTCGCCGGACGGCCATGGGTCAGCGGGCTGGCGTCGATCTTGGCGCGGATCGAGTCGGCACTGAATTCGCTCAAGGGGATGGGGCCGATGATCCCCAGCTCATTGCGCTCCGGGCACAGGTACAAGGGGATCGCGCCGGTCATGATGATCGAATGCAGTACCGACTTGTGGCAATTGCGGTCGACCAGGACCAGGTCATCGCGACCGACCATGGAGTGCCAGACGATCTTGTTGGCGGTGGAGGTGCCGTTGATCACGAAAAACGTGTGGTCAGCGCCAAAATTGCGCGCCGCGCGGGCTTCGGCTTCAGCCAGCGGCCCGGTGTGATCGAGCAGCGAACCCAGCTCGGGGACCGAGACAGACAAGTCCGAACGCAACGTATTTTCCCCGAAGAACTGGTGAAACGCCTGCCCCACCGGGCTTTTGCGATACGCCACGCCACCGCCGTGGCCCGGGGTGTGCCAGGAGTAATTGGAGTCGGCGGTGTGTTGCACCAGGGCCTTGAAGAACGGCGGCAACAAACCATCGAGGTAGGCGCGCGCCGCACGCGCGACCTGGCGCGCGAGAAACGGTACGGTGTCTTCGAACAGATACAGGATGCCGCGCAACTGGTTGAGTTCGCTCATGGCATCCGCCGGGGCGTTTTCCAGGGTGACTTGCTCGCCCAGCGCGAAGATCGGCAGGTTGGGCGCCCTCACACGCGCCAGGCGGATCAGCTCGACCATGTTTTGCAGCAAGTGGGTATTTTCCCCGGCGCCCTCGGCGGCGATCAGCATGCAGGCAAGGCCGTGGTGGGTGGACGCCACCAATCGCCCTTCGGCGTAGTCCACGGCGGAAAAGATACTGAAGCCCTCCTGCTCCAACTCCCTGGCGATGCCTCGAACCCGATCACCGGCAACGGTGTCGGCCTTGATGTCGCGGTGCACGATAAGGACGGGAAACTTCAGGTCTTTGTACATGGGCGCTCCTACTCCTGAGGGCTTGCACTCAGGGTAGAAGCTGGAAGCGAATGTGGCGAATGAAGATTTTCACAGACAATGAAGATCAATACAGTGGACCACTTTCGCTTGACTGACTGGCATTAGGGCTTGCCCCCGATGGCCATGGGTATCTACACAACTTTGGTATGGCCCTGAATCTGTGGCGGCTCGGGACCCGAAGCCTCTCTAACTTATGCCCCGCGACCAAAATGTGGGAGGGGGCTTGCCCCCGATGGCGGCCTGATAGCCGACCAGGATGTTGGATCAGAGCGAGTACATATCCGTTGCTGCGGTAACGGCTGCTATGGGTTCCGCCCTTACGGCGGCTCACTTTTGAAAAGCGCAAAAGTAAGCAAAACGCTCTTGCCCCACCACTCGGCACCTCGCCTAGGCTCGGTGTGCCTAGATCAAAAGCAAGATCAAGAGCGACTCGCTTTGCATCGTGGTTACCGTAGGCTGCTACAAAGTTGTGTAGATACCTATGCCCCGATGGGAGTGTGTCAGTCACCGCCACCAGCGACTGATCCCAGCCTTCGGGAACCCGCCCATTGCCACATTTACCCTCTGCTGTTTGAGGATGGATGACCTGTAGGTACAATCAGCGCCCTCTTCCACTCTCCCAAGGAACCGCCATGTCCGGGCTTGAACTGTTCGCCGCCGCCCTGGGGGTGATCGCTGTGTGGCTGACGGTCAAGCAAAATCCCTGGTGCTGGCCTATCGGCCTGGTGATGGTATTGCTCTACACCTGGGTGTTCTTTGACGTGAAGCTCTATTCCGACATGCTGCTGCAGGGGGTCTACGCCGTGCTGCAAGTCTACGGCTGGTGGCAATGGACCCGTGCCGGCACGGTCAAGCAAGGCCGTCAGGTCAGCAGCCTGGGCTGGCCGGCCATCTTGACCGCCCTGGTCGTCGGCGCGGTGTTCAGCCTGTTGCTCGGCGCCGCCATGGCCCACTGGACCGACGCCGCCCAACCCTGGCTCGACGCGGCCCTGACGGGTTTCAGCCTGGTAGCGCAGTTGTGGATGGCGCAAAAACGCGTGCAGTGCTGGCCGCTGTGGATCGTGGTGGATGTGATTTTCGTCGGGCTATTCCTCTACAAAGGCCTCTACCTCACCGCCGCGCTCTACGCACTCTTCACCGTAATCGCCGTGCAGGGCTGGCGTGAATGGCGCGCCGACCCGGCGTTGCACGCATGAAAGTGGTGGTACTGGCGGGCCCTGAATCCAGCGGCAAAAGTTGGCTGGCGGCTGAGCTGCACGCCCACTTCGGCGGGCTGATGGTGGGTGAATATGTGCGCTATTTCATCGACCACCACCAGCGCGATACCTGCCTGGCGGATATCCCGGCGATAGCCCAGGGCCAGTTGGCCTGGGAAGACGCCGCGCGCGCAGCGCAGCCTGATTTGCTGATCCTCGACACCCACCTGCTGACCAACACACTCTGGAGCCAGACCCTGTTCGGCGACTGCCCCAGCTGGCTCGACAGCGAACTGCTGGCCCGTCACTACGACCTGCATCTGCTGTTGTCGCCCGAAGACGTGGAATGGAGCGCCGACGGCCAGCGCTGCCAACCCGACCTGGCCGACCGCCGAGCGTTCTTCCAGGCCAGCCTGGACTGGCTGCATGCGCACCAACAGCCTGTGGTGGTGATCCGGGGAGACTGGCAAGCGCGCCGGAACGCCGCGTTTGCTGCGGTCGAGCGCTTGCTTGGGGCGACAACTGTCGGTTAACGCTTTTTGCGCGTGCCGAGCTGAATCCAGGTCGGCGCGTGGTCGCTGGCATGCGCCTCGTTACGCACCCAGGCATCGACGCCCGCGTCCTTGAGGTAGGGCTTGAGCGCAGGGTTGAGCAACAGGTGGTCGATGCGCAGGCCGGAATTTTTCTGCCAGTGCTGGCGGAAATAGTCCCAGAACGTATACACCCGCTCTTCGGGGTACAAATGACGCACTGAGTCGGTCCAGCCCTGGTCAAGCAGGCGTTGATAGCAGGCGCGGCTCTCGGGTTGCAACAGCGCATCCTTGAGCCAGGAGCGTGGGTTGTAGATGTCCAGGTCGGTGGGCACCACATTGAAATCCCCGGCCAGCACCACCGGGTGATCACTGGCTTGCAACGCCTGGGCATAGTCGATCAGGCGCTCGAACCAGGCCAGTTTGTAGTCGAATTTAGGCCCGGGTTGCGGGTTGCCGTTGGGCAGGTACAGGCAGCCAACCAACACGCCGTGCACAGCCGCCTCGATATAGCGGCTTTGCTGGTCGCTCTCGTCACCGGGCAGGCCCCGCCGGCTTTCCAGCGGCTGCGCGTCCTTGGCCAGAATCGCCACACCGTTCCATGAGGCCTGGCCCAGGCAGATCGCGCCGTAGCCGGCCGCTTCGAAATCAGCATAGGGAAACAGGCTTTCCGGCGCCTTGAGTTCTTGCAGGCAGACGATGTCCGGCTGCTCGCGGGCCAGCCATTGCAGCAGGTTAGGCAGACGGGCACGAATACCGTTGATGTTGAAGGTGGCGATTTTCAGCGCTTTCATGGGGTGGGGTCCTTTCGGGGCTCTTGGGATAGAGCCCCGAAATGCCGCAGATGTTCCATGCGCGAGCGAGTCGGCCTCAGTAACCCAACGACAGGCCGGTGTTGCGACGCGGGTCATTCGCACCATAGAAGCGGTTGTTGCCCACCGGCTTGCCACCCAGGGCCGGCGCGCCCACCAGGATCGCGGCCAGGTGGTTGGCGTCCTGGGGACCGGCGAACGTATGCCCCCAGCTCTCGAGGATCTTCTGGGTGTCCGGGCTCACCGCGAAGGTTTCAAGGTTGGTGGTCTGCGGCATCCACTGCTGGTGGAAGCGCGGCGCGTCCACGGCCTCCTGAATGTTCATCTTGTAGTCGATGACATTGAGGATGGTCAGCAAGGTCGCGGTAATAATGCGGCTGCCGCCTGGCGTGCCCACCACCATCACCGTCTTGCCATCCTTGGTCACGATAGTCGGGCTCATCGACGACAGCGGCGCCTTGCCCGGCGCAATGGCGTTGGCTTCACCCTGGACCAGGCCGTACATGTTCGGCACGCCGACCTTGACGGTGAAGTCGTCCATTTCATCGTTGAGGATCACCCCGGTCTTGCTCGCCATCACGCCCGCGCCGAACCAGTCATTGAGGGTGTAGGTGACGGAAACGGCGTTGCCCCAAGTGTCGACGATGGAATAGTGGGTGGTGTTGTTGCCTTCATGGGGCGACACGCCCGGCTTGATCGCCTGGGAATCCCCGGCCTTGTGTGGCTCGATCGCGTCGCGCAATTTGGCCGCGTAATTTTTATCCAGCAGATGGGCGATCGGGTTCTTCACGAAATCCGGGTCGCCGAGGTAGCTGTTGCGGTCTACATAGGCGTGGCGCATCGCTTCGATCTGGTAGTGCAAGCCCTGGGCCGAGTGGTACCCCAGGTCTGCCATCGGGTAGCCTTCGAGGATGTTCATGATCTGGCAGATCACCACGCCGCCAGAGCTTGGCGGCGGCGCCGAGACCACATGGTAGCCACGGTAATCGCACTCGATAGGCGCCAGTTCGCGGGTCTTGTAGGTGTCCAGGTCAGCCTGGGTGATCAGGCCCTTGCCGGCCTGGCTCGACTCCACCAGGGCGTTGGCGACCCAGCCTTTATAGAAGCCATCGCTGCCCTTGGCGGAAATTTCCTTGAGGGTCCTGGCCAGGTCCTTCTGCACCAGTTTCTGGCCGACCTGCATCGGTTGGCCGTTATGCAGGAAGATCCCGCGCAGATCCTGGTCTTTCTCGAATTCGCCGGTGGCGGTGTGCAGCAGGTCGATATCACCCTGCTCCAGGGCAAAGCCGTTCTCCGCCAGTTTGATCGCCGGCGCGATCACCTGGGCGCGCTTGAGGGTGCCGTACTTGCTCAGCGCCAACTCCATGCCCGAGACAGTGCCAGGTACACCGACGGCCAGGTGGCCCTTGGCGCTCAGGCCTTCGACGACATTGCCGTCCTTGTCCAGGTACATATCGGCCGTGGCCGCCAGCGGGGCTTTTTCGCGAAAGTCGAGGAAGGTCTTGCGCCCGTCCGCCAGCTGCACGGTCATGAAACCGCCGCCGCCCAGGTTGCCCGCCGCCGGGTACACCACCGCCAGCGCGTAGCCCACGGCCACCGCCGCATCCACCGCGTTACCGCCGGCCTTGAGCACCTCCACGCCGACCTGGGTGGCCAGATGCTGGGCGGTGACCACCATGCCATTTTCACCGGCCACCGGGGCCTGGGAAGCGGCGTGCACGCCACTGACCGTCAACACCAGGGCAGTGGCAATCAAGGTGCGGCTGAAGGGTTGGTATTTCATCCATGGCTACTCTATTTATTGAGATGCACCAAAATAGCCCTTCCCTTATTCAATCCCCAGCGCGATGGCGCTTTTGTTACAGAACCTGTCGGTCATGGAACGGCTACCTGAAACAATCAGCACTGGCCTATAAATTGAATGGCGCTAGAATCAGCGCCACTCTTTATTCGCCGCCTCATACGAGCCCCTCCATGAGCTTTGATTTCGACACGATCCACCCACGCCTCGGCACCGGCAGCACCAAGTGGAACCGCTACCCGCAAGACGTTTTGCCGATGTGGATCGCCGACATGGACATCGCCACCCCACCTGCCATCCTTCAGGCATTGCATGCGCGCCTCGACCAGCAGGTGCTCGGCTACAGCGTCGCCGGCCCGGATGTGCGCGAGGCGATCATCGCCGACCTGTGGGCCAAGTACGCCTGGCGCGTGCAACCGGATGAGCTGCTGTTCCTGCCGGGCGTCGAGCCGGGTTTCAATATGGCCCTGCACGCGTTTGTCCAGCCAGGCCAGCCGGTGGTGCTGCAAACGCCCAACTATCGGCCGATTCGCCTGGCGCCCGGCCACTGGAATTTGCCACGCATTGAACTCCCGTTCGAGTGGATCGAGGGCGAATACCGCACGCCGCTGCCGGCGCTGCGCCAGGCCCTGACCGGCGCCGGTGCGCTGCTGTTGAGCAATCCGCACAACCCCATCGGCAAAGTCTTCCCCCGCTCAGAACTGTTGGCTGTGGCCAACGCCTGCATGGAAAGCGGTGCGCTGATCATCTCCGACGAAATCCATGCCGAACTGTGCTTTGACGGCCGTCGGCATATCCCGATCGCCAGCTTCAGCGAAGAGATTGCCCAGCGCACCATCACCCTGATGTCGGCGAGCAAGGCCTATAACGTGGCCGGTCTGAAGACCTGTTTTGCCGTGGTGCAGAATGCCGAGGTCCGCGAGCGTCTCAACCAGGCCCGTTGCGGCATGGTCGACAGCGTCAGCCCCCTGGGCCTGGAAGCTACCCGCGCCGCCTACAGCCAATGCGGCGCCTGGCTCGACGCGCTGAAGCACTACCTGCAAGCCAACCGTGATTACCTGCTCGATGCCGTGCACACCCGCCTGCCCGGCGTGGTGATGCATGCACCACAAGGCACCTTCCTCGCCTGGCTCGATTGCAGCGCCCTGGGCCTGGAAGACCCGCAGCAGTTCTTCCTGGAACAGGCCAAGGTCGGGTTGAGCGCCGGCATTGAGTTCAGCGATGACAGCCAGCAGTTCGTGCGCCTGAACTTCGGCTGCCCACGGTCGATGCTGGAAGAGGGTCTGCAACGTATGGAACGCAGCCTGAAAAACCGCTGAATGGGCTGGAACCGCGAAAGGCTTTTTCAGCACTCAAGGGAATCCCCTTGTGCGGCTGAACCTTTCCCGGAGCTTTGCGCCCTATGCTGTCGACACGCCCTGCAACCAACGGCCCTGTGCAATTCACAGAATCATTCAAGCCGAACCCGTCACCGCGCGAACCTGCACCAACGGGCTCGGCTCTAAAGGCCGCTGCCTCCACCGCATCGCATCGATTGATGCGCTTTGTGGGGCTGAAACATCCTCTGGCTAACCCGCCCGGCGCGCGTTCAGACATCAAGACTGTGGAGGTTGAAATGGGCCGGTCAGTCTCTTTGAATGGAGGCCACGACCCGCTCGCTACCCGCGGGTTGTCGGACTGCTCGGCGCTGGCAGTGCTCACCGGCTGGAACGGATCCACCTACCAGAATCGCACCTTGATGCATCTTACCGGCAGTAATCTGGAACTGGGCCTGAATCCGGGAAATAGCGATACTCGAGCATTGATGCACAGATTGCAGGCATCGCTGGACAAGAACAGTCATGTGATCCTGGTAGCCGGGGTGAATTCAAGTTCCCTGCAAGGCATGGCAACGACCATCGGGCAAACCCTGCACGGCGAGCAGCCGCTACGGGACCTGCTCATCGGCCGCTCAGACGCGGCAGTGACTCTGGCCAGTTCCACCGGCATCACAATCAATGCCGATGGCACCTTCAAATTGCTCGACGGACCCGGTAAAGGGGTACTCAGTCGCGAAGACGTCGCCAGCGTGTTTGATCGCGTCGACTGAAAGCGCCCGCCTGAGGCTTTTTAAAGCTTGGCGATCGACACTTCGGTGGATTTCACAAAGGCAATTACTTCACTGCCCACCTTCAACTCCAGGTCACGCACCGAGCGGGTGGTGATCACCGACGTGACGATGCCGGACGCGGTTTGCACGTCGATTTCCGACACCACTTCACCCAGCAGGATTTCCTTGATCACGCCCTTGAACTGGTTGCGCACATTGATCGCTTTAATGGTCATGTCGGCTTTCCTTTTGGCTGTTGAGTCAATCCGCACGAATGCGCAGGCACTCAAAATGCGCTTTCGGAAAGAACAATAAAAGGAATATATAACTCTTTATTTATTCGATATTGATATATACAAACTGTTGCCCAGCCAACAGCACTTCAACAATCTGCCTGCATCCGCCACAGCCTCCACTCGGCACACATGCGCAAACACGCGACAACGCAGCTGGCACAGAGACTGCATATTCCTCAAAAGCATGATGGAACATGCAAACTAATTTTCTGAATATAAGAAAACTCTAAACGCCCACGTGCCCGGAGCTGTTCCATGAAACCCTTCGCCCAACGCTTACTTGGCGCATGCGCCCTCGCCCTGTGCCTGCAACCAATGGCCCAGGCCGCCGACACCGATCCCGCAAAAGTCAATCTCGACTACGCCTACTACTCGCCCGTCAGCCTGGTGCTCAAGCATTTTGGTTGGCTTGAACAAGCCTTGCCGAATTCCAAGGTAGGCTGGGTATTGAGCCAGGGCAGTAACCGTTCGCTGGAATACCTCAACAGCGGCGGCGTGGATTTCGCCTCTTCCGCCAGTTTGTCCGCGGTGCTGAGCCGGGCCAACGGCAGCCCGATCAAATCGGTGTATGTGTACAGCCGCGCCGAGTGGACGGCCCTGGTGGTGCGCAAGGATTCGCCCTTCAACAGCGTCACCGACCTCAAGGGCAAGAAAATCGCCGCTACCAAAGGCACCGACCCCTACCTGTTCACCCTGCGCAGCCTGCAACAGGCCGGGCTGAACAAGGACGATGTGGAACTGGTGCACCTGCAGCATCCGGACGGCCGCACCGCCCTGGAAAAAGGTGACGTTGACGCCTGGGCCGGCCTCGACCCGCATATGGCCGCCAGCCAGATACAGGCCGGTTCGCGCCTGCTGTATCGCAACAAGGACTTCAACAGCTACGGCGTGGTCAGCGTCACCGAGCAGTTCGCCAAGGCGCATCCGCAGACCATCACCACGGTACTGGGCGCCTATGAAAAGGCCCGGGATTGGGCGGTCAAGCACCCGGATGAGTTCGCCAAGCTGCTCGCCGATGAATCCGGCCTGCCGTTGGAAGTGGCCAAGCTGCAGCTGTCGCGTACCGACCTGAGCACACCGTTCTTGAGCAGCAAGGATGTGCTCGCCTCCAAGGCCGCCGCGCCGATCCTGGTGTCCGAAGAGCTGGTGCGCAAAGGGGTGAACGTGGACCAGGTGATCGACCAGTTGCTCGACACCTCGTTCGGCCGCTGAGGAGCGCGTGATGACCAGCAAAACCCAAGCCCTGCCACTCGCCCCGCCACGGCAGATCAAGCGCAGCGCCTGGCCGCAACGGCTCAAGGGCCTGGTGTTGCCAGTACTGATTCTGCTGGTGCTGGAGGCGGTGGTGCGTGTGGGTTGGCTGCCGTCGTACCAGATGCCGGCGCCCAGCGAGATCGCCGTGACCCTGGCGGACCTCGCCGAAGGCTCCCTGTGGAAACACATCAGCGCCAGCCTGGTGCGGGTGCTGCTGGGTTTTGCCATTGGTGCGAGCCTGGCCTTGGTATTCGCCGCCTGGGTAGGCTTGAGCCGCGAAGCCGAGGCCTATCTGGAGCCGACCTTCGCCGGGTTGCGCTCGATCCCGAGCCTGGCCTGGGTGCCATTGCTGCTGTTGTGGCTGGGCATCGACGAGACCTCCAAGATCGTGCTGATCGCGATTGGCGCGTTCTTCCCGGTGTACCTCAATGGCGTTGCGGCCATCCGCGATATCGATCGCAAGCTGGTGGAAGTCGGGCAAATGTATGGGTTCAATCGGCGCCGCCTGGTACGTCGCATCCTCTTACCGGCGGCCCTGCCCGGCCTGTTTACCGGGTTGCGCAGCGGCCTGAGCCTGGCCTGGATGTTTCTGGTGGCGGCCGAGTTGATCGCGGCCACCAAAGGGCTGGGTTACCTGCTCAGCGATGGGCGGGAAACCTCGCGGCCGGATATCGTGCTGGCGGCAATCATCGTACTGGCGCTGCTCGGCAAGGTCAGCGATGGCCTGCTCGCGGCACTGGAAAAGCGCTGCCTGGCCTGGCGCGACACCTTCCAGGGAGCCGGACAATGAGTGTGCAACCGCTGCTGGACATTCACGTTGTGCGCAAAAGCTTCGACAGCGCCACCGTCTTGAACGATGTGCGCCTGGCCTTGCAACCGCGCGAAGCCGTGAGCCTGCTGGGGCCCAGCGGGTGCGGCAAAAGCACCTTGTTGCGCATTGTCGCGGGACTGGACAACGACTACCAGGGCGAACTGCGCAGCCCCAACGGCGAGGTGGCCTTCGTGTTCCAGGAACCACGGTTGATGCCCTGGCTTACGGTGGAGCAAAACATCGGATTCAGCGCGGACAATCACTACGACAAGGCCTGGGTCACGCAGTTGATCGAAGAAGTCGGCCTCACGGGTTTTGCCCAGGCGCTGCCCAAGGCCTTGTCCGGCGGCATGGCGCAACGGGTCGCGATCGCACGGGGCCTGTATTCACGGCCGCAGGTGTTGCTACTGGATGAACCGTTCAGCGCCGTGGATGCGTTCACGCGCATGAAGCTGCAGGACCTCCTGCTGCAACTGGCCGAACACCATGCCATCGCCTTGCTGCTGGTGACCCATGATGTGGACGAGGCGCTGTACCTCAGCGACCGAGTATTGGTGATGGGCAATCGGCCCAGCAGCATTCGCCAGGTGCTGGCGGTGGATTTGCCGCACCCGCGGGACCGGCGCGATCCGTCGCTGGCTCGGCTCAAGGCGCTGTGCCTGACCGAGCTGCAACACGCCCACGTCATCTGAGTTTTCCCTTCCAGCGGTCAACGCCCAGGCTCCGACTTGCGCGTTGACCATCGCCGCCACACACCATATAGTGTGCCCACAAACAGAACGGACCACTATATAGTGTGCAGCCTCGGTAATTTCCGACCACACTATGCGCCGTATTTCAATGCCTTGAAGCCTGCAAACCGCATATTTTTTGGACGGTTCCACGCACCGTCAAAACAGATCAGGAAGGAGTATTTCGATGCTGAGTTGGGATGAAGTCGACAGCGAAGACAGCGTTGCCCCCGTGATCAAAGGCGCCAACGCCGGCCACGCCACCGAAGCCAACATGGACCGCCTCGACGGTGCCGGCGCTGCCGCCGCCATCGAAGCCCGCGCCGTCACCGCCAATGACTCCGCCGCCATCGTGCGCGCCAAGGCCGCCCTGGACAAACTCGACGTCGCCGAAGGCCTCGCCGAACTCGAAGGCGCCTCCGCCCGCGTCGCCGTTGACGAAAAACGCATGATCAACTGCCGCGCCGACCTCAACCAACTCGTGCCCTTCAAGTACGACTGGGCCTGGCAGAAGTACCTCGACGGCTGCGCCAACCACTGGATGCCGCAAGAGGTCAACATGACCGCCGACATCGCCCTGTGGAAAGACCCCGAAGGCCTGACCGACGACGAACGCCGCATCGTCATGCGCAACCTGGGCTTCTTCTCCACGGCGGATTCGTTGGTCGCCAACAATCTGGTGCTGGCCGTGTACCGCCTGATCACCAACCCGGAGTGCCGCCAGTACATCCTGCGCCAGGCCTTCGAAGAAGCGATCCATACCCACGCCTACCAGTACTGCATCGAATCGCTGGCCATGGATGAAGGCGAGATCTTCAACATGTACCACGAGATTCCATCGGTCGCCAAGAAAGCGGCCTGGGGCCTGAAATACACCCGCTCGATCTCCGATCCCAAGTTCGAAACCGGCACCGTCGACACCGACAAGGAACTGCTGCGCAATCTGGTCGCCTACTACTGCGTGCTGGAAGGCATCTTTTTCTATTGCGGCTTCACCCAGATCCTCTCCATGGGCCGCCGCAACAAAATGACCGGCGTGGCCGAGCAGTTCCAGTACATCCTGCGCGACGAGTCGATGCACCTGAACTTCGGGATCGATGTGATCAACCAGATCAAAATCGAAAACCCGCACCTGTGGGATGCCGAGATGAAGGAAGAAGCGACCCAGATGATCCTGCAAGGGACCCAGCTGGAGATCGAATATGCGCGGGATACCATGCCACGCGGCGTGCTCGGCATGAATGCGGCGATGATGGAGGATTACCTCAAGTTCATCGCTAACCGTCGTTTGTCGCAGATTGGGTTGAAGGAAGAGTATCCAGGCACGACCAACCCGTTCCCCTGGATGAGCGAGATCATGGACTTGAAGAAGGAGAAGAACTTCTTCGAAACCCGTGTAATCGAGTATCAGACCGGCGGCGCGTTGAGCTGGGATTGATTTAACAGCACAGATCCAACATGTGGGAGGGGGCTTGCTCCCGATAGCGGTGTATCAGTCACAGCTGCTTTAACTGAACCACTGCTATCGGGAGCGAGCCCCCTCCCACATTGAGAACGAAATTGCCCTTTATGCCCAACCAAACCATCAAGACGCCCTGTGTAGGCCTGTGCTCCACCGTCTACGGTGACCTGGTCTGCCGGGGCTGCAAGCGTTACCACCACGAAGTGATCCAGTGGAACGGCTATAACGCCGAGGAAAAACACGCGGTGTGGCTGCGCCTCGAGCAGTTGCTGGTGCAGGTCATGGTCAGCAAGCTGGAAGTGTTCGACCCGCAGCGTCTGCGCCAACAACTGGAAGACCGCAAGATTCGCTTCATGCCGCAACAGTCGCCGTATTGCTGGGCATACCAGCTGATTGCGCGGGGTGCGCGGGTGATGTCGAAGCTGGACGCCTATGGGTTGGCGTTGCTGCCGGAGTTTCGTGAACGTAGCCTCACGGACCTGCGCGATGCGATTGACCGGGAGTTTTTCCTGCTGTCCGAGGCGCATTACGAGCGCTATATCGCGCCGGTTTTTCTGCGCGATTCCTTTGGTCCAGCCCTGATCGCCACGCTCTGACGCGCAATTGTGTTTAAAATGCCGCCCGCTCAACGACTGACGCTCAACGATGACCCCAGACGCACTCGCTACCCTGCACGCCCATCTGCTCACCGCCCTGGCCAGCGCTCCGGCTGAAACCCGGCGCCTGTTTCACGGCCGTGGCCGCTGCTGGCCGGGCCTTGAGCAGGTGACGGTGGACTGGCTGCAAGGCGTGGTGCTGGTAGCGCTGTTCAAGGAAACCGAGCATCTGCAGGCCTTGAAGCAGCAGCTGTTGCAGATCGACTGGGCCGGCTTCGGCGCCCATACCGTGGCGCTGCAACACCGCTACCTGCCGCAGAGCACCACCGAATGGCTGGTAGGCAATGCCATCGACGAGTTGACCATCACCGAAGGCGGCCTGCGTTACCTGATCGATCTGGGTAAAAAGCAGAACAGCGGCCTGTTCCTCGACATGCGTTACGGGCGCAACTGGGTGCGCGAGCAAGCCAGGGGCCAGCGCGTGCTTAATCTGTTCGCCTACACCTGCGGATTCTCCGTGGCCGCTATCGAAGGCGGCGCCGACCACGTGGTGAACCTGGACATGGCCCGTGGCGCCCTGAGCCGTGGCCGCGACAACCATCGCCTGAATGGCCACGACCTGAGCAAGGTAAGCTTTCTGGGCCACGACCTGTTCAAGTCCTGGGCCAAAGTCACCAACAGCGGCCCCTATGACTTGGTGATCATCGACCCGCCGTCCTTTCAGAAGGGCAGCTTTCTGCTGACCAAGGATTACCAGCGCGTACTGCGCCGCCTGCCGGATTTGCTCACGACCCAAGGCACGGTGCTGGCGTGCATGAACGATCCGGCGTTTGGCGAAGACTTCCTGATCGACGGCGTCACCCGCGAGGCACCGGGCCTGGGCTTTGTAGAACGCTTGGCAAACCCACCGGAATTCCCGGATATCGACCCGCAAAGCGGGTTGAAGGCCCTGGTGTTTCGCCAAGGCTGATGCCGAAAAGTCCTACGCTTGCTACGCTAAGGCATACGCCGGGCGGTGAACCTTATCCCTGCCTTCCCGGTCGATACCTGCATTCCCCGGCCAGACTCGACAGCGTTACGCTGTCGGCTGCCCCGTTTGACCCTTTGGAGAACCGCCCGTGATATCGACCCTGCATGTAGCCAGAATCAAAGCCTGGGGCGCCCACGGCTTTACCGCCACCGGTGTGGTACTGGCATTCCTGGCCACCCTGGCGCTGCTGGAAAACTCCCCCAAGGCCTGCCTGCTGTGGCTGGGCCTGGCACTGGTGGTGGATGGCGTCGACGGCTCCCTGGCGCGACGGGTCAATGTCAGCACGGTATTGCCCAGCTTTGACGGCTCGGTATTGGACCTGGTGATCGATTACCTCACCTACGTATTCATCCCCGCGCTGTTTATCTACCGCTATATCGACCTGCCGGACTTCACCCATCTGTTTGCGGTGTCGGTGATTTTGGTGTCGTCGCTGTTCTGCTTCTGCAACGTCAATATGAAAAGCAAGGACAACTATTTCGTCGGCTTCCCGGCGGCATGGAACGTGGTGGCCTTGTGTGTGTACATCATCCAGCCCGACGCCTGGATCACCTTGCTCACTGTAATCGGCCTGGCGCTGCTGACCGTGACGCCGATGAAGTTCCTGCACCCGTTCCGGGTCAAGCGGTTCATGCCGATCAATATCGCGGTAACCACAATCTGGCTGCTGTGCAGCTTCCTGATGGTGGTGGATTATCCGAACACCAACCCGTGGACGTTCGGCTTATGGTCGCTGATGTCGGCGTACTTCCTGGGCATTTGCATCTGGCGCACGGCGTTGGAGTGGATGGGAACCCATAAATAGCCAGGCGAACACAGTAAAATGTGGGAGGGGGCTTGCTCCCGATAGCGGTGGATCAGTCAGCTTATTTGTCACTGACAGACCGCCATCGGGAGCAAGCCCCCTCCCACATTTGGTTATGCGCACATCCGGCAGGTAAGATGGCGGGCCTGCGTGCTCACCCAACAATAAGCCCTGCCCATGCCCTTCGAACTCAGCGTTGACCTGACTACCCTCGCCATTCTCGCCGTCGTGGCTTTTATCGCCGGCTTCATCGACGCCATCGCTGGCGGAGGTGGCTTGCTTACCACCCCTGCCCTGTTGACCGCTGGCATGCCGCCGCATCTGGTGCTGGGCACCAATAAACTCAGTTCCACCTTTGGCTCGGCCACCGCCAGCTTCACCTTCTACCGCCGCAAGCTGTTCCACCCGCGCCAGTGGGTGCATGCCATCGTCGGCACCTTGATCGGCGCGCTGACCGGCGCTGTGGTCGCGCACTATTTGCCCGCTGAGACCCTGAACAAGATGCTGCCGGTGATCGTGTTCGCCTGCGGGGTGTACCTGCTGTTCGGCGGCACGCCCAAGGCACCGCTGGACGCCGAGGCGCCGATCAAGAAGAAATGGCAGGCCACCCAGGGCTTCGGCCTGGGCTTCTACGACGGCGTGGCCGGGCCCGGGACCGGTGCGTTCTGGACCGTGAGCACCATGCTGCTGCACCCGATCGACCTGGTGAAGGCCAGCGGCGTGGCGCGCAGCATGAACTTCGTCAGCAATGCCGCGGCGCTGACGGTGTTTATCATCAATGGCTCGGTGGACTGGGTCGTCGGCCTGGCAATGGGTATCTCGGTGATGGGCGGCGCGTTCTTTGGCGCGCGCAGCGCAATCAGCGGCGGCGCCAAGTTCATTCGCCCGGTATTCATCACCGTGGTGCTCGGCCTGACGGTGCGCCTAGCCTGGCAGCACTGGTTCAGCGTGGCCTAAGCGACGGGCCACATACAGGTCGATCAGGTAACGCGCAATCGAGCGTGACGCCGGCAGCGGCGGCAGGTGGTGGATGTTGAACCACTGCGCATCTTCGATCTCGTCGGCCTGGGGCATGATATCGCCACCGGCATACTCGGCATGGAAACCCAGCATCATCGAATGCGGGAACGGCCAGCACTGGCTGCCCATGTACTGCAGGTTCTTCACCTCAAGCTGCACTTCCTCGCGCACTTCGCGGATCAGGCAGTCTTCGGCCGACTCACCCGGCTCGGCAAAGCCGGCCAGGGTGCTGTAGACCCCGGTGACAAAGCGTGGCGAGCGCGCCAGCAGAACCTCATCGCCACGGGTCACCAGCACGATCATGCTCGGCGAAATTCGCGGATAGCTGCGCAGGTCGCAGGGTTGGCAATACATCGCGCGCTCGCGTGGCACCTTGACCATCGCCTGGCCGCAACTGCCGCAGAACCGATGCTCGCGCGCCCAGGTGCCGATCTGCGCGGCATAGCCCAGCACTTTGTACAGGGTGTGGTCGCCTTGCAGCATAAAGCCGCGCAGGCCCTGCCAGCTGCAACCCGGTACTTCGCCGGCGCTGTCGAGTTCCAGCAGGTACACCGGCTCGCCATCGAGGTGGCCGATGCCGTGTTCGGCAAACACTGACAGGTCCTGGCGCTTGAGCCATTCCCGAGGGAACAGAGGCCCATTGGCATCCTGCAAAAAGCCGTCGCGGCTGCGGGCGACGGCCCAGCCGCCGGCAGCGTCATTGTCCAACAGCGTTGTGGTAATCCAGCCTGGGGTCATATCGATCAATCCAAGAATTCGGGTGCCTGCTTGCTCATATGGGCGGCGATGGCCACGCGCAGGTCGTTGGATTGCAACATAGCCGAGTTCCAGGTGGCAACGTATTCCAGGCCATCATTGACAGTGTGGTCGCGCATATAGCTGATCATCGCCTTGGTACCGGCCACGGCAATCGGCGACTTGGCGGCGATTTCATGGGCAATGGTCATGACGCCGGCCAACAGGCTTTGCTGGTCGGCAAACACGCGATTGACCAGGCCGATGCTGCGCGCCTCCTCGGCACCGAACTGACGACCGGTGTAGGCCAGTTCGCGCAACATACCGTCGCCGACGATGCGGGGCAGGCGTTGCAAGGTACCGACGTCGGCGGCCATGCCCATGTCGATTTCCTTGATCGAGAACTGCGCGTCCTCGGCGGCGTAGCGCATGTCGCAGGCGCTGATCAGGTCAATGGCGCCGCCGATGCAGTAGCCGTGGATCGCCGCCAGTACCGGCTTGCGGCAGTTGTCGACCGCGTTGAACGAGGCTTGCAAATCGAGGATCTTGCGCCGCAGCAGGCGCGCATTGCGGCCCACGTCCTTGCCGAACTCATTGGCCACCGAGGCCAGCAGCATCAGGTCGATGCCGGAGGAAAAGTGCTTGCCGGCGCCACTGAGCACCACGGCGCGCACGGCATCGGTGTCGTCGACCCATTGGAAGATCTCGATGATTTCGCTCCAGAACGCCGCGTTCATCGCGTTGATCTTTTCCGGGCGATTGATCTGCACATGGGCAACGTTGCCGCTGAGTTCCACTACGAACGCTTGGTATTCGGACATGGCCGTGATCCCTGACTGGCGAGTGATAAGGGTCGAACTATAACAAGGGCAGGCAACGGCGCATCGGCCAAAAGCGGGACTGGCAAAAAACCTTGCCAGGCGCCATCCTTGGCGCTTTAAGCCGCCCCAACGCGGCGTTCGACGTTTGAAGGATATGCCCCATGCACGCCCAGCCGCTCACACCCGCCGAGTTCGACCTGATCGAAGAAACCCTGCTCAAGTACGGCGACGACCATTCGGTGCTCAACGTCGCCGAACTCGACGGCTACTTCACCGCGCTGGTATCGAGCCCGACACAGGTGGATATCGCCGAGTGGTTTCCGGCCATCTGGGGCGGGCAGAACCCGGACTGGGAAAGCCCCGAAGAGGCCGGGCAGGTCCTGGACCTGTGTGTACGCCACTTCAATACGCTGGCGGCGCAACTGGCCGGCAATTCCAAGGCGTTCAAGGCGCTGTTCGATGAAAAAGAGCACCACGGCCAGTCCGTGACCCTCGCCGAAGAATGGTGCTTCGGCTATATCCGTGGCGCGGCCATCGGCAACTGGCCGCCGCTGCCCGCCGAACTGGCCACTCAGTTCGAGAGAATCTCCTGGTGCGCCGAGCAGGATAATTTCGAATTACCAGCGGACCTGGATGTGCGGGCCCATCAGCAGCGGGTCAGCGAAATCGAACCGGCGGCGCGGGCGCTGCACGATTACTGGCTGAGCAAGCGCTAAATCTCGACAAGCACCGCACCTTTGGCCGATTATTCGGGTCCGCCCCGTCGGCCACTCCATGCCACCTCGCCTTGATCAGGAGCCTTGTCCCTTGAGTTCGCAGAAAACCGTGACCGTTACCCCGCCCAACTTTCCTCTCAATGGCAAGGTCGCGCCCCCCGGCTCCAAATCCATTACCAACCGCGCCCTGCTGCTGGCGGCCCTGGCCAAGGGCACCAGCCGCTTGAGCGGCGCCCTGAAGAGCGACGACACCCGTCACATGTCGGTGGCCTTGCGGCAGATGGGCGTGACCATTGAAGAGCCGGACGACACCACGTTCGTGGTCACCGGCCAGGGCAAACTGCAATTGCCGCCACAACCGCTGTTCCTCGGTAATGCCGGCACCGCCATGCGCTTTCTCACCGCTGCCGTGGCAACCGTGCACGGCACCGTGGTGCTGGACGGCGACGAGTACATGCAAAAGCGCCCGATCGGGCCGCTGCTCGCCACCCTCGGGCAGAACGGCATCCAGGTCGACAGCCCGACCGGCTGCCCACCGGTGACCGTGCACGGCGTGGGCAAGGTCCAGGCCAAGCGTTTCGAGATTGATGGCGGCCTGTCCAGCCAGTATGTCTCGGCGTTGCTGATGCTCGCGGCATGCGGTGAAGCACCGATTGAAGTCGCCCTGACCGGCAAGGACATCGGCGCCCGTGGCTACGTAGACCTGACGCTGGACTGCATGCGTGCCTTCGGCGCCCAGGTGGAAGCCGTCGACGACACCACCTGGCGCGTGGCCCCGACCGGCTACACCGCCCATGATTACCTGATCGAACCCGACGCCTCCGCAGCCACCTACCTGTGGGCCGCAGAAGTATTGACCGGCGGCCGTATCGACATCGGTGTCGCCGCCGAGGCGTTCACCCAGCCGGACGCCAAGGCCCAGGCGGTGATCGCCCAGTTCCCGAACATGCAGGCCACGGTGGTGGGCTCGCAAATGCAGGACGCCATCCCGACCCTGGCGGTGCTCGCCGCGTTCAACAATACGCCGGTGCGCTTCACGGAACTGGCCAACCTGCGCGTCAAGGAATGTGACCGCGTGCAGGCGCTGCACGACGGCCTCAACGCAATCCGGCCGGGCCTGGCGACCATCGAGGGCGACGATCTGCTGATTGCGGCTGACCCGGCCCTGGCGGGCACGTCCTGCAACGCCTTGATCGATACCCACGCCGACCATCGCATCGCCATGTGCTTTGCCCTGGCCGGGCTGAAAGTCGCGGGCATTCGCATCCAGGACCCGGACTGCGTGGCCAAGACCTACCCTGGGTACTGGAAAGCCCTGGGCAGCCTGGGCGTAACGCTCAGCTACTGAGACAACAGCGCAGGTTCAGGGAGGGCACGCACATGACCATTCGCCAACCCTGCCCGCCCGGCGTCTGTGACTGCGAGCGCGAACGCTTGCTGGAGGCGCCCGAGCCCGACCTGCGCATTCTCCACCTCACACGCCAGGAAGAAAAACGCCTGCTCGAGCGCCTGGAGAACCTCAAGAGCCTGCAGGACCTCGAGCATATGCAGCAGCGGATGTTCGAACAGTTGGGCATCCGCCTGCATATCGCGCCGGGCCACACCGAGGTCAAGAGCATGCGCGGGATCCAGATCGTCATCGACGAGCTGCCCGGCCTGTGTCGCAAGACCCGCCAATCGATTCCAGCGGCGATCCGTCGCGGCCTGGAGAAGCAGCCCGAGATTGCCTACCGCTTGCTGGATGCCCACGACCTGTTTCGCGACGCTTGAATCACCCCGCTACCGTCTCGCGCACAAACAGCGTCTGCCCTGTCTCCCTGGCCTTGCGCAGATGCGCCTCGGCACTGTCGCTTTCCGATTCCAGCAGCAACTGCGAGGTCAGCACCTGCGCTCCGCAGTAGTCGAAGATCCCGTAATCGATCTGCGTGCGCATGGCCTGGGCATAACCGTGCCGGTCGAAGGCATCGGCATCGGCAGCCCCCAAGGCCAGCAGGTGCACCTGCAAGTGCCGCAACTTCTTGGTCACCGGGGTATCCGGGCCGTAATCGATCGCCCAGCCGTTGACGAAGACACGGTCGATCCAGCCCTTGAGCAACGCCGGCATGGACCACCAGTAGATCGGAAACACCACGACCAACGCGTCGGCGCGCTCGATGCGGGCCTGTTCGACGAGGACATCCGCCGGCGGCGTGGCGTGGCTGCGGTGTACGCGGTGGTCGGCGGCGGTGTAGCGCGGGTCGAAGCCTTCGGCCGCCAGGTCGGCGATTTCAAAGGTGTGCCCGGAGGCGCTCAAACCGGCACCCACGTGCGCGGCCACGCTGTGGGTCAGGGATTGGCTGTCGTGATGAGCCACAACGATGAGTGCATGCATGACATTGACTCCTTTTAAGCTTAAGCTACTTTTAGTAAGTTACCTTATTTAAGTTACTTTTGGTATATAAGCATGTCAAGCGAACAATCCCCTGCCCCGCGTCGGCGTCTTTCCCGCGAAGAACGCCTGCAACAGTTATTGGAAACCGCCTGGCAACTGGTGCGCGAGGAAGGCACCGACGCCCTGACCCTGGGCCGCCTGGCCGAGTTGGCCGGAGTGACCAAACCGGTGGTGTACGACCATTTCGCCACCCGCTCGGGCCTGTTGGCCGCGCTGTATGAAGATTTCGATGGGCGGCAGAACCAGGTGTTTGTCGACGCCATCGAGGCCAGCAGCGCGACGCTTGAAGCGCGTGCGTGGGTGATCGCCTCGTCCTATGTGGATTGCGTGTTACTGCAGGGTCGCGAGATCCCGGGGGTGACTGCGGCGCTCAGTGGCTCGCCGGAGCTGGAGGCGCTCAAGCGCAAGTACGAGGCCATCTTTCTCGATAAATGCCGCGATGCCCTGGCGCCGTTCGCGCCGGGTGGCACGCTTTCCCAAGCGGGCCTGCGCGCCATGCTGGGCGCGGCCGAAGCCTTGTCCCATGCCGCAGCCAGCGCGGAAATCAGCCGCGAAGAAGCGCAACAGGAACTGCTGGCGACCATCCTGGCGATGGTCAAGCGCGGCGCCGCCTGAGGCTGGAAAGGTCATCGGCTAAAAGCAGATCAATGTGGGAGGGGGCTTGCTCCCGATAGCGGTGGTTCAGTCGATTGATAGGTGACTGACACACCGCCATCGGGAGCAAGCCCCCTCCCACACTGTCATCGGTTCTCAACCCAAGCGTTCGTCTACAAACCGCTGCACCTTGCGCGTCAATTGATCCAGGTGCCGGTCGCGCTGCTTTTCCGCGTCCACCATCGCGCGCTTTCCGTGCTTTTGCAGCAGGTAGGTATGGATCTGCCGCACTTCCAATGAGCTGTAGATAGCCGCCACGTCGAGCACGCCCATCAACCCATCGGTGCCGTAGTCCCGCGTATTCATCAGCACTTGGGTGCCACGCGCGCCGCGCACCTGCAAGCCCATCGCTTCGAATGCCGGAACCTTCTCCACCGAGCACGCCAGCTCCCCATGGGGATAGCGCGCCAACACGTCACCCAGCATGGCCCGGGCCACGCCTTGGCGCCTGAACCCCGAGTGCACGGCCATAAAGGCCACGCCACAGGCTTGAGGGTCGTCCTTCACCGGGAGGTACAGGCAAAAGCCAACGACGGTCTCCTCCTGCATCGCCACGAGCAGCTCAACGCTGACGCCCTTCGATCCATCCAGCGCCTCCAGGTACAGGTGCACCTCAAACCCGATGGCGTACTGGTAAATGTTGTAGAGCAGGTTGCTGGGCGCCAGTGCCACGCTGCTGATGTCGGTGAGGTTGTCGACCACCAGCTGCAGGATCTGGCTGTTGACCGGTTCGGGGCACGGCGTGGTGTAGCGGGTAAGGCTGAACATGCAAATTCCTGGGGTTTCACGTCAAGGCAGTGGCGATTGTACCTGTTGCACGCCGTGAAGCCTCGGCCCTCAACAGCCGGCACTCAAGCATTGAACAAAAAAAGTTCGGACCAACGGGTGCATGCACGCACCTGGATCGCGCATCATGGGCACTTTCAAGCTCAAGGGTAACGTCCATGCGCGTTCTGTCATTGATGATGGGTCTTACGACGCTGGCCGCCAGTACGGTGTTCTGCGCCAGCGCGATGGCGAATGAAGAAAGTCAGTTGGTGCAACAGATCAACCAGTACCGCAGCCAGGTGCAGCGTTGCGGTGACCAGGGTTCCCAGGAATTGCCGCCGCTCAACAGCGATACACGGCTAGTGCTGCCGGCCACCAATGTCGGCGATTTGCAGCAGTCGCTGGCGCGGGCCGCGTACCCCATGGTCAACGTGCAGGCCATCAGCCTGTCCGGGCCCAGGGATGCCGAGGCCGCCATGAAAGCGGTGCGTGAAAGCTTCTGTCGCGTGGTACTCGACCCGCAATTCGTCGACATCGGCGTGAGCAACAGCGGCCAGGACTGGCGCATCGTGCTCGCCCGCCCGCTGCTGACCAGCGGCCTGGGCGACTGGCAGACCGAAGGCCGCAAACTGCTCGACCTGATCAACGCCGCCCGCGCCCAGCCGCGCCAGTGCGGCACCCAGGCGTTCACCGCGACCACGCCGCTGTCGTGGAACGACGATCTGGCCGGTGCCGCCAACAGCCATACCCGCAACATGGCCAACGGCAACTTTTTCGATCATCTCGACCACGACGGCCGTACCCCCGGCGATCGCGCCGAGCTGGCCGGGTATATCGCAAAAAACATCGGCGAAAACATCGCCGCCGGCCTCGATACCCCACGCAAGGTGCTCGACGGTTGGCTCGCCAGCCCCGGCCATTGCGCCAACCTGATGAACCCGCAATTTCGTGAATTGGGCGCGGCCTATGCAATGGACCCGAAAAGCGATGCGGGCATCTACTGGACGGGGCTGTTCGGCGCGCAATAACGGTGGGCGGCGGCCCGGCCCTGCGACGACTCGCCCCGCCAAATGGGCAATGAAATCAAAGTGCTATCTAGGAGATAATCGCGCTGAACTGATCCAGGTCATTCCGGTCTGTTGCAAGTGGTCTGACCTCTTCAAAGCCTAACAACGCGTAGCGAGCAAGATGTGAACCCAATGATGAATTGGCTGCAAGGCAGCAGCGTAATGGCAGAGCGGGTTCGTCGGCATGATTGGGCCAGTACGCCCCTGGGGCCGATTGAATACTGGCCGGACGTGTTGAAGACAACCGTTGCGCTGTGTTTTGCCTCCAGCTTTCCCCAAGCCATCGTCTGGGGGCCTCAGTTGATCACCCTCCACAACGATGCATTCGTGCCGATCCTGGGCAACAAGCCCGACGCCCTGGGCCGTCCGTTCAACGAGGTGTGGCACGAGGCATGGGATGACATCCGCCCTATCGCCGACACCGCGTTCGCCGGGCAGGCCACCTATATCGAAAACTTTCCGCTGTTGATCCTGCGTGACGACACGCCTGAACAAGCATATTTCACCTTTTGCTACAGCCCGATCCGTGATGCGAAAGGCGCGGTGGTGGGGTTGCTCGATACCGTCACCGAAACCACCGCCACGGTCTTCCTCACCCGGCGCCTGGCCGTGCTGGACGCCATCGGCAACAGCGTCGCCACGGCCACCGACCCCGAAGCGATCATGATGTCGACCACCCGCTTGCTGGCCGAACACCTGCAAGTGTCGATTTGCGCCTACGCCGACATGGAAGACGATCAAGACGGCTTTACCATTCGTGGCGACTGGTCGGCGCAAGGCTCGCCGAGCATCATCGGCCATTACAGCCTGGCTGCGTTCGGTGAGCGCGCGGTGGCCTGCCTGCGCGCCGGCGAGCCCCTGGTGATCGGCAATAACCTGCTCGAGTTGCCGCCCCATGAAGCCGCGAACTTCCAGGCACTCGGTGTAACGGCGACCATTTGTATGCCGTTGATCAAAGACGGCCGCCTCACCGCGCTGATGGCCGTGCACGACAAACAGCCCCGCCACTGGTCCTCCTATGACCTGGCGCTGTTGGGCGAAGTCACCGAACGTTCCTGGGCGCATATCGAGCGCGTACGCGCCGATGCTGTGGTGCGTGAGGGCCTGGCGGCCTATACCGAACTCAATGCAACCCTGGAACAGCGCGTCGAAGAACGCACCCGCGCCCTCGCCCAGGCCGAAGCCGCGTTGCGCCAGTCGCAAAAGCTCGAGGCCATCGGCCAACTCACTGGCGGCGTCGCCCATGATTTCAATAACCTGCTGACGATCATTCGCTCATCCGTGGACTTTCTGCGCCAGCCGGGGCTCTCGGAAGAACGCCGGCAACGCTACATGTCCGCGGTGTCCGACACCGTCGAGCGGGCCAGCAAGCTCACCAGCCAGCTGCTCGCCTTCGCCCGCCGCCAGCCGTTGAATCCGCAGGTGTTCGATGTCAGCCAACGGGTGCGCAACATCGGCGACATGCTCGAGAGCGTCACCGGCGCACGCATTCATGTGCAGGTGCAATTGCCCGACCAGCCCTGCTATGCGCGCATCGATCCCAGCCAGTTCGAAACCGCCCTGATCAACATCGCCCTCAATGCCCGCGACGCCATGGACGGCCAGGGCAGCCTGACCATCAAGGTCGCCGCCCAGCAGCCGCTACCGCGCATCCGCGGGGATGCCGAGTCGCGCCTGCCCTACATCGCTATTTCCCTGGCCGACACGGGCGTGGGCATTCCCGGCGATACCGTCGAACGCATTTTCGAGCCGTTCTTCACCACCAAGGCCGTCGGCAAGGGCACCGGCCTGGGCTTGTCGCAAGTGTTCGGCTTTGCCAAGCAATCGGGCGGCAATATCGATGTGGCCAGTACCCTGGGGCAAGGCACGGTGTTCACCCTGTACCTGCCCGAGGTGGAAGGCGAAGCCGCGCCCCGGCAGGACGCAGAGCAAGACCTTCCACCGCCGCTGGACCTGGCCCAACGGCATGTACTGATCGTGGAGGACAATCTGGAGGTGGGACGCTTCGCCAGCCAGATCCTCAAGGATCTGGGTTACCAGACCACTTGGGCCACCAACGCCGAACAGGCGCTGACGCTGGCCGGCAACGATGCCGGGGCCTTCGACGCGGTGTTCTCGGATGTGGTGATGCCTGGGATGACTGGCGTCGCCATGGCCAAACTGATGCGCCAGCGCCGGGCGGACCTGCCGGTGGTGCTGGTCTCCGGATACAGCGAAGAACTGGCGGACAGTGGCTATGAAGGCTTTGAGTTCCTCGCCAAACCCTACTCCGCCGAACAGGTTGCGCGCGCGTTGGCCAAGGCCATGGCCAAGGATCAGCCCGCCACGGCCACCTGATTGCGGCCCAGCGCCTTGGCCCGGTACAGCGCCTTGTCGGCGCTGTCCATCAAGCCATACAAGTCCAGCGCCTGGGTATGGGTCGAAGCCAGGCCCAGGCTGGCACTCAAGCCCTGCACCGGGTCGGCCCGCAAATCGCCAATGGCCTGGACCAGTTGCTCGGCGATGCTGCGCGCGGTCTCCAGGGAGGTATTGGGCAGCAATATTGCGAACTCTTCGCCCCCCAGGCGGCCGTACACATCAACCTGGCGAAACGAGGTGCTGATCACGCTGCCAATCTGGCGCAACACCTGATCACCGGCTTGGTGCCCGTAGGTGTCATTGATGGTTTTGAAGTGATCCATGTCCAGCATCAGCACACACAGCGGCTGCTGCTCGCGCCGGCACTGGGCATAGAGCGCCTGGGCCTGTTCGAAAAAGGCCCGACGGTTCATCAACCCGGTCAGCTCATCGGTCTGGGAGGCATGGGTTGAAATGGTGTGGGCGCGCTCCATTTGCCGGGTCAGGCGAAAAGCTTTTTCCAGGGCGTCGGACAGTTTGTGCGTGGCGGCCGCCACAAAGGACGAGAACACCAATACCGCCAGCGCCACGCCGACCTGCATCGGCGATGGCTGGAACAGCAACCACAGGGTACAAGGCAACAGCACCAGGCCCATGGACCCCAGCGACATGTAGCGATAGGCCGAATAGCAGGACACCGCGCCGACCGACATGCCCACGGCGAACAGCATGACCAGCACCTGGGACACGCGGTCATCCACCGGCATCACCGCCAGCGCCCCGCCCCCCAGATGCCCGCCGACAGCATCAGCGTCACCCAGTAACGCCGCTCCCACCGCGCCGGCGTGCGCTCGCTGTCGGGGCAGCGGAACCATTCAAGGAACAATTGCAGGCGCAGCAGTGAGGAACCGGCCAGCAGCACCAGCCATACCAGGATCAGCTGCTGGTCGAAGCGCTCCCAGCACAGCCAGCACAGCATGAGAGCGGCCAGGTAGCTGCCAAACAGCGCCGGGAATGACTGGCGAAACAGCTGGTGCAAACGGTCGGTGCGCACCTGCTGTTCGATAACACGGTCCGGGTCTTGCCCAAGCCCATGGCTATTCATGCGATTCGCCTGTCTGAGTGCTACGACAAAGGTGCCATTGTGGCACCCTGCCAGTAGCCCGGACAACAGCATCCGTCGCGCCAGGCGCGTTTAACTCTCCTGTGGTCGCAGAATCAACACACCCAAGGGCGGCAGGTTCAGCGACAGCGACACCGGCTGCCCGTGGCGGGGCTCATCCAGGGTCTGTACCGCACCGCCATTACCGAAGTTGGACCCGGCATACATGTCGGCGTCACTGTTGATCACTTCGCTCCAGCGTCCGGCGAAAGGAACACCGACCGCATAGGCCTCACGGGGCACCGGGGTGAAGTTGGCGACGACCAGCACTGGCTTGCCGTCCTTGCTCCAGCGCAGCCAGGCATAGACGCTGTTGATCGCGTCGTCGCCAATCAGCCACTGGAAGCCCTGGGGTGCGTCATCCTGCTCGTGCAGCGCCGGTTCCTCGCGGTACAGGCGGTTCAAGTCGCCCACCAGCTTTTGCACCCCACGGTGCTCGGGATATTGCAGCAGGTACCAGTCCAGTTGCTGGTCGTGGTTCCACTCGCGCCACTGGCCGAACTCGCAGCCCATGAACAGCAGCTTCTTGCCAGGGTGCATCCACATGAAACTCAAGTAGGCACGCAGGTTGGCGAATTTCTGCCAGCGGTCGCCGGGCATCTTGTCGATCAGCGAGTGCTTGCCGTGTACCACTTCGTCGTGGGAAATCGGCAGGATAAACCGCTCGGACCAGGCATACACCAGGCCGAAACTCAGCTCGTTGTGGTGATGGGCGCGGTACACCGGGTCTTGCTGGATGTAATGCAGCGAGTCGTGCATCCAGCCCATGTTCCATTTGTAGTTGAAGCCCAGGCCACCTTGCTGGGTGCTTTGGCTCACCCCCGGCCACGCGGTGGATTCCTCGGCGATCACCAGGGCACCCGGCGCCTCCAGCGCCACCACGTCGTTCAAGTGGCGCAGAAAATCGATGGCTTCCAGGTTTTCGCGGCCACCGTGACGGTTGGGCACCCATTCACCGGCTTTGCGCGAATAGTCGCGATACAGCATCGACGCCACCGCATCCACGCGCAGGCCGTCGACGTGGAAGTGCTTGAGCCAATGCAATGCCGAGGCGAGCATGAAACCGTGCACCTCGGTACGGCCCAGGTTGTAGATCAGCGTGTCCCAGTCCTGGTGGAAACCTTCCAGCGGGTTGGCGTATTCGTACAGCGCGGTGCCGTCGAACTGCGCCAGGCCGTGGGTGTCCGTCGGGAAATGCGCCGGCACCCAGTCAAGGATCACGCCGATGTCCGCCTGGTGGCAGGCGTTGACGAAATATGCGAAATCTTCCGGCGAGCCAAAGCGTGCGCTAGGCGCGAACTGGGACAAGGCCTGATAGCCCCACGAACCGCCGAAGGGATGCTCCATGATCGGCATCAGCTCGATATGGGTGAAGCCCAGTTGCTGCACATAGGGAATCAGCCGCTCGGACAGTTCGCGCCAACCGTACTGGCGTGACACTTCTCCGGCCTCGTCCAGCTCGCATTGCCATGACCCTACGTGCAACTCGTAGATCGACAGCGGCGCGGTGGATTTCTGTTTGTCACCTCGGGCCTGCATCCACTCATGGTCCTGCCAGTCCACCTGCAAGGGCGCGGCGACCTTTGAGGCGGTGTCCGGCGGCAGCTGGGTGGCCAGGGCCATCGGGTCGGCCTTGAGCGGCAAAATGCCGTGGGCACCGAGAATCTCGTATTTGTAGGCCGCCCCCGGTTGCAGACGCGGGATGAAAATCTCCCACACGCCCGACGGATGGCGCAAGCGCATCGGATGCCGGCGACCGTCCCAGATGTTGAAGTCGCCCACCACCGAGACCCGTCGGGCATTCGGCGCCCACACGGCGAAACGTACGCCCTGCACGCCGTCGACCGTGGTCACTTGAGCCCCCAGGCAACTGCCCAGGTCGCGGTGGTTGCCTTCGGCAAACAGGTACAGGTCCATTTCACCGAGCAGCAATTGGTTGAAGCTGTACGGGTCTTCAGTGATCTGCTCGCCGCCGGCCCACTGGATCTTGAGCAGGTAGGCCTGACGCGTGCTGAAGTGCCCGACGAACAGCCCCGGCACCTGGCTGGCGTCGAGGCTGCCGATAGGCTCGCCACTGTCACGTGCCAGTACCTGGACACTCAAGGCTTCGGGCAGGAACGCGCGGATAAATTGCCCGCCCTGCTCATCATCATGCGGCCCAAGGATCGAGAATGGATCGTGGTGCTCGGCGCGTACCAGCGCCTCGACGTCCTTGGACGCCGGCATTGCAGTCAACTTGGGCTGCAGCGGTTCTCTTTGCGTAAAACTCATGACGTCTCCCCACCGCGTGCAGTTTTCGATTCAGGTGTAAGCCCGCTGAGCAAACCGTGCAACCCTTGCAAGGGCACCGGCAACCAGCTCGGGCGATTTTCCGCTTCGTAGGCCACTTCATACGCGGCCTTCTCCAGGCTGAACAACGTCAGCGCGGCGTCCTGGCCGTTGGCATCCTGCCAGTCATGCGCCAGTGTAGCCGTCGCCGCCTGATAAGCCTGGGTAAATGCCTGGCGGGCTTCACTCAGGTAACGCTCGGTCACGCGACGACGCGCGGCGTCGGCTTCCGGCGAATGATCAACCCCTTGCACATTCAGGGCCATGGCCGCTGCGTAATCGAAGGAGCGCAACACCCCACTCACGTCCTTGTAGGGGCTGTGCTTGCCGCGCCGTTCATGCAGCGGCCGCGCCGGTTCGCCTTCAAAGTCGATCAAATAGGCATCGCCCTTGACCACCAGTACCTGGCCCAGGTGCAAGTCACCGTGGACGCGAATCCGCAACCCGCCCAGCGTGGCTTTCGCCAGCACCTGGACATGGCTGCCGATGGCTTTTTTCTGCGCCAGTAATTCACTGACCAGCGCCTGATCGGCGGGGTTCAACTGGCTTTGATTTACTTTGAGCAACTGCAGGGCCCGCTCGATCTGCGCCCCCACATCCTTGGCCCAGGCCTGGGTGTCCTTGACCGAAGTGACTTCGGGCTTGAAGTCCTTGTTCTGGGTAGGCGCGCCCAACACCACGTGCATCTCGCCCAGACGCTGGCCGAGCAGGCCGGCAAAGTCGGCCAGTTCGCCCAGGGCGTTGTAATGCTGCTCCTGTTCGGAAATCGCCTCGGCCAGTTCGTCGCGAATGGCGCGTTCGAGGTTGTTCTGGGTCCAGCTCCAGGCGTCGCCCTGGTTGCTCAGGTAGCCCTGGGCGATCATCAGCAGATTGTCCTGACCCTGGACGTCGCGCCGGCTCATCGAGCCCATCAACGGCGAAATGTTCGGGTATTCGGCTGCGGTCAGGTAGGCGCTCATTTCCAGTTCTGGGTGCACCCCGGCACTGACTTTGCGGATCAGCTTGAGCACCAGGCTCTCGCCGACCACCACCGAACTGTTGGACTGCTCGGCAGACAAGTAGCGCACCGCTGATTCATCCGTCAGTTGCAAGGCTGCCAGATGCGGTGTGGCTTCGAAGCGCAGGTCACCCTCGCTGCTATTGAGCACGGTACCGGCCTGCAGGCTTTGGATCACACTGCGCACAAAATGCTCGAGACTGAACGCATCGGTGACCAGCCCTACCTGGCGGCTGCGCCGTACCCGGGCCATTGCCAATTGCTGCGGCAAGGCGCTGGTGAGCTGGTCTTCGCCAAGGAAGCCGAACGGCAGCTGATACCGGCTGGTCTGGCCCGCGCTGGTGACGTCGATCTCGCTGAGCAGCACCGGGTGCTGGGCGTCGCCGAAGCGCACGCCGTAGGCGATATGCACACTGTCGATGGTGGCGTCCTTACCGGCGAACCAGCGGCGCTTGGGCAGCCAGGCCGGCAGCGAAGTGTGCTCCAGGGTGGTGCGACAGGGTTCTTCCAGTAACTCTTCCATACGTTTTTTCAACACCAATGTCGTGAAGTCAGGAATGCTCTGGGCCGGTTCCACATGCCAGCTCGGCATCTGGTTTTCCGCCGCCAGCACGAACCAATAAAAGCCATAGGGCGCCAGGGTCAGCAGGAAATTCAGTTGGCCGATGGGCGGGAACGCGTTACCGCCGAGCATCTCGACCGGCACCATGCCGGCGAACGCCGACAGGTCCAGCTCCGCCGCCTGGGCGCTGCGCGAGACGTTGGCCACGCACAGGATGGTTTCAGTGCGGCCGTCCTCCCCGGTGTATTCACGGGTATAGGCCAGGATGCGGCGATTGCTCGGCGACAGCATTTTCAGGCTGCCCCGGCCAAACGCCTTGGATTGCTTGCGCACCGCCAGCATGCGCCGCGTCCAGTTCAGCAGTGAATGCGGGTCCTGGGCCTGGCTTTCGACGTTGACCGACTGATAGCCGTATTGCGCGTCCATGATCGGCGGCAGCACCAGGCTGGCCGGGTCGGCGCGGGAGAAACCGCCATTGCGGTCGATAGACCATTGCATCGGCGTGCG
Organism: Pseudomonas sp. R1-43-08; assembly: GCF_003852255.1. Classification (NCBI taxonomy): domain Bacteria; kingdom Pseudomonadati; phylum Pseudomonadota; class Gammaproteobacteria; order Pseudomonadales; family Pseudomonadaceae; genus Pseudomonas; species Pseudomonas sp. R1-43-08. Next base: position 3,123,533 of record NZ_CP027734.1, read on the forward strand.
CACGCCATCGCGGTCGCCCAGGTAAATGTTGTCGCCCATGCCGATTTCGTCGCCGTAGTAGAGGGTCGGCGTGCCGGGCATCGACAGCAACAGGCTGTTGAGCAGTTCCACGCGGCGCCGGTCGCGCTCCACCAACGGCGCCAGGCGCCGGCGAATACCCAGGTTGATGCGTGCACGACGGTCCGCGGCGTAGTAGTTCCACAGGTAGTCGCGCTCTTTGTCGGTGACCATCTCCAGGGTCAGTTCATCGTGGTTGCGCAGGAAGATCGCCCACTGGCAATTGGCTGGAATCTCCGGGGTCTGGCGCAGGATGTCGGTAATCGGAAAGCGATCTTCCTGGGCCAGGGCCATGTACATGCGCGGCATCAGCGGGAAGTGGAAGGCCATATGGCATTCATCGCCGTCGTCGCCCTTCCTGTCACCGAAATAGAGTTGGGTGTCTTCGGGCCATTGGTTGGCTTCGGCCAGCAGCATGCGGTCTGGGTAATTCGCGTCGATTTCGGCGCGGATCTGCTTGAGCACCCCATGGGTTTCGGCGAGGTTCTCGTTGTTGGTGCCATCCCGCTCGATCAGGTAGGGAATCGCATCCAGGCGCAGGCCGTCGATGCCCAGGTCGAGCCAGTAGCGCATCACCGACAGCACGGCTTTCATCACCTGGGGGTTGTCGAAGTTAAGGTCGGGCTGGTGCGAATAGAAACGGTGCCAGAAGTACTGGCCGGCCACCGGGTCCCAGGTCCAGTTGGACTTCTCGGTGTCGAGGAAGATGATCCGCGTACCGTCGTATTTCTGGTCATCATCTGACCACACGTAGAAGTCCCGCGCCGCCGAACCCGGTTTGGCCTTGCGGGCGCGTTGGAACCAGGGGTGCTGGTCGGACGTGTGGTTGATCACCAGTTCGGTGATCACCCGCAGCCCACGCTTATGGGCCTCGGCTATGAAGCGCTTGGCGTCGGCCATGGTCCCGTAGTCGCTGTGTACGCCACGGTACTCGGCGATGTCGTAGCCGTCATCACGGCGTGGCGAGGGGTAGAACGGCAGCAGCCAGATGGTGTTCACGCCGAGGTCGGCAATGTAGTCGAGCTTGGCAATCAGCCCGGGAAAATCGCCGATGCCGTCGTTGTTGGAGTCGAAATAGGATTTGACATGCACCTGGTAAATCACCGCGTCCTTGTACCAGAGCGGGTCCTTGATAAAGGTGGCAGCCTTGGGTTTTTTCGCCATTGGAAACTCCTGGAATGCTCAAACTCTTACAGACTGAACGCGTTCAATGTGGGAGGGGGCTTGCTCCCGATGGCGGCGGTTCAGATAAATGTTCAGTGACTGACACACCACCATCGGGAGCAAGCCCCCTCCCACAGTTGATCTGCGCAAGACTCAGGAAGCAGTGATGCGCCAGATCCCGAACGGCATCTGCGGCTCCAGCCGAGTCCATTGGGTCTTGCCATACCAGGTCCAACGATGGCCGTTCATCAAGTCTTCACCCTGGGTCTGGGCGTCGTCCGGCAAGCCCATCTCCCATAGCGGCAACTCGAAGTGCGCTTCCTGGGCGTTGTGCGGGTCGAGGTTGACGGCCACCAGCACGAAATTGCTGCCGTCCTCGCTGCGCTTGCCGAAGTACAGGATGTTGTCGTTCCAGGCGTTGTACAGCTTGAGCCCCAGGTGCGTCTGCAACGCCGGGTTTTGCCGGCGGATGCGATTGAGCTGGGCGATCTCGGCAATGATGTTGCCGGGCGCAGTGAAGTCGCGCGGGCGGATTTCGTACTTCTCCGAGTCCAGGTATTCCTCTTTACCCGGCACCGGCGCGGACTCGCACAATTCGAACCCGGAGTACATGCCCCACAGGCCCGAGCCCATGGTGGCCAGCGCGGCGCGGATCAGGAATCCTGGGCGGCCAGACTCGTGCAGGAAGCCAGGGTTGATGTCCGGCGTATTGACGAAGAAATTCGGCCGGTAGCATTCGCGCCACGGCGACTGGTTCAACTCGGTGAAATACTCACTCAGTTCGGCCTTGGTATTGCGCCAGGTGAAATAGGTGTAGCTCTGGGAATAGCCGACTTTACCCAAGCGCGCCATCATTGCCGGGGTGGTAAAGGCTTCGGCCAGGAAGATCACCTCCGGGTATTTGGCCCGCACATCGCTGATCAACCATTGCCAGAACGGCAGCGGCTTGGTGTGCGGGTTGTCCACGCGAAAGGTCTTCACGCCCTCTTCCACCCAGCCCACCACGACGTCGCGCAGTTCGGTCCACAGGCCGGGAATCGCATCCGCCGCATAAAAATCGACGTTGACGATATCCTGGTACTTTTTCGGTGGGTTTTCCGCGTATTTGATCGTGCCGTCCGGGCGCCAGTTGAACCAGCCCGGATGCTGCTTGAGCCACGGGTGGTCCTGGGAGCACTGGATGGCGAAGTCGAGGGCGATTTCCAGGCCGTGGTCGGCAGCGGCCTTGACCAGACGGCGGAAATCCTCGCGGCTGCCCAGTTGCGGGTGGATCGCCTCGTGCCCGCCCTCTTCGCTGCCGATTGCGTAGGGACTGCCGGGATCATCGGGGCCGGCATTCAGGGAGTTGTTCTTACCCTTGCGATGGCTACGGCCGATGGGATGGATCGGCGGGAAGTACAGCACGTCAAAGCCCATGTCATGGATCATCGACAAGCGTGAATGCACATCGTTGAAGGTGCCATGCCGGGCCGGATCGTCGGTGATCGAGCGGGGGAACAGCTCGTACCAGCTGGCGAACTGGGCGCGCTCGCGCTCCACGTCGATCGGGTATACGCGACTAATGCTCAAATAGGCGCGGTGGTCGGCCTGGGTCATCAGGTGTGCACTGTCTTCGTGCAGGAACTGCGCGACCTGCTCGGTTTCCAGCAGGCCGGATAGTTCGTGATGCAGCAGCATCAAGCGGTCGCGCAGTTCGTTGTCACTGCGTTCGGCGGCCTGCAGCACCAGGCTGCGGCCTTCCTGCAGTTCCAGGCTGACCGGCACCCCGGCTTCATGTTTTTTGCGCAATTCATAGCAGAAGCTGGCGAAGGTATCGATCCAGGCCTCGATGCAGTATTCATGGGGCCCCTGGGTGGTGACGGTGAATGCACCTTCCCAGCCGTTGTTGCCCACATCGCTCATGACCACGCTGTGCCAGTTTTCCTGCCCGCGCGGGCGCCAGCGCACCAGCACCGCCAGCTGGTCATGGCCATCGGCGAACACTTTACTGGTCACGTTGACGCGCTGGCCAACGACCGCCTTGACGGCAAACTCGCCACCATCGATCACCGGCATGGTGCTTTCAATCGCAATTCTGGGTAATAGCAGCGCCTGGGACAACGGCAATAAAGACTCTTCTGGAACCAGTGTTTCAGCAGTCATCGAGCATATTCCCCTTACGCCCTGTGGACGCTCTGTGCTTGATCCGAATTCTTGAGATGGCGGCGCGCTCGCTGAGCAGGCCCGTATTAGGTCCGAGCCTGGGCTTCGGGCAAAAGTTCAGGTGAATATGCCGCCACCCGGCGGGGAATCAATTCCCACCGACGGCTGTCCACCCATAGAGCAAAGCACAAAGGAGGCCATACCGATGAATATCCCCATCCCGGCTGAAACCCCGGACCCGAACATCGACAACCCGACGCTGCCCCCCACCGAGCCTGCACCGATTCCGGAAAAAGAACCGCCGGAGAACGAGCCGCCACCGGTGCAGGAACCGCCGACCACGATGCCGCCTGTGATCGTCAGTCCTTCTCGAAACGCTTGACGATTTTCGGCATCACGCTGAACACCGCCAGGGCCAGCAAGGTACTGAGTACCGCTGTCGATTCCCGGCCCAGACCAGCCGAGACCCCAATCGCAGCGGTCATCCACAAACCGGCGGCGGTGGTCAGGCCCTTGACGTGGCCGGCATCGTCATCCTTGCCCTTGATGATGGTGCCGGCCCCCAGGAAGCCAATGCCGGCAATCACGCCCTGGACCACCCGGCTCATGGCATCGGCCTGATTGCCGGACATCTGCGGCACCATCACAAACAGCGCCGCGCCCAACGCCACCAGCATATGGGTGCGCACCCCGGCGGCCTTGCCCTTGCTCTCCCGTTCAAACCCGAGGATGCCGCCGAGCAGCGCGGCCATCAGCAGGCGCACGGTCATCTGGGTGAGCTGCCTGGCGTCGCCGATATCGGCAAATTCAGCCTGCAGTGTTTGCCACGCTTCATGCAACCAAGCGTCCATGGATGCCCTCCTGTGTTTTTTATAGGTAAAGGATGGACAGCGGCGACCGCCAGTCAGTTGCGCGGAACCTGCATACAACCGCAACGCCCTAACCTTCATCGCCCATGAACAAAGGAGACCGGCATGTCCCTACGTATTGAAGATCAGCTGTGCTATTTCACGCTCGGTGACAATGCTCAGGAACACAGCGTGCCTGCGACCCGAGTCAATATCGCGACCGACACCGAAAAATCCATGTCGTACGTAGAATTGGCGGCCGAGCGGATCTACATCACCGAAGCCGAGGCCGACGCCCTGACCGTTGCGGGGGCCCATGATGGGCGTCAGCATGTGAAGGCTGATGCACCTGGCTCGGTGATTTAACCTGTACCTGTAGGAGCGAGCTTGCTCGCGAAAAACGCCCAGGCAACGCGTTCATTCTGAATAAATGCGGGGGCCCGGAGTTCTTCGCGAGCAAGCTCGCTCCTACAGTAGGGCAAGCCCCTTCCCACATTTTGAGGCGGGTTGCGCCATCTGATCCGCTTTTTGTCGCACTACTTGATTCTGTTATGCAAACAGAGGTGCGGGTATAGTCCCCGGGGGAAATCAGCACCCAAGGCCCCCATGAAACGCTACGAAAAATTCGCCGAAGACATCGCAGAACTGATCCGCTCCGGCGTGCTCGGCCCCGGCCAGCGCGTGCCTTCGGTGCGCTACGCCAGCCGGACTTACGGAGTCAGCCCGTCCACAGTGTTCCAGGCCTACTACCTGCTGGAGCGCCGTGGCCTGATCCGCGCGCGACCGCGCTCCGGTTACTTCGTCAATACCCATGCGCCCAGCCCGTTTTCCGAGCCGGTGGTGAGCGCGCAGGTGCACGAGAGCACCGAAGTCGATGTGAGTGAGCTGGTGTTTTCGGTGCTGGATTCGATCAAAGACCCGAACACCGTGCCCTTCGGCTCGGCCTTCCCCAGCCCGATGCTGTTCCCGTTGCCGCGCCTGGCCCGCTCCCTGGCCAGTGCCAGCCGTGCGATGGACCCGCGCCTGGTGGTCACCGACATGTCCCCCGGCAACCCGCAACTGCGCCGTCAGATTGCGCTGCGCTACATGGTCGGCGGGCTGATGCTGCCCATGGAAGAACTGCTGATCACCAACGGCGCCCTGGAAGCGCTGAACCTGTGCCTGCAAGCCGTCACCGAGCCGGGCGACCTGGTGGCGATTGAAGCACCGGCGTTTTATGCCTGCCTGCAAGTGCTCGAGCGCCTGAAGCTCAAGGCCGTGGAAATTCCGGTGCACCCGCGCGACGGCATCGACCTTGACGCCCTGGCGCAGAGCCTTGCGCGTTACCCGATCAAAGCCTGCTGGAGCATGACCAGCTTCCAGAACCCCATGGGCGCCACGGTGCCGGAAGAAAAAAAGCGCGCCTTGGTCGAGCTACTGCGCAGCCACCAGGTGCCACTGATCGAAGATGACGTGTATGCCGAGCTGTATTACGGGCAGCATGCGCCGAAACCGGCCAAGGCTTTCGATACCGAGGGGCTGGTGCTGCACTGCGGCTCCTTTGCCAAGAGCCTGGCGCCGGGATATCGCATTGGCTGGGTGGCGGCCGGTCGCTTCGCGCAGAAGGTCGAGCGCTTGAAACTGATGACATCGCTGTGCCCGTCGATGCCGGCCCAGGCCGCGATTGCCGATTACCTGCAACACGGCGGCTACGACCGGCACCTGCGCAAACTGCGCTATGCCCTGGAAGAACAGCAAAGCGCGATGCTCGCGGCGATCGGCCGTTACTTCCCGGCGCAGACCCGGGTCAGCCAACCGGCCGGCGGGTATTTCCTATGGCTGGAACTGCCGGAGCACACCGATTCATTGAAGTTGTTTCAGATGGCCCTGGCACAAGGCATCAGCATCGCACCGGGGCCGATCTTTTCGGCAACCCGGCGCTTTCGCAATTGCATCCGCTTGAACTACGGCAGCCCGTGGACCGAAGCGTCGGAGCAGGCGATGGAGACCCTGGGCCGGATCGTACGCTCGTTTTGAGTAGCGCGGGTACAGGCACCGTGTAATCAGCGACCGCCGCCCAAGTCGATAAACGTACCGGTAGCATACGAGGCCTTGTCCGACAGCAACCAGATAATCGCCTCTGCCACTTCATCCGGGCGCCCGCCACGGGCCATGGGAATGCCGGACTCCAGCTTGCTGACCCGGTCCGGGTCGCCACTGAGGGCGTGGAAGTCGGTGAAGATATAGCCGGGGCGCACCGCGTTGACGCGAATGCCCTCGCCCGCGACTTCCTTGGACAGGCCGAGGGTGAAGGTGTCGAGCGCGCCCTTGGACGCGGCATAGTCAACGTATTCCCCCGGCGAGCCCAGGCGCGCCGCCACCGACGAGACGTTGACGATACTGCCGCCCTGCCCGCCATGCCTGGGCGACATGCGCAGCAGCGCATGCTTGGCGCAGAGGATCGGGCCCAGTACGTTGGTCTTGAGGATTTTCAGGATACGGAACTCAGACATCTCATCGACCCGCGACTTATGGCCGACGGTGCCCGCATTATTCACCAGCGCCGTGACGCGGCCCAGCTCGGTATCGACACGGTTGAACAGGGCGATCACTTCATCTTCGCTGCTGACGTCCGCGCGTACCGCAATTGCCTGTGCACCAAGGCCGCGCACTTGCTCCAGTACACGCTGGGCGGCTTTTTCGTCGGACTGGTAGTTGATGCAGATGCGATAGCCCTGGCGAGCGGCCAGCAAGGCTGTTTCGGCGCCAATCCCGCGACTGCCTCCGGTAATGATGACGACTCTGTCCATGTGCAGTCTCCTGACTCAACCTGATGTTTGGGGTTGGGTTGAAGAATACCCGTCACGCAGGGCTTTTGTCAGGCGCGTGCGCGTGTTGGGATCGTTCCCACGAGAAGCGTGGCGACGATATTAAAACACCGACCACCCAATCCGCTCACTCAACAACTCCAGCGCCTTCATCCCCGCCAGTGAATTCCCCGCCGCGTTCAATTCCGGCGACCAGACACACACCGTAAACTGCCCCGGCACCACCGCGACAATCCCGCCGCCTACCCCGCTCTTGCCCGGTAGCCCGACCCGATAGGCAAAATTGCCGGCCTCGTCATACAGCCCGCTGGTGGCCATGATCGAGTTCACCTGCTTGGTCTGGCGCGCCGTCAGAATCTGCTCGCCACTGTGGGCGCTCACGCCCTCGTTGGCCAGGAAGCTGAACGCCCTGGCCAGGTCCAGGCAGCTCATTTGCAACGCGCAGTAATTGAAGTAGCTGTGCAGCACCGCGTCCACATCGTTGTGGAAGTTACCGAAAGCCTTCATCAGGTAAGCCATGGCCGCGTTGCGCGCGCCGTGCTGCGCTTCCGAATCGGCGACGACGCTATTGACCAGAATCTGCGGGTTACCCGACAGGCGTCGTACGAAATCGCGCATCGACAGAATCGGCACGGCGAAGCGTGATTGGTTGATGTCGCAGATCACCAGCGCGCCGGCGTTGATAAACGGATTGCGCGGGCGGCCGCGTTCGAATTCCAGCTGCACCATGGAGTTGAACGGTTGCCCCGACGGTTCGTGGCCCAGGCGTTCCCAAATGGTTTCGCCGCCGTGGTCGATGGCCTGCACCAGGCTGAACACCTTGGAAATGCTCTGCACCGAGAACAGCGTGTCGGCATCACCGGCGCAGTAGGCCGCGCCGTCGTTGCCGTAGACCGCGATGCCCAACTGGTTGGCGGGCACGTCGGCCAGGGCGGGGATGTAGTCGGCGACTTTGCCGAGGCCGATCAGGGGGCGCACTTCGTCGAGGATCGACTCCAGCAGCGCCTGCATGTCTTGTCCTGTCATCTTCTTTGGATCAGTGGTGAGCGAGGCGCGGAGGATACTTCAATGGGCGCGATAGCCCCACAAAATCTCTACGACCCGCTCGGCAACCACCAGGTAAATCACGATCAACAACTTGCAGCGTCAAGTGAAAGCGTACGCAAGACCGCCGACTAAATGCAATCTACTGATAATAGTAAAAACTATAATTCCATAATTTAATAATTAGGTTAGAACCAATCGGCCTTTTACAGACGCGCCCGTGCGGCCTACTTTCACGCTACGGACCGACCCCCTGCCCGGTGGAGGCTTGTTTATCGACTTCAACAAGGACCTGACCATGAGCATCGAATTCATCGGCTACATCGGCGGCCACCACGCCTCCGAGATCCACCCGCGCAGCGGCCCGACGCTGCAGCCAGACTACGTTGAGCGCGTGGCGCGCGCCCATGAAGAGGCCGGTTTCGACCGCGCCCTGGTGGCCTTCCACTCCACCAGCCCGGACAGCACGCTGATCGCCGCCCATGCCGCCAGCGTGACTCAGCGCCTGAAATTCCTGATCGCCCACCGCCCCGGCTTTGCCCAGCCCACCTTGGCCGCGCGCCAGTTCGCCACGCTGGATGTGTTCAACGGCGGACGTACCGCCGTGCATATCATCACCGGCGGCGACGACCGCGAACTGCGCGCCGATGGCAGCCATATCGGCAAGGACGCGCGTTACGCGCGCACCGACGAATATTTGAGCGTGGTGCGCCAGGAATGGACGAGCGACAAGCCCTTCGACTTCGCCGGCACCTACTATCAGGTCGAAGGCGCGCACTCCACGGTGAAGTCGCCGCAGCAGCCGCATATCCCGTTGTACTTCGGCGGTTCGTCGGCGGCGGCGATTGCGGTGGCGGGCAAGCATGCGGATGTGTATGCGCTGTGGGGCGAAACCTATGAGCAAGTGCGCGAGGTCGTGACCCAGGTGCGTGCCGAAGCGGCCCGGCATGGGCGTACGATTCGTTTCAGCTTGTCATTGCGCCCGATCCTGGCCGAGACCGAGGAACTGGCGTGGCAGCGGGCAGACACTATTTTGCAGCAAGCCACGGCGCTGGCCGAACAGAGCGGCTTTGTGCGGCGCGAACCGCCCAATGAGGGCTCGCGCCGGTTGCTGGCGGCGGCGGCGCGAGGCTCGCGCCTGGATAAACGCCTGTGGACCGGGATTGCCGCCTTGCTCGGCGCACAGGGCAATTCCACGGCGCTGGTGGGCACGGCCGAGCAAGTCGCGCAGGCGTTGCTCGATTACTACGATCTGGGTATCACCACATTCCTGATTCGTGGGTTCGATCCGCTCAATGATGCGATCGACTATGGCAAGGCGCTGATACCGCTGACCCGCCAGTTGGTCGCGGAACGCGAGCGGGCCAGGCAAGTCGCTTGAGAACAGCCGGGAGGACGTTCGTGCCTCCCACATTTCTGGCGACTAGCGCAGTTCCCGCGCCAGGAACGGCGCCGTGCGGCTGGTTTTGCTGCTGGCAACTTTTTGCGGCGTACCACTGGCAACCACCTTGCCGCCCGCGTCCCCGGCACCCGGGCCGATGTCGATCACCCAGTCACTCTGCGCCACCACGCGCATCTCATGCTCGACCACCACCACCGTATGCCCCGCCTCGACCAATTGGTTGAGCTGGCTGAGCAAGCGGTCGACATCCCTGGGATGCAGCCCAGTGGTGGGTTCGTCCAGTACGTACAACGTGGCGCCCCGCGCATTGCGTTGCAGCTCGGTCGCCAGCTTGATGCGCTGCGCTTCACCGCCCGACAACTCAGTGGCCGGTTGGCCCAGGCGCAGATAGCCCAGGCCGATATCGCGCAGCACCTGCAGAGCGCGCAGCACGCCCGGTTGTTCGGCAAATACGTCGACGGCCTGCTCCACCGTCAACCCCAGCACTTGGGCGATGTTCAAGCCTTGCCATGTGATCGCCAGGGTCTCGGGGTTATAGCGCGCACCGTGGCAGGTCGGGCATGGCGCATACACGCTGGGCATGAACAGCAATTCGACGCTGACAAAGCCTTCGCCTTCGCAGTTCGGGCAACGGCCCTTGGCGACGTTGAAGGAGAACTGCCCCGCGTCGTAACCGCGCTTCTTCGCGGCTGGCGTGGCGGCGAACAGTTTGCGCACGTTGTCGAACAGCCCGGTATAGGTCGCCAGGTTGGAGCGCGGTGTACGGCCGATGGGTTTCTGGTCCACCTGCACCAGACGGCGGATATGCTCCAGCCCGGCGCTGATGCGGCCCTCGCTGGCGGAAGGCGCAGCGTCTTCCAGGCTGGGCTCCTCGACGTTTTCCAACACGCGCCCGAGGCCGCTGCTGACCAGTTCCAACAGCGCCTGGCTGACCAGGCTGGACTTGCCCGAACCGGAAATCCCGGTCACTGCCGTGAAGCAGCCCAGCGGGAAATCCACCGCAAGATTCTTCAAGTTGTTGCGCGTCACGCCTTGCAGCTTCAGCCAGCCGCTGGGTTGACGCCGCGCCGGGTTCGCCGGGCGCGGCTCGGCAAACAGGTATTCACGGGTCTGCGACGCGGAAATATCCGCCAACCCCGCCGGCGGGCCGCTGTACAGCACTTGCCCGCCGTGTTCGCCAGCGGCCGGGCCGACATCGATCAGCCAGTCGGCGCGGCGCATGGTTTCCAGGTCATGCTCCACCACAAACAGCGAATTGCCGGCCGCTTTCAAACGCGCCAATGCGCTGAACAAGGCCTCGCCATCGGCAGGATGCAGGCCTGCAGACGGCTCGTCGAGCACGTAGATCACGCCGAACAACTGCGAGCCCAGTTGCGTGGCCAGGCGCAAGCGCTGCAACTCTCCGGACGACAGCGTCGGCGTGCTGCGCTCCAGGGCCAGATAGCCCAGCCCCAGCTCGATCAACGTACTCACGCGTTCGAGCAGGTCCTCGGCGATCCGTTGGGCGGCCAGGCGTTTTTCCACTGACAACTTCATCTTGTCCTGCCCCGCCGCCACCGGCCGCAGCAACTCGGCCAGGCGGGTCAGGGACAGTTGCGACAGCTCACCGATATCCACCCCGGCAAACTTCACCGACAGCGCCGCCTTGGTCAGGCGCTTGCCCTCGCACAACGGGCAGGCGCTGCCTTGCATGAACTGCGACACGCGCTTTTTCATCAGCGCACTTTGGGTGTGAGCGAAGGTGTGCAGGATGTAGCGCCGCGCGCCGCTGAAGGTGCCCTGGTAACTGGGCTCCAGCTTGCGTTTCAAGGCATCGCGGGTCTGCGCCGGGGTGAAGCCGGCGTACACCGGTACGGTGGGAGTTTCTTCGGTGAACAGGATCCAGTCGCGCTGTTTTTTCGGCAGGTCGCGCCACGGGATATCCACGTCGTAGCCCAGGGTCACGAGAATGTCGCGCAGGTTCTGCCCCTGCCAGGCCAGCGGCCAGGCCGCCACCGCGCGCTGGCGAATGGTCAGCGACGGGTCGGGCACCATCAGCGCTTCGGTCACTTCATACACGCGGCCCAGGCCATGGCATTGCGGGCACGCGCCCTGGGGCAGGTTCGGCGAAAAGTCCTCGGCATACAGCATCGCCTGCCCCGGCGGGTAGCTGCCGGCACGGGAATACAGCATGCGAATCAGGCTCGACAGGGTAGTCACGCTGCCCACCGATGAACGCGCACTCGGCGTGCCCCGCTGCTGTTGCAGGGCCACGGCGGGTGGCAAGCCTTCGATGCTGTCGACATCCGGCACGCCGACCTGGTCGATCAAGCGCCGCGCATAGGGCGCCACCGACTCGAAATAGCGGCGCTGGGCCTCGGCGTAGACCGTGGAAAAGGCCAGGGACGATTTGCCGGAACCGGACACGCCAGTGAACACCACCAGGGCATCCCGGGGAATATCCACATCGACGTTACGCAAGTTGTGTTCGCGGGCGCCGCGCACCCGCACGAAGCCGGTGTGCTGGGCGGTCGGTGCAGGGATGTTGCGTTGTGAAGTCATGGACAACCTTGTCTGGCGGTGAGAACGCTGCGCACCCGTTGCGTGAGGGCATCGGGGCTGTAGGGCTTGCTCAGCAGGTGAATATCAGCGCTCAGCAGATGATTGGAGGAAAGAATGTCGCGGGTGTGGCCGGAGGTGAACAGCACCGGGATCGGCGGCACCTGCTCACGCGCCCAGTTGGCCAGGTCGATGCTCTTGATGCGGCCGGGCATCACCACATCGGTAAAAATCAAGTCCGGCTGCAGGCCGGTCTGCAGCTTGGCCATGGCCTGGTCGCCGTCTTCGGCCGTCAGCACCGTGTAGCCCGATTGTTGCAGCAGCTCTACCACGGCCAGGCGCACGCCTTCATTGTCTTCCACCACCAGGATGGTTTCCTGGCCGGTGCAAGGGCTCTCCTGGCCAATGTCCGGCTCCAGATGCTCCGGTTCCAGGCTGCGCGGGAAATACATCTGCACCACCGAACCTTTGTTTTCCTCGCTCCAGATGTCCACATGCCCGCCGCTTTGCCGAACAAAGCCAAACACCATGCTCAGCCCCAGGCCAGTGCCCTGCCCTTCGCGCTTGGTGGTAAAAAACGGCTCGAACGCACGCTTGAGCACGGTCGGCGGCATTCCAGTGCCAGTGTCGGTGACAGCCAGGCGCACATACTCGCCGGGCTTGATGCTTTTGCCCGCGCATTCGGCCGGGTTGAGAATGATGTTTTCGCCGGTGATACGAATCACGCCCTCGCCGTGCATGGCATCGCGGGCATTGATCGCCAGGTTGAGCAGCGCGTTTTCCAGCTGGTTGCGGTCGACGTTGATGCACCAGGAATCCTGCGGCAATTGCACGTCGATATGAATGGTTTCGCCCAGCGCGCGTTGCAGCAGTTCACCGAGACCGGCGTAGATACGTTGCGGGTTGTACACCGCCGGCGACAAGGGCTGACGCCGGGCAAACGCCAGCAGTTGCGAGGACAGGGTGGCGCCGCGTTCCACCGCGGCAATCGCGGCAGAAACACGCCGCTGCACCTGCGCGTTGTCCGGCTCATGCCGGGCCAGCAGGTGCAGGTTGCCGGCGATCACTTGCAGCAGGTTGTTGAAGTCGTGGGCCACACCGCCGGTCAGGCCGCCAATCGCTTCCAGCTTCTGCGACTGGCGCAACTGCTCTTCGGCGGCGGAACGCGCCTGCACTTCGGCGGCTACGCGCTGCTCCAGATTGTGGGTCAGCTCCTGGCGCACGCGCTCGGACTGCACCAGTTCAGTGGTCTCTACCACGATCGCCAGCACCCCGGCCGGTTGCTGGTTGTCCCCGGCCACGGGGCTGTAATAGAGGTCCATCCACAAGGTTTCCGGCTTGCCGTTGCGCGACAACACCAGCTCCTTGTTGTTGAACGACAAGGTGCCGCCCGCCAGGCATGTATCCACTACATGCCGATTGAACTCGGCCACTTCCGGCCACCCCAGTTCCACCGGCGTGCCCAGCAAGTATGGATGCCGTCCGCCGGCGAACTTCGAGTAGCTGTCGTTGTAGATCATGTAACCCACCCGCCCCCACAACATCACCATGGGTACGGGCGAGGCGAGCATCATCTGCACGGTGCAGGCCAGGCTGGTGGACCAGCGATCAATCGGGCCGAGGTCGGTGGTTGACCAGTCAAACCCGCGAATCCGCTGGGCCATTTCACCGGACCAGCCTTCACAGCCGTGGGGGTTGGATAAGAATTGCATGTTCGGGCTCTGGGCAGTGAGAGGACAGTCGCAAGTTTTGGAGCGCAGCGGCGATAGATGGTTTCATCTTGGCTAACTTAAGCCGAAGAAACCACTGGCCTCAGTGAAAATCCCGGCTGCGCACCACAATGCCGTCCAGCAGCGGCGTCAGGTCGGTCAGGCGCCCAGCGATCAAATGCCGCACCTCGCCCACCGCCTCCCAGCGCCCGTCCACCTTGAGCAGGCGCGACCCGACCAGGGCCTGGCGCTGACGTTCGGCCAGGTCGCGCCAGACCACCACATTGAGGTTGCCGAATTCATCTTCCAGGGTGACAAAGGTCACGCCGCTGGCGGTGCCCGGGCGTTGGCGCCCGGTGACCAGGCCGGCGACGCTGACATTGCGCCCATGCTCCACAGTCAAAAGCTCCCGGGAACTGCGACAGCGGCGCCTGCGCAGTTCCGCGCGCAGCAATGTCAGGGGATGCGGCCCAAGCGTGGTGCCGAGCGTGGCGTAATCGGCGTGCAAGTCCTCGCCGACCGTGGGCTGGGGCAAAGCCACCGGCGCTTCATCGGGGCTCGGCAGGCCGGCAAACAGGCCCAGTTGCGTGTGCACGCCGGCCACTTCCCAGCGCGCCTGGTGGCGGTTACCGGCTAACGCGCGCAAGGCGCCGGCATCCGCCAGCAGCGCTTGGGCGCGCGCATCCAGACCGGCGCGGGCGTCAAGGTCGGCGATGTCACTGAAGGCGCGGTGCTGGCGCACGGCCTCGATGCGCCGGCCATCTTCTTCGCGAAACCCGCAGATCATGCGCAGGCCCATGCGGATCGCCGGCTGCTGGCCGTCGATGGGTTCCAGGCTGCAATCCCAGTCACTGGCCTGCACGTCCACCGGGCGGATCTGCAGGCGATGCCGGCGCGCATCCTGCAGGATCTGGTCCGGGCTGTAGAAGCCCATCGGCCAGCTGTTGATCAGTGCGCAGGCAAAGGCCGCCGGCTCATGGCATTTGAGCCAGCTACTGGCGTAGGTCAGCAAGGCAAAACTGGCCGCGTGGGACTCGGGAAAACCATAGCTGCCAAAGCCTTTGATCTGCTCGAAAATCTGCGCGGCAAAGGCCTCGGTGTAGCCGTTTTTCAGCATGCCTTCGCGTAGGCGCTTTTGATGCGGCTCCAGGCCGCCGTGACGTTTCCAGGCGGCCATGGAGCGGCGCAACTGGTCGGCCTCGCCAGGGCCGTAGTCGGCGGCGACCATGGCGATCTGCATCACCTGCTCCTGGAACAAGGGGATGCCCAGGGTGCGCTTCAACACCACTTCCAATGCCGGCGACGGATAGGTTTCTTCCTCCTCTTTATTCCTGCGACGCAAATACGGGTGCACCATGCCGCCCTGAATCGGCCCCGGCCGCACGATGGCAACTTCGATCACCAGGTCATAGAAGGTTTGCGGCTTGAGCCTGGGCAGCATCGACATCTGCGCCCGCGATTCGATCTGGAACACGCCGATGGTGTCAGCCTTGCTGATCATCGCGTAGGTGGCCGCATCCTCCTGGGGAATGCCTGCCAGGCTCAAGTCCAGGTTGCGATGGCGGCGCAGCAGATCGAAACAGCGGCGGATCGCGCTGAGCATGCCCAGGGCGAGGATATCCACCTTGAGCAGGCCGACGGCGTCGAGGTCGTCCTTGTCCCACTGAATGATGGTGCGCTCGGCCATGGCGGCGTTCTCCACCGGCACCAGGGTGTCCAGCGGATGTTCGGAAATCACGAAGCCACCGGGGTGCTGGGACAAATGCCGAGGAAAGCCGATCAACTGCTGGGTCAAGGTCAATACGCGGCGCAGCAGTGGGCTGTCCGGGTCGAAGCCGCTTTCACGCAGGCGCTCCAACGGCGGCGCGTCGTCACTCCAACGCCCGCAGCACTCGGCCAACGCGTTGACCTGGTCTGCTGGCAGGCCGAGGGCCTTGGCCACATCCCGCACCGCGCCGGTCGCGTGGTAACTGCTGACCACTGCCGTCAACGCCGCGCGCGTGCGGCCATAGCGCTGGAACACGTATTGCAGCACTTCTTCGCGGCGCTCGTGCTCAAAATCCACATCGATATCCGGCGGCTCGTTGCGTTCCCTGGACAGGAAACGTTCGAACAGCACGTTGCTCAGGCTCGGGTTGATCTCGGTGATGCCCAGGGCAAAACACACCGCCGAGTTGGCCGCCGAGCCACGGCCCTGGCACAGGATCGAACGGCTGCGGGCAAAGCGCACGATGTCGTGCACCGTGAGGAAATAGCTTTCGTAACCCAACTCGCTGATCAGCTCCAGCTCGGTGTTGATCTGCTTCAGGGTCTTGGCATCGATGCCGTCGGGCCAGCGCTGGGCGATGCCTTCCTTGGTGAGGGTGCGCAGCCAGGATTCGGCATCATGGCCTGCGGGCACCAGCTCGCGTGGATAGTGGTAACGCAACTGGCCGAGGTCGAAGCTGCAGCGCCGCGCGATGGCGAGGGTTTCATCGAGCAAGGCTTGCGGGTACAGCGCGGCCAGGGCGTCGAGACTGCGCAGGTGCCGCTCGCCATTGGGATGCAGATGCAGGCCGGCTTCGGCCACCGGTACGTGATGGCGGATGGCGGTCATGGTGTCTTGCAGGGCGCGGCGCCCGCGCGCATGCATGTGCACATCACCGCAGGCGACGGCCGGGATTTTCAGGCTGGCCGCCAGCTGCAGGCGTTGCTCCAGATGCCGTGCATCGTCCTGCCCGCAGTGCAAGTGCACCGCCAGCCACAGGCGCTCGGCGAAGGTACAGCGCAGCCACTGGATGCTGGCTTGGGTGTCGCTGTCCTGCGCCACCCACAACGCCAGCAGGCCGGGCAGCGGTTGCTCGAAGTCTTCCTGCAGCAGGCGATAGCTGCCCTTTTCGGCGCGGCGGCGGGCCAGGGTGATCAACCGGCACAGGTGCTGGTAACCGCTCAGGTTTTCCACCAGCAGCACCAGTTTCGGCCCGTTCTCGATGCGCACTTCGCTGCCGATAATCAGCGGCAACTCCAGCGCTTTCGCCGCCTGCCAGGCGCGCACGATGCCCGACAGGGTGCATTCGTCGGTGATCGCCAGGGCGCTGTAGCCTTGGCGTTTAGCCCGCTCGAAGAGTTCCAGCGCACTGGAGGCACCGCGCTGGAAGCTGAAGTTGGACAGGCAATGCAGCTCGGCGTAATTCATGCCTGCCCCGCCCCTGTAGGAGCGAGCTTGCTCGCGAAGGGGGTTAACGATAACGCGGGACACCAGAATGAATGCGGTGCCCTGGAGTTTTTCGCGAGCAAGCTCGCTCCTACAGGGGGTGGTGGCCTATGGGCTTTCATGCAAACCAGCCTTGCAGCCACAGGCCATCCTGTTGCCCCACCGTGCGGTAGGCCCAGCCTTGCTGACCGGCGCGGGTCTGGATGAGGTAATAGTCGCGGCGAATATCAGCGCCATCCCACCAGCCGGATTCGATGCGTTCCGGGCCCATCAGGATCTGTACGCCCTGCTCGGCCAGCAAGGTCGGTTGGTTCAACAACCAGCCAGGGCGCCGGACCTTGTTCAAGCTCGGGCATGGGTGGTTGTCGACGACGGCTTGCCAGGCGCATTCAGGGCGATGGTCGGCGTGAAAACGCAGGCCCTGCACCGCCTCATCGCCCAGGCGCGCGCGCAGGCGTTCGCGCAATTGCTCCCAGGGCAGGGACTGTTGCGGGCGGTCGTCGAACAGGTCCTGGCGCTGCGGCACGAATACCGGCAAGTCCTGGGCCACCAGGCGAAACCCGCGCACCGGTGCAGTGACTTGCACCTGCTCCAATCGCCCCCGGGCCAGTTCGAACAGCATCGAAGGCTCGCGCTCGGCGCTCAGCAGGCCGACCTTGATCACACTGTCCGCTGCCTGGGCATGTTCCAGGTGCAGGTCGAAACGCTGCACGCCGCTGTCTCGCCCGCACAGGAAGGCGGCCAGGTCGGCGGTCAGACGGCGCAGGGGGAACAGCAGCGCCTGGTGGGATTGCACATCGAAATTCAACTCGATACGGACATCGAACTGGTCCGGCGGCTGATAGAAACCCAGGGCCAACGGCCGCTGCCCGCTCAGGGCGTCGAGGTGCTTGAGCAGGCTGGCGTCAAAGCGCCGCGCCAGGGTGTGCCGGGGCAGCGCTTGCACTTGGGCCAAGGTGCGCAGGCCCATGCGCGACAACGCGGTGGCGGCTTGCGGATCAATCCCGGCGCGGTCGACCGGCAACGGCGCCAGGGCCTGCATCAAGGCGCTGTCGTCGGCCACCGCCAGGCCATCGTAACGGTTGGCCAACACCCGTGCCGCCGCCGGGTTGGGCGCGGCAACGATGCGGTGACGGAAGCCCAGCTCGGTCAACTCTTTGCGCAAACGCGCCTCGAACTGCGGCCAGGGCCCGAACAGGCCCAGGCTCGACTCGATCTCGAACAGCAAGGCGCGTGGGTAATACACGCTGACCTGGGAACTGAAGCGGTAGGCCCAGGCGGCGAGAAACTGCTGCCAACGCTCGATTTCCAGCGGGTCGTACTCGGCACAGGCGAAGGTTTTGGCCAGCGCATGCGCCGCCGTCAGCGACTGGCCGGGGCGCAACCCCAGAGCGCGGGCGGCGGCATTGACGGTTTGCAGCACGCGCCGCTGCGGCGTACCGGCCAGCAGTGCCAGCGGTTGGTCGGGCTCGGGATGGGCCCGCAGCACCCCGTCCAGCGCCAATTGCGGGAAGACAATACAGACCCAGCGCATGGCAACCTCAATGCCCCGCCAGGGCAATCGGCGCCGGATGGGCCAGGCCGCCCCGGCATTTGAGCACGCGCACTTGCGCAGGCCTTGCCTCGACCGCCAGGCGCAAAGCGGCCGGCGATGGGTTGATCGCTTCACTCAAGGCGCGCCAGGCAAACGCCAGGGTTTGCCCGGTTTCCGCGGCCACCTGCAAACGGCGCAAGGCACGGTCATCGGCCTTGCGCGGCCAACACAACACCGCGCCACAACTGCCGGAGCGCAGGCATTGCTCCACCGCCCACAGCGCGTCGCGCTCCTGGGTCTGGATCACCGCGAGCTGACGCACATCCACCCCGGCGTTCTGCCAGGCATGGGGATACGGCGTATAGGGCGGTGCCACCAGCACAATACGTTCGCCCATCGCCGACAAGCGCGCCAGAGTCGGCAGCACCAGTTGCAGCTCGCCCACACCGTCCTTGGCCATCAGGATTTCACTCAAGGCCGCCTCCGGCCAGCCGCCGCTGGGCAGCACCGCATCCAGCGCCGCAAGCCCGGTGGGATACACACTGGCCGGTGGCGCGGCGGGCCGGCCCTTCCAGACTCGCCCGCCATTGAACAGCGAGTCCAGGGCAACCACGGCGCCCATCAGCCTTGCCTCACCAGGCCGCAGAACACCCCTTCGATGGCCAGGTCCTGATCGACCCCGACCACGATGGGTTGATACGCCGGGTTGCGCGGCAGCAGGCGCACCTTGTCGCCATGGCGCTCGAAACGCTTGATGGTGACTTCACCGTCCAGGCGCGCCACCACAATTTGCCCGTTCAAGGCCTCGGCACTGCGCCGCACGCCCACCAGGTCACCATCGAGAATGCCGTCTTCGATCATCGAATCGCCCTGCACGCGCAGCAGGTAGTCCGGGGTCTTGGCGAAGGTGGCGGGGTCCAGCTGCAGGCGATTGTGCACTTCGGCATCCGCGCCGATGGGCAGACCTGCGGCCACACGGCCGAGCACCGGGATGTCCAGCCATTCCGGGCGCGGCGGTTGGTTGAGCAGGCGAATACCCCGGGCCTGGTTGGGGTTGACCTCGATAAAGCCGGCTTCGGTCAGGGCCACCACATGCTTGCGGGCGACGCTGCGCGAGGCAAAGCCGAACGCCTCGGCGATCTCGGCGAGGCTCGGAGGCTGACCTTGCTGCGCGATGCGCTCGCGGATGAAGGTCAGGATGGCGGTACGGCGGGGGGTCAGGGTCGTCATGGAGTACATTTGTACTCTTGTGGGAAATTTCTGACAATAGCCGTCAGTCGGCGGTGACCCACTGATACACCTCGGTCCAAATGTGGGAGGGGCGGTGCGACGATTCGACTTGCCCTCGATGACCATGGGTATCTACACAACTGTGTAACAGCTTACGGTAACCACGATGCGAAGCGAGTCGCTCTTGATCTTGCTCTTGATCTTAAGCGCCCCGTTAAACCACGCTGGCCGCAATTCGACAGTGATTTGGGGGGTAAACCGGCAGGGATGCCGGTTTAGCCGCCCCGCGCCATGGATGGCGCGTGGCGGCGGCCCCCCAAATCACTGTCGGATTACGGGCACACCGAGCCTAGGCGAGGTGCCGAGTGGTGGGGCAAGAGCGTTTTGCTTACTTTTGCGCTTTTCAAAAGTGAGACGCCGTAAGGGCGGAACCCTAAGCCGCCGTTACCGCAGCAACGGATATGTACTCGCCTTGATCCAACATCCTGGTCGGCTGTCAGGCCGCCATCGGGGGCAAGCCCTAATGCCAGTCAGTTAAGGCTTTTTGTAGGAACGAGGCGGGCGGCTAGCCCTTGCTCGCGAAAAACTCACAGGCACCGCGTTCATTCAGAAAGCACGCGTTATCGTTGACGTTTTTCGCGAGCAAGCTCGCTCCTACAGACGGCGGTGTACGCTTAACTGACTGGCATTAGGGCAAGCCCCCTCCCACATTTGGATCGCGCGGCATCAGTCAGATAGCTATAGGCCGCCACGGGAGCAAGCCCTCTCCCACCTTTTGATCTTCATGCTCGATCGAGCTACCACCGTTCTTTCAACATGCGCAGTTCCAAATGCTGCAGCAGCATGATGGTCTTGCCATCCACGATTTCCCCACTGGCCACCATCTCCAGCGCCTGCTCGAACCCCAGTTCCAGCACTTCGATATCCTCGCCCTCCTCCGCCAGGCCGCCGCCAGCCCCAACCCGGTCGCCCGGCTGGTATTCACCAATAAAAAAGTGAATCCGTTCGGTCACCGACCCTGGGCTCATGAACGCCGCATAGATTTTCTCGACATGCCCCACGCGGTAGCCGGTTTCTTCCTCGGCCTCCAGGCGGATGCGCTCTTCGGGGCTGGCGTTGTCAAGCAACCCGGCCGCCGCTTCGATCAGGTAGCCGGCGTAATCGTTGACAAACGTGGGCATGCGGAACTGGCGGATCAACAGCACCGTGCGCTGCTCGCGGTTGTACAACAGGATGGTCGCACCGTTGCCCCGGTCGTACACCTCGCGGGTCTGGGCTTGCCAACTGCCGTCACGGCGGCGCAGCTCGAAGCTGTATTTCTTCAGGAGGTACCAGTTGTCCGAAAGGGTTTCTTCGGCGGTGATGCGCACGGGGCTGTTGTCCATGGTCGGGCCTTTTCTCAAAGAAACGGAGCATCGCGTGCAGGTCATGCAGCGTCAAGCCGGTCGCCCCGCTGCATCGCTGCAACACTTTGCAAGCAATCCTGGGTCACGGCCGTCGCATTAATTTCTCCCCCTCCCGGCTCATCTGGTACAACCCGTGCTTCGCCCTTTGTAATGGAACCTTCATGTCATCTCGTTCTATGCCCCGCCGGGGCCTGCGCTGGCTGGCGCTGCTGTGCATGGCCGTGTTGATCGTCGGCCTGCCGGTGGGCTGCGCCGTGCTGCAACACAAGGAGCGCGAACTGGTATTTCGCATCGAGCCGGGCACCGCAGGCTGGTACACCGGGCTGCCCAACGCCGTACAGGAGTTCGATATCAAGCCCGCCGCTTTCAAAGCCGGCCAGAATATTCATGGCTGGTGGTACCCGGCCGCGCAGAAAGATGCGCCCGCCATCCTCTACTTGCACGGCGTACGCTGGAACCTCACCGGCCAGCTGTTTCGCATCGAACAATTGCACGCCATGGGCTTTTCGGTGTTGGCCATCGACTATCGCGGTTTTGGCAAAAGCCAGGGCGACCTGCCTTCGGAAACCACGGTGTATGAAGACGCACGCATCGCCTGGGAGCGCTTCCAGACCTTGCAACCCGACCCCGGCAAACGCCTGCTCTACGGGCATTCCCTGGGTGGCGCAGTGGCTATCGACCTCGCCGCAGAGCTGAGCAAACAGGTACCGCTGCCGGTGCGCGGGCTGGTGATCGAATCCACGTTCACTTCCCTGGGAGATGTTGCCACGGCGGTTGCCAATACCTCGTTGCCGGTACGCTGGTTGCTCTCGCAGAAATTCGACTCCATCGACAAGATGGCCGATATCCATATGCCCTTGCTGGTGGTGCATGGCCTCGATGACCGCTACGTGCCACCGCGTTTCAGCCAGCAATTATTTGAAGCCGCCCAGGAGCCCAAGCGGCTGTTACTGGTGCCGGGTGCCAGTCATAACAACAGCATGAGCCTGGCCGGGCGCGATTATGGCCAGGCGCTGCACAAGCTGATGCAAACGAGCATGCCTTCACCGCTGGTCACGCACTCCACAGGCCGCGTGGGTGACTCATAAATGCGCTTTTCGGCACTGGGTTCGCTCAGGCCTGTCAAGCGCAAACCCTGGCCATATTGGCCCACATTGAAAGTTGATCAAATATTGACCGCAGGTTAAATCGCCAACGCTGCCGGGCCCTTGCAAAGTTATCCACAGAGATACCCACGGTTTTCGTGGACAACTCTTTTTACTTTTTCAGGTTTTTTTGCGCATCACGCGCCGTCAGGAAACGTGCCAGGCAGCAAGATCTCGCGATTCACCTCGCGTATATCGTTATAGCCACACAGTGCCATCGTCACATCCAACTCACGGGCGATGATCTCGAGCGCTTTTGTCACGCCCGCTTCGCCCATCGCCCCCAAGCCATACAGGTGCGGGCGCCCGATCATGGTGCCCTTGGCGCCCAGCGCCATGGCCTTGAGTACATCCTGGCCGGAGCGGATACCCCCGTCGAGCCACACTTCAATCCGCTTGCCCACCGCCTCGACAATCGCCGGCAGCTGGCTGATGCTCGACGGCGCGCCATCCAGCTGGCGGCCGCCGTGGTTGCTGACCACCAACGCATCGGCGCCGGTATTGGCCGCCAGGCGCGCGTCCTCCACATCGAGGATGCCCTTGATGATCAGCTTGCCGCCCCAGCACTTTTTGATCCACTCCACATCGTCCCAGCTCAGGCGCGGGTCGAACTGCTGGGCGGTCCACGCCGACAGCGAACTCATATCGGCCACCCCCGTCACATGCCCGACGATATTGCCGAAGCCCCGTCGCTGGGTGCCCAGCATGCCCATCACCCAACGCGGCTTGGTCATCATGTTGAGGATGTTCGGCAGGGTCAGCCTGGGCGGCGCGGACAGGCCGTTGATCAAGTCCTTGTGGCGCTGCCCGAGGATCTGCAGGTCCAGCGTCAACACCAATGCATCAACGCCAGCCGCCTTGGCCCGCTCGATCAAACGCTCGATAAACCCACGGTCGCGCATCACATACAACTGGAACCAGAAGGGCTGGCCGACGTGCTCGGCAATGTCTTCCAGTGAACAGATGCTCATGGTCGACAAGGTATAGCGCAGGCCAAACGCCGCAGCGGCGCGAGCGGTGAGAATCTCGCCATCGGCGTGCTGCATGCCCGCCAGGCCGGTGGGTGCCAGGGCTACCGGCATGGCCATGTCCTGGCCGATCATACTGGCGCGAATCGAACGCTCATCGATATTGCGTGCCACGCGTTGGCGGAACTTGATCCGGGCAAAGTCGCTTTCATTGGCCCGGTAGGTGCTCTCAGTCCAGGAGCCGGAATCGGCGTAGTCGTAGAACATCCGCGGGACACGTTTTTGCGCAAGCTTGCGTAAGTCTTCGATGGTTGTGATCAACGACATCGGGTCACCTCTCCCTGGACTGTGAACAGACTGAACTGAGAACAGACTGCACTGAAAACAAAGAGTACCCGGCCCTCGCCCAGCTAACCAGCCGTTGCGTTTATAAGCCTCGCCGAGTGTCGAGGTGCGGGTAGACGTCGAGCAGGTCGAGGGCATCGGCGACCGCATGGCCGCTGGCGGTATTGTCGAAAATGCACCAGGTGGGAATGCCCTCTTCAATCGACTGGCGCAGCAACCGCGCATACGCCTGCACCCGCTCGTGCCCATAGGCGCTGTGATAAATCCGCGGCGAGCCATGCAGACGCCAATAACGCACGCCGTGCCAGGCATCACCGGCAGCGATCACCGCAGGGTCGGCGCTGACCCAACCGATTTCGAGCGACTGCAACAAAGCCCCAGCCGCGAGCCAACTGGCATGGCGCGGTTCCAGCACCACGGTACCGGCAAACCGTTGGCGCAGCGCCTCGAAAAAAGCGCCGGCAACCAAAGGCTCATACCTCAGGGACGGCGGCAGCTGCACCAACAGGCACCCCAGTTTCTCGTCCAGTTGCAGGCATTGCGCGAGAAACTCGTCCAAGGCAGTGTCGCACTGCTGCAAGCGCAGTTCGTGGGTGATCCGCTTGGGCACCTTGACGGAAAAACGGAACCCCGCAGGCACCGACTCGCGCCAACGTTCGTAGGTTTTCGGCAGGTGAGGCCGATAAAACGAGCTGTTGATTTCCACCGCGTTGAAACGCGAGGCATAGCGCTGTAAATGCGTGCCCTGCTCAGCGAACGCCGGCCAATGCTCGCGAGGCAAGCTCCAGCCGGCGCAGCCCACATACAGAGGTGCTGTCAAAACAACACCGTGGCGGCATCGCGCATGAAAATCTCGATGGTCTTGGGGCCGACACCCTCGAACTCACCCAAGCGTTTTTCGAACGCCTGGCGGTTATCGCTGGCCTCGAGCATGCGGGTGATCTTGCCGCTGTACTCGGCGTTGAGCTTCGCACTCAGGTCCAACAGGCGTTGCGCCGTGGTTTCGTCGTAGCGCACGTAATGCGCGCGCCCCAACATCGCCACCAGCTCCCGCGATGTGCAGTGCTGCAATTTGCGCGGGGTGTCGCGGCCCTCCTCTTCAACGATCACCTTGTAGGCTTGCGCGGCAATGGGCGCCTGAATGCGCTTGCCCATCAGGAAACTGGCGATAAACCACTTGAACAGGCTGCTGTCATCGTCAGGCTTGAGCGCGATGCCCAACTCGGCCGCGCTGATGGAACGGGCCATGCTCACTGCCCCTTGCTGAGCTTCTCGTTGATCGCATCCGTCTGGCGCTCGATATCCTTGATCGAGGTTGGCGTCACAACCTTGTCGATAGTTTCGGTCTTGGGGTTCGGACGTTCCAGGGTCTGCCCCTTGGCGCCGTCGGCATGGCCTTTTTGCGCGTCTTCGGAACTGATGGGTGCGGGGGTTTTATCGGCGGGCGCGTGATCGGTCACAGTGCTATCTCCTGGCAATGGCGGCCGCCCACAGCGGCGGCCCTATGCAGCAGAACCTTGGGAATTTGGATTAGTTCAAGGAAATTGCCCGCTTGGCCGTTGGGTCAATTCACGCAAAAAAAATTTAAACCTTTTGCGCAGGGCGCGGCTCAACACTGATGTAACGGCATCACGCCATTTCCCAAGGAGAGACACCATGACGACTCGACTGATGAAACAAATGGGCCTGACATTCGCGCTGGTTGCGGGCTCGATTTCCACCGCGATGGCCGCCACGTCCAACGACTTTGTCGACAATGCCGCCGAGGGTGGTATCACCGAAGTGGAAGCCGGCAAGCTGGCCCTGGAAAAAAGCAGCTCGGCAGACGTGAAAACTTTTGCCCAACATATGATTACTGACCACACCAAGGCCAATCAGGAACTGATGGCCCTGGCGAAAAAACTCGACATCGAAGTACCGGATGACGCCGCCCTGACCGACAAGGCGAAGAAAGCCATCCTGGAAATGCGCGATGAATCGTTCGACAAGGCGTACGCCAACAACCAAGTCGACGCCCATCAAAAAACCGTCGACCTGTTCAAGAAGGAAGCTGAGTCCTCGGACAATGCCGAGTTGAAGGCCTTCGCCACCAAGACTCTGCCAACCCTGGAAGCACACCTGAAAATGGCCAAGGAGCTGCAAGCCAAACACGCCCATTAATCCTTCCATGACCCAAGGAGACACTCGACCATGAGTTCGCAACTCAACGGCAAGCACATCCTCGTCATCACCTCCAACACCGGCATCGAGCGTGACGAACTGCTCAAGCCCCTGCAAACCCTGCGTAGCTACGGCGCGACGGTAACGCACGCTTCCAGCAAAGGCGGCACCACCCAGACCTTTGTCGGCGATACGGAAAAGGACCAGACCGTGGAATCCGACGTGCAACTGTCGGACGTGGTCGGCGGCAACTTCGATGCGCTGGTCATTCCCGGCGGCACCGTGAATGCCGACACCCTGCGCCAGGACGCCGCTGCGCTGCGCTTGATCAATGAGTTCGCCCAGGCCGGCAAGACCATCGCGGCGATCTGCCACGGCCCGTGGGCGTTGATCGACGCCGGCGTGGTCAAAGGCAAGACCCTCACCGCGTATAAAAGCGTGCGTATCGATCTGGAAAACGCCGGTGCCGCCGGCGTGGTCGATGCCCAGGTGCAGGAATGCAAAGCCAATGGCTGGACCTTGATCACCTCGCGAACGCCGGACGATCTGCCGGCGTTCAATGAAGCGATTGCCAAGGCAGTCGCGAGCTGATCTTCAGGCCGCAACCAAAACAGGCGCCCCATGGGGCGCCTGTTTTTTTATCGCTGAATGCTGTTAGTTTTTGCGCTCTTGCGCCATCTCACGCTTGGGCCCGAACATCGCCCAGGCGATCAGCCCCAGCAGCGGTACGAAGACCAGCACCACCACCCACAACCCCTTGGTTTCCCAGCCCCCAGTGCTGCGCAATACGATATTGATCGCCCACAGTTCCAAGAGCAGCAGAATCACCGCCAGTACGATCCAGATATAGTTTATTTCCATGCTTCACCTCCTGAGGTCTAAGGCTTAGGTCAAGCAGAAGCGCCAAGGGTTCCATTGGATTTTTTCAACCGGAAGCTGGGCCGACGCGGTAAATGTGCGTTGTGCAATCCCGGCAACGACCGATCATGCAAGCTGCACGACAGCGAAACGCTAGCTTGACGCTATATATATGATTTTTAAGACAATTTATTTTGCGTAAAAGTTGGTACGCGTAATGCAATCTTCTGACTCACGAGGCGTGCGTTTCGACATGCCCGACGACTACCCGTGAGGTTCCACATGAATGCCATCGACCTTCTCAAAGCCGACCATGAACGCGTCAAGACCCTGCTGACCCAACTGAGCGAATCCACCGAGCGCGGGGTGAAAAAACGCACCGAGTTGCTGGCCAAGCTGGAGATGGAAATTACCCTGCATACCAAGCTGGAAGAAGAAATCCTCTACCCGGCTTTCAGGGAAGCCGGCGGCAAGGAACAGGACATCATGTACCACGAAGCCAAGGAAGAGCACCGCACTGTCGATTCACTGGTGCTGCCTGACCTGAAGCAGACCGATCCGTCTTCCACCGAGTTTTCCGGCCGCGTCAAAGTGGTCAAGGAGCTGCTGGAACACCATATCGAAGAAGAAGAAACCGAGATGTTTCCCCAGGCCAAGAAACTGCTGGGCAAGGCGAAGCTGGACGAGCTGGGTGCGGAAATGGAAGCGATGAAAGCAACTCACAAGAAATCTCTGGCGAGTAAGCCATTGGCCGCATGATCCCTGTTTTCAAACCCTTCCCTGATTTGCGGTAGCGACAGGCCTGCTCACAGGCCCTGTCGCGTTCCATCGCAACTGAAAAATCATGAATATGATCGCGACGGTAACGGCGCTGCACTCGAGCAGGCAAAGTAGTTCGGGATGTTACTGGAACACCGGTCAGCCAACCCTTTATCGGAAACCGAGACGCCCCTTTTCATGCGCCGCCGCTACCACCGAACCCGCAAAAGGACGCAGCGCAATGCTGCCCTGTGGCAGAACGTCGCAGATTACGCGCGGTGGCCAAGGTTGGTAGACTCTGCACCCTTCTCGTTACTCCTTTTCAAAGCCGGGTGGGCCGCTGCACAGCCATTCAGGCGTTTCACAGGACGCACCGTTGATGAGTACGTTATTCACCCGTCGCAAAGTGCTGACCGGCATGGGCCTGTTAGGCCTGGGCAGCCTGCTGGGCGGCTGTGACTACAGCCCCAAGCTGAATTTCAAGTACGGCAAGGACCTCAGTGACAAGATCATGGGGCGCACTTTCAAGCTCAAGAATACCGCCGGCGAAACCGTCACCCTCAGCTCGTACCGTGGCCTGATGCCCGTGGTGTTCTTCGGCTTTACCCAATGCCCGGCGGTCTGCCCGACCACCCTGGCACGCGCCGCCCAGGCCAAGAAGCTGATGGGCCGCGACGGTGAAATCATGCAAGTGGTGTTCATCACCCTGGACCCCGAGCGCGACACCCCCGAGATTCTCGACAAATACGTCAAGGCCTTCGACCCAAGCTTTGAAGCCCTCTACGGCACCTCGCAGGAAATCGCCGTGGCCGCCAAGGAGTTCGGGATCTTTTATGAAAAGATCCCCGCCGGCGACACCTACACCCTGTCCCACACCGCCACCAGCTTCGTGTTCGACACCCGTGGCAACCTGCGCCTTGGCTTGCAGGCGTCCCTTACCGCTAAAGAGTGCGCAGAAGACCTGCTCACCGTCATGGAGGTCTGCTAATGACTGCCGTTCAACACCTCAAGCGTCTCACCCTCGGCCTCACCCTGCTCGGCCTCGCCGCCCACGCCAGCGCCCAGGTGCAAGTGACCGACGCCTGGGTCCGCGCCACCGTGCCGGGCCAGCCCTCCAGCGGCGCGTTCATGACCGTCACCGCCGACAGCGACAGCCAGTTGCTGCGCTTGGCGTCGCCCGTGGCCAAGGACGTGCAGATCCATGAAATGAGCATGAAGGACGACGTAATGCGCATGGGCCCGGTGGACTCGGTGGCGCTGCCCGCCGGCAAAGCCGTCACGCTCGACCCGAATGGCTACCACGTCATGCTGATGGGCCTGACCGGCCAGATCAAGGAAGGCGACCAGGTGCCGCTGACCCTTACGGTAAAAGATGCCAAGGGCGCTGAGCAAAGCATTGAAGTGAAGGCTGCTGCGCGGGGTGTTGACGGGATGGACCACAGCCAGATGGACCACAGCAAGATGCATTGAGGCTCGAACCCGGCCGTGGCTGTATATCAGCCGCTACGGGCATATGCCTGGATTCGCGCTGCACTTTCATTTCATCCCTGTCTATGACTGGGTAGAGCAAGCCTTCTGGCAGGATGAACGCTATCGCATACTGCACAATTTCGGCTCGCAAGCACAGGCCAAAACCCTGACCGATGGGGCTGAACTGACGCTGTTTGTAAAGATCGTTCCCACGCTCCCGCGTGGGAATGCAGCCCGTGACGCTCTGCGTCACCTGAGCGCAGTGGCTGGCAGGACGCAGAGCGTCCCGGAAGGCATTCCCACGCAGAGCATGGGAACGATCAGGGCTATACGGTGATCGACGGAGCAGGCGATTACGTAACCAGGCACTCGCTTTGGTCGCCTGCCGCACTGGAATTCTGCGCAAGCTTTTTCACCATCGGCACACACGCCAACACCAGTCCCGCTGGCGAGCGATACACCGCCTGCTCATGCCCCACATACCCGCACGCTCTATAAAAGCTCACCGCGTGGGAATGCAGCGCGTGACGCTCTGCGTCAGCCGAGCTCGTCTGGTGTGGCTCGTTTTATCTCCAGCACAGCGCTCCCCTTCTCCAGGATTCAAACTGCCATTAGCCCATTTGTGCTAATCGACCCACTCCTCCCCCAGCGCTATATTCCTCAGCACTTCCAACGCCCAACCAACACCACGCATTCAGCGCGTGAGGCGCCGTTGCGCATTGGAAAAACCATAACAACCCAAGGAAGAAGCACCATGAAACTCCATTCCCCCGTTACTCGTCTCGCCCTGCTTGGCGCACTGATCATCGGCGTCGCCGGTTGCAGCAATATCAAACCCACCGAAGACCATCTCAAGACGCTGTCGGAGACCAACTTGGGTGAACCCGTGAAGCGTATTGCCAATGTGCGCAGCGACTCCATGACAACCTATTACATCGCGAGCACCGCGTCCGGTGACTATAACTGCGTGCTCTCAACCGGCGTGGGTGGCGCACTGCATGCAGTCGGCAGCTTTGGCCTGATAAAGCCTGCCGCTTTCTGCCAACCCAAAGGGGCACGTGGCAACGCGCTGACCCCATTTATGCAGTAATTTGTTCCCGACTGAGCTCACGCAGGGTGCCGCGCAATTGCGCAGGTCGTACCGGTTTGGACAGGATCGCGATCTGACGATCGTGCAACGCGGCCTGGATTTTCTCCACGTCGTGCCCGGTGAGGATCAGCGCCGGCACCGCCCAACCGCGTTGCCGGCGCAGATGGTCGATGCATTCGATGCCGGTAGCATGATTGCCCAGGTCGTAGTCAGCGACGATGATGTCGCAGTCGCTGACCAGGTCATGCCCTGATGACTCTGCCTGCACCTGGCAGCCCCAGCGCTCCAGCAAGGCCTGGGTAGCGAGCAATACGTTGTGGTCATCTTCCACCAGACAGACTTTCAAACCCGTCAGCAGCCCAGCCTGGCGCGCCTCATCGCGCGGTGCCGGCTGACGTGGCGCGGAGACTGGCGTCAGGCCGTACAGGCTGACCGAAGTGCCATGTCCCACCCGCGAGCGCAGACTTACCTGCAGGTCCATCAAGCGTCCCAGGCGCTTGACGATCGACAGCCCCAGGCCCACGCCTTCCACGTCTTTGTCGCGCACGTGGCGCACCCGATAAAATTCTTCGAAGACCTTTGACAGATGCTCCTCGGCAATTCCCCGCCCACGGTCATGAATCTCCACCGCCAAACCACCGCCACGCCTGCGCACACCGATCAACACCGGCCGTTGCGCACCGTATTTGAAGCAATTGGACAGCACGTTTTGCACCATGGTCGCCAACAACGCCGGATCCACCTGCACCCAGTGCGCGCACGGACGCAGCTGCAAGTGCACCCCGGCCCAGCGCGCCGCCTCGGCGTTCTGGCGCACCAGGTCGGAGAGGAACTCCCCCAGATCGATCACCTGGTACTTGGGCAGGAGCCGAGCGTTATCGAGGGTGTAGAGGTCAAGAATCGAGCGGAACAGCTGCGACACGTTGAGCAACGAACGGTCGATATTGTCCACCAATCGCCGCTCTTCATCGCCCAGCCGGGCTTCGCGCAGGCAGGCGGTGAACAGGCCGATGGAGTGGATCGGCTGACGCAGGTCATGACTGGCCTGGGCCAGGAAGCGGGATTTTTCCAGGTTGGCGGCGATGGCTTCTTCGGAGGCCTTGCGCGTGCGCTCCAACAGTATGTGCGCGTAGACCGGGATCACCGTGCTGGTGATCATCAGCATCAGCACCATGAACGGCTGCGCCTGCCACCACGGCGTAAGCCGGTACACCACCAGCAGCGCCAGCAACGCCAGCCCGGTGGCAATCGCCAGGTAACGCGAGCCGTAACGCATGCCATTGCCCAAGTTGACCCACACCATCACCGCATACAGCGGCAACGCCGCTTCACCACCCACGACCAGGCCGAATGAGGTGCCAGTGTAATCATGCAGCATGCCGAAAATCCGCCGCGCAGGGTAATGCCCTGGCCAGCGCGCAATCACCTGGCGCAGAGCGATGGACGCGAGCAAGAACACGAAAATGTACAGAATTACCGGCAGATAGGTGTCCAGCGAATGCCCGGGCAAAAAACCCAGCACGCCGATATACACAATGGCGATCGCGGCCACCATGATGCGCAGGTTGGCCTGGTCGAGTTCGGAGTTGGTCTCAAGACTCATAGTCATATCCTTGACATGCCCTTTGCGGGCGCGGTGGTAAAGTAACATGCCTCAGCACAGCCATGCCCCAGGAAGGAGCCCACCATGACCGACAGGATCATCATCGCCGACGACCATCCGATGTTTCGCGAAGGCATGGCGCGCACCGTACAGCGCCTGCTACCCGAGGCCGTGGTACAGGAAGCCGGCACCCTGGATGACGTGCATGGATTACTGCTTGACCCCAACGACATCGACACGCTGATCCTCGACCTGCGCTTCCCCGGCCTGACCTGCATGAGCCAGCTCGCCGACCTGCGCCGACAACTGCGGCGCACCACGCTGGTGGTCGTGTCGATGGTGGATGACCCGGCGCTGATCGAACAGGTGATGAACCTGGGCGTCGACGGTTTTATCGGCAAGAACATCGCCCCCGACGAGATCGGCCAGGCGCTGTTGGCGATCCGTGAAGGTGAAGTTTTGGTCAAGTTCGCCCCCTCGGGCCTGTTGCCCCTCGATATCCACACGCTTACCGCCCGCCAGCGAGAAGTGCTGCGCCTGATCGCCGAGGGCAAGACCAACAAGGAAATCGCCAAGGCCCTGGCGATCTCGCCGTTTACCGTGCGCATTCATGTGTCGTCGTTGCTGCGCAGTTTGAAGGTGCCGTCGCGGGCTGCGGCGGCGGTGAAATATTACGGCGAACTCTGACGCTGCATCCGATATTTATGCTCACTCCCAAGCTTAATAATATTTTATTAAAAACCACCCTCCCCCTAGCCTTGAAGCCATGCCCACGTTGAATCCAACTGCATGACGCAAGGACAGACACATGACTGAATCAATAACAAAAACCGACACCCTGGTGGTTGGCGCCGGCCAGGCCGGCGTGGCCATGAGCGAGCATTTGAGCAAGCACGGCGTGCCGCACCTGGTGCTGGAGCGCAGTCGTATCGCCGAGCGCTGGCGCACCGGGCGCTGGGATTCACTGGTGGCCAACGGGCCGGCCTGGCATGACCGTTTTCCCGGCCTGGAATTCGATGATGTGGCCCCCGATGGCTTTGCGCCGAAGGAGCGCGTGGCGGACTACTTTGAAGCCTATGCGCGCAAGTTCAATGCGCCGATTCGTACGGGCGTGGAGGTGACGTCGGTGGTGCGCAATGAAGGCCGTCCAGGCTTTACCGTACACACCAGCCAAGGCGTGATCGAAGCCAACCGCGTGGTGGCCGCCACCGGGCCGTTTCAGAAGCCGGTGATTCCGGCGATTGCGCCGACAGATACCGCGCTGCATCAGCTGCATTCCGCCGATTATCGCAACCCGGCGCAACTGCCGGCGGGCGCCGTGCTGGTGGTGGGTGCGGGCTCTTCCGGCGTGCAAATCGCCGATGAACTGCAACGTTCCGGTCGTCAGGTGTACCTGTCGGTCGGCGCCCATGACCGTCCGCCTCGGGCTTATCGCAACCGGGATTTCTGCTGGTGGCTGGGGGTGCTGGGCGAGTGGGACCAGGCCGCGATGAAACCCGGCCGCGAGCACGTGACCATCGCGGTGAGCGGCGCCCACGGCGGCAAGACCATCGACTTTCGGGAACTGGCCCAGCAAGGCATGACCCTGGTCGGCCTCACCCAAGCGTTTAACGGCAGCGTCGCCACGTTCCAACCGAACCTGGCAGAGAATCTGGCCCGTGGCGATGAGAACTACCTGGCCCTGCTGGATGCGGCCGATGCATACATAGAGCGCAACGGCCTCGACCTGCCGCTTGAGCCCGACGCCCGCCGCGTATTCCCGGATGCCGACTGCATCAAGCATCCGATCCTGGAACTTGACCTTGCCCAGGCCGGCATCACTTCGATTATCTGGGCCACCGGGTTTGCCGTGGACTACAGCTGGCTCAAGGTGGACGCATTCGACGCAGCCGGCAAGCCCCGGCACCAGCGCGGCGTAGCCAGCGAAGCCGGGATTTATTTCCTGGGGTTGCCGTGGCAGTCGCGCCGTGGCTCGTCGTTTATCTGGGGTGTGTGGCACGACGCCAAGTACGTGGCCGACCATATCGCCATTCAGCGTCAATACCTTGAGTACCGCGAAGCCGCCCCAGTGGCTCGCCCCTCCCCTGTCAGCGCCTGATCCCTTTGCCGGAGTTTTTTTGATGCCTACTCATACTCGCATCCGCATGTTCAACACCAAAGAAACCTACCCCAACCAAAGCCTGGACAACGACCTGTGCCAAGCCGTACGTGCCGGTAATACCGTGTATGTGCGCGGCCAGGTGGGCACCGATTTCGACGGCAACCTGATCGGCCTGGGCGACCCGCGTGCCCAGGCCGAACAAGCCATGCGCAACGTCAAGCAACTGCTTGAGGAAGCGGGCTCCGATCTGTCGCATATCGTCAAGACCACCACCTACCTGATCGACCCGCGCTACCGCGAACCGGTGTATCAAGAAGTCGGCAAGTGGCTCAAGGGCGTGTTCCCGATCTCCACCGGGCTGGTGGTTTCAGCGCTGGGCCAGCCGCAGTGGCTGATGGAAATCGATGTGATCGCGGTTATTCCAGAGTAAGGAGACTAGCCATGACCTTTTCAATCGTGGGTCGCTGCGCGGAGACCGGCCAGCTGGGCATCGCCATCAGCTCCTCGAGCATCGCCGTGGGCGCGCGTTGCCCATGGCTGCGGCCGGGTGTAGGTGCGGTCGCCACCCAGAACATCACGCTGCCGGCCCTTGGCCCGCAAGTGCTCGACTGCCTGGAGCAAGGCCTCACGCCGGCGGATGCCGTCGACACAGCCCTGACGCGCAACGGCTACAGCCAATACCGCCAGCTGACCGCAATTGATCACCTGGGCCGCAGCGTGCATTTCAGCGGCAGCGAAACCCTCGGCACCCACAATGCCGTGTCGGGCGAGCAATGCGTGGCGGCGGGGAATATGCTCGCCGACCGAGGGGTGATCGAGGCGATGGTCAGCGCCTTCGAACACGGCGAAGGCCAGTTGGCGGACCGCTTGCTCGCGGCAATGCATGCCGCCATCGGCGCCGGTGGCGAAGCCGGACCGGTGCATTCCGCCGCGCTGGTGGTGGTGGGTGAGCTGACCTGGCCGATCATCAACCTGCGCGTGGACTGGGCCGATGAAGCCCCCATCGGTCAATTGCAAACACTGTGGGACGCCTACCGTCCGCAAGTGCAGGACTACATCGACCGCGCCCTTGCCCCGGATCGCTCCCCAGGCTATGGCGTGGCCGGAGACGAGCGATGAGTCGCAGCCGCGAGTTGTTGCAGACGCTGGTGGGGTTCGATACCACCAGCCGCGAGTCCAACCTGCAGTTGATCGCGTTCGTGCGCGACTACCTGGAGGGGTTCGGCGTTGCCAGCGAGCTGATCTACAACGCGTCGCGCAGCAAGGCTAACCTGTTTGCCAGCGTCGGCCCGGTGGAGTTACCCGGCATTGTGTTGTCGGGGCATACCGATGTGGTGCCGGTGGATGGACAGCCCTGGACGCTGCCGCCGTTTCAACTGACCGAGCGTGACGGCAAGCTGTACGGCCGTGGCACCGCCGACATGAAAGGCTACATCGCCTGCGTGCTGGCGCTGGTGCCGGAGTTGGTCGAGGCGCGGTTGCGCCTGCCGGTACACATCGCCCTGTCTTACGACGAAGAAGTCGGCTGCCTCGGGGTACGCTCGCTGCTCGACGTGTTGGCGCAACGTCCGGTGAAGCCGATGCTGTGCATTATTGGCGAACCGACTGAGCTCAAACCGGTGCTCGGCCACAAGGGCAAGCTGGCGATGCGCTGCGATGTACAGGGCGAGGCGTGCCACTCGGCGTATGCACCGTCCGGCGTGAATGCGATCGAGCACGCCGCCGAGTTGATCGGCGAACTGGGGCGCATTGGCCAACGCTTGCGTGCACACCAGGACCCTCGCTTCGATCCGCCGTTCAGCACCGTGCAAACCGGCGTGATCAGCGGCGGCAAGGCCCTGAATATCGTGCCCGCCGACTGCCGGTTTGATTTCGAAGTACGCGCCCTGCCCTCGATGGATCCGGGTGAAGTGGCGCACGAACTGCACACCTACGCCATGCAGCAAGTACTGCCGCGCATGCAGGCCGTGAGCAAGCAGAGTTCGATCCGGTTCACCGAGTTGTCCGCCTACCCGGGCTTGGTCACCGATGAGCACAGCCAGGCCGCGCAATTGATTGCGTCGTTTTGCGGCTCCAGTGCGTTTGGCACCGTGGCGTTTGGCACTGAGGGTGGGCTGTTTGATGCAGCGGGTATTCCCACGGTGGTGTGCGGGCCTGGCAGCATGGACCAGGGGCACAAGCCGGATGAGTTTGTGAGCGTGGAGCAGCTGGCAGGGTGTGATGCCCTGTTACAGCGGATGCTGAATTCGATCCGCCTCTGAATACACCACAAATCAAATGTGGGAGGGGGCTTGCCCCCGATTGCGGTGTATCAGTCAACTTATCTGTAGGTGACCCACCGTAATCGGGAGCAAGCCCCCTCCCACATTGGGCTCTGTGTTCAGCCGAGCAATCGCGCCAGCTCTTCGCGGCAGTAATCAACGAACAGTTGCACCGGTTTGGTCAGCGGGGCGCGCTTGAGCCACACCGCCGACAACCCCGAGCCAGTGACGGTTTCCACCAGCGGGATACACACCACCTTCTGCCCATCATAGGTGTACTCGCTGAACGGCTTGGTCACCAGGATCGAAAACCCGAACCCGCGCCCCACCATGCCTCGCACCATCTCGATCGACGGCGAGCTGAACACGATATTCGGCGTCAACCCACGCTCATCAAAGATGCTCACGAAGTAAGTCCGGCTCGGCAGCACGTCCAGCAGAATCATCGGCTCCAGCACCAGGTCGACCAACGACACCTTGGCCTGCCGTGCAAAACGGTGATCGGCCGGCAACAACGCGTATGGCTGCTGCGGCGGCATCAAGGGCGTGGTTTCGATGGCGCCGCCCAGGTCGTGCTCGAACAGCATCGCCACATCGATGGTGCCCGCCGTCAGCGCCTGCACCAACTCCTGTTGCTCACCGTCACGCAGGCGGATTTCCACCCCCGGCCAGCGTGTCTTGAACCCGGCGATCAGGCGCGGCAGGTACAACGGCGCCACGGTTTCAAAGCAGCCGATATCGATCTGCCCGGCCACCACATCATTGTCGGCCAAGGCGTTCTGTTCGAACTCATGGGCCACTCGCAGCAGCTCCAGCGCCTTGCGATAAAACCGCGCGCCGCTGGGGGTCAGCGACACACCCTGGGCGTGATGGCGGATAAACAACTGCACACCAAAACTGTCTTCCAACTGCTTGATGGCAGTGGACACAGACGGCTGGGCGATATACAGCTTGCGCGACGCCTCGGCGACGCTGCCGCATTCGGCGGTGGTGACGAAATATCTGAGTTGGCGCAGGTTGTAGGCAGCCATCGGGGCCTCCGAAAACGGGGGTTTTCGCCCCAAGAACGTGCAAGAAAATCCGGCTTTTTTCATCGATTCAAGCCCATGCAACATACCGGAGCAAAAACTGCCGCGAGATACTTTTTTTAAGGTCTATAGCAACAAACTTACTAATTTACCTCCCCGTGCCCATTGCAGATGATCACTCCAACAACAAAGCGCCGCCGTTGCTGCGCACAGCGAAGTACGTCCACGTACTCACCTTGCCTTGGAGCTCGTCATGGTTACCACTGCAACATCCTCCGCCCCGCTTATCGAAAAACACACGATTGGATACGTGCCCCCGGAAGATCGCCATGGAAAGGTAAGAGACCTGTTCACCCTGTGGTTCGGCGGCAACATCGCGCCGCTGCCGATCGTCACCGGCGCATTGGGGGTGCAGTTGTTCCACCTCAACCTGGTATGGGGCATCGTTGCCATTCTGGTCGGCCATCTGGTCGGCGGTGTGTTGATGGCACTGCACTCGGCCCAGGGCCCGCAAATGGGCATTCCGCAAATGATCCAGAGCCGTGCCCAGTTCGGCTCCCTCGGCGCGTTGCTGGTGGTGGTGATTGCCGGCGTGATGTACATCGGCTTCTTCGCCTCCAACATCGTGCTGGCCGGCAAATCCCTGCATGGCGTGGTCGATGCGGTGCCGGTGCCCGTCGGCATCGTGATCGGCGCCATTGGTTCGGGCATCATCGGCATCATCGGCTATCGCTTCATTCATGTGCTCAACCGCATCGGCACCTGGGTACTTGGCGCCGGCATCGTGCTGGGCTTCGGCTACATCTTCACCCATGTGCAGACCACGGATTTCCTGACCCGCGGCAGCTTCAACATTTCCGGTTGGCTGGCCACCGTTTCCCTCGCCGCGCTGTGGCAGATCGCCTTTGCGCCGTATGTTTCGGATTATTCCCGCTACCTGCCCGCCGATGTGCCCGTCGCGTCCACCTTCTGGACCACCTACCTGGGCTCCGCGCTGGGTTCGAGCCTGGCCTTCATCTTCGGCGCCGTCGCCGTGCTCGCCACCCCCGTGGGCATGGACACCATGGACGCCGTCAAACTCGCCACCGGCGCCATTGGCCCGCTGATGCTGGTGCTGTTCCTGCTCAGCGTGATCAGCCACAACGCCCTCAACCTGTACGGCGCGGTGCTGTCGATCATCACCCTGGTGCAGACCTTCGCCTACCGCTGGATCCCTACGGCGAAAAGCCGCGCGGTGATCTCGGTGGTGGTGCTGGCCGCCTGCGCGATTGCGGCGGTATTCGCCTCCAAGGACTTCATCGGCCACTTCGTCGACATGGTGCTGGTGCTGCTGGTGGTCCTGGTGCCGTGGACGGCGATCAACCTGATCGACTTCTACGCGATCCACAAAGGCCAATATGACATCGCCTCGATCTTTCGCGTGGATGGCGGGATCTACGGCAAGTACAACCCACAGGCGCTGCTGGCGTATGCGGTGGGGATCGCGGTGCAGATTCCGTTCATGAATACGCCGCTGTACGTCGGGCCGATTTCCGAACACATCAACGGCGCGGATCTGTCCTGGGTGGTGGGGTTGGTGGTGACGTCGCCGTTGTACTTCTGGTTGGCGAGTCGGGACAGTGCGTATAAGCGCCGGATGGAGGGGGGCAAGTTGGCGGCTGGGGTCTGATACAAGCGCATGGTGCGCCTTGGCAAAGTTAGTATGGCGAACTCGGTCAAAACTGTGGGAGGGGGCTTGCTCCCGATAGCGGTGGATCAGTCACTGGTGGAATGAATGACCTACCGCTATCGGGAGCAAGCCCCCTCCCACATTGAATCTTCATACATCAGGCAGACCTGGCAGCCACCTCAGCGGCGCGCTACCAACTCCCCGACGCCCCACCACCGCCACTGGAACCTCCACCACCGGACGAGCTGCTACTGGAACTGGAACTTGAACCGCTGGAACTCGAACCCGACCCACCGCCAGACCCCGAGCCCGAACCCTCGCCGATCTTGCCGAAAATAATCAGCGCCACGAACGACGCAATAGGAAACGCCAGCAGCCAACCGTCGCGACCGTCATCCAGCATCCACCCGGCCACCCCATAGACCGCGACCGCCGCCAGCAGCCGCACGACAAAGCCTGTGCGGCTGGTCCTCCAGGTGTGCCTCATGATCATCAACAGCAGCAGATACAACCCCAGCACCACCAACGCAGCCAGCGGCCACGCCAGCCAATGGATAAAACTGACGTCCACATACTGGTCCGCCACCCCCAACGCGGCGCTGTAGACCAGCAGCCCGACCACGCCGTAAAACAGCGGCCGTAGCTGCCACAACGCGCCGAAGGTGGCGCCGCCAATCAACAGGGTCAGCGGCATTACGAACAGAAACATCGGCCATTCCCGACCACCGCCCAGCAGCGCCAGCAATAACGTGGCCGCCACGGTGACGATCAAGGCCTTGCGCCAATGCACCTTGCCGGCGGCGAGCAGCGCCCCAATGAGGCCGCCCAGGACAAACGCCGCCAGTACCGCGATGATTTGTGGATTGATCCCAGGCCCGGCCACTTTGGGCAGGTCGCCGCCGTCCACCAGCACGGTCAGGGCGTCCACACCCTGTTGAACGCCGCCGGCAAAGTCGCCCTGGCGAAATGCCGGGGTGATGCGCTCTTCGATGATGCGATGGGCCAGCAGGTCGGTGACGGTGCCTTCCAGGCCATAGCCCACTTCAATGCGCACGGTGCGGTCAGCCTTGGCCACCACCAGCAGGATGCCGTCGTCGACGTCCTTGCGCCCCAGCTTCCAGGCGCGGAACAGTTGGTTGGCGTAGTCTTCGATGCCGGTGTCGCCGGTGCTGGGCACCAGCAATACCGCGAGCTGCGCGCCTTTGCGCTGCTCAAGGTCAGCCAGTTGCTGCTTGAGGCGCAAGACGCTGCCCGCGTCGAGGGTGTTTGTCAGGTCTATGACCCGCTTATCCAGCGCAACGCCGATGGGCAACGTGTCGGCCTGGGCGGTGCTCCACAGACTGGCAAACACCAGGGCCAGCAAACTCAAGACGGATTGCCGCAGCATCAGCATCATGTATTGTTACCTGAAGTTTCTTCCTGAAGGCGCCGACTTTACCTTATCTACGCGCAAACGCGACCCAGGGCCAGCGACTCTCTAACGTGCGAACTGGCCAGGGTGCATGGCGGCGATGTGGCGGTGAACTCCTGCGCGACGCGCGGCACCACGTTCAGCGTGACGTTCCAGGCAGGTACGCCGCACCCTGCATGATCGGCTCGACGCTGCCCGTCAATACCACCCCGCCCTGCCCGTCCCATTGCACCGTCAGGGTTCCGCCATCGCATTCGACCTCCACTTTGTCATCCAGCAGCCCGCGTCGAACGCCATTGACCACCGCCGCGCAGCAACATGACCCGGAACCCAGCGGTACGCCGCCGCCACGCTCCCAGATCCGCAGGCGGATACGGTTACGCTCGAGCACCTGCACGAAATGCACATTGGTCCTGGCCGGGAACAGCGGGTGATATTCCAGGGCCGGGCCCACCGCTTCGACATCCACCGCAGCGATGTCTTCCACGAAGAACGTACAGTGCGGATTGCCCATGCCGCAGGCGGCCGGCTCACCGTCGATGGGCAGCACGCGGGTGTCCATCGC
Source organism: Pseudomonas sp. R1-43-08 (assembly GCF_003852255.1). Taxonomy (NCBI): domain Bacteria; kingdom Pseudomonadati; phylum Pseudomonadota; class Gammaproteobacteria; order Pseudomonadales; family Pseudomonadaceae; genus Pseudomonas; species Pseudomonas sp. R1-43-08. The sequence continues at coordinate 3,164,040 of NZ_CP027734.1, forward strand.
CCGCGCCAGCGGCACCGCCTCCCACGCCAACGAAGGTTCGCCCATGTCCACCGACACACGCTGCCCGTCCACGCGCACGCAGGTGAGTAACCCACGGTCGGTACGCAGCACCACGGCATGGGTGCCGGCCTCATGCATCAGGCGGTCGGCCACGCCTCGTGTGGCGCTGCCACAGGTTTGCAGCGGCGTGCCGTCGCAGTTCCAGAACTGAATGCGGGCGGCGGCGTCGTCACAGTCGAGCATGACCGCGAGTTGATTGAAACCGATGCCGGTGTGCCGGTCGCCCAGGCGCCGGGCGATCTGCGCCGTGATAGGGTTATCCTGGCCACGGCGGTCGATGATGATGAAGTCGTCGCCGTGGGCGTGCATTTTCACGAAGGGCAAGGTCATGAACGGTCCTGTAGTCGAACGAAACAGCCCCACTCTAACACCCCCGTAGCAGCGAGGAGATCAACCATGCTTATCGTATTCAGCGGCCTGCCCGGCACCGGCAAGACCACGATTGCCCGGGAGCTGGCCCGGCAGATGGGTGCGGTTTACCTGCGCATCGACGTGATCGAGCAATCGTTGCGGGAGGCTGGCGGGTTGGCGGGCGATGTGGGTACCAGCGGGTATGGCGTGGCGAATGCGTTGGCACTGAGTAATGTGCGCCTGGGGCAACGAGTGATCGCTGACTGTGTGAACCCGGTGAGGGAGAGCCGCGAGGCCTGGCGAGGCGTGGCGCGGGCGGCGGGCGTTGAGCTGGTCGATATTCAGGTGATTTGTTCTGATCAGCAGGAGCATCGGCGCAGGGTCGAGAGCCGTGAAAGCGATATTCCAGGGTTGCTGCCGCCGACTTGGCAGTCGGTGCTGGCACATGAATACGAAGCCTGGGATGAGCCGCCGTACCTGCTCGATACGGCGCGGCTCACACCCGCACAGGCCATCGCGTCGGCCCACGCACAGCTTGATCGTCCCCACGCTCCACGTGGGCATGCAGCCCGTGACGCTCTGCGTCACCTGCGCAAGGGGACGGGGAGCTTCCCAGCAGGCATTCCCACGCGAGAGCGTGGGAACGAGCCCTGACAGAGGGTTGGCGTCAGCCGGGGAAGTTGGCGCGCAACGCCTCCAGGCCATCGCTGTACACGCCGGCAAACAACGTCTCCGCCGCTGCATCCGTGGTGCCCTCGGCCGGCGTGAACACGCCGGACCAGGTTACTTTGGCAGACGATTCGGTCAGCGCTTCGACCTGCACGGTCGCCAAGTAAGCGCTCACCGGAAACGGCGACTGCTCAATGGTGTAGCTGTAGGTGCGCGCCACGTTGTCGAAGGTCTGCAACCGCTCGACAATCTGGCCGCCATCGGCAGTATGCAGGTGACGCACGCGGCCACCGTCGCTCGGCTCGCTTTTGGCGATGAAGGGCAGCCAGTCAGGCAGGCTGTTGAAGCCACCGATGAGTTTCCAGACCTGGTCAGCCGACGCAGGGATTTCGATCACAGAAGACGCTGTTGCCACAATAAATACTCCAGACCGTTAAAAAATCAGATCGCCATGCTGTCGACAACACCACCGTCGACCCGCAACGCGGCGCCGGTAGTGGCAGACGACAGCGGTGAAGCAATGTACGCCACCAGGTTGGCCACTTCATCCACATTCGCCGCGCGCTGGATGATCGACGTCGGCCGCGCGTTGCGCACGAACACATCGGCCTCATCCCGCGCGGTGCGCCCGGATTGTTGCGTGGCGTCCTTGAGCATGTGCTCAAGGCCATCGGTGAACGTCGGCCCCGGCAGGATCGCGTTGACCGTCACACCGGTACCTGCCAGGCGCTTGGCCAGGCCATGGGACACCGCCAGATTGGCGCTTTTGGTCACGCCATAATTGATCATGTCTGCCGGGGTTGCCACGCCGGATTCAGACGACACAAAGATCACCCGCCCCCAGCCCTGCTCGACCATGCCCGGTACGTAATGCCGCGCCAGGCGTACGCCGGAGATCACGTTGACTTCATAGAAGCGCGTCCATTCACTGTCCGGTGCCTCGAAAAAATCCACATCATTGAAGATGCCCAGGTTGTTGACCAGGATATCGGCGCGGGGTTCGGCGGCGAACAGTGTCTCGGCGCCTTCGACCGTGCCCAGGTCGGCCACGCACCCGCGCAGATCGGCGCCCGGCACCGCCTGGCGGATGCTCGCCAGCGCCGCGTCGACTTTGCCGCTGTCACGCCCGATCACCACCACGGTGGCACCGGATTGCGCCAGGGCCTGACTGATGCCCAGGCCGATCCCGGCCGTGCTGCCGCTGACGATGGCTACTTTGCCGCTCACATCGATTTTCATGGTTGAACTCCTGAAGTTAAAGCGGCAGAGGCGCGCGAAGCGAGATCAACTGCGCATCGCGCAACGCCTGCCAGAAGGCTGCTGGAATCTGCTCTGACAACGCCGCCACGTCTTCGGCAATACGCCCCGGACGACTGGCACCGGGAATCACCGCGGCCACGGCCGGGTGAGCCAGGGAAAACTGTAGCGCAGCGGCCTTGACGCTGACGCCAAACGCTTGGGCAATCGCCTTGATCTGCTCGACTTTGCCGATGATCGCCGGGCTGGCCTGCTGGTATTCAAAGTGCGCACCGCCGGCAAGGATGCCGGAGCTGTAAGGGCCACCGACCACAATCTCAACGTGCTGTGCGAGGGCCGCTTCCATCAGGCGCTGCAAGGCACGCTCGTGGTCGAGCAGGGTGTAGCGCCCGGCCAGCAGAAAGCCGTCGGGTTGGGCTTCGGCCAGGTCCAGCGTCAGCTCGCACGGTTCGACGCGGTTCACACCCAGGCCCCAGGCCTTGATTACGCCTTCTTCGCGCAAGCGCGTCAGCACCTTGAACGCGCCGGTACGCGCCTGGTTGAAGTACTCCAGCCACTGATCGCCGTAGAAATCCTGGGCAATGTCGTGAATCCACACGATGTCCAGGCGGTCGGTGCGCAGGCGCTCAAGGCTGTCTTCGATCGAGCGCAAGGTGGCGTCGGCGCTGTAGTCATTGAGCATTTTGTTCGGACGGCCGTGCTCGAACACGCCGCTTTTCTCGCCCAGGTCACGGGCGCTGTCTTCGACCTCGTCGAGAATCACCCGGCCGACCTTGGTGCTGAGCACATAGTCGTCGCGGTTGTAATGGGACAAGGCCTGGCCCAAGCGGATTTCCGATAACCCCAAACCGTAGAACGGCGCGGTATCGAAATAACGCACGCCGTGATTCCAGGCGGCCTCGACGGTGGCCTGGGCTTCTTCTTCAGGAATCGCGCGGAACATATTGCCCAGCGGTGCGGTGCCAAAGCCCAGGACGCCGGGCAGTTTGTCTTTCAAGCTCATGGTGGTTCCTCAATCGGTTCAGGGTCGCGATGACCGTTGAGCAGATCCTAGATTGCCTGGATCGGACCGTCCAAGACATACTACGACCAACTTGAGTCCCGATAGGTCTTACATGATTGATCTACGCCAACTGCGCTACTTCGAAGTGGTCGCCGAAGAACAACACGTCGGCCGCGCCGCCGAGCGCCTGCACATCTCCCAGTCACCATTGAGCCGGCAGATCGCCCAGCTTGAAGAACGCCTGGGCCTGACCCTGTTCGAACGCAGCCAGCAACGCATCCGCCTGACCCGCGACGGCCAGACCTTCCTCGCCGAAACCAAGGCGCTGCTGACCCACGCCAACCGGCTGGAGTCCCTGGGCAAGCGCCTGGGCCGGGGGGAAGAAGGCGGTTTGTGCATCGGCTATATCGAGAACGCCATGCACGCCGGGGTATTGCCCACTGCCTTGCGCGTGCTGCGCGATGACCGGCCTAACGTGCATATCAAGCTGTATAACCTGCCCTCCCTTGAACAGTTGGAAGGCCTGCGCCAGCGCAGCCTGGACATTGCCCTGGTGGGCGAACCACCAGCGGCCGACGACCCGGACCTGACTGCCCGCCAGGTGCTCGATGAACCCATGCTGCTGGCCTTGCCCGAACATCACCCGCTGACGCAGCAACACGAGCTGCTGCCCGAGCACCTGGCCGATCAACAATGGATCGGCGTACAGCGCAAACCCGGCGCCAGCCCGGCTGATGACTTCGTCGCCGCGTGCATCCGTGCCGGTTTCACCCCGCAGATTCCCATGGAAGCCAGCGAGCCCTTCACCGCACTGGGCCTGGTGGCCTCCGGACTGGGCGTGGCCATGGTCCAAAAAGGCCTGAGCCGCAACGCACCACCAGGCGTGGTGTTGCGCGAACTGCCCTGGCTGAACTACACCACCCCGCTGTGGGCGGCCTGGCACCGGATCAACCTGCGGCCGTTGGTGGAGACGTTTCGCAAAGTGCTGACCGAACCCCAAGGCTGACGCAATCCAAACTGTGGGAGGGGGCTTGCTCCCGATAGCGGTGGGTCAGTCAGCTCATCTATGGCTGATATACCGCAATCGGGAGCAAGCCCCCTCCCACAGTTTGACCGAGTCCATACTGGCATCTTGTAAATTCCCGCACTTCCCCCTAGCTTATGCGCCCCCCCGCCCAGCGCTTTAAGGCCTTGCCCCATGGTTTTGCGTTTTCGTCCCGTCGTCACTTCACGTTTCGCCCTTGGCCTGTTGTTCAGTGGAGGCATCGGTCACAGCCTGGCGGCGCAGGTTGAACTGCCGGCGGTGCAGATCCAGGGCCAGGATGAGGCCGGCTATCGCACGCAAACCGCCGCGGTCGGTGGCTTCGATGAGGCGCCCCTGCTCGATACGCCCGCCTCGATCAGTGTGATCAACGCCGCGCTGATCAAGGACCAGCAGGCCCGCCTGCTCAGTGAGGTGCTGCGCAATGACGCCTCGGTGGGCGACAGCTACGCGCCGATCGGCTACTACGAAAACTTCGTGGTGCGCGGCTTCTCGCTGAATGCGGCGAGCAGTTACAAGATCAATGGGCGCACCATCACCGGCGAGCAGAACGTCGCCCTGGAAAACAAGCAACAGGTGGAAGTGCTCAAGGGCCTGGCCGGGTTGCAAAGCGGAATTTCCGAGCCCAGCGGGGTGATCAACTACGTGACCAAGCGCCCTGAGGACGTGCGTTCGGTGACGGTGTCCAGCGATGATCGCGGCAGCGGTTATGTGGCCACCGATGTCGGCGGCTGGTTCGGCAGTGAGCAGCAGTTCGGCCTGCGCGCCAACGTCGCCCACGAGGATCTGAATTCGTACGTGGAGCATGCCAACGGCCAGCGCGATTTTGTGTCCCTGGCCTTCGACTGGAATATCAGCCCGGATGCCGTGCTGCAACTGGATGCCGAATACCAGAACAAACAGCAGCGCTCGGTGCCGGGTTATCAATTGTTGGGCGGTACCGAGGTACCCCACGACGCCTCGCCGAAAAAACTGCTCGGCCACCAGACCGGTTCCAGACAAGTGGGCATCGACTCACTGAACCTCAACGGCAAATTCGAATATCGTTTCAGCGATCAGTGGAAAGGCAACATCAGCGCGGCGCGCAGCAAGGTGGTGATTGACGATTACAGCTCATTTGCGTGGGGCTGCTACGGCTCGGCCAGCTGCAGCTCGGCAAGCGTGCCGAACTACTTCAGCCCCGAAGGCAATTACGACGTCTACGACTACCGCAGCCCTGACGACACGCGGCGTGACGACGAAGTCCAGGCCGCCATGACCGGCCTGTTCGACACCGCAGGCATAGGCCATGAGCTGACCTTCGGCACCAGCGCGTTTCGCCGGGTGATCGACAAGCGCAAGTCGGTCAATGAGCTCATTGGCACCGCCAATATCGACGCAGATGCGCCGAGCTTCCCGCCGACTGACAAACCGTTGAACGACAGCCACCGCAACCTCGACAGCCGCCAGTACGGCCTGTTCGTCTCCGACCGCATCCGCTTCAACGAGCACTGGCAAACCATCCTCGGCGGCCGCGAAGTACGCCTGGACGAAACAGCCTTCGACGGCGTCACCGGCAACCAGGCCCGCCACACCCAACAGTATGTGTTCCTGCCGCAGGCTTCGTTGATCTACAAACCGATTGAAAACATCTCGCTGTACACCAGCTATAGCAAAGGGCTGTCCCTGGGCGGCACCGCGCCCTGGTTTGCGAACAACGCCGATGAAACCCTGGCGCCTACCACCTCGCGGCAAATCGAAGCCGGGGTGAAATACGACTGGCGCCGCATCAGCTTCGCCGCCGCTGTGTTCCAGACACGCCAGGCCTATCAGTACGCGAAGCCCGAAGACGGCGAGTTCACCTACGTGCAACAAGGCGAGCAGAAAAACACCGGGATCGAACTGTCGGCCAACGGCTGGGCCACCGAGCGCCTGCAGGTTTCCACCAGCGTCGCGGCGATCCGGGCGCGGGTGAACGGCAGCGGTACGCCGGAATACGAAGAGCACCAGGCGATCAACGTGCCCAAACTGCGCGCCAGTGTGTATGCCGACTATGCGCTGCCTTGGGTCAATGGCCTGGCGGTGCTTGGTGGTGTGCAATACAGCGCCAAAAAGTACGCCAACCGCACCGGCAATGTGGAGGTGGGGGATTACGCGGTGGTCAATATCGGCAGCCGCTATACCACCCGGGTCGATGGCTATGAAACGGTGTTTCGCCTGAGCGTCGACAACCTGTTCGACAAGCGCTACTGGCGCGACGCGGGCGAATACATGGGCGATGACTACCTGTTCCAGGGCGCGCCGCTGACGGCGCGCCTGAGTGCCTCGGTGAATTTCTAAGGGTTACTTGGGCATCTTGCGAAAGCCAACGGCCAGGCGATTCCAGCTGTTGATGGTGGCGATCGCCACGCTCAGGTCAACCTGTTCCTGCGGGCTGAATTCGGCGGCCAGTGCGTTGAAGTCTGCGTCCGGGGCGTGGGTCTGGCTGAGCAGGGTCAGGCTTTCGGCCCAGGCCAGGGCGGCGCGTTCACGCGGGGTAAAGAACGGCGTTTCACGCCAGGCCGACAGGGTGTACAGGCGGCGCTCGGTTTCGCCGCCCTTGCGTGCGTCGGCAGTGTGCATGTCGAGGCAGAATGCGCAGCCGTTGATCTGCGAGACGCGCAGGCGCACCAGTTCCAGCAGCGGCAGTTCGATGGACAGTTTGCCGACCGCCGCCTCGAGGGCAAGCATGGCTTTCATGGCGTCGGGGGAAGCGGTGTAGAAATCGGTACGGGTTTGCATGGTGGAACTCCAGAACGGTGGGATTGGTGAGCAGATTAGTCACCTGGGCGTTCTGGAGAAATAGCCAATCCGGGCGAAGAACAGGTGACCAATCTACAGGCCACGATTCTTCAACCACTGCAGGAAACCCTTCTTCACCGGCACCACCGGCGCGTCCTCGGTCAGCGCCTGGGCGGCATGCACGCGGAAATCCAACAGCGCCTTCATGGCTTCGCCGATGTCATGCCGTGCATCCAGGCAGGGCTTGAGGTATTCGTTTTCGATGCGGTACAGGGTGCAATAAGTCTTGGCGGTGAAGTCCGCCAGCGTGGCCTGGTCGGACAGGATGCCGGACTCGCCAATCACCTCCCCCGGTCCCATGCGCCCGGCTTCGAACTTATGGCCACCCTTGAGCAACATCACCGAAACCACGCCGGATTCAATGATGAACAAATGGTCGCTGACCTCCCCCGCCGGCAGGATCATGTCACCGGCGCGGTAGGTGTGCAGGGTCATGTTCTGGCTGAAGGTGTCTTTTTCCTCCTGGCGCAGCGTGGAAAAGATCGACGAACGCTCAAGCAAGGCTCGCGCGCCGGAGACCGTGGCGGGCGTGCTGCCTTCGGTGGCAGACAACAGGCCCACGCCCGCCGCCTGCAAGTGCCGGAATGCCAGGTCGTAAAGCTGGTTGCGCACTTCGCGCTTGAGGCCCATGGCCGGCACGAAGCCACTGATTTCATACTCCACGCCGCCACTGCTCGACACCTTGAACGCCACGCTGGGCGCCGGCTTGGCCAGCAGCGCCCGGCAGCCCTGCATCGCCCGCTCGAGGGCCTCGATCACCGTTTGCGGGCGCGCATGGGGGCTCACTTGCAGGCTGACTGCCAGGCCGAACATGTCCGCCGGGCGCGAGAAGTTGATGATCTTGGCCTTGGCCGCCAGGGAATTGGGGATGACCGCCAGGCTGCCCTGGGACGTCTGCAACCGCGTGGCACGCCAATCGATGTCGGTGACGCGGCCTTCGGTGCCGTCAATGGAGATCCAGTCGTCGATCTGGTAAGGCTTGGTGGTGTTGAGGACGATCCCCGAAAACACGTCGCTCAGGGTGCTTTGCAGCGCCAGGCCGACGATGATCGCCACGGCGCCCGAGGTGGCGAGCACGCCTTTGACCGGCAGATCAAGCACGTAAGCCATGGCGGCGATGATCGCGATCAGGAAAATCACGGCGCCCATCAGGTCCTGCAACAACCGCCCGGTATGGCCGACCCGCTGCATCATCACCGCGCCGAGCAATACCGTGAGGGTGCGCGCGGCGAACAGCCACCAGCCGATCTGCAACGCGGTGGCCGCCAGGTGCAGGGTGGTGTCATCGGCGTAGGGCGCCGCTTGCATGGGGTTCATGCCGTCGTTGAACAACACCGCACTGAACACCGCAAAGATCACCAGCCGCGCCGCGAGTTTCCAGTTGGCGAGGTTGGGCGAGATAAGGCGCCACACAGCGATGTCGATAAGGATCAGCGCCACGGCGCACAACATCGGGTGATCAGCGATAAATGAGGGCATCCAGGCGACTCCAGGGCGAATGCCGAGAAGATCGCATGAAATGGCGATGGCGGGTATAGCGCAGAAAAAAATGTGGGAGGGAGCGAGCCCTAATGCCAGTCAGTCAAGGCGACACCGAACCTGTGGCGAGGGAGCTTGCTCCCGCTGGACTGCGCAGCAGTCCCATTGTTTGGGGCCGCTTCGCGCCCCAGCGGGAGCAAGCTCCCTCGCCACAAGTTAGCTCTCGCTCCTGCTACTTCTTAACTGACTGGCATTAGGGCAAGCCCCCTCCCACGGGCTGTCAGGCCTGCATCCGCCCGAACTTGCCCGACTGGAAGTCGGCAAAAGCCTGGTGGATTTCCTGCTCGCTGTTCATCACGAACGGCCCGTGGCCGACGATGGGTTCGTCGATCGGCTCGCCGCTGAGCAACAGCACCTTGGCGTCGTCATTGGGCTCAAGGGTGAGCCGGTCACCGTCACGCTCGAACAGTGCCAGTTGCCCTTGGCGCGCGACTTCCTCGCCATTGATCAACACCGTTCCGCTCAGGATCACAAGCGCGGTGTTACGCCCGGCGTGCAGGTCCAGCGTAACGGCCTTACCGGCCTTCAGGCGCAAGTCCCACACGTCAATCGGTGTGAAGGTCCGCGCAGGCCCTTGAGTACCGCCGAATTCACCGGCGATCAAGCGCAGTTGCCCCGCGTCGCCCGGCAGCCCCAACACCGGAATCTCGCCATCGACAATGGTCTGGTAACCGGCGTCGGCCATTTTGTCCTTGGCGGGCAGGTTGACCCACAGCTGCACCATCTCCAACGCCCCGCCTGCGCGCGCAAAGGCTTCGGAGTGGAACTCTTCATGGAGAATGCCTTTGGCGGCTGTCATCCATTGCACGTCACCCGGGCCGATTTTGCCGCCGGCACCGGTGGAGTCACGGTGCTCGACTTCGCCGTCATAGACGATGGTCACCGTTTCAAAGCCGCGATGGGGGTGCTGGCCGACACCGCGACGGGTTTCGGTGGGCGTGAAATCGGCCGGGCCGGCGTGGTCCAGCAACAGGAAGGGGCTGATGTGTTTGCCCATCGTGTCGTAGGAAAACAGGGTGCGCACCGGAAAGCCGTCGCCGACCCAATGGGCGCGGGGGCTGGTGTAGATACCGATCAGTTTTTTCATGGTGTACCTCCAAAGTGCCTACACCATAAGTCTCCCAACCGTTGAACACTAGGCGGCGAACGCGGCTTTGAGCGTTCTACGTATAGGACAATACCTTGGACGTGCGCTGGCGCAACAGGTGGAACGCGACGAAGGCCGCGACGGCAAAAACGGCTTGAATAACGATCATCGGCGTTGCGCTGCCATCACGTAAATGGCTCAACAGCACGCCGCTGCAGGTGGCGCCGAACATCTGCGCAAACCCCATCAACCCGGCCGCCAGCCCGGCACGATGGGCGTTGGGCATTACCCCGCCCGTGACCGCACCGGGCAGCACCAGCCCGCCTCCGAGCGTGGCCAGGGCAATGGGCAGGTCCAGGCCGACCACCGAGAGCCCGAACAGCGCATAAATCACCAATGCCAACACCCCGCCGGCGGCCACCAGCGTCACGCCCATCGTCACAATCCGCTGCGGTCCCAGGCGCAAAATGTTGCGCCGGGTATAGGTGGAACCGACGATCAGCATCGACACGATCAGGCCAAAATTGATGCCGTACTCCAGGCTGCTCAACCCCAGCAGGTTGATGAATACCGCCGACGAACCGGCAATCACCGCAAACATCGCGCCGTAGGTACAGGCCAGCGCCACGGCATAGGCGCGGTACTGGCGGCCCTTGAGCAAATCCAGGTATTGCCCGCCGAGGGTGCGCCAATGTGCGGCCTTGGGATCGAGGTGAGGGTTGCTCTCGCGAAAGAACGCCACCGCCAGCAGCCACACGACGCTGCCGATGACCACAGCGAGCACGATGGGCGCATGCCAACCGAACAGTTTGATCAGCAAGCCGCCCGCCATCGGCGCCACGACAATGGCATAGAGCATGCCGATCATGGTCAGCGCCAGGGCCGGGCCCGCCTCGGTTTTCCATACATCGCGTACCACCGTGCGTGCCAGCACCAACGCGGCGCAGGCGCCCAGGCCTTGCAGCACGCGGGCGGCGATAAATTGCTGGATGTCCGTCACCAGCAGCATCGACAGCGTCGCCAGCACGTACAGCGTCAGGCCACCGATCAATACCGGACGGCGGCCGATACGGTCCGACAACGGCCCGAACAGCAACTGCCCCAGGCCGAACGCGGCCACAAATGCCGACAGTGCCATCAACGCCGAGCCTGGCGGCGCCGCCAACGCCTGCTCGATGGCGCCCAGGCCCGGGATGATCAATTGCGTCGAGACTTCACCCAGCGCTGTCAGCGCAACCAGTAAGAACAACAAGCGGCGCGAGGGTGCCGGGGCGTTTGCCATAGGGAATATCCGGGGCTGGATTAATTTATATTTCGACCATAATATGAGCGAAAAATTATGTCCATAATTTTTTGCCCTATGGTCACCCTGGAGTCCGTCATGCCGCCCCTCCCTCTTCGTCTCCTAACGCCCCTGGCCCTGTTGATGCTCCTCAGTGGCTGCAACAGCAAGGCCGACAGCGCCGCTCAAATCTCCCCGCCGCGTCCGGTACTCGCCGTCAAGGTCGAGGCTGGCGGCACCCAGCAAAGCGCGTACACCGGTGTGGTTGCCGCCCGCACCGAAAGCAACCTGGGCTTTCGGGTCAGCGGCAAGGTGATCGAACGCAAGGTCGATCCCGGCCAGCATGTCTCTCGGGGCGACACCCTGCTGGTGCTGGATATCGGCGATTTCGAACTGGCGTTGCGCTCGGCAAAAAACCGCGTCAACGCCGCGCAGGCGCAACTGCGCCAGCGCCGCGACGACGAAAACCGCTACCAGCGCCTGGCCAGTACCGGCGCGGTGTCGCGGCAGATTTTCGACCAGTCGGCGACCAACCTGCGCGTCGCCGAAGCGGAACTGGCGGCGGCGCAATCGGATGCCAGCCAGATCGAAAACCGTCGCACTTATAGCGTGCTCAAGGCCGATGGCGACGGCGTCATCACTGACGTCCTGGCGGATCGCGGCCAGGTGGTGGCCGAAGGGCAGATCGTCGCGCGCCTGGCCCATGACGGCGCCCGCGAAGCCATCGTCAACCTGCCGGAACAGCAGCGCGCCCAGGCCACGCAAAACGCCTTGGCCTTCCCCTTCGGTGCCCCGGACCAGGCCGTCACCGCCACCTTGCGCGAGCTGTCCGCCAGCGCCGACCCCACCACCCGCACCTACCGCGCACGCTATGTGCTGCATGGCCCGCTCGAACGTTTCGCCCTCGGCTCCACCATCACCGTACGCCTGCAAGGCAACGGCCAGGCCCAACAAACCCGCGTGCCCATCGGTGCGTTGCAGGATGCGGGGCAAGGCACCGGCGTGTGGCTGATCGGTGAAGACAATCGGATCAGCTTCGCCCCGGTGAAAGTCGCCAGTCTCGGCCAGGAAGAGGCCCTGCTCGACAGCGGCGTCACGCCCGGCCAAACCATCGTCGCCCTCGGCGCGCACCTGTTGCACAGCGGTGACAAAGTACGCCTGCTGCCCGCCCAGGCGCTGGCCCTCAACCGCAAACAGGACCAATGAGCATGCGTGGAATCAACCTTTCGGAACTGGCGGTCAAGCACCGCGCCGTCACGCTGTTCCTGATCATTGCGATTATTGCTGCCGGGATCTTCTCGTTCGGCAAACTGGGGCGCGCCGAAGACCCCTCGTTTACGGTCAAGGTCATGACCATCACCGCCGCCTGGCCCGGCGCCACTGCCGAAGAAATGCAGGAACAAGTGGCCGACCGCCTGGAAAAGCGCCTGCAGGAACTGGACTACTACGACCGCGTCGAGACCATCGCCCAACCGGGTTTCCTCTCGATGCGCATGACCTTTCTTGAATCCACGCGCCCGAGCGAGATACAGGAGCTGTTCTACCAGACCCGTAAAAAGCTCAGCGACGAAGCCGCGAAACTGCCCAAGGGCGTGATCGGGCCGTTTTTCAACGATGAGTATTCGGACGTCTACTTTGCGCTGTATGCCCTGGAGGCCGAACAGCTGCCCCATCGCCAGCAGGTGCAAATGGCCGAAGCGCTGCGCCAGGGCCTGCTCAACCTGCCGGGAGTGAAGAAGGTCAATATCCTTGGCGAGCAGGCTCAGCGCGTGTTTGTCGAGTTCTCCTATGAGCGCCTGGCGACCCTGGGCATCAAGCCCGAACAGATCTTCGCCGCCCTCGCCGCGCAAAACGCCGTGGCGCCCTCGGGCTTCGTCGAAACCGCCGGCGCCCGCGCCTACATCCGTATCGATGGCGCCTTCGACAGCCTGGCGCTGATCGAGAACGTGCCGGTGCAAGCCAATGGCCGGGTGCTGCGCATCGCCGATGTGGCCACCGTCAGGCGTGGCTATGAAGACCCGCCCAGCTACCGCATCCGCCACCAGGGCGACCCGGCGCTGATGCTCGGGGTCATCATGCAGAAGCATTGGAACGGCCTGGAACTGGACAAAAGCCTGCAGGCCCAGGAAGCCCGAATCCAGGCCGACCTGCCCCTGGGCGTAAATTTTGCCAAGGTGTCCGACCAGGCGAAAAACATCAGCCTGGCGGTGAACGAGTTCATGCTCAAGTTCTTCGTCGCCCTGGCCGTGGTGATGCTGATCAGCCTGTTGGCCCTGGGCTTTCGCGTCGGGCTGGTGGTGGCGGCGGCCGTGCCGCTGACGCTGTCGATCGTGTTTGTGATCATGCTCGTCACCGGCCGTGAATTCGACCGCGTCACCCTCGGTGCCCTGATCATTTCCCTGGGCCTGTTGGTGGACGACGCCATCATCGCCATCGAAATGATGGTGGTGAAACTCGAAGAAGGCTTTGACCGCATCCATGCGGCCACCTATGCCTGGAGCTCCACGGCGGCGCCCATGCTGACCGGCACGCTGGTAACGATCATCGGCTTTTTACCCGTGGGGTTCGCGCGATCCGGTGCGGGCGAGTACGCCGGGAATATCTTCTGGATCGTAGGCTTTGCCTTGATTTCATCCTGGTTGGTGGCGGTGGTGTTCACGCCGTATCTGGGCGTGAAGCTGTTGCCGCAGATCAAGCCGGTGCCCGGCGGGCATGATGCGATTTACGCCGGGCGCTATTACCAGAAACTGCGCGGCCTGGTGGAGGCCTGTGTACGAGGGCGCTGGCTGGTGACCGGGCTGGTGGTGGCGGCGTTTGTGCTGTGCGGCCTGGGGATGGCGGTGGTGAAGAAACAGTTCTTTCCCGATTCCGACCGTTCCGAGCTGATTCTGGAGGTGTACATGCCGCCCGGCAGCGCGTTCAAAAGCACCGAAGCGGTGGCGGCGCAGGTGGAAAAAGCCCTGCTGCAGGAACCGCAGACAAGCCTGGTCGACACCTATGTAGGCGGCGGCGCGCCGCGCTTTTTCCTGTCGTTGAACCCTGAGCTGCCGGACCCGGCGTTCGCCAAGCTGATCGTGCAAACCCCGGATTCCCACGCCCGCGATGCCTTGAAAGTGCGCATGCGCGAGCGCATCGCTGCCGGCGAGTTTCCAGCGGCGCGGGTGCGCGTCACGCAACTGGTGTTCGGCCCGCCGGTGCCGTTCCCCGTGGTGTTCCGTGTGTCCGGGCCGGACCTTGACACGCTGCGCGGGCTGTCCGAGCAGGTGCGTCAAGTGGTGGCCGGCAACTCGCTGACTCGCGACGCCTTTCTCGAATGGGGCGAGCGCGCCAGCGGATACCGCCTGGTGCTCGACCAGGATCGCCTGCGCCTGCTGGGTTTCACCCCGGACGAGGTCAAGTCCCAGCTCAACGCCCTGCTCAGCGGCAACCCGATCACCGAAGTGCGTGAAGGCAACCGCACCGTGTCCGTGGTGGCCCGCGCCCAGGGCAGCCAACGCGAAGACCTCGGCAACCTCAACAACATGACCCTGACCAACAGCGCCGGCACGTCGGTGCCGCTGGCCCAGGTCGGGCATTTCCAGGCGGTGATGGAAGAACCGATCCTCAAGCGCCGCAACCGCGCCACCACCGTGGAAGTGCGCGCCGACATCATCGACGGCGTACAACCGCCCGATGTGGAAATGGCCGTGTACAAAGACCTGCAGCCGCTGATCGCCCAACTGCCCACCGGCTACCGGATCGACATCGGCGGCCCGGTGGAAGAAAGCGCCAAGGCCAACGTCGCCCTGGCGGCGCTGTTCCCGATCATGATCCTGCTGACCCTCACGGTGATCATGTTCCAGGTGCGCTCCTTCGGCGTGATGTTGATGGTCTTCGCCACCGCGCCGCTGGGCCTGATTGGCGCGGTGCCGACCTTGTTGCTGTTCAACCAGCCGTTCGGGTTCAACGCGATCCTCGGGCTGATCGGCATCGGCGGCATTCTGATGCGCAATACACTGATCTTCACCGACCAGATTCGCCAGAACCAGGACCACGGCATGCCGATCCGCGAGGCCATCGTCGAGGCCACCGTGCGCCGAGCGCGGCCGGTGATCCTCACCGCACTGGCGGCGGCGCTGGCGTTCATTCCGCTGACGCTGTCGGTGTTCTGGTCGTCCCTGGCTTATGTACTGATCGGCGGCGTGCTGGTGGGCACGGTCTTGACGCTGCTGTTCCTGCCGGCGCTATGCAGCCTGGTGCTGCGCGACAGGGTTGCTGAAACTTCCCACGTAACCGCCGGATAAGCTCTACTCCCCTGCCCTGAAAACCTCTGCAAAGTCCTTCGCCTGATTAAACAGTGCGAGGGAATGCAGATGGTTTTTTTCGTTAGGGCCCTGTTTAACGGGGCCATCGCTTGAACCCGGCTATTGGCAGGCTGGCCCTGACGCCCATGGACGTGAAGAAGCTCGACATTGAGAGCGTCTTCCGTGACTTTCGCGCTTGCCTGAATACATTTGACGAATGGGCTTTGAGTTTTTGGAGCGTCTCGGCGCTGGATGTCGAACAGGTATTCAAGGTTGGGGATGAGGTGACGTTGGTCGCCCCCATCAACCGTTCGATCTTCCCCAGCAGCACCGTCGCTACATGCCAGGCCACGGGTACCTTGACCCTGGCGCACATGTTCCAGAGCACGCGCTTCGTGCCTATCGGCAACACGCCGGTGCTGCTGCAACGCGTCGACCCAAACGGCGGCCCGTTGGGCGAGCCCATTCACAAGACCATCGGCCCAAGCGGCATCCTCGAAGTTTCCGAGTGTGATCGCAACCAGCGCTACCGGGTCAGCTTTTACCCCAACGTTTCCCAGGATCACGTCAAGGCACTGTACGCGTCCTACCAGTCGGTGATCGCGGAGTTGGAAACGCGGCTGCGCAAAGAGTGGACCGGCACCTTTGAGGCACAGTGGAAAAACTACACAGACGTTAGCCCCCTCGACCGACGACGGCTGCTGGAAACGGCGTTTCTCAGTGGCATGGGCAAAGCGCTTTATAGCCTGTGGGACAACATTACCGAGCTGTACGACCTGCTGGCGGACCTCAAGCCCGACAGCGAAAAGTTATTGCAGTACCTCTCTCAAGTCGAACTCGATGAGCTGCTGAAGCTGGGCAAGGAGACGCTTGCCCAGGGGCTGCTCGTGCTCAGTGATGAGCCACTGTTGTTTATCCATTTGTCGGCGATGGTCAGCTGGATGCGCATGCTGCCGCCGCCGGAGATGACTGAACTATGGGGCGAAATCACTGGTGAGGTGCTGATCAACCTGCTGCTGATTCGCGTGTTAGGGGCGATGGGGTTGGCGGTGCGGTTGGGGCCCCAGGTACTCAGTCATGTTAGATCCGGGCGGGCGCGGGCGTTGTTGGAGCTGCTGGCCAAGCAGGTTGTGGGGCCTGGGCTGGAAACCCATGTGGAGGCGGCCAAGCCGTCGCTGCTGAGCAGTGCGGCGACGCCGATCAAGGCGGTGCCGGTGGCCCCGTTGAAGGCGGGCGACACGCTGGTTTCGAATCCGGTGCCGGCGGTGCGCAGCAAGACCCAGCGTACGGCGCTGGTTCGGCAGGAGCATGTGGATGATGTGCCTGCTGTTGCGTCGAATCCGAAGGGCGATGCGGCGGCTCCGGCGGACAAGACCGTCACCCACGGCTGCCCGGTGTCGATGGTCACCGGCGAGGAACTGCTGACCCTTACCGATGGCGCGCTGGATGGGATCTTGTCGTTCGAGTGGACGCGCTTGTATCGCACCAGTGCGGTGGAAGTGGACTGTGGCTTGGGGTTTGGTTGGAGTCATGCGCTGGCGCACAGGCTTGTGGTGGCGGGCGACTCGGTGGTGTGGACCGACCATGAGAATCGCTCGACCACCCTGCCCTTGCCGACGGTGGCTCGGCCGGCGATTACCAACAGCCTGGCGGAAACGGCGATTTATTTGGGGTCGTTGCCTGGTGAACTGGTGCTGGCCCAGGGGTCGCGCTTCTACCACTTTCGCGACGGAGTGCTGACGGCGATCAGCGATGCGTATGACAACCGGTTGTTGGTTGTTCGGGATCGGTTGGGACGGATTGAGCGGCTGGATAACGGCGTGGGCCGCTCTTTGCTCTTGCGCTACGAGCTGGATCGCATCGTGGCGGTGGACTACCAGGTTCATCGCGCCACAGGGCATGAACCCTTCGTCTGGGTGACCGAGCAGAACGTCGTTTCCTACGCCTATGACGATGCTGGACGACTGGTTTCAGCGACAAACGCTGTCGGTGAAAGCGAGATTTATCGGTACGACGATCAGCACGTCATTCTTGAACGGCAGCTGGCCGGTGGGGCGAGTTTCTTTTGGGAATGGGAGCGCGCTGGCAAGGCAGCGCGCTGTGTCCGGCATTGGGCCAGTTTTTCGCAGATGGACACGCGGTATGTCTGGGGCGATGACGGTCGAGTCACCGTGCACAACGCCGACGGCAGCCAGGAAGTTTACGTACATGACCAGCGGGCGCGGCTGATACAGCGCATCGATCCCGACGGCGCCCAGCACTTCAAATCCTACGATGACAAGGGCCGCCTGACCGTCGAGCAGGACCCGCTGGGTGCGGTGACGGCCTATCAATACGACGACGCCGGACGCTTGGTCGCGCTGTTTCCGGGGGATGACGAGCCAACGGCCTACGAGCATGACAACGGTTTCGTACGGGTTATGCGCCGTGGCCAAGCGGTCTGGAAATACGAGCGTAATGACCAGGGCGATGTCATTCGCAAGATCGATCCGGATGGCAACGCGACTGACTACAGCTACGACAAACAGGGGCAATTGACCGGGGTTTGGTACCCCGACAACAGCTGCCATCGCTTGGTGTGGAATGAGCGCGGGCAGCTCGTTGAAGAGCAGTTACCGAATGGCGGGATCAAGCGCTATCGCTATGACGACCTGGGCCGGCAGGTTGCGCGTGAGGATGAACAAGGCGCGCTGACCCAGTATCAATGGGACGCCGTAGGTCGGTTAACTCGCTTGGTACTGCCGGACGGTGCCACGCGAGAGTTCAGCTACAACCCCTATGGAAAAATCATCGCCGAACGCGATGAATTGGGCCACGTTACCCGCTACGAATATGCCGACGGCCTGCACCTGATCAGCCGCCGCATCAATGCCGACGGCACCCAGGTCAAGTATCGCTACGACAACGCCCGCTTACTGCTGACCGCCATCGAAAACGAAGTCGGCGAAACCTACCAGCTCGACTACCACCCCAACGGCCTGATCCACCAGGAAACCGGCTTTGACGGCCAACGCACCGCCTACGCCTACGACCTCAACGGCAACCTGCTGGAGAAAACGGAACACGGCGACGACGGCAGTCAGCTCGTCACTCAATACCATCGCGACCATGCCGGTCGCCTCGTAAGAAAAACCCTGCCCGACGGCAATACGGTTGAATACACCTACGACCGCCAAGGCAACCTCCTCAGCGTCGACGACGGCCACTGGTTCCTGGCCTACGAATACGACCGCCAAAACCGCCTCACTGCCGAACACCAAGGCTGGGGCACGCTGCGCTACGGCTACGACGCCTGCGGCCAGTTAAAAAACCTGCGCCTGCCAGACAACAACCGCCTCACCTTCAACCACGACAAAGGCGGCCACCTTGCCACTGTCGAACTGAACGGAGAAGTGCTCACCTCGCATCTGTTCAAGAGCGGTCGCGAACACCAACGCCAACAAGGCCAACTCCTCAGCCACTACCACTACGACGAGCAAAACCGGCTACATACCCACGCCGTCACGCAACAGCAAAACCACCTCTACCAACGCCACTACGACTACGACAAAACCGGCAACCTCACCCGCCTGCACGACACCCGCAAAGGCGAACACCTTTACCGCTACGACCCACTCCACCGCCTGGCCCGCGCCGATCACTCGCAAGACGTCCAGGAACGCTTCGGCCACAACCCGGCCGGCAACTTGCTGATGCAGGACAGGCCGGGCCCGGATATCGTCGCGGGCAATCGGCTGGTGATCCAAGGCGATCACCATTACGACTATGACGCCTTCGGCAACCTGATCCGCGAGCGGCGTGGCAAGGGCCATCAACTCGTTACCGAATACCGCTACGACTGCCAGCATCGGTTGATCGGCATCACCAAGCCCAACGGCCAAACCGCCAGTTATCGCTACGATCCGTTTGGGCGGCGTATCAACAAAACCGTCGACGGCATCACCACGGAGTTCTTCTGGCAAGGCGACAAAGTAGTCGCTGAGCATCACGCGGATCGTCATCGTAGCTACCTCTACGAACCCGACAGCTTCCGCCCACTGGCACTGCTGGAAGGCTTCGGCCCACAAGAAACCAAGCCCTACCACTACCAACTCGACCACCTCGGCACCCCACAGGAACTCACCACGCCCGAAGGTGAAATCGTCTGGTCCGCCCACTACCGCGCCTACGGAGAAATCAGCCGCCTCGACGTAGGCAAAGTCGACAACCCGCTACGTTTCCAGGGCCAATACTTTGATCAAGAAAGCGGCCTGCACTACAACCGTCATCGCTACTACAATCCTGATATTGGTCGTTACCTGACGCCTGATCCGGTGAAGCTGGCGGGTGGGATCAACGCGTACCAGTACGTGCCCAATCCTACGGGATGGGTAGATCCGCTAGGGTTAAATTCATGTCCCGCTAGTGATGGATGCAAACCCACCAATGGCTTAGAAGATCCTATAAAAAAGGCTAAGGTCGACGGGGCCCAACCAACGCTACCCAGGGCAAATGAACGAAGAGCACGCATCGAAGCCTTGACCGAGGAAAACGCAAAACGGCGCGTGCTGGAACTTGAAGAGAAATATGACATGCACACAGTGACCAAACACGGACCTGAGATCACCGATACGGCGTTGAGACAAAGAGCTATTGACGGAACAGATCCCATCACCGGTTTGCCCAAACCGGATGGAAAAGGAAATTTAAGCTCTCAATTTCATAGTTGGAAAATGCAGCTAAACGCCTTGAATAAGGCATTGACACGTAAGTCTCTTGGGCTCGATCCGTTCAATGGTCAAGACCACAACAAAAACCCCATACTCAGGCTGGAGCTAACTGGAGCGGGAAGAGGATACAGACCTAACAAAAAAGATGCGGAAAACCCACACCTGAACGAAAATATGAATTGGTTTGAAGTAAAATTTGATAAAAACAATAAAAATCGACCATTCACCGCATTTCCTACCGAGAAAAAATAATGCTGAAAGACCCATTTTTAAATGAGCCGTTTGACCCAAGCCTAATGTGGTTTATCGGGGTATTTGATATTTACGACCGCGAGCAAGAGCTCGGTATGGAGCTCAGTAAATATGACCCAAATATCAAGTCAGACAGAGAGGAACTAATAAAGCATTACGCATTGAATTTGAGCTACCTATCGTATAGGCACAAGTACGCGCTAACTGAAAACTTAAAAGACAAACTGAATGACGAAACTTACAACTTCCATAGCTTATTTGAGATAAGCGAAGACGACACAGGATCGTGGCCAAGAGCCGAATGGTATGAACTGGATAACCCAAAAGATTTTCTAAGAGAGATTTATCTTCTAGCTAAAGATGTGTGGAAAGACGACCTTCAAAAAGCAAGCCGCGAAGACCAGTCAACTTGGTAGAAATGCCGACACTTTTCCGGAAAAATAAATTTCCTCGGGCGAGCGAGGCCGCGCGTCCGCTACAAAAAACTCGTCAGCCAAAGACCTGTGCTTGTAGCAACAAGCGCGCTTCAAATAAACCCGTAAACTTTCCAACCAAGAAATGAAAAAATGTTATTTCACCCAGACTCCGACACTATCCCCTTCGACGCCAGCCTTTACTATTTCGTGGGAACTTTTGATACTTATGACAGGGAGGAAACCAAGGGGAAGGAGCTCGCCTGCTTCAATCCTAATGACCGTGAAGATAGAGAAACTCTCATAGTAAAATACTGCCTGGATCCATACAAAAAATTGTCCTATCGACACAGGTATAAATTAACAGAAAACTTATCTATCGCACTAAACACCCAGAGTTTCAACTTCCACTCTTATTTTGAGGATGACCCAGAAAAGTGCTCTACTATGGCCTGGGACGAAACCGAAATAGCCGACCCCCGAGGTTTCTTCGCCGATATCTATCGCCTAGCCAATGAGGCCTGGAAAGACGATCTCGAAAAAGCCGGCCTCGAAGATCAATCAACTTGGTAAAACTAACACCGCTCTGCAAGACAACGCCACACCTTGCAGTGCACAAACTTGCCCGCCCTCGGCTGCGAGCGACGCCAGCAGGATAAGAATTAATCTGAAGTGCTTGCAACCAATACACTTAGAGTATTCTTCCTTGAATTCCACACGGTCAGGCACCAAATGCCCCACCACTCCAGCCCCCACTCGAAAAACTCACCCCAAGGCCGCTCCATTTGCAGACTGCCATCTGGTAATCGCTCCCATTTTTCCTCATACGCATCCACCCAATTTATGACCACGACGTCGTCCTGTACCTCAATACCGAGCAATTGCAACCACTCACAATATAGAGACTGAGCCTCACTCTCGCCTCTTTTAAACCGAGCGCTATAAGGTGGATGGCAAAAAGCACTATAGAGCGCAGTAGAATCGAATTGACTTTTTTGCATAACCGTCAGGTTTTGGACTTCAGCTAAGGTCAACGGCGTAGCCTCCGCACGTTCTACATCCCAATCCCAATCTGGAATCGGAGCATATTGAGAAGGAAGGTAGTCGCCTATCTCGGCCAGCTCTGGAGTTTTGTATGCTGCACCCTGATAGTAATCCATACCTAATAAAGCCTGCCGATGGATATGCTCATCAACAACAGTGTTGGGCTTTGGAGAAAAGACTACAAATTCAAATACACAACCTGCGGTGCGCATGCGTTCACGTAAAGAGGTGGTTCGTTCGTGTTCAACAACAGTTAAAAGAAACGGAGATTGCATTTTTATCCTTATGATTACTGTGATCGGTGGTCTCGCATTAAAACATGTTATACCTCAGATTAAATGCGCAATGTCTTGCGCACAGACCTGTAACGCACGCCGTCAGTGCGTTTACCGATTTGTAGCTAAATGCATCTAACAGCTAAGCATCAATAATTCAGATTACCCCACCCCTAATGCAAGAAACCCTCGACAACAAGATCCAGCCGATAAAATCGAAAAATCCTACAACGCATTCTCAAGAATCGAGCAATGCCATGCTTGCGCTGGCCCGCGAAGCTGCCCCAATCAAGGCGATGAGATGTGTCAAGTGGTTTAGAAGTAATATATAAAAGCCTGAATAACGTCGAAGTCAGATTCGACAACGAGGACAATTCGCCCATTCACTGCATTTCCGTACTGAGGTCACAATATTGAAATCGCCATTTGGAAATATGCCTTTTACTCCCAAGATCTCTTATATTTTGGCAGCACTGTCAATATACGACCTAGAGGAGACCAAAGGCGAAGCGCTCTGGAGATATAATCCTAACGACGCCAAAGAGCGAGAAACAATAATAAAGGACTTTATTCTCAAAGACCTTATGTACCTTACTTACAGGCATCGCTTCATATTAATAACAATGCTTCAAACTGCTTTAAAAAACCCTGAATTTGACTTCGCCAAGGAATTCGAAAGCGATTACGACGAATATATAACAATGGCCTGGGACGAAACTGAAATAGCCGACCCCCGAGGTTTCTTCGCTGACATCTACCGACTCGCTAACGAGGCCTGGAAAGACGAACTCGAAAAAGCCAGCCGCGAAGACCAATCAACCTGGTAGCCCCCTGAAATAACATCCCCCTGTGGCGAGCAAGCAACCTCCCTCGCCACAAGTACACGACCCGCTCAGCGCTTGGAAAGCTCCATAATCATCCGACTCAACAAATACACCCGAGGCACCACACTCTCCACCTCGGCATATTCCTCCGGCGTGTGAATATTCCCGCCCACTATGCCAAACCCGTCCAGCGTCGGCGTCCCTACCCCGGCCGACAAGCTTGCATCCGCCGCGCCGCCGCTGCCTTCGATGGTCAGGGTTTTGCCCAGTTCGCCGTAGATGCCTTGGGCAATCGCGACCAGTTTGTCTGACTCCGCCGTTTGCGGCATCGGTGGCAAGCCGCGTTGCAGGCTGGTCTTCACTTCGGTGTCCGGGATCAGCTTGTTCGCGGAGACCCGCGCCAGGTCCTTCTCGATGCGGTCGAACTCTTCCGGCAGCGCGGCGCGTACGTCGGCCTTGGCGGTGGCTTGGTCGGGGATGACGTTGGTGCGGTCGCCAGCCTTGAGTACGGTGAAGTTGATGGTGGTTTTTTTCTCGGCGTCTCCCAGTTTGCCCAGTTGCAGGATCTGGTGTGCGGCTTCCATAGCGGCGTTGCGCCCCAGTTCAGGTGCGACGCCGGCGTGGGCGGCTTTGCCTTTGACTTCAACCACGGCGGTGGCGCTGCCTTTGCGCCAGACCACCAAGCCGTCGGCTGGGCGGCCGGGTTCCAGGTTGAGGGTTACGTCGTGGCCCTTGGCGGTGGTGCGGATCAGTTCGGAGGCGGCGTCGGAGCCGGTTTCTTCGCTGGCGTCGAGCAGGAAGGTGATTTGTGCATAGTCCTTGAAGCCTTGGTTTTTCAGGACTTTCAACGCGTAGATACCGGCGACGATGCCGCCCTTGTCGTCCATCACGCCGGGGCCATAGGCGCGGCCGTCCTTGATGTGGAATGGGCGTTCGGCGGCCGAGCCTTCCTTGAACACGGTGTCCATGTGCGCCATCAGCAGGATTTTGGCCTTGCCGGTGCCCTTGAGGGTGGCGATCACATGGCTGTTGTTGGCGGCTTTGTCCGGCACCAGCTCGATGCTGAAACCCAGCTGTTTCAATTCATCCACGGCGATGTCGCGCACTTGGGTCAGGCCGGGCTCGTAGCCGGAGCCGGAGTCGATATTCACCAGGCGCTCCAGCAGTTTCAGGGCCTCGGCCTTGTACTGTTCGGCGTCCGCCTGGATCGGCTTGTGGGGTTCGGCGCTGTAGGCCGGCACGGCGAAGGACAAGGCCAGGGTGGCGGCCAGCAGGGTACGGGGGAAGGTGAAGAGCATGGACCGATCCTTGTTTTTTGTTGAGGGGGTGCCGCCACACCCTACCCCACTAAACGGACCGCAACCAAGCCCCCTGCAGCGAACTGACCCGGTTGCGCCCGCTGCTTTTGGCCTCGTACAAAGCCTGGTCGGCGTCGTTGAGCCAGCTGGTGGCGTCGGCGTGGCTCGGCAGGTATGGCGCCAGGCCGATACTCAAACTGGCGCGCAAGGTCGGGTCCTGGGCATAGGCCAGGGCGTTGAAACGATCACGCAGGGCGTCCATCACTTCAGTGGCACGGTTGAGCGGCATGTCCGGCAGGATCACGCAGAACTCATCGCCGCCGTAGCGGCCGGCAAGGTCGGTGGCGCGCAGGTTCTGGCGCAATACCCGGCTCAACTGGCGCAGGACGATATCGCCGGTGACATGGCCATAGGTGTCGTTGATGATTTTGAAGTGGTCGATATCGATCAGCGCGATGGCCGCACCGGCCTGGCCGCGGCGGCAACGTTGGAACTCGATTTCCAGGTGATCCTTCCAGGCGCCATGGTTGAGCAGGCCCGACAGGCTGTCAGTGCGGCTCAGGGTCAGCAATTCGCGCTTGTGCCGCGCCAGGGTCACGGCCTGGCGGTAGCAGATCCAGCCCAGGGCCAGGGGATACAGCGTCAGGATCGGCAGGCAGGCATACAGCTGGGCCTGGGTGGTGACGCCGATGAATGCGGGCGCGACTATCAGCAGCGCGGTGGCGATGCCCAGGGCCTGGGCCACCCACCCCGCCAGCAAGAAGCGCGGCCCACCGATGGCGACGTTGTTCATGCTCATCATCGACAAGGTGGTGACGCTGGGCAGCGGGTTGAAGTGCATCGCGCCGACCCAGAAGCCGCCGCAGAAGGAATCGAACAGCAGGTTGCGGCGCTCACTGCGCAGGGTATGAGCGGCACGCAAAGACGCTTGGAACGCCAGGTGCGGCCAGATAAACGCGTTGATCAGCATCCAGGCCCACACCCATGGGGACGGGTTCAGCGGATACATGCCGAACGCCACACAAACAAAGCCGAGCCCCAGCCCCAGGAGGCGGGATTTGTACAAGCGCGAAGCGAGCGGAAGTCCATTTCCTCCGACGGCTGCCATGATGGGGGGTAATCCTGGGTGAGTCCCTGGAGTCTATCAGGGCGACGGCAAATCGCCACTACTGCTTACAGGCTGCTACTTCAGTGCGAAAACCCGCGTGCCAGCATCAATGCCACGCCGAGCAACATCACCGCCGTGATCCGCTGCAACATCACGCGCCGCTTGGGGTTTTCCAGCACATGTTTGATGCGCTGGCCGAAATAGCAGTACAGGCAACCACTGGCAAATTGCAGCAACAGGAAGGTCAAGCCGAGGATCGCGATATCCGCCGCCGAGCTGTGCTCCCCGGCCCCGGCGAACTGCGGGAAGACGGCGCTGAACATGATGATGGTCTTGGGGTTGGAAAAGCCGGTCAACAAGCCCTTGCCGAACAGGCTGCGCGAGCCCTCCACCGCGCCGGCCTTGTCAATCGACACGCCGCTGCTGGTCCACTGCTTGTAGGCCAGGTAAAGAATGTAGGCCACGCCGACAAACTGGATGGCCTGGGTAATCGCGAGGTTGCCCTTGATCAGCTCGGAAAAGCCCACGGCGAAGATCAGGATCGAAATCAGGTACGACACACTGGCACCGAGCTGCGCCGGGATCGAACTGCGCAGGCCGTCCTTCAGGCCCAGGCTCAATAACAACAGGGTCATGGGGCCGGGACTGAAGGTCATGGTCGCGCAAAACAACAGGAAGTAGAGAAACGAAGACAGCGTTAACGCACTTGTCATGGTCAGGGACCTTGAATGGATAGGGCAACAACAACGGTCAATTGCTGGCGAGATGGCGCGCAGTCTGGGGGAATGGCATTGCGACAGGCAGGTAAAGTGATGCCTAATCGGGCCTGACTTCACCGGTAAAAGTACCGGCAAACAAAAGGACGCTTCATGTTGGTATCCGCCATCGCCTTTGTGGAAGGCACACCCAAGGTCCAGCAGATCGTGGAGGCCTTCAGCCAGGCCATCGAGGCCGGTGAATGGGCGCCCGGCAGCAAGTTGCCGTCGGTGCGGGCGTTGACCGAAATCCTCGGCGTCAGCAAATTCACCCTCAATGAGGCCCTGGACCGTCTGCGCGGGCGCAATCTGCTCGCCTCCAGCCAGGGCCGTGGCTATTTCGTGGCGATGGACACTGCGCGCCCGGCGTCGGTGACCTGGGTCGACCTGCTGCCCCAGGACCTGCTCAGCGTGTTGCGCCGCCCCTTGACGACCGCCAGTGGCGAGCTGCGCCCCGGCGGCGGGCACTTGCCGGAAGACTGGTTGAACGGCGAAGCCATCCGCCAGGCCATGCGCAGCGTGGTGCGCGCGCCGTCGCTGCGCATCGCCGGGCTCGGCACGCCGGCCGGGCTGTTGCCGTTGCGCCAGGCGCTGCAACAGAAACTGCACGGCGAGGGCCTGTCGGTGCCGGTGGAACAGATCATCACCACGCCCAACACCGTGCAAGGCCTGGACATGCTCATGCGCCTGCTGGTGCGTCCCGGCGACACGGTGCTGCTGGACGCGCCGTGCTACTTCAACTTCCACGCCAACCTGGCCCTGCATGGGGTCAAGGTGGTGACCCTGGAACGTCGCCCCGACGGCTTCGACTTCACCGCCCTGGAACACCTGCTGGCCGAACACCGGCCCAGCCTGTACCTGACCACCAGCGTCTTGCATAACCCCACCGGTCATTCCTTCAGTCCCAGCCAGGCGTTTCGCCTGCTGCAACTGACCCAGCAATACCACTGCCATATCGTCGAGGATGACCTCTACGGCGACCTGCACCCCAACCCGCCGCCACGCCTGGCCGCCGTCGCCGGGCTGGATCAGGTCACCTACCTGTCGGGGTTCTCCAAGATCCTCAGCGCCAACACCCGCGTCAGTTACGTGGTGGCCGCGCCACAACTGGCCGCCAACCTGACCAATATGAAGTTGATGAGCGGCGGCGTGACCTCGGAGCTGTTCGAGCAGATCGTGTACCGCATGCTCAGTGAAGGCAGTTATGCCAAGCACCGCAAGCGCATGGTCCAGCGCCTGATGGAAGCCGGTGGGCGCGTCGAGCAGTGGCTCAAGCGCTGCGGTTGCGAACTGCCGATGGCGTTTGAAGGCGGCATGTTTATCTGGGCGCGCCTGCCGACCGGCGTCAACGGCGAACTGCTGGCCCAGGAAGCCTTGAAGCGCAGCATGGTGCTGGCGCCCGGCACGCTGTTCGGCTACGACCCGGCGCATCGCGACCTGATGCGGTTCAATGTGGCCCACAGTGATGAGCCGCGGGTGCAGCGGGTATTTGAGGCATTGTTGGTGCAGGCGGTACGGGCAGCTTGAGTGGCGGTGCCGTCACCCCGGCAACGGCATCACCCGCAACGGCCGCACCGACTTGTAGGAAAAGCTCGAATAGATTTCTTTCACACAGGGCAACGTCTGCAGGACTTCCCTGGCGAATTCGCCGAATGACTCCAGGTCCTTGGCCACCACTTCCAGCAGGAAGTCATAGCGCCCCGACACGTTGTGGCAGGCCACAATCTCTGGAATCGCCAACAGCCGCTGCTCGAACGCCCGGGCGATTTCCTGGGTGTGACTTTCCATCATGATGCTGACGAAGGCGGTCACGCCATAGCCCAGGGCCTTGGGAGACAGGATCGCCTGGTAACCGCTGATCACCCCACTCTCTTCCAGGTTGCGCACCCGTCGCCAGCACGGCGACGTGGTCAGCGCAACGCGCTCGGCCAGTTCGGCCACGGTCAGGCGGGCGTTGCCCTGCAACGCGTTTAAAAGGGCTTTATCGGTGCGGTCCAGGCTGACAGGCATAACGTGCCTCTATTCATTATTTTTATCGGGTTTTCATCCATGAACGCCGGCGTTTCCAGGCTTTTTTGCAACGTTCAACTGTGGTTATGAGCATAGCATTGTAGGAAATAAGGAGTGCCCGACATGAACAATAAACGCCCTGGGTTCGGTTTTTCTACCCGCGCGATTCACCACGGTTACGATCCCAAGGACCATCACGGCGCCCTGGTACCGCCGATCTACCTGTCGGCCACCTTCGCTTTTCCGACCGCCGAGTACGGCGCCGCCTGCTTTGCCGGGGAGGCCTCCGGTCACTTCTATACGCGTATTTCGAATCCGACCCTCGCCCTGCTGGAGTCGCGCATGGCCGCCCTGGAAAACGGCGAGGCGGCGGTGGCGTTCAGTTCCGGGATGGGCGCGATTGCTGCGACGTTCTGGACCCTGCTGCGCCCAGGCGACGAGGTGATCGTCAGCCAGACGCTGTACGGCTGCACCTTCGCCCTGCTGCACGGCATCGGCGAATTCGGTATCAAGGTGCGCCATGTCGACCTCACCGACCTGGCCGCCCTGCAAGCGGCACTCTGCCCCGCAACCCGCATGATCTACTGCGAGACCCCGGCCAATCCCACCCTGCGCCTGGTGGACATCGCCGCCGTGGCCCGGCTCGCCCACCAGCAACCGAATGTCACCGTGGTAGTCGATAACACCTATTGCACGCCCTACCTGCAACGGCCCCTGGAACTGGGCGCCGATGTAGTGGTGCACTCGGCCACCAAGTACCTCAGCGGGCATGGCGACATCACCGCAGGCATTGCGGTGAGCAGTCACGCGATAGCGCAACGCATCCGCCTGCACGGGCTCAAGGACTTGACCGGCGCGGTGATGTCGCCGCAGGACGCCGCCTTGCTGATGCGCGGCCTCAAGACCCTCGCCCTGCGCATGGACCGCCATTGCAGCAACGCCCAGGCGGTGGCCGAAGCCCTACAGGCGCATCCCGCCGTGCAGTGGGTGACCTACCCTGGGCTGGCGTCTTTCCCACAATACGAACTGGCTGCGCGGCAAATGAAGCAATCCGGCGGCATGATTGCCTTCGAGCTCAAAGGCGGAATCGACACCGGGCGGCGCTTCATGAACGCGCTCAAACTGTTTACCCGTGCGGTCAGCCTGGGCGACGCCGAATCACTGGCCCAGCACCCGGCCAGCATGACCCACTCCACCTACACCCCCGAGGAACGCGCGCAACACGGCATCAGCGAAGGCCTGGTGCGCTTGTCGGTGGGGCTTGAGGACGTCGCCGACCTGTTGGCGGATGTGCAACAGGCACTGGGCAAGTGTGCCCGTGCGGTTGCGCGTCCAACGTTGCTGGCCGCGCACGCGGTGAAGTAACCGTCGGGCTGTGGTAACGGGCTATAAGGAGCCCCAGGCACATCAAGCCGGATCGCGTTCATCCAACGCACGCGCCGCCAACGCCCCCATCACCCCGCCTGCGATTGGCGCCAGCCAGAACAACCAGAGCTGTGACAGGTAGTGCGCCCCGGCAAACAACGCCGGGCCCGTGCTTCGCGCGGGGTTGACCGACGTGTTGGTCACCGGGATCAGCGCCAGGTGAATCAGGGTCAGCGCCAGGCCGATGGAGATGGGTGCAAAGCCGGCAACCGCGCCCGGCGCCGTGACGCGCATGATGATCAACACAAAAAAGAATGTGGCGATCAGCTCGGCCAATGCAGCGGACTTCATGTCGAAGTGCCCGGGACTCAGCGGGCCATAACCGTTGGCGGCAAAACCGCCGAGTTCGAAACCGGGCTGGCCGTTGGCGATCAAGTACAGTGCTGCGGCCGCCAGAATTGCGCCAATCACCTGCGCCGCGATGTAAGGCAACACATCAGCACCACACACTCGACGCCCCGCCCATAAGCCAATGGTCACCGCCGGGTTGAAATGCCCGCCGGAAATACCGCCCACTGCGTAGGCCATGGTCAATACCGTAAGACCAAACGCCAGCGACACTCCTGCAAAACCAATACCCAACTCTGGAAACGCCGCCGCCAGAATGGCACTGCCACATCCGCCGAAGGTCAGCCAGAAAGTACCCAGAAGCTCTGCGATCAAACGCTTTTGCACACTCGACTCCATTGCAGTTCATGCCGTCACACGGGGGGTGGGCGGTCCCGCGTGACGGTAGCAATGGACATCGATGAACCCTGTAGGAATTGTCCGGTTTCGTGTGGGAGGGGGCTTGCCCTAATGCCAGTCAGTTAAGCGTACACCGCCGTCTGTAGGAGCGAGCTTGCTCGCGAAAAACTCACAGGCACCGCGTTTACTCAGGAAGCACGCGTTATCGTTGACGTTTTTCGCGAGCAAGCTCGCTCCTACAAAAAGCCTTGACTGACTGGCATTAGCCCCAGGGCCGCCCTCTATTTTTCCCGTTCAGCTCTGCACCACACCCGTCCCAAACCGCCGAATCGCCAGGCAATACCCTATCAACCCCAGCGCCGCCAGCAACCCGCCCGCCGCACCGATCCAGGCGAAGCCGAAGTGGCTGCCGACCCAGCTGCCCATCAGCGCGCCGCCGCCGATGCCGATGTTGTAGATGCCGGAAAACATCGCCATCGCCACGTCCGTGGCGTCCGGCGCGAGCACCAGTACCTTGGACTGCATCGCCAGGCCGAAGCCCATGATCGCCATGCCCCAGAACACGCTCAGCACCACCAGGTAGGATTGGCCGCCGCTCAACGGCAGCATCAGCGCCAGGCAGGCCGCGAGCAGGAACACGCAGCTGATCACGAACAGGTGCGGATTGAACCGATGCACCAGGCTGAACAGCAGCGAGCCGATGATGCCGGCGCCGCCGAACACCAGCAGGATCAGGGTGACCGCACTGCCGCCCAGGCCGGCGACACCTTCGACGAAGGGTTCGATGTAGCTGTAGGCGGTGAATTGTGCGGTGACGGTCATCGCGGTCAGCACGTAGAGCGCCACCAATGCCGGGCGCTTGAACAGCAACGGCAGGCTGCGCAGCGAGCCGGAGTTCTGGCTCGGCAGCAGCGGCAAGGTGCGCGCCAGCCAGAACACCAGTGCGGCCGCAAACGCGGCGATCACCAGGAAGGTGGTGCGCCAGCCCATGGCTTCGCCGAGCAGGCGGCCAAGGGGAATGCCCAGCACCATCGCCAGGGAGGTGCCGGTGGCGAGCAGGCCAAGGGCTTGCACCTGCTTGCCCACCGGTGCCAGGCGCACCGCCAGGGACGCGGTGATCGACCAGAACAATGCATGGGCCAGGGCGATACCGATGCGGCTGACCATCAGCAGGCCGAAGCTGGTCGCCACGCTGGACAGAATATGACTGGCGATAAACAAGCCAAACAACACGATCAGCAACTTGCGCCGTTCGACGTTACGCGTGAGCAGCATCACCGGCAACGATGTCAGCGACACGATCCACGCGTAAATAGTGAGCATCAGGCCGACGCTGGCCACGGGCATATCAAAGCTGGCGCCGATGGCGCTGAGCAGGCCGACCGGCACGAATTCGGTGGTATTGAACACAAACGCGGCCAGCGCCAGGGCGATGACCGGTTGCCAATTGGCTTGAGGGGTTGCGGCTGAAAGGCTCATTGACGGGCGAGGTACTCTGACAGTGATCAAACGGCCGCGCAGGACACGCGGGGCCGTTGAGCATTCTATAGGTTTCCTGCGGTGCTGTTGGCGCCGATCCTGCGACAATCGCGCGCAGTCTCAGGGCAAAGGCCGCCCGTCGATCAAGCCTGACTCACGGATCCACCTGCGTCATCAACTCAGGAATGCTTTCCGGTCGATTTGCATAGCGCTGGGCCAACGCCGCGCACACCATCAGTTGGATCTGGTGAAACAGCATCAGCGGCAGGATCAGCACGCCCATGGTCGCCCCGGCGAACAGCACCTGGGCCATGGGCACGCCGGTGGCCAGGCTTTTCTTCGAACCGCAGAACAGGATGGTGATGCGGTCTTCCTGGTTAAAGCCGAACGCCTTGCCCAGCAGCGCGGAGGCCATCAGCACCAGGGCCAGCAACACGCAGCACGCCACCACCAGCCCGCCCAGTTCCCACAGCGGAATCTGGTGCCAGATGCCTTCGTTGACCGCTTCGCTGAAGGCACCGTACACCACCAGCAAGATCGAGCCCTGGTCGACGAATTTGAGCCAGGCTTTATTGCGGCCCACCCAGTCGCCGATCCAGCGCCGGGCGATTTGGCCGGCGACGAACGGCAGCAGCAACTGCACGCTGATCTTCAGGATCGCGTCGACGGTGGAGCCGCCATCGCCGTGCACATCAAGCAGCAGGGTCACCAGCAACGGTGTCAAGAAGATCCCGAACAGGCTCGAGGCCGCCGCGCTGCAGATCGCCGCCGGGATGTTGCCGCGCGCCAGGGAGGTGAAGGCAATCGCCGATTGCACCGTGGCCGGCAGCGCGCAGAGATAAAGCATGCCCATGTACAGCTCGTTGCCGATCAGCGGTGACAGCAGCGGCTTGAGCGCCAGGCCGAGCAGCGGAAACAGCAAGAAGGTCAGGCTGAACACCAGCAGGTGCAGACGCCAGTGTCCGGCCCCGGCGACGATGGCCTGGCGTGACAGCTTGGCACCGTGGAGGAAAAACAGCAGCGCGATGGCGAGGTTGGTGACCCAGCCGAAGGCCACGGCGGTCTGGCCGCTGGCCGGCAGCAAGGAGGCGAGGGTCACCGTGGCGATCAGCGTCAGGGTGAAGTTGTCGGGCAGGAAACGTGGACGGGTCATAAGCAAATCTTCCAGGGGTTGCCAAGAGCATCTTGGCGACTCTAACGTAACGACCTGTTACCGACTAACGCCAATGAGCCAGTAAATGCCGCCTAAAGGACACGAAAAAACCGTCCGCCGCAGCGTACCCGGGCTGTCCAGCCTGCCACGACCGGTGTATGGGCGCACCGAATCCTTGCCCAACCGCGCGCTGACGCGGCGGCACAGCCATCCATGGGTGCAATTGTCGTATGCGATTTCCGGGGTGCTGGAGATCCAGACCAGCGCCGGTCGCTTCGTTGCGCCGCCGCAGCGTGCGGTGTGGATTCCGGCGGGCATGCCCCATCGCGTTTATAGCTCGCCCCATACGGAAATGCGCAGCCTCTACCTCGATTGCCGCGTAACCGCCTGGGCGGCCGAGCGCTGCCAAGTGCTGGCGGTGAGCAATTTGTTGCGCGAATTGATCCGCAGCTTCAGCGAACTGCCCGTGGAATATGCCGAGGATGGCCCCGACGGCCGCCTGGCCCAAGTGGTGTTGGACCAACTAGCTGCAGCGCCCCATGTGGATTTGATGCTGCCCTTGCCCCATGACCCGCGCCTGCGCCAGATTTACCGCAGCCTGAACCTGCATCCGGAGCAGCAGACCACCCTGGGCGAGTGGAGCCGCAAGCTGGGGGTGAGCGAAAAGACCCTCAGCCGTTTGTTTGTGCGCGACACAGGGCTGACGTTTCGCGCGTGGCGCCAACGCCTGCGACTGTTGAGCGCCCTGCCCGCCCTGGAGCAAGGTGAACGGGTGACGGATGTGGCGCTGGGCTGTGGTTATGAATCGACTTCGGCGTTTATCAACGCGTTTCGCCAGCAGTTCGAGGCTACGCCCGGTGAGTTTTTTCGCTGAGCGTTGTCCACTTGACCAAGCGCCGCGTTCAAATAATCCCCAAACACGCGCTCGGCTGGTATTGTGCCGCGCTTTGAAAGACCGCTACCGACTTGCGAGGAAATGGACGTTGAACACTGACGAAAAAATGACCGGGGACCTGTTCGAGGTTGATAAGCGCCTGTCACTCAAGCCCGTGGTGGACTTCAACGCCTACCTGCGCAGCGCTTTCGGCGACGGCCCGTGCACCTGCATCCGCTGCAGCGCCAGCGGCGGCGATGAGACCGGTTACGCGTTTCAGCACACCTTCAATTTCGACGGCAAGCCCACACACCGCCGCTTCGCCTCCACGGCGGGCAGTGATGTGGTGATGGTGCTGAAGAAAGCCTGGTTGTCCTACACCAAGGCGGAGTTGCCGCTCAGCGGCGTGCTGGTGCTGGAGACGGTGAAGGAATTTGTCGAGCCGCAGTTGCACAAGCGCGTGGCGCCACTGCTATTGGCCAGCGGGTTGGTGAAGGATGTCGATGACCAATTGCACATTCAGCCACAAGCATTGACTTGAACGCACTTCAAATGTGGGAGGGGTAAGCCCTAATGCCAGTCAGTTAGGGCTTTTTGTAGGAGCGAGCTTGCTCGCGAAAAACTCACAGGCACCGCGTTCATTCAGAAAGCACGCGTTATCGTTGACGTTTTTCGCGAGCAAGCTCGCTCCTACAGACGGCGGTGTACGCTTAACTGACTGGCATTAGGGCAAGCCCCCTCCCACATTGGTTTTGTATTAGCAAATTAAAAACCGGGAACGCCTTGCACCCGGATCTCAGGCGTCAGTTCTTCCAGCGGCTCGGTCAGCGGCCGATCGCTGCTCCCCGGCACCAGAATCACCTTGCGGCACTCCTCCTCGCACTTATCGAACAGCTCATAGCCGCGTGCCGCCTGTTCCAACGACAGCCGGTGGGTGATGATCGCTTCCGGGTTCAGGTGGCCCAGTTCAATATGCTCCAGCAGCTCCGGCAGGAAGCGCTGCACGTGAGTCTGGCCCATCTTGAAGGTCAGGCCCTTGTCGAACGCGTCGCCAAACATGAAGCCGTGGATAAAACCGGCATACACTCCGGCCACGCTGACCACGCCACCACGGCGCACGGCGGCGATGCATTGGCGCAGGGCCTTGCCGCTGCTGCCTTCGATCTTCAAGGTGGTGAGGATCGTTTCGGTGGTGCTGCCCTTGGCTTCGAAACCCACCGCGTCCACCACGCCATCGACACCGCGCATGCCGGCGGTCTGGCGGATGATGGTGTCGGCGGGGTCGTCATCCTCTTCGAAGTTGATCGGGATCACGCCGTACATCTTTTGCGCGTAGGCCAATCGATAGGGATGGTCGTCGACCATGAAAATCTGTTCGGCGCCGAGCATCTGTGCGCACGCGGCGCTGAGCAAGCCCACCGGGCCAGCACCATAGATCGCCACGCTCGAGCCTTTGCCGATACCGGCGTTGGTCACCGCCTGCCAGGCGGTGGGCAGGATGTCGGAAAGGAACAACACCTTTTCATCCGCCAGCACACCGGGCACCTTGAACGGCCCGGCGTTGGCCTTGGGCACGCGCACCAGCTCGGCCTGGCCACCGGGAATGCCGCCATACAGGCGGCTATAGCCGAACAGCGCGGCCCCCGGCGGGATCGCCTTTTTATTCAGGATTGCACCGCGCCCGTCGTTGGTGGTTTCGCAGGCAGCGTACTGCTGCAGCTGGCAGAAAAAACAGTCGCCACAGGCAATCACGAAGGGGATCACCACGCGGTCGCCGCGCTGCACCGCCGTCACGGCCGGGCCGGTTTCCTCGACGATGCCCATGAACTCGTGCCCGAAGATATCGCCATGCTCCACGGTGGGGATTTTGCCTCGGTACAGGTGCAAATCCGAACCGCAGATCGCGGTGGCGGTGACGCGCAAAATGATGTCGTCGGGTTGTTCAATAATGGGGTCAGGTACCGTATCGACCTGGACTTTGTGGGCGCCTTGGTAGGTCATCGCGCGCATGCTCTGCACTCCTGTGGTTGGGCTTATTAGTTAAGGGCGCATGCAGTGCCCAGTGTTCCCTCAACCTGCTGCGGCAACCGATAAATGGTCGCCGCGGCTCTGGGCCAGGAGTCCATCCACCACGCGGCACAAGCCGCCCGACGCATCGGCACCCGCGCTGCGCGCCTGCGCGTACCAATGCAACTGCTCGGTTGCACTGTTACCACGCCGCAGCAACCTGTGCAGGCTGTCGAACAGCTGGCCTTCGCCCAGGGCGTCGGCCGTGTCGGCGAACCTCTGGCAAGCGCGTTGCAACCACTGGTGCGCGCTGCAAAGGGCGCCTGAGGCGTCCAGCGCAAAGGTCCCGGCTGCGCCAAAGCGCTTGGCTTGCCAGCGGTTTTCCTTGAGCAGCCAACGCGTCTCGGGGGTGAAGCCCGCACCGGGCTGCCGCATCGCGCAGGCATGGCTGACCATCACCCGAAATAACGTCGCCAGGGCCAGGCCATCTTCCAGCCGTGGGCATGCATCGGTCATGCGCAGTTCAAGGGTGGGATAGCGCGCCGCCGGGCGAATGCCCCACCAGCCGTTGCCATCGGCTTCGATCGCGCCCATGCGCTGCAACATTGCCAGGTAGCGCTGGTACTCGTCCCAGTCGGCAAAATGCTCCGGCACACCCATGCGCGGCCACTCATCGCAAGCGGCTTGGCGGTAGCTCATGAAGCCAGTGGGCGCACCGTTCCAGAAGGGTGAGGAGCAGCTGAACAACAGCAGTAACGGCAACCAGGGCAACACCTCGTTCATCACCGCGATGCGATCGACCCGTGCCGGTACCTCGACATGCACGTGCAAGCCACACAACACACTGCGTCGCGCCACGTACTGCACGTCCTCGAACAATTGCCGGAAGTGCCCGTGCTCGGTTGGCCGTTGCTCACGCCAATCGGCCAAGGGATGGCTGCCGGCGCACACCACGCCCAGGCCGAAGTCAGCCAAGGCCCGCGCCAGGTTGCGGCGCACCGTTGCCAGGTAGTGGGCCGCCTCTTCGCCGGAGTGAAACACCGGTGAGGCGGCCTCTATCTGGCCCTGGAACATTTCATGGGTAAAGCCCTCACCGATGGCTTCTCGGCAGGCCGCGATTACGGTTGCCGGGGGTGCGGCGAGCATCTGGCGCGTGTGCAGGTCAGTGATGAAATACTCCTCTTCGATACCGAAGGTGAGCATGAGCGTTCAGCGCAGGCGTGTGACGGTGAGTGCAACCACAGCGATCCGCTCGACGCGTTCATAACCGGGTTTATCGAGTTCTTCGCCGAAGACGTCGGGGTCCAGTTCACGGTAGGTCCAGCCATACGCATCGCTGGTCAGCAGCGGCTTGACCGCTTCCAGAAACGCATCGCCGCCCGCCACCATCGCCACGCCGGTATACAACACCAGGCTACCGCCAATGGCGAGGCGTGGGAGCGATTCGCTGACGATGCGCACCGACAGCTGTTCGCCCAACGCGCCACCACCGTGGCGATAGGCGCGCTGGCGGTCGTCATTCATGTACGGCGGGTTGGCGACGATCAGGTCGAATTCGCCGTCGACGCTGGTCAGCACATCACTCTGGTACACACTGACATTCGCCAGGCCGGCCAGCTCGGCATTCACCGCAGTCAGGCGCAGCGCACGGGGATTGATATCCACCGCCAGCACCTCGGCGTCGTGCCGCGCATGGGCGATGACCAGCGCGCCGACACCTGCCCCGCAACCGATGTCCACCGCACGCTTGAGCGGTTCGAAACGCTGCTGCAGATGGGCCTCGATAACCTGCGCAAATCGATAGCTGTCGGGGCCGAAGAACACCGCATCCGCCTCGACGGTGGGATACGGCGAATGGGCAAACAACAGGTCATCCAGGCTCGACCAGCGCACGCTGCTGCGCCACAGCGCATCATGTTTTTCGATCACCTCGGCCTGCTGCAACTCGTCACGAAACGCCTCGGGCAACAGCTCGTTGTCAAACGGCATCGACCAGCCGAATACGTCACGCATATTCATCGCCAGCGGCGTGCCCAGGCGCCGGTACACGCGTTCGTGGGTCAGCGGCGTCGGCGTGATAAAACGGTAACCGCTCTCCTTCAAACCTCGGCCGAGGTTGAGCAGGGCGCGGTCAGCCAGTTGTTGTGCAGACATGGATGTTTCCTTAGCGCAGGCGTGCGCGCAGTTGGATAAAGCGGCGGGTGGCGTACAACCCTGCGGGACTGCAGTGGCGTCGCGCTGACATCCACGGGATCAGCGCGGTGAGCTGCTGGTCATCGGGCAAGTTCCATAACGAATCCACCAGGGCCTGGGTGTCAGGATCCGCAGGGCGATGCTGCTCGCGGGAGAAACGGCTGCCACGGCCCGGACGAACCGGCGGCACGCGCTGGCTGCTGATCCAGTCCCCGGCGATCCAGTCATGCAGCACCTGTTTTTCATACCCGCTGAACACGCCGAACATCGCCGCCCCTGCCCCCTCGATCAACTGCCAGAAACGGCTCTCGGCGGGGTCCTGGTTGCGCTTGATCCAGCCCTTGTCTTCCATCGCCCGGAGAAAATCCCCGATCTGGCCGGGCTTGGCCAGCCATTGGTTGACGGTCTTGCCTTCGAAGCGGCAGTAGTCCGAATGCATGTGCTGGCCAAAGGTGCGCTTGCGTTCGAGCATGGCCACCACTTCGTCCTGCAGATCGAAATCTGCGATGACCGCCGTGGTGCCTGGGCCGAGATCGTTGAGGCGATACCCGGCCGCGACGCGACGGTAGAACGCCTCCCTGCCCTCGCCCAGCGGCAGCAGGTTCAACACCGATTGCGCGGCTTTGCTGGCGTGGCCGCTGCTGGCGTTGTCGATGGTCACGTGGAGGGTGAAGTAATAGGGGTCGATGCCCAGCTCACTGAGTTCGTATGACGTAATCAGCAGGTGCAGTGGCAACTGCTCGTAACCCAGGTTGTAACCGATGACTTCCGGCAGGAACTCGTCGGCGCACAGGCCCAGGGCCAGTTGCAGGGCGCCTTGCAGGTAGTGGCCGTCTTCAAGCCCGGCCTCGCTGTCGGCATCGTGCTCACTGAGCAGCTTGCGATAGATCACCACGTGGTTCTGCGCCGCTTCGCCGTCGCCCAACTCTTCGAGGTAGGTGGTCAGCAGGCCGTCGAAACGCTGGTCCTGCCAATAGCGCAGCAGGCCGTAGAGCCAGGCGCCGTCGACCTGTTTGGTCGGGGCCACGCGCTGCAGCACATACAACGCGTGCGCCTTGTTGTGGAAATAGCGACGCGGCCGGCCCTGTTGGCGTTGCTCCAGGTACTCGGCATAGGCCTCGGCCACGGCGGCGCAACGCTGTTCGACCCAGGCCAGCAACTGCTCGGGCACTTCGGGCAGGTCGCAGGCGGTGCTTTCCACGTGCGCCAGTTGATCCTGCAGGTAGTCACGCGCCAATGCCGCCGCGCCTGGAGCTTCGCCATACAGCTGTTGATACACCCGTTGATGCCGGCCAGGGGCCGAGTCGGTGAGAGAGGCCGGTTGGCCCGACAGCGCAGTGAGGAGTGTCATGGTGGCAGTTTCCGCAAAGTCCGTTACAACGGGCCACCCTGCAAGGCGGCCCCGCAAAAGCGCTTCAAAACACACGCTTATGGAATGCAGAGCATCGGAATGTGCAGAAAATTCAAATGAGGTTGTAAAAGGGGGGATAAGCGGTCGCGATTTCCTTCAAGCAGCAGGCGTTGGCAGCTAATCATGCTCAGCTTGTTGAATAATCGCCTCTACCCTTGCCATGACCTCATCATGCGCCACACCGGGGCCAGGATTGTTCAGGCTTTTTTCGACTTTTTTACGAAACCAGAGATCATGGCTACTCGCCTGCTCTTCGGTTTCAAACTCCGAAACAATTGGGGAAAGTGGAACTGCCATCAGGTCATCTCCTGGATGAATGCTCAGCAGTTTAGCCGCAACCCGGGAAGCTGTCTTGAACCACCAGATGAAATGCAGGCGAGCTTACCCGCAAGATGAAAAATGGCACACACGGTTCCGTTCTGTCCCAAGTGATGTGGGAGGGGGCAAGCCCTAATGCCGGTCAGTTAAGAAGTAGCAGGAGCGAGAACTAACTTGTGGCGAGGGAGCTTGCTCCCGCTGGGGCGCGAAGCGGCCCCAAACAATGGGATTGCTGCGCAGTCCAGCGGGAGCAAGCTCCCTCGCCACAGGTTCGGTGTCGCCTTAACTGACTGGCATTAGGGCAAGCCCCCTCCCACACTGGTACTCAGCGCATCCAGGGTTGTCGTAGCCCTATTATTTACGCGCCGCCTCCCACTGCTTGAGCAGGTCGTTGTAGTTCACGGTCTCGCCTTTAGGCTTCTCGTTCGCCAGTTTCGGCTTCGGTGCGCCTGGCTGGTCGAACCAGTATTGCGCGTCACGCTCGGGGTTCATTTTCGGGCCGCACACCGGTTGCACTTTGGAGCGCTCCAGGCGCGTCATGATTGCGTCCTGTTCCTTGGCCAGGTTGTCCAGGGCCTGTTGCGGGGTTTTCTCGCCGCTGGCGGCGGCCGCGATGTTGCTCCACCACAGTTGCGCCAGGCGTGGGTAGTCCGGCACGTTGGTGCCGGTCGGCGACCACTCGGTGCGGGCCGGGCTGCGGTAGAACTCCACCAGGCCGCCGAGTTTGGGGGCCATGTCGGTCATGGCCTGGGAGTTGATATCGGACTCACGAATCGGCGTCAGGCCGACGATGGTTTTCTTCAGCGACACGGTTTTCGAGGTCACGAACTGCGCGTAGAGCCAGGCCGCGAGTTTCTGCTTCTCGGGCGTGGACTTGAGGAAGGTCCAGGACCCTACGTCCTGATAGCCCTTTTTCATGCCCTTTTCCCAGTACGGTCCGACCGGTGACGGCGCCATGCGCCATTTCGGCGTACCGTCGGCATTCACCACCGGCAGGCCCGGCTTGACCATGTCGGCGGTAAACGCGGTGTACCAGAAGATTTGTTGGGCGATGTTGCCCTGGGATGGCACCGGGCCGGATTCGGAGAAGGTCATGCCCGCCGCTTCCGGTGGCGCGTAGGCTTTCATCCAGTCCACGTATTTCTGCGTGGCAAATACCGCGGCCGGGCCGTTGGTGTCACCGCCACGGGTGACGCTGGAGCCCACCGGGTGGCAGTCCTCCACGCGAATACCCCACTCGTCCACGGGCAAGCCGTTGGGCAAGCCCTTGTCGCCGCCGCCGGCCATGGAGAACCAGGCATCGGTGAAGCGCCAGCCCAGGGACGGGTCTTTCTTGCCGTAGTCCATGTGCCCGTAAATGCGCTTGCCGTCGATTTCCTTGACGTCTTCGCTGAAGAATTTGGCGATGTCTTCATAGGCCGACCAGTTCACCGGCACGCCGAGGTCATAGCCGTACTTTTCCTTGAACTTGGCTTTCAGCTCCGGGCGCTCGAACCAGTCGGCGCGGAACCAGTAAAGGTTGGCGAACTGCTGGTCGGGCAGCTGGTAGATCTTGCCGTCCGGGGCGGTGGTGAAGGACAGGCCGATAAAGTCCTTGAGGTCCAGGGTTGGCGAGGTGAAATCCTTGCCTTCGTTGGCCATCAGGTCAGTGATGGACTCGGTCTTGCCGTAGCGAAAGTGCGTACCGATCAGGTCCGAGTCGTTGACCCAGCCGTCGTAGATATTCTTGTCGGACTGCATCTGGGTTTGCAGCTTTTCCACCACGTCGCCTTCTTGCAGCAGGTCGTGGGTCAGCTTGATCCCGGTGATTTCGCTGAAGGCCTTGGCCAGCACCTTGGATTCATACTCGTGGGTGGTGAGGGTTTCCGACACCACGTTGATCTTCATCCCACGGAACGGCTCCGAGGCCTTGATAAACCACTTCAATTCCTCCAATTGCTGTTCGGCCGTGAGGGTGGACGGCTTGAACTCGCTGCCGATCCATTTTTTCGCGGCATCTTCATACGCATCGGCCCAGGCCGTAGCGCTCAAACCACTGAGGGCCAGTACGGCGGCCAATGAAATGCTATGTCGCAGCTTATTGTTTTTATTCAACATAGAGACCTCCTGGTTATTTTCAGACGGGACTCGCAGACACCCCTCTCTTGTAGGAGCGAGCTTGCTCGCGAAAAACTCAAAGACACCGCGGGCTACCAGGAACACCGCGTTATCGTTGACGATTTTCGCGAGCAAGCTCGCTCCTACAGGGTGTGCACACCTAGCCCCAGCGCATCACACTCAACAGCCACACCAGGGACAGCGCAGTCGCCACCCAGATGCTCCAGCCGGTGGCGCCGATTACCAGCAAATGCAGGTAGGCGCTGCCGAGAAGACCGATAAACAAGCGATCACCACGGGTGGTGCTGATCGGCAGAAAACCACGCCGAGGGATACTCGGCGCGCGCAACTCCCAGGTGGTCATGCCCGCCAGAATCAGCGCGATGCCGCCAAAGAACAGTGCAGTCGGGGTGGTCCAGGCCATCCATTCCATCGTCGATTCCTCTAGACCCGGCCCAGGGCAAAGCCCTTGGCCACGTGGTTACGAACAAACCAGATCACCAGCATGCCCGGCAGGATGGTCAACACCCCCGCCGCCGCCAGCACGCCCCAGTCGATACCCGAGGCCGAGACCGTGCGGGTCATCACCGCTGCGATGGGCTTGGCATTGACCGAGGTCAAGGTGCGCGCCAGCAACAGTTCGACCCAGGAAAACATGAAGCAGAAAAACGCGGTGACGCCGATACCGGAGCCAATCAACGGGATGAAAATCTTCACGAAGAACTTGGGGAACGAGTAGCCATCGATGTAGGCGGTTTCGTCGATTTCCTTGGGCACCCCGGACATGAAACCTTCCAGGATCCACACCGCCAACGGCACGTTGAACAAACAATGCGCAAGCGCCACCGCGATATGCGTGTCAAACAGGCCGATGGACGAATACAGCTGGAAAAACGGCAGCAGAAACACCGCCGGCGGCGCCATGCGGTTGGTCAGCAGCCAGAAGAACAGGTGCTTGTCGCCCAGGAAACGGTAGCGCGAAAACGCGTAGGCCGCCGGCAATGCCACGCTCAGGGAAATCACCGTGTTCAAGCTCACGTAGTACAGCGAGTTGAGGTAGCCGGTGTACCAGCTGGGGTCGGTGAAGATCACCTTGTAGTTGGCCAGGGTGAAATCCTGCGGAAACAGGGTCAACCCGCCGAGGATTTCGGTGTTGCTCTTGAACGACATGTTCAGCAGCCAGTAGATCGGCACCAGCAGGAACAGGATGTAGATCAAAAGCGGTATTAGCTTGCGCTTGCTCATGTTGGCGGCCTCAGCGGTTGGCGTCGGAGTGGGTCATGGCGGTGTAGAACAGCCAGGACACCAACAGGATGATCAGGAAGTACACCAGCGAAAACGCCGCCGCCGGGCCGAGATCGAATTGGCCTACGGCCATCTGGGTCAAGGTCTGACTCAGAAAGGTGGTGGCATTGCCCGGCCCGCCACCGGTGAGTACGAACGGCTCGGTGTAGATCATGAAACTGTCCATGAAGCGCAGCATCACCGCGATCAACAGCACGCTTTTCATCTTGGGCAACTGGATGTGTCGGAAAACCGCCCAGGCCGACGCCCGATCGATGCGCGCAGCCTGGTAGTACACGTCCGGGATCGCCCGCAGCCCCGAATAGCACAGCAACGCCACCAGGGAAGTCCAGTGCCACACGTCCATCACCAGCACGGTGACCCAGGCATCCATGGTGTTCGCCGCATAGTTATAGCTGATACCCAAGGCGTTGAGGCTGTAACCGAGCAGGCCGATATCGGCGCGACCGAAAATCTGCCAGATGGTGCCGACGACGTTCCACGGAATCAGCAAGGGAATCGCCAGCACGATCAACACCAGCGACGACCAGCGCCCCTTGGTCGGCATGGTCAGGGCGATGGCGATGCCCAGCGGGATTTCAATCAGCAGCACACAGGCTGAATAGATGAACTGGCGCAGCAGCGAGTCATGCAGGCGCGGGTCGAGCAGCACCTGTTTGTACCAGTCGGCACCGACGAAGTAGCGGCTGGACTGGTCGAAAATATCCTGCACCGAGTAGTTGACCACGGTCATCATCGGAATCACGGCACTGAACGCCACCAGCAGGAACACCGGCAATACCAGCCACCAGGCCTTGTTGTTCTGCACCTTGTTCATGGCAGTTCCTCCAGCAGGTAATCGTCGGCGTAGAGCATCAGCCATTGCGCGGGGAAGCTGATGCAGGCGCGGCCTTCGGGCACCGGTTTGTCTTCAGCCAGGCGCACTTTGAGGGTGGCACCGTCGAGGTTGAGGGTCATGATTTTGTAGGTGCCGAGGTCTTCCAGATGTGTGACTTCGGCCTGCAAGGCGCCAGGGTTATGCTCGTCCCACACATGGATGAATTCCGGGCGAATGCCCACCTGAAGCTTTTTGTAATCGGTG
This sequence comes from Pseudomonas sp. R1-43-08, assembly GCF_003852255.1. Lineage (NCBI taxonomy): Bacteria > Pseudomonadati > Pseudomonadota > Gammaproteobacteria > Pseudomonadales > Pseudomonadaceae > Pseudomonas > Pseudomonas sp. R1-43-08. Next base: position 3,208,151 of record NZ_CP027734.1, read on the forward strand.
GCAGCGAGGCGTTGCTGCAATGCCTCGGACAACGGCAACGACGTGTTGGCAAACCGCACGCCACCCGCCTCGGCCTGCACCTCGATCAGATTCATCCCAGGGCTGCCGATGAAATAACCGACAAAGGTGTGGCTCGGCCGCTCGAACAACTCGCGCGGCGTGCCGAACTGCACGATCTGCCCGCCGTACATCACGGCGATTTTATCGGCGAAGGTGGATGCCTCGAGCTGGTCGTGGGTGACGTAGACCATGGTGATGTTGAACTGCTCGTGAATCTGCTTGAGCTTGCGCCGCAGTTTCCACTTCAGGTGCGGGTCGATCACTGTCAGCGGTTCATCGAACAGGATCGCCGACACGTCGTCGCGCACCAGGCCACGGCCCATGGAGACTTTCTGTTTTTCGTCGGCGGTGAGGTTGCGGGCTTTTTTGCTCAACAGGTTTTGCAGGTCGAGAACCTCGGCAATTTCCTGCACCTTGCTGTGAATTTTCGCCTCGGCCATGCCTTGGTTGCGCAAGGGAAACGCCAGGTTATCGAACACCGTCATGGTGTCGTACACAACGGGGAACTGAAACACCTGGGCGATATTGCGCTTTTCCGGGGTGAGGTCGTTGACCACTTGGGTGTCGAACAACACCTGGCCCTCGGACGGGCTGAGCAGGCCGGAAATGATGTTGAGCAAAGTCGACTTGCCACAGCCCGACGGCCCGAGCAAGGCGTAGGCGCCGCCCTGCTCCCACACATGGTTCATTTCCCGGATGGCGTAATCCTCTGGGCCGCTCGGGGTCGCGCTGTAGCTGTGCGCCAGGTTCTGCAAATGGATCTCGGCCATCAGGCAACCCTCGCGACACGGCGCCCGGGGCCTGGACCAAACGTCCCTGGCCATCGAACACAAACAGTTTATGGGTGGGGATGTACACGCGGATCGGCGCATCGACGTCGTACTCGTGCACCCCCGGCAGGTGCAACACCAGCAGGAAGTGTTCGCTGCGCACATGCAGGAAGGTTTCCGAACCGCTGATCTCGGCGACTTCCACGGTCACCGCCAGTTCCAGGTCATCGTCGTTGCTCGGCACCAGGCTGATATGGCTGGGGCGCACGCCAAAGCGGAACTCACCTTCGCCGATGGGGCGCAGGTCGACATTGAGCGGGAAATGCACGAAGTTGGCGAAACTCACTTCGTTGCCACTGATGCGACCGGGCATCAGGTTGATCGGTGGCTCGGAAAACAACTCGGCCGCTAATACGCTTTGTGGCTGGTGATAGACCTCGGCGGCCTTGCCGCTCTGGATCACCCGGCCTTCGTGCAGGATGGTGGTAGTACCGCCCAGCGCCAGCGCTTCGTTCGGCTCGGTGGTGGCGTAGATGGCGATGGTGTGGCGCGCCTTGAACAGTTCGCGCATTTCCTGGCGCAACTCTTCGCGCAACTTGTAATCCAGGTTGACCAACGGCTCATCGAACAGGATCAGCTCGGCGTCCTTCACCAACGCCCGGGCCATGGCCGTACGCTGCTGCTGGCCACCGGACAGTTCCAGCGGGTGGCGCTGCAGGAATTTCTCGATGCGCAGCATCCGCGCCGTTTCCAGCACCTTGCTCTGGATCAGCTCGTTGGACACACCGGCCTGGCGCAAAGGCGAGGCGATGTTCTCGAACACGGTCATGGTCGGATAGTTGATGAACTGCTGATACACCATCGACACGTTGCGCAGGCGCACCGGCTTTTGCGTGACATCCACACCGTTCATCAGGATGCGACCGCTGTCGGGCTTATCCAGACCGGCCATCAGGCGCATCAAACTGGTTTTGCCGGACAGGGTACGACCGAGCAATACGTTGAAGGAGCCCGCCTCGAAGCGCAGGTTGGCGTCGTCGATCCAGGTTTGACCTTCGACAACGCGGGAGACATGTTCCAGGGTCAATGACATGACACGACCTTTTTATTATTGGAATGAATCTGGCCAGTTATCAGAGCGAGTTTCGTGCCAGAAATGGCAGGTGGTTGATTCGTAAGAGAATGGGTAAATATGCTGTTCGGGAGTGAACAATTTGACTGCGCAACTGAACAGCCAGGGGGGTTGACAATGAACAGTTCTGAACAACACTCTTCAGATCCCAACAAAGGCCAAATGTGGGAGGGGGCTTGCCCCCGATGGCGGTACATCGGTGAAAAACGTGCTGACTGACCCGCCGCTATCGGGGGCAAGCCCCCTCCCACATTGACTTGGTTACATCCATTGGATTGTGCAAGACCCCAAAACAATAAAAATGAAGGTCAATACATGGCCGAACCACTGACTCACGACACCATCATCCAGGACTCCTGGCGCCGTTGCCGCGCGTTCGGCCTGGATCACCAGAGCGTCCCCAGCTTCGACCAACTGCCCGCCGAGGGCATTCGGCAGTTGTTGGAGAGCCAGCATTCACTGGTGCAGACCACCCATCAGGAAGTGCTGCCCTACTACGAGAACATCCTGAGCAATTCCAACTGCCTGATCATGCTGGCCGACAACCAGGGCCAGGTCCTGACGTCGTGGGGTACCCAGCGCTTTATCGAGCCCGGGCTGGCCCGTGGTTTCAGCGCGGGCGCCAGCTGGATGGAACACGCCAGCGGCACCAACGCCATCGGCACCGCGTTGGCCTGTGCCCAGGCGGTGCATATCGAGCACGACGAACACTTCCTGAAGGCCAACCGCTTCATGACCGGTTCGGCGGCGCCGATTTTCGACGCACAACGCGAAATCATCGCGGTGCTGGATGTCTCCAGCGACAGCTACCTGCCGCCCTCCCACACCCTGGGCATGGTCAAGATGATGAGCCAGACCGTGGAAAACCGGCTGATCCTCAACCTGTTTCGCGGCGAGCATTTCCAGCTGACGTTCAACACCGGCCTGAGCAACCTCGACAGCCAGTGGGCAGGCCTGCTGATTTTTGATGAAAGCGGCCAGGTGCTGTCGGCCAACCGGCGCGCGGACAACCTGCTGGGGATCAGCTTGTCGAGGGTGATGATCGACAGCTTGTTCAAGGTGTCGCTGCTGGAGTTGTTGAATCAGCCGGAGGGGCTGGCGTTTTCCCTGCAAGCAGCGGGACGCAATCGCTTCCAATGCCTGCTCAAGCGCCCCAGGCAGACGCCGGTACAGGCGCGGGTGTTCAATGAGCCGGCGCCGTCGAAGCCGAGCGCCGTCAGCCTCACCACCCTGCATTTTGGCGATATGCGTGTGGAGAAAGCCGTGCGCCAGGCCGAGCGCCTGCTGGAGAAGGACATTCCGTTGTTGATCCACGGCGAGACCGGGGTGGGCAAAGAGGTATTCGTCAAAGCCCTGCACCAGGCCAGTTCCCGTAGCAGCCAGGCATTGATCGCGGTGAACTGTGCGGCGATTCCGGCTGAACTGGTGGAATCGGAACTGTTCGGCTATGAAAAAGGCGCGTTCACCGGCGCCAATCAAAAGGGCAGCATCGGCCTCATCCGCAAGGCCGACAAGGGCACGCTGTTTCTCGATGAGATCGGCGATATGCCTCTTCCCACCCAGGCGCGACTGTTGCGGGTACTGCAGGAGCGCTGCGTGCAACCGGTGGGCAGCAGTGAGGTGTTCCCGGTGGACTTGCGCATCATCTCGGCGACCAACCGTGCGCTACGGGAGCTGGTGCAGGCCGGGCGTTTTCGGGAGGATTTGTATTACCGCATTGGTGGCCTGACCCTGGAACTGCCGCCGTTGCGCGAGCGCAGCGACAAGCAGGCGTTGTTCCAGCAACTGTGGCAGCGACACCGCGACCCCACGCAGTGGGCCGGCCTGAGCGCCGAGGTACTGAAGCTGTTCGAACAGCATCCATGGCCGGGTAATCTGCGCCAGGTCAGCAGTGTGTTGCAGGTGGCATTGGCGATGGCTGAGGAACAGCCGATCCGCCCGGAGCATCTGCCCGATGACTTTTTTGTGGATTTGCAGGGGCCGATACCGCAGCCCGCCAGCGAGCGACTGGATGACAGCATCGACCTGACGCAACGCTTGAAGGCGGCAGGCGGCAACATATCGCACCTCGCCCGCGAACTCGGGGTGAGCCGCAATACCCTGTACAAGCGCCTGCGCCAGAACGAAGGCTGAGCGGGCGCGTCAGTCAGCCAGATGTCCCTTCAGCGCCAACGCCACGACACGCCGGTGTAGAGGCCAAGGCCATCGGCCGGTGTGGAGCGCGCGACATCCAGGCCTTTGTCGTCATAGCCCGGGGTAACGGTGTTGGCATAACGCCGGTTGGTCAGGTTGCGCAGGTCGACCCAGGCCTGCCAATCCTGCTTGGGCGCGTCAAAGCCGAACGTGGCGCCCAGGGTGGTGTAGGCTGCGGCGTAGTAAGAGTTGGCGTAGTCCACCGCCACCCGCGAGGCATGCTCGGTGTTGAGGCTGGTGTAGAAACCGCTCGGATGGCTGTAGCGCAACTGCGCCTGGTAATAGTGCTTGGGAATGCCCGGCAAGGTGTTGTCACCGAAACGCTCGTCATCGCGGTAGTGGAAATCACTGAAGGTGTAGGCTTGGCGCAGCGCAAGCTGGCCGTTGCGACCGCCCTCCCACAGCGGGCTGAGCAGGCTCAGTTCCACGCCCTGATGCACGGTGGGGCTGGCGTTGGCTTCGGCGACGATGGCATTGCTGGTTGCGGTCTGGGCCTGGGTTTCCACGATCAATAGCTCGTGGCGCACTTCAGAGCGGTAGAGCGCCAGGTCCCACTGGCCGAGCCAAGCCTCACCGCGGCCACCGACTTCCAGCGTCGTCGCCGTCTGGTTGCGCAACTTCACGCCTTCGCGCTGCAAGCCGGTGGCCGCGCCACTGCCGGTACCGAAATACTTGTTGGAACCCCAGATCATCGACCAGGCGTGCGGCGGTTCCACTGAACGGCTCAGGTTGGTGTACACCTGCAATTGCGGGGTGAAGTCATAGCGCAGGCCAATGCGTGGCGCGTAGTCCCAATCGTGTTGGCTGGTCGGTGCCTGGCCGTCTGGATAGGTGACCTGGGTTTCGCGGCGGGTATAGATCGCGGCCAGGCCGCTGGTCAGCCATAGGTCAGGCACCAGCTCCAGTTCGTTGCCGATATGCAGCACGGCGTCGGAACCCAGGTAGGTGTAGTCACGGGTCTTGGTGCCCGGAGCGTAGCCGGCCGTATTGCCCGCCGGGGTGCGCACGTACTCCGAGGCGCCGTTGTTCGGCATCGCCTGGGTGGTGCGCAGGCCGAGCGTGGTGTGGCTGTCGTGGCCGAACAGGCTGTCCTGGCGAATGTAATTGAGGGTGCCGCTGATGTCGGTGTAGGCGACTTTCAGGCGGTTGGTGCCTTCGCGCAGGTCCATCGGGTAGTCGTGATAAGCCAGGCCGACTTCGACGCGCGAAGCGTCATCCAATTGCAAGGTGGTCTTGTTCGCAATCCAGGTGGAACCCGGTTGCAAGCGCTTGGAATCGCGGGCGGCGTTGAGACTGTTGGCGGCACGCGGGTCATGGCTGATCTGGTAACGCGTGAGCTTGCCTGGTGTGTCGTTGGTGGTTTCGCGGTAGCGAAAATAGAAGCGCGTTTCCAGGTCCGGGTTGAAGCGATAGCCAAAGTTGGCCGCAACGCCCTTGCCGGTGCCGGCGCTCTGGTGTTGGTAACCGTCGGACGCAGAATCGGTGAGGCTGATGTAGTAATCGGCATCCCCGAGCACCTGGCCGGAACTGATCTCGCGCTGGGCGTAACCATGGCTGCCCGCCTCATAGCGCAGTTGCAGTTTGGGCGCATCAAGACCGGTGCGGCTGACGTAGTTGACCGCGCCGCCCAGGGCCAACGCGCCCCGGTCGAAGCCATTGGCGCCGCGCAGCACTTCTACCCGGCTTTGCCAAAGCGGGTCCTTGAGCTCATAGGGCGTACCGCCGGGGCCGGTGAGCGGCAGGCCGTCGAACATTTCGTACAACCCGGAGGCATGGGCACCGGGGCTGCGGTTCAAGCCCGAACCGCGAATGGACAGCTTGACCCCTTCATTGTTCGCCGCCTTGGCGTACACCCCGGCCTGGTACTTGAAGACATCCTCGTTGGAGCTCACCCGGCCCTGTTGCACACTGTCCATGTCGATAAAATTAGTGCCGCCGGGCACGCTTTTGAGCTGTGCCTGGGCGATTTCGCCGGCGCTGGCTTCAGACGCAGTGACTTCGACCGGCGCCAATTGCAGGTCTTCGGCCTGTACCTGAGAACTGAGGGTCAGGGCGGCGAACAGTAGCGCAGGTTGTCGCAACAGCATGGGCAGGTCCTTGGAATACGGGGGCGGGGACGGCAGCGCCGGCACGCGAACAGTCATGGGAAGACGCCCACACCCGTCAGGTCACGTGTGGTCCTGATTGCCCGGCAACTCCAGCGTCTGCATCAAGTCGTCAGCATCCGAGCCGATGGGGAATCTGAATCCATACATTTCATCGGTGGCCAGGATCTCGGCAAGCGTATCGCGCAGCTGCACCTCCGTAGGCGAGCCGCGCAGCAGTTTGTGCGCGGGTAACAACACTTCCGAAGCGACTCCTTGAGCGCTCGCGGCGTCGATTACAGCAAACAGGATAAATCGCAGGCGGATTTCGCGATCAGTAGGCCAAACCGTTTTTCGCTTACCCAAGGTAGGCACTCATGTTTAAGAAAAGTCCGAGGCTAGGGCTGACCGGGGCGTGGTTCAAGCGGTCCAGGGCATGAAAGGCAGTTTCCTACAGAGGAAAGGGAAACACCGCACCCATTGGCCCTGTCACTGCACAGGCAGGAAATTCATCAGCAACAGACTTTGCGCATAATTGAGGCCGATGCGTCGGTAGCGCTCATCGAGTATCTGGGTCAACAGATCCAGGCGCGCGACGATCTTGCCGAATTCGACGGCGAAACTGAGATTGCTGCCCTCCTCCGATATTTCATTGGAAAACAGCAGCAACACGCCATTGGCGTCCTGGCGCTGGCCGAGCAACCAGGTGGCTTTCTCGATATTCCGTGCGGCGTTGCTGACAAACTGCGGGTTGATCGAGTCGGTCACATAAAATTGCGTGCGCCCACCGTGTGCGGTCACCAGCATGCTGCCGATCGCGTAGATGAACGCCCCCACCCGATCACCCCGAAACTCCGGGCTCAGGGAGTAACTCAAGGCCGCCAGATCACGACGTTCCCCCAGCGCAGGCAATGGCTGACGGTTTTCGATAGCCTGGCGAATAGTGCGCGCAGCAGTTACCGCATCCGGATAACCGGACTGGCGCCACTGGTTGGGGTTACGCAGGTAAAGCTTGCTCATCAGCAGATAAAGGCTTTGCAGGTTGTCGCGCATGCCCAGGGTGGCCATGCGATCAACGCTGGTTTGAAAAAACTCATCGGGTTTGCCATCGCTGAACTGCCTGGCAATGTCGCGCCCCTGTTGCTGGCTGCAACCGACGGCACACAGCGCCAGTATCGCAACCAGCCACCGCGGCCATTGGGTGATAAAAACAGTTAGCGTTCGATGCATCGGTACCGGGTCTGTGGCTGTTGGCCACCCGCAGGATATGGGTGGCTGGGACAGAGGTAGATCAGGAGAATGGAAAAAAGTGCAGCCCTGGGGGCCAGATAAGCATCGGACTACAGGCCCGGCCTTCAACTATTAAGCGTGTAGAAAATTTGAATTAGCGAGTTGCCCCCTCGGTCAAGAATTATGAACGCAGTAAATCTGACGAGGTAACCGCAATGACTATCCAGGCAGAGACACTCGTAGAACTGACCGAAGCGCTGAAAAAGCGCGGCCTGAATCTGGTTTCAGATGTGCACTTCACCCGCGCGCCCTATCGGCATAATCACCGCTGGATCTGCACGGTCGAGTAACGACCCCATCAAACCTCGGGGTCGGGAGCCGCTTGCAACGTCGCGGCAATCAGATCGCGCAGCCACCGATGGGCGGGATCGCGGTGCAGCCGCTCGGGCCATAACATGAGCATTTCAAAACCCGGAATGGCCAGTGGAGGTGCCTGCACGTGCAGCGCCGGCTCATCCCGCACCAGCCTTTCCGGCACCACCGCCACCAGGTCGCTGTGCACCAGTGCCGAGACAAGCGAGTTGAAATTGGACACTGACAATACGACGCGTCGCTCCAGCCCTTTAGCGGCCAGCGCCTGGTCGGTACTCCCAACGAACCCGCCGCCATTGGGTGACATAACGGCGTGTTCAAGGCCGCAAAACGCTTTGAGCGATAGCTTGGCTGTCAACGCAGGATGGCCGCGCCGCCCGGCCAGCACATAGCGTTCGTGAACCAGAGACCGCTGGCGCAGTTTTGGCGGCGCATCATCGCGCGTGTGCAAGGCCAGATCGAGCTGACCGCTTTCCAGATCGTTAGCGAGGCTGACGGGATGTTTGTTCAGCAATGCCAAGCGGGTATTCGGAGCCAGGCGCCTGAGCAGGGCCAGTGACGGCCAGACCAAAGCCGTCGCGGCGTAATCACTGGCCGCCACCTTCCACGTCTGATCAGACAGCGCGGGCTCAAACGTGCCGCCAGGACTCAGCGCGCCTTCCAACGCGACCAACGCGTCACGCAGCGGCCCGCGCAATTCACGGGCACGCTCGGTAGGCGACATCCCTCGCGGGCCGGGCAGCAACAATGGATCGTCGAGAAGTTCTCGCAGCCGACCCAGTTGCAGGCTGACGGTCGATTGCGCGAGATTGAGCAAGCGCGCTGCCCGTGTCACATTTTGCTCAGACAACAACGCATCCAACGTGACCAGCAAATTGAGATCCAGACGTCGCAAGGTATTGTGCATGTAAATACCATATGTTTCGGAAATTCATTTCTATCATACCGCGTGGGTCGCTACGGTGAGGTATACATCCACTCGGAGCCCACTATGAAGCTGCTACTGATCTACGCCCATCCTGAACCTCGCTCGCTCAATGGCGCTCTCAGGGATTTCGCGATCGCCCACCTGGAAGCCGCAGGCCATGAGGTCAAGGTCTCCGATCTATACGCCATGCGTTGGAAAGCGCCCATCGATACGGACGACGCCCCCGGCTATGACGACGCAACCCCCTTCAATCCGGCCATGGAATCGCAACGTGTATTTGCCGCCGGCACCCAACCGGCAGACATCGAGCAAGAGCAGGCCAAACTGCGATGGGCGGACGCCGTGATCTTTCAATTTCCACTGTGGTGGTTCTCGATGCCGGCGATCCTCAAGGGCTGGGTCGAACGCGTCTACGCCTACGGATTTGCCTACGGTGTCGGCGAACACAGCGAAAGCCACTGGGGCGACCGCTACGGCGAAGGCAGCATGACTGGAAAGCGCGCGATGCTGGTGGTCAGCATGGGCGGTTGGGAGTCCCACTACAGTGGTCGAGGGGTGAACGGTGCGCTGGATGACCTGCTATTCCCTATCCAGCATGGGGTGCTCTTCTATCCTGGGTTCACCGTTGTGCCGCCCTTCCCCATCTATAAAACCAGCAAAATGGACGCCGCGCGGTTCGAACAGCTATGCACGGCCTATGCTGCTCGGCTGGGCAACCTGTTCACTGATCAGCCGTTGCCATTTCGTCGCCAGAATGCCGGTGACTATGACATTCCGGCATTGACACTCAAACCGCATCTTGCGCCCGGCCGTCAGGATTTGGGCATTCATATCGATATCGATGGGGGCGTCACGTCAGGAGACTAGCGTCTTTCTGGCCTACCCCGGTCCGCCCATACACTGCGCAGTACTGCAGAGTAATGCTCCGGCGTGTTTGACAAGGCTTCGCCACTCATCACTCGAGATGAGGTCGGCTCGCTCCATGGCGTCAGCCCGCCGCAGCAATTCGAAGTATTTAACTTCGGCATCCATTCGATTTCCGCCCAGTGCGGAAAGCTCGCGCCATGCTGTCAGGGTCAGTCTTCGCTGCGCCTCTCTCATGGGAGCCTCTATCTCGATTGCTGGTGAATTCAGCATAGTCGCGGTGGCGAGTCTCAGATCTGGCTTTAGACCAATGGAGCCGCTAAACAGGCGGTAGAGGTCGTGCCCGACGGCAACTACCTTCGAAGCGGTAGGTAGGTCGACTCATGGCTCTCCACAGCGAAAAGCAAGACTTGAATGAGGTTGGTAATAACGTACGTGATGCTCTTTTTCCTAATAGGTGAAAACGCTGGGCACATCAAGCAGGGCTTGGCGGGATTGAGTCCGAGCGTCTCGCGTTGGCAAAGCTCATATTCAGCATGTACAACTACAAGAATTTAACTGCGTTCTCGGACAATCAATATTTATAACCAAAATCCATGCAAAATTTTTCTTTATGAAAAATCTTCATACGGGTGTCACAATCCACTGCTACGCTGTTTGTGTCAGAGGGCAGGATCGCCCACTTGGGAGCTATTAAACGGCCCACTGGACGCCAGGGAATATTCTGAGGACAGAATTATGGGCGGTACTGATGCAGTGATCTCTGATAATCACTGAACTGCAAAACATGGAGTTGTTATGATAGTTTTAGGAATTACTAACAATGATTTATCAGGTGCTTGCCTGGTCCGCGACGACCGAATCCTCTCGGCGGTGAGTGAAGAACGTTTTACCCGCATCAAAGATGACAAAGTCTGGCCTGCGCAATCTATTTCATTTGTACTAGGTGAGGCGGGTGTAAGTTTAGAGGACGTAGACTATGTCGCCTATGGCTGGAACGCAGGCTTCACCGCTGAAAAGCACTTACCTTTATATTTCGATCGCATTGTAGATGAAGTTAAGAACAACCCTGATGGGCTACCTCTTTTTCGAAAACGTATTACTGACGAAATCACCAACGACAAAGAAAAAAGAGCTGAGTTCGATAAGTTTATCGCAGATAATGCGCTGTCCGCATACTACATAGACCACCATGAATGTCACGCTCTGGGTGCTTATGTATGCTCCCCCTTTGATGAAGCTTTAACCCTAACATGTGACGGGCGAGGTGATTTTCAATCACTGACGCTAACACATTACACACCCAACGAAACCACGGTATTACAGCGTGAAACAAGCGTTGATAGCCTGGGGTACTTCTACGGACGCATCACCCATCTGCTAGGTTACAAACCTAATCGTCATGAAGGCAAGATCACAGGCTTAGCTGCATTCGGCGATCCTGAGAAATTGCTTGGCGTAATGCAACAAATGATCAATGTTGAGGACGGGCGAATTAGAGCCAAATGCGGAGATCTTTTCCTACCTTCATATACTGGTTATAGCGATATATTACAAAGTTTACTGGCCAAGGAAAAACCGGAAGATATCGCAGCCGCCGTTCAACGCCATGTCGAAGACATGCTAGTTAAAGTTGTAACTTACCATCTAGAAAAGATAGGGAGTAGTAACCTTTGCTTGGCGGGTGGTGTATTTGGCAACGTGAAGCTTAACCAGCGGTTACGAGAAATCCCTGACGTGCGTAACGTTTATGTGCTGCCATGCATGGGAGACGGCGGCCTGGCATTGGCTGCTGCAGTGGGGGCTGCTTACTTAGAAAAGGGTACACGATTCAAAAACCCGGCGATGACGCTGGGCCCAGCGGCACGGAGCGTTTCACAAAACATAAACCTGATAAATCGTGACTACCCTGAATTGGGTTATCACAATCCGACTAATATCATTGAAACGCTCGTAGATGCTTTAATGGAAAACCAAGTTCTAGGAATGTTCAAAGGAAAAATGGAATTTGGCCCGAGGTCGTTATGCAACAGGAGTATCGTTTACCATGCCAAAGATGCTGACGTGAACGACTGGCTCAACAAACGCATGCACCGAACTGAGTTTATGCCGTTTGGCCCAGTGACAGCTGTCGAGCAGGCCGCCGAGTGCTATATTGACTGGTCCGAAGAGCATATTGCCGCTGATACCATGACGATGACATATGATTGCCATCCGCAGTTTATCGAGGCCAGCCCTGCTGTCGTGCATATTGACGGTACTGCTAGACCGCAGGTAATTCGTCCTGAAGTGGATGGTTTTATGCACAAGCTTCTAAATGCCTGGCACTCCCGAACAGGGCAATCTGCTTTGATAAATACTTCCTTCAATCGGCATGAAGAGCCGATTGTATGCTCTTCACAAGATGCCTTGGCTGCCCTTAAAGACGGCATGGTCGATTTGGTGGTTATGAGCGAGTCGTTAATCATATGGCGTAAAAACAAGAACAGTTTCGCATTACAGCGCTTTGAGTAAAACCGATGCGCTTAGGGGCTTCCTGAAGCCCCTTTTTTTTCAAGATTGGTGTTCAACTGTTTTATTTGGTGACACGATGTACATGATATTTTTTGGTTTTTTTGCAGCCGAGGGCATTATTTATCCATTCTGGCCAACTTGGCTAGATACTTTAGGATTTAGCGCCAGTCAGATAGGTTTGCTGATCGCGGCAGCTTATTGGCCTCAAATTGTAACAGGAGTGTTAATTACTTACGTTGCGGACTGGCGCGTAGATCAAATTTACTTGGCCGCACTATTAAGTTTTTCAGCAGCCATCAGTACTCTGCTGTTTTATTTTCTACCTCCCTCTCTATTCACTTTTATCGCGCTGAGCATTTCGTTTGGCGGACTATGGATGGTCGTGCTGCCTCTGTCCGAGTCGTATCTGCTCAAACGAGACAAACAGTCCATTCAAAATTACGGCTGGGTAAGAGCGGTTGGCTCTTCAGCCTTTATTTTAACGTCAACACTTGGTGGTGTTTTTTTTACTGTTTATGGGCTTTCTTGGGTGCCTGTCATCGTTGCCGCAAGCATGATTTTTACAGCGCTAAGTTGCTTATGGTTGAGATATCGAATTCCAAATTTAAACTTCTCTGGCAATACTCAGATCATTAAAAAACCAGATTGGAGACGACTATTCGAAAACAAAATACTGCTACTTGCAATCGCCTCTGCCAGTATAATCCAATTAAGCCACACACTATATTTTGCCACAGCCTCAATAAATTGGGGAATCAAAGGCTACTCATCAACTACAATTGGATTATTTTGGTCAGTCGCTGTGATTGCTGAAATTACATACTTTGCGTTCTCAAATAAAGTTTTAAAATCTTTTTCCCCGCTATCTATTGTAGTTCTGTCCAGCTTATGCGCATCACTTCGCTGGGCATTTTTCTCTAATAGCGATGCCCTATCACTAATCATTATAGGGCAATGCATGCACGCGCTGAGTTTTGCTGCTTATCACACGGCGATTATGCGCTTTATCCGAGATCACGCTCCGCAAGACATACAGACTTTAACGCAGGGATTCTATTATTCTTTCGCAGTAGCAATACCGATGGGGGTGGCCACGCCTTTTTCCGGCTACCTTTACGAGATAATACCCAATGGCTCTTTTTATGTAATGGCCATTATAGCCTTGCTCGGCGCGCTGCTAGCTTTAATCGCTCATCAAAAAATGCGGAACTCTAAACATGATGACACACACGTTTACAGCGGTCTGTTTTGATATGGACGGTGTTCTTATTCAGTCACGGCAAGTTATTGAACATGCCTGGACGAGCGTGGCACGGGAATACGGAGTTGAAATTAGCCAAGATTTTATCCATGAACACATCCATGGCCGACCAGGGGAGTATACGCTTCACGCACTCTTCCCTAACTTCAATCAGCCCACCCGCAGCATTATTAAAAAACAAGTAGATGCTGCTGAAGAGGTAGCCGCCTGTTTGTTGGTACCTGGGGTGAGAGAGCTAATTTCTCAATTGCGGGAACGCTCAGTTCCGTTGGCTTTGGTGACTAGTAGTTGGCCCGCTCGTATCGCCTACGTGCTCAAACAACATGGCTTGGAAACTAGCTTTGACTGTAGAGTCTCACGCGAGGATGTCAGCAATGGAAAGCCAGCTCCTGATTGTTATCAGCTAGCGGCTCGAAAACTAAACACCCCCATAAATGAGTGCCTTGTCTTCGAAGACTCTGTAAGCGGTGTGCAGTCGGCAGTCAGCAGCGGCGCATGGTGTATCGGTATCGGCAGTGACGTTTCGCTAAGCAATTACGGCGCTAAGGCTGTGTATACCGACTTTAACACACTGCCAACAATCGAACGTTTGACACCAACCTCTCTTTTTAATGAAAAATTCTTGATTCTCGGCAACCATAGCTCTAGGAGATTACCTTCTTAATGACATCAACACTAAAGTACGCCGCTATTCTTTGGGAGTTCTTATCTGAAGGACGTCAGCATGAGAACTGTGATTTGTTAGTAGTCTGTGGATCGTATGATCTTCGTGTCTGCGATTACGCTTGCGAATTGCTTCGCAAGGGAGTAGCTGGACATTTATTGTTCACAGGCAATACCGGCAACTGGACTAGACATTTATGGGACAAGACTGAAGCCGAAATTTTTGCTCAGCGCGCGCTAGATCTCGGAGTTTTACATGAGCAATTCAGCTTGGAAAAACGAGCCACTAACTTTGCTGAAAATATTGCCTTTACCAAAGAAATGTTTCCACAAATAAAGAGCGCTACTTTTCTTACCAAGCCAAACTCAATCCGCCGAGTAAGGTTGACTTTACCTATCCAGTGGGCGGGCCTTGACGCTTGGGTTGATGCGCCGAGGTATTGTTTCCCTGAGCAAACTTCCAACCAGGTGGGGGTGCTCGGATTAATCGATGAAATGGTGGGGGATATACAGCGTATTATGCTGTATCCAAAAAAGGGATTTCAGATCGAAGAAGAATTACCGGAAAAAGTCCTAGCGGCCTGGAAGTACTTAATTGAGCAGGGATTTAAAAACCACCTTATTGGTTAGTATGGCGGAATAGAAGAGGTAGGCCATGGCAGCAGTACCGCAGAAAGATAGCTTGGCCAAGTCTGCCAGGACGCGCGTGGCGAATGCCGAAGAGGAATTGAGGCTCGGGGGTTAGGCCAGGCACCCGGCAGGCCCTGGCCGCTCTGATGGAATGGTCAGGCATTACTGAGCAGAGCGAGGCGATGACGCTGATGATTCATCACCTTCATGCGCTGGGCTCAGCTAAGTGCCTGCCACTCTTGAATCCGCCGCGCCACGAAATCGATATATCCGAAAACGTGGCGCGGGAATTTCGCAATAAAAGCCTGCTCGCCCTTCAGAAAGACGCAGGCGACAAGATTCGAGCTATCTAGTTAACTGATATCGGAGGCGTTTCGTTGACAACAGGATCCGCGACATCTGCCGGCTGCCCAGTTTGCACGTCACGAACCTCGTATCGCCACCATGTTGACGAAGAGATCCCATAGAGCCCATAAGTACGGCCGCCTACCAGATCAACAGTCATTTCAATTGGAGCAGTTTGCTGCTCCGCGGTAATAAATTTACGAACTTGAATCTTATGCCTGCCTGCACCCAGCCGGTATTCGCTTTGGCGGCTCAACCAATAAAGGGTTTGATCGTCGTCAATCTTAAATATTGTCAAAGATTTATCGAACTGCTGAATCGTAGCGATCTCGGAGTTTGATTTTCCTTCTGCACTTTTGTGTTCGTAATGAATACACCCGGTCAGCGTGAAGCTGAACAAAATCATTGCTATAAAGCGCCAATAAATCTCGTGTCGCATCAGTGCTCCTTTATAGGCTCAAATCCAAGGTGCGGATTGATACCTTATCTTTTTCCAAAATTCCATCCTGCTCGCCGCATCCGGTAACGGAGTGCGACAGCTATGTGAAATTGCCTTTGGGATGTAGCTAGACCTTTACTGCTTCTTTGATAATCCAGATACCAACCAGTACAAATACTGCTGATTTAGCCACGGCAAACAGAGAATCTCTTCCAGCAAACAACTCGAATGCCGAAAATAGTAGTGAGATCGTTCCTACTACCACCAGACCATAGCCAACCGAACGCACGTACTTGGGGAACATCTATTCATCTCCGTGATAAAATAGAAATTATAAGTTTCCCCATCCAGTAACGCTATCAATCATTCCGCTTCCATCCGATATTACGGAGGGCGGCGCCTGACATCGCGCAAGATGCTGGTCTACTCCTTAGAGGCCAACGACCCAGACGAATCCAACATCCAGTTCGCCGAACACTTGGTCCAGAACGAATTAAATGGTTTCGATTCTTGGTTTGAACTCATAGCGCAGCTGCAGCAACAAATTTTAGAACTCGACGTTCGCTGGAATTAGCGCCTCACTCTTTCGTTTCACCCCTCCCCATCCCCCCTTCAAAGTCAGCCGCTAGCGGCAAGGGCTCGGCATCAGGGATAGGGAACAAAATCTCCTAACCACTCTCGAGCTGTCGGCACCGCGTACTCAAGCAACTCAAGCGGTACATCCGGTACGAAAAAAGTCACCTCAAATCGAAGCGTTTCATCATTTCGAAAAATCTCAAACAAAGGTCCGTTGTCGCCTTTCCAGCACTCCATCGCGAGGCCATCGTGTCCTTCGACAACGCTTGAAGCGCAGCAAAATCGGTATTCAACTCCGTGTACGACCACATCACACCTCCCTATCTGAGGTGGCAACGATACCTCTCCCCTCTATGAATTTGATAGCCGCTATAGCGGCGAGGACGAAGTCATGCTTGAAGAAATCAAATTGATCCACTCAGCCCCGGTCGTCGCGATGAATACGGCATGTTCGCTCACCCCGATATGCCCGACTTCGACGAGGGCGACGGTGACAAGTGCAAGGCCTGGGTCGCTGCGCAACGCTTGCAGGTGAAGATGGTACAACTCGAATACCACAACGCCGAAGCGGTGTCTGAGCGCTATTTCGAAGCTGGCGACCCGGACTGCAATGACCAGGGAATTGTTTGGGAAAACGACGAGCGCCCAAGCGTTTACGGGCTCAGGGCCGACGGAACCATTGGATAGCGACCTGAAACGCCGGAAGAGCGCTGGACCAGGATGCGCCAATGGGTCGACTCCAACATGAAACAGGTGACCTCATGATCCCTATCAAAGAACGCCCCACCCTGTTCTTGGCGCCGATGGTGCGCGCCATCCTGGAAGGCCGGAAGACGGTCACGCGGCGGGCAGTGAAAGCATCCAAGGCTCATGCCGACGGCATCACGCTGATTAAATTCACCCTGATACTGCTGGGCGCTTTGCTGTACTTGGTCGCCAGCGACTGCAGGTTCACCTGGACCGGACTCGACCTGCTGGACCGGCAGCACCGACGCACTGATCTACGCCTTCGCCGGCACCTGCGCCTGGCTGCTGATCACGTTCGGCCTGGCCGTTCACATCATCAAGACAGCGCTCCCCACGGGCTCTTTCGACCAACCAGAGGCATAGAGGGGCACACCATGGAAATACAAAGCAAAAAGCTGCCAGTGAGATCCTCGACCTTGGGGATGCAAGCCGACTGCTGGGGCACACTGACAAGCGGATAACCGAGACGGTTTATCGACGTGTCGGGAAGATCGTGAAACCGACCCGGTGACCACAACTTGCAACGAGTTGCGGAAACAGCCTGTAATGATGCGGAAATGATCAGCTGTGAGGCTGACAATTGCGCCTGACCCCAGAAACGCAAAAGCCCCGCAGTGCGGGGCTTTCGTGTGAATCTTGGCGGGAAACCAGGGATTCGAACCCTGGAGACGCTCTTAACGTCCGCCGGTTTTCAAGACCGGTGCATTCAACCACTCTGCCAATTTCCCTTGTGCGTTACAGGATCATAGTAGCTCATCCTGCGTCAGCGGGCGCAATAATACCCGAATGAAACACACTGTCAAACTCTCTGCATAGCTTGTTACAGAGCGTCTGTTATGATCTTTGCGACTGAACGTTTCAAAACTGAAGGAGAGTCGCCATGCGCGAACAGAATTACGCAGTGAATGGCAACGCGCAGGCTGAGCAGCTTGAAGTCAGCCGCGTCTTGCGCAATACGTACGGCCTGCTCGCCCTTACCCTCGCATTCAGCGGCGTGATGGCTTATGTGGCCCAACAGATGCGCGTCGGTTATCCCAATATCTTTGTCGTGTTGATCGGCTTCTATGGTCTGTTCTTCCTGACCAACAAGCTGCGTGACTCGGCCTGGGGCCTGGTGTCGGCCTTTGCCTTGACCGGTTTCATGGGCTTTATCCTGGGCCCGATCCTTAACCGCTACCTCGGCATGGCCGGCGGCGCGGAAGTGGTCAGTTCGGCATTTGCCATGACCGCGTTGGTGTTTGGTGGCCTGTCGGCGTACGTGCTGATCAGCCGTAAGGACATGAGTTTCCTGGGCGGCTTCATCACCGCTGGCTTCTTCGTGTTGCTGGCGGCAGTGGTAGCCGGCATGTTCTTCCAGATCAGCGGCCTGCAACTGGCGATCAGCGCAGGTTTCGTGCTGTTCTCGTCGGTGTGCATCCTGTTCCAGACCAGCGCCATCATCCATGGTGGCGAGCGTAACTACATCATGGCGACCATCAGCCTGTATGTGTCGATCTACAACCTGTTTATCAGCCTGTTGCAGATCTTCGGCATCATGAGCCGTGACGACTGATTGTTAACGCTATAAAAAATGCCCCGTATCGCGAGATACGGGGCATTTTCATTTCCGGCCCAAGGACGATCAGTACTGGTTAGGTTCCATTTCCAGTTCCACCCCGAAGCGCTCGACAATATCCTGCTGGATACGCAGCGCCAGGTTGGCAATCTCACGCCCGGTGGCAGAGCCATAGTTCACCAGTACCAGCGCCTGCAATGCATGCACGCCAGCGTCGCCCTCACGAAAGCCCTTCCAGCCCGCCTTGTCGATCAGCCAACCGGCGGCGAGCTTCGTTTGCCCGTCTGCCTGAGGGTAGGCCACCAGGTCCGGATACTGGCTTTTCAGCTCAGTAACCAAGGCCTCGGGCACCAGCGGGTTCTTGAAGAAGCTGCCGGCATTGCCAAGCTGCGCCGGGTCGGGCAACTTTTCGCGGCGAATGCTGCAAATCGCACGGCTTACATCCGCTGGCGTGGCGTTGGTAATCCCCTGCCCGGCCAGACGCTGCTGCACCGGGCCGTAGTCGAGTTTCAGGTGACTGGCGCGGCTCAGGGCAAAGCGTACCCGCAGGATCAACCAGCGGCCGACTTCATGCTTGAACAGGCTGTCGCGGTAGGCAAACCGGCACTCCTGCAGGCTGAAATCCCGCAGTTCACCGGTCTCACGATCCAGCGCAGTGAGTCCGGCAAACACATCCTTGACCTCCACGCCGTAGGCACCGATGTTTTGCATTGGCGCCGCACCGACCGTGCCGGGGATCAGGCTGAGGTTTTCCAGGCCGCAGAAGCCCTGCTCCAGGGTCCATAACACAAAGGGGTGCCAGGCTTCGCCCGCTTCGGCTTCGACCACCACCTGCACGCCATCATCGTGCAGCACGCGAATGCCTTGGGTGGCCATACGCAACACCAGGGCAGGCACGTCCTGAGTCAGCAGCAGGTTGCTGCCGCCCCCTATCACCAGCAGCGGCACACTGTGCGCCTCGGCGTAGGCCAAGGCTTCCCGCACGTCGGCATCACTGCGGGCCTCGGCAAATAGCTGGGCGCGCACGTCGATGCCAAAGCTGTTGAACGGCTTGAGCGATACCTGCGCCAGTACCTGCAAGGTCATAACCGCCCCTTCAATTCGATCACCAATAAATCACAGGCGCGCTCGATCAGGTCCAGGACCCGCTCAAAACCTTGTTCGCCTTCATAATAAGGGTCTGGCACCTCGTCCACTTCACCGCCGAAGCGGCGCAGGAATATATCCAACTGCGCCTTGCCCTGTGCAGGCTGCATGGCTTTGAGGTGGCGCAGGTTGCTGTGGTCCATGGCCAGGATCAGGTCATAGCGCGCAAAGTCGGCGCGGCAGACCTGCTGGGCACGTTGGGATGACAAGTCATAGCCCCGCGCCAGCGCCGCACGTTGGCTGCGCTGGTCCGGTGGGTTGCCGATATGCCATTGCCCAGTCCCCGCTGACGCCACCTCAACCTGGCCGGACAAACCTGCTTCGCGCAACTTATGGCGCAAAACGCCTTCGGCGGTAGGCGAACGGCAGATATTGCCCAGGCAGACAAACAGGACCTCCATCAAGCCCCCAGCAGGCGACGGACGCGCTCGAGGTCTTCCTGGGTATCGACGCCTGCAGGCGGCGCTTCCAGCGCATCGCCCACGTGGATGCGCACGCCGTGCCACAGGGCCCGCAGCTGCTCCAGGGACTCGGTGTTCTCCAACCAGCACGGGCCCCAGCTGACGAAGTCATGCAGGAAACCGGCGCGATAGGCATAAATGCCGATATGGCGGCGGTACGGCACGCCTTGCGGCAGTGCGTCGGGGTTGTTGGCGAAGGCATCCCGCGCCCAGGGCAGGATCGAGCGGCTGAATGTCAGGGCCAGGCCGTTGATATCGCTGACGACCTTCACCACGTTCGGGTTGAACAAGGTTTCGCTGTCTTCGATCGGTTCGGCCAGGGTGGCCATGCGCGCTTCGCCATGGGCCGCCAGATTGGCGGCGACCTGGTCGATGACGCTTGGCGGAATCAGCGGCTCGTCGCCTTGCACGTTCACCACGATGGCGTCCGGCGCCAGGCCCAGTTGCGTGGCCACTTCGGCCAGGCGGTCGGTGCCGGAATTATGGTCTTCGCGGGTCAGCACCGCCTCGGCGCCGAAACCTTCGCAGGCTTCGATGATGCGCGGATCATCGGTCGCCACCACCACCCGTTCAGCGCTGCTTTTACAGGCCTGTTCCCATACCAGCTGGATCATCGGCTTGGCACCGATCATTTGCAGCGGCTTGCCCGGCAGGCGGGTCGACGCATAGCGCGAGGGAATCACCACGGTAAAGGCGGTAGTCATTTATCCAGGCGCTCATCGGTCGTCAGGGTGCGGGCTTCGCTTTCCAGCATCACCGGAATGCCGTCGCGGATAGGGTAAGCCAGGCCGGCGCCTTTGCTGATCAGCTCGGTTTTGTCGGCGCTGAGCTTGAGCGGGCCTTTGCAGATCGGGCAAGCAAGGATGTCGAGCAGTTTGGTGTCCATGAGTAGTTCCTGGAAATAAGCGGTTTAAGGCAAAAGACGGTTGGGCAGCAAGCGCATCAACTGCGTGTCGAACCAGGCGACAAACGCTGGCGACGGCAGCGCATCCACCGCAAGGTACCACCAGTCGGGCCGGGCGAAGGCGCGGCACTTCACCGCGTCTTTTTCGGTCATGACCAGCGGCAATGACGGCGTGAAATCCAGCACCTCGGCGCTGTAGGGCGCGTGGTCGGCAAACGCATGGGGGATCGGCTGCCAGTGTAGCGTTTCAAGGGTATTGAAGAAACGTTGCGGATTGCCGATACCGGCAACCGCGTGTACCGGTTGGCCTACTGGAAAGTAGCTGACCGGCTGCCGCTCGCCGCTGTGCAGGTTGACCAGTGCCGAGGGCTGCAGGCGGAAGGCAAAGCCGTCTTCCCGGTCCGAGGCCGCACCGTTATAGAGCAGCGCATCAACGCTCTGCAGGCGCTCAACCGGCTCGCGCAATGGCCCGGCCGGCAGGCAGCGGCGATTGCCCAGGCCACGGGCGGCATCGATCAATACCAGCTCCAGATCACGGGCCAGACGATAGTGCTGCAGGCCGTCGTCGGAAAGAATCAGGTCCAGGGTTTCGCTGGCCAGCAGCGCTTGCACCGCACGACTGCGATCCGGGTCGATCATCAACGGTACACCGCAGCGCTGCACGATCAGCAACGGTTCGTCGCCGGCCACTTCGGCACTGTGGTTGGCCTCGACCCGCCACGGCAACTGTGGCGGCTTGGCGCCATACCCACGGCTGACCACGCCTACGCGCAACCCACTGCGCCGACAGTGCTCGATCATCCACAGGATCAGCGGCGTCTTGCCAGTCCCGCCTACGGTGATATTACCCACGACCACAACGGGCACCGGTGACTGGTAGACAGCGCCCTCACCCGCCAGGAAGCGCGCGCGCTTGCGCTGCACCACCCGACGATACAAGCACTCCAGCGGCTTTAACAGCACGAGGGCCGGATGCCCGTCGTACCAGGCCTTGAGCAAACGATCGGACATGGCCATCAGGGTGGGCTCGCCGCCTCGACGGTGGTCATGCGCAGATGACTGAAACCGAGCTTGCCGGCAGCGTCCATCGCGGTAATCACTGCCTGGTGCTGGGTTTTGCCGTCGGCGCTGATCGACAGTGGCATGTTGGTGTCGCCCCCGGACTCCTTCTGCAAGGCCTCCATCAAGCTGGCCAGGTCGTTTTTCTCCAGCAACTGGTTATTTACCGAAAACACGCCATCGGCGCTGATGGCAATGTCCAGCTGCTTGACCTGCTGGTCTTCTGCTGGGGAGCCGCTCACGGCTTCGGGCAAGTCGACGCGCAGCTGGGTTTCCCGGGTGAACGTGGTGGTAACGACGAAGAACAGCAGCAGGATAAACACCACGTCAATCAGCGACGCGAGGTTGATATCGACATTTTCCCGTTGCTTGCGGCGAAATTTCACGCTTTGCCCTCGACCAGGTCCACATCACGGTCGCCCTGCACCACCTCCACCAGCTTGATGGCTTCCTGTTCCATGCCGACCACCAGTTCATCGATGCGCCGTTGCAAAAAGCGATGGAAGAACACCGACGGGATCCCCACCATCAGGCCCGCAGCCGTGGTGATCAGCGCTTTGGAAATACCACCGGCCAGCACCGCGGCGTTGGTGGTCATGCCCGAGCCCATGAACGAGCTGAAAATGTCGATCATGCCCAGCACCGTGCCCAGCAAACCGAGCAGCGGCGCCATGGCGGCGATGGTGCCGAGGGCGTTGATGTAGCGCTCCAGCTCATGGATCACCCGCGCTGCGGCTTCCTCGATGCACTCTTTCATGATCTCGCGACCATGCTTGGAGTTGGCCAGGCCGGCGGCGAGGATTTCACCCAGTGGCGAATTGGCGCGCAGTTCCTTGAGCTTCTGCTTGTCGAGCTGCTTGTTCTTGATCCAGCCCCAGACTTGCCCCAGCAGGTGCTCGGGGGTAACGCGACTGGCGCGCAGGGTCCACAGGCGTTCGGCGACGATGCCGAGTGCGGCAATGGAACTCATGATGATCGGCAACATCATCCAGCCGCCGGATTTGACCAATTCCCACACAGTGAATGCCCCCTCGAAAAAGTGCGCCACTTTATCATATAGGTTCAGCGGCGGGGTTCGTCGACCGCGGACCGGACTGTCGCAGCCCGCGGTGTTTGGTAACGCCGGATTACGGTAACGGTTCGCGCCAGAACCGGCGTTGACTGCGCGCAACAACAGCGGGTTGGAACGCGCCCAACTGAAGACGCACGGCACCTTGTTCGGCGCTGTCGTATAGCCGGCTGCCCAGGGCCCGATAGCGTTCTACCACTTGCGAATGAGGATGACCAAAGGCATTGCCACGGCCTCTGGAGATCAGCACTGATCCAGGCGCAAGCCGTTGCACAAAGGGCTTGGATGACGAGCTGCGGCTACCATGATGGGGCGCTTGCAACCAATCGGTGGGCACCGCCAATGGTGTGTCAAGCAGTGCGCGCTCCGCCGCACGGTCGATATCCCCGGTGAGCAGCAGCCGCTCACCGCTGGCCTGCACCTGCAATACACAGGATTTGGCGTTGCCACTGATGGCGCCGGACCACTGCCATAACACGAACGACACACCATCCCACTCCCATCGTTCGCCACTGATACAAGGCTCGGTCCCCAGAAACGCCGGCAACCCTTCGGTTTCACCGCCAACCACGCGCCGGATGGGCAGCCCACGGGCGATAGCTGCAGCACCACCGGCGTGATCGGCGTCGGCATGGCTCAGTAGCAGCATGTCCAACCGCTCTACTCCGAACTTTTTCAACGACGGCAGAACCACGCGCGCGCCCAGGTCGACCGCCCCCGCACGCGGCCCCGCGTCGTAAAGCAAGGCGTGGTTGCGGGTGCGCAAGATCAATGCCTGCCCCTGGCCGACATCCAGCTGCACCACCGTTACCTGCCCATGGGGTACCGATTCCTTGGGTGGAAACACCGCCAACAGCAGCATGGGCCAGCCCAGCAACCGAAATGGCACGCCCTTGGGCAACAGCAATAACACCGCGCCCGCCAGGCTGACCAGCCAATAAACCAGCGGCACCTCAGCCGGCGTCCAGGCCGGCAACTGCCCCGCCAGCAGGGTCAGCCCCTTGAACCATCCCTCCAGCGCTCCGCCGGCCAACCAGAGCAAACCGTCACCGGCCAACGGCAGCCACAGCAGCGCCGTGCCCAGCAACGCCAAAGGCAACACCACCAGACTGATCCACGGCACGGCGAATAAATTGGCCACAGGCGCAGTGAGGCTGATGGGTAAACCCAGCACCAGCAGGACTGGAAACAAACCGATGGCAATCAGCCACTGAGGACGCGTCCAGGCCTGCCAGACACTCCAGGGCCCGAGCCGCCCGCCGAACGTCAGCACCAGGATCGCAACCGCCGCAAAGGACAACCAGAACCCCGGTTGCAAGCTGGCCAGGGGCTCAAGCAGCAGCACAGCGTTGAAGGCCAGCAGCAACGGCCACCACGCGCCCAAATGCCGAAAGCGCAGCCGCCATAGCAATACCAGGCCCACCATCACGCAGGCCCGCTGCACCGGCACGCCGAAACCCGCCAGCAGTCCATAACCCAGCGCTGCCATAAAGGCCAGGCCGCAGGCCCACGGCAGCCATGGCAGGTTGCGTGGCCAGCAACCGTAACGCGCCATCCCGGCCACCAGTGCGTAGATCAGCCCGGCCAGCAAACCAATGTGTTGGCCGGAAATGACCAACAGGTGCACGGTGCCGGTGTCTTGCAACACCTGCCATTGCTCCGTGCGCAGCCCGGAACCGTCACCCAGCACCAACGCCGCCACGGCGGCTTCATGGGTTTGCGCATCCGCAGCCATCAGGCGCTGGCGCAGGCTGTCGCGCAGGGCATTGCGGGCTGGCGCGAGGCGCTCACCGTCTTTCACCGAGCCCGTGGCGCCGATGCGTTGCGCCAGCAGCCAGGCCTCGTGGTCGAAACCGTGAAAATTGAGCAGGCCGGACGGCCGCTTGAGGGTGACAGCCAGGCGCCAGCGTTCTCCACTGCGCACCGGCGGCCCGCCGTGCCAGGACACCCGGATGCGCTTGGGTAGCCGGGCTTTGCGCGACCGGCTGTCGGCCAGGTCAAAACGCACGCCGGTGTCGGTCTGCTGAGGCAAGCCGACGACGCGCCCTTCCACCCATCGTGTTTCGCCGTCCAGTGCTGGTCGCAATCGATCATCCAGTGCCCACTGCGCGCTGATGCACGCCCAGCTCAAGCCCATCAGGAAAAACGCCAGCGGATAGGTACGAAACGGCACTAACATCAATGCCAGCACCAGCATGGCCAACAGCCATCCGGTCGGCGGCAACGCCGGTAGAAAACGCAGGGTCAGCAACCCCAGCGCAAGCGCGAACATCCCTGTCCTCATGAATCATTCCTTATAATGATCCACTCATTCTTAGCCGGGGTTCCCAGGGGCGCCTTTGATGTTTTGTCACAAAGTCTGAATTTTCTGTTTATAGAATACGCGCATACTTGCCCCTCGAACTGACCTGGACCCCTTATGCCCCGGCGCTTATTCAAACGGTACATGCCCGACCCCAGCAGTATCAGGGAACACAAGTCATTACAGTTTCTTGGCACCCTGCTGCATGACCCGAACCTCTGGCACCTCAACCGGCACTCGGTGGCCCGTGCCATGGCCGTGGGTCTGTTTGCCGCGTTTATCCCCATTCCCTTGCAAATGCTGCTGGCCGCGATCCTGGCGATCGTGGTGCGCGGCAATATGCCGATTGCCGTCAGCCTGGTGTGGCTGACCAACCCGATCACGATGCCGGTGGTGTTTGTTTGCACCTATATGACCGGTGCCTGGTTGATGAATGTGCCGCCACGCAGCCTCCCCGATAACCTCACCTGGGAATGGATCAGCGGCGAATTGAGCACGATGTGGCAACCTTTCCTGTTGGGCTCGGTGGTATCCGGATTGGTGTTGGGCGCATTGGCCTATTGCCTGACCATGGGCTATTGGCGCTGGTGGGTCGCGCACCAGTGGAAGAAACGCAAACTGCGCCGCCGCTGATGGCTAACGGGCAGGCAGGCGCAGGTGTACACGCAGGCCCTGCCCGGTATTTTCCGCCCAGATACGCCCGCCCTGGCGCTGCACCGCGTTGCGCGCAATGCTCAAGCCCAGGCCGAAGCCGCCGTCACCGGGCCGGGAACCGTCCAACCGGATAAAGGGCGCGAAGATACGCTCCAGGTCGGCCTCATCGATGCCGCCCCCCTGATCCTCCAGCCACACATGCCAGTGCTCGCCTTCGCGTGCGCCGTCCAATGTCACCCGGCCTTGGCCTGGTGAGTGGCGTATTGCGTTACGCAGGATGTTTTCCAGAGCCTGGGCCAGTGCATTGAGATTGCCTCGCACCCAGCACTCAGCTGGCAACAGGCATGGCAAGCGCGATGCCGGCCAATCGCTTTCGAAACAAGCGTTTTCTCGCAGCATGTCCCACAGCGCCGGCAGCTGGATGTCCTCCTGGGGCAGTGGCGCCCGGTCGCTGTCGAGCCAGGCCAGTTGCAGGCTGTCTTCCACCAGGCGCTGCATGGCGTCGATTTCCCGGCTCAGGCGTTCACGCAACCGCGCCAGGTCCTGTTCGCTGTCGCAGGCCACACGCAAGCGGCTCAGGGGCGTGCGCAACTCATGGGACATGTCGCGCAGCAGCTGTTGCTGCAACTGCACCGTGCCCTGCAAGCGTTCGGACATCTGGTCAAAGGCGCGTCCCAATTCACCCAACTCGTCCTGGCGGCTGGTCGCGTCACGGGACATTCGCGCCGTCAATTGGTCCGCACGCCAGGCATTGGCCTGCGCACGCAATTGATTGAGGGGCATGATCAGCAATCGATACAGGCCGATACATAGCAATAAGGTAAACAACCCGGGAATCAGGCCGTTGGTGATGACCCGCCAGAACAGTTGATAACGCCCCGGCATAAAGCGCTTGGGCAACTCGATCACCAGTGACCCCGCATCGGGGTCGACCGGAAAGGCGATTTTCAACCAGGGCAGGCCTTTGGCATGCCGGCTCACCGGCCAGTCCAGTCCGCGCAAGAAGGTCAGGCGCTGGCTTTGCTTGTCGCTCAACGGTGCGCTGCCAAGGGATTGCAAGTCATTGCCGATGACGCCCAGCCAAGTGGTTTCACGCTCGCCCATATGCTGCAACCACGCATCCACACCGGCACTGCCCTGGGTACTCCACGCCAACTCGGCGCCCGCCGCATAGCCGCGAAGCGTGTCGCGGGCTTCGTCAGTGAGATAGGCACTTTGCTGCTCCATGTAACGGCCCCAGGACCAACTGAGCCAGATCATCAGCAAACAAAACGCGATCAGCAGGCACGCCAGCTTCCAGAACAACGAATGCCTGCCCGGCAACCGCTCAAAGCCCTTCATCGTGACCGCTCAACACATAGCCTTTGCCCCACACCGTGCGCACTTCGCGCTCGGTGTAGCCGATCGCTTTGAGCTTGCGGCGAATCTGGCTCACATGCATGTCGAGACTGCGATCGTGTGGGGCATAACCGCGCTGCAGCACGTGCTGATAAAGGAAGGCTTTGCTGAGTACCTCTTCGGCGTTGCGGTGCAAGGTTTCCAGCAGGCGGTACTCACTGCGTGTCAGGCCGGCCCAGTGCGTGTGGTAGACGACATCGCACAGCCCCTCGTCAAACCGCAGGACCTGCGCATCATCGCGCAGGGGCGCAAGGCCCGGCGGCGGGCGACGGTCCAGGGCCACCCGGCGCAGGATGGCTTCGATGCGCACCCGCAGCTCGATCATGCTGAACGGCTTGGGCAGGTAATCGTCGGCGCCCAGGCGAAAGCCGCTGACACGGTCGGCTTCGGCGCCCAGGGCCGACATCAGGATCACCGGTATGGCATGACTCTGGCGCAGATGCGTAAGGACTGACAGCCCGTCCAGCCCTGGCAGCAGAACGTCCATCAGCACCAGGTCGAACGCTTGGTCGCGGGCCAGCTGCAAGCCTTGCTGGCCATTGCGGCACCAGGTGACCTCGAAGCCACAGCGGCCCAGATGTTCATGGACGTAGGCGCCCAACACGGGGTCATCCTCGATGGTCAGGATACTGGGTAGGCCAACGGTTGCGGGATTCATTAGCGTCTGCAAGTCATTCTCAATGACTGATTATTCAAGATTAAAGTGTTACAGGCAATCGCAGGCCGCTACCGAATGGCCCGAAGATTGCCGTGTGTCATTAATTTACGAGATTCCTGGCGCCGCAAATGGCTACACTGCGCAGGTAGCGCGGGCCGGACGCCCGTGTGGAAGATTGATATCAATGTGGTAGCAGGAGAGTGGCGTGCTGAGAAGAATGGGGATAAAAGGCCGCGTACTGTTGCTGACGTTATTGCCGACCAGCTTGATGGCGCTGCTGTTGGGGGGCTATTTCACCTGGATGCAGCTCTCCGAGCTGCAGACTCAACTGTTGCAACGCGGTGAAATGATCGCCGAGCAGTTGGCGCCGCTGGTCGCGCCCGCCCTGAGCAGCAAGAACACCGACCTGCTGGAACGCATCGCGACCCAATCCCTCGAACAACCGGACGTGCGCGCGGTGTCGTTCCTGGCGCCGGACCGCTCCTCCCTGGCCCATGCCGGCCCGACCATGCTCAATCCACCGCCCACCGGCAACAGTTCGCACCTGCTGCAGCGTACCGGCAACGATGCCACCCGTTACCTGATGCCAGTGTTTGGCCGTCATCGCAACCTCGCCGGAGAGCTGATTCCGGATGAGTCCGACCGCCTGTTGGGCTGGGTCGAGGTGGAACTGTCCCACAACGGCATGTTGCTGCGCGGTTATCGCAGCCTGTTCGCCAGCCTGCTGCTGATCGCCATCGGCTTGATCTGCACCGCGGCACTGGCCCTGCGCATCAGCCGCACCATCAATTCGCCGATCGGCCTGATCAAGCAAGCCGTGGCCCAGCTTAAAGACGGCAACCTGGAAACCCGCCTGCCGCCCCTGGGCAGCCAGGAGCTGGATCAGTTGGCGTCGGGCATCAACCGCATGGCCGAAACCCTGCAAAACGCCCAGGAAGAACTGCAACACAGCATCGACCAGGCCACCGAAGACGTGCGCCAGAACCTGGAAACCATCGAGATCCAGAACATCGAGCTGGACCTGGCCCGCAAAGAAGCCCTGGAAGCCAGCCGGATCAAATCGGAGTTCCTGGCCAATATGAGCCATGAAATCCGCACGCCGCTCAACGGCATCCTCGGGTTCACCCACCTGCTGCAAAAAAGCGAGCTGTCGCCACGTCAGCTGGATTACCTGGGCACTATCGAAAAATCCGCCGACAACCTGTTGGGCATCATCAACGAGATCCTCGACTTCTCCAAGATCGAGGCCGGCAAGCTGGTGCTCGACAGCGTGCCCTTCAACCTGCGCGACCTGCTGCAGGACACCCTGACCATCCTCGCCCCGGCCGCCCACGCCAAACAGCTCGAACTGGTCAGCCTGGTCTACCGCGACACGCCGCTGGCGCTGGTGGGCGACCCACTGCGCCTCAAGCAGATCCTGACCAACCTGATCAGCAACGCGATCAAGTTTACCCGCGAAGGCACTATCGTGGCCCGTGCGATGATCGAGGATGAGCAGGAAGACAGCGTACAACTGCGCATCAGCGTGCAGGACACCGGCATCGGCCTGTCCAACCAGGATGTGCGCGCACTGTTCCAGGCCTTCAGCCAGGCGGACAATTCGCTGTCGCGCCAGCCAGGAGGCACCGGCTTGGGCCTGGTGATTTCCAAGCGCCTGATCGAACAGATGGGCGGCGAAATCGGCGTCGACAGCACACCGGGCGAAGGCTCGGAGTTCTGGATCAGCCTGAACCTGCCCAAGACCCGCGACGACATCGAAGACCTGCCCAGCGCGCCGCTGCTCGGTCGCCGCGTGGCCGTGTTGGAGAACCACGAGCTGGCGCGCCAGGCCTTGCAACACCAGTTGGAAGACTGCGGCCTGGAAGTCACGCTGTTCAATACCCTGGAAAGCCTGACCAATGGCATTACCAGCGCCCATCAGACCGAACAGGCGATCAACTTGGCAGTGCTCGGCGTCACCGCCAATGACATCCCGCCCGAGCGCCTCAACCAGCACTTGTGGGACCTCGAACACCTGGGCTGCAAGGTGCTGGTGCTGTGCCCGACCACCGAACAAATGTTGTTCAACCAGTCGGTGCCCAACCCCAACAGCCAGTTGCAGGCCAAGCCAGCCTGTACGCGCAAGCTGCGCCGCTCCCTGGCCGACCTGATCAGCCCGCGCCCCTCGCGCAGCGAGCCGGGTGAGCCGTTGTCCAGCCGTGCGCCGCGGGTGCTGTGCGTGGACGATAACCCGGCGAACCTGTTGCTGGTGCAAACCCTGCTCGAAGACATGGGCGCCAAGGTCCATGCCGTGGAAAGCGGCTTTGCGGCCATTGACGCCGTGAAGCAGGAAACGTTCGACCTGGTGCTGATGGACGTGCAGATGCCCGGCATGGACGGGCGCCAGAGTACCGAAGCGATTCGCCAATGGGAGAGCGAACGCCATGGCACGCCGCTGCCGGTGGTCGCCCTCACCGCCCATGCCATGGCCAACGAAAAACGTGCCCTTCTGCAAAGCGGCATGGACGATTACCTGACCAAACCCATCAGCGAGCGGCAGCTGGCCCAGGTGGTGCTGAAATGGACCGGCCTGGCCCTGCGCAACCAGGGGCCCGAGCGCCTCCCCGAAGGCCTTGGGCCAGGCGTGCAACTGCTGGTGCTGGACCATGAGGAAGGCTTGCGCCTGGCCGCCAACAAGGCAGACCTGGCGGCCGACATGCTCGCCATGCTGCTGGCCTCCCTGGAAGCCGATCGCCTGGCGATCACGGTCGCCCGCGAAGCCAATGACAACCACGCCCTGATCGAGCGCGTCCACCGCCTGCATGGCGCCACCCGCTACTGCGGCGTGCCGCAATTGCGCGCGGCCTGCCAACGCGCCGAAACCCTGCTCAAGCAGGACGACGCCAAGGCCATGGCCGCGCTGGATGAACTGGACATGGCGATTGCGCGGCTGGCCAGTGAAGCCAGGGTTAGCGCCTAACCCGATTTTATGGACGACGCCAATCAAAATGTGGGAGGGGGCTTGCTCCCGATGGCGATGTGTCAGTCGAAATATCTGTCACTGATACACCGCTATCGGGGGCAAGCCCCCTCCCACATTCAGCTCGCATTTCAATTCGTAAATTGCAGGGAGCCTTTTAATGCGCGTGATTCTTTTCAGCAGCCAGGCCTACGACCGCGAGAGTTTTCTCGGTGAGCCGCGCCCTCAGGGCATCGAGCTGCAATTCCAACCCGCCCGTCTCAACCTCGACACCGTCGCCCTGGCCGAACGGCACGAGGTGGTCTGCGCGTTTATCAACGATGACCTCAGCGCCCCGGTGCTCGAGCAACTAGCCAGTGGCGGTACGCGCCTGATTGCGTTGCGCTCGGCCGGCTACAACCATGTCGACCTGCGCGCCGCCAAGCGCCTGGGCCTGAGCGTGGTGCGCGTACCGGCCTACTCGCCCCACGCCGTGGCCGAGCATGCCGTGGCCCTGATTCTCGCCCTGAACCGGCGCCTGCACCGCGCCTACAACCGCACCCGCGATGGCGATTTCAGCTTGCACGGGCTCACCGGTTTCGATCTGGTCGGCAAAACCGTCGGCGTGGTCGGCACCGGGCAGATCGGCGCCACCTTCGCCAGGATCATGGCCGGTTTTGGCTGCCAGTTGCTGGCCTACGACCCCTTCCCCAACCCTCAGGTGCAAGCCATGGGCGCGCGCTACGTGAGCCTGCCCGAATTGCTCGCCGAGGCGCAGATCATCAGCCTGCATTGCCCGCTGACCGCCGAGAGTAAACACCTGATCGACACCCGCGCCCTGGCACACATGCAACCGGGTGCCATGCTGATCAATACCGGTCGCGGCGGCCTGGTCGACACGCCGGCACTGGTCGAGGCGCTCAAGAACGGCCAACTCGGTTACCTGGGGCTGGATGTCTATGAGGAAGAGGCGCAGCTGTTTTTCGAGGACCGCTCGGACCTGCCCCTGCAAGACGACGTGCTCGCCCGCCTGCTGACCTTTCCCAATGTGATCATCACCGCCCACCAGGCCTTCCTGACCCGCGAGGCGCTGGCGGCGATTGCCGGCACGACGCTGGCCAATATTGCGGCGTGGGCCGATGGCCGCGCGCAGAACCTCGTCGAGGGATGATCAGCGGTCACATACCGGGCTCATGATGAGCCGGCACCCGTGATAGGATGCCGCGCCTATTTGGAGGATCCATGGCCGAACACGATTTCCGCTTCAGCTTGCTGAGCCCGCAACACACCCTGATCGAATGCCGCGCCCTGGTGCCGGGCCGTTATCAAGTCACCGGCAACGGTGGTTCGATCAAGCATGGCGACGTGCTGATCGTCACCCTGCGCGGCAGCAAAACCCTGTCGATGCGCCTGACCGTGGAAGGTGACGCGCGCTACTCCATCCGCCCGGCAGGCCAATGGGTCGCCATGGCCCTGGGGCCGAAATTCGGCGAGCTGGAGATTCACACCTGGAAGGTCAATTGCGACAGCTGCGACAGCGTGCTGGAGTTTGAATTCGCGGTGGAAACCAAGCTGACCAAAGAACCGCTGCAGCCGGCCGCCAACGCACGTATCAAAGAACTCGGCTGGGCCAGCGAAGGCGACCACCACCGCTGCCCGAAATGCCAGCGGGCCGCACAATGAAGGGCCTGCTGCTGCTCGCCGCCGTGGGCGCGGCCCTGAGTGGCTGCGCCGGCGATGCGGCCAAGCTCAAGCAGGATCACAGCTATGTGGTGGAGTGGATAGGTGAGCGGCCCTTGATGGACTACGCGCACCTGACCGTCACCCTCGGTGCCGATGGGCGCGCCTATGGCAATGGCGGCTGCAACCACTGGTTTGCGCCGTACACCCTCGAAGGCGACAAGCTCAGCTTCGGCCCGATCGGCAGCACCCGCAAAATGTGCGCCGAGGCGTTGATGGAACAGGAGCACCGCTTCTTCCAGGCCCTGCAGGGCGTACAGCGCTGGGACATCTCGCCGATCGAACAGACCCGCTTCTGGCCGGCCGAAGGCAAGCCGATCCGCTTGTGGCTGGAAGAAGGCTGACGGCACCGATCTTTGATCTGGTGGGATCAAAATGTGGGAGGGGGCTTGCTCCCGATGGCGGCCTGACAGCCGACCAGGATGCTGGATCAGAGCGAGTACATATCCGTTGCTGCGGTAACGGCTGCTATGGGTTCCGCCCTTACGGCGTCTCACTTTTGAAAAGCGCAAAAGTAAGCAAAACGCTCTTGCCCCACCACTCGGCACCTCGCTTAGGCTCGGTGTGCCCGTAATCCGACAGTGATTTGGGGGGCCGCCGCCACGCGCCATCCATGGCGCGGGGCGGCTAAACCGGCATCCCTGCCGGTTTACCCCCCAAATCACTATCGGATTACGGCCAGCGTGGTTTAACGGGGCGCCTAGATCAAGAGCAAGATCAAGAGCGGCTCGCTTCGCATCGTGGTTACTTATGCTGCTACAAAGTTGTGTAGATACCTATGCCCCGATAGCGGTGTATCAGCTAGCAATTATCAAGCTGACCCACCGCAATCGGGGGCAAGCCCCCTCCCACATTTGTTTGCGTTGTTGCTTTAACCGCGCAGGGCCTTGAGCTTGGCCAACACCCCTTGCGCCGTCTGCTCACCCATCAGTTGTTCGCGCACCTTGCCTTTGTCATCGATGATATAGGTCACCGGCAGCGCCTCGCTGCGTGGAATATCGAAGATCCCTTCCGGGTTCTGCGCCAGCACGGTGAACTTGATGCCCAGCTTGTCGCTGGCGGCTTTGAGCTCCTCACCCTGCACATTGTCGAAATTGACCCCGAACACGCCCACGTTCTGCGCTTTGAGTTGCTCGGCCAAGGCGTTGAGCTCGGGGATTTCCGTGCGACACGGGCCACACCATTCAGCCCAGTAATTGACCACCAGCCACTGCTTGTCCAGGCGTTCGGCCGGTATTTTCTGGCCATACTGGTCAACGCCGTAATCGTTACCGCAGCCACTGAGCAGCAGGGTTGTGATGATCGCCAATGCACCGATCAGTCGCCTTGTCATGGGGTAATCCTTCGTAAAAATGAACGTTGGCTGCGGCCTATCGCCTCTTACGGTTTAAGGACGGCCCGCAGCGCAGGTAGAATACCCGCCACCTTACGCAAGATGCGACCCGCACATGACCGATCTGACGCTTTATCACAACCCGCGCTGCTCGAAATCCCGCGGTGCGCTGGAACTGCTGGAAGCCCGCGGCCTCACGCCTACCGTGGTGCGCTACCTGGTAACCCCACTGAACGCGGCGCAAATACAGGCGCTGCTGATCAAACTTGGCCTAAGCGCCCGCCAATTGTTGCGCAGCGGCGAAGAGGAATACAAAAGCCTCAACCTGGCCGACGCCAGCCTCAGCGAAGCGCAGTTGATCGGCGCCATCGCCGAACACCCCAAGCTGATGGAGCGTCCCATCCTGGAAACCGCCGATAAAGCCATCATTGGCCGTCCGCCGGAAAACGTACTGGAGCTGCTGCCGTGACTACCCCCTATGTGCTGGTGTTGTATTACAGCCGCAATGGCTCGGTCAGCGAAATGGCCCGGCAGATTGCCCGGGGTATCGAGCAAGGCGGCATGGAAGCCCGGCTGCGCACCGTGCCGGCGATCTCCACCGAGTGCGAAGCCGTGGCGCCGAGTATTCCGGACGAAGGCGCGCTGTATGCCAGCCTGGATGATCTGAAAAACTGCTCGGGCCTGGCCCTCGGCAGCCCGACGCGTTTTGGCAACATGGCCGCACCGCTCAAGTACTTCCTTGATGGCACCAGCAACCTGTGGCTCACCGGCGCCCTGGTCGGCAAACCTGCTGGCGTGTTCACCTCCACCGCCAGCCTGCACGGCGGCCAGGAGACCACGCTGATGTCGATGCTGCTGCCGCTGTTGCACCACGGCATGCTGATCACCGGCCTGCCCTACAGCGAGCAGGCGCTGCTCGACACCCAGGGCGGCGGTACGCCGTATGGGGCCAGCCACCATGCCGGGCCTGATGGCAAGCGCATGCTCGACCCGCATGAAATCACCCTGTGCCGCGCCCTGGGCCTGCGCCTGGCAAAAACCGCCACACTGCTGGAGAACGGCCGTGGCCAGGCAGCCTAAGGTTCTGCCGCCCCAGGCGTGGCTGGAGCCGCGGGTCAAGCTCGCGCGCGCACTCAGCCTTCTGGCTTTTTTTGGCCTGGTGGGCTTGTTGTGCGTGTACTACCTGTTCGTCGCCGACCTGCACGGGGCGCGTCCGTGGGTGATCCTGCTAATCGAGCTGGTGCCGCTGCTGGTGCTGGCGCCTGGCATGATCCTGGGCAGCGCACGCGGGCATTCGTGGATGTGCTTTGTGGTGAACCTGTATTTCATCAAGGGCGCGCTGGCAGCGTATGACCCGAACCGCCAAGGGTTCGGGGTGCTTGAGATGGTGGCAAGCCTGGCGCTGTTTTGTACGGCGTTGCTGTATGTGCGCTGGCGCCACCAGTTGAATCGGCGGTTGGCGCCAGCCTGATACAGCAAGGCCTGGGACGCAGAGCGTCCTGGGCAGCATTCCCACGCAGAGCGTGGGAACGATCAATGGTTGACGGTGTAAGCCAGCATCATCGACAACTGGCACATCGGCCGCCCACTTTCGGCATGCCACTGGTTGAAGGCGCCCTGCACCGTCGCCAGGTCGCGCAGGCTGGTGGGCACCTTGTCGACGATGTTCTGCGCATTCAATGCCGCCACCACGTCATAGCTCGGCACAAAAGTGTCCTTGCCCACCATGCGCAAAAAGCGCGGTGCCGACAGGCCGCCCAACTGGTGACCGTGCTTGCTCAGGTATTTCCATAGCCCAACGATATCGGTGACTGGCCACTCAGCGATAAACGCGCCGAAGCTGCCCTTCTCCTGGGTGATATCCAGGATCATCTGCGCATTGCGCGGCACGCTCTTGAGCTTGCCCAGGTGACGGATGATACGGGTGTCCTGCATCAGGCGTTCCAAATGCTCGGCGCCCATCAGCACGACTTTTTCCGGGTCGAAGCCGAAGAACACCTGTTCGAACGCCGGCCATTTGGCGTCCACCACGCTGTGCTTCAAGCCGGCACGGAACACGCGCAGCGCCAGGGTCGACAGGTAGCGGTCAGCGCTGATCCTGCGCAATTGCGCCGGGGTCTTGGGCACCGGCAGATGGGCTTCCAACTGGGCCGCTGAACCAAAACGGTTCAGACAATATTCGTGCAGCCACTTGTAATCGCGCATGCCCTCTCCTGGCAGGTGAAATGAAAACGGCGCCCGTGAGCGCCGTCTTTCAGAGCGTTGTAGAGCGTTAGAGGTTCACTACATTGACGAAACGCGACGCGGCGGTTTCATCGATTTTCAGGCTGGTGAAGTCGAACAGGTTGCGGTCGGCCAATTGCGACGGGATCACATTCTGCAGGCTGCGGAAGATGCTCTCGGTGCGGCCCGGCGTCTTGCGTTCCCACTCCAGCAGCATGTCCTTGACCACCTGGCGCTGCAGGTTTTCCTGGGAGCCGCACAGGTTGCACGGAATGATCGGAAATTGCTTGAAGTCGGCATACGCCTGGATGTCCTTCTCATTGCAATACGCCAGCGGGCGGATCACCACGTTGCGCCCGTCATCGGCGCGCAGCTTGGGGGGCATGGCCTTGAGCGAACCGTTGAAGAACATGTTGAGGAAGAAGGTTTCGACGATATCGTCGCGATGATGCCCCAGGGCCATCTTGGTCGCGCCGATCTCATCGGCAAAGGTATAGAGCGTGCCACGCCGCAGGCGCGAGCACAGCGAGCAGGTCGTCTTGCCTTCGGGGATCAACTGCTTGACCACCGAATAAGTGTCTTTCTCGACGATGTGGTACTCGACGCCCAGTTCCTTGAGATAGGCCGGCAGCACGTGCTCGGGAAAACCTGGCTGTTTCTGGTCCATGTTGACGGCGACGATCTCGAACTTGATCGGCGCGACCTTCTGCAGGTGCAGCAGCACATCGAGCAGGGTATAGCTGTCTTTGCCGCCGGAAAGGCAGACCATGACCTTGTCGCCCTCCTCGATCATGTTGAAGTCGGCGACCGCTTCACCGGCCAGGCGACGCAGGCGTTTTTGCAGTTTGTTCTGGTTGACCGTAAGAGTGCCCATGGCGCTTGGATCCGCTGCAAGTGTGTGACGAAAAGCGGGGTATTTTAGCGACCTGAGCGCACTGGATTCAATGTGGGAGGGGGCTTGCTCCCTTTGAATCCATTGCCCGCTACAGACCGTGCCGCGATTAGCACCTATGTTTACAGCGCGATTTACTCTAAAGGCCCTACAGTTTTCCAGGACATCACTTCCTATACTGCGACTAGAGGTCGCACAACTATCCGGACCTTGCAGGCCATTTGGCCGGTAGCGCTCCGCTGGGGGGCGATGGTAATAACGACAGGAGTGACTGGCATGATCCATCACGTCGTGGGGCTGTTTACCCATCCCGATCAGGAATGGCGGGAAATTCGTGGCGATAAAGAAGAAAGCATCAGCCACATGTACCTCACCCATACCCTGGTTCTCGCGGCGATTCCCGCCGTTTCTGCATTTATCGGCACCACCCAGGTCGGCTGGGTCATCGGCAGCCGCGCACCGGTCATGCTGACCCAGGAAAGCGCGCTGTGGATGACCCTGATGTCCTACGCTGCAATGCTCGGCGGCGTGGCGGTGATGGGCGCGTTCATTCACTGGATGGCCCGCACCTACGACGCCAACCCCAGCATGGCGCGTTGCGTGGCCTTCGCCACCTACACGGCAACCCCTTTGTTTATTGGCGGGCTGGCGGCGCTCTATCCGCACATGTGGCTGGGCATGGTCGTGGGCACGGCGGCGATCTGCTACACGGTATACCTGCTGTATGTGGGGCTGCCGACCTTCATGAGCATCGACCCGGATGAAGGCTTCCTGTTTTCCAGCTCGGTACTGGCTGTAGGACTGGTGGTGCTGGTGGCGATCATGGCGTTTACCGTGATCGTCTGGGGCCTGGGCGTTGGGCCGATCTACACCAGTTAAGCCTTTTTTACCGCAGGCAAAGCCACCACAAGGTGGCTTTGTGCGTTATGCGTGACCATTCGGCGCCTGACAGATTCGGAAACACCCTGCTTTGCGGCATACTGGACATCTCTGGAGATATGTACAGCATGCCCGAGCAACTCAATACCCGCGTCGAAGATTGTTTCCTGCAAGCCGAATCCTTTTTCAAACGAAGCTTCAAACGCCCCAAGGTCAGTCTCAAGCTGCGGGGCCAGAAAGCCGGTGTCGCGCATTTGCACGAAAACCTGCTGCGTTTCAACCCTCAGCTTTACCGTGAAAACAGCCAACATTTCCTCAAACAAACCGTGGCCCACGAAGTGGCGCACCTGATCGCCCACCAACTGTTTGGCGAGCGCATCCAGCCCCATGGTGAGGAATGGCAGTTGATCATGCGTGGAGTTTACGAACTGCCGCCGGACCGTTGCCACACCTATGAAGTCAAGCGGCGCCAGGTGACGCGCTATATCTACCGGTGCCCGTGTGCCGACAGCGACTTCCCGTTTTCGCCGCAGCGCCATGGGCTGGTAGGCCAGGGGCGGCGGTATTTGTGTCGACGGTGTCGGCAGACCTTGGTGTTTACTGGGGAAACGCGGGTGGAATGAGCGCCTCATCGGGAGCAAGCCCCCGATGGGGTCAGAACTGTCACCCCACAACCTTGGCCTGGCGCAATTCCCCTATCCGCTGAGCACTGAACCCCAACTCCACCAGCACCTCCTCACTGTGCGCCCCTACGGCGGCACCAATATGCCGTGGCGCCGGCAACCCCTCGGAAAACTTCAGCGGGCAGGCAATCTGCGCCTGGGTCGAGCCATCGCCCCTGGGCACCTGGCTGATCAGCCCGCGCGCCTGCAGCTGCGGATGCGCTACCGCTTCACTCAAGTTCAACACCGGTTCCACGCACGCATCCACTCCAGCAAACAACGCGCACACTTCATCAAAGCTGCGTTTTTCGAATTCCACCTGCAGCGCCTGCTTGAGGGCCGGCTGCTGCTCAGGCTTGAGGCTGTGCAGCGCCAGCTCCGGTCGCCCCAGTGCTTCGCACAATTGCTGCATGAAGGCCGGTTCCAGGCTGCCCACCGACATCCAACGCCCATCACGGGTGCGGTAATAATCGTAAAAACTGCCGCCATTGAGCACATGGTTTTCCCACGCCGGTTCCACCCCGCAGGCCAGGTAACCCGCACCGGCCATGGCGTTCAGGCTGAACGCGCAGTCGGTCATGCTCACATCCAGGTACTGGCCGACGCCGCTCTGCTGCCGCGAGATGACCGCCGCGAGCAAGCCCACCACCGCATGCAACGACCCGCCGCCGATATCCGCCAATTGCACCCCCAACGGCAACGGCCCGCTGTCGCGCCGCCCGGTGTGGCTGGCCACACCGGCCACGGCCAGGTAGTTAATATCGTGGCCGGCGCGATCCCTGTAAGGGCCGGTCTGGCCGTAGCCGGTGATCGACACGTAGATCAGCCTCGGGTTGATCGCGTTCAAGGCCGCATACCCCAGGCCCAGGCGCTCCATCACGCCGGGGCGGAATTGCTCGATGAGGATGTCGGTGCCCTTGACCAGCTCGAACACAATCTGCAGCGCCTCGGCCCGCTTGAGGTCCAGCGCCAGGCTGCGCTTGTTGCGATTGAGGTAGGCATGGCTCGCCGAGGTGCCCTGATCATGGGGCGGCAAGACGCGCAACAGATCCATGCGCGTCGGCGATTCGATGCGCAGCACCTCGGCGCCCATGTCCGCCAGCATCAGTGAGGCGAACGGGCCGGGCAACAGGGTGGAAAAATCCAGCACTTTGAGGGACGCCAAGGGGCCTGACATACAAACTCCGTTTTCGATTCGACGGTTCACAGCGTAGTCAGCCTTGAGCGTCGACGGCAATCGTCAGAACGATCAACCCCCCTGACCGTTTTGATCACGGCGGGCTTTTTCGTCGCCACGGCTTTATCATTGGCCCACGTTTTATTGGCAGAGTGTTCCATGAAGTTCGCGATTGCAGTGTTCAGCGCCGCCCACGCGCCCTCCTCGCGCCGCGCCCTGTTGTTCGCCCAGGCGGCGCTGGCCGGTGGGCATGAGATTGTGCGGCTGTTTTTTTATCAGGATGGCGTGTACAGCGCGTCCAATAACATCGTCGCGCCCCAGGATGAGCAAGACATCGCGCGCCAATGGCGCGAGTTCGTCAGCGCCCACCAGCTCGACGGCGTCGTCTGCATCGCTGCAGCCCTGCGTCGTGGCGTGCTCAACGCCGAGGAAGCCATGCGCTATCAACGCAGCGCGGTGAACCTGGAGGCGCCCTGGGCGCTGTCGGGGCTGGGGCAACTGCATGACGCGATCCAGGACGCCGACCGCCTGATCTGTTTTGGAGGTTCATGACATGGCCAAGTCATTGCTGGTGATCAGCCGCCAGGCACCGTGGTCCGGCCCCAGTGCGCGAGAAGCGCTGGATATCGTGCTGGCCGGTGGCGCGTTCGATCTGCCGATCGGCCTGCTGTTTCTGGACGACGGCGTGTTCCAGCTCGCATCGCACCAGGACGCCAAGGCCGTGCAACAAAAGGATTTGAGCGCCAACCTGCAAGCCCTGGGGCTGTTCGGCATCGATGACGTGTTCGCCTGCAGCCACAGCCTGGCCGAACGCGGGCTGGGTGTGCCGGCCAGCGCGCAGCCGTTGGCCCCTGCCGCCATTTCCCAACTGATTGAAGTTTACGACCAGGTGATTACCCTCTGATGTCGACTTTACATGTGGTGTCCCACTCCCCCTTTACCGACAGCCGTCTCGACAGCTGCCTGCGCGTCTGCGCCAGCGCAGATGCGATCCTGCTGTGCGGCGACGGCGCCTACGGCCTGCGCCACCCGGCCCTGCACACCAAAGGCGTGAAGGTGTTCGTGCTGGCTGAAGACATGCAGGCGCGCAACCTGCCGTTGCCGGACTGGGCCGACAGCGTGGATTATCCGGGCTTCGTGCAGCTGTCGATCGACTATGACAAGGTTAATACCTGGTTATGAATACGCTGACCGTAGGCACGCGCACCCTCGAACTGGACAAGGACGGCTACCTGGTCGACCTCGACGCGTGGTCTGCCGAGATTGCCGACGCCCTGGCCGCCGCCGAATCGCTGGAACTGACCCCGGACCATTGGGAAATCCTCGAACTGCTGCGCGGCTTTTACGCGCAATATCAGCTGTCGCCGGCCACGCGCCCGCTGATCAAGTACGCCGCCTTGAAGCTCGGCCCGGACAAGGGCAACAGCCTGCACCTCAATAAACTGTTCAACGGCACTCCCGCCAAACTTGCCGCCAAGCTGGCGGGCCTGCCCAGGCCGACGAATTGCTTATGACCGACTTTGCCCCACTGACCCTCTCAACGCCTGAAGAGCACCCTTTTGCGCAGTTCGTGCGCATCCTCGGCAAAGGCAAGCGCGGCGCGCGCAACCTCACCCGTGAGGAAGCGCGGGAAGCCATGGGCATGCTGCTCGATGAAAAAGTCGAAGACACCCAACTGGGCGCCTTTCTCATGCTGTTGCGTCACAAGGAAGAAAGCCCGGAAGAGCTCGCCGGTTTCACCGAAGCGGTGCGCGAGCGCTTGAACCCGCCCGCCTTGAAGGTGGATATCGACTGGCCGACCTACGCCGGCAAAAAGCGTCATTTGCCGTGGTTCCTGCTGGCGGCCAAATGCCTGGCGCAAAACGGCGTGCGCATCCTCATGCACGGCGGCGGCGCGCATACGGCGGGCCGCCTGTACACCGAGCAATTGCTGGAGCGTTTGCAGATACCGCTGTGCCGCAATTGGCAGCAGGTCGAGGCGGCGTATGAACAAGGCAACCTGGCGTTTATCCCGCTGGGCGACTGGGCGCCTCAGTTGCAGCGCATGATCGACCTGCGCAACACCCTGGGCCTGCGCTCGCCGATCCATTCCCTGGCACGCTTGCTCAACCCGCTGAACGCCCGTTGCGGCCTGCAAAGCATCTTCCATCCGGGTTACCAGGGCGTGCACCGCGATGCCAGTGGCTTGCTGGGCGACAACGTGATTGTGGTCAAGGGCGATGGCGGCGAAGTCGAAATCAACCCCGACACCCTCAGCCACCTGTACGGCACCACCGGTGGCCTGAGCTGGGACGAAGAATGGCCCGCCCTCTCCGCCCAACGCCACGTCAAACCCGCGAGCCTTGCGCCTGAGCATCTCAAAGCCCTGTGGCGTGGCGAGGTCGAGGACAGCTACCCGCAACTGGCACTGATCGCGACCATGGCCCTGGCTTTGCGCGGCCTCGGACACACCCGGGAGCAGGCATTTGAACTGGCCCAGCAGTATTGGGATGCGCGCGACAAATCGATTTAATCGATCATTCACCTCGGGTCTTTGCGCTTTTAGTTCGAACTCATCCCTTTAGACTGGGCTCCAACGCTTATTAGCCAAGGAGCCAGTCATGGGTTTGCTGATCGAAGGACACTGGAAAGACCAATGGTACGAAAGTAGCGCAGACGGTGCGTTCCAGCGTGAACAGGCGCAACGCCGCCACTGGGTGACCGCCGACGGCCAGCCCGGCCCGAGTGGCGAAGGCGGCTTCAAGGCCGAGGCGGGTCGCTATCACCTCTACGTCTCTCTGGCCTGCCCCTGGGCCCACCGCACCTTGATCCTGCGCAAGCTCAAGGGCCTGGAAAGCCTGATCGACGTCTCGGTGGTCAGTTGGCTGATGCTGGAAAACGGCTGGACCTTCGACAAGGCCCACGGCTCCAGCGGCGACGCGCTCGACGGCTTCGACTTCATGCACCAGCGCTACACCGCTGAGACCGCTGACTACACCGGGCGTGTCACGGTGCCGGTGTTATGGGACAAAAAGCTCAAACGCATCGTCAGCAATGAGTCGGCGGAAATCATCCGCATGTTCAATAGCGCATTTGATGAGCTGACCGGTAATACCCTGGATTTCTATCCCGACGCACTGCGCCCGACCATCGATGCGCTGAACGAACGCATCTACCCGGCCGTGAACAACGGCGTGTACCGCGCGGGGTTCGCCACCTCGCAGCAGGCCTATGAAGGTGCGTTCGATGACGTGTTTGCCGAGCTGGACCATTTGGAGCAGCACCTGGGCGAGCATCGCTATCTGGCCGGCGAATACCTGACCGAGGCGGATGTGCGGCTGTTCACCACGCTGATTCGTTTTGATGCGGTGTATTACAGCCACTTCAAATGCAACCTGCGGCGGATTGCCGATTATTCAAATCTGTCGAATTGGTTGCGGGAAATGTATCAGTGGCCGGGGGTGGCCGAGACGGTGGATTTTGAGCACATCAAGGGGCATTACTACGCCAGCCACCGCACCATCAATCCGACGGGGATTGTGCCGAAGGGGCCGCTGCAGCGGTTTGATGTTGGGCATGATCGGAAGCGGTTGAATGGCAAAGGTGTGTGGAGCTGATCCGGATGATGAGCTGAAGCTGATGGCCTCTTCGGGGGCAAGCCCCCTCCCACACTGATCGTTCCCACGCTCTGCGTGGGAATGCACCCCGTGACGCTCTGCGTCACTTGTCCACATTGAGCTGTACCGCGTGACGCGGAGCGTCCAAGGTGGCATTCCCACGCAGAGCGTGGGAACGATCAATTGGTCTCAGACCTGGGCCTGGGCGCCCTCAAACCACTTAAGCTTCTCGCGCAACACCACCACCTCACCCACAATCACCAGCGTCGGCGCATGCACTTCATGCTCCGCCACCATGCGCGGCAAGTCGGCCAGGGTGCCGGTGAATACGCGCTGGTTGGCGGTGGTGCCCTGCTGAATCAACGCCGCCGGCGTATCCGCCGCGCGCCCGTGCTTGATCAATTGCTCGCAGATGATCGGCAAGCCAATCAAGCCCATGTAGAACACCAGGGTCTGTGACGGTCCCACCAGGTCCTGCCAGGGCAGGTCCGAGGTGCCATTCTTCAAGTGGCCGGTGATAAACCGCACCGACTGCGCGTAGTCACGGTGCGTCAGCGGAATGCCCGCATACGCCGCGCAACCACTGGCTGCCGTGATCCCCGGTACCACCTGGAACGGGATGCCATGGGCCGCCAATTCCTCTATCTCTTCACCGCCACGCCCGAAAATGAACGGATCGCCGCCCTTGAGGCGCAGCACGCGCTTGCCTTGCTTGGCCAGGTCCACCAGTTGCTGGTTGATCTGGTCCTGCGGCACGGCATGGTCGGCGCGACGCTTGCCGACGTACACGCGCTCGGCATCCCGGCGGCACAGTTCCAGGATCGCCGGTGCCACCAACCGGTCATACAACACCACGTCGGCTTGCTGCATCAGGCGCAAGGCGCGGAAGGTCAGCAGGTCCGGGTCGCCCGGGCCTGCTCCCACCAGGTACACCTCACCCGGCGCGTAAGGCGGCGCGCCATTGACCTTCTCGATCAACAGGCGCTCAGCCTCATCGCCCTGCCCGGCCAGTTGCCGGTCGGCAATCGGGCCCTGGAACACTTCTTCCCAGAACGCCCGTCGCTGCTGCACATCCGGGTACAAACCTTTGACCTGGGCACGAAAACGCGCCGCCAACCCGGCCAACTGGCCATAGGTGGACGGAATCCAGGTTTCCAGCTTGGCCCGGATCAAGCGCGCCAGTACCGGCGCATCGCCGCCGCTGGACACCGCGATCACCAATGGCGAACGGTCGACGATCGCCGGGAAGATCACGCTGCACAGGGCCGGCGCATCCACCACATTGACCGGTACACAGCGCCGCTTGGCATCACTGGACACTTGCGCGTTCAGTGGCTCGTCGTCGGTGGCCGCGATGATCAGCACGCAACCGTCGAGGTCCGTCTCCTGATAACCGCGCAACATCAGGTCCCCGCCACTGCCCAGCACCAGTTCACGCAACTGGTCTTCGATCTGGGGAGCAACCACCCGCAGCAACGCCCCGGCATCGGCCAGCAGCCGGGATTTGCGCAAGGCAATCTCCCCGCCGCCGACGACCA
Organism: Pseudomonas sp. R1-43-08; assembly: GCF_003852255.1. Taxonomy (NCBI): domain Bacteria; kingdom Pseudomonadati; phylum Pseudomonadota; class Gammaproteobacteria; order Pseudomonadales; family Pseudomonadaceae; genus Pseudomonas; species Pseudomonas sp. R1-43-08. The sequence continues at coordinate 3,253,143 of NZ_CP027734.1, forward strand.
GCACACGACTGCCGCGCAGGTTATGAAACAGCGGCAGAAATTCCATTTAGCCGATGACCTCGACGCCCGCCATGTAGGGCTTGAGCACCTCAGGCACACGAATAGAACCGTCGGCCTGCTGGTAGTTTTCCAGCACTGCCACCAGCGTACGGCCTACCGCCAGGCCCGAACCGTTGAGGGTGTGCACCAGTTCCGGCTTGCCGGTTTCCGGGTTGCGGAAACGCGCCTGCATGCGTCGGGCCTGGAAATCGCCGCAGTTGGAGCACGACGAAATCTCGCGGTACTTGTCCTGGCTCGGCACCCACACTTCGAGGTCGTAGGTCTTCACGGCGCTGAAACCCATGTCACCGGTGCACAACGCCAGCACGCGATACGGCAGCTCCAGCAACTGCAGGACGCGCTCGGCGTTGGCCGTCAGGCCTTCCAACGCTTCCATGGATTTGGACGGCTCGACCACCTGGACCATCTCGACCTTGTCGAACTGGTGCTGGCGGATCATGCCACGGGTGTCGCGCCCCGAGGCGCCGGCTTCACTGCGAAAGCACGGGCTATGGGCGACAAACTTGAGCGGCAGTTGCTTGGCATCGAGGATTTCGCCAGCGACGATATTGGTCAGCGACACTTCGGCGGTCGGGATCAAGTACAGGTCGGCTTCGCCGTCGCGGCTGATCTTGAACAGGTCTTCCTCGAATTTCGGCAACTGGCTGGTGCCCATCAACGCCGGCGCTTGCACCAGGTACGGGGTGTAGGCCTCTTCGTAACCGTGCTCGGCGGTGTGCAGGTTGATCATGAACTGCGCCAGGGCGCGATGCATGCGCGCAATCGGGCCACGCAACAGGGCGAAACGCGCGCCGGACATTTTCGCGGCGGTTTCGAAATCCAGGCCGCCGGTCAATTCGCCCAGGGCAACGTGGTCCTTGATATCGAAATCGAAGGCTTTGGGCGTGCCCCAGCGGCGCACTTCAACGTTGCCGTCTTCGTCCGCGCCAATCGGCACGGATTCGTGGGGCAGGTTGGGGATGCCCAGCAGGATCGAATCCAGCTCGGACTGGATCTTGTCCAGCTCGGCTTTGCCGTCGGACAGCTCGGTACCCATGCGCTCGACGTCCGCCATCAACGGCGCGATGTCTTCGCCGCGCTGCTTGGCCTGACCGATGGACTTGGAACGCGCATTCCGCTCAGCCTGCAGTGCTTCGGTGCGGGTCTGGACGGTCTTGCGCTGTTCTTCCAGCGCTTCGATGCGCGCAACATCCAAGGCAAAGCCACGGGATGCCAGGCGGTCCGCTACGTCCTGAAGGTTGCTACGTAACAGTTTGGAATCGAGCATGTCGGTCTCTCGTTTATCAAAGTTTGGTCAAGGACAGGCCGGCCCAGGTGGCGAGCAGCCCGCCGAATACGCTGATAGCTGCATAGCCAATCGCCAGCAGCACTTGCCCGCTTTCCAGCAGGCGTACGGTATCCAGTGAAAATGATGAAAAGGTCGTCAGGCCGCCAAGGAAGCCAACCATCAGTCCGGCGCGCACCTCAATCGGTACTTCGGGACGCACCAGGAACAGGCCGTATAAAACACCGATCAACAGGCAGCCCACGATATTAACGGCCAGCGTCGCGGTATAGAAGTGCTTGGGCCAATTCGCGTTGATCCAGTTACCCGTCGCAAAGCGCAGCAGTGTACCCGCGATACCGCCCGCCGAGACGGCGACCACTAAAGGAATCATGATTTTCTCCGCTGCCTGGGACTTAAACGATCGAGTGCGGCCAGGTGATTGAGCTTCTCACCGATCTTCAGCTCCAGGCCACGGGGCACCGGCTGATAGAGCGGCAACGGTTCCAGCTCATCGGGAAAGTAGTCCTCACCGGCCGCGTAAGCGTCCGGCTCATCATGGGCATAGCGGTACTCATCACCGTAACCCAGTTGTTTCATCAATTTGGTCGGTGCGTTGCGCAAGTGCATCGGCACTTCGAGGGAACCGTGTTCGGCCGCCGCGCGCATCGCCGACTTGAAGCCCATGTACACCGCGTTGCTCTTGGGCGCGCACGCCAGGTAAGTAATGGCCTGGGCCACCGCCAGCTCGCCTTCCGGGCTGCCGAGGCGCTCCTGCACGTCCCAGGCGGCCAGGCACAGGCTCAGGGCGCGCGGGTCGGCATTACCGATGTCTTCGCTGGCCATGCGCACCACGCGGCGCGCCAGGTACAACGGGTCGCAACCGCCGTCGATCATGCGCGCAAACCAGTACAGCGCGCCGTCCGGGTTGGAGCCACGGACGGATTTGTGCAGCGCCGATATCTGGTCGTAGAACGCTTCGCCGCCCTTATCGAAACGCCGGCGTGTGTCGCCCAGCAGGCTTTGCAGCAGGTCGACGCCAATCTCGCCGCCATCTTCGGCAAGGTCCGAGGCGTTCTCCAGCAGGTTGAGAAACCGCCGGCCATCGCCATCGGCGGCGGTGAGCAGGATCTTGAAGCCCTCTTCACTGACGCTCAGCTGGCGCTTGCCAAGCCCTTTGTCTTCGCTCAAGGCGCGCTGCAACAGCTTCTGCATTGCCGCTTCGTCCAGGCTCTTGAGCACGTAGACGCGCGCCCGCGAGAGCAGCGCGTTATTCAGTTCGAACGAAGGGTTTTCGGTGGTGGCGCCGATAAAGATCAGCGTGCCGTCTTCGACGTACGGCAGGAACGCATCCTGCTGCGACTTGTTGAAGCGATGCACTTCGTCGACGAACAGGATGGTGCGCTTGCCGTACTGCCCGGCCTGCTGCTTGGCGATTTCCACCGCCTGGCGGATTTCCTTGACCCCGGCCAGCACGGCGGAGACCGTTTCGAAGTGCGCATCCGAGACCTTGGCCAGCAGCCGCGCCAGGGTGGTTTTACCCACCCCCGGCGGCCCCCAGAAAATCATCGAGTGCAGCGCACCCTGCTCCAGGGCTTCACGCAGGGGCTTGCCGCGAGCGAGCAGGTGTTCCTGACCGACGTACTCGTCCAGGTTGGTCGAGCGCAGGCGCGCGGCCAGAGGCTGGGCAATCGGGTCACTTCGAAACAGATCCATGGGCAGCGTTTGAAACCTCTGGGGGAGTTTATTCCTGGATCACGTCGGCACCCTTGGGGATGTCGAACTTGAACTTGGACGCGGGCACCGGCTGGTTGGCCTTGACCCCGGAGAACAGGATATCGGTGCGCTGGCCGACGCTGTCGACCAGGCGCATGTTATTGATCACGCCATTGCCGAACGACAGTTGCAGGCTGTCAAACAGCGTGTCCTTGGATTTGGGCTTGAGGGTGAATTCGATCACGTTGCTGGTTTGCTTGGAGGTAATATCGAAACTGTCATTGATCTTCGATACATCGCCCGACAGCAGCAGCGCTGGCGTCTGGTTCAGCCGTGGGTCGAGCTTCTTGATGGTCGCCTGCTCCAGGTCCGGGTCCCACAGCGTGACTTTCTGGCCGTCGGAAACGATGGTCTGTTCGGCCTTGCCTTCGGTATGCCAGTAGAACAGGCCAGGACGCTGCACAGCCATTTCACCCGCGGTTTCCTGCAACTGGGTGCCACCGGCGTCCAGGGTCAGCTGGGAAAAGCGCGCGGTCAGGGTCTGGGATTTGTCCAGCAGGTTCTTCAGGCTGGCCACGGAAGCCGGGTCAGCGTGAGCCGAAACGGCGGTCAGGGCCAGTACCGGCAACAACAGCATGCGGATAATGCGCATGGGAATCCTCATTGAGTAATCAGGGCGCGCCGCGTGCTGCCACGCGGCGCGGGATCAGTCGCGCATCTGCCCGGGGGCGATGATTTCACGCGAGCCGTTGGTGTTCATTGCAGTGACGACGCCAGCGTTTTCCATGGCTTCGATCATGCGGGCTGCGCGGTTGTAGCCAATCTTCAGCTTGCGTTGCACCGCAGAAATCGAGGCGCGACGGCTTTCCAGCACGAACGCCACGGCCTCGTCGTACAGCGCGTCGGTTTCGGCGTCATCGTCGCCACCGCCGCTGCCGCCGTCGAAGCCGCTACCGGCCTCTTCAACGCCGGCGAGGATCTCATCGTTATATTCAGGTGCGCCACGCAGTTTCCAGGCTTCCACCACGCGATGCACTTCATCGTCGGACACGAAGGCACCGTGCACACGAATCGGCAGGCTGGTGCCGGGCGGCATGTAGAGCATGTCACCGTGGCCCAGCAGTTGCTCGGCGCCGCCCTGGTCGATGATGGTCCGCGAGTCGATCTTGCTCGACACCTGGAACGCCATGCGCGTGGGGATGTTGGCCTTGATCAGGCCGGTGATCACATCCACCGACGGCCGCTGGGTCGCGAGGATCAAGTGGATCCCGGCCGCACGGGCCTTCTGGGCAATACGCGCGATCAGTTCTTCGACCTTCTTGCCGACGATCATCATCATGTCGGCGAATTCGTCGACCACCACCACGATGGTCGGCAACTTGGTCAGCAGTGGCGCTTCGTCGTGAATGTTCTCGCGCTTGTACAGCGGGTCGGTCAGTGGTGTGCCGGCGTCCTGGGCTTCCTTGACCTTGGCATTGAAGCCAGACAGGTTACGCACGCCCATCTTCGCCATCAGCTTGTAGCGACGCTCCATCTCGGCGACGCTCCAGCGCAGGGCGTTGGCGGCGTCCTTCATGTCGGTGACCACCGGGCACAGCAGGTGCGGAATGCCTTCGTAGATCGACAATTCCAACATCTTCGGGTCGATCATGATCAGCTTGGCGTCGTCCGGGCCGGATTTGAACAGGATCGACAGGATCATTGCGTTCACGCCCACCGACTTACCGGAACCGGTGGTACCCGCCACCAGCAGGTGCGGCATTTTTGCCAGGTCGGTGATCACCGGCTTGCCGCCGATGTCATGGCCGAGGGCCAAGGTGACCGGCGATTTGAAATTGTCATATTCCGGGGTCGACAGCACCTCGGAGAACCGCACGATCTGGCGGTCTTCGTTGGGAATCTCGATGCCCACGGTGGTTTTGCCGGGAATCACTTCCACCACGCGCACGCTGGTCACGGCCAGGGAACGGGCCAGGTCTTTGGCCAGGTTGGAAATACGGCTGACCTTGACGCCTGCAGCCGGCTGGATTTCGTAACGGGTAATCACCGGGCCTGGGTGAATCGAGTCTACCGACACTTCGACGCCGAATTCCTTGAGCTTGATTTCCAGCAGGTGGCCAACGGCCGCCAGGGATTCGGGCGAGTAGTTGAGCTGTTTCTTTTCCGCCGGGTCGAGAATCGAGATCGGCGGCAAGGTGCCTTCGACGGCGCTGTCGATGAACAGCGGAGCCTGTTTCTCTTTCTGCACGCGATGGCTTGGCTCGGGCGCCTTGGGCGGCGCGGGAGCGATCACCGGCGGCACCTGCTTCTCGCGGTCCGACATGTGCTTGCTCAGGGCCTGCTCGCGCTCGATCAGGCGCTCCTTGACCTTGGCCTGCTCGCGGCGGTCCGGCGTGCTGGGAGCCACCACTTCGTTGACGCGGGTGTCCACTTCGCGCAGCTGCGCAACCATTTGCTTGCGCTCGACACGCGCCGCCCACCAGCGGTTGGCGGCACCCTGGAACAACTCGAACAGATCGAGGGTGATCTTGCCGGTCACATCCATCACTTTGAACCAAGACAGGTCGGTGAACACCGTAAGGCCGAACAGAAACAGCGCGATGAACATCAGGGTGCTGCCCTGGATATTCAGGGTACGGCGCGCCAGGTCACCCAGGCTTTCGCCTAGCGCCCCGCCCGCACCCGCCGGCAAACCGGTGGGCGCGTGGAAATGGATATGCGCCAGGGCGGCGCCGGACAACACCAGGAACACCAGCCCGATCAGGCGCCAGGAGAACAGCCAGCCGCTCCACTGCCACGGCTCATGCCGCTGGCGGAAGATCTGCCAAGTCTTGATCGCCAGCAGCAGCGGGAAGATGTACGCGAAATAACCGAGAATCATGAACAGGATATCGGCGCTGTAGGAACCCACGGGGCCACCGAAATTCTGCACGTCGTCGATTTTGCTGTTATGGCTCCAGCCAGGATCGTCCTTGCCATAGGTGAGCAAGGCCATCATAAGGAACAGGCACAGCGCGCCGATAGCGATCAGCGCACCTTCCTTGAGTCGGTAATGCAGGTGCTGACGCCAGGCCGGCACGACTGCTGCTTTGGGTGTTGCGGCGGATTTCTTCAAAACGGGTCTTTTCCTGCGCCTTTTAGCGCGTCCATCTGTTGAATGACTGCACACGACTGCCCTGTCCCGAGCAGCTGAAAAATGACGAATGTTGCTGAATCTACTTTTAACACTGCCAAACCCATAGGCGAAATGGCGATAACGCCACGATCGCCGCATTGTACGGGTTTGCGTGCGCGATGCCACGCACTTGCCCGTCACCCGGCAGCGCGGAACCTCCAGGTGTTGCAGCCTGTTCAATTTGAGCATGCATTGTCTTTGCTGACAAAGACTTATGCGCTGTATTGAGTAAACCAGGCAAGCTTGGCAAATGGCCTGCACTGGCCAGACCCGATTACGACCGCGCCTTATGCACAGAGTTGCAGAAACACCCCTACAAGCTAATCCGCGCCGAAAACCTATTCGGGCTGGCCCCGTGGCGCTGTGTCGACAATAATCACCGCTTGGGGCAGGCCCAATAACCTGCCACTCCCCTCCCCTTCCGTAAGCCTGGATGCCATGCTGACCTGGTTACAACGCGACACCCTCACATTCCCGCCACTGGCCAAGGCCATGCGCGAACCCAACGGCCTGCTTGCCGCCGGCGGCGACCTCTCAGCCGAACGGTTGATCCAGGCCTATCGTCACGGTTGCTTCCCCTGGTTCTCCGAAGGCCAACCGATCCTCTGGTGGTCGCCGGACCCACGCACAGTGATATTCCCCGACGAGCTGCACGTCTCGCGCAGCCTCGGCAAATTATTGCGCCAACAGCGCTATCGCGTGACCTTCGACCAGGACTTCGCTGCGGTTATTCAAGGCTGTGCGGCGCCACGCGCCTATGCCGATGGCACCTGGATCACGCAAGGCATCCAGAGCGCCTACCTGGAGCTGCATCAGCGTGGTTACGCCCACTCGGTGGAGGTGTGGGACCAGGGGGAACTGGTCGGAGGCCTTTACGGCCTGGCGATGGGCCAGTTGTTTTTTGGTGAATCGATGTTCAGCCGCGCCGACAACGCCTCCAAATTCGGCTTCGCCACGCTGACCCGGCAATTGCAGGCCTGGGGCTTTGTGCTGATTGACTGCCAGATGCCCAACGACCACCTGCACAGCCTGGGCGCACGCGCCATACCGCGCAGTGAGTTCGCGCAGTGGCTGCGCAATCATCTGGACGTGCCCAGCTCTGGGCCGTGGGTTTCTTAGGCGCCATTCGCGTACCTGGCTTACACTTATTTCAAAGCTTATCCCGAGGGTTGATCATGACCGAGCTGGCGCGCTTGAAGTTCTATGCCACTCAAGCCCACTCTTGCAGCTATCTGCCCGACGAGCAGGCCACTACGCTGTTCCTCGATCCCAGCCAACCGATGGACGTGCATGTGTACGCCGACCTGTCGGAGATGGGCTTTCGGCGCAGCGGCGATCACCTGTATCGGCCTCACTGCCAAAATTGCAACGCTTGCGTACCGGCGCGGATTCCGGTGGCGCAATTTGTGCCGGATCGCAACCAGAAACGCATTCTCAAGCGCAACGCCGACCTGACGGTAGATGCGGTCAAACCGCAGTACAGCGAAGAATACTTCGATCTTTATCAGCGCTACATCGAACAGCGCCACGCCGACGGCGATATGTTCCCGCCCAGCCGCGATCAGTTTTCCACCTTCCTGGTGCGTGACCTGCCTTTTTCGCGCTTCTACGAATTCCGCCTCGACGGACGGCTACTGGCGGTGGCGGTCACCGACCTGCTGCCCAACGGCCTGTCGGCGGTGTACACCTTCTATGAGCCCGCCGAAGAGCGCCGGAGCCTGGGACGCTTTGCCATTCTCTGGCAGATAGGTGAAGCACTGCGCCTGGAACTGGAGGCGGTGTACCTTGGATACTGGATCAAGAACTGCAAAAAGATGAACTACAAGACCCAATATCGGCCTATTGAGCTGCTGATTAATCAAAGATGGGTAACGCTTAACTAGAACCCCTTGGCTTGAACACCCTTTTTCGGGCACAATGCACGCCGCTTTTGCCTGGCGCAGTTGCACCGGGCCATTCACTGGATACCGAGGGCTTTACTGCATGTCGAAAGAAGACAGCTTCGAAATGGAAGGCACTGTCGTCGACACCCTGCCCAACACCATGTTTCGTGTGGAGTTGGAAAATGGGCACGTCGTAACCGCGCATATCTCCGGCAAGATGCGCAAGAACTACATTCGTATTCTTACCGGTGACAAAGTGCGCGTCGAGCTGACGCCCTATGACTTGAGCAAAGGGCGCATCACTTACCGCGCTCGCTAAGCAAGTCAATACAAAACGCCCGGTTCTGCCGGGCGTTTTTGTGTGCGTGGGATTTTTTGGGCCATCAATGACCAAATGTGGGAGGGGGCTTGCCCCCGATAGCGGTGGTTCAGCCAGTAGATGGGTGACTGATATACCGCTATCGGGAGCAAGCCCCCTCCCACATTGGAAACACATCGTTTTGGTAATGGCATTCCAGCAAAAAGGCGCCTTTCGGCGCCTTTGTGTTATTGCAGGAACGGTCAGGCCATTTCAGCGGTGGTTTCGAAGTCGAAGGTCAGTTCGCCGTCCTTCAGATCGATATGCACCACGCCACCATGGTCGGAAAGCTCGCCGAACAGGATCTCTTCGGCCAACGGCCGCTTGATCTTGTCCTGGATCAGACGCGCCATCGGGCGAGCGCCCATTGCCGCGTCGTAGCCGCCTTCCGCAATCCAGCTGCGCGCTGCCTCCGTCACATCCAGTTGCACGCGCTTGTCTTCCAACTGCGCCTGAAGCTCGGTGAGGAACTTGTCCACCACGCTTTTGATGACCTCATGGCTGAGGCGACCAAATTGGATAATGGTGTCCAGGCGGTTGCGGAACTCCGGCGTGAAGCTCTTCTTGATCACTTCCATCGCATCGGAGGAGTGATCCTGATGCGTAAAGCCGATCGACGCCCGCGCAGCGGTTTCAGCGCCGGCGTTGGTGGTCATGATCACGATCACGTTGCGGAAATCCGCCTTGCGCCCGTTGTTGTCGGTCAGGGTGCCGTGGTCCATCACCTGCAACAGCAGGTTGAAGACTTCCGGATGCGCCTTCTCGATTTCATCGAGCAGCAATACGCAATGCGGCTGCTTGGTGATCGCCTCGGTCAACAGGCCGCCCTGGTCGAAGCCGACATAACCCGGTGGCGCACCGATCAGGCGCGAGACGGTGTGTCGCTCCATGTATTCGGACATGTCGAAGCGCACCAGCTCGATCCCCATGGCTTTGGCCAATTGGCGCGCCGCCTCGGTTTTGCCGACACCGGTGGGGCCGGCGAACAGGAACGAACCCACGGGCTTGTCCGGCGACTTGAGGCCCGCTCGCGACAGCTTGATCGCGGTGGACAACGCATCGATGGCCGCGTCCTGGCCAAACACGGTCAGCTTGAGGTCACGTTCCAGGTTACGCAGCAGCTCTTTATCGGAGCTGTTGACGTGTTTAGGCGGAATACGCGCGATCTTCGCCACGATGTCCTCGACCTGAGGCACGTCGATGCGCTTCACACGTTTCTCGACCGGCTGCAGGCGCTGGTAGGCCCCCGCCTCGTCGATCACATCGATCGCCTTGTCCGGCATGTGCCGGTCATTGATGTAGCGCGACGCCAGCTCAGCCGCCGCACGCAAGGCCTCATCGGTGTACTCGATGCCATGATGCGCTTCAAACCGGCCCTTGAGCCCGCGCAGGATGCCGATGGTGTCTTCAACCGAAGGCTCGGACACGTCGACTTTCTGGAAACGACGCGCCAGGGCACGGTCTTTTTCGAAGATCCCGCGGAATTCCTGGAACGTGGTCGAGCCAATGCAGCGGATATCACCCGACGACAGCAGCGGCTTGAGCAGGTTGGACGCGTCCATCACCCCGCCCGACGCGGCGCCGGCACCAATGATGGTGTGGATTTCGTCGATGAACAGAATCGCCTGCGGGCGTTTTTTCAGCTCGCCGAGCAGCGCCTTGAAGCGCTTCTCGAAATCGCCACGGTACTTGGTCCCGGCGAGCAACGCGCCCAGGTCCAGGGAGTAGACGACGCTGTTGGCCAGCAGGTCCGGCACCTGATTGTCGACGATACGCTTGGCCAGGCCCTCGGCGATCGCGGTTTTCCCCACGCCCGCTTCACCCACCAGCAACGGGTTGTTCTTGCGACGGCGCGCGAGGATCTGCGCTACACGTTCAACCTCGAGCTCACGCCCCACCAGCGGATCGATCCGCCCCTGGCGCGCCAACTCATTGAGATTGCTGGCATAGGCATCCAGCGGATTGCTTGAAGAGGAAGACTCACCGCCCTCGTCGTCCTGCATATCCTGCTCACCCTCGGAATGATCGCCGTGCCCCGGCACCTTGGAGATACCGTGGGCGATGTAGTTAACGACATCAATACGGGCAACGCTCTGCTGCTTGAGCAGAAATACGGCCTGGCTTTCCTGTTCGCTGAAAATCGCCACCAGCACATTGGCGCCCGTGACTTCACGCTTACCGGAGCTCTGTACGTGGAATACGGCACGCTGCAATACCCGCTGGAAGCCCAGGGTCGGCTGGGTCTCACGGTCCTCGTCATGCACGGGAATCAGTGGCGTGGTGGAGTCGATAAACTCCTGCAGGTCATGCTTGAGTTTGTCGAGGTTGGCGCCGCACGCACGTAGAACGGTGGCGGCAGCTTCGTTATCCAAAAGTGCCAGCAGCAGGTGTTCGACGGTCATGAATTCATGACGCTTCGAACGAGCCTCCTTGAAGGCAAGATTGAGGGTGACTTCGAGCTCGCGGTTTAACATAGCTTCACCTCATACCCAAGTGGTCGGCGTTAACCGTCCTTCTCGATTTCACAGAGTAGCGGATGCTGGCTGTCCCTGGCGTACTGGTTGACCTGCATGGCCTTTGTCTCGGCGATGTCGCGGGTAAACACTCCACATACTGCCCGTCCTTCTGTGTGAACGGCCAGCATTACCTTGGTCGCCAACTCGCGGTTCAGGTTAAAAAACACCTCGAGCACTTCGACCACGAAATCCATCGGTGTGTAGTCATCATTGAACAAAACCACCTTGTACATCGGCGGCGCCTGTAAAGCAGGCTTGGCCTCCTGAACAGCAATGCCTGCAGAACCGTCGTCGTCATGTTCCTGATCCGGGCGATCCTGATTGAATGTTAGTCGAATCTGGCTATTTGCATGCATGGAAAGAAAGGTTCGTCAGTGGTTCAAATACAGTGGTGGGGGCGAGCTGTCAGAATTTCAACTCTGACCCTTCGGTCGCCTTGACTATCGGCAAATCGGTGTTACAACCAATAGAGCCCACAGTGGGTAAAAAAGGTCCGCGCAGTCAACCTTATTTATTCGGGTTAGGACGGATAAACGGGATGATACTCCAGTGATGGAGTCTGGTGCAGAGGGATAAGGGAATGACTAGTGGTAAGGTCAGCTGGTTCAACAACGCCAAAGGATTCGGGTTCCTTAGGGTAGAAGGCTACGAAGAAGATATTTTCGTGCATTTCTCGCAGATAAAAATGGATGGGTATAAAACGCTGAAAGCGGGCCAGTCAGTACAGTTCGAAAAAATTGTTGAAGGACGGAAAGGAAAGCAAGCCGAGGGCGTTTTTGCGTCCATGAGCCCTGCAACCGAAGCGTCTGTGGCACTGGCCACTCAAGCAGAAAAAAAAGAAACTGCCTGATTCCCCGTCGGGCAAAGAAACCGGCCACTCCAGTCATCGGATGGCCGGTTTTCATGCACCTGCTTACATATGCTTGATCAACGCCTCACCAAAGCCTGACGACGACACCAATGTCGCCCCTTCCATCAGGCGTTCAAAGTCATAGGTCACGGTCTTGGCCGAAATCGCACCGTTGGTGCCCTTGATGATCAAATCAGCCGCCTCTACCCAGCCCATATGCCGCAGCATCATTTCCGCCGACAGAATCAATGAGCCCGGGTTGACCTGATCCTTGCCCGCGTACTTCGGTGCCGTGCCGTGGGTGGCTTCGAACATGGCCACGGTATCGGACAGGTTGGCCCCCGGCGCGATACCGATGCCGCCCACTTCTGCCGCCAGGGCGTCAGACAAGTAATCGCCGTTCAGGTTAAGTGTCGCAATCACGTCATATTCAGCCGGACGCAGCAGGATTTGCTGGAGCATCGCATCGGCAATCGCATCCTTGACCACTACGTTCTTGCCGGTCTTCGGGTTCTTGAACTGCATCCACGGCCCGCCATCGAGCAGGGTCGCGCCGAACTCCTCGGCCGCCACTTCGTAGGCCCATTCCTTGAAGGCACCTTCGGTGAACTTCATGATGTTGCCTTTGTGGACAATGGTCAGCGAGTCGCGGTCGTTATCCACCACATATTGCAGGGCCTTGCGCGCCAGGCGCTTGGTGCCTTCCAGCGATACCGGCTTGATACCAATGCCGCAATCCTGGTCGAAGCGGATCTTGGTAACGCCCATCTCCTCCTTGAGGAACTTGATCACCTTGATCGCCTCAGGCGAACCGGCCTTCCACTCGATGCCGGCGTAAATGTCCTCGGAGTTCTCACGGAAGATGGTCATGTCCACATCCCCCGGCTTCTTGACCGGGCTGGGCACGCCTTCAAACCAGCGCACCGGACGCAGGCATACATAGAGGTCGAGTTGCTGGCGCAGGGCTACGTTCAGCGAACGGATGCCGCCGCCGACCGGGGTGGTCAGCGGGCCCTTGATGGACACCACGTAATCCTTGACCGCATCCAGGGTTTCCTGAGGCAACCAGGTGTCCTGGTCGTAGACTTGGGTGGCCTTCTCACCGGCGTACACCTCCATCCACGAGATTTTGCGCTTGCCGCCGTAGGCCTTTTCAACAGCTGCGTCGACCACCTTGATCATCACCGGGCTGATGTCGACGCCAATACCGTCACCTTCGATATAGGGGATGATCGGTTGGTCAGGAACATTGAGAGAATGGTCTGCATTGACGGTGATTTTGTCGCCGACTGCCGGAACCTGAATCTTCTTGTATCCCATGCTGAACTCCATCTATGGATTGAACATCTGGCTGCGTTCGAGCCTACTCCAGATAAATGGCGACTGAAACCTTGCGCCATGCTCATTTGCATCGAAAACAGCATAAATTGTCGCCTACAAGCCTGAAAGCAAAGGCAAAATCGCCAATCTTGAGCACCCCGTGCGACTTTAGCCGCACAGGCGCTGCCTGCGACCTTTAGACCAATGGACGACCCACCTTTTGTATGAAGGCTCAGCGTAAGCATAGCGACCTATGTATAATGCCGCCGCTGACCAAAGAGTCACGACGGTTGACCGCTCTAGACAGTAGCCTTCAGCCAGAAAGCAGGACTATTACAATAGTCCAAACGCTTGACGCTCGACTGATGCAACCCAACATCACCGCGAAGAAACCTCGACATTTCGCTCATGGATGACTTTGAACGAACGCGCTCCACCCGGCGCATCTCGAGTTTCTGCGCACGCTTTCAGCAAAGAAGAGAGTTAATCCGAATATGCCCACCCGCTCGAAGATCATCTACACCTTCACCGACGAAGCCCCAGCCCTCGCCACCTATTCACTGCTGCCTATCGTAGAGGCCTTCACCGCTTCCGCTGATATTGCCGTGGAAACCCGCGATATTTCCCTCGCCGGGCGCATCCTCGCAAGCTTCCCCGAGCAACTGGGCGACAAGGCTATCCCGGACCACCTCGCCGAACTGGGCGACCTGGCCGTTACGCCTGAAGCCAACATCATCAAGCTGCCTAACATCAGCGCCTCGACCCCGCAGCTGCAAGCCGCAATCAAGGAACTGCAGGCCCAGGGCTACGCCCTGCCGGACTACCCGGAAACCGTAACTACCGACGCGGAAAAAGAAACCCGTGCCCGTTACGACAAGGTCAAGGGCAGCGCCGTGAACCCGGTCCTGCGCGAAGGCAACTCCGACCGCCGCGCACCGCTGTCGGTCAAGAACTACGCACGCAAGCACCCCCACAAGATGGGCGCCTGGTCTGCCGACTCCAAATCGCACATTGCCCACATGAGCAATGGCGACTTCTACGGCAGCGAAAAAGCCGTACAGATCGAAACCGCTGACGCTGTCAAAATCGAGCTGATCGCTCAAGACGGCACCGCCACCGTCCTGAAAGAAAAGACCTCGGTACAGGCTGGCGAGATCATCGACACCGCCGTACTGAGCAAGAAAGCCCTGCGCGCGTTCATCGCCGCCGAGATCGAAGACGCCAAGAAGCAAGGCGTGCTGCTGTCGGTTCACCTGAAAGCGACCATGATGAAGGTCTCCGACCCGATCATGTTCGGCCAGATCGTTGCCGAATTCTATAAAGACGCCCTGGCCAAGCACGCGACCGTGCTGGAGCAGATCGGCTTCAACCTGAACAACGGTATCGGCGACCTGTACGCGCGCATCAAGGCCCTGCCTGCCGAGCAACAAGCGCAGATCGAAGCGGACATCCAGGCGGTCTATGCCGCTCGCCCTTCGCTGGCGATGGTCAACTCCGACAAAGGCATCACCAACCTGCACGTGCCGAGCGACGTGATCGTCGACGCCTCGATGCCAGCCATGATCCGTGACTCCGGCAAAATGTGGGGCACCGACGGCCAACTGCACGACACCAAGGCCGTGATCCCGGATCGCTGCTACGCCACCATCTACCAGGCGGTCATCGAAGACTGCAAGGCCAATGGCGCCTTCGATCCCACCACCATGGGCAGCGTGCCAAACGTTGGCCTGATGGCGAAGAAAGCCGAAGAGTACGGCTCCCACGACAAGACCTTCCAGATCAAGGCTGACGGCGTAGTCCGCGTCACCGACAGCAAGGGCAACCTGCTGATGGAACAGATCGTCGAAGCCGGCGATATCTTCCGCATGTGCCAGACCAAAGACGCGCCGATCCAGGACTGGGTCAAGCTCGCCGTCAACCGTGCCCGCGCCAGCAACACCCCGGCCATCTTCTGGCTGGACCCTCAGCGCGCTCACGATGGCGTGGTGGTCGAGAAAGTTCAGGCCTACCTGAAAGACCACAACACCGAAGGCCTGGACATCCGCATCATGGCCCCGGTCGACGCGATGAAGTTCACCCTGGAACGCACCCGCAAGGGCCTGGACACCATCTCGGTGACCGGTAACGTACTGCGCGACTATCTGACCGACCTGTTCCCGATCATGGAGCTGGGCACCAGCGCCAAGATGCTGTCGATCGTGCCGCTGATGAACGGCGGCGGCCTGTTCGAAACCGGCGCCGGCGGTTCGGCACCGAAACACGTGCAGCAGCTGCTGGAAGAAAACTTCCTGCGCTGGGATTCCCTGGGCGAGTTCCTGGCCCTGGCCGCGTCCCTCGAGCACCTGGGCGTGACGTACAACAACCCGAAAGCCCTGGTCCTGTCCAAGACCCTGGACCAGGCCACCGGCCAGTTCCTCGACAACAACAAGTCGCCATCGCGCAAAGTCGGCAACATCGACAACCGCGGCAGCCACTTCTACCTGGCACTGTACTGGGCCCAGGCCCTGGCCGCCCAGACCGAAGACACGGCACTGCAAGCGCAGTTCGGCGAACTCGCCAAGACCTTGGCCGCGAACGAAGCAACCATCGTTGCCGAGCTCAACGCCGTACAGGGCAAGCCAGTGGATATCGGCGGCTACTACGCACCGAACCCGGAGCTGACCAGCAAGGCCATGCGCCCAAGCAACACGCTGAATGCGGCGATTGCCAAGTTGAAGTAAGGTTGTAAGGATGCAAAGAAGCCCCGGCCCTGCGCCGGGGTTTCTGTTTCCAGCGTTCACCTGACGAAACCGAATCCAAATGTGGGAGGGGGCTTGCCCCCGATGACAGTATGTCAGCCAGTACATTTGAGCCTGACACTCCGCCATCGGGGGCAAGCCCCCTCCCACACTGACTGTAATCCTGCACCAAGACCGCGCTGCATTCAGAATCGAGAGGCATCCCATGACCTGGCTCCCCCACATCACCGTCGCCACGATCGTCGAAGACAATGGCCGTTTCCTGATGGTCGAGGAACTCAAGGGCGGTCGCGCTGTGCTCAACCAGCCGGCCGGCCATCTCGACCCGAACGAAACCCTGACCGAAGCCGCGGTGCGTGAAACCCTCGAGGAGACCGGCTGGGACGTCGAAGCCACCGGCATCGTCGGCATCTACCTGTACACAGCCCCGAGCAATGGCGTGACCTATCAACGGGTCTGCTTCATCGCCAAGGCCCTGAAACACCACCCGGAGTACCAACTCGACGAAGGCATCCTGCGCGCCCGCTGGCTGACCCGTGACGAACTGATGGAACTGCGCGACGACTGGCGCAGCGAGCTGATCATCCGCTGTATCGATGATTATCTTGGCGGCCAGCGTCACAGCCTGGAATTGATCCGTCCTTCTCTTTAGCCTTGCGGGCCCAGGCCTGCTAGAATCGCGTCCTTTTTCAAGACACCCGTTGAAACCCTATGCGTGATCCAGCCCCTTCTGACACACAAAAGAAGCGCGTCATCGTCGGTATGTCCGGCGGCGTGGATTCTTCCGTTTCCGCCGTTCTGCTCATGGAGCAGGGTTATGAGGTGGAAGGCCTGTTCATGAAGAACTGGGAAGAAGACGATGGAACGGAATACTGCACCGCCATGGACGACCTCGCGGACGCCCAGGCCGTGTGCGACAAGATCGGTATCAAGCTGCACACCGCCAACTTCGCCGCCGAGTACTGGGACAATGTGTTCGAGCACTTCCTCGCCGAATACAAGGCCGGGCGCACGCCGAACCCGGATATCCTGTGCAACCGCGAGATCAAGTTCAAGGCGTTCCTCGACTACGCGATGATGCTCGGCGCCGACCTGATTGCCACCGGCCACTATGTGCGCCGCCGCGATATCGATGGCCGCACCGAACTGCTCAAGGGCCTGGACCCGAACAAGGACCAGAGCTACTTCCTGCACGCCGTGGGCGGTGAACAGATCGCCAAGACCCTGTTCCCGGTGGGCGAGCTGGAAAAGCCCGAAGTGCGCAGGATCGCCGAACAACACGGCCTGGCCACCGCCAAGAAGAAGGATTCCACCGGAATCTGCTTTATCGGCGAGCGCCGCTTCAGCGATTTCCTCAAGCAATACCTGCCGGCACAACCGGGCGAGATCAAGACCACCGACGGTGAAGTGATCGGCCGTCACCACGGCCTGATGTACCACACCATTGGTCAGCGCCAGGGCCTGGGCATCGGCGGCTTGAAAGATGCCGGCGAAGAGCCGTGGTACGTGCTGGTCAAGGATCTGGAAAACAATGTGCTGATCGTCGGCCAAGGCAATGAGCATCCCTTGCTGTTCTCCGGCGCCCTGCTCGCTTCAGAAATCTATTGGGTCAACCCCATCGACCTGAGCACCCCGCGCCGCCTGACCGCCAAAGTGCGCTATCGCCAGAGCGACCAGCCCTGCACCCTGGAAAAAACCGCTACCGGCTACCGTGCCACCTTCGATGACCCGCAGCGCGCAGTCACCCCTGGCCAATCCGTGGTGTTCTATGACGGCGACATCTGCCTGGGCGGCGGCGTGATTGAAGTTGCGCAAGCCTGGAGCAACCCGGCATGAGCCCGACCCAGGAGCAGTTGACCGCACTGGGCGGGGTTTTCCTTGCGGCGGTGCTGGTGGACAAGATCGCCAAGACCGGCCAGGTCACCGAGGCGGGCCTGACCTGCATGCTCGGCAGCCTGCTGATCCGCGACCCCAAGGACACCCTGGAAGTCTACGGTGGCGACGACCTGGCGCTGCGTGAAGGTTACCGCGCCCTGATCGGCGCCCTGGAACGCGACCCCAGCACCCTGCAGCGCGAACCCCTGCGCTACGCCCTGTCGATGCTCGGCCTGGAGCGTCAACTGGCCAAGCGCGACGACCTGCTGGAAACCATTGGCAAGCGCCTGCCGCAGATCCAGTCCCAGGTGGAGCACTTCGGCCCGGCCCACGAGAACGTGATCGCCGCCTGTGGCGCGCTGTACCAGGACACTCTGAGCACCCTGCGCCAGCGCATTCAGGTGCACGGCGACATGCGCAACCTGCAGCAACCGAACAACGCCTCGAAAATCCGCGCCCTGCTCCTGGCGGGTATTCGTTCGGCGCGGTTGTGGCGCCAGTTGGGTGGCCATCGCTGGCAACTGGTAATCAGCCGGCGCAAATTGCTCAAAGAGCTTTACCCGTTGATGCGCAACGAATAAGTCGCACCAGCAGACCTTTTTCAAGCTGTTACGCGTAATACGCCGGTCAGTTGGCGACGGACCGGCGAATATTTTCATGTATGATACGCGCCCCATTTCGTTGCCCGACTGTCCGAGAACACCCCATGCAGCTTTCTTCGCTCACTGCGGTTTCCCCTGTTGACGGCCGCTACGCCGGCAAGACCCAGGCCCTGCGCCCTATTTTCAGCGAGTACGGCCTGATCCGTGCCCGTGTCCTGGTTGAAGTGCGCTGGCTCCAGCGCCTGGCCGCTCACCCTGCCATCAGCGAAGTGCCGGCGTTTTCCGCCGAAGCCAACGCTGTCTTGAACACCCTGGCGGAAAACTTCTCCCTGGAGCACGCCGAGCGTGTGAAAGAGATCGAGCGCACCACCAACCACGACGTCAAAGCCATTGAGTACCTGCTCAAGGAGCAGGCGGCCAAGCTGCCGGAACTGGCCCAAGTCAGCGAGTTCATCCACTTTGCCTGCACCAGCGAGGACATCAACAACCTGTCCCACGCCCTGATGCTGCGCGAAGGCCGTGATGAGGTGATGCTGCCGCTGATGCGCCAGACCGCCGAGGCCATCCGCGAGCTGGCGATCCGTTTCGCCGCCGTGCCGATGCTCTCGCGCACCCACGGCCAGCCGGCCTCGCCGACCACCCTGGGCAAAGAACTGGCCAACGTGGTGTACCGCCTGGAGCGCCAGATCGCTCAAGTCGCCGCCGTGCCATTGCTTGGCAAGATCAACGGTGCCGTGGGCAACTACAACGCCCACCTGTCGGCCTACCCCGAGATCGACTGGGAAGCCAACGCCCGCGCCTTCATCGAAGACGAGCTGGGCCTGGGCTTCAACCCCTACACCACGCAAATCGAACCCCACGACTACATTGCCGAGCTGTTCGACGCAATCGCGCGCTTCAACACCATCCTGATCGACTTCGATCGCGATATCTGGGGCTACATCTCCCTGGGCTATTTCAAGCAGCGCACCATTGCCGGTGAAATCGGTTCGTCGACCATGCCGCACAAGGTCAACCCGATCGACTTCGAAAACTCCGAAGGCAACCTGGGTATCGCCAACGCCCTGTTCCAGCACCTGGCCAGCAAGCTGCCGATCTCGCGCTGGCAGCGCGACCTGACCGACTCCACCGTACTGCGCAACCTCGGCGTGGGCTTTGCCCACAGCGTGATCGCGTACGAAGCCAGCCTCAAAGGCATCAGCAAGCTGGAACTCAACGAGCAGAAAATCGCCGCTGACCTGGACGCCTGCTGGGAAGTGCTGGCCGAGCCGATCCAGACCGTAATGCGCCGCTATAACATCGAAAACCCCTACGAGAAGCTCAAAGAGTTGACGCGCGGCAAGGGGATTACCTCCGACGCACTGCAAACTTTCATCGATGGCCTGGACATGCCAGCCGCTGCCAAGGCCGAGCTGAAACTGCTCACCCCGGCCAACTACATCGGCAACGCTGTAGAGCAAGCCAAGCGCATCTGACCATCGCGCGACCCTTTGAGACGCCCGGCCGCGCCGGGCGTTTTTATTCCTGTCTTAAAAGTGCTTTTTTTCAATAGGTTACACATGAATCCTGATATCCCTCTTCAACTTCTGGGCGGCATCACGGCACGGGAATTCCTGCGCGACTACTGGCAGAAAAAACCGCTGTTGATCCGCCAGGCCATCCCTGATTTCGAAAGCCCGATCGACGCCGACGAACTGGCCGGCCTGGCGCTGGAAGAGGAAGTCGAATCGCGCCTGGTGATCGAACACGGCGAGCGTCCGTGGGAACTGCGTCGCGGCCCGTTCGCCGAAGACGCTTTCAGCACCCTGCCCGAGCGCGAGTGGACGCTGCTGGTGCAGGCGGTCGACCAGTTCGTGCCGGAAGTTGCCGAATTGCTCGAGCATTTCCGCTTCCTGCCGAGCTGGCGCATCGACGATGTGATGATCAGCTTCGCCGCGCCGGGTGGCAGCGTCGGTCCGCACTTCGACAACTACGATGTGTTCCTGCTGCAAGCCCAGGGCAAGCGCAATTGGAAGATCGGCCAGATGTGCAGCTCTGAAAGCGCGCTACTGCAGCACGCCGACCTGCGCATCCTCGCCGAATTCGAAGAAAGTGCCGAATGGGTGCTCGAGCCGGGCGACATGCTGTACCTGCCGCCGCGCCTGGCGCACTTCGGCATCGCCGAAGACGACTGCATGACTTATTCGGTGGGCTTTCGCGCCCCAAGCGCCGCCGAAGTGCTGACCCACTTCACCGACTTCCTCAGCCAGTACCTGACCGACGAAGAGCGCTACACCGACGCCGACGTCCAACCGGTCAGCGACCCGCACCAGATCCAGAGCGACGCCCTGGACCGCCTCAAGAGCCTGTTGGCCGAGCACATGAGCGACGAGCGCATGCTGCTGACCTGGTTCGGCCAGTTCATGACCGAACCGCGCTACCCGGAGCTGGTGGCGGGTGAAGAGTTGGGCGAGGACGATTTCATCAGCAGCCTGCAAGACGGCGCGATCCTGGTACGCAACCCGAGCGCGCGCCTGGCCTGGTCGGAAGTGGACGACGATGTGCTGCTGTTCGCCAGCGGCCAGAGCCGTTACCTGCCGGGCAAACTGCGCGAACTGTTGAAACTGGTGTGCTCGGCAGACGCCCTGCACAACGAAAATCTGGGCGCTTGGCTGGCGGACGAAGACGGTCGCGACCTGCTGTGCGAACTGGTCAAGCAAGGCAGCCTGGGGTTTGCGGATGAATAAGATTCACGTAAGTGTCGCGGACTGGCGAAAGGATATCGACGAGATTCGGCGCATTCGTGAAGCGGTATTCATCGCTGAACAATCGGTCCCACCGGAGCTGGAGTGGGACGCGGACGACGCCGGCGCAATGCATTTCCTGGCATTCGAAGGCGACTTTCCGATTGGCACCGCTCGCTTGCTGCCCAGTGGCGAAATCGGACGCGTATCGGTGCTCAAGGACTGGCGCGGGCTTAAAGTCGGCGACAAGCTGATGGAAGCGGTGATCGGCCAAGCCGAGAAGCGTGGCCAGACCCGGCAATTCCTCAGTGCGCAGGTGTACGCGGCACCGTTTTATGAGCGGCTGGGCTTCAGGATCGTCAGTGATGAGTTCCTGGAGGTCGGGATTCCGCATGTTGATATGGTGCGCGAGGGCTGAGCCGAGACCGCAGCGCTGCCATCGGGGGCAAGCCCCCTCCCACACTTGATTGGGTTCACAGGTCAAAATGTGGGAGGGGGCTTGCCCCCGATGGCTATTCCAGCAACACCCCAGAATGCCCTGCCTTGCCAGGGCATTTTGCCGTCTAGTATTCAACTTGCGACCCGCCAGGCCGACAAACTGGCACTATCCAGCCTTTGACTCGCCGAGATAACGGACATGTCCCTACGCACCCTGCTCACCGCCCTCCTGCTGGCCGCCAGCGCATCAGCCATGGCCGACACCGAAGTGGTCAACCTGAGCAACCGCACCAGCGCCGACCTGCTGCCCGTGGCGCAGAACTTCATCGGCAAGGACGGCACCGTGAGTGCCTATGGCAATCAACTGATCATTAACGCCGCCCCCGGCAAAATCCAGGACCTGCGCACCCTGCTCTCTCAACTCGACACCCCCGCCAAACGCCTGCTGATCACCGTCGACACCAACGAAAACAACCAGCAGAACAGCGGCGACAGCCAGACCCGCATCATCAGCTACGGCACTACCAGCCGCGACGGGGGCATCCAGCAGATCCAGGCCAGCGAAGGCGTACCCGCGCTGATCCAGGTCGGTCAAAGCGTACCGCTGACCACGACCCAGCAGGACAGCTACGGGCGCCTGCAGAACCAGACCCAGTATCGCAACGTCACCCAGGGTTTCTACGTGACCGCCAGCGTCACCGGCGAGACCGTTCACCTCGCCATCAGTACCAACCGTGACCGCATGAGCCAGGAACGTCCCGATGTAGTGAACGTGCAAAGTACCGACACAAGCGTCAGCGGGCGCCTGGGCGAGTGGATCTCCCTGGCCGGCGTCAACCGCGAAACCCAAGCCGACAAATCCTCTACAACCCGCAGCTACTCTACTCGGGGCCGCGATGACCTGACTTTGCGGGTCAAGGTCGACACGCTGAACTGAAGCACCAAAAACTGACCGCCGAGTCGTCCCGGAACAAATATGTAGTGCTCGAAAAAAAGCACTACAAAACATTTGACGCCCTCAAAAAGGCTGTGCATGATGGCCTCGCTCCCGCTTATCAGGGGCCCTGGCAAGGGCCTTCGAACCCTACAAGACGCGACGACGAGGTTTATCTACATGGCACTGACACGTGAACAGCAAATTGCAGCCCTTGAGAAAGACTGGGCTGAAAACCCACGCTGGAAAGGCGTGACCCGCGCTTATTCCGCTGCTGACGTCGTCCGCCTGCGTGGCTCGGTCCAACCCGAGCACACCTTTGCAAAACTCGGCGCCGAGAAGCTGTGGAACCTGGTCACCCAAGGCGCCAAGCCGTCCTTCCGTCCCGACAAAGATTTCGTCAACTGCATGGGCGCCCTCACAGGCGGCCAGGCAGTGCAACAGGTAAAAGCCGGCATCCAGGCGATCTACCTGTCCGGCTGGCAAGTGGCAGCGGATAACAACTCCGCTGAATCCATGTACCCCGACCAATCGCTGTACCCGGTGGACTCGGTGCCAACCGTGGTCAAGCGCATCAACAACGCGTTCCGTCGCGCCGACCAGATCCAGTGGAAAGCCGGTAAAGGCCCGGGCGACCAAGGCTACATCGATTACTTCGCGCCGATCGTGGCTGACGCTGAAGCCGGTTTCGGTGGCGTACTCAACGCCTACGAGCTGATGAAGAGCATGATCGAGGCGGGCGCCGCCGGCGTTCACTTCGAAGACCAGCTGGCTTCGGTGAAAAAATGCGGCCACATGGGCGGCAAAGTACTGGTCCCAACCCAGGAAGCTGTACAGAAGCTGACCGCTGCCCGCTTGGCCGCTGACGTTGCCGGTACGCCGACCATCATCCTGGCGCGCACCGATGCCAACGCCGCCGACCTGCTGACCTCGGACTGCGACCCGTACGACCAACCGTTCGTGACCGGCGAACGCACCCAGGAAGGCTTCTACAAAGTACGCGCCGGCCTCGACCAGGCGATCGCTCGCGGCCTGGCCTACGCACCGTACGCCGACCTGATCTGGTGCGAAACCGCCAAGCCGGACCTGGACGAAGCCCGCCGCTTCGCCGAAGCGATCAAAAAGGAATACCCGGACCAGCTGCTGTCCTACAACTGCTCGCCTTCCTTCAACTGGAAGAAGAACCTGGACGACGCGACCATTGCCAAGTTCCAGCGTGAACTGTCGGCCATGGGCTACAAGCACCAGTTCATCACCCTGGCCGGCATTCACAACATGTGGCACAGCATGTTCAACCTGGCGCACGACTACGCCCGCAACGACATGACCGCCTACGTGAAGCTGCAGGAGCAGGAGTTCGCTGACGCCGCCAAAGGCTATACCTTTGTGGCGCACCAGCAGGAAGTGGGCACCGGCTACTTCGACGACATGACCACCGTGATCCAGGGCGGCACCTCGTCCGTGACCGCGCTGACCGGTTCGACCGAAGAAGAGCAGTTCCACTGAGTGACTGAGTACCCGGCCATTGCGGCCCCAGGGAAGACCTAACCGCAGTGCCGCACAAAATCACGCCCCGACTGGTTCGGGGCGTTTTTTTTGTTTCAGCCACACCCAAAATCAACTGTGGGAGGGGGCTTGCTCCCGATTGCTGAGTGCCAGTCAGCACATCTGTTGCTGATCCACCGCCATCGGGGGCAAGCCCTAATGCCAGTCAGTTAAGGCTTTTTGTAGGAGCGAGCTTGCTCGCGAAAAACTCACAGGCACCGCGTTTATTCAGGAAGCACGCGTTATCGTTGACGTTTTTCGCGAGCAAGCTCGCTCCTACAGACGGTGGTGTACGCTTAGCTGACTTGCATTAGGGCAAGCCCCCTCCCACATTGGAATGCGATCAGCCTGAAGATTTTGTGCAAAACCTTGATCCAGAGCGGTATTCGCTGCAGATAAATCGGTTACAAAATCCGTTCCATCAACCGGCGACAATCACACAAGTAACGGCAACTTCCCCCGCCACACGAGAAACATTCGCTTAAACCCTGCGCAAACAATATTCATTATCATTTAAACCATGAAAACTTTCTTACCGGTCAAACAAAACGCAATTGTTCAAAAGCCCGCTAATGCCCATGCTGCAAGGGCTACAGCCCCACAACGGTGCACTATGTGCTTATTCCATCGAATAATTTCGCCACAGGAATTTTACTTGCCCGGTGTTTAGCCATAAAATCACCGCGATTGATTGCAGTGCGACATATCGTCACTGCATCGTTACTTTTTCGAGCTCAGAGACCTTTGCTCTCTGTTAAGGATTTCCAGCATGACCGACGCGACAGGACTCATGGCCCACAACTGGGGCTTTGCCATTTTCCTCCTCGGTGTTGTAGGCCTTTGCGCTTTCATGCTCGGCGTCTCCAGCCTCCTCGGGTCAAAAGCCTGGGGCCGCAGCAAAAACGAACCGTTCGAGTCCGGCATGCTACCTACAGGTGGCGCCCGCTTGCGGCTCTCAGCCAAATTCTATCTGGTCGCGATGCTCTTCGTGATCTTCGATATCGAAGCCCTCTTTCTCTTTGCCTGGTCTGTGTCCGTCCGCGAAAGCGGCTGGACCGGATTCGTCGAAGCTCTCGTTTTCATAGCAATTCTGTTGGCAGGTCTTGTCTACCTGTTCCGAGTGGGCGCCCTTGACTGGGCTCCGGAAGCTCGTCGCAAGCGGCAAGCGAAGCTGAAACAATGAGGCTTTGGCGATGCAATACAATCTCACCAGGATCAACCCGGACGCTCCTAACGAGCAGTACCCCATCGGCGAACGCGAAACCGTTTCCGACCCGTTAGAAGACCAAGTCCACAAAAACATCTACATGGGCAAGCTGGAAGACGTGCTGAATGGCGCGGTCAACTGGGGGCGCAAAAACTCCCTGTGGCCGTACAACTTCGGTCTTTCGTGCTGCTACGTGGAAATGACCACCGCCTTCACGGCGCCACACGACATCGCGCGCTTTGGCGCCGAAGTCATCCGGGCATCACCGCGCCAGGCGGATTTCATGGTTATCGCCGGTACGCCGTTCCTGAAAATGGCCCCCATTATCCAGCGCCTGTATGAACAGATGCTGGAACCCAAATGGGTCATTTCCATGGGCGCCTGTGCCAATTCCGGCGGTATGTACGACATCTATTCCGTAGTGCAGGGGGTCGACAAGTTCCTCCCCGTGGATGTCTACGTGCCCGGCTGCCCGCCCCGTCCCGAAGCTTTCCTGCAAGGCTTGATGCTGTTGCAGGAATCGATTGGCAAGGAGCGTCGCCCGCTTTCCTGGGTCGTCGGTGATCAAGGCGTGTACCGCGCCGAGATGCCGTCCCAAAAGGAACAGCGCCGCGAACAGCGAATCGCAGTCACCAATCTGCGCAGCCCCGACGAAGTCTGATCCAGCCCGCTTCTTTTATAGAACGAAAACCTGGCTTCATTCTTTACGTTGACCGAAAGCGATAAAAAACCATGACTACAGGCAGTGCTCTGTACATCCCGCCTTATAAGGCAAACGACCAGGACGTGGTCGTCGAACTGAACAACCGTTTTGGCGCCGAGGCGTTCACCGCCCAGGAGACCCGCACCGGCATGCCCGTGCTGTGGGTTGCCCGCGCCAGGCTCATCGAAGTCCTGACCTTCCTGCGCAACCTGCCCAAGCCCTACGTCATGCTCTATGACCTGCATGGCGTGGACGAGCGTCTGCGCACCAAGCGCCAGGGATTGCCGAGCGGCGCCGATTTCACCGTGTTCTACCACTTGATGTCGCTGGAACGTAACAGCGACGTGATGCTCAAGGTCGCCCTGAGCGAGAGCGACCTGAGCGTACCGACCGTCACCGGAATCTGGCCGAACGCCAACTGGTACGAGCGTGAAGTCTGGGACATGTTCGGCATCGACTTCCCGGGGCACCCGCACCTGACCCGCATCATGATGCCACCGACCTGGGTAGGTCACCCGCTGCGCAAGGACTTCCCGGCGCGCGCCACCGAGTTCGACCCTTTCAGCCTCACCCTGGCCAAGCAACAGCTTGAGGAAGAAGCTGCGCGCTTCAACCCGGAAGACTGGGGCATGAAGCGTTCCGGCACCAACGAGGACTACATGTTCCTCAACCTGGGCCCGAACCACCCTTCGGCCCACGGTGCCTTCCGTATTATCCTGCAGTTGGACGGTGAAGAAATCGTCGACTGCGTACCGGACATCGGCTACCACCACCGTGGTGCCGAGAAGATGGGCGAGCGCCAGTCGTGGCACAGCTACATTCCGTACACCGACCGCATCGACTACCTCGGCGGCGTGATGAACAACCTGCCGTACGTGCTCTCGGTCGAAAAGCTGGCCGGCATCAAGGTACCGGACCGCGTCGACACCATCCGCATCATGATGGCCGAGTTCTTCCGGATCACCAGCCACCTGCTGTTCCTGGGTACCTACATCCAGGACGTGGGCGCCATGACGCCAGTGTTCTTCACCTTTACCGACCGCCAGAAAGCCTACACCGTGATCGAAGCGATCACCGGTTTCCGGCTGCACCCTGCCTGGTACCGCATCGGCGGCGTTGCGCACGACCTCCCACGCGGCTGGGAACGCCTGGTCAAGGAATTCATCGACTGGATGCCCAAGCGCCTGGACGAATACCAGAAAGCCGCCTTGGACAACAGCATTCTCAAGGGTCGTACCATCGGCGTCGCCCAGTACAACACCAAGGAAGCGCTGGAATGGGGCGTCACGGGCCCAAGCCTGCGCGCGACCGGCCTGGACTTCGACCTGCGCAAGGCGCGCCCTTACTCCGGCTACGAAAACTTTGAGTTTGAAGTGCCGCTGGCGGCCAACGGCGATGCCTACGACCGCTGCATCGTGCGCGTCGAAGAAATGCGCCAGAGCCTGAAGATCATCGAGCAGTGCATGCGCAACATGCCGGCCGGCCCGTACAAGGCGGATCACCCGCTGACCACGCCGCCGCCCAAAGAGCGCACGCTGCAGCACATCGAAACCCTGATCACGCACTTCCTGCAAGTCTCGTGGGGCCCGGTGATGCCGGCCAACGAGTCCTTCCAGATGATTGAAGCGACCAAGGGCATCAACAGTTATTACCTGACGAGCGATGGCGGCACCATGAGCTACCGCACCCGGATTCGCACCCCAAGCTTCCCGCACTTGCAGCAGATCCCTTCGGTGATCAAAGGCGAGATGGTCGCGGACTTGATTGCGTACCTGGGTAGTATCGATTTCGTTATGGCCGACGTGGACCGCTAAGCATGAACAGCACGCTTATCCAGACAGACCGTTTCACCTTGAGT
This sequence comes from Pseudomonas sp. R1-43-08, assembly GCF_003852255.1. Lineage (NCBI taxonomy): Bacteria > Pseudomonadati > Pseudomonadota > Gammaproteobacteria > Pseudomonadales > Pseudomonadaceae > Pseudomonas > Pseudomonas sp. R1-43-08. Next base: position 3,280,908 of record NZ_CP027734.1, read on the forward strand.
GAAACCGAGCGCTCGGCCATCGAGCACGAGCTGCATCACTACGAAGACCCGCGCGCGGCGTCGATCGAAGCCTTGAAGATCGTCCAGAAGGAACGTGGCTGGGTGCCGGACGGCGCCCTCTACGCCATCGGCGAGATCCTCGGCATCCCCGCCAGCGACGTTGAAGGGGTGGCGACGTTCTACAGCCAGATCTTCCGCCAGCCGGTCGGCCGCCACATCATTCGCGTGTGCGACAGCATGGTCTGCTACATCGGTGGCCACGAGTCCGTGGTCAGCGAAATCCAGGCCAAGCTGGGCATCGGCCTCGGCCAGACCACCGCCGACGGCCGCTTCACGCTGCTGCCGGTGTGCTGCCTGGGCAACTGCGACAAGGCGCCGGCGTTGATGATCGACGACGACACATTCGGTGACGTGCAGCCTGCTGGCGTGACCCAATTGCTCGAGGGCTACCCATGACCCTGACTTCCTTCGGCCCGGCCAACCTGATCAAGCGTTCGGCCGAGACCCACCCGCTGACCTGGCGCCTGCGTGACGACGGCGAACCCGTGTGGCTCGACGAGTACCAGGCCAAGAACGGCTATGCAGCCGCGCGCAAAGCCTTCGCCGACATGGCCCAGGACGACATCGTCCAGACCGTGAAAGACGCCGGTCTCAAAGGCCGTGGCGGCGCAGGTTTTCCCACGGGCGTGAAGTGGGGCCTGATGCCCAAAGACGAATCCATCAACATCCGCTACCTGCTGTGCAACGCGGATGAAATGGAGCCCAACACCTGGAAAGACCGCATGCTGATGGAGCAACTGCCCCATCTGCTGATCGAAGGCATGCTGATCAGTGCCCGCGCGCTGAAAACTTACCGTGGCTATATCTTCCTGCGCGGTGAATACACCACTGCCGCCAAGCACCTCAACCGTGCCGTGGCCGAAGCCAAGGCGGCGGGCCTGCTGGGCAAGAACATCCTCGGTTCGGGTTTTGACTTCGAGCTGTTCGTGCACACCGGCGCCGGGCGTTATATCTGCGGTGAAGAAACCGCGCTGATCAACTCCCTCGAAGGCCGCCGCGCCAACCCGCGCTCCAAGCCGCCCTTCCCTGCCGCCGTGGGCGTGTGGGGCAAGCCAACCTGCGTGAACAACGTCGAGACCCTGTGCAACGTCCCGGCGATCATGGCCGACGGCGTGGACTGGTACAAATCGTTGGCCCGTGAAGGCAGCGAAGACATGGGCACCAAGCTCATGGGCTTTTCCGGCAAGGTCAAGAACCCTGGCCTGTGGGAGCTGCCGTTCGGCGTGACCGCGCGCGAGCTGTTCGAGGACTACGCCGGCGGCATGCGCGATGGCTACACCTTGAAAGCCTGGCAGCCAGGCGGCGCCGGCACCGGTTTCCTGCTGCCCGAGCACCTCGACGCACAGATGTATGCCGGCGGCATCGGCAAGGTGGGCACCCGCATGGGGACCGGCCTGGCGATGGCGGTGGACAACACGGTGAACATGGTCTCGTTGCTGCGCAACATGGAGCAGTTCTTTGCCCGTGAATCCTGCGGCTTCTGCACCCCGTGCCGTGACGGTCTGCCGTGGAGCGTCAAGCTGCTGATGGCCCTGGAAAACGGTGAAGGCCGCGAGGGTGACATCGAAACGCTGCTCGGGCTGGTCGGTTTCCTCGGTCCAGGCAAGACCTTCTGTGCTCACGCACCGGGCGCCGTGGAGCCGTTGGGCAGCGCAATCAAATACTTCCGCCCTGAATTCGAGGCCGGCATCGCGCCAACCCGCGCGGGCGAACTCACTCAGGTGGTATCACCGACCATGGTCGGTGCGTAACGCTTAAAGAAGCGAAGGGTTCGTGCCCTTCGCTTTTCTCATGTGCGGACGCCTTGATGGCTGTGTAGATGCACATGAATAACAAGATTCCATTAGCCACGCCCGCTGACAACGGGCCAACGAAGAACTTTGAACCATGGCCACTATCCACGTAGACGGCAAAGCGCTCGAAGTCGATGGGGCAGACAACCTGTTACAGGCATGTCTGTCACTCGGCCTCGACATCCCGTATTTCTGCTGGCACCCCGCGCTCGGTAGCGTCGGTGCCTGTCGCCAGTGCGCGGTCAAGCAGTACACCGACGAAAACGACACCCGTGGTCGTATCGTCATGTCCTGCATGACCCCAGCCACCGACAACACCTGGATTTCCATCGACGATGATGAATCCAAGGCGTTCCGCGCCAGTGTCGTCGAATGGCTGATGACCAACCACCCCCACGACTGCCCAGTCTGTGAGGAAGGCGGTCACTGCCACCTGCAAGACATGACGGTGATGACCGGCCACAACGAGCGCCGCTATCGCTTCACCAAGCGTACCCACCAGAACCAGGACCTCGGCCCGTTCATTTCCCATGAGATGAACCGCTGCATCGCCTGCTACCGTTGCGTGCGCTTCTATAAGGACTACGCCGGCGGCACCGACCTCGGCGTATTCGGCGCCCATGACAACGTGTACTTCGGTCGTGTTGAAGACGGCGTGCTCGAAAGCGAATTCTCCGGCAACCTCACCGAGGTCTGCCCGACCGGTGTGTTCACCGACAAGACTCACTCCGAGCGCTACAACCGCAAGTGGGACATGCAATTCGCCCCGAGCATCTGCCATGGCTGCTCCAGCGGTTGCAACATCTCGCCGGGCGAGCGCTACGGTGAACTGCGTCGTATCGAAAACCGCTTCAACGGCTCGGTCAACCAGTATTTCCTGTGTGACCGTGGCCGCTTCGGCTATGGCTACGTCAACCGCGAAGACCGCCCGCGCCAGCCACTGCTGGCCGATGGCGCCAAGCTGAGCCTGGACGCGGCGCTGGATAAAGCCGCCGACCTGCTGCGTGGCCGTAACATCGTCGGTATCGGTTCGCCGCGCGCCAGCCTCGAAAGCAACTTCGCACTGCGCGAACTGGTCGGCGCCGAGCACTTCTACAGCGGCATCGAAGCCGGCGAGCTGGAGCGCATCCGCCTGGTCCTGCAAGTGCTGAACGACAGCCCGCTGCCAGTGCCGAACATGCGCGACATCGAAGACCACGATGCGATCTTCGTGCTCGGTGAAGACCTGACCCAGACCGCTGCGCGTATCGCGCTGTCGCTGCGCCAGTCGGTCAAAGGCAAGGCCGAAGCCATGGCCGACGCCATGCGCGTGCAGCCTTGGCTCGACGCCGCAGTGAAAAACATCGGCCAGCACGCGCTGAACCCGCTGTTTATCGCCTCCCTGGCTGAAACCAAGCTCGACGACATCGCCGAAGAATGCGTCCACGCTGCACCGGACGACTTGGCGCGCATCGGTTTCGCCGTGGCCCACGCCCTTGACGCCAGCGCGCCTGCCGTCGACGGCCTGGACGCCGAAGCCGTGGCACTGGCCCAGCGTATCGCCGGCGCCCTGCTGGCCGCCAAACGCCCATTGATCATCGCCGGCACCTCGCTGGGTTCCAAGGCGCTGATCGAAGCCGCCGCCAACATCGCCAAGGCCTTGAAGCTGCGCGACAAGAACGGCTCCATCAGCCTGGTGGTACCGGAAGCCAACAGCCTCGGCCTGGCCATGCTCGGTGGCGAGTCCCTGGACGCCGCTCTGCAAGCGGTGACCGACGGCAACGCCGACGCCATCGTGGTGCTGGAAAACGACCTGTACACCCGCACTGATGCGGCCAAGGTTGACGCTGCGCTCAACGCCGCCAAGGTGCTGATCGTGGCCGATCACCAGAAAACCGCCACCAGCGAGCGTGCCGACCTGGTGCTGCCAGCGGCCACCTTCGCCGAAGGCGACGGTACCCTGGTCAGCCAGGAAGGCCGCGCCCAGCGCTTCTTCCAGGTGTTCGATCCGAAGTACATGGACGCCAGCATCCTGGTTCACGAAGGCTGGCGCTGGCTGCATGCCCTGCGCGCGACCCTGCTGAACCAGCCGATCGACTGGACCCAGCTCGACCACGTCACCGCCGCTACCGCTGCAAGCGCACCGCAGCTGGCGCGGATTGTCGATGCCGCACCGTCCGCCACGTTCCGCATCAAGGGCCTGAAGCTGGCCCGTGAACCGCTGCGTTATTCCGGGCGTACCGCCATGCGCGCCGACATCAGCGTGCATGAACCGCGTACCCCGCAAGACATCGACACCGCGTTCGCCTTCTCCATGGAAGGCTATTCGGGTTCGGCCGAACCGCGTCAGCAGGTGCCGTTCGCCTGGTCGCCGGGCTGGAACTCGCCGCAGGCCTGGAACAAGTTCCAGGACGAAGTCGGTGGGCATATCCGCGCTGGCGACCCAGGCACCCGCCTGATCGAGAGCAGCGGTGACTCGCTGAACTGGTTCGCTGCCGTACCGCGTCCGTTCAACCCGGCCCCGGGTACCTGGCAAGTGGTGCCGTTCTTCCACCTGTTCGGCAGCGAAGAGACTTCTTCCAAGGCCGCGCCGGTTCAAGAACGCATTCCAACCGCCTACGTGGCCCTGGCCAAATCCGAAGCCGACCGCCTGGGCGTCAACGACGGTGCCCTGCTCAGCCTGAACGTGGCCGGCCAGACCTTGCGCCTGCCGCTGCGCATCAACGAAGAGCTGGGTGCCGGCCTGGTTGCACTGCCTAAAGGCATCGCCGGTATTCCTCCAGCGATCTTTGGCCAAACCGTTGACGGTCTGCAGGAGGCAGCGCAATGACCTGGTTCACCCCTGAAGTGATCGACGTGATCATCTCGGTCGTCAAGGCCATCGTGATCCTGTTGGCCGTGGTCGTCGCGGGCGCCCTGCTCAGCTTCGTCGAACGTCGCCTGCTGGGCTGGTGGCAGGACCGTTACGGTCCGAACCGCGTTGGCCCGTTCGGCATGTTCCAGATCGCCGCCGACATGCTGAAGATGTTCTTCAAGGAAGACTGGACCCCGCCGTTTGCCGACAAGGTGATTTTCACCCTGGCACCGGTGGTGGCCATGAGCGCCTTGCTGATCGCCTTCGCGATCATCCCGATCACCCCGACCTGGGGCGTGGCGGACCTGAACATCGGCTTGCTGTTCTTCTTCGCCATGGCTGGCCTGTCTGTGTACGCGGTGCTGTTCGCCGGTTGGTCGAGCAACAACAAGTTCGCCCTGCTGGGCAGCTTGCGTGCCTCGGCGCAGACCGTCTCCTATGAAGTGTTCATGGGGTTGGCGCTGATGGGCATCGTGGTGCAGGTTGGTTCGTTCAACATGCGCGATATCGTCGAGTACCAGGCGCAGAACCTGTGGTTCATCATTCCGCAGTTCTTTGGCTTCTGCACCTTCTTCATCGCCGGCGTGGCTGTGACTCACCGTCACCCCTTCGACCAGCCGGAAGCGGAGCAGGAACTGGCCGACGGTTACCACATTGAATATGCCGGCATGAAATGGGGCATGTTCTTCGTCGGTGAGTACATCGGCATCATCTTGATCTCGGCCCTGCTGGTCACGCTGTTCTTCGGCGGCTGGCACGGTCCGTTCGGCATCCTGCCGCAGTTGGCCTTCTTCTGGTTCTTCTTGAAGACCGCTTTCTTCATCATGCTGTTCATCCTGCTGCGCGCCTCGATTCCGCGCCCGCGCTATGACCAGGTGATGGATTTCAGCTGGAGATTCTGCCTGCCGCTGACCCTGATCAATTTGCTGGTGACGGCCGCCGTCGTGTTGTTGAACACGCCAGCAGCCGCGGTTCAGTGAGGATTTGACCCATGTTCAAATATATTGGCGACATCGTTAAGGGTACCGGTACCCAGTTGCGAAGCCTGGTGATGGTGTTCGGTCACGGCTTTCGCAAACGCGACACCCTGCAATACCCGGAAGAAGCGGTATACCTGCCGCCGCGCTATCGCGGCCGCATCGTGCTCACCCGCGATCCCGATGGCGAAGAGCGTTGCGTAGCCTGCAACCTGTGCGCCGTGGCGTGCCCGGTGGGTTGTATCTCCCTGCAGAAAGCTGAAACCGAAGACGGTCGCTGGTACCCGGACTTCTTCCGCATCAACTTCTCGCGCTGCATTTTCTGCGGCCTCTGCGAGGAAGCTTGCCCGACCACCGCGATCCAGCTCACACCGGATTTCGAGATGGCCGAGTTCAAACGTCAGGACCTGGTGTACGAGAAAGAAGATCTTTTGATTTCCGGTCCCGGTAAAAACCCTGATTACAACTTCTATCGTGTTGCAGGTATGGCCGTTGCCGGTAAGCCCAAGGGCGCCGCACAAAACGAAGCCGAGCCGATCAACGTGAAGAGCTTGCTGCCTTAAGGAAGAAAGATGGAATTCGCTTTCTATTTCGCATCGGGTATTGCAGTGGTGTCCACGCTTCGCGTGATCACCAACACCAACCCCGTGCACGCCCTGCTCTACCTGATCATTTCGCTGATCGCCGTGGCCATGACCTTTTTCGCCCTCGGCGCACCGTTCGCCGGTGTGCTGGAAGTGATCGCCTACGCCGGCGCCATCATGGTGCTGTTCGTGTTTGTGGTGATGATGCTCAACCTCGGGCCGGCCTCGGTCGCCCAGGAACGCGTCTGGCTCAAGCCCGGCATCTGGCTCGGCCCGGTCGTGCTGGCAGCGCTGCTGCTGGGTGAACTGCTGTATGTGCTGTTCGCTCACCAGAGCGGCCAGGCCATCGGCCACACCACCGTAGACGCGAAAGCCGTGGGCGTCAGCCTGTTCGGCCCATACCTGCTGGTGGTCGAACTGGCGTCGATGCTGCTGCTCGCCGCAGCCATCACCGCCTTCCACTTGGGCCGCAACGAAGCCAAGGAGCAATGACGATGCCTGCTATCCCTTTGGAGCATGGTCTGGCGGTCGCCGGCATCCTGTTCTGCCTTGGCCTGGTCGGCCTGATGGTTCGCCGTAACATTCTGTTCGTGTTGATGAGCCTGGAAATCATGATGAACGCTGCCGCACTGGCGTTCATCGTGGCGGGTGCGCGTTGGGGCCAGCCGGATGGACAAGTCATGTTCATCCTGGTGATCAGCCTGGCAGCCGCCGAGGCCAGTATCGGCCTGGCGATCCTGCTGCAACTGTATCGTCGCTTCCACACGCTTGATATCGACGCTGCCAGTGAGATGCGCGGATGAACATGATCTTTCTGACTTTCGTATTTCCCCTGATCGGTTTCCTGCTGCTGTCGTTCTCCCGCGGACGCTGGTCGGAAAACCTCTCGGCCCTGATCGGCGTCGGCTCGATTGGCCTGTCGGCCATCGTGGCCGCCTACGTCATCTGGCAATTCAACGTAGCGCCGCCGGAAGGCGGTCACTACACCCTGGTGCTGTGGCAGTGGATGTCGGTGGAAGGCTTCAAGCCCAACTTCGCCCTCTACGTCGACGGCCTGTCGATCACCATGCTCGGCGTGGTGGTGGGTGTAGGCTTTCTGATCCACCTGTTCGCGTCCTGGTACATGCGCGGTGAAGCGGGCTACTCGCGCTTCTTCTCGTACACCAACCTGTTCATCGCCAGCATGCTGTTCCTGGTGCTCGGCGATAACCTGTTGTTCCTGTACTTCGGCTGGGAAGGCGTGGGCCTGTGCTCGTACCTGTTGATCGGTTTCTACTACAGCAACCGCAACAACGGTAACGCGGCACTCAAGGCCTTCATCGTCACCCGTATCGGCGATGTGTTCATGGCGATTGGCCTGTTCATCCTGTTCCAACAGGTGGGCACGCTGAACATCCAGGAACTGCTGGTGCTGGCACCGCAGAAATTCCAGGTCGGCGATTTCTGGATCACCCTGGCCACCCTGATGCTGCTGGGCGGCGCCGTGGGTAAATCCGCGCAACTGCCGCTGCAAACCTGGCTGGCGGACGCGATGGCCGGTCCTACCCCGGTGTCGGCACTGATCCACGCCGCGACCATGGTCACCGCCGGTGTCTACCTGATCGCCCGTACCCACGGCCTGTTCACCCTGGCGCCGGACATCCTGCATCTGGTAGGCATCGTCGGTGGCGTGACCCTGGTACTGGCCGGCTTCGCCGCGCTGGTGCAGACCGACATCAAGCGCATCCTCGCCTACTCGACCATGAGCCAGATCGGCTACATGTTCCTGGCCCTGGGCGTTGGCGCCTGGGACGCGGCGATCTTCCACCTGATGACCCACGCTTTCTTCAAGGCCCTGCTGTTCCTTGCTTCCGGTGCGGTGATCGTGGCCTGCCACCACGAGCAGAACATCTTCAAGATGGGCGGCCTGTGGAAGAAACTGCCGTTGGCCTACGCCAGCTTCATCGTCGGTGGCGCCGCGCTCGCCGCCCTGCCGTTGGTGACCGCCGGTTTCTACTCCAAAGACGAAATCCTCTGGGAAGCCTTTGCCAGCGGTAACCAGAACCTGCTGTACGCAGGCCTGGTGGGTGCGTTCATGACCTCGCTGTACACCTTCCGCCTGATCTTCATCACCTTCCACGGTGAAGCCAAGACCGAAGCGCACGCAGGCCACGGCATCTCCCACTGGTTGCCGCTGTCGGTGCTGATCATCCTGTCGACCTTCATCGGCGCCCTGATCACTCCGCCACTGGCCGGTGTACTGCCGGAAAGCGTCGGCCATGCCGGCGGCGAAGCCAAGCACAGCCTGGAAATCGCCTCCGGCGCCATTGCCATCGCCGGTATCCTGCTGGCAGCCCTGTTGTTCCTCGGCAAGCGTCGCTTCGTCACCGCCGTGGCCAACAGCGGTATCGGCCGCTTCCTGTCGGCCTGGTGGTTCGCTGCCTGGGGCTTCGATTGGATCTACGACAAACTGTTCGTCAAACCTTACCTTGCGATCAGCCACGTGCTGCGCAAAGACCCGCTCGACCAGACCATCGGTTTGATCCCGCGCGCCGCCAAGGCCGGTCACACCGCCCTGAGCCGCAGCGAGACCGGCCAGTTGCGTTGGTATGCGGCGTCCATGGCAGTGGGTGCCGTGCTGGTGATCGGCGCCATCGTCGTGGTAGCGGTCTGACTATGTTTAAGTGCACTGCGTACTTTGCGAACTTGCGAAAGGAAACGAGCCCGTCATGATTCTGCCCTGGCTAATCCTGATCCCCTTTATCGGCGGCCTGCTCTGCTGGATGGGTGAACGCTTCGGCGCCACCCTCCCCCGCTGGATTGCGTTGCTGACCATGTCCCTGGAACTCGCGCTCGGCCTCTGGCTGTGGGCCCATGGCGACTATTCATTCGCCCCCGCTCCGGGTGTCGATCCGACCTTCGCGCTTGAATTCAAGCACGTATGGATCCAGCGCTTCGGCATCAACGTGCACCTGGCCCTCGACGGCCTGTCGCTGTTGATGATCCTGCTGACCGGCCTGCTGGGTATCCTCTCGGTACTCTGCTCCTGGAAAGAAATCCAGCGTCATGTGGGCTTCTTCCACCTGAACCTGATGTGGATCCTGGGCGGCGTGGTCGGCGTGTTCCTGGCGCTGGACCTGTTCATGTTCTTCTTCTTCTGGGAAATGATGCTGGTGCCGATGTACTTCCTCATCGCGCTCTGGGGTCACAGTTCTTCGGACGGCAAGAAAACCCGGATCTACGCGGCGACCAAGTTCTTCATCTTCACCCAGGCTTCCGGCCTGATCATGTTGGTGGCGATCCTGGGCCTGGTACTGGTCAACTTCAACAACACCGGCGTGATTACCTTCAACTACGCCGACCTGTTGAAAACCAAGATGTCCCTGACCACCGAGTACGTGCTGATGCTGGGCTTCTTCATCGCCTTCGCGGTGAAGCTGCCGGTGGTGCCGTTCCACTCCTGGTTGCCTGACGCCCACGCCCAGGCGCCGACCGCCGGCTCCGTGGACCTGGCCGGTATCCTGCTGAAAACCGCTGCCTACGGCCTGCTGCGTTTCGCCCTGCCGCTGTTCCCGAATGCCTCGGCCGAGTTCGCGCCGATCGCCATGACCCTGGGTCTGATCGGGATCTTCTACGGTGCGTTCCTGGCCTTCGCGCAAACCGACATCAAGCGTCTGATCGCCTTCTCGTCCGTTTCCCACATGGGTTTCGTACTGATCGGCATCTACTCCGGCAGCCAACTGGCGCTGCAGGGCGCGGTGATCCAGATGTTGGCCCACGGTGTCTCGGCCGCTGCCCTCTTTATCCTGAGTGGCCAGCTGTATGAGCGCCTGCACACCCGTGACATGCGTGAAATGGGTGGGGTGTGGTCGCGCATCGCGTACTTGCCGGCAATCAGCCTGTTCTTCGCCGCTGCATCGCTGGGCTTGCCGGGTACCGGCAACTTCATCGGCGAGTTCCTGATCCTGATGGGTGCCTTCGTGCAGACGCCGTGGATCAGCGCCATTGCTACCTCCGGCCTGGTGTTCGGTTCGGTCTACTCGCTGATCATGATCCACCGCGCCTACTTCGGCCCGGCCAAGTCCGACACCGTCCTGCAAGGGATGGATGCGCGCGAACTGATCATGGTGCTCGGCCTGGCGGTACTGCTGATCTACATCGGCGTATACCCACAGCCGTTCCTGGACACTTCTGCCGCAACGATGCATGGCGTGCAGCAGTGGTTCGGCACCGCCTTCTCTCAACTCGCTTCGGCCCGGTAAGAGCGCTATGGAATTCACGATCCAACACTTTATCGCGCTTGCGCCGCTGCTGATCACCAGCCTCACCATCGTGGTGGTGATGCTGGCGATCGCCTGGCGCCGCAATCATTCGCAAACGTTCCTGCTGTCCTGCGCCGGGTTGAACCTGGCCCTGCTGTCGATCATCCCGGCCCTCAAGGTCGCACCACTGGCGGTCACGCCATTGATGATGGTCGATGACTTCGCGCTGCTGTATATCGCGCTGATCCTGGTCGCGACCCTGGCCTGCGTCACCCTCGCCCACGCCTACCTCGGCGAAGGCGGCACCGGCTACCCAGGCAACAAGGAAGAGCTGTACCTGCTGATCCTGCTGGCTGCGGCCGGCGGTATCGTGCTGGTCAGCGCGCAGCACCTGGCCGGCTTGTTCATCGGCCTGGAATTGCTGTCGATCCCGACCTACGGCCTGGTGGCCTACGCCTTCTTCAACAAACGCTCCCTGGAAGCCGGCATCAAGTACATGGTGCTGTCGGCCGCCGGTTCCGCGTTCCTGTTGTTCGGCATGGCCCTGCTCTACGCCGAAGCCGGCAGCTTGAGCTTCACCGGTATCGGCCACGCCCTGGCCGCCACCAACAGCCCGGCGCCGATTGCCCAACTGGGCCTGGCAATGATGCTGATCGGCCTGGCGTTCAAGCTCTCCTTGGTGCCGTTCCACCTGTGGACCCCCGACGTGTACGAAGGCGCCCCGGCGCCTGTGGCCGCGTTCCTGGCCACTGCGTCGAAAGTGGCCGTGTTTGCGGTGATGGTGCGTCTGTTCCAGATCTCGCCTGCCGCCAATACCGGCGTGCTGAGCAATGTACTGACTGTGATCGCCATCGCGTCGATCCTGTTCGGCAACCTGCTGGCGCTGACCCAGAACAACCTCAAGCGTCTGCTCGGTTACTCGTCCATCGCTCACTTCGGCTACCTGCTGATCGCCCTGGTGGCGAGCAAAGGCCTGGCCGTGGAGGCCATCGGCGTGTACCTGGTCACCTACGTGATCACCAGCCTTGGTGCATTCGGTGTGATTACGCTGATGTCCTCGCCATACAAAGGCCGTGATGCCGACGCCCTGTACGAATACCGCGGCCTGTTCTGGCGCCGTCCGTACCTGACCGCCGTACTCACCGTGATGATGCTGTCCCTGGCGGGTATCCCGCTGACTGCCGGTTTTATCGGCAAGTTCTACATCGTCGCCACCGGCGTCGAGGCCCACCAGTGGTGGCTGGTCGCGTCCCTGGTCCTGGGCAGCGCCATCGGCGTGTTCTACTACCTGCGCGTGATGGTCACTCTGTACCTGATCGAGCCGAACCTGCGCCGTGTGGATGCCGAGCTGCATTGGGAACAGAAGGCAGGCGGCGTGATGCTGCTGGCCATCGCCCTGCTCGCCTTCTTCCTGGGTGTGTACCCGCAACCGTTGCTGACGCTGGTGCAGCATGCGGTGCTGGGGGTTTGATCGCTTAAGTTGATGCAGTAAACAGAACGGCGCCTTCGGGCGCCGTTTTGCGTTTCCAAGGCCTGGTTTTCCCCTTCCCTGCTCGCTGACTTTTCCTCCTTGACCTGCCGCTTCGTCTGGCATCTGCCCGCCGGAAGTGGCCTTAAGGTGGTTGCGTTTTAAGAAAGTTCCCACAGCAAGGTCACTTGACCGGTCGCGAGTGGGCCACCAAACTATACGCAGGCTACGTACAGAACATGGATGCTCTATTTATCGAACTGCCGGCATTCGAACGGCATCGCAGGGACTATCTGAGTGACGAGCTTTTCCACGGTTTTCAACAGGAGCTGATGAAAAATCCGGAAGCGGGAGACGTGATCGAAGGAACGGGAGGGTTACGTAAGGTTCGCTTCGTCGATGAGCGACGAAACAAAGGCAAGCGCGGTGGCCTGCGGGTCATCTATTACTGGTGGTCGGGCGGCACGCAATTCTGGTTATTCACCTTGTACGGCAAACACGAACAGAGCGACCTGGCACCACACCACAAGAAAGCCCTTAAACACATGCTGGACAGGGAAATCAAAGCGAGAGCACACAATGAAACGTGAAATTTTTTCCGAACTGGTCGAAGGCTTTGACGCCCTGGCCGACGAACGCCAGGGCAAAATCACCCTGCGCACCCATAAAGTCCACCTCAACAAACTGGCGCCGCTCACCGCCGAAGAAGTGATCGCAGTGCGCCAGCAACTCAACCTCTCCCGCTCGGTATTCGCCATGTACCTGCGCACCAATACCCGCACCCTGGAGAATTGGGAACAGGGCCGCGCCAAGCCCAATGCACAGGCGGTCACGCTGATACGCCTGGTGGCGCGTTTTCCTGAAACCGTTGCGCAACTTGCCGCGCTGGGCTGACCTGTAAAACTCCTCAAAAAAAACGCCCCGACAGTTCGGGGCGTTTTTTACAGGGCTACAGCGTCAGAACGCGATACCGACCTTGAAGCCATACTCATCACGCTTGAGCTTGGTGTTGTCGGCCACATAGGAGTCGTCATCGAGCTTATACTCGGTGCGGGTGTAGTAAAGGCCCGCCATTACCGGCAGGTCGCCCTTCTGGTTCATCAGCAGGCTGACTTCGGCGTAAGGGTTGGTGCGGTCCTTGAGGTCGACGCTGTCGCTGCCGACGCCGTCCACCTTGAGTTTGGCGCGGCCATCGATGGTATGACGGGCGCCGGCTTCAACGCGCAGGGTCATGTCATCGAACTGGTGGTTGTAGCCCAGGGCCGCCTTGGCGAACGGCGACTTGTTGGTGAGCTTCATGTCGTAGCCATTGGTGTCCGGCTCGTAACGGGTCCAGGTGTAGCCACCGCCGACGATCACATCGACAAAGTTGCGCGCATCCAGCGCGGCACGCCAGCCGAGGTCGAGGTCGGCCTGGCCTTCCTTGAGTTTGTTGTCGCTTTTCTCACCGTACTTGGCTTCGATACCGGCCTGGTAGATAAAGCCGGATTCAGCGGTGAGCTTGTTGCCGAAGTTATAGAACAGGCCCGCTTCGGGCATGTGCTCCTTGTCGCTGTCGCTACCGCCTTCGAGTTTGAAGTCGTTATAGCTGCCGAGAATCCCGAAGGTGGAAATCGGGTCGGTGGACGGCGCAGCGAACACCACGGTTGGCGCGGCCACCAGGGCCAGCAACGAGGTGTTCTTGAGAAATTTTCCGAATAGTCTGGACATCGTTTACATCTCCATTTTTGAGTGAGCAAAGTATTCAGGAATCGGTTCGAACCTCGGCGGTTGCAAAAAGTTCGAACGGATTTGCACCAAAATGGACAAAAAACGGTTCAGCGAAGGCTCTAGGTCAATACTCTTCGCTATCGGCCAGGAGCCAGTGTTCAAGTCCCCGCGCAAGTGCCGCTGCGAATTGTGATTTTGAATGAACCTTTCCGCGCGCCTACCTATCCATCTATAACAAGACAGGGAGGCAACATGAGTACCGCTAAGATCTACACCATCCACTATCAACTACACGGTAAACCCAAGTCTTTCGTGGTACGCGCCGAGGTGATGAACAGCACCGAAGCCTGGCATTGGGCGGCCGTCGATGCCGACATCGCGCACGTCAGCCGCATCGGCCGCGTCGGGCACGAGCAAGTAAAGAAAACCACCCGGCCCTGGGCTGAAAAGTACGGCATCACTGACGTGAGCTGGAACCCTCCAAAATAAGCCCCTCCAAATAAACAAAGCCCCGCAAATTGCGGGGCCTGGTTCACTTCTTCAAGTCGCCCAGCGGATCGTAGGGCGGCTTTTTTTCCGGCTGCTCTTTTTGCTTGTCCAGCGGCGCGATGGCCGGGCCGACGGGGTCGACCTGCGGGTCAGCCAAATCAGGCGAATCGGGATCGAAACCCAACTCATCGTTACCGCTGGCGTGTTCGTCGGAACGCGGGCCGTTCGGGGGATTACTCATGAAGACCTCCTTGCTTACAACGGGCGGGCTTTGTCGTGAAGGGTTTCCAGGTCGTGTTCGACCCGCTCCACGTCGTCGTTGTCTTGACGCTCCGCCGGATCATTGGGGCGCAGTGCATCGTTATCGCGCTCCTCTTCACCGGGCGTTCGATCAGGATCAGGCGTGCCAGGTGGCGGTTGCTTGTGTTCGGACATGATGGCTTACCTCATGGGGACTTCACGGATTTAGAGGAACCCCTTGTGGCCATCGTTCAACTTGATTGCTTCAAGCATGAGAAGATGCCCTCCCGTGCTGGAGACCTGACCCGAATGTTCGAACTCAAACCCTGTGACCCCGCTGTCTACCGGCAGCAGACCCGCCGCAGCACGCTGATCGTCGCTGTGGTGTTCCTGGCCCTGGCGATGTTGCTGTCGAGCCTGGCGGTGATGCTGTTCGGTGAACCGGGCGGTGATAACTTACGCTTCAATGTCGGCGGGGTGTTTGCCGGAGTGTTGATCACCGTCGCCCTGGTGCGCGGCCCGTTCTGGAACCAGGCGTGGTTGGCGCCGGCGGTATACGGCTGGCAGCTCAAGCGTAGCCTGATGAGCGTGACCAATGTGATGCATAAGGTCAGCGAACGAGTCCAGGCCAATGACCCCAGCGCGATCAAGCTACTGCGCTTCTACCACCTGGGCCTGACGCAGATGCATGCCCTGGATGCCAACTCCAGCGCCCAGGCGCAACTGGCCGGTGAGATCGACGCGCATGCGGCGAAAATGCAGGCACTGGGCATCGATACCGAACAGACCCGCCTTGATCCGGCGTGGCTACAGCTATAAAGGCTGATCCGTGCGTTTATAGGGCAATAAACGCAGGCCGCTGGCCACGGCCCCGGCCAGTGCGAACACACACCCCAGCCACAATGCGTATTGCGGGCCACTGGCCACGAACAGATGAAAACACAACGCTACCAACGATGCGCCCAGCGTCTGCCCCAGCAGCCGCGAGATCGCCACGATGCCACTGGCCCCGCCGCTGCGAGCCAACGGTGCGCTGGTCATCAAGGCCTTGAGATTGGGTGATTGGAAAAAGCCGAAACCGGCGCCGCAGAGGGCCATGCGCCAGCCGATTTCGAAGGCCGAGGCGTCAGTGCCCAAGGTGGCCAGCGCAGCCATGCCGACGCTGAGCATCAACAAACCAATGCCACACAGCAGGCCCAGTGACACACGATCGGCCAGGCGCCCTGCGATCAAGGCCATGACCGCCACCACGGCCGGCCACGGTGTCATCAGAAAACCAGTTTCCACTTGGCTGTGGCCCAGCGTCGTCTGCAACAGAAACGGCAGCGCCACAAACGCCAGGCCCTGGGCACTGAAGGCACAGATCGCGGTCAGCGAAGACAATGCAAACACCGGGCGCTTGAACAAATCCACCGCCAGCATCGGCGCCGGGTGCCCGGCCTCGCGGCGCAGCAGCAACGCGCCGAACACCAGCGCCAGCGCGATCAGCCCCAGGGTCAGCGCGCCCTGTGCGCCATGCACGGCGGCGCCCAGTCCCAAGACCAGCAAGGCAAACAAGCCTGCGCACAACAGCGCCGCCAAACGGTCGAAAGCGTGACCCATGATTGGCAGCACGGGTAACGATCGCAGGCCCAGGCCGAGGGCCAGCAGCCCCAACGGCACATTGATCAGGTACAGCCAGTGCCAGGTGGCGACCGAGAGGATCGCCGATGCGGCGGTGGGGCCCAAGGTGAACGCCAGCCCCACCACCAGCGAGTTATAGCCCAGGCCACGCCCGAGCATGTTTGCGGGGTAGATATGCCGCAGCAACGCGGTGTTGACGCTCATCAGCGCCGCCGCCCCCAGGCCTTGCGCCACCCGTGCGGCAGTCAGGGTCAGCAGCGAATCGGCCTGCCCGCACAACAACGACGAAACAATGAACAGCAGCAACCCGCCCAGGTACACGCGGCGATGCCCCAGTACATCGCTCAGCGCCGCGAACGGCAGCACCGTCGCGACAATCGCCAACTGGTAGGCGTTGACCACCCAGATCACCGAAGCCGAGTCAGTGCCAATACCCTCTGCCAGCGTAGGCAAGGCGGTATTGACGATGGCGGTGTCGAGGGTCGCCATGCCGATCCCCAAGGACAGGGCAATCACGGCCGGCAAGCGTTTATTGAGGGGCAGCCCATCGGCAACAGAAGACATGAACGATCCGCACGGGTGGCAAGGGCGCTCAGATTACGACCAGTGCAGATTTTTTTCAGCGGTCATTGGCGTGGCTGTCAATTTTTTCATGTTCGCCGAGGCCTGGCCTGGCCTGGCCTGGCCTGGCCCGGCTCAATAGGTGATTTGGACGGTGGTAACGGACGGGCTCATGCAGCGATTACAGGCTAACTGATCAGCCGCCATCTGCGGATTCCAAGGGCCGATCACGCCGTCGCGCTTGCCGTTGTCATCCACTGAATCCAGTGCCTTCAGGACGTTGTCACGTTTGAGTACTTCGCGGGCCAGTTGGGTTTCATTGTCTTTTTGCGCATCGCCCGTCAGCGAACGTCCCGCTACTTCACGGATTTTGTCCGTGGTTGCATTCGGAGTCGTCGGGTGCTTGAACGCCTGGAAGTTGTCACCAAACGCCTTGGCCAGATCCGAATCCGACATCCTCGAGTAATTGCTGGGGGACGGACGTGCCGGTGAAACGTGCGACACGCAAATGCTTGAGATCAGCATGGTTAAGTGCTCCTGGAAGTTTGCCGAGGTCGCTGTTCTGTGGCCAGCGACCATCGGTCAGTTCCAAGGCTTCAGGGGGCAAGCTGTCACCTGTGGATCGGCGTAGCCGGGGTAATCGCGCTCAGGTCCAAATGCCCCTGTTTCAACGGCGGGCACCAGTAGTAGCCACCGGTCAACGGTGTGCTGATGCGATACAAACCATCGACAATCCCGTCTTCCAGGCCACTCATGCGGCGCAGTTGCGCTTCGAATGCATCGAAGGAATGCCCGAACGCGAGAAACATCAGCCCCGCCTGACCGTTCTCGGCCCATGGCATCGACCGACGCACCACGAAGGCCTGCGGGGTGAAGCTTTCCTGTGCGGTGCGCTTGGTGTGGGCAAATTGAGGGGCGTCGTCGAGCTCTTCGTTGTCACCATGGCGGCGGCCGATGATGTGGTCGCGCTCCTGGGCAGGCAGCGCAGCGAAACCGTCGAGGTCGTGCTGCCATTGCTGGATAGCGGCGAAGCTGGCGCCGCTGTCCGTCAGGGCCGCTTCAACGGCCGCGTCGTCGTGAGGGTTTTCGGTGCCGTCTTCGTAGTCGGTCAGGTCGAAACCGGTCTTGTAGCGAAAGCCTTCGGTCATTTGTACCAGGCGCAACGCCGGCGCCAGGGCTTTTTCGAACGCGCGACTGCGCAGCAACAACTCACCCCGGTCCACGCCATGCAGCCATACCCACAGGGCCTGCTGGGTGGAGGGGTTATGCGCGCCCGGGCCGCTGAGGGCCGGGAAGCTACGCAGCCCTTCGATGCGTGCACCCAATGCGTTTACCAGCGGCTCACCGAAACCGACCACCGCCGCGGAGTCCGTCAACTGCACCAGTGCGTCCAGCGCAGCGGGCAAGGCGTCCAGGGACTCAATGGCAAAAAACAGATGGCGTGCCTGCAACGGCACCGGTGCGGCAAGAATGCCCGGCTGGTACTGACTCATGTGAACTCCTTCAAGAAAGCCGCGCAGTTTATCCCGAAGCACCCGGAATGCGCAGGGGAAAGCGCGCAAGCCTTGCCATAGAACCCTGGTATGGGTGACTCTCTAGTCATGTTTTGCAACTATTCCAGGGGTAGCGCCATGACCACCAGTAACCTGCTCGCCCAGTTGTTTCCCGCCTCTACCGCCGACATTCCCGAGCCATTTCGCCTGGGCGCGCCGATTGAACAGCGTGATTACCTGGTCGACGGCCAGTTGCGGGTGTGGAATGGCCCGTTGGCGCGCATCCAAAGCCCGGTGCAACTTGGCGATGAACGCGTGCACATCGGCAGCACCCCGCTGCTGGATGCCGAGACCGCCCTTACCGCCCTCGACGCGGCCGTGCGCGCATATGACCGGGGCCAGGGTGAATGGCCGACCCTGCGCGTGGCCGACCGCATCCAGCATGTGGAAGCCTTCCTGCGGCGCATGCGCGAACAGCGCGACGCGGTGGTCAAGCTGCTGATGTGGGAGATCGGCAAGAACCTCAAGGACTCGCAGAAAGAGTTCGACCGCACCTGTGACTACATCACCGACACCATCAACGCCCTCAAGGAACTCGACCGGCGCAGCAGCCGCTTCGAACTGGAACAGGACACCCTCGGGCAAATCCGTCGCGTACCGCTGGGCGTGGCGCTGTGCATGGGGCCTTATAACTACCCGCTCAACGAGACCTTCACCACGCTGATCCCGGCGCTGATCATGGGCAATACCGTGGTGTTCAAGCCGGCCAAGCTCGGCGTGCTGTTGATCCGCCCGTTGCTGGAGGCGTTCCGCGACAGCTTCCCGGCCGGGGTGATCAACGTGATCTACGGCAGCGGCCGCGAAACCGTCAGCGCGCTGATGGCCAGCGGCAAGATCGATATCTTTGCCTTCATCGGCACCAACAAAGCCGCCAGCGACCTGAAAAAACTGCATCCAAAACCCCACCGCCTGCGCGCCGCATTGGGCCTGGATGCGAAAAACCCCGGCATCGTGCTGCCCGAGGTCGACCTTGATAACGCGGTCAGCGAAGCGCTCACCGGCTCGCTGTCGTTCAACGGCCAACGCTGCACCGCGTTGAAAATCCTGTTTGTGCACGCGGATGTGGTCGATAGCTTTATCGAGAAGTTCAACGCCAAGCTAGCGACGCTCAAGCCCGGTATGCCTTGGGACGATGGCGTAGCGCTGACGCCGCTGCCGGAAGTGGGCAAGGTGGATTATCTCAACGAACTGGTGGCCGATGCGGCGCGGCACGGCGCCAAGGTTGTCAACGCCGAAGGTGGCAGCAGCCGTGGGTCGTTCTTCTACCCGGCGGTGCTATACCCGGTGAACCCGCAGATGCGCGTGTACCACGAAGAACAATTCGGCCCCGTCGTGCCGATCGTGCCCTACCGTGACCTGGATACCGTGATCGACTACGTGCTGGACTCGGATTTCGGCCAGCAGTTGAGCATTTTCGGTACCAACCCCGTCGAAGTCGGACGCCTGGTGGATACCTTCGCCAACCAGGTCGGCCGGATCAATATCAACGCCCAGTGCCAACGCGGGCCGGACACCTTCCCCTTCAACGGGCGCAAGAACTCGGCCGAGGGCACGTTGTCGGTACATGACGCGCTGCGTGTGTTCTCGATCCGCACCTTGGTCGCGACCAAGTTCCAGGAGAGCAATAAAGCCTTGGTCAGCGAGATTCTGCGCAACCGTGACTCGAGCTTCATCAGCACCGACTACATTTTTTGAGCGCACCGCGCGCGCTCCTGCAATCGAGGCCCCTTTACTACCGATGAACCTGCCTATGCTCGCCCGGCGCCTGCTGCGCCCTGTGCTCGACCCGTACCGCCGCTATCGCCATGCCAAGCTGATCCACGCGGTACGCGTGTCCATCGGCTTGCTGGCAACGATCCTGCTGACCACCGGCATCAACCTGCCCCATGGTGAGTGGGCGTCGGTGACCATGCTGATCGTGATCGGCGGGTTGCAGCACCACGGCAATATCGGCAAGAAAGCCGTGGAACGCGCCTACGGTACGTTGATCGGGGCCAGCGTCGGCTTGTTGGTGGTGGTGCAACATGCCTGGCTGGGTATGCCGCTGCTCACCTACTTATTGATGTCGGCGGTGTGCGGGTTCTTTTCCTACCACGCCATCGGCAAGGGCGGCTATATCGCGCTGCTGTCGGCGATCACGGTGTTTATCGTGGCCGGGCACGGCGACAACCCGATCTCGGATGGGTTGTGGCGCACCGTCGACATCCTGATCGGCATCGCGCTGGCCCTGGCGTTTTCCTTCGCCCTGCCGTTGTACGCGGTGTACTCATGGCGCTACAACCTGGCCAGTGCCTTACGCGATTGTGCAGCGATCTACAGCCGGATCATCAATGGCCAATCGGTCACCGATGACGAACACCTCAAACTCCTCAACCGCTTGAACGCGGCCATGCTGCAACTGCGCTCGCTGATGCCGTCGGTGTCCAAGGAAGTGCGAATTTCCATGACCGAGCTGGATAAACTCCAGCGGCACCTGCGCATGTGCATCAGCACCCTGGAGATTCTTGGCAATACCCGACCGGACCCGCGTGATGAGCAAGCTAGCGCGCGGATGCGCGTGATGCTCAAGGCCGAGCATCGGCAGATTCGGGTGCAGTTGGTGGGAATGGCACGGGCGTTGAAATCGGGCGTTACGGAGCGTCTGCAACGCCCCCATACCGCCAGCGGCACCCAAACCAAACTGGATGCACCCGTATACAGTGCGCTGGATGGTTATCGATTGTTAACCGTACAACTGGCGGATAACGTGGATCAGATGCGCCAGCGGCTGGCGAAAAGTGCCCCTCGCTGGAAAATCTAGAGAAGGCCGTTGGGTAAATTTGCTCGCATTAACGTATTCACACTTTCTCTTACATATTTTTCACGTTTTATTCACAAGCCGAGACGTAGTGTGAAGCCTCATCCGTTACAAACGTTGCATATCAAGCCCGCCGCCCCAGCGGGCTTTTTTTTGCCCTGGATTTGACCTAGCGCGCAACCTTGCCGGCAGGCGTTGTTGCCTGCTCACGAATCGCCCGCTGGGTCTCCAGCACTTTGGCCAAGGCCGTTTCGGCCTCAGCGCTCTGCTGCGGCACACGAATGGCCGCCGATACCAGGGTGATCAACTTGGCCATCACTTCGGCATCCGTCGCCGGGCGCCCGAGGCTCATGGAGTTCATCAGCAGGCGCAATTCAGTGCCGGCCATCACCCCGGAAATCGCCTTGAGCGCAAATTGCAGGCGCACGCCCAGTTCATTGCGTGGCAAATCCGGCAATGCCAGGGCGAACGCCTCGAAGAAACGCTGGAACACCGGCTGGTAATGCACCTTGAGGTATTCCTGGATAAACGGCGAGGTGTCGCTGTACACCCGACCGAGAAAACGGATGAAGGAACGCCCTTCCCCACTGGCTGGATCGCTGCGTTCCAGGCCCATGGCCGGGGCGAACAGCACGCCGAGCAGCGTGTCGCAGTCCAGCGGGCCATCGGACTCGGCCTCGCAACGCGCCAGCAATTCCAGGCGCTGCTCGTTGAGCGGCTCCAGGCGCTGCATCAGCAGGGTTTTCATCAGGGAGTCCTTGTCCCCGAAGTGATAGTTCACCGCAGCCAGGTTGACCTGGGCGCGCTCGGTAATCTGCCGTAATAAAACCGCGTCATATCCGTACTTAATAAAGAGCGCCTCTGTCGCATCCAGCAGTCGAGTCTTGGTAATGTTTGGAGCGCTGAGCTTCTTCGCGGCCATAAGGGTTCCACGGGGGAAATATTGTTTTAAAAAATAATTTGATTTTTTATACCGGGGCCTTCGTTCGAATGCAAGTAATGACACGGTGCCATATGAGCAAAAGCCTTGCATGCGCGAATATTCATGGCCGCCAACGGATTTTCAACCCTTCGCAAGGCCTGCGCAAACGTCGTCTCAACGCAACAAACCGCTCTACATCCACAGCTGGCGAAGCGGATTGAACGCGGTTACTATTCAAACAATTTTTTAAAAACAAGAAATTAAACTAGTCGGTGACGGCATCGGCAGCCCCGCAAACTTGTTACAAAGATTTGCAGGGCCACCCAAGACCGTCGAGACTGCAGGCGTAGTCATGATGACCGAGACCCCCGCGCACCCCAGCTTGATTTCCCTGCAAGGCATCGGCAAAAGCTATCAGCTTGCCGGGCAACAGCTGTCGATTCTGAATGACGTGTGCCTGTCCATCGCCAGCGGTGACAGCTGCGGCATCCTCGGCGCATCCGGCTCCGGCAAAAGCACCCTGCTCAATATCCTCGGCCTGTTGGACTTGCCCAACTGCGGCCAGTACCACTTCGCCGGCCATGACATTTTCAACGCCACGGCGGATGAACTGGCGGCGATCCGTAACCAGCAGATCGGTTTCGTGTTCCAGAGCTTCAACCTGCTGCCGCGCCTCAGCGCCCTCGACAACGTCGCGCTCCCGCTCAGTTATCGTGGCGTATCTCGCCATGAATCGGTGGAGCAGGCCTTGCGCATGCTCGAGCAAGTCGGCCTGGCCGAGCGCGCCCATCATCGTCCCGCTGACCTCTCCGGTGGTCAACGCCAGCGCGTCGCCATCGCGCGGGCGCTGGTCGGCAAGCCCTCGGTCATCCTCGCCGACGAACCCACCGGCAACCTCGACAGCAGCACCGCCCAAGACATCATGGACCTGCTCCTCACCCTCAATCGCGAGCAACAGGTAACGCTGATCATCGTCACCCACGACGCGCAGATCGCCGAGCGGCTGGAGCGCAAGATCCGGGTGCGCAACGGCGTAGTGCACGAGGACCAGCGCCGATGAGCCTGCGGGTCGAGCAGAGCCTGAGCCAACTGCTGCATGAAGCGTTCATCAGCCTGCGCACCCTGGGCAAACGCTCGGTGCTGGCCCTGCTGGGTATCGTGATCGGCAGCTCATCGGTGGTGGCGTTGATCAATATCGGCCATAACGCCGCGACCGACGCCGCGATGATTTTCAAGGACATGGGCACCGACACCCTGGTCGTCCAGTTCCCGCCCAAAGGCACCAGCAACGTAGCGATGCGCAGCCAGATCGACCTGGAACCGGTGCGCCAGGCTGTGCCGGGCATCGCCCATATCGGCGCGCTCAGCCTGTTCAGCGGGCCCATCGTGTTCCATGGCCGCAGCGCCAATGCCAACTTCGTCGGCAGCACCCCGGATGTACACGCCGCCATGCGCCTGGCGCTGCGCGAGGGGCGTTTCCTGTCCGCCTTCGATGCCAATGAAACCTATGGTGTGATCGGTGACCAGGTCGCCCAGGCGCTCGGCGCACCCGGTGAGCCGCTCAAACTGGGCGACCGCGTGCGCATCAACGACTACCTGTTCCTGATCATCGGCATCCTGCACAACCAGCCCCGCGCGATGCTGATGCCGGTGCAAGCCAATGAATCGCTGTTCATTCCCGTCGAGGGCATGCGGCGTATCCTCGCCAGCCCGCAGATCAACAATGTGATCATCCGCGCCCAGCCTGGACAAGACATGGAACGTGTGGCGCGGGACGCCGCCGCCGCGCTGCAACCGCAATTGACTGAGCACACGGTCGACATCACCGTACCCCAGCAAATGATCGACGGCATGACCCGCCAAAGCCGCACCTTCGCCTATCTGCTGTTGGCCCTCGGCGCGATTTCGCTGGTGGGCGGCGGTGTCGGGGTGATGAATGTGATGCTGATGAACGTATCGGAGCGGCGCCGTGAGATCGGCATTCGCATGGCCCTGGGCGCGCGCCAGCGGGATATCCGCAACCTGTTCCTGCTCGAAGCCGTCACCTTGACCGCCGTCGGCGCGTTGTGCGGCGCGGTACTGGGCATGACCGCCGCCTGGTTCTACGCGTGGCTGTCGGGCTGGGCATTTTCCCTGGCGGTGGCCGCCCTGCCCCTGGGCGTCGGCAGTACGTTGCTGGTGGGTCTGTTCTTTGGCATCTACCCGGCGGTCTCGGCCTCACGGTTGCAACCGGTGGAGGCCTTGCGCGATGAATAAGGGGCTACTGCTGCTGGCGCTGGTCAGCCTGCACGGCATGGCGGCCGACGTGGTGGTCAAACCCTCGGCGCCCAGCAGCACCCGCAGCGGCTATGACCGCGGCATATCGCTGAACGCCCAGGTGACGACCTTGACCCTGGGCGACGCCGTGTACCTGGGCCTGCGCAACAACCCGGCGATCCGCAGCGCTTACCTGCAGCGGGTCGCGCAGAAGTTCGACCTGCGGGTCGCCGAAGACGTGTTCAACCCCAAGCTCACCCTCAACAGTTATTACCGTGGCACACGCGGTTCCCAGGACAGCGCGCGCAACGCCAACCTCGCACCGTCCACCAGCCTGCTCGGCGAATACGGCACCCGTTTGAGCATGGCCTGGACCCAGCAATTGAACAACGCCGACCGTGCCGGCCGTTACCGCAGCGACGGCCTTGACCTGGCCGTCATCCAGCCGCTGATGCGCGGCGCCGGCTGGGACGCCACCACGGCGCCGCTGCGCCTGTCGCGCCTGGCGGAGCAGGCCAACCGTCTCAACCTCAAGGCTACCGTGGCGCAAACCATCAGCCAGATCATCGCGACTTACCGCGAGCTGCTGCGGGCCCAAGAACAACAGGTGATCGTCCAGGACGCGCTCAAGCGTTCCAACACCCTGCTGGAGGTGAACAAGGCATTGATCAGCGCCGGGCGCATGGCCGAGTTCGAGATCGTGCAGACCGAAGCCGACATCGCCACCCAGCAATTGGGCGTCGAAGAAGCGCAGAACCAACTCGATACCAGTCGCCTGGCCCTGCTGCGCCTGCTGGCCCTGGACCTGTCCACGCCGATTCGCGCCACCGAAGCCCTGGAGGCCAGGCCCATGCAAATCGACAGGCGCCAAGCGTTCAACCTCGCGCAAACCCAGCAACCGGAATACCTCGCCGCGCTGCTGGGCAGCCAGCAAGCCGACCTGAACCTGGTGATCGCCAAGGACTCCGGGCGTTGGCAAGTGGACCTGGTGGCCGGTGCGAATCAGGTGCGCGACGCCTACGATAACGATAACGGCCGTACCAATAACCGCACCTGGGACAGCTACGCCGGGGTACAGGTGCAGATCCCCATTGGTGACATCAGCACGCGCCAGGCAGAAGTACGCGCGCGGGTGAATGTCGAGGACCAGGAAATCCGCATCACCGACGCCCGCCAGGAACTGGAACGCAACGTCAACGACGTGGTGCGCGACCTCGGCACCCGTTGGCGCCAATATGAAATCTCCCAGCGCGCCGTGGAGCTGTCGCGGCGCAAGATCGAGATCGAACGGGAAAAACTCAGCGCCGGGCGCTCCACCAACTTTCAGGTGCTGAGCTTCGAGACTGACCTGCGCAACGCCGAAAACGCGCGCCTCAATGCGCTGATCGCTTATTTGAACGCTCAGACCCAGCTTGACTTGACGCTGGGCATGACCCTGGAAAGCTGGGAAATCGCCCTCAATGACTACTAATCGCAAACGCCTGCTGGGTGCTGGGTTGATCGTGCTGCTGGCAGCGGCGGGGCTCGCCCTGCGCAGCCCGGCCGAAGGGCCGGCCACCCGTGAACAATGGCTGGCGGTGAAGCCCGACCCGCTGGTGCACCAGATCGGCCTGGTGGGCAAGATCGAGCCCGACACCACCGTTACGCTCACCGCGCCGTTCGACGGCAATGTCTTGGCCAACCTGGTCGAGCAAGGCCAACGCGTCGAGGCCGGCCAGGTGCTGTTGCGCATGGACCCGGCCACCTTAGAAGTGCAACTGCGCGAAGCCCTTTCGGCCCAGCTCAAGGCCCGGCGCACCGTGCAGGAAATGCAGGACTGGGACAGCAGCGCCGCCGTCAGCCGTGCCCGGCGCAGCCTGCGCACCGCAGAAATGACTGCCGGCAATACCCAGCGCAAACTCACTGAAAGCGAAAACCTGTTCAAGCGCGGCATCATCCCGCGCAACGAGCTCGACGACCTTAAGCAACAGACCCAGCAGCAACAGCTGGACCTGACAGCGGCGCGCAGTGAACTGCAACAGGCGCTGGAGCAGGGCAAGGGCGTATACCGGCAGATCGCCGATATGGAGCTGACCAACGCCACGGTCAAATATGACGCCCTGCACACCCTGCTCGAAGGCAAGGAGGTCAAGGCGCCCTTCTCCGGCATCGTGGTGCCCGCGCCCGGCATCAGCACCTCGTCCCAGGGCGGCAGCACTAACAACGCACCGGTACAAGCCGGCAGCAAGGTCAGCCAGGGCCAGGTGCTGTTCGGCCTGGCCAATATCGAGCGTTTGAAAATCGTCGCGAAGGTCTCTGAACTGGACATCAACCAACTGCATCAAGGGCAGGCGGTGGAAGTTATGGGCGATGGGTTTGACGGTGAGCGCCTGACCGGTTCGGTAAGCGTGGTCAGCGGCCTGGCGATCGCCAACGACAGCCAGGGCAGCGCGCAGTTTGCGGTGACCTTGTCGATCCCCAGGCTCACGCCGCAGCAATTGCAGCGGGTGCGGCTGGGAATGAGCGCGCGCTTGACCATTGTGACTTACAACAATGCGCAGGCGATTGTGGTGCCGAGCGAGGCACTCGGCCCGGACAGCACCGTCGAGTACCGAGCGGCGATGGACCAGCCATTGGAGCGGGTGAAGGTGACGACCGGGCAATCAACGCCGCAAGGCGTCGAGGTGTTCGGCCTCAAGCCAGGATTTGTGAAGACCTCAAGATAAATGAAGATCCAACTGTGGGAGGGGGCTTGCTCCCGATAGCGGTGAATCAGTCACACATGCTTTAACTGACCCACCGCCATCGGGAGCAAGCCCCCTCCCACATTTAGATTTGAGTCAGTTTCAAGGCCAGTGCCTTGGCCTGAATCGCCACGTCCGTGACAGCGGTGCTCTCCCACCACATACCCCGCAACGGCGGGCCCATGGCGAACAGCCGCTCACTCACCTGGCCTTGGGCATCCAGCACTGCGCCAGACGTATCCGCCGCAATCCCCAGCGCCAACGGCCCCGGCCGGATCAACCCGCGCTTGAGCAGTTGTTGCGGCAACGGCCGGGCCACGCGGCGCCAGTCGTATTCGATGCCGCTGGAGTTGATCAGCGCCGCTCCGTGCACCTGGGTGAGCGCCTGCTCACCGCGATGGCGCAGGCGAATCGCCACACCGCTGGCCGAAGGCACCAGCCCCTTGAACGACGCCGCGTGAATCTGCAGGCGTCCTTCTGCATGCAAGCGTTCCACCAACTGCGCACTCAACGGCGGCGAACGGTGGTGATGGCTTTCCCACCACGGCCGCACATGCCGCACGAACTGGCGTTTTTCGCGGTCGCTGGCCTGGCTCCACAACCTCGCGATGTGCACCCGCACCGTGTCCAGCGGCGCCTGCCAATCGATGTCCCGGTCCAGCGCGATACGGCATTGACGTCGCACTTCGCGCAACAGTTGTCGAGGGCTGCGCAGCGCGGGATCAGCGCCAAGAAAGTCGTCCCAGCCCGGCGGCTGGCGGCGCACATGGGGCAACAGACCATGGCGCGAGAACACCTCGATCGGCCCACGGTGCCCGGCGTGTTCCAGGGACACCACGGCATCCACCATGGTCAGCCCGGAGCCGATGATCAGCACGGTCGCATGCGGGTCGAGCTGGGTCATGGCCTGTACGTCCCACGGGTCTAGCGCCGCAGCGTTCAGTCCGCTGGATTCGGTCTGCGGTGTGCGTGCCGCCGGGAACATGCCGGTGGCCAATACCGCAAAGGTGCCACGCAGGCGTTCGCCGTTATCCAGGGACACCAAGGTGCCCGCAGCCTCAACCTGTAAGTCGACCACCTCTGCACGGACATGCTCGACCGTGGAAGCCGACAGCGCCTTGGCCTCAGCCAGGCGCTGCTGCGCGTACAGACCAAAAATCCCGCGTGGCGGGAACAGTTCGCTGATGGGCACAGGCTGTTGGGCCGATTCCGGCCACCCCCCGGCGCCAATGTAGGCGGTGAGCCATTGGGTCAGGTCATCGGCATTGTCCGGGTCGACACTCATGCGCGCCGCATTGCCGTTCAAGGTGTGGCCCAGCTCGACCGCACTGTAGGCCTCGCCCCGCCCCAGTTCCGCGCGCGGCTCAATCACCAGGATGCGCCGCCGGCCTGGCAGGCGCAGCAACTGCACCGCCAGCATCGTACCGCTCAGGCCGCCGCCGACGATCAGTACATCAGCGTTGCGGATCGATTCACTCATGCACGTTCGCCCTTAGCGTTTACCCAGATAAATGTCATGCAAATCACCCCGTGCCAACAGCTCGGCGGCACTGCCACTCAACACCACCCGCCCAGTATCCAACACGTACCCGTGGGACGCATAGGTGAGCGCGACGTTGATGTTCTGCTCAGCGATCAGAAAGCTCACCTGCTCGTCGCGGTTGAGCTGCGCAATGATCGCGAAGATCTCCTGCACGATCATCGGCGCCAACCCCATTGATGGCTCGTCGAGCAGCACCAACGCAGGACGGGTCATCAATGCCCGGCCAATGGCGACCATTTGCTGCTCGCCCCCGGAGGTCAGCCCGGCGCGGGTGTGGCGCTTGGTCTTGAGCCTGGGGAACCAGGTGTAGATACGCTCCAGGTCGCTGGCCAGTTCCTTGCGACTCAAGCGCCGCACGAAGCCGCCGCTGCGCAGGTTGTCTTCCACCGTGAGCTGGCCGAACACATGACGGCCTTCCAGCACATGCACCATGCCCTGGCGCACGCGCTGGCTGGGGTCCACACCCGCCAGGTCGTGGCCGGCGTATTCGATGCGGCCACGGCTGACTTCGGCGCGCTCGGCCCGCACCAACCCGGAAATGGCCTTGAGAGTGGTGCTCTTGCCGGCGCCATTGGCGCCAAGCAACGCAACGATGGCGCCCTTGGGCACACTCAGCGACACCCCGGCCACCGCCAGGATCGCACCGTCATAGATCACCTCGATGTCGTCGACCGTCAGCAACGCCGGGCGCCCTGGCTCGATGGCAGGCTGATTCATGGTTTATTCATCCCCGTTGCAGGTGCGTGGCGTCAGGTGTTTTTCCTTGGCGAACGCGGCGGATTTTTCATCGATCAGCGGACGCAACAGCGCACGGTCAGCGGCGATCCAGTCGCTGATCAGCGCCCAGTTGGCACCGTCCCACTGCTGCACCCGCGCCGAGCCGCCGCCCTCGTGGTCGCGGCAGGACAGCTTGAGGTTCTGCATCAGGCCCAGGTAGCCCATGTCTTTGAGGCGCGCATCGTCGATATTCAGGTGTTCCAGGCCCCAGCGGCCCTCTTCGCCATTGAGCGGGCGCTTGCCGAAGCGGGCCTGGCCCGTGCGGATCGCCTCCACCGCCACAGCGGCGTTCACCAGGCCTGAGTTGTAGTAAACACTGCCGAAGTTTTTCAGGTCCTTGAGGTCGCTGTGGCCCTTGTCGAGGACGTATTGCTTGAGGCGTTTGTGGATCTCGAAATCGCTGCCTGACGGGTACGGCGTAAGCGCCAGGTAGCCTTTGGCGGCAACACCGGCGGGCAACACGTCTTCGCTGGAACTGGCCCAGATATCGCCGATGATATGGTCGACCGGGAAGCCGAAGCGCGCCGCCGTCTTCACCGCCACCGGGGTCGACACGCCCCAGGTGCGCAGGAATACCCAATCCGGATTGGCCTGGCGGACCTGACGCCACTGCGCCGACTGCTCGTTGCCGGGGTCGGCCACCGGGATCTGGATATTTTCAAAGCCGTACTTTTCGGCAAGCAGCTTCAATGGGCCGAGGGTTTCGCGACCGTAGGCCGAGTCGTGATAGACCGTGGCGATCTTCTTGCCCTTGAGTTTGTCGAAGCCGCCTTCGCGCTCGGCGATGTAGTTCACCAGGGTCGAGGCCTCGCTGTAGAAGGTCAGCATTACCGGAAAGTTGTAGGGAAACACTCTGCCGTCGGTGGCTTCGGTGCGCCCGTAACCCAAGGTGATCAGCGGGATCTTGTCCACTTCCGCCCGTTCGCTGAGTGCGTAGGCCGCCGGCGCGCCGTTGGGCTGGTACACCGCGACCGGCGCGCCGTCCAAGCCATTCTTGAAGCGCTCGTAGCACTCGATGCCCTTCTCCGCCGTCCATTCGGTCTCGCACTCCTGCCACACCAGCTTCACGCCGTTGATGCCGCCTTCGACTTCATTGATATAGCGCAGGTAGTCGATCATCCCGGCCCACACCTGCACGCCGCTGGAGGCATAGGCGCCGACCCGGTAGGTGGCCAGGGGAATGAATTGCTGGTCGGGCGAAGCCATGGCCTGGGGCACGGCGCCGGTCAAGGCCGCCAGCGCGAATGCGGTGCCGACCAGGGAACGTTTCAGGGATGCACGCATGGAGATTCTCTTGAGGGAAGGTTAGAAGCGCAGCGGCCACTGCCGCAGACGCTCACGCAGGTTGTGCAACAGGCGAATCAGGCCCTCGGGTTCCTTGATCAGGAACACGATGATCAACACGCCAAAGATGATTTTCTGCAGGTTCTGCAACTGCCCCGCATCCACCGCGCCGCCGAACAGCGCCTGCCCGGCGTGGCTGAGCAGAATCGGCAGCAAGCTGATAAAGGCCGCGCCCACGAAGTTGCCGGCGATGCTGCCCATGCCACCGATAATGATGATGAACAGGATCTGGAACGAGCGGTTGATATCGAAACTGCTGGCACTGGCCGTGCCCAGGTAGGCGAAGGCCCACAGCGCACCGGCCACGCCTAAATAGAACGAGCTGATCGCGAACGCCAGGCGCTTGTAGCGCACCACCGGAATGCCGACCACGGCGGCCGCGGTGTCCATGTCGCGGATCGCCATCCAGTTGCGCCCCACCTGGCTGCGCACCAGGTTGACGGCGGTCCAGGTCAACAGCAGCACCGTGACCAGGGTCAACCAATAGCGGCCCAACGGGGTGTTGAGGTCGTGGCCGAACAGCGTCAGCTGCGGGGCGGAAATCGTCCCGGAAGAGCCATAGTTATAGAACCAGGGGAATTTGACGAACAGCCACTCAAGGAAAAACTGCGCCGCCAGCGTCGTCACCATCAAGTAGAAACCCTTGATCCGCGAGCTGGGCAGGCCGAACAACAGGCCCACCAGCGCGCTGATAATCCCACCGCCGAGCAACGCCAGCGGCAAGCCCAACTCCGGCAGGCGCAACAGAAAACCGTAGGTGGCGAAGGCCCCGACCGCCATGAAGCCCGCCGCGCCGACCGATGTCTGCCCGGTGTAACCGGTGAGCAGGTTCAGGCCCAGCCCGGCCAGCGACAGCACCAAAAACGGCACCAGAATCGCATTGAGCCAATAATCATCGCCCCACAGCGGTACCGCGATAAACGCCAGCGCCAGCCAGGCGAACAGACCCAAGGGCAAGCGACGCGG
Organism: Pseudomonas sp. R1-43-08; assembly: GCF_003852255.1. Taxonomy (NCBI): domain Bacteria; kingdom Pseudomonadati; phylum Pseudomonadota; class Gammaproteobacteria; order Pseudomonadales; family Pseudomonadaceae; genus Pseudomonas; species Pseudomonas sp. R1-43-08. The sequence goes on from NZ_CP027734.1 coordinate 3,312,368, forward strand.
CACCAGCAGCAGCGGCGCGGTGGGTTGTGCAACAGAAGTCGACATGGCTTCAGACTCGCTCGATAGCGCGCTCGCCAAACAGGCCGGCGGGACGGATATACAGAAAGGCCAGGGCCACGACATAGGCGAACCACGGCGTGATGCCGCCGCCGATCCACGGGCCGATATACACCTCGGCGAGGTTCTCCGCCGCGCCGACAATCAGCCCGCCGACAATCGCCCCGCCAATCGAGGTGAAGCCGCCGATGATCAGCACCGGCAAGGCCTTGAGCACCACCAGCGACAAGGAGAACTGCACGCCCTGGCGCGCGCCCCACAACAGTCCGGCCACCAGCCCGACGATGCCGGCCACTGCCCAGACGATCTGCCAGATGCGGTTGAGGTTGATGCCGATGGACAGCGCCGCCGTGGTGTCATCCGCCACCGCGCGCAACGACACACCGATACGGGTCTTGTTGAACAGCAGCGCGAGCACCGTCACCAGCACCACGGCGGTGGCCGCAGCGATCAGGTCGAACTGGCTGAGCATCAGCGGCCCGACGAACAGCGGCACGTCATCGATGCCCAGGTCCAGCGCGCGCACCTGCGAGCCCATCAAGCCTTGGGCCAGGCCCTCGATGATGAACGACAGGCCGAGGGTGGCCATGAACAGGGTGATCTGCGACCGGTTCACCAGTGGCCGCAGCACCAGGCGTTCGATGAGCAAGGCGCCGACGACCATCACGATCACCGTCAGCAGCAACGCCAAGGCAAACGGTACGCCCTGGTCATGCAGGCTGACGAATGTCAGCGCGGCAAACAGCAGCATCGCGCCCTGGGCAAAGTTGAACACGCCGCTGGCCTTGTAGATCAGCACAAAGCCGATGGCGACCAGCGAATACAAGGTCCCGGCGAGCAGGCCGCCGAGCAGGGTTTCGAAGAAGAAGGTCATCAATGTGTCACTCCCAGGTAGGCCGCAATCACCTCGGGATTGGCCTGCACCTCGCCGGGTGTGCCGTCGCCGACCTTGCGCCCGTAATCGAGTACCACCACATGGTCGGACAGGCCCATGACCACGCCCATGTCGTGCTCGATCAACACCACGGTGGTGCCCAGGTCACGGTTCACGTCGGCGACGAAGCGCGCCATTTCCTGTTTTTCCTCGGCGTTCATCCCGGCCATGGGCTCATCCAGCAACAACAGGCTGGGCCCGGCGATCAACGCTCGGCCCAGTTCCACGCGCTTTTGCAAGCCATAGGACAGGTTGCCCACCAGCACCTCGCGATGGGCTTGCAACTCCAGGAAGTCCAGGATGCCCTGGGCGCGCTCACGGAACGCTTCGGCTTCACGCCGCGCGCGGGGCAAGCCGAGGGCCTGTTCGATGAAGGTGCTGCGCATATGCCGCGACAGGCCGGTGAGAAGGTTGTCCAGCACGCTCATTTTCTTGAACAGCGCATTGTTCTGGAACGTACGGCCGATGCCTCTGCGTGCAGCGCCCAGCGGGTCGATGCGATGCAAGTGTTGCGCCTCGAACAGGATCTCGCCGGCATCGAAGCGATACACACCATTGAGCACGTTAAGCAGCGAGCTTTTGCCGGCGCCGTTAGGGCCGATCAGCGCGCAGATCTCACCGCGCCGCACCTCGAAAGACAACGCGTTGATGGCCTTGACGCCTTTGAACGACAGCGAAATATCACGCACCTGGAGAATGGCCTGGCTCATGCAATGTCCCGTTTGAATTCGGCCAGCCAGGTAGGCTCGGCGGTGGCTTTAAGCGGTTGCCAGATGTAGCCCAGGCGCTGGAAGCCCAGCAGCGTACGCACACGATTCTTCAGCAACCGGCGCAGGCCGCTTTGCGGATGGGCGATGGCCCAGTCACACAGGCGTCGACGCCAGGTGCCGCGTGGGGCAAGGCGGTTTTCGATGTCGTCGGCCAGGTGCTGCAAGCGTTCGGGCGACAGCAGCAGACCGGTGGGGGCGACTTCGCTGCGGTCGCGCCGCGCCGAGGCCAGGGTCTCCGGGAAGGCCAGGCCGTGGCCGCTGTTCAGCCATTGTTCCAACACCACGGCGAGGCCACCTTGCCAGTGGGTGCCCTCCTCGCTCCACAGCAGGGTTTCGCCGGTGGGGTGCCACCAGCGGCTGATGCGTTGCGCGGGATCTAAGGGGCCAAGCAGCTGGGCGAAGTCCAACCGTTGGGTGAACTCCCAATCGGGTTGGCGACCCTGCACGTAGGCGTGGCTGGGGCGAATGCGCCACAGCTGTTGCTGCAAGGCCTGGGGCTCGAGGCTGTCGGCCAGCGTCAGCACCTGCCCGCCCACCGACTGGGCGGCCAGCGCCAGCAACAATAGGTTCGGCTCGAATGCGCCGCTGAGTGCCAGCCGCGACTGTTCGCTGAAGCCCTGCTGGCGCAAACCGTCAGCCACGCGTTCGACGTCGCGCAACGCGTCGATCCAGCGCCAGGCATGCCAGTGGCCCTGGCGCTTGTGGCGCAGGGCGATGTGCAATGGTGTGAGCTGTGCCCAGTGGTGCAGGCGTTCCAGGGCGGCTTTGGGTTCGGGCACGCTCATAGGGGTGATGCTCCTATCAGTGGTGGGCGTGCGGTGGTCCGCTGGCTGGGTTCTATCAGGCAATGCAAATCAACTGTGGGAGGGGGCTTGCCCCCGATGGCGGTGTGTCAGTCAACCTATCTAAAGCTGACCCACCGCTATCGGGGGCAAGCCCCCTCCCACAGGGGTTTTGTGTGAACCAGAGAGGTCACGGTAGCCGGCGCCGGGGTGATTGGCGCCCAACCTCGGCCCCTCGCCAAACAACTTCTCACGCAAAGTGCCCTGGGCGTATTCGGTCTTGTACACACCGCGCTTCTGCAACTCCGGCACCAGCAAATCCACCGCGTCGATGAAGGTTTCGTGGGTCAGCGCATAGGCCAGGTTGAAGCCGTCCACATCGGTCTCTTCCACCCATTCCTGGAGCAGGTCCGCGACCGTCTGCGGTCCGCCGACAAACAGCGGGCCAAAACCACCGATGCCGACCCAGTCGGCCAGTTCATTCGGCGTCCAGACCTTGTTCGGGTCCGCTGTGGAGAAGGCTTCCACGGCCGACTGGATGGCGTTGGTATGCACATGCTTGAGCGGCTCATCGGGCCTGAACCGGCTGAAATCGATACCGGTCCAGCCAGAGATCAGCGCCATCGCGCCTTCGTAGCTGACATAGGACTTGTATTCATCGAACTTGGCCTTGGCCTGCGCGTCAGTCTCGCCGACGATCACCGTTTGCAAGTTGAAGATCAGGATTTTGCGCGGATCACGCCCTGCCTCGGCCGCGCGCCGGCGAATATCGGCCACGGTCTTTTTCAGCAGCACCTTGGACGGCGCGGCCACGAACACGCACTCGGCCTGTTCGGCGGCGAACTGTTTGCCACGGCTCGAGGCCCCCGCCTGGTAGAGCACTGGTGTCCGCTGTGGCGAGGGTTCGCACAGGTGAATGCCGGGTACCTGGAAGTGTTTGCCCACATGGCGAATCTCGTGGATCTTGCTCGGGTCGCTGAAAATCCGGCGTTTGCGGTCACGCAGCACGGCGCCCTCTTCCCAGCTGCCTTCCCAGAGCTTGTAGCAAACTTCCAGGTATTCCTCGGCGTAGTCATAACGTGCGTCGTGTTCGGTCTGGGCCTTCTGGCCAAGATTCTTGGCGCCGCTTTCCAGGTAGGACGTGACGATATTCCAACCGACGCGCCCCTTGGTCAGGTGATCGAGGGTGGAGAGCCTGCGTGCAAACGGATACGGATGCTCGAAGGACAGCGAGGCGGTCAGGCCGAACCCCAGGTGCTCGGTGACCAGCGCCATCGGCGTGATCAGCGATAACGGATCATTGACCGGCACCTGGGTCGCCTGGCGAATCGCCGCGTCGCCGTTGCCGTTGTACACGTCATAGATGCCCAGCACGTCGGCGATAAACAGGCCGTCGAACTTGCCGCGCTCAAGGATCTTCGCCAGGTCGGTCCAGTATTCCAGGTCTTTGTATTGCCACGAGCGGTCACGCGGGTGCGCCCACAGGCCGGGGGATTGGTGGCCGACACAGTTCATGTCGAAGGCATTCAAGCGGATTTCACGGGACATCAAAGCACTCCGTTGAGGTGGTAGTTGCCGACAATCTGGTATTTCCAACGCAGCGGGTCATCGAGTGTGGGTGGCAGCGCGGTGCGTTGACCGGTCAGTTCGAACTCGGCATTACTGGCGACGATGAGGGCTTCGGCAGCCGCGATTTGCGCTTCGGCCAAGGCGACCGGGCTCGGATGGGTTTCGGCGCGTTCAAACAAAGCGGCGGCCACGTCGACGCGGATCTGCAAATCACCGAAGCGGCTGATCACGTAAGGGTCATCACTTTTTGCGACAAAACGTCGGGTACTTTCCAGCAGTTGGCGCGCCTGATTCAGTGCGGTCATGGGTAAGGTTCCTCAGTTCCAGGCGTGGCGCGCAGGCTTCACGCCGTTGAGCACGAAGTTGCCGATCAGGTGGTACTTCCAGCGCGCCGGGTCGTGCAGGGTGTGGGTGCGCGCATTGCGCCAGAAGCGGTCGAGGTTGTGCTTGCCGGTCACCGAGCGGGTGCCGGCCAGTTCGAACAGCTTGCTGCTGGCGAGCAAGGCGGTTTCCGCCGACAGCACTTTGGCTTGGGCGACGACCAACGAGGCGTGGGCCACGCTGTCTTCGCTCGGCTCGGCCAGCGCCTGGTCCACTGCCTTGCCGGCTTTGGCGAGAATGGCTTCGGTGCCGTGCACGCGCCATTCCAGGTCGCCGATCGCGGCAATAGTGAACGGGTCTTGCCAGCCGTGTTCCTGCTGGCTGTCGATCCAGGGTCGTGCCTGGCGGGCGTGAATCTTCGCCTGCTCCAGAGCTCCCAGCGCGATGCCGGTGTCGACTGAGGCCTGGATAATCTGCGAGATCGGGCCGTTGGCGGTGGGTTGATCGAACGCCAGGTGTGCGGGGATGACCGCACTCGAGGGCACGCTCACACCGTCGAGGGTTACGCCACCACTGGCGGTCGTGCGTTGGCCGAAGCCATCCCAACTGTCGATCACCGTGAGGCCGGGCGCATCGCGTTCGATGAAGGCAATCAGCGCCTGCCCGTGCTCGTTGTTGCCGACGGTCGGTACGATGTGCGCAAACAGCGCGCCGGTGCAATAGAACTTCTCGCCGTCAATGCGGGCGGTGTCGCCGTCGACGCGAATCTGCGTGTCGAAGGTCCCGGCGTTTTTGCTCTTGGCTTCGGAAAACGCATTGCCGAAGCGATAGCCCGCCAGCACCTTGCCGAAGTAGTAGCGCTTTTGCTCCTCAGTGGCGGTTTGCAGCAGGATATCCACCACGCCCAGATGGTTCTGCGGGATCTGCCCCAGGGACGGGTCGGCGGCGGAGATCAACTTGATCACCTCGGCCACCGTCACATAGGACACCCCGGCACCGCCGTAGGCTTTGGGAACGGTGATGCCCCACAGGCCGCTGGCGGAAAACTCGTCGAGTTCGGCAACGGGCAGGCGGCGGTCACGGTCACGCGCGCTGGCGTCGACGGCAAAACGTTCGGCCAGGCGCGTGGCGATCTCGATGGCCTCCGCGTCCGAGCGAATGATGTGGGCAGGGTGTTGAGGGTGGGCTGACATAAGCCGACTCCAGGCTCCGATTGGGATGACCTGTGTGACTGCAGGAGTCGTGCCTAAAGCCAATATCAAATAAATTCAATAAGTTACAATCGAATAACACTCAGCCCGAATACAATAAATCAGCAAACTGTTCGTTGCCTGTTGTTCAGCGAACAGTGTAAGTCGTTCCAGCGTTCGGCGACCGGGCTGGCAGAGGCGTTCCAAAACAGGGGATAACGGGCGAATGCGCGGGCCGACAGGCAGACTCCAAGCATGGAAGAGGTACCAAAACTACAACAGGAGTCTTGCCGGAAACCAAACGACTTTTACTTGGTCGGGTAGCCTTGTACTCTGTAAGTCACATCAGATGAGTCAAGTATTGGTTCGCCCGCCAACGTCACTACATAAGAAGCAGTGACTTCATGAATACTAAAAACGCGAGCACTCAGCCGTGCGGTGTACTGTTTAACTTCTGTCACATCAATAAAGCCATACAACGTGCCATCACCACGGATTTTCCACCTGATTTCTTGCCCTGGCGCCATCCCTTTATAGGGGTTGATCACCAATACGCCCTTACCGTCCAACATATCCTGATAATGAATAACGCCATTATGTAGAGGTTCGATAGCAGGTGCTGGAACCGTTCTATCCGATGCAATATATATTTCGCTCATTAGACCATCTCCGTATGCTGAGTTAGGTAGCCAACTAAGAACGCTCGAGACGGACAAAACATGCAAGCATTCAAACACACGATGTTCTTTATGAAGACTACTCGGCCGATAATAAGCTGTTAATGCCGCCTTGACACCTGTGAACGTTGACAGTTGACAATGCAGTAGCTGCTTCAAATTAAAACTAAAGCACCACGTTGCGTACGAAACGCACGGCCACGTCGCCATCATTGCGATAAGCGTGGGCCTGACGGCTGGCAAACATGTAGAACTCACCCGCGGCAACATGTGTTTCCTGCCCGTCCAAAAGCAGGCTCAGGCTGCCTTCAAACACAAACACCTGCACGCTCCAGCCTTCCGGGTCCGGTTCGGGGCTGTAGCGGTCTCCCGGCTCCAGACGCATCTCCCACAACTCCACTTCGCGCCGGGCAGTGGCCTTGGCGAGCAGCACGGCCTTGCTGCCGGGGATGTCACCGGCCCAGGCCAGTTCGTTGATGCGGCTGTGGTCGGGCGCATCCGGGGCCTGGATCAGGTCGCTGAACGCCACATCCAACGCTTCGGCCACGCGGTCGAGGGTGGAGAGGCTGACGTTCTTCTCCCCCGCCTCGATCGCCACCAGCATGCGCCGGCTGACCCCGGATCTTTCCGAAAGCGCGGTTTGGCTGAGGTCGGCGGCATGGCGCAGGCGACGCACGTTCTGGCTGACGTGTTGCAGGACCGAAGCCCGGTGTGGATTTTCTTTGTGCACTATATTGCTCAATGGGTGGGTGTGCGCAGTATACTGCCCAGCGTGCGGCGCATTGTGCGGTCCGTGCCTTTCCCTTGCAAGACCGAGCCGCCATGACTGCCCCGAACTCTCCTTCGCGTTTCAATCGCTTGAGCAAAGCCGAATGCATCCTGGTGGTGATCACCATGATCTGGGGCGCCACCTTTTTGCTGGTGCAGCATGCCATGACCGTCAGCGGACCGATGTTTTTCGTCGGCCTGCGATTTGCGGCGGCGGCCATTGTGGTCGGCTTTTTTTCCTTGCGTACCTTGCGCGACCTGACCCTGTTCGAGTTGAAGGCCGGGGTGTTCATCGGCGTGGCGATCATGTTCGGCTACGGCTTGCAGACTATTGGCCTGCAGAGCATTCCGAGCAGTCAGTCGGCGTTTATCACCGCATTGTATGTGCCGTTCGTGCCGTTATTGCAATGGCTGGTACTGGGGCGGCGCCCGGCACTGCTGCCGAGTATTGGCATCATGCTGGCGTTTACCGGGTTGATGCTGTTGACCGGGCCGGCCGGCGCTTCTTTCAATTTCAGCCCCGGTGAAATCGCCACGCTGATCTGCGCAATGGCGGTAGCCGCCGAAATCATTCTGATCAGCGCGTATGCCGGGCAAGTGGACGTGCGTCGGGTAACCGTGGTGCAACTGGCCACGGCGTCGCTGTTGTCGTTCCTGATGGTGGTGCCGATGGGCGAGGCGTTGCCGGGCTTTTCGTGGTTGCTGCTGTTCAGTGCGGTGGGCCTGGGCTTGACCAGCGCGGTGATCCAGGTGGCGATGAACTGGGCGCAGCAGAGTGTTTCGCCGACCCGGGCTACCCTGATCTATGCCGGCGAGCCGGTGTGGGCGGGCGTGGTGGGACGGCTTGCCGGCGAGCGCTTCCCGCCGATTGCGATGGTGGGCGCGGCGTTGATTGTGCTGGCGGTGATCGTGAGTGAAATGAAAACCAAGGGGCAGAAGGCTTTCGAAGCGCAGGATGAGATGGAACAGGAACGCCAGGGCTAAGGTCGGATGATTGATCGTTCCCACGCTCCGCGTGGTAACGCCGACCTGGACGCTCCGCGTCCACGTTGTAGCTGTTTTCTACTGCTCTTGTAGGATCCTGCCACATCTTGCCGTTTGGTGATCACGAAAGCGGCACGTATGATGCATCCCAAACTCCCGCAGATTAGAAGCCTATGTCCCTGATAGTTCTACTGCTTCTGCCCTTCATTGGCAGCTGTCTGGCGGCCTTGCTGCCGCACAACGCACGCAACACCGAATCCCTGCTGGCCGGCCTGGTGGCCTTGGTCGGCACCATACAAGTCGCCATGCTTTACCCCCAGATCGCCCACGGTGGCGTTATCCGTGAAGAATTCATGTGGTTGCCCAGCCTGGGCCTGAACTTCGTGCTGCGCCTGGATGGCTTCGCCTGGCTGTTCTCGATGCTGGTGCTGGGCATCGGTGCGCTGGTGTCGCTGTATGCGCGTTACTACATGTCGCCGGACGACCCGGTGCCGCGTTTCTTCGCTTTTTTCCTGGCTTTCATGGGCGCCATGCTCGGCCTGGTGATCTCCGGCAACCTGATCCAGATCGTGTTCTTCTGGGAACTGACCAGCCTGTTCTCGTTCCTGTTGATCGGCTATTGGCACCACCGCGCCGATGCGCGCCGTGGGGCCTATATGGCGCTGATGGTCACCGGCGCGGGCGGCTTGTGCCTGTTGGCGGGCGTGATGTTGCTGGGGCATATCGTCGGCAGCTATGACCTGGACCAGGTGCTGGCGGCGGGCGAGCAGATTCGCGCGCACTCGCTGTACCCGGCGATGCTGGCCCTGGTGCTGATCGGCGCCTTGAGCAAAAGCGCGCAGTTTCCCTTCCACTTCTGGCTACCCCACGCCATGGCGGCGCCAACGCCGGTGTCGGCCTATCTGCACTCGGCCACGATGGTGAAGGCCGGCGTGTTCCTGCTGGCCCGCCTGTGGCCGTCGCTGTCGGGCAGCGAAGAATGGTTCTGGATCGTCGGCGGCGCCGGCGCCATCACCCTCCTCCTCGGCGCTTACTGCGCCATGTTTCAAAATGATCTGAAGGGCCTGCTGGCCTATTCCACCATCAGTCACCTGGGGCTGATCACCCTGCTGCTGGGCCTCAATAGCCCGCTGGCGGCCGTCGCGGCAGTGTTCCACATCCTCAACCACGCCACGTTCAAGGCCTCGCTGTTCATGGCGGCGGGCATCATCGACCACGAAAGCGGCACGCGGGATATCCGCAAGCTCAGTGGGCTGGTGCGCCTGATCCCGTTCACCGCGACCCTGGCGATGGTGGCGAGTGCCTCGATGGCCGGCGTGCCATTGCTCAATGGCTTCTTGTCCAAAGAGATGTTCTTCGCCGAAACGGTGTTTATCTCGGCGACAAAATGGGTGGAAATCACGCTGCCGTTGATCGCGACCATCGCCGGCACCTTCAGCGTGGCCTATGCGTTGCGGTTTACCGTAGATGTGTTCTTCGGTCCGCCTGCCACCGACTTGCCCCACACGCCCCATGAACCCCCGCGCTGGATGCGCGCGCCGGTTGAACTGTTGGTGTTCACCTGCCTGCTGGTGGGGATCTTCCCGGCCCAGATGGTCGGTTCGATCCTCGCCGCCGCCGCGTTGCCCGTGGTGGGCGGCGTGCTGCCCGAGTACAGCCTGGCGATCTGGCACGGCTGGAACGCACCGTTGATCATGAGCCTGGTGGCCATGTGCGGCGGTGTGGTGCTGTACCTGATGCTACGCAAACAACTCAAGCGTGGCCGCTTCGCCTACCCGCCCCTGGTCGGCTATTTCAACGGCAAGCGCGGCTTCGAGCGCTGCCTGGTGCTGATGATGCGCGGCGTGCGTCGCCTGGAAAAACGCATCAGCACCAAGCGCCTGCAAACCCAATTGTTCCTGCTGGTGATCGTCGCGGTGATCGGCGCCATGATCCCCATGTTCAACAGCGGCCTGAGCTGGGGCGACCGGCCGAAAATCCCCGGTTCCATCGTGTTCGTCACCCTGTGGTTGCTGGCGATTGCCTGCGCGCTGGGCGCCGCCTGGCAGGCCAAGTACCACCGGCTGGCGGCCCTGACCATGGTCAGCGTATGCGGCCTGATGACCTGCATTACCTTTGTGTGGTTCTCGGCGCCGGACCTGGCGCTGACCCAACTGGTGGTGGAAGTGGTGACCACCGTGCTGATCCTGCTCGGCCTGCGCTGGCTGCCACGGCGGATCGAAGAAGTCTCGCCGCTGCCCAGCTCGCTGCGCAAGGCGCGTATCCGGCGCCTGCGCGACTTTCTGCTGTCCACCGTGGTGGGCGGCGGCATGGCGCTGCTGTCTTACGCGATGCTGACCCGCCAGACGCCCAACGATATCTCCTCGTTCTACCTCAGCCGCGCCCTGCCCGAGGGCGGCGGCAGCAATGTGGTGAACGTGATGCTGGTGGACTTCCGCGGCTTCGACACCCTTGGCGAGATCACCGTGCTCGGCGCGGTGGCGCTGACCGTGTACGCGCTGCTGCGGCGCTTCCGCCCGTCGAAAGAAAGCATGGAACTGCCGCCTCAACAGCGCCAGCTCGCACCCGATGTCGCCACCGACCTGGTCAACCCGCGCCAGGCCAGCGACACCGCCCTGGGCTTCATGATGGTGCCGGCGGTGCTGGTGCGCCTGCTGTTGCCGATAGCGCTGGTGGTGTCGTTCTACCTGTTCATGCGCGGCCATAACCAACCGGGCGGCGGCTTTGTCGCGGGGTTGGTGATGTCGGTGGCGTTCATCCTGCAATACATGGTGGCCGGCACGCAGTGGGTCGAGGCGCAGATGAGCCTGCGGCCGATGCGCTGGATGGGCTTCGGCCTGCTGTCGGCGACCCTCACCGGGCTTGGTGCGTTGTTCGCCGGGTACCCGTTCCTCACCACCCATACCTGGCACCTGAGCGTGCCGGTGCTGGGCGATATCCATGTCGCCAGCGCATTGTTTTTCGACGTCGGCGTCTACGCCATGGTCGTCGGTTCGACCCTGCTGATGCTCACCGCCCTCGGTCACCAATCGGTGCGCGCGCACAAACCGAGCAACCAGCTCAAAGCCGTCGCCAACCCACAAGGAGCTGCCGCCTGATGGAAGAAGTCATTGCAATTGCCATTGGGGTGCTGGCGGCCTCCGGCGTCTGGTTGATCCTGCGGCCACGGACATTCCAGGTGGTGATGGGCCTGTGCCTGTTGTCCTACGGCGTCAACCTGTTCATTTTCAGCATGGGCAGCCTGTTTATCGGCAAGGAGCCGATCATCAAGGACGGCGTGCCCCAGGACCTGCTCAACTACACCGACCCCTTGCCCCAGGCGCTGGTGCTCACGGCGATCGTGATCAGCTTCGCCATGACCGCGTTGTTCCTGGTGGTGCTGCTGGCCTCCCGGGGCCTGACCGGTACCGACCATGTGGATGGCCGGGAGCCCAAGGCATGAATTGGGTCAATCAACTGATCGTTGCGCCGATCCTGCTGCCCTTGCTGACCGCCGCGCTGATGCTGATGCTCGGCGAGAAACGCCGCCCGCTGAAGGCGAAAATCAATCTGGTTTCGAGCATGCTGGGGCTGGGCATCGCCGTGCTGCTGTTGTACTGGACGCAAAAAGGCGGCCCCGGCTCGATCGGCGTGTACCTGCCGGGCAACTGGCAAGTGCCGTTCGGCATCGTGCTGGTGGTGGACCAACTGTCGGCGCTGATGCTGGTGCTGACCGGGATCATCGGCGTGAGCGCGCTGCTGTTCGCCATGGCCCGCTGGGACCGTGCCGGCACCAGTTTCCATGCGCTGTTCCAAGTGCAGATGATGGGCCTGTACGGCGCCTTCCTCACCGCTGACCTGTTCAATCTGTTCGTGTTTTTCGAGGTGCTGCTGGCGGCGTCCTACGGCTTGATGCTGCACGGTTCGGGCCGCGCGCGGGTGTCGTCGGGGCTGCATTACATCGCAATCAACCTGCTGGCGTCGTCGCTGTTCCTGATCGGCGCGGCGATGATCTACGGGGTCACCGGCACGCTGAACTTCGCTGACCTGGCGCTGAAAATCCCGCTGGTGCCGGAGGCCGATCGCGGCCTGCTGCACGCCGGTGCGGCGATCCTGGCCACCGCATTCCTGGCCAAGGCCGGTATGTGGCCGCTGAACTTCTGGCTGGCCCCGGCCTACTCCTCGGCCAGTGCTCCGGTGGCGGCGATGTTCGCGATCATGACCAAAGTGGGCGTGTACACCGTGCTGCGCTTGTGGACGCTGCTGTTTTCCGGCCAGGCCGGCGCTTCGGCGTTGTTCGGCGGTGACTGGCTGGTGTACGGCGGCATGGCCACGATTGTCTGCGCGGCACTGGCAATGCTCGCGGCGCAGCGCCTGGAACGCATGGCGAGCCTGAGCATTCTGGTCTCGGCCGGCATCCTGCTGTCGGCGGTGGGCTTTGCCCAGCCGAGCCTGACGGCGGGGGCGCTGTTTTATCTGGTCAGCTCCACCCTGGCGCTGAGCGCGCTGTTCCTGCTGGCTGAATTGATCGAACGCTCGCGCTCAGCCAATGACCTGCCGCTGGATGAAGAGATCGACGCACTGCCCAAGGCCATGGAATCCCTGCATCCACGGCCCGGCGTCAACCTCGACGATGAACAGAAAGCCGTGGTCGGCCAGGTGATTCCCTGGACCATGGCGTTCCTGGGGTTGAGTTTTGTCGCCTGCGCGCTGCTGATCATCGGCATGCCGCCGCTGTCCGGGTTTATCGGCAAGCTCAGTTTGTTAAGCGCGCTGGTCAATCCGCTGGGCCTGGGCAATGCGCTGGATGAACCCATTCGCCCGGCGGCCTGGGGCCTGGTGGCGCTGTTGATCCTGTCTGGCCTGGCCTCGCTGATCGCCTTCGCACGGCTCGGCATCCAGCGCTTCTGGACACCCGAAGAGCGCCCATCGCCCCTGCGCCGTTACGAATGTATACCGATCTTCCTGCTGCTGGGCCTGAGCATTGCGCTGACCTTCAAGGCCGAGCCCCTGATGCGCTACACCCTGGCCACCGCCAACAGCCTGAATAACCCTGAGCATTACGTAATGGCAGTGATGGCGACGCGTCCGGTGCCCAGCCCTGAAGCCAAGGCCGCCGCCCTGGAGGTGCAGCCATGAAACGCCTGTTTCCCGCGCCGTGGCTGTCGCTGGCGTTATTGGGCTTATGGCTGGTGCTGAACCTGTCCATCAGCCCCGGCAACCTGCTGCTCGGTGCGCTGCTGGGCGTGCTTGCGCCGTTGATGATGGCGCCACTGCGCCCGCAACCGATCAGCCTGCGCCGTCCCGGCGTGATCCTGCGCCTGTTCCTGCTGGTGGGCCGCGACGTGATTGTGTCCAACCTGCAAGTGGCCTGGGGCGTCTTGACCTGTGGCTCACGCCCGCCGCGTTCGCGCTTTATCAAGATCCCCCTGGATCTGCGCAGCCCCAACGGCCTCGCGGCGCTGTCGATGATCACCACGGTGATCCCCGGCACCATCTGGTCCGAACTGGCGCTGGACCGCAGCATCCTGCTCTTGCACGTATTCGACCTGGACGAGGAGGCGCCGTTTATCGCGCACTTCAAAGCCACCTATGAGCGGCCCCTGATGGAGATCTTCGAATGAGCGCCCTGCTCTCCAATGCGATCCTGTTCAGCCTGTTCCTGTTCAGCCTGGCCATGGTGCTGACCTTGATCCGCCTGTTCAAAGGCCCCTCGGCCCAAGACCGGGTACTGGCGCTGGATTACCTGTACATCCTGGCGATGCTGATGATGCTGGTGCTGGGCATTCGCTATGCCAGTGACACCTACTTTGAAGCCGCGCTGTTGATCGCACTGTTCGGCTTCGTCGGCTCGTTCGCCCTGGCCAAATTCCTGCTGCGTGGGGAGGTGATTGAATGATGCCGTTATGGATGGAAATCGTCGTGGCCGTGCTGCTGGTGCTCAGTAGCGTGTTCGCGTTGATCGGAGCGATTGGCTTGCTGAGGATGAAAGACTTCTTCCAGCGCATGCACCCGCCAGCCCTGGCCTCTACGATTGGGGCGTGGTGCGTGGCGTTGGCCTCGATCATCTACTTTTCGGTGCTCAAGTCCGGGCCGGTGTTGCACGGCTGGTTGATCCCTATTCTGTTGTCGATCACCGTGCCGGTGACCACCTTGCTGCTGGCCCGTACAGCACTGTTCCGCAAGCGCATGGCCGGTGACGACGTGCCCGCCGAGGTCAGCAGCCGCCGTTGATTTAAAATGTGGGAGGGGGCTTGCTCCCGATAGCGGTGGTTCAGTCAGACCCTCTGTGACTGACACTCCGCCATCGGGGGCAAGCCCCCTCCCACATTTGGTTTTGTGTCAGGCGAAAGATCTGGTTCCCCCCAACCTTTTTAGCCCAGTTGCTCACATAGAAATGCGCTGCTGGCGACCCTGGAAGTCGGGTGGAACGCCAACACACGCGTTGCCACCAGCAGATAGGCGACTTCTTCCGACGAGATGAACGCCATGCCGCCCATGAGTTCGAAGGCACGCGTGCCGATACGATTGACCGCTTCCTGCACCGAGAAGCGTGTGGCCTGTGCACGCGCCAGGTCGGCGCGCAAGAAGCGGTTTTCGTCTATCGAAGTGGCCAACCCCTGCAACGCCATCGTCGCCCCTTGCAGGTCGATCAGCAACAGTGCCCGGTCTTCCGGCGAACCTTTACCCGCCGTCAAAGCACGCGAGACCAACGCGGACGCCATGCCCAGGTAGGACGCCGCAGCCAGCAGCTGGAACCAGATCGCAAACAGGTGGTTACCCATCCCCTGTTGATCCTCATCGAGCTGCTCATCCACCGTGTTGCTGAAATGCATCATGGACTCGGGAACCACCAGGTTATTGAAGATGACCTCATGGCTGTCCGCCGCTTGCAGATGAGGAACGCCCCAGAACTTCTTACGCTCGATACGTGGATCACCCGCCAACCCCGCGCCGATGCCAAGATGCGTGCGGCCTTCTGGATCGATGTAATTGACGCCAAACGTGATCACGTCGAAGTGATGGGTCATCGTGCAGGGTTTCTTACTGCCATTCACGACATAGCCGTCGGCGGTTTTTTCCACGGTCATGGTCGAGGCCAGAATATCCGAATGCGCACGCCCTTCGGCGAACCCGGACGCCACCAACAAGTCGTTGCGTGCAACCAGGCTCAACAACTTCTCAAGATCAGGAAAGAAATAACTGGCGGCCATCATGCCGGCGATGGTGTGGTGGTGCATGGTCATCATCACTGCCAGTGAAGGGCAATGTGCGCCGACCCACGTGTGCAACTGCGCAAATTGGCGTGCACTGACACCCCACCACCCAGCGCTTCGGCAATGGCAAGCCCAGGCCGGCCAACGGTGCGAAACAGATCGGCCAGTCGTTGGGACGGGCCCTGTTCCAGTTCCAAAAGCGATGCGGACTCAAGAAAGGCTGCCAATTGCGGTAGCAGTTCAAATGCAGTGGTTCGTTCTTCTGTCAACAACATAGCGTTAACCCCTTCGATGGTTCATGCAGCATCCCGATTCACACTAACGGAGTGCCGGCTTATTTACTTCACGTAATGGCGCGCATAGCGCTGATCTATATTCGATAACGGCATCAACACAAAGAAGTCAGCCGTATGAAAATCACAGTCCCAGGCCGGGTCGCCACATACCCAGGCACCACCGCGCAAATAACCTTTTAATAAGGGTGGCATGGGCACAGGTTTTTCATTTTTAACGTCATGAAGTGCAAAGGGTATATGAGGGGTAACACGGTATTCAGACGGCGCGAATTGTTTGGGTGTAATTGCACGATAAATGGCCGACGCTTGGTAACCGCCATCGGCCAAACTGACGCTGGCGCACCCCATTAAATAATCACATCCTTTACGTTGCATGTAGGCTATCAAGCCCGACCACAGCATCATGATCACGCTGCCGCTGCGGTAGTCAGGGTGCACGCAGGCATGCCCCACTTCGGTAATACGATCGCGCAAATGATCCAATCGGCTCAGGTCGAATTCCTTTTCCGAGTAGTATCCCAGGTGTCGGGCTGCCGTAGGACTCATTAAACGATAGGTACCGACCACACAGCCAGTCGTGATGTCCCGTACTATAAGATGGTCGCAATAATCATCAAACGCATCGGCATTCAAACCTTGCACGTTCGTAAGTGCTGGCGCCTGAAAAGTTTCATTGAACACTTTATAACGAAGGGCTTGTACTTCTCGCAGTTGCTCTGATGTACTGGCGAGGCCGACGATCAACTTACCGCCATGCGGCGGCAAGCCTGAACCCGCGTCTCTGGTTTCTGTAAGCATTTGCATATAGTTTCCCTTCTTACAACGACAAGTAATAAACAAAACATTAGCTGCCCTGCTTGAGGGGAGACTGTAAGGAAACTCTGAAACCTCGGGTTAATTCGGCAAGACTATAATCAAAGCGAAAGTCAACATTTTGACCGCCAGTCAGTTCCGAGAGTGTTTAGGGTGTTGCTTGGAAAATGGCTGCACACCCTTCGGCGGTTGCTGCAAATTCATCGACCGCGTTTCGCGGCCCGGTTAAACTCCGAGCGCATAATGCCCGCACCTGGGTAGCGGGCGTTTTTTACGCCTGATGTAAAATGTGCAATCGATGCCAAGCGATGGATCGCATTCGTGCCGCCCATTTTGCCACCTTCCAGGAATCGAGCGATGAGCAACGCCTACACCCCCGCCACCGCCGCAGCCGACGTCGAAACCACCCTCGCCTGGCTCGGCGGGCGCTGGAAGCTGATCATCCTGTTCCACTTGTTCGGTGGCCAGGTACAGCGCTATTCCGACCTGGAGCGGCTGATCCCGGATATCTCGCAGAAGATGCTCGCTCAACAACTGCGCCAGCTTGAAGCCGACGGCCTGGTGCACCGCACGGTCTACCCGGTGGTGCCGCCCAAGGTCGAATACCGCATGACCGAATGGGGCCAGAGCCTGTGCCCGGTGCTCGATGGCCTGCTCAAATGGCAGGCGGTCAAGCCGGCGATTTAGACCGTGGGCACGGTACCGCCGTCGATCACGTACTCGGTACCGCTGATCGAAGCGGCCCGGGGCGATACCAGGAAGGCGATCAAATCAGCCACCTCCCGAGGTTTGGCCGGACGCCCGAGAGGAATGCCGCCCAGCGCCTGCATGGTGATCTGTTTGCCGCCCTCATAATCCGTTCCCGCCTGGTGCGCCAGGCGCTCTGCCAGAGCCACCACCGCCTCGGTCTCCACCCAGCCCGGCGAAACCCGCACCACCCGAACCCCCTTTGGCGTCACTTCCTTTGACAGGCTTTTGCTGTAAGTCGCCAACGCCGCCTTCGCGGCAGCATACGCCGTAGTCGATTCGGGCAACGGCAACTCATGCTGAATGGACGTGACATGAATAATCACCCCAGCCCCACGCTTTATCATCCCCGGCAACAGCGCCCGATCCACCCGCACCGCCGCCATCAGGTTCTGCCCCAGCGCACTTGCCCACTGCTCATCATCCAGCACGGCAAAACCACCGCCTGGTGCGCTGGAACCACCGAGCACATTAACGATGATATCCACACCGCCAAACCGGTCTTTCACCGCCTCGGTTGCGCTCGCACACCCGGCGGCAGTGCCGAGGTCGGCGGCGATGAAATGCACGCCTTCGGGTGTCGAATCTGCCGCCGAACGTGCGACCGAAAACACTTGGGCGCCCTGTTCATGCAGCACAGCTACCACGGCGGCGCCGATGCCCTTGGTACCGCCAGTGACCAGCGCGCGGAGGCCTTTCAGGCCGAGGTCGAAGCTCATACGCCGATCTCCAGCGCGGCAATCCTGTCGCGTTCCAGACTGAAGCGATACCGCAAGTCCAGCGGGCTTCCCGGGAAATCCCCTACCAGATGGCTGGTCACTACGGTTTTACCGCCCTGCTCTTCACAGGCAAAAGGTTCGCTGGTGTAGCTGTACTTGCCGGCGGTGTCGGTTTTCCAGGCCTGGATAGCCGTCAATCCGACATAGGTGTGGCCTTCGTCCTTCACCACCGCGTCGGCGGTGAAACACTCGCTGAAATCGCCTGCCTTGGCGGCGTCGGCGGCGAAGTAACGGGCGATGGCTGGAGGAAGCGCGAGGGTCATGGTGGGTACTCCTGAACATTCGATAGGCCGTCAGGATAGAAACCGCCGGGACTCGCCACAAGAACGCACAAAAAGGTAATGGGCTTACTGCAAAGTAAGCCATTGGTTTTACGTGCCTGCCCGGACATTGAAGTGCGCGCGCATCCCCAATAAATGTGAAACCGAAGACGTCGCAAGGTGAGCACGGTCAAAAATGTGGGAGCGGGCTTGCTCGCGAATACGGTGTGTCAGCCACTGCTGCTCTGAATGAAAGACTGCATTCGCGAGCAAGCCCGCTCCCACAGTTGGTTTTGCATCAGACGAAAGACCTGATGCGCGCCGCCCATTTTGATCGTTCCCACGCTCCGCGTGGTAATGCCGCCTGGGGCGCTCCGCGTCCCGCCGAACAACTCAGATCAAGCATGAGTCTCAGCAGGAAATTTCCGACAGCGTTTTAGGGTTGTCGCTCGGAAGATGGCTGCCTAATCTTCGGTGGTCGCTGCAAATTCAGCGACCGGGTTTCGCAGCCCGGTTAAACTCTAGACGCACAGCGTCCACCTCAGATAGCGGGCGCTTTTTTATGCCTGATGTTATGGCGGCTGTGCGCGGGATACCTTCGGGTATGCCGGGTGCCTAGAGTCCCGGTCTGCGAACCTGCGTACAGCTGCCACCCGGGTATCGTTTCGCAGCGATGGGTGGTGACTCCAATACTCTAGGAGCTTCGCCATGATCAAAGACAGTCCGAATCCGCCATCGGATTCAACCGCGTTTCACACCACTGCTCATCGAGCCATTAACCATTATCTGAATACTTCTGAGAAACCAGAGCCTGCATCTGAGGACCATGGTGTGTTTGCCGTGCGCGAAGGATTAGACGTCGAGACGCTGCTGGTCAACGCGTCGGAGGATCTTGCGTCGGCTCAGGCACTGGCAAGTCATTTGGCTTTTGAGATCGACGGTAATCCTCGCAGTGTGGCACTGGGCATCTGCAGGATGCTGGAGGGGGTCCAATTGTTGGTGGACAAAGCAATGAGCCTCAACGAGAACCCCACTCAGGGGCAAATCTGAGAACGAAGCATCTGTAAAGCGGACCCAGTGAAAATGTGGGAGCGGGCTTGCTCGCGAATACTCTAGGTCAGTTGCAAATGAGCGGACTGACACACCGCATTCGCGAGCAAGCCCGGGACTGGATTGAGTGAACCGTTAAAATGATGGCAAAAAAACGCCCCGAACCAGTCGGGGCGTTTTTATTCAGCATGCAGCCATCCGCCGTCAGTCAGCCAAGCGCCACGTCGTCCCGCCCTTGCCGTCTTCCAGCACCACGCCCATGGCGGTGAGTTGGTCGCGGATGCGGTCGGATTCTGCCCAGTCCTTATTGGCACGGGCATTCAGGCGGGCCTGGATCAGTGCGTCGACTTCGCCTGCATCCACACGCCCTTCGGCGCCGGCTTGCAAGAAGTCGTCGGCTTCCATTTGCAGCACGCCCAGCACGCTCGCCAGTTCCTTGAGACGTGCCGCCAGGCCAGCCGCAGCAATGAGATCGCTCTCGCGCAGGCGGTTGATCTCGCGGACCATTTCAAACAGGACAGCGCAAGCTTCGGGGGTGCCGAAGTCATCGTTCATCACGGCGGTGAAGCGCTCGACAAACGCTTCGCCACCGGCCGGAGCCACAACAGGCAAGCCTTTCAACGCATGGTAGAACCGCTCCAGGGCGCCCTTGGCGTCCTTGAGGTTGTCTTCCGAGTAGTTGATGGCGCTGCGGTAGTGGCTGGACACCAGCAAATAACGCACAACCTCCGGATGGTACTTTTCCAGCACGTCGCGGATGGTGAAGAAGTTGTTCAAGGACTTGGACATCTTCTCGCCATTGATGCGGATCATGCCGCAGTGCATCCAGGCATTGGCGTAAGTCTTGCCGGTGGCCGCCTCGCTCTGGGCGATTTCGTTTTCGTGGTGCGGGAACTCCAGGTCGCTGCCGCCGCCATGAATATCGAAGGTCTCGCCCAGGCAGCAGGTGGACATCACCGAGCATTCGATGTGCCAGCCCGGACGCCCGGCGCCCCACGGCGACTCCCAGCTCGGCTCGCCGGGCTTGGTGGCTTTCCACAGCACGAAGTCGAGCGGGTCCTGCTTGGCCTCGTCGACTTCGATGCGCGCGCCGATGCGCAGGTCTTCGATTTTCTTGCGCGACAGCTTGCCGTAGCCCATGAACTTGGCGACGCGGTAGTACACGTCGCCGTTGCCCGGGGCGTAGGCGTAACCCTTGTCGATCAGGGTCTGGATCATCGCGTGCATGCCAGGGATGTGGTCCGTGGCGCGCGGTTCCATGTCCGGCTTGAGGATATTGAGGCGCGCCTCGTCCTCATGCATGGCGGCGATCATGCGCTCGGTCAGCACGTCGAACGCCTCGCCGTTTTCATTGGCGCGGTTGATGATCTTGTCGTCGATGTCGGTGATGTTGCGCACGTAGGTCAAGTCGTAGCCGCTGAAACGCAACCAGCGGGTCACCAGGTCGAAGGCAACCATGCTGCGGCCATGGCCGATATGGCAGTAGTCGTACACGGTCATGCCGCACACGTACATGCGTACCTTGTTGCCATCCAGCGGCTTGAAGACTTCTTTGGTCTTGCTGAGTGTGTTGTAGATCGTTAGCACAACGGCTTCCTTAGAGAATCACTGGCCCCACGAATCACGCAAGGTCACGGTACGGTTGAATACCGGTTGACCGGGTTTGGAGTCCTTGATATCCGCGCAGAAGTAACCTTCGCGCTCGAACTGGAACCGGTCTTCCGGCTGTGCGTCGCCAAGCGATGGCTCGGCACGACAACCCGTGAGGACTTGCAGCGAATCTGGGTTGATGTTGTCGAGGAAGCTTGCGCTGTCTTCGGCTTTCTCAGGGTTCGGCGAGCGGAACAGCCGATCGTACAGGCGCACTTCGCACTCGATGCTGGCAGCGGCCGGGACCCAGTGGACCACGCCCTTGACCTTGCGGCCTTCGGGGTTCTTGCCCAGGGTGTCCGGGTCGTACGAGCAGCGCAGTTCGACGATGTTGCCATCGGCGTCCTTGATGGCCTCATCGGCACGGATCACGTAGCTGCCGCGCAGGCGCACTTCGCCGTTGGGTTCCAGGCGTTTGTAGCCCTTTGGCGGCTCTTCCATGAAGTCATCGCGGTCGATGTAGATTTCACGGGCGAATGGCAACTTGCGCACGCCCAGCTCTTCTTTCTGCGGATGACGCGGCAGTTCGAGGTTTTCGACCTGGTCTTGCGGGTAGTTGCTAATCACGACCTTCAACGGACGCAACACGCACATGGCACGCGGGGCATTGGCGTCGAGGTGCTGGCGGATGCTGAACTCGAGCATGCCGAAGTCGACCACGCCGTCGGAACGGTTGGTGCCGACCATCTCGCAGAAATTGCGGATCGACGCCGGGGTGTAGCCGCGACGGCGAAAGCCAGACAACGTCGACATGCGCGGGTCGTCCCAGCCAAATACGTGCTTTTCATCCACCAGTTGCTTGAGCTTGCGCTTGCTGGTGATGGTGTAGTTCAGGTTCAGGCGGCTGAACTCGTACTGGCGCGGCTGTGCCGGCACCGGAAGGTTGCTCAGGAACCACTCGTACAGCGGACGGTGGCTTTCGAACTCCAGGGTGCAGATGGAGTGAGTGATGCCTTCGATGGCGTCCGACTGACCGTGGGTGAAGTCATAGTTGGGGTAGATGCACCACTTGTCACCGGTCTGGTGGTGGTGGGCATGGCGGATGCGGTACATGATCGGGTCGCGCAGGTTCATGTTCGGCGAGGCCATGTCGATCTTGGCGCGCAGCACGCGGGCGCCATCCGGGAACTCACCGGCACGCATGCGGGCGAACCAGTCGAGGTTCTCTTCTACCGAACGGTCGCGGAACGGGCTGTTCTTGCCCGGCTCGGTCAGGGTGCCGCGGTATTCCTTGGCCTGTTCCGGGCTCAGGTCGTCGACGTAGGCCTTGCCGGCCTTGATCAGCTCGACGGCCCAGTCGTGCAACTGGTCGAAATATTGCGAGGCATAGCGCACTTCACCAGACCATTCGAAACCGAGCCACTTCACGTCGCTTTCGATGGCGTCGATGTATTCCTGGTCTTCCTTGGCCGGGTTGGTGTCGTCGAAACGCAGGTGCGTGACGCCGCCGAATTCCTGGGCCAGGCCGAAGTTCACACAGATCGACTTGGCGTGACCGATGTGCAGGTAGCCGTTGGGCTCTGGCGGGAAACGGGTGACGATCTGCGTGTGCTTGCCCGAATCCAGGTCCGCCTGGATGATCGGGCGCAGGAAATTGACCGGGACGGCAGGTCCGGCCTTGGAATTCGAGGTAGGGTCGACAGTGGGCTTGCTCATAGGATCCTTGAACAGACAGGTTCGTGGCCGGGTGAGGCCAGATAAAACAAAGGGCTTATCATAGCCGAACCTGTCAACCGCCTGACAGAGCGCGGTCAAAAACTGCTGCTTTAATTGCCTTGGCGGTAAAAAACCACCTCGAAATTCCTGCAGGGCACGCTAAACTGCGCGACTTGGCCGCCGTTTAGCCAGGCAGGTAAAGCGTTTATTCGCCCACCCCCACGAATTCCCTGAAAAGAGTAGTGAACATGACTCAAGTCAAACTGACCACCAACCACGGTGACATCGTCATCGAGCTGAACGCCGAGAAAGCGCCGATCACCGTCGCCAACTTCATCGAGTACGTCAAAGCCGGCCACTACGAAAACACCGTTTTCCACCGTGTCATCGGCAACTTCATGATCCAGGGCGGCGGTTTCGAGCCCGGCATGAAAGAGAAGAAAGACAAGCGTCCAAGCATCCAGAACGAAGCGGACAACGGCCTTTCCAACGACAAGTACACCGTCGCCATGGCCCGTACCATGGAGCCGCATTCGGCCTCCGCGCAGTTCTTCATCAACGTGGCCGACAACGCCTTCCTCAACCACACCGGCAAGAACGTACAGGGTTGGGGTTACGCGGTGTTCGGTAAAGTCACCGCAGGCACCGACGTTGTCGACAAGATCAAAGGCGTGTCGACCACCTCCAAGGCCGGCCACCAGGACGTTCCAGCCGAAGACGTGATCGTCGAGAAAGCCGAGATCATCGAAGCGTGATATTGCTGATTTCAGATTTGCATCTGGAAGAGGAGCGCCCGGACATCACCCGGGCGTTTCTGGATCTGCTCCACGGCCGCGCCCGTGGCGCCCAGGCGTTGTACATTCTGGGCGACTTCTTCGAAGCCTGGATTGGCGACGATGGGATGACACCGTTCCAGCGCTCGATCTGCGCCGCACTGCGCGAACTGAGCGACAGCGGCACCCCGATTTTCATCATGCACGGCAACCGCGATTTCCTGATCGGCAAGGCGTTCTGCAAAGCGGCAGGCGCAACGCTGCTCAAGGACCCGAGTGTCGTGCAGCTCGCCGGCGAACCCGTGCTGCTGATGCACGGCGACAGCCTCTGCACCCGCGACCTCGGCTATATGAAGTTGCGGCGCATTCTGCGCAACCCGATGGTGCTGTTCATCCTGCGCCACCTGCCCCTGCGTACCCGCCACCAGCTGGCACGCAAGCTGCGCAGTGAAAGCAGTGCCCAGGTACGGATGAAGGCCAACGACATTGTCGACGTCACGCCGGAAGAAGTGCCACGGGTCATGCAACACTTTGGCGTGCGCACCCTAGTTCACGGCCACACCCACCGCCCCGCCATTCATAAGCTGCAGATTGGTGACCAGGCGGCCAGGCGCATTGTGCTGGGGGATTGGGACAAGCAAGGGTGGGCGCTGCAGGTGGATGAGCAAGGCTTTCAACTGGCGGCGTTTGACTTCGTCAACCCGCAGTTGGCATTGCCTGGCGCCTAAACTTCAAACACCACCTATTGAATGTAAACAGAGATCAAAATGTGGGAGGGGGCTTGCTCCCGATAGCAGCGGGTCAGTCAGCCAATCTGTAACTGACCCACCGCAATCGGGAGCAAGCCCCCTCCCACATTGGATTGCACTCCAACCTCTGCGGGTCAATGCCCGGACGCCTCCGGCCCGGCCTTGGCGCCAAACGGCGGCTTGGCCAGCCACACCAACAGCATCAACCCCACGAAGACCCACCCCATCAACGTGAAGTAATCCACGGTAGACATCATGTACGCCTGGCTGGTGAGAATCTGGTCCAGTTGCGCATAGGCCTTGTGCCCTGCCCCACCCAGCGCCTGCACGGCATCGCGCGTAGTCGAGTCATAGACGGTCATGTTCTCGCTCATGTAGGCATGGTGCTGGTCGGCGCGGCGAATCCAGATCCAGGTGGTGAGCGACGCCGCGAAGCTGCCGCCCAGGGTCCGCAGGAAGGTCGCCAGACCGGCGCCGTCGGCAATCTGCTGCGGCGGCAGGTCGGACATCAGGATGCTCAAGGTCGGCATGAAGAACAGCGCCACGCCGATACCCATGAACAACTGCACCAGGGCGATGTGCTGGAAATCCACCTCGTTGGTGAAGCTCGCACGCATGAAACAGCTCAAGCCCATCGCCAGGAATGACAGCCCCGCCAGCAGGCGCAGGTCGAACTTGTGCGCGTACTTGCCCACGAACGGCGACATCAGCACCGGCAGAATACCGATCGGCGCCACCGCCAAGCCGGCCCAGGTGGCGGTGTAGCCCATCTGGGTCTGCAGCCATTGCGGCAGGATCAGGTTGATGCCGAAGAAACCCGCATAGCCGCCGACCAACACAATGGTGCCGATACGGAAGTTGCGGTAGGCAAACAAGCGCAGGTTGACCACCGGGTGCTTGTCGGTCATTTCCCAGATGACGAATACCGCCAGGGCGATCACCGAAATGGCCGCACCGATGATGATGAAGTTGGACTCGAACCAATCCAGGTCATTGCCCTTGTCGAGGATGATCTGCAAGGCGCCGACGCCGACGATCAGGCTGAGCAGCCCGACGTAATCCATCGGTTGGTGGCTGGTCTGCACCGGACGTTTCTTCAACTGCGCACGCACCACCATCACCGCAAAGATGCCGATGGGCACGTTGATGAAGAAGATCCATGGCCAACTGTAGCTGTCGGTGATCCAGCCGCCGAGGATCGGCCCGGCAATCGGCGCCACCACCGTGACCATCGCCAATAGTGCCAGAGCCATGCCGCGCTTGGCCGGCGGGTACACCGCGATCAGCAAGGTTTGCGTCATCGGGTACAGCGGCCCGGCAACCAGGCCCTGCAGCACGCGAAAGCCGATCAATTCGGGCATCGAGGTGGAAATACCGCACAGGAACGACGCCAGCACGAACAGCAGGGTCGCCCACAGAAACAGCTTCACCTCGCCGAAGCGCCGGCTCAACCAACCGGTGAGCGGCAAGGCAATGGCGTTGCTCACCGCAAACGAGGTAATGACCCAGGTGCCCTGCTCCGAACTCACGCCCAGGTTGCCGGAAATGGTCGGCAACGCCACGTTGGCGATGGTGGTATCGAGCACCTGCATGAAGGTCGCCAGCGACAGCCCGATGGTGGCCATCACCAGGCTGGGCGGCGTGAACGAGGCGTTATTGCTCATCAGCGTTGCGCAGCCTTGGGAGCGGCGACGCTGTTGTCATGGATCAACTGGTTGATCATGGCATCGGCTTCGGCCAATTGGCGGTCATACACGTTGGTGGTAAACGAGGCCTTCTGCGGCGCCTGTTGCGCCAGCACCGGGCCGCTCTGGTCGTGCAGGTCCACGTTGACCACGGTACTCAAGCCGACCCGCAACGGGTGCTTGGCCAGCTCTTCGGCGTTGATATGGATGCGCACCGGTACCCGCTGCACGATCTTGATCCAGTTGCCGGTGGCGTTCTGCGCGGGCAGCAAGGCAAACGCGCTGCCAGTGCCGGCGCCCAGGCTGTCGACGGTGCCGCTGTACTTCACATCGCTGCCGTAAATGTCCGATTCGATATCCACCGGCTGGCCGATGCGCATATCACGCAGCTGGGTTTCTTTGAAGTTGGCATCGATCCACAGCTGGTCCAGCGGAATCACCGCCATCAGCGCGGTACCCGGTTGCACGCGCTGGCCCAGTTGCACGGTGCGCTTGGCCACATAGCCTGTGACCGGGGCGATCAAGGTGCTGCGCGCGTTAGTCAGGTACGCCTGGCGCAGTTGCGCGGCGGCGGCCTGCACATCCGGGTGGGACGAAATCACCGTGTCATCCACCAGGGCATTGCTGGTTTTGAGTTGCTGCTCAAGGTTGGTCAAGGCGTTTTTGGCGGCGGTCAGGCTGTCACGGGCGTGGGACAGCTCCTCCTGGGAGATCGCCCCGCCCTGGGCCAGGGTCTTACGCCGGTTGTAGTTGTCCTGGGCGGTCTGCACGTCCGCTTTCTGCGCGTTGACCTGGGCTTTCATCCCATCGACGTTGCTGTACAAACCGCGAACCTGGCGCACGGTGCGGGCCAGGTTGGCCTGGGCACTTTGCAGGCCGACGGCGGCGTCGTTGGGATCGAAGTTGACCAGCACCTGGCCTTCATGGACCAGGTCGCCATCATCGGCGCCGATGCTGACCACGGTGCCGGTGACCAGCGGGGTGATTTCCACCACGTTGCCATTCACGTACGCGTCATCGGTGCTTTCGTTGAAGCGCCCGTAGAACTCGTACCAGGCCCAGACGCCGACGACGCCAAGGATGACGATCAGCGCCAGGCCGATCAGCATGACTTTGCGTTTGCGCGGGTTGTTGTCTTTGGTTTGTTCGGGTGCGGTGTTGCTGTCGGCAGTGGCCATGACAAATACCTCAAATTATTCCGTGCGGTTGGCTGGGGTGGTCGCGGCCACGTTGCTGGCGTTGAACCCGCCACCCAGGGCCTGCATCAATTGAATCGACAGATCGATCTGCGCAGCATTCAAGGTCGCCAACTGACGCTGGGCCTGCAGCAATTGCTGCTCGATGCTGAGCACATCCAGATAGTTACCGATGCCGGAGCTGTAGCGCTGCACCCCGGTGTCGTAAGACTGCTGGGCGATATCGGCGGCGTGTTGCTGCGCCTGGATCTGCCGCCCGGTGTCGCGCAGTTGCGACAGGGTGCTGCCGATATCGCCCAGGGCTTGCACCAGGGTTTTGTTGTACTGGGCCACGGCCAGGTCGTAATCGGCGTCGCGGGCGTCGAGGTCGGCGCGCAGGCGGCCACCGTCGAAGATCGGCAGCGATATCGTCGGCGCGATATTGAAGAAGCGGCTGGCCGAACCGAACATGGCGTCGCCCAACAACGATTCGGCGCCGGCGCTCGCGCTCAGGTTGAGGTTGGGATAGAAACGGGTCTTGCTGGCGGCGATGTCCTTGCTCGCAGCTTCCACCCGCCAGCGCGCGGCGACCAGGTCCGGGCGCCGGCCGAGCAGCTCGGCGGGCAACACCGACGGCACGGCGACCGCCGTGGGTTTCAATACGTTCGGGCGCGCCAGTTCGTTGCCACGGTCCGGGCCTTTACCGAGCAGCACGGCCAGGGCGATCTTGGCGCTTTGCAGTTGTTTTTCCGCATCGATCAACTGCGACTGGGAGCTGGCTTCCAGGCTTTCGGTTTGCTGGTATTGGTATTCGCTGTCGATGCCGGAACTCAGGCGGCGCTTGCTCAGGTCGAGCATCTGGCGGGTGCGCTTGAGGTCGTCGGCAGCCAGGTCACGCACGATATGCGCCTGGCCCAGATCGCTGTAGGCCTTGGCGACGTTGGCGGCCAGGGTCAGGCGCGCGGCCTGCTGGTCGACTTCGGCGGCGCGGGCCTGGCCCAGGGCGGCTTCCCAGGCGGCGCGCTGGCCGCCCCACAGGTCGAAGTCGTAATTGAAGCTGGCGCCGATGTTGCGCACCGTCGAATAGGCATCGCCCTCCCCGCGCGGGTCCTGGTCCTTGGCCAGCCGCGAACGGCTGACACCAGCGCTGGCATCCACGGTGGGCATGCGCGCGGCGTTGGCGGCATAGGCCGCAGCTTCGGCCTGGTGCGCACGGGCACTGGCGACCTGCATATCGGGGCTGTATTGCAGAGCTTCCTGGATCAGGCCGTCGAGCTGTGGGTCGCCGAGGCTTTTCCACCAGTCGGCGGCCGGCCAGGCGGCGCTGGAAAGGCTCACACCGCTCAGGGATTTGCCGGTGTGCAAGCTATTGGCGTCGAGGCGTTTGCCTTGGGTGTCAAGGCCGCTGTAGTTGGCACAACCGGCCAACGTCATCGCCATCAGCACCAGGCTGAATGCGCGTGTGTTCATCATTGTCCTACCCGCTGAAGGGTGATGGGATCACCCGCAGCTATCAGAATTTTCTTGAGGATCCGTTCCAGGGTTTCCAGCTCGCCCGGCTCGAGTACGCCGGCCAGCTGATTGAGGGCCTGGGCACCGATCTGCGGCAGCATGTCCGCCAGGCGCTGGCCGTCGGCGGTGAGCACCAACTGCACCTGGCGGCGGTCCAGGTCGGAACGCTTGCGGCTGAGCAGCTTTTTCTGCTCCAGCCGGTCGAGCATGCGCGTCATCGAGCCGCTGTCCAGGGACAGGTTGCGACATAGCTCGGCCGGTGTGTCGACACCGAACTGGGCCATGATGATCAACACCTTGAACTGCGCGGCGGTAATGCCGTGGGGTTCCATATGGGTGTCGATGATGCGGTCTTTGAGGATCGCAGCGCGGCCCAGCAACAGCCCGAGATGGCAGTTGTGGAAGTTTTCAGGGGTGAAATGCGGCATCGGAAGTCACCTTATTACTGCCTAGGCAGTGAATGTGTGACGAGATATTACTGCTTAGGCAGCGAATGTCAAATGGAATAGTTAGGTTGCTTGGTAATTGGCGGAAAGCTTGAGTGAAATAAAGAACCAATGTGGGAGGGGGCTTGCCCCGGTACAAACCGGGGACATCGTTTACATTTCTAACCGGGGACATGGTTTACAGGTTAATACGCATGATCAGGAGGTAACTGATCATGCCCTGGAACCAAGAGTCTCCGATGAATCAACGAATCAGACTGGTCGCTGACTGGCTTTCTGGTAACTACACCAAAAGCCAGCTGGCGCGCCGCTTTAACGTAAGTCGGCCTACCGTCGACAAATGGATCGGCCGGCACAATGGCGATTTAAAGTCTTTAGCCGAACTGTCCCGACGCCCTCACAACAGCCCCAATAAAATCGACGATGAAATCCTGGCCCGTGTGGTGGCGATGAAGGAGGCGCACGATAAATGGGGTCCGAAGAAGCTTCTCGAGCTATTGCGACTTGAAGATCCCTCCATCGCCTGGCCTTCCCCAAGTACAGCAGGCCAATGGCTTGATCGACTTGGGCTCGTCCAAAAGCGGCGCTTCAAGCGCAGACACGGTACTTCCCCTGTAGCAATGCGCGAGGCCAACGAACCTAACCAGACATGGTGCGCCGACTACAAAGGGCAATTCAAAATGCATAACGCGCAGATGTGCTTCCCTTTGACCATCACAGACCACGCGTCCCGGATGATTTTGGCGTGCAGGGCTCATTCAAAGATCAAGACTGAACCTGTTAAACACGCCTTTGAGAGACTATTTGAGGAGTACGGCATGCCCGAAGTTATTCGGTCGGACAACGGTGTTCCGTTTGCCTCTCCTGGCCTGGCAAGAATGTCCACGCTGGCAGTTTGGTGGATACGTCTGGGCATCTATCCGGAGCGCACCATGCCAGGAAGACCGGCCCAAAATGGTCGCCATGAGCGGATGCACCGTAGCTTGAAACTGGAGCTGCCTTTAGGAGAAAACTTAATCGAGCAGCAGCTTTTGCTGGAGCATTTCAGGCATGAGTTCAATTACGTGCGCCCTCATGAAGCGCTCGGTATGAAGCGTCCAGGGGACGTGTATGTGCCGTCTACCCGGATTTACCCAGGATGCTTGCCGGATGTGGCGTATCCGTCCGAAATGAAGGTTCGAAGCGTCAGGCAGGACGGGTCGATCAAGTGGAAAGGCAAGTTGGTATTTATCAGCGAGGCGCTGTCAGGGGAGCAGATAGGGCTTAAAGAGGCTGAGGATGATGTTTGGGATTTGTACTTGTGTGATTATCCCCTGGGAAGGCTTGGGCGAGGTATGACCCGCGTCCAAGCCTCAAATGTGTAAACGATGTCCCCGGTTTCAGATGTAAACGATGTCTACGGTTCTACACCCCGATGGCTGTGGACCAGTCAGCATATTTTTTGGCTGACCCACCGCTATCGGGGGCAAGCCCCCTCCCACATTTTTGACCAAGCGGTGTTTAGAAATCGCGCTTGTAGAAGATGTCCAGCGAACTGGCGACGCCGGTTGCGACTTCCAGGTACACCTTCTTGCTCAGCAGGTAGCGCAACGCGATGGTATTGGCCGGTTCGAACACCCCAACCCCGTAACGCAGGCTGAGTTTTTCGTTGATCTTGCCGCTGGCCACCACCGCCGTGCTGTTGCCGCTGCCTTGGGTATCCAGGTCGAAATCCTGGATACCCAACTTGGTGGCGATGTCTGAGGTCACCCCAGCGCTGCCCATCAGGCCCAGGCCCAGGGCGGCTTCGGCGAGCATATTGTTGTCTTCACCGTTGTTGGTGCGCGAACGCCCCAGCACCAGGTAGGACAACGCGTCTTCCTGGGCCATGGCGGGCTCGGAGAAGATCTGCGTGGTCGGCTGCTCGGCACTGCCGCTCAACCGAATGCCGGCCGTGACCGTGCGGGAGGACTCGGTGGTCACGCGTACCGCCTCGATATCCAGAAACGGCTGATCCAACGGCCCGGCGAACAACAGGCGCGCACGGCGCACATTCAGGCGCTGGCCGTAGGCCCGGTAACGGCCATCGTTGAGCCACAGTTCGCCACGGGTGTCCATGTTGTCGCCGATATGCACGTGGCCTTGCACTTTGGCGGTGAGGCCGAAGCCGGCGAAGTTGAGTTGGTCTTCGCCCACTTCCACGTCGATATCCATGGCCATCGCCATCGGCGGCTTGCCCTCTTCGGTCTGGCTGCCGACGATCACCGTGTCATCGGACACCTTGACCGTCGACGGCGGCAGCTCGCGCACGGTGATATCGCCGCGCGGGATGTGCACCTTGCCGGCAATCGCCAGCTTGTCGTCCTTGAGGCTGATCTTCAGGTCGGGCGCCACTTCCAGTACGGCATAGGGCTCGACCGTCACCGGCAGTTGCGAACCCTTGAGGCTCAGGTCCACCACCAGGGCGCGGCCCCAGTCGATCTCGCCCTTGAGGCTGCCCTGCCCGACCTTGCCACTGCGCCAGGCGCCATTAAGCTGCACGCTTTCGCCGGCAATCAGCGCTTGTACGTTCAGGCCTTCCAGGCTCACTGGCAGCTCGGGCCCGGAGATTTCGCCGTCGACCAGATTGACGCTACCGTTGACCTGGGGTGCGAGCAGGCCGCCGGAAATCCGCCCGTTGCCATTGAGCTTGCCGGTGAGTTTTTCCACCATCGGCACGAACGGTCGCGCCACCGCCAGGTCCAGCCCGGTGAGGCTGAAATTGCCGGTGATCGGCTTGTTGGCCGGCAGCGGATTGATCTGCGCCTGCAACAGCAACTCGCCGAGCTTGCCGCCACGGAAGTTCAACTGAGTGTCGATGCGCTTGGGGTTGAGGGTGGTTTCCAGCTTGAGGGTGTCGTACGGGAAATCCAGCCACTGATTCTTGCCCTTGACGCGCAGGGTGCCGCCACCGGCGTCCACCGACACCACGCCTTTGGGGCCGCTGGCCGGCAGATCGAGCTGCACGTCGGCATTGAGCCTGCCCTGCCACGCGAAGTCTTTGGGCAAAAAGCCCGCGAGGCTGTCGAGGGGGAATTGCTTGAGGTGGTAACGCAGCTTCGGCTCGGGCATCAGGCGCTGGTCTTCGCCGCACAGGCTGGCGCCACCGGACACCCAGCAGTGGGCGGCAAAGGTCAGCTTGCCATCGGCCAGGCGCTCGATTTTCGCCGGGGCTTGCAGCCTCCAGTCCTGGCCACCCGCTTGCACGTCGCCGCTGGCCAGGCGCCCGCGCCAGTTGCCTTTATCGAGGTTGCCGTCCAGGGCCAGGGCCAGCTTGAGCAAAGGACCGGCCAGATCCAGTTGGACCTTCTGGCTCTTGATATCACCCTGGGCGCTGGCGGTGAGCGTACCGACCTGGGTCTCGCCGCTCTGGATGCCGCTGCCCTTGAGGTCGATCCTGGCGCGCTGGGCGCTGTCCAGTGTCGCGTTGAGGTTAAGGTTTTGCAGGCGGTTGTCGGCCAATGCCAGTTGCTGGCCCTTGAGATCGAGTTTGCCCTGCGGCGCTTTCAGAGTGCCGGTGACATCGACGCGGCCGTTGATCTGCCCACGCAGTTGCGGCCATAGCTGGGCCAGGCGGGCCAGCTTGATGTCGATCTGCCCGGCCAGGCGTTGCTGCAGGCTGCCGCTGCCGTTGATGCGGTTGTCGCCCAGGCGGATGTCCAGGTTGGCGAGGGTCCATTGTTCGCCCGCGCCTTCGGCCTTGGCGGCCAGCACGGCGGTTTGCCCGCGCAGACGGCCCTTGAGGTCAAGGTCGGCGTTGAGCTTGAGTTGCCCGTTGTTGAATTCGCCTTTGCTGCGCAGCGGCCCGGCCAGGGTGCCGGGCAACTCAGCGACCCAATACGCCGGGTTCAACGCGGTCAAATCCAACGCGGTGTCCCAGGCGATGCCGTCCGCGAACTGTACGTTCAAACGGCCTTCGGCCTTGCCCTGGCCGGCTGTCAACTTGAGCTCGGGCAGGAAGATTTGCTTGAGGTCGCCACTGAACGGCGTGACCACGTTGAACTTGCCCGCCGGGCCGTCGAGATCGGCCTTGAGGTTGCCCAGGTAGTTGCCGTCTTTATAGGAAACTTCACCGTTGAAGGTGCGCAAGGTCACCTGCGGTTCGTCGATCAGCGGGTACAAGCGATGCCAGGGGAAGTCCAGCCAGGCGACCTTGGCATCGGCGCTGAAACCTTGTTGCCAGTCCAGGTTGGCGCTGAGCTTGAGGCTTTGCTGGTCGCCGGCTGTCAGGTCCAGGCCGGCGATCTGTGCGCCCTTGGCGTCGACCTTGCCTTGCAGCAGCAGGTCCACCGGGCCTTTTTCCGCCGGCAGTACCGCTTTGCCCAGCAATTGGTAACCGTGTTTCAGGTCGCCCTTGGCGCTCAGGTCCAATTGATTGAGTTGCAGGGTGTCGGGCAGGTCGGCGCTGGGTTTGAAGGCGTCAGCGGTGATGCGCAATTGCGCCGGCAGATTGTCCACCAGCGGCTGCAACTCGCCACTGAGCTTGGCCAGCAGATAGCCGCTGCTGTCAGCGTCGAGCTTGAGGGTCTTGAGCAAGTCGCCATCGACCTTGAGGGCCACCGTCCAAGGTGCGCCGCCCGGCGCGTAAGGCAGGCTGAGATTACCGCTGGCCATCAAAGGCCAGTCGCCAACAGGTTGCAGCAGGCCGGCGAGGTCCAGCACCAGGCCGTCCCGTTGCAGGTGCACGGCGTCGATCTGCATACCTGCAGAGGTCCAGTGCGCCGCCAGTTGCAGGCCCTTGAGTTCTTCACTGCCGTTGAACAACAGGCTACCGACGCGAACGTCGCCCAACTGGATGGCCAGCGGCAGCTTCAGGTCGGGCAACGCGATGGGCCCGCTGCTGCTCGCTTCGGCGCTGGGGGGAAATTGCAGGCTGACCCGCTCCACATCCAGGCGATCGATACACAGGGTCATACGCAACAGGCACCCCGGCGACCAATCAAACTTGGGCGCATCAAGCTCGACGCGGCTGCTGTCTTGCTGCCATAGCAGGTGATCGGCGCTCCACTGCCCGCCCAGGCGCCCCTGGAAGTTTTCCAGGCTCAAACCCGGCACCTGGCCCAGTGCCCAGCGACTGCCCGCCTGGGTTCCGAGTACCGACCACAGCGCCAACACCGTCACCGCGAGGATGGCCATCAGGACCAGCCCCGCTATTTTCAAACCACGCATCACAGCTCAGGCCCCATGGAAAAGTGCAATCGAATGCCGCCCGGGTCTTCCAGGGCATGGGCCAGGTCGAGGCGGATCGGGCCAACCGGCGAGACCCAGCGCACGCCCACACCGACACCGGTTTTCAGGCTGGGCATTTCCAGGGTATTGAACGAGTTGCCCTGGTCGATAAACGTCGCGATCCGCCATTTGTCGGCGATGGAATATTGATACTCGGCACTCAGCGCCACCATATAGCGGCCGCCGATGCGGTCACCGCGATCGTTTTCCGGTGACAGGGTCTGGTATTCATAGCCGCGCACGCTCTGGTCGCCACCGGCAAAGAAGCGCAGCGACGGCGGCACCGACTTGTAGCCGTTGGTGGCACTGCCGCCCACCTGCGCGCGGCCCAGGAACCGGTGGTTATCCCACAAGGTGGTCAAGCCCTTGATCGTGGCCGTGCCGTACAGCAGATTGGTGTCGGAACCGAGCCCTTCCTTGGCGACCTTGCTGTCGAACATCAGGCGATAACCGTTGTGCGGATCGATGCGATTGTCGCTGCGCAGGTAGGAGTAGCTGATCCCCGGCATCACCAGGTTGCTCAGGCCCGAGTCATTGCCCAGGCGGTACTCTTCACGCTGGTATTTGAGCGAGATAACCCGTGTCCAGCCACTGGGCAATTTACTGTGCCATTCGGGCCCGACGGTGAGCAGCTTGCTCAGGGTGTCGGTGTTGGCCAGCTCTTCATTCTGGTAACCGCCGGCGAAGCGCAATTTGTCGGTGAGCGGTGGGTCGAGCGGAACGTCATACCACAGGCCGACGTTCTGCCGTGGCGCCGAAAGCTCGGCCTCCCAGCCATAACTGTGGCCCTGGGGATTGACCCAGTGCCGCGTCCAGTTGGCCTTGCCGCGCGGGCCGACGTCCGTCGAAAAACCCAGGCCCAGGCCCATCGTGCGTGGCTTGCGCGTGTCCAGTTGCACGGCCACCGGAATTACGTCGTTGGTCGAGGCCGTGGGGCTGGCGTCCACGCGCACGCTGTCGAAGAAGCCACTGCCTTGCAGGTTCTGGTTGAGTTCGGCGATCAGTTCGGAGTCGTAAGGGGTGCCACTTTCAAAGGGCACCATGCGTTGCAGCAGTTCTTCATCGAATGGAGTGTCGCCGCTAAAGCTGACCTTGCCCATGCTGTAGCGTGGGCCGCTGTCGTAAACCAGCTCGATATCGGCGACGCCTGCCTGGGGATCGACGGAGAGTGTCTGACGCGTAAAGCGCCCGCTGAAAAAGCCGTAGCGCGAGGCCTGGTTCTGGATCAGACGCTTGGCATCATCGTAATGGCCGTGGTTGAGCACTGCGCCGGGCTTGAGATCGTCACTGGCAGGCACGCGAAACGCCTTGAGGTTCGCCGCCGGGCCGTCGACCCGCAGGGTGACGTTGCGCAAATGCACGGGCTCGCCGGGGTCGATGGTGAGAATCAGGCGCGGGTTCTTGCCGCCCTGCACATCGCTGGCGATCTGTGGCTGATAGAAGCCCAGGGCCTGGGCCGCTTTGCGCGCCTGCTCCTCGGCGCCACGGCTGAACCGCAGCAGCGCTTCTTCATCACGATCGCCCACCCCGCCGATGTAGCCTTCGATGTTGGCTTTCAGCGCGTCGTTAGAGGGCTTGATCCGCACGTCCAATTCGCTTTGCGCCCATGCGCCGCAGCTTGTGAACAGCAGGATCAAGCCGCTGGTAAATCTTCCTGGAAACTTCATAGGCGCGGATGCTACACGAGCGAGAGAGGAACTTTGAACCCGGATTTGTCTGAATAATTCTGTCTCAAGTCGCTGCAGCACTTAACGGCTGGGGGTTGGGATGGAAAAACACATGCTCCAGTACAGGTCCTACGGCAATTTCACCGATTTCCTCATAGCCCTGGCGCTTATAGAACTCCAGGTAACGGGAATTGCCCGTGTCGAGCACCACGCCCGATGAGTGCGGGTCTTCGGCGCACCAATTGTGAACCGCTTCAAGCAATTGTTCGCCGTAGTGGTGGCCCTGCAACTGCGGGTGAATGCCCAGCAATGGCAACACATGCACCGACTCGCTGGGCAGGCACGCCAGGACGGCCTGATGGTATTCAAGATAACGCCGCGTGCCGCGTACTCCGGTGCTCAGCCACATGCGGATTTGCCAGGCCCAGCTCTCGGTGATGCCCAGGCGCCGTTGCGGCGGGGCGATCAGGGCAACGCCGACCAGACGGTCGTTGACGAACAGGCCAATGGCGGGAAGCTTCTGGAAGAAATGTTGCTTGACCAGCTCGCGCACGGTGGCGCGTACCCGCTGTTCATAACCGGGGCGCTCGGCCTCGAAGATGTAGGCGAAGGTCGGTTCGTGACGGTAGGCCTGGTACAGCAGGGAACGCGCTTCGCGGGAATAGCCGCTATTGAGCACACGGATTTCGGCAGCGGCCGTCGAAGTGTCAGGCATAACAGTCAATCTCCTGGACGCCACTCAAAAAGGTGGCGTTCTTATGGGTACGAACCTGCGCAGCGCCAGTCGTTCCCAGACAGTAGCAGCGCATGCGCCCTACCGCCACGCTGGCCGCCGTCCGACTTGTCGGCTAGCATCGCCCTTTTGCCAGACTGGACTGCCGACCATGAAAATCGTCTCCTTCAATATCAACGGGCTGCGTGCCCGCCCTCATCAGCTGGCGGCGCTGATTGAAAAGCATCAACCGGATGTCATTGGCCTGCAGGAAACCAAGGTCCACGATGACCAGTTCCCGCTGGCCGAAGTCCAGGCGCTGGGCTATCACGTTTATTACCATGGCCAGAAAGGACATTACGGCGTGGCCCTGCTCTCGCGCAAAGAGGCGTTGAGCCTGCACAAAGGCTTTGCCAGCGATGAAGAAGACGCCCAGCGCCGTTTCATCTGGGGCACCTTCGCCGACGAGAACGGCCACCCGGTCACTGTCATGAACGGCTACTTTCCCCAAGGCGAAAGCCGCGACCACCCCACCAAATTCCCGGCCAAGCAGCGTTTCTACGAAGACCTGCAACAGCTGTTGGAGAGCCAGTTCAGCAATGACCAGGCACTGGTGGTGATGGGCGACGTGAATATTTCCCCGCAGGACTGCGACATCGGCATCGGCGCCGACAATGCCAAACGCTGGCTGAAAACCGGCAAGTGCAGCTTCCTGCCGGAAGAGCGCGAATGGATGGCCCGCCTGAAAAACTGGGGGCTGGTGGACAGCTTCCGGCACTTGAATCCTGAGGTGACCGACCGCTTCAGCTGGTTCGATTACCGCAGTCGTGGCTTTGAGGATGAGCCCAAGCGCGGGCTGCGCATCGACGTGATCATGGCCTCCACCGGCCTGGTGCCTCGGCTCAAGGACGCGGGAGTGGATTACGATTTGCGCGCATTGGAAAAACCGTCGGACCATGCGCCGATCTGGTTGGAGTTGAGCTGATTTCTCTGACTCTACTCGGTCAATGTGGGAGGGGGCTTGCTCCCGATAGCAGTGTGTCAGCCAGCTGATCTGTAGCTGATACACCGCCATCGGGAGCAAGCCCCCTCCCACATTTTGACCCATGGTGTGTCAGTCACATTGCTGCAATCCAACTGACTTAATCTCGCGGCACTCCCTTTGGCTGACGAAGGTGTCGGCATGATGCTGCGCGTTCTATTACTGCTGGCCCTTTTCCCTTTCTTCGCAGTGTCCGCCCCGCTGCCCCTGCCTGACCAAGGCCCGGCATTGCGTATCCAGGGCTCCAACACCATTGGCGCGGGTTTGGTGCCGGCATTGGTCAGGGGCTTGATGGAGCAGCAGGGTTTGCAAGGCGTGCACAGCGAACCCGCCGAGAGCGCAAATGAACAGCGTGTGATCGGCACGACCCGTGAGGGCAAAACCGTGAGGGTCGAGGTCGCCGCCCATGGTTCCAGCACCGGGTTTGCCGCGCTGAAAAACCACAGCGCCGACCTGGCCGCCTCGTCCCGCCCGATCAAGGACAGCGAACGGCTAGCCCTCGCGCCCCTCGGCGACCTGAAAAGCCCCGGCGCCGAACACGTGATTGCCATTGATGGCCTGGCGATCATCCTTAACCCGCGTAATCCGCTGAACAGCCTCAACACCGAGCAACTGGCGCAGATTTTCAATGGCGAGATCAGCACCTGGGAAACACTCGGCGGCAGTGGCGCAGCCATTCATCTGTATGCGCGGGACGATCAGTCCGGCACCTATGACACCTTCAAGGAGCTGGTGCTGAACCGACGCGGCAAACCGCTGGCCACGTCAGCTCGCCGTTTCGAGTCCAGCGAAGCGCTGTCCGATGCGGTCAGCCAAGACCCCCAAGGCATCGGTTTTATCGGCCTGCCCTACGTACGCCAAGCCAAGGCCGTGGCGATTGTCGATGGCGACTCGCAACCGATGCCGGCGCTGAACAGCCTGATCGCCACCGAGGATTACCCGCTGTCACGGCGGTTGTACTTTTATCTGCCGCCGGCGACGCGTAATCCCTGGGCCAAGGCCTTGGTGGACTTTGCCCAAAGCGATCAGGGCCAGGCGATCGTGGCGGCCAACGGCTTTGTCGCCCAGCATGTGCAGGCGATTGGCGTAGCCCCACGCGCCTCGATGCCCGAGGCGTATCAGGCGATTGCGCGCAGCGCCCAGCGCCTGACTGTGAATTTTCGTTTCGAGGAAGGCAGCGCCAGCCTGGACAACAAGGCGCGCCAGGATGTGCAGCGGGTGGTGGCGTATCTGGAAAGCCACGACAAACTGCACAAGCAGGTGACGCTGGTGGGCTTCGGCGATGCCAAGAATGATCCGCAGCGGGCGGCCCTGCTGTCCAAGTTGCGGGCGATGGCGGTGCGCAGGGAACTGGTGAAAAGCGGCGTGGTGCTGCGTGATATTCGCGGGTTTGGCGCGCAGATGCCGGTGGCGGCGAATACCGAGGATGAGGGGCGGATCAAGAATCGGCGGGTGGAGGTTTGGGTGTACTGAATCTTGGGGTTTGTGGTGCTTGGACTGGCCTCATCGGGAGCAAGCCCCCTCCCACATTTTGACTGTATTCACAAATCTAAGTGTGGGAGGGGGCTTGCTCCCGATGGCAGGCGACGCGGTGCTACTGCCCGCCGCGCATCAACTCCTTGGGCACATACTTGCCAATCTCGAACTTGCCGATCGCCGCGCGGTGCACTTCGTCCGGGCCGTCGGCCAGGCGCAGGGTGCGTTGCATGGCGTACATATAGGCCAGCGGGAAGTCATTGGACACACCGGCACCGCCGTGAATCTGGATCGCACGGTCGATCACCTTCAGTGCCACGTTCGGCGCGACCACCTTGATCTGGGCGATTTCGCTTTTCGCGACTTTATTCCCCACGGTGTCCATCATGTACGCCGCTTTCAAGGTCAGCAGCCGCGCCATATCAATCTCCATGCGCGAGTCGGCGATCTTGTCGATATTGCCCCCCAGGCGCGCCAGGGGCTTGCCGAATGCGCTGCGGCTGACCGAGCGCTTGCACATCAATTCCAACGCGCGCTCGGCCATGCCGATGGAGCGCATGCAGTGGTGGATACGGCCAGGGCCGAGGCGGCCCTGGGCGATCTCAAACCCACGACCTTCACCGAGCAGTACGTTTTCGTACGGCACGCGCACGTTGTCGAACAGCACTTCGGCGTGACCGTGGGGCGCGTCGTCGTAGCCGAACACCGGCAGCGGGCGCAGGATTTTTACGCCGGGGGTATCCACCGGTACCAGGATCATCGAATGCTGTTGGTGGCGTGGTGCATCCGGGTTGCTCAGGCCCATGAAGATCAGGATCTTGCAGCGCGGGTCGCAGGCGCCGGAGGTCCACCACTTCTTGCCGTTGATCACCCATTCATCGCCCTGGCGTTCGGCGCGGGCGGCCATGTTGGTAGCGTCCGAGGAGGCCACGTCCGGCTCGGTCATGGCGAAGGCGGAACGAATCTCACCGCGCAGCAGCGGTTCAAGCCAGCGTTGTTTCTGCTCTTCATTGGCGTAGCGCACCAGCACTTCCATGTTGCCGGTGTCGGGGGCGGAGCAATTGAACGGTTCCGGGCCCAACAGCGAGCGGCCCATGATTTCGGCCAGCGGTGCGTATTCGAGGTTGCTCAGGCCGGCGCCCAGCTCGGATTCCGGCAGGAACAGGTTCCACAACCCTTCGGCTTTGGCCCGGGCTTTGAGTTCTTCCATGATCGCGGTGGGCTGCCAGCGGTCACCTTCGCTGACCTGGCGTTCGAACACCGGCTCGGCCGGGTAGACGTAAGCGTCCATGAATGCGCTGACGCGTTCACGCAGTTCCTGAACCTTGGGCGAATAGGCGAAATCCATGAGCAGCTCCCTTCTCTGAGAGGTTGTTTAAGTCATGCAATCGATGCTAGAACAGCGCTGATAATTTACCTAGCCTATTCTCGGCGTGTATTAACATTCATCACCGATATATGATCGGCGTATGAATACCTAACAATAAGAGTGCAACGACATGAATCTGAGCAAGGTCGACCTCAACCTCTTTATCGTCTTCGACGCGATCTATACCGAAGCCAACCTGACCCGCGCCGGGCAGATTGTCGGCATCACCCAGCCGGCGGTGTCCAATGCGCTGGCACGCCTGCGCGAGACCTTCAACGACCCGCTGTTCGTGCGCACCGCCCAGGGCATGGTGCCCACGCCGATGGCACAGAACATCATCGGCCCGGTGCGTAATGCGTTGTCGTTGCTGCGGGTTTCAGTGCAGGAAAGCCGGATTTTCAATCCGCAACAGGCGGCCAAGACCTACCGCATCAGCATGACCGACCTGACCGAAGCGGTCATTCTGCCAGCGCTGTTCCAGCGCCTGCGTCGCCTGGCGCCGACGGTGGTCATCGAGAGTTTTTTGTCCAAACGCCGCGAAACCACCAAGGAGCTGGCCGCCGGGCGCCTGGACTTTGCCGTGGATGCGCCGCTCAACACCGACCCGCAGGTGCGTCACGTCAAGCTGATGGAAGACCGCTACGTGTGCGCCATGCGCAAGGGCCATCCGATGGCAGGCAAGGACAAATTCACCCTGGATGACTACCTGTCCCTGACCCATATCCATATTTCCAGCCGCCGCAACGGCCTGGGCCATGTCGACCTGGCCCTGGGCAAGATGGGCATCCAGCGCAAGATCGCCCTGCGCTCCCAGCACTACCTGATGGCGTCGCAGGTATTGCAGCAGACCGACATGGTCATGACCGTACCCGAACGCTTCGCCCGCCGCCATGAACTGCACTGGTTCAACCTGCCGGTCAATGATGTGCCAGCGGTGGAAACCCACCTGTACTGGCACGAAAGCACCGACCAGGACCCGGCCAACCGCTGGATGCGCGAGCAGATGATCGAGTTGTGCCAGCAGGTGACGGCCCACGAAAAAAAGCTGGATAAACAACAAGTCTGAGGTGGAGGAGTTCTCCTGTGGGAGGGGGCTTGCCCCCGATGGGCTGTGCAGCAGCCCTTGACGTTTACGTCAACCTGCAATTAGCTTAGCGCCAAGACCTTCTTGAGCACCGCCATGAGCACCACCTACAGCATCTCCGACCTAGCCCGCGAGCTCGATATCACCACCCGCGCCATTCGCTTCTATGAGGAACAAGGCCTGCTGGCCCCGGAACGTCGGGGCCAGGAGCGTATCTACTCGGCGCGGGACAAGGTCAGCCTCAAGCTGATTCTGCGCGGCAAGCGCATCGGCTTCTCCCTGGCTGAATGCCGCGAGCTGATCGAACTCTATGACCCCACCAGCGGCAACCACGTCCAACTCAACAGCATGCTCGCAAAAATCGCTGAACGCCGCGAGCAGCTCGAGCAACAGTTGCTGGATATCGAACAGATGAAGCTGGAACTGGACACCGCCGAAGAGCGCTGCACCCAGGCCCTGGCAACTACCATGAGCCAGGCCGGCCATTGATCAGAAGGTAACCGTCATGTCCCTCCCCTCACACGTACGCCTGGTGGAAGTCGGCCCGCGCGACGGTTTGCAGAACGAAGCCCAGCCGATCAGCGTGGCCGACAAGGTGCGGTTGGTGGACGCCTTGAGCGGCGCCGGCTTGAGCTATATCGAGGTCGGCAGTTTCGTGTCGCCCAAATGGGTGCCGCAGATGGCCGGCTCCGCCGAGGTGTTCGCGCAGATCCAGCGCAAGCCTGGCGTGACCTACGGTGCGCTGGCGCCGAACCTGCGCGGCTTTGAAGATGCGCTGGCGGCTGGGGTCAAGGAAGTCGCGGTATTTGCGGCGGCGTCCGAAGCGTTTTCCCAACGCAATATCAACTGCTCCATCAGCGAGAGCCTGGAGCGGTTTGCACCGATCATGGCGGCGGCCCGGCAGCATGGGGTCAGCGTGCGCGGGTATGTGTCGTGTGTGTTGGGTTGCCCCTATGAAGGCGAAATCGCCGCGCAGCAGGTCGCGGCGGTCGCCCGCGAACTGTATGCCATGGGCTGCTATGAAGTGTCCCTGGGCGACACCATCGGCACCGGCACGGCCGGCGCGACCCGGCGGCTGTTCGAGGTGGTCGGTGCACAGGTGCCACGCGACAAGCTCGCAGGGCATTTCCATGACACCTACGGCCAGGCGATCGCCAATATCTATGCCAGCCTGCTGGAAGGTATCCAGGTATTCGACAGCTCTATCGCGGGCCTCGGCGGCTGCCCTTATGCCAAGGGCGCGAGCGGTAACGTCGCCACCGAGGATGTGGTGTACCTGCTCAATGGGCTGGGGATCGACACGGGTATCGACCTGGAACGCTTGATTGACGCAGGCCAGCACATCAGCCAGGTGCTGGGACGGGCGAGCGGCTCACGGGTGGCGAAGGCGCGTAACGCCGGTTGAGTAGCACGGATGTGACAATGTGTTACCGCACGCCGACACAGCGGGTAACGAGGGAACAGAATCCGTCGCGTTTTTTGAAAGATATGACGTGCTAAAAAATCAACTGCTTGATTTTAAAGGAATTTAAAAAGTTGGCACGGCTTCTGCTATCTCTCCTGCATAACAAAAATAAAAAGCGCCAAACCTAATAAAAATAAGACGAAACGACTCTGACATAACAAAAACAACACGGCAGAGACGCAGCTAACAGATTTTTTTGGAGAAGATGTGCTTCGCAGGGTACGGCATGCCGAAACCCGCAACCGGTCAGAGAAAAATAAAACTACCTCAGGTAGCTGCCCACTGGTTGGATCGTTTACGAAGAAGCAGATCAGCGTTCAAAAAAATACGTTTGCTCTTGACCCCGGATGGGGGTCGCCAAAACAGCGGTAAAGGGTAACGGTTGCCAAAAACAACAATAAACCGCCCCTCAATAATAAAAAAAGAGCACGCAACGACAAATTAAAGGGGACCTTCGGGTCCCCTTTGTGCTTTCTGGCTGATCGTTCCCACGCTCTGCGTGGGAACGATCTAGCGCGCCTGCAGCTCTTCAATCGAGATTTCGCGCATGCGGAATTTCTGGATCTTGCCCGTCACCGTCATTGGAAACGCGTCTACGAACTTGAAGTGCCTGGGCATCTTGAAGTGTGCGATGCGGCCCTTGCACCAGGTTTGCAGTTCCAGTTCGCTCGCCACATGGCCTGGGTGGAGTTTGATCCAGGCGACAATTTCCTCACCATAGCGCTCATCGGGAATACCGATGACCTGCACATCGGCCACTGCCGGATGGGTGAAGAAAAACTCCTCAAGCTCGCGTGGA
Source organism: Pseudomonas sp. R1-43-08 (assembly GCF_003852255.1). Lineage (NCBI taxonomy): Bacteria > Pseudomonadati > Pseudomonadota > Gammaproteobacteria > Pseudomonadales > Pseudomonadaceae > Pseudomonas > Pseudomonas sp. R1-43-08. The sequence continues at coordinate 3,356,068 of NZ_CP027734.1, forward strand.
TACACGTTCTCACCACCGCGAATGATCATGTCCTTGTTGCGCCCGGCGATGCACACATAGCCATGCTCGTCCATGGTCGCAAGGTCACCGGTGTGCATCCAGCCCTCCGCGTCGATAGCATCGCGGGTGCCCTCGGGGTTGTTCCAGTAGCCGAGCATCACGCTGTAGCCGCGCGTGCACAGTTCGCCTGTCTCACCGCGTGGCACCGTGTTGCCGTCAGCGTCGATGATCTTGTTTTCCAGCTGCGGCTGGGTGCGGCCCACGGTGGTCACGCGGCGTTCCAGGTCGTCATCCGCGCCGGTCTGCAACGACACCGGGCTGGTTTCGGTCATGCCATAGGCAATCTGCACTTCACTCATGTGCAACTGGCCAATGACGCGGCGCATCACCTCGATCGGGCAGGTCGACCCGGCCATGATCCCGGTACGCAGGCTGGATAAGTCGAATTCGCCAAGGCGCGGGTGATCGAGCAGCGCAATGAACATGGTCGGCACGCCGTACAAGCCCGTGGCGCGTTCTTCGGCGACGGCGGTAAGCGTGAGCAGTGGGTCGAAGCCGTCATTGGGGTAGATCATGGTGGTGCCGTGGGTGATGCAGCCAAGGTTACCCATCACCATGCCGAAGCAATGGTAAAGCGGCACCGGGATCACCAGGCGGTCGTGCGCCGTAAGGCCAAGGCTTTGGCCGACCATGTAGCCGTTATTGAGAATGTTGTGGTGACTGAGGGTGGCGCCCTTGGGGAAACCGGTGGTGCCGGAGGTGTACTGGATATTGACCGGTTGGTCGGCGTGCAGGCCGGCTTGGCGAGCGTGCAGTTGTTCAGGCGCAACCTGCGCCGCCAACGCCGACAGGTGTGACCAAGGCAGGAATCCTGCGGGCGGGTCGGGGTCGAGACTGACGATGGCGCGCAGGTCGGGCTGGAGCGCTTGCAGCATGGCGTGGTAATCGGAGGTCTTGAACGAACCGGCGCACACCAGCCGCGCGCAGCCGGATTGCTTGAGCACGTATTCCAATTCACTGCTGCGGTACGCCGGGTTGATATTGACCAGGATCACTCCGAGCTTGGCGCTTGCCACCTGGCAGATCAGCCATTCGGCGCAGTTGGGCGCCCAGATACCCAGGCGGTCGCCGACCTGCATCCCCAGGGCCATGAACGCACGGGCATGCACTTGCACCGTCTCGGCCAGTTGCCGCCAGGTGTAGCGGCAGTGCTGATGACGCACCACCAGCGCTTCACCCTCGGGATAGCGTGCGACAGTCCGATCAAAGGCCTGGCCAATGGTCTCGGCCAGCAAGGTCTTGTCCTGGGAGCCACGGCTGTAGCTCAGGTTCGGTTGATCCATAACGGCCCCTGTTGTCTTTTTTGTAGGTTGACGTAAACGTAAACTACGATTGACAGCGCCTCAACGCAAGCTTACGTTAACGTAAAGGTAAGCGCCCTCCTCCGCGCCTCGCCGACACAACAACAAAAGCTCACATTAAGGTGTCTGTCCATGAGTTACCCGTCCCTGAACTTCGCCCTCGGTGAGACCATCGACATGCTGCGCGACCAGGTGCAGGCCTTCGTGGCCAAGGAAATTGCTCCCCGCGCTGCCCAGATCGACATCGACAACCTGTTCCCCGCCGACCTGTGGCGCAAGTTCGGCGATATGGGCCTGCTGGGCATCACCGTGCCGGAAGAGTACGGCGGTGCCGGCCTGGGTTACCTGGCGCACGTGGTGAGCATGGAAGAAATCAGCCGTGGCTCGGCCTCGGTGGCGTTGTCGTATGGCGCTCACTCCAACCTGTGCGTCAACCAGATCAACCGCAACGGCAGCCACGAACAAAAACTCAAGTACCTGCCCAAGCTGATCAGCGGCGAGCACATCGGCGCGCTGGCCATGAGCGAGCCGAATGCCGGCTCCGACGTGGTCTCGATGAAACTGCGCGCCGACAAGCAGGGTGACGCTTACGTGCTCAACGGCAGCAAGACCTGGATCACCAACGGGCCCGATGCCCACACCTACGTGATCTACGCCAAGACCGACCTGGAAAAGGGTGCCCACGGCATCACCGCGTTCATCGTCGAGCGTGACTGGAAAGGCTTCAGCCGCAGCAACAAGTTCGACAAGCTGGGCATGCGCGGCTCCAACACCTGCGAGCTGTTTTTCGATGACGTGCACGTCCCCGAGGAAAATATCCTCGGCGTGCTCAACGGCGGCGTCAAAGTGCTGATGAGCGGCCTCGACTACGAGCGCGTGGTGCTCTCCGGCGGCCCCACCGGCATCATGCAGGCCTGCATGGACCTGATCGTGCCCTACATCCACGACCGCAAGCAGTTCGGCCAGAGCATTGGCGAATTCCAGCTGATCCAGGGCAAGGTCGCCGATATGTACACCCAGCTCAACGCCAGCCGCGCCTACCTCTACGCGGTGGCCCAGGCCTGCGAGCGCGGTGAAACCACGCGCAAGGATGCGGCCGGGGTGATCCTCTATAGCGCCGAGCGCGCCACGCAAATGGCCCTCGATGCGATCCAGATCCTGGGCGGCAACGGCTACATCAATGAATTCCCCGCCGGGCGCCTGCTGCGGGACGCCAAGCTGTACGAAATCGGCGCCGGCACCAGTGAAATTCGACGGATGTTGATCGGTCGCGAACTGTTCAACGAAACCCGCTGAGGAGCGCGCCCATGGCCACCCTGCACACCCAGCTCAACCCACGCTCGGCGGAATTTATCGCCAACAGCGCGGCGATGCGCCAACAGGTCAACGCGCTGCACAACCTGCTCGCCCAGGTCCAACAAGGCGGCGGCGCCAAGGCCCAGGAACGCCACACCTCACGCGGCAAGCTGCTGCCGCGCGAGCGCATCGATCGCTTGCTCGACCCGGGCTCGCCGTTCCTCGAATTGAGCCAGTTGGCCGCCCATCAGGTGTATGGCGAAGATGTGCCGGCCGCCGGTGTGATTGCCGGCATCGGCCGCGTGGAAGGCGTCGAATGCATGATCGTCGCCAATGATGCCACCGTCAAAGGCGGCTCCTATTACCCGCTGACCGTCAAAAAACACTTGCGCGCCCAGACCATCGCCGAGCAGAACCGCCTGCCGTGCATTTACCTGGTGGACTCCGGCGGAGCCAACCTGCCGCGCCAGGACGAAGTGTTCCCGGACCGTGAGCACTTCGGGCGGATCTTCTTCAACCAGGCGAACATGAGCGCCCAGGGCATCCCGCAGATTGCCGTGGTGATGGGCTCGTGCACGGCCGGTGGCGCGTATGTACCGGCGATGGCCGACGAAGCGATCATGGTGCGCCAGCAAGCGACCATCTTCCTCGCCGGCCCGCCGCTGGTGAAGGCCGCCACCGGCGAAGTGGTCAGCGCCGAAGACCTCGGCGGTGCCGATGTGCACTGCAGGATTTCCGGCGTGGCCGACCACTATGCCGACAACGATGAACACGCCCTGGCCCTGGCCCGTCGCAGCGTGGCCAACCTCAATTGGCGCAAGCTGGGTGAGTTGCGCCAACGTCCGCCAGTGGCGCCGCTGTACAGCCGCGAAGAGCTTTACGGCGTGATCCCGGCCGATGCCAAGCAGCCGTTCGACGTGCGCGAAGTGATCGCCCGGCTGGTGGACGGTTCGGTATTCGATGAGTTCAAGGCGCTGTTCGGCGCCACCCTGGTCTGTGGCTTTGCGCACCTGCACGGCTATCCGGTGGCGATCCTGGCCAACAACGGGATCCTGTTCGCCGAAGCCGCGCAAAAAGGCGCGCACTTTATCGAGTTGGCCTGCCAACGCGGGATTCCGCTGCTGTTCCTGCAGAACATCACCGGCTTCATGGTCGGCCAGAAGTACGAAGCCGGCGGTATCGCCAAGCATGGCGCCAAGTTGGTCACGGCGGTGGCCTGTGCCAAGGTGCCGAAGTTCACGGTGATTATCGGCGGCAGTTTCGGCGCCGGTAACTACGGCATGTGCGGTCGCGCCTATGACCCGCGTTTCCTGTGGATGTGGCCCAACGCACGCATCGGCGTGATGGGCGCCGAACAGGCGGCGGGCGTGCTGGTGCAGGTCAAGCGCGAGCAGGCAGAGCGCGCAGGCTTGGCATTCAGTGCCAGCGATGAAGCGGCGATCAAGCAGCCGATCCTCGACCAGTATGAAACCCAGGGCCACCCCTATTATTCCAGCGCACGCTTGTGGGATGACGGCGTCATCGATCCGCTGCAGACCCGCGATGTGCTGGCCCTGGCGCTGTCCGCCGCGCTGAATGCCCCTATCGAGCCGAGCCGCTTCGGCGTGTTCCGCATGTAACCTGTAGGAGCGAGCTCGCTCGCGAAAAACGTCCAGTCAACGCGTGCATCCTGGATACCCGCGTTATCGTTGACGACCTTCGCGAGCAAGCTCGCTCCTACAGGAGGCCTCTCATTTTCATGGAGCTTCTTGCATGAGCGAATTCAACACCCTCGAACTGATCACCGACAGCCGTGGCTTTGCCACGCTGTGGCTCAGTCGTGAAGCCAAGAACAACGCGTTCAACGCCCAGATGATCCGCGAACTGATCATCGCCCTAGACCAGGTACAGGCCGACCCTGCCCTGCGCTTTCTGGTCCTGCGCGGGCGCGGCAAACACTTCAGCGCCGGCGCCGACCTGGCCTGGATGCAGCAGTCGGCCGAGCTGGATTACCACACCAACCTGGACGACGCCCGTGAGCTGGCCGAGCTGATGTACAACCTGGCCAAGCTGAAAATCCCTACGCTGGCGGTGGTGCAAGGCGCGGCCTACGGCGGCGCGCTGGGCTTGATCAGTTGCTGCGACATGGCAATTGGCGCCGATGACGCGCAGTTCTGTCTGTCGGAAGTGCGTATCGGCCTGGCGCCAGCGGTGATCAGCCCGTTCGTGGTGCAGGCCATCGGTGAACGTGCGGCCCGCCGCTATGCCTTGACGGCCGAGCGGTTTGGCGGCCAGCGCGCGCGCGACATCGGTCTGTTGGCGGAAAGCTACCCGGCCGATACGTTGGACCAGCGGGTGGATGAGTGGGTCGCCAACCTGCTGCAAAACAGCCCGGCGGCGATGCGCGCCAGCAAAGACCTGTTGCGTGAGGTGGGCAACGGCGCCCTCACCCCGGCGCTGCGCCGCTACTGTGAAAACGCCATCGCGCGTATCCGGGTAAGTGTCGAGGGCCAGGAAGGCTTGCGCGCATTTCTGCAAAAACGCACGCCGAGCTGGCAATCCCGGGAGCCGCGCCCATGAGCACACTCACTACCGTGCTGGTGGCCAACCGGGGCGAAATCGCTTGCCGCGTCATGCGCACCGCCAAGGCGATGGGGCTGACCACCGTGGCCGTGCACAGCGCAATCGACCGCGACGCCCGGCACAGTCGCGAAGCGGATATTCGCGTCGACCTGGGCGGCAGCAAGGCCACTGACAGTTACCTGCAAATCGACAAACTGATCGCCGCCGCCCACGCCAGTGGCGCCCAGGCGATTCATCCGGGCTACGGCTTCCTCTCGGAAAACGCCGGGTTCGCCCGGGCCATCGAGGCAGCGGGCTTGATCTTCCTCGGCCCGCCCGCCTCGGCGATCGACGCCATGGGCAGCAAGTCGGCGGCCAAGGCGCTGATGGAAACCGCTGGCGTGCCGCTGGTGCCGGGCTATCACGGTGAGGCCCAGGACCTGGAGACCTTCCGCGAGGCCTGTGCGCGCATCGGTTACCCCGTGCTGCTCAAGGCCACGGCCGGCGGTGGCGGTAAAGGGATGAAGGTGGTCGAGGATGTCAGCCAGTTGGCGCAAGCCCTGGCCTCGGCCCAGCGTGAGGCCCTGTCGTCATTCGGCAACGGGCAGATGCTGGTGGAGAAATACCTACTGCAACCGCGCCATGTGGAAATCCAGGTGTTTGCCGATCAACACGGCAACTGCCTGTACCTCAATGAGCGCGATTGTTCGATCCAGCGGCGCCATCAAAAGGTCGTGGAAGAAGCCCCCGCGCCGGGGCTCGGCAGCGAACAGCGCAAGGCCATGGGCGAAGCGGCGGTCCGCGCGGCGCAGGCGATCGGCTATGTGGGCGCGGGGACGGTGGAGTTTCTGCTGGATGCGCGCGGTGAGTTTTTCTTCATGGAGATGAACACCCGCCTGCAAGTGGAGCACCCGGTCACCGAGGCGATTACTGGCCTGGACCTGGTGGCCTGGCAGATTCGCGTGGCCCAGGGCGAGGTGCTGCCGATCACTCAAGCGCAGGTACCGCTGATGGGGCATGCGATCGAGGTGCGGCTGTATGCCGAAGACCCGGCCAATGATTTCCTGCCCGCAACCGGACGATTGGCGGTGTACCGCGAGCCCAACCCCGGTCCGGGTCGGCGCGTGGACAGCGGCGTCGAGCAAGGCGACAGCGTTTCGCCCTTCTACGACCCGATGCTCGGCAAGTTGATTGCCTGGGGCGAGGACCGTGAGCAGGCGCGGCTGCGCTTGCTGAGCATGCTCGACGAATGTGCGGTGGGTGGGCTCAAGACCAACCTGGGATTTCTGCGGCGCATCATTGGTCACCCGGCCTTTGCCGCGGCTGAACTGGATACCGGATTCATTCCGCGCTATCAGCAAGAGCTGCTGCCGGCGGCCGGCGCGCTGGACGATGAGTTCTGGCAGGCAGCGGGATCGGCCTTTATGCAGAGCCTGCCGGCCGGTGACGGGCCGTGGGCAGACACCCGGGGCTTTCGTGCGGGGTTGCCGGCGCAGGTTACACTGCATTTGAGCTGTAACGGGCAGGATCGCCTGGTCACACTGGCCGGGCAATCGTCGCAGCTCACCGGCGAGCAACTGGTGATCGAACACCAGGGCGTGCGCCGCTCCCACCTGGCCGTGCGCGATGAAGGCACGGTGTATCTGCGCTGGGACGGCGAGATGCAGGCGGTCAGCCTGTTCGACCCGATTGCGGCGGCCGAGGCCAGCCACTCCCCTCAAGGCGGCCTCACCGCGCCCATGAACGGCAGCATCGTGCGCGTGCTGGTGGAGGTCGGTCAACGCGTCGAAGCCGGCGCGCAACTGGTGGTACTGGAAGCGATGAAGATGGAACACAGCATCCGCGCACCTGAGGCGGGTGTGATCAAGGCGCTGTTTTGCCAGGAGGGCGAGATGGTCGCCGAAGGCAGTGCGCTGGTGGAGCTGGAAACGGCGGACTAGAACTTCGCCGTGGCTTGCACGACGACGCCAAGGATGCGGCACTCGTCGGTGAACAGCAGCTTGGGATAGGTGGGATTGAGCGGCGCCAGGTAAAGCTGGCCGCTGTCTGCCTGCAACTGGCGAAAAGTCGCCTGAGGGTTGTCGAGCCATTGCGCAACCACCAGTTTACCGGGCTCGGCCTCGATGGCCGGGTCGACCAGGATCAGCATGCCTGCGCTGATGCTCAGGCCACTGGGCGCGGTCATGGCGTCGCCGACCACCGGCAGCCAGAAGGCGTCGCCGTGGGCATGGTAATCCGTCAATTCGAAACGTGCCGGCCCATAGCTGGCGCGTTCTTCGCGCAGCTCGCACACGCCGTTCCAATCGCTGACCGGGTAGCGAAAGTACGGGTTGTGGTGATGCTCCAGTGCCGCCTTGGTGTCCGCCCTCTCGCGAATCTCCAGCGCGACCTCCAGGTAGCCCAGCCCCAGTTCCGCCAGTACCCGGTTCATGTCCGCCAGGCTCGGCACGCGGCGCTTGTTGAGCCAGTGGCCGACGCCGCCCTGGGACATGCCCAGGCGCTCCGCCAGTTCATCCTGCGTGACCTTGCGGTCTTTCATGTTGGCTCGCACCAACGCTATCCAGTTATCCATGGCGCTGACAATACGTTGCGTATTTTCCAGGGCAATAAACAGTTTGTAGTAATCCATAAAACGACATAAATACGATACGTACTATCATCGACATAAGGTTTTCGACACCCACCCGGAGTACCGCCTCTTATGACGACGAGCCCGTATCATCTGCCTGAAACACCCGAACACACTGACCTGCATGACATGCGCTGCAGCGGCGCCGCCCAGCGCGCGCTGGACTATTACTTGAAAGAAGATATGTCTGCGCGAGACGTGGACGAGGCCTTTTTCACCATCAAGCCAGGCATCAGCCAGGAAGAAGCGCTGGTGCATGCCTCTGACCTGCTGCGCAGTGCTGCGGCAACGGCCTACGAATCGGCGAGCAGCCATCAAGGCAATCATCGCGACCTGGCGTTTTCGGTGGTTTACTTGATCGATATGGCGAAAGCGATGGTGGAGCGGTCGTTGCGAGCGACTGAGGCGCAGGCGAACATTTAAAGGACGTGCACGAAAAAATTTCTATCTAGCGGATAAAAACATTTGACTTGCAAATGATAATGATTATTATTGGACCCAGCTGATCGCGAGATCAGTCGATAGACCAAGAGACCTTAGGTCGGACTCTTGGAATATCTCCTCATCAGGCTAATCACGGTTTTTGACCCGGCTCTTTGGCCGGGTCTTTTTTTGCCAGTTTTTCCTGGCGTGGCTTCAGGCTAATGAAGACTGTGTGGTGCGTGATGGCGCGCATGGTAGCAAAAGCCCATTGCGAAAAGAAAGGCACAGCACCGCTCTAGCCCGGATCTTTGCGATTTAGCGCTTGAGAATCAATCTCACAAACCCTAAGCTGCCGCAGCGTCACGGATGACGCCCCCTCCCCCGTGCAACAATTTTGCTTCCAGAATGTGCCTACCGCCTGTGTAAGATAGCCGCCACATCCTCATATTCAGGCAACCAGACTATGACCGTGGCCTTGACCTCCATCAAGATCAGCAGTGCTTTCGACAGCGGCAATATCCAGGTCCTGGATGCCAGCGATGCCTACCAGCTATTGCTGGCCATCAAGCCCGACACTCGTAGCCAGCACTATCAGTGGTTCCACTTCAAGGCCGAAGGCATGCACGTGGGCCACACCCACACGTTTCGCCTGAGCAACGCGGGCCGCTCGTCTTACAAGCATGCCTGGAGCGGCTATAACGCCGTAGCGTCCTATGATCATGTCAATTGGTTCCGCGTGCCGTCGCGCTTTGACGGCGAAATCCTGCATATCAGCCTCCAGACCCGGGAAAAACACGCGTGGTTCGCCTACTTCGAGCCTTATAGCCGCGAACGCCACGACTGGTTGATCGAGCAGGCCCTGAAGTACGCTGGCGTCAAGCTATTGGCCACCGGCAAGAGTGTCGAGGGGCGCGATATCCAACTGCTGCGCCGTGGCAAAGGCGGCGAAGGTCGCCGCAAGGTCTGGATCATCGCCCAGCAACATCCCGGCGAACACATGGCCGAATGGTTCATGGAAGGCGTCATCGAACGCCTGCAACAGGACGGTGACGCCGAGCTGAAAAAGCTGCTGGCGGTGGCCGACCTGTACCTGGTGCCGAACATGAATCCCGATGGCGCGTTCCATGGTCACCTGCGTACCAACGCCATGGGCCAGGACCTCAACCGCGCCTGGCAGAGCGCCAGCCAGGCACTCAGCCCGGAAGTGCTGTTCGTGCAACAGCAGATGGAAAAACACGGTGTCGACCTGTTCCTCGATATCCATGGCGACGAAGAAATCCCCTACGTCTTCACCGCCGGCTGCGAAGGCAATCCCGGCTACAACCCGCGTATCGAAGCCTTGGAAAACCGTTTCCGCAGCCACCTGAGCCACCTGACCCGTGACTTTCAGACCACCCACGGCTACACCCGCGACCTACCCGGCGAAGCCAATATGACCCTGGCCTGCAATGCGGTGGGTGAGAAATACGACTGCCTGTCACTGACCCTGGAGATGCCCTTCAAGGACAATGACGACGCACCCAACCCGAAAACCGGTTGGTCCGGCGATCGCTCCAAGCAGCTGGGCAAGGATGTGTTGAGCAGCGTGGCCGATATCATCGGCCACGTGCGTTAACGCTCGGTCAGTGTTTGGTGCCGGTCATGCTTTGCAGCACGCCGTCACGGCGGATCAACCCGTGAAACAGCGCGGCCGCCAAATGCACCAGCACCGTCAGGAACAACAGGTAGGCGAGATAACCGTGGGCCTTGCGCAATAGCGCAAACAACGGCGCATTCGCCGAGACCAGTGCCGGCAGTTGCACGGCACTGCTGAGCATCACCGGGTCGTCGGCGGCCGAAATCATTGCCCAGCCCAGCAACGGCAACACCAGCATCAACCCGTACAAAACCACGTGAGAAGCCTTGGCCGCCAACACTTGCCACAGCGGCAAGTCCGCCGGCAGCGGCGGTTGGCGCGTGGAAAAACGCACCACCAGCCGCACGATGACCAGCGCCAGAATGGCGATCCCCAGCGGCTTGTGCAGGTGAATCAACCACTCGTGGCGCTCGGAAACCGACGCCGCCAGCCCCGCGCCAATAAACAGCATGGCGATGATCATCAGCGCCATCAGCCAGTGCAGCAAACGCGCCAACGGGGCGAAAAACCTTGGTTGAACATTCATGGCTTCGACTCCTGGGAGGCACTGTGCAACGGGCCGACTTCACCGGCACGCCGCAGGTAGGAACTGGCATAGGCGGCTGAACGTGCAGCCAGCAGCGGGTCATTGGAGGCCTCGATACCGCTGGGCAGAATCAGCGGGTCGAAGTTGATATCGCGGCAATCGCCGTCGGCTTGTGGCTGGCTGCTCTGCAACACCAGGGTGCCGGCATTGAGCACTTTGTGTTCACCGGTCCAGGTCTTGCTGGCGTCATCCAGCGGGTCGCCGGGGTTGGCCAGCGTCATGTTTAATTGCCACTGCAGCGGCCCGGCAGCCAGGCGCTGCACCAAGTCTTTTTCCAGGAAGTCGCCGCCCTCGGGCGCAGTATCTCCGGCGGCGTCGCGGCTCTGTGGCACCACGGCCCAGCGCACGGCCTGGCGCTTGCCGTCGGCGCTCACCAGGTAAAACGCGTTGATGCCGTTGTAGGTTTCGGTGGCGTAGCTGGCCGATGGCTTGGCGGTTTTAACCCACGCCAGGAACGCTGCGGTCTCCGGGTGTGCGGCAAAAAACGCCGGCATGCTCGAAGGGTTCGGCTTGCCGGTGGCGGGGTCCGGCGCGCCGGCCTTGAGCAGTTGGTAGAACGCCTCGGGCGTGCCCACCGGGAACACCGGCATGCTGTTCATCCCGGTGCGCCACTGCTGACCGTTGGCCTGGCTGAATTGCACGGCAAAACTGCGGATCGGCACGCTGTTGTCCGGTGCATAAGGGTTGCCGCTGGGCAAGGCAAACCGCCCGATCACCGGAGTTTTCGCCTCGTTGAACAGCTGGGCGCTGGAGTAGGCGCGCACCTCTGGGCTGCTCTGGAAGTAGCCGGCTACGCACACGCCCTTGGCATGGTTACGTCGAAAGCCAGGGTGCACACCGTTATTGGTTTCCAGGGCATTGACCAAGGTTTTTGGCCGCAGGCGTTGTGGGTCGAGGGTGCCGTTGACGTAGGCAAATGCCCCGGCAACAACGGCAACCACCGCACCAATACCCGCGAGCCGCGCGATAAGGCTCGCAGTGCTCAACGCAGGACGAGGCGGTGAAGAGTGATCTACCATGAAAGAACTCCAGGGCCAGAGGCCTTAGGGGGTAAAACATAAGGTCGGAACACTAAAGACGCACGCCGACAGGCTCTATTCCCTGGCCGCGTTTATTTTTCAGCCCCATGGAATAACCTTGAGCGCCGGACGTCTCCCTAGTCCCAGCGTAGCGACCAGCCAGCCCCCCATGCATGAACTCGACGAACAGTTACGTGAACTCATCCCCAGGCTGCGGCGCTTTGCCGTGTCCCTGACCCGTAACGCCAGCAGCGCCGACGACCTGGTGCAGGCCACCCTGGAACGGGCGATCATCGCGTGGGCCGACAAACGCATCGAAGGCGACCTGCGTGCGTGGCTGTTTTCGATCCTCTACCGGCAGTTCCTCGATGCTCACCGGCGCAGCCGACGCTACGCACGCATGCTCGAATTCTTCACCGGCCGCGACGATGCGCAGCCCTCGGTGGAGCGCACAGTGATGGCCCAATTCACCCTGCAAGCCTTCGACCAGCTCACTACCGAGCAACGCGCCCTGCTGCTGTGGGTGTCGGTCGAAGGCTTGAGCTACAAGGAAGTCGCCGAAATACTCGACGTGCCCATCGGTACGGTGATGTCGCGCCTGTCCCGCGCCCGCCAGGCCCTGCGTCAACTCAGCGATGGCGAAATTGCCAGCCCTTCCCTGCGGATACTCAAATGATCAGCCTACCCCCCAGCGAACGCGACTTACACGCCTACGTCGATCACCAATTGCTCGACAGTGATCGCCGGGCACTTGAAACCTGGCTGGCGAGCCACCCCGACGTGGCTGCCCAAGTGCATGCCTGGCAACAGGATGCGCAATTATTGCGCGCCTCTTTAAGCGGTGCCCTGCAACAGCCGGGTAACCCGGCACTGGACCCGGCGCTGATTCGCCAGCGCATCAAGCGCCAGTCCCGCCGCCACCTCGCCACGGCCGCGCTGCTGCTGATTGCCATCAGCCTCGGCGGGATCGGCGGCTGGCACGCCCGCGACGCCGCCCAGCCAGCGCTGCTGCCGATGGCCGATGCCATGCAGGCGTATCGCTTGTTTGCCCAGGACGGCATCATGCCTGCCGACTACAACGCCCAGGACCGCACCACGATGCAAGCCTGGCTCGACCGCTATTTCAACCAGGCCCATCGCTTGCCCGACTTGAGCCAGGCGGGGTTCACCCCGGTCAGCGGGCGCCTGCTCACCACCGACCAAGGCGCAGCGGCCATGGTGCTGTACGAAGACGCGCAAGGACGGCGCATCAGCTTCTACATTCGTCCGCCAGGCCCGAACAACGGCTTCCTGCCCCGTGGCAGTCGCAGCGCCGACGGTTTGCAGGCCGACTACTGGTCGGGCGGCGGGTACAACTATGCGATGGTCAGCCCGGTGGATCAGGCCGCCCCGCCGCAAATCAAGTTCTAGACGCCCACGTCCGGCCAGCTATGCACCGCCTTCTCTATTGGTCAAATCGCATCAGGCGCCCTAAAGTAAGCGACCAACGCAATAACGAGTGAGCTGTATTGGCCGTGCTTTCCCTGATCCGCCGCCTGCTGGGCAATACCCATCGAGTTTCGCACGCCTCGCCCGTTCCGGCGTTTTTCCACAACAAGGCCCGGCAACAGGGCTACACCCTCAGTGCCGGCCAGGTGCAGGCAATTGCGGCCATGGCCCGCGAGACCCAGCACCTGCTCGATGGCCGACCCACGCGCAGCCTGTACCTGCACGGCCCGGTGGGGCGCGGCAAAAGCTGGCTGCTCGACGGTTTTTTCCAGGCGCTGCCGATCACCAACAAGCAGCGCGTGCACTTCCACGACTTTTTTGCCGAACTGCACCGGGGCATGTTCCGGCACCGCGAGCAGAACGACGCGCTGGCCGTCACCCTCGACGAACTGCTGGCGGGCTGCCGCGTGCTGTGTTTCGACGAGTTCCATGTGCACGATATCGGCGATGCCATGCTTATCAGCCGCTTGTTCCAGGCCTTGTTCCGGCGCGGTGTGCTGGTACTGGTGACCTCCAACTATGCGCCCGAGGGCCTGCTGCCCAATCCGCTGTACCACCAGCGCTTCAAGCCGGTGATCGATCTGATCGCTGCGCGCATGGACGTGCTGGAAGTCAGCGCTCCCGAGGATTTTCGCCGCCTGCCCCAAGCGCATGCCGAGCAGCGCTTCAGCACTGGCCAGTACGTCTGGCCCGGCAGCGTGGCGCAACGTGCGGCGCTTGGCCTGCCCGCCGCCGATAGCCCGGCGCTGCCCTTGGCCGTCGGCAACCGGCAATTGCTGTGCCGTCGCTGTGAAGCACGCAGCATCGCCTTCACCTTCAACGACCTGTGCGAACAGCTCACCGCCGTGATGGATTATCTGCTGCTGTGCCAGGACTACGACCACTGGGTCATCGACGGCCTGCCCCACCTCGCCGACTGCCCGATTGCCGTGCAGCAACGCTTCATCAACCTGATTGACGTGCTCTACGACCGCGACAAACAGCTGGTCCTGATCGGTGAACAACCCCTGGAGCACGCCTTGAGTGGCGAGGCCATCGACCTTGCCCGTACCGCCAGCCGCCTGGGGCAATTGCACGTGAGCAGCGTGCAACCGGCGCCCGACCCGGTATCATGAGCGCCTTTTCACGCCCCTTGCCGAGTGACCGCCGTTGATCAATACCCTCGCCCAACTCAAGGCCGGCCAATTGGCCGGTGCGACACGCCTGGACCTGGCCTGCGGGCTGACCGAATTTCCCCGGGAAATCTTCGAACTGGCCGACTCGCTGGAAATCCTCAACCTCACGGGCAACGCCTTGAGCAGCCTGCCCGACGACCTGCACCGCCTCAAACACCTGCACGTGCTGTTCTGCTCGGATAACGCTTTCACCGAACTGCCGGCATGCCTGGGCCAGTGCGCCGCGCTGAGCATGATCGGCTTCAAGGCCAACCAGATCCGCCACGTGCCCGCCGCCGCCCTGCCGCCGCAGTTGCGCTGGCTGATCCTCACCGACAACTGCATCAGCCAACTGCCCGACGAACTCGGCCAGCGCCCGCTGCTGCAAAAGCTGATGCTGGCCGGCAACCAACTGACGCACTTGCCGCCCAGCCTGGCCCAATGCGAAAACCTCGAGCTGATCCGCATCGCGTCCAACCGCCTGACGCACCTGCCGCACTGGCTGCTGACGCTGCCCAGCCTGACGTGGCTGGCCTATGCCGGCAACCCGGTGGAAATGGCCGTGGACGTGGCCGGTGACGACGAGACAGCGGATATTCCCTGGGACGAACTGGAACTGGGTGACGTACTCGGCGAAGGCGCCTCGGGGATTATTCGCAAGGCCTTGTGGAAGCCCCGCGCGTTACCCGTCGCGGTCAAACTGTATAAAGGCACGATCACCAGCGACGGCTCGCCGCTGCACGAAATGCAAGCGTGCATCGCCGCCGGGCTGCACCCCAACCTGATCAGGGTGCAGGGGCGCATCGTCGGCCACCCCGCCGATCAGGCCGCGCTGGTGATGGACCTGATCGATCCGAGCTACCGCAACCTCGCGGCGTTGCCGAGTCTGGCGTCCTGCACGCGGGATATCTACGAACCGAGCCTGCGCCTGAGCCTCGACGTGGCGCTGCGCATGGCCCGCGGCATCGCCTCGGTGGCGGCGCACCTGCACCGGCACGGCATTACCCATGGCGACCTGTACGGCCACAATATTTTGTGGAACAGCGCGGGCGAGTGTTTATTGGGGGATTTCGGCGCGGCGTCGTTTCATGCCACGACGGACACCCTGGAAACCAGGGCGTTGCAGCGCATTGAAGTACGCGCTTTTGGGGTGTTGTTGGGGGAGTTGCTGGAGCGGGTTGATACGAAGATCGCTGCCGAACTGGAACAGCTGCAAACACGCTGCTGCCAGCCCGATGTGCTGGCGCGCCCGAGCTTCGAAGATATCGAAGCCGTACTGCAATCTTTCCAACACCACTAACCAATGTGGGAGGGGGCTTGCCCCCGATAGCAGTGGGTCAGACACAGATAGTGTGGCTGATACACCGCGATCGGGAGCAAGCCCCCTCCCACATTTTTTACCGCGTTTTAACCCGCCAGGCCGACGAACATATCCTGCACGTCATCGTGGTTGTCCAAGCCTTCCAGGAAGGCTTCGACTTCCGCCATCTGCTCCTCGCTCAAGCCGGTCACCGGGTTCTTCGAGATGTAGCCCAACTTGGCCGACAGCACGGTGAAACCCTGCTCCGGCAAGGCTTTCTGCACCGCATCCAGGTCGGTGGTTTCGGTGATGAACAGGCTGGTGCCAGCTTCTTCGCCGTCTTCGAAATCCTGGGCGCCGGCTTCGATGGCGGCCATTTCCGGGTCAGCGTCCGGGGTGTCCGGCGATGCTTCGATCAGGCCGACGTGGTTGAAGTCCCAGGCCACCGAGCCGGAAGCGCCCAGTTGCCCCTTGCGGAACGCCACGCGGATTTCCGCCACGGTGCGGTTGATGTTGTCGGTGACGCACTCGACGATCAACGGCACCTGGTGGGGGGCGAAACCTTCGTAGGTCACGCGGTGGTACTGCACGGTTTCACCGAGCAGACCGGCGCCCTTCTTGATTGCGCGGTCCAGGGTTTCCTTGGGCATCGAGGCCTTCTTGGCCTGCTCCACCACCAGCCGCAGGTGGGCGTTGGTCGAGGTGTCCGCACCGTTGCGGGCGGCGATGGTGATTTCTTTCACCAGCTTGCCGAAAATCTTGCCCTTGGCATTGGCTGCCGCTTCTTTATGTTTGACTTTCCACTGTGCGCCCATGACTCACTCTCTACTATCCATGGCGCCGAAACGTCTACTGGCCGGCGCTTTGGGGGCAGAGTTTATAGCGCAGCCACGCATCGTTCCACCAAAAAACCCTCAAGGCGCCAACTCGAAAAACGCCTGGATCAAGCGCAGCGGCCGGCGCCGCTCCAGGCAGCCGAGACTGTGCCGGTTCAGCAGGCCATCGCCGAGAATCGGCACGGCGTGTACGCGCGGGTCCTGGCTGACCTCTATCGACGACACCACCCCCACGCCCAACTCGGCGGCAACCGCTTCGGTCACCGCTTCCCGGCTGTCGAGTTCCAGCAGCACCCTGGGCCGCACCTGGGCGGCCAGGCACGCGTCATCAAACGTACGCCGGGTGATGGAGCTGGGCTCGCGCAGCACCATGATCACCTCGTTCAACTGCGCCAGTTCAATGCCCTCGGGCTGCGCCGCCCAGGGATGCGCGGCCGGCACCAGCGCGCAGATACGCGACTCGCCCAAGGGTTGCAGGTGCAGGCCATTGCGCGGTTCCACTTCGGTCAGCACCGCCACGTCTGCATGCTCCGACAACAAGGCCGCGAGGGTTTCCTGGGCATTGCCCAGGCGCAGGTTCACCGTGATCCCTGGATAGCAGGCCCGCAAGCGGGCGATCATCGGCATCACCAGATGCGGGCCGTCCGCCGCCACTTCCAGGCGCCCGGTGAGCAATTGGCGATTGGCTTCAAGCATGGCCTGCGCCTCGTCGACCAGACCGAAGATCGCGCGGGTGATCGCCGCCAGGCGCGCGCCCTCTTCGGTCAACTCCACTCGCCGCGCGGTGCGTCGCAGCAAGGGAATCTGGTAGTGCTCTTCCAGGGCCTTGATATGCCCGGTCACCGCCGGCTGGCTGATGAACAGCCGGGCCGCCGCCCGGGTAAAACTGCCCTCGCGGGCCACGGCATCGAATGCGCGCAGTTGAAACAGGTTCATAGCTATCGGCCTCACTGATGGCTCGCATAACAACAAACAATTTGATTGATGACAAGCCAAACTGCAATTTAGGCGCCGTAGAGTCGACCCGTTGTTTTACGAGGAGCCAAGATGAGCACTGCCGCGATGCGCACTGCCACGCCAATCCTGCTGACCCCCGGCCCCCTGACCACGTCAAACCGCACCCGTCAGGCGATGATGGTGGACTGGGGTTCATGGGATGAGCGTTTCAACCAACTCACCGCCAGCGTTTGCGAGCAATTGCTGGCGATCATTCAGGGTGCCGAGCGTCATCATTGCGTGCCGTTGCAAGGCAGCGGCACCTTCGCCGTCGAAGCCGCCATCGGCACCCTGGTGCCGCGCAACGGCAAGGTGCTCGTATTGATCAACGGTGCCTACGGCAAGCGCCTGGCGAAAATCTGCGACGTGCTCGGCCGGGCGTTCAGCACCTTTGAAACCCTGGAGGACGCACCCACCGCCGCCGCCGATGTGGACCGCCTGCTGCACGCCGACGCCGCCATCACCCATGTCGCGCTGATCCACTGCGAAACCAGCACCGGCATCCTCAACCCGCTGGCGCAGATCGCCGAGGTGGTCAAACGCCACGGCAAGCGCCTGATCATCGACGCCATGAGTTCCTTCGGGGCATTGCCGATCGACGCCCGCGAAGTGCCGTTCGACGCGCTGATCGCCGCCTCCGGCAAATGCCTGGAAGGCGTGCCGGGCATGGGGTTTGTCTTCGTCGAAAAAACCGCGTTGGCCGCCAGCCGAGGCAACTGTCACTCCCTGGCGATGGACCTGTTCGACCAGCATCACTACATGGCCCAAACCGGCCAGTGGCGCTTCACTCCGCCCACCCACGTGGTCGCTGCCCTGCACGAAGCGCTGCTGCAATACCACGAAGAAGGCGGCCTGAGCGCCCGCTATCAACGCTACGCCACTAACTGCCGGACACTGCTGGACGGCATGGCCGAACTGCACTTGCGCAGCTTCCTGCCAGCGGCGATCCAGGCACCGATCATCGTCACCTTCCACGCACCGAAGGACCCGCGCTACCAGTTCACAGAATTCTACGAACGGGTCAAGGCCAAGGGTTTCCTCCTGTATCCGGGCAAATTGACCCAGGTCGAGACCTTCCGCGTGGGCTGCATCGGCCAGGTCGATGCCGCAGGCATGCAGGCCGCCGTCAACGCCATTGCCCAAGTGCTGCAAGACATGGACGTGCTGGACATCTGATTTCCCCTTTACCGACAGGATCTGCACCATGAACTATCAAAACCCCACCACCCTCCAGGCCGTCATCCTCGACTGGGCCGGCACCGTGGTCGACTTCGGCTCGTTTGCGCCCACGCAGATTTTCGTCGAGGCCTTCGCCGAGTTCGGCGTACAGGTTTCCATCGAAGAAGCCCGTGGCCCGATGGGCATGGGCAAGTGGGACCACATCCGCACGCTGTGCAACCAGCCGCAGGTTGCCGAGCGCTACCGCCAGGCGTTCGGTCGCACGCCCACCGACGACGACGTAACGGCGATCTACCAGCGTTTCATGCCGTTGCAGATCGAGAAAATCGCCGAGCACTCGGCGCTGATCCCCGGCGCCCTCGACACCCTCGCCGGGCTGCGCGCACAAGGTATCAAGATAGGATCCTGCTCTGGCTACCCCAGGCAAGTGATGGACAAAGTGGTCGCCCTGGCCGCCAGCAACGGCTATGTCGCCGACCATGTGGTGGCCACCGACGAAGTCCCCAACGGCCGCCCGTGGCCGGCACAGGCCCTGGCCAATGTGATCGCGCTGGGCATTGACGATGTGGCGGCGTGCGTGAAGGTCGACGACACCGTGCCGGGCATACTGGAAGGCCGCCGCGCAGGCATGTGGACCGTGGCGCTGACCTGCTCCGGCAACGCCCTGGGCCTGACCTACGAGCAATTTCGGGGCTTGGACAGTGCCACACTGGCCAGCGAGCGCCAGCGAATCGAAGCGCTGTTCGAAGGCTCACGCCCGCACTACCAGGTGGACACCATTATCGAGCTGCCGCAGGTGATCGCCGATATCAACGCGCGCCTGGTGCGAGGGGAAATGCCGCAAAGCGACTGACCGAGGTCAAGGCAACCGCATTCGCAACGGGCGAAGCGCTTGAAACAGGCATACAGTTACCCTACTCCGTCAAAGAACGGAGGCATGCCCTGACAAGTGAGGAACCCAGTAATGCCGTGGAAAAATTCCGATACACGCTACAGCACCATGTCGATTGCCTTGCACTGGTTGATGGTGGTGCTGCTGGCGGTGGTTTACGCCTGCATTGAACTGCGCGGGCAGTTCCCCAAAGGCAGCGGCGCACGCACGCTGATTGTCGAAATGCACTTCATGCTTGGCCTCACCGTGTTCGTGCTGGTGTGGTTGCGCCTGTTTGCGCGCAGCCTGGGCGTTGCACCGAAAATACTGCCGCAGCCGCCACAATGGCAGAGCCTGCTGGCAACCCTGACGCACGCTGCGCTGTACGCCCTGATGATCGGCATGCCGATTGCCGGTTGGCTGATCGTCAGTGCCGAGGGGCATTCGGTGATGTTCTATGGGATGGAGTTGCCGCCGCTGATTGGCGAGAACAAGGCCTTGGCCAAGCAGATCGAAGGCTGGCATGTGTGGTTCGGCAAGGCCGGCTATTGGCTGATCGGGCTGCATGCGCTGGCGGGGATCTTTCATCATTATGTGCTGCGCGATAACACGGCGCTGCGCATGATGCCGGGCCGGAGTATTCGCTGAGCTAGGCGTTGAAGCCTCGGCGGCCTTGCAAGCCGCCGGTATGGAGGAAGATCAGCCGAGTGCCGGCCGCAAAACGTCCGGCGTCGATCTGCTGCTTCAGCGCCAGCAGCGCCTTGCCGGTGTAGAGCGGCTCCAGGGGTATGCCACACGCCTGTTGCGTGCTGTCGATGAATTCGAGCAATAGCGGGTCGACGCTGGCAAAGCCGCCACGGCTGGCGTCAAGCAAGTGGTAGCCGTGCTGCACGATGGCATTGACGTTCTGCGCCACACCGTGATCATCCGGCACCGCCATCGCCCCGTACACCGCATGCGCGCCGGCCTCGGCCAGCGCCAGGCCGGCCAGGGTGGTGCCGGTGCCAGCCGCCAGCCACCAGGCGTCGTAGTCGGCCCAGCCCAGGTTCGCCAATTGCGCCTGCGCCTGTTCGAGCAATACCGCGCAACCCAACGCTCCGGTCAATCCGCCACCGCCTTCGGCCACCGGGTACAAATGCGGATACTGCTCATGCCAAGGCAACCAGAACCCCGGCGCATGCCGCTCGCGATAACCGCCATAGCCCAGCCAATGCAGGTGCATGCCGAAGGCTTTCAGGTCGAGCACGGTGGGGGTGTCTTGGGGATGGCCGCGCAGCAGGCCGACAGTGGGGAAGCCAAAGCGCTTGCCCGCCGCCGCCAGTGCATGCAGATGGTTGGAGTACGCCCCGCCGAGGCTGATGATGCCGCGGGCGCCAGCCTGTTGCGCCTGGGCCAGGTGGCCGCTGAGCTTGAACCATTTGTTGCCGCCGATCAGCGGGTCGATGCGGTCCAGGCGCAGTACGGCCAACTCGACGCCCTGCAGCCAGTCCAGTTGCACGGGTTCAAGAGAAGCATGGGGGAGCCAGTCGAAAGGACCCATGAGGGCGCATCTGCCTGAAAAAAGAGCGGCAGTCTACCACCGCTCCTGTTCTTCACAGCTCCTGTGCTTCAAAGCTCGGCGGCGAGACGCGAGCCCTGGTTGATGGCGCGCTTGGCGTCCAGTTCGGCCGCCACATCGGCACCGCCAATCAGGTGCACATGCTGCCCGGCGGCGACCAGGCCGTCGTGCAGTTCGCGCAGCGGGTCCTGGCCGGCGCAGATGACGATGTTGTCCACCGCCAGCACCTGGGGCTCGCCGTCGGCGCCGATGCGGATGTGCAGGCCTTCATCATCGATCTTCAGGTATTCGACGCTGTTGAGCATCTGCACCTGTTTGTTTTTCAAGCCGGTGCGGTGGATCCATCCGGTGGTCTTGCCCAGGCCGTCGCCGACCTTGGACGCCTTGCGTTGCAGCAGGAACACCTCACGCGCCGGTGCATGCCGCTCGGGCTTGATCCCGGCCACGCCGCCACGGGCCTCAAGCTGGGTGTCGATGCCCCACTCCTTCCAGAACGCTTCACGGTCCAGGCTGGTAGACACGCCCTGATGCACCAGGAATTCCGACACGTCGAACCCGATGCCGCCAGCGCCGATCACCGCCACACGCTTGCCTACCAGCTTGCGCTCGAGGATCACATCCAGGTAACTCAGCACCTTGGCGTGTTCCACACCGGGGATCGCCGGGGTACGCGGCGCGATACCGGTGGCCAGGATCACCTCGTCATAACTGCCCGCCACCAGTTGCGCCACGTCGACACGGGTGTCGAGGCACAGCTCGACATGGGTAGTCTGCAATTTGCGCTTGAAGTAGCGCAGGGTTTCAAAGAACTCTTCCTTGCCCGGCACACGCTTGGCGATGTTGAACTGGCCGCCGATCTCGCTGGCGGAATCGAACAGCGTCACCTGGTGGCCGCGCTCGGCGGCCACCGTTGCCGCCGCCAGGCCGGCGGGGCCGGCGCCGACTACCGCGATTTTCTTGATCTGCTTGACCGGCAGGTAATTAAGCTCGGTTTCATAGCACGCCCGCGGGTTGACCAGGCAAGTGGTCAGCTTGCCGCCGAAGGTGTGGTCCAGGCACGCCTGGTTGCAGCCGATGCAGGTGTTGATCTCGTCGGCGCGCCCGGCCGCGGCCTTGTTGACGAACTCCGGGTCGGCGAGGAACGGCCGCGCCATGGAGACCATGTCGGCGTCGCCTTCGGCGAGGATCTGCTCGGCGACTTCGGGGGTGTTGATGCGGTTAGTGGTGATCAGCGGGATCTGTACCGCCCCGCGCAATTTGGCGGTGACCTTGCTGAACGCCCCGCGCGGCACCTTGGTGGCGATGGTCGGAATGCGCGCTTCATGCCAGCCGATGCCGGTGTTGATCAGGGTCGCGCCGGCCTGCTCGATGGCCTTGGCCAGTTGCACGACTTCGTCCCAGACGCTGCCGCCCTCGACCAGGTCGAGCATCGACAGGCGAAAGATAATGATGAAATTCGGGCCTACCGCTTCACGCACCCGGCGCACGATTTCCACGGCCAGGCGCATGCGGTTTTCAAAGCTGCCGCCCCAACGGTCGGTGCGGTGGTTGGTGTGGGCGGCGAGGAACTGGTTAATGAAGTAGCCTTCGGAACCCATGATTTCCACGCCGTCGTACTCGGCGACCTGGGCCAGCAGCGAGCAGGTGACAAAATCCTGGATCTGCTTCTCGATGCCCTCCTCGTCCAGCTCCTTGGGCTTGAACGGGTTGATCGGCGCCTGGATCGCGCTCGGCGCCACTTGCTTGGGGCTGTAGGCATAACGCCCGGCATGCAGAATCTGCATGCAGATCTTGCCACCGGCGTCGTGCACGGCTCGGGTGACGATCTTGTGTTTTTGCGCTTCTTCGTCGGTGGTCAGCTTGGCCGCACCGGCATACACGCCGCCTTCATCGTTGGGGCCGATGCCGCCGGTCACCATCAGGCCGACGCCGCCACGGGCACGCTCGGCGAAGTAAGCCGCCATGCGCTCGAAACCGCCGGGCTTTTCTTCCAGGCCAGTGTGCATGGAGCCCATCAGGGTGCGGTTGCGCAGGGTGGTAAAACCCAGGTCCAACGGGGCCAGCAAATGCGAGTAGGCAGCAGCGGTCATGGTACAGCTCCACAACGGATCATCACGGGACGTGGAGGGCTCGAATGGCACCCCATCGGTTTATGTCCCACAGACTAAGAGGCGAGCACCTACCGCTCAATGACTGAAACTGACAAGTTATTGATCCAAATGCACAGCACCCCTTGGCAAGCCAGGCCATGGGCCCTACCCTAGTCGCGAACCCTGCCCCCGGTGTGTTGTCTGTTGCCCCATGCGTAAATTACTCGTGTTCACCGTCTCCATGGCCCTGGTTGCCGCCCTTGCCGCGTATCTGGTCTGGACCCAGGAGCGCCCCGTGGGGCATTACCTGTCAGACCTGCGCATCACCCTCGCCGTCAACGAAGGCCAGCCGGCCGAGCGTGGCAACCTGCTGGGCATCCAGCCGGAGCTGTTCCCTGCCGACTACCAGAGCCTGGAACGCCTGCACTTGAAGCTCTCGGCCTATCTGCAAAAGGCCCGTGAGCTGGGCTTGATCAACAACAAGACCATCGTGGTGCTGCCCGAGCACATCGGCACCTGGCTGATGCTGGGCGGCGAGAAAAACGAGTTGTACCAGGCGCCTCATCTCAGGGACGCGATGAACTGGTTGTCGATCAGCAACCCGGTGCAGTTCATGCGCGCCTGGATCAGCGCCACCGGCGAGAACCGCATGGACGATGCGTATTTGCGCATGAAAGCGCCGGGCATGGCGCGCGATTACCAAGTGCTGTTTGGCGGCTTGGCCAAGGAGTTCGGCGTGACCCTGGTGGCCGGCTCCATCGCCCTGCCCAACCCGAGTGTCAGCCTGGGGCAACTGCAGGTCGGGCACGGCGCGCTGTACAACGTCAGCCTGGTGTTTGCCGCCGACGGTTTGCCCCTGGGCCAGCCGCAACGTCAGCTGTATCCGATCTACGACGAACGCGGCTTTATCGAGCCGGGCGATGAAAACATCGTCAGCGTGGTCGACACCCCGGCCGGGCGCCTGGGCATCCTGATCGGCAGCGACAGCTGGTACCCGGATAACTACCGCAAGCTCAACGATCAAGGCGCCCAATTGGTTGCGGTGCCGGCCTACGTGACCGGGCGCGACACCTGGGACCGCCCGTGGCGCGGCTTCAAGAGCGTGTCGACGCCGTCGGAAGTCAGCCTCAAACCCGAAGAAACCAGCGAGGGCGAAGCCTGGCGCCGCCTGACTCTGATCAGCCAGCCACCGATCAGCCAAGCCACGGCGGGCATGAGCGTGTTTTTGCGTGGGCAGTTCTGGGACCTGGGCAGCGCCGGGCAAAGCTTCCTCAGCCGCAACGGGCAACTGTTCGCCGATGGCGATGCCCGTGGTGCGCGCCTGCTGAATATTTGGCTGTAAGCGCGTGAAGCCGGTGCGCCTGGGGGATTTGTCGGTGGGCTTCGTGCACACCCTGGCCGATGCCGTGCACAGCCACGGCTTGGACCCGCAACCGCTGCTGCTGCAATACGGCCTGGACCCCGCCCGCCTGGCCGAAGCGGGCGCGCGTTTGTCGATACCGCGCTATATGCGCCTGGGCCATGCGGCCATCCAACTGACCGGCGATGCGGGGCTGGGCCTGCGCATGGGCCAGCTCAGCCGCCTGAGCCAGGCCGGACTCGCCGGTGTCACCGCGGCCCAGGCACCGACTGTGCGCGAAGCCGCGCGTACGCTGACGCGTTTCGAACCCTTGTATGGCTCCAACTACCGTGGGCAATCGAGTTTTCATGAGGACGCCGAAGGCGCCTGGCTGCGGTTCTATTCGATCAGCCCCTACAACGCCTATAACCGCTTTGTGGTGGACTCGATCATCGCCGGCTGGCTGCATCAACTGTCGAGCCTGGCGCAACAAAGGGTGCAGGCCCAGCGCATCGAAATCGAGTTCGAAGCTCCCGAGTACAGTGAGCGGTATGACGTGCTGGGGGCCGCACCGCTGCAGTTCGGTGCCGAGAACAATCAACTGCGCCTCAGCCAACCTACCCTGGCCCTGCGCAACCCGCACCACTGCCCGAGTACCTGGCAGCTGTTGCTGCAACTGTGTGAACGGGAACTGGAGCAGCTGACGCGCACCCGCAGCCTGCGCGAGCGCATTACCCGGTTGCTCGGGCCGATGCTCAATGGCGGCCGGGAACCCGACCTGGAAGAAGTGGCGGCACGTTTGAAGCTGCCCACCTGGACACTGCGCCGCAAACTGACCGACGAGGGCACCCAGTTCCGCGCGATTCTCAACGACACCCGCCGCGACCTGGCCATGACCTACATTCGCGATACGGAACTGGCTTTCGGCGAGATCGCCTACTTGCTCGGTTTCGCCTCAGCCCAAGCCTTCCAACGCGCCTTCAGGCGCTGGAACAACCAGACCCCAGGGGAATTTCGCCGCAGTCAGCGGCATTCCGCCTGAAGTCGGGCTTACAGCTCGGTGGCATCGTCGACCGGGTCCAGCGGGTCGAATTCGAATGCCTGGTACTCCAATAGTTCTTCCTGGTAATCGTCCATGGGGGACTCCTTGTTGAGTTAAAAGCGGCCGCACGGTTAATGACCTGCACGATCAGCCTAAAGTGCCGTCATGACGAAAAAATGTCTGTGCCATGACGTTCCTGCACTCGAAGATTAAACGCGTCGGCGGCGGACAGATTTAGCAGATCAGCGCTGGCGCGCAATTGCAATCATTGCAATTGCAATTACAAGTCGAATTCCATTAGGGTAGGCCCTCTGTTGTCAGGAGCCACGCCCATGCCCGCCTCTACCGCGAATGCAGCGCAATTGTGCATCGACGCACTCACCCCCTGCGCGCACGCGCGCAACTCGCCGCTGTACACGGTCATGACCATGGCCAACACCTTGGAATCGAGCCGCCAAGCCTGGGTGATTCGCGGGCAGTCACGTAGCCGGCGTGTGGGCAATTGGCCCACCTGGTTTGCGCGCAACACCGGCGAAAAACCGCTGCTCTACCTGCACAGCGTGACGTCGTCCGCGCAGCTGTGCGCATTGTCAGACCAGACCGCCCAGCGCGGCATCTTGTGCAACGACAGCGAAACCCAGCCATCGCCTTGGCCGAAGGGCGCGCAGCCGTCGTTGCCATTGTGGCTGTCGGCCAATCCACGCTGCACGCCCTACGACCCCGCCTCAGGCGAAGAAGCACAGGCGATCGTGCTGGCGGGGTTGCGCACGTTATACGTCGATGGCTCGCCGGGGTTTTATTACCTGGCGTTGCATGACCAAGAAAGCGCCATCGCACCGCAGGCGCTGGACCGTGAAGGCATGGTCAAGGGCATGTACTCCGTGCGGCGACCGGGCGCAGGGGCGGCAGTGCGCCTGCTCGGTGCCGGCCGGGCACTGGAGGAGGTGATACACGCGGCGCAGTTGCTGGAAGATGAATGGGGCATCGCGGCGCACGTCTGGAGTTGCCCCAGTTACACCCGGTTGGCCCGCGAGGCGGCGGCCGCTGAGCGCTGGAACCGCCTGCATCCGCGCGCGCCCAGGCGCAGCTGCCATCTGCGCGACTGCCTGGCGGGGAGCCGGGCCCCGGTGGTTGCCGTCACCGGCTACCCACAGGCGGTTGTCGATCAGTTGGCGGCGCATGTGGATACGCGCTTCGTGGCGCTGGGCGCAGGCTCGGTGCAGGCAGCCGCACCGAACCGGTATTGGATTGCGGTGTTGGCGCTCAAAGCGTTGGCCGATGAGGGGCATCTGGACACACAAAGTGTGGAAAACGCCCTGCAGCGCTATCACTTGAAATGACGGGAATACAGCCTCTTTCTCACTTCATCAGGTTTTGCGCCGGCCACGGGTTTGCACAGCGGCACCCATCGCCAACCCTGCCGTACGCTCCAGCGCATCGGCAAAGGCCTGGCGATGCTCAGGCGCGATCTGCGACAGGAACAGCTCGTCCACAGTGCTCTCGTAGATTTTCCACATTTTTTTGCGCAGGGTGCGGCCCGCCTCGGTGATCGAGGCAAACGCCGCCCGGCCATCACCGTCGGAGCGCGAGCGCACCACCAGGCCATCTTTTTCCAGGCGGTCGACCAGACGCGTGAGGTTGTAACGCTCGATGGCCAGTACATCGGCCAGTTCATGCATACGGCGAGTGCCCTCAGGACCGCTCTCCAGTCCCCACAGCGCGTCGTACCAGGCGTACGGCGGCAGTTGCGCCTCGGCCAACCGGCGCTCGATTTCACGGATGACCGTCCTGTGAGCCCTGACAAAACGGAACCATACATCAGGCTCTTTCGACGACATGCAACACCATCCGGGGAATTTCAAGAAGGTTGCAATAGTAGCTCATCCCGGGCTAAATTCCGTCATGTCGTTGCAATTGCAATCATATTACGCCACGCCCACAAGGCGTTCACCGCCTGGAATCCGCTTACCCTGGAGCCTCATATGAACCCGAATAACGCCGCGTCCCTGG
The DNA here is from genome assembly GCF_003852255.1 of Pseudomonas sp. R1-43-08. Classification (NCBI taxonomy): domain Bacteria; kingdom Pseudomonadati; phylum Pseudomonadota; class Gammaproteobacteria; order Pseudomonadales; family Pseudomonadaceae; genus Pseudomonas; species Pseudomonas sp. R1-43-08. The sequence goes on from NZ_CP027734.1 coordinate 3,383,422, forward strand.
ACAACGATCCGCAGGAAACCCGCGAGTGGCTGGACTCCATCGAATCGGTGCTGTCGGCCGAAGGCCGCCCCCGCGCCCATTACCTGATCGATCAGTTGCTGGATTTCGACGTCGCGCGCCACGGTGACTTTTACGGACGGGTGACTACCCCTTACGTGAATACCATTGCCGTCGATCGCCAGCTGCCCTACCCCGGCAATCTGGACATCGAACGCCGGACCAACGCATTTATCCGCTGGAATGCCATGGCGATGGTTTTGCGTGCAGGCAAACACTCCGGCGTGGGTGGGCATATTGCGACCTATGCGTCAGCCGCAGTGCTGTACGACGTAGGCTTCGACCATTTCTTCCGTGGCCGAACCGACACCTTCGACGGCGACCTGGTGTACATCCAGGGCCATTCCTCCCCTGGCGTCTATGGCCGCGCATATCTGGAAGGCCGTATCAACGAAGCCCAACTGGATAACTTTCGCCGCGAGGCCGGCGGGGAAGGCCTGTCGTCATACCCTCACCCACGGCTGATGCCGGACTTCTGGCAATTCCCTACGGTGTCCATGGGGCTCGGGCCGATCACTGCCGCGTACCAGGCGCGTTTTATGCGTTACCTGGAGTTTCGCGACCTCAAGCCACACCAGGGGCGCAAGGTATGGGCGTTCCTGGGCGATGGCGAAATGGACCAGCCGGAATCCCTGGCCGCCATCTCCGTCGCGGGCCGTGAAAAACTCGACAACCTGATCTTTGTCGTCAATTGCAACCTGCAGCGCCTGGACGGCCCGGTGCGCGGTAATGCCAAGGTGATCCAGGAGTTCGAAAGCCTGTACCGCGCCGCCGGCTGGAATGTGATCAAGGTAATCTGGGGCGGTGGCTGGGATGCGCTGCTGGAAAAGGACCACAGCGGCCTGCTGCGCCAACGCATGATGGAATGCGTGGACGGCGACTACCAGAATTACAAATCCCAGAATGGCGCCTACGTACGCGAACATTTCTTCGGCAAATACCCGGAGTTGCTGGCGCTGGTTGCAGATATGTCCGACGACGATATCTGGAAACTCTCACGGGGCGGGCATGACCCGGACAAGGTCTACAACGCCTACGCCGCCGCCGTGCGGCACAAGGGCCAGCCCACGGTGATCCTGGCCAAGACCGTAAAAGGCTTTGGCATGGGCGAAGCTGGCGAAGGCCAGAACATCAACCATCAATTGAAGAAGATGGGGGCGGACGCGGTGAAAGCCTTCCGCGACCGCTTCGGGCTGGAAGTGGCCGATGACCAGCTCGACGAAATCCCCTATCTCAAACCCGCCGCCGACAGTGCCGAAGCCCGCTACTTTGCCGCCCGACGCCAGGCCTTGGGCGGCTATGTGCCCGCTCGGCACAGCAGCGTCGCGCCGTTGACGATCCCGCCGCTGTCCGCCTTCGCTACCCAGCTCAAGGACACCGGCGAGCGTGCGATTTCCACCACCATGGCGTTCGTGCGCATCCTCGGCACGCTGCTCAAGGACCCACATCTGAGCAAGCTGATCGTCCCCATCGTGCCGGATGAGTCACGCACCTTCGGCATGGAAAGCCTGTTCCGGCAGATCGGCATCCACTCCGCCGTCGGCCAGCTGTACACCCCGCAGGACGCTGGGCAACTGAGCTACTACAAGGAGAGCAAGGACGGACAGATCATGCAGGAAGGCCTGAATGAATCGGGTGCCATTTCCTCGTGGATCGCGGCGAGTACGTCCTACAGCAACCACGGCCTGATGACCGTGCCTTTCTATATCTTCTATTCGATGTTCGGCTTCCAGCGCGTCGGCGACCTGGCCTGGGCGGCCGGGGATGCGCGGGCCCGTGGTTTTCTGCTGGGGGCCACGGCCGGTCGCACCACCCTGATGGGCGAAGGTTTGCAACATGACGACGGGCACAGCCATATCCTGGCGTCAGTGATTCCGTGCTGCGTGGCCTATGATCCGACCTTTGCCTACGAGCTGGCGGTGATCATTCGCGAGGGCATGCGCCGTATGTATGTCGAGCAAGAAGACATTTACTACTACATCACCCTGCTCAACGAAAACTACCCGCACCCGGCGATCCCCGAAGGCGTGGAGGATGGCATCCTCAAGGGTCTGTATCCATTGAGCACACACCCCGACGCACAGGTGCAATTGATGGGCAGCGGTTCGATTTTGCGCGAAGTGATCGCCGCAGCGGCCCTGCTTGAACAGGATTTTGCCGTGCACAGTGACGTATGGAGCGCCACCAGCCTGACTGAGCTGCGCCGTGACGGGCACGCAACGGAGCGCTGGAACCTGCTGCATCCGGAGGGCGAGCCACGCCTGAGCTACGTGGAACAGTGCCTCGTCGGTCAAACCGGGCCGGTGGTGGTGGCAACGGACTACATGAAATTATTCGCAGACCAGATCCGCCCTTTCGTACACAACCGCCGCTTCGTGGCGTTGGGAACCGATGGTTTCGGGCAGTCGGATACGCGGGAAGCGTTGCGGGAGTTTTTTGAAGTGGATCGACACTTCATCGTGCTGGCGGCGCTGAAGGCACTGGCAGATGACGGCGTGATAGGCCGTGACAAAGTCGTGGAGGCCATCAGCCGCTACGGGATCAATGCCGACAAGGCAGACCCCGTAGCGGTGTGAGTCACTGCGCAGGCGTTGGCAGGGGTGGAATCGCCTCCGTCGGCGCTGGCAGGTTCGGGTTGGTCGGCGCCGGCGCGGGTTCTGCTGCCGGGGCCGGTGCGGTGTCCGGTACGGGCTCCGGCGCTACGCTCGGCGCGATCGGTGCGGCTTCGGCTGGCGGTGCGAGCGGTTGCGCAGCGGCAGGCGTTGCCGGTGTCTCCTGGGGCGCCTCGACCTTCTCGGCGGCCGGTGCGGCCTTGGGTTCAGGCATGCCAAGCTCATCCTTGGGCTTCTCGGGGATGTGCGCAGCCTGCTTCACTTCCTGGGGCAGGAACACATCCACCAACGCAAAGTAACGCTCATAGAACTTGGGCGCCGAAACGGTCTCGCTCGCCACCTTGACCATCGAGTCATCGGTGGAGCCGATCGGCATCGACACCGAACCCAAAACCCCTACCCCGAGGCTTGCGGAATTGTTGACCTTCTTCAGGGCATAGCGGTCCTGCAAGGCGTTGGCAAACATCGTCGAATGATTGCTGCCTTTGCCATCCGCGGCACACACCACGTTGAAGCTGATCTGCAGGTGGCTTTCGCCGGTCTGCTGGAAACTCTTGTTACCGGCCACCAGCTTCGGGTCGCTGCTGGTGATGATATAGCCCTGGCTCAGCAGGGCACGGCGCGCGGCTTCACAGGCCGCCACATCGCTCACCGGGTAATCGCGGGAAAACGTACCGGAATCGTCGAAATTCTCATGTTCGTAAATAGCGGTCTTGGGCGACGAGCAACCCGCCGCGCCCGCCAGCACCAGCGCCAACCCTAGGTTTCGCAAGTGAAATGATGTCGACATCGAAAATCCTGAGAAAAACAGTCCGGGCGGTATTGTGCAACAGAACGAGGCGTTGGCGCGCGCATTCCTGTCGGTAAAACGTCACAGGCTTTTGAGACCGGCGCCGCTGACTATGACAAGTTTGTTTACAACTTATTCCCCAACTTCCTATTATCGCCCTGGGTGCGCTGCTGCATACGGTACAGCGCAGGTTAAAGGATAAGCGTTGGTCGGGCCGCCAATGGAGATCTGTCGTGCCTGATAAACACCCCGCCATCCCTCGCCCTCAGCGTTTGACCGAGGGCGCACTGTCGGCCCTCGAGCGCTTTTCACGGATTGAAGCCGTCAGCGGCATTGTCCTGCTGCTGGCTGCCATCGTCGCATTGATTTGGGCCAACAGCCCGGCTGCCGCAACCTATGAGCACTTCTGGAACACACCGGTCACCCTTGGGTTGGGCGACTACAGTGTGTCGCGCTCCCTGCATTTTCTGGTCAACGATGGCCTGATGACCATCTTCTTCCTGGTGGTGGGCGCCGAGATCCGTCAGGAAATCAAGGACGGCGCGCTCGCCAACCTCAAGCTGGCCACGCTGCCATTGGGCGCTGCGCTGGGCGGCGTACTGATGCCGGCGCTCATTTACACCCTGCTCAACCACGGCACCGCCGCTGCCAGTGGCTGGGCCGTGCCAACCGCGACGGACATCGCCTTTGCCGTCGGCGTGCTGGCACTGTTGGGTAAGTCGATCCCCAGCGGCGTGCGTATTTTGCTGCTGGCCCTGGCGATTATCGATGACATCGTGGCGATCCTGATCATTGCCGTTTTCTTCACTGCCAGTCTCGATTATATGGGGCTGGTGATTGCTGTCGCCGGGCTGGCGCTGGTGCTGGTTTTCCAGCGCATGGGCATCGGCAAGGCCGCGATCTACCTGTTGCCTGGGGCGATTGTGTGGTTCGGCCTGCTCAAGACCGGCGTTCACCCGACGCTCGCCGGCGTGATCCTGGGGCTGATGACGCCCGTCAACTCCAAGCCCACCACCGAACGCCCGCTGGACACCATAGGCCGCACGCTCAACGAATTGATGGAGCGCTTTTCCCAGTCGCCTGAAGGCCCAGGGCACGTTACCCAGCCGTTGAAGCAATTGCGCGAAGCACAGCGGGAAATATTACCGCCAGTGCAGCGGGTCCAATCGGCGCTGCATCCATGGGTGGCGTTCGGCGTGATGCCGTTGTTTGCCCTGGCCAACGCGGGTGTCAGCTTGAGCGGCTTCAACCTGGACGATCCCCTGCCCCAGGGTGTGTTCATGGGCGTCATCTTCGCCCTGGTGCTGGGCAAACCCATTGGCGTGATGCTGGCAAGCTTCACGCTGGTCAAGCTCAACCTCTGCAAGCTGCCGGACGGCGTTACCTGGACGGGTGTGGGCCTGGTGGGTCTGCTGGCGGGGATTGGTTTCACAATGTCGATCTTCATCTCCTCCCTGGCGTTCTCCGACCCGGCTTTGCTGGCGGCGGCCAAGCTGAGCGTATTGACGGCCTCGACCCTGGCGGCGGTCATCGGCCTGAGCTGGGGCAAGCTCAAGTTCTCGGGCAAGCGGACTTGAGAACGAAGCGTCGCGGGCTTTAACGCGCGCAAAAAAAGACCCCGGCCTTTTCAGGACGGGGTCTTTTCATTCAAGCCGGCATCAGAACTTCTTGATGTCTGCCTGGGTTTCCAGCTGCTTGCGGTAGGCCGCAAAATCCTGCTGGCCAATACGCGAAGCGAGGGCGCGGCGGTATTGCGCCTTTTCTTCGTCCGTAGGCGAAGCAGCTTCGTTGACGCCATTCAAGCGCACGATCACCTGGCTGCCATCGCGCAGGCTGACAGTGGTGAAGCTCGGCTTGTCCTTGCCCGCAGGCTTGGGCATGCGGAACAGCGCTTGCAGCACGGCAGGGTCGACAGCTTCCTGGCCACGGGTAGCGGCTTCAGTCACCTTCCAGGCCTGGCCGTCAATCGGCTGGCTCAGGGCGATCTTGCCATCACGCAGGCCGGCGATCAGCTCGTCGGCATGGGCTTTGGCGGCAGCGCTCGCACGCTCCTTGGTCATCTGTGCGCGAATCGCCGTGGCAACCTTTTCCAGCGGAATCTGGGCAGGCTTGAGGTGCTCTTTGGCGCGCAGCACGATGATGGTTTCCGGGTCGAGCTCAATGGCGCTGCTGTTGGCACCCTCATCCAGCACTTCCGGGCTGAACGCTGCGGTGACCACGGCACGGTTGGCCGCGACGCCTTCGCCACCTTCACGGCCGAACGGCGCGGAAGTGTGTACCGTCAGCTTCAGATCGGACGCCGGCTGGGCCAGGTCGGACGCTTCGAACGCCGCATCTTCCAATTGCTTGGTAGCTTCGACAAACCGCTGTTCAACCTGCTGGGTCTTGAGTTCGCGGGTCAGCTTGTCTTTCAGGCTGGCGAACGATGGCACCTCGGGTGCTTCAACGCCCAGCAGCTTGATCAAGTGCCAACCGAAGGACGTGCGCACCGGCACCGACACCTGGTCCTGCTTGAGGCCGTACAGCGCCGTCTCGAAGTCTGGATCGTAGACGCCAGGACCGGCAAACCCGAGATCGCCGCCATTGCTGGCCGAACCCGGATCCTGGGAAAACTCCTTGGCCAGGGCTTCAAACTGCTCGCCCTTGGCCAGGCGCGCCTGGATGTCTTCGATCTTGGCCTTGGCTTGCGCCTCGGTGACCTTGTCGTTGACCTCGATCAGAATGTGCGCAGCACGACGCTGTTCAGCGAGGTTGGCGGTTTCTTTCTCGTAGGCAGCCTGAAGTTCATCGTCCTTGACGGTAACCTGGTCGAAGAACGACGACTTCTTCAGCTCCAGGTAGTCGATGACCACCTGGTCCGGGGTCATGAACTCCTTGGCGTGCTGGTCGTAGTACGCCTTGACTTCGTCATCGGTGAGTTTCACCGCTGCCGGGTCAGCTTTAACGTTGACGGTGGCGAAATCGCGGGTCTGTTTTTCCAGACGGGCAAATGCCAGCACCTCGGCATCGGTCACGAAACCACTGCCAGCGATGCCTGCGCGAACCTGGCCGATCAGCATTTCCTGGGTCAGCATCTGACGGAATTGCAGGCGGGTATAGCCCAGTTGGCGCACCACCTGGTCAAAGCGTTCGGCGTTGAACTTGCCGTCCACCTGGAACTCCGGCGTCTGCAGGATCACCTGGTCCAAGGCCGCTTCCGAGAAACCGAACTTGGCATCAGCAGCGCCTTGCAGCAGCAGCTTGCGATCGATCAGGCCCTTGAGGGCCGCGTCGCGCAGCAGTTTTTCGTCCAACAGGGAAGCATCGAAATCCTTGCCCAGTTGTTGCATCAGCTGGCGCCTTTGCATATCGACGGCCTGGCTCAATTCGGTCTGGGTGATTTCCTCACCGTTGACCTTGGCCACGTCCTGCTTGTTATTACCCGAAGCCTGGAAAATAGCCTCGATACCGGTGAACGCCATCAATGCGACGATGATCCCGATAATGGTCTTGGCAATCCAGCCTTGTGAATTGTCCCTGATATTTTGCAGCATGCGTCCCCCAGAAACGGTTGAACATCAAAAATAGGCAACCGTGGAGCGTGGGTAGAATCCGGATAGAAGAAAGGCGCATCCGAGGATGCGCCTTCTCGTAACTGGCGGAGCGGACGGGGGTTTTAACTCTGACCCCCGGCGTGGCGACCCAATGGATACGTGGGTCAGCTACCGCTCCGCTGCCAGGCCAGACCTGCGTCCGACCCGGGTAAGCAAAGGCTTGATCGAAGCTTAGTTAACGGCTTCTTTCAGGGCTTTACCGGCTTTGAAACCTGGTTTCTTGGCAGCAGCGATTTGCAGTGCTTTGCCGGTCTGTGGGTTACGGCCAGTGCGAGCTGGGCGGTCAGTCACAGAGAAAGTACCGAAGCCTACCAGTACCACGGAGTCGCCGGCCTTCAGAGCGCCAGTGACGGATTCGATTACTGCGTCCAGCGCACGGCCGGCAGCAGCTTTCGGGATATCAGCGGATGCAGCGATAGCATCAATCAGTTCCGACTTGTTCACTCTAAGTCCCCTTATATATCTATGAGTATGATTCTAAGTTTTTTGGTAAAAAGCAAAAACCAGTGCTGAATGGCCTACAGACACTTAAGAGCCGCTTTATAACAAGGGCTCTAAAAAGCTGTCAAGGAAGCCCCCCAGGCTTCAACACCTTAATGCGTGCTAATTCTTTCCTTGGAATCCGACTCGCGCTTTTCGTCCTTCGCGACAATCTCCGGAGCCACATCCGGCAAGGGCTCCGGCGCGTATTGCAGCGCAATTTGCAGGACTTCGTCAATCCATTTAACCGGTTTAATCTGAAGATCCTGCTTGATATTGTCAGGAATTTCCTTCAAGTCGCGAACATTCTCTTCAGGAATGATCACGGTCTTGATTCCACCCCGGTGTGCAGCGAGTAATTTCTCTTTCAGCCCACCGATGGCCAATACCTGGCCGCGCAGGGTAATTTCCCCGGTCATCGCCACATCGGCGCGCACCGGAATACCGGTCAATGCCGACACCAGCGCCGTGCACATGCCTACGCCGGCGCTCGGGCCGTCCTTCGGCGTCGCGCCTTCCGGCATGTGGATATGGGTGTCGTGCTTCTCGTGGAAGTCCAGGGGAATACCCAGGCTCCTGGCGCGACTGCGCACCACGGTCTGCGCGGCGGTGATCGATTCGACCATCACATCGCCGAGAGAGCCGGTCTTGATCAACTGGCCCTTGCCCGGGATCACGGCAGCTTCGATGGTCAGCAACTCGCCGCCCACCTGGGTCCATGCCAGGCCAGTCACCTGCCCTACCTGGTCCTGCTGCTCGGCCAGGCCGTAGCGGAATTTACGCACACCCAGGAAATGCTCCAGCGCGTCGGCCGTCACCTTCACAGAGAAGCGTTTCTCCAAGGAATGTTCCTTGACCGCCTTGCGGCAGATTTTCGCGATCTGACGCTCAAGGCCCCGTACACCGGCCTCGCGGGTGTAATAGCGCACGATGTCACGGATCGCTTCGACGTCAAATTCGATCTCGCCTTTCTTCAGGCCGTTGGCCGCAGTCTGCTTGGGCGCGAGGTATTTGACGGCGATGTTGATCTTCTCGTCTTCGGTGTAACCCGGCAGACGAATCACCTCCATCCGATCCAGCAAGGCTGGCGGAATGTTCATGGAGTTGGAGGTGCACAGGAACATGACGTCAGACAGGTCGTAGTCGACTTCCAGGTAATGGTCGTTGAAATTGTGGTTCTGCTCGGGATCGAGCACCTCAAGCAACGCCGACGCCGGATCGCCACGCATGTCGCTGCCCATCTTGTCGATTTCATCGAGCAGGAACAGCGGGTTGCGCACGCCCACTTTTGTCATCTTTTGAATCAATCTTCCTGGCATCGAACCGATGTAAGTCCGGCGATGGCCACGGATTTCCGCTTCGTCACGCACGCCGCCGAGGGCCATGCGCACGAACTTGCGGTTGGTCGCACTGGCAATCGACTCGGCCAGCGAAGTTTTACCCACCCCAGGCGGACCGACCAGGCACAACACCGGGCCGCGAATTTTCTTCACGCGCTTTTGTACCGCGAGGTATTCAAGGATACGCTCCTTGACCTCTTCAAGGCCGTAGTGGTCGGCATCGAGGATTTCTTCGGCGCGGGTCAGGTCCAGGCGTACCTTGGTCTGAGCCTTCCACGGCACCTGCACCAGCCAATCGATGTAGGAACGAACCACAGTGGCTTCGGCCGACATCGGCGACATTTGCTTGAGCTTGTTCAGCTCGGCCGTGGCCTTGGTCAGCGCGTCTTTCGGCAGGCCAGCGGCATCGATACGCTTTTTCAGCTCTTCGATTTCGTTGTGGCCTTCCTCACCGTCGCCGAGTTCTTTCTGAATGGCCTTCATCTGCTCATTCAGGTAGTACTCGCGCTGGCTGCGCTCCATTTGTTTCTTCACGCGGCCGCGGATGCGCTTCTCAACCTGCAGCAGGTCGATTTCGCCATCCAGCAGCGCCAGCACATGCTCGACACGGGCCGACAGATCGATGATTTCGAGAATGTCCTGCTTCTGCTCGATCTTCAGCGCCATGTGCGCAGCCATGGTGTCGACCAGGCGACTTGGCTCATCGATGCTGTTGAGCGACGAGAGGACTTCAGCCGGGACTTTCTTGCCCAGTTGCACATACTGCTCGAACTGCGAAAGCAGGCTGCGCACAAACACTTCGGATTCACGCTCAGGGGCTTCGACTTCGTCGATCAGCGCCACTTCGGCGCGCAGGTGGCCATCCACCTCCATGAAACGCTCTACCGCGCCGCGCTGCTCGCCTTCCACGAGTACCTTGACGGTACCGTCAGGCAGCTTGAGCAATTGCAGGACAGTCGCAACGGTGCCGACCCGATACAGGGCGTCTTCGCCTGGATCATCATCAGCAGGATTCTTCTGGGCCAACAGCAGGATCTGCTTGTCGCCCGTCATCGCGGCCTCGAGGGCTTCGATAGACTTCTCGCGCCCCACGAACAGCGGGATAACCATGTGCGGATAGACGACGACATCACGCAACGGCAGGAGAGGCAATTCGATGGTTGTCTTCATGATTTCGCCTCTATGACAGTTGAAAAATAAGCTTGAAACCAAGATGGGGGTTGCATGCAAAAAAAACAAGCGCAATGCCAGCACTTAAACGCATGAATAAACGCGATTTAATCTACCACCCCGCAAAAACACCCGAAAAAAACAAGGGGCCCCGAAAGGCCCCTTGCTTGTACCGCCACTGCAAAGACGCTTACGCGTCAGGTGCAGCCTTGGCAGCCGGCTCACTGTTTTCGTAGATATACAGTGGCTTGGACTTGCCTTCGATAACGCTTTCGTCGATCACCACCTTGCTCACCTCGGACTGCGAGGGGATTTCGTACATGGTGTCGAGCAACACGCCTTCGAGGATCGAACGCAGACCACGTGCACCGGTCTTGCGCTCCAATGCCCGCTTGGCCACTGATTTGAGCGCGTCGGTACGGAACTCGAGGTCCACACCTTCCATCTCGAACAGCTTGGCATATTGCTTGGTCAGGGCGTTTTTCGGCTCGGTGAGGATCTGAATCAAAGCCGCCTCATCCAGCTCGTCCAACGTCGCCAGGACCGGCAGACGACCGACGAATTCCGGGATCAGGCCGAACTTGACCAGATCGTCAGGTTCGACTTCACGCAGGGACTCGCCTACCTTTTTGCCTTCTTCCTTGCTACGCACTTCCGCGCTGAAACCGATGCCGCCACGGGTGGAACGCTGCTGAATAACCTTTTCCAGCCCGGAGAACGCACCGCCACAGATAAACAGGATGTTACGCGTATCGACCTGCAGGAATTCCTGCTGCGGGTGCTTACGGCCGCCCTGGGGCGGTACCGAAGCGACCGTGCCTTCGATCAGCTTCAACAGTGCTTGCTGCACGCCTTCACCGGAAACATCCCGAGTGATGGACGGGTTGTCCGACTTGCGCGAGATCTTGTCGATTTCGTCGATGTAGACAATACCCATCTGGGCCTTCTCTACGTCGTAGTCGCACTTCTGCAGCAGTTTCTGAATGATGTTCTCGACATCTTCACCCACGTAGCCAGCCTCGGTGAGGGTGGTGGCGTCGGCGATGGTGAACGGAACGTTCAGCAGACGAGCGAGGGTTTCCGCAAGCAGGGTTTTACCCGAGCCTGTAGGGCCGATCAGCAGGATGTTACTCTTGCCGAGTTCGACTTCGTCGCCTTTCTTGTCACGCTGGTTCAAGCGCTTGTAGTGGTTGTACACCGCTACGGCCAGAACCTTCTTTGCACGCTCCTGACCAATTACGTACTGGTCAAGGATGCCGCTGATTTCTTTAGGCGATGGGAGTTTGTGCGCACTGCTCTCGGCCTGGGCTTCCTGCACCTCCTCGCGGATGATGTCATTGCACAGGTCGACGCATTCGTCGCAGATAAACACCGAGGGGCCGGCAATCAATTTGCGTACTTCATGCTGGCTTTTGCCACAGAAGGAGCAATAGAGCAGCTTGCCGTTGTCCTCGCCGTTGCGGGTGTCAGTCATTCGTTCGATCCAAATCCGATAGGCTTGCAACACAAGATGAAGGCTTATGCGGGCTTTTTCAAGCCCGCCAGTGGTCGGACATGCCGACCAGCCCTATTTTGAGCGGCTTATATTAAGCGGGGCGCTTTTCGATCACTGCGTCGATCAACCCGTACTCACGGGCGGCTTCAGCGCTCATGAAGTTGTCACGGTTGGTATCACGCTCGATTTCTTCAAGTGTGTGCCCGCTGTGCTTGGCCATCAGCGTGTTGAGGCGCTCACGAATGAAGAGGATTTCCTTGGCATGGATTTCGATGTCCGATGCCTGGCCCTGGAAACCGCCCAGTGGCTGGTGAATCATCACGCGTGAGTTCGGCAGGCAGTAACGCTTGCCCTCGGCGCCGGCGGTCAGCAGGAATGCACCCATGCTGCAGGCCTGGCCAATGCAGGTAGTCGACACGTTCGGCTTGATGAACTGCATGGTGTCATAGATCGACATGCCCGCAGTCACCGAACCGCCCGGCGAGTTGATGTAGAGATGGATGTCCTTGTCCGGATTTTCCGCTTCAAGGAACAGCAGTTGCGCACAGATCAGGTTGGCCATGTAGTCCTCTACCGGGCCAACCAGAAAGATCACTCGCTCCTTGAGCAGGCGCGAGTAGATGTCGTAGGCGCGTTCACCACGAGCGGACTGCTCGACAACCATCGGGACCAGGCCGCCAGCGGCCTGGATATCAGAGTTCTGCTGAATATAGGAATTACGGAACATGCTCTGCAGTTACTCCCAAATAGTCATGTCTTGAAAACGCATAAGCCAGCGCGAGGCTGGCTTATGGTTGAATTTCCAACGAGTTGGACAATCAGTCGGCTTGTGCTGCTTCCGCCGGTTTGACTGCTTCTTCGTAAGAGACCGCTTTATCGGTCACCTTAGCCTTCTGCAGAACAGTATCCACAACTTGTTCTTCCAGCACAACCGAACGTACTTCGTTCAGCTGCTGGTCGTTCTTGTAGTACCAGGACACGACCTGCTCAGGTTCCTGGTAGGCCGACGCCATTTCCTGGATCATTTCGCGAACACGGTCTTCGTCTGGCTTGAGGTCGAACTGCTTGACCACTTCAGCCACGATCAGGCCCAGCACGACGCGGCGCTTGGCTTGCTCTTCGAACAGCTCGGCCGGCAGTTGGTCAGGCTTGATGTTGCCACCAAACTGCTGAACCGCTTGTACGCGCAGGCGATCCACTTCGTTGGACAGCAGGGCCTTTGGCACTTCGATCGGGTTGGCGGCCAGCAGACCGTCCATGACCTGGTTCTTGACCTTGGACTTGATCGCCTGACGCAGCTCACGCTCCATGTTCTTGCGAACTTCGGTGCGGAAGCCTTCGATACCGGTTTCCTTGATGCCGAATTGCGCGAAGAACTCTTCGTTCAGCTCTGGCAGCTTAGGCTCGGAAACGCTGTTGACGGTCACGGTGAACTCGGCGGCTTTGCCGGCCAGGTCCAGGTTCTGGTAGTCAGCAGGGAATTCCAGGTTCAGAACGCGTTCTTCGCCGGCCTTGGCGCCAACCAGGCCGTCTTCGAAGCCAGGGATCATGCGGTTGGAACCCAGCACCAGCTGAGTGCCCTTGGCGGAGCCACCAGCGAATACTTCGCCGTCGACCTTGCCAACGAAATCGATGTTCAGTTGGTCTTCGTTCTGGGCGGCACGCTCGACCACTTCGAAACGGGTGTTCTGCTTGCGCAGGATTTCGAGCATGTTGTCCAGGTCCGAATCAGCCACTTCGGCGCTCAGGCGCTCGATAGCGATACCGTCGAAGCCCGCTACTTCGAATTCCGGGAACACTTCGAATACGGCTACGTATTCCAGGTCCTTGCCGGCTTCCAGGGACTTGGGCTCGATCGAAGGCGAGCCAGCCGGGTTCAGCTTTTGCTCGACAACGGCTTCGTAGAAGGAAGCCTGGATCACGTCACCTACAGCTTCCTGGCGCGCATCGGCACCAAAACGACGCTTGATTTCGCTCATCGGCACTTTGCCTGGACGGAAACCAGCGATCTTGGCCTTTTGGGCAGTCTGCTGCAGACGCTTGTTGACCGCAGTCTCGATACGCTCTGCCGGCACGGTGATGCTCAGGCGGCGCTCGAGAGCAGTAGTATTTTCAACAGAAACTTGCATGGATATTCCTCGTTGCACAGACATTAGCCGGCCATTTCCGACCCCAATCAAGGGCATGCATTCTAGTGGGTCAAACTCAAGAAGTCACCCTACTGAAAATACACCCGGAAACCGCCGGCAATTTATCGGTACGAAGGCACTGAAGTACCCCGCCCCGGTGACAAATACAGCCAATTGCGCCAGGGCTCTGCGCCGCCCTTCTATATATAGAAGAAGCTGCCATTCATCTCCCTGACGGCCCACGCCGCGAGCGGAGCGGACAGGCAACGCGGCATCATCGAGACACACAAATACGACGAAACGCGCTGCCGATGCGGCCCAGTACCTGCGACCGCCGAGATAATCAAACCGCCAAAACCAAAAAAGGCGCCAGACTGTTAAATCTGGCGCCTTTCGAATATGGGGTGGACGAAGGGGATCGAACCCTCGACAACGGGAGTCACAATCCCGTGCTCTACCAACTGAGCTACGCCCACCATATTGCGTTAACAAAGAAACCAAACCACTTCTTTGTTAAACCCTGCCCTGCCTGACGGCCTAGCAACGTTTTATTTGGTGCGGATGAAGAGACTCGAACTCTTACGCCTCGCGGCGCTGGAACCTAAATCCAGTGTGTCTACCAATTCCACCACATCCGCGCTTGAAGCTCTTAAAGCAAAGGCGCCAGACGATTAATCTGGCGCCTTTCAAATATGGGGTGGACGAAGGGGATCGAACCCTCGACAACGGGAGTCACAATCCCGTGCTCTACCAACTGAGCTACGCCCACCATCTAACGCTACTTGTGCCAAAGCTGCCTAATGGCGCACCCGGCAGGACTCGAACCTGCGACCATCCGCTTAGAAGGCGGATGCTCTATCCAGCTGAGCTACGGGCGCCTGATTAATCTGTACTCTTGGAGGATTACAAACTAAGTGTTTCCAGCCTTGCAGCACAACAATTCTGCTCGACCTTCTAACCAGTGCTAGGCTGTGCCCGACAAGTGCGACGAATAGTATAGAGGGTCCCGAAACCCGTCAAATCTTTTTTGAAAAAAACTGATTTTATTTAAGGGGTTAGGGCAATTTGCAGACCAAGCGCCTTTGCCCTCGCGCCCTGGCGTGCGAGAATGCGCGCACTTTTCTTCCCCCTCTCGATGGTTAATCACGCGTAATGACTGCACAACTTATCGACGGCAAATCAATCGCCGCCAGCCTGCGCCAGCAGATCGCCAAACGCGTCACCGAGCGTCGCCTGCAAGGCCTGCGCACGCCTGGCCTCGCGGTGATCCTGGTCGGCAGCGATCCTGCCTCTCAGGTTTATGTCTCGCACAAGCGTAAAGACTGTGAAGAGGTTGGCTTTATCTCCAAAGCCTACGACTTGCCTTCGGAGACCACTCAACAGGCCCTGACCGACCTGATTGACAGCCTCAACGATGACCCGAACATGGACGGCATCCTGCTCCAGTTGCCGCTGCCCGAGCATCTGGACGCCTCCAAACTGCTGGAACGCATCCGCCCGGACAAAGACGTCGATGGCTTCCACCCCTATAACGTCGGCCGCCTGGCCCAGCGCATCCCACTGCTGCGCCCTTGCACGCCCAAAGGCATCATGACCCTGCTGGAAAGCACCGGGGTTGATCTGTATGGCCTCGACGCGGTTGTGGTTGGCGCCTCGAATATCGTCGGCCGCCCGATGGCGATGGAATTATTGCTGGCCGGCTGCACCGTGACCGTTACCCACCGCTTCACCAAGGACCTCGCCGGCCATGTGGGCCGCGCTGATCTGGTGGTGGTCGCCGCAGGCAAGCCGGGCCTGGTCAAGGGTGAGTGGATCAAGGAAGGCGCAATCGTCATCGACGTCGGCATCAACCGCCAGGATGATGGCAAGCTGGTGGGCGACGTAGTTTACGAGACCGCCCTGCCCCGCGCCGGCTGGATCACCCCGGTTCCCGGCGGCGTAGGCCCGATGACCCGAGCGTGCCTGCTGGAAAACACGCTGTATGCAGCAGAAACCCTGCACAGCTGATAACCAGGCGTACTGAAAAAGCCCTGCCTTATCGCGGGGCTTTTTATTGCCCGAAAAAAACCTGTTTATTCATAGTTTTTAAGTACTTTCGTCCGGATCTGGAAGAACATTCGACAGTTTCTGATCCATACTCCTAAAATGTAACGCCATTTGTCATCAAACCCGTTCCCAGACGGTACTTCTTACTTTTAGCGAGTTCATCCGCGTGAAAATTCGTCTTTCCATTGTCAGCCTACTTTTTGCATTGACAGGCACCTTCGCGAACGCCGCCGAAACCACCTTGGCCCCGCGTGACGCCTCCAAACTGCAAATCGCCTCCGGCAGCGCCATGCTTGTGGATCTACAGACCAACAAGGTCATCTATTCAAGCAACCCCGATGTGGTGGTCCCCATCGCTTCCGTCAGCAAGCTGATGACCGGCCTGATCGTGCTGGAAGCCAAGCAGGACATGGATGAATACATCGACATCAACATCACCGACACACCAGAGATGAAGGGCGTGTTCTCCCGGGTGAAGATCGGTAGCCAAATGCCGCGCAAGGAAATGCTGCTGATCGCGCTGATGTCCTCGGAAAACCGCGCCGCCGCGAGCCTGGCCCACCATTATCCGGGCGGTTACGCGGCGTTTATTGCCGCGATGAACGCCAAGGCCAAGGCGCTGGGCATGACTAGCACCCATTACGTGGAACCTACGGGGCTGTCGATCCATAACGTGTCGACCGCGCGCGACCTGAGCAAGCTGCTGGCCTATGCACGCAAGTTTCCGATGTTGAGCCAGCTGAGTACCACCAAGGAAAAAACCGTGGCGTTCCGCAAGCCCAACTACACCCTGGGTTTCTCCAACACCGACCACCTGATCAACCGGGCCAACTGGGATATCAAGCTGACCAAGACCGGTTTTACCAACCAGGCCGGGCATTGCCTGGTGCTGGTGACCAGCATGGGCAACCGCCCGGTGTCGCTGGTGATCCTGGATGCTTTCGGCAAATTCACCCACTTCGCCGATGCCAGTCGTATTCGCAGCTGGGTCGAAACCGGCAAGGGCGGCGCGGTGCCGGATGTGGCGTTGCGCTACAAGGCTGACAAGAACCTGAAGAACCGTGCAGGTGTGACAGAAGTCCGCCGTTAAAGAACACCGCAGAACCCATATGGGAGGGGGCTTGCTCCCGATAGCAGTGTGTCATTCACAGTAGTCAGTGACTGATCCACCGCTATCGGGGGCAAGTCGAATCGTCGCACCGCCCCTCCCACATTTCTATCTGTGTTCCGCCAGCACCTTGAGTGCTTGGGCCGCCGACTGCTCCTGCCCGGCCTGAGCGGTCGCATTCGCCGCCTCGCGCCAACGCTGCGCGTCCACATTCGCCGGCAACTGGCTCGGACGCTGGGTAAGAATCGCCCAATTCCCCGCACTCTTCCACGCCGACTCAAAGTCGCTGAAGCCCATCATCAATCGCCGCTCCCTGCCGGAACGCAACAGCACCGTGCTCTTCTGCTGGTTGAATCCCACCACCACGACATAGCGCGGGTCGGACCAGAAGCTTGAGTTGATCCGCGCCATCACCGGGTAGCCCGCCGCCACTTGCGCCAGCACGGCGGTCAGCCTGGCTTCCAGTGGATACACCATCAGCCCGTACTCGCGCGCCAGCTTCTGCATGTTGCGCTCAAGGTCCGCTTCGGCGCCTGGCAAGTGCAGCGGCTTATCCAGCAACCCCGGTGTCATGACAATGCCTTGTTGCGACAGCATGCTGGCCAAAGCCGTAGGACCGCTCTGATAAGCCTCGCTGCGAAAGGTCGGTACGCCGTTGAGTTCAACCCGCTCCGGCAGGCCGGGGAGTTTCGAAGGATGGCTGGAACAGGCCGTCAGCCCCAGGGCGCAGGCCAGCAGGATGGATGCTTTAAGGTTCGACCGTAAGCGCAATTTTTAACTCTCTTGATCAACTGCCGGTGAGGGCCCCGATCATAGGACGCTCTTGGGCAGGGGTATAGCCTCCAGTGTCGGTAAAACGCCCGCGATAGAGCAAACGAGTTGGACAGACACGACCATTGGTCAATAGCAGGCAACCCCCGGGTAGCTAGACTGTCCATTGGGAAGACTGTGTATAGACCCCGGATGGGGCGAAGGGAGGCCTGAATGAGCCTTGCAACGACGATTTTCATGCTGATCTGCGGTTGGCTGGCGGTGGCCGCCGCCATGTTGTGGGGGGTCATGCGCGTGACCCGCCGCCATCATCACCCCCACGTCAAACCCACTGCGCCCGCCAAGCCGAGCAAGGCGACGGCGCATCACGCTTAGCCGGGCATGCACGCGAAGTCTTGCGTGGCGGCAACCTCTTTGCCATGCCCATCCTTGAGCGCTGCGCGCACCGTGGTCCCGAGGCTCGACTCCTCCAGAGTGTAATGCTCACCCGCCTTGAAATGCCTGTACTCGACCCGGCCCTGGCAGTCCTGCTGGTTATCGTCGCCGGGCTCTTCTTCAAACAGCGTCACGTCCAGTCGATGGTCCCCAGGGCTCACTTCAAAGTAGCGCCCGTCATCCACGCGCCGACCGTCGACGCGCTCGGCCAACAGGTCATTCGGTGCTTCTTCTTTCAAGCCGATCCAGGCTTCGCTCGGGTCGGCCTGGGGTATCGGGCCGGCACACGCCGACAACACCAAGGCGGCAGCCAGGGCGGGAATCAACAACAGGGTTTTCGGTGACATGGCAGGGCTCCAAAACACATCAATAAAAAGGCGTATCCGATGGCTGACAAGCTTGAAGAGCTGCCATTTGTAGAACAAATGAATACACATGAAAGGATCTTCAGCCGTTACCTAAATCTTCCTTCACCTGGCTGAAAGGTGCGTGTTAGGTGGGTCGGGCAAGACTGCCGGGGTTTGCAACCCTGCTCTTTCGGAGATCCACGCATGCTCGGGCTGGTAAAGACCGCACTGCACAAGCCGTACACCTTCATCGTGTTGGCCATATTCATCTGCATCATCGGGCCGATGGCGGCCCTGCGTACCCCCACGGATGTGTTCCCCGATATCGGCATCCCGGTGGTCGCCGTGGTCTGGCAGTACAACGGCCTGTCGCCAGACGCCATGGCCGGGCGGGTGATCTACACCTACGAACGCTCCCTGAGCACCACCGTCAACGACATCGAACATATCGAGTCCCAATCCCTGCCCGGCATGGGCATCGTCAAAATTTTCTTCCAACCCGGCGTGGATATCCGCACCGCCAACGCCCAGGTCACGGCGGTGTCACAGACCGTGCTCAAGCAGATGCCACCGGGCATTACGCCGCCGCTGATCCTCAACTACAGCGCCTCCACCGTACCGATCCTGCAAATGGCGTTCTCCAGCCCGAGCCTTTCGGAAGCCAGAATCCGCGACCTGGTGCAGAACAATATTCGCCTGCCGCTGAGCGCCCTGCCCGGCCTGGCGATGCCCACGCCCATGGGCGGCAAGCAGCGCCAGATCACCCTCGACCTCGACCCCCAGGCCCTGGCCGCCAAAGGTTTGTCGGCCCAGGACGTCGGAAATGCCCTGGCGCTGCAGAACCAGATCATCCCGGTGGGCACCGCCAAGCTCGGCCGCAACGAATACACGATTCTGCTGAACAACAGCCCCAAGGCGATCGATGAGCTCAATGACTTGCCGATCAAGAATGTCGACGGCGCAATCATCACCATCGGCCAGGTCGCTCACGTGCGGGATGGCTCGCCACCGCAGACTAATATCGTGCGCGTCGACGGCCATCGCGCCGTGCTGATGCCGGCGTTGAAGAACGGCAGTATTTCCACCCTGTCGATCATCGACGGCATCCGCCAGATGCTGCCGCGCATCAACGAAACCCTGCCGCCGTCGCTGAAAACCTCACTGCTGGGCGATGCCTCGGTGTTCGTCAAGCAGTCGGTGAGCAGCGTGGCCCAGGAAGGCATCATCGCCGCCCTGCTGACCAGTGCGATGATCCTGCTGTTTCTCGGCAGCTGGCGCTCGACGCTGATCATCGCCGCGTCGATTCCCCTGGCGGTGCTGTCGGCCATCGCGCTGTTGGCGGTCAGCGGGCAAACCCTGAATGTGATGACCCTGGGCGGCCTGGCCCTGGCGGTGGGCATTCTGGTGGACGACGCCACGGTGACCATCGAAAACATCAATTGGCACCTGGAACAAGGCAAGGCGGTGAAGACGGCGATCCTCGACGGCGCCGCGCAAATCGTCGGCCCGGCGTTCGTCTCGCTGCTGTGCATCTGCATCGTGTTCGTGCCGATGTTCTTGCTGCAAGGCATCGCCGGGTATCTGTTCCGGCCGATGGCGCTGGCGGTGATTTTTGCCATGGCCAGTTCATTCATTCTTTCGCGCACCCTGGTGCCGACACTGGCGATGTACCTGCTCAAGCCGCACACGCCGGAGCAAGGTGCAGGGCATCATCCGGAAGATGAATTCATCAATCACCATGAAGGTGATCAGCACAAGAAACCGCGCAATCGACTGCTGCAAGCAGTGCTGAATTTCCAGCAGGGATTCGAGCGGCATTTCTCGAACATCCGCGACACTTACCACGGCCTGCTGCTGCTCGCGCTGGGCGCGCGCAAACGCTTTATCGTCGGTTTTCTCGCCTGCGTGCTGGCCTCGTTCGTGTTATTGCCGAGCCTGGGCCAGGATTTTTTCCCGGCGACCGATGCCGGTGCGCTGGCACTGCATGTGCGCCTGCCGCTGGGTACGCGCATCGAGGAAAGCGCCGCTGCGTTCGACCGCATCGAAGCGCGGATTCGCGAAGTGATCCCGGCCCAAGAGCTGGACACCATTGTCGACAACATCGGCATCCCCCTCAGCGGCATCGACATGGCCTACAGCAGCAGCGGCACCATCGGCCCGCAGGACGGCGATATTCAGGTCACCCTGAAAAAAGACCACGCGCCCACCGCCGACTACGTAAAAAAACTGCGTGAAGCCCTGCCGCAAAGCTTCCCCGGCAGCCATTTTGCGTTCCTGCCGGCGGACATCAGCAGCCAGATCCTCAACTTCGGCGCGCCGGCACCGCTGGACGTGAAAATTTCCGGGCGCAGCGATGCCGAAAACCGCGCCTATGCGGTGGAGCTCGAACGCCGCCTGCAACACGTGCCCGGCATCGCCGACCTGCGTATCCAGCAATCCACCGGTTATCCGTCGCTGCAGGTGAATGTGGACCGCCTGCGCGCCAATGGCCTGGGCATCACCGAGAAAGACGTGACCAACAGCATGGTCGCCTCCCTCGCCGGCAGTTCCCAAGTAGCGCCGACGTTCTGGCTGAACCCGGCCAATGGCGTGTCCTACTCGATCGTGGCCGCAACGCCGCAATACCGCCTCGACAGCCTGCCTTCGCTGGAGGCGCTGCCGGTGACCGGTGCCGACGGCCAGTCACAAATCCTCGGCGGCGTGGCGAGTATCTCGCGGGTACAAAGCCCGGCGGTGGTCACGCACTACAACATCGAGCCCACCCTGGACCTGTATGCCAACGTGCAAGGCCGCGACCTCGGCGGCGTCGCCCGTGATGTGCAAAAAGTGCTGGATGACACCGCGTCCATGCGCCCCAAAGGCGCGACGATCAGCCTGCACGGGCAGATCGATGCGCTGCATGAGGCGTTCAGCGGGTTGAGCTTCGGCCTGCTCGGCGCGGTGGTGCTGATCTACTTGCTGATCGTGGTCAATTTCCAGTCCTGGGCCGACCCCTTCGTGATCATCACCGCGTTGCCCGCCGCACTGGCGGGGATCGTGTGGATGCTGTTCCTCAGCGGCACCTCGTTATCGGTGCCGGCCCTCACCGGCGCGATCCTGTGCATGGGCGTGGCCACCGCCAACTCGATCCTGGTGGTGAGCTTCTGCCGTGAACGCCTGGCCGCGCATGGCGATGCCTTGAAAGCCACCATGGAAGCCGGTTACACGCGCTTTCGCCCGGTGTGCATGACCGCCCTGGCGATGATCATCGGCATGCTGCCCCTGGCGCTCTCCGAGGAGCAGAACGCGCCGTTGGGCCGCGCGGTGATCGGCGGCTTGATCTTCGCCACCATCGCCACCCTGTTGTTTGTTCCCGTGGTTTTCAGCCTGGTCCACGGCCGTCACCCTACCCGCGCAACTGCTGGAGAAATGCCCCATGTCGTCTGATCACAAACCCTCGCGCAAGCGTCTGATGCTCCTGGGTGTCGGCGGCCTGACCCTGGCCGCCCTGTTGGTCGCCAACGGCTTGCATGCCCGTGCGCTGCATGAACAGTCGGTCAGCGCCTGGACGGAAACAGCGGCCATCCCCCAGGTGCTGGTGTTCCAACCCAAACAGAATGCCGTCGGCGATACCCTGCGCTTACCCGCGCACCTGGAGGCCTGGAGCAAAGCGCCGATCCATGCGCGGGTCAGCGGCTACCTGAAAGACTGGAAGGTCGACATCGGCAGCCAGGTCAAGGCCGGGCAGGTCCTCGCGCAAATCGACAGCCCGGACCTGGACCAACAACTGGCGCAAACCCACGCCCACCTGGTTCAGGAGCAGGCGAATGCGCGCCTTGCCGCCACCACCGCAACGCGCTGGCAAAACCTGTTGGCCAGTCATTCGGTATCGCGCCAGGAAGCCGATGAAAAAACCTCGAATGCCGCCGCCGCCAAAGCCAATGCCCAGGCTGCCGCCGCCGACTATGCGCGGCTGTGCGCGCTGGAAAGCTACAAGACGATCCGTGCGCCGTTCGCCGGCACCATCACCGCGCGCAACACCGATATCGGCCAGTTGATCAAGGCCGACACCGACAGCGATCCGGAACTGTTCAGCATCGCCGACACCCACCAACTGCGCCTGTACGTGCCGGTGCCACAGAACTACGCGGCGGTGATCCGCCCCGGCCTGGAAGCCGAGCTGAGCGTGCCCGAACATCCGGGCGAACACTTCAAGGCGCACCTGATCGGCGACTCCACCGCCATCGACCGGCGCTCCGGCACCCTGCTCGCGCAGTTCGTCGCCGACAACCCGAACGGTGAGTTGCTGCCCGGCGATTATGCCGAAGCCACCCTGCCGATTCCGGCGGACACCCACGGCGTGAGCATCCCGGCCAGCGCCTTGATCTTCCGTGCCCAGGGCACCCAGGTCGCGGTGCTGGACCCGCACAACCATGTGCACCTGCAAGACATTCATATCGGCCTGGACCTGGGCGAACGCCTGGTGATCGACCAGGGCCTGAAACCCGCCGACCGCATCATCGACAACCCGCCCGACGCCCTGCGCGAAGGCGACCCGGTACAACTGGCCGACGCCACAGGGGGTGCCCATGCGCCCAAGGCTTAAACCTTTTGCGGCCTGCCTGTTGCTGGCGTTGCAAGGCTGCTCCCTGGCGCCCAGCTACCAGGTGCCGTCGGTTGACCTGCCAGCGGGTTATCGCGAACACACCAGCGATGGCCCGTGGCACAGCGCGCAGCCGTCCGATCAATTGATGCCGCAGTGGTGGAAACTGTACAACGACCCAACGCTCGATGGGCTGCAACAGCAACTGCTCAAGGCCAACCCGGACCTGGCCGCGGCGCTGGCGCATTTCGATGCGTCCCAGGCGTATGCCAGTCAATTGCATGCCGGGCTTTTCCCACAGATCAGCGCCAGCGTGCAGCCGTTGCGCCAGCGGCAATCGGACTCCAGACCGTTGCGCGGCACGACACAGCCGTCGGTATACAACAGCGACACCGCCGGGTTTTCGTTGAGTTACGACCTGGACCTGTGGGGCAAAATCCGCAACCAGGTCGCGGCCGGCGATGCCCAGGCCCAAGCGTCCGGCGATGACTTGGCGGCAGCGCGGTTAAGCCTGCAACGCCAGTTGGCGACGCTGTATGTGCAGCTCAACGGGCTGGATGCGCAGAGCCGGATTCTCGCCCACTCGCTGGAGGATTTCAGCCAGGCGCTGCAACTCACCCGCAGCCGTTATGAGGGCCAGATCGCGTCGGAACTGGACCTGACCCGTGCGCAGAGTCAACTGGCCGAGGCCAAGGCGCAGCTGGATGACGTGCGCGGGCAGCGCAACCTGACCGAGCATGCCATCGGCGAACTGGTCGGCGCGGCGGCCAGCGATTTCTCCCTGCCGCCGAGCCCGCAATTGATTGCCTTGCCAGGCATTCCCTCACAGCTGCCGAGCCATCTGCTGCAACGTCGCCCGGATATCGCGGCGGCCGAACGGCGCGTGTTTGCGGCCAATGCCAACATTGGCGTGGCCAAAGCGGCCTGGTATCCGGACTTCAGCCTGACCGGGTTGATCGGCGGCCAGACCCAGGGCGTGGGCAACCTGCTTGCGGCGGGTAATCGCTATTGGGCGCTGGGGCCGTTGATGAACCTGCCGATCTTTGATGGCGGGCGCTTGAGTGCCAACGAACGCCAGGCCAAGGCCGAGTTCGAAGAAGCATCGGAGCAGTACCGCAGCCAGGTGCTGAAGGCCGTGCGCGAGGTCGAAGATAACCTGGCGCAACTGCGGGATTTACAGCAGGAGGCGCAGGATGAACAAGCGGCGGCGGATGCGGCGCAGCACACACAAGTATTGGCGATGAACAGCTATCAGGCCGGAGCCGTGAGTTATCTGGACGTGGTCACCGCGCAAACGGCGGCGTTGCAGGCACAGAGGACGTTGCAGGCGGTGCAGACAAGGCAGTTGCAAGCGAGTGTGGGGTTGGTTACGGCGTTGGGGGGTGGCTGGAAACCGGGTGGCTGAGGCTGCACGTTCGGCGGCGTTAGTTCCGGCCTCATCGGGAGCAAGCCCCCTCCCACATTGGTTTTGTGCCAGACACAGAATGTATGAACACTGCCGGGCCCATGTGGGAGGGGGCTTGCTCCCGATGGCGGTGTATCAGCCAAAACTTATCGACTGACCCACCGCCATCGGGAGCAAGCCCCCTCCCACATTTTTTTAACCGCATTTCAGGCCGCAAGCGTGCCACTGGCAATGGCCGCCGAAGCGGCCAGCATGGCGCGCAACAGCACCGCACACCCTGCTGCCAGATCATCCGGCGCGGCGTTCTCGATTTCGTTATGGCTGATGCCGCCTTCACACGGCACGAAGATCATCCCCGCCGGGCCTAGTTCGGCGAGGAAAATCGCGTCGTGCCCGGCCCCGCTGACGATGTCCATGTTCGACAAGCCCAAGCCATTCGCCGCATCGCGCACGGCGTCTACGCAGCCTTTGTCGAAGTACAGCGGCGGGAAGTCGGCGGTGGGTTCCAGCTCGAAACTCAACCCATGTTTGGCGCAGGTCTCATCAATCACCGTGCGCACCTGGGCAATCATCGAATCCAGCCGCGCCGGCTCCAAGTGACGAAAATCCAGGGTCATGCGCACTTCACCGGGAATGACATTGCGCGAACCGGGATACGCCTGCAGGCAACCCACGGTCCCACAGGCGTGCGGCTGATGCCCCAGCGCCGCCGCATTCACCGCAGCCACCACCGCTGCCGCGCCGACCAGGGCGTCCTTGCGCAGGTGCATCGGCGTAGGCCCCGCGTGTGCTTCGACGCCACGCAGTTTCAGGTCGAACCATTTCTGCCCGAGTGCGCCGAGCACCACGCCGATGGTCTTTTTCTCATCCTCCAGGATCGGCCCCTGTTCGATATGCGCTTCGAAGTACGCCCCAACCTTGTGCCCGCTGACCGGCCGCGTGCCGGCATAGCCGATCGCATTCAACGCATCGCCCACGCTGACGCCGTCTGCATCGACCTTGGCCAAGGTCTCGGCCAGGGTGAATTTTTCGGCAAACACCCCGGAGCCCATCATGCAGGGTGGAAAGCGCGAGCCTTCTTCGTTGGTCCACACCACCACCTCCAGCGGCGCCTCGGTTTCGAGCTTGAGGTCGTTGAGGGTACGCAGGACTTCCACTCCGGCCAGCACGCCGAAGCAACCGTCGAACTTGCCGCCGGTGGGCTGGGTGTCGATGTGGCTGCCGGTCATCACCGGCGGCAGGTCGGGATTGCGCCCGGGACGCCGGGCGAAAATATTGCCGATGCCGTCGACGGTCACCGTGCACCCGGCCTGCTCGCACCACTGCACAAACAGGTCGCGCGCCTTGCGGTCGAGGTCGGTGAGGGCCAGCCGGCACACCCCACCTTTTGGGGTGGCGCCGAGTTTGGCCAGGTCCATCAGCGACTGCCACAAGCGGTCGCGGTTGATGTGCTGATGGGACGATTGCAGGACGTCGAGGGCAGCGTTCATGGGGATCTCCTCAGGCTACATTTCTTATGATTGGACCGCATTCCAATGTGGGAGGGGGCTTGCTCCCGATGGCGGTGGATCAGTCAATGATGCTGTGATTGAAATACCGTAATCGGGAGCAAGCCCCCTCCCACATCTGGATTGCATTGCACTGGCGTTATAGCGGGGATTTGGCGGGCATCGGGGTGATCGCGCGCCTGGCATTGAGCGCGTAATACAACACCCCGCCCAATGCCGAACCGGTGAACCAGCCGTAGCTGTAGAACCAACTGAATGCATCGCTGCCCAGGGACAGCAAGGTCAGCACCACCGGCACGCCAAAGGCGACGAAGCCGCTCCAGTTCCACGCCGGGTACACGTCGTCGCGGTACAAACCGGCCAGGTCCAGCTGCTGTTTGCGGGTGATGAAGTAGTCCACCACCATGATCCCGGCGATCGGCCCCAACAGGCTGGAGTAGCCGAGCAGCCAGTTGGAATACACCGTCTCCAGGCTCACATCGGACACGATCAGCCCGAGTTTTTTCAGCAGCTCATGGGCCATCAACGCCAGCCCCACCACCCCGGTAAGAATCACCGCCGTGGTGCGGTTGATCAACTTGGGCGCGATGTTCTGGAAGTCGTTGGTCGGCGAGACAATGTTCGCCGCCGTGTTGGTGGACAAGGTGGCGATGATGATCAGCGCCATGGCGATCGCGACCCACACCGGGCTCTGGATATGGCCGATCAGGGTGACCGGGTCGGACACGCTGACCCCCACGAGTTTCACCGAGGCCGCCGTCATGATCACGCCAAGCGCAGCGAACAGGAACATGGTCAGCGGCAGGCCGAAAATCTGCCCGAGAATCTGGTCCTTCTGGCTTTTGGCGTAGCGGCTGAAGTCCGGGATATTCAGCGACAAGGTGGCCCAGAACCCGACCATGGCAGTCAGGCCCGCCATGAAATAACCCGTTAGGCTCGCGCCTTCGGGGCGCTTGGGTGGAATCGCCATCAGCTCACTGAGGGACACATTCGGCATCGCCCACACCAGCAGGCCGATACCCACCGCGACCAGCAGCGGCGCCGACAGGGTTTCCAGACGCTTGATCGACTCGGCGCCGCGCAGCACCACCCACAAATTCAGGCACCAGAAAATCATGAAACCGATCACTTCACCGGTGCCGCCAAGGGATTTCCAGCCCTCGAAAATCGAGCCCAGGAACAAGTGAATCGCCAGGCCGCCAAACATCGTCTGGATGCCAAACCAGCCGCACGCCACCAGCGCCCGAATCAGGCATGGCACGTTGGAGCCGAGAATGCCGAACGATGAGCGCAACAGCACCGGAAACGGGATGCCGTATTTCGTACCGGGAAACGCGTTGAGCGTGAGGGGGATAAGCACCACGATGTTGGCCAGCAAAATCGCCATCAGCGCCTCGCCCACCGACAACCCGAAGTACGCGGTGAGCACGCCGCCCAACGTGTAGGTAGGCACACAAATCGACATGCCGACCCACAGCGCAGTGATGTGCCATTTGTTCCAGGTGCGTTCGTGCACCTTGGTCGGTGCCATGTCGTGGTTGTAGCGAGGGCTGTCGAGGACGTCGGGGCCGGCGTCGAGTTCGTACAGGCCGTTACGTTCGATGACTTGCGATCTGTTCTGTTGCATGGCCGCTCCACGGTTTTTTTAAAATTATTCTTGCTCACCTGCACGGTTAAGGCAGGTAGCCGGAGTACCTCGTCGACAACATGACATCTCGGGCCCGGCCAGCCGCCACTGCACTCAATAACCGTGCCGATAACTGCTTCCCGACCCACGCTGCATCTATAACTGGCTGATGTTTATCAGCTTTATCCGGTTGACCGATTGCGTCTTCGGAACTTGCCTTGGGAACTCAGGGTGAATAGCAAGGAAGTTGTCCGAACCTTCAGGACTCAATCTGGTGCAACACAATTATTTTTATTTCCCGGCCCCGTCAAGCGCCATCGTTCAACCGGCTGATTTGCAATAAGAAATGTTGTTCAAATCGACAACCTGTCAAGTGCGTCAAAATGGTGTGAGGCTGCTTCATTTTGGTGAATTTTGATTTTTAACGTTTAAAATCAAGTAGTTATATTGGTTATAAGCCTAATAAAAATATTCTTGCTCAATCGAAAAACTCGGGCTAGTTTCTATTCCTGTCACCGATGACAGGAATCAACCAGTTATCGGCGAGCCGTATTACAACACTTAGAACTGGCACAAGCCGGTCAAGCCTGTGAGGAACTCGACATGTCGCTGTTGATCCGTGGCGCTACCGTTGTTACCCATGATGAAAGTTACCGCGCCGATGTGTTATGCGCAGGCGGTCTGATTCGTGCTATCGGCACGGACCTGGATATTCCCGCCGGCACTGAAACACTCGATGGCAGCGGCCGGTACTTGATGCCCGGTGGCATCGATCCCCATACCCATATGCAACTTCCGTTCATGGGCACCGTGGCCAGTGAAGATTTTTTCAGTGGCACGGCGGCGGGGCTGGCCGGTGGCACCACGTCGATCATCGACTTCGTGATCCCCAACCCGCAGCAGTCGTTGATGGAGGCGTTCCACCAGTGGCGCGGCTGGGCCGAGAAATCGGCGTCCGACTACGGCTTTCATGTGGCGATCACCTGGTGGAGCGAACAGGTCCGCGAGGAAATGGCCGAGCTGGTCAGCCATCACGGCATCAACAGCTTCAAGCATTTCATGGCCTACAAGAACGCGATCATGGCGGCCGACGACACCCTGGTGGCCAGTTTCGAACGTTGCCTGGAACTGGGCGCGGTGCCCACGGTGCATGCGGAAAACGGCGAGCTGGTCTATCACCTGCAACGCAAGCTGATGGCCCAGGGCATCACCGGGCCGGAAGCGCATCCGCTGTCGCGCCCTTCCCAGGTGGAAGGCGAAGCGGCCAGCCGTGCGATCCGCATCGCCGAGACCATTGGCACGCCGTTGTACCTGGTGCACGTTTCCACCCAGGAGGCGCTGGACGAAATCACCTATGCCCGGGGCAAGGGCCAGGCGGTCTACGGGGAAGTGCTCGCCGGCCACCTGCTGCTGGACGACAGCGTCTATCAACACCCCGATTGGCAGACCGCCGCCGGCTACGTGATGAGCCCACCGTTCCGCCCGCGCGGGCACCAGGAGGCGCTGTGGCACGGTTTGCAATCGGGCAACCTGCACACCACCGCTACCGACCACTGCTGCTTCTGCGCCGAGCAAAAGGCCGCCGGGCGTGACGACTTCAGCAAGATCCCCAACGGCACCGCCGGTATCGAAGACCGCATGGCGCTGCTGTGGCATGAGGGTGTCAATACCGGGCGCCTGTCGATGCAGGAGTTCGTCGCGCTGACCTCCACCAACACCGCGAAGATCTTCAACCTCTACCCGCGCAAAGGCGCGATTCGCGTCGGCGCCGATGCCGACCTGGTGCTGTGGGATCCCGAGGGCACACGCACCATTTCCGCCAAGACCCATCATCAGCAAGTCGATTTCAACATCTTCGAAGGCAAGACCGTACGCGGCGTGCCGAGCCACACCATCAGCCAGGGCAAGCTGGTCTGGGCCGATGGCGACCTGCGCGCCGAGCGTGGGGCCGGGCGGTATGTGGAACGGCCGGCGTATCCGGCGGTGTTCGAACAGTTGCGCAAGCGGGCGGAGCAGTCCAGGCCCACTGCGGTGAAACGCTGAACATACAGCGCACATGATCATTCCCACGCTCTGCGTAGGAATGCAGCCAGGGACGCTCCGCGTTCCAAGAGCGGACGCAGAGCGTCCAGTGAGGCATTCCCACGCAGAGCATGGGAACGATCGCCCATCAGAGGCAGCACCTCAATAACCGTGAGGCCACCACCGTGATCCAGACCCTGACCCACCTCCCCCATCCCCATGACGACGGGCCCACCCTCGCCAGCCATTTCACCGACCTGGCGCCGCCCCTCAACGCCCGCCAGGCCCAGCTTGAAGCTTCGCGCTGCCTGTATTGCTACGACGCCCCCTGCGTGAACGCGTGCCCCAGCGAAATCGACATCCCCTCGTTCATCCGCAATATCCACACCGACAACGTCCAGGGCGCAGCGCAGAAAATCCTCTCGGCCAACATCCTCGGCGGCAGTTGCGCTCGAGTCTGTCCCACGGAAATCCTCTGCCAGCAAGCGTGCGTGCGTAACAACGCCGAAGAATGCGCCCCGGTGCTGATCGGCCTGTTGCAACGCTATGCCATCGACAACGCGCACTTCAGCCAGCACCCGTTCCAACGTGCCGCGCCCACCGGCAAACGCATCGCGGTGGTCGGTGCCGGGCCGGCGGGCCTGGCGTGCGCCCACCGTGCGGCCCTGCACGGGCATGACGTGGTGGTCTTCGAAGCCCGGGAAAAAGCCGGCGGCTTGAATGAATACGGAATCGCCAAGTACAAACTGGTGGACGACTTCGCCCAGAAGGAACTGGATTTCCTCCTGCAAATCGGCGGCATCGAGATCCGTCATGGCCAGCGCCTGGGTGAAAACCTCACCCTGAGCGAGTTGCACGCGCAATTTGACGCGGTGTTTCTCGGCCTCGGCCTGGCGGCCAGCAAACGCCTCGGCCTGCCCGACGAAGACGCCCCCGGCCTGCTCGCCGCCACCGACTACATCCGCGAACTGCGCCAGACCGATGACCTCACCCAGCTACCGCTGGCCGACCGCTGCATCGTGCTCGGCGCCGGCAACACCGCCATCGACATGGCCGTGCAAATGGCGCGCCTCGGTGCCCGTGATGTGAACCTGGTGTACCGCCGTGGCCTGGATGACATGGGCGCGACCCACCATGAGCAAGACATCGCCAAGGCCAACCAGGTTCGCCTGCTGACCTGGGCCCAGCCGGAGCAGGTGCTGCTCGATGACCAGGGGCATGTACGCGGTATGCGCTTCGCTCGTACGCGCATGGAGAACGGTCGCCTGCACCCCACCGGGGAAACCTTCGAATTGGCCGCAGACGCGATCTTCAAGGCCATCGGCCAAGGTTTTGACAACGACGCGCTGCACGACCCGCTGGCTCAGCAGCTGCATCGCGTGGGCGAACGCATCTTCGTCGACGAACAACTGCGCACCAGCATTCCCGGGGTGTATGCCGGCGGCGACTGCGTCAGCCTCGGCCAGGACCTCACCGTGCAGGCGGTGCAACACGGCAAGCTGGCCGCCGAGGCCATGCACGCTCAACTTATGCTCAACGTGGAGGCCGCGTAATGGCTGATCTGTCGATTGTGTTCGCCGGCATCAAAGCGCCCAACCCGTTCTGGCTGGCCTCCGCACCACCCACCGACAAGGCCTACAACGTGGTGCGCGCGTTCGAGGCCGGCTGGGGCGGCGTGGTGTGGAAAACCCTGGGGGAAGACCCGGCGGCGGTCAACGTGTCGTCGCGCTATTCGGCTCACTACGGGGCGAATCGCGAAGTGCTGGGTATCAATAATATCGAGCTGATCACCGACCGCTCCCTGGAGATCAACCTGCGCGAAATCACCCAGGTGAAAAAGGACTGGCCCGACCGCGCATTGATTGTGTCGCTGATGGTGCCCTGTGTTGAAGAATCCTGGAAAAACATCCTGCCGCAGGTGGAAGCCACCGGCTGCGACGGTATCGAGCTGAATTTCGGCTGCCCCCACGGCATGCCCGAACGCGGCATGGGCGCGGCGGTCGGCCAGGTGCCTGAGTACGTGGAGCAGGTGACGCGCTGGTGCAAGACGTATTGCTCGCTGCCGGTGATCGTCAAGCTCACGCCCAACATCACCGATATCCGCGTGGCCGCGCGGGCGGCTTATCGCGGCGGCGCGGATGCGGTGTCGTTGATCAACACCATCAACTCCATCACCAGCGTCGACCTGGAACGCATGGTCGCCCTGCCCATGGTCGGCAGCCAGAGTACCCACGGCGGCTACTGCGGCTCGGCGGTGAAGCCGATTGCGCTGAACATGGTCGCCGAAATCGCCCGCGACCCGCAGACCCAGGGCTTGCCCATCTGCGGTATCGGCGGCATCGGCAACTGGCGTGACGCCGCTGAATTCGTCGCCCTGGGCTGCGGCGCGGTGCAGGTGTGCACGGCGGCGATGCTGCATGGGTTCCGCATCGTCGAAGAGATGAAGGACGGGCTGTCGCGGTGGATGGACACTCAGGGTTACCAGAGCTTGCAGGAATTTTCCGGGCGCGCGGTGGGCAACACCACGGACTGGAAGTACCTGGACATCAACTACCAGGTGATCGCCAAGATCGACCAGGCGGCGTGTATCGGCTGTGGGCGTTGCCATATCGCCTGTGAGGACACCTCGCACCAGGCCATCGCCAGCTTGAAGCAGGTGGATGGTACGCATAAATATGAGGTGATCGATGACGAGTGCGTGGGCTGCAATTTGTGCCAGATCACTTGTCCAGTCGCCGATTGTATCGAGATGGTGCCGGTCGACACAGGCAAGCCGTTTTTGAATTGGACACAGGATCCGAGGAATCCTTATCGGGAGGCTGTGTAGGTTTGTAGACCGCTATCGGGGGCAAGCCCCCTCCCACATTTGATTGGGTTCACACAGCCAAGTGTGGGAGGGGGCTTGCTCCCGATGGGGCCCTCAACCTCACCACACTATTCAAGGCTCCAACCCAATCCCGCGCAATATCACCCCGGTCACCGTCTGTATCGCCCGCTCAAACTGCATATCCGATAACGGCTGGTGATCATTCAAAATGTTCACCTGATGATCGAAGTCGGCATAGTGCTGGGTCGACGCCCAGATCATGTACAGCAGGCTCGACGGCTCCACCGGCAGGATGCGTTTGTCTTCCACCCAATGGCGAATTTTCGCTTCCTTCATCTTGGCCCAGTCGTACAGGCTTTCGTCCAGCGCCTCACCCAGGGTAGGCGCACCGTGGATGATTTCATTGGCCCAGACTTTCGAGCCATACGGCCGTGTGCGCGAGCGCTGCATCTTGGCGCGAATGTAGCTGCTGAGCACCACCCGTGGGTCATCGAAAGTTTCGAAGCTCAGGGCGTCCTGTTTCCACAGGTCCAGCAGGTCGAACAGCACCGCGCTGTACAGATCGCTCTTGGTGGTGAAGTAGTAATGCAGATTCGAGCGCGGCAGTTGTGCCTCTTTGGCGATGTCGGCCATGGCGGTGCTGCCATAGCCTTTTTCAGCGAAGACTTTCTCTGCGGCCAGCAGGATTTTCTCGACGTTGATCCGCCGAATTCCGATCTTGTGATTGCCCATAAGGGCTCCCTGACAACAACACGACCTAGAGACTACCATCCGCTCTAGATCGGGGCGACACGCCGAACCGAAACTTCGTACACTGCTCGCTTCCATCCTCTGATTGGTATTGAACAATGTTGATCAAGAAGTCCCTGACCATCGTCGCCCTGCTCGCCTCCCTGCTGGGCGCGTCTGCAGCCTTTGCCCACGCGCACCTGAAAAGCGCCACGCCAGCGGCAGACAGCAGCGTAGCCGCACCGACAGACCTGCGCCTGACCTTCAGCGAAGGCGTCGAAGCGACGTTCACCAAGGTGTCCCTGAGCAAGGACGGCACGGAAATCGCGATCAAGGGGCTGGAAACCCCGGACACCGACAAGAAGACCCTGGTGGTCACCCCTGCCGCTCCGCTGGCGGCCGGTACTTACAAGGTTGAGTGGCACGCGGTGTCCGTCGACACCCACAAGAGCGAAGGCACTTACAGCTTCAAGGTTGGCCAATAATCCATGGCGACCCTGCTGGTGCTGTGCCGTTTTGTGCATTTCATCGTGGTGCTGCTGCTGTTCGGGGTCTGTGTGTTCAGGCCTCTGTTGCTCGGTACGGCTGCGCAACCGGCACTCGACCAGCGCCTGCTGCGCTTGACCCGAGGCCTGGCCTGGCTGGGGCTGGGCTCCGGGGTCGCGTGGCTGTTGCTGATCACTGCGAGCATGGCCGGCGGGTGGGACGCCGCGCTGCAACCGGCCACGGTGATGTTGGTATTGGGCAGCACCTTTTTCGGGCAGGTATGGGTCTGGCACCTGCTGCTCAACCTGTTGCTGGTGATCGTATTGATCAAGCCGTGGCCGGCCTTGCGCCTGCCGCTGATCGCGCTGGTGCTGGCGACCCTGGCTCCGGTGGGCCACGGCGCCATGCTCGATGGCCTCAGCGGGCGACTGCTGATCCTCAACCAGGTGGTGCACTTGGCGTGCGTCGGTGCCTGGCTGGGCGGCTTGCTGCTGCTGGTGTTGATCCTCAGACAGCCACGGCCGCTGACCCTGCAGCCGATCCTGCGGCGCTTCAGTGGGGTGGGTTATGGCCTGGTTGCCGGCCTGCTGGTGACCGGTTTGGTCAACGTGCGCGTGCTCACCGGGCAGCTGTGGCCTACCCCGCCGTTTGAAGGGTTTGCCTTGATTCTGCTGATCAAGGTGCTGCTGGTAGCGGGCATGTTGGTGCTGGCCTTGCTGAACCGATTGCGCCTGGAACAGTGTGAACAGCGGGTGGGCAGCTTGAAGGCCAGTGTCCTGCTGGAATGGCTATTGGGTATTGCAGCAGTGGCAGCGGTTTCCCTGCTGGGCACCCTGCCCCCAATGGTCATGGCCGGCTGAAACCCCGCCATTCTTATGATTGGTCACCAATCAAATGTGGGAGGGGGCTTGCTCCCGATGGCAGTGTGACAGTCAACTTATGTGTAGCTGACCCACCGCTATCGGGAGCAAGCCCCCTCCCACATTTTGACCGTGTCCACATTTAGCTAGGCTGAGCAAGTCATCCTATAACTTCTGCTTGACACTCCCTTGAATCCCCGTAAATATCCCGCCCATCGTTGTACGACAACGTATGACGAATAATAAAAACAACAAAAGAAAAGGGAGCCTCACTGTGAGTCAATTCGCCCGTCATTTGTCCTCGCGTCTCGGTTTGATCAGCCTCGGCAGCCTCGCATTCACCTTACCCCTCACGGCCCACGCCGATGGGTTCGTCGAAGATGCCAAGGCCACGCTCAACCTGCGCAACGCCTACTTCAACCGTAACTTCACCAACCCCGCCAATCCCCAGGGCAAAGCCGAAGAGTGGACGCAGAACTTCATTCTCGATGCCAAGTCCGGCTACACCCGTGGCACCGTGGGTTTCGGCATTGATGTCCTGGGCCTGTACTCGCAAAAGCTCGATGGCGGCAAAGGCACCGCTGGCACCCAATTGCTGCCGGTGCATGACGATGGGCGCCCTGCCGATAATTTCGGACGCCTGGGCGTAGCGCTGAAAACCAAGTTATCGAAGACAGAGTTGAAGGTCGGCGAATGGATGCCGGTGCTGCCGATCCTGCGCTCCGATGATGGCCGCTCCCTGCCCCAGACCTTTCGCGGCGGCCAGGTAACGTCCAACGAGATCGCCGGCCTGACGCTCTACGGCGGCCAGTTTCGCGGCAACAGCCCGCGCAACGACGCGAGCATGGAAGACATGTTCATGAACGGCAAAGCCGCGTTCACCTCCGACCGGTTCAACTTCGGCGGCGGCGAATACACGTTCAATGACAAGCGCACCCAGGTCGGCCTGTGGTACGCCGAACTCACCGATATCTACCAGCAGCAGTACCTCAACCTCACCCACAGCCAGCCGGTGGGTGACTGGACCCTGGGCGCCAACCTCGGCTTTTTCAATGGCAAGGAAGACGGCAGCGCGCTGGCAGGCGACCTCGACAACAAGACCGTGTTCGCCCTGCTGTCGGCCAAGTACAACGGCAACACCTTCTACGTGGGCCTGCAGAAACTCACCGGCGACAGTGTGTGGATGCGCGTCAACGGCACCAGCGGCGGCACGCTGGCCAACGACAGCTATAACTCCAGCTATGACAACGCCAAGGAAAAATCCTGGCAGCTGCGCCATGACTTCAACTTCGTGGTGCTTGGCATTCCTGGCTTGACCATGATGAACCGCTACATCAGCGGCAGTAACGTGCACACCGGGGCAATCACCGACGGCAAGGAATGGGGCCGCGAATCGGAACTGGCCTACACCGTGCAGAGCGGCGCACTGAAGGACCTGAACGTCAGGTGGCGTAACTCGACCATGCGTCGGGATTTCAGCAATAACGAATTCGACGAGAACCGGATCTTCGTCAGCTATCCAATCTCACTGCTTTAAAAGTTGTTGGTGATCTAAAAACCACTGCAAAACCAATGTGGGAGGGGGCTTGCCCCCGATGAGGGAGTGTCTGTGAATACATTTCTGACTGGGCCACCGCCATCGGGAGCAAGCCCCCTCCCACATTTGAATCTCACTCGTCTGGAAGAACGTTGACAACCTGGGGATCCCTAACAATACTTCGACTTAGTCATACGACAACCTACAACAAAAAATTGGACTACCCATGACCACCACTACCCCCGTTCCCTTCAACCGCATCCTGCTCACCGGCGCCGCCGGCGGCCTGGGTAAAGTGCTGCGCGAGCGCATGCGTCCCTACGCCCAGGTGCTGCGCCTGTCAGACATCGCTGATATGGCCCCCGCCGCCGCCCATGAAGAAGTACAAACCTGCGATCTTTCCGACAAACAAGCCGTGCACCATCTGGTGGAAGGCGTCGATGCGATCCTGCACTTTGGCGGCGTGTCGGTGGAGCGCCCTTTCGAAGAAGTGCTCGGCGCCAATATCAGCGGCGTTTTCCACATCTACGAAGCCGCGCGCCGTCATGGTGTGAAGCGCGTGATCTTCGCCAGCTCCAACCATGTGATCGGCTTCTACCCACAGGACGAAAAGCTCGACGCCCACTCACCGCGCCGTCCGGACAGCTACTACGGTCTGTCCAAGTCCTATGGCGAAGACATGGCGAGTTTCTACTTCGACCGCTACGGCATCGAGACCGTGAGCATCCGTATCGGCTCCTCGTTCCCGGAACCGCAGAACCGCCGAATGATGCACACCTGGTTGAGCTTCGACGACCTGACCCAACTGCTCGAACGCGCGCTGTACACGCCGAACGTCGGCCATACCGTGGTCTATGGCATGTCCAATAACCAGGACACCTGGTGGGACAACCGCTACGCCGCGCACCTGGGTTTTGCGCCCAAGGACAGCTCCGAAGTGTTCCGCGCCCAGGTCGAGGCCCAGCCGCCGGTGGCTGACAACGACCCGGCCAAGCTCTATCAGGGCGGCGCGTTCTGCGCTGCTGGGCCATTCGGTGACTGAGTTCACAGCAACCCAAGGGAATGAGTGGCCATGAGTGCAGAATTGATTGCCGACGCCCGCAACGCCGTGGGCGAATGCCCGGTGTGGGTGCCCGAAGAAAACGCCCTGTACTGGGTGGATATTCCCAACGGTCGCCTGCAACGCTGGGACGCGACCACAGGCCAGGTGGCAGCCTGGCAGGCCCCGCAGGTGCTCGCCTGTATTGCTCGCACCGATAAAGGCAACTGGGTCGCCGGCATGCAGAGCGGTTTTTTCCAACTGACCCCGCGCAGCGATGGCAGCCTTGAGACCATGCCGCTGGCCGGCGTCGAGCACCCGCGCGCGGATATGCGCCTGAACGACGGCCGCTGTGATCGCCAGGGCCGCTTCTGGGCCGGCAGCATGGTGCTGGACATGAGCTTGAACGCCGCCGAGGGCATTCTTTATCGCTACGCGTCAGGTGCGGCGCCCCACGCACAGCTGGACGGTTTCATCACTCTCAACGGCCTGGCGTTCAGCCCCGATGGCCGCACGATGTACGCCTCCGACTCACACCCGTTGGTGCAGCAGATCTGGGCCTTCGACTACGACATCGAGACCGGCACGCCGTCCAACCGCCGAGTGTTCGTCGACATGCATCACCACCTCGGGCGGCCCGATGGCGCAGCGGTAGACGCCGACGGCTGCTACTGGATCTGCGCCAACGACGCCGGGTTGGTCCACCGCTTCACCCCGGACGGCCGCCTCGACCAGTCGCTGCCCGTACCGGTAAAAAAACCCACCATGTGCGCCTTTGGCGGCAGTCGCCTGGACACCCTGTACGTCACCTCCATCCGTGACGATGCGAGTGATCAATCGCTGTCCGGCGGCGTGTTTGCCCTCAACCCTGGCGTGCAGGGACTGCCCGAACCCAGCTTCATCCTCTAGCTGCATCGCTGTGCCTTGAATACAACAATAACAAGACAGGAATGACCGCCCATGGACTTCAAACGCACCTTGCTCGCCGCCACACTCGTGGCCCTCAGCAGCGCCGCCCACGCGCTGGAAATCAAGTTCGCCGACATCCACCCCGCCGGCTACCCAACCGTTGTCGCCGAAAAAAACATGGGCGAGGCCCTGACCAAGGAAAGTAACGGCGAACTGACCTTCAAGTACTTCCCGGGCGGCGTGCTGGGCTCGGAAAAGGAAGTGGTCGAACAGGCCCAGGTCGGCGCCGTGCAGATGACCCGCGTCAGCCTCGGCATCGTCGGCCCGGTGGTGCCGGACGTCAACGTGTTCAACCTGCCGTTCGTGTTCCGCGACCAGGCGCACATGCGCAAGGTCATCGACGGCGAGATCGGTGATGAGATCCTGGCCAAAATCACCGATTCCGAGTTCGGCCTGGTCGCCCTGGCCTGGATGGACGGCGGCACGCGCAATCTCTACACCAAGAAACCGGTGCGCAAGATCGAAGACCTCAAGGGCATGAAAATTCGCGTTCAGGGCAACCCGCTGTTCATCGACGCCTTCAATGCGATGGGCGCCAACGGCATTGCCATGGACACCGGCGAGATTTTCAGCGCATTGCAGACCGGTGTGATCGACGGCGCGGAAAACAACCCGCCGACGCTGCTCGAGCACAACCATTTCCAGAACGCCAAGTACTACACCCTCACCGAGCATTTGATTTTGCCCGAGCCCATCGTGATGTCGAAGATCACCTGGAACAAGCTCAGCCCCGCGCAGCAGGACATGGTCAAGAAAGCCGCCAAGGCCGCCCAGGCTGACGAGCGCGTGCTGTGGGATGCCAAGTCCGCCAGCAGTGAGGAAAAACTCAAGAAGGCCGGGGTCGAGTTCATCACCGTCGACAAGAAACCCTTCTATGACGCCACCGCACAGGTTCGCGCCAAGTACGGCGCGCCTTACGCCGACATCATCAAGCGTATCGACGCCGTTCAATAACGCCCTCCTTCCTGACAAGGCCCGGCGCGGCCCGCTGCTCATGCAGGGGGCCGCGCCCGGTTACGGTGAACGCCATGAAGAATCTACTGCTGCGCATCAATGACCGCATCTACATGACCTGCATCTGGGTCGCCGGCCTCTCGGTGCTCGGGGTCGCACTGATCATTCCCTGGGGCATTTTTGCCCGCTATATCCTCGGCACCGGCTCAAGCTGGCCGGAGCCCACCGCCATCCTGCTGATGCTGGTCTTTACCTTTATCGGCGCTGCTGCCAGCTACCGCGCCGGTGCGCATATGTCGGTGGCCATGGTCACCGACCGCCTGCCGCCCGCCCAACGCCGCATCGTCGGCATTGTTTCGCAACTGCTGATGGGTACCATCTGTCTGTTCATGACGATCTGGGGCGCCAAGCTGTGCCTGTCCACCTGGAACCAGTTCATGAGCGCCATCCCGACGCTGCGGGTCGGCATCACCTACATGCCGATCCCGATTGGCGGTTTGCTGACCTTGATATTCGTGGTGGAAAAACTGCTGCTGGGCGACCAGAGCAACCGGCGCGTGGTGCGCTTCGACCTGGTTGAAGAAAGCGAAGGGGCCGCCTGATATGGACGCGTTTATTCTGTTGGGCAGCTTTATCGCCTTGATCCTGATCGGCATGCCGGTGGCCTACGCCCTGGGCTTGTCGGCGCTGATCGGCGCATGGTGGATCGACATTCCGTTCCAGGCCCTGATGATTCAGGTGGCGGGTGGGGTGAACAAGTTTTCGCTGATGGCGATTCCGTTCTTCGTACTGGCCGGCGCGATCATGGCCGAGGGCGGCATGTCGCGGCGGCTGGTGGCGTTTGCCGGGGTGCTGGTGGGCTTCGTGCGCGGCGGGCTGTCGCTGGTCAACATCATGGCCTCGACGTTTTTCGGCGCGATCTCAGGCTCGTCGGTGGCCGACACCGCGTCGGTCGGCTCGGTGCTGATTCCGGAGATGGAACGCCGCGGCTATCCGCGCGAATTTGCCACTGCGGTGACGGTCAGCGGCTCGGTGCAGGCGCTGCTGACGCCGCCCAGCCATAACTCGGTGCTCTACTCCCTGGCGGCAGGCGGCACCGTTTCGATCGCCTCGCTGTTCATGGCCGGTGTGGTGCCAGGCCTGTTGATGAGCGCGTGCCTGATGGTGCTGTGCCTGATCTTCGCGAGAAAGCGCGATTACCCCAAAGGCGAAGTCATCCCCTTGAAGCAGGCGCTGAAGATCGCCGCCGACGCGCTCTGGGGCCTGATGGCCATGGTGATCATCCTCGGCGGTATCCTGTCGGGTATCTTCACCGCCACCGAGTCTGCCGCGATTGCAGTGCTGTGGGCGTTCTTCGTGACCATGTTCATCTACCGCGACTACAAATGGAGTGAGCTGCCCAAGCTGATGCACCGCACGGTGCGCACCATTTCCATCGTGATGATCCTGATCGCCTTCGCCGCCAGCTTCGGCTACATCATGACCCTGATGCAGATTCCGGCGAAGATCACCACGCTGTTCCTGACCCTGTCGGACAACCGCTACGTGATCCTGATGTGCATCAACGTGATGCTGCTGTTGCTCGGCACGGTGATGGACATGGCGCCGCTGATCCTGATCCTCACACCGATCCTGTTGCCGGTGATCCTCGGCATCGGCGTCGACCCGGTGCACTTTGGCATGATCATGCTGGTGAACCTGGGGATCGGCCTGATCACCCCGCCAGTGGGCGCGGTGTTGTTCGTGGGCGCGGCAGTGGGCAAGGTCAGCATCGAGAAGACCGTGAAAGCGCTGCTGCCGTTTTATGCGGTGCTGTTTCTGGTGTTGATAGCGGTGACCTACATTCCGGCATTGTCGTTGTGGCTGCCGAGCGTGGTGCTGTAACCCAGCGATTAAATGTTGGAGGGGGCTTGCTCCCGATAGCAGTGGGTCAGTCTGAGCATCTTTGACTGAAACACCGCTATCGGGAGCAAGCCCCCTCCCACCTTTCGGGCAGCGCTGTTTTTACTATTTCCATACGGCAGGTCGATCGTGTCTTTGAACTTCGTTGAGCTTACGGATCAATTCACCCATCTGGTACTCGCCCCCGCCCTCGGCGGCAGCCTCGTCAACTGGACGGTACGCGCCACCGGCCAGCCGCTGTTGCGGCACAGCGATGAGCAGGCGATCAACACCGGACTGCCGGGCAAATTGGGCTGCTACCCACTGGCGCCCTGGTCCAACCGCGTCGCCAAGGGAGGCTTCGATAACCCCGACGGCTGGCTCGCGCTCAAGCCCAACAGCCTCACCGATCCGCTGCCGATTCACGGCTCGGCCTGGCAGCAAGCGTGGCAGGTGGTCAGCCAGTCGGCGGATGAGGTGCTGCTGGAAGTGCTCTGTGACACGCCGTTCGCCTATCGCGCCGAGCAGCGCATCCGCTTGAGCGGTGGGGTGCTGAGGATCGAGTTGCGGGTCACGCATCTGGCCGAAACAGCCGCATGGCATGGCGTAGGCTTGCACCCGTACTTCCCGCGTCGGCCGGGTACGCGCTTGCAGGCCAAGGCGGCGCAGGTGTGGATGAGTGACGCTACCAAGCTGCCGACGGGGTTGGCGCCGGTGCCGCAGGAGTGGGATTTCAGGCAACCCCAAACCCTGCCGGAAGGCCTGGTGGACAATGGATTCTGCGAGTGGGATGGGTACTGCTTGATCGAACAACCGGAGCTTGGATATACCCTCGAATGCCAGGCCACCGGCGCCGATTACTTCCTGCTGTACTGCCCGCCGGGGCTGGAATTTTTCTGCATCGAACCGGTAAGCCATCCGGTCAATGCCCATCACTTGCCGGGCAAACCGGGCCTGAAGCTACTGGAGCAAGGCCAGTCAACCCAACTCAATTTCACCCTGAAATACAGTGCAAATGTGGGAGGGGGCTTGCTCCCGATAGCGGTCGGTCAGTAAAAAAACTGCTGACTGATACACCGCAATCGGGGGCAAGCCCCCTCCCACATTGACCGAGTTCCTTCAGGGCGGGCTGTTTTTAAGCCTTCCTGCCGTGTCGATACTCACCACCACCGACAACCCCGGCCGCAACCGCTCGCTCTCGACCTGGTCGGGGTCGACCGTGATCCGCACCGGCACGCGCTGGGCGATTTTCACGAAGTTGCCGGTGGCGTTGTCCGCCTGCAACAGGCTGAACTCCGACCCGGTCGCCGGGGAAATATGCTGCACCGTGCCGTGAAACTTGCGGTGGTTCAGCGCGTCCACGGTGAAGGTCACCGGCTGGCCGACCTGCACATTGTCCATCTGGGTTTCTTTCATATTGGCGATCACCCACAACTGCTTGGGCACCAGCGCCATCAATTGCGCGCCGGAGTTGACGTAGGCCCCCAGGCGCACGCCAATCTGCCCCAGTTGGCCGTCCCGTGGCGCAGTGATGCGGGTATTGGACAGGTCGATCCGCGCCAATTCCACTGCCGCCTCCGCGCTGGCCACTGCCGCTTCCAGGGAGCCGCGATTGACGATCACCGTCTGCAGGTCCTGCTGGGCGATTTCCAGGCTGGCCTGGGCCTGGGCCACGGCGGCGATAGTCTGGGCATTGGCGGCACGGGTCACGTCCAGTTCGCGCCTGGACACCGAGCCGTCGCTGATCAATTCTTCATTGCGGCGCAAGTCTGCGGTGCTTTTGCGCGCCTGGGCCTGGCTGTCGACCAGGGCGGCCTGGCGCAATTTGATGGTCGCTTCGGCGCTGTTGCGTTGCTGCACCACATTGGCCAACGACGCTTTCTGCACCGCCAGTTGCGCCAGGGCCTGGTCCAGGCGTTGCTTGTAGATACGGTCGTCGAGGCGCACCAGCAGGTCGCCCGCTTTCACATACTGAAAGTCCTGCACCGGCACTTCGAATACATAGCCGCTGAGCTGCGGGCCGATAATCGTCACCTGCCCGCGCACCAAGGCATTCTCAGTGGTTTCCACCGCGCTGCTGAACGGCGGCAGTTGCCAGGCATACAGCACGATCAGCACGCCGACGATGGCAATCGCGGCAAAGCCCAGGGACGAAAGGATGCGCACCCGCAGCGAGCGCGGTTCGGTCACCGCAGCGCCCGGCGGCGTGGTGCCCTCGGGGTGGAGGCGATCGCATTGGTAGTGGTGGTCGTGGGTTCGG
Organism: Pseudomonas sp. R1-43-08; assembly: GCF_003852255.1. NCBI lineage: Bacteria > Pseudomonadati > Pseudomonadota > Gammaproteobacteria > Pseudomonadales > Pseudomonadaceae > Pseudomonas > Pseudomonas sp. R1-43-08. The sequence continues at coordinate 3,426,481 of NZ_CP027734.1, forward strand.
TCATGAAGAGGCGCCGACAGGTTGAACGGGAGGGGTTGCCGCTTTGGTGGTGCTCATCAGCCACAGGCTGCGGATAAAGATCCAGATCATGGTCAGGATCGCGATGATCGCGATCAGCATGAACACATCGTTGTAAGCCATCACGTTCGCTTCACGGGTGGCCGCCGTGGCCAAGCTGCGGATGCCCATGAGGTTGCGTAACTCCGGGTCGGCGACGATACCGCCATAAGCCGAGCCACCACTTTGCACCCGCGCGGCTACACGGGGGTCAAGCAGGGTCAGGTGCTCGGTGATCAGGCTTGAATGATATTTCTCGCGCACGATCTGGAAGGTGCCGAGCAACGCCGCGCCGATCAGGCCGCCGAGGTTCTGGCAAATCCCGAACATCACCGAGAAACTCACCAGGTTGCGCGGGTTGGTCAACACGTTCTTGGTGCCCAGCACCATGGTCGGGCCGAGAAAGAAGGTACCGCCAAAGCCTAGCAGGAACTGGCTGATATATAGGTTCTGCGGCCGTGTCAGGTTGCTGGAAAAACTGTCCATCACCGACCCGGTCGCCATCAGCGCCAGGGAAATCACCAGCGGCATCAACAAGTGCGCCGGGTTGATCGTCAAGGCGCTGACCACCAGCCCGGCAATCGCTCCGGCCAGCATCACCACGTACAGCGTATGCATCTGCTGATAGCTCATGTTCAGCATCTGCATGAAACCTACCGCGCCGGTGGATTGTTCGGACAGCACCATGCGAATCAGGATCACCGCCAGTGCCAGACGGATCATGGTGCCGCTGCCCAGCCAGCGGGTCATCAGCAGCGGGTTGGCGCGGTTATGCTCAATGGCCAGCCCGGCCATGATCAGCACCAGCGAACAGGCCGAGGCGACGCCGATCCACGGTGCTTCCAGCCACCAGTCGATGCGGCCCAGGGACAACACCGCGCAGAGCAAGGCGACGCCGGTGGCCAGAATTGCGAAAGTGAGGAAATCAAGTTTTTCAAAGGTTTTGAAGCGGTCGCCGGGCGGCAGCTTGAGCAGGAACACACAGCCCAGGCAGATCAACGCCAGGCCCAGCTCGAACAGGTACAGGCCACGCCATTCGGCGATCTGCAGCAAATCCTCGGAGAACAGCCGCGCCAGGGGTAATGCCAGCTGCGCCGTGCCCAGCCCCAGCACCAGGGCTTTCAAGCGCCATTTGGCCGGGAACGCCTGGATCATGTAGTACAAGCCCAACGAACTCAGCGCCGCCCCCACCATGCCATGGGCCGCGCGCACGGCGATGGCCGAGTTGAGGTCGTTGACGAATAAATGGCCGAAGGTCACCAGCGCATACAGCACCAGGAACACTTCGGTAAACGCGCGCAGGCCGAACTGCTGGCGAAACTTCACCAGCAGCAGGTTCATGCACACGTTGGTCATCACATAGGCGGCGGGCAGCCAGGCCATTTCCGCCGTGGTCGCGCCCAGGGCACCTTGCAGGTATTGCAGATTGGCGATGACCAGCGCGTTGCCCAACCCACCGGTGATTGCCACCAGTACGCCGACCAGCGCAAACAGCCAGCGCTTGTGAGTGGGGTGCAACGGCGTCGACGGCGAGCCGGGCAGGCTCGGCCGCTCGTGGGGTTGCCAGGCGTGTGGGGTGTATTTATCCATTCGGTGACCTTGATGAACCGACGCGCAAGGCCGGTGAAGCCATGACTCAGAGAACAGTAAACCTGAGCGGGGTTCATTTTGTCACTTTTGAGCGCATAACTGAGGGTCCCTAGAAAGCCTTGAGCAGCATGCCTGCGGCCACAATCACACACAGACTGGCAAACCCCACCTGCAGCGCACGCGCAGGCATCACCGAGCACAAGCGGCGCCCGGCCAACATGCCGACGATACTCGCACCGATAAACGCCCAGCCCACCGGCTCGATGCTCACCCCGGCGTGAAAGGCCCCGACCACGCCGATCAACGACAGCAGGCTGACGACCATCAACGAGGTGGCGACAATCCCGCGCATCTGCACATCGGTGAGTTGCTTGAACGCCGGCACGATCAGGAAGCCGCCGCCCACACCGAGCAGCCCCGACACGGCGCCCGTCACCGCACCCAGCGCCGCCAGGGTCGCGCTGCATCTGGCGGTCCAGGCCAGGCGGCCGGTCTGCTGGTTGAGCATGCAATTCTTCTGGCCCCAGGAGGCCGCGCCGTGGTCACTCGGCCCGGCCTCGAGCTTTTCGCGCCGCAACATGCGCCAGGCCACCAGCACCATCAATGCGCTGAACAGGCCCATCAGCACCGGCTCCGACAGTTGATGGGCGACGAACACCCCCAGCGGCGAAAACAGCGCGCCCAGCAACGCGATCAATAGCGCCGCACGGTAACGCACCAGGCCGTGGCGCAGGCCGTCAATCGCGCCCACCGCCGCCGCCGCGCCCACCGCGAGCAATGACACCGGTGCGGCCTGGGTCATGGTCAGTCCCAACCCCAGCACCAATGCCGGCACCCCGAGGATGCCGCCGCCCGCACCCGTCAGGCCCATGACCAGGCCCATCAATACACCCAACACACTCGCAAGCAGCATTCAGTCCACCTTGCTCAGGCGGGTCAGCCACTCGCGGCCTTTGAGCATGCCGTTCCAGTAGAACCACGGCAGCAGCGTGGCCTTGAGGAACCACATTGAGCGGCGTGCCTGGGTCGGGTCGAGAGGAAAAGTCGGCAGCAGCTTGCCGCCATAACCGAACTCGGCCAGCACCACCTTACCCTTCTCCACCGTCAACGGGCAGGAGCCATAGCCGTCGTACTTGAGCGGCAGCGGCGCCTGTTTGCGCAGGGCCAGCAGGTTCTCGGCAACCACCACGATTTGCTTGCGCACCGCCGCAGCGGTCTTGGCGTTGGGAGTGCCGCACACATCGCCGAGGCCGAAGATATGCGGGTAACGCAGGTGTTGCAGGCTGTGGGGGTGCACTTCGCACCAGCCGCCGGCGTCGGCCAGCGGGCTTTGGCGGATAAAATCCGGGGAAACTTGCGGCGGCACCACATGCAGCAGGTCGAAGGCTTTTTCGACGACACTGACGTTGCCTTCGGCGTCCTTCACTTCAAACCAGGCCTTGCGTGCCGGGCCATCGACCTTGATCAGGTTGGCATTGAACGCCAGGCGAGCGTTGTATTTCTCGACGTATTTCATCAACGGCGGCACAAAGGCCGGCACGCCGAACAGCGCGGCACCGGCCAGGTTGAATTCCACCTCGATGTTTTTCAGGTCGCCCTGCCTGAGCCAGTGATCGCAGGATAGGTACATGGCCTTCTGCGGTGCACCGGCGCATTTGATCGGCATGGCCGGCTGGGTGAAGAGCGCCTTGCCACCCTTGAGTTGCTGCACCAGCTGCCAGGTGTAGGCGGCATGCTCGTAGCTGTAGTTGGAGGTGACGCCATGGCGGCCGAGGGTATCTTGCAGGCCTTCGATCTTTTCCCAGGCCAGGCGCAGGCCGGGGCAGACGATCAGGTGGCGCCAGCTGACGCGCTGGCCGTTGTCGAGCACCAGGCTCTGCTCGTCAGGCAACAACTGGCTGACCGCGGCCTGGATCCAGGTGACGCCGTTGGGCAGTACGTCGGCCAGCGGGCGCCGGGTCTTTTGCAGGTTATAGGCGCCGCCGCCAACCAGGGTCCAGGCGGGTTGATAGCAATGGAAGTCGTTGGGTTCGATCAGGGTGATGTTCAGGTGCGGGTCGCGCTTGAGCAGGCTGGCCAGCAGGCCGATGCCTGCGGAGCCGCCGCCGATGACTACGATATCGCCACTGATGGTAGGTCCCCAGTGTTGTTCGGTCATTGTCTACTGCCTTTTTGAGTCAGTGCACACAAGGGTCGCTGCCGGATGGCGTCACGCCCAGCTTTTTATGACCGCGCCGCAGTACAGGCCGGACAGGGTCTTCATCACTTGAATCACTTCGTGGCTGGCCAATCCGTAGAAAATGTATTTGCCTTCCCGACGGGTGGCAACCAACCCTTCGTCCCGCAGGATGCCCAACTGTTGTGACAGCGTGGGCTGGCGTACGCCGGTCAGCGCTTCCAGCTCGCCGACGTTGCGCTCGCCCTGGGTCAACTGGCACAGGATCAACAGGCGGTCTTCGTTGGCCAACGCCTTGAGCAAGGAACAGGCCTTGGACGCCGATGCACGCAACTGGGCGACTTCGCCCTCACTCAACGTAGATTCCATTTGCCTCGGCTCCTTCGTCTCACTTAAGCTCAAAACATTATGTGTAAACGTAAACTGATTGTAACCACTTTTTTCCGCATCGGGGACAGCCGCCATGCCAGCGTTGATTCAAGCCTTTCTGGACGAGGCATCGTCGACCTATACCTACGTCGTCTATGAGGCGGACGGCGGTGCCTGCGCCATCGTCGACTCGGTGCTCAACTACGACCCGGCATCCGGGCGCACCGACACCGCACAAGCCGACCAGGTGATTGCCTTTGTCCAAGCGCATGGCCTCAAGGTGCAATGGCTGCTGGAAACCCATGCCCATGCCGACCACCTGTCCGCCGCGCCTTATTTGCGACGCGCCTTGGGCGGCAAGATTGCCATCGGCCAGTCCATCAGCCAGGTGCAGGGCGTGTTCAAGCACCTGTTCAACCTGGAGCCGGAGTTTCGCGTCGATGGCTCGCAGTTCGACCACTTGTTTGCGCCGGATGAGATCTTTCACATTGGCGGCCTGCAGGCCCAGGCGCTGCATGTGCCCGGGCATACACCGGCGGATATGGCTTACCTGATCGACGGGCGTTTGATCCTGGTGGGCGACACCCTGTTCATGCCCGACGTCGGCACCGCGCGCTGCGACTTCCCCGGCGGCGATGCGCGCCAGTTGTACGCATCGATGCGCAAGTTGCTGGCCTTCCCTTCGGATACCAAATTGTATGTGTGCCACGACTACCCACCCGAGGGCCGTGAGGCCAAGTGCCTGACCACGGTGGCGGAACAACGGGCGGGGAATATCCATGTGCATGACGGGGTGGATGAAGCGGCGTTTGTAGCGATGCGCACCGCCCGTGATGCGGGGCTGGGGATGCCGACGCTTTTGTTGCCGGCGATCCAGGTGAACGTGCGGGCGGGGAATATGCCGCCGGCGGAAGAAAACGGCGTGACGTACCTCAAGATCCCCCTCAACCAACTTTAGGAACACAGAACCAAATGTGGGAGGGGGCAAGCCCCCTCCCACATTTTGTTCCGTGTTGAGTCAGGTACCTAGGCTGATGCCGTTGGCCGGTAACGGCAGTGCGGTTTTGTAGCGCACTTGCTTCAAGGCAAAGCTGGAACGGATATTCGCCACACCCGGCACTTTGGTCAGAAAGTCCATCATGAAGCGCTCCAGGGCCTGGATCGTCGGCACCAGCACCCGGATCAGATAATCCGGGTCGCCGGCCATCAGGTAACACTCCATCACTTCCGGCCGGTCGGAGATCGCCCCTTCGAACTGCTGCAACGCCAGTTCATTCTGCTTTTCCAGGCTCACATGGATGAACACATTCACATGCAGCCCCAGCAGGTCGGCGTCCAGCAGCGTGACCTGCTCGCGAATCAGGCCCAACTCCTCCATCGCCTTCACCCGGTTGAAGCACGGCGTGGGCGACAGGTTGACCGAGCGGGCCAGGTCGGCGTTGGTGATGCGCGCGTTCTCCTGCAGGGCGTTGAGAATGCCGATATCGGTACGGTCCAGTTTGCGCATGAGACAAAATCACCTGTTTATTATGTTTATGCAGATTTTTTATCCGCAAATGATCTTGAGCGCAACGAAACACAGATAAATATTCTTCTACGCCACGCCTATGATTGTTGTAGGACAAGATTTCTTCTATCCGAAGACTGACTGTCAGCTAGCGCGCCCACTACAAGAAATTCACAAGATCGAGCGTAGAAGCCATGACCCAGCCGTACGAACCGCTGCGCCTGCACGTCCCTGAACCCTCAGGCCGTCCAGGCTGCAAGACCGACTTCACCTACCTGCGCCTGACCGACGCCGGCCTGGTGCGCAAACCCGCCATCGACGTAGAACCGGCCGACACCGCCGACTTGGCCAAGGGCCTGATCCGCGTGCTCGACGACCAGGGCCAGGCCTTGGGCCCGTGGGCCGAGGGTGTCAGCGCCGACATCATGCGCAAAGGCATGCGCGCGATGCTCAAGACGCGCATCTTCGACAACCGCATGGTGGTCGCCCAGCGCCAGAAAAAAATGTCGTTCTACATGCAGAGCCTAGGCGAAGAAGCCATTGGCAGCGCCCAGGCCCTGGCCTTGAACATCGACGACATGTGCTTCCCCACCTACCGCCAGCAAAGTATTTTGATGGCCCGCGACGTGCCGCTGGTCGACCTGATCTGCCAACTGCTGTCCAATGAGCGCGACCCGCTCAAGGGTCGCCAGTTGCCGATCATGTACTCGGTCAGGGACGCCGGCTTCTTCACCATTTCCGGCAACCTCGCCACCCAGTTCGTACAGGGCGTGGGCTGGGGCATGGCCTCGGCGATCAAGGGCGATACCAAGATCGCCTCGGCCTGGATCGGCGACGGCGCCACCGCAGAATCGGACTTCCACACCGCCCTCACCTTCGCCCACGTCTACCGCGCGCCGGTGATCCTCAACGTGGTGAATAACCAATGGGCCATCTCGACCTTTCAGGCCATCGCCGGTGGTGAAGCCACTACCTTCGCCGGACGCGGCGTGGGTTGCGGCATCGCTTCCCTGCGGGTCGACGGCAACGACTTCATTGCGGTGTACGCCGCGTCTGCCTGGGCCGCCGAGCGTGCGCGCCGTAACCTGGGGCCGAGCCTGATCGAGTGGGTCACTTACCGCGCCGGCCCGCACTCGACCTCCGATGATCCGTCCAAGTACCGCCCTGCCGATGACTGGAGCCACTTCCCACTGGGCGACCCGATTGCCCGTCTCAAGCAGCACCTGATCCGGATTGGCCAGTGGTCCGAAGAGGAACACGCGGCAGTCAGTGCCGAACTTGAAGCCGAAGTGATCGCCGCGCAAAAACAGGCCGAACAGTACGGCACCCTCGCCGGCGGCCAGATTCCAAGCGCCGCGACCATGTTCGAAGACGTTTATAAAGAGATGCCGGAGCACTTGAAGCGCCAGCGTCAAGAGCTGGGGGTCTGACATGAACGATCACAACAACAGCATCGAACTGGAAACCGCCATGACCACCACCACCATGACCATGATCCAGGCCCTGCGCTCGGCCATGGATGTGATGCTTGAACGTGACGACAACGTGGTGGTGTTCGGCCAGGACGTCGGTTACTTCGGCGGCGTGTTCCGTTGCACCGAAGGCCTGCAGACCAAGTACGGCAGTTCACGGGTATTCGACGCGCCGATTTCCGAAAGCGGCATCATCGGCGTGGCGGTGGGCATGGGCGCCTACGGCCTGCGCCCGGTCGCGGAAATCCAGTTCGCCGACTACGTCTACCCCGCCACCGACCAGATCATCTCCGAGGCTGCGCGCCTGCGTTATCGCTCGGCCGGCCAGTTCACCGCGCCCTTGACCATGCGCATGCCGTGCGGCGGCGGCATCTACGGCGGCCAGACCCACAGCCAGAGTATCGAAGCGGTTTTCACCCAGGTCTGCGGCCTGCGCACGGTGATGCCGTCCAACCCCTATGACGCCAAAGGCCTGCTGATCGCCTCCATCGAAAACGATGACCCGGTGATATTCCTTGAACCCAAGCGCCTGTATAACGGCCCGTTCGATGGCCACCACGACCGCCCGGTGACGCCGTGGTCGAAACATCCGCAAGCGCAAGTGCCGGACGGTTACTACACCGTGCCGCTGGACGTGGCCGCCATCGTGCGTCCGGGTTCGGCCGTGACCGTGCTGACCTACGGCACCACGGTGTACGTGTCGCAAGTCGCCGCCGAAGAAACCGGCATCGATGCCGAAGTCATCGACCTGCGCAGCCTGTGGCCGCTGGACCTGGAAACCATCGTCAACTCGGTGAAAAAGACCGGCCGTTGCGTCGTGGTGCACGAAGCCACGCGCACCTGCGGATTTGGCGCCGAGCTGGTGGCGCTGGTGCAGGAACATTGCTTCCACCACCTGGAAGCGCCGATCGAGCGCGTCACCGGCTGGGACACCCCCTACCCGCACGCGCAGGAGTGGGCGTATTTCCCAGGCCCGTCCCGAGTGGGCGCGGCGTTGAAACGGGTCATGGAGGTCTGAATGGGCACGCACGTAATCAAGATGCCGGACATTGGCGAAGGCATCGCGGAAGTTGAATTGTCGCAGTGGCATGTCAAGGTCGGCGACATGGTTGTCGAAGACCAGGTGCTGGCGGATGTGATGACCGACAAGGCGATGGTGGATATTCCCTCGCCGGTCCACGGCAAGGTGATTTCCCTCGGCGGCGAGCCGGGTGAAGTCATGGCGGTGGGCAGTATTTTGATCAGCATTGAGGTGGAAGGCGCGGGTAACGCCAGGGAAGCGCCAGCGGTGGCCGCTCCGGTAGCAAAAGCCGCGCCTGTGGTGGAGAGCAAACCGGCACCGGTTGAAGCCAAGCCCGCGCCTGTCGCCACCAAGCCTCAAGCCCCCGTGGCCCGCGATGCGGCTGACCGCCCGCTGGCTTCTCCCGCCGTGCGCAAGCGTGCGCTGGATGCGGGTATTGCGTTGCGCCTGGTACAGGGCACAGGCCCGGCCGGGCGGATTCTGCATGAAGACCTCGACGCCTACCTTCAGCAAGGCACGAGCAACACCGCGACCGCGGCCAACCCCTACGCCGAACGCAACGACGAGCACCAGATTCCGGTGATCGGCATGCGCCGCAAGATCGCCCAGCGCATGCAGGACGCCACCCGCCGCGCCGCGCATTTCAGCTATGTGGAAGAAATCGACGTCACGGCGCTGGACGAGCTGCGCGTGCACCTCAATGAAAAACACGGCGCCACCCGCGGCAAGCTGACCCTGTTGCCGTTCATCGTGCGCGCCATGGTGGTGGCACTGCGCGATTTTCCCCAGATCAACGCGCGCTACGACGACGAAGCCCAGGTCATCACCCGCCTCGGTGCGGTGCATGTGGGCGTCGCCACCCAGAGCGACGTTGGCCTGATGGTGCCGGTGGTGCGCCACGCCGAAGCCCGCAGCCTGTGGGGCAATGCCGAAGAAATCGCACGCCTGGCCACGGCTGCGCGCACTGGCAAGGCCAGCCGCGACGAGCTGTCGGGCTCGACTATCACCCTGACCAGCCTCGGCGCGCTGGGCGGGATTGTCAGCACGCCGGTACTGAACCTGCCGGAAGTCGCCATCGTCGGCGTCAACCGCATCGTCGAGCGGCCCATGGTGATCAAGGGCCAGATCGTGGTGCGCAAGATGATGAACCTCTCCAGCTCGTTCGATCACCGCGTGGTCGATGGCATGGACGCGGCGCAATTCATCCAGGCCATTCGCAGCCTGCTCGAACAACCCGCCAGCCTGTTCCTGGAGTAAGGGCATGACTCAGACATTACACACCACCCTGCTGATTATCGGCGGCGGCCCGGGCGGTTATGTGGCCGCGATTCGCGCTGGCCAACTGGGCATCCCGACCATTCTGGTGGAAGGCCAGGCGCTGGGCGGGACCTGCCTGAACATCGGCTGCATTCCGTCCAAAGCCTTGATCCACGTGGCCGAACAGTTCCAGCAAAGCGTTCACCACAGCCAGGGCTCGCCCCTGGGCATCGAAATGGATGTGCCCACCCTGGACATCCGCAAAAGCGTGGAATGGAAAGACGGTATCGTCGACCGCCTGACCACCGGTGTCGCCGCGCTGCTGAAAAAGCACAAGGTGCAGGTGATCCACGGTTGGGCCAAGGTGGTGGACGGCAAGACTGTCGACGTGGGCGACCAGCGCATTCAGTGCGAACACCTGCTGCTGGCCACCGGTTCGAAAAGCGTCGAGCTGCCGATGCTGCCGCTGGGCGGGCCGGTCATTTCGTCCACCGAAGCCCTGGCACCGACCCGTGTGCCGAAGCGGCTGATCGTGGTGGGCGGCGGTTATATCGGCCTGGAGCTGGGGATTGCCTACCGCAAGCTCGGGGCCGAGGTCAGTGTGGTCGAGGCCCAGGAGCGCATCCTGCCGGCCTACGACGCCGAGCTGACCCAACCGGTCGGCGAGTCGCTCAAACGACTGGGCATCAAGCTGTACCTCCAGCACGCCGTCACTGGGTTTGCCGACAACCGCCTGCAGGTGCGCGACCCTAATGGCGACACGCTGGCGCTGGAGACCGACCAGGTGCTGGTGGCCGTGGGTCGCAAACCCAACACCCAGGGCTGGAACCTCGAAGCGCTGAACCTGGCGATGAACGGCGCGGCGATCAAGATCGACAGCCGTTGCCAGACCAGCATGCGCAACGTCTGGGCCATCGGCGACCTGAGCGGCGAGCCAATGCTGGCGCACCGCGCCATGGCCCAGGGCGAAATGGTTGCCGAACTGATCAGTGGCAAATCCCGCGAATTCAACCCGGCGGCGATCCCGGCCGTATGCTTTACCGACCCGGAACTGGTGGTGGTCGGCAAGACGCCTGACGAAGCCAAGGCGGCCGGCGTGGAGTGCATCGTGTCGAGCTTCCCCTTCGCCGCCAACGGCCGGGCCATGACCCTGGAGTCGAACACCGGTTTCGTGCGGGTGGTGGCGCGGCGTGACAATCACCTGGTTGTCGGCTGGCAGGCGGTGGGCGCTGGCGTGTCCGAGCTGTCCACAGCGTTTGGCCTGAGCCTGGAAATGGGCGCGCGCCTGGAAGATGTGGCCGGCACCATCCATGCCCATCCGACGCTGGGTGAAGCCGTACAGGAAGCGGCGCTGCGCGCCCTGGGCCACGCGTTGCATCTATAGCTCTTGTGGCGAGGGAGCTTGCTCCCGCTGGGGTGCGAAGCGCCCCCAAAAGCCGGCGACTGCTGCGCAGTCGAACGGGAGCAAGCTCCCTCGCCACAACAAGCTTGCAGATACAGGGGATGCGAACGGGCCCGCGAATGAAGTATTGTTGCGCCCATCCAGAAAAAAATCCGACTTGACCAAGATAGAGGGTGTCATGGGTAACGAGAGCATCAATTGGGACACGCTGGGTTTTGACTACATCAAGACCGACAAGCGGTTTCTCCAGGTCTGGAAAAACGGCGAATGGCAAGACGGCACCCTGACCGACGACAACATGCTGCACATCAGCGAGGGCTCCACCGCCCTGCACTACGGCCAGCAGTGCTTTGAAGGCCTCAAGGCCTACCGCTGCAAGGACGGCTCGATCAACTTGTTCCGTCCGGACCAGAACGCCGCGCGCATGCAGCGCAGCTGTGCCCGCCTGCTGATGCCGCATGTGACGACCGATGCGTTCATCGATGCCTGCAAACAAGTGGTCAAGGCCAACGAGCGCTTCATCCCGCCTTACGGCAGCGGCGGCGCGCTGTACCTGCGCCCGTTCGTGATCGGCACCGGTGACAACATCGGTGTGCGCACCGCGCCGGAGTTCATCTTCTCGGTGTTCTGCATCCCGGTCGGCGCCTATTTCAAAGGCGGCCTGGTGCCCCACAACTTCCAGATCTCCACGTTCGACCGCGCCGCGCCGCAGGGCACCGGTGCCGCGAAAGTCGGCGGTAACTACGCCGCCAGCCTGATGCCAGGTTCGGAAGCGAAAAAATCCGGCTTCGCCGACGCGATCTACCTGGACCCGATGAGCCATTCGAAAATCGAAGAAGTCGGCTCGGCCAACTTCTTCGGCATCACCCATGACAACCAGTTCATCACGCCGAAGTCGCCTTCGGTACTGCCAGGCATCACCCGCCTGTCGCTGATCGAACTGGCCCAGAGCCGCCTGGGCCTTACCGTGGTCGAGGGCGAAGTGTTCATCGACAAGCTGGACCAATTCAAGGAAGCCGGCGCCTGCGGTACCGCTGCAGTGATCTCGCCGATCGGTGGCATCCAGTACAACGGCAAACTGCATGTGTTCCACAGCGAGACCGAAGTGGGCCCGGTTACCCAGAAGCTCTACAAAGAGCTGACGGGCGTGCAGACCGGTGACGTTGAAGCGCCAGCGGGTTGGATCGTCAAGGTCTAATAGCAACAACGCAAAACCCAATGTGGGAGGGGGCTTGCTCCCGATGGCGGTGTATCAGTCAACATCTTCGGTGACTGACACATTGCCATCGGGCGCAAGCCCCCTCCCACATTTTGATTCCCGGTATTTTCAAGATTGGGGGATGTTACTGGCAATCTTCTTGCCCATGCTGATCCTCTGTTCCACCCCATACCCCAACGCCTCGTAAAACCCCGCCACCGCATCATTGCCGCTGGTGATCTGCAGGTTGATCTTCATGCAACCCAGCGCCGTCAACGCCTGTTCCGCGTGACGCACCAACGATGATCTCAGGCCGTGGCGACGATAGTCGGCGTGCACCGCCACCGAATACAGCCAGCCACGATGGCCGTCGTACCCGGCGAGGATCGTGCCTATCACGGTTTTTTTATCGGTGGCGACAAAAAACAGCCCGTCATTGACCGCCAGCTTCTTATCGATCGCCAGGGTCGGCAGGTTATCCGCGGTGTCATAGCCGAACGCTTCCTGCCATAAGGCAACCACCTGCGCACGGTGCTGGCGGTCGCGATACGGGCCGATGGGGTGCCGAGACAGCAGCGCCTTTTCCATGACCAGCGTGCGCTCGTTGCCGTGGTAGACATCGCGCACGGTATGAAAACCCAGCTTGCTATAGAACGGCTCGGCGGTCAGCGAAGACGGCACACTCAACACGCTGACCCCGGCTTCACGGGCGCGCAGTTCGATCTCGATCATCAGCAGCCGGCCAATGCCCTGCCCTTGCAGCGCTGGGTTGACGAATACCGAGCGCACCACATTGGCGTCCAGCGCCGCCGTGGCGACGATCACATCGGCTTTTACCGCCACCAGCACCACACGACGCTTGAGCAGTTCCAAAACCGCCTCGGGTGTGAAATTGCTCGCCACGCGAGCGATCACATCCGCCGGGTAATCCCGTGCATTGCTGCCGTGCAAGGCGGCGAGGATGACCTGGCTGATGCCTTCGGCATCTGAGGCTTGGGCACTACGAACGACGGTAGACATGCTTGCTCCTGGCTGACGGCGCTATAACAAGCACCACAATACCAATGTGGGAGGGGCGGTGCCCTAACGCCAGTCAGTTAAGGCGACACCGAACCTGTGGCGAGGGAGCTTGCTCCCGTGGCGGCCTGACAGCCGACCAGGATGTTGGATCAGAGCGAGTACATATCCGTTGCTGCGGTAACGGCGGCTTAGGGTTCCGCCCTGACGGCGGGTCACTTTTGGAAAAGAGCCCCAAAAGTAACCAAAAGGGCTCTTGCCCCACCACTCGGCACCTCGCCCCAGCTCGGTGTGCCCGTAATCCGACAGTGATTTGGGAGGCCGCCGCCACGCGCCATCCATGGCGCGGGGCGGCTAAACCGGCATCCCTGCCGGTTTACCCCCCAAATCACTATCGAATTGCGGCCAGCGTGGTTTAACGGGGCGCCTAAGATCAAAAGCAAAAGCAAAAGCAAGAGCGGCTCGCTTCGCATTGTGGTTACCGTAGGCTGCTGCTACAAAATCGTGTAGATACCTATGGCCATCGGGGGCAAGCTCTAATGCCAGTCAGTTAAGAAGTAGCAGGAGCGAGAACTAACTTGTGGCGAGGGAGCTTGCTCCCGCTGGGGCGCGAAGCGGCCCCAAACAATGGGACTGCTGCGCAGTCCAGCGGGAGCAAGCTCCCTCGCCACAGGTTCGGTGTCGCCTTGACTGACTGGCATCAGGGCAAGCCCCCTCCCACATTTTCTAACCGTGCCCACTTGAAATACGTTTGCCCGGCTTGGCGCCAACCAGCTTGGCCTGCCCATCTTTCTGCTTGCCCGTACGCGCCTCGCTGATAAGCCCCGGAATCAACTTGCCCTCCGGCAGGTTCTTCCAGAACCGGCTCGGCAAGTGCCCTTCCATCACCTTGGGGTTCAACCGCGCCGGGTTGAAGATGTGGCTGTAGTAGGTCAACCACATGGCGCTGTGCGGATCCTCGACATTCTGCGCCAGTTGCTGCCAAGCCTCGGGGCACTGGCGTTGGTGAATCAATTGCTCGCCGTCGTAATACACCCCGTCCAAGGGTGTTGCGATCATCCAGCGATGCCGGCCCATGCGCCCGACAAAATGCTGGCTGGCGCTGTGCAGAATATCGTGGGCCGGTTCGTGCCAGGCCACGTACTCCGGCAGCTCCGGCCCTGCCCCCGGCGGCAATGCGATAAACCGTACAAACGCGTGCAAGTGGTGGGCTTCACGACTGACCTGCTTGATGCGTCGCTGCAACTCGCTGCCCAACTTGTCACCGGCCAGCATCGCCGTGCGATCGCCATGGCTGACCCGCCACAACACCTCGTACAGCAAACTCCAGCGCTGGTCGCCGTGGTAGCAGGCGGCCGACTCCAGCAAGTGCAGCAATACCTTGGGAATGCGCGCCTGGAACGGGCCAGGCCCAGGCGGAATCGGCTCGTCGGTGGCAAACAGATCCGCCACCTCGGCTTCGCCCCAACTCACCTGGCTGGGGTCGACCTGATGGCTGAGCAGCCAGCGCGCCTGTTCGCGCCAGGTGCTGAACAGGTTGTCGCATTCCAGGCTGATCATCCCCACAACCCCATCTGTTGCGGTTGCGGGCGATCGCGCAGCTGCTCGCGCAACAAAACGCTGGTGGTGTCCGCTTGTTGGGGGTGGTAATCGCTGGTGATGAAAAACGGCTTGGCCTTGGCCAGCACGCAGCGCATGCGCGCCAGGTCTTCGAAGCGGATCTTGCGTTCGCGGCGCAGGTCGACCAGGCGCTGGGTGGTGCGCAGGCCAATACCGGGGATGCGCGCGATCAAGGTCGGTTCGGCGCGGTTCAGGTCCAGGGGGAACACCTCGCGATGTTCCAGAGCCCAGGCCAGCTTGGGGTCGATATCCAAAGCCAGGTGGCCGGGGCCTTCGAACAGCTCGTTCGCGCTGAAACCGTAGCTGCGCAACAGGAAATCGGCCTGGTACAAACGATGCTCGCGCATCAGTGGCGGCGCGGCCAGGGGCACGCTTTTCGGGCTGTTGGGGATGGGACTGAAGGCCGAGTAATACACGCGGCGCAGCTTGTAATTGCCATACAGGGCTTCGGCACCGTGCAGGATGGTGCTGTCGTCGGTGTCGTCGGCGCCGACGATCATCTGCGTGCTCTGCCCGGCCGGGGCGAAGCGCGGCGCGCGGGGTTCGTTGAGCACGGTCTGCTCACCGGTGTAGATGGTCTGCATGGCCTGCTTGATCGAGACGATCTGCTTTTCCGGCGCCAGGGTTTGCAGGCTGGCATCGGTGGGCAGTTCGATATTCACACTCAGGCGGTCGGCATAACGCCCGGCCTCGGCGATCAGCGCCGGGTCGGCTTCGGGAATGGTTTTGAGGTGGATATAGCCGCGAAAGTCGTGCTCATCGCGCAACAGCCTGGCGACCCGCACCAATTGCTCCATGGTGTAGTCGGCCGAACGGATGATGCCGGAACTGAGAAACAGGCCGCTGACGCAATTGCGTTTGTAGAAGTCCAGGGTCAGGGTGACCACCTCCTCCGGGCTGAACCGCGCACGGGGCACATCGCTGGAACGGCGGTTGACGCAATACTGGCAGTCGTAGAGACAGAAGTTGGTGAGCAACACCTTGAGCAGCGACACGCATCGCCCGTCAGGCGTATAGCTGTGGCAGATCCCCATGCCATCGGTGGAACCCAGCCCCGCCTTGCCTTCGGAGCTGCGCTTGGGTGCGCCACTGCTGGCGCATGACGCGTCGTACTTGGCGGCGTCGGCGAGGATGCTGAGTTTTTCGATCAACTGCATGGAGAGCTACCAATACTGGTTTTTTGTACAGTATCAGCAGCAACCCCCAGTCACAAGTGCCGTCTGTAGGAGCGAGGCGGGCGGCTAGCCCTTGCTCGCGAAGAACGTCAACGATAACGCGCCTTGTCTGGATTAACGCGGCGCTCTTGCGTTCTTCGCGAGCAAGCTCGCTCCTACAGGGGGACAGGTCAGCTGGCAGTAGCCAACAGCACGTCCTGCACCGAACGCGCCTTGCCACGGTGATGGTCCAGCGCATACAACGACGCCGCAATCTCATCCGCGCGAATCGGCAGCACCGACAGCAACGTATCGCTCAAGCCATGGCTGGCCTGGCTGAATCCCTGGATATAGATACCCGCCTTGCAGCGCTCATCGGTGACGATACGGTAGTCGCGGGCCACGTCGAAGTCGCCCATGTAGGCGTGCAGCGGCGCGAGCAGTTCGCGGTGCATCTGGCGTTCGTAACCGGTGGCGAGGATCACCGCGTCGTAGTGGCCGACGCTGGTTTCGCCGCTGGCGTTGTTGCGCAGCACCAGTTCGATGCCAAGCGGGCCGGGGCTGGCCTTTTCGACGACGGTCATGGTGCGGAACGCCTGGCGCGCGATGCCGGAGACTTTCTGCCGGTAGAAAATGCCGTAGATGCGTTCGATCAGGTCCAGGTCCACCACCGAGTAGTTGGTGTTCTGGTACTCGGCAACCAGCCGCTCACGCTCAGCGCCGACTTGCTGGAACACCAGGTCGGTAAAGGCCGGCGAGAACACTTCGTTGACGAACGGGCTGTCGTCGGCGGGTTTGAGCGCCGAGCCACGCAGGATCAAGTCGACCTGCACCGAGGGGAAGCTGTCGTTGAGGTCGATAAAGGCTTCGGCCGCGCTCTGGCCGCCGCCGATCACCGCAATGCGCATGGCCTTGCCGTCGACACAGGGCTGGCTGGCCATGCGCTCCAGGTACTGGGAATGGTGGAACACCCGGCTGTCGCCCTTGAGCGCCTTGAACGCTTCGGGAATACGCGGCGTGCCACCGGCGCTGACCACCACCGCGCGCGTGGTGCGCACATGCTGTTCACCCTGGGCGTCACGGGAAATCACGCGCAGCGCTTCCACCTGCTGCTGGTGCAGGATCGGCTCGATGGCCAGCACTTCTTCGCCGTAGCGGGCCTGGGCCTGGAATTGCCCGGCGACCCAGCGCAGGTAGTCGTTGTACTCCATGCGGCACGGGTAGAACGTGCCCAGGTTGATAAAGTCCACCAGGCGGTCGTGGGCCTTCAGGTAATTGACGAAGGAATACGGGCTGGTGGGGTTGCGCAGGGTCACCAGGTCCTTGAGGAAGGAAATCTGCAGTTCGCTCTGGGTCACCAGGGTATTGCCGTGCCAGCGGTAGTCGCCTTGTTTGTCGAGGAACAGCACATCCAGTTTGCCCTGGGCCTTTTCGCGCTCCTGCAGGGCGATGGCCAGCGCCAGGTTCGAAGGGCCGAAGCCGATACCGATCAGGTCGTGAACCGCGGGCGAAGCAATTGCCTGTGTCATTCCAGTGTCCTCTGGATAAGCCCCTTGGCGGTTGGGGCGGGAATACCTTCATGGCCTGCACAACAGGCCGTGTGTTGATAGGAAACGAGGACAGTGAAATAAAATTTAACTAATGCCGCTTCAGTGGGCTTCCCACTCACGCATGCGTGACCGGCAGTGCTTCATGGCATTGACGATGTGCTTTTCCACCAGGCTGCGCGAAATGCTCAGGCGCTCGGCGATTTGCAGATGGGACAGGCCGTCGAGTTTGCGCAGCAGGAAACTGTCGCGACAGGCCGCCGGCAGCTCGGCCAGGGCGCGCTCGAGCAGCTCCAGGCGCTGGCCCTGGTCGTGGCTGGCGTGGGGTGAACACGGGGCGAAGCGTTCTTCGTTGTCCAGCACCTCCAGCGGTTCGACCTGGCGCAGGGCGTTGCGCCGATGGCCGTCGATCACCAGGTTCAACGCGGTGCGATACAGGAACGCGCGCGGCTGTTCGATCGGGGTGTCACTGGAACGCTCCAGCACCCGCACATACGCGTCATGCACCACATCCTCGGCCACCTGACGGTTGCCCAGCTTAGCGTTGAGGAAACACACCAGCTCACGATAGTAGTTTTCCAACATGACTCCTGGCCCCGTGGCCGTGGTGCTAACGATGCCAGTCCGTGTAGGAACAGGCCCATCGATGATGGCAGTTTGAGTAGGTGCAATTTATAGTAATTCTCATCTACTTTTAAAGAAGTCTCGCATCAACGGCCGATTTTTTTCGCTGCGCGAGCTGTAACCGCGCGTGTAACCGCCTAAATCCTGCGGCATTTTCTTCGTTTAACTGTCAGCTCTGCGCGACTGCGCCCCGATCTTTCCTGGCTGGAACCTACGCATGAAACGCCCTCGACCTGCCCGACGCGCCCTGCTTGTGGTGGCGTGCCTGATTCCCATCGTTGCGTTTGCCACCTGGCAAGGCCTGGCGCCGGGTCGCGACACCCTGGCCACCGTCACCGTCACCCGTGGCGATATCGAAAACAGCGTGACGGCCCTGGGCACCCTGCAACCGCGGCGTTATGTGGATGTGGGCGCCCAGGCTTCCGGGCAGATCCAGAAGATCCACGTCGAAGCCGGCGACCAGGTCAAGGAGGGCCAATTGCTGGTAGAGATCGACCCCTCGACGCAAAAGGCCAAGCTCGATGCCAGCCGCTACGCCATCGAAAACCTTGAGGCGCAGTTGCAGGAGCAACAGGCCCAGCATGCATTGGCGCGCCAGAAGTACCAGCGCCAGCAACGCTTGAGCGCCGGCAACGCCACGCGCGAAGAGGATGTACAAACCGCCAGGGCCGAACTGAGCGCGACCCAGGCGCGGGTCGAGATGTTCCAGGCCCAGATCCGCCAGGCGCGGGCCAGCCTGCGCAGCGACGAAGCGGAACTGGGTTACACGCGTATCTATGCGCCGATGGCCGGTACCGTGGTCGCGGTGGATGCGCGGGTCGGCCAGACGCTCAACGCGCAACAACAAACCCCGCTGATTCTGCGCATCGCCAGGTTGTCGCCGATGACCGTGTGGGCCGAAGTCTCCGAGGCGGATATCGGCCATGTCAAACCCGGTATGAGCGCGTACTTCACCACCTTGAGCGGCGGCAGCCGGCGTTGGACCAGCACCGTGCGCCAGATCCTGCCGATTCCGCCCAAACCCTTGAACGAAACCCAGGGCAGCGGCAGCCCGAGCAGCGCCAGCAAAAGTGGCAGCGGCCGCGTGGTGCTGTACACGGTGCTGCTGGACGTGGACAACGCCGATAACGCGCTGATGGCGGAAATGACCACCCAAGTGTTTTTCGTCGCAAACCAAGTCAAGGACGCCCTCACCGTACCGGTCGCCGCGCTGCAAGGCACGCCCAACGCGGATACGCAAATCGCCCGGGTGGTGGCGAAGAACGGCAGCATCGAGCAGCGCACGGTGCGCCTGGGTGTCAGCGACCGCCTGCGCGTCCAGGTGCTGGATGGCCTCAGCGAAGGCGATCACCTGTTGATCGGCCCGGCCGACAGCAGCGGGGGTTGAATTGACCACGCCCCTGATCGAACTCAAGCACATCCGCAAATCCTACGGCGGCGGCGACAGCCCGCAGGTCGACGTGCTGCGTGGCATCGACCTGTCGATCCATGCCGGGGAGTTCGTCGCCATCGTCGGCGCGTCCGGCTCCGGCAAGTCCACATTGATGAATATCCTCGGTTGCCTCGACCGCCCAAGCGACGGTGACTACCTGTTCGCCGGTGAAAACGTTGCCCACCTGGGCAGCGACGAACTGGCCTGGCTGCGCCGCGAAGCCTTCGGTTTCGTGTTCCAGGGCTACCACTTGATCCCGTCGGCATCGGCCCAGGAAAACGTCGAGATGCCGGCGATCTATGCCGGCATCAGTGCCAGCGAACGGCACGCCCGCGCCACCGCCCTGCTCACCCGCCTGGGCCTGGCCGACCGCACCGGCAACCGTCCGCACCAGCTCTCCGGCGGCCAGCAGCAGCGGGTGTCCATCGCACGGGCGCTGATGAACGGCGGGCATATCATCCTCGCCGACGAACCCACCGGCGCCCTCGACAGCCACAGCGGCGCCGAAGTGATGAGCCTGCTCGACGAACTGGCGAGCCAGGGCCATGTGGTCATCCTGATCACCCATGACCGCGAAGTGGCCGCACGGGCCAACCGCATCATCGAGATTCGCGACGGCCTGATCATCAGCGACTCGGCCGGCGCCCAGGCCTGCGTGCCTGCCGAAGCGGACAGCACTGCGCTGCAAGCCGTGGACCTGCGCCAGCGCCTGGTCGACGGCGCCGAACACAACGGCGCCTGGAAGGCCGAACTGCTCGACGCATTGCAAGCGGCCTGGCGCGTGATGTGGATCAACCGCTTTCGCACCGCGCTGACCTTGCTCGGAATCATTATTGGCGTGGCCTCGGTGGTGGTCATGCTGGCCGTGGGTGAAGGCAGCAAGCGCCAGGTCATGGCGCAGATGGGCGCGTTCGGCTCGAACATCCTGTATGTCAGTGGTTCGTCACCCAACCCGCGTACGCCCCTGGGCATCATCACACCCCAGGATGTGGCCGCCCTGGCCACCCTGCCCCAGGTAAAACGGATCATGCCGGTCAACGGCGCCGAAGCCGGCGTGCGTTTCGGCAACATCGACTACATTGCCTATGTCGGCGGCAACGACACCCAGTTTCCGAGCATCTTCAACTGGCCGGTGGTCGAGGGCAGCTACTTTACCGAAGCCGACGAACGCAACGCCGCCACCGTCGCCGTGATCGGCGCAAGGGTGCGTGACAAGCTGTTCAAAGGCCTGGTCAACCCCATCGGCCAGTACATCCTGATCGAAAACGTGCCGTTCCAGGTGGTGGGCGTGCTCCAGGAAAAAGGTTCCAGCTCGGGCAACAAAGACAGTGATGACCGCATTGCCATCCCCTACTCCGCCGCCAGCATTCGCCTGTTCGGCAGCTATAACCCGGAGTACGTGGTGATTGCCGCAGCCGACGCCACCCGGGTGAACGCCGCCGAGCAGGCCATTGATCAGTTGCTCAAGCGCCTGCACCAGGGCAAGGACGATTATCACCTGACCAACAACGCCGCGATGATCCAGGCCGAGGCGCGCACGGCCAACACACTGTCGTTGATGCTCGGTTCGATTGCGGCGATTTCCCTGTTGGTGGGCGGCATCGGCGTGATGAACAT
The DNA here is from genome assembly GCF_003852255.1 of Pseudomonas sp. R1-43-08. Lineage (NCBI taxonomy): Bacteria > Pseudomonadati > Pseudomonadota > Gammaproteobacteria > Pseudomonadales > Pseudomonadaceae > Pseudomonas > Pseudomonas sp. R1-43-08. The sequence goes on from NZ_CP027734.1 coordinate 3,447,541, forward strand.
CATGCTGATGACCGTGCGCGAACGTACCCGCGAGATCGGCATCCGCATGGCCACCGGTGCCCGTCAGCGCGACATCCTGCGCCAGTTTCTCACCGAGGCGGTGATGCTCTCGGTGGTCGGCGGGCTGCTCGGGATCGGCCTGGCCTTGCTGGTGGGCGGCGTGCTGGTACTGGCCGAGGTGGCGGTGCAGTTTTCCCTGATGGCGGTGCTCGGCGCCTTTGGCTGCGCGCTGGTCACCGGTGTCGTATTCGGCTTTATGCCGGCCCGTAAAGCTGCCCGGCTCGATCCGGTTAAGGCGTTGACCAGTGAATAAACGACCCCTCGCACCGCCGCTGGCGCTGCTCAGCCTGTGCTTGTTGCTCAATGCCTGTGCGGGTAATACGCCCGCCGTCGACAGCGGCATCGCGCCGCCCGCCGCCTGGCAATACGCCGAGCGCGCGGCCAATCAAGCCGCCAACCAGCGCTGGTGGACGCAATTTGGCAGCCCCTCGCTCAACCGCCTGATCGACCAGGCGCGCCGGGACAGTTTCGATGTCGCCGCCGCCATGGCCCGCGTGCGCCAGGCGCAGGCAACGGCGGTGATTGCCGGCGCACCGCTGCTGCCCGAGGTCAAGTTCAACCTCACCGCCAGCCGTGAAAAGCTGCTGCGCGGCAGCGGCAACTCGGACCTGAACGCCACCGAGAGCAACAGAACCGTCAGCAGCTATGACGCCAACCTCACGGCCAGCTACGAACTCGACTTCTGGGGCGGCCGCGCCGCCGCACGGGACAGCGCACTGCAGAGCCTGCAGGCCAGCCAGTTCGACCAGGCCAACGTCGAGCTGACCCTGCTCAGCAACGTGGCCGACCGCTACGCGCAAACCCTGGCCGCGCGCCAGCGCGTGCAGATCGCCGAGCTGAACCTGGCGAATGCGCGCAATGTGCTGAAGCTGGTGCAAACCCGCTACGACGCCGGCTCCGCCACAGCCCTGGAGCTGGCGCAACAGAAAAGCCTGGTGGCCAGCCAGCAACGGCAACTGCCGCTGATCGAGCAGTTGGCCGAAGATTCGAGGATCACCCTTGCCGCGTTGCTCGGCCAGCCCGTGCAGGCGCTGGCCCTGGGCAACGAGGCGTTCCAGGTACTGACCTGGCCAAGCATCGGGCCCGGCGTGCCGAGCCAGTTATTGAGCCGGCGCCCCGACCTGGCCCAGGCCGAGGCACAGCTGGCGGCGGCGAGCGCCGATGTGCGCGTGGCCCGTGCGGCGATGCTGCCTGCCGTTACCCTGGGCGCGACCCTGGGCTCGGGCGCGTACAAGGCCGACGACATCCTGCGCAGCCCGTTCTACACCCTGACCTCGGGCCTGGTGGCGCCGATCTTCAACAACGGTCGTTTAAGCGCGGAACGCGACAAGGCCCGCGCGCGCCAGGATGAGCTGCTGCACACCTACCGAGGGGCGATCATCAACGGCTTTGCCGACGTGGAAAAAGCCCTCAGCAGCATCACCCGCCTGGACCAGCAGCGCCAATGGCAAGCCGAGGAGCTGCAACAGGCACAGACCGCGTTCCAGATCGCAGAAAGCCGTTACCAGGCCGGTGCCGAGGATTTGCTCACGGTGCTGGAAACCCAACGCACCTTGTACGCGGCCCAGGACTTGAACGTGCAACTGCGACTGTCGCGCTTGCAGGCCAGCATCGCGTTGTATAAAGCGCTGGGCGGTGGCTGGAGCAGCGGCAACTGAAAAACAAAACTCCAGTTTCGTACACAAACCGTTTAATCGCCTTACATTATTAGACCCAAGGTCCTTGGTAAAAAAGCCGCCTTCACACGGCTCTTCCAGGACCTTTTAATGAAACCCAGCGTTGTTGGAAAATGCCTGGTTTGCCTCGGCGCCTGGCTGATCGCCCACCTGGCCCTGGCCGACCCCTTGATCACGCCCACCGCCATCGACTGGTTACTGGATTGCCCCTTCCCGGCGTTTGAACGGCTCGACCCAGAAGTCCTCGCGCGCACCCAATGCGGCCAGGTGACGGTACCCCGCGACTATGCCGCACCCGGCCGCGGCCGCCTGCGCCTGAGCGTGACACGCGTCGGCGCACGCGACCCGCTCAACCGTGAGGGCGTGGTGTTTATCCAGTCCGGCGACCCGCGTGCAGCTAAAAACGCCACCTTTGCCCTGCATCTCGTTGGCCGCTGGGAGTCTTATGCCACCCAGGCTTACCGCACGTTGGTCGACCGCTACGACGTGATCGAACTGAGCCCCCGCGACCTGCAACAGGACGCCGCCGTCGAACAGGCGGCGCGGGATATGGAGTATGTCCGTGTGCAATTGGGCGAGGCCCAGCTCAACTACGTCGGCAATGCCGACGCGGCGAGGCTCGGCAACCGCTATGGCACGCTGTTTCCCGAACGCATCACGCGCATGGTGCTGGTCAACGCCGGGCGCGGCGAACCTGTGGCTTCCGGCGTCGAGCTGCTGCTGCTCAAGGAACCCGCCCAGGCCAGCGGTGACGGCTGTGTCAGCCGCTGGCTCGGTGATTTTCTGGTTTTCGGCAAACAGCCACCGGCGAACACACGGTGCCTAGACCGTGGCGGCTGGGACTGACCCTGACGTTTACGACCTGTTGATACCAGAAACGACACCCTGCGTTGACGCTGCGGCCCGATCGTTATTAAGTGCTATTTATCCGCATTAATACGATAAATCGAAACCATGCTGAGCCGTCCGCTACGCCGCAAACGCCAGAAGCTGTCCGATGTGATCGTCGAGTCGGTCAAGCGCTCCATCGTCACCGACGCGTTGAAGCCCGGCGACCGCTTGCCCACCGAACGCGAGCTGATGGAAAGCTTCCAGTGCTCCAAGGGCTCGGCCCGCGAAGCGCTCAAGGCGCTGGAAGTCGAAGGCCTGGTGAGCACGCGCACCGGCCCCAGTGGCGGCGCCTACCTGAACCAGGCCGGCACCGAACCCGCCAGCCGCGCGCTGCGCAACTACCTGCACTTCCAGCACCTGGACGGCGAGCAGGTGTACCAACTGCGCAAGGTCATCGAAGTGGAGCTGGCGCTGTCGGTGCTCGGGCGCTTGAGCGAGAGCGACTACCAGGCCTTGCAGGACAACGTGGACTTTTGCAGCGCCCCCGAAGACAGCGAAGCCGGCCAGCGCGAACAGCGTCTGGCGGAACTGGAATTTCACAACCTGCTGGCCAAGGCCTGCCCCAACCCGCTGCTCGGTTTCATGGCGCAGTTCCTCAACGACCTGCTGCGCGACCTGGTGGTGCTGAAAAAAGCCTACAAGCCCAAGCGCAAGCAGTTCGATGCGGCCAACCTCGACTACCACAAGCAATTGCTGATCGCCTTTCGCGCCGGGGATGAAAGCGCGGTGCGCAGCTTGATGCATGAACACATGTGCGATGCCGAACACCACATGACTGCACTGGAAGGCCAAGTCAGCCCGCACTTCCTGCTGGAGTTCGATCACTCCTAAACCACCACAAATCCAATGTGGGAGGGGGCTTGCTCCCGATAGCGGTGGATCAGCCACCCGATGCAGTGACTGACACTCAGTCATCGGGAGCAAGCCCCCTCCCACATTGGGTTTGCATTCCAACCGATAGACCCGCGTCACCTCAATAAAAAACGCCTGCCCACAGGCCCTTGCTCCACCGTATCGCCCTTGCCGCTCCTGCCAATAACTAAACCAGGGAGTCACCCCATGCAGCGTCGTACGTTATTGAAAGCCAGTCTCACCTTCGCCTCCGCCCTCAGCCTCCCGCTGAGCGTGCGTGCGGCATTCGCCGCCGAGCCCTTTACCTTTTACGGCCTCAAGTCCATGTCTGGCGCCTTTGCCAGCTATGGCAAGTTTGCCGACATGGGTTCGCGCCTGGCGGTGGAGCAGCACCCGCAAGTGCTCGGCCGCCCGTTGCACTACAAGGTCATCGACACCGAGGGCAATGCCGGCAAGGCGGTGCGCAAGGTGCAGGAGGCGATTCAGCAGGACGGCGCGCGGTTCTTCCAGGGCTGCACGCTGTCCTCGTCGGCCCTGGCAGTGGCCAAGGAAGTCGACAAGGTCGGCGGCGTGTTCATGACCCCGGTGGGCGCCGACGAGGTCACCGGCAAGGACTGCAACAAGGCCACGTTTCGCTGGTCGGTGCCCACCTACGGCGCCATCCGCGAAACCATGCTGCCGCTGATCAAGCTGCTGCCGGACGCCAAGCGCTGGTACACCATCACCCCGCAATACGTGTTCGGTGAAGCCTTGCTCGAAGGCGCGAAAAACGTGCTCAAGGAACACGGCCTGGAACACGTCGGCAACAGCTACCACTCCTTGCAGGAACAGGAATTCTCCGGCTACCTGACCAACGCCATTTCCACCAAACCCGATGTGCTGGTGCTGCTGAATTTCGGCAGCCAGTCGTCCAACACCCTGCGCCAGGCGGTGAATTTCGGCATCAAGGAGCGCATGAAGGTACTGCTGGTGTGGTCCGCCGGCCTCGATCAGTTCCAGGAACTGGGCAGCGATATTCTCGAAGGCGTGTACCTCGGCGCGCAGTACTGGCACCAGGTCGATACGCCGCTCAACCGCGAGCTGGTCAAGTTGACCCAGGCCAAATACGGCATCAACCCCACCTACCCGCTCGCCGCCGACTACATCAGCACCAAGGTGATGCTCGAGACCATCGTCGCCACCGGCAGCTTCGACGGGCCGACCGTGGCCAAGGCCATGCAGGGCTTGAGCTATGAGGGCCCGACCGGCAAGGAGTCGATCCGCGCCGGCGACCATCAGGTGATCAAGGACTACTACCTGCTGATCGGCAAGGCCGCCGCCGATATGACCGACAAGGACGACCTGGCCAAGGTGCTCAGCGCCGGCCAGTCCTTCCCACCGGTGGAAGCCACGGGCTGCACGCTCGTCTGAGTTTCTGACTATCGCACCGGCTTCCTGCTGAGGGCTTGCGCATGCTTAATCTTTACCTGTTCCAGATACTCAACGGCCTCGGGTTGGGAATGATCTACTTCCTGATCGCGGTCGGGCTGACGATCATTTTCGGTCTGCTCAACTTCGTCAATTTCGCCCACGGCGCGTTCTTCCTGCTGGGCGCCTATATCTGCTACACCGCCGTCAGCCTCACCGGCAGCTTCTGGCTGGCGCTGCTGATTGCGCCGCTGGTGGTGGCCGCGCTGGCGTGGGTGATCGAGCGCCTGCTGATCCAGCGTATCTACCACTTGCCGCACATGTTCCAGATCCTGGTAACGCTGGGCATCGCGTTGATCATCCAGGAAGCCAGCGTGATGATCTGGGGTCCGGTGGGCAAGAGTGTCGCGGTGCCGGAACTGTTGCGCGGCGTGCTGGTGGTGGGCGATTTCGTCTACCCCTACTACCGCCTGTTCCTCATCGTGTTTTCCGCGGTGGTGGGCCTGGCCCTGTGGCTGCTGCTGGAACGCACGCGCTTCGGTGCACTGGTACGCGCCGGCAGCGAGAGCACCGAAACCGTATCGCTGCTGGGCACCAATATCTTCCGTTTGTTCTCCATGACCTTCGCCCTTGGTGTTGGCCTGGCCGGCATGGCCGGTGTGCTGTTCGCGCCGTTGCGCGGTGCGCAGCCGTTCGTGGGCCCGGAGATTCTCGGCATCGCCTTCGTGGTGGTGGTGATCGGCGGCATGGGTTCGTTCAGCGGTGCGCTGGTCGGCGGTTTGCTGGTGGGCGTGGTGCAAAGCCTGATGACCACACTCTGGCCCCAGGGCGCGAGCCTGATGATCTACGGCGCAATGGCCGTGGTGATTCTGGTACGCCCCTACGGCCTGTTCGGGAGAGCCTGACATGAGCGAGAAAAATCCCCTGCCGTTTGCCAAGACGCAATCGCGCGCCATGTTGCTGTGGGTCGTGGCGGTGCTGATCGGCCTGCCGTTGGTTTTACCCTCGGCCACCCTGGCCAGCGAAATACTGATCTTTGCCATGGCCGCCCTGGCCTGCAACCTGTTGCTGGGCTACACCGGGCTGTTGTCGTTCGGCCAAGGTATTTTCTTTGGCGCCGGTGCATATTGCGCGGCGTTGCTGATGATCCACCTGCAATGGGGCCTGTTCACGGCGTTGCTGGGTGCTGCCGTCGTCGGCGGCTTCCTGGCGTTGCTGGTGGGCGCCTTGGCGATCCGTCGCACTGGCATCTACTTCGTGATGCTCACGTTGGCGTTCAGCCAGATGGCTTACTTTGTCGCCTACACCCTGAGTGACTGGACCGGCGGTGACAACGGCCTGCTCAGCGTGCCGCGCCCGGAGATCCGTATCGGTGACACGGTGCTGTTGTCGCTGGCCGATGCACGCGCCTTCTACGGCTTTGTCGCGGTGCTGTTCCTGCTGATCTTCATCGGCGCGCGCCGGGTGATCGCCTCACCGTTCGGCAGCACCTTGATGGCGATCCGCGAAAACGAAACCCGCGCCTCGGCCATCGGCTACGACACGCGGCATTTCAAGATCCTGGTGTTTGTGTTGTCGGGCGCGGTCACCGGTATCGCCGGGGCGCTGTACGCGATGCTGCTGCACTTTGTGCCGCTGTCGAATATCGATCTGATGATGTCCGAGAACATCCTGATCATGACCATCGTCGGCGGCACCGGCTCGTTGTTCGGCTCGTTGCTGGGCGCCGGCTCCATCGTGCTGCTGGGGGATTTCCTGTCGGACCTGTGGCCGCGCTGGCTGATGCTGCTGGGGGTGATTCTGATCCTGGTGGTGATCTTCATGCGCGGCGGTCTGTGGGGCGGGTTGGCCGCGCTGTACGAAAAAGTACGCGCCAGTCGCAAGCCCGGCGTCGTTACCAAGGAGGAAGTGCTATGAGCATCCTGCTGCAAACCCAAGACCTGGAACTGGCCTACGGCGCGTTCCATGCGGTCAATGGCGTCAACCTCAAGGTCGAGGCCGGCACCATCCACACCATCATCGGCCCCAACGGCGCGGGCAAGACCAGCCTGTTCCACTGCCTCACCGGTGAGCGCCAGGCCACTGCCGGCGCGATCCACTTCGACGGCAGGAACCTGATGCGCAAACCCGCCCACGCCCGCGTCGGCCTGGGCATGGCGCGCTCGTTCCAGCTCACCAGCCTGTTCCAGAACCTCAGCGTGCGCGAAAACCTGCGCCTGGCGGCCCAGGGCCGTGACGGTGCGCGCGCCCTGAACTTCTGGCGCCGCGTGGACAGCAAGCGCGAACACCTGGAGATGGCCGACCAGGTGCTGGAGCGCCTGCAACTCACCGCCCGCGCCGACACCCTGGCCGGCGAGTTGTCCCACGGCCAGCAGCGGGTCCTGGAAGTGGGCATGTCGATCTGCTCCAGGCCCAAACTGTTGATGCTCGACGAGCCCACCTCGGGCATGGGCATCGATGACATTCCGATCATGACCCAACTGATCAGCGATCTGGGCCGCGACCACACGGTGCTGCTGATCGAACACAACATGAGCATCGTCATGTCCATCAGCCAACGCATCACCGTGATGAGCCACGGGCAGATCCTGGTGGAAGGCACGCCGGAATTCGTGCGCGCCGATGAACGTGTACGCAGTGCTTATCTTGGGGAGGCTGCCTGATGCTGATCGTCGAGAATATCCATTCCTACTACGACAAGAGCCACGTGCTCGAAGGCGTGTCATTGACCGTCAACCCCGGCGAACTGGTGACGCTGCTGGGCCGTAACGGCGCCGGCAAGACCACGACCTTGCGCAGCATCCTCGGCATCATCTGCCCGCGCCAGGGCCAGATTCACTTCAACGGGCAGGCGCTGGTGGGCCAGAAGATTTTTCAAATCGCCCGCCAGGGCCTGGCGCTGGTGCCGGAGAACCGTGGGATTTTCCGCCTGCTCAGCGTCGAGGAAAACCTGCGCATCGCCGCCCGCAAGACCAGCCGCTGGCAGCTGGAGGATGTGTACGGCATGTTCCCGCGCCTCAAGGAACGGCGCAAGAACGCCGGCCATGCACTCTCCGGCGGCGAGCAACAGATGCTCGCCATTGCCCGCGCGCTGCTTAACGACCCCAAGCTGCTGATCCTCGATGAACCCACCGAAGGCCTGGCCCCGGTGATCGTCGACGAACTGGTGAAGATCCTGCGCAAGGTCAAGGACGACGGCCTGCCCGTGCTGCTGGTGGAACAGAACCTGATGGTCTGCGACAAGCTCGCCGACCGCCATTACGTACTCGAACAGGGCCGCGTGGTGTACGAAGGCAGCGCTGCAGATTTTCGCGCCGACCCGACCATCAAGAATCGCTACCTGGCCCTGAGTGCCTGACCGGAGAATGCCCATGAACAGCTTTGCGCAACCGCTAACCAGCAACGCCCCGCTGATCGATCGCGACCGCCTGTGGCAATCCTTGATGGACCTGGCCCGGCTTGGCGCCACGGCCAAAGGCGGCGTGTGCCGCCTGGCCCTGACCGACCTGGACCGCCAGGCCCGTGACCTGTTCGTGCAGTGGTGCGAAGCCGCCGGCTGCAGCGTCAGCGTGGACGCCATCGGCAATATCTTTGCCCGCCGCGCCGGGCGCAATCCCGCCCTGCCCCCGGTGATGACCGGCAGCCACATCGACACCCAGCCCACTGGCGGCAAGTTCGATGGCTGCTACGGGGTGATGGCCGGCCTGGAAGTGATCCGCACCCTGAACGACCTGCAGATCGAAACCGAAGCGCCCATCGAAGTGGTGGTGTGGACCAACGAAGAAGGCTCGCGCTTCCCGCCGTGCATGATGGGCTCCGGGGTATTCGCCGGTAAGTTCGACCTGCAGGACACCCTCGACAAACAGGACGAACATGGCCTGTCGGTGGGCGCAGAGTTGCAGCGCATCGGTTATGCCGGCTCCCGCCCTGTGCTGGGCCATCCGGTGGGCGCGTATTTCGAGGCGCATATCGAACAGGGCCCGGTGCTGGAGGACCAGGCCACCACCATCGGCGTGGTGATGGGTTGCCTGGGCCAGAAATGGTTCGACCTGACCCTTACCGGCGTCGAAGCCCATGCCGGGCCGACGCCGATGCACCTGCGCAAGGACGCCCTGGTGGGCGCCGCCGAGGTAGTCAGCGCGGTCAACCGCATCGCCCATCAGCAGCAGCCTCACGCCTGCGGTACCGTCGGTTGCCTGAGCCTGCACCCCGGCTCACGCAATGTGATTCCCGGCCAGGTGCACATGACCCTCGACCTGCGCCACCTGCATGCAGACAAGCTGCACGCCATGGTCGACGAAGTGCGCGGCGTGATCGAAGCCAGCGCCGCAAGGCACGGCTTGACGTTCGAACTGACCCCCACCGCCGACTTCCCGCCCCTGGACTTCAACCCCACCTGCGTGAACGCCGTGCGCGACGGCGCGAAGGCCTTGGGCTTGAGCCATATGGATATCGTCAGCGGCGCCGGGCATGACGCGATCTTCGTCGCCGAACTGGGCCCGGCCGGGATGATCTTTGTGCCGTGTGAAGGCGGCATCAGCCACAACGAAATCGAAAACGCCGCGCCGGATGACCTGGCGGCGGGTTGCGCGGTACTGCTGCGCGCCATGGTCAATGCCGCACAGGGAGCCCAGCCATGAGCGAAATCGGGCAACTGACGGCGGTGCAACTGCTGCAGCATTTTCGCGACAAGACCTTGTCGCCGGTGGAGGTCACCGAGGATGCGCTGTTGCGCATCGAGCGCTATAACCCGCTGGTGAATGCCTACTGCCATGTGGACCCGCAAGGTGCGTTGAATGCGGCGCGCGCCGCCGAGCAACGCTGGTTCAAAAGCCAGCCCTGCGGCGCGCTGGACGGCGTGCCGGCCTCGATCAAGGATTTGACCTTGACGATGGGCATGCCCACCCGCAAGGGTTCGCGCACCACGTCCGCCGAAGGGCCGTGGAACGTCGATGCGCCCTTCACCGCCTTCATGCGCAAGGCCGGCGCGGTGCTGCTGGGCAAAACCACCACCCCGGAGTTCGGCTGGAAAGGCGTCACCGACAACCCGCTGTACGGCATCACGCGCAACCCCTGGGACACCCGCACCACGGCGGGCGGTTCGTCCGGTGGTGCCGGAGCGGCAGCGGCGCTGAACCTCGGCGTGCTGCACCAGGGCAGCGACGCGGGCGGCTCGATCCGAATTCCCTGTGCGTTCACCGGCACCTTCGGCATCAAGCCGACCTTCGGTTATGTGCCGCAATGGCCGGCGAGCTCGATGACGATCCTGTCGCACCTGGGCCCGATGACGCGCACCGTGGAAGACAGCGTGCTGATGCTGCAGGCCGTGGCGCAGCCGGACGCGCGGGACGGGCTAATCGGTGCGCCGAGAACCACGCCGTGGCTGACGCCAGGTAACGACCTGAAGGGATTGCGCGTCGCCTACAGCCCCACCTTGGGTTACGTGGATGTGGACCCGCAGGTGGCCAGGGTGGTCGCCGCGGCGGTCAATGGCCTGGTGCAGTTGGGCGCCCATGTCGAACAGATCGACCCCGGTTTCAGCGACCCGTTGGAAGTCTTCAGCACCTTGTGGGCCGCCGGCGCTGCGCGGTTGACTCGCAGCATGAGCGACGCGCAGAAGCAGCTGCTCGATCCCGGTTTGCTGCGCATTGCGCAACGGGGCGAACGCTTGAGCCTGGATGATTTCAATGCGGCCCTGGAGGCACGTGCGGCGCTGGTCGCGCGGATGGCGGCGTTCCATGAGCACTACGACGTACTGGTGTCACCGATGATGCCGATCACCGCGTTCGAGGCCGGGCACACCGTCCCGCCGGGTTCGGGCCTGGAGGAATGGACGCAGTGGACGCCGTTCACCTACCCCTTCAACCTCACCCAGCAACCGGCCGCGTCGGTGCCGTGCGGGTTGGCGGCGAATGGGCTGCCGGTGGGGCTGCATGTGGTGGCCGCGCGGTTTGCCGATGAGCAGGTGTTGAGGGTGTGCCACGCGTACGCCAAGGCATTCCCCACCCAACACCTGCAAGCCCCGATAACCCAAGCACCCTAGATCAAACTGTGGGAGGGGGCTTGCTCCCGATAGCAGTGGTTCAGTCAATTAATCTGTCACTGATCCACCGCCATCGGGGGCAAGCCCCCTCCCACATTTTTGACCGCATTCCAGTCCCTAACCTCTACAATGCCCCATTCATTTCCGGGGGGCTTCATGGACATCGAACTGGCACGCACCTTCCTCGAAATCACCCGCTGCGGCAGCCTGGCCGCGGCGGCGGAGAAATTGCACGTCACCCAGACCGCCATCACCGCACGGGTGAAAAACCTCGAGAATCAGTTGGGCAGTACGCTGTTCGTGCGCAATCGCGCCGGGGCCAGGCTGACCGCCGATGGCGAGGCCTTCGTGGTGTACGCCAACCAGTTGCTGCAAACCTGGGAAGCGGCACGCCGTGACCTGCCGTTGCCCGATGGCTATCGCAATGTGCTGCATATCGGTGGCGAAGTCAGCCTGTGCAACCCGTTGATGCTCGGCTGGGCCAAGGCGCTGCGCGAGCGGATACCGGGGCACGCGCTGCGCACGGAAGTGCGTGAAGGCGAGTACCTGTTGCGCCAGTTGGAGCTGGGGGTGCTCGACGCCGCGCTGGTGTTCCAGCCGCAATACTGGCCGGGCTTGCAGGTGGAGCAGGTGCTGGAAGAAAAACTGATCCTGGTGCAACTGGCGAGCAAGCCCGAGCCCTACGTGTATATCGATTGGGGCCCAGGCTTTCGCCAGCAGCACGACGCCGCCCTGCCCGACCGGGCGCGTGCTGCGGTGAGTTTCAACCTGGGGCCGCTGGCGTTGCAGTACATCCTGGAGAACGGCGGCGCCGGGTATTTCCGCACGCGGGTGGTGCAGAGTTACCTGGACAGCGGCGTGATGCAGCGCGTGGCCAAGGCGCCGGAGTTCAGTTTTCCGACCTATCTGGTGTACTCGCGGGCACGGGACTCGGCGGTGCTGCAGCAGGCGTTGACGCTGTTGCGCGAGGTGGTCAAGGCCGAAGGTGACTGGTCGCAACGCTGGGACCCGCTGATTTGAATCACCCTGCACCTGCGCCCATGCTAGCCTGCGGGTGTTTCCTCTCGCAGCCTTACCGATGAACAAGAAAAAGTCCGTCACCATCAGCGACATCGCCAAACGGGTGGGCATGACCACCATCACCGTGTCCCGGGCGCTGAGCAAACCCGACCTGGTCAAACCCGCCACCCTGGCGCGCATTCTGGAAGTGGCGCGCGAGCTCGACTACGTGCCCAACGCCTTCGCGCGCGGGCTCAAGCGCAGTGAGAGCCTGATCATCGGTGTGATCACCGCATCCGTAGACAACCCGTTCTACAGCGAGATGATCAAGGCGATTTCCCGCGAAGCGAAAAAACACGGCTACACCATCATGCTGGTGGACACCGATGAGCTGGAAGAACTGGAAAGCAAGGCCGTCGATACCCTGCTGGGGTATCGCGTGGCGGGGATCATCCTGTCGCCGGTCTCCGATGAGCCGAGCTACCAGCCCGACTATCTCGAGCGCCTGGGCAACGGCAAGACGCCGGTGGTGCTGCTTGACCGCACGCTGCATGACAGCCCATTCAGCCGCGTGGTGCTCGACAACTACCACAGCGGCATCCAGGCCGCGCAGTATCTGTTGCGCCAAACCCCGAACCTTGAGCGCCTGCTGGTGCTGACCGGCCCCGAGCACTCGCGCATCACCGTGGAGCGCCTCAAGGGCCTGCGCGAAGTGCTCGCCGAACATCCCCAGGTGCAGGTCGAAGTGCAGGCCGGGGACTACACGTTGATGCCGGCTTACCTGCACACCCTCGACTACCTCGCCGCGCACTCGGCGCCGGACGCGATCATGGGTTTCAACCAGTTGATCACCCTCGGCGCCCTGCGCGCGTTGCGCATGCACAACATCGCCCATGACAGCCTGACCATCTGCGGCATCGACCGCCTGCCCTTCGCCGACATTTTCGGTGTGCCCATCGCCTGTGTGGCCCACGACGCATCCCTGGCTGGCAGCAGCGCGGTACGCCTGCTGCTTGATCGCCTGCAAGACCCGCACAAACCCCGGGACAAGGTGGTTATCGCCGGGCAGCTGGAGAACGGCTAGCGGCTGGTATAGCCGCCATCGATGGGCAGGCTCACGCCGCTGATCATGCTGGCGGCATCGCTGAGCAGGAACAGCACGGGCAACGCCACTTCCACGGTTTGCGCAAAACGGCCGAGGGGAATCGCGGCCAGCGCCGGATCGCGCTTGGCCGGATCCGACCAGGCCATGGTCGCCATCGGCGTGAGCGTGACAGTGGGGTTGACACTGTTGACGCGAATGCCGAAGCGGCCCCATTCAGCGCACTGCACGCGGGTGATCGCATCCAGCGCGGCCTTGGAGGCGCAGTAGCCGAGGTGATCATCCAAGGCCACCAGCGAGGCCTGGCTGGACACGTTGACGATACTGCCGGCGATGCTCGCCTCGATCATCCTCGCCGCGACACGGCTGGCCACCTGCGCAGCGGCGCGGGCGTTGACGTTCATCACCTGGTCGAAGGCCGCAGCGCTGATGGAAACGGCGGGCTCCAGGCGTGAAATGCCGGCGCAGTTGACCAGGCCGTGCAGGGGCGGCAGGTCTTGCAATGCTTTATCGAGGGCCGCGCTGTCGGCGATATCCAGGCTCAGGGTATGGCAGCCTAATTCGGCCAAAGCTTGAGCATCGCGGCCCAGGGCGAATACTTCAGCGCCGCTGAGGATGAGCTGCCGGGCGATCTCGCGACCGATGCCACTGCTGGCGCCGGTGACGAGGATACGGTGACGGGTGAAGTCAAAGCTGGCCTGCATAAATGAATTCCCAAAATAATGAAGATCCCCTGTGGGAGGGGGCTTGCCCTATGCCATTCAGTTAAGGCTTTTTGTAGGAGCGAGCTTGCTCGCGAAAAACTCACAAGCACCGCGTTTATTCAGGAAGCACGCGTTATCGTTGACGTTTTTCGCGAGCAAGCTCGCTCCTACAGACGGTGGTGTACGCTTAACTGACTGGCATTAGGGCAAGCCCCTCCCACATTTTTGGCCAATGTTGGCTCAGGTGGCTTGCAGGTTGTGCATGATCGGTTTCAGGGCCGGGTAGAGCTTCAGATATTCGGAAAACGCCTGGTCGTAGATCGCGACGTTCTCGCGCTTGGGCTGTGCGCGCAGCGTCAACTGCACCCAGCCCTTGTCCATCTGCCCATCACTGACCATCCCCACCGTATGCGCCGCCAACAATGCAGCGCCGAGCGCTGCTTCGACTTCCTGGACAAGGGTGTACACCGGGTAGCGCGTCACATCCGCGATGATCTGCATCCACAGATCCGAATGGCTCGCACCGCCCACCACGATCAAACGCGGGTCCAGGGAATGCGCGCCCTGGGTGCCGGCTTCGATGTTGTGGCGCAGGGCAAAACTCACCCCTTCGAGCACGGCGCGGTACAGGTGCAGGCGCGTGTGATACAGGTTCAACCCGACAAAACTGCCACTGGCGCGGTCATCCCATACCGGGCTGCGCTCCCCCATCAGGTACGGCAGGAACAGCAGGCCCTCGCTGCCCGCCGGGATCGTCATCGCGCCCTGTTCCAGCAGCGCCAGGCTGTCCTGGCCGGTGGCCTGGGCCTGGTGCTCCTCGGCCTGGCAGAACTGCTCGCGAAACCAGCTGACCGACGCCCCGGCGGTGATCGCGCCGCCGAAGATGTACAGGTCGCGATGGCCGTTGTAGACATGGGGCATGCTCACCAACCCGTGGTGCGCGTCGACCTGCTGGTTGAGGTAGCCCCAACACATGCTGGTGCCGATCATTGCCACATGGTTGCCCGGTTGGGTCACGCCTGCGGCCAGGGTCGCCATGGCCGCATCCACGCCACCGGCGAGCACCGGCGTGGCTGCCTGCAAGCCCAGGCGGGCGGCCCAGTCTTCAAGCAGACCGCCCACCACTTCACCGGAATACACCAACCGCTCGGGCATCATCGAGTGCGGGATGCCCAGCGCGTCGAGCATCTCGCCCGACCAGCTGCGCGCAGCCACATCGTAGACACCGCCGATATTGCCGGCGCTGCTGTGGTCCACCGCCAGCGCGCCGGTCAGGCACCAGTTGATGTAGCTGTTGGGCGGCAGCAAATAGCGCGTACTGGCCCACACCTCAGGCCGATGCTGCTTGAGCCAGAGCATCTTGGTGAAGCCGTAGTAACTGTCCACCGAATTCCCGGTGATCGCCAACAGCCGCTCCAGGTCCATGTGCTCACGCACCCACTGCACCTGCTCGCCAGCGCGCCGGTCCATCCAGATCAGGCACGGGTGCAACGGGGTGATCTGCGCATCCACCGCGATCCCCGAACCGCCATACAGGCTGCTGATGCACAGCGCCTTGACCTGCGCCTGCTCCA
Organism: Pseudomonas sp. R1-43-08; assembly: GCF_003852255.1. NCBI lineage: Bacteria > Pseudomonadati > Pseudomonadota > Gammaproteobacteria > Pseudomonadales > Pseudomonadaceae > Pseudomonas > Pseudomonas sp. R1-43-08. Next base: position 3,462,849 of record NZ_CP027734.1, read on the forward strand.
CACCGGCCTTGACCATGCACTGCGCCACGCACGCCTCGACCGCCGCCAACCAGACCTGCGGCCATTGCTCGGCCCAGCGCACTTTCGGGGTATCCACGCGATACCCGTGGCTGTGCTGGGCGATGAGCGTGCCGTGGGCATCCACCAGCAGCGCCTTGGTGCTCTGGGTTCCGATGTCGACCCCGATCACGTAGTCCATGGTCAGAGCACCGGCTTCAACAAGACCTTGATCGACTTCGTGGAATTGGCCAGCTCAAAGGCTTCGGCAAAGTCATCCAGCGGGAAGTCATGGGTCACGATGCCCTGGGAGGTGACCAGGCCGCGTTCGAACAGGTCGATGGCGATCGGGTAGCAATACGGGCCGAGGTGGGCGCCGCGTACGTCCAGCTCCTTGCGGTCGCCGATGATCGACCAGTCCACGCTGGTCTCGGCGCCGAACACGCTGAACTCGACGAAACGCCCGAGCTTGCGGATCAGGTCCAGGCCCTGGGTGACGCCGGCCGGTACGCCGGTGGTCTCGATGTACACATCGCAGCCGTATTTATCAGTAAGGCCGTTGATGATCTCGCGGGCGTTGTCGCGGGACGGATTGATCACCACATCGGCACCGAACTTCTTCGCCAACGCCAGGCGCTCGTCGACCATGTCGATCACCACCAGTTTCTTCGGCGTCTTCAGCGCCGCCACCTGCACCATGCACAGGCCCAGGGTACCGGCGCCGGCAATCACCACCACGTCATCGAGCTGGATATCGCCACGGTTGACCGTGTGGATCGAGCAGGCCATCGGCTCGACCAGCGCCGAGTCTTCCAGGGACACCGACTCGGGAATCCGGTGCACGATGGCGGTCTTGGGAATGCGCATGTACTGCGCCATGCCGCCCTCGGCGACTTCACGCTGGAAGCCGAAGATGTTGTGCACTTCGCACATCCAGTATTTGCCCGACTTGCAGAAACGGCACTTGGCGCACGGCACGATCTGCTCGGCGATCACCTTGTCCCCCACCGCCACTTCGAAGTGTTCCTCAGCGCCCTCGCCCGCCTCCACCACATAGCCAAAAAACTCGTGGCCCGGCACCACCGGCGCCTTGACCCAGGGGTTGTCGCCGCCCCAGAACATCGCCGCGCCGGAATGGCACTTGCAGTCGCTGGCGCAGATACCGCACGCGGCGATACGGATCACCAGTTCATTGGCGCGCGCCTGGGGTTTGCCGATGCGCTCCAGACGGTAGTCATTCGGGCCGTGGCAGACGACGGCTTGCATCTCTGTGTGCTTGTCCATGGTGTTCGTCCTGTGTTGATCGTTGTTTATCGATGGCGCTGACGGCTGATAAAGATCGCCAGCAAAATGATTGCGCCCTTGATCACGCTCTGCACGTAAGGCGAGACGCCAAGCATGTTCAGGCCGTTGTTCAAAACGCCGAGCAGCATCGCGCCCAGCAACGTGCCGACGATCACCCCACGCCCACCGGCAATCGATGCCCCGCCCAGTACCACGGCGGCAATCGCATCCAGCTCGAACGACACGCCAGCATTCGGCTGGCCGCTCATCAAGCGCGACGTCAGCACCAGCCCGGCTATCGCGGCGGTGAGGCCGCTGATGCCGTACACCAGCAACTTGAAGCGCGCCGCCCGCACCCCGGACAAACGCACCGCCTCTTCATTGCCGCCGATGGCGTAGATGTAGCGACCGATGCGCGTGTGCTGCAGCAGCACATAAGCCGCCAGGTAGGTGAGCAGCATGATCAGGATCGGCACCTGGATGCCCCACACGCTGGCGCGGCCGAAGACCGCGAACCACTCCGGCAGCCCGGAAATCGGGTAGCCGTCGGTGTACATCAGCCCGAACCCACGGGCGATGCCCATGGTCGCCAGGGTCACGATGATCGGCGGCATATGCAGGTAGGCCACGAACAGGCCGTTGCCGATGCCGAACGCCACACCCACCAGCATGCCGGCGCCGATGGCCAGGCCCGGCGGCACACCCGCGACCATCAAGCCGGCCGTGAGCGTGCCGGACAACGCCATCACCGGCCCCACCGACAGATCTATGCCGCCGGTGAGAATCACGCAGGTCATGCCCACCGCGATAATCGCGTTGATCGATACCTGGCGGGCGATGTTCGACAGGTTGCTGGCGGTGAGAAAGGTGTCACTGGCCAGGATCATCACCAGGGTCACCACCACCAGCCCGACGAAGGGATAAAACGCCGGCGAGCGCAGCAGCCGCGCCAGGTTCAGGCGCAACCGGCCGCTGCCTGCAAGGTTAATGGACGTATTCACTGGAGCCCCCTGTTGCATGGCGCATGACCTCTTGAGGATTGACGGCGGACGCTTCCAGCACCTTGACGATCGCGCCCTTGTGGAACACCGCGACGCGGTCGCACATGCCGATGACTTCCGGCAGTTCGGAGGAAATCATGATGATCGCGTAGCCCTGTTTGGTCAGGCTGCGCATCAGCGCGTAGATCTGCGCCTTGGCCCCTACATCGATGCCACGGGTGGGTTCGTCGAACACCAGCACGTCGCAGTGGTGGTTGATCCAGCGGGCGATCACGACTTTCTGCTGGTTGCCGCCGCTGAGGTTGAACACTCGGCTTTCCGCGCTGGGCGCCTTGATCGATAGCTGGCGCATCAAGGCTTCGACGCTGGCGCATTCCCTGGCCTTGTCGATCAGGCCCGTGGCGTTCTGGTATTTGGGCAGGTTATTCAGCGAGATATTTTCGCGAATGCTGAAGTCGGTGATCAGCCCTTCGCTCTTGCGGCTCTCCGGCAGCAGGCCGATGCCATGGGCAAGTGCCTGGGCCGGGTCGTCGAGGCTGACCTTGGCGCCGCGCAGCCATACGTCTTTGCTCACCGAGGGCAGCGCGCCCATCATGCCCAGGGCCAGCTCGGTGCGGCCGGAACCGACGAGGCCGGCAAAGCCGAGGATCTCACCCTGGTGCAGGTTGAAGCGGTTGTGCGGGCCGTTGCGCACCAGCTGAATGTCCTTGACCTCCAGCAGCAAAGGCCCGCGTTCTGTGGTGGGTTTGGGCGGGAAACTGCAGGCCAGGCGGCGGCCGACCATCATTTCGACCAAGCGGTCGATGTCGCTGTCGGCCACATCGGTGACGCCCACGTTAGCGCCGTCGCGCAGCACGCTGATGCGGTCGCACACCTGGAAAATCTCCTCCAGATGGTGCGAGATAAAGATCACCGCCACGCCCTGGCGCTTGAGCTCGCGCATGATCTCGAACAGCAGCTCGGCTTCGCTGGGGGTCAGCGTCGCGGTGGGTTCATCGAGCACCAGCAAGCGCGCGTCCAGGGCCAGGGCCTTGGCGATTTCGACGAACTGCTGCTCGGCCACGCTCAGGTGCTTGACCGCGCAATCAAGGTTGATCGATACGCCCAGGCGCTTGAACAGCGCTTCGCAGGCCTCACGCATGTCGCGCTTGCGCAACAGGCCGAAGCGGTTGCTCAGCTCATGGCCGAGGAAGATGTTTTCCACCGCCGTGAGGTACGGAATCAGGCTGAATTCCTGGAACACGATGCCGATGCCGGCGGCAATCGCGTCCCGGTAGGTCGCAAATTGCCGGGCCTGGCCGTCGATCAGGATCTGCCCTTCGTCCTGATGCTCGACACCGCCGAGGATTTTCATCAGGGTGGATTTGCCCGCGCCATTTTCCCCGAGCAACGCGTGGATTTCGCCGCGCTCCACTTGCAGGTTGATGGACGTGAGGGCTTGTACCCCCGGGTAACGCTTACAGATGTTTTCCAGCTTCAGAAGACTGCTCATACCGCCGACCTCGCATTCAGAAGGACAACCCGAGCCCCACGGCGGGCGCGGCGCGCGGGCGATTTACCAGCTGAAGTCCTTGGCCTTGGCCTGGTCGATCAAGGTGATGTCCACCGGCAGCGTGGCGGGCACTTGCGCGCCCCACTTCCTGGCCAGGGCAATGCCCAGGGCAAGGCGGATCTGGTCGCGGGGGTATTGGGCCGAGGTGGCGATGAACTTGCTGCCGGGTTTCTGGATCGCCTTGATCGCTTCCGGCGCGCCGTCGACGCTGACCAGTTTCACATCCAGGCCGCTGGCTTCGATGGCCGACAGCGCACCAAGGGAGCCGTTGTCGTTCACGCTGAAAATGCCCTTGAGGGTGGGCTGGGCCTGCAACATGTTTTCGGTGACGGTCAGCGCCTGGTCACGTTCCTGCTTGCCGTTCTGGATGCTGACAATCTTGATTTGCGGGTGCTTGGCCACCGCCTCCTTGCAACCGCGCACACGTTCCAGGATCGGCACCACGGCGATGCCGTCGAGGATGGCGATGTTGCCTTTGTCGCCGATGTTCTTGGCCAGGTATTCGCAGGCCTGGAAACCGGCGTCGTAGTTTTTCGAGCCGACGAAGGAATCCAGCGGGCCATCGGCCTGGGCGTCTACCGCCACCACGACCACACCGGCGGCATGGGCGGACTTGACCGCCGATTGCACGCCCACCGAGTCGGTCGGGTTGATCAGCAGGATATCGATGCCTTTTTGCAGCATGTCTTCGACATCGCTGACTTGCTTGGACACGTCATGGCGGGCGTCGGTGATGATCAGCTTCGCACCGATGCTCGCGCCGGCTTCTTCCAGGGCGTTTTTCATGGTGACGAAATAAGGATTGTTGATTTCCTGGAACGAAGCGCCGATGCGGATCGGTTTGGCGGCCTCGGCAAAAACGGCGGAAACGCTGCCCAGGGTGATGCTGGCAGCCAGTAAACACAGGGTTTTCGGGAGCATTTTCATGGCATGGGTCTCTGTTTTGTTTTTATTTTTAGAGCAAATGTTATCGTTAACATTTTGCGAGAAGCTAGCAAGTAAATGAGGCCCGCGCAAGGGGCCGTTGATCAGTCTTGATTCAAATGTGGGAGGGAGCTGATCGTTCCCACGCTCTGCGTGGGAATGCCTTCTGCGACGCTCCGCGTCGCGCCAACCGCTGCACGTTTCGGCTACCGCGCACAGGTGACGCAGAGCGTCACGGGCTGCATTCCCACGCGGGAGCGTGGGAACGATCTATACACACGAAGCAAAAAAAGGGGCAGCCCCTGGAGGCCGCCCCTTCTGTTTCACATCACGCTGTCAAGGGATGATGGTCTGGGTGCAGATATGCCCCAGGCTGACGTATTGCTTGCTATCACCGCCGACACCCACGCCGGGGAACTCGGCCAGTTCGATGCGCCAGCCACCCTCGTTGTAAGTGGTTCTCCACCGGTACGGCACACCGGTGCTGCTGTCGTTGATCACCGTGGTGTAATCACCGAAGCAGGTGCCGATATTGGCCGTGGCCGTGGACGCACCGGCGCTGTTGGTGGTCGCCGGGTAGTCGACCCAGTGGAAGTTCAGGTCAACGAAGTGGTTGTCCACACGCAACACCGGGGTGACGCCCAGCAGCGGCGCGCCGGTGGAGTCAGACCACTGGGTCGACCAATTCAACTGCCGCGCGGTTTGGGTGGCCAGCGGAGCCTCGCTGACCGGCACCCGCACGATGTTGTCACCCTTCACATCAAACGTCTTCAGGCTCGGCGTGGAACCCAGGCTCAACTGGTAATACTTGCTCGGGTCCTGCGCCACCGCCGGGTTGGCCCGCACACGCACCTTCACCGTGGTGCCCGGCGCGACGCTCGGATAGGTCGAGGTGGAACCCGCCGGCACGGTGATCCAATTGGCACCATCGAAGCGATCGAAGATCCACTGCTCACGGCTGCCGTTCTCATCGCCCGCCAGGTACATGCTCACGCTTTGGCCACGGACCGCCTTGAAGTCGAAATAATCGACGTCGCCGGCATTGTCGAGGTTACCGCTGAGTTTGTTCATCGAGTCCGGCAAGACGAACGCGGTTTGCGCGCTGTCGTTGGGCTCAAACGCGTCGACGTTGCTGTCCACCGCCACGCCGAAACTGAACTGCGCGTTATCGGCGACATTGGCCACCATGTACCAGTAATAATCACCGGCCGGCAGTACACCGTTGAGGTATTCATCGGCATTGCCCGCGGCATCCGAAGTCCCCACCACACTCAGGTTGCCCTGGCCGTCGTCCTGAAACAGGGTCAGCGCCATATCCGCGCCTGCGCTCTGGTTGACCAGCTGTACCTGCACTCGCGCGTTCTGCGGCAGGTTGAAGTGGTAGGCAAATTCGTTACCGGCCTGCACTCCATCGACGGTGTAGAGCGTGTTGATATCCAGGGTTGGGAACAGCGGCTCAAACGCTGCAACCGCTGCGTTTTTCAGCTCGCTTTGCGCCGGTTTCTTCAGCTCACCGACCACGCTGTCGAACGGGGCGGACTTGAGGGCTTTGGTCACTGCCTTGGATTGGCCGGACTTGGCCACCGACAGTTTCTTTTTGAGTTGCGGCGAGACCTGCGAGGCGTCCAGCTTGCCGCCGGACTTGAGCGCTTTGTTCGCGGCCTGCTTGACCGCTTCGGCACTGAGTGTCCGAGGCGCTTGATCAGCGAGGGAGAAGGCCGAGACGAAGCAGGAGGCCATCACGGCCGCACTTAGCATAAGGGCTTTTTTCGATTTCATTTTTTTATCCATCCATAGTTAAAAAATTGAAGCTCAGGTGAGCGGTGACATCCGGTCACCTGGGATGGACTGTAGGACGATACTGTTTATATGTACAGTATTTTCTCAATTTTTTGTCGGTCATGTCGGAGCAAGCCCGATGAAAAATCCTAGTACCCGGTCATCTCCAAATACCCCACCCCACCGTCGAACTTCACCGGCCCTTCCCAATAGGGAATTCCCAGGTTCATCCACGCCTTCGGGTTGACGGCTTCGGTAGTGATATCCAGGTGTTTGCCGGGAATTTTCAGCGACCAGCGCGTGGGGATATTGCGCCCCTCGATCTGGGTGGTGGTCAGCGGCGCCAGTTGGATATCGGCGTTATGCAAGGTCTCGGTACGGCCTTGCGCATCGATCCAGGTGCCGGTGAGGTACCCGCCACCGTCCTTCTGCCGCACGCGAAACAGCATCAGGTGTTCGCCTCGGTCCAGGTGCAGGGAGAACCAGTCCCAACCGGTCTGGTTCGCGGCCAGTGGCTGGCTGCTCCATTCGCGGTCGAGCCAGGCGGGGCCGCTGACCTGGTAGGTCTGGCCGTCGATGCTGAGGCTGCCGTTGGCGCTGAAGAACGGCTGGCTGTAGTAGTAGGACGCCTGGCCCTGGTCGGATTTGCGGCTGTAGCCGTTGTCGCCTTGCAGCACCAGCGGGCGGCTGGAGGTCAGTTGCAGGTCGTAGGCGAACTGCGCGCCATGGGCCTTGAGTTGCATGGCGGCCAAGGGGTTGGCGGCGCCAGGGCGGGTGGCGAAGGTCCAGTCGTCGATCCAGGCGCTGAAGGGCTGCGCCTGCGCCCCGGCCTGGCCGACGCCACCCCGGGCGAAGCGCTCGGCGGCGTAGTGCCGGGTGGCGGAGGTGACGGCGGCATGGCCGAGCCAGATCGTGGGGTCGCGCCAGCCCGCTTGCGTCGGCCCCGCTTTCACGGCATTGCGAAACAGCGTCCATTGCACGCCGAAGGCATTGCCCTGCGCGTCCTTGAGGTTGGCGGTGACGTACCACCATTCAATGCGAAAGCCCGGATGGGGGCCGTGGTCCTCGGGGAAGCTGAAGACTTTGCCGGGCACTACTTGGACAAAGTCTGCCGCATCGCTGCCCAGGCCGGCGAAGCTCTCCTGGGGCGCCGGCGCCTGGTCGCAGGCGCTCAGCAGCAGCAACACCACCCACCCCAACGCTTTAATCTTCATGGGCAAAGGTCCTCAACAAATCCGCCGGGCGGCTGCGATACAGCTGCCACAACGGCCAGGCCGAGGCGAGCAAGGTGGCAAGCATCGCCAGCCCCATCAATTGCGCCAGCTGCCACGGGAACACCTGCAACGGCAGGCGCCAGCCAAAGGCTTGTACGTTGATTACCGCATCCAGGCACCACGCCAGCAGCAGCCCCAACGGCAACGCCAGTACCAGAGTGAGCACCGCCAGCAGCCAGGTCTGGCCGAGGTTGAGCAGCATCAGTTGGCGGCGCGTCACCCCCAGGGCCCACAGCGGCGCGAGTTGGCCGAGGCGGCTCTGACTCTGGGTCAGCAGGCTGATGAACAGCGCTACACCGGCCACGCCCAGGGTCAGGCTGTTCAACGCGGCGGTGGCGGCGAAGGTGCGTTCGAAGACCTGGCTGGACCAGCCCTTGAGTTGCTGTTGATCGACGATGCGGCTGTCTTCCAGGGCAAATTCACGCTGCACTTCACGTATCAGCGGCTGCACATCCTGGGGCGCCACGCGCAGGTTGAAACGCACCGGTGACAGGCTCGGCCAATGCGCCAACAGGTGCTTGGCGTTGACCAGCAGATGGCCCTTGGGGTTGCCGTAATCGGCGTAGATCCCGACGATTGTCGGCGCCCACGGGCCCTGGGGCGTGGGGACTTGTACCGTGTCGCCCAGCCGGACGTTCAAGCGTCGCGCCAATTGCTCGCTGAGCATCACGCTGTCGTCCTGCAGCAGACGGTCCCAGGGCGTACTCGCTGCCTCCAGCAACGGCCAGTGCTGGCGATAGGTGGGGTCGTCGACCACGCCAAACACCTCCGCCGGCCAGCCTTGCAGCTGCACCGCGACCTGCCAGCTGGGCAGCACCGCCCGCACCAGCGGCTGTTGCGCCAGCCACGCCTGCAGGTGCTGCGCCTGGGCCGGATTTTGCGGGTTGAGGTACAGCTCGGCGGTAAGGCGCTGTTCCAGCCAATTGTTGAACGTGGCGCGAAAACCCGAGGTCATGGAGCCTGCACCGATGTTCGCCGCCAGGGCCAACAGCAGCGCCATCAGTGCCAGGCTCAAGGCCGGCAATTGCTGGCGGCAATCGGCCAGGAACCATTGGCCCAGCACCGAACGGCTGCGCCCCAGCACGCCCTTCAACAGCGCATTGAGCAGAACCGGCAAACCGAGTGCGGCGCCCAGCAGCAAGGCCGCCATCAGCACGAATCCGGCGGCCAGGCTGTTGCCCCAGACCAGCGCCAGCAAGGCGATGAGCAGGGCCGCAGCCGCCACCCAGCCCTGGCGTCGCAACCAACGCCCGTGGGCCTCATGCCAGGCTTGGGAGTTGGCCAGCGCCAGCAGCGGCAAGCGTGCCGCACGCCACAGGCTGCTGGCCCCGGCGAGCAACGCACCGAGCAGGCTCAAGCCCAGGCCGGCCAGCCACCACCACGGGCTCAAACTCAGTTGGCCGGCGACTTCGGCACCGTACAGGCCGCGCAAGCTGGCCGCGACATCCGGCAGCAACAGGCTGGCGAGCAGGTAACCGCTGGCCACGCCGAGCACGCCGCCGAGCAACGCGAGGAACCCCAGCTCAACGCCCAGGCTCAGGATCAGCATGCGTGCGCTGACCCCGCAGGCGCGCAGGGTGCGCAGCAGGCCCCGGCGTTGCTCCAGGGCCAGGCCGATGGCCGCGTGCACGATGAACAGCCCCACCACAAAGGACAAAAAGCCCAAGGCGTCGAGGTTCAGGTGAAAGCTTTCGGTGAGGCGCGAGAGGTTATTGTCGTCGCCCTGCTTGAGTTGCAGCCCGGCGGGCGGCGTGGGATGAGCGGCGGCGAAGCGGTTGTCCAGGAGCAGGCGCGACAGCCGTCCATGCATGTCGAGCAAGGGTTGGGCAAAGCCGATGTCGGTGAGCAGCATGCCGGGGGCCATGTCCGGCTGCACCTGCAACGGCGGCAGGCGTTGCCCGTTAGCCGTCAGTGGTTGTTCGCCTGGGCGCAAGCCAAGGGCCTGCAAGGTCTGCGCGGCAATCCAGGTGCGCCCCGGCGCCTCGAAAAATGCGAGCATCTGTGCCTGGCTCAAGCGTTGCCCCGCCACGCTGCCGCTACCGGGCAACGACACCGGCTCGATGCCCATCAACTGCAGGCGCTGTTCTTCATGCCCTTTGAGCACTATCCGCCCCTGCACCACCGGTGACACCGGCCATCCGGCACGGCGCAGTTCGGCGAACAACGCCTGCGGGAAGCCGGCACCGTCCGGCGCGCTCAGGCTGGCTTGCGGTGCGCCGCCGATCAACTGGCTCGCGCGCGCATAGCCGTCCCGCGCCTGGCTGTTGAGGGCCTGCACCCCGGTCAATAACGCGGTGGCCAGCCACAGGCCGGTCAGCACGCTGAAAAACTGCACGGGGTGGCGCCGCCAATGGCTCAACAGCGCCCGCAGCGCCCAATGGAACACCGCCATCTCAGCGCGGGTCCATCGGCACGACGCGGCCGTGGTGCAGCACCACTTGCTGATCCAGCCGCGCGGCGAGACGCGGGCTGTGAGTGACCATCAGCAGGCTGGTGGGGCTGTCGCGCAGCAGGTCGAGCAGCAGTTGCAGCACTTCATCACTGGTGGTTTCGTCGAGGTTGCCGGTGGGCTCGTCGGCCAAGAGCAGACCGGGGCGCGACGCCAGTGCGCGCCCCACCGCCACCCGCTGTTGCTGGCCGCCGGAGAGCTGCTCCGGGTAACGCTTGAGCAGGTCGCCCAGCCCCAGGCGCTCCACCAACTGCGCCTGCCACAGCGGATCGAAACGCCCGGCCAGGCGCGCCTGGAACGCCAGGTTGTCCTCGACGCGCAAACTGCCGATCAGATTGAACTGCTGGAACACCAGGCCGATTTCGGTGCGCCGCCAATGGGCCAGTTGCCCTTCGTTGAGGCGATCGAGGCGCTGGCCGCCGATCAGGATGCTGCCGCCATCCACGCGGTCGAGCCCGGCCACCAGGTGCAGCAACGTGCTTTTGCCACTGCCCGACTCGCCCATCAGCGCCAGGCTGCTGCGCGCCCCCAGGTGCAGATCGACGCCTGCCAGAACGGCCAGCGGGCCTTGAGGGGTGGCGTAATGTTTAACAACACCTTCTACCTGCAACATCACCAACACTCGGGTTAAGGACTGCAAACGAGAATAACGGCTGCCGCGCGTTTCTACGCAATTTTTTCACATTGATTTCACCGCTTGCCCACCCCCGACACTTTAAATTCCCACCCAAGCCTCATTAACCGGACACTTCAAAGTTGCCCAAAACGGTGTTTCTTAATATCCATATGTTCAGCTAAAAGACAGCAGCCCTATGACAGGCTTTTGCTCCACTAAGGGCATCTGCCGTATTAGTTGCGTCTGTCTTTTAACAACAAAACATTCATTCGTGTCCATGGTGAACAACGTGGCAGACATCACCCTGACCAAACCCCCACGGGCCAGGTTAAAGCGCCTGAAGAAATTCCGGGTGCCTGTAGCAAGTATCATCGTGTTCGCACTGCTCTTGACCGGTTTTGTATTCTGGCCACGGTCACCGGAAGATCTGGGCATCGGCAACCGCCTGGTCACCTCCGGGGTGCTGGCCAGTTGGCGCAACGGCGACCTGGTCGTGCTGGTGCGCCACGAAGAGCGCTGCGACCGCTCGCACAATCCCTGCTACGGGCCCGCCGACGGCCTGACGGTCGATGGCACGCAACGCGCGGCCGACCTGGGCATAGCCTTTGAAATACTGGGCATGGAGCGCACCGACGTGCTCAGCAGCCCCACCACGCGCACTGCGCAGACGTCGCTGTTCATGTTCGGCAAGACCGAGCTGTCCCCTGGCCCCCTCGCCATCTGCGGTGATGCCATGGGCGAAGAAATCCTCAGCCATAAACAGGCGGATCGCAACCTGATGCTGATCACCCATAGCGCCTGCATGAGTGACTTCCAAGCCGCACTCGGCTACCCCATGCGCAGGCCGCTGAGTATGGCAGCGCACTCTTCGTACAGGTATTGCCCAACGGCACACTCAAAGCAATCGGCACGATGAAAATCCAGGAATGGGCCGCCGCGCTGAAGCAACTTTAAATACACTTTTTTACATATTACCCAGTAGTGCGTTCAGCAAGACGACAGCCTGCGTCTGGCATTTTAAGTGCGCCTGTTAGTTCAGGACGCCCTAACTTCCCAATGAATTAGTGACCCTCTTAATGCCTGACGTCTTTAACTGTTCAAACTTCCCACGCACGACTGAACGCCATGGCGTGACACGGTCATGAGCCGATTGCAGCCCTTGCCGGTGTTCTTGCTTGGCCTGGTCATTTTCTTCGTGCTGCCGTTGGGTTTGCACGGCTTATGGATCCCGGATGAAACCCGCTATGCCCAGGTCAGCCAGGAAATGCTGATGAGCGGCAACTGGGTGGCGCCGCACTTCATGGGCGTGCGTTATTTCGAGAAGCCAGCCGCGGGTTATTGGCTGATTGCCCTGGGCCAGGCGGTGTTTGGCGAGAACCTGTTCGGCGTGCGTATCGCCTCGGTCCTGACCACGGCGCTGAGCGTGCTGTTGGCCTACGTGATTGCACGCCGTCTGTGGAACGAGCCGCGTAAAAGCTTCGCCTGCGCGCTGCTCTACATGAGCTTTGGCCTGGTGGCCGGGCAAGCGGGCTATTCCAACCTCGATCCGCAATTCACCTTCTGGGTCAACCTGAGCCTGGTCGCGCTTTGGTTTGCGCTCGACAGCGCCACCCCACGCGGTCGCCTGGGTGCCTGGGCCTTACTGGGCCTGGCCTGCGGCGTGGGCTTCATGACCAAGGGCTTTCTGGCGTGGCTGCTGCCGGTGCTGATCGCCGTGCCGTACCTGATGTGGCAGCGACGCGTCGGCGAGTTGCTGCGGTACGGGCCTTTGGCGATCCTGGTCGCGGTGCTGGTCTGCTTGCCGTGGGTATTGGCGATCCATGTGCAGGAACCGGATTACTGGCGCTTCTTTTTCTGGCATGAACACATCCGCCGCTTCGCCTCGGACACGGCGCAGCATGCGCGGCCGTTCTGGTTTTTCCTGCCGATCATGGTGGTGGCATGCCTGCCCTGGTCAGCCCTGTTGCCTGTTACCCTGCTCAAGGCCTGGAAAGACAAACGCCAGCCCGCGATCGCCTTTCTCGCCCTGTGGCTGTTGCTGCCCCTGGGCTTTTTCAGCCTGAGCAGCGGCAAGCTGCCGACCTACATCATGCCGTGCCTGTTACCTTTGGCGCTGCTGATGGGCCATGCCTTGATCGACCTGATCAACCAACACAAGACCCGCGCGATCTTCATCAACGGCGCGCTCAACTTCGTCCTCGGCATGGCGGCCATGGTCACGCTGATTTACCTGCAGATCGCCAACCCGATCTACAGCAACAGCCACGCCGAGATGTTCAGCCTGTCCCTGACCTTTATCGTGCTGCTCGGCTGGATCCTGGCCAACCTGCTGCAAGCAATGCGCCCGTTGACCTTATGGGCGATGCCGGCCCTGGGTATCGGCCTGCTGGTGGCGCTGCTGCCGGCGGGCATGCCACACCTCATCGCGGCGAACGAAATGCCCGACCAGTTCGTGCTTGAACATCTGGATGAACTGCAACACACCCATGCTTTGCTGAGCAATGAACTGGGCTCGGCGTCTGCCCTGGCGTGGCGCCTGCGCCGGCCGGACGTGGCGTTCTACAACACCGCGGGCGAACTGCGCTACGGCCTGGACTACCCGGCTTCGCAGCCGCGCAAGGTCACCCTGGACAGCGTTCAGTCTTGGTTGATCGAGGCCCGCCGCCAAGGTTCGGTCGGCGTGCTGATGCGCGTCATGAGCACCAGCGAACACCTTGAGGAAGGCCAACTGCCGCCCGGTGGCAAGCGCTACCGCAAGGGCGACCTGGTGCTGACGATTTACCCCCAACAACCTTGATAGCCTTTACAGGAACAGCCCAATGCGCTTCTGGAAAACCGAACGCGGCGCCCTGGCTTTATTGCTGGGTGTCTCGGCCTTGCTCCTGCTGCTGGGCCTGGGCAGTCGCGAGCTGTGGGGGCCGGAGACGCGCTGGGCGAATATCGCTCTGCAGATGCTGCAAAGCGGTGACTACTTCGATCCGTACCTGAAGGGCACGCCCTATTACGACAAACCCCTGCCCTCCTACTGGCTGATCACCGGCTTCGCCAACCTGATGGGTGGCCTTGGCCCGTGGTCACTGCGCCTGTCCTCGGTGATCGCGGCCTGGCTGAGCATCTGGCTGGTGTACCTGATCGGCGAACAGCTGTTTCGCAAAGGCACCGGGCTGATCGCCGGCTGGATGCTCGCCACCACCTTCTACTTCCTGTTCTGGGCCCGCGTGGCCACGGCCGATGTGCTGACCGTGTGCGGCGTACTGGCGGCGGTCTGGTGGTACTGGCGCGGGCCGGATGACACCCGGCTGGGCCGCTACACCGTATTCTTCCTGCTGCTGGCGGCAACGTCGCTGTTCAAGGGCCTGATCGGGTTTGTGCTGCCGGGGCTCGCGCTGTTGCCGCACCTGCTCAGCGAACACCGCTACAAACGCCACCTCAACCTGCGACTGGTACTGGCCCTGCTCATCGCCGGCGCGTTCTACGCCATTCCCTTCGGACTGTCCCACCTCTACGGCGCCCCCACCTACGGCGAGAGCGGCCTGGAATTGGTATTTCGCGAAAACGTGGTGCGCTTCTTCGACCCCTTCGACCATATGGGCCCGATCTACACCTACCTGATCTACCTGCCGGTCTACACCCTGCCGTGGGCGCCATGCTGGATGCTCGGCGCGTGGCTCGCCCTGCGTCACTGGCACCGCACGCCGCCCAACGTACGCTGGCTGGTGTGGAGCCTGGGCCTGTTGTTCGTGTTCTTCACCGCCAGCGGCAGCCGACGCAGTTACTACGTACTGCCCCTGGTGCCCTTCGCACAGTTACTCGCCGCCTGGTGGCTGAGCGAACACCTGCGCCAACACCCGGCCCGTTGGCCGCGCTGGCAAACAAGCTTCGGCGTCGCCGCCGGCCTGCTGGTCTTGGTGCTGGGCGTGATCTACCCCTGGACCACCGGCAACGGCGGCGTGACCCGTTTCGCCGAGGACGTCCAAGCCCAGGCGGTGAAGAGCGCGCCGTGGAACCAATGGCAACTGGTACTGGTGGAAGTCGACAACAAACTGCCGATGTACCTGCAGAACGGCGGCAAACCGTTCTACTACGTGAACGAAACCCAGGACTTCCCGCGCCAGGGCGACAGCGCCGCGTTCATGGCCTGGCTGGAAAAAACCAGCGGCCAGGGCTTTGATCCAAGGCACACGATTATCGTCGCGCAGTACTCCAGGGAAGATCCCGCGCCGTTGGCGTTTCTGGGGGTTGATCACCAGGTGGTCAAGACGCAACCGGATAATGGGGAGCGGTTGTTTCAGAAGCGGTCGGGGGGGAGCGTGGCGTTTGTTCCCAAAGGGCATTGAGACGCGGGCAATGCATAAGCGAGCACGGCCACTGTTGGGTCACACAATAGCTGGCGTTTCGTCATGTTTAACAAAGACCGGGCCGCTTCGCGCCCCAGCGGGAGCAAGCTCCCTCGCCACAGGGGACCGAGAGGTGTCAGGGCTGCCTGCGATCGTTCCCATGCTCCGCGTGGGAAAGCAGCCGTGACGCTCTGCGTCACCTGTGTCCAGTAGCGGTTGGCGAGACGCGGAGCGTCCCAGGAGGCGTTACCACGCAGAGCGTGGGAACGATCCCCTCAAGCGGTAATGTCGTTCACCCGCTGAAACATTTTCAAAGGGCCAGCAAGCCACATCTCTTTAAATTGCAGGACGTTTCCGAGACAATCCCCGCCGCCTTGTGCCGGTTGGAATCGGTGGCTAGTCTGCGGCCTGTCACTGCTCATCAGTGATCGGGTTTAGTCGCTCGGATTCCAGTTGTGCGCAAGCTGTCACCATGTTCATGGTGGCTGTGCGCAGGGCACCTTAGGGTGCGCCGGGTCCAACTGGCCGGTCGACTAACCTGCGTACAGCCGCCACCCTCCGTTTAGTCGCGAAGGGCGTGGCTCCTAACCTTCCAGTTGGAGTTACACCATGAGCAAAGTCCTCCCCGATCCACCCCTCGATCCCGCCAAAGACCGTGCCGCGTTCAACCGGGCCATCGACCATTACCTGCCCACCCAAGGATTCCACAGCGTCAACGAAGATTTGAGCTTCGAAGATGCGCTGCTCTACACCGCCAGCTTGCTCGACAGCGCTTCGGCGACGGCGTTGGATTGCGGGGAGTTGCTGAGCAGCCCTGAGCGGGCGAAGATCCTGGCGGTGTGGCATTTGCTGGAGATTGCCAAAACAACCGTGGACCGCTCCATCGAGTGCATGAGGCCGTTGAAGACAACCTCATAAAATGTGGCGAGGGAGCGCGCTCCCTCGCCACAGCTCAGCGCTGTTTCTTGATTGACTGGCTTTGCTGCCGCGAGAAAAAAGGGTCGCGCAGGTGAATCTGTATACCGCGTTGGGCGATGCGTGGGGCGAGCCAACGAGTCTGGCGGCCGCGCTAGAGCAACTTCAGGCCGATATAGGAATAGCCATTCCAGTCGCGTCCATTCAGTTGCTGTTTGTCCCCATAACTATCCAAAAAGCCGTCGACCACTGCCATTGAATGACGCAAGTCGGCTATCGTGCCGCTGGCGCCGTTGAGGAAGTCCTGGACGGTTGCGGGGGCAACGAAGTTCTTTAAGCCCAGGCGACGCAGCGCCTGCCCCGGATACTCGCCATCATTCAAACTGCGCATCGCGGCGGCAAAGCTCAGATTGGCCGTGCCGTCATTATTTTCGAGATACGCGCGCTTGGCGCTGACGGCATATAAGAACTGCGCATTGATCAGTACATCATTGGGCCGATTGGCGCCGAAGTTCGCGCCGGCCCGGGCCTGGTGCAACTCATCACGGGTGATGTCCAGCTTGAATCCATCACGCATGACGATACGGTAGCCGGCGTCGGTGGCGTGGACGGAGGTGTAAATACCGTGAGGGTTGTGACCGAATCTCATCATGGCGGCTTTAATGGCGGATATCGTCACGCAGTTGCCTTCCTCCAACTGATAGAAGTCCTTGAAAATATCAGCAGGTTTGACGCCCCTATTCGTCGATGTTCCCTTCAGGAAGTCGTGGCGATTATCGACGGGCCGCTCATTCACCGAGTCGTTATCATAAGGTAGATTATCCATCGGGTCAGGCGAGGGTTTCACGTCGACTTGCGTTTTAAATCGTGCTGACAGCAGTACTAATAAACGCCCCAACTCCGTGACCAGCCCACTTAACTGTTCAGCCGCTCCGGCGCGTGCAACTTCAATCGAGGAACCTGGAGAAATGACGGCGGCACTTGCCTCGGCAAAACCAGGCGCAGCATAACTAACGCTAGGCACTAACATCTTCAATCACTCACATAATTGACTCAAAAAAGGCGCACGAAACTTGAGCGCCATAATTACCATGACCCACTGTTCTAATGGCAATAAGCAGATTTAGTACGCTGTACTTATCCCACTCAATCGCGAAGCGTTACAACCTTCAACGACGGCGAAACGGGCTGGTTATATAACTGCCCCTCCATGACCCCATCAAAGAGCGCACCATTCTTGTGTCGCTCGCCCTTGTCCAATGGCACCCCGACGCGCGCGCCCAGTGCACTGGCATTGATGATCTGCATATGTTCTTTGAGGCCCAGGTACGACAACGCCATACCGCCGCCGATGCCCTGTGCCGCTGCCGCCAGCACCCCCGGATAAGTGCGGTGGGCGTGGTAAGCGCTGTCCTTGCCATAAATGCTGTAGAACGGGTCCGTTGCATTGTTGCGCGCCTGCTCCAGGTGCTGACGCTTGCTCATTACCCCAAACAGAAATTGCGCATCCTTGACCATGCCTTCATCGCCGCCACTGAATTTCGCCGCCTTGGCCGCCAGTTGCAGCTCTTCAGCGGTGATATGCAGCTTGAAGCCGTCTTTCATCGTGACGTCATAGCCATCCCCACTCTTGACGACTTGCGTGAACACCCCGGTTGGACTCTGCCCGAAGGTGGCCATGGCCACCTTGATCGCCGCCACGTGTTCTTCTCTGCCGGTGGTGCCCTGGTAGGGAAAGTTCTCATAGGTGGCACGCAGCCCGTTGCGGATATCGTCGGGTTTTTGCCTTGGGGCTTTTTCAGACAAAAACGTGTTCGACGGCTCGCTGTTTTTATCGGAAAACATTTCAATAAGTTCAGTATCGAAAGCGTTTCGGCTACTGGCCAGATCTGACCGATTCATGAACGGTGCCAGTTGTTCTTTCCATCGGCTTCTACTGGGCTGCGCGGCATCGGGGATCGGCGCGATATCGACCGGCGGCCTGGGAATAAACGGTTTGGGTATTACGGTCACAGGTGGCTGTGGGGTGGGAGGCAAACTTCCCTCGCTCATCCACGTTTTAAGTGTTGTTACCAGCGTCGTGAGTAAGTTCAACAGCTCAGCGGTTCCTCGATCGTTACTGCTCAACTGGACAGTTCGACCAATCGCATGATGAGCTGGCACTTGTCCGAAACGATTGAATCGATCGGAAGTTGAAGGGCCCTGTGTATTTTCAACTTGCGCAGACGTTGCATAGGCGCAATAAGCCTGTCGAGTGTCAGACGTGTTAAGCGTGACCATCTTGTATAGCCTCATTTAGCAAAAGGATGGGAATCGCACCAGACAACTCACACTGCGATTCAGGAAACATTACTTGCCAACCGACACCGTCGGTCATTGATCCAACAAGTCCCCATGCGTGGCAAGCCAGTGGGAAAGGTTCCTGATATCAGAGGCGTAACAGGTAACAACGTCCTTCTATTTCAGCTGATTTCCATCGGAAAATTCCTCAACGGCGACGTTTTCATCCGAACAATCCTCAGCGTAATTCCAGCTGCCGCAAGCGATTTGATGGCGGTGCATCAGCCACAAATGAGCCAGCTGAACCGCCGCTATCGGGGGCAAGCCCTAATGCCAGTCAGTTAAGGCGACACCGAACCTGTGGCGAGGGAGCTTGCTCCCGCTGGACTGCGCAGCAGTCCCATTGTTTGGGGCCGCTTCGCGCCCCAGCGGGAGCAAGCTCCCTCGCCACAAGTTAGTTCTCGCTCCTGCTACTTCTTAACTGACTGGCATTAGGGCAAGCCCCCTCCCACATTTGATCTCCTGTGCCGGGCAGATCGCGCCTGGCTACCAGCTTCCCATCGCCAGGCTATAGGGCGAAAATTCGACGAACTGCCAACGCAAGGCCAATGCTGCCGGACGGCGGACCACCTGTTCCACAGTCACCGTCCATAACCGCTGCGCCCCTTCGAACTCGGCCACTTGCGGCCCGCTGAGGATCAGCGAAGTACGCCCGGCTACTTGTAGTACGTCACCCGATTCAAAATCGATGAACAACAACCCCGCCACCGGGTTGGCTTGCAGGTTGCCGAGGGTGTTGAAGAACAGGTTGCCGGCAAAATCCGGAATGGTCAGCACATTGCCCTCGACCCTTACAAAACCGCTGTTGCCACCGCGATGAGAGACGTCCACCGAGCGCTCGCCGTGCAGGTCGACATAACTGGCGACGAAGAAGGTGTCGGCATTGCGGATCATTGTGTATGCAGCGCCATCCAGGCGGTCGCTGCGCTCGGCCACGCTGCCAGGTTTGCGCGCAATGGTATCGACGGGGCGCAGTTGGATGTATTTGGGGCAGTTGCCGAAGCTCTGCACCACGTCCACCGCAAAGCCATCGTGATCCAGCACGCCGATGCGCCCGTTCATGCGATTGCGACGGCGGGTGTTCAAGTCGATACCGAGCACGCCGACGGACGCGCCGGCCGTCAGCCCCGCCCGGGCGGGGTCGCTTTTGCCGGGCAGGCTGTCAATCTGCAACCGCTGCGGGTCAGGCGAATGGGCGAATCCTGGCGCGCCTTCGAGCATCGTTGCCCATGGAATGCCGTGTTCATCCACCACGCCCAGCATCAAGTAAGGCAGCAAGGGAAAGAAATCGCGATGCTGCTCCGGCAGGTGATCGCGTATGACCTTGGGGCCGATCACGGCCATGCGTTCGGCCACGCCGGCACTTTCCTGCAGTTGCCTTTCGCCGCTATGCCAGGGGGATGCTTCGATCGCGTTCATGGCGTTCACCTCTCGTTGGATAGCTGGATGCTGCGCCTGACCTGTCGCCGAGAGAATGACCACCCCAGGCAATCCACTGTTACGCCAACTGAAATGCCGGGTGCTCGCGCAAAGCCGCCACACAGTCATCGACAAAACTGCGCACGCGCATGGACGCATGGCGACCTTCGCGGTACACCAGCTGCACCGGCACCGCCGGCAACTCAAAGCCAGGCAATACGCGACGCAGCCGGCCGCTCAGCAAATGCTCGTGCACCGGGTAGCTCAGGCAACGCAGCAGCCCTGCCCCCGTCAAGGCCGCATTGATGGAACCCTGCACCGTGGCGCAGCGCAGCCGCGCGCGGGCCTTGAGCTGATAGTGCGCGAAGTCCCACTGCACCGGGTCGGTATTGGCGATCAAATGATGCTGCTTGAGGGCGGCGGGATGCTGCGGTTCTCCGTGGGCGGCCAGGTAGCCGGGGCTGGCGCAGAGGATATGCCGCACATGCCCCACCGGCCGTGCGATCAATGACGAGCTGGGCAACTCGCCGACCAGCACCGCCACGTCCAGCCCTTCTTCGTGCAGGTTCGGGTAGTAGTCGTGATAGTGAGCCACTACACGTACCTGCGGGTAACGGTCCATATACGCGGCCAGTACCGGCGCCATGACATAGCGGCTGAACAGCAACGGCAAGAATACCCGCAGATTGCCCTGGGCCTGGCTATGCAACCCTTTGGCCGAAGCTTCAGCCGCCTCCACCGCCGCCAGCAGCCGCACACAATCGGCCATGTAGGCGTCGCCCGCGTCTGTCAGACTGACCCCACGGGTACTGCGCTGCAACAACGTTACGCGCAAACGCCCTTCCAGACGTGCAATCGCCCGCACCAGGGTCGGGCCGGAGACCTGCGCCAAGCGCGCCGCCGCCGCCAGGCTCGGTTGCCCGGCCAGCGCCGCGAACAACTGCATATCGCGATAACGCTCCATCAGTCGCGCGGCTTTATCAGCGGTTTCAGGGCCGCGTCATGCCCCAGCCGATCGGCAAGGAAATTGACGAAGGTGTGGACCTTGGCCGGCACTCGCCCGTTGTTCTGGAATACCACCTGCACCGGCAGCGCTGCCGGCTCGAAATCCTGCAGCACAAGCTCCAGCTCACCCGCCGCCACCGCCGCCGCCACCTGATAGGACAGCACCCGCGTCATGCCCCAGCCAAGGCGCGCCAGGTTGATCGCAGCGTTGTTCGCGGTGACCACCAGGCGCGGTTCGATAGCCACCGTCAGCGCCTGGCCGGCGTCGACAAACGCCCATTCATCCAGGCGTTGGCTGGCGGATGAGGCCACGATCTTCGCTTCACGCAAGTGTTCAGGCCGTTGGGGTCGCCCATGCCGGTCGAGGTAAGCGGGCGATGCGCACACCACCCGGCGCACTTCGCCGACCTTGATCGCCTGCTGCCCCGGCTCGTGCAGATGACCGATGCGCACGGCCACGTCGACGCCTTCGTCGCTCATATTGACCACACGGTCGACCAGCAGCGCATTGATGTTCACCTGGGGAAAGCGGTCGAGATAATCGCCCAGCGTCGGCGCCACGAACAGCTCGCCGAACAGCACCGGGGCGGTGACGTTCAGTTGCCCGCAGGGGATCGAATAACTGCCCGCTGCCGCTTCCTCGGCCTCGTCCAGCTCGGCGAGGATGCGCCGACAGTCTTCCAGGTAACGCTGCCCGGCTTCGGTCACGTGCAGGCTGCGGGTGGTGCGCGCCAGCAGCTGGGTGCCGATGCGTTGTTCCATGGCGGCAATCGCCCGGGTCACGCTGGGCGGCGAGGTGTTCAGACGCCGTGCGGCGGCGGCAAAGCCGCCCTCGTCGGCCACCGCGAGGAACACCTGCATTTCATGAAAACGGTCCATCGACGCCCCTTGCTGGTTACTCTGATTGCAGACCCGCCGCCGTGCGCGGCATGCCGACGAAACCCGGCAGCGCTTCAATGCTGGCCAGCCAGGCGCGCACCTGAGGATAGTCGGCCAGCGACACATTGCCTTCCGGCGCATGGGCCGTATAGGTGTAGAACGCGATATCGGCGATGCTCGGCGAATCGCCAGCCAGGAAGCGGCTCTCACCCAGTTGCTGCTCCATCACGTTCAGCAGTGCATGGGCGCGGTTGATGGCGACGTCCGCATCCACGTCGGCGCCAAACACCGTGGCCAACCGCGCAGTGGCAGGCCCGGCATGCAACTGACCGGCCGCCGCCGAGAGCCAACGCTGCACCCGCGCCTGCCCGACCGGGTCAGCGGGCAACCACTGGCCGTTGCCATAGGTCGCGGCCAGGTAGACCAGGATGGCATTGGAGTCCGCCAGTATCGTCCCGCCATCGTCGATCACCGGCACTTGGCCAAAGCGGTTAAGGGTGGCGATGAATTCGGGTGATTTATGCGCGCCTTGCTTGAGGTCCACAAGGATAAATTCCATGGGCAGGCCCAGCAGGGACAGCATCAGCTCGGCCCGATGGGAGTGGCCGGACAAGGGGAAACCATACAGTTTGATTGCGGGCTGAGACATGAGGGCTCCAGAAAATTAGATATCGACACCCGGCATATTCCACCGCTGCTTCAATTGACAGAATAACCAGGATTTACAATCCAGTATTTCAGCTGCCGAAACAATCCAGCGACGCGCGCTCGGCGTTTGTTTAGCCGCTCCTGCCCTAAGTTTTCATAAAAAAATTCAAACTATCCCCACCCTCATCGTTCACACCTTCACGTGCAACGCAAAGTAGGAGGCAACATGCAATACCGACAACTGGGTCATTCCGGCCTGCTGGTCTCGGAAATCATCCTGGGTACCGTGCCTTTTGGCGGTCGCGCCGAGTTCGCGAAATGCGGTGCGGTGGACGTGCCCCAGGCCAGGCGTATGTTCGATATCGCGTTTGATGCCGGGGTGAACATGGTCGACACCGCCGACCTGTACTCCCATGGCCTGGCCGAGGAAGTGGTCGGTAAAGCCCTGGGCGACAAGCGCAACGACATCCTGCTGGCAACCAAGGGCCGCAGCCCGGTGGACCAGAACCCGAACAATTCCGGCTCATCGCGCTATCACTTGATTCGCGCCTGTGAAGCCAGCTTGAAGCGCCTGGGCACCGACCATATCGACTTGTACCAACTGCACAACTGGGACGGCCTGACGCCCATCGAAGAGACGCTCGAGGCGCTGCGCCTGTTGGTCGGTTCGGGCAAGATCCGCTACTTCGGCACCAGCAACTTCACCGCCTGGCAAATGATGAAAACCCTGGGCAAGGCCGAGTTGCATGGCATGCTCAAGCCGATCACCCAGCAGATCTACTACACCCCCGAATCCCGCGAGGCCGAGTACGAGCTGCTGCCGCTGGCACTGGACCAGCAGGTTGGCACGCTGGTATGGGGGCCGATGGGTGAAGGCCTGCTGACCGGCTCGACCCGGCGCGGGCATAAACCACCGGCCAATACCCGCCAGGGCAGCGACTGGCCGGAACCCTACGTGCACGACCAGGAACGCGCGCTGGACATCATCGAAACCCTGGCTGCCGTGGGCGATGAACACGGGGTCTCGGTGGCGCGCACTTGCCTGGCATGGCTCAAGGATCGCCCGGGGATCACCTCGCTGATCGTCGGCGCCCGTACCGAGGCGCATCTGCGCGACAACCTTGCCGCCACCGAGCTGAAGCTGACCGAGGAGCAATCCTCACGCATCGAGGCCGTGACGCGTCGCCAGCCGTTGTATCCGTACTGGCATCGGTTTACCGCAGGGATCGATCGCTTCGATCCGGCGGAGCAGCCGTTCCTTGCCGAGCATCAAAAAACCATGGATGCGCGCAAGGACAAATAACCCTTCGGCGACACACAGCCGTTCAACAGGTGGGAGGGGCCTGTGCCCTCTCACCTTGATCAAGGAGATCGCTTTGATCGCGCAAATCATGATCGCCGCCCTCGGCGTCGTCGCTATCTGGTTCAGCCAAAGCAAACGCCTGCATGTACGCCGCTACGCCTGCCTGTTCGGCATGGCCGGCCAGCCATTCTGGTTCTGGTCGTCGATCAATGCCGAGCAATGGGGCATCGTGCTGCTCAGTTGTTTCTATACGGTGGCGTGGGCCAAGGGCATCAAGACCCATTGGATTGATCGCAAGGCCGATGGGTAGCGCTTATGATTGAGCCTACCCACCGCTGAGAGCCTTTCAATGCGTAACCTGATTTTCGCCAGCGCCTGCCTTTTATCCATTGCCCTCACCGGCTGCCAGCAAACCCCACCGGCCAACGACCAGCTCGACGCCGTGCTCTGGACCCAGACCTCCATCGAGCACGAGCTGATCTACCGCCAGCTGTTCGCCAACGCGACCCGCCAACTCGATGCAGCCCTGGCCGATCCCACCTGGGACGCCCTGCCCTTGCCTGCCCGGGATTTGAAAGGATTGCCCCCGGCCGTGGTGGTCGATATCGACGAAACCCTGCTGGACAACGTGCCGCTCAATGCCCGTGACATTATCCATAACCAGGTCTATTCCTATGAGCGCTGGAACACCTGGGTCGATCAAGCCAAGGCCCAGGCGCTGCCTGGTTCGGTGGCGTTCCTGCAGGCGGCTCGGCAAAAAGGCATCGAGGTCTATTACCTCACCAACCGCGAACACAGCCAGGTCGCGGCCACGGCCAGAAACCTGCGTTTGCGTGGTTTCCCGATCGAGCGCGACGAACAGATCCTGGCAGCCAGCACCCCCATCGGCCATTGCGAAAGCGCCGGCTACGGCAAGACCTGCCGGCGCCAATGGGTCGCCAGCCACGCGCGCGTGCTGTTGATGGCCGGCGACTCGCTGGGAGATTTCGTGCAGGCCGAGCACAACACGCTGGCGGCCCAACGCAAGGCGGTGGCGCCATATGTGAGCTGGCTGGGGCAGCGCTGGTTTCTGCTGCCCAATCCGACATATGGCAACTGGTACAGCGCGCCGTATGGGGATAATGAAACGTTGCCATTCGAGCAAAAGCGCAGGCTCAAACAGCAGGCGTTGCAGTTGTAGCCCACCGGCCTGTCATTGACGAGGAAACGCGAAATGCCCGCCCTGCTGCCCCAGCCCGCCATTCCGGGCATTGCGCTGCGCCGATGGCGCCTGTTACACCGCGTCAAGCAAACCCATGCCGCACAGATGTTCAACGTAAACCAATCGACGTTGTCCCGTTGGGAGAATGGCCTGCAAGCCATGGACGCTGCCGCGCACCAACAGCTGGAACGGTTGCTGTCCGCTCGGCTTGACACCGCAGCTGATCAGGCCCTGGCTGGGCTGGTCAGAGACAGCTCGCGCGCCGTACACCTGGTGTGCGACCTGACGCACCGCCTCCTGGCCTGTTCGCCCTCCCGCGCCGCTCAGTTCAGCCGCCCGTTGGTCGACTTGATGGGCCAATCGCTGTGGCGTTATGCGACAGCGGAAATCCGCCAGGTCGAAGCGGCGTTGGATCACACCGGCTGGCGCGAGAACCAGGCGCCGCCGGCGCTTCAATTCAGCACCGGCAGCAACGACTCCAGCCTCGTGCCGATCCGCCCGAGCCTGTGTCGCTGGACACGCCTGATCCTCAGCGATGGCAGCGCCGCGCGTCTGGTCGAGACGCTCTGACTGGCCTCGCGCATTTTTTATGCGTGGACGCACCGCGCCTGCGCACCTAGGCTTACCTGCATCATCAACCTGATGGAGGCAGCGTCATGGACTTCGAGAAAATCAAAGGCCGCCTCGACTTTCTGCGCGAAGCCGAGAAACTCAAGGACGTACTCAGAAGCGCCCACACCGCTTCGGGACGCACGGAAAGTACCGCCGAACACAGTTGGCGCCTGTGCCTGATGGCGATGGTGTTCGCCGATCAACTGCCCGGCCTGGACCTGCTTAAAATTCTCAAGATGTGCGTGATCCATGACTTGGGCGAAGCCATTAACGGTGACATTCCAGCAGTCAGCCAGGCGGCGTTTCCCAACAAGGGCGAGCAGGAGCGGCGCGACCTGCTGCAGTTGACCCAAGCCCTGGATGGGCCCCTGAAAAGCCAGATCCTGACGCTGTGGGATGATTACGAGAACGCGCTGTCGCCGGAAGCCAAAGCCGTCAAGGCAATGGACAAGCTGGAGACCCTGCTGCAGCACACCCAGGGCCTCAACCCGCCGGATTTCGATTACGCTTTCAACCTGGCATACGGCAAGAAACATACGGATGCCGAGCCCTTGTTCGAGGCGCTGCGTGCGCTGATCGACCGGGCTACCCAGGAACGCCTCGACGCCGCGCAGTGACTGACATCACCCGGCCCTGGCCGCCACCGCCTCCACTTCCACCAACGCCCCCGGCAGGGGCAGCGCCACCACCTGCAGCGCGGTGCGCGCCGGTTTGTTCGGTTGTTCGGGGGTGCCGAAGAACTGCGTATAACCCCGCTGCAACCCGGCGAAATCCAACCTGCCGTCGGTTTCAGCGGCGCCCACCAGAAACACCCGCAACTGCACGATATCGCCCAGGTCCAGGTCCTGTTGCTGAAGGATCTTGCGCAGTTTGTTGAACACCGAGACCGTCTGCGCTTCGGTGTTGCCGTAAACCCCAGGGACGCTCGGGTCGGCCAGGTCCGGCAAGGTGCCGCTGACGAAGATCAGGCTGGCCGAGGCCGGTACAGTCACGGTTTGCGAGATGGGGAAATCGCCGACGCTGGTGCGTTGGATACTGTCGCTCATGGTGTTGCTCCTTGATTGAAGGTTTACACAAATCTCGAAGGCTGCCCCATACCCTTTGTGGCGAGGGGGCTTGCTCCCGCTGGGCCGGGATGGCGGTCACCTAGCTCCCAGCTCAACACGATTGGGACCGCTACGCAGTCCAGCGGGAGCAAGCTCCCTCGCCACGACAGCGCAGTCTCATGACGCCGCCAATGCCGTGATCTGGCGCTGTTGCGTCACGCGCTCGGCCAGTTGCGCAACCACATGCCGCGCCGAATTGGCCGCCGATTCCTGCCAGATGCCCACGCCGCTTTGCACCAGGCCGTCGCCGGCGAAGTACACGCGGCCGTGGGCCTGTTCGAGCAGCGCGCTGGCATCGGCCGGGAAGTGTTCGCGTTGCAGCCACGGGCCTTCGCTGTAGGGGATCTGCTCCCAGGACACCGCCAACGGATGGCGCAGGTGCCTGGAATAACCGGGGTGCAGCAACTCCACGGCTTGCCGGGAAGCGGCGTATTGCGCGTCGAACGACTGCGCGCCAAACATGTCGGCGCCCTCCCCGGTGACGTAACCGGCCACCAGCACGCCTTCGCGGGTATTGAGGTCGTTGCTCGGGTACCACAGCAAGCGCGCCGGGTGTTCGACCCAGGACAGGCCGCCATAAGTGCGGTAATCGGTTTCCCAGAAGCGCGGCGATTGCCACGCCACTTTGGTTGCCTGGTCGCTGCGGGTGCTGAGCAAGGCCGCCTTGATCGGGTCGCTGAAGTCGGTGTCGAGTTTGGCCAGCAACGGCAGCGGCAAGGTAGAGACCAGGTAATCAGCGCGCACCACCTGTTCACGGCCGCTGTGCTGGTCGTGATAGGTCACCGCGACGCCGTCGTCCAACTGGCGAATCTGCCGAACCTGCGCGCCCAACTGCACCTGCTCGCGCACGCGCTGGTAGAACGCCTCGGTGATCCGGTCCATGCCGCCCACCGGCTGGAACATGGTTGCCGAAAACTCCGGGAATTCGGTGTGCAGCAGCGCGCCCCACAGCTCTGGATGCAGCAGGCGCTCAAGGTCGAGCGGCCGCGCGGTGGCTGGCAGTGCACCGGGGTGCGCAGGCGATTCCAGGTGGCCGGAACGCAAGCTGCCCTCGTACGCCAGCGCTTGGGAAAGGTCGCCATACACCTGCAGGAACGCGAGCAGTCGCGTGCGTTCATCAAGGGTCAAGACGTCGTCAAGCGCATCACGCTGCACCGCCTTGGCGAGCAAGCCGGACAGATGCCCGCGTGCATCGTTGACCGCCTGGCCGACGGTGAACGCCGGTTGCTGCAGGTCGGGCCGCACCTGGGCGCCATGGCTGCTGTTGACCAGCACTTCAAGGGGCACGCCCAATTCGCTGCAATAGTCGAGGATCGTGCGATGCTGGCTGGGGATGCGCGCAGGGCCGGCGTTGAAATACTGGCCCGGATCGAACGCCACGGTTTGCGAGCGGCCATCCTTGTAGTCCACGCGGTCGCCGTTGCGCAGGGTCCAAGTGCGCCCACCCACGCGGTCGCGCGCCTCCAGCACCTGCACGGTGAAGCCGGCCCGGCTCAGTTCCAGCGCGGTGACCAGCCCGGCAATCCCGGCACCCAGCACCAGCACGCGGGTGCCCTGGCCCAGGCCATCCTTGAGTTTCAGCGGTTGCGGCCGCCGGTGTGAAGACGGCCCCAGGCCCAATGCCGCCAGCGCATCCTTGACCGCCTTTTCGCCGCCGACTGCAGCAATGCTGGACAGCGCTTCACGTCGTGTCAGTGTCATGGTCGCGACTCCTAATCCGGCAGGCCCGGTGGGTTGATCAACGATGCATCGACGCGCTCCACATCCAGCCCCCAGCGCTGCAGCACCTGCGCGTATTGCCCTCCGGCAATCGCACCTTCCAGGGCGGTGTGGATCGGCTTGACCAGGCCGTTGTCCTTGCGCGTGGTCACGGCGATATCCGCCTGCAACGGCCAGCCGCCGTTGACGGTACCGACGCGCTTGATGCCGCCGGTGATCGCCGCCGAATAGGCGTACACCGAGTTGGGCCCGAACAACGCATCGCTGCGCCCCGACTGCACCGCCAGCTGCGCGGCGGCCTGGTCGTCGAAGTACTGCAACAGCGCAGGCTTGAGGCCGGCCTTTTCATTGGCCTCGTTCCACGCCAGCAAGACTTTTTCCTGATTGGTCCCGGAGCCGACGATTATCTTCAGCCCGGCAATGTCGGCGGCCTGTTTGATCTCGCTGATCGGGCTGGTGCTCTTGACGTAAAACCCGAGCACATCCTGTCGATAGGTGGCGAAGTCAAAGCGCTTCTTGCGCGCCTCGGTCACGGTGACGTTGCTGATCACCGCGTCGTACTTGCCCGAACTGACGCCCAGGGGCCAGTCCTCCCAACTGGTCTGCACAACGTTCAGTTCCAGGCCGAGGCTGTCGGCGACCAACTGCGCGGTGTCGGCTTCACTGCCGATGGTGGTCTTGTCATCGCTGGCCAGCAGCGCCAATGGCGGCCCCGCCACACCGGACACGGCCACGGTGAACTTGCCCGCCTGGGCGAACTTGAAGCCCGGCGGGATTTGCGCGATGGCCGCCTCGTTACGTGGCGCATGAATGCGCGGGCGGTCGGGGCTGAGGTCGACCTGCTGCACAGCGAACGCGTGTTGTGCGGTGCCAATGGCAAGCGCCAGCACGGCCACGCGCAGGGGATGGTTAAACATGGGCAGTCACTCCTTGAACTAAAGCACCTTGCCGAGAAAGGCCTGGGTGCGGGGATGTCGGGGTTGGCGCAAGATCTGTTCGGGCGGGCCTTCTTCGATCAACTGGCCGTCGCAGAGAAACACCACATGGTCGGCCACCTCGCGGGCAAAGCCGATTTCGTGGGTGACGATCACCAGGGTCACGCCCAATCGCGTCAGGCCCTTGATCACGTCGAGCACTTCGCCCACCAGTTCCGGGTCGAGGGCCGAGGTGGGTTCGTCGAACAACAACACCTTGGGGTCCAGCGCCAGGGCACGCGCAATGGCGACGCGCTGTTGCTGGCCGCCGGAGAGCTGGCGCGGGTAGGCGTCGAGCTTGTCCGCCAGGCCGACCTTGGCCAGCAGTTCGGCGGCTTTACCCTGGGCTTCGGCCCTGCTCCAGCGTTTGTGGGCCAACGGCGCTTCGGCAACGTTTTCCCAGGCGGTGAGGTGCGGGAACAGGTTGAAGTTCTGGAACACGAAGCCCACGTCGATGCGCCGCTTGAGAATTTCGCGCTCCTTGAGCTCGTAGAGCAGGTCACCCTTGCGCCGATAGCCGACGTACTCGCCGTCGATGGTGATATGCCCGCTGTCGATCTTTTCCAGGTGATTGATGGTGCGCAGCAAGGTGGATTTGCCCGAGCCGGACGGCCCGAGGATCACTGTGACTTTGCCCGGATCGATCGTCAGGTCGATGTTATCGAGCACCTGCTGGTTGCCGAACCGCTTGCCCACGCCCTGGATCTGGATGCGCCCTGCGCGTGCTTCAGCCATGGGATTTCTCCTTGAGCCAAAAGCGCAGGCGTTGCAGCGGTGTCGGTGGCAGCACGCGCGCGGTGCCACGGGCGAAATGGCGCTCGACGTAATATTGGGCGCTGGTCAGCACCGTGGTGATGATCAGGTACCACACCGTGGCCACGATCAGCAGCGGGATCACCGCCTGGGTGCGGTTGTAGATGACCTGCACGGTGTAGAACAGCTCCGGCAGGGCCAGCACGTAGACAATGGACGTGCCCTTGACCAGGCCGATGATCTCGTTGAAACCCGACGGCAGAATCGAGCGCAAGGCCTGGGGCAAGATGATCCGGAAAATCCGCCGCGAGGCCGGCAGCCCCAATGCCGCCGCCGCTTCATGCTGGCCGGCATCCACCCCGATCAAACCGCCGCGGATGATCTCCGCCGCGTACGCCGCCTGCATCAGGCTCAAGCCCAGCACCGCCACGGTGAACTGGCTGAGCACATCCACGGTGGACCACTGCGCGAACACCTGCTCGGTGAACGGCACACCGATCACGATGTGGTCGTACAGGTAGGCAAAGTTGTAGAGGATGATCAGCACCAGCAGCGCCGGCATCGAGCGAAAGAACCAGATATAACCCCAGGCCAACGCCGCCAGCAGCGGCGAGCCCGACAACCGCGCCAGGGCCAGCGCGGTGCCGAGAATGACGCTGAACAGCGTGCTCAGCAGCGTCAGCAACAGGGTCTGCCCCAGGCCGCGCAGCACCGACGGCGAGAAGAACCACTGGCCGAACACGCCCCACTCCCAACGCGGGTTGGTGGCCAGGGAGTGCACGATGGCGAGCAGCACCAGCGCGGCAAAGATCGACCCGGCCCAGCGCCATGGATGCCGGGCCGGCACCACCTGCAGGGCCTTGATCGGCGTGGAAGCGCGGCGCGTGCGGATCGGGTAATGGTTGACCTCATCGATCAGGTCGTAAGGTTTGGCGACAATGGGCATGTTCTATTCCTCGCAGGCCTCAGAAGGCATAAGTCAGCCGGGTGTAGTAGTACCCGCCGGTAAAACCATAGGGCGAATAGGTGCCGTAGCTGGCGAGCATGGTGCTGCTCGGCACGCCTTGTTTCTTGGGGTAAATGTCGAAGAGGTTCTTGGCGCCGATGGCCAGGTTGAGGTCTTTGGTGAGGTTGTAGCCAAGGTCGAGGTCGGTGATCCATTTGGCGCTGTAGACGCGGTCCAGGCCGCGATTGGCCGAGGCGTTGACTTCCTTGTAGGCGCCGTAGCGCGTCAGGGCCAGGTTGAGGTTCACGCGCCCGATGCTCCAGTCACCGCCGAGGATCAGCTTGGTGTTGGGTTGCACGTCGGTGATCAGGTTGCGCGCCTCGCGGTCCATCAGCTCGTAGGACGTACCGAGGATAGTGGTCGACTCTTTGTAATTGAGGATTTTGGTCTGGTTCCAGTTGAATGCGGCCGTCCACTTCACGGCACCGAACGCGCCCAGGTCGTGGTTGTAGCTGCTGACCAGGTCCAGGCCCTTGGTCCGGGTGTCGGCACCGTTGATGAAGTACTGGCCGCCGGAGGTGGAGTTGACGCCGTTGTTCTGCAACACCTGGGTAACTTCCGGCCCGAGCAAGGTGCCCGTGAGGGTGATGCGGTCACGCAGGTTGATCACGTAGGCATCGGCGGTGAAGCTCAGGCGGTCGGTGGGGGTGAGGGTGAAACCGAGGCTGAAGTTGGTGGAGCGTTCGGGCTTGAGGTCCTCGGCGCCCAACGCCTTGGCCGCCGCCGAACCGACTGGCAGTACGCCGTAGTTGATCGACTGGTACACACCGTCGACCACGCCATAGGTGGTCGAGCGCGCACTGAACAGGCTGTTGGCCAGGGACGGCGCACGGAAGCCATTGCTCACGGTGGCGCGCACCGCGAATTGCGGCGTGAAGTCATAACGCGTGGTCAGTTTGCCGCTGCGAGTAGCGCCCACGCCCTGGTTGTAATGCTCATAGCGCACGGCGGTGCCCACGTACCACTCCGGCAGCGGGTTGAAGCCCGCATCCACGTAACCGGCGACGCTGTTGCGCGAGGCGGTGCTTTCTTCGTCCGGGGAAATGCCGTTGGTGACCTGGGCCCCGGACGACGCGCAATTGCCCGGTGCCACGCAGTAGCCGCCGTTGGCATAGGACGCGTAGTCACCGGCCTGCACCTCATAGGTGTCGCGTCGGTGCTCGAGGCCATAGGACAGGTCCAACGGCTTTTGCAGGCCGATATCGAAGCCGCGCTTGAAGTCCAGGTTGGTGGTCAGCTCGGTGGAAATCCAGGTGCCGGAGGTGAAGCTGTTCGGCGTGGCCTCGCCCAGGGACGGGTTCTGGTTATGGGTGGTGCCCTGCTCCGCTTCGTTGCGCCCGTAGGTGGTGGACAGGTCCCAGTCCCACTCGCCCACGGTGCCTTTGCCACCGAAGGCGGCCTGGAAATCGTCTTCGTCGATGTACCAGGTGGGCGTGTAGCCGGCCGGATAACCGTTGGGCCCGGTGGTAATCGTGTTGGTGATGGTCGGCAGGCGAAAGTTCTGGCCCTGCTCGGCCTTGCGCCGTGAGTAAGTGGTGAAGGAGTACAGGCTCAGGCTGTCGTCGATCGGCAGTTCGGCGTTGTAGCCCAGGGTCAGCAGGTTGGTCTTGGGCGTGCCGTAGCCGCCGTAGGTGGACTTGCCGGCCAGGCCGTAGGCTTGTTCATAGCTGTAGCCGTTGGCGCTGGCCTTGTTGTCGTCATTCTGGCTACGCGCATCCAGGGCCAGTTGCACGATGCCACCGTCGCCGATTTCAAAGCCTTTGTTGAGGCTTTGCTGCACGGTCTGCTTCTTGCCGTCATAGCCAAGGCCGGCGTTGGTCACCGAGGTGCCGCTGGTGTCGGCCTTGAGGATCACATTGATCACCCCGGCGATGGCGTCGGAACCGTACTGGGCGGCGGCGCCGTCGCGCAGCACTTCCACATGGTCGATGGCGCTGATGGGGATAAGGTCCAGGTCAGCCGGTGCAGCGCCGGTGTTGATGCCGTTGATGTTCAGGGTCGCGCTGGTATGACGCCGCTTGCCATTGACCAGTACCAGCACCTCGGCGGCGCTCAAGCCACGCAAGTTGGGCGCGCGGGCAATGCCGCTGGCGTCCCAGCCGGTTTTTTCCGGGAGTGTCAGCGATGGAATCAGCGCACTGAGCGCTTCCATCAAACCGGGTTTACCGGTGCTTTGCAGTTGTTTGGCGCTGACCACATCGATAGGCACCGGGCTGCTGGTGACCGTGCGTTGCTCGGCGCCACGGTTACCGGTGACGACCACGGTGGACAGGGTGCTGTCGCCCTGGGCCTGGGCCGCGGCGGCCAGCAGGGACAAGGTCAAGGCTGCGGTGGGGGGTAGAACATGCTTCATCGCTGATCCCGGTTTTTCAAATCGCAGGGTCGGGCAGGCACGCGCCAGACGCGGCATGGCCGGTGTTCAAGGTGTGGGTGCGGTTTGAATTAGGTGTGGGGCGAGCGAGGGGCTTGAAGGGGCAACATACGTTGAACTCCGTTCCAACGATTCTGCTGCCGGGGCTTACCCGGTCAGGTGCGCAGAATCTGAATCACGCTGGGTACCATCCGGGGTCTGGGGTAGGCTGTTGAGACCAAACATAACGGAATGGATTTTAAAAATATAATGCTATTTGGGCATAAGCTAATATTTGTTAATTTCATTATTTATAAATATCTTTATTCATATAAATAATGTCTCAGACACATTGGTACGGCGTTCGAAAATCGTTCCCACGCTCCCGCGTGGGAATGCAGCCCGTGACGCTCTGCGTCACCTGTACGCAGCAGCATCGGCCGGAAGCTGGACGCGGAGCGTCCCAGGAGGCGTTACCACGCAGAGCGTGGGAACGATCAAATGTGGGAGGGCTCGCTCCTACAGGGGCCGCAGTAGCTGCATCTGCTGGCGATAATCATCCGTCACCTGCCGTGCCTGGCTGCTGCTGGTAATCACCCGTGGGGTAATCAGCACGATCAACTCCGTGCGGTCCTTGGATTTGCTGGTGTTGCCAAACAACCAGCGCAAGCCGGGGATCTTGCCCAGGTACGGCACGGCGCTGACGCTCTCGGCGTTGTCCTGCTTGATCAGCCCACCCAACAACACGGTCTGCCCGCTTTGCACCGCGACCTGGGTCGACACCGAGCGCGTGGAAATCCGTGGATTGACCGGCGTTTCACTGCTGCTACCCGCGCTCTGTGCATCGCTGACCTGCTGCTGGATATCCATGTACACCAGCCCGCCCGGATTGATGCGCGGCACCACGTCGAGGATCACACCGGTCTGCACGTATTCGACGCTGCTCAAGGTGGTATCGGCGTCACCTGTGTTGACGGTGGTCTGGCTGATGGGAATGTTGTCCCCCACCTGGATCTGCGCCGGCTGGTTGTTCATCACCACCAGTGACGGCGCCGACAGCACCTGGGTGCGGCCGTTGGTTTCCAGGGCGTGCAGGGCCACTTGCAGGTTGGAGCTGACGAAGGAATAGAACAACGAATCCGCCGCCCCCAGCCCTGCCCCGCCACCGCCCAACGCACCTTGGCTTCCGGAAGCGTTGGCCACCGTGGTGCTGGTGGAATTGCCGCCCAGGCGGCCGAGGTACCACTGCACGCCAAGGTCGAGTTCGCCGGTCAGTTTGACTTCGAGAATGCGCGTCTCGATCTGCACTTGGAGCGGTGGGTTGTCGAGGCGCTTGATCGCCGCTTCGATTTCTTTCCATTGCGCCGGACGCGTGCGCACCAGCAGTTGGTTGCTGCTTTTTTGCGCGGTAATACGGGTGCCGGTTTCGAGGTCGCTGATGGGCGGCGCCGGGGTCTCCTCGCTGCTCTCCTGCGTGGGTTCCTCGGCGGCGGGCGCGGGGGTGTTGGCCTGCAGCCCTGCGCTGGTGGACGAGGACAGCGTGGTGGTGCGCAACCCCGGCGCGACCTTGGCCGGGGTGTCGTCCTTGATCGCGCCATTGCCGTAAATCTGCCGCAGGTACTTGGCCAGGTCTGCGGCCTTCATGTTGCGCACGTCGTACACGTACATCTGCGGTTCATTGCCGCCGCCCTCGTCGATGGTGCGAATCCAGTCACCCACTTCGCTGAGGTACTGGGGCTGGGAAGAAATCGCCACCACCGAGTTGGTGCGCTCCACCGGCAAGAACCGCAGCATGCCCGCCAGGGGCGTGCCGCTGTCGGCGCCGAACATGGCTTGCAGCTCGGGCATCAGCTCGGCCACCGAGGCGCGCTGCAGCCCGAACACACCCACCGACATGCCCTTGAGCCAATCCACATCGAAGGTGTCGATGGTGTCCTGGTAGTTGGCCAGTTCTTCCGGGGTGCCGGCCAGGCTCAGCACATTGCGCGCCGGGTCCACCAGCAGGAAGGCGTTCTCCCGGGCAAAGGGCTTGAGCAGTTTCTGCATCTCGGTGGCGGAGATATAGCGCAGCGAAAACAGGCGTGCCGAGAGGCCGCTGGCGGGCTGCGCGACGCGCATCTGCGGCACCAGCTTGCCGGCCACCGCCTGATTGGCCGGCAGGATTACATAGCGGTTGCCCTGGCGGATCATGGCGTTATCGGTCCAGGACAACAGGGTTTCGAGGATCGACAGCGCCTGCTGCTTATCCACCGGCCTGGAGGTGGAGAAGCTGACGTTGCCCTTCACGCCCTGGGCGATGCTGTAGTTTTCGTGCAGCAGGTCGCCCATTACGCTGTTGACCACCGCTTCGATGGGCTGGTCCTGAAAGTTGAATACGATGTCGCCGCCCGCCTCCTTCACCGCAGGTGTTGACGCAGGCGCGCGCAGGAACTGCTGGTTGCCGCGAATCAACTGGCGCGGCGCGGGTGACTTCGCCCCGGGCTGGGGGCTTTGCAGCACGGGCGCTTCGCTGGGCGGGCGTTGCGAGCCGGTGCCCTGCAGGGCTTCGTGGAGCAGTTCTTTATCCGGGTCGAGGCGGTCGGGCAACGCGCCGCAGCCGCCGAGGGCGACGGTGGTGGCCAGGCAAAACAACGGGGTGCGCATATCAATCAAGGGAGGGGCTCGCGAGAAGGAGAAATCGAGGGCAACCGCTTGCCGTACAGGCTCAGGGTCTGGGTGCGTCCGTCCAGGGCGAAGCGCGCCGATTGCGGGGTGAGGTGTTCCAGGCGCCAGCCGTTGGGCAGGCTCTGGCCCAGGCGCACCGTCAGGGGTGGGCCGTCGGCTTGTTTAAGCATGGCCATTTGCAGGTTGCCGGTGATCATGATGCCGCTGAGGGTCAGGTTCGACAGGCTGGTGACCCGCGCTTTGCCCGCCACGCGGTCTGGGCTGCGATCCGGGCTGAACAGCGGCGCCTGCCATGTGCCGGCGAGGTCGGCCAGGGCCACCGTCGGCGGCGCCTGCAGGTTGACGGCGGGCTGCGCCGGCGCAGGTTCCTCGGGCAACCACTGCGGTTCATCGCCGATGCTGCTGAGGATCACGGCCATCAACAGTCCCAACAGCCCGGCCAGGCCGAGCAAGCCCCACTCCAAGGGGCGCAGTGTGCCGTTCATGGTGCCACCCGCGCCGGTTGCAAGTAGCCGCGCACCAGCAGGTTGACCACCAACTTGCCCGCGCCGCCACGGGAGGGCGCTTCGCGACTGCGACGGATGCGCAGCTCATCGACGAACAGATACGGCGGCTGATACTCCAGCGCATGCAGGATCGCGGTCAACGGTTCGATGGCGCACTCAAGGGTCAGGCTGACCTTGACCTGGCGATACGGCTCGCCAGCGTCCTGCCCGGCAGTGATGGGTTTGCGCTGGGTCAGGCTGCAACCGCCGCCACGGCTGGCCTGGCTGGCGATGAGGTCGGCGAGGCGCTGCATCAGGTCGGCGGCGACCACGTCGGGGTCATCCCCCGGCAACAGGCTGGCGCTGCTGGCCGGGTCCTGGCGTGCCTGCTCAAGCTGCTGGCGCAGTGCATCGCCCTGGCGCAACAGGCTGGCATAGCGTTGCTGTTGTTCGCGCAACTGTTCGGCGTGGGCGCCCATGCTGCGCAGCGGCCCGGCGAACCAGCTGTCGATCAACAGCCAGTAGGCCGCGCCCAGCACGACAGCCAGCACCAGCAAGGCGGCCCCGCGACGTTCACGGGGTGTGAGGGGTCGGCGCATCGGCAGCCTCCTGGCGCAAGTGGGCACGCAGGGCAAACTGATCCTTGCCGGTGCGCGCATCGGGTTGAATCACCCCTTCGAACTGGGCGTTTTCCAAACGGTGGCAGCCTTTGATCCGGGTGATCAGGCCGCTGGCCTTGGCGCTTTGACCGGCGATGGAAATCTCACCGTCCTTGACGTCCAATTGCTCGAGCCAGGTGTCGGCCGGCAGGCAGCGGGTCAAGTCATTCAGCAGCCCGGCCAAGGGCGGCTGCGCCAGTTTGCGGCGCGTGAGGTACTGCGCCGCGCCCTGAGTGTTGAGCAGTTGCTGGCGCAGGGCATGCACCTGGGCCACCTGGGCTTTTTGTTGCTGGACGCTGTGCTGCATGGCATCGAGCACGCGCTGGCGGTCGTTGAGCCACAGCAGCATCGCCGCGATCAGCAAGGCGCCGCACAGCCACGGCAGGCTGCGTTGCAAGCCTGAGCCCTGTGCGCGTTGACGCGGGCGCAGGCTGGCGGGCAACAGGTCGATGCCCATGCCTGCCACATCCACCCGATGAGGCCGCAGGCCCAGGGTGGCGCAGTCGGCGAGAATCTGGTCCAGGCGTTCGCGCAGGATCGCTACCAGCGTCACCTCAAGGTGCGTAGCGGTGCGCTGTTCCTGGCGCACGACGAAGTACAACTGCTCGGCATCGAACGGTGTGTAGCGGTCCAGTTCATACCCCACCACATTGGCCAGGTTGCGCGCCGCGGCCAGGGGCAGGTGCACAGTTTGCCGCAGCACGTCGTCAGGGCCGAGCATCAGCACTTGGCGCGCTTGGCCCGGTTCGAGCGGCGCGCCCAGCGGCCAGTGATGGATGCGCTCCGGCGGCTCCTTGAGTGCCAGCCAGCCCGGCACACAGCCGCGCAACTCCGTGAGCCACAGGCGCCAGGCCTGTTGGGCCAGGCTGCCGCGCCAATGACGGGCGATAGGTTCGAGTCGATTCATTCTTGCCACCGCAGCACCCGATAGGGCTGTGCGCTGTCCTCCGCTGGGCTCAGTGAAACGGTAATGCGCACGCGCGCCTGATAACCGCCGGGGCGCTCGGCGCGGCTGTCGATTTCCACCACTTGGCCGGGGTCGGCGCCCTCGGCATTGCGGCTTGGCAGGTTGAGCGCCTTGCGCATCAAGGGGCTGGCGAACGCCGGATCGGGTCGATCCAGGTCGCTCCACAAGGTGATTTCGGGCAGCAATTGGCTGTAGAGCGCCTGGGTCATGCCAGGCAGCTGACGCACTTCTTCGAGCACCCGAAACGGCGCCAGGCCATGTGTACGCCGGGCCTCGAGCGCCTTGACCCATTGCTGCGCCTGGGCCGGCGTGGCCCCGCAGGCCAGGGCCAGGCGCGTGAGGTCATCGGCCGTGGCGTTGACCAGGTACAACTTGCCGCGCTCGCTGCGCAGGCTGACCTGCAGCCGCGCATCGTCAAAGCCCAGCGCGATAGCGCGCCCATCGGCCACCCAGTGCGGCTGCGCCATCACCATGGCGATGCCGGCCTGGGCCGCCAATTGCGTCTGGGTATGCTGTTTGAGCCACAGTGCCTGGCGACTTTGCAACTGCACCCAACCGGCCAGGCCGCCGAGCAACACGCTGAGCAATGCCAGCACCCAGAGCACCAGCAGCAACGCCGCACCGCGCTGGCGCTTCATTCTTCCAGGCTCCCACTGGACAGGTTCAGGCGCAGCGCAATCACTTGGGTGACCCACGGCACCGGGCCGTTGACGTTGGCCACGATGCGCACCGCATACGGCAAGCGCCTCGGCCAGGGCCAGTCAGCGACCCAACCGGTCGGCTGGCCCAGGGGCGACAGGCCGCGGTAGCTGAACTGCAACTGCTCGACGTGGTTGAGCAGCACCTGCGGTTCGACGCGGGCGGGGTTTATGTGGGATTCCAACTGTGCGAACTGCACCTGCAAGGCCTGGTCGACCCGCTGCAAGGTAAAGCGCTGGATACCGCCGCCGAGCACACCGGGCAAGGTTGACACAAACTGCAGGCGCTCGGCCGTGCCGCTGAAAAAGCCCTCGGCCTGGCTGTCGTCTTCCGTCACATCCAGGGGCAGCGCCTCGCTGATGGCGGTGCGCAAGAACTGCTGGGCGGCACGCATTTCGTCCAGGCTGACGGTGTAGCGCTGGGCCTTGGTCACCGCACGATTGGCGCCCAGCAAGGCGCCGCCGACCAGCACCAGCAGCACTGCGAGCAAGCTGAGTACCACGAGGATTTCCAGCAAAGTGAAGCCCTGCTCGCGGCGCTTCACAGGCGCGCCTTCAAGGTACTGAAATGCGCCTGGTGCGGGCCTTCGCTGACGGTCAGGTCGAGGCGATACAGCTGCGGCTGTTGGCGGCTGAGGGTCAGTTGCCAGTGGATGCCATCCAGTTCGCCCTGGCGCACACCGTTGTCGAGGCGGCCGGCGGTTTCCTGATCAAGCACCGTGAGCGCCGCATGGGCCAGCCGATCACTGCGCGCCACCTGCGCCAGGGAGCGCGCGCTCTGGCCGAAGGCGACCAGCAACACGCTGCTGCACACCGCCAGCAGGGTCAGGGCGGCGAGCATTTCGAGCAGGGTGAAACCGGCCTGGCGCTTCATGGCAACGCCTTGGACTGCACGCTGCCGGTCAGCCAGCCGATATCGATACGCCAACGCCGGCTGCCGTTGGCCAACACCAGGTTGCCGCCGGTGGAACTGCCGTCAGGGTAGAACTCAACCGCCGAGCCTGCCTGCTCGGCGGTGTGCATGCTCAGTTGCAGCGCTTGCGGCCAGTGCAGCGGTGGCCGGCCAGGCGCGTTGAACGCACGGTTGGGCAGATCGAATTCGGTACGCGCCGCCTGGCCGCTGATAATCGCCCCGGCGCGTGTAGCGCGCAGCGCCTCGACCATCTGCCCGACCACCCGACGCTCCTTGGCCGCTTGCAGGCCCTGGCGCAGCCCGACGCTGAGCAAGCCGGCAGCAAGGCTGATCAGCAGGATCACCACCAGCATTTCCAGCAGGGTAAATCCACGCTGGGCCATGGGCCGCTTATTCCCAATTGCCCAGGTCGGCACTGTAGCCCTCGCCGCCGGGTTGGCCGTCCTGGCCGTAGAAGATCAAGTCAAAAGCGCCATGCTCACCGGGAAAGCGGTAGCCGAACGCGTGGCCGAACGGGTCTTTCAATTCCGACGGCTTGGCGTAGGGCCCGGCCCAACCGGACGCCGTCGCCGGCTTGTCCACCAGCTGTTGCAGGCTGGTGGGCGGCGAGCCGACATCCAGCGCGTAGCTGTCGATCTTCATGCTCAAGCCGGCGAGTTGCGCCTTGCCCGCGCCGTACTTGCCCTTGTCCACATTGCCGCCGACCTGGCGTACCACGATGGTCGCGACAATGCCCAGCAGCACGATCACGGCAAGCATTTCCAGCAGGGTAAAACCGCTTTGGCGGCGTCGGGCATTCATCGTTATAGCTCCTTGAAGTTCATATATGGCTGGTGAGGCTCATCAGCGGCAGCATGATCGCGAGCATGATCACCGCCACCAGCACCGCCATGACCACGGTCAGGGTGGGCACCAGTGCGGCGAGCAATCGGTCGATGCCGCGCTTGGCCTCGACGTCGAAAATATCGGCGACCTTGAGCAGCATGCTGTCCAGTTCACCGGCCTGTTCACCGACCTCGATCATTTGCAGCGCCAGTTCGGGCAGCAAGGGTTGGCCGCCGAACGCCTGGCCGAGGCTGCCACCGGCTTTCACCGATTCGGCGGCCATCGCCACCTGCGCCTGCAGCGCTCGGTTGCTGCAGACCTGCCGGGCAATCACTAGCGCCGGCAGCAGCGCCACGCCATTGCTGAGCAAGGTGCCCAGGGTGCGCGTCAGCCGTGCCGCTTCGACCCGTTGCAGCAGCGGGCCGAGCACGCGCAGGCCGAGCACGCGGCGGTCACAGCGCTCGCGGCGGCGCGGGTCGCGCAGGCCGATGACCACCGCCCACAGCAGGGCAATCAACCCGGCCAGCACCAGCAGCCCATAGGCGCCGAGAAACTCGCCAAGCCCCAGGATCACTTCGGTGATCAGCGGGATCGGCACGCCAAGGTCCTGGAAAATCGGCACGAATTGCGGCACCACGTACGCCAGCAACAGCGCCAGCGAACCCAATACGCCCACCACCAGGAACGCCGGGTAGATCAGCGCGTTGATCACCTCGCCACGCAGGCGCTGGCTGCGCTCCAGGTAGTCGCTGAGCTGGCGCAGGGTGCGTTCCAGCGCGCCGCCCGCCTCACCGGCGCGCACCATGCTCAGGTACAGCGGCGAGAAGCTGCCGCCCTCCTGTTCCAGCGCGGCCGATAACGGTTGGCCGGCCTTGACCTCGTCGCGGATGCGTTCGATCAAACCGCGCACCTGGGGCGAGCCGGGCTGCTTGAGCAGCAGGCCGAGGCAGCGTTCCAGGGGCTGGCCGGCGCCGAGCAAGGTCGCCAGTTGTTGCGTGAAGCTGACCAGGCCCGCGCCTTTCAATGCTCCGCGCGCAGGGTTCAACAAGGGCCGGCCCGCTGTTTCGATCTGCAACAACAGCAGGCCGCGCTTGTGCAACGCGGCGACGGCAGCGGCTTGGTCCCTGGCTTGCAGGGTGCCGTTGTGGGCGACACCCTGGCTGTCGAGCGCACGAAACTTGAACAGCGTCACGCGGGTTCCCCACGGGTGACGCGCAGCACTTCTTCCAGGCTCGTGACGCCGGCCAGCGCCTGGCGCAAGCCCTCTTCATACAAGGTGCGCAAGCCTGCGCGGCGGGCGGCCTGCTCGAGGGTGGCGGCGTCGGCGTGGCGCATCAACAGGTCGCGCACCTCATCGTTCATCACCAGCAACTCGGTGAGGGCGCTGCGGCCATGGTAATCGCCGTGGTAGAGCAGGATCGGGCGCTGGTCGGTCAGACGGTCCAGGCCGTGCTCTTCGATCAACGCGGCTGGCGCTTCGAACGCCACGCGGGTGGCCGGGTGCAGGCGGCGCACCAGACGCTGGGCAAGGATGCCGCTGACGGTCGAGGCAATCAGGTAACTTTCGACGCCCATGTCCAGCAGCCGCGTGATGCTGGCGGCGGCGCTGTTGGTGTGCAGGGTCGACAGCACCAGATGGCCGGTGAGCGCGGACTGGATGGCGATGCGGCAGGTTTCCAGGTCACGGATTTCGCCGATCATGATCACGTCCGGGTCCTGGCGCACGATGGAGCGCAGCACGCCGGCAAAGTCCAGGCCGATGGCCGGTTTTACCTGGATCTGGTTGATGCCTTCGAGCTGGTATTCGACCGGGTCTTCGACGCTGATGATCTTGCGCTCAGGGGTGTTGAGGCGCGACAACGCGGTGTAGAGCGTGGTGGTCTTGCCGGATCCGGTCGGCCCGGTCACCAGCAGAATGCCGTGGGGCCGTTCGAGCAGTTCAAGAAAGGTGGCCAGGCGCTGACCATCGAAGCCCAGGCTGGGAAAATCGAACTGCA
This sequence comes from Pseudomonas sp. R1-43-08, assembly GCF_003852255.1. Classification (NCBI taxonomy): domain Bacteria; kingdom Pseudomonadati; phylum Pseudomonadota; class Gammaproteobacteria; order Pseudomonadales; family Pseudomonadaceae; genus Pseudomonas; species Pseudomonas sp. R1-43-08. Next base: position 3,505,500 of record NZ_CP027734.1, read on the forward strand.
CGGTCTGCCGGTCGAGCAAGCGCATCACCAGCGATTCGCCGAAAGCGGTGGGTACCGTGGACACGCGCAAATCCAATTCCTTGCCCTGGATGCGCAGCATGATGCGGCCGTCCTGGGGCAGGCGGCGCTCGGCAATGTCCAGGCGCGCCATGATCTTCACCCGGGAAATCACCGCCGCCGAGGAGCTGGCCGGCGGCGCCTCGGCGTCGTGCAGCACGCCGTCGATGCGGTAGCGCACCTTGAGCTGGTGTTCGAAGGGTTCGATGTGAATATCCGAGGCGCGCTGCTCCACGGCGCGCTGCAGGATCAGGTTGACCAGGCGGATCACTGGCGCTTCGGAGGCCATGTCCTTGAGGTGCTCGATATCTTCCAGCGCACCGCCCTGCTCGCCCAGGTTCTCCACCAGCGTGCCCATGGCGGATCGGCCCTGGCCGTAGTAGCGCTCGATCAGGCTGTCGACCTCGGTGCGCGCGCCGATGGCCAGCCAGATCGGCACTTGGCAGGCATAGGCCAGGGCCTGGAATGGATACAGCTGGGCCGGGTTGGCCGCGAGTACGCGCAGCCCGCCATCGGCCCAACCGATGGGCACCAGCTGGTAGTGGCGCATGAAGCGCTCGGTCAGCGCGGGGATCGGGTCGAGCAACGGCGGCGCCGCCTCGGCTTGCACCAGCGGCGCATCGAGCAAGGCGGCCCAGGCGCGGGCCAGTTCGATTTCGCTGACCAACCCCAGGCGCGTGAGCAGGCCGAGCAGGTCGCTACCCTCGGTGGATAAGCGTCTGGCGCGGTCCAGGTCGACGGTCTTCAGTCCTGCATGCGCCATCAACCATGCGCACACCTGCTCGGTGTGCGGGACAGGCATCTGGCAGGCATTGATGGGGGCTGACGACATAATGAAGTGATATCTGATAGGGCGAGAAGTATGGCTATTTGGAACTACCGAACAATGCCATTAGTTCGCCATAGCCCTGCCGGGAGTTAGCCGGGGGTATCGACTGGAAGTTATAGCGCTAGTTCCTGTGCGATGGAAATATAAATACAAAACATTGCTGAATGCACTGATTTAGAGCGTTAACAGCCAATTGCCACTAGTTGCACATAGCCATACGCCTTAATTATTCACACACTTTCCCTTAAATAACCGGCGAGGAAAAACAGGCAAGCGTTTTACTCCGGCACCACGCGCGAAGGTGTTTCGCCGGGAAGGGATTTCTACCCCCTCTTCCACAGCCAATACTGCTTTTTACCATGGGCGTGCCCAGGGAGCTGATCGAACGACTATTTCGGCCTAACGATGCTTATAAAACGCTATTAGAGGCATTTAGCCATACCCTGCCCCACTGCAAAAAGCCATCTGATTACAGTCAGTTGGACGCTAAGCAAGCCACGCGCTCGTCGCAAAACTGGCGAAAAAACGCACCAAATTCTGTTAACGCCCTGCCTTTACAGGCGAAGAAGCACGCCTAGACTCTCACTCGATTCAGCTCCCTGGATCATGACCAACACTGGAAAAGGATATTCAAAATGAACGCCTTCACTTCGGTAAATACCGTCACCACGCCCCTCACCATCAACTGCAACTCCGTGACCACGTATAACGGCGATCCCAACGAAACCACCAAGGTCACGTTCAACTACCAGAACAACCTGCTGTGGGCTACCCAAGTCAATAACACTGCCTCAACGCAAATTCTCGCCGCCGACGCCCCTGCCGGACCGGTGATCCTGCGCGCGGGCGCCAAGGTGACGCTGCAAAACGTCGGCGCGGGGTTCAGCATCCTGTTCACTGGCGTCATCGTCGACAGCGGTTCCGAGACGCCTTTCACCAGCACCAACATCGGTACATTCAGCCTTTCCTGATCCATACGGGTTCTTTAGCCAGACCCCATCCTTGAAGCCGGCGGACGCGCACGTACGCCGGTTTCATTAACGCAGTACGGGACATGGACGGTACCCTCGCGTGACAAAGCATCGGATGCTTTATACCCGGGTTTGCTGGTTAACACTGGGCGCGATTCTGGCAAGCATCCTGTGGGTAATGGCGACCGGCAGACATGCGCCGACGGCTTTGCCTGACGGGTTCAGCCATACTTTTTCCAGCGTCGAGTACGCCTCCCTGACCTCGGGCTGCGCCGACCTCGTTCCCGCTCCTTCCGCCTCTTCGGCGACCCCGGCACCCTGCCTGCCAGGGCCGATACTGCTGCCCGGCATGAACGTCAGCCGTCAGGTCGGTCCGGTACTGTTCGTTCTGGTCGTCGACAGTCGCGAGGCCCGGGTGAACGCCGAACTGTCCATGGGCGGCGCTGGCCTGACCGGGTTGAGCATGACGGCCGACACACCCACTGCCACCTTTGACCTGGCCAGCGATGGGCAACGCATACGTGGCAGCCTGGGCGCATTTTTCTGTGCCCCTCCGAACACTTCGCATGTGCTCGCCGACTTCAATATCGAAGGCACGCACGAGGACAACAAGGACAGCGCGCAAGCCTATCGCGGCGACCTTATCCGCTGGCAGAGCCCAACCACCAGCGTGATTGCCCACTACCGCCAACCCTTGTTGCCGGACCTGCAAGTGACCGTGGAACTGCTTGATCCCTACAAACCCGACAGCAGCAACGCGTTGACGGCCCAAGTGAGTTTCTACTACGCCACGAACCTGATCGACCGCTACACCGTCATGGCCACCGCCACCCCCGTGACCCTGCGCAAATCCAGCGTCGGGCCGGTGCATATCCAGGGTGGGGCCTTGTCGTTTCGTCCCGCCACCCAGGAACAGCGGGGGCAGCTCAGCCTCGATGGCACTTTCCAGTCCGGCCATAACCTGCCCAACCACTACGCCGGCAGCATCGCCGACTGGTCGTGGATTCGTGGCCGTGCCGACAATTGCAGGGGATAGACATGACCAGCCGCGCCACCACCCCATCCGACTATCAGCAAATTGCCAACAGCGCGGCCTATGCGCTGCCCGATGACAGTGGTTATGGCTGGCGCGGCTACGTGATGCCCCAAGGCACCCTACCCGCCGATTTGCCGGCCAGCCTGAGCCCTGCCGATGCGTTCGATAAGCAGGCCGGCCATTACCTGTTTGCCCCCAGCGAGCCGGTCAGCCTAAGCAGCGACCCGTCGGCGTTTGTCACCGCCCTCTATGCCTTTCTGTTTGCCGTCGAGCAGCGCAACTTCGTCGGCAGGGCGCTGCTCTGGTTGCCGGGCAGCAACCTGCCGGCGCCCAAACGCTTCAACGACTATGGGTTGCGCATCAGCCTGGGGACGTCCTGCCAAGTGCAGAACAACCTCAACATAAAGCTCGGCGATCGCCTGACCTTCTTCATCAACTTCGGCACCTTCGTCAAATACGATGCCGACCTCAACGCGTTGCGCCTGAAGTCCAGTACCGGGATCAGCATGGGCTTCAACGACAAACTGCAGGCAGACAGCGGCCTGCAACTGACTCCCCCGCAGCAGCCGTTGGCCTATGTACCGCTGGACGGTAGCCAGGCCGCAAGCCTGGTTTATGCCTTGACCTACAACCCTGTGGCTGCGCTGCGGTATTTCCAGACCGGCTTTGCCTATGTGGTCAACACCGGGAACGGCAACACCCTACTCAACTACCCGGTGTTCAACCCGATCGGCATGCCGGCCACGTTGAACATGGGCGGTGTCCTCGACCCGCTGGACCGGCTGAACCAGCACATCAGTGCAACGCAACTGGCCGCCGGGTTGATCCGAACCGGCCTGGCCTTTGCCGCTGCCGGCAGCACCTCGCTGCCCAGTCAATGGCGCAGCACTGCCGGCAACCCCATCAATCTGGTCCCGCTCAATGGCCTCGATGCCAATGGCTGGCCCCTGCCCCACGCGGCCAGCCTGGTGTTCTGTGATGACGGCGCGAGCTACAGCCTCACCCTGAGCGGTGACTATGGCTTGAGTGTGCCGACCCTTCCCGCCGCCGTCGGGCAATCGCTGTTGTGCGGCATCTTCGGTACCGAATGGCTGAGCTTTTCCAACTACAATCCTGCGGCCAGTCCCACTGAAAATGACCGCATACGCCTGCTCGCCGCTCAATCGGCGTATGCACCCATCTTCCCATTCCCGACCAGCAGCCTGGTGTCCCCCACCAGTGGCGCGGTCACCGCCCTGCTGACCGGCGACTACCGGACCTCCTGGAGCAGCCTGATTGCCGGCGCCTCCATCCCGGCCTACAGCGCACAGCCCGACGGCAGCCCGCTTTATGGCCAGGCCGCAGCCGCTGGCGACACCGTGATGCTGGCCCCCGCCGCGCCACGCACACCGCTCCCGCAAACCCCAGGCTTCGCCTTCCCCCTGGTGCCGTATGCCGGCATGACCAATACGACGGGCGTCAATCTGACCCAGTTCGAGAGCGAGATTCTTGCCGCCTCGCGCAAGAGCCTGATCAGCGCCGCCACCCTGCCGGGCAGGCGGGCCGCACGGCTCAAACGGCTGCAACGGGCCCCGGCTGGCGCGGCCGAAAAACCCGATCGGGCGACCACACCGCAAGGCTTGCTGGTGGACCTGGATCCGGACGGTATCGGCTACCGCAAAGTGCTGCTGGCACGCTCGAAATCTGCCGAGAGCATGCTGGATTTTGCCTTCGAACAGCCCACCGAGGCACTGCACGAGGCGCTGCAAACCAATCAGTTATTTCTCGTCGGCGTCAACCCGCAACCGTTTTTCACCCAGGGCGCAACGTTCAGCAACCACATGGAGATCGCCGACTGGCACTTCATCGCCAATATCGGTGCCGGCGTGCAAACCACCAGCTACCGCAACGTGCTGATCATGAAATATTGCAGTGGCAGCCTGAAAGAGCGCATCGACAATCCCAACCGCTGGACCCTGCCCGAGACGTTCTCGAAAACCGCAGATCTGGTGCCGGGGCTTGAGACCCTGGCCTACACCGGTTTGTCCCAGTGGCTGCAGGACTTCATCAGCGCCGCCGAGCTCAAGGCCGCCGCCACACCGGACAGCCTCTATGCGGACTTCGTCGCCCAGGTCAACGACCCCGAATGGAAAGGCTTTATGGTGCTCAACGCCGACCTGCCCTTGGACAGCCTCCCCGAGCAATTGGCCGGGATCGCCGCCGGCATCGATTACAGCCGCTTTCTCGCCCACCACTTCGGCGCCAGCGTCAGTCGCATCAGCCATCAGGACGACACCTTGGATATCCAGGGCATTTCCAATCTCTTTGGACTGATCGACTATCAGAACCCGGCTTATGAACAGGCCCGGGCCAACGGCGCGGACGCCGACATGCCCATCGCCCTGGCCACGACCGAAGGTTATGCCTTCAGCGTCCTCCAGCTCCAGGCACTGTTTCGTCAGTCCAGGCTGGTGACCTTCAACAGTCGTATCCAACTGAGCCTGGACCGCCTGTTCGGTTCAGCGATCCAGGCCACGCGACGCGCTGAAAATCCGAGTGCCGTAAATGCCATGGTCCTCGACGGCAGCGCCCTGCAACAAAACGACACCACCACCTATGTTTTCGAACAAAGCCAGAGCTACCTGTTCAACCTGGACAGCAACGTGCTGCCGGCCGCATCCGTCAATCGCATCCAGTTCAACACCCTGGGCAGCCCGGACAGCGGCGTCACCACCGCCAGTCGTTTCCTGATGTGGGGCAAGCTGGACTTCGCCCTGCTCGAGACCTCCTCCGGGCCATTCGACCTGTTGTCCTTTGGCAGCGAAGACGGCAGTGCGAGCAACGAGGGCCTGGCTTATACCAACCTGCAGATCGGCATGAGTTTTCCCAGCGCCACACCTAACGCCGTGAGCTTCAGCTTCGATCCCGGCAACCTGGGATTCGATCCGGTCACCAGCCAGGTTCGCGGCAAAAGCCTCTACAAGGGTTTGACCCTGCAGCTCAAGCAATTCATCCAGGCGCCGGAACAGAAGAAACCCGCGGATTACGGTTTTCTCCCGGTCCTGCCGGAGAACCTGTCGCTCAAGCCTATGTCCGGAGCCTGGTCGGGCATTGTCTACAAAGTCACCATGGGATCGCCCGGCGCCTTGGTCTCGGGCGCTGGTTTCGAGTCCGACCTGTTGGTTGCCTGGTCGCCCGACAGCCAGAGCACCGACGCCAACCCCATGCTCTTCGTTGGCTTGAGCCTGCCGGGTGCCGCGCCATCCGCCAGCGTGTTTTCCCTGCAGGGAATCATCAAGGTGTCCACCGGACCGATCAAACTGCTCTACCAGACCATACCGGGGCAGCCCGATCCGCAGGCGAAATTCTTCAACCTGCAACTGACCGATATCGGCATCAAGATCCTCGGCATCGCCAAGTTGCCCCCGGGGGCGACCCTGCAGTTTTTCCTGTTTGGCGACCCTCAGTCCTCCGGCAGCCTGGGCTGGTATGCCGCCTACGTCAAAGATCCGGACAGCGACACCGAGCGCCTGCTGGCCCTGGCGCTGGATACGTCCACGCATCCGGCACTGACCGGGCCATCGGAGATCGCCTCATGACGCGCGTCCTGTACTGGAACATCGAGAGCTTCGGCTATAACAAGATCCGCCCCTTGAGCACCAAGCGGAACCGCGCCGGGGCGTTTATTCCCGACCTGAACGCTGCGGACCGACTGGCGCTGATCCTGGCCCATATCACTGCCTTCAACCCGGACATCTTCGTGGTGGTAGAGACCGCCAGCGGCCCGAGCCACGGCCCAGGCTCACTGATTTCCCCAACCGGCGGCTGGCAAGGTTGCGTGGAGCTGTTGTTGCGCATCCGCAACCTGACCGGGCTTGCCTGGAACCTGGTGCCGCCCCTGGTGGTCGGCCAGGCCGGGCGAGCCGAGGGCGTCGCGGTGTTCTACAAACCGGTGATCCCGGCGGGCCCCGGCGTGGCGGCCGGCAGACGCTTGTTCACCGGCCCCAACGCCTGGTCACCAGCGGGCAATGGCATCAGCTTCAACCCCACCGTTTTGCCTGCGCCCGCCGCCGGCAACTACCCGCCGCTGCAGACCAACGCTTGTTTTACCGTCGCCGGTCGCGCTATTCCCCCTGCCGCCCTGAACCCCGGCAACCTGTCCGAAAGCCGGTGCGCGGCGCGGGTCGATTTCGTCGATAACCTCGGCGCGCCCCTCAACTATGGCGGCCTGCGCGAACCCTATATGGTGACGTTCTGTGAAACCGTCGACGGCCCGCCCGTGGTGGTGCAGCGCAACCTCACGCTGTTTGCCATCCATTCGCCGCCGCAGTACGTGGCGGCCAATGCCTACCTCAACGGTCTGGCCAACGTGCGTGACATCAGCGCCGCCCTGGGCGCGTTGGAAACCCGGGTCATCACCGGTGATTTCAATGTCAACCTGCTGAGCCAGACCGGCAATGATCCACTGCGCTACGCCCCGCTCACGGGCCTGGGGTACGCCCTGCAACTGCAGCCACCGGCTGCGGCCCCGCCTCCGGCCCTGGATGCCTACATGGGCTATTTCGCCACCCACCTCAAGAGCAAGAAATCGACGATCTTCTGGTCGACCAACGTGGGAGCCGTGCCTTATCCGGGTTACCGCTACATCGGCTCGTCGAGCAGCAGCAACCTGTATTCGATCGACAACATCCTGGTGCGTGGCGGCGCGGCCGGGAACTTCACCATCGCCAACACCGTGGTCGGCACGCCGCTGAATGTGGTCAACCCCGCGCCTGGCGGTGCGCCCGTGGGCATGGTGGCCATCGCCAGCGATTTCCAGGCGCCTCCGCTCGGCTGGCCGCCATCACCGGCGCCGGCATTCGCCGCTGGCGACCGGCAACGTTTCCGTGGCTGGCGAAACATGGGGCACATCCGCTCCACCAGCGATCACCTGGCCCTGTTCGTGACGGTCTGATTCAAGGAGAAGACAGATGGCCAACAACCCACTGAGCAACCTCGCCGCGGCACTGACTCGCGATGCCGGCGCCCCGATCCTCCTCACCCGTGACTACCTGATCGCAGGCCTGGCGGATGCCGGCGTCAGCGTTTCCGAGAGCCTGGACAGCGACCTCAACGCGGCCTTCCAATCGTCTGTCGCCGGATTGTCGATCAGCCTGACAGCGCAAAGCGTGCAACCGCTGAACCCGACCAGCCAGACGTTCAAGGTCACGGGCGTCAGTGCGCGGTTTCTGCAGCAGGACGTGCAGCAGGGGCTGGTGCTGACCTTCGGCCTGAGCGGCATCGACGGCGCGCAGGCCCTGAGCCTGGAGATCGTCACCACGCCGGCCAGTTGGACCTGGTCCGATCTGTCGAATTTTGCCACCGGGACTCCCTTCAAGTGGGCCGTGATCAGCAACGCGGTGTTCACCTTCAATGACAACCTGGGTCCCTGCCAGGGTTTTGCCGCCAACCTGACGCCGCCCGCCCAGCTCAACAATGCGGTCGCGGTGGTGCAGGGCCTGGGCTTTCCAACCCTGGCCCTGCCCTTTAGCGGCAGCATGGATTTCGCCAAGGTCGACGGGATCGATATTTTCATGCCGACCACGACCCTGGAGGCGCCTTTCCTCGGCGCGGACAGCGGTTTGAAACTGTTTAATCTGAGTGTCGGTGCGCCGATTTTCGGGTTGATCATCGGCCCACCGGAGCTGCAGGACGGCGACGACCCGGCGCAAGCCTTCTACGACCAGCAGGTCAGCCTGTATCTGGGCCTCGACCTGAGCCTGACGGACCAGCGCGGTCAATCCATCGACTACCAGATGCGCGCCCTGGCCCAGATCAACAATGGCAACGCGTTCAATTTCTACCTCGGTCACAGCGACGACGGCAGCGCCCTGTTGACCCCGGCCACGGTCATCGGACTGCTGGACAACAAAGGCAGTTTCTTCACGGGAACGCCACCAGTCTTGCAGCAGTTTCTCTCCGGGATCGGCCTGCGTAGCCTCAGCCTCAGCGGCACCACCAGCCCCAGCCTGGCCCTGAGCAGCGCCAGCGTGACCTTGGGGGCAGACCCGACGGTGATCAATGCCGAGCACCCTTGGGTCCCCTTGCAGGACCCGACCAACCAGTTGGTTTTCGGCGTCACCGATTTCGAGTTGGTGTGGGGCATCAACTATCTTCCCCAGGGCAGTGCCTATAGTTTTCTGTTCCAGACCCAGTTCCTGTTGTTACCCGAGGTGTTCAAGGGCAAGACCACCGGAGAAAACGGCCTGTTCTTCGTCCAATTCAATTCCGACCTCCAGCTGCTTGCACGTTTCGACGGTACCGCCAATCTCAACGACCTGATTGCCGCGCTCACCCTGGGTTTGATCCGCATTCCCAAAAGCTTCGTCGATGCCTCGCTGTCCGACGTAGGCCTGAGCCTTGACGTGGGCGCCAAGAGCTATGCCTTCAACGCCGGCTTCGAACTGGACCTGAACCTGTTCACGCTCGACGGCCTGCCGATACTCTCGGTCACCGACGGTCAGCTTTATATCAAGGCCACCACCCCCACCAGTGCCAGCGGTGTGGCCAATACCGCGCCGGTCACCACTTACCAGGCAGGCATCGGCGGACTGGTCGGCATCGGGCCGTATTTCGCCAACGCCAGCATCGACTATGACGGCACCGAGTCCCCAGCCACCTGGACAGTCGCCGCACGGCTGGCGCAACCGGTGGATGTGCAACAGCTGGTCAGCCAATTCCTCAGCTTCGGTGGCGCCTTCACATTCCCCGATTTCCTGCCCGGCACCCTGCTGGTCGACACGCTTGAGGTGGACGCCACTCTTGCCACCGGTGCGACGCCGATCGACCGCTACACCGTCGCCGGTAGCCTGCGCTGGACCTTCAACCTGGGCCAGGCCTTCAGCGTCGACACCCTGGCCACCCTGAGCCTGAGCTACGACGCCAGCAAACCCGCCCAGCAGCAGTACAGTGGCAGCGCCACTACGCTGTGGGATTTCAGCTTCCTCAACGACAGCGTGCTGCTGGGCTATAGCTTTGCGCCCGACAATCAGGGCAGCAATGCCCAATTGAGCCTGTCCTGGGAAGGCTTGACGGCGATTTATCAGGTCGACAAGAAAACCCTGACCTTCACCCTGAAAAACTGGAGCCTGGGGCGTCTGATCCAGAAACTCATGCAGTCCCTGGGCGACCCCTACTTCACGCTCGACTCACCCTGGGACGTGCTCAACCAGGTCTCCCTCGACGGCCTGTCGCTGGTCATCAGCCTGGAAACCAGCAATGGCAGCACGCCGACCATCGCCGCCAAATACACCCTGGCGAGCAAGATCGACCTGGGCTTCATGAGCATCGACGGCCTGGTATTCGAGCGCAAGAAGGTCGACGGTGTTGACAAAATCACCCTGGGCATCGACGGCTCCTCGGTGTTCAAAGGCAACAATCCCGAGGAACAACAGGACTGGAGCAACCTGCTGGATCCCCAGAAAGGCCAGCCCGTGGACAAGCTGCCTTCGGTTCCAGGCCAAGGTACGGACTATTTCAGCCTGCCGTTGCTGGTACTTGGCCAACGCGTAGCCATCAGTGGCTACGACAGCTTCGCCAATACCAAAGCGGTGATCGACGCCTTGAAAGCGGTGCCTTCAACCACCGGTTCCAGCAACCCGCTGAACCCTGGCGACAGCGGTACCAAGGGCACGCCGTACTACAACCGCAACAGCGACTGGCTGATCGCCGGGCAACTGTTGCTGCTCAAGACCGGCAAGGACTGGACCGTCGACCTGATGCTGGTATTCAACGACCCCAACCTCTACGGCCTGCGCCTGGCCCTTGCCGGAGAGAAGGCCAAGGCGCTGGGTAATCTGGTGCTCGACATCCTCTACAAGAAAATCACCGACGATGTGGGCGTCTACCAGATCGAATGGACCTTTCCCGACAGCATCCGCAACCTGAACTTCGGTGCGGTATCGATCGTGCTGCCGGAGATCGGAGTGAAGATCTATACCAATGGCGATTTTTTCATCGACATCGGCTTCCCCTACAATCTCGACTTCAGCCGCTCGTTCTCGATTAGCGCGATCGTGTACGGCGTGCCAGTGCTGGGTGCCGGTGGTTTCTACCTGGGCAAGCTCTCGTCGGTCACCGCGACCCAGGTACCGAAGACCACCCAGGGCACTTTCGACCCGGTGATTGTCTTCGGCCTGGGCCTGCAACTGGGCCTGGGCTACAACTTCGTCAAGGGGCCGCTCAAGGCCGGCTTCGCGCTGACGGTATTCGGCATCCTGGAGGGCACTATTGCCGCCTTTCACGCCTATCGCCCGTCCACCGCGCTGGTCACGGCCAACAGCAGTGTGCAGGACGACTATTACTTCAAGATCCAGGGCACAGTCGGGGTCATCGGCCTGCTCTACGGCAGCATCGACTTCGCGATTATTTCGGCGGCGGTCAACGTGCGCATCACCCTGTCGCTCTCGCTGACGTATGAGAGCTACATGCCAATTCCTATCGCCGCCCGAGCCACCGTGGAAGTCAGCGTCAAGGTCAAGATCGACCTGGGATTGTTCAGTTTCAGCATCAGCTTTTCATTCCATGCCGACGTCTCGGCGCGCTTCGAGATCAATGCCCTCAACAGCGGCCCGGCTCCCTGGGCCGAGCCGACCGCGCTGCTGGCTCGCCAGGCTCGGCATCTGCAGCTCGCCGGCCAGCGACGGGCCGTCACACCCAAGGCAATGTCGGTGCCGCGCAGTGCAACCAAGCCGGCATTGAACCTGTACGCGACGCCGCAATTCACCGTGATGTGCAACGAAGGCGTGAACAGCTACAGCGGCCAGCAAGGTGCTTTCGTGTTCCTGTTGACCATGGACGCACCGTCCCCGACGCAACAGACACGGCAGGCGGTTGGCTCCAGCAGTTTCGAGCGTTTGTGCGCCGATTACCTGCCGTGGCTGATCGGCACCCTGGGCTCAGCCAGAAGCGAGCAGGACACCCTGGCCGACATCCTCGGCACATTGGTGGACAAGGCCCTGCTGGAAGTGGATATCGAACGCCTTGCCGACCTGGCCAACCCGCCGTTCGGCATCAGCGAGTTGTTGACGTTCCTGTCGTCCTTCGACGTCAGCATCACGTTGCCCGACGCTGCCAACCAGGCGCAGATCAAGCAGGTGCTGGAGGCCGGCTCGGTGCTGTTCCCGGTCTTCGACGGCCTGTCCCTGAACGTCCCCCTGGCGAACGCCGGTAGCGCGACCCTGGACTTTCTCCAGTACGTGGGCACCAACAGCACCTATCGCAGCAACGTCGCGCAGTTATTCAAGGAACTGGCGGCCGTTGTCACGGCCAAGGATGAGCGCCGCGCGCCGTCGCTGCGCGCCTCGGACGATGACAACGAATCGATGGCCGCCGTGATTTTTACCGATGCCTTCATGGTTATTGGCCGGCAACTATTGCAGGTCGCCCTCAATGCCTTTGACGACTACGCCTATGCCACGGCCAACGGCAACTCCATCGAGCAGATCCTGCAATGGACCAATGAAGCGCGTGGCAACAGCCTGACTCTCGACGATATTCTGCGGCCAAACGCCGAAGTCGCCTTGACCGATGGGCTGACTCTGCACATCCCCCTGCCCGCCTATACCTTGCAAAGCAGCGACACCCTGGCAACCGTCGCACGGGCCTGGTCCGACAGCGCCGTGCCAGCCCGTTGGACGACCACTGCGGCGGGTTTGATCCTGGCCAACGGCAACTCGACGGTGATTGCCGCCGGTCAACTCGTCAGCCTGATGGTGGGTAACGACATTCACCAATACACCACGGGGCCCGGAGAAACGTTCAACAGCCTGGCCAGGGCCCTGGGAATCGACCTGCCCGCACTGGCCCAGGACAGCGCGCTGTACATCATGGCCGACCTGCTGTTGCCGGGCCAACCGTTGCTGCTGCCGAGCCTGGCGTACCAGACCGCCGCCGGCGACAGCCTGAACAGCAGCGGCGCACGCTTTGGCGTGAGTGCCATGGCCCTGTTCAGCGATCCGCTGTCCGCGAACGTCAGTGTCGGGCCGCTATTTGCCACGCAACAGATCACCCTGACAGCCCTCGATAGCCTCTTTACCCAGGACCTGTGGGCCGTGGTGGTGGGCACCGATCAACTGGCCCAATTGGCCGGCATGCTTTCGCGCTTTTTGGCCTATGGCCTGCGTCTGCCGTCGAACCCGGCAGGCATGGGCGGCCTGAGCCTGGGCGCGCAATTTCTCTACCCAAACAACCAGAGCGCCTATGGTCTCTATCAACTCACCGGCCAGCAGTTCCCCACGCCAACCGACCAGATGCCCGGGACTGACTTCCCCATCAGCCTGAGCCGGGACGCCAGCAGCCATGGTGTCGACTTGTCGTTCGTAACGATCGCCGGCGGCAGCAGCGGCTCAATGAACCTGAACGAGGCCTACAGCAACCTTTGCGTGGTGCTGGCCTACGCGCAACGAGGCAAGTTCCAGCCGGCACCGAGCATCAGCCTGCTGCCGACCGTTGCCCGCAGCCCGAAAGACTATGCGGTTAAAAGCATCTCCCTGTGGTCAACCGCTGACCTGCAGCAGTTGCGTGACCTCTGCCAGCCAAACCTGCGCGCCTCAACCGACGAGGCGCCCAGCGTGCAACCGATACTCTGGTCCCTGCCGGATGGCCTGGTGCGACTGAGCAACCAGCGGGTGGGCTGCCTCGCTGCGCAACTGCCTGATCTCTCGCAGCAACTGCCTTACCTGCCGGCCTTCACCCCCTGGGAAGTGTCAACCGACCCCGCAACCCTCGAAACCACCCGCCGCGAAATAGCCTCCTACAGCTACGCGACGCGGGTGGACTTCACCATCAAGCGGCTGCCCCAGGCCGAGCCCGGCGTAATCGCCAGCGATGGCAGCAGCCTGGCGTATACCTACCAACTGCTCGGCCCTTCGGCTACCGATGCGCAATTACTGGAGCGCCTGTTGAGCGCGGTGAGCGAGCTGGGTACGTCAATCATCAGCGGCCAGTTCCTGCTGATGCCCCAGGGCAATGCCAAGGCCAGCAACCTGCTGAGTCAGGCACAGAGCGACTTCCTCGCGTTCCTGACGCAGACCAACCTGTCGACCGAAACCAACCCGCCACCCGACTTGATGACCCCGCGCACGGCCGACGACGCGGGGCCGCGTGGCATCCTCAATCCCCCCAGGAAGTGGTAAAACTGCTCTGGGAACTGTCTACCGTCCGTTCGGGCGGCTACTACTTGAGCTATTACGACGTGATCGCCGCCAGCGGGTTGCCCGATGGGATTTTCGACGACAGTGGCACGGCGACCCTGACCCTGGTAATGACCTATCCACGGGGTGCCCTGCTAGGCCGCCTGTGCAACTTCATCAATGCCTTTGTCACCACCGATACGGTGATCCAGCAAGGCAGCCACATGGCCCTGCGCTCGGCCAGCACCGCCGGTGTCAGCCAGCCGACCCGCGCCAGTGACAGCCTGGAAAGCCTGGCGACGTTCTACGGTATCGGCTCCGGACGCATTGCCGAACTCAATCCGGGCGCGACACTGACCACGAACGCACAAGTACCGATAGACGGCATCATTCACTTGGTGACACCGGCCGATTCCAGCGCAGGCAATGGCGTGCCCGCGGCAATCCTCGACAATCTGGCCCGCTACTACTCGGTGGGGGCACTGCAACCGGTCAGCGCCGCGCAGATCGCGGCCCTCAACCCCGGCGTCAGCGCCGCCAGCACCGTGGCGCTGTTCATCCCGGCACTGGTCTATGTCGTTGACGGCAGCCTTGCACCGGGCAACAGCCTGCGGTCCCTGGCCGACTACTACGGGCTCGATCTCGATGCACTGGCGGTCGGCGCCGAGCGGGTAGTCGGGCTGCTGGTGAGCGGCAGTGCGTTGACGCTGGATACCCGGACCTTCGATTTGCAAGCGGTGTTCAATCAAGGCAATGCCGCTTTCAGTGTCCTGCGTGACAACCCGCCACCGGTGGATTCCCCGAGTGTGGACCCGGACGGTTATGCCAGTGCCTACCTGTACAACCTTTACTCGGTGCTGAGTGCAGGCATCGACGGCTCGCCCTGGTTCATCGCCAGCGACCTGGCCCTGCCCTTCGGGCCACAGCGGCCGGACGTTGGAGCGGATGAGCTCGAGGCGCAAATCCATCGTCGAGCCATGCGCAACCCGCAGAGCCGACGCGAAGCCCTTAACGCCCTGGCCGAGGACAGCCAGTACTTCTATCAGCAAACCCTTGGCCTGGCCCGCCGCGCCACCAGCAATGCCGCCCCGCAGCCGGTGGACCCAGGCCTGCCGTCCGCCTCCGACAACCCCTATCGAGGTGTGGGCAGCTTCGCCCAGGTGAACCTCTCCTGGCTGGACATCTTTGGCAATATCACCGTGACGCCCTTCCAGCAGCCGCCGCCCGGCTACAGTGGCAGCCTCAACCATCCTCCGCTGCCGTTGCGCTACAACGATCGCCTGATCGCCCTGTCGGCCTGGCCCAACACCCGCGCCTTCTACACCTATGAAGCCGCTGCCGGCGGCGTGCAACTGGTTATCCACCTGAGCCTCGACACCTCCAGCTACGACCCGGCCGGCGGCGGCGACATCAAGATCCAGGCCGGTAAGGATCTGGAGATGTTCAGCCTGATCTACTACCAACTGAACCAGTCCTACCAGGACTTGAACCTGCCCTGGTGCAACGGCCGCGCGGTCAGCGTGGAACTGGTCAACAGCCTGTTCGCCCAGCCGCTGAGCCAGCTTGACGTCAGCCAGTCGCAGCCGTTGCTGGACTACATCAACGGGGTGATTCTGTACCTCGGGCAATTGATCCAGGGCGCCACTGCAGCACCACCCGCTACCGTGCGCCTGTGCCTGGCAGTGGATATCGATAACCTCGCGTCCGGCTCGATCCTGCCCCTGAGCCTGACCCTCAGCCTGCGGCGGGCCTCGACCCTGGTGGCGCCGGATGTCGCCGGCCTGGCAGGCGGCGTGGCGGTGACCAGTACGCTGCTGCCGGTCCCCGATCCAGTGACCGCCAGCACCAGTGGATATAGCGTGTTCGCTGCAGCCTTCGAGGCGCTGTTCCTGCGCCCCGGCGCCTGGCTGACACGGGTCGGCAGCGGCACCGCAGACCCCGGCAGCACGCCGGACGGACGCAGCCAGACGCTGTGGGCCGTCCGTTTCGCCGAGCAGGACGGCGCGGCAGGTATTCGCTACCGCATCGATCCGGTCCCAGGCTACTTCGCAGCCCGGCCGATCGCTAACAGCCTGACCTCCGACAGCGTGCAGATCTACCCCACCTACCGGCCGGACCAGCCGTTCCCTGGCGATGACCTGGCGACACTCAACCTCACGGGCGTCGATCAGAACCTCTGGTTCGAAACCGCCCTCAAGGCCATCGACGGCTTCCTGTCACCGACCTATGCCCCCTCGGTGTTCCTGCTCGACACCCTGCTGGGCAGCAAGGACCCGCTCAAGGACGGTTATCTCGGCAAAATCCTCAGCGCCAAACAGGTGCTGGCTGACGATATCGCGTCCACCCTGGAACCGGTGCTATCGGCAGGTCCGCAAGACGGGGCAACCCTGGCCGCCGCGGCTGAAAAACTGCGCCAGAGCTTGCTCAACCAGCTGTACTCGGCCTACAGCACCACCGCTATCGTCGGCTTCTGCGTGCAAGGCAGCGCCACCGACCAAACGTTGTCGCTGTACGGCCAGCCGACCGTTTCGGGTTCCAGTCAGTCAACGCCCGGCACAGGGAACGACAACTACGCCTTCGGCAGCGGGCGCATTCGCTTGCAGGCTTCGGTTGGCGAAAGCGCCCTTGCGTTTGTGTTCAATTCGCGCAACGAGGCAGCAAGGAGCTATGTACCACTGGAACTGGCGTTGCAGGTCAGTCACCTGGAACACGACATGCGCAGCGTCCCGGGGATCAGCGGCTACGCCCAATCGAACTGGATTTCATTGATCTGCGGGCCATTGCTGATCCCCTTGGCCGGGGGGCAGACCATGAACCTGCCGGTGCTGCTGAGAGCCTTGCCTGAACCACCGACGGTCCAGAGCCAGACCGCGACAGCCTGGGCACAGCCGGCGCAAAGTGCTTCGGACCTGAGCAAGTGGACTTATGCCTTTGACTCCCTGGTCCGGGGTGCCGCCCAGGACAGCCTCAACGTCGCCATAGCCCTGAACACCCCGACAACCAACGGCGCGTTGCGCAGCACCGGTAAAAGCCTGGTCGCCGCATTGGCCCAGTTCGTCACTGTTTACCCGAGCATCGAAGTGGCCATGCAGCAAAACCTCACCGGGATCAATGTCAGCCAGCCGACCGAGCTGCAAATCGCTGCGGCCCAGCATGCGGTGGCGGCCTTCGTGTACATCGTCAAGGAGGTCACCGATGCCTACCATGCCTGGGCCAGTCCGATCCGCAGTAAAACCGCGTTTGTGCCTCCCCAGGCCCTGACCTGCGCCTTCAGCCAAGTGCTCGCCGGGGTGATGGTCGACGGTCAAGAGGTGGCCGAGACCCTGCTGCTGGACATGACCATCAACGATGTGGCGGCCAGCTACGATCCAGGTACCGGCCGAATCAGCGCTACCCTGGCGCAATGGGGCGAGGTCAGCCTGCCGGCGCCACGGGTGGAAATAGATCCGACGCAGTACGAGGCGGTGAGTGTCATCGATCCGGACATCCCCGGAGCGGTCGCCTACCGTTATCGCCTCAAGAATGTGGTGCCGGCAAAATGGCTCGATTATGCGCAAGCGCTGCTGGTCAACGAGCGCCGCACCAGCCTGCCGGCCCTCAACGTGTTCGATCATCAGGACGCGTGGGCTTCGCTGTCGGTGGAGCGCAACCGCATCCTGTTCCCCGCCGCGCAGATCGGCACCTTGCACACCAACCCGCTGTTCCGCTTCTCCACACCGGTCGTGCGTTTTGTCGACAGCATCAGCCCCCACATCATCCAGGACAGCTTTTCCCTGGACAGCCTGCCAGTGGCGAAGGCGAGTCTGGAGGATTACTTGAATGTGTTTTTTGCCGCCCTGGGTTCAGGCAGCAACGGCACCACGGTCCAGGTGGGCATGGAGGGGCGCTACAGCTACGACATCGCCGGGCAGGGAGTCGTCGCGCGCACCGTGCTGCCGGCCGCGCTGATGTTGCCGGCGAGCACTTCGCTGAATACCCCGCCCGCCTTCATCAGCACGTTCAGCCAGGCCATCGATCGCTGGCGCCTGGCCGAAAAAGTCACTGTCCAGGGCAACGCCCGGGTCGAGCTGACCCTGCGCGCGTTCAGCGCCGACGATCCGACCCAACTTGCACAGGGAGCATTGCCCTCAGACAACCAGCCGCCGTTGCTGAGCATCGAAAATCTTTGGATATCGGTCAACAAGGTTCCCCCGGAACAAGGAGGTCTATGAGGCAAAAACGCACTGAGTACGGTGGAAGACATTGACAGGTTTAAACTCAAACATATTGGAGTACACCTTATGAACGGACACACCAATCCCTCCTTTGCCGAAGCTACGCCATTGGGCGCGTCTGACGTGCAATTCATCAATGACCTGCATGAGCTACTGGAGCGCCATGGCAACCTGGATCGCTTCGGACTCTGCCTGCTGCATGATCACTTCGCGGTGGCCGAGGACGAGATTCTCCTTGAGTGCAACGATCACGATGCCCGCACCTTGCACCTGGATGTGGTCAAGCGTGCGACCCTGGCGCAAAGCAAGTTCACCAGTTGGCGCATTGGCGGGTCACGGGCCGAAGCCTTGACCGCGTGCGCCATGGACAAGTGCAAGGTTGAAGCCCTGACCGCGTGCGCCATGGACAAGTGCAAGGTTGAAGCCCTGACCGCGTGCGCCATGGACAAGTGCAAGGTTGAAGCCCTGACCGCGTGCGCCATGGACAAATGCAAGTAGCGCCCAGCACTGCCGATGGTCAGTGGCGGGCACGGGAAGCCGACAGGCTCCCGTGCTCGTCCTGGCTCGCACAGTTTTACGCCCGCCGTCACGCAGCCCTGCTAGGCAGCGGCACCGCAGCGCTGGAACTGGCGCTACGGCAATTGGGTGTCACGACCGAGTGGCGGGTGGCGGTTCCGGCGGCTACCTGTCATCAGGTGGTGGCGGCTGTGCTCAATACCGGCGCGGTCCCGGTCATCATTGAAAACGGTGCTGAGTTACTGCTCAGCAGCGCCGCCCTGGAATGTCATAAAAACAGCCTGGATGCAGTGATCGCCGTTCATCAATACGGTTTGCCTTGCGATATTCCAGCCCTGCGCCGACAACTGGGCCCGCAGATGCCAATCATCGAAGACAGCGCTGGCGCCTGGGACCTCAATCGACCTGGCGCGTCACGGGTGGTGACTTCCCTGGGACGCGGAAAGCCGCTGGATATCGGCGGTGGCGGCGCAGTGTTCAGCGACACCCCAGTGGATGCCGATATCGATGTCTGGTCGCCAGGCCAACGTTCGCGACCACGCCCGGCGTCGACTGCGCCCTTGTCGGTCCACGCCCTGCCCGCCCTGATGCAGGCCGTCGCAACGGCCCAGGCGCGAACCCAAAGGCTGCGGCTGCAGGTGCCCGGGTTAATGGTGCGGTTGCGTCAATATGGTCTGGATCCCTGGATCACCCAAGACCCATCGGCACCCAGCTGGCAATTCATTCCGATCCGCACCCGCGACCCACGGGTCTTCGAACACCTTCGCTACAGCCCTTATGCCGATCTCCTCGGCGTCTGTGCCCCAGCCCCGCGCCCTCTGAGGGAATTACCCATGCTTGGCACTCGCGCAGAGGTAGCCCAGGGGCCACGGCCCACCTTGGACCTGCACCGCAACTGGATACTGCTCGACCCCCTGGCTGCCCTCAAGCATCCGCAGCAGCTGGCGGCCTGGGCCGCAGACCTGCCATGAGTCCGCGCACCCATGACTTGGCCCAGCCTTTCACTATCGGCCCAAGGGTGCAGCACCTTGCGGACTACGCCGACAGTGGCCAGGCGTTAATCGAAGAACAGCTGCTGGGGGTGGCCGACGCCCGTGTCCTGTTCGCCAACTATGCAGCGATTCGGGCCGACTTCGGCACGCTTTGGGGATCGTCTACGGATACCTCCTCGCACATCGAGATCGACCAGTGGCTGCTGGACAACGCAGCCTTTATCTCCAGCAGCCAAGCTGCGGCGCAAGGCATCAACACCCCGATCGCCCTCGACGGCCGCCGCACGCCGGCTTGGCGCCCGCCCCGCTATGGCAGGGCCGCGGTGCTTTGTTCACCCTCCAGCGATCAGGTGCTATTCGACGTCAAAGGCCTCGGTGTTCCCCCGGATGAAGCCCCCGTGCTTCCCCATTCCAACGGTTTGCTGACCCTGGCCGAAGCCCTGCATGAAGTGCTGATGGAACACTTAGTGTTGGCGGCCATGACTCATGCAAAAGAGGCGATCACTCCGCTGCCGACCTATGCCGTTATTGACCTGGGCTTCGACGCCTTGTGGCATGACGGTCGACCATCCGAACCCGCCGTCCTGTTATTGCGCCGCCCCTGCACCCGCCCGCGCTGCCAGTGGCAACGTTACTGGCAAGGGCCCGAGCTGGCGGGCGCCTTGATGCAGGCCGAACTGCGTCTCAGGCGTTATGGCCTGACAGCCAGCAGCTGTGGCGCTGTGCGTTTTCACGTCAGCCATGAGAATGGGAAACTGCAGGTGCAGCGCGACGGCGCAACACTTAAGGTCAGCAACCAGGTGACCGAGCGATTGGAACAGCTGCTGGCGAACAACCAAGGCAAGCCGCTGGTGATCGACGGCGTCAATGTACAACTGGCCGGGAAGTCCAGCGTCGAGCCCCTGCAGTTGCAGATCATGGACTTTGGCCGCTATCGTTTTGTCGAGCGCTTTGACCATCACCTGTACGCCTGGATCGACGCTGACTACCAGAACCTCAATGGGCTGTACATGGCGCCCGACCACCTGCAATACATTCAGCCAGACCCGCTACTGAGCCTGGCAAAGGCCGTCGACGGAACTGCTTTCACCGCCCTTCAACAACAACTTCGAGACTTGCGCCAAAAGCCCGGGGCCGATGAGCTATGCCAGGCTGTACGCGCCGTTCTGGAAGAAGCCTGCCGTCCTCTGCGTTCCTGAACCGACAGCAGAAGGAGGTAAGGCAGTACATTCCAGACCTGCTGACCAGGCAAGGTCGCTTTCAGCGGAGCAATGAGATGGTCATGAACCTGGCGTCGAGGCCATCCAGCTAGAACGTCCTGCCTATTGGGTCAAGTGGCGAACAGATCAGCAAGCGCCAGGCGGAATGCCGTCTTTGTTGAAGTTCTTCAAGCGCTCACGCTCTTGCTCAGTGGAGTGCGCTGGGGTTTCAGCACCTGCCAAAGGGACACGATCCGTGTCGTAGGGCTGTTGAAACCTGCGCATACTGGCGCAACGTTCAACGCTCGGTCAGGACCGACTATCGAACATGACAACCAATAAAACCGCAGGTAACTGTCGTGGACCTAAGCCATGTAAAACAAGAAAACAGTTAATGGACACTTCCATGCTGAAATCACTCAAGCTTGGGATCATTGCAGTTTCTAAGCACTGCCCCCCCGAAGTATTGGTTGTTCACTTGGCTAATGGCTAGACGTTGGCGATACTGTTTATTCCTAAGCAACAATCAGAAGTGACTTGATGGACCAGGTTCGTGCCATGAAAATCTTCGTTCGTATCTACGAACGCAGTAGCTTCACTGCCGCCTCCGAGGACCTTGAAATACCTCGGGCAACGCTCACCCATGTGATGAACCAATTCGAACAGTGGCTCGGTACTCGGCTGCTGGAGCGCAGTACCCGACGCGTGCGTCCGACGCTCGATGGCGAAGCCTATTATCGACGCTGCGTAAATCTGCTAGCGGAGCTGGAGGAGGCCGAACTTGCCTTCCGCCAAAGCGTTCCGAAGGGGCGTTTGCGGGTGGACCTCCATGGCACGTTGGCGCGGTTTTTCGTCATCCCCTCGCTGCCCGATTTTATGCGGCGTTATCCGGGGGTTGAGTTATCGTTCAGCGAGACCGATCGTTTCGTGGATCTGATTGAAGAAGGCGTGGACTGCGTCATTCGCGCGGGGACGCTAGCCGACTCGTCGTTGATAGGTAGGCATCTTATCGACCTGCCTCAAGTCACCTGTGCCAGCCCGAAGTACATCGACACCTATGGTGAGCCACAGACAGTGGCCGACCTGGCTCAGCACAAGGCAATCAACTACGTCTCGCGAACCAGCGGCAAACCTTTTCCGTTTGAGTTTCAGATTGGCGCAGCGGTGCAGGAGATGGTTATTCCCACTGCGATCTCGGTGTTCGGCGCGGAGATTTATACGGCTTCTGCTGTAGCTGGCATTGGACTCATTCAGGTACCTCGATACCGGGTTGCCAAGGAGTTGCAGAACGACGTGCTGCGTGAGCTACTACCGGAAAACCCTCCACCACCCATGCCCGTGTCGGTGCTATACCCGCAAAATCGACACCTTTCGCCTCGCGTGAGAGTGTTCGTCGATTGGCTTAAAGAGATTTTCAAGAGCTGAACGATTTACCGAAAAGCTGTCATGAGCGTCGGCTGGTACAAGCGCCGCATCACTTACGGCGCCACGGCTCGCGGTTGTGCTGCACTGATATGCGCGTACCACGCACGGCCAATGGACAGATGCCTCTCGAATGGAAAGTTTTGCGCAAGCATTGTCTGCAGATCGGCTGCCTTGATACGCATCACATAGCTGCGCTGGATTGTCACCAAGCGATTGTCCGACTGTGTTTGGGCAGGGCTATACCATTTGCCAGGGGCACCGTTGCCAGCAGCATAGGCGTTGGTCTGAGTTTCAACCTGCCAGCCACCATCGAGCAGAACCCAGAGGTCCGAAGATACCGCCGTACCTGCTGCACGGCTATCCAATACAGTGCCGGCGGGCGCATCCCACTCGCGAGAGTGCTTGATTACCCACTTCAACTGCTCATCGTTGAGTTCGGTAAAGAACGGCGTGTGGCGAAGCAGGTGCAAATAGGTGACGGAGGCGTTCATGCGGCTGTCCTGGTAGACGGTTTCAGAGTCGGTCGGTGCCTGTGGAATGCAGCCAATAAGGGCAAGACCAACAGTACTCAGAGCTAACCAGCGGATAAGTTGCGTCTTGACCAGCGAACAGTTCATTGAAGGTTCCTCACGAGGTGGGTAGCGGGCGTAAGGCAATACTGAGCGGGTTCATCAGAAAGATAATCCGCCACTTATTGGCATAGCTGTTCAACAAGAACCAACAATGGGAGCGGACGGGACCTAGACAAGTAGGGAATATTTCCATGCTCCGAACGTTTGCTTTTGGCCGATTCTGTGGAAAAAATCGGATTTACTAAGGGCCTGAACTCAGGCACGCCCACCACCGGACAACCTACTCACCACATTGGATGGTTTTCGGCCCTTCGGTGACCTTTGCTGCTCTGTTATTGGGTAATTTGAGGTTTTTTGCCTGGTGCATGTGAACGTTCATTCTTGAAGGCTCGCCATTCGCTGCGCAATGGACAGGCGCTTCGGTAGCGTTTCGGCCAGCATCTCTCCATTGAGGCCTTCAAGGTACTCACGCACGGCGCGAGTGCTCAGGGATGGATCGCTCCAGTTGACCTGCTCATCTCCCGGTACGCCGCGCTGCCGACTCGCATCCGCTTTGATGATACTGGCGTCCACGGCAAAGCCTTCACCTTTGACCAGACCTGCGCCCATGCAACGGCGCAGCACTTCTGATTCATGGGGGACTCGGGGTAGCGGCTGGTTACAGCGTTGTGGTCGAGTTTGCTATTGGCATTGTGGTCTTCCTGCTCCCTTAGGCTGCGAGGGTTGGTTTCGGGCTCCTCTGCGCCGGAAATCTCTGATCGGGTAGATCTCGTTAAGCTGTGGCGCGAAACCTGCTTATTTTTTGGCTAAAAGCCAAGCACACAGGGGCTATTCGATGCGGGAGATATATAGCGTTCTCAACTCAAACGGCGCTTATGAAACCGGGGCGCATATGCACGATGAGTTCATGCTAATGGTGCCCAGGGAGGGATTGCTGGGCTTCAAAGACGAAGACTCGGGCAAAGCTACTACCCTCATTGATGGCCAGTTCTTGTTGGTCCCCCCGAACGGGGACATTCATCTTTATCCATGACTGACACGCAGAATCACGTCGCTTTCTACGTCGAGCCAGATTACATGCGCTTCGCGCTTCGTGATTTGTCGGGGAGCTCTAACCGTCTGTTACGAATGCCGACGTTAGGGGTTTGGCAGACGTCGGCACCCGTACAGCATTTGTTAAGGGCAAAAACGGCTCTCAGCCAGCCCACATCTTTCGTCGATCGCAGCCGCATCGCGGTGCATTTAGATCACCTCCTATTGCTGGAGTGTCTCGCCGTCGCGCTCAGCCAGCCTAGTAATCAACGGTCATCGACAGAGCGACATGGCGCCATGCTGGTGCGTGATGTGAAGGAATTTCTCGCGGGTAACCTGACCAAGCCTCATTCCCTCGACGTGCTTGCCGATACGTTTCACCTGTCGCGTCGACATCTCACCCGCCTTTTTGTTAGCCATACGGGCGAATCCATACTGGCCTACGTTCAAAGAATCAGGTTGGAGCGAGCGCAGGTGCTACTTGAGCACACACGCATGTCAGTGCTCGAAATCTCGAACTCCGTTGGCTACGAATCCCCGTCGCATTTCGCTCACTTATTCCGTCGGAACGTAGGCCAACCTCCCGAACAGTGGCGCCGAGAGCGGGCTCTGCCTCGGCCATAAGCTGGCTACGTTGCGGTAGCAGATGGCCCGATCACGCTCATCAATGGGCCCGATTGCGCGCGATGGAAATTTGAGGTCCGTTCATTCTCATATTCCTCAAAACAACGAAGTCCAGTCGAACGGACCAGGAGGGATGGTGAGCCATCAACCTTTCATAAGTTTTACCGCAGTCCAGAAAAGCTTCAAGGTAGAAGGCCGAGAGTTTGTAGCGGTGCACGATGTATCGTTGGATGTCATGCGCGGCGAGATAATTACACTGGTAGGGCCTTCAGGCTGCGGTAAATCGACACTGCTGAATATGACTGCGGGTCTTTTCAGTCCCAACCAAGGCCGCGTGGAGTACTCGGGGAGTAAAGTCACCGGGGTTAACACTCGCGTTGGCTATATGACCCAAGCGGACCATCTGCTTCCCTGGCGGACGGTCACGGGCAACATTGCTGTTCCCCTGCAGATACGCCGCATGGCGCAAAACGACATCCAAAGCCGCGTCGAAGAACTGCTGGCATTAGTTGGGTTGACTGGGTTTGGAGAAAGTTACCCGGCGCAACTTTCGGGCGGTATGCGCAAGCGCGCTGCAATGGCTCGCCTGATGGCCAGCGACCCTGAGACGCTTTTGCTAGACGAACCTTTTGGCGCGCTTGATGCGCAAATGCGCCTGACTCTGCAGACCGAATTGTTGCGCCTGTGTCGCAAGCTTAACAAGACCGTACTGTTCGTGACCCATGACGTTGATGAGGCCATTGCGCTCGCGGACCGTTGCGTGGTGTTTGCCGGCCGCCCGGGAACCATTGATCACGTTATTGACGTCCCACTTAGCGGTGAGCGGAATCTGGTTCAGCTACGTTCCGACCCCCGATATATCGAGCTCTGCGCGTCGCTGTGGAGACGCCTTGCGCCCGACTCGGTAGCCGCTCCTTCGGCTTCGCTCGCTCATTCGATGGTGGCCTCATGATTCAAATCTACCGATTGGTCTTTCTCACCATTCTTCTCGCCCTATGGGAAGGGATCTCGCGAGCGTCTGGTTTTGAGTTTTTTATCAGCCGCCCCTCGGCCGTAGCCGCCAGCCTCTGGAAGATCTTAAGCAACGGGGTTTTTTTCTATCACGCGGGCATCACAACACTTGAAGCGGTGCTGGGTTTTGTCTTCGGTTCAGTCGCAGGCTTTGCTACCGGCCTGCTGCTAGGTCGGGCAAAGCTGCTGGCAGATATCCTTGATCCGTTTCTCACGGCGTTTTACAGCTTGCCTAAAGTGGCGCTGGCACCTCTGTTTATCCTCTGGTTCGGAATCGGCCTGCCCATGAAAGTGATATTGACGGCTGCGGTAGTGTTTTTCCTGGTGTTCCTGAACACCTACAGTGGCGTACGAAATGTGGCACGCGAGCAGTTGACCATCCTCCGGCTGATGGGAGCTAAAGAGCGTGACCTTCTAACAATGGTCGTCATTCCTTCGGCTTTTACCTGGGTGTTCACCGGGCTCCGGCTTTCAGTGCCCTATGCGCTTATAGGCGCGTTGGTGGGAGAGATCATCGCTGCAAATCGAGGTCTGGGTTATCTGCTTTCGGATTCAGCTTCGCAGTTCGATACCGCCGGAGTCTTTGCAGCGCTGGTTGGAATCATTGGGCTGGCTCTTATCCTGAACGTCGCGGTGAAGCTTGCCGAACGCAAGCTGATGCCCTGGAAAGCCAGCGACGCCGAAAGAGAAATTTCGGTCTAGCCCAGCCCTTCAATCAATCGGAGATCACCATGTTAAACCGCCATTTGGGTGCGGGCGCTATAGCCTGCTTGCTCCTCGCTGGATTCCAGGCATCTATTGGTCAGGCCGAGGAGAAAACCAAGATAAAGCTGGCATTTCCCAGTGAGGGTTTTCTTTATATCCCTATCTATGTCGCAGAGAAGCAGGGGTATTTCGCCCAGGAAGGCCTCGATCTGGAAATCATTTTGTTTCAGAAAGGTGGTTCAGCGGCCTTGACCGCCGTCTTGGGTAACGATGCCGACGTCTACGTTGGCTTGCCAGCGGTCGCGGTCCGAGCCCGCGCCAAAGGGCAAAAAGTTGAAGCCTTCGCAGCAGTACAAACCCAGTTCGGAAGCACCGTGGTAATCGACGCGAAATCCGCAACTAATGCCGGCTTGTCGTCGAACTCATCCCTTGAGCAGAGAGCTCAAGCCCTGCGCGGTCTGAAGATCGGAGTTACCGGGCCTGGCAGTACGACCGATATGCTGGTGCGCTATCTCGCTAAGAACGCTGGCTTGAACGCTGATAAGGACATGACGATCATGCCGGTCGGTGGAGCTCCCAACATGTTGGCGGCCTTCTCGCAGGGGAGCATCGACGGATTTTCCCTCTCGCCGCCGACCGTAACGACTGCCCAGCAAAGCGGCGGATATGTACTGATGGATCTGGCTAAAGGGGAATATAAGCCGCTGGATGGCTTTTTATTCACAGCAATGATTGCGCGCGAAGATTGGCTGGTAAAAAACCAGCAGACTGCACAGAAGCTAGTGCGCGCGCTCTGGCGCGCTGAGCAGCTATTGGCTACTGATCCCTCCGAGGCAAAAGAGTCTGTCAGGCCGTATTTCGTGCGTACGACAGCGGCCATTTTTGATGCGGCCTGGAGCGCCTCGCTATCGTCTTATCCGCAGACACCGCGAATCGAAGCGGCAGGAATCGAAAAAAATATTAGCTTCATGAATGCCGTGGAAAACGACCCGGTCACTATCGATAGCAATTCTGCTTTTACAAACACGGTCGTCGACGCGGTTATGCCAAGCCTATCCAGCATTAAAGGGGAGGCAAAATGATCCCGGTGGTTCATGTGATCAATGTATTCCCTGCCGCACCTGGTGGTGGAAATCCCGCGCCTATCGTGGCCCAGGCTGACGGTATGACGAATCGGCAAATGCAAGCCGTCGCTCAAGTTTATGGCCACGAGTGCGGCTTCGTTTTTTCAGCCCCCGGCTTGGCTGACTACGATTTCGCTCTGCGGTTTTGGGTGCCTAACCATGAGATGGAAATGTGTGGCCATGCAACCGTTGGGGCCATCTGGTTGCTGGACCACCTTGGTCTATTGGAAAAGGATCAGATGCGGCTTTGGACGCTTAGCGGGCCTGTGGACGTCCAGGTCCATCGTAGAGGAACCCCGCAGGCCTCGGTTGAAATCAGCCAGCCAAAGGGACACGTCGAGGACCTGCAGGATGCGGCCCTAGAGGCAGAGATTTTGGCTGTATTAGGTATCAGCTCCAATGAACTCGCTCCTTTCCCCATTCAGAACGCGAGCACGAGCCGTGTAAAAACACTTATCGGCCTAAAGAACGCCCAGGTCCTAGATAACCTCAAACCTGATTTTCGACGTATCGAGTCACTTTGCGAGCGCATCGGCTCCACGGGCCTTTACCCCTACGCCACAACGGATGTCGAATCACGTCAATTTGATGCCCGGCAGTTCCCAAAATCATCTGGTTATCCTGAAGACGCTGCGACAGGTATTGCAGCAGCGGCGCTTGCGTTCGGCCTGCTCGATAACGGGTTGGTCTCTGCTGATGATCGCCCAGTCCGGATCCGGCAAGGTCGAGCAATGGGCAAACCCTCAGAAATCACTCTCCGTTTCCGTCGCAATGAAGAAGGGCGGGTGGATGGTTGCTGGTTGGGCGGCTATGCAGAATTTGTAGGAGATACCGCATGACGGTTCTCGGAAAATTGAAGCAGATGGGACTCACCCTGCCCGAAAAACCAGCGGCACGGGGAAATTACGAGCCTGTCGTCATTCACGAAGGTTTGGCCTATGTGAGCGGCCAAGTTTGCCGAATTGGTGACAGAGTAATCACCGGCCCCATCACCTGTGACACACCCGGCGAATTGGTTATCGAGGCGGGGAAAACCTGTGTGCTACGCGCGCTAAGTCTTTTAGACGAAAAAGTAGGGCTGCAAAATATCAGCCAGATTTTGTTCGTCCGCGCCTTTATCTACGGGGCCCCCGGATATAACGACTACTCCGCAGCAGCGGACGGTGCGTCTCGTCTGCTCATCGATCTCTTCGACGTTAAAGGGCGACATGCTCGTTCAGCTATTGGAGTAGCCGGGCTACCAGGCGCCGGCATGCTTGAACTCGAGATCATTGCAGCGGTGGCCTGCGCTGATTCCAAAAACTAGTTCATGAGATAGCCAGCTATTCACCAGCGGATATTTGACGTCTCGATTGTTTATATTTATTAAACAATGAAGACAGTTATCGAGTATTTATCCAATTTCGACAGCATGGGATTCTAATCCCACACCTTAACCAACCAAACGCGAAAAGGACTGACCATGAATACGACCAACAGCAAAGTAGCTATCGTCACCGGCGCATCTCGTGGCATCGGAGCCCAAGTTGCTAAACGTCTCGCTCAGGAAGGCTTCGCCATCGTTGTGAACTACTCCAGCAGCGCTGCCGAGGCAGAGACCCTGGTCAGCGCTATTGAAACGCACGGCGGGCGGGCTATCGCGATCAAAGCCGACGTAGCCAGCAGCCAGGATGTACGGCGCCTGTTTGATGAAACCGAACAGCAGTTTGGCGGGGTAGACGTCCTAGTCAATAACGCAGGGATCATGTCGTTGGCAACGATTGCCGAGACCGATGACGCGACTGTAGATCGGCAGATCAACATTAACTTCAAGGGTTCGTTCAATACCATGCGAGAAGCTGCGATCCGCATGCGAGACGGTGGCCGAGTGATCAATTTTTCATCCAGCGTGGTTGCGATGCTGCAGCCTACCTATGGGGTCTATGCCGGTACCAAAGCAGCAGTCGAGGCAATGACCAGCGTCTTCGCCAAAGAGCTGCGCGGCCGCAGCATCACTGTAAACGCCGTTGCACCAGGGCCTACCGCGACCGACCTTTTCCTCAACGGTAAGCCACAAGAAGCGGTTGAACGGCTCTCCAAACTGGCTCCTCTGGAACGTCTGGGTCAGCCAGAGGATATTGCAGCAACTGTCGCCTTCCTTGCCGGCCCGGATGGCGCCTGGATCAATGGCCAGACCTTGCGAGCGAATGGCGGGATTATCTAACCCCGTCCCACCCTTACCCCACCATCGATAGGAGCTGCATTATGAAAAACGTCATTGTAATTACCGGCGCTTCCAGCGGTTTCGGTGCCCTCACTGCCCGCGCTTTGGCACATGCAGGCCATACGGTTTACGCGAGCATGCGCGAAACCCAGGGTCGTAACGCCCCTCAAGTAGCTGAAGTGGCGCGATACGCTGAGGAGCACCGCGTTGACTTGCGCAGCGTGGAGCTGGATGTCTCTTCTAGCGATTCGGTGGAAAAGGGTATCGCACGCATCATCCAAGAAGCGGGCCGTCTGGATGTAGTGGTTCACAACGCTGGCCACATGTCGTTTGGCCCAGCGGAAGCGTTCACACCAGAGCAGTTTGCTCAGCTGTATGACATCAATGTTCTGAGCACGCAGCGGGTCAACCGAGCGGCTCTTCCTTATCTTCGTAAGCAAGGTAAGGGCCTCGTTTTGTGGATCTCCTCCAGCAGCGCCCGAGGAGGTACCCCGCCTTATCTCGCGCCGTACTTCGCCGCCAAGGCGGCAATGGATTCATTGGCCGTGTCCTATGCAAGCGAGCTGGCCAGATGGGGAGTCGAGACGTCAATCATTGTGCCCGGGGCATTCACCAAAGGCACCAATCACTTCGTACACTCCGGCTCTCCTGCAGACCAGGCCAGAGCGGCCGAATACGACAACGGCCCCTACGCGGCGCTCGCCGAGCAAAGCCTCAAAGGTCTGGCTGCGCTTGAGCCTGCCGATGCGGACGTTGCGGACGTAGCGCGCGCTATCGTCGAGATCGTGAATATGCCACAGGGTAGCCGCCCCTTCCGCCGGCACATCGACCCGTCGCGGGATGGGGCAGAGATTGTGAATGCCATGGCTGACCGAGTCCGCGCTGAAATGTTTCGCCGCATTGGTCTCGAAGATTTGCTGACAGTCCGGATAAACGCTTGATCGACACACTCACCCCCCAGGGGGTGAGCAACAGCCTAAGGAGTTTTTCATGAATATTTTGCCAAAAACTGTAACTGTCCCTACTTCAAGCCTACGAGCGCAGCTCACCTTCAACGGGGTCACCGCGATCGCTGCAGCAACAGCTGCGGTGGCCTCAGCAGCAAGCTTGATGGCAGGTTTGCCCGTGTGGGCTATGTTCATCGGTTGGGTGGCTTTCTTTTCGCGCGGACATAGCTTCCGAGACGGAATCGCTAACTATGGCAGTATGTTAGCTGGAATATGCTTCGGTATGGTGGCGGCTATGGCTATCTCTGCGCTTGGCCCAATGGTTGGTAAACTGGCATTACCGATAGTCGTGTTCGTCGTCGCGATGATTGTGGTTTCGCTACGGGCGATGCCGATTGTTAACAATGTCCTCGCTTATTTTCTGGGACTTATTGCCTACTTTGCAGCTCACCTAGATCCTTCATTCGAGGCGCTAGGACGTTTAGGCGAAGCATCGGCCATAGGCAGTTTCGCGGCATGGTCCTCGCTAAAACTGCAGCAAAAATTTGTGGCCTGACCAGTTCATCTCTTAGCCCCGTCAATGCTCGTGTCAAAACGAAAGACAAGGCCGCATTGAGTTTAGCCCAGGCAGGAATCCGGTAGTAGGTTAGGGACTCAGCAAACCACCTTATATGCCGGCGAATCCTCTGGCGTGTTCTACCGCCGAACATCGATCTTCGTCGTGCTCATGTTCGCATGCCCTAGCCAAGCCTGGACCTTGGTTACGTCCGCCTCATGCTCCAGCGCGTTCGTCACGGCTGGAACTCAAAAGCCTAGACGTTGGCTTCGTGAAAAAAACGCGGCGTACAGGCGATCCAATTGTCCTCCTGGGCATTTGGTTTGCTGGCGGAACCCCATAGCTGTCCGACTGCTTCTGGCCGATAGTTGCCCATTGTGAAGGACGGCAAACGACCCAAGACGGACGGCCAACAAAGAAAACTAAACGTCTAGAACGTTGGGAGCTATCGGCGGGTCGCCGCCGACAGCCCTGTTCTCAATTTCATCTCCTATTGCGCAAGCCAGCTGAACACAGTGAGATCGGACCATCCGCCCACTGGAAGGGCAGGTCTGGCTGGACGCGCGGGGCGGGCGGCTCTAGAAACACGAGCTGGTCGGGCATGACGAAAATTGCGCCCCAAGCCCAACTTGGCAAATAACATTCATAGCCAGCACCTGCTCCAACTGAACCTAACCTGAAGGCACTCAGGGTCGGGATTCAAACCATTTGATAAATACCGTTGAGTATTCAAATTATAGCCCGCCTCATTCACCAGGCGCCGCCGGCTTTTTTGCGCCGTACTCAACGTTCAGGAGATGCACTTGAAGCTCAGCACTTGCCTTGTGCGCTGCTTGTCCGCGTCCATACTCTGCGCGGCTCTGATATCACCCCAGTGTGCACTCGCCGACGCTCATCCTGTGGGCTTTGCCAAGGGGGTAACCGGGGGCGGTAACGCCACTATTGTGCGCCCCGCAACGCCCGATGAACTTAAAACGGCCCTGTGTGCGACCTACGATACCCGAGGTCAGTGCACAGATGACACGCCGCGCGTCATTGCCCTGGACCACAGGTTCGATTTTCGCGGTTCGGTTATCTCGAACGGCAGCGCCCAGGTCACCGAAGCCGGTTGCATGGCCAATGCCTGTCCCCATGGCGGCGGGCAATGGGCGATCAATGGTGCCAATCATTTTTGCCAGTCCAAACCACCGGCCACCGTGACCTATGACAAGGCCGGATTGCAGCGCCTGAAGATCGGTTCGAACAAGACGCTGATCGGTCTGGGCAGTCACGCCGGTATCCAGGGTATGGGGCTGTTCGTCGGGGGCGGCGCGCACAATGTCATTGTTCGTAACCTGACCTTGTCTGATATCAACCCGCGGGTGGTCTGGGGCGGCGACGCGCTCACGCTGGATGATGCCGATGGCGTCTGGATCGACCATGACACGTTCGTACGCATTGGCCGCCAGATGGTCGTGACCGGTTGGGGCAGCGCGGCACACGTGACCCTGTCCAACAATGAGTTCGATGGCCGCACGCCCTACTCTGCCACCTGTGATGGGCATCATTACTGGGTATGGTTGTTTCTGGGGCATCACGACACCCTCACGCTGGTCGGCAACTACGTGCATGACACCTCGGGACGCGCGCCTCATTCCGGCGGCATGGGCGAGACCGATGTTCGCGCGCAACTGGTCAACAACGTGTTCGCGCACCTGTCCTACCAGGGCGCGATCATGTCGCGCACCGCCACCTCCCACCTGCTGGTGGAGGGCAACGCCTTCGAGGACGTGTCGCACCCCCTGTTCAATGACACCCGGCAACCCGGTACGGCCTTTGCGCCCTTCGCGCAAGCGGTTGGGGATGCCTGCCAGGTCGCGATCGGCAGGCCCTGTGCGGTCAATCAACAACACCTTAGCGGCGATGATTACCGGCCCCAGGACGTGCCGGCGCTGGCGGCGTTCACCGCGTACCGTGAATACCTCGTCACGCCACAGCCTGCTGAGGTTGCGCTGGCCCAGGTACCCAGAAACGCGGGAGCAGGCCACCTTAATGCGGAGAAAAACTGATGCGACGTGCGCTGCTGATTATGGTGTTTGGCATGGCGATTATCGCGCAAGCGCACGCCGCCAGTTTCGGGGCTACGCGCACGGGTACCCGGATCGTCGTCGACACCGGTGCCGATCTGGTCTTCAGCGTGGACACCCGTAACGGCGACCTGGTGTCCATGCGCTTTCACGGCCACGAGTTGCAGACCACCGAGCCCAAAGCCTCGCAAATCGCTTCCGGCCTGGGCACCGCGCAAGTGGACGCCCGTACGGTGGGCGACGTCATCGTGATCAGCGCACGGGCTGGTGATTTGATCCAGTACTACCTCGCCGATAAAGGGCGCAACGCGATTTACATGGCGACCTATGCCCCGACCTTGCTGCCGGTGGGCGAATTGCGTTTTGTTGCGCGGCTCAACGTCAATACGCTGCCAAAGGCCACACGCGGAACCGACTCCAATGTCGGCACTGCGATCGAAGGCAAGGATGTATTCCTGCTGCCGGATGGGCGCACCAGTTCCAAGTTCTATTCGGCACAACCGATGATCGATGACCCCATGCACGGGGTTAAAGGACCGGGTGTCGCGGTGTATATGCTGATGGGCAATCGCGAACTCAGTTCCGGGGGGCCGTTTTTCAAAGATATTGCCACCCAGAAGACCGACGTCACCCATGAGCTGTACAACTACATGTTTTCCAACCACACCCAGACCGAGCCCTATCGAGGCGGTTTGCACGGGGTGTATGGGCTGCTGTTCACCGACGGTGACGCGCCTTGCGAAGCCTTGACCAACCTGGCTTTCGTCAACAACACCCTGGGGCTCGCAGGCTTCCTGGACAGTGCCGGACGCGGCGCGGTAACAGGTCGCGTTTCCGGGGTGGCCCCTAGCCTGCCCGCCGTGGTGGGCCTGAGCAATACCAACGCCGAGTATTGGGCACCTGTCGATGGCAACGGCCGGTTTCAGCTGACGGCTGTACGGCCAGGGCGATACCGAATGACGCTTTATCAGCGCGAATTGGAAGTGGCGCAAGGCACTGTGCAAGTGAAGGCTGGCAGCACCGCGCAAACGACCTTGCAGGCGCGGCCACCGACAGGCCAGGTGAAATGGCAAATCGGCGTACCCGATGGCACCCCGACGGGTTTTCGCGACGCCGGGCTGCTGTCATCGGCCCATCCAAGCGACACACGAATGGCGCCATGGGCCCCGACCACCTACACCGTCGGCAGCAGCCATCTCGACGCATTTCCCGCCGCACAATGGCGCGACATCAACAGCCCCACGCGCATCGACTTCGTCCTGGCGGCCAACGAGGTGCGCGATTACCGCCTGCGTCTGTTCATTTCGCTGGCTCAAGCCGGCGGCCGCCCCCAGGTAAGCGTCAACCAGCACTGGACCGCGCCCGCGCCCCCCGCCTCCAACCAACCCAACAGCCGGGGTATCACTCGAGGCACTTATCGGGGCAATAACACCGTGTTTGAGGTGAGCATTCCGGCCTGCGCGTTACGGCCGGGCACGAATACGCTGGAGATCGGCGTTGCATCGGGACAAGCCGGCAGCGGTTTCCTGAGCCCGGGTTTTGTATTTGATAGCGTGCAGTTGATGTAGACCTATGTATTTCGGACAGCAAGCGATGTAATCACAGTGGAAACTCAGCCCTGACCAGGGTCCCGCCTTGGGGACAATTGCTTGCGGTAATCGTCCCGCCATGGGCCTGGCAGATGGCACGGGCGATGGACAGGCCCAAGCCACTGCCACCGGAGTACCGGGCCCTGGAACGCTCTGCCCGCCAGAAGCGGTCAAACACGCTGTCCAGGTGTTGCGCCTCGATGCCAGGGCCGCGGTCGCCGATTTCAATCACGACCCGATCATGAATTCTGTGCGCCATGATGTTCAGTTCGCCACCGCCACTCGCGTAACGCAGCAGGTTATCGAACAGGATGTTCAGCACCTGGCCCAGGCGATCGCGATCGGCATGGATATGAAGCCCCTCTGCAATGCTGGCGTGCGTTTGAATATGAGCCTCATCCAGTTGCGGCTGAAACCAGGTAAGCCGTTCGGCGAACAACGCGGCCAATGAAAAATCGCTGCGCTCCAACACCAGCCGGCCCGCCCTGGCCATCGACAACAGATGCAGGTCATCCACCAGTTTTCTGAGTTGGTCAAGCTGGCGTTTGACCATGCTTAACTGCACGGCATCGCTTGGGAACACCTCATCAAGCATGCCCTGGACCCGGCCCATGGCCGCATTCAACGGCGTGCGCAGTTCGTGGGCAATGACCGCGCTGGACTCACGCACATCACGCTCGTAGCGCTCCAGTTGCGTGGTCATGCTGTTGAAGTCGCTGACCAACCGTTGCAGCTCGTCGGGTGCTTGCTTGTGAGGTGGCAGGCGGGTGAGAAAATCCCCTCCCGCAACGCGCCGTGCACCTTGGGCAATCGCCGAGAACTGGCTGGACAACGGTCGCGAAAACCACATGCCACAGACAATGATGATCGGGATAGCAGCCATCACCAGGCAAGCCAGAATCAGCCAGTCGCGGTTGGCGATGTCCGGCTGGAAGAACTCCACCGGGTAGTATTCGGCAACCAGCTGGCGCAAGCGTGTCTCGTTGAGCTGCGGCTCGGCGCGCAGCTGCAGCAACTCCTCGCGCGCCGCCGGCGGCAAGTGCTGCAAAAAATTCCGGTCTGACAGCCTGAAGTTGATCCACATGCAGAGGGCGATCACCACCACGGCGCCGATCGCCAACAGGCTCATGCGCATGCCGACCCAGCGCCACAACGGTTTGTCGTTGCCTCGTGATTTCTCAAGCATGTTGTTCACCTGAACCGATAGCCAATGGAGCGCACCGTCACCAGCACACCCGCGATGCCCTGGCTTTCAAGCTTGCGCCGAAGATTATGCACATGTGCGTCCACCACGCGGGCCAACGCTTCGCTGTCCGGCAGGCAGATTTCGAGCAGTTCATCGCGGGTGAAGGCTTTCGAGGGTGTCTTGAGCAACGTGACCAGCAGTTTGAATTCCGTGGGTGTCAGGTCCAACAGCTGCGGTTGCCCATCACCGCGTTCAATGGCAGCGGTAAAGGCAATGAGGTCGACCCGCAGGTTTTCATAGCGCAGCAGCTGCTCCACCGGTTGGCAGCCCGCGGTACGCCGCAACACGGCGTGCACCCGCGCCACCACCTCACGCGGACTGTAGGGCTTGACCACATAGTCGTCGGCGCCATAACGCAAGGCACCCAGTTTTTCCGGCTCGTCGCCCATGGCCGTGACCATGATCACCGGCGTGTCGCTGCTGCGACGTACGGCAGACAATACCTCGATGCCACTCAGGCGCGGCAGCATCACATCCAGCAATATCAGGTCGGGCCGCCAGCTCCTGTGCAGGTCGAGACCGTGCTGGCCATCTTCGGCTAACGCCACCTCAAAGCCGTCCCGCTGCAAATAGGCTTCCAGAATATTGGCGCTGTCGGCGTCGTCTTCGACGATAAGGATACGTTTCCCAGACACAAATACGCCTCTTGATGAAACCTTGATAATTCACGAACGGTTTATTGAAAGTCCACTGCCAGTATTGCCTTAAGCCTGACTTTCGCGAACCGATCCTATGCCGACCACTGCACCGCTGTCCAAGCCTATCAAGCTGCCTGAACGCCTAAGCGCGGTTTTGCTGCTGGTCGGCATGTTGGCTGGTTGCTCACTGGCTCCGGCGTACCAGGCGCCCGCGCTGCCGGTGTCGAACAACCTGCACGGCGGCCCCGAAACGGGCGCGCCATCGACCATGACCAACGCGGTAGAGGCGCTTACCGAAGAAGAAAAACAGTTGCTGATCGGGCTGGATTCATCGCCGCAACTACCCCGGTTGGTCGATCAGGCCCTGAACTACAATCGGGACCTGCGCCTGGCGTTATTGCGTGTCGAGCAGGCTCGCGCCCAGTACGGCATTTCCCGCGCCGATCGCTGGCCAACGGTGGCACTGGGGCTGCAACGCAACCGCCAGCACTTGCACGACAAGGTTGCCGATGAGCGTTATGGCCAGGACATCGCGGTGGCCTCCGTGGGCGTATCGGACTTCGAGCTGGATTTTTTCGGCAGGGTTCGCAGCCTGGCCGACGCGGCGCAGCATGACTACCTGGCGACGCACTACGGCGCCCTGGCCGCGCGCAAGGCGCTGATCGTGGAAGTGGCACGTTTGTATTTGCAGGAGCGCTTGCAAGCAGGCGTGCAGGCCGACACGCGGTCTATTTCCGACGACCAAAACCGGCTGCTGAGCATGCTCGTCGGCCAGCAAAAGGAAGGCTTGGTAGCTCAGGACACGGTCGATACCCAAAGCATGGAGGTTCATCGAGCTACCCAGCAAGTGCAGGATGCAAGCGCCGACCATGAGCGCGCATTGCAGGCGCTGTCATGGGTCACCGGTTATCAGGTCGCCTCTACGACGCAGGCCACACAAATCCCCGCCATCGATCTCGGCACTCCGCCATGGCTGGTCGAACTGCCGTCGCAGCGCCTGTTGCAGCGGCTCGATGTGCGCCAATCTGAAGAAGCGCTACGCGCAGCGAACGCCAACATCGGTGCAGCGCGTGCGGCGTTCTTCCCCTCGATTACCTTGAGCACCGGTACAGGCATAGCCAGCCCACACTTGAGCAGCTTGTTTTCATCCGGCAGCGGCGCGTGGCTGTTCACACCGCAACTGAACCTGCCGCTGTTCGACGGTGGCCGTAACCAGGCCAACCTTGATCTGGCCACTGCGCGCCAACAGTCAGCCGTCGCCCAATACGAAAAGACCGTGCAGGACGCCTTCCGCGAAATCGCCGACCTGTTGAGCCAACGCCAACAAGCCTTGGCCAACGCCACCACGCAAATCGATCTGGCAGCGTTGACCGCATTAAAGGCCAAGCGTCTCGACCAGCAGATCGCCGCGGGTGCGGCGGCACGTTCGGAGCACCCGACGGCTGCCATTCGCCTGGCTGAATCAGCCATCGAATTACGCAAGGCCACCTATCAGTTGTTGTTCAACCGCTTGGCACTGTACCGCGCGCTGTCCGGCGCACCACTGTTTTCCTCCGCAGAAAGGGTTTCACCATGAACTTGACCACTCCCCCTACTCGCGCCGTGCTATGGGGCGTCGCCCTGCTTACAAGCTGCACACTCATTACCAACGCACAGGCGGCCGGTGCCAGCCCTGCGGCCGACGAGACCACTGCTACCCTGGGACTCGGCCTGGGCGTCACGCCGCGCTACATGGGCGCCGATCGTTACCGCGCCCTCGTGTTGCCGATGTTCAGCATCCAGCGCGGCGTGCTGTTTGCCGACACCACCCGAGGCGTCGGCGTGCAGTTTCAATCCGACAGCGGCTTTGCCGCCAGCGCGGCAATCAACTACGACCTTGGCCGCAAGGAAAAGGACAGCAACACACGCCCAGGAGATCGAGAGCTGAGCGGCATGGGCGATATCAACGGCGCTACCGTCGCCGACTTCACCCTCAGCCAGCAACTGCTTGACTGGCTGTCGGTCAGCGGCGAAGCCGAACTGCGCATGGCCGGCGAGCATCGCGGCAACCGCTACCGATTTGGCCTGGAAGGCATCCTGTATCACGCAGGCAGCGACACCCTGGCCCTGGACATCGACGCCCACGCCGGTGATGGCCG
Source organism: Pseudomonas sp. R1-43-08 (assembly GCF_003852255.1). Taxonomy (NCBI): domain Bacteria; kingdom Pseudomonadati; phylum Pseudomonadota; class Gammaproteobacteria; order Pseudomonadales; family Pseudomonadaceae; genus Pseudomonas; species Pseudomonas sp. R1-43-08. The sequence continues at coordinate 3,544,340 of NZ_CP027734.1, forward strand.
CTACAACCAGACCTTCTTCGGCGTCACCCAGGCACAGAGCCAACGGTCACTCTACGGGCGATACGACGCCGACGCCGGGATCTACGCCTACTCCGCCGCCTTGAACTGGCAGCACAGCCTGGACGCGCACTGGTCGACGCTCGCCAGCCTGACGCTGACCCAGTACGCCGACCAGGCCGGCAACAGTCCGCTGGTCAGGCGTGAAAGCGCCGGCCTGGGCATGTTCGCTATCAACTACACCTTCTGATAACGAGGCGTCCGGCATGCAGGGTTTTGCTCAGTTGTTTCGTCCTTGGGGCCGTCCCCTGATGCTCGGTGTTGCCTGCCTGATGATGGCGGCCTGTTCGCGCGAGGAAGCCGTGCCGGAGCCGGCCGTAAGGTCGGTGAAAGTCGCCATCGTGCGCGCCGCAGGGGCCGATACCGCGCCGTTGACCGGTGTGGTTCGCCAACGCCAACGCGCTGCCTTGGCCTTCGAAGGTGCGGGCCGATTGATGGCGTTGAATGTCGACGTCGGCGATGCGGTGAAACAAGGCCAGGTGCTGGCGAGTCTGGATACGGTGGCCGTCCGACTGCGCCTGAAACAAGCGCAGGCGGCCTTGTTCGCCAGCGCAACGCAAACCGGCGAGCGCAAGCGCAACAAGGTTCGCCAGCAGCAGCTGTATGCCCAGGGCAGCGTCGCGGCCAGCGCCATGGAGCAAGCCGAAGCAGCGTGGCAGGCCGCCGTCGCACAGCAGGCCGCCGATGAAGCGGCACTGGATCTGGTGCGGCGCGATCAACGCCAGGGCCAGCTGATCGCGCCATTTGACGGCCGTGTCGTGGCAAGACCCGCGCAGCTGTACAGCGAGTTATCGGCAGGCCAGGTGGTGATGGAGCTCGAAGCCAGCGGCGCGTTGCAGGTCATCGTGCAAATCCCGGTAGAACAGGCCGCCGGCCTCAAACCTGGCGACCACGCCGTCGCAGCCGACCCGGCCGCGCCTGGGTCCACCCTGCCGCTGGTGCTGGAAGGCTTGTCGACGCGTGCGCAGAACGGCCTGTTGCAAAGCGCACGTTTTCACCTGGACGCCCACGACCTCGCGCTCCCCAGCGGCGTGAGCCTCAATGTGCGGTTGGCAGACCCTGCCCCGCTCGCGCTGAGCATCCCGGTCCAGGCCCTGCGCATGGGCGGTGATGCCAGCCAGGTGCAGGTATTCGTCTATGACCCCACCCAGGGCAAGGTCGCTCAACGTGATATCACGATCGGCCTGATCGACCAGGGCCGTGTCGCCATCGACAAAGGCCTCAAGGGCGGCGAACAAGTGGTCGTCACGGGCGTCGCGTTTCTCACTGACGGCCAGCCCGTCAACCTGCTTTCGCCCTCCAGTCGTTTGAGCACACCCGAATGATCAACCTGACCCGTCACGCCTTGGGTGCGAGCCGCCTGACGTTGTTCACCGCCCTGCTGATCCTGCTTGCAGGCGTGGCAGCATTCCTGAGCTTTCCGACCCAGGAAGAGCCCTCGGTGACCATCCGCGATGCGCTGGTGAGTATCCAGTTCCCCGGGCTGCCCAGCGAACGCGCCGAAGAACTGCTGGCCCGCCCCACGGAAGAAAAACTGCGCGAGCTGTCGCAGATCAAAAACATCGTGACCACGATCCACCCCGGCAGCGTGGTGATCCAGGTAACGGCTCGCGATGAAATCAAGGACCTCGGGGTGCTGTGGCAACAGGTACGCAATAAAGTCGCCGAAGCAGGTGCCGGCTTTCCAACGGGCACCCAAGGCCCGTTTGTCGACGACAATTTCGGGCGCGTCGCTGTCGCCTCCATTGCCGTCACCGCGCCGGGCTACAGCATGAGCGAGATGCGCGGGCCGTTAAAGCGCCTGCGCGATCAATTGGGCGGATTACCCGGCATTGGCCAGGTCACCTTGCACGGTATTCAGGACCAACAGCTATCGATTGATTTCAACCCGCAGCGTCTGGCGGGCCTGGGTTTGTCTCCACAACAACTGTTCCAGCAATTGCAGCAACAGAATGTGCTGGCGCCAGGCGGCATCGCCGACATTGGCGGGCAGATCACCACTCTCACCGTGACCGGTGAACTGCTCAGTGTGGATCAACTGCGCGCGTTGCCCATCCAACTGCCTGACTCGAGTGGCGGCGCACAAACCGTGGCGCTAGGCGCCATGGCGCAGGTATCAGTGATGGCTGCCGATCCACCCCGGACCGCCGCGGTGTACCAGGGCCAGGACGCGGTAGTGCTGGCCGTGTCCATGGCTGCCGGGCAGAACATTCATCAGTTCGGCGCAGCCCTGCGCGCGCGTTTGGCGCAGCTGGAACAGCAACTCCCGCTAGGTTTTTCGGCGCATATCGTGACGTTTCAAGCCGATGTGGTCGATCAGCAAATGGCCAAAATGAAGCATGTGATGATCGAGACAGTAGTCATCGTCATGGCCGTAGTCATGCTGTTCCTGGGCTGGCGCACCGGGCTGGTGGTGGGCGCCATCGTACCGCTGACCATTCTGGGTACGTTGATCGCCATGCGCATGCTCGGGGTGGAGCTGCAAACCGTGTCGATTGCCGCGATCATCCTCGCGCTCGGCTTGCTGGTGGACAACGGTATCGTGATTGCCGAGGACATCGAACGCCGGCTGCACGCCGGTGAGGAACGGCGCCAGGCCTGCGAAGAAGCCGGACGCACCCTGGCAATACCTTTGTTGACCTCATCGCTGGTGATTGTGCTGGCCTTCTCGCCTTTCTTTCTTGGCCAGACCAGCACCAATGAATACCTGCGCTCATTGGCCATCGTGCTGGCGCTTACCCTGCTCGGCTCGTGGTTACTGAGCATCACGGTTACGCCGTTGTTGTGCCTGTATTTTGCAAAGGCTGCGCGCCACGAGGCGTCAGAGGGCAACTACGACAGCGGTTTCTACCGCAGTTATCGGGCCGTCATCTGCCGGGTGCTGCAGCACAAGACGCTGTTTCTGATGGCCATGCTGGTGCTACTGGCTGCCGCCCTCTTCGAACTGATGCGTGTGCCCTACGACTTCCTGCCCCAGTCGGACCGGTTGCAGTTTCAGGTGCCCATCACCCTGGAGCCTGGCAGCGGCTCGCGCAAAACCTTGCAAAGCGTGCGCGAGATCAGCCTGTGGCTGAGCAAGGAACCGCAGGTGGTCGACAGTATCGGCTACGTGGGCGATGGCGGGCCGCGTATCGTGCTGGGCCTCAACCCGCCGTTGCCGTCACCGGAAACCGCTTACTTCACCGCCAGCGTCAAGGCAGGTACGGATATCGACGCGGTAATGGACAATATGCGTCGCTATTTGCTCAGACAACACCCTGAGCTGCGCGCCGAGCCCAAACGGTTTTCCCTGGGAACCACCGAGGCCGGTGTCGCCATCTATCGTGTGATTGGCCCGGACGAGAACGTACTACGCTCGCTGGCCGGCCAGATTGAGAAGGCCCTGCGTAACGTGCCGGGCACACTGGATGTGCGCGATGACTGGAGCACGCGCCTGGCGCGCTACACCGTTGAGGTTGATCAGCACAGTGCGCGCCGTGCCGGAGTGGACACCCAAGCCATCGCCCAGGCTTTGCAACTGCACTTCGGCGGCATTCAGGTATCGTCGGTGCAGGATAACGAAACCCGCGTCCCCCTGGTGGTGCGCGAACCCACTGCAACCAACCACGACTCGCCGGATCTGCGCGGCATTCTGGTCTACCCGGCCGACGGCTCGACGCCCTTGCCACTGACGGCCATTGCACACATCGCCGCGTCCAGCGAACCCTCCACACTGATACGCCGCAATCAGGAGCGCAGCATCACCGTGGTCGGGCACAACCCTTCGCTGACTGCGACCTCCATTGTCGAGCAACTGGCGCCACAGGTGGCTGCGCTGGCCTTACCGCCGGGCTACCGCATCGAGTTGGGCGGCGAAATCGAAGACTCGGCAGACGCCAACCAGGCACTGTTGCAGTACCTGCCCCACGCATTGATCGCCATGCTGCTGTTGTTCGTCTGGCAGTTCAATTCGTTCCGCAAGCTGCTGATCGTCGTCTCAGCAATTCCCTTTGTATTGATCGGCGTTGCGGTCGCGCTGTTGATCACCGGCTACCCGTTTGGCTTCATGGCCACGTTTGGTCTGTTATCCCTGGCGGGGATTATCGTGAATAACGCCGTGCTGCTGCTGGAACGTATCGAAGCGGAAATCCACGAGGGCCTGCCGGTGTACGAAGCTGTGGTGAACGCTGCCGTGAAACGCCTGCGCCCCATCGTCATGACCAAGTTGACCTGCATTATCGGGCTGATCCCGCTGATGCTGTTTGCCGGGCCACTGTGGGAAGGCATGGCGATCACGCTGATGGGCGGTCTGGCGCTGGGGACACTGGTGACCCTGGGGCTGATTCCTGTGCTCTACGTGTTGTTATTCAACAAAAACCAAGGGAGCTTTACGCCCAGGTAAATTGGCAGCGCGTATGGATAATCATCACGTGCCGGGCAGGACCAGCAAGGCGACCGCAGTAGTCGATCCGACACGTTGCAGTCGACTATTCCTCTGGGTATTAAACCCCGTTGTTCGAGCGACACGACAAGTTGCGATGTCCTTTTTCACCCTTGCGACGAAACAAGGCAATAGGCGCGGTAGAACACAATCGGGTGAGCCTCGAAGCAGCGATGGTCAGGCTTTGGTAACCCCAGCGTGTCAGATCCCGAAACGAATCGGAATGGCGGATTTCTCCAATGAACTCACCACGAAACGATGGAAGGTTGGGTTTCCAGTTTGTTCCGGTCGCTAACACGACCCAACGATATCGTCGTATTGAACTGAATAGACTCATGCGAACGTGGCGGTGAAACTTCTGAGGTAGCTCGCTATTTGGTGATGGGACTGGACGGGGGCGGTGCCGAATACGCAGCGCACCGCCTGACACGCTTTATGCCGAGGTGTCCTTTAAAACGATCACGGGTGAAGACACGCCGCTGTCATTGGCCAACACTGGCAACTCTCGACGCAATACCCAGAGCGTGATCGGTTTGGGCAGAACCCTGGCCAAACGGATCAGCCACCTCATTGGCCAAGGAAACAAGTAGTCCCAACGCTCGCTGCGCATCGCGTAGAGCATATGATCGACGGCGGCTGCTTCGGAAATTTCCAGTGGTGCCGGCATGCCATCGTTCGCGGTTTGCGCGGTGGCCACAAACCCTGGGTAGAGCGACAGAAAGCGAATACCTCGGTTACCAAACTCAATACGACAGGTATCGATCAACAGGCGCAGTGCCCCCTTGGCGGCGCTATAGGGCCCCTGCAACGTCACTCCCAGGAAACCCGCCAGGGAATTGGTGTGCACGACAAAACCATGCCCCTGACGACTCATCTGCTCCAAAGCGGGGAATAGATAGTTGACCACTACATCATAATTCGAGCGCATATACGCAGTGACGTCGGCCGCTGTCATCTCACGCATATCCAATGCGGGGGCGCCGCCGGCATTGAGCACGACCACATCCAGACGACCATACAGCTCGACAATTTCATCCACGAGACCGGCCGCCGCTTGCTCATCCAGCGCATCCACTGCCGAGACCAGGCATTTGCCCCCTGCAGCGTGATTTCCAGTTGCAGATCATTCAACAGCTCCTTACGCCGGGCGGTGGCAACTACCCAGGCGCCTTCTTGCGCCAGACGCACCGCCAGCCCGCGCCCCATGCCGGAGGATGCCCCCACCACCAGCACAACTTTGCGCGCGAAGCTGACACGCTTGCTCGCCGGGCATTGGCGGAGCAAGCCGACCAGCGTCAATGCAAGCAGCGAGAAGGCGGCACTCACCAGCAATACGTACTCGGCGTTCTCCCCCACTAACCATTGCGACGCCATCAAGGGGCCGAAGGCGCATCCCAGCAGTTGCATGCCTGGCACCAGCGCCGCTATCCGCCCCGAGCGATCAAGTTGCAGCGCGATACGCACCTGGAAAGGCGTCAACATCAGCCAGATCAAGCCAAATGCGCCGCACAACATCAGGAATAGCCTGACGCCCATATCGACAGAGAAATACATACCCAGTGCGATGCCGCCCAACAGCAACGCGGCAACTGCCAACAACGAAAAATCCGAGACCCGGCGTACCAGGACAATCCCCAGGCACCCACCCACCACTTGCATAAACAGGGTACCGGAGATGAGTAATTGTGAATTCTGTTCATCAAGCCCCACGTATTTGCTTAACGGCTCAAGGTAAGCCCAAAGACCACCTATGGCGCTGAGTTGCATAAAGACCAGCCCCAGCAATAGCAGGTGATTAAGGCCCCAACTGAAACCGCTCTCATCCGTTCGCTGTGCCTGCTGACTGGCAAGCCGAATAGGCTGCCATCGGACCAACAGCAAAGAAGCTGCCGTCAGCGCCCCCAAAAACACAAAACCATATGACGATGTGCTCTGAATGGGCAGAACCCAATATGCAAGCACCGCAGCTACCAACGCCTGACCAAGGGTTTGCACCACCATGAACACACCTGCCACGCGGTCAGGTGCTGGGCCTTGGACGATCAGGTTCACGGTCCCCCACAACAGCAAACCTTCGGCCAACCCGGCCAAGGCCCGCGTCAGTGCGAGTGCGCTATCCCCAGTGGTATTGGCCGTGACCAGGTCCATGCTCGATGCCGCCAGAATGGCAACGACTGTAACCAGTCGCAGGCTAAACACAGAGCGTAATAAATCACCCAGGACGACGCCCAACCCCAGCGAGAGGATTTCGCCCATTGCGACCAAACCGACGCCCTCAAGTGACAGTCGGTTTTGCGCCAGTAATTCTCCCAGCAGCAAGGGTTGCAGCCCCACCATCAGCACGGCGATAGAGCCCAGCGCCAAGGCTGAACTCAGGTGTTTACAGGAAACAACGGACGACATGTGCATGGCGTTACACCTCTTGAAGGGTTTTCAGTAACCGCGGTTTTCCGGCGGAATCTCGCCTCGGGCAAAACATTGCATCGCGCGTTTTTCATCTTTCATCAGCCGGCCGTTGGCAACCCGCACCACCCACCAAGGCAACAGCGTCATCCTGGCGCCGGACGCTTTGGCGAGGGTGAAGGCCTTGGCGCACTTTTCAAACAGTTGCGCATTCAGCGCCATCCGGGTGCCGGTGGTACCCAGGGTGACGGGCACGCCCTTGATCAACATTGCGTTGCCGCCACGTTGCAAGGCGGCGGCAATGTCCTGGACTGAAGCAGCCGGTCCGTCCATATGGCCAATATGCCGAGCCTGCTCATCAAATAAAATCGGCATCACCCCACCAAAGTCCCCCAGGCTCCTGGCGAAATCGCCACCGCCCAGCAGAACGGCCCCCACATCGGCCCGCGCGTGATAGATCGAATAATGAGTCTGGCCGTCACCCATGACATGCACGGGCCAGTCGATACAGATGGGGGCCGCATCATCCAGCCGTCCCCACCACATACGTTCCTCGCCCGGTATACGCAAGGAAACGCTGCTTCTCGAATCCACCAGGCTGCTCAGCCGTTGCCGAAGCTCGAGCCACTGTTGTCTCAGTACATCGTGCATCGCACTCACCTCACACCAGTTGGAAAACGGCGTCGAATCGCTCGAGCGCGTCGTCAATGACATCGTCGGTATCGGCCAGGCTGGTATAGATCCGACTGCCCGCCAGCGTGATCAATCCGTGGGCCGTATACGCTGCGCCCATTTCTTCCATCATGTGCTTGCGCGACTTGGCTTCATTGCGTGCTCGCAGCAGCTTGAGCGGATTACTGGTGTCCAGCAACAGCACGCCCGACGTTTGCAGATGCACGATCGAGCCCATGTTGTAGGCCACGTAGGGCAAGCCACGGCGGTTGATGATTTCCTCAAGCCCCTTACGCATACGGTCGCCGGCGCGTCCCGCCAGGGCAGGCGCATTCAGTTTTCGCGCCTCGATCAAGGCGTAGTAGCCCGCTACGCACGACAACGGGTTGGCCGACAGCGTGCCACCGACAAAGGCGCGCCGCGCCGAGGTGCCAATGCCGCCCGCGAGCAGTTGCATGACATCTCGACGCCCACCGATCGCACCGGCCATGGGGTAGCCACCGGTCAAGCATTTGCCCAGCACCGTAATGTCGGGCATCACGTTGAAATAGCCTTGTGCGCCACCCAAGCCGGCACGGAAACCGGTGACCACCTCGTCAAAAATAAGCAGCGTATCGAACTCGTCGCAGAGCTTGCGCAGTTGACGATTGAAGTCCGGATGCACCGGGCGCGTGCCGCTCTCCGGACCAAAGGGTTCCACCATGATCGCCGCCGTGCCGCCACGCAGTCGATTGATCTGCAAGCGCCGGCGTAACGCATCGAGGTTATTCGGTGGGCTCTCCTGGGTGTTGGCCGTGGCGCCCCGAGGAATACCGACAGCCTCCATACGGCCGGTGCCGGGCAAGCGCATGCCATACACCAACTGGTCACTCCAGCCGTGATAGGCACCGCCGATCTTGATCACCCATTTCTTGCGAGTATAGGCACGCGCCAGGCGCACTGCTGCCATGACAGCCTCGGTGCCGGAACCCAGCAGGCGTACCATATCCACGCCAGGCATCACTTCGCAGACCAACTGCGCCAGTTTCACCTCATATTCATGCAGCAGGCCGGTAACTGGGCCGCAGTCGTCGAGAATCCGATTGACCTGCTCACGAATGGCCGGATGGTTGGAACCCAGCAAGGTCGGCCCCCCGGCTTGCAGGAAATCAATATAGCGATTGCCATCCACGTCGGTAAGGTACGCGCCCTTGGCCTGGGCGACGGCGAGTGGAAAGGGATGGTTGAACGCAAGGTTATGCTGAACCCCCCCCGGTATGAATTTTTTGGCCTCCTCAGCGAGCCGCCTGGAACCCTGGCAACGCTCGTCGAAGTAGCCCATGACCTTGCTCAGCGCCTCGCGCTTCAAGGGGCGAATCGGCTGTTTGACCAGCGCATCGAAACGCCGATACAACGAGTCGACATCGGGCCATTGCGAAACCGCTGAGTCTTCCGCAGCAGGCAATGTGATGGGATCAAGAGGCTTGTTCATGATGGGGTCTCGGAAGAAGGGTGAGCATTGACAGTGCTGGAACGCACCAGGGCATCGACCAGACGTGCCACGGCGGCAGGTGACTGCGACGTGTGACGGGATTGTTCGGCGATTTGGCGCAGCAAGTAGTCACGACAAAACGTTTCGAGATCCTCTAGGCGGGACAGGGTCATCTCGACATCCGGGCCGCAGCACAGCACTCCATGGTTGCGCATGAGGTAAGCGTTGTGATCCCAACGAATGACCCGCCCGAACTTACCGGCCAGCCAATTGGAGCCGGAGGGTGCATACCCCACCAAAGGAATATGTTTGCCCAGGGACTCCCATAGCTCCGGGTCCGCCACATCCAGGGGCTCACCGAGCAAGGTGCAGGCACTGGCCACGGGCTGATGGGTGTGAATACTGCACTGCACGTCAGGCCGCGCACGCAGGATTTTTGCATGCAGCCCGCTCTCGACCGAGGGCGCGCGCTCACCAGAGAGCTGCGTCAGATCCTTGAGACGCAGTACGCAGACATCCTCCGGGCGCATGGTGAAATAGTCGGTGGCCGAGGGTGTAACAGCGATGTGCTGCGCATCGATGCGCAACGCGAGATTTCCACCCGTCGCCGCAAAAAAACCGCGGTGGCACAAATGCTGTGAAAGCTCGACGATTTGTTGTTGCACATGACTCATGAGGCAGTCTCCTGTGTAGGGTTCAGGCGCCGATACAGCGGCGCGAGGCGCTTGCGGACCTCTTGGAACGTGGCGAATTGGTCGTCATAAAGCGCGCGGGTGACCCGGGACGGTTCAAACAGGCGATGGGGACGTTTGAGACTCGGAAGGTCGTGAAACTGCAACTTGCCCAACGCTACCGCCGCAATAAACGCAGCCCCGCGGGCGTTGGTCTGGATTGCGTTCTGCGGCTGCTGGATAACGCGCCCGCAGACATCGGCCATGATCTGGCACCACACGTCCGATTGGGCACCGCCGCCGGTGGCTACGATCACGTCGCTGGGCTGGCCGAGAAAGCGCGCGAACGGTTCGAACATCCAACGCGTATTCAGCGCGACCCCTTCCATAAAGGCGCGAATGATGTCTTCGCGGGAGTGTTCCAGCTTCAAGTTGAACAAACCGGCGCGCAGGCTCGGATCACTGATTGGCGAGCGTTCGCCACACAACCAGGGCGTATAGATCAACCCTCTCGAGCCAGGCGGCACCCGCGCGGCGATGCGGTCGAGCAAGGCATAGACATCCGGCTGCTGTTCATCACTGAGCAGCTCATCCGGGTGGTACAGCACCTTGTCACGCAGGAACGAAAGGTTCGCGCCCGCCGCCGACTGCATGGCCATCGCCAGGTAGCGGCCGTTGACCGCACTGGGCACTGCGGCAATGTGGTGCCGCACGCTGGTTTTTTTGAACGGGACGTGTGCGCCTACCCACGACGAGGTGCCCAGGTAGAGGTGCGGGGCAAAGTCGCTGACGGTGGCGCCGACGGCCACCGCTGAAGTGTCGACGGCGCCCGCCACTACTTGCGTTGTGCGCGCCAGTCCGAGGGTCTCTGCAAGCTCCGGGCGTAACATGCCGATCACATCGGTGGAACGGACAAGCTCAGGTAGTTTGCCAGCTTCAACACCCAGGGCCCTGACCAGGCCGTCGTCGTAGCGGATGCAATGAGGGTCGCGGTTATCGGTGATCCATGCTGTCAACATCGAGTCGCTGGTGGCGCAATAGCGACCTGACAGGCGCAAGTTCATATAGTCGAGTACATTGAGGAACTTGTGGGTTCGCTCATAGCGCTGCGGCTCGTGATCGAGGATGTAGGCCATGTGCCCCGCCGAATCCATACCGGACAACGAGGCCACACCGCCGGTCAGGTGCAATGAACGCCAGAGCTTGAGTGGTCCGTACCCGGCCAGACTGAACCGCCCTCCTCCCATGCGTTTTTTAACCGCACCGGCCCCTCGTTTGTCCAGCCACAACATCGCGCGCCCAATAGCCACGCCGTCCCGATCCACGCACACCGTGCCTTCGCTCTGTGTGGAACAACACACGGCGATTACCTGCCTCCGCCGTACGGGATCAGCGCTCAGCAGTTCGTTGGCGCCGCGCAGAAAGGCATTCCACCAATCCTGCGGTTCCTGCTCGACGCTCAACCCGTTCACATGCAACGGCACACTGTGAAATGCCCACGCACGAATGTCGCCGTCCAATGAAACCAGGGCACATTTGCAACCGGAGGTGCCGAGGTCCACCGCGAGGACGAGTTGCTCCAGACCGGTGGCTGCCTGAGGCGTCCGGGATAAGAAAAGCGAATTCATAAGGGTCTACTCAGAAAGTACGCGAAATCGATGCAACCCAACGGTTGTCATCTGTGGAGCGCACATGCCCGTCGTCCTCGGCCATATACAACTCGCGTGCCCTCGTCTTGGCGGTCACCCAATCAAGCCCCCAGTCGAAGCCCCACAAGTGATGGATCAAGCCAATGTCGTAGTCGGCCGCGTTCGCTTCTGAGAAGTTAACGATTTGCTGATAACCGGCATGCAGCTTGAGCGTGGTATTCATCCCGAGCGGGTATTTGTAGTCCAGGTCATAGAGCATGCTGCCACGGGAGTTGCGATCCCCCTTGGCGTAGCACTCCAAACCCTTGGTAGGATCGTCACGGAACTGCAACTGAGCCCCGCACACGCCGCCGGTATTGGCGCCACGGTAGGTTTTTGACAAGACCCGGGCAATTCGACCTTCAAGCGCCCCGTAGCCGATTTCCAATACGGCAAACTGGCTGTTGTAGTTGGTCGTACGTTCATCGGTTGGGGTGAAGGTTTCAAAGTCGAATTTGTTCGGCGCTTTGAATTGCGCACCGGGGAACATCTCCGCCGCCAGACCCACGCCGTAATGCCAAGTCTCAGGATCACCAAAGCGATAACCGCCCGCGAGCAGGACGCCAAGACCATCCCCTTCTAGAAATTGCTTCTTGTTGACGGTGGTGAACTCGGCCAGCGCCACCAAGCCTGATTCGTGGGCGACCTGAATCGTGACTCTGGCACCCGGCCGGTTCAAAGAGTCCGACACGCCCCGGGTCCTGACATCGGACACGGCCTTGGCCGTGACATCAATTGCATAACTGGCCATCTCGTCGGCGATTGCCAAGGATGGGCTGACGATAGGCCACAGCAAAGCAGCCATCAGATAATGGTGTGTCGTTGCACGCATGAGGCTCTCCCACAAAAAGGTCGATTTACAAAGTGCAAACCGGTGCAGGAGGCAGTGAGGCAATGCGTTCGAACTGCTCAGTCTTGCCGAGGATCTCGGTACCGACAAAAGCCCGGACATTGAGGTAACCCTCTTTGACCCGAACGACGCCTTTGTATTTTTTATGATCACGGGGATCAAACACCCAACCATCGCGCCATGCTTCCTGGTCGAAACGATCCAGTTGCATGATCTGTACGCCGCAATCGCTGGTGGTGGAGGCCACGTCCTTGACCCAGACAACCTTTCCACACAGCGCGCCGGGCTTGTCGGTGCAATCGTCGACCTTGACTACCGCATCCTTTTCCGATGTGAGCCACAGACCTTTGGCCTCCTGTGGACCCGCCGCATAACCGCTGGAAGAGCACACCAATGCCAGTGAAAAGAAAAGCCAATGCCGCGCGTTCATAGTCATCACCTGTATTTTTTGTTTTAAGAGACCGTCACACTAACGACGCATCGGTTATGATAGTCATCGCTACACGATAGTTATAACTACCATTATCTGACTCAGCAACATTTTTTTTCATTTTGATACGCTGAGTCTTGAACCTTTTTTTGCTAGGTACCTATGGCCAAGCTCAACACTGCCAGCACCCACGCCTCCAATGCCGGGAAAACCCAGGAACACAAGAAGCCGCCTGCACAGCAGCGCAGTACTGAAACCTACGAGCGGATACTGGTCGCGACCGCGCAAACCCTGTGCGATGTGGGAATCGAGCGTTTGTCCACCAACCTGGTTTGCGAATGTGCAGGGCTGACCCCGCCGGCCCTGTATCGCTACTTTCCTAACAAATACGCGCTACTGACCGTGCTGGGTGAGCGCCTGCTGGAAAAACAGAACGGCCTGATTGACCATTGGATTACCCCGCAATTGTTGTCTGGCCCGCCAGAAGCCCTGGAATCTGCGCTAGCCGAATTGATCCTGGACACCTATCGGGTCACCGACGCCACGTTGGGCGGCATGTGGATTCTCAAGGGGCTGCGCGCAGTACCCGCGCTGGAGCATGTAAGGATCGACTCCCACCGGCGAGTATCCGGCGCGCAGGCAGAAATTCTCGCGCAGGTCTTCCCACAGGCAGACCCGCAGCAGCTCGCAACCGCCGCCAGGGTGGCAGTGGAGATGATCCACGCAACAATTGAGTTGTTGTTTGATGAGTCGCTTAACCCTAAAAGCGTCTGTGCGATGGTCGCTTCTATGATTGTCAGTCATTTGGATCGGCTGGCGCCTGTACCAAATGCTTAAATCGAGGCGCCCCTCGGCCTTGCTGCCGGCAGGTTCCAGGCCTGGTTTGGCCCGGACTCACACTGCGTGGAAACAGCCTGCTGCGGTGACCGAACACTCAATCCAATTTGCGTGTAACGACATAGCTGGAAATGATCCCGGTCAGTAACCTGGAAGGTGAAATACGCGCCAGCCAAATGATGATTTTATTGCTCAGCCCCGGCACCACAGACATATGTCCTGCCTGCATGGCTTGGTATCCCGCACGAGCAACCTCTTCCGGCTGGCTGTAACCCAGTTTGGCGAGCCGACGATCATCGACCAGACCCGCATTAAAGAAGAAACCGGTTTTGGTGGCACTGGGGGCGACATGGGTGCAGGTCACGCCCGTGCCACGTAAATCGCACGAGAGCGCCTCGGAGAGGCTGATGACATAAGACTTGGAAGCGGCATACCCCGTTTCCAACCCATGAGGAATGATATAGCCCGATGCCGCGCTGACATTGAGGATCCGGCCACGCCCCCGTGGGAGCATTTGCTTGACGTAATGCAACGTCAATTCAGACAGCGTTACAACGTTGAGTTGAAGCATGGCGGTCATTTGAGCCTGGTCGTAGCCTTGAAATTCGATGCCGACAATACCGACGCCTGCATTGTTTACGAGATATTCGATGGGCAATCCCAGTTCATTGACTTGCTCGATAAGTGCGGCGGCGGCGCCAGGCAAAGAGAGGTCTTGGCAAAGTGCGTAGGCCTCCACTCCAAATACCGATTTTAGCTCCAGCACTTGGACCTGAAGCTCATCCCAACCCCGCGGGCTGGAACACAAAATAACGCCAACACCATCGCGAGCGAACAACTTGGCAAACTCCGCTCCGATACCTCTGGATGCCCCAGTAATCAACGCATACTTCATTAATCACACTCCTCAATTCAAGACGTTCTCGACGTGCCAGTGTATGAGTGTGATCACGAACTTCGGGGCCGCGCCGAGGCCAGTTTGGAGTCAATGCAGGCCAGGCTCATTTCCTGTCGATTGTGGCCTTTTCGGACCCCTAGATGGTCCTGACTCAACCTGTTTCAGTTCCTATCCGCCGATTACTCTCATTAAAACGAGGCGAGTTGCCCATTCCTTTACCTGATGATCCCACCGGAAAGCCCATGAGCTGCTTAGAGACAAAAATTCCCCTCGAGGGACCGGTACGAAACTACACCTATTACCGTGGGATTTTGGCTGATTATCAGTTGCCTGCAGCGTTCATAGATCTGGACCATTTGCTGATCAATCTGGAGCAGTTGAGATTGCGCGCAGGTCCCCTGCCTATACGCCTGGTGACGAAGTCGGTGCGTAGCGTCGAAATGATTCGCCGGATCATGGAGGCTGGCCCGTTCATGCAGGGCCTGCTGTGCTATTGCGCAGGTGAAGCCGCCTGGCTGGCCAGTCAGGGGTTCGACGATATCGTCGTGGCCTACCCCACCGTAGACGTACGCGACATTCTCAAAGTGGCTGCCCAACTGCGCAGGGGCCGATCAATTACCTTGATGGTCGACAACCTGGCACAAGTCGTGGCAATCAACGAAATAGCCCTCAACGAAGACGTCATCATTCCGCTGTCCATCGATCTGGACATGTCTTCCAATTTCCCTGGGCTTTATTTTGGCGTCCATCGCTCGCCCATCAATGATGCTGTCAAGGCCTTGAAGTTGGCCAATCAGATTGTCGAACGCCGAGGCGTGGTGCTCGAAGGCCTCATGGGCTACGAAGGACAAATTGCCGGCCTGATGGACGCGGTGCCGGGGCAAGCCCTGAAAAATAAAATCATCCGTTATCTGAAGCGACGGTCCATCCGGGAAGTTAACGCACGGCGACAAGACGTTGTGAGGGTTTTGCTGGACGCTGGGCATAAGTTGCGCTTCGTAAACGGCGGCGGAACGGGCAGTTTCGAAAGTACCCGTGAAGACTCATCGGTCACTGAGCTGGCAGCCGGTTCCGGACTCTATGCGCCCACCCTGTTCGATCATTACCAGGCGTTTGAGCTGCTTCCATCCGCAGGGTTTGCGCTGACCGTTACGCGAACCCAGGACGCCGGTGTGATGGTCTGTTCCGGCGGTGGCTACATCGCTTCCGGGCCGGCGGGTAAGGATCGTTTGCCCACCCCCTGGTTGCCGGCTGGCTGCACCTTGATTGACAACGAGGCAGCAGGTGAGGTGCAGACACCGTTGCGCCATCCTTTGGCATCGGCGTTGAAGATCGGCGAACCCGTCTTGTTTCGTCATGCCAAAGCAGGCGAGCTCTGCGAGCGATTCAATGAGCTGCTTCTTATCCGCAACGGGCGAGTGGTGGATCGTGTCCTTACTTATCGTGGCGAAGGCAAAAGCTTTTTCTGACAGCGTCGAGCCAGCCCCGCTCCTTCTCTCCCTCAAGACACTACGCCAGGAACATAACGTAATGAACCATCCAGCGCGCATTCAAAGCCCTTCGATCCAGGATACCGACCCGCTCACAGCAATTTTCGACGCTCAGCAACAAGCTGTGCTCGTGCACGGCGCGCCCAGCTACAAGCAGCGTATGGCGGACCTGGAGGCCTTATTGCAACTGATTAAGGCCAATCATGATGTGCTCATCGAGACGGTCTGCAAAGACTTCGGCAATCGCTCGTTCGCTGAAACCAAACTCAGCGAATTGATGCCTATCGTCAATGGCATCAAACATATTCGCGCCCATCTCAAAAGCTGGATGCGGCCCAGCAAACGTAAAGTGGGCATGGCGTTCAAGCCGGCCACTGCACGTGTGATGTACCAGCCGTTAGGCGTCGTAGGCATTTTGGCGCCCTGGAATTACCCGCTGACATTAACACTGGTACCGCTTATGGAAGCGCTAGCCGCCGGCAACCGGGTAATGCTCAAACCGTCAGAGCTCACCCCGCACACCGCTGAGCTGCTCAAACGCCTGCTCGGCGAAATTTTTCCTGCCGAGCAAATCAGCGTGATCATAGGCGATGCCTCGCTGGCCAGCCGGTTCAGTGAGCTGGCCTTCGATCACCTGGTGTTCACCGGTTCAACGAATGTGGGTCGGCATGTCATGGCCGCCGCCGCACGTAACTTGACCCCGATAACACTTGAGCTCGGAGGTAAGTCGCCAGTGGTCATCGGCGCGGATTTCCCCTTAAAGAAAGCTGCACGCCTGGTTGCAATAGGCAAACTCTTCAACGCCGGCCAAACCTGTGTAGCTCCCGACTACGCCATGGTACCGCGCCACCTGGTGGACACCTTCGCCGCAGAATGTTTAAACGCCGCGAAACAGCTGTATCCGAGCATTCAGGGGAACAAGGACTACACCTCGATCATCTCGCCTAGACACTACGATCGACTGATGAAAATGATTGATCAGGCAGGTGCCGGTGGGGCGCGGATCTGGCAAAACGGTATGGTCCGCGGGACGGATGAGCGCAAAGTGCCCCCAACCATTCTGACCAATGTGTCCCTGGATGCCGACGTGATGTGCGAAGAAATCTTCGGGCCTTTGTTACCAGTCATTGGCTACGACAATCTCGAACAAGCAATCGCCTTTATCAACGCGCGCCCCAAACCTCTTGCGCTCTATGGTTTTTCGAATGACAACGCCTTCGTTGATCAGCTGTTAGAACAGACGCGCTCCGGCGGGGTGACGATCAACGGCACGATGCTGCACGCGACCCAGGATGACCTTCCTTTTGGTGGTGTCGGTAACAGTGGAACTGGCGCGTATCACGGTTATGAGGGGTTTATTCGCTTCTCTCATGCGCGAGGCGTATTCAAGCTGAGCCGCTTCAACATGTCCGACAAGGTTTCGGCCCCCTACGGAGCCATGACGCGTCTGGTGACCCGCTTGATGCTCGGCCAGTAACAAGCCCCTCCCCTAAATAACAACAATGAGGTGACTCAATGTCATCGGCATCATCCGAATTACCCACCTTGCGCTCTGAATTACGCGGAGCCGCAGTGCTCCGACTGGCCCTGGCCTACGCCCTCGCCACCGCGGGGCTGAGCCTGACACCTTTTCTGGTGGCCTCGGTCATGCTCAGGTTTCAGTTGGATGAGAGCGTTGCCACACAAATGGCTGGGGTCGAAATATTGGGGATAGCCATAAGTTGCGCATTACTTCCACGCTGGATTACCCGGACTGCAGGCACTTTCACGCTCTTGGGTACAGTGGGAATTGTGGCGGGCCAGCTCTTCAGCGCCATGGCGACAACCGTGATTGGCGTCGGCATAGCACGAGGCCTGACCGGTTTATGTGAAGGAGCGTTGTTTGTCATTGTGGGGGCAGCGATCTCCCAGCGCATGGGGACCGATCGGTTATGGGGCAAGATCAATCTGATTGCCGGCGCGATAAATGGCAGTGTCCTGATCATGATCTCAAACCTGCCGGAAGGCTGGCTGAGCCGTTGGCTGTTTCTCCTGCTGACCGGCGTCGCCCTGGTGATCGCGCCGTGGATAACCACGATAGGCAAACTTACTCACAATGTGGTCCAGGTTTCCAGGCGTATTAAACCGCCGAAAAAGCTGGTGTTGAGCGTTTGGGTCTGCACGGTCCTCATTTATGGCGTTCAGGCGTCTCAGTGGGCCGTGTCAACGCTTGTCGGAAGCCATGCTGGGTTGACCAGCACCACAACCGCAGTGCTGCTGTCGATCTCGTCATTTCTGGGGTTTGCCGGGGCAATCGTGCCCTCTATCCGCGGCTGCCACAATCACAGGCTGAGCATTATCTGGTTTGCTCAATTGATGCTGGCAGGCTCGATTATCTGGTTCTTCCTGGAGCGAGACGCCTGGTCGTTTTTCTTGAGCCAAGTGATAATGAACACCGCGTTTTTCATCATTATTCCCTTCCTCAGCGGGCTGCTTTCGGACGTTGATCCTGACGGGTCACTGATCGCACGAACAGTCGTGATCACCTTCTTGGGAGCCGGGGTCGGAACGGGCGTGGCGGGGTCGTTGTTCTCCCAGCTCGGTGCTATTGAGTTCGCCTGCGGCCTAGGCCTGGGCATAGCACTTACGATGCCATTCGTCTGGCTTTCGCTTCGATCGGCTCGGCCCGCCAACGCCTGCGCAACCATACATTGAACATGGACGGGCCGTGACGTACCCACCTGTTCATCCCTCGGCAGCCCGGCGTTCAATTGATCGCCCAGCCGCCCTTGGCACGCGCCCTTAACGCAACGCAAACATTTGAAGCATCCTTCACTATGCCGTTGATTAGCACAGACGATCATGTACTAATCATTCGGCGACTACACTTCCTTTTGAGCGTCAAGCCAGCACCCTCAGATGGACGAAGGGAATTTCTCGAATCTCCTTCCCGGATGCGTTTCCCCAACACCAGGGGAGCCCTCAGACAGACCAAAAAACCTCCCTTTCAAATTAAAAGAGGTTACTGCACATGATCGGATCGACTCGCTACGCAACAGCCGAATTACAAGTGAATCTCCTGCGCAGCTTGGCTGACGCAAGCGTGGATCTGGGGATAGATGCGAACCGGCTGTGTATCGGACTTGGCTTTGATGTTGCAGATCTATCCAATCCGCAGAGTCGGGTGTCTTTTCGGCAGGCTTGTTTGATGATCAGACGCGCCCTGGACATGACCAAAGGCCGCAATCGCAGCCTGGGCCTGGACATGAGTGCCCATGAGAGCATTGCCTCCATGGGGCTGGTGGGTTACGCCATGTTGACCAGTGCTACGTTGAAGAGCGCAATCGACCTGGGCATTGCCATGCAGAAGCATACCGGAGCGTTGTTGCACTTTGAAAAAGTCGAGAACGCCGGAAGCTTTTCAATCAGGGTTATCTGCGGCTTTCACGAACCCGATATCCAGACGTTTCTGGTTGAAGAAGCCTTCGGGGTGTTCCTGAATATCGCACGCGCACTTCTGGGCGAAGCGTTCACGCCGGCCTCCATTGAGCTGAGCCATCCAAGGCCTCTCTATGCAGCTCAATATGACCAACTGTTCAAGTGCCCCATACGCTTTGATCAAAAAGACAACACCTTTACGTGTGACGCCCGCTGGGCAAACAAACCCATCGCCACACATGATTCGCTGAGCAATCGGCAGGTCCTTGAATTGCTGAAGATGAGCGAGCATCAGAAATCCGGCGAAAGCGAATTCATCGAGTCGATAGAGCGAATTGTACGACGCGACCTACGCCATACCATCAGCCTGTCATCCGTCGCATCGCAGCTGTGCATGAGCGACCGTACGTTGCGTCGACGCTTGACCGAGCATGGCGTGTCTTACCAGGCTGTATTGGATGACTTACGTAAAAACCGTGCGTTATCCCTGTTGAACAACCCTCGACTGACACTGGATGAAATAGCTTACGAAGTAGGCTTCAGCGACGCTCACAACTTTCGCAGAGCGTTCAAACGATGGACGGGACATGGCCCCCGACAAGCCAACGCCTGAACAGTTGACGTAATAAAGACCTCCTCCCCTCGCAGACACGCGCCTGTACAAGGTGAGTGAAGGTCACGCCGTTACAGTGCTCGCCGAACACTCAAAAAACACGGGAAACGGAAAACACCCACTTGTTTTCGTCCGTGGGGCGCTGATGGTCGCCATCCTGGGCAATGAACAACTCCCGCACACGCGTTCTGGGTGAGACCCAGTCCAGACCCCAGTCGAACCCCAGATACTGATGGACAACGCCTACGCCGTAATCGTAGAAACTGGCCTCGGAAAAATTCCTGATTTGTTGATAACCCGCATGCAACTTCAAGGTCGTGGCAGCGCCTAGTGCGTACTTATAGTCCAGGTCATACAACATGCTGCCCCGTGAGTTATGGTCTCCCCGAGCGTAGCACTTCAATGCATCCGTGGGATCGCTCATATACTGCAGCATGGTGCCGCATACACCTGACGTATTAGTGCCGCGATACGTTTTCGAAATAACTGTGGCGATTCGCGCCTCCAACGCACCATACCCTAGTTCCACAAAAGCAAACTGACCATTGTAATTAGTGGATCGCACGTCGGTCGGCACAAAATTTTCAAAATCAAAATGACTGGGCGCCTGATATTTCCCACCTGGGAAAAACTCAGCGGCCAGGCCCACGCCATAATGCCCGGCATCAGGATCGCCAAATCGATAACCGCCAGCCACAAGCGCGTTGTATTTGTCACTGTTCAAATATTGTTTGTCGCTCACGGTTGTGAGCTCGACCAAACCAATGAGACCACTTTCATGGGCAAGCGTGAAAGACACCTTCGCACCCGGACCATTCAATGAGTCAGATGTCCCTCGGTTGCGTATATCGGAGGCTAACTTTGCAGTCACATCCAGCGAATAGCTGGCAATGTCATCATCTGCCTGTGCCGCACAAGCGACAGAGCTCATTGAGATCAGCGTCAATACAGAGACGTTAATATTTCTAGCGGTTGTTTTTTTCATGGGTACACCCTTTCATTGTTATTGGATTAGGAGAAAGGCAGTTAAGCAACGTCTGACGCAGTAGCTCCAGTGATAAAATGCATGTTTCTTATTGAGTAGAACCGTCAGTCCCACGGCTACGAACAGCCACAAACGGACGTTCCCACTACATGGGTCCCTTTACTTACTTACGTGATTTTTGACTGAAGGACTCCAGTCTGAAGCCATGCCAGGCAATGGCCAGAAGCCGGAATCGGCGCGGCCGATATAACGCATTGATAAAATGCTCAAAGCGACTGAATTTTCCTTGGGTATAGGGATACCAGTTGGCTTCGATCTTGGGCGTTGCTTTGTCGATCAGCACAGCCTTGCTGCGGGTGAATCCCAACAACCCTTCCGGCCCTCGCAATTTTCCAAACCCACTCTTTTTGGCCCCACCGAAAGGCAAGCCTGGGTTCCCCTCGCTCATGTTGACGTTATTTATCGAGACGCCGCCCACGTCCATCGCCCGCGCAACGCGCAGTCCTCGCTCGCGATCAGACGTAAACACACTGGCACACAGGCCATAACTGGTGGCATTGGCCTCACGAATAGCCTGTGCTTCACTGGAAAATTTCATAACGGGAAGCACAGGACCGAACGTTTCGTCTTTCCACACGAGCATTTGCGGGGTGACCTGGTCGAGGATAATCGGTTGCACGATCAATGAGTCCCGCGTAGGCACTTGGCCAAATCGCAGACGAGCGCCTGAATCAAGCGCCTGTTGCACATGCTCGATAACCTTGTCTCTCTGAGAACCCACGGTCATTCGGCCAATATCCGCATCGCCACTGTCGTCAGGACGCACGACAATTTTTCCAGCCTCTTTTACCAACTCATCGACAAAGGCGTCATGAAGGGTGTCCTGCACCAGCAGCCGCTCCACAGCGCTGCAGGATTGACCCGCGTTGGTAAAAGCGCCCCACAGTGCGCCTGCGACCGAACGTGACACCGGCGCATCGGCAAATACGATCATCGGGTCCTTGCCGCCCAGTTCGAGCTCGACAGGAATCAACTCCTTGCTCGCCTGGGCCATTATCTTGCTGCCCGTTGACCCGCTGCCGGTAAAAAAAACCTTGGCCGGTTGCTCATCTATAAGCGCCGCGCCCAAGCGTCCGTCGCCATACACAACCTGCACCAAACCTTGAAGCACCGGCGAGCACGCCAAGACTTTTTCTATCAACCCCGTACAAGGGGCATGTTCGGAAGGCTTATAGACAACAGCGTTTCCGGTGGAAATCGCGGCTACGATGCCCGTGATCGCGTTGTGAAAAGGGTAATTCCAGGGACAGATAATCAGCACAACACCCAATGGCTCATGCAGCAATAGCGACTGCTTGCCCAACAGCGTGATCGGTGTTTTTACCTTTTCTGGACGGAGCAACCGTGCCGCATTTTTTTCAAGCCAGTTGATCCAATCGACTGTCCCTAAAATCTCAGCGATCAGCGCATCGGTCCGGCACTTTCCAACGTCTTTCATAACACGCTCGATAATCATCGAACGGTTCGTAAGAATCGTCTCCTTTAACTTTGAAATTTCAGCAAGGCGCTCTTCGGTTGTGAGATTGGCATAGAGTTCAAAACCAGCGCGGGCAGCATCGAAAGCCGCTTTTGCCGAGGCCAACTCAGGTGCATCTACTTTACTATTCATAGTTATTTAACTTCCAATCAAGACCATAAGTCATTATCAAAACGTGGCTTGTCAGTTTGGGAAATCACCCATCACCTTGGTGGCTCATGCGACTAATCCGCAAACAGGTGATTTATCTAAAATAACCAAGCGCACCCGCTGCAAGCAGGGGCGAGATGGACGAAAAAGGGTTGAAAACGGACTGCCACCAAGACGCTGATCAGCATGTACATCAACGCTCTCAAAAAAGTCACCAGCGGGTGGTGTAGATAATCGTTTGACGCTTGGTTGCCAAGCGTATGCGATGGAGATATGCGCCCTTCTTCCTGAACGAGGTTGTTATACGAATGGTTAGAACGGGATCCTGCCGGTCAGAATATCCCACCACATCCGCCAATCGCCAATGAAACTATTGATGGGATGATTGAAGGTGGCAGGTCGATTTCGCTCATAAAAAAAATGACCGACCCAGGCGAAGGTATACGCTTGAACCATAGCGAGAATGAGCATCCACCCGCTACCCGTAAGGACAGCGACGATCGTTAGTAGAATAGCTATCGTCGAACCAATAAAATGCAGGCGGCGTGACGTCCGGTCAGAATGTTCACTCAGATAAAATGAGTAAAAC
This sequence comes from Pseudomonas sp. R1-43-08, assembly GCF_003852255.1. Classification (NCBI taxonomy): domain Bacteria; kingdom Pseudomonadati; phylum Pseudomonadota; class Gammaproteobacteria; order Pseudomonadales; family Pseudomonadaceae; genus Pseudomonas; species Pseudomonas sp. R1-43-08. Next base: position 3,567,518 of record NZ_CP027734.1, read on the forward strand.
GCTCTAAAATTATTAAACTTCACTGGCGCTGTCATTTTCGTCTCCCGCAAATTGATTCAACAACTTCATTCCAATTAAGGAACGAATTAGTCCTTGTAGTCGGCATTGAGGCGATCCAACTTTCTCAGGAGTGCTGGCCAGACAAACTCGCCCCCCAAACCTACAGTCTGTAAGCGCGCCGCGTCAGCCACGCCTTCAAGGATGTGTGGATCAATGCAAAGCAACTCACCACCTACCTGCGCAGACACCTGGATCTGACAGGCGCTTTCAAAGATATACATCGCTAAAAAAGCATCCGCGATGGTTCTCCCGACAGTCAGCAGCCCATGGTTGCGCAACATCAGAAAGTTGTTCGGACCCAGGCTGTCCTGCAAGCGCGGCTTCTCGTCATCACGCAGTGCGACACCTTCATAGTCGTGATAGCCAAGACCGGTGAGAACGAATGACGCTTGCTGTGATACGGCAAGCAGACCGGCACGCTGGGCGCTGATCGCCACACCAGCCCGCGTGTGGGTATGCAATACACACTGGACATCCGTACGCAGGGCATGAATGGCACTGTGAATCACAAAGCCTGCTCGGTTCACATGGAACCCGGACTCACGGACCTGATTGCCCTCCTGGTCTACCAGCACCAAGGAAGAGGCTGTGATTTCTTCGAAAAGGAGCCCGTAGGGATTGATCAAAAAATGGTGGTCCGGCCCGGGAACACGGGCACTGATGTGAGTAAATACCAGATCGGTCCAGCCGTACAAAGCAACCAGGCGATAGCAAGCCGCCAAATCACATCGCAGTTGCCACTCCTGTTCACTCACGGCCTTAAGCGAAGGCATGTGCATTTTGAATCCCCTTATCAGAAGTGCTTACTGTGCTATTTACCCAAGTCATGCACAGCAAGCATAAGGTGAGACAAAGTGTTTTTCTGCTGCTCAGGGGGACAGCTAAGAGTCATTTAAGGTCAGCATCCACCGATCTGCCCGGACGACACTTGCACGTTTGGGTTTGAATCGCACTTTTCACATTGACCGGCGTCAGGCCAAAACTGACCAGCGTCGAAGGATTGAGCCAGATCCGCATGGAGTGCTGCGCGCCGCAGGTCCAGGAGCACTTCCCTCACTGAAACTGGTGGTGCGTGCCCGCGACATGGGGCACATCATTATGTAAACCTCAACCGGCTACGCAAGCACGCGAGACCGAACGAGCGCAAAAAAAGCACCGCTCAGCGCGCCTCCTCCAGCTCCGCCAGTACGGATTTTTTCAGGGCCGCGACTGAGCGAGATCCAGGCATCACTCGCAGCAGCCGCCCCTGGTGGAACACCGCTAAGGACGGTACCGCGCGAATGCCATACATCTGCGCGATGGTCGGTGATACTGCCACATCGATTTTTCCAAAGGAGGCCAGCGCGTGAAGCTTCTCCTCCAAGGCATGAAATACTGGCTTCATCTCCTGGCATGGCTTGCACCAGGAAGCTGAAAACAACACGACACTGCTGCCTTTGGCAACAAAGCGAGCGAACTGTGGGGCACTCAATTCAACGATACGGCTCATCGGGACCTCATTGAGCGCAGCCCCTCGCGAGGCCGCGCGAGCATTGCCAATCAAATTTTACAGCCATCGATGCCACAGACCTGGCCAATGAACGCATCACCTTCGATCTGCGCATTTTCCTGCATTTTGTTCAGCGCCTCGAGAAACGCCGTCACAGGCTGGGCACCTGACACGGAGAACGCATTGTCGAAGACGAACAGCGGTACGCCGGAGCCCAGCCGGGCGGCGAAATGCTCATCCTCCTCCATCTCTACACGTAGCTCCTCGGATGACCACGCCAGTTCGATTGACTCATTCGATACGCCGGCGGCTTTGGCCATAGCGGTCAAGCTACTGCGGTCAAACAGCGACTTGCCGTGGGTGGTGCTCTGTTCGTAGAGCATCTCTACGAGACGTTTTTTCGCCACAGGGTCGGCGACCGCCTTGACCAGAACATGGGCGTCGGCCGTATCGCCAAACAACATCGTGCTGAAGCGATAATCCAGCCCGTCAGAGCGTCCGTATTTAGTCACGGTATCCATCATCGCATCGGCAGAATGGGGATTGCCGAGCTTGCGCTTGAGCGCCGCGACCATAGGTTCCGGCGCATGATTGGCGGCTAGACGATAAGCTCTGACGTTGACTTGAACACTGTCCTTGCCGGAAAGCTGTTCAAGCGCTTTTTCAAAACGACGCTTGGCAATCCAGCACCAAGGACAGACGAAATCAGACCAGATATCGACGACGTACTTTTTCGAAGGGGTTTGCATAACTCATCCTGCACAAATAAGTGAAGACCGCGTTGCCAGCGTTTCAAGTAAATGATTGAAACCCGACAAAGAGTCGTTTGATCGGCCCAATGCCCAGTTGATCAGGCTTGCGCCCTCCAGCGCGCCCAGCAGCATGAACGCGTAGACGTCAACGGGTTTATCCAACACCCAGCGGTGCTTCTCGACTGCGTCACAGAGGGTGCTCTGCAGCCAATGGAGTTGGGACTCGAAGAAACGCCGAGTGAGCGCTTGCAGCGACAGCGGCAATGCCGCCATTTCTGCAGCCAAGGCACCGCATAACGGCAGCAGCCCGTCATTGGCGCTGATCACGAAAAGTCGAGAAAAACCACGCAGCCGCAGCAACGGATCGGCATGCATCGCTTCAATCGCTTTCAGCGTCTCTTCGAAGCGCTGTACGTAATCCTCGATCAGCTTAGCCCCCAGACTCTCCTTGGTGGGAAAGTGATGGTGGATACTGGCTTTGCGGATGCCGATCTGTGCCGCAAGATCAGCATAGCTGAACGCTGAATAGCCTTTGGAGCGCATGTGTGTTTCCGCGGCATGCAACAGCGCGGCCTTTGTCGTGATAGACATTCGAGCCTCCTGCGGCCAGCGTTCAGCCATTGATGGTCTGCTACCTGGGATTCAGGCGCGCACGGCCATGACACCGGCGTCCACGTCCCAGATTGCGCCGGTCACCCATGAGGTTTTATCCGACAACAGGAACAGGATCGTGTTGGCCACATCTTCCGGCACGCCCACGCGTCCCAGCGGATGGAAGGCGTTTAGCGACTTCATCGCTTCCGGGATCGCATCCTTGTCCATGAAGCCCTCGTAAATCGAGGTATGCACGATGCCTGGGGAAACCGCATTGACGCGAATACCCGAATGCGCCAATTCAATCGCCAAGTTGCGTGTCAGCGCATGCAAACCAGCTTTGGCCATGGAGTAGGCCGAGGCTGGCGAGCCCGCCAGCGCGGCCTGAGCACCAATGGAGCCGACATTGACAATCGAACCTTCACGTTTTGCGACGAGCATGTTCTTGACGACCGCCTGAGTGATAAAAAACGTCGCACGGTTGAGGGACATGTACATGTCGTACTCGGCCGCATCATGCTCGGTGAACGGCTTGGGAATGAAGATCCCGGCAGAGTTGACCATCAGGCTGATGTCGCTGTGGTTGGCGTTGATGTCCTGGAGAACGGTGTGCATACCCTCTTCAGTCATCAAGTTGGCCACGATGACAGAGACATTGCCCAGCGGGCTCAGTTCTTTACGCACCGCATCGGCCTTGTCTTGCTTGCTGCCGGTGAGAACAACACTGCCACCAGCCTTCAGCACCATGCGTGCCGTTTCCAGGCCCATGCCGCTGGTGCCGCCAACGACCAACAGTTTTTTGCCTTTAAAATAATCGCTCATGACAGACTCCGGATTTCAAAATTTCGTAAGTGTTGCACCAGGGCAATCAATCGCCTGCTGGTGCACGCAAGGTGTCTCATTTTTTTGAAGCGGGCGAATCAGCCTTCACGCACTTCCAGAGTCGGCACCATACGGATGGCTTTCGAGAAGTTGGCGTAGTTCACCGACGTCTTCAGCACCACGTTATGCAGCTCTTCAACACGCTCACGGGAGGCGTCGGTGTGCAAGCGAATCACGACGCTGACCTCGTCGTAACCTGGGTTGACGCTTTCGTCGATGCCAAGGAAGCCACGTAGGTCGAGGGTGCCGTCAGTTTCAATTTCCAGACTGTGAATCTTGATGCCCATCATCGCCGCGTTGGCGGCGTAACCGACCGACATGCACGCATTGAGCGCGGCCATCAGCAGTTCCTGCGGGTTGGGCGCGGAGTTCTGACCCAACAGTTCGTTTGGCTCGTCTGCAGCAATTTCAAAATCACGCGAATAGGTTTCACCGGCCAGGCTGTAGCGATTGACCTTCGCTACGGAACGGGTCTGACCCTTCCATTGAGTTTTGACGTTGAAGCTTGCATGGCGCTTGGTCGCATCTTCGGCAACGCCTTGGGCAAACTGCTGGAGTGCGGCAACATCGATACCGTTCAAGTTAGTGCTCATGTGTACATTCCTCTTCGGATGGACCGGGCATTCGCCTCGGAATGAAACAAGCCTACCAACTAGTTGGTTTACTATCAAGCAGTTTATTTAAACCTTTCCCAGAGCTGATTTTCAAACAAAAAAAAGCCTCGAATAATCGAGGCTTTTCAATGAATTAAGTTTTCAATGAGGCTTGGGCGCTGCACACATTGCCTCCAGAATGAAGTCAAATCCGGACGCTTGCTCGTACTGATCACTCATCGCCCACGCCACAAAACTACCGCCTTCCAAGGTATTCAGGATCATTCTGGCGGTTTTCTTTACGTCCAACTGCGCCTTGAGCTCCCCGTTCGCCTGACCAAGAGCGATATTGGCCTGAAGCCACTCCAGATGAATTTCGAAAAAGTGCCGGGTCAATTCCTGGAGGCTTTCAGGCAGCGCCATCAATTCGGCAGCCAGCGCGCCGCACAGCGGTAACAAGCCGTTCTCGCTGCTCCGTGCGAACATCAGCACAAATGCCTTGAGGCGATCGACGACATCGGCGTTGTCTTCATTCACTTGTTCCAGGTTTTTTTTGAACCTGAACAGGTAGCTCTCGACGATAGCGATCGCCAAGCCTTCCTTGGTCGGGAAGTGGTGATGAATACTCGCCTTCTTGATACCTATCTCAGCGGCCAGGTCGGCGTAGCTGAAGGCTGCATAGCCCTTGGTACGCAACAGGATTTCAGCGCTGCTCAGAAGGTCGGAACGTGTACTCATGATGCTTCATCCAAATTTTATCAATCTGCCATCATAAATCAGTCACACCGCGGTTGACAGTGCGCAGCCCTGATGCAAAACAGCGTCCACAAGATGTTGATGCCGCCCAGAGGGTCGATCACGCCCCGGGCTCGTCCAGCGCAGTCGAGAGTGAAGAACGCGGCGTGGCGCTACATGCCCAGCGCCGAAGCGCGCACGTCGCTGGGCGTGCGCCCATAGCATGCCTTGAATGCCCTGGCGAAATGCGCCTGGCTGGTAAAACCTTGGCGGTAGGCAACCTCGGCAATATTCAATCCGCGACCGTCCGCCTGGCTCAACAGACGGAACGCTCCCTGCAAGCGCTTTTCCAGAATAAATCGATGGGGTTGTGTGTCTTCCAGGGCAAATAGCCTGGCCAGGTGTCGTGTGGAGACGCCGGTTTGAAGAGCCACCCGCTCACAACTCAATGCAGGATCGGACAGTTGCTCAAGGATGCATTGCTTGGCTGCCAACAGGTAGGACGCACTGAGTGCGTTGATTCGACGGTTGCCCAACTGGCTCGCGATAATAGTGCCCAACAGCTCCAGGGCATCCTCTTGATAACTATCCGCTCCTTCGCTGATTGGCCGCTCGAAAAAGCCGCCAGTACGTTCACTCAACGTGCGCAACAATAACCGCTGGGTGCCGGTATGCGCGCTGATCTTCACAGCGTTTTCAAAACGGCGCAGACAGTGGGAGGCGAACACGTCCTGGGGAATGTCGAAGATAAACTTGTGCATCGAGCCGGAGAAGCCAAACAAGTAGGGCTTGTCGGTGCGATATACCATCATCTCGCCTGGTTCCAGCTGATGGCAGTTGCCGTTCTGAAAGAAAAACGACGCACTGCCCATCACCAGCGATACGAACACCGACTCTTTGGGCACGGTGCGAATCATTGAACCATCACGCTCGATGACGTGTTGAGTACCGGCAATATGAGCGACCCGCAGCCGGTCCAGGCTCAGGTTGCCCTCCCGCGCGCTGAACCCGGTTTCGCTGAAGGAAGAGCACTTCAGGCCGACCAGCGTCGATGCGTTGTACTGCTCCCAGAATGCCACGCGCTGATCCATCGGAAGGTCATCGGTACTGGCACGCTGGGTATCAAGCAAGGCGGCGGATCGGGTCATTTTTTATTCTCGTTCTTATTGACTGCCTGGTCCCACACAAGGCGGATTACGGGGCCTGCAGCGATCCATTAACCGCCCGTACAGGCACGCTGTCAATCGGTAGCCGACACAAAACCACGGCAACCGATGAACTGAAAATATCCGTCCGATTCAGACAACAATGATGTCAGTTTCGATCAAACCGTAGCGCCCCGTTCTCCCTAGAGTGGCCACTGTATTCCAACAATCAGAGGCCCAACATGCCCGAATTAGCCCGCAACGAATTTTGGAAAGACCTGCAGCCCATCGCGAACTGCTTCAAGCCCGACGCCAAGCCTGAGGTTTACCTGCCGAATGCCGCCAGTGATGACTTGCGGCTCTACGTACCCTTTACCGAGACCGTCTCTTCACGCCCCTTGTGGATCTCCCCGAGCGAAAACCGCTGGTGCGACATTTTGATGTCGAGCAAGGCCGGCCTGGTCAATCGCCACTACCACCCGCACGAAGTATTCGCCTACACGCTGTCCGGCAAGTGGGGTTACCTGGAGCATGACTGGACCGCCACGGCCGGCGACTTCGTCTACGAAACGCCTGGCGAGGGTCACACCCTGGTGGCCTACGAGCACGAGGAACCCATGCGCGTGTTCTTCATCGTCAAGGGGCCGCTGATCTGGCTCGACGATCAAGGCGAGTCCACCGGTTACTTCGACGTGCACTCCTACATTGCCCTGTGCCGCGAACACTACGAAAAGGTCGGCCTGGGCGCTGACACAGTGGACCGTCTGTTCCGTTAAACCCCGTGCTACGGAGAACCGTCATGGCTCACAACAATAATAAAGCCAGTTATGAAAATGTTTTGCTCTGCGTGTTGTTCCTGACGTTTGGTTTTGTATTTTTCGACCGTCTGGCGCTGTCGTTCCTGTTTCCGTTCATGGCTGAGGAACTGCATCTGAATAACAGCCACCTCGGCATGTTGTCCTCAGTGCTGGCCTTGGCCTGGGCGATCTCCGGTACGCTGGTCGGCGCGTGGTCCGATCGCCGGGGGTGCGCAAGCCGCTGCTGATTGCGGCGGTCATCCTGTTTTCCCTGTGCTCCGCCCTCTCGGGGCTGGTCTCAGGATTTCTCAGCCTGTTGCTGTTTCGCGGGATCATGGGGTTGGCCGAGGGGCCGATCCTGCCACTATCCCAATCAATGATGGTCGAGGCGTCATCGCCGCATCGGCGAGGCCTGAACATGGGCTTGCTGCAAGGTTCGGCAGCGGGTCTGTTGGGCGCGGTGATCGGCCCTCCGGTGTTGATTGCCCTGGCACAAGCCTATGGCTGGCGGCATGCGTTCGTTGTTTCGTTGCTGCCGGGGCTGCTGATTGCCTGGCTCATCTGGCGCTATGTGCGCCAGGATGAACCACGGCCGGTTCCAGTGAACAATGCCAAATCCTCCGTGCACCGTCTGGCGTTGCTTAAAAGCCGCAACATCGTGCTGTGCACGTTGATTAGTTGCGTGTTTTTAACCTGGTTCGTCATCCTGATCTCTTTTACTCCCACATTTCTGGTCAGTGTGCGCGAGTACAGCGCACCGAGCATGGGCGCGATCATGAGTTGCCTGGGCGCGGCCTGGGTCGTATGGGGATTTGTGGTGCCCAGCATTTCCGACCGAATCGGCCGCCGCCCGACGCTGGTGCTTTTCTCGCTGATTGCCGCCTGCTGTCCGCTGGCGTTGCTGTACGCGCCCTCGCCAATGGTCCTCGGCGTGCTGATGGTGCTCACCTTCACCGGGCTTGGATGCTTCACGTTGTTCATGTCCACCATTCCGGCTGAAACCGTCCCGCGTGAAGTCATGGCTACTGCGCTGGGCATGATCATGGGCGTTGGCGAACTGGTGGGAGGGTTCGTGGCGCCGACCGTCGCCGGGTTCGCCGCCGATCAGTTCGGGTTGTCGATCGTGATGTGGATTTCCTGCGGCGGGGCCTTGCTGGCAGCGGGGCTTTCCCTGCTGCTCAAGGAGACCGCGCCTGGCGTGCTGCAACGCCGATCAATGCAAGCCTGCACATAGCGTGTGTGATCCGCATCACCACGCCGCTCCATTTACTCATCACAACAACAATAAAATGAGTCCCCGACCATGCACCCTACCCTTCGTTTGTGCGCGTTTTTGTACCTCGTGTTTGCCTACCCCCAAGCCTGGGCACAGGAGCGTGAAGGCCCACTGGCCAGCCTTGGCGGGCAATTGGCCAACTATGGCATCCAACCCCATGTGCAATTCACAAGTCTGTCGATGAAAAACCTCGACACCGGCCCGCGCCCCTACAGCTTCGGCAACAGCGGTGACCTGTACATTGGCGCAGACGTTAACCTCGCCACGCTCAGTGGCCTGGACGGCGCAGCCCTGCATTTCGAACAAACCGTCTTTATCCTCGATAACGGGACCGGCCAGCCAACGGCGGGCAAATGGCAAGGTGCCGTCGGCAGCTATTTTGGCGGTGCGCCCTTGCACAACGACATCGCCAGCAATCAGTTGAGCGTGTTGACCTACGAGCAAAAATGGCTCGATGGTCAGCTCGACCTGCACGTCGGGCGGACCAATGGGCGACGGTACTTCTATATCTATAACTGCGAAACGGGAGTCACCTGCACCGACCCGATCCTGGACGCGTCAAGCGGCATGTTGCCGCCGCCTTTCGGCGCCTGGGGGGGCTACCTGAAGTATCAAGTGACCCCCCGTTTTTACGTGCACGCAGGTGCGTTCGAATCCAACCCGGTGGATTACCTAAAAAAACGCAAAGGCCTGGATTTCAGCACCGACGACGCGAGTGGAACCAGCTTTCTGCTGGGCATTGGCAGCAAGCCTGGCGATGACACCACCCAATACGAACTGAATGCGTACTTCAACTCGTCCAACCAGGTCGACCCGTTGACGGGTGCCAGCGACCACGGCACTGCCGGCGGCTTCTTCAAGTTTCGCCAGACGCTATGGCGCGGCGGCCAGCAAGGCGTGCAGGTATTCGGCTCGCTGTCGGCGGCGGCCGACGACAAACAACCCTTCAGCCATTTCGCCGAAGCCGGGCTGACCTACCTTGCGCCCTTTGATCGGGCGCAGGACAAGCTCAATCTCAAAGCCAGTTACCTGCAAGTCAACGCTCATCAGTTGCAGTTCCAGCAACGCCTGCGCACGGCCGCCGGTGGTGACCCTGAACTGGGCGAGCGCAATGTCTACGCCATGGAAGCCAACGGCCATTTTGCCTTGACCCACAACCTGGCGATCGAGCCGAGCATCCAGTACATCATCAATCCGGACAATTTCTACAACCCGGGCGCAACGCAGTTGAGCAACAACGGGTTTGTGGTCGGCCTGCAAGTGGTGCTGGATGTGGGTTCGGTACTGGGTCTGTAAGCCCGTGCCTTGAATAAAGCGTTTAACTGACTCCATGAGGTAACGATGACTATGTTCAGCAGCACTCTGTTTGAAGGCAAGGTCGCGCTCGTCAGCGGCGGGACGTCCGGGATTGGCCAGGCGACCGCCGAGTTTCTGGCCCGACATGGCGCCAAGGTAGTGGCAATCGGCTTGGGCGCCGACGCGACAGTCGTCGCCGAGGGGGTGGAGCTCGATCTTCGCGAGGTTAACGTCACCGACGATGACGCACTCAAAGGCGTGATCCAAAGCCTGGACCGCCTGGATATTCTGGTACCGGCTGCGGGTGGTACCCTGGGCGAAATGGAGATGGAGTGGGAAGCCTTCAACCAAGTGTTGTCGGTGCAACTCAACGCCGTCTACCGCCTGATCAACCTGGCGCATCCCTTACTGGCCAGGCAAGGCGGATCGATCATCAACATAGCGTCGATGTTTTCTTACTTCGGCGGAGGGAAGCTTGTGGCCTATTCAGCCGCGAAGGGGGCGGTTGTGCAGATCACAAAGTCCCTGGCGGAGGCCTACGCCCCGGACAACATTCGCGTCAACGCCGTGGCCCCGGGGTGGATCACCACGCCACTGCTGGCGAAAATCGATGATCAGCCCAGGATCGACCGTTTGCTGTCTCGCACGCCCATGAAGCGCTTCGGCAGCGCTGAAGAGGTCGCGAAGGTGATTGCGTTTTTGGCGTCGGATGCGGCGTCGTTTGTGAATGGCATAATTTTGCCGGTTGATGGAGGGTATCTCACTACGGCGATCTGAACCGACGTCGGTCAAAAAGCGCCTGTCCTATCAGGCGCGGTTTACCCTCTATTCAAAGGACTGAGACAACCCTTTGCCGCTGCTCGCCGAGCCCGTCGATCCACAGGTGGATCTCATCACCCGGTGACAACCACTGTGGCAGCGGCTTCATGCCCATCCCCACACCCGGTGGCGTGCCCGTACAGATTACATCGCCCGGCTGCAACGTCATGTAGCGGCTGCAATACGCCACGATTTGAGCAACAGAGAAAATCATGGTTTTCGAATTCCCGGTCTGGCGGCGCTCACCATTGACCTCCAGCCACATGTTCAGGTTTTGCGGGTCGGGGACCTCATCCCGGGTCACCAGCCAGGGCCCGATAGGACCGAATGTGTCACACCCTTTGCCTTTGTCCCACTGTGAACTTTGCATTTGGAATGCCCGCTCCGACACATCGTTTACGACGCAGTAGCCCGCAACGTAGTTCAAGGCATCGGCTTCGTCCACGTAGCGGGCTTCACTGCCGATCACTACGCCCAGCTCCAGCTCCCAATCCAACTGGGTGGAATCGCGTGGCTGCTGGATGTCGTCATCGGGGCCGTTCAGGCAACTGATGGCTTTATGAAAAATGATCGGCTCGCTTGGGATCGCCATGTGCGCCTCTTCTGCGTGGTCGCGATAATTGAGCCCGATGGCGATAAATTTGCGCACGTGAGCTACAGGTACACCATAACGAACCCCCCTTTCGACCAATGGCAAACTGGCTATATTCAAGGTCGCCAAATGTGCAAGTGACGACGGCGCTAGCACCGCCGCATTGAAATCGGTGACGTGCGCTGAGAGATCGCGAACGCGTCCGTCGGCATCTATCACCCCCGGACGCTCTTCGCCTCGTGGGCCAAAACGACAAAGCTTCATGACTACCTCGATTAGCAATAAAGGGAAAATGAACTGCAACATCTAGAGGCAAACGCCAAAGCTGCAGAAGCAAATCGGCCGATTTGAATAAAACCATCATAAGGATTAAAATATATTTCTTGAAACAAAATATATTTATAAGGAATTATTATTCCATGATTGTTCAGCCCGCAAAAAGCCTCACGCAAGCGACCTACGAGCGCTTGCGCAATGACGTTTTATCTTGTGTTTTGCGCCCAGGGGACCGCGTTAACGTAAAGGTCTTGGCCGAACGCTATAACGCCAGTGCGGGCGCGGTTAGAGAGGCATTGTCTCGAATGGTTTCAGAGGGAATGGTGATTGCCGAGCCCCAGAAAGGCTTTCGTATTTCTGCCATTTCGCTGGCGGACCTGAACGACCTCACACGCGCTCGCATGGAGATAGAAGCCAGCTGTCTTCAGCATGCAATGGACAACGGTACGCTTGCATGGGAAGCAGGACTGGTCGTCGCACATCACTGTCTCTCAAGAATTGGTCAGGGTGACGCGGATGAATGGGCTGCCGCCCATACAGCTTTTCATGAGGCGTTGGTCAGCGCCTGTCCCAATACTTGGCTATTGCGCATTCGCGCGATGTTATTCGAGCAGACCGCTCGCTATCGCGCGATGTCGATTGCCATGACCACGGATCGGGACATTGGGGGTGAACACCAAGCGCTGTTTGATGCAGCGCTGGCCAGAGAAACAACCAAAGCCTGTGAGCTGTTGAAACAGCATATCCACACCACATCCTTGATGCTGGTTGAAGGCTTGCAAGCGGTTGAGCCGTTTATGAATCCCGCATAATGACGCTCACGACGCCCTTAAAGCCTCATGGGGTTCAAGCATATTGACTGGATTGCGATGAAAATCGAGCGCTGGCAAACGGTCTTGTCTGACCAGACACCCCAGACTACCCACTCCAACCCAAGAGGAGTCGGTATGAAAATTTTACGTGTCGCCGCGGGCCTGTTTGCCCTTTCACTCATCGCCGCCAACGCGCAAGCACAATCGTTCACGGTGTCCAGCAGCAGTGTCGAGGACGGGCATTTTCAACAGCGCCAGTTTGCCGATGTGTTCGGCTGCACCGGCAAGAACCTCTCCCCTGAAATTTCCTGGAGCGGTGCCCCGCCTGACACCAAGAGCTTTGTGGTAACCCTGTACGATCCCGACGCTCCGACGGGTTCTGGATGGTGGCACTGGGTGCTGGCAAACGTGCCTGCAACGGTAAACGAACTGAAGGAAGGCGCCGGGAGCGCCGGAGGCAAACTACCCGACGGTACGCTGCAAGTACACGGTGACAGCGGTATGCCCGGTTATCTAGGGGCCTGTCCACCCGAAGGGCAAACCCACCATTACGTCATCACGGTCTATGCCATGAACGTCGATACAATCAAATTACCGCTGACTGCCACTCCGGCCATGCTTGGCTTCATGGTGCCAGGTAATTCGCTTGCCAAGGCCACCCTCACGGTACAAGGCGGCCGATAATGTCATCGACGAACGCTTACGAGTCTCTGCGCATTATCCATCGACCCGGCGTCGGTTCGGCAGGTATCGTACTTCAGCAAGAAAGTCTGGAGTTCAAGCGTTTGTACATCGAGAGCCCCGTCTTGATCTACATTGAGCGGGGCTCGAAAACCGTACGATGGTCAGGCGGCGAGTACGTGATAAACCCAGGCGAGGCCATAGCTGTGGCAGGCGGTTTATATCTGGATATCATCAACCGGTTGGCGCAAGACGGCAGCTATCAGGCCCACTGGCTGGTGTTGGACGGGGCGTTGATTCAGTCTTACGCCGAAGCCAACATGCACCTTGCGGTCATCCGATACGCTCAGCCCGTCACATGCGACGGAGAGCATTTTGCCGGGTCATTTGAGCGTGCCGTTGAGGCGGTAAAAGACACCACGATACCCAATCTGGTCGCTCGACATCGTGTACAGGAATTGCTGGTCTGGACAGGTGTGCTGGGGGTGCGGTTCGAGCAGCCGTGTCTGCCGACAATGGCGTTCAAGGTCCGGCAGTTGATCACTAGCGACCTGGCGAACGATTGGAGCGCTCTGGACATTGCCTCCACTTTTGCGCTTAGTGAAGCCACCTTACGGCGCAGGCTGGCGGAAGAAGGCACCACCTTCAGTCGCTTATTGATTGATGCACGCATGACCTTTGCCTTGCAGCTGTTGCAGTCGTCCGCTCAGACCGTCATGCAGATAGCGCTTTGCGTTGGTTATCAAACGCCGTCGCAATTTGCCGTGCGCTTTCGAGACAGGTTCGGTTTCGCGCCTACCGCAGTTCGGGGGCATCGGCGCTGATTGCCCCTTCTACCTAGAAGCCCATGTTAGCGCCGCAGCTTAGCGGCCTTGACGCTGATACTGATGCCCTTGGAATAGCAGGCCGCCGCAGCCCCTTGGTCGCAACCGTCATCCATTGCATCCACAGAGGCTCCATCGCGTCCGTTGAGTGTGCGAGCCTGCCAAGATTGAAAGCCTTTCGAGACTGGCTATTTGAGGAGGCACATGCGGCTTAGCGGGAGCATCCAAGATCGTCGCGATAGATAGATAGCTCAGTGCAGCGCAAGGCGAACGCTGTCTTATGAGGTGTGACTAATTTATGATGCCAGGATGATAAATTTGGATGCAGCATCATGAGTACACGTTCAGACCTTTTGACCAGCGCTGAGATTCTGCTGCGCACGAAAGGCTACGCGGCCTTCAGTTATGCCGACCTTGCGGATGACATCGGCATTAAGAAGGCCAGTATTCACCATCACTTTCCTACTAAGGAAGGCTTGGCAATAGCCATCGTCGACAGCTATCTGTTCCGGTTTAGGAAGCAGCTGGAAGCTATCAATGATGAGAATGTTGGCATCGTCGACCGGCTGAAGGCATTCACGTTGATGTTCGCGCACAGCAGCGAAAACGGAATGCTTCCACTTTGTGGAGCTTTGGCTGCCGAGCTTCTCGCCCTACCTGAAAGCCTTAAAGCAATGACAAAGGATTTCTTCGAAATCCATCTTACTTGGCTTCAAGGAAATATTAAGCATGGTCAAGATCAGGGCGTGCTCAAGCCCGAGCTCGACGTGATCAAGGTTTCAAGATTCATATTGAATACCTTGGAAGGTGCAAGCTTTGTATCTTGGGCGATGAGCGATGATTACGAGCAGTCGTCTGGGTTTGATTTATTTATCTCTGGACTTCTGCGTTCTGAAGGATAACATTGATTAAGCTTGATTTAGGCGCGATGGTGTTTCGACGCCTTTTATCGCGTGACTAGTTTTATAGCCCACATCCTCTTCATAATATCTGTGGTTTCTGTAATTTCGAAACATGGATATATTTGATCCGCGCTTACCCCGCATCTAGACAGGCCCTCAGACAGTCTTTATTTTCTAGGGATTATTACGCGCTTATCGCTAAGTATTAGCCCAATTCCCCCAAGCACAGCCAGCGATGTAAGCGCTAAGCGAGTAGTCATGCTTTCATCTAAGATGAGCACACCTGCGAGCGATGCCAAAACAGGGACGCTTAGCTGTATGGTTGCTGCCTGAAATGACGAAAGCGAGCGTAATGCCGCATACCAGATAGCATAACCAACGCCCGAAGCAATTGTTCCCGACGCAATCGCACAAAAGACACCTGAAATATCTATTGATAGTTGACTTGCAAAGGGGATTGATGCCAAAAGCATCATTGGGACGGCTCGTAGGAAATTCCAGGTAGTAGACGCGAGTGGATCATTCGATTGTTTACCAATTAGCGAGTATATGGCCCACGCAACGCCAGAAAACAGCATGATTCCAGCGCTAGCCAGCGGAGGGGACGTTGCCCCAGGTAGTAACAAAGCGACCAAGCCTCCAATAGCAAGGATGAGGCCTGTAATAGCTACTGCATGCATCCTTTCGCCTTTATAAAAGCCGTATCCAAGCATAGAGAGCTGGACAGCACCAAATAATAGGAGCGCGCCAGTTCCCGTTTCCAGGCCCAAATAGGCGTATGAAAAGGCGAAAGCGTAGGCAAACAACGTGAAAGCACCTAACCAAGTGCCAGAAGCGCGGGAGTGAGCTCCTTTTATTGCTAAGATTATCCAGAGTATAACGGCTCCGCTCAACAGCCGTATAAGTGTAAAGGACGTAGGGTCAATTTCGGTATGACGAAGCGCTAGCCGGCATAGAACCGAGTTAGCTGCAAAGGACAGCATAGCTAGCGTGGTGAGGAAGACGACTTGTCTCAGCCCTTTGAATGAAAACGTGGCAATTATGCGCTGTGACACCAATGGCTCCTTATTGAGCAGGTGAGGTTTGCTGTCCGATAGCACAGCCCATCAAGAGCTGTGCCTAACGGGTATAACTAGCAACGTAATCTATTAAAATGTGCAAAGCCAACTTTGAGGTCGGCGATTAAGTCATACGGTTCCTCAAGACCGATATGCAGTCGCACTAGATGGCCGTCGATGTCCCAGTGGTTCACACTTCTGACTGGTTTAGGATTCGCCAGCATTGCCAAACTTTCAAAACCACCCCATGAGTAACCGATTGCAAACAGCGATAGATTATCCAAGAGAGCATCTGCTGCTGGCTGCGTGGAAGGCTTTGTCGTAAACGACAGCAAGCCAGATGCTCCTTTGAAATCCCGTTTCCATAAGTCGTGTTGTGGGTGGGATTCTAATGCCGGGTAATGAACTGCGATAACTTCCTCTCGGCTTTCCAACCATTTGGCAACTATCGTCGCATTTTTATAGTGACGCTCTAGGCGCACGTCTAGCGTTCTCATCCCTCGAAGGGCCAGGGTCACATCGTCCGGGCTGGCAAATAAGCCCATATTGAAGTGGTATCGCTTGAGGCTTTCCCACGCTCGCTTGGATGCGGATACAGTGCCAAGAACTGCGTCGGAGTGGCCGACAATGTATTTTGTTGCTGCCATGATGGAAAGGTCGACGCCAAGCTCCATCGACGGGCAGTAAAGCGGCGTGCCCCAAGTATTGTCTGCAATAACCAGGATGTCATGGTCATGGGCAACATTCGCTATAGCCGGAATGTCCTGTATCTCTAATGTTAAGGAGCCAGGGGACTCTAAATAAATAGCTTTGGTGTTAGGTTGGATGAAATCGACAATGCCGGATCCTATCGTAGGATCGTAAAACGACACCTCGATTCCTAAGCGCTGGCCTACCTGCTCGCAGAAGACCCTTACCGGCGCATACACGTTATCGGCAATCAAAATGTGATCACCTGTCCCCACTACGGAAAGTATCGCAGTCGTACACGCTGATAACCCTGAAGGGCATAGAACCGTCCCTTCCGAACCTTCCAATTGCTGAAGGGCCGCAGTGAGTGCCTCTGTAGAAGGGTTGTTCCAACGTCCGTAAGCGTATTTTTGACGTCCTTCGCGCATCGACTCGCATGTGGGAAAGGCTACAGTAGAGCCTCGGTAAACGGGCGTGTTGACGAATCCGTGGTGTTGATCAGGCTCGATAGACGCGTGGGCGAGTAAGGTCTGTACGTTTTTATATTTTTTCATACCGGATCCAATTCGTACCTTGGCGGGATGGGGTGGGATGGGTTGCGTATTCGCCGCAGATTCAAGATTAAAATACTATTTTATATAAATGTCTACCTATAGGTTGGCGCTTAGATAAACATATCTAAAAACAAATGGTTACGGATGCATAAAAAATAGAGTTTGCGCAGCTACCATGTGAATGGTAGGTTTTTTGTGTTTCGGGACCTAGCGACCTGATCGACCTAAATGTGATGATCTGAGCGTGCTACGGCATTGGGTGGGAGCGCTTTAATGTCGTTAACGGCATTGGAGCTCGAGGCGTTTCCCGCACTTCCCATGCGACGGGGTTTTCGCATTAAGCGCCTTGGGCGTGGTTACATTGATGAATATGGTTGGTGTTAAGTGGTTTGGTGAAATGGAATTCTGGTTCGCCGTGATCAAGGTCGCTGCTATTAGCGTGTTCTTGGTGATTGGATCGTATTTCTTTGCCACAGGTCACGAGGTTGCCGGGCATATTCCAGACTTACATTTCTATCGCAAATAAAATACCGTCGTGCTGTAAAAATAGGTGAGGTCGAAATGGCCTCATTTAGAATGCCTGGAGCTCCGTTTACCTCTTGGTTAACTCTTGTTTTCTTGCTGGTGGTTTTGGCTCTTTTGGCGTTCGATTATTCCAATCGAACTTACACTGTTCTTTCTATACCGCCACGCAGGATCCGCTGACGCCATGATGAGTACAGTCAGCGGTTACGGTCGTACTGACGGTCTGGATTATCACTTTGAGACCATGATGTTTGGCGATACGGCTGATACTCACATGCTGGTGAAAGCTGTTGGGGATACCGCAGTGAAAGCGCGCCTTGTAGAGGCGCTGTATGAGCAAGGTACCAGTCATAGCAGATCAATCTTTGATCGCTCCAGTTTGGAGGTGATTGCGAGAGAGGTCGGCGTGTCGGAGGAGTCAATTCAGTTGGCATGCTCATCCCCAAAACTACGCGATGAGATGGAAGAGGAAGAAGCTTTCGCAGCGCAGTTAGGTTCCGGCGTCCCGCTGTTTGTCTTCGACAACGCGTTCTCGTTATCGGGTGCGCAGCCTGACGCAGCCTTTTTCGAAGCACTCAATAAAATGCCAGCCAACGCGAACATCGAGGATAGCTCAGTGCCGTCCCTGGGAGTTTTTCATGAAGGACGACTGCTTCGAGTCATCGCCGGGTCGAGATCAGTTTCTGTTCTGAAAAAAGCGAATATCGTTGAGCTGGAGGATGCCAGCCAAGCAGGTTCCTCCGACTCCGTCCAGCCGAATCAGCTATTGGTCTCGCTGATTTGTAGAGTCATTTTTCTTAGCCTCTCCATCGATAGGATGGGCGCGATCGTCATTAAAGAGTTCCGTTAATAAGGCGTTGGCTCGTTTGTAAGCGTCATATCTGAACTCAGTATCGTCCACCGGCTGTGCGGCCATTTCCTCTAGCATCTCCAAGTTCAGCCTACGGAATGTGTCGGCACGCTCACGAGCCTCGTAGCGCCCAACGCCTAGATGCTCCAAGGCACGACGCCCAAGAGATAAAGCGCTTTCAAAGGTTTCCCTTTCGACGGCCTCGATGCCCATCTGACGCAAGGTAATGATGTGCCCCATATCACGGGCCCGCACCACGAGCTTCAGCGACGGAAAATGCTCCTGAGCCAACTTCGTCAGTAGTAGGTTGTCGTCCTGGTTGTCGATAGCGTTGATCAGTACCACAGCTTGTGCAGCACCTGCTGCGTGGAGCAAATCTAGGCGGGTCGCATCACCGTAAAACACCTTCACCCCGAATTTGCGCAGCGTCTCGATGTGGTCAGGGTCATGATCCAATACCACGACTTCAAAACCACAGGACATCAATAGACGTCCAGCGATCTGACCGAATCGTCCGAAGCCAGCAATGATCACTCGAGGATTGCTTTGATCGATGGTGTCCGCTTCCTTGCTGTCCTGTTTTTTCGACGACTCCAGATAATTGAGCAGCAGAATCAGCAGCGGTGTCACGCACATCGACAGCGCCACCGCCAGAGTCAGGCTTTTACCCCATGGCTCGATCAAGATGCCGGCAACTGTCGCAGCGCCAAAAACGACAAAAGCAAATTCGCTGCCCTGTCCAAGGAATACCGCCTGCCATGAACGCTGATTGCTTGGGACGTTGAGGAGGCGTCCCAGGAGTTTGATCATGAGCAGCTTGATCACAATAAACCCCGAGGTCAGCGTGAGCACTCTCAATGGTTCATCAATCAGCGTGCCAAAGTCGATGGACATACCCACGCCGATAAAGAACAGGCCGAGCAAAAGCCCCTTGAACGGTTCGATGTCGCTCTCTAGGGCATGCCGATATTCCGAGCTGGCCAACAGAACGCCTGCTAGAAAAGCGCCCATGGCCATGGACAAGCCAGCCTCTTCGAGTAAGAGGCCGAACCCGAATACTAGGAAGAGTGCGACGGCACTGAATATTTCGCGTAAGCCAGATCGTGCGACGAAGCGCAGGACGGGTCGAGAAACGTACCGACCTAAAAGCACCACCGCGACGATTGCACCGACGATTTTTGCAATCGACAGTGCGAGCTCGGCGCCGGAAGGCGTACCGCCATTCGCGGCCAGCAATGGAATCGTGGCCACAAGCGGAATGGCTGCGATGTCTTGGAATAACAACACGGCAAAACTGCTGCGGCCCACGGCGGTTGACGTCATGTTTCGCTCGTTCATTGCCTGCATGGCAATCGCTGTCGAGGATAGGCTCAGCGTCAAGCCAACCAACAGCGCTGCTGTCCAGTTCAAACCAAGTGCAGCGCAGAACACGGCGATGGCCGCCCCGCACACAAGCATCTGTAATGCGCCACCGCCGAATACCATTCGACGCATTGCCCAGAGGCGTTTGGGATCAAGTTCTAGTCCAATGATAAACAACATCAAAACTACGCCGATTTCAGCAAAGTGCAGGATGGATTCCACATTCGTTATCAGCTTCAGGCCCCACGGGCCG
Organism: Pseudomonas sp. R1-43-08; assembly: GCF_003852255.1. Classification (NCBI taxonomy): domain Bacteria; kingdom Pseudomonadati; phylum Pseudomonadota; class Gammaproteobacteria; order Pseudomonadales; family Pseudomonadaceae; genus Pseudomonas; species Pseudomonas sp. R1-43-08. The sequence goes on from NZ_CP027734.1 coordinate 3,587,335, forward strand.
ATCAGGCAGCCGGCCAACAGATAGCCCAGAACCGGGCCGAGCCCTAACCGAACGGCGATTGGGACTATCAAGGCAGCCGAGCCCAGGTAAATGAGCATTTCAATCAGGCTGTGAGTATCCATTCAAACTTCCCTCCAGCAGGCTAGGCGCTCGCCGTAATGGCGAATTTGCTTAATAAGTGACGATTGATTAGCTAAGTATGCACCGTGAACTGCGCGAATAACGACTTCGGGATTATTGGCGGCCACCCTGAGCATCAGTTTATTGACCCTGGATTTCTCAGGATAGGGATGGGCATAAATGATCAGAATCACGGAGCAGACCCTACAGATCCGGCGTTCATTAAGAACGGAAAAAGCCCCCTGGTTGTTGAGCATAAACTCACTCAACCATCAGGGAGCTAATAACGGAACGGTGCAGCCTTATTGACCGTTTTGAAGCTTCAGTACCTCTTGCGCAGTCACAGGCTTGCCGGCAATACCCCAGTCCCCGCTCTTAACCTCTTCGAAGATGACCCACGTGAGGGCGCGCATGTTTTCACCTTCCACCGATACCATGGCGTCAGTCACCTTACGGATGACTTCAGCTTTTTGTTCGTCGGAAAAAACGCCTTCGATGCCTTTAATAGTGACAAGTGGCATGGTGTTCTCCTGAATGTCTGAGAAGAAGTTAGGCTTGGGTCGCCGCGTATTCCGGGTAGTCGGTGTAACCCTTCTCAATCGAACCGCTCACGCCATAATAGGTAGCGCGATCACTCTCGGCCAATGGCCAATTGTTTTGCATACGCTCGACCAAATCTGGATTGGCAATATAAGCGGTGCCGAAGGCAATCAGGTCTAGCTCACCTTTAGCCAGCTCAGACTCTGCGATTTCCTTGGTGAAGCCGCCAGCAGCCATAAGGGTGCCTTTGTACGCCTCACGGAACGCAGCGCCGAAACCAGGTGGTGTTTGTGCGGCAAGGATGGTCGGTTGGTAGTTCAGGTGAACAAACGCCAGTTCCCTTTCATTGAGTGCCGCAGCCATGCTCATCCAGGTCTCTTCTTCGCCTTCGTACACACCGAAGTCGTACAGCCGACCAAACGGCGAGAAGCGCACACCAATCTTCGAACCACCAATTTCAGCAGCGATTGCGTCAATAGTTTCGAGGAGGAAACGCTGACGGTTGGCGATGGAACCACCGTACTGGTCGGTACGCGTGTTCAGGGAGCTGCTCAAGAACTGATCGAACAGGAAACCGTTGGCTGCCATGATTTCGATGCCGTCGAAGCCGGCGTCCATGGCCATCCGTGCGGATTTAACGAAGTCAGCGATGACGCGCTTCACCTCTTCAGTTTCCAGTGCACGTGGTGCGCTAGGTTGAACAGGGCCTGCTTTGCCAGGTTCGATCCAGGCATACACGGTCGTTTCTACCGCTGGTACTGTGCCCGAAGAGACCGGCACGATGCCATGCACGGAGACGTGAGACATGCGGCCTACGTGCCAGAGTTGCGCAAAAATCTTCCCGCCTTTGGCATGCACGGCTTTAGTGACATTGCGCCAGCCTGGCAGGTGCTCATCTTCGTAAATACCAGGGGTATACAGATAGCCCCGGGACTCGTCGGAAATAGGCAAACCTTCAGTGATCAGCAAACCAGCAGAGGCACGTTGCGCGTAATACAGCGCGTTGGCTTCATTTGGAACGTTATCCAAAGTACGGGTGCGAGTCATAGGGGCCATGACAATGCGATTTTTAAGGGAAATACCTGCCAAATCGTAAGGAGTGAATAGCTTATTCATAATTAATCTCGACGTCGTTGAGGAGTTGGATTTTGCGTTTGATTTAGGACTTATCAAACGCGTCGAGTACGTGGGTGCTATACACCAATGCTGCACCGGCGTTCATGTTGATGGCCACACCCAGTGCTTCGGCCACTTCTTCACTAGTGACACCGAGCTTCTTGGCTTCAGCTGCGTGGAAGGCGATGCAGCCATCACAGCGAGTTGTTACGGCCACCGCCAGGGAGATCAGCTCGCGAGTCTTTGCATCCAGGTGATTGGTTTTGCTACCGGCGGCACCGAGTGCAGCCATGCCTTTCATGGTCTCCGGGGAGAGGCCATTGAGTTCTACCAAACGAGCACTGATGTCTTTACGGGCTTGCTTCCAATCTTGCATGGGATTCTCACATGGGCGTTAACGCCCCGTAGGGGTGGGTTGATTTTTGAATCTTTGTATAAGCTACCATCTAGTTGGTAGGCTTGCAATAGGGTCGTTCTTAATTCATGTCATTACGCATGGAGAGCATGACAATCTCGATGTGCACTCATTAATTGAAATTTGGTCGAGGGTGCTCAGCGCTGGCTGCTTGCCTATCTAGAGATAGGCTTTCACAAGGAGAATTATTTCAGGCAACCTAAGGGAAGGACTCGAATGCAGCGCATCGTATTCGCGAAGGCTGGCTAAGACTCAATAGAGTCAATCCTTTGCATGCAGCGCTTTAGGTTTTAAATTGGCCTGAGCAGAGCGCTGCGTGGTAAGTCGCTAAGTGGGTAAGCTGGAAATTGAGCTAGCGCCCAGCGGCTGCCGTTGCGACAGAGCCAGGCGCCCAATGCTAAAAACCGATTAACTCCCGACGGGCGTGCGCATGGTTACAAACTCTTCAGCGGACGTCGGGTGCACGGCGATGGTTTCGTCGAAATCGCGCTTGGTCGCCCCCGACTTCAGCGCAATCGCCAAACCCTGCACGATCTCGCCAGCGTCCGGGCCGACCATGTGACAGCCCAATACCTTGTCGGTCTTGGCATCCACCACCAGCTTCATCAAAGTGCGCTCTTGGCATTCGGTTAGCGACAATTTCATCGGACGGAAACGGCTTTCAAAGATCACTATTTCGTGCCCAGCCCCTCGCGCCTCTTCTTCGGTCAACCCGACAGTACCGATGTTCGGTTGGCTGAACACTGCTGTCGGGATCATTCTGTAATCTACTGGACGGTACTGCTCAGGCTTAAACAGGCGACGAGCAATAGCCATGCCTTCAGCCAATGCGACTGGTGTAAGCTGCACTCGACCAATTACGTCCCCCAAGGCCAGAACTGATGGCTCAGCCGTTTGATACAGCTCATCTACTTTGATAAAGCCTTTCTGGTTGAGCTTAATGCCAGTGTTTTCCAAGCCGAGGTTGTCGAGCATCGGACGTCGACCGGTAGCGTAGAACACGCAGTCCGCCTCAAGCTCACGACCATCCTTGAGAGTAGCTTTCAGGCTGCCGTCGGCTTGTTTGTCGATGCGCTCGATGTCGGCATTAAACTGCAGATCCATGCCACGCATGGTTAGCTCTTCCTGCAAATGGTTGCGTACCGCACCATCGAAGCCGCGCAGGAACAGATCACCGCGATACAGCAGGGTGGTCTTGGCACCTAAGCCATGGAAGATGCCGGCGAACTCCACCGCAATGTAACCACCGCCGACCACGAGAACGCGCTTTGGTAGCTCTTTGAGGAAGAATGCCTGGTTGGAGCTAATCGCATGCTCGTGTCCTGGAATTTCGGGAATCTGCGGCCAGCCGCCGGTAGCGATCAGGATGTTTTGAGCCGTGTGACGCTCGCCATTGATTTCCACGGTATGAGGATCAACGATTTTGGCATGCCCCTCATGCAGGGTCACACCGCTGTTGACTAGCAGATTGCGATAGATGTCGTTCAGACGATTGATTTCGCGATCCTTGTTGGCAATCAACGTCGACCAATCAAACTTCGCCTCGCCCGGAGTCCAGCCGAAACCTTGTGAATTCTCGAAGTCGTCGGCGAAATGCGCTCCATAGACCAGCAGTTTTTTCGGCACGCAGCCGACGTTGACGCAAGTGCCGCCCAGATAGCGGCTTTCGGCCACAGCCACTTTGGCGCCAAAACCTGCGGAAAAACGAGCAGCCCGAACACCTCCGGAGCCTGCACCAATTACATAAAGGTCAAAGTCGTACGGCATTTTAATCTCCGGATGTGTTGGAACCGGTACATGGCTGAACTCACGTACGATTTATTTTGTAGGCGTTATAAGAGCCATGATGCGTTAAATTATTGCTATAACGTTCCTGCTAATGCTGCTAGTGAAAGAATTACCATCACCATCAAAAGAAAAACCGGAAGAGCTTTGCTCGTGCCGTTGTATTTTTTATGGCGACGCGCCAACTCACTATCGCAAAAAAGCGGCTTATCTTTTTCCCTTTCTCTGGCTGCCTTTAGAGCCAATATCGAGCAGTACCGCATATGATTGGAACCTATAGTGAGCTTTAGGGTTACGTAAAATTTATTATAAGTATCTGGAGCTCCAAGCTGTAATGCATGAAGCGACATAGCTTGCGTCTTTGTTGTTGGTTAGCAGGTGGTCTGCAGAGTCCAGGGAGATAAAACTTTTCGGGTGCTTCGCCTGGAGATAAATTTTTTGCGCTTGTTCTATCGACACAACGCTATCCACAGGAGAGTGGAAAATAAGCAATGCGCGTTGCAGATTGGCGATGTTTTCATCCTGCTGGTGGGCTTCGATGTCATCGAGGAATTGTTTCTTTATCGTGAATTCTCGACCTGCGAGCATGACCTGGAATTCGCCAAAGTCTCTTATCGAATCAACATCAGTTCTGAATTGTTTCATGACGTGGGCAGCTTCAGCAGGGGCGCCAATTGTTACAACGCCCTTCGCTTCTGGTATGTGTTTCGCTGCTGCTATTACTGCGGCTCCGCCTAAGCTATGACCAATTAAGATGGAGGGAGCTTGGTATGTATCACGCAGAAATTCTGCAGCTGCTACCAAGTCGGCGACATTAGACGAGAAGTTACTGTTCGAAAAGTCACCTTCACTACCACCTAGCCCTGTGAAGTCAAAGCGAAGCACCGCTACATGGTTGTCTACCAGCGCTTTCGAAATTCTTGCAGCGGCCTTGATATCCTTTCCACATGTAAAGCAATGTGCGAATAGTGCGTATGCGCTAGGCGATTCGGGAACTTCAAGCAGCCCAGATAGACTTATACCTTGGCGATTTTGGAACGTTATCATCTGTTTGCTCATGGGAATTTTCCTAAATCTGTCCTGCTGCCTGTTAAGAGCCGCCATAGGACTGGCTACCGCTGGATACCATGACCATTGAGTTCATCGAGCGTACGATAATTCTATGCCAGTTTGGTCACTTTTCCGTTTCGCCCTAACCAAGATGGCTCGGGATACGACAGAGCGCTTTTAATCAAGGCTACCATCCAGTTGGTAGACGTTCAAGGATTTTGTTTTCTGTCCTCACCGCGTCAGATGGGGCCATTTATGTTTCTCGATAGCCTGAAAAAGCTGCACTGAAAATCAGAAAGACGCCAATCGCGCCTAGCGCTCACGGAGAATTCGGTGGACTTGGGGATGGCAGTCGTTCGGTTGGCGCTCAACTCTCGCCCCCAATTACCGCTCTTGATAACTTCGTCTGCGGCATGACAGCAGTGACTGCCTGGGTGGGGCTATTTGCCAAACATGGACTTCACCTCAAGGAGAAGCCGAATGGGCCGTTCGCGTGCTGAGGGAGAGCGAAGTCGCGACCTGCGACAGCTGCGAAACTCTGCGTGCGACCGCTGGCAGCGGATTGACGCCGCTGATCCAGGAAGCCTACAGCGAACGCCTTAAGGCCCTGCAAGAGTTGCTGCCTGGCTCGCTACCGCCTAGCCCTGACAATCTCGCTAAAGCCTCTGCAGATAGAAAGCTCGGGCGGCGCGCTGAATGTCGGTGAGGGTTTTGCAGCCGGTCATCTTCTTACATACGCCACATCATGCGAATCAGTACCAAGATGTCGCTGGTTCACACGAAGCTTGCAAAATTCAGAATAGCCGTGGGAGTAAATGTGGGAGCATTTTTTCAGACATGAAAAAGCCCAACCTTTTCAGATTGGGCTAAGTCATTGAAAAATATGGTCGGGACGGAGTGATTCGAACACTCGACCCCTAGCACCCCATGCTAGTGCGCTACCGGACTGCGCTACGCCCCGACTAGGCGTGTTACTGGGTTTGCTTCTTAACGGAGCGAACCGGAATATACCGCAAGCTTTTGAAATGTGGAAGTATTTTTAAAGCCTGAATCACTTCTTCAGCACCACCAGCACATCTTCGAGTTCGGAGATCATCTGGCGGATCATTTGCTTGTATTGGGTGGTGTCGTCTTTGGCTTCATCACCGGACATGCGCTGGCGTGCGCCACTGATGGTGAACCCCTGGTCGTACAGCAACGCGCGGATCTGCCGGATCATCAGCACATCCTGGCGCTGATAATACCGGCGGTTCCCAGTGCGTTTGACGGGGTTGAGTTGAGGAAACTCCTGCTCCCAGTAGCGCAGCACGTGCGGTTTTACCGCACACAGCTCGCTGACTTCACCGATGGTGAAGTAGCGTTTGCCCGGGATGACGGGTAGTTCGTCGTTATGACTTGGTTCCAGCATAAGCCTCAACTCGGGCCTTCAACTTCTGCCCTGGACGAAAGGTGACCACACGGCGAGCCGTGATCGGGATTTCTTCTCCCGTTTTTGGATTGCGGCCAGGCCGCTGGCGTTTGTCCCGCAGGTCAAAATTGCCGAAACCGGACAATTTGACCTGTTCGTTGTCTTCCAGAGCGTGCCTGATCTCTTCAAAAAACAGCTCGACCAATTCCTTGGCCTCACGCTTGTTAAGACCCAACTCTTCGTACAGACGTTCCGCCATCTCAGCTTTCGTCAAAGCCCCCATACGTCACTTCCTTAACGTGGCGTTCAACCTTTGTTCGAGCGAGGTGAGGATATTTTGTGTCGTGGTATTCACCTCATCGTCATTAAGAGTGCGCGATGGATGCTGCCAGGTCAAGCCAACCGCAAGGCTTTTTCTATGCGGATCAATGCCTTTACCCTGATAGACGTCAAATAGCCTGAGGTCTGTCAGCCATTCCCCTGCATTTTCTCGGATTACATCCAGAACGGCAGTGGCAGCGACTTCACGGTCGGCGATCAGGGCCAGGTCGCGACGCACTTCTGGGAAGCGCGAAAGCTCGCTGAATTTAGGCATTTTGCCCGACGCAACTTCAGCCAGAACCAGCTCGAAAACGAAGACTGGACGATCCAGGCCCAGGGTTTTCGACAGTTCCGGGTGAATGGCACCGACGAAGCCGACCAAACGACCTTCGCGCTCGATACGCGCCGTCTGGCCTGGGTGCAGTGCAGGGTGTTTGCCTGGCAGGAACGTGAAGGCGTCCAGCGCACCGGCAAAGCCCAGTACCGCTTCCACGTCAGCCTTGACGTCAAAGAAGTCCACGGCATCGCGGCCTTGTGCCCAGCCTTCCGGCAGGCGGCTACCGCAGACCACACCCGCCAGCATCGGCTCTTGCTTCAAGCCATCGAGCTGACCGACAAAGCGCAGGCCGCTTTCGAACATGCGCACGCGATCTTGCTGACGGTTCAGGTTGTGGGACAACGCCTTGATCAACCCTGGCCACAGCGACGAACGCATGGCCGCCATATCGTTGGAAATGGGGTTGGCCAGCAACAGCGGCTCGACACCTGGATTGAACAGCTCGAACTGCTTTGGATCGATGAAGCTGTAAGTCACCGCTTCCTGATAACCACGGGCAACCAGCAGGCGACGCAGTTCCGGCAGATGTGCACGGGCTTCAGCTTTCGGCTGCGGGGCCAGACGCGCTTGCGGGTAACGAACCGGCAGGCGGTTGTAGCCGTACAGGCGGGCCAGTTCCTCGATCAGGTCGACTTCCAGGCTGATATCGAAGCGATGGCTTGGCACTTCAACGTGCCACTGCCCTTCCCCACCCGCGGAGATGGCGAGACCAAGGGCCGATAGCAGTTGCTCGATCTCGGCTGGCTCGATCACCAGGCCGAGCATTTGCTCAACGCTTTTGGCGCGCAGCGTGATTGGCGCAACGGACGGCAGGTACTGTTCGCTGACAGTCTCGGTGATCGGGCCGGCTTCGCCACCGGTGATTTCCAGCAGCAGGCCAGTGGCGCGCTCCATGGCTTCACGGGCCAGTTTCCAGTCCACGCCACGCTCATAGCGGTGCGACGCATCGGTGTGCAGGCCGTATGAGCGGGCCTTGCCGGCGATGGCGATCTGGTCGAAGAACGCGCTTTCAAGGAAAACGTCGCGAGTGGTCGCCGATACGCCGCTGTGCTCGCCACCCATTACGCCGGCAATCGCCAAGGCACGGGAGTGGTCGGCGATGACCAATGTGTCGGCGCGCAGGCTGACTTCCTGGCCGTCGAGCAGTACCAGCTTCTCGCCTTCCTCTGCCATGCGCACGCGGATGCCGCCATTGATTTCGGCGAGGTCAAACGCGTGCAGCGGCTGACCCAGCTCCAGCATCACATAATTGGTGATATCGACGGCCGCATCGATGCTGCGCACGTCAGCGCGGCGCAGGCGCTCGACCATCCACAGCGGGGTTGGCCTGGACAGGTCGACGTTACGGACCACACGGCCCAGGTAACGTGGGCAGGCGTTTGGCGCCAGCACTTCAATCGAGCGCACGTCGTCGTGCACGGCAGGCACGCTGGCAACCACCGGGCGGGTAACAGGCACGTTGTAAAGCGCGCCCACTTCACGGGCCAGACCGGCCAGGGACAGGCAATCGCCACGGTTCGGGGTCAGGTCGACCTCAATGCTGGCGTCTTCCAGCTCCAGGTAAACACGGATGTCCTGGCCCACTGGCGCGTCGCCCGGCAGTTCCATCAAGCCGTCGTTACCCTCGCCTACCTGCAGCTCGGCCTGGGAGCACAGCATGCCGTTGGACTCGACGCCGCGCAGCTTGGCCTTCTTGATCTTGAAGTCGCCCGGCAGTTCGGCACCGATCATGGCGAACGGAATCTTCAGGCCCGGGCGCACATTGGGCGCTCCGCACACGACCTGGAAGGTTTCGGCGCCATTGCTGACCTGGCACACCCGCAATTTGTCGGCATCCGGGTGCTGCTCGGTGCTCAGCACCTCGCCCACCACCACGCCGCTGAATACACCGGCGGCCGGGGTAACGCTATCGACCTCAAGACCGGCCATCGACAGACGCGCAACCAGCGCGTCGCGATCTACCTGCGGGCTTACCCAGCCACGCAGCCATTGTTCACTGAATTTCATCCTGCTCTCCTAAAGATTCGTTACGACTAGCGAAATTGCGCGAGGAACCGCAAGTCGTTGTCGAAGAACAGACGCAAGTCGTTCACGCCGTAACGCAGCATGGCCAGACGCTCAACGCCCATGCCGAAGGCAAAGCCCGAAAACTCTTCCGGGTCGATCCCGGACATGCGCAGCACGTTAGGGTGGACCATGCCGCAGCCCATCACTTCCAGCCAGCCGGTCTGCTTGCACACGCGACAGCCTTTACCGCTGCACATCACGCATTCCATATCGACTTCAGCGGACGGCTCGGTGAACGGGAAGAAGGACGGACGGAAACGCACCGCCAGCTCTTTCTCGAAGAACACCCGGAGGAACTCCTCGATGGTGCCTTTGAGGTCGGCGAAATTGATATCGCGATCAACCAGCAGGCCTTCGACCTGGTGGAACATCGGCGAGTGGGTGATATCGGAGTCGCTACGGTACACACGGCCTGGGCAGACAATGCGGATCGGCGGCTTGTTCGCTTCCATGGTGCGGACCTGTACCGGCGAGGTATGGGTGCGCAGCAACATGTTCGCGTTGAAATAAAAGGTGTCGTGCATCGACCGGGCCGGGTGATGGCCTGGGATGTTGAGCGCCTCGAAGTTGTGATAATCGTCTTCGACCTCAGGGCCTTCGGCAATGCCGTAGCCAATGTGGGTGAAGAACTGTTCGATACGTTCCAGAGTCCGGGTGATCGGGTGCAAACCGCCCGAGGCCTGGCCACGGCCAGGCAAGGTCACGTCAATGGACTCGGCGGCGAGCTTGGCCGCAAGATCGGCCTCCTCGAGCGACGCCTTGCGCGCATTGAGAACCTCGGTGACGCGCTCCTTGGCAACGTTGATCAGCGCACCGACCTGCGGGCGCTCTTCAGCCGGCAAATTCCCCAGGGTCTTCATCACCTGAGTCAATTCACCCTTTTTACCAAGGTAGTGAACCCGGATTTGCTCCAGGGCATTGATATCTTCAGCGCTTTGCACAGCCTCAAGAGCTTGAGCGACGAGCGCGTCCAGGTTTTCCATGTACAGACTCCAGATACAAAATAGGGGAAGAGCTTGAAGGCTCTTCCCCTATTTATGACGTTTACCACCTTGGGCTACAGGAGTAACCCAGGGTGACTGTCGGGGGTACTTAAGCCAAGGAGGCTTTAGCTTTCTCGACAATCGCAGCAAACACCGCTTTTTCGTTCACGGCCAGTTCAGCCAGAACCTTACGGTCGATTTCGATGGACGCTTTTTTCAGGCCAGCGATGAAACGGCTGTAGGACAGACCGTTAACACGTGCACCAGCATTGATACGAGCGATCCACAGGGCGCGGAACTGACGTTTTTTCTGACGACGGTCACGGTAGGCGTATTGGCCTGCCTTGATTACCGCTTGTTTGGCAACACGGAATACGCGTGAACGCGCGCCGTAGTAGCCTTTAGCAAGTTTCAGAATTTTTTTGTGACGTTTACGGGCAATGACGCCACGCTTTACACGAGCCATGAGTTACTTCCTCTATTCTTGATCCAAAATTAACGAAGGCGCAGCATGCGCTCGACTTTTGCCACGTCAGACGGATGCAGCAAGCTGCTACCGCGCAGTTGACGCTTACGCTTGGTCGACATTTTGGTCAGAATGTGGCTCTTGAAAGCGTGCTTGTGCTTGATACCGTTAGCAGTTTTCAGAAACCGCTTAGCAGCACCACTTTTAGTCTTCATCTTTGGCATGTTCGGATACTCCGCATTCAGTTGATAAACATAATCAGAAGGCCTGCCGTGCCCTGTTGATTACTTCTTCTTTTTCGGGGCGATGACCATGATCAGCTGGCGTCCTTCCATCTTAGGATGCTGTTCGACCGAACCGTACTCGAGCAGGTCAGCTTCAACCCGCTTGAGGAGTTCCATCCCCAGCTCCTGGTGGGCCATCTCACGGCCGCGGAATCGCAAGGATACCTTGGCCCTGTCCCCATCACTCAGGAAACGTACCAGGTTGCGCAGTTTTACCTGGTAATCCCCTTCCTCCGTCCCTGGACGAAACTTGATTTCTTTTACTTGAATCTGCTTCTGGTTCTTCTTCGCTGCGGCAACCTGTTTCTTCTTCTCGAAGATCGACTTGCCGTAGTCCATCACCCGGCAAACGGGTGGGATTGCATCGGCGGAAATTTCCACCAGGTCCAGCTTGGACTCTTCTGCAATACGAAGCGCTTCATCAATCGAGACGATGCCAATCTGCTCGCCATCAGCGCCAATTAACCGAACCTCGCGTGCCGAGATATTCTCGTTGATCGGGGCTTTCGGTGCAGCTCGTTTATCTTGTCTCATTTCACGCTTAATAATAATTACTCCGAATCTGGGCGACCACGCCGGGAAACCGCTTGCGCGAGGAACTCAGCGAACTGGGCGACGGGCATCGAGCCCAGGTCAGCACCTTCACGAGTACGCACAGCGACAGTCTGCATCTCGACTTCCCGATCTCCGATAACCAAAAGATAGGGAACCTTGAGCAAAGTATGCTCGCGGATTTTAAAGCCGATCTTTTCATTTCTCAAGTCGGACTTGGCACGAAATCCGCTTTCGTTGAGTGTTTTTTCAACCTCAGCGGCAAAATCTGCCTGTTTATCAGTGATATTCATGATCACTGCCTGAGTCGGAGCCAGCCACGCTGGGAATGCACCCTCGTAGTGCTCGATCAGGATCCCGACGAACCGTTCGAAGGAGCCGAGGATCGCCCGGTGCAGCATAACCGGGTGTTTACGGCTGTTGTCTTCGGAGACGTATTCGGCTCCCAGACGGATCGGCAGGTTAAAATCGAGCTGCAGGGTACCACACTGCCAGACACGGCCAAGGCAATCTTTCAGCGAGAACTCGATCTTCGGACCGTAGAACGCGCCCTCTCCCGGCTGCAGGTCGTACGCAAGGCCCGCGCTGTCGAGCGCTGCGGCCAGTGCAGCTTCGGCGCGATCCCAGAGTTCGTCGGAGCCGACGCGCTTTTCCGGACGAGTGGACAGCTTCATTTCGACTTCGGTAAAACCGAAATCGCGATAAACGTCCATGGTCAACTTGATGAACGCGGCGGACTCGGCCTGCATCTGCTCTTCGGTGCAGAAGATATGGGCGTCATCCTGGGTGAAGCCGCGCACCCGCATGATGCCGTGCAACGCACCCGATGGCTCGTTGCGGTGGCAGGCACCAAATTCGGCCAGGCGCATCGGCAACTCGCGGTAGCTTTTCAGGCCCTGGTTGAACACCTGCACGTGGCAAGGGCAGTTCATCGGCTTGATGGCGTAGTCGCGGTTTTCCGACTGGGTGGTGAACATATTGTCGGCGTAGTTGGCCCAGTGCCCGGATTTCTCCCACAGGCTGCGATCAACCACCTGCGGGGTCTTGATCTCGAGGTAACCATTTTCACGCTGAACCTTGCGCATGTACTGCTCGAGCACCTGGTACAGGGTCCAGCCGTTCGGGTGCCAGAACACCATGCCCGGCGCTTCTTCCTGGAGATGGAACAGGTTCAGGCGCTTGCCGATCTTGCGATGGTCACGCTTCTCGGCCTCTTCGATACGCTGGATATAGGCAGCCAGCTGCTTCTTGTCAGCCCAGGCGGTACCGTAGATCCGTTGCAGCTGCTCGTTCTTCGCGTCGCCGCGCCAGTAGGCGCCGGACAATTTGGTCAGCTTGAACGACTTGAGAAAGCGCGTGTTCGGCACGTGCGGGCCACGGCACATGTCGACGTATTCTTCGTGGTAGTACAGGCCCATGGCCTGCTCGTCCGGCATGTCTTCCACCAGGCGCAGCTTGTAGTCTTCGCCACGGGCGGTGAACACATCGATCACTTCGGCACGCGGGGTGACTTTCTTGATGACGTCGTAATCTTTTTCGATCAGCGCGTGCATGCGCTGCTCGATCGCCGCCAGGTCATCCGGTGTAAACGGACGCTCATAAGCGATGTCGTAATAGAAGCCTTCGTCGATGACCGGGCCGATCACCATTTTCGCGGTGGGATACAGCTGCTTGACCGCGTGGCCAATCAGGTGCGCGCAAGAGTGGCGAATGATCTCCAGCCCCTCTTGATCCTTGGGCGTGATGATCTGCAGGCTGGCATCGGCGGTGATCAGGTCGCTGGCGTCAACCAGCTTGCCATCGACCTTGCCGGCCACGGTGGCCTTGGCGAGGCCGGCACCAATGGATGCGGCGACTTCGGCTACGGAAACCGGATGATCGAACGAACGTTGACTGCCGTCGGGTAGAGTAATAGTTGGCATGGCGCCTCCTCTCCTAGTGGTGACCCCTACCAAAGGTCACGTGGGTTGGGATGAGCCAGTACAAGATCCAACACCAGGCCGCTCAATACTGAACGCCTGCCTTACAGCGGCAGGAGCCTTTCGGCCAACCGATAATCGAACCAGAGTGACTGGAGTGAACAAAAAAGAGCTGGCAAGGCGGCACGGAGCACACCTGGAAAAAGCCAAGCCCAGGATGCTAGCACAGATGAACGGTCATCGCGCCGACACGACCTGCGGTAGAAGTAAATTCCATGCCTTATGGCCGCAAAAGTGAACTTGAGCTGTACGCCACGCCTCAAACACCCCGAGAATCGCCGTTCGTCCTCGACCCAAAGGAGCATCCCATGATGCGTTTTACCTCGACACTCGCCCTCGCCGCTTCCCTGGCATTCCTTTCGCTTGGCGCGCAAGCCGCAGCACCATCGAACTGGCCGGAAGGCGCCCGTGACGCCTTCGTCAAAGACTGCAGCGCTGCGGCCAGCCAGAACGTGGACGTCAAAACTGCCAAAGATCATTGTGAATGTGGCGCCGACAAGATCAACGCCGAATTGAGCACTGCGGAAATCAAAGAATTGATGACCAACCAGAACGCCAGCCCAGAGCTTAAAAACAAAGCGGTCGCGGCTATTTCGTCCTGCAAAGTGGTCAAGAAAAAGTAAGAACGCTCACTGAGCGAGCGCCTTTTTTGCCGGAAAAACAGCCTGAAAACGGCTGTTTCTCACAAATTACGCAGCTTTTACGGCTTTTTTTAACAGCTGATATTTCGCTCCAAAGCCCCGTAGAACGTGGCTTTCAGCCAAAACAGGCACGCAACGCAACGCGATTGATTAGCAAACAATGCCTTGGGGGGGCTCCCAAGCCGAACATTTCGACTATGATAGCCCTGTGTGCCCAGTTGGCCTGAGCAGCACAGCACTACTGAAAATATATGTTTCTTGGAGATACACCATGTCTAATCGCCAAACCGGCACCGTTAAATGGTTCAACGATGAAAAAGGCTTCGGCTTCATCACTCCTCAAGGTGGCGGTGACGACCTGTTCGTACACTTCAAAGCTATCGAAAGCGACGGTTTCAAAAGCCTGAAAGAAGGCCAAACCGTTTCCTTCGTGGCTGAGAAAGGCCAAAAGGGTATGCAAGCTGCACAAGTTCGCGGCGAGTAATTCTCCGCCGAGCTAAAAAAACCCCGTCCATGTGACGGGGTTTTTTATGGATGCTGCAAAAGCCAGTGGCTAGGCTATCAGCCGCAATTGACCCGCGTGATCACCAGGTTATCGTCGGTGTTCAGGTTCAGGCGGTCGGAGCGATACTCCAGCGTGATCATGTCGTTGGGTTTGAGGATGCGTGCGTTCTGCGCACCGGCACGCGTACGCGCCTGCTCCAGCAGTTGAGGCGAGGCTTTCTGGCCGATCGTGAACTCGGCAGCCTTCGACTCACAGCGGCTATGACCAGCATCGGTCACGGTGGCATCTTTGCCTGGCTCAGAGGCACCCGGGGTGCTGCAACCCGCCAACGCGAGCGCTGCCAACAAAGTACCGAATGATGCGAGCTTCCAAGGCATGAAGCCTCCTATGATTAAAAATGGACAGAGATCGTGCGACAGCGAGTGAGCAGATTGGTTTCAAGACGTTAACGTCTGACGTGCAAGTCTGCCTGAGTCACGCCCGGCAAGCGCCCCGTCAATCGTGACTAGATATGAATATGTTCAGTAGATATCGATGTAGTCAGACGACGGCGTTGGCCAATTCTGCTTGAGCGCGTTGAAAATCTGCATCACCCAGACTTCGTCGTTCGCGGCCACGTTACCCACATAACCGGAACCCTTTGCCCAGGTCTCCAGGCGAAACAGCAAACCACCTATATCAGCGCCCCCGACCACGCCTGAAGAAATGTAGGCAATACCCGCCTTGCTGACCCGCAGCTGGGTGTGCTCATCGTCACTGGCGCCGGCCAGCAGTTGGCGCACAGCGACCAGCGTAAGACTCTCGGGGTTATTCAAATCGATCTGCACGCAGTGTTTCCCGGCCAATAAACAGGCGGACAGTGTCGCACACCCCCTTCCTCATGCCTAAGTAGCAGTGCCAACTTGCGCGCAAAATGGTTAACTGCGCCCGCTGCAGCCACACGCCAGCGCATTGCCCAGTACCTACAGCCCGCGAGATTTCCCATGACCACCGTAACGCTCCAAGCCGATATCAAAGCCAAATGGCCCCAAGGGCAAAGCTCCTACAGCCCCGGGAGTCCGGAGGAATTGGCGATCATCGGTATCGACCTGCTGGTCAAGGAACTCGGCACCAAGGGCGCGCAAGCATTCATCAGCCAGGTATTCGAGAAATACCCGGCCGACCACATGGGCGCACCCGAGCGCGCATAAGAACCGGCCGGCGAACGCCGACCGGTAAGGGGTTTACTTCAAACGCGCCAGGCGCTCGGTCAACAGATCGAAGAAGCCCTGGGCGTCGCCGTTTTCGACCCAGAACGCATTCTTGTCCTGCTTCAGCCCATCGTACCAATCGACAATGGTCTGGCCGAAGGTCGGGCCTTCCCGGCTGTCGACAACCACATTGACCTGGCGACCGCTGAACAGCGACGGCTTGAGCAGGTAGGCGACCACCGTGGCGTCATGCACCGGCCCGCCAGGAATGCCGTAGTGTTCCATATCGCCTTTGACGTACTCGTTAAGAATATTGCTCACAACCTTGCTTGCGTTGTTGTTCAGGTCGGCAATTTTCTTCAGGCGAGCCTCGCTGGTCAGCACCTTGTGGGTCACGTCCAACGGCAGGTAGGTCAACTTCACGCCGCTTTTAAGCACGATCTCGGCGGCCACCGGGTCGGCGAACAGGTTGAACTCGGCCACCGGCGTGATATTGCCGCCATTGAAGTGCGCACCGCCCATCACTACCACTTCCTTGATGCCCTGGGTGATTTCTGGTGCCTGGGTCAATGCCAGGGCCAGGTTGGTCTGCGGGCCGAGCATGGCAATAGTGATGCTGTGGGGCTTGGCGGCCGTCAGGGTCTTGATCAGGTAATCCACGGCGTTGCCGTCAGCCAGGCCTTGTTTCGGCTCGTGCACGGTGACACCGGAAATCCCTTCCTTGCCATGGATATTCTCGGCATAGATCGGCTTGCGCAGCAGCGGTGCCGGAGCCCCCGCGTATACCGGGATGTCCTCGCGCCCTGCCCACTCGCGCGCCAGGCGTGCATTGCGCGAGGTTTTGTCCAGGCGCACGTTGCCGGCCACGGTCGTCAGCGCGCGGATGCTCAGCTCTTCCGGCGACGCCATGGCGAACAGCAAGGCAACCACGTCATCGGCACCTGGGTCGGTATCGATGATCAGGTCGATTTTTTCTGCCGCCTGGGCGCTTGCAGCTGTGAGTGCGGACAAAAGCAGAACACTCCGAAACAGGTTTTTCAGGGATGGAAGACCACGTTGCATAAAACACTCCTTGTCGTAGGGGGACTCTAGAAGGTTACGCCGGAGACCAGCGCGATATTGCAGTACGGTTGACATTCGCCGGTGCGCACCACGGCGCGCGCCTTGCCACTCAGTTGCTTGAACGCGTCATGGCTAAGCAAGCGTCGTTCGCCCAGCGCAGCTTGTGCGGTAAGCGCATTGAGCTCGGTCAGCGCCGGCGGCTGCTTGAGCAGGATTTCTTCAGCCAGCACGTGGCTTTCCACCTGCATTTCGCTGAGCACAACGCGCAGGGTGCTGATGAAATCCGGGATGCCCTGGGTCAGCGCCAGGTCGATCACCTCGACGCCAGGTGGCACCGGCAGGCCGGCATCACCGATGACCAGGATGTCGCCGTGCCCCAGTGACGCGATCACGCGCGACAGGGCGATATTGAGCAGAGGGGTCTTTTTCATGAGGGCACAAAACCTTGTACGTCGTGCAGGGTAGGAATAGAAGGTTGGGCGCCGGCACGGGTCACCGACAACGCTGCCGCAACCTGGCCAAACCGGATCGCCTCGGCTTCGCTCTTGCCTGCGGCCAATGCCGCAGCAAAGCCACCTACGAAGGTATCGCCGGCAGCCGTGGTGTCCACCGCCGTAACCTTGGGCGCGACCAAGTGTTCGAAGCTGTTGCCATCGGCAAACAGTGCACCCTGGGCGCCAAGGGTGATGATGACTTTAGCGGCGCCAGCCTTGATTAACGCGGTAGCGGCAAGCTTGGCGCTGTCGAGCGAGTCGACCGTCACGCCGCTCAAGGCGCTGGCTTCACTTTCGTTGGGGATCAGGTAGTCAATCGAGGCATACCACGCAGCCGGCAAGGGCCCACTGGCCGGCGCCGGGTTGAGGATCACGGTCTTGCCCAGCTCGCGGCCGCGCTTGAGCGTATGCCCGACGGTTTCCATCGGTACTTCAAGCTGGCAGATGATCACGTCGGCGGCCTGCAACACCGCGTCGCAGGCCGTCATCGAGTCGGGCGTCAACTGACCGTTACTGCCCGCTACAATCACAATCGCGTTCTGGCTGCTGTCATCCACCACGATCAGCGCGACACCACTGGAGCCTTCCACGGTGCTGACGGCCTGACAATCGATACCTTCGATCACCAGCGCATCACGCAGTTGGCCGCCGTAGGCATCGGTGCCGACGCAACCGATCATCGCCACATCCGCCCCCAGGCGCGCCAGGGCTACGGCCTGGTTGGCGCCCTTGCCACCGGGCACAGTGGAAAACGTCTGGCCGATCAATGTTTCACCGGCGCGCGGCAAGCGACTGGCGCGGGTGACCAGGTCCATGTTCAAGCTGCCTACTACCACTACTTTTGCTGGCATACATCAGTACTCATCAATTCAGTTCAGCGGTATTGGGCGAACACACCGGCCAACGGCGCCGTCGACTCACGCAAGACAATACTCGGCGTCACGATGCGTTGATCGATCGGGCGTTGGGGTGTCGCTATACGTCGCAATAATAATTCAGCCGCTGTCTCGCCCAGTTGCAGGATCGACTGCCCGACCGTGGTCAGCGCCGGATAAACATACCGGCCCATTTGAATGTCATCGAAACCAATCACCGACAGCTCGCCCGGCACGCGGATATTCTGCTCTGCCGCAGCGCGCAGCACGCCGAAACCGATCATGTCGTTACAGGCAAATATCGCACTGGGGGGTTGCTGCGCAAGCAATTGCACAGCGACGGCATAACCACCGGTGCTGGTAAAATCACTTTCCCGGATGCGCTCAGCCGCTATTTCAACCCCAGCTTCGCGCAGCGCACGCCGATACCCTGCCAGACGCATTTGCGCCACGCGAGTATGGGCCGGGCCGGCGATGCAGGCGATGTCGCGATGGCCCAATTCAAGCAAGTGCCGGGTCGCCAGATAAGCCCCCTCTTCATGATCGATGCGCACCAGGTCGACGTCGATACCGTCCAGTGCCCGGTCGACTATCACCATGGGCGTGCGCACCGCACTCAAGCCAGCGGCGAGGCCACTGTCATCGCCGCCCACCGAGGTTACGATCAAGCCATCGACGCGTTTCTCCAGCAGCACGCGCAAATAGCTGCGCTGCTTTTCGGCGTTGTCGTCGGAGTTGCAGAGGATCACGCAGTAGCCGTTGCGCTCGCAGTAGTCCTCAATGCCCCGGGCCAGTTCGGCGAAATACGGGTTGAGGCTGTTGGGCACCAGCAGCCCGATTGTCGCAGTGGTCTTGGCCTTGAGTGAGCGCGCGACCGCACTCGGCACGTAGTCCAACTGCTTGATCGCCGCCTCGACCTTGATGCGCACCGGCTCGCTGACCGGGCGCGTCTTGTTCACCACATGGGACACCGTGGTGTAGGAAATCCCCGCCAGCGCTGCCACATCCTTGATCGTTGCCATGGTTCAGCCCCGCCGACTGGCGCGCTGGCTGCGGTAAGTATCAAGGACCACGGCGATCACGATCACCGCACCGGTAATGATGCGTTTGGTCGGTTCTGTCGCGCCGATCTGTGCCAGGCCCGCAGCCAATACCGAAATAATCAGCACACCAAAAAAGGTGCTGATGACCGAACCGCGCCCGCCCATCAGGCTGGTACCGCCGATCACCACAGCAGCGATCACTTGCAGTTCCAGGCCCGAGCCGGCATTCGGATCCGCCGCTTCCAGGCGCGAGATCTGGAACAGCGCGGCTACACCGGCCAGCAGGCCCATCAGGCTGAACACCAGGATCTTGTAGGGTTTGGGGTTGATGCCGGCCAGGCGCACCGCCTCTTCATTGGTGCCGATACCGATCAGGTAGCGACCAAACACGGTGCGGGTCAGCACCAACTGGGCGGCGATGATCACCAGCAACGCAATGATGAACGACGGCGAGATCCCGAACGCAATCGGGTTGGACAGCCAGGCAAACGAGTCACCGATATAAGCGGTGCGCGAGCCGGTCATCTGGTACGCCACGCCCCGGGCCATCTCCAGCACGCCGAGGGACACGATAAAGGACGGGATCCGCCAGGCCACGGTGATGGAACCGGTGAGTGTGCCGGCCAATGCGGCGCAGCCCATGCCCAGCACGGCGGCCGGCAATACGCTCCAGCCCCAGCTCAGAATCGCCACGCTGACCGCCGACGCCGCCAACGCCAGTACCGAGCCCACCGACAGGTCGATGCCACCGATGATCAGGATGAAGGTCATGCCCACCGCCAGTACCATCAGGTCCGGAATCTGGTTGGCCAGGGTGCTGAACGTGTCATAGGACAGGAAGTGATCGCTGAGCACCGAGAACAGCGCAATCATTGCCAGCAATGCACCTGCCAGCCCCAGGTAGGTACCCAGGCCGTAGAAGTTGCCGCCAGTCTTACCGGGGGAAGTGGTTGTTTTCATGGGGTATTCCTAGGCGCTGCATCGTTGAGCAGCGCATCACGTTTCTGATAGCCGGCAAAGGCGGCGGCGAGCAATTCGTCCTGGGTCCAGCTGTCGCGCTCGAAGGTCTCGATCAGGCGCCCGGCGGACAATACGCCGATGCGGTCACAGATCAGCATCAGCTCGCGCAGGTCACTGGAGACCACGACCAGCGCTTTGCCCTGGCGCGTCAACTCGCCGAGCAAGGCGTAAATGTCGAATTTGGCACCCACGTCGATACCTCGGGTGGGCTCATCGAACAGCATCACCGAACAATCACGCTCCAGCCAGCGGCCAATCACCACCTTCTGCTGGTTACCGCCCGACAGTTCGGAAACCAACTGCGCCGGGCTGGAACTGCGGATACGCATGGCGTCGATCTGGCGCTTGGCCAAGGCGGTTTCATCGCGGCTGTTCACCAGCCCGCCAGCGGAGATTTCCGGCATGTTGCCCAGGGCGATGTTGGCGCTGATCGACTGGGTCAGCAGCAGGCCTTCACCCTTGCGGTCCTCGGTGATCAGGGCAATGCCATGACCGACCGCATCGACCGGGGAGCGAATGCTCACTACATTGGCCTGCGGCCCCAGCGCCACGGTGCCGCTGTCGGCCGGGTCGGCGCCGAAAATCAGGCGCAGCAACTCGGTACGACCGGCGCCGATCAGGCCGGAAATACCGTAGATTTCACCCGCGCGCACCTGGAACGACACGTCACGGACCTTGTCCGAGCGCGTCAGGCCTGTGACCGTCAGGGCCGGTCCGCCGATGGTGCGTGGGCCCAGGTCGATATGCTCGCCCAACTCGCGCCCCACCATCAGCGTCACCAATTGTTCGCTGTTGTAATTGACCATCGGCTCGACACACACCAGCTTGCCATCGCGCAATACCGCAATGCGCTGGGCCACACGGGCCAACTCTTCCAGCCGGTGCGAAATATAAATAATCGCCACGCCTCGGGCCTGCAGGCGAGTGATTTGTTCGAACAGCATCTCGACTTCACGGGCAGTGAGCATTGCCGTAGGTTCGTCGAGAATCAGTACGTGGCAGTCGCCGATCAGGTTGCGGGCAATCTCGACCATTTGTTGATGGCCAATGCCCAGGCTGCCGACCAGCGTGTCCGGGTCGATGGCGTCCAGGCCAACCTGGGCCATGGCTTCGGTCGCGGCTTTGCGCAGCTGTTTGCGGCTGATCCAGCCACCACGGCTGGGCAGGTTATGCAGGAACAGGTTTTCAGCCACCGTCAGCGTTGGCAGCAGGTTGAGTTCCTGCATGACCATGCGCACACCCAGCGCTTCGGCCTGGGTGCGGCTGCCGGGTTGATAGGCCTGGCCATTGAACTGCATGTTCCCGGTGGTTGGCGTGACGAGCCCGCCGATGATCTTCGACAAGGTGCTTTTGCCTGCGCCGTTTTCACCGGTCAACGCCAGCACTTCACCGCGATTGAGCGTGAGCGTGATGTCGGACAGAACCGGTTGGGCATAGGTCTTACCGATACCGCTGACCGAGAGGACAGCGTTCGGGGCGGAAGATGACATAGGAAAATCTCCAGGCGCCCGCTCAGGACGAGCGGGCGCTGTTGGCTACTGCCGGGATTACTTCTTGAGGACGAGTTCGACCGGGGTTTCGATCACGCCGTCGGTGGCATCGACCTTCTCGCCCTTGACCAGCTTGAGCGCGTTCTGGATGCCGAACACAGCTTGCTGGGCAGCGGCCTGGTCGGCGGTCGCCAGTACGCGACTGTCCTGCAGCATCGGCTTGATGGCTTCGATGTTGTCATAGCCCACTACCAGCACTTTACCGGCCTTGCCTGCCGCACGTACGGCGGAGACTGCGCCCAGGGCCATGTTGTCGTTACCGGCCAGCAGTGCCTTGAGGTCCGGGTATTCGCTCAGCATCGCCGATGCGACTTTCTGGCCCTGGTCGATTTCCCAGTTACCGGATTGGGTGGAGACGATCTTCATGCCTGCAGCATCCATCGCATCCTTGAAGCCTGCGGTGCGCTGCTGGGCGTTGGTGGTGGTCGGTACGCCTTCGATGATACCGACCTTGTCGCCTGCGGCCAGTTGCTTGGCCAGGTAGTCACCCACCAGCTTGGAGCCTTTGCGGTTGTCCGGGCCGACGAAGGGAATATCGAGTTTTTTGCTTTTCAGCACGTCCGGGTCCAGACGGTTATCGATGTTGACCACCTTGATGCCGGCATCCGAGGCTTTCTTCAGCACGGTGACCAGCGCTTTGGAGTCGGCGGGTGCAATGACAATGGCGTTGACCTTGGCCAGAATCATCTGGTTGACGATATCGATCTGCGCGCTGGTGTCGGTTTCGTTCTTGATGCCGTTGGTGATCATGTCGAAGTCGGCGGCGTGGGATTTCTGGTAATCCTTGGCGCCCTCCTGCATGGTCACGAAAAATTCGTTGGCAAGGGACTTCATCACCAGGCCAACCTTGGGTTTGGCGGCGGCGTCGTCAGCGAAAGCAGAAGAGAGAGGCAGGGCAGCGGATGCGGCGGCAAGCACAGCGACAGCAAGAAGACGTCCTGCAAATGGCAGCTTCATGGGTGTACTCCGATCTTATGATTATTGTGAGCAACGCTCGCGCCGAAGAAACATCTCGCAAACGTTTGCGTTGTCAGAACTATGAGAACCTTGTCGAGATTTGTCAACGGCAGTCGTTCACCTTTCATCCTGAACCCACCCTGCCCTTTTCCCGTTGGTTGAAACGACAGGCGCAACGACGATCTCATACATAACCTGCGCCAACCCGAGCTGGCTTTCGGACAACCGAACAGCGAAGCGCCTTCCGTTCGGAAAGCCGGACGGCGTCGCGTCAGCCCAGACTGAAAATCCCATTTAAGTTGTTTTAAATCAATAGCTTATTTTATCGCTCCGAGCATGATTGGCTTGGTACAAATCCTGCTCTTTCTCAGCACCTCGAGGCGTTCAGAGTCGCCCGGGTGTTCTGGATGAACCTGCTACCGCACTCATCAAAAACCAGAGAGAAAAATAATGAAATCTGCATTGAAGACCTTTGTTCCTGGGGCGCTGGCCCTCCTGCTGCTGTTCCCGGTTGCCGCTCAGGCAAAAGAAGTCGACACCAAGACCAAGCTTTCCAACGTGGTGATCCTCGCCACTGGCGGCACCATTGCCGGGGCTGGCGCCAGTGCGGCCAACAGCGCCACTTACCAGGCCGCCAAAGTCGGCATCGAACAATTGATCGCGGGTGTTCCTGAGCTTAGCCAGATCGCCAATGTACGCGGCGAACAAGTGATGCAAATTGCTTCGGAAAGCATCAACAACGACAACCTGCTGCAACTGGGTCGCCGCGTCGCCGAATTGGCTGACGACAAGGACGTGGATGGCATTGTGATCACCCACGGTACCGACACCCTCGAAGAAACCGCCTACTTCCTCAACCTGGTTGAAAAAACCGACAAGCCTATCGTGGTGGTCGGCTCCATGCGCCCTGGTACCGCCATGTCGGCAGACGGCATGCTCAACCTGTACAACGCCGTTGCCGTCGCAGGCAGCAAGGACGCACGGGGCAAAGGCGTGCTGGTGACCATGAACGACGAGATCCAGTCGGGTCGCGACGTGAGCAAGATGATCAATATCAAGACCGAGGCTTTCAAGAGCCCGTGGGGCCCGCTGGGCATGGTCGTTGAAGGCAAATCCTACTGGTTCCGCCTGCCGGCCAAGCGTCACACCATGGATTCGGAATTCGACATCAAGACCATCAAGAGCCTGCCCGACGTCGAAATTGCCTACGGCTACGGCAACGTGAGCGACACTGCCTACAAGGCCCTGGCCCAAGCGGGTGCCAAGGCGATCATCCATGCAGGCACCGGCAATGGCTCAGTGTCGTCCAAGGTCGTTCCCGCGCTGGTGGAATTGCGCAAGCAAGGCGTGCAGATCATTCGCTCTTCCCACGTCAATGCCGGCGGCATGGTGCTGCGTAACGCAGAGCAACCAGACGACAAATACGACTGGGTCGCCGCCCTTGACCTGAACCCGCAGAAAGCGCGCATCCTGGCGATGGTCGCCCTGACCAAGACCCAGGACAGCAAAGAGCTGCAACGGATGTTCTGGGAGTATTGATTCCAGGCTTTATCTGTAGGAGCGAGTTCGCTCCTACAGTTCCTCGCAAAAAATCACAGCAAATTTCCAAATTCGCTGTCAGACGGAGTTCTTTGAATTTAAGCAGTTGCGAAATTACCTACAGTTAAATACTGTATGTGCGTACAGCTTACTAAGGAATACTCCGTGGCAAAGCCCTCCTCCGCAGCACCCGCACCGCCAGATGCCTACCAGCGCCTGGCTATTCGCGTCCAAAAAATCATCAATTCGACCAACGCGCAGAAGGCCAAGGCGGCGCTGATCTTCCGCCTGCCGGATGAGCCCGAAGACGAATGGGCGCGCTTGCTTGAAGAGATTGCGGAAAACGACAACGTCACCCTCGCCTACAGGGATGACGGCGGCGTGCAGATTTTCTGGGTTGTGCCGAAGGAAGATTGATTGAATGAGTGTCCGTTTTTTTGCTGTGTGCTGCCTGTTGTTTGCCGTCACCGCCAACGCCCAAGCCCCCGCACTTTCAGTGAAGCCAAAAAAATCGCCTGGAAGCTCTACGCTCCGCAGTCCACCGAGTTCTACTGCGGCTGCAAATACACCGGTAACCGTATAGACCTGAAAGCCTGTGGCTACATCCCGCGCAAGAACGCCAACCGCGCCGCACGCATCGAGTGGGAACACATCGTGCCCGCCTGGCAGATCGGCCATCAACGTCAGTGCTGGCAAAATGGCGGGCGTAAAAACTGCACGCGCCATGACGACGTGTTCAAGCGCGCCGAAGCGGACCTGCATAACCTGGTGCCGAGCATCGGCGAGGTGAATGGCGACCGCAACAACTTCAGCTTCGGCTGGCTGCCGGTGCAAAGCGGGCAATACGGCTCATGCCTGACGCAAGTGGACTTCAAGGCCAAGAAGGTCATGCCGCGTCCGTCCATCCGCGGAATGATCGCGCGCACCTATTTTTATATGAGCAAGCAATACGGCCTGCGCCTGTCGAAACAGGATCGCCAGCTGTATGAAGCCTGGAACAAGACCTACCCGGTGCAAGCCTGGGAGCGCCAGCGCAACCAGACCGTGGGCTGTGTGATGGGCCGTGGCAATGAGTTCGTCGGCCCGGTGAACCTGAAGGCCTGTGGCTGAAAGTGGGCGCAAAACCCGCCCACCCGGCTTGTTACTGGGTGACCTTGTGTTCGATGACCTCTGACACGGTGTCGTTTTTCTTGGCCCGCGCCATCTTTTCGTTGAGCAGGGTCTGCTTGGCCTCAGCCTCGGCCTTGCTCGCAAACGGGCCCAGCAGGACCTGATCCTTGCCGTCGACCTTGACGATATAAAAATTGAAACCATGCTCCAGCAACCAGGCGGTCAGGTCCGTGATCGCCTGCAGCTTGTGATCCGGCGGGCCCACCCATACATCCCATTCTTGAGCGGCAATCGCACCGGTTTGTGGCTGGCTTTGGGTCACGACAGGCTTGGCCTTGGGCGCATCGACAGGTTTACCTTCGCCGCATCCGGCCAACGCCAACACCGCAATTGCCATCGCTACTTTACGCACTGCCCTGCTCCTTTGAAGATAAAGAGGCGACTTTACCATTCACTGTCTATTCTGGCCGTCATAAACATTGGCTTAAACAATGCGAATGATGTATCGCGACCTGTATGATGCCGCCATGGGAATTAATGTCGCCTCTATGCGTCCTAAAAGAGGCAGTCACAGGGAAGCGCTTCGCAGTAAGCTACGCACATCCGACACCTGCCCTGTCTGAACATGTGTCCTTAAAAGTAATCAAGGAGAAGTCCATGCTTATACTCACCCGCAAAGTTGGTGAAAGCATAAACATCGGTGATGACATTACGATCACCATCCTGGGCGTTAGCGGCCAGCAAGTACGAATCGGCATCAACGCCCCCAAGGATGTTGCCGTGCACCGCGAGGAAATTTATCAGCGCATCCAGGCCGGCCTCACTGCGCCGGACAAAAACCAGACGCCTTGAAGCACCTCCAGTAGCCAGCCTTTTGCTTCACCGTAACGGCTGGCGAAAACCCCGATTGACCCGTTCTTTTTCTACCCGAGCTATGCGCCTCGTACATCGGCCTGCGCTGCAAGATGAAACTGCCATGCTCCCCGGAACTTGTTGCATCATTTGCAGCCAAATCCCACGTCATCCTGCGGTCCGAGTGCATTCAGGAGCACGTCGATGAGGCCAACCGTCACACAGCCCATGGTTTCCCTTTCCTGGACGATCGCCCTGCTGATAGGGCTGGTCTTTCTGGCGCTCGGGTATGGCCTGCGATTGGAAGCCGAGGCGGCTGTCGACACCGCAGACCACTCCTGGCTGGACCTCGCCTTACTCTTGTGTGCCTACCTGTTTGCGTTCTGTCTCAAGCCGATTCAGAAGACTATTTTGCGTAAGCTGTGCCAGCGCGAGGCGCATCGCGCCCATCAAAAAACCGCACGCTGACTGTCTATCTTTTCTCGCAGCGTCAGCAGGCCATCCGCTTCTCGCACGACTTGCAACCCCTCATATCCCTCGATACAGGCATGTTCAGTCGCCATGGGCGCCAGGTGCGTCGAGGTCACTACCATCACGTCCGCTCCCGCCGCTTCTGCTGCTCGAATGCCTACCCTCGCATCCTCGAACACCAGGCAATCCTGCACCGGCACGCCCAGGCGCTGGGCGCCAAGCACGTAACACGCAGGATCCGGCTTGCCGCTGGCGACATCTTCGGCCGTCACCATTACCGCCGGCATAGAAATACCCGCCGCTTGCATTCGACGCAACGCCAGTGCCTTGGGCGCAGACGTGACCAGTGCCCACTGATCGGCCGGCAAGCAGTTCAGGAACGGGACCGCGCCGGCAAGCGCCACGACACCCTCGACGTCGTTCAATTCAGCCTCGGTAATCCACGCCGCCTCCGCCTCGGGATCCACACCCGGCAACCCCTGGCGCCTGATCGTATCAATCGCGCGGGCGCCATGAATGGTCGTCAGGAAAGCCTGCACATCCAGCCCATGGCGTTCAGCCCAGCGGCTCCATACACGCTCGGCAGCGGCGATGGAATTGAGCAGGGTGCCGTCCATATCGAACAGGAAGGCACGGTAACGCTGACTGAATACGGCTGGATTTCGACTGGACACTACGCGGCTTCTCCATGGGTTCAAGCAATGATCGACCCCACGCAATCTACGGTTCACCTCGGCACTTGTAAACGCTGCGAGGCGCCAGCGTTAAACCTTGAATGACGAACTTGTCATCATCCTGTTGGTTAGCTGTTCGGGTCGCCTGGTTACTGTGAATTCACTGCCAACCCCGGCAGCCACTTTAAACAGAGATCTCGCCATGAAACGCTTTGCCCTCGCTTTTGCTGCCTTGCTCGCCACCGGCTCGGTATTCGCTGCCGACACCGCTTCAACCGCGCCCGTGATCCATGATCAGACCGGCTTCTTCGTCCACCTGGATGTCGCCAAGGTTTTGTCCAGTACCGACTCCTACGGCCAATGCGGTATCGTCCCGGCACAACTGCGCTACCTGGACCACCAGGATCGTGAGCATGTGCTGGACTACCGCGTGCAGGGCACCGGTTGCGCCAGTGACAATTGATCAGGCTAAACTTGCGCAACCCATCGAACCAGGGCTTTTCCCATGAACATCCTCGTAGTCGAAGACGAACCCAAGGCCGGCAATTACCTGCTCAATGGCCTGCAGGAGCTGGGCTACAGCGTGAGCCTGGCCCGCGATGGCGTGGACGGATTGCACCAGGCCCTGGAAACCCCGTTCGACGTGATAGTGCTCGACGTGATGATGCCGAAGATGGATGGCTGGGAAGTACTGCGCCGCTTGCGCAAGGAAGCCGACACGCCGGTACTGTTTCTCACCGCCCGCGATGACATCGCCGACCGCATCAAAGGCCTGGAGCTGGGCGCCGACGACTACCTGATCAAGCCCTTCTCCTTCGCCGAGCTGGTCGCACGCCTGCGCACCCTGACCCGACGCGGCCCGACGCGAGAAGAAGAACACCTGCACATCGCCGACCTGCAAATCGACGTGCTCAAGCGCCGCGTCACCCGCGCCGGCACGCGCATTACCCTGACCAATAAAGAGTTCGCCCTGCTGCATCTGTTCGCCACTCATCAGGACCAGGTGCTGTCACGCTCGCTGATTGCCTCGCGGGTATGGGACATGAATTTTGACAGTGACACCAATGTGGTCGACGTGGCCGTGCGGCGCCTGCGCTTGAAAATCGATGACCCGTTCCAGCTCAAGTTGATCCACAGCGTGCGGGGCATCGGCTACCGCTTCGATACCCAGCCATGAGCCGCGCTCGCCACTACTCGCTGACCCTGCGCCTGGCGCTGATCTTCGCCTTGCTCGCCTTCGCCTTGCTGGCCACCTTGGGCGTGGCCCTGTACCGCGAGCTGGAGCGCGAGCTGGTGCGCCGCGACGATACCGCGCTGGTCGCCCGAGTGGATCAACTGCGCAACCTGCTCAACGACAGCAATACCCTGGGCCTGATCCAGACAAAGCCCGAGTTGTTCCAGAACATGCTGGGCAACCGCGAATCCGTATTGAGTATCGGCGCCCCCGGTCAACAACCGTTGCTGCTGGTGAACCCGGCGAATATCGAGCTGCCCTCGGTCAAACCGGTGCCCAGGGATCACGTACTGGCGCTGAGCGATGTGCAGCATTTGCCGGGGCTTAACGGCATTCCTTTTTCAACCGTGGCCGCGACCATCGACTCGGGCGACCTGGGCAGCCTGCAAGTCACCAGCGGCCGCCTGATGACCGAGCGCACCGCCGTACTCGCCAGCTATCGGTTGAGCGTTTATATCCTGGCGAGCATCGCTGCGATCGTCCTGGCGTTGGCCGGTTACCTGCTGGTGCATCGCGGCTTGCTGCCCTTGCGCCGCCTCGCCCGGCACGCGCAAGGGATCGGCGTCGGCAACCTGGCCGAGCGCCTCGACGGCCAGGGCGCACCCAAAGAATTGCTGCCGATGATCGAGTCGTTCAACACCATGCTTGAACGCTTGTCCAAGGGCTTTGTGCAATTGGGCCAGGTGTCCACCGACATGGCTCATGAACTGCGCACGCCGATCAACAACCTGCTCGGCGAAACCCAGGTTGCCCTGCAACAGCAGCGCAGTATCGAAAGCTACCAGCAGCTGTTGGCCTCCAATGTCGAAGAACTCGAACGCTTGGCGCGGATGCTCGACAATATGCTGTTTCTGGCGCGCACCGACCCTGCCAGCGCGTTGCGCCAACGCCAGGCGCTGGATGCTGCGGATGAAGTGGAACGCATCGCGGATTATTTCGAAGGGTTGGCCGCTGACGCGGGCATGCACATCGTGGTCGAGGGCGAAGGCGTGATATGGGCGGAGCCGATGCTCCTGCGGCGTGCCCTGGCCAACCTGTGCGCCAACGCCATCAAGTATGGTTCGCCGGGCTCGGCGCTGAGCATCCAGGCCATTGCACATGACGAGGGCGTCAACCTGAGGGTCAGTAACCACGGTGAAACCATTCCCGCCGAGCATCTACCGCGGTTGTTCGAACGGTTTTACCGGGTGGATGAATCCCGCGAACGGTCCTCCCAGTCCAATGGGCTGGGGCTGTCGATCGTGGCAACCATCATGCAATTGCACAACGGGCGGTATGGCGTCAGCAGCGAAGGTGGCGTCACGCGTTTCGAGTTGTTTTTCCCCGCACGGGAAGCGTGAGGCACCGCTGGGTCAATCAAAAGCCCCGTTGAGCACTTCGTAGATGATACCGGTGGCGATGGCTACCAGAATCAAGTCAGTGCCGGCTTGCTGCCATTCATACCCGTCGTAGTGAGGCAGGCGCCCCGCCAGGCGACCATCGAGTTTCTTGGCGATACCGGGCGGCAGCGGTTTGCCGCGCGCCAGATTTTTCTGAATACCCGGAGGCAGCGCAGGCCCAGGGCTCCAGTAATCGCGGTTACCGCCCACCAGGCTCAGCACACCGCCCCGATCAATGCTGGGGCCGCGATTACCCGCCGAACCTTTGCCACCAGGCTTGCCGTGGCCCTGCCCCGCCTGGTTATTCCCTTTGTTATTGCCCTGGCCTTTGCCATTGCCGGGATCAGCCAAGGCGATACTGCTGCCTGCAAACAATGCGAGCGACAACACCACCGACACACACTTCGGGCACTTGATCATGATGTAGTTTTTCCAGGGGGATACCTGATCAACTGTAGTCGAGGTTTAGCCCACCGCGTACTGAATCAGCTTACCCGCCCACCTGTTTCCACAATATCCACCTGAGTCTGCCAGGCCGCCGCGACCGCCAGGCGCAAGCCTTCCACCAACATCGGCAGCGCCATCGACGGCTCACCCGACTCAGGCAAGCCCGGCACATGGATAAACCCACTGCGCACCGCTGAACCCGCCAGCGCATGCTGCAATCGATAAAACACCTGATTACACACGAACGTGCCCGCCGTCTGCGAAACCGAGGCAGCAATACCCGCTTCTCGCACCGCCCTGACCATGCCCTTGATCGGCAATGTCGAGAAGTAAGCGGCCGGGCCACCCTCTACCACCGCCGTATCAATCGGCTGGGCGCCCAGGTTATCCGGGATGCGTGCATCATTGACGTTGATCGCGACCCGCTCGATCGAAATGTCACTGCGCCCAGGGCCCAAGCCTGTGGCGATGACCATCACCGGATGTAATTCGTCGATCAACGCCATCAAGGTTTCGGCAGCAGTGGCAAAGGCACAGGGCAACCGGCGTGCGACGATCCGCACGTCATCGCTCAGTTGCATTCCCTCCAACTGGCGCACCGCTTCCCAGGATGGGTTCACGTCGTCGTGATCGAAAGGCTCGAAGCCTGTCAGCAATAGGGTATTCATCCTGGCCTCACATCAACAGATAAAGCAGCACAATATTGACCACCAGCATCATCAATGCGGTGGGCAATTGGGCCTTGATCACCGCGTTCTTGTCTGGCAACTCAAGCAGCGCGGCCGGTACGATATTGAAGTTGGCCGCCATCGGCGTCATCAGCGTACCGCAGTAGCCGGAAAACATGCCGATCGCCGCCATTACCGCCGGGTTGCCGCCGTAGATCCCCACCAGTACCGGCACGCCGACGCCACCGGTCATCACCGGAAAGGCTGCAAAGCCGTTGCCCATGATCACGGTAAACAAGGCCATGCCCAGCACATACACCATGACCGCCACCAACTTGAAGTCCAGGTTGATGTACGTGGTGGTGACGTGGGCGACCGCCGTGCCCACCCCGGCTTCATTGAACAACAGCCCGAGCATTGCCAGCATCTGTGGCAGCACCATGGCCCAGCCAAGGGCTTCGGTCAGGCGACGCGATTCGCGCAAGGCTTGCACCGGCGTATCGCGGGTCAACCAGCAGGCCAGTCCCAGGGCGATCAGGCAGCCGATGCCGAGCGAGACGAAGGTGGTGTTCTTCGGATCGAGCAGCGGTACACCGCCGACTTCGGTGTGCTTGAGCAATACCGAGCCAATCACCGTGGTCAGCGGAATCGCCAGCGCGGGGATAAATAGCTTGTGACCCAGGCGACCGGCACTGGCACGGGAAGCCTTGACGTGCAGTTCGGCGTGCTGGCCACGGCCAACGCCGCCCAGGCCCGCAATCAACGCCATCACCACAACGCCGACACCTATGACCACCGAGGGCAGCCGCTCCCCCACCAGGAACGGAATGGCAAACAGCAGCCAGAACAGCGCGCTGGACCAACGCTTGGGGTGGGTGCGATCCAACAAGATCATGCCGGCAGTGATCAGCAACAGCACCCCGGCCAGCCAGTACAGGTATTGAATGGAAATAATCATTGCGCGGCCTCCACCGACGGGGCGGCGGCGGTCATCTCACGGGTCAACCTGCGATCGAACCGATGCAGGCGAATGGCGTGAATGATAAAGGCACAGATCGCCGTGGGGATGCCCCACACCGCAATATGCAGCGGATCTACATCAATCCCCGAGCCGAGCAGGAAGGTGTGCATCAAGGCGATCGCACCAAAGGCGACGAAGATGTCCTCGCCAAAAAACAGCCCCACGTTGTCGGTGGCGGCGCACATGGCCAATACCTTGTGACGCAGTTTGTCCGGCAGCTTGCCATAGCGCTTTTCCGCCGCCCCTTCGGCCATCGGCGCCAGCAATGGCCGTACCATCTGCGGATGCCCGCCCAGGCTGGTCAGCCCCATGGCCGCGGTCGTTTCACGTACGAACAGATAGATGATCAGCAAACGCCCGACCGTCGCGCGCTCGAAGCGGGCGATCCAGTTCTGCGCATGCAGGCGCAGGCCATGACGCTCCAACAGGCCAATCACCGCCAACGGTAATAACAGGATCAATTGCAACGCACGGGTTTGAAGGAAGCCATCACCCATGGTTGCGAGAATTTTTTCCAGCGGGAAATGGGCGGCGAGCCCGGTAGCGATAGCGGCGGCGGTCACCACCAGCAACGGATTGAAGCGCAATACAAAGCCGACCACGATGACAAGTACGCCGATCAACGGCCATAAGTTCACAACAGTTTGCATGGCGGAGAGGTCCTTTAGTGCGCGCTGCGGCGCCATTACAGCAGGATGTGAGCAAAGGGCTCACAGCATGAAAGTGGCGTGCAGTCGGCTCGGTTTTTTTATTGTTGACCCGGAAGGTCGAGCAGTGGCGGCAACTTTGCTGCCTTGAGGTGGGAGGTGTCCAACAAGAAAAACTGTTGCTGCAGACCAATAAATTTTGTCGAGATTGGCAGCGCAGGCCCTGGCAACTGGAGGGAATCGGGATTGGCCCTATACTTAGCCTTGATGGTCCTGCGGATCATCCACGGTGCGATTGCCGACAATGAGGGCTCCAGCTATGTATGCCGGTCAAATGAGCAGTATGGCGACAACGATTGGCGAGATACGCTGCCAGATGGCGGTCCAGATCATTTGCCTGCTGTCGGTGGCTACGCTTTTCTGTTGATCGAGACGCGTAGTCCTCAAGTGCGCCGCCAGGTGTCACTTTGGCAAGGTATTGTCCGAATTCCAGACCGTCCAGCAGAGCTTGGACTCCGAGCGTTTGCAGCTTACGCATAAAAAGACCAGAATAAAGACCTGTAAAGGAGTCTTATTTATGCAAAATATCCTGGCTGATGTAGCCGTCAGCGTATCCGAACTCAAGAAGAACCCGTCCTCCGTCTTGAGCGGCGCCAACGGCTTGCCTGTGGCTGTGCTGAACCACAATCGCGTTGTGGGTTACATGGTCCCTGCCAACGTTTACGAAGCAATGGTCGAACGCCTGGATGAACTGGAATTGGTCCAACTGGTAAAGGCTCGGCTCGACGCCAATGAAACACCGGTTCAAGTATCGCTCGACGATCTCATTGGCGAGGCCGAGGCAGATATCGCCAATGGCCAATGAGTACAACGTCGAGTGGGATCCGAAGGCGCTGAAAGAACTGCGAAAGCTCGATGGCACAGTCCGCCTGCAGTTCTTGAAAAAACTACAGGAACGGCAGACCGGACCGCGCGTGCCAGGTGATGCGCTTCACGGCATGAAGGATTGCTACAAAATCAAATTGCGCGGCGCCGGCTATCGGCTGGTGTACCGCGTTGAAGATGAGCGAATTGTCATCCTGGTGTTGGCCGTCGGTAAACGTGAGCGCAGCTCCGTGTACGAGCAGGCGGGGAAGCGATAGCGACACGCACTGCGCCCGTGGTAGGCATCAAGTGCAGATATGCCGTTGCGATATACCGGCACGTAGTTGCACCCCAGCTGGAATCCTAGAGAGAGCAATTACTCTCAAGTTAATCCACTTCAACCTCAAGTCGTTAACGCCCTCGACAGTGCTTCGTTATATGTTCTGCTGAGCAGATAAGTAAAGGCCAAAGAAGGAAACTGGATTACTAAACAAAGGTATTGGGCAGGGACAGACCGGACCGTTACAGTCTCAAAATAGTGAATTATTTTCCAGAAAGGTACTGCAATAGAGAGCCTCTCAATACGCAAACGTTGATTGAAGATATTCATACTCTAAGGCAGCATGATAAAGATGGAGTCTACCTAGATGTACCCTCTGTGGTTCTCACATCACGTTCTTATAAAACTCGATACCAAAACTCGTTTTTCTATAGGTGCCAGAAGGCATTTCTGTTGCTCCTACATATGTAGGCATTTTTTCAAGATAAAAGAGACCAAGATTTGCTAGAAACACAACTGCAGGCACATCTCCAGAGATTGAGTATTCAATTTTGAATAGATTATGCATTTGCTGAATCAGATATGAATTTAAGTTTTTTATGACATGACAGTACATATCGAACGATGCTCTATCTATAACCTCCATGATCATTAGGGCGAACGCTTTTCCTAACATAGATGCCAGTTGCGGATGATCAATTTTGTCCAGCACCATCAGGGTCGACGCACCAAGGTGGTTGATCGCCTCAGCGTCGGTACAATGCTTGTCTAGAAAATCGATGCGCTCTTGGTTTGAGACGTCATCAACCTCTGACAGAAATCTATTTAGCTTTATCTCGAACAATGCAGCACTGATACTATTACCTAGCTTGTGCATTGATATGAGTGTACCGATAATCGGAATTTCTTTAAAAGCATCGTCTCCCGCGCCATGATCAAGCGCTACCTCGCCTAAATCCTTAGCAAGCTCTATAAGGGCAGGTGCGCTGTTTTTGATGGTTGCAATGAAGCCATCTACTATTTTCAACCTAACTCCCTGTTTAGCAATAGGCTAAGGATAATACACAGACAGTACGCACGTGTGCTTATCCTGCCGCCGCATGAGCAAAAGCAGTCAAAGTCACGAAACTGCTCACGGCTTGTCCAAGAGCGCGGTAACCAGCGGCACCACAATTGATATGGCGACAGCCAAGCCCGAAAGGACTATCGTCCATTGGAATTTGCTGCTTTCCTCCTGCAGGCCTGCGAGCACAGAGGCAAGCAGTGGAAAGTTAACGCAGTGTTTGTCAGAGCCAACACCCAAAGAGAAGAACGCAACCCTACCGTCATCCTTCTTGTAGCCATACTTCTGCTCCAAATGGTAATAGAGCCGTCCAAAAACGATGTCACTGTCCACGTTCAGGTCCTTAGCAATCACCATGCAGTTGATAGGAACGTAGATTTTACTCACCCGACCATTTTGAACATCGGGCGCTTGGGTAAAGTTTTTAAACTCTTCGTAGTACAGCTTGTAGATTGCGTTGAGGATCTTAAGATCTGAGGGTGGCGTCATGCGATACATCCTTGCAAGCGATTACTAAGCTTACCGCATCTCTGTCGTAACGCTCGCCTGCATCCCCACCTGAATTCAGGCGGTTCGCCATGCGACAACGATCAATTAATGGTGTTCACATTACCTGGTGTGAACGAACTCAATATGTGTGAACGTTCTACATGAAACCCAAGACAACAAAAAAGGGCTCACCTTTCGGTGAGCCCTTCTAGACCGCCCAGCAGAGCGGATTTTGTTTGGTAGGCGCGATTGGACTCGAACCAACGACCCCCACCATGTCAAGGTGGTGCTCTAACCAACTGAGCTACGTGCCTGCTGTGAGGCGGCATTCTACGGAATTCCGTAGGGGTGTCAACATCTTTTTTGCAGCTAAGCCTATGAATATGCGAATTTTTTATTCGCGGGCGACGCGCCCGCGACTTACGGGTGGCTGGCAGGCAATTTTCAACTCAGGTAGGATCGCCGCACTCGTAAAAAATATAAAACAGAGGTTCCAGGATGGCGAACACCCCCTACCCCCAGTCCTATTACGCCGCCTCCGCGAACGCGGTTCCGCCGCGCCCGGTGCTGCAAGGTGAGATCGAAACCGATGTCTGTGTGATCGGCGCCGGTTATACCGGCCTGTCCAGCGCGCTGTTTCTGCTCGAGAACGGCTTTCGCGTGACGGTGCTGGAAGCCGCCAAGGTAGGTTTTGGTGCGTCCGGCCGTAATGGCGGGCAGATCGTCAATAGCTACAGCCGCGACATCGATGTCATCGAACGCAGCGTCGGCCCCAAGCAGGCACAATTGCTGGGTGAGATGGCATTCGAGGGTGGCAGGATCATTCGTGAACGCGTGGCCAAGTATCAGATCCAGTGCGACTTGAAGGACGGCGGTGTGTTCGCCGCCCTCAACAACAAGCACATGGGCCACCTGGAATCGCAGAAGCGCCTGTGGGAGCGCTACGGCCATACGCAGCTGGAGCTGCTGGACGAGCGCCGGATTCGCGAAGTAGTGGCTTGTGACAACTATGTAGGCGGCCTGCTGGACATGAGCGGCGGGCATATCCACCCGCTCAACCTGGCCTTGGGCGAGGCGGCAGCCGTTGAATCCCTGGGCGGCACGATCTATGAGCAATCGGCAGCGGTGCGCATCGAACGCGGCGCCAATCCGGTGGTGCATACCGCCGAAGGTAAAGTCAGGGCCAAGTTCATCATCGTCGCGGGGAATGCCTATCTGGGTAACCTGGTGCCGGAGCTGGCGGCGAAATCAATGCCGTGCGGCACCCAAGTGATCACTACCGCCCCCTTGGGCGATGAATTGGCCAGGACGTTGCTGCCGCAGGACTACTGTGTCGAAGACTGTAACTACCTGCTTGATTATTACCGCCTCACCAGCGACAAGCGCCTGATCTTCGGCGGTGGCGTGGTGTATGGCGCGCGGGACCCGGCAAATATCGAAGCGATCATCCGGCCGAAAATGCTCAAGGCCTTCCCGCAGCTCAAGGACGTAAAGATCGACTACGCCTGGACCGGCAATTTCCTGCTGACCCTGTCGCGCTTGCCTCAGGTTGGCCGCCTCGGCGACAACATCTATTACTCTCAAGGCTGTAGCGGCCACGGCGTGACCTATACGCATCTGGCGGGCAAGGTATTGGCCGAAGCCCTGAGAGGCCAGGCTGAACGCTTCGACGCGTTTGCCGACCTGCCCCACTACCCGTTCCCGGGTGGCCAGCTCCTGCGCACGCCTTTTGCCGCAATGGGCGCGTGGTATTACGGGCTGCGGGATAAGCTGGGCTTTTGACGCGCAACGGGGAGCCGGTTCGCCGGCTCCTTGCCTAGAAAGCCAAATCGCAGACACAAAAAACCCCGGTCTTTCGACCAGGGTCTTTGCTATCGGATCAAAGTCAGCCAATGGCTTTCCTTGTGCTTCAAGGCGTTCAGTGGGCCTTGAGGCAGATATGGCGCAGCGGACGGGACTCGAACCCGCGACCCCCGGCGTGACAGGCCGGTATTCTAACCGACTGAACTACCGCTGCGTATCGCTTGGCTGACTGAGGCTAAACCCCTCAATCACCTT
Source organism: Pseudomonas sp. R1-43-08 (assembly GCF_003852255.1). Taxonomy (NCBI): domain Bacteria; kingdom Pseudomonadati; phylum Pseudomonadota; class Gammaproteobacteria; order Pseudomonadales; family Pseudomonadaceae; genus Pseudomonas; species Pseudomonas sp. R1-43-08. Next base: position 3,624,891 of record NZ_CP027734.1, read on the forward strand.
TAAACATCTGATTGGTCAGCCTTGGCTGTTCAATCTCAAGTCCGACACATCGGACCTGGAAAATATGGCGCAGCGGACGGGACTCGAACCCGCGACCCCCGGCGTGACAGGCCGGTATTCTAACCGACTGAACTACCGCTGCGCGTCGGTGCAACCTTTAACGTTGCGTCTTGCCACAAGGGCAAAACTCTCAAGAAGTGGTGGGTGATGACGGGATCGAACCGCCGACCCTCTGCTTGTAAGGCAGATGCTCTCCCAGCTGAGCTAATCACCCTTTGCTTCGTTGAGGCCGCGAAATTTACGCAGGTAGCGGACCTAAGTCAATAGCCCGCTTGAAGTTTTTCTGAAAAAGACAAAAAAGCTTCAAGACCGCCCTACTCGCTGTAAATCATCTTCTTGCTCATGCCACCGTCCACCACGAACTCTTGCCCGGTGACAAACCCGGCCTGGCGCGACAGTAACCACGCCACCATGGCTGCTACGTCCTCCACCGTGCCTACCCGGCCCGCCGGATGCTGAGCGTGATCGGCATCGGTGAGCGGCTCGGCACGCCGCGCAGCAGGATCACGCGCATCGATCCAGCCAGGGCTGACCGCATTCACCCGCACTTCCGGGCCCAGGCTCATCGCCAGCGCGTGTGTCAGCGCCAGCAGGCCACCCTTGCTTGCCGCGTACGCTTCGGTGTCCGGCTCCGACTGGCGGGCCCGTGTCGAGGCCAGGTTGACGATAGCGCCACCGTGGGCCCGCAGGTACGGCGCGCAGTGCTTGGCCAGCAGCATCGGCCCACTGAGGTTCACCGCCAGTACGCGGTTCCAGTACGCCAGGTCGAGGCTTTCCAGGGTGATATTGCGCGGATCGGCCACCGCCGCATTGCACACCAACGCATCCAGGCGCCCAAACTGCCCCAATACCTCAGCCACACCTTGAGCCACCTGCTTCTCGTCGGCCACGTCCATGCTGATAAACCAGGCATTCTCGCCCAGCACCTTGGACACCTTGGAACCGCGCTCGCGATCCAGGTCGGTCAACACCACCTGCCAGCCTTCGCTGATCAGCCACGCCGCGATCCCGAGGCCAATGCCCCGCGCTGCGCCGGTCACCAGTGCCACGCGCCCGTTACTGGCCGTTGCGGCCTCCATGGACCACTCGATCACAAGGCCGCCAGCCCGCGAGCCAGGTCGGCCTGCAAGTCAGCCACGTCTTCCAGCCCGACTGCGATGCGAATCAGGCTGTCACGGATGCCCGCGGCTTCACGCTCCTGCGGCGACAGGCGCCCATGGGAGGTGGTGCTCGGGTGCGTGATGGTGGTTTTGCTGTCACCCAGGTTGGCGGTGATCGAGATCAGGCGCGTGGCATCGATAAAGCGCCAGGCGCCCTCTTTGCCACCCTTCACTTCGAAACTCACTACCGCGCCGAACCCGCGCTGCTGGCGCTGCGCCAATGCGTGCTGCGGGTGGCTCTTGAGGCCGGCGTAATGCACTTTCTCGATTCCGTCCTGCTGCTCCAGCCACTCGGCCAGCGCCTGAGCGTTGGCGCAATGGGCCTTCATGCGCAGGCTGAGGGTTTCCAGGCCTTTGAGGAAAATCCACGCGTTGAACGGGCTCAGGGTCGGCCCGGCGGTGCGCAGGAAGCCCACCACTTCCTTCATCTGCTCGCTGCGACCGGCCACCACACCGCCCATGCAACGGCCCTGGCCGTCGATGAACTTGGTGGCCGAATGCACCACGATGTCCGCGCCCAACTTCAACGGCTGTTGCAGCGCCGGGGTGCAGAAGCAGTTGTCGACAACCAGCATCGCGCCCTTGGCGTGCGCTACTTCGGCCAGCGCGGCGATATCCACCAGTTCAGCCAGCGGGTTGGACGGTGACTCAACGAACAGCAGCTTGGTATTGGCCTTGATCGCCGCCTCCCAGCCAGACAGATCCGCCAGGGGCACGTAGTCCACTTCGATACCGAAGCGCTTGAAATACTTCTCGAACAGGCTGATGGTCGAACCGAACACGCTGCGCGATACCAGCACGTGGTCGCCAGCGCTGCACAGGCTCATCACCACCGCCAGGATCGCCGCCATGCCGGTCGCCGTGGCCACCGCTTGCTCAGCACCCTCCAGGGCGGCGATACGCTCTTCGAACGCACGCACGGTCGGGTTGGTATAGCGCGAGTAGACGTTGCCCGGCACTTCACCGGCAAAACGCGCAGCAGCGTCGGCCGCCGTGCGGAACACATAACTGGAGGTGAAGAACATCGGATCACCGTGCTCCCCTTCCGGGGTACGGTGCTGGCCGGCGCGCACAGCCAGGGTATCGAAAGCTACGCCATCGAGGTCGCTGTCCAAACGACCGGCATCCCATTCCTGACTCATGCTGCGACTCCTTACTCGAATTCTTTATTTAAGATACAAAACCGGCCCCTCAGGGCCGGTGTTCACTCAGTTGTTGTACAGATCGATGATCGCGCTGACCGCCTGGGTCTTGATCTTCGACGAGTCGTTGCGCGCCTGCTCGATCTTGTTCAGGTAGGCCTCATCGACGTCGCCGGTCACGTACTTGCCGTCGAACACGGCGCAGTCGAACTGGTCGATCTTGATCTTGCCGCCGCCGACCGCTTCGATCAGGTCAGGCAGGTCCTGGTAGATCAACCAGTCGGCGCCGATCAGGTCGGCCACGTCCTGGGTTGAACGATTGTGGGCGATCAGTTCATGGGCGCTCGGCATGTCGATACCGTACACGTTCGGGTAGCGCACGGCAGGCGCGGCGGAACAGAAGTACACGTTCTTCGCACCGGCTTCACGGGCCATCTGGATGATCTGCTTGCACGTGGTGCCGCGCACGATGGAGTCATCCACCAGCATCACGTTCTTGCCACGAAACTCCAGCTCGATGGCGTTGAGCTTCTGGCGCACCGACTTCTTGCGCGCTGCCTGGCCGGGCATGATGAAGGTACGGCCAATGTAGCGGTTCTTGACGAAGCCTTCGCGGAACTTGACGCCCAGGTGGTTGGCCAGCTCCAGCGCGGCGGTACGGCTGGTGTCCGGGATCGGGATGACCACGTCGATGTCGTGCTCGGGGCGCTCGCGCAGGATCTTCTCGGCCAGCTTCTCACCCATGCGCAGGCGCGCCTTGTACACCGAAACGCCGTCGATGATCGAATCCGGACGCGCCAGGTAGACGTGTTCGAAGATGCAGGGGGTGAGTTTCGGCGCGACGGCGCACTGGCGGGTGTGCAGCTTGCCGTCTTCGGTGATGTACACCGCTTCGCCCGGTGCCAGGTCGCGAATCAGAGTGAAGCCCAGCACATCCAGGGACACGCTTTCGGAGGCGATCATGTACTCGACGCCTTCGTCGGTGTGACGCTGGCCGAACACGATCGGGCGGATGCCGTGCGGATCGCGGAAACCGACGATGCCATAACCGGTGATCATCGCCACCACGGCATAGCCGCCCACGCAACGGTTATGCACGTCGATCACGGCAGCAAACACGTCTTCTTCGGTCGGCTGCAGCTTGCCGCGCTGGGCCAGCTCATGGGCGAACACGTTGAGCAACACTTCCGAGTCGGAACTGGTGTTGACGTGGCGCAGGTCAGATTCGTAGATCTCCTTGGCCAGTTGCTCAACGTTGGTCAGGTTACCGTTGTGCGCCAGGGTAATGCCGTAAGGCGAGTTGACGTAGAACGGCTGAGCTTCGGCCGACGTCGAGCTACCAGCGGTTGGGTAACGCACATGGCCAATGCCCATGTGACCGACCAGGCGCTGCATGTGACGCTGATGGAACACGTCGCGCACCAGGCCATTGTCCTTGCGCAGGAATAACCGGCCGTCGTGGCTGGTCACAATACCGGCAGCGTCCTGGCCGCGGTGCTGGAGGACGGTTAGCGCGTCATACAGCGCCTGATTGACGTTCGACTTACCGACGATACCGACGATGCCACACATGCGACGCAACCCCTACTTAATGGATCTTGACTGAACACTCTTACTGAGGCGTTTTGGCCGGCAAGAGGTGTTCCTTGAACGGAAGATCAGCGGGTACGCTGATTCCGCTGGCCAGCCACTGACTGCTCCACCCCAATATGAGGTTCTTGGACCAGTCTGCAACCAATAGAAATTTTGGCACGAGCACCGACTCCTGCCACCACGAATCCTGCTGTACCGGCCCCAGGCTCAACAGCCCGACCGCCACGACCACCAGCAACGCGCCACGCGCGGCGCCGAAGGCCATGCCGAGAAATCGATCGGTCCCGGAAAGGCCGGTGACACGTATCAACTCGCCAATAAGATAATTGACCATTGCCCCCACCAGCAGCGTGGCGATGAACATGATGGCGCAGCCCGCGATGACGCGAGCCGAGGGTGTCTCTATGTACCCGGCCAGGTAGACCGACAGTGAACCACCGAACATCCAGGCTACGACTCCTGCGATGATCCAGGTCAGCAACGACAGTGCTTCTTTTACGAAGCCGCGGCTCAGACTGATCAAAGCGGAGATGGCGACGATTGCAACGATCGCCCAATCAACCCAGGTAAATGGCACAGTGCAGCCTACGTACGGATAAGGCGGCGCATTTTAGCAGAGCGCCGGGCTATCGGTAAGCGGTGATTGCGGGTGCCTTGCAAATCAATAGATTGGGCGGTGCGCACAGTATTTCAAGACCGCTGAAAACCAATGTGGGAGGGGGCTTGCCCCCGATGGCGGTGGTTCAGTGCCAGATGTACTGACTGACCCACCGCTATCGGGAGCAAGCCCCCTCCCACACTTGACTGCATTTCAAGTCTCGAAATCAGCCGCGCTCAGGCTGAAAGCGAGTGACGAAACCCTTGAGGTTCTGCTGACGGTCCAGTAGATCCCGCAGGCGGTCGGCTTCGGCGCGCTCGATCAGCGGCCCGATAAACACGCGGTTCTTGCCGTCGGCGCTACGGATGTAGGCGTTGTAACCCTGGGCGCGCAGCTTTTTCTGCAAGGCGTCGGCGCCTTCGCGGTTGCCCAGGCTGGCCACTTGAATCGACCAGCTGATCGGCAGACCATTCGGGTCGATACGGCTCTGCCCCACGTCAGGCTTGCCCGGCGCGGCAGGCTGTGGCGCTACCGGTTTGGGCGCAGGCGCTGGCGTCGCGGGCTTGGCGGCAACAGCCGGAGCGGGTGCCGGCTTGACCACCGGCACGCTTGGCTGCACCGGCATGGACGGCGCCTGTTGCGCGGCGACCTCTTCATCGCTCGGCACCGGCTCTTCTTCAGGCAGCGCCTGCGGCTCAGGCACCACCACCGGTTCAACCTGGACCTGAGGCACCACCGGCGCCTGGGGCGCAGCCGGAGCCTCGACGACCACCTGGCGCTGTTCGTCCTGACGGGAAAACAGCATCGGCAAGAAAATCACCGCCAATGCCACCAACACCAGGGCTCCGACCATTCGCTGCTTGTATGCGCTATCCAGTAATGCCATGTGCAGCTTCCTCCGTGGAGCGCCGGGCCAGCCATTCGAGCGCCTCGGCAACACAATAAAATGATCCGAACAACAGAATCTCGTCCTCGGCCGTCGCTACCGCACACTGCGCCTCGAGGGCCGCGGTGATGCTTGCATACGACGTCACCGACGCACCAAGGTTCTGCAAGGCCGTTTCCAGCTCAACTGCCGGACGGCTACGTGGCGTATCCAGCGGCGCAACGGCCCAGGACTGAACCCCGCTCAGCAACGGCGCAAGCACGCCGTCGAGATCCTTGTCGGCCAGCAGGCCAAACACCGCCAGGCGGCGGCCGGACGGCGGCGTTTGCGCCAAGCGCTGCGCCAGATACTCAGCAGCGTGAGGGTTATGGCCCACATCCAGCAGCAGGTTCAGGCGCTTGCCCTCCCACTCCACGGCACGTCGATCCAGACGCCCTACTATGCGCGCTGCCAGCAGGGTTGCGGCTATTTGCCCGGCATTCCACGGCAGATCCAGTAGCAGATAGGCTTGCAGCGCCAGCGCGGCATTCTCCATCGGCAGGTTCAGCAGCGGCAAATCGCGCAACGCTACCGGCTGGCCCCGCGCATCGCGCCCGGACCATTGCCAATGCTGATCGCCGATCTCCAGATTGAAGTCGCGCCCGCGCAGGAAGAACGGGCAGTCGAGCTCAAGCACCTTGTCCAGCAAGGGTTGCGGAGGGTCAAGATCGCCGCACAATGCAGGCTTGCCCTGGCGAAAGATCCCGGCCTTTTCGTATGCTACGGATTCACGGGTGTCACCCAGGTAATCGACATGGTCGACGCCGATGCTGGTGACCAGCGCCATGTCCGCATCCACCACGTTGACCGTATCCAGACGCCCGCCAAGGCCCACTTCCAAGACGACGACATCGAGTTGCGCACGCTCGAACAGCCACAACGCCGCCAGGGTGCCCATTTCGAAATAGGTCAGGGAAATCTCGCCACGCCCTGCATCGAGGGCGGCGAAGGCTTCGCAGAGCTGCTCGTCGCTCGCTTCGCGGCCATTGAGCTGCACCCGCTCGTTGTAGCGCAGCAGGTGCGGCGAACTGTACACGCCGACGTTCAGCCCTTGGGCCTGCAGCAGCGCCGCAACAAAGGCACAGGTGGAGCCTTTGCCGTTGGTGCCGGTGACCGTGATCACACGCGGTGCCGGCCGCCCCAACCCAAGGCGGGCCGCTACCTGTTGCGAGCGCTCCAGGCCCATGTCGATGGCGGACGGATGCAACTGCTCAAGGTAGGCGAGCCATTCGCCGAGGGTACGTTGGGTCATAGGTTTGCTGGCACCGGTGGCACGACGATCGGCTCGACCTTGGGCGCGACGTAGACAGGCGTCGGCAGGCCCATCATTTGCGCCAGCAGGTTACCCAGGCGTGGGCGCAGCTCACCGCGCGGGATGATCAGGTCGATGGCACCGTGTTCCAGCAGGAACTCGCTGCGCTGGAAACCTTCCGGCAGTTTTTCACGCACGGTCTGCTCGATGACGCGTGGGCCGGCAAAGCCGATCAGGGCTTTTGGCTCACCGACGATCACATCGCCAAGCATCGCCAGGCTGGCGGAAACACCGCCGTAGACCGGGTCGGTCAGTACCGAGATGAACGGAATGCCTTCTTCGCGCAGACGCGCCAATACCGCCGAGGTCTTGGCCATTTGCATCAGGGAAATCAGCGCTTCCTGCATACGCGCGCCACCGGAGGCGGCGAAGCAGATCATCGGGCAGCGGTTTTCCAGGGCATAGTTGGCGGCGCGCACGAAACGCTCGCCGACGATGGCACCCATGGAGCCGCCCATGAAGGAGAACTCGAACGCCGAAACCACCACCGGCATCCCCAGCAGCTTGCCGCTGATGGAGATCAGCGCGTCTTTCTCGCCGGTCTGCTTCTGCGCACCGACCAGACGGTCCTTGTACTTCTTGCTGTCGCGGAACTTGAGGCGGTCGACCGGCTCCAGGTCAGCGCCCAGCTCGTTGCGGCCGTCGGCGTCGAGGAAGATGTCGATACGGGCGCGTGCGCCAATACGCATGTGGTGGTTGCACTTGGGGCAAACGTCCAAGGTCTTTTCCAGCTCCGGGCGGTACAGCACCGCGTCGCAGGATGGGCACTTGTGCCACAGACCTTCAGGAACCGAGCTTTTCTTCACCTCGGAACGCATGATCGAAGGGATCAGTTTGTCTACTAACCAGTTGCTCATGCTTTCTTTCTCCAGTACCGGTGGCTTGAACACAGCCCCGCGTATGCCCTTGAGCTAAATTCATATGTGGCGATGAGGCCGGCGGGACGGGGTCAGAGGTTCGACCAGCCATTTCCCGCCTGCATCCTCAGCCTTCCAGACAACCTGCCAGCGCAGGGTTGCCACTTCGTTTCCGGGCCTCCCGCAGGCGGCGCCGGTGCTGTTTTACACAGTGGTAGCTATGGACGGCGGCAGACTGCCAGCCGTCACATCGCACCGCTGCTGTTGCGCACGGCCTGCAGGAATGCGCGAATCTTGTGGGGATCCTTGATGCCCTTGCCCTGCTCCACCCCGCCACTGACATCCACCGCATACGGCCGGACCTGCTCGATGGCCGCGCCGACATTCATCGGGTTGAGCCCACCGGCGAGGATGACCGGCTTGCTCAAGCCCTCCGGGATCAGCGACCAGTCGAAGGCTTCTCCCGTACCGCCGGGAACACCTTCGACGTAGGTATCCAGCAGAATCCCGCGCGCGCCCGCATAGGCGGCACAGACGGCGGCGATGTCATCGCCGGCCTTGACGCGCAACGCCTTGATATAGGGGCGCTGATAACTTTCGCACTCGTCCGGGTTTTCATCGCCATGAAACTGCAGCATGTCCAGCGGCACGGCATCCAGGGTTTCATTGAGTTCACAACGGCTGGCGTTAACGAACAAACCCACGGTGGTCACGAACGGTGGCAGTGCGGCGATGATGGCCCGCGCCTGCAACACATTCACCGCCCGCGGACTCTTGGCATAAAACACCAGGCCAATGGCATCCGCCCCCGCCTCGACCGCCGCCAACGCGTCTTCGATGCGGGTAATCCCGCAAATCTTGCTGCGAACGGCTGACATATCGTAGAAACCTCAGGGATTGAACCGAGAAAGTCCCGGATGGTAACAAAAGCTTTTCCAGGCGTCAGCCGCCAAGTTCACTGAAACCTGTGAGGAAGTGTGGCCCGATAAAACGCTCCGGCAGCTCGAACTCGTCGCGGTACTCCACATCCACCAGATACAAGCCGAACGGATGCGCCGTCACCCCACCGGTACGGCGAATGCGGCTTTGCAGCACTTCCCTGGCCCATTCCACCGGACGCTCGCCGGTGCCAATGGTCATCAGTACGCCCGCAATATTGCGCACCATATGGTGCAGGAACGCCCCGGCACGTATATCCAGCACAATCATCTTGCCATGCCGGGTCACGCGCAGATGGTGGACTTCCTTGATCGGCGACTTGGCCTGGCATTGGCCGGCACGGAACGCGCTGAAATCATGCACACCCACCAGATGCTGCGCAGCCTCGGCCATGCGTTCGGCATCCAGCGGGCGGTGGTTCCAGGTGATTTCCTGATTCAGGTGCGCCGGGCGGATCTGATCGTTGTAGATCACGTAGCGATAGCGTCGGGCGATGGCCTTGAAGCGCGCGTGAAAATGCGCGGGCATCACCTTGGCCCAGGTGACGCTGACGTCATGGGGCAGGTTGATATTGGCGCCCATCACCCACGCCTTCATCGAGCGTTCGGCCTGGGTGTCGAAGTGCACCACCTGGCCGCAGGCATGCACGCCGGCGTCGGTACGCCCGGCACACATCAGCGATACCGGCGAGTCAGCGACTTTCGACAGAGCGTTTTCCAGGGTTTCCTGCACCGTCAGCACACCGGAGGCCTGGCGCTGCCAGCCGCGATAGCGCGAGCCTTTGTATTCCACGCCGAGGGCGATGCGGTGAAAGCCTGCGGCCGCCATTTCGGCGGCCGCGTTATCTATATTTGCCAAGAACTGAGAGCCTGATGAGTTGCGCGAAGACGGGGATTATAAAGGCGCCGGCTGCGCGACGGGCGCTTTTGTTGGGGTGGACGCCGCGCCAACGGTGGCAGGGAGCAAGCCCTCTCCCCGTTGGGCGCGTATCAGCCTTCAGATTCGGCCGAGCATTTCCTTGGCCTCGCCGCGCTGGGTCTCGTTGCCCTCGGTCAGCACTTCGGAAAGGATGTCCTTGGCGCCATCGGCGTCGCCCATGTCGATATAAGCCTGGGCCAGGTCCAGCTTGGTGGCGACTTCATCGGAGCCCGACAGGAAATCGAACTCGGGCTCGTCGTCACCGAGCGCTGCATCTTCAGCCGTGAAGGACGGCTCGATGGAGGGATGCTCCAGGCTCTGGGACAGACGGTCCAACTCGGCGTTGACGTCGTCCAGTTCCGAAGCGAAGGCATCGGGCTTGGGCGTCGATTCGGGCTCGTCCGCCAGGGAGAGGTCGAAATCTTCCGGCAAATCGAAGTCATCCAGCGCTGCCGGGGTCAAAGTCGGCGGCTCGGCGGCAGGTACGTCCTTCATTTGTTCTTCGAGCCCGGACAGGAAGTCGTCATCGGATTGCGCGGACGCCGGTGCATCCAATTGCAGGTCCAGGTCGAAGTCCGACAGGTCATCTGCGCTGGCGTTGGCTGCGGTCTGCTGCTCAAGAAGCGCCTCGAATGACTGATCGTCCTTGACCTCTGCCGGCGATGCCGCCTCCAGGTCGTCCAGGCTCAGGTCAAAATCGGTATCCAGAGGCTCTGGCTGCGGCGCAGCCGGCTTGTCTTCCAGCAGGTCCTTGACGTACTGGGCGTCCAGGGCGGCGGCGGCCACTGCGGCGCTCACACCTGCTGCCAACACCGCCATGGCCGGGAAGCGACCTTTGAGCTGCTCGACGTGGGCGTGGTTTTCACCCGTAGCCACCAGCTGACGCTCCTGGCTGACAAAACCGTCCTTGTCATTCTGCAGGCCGTAGACTTCCATCAGTTTCAAACGCAGGTCACTGCGCTTGGGCTCCTGCTTGATCGCTTGCTCAAGCACATCAGCCGCCTGGTTCAGGTGGCCCCGGTCGATATGGGACTGGGCTTGGGACAACGCGTCGCTGGAAGTCGGGGCGACGGCAGCCGCCAACGGCGCCAGCACGGAGGCGACGGTAGGCACAACTGGCTCAACCACCGGAACGGGTGCAGGCGCGGGTGCCCGCGTGACGCTCGGCGGCGGTACTTCCAGGCCTTCGAAACTGTCGGGTGGCAGGTCGCGATCGATATTCGACGTGAATTCCGGCTCTTCAGCCAGCGCGCGCGCCATGCGCAGGTGCTTTTCTTCTTCAAGACGGGCGTTGCGATGGCGCACCCACAGCAGCAGGAGCAACAGCGCCAGAATCACGGCCGCGCCACCGAGCACACCGAGCACCACAGGGTTAGTCAGAAGCTCATTGAATTTGCCTTCGGTGGTTGCAGGCGCGGCAACCGGTTTGGTCGGCTCGGGAGCAGGGGTCGCTACCGGGGCTGCCGGGGCTGGCGCCGGTTCACCGGCCAACTGCGCAGGCGCTGCCGCCGCTGCCGCCGCTGCGGGCACAGCCGCATCACCCTTCTCGGCCTGCAGACGGGCCAACTGATCATTCTTCAGTTGAATCAGCTTTTGCAGCTTGTCCAACTGGCTTTGCAGATCTGCCGCGCGGCTTTTGAGCTCTTCATTGTCGCGACGGGTGGTGTCCAGTTGCTCTTGGGTCATCGCCAGCTTGTCGCTCAACGCGCGGCTATCACCGGCCTTGCCTGCTGCACCTTTTTTGGCGGACTCGGCCGACACCAGGCTCAAGTTGTCCTTGGCGCTGGTGCTCGACGGTGCATTGCCAGTCTCGGTGCGCTTGGTAGCATCCAGCTGGGCCTTACCCGCCACTTGCTGGGCGGCGGTGCGGCGGCCCTGACGCCAGGCAGCGTTCTGCGCCGTCACTTCGGCAATCGCTTGCGGTTGCCCCAGCGCGGTGCTTTGCACGGTGTCCGGCAGGCGCAGGACCTGGCCGGTTTTCAGGCGGTTGATGTTGCCGTCGATAAACGCATTCGGGTTGAGCGCCTGAATGGCCAGCATCGTCTGCTGCACAGAGCCACCATTGCGGTTTTTCTCGGCAATTTCCCACAAAGTATCGCGAGCAGTGGTGGTATGTTGCGCTGGCTTGCTGACGGCGGTCGCGGTACTGGCCGGCGCACTCAAGCGCGGCGCTGGCGCACTGGCAGCCGGTGTCGATTGGTCGAATTTGGCGGGATCGAGCAGCACACTGTAGTCACGCATGAGTCGGCCGTTCGGCCACTGCACCTGCAACAGGAAGCGCACATAGGAATCAGGCAACGGTTTGCTGGAGGTGACACGCACCACGCTGCGGCCGTTGGGATTGACCACCGGCGTGAAGGTGAGGTCGTCGAGAAAGGCCTGGCGATCGACACCGGCATCGACGAACGCCTGGGACGAGGCCAGGCTCGGGGTGATCTCGGACGCCGTAAGGCCGCCGACGTCGAGCAACTCGATTTCCACCGACAGCGGCTGGTTCAACTTCGACTTGAGGGTCATCTCCCCGAGTTGCAGCGCCTGCGCCATACCGGAGGACAGCGCCGAGGCGGCCGCTATTGCTAACACCAGTTTGCGAACTTGAACCATAGCCTCATCCTTTGTCTGAACACTCCCCGGCTTTCGAGAAGGTTGGTAACCGCTGCCATAAGGCATGGCGAGCCGATAGGTCACCGACGCGCTTGTGTTCCGCTTTTGGCCAAGCATAGCGCTTGGTGAGAATCAATCTACAAATTGGCGCCAAGTATCTTTTACGCAAGGTCTTTTATCAACAACCGCGCCAGCTGCACGGCATTGAGCGCAGCGCCTTTGCGTACGTTATCTGACGTCAGCCACACATTTAGTTCCGCCGGGTCGTCCACACCTGCGCGCACTCGCCCTACATAAACAACGTCCTGACCCACCGCATCGCCTACTGCCGTTGGGTAGTCGCCCGCCTCGACCAGCTCGATACCCGGCGCCGCATCGAGTACACGGTTCACCTCAACCAAATCGGCCGGCGCCCCCAATTGCAGCGACACAGTCAGGCTATCGCCAAAAAACACCGGGGCTTGAACGCAGGTTGCGGAAATCTTCAGCGACGGAGTTTCCAGCACGGCCCGCAGTTCATGTACGAGACGTTTCTCCAGGGCTGTATGACCTTGGGCGTCTGGCGTGCCGACTTGTGCCAACAGGTTGAAGGCTACTTGCCGATCAAAGAAGGTCGGCTCCAACGGGCGTACATTCAACAGCTCGGCCGTCTGGCGGGCCAACTCGCTGACGGCCTCGCGGCCCAGGGCCGACACGGCCAGGTTAGCGGTGACGCTCACGCGCTGGATATCCAACAAACCGCGCAACGGCGCCAGCAGCACCGCCAGGTTGGTGGCGGACGGGCTCGGGCTGGCGATTTGAAAGGGTTTTTTCAAGCCCTTGAGCACATGGGCGTTGGCTTCCGGCACCACGGACGGCGCCTGTTCGGCTGGCAATGCGCCAGACAGGTCGATCACCGAGCAACCGGCAGCGATGGCACGTGGGGCGAAGCTCAGGGTCACCGCCGGGCCGGCCGCGAAAAAGGCCAACTGCGCCTTGCTGAAGTCGAATTCATCGACTTCCTTGACCCGCACGTTCTTGCCCCGGAACGGTACCGATGCACCGGCGGAGTTGTTGCCGGCCAGCAAATACAGGGTGCCTACCGGGAAGTCCAGCTCTTCGAGAATCTGCACCAGGGTTTCGCCAACGGTACCGGTGGCGCCGATCACGGCGATTTCAAAGGTCTGGGTCATCGGGCTGCCTCGGGCATTGCGGGGGGAGCGGCACTTTACCGGGTGGTTGGGGGTGAGGCAATTGGGGTGGAGCTGACGGCCCCATCGGGAGCAAGCCCCCTCACACACTTGAATGTGTTCACAGGTCAACATGTGGGAGGGGCGGTGCGACGATTCGACTTGTCCCCGATAGCGTCCGAAAGAACAATAAAAAAACCCCGCGCCTGTCACCAGAACGCGGGGCTCTTCAAAGCCTGCAAGCGATCAACGCTCCAGCAGAATCCGCAGCATGCGACGCAACGGCTCAGCCGCGCCCCACAACAGCTGGTCGCCCACGGTGAACGCGCCGAGGAACTGGCTGCCCATGTTCAGCTTGCGCAGGCGGCCTACCGGCACATTCAGGGTGCCGGTGACCTTGGTTGGGCTCAGCTCCTGCATGCTGATCTCACGGTTGTTCGGCACCAGCTTGACCCAGGGGTTGTGCTGGCTGATCAGCCCTTCGATATCGGCAATCGGCACATCTTTGTTCAGCTTGATGGTCAACGCCTGGCTATGGCAGCGCATGGCGCCAATGCGTACGCAGATGCCGTCCACCGGGATCGGGTTCTTGAAGCGCCCGAGGATCTTGTTGGTCTCGGCCTGGGCCTTCCACTCTTCGCGGCTCTGGCCGTTCGGCAGTTCCTTGTCGATCCACGGGATCAGGCTACCGGCCAACGGCACGCCGAAGTTTTCGGTCGGATAAGCGTCGCTGCGCATGGCTTCGGCCACGCGGCGGTCGATATCGAGGATCGCACTGGCCGGGTCGGCCAGTTGATCGGCCACCGCCGCGTGGGTTGCGCCCATCTGCTTGATCAGCTCACGCATGTTCTGCGCACCGGCGCCGGAGGCCGCCTGGTAGGTCATGGCGCTCATCCACTCGACCAGGCCGGCTTCGAACAAGCCACCCAGGCCCATCAGCATCAGGCTGACGGTGCAATTGCCGCCGACGTAGTTCCGGGTGCCGGCATCCAGTTGCTGGTCGATGACCTTGCGGTTGACCGGGTCGAGGATGATCACTGCATCGTCCTGCATGCGCAGGCTCGACGCGGCGTCGATCCAGTAGCCCTGCCAGCCGGCTTCGCGCAGCTTGGGGAAGACTTCGCTGGTGTAGTCGCCGCCCTGGCACGTCAGGATCACATCGAGGGTCTTCAGCTCTTCAATGCTATAGGCGTCTTTGAGCGGGGCAATATCCTTGCCCACGGACGGCCCTTGGCCACCTACGTTCGAAGTGGTGAAAAACACCGGCTCGATAAGATCGAAATCCTGCTCTTCCAGCATCCGCTGCATGAGCACGGAACCGACCATACCGCGCCAACCGATCAGACCTACACGTTTCATCGCAACTACACCTTGTTAAAAAGTGGGCCGCCTTGCAGCGATAACTGCAAGCGGGCCCGAGAGATTACAGATTCCGCAGCGCGGCGACTACAGCGTCGCCCATTTCTTGCGTGCCGACCCGGGTGCAGCCCTGCGACCAGATGTCGCCGGTGCGCAAACCCTGGTCCAGCACCAGGCTCACGGCTTTCTCGATCGCGTCGGCCGCGTCAACCAGGTTGAAGCTGTAACGCAGCATCATCGACACCGACAAAATGGTCGCCAGCGGGTTGGCGATACCTTGGCCGGCAATGTCCGGCGCCGAGCCGTGGCAAGGCTCGTACATGCCTTTATTGTTGGTATCCAGGGACGCCGACGGCAGCATGCCGATGGAACCGGTGAGCATCGAGGCCTGGTCGGACAGGATGTCGCCGAACAGGTTGTCGGTGACGATCACGTCGAACTGCTTCGGCGCACGCACCAGTTGCATGGCGGCGTTGTCGACGTACATGTGGCTCAGTTCGACGTCCGGGTAGTCCTTGGCGACTTCTTCGACGATTTCGCGCCACAGTTGGCTGGAGGCCAATACGTTGGCCTTGTCCACCGAGCAGACCTTCTTGCCGCGCACGCGGGCCATGTCGAAACCGACACGGGCGATACGGCGGATTTCGCTCTCGCTGTACGGCAGGGTGTCGTAGGCCTGGCGTTCGCCGTTCGCAAGCTCGCGCACCCCGCGTGGCGAGCCGAAATAGATACCGCCAGTCAGCTCACGCACGATCAGGATGTCCAGGCCGGCGACCACTTCCGGCTTGAGGCTCGACGCCTCGGCCAACTGCGGGTAAAGAATCGCCGGACGCAGGTTGCCGAACAGGCCCAGTTGCGCGCGGATTTTCAACAGGCCGCGCTCAGGGCGGATATCACGCTCGATCTTGTCCCACTTCGGCCCACCCACGGCGCCCAGCAGCACGGCGTCGGCGGCGCGGGCGCGCTCCAGGGTCTCGTCGGCCAGGGGCACGCCGTGCTTATCGATGGCCGCGCCGCCGATCACGTCGTGGCTCAGCTCGAAGCCCAGGCTGTACTTGCTGTTGGCAAGTGTAAGGACCTTGACCGCTTCGGCCATGATTTCCGGACCAATACCGTCGCCAGGGAGAATCAGAATCTGCTTGCTCATGGGTTCCTCATTTCATCGAGCGACCTGCCCGTGGGCAGGTCGGAAAAAATCAATCAGCGTTCGCCCACACCACCAGCACGTCGGTGCTGAAGGTGCCGTCGGCTTGAATTTCGTAATAATCGCGCACTTCCTGGCCCATCGCCTGTTGCAGCTGCAGGATCGCCGCGCGCAAGGCCGGCGGGGTGCGCATGCGCTCGACCCACGAAGTGTATTCCAGGCGCAGGCGTTGGCGGCTGCTGTTGCGTACATGCAAACCGGCTTCGCTGAGCTGGCGCATCCACTCGGCGGCAGAATAATCGCGCACATGGCTGGTGTCGCGCAGCACTTCGACGGTTTGCAGGTAAGTGTCCAGCAACGGGCTGCCCGGTGACAACACATCCACGAACGCCGCCACGCCACCGGGTTTGAGCACCCGACGCACTTCGCGCAGGGCCAGGCCGAGGTCGCTCCAATGGTGGGCGGAGTAGCGGCTGAACACGAAGTCGAATTCGCCATCGGCAAACGGCAGGCGTTCAGCCGCGCCGTTAACCGTGCTGATATTGGTCAAACCGCGATCTTGCGCAGCGGCGGCGACCACATCGAGCATCTGCTGGGACAGGTCGTAGGCCACCACTTCCTTGACCAGCGGGGCAACCTGGAAACTCACATGCCCGGCACCGCAGCCCAAGTCCAGCAGTCGCGCCGCGCCCTGCCCGGCCAGTTCGGCCTGGAGGAGCGCGAATTCGGTGCCTTGGGCGTGCACGGCACTGCTCAGGTAGGCCGAGGCTTGCTCGCCGAATTGTTTTTGCACAACTTGGGTGTGGGCGGTGCTGGTCATGGGGGCTTTCCTTGGGTTTTGTGGTGTTGACACTGGCCTCATCGGGGGCAAGCCCCCTCCCACATTTGAAGGTATTCACAATTCAAAGTGTGGGAGGGGGCTTGCTCCCGATGGCGGCGGTCCTGCCTGCATCAATCGCGAAACAACCAGGGCTGGCTCGCCCGATGCTTGGTTTCAAACGCTGCAATCGCGTCGCCGTCCTGCAAAGTCAGACCGATATCGTCCAGGCCATTGATCAGGCAGTGCTTGCGAAAGGCATCCACCTCGAAGTGGTACACCTTGCCGTCCGGACGAGTCACGGTCTGCGCGGCCAGGTCCACGGTCAACTGGTAGCCCACATTGGCTTCCACTTGCTGGAACAGCTCATCCACTTCGGCGTCGCTCAAGATGATCGGCAGCAAGCCGTTCTTGAAGCTGTTATTGAAGAAGATGTCGGCGTAGCTCGGCGCGATGATGCTGCGAAAACCATATTCTTCCAGGGCCCACGGCGCGTGTTCACGGCTGGAGCCGCAACCGAAGTTTTCCCGGGCCAGCAACACGCTGGCGCCCTGGTAACGCTCGGCGTTGAGCACGAAATCCTTGTTCAGCGGGCGCTTGGAGTTGTCCTGGTAGGCGTAACCCACGTCCAGGTAGCGCCATTCGTCGAACAGGTTGGGGCCAAACCCGGTGCGCTTGATCGACTTCAAGAACTGCTTGGGGATGATCTGGTCGGTGTCCACGTTGGCACGGTCCAACGGCGCTACCAGACCGGTATGCTGGGTAAAAGCTCTCATCGGGATTTCCTCAGATCAATTCGCGAACGTCGATGAAACGACCGTTGACGGCAGCGGCGGCAGCCATGGCCGGGCTGACCAGGTGAGTACGGCCACCGGCGCCCTGACGCCCTTCGAAGTTACGGTTGGAGGTCGATGCGCAATGCTCGCCGGATTCCAACCGGTCCGGGTTCATCGCCAGGCACATGGAGCAGCCCGGCTCACGCCATTCGAAGCCGGCTTCGAGGAAGATCTTGTCCAGGCCCTCGGCTTCGGCCTGGGCTTTGACCAGCCCCGAGCCGGGAACCACGATGGCTTGCTTGATGGTCGAGGCCACTTTGCGGCCCTTGGCGATCACGGCGGCGGCGCGCAGGTCTTCGATCCGCGAGTTGGTGCAGGAGCCGATGAACACGCGATCCAGCTGGATATCGGTAATCGCCTGGTTGGCCTTCAGGCCCATGTACTTGAGGGCGCGCTCGATGGAGCCGCGCTTGACCAGGTCGGGTTCCTGGGCCGGGTCCGGCACGTTCTGGTCGACGGCCAGCACCATTTCCGGTGATGTGCCCCAGCTGACTTGCGGTTTGATCTGGGTTGCGTCGAGCTCGACCACGGTGTCGAACACCGCATCGGCGTCGGATACCAGGTCTTTCCAGGCGTGCACCGCTGCGTCCCAATCGGCGCCTTTTGGTGCGAATGGGCGACCCTTGACGTATTCGATGGTTTTTTCGTCCGCCGCCACCATGCCCACGCGGGCACCGGCTTCGATGGACATGTTGCAGATGGTCATGCGGCCTTCGATGGACAGGTCACGAATGGCGCTGCCGGCGAACTCGATGGCATGCCCGTTACCGCCGGCGGTGCCGATCTTGCCGATCACCGCCAGCACGATGTCCTTGGCGGTCACGCCGAATGGCAACTGGCCTTCGACGCGTACCAGCATGTTCTTCATTTTCTTGGCCACCAAACACTGGGTGGCGAACACATGCTCCACCTCGGAGGTGCCGATGCCATGGGCCAGGGCACCAAAGGCACCGTGGGTCGACGTGTGCGAGTCACCGCAGACCACGGTCATGCCCGGCAAGGTCGCGCCCTGCTCCGGGCCGATCACATGGACGATGCCTTGACGCACGTCATTCATCTTGAATTCGGTGATGCCATATTCGTCGCAATAGTCGTCGAGGGTCTGCACCTGCAAGCGCGACACAGTATCGACAATGGCGTCGATCCCGCCCTTGCGCTCCGGGGTGGTCGGCACGTTGTGGTCCGGCGTGGCGATGATGGAGTCGACGCGCCATGGCTTGCGCCCGGCCAGCCGCAGGCCTTCGAACGCTTGGGGCGAGGTCACTTCATGGATGATGTGACGGTCGATGTAGATCAGCGACGACCCATCATCGCGCCGTTTCACTTCATGGGAATCCCAAAGCTTGTCGTAAAGCGTTTTGCCGGCCATCAGTCGGTCCTCATCAGCGGTGTTTCTTTGCGCCGGGCTTTTCTATAACCCTTTGGCTTGTGAGGCTGATGGTAGGGCGCTACATTAAATAACTCAAATTCATATTTTTCATGCTTTGGATTACCAACTGGAATAGCACCATGGACCTGGCCAACCTCAACGCCTTTATCGCTATTGCCGAGACCGGCAGCTTCTCCGGCGCCGGTGAGCGCTTGCACCTGACCCAACCGGCCATCAGCAAACGCATCGCCGGCCTGGAGCAACAATTGAAGGTGCGCCTGTTCGATCGCCTGGGCCGTGAAGTGGGCTTGACCGAAGCCGGGCGAGCTTTGCTGCCGCGTGCTTATCAGATCCTGAACGTGCTGGACGACACCCGTCGCGCCCTGACCAACCTCACCGGAGAAGTCAGCGGGCGCCTCACCCTGGCGACCAGCCACCATATCGGCCTGCATCGCCTGCCGCCGGTCCTGCGTACCTTCACTCGGCAGTACCCGAACGTGGCGCTGGATATTCAATTCCTCGATTCAGAAGTGGCCTACGAAGAAATCCTCCACGGTCGCGCCGAAGTGGCAGTGATCACCCTGGCGCCCGAGCCGCACAACCTGGTACGCGCGACGCCGGTATGGGACGACCCGCTGGATTTCGTGGTGGCCCCCGAACACAGCCTGATCAGCAACGGCTCCGTCAGCCTGGCCGATATCGCCGGGCACCCTGCGGTGTTTCCCGGAGGGAACACCTTTACCCACCATATTGTCAGCCGTCTATTCGAGGCCCAGGGGCTGACGCCGAACATCGCCATGAGCACCAACTACCTGGAGACGATCAAAATGATGGTGTCCATCGGCCTGGCCTGGAGCGTGCTGCCACGCACCATGTTCGACGCCCAGGTGGCAAGTATCGCTTTGCCGGGCATACAGCTCAGTCGCCAGCTAGGCTATATCGTGCACACCGAAAGGACGCTGTCGAACGCTGCGCGGGCTTTCATGAGCCTGTTGGATGCACAGGTCGATCTGCCAGGGCTACCGGCATGACATTGTGCGGCCTCGGGTTTCAGGTAAACCGCGCTGTCTTCCATCGAGCCAAGGCCCTTTGAATAATGCCCAACCCCGTCGATTCTGTGCCACCGCTGCCCCGCATCTACGCCCTGGACCCTCAAGAGGCGGAACAACGCTGGGACAGCGCCCCGCAACTGCTGTCGGCACTCAATGCCGCGCGGCTGGGCGCGTGGTGCTGGGAAATCGAAACGGGCAAGATCAGCTGGTCGCGAGGCACTCAGGCATTGTTTGGCTACGACCCGCGCCAGCCGCTGCCCAACGACCTCAATTACCTCGACCTGCTGGCACCGGAAGACCGTGCCCGCGTGGTACGGGCGTTTCATGCGGTGCTGGCCGGCGAACCGGTCGAACAGGCCATGCATCACCGCATCCAGTGGCCCGATGGCAGCCTGCACTGGCTGGAAATCAATGGCAGCCTGGTGCCGGACAAAAACGGCAAGCGCCGGATGATCGGGGTGATCCGCGAGATCACTCACCAGCGCGAGCGGGAACAGGCGCTCAGCCACTCTGAAAAGCGCTTCGCCACGCTCTTCCACCTGTGCCCGAACATGGTGCTGCTGACGCGTCAGGCCGACGGCCTGATCAGCGAAGCCAACCAGCATTTCGAAATGCTGTTCGGCTGGCCGGTGGCTCACGCCATCGGCCGCACCACCCTGGAGTTGGGCCTGTGGCGTCATCCGGAGCAGCGCGCGCACCTGGTCAAGGCCACCCAGCGCAAAGGTGAATCCATCACCATGGAAGTGCAGTTCTGCGCCAGCAACGGCCAGATCCACGATGGCACGCTCAGCGCGCAAAAGGTCGAACTGGAGGGCGAGGCCTATCTGATCAGCACCTTCCTCGACACCACCGAGCGCAAAAACGCCGAGCAAGCGCTGAAAGACAGCCAGGAACGCCTGGATCTGGCGCTGGACTCGGCACAGCTGGGCACCTGGGACTGGCACATTCCCACCGGCATGCTCTACGGCTCCGCCCGCGCCGCCCAACTCCATGGCCTGCCGTGCGAACCCTTCCACGAATCCTTCGATGCATTTTTTGAAGGTATGTCCGATGAGGACCGCGAGGGCATGCGCCATGCCTACCGCAACCTGCGTGAAGGCCCGGGCGACAATTACCAGCTGACCTATCGCGTGCCGGTCGAGGACGGCAGCTCGCGCTATCTGGAAAGCCGCGCACGCCTGTATCGCGATGAATCCGGCAAGCCCCTGCGCATGGCCGGGACCTTGCTCGATATCACCGATCAGGTGGAGCGCGAACAACGCCTGAGCGCTTCCGAGGAGAAATTCGCCAGCCTGTTCCAGGCCAGCCCCGATCCAATCTGCGTCACCTGCCTGGATAGCGGCGCGTTTATCGAGATCAACCCGGCGTTCACCCAGACCTTTGGCTGGACCGCCGCCGAAGTGTTCGACAAAAGCGCCGAGCAGATCGGCTTGTGGGATGAGTCGAGCAAGCGCCTGCAACGCATCGAGCGGGTGATTCGCGAGCAGTCATTGAGCAATGTGGCCATCGTGGTGCATGCCAAGAACGGCCAGAGCCTGACCTGTGTGATTTCCAGCCGCCTGGTCAAGGTCAATGAGCAGCCGTGTATCGTCACCACCCTGCGCGACATCACCCAGCAGCAACGCTCGGAGGCGGCGCTCAAGGCCAGTGAGGAGAAGTTCGCCAAGGCCTTCCATTCCAGCCCCGACGCCATATCGATCACCGAGCGCGACACCGGTCGATATGTGGAGGTCAATGACGGGTTTTGCCGCCTGACCGGCTATCGCGCCGAAGAAGCCATCGGCCTCACCCTGTACCAGATTGGCATCTGGGCCGATGAAAACCAGCGTACCGCGCTGTTGGCCGAGCTGCAGATCAAGGGACGCATCCATCATCTGGAAATGCTATGGCACAACAAACTGGGCGACGTGCTGGCGGTGGAGGTGTCGGTCGAACCGATTACCTTGAATGAAACGCCGTGCCTGCTACTGACCGCGCGTGACGTGAGCCTGCTGAAAAACGCCCAGGCCCAGATCCGCCACCTGGCCTATCACGACCCGCTGACCAACCTGCCCAACCGCGCGCTGCTGATGGACCGCCTGAGCCAGCAGATCGCCCTGCTCAAGCGCCACAACCTGCGTGGCGCCTTGCTGTTTCTCGACCTCGACCACTTCAAGCATATCAATGACTCCCTCGGTCACCCGGTGGGCGACACCGTACTGAAAATCGTCACCGCACGGCTGGAAGCCAGTGTGCGCATGGAGGATACGGTGGCGCGCCTGGGCGGTGATGAGTTCGTGGTGCTGCTCAGCGGCCTGGAGGGCTCACGCACGCAAGTGAGCGGCCAGGTGCAGGAACTGGCCGATACCCTGCGTGAATTGCTCTCCGAGCCGATGTTCCTCGACGGCCACCGCCTGCAAGTAACGCCGAGCATCGGCGTGGCGTTGATCCCCGACCATGGCACCACGCCCGCCGATTTGCTCAAGCGCGCCGACATCGCCCTGTACCGCGCCAAAGATTCCGGGCGCAACACCATTCAGATGTTCCACAACAGCATGCAGAAAACCGCCAGCGAGCGCCTGCGCATGGAAACCGACCTGCGCCTGGCCTTGTCCCGCGGGGAGTTCAGTGTGCATTACCAGCCCCAGGTGGATGCGCGCGGCAACAAGATTGTCGGCGCCGAGGCTCTGGTGCGCTGGCAGCATCCCCAACTGGGTGCGCAGTCGCCGGCCGAATTTATCAAGGTGCTGGAGGACAGCGGCTTGATCCTGGAGGTCGGCACCTGGATCCTCGACGAAGCGTGCAGCGCCTTTGCGCAGTTGATTGCCGACGGCCTGGTGGACCCGCTGAATTTCAGCCTGTGCGTGAATATCAGCCCCCGACAGTTTCGCCAGAACGACTTTGTGGAACGGGTCGAACGCAGCCTCACGCAGCACCAACTGCCCTACAGTTTGCTGAAGCTGGAAATCACTGAAGGCATCGTGATCCAGAACCTGGACGATACGGTGTTGAAAATGCGCCGCCTGAAAAAACTCGGCATCAGCTTTGCGATGGATGACTTTGGTACGGGCTACTCATCCCTGACCTACCTCAAGCGCCTGCCGGTGGACGCGTTGAAAATCGACCAGTCGTTCGTGCGCGACGCGACGCACGATCCCAATGACGCTGAAATCATCCGCGCCATTGTCGCCATGGCCCGCAGCTTGAATCTGGAGGTGATTGCCGAAGGCGTGGAAACTACGGAGCAACTGGCGTTCCTGCAAAAGCTCGGCTGCCATTTGTACCAGGGGTATTTGCATAGTCGGCCATTGCCGATAGAGGGATTCAGGCAGTTACTGGAATAGATGTGTTTGAAACCCAGCATTGAAACAATATGCAGCCTGGGTTATCCCTGCCCAGGTGCATCACGGTCACATCAGTGCGACGGCATGACCATGCGTCGGGACTCGTCCCTGTTTCCCCCATAACTCCTCGCGGCCATTGATGACGGCCACCGAATGCCCGGTCCGGTTGCACATGCCTATCTGCCCTTGGGCGAGCTCACGTACCGACACTCTTTTCATGTGGCCTTTCAACCCAAGGCGTAGAAAGCCTTCTCCCGGACCGCTCTCATCCTCTCCATCGTTCAGACTGCGGATCGCGGCCTGAAAACTGCGACCGGCCGTACGATCGTTGTTTTCCATCTGCGCACGCTTGGCGCTGACGGCGAACAGGAACTGCGCATCCTTCAGCATGCCGGTGTCGGGCCCGCTGAACTTGGCGCCCCGGGCGCCCTCCGCCAGCTCGCGGTCGGTCAACGTGAGCCGAAAGCCATCACGCATGAACACCTGATAACCGTCGCTCGTCTTGGCCACCTCCTTGAAAATATCCGTGGGGCTTTGACCGAATCGATACATTGCAGCCTTGATCGCCGACACCGTCACGCAATTGCCATCCGGGCCCTGGCGAAAGCCACTCCAGATATTGTCCGGCTTCGCACCGCCGCGCTTGGTCGACAAACCCGGAATGTTCGCTGCGGCATCAGGCCTGGGTAATACCGGTTGGGGCGTTACTTGCGGAACAATAGGCGGGGGTAAAGGATTAGTGTCAGGAACATGCTTGTCTTTTTTATCAGCTACGAGAGCGAGCAGCTGAGAAAAGAGTGAAGCAAATATAGCCACGATTGCACTGATCGATGGCGAGTCGTTCCCGGCACCTGGCAAACTATGCGATTTATCACCATATGCCATGACAGGCATTGTCCTGACCGACTCGCGACCGACATTGGGTCTGATCGTAGTTTCATTACTTGCAGTGAGTGCATCGATTGACAGGGACGGCCTTACATCAATGACCCGCGCAATATTATTAATTGGAAAGAGTGACATAGAGTTCTCCACACAGGCATCTCCTCGAAACGAACTTTCGAAAAGATGCCTGCACTTATAAAAGATTGAAACGCGACAGCTATCGTTAGAACCTGGAACTTAGCCGATGATTAAAGCGTCCATGCCTGCCAGCGTCGACAGGACCTGGACTGGTCAGATCCGGGGCGGGAGTGTCGGGCAAAGGCGTCGGTTTTGTATCCGGCAACACCTGGGGTTGAGGCTTGATATCCATCGGCACATTCGGCTTCGGGATGTTGCCCGGAAGCACCGCTGGCTGGGGCTGGGCGTCTGGCAGTATGGATGGCTGAGGCCGCGTATCCGTGGAAACCCTCGGTGTCGGCAGTCGGTCCGGCGACACCTTTCCATCCGGGCAGTGGCAATGATTAAGGACCACATTCACCTGAACGTTTGTCTTGGGGTCATTGTTCACGCTTATCTCGGGCTTGGGCACCGTTGGCGGAAATGGCGAGGGGCGCGGCTTATTTCCGTCGGGCACGATGACCGAAACATCAGCAGGTTGCGGCAGCACTCGCACCGTGGCGGCGTCCGGTTTTACCAGCTCCTTGCGGCCATCCGGCACCACCGGCAGCGTGCCTGCGTCCGGCTTGACCAGCTCCTTGCGGGCATCCGGCAGCACCGGCAACTTGCCTGCGTCCGGCTTGACCAACTCCTTGCGGGCATCCGGCAGCACCGGCAACTTGCCTGCGTCCGGCTTGACGAGTTCCTTGCGGGCATCCGGCAACACCGGCAACTTGCCTGCGTCCGGCTTGACCAACTCCTTGGAGGCATCCGGCAGCACCGGCAACTTGCCTGCATCCGGCTTGACCAGCTCCTTGGAGGCATCCGGCAGCACCGGCAACTTGCCTGCATCCGGCTTGACCAGCTCCTTGGAGGCATCCGGCAGCACCGGCAACTTGCCTGCGTCTGGCTTGACGAGTTCCTTGCGGGTGTCCGGCGCAACCGGTTGTTTGTCCGGATCGGGCTTAATCGTGGTCTTGCCTGAAAATATGTCGCGCATGGTCCTGAAGATGCCTTCCAGCATATCGAACAGTTGCCGCAAAGCAGTCTCGGGGGTCAGCGCCGTATTGCGCAAACCTTGAGTATCGTCAAGACGCAATGACGTCTGCAGCACCGTTGCGCCAGGGGTCTGAGCGTTCGGTTTTACAATAAGCTTATTGTTCGAAACTGCTGGCTGATCAAGGCCAGATGTATCGCCCCTTACCAAAGGCGGAGTGTGAATCGACATAGACATTCGCGAGTTCCTTTATTCCATACAACCTGACCGGTTAATGGCCAGAGGGAGTGATAGTTTTAAGACTGAATAACCACAGCGCTGTTTCGCAGTCCCCCCATTCGTGGGGAGTTAGGCTATCGAGTTCCGAAATTCGCAGTTCATATAAGGAAACCAAAGCGCATTATCAGACTTTGCCTCATGGACAATTTACTCCAAGCCTTGATTCATGGCTTATTTGAGGTTCAAGCGTGGTCACACGCGCTAATACTCGGTAGGCAAGTCACTCATCGATAACATTTCGCGCATCTACCCGTCGGTGGTTTGTGTTAATTCGCCGACAAAAAAAGGCGCCTGCAGTGGCGCCTTCTTTAGATGGATATAAGCAGTGGTCGTTGACTGGCGTCAGGCAGCCAGTGGATGAGGCATCCCCAACAGGCGACTGACCTGCTCCAGGTCGGTCTCGCGGCGCATCGCCGTAAACAGCTGCACCGCCTCGGGGTAATTGCGCGTCAGCATCGCCAGCCATTGCTTCAAGCGGCCGGGCGCCTGGCGCTCAGTCAATTGCGCCACCGATTGGGTCCAGAACTCCTGGAGCATCGGCTGCATTTCGGCCCAGGTCATTTCCACCACCTCCTGCCCTGTGCGCGCCGCCGCGATCTGCCGCGCCAGGTCAGGGCGCGCCACCAGGCCACGGCCCAACATGATGTCTTCGGCGCCGCTGACTTCGCGGCAACGCTGCCAATCTTCGACGCTCCAGATGTCACCATTGGCAAACACCGGCACCTTGACCACTTCCTGCACCCGCGGGATCCACTCCCAATGGGCCGGCGGCTTGTAGCCATCGGTCTTGGTACGTGCATGCACCACGATATGCGCGGCGCCGCCTTCGGCCAGCGCCGTGGCGCAGACCAGCGCGCCATCCGGGCTGTCGAAGCCCAGGCGCATTTTAGCAGTGACTGGGATATGGGCCGGCACCGCACGGCGCACATGCTCGACGATCCGGTTGAGCAGCTCCGGCTCCTTGAGCAGCACTGCACCGCCTCGGGACTTGTTGACGGTCTTGGCCGGGCAGCCGAAATTGAGGTCGATCACCTGCGACCCCAACTCGCAGGCCAGTGCGGCGTTTTCCGCCAGGCATACCGGGTCAGACCCCAGCAACTGCACGCGCAGCGGCACGCCCGCCGCAGTCTGGGCGCCGTGCAGCAGTTCCGGGGCGAGCTTGTGGAAATAGGCAGGGGTGAGCAAGCGGTCGTTGACGCGGATGAATTCGGTCACGCACCAGTCGATACCGCCCACGCGGGTCAGCACGTCCCGCAGGATGTTGTCGACCAACCCCTCCATGGGCGCCAAAGCAATTTGCATGGAAAACACTCAACAAAAATCGTGACGCAGTTTACTGGGTTTCCCCCAACAACCGTTAACCCCCTGTCAGCGCAGGCCCATAGCCCTCGATAAACTCGACGGGCATGCGCTTGGGCCTGCCGCTGGACAGCTCGATGCACACAAAGGTGGTTTGCGCGCGCAGCAAGGTGGCGCCGTCACGCGGGCGTATCAGCTGGAAACGCCGCGTCATCTTCAGACGCTGGTCCCAATCGACGATCCACGTGGCCAGTTGCAGTTCATCGCCTTCGTAGCCGGCCGCCAGGTAGTCGATCTCATGACGCACCACGGCCATGGCACGGTCAAGGCGCCGATACTCGGTAAGGTCCAGCCCCAGGCGCTGGGAATGGCGCCAGGCGCAACGCTCCAGCCAGGACACGTACACCGCGTTATTGGCGTGCCCCAGGCCGTCGATGTCCTCAGGGGCGACCTGCAGATCGATGATAAACGGCGTTGCCAAATCCCAGCCCATGCCTTGCTCCAGTCGATTGATGTCGGCGGGCGCAGTGTATCAGGCGGTTTGGCGCGCCTGTAAATGGCAGCTTGCCAATAGGGCAAGTACGCCTTCGATCACGCGCGGGTCGGCCAGGACCTTCTGATGCCCGCCCTGCTCCAGGCGCAGCAGGCGGCTGTCGAACCAGGCCTCGTGAATGGCTTGAGAGGCTTTGACCGGGACGAACGTATCGTCTTCGGCATGCACGATCAGGCCAGGAAGGTTCATGTGGTAATGGGCGACATCCAGGTGCTTGAGCGGCATACCGAAAGACAGCTCCACCGCGTGGATAAACGCCGAACGCGCGCGCGGCGGCAAACCCACCATTCGCGTGAAACCGCGCAGCGCATCGAGGAACCGCGATGGTGCAGCGATACTCACCAACGCCTGCGTGCGCAGCCCCAGTTGCACCGCCAGCATCGCGCTGGCGCCGCCCATCGAGTGGCCGACCACCGCATGCAGCGCAGGCAGCTCAGCCGCCGCCTCGAGCATGGCACGGGCGAACAACAGCACGTTTGCTTCGCGCCCCGGCGAATGCCCATGGGCCGGGCCGTCCAGCGCAATCACCGAATAGCCGTTCTCTACCAATGCCGTAATCAGGCTGGCGAACTGGGTAGGCCGCCCTTCCCAACCGTGCATCAGCAACACCGCCGGCCCCTGCCCCCAACGTAGCGCCGACAGGCCGAAACGCAAGGTGATGCGCTCAGATTGCGCCAGCAGCGGCAGCTCCCACGCGCGCGGCGGCAGCTCACGGGGCGTCATGAAGGTGCGACGCATCCTGTTGGCCGCCATTTGCGGAGCAAGTCGGCCGACAGTGCCGTTGAAGCCACGAACCCAGGTCAAGTCGCCCATGCGGTGAACCCTCTTCAGCGTACCGCCGACTTGGCGGCGCGCAATACACGATCGGACAGCTCGCCGGGGCCGAGGGCCCGCGCCAGTGTCAGGCCGCCGATCATCAACGCCATGTCGGCCAGCGCCTTGTCGGTGTCTTCCGGGCTGGCCGCCAGTTGAGCTGCCATCAGCTCGCAGTGTTCGCTCAAGGCCTGGCGGAATTCGTCCGGCAAACGGCCCATCTCGCCGACTGTCGCCGGCAGCGGGCACGCCTGGGCGGTGGAGTCGCGGTGTTTGCGCGACAAGTAAAACGCCGCCACCAGGCTTCGGCGCTCTTCGCCGGTGAGTGTTGAGTCGATGTCTTCGATCGCCGCGCGACGCTTGGCCAATAGCTGAGTGAACGCCTCCAGCATCAGCGCGTCCTTGCTTTCAAAGTGCGCATAAAAACCACCGACCGTCAGCCCCGCCGCCCCCATGACTTCGCCGACGCTCGGCTCAGCCGGGCCACGCTGGACCAATGCCGCGCTGGCAGCCTGCAATATGCGTTCGCGAGTTTGCGCTTTCTTGTCGCTCATCAAAGCCTCCGTCTGTCATGGGTTGAATATTATTACCATAATAATATTGCGCAAGCGAGAAGCGTGACCACTGGTCAGAACGCAAAAAGGAAGTAAGGAGAGAGTTGGCCAAACGCCAGACAAACAAAAGGGCCATTCAATAATTGAATGACCCTTAAAAATCCCGCAAAGCGGGTAATCGTGGCGTCCCCTAGGGGACTCGAACCCCTGTTACCGCCGTGAAAGGGCGGTGTCCTAGGCCACTAGACGAAGGGGACACAAACCTTCTGTACAGTGATCGGTGCTTGGACCGATCGATTCAAGGACGGTGTGGCCGCAACCTTGAACCTGTAAATTGGTGGAGCTAAACGGGATCGAACCGTTGACCTCTTGCATGCCATGCAAGCGCTCTCCCAGCTGAGCTATAGCCCCGATTTTTCGCCTGGCGGCGCAGCAGACCTTTCGAACTGCTTGTTGAAACTGGCGTCCCCTAGGGGACTCGAACCCCTGTTACCGCCGTGAAAGGGCGGTGTCCTAGGCCACTAGACGAAGGGGACAAAACCTTCTGTACAACTGATCGGCGCTGAGTGCCGATCGATTCAAGGACGGTGTGGCCAGACCTTGAACCTGTAAATTGGTGGAGCTAAACGGGATCGAACCGTTGACCTCTTGCATGCCATGCAAGCGCTCTCCCAGCTGAGCTATAGCCCCTCATCGGTGAGGACGGGGCGAATCTTAATGGCGGTTTCGAAACGTGTCAAATTTATTTTCAACAATTTTCAAAATTTTTTGCCGGGATAACAATCACTTACCGACGAAACCCCGGAAAACCGGGGTTTCGTGCTTACAGCCACCTGCTTAAGCGATAGCGCCCAGCAGTTTTTCCCACTCTTTGTTTTCTTTCTTTGAAACACCACCAAGCAAATCAAGGGCTTGGCGCAGACGGAAACGCGTGAGGTCCGGACCGAGGATTTCCATCGCGTCGAGCACCGACACCGAACTGGCCTGCCCGGTAATCGCGGCAAACATCAGCGGCATGGCATCGCGCAATTTCAGTTCCAGGGACTCGACCACCGCCTGGATCGTCGCGGTGATCGCATCCTTCTCCCATTGGCGCAGGCTTTCGAGCTTCCACAGGATCAACTGCATCAGCTGGCGTACCTGGTCACCCGAAAGCTTTTTCGATTCGAACAGCTTGACGTCCGGGTTCACGCCACCGGCGAAGAAGAAGCTGGCCAACGGCGCAACCTGGCTGAACGTCTCCACCCTGCCCTGCACCAGCGGCGCGATCTTCATCATGTACTCGGGGTTGAGCGCCCATTGCTGCACGCGGCTGGCAAACTCTTCCACCGGCAGGTCACGCAGCCACTGGCCGTTGAGCCACGACAGCTTCTCGATATCGAAAATCGGCCCGCCCAGGGAGACGCGGGACAGGTCGAAATTATCGACCATTTCCTGCAGCGAGAACTTCTCGCGCTCATCCGGCATGGACCAGCCCATGCGCCCCAGATAGTTGAGCATCGCCTCGGGCATGAAGCCCATGCGCTCGTAGAAGGTCACCGACGTCGGGTTCTTGCGCTTGGACAGCTTGCTCTTGTCGGGGTTACGCAGCAGCGGCATGTAGCACAACTGCGGCTGTTCCCAGCCGAAGTATTCGTAAAGCAGGATCAGCTTCGGCGCCGACGGCAGCCATTCTTCGCCGCGCAGCACGTGGGTGATGCCCATCAGGTGATCGTCGACCACGTTGGCGAGGAAGTACGTCGGCAAGCCGTCGGTCTTCATCAGCACCTGCATGTCCATGCGGTCCCACGGGATCTCGACGTCACCGCGCAGCATGTCCGGCACCACGCATACGCCTTCGCTCGGCACTTTCATGCGGATCACATGGGGCTCGCCGGCGGCCAGGCGCGCGGCCACTTCTTCTTTCGATAGCAGCAATGCACGGCCGTCGTAGCGCGGCGTCTCGCCACGGGCCTGTTGCTCGGCGCGCATCTGGTCGAGTTCTTCGGCGGTGCAGAAGCAGGGGAACGCATGGCCCATGTCCACCAGCTGCTGGGTGTACTTTTTATAGATGTCGCTGCGCTCGCTCTGGCGATACGGGCCGTGAGGGCCGCCGACGTCCGGGCCTTCGGCCCAGGTGATACCCAGCCAGCGCAGCGCATCGAAAATCTGCTGCTCCGACTCACGAGTGGAGCGCAGTTGATCGGTGTCTTCGATCCGCAGGATGAATTCACCGCCGTGCTGCTTGGCAAAGCAGTAGTTGAACAAGGCGATGTAAGCAGTGCCGACGTGGGGATCCCCAGTAGGCGATGGCGCAATGCGCGTGCGGACGGTGGTCATGGCAGGTCTCGAATGGGCGATATAACTGAAAATTGAAACAAGGGGCGAATGGTAACAGCCCAAAGCGCCTTATTGTAGGAGCGAGCTTGCTCGCGAAGAACGCAAGGACACCACGTTTAGCCAGAAGACCCCGCGTTATCGTTGACGATTTTCGCGAGCAAGCTCGCTCCTACAGTGGGTGGTTTTATACGGTGAGCAAGCGCTCGCGCAACTTGCCAATCTCATCCCGGGTCTGCGCCGCGGCCTCGAACTCAAGATCCCGCGCCAACTGATACATCTTCTCTTCCAACTGGCGAATCCGCTTGGTGATCTCACTCGGCGAGCGCAGTTCGTTCTCGTACTTGGCGCTCTCTTCGGCGGCCTTGGCCATGCCCTTGCGCTTCTTGCTGCGCGAGCCGGGCACGGTGGCGCCTTCCATGATGTCGGCGACATCCTTGAACACGCCTTTGGGCGTGATGCCATGCTCCAGGTTGAACGCGATCTGCTTCTCGCGACGGCGATCGGTCTCGCCAATCGCCCGCTCCATGGACCCGGTGATGCGGTCCGCATACAGGATCGCCCGGCCATTGAGGTTACGCGCCGCACGGCCGATGGTCTGGATCAGCGAGCGCTCGGAGCGCAGGAAGCCTTCCTTGTCCGCGTCCAGGATCGCCACCAGCGACACCTCCGGCATGTCCAGGCCTTCGCGCAGCAGGTTGATGCCCACCAGCACATCAAAGGTACCCAGGCGCAGGTCCCGAATGATTTCCACACGCTCCACGGTGTCGATGTCCGAGTGCAGGTAGCGCACGCGCACGCCGTGGTCGGCCAGGTAATCGGTCAAGTCTTCGGACATGCGTTTGGTCAACGTGGTGACCAGCACGCGCTCTTCCAGGGCCACGCGCTTGTTGATTTCCGACAGCAGGTCGTCAACCTGGGTCAGCGCCGGGCGGATTTCGATTTGCGGGTCCACCAGGCCAGTCGGTCGCACCAACTGCTCGATCACCCGGCCGGCGTGTTCGGCCTCATAGTTGCCGGGGGTGGCGGAGACAAAGATGGTTTGCGGGCTGATGGCTTCCCATTCGTCAAAGCGCATCGGCCGGTTATCCAGCGCCGATGGCAGACGGAAGCCGTATTCCACCAGGGTTTCCTTGCGGGAGCGGTCGCCCTTATACATGGCGCCCACTTGCGGCACGCTGACGTGGGACTCGTCGATCACCAGCAAGGCGTCCGGCGGCAGGTAATCATAGAGGGTCGGCGGCGGCGCACCGGACTCGCGGCCCGACAGGTAGCGCGAGTAGTTTTCGATGCCGTTGCAGTAGCCCAGCTCCAGGATCATCTCCAGGTCGAAGCGGGTGCGCTGCTCCAGGCGCTGGGCCTCCACCAGCTTGTTGTTGGCGCGCAGGTATTCCAGGCGCTCGGCCAACTCGACCTTGATGCCCTCGATGGCGCCCATCAGGGTTTCGCGCGGGGTCACGTAGTGGCTTTTCGGGTAGAAGGTGAAGCGCGGCAGTTTGCGGATCACCTCGCCGGTCAACGGGTCGAAGGCCGACAGGCTTTCAACTTCATCGTCGAACAGCTCGATACGGATCGCTTCCAGGTCGGATTCTGCCGGGTAGATATCGATCACATCGCCGCGCACACGGAATGTGGCGCGGGCAAAGTCCATGTCGTTGCGGGTGTACTGCAGGCTCGTCAGGCGCCGTAGCAGTTCGCGCTGGTCGAGTTTGTCGCCGCGGTCGACGTGCAGCACCATTTTCAAATAGGTTTCCGGGCTGCCCAGGCCGTAAATGCACGACACCGTGGTGACGATGATCGCGTCCTTGCGTTCCAGCAGGGCCTTGGTCGCCGACAGCCGCATCTGCTCGATATGGTCGTTGATCGACGCATCCTTCTCGATAAACGTATCGGAGGACGGCACATATGCTTCCGGCTGATAGTAGTCGTAGTAGGAAACGAAATATTCGACCGCGTTGTTCGGGAAGAACGCCTTGAACTCACCGTACAACTGTGCGGCGAGGGTCTTGTTCGGTGCCAGCACCAGGGTCGGGCGCTGCACCTGCGCGATCACATTGGCGATGCTGAAGGTCTTGCCTGAACCGGTCACCCCGAGCAACGTCTGATGCGCCAGGCCGGCCTCGATACCTTCGACCATCTGGCGAATGGCTTCCGGCTGATCGCCGGCGGGTTCAAAACGGGTGACGAGCTGGAAATCCGACATAACGTACCTCGTGTGGTCACCCCAGACTCAACACCGCCAGGGACGAAATAGCTCAGCAACCCGCGAATAGTCATCGCAGGCTGCAGGAAAAAACCATGATAGCCGTAGTAGTGGTGACGAATGTGACGGGTTTCAAGGCAATCGCCCTACCTTCGTCCGGGATCCATATTGCAATAAGACTAACGGTCGGCAAATAAACCGAAAAACTTGGCCGAAAAGCCATTTCGGCTGTCGCCCTCAGCAGTGATGGCCTCTATACTAGCTCCCCGTTTGTGCACCGCTCTAGTGCATCCGGCTGGAGCGCGACACGTCCCTCCCTTCCCCCATAGAGCTGCCGCAAAAATGAGCCTGTTCTCCGCTGTCGAAATGGCACCACGCGATCCAATCCTGGGCCTCAACGAAGCATTCAACGCTGATACACGAACCACCAAGGTCAACCTTGGCGTGGGCGTTTACTGCGACGAGGAGGGGAAGATTCCACTCTTGCGTGCCGTTGCCGAAGCGGAAGCCATTCGTGTGGCGCAACACGCTGCCCGTGGCTACTTGCCGATCGACGGGATCGCCGCCTACGACAAGGCCGTGCAAACCCTGCTGTTCGGCGCTGAGTCGCCCCTGCTCAACGCTGGCCGCGTGGTTACCGTGCAGGCCGTCGGCGGGACCGGCGCGCTGAAAATCGGCGCTGACTTCCTCAAGCAGCTGCTGCCCGACGCCGTCGTCGCCATCAGCGACCCGAGCTGGGAAAACCACCGCGCGCTGTTCGAAACCGCCGGTTTCCCGGTGCAGAACTACCGCTATTACGACGCCGCCACCCACGACGTCAACCGTGCCGGCCTGCTCGACGACCTCAACGCTCTGCCGCCGCAGTCCATCGTGGTGCTGCATGCCTGCTGCCACAACCCCACCGGCGTCGACCTGAGCCCGGCCGACTGGCAGAACGTGCTGGACGTGATCAAGGCGCGGAACCTGGTGCCGTTCCTCGACATGGCCTACCAGGGCTTTGGCGACGGCATCCACGAAGACGCCGCCGCCGTGCGCCTGTTCGCCGAATCGGGCCTGACCTTCTTTGTGTCCAGCTCTTTCTCCAAGTCGTTTTCCCTGTACGGCGAACGCGTGGGCGCCTTGTCCATCGTCAGCGAATCCAAGGAAGAAAGCGCGCGCATCCTGTCCCAGGTCAAGCGTGTGATCCGTACCAACTATTCCAACCCGCCGACCCACGGCGCGGCGATCGTTGCAGCGGTACTGAACAACCCTGAGCTGCGCGCCCAGTGGGAAGCCGAACTTGCCGAAATGCGCCTGCGCATCCGCGGCATGCGCGAGCAGATGGTGGCCGAACTGGCCAAGGCGGCTCCCGGCCACGACTTCAGCTTCGTTGGCCGCCAACGCGGGATGTTTTCCTACTCCGGCCTGAGCGTCGAGCAAGTCACCCGCTTGCGCAGCGAGTTCGGCATCTATGCCCTGGATACCGGGCGTATCTGTGTGGCGGCGTTGAACCAGTCCAACATTGGTGCTGTGACCAACGCGATCGTTCAGGTGCTGTAAACCTGCCAGCGTTATACGAAGGGGGAAGCCAATGGCTTCCCCCTTTTTGCTGGCGAACCCACTAGACTGAACACCAACTGCCCTTCTGCTGCGAGAACCCTATGAGAAACGACGACCTGGACCTGCGCGCCGACCGCGACGAACTGGACCACTTCACCCCACGCGCGCCCCAAGCCAAGCGCCAGAAAAGCCTGGTGCTGCAAGTGGCGCTGGGCGTATTCCTCGGTGGCCTGGCGTTGTGGCTGGTGCAACTGGGCGCCACGGCGATCATGGCCAAGCTGGCCATGGGCACCTTCCAGTTCGGCGGCTGATGAAGGTCAAACTGTGGGAGGGGCGGTGCGACGACTCGACTTGCTCCCGATGTTGTAGGAGCGAGCTTGCTCGCGAAAAACTCACAGCCACCGCGTTTATCCAGGAATTACGCGTTATCGTTGACGTTTTTCGCGAGCAAGCTCGCTCCTACAAGATTAGGGCCTGCCCCCCTCCCACATTGGATTCAGGCTGCTACTAACCCGCGTTCCTCCAGCAGTTTTACGAAGCTGTTCAAACTCTGCGACACCGTACCCCTGCGCCAGATCAGCCAGGTGTTCAGCACGCGGTAGCTGTCGGCCAGCGGCCACACGCTCACCGCCGCAAACCCCGGCATGCTTTCCAGCATGCTGCGCGGCATCAACGCCAGCCCTGCCCCGGCACTGACGCATGCCAGCATGCCGTGGTAAGACTCGATCTCGAAGATCTTGCCCGGCATCGCGCCATCCTGTGAGAACCAACGCTCGAAGTGATGCCGGTAGGAGCAGTTCGAGCGGAAGGTGTAGATATTCTCGCCATTCACCTCCCGCCCCCGCGTAATGGGCGCATGGTGCAGCGGTGCGATCACCACCATTTCTTCCTCGAACACCGCGACGCCCTCCAGGGTGGAGTGCAGCACCGGGCCATCGACAAAAGCCGCCGTCAGCCGCCCGGACAGCACGCCTTCGATCATCGTGCCCGAAGGTCCTGTGCTCAGGTCCAGCTCGACCTTGGTGTGTTTCTGGTTATACGCCGCCAGCAACGCGGGAATACGCACCGCCGCCGTACTTTCCAGCGAGCCAAGGGCAAACGCGCCCTGGGGTTCCTCCCCCGCCACCGTTGCGCGGGCTTCTTGTACCAGATCGAGAATACGCCGCGCATAGCCGAGGAAATTCCACCCGGCCGGTGACAGGCGCAGGCGGCTTTTCTCGCGGATGAACAACTCGACGCCCAGATCCTGCTCCAGTTGCTTGATGCGGGTGGTCAGGTTTGACGGTACCCGATGGATCAACTGCGCGGCGGCGCTGATGCTGCCTTGCTCGGCAACGGCCTTGAAGATTTCCAACTGCACCAGATCCAATTCATTCTCCATTCGTGAACGTATTGCTTAATATTATTCAGTTTCCAGAAAAGATACAGCCCCGTACGCTGAACTCCATTCCAATCATCCCAGCAGGACGGTGCCATGAACGCTATTTCTCACCAGACCCACGCCTTGTCGATCAACCCGGCCAACGGTGAAACCGTTGCCCGCTACGCGTACGAAAGCCAATCGCAGTTGGACGCCGCGCTTAACCGTTCCACCGCTGCGTTCCGCACCTGGCGCCGCCAATCCGTCGGCCAGCGCGCTGAATTGCTGCTGGCCCTGGCCAGCGCCCTGCGTGACCAGGCCGAAGCCATGGCGCAGATGATCACCCTGGAAATGGGCAAACCCATCGCCCAGGCCCGAGCCGAAATCGAGAAGTGCGCCCAGCTCAGCGAGTGGTATGCGCAGCACGGCCCCGCCATGCTCGCCCCGGAGCCGACCCTGGTCGACAACGGCACCGCCCACATCGAATACCGCCCGCTGGGCCCGATCCTTGCCGTGATGCCGTGGAACTTCCCGGTGTGGCAAGTGCTGCGCGGCGCCATCCCGACCATGCTGGCCGGCAACACCTACGTGCTCAAGCATGCGCCGAACGTGATGGGCAGCGCCTACCTGATCCAGCAGGCGTTCCAAAAGGCCGGCTTCGCTGAAGGCCTGTTCGAGGTCATCAACGTCACGACCGAGGGTGTGTCCAGCGCCATCGCCGACCCACGCATTGCCGCCGTGACCCTCACCGGCAGCGTGCGCGCCGGTATCGCCATCGGCTCCCAGGCCGGTGCGGCACTGAAGAAATGCGTGCTGGAACTGGGCGGCTCCGACCCGTTCATCGTGCTCAACGACGCCGACCTCGACGCAGCCGTACAGGCCGCGCTGATCGGCCGTTTCCAGAACAGCGGCCAAGTCTGCGCCGCCGCCAAGCGCCTGATCATCGAAGACGGCGTGGTCGAAGCCTTTACCGCCAAGTTCCTCGAAGCCAGCCGCAACCTGGTGATGGGCGACCCGACCTCGCCGGCCACCTACATCGGCCCCATGGCGCGCTTCGATTTGCGCGATGAACTGCACGGCCAGGTCCAGGCCACCGTGAAAGAAGGCGCGACCCTGTTGCTCGGCGGCAACAAAGTGGCCGGCGCCGGCAACTATTACGAGCCCACCGTACTGGCTGACGTCACCGACCAGATGACCTCGTTCAAACAGGAACTGTTCGGCCCCGTCGCGTCGATCATCACCGCACGCGACGCCGACCATGCAGTGGCACTGGCCAACGACAGCGAATTCGGCCTGACCGCGAGTATCTTCACCCGCGACTCGGCGAAGGCACGGGACATCGCCAACCAACTGGAAACCGGTGGGATCTTCGTCAACGCGTTCAGCGTCTCCGACCCTCGGGTGGCCTTTGGTGGCGTGAAGAAAAGCGGGTTCGGGCGCGAACTGTCGCACTTTGGCGTGCGCGAATTCTGTAATGCGCAGACGGTGTGGTTCGACCGTAAATAAGCCAGACAAAGCGTACCGCTTACTGTAGGAGCGAGCTTGCTCGCGAAGAACCTCAGAACACGCGTAGCCCCAGGTTTTGCGCGTTATCGTTGACGTTTTTCGCGAGCAAGCTCGCTCCTACAGGGCGCCAGCTTCAACAGCGAATATGCCGTCGCACGCACTGCACCAACCCGTCCAGCGCCTGCGACTTCACCGGCGCCAATACGCACACCGTGTGTTCACGCTCACCTTCACTTACGGTGAGCGTGTAATGCACCTGCCCCGGGTCGTCGGAGGAGGGTTGGGTGCTTTGCGGCAACTGGAAAAACTCCGATTTCTCGATCAGTTGCCGCAACTCCCGCTGGTCCTGCTCGGGTAACTTGTCCAGCTCGACACTGCGCGGCTGGGCCAGGCCCGGAAAAAACGCCGGGCCGCCGTTTTCCTTGATCGAGATGCGCATGGCTGTTCCTCTCCGCCCTGGCGGATTGTCAGACGTTAATGCCCACTGCTTTCCAACCTTCCTTGACGGCCTTCTGCTCATCCTTGTTCGCGCCGTAGAGACGCCCGGCCACATCGTAAGTGATACGTGCAAAACGCAGAAACCCCGAGTTGGGTCGCAACCGCGCGTCGCGCAACGCGTCGTACCAGATGCGCCCGGCACGCTCCCAGGCAAAGCCGCCGATGCGGGTGGCAACCTGATAAAACGCGTGGTTGGGGATGCCGGAGTTGATATGCACGCCGCCGTTGTCGTCGTAGGTGTGCACAAAATCATCCATGTGCCCCGGCTGCGGGTCCTTGCCCAGCAATTTGTCGTCAAACGCGGTGCCGGGCGCCTTCATCGAGCGCAGGGCGGTGCCTTTGATTTTTTTGGTGAACAGCCCCTTGCCGATCAGCCAATCGGCGTCTTCGGCCGTCTGTTGCAGCGCGTATTGCTTGATCAATGAACCGAACACGTCCGACAGCGACTCGTTCAACGCACCGGACTGGTTGAAGTACATCAGTTTGGCTTCATCTTCGGTGACCCCGTGGGCCAATTCATGGCCGATCACGTCGAGTGCCACGGTGAAGCGGTTGAACAGCTGCTGGTCGCCATCGCCAAAGACCATCTGGGTCGAATTCCAGAACGCATTGTTGTAGTCCTGGCCGAAGTGCACGGTGGCATCCAGCGCCATGCCGGCATCGTCGATGGAATTGCGGTCGAAGACCTGCTCGAAAAAGTCGAAGGTCGCGCCCAGGCCATCGTAGGCCTCGTCCACCGCCGCATCACCGCTGGCGGGTTGCCCTTCGCTGCGGATCAACTTGCCCGGCAGGCTGTCGGTGTTGTCGGCGCTGTAGATCGAGCGCTGTTTCTCGGCACCCGCCACCAGCGCCATGCGGGCGGGGCCTCTGGCGGGTACGGCGACCATGCGCAACGAGCGGAACGTGCTGTCCTTGGCGCGCGTGCGCAGCGCCACCTCGCGTTGGGCTTTATCGCCGTGGCGTGCAATCTGGTCGAGCATGTACGGCGGGATCAGGCAGAAAATCGGGTTACGCGATTGGCGAACACACATAAGCTGGCTCCTTTTTGGCGTGTGGTGAACGGCCGGTTAACGACTTCAGGATAGACCGGAGTCTGCCGCCTGGGCCAAATTGTCATGAAATCATGTTGCAGTCGTGTTTATCCGATCCGCATAAGGAATACCCCATGCCCGCACGTAACGTCAAAATCGACCTGGCCTACCGCCCAAGGCTCGCCGACCTTCGCCCCTTGATCACGCCTACGCCCTCCCTGCTGGAAGCCAGGGCCGCAGCGCCACGCGTCACCGCGGCCAAGGACCTGCAAGACCGGCGCGGCTACGCCGAGGATTTTCTCGGCAGCTTCGCGGTGTCCTGGCCCACGCTGGACCCGGCCCAGGCCAGCGACGCCCAGCCCGGGCGCCTGGACTACATGCACTTTTCCATCAGCATGTCGCGTTCCCGACGGTTGGCGCTGTATGTCGGTGTCAACATCGACGGCGCCAAGCACGTGGATATCGTGCGCAGCAACGACACCTGGGCCTACGATGGCCGCCTGCCCCTCGAGGCCCAGGTGGGCGAAGACCTCTACGCCGGCAACGGCCTTGACCGTGGCCACCTGGTGCGGCGCCAGGACCCCAACTGGGGCGACGACGCAAACACCGCCAACGGCGACACCTTCCATTTCACCAACTGCTCGCCGCAGATGAGCGGCTTCAACCAGAAGACCTGGCTGGAACTGGAGGACTACATTCTCGACAACACCCAGCGCTGGAAAGCCCGCGCCAGCGTATTTACCGGCCCGGTATTCGCCGACGACGACCGCCTGTACCGGGGCGTGAAAATCCCCAAGGCGTTCTGGAAAGTCGTGGCCTACCTTGGCGACGACGGCAAGCCTTCCGCCAGCGCCTATATGATCGACCAGAGCCGCGAGCTGGGCCAATTGGACCTGGTGTTCGGCCCGCTCAGAACCTACCAACGCAGTGTGATCCAGATCGAGCAATTGACCGGCATCCGCTTCGGCAACCTGGCCGACTACGACGGCTTCAGCAACGAAGAGCGCGCCACGGGAACGCGGATCGAAGCGCTGATCCGGGGGCCTGGGGACATTCGCCTGTGACCGGCGTCACTTCCACCTCCCTCTCGTGGGCCGAATCAACTACCATAGCGCCGCCGGTTCCCCCACGGGACTAATAGGGAATTCGAAACGCCGCCCGCGACGTCAATCGAAACTGCCCCCGCAACTGTAGGTGCCGAGCCTGCTCCCCACTGCCACTGGACGTTGTCCGGGAAGGCCGGAGCCGGGCGATGACGCATCAGTCAGGAGACCTGCCGGCCCAGTGACTCACTAACCGGCGGGGTGTCCGGGAAGGCCATCCTTGCCCTGCCCGGCCGGCAGCGTTCGTGGGTGTATTTCCGTACCGTACCTGCCCTGCTTCACCGACGGTTCAAACGGAGATTGCCCCATGCTGCCACGCGTTACGGCCCTGATCATCGGCCTGGGTTGCTGCGCCCTGGCCCACGCCGCGCCTACCCACTACCCGCTGACCCTGGAAAACTGCGGCAGCCCCGTCACGTTCCAGCAGGCGCCCGCGCGTAGCGTGACCATCGGCCAGGCCGCCACCGAGATGCTGTATGCGTTGGGCGTGGGCGACAAAGTGGTCGGCACTTCGCTGTGGTTCAACGATGTATTGGCGCAGTACAAGGCACAGAACGACCACATCGAGCGCCTGGCCAATAACGAACCGAGCTTCGAAGCAGTGATCGCCAAGCGCCCGCAACTGGTGGCCGCCGAGCTGGAATGGGTGGTCGGGCCCCAAGGCGTGGTGGGCACCCGCGAGCAGTTTCAGGAACTGAACATCCCGACCTACTTGCTGCCCTCCGACTGCGAAGACAAAGACAACCGGGTGGGCGCCGATGGCACGCGACTGCAGCCGTTTCGCATCGAGACGATCTACAAGAGCCTCAGCCAATTGGCCGAGATCTTCGACGTACAGCCGCGCGGCCAGCAACTGACCGATGAACTCAAGGCGCGCCTGGCCACGTCCATCGCCACCGTGCAGCGCAAAGGCTTGAAGCAAGCCAGCGCGCTGGTGTGGTTCTCCAGCGCCGAAATGGCCAGCGACCCCTACGTGGCCGGCCATAAAGGTGTACCCGAATTCATGCTGCACACCCTCGGCCTGCGCAACGTGGTGCAGTCCGATGAAGAATGGCCCGCCGTCGGCTGGGAAACCCTCGCCAAGGCCAACCCCACCTTCCTGGTGATCGCACGCATGGACCGACGCCGCTATCCCGCCGACGACCATGAAAAGAAGCTGGCCTTCCTGCGCAGCGACCCCGTGACCCGCAACATGGACGCGGTGAAACACAACCGCATCATCATCCTCGACGCCCTGGCGCTGCAGGCCAGCCTGCGCACATTCGACGGCCTTGACCAACTGGCTGCGGCCATCGACGGCTACGACCTGGCGCAATGATACGGACCCTGCTTGCCCTCACACTGCTGCTGATCGCCCTGCTCGCCGGCGTGGCCATCGGCGAAACTGCCATCTCGCCGCAGGTGGTGCTCCAGGTGCTCGCCAACAAACTCTGGGCGGCCGGCTACGCACTCGACCCCATCGATGAAGGCGTGGTGTGGAACTACCGCCTGACCCGCGCCCTGGTGGCCGGCGCCTGCGGTGCGGGCCTGGCGACGTGCGGGGTGATCCTGCAATCGTTGCTGCGCAACCCGTTGGCCGATCCGTACCTGTTGGGCATCAGCGCCGGCGCTTCGACCGGTGCGGTGCTGATCGCGTTGATCGGGGTGGGCGGCGGTTTGATTTCGCTGTCGGCGGGCGCATTCGTCGGCGCCATGGCCGCGTTCGCCCTGGTGATTCTGCTGGCGCGGGCCAGTGGCTCGTCCAGCGGCACCGGGCAGATCATCCTCGCGGGCATCGCCGGCTCGCAGCTGTTCAATGCGCTCACCGCGTTCCTGATCACCAAATCCGCCAGCTCCGAACAGGCGCGGGGCATCATGTTCTGGCTGCTCGGCAACCTCAGCGGCGTGCGTTGGCCGTCGGTGTGGCTGGCGGTGCCGGTGGCGGTCGTGGGGCTGGTGGTGTGCCTGTGGCACCGTCGCGCACTGGATGCGTTTACCTTCGGCACGGATTCGGCGGCCGCCCTCGGCATTCCGGTGCGGCGCGTGCAATTCGTGCTGGTGGGCTGCGCGGCGGTGGTGACGGCGGTGATGGTGTCGATTGTCGGCTCCATCGGATTTGTCGGGCTGGTGATCCCCCATGCTGCACGCTTGATACTCGGCACCGGGCACTCCCGTCTGCTGCCCGCGAGTGCTCTGGGCGGCGCGTTGTTCCTGATCGCCGCCGATGTGCTGTCGCGCACCCTGATCAAAGGCCAGGTGATTCCGGTGGGGGTGGTCACCGCACTGGTCGGCGCGCCGGTGTTTGCGCTGATCCTGATCGGTCGGAGGAATGCGCGATGAGTGTGTTGAGCTGCAGTGGGCTCGGCTTCAAGGTG
Source organism: Pseudomonas sp. R1-43-08 (assembly GCF_003852255.1). NCBI lineage: Bacteria > Pseudomonadati > Pseudomonadota > Gammaproteobacteria > Pseudomonadales > Pseudomonadaceae > Pseudomonas > Pseudomonas sp. R1-43-08. The sequence goes on from NZ_CP027734.1 coordinate 3,667,514, forward strand.
CGCGAGGCCGAGTTGCTGTGCGACGTCCACCTTGAGGTTGCGGCGGGTGAAACCCTGGGTATCGTCGGGCCGAACGGGTCGGGCAAATCGACCTTGCTCAAGTTGCTCGCGGGGTTGCGTACGCCGGCCAGCGGTGAGGTGCGCCTGGGCGACAAGCGTTTAGGCGACTTGTCGCGCCGCGCCATCGCGCAGCACGTGGCCGTGGTGGAACAACAGGCCGATACCGACGACGCCATCCGCGTGTTCGATGCGGTCGCCCTAGGCCGCACGCCGTGGCTGTCGGCGCTGAGCCCGTGGTCGGGCGAAGATGACACCATCGTGCGCCAGGCCTTGCACGACGTGGACGCCACACACCTGAGCCATCGCGCCTGGCGCAGCCTCTCCGGCGGCGAACGCCAACGCGTGCATATCGCCCGCGCACTGGCGCAGCGCCCGCAGATTCTGCTGCTGGACGAGCCGACCAACCACTTGGACATCCAGCACCAACTGACGATTCTCAAAGGCGTGCAGGCGCTTCCGGTCACCACCTTGATTGCCCTGCACGACCTCAACCAGGCGCTGACCTGTGATCGCTTGGCCGTGCTCGATCGGGGCCGGCTGGTGGCGCTGGGTAAACCGCTGGAGGTACTGACTCCCCAACGGTTGCAGGCCACCTTCGGTGTGCAGGCGCATTACCTGACCGACCCGTTCGACGGCGCGCAGATTCTACGCTTGCGCTCAGCCTGAGCCCGCTGGTGTCGAACAGGCCCTGCGCAGGATCAGCAACAGTTGATGAATGGAATACGGCTTGTGCAGCAGGTCGAAACCGTGGGTGCCTTGTTGCGCCAGCACATGGCTGTAGCCACTGGTGAGCACGATGGGCAAGGCGGGCCACAGCCGTTGGATTTCCTTGGCCAGCTCAAGCCCGTTCATGCCGGGCATCATCACATCGGAAAACACCACGTCGAACGCGTCGGCCTCATCGGACAACAATTTGAGGGCCTGCTCGGCATTCATCGCCCAGGTCGCCTGAAAGCCCAGTTCCTCCAGGGCCTGGGTGGCAAAGGTACCCACTTCGACGTTGTCTTCCACCACCAGCACATGGGTGCCACGGCCCTCGGTCATCGGCGCCGCCTCGAGCTCCACCTCGGGTTCCCGCGGCCGCGCAATGACTTTGGGCAGGTACAACGTGAACGTCGAACCTCGACCGAATTCGGTGCTGACCCGCACTTCGCCGCCCGACTGTTTGGCAAAGCCGAACACTTGGCTAAGGCCAAGCCCGGTGCCCTGCCCGACGTTCTTGGTGGTGAAAAACGGCTCGAATATGCGCTCCAGATGTTCAGGGCGTATGCCGCCGCCGGTGTCGCTCACCGTTATCGCCACAAACGCCCCCGGCACCGCAGGCTGGCCGCGCAGGGCCGGGAGTGTGTCGACCGAGGCTACCGCGACGGTCAGGGTACCCACGCCCTTCATCGCATCACGGGCATTGACCACCACGTTGACCAGCGCCGAATCGAACTGGCTGGAGTCGGCATAGACGAAACAATCGTAGGGCGCAAGCTCAGTGATGACGCGGATATGGGCACCACACAGCGATTCGATCATTTCCACCAGCGAGGTCACGCTGTGGCTGACGTCGAACGCCTGCGGCTTCAAGGCCTGGCGACGGGCGAACGCGAGTAACTGCCCGGTGAGACGCGCCGCTCGGTTGACCGTGTCGGAAATCGCCGCCAGGTAACGGCTGCGCCGCGCTTCGGGCAGCTCCGGACGCTCCAGCAGGTCGAGCGAAGAGCGAATCACCGTCAATAGGTTATTGAAGTCGTGGGCCACGCCGCCGGTGAGTTGGCCCAGGGCTTCGAGTTTTTGCGCCTGGCGCAGTTGTTCTTCGGCCTTGCTGCGCTCTTCCATGGCCTCGGTGATGCGCTGTTCGAGGGTTTCATTGAGGGCCTGCATGCCCAGCTCGACCCGTTTCTGGTCGGTGATGTCCTGCACCAGGCCGAACATTTTCAGGGTGCGCCCGTGGGCATCGAGTTGCGGCATGCTGCGCACCAGGATCCAGCGCACCTGCTGGTCATCGACGCGGCGGATGCGGCACTGGAAATCCCAACTGCTGCCCTGGGCCACCGCGCGCGTGAACGCCGCCTCGACCGCGTCGCGGTCTGCGGGCAGCACATGTTCCAGGAAGGTCTGCATGCCCCAGTGCGGCACCCGCTCGTGGTAACCGAAAATCTGGTCGTGTCGCTCGGCGCGCACCGAGCTGTCGGCGACGATATCCAGTTCCCATTCGCCGATCTGCCCGGCGTCAATCGCCAGGCGCAGCCGCGCTTCGCTTTCACGCAATGTCGCCACGCGGCGGTTGCGGGCGCGCTCCAGATGCGAGGTGACACGGGAGACCAGCTCGCGCGCCGAAAACGGTTTGATCAGGTAGTCATCGGCGCCGGCGGCCAGGCCCTCGGCGCGGGCTTCTTCACCCGCACGGGCCGACAGCAGAATCACCGGCGTCGCCTGCAAGCGCGGGTCTTCACGCACGGCGCGCAATAGGCCAAAGCCATCGAGGACCGGCATCATCACATCGGTAAGGATCAGTTGCGGCGGGTTTTCGCGGGCCGCCTGCAGCGCGGCCTGCCCATCGGTCACGGTTTCCACGTCCAGGCCGGCGGCGTACAGCAAGCGCGCGACGTAAGCGCGCATATCGGCATTATCGTCCGCCAGCAGCACGTGGCCCTGGAAGGACTCGGCCTCAGGCTCAGGGTGTGTGTGGGCCTCGTCAACCAGCGCCGACGCATCCGGCAACCAGCCAAGCGCCTCCTCCACGTAGGCACTCACATTGGTGGTAGAACCGTACTGCAACGCCTCGGTATGCAGCGGCTTGGGGACATGCCGGTTGCCCAGCGGCAGCCGGATGCTGAACGTCGTGCCGACCCCCACCTCACTGGTCACTTCCAGTGTGCCGCCTTGCAGCCTGACCAGTTCATCCACCAGCGCCAGGCCGATCCCCGAGCCTTCGAACGAGCGGCCGACGGGGTTTTCGATCTGGTGGAAGCGCTCGAACAAACGCGGCAGCTCATGGGCCGCGATGCCGGTGCCGGTGTCACTCACGCGCACCTGGGCAGCGCTGCCATCGGCGGTGGGCGCAACGCTGACGCGGATGTGCCCGGCCAGGGTGAATTTGAAGGCGTTGGAGATCAGGTTCAGCACCACCTTTTCCCACATGTCGCGGTCGACGTAGGCCGCCTCGGGCAAAGGTGTGGTGTCGATGAGCAACGCCAGGCCGGCGCGCTCGCAGGCCGATCGGAAGTTGGAGGCCAGGTCAGCGGTGAGTGCCGGCAGGTCCACCGGCGCATAGGTCGCCTGGGCGCGGCCGGCCTCAATGCGGGAAAACTCCAGCAGTGAGTTGACCAGCTTGAGCAGGCGCTGGCCGTTGCGATAAGCCAGCGTGACACGCTCACGCTCATCCTCGGGGAGCGTATCGCCCAAGGCCAGCGACTCTTCCAGCGGCCCGAGCATCAAGGTCAGGGGCGTGCGAAATTCATGGCTGATGTTGGTGAAAAAGGTGGTCTTGGCCTGGTCGATCGCCGCCAGGGCGTCGGCACGCTGACGCTCATACTCGCGCGCACGTACGGTGGCCAGTGCCGCCGAGAGCGCTGCCCCCAGCAGTTCGTAGAGCCCTCGGTAAATATCGTTCATCGGCAAGCGGGGTGACGCGCCGGCCACCAGAATCAACGGGGTCTGTGCGTCGTCCGGTACCACCAGCGGCAACACAAAGGCGGTCTGGGACGGCTCCGGATAGGGCCCGCAGGCCACGCCGGCAAACAGCGCCTCGATGTTGTCCACCTGCAGCGTGCGCTTTTGCTCGCACGCGGCGCCCAACGGCCAGGGCGTGGTGTCGGCCGCGTCGATCCAGGCCGGTGATGCGGCGGTGTTGGCGGCGATACCGCTGTGTTGTGCCAGGCGGTAACCCTTGCCTTGGGCGTCCCACTCATAAAACAGCAGGAACGGAATATCGAAGTTGAACCCCGCCAGCGTCTGCACCGTCAACGCGATCAGTTTGGGCAAGTCATCGGCAACCGCCAACTGCCCGGTCAGATCGCGCAACGCACGGGTGCGCCGCTCGGCGAGGATGGTCACCGTGGTTTCCGTCACCGGGTGAAACAGCCCGCCGATGCCGCCGGTTTCATCACGAATGGGCGAAATGGAAAAGGTGAAGAAAGTCTCTTCCAGGTAACCATTGCGCGTGAGGAACATGCGCTGGTTTTCCAGAAAACTGGTTTGCCCCTCCAGCGCCTCGGTGAAGGGCCCGCCAATGGCCGGCCACGCACTGGCCCAGGTCACGTGGTAACCCTCGCCCAAAGCGCGTGGATGCGACTCGCCGCACAGCACCTTGTAGCCGTCGTTATAGATCTGGGTGTTCTCGGGGCCCCAGATGATATTGATCGGGAAATTGGACGCCAGGCACAGGCTGACGGTGGTGCGCAGGCTCTGGGGCCAGGATTCGATCGGCCCCAGCGGGGTTGCCGACCAATCTTTTGACTGGATCAGGGAGGCCAGTTCGCCACCGCCCGACAAGAAGGAATGCATAATCACGGGTTTGGACCACCAACAGATTTAGGCGATTGCAAAGGCATGTATCTGTCACTGTGACCACCGCCGAATAAAAACCTCCCATTGAACTCATTCAGGGCCAGGGTCGACGGCGTCGCATGGCGTCGAGAGTTGCGGGGTGTGCAGACGCGCCGTTATCCAGCCACGGCTGTACACCAACACCCTGTCTGCCATCGCCACGGGAAAATGAATGAACCCATGGGCCGACTCCGGCAACAGATGCGCCTCCACCTGACTCCAGCGCTCGGCGATCAGCAGCGTGTCGTCCTTGAGCGGGTCCAGTTCGCCCACGAACATCAACGCTGGCGGCATGCCGGCGAAGTCGCCATACAAGGGTGACAAGGGCGGCTGTCGACGCTCGTCATCGGTGATCCCCGGCGTGAGCAAGCGCAGCGCCGTGACCATCCCCGGCCCATCGAGCAACAGCGTTTGCGGCCCGGCGTTGCGCACACTCGGCGTGCCGGTCAAGTCATACACCCCGTAGTACAACACCGCGCCATGGACACGCTGGAGCAGCAGCGGCCATTGCTTCAACGCCAGCAACGTCGCCGCCGCCAGGTGCCCGCCGGCCGATTCGCCGACAAAAAACACCGGCAGGCCGGCAAACTCCGCACAGTCCGCCAACAGCCAGCGCGCAGCGGCCAGGCAGTCTTCCAGCAGCCCTTCCACCGGCGTGTTGACCGCCAGCCGATAGTCCACCGACACCACCGCCACGTCGCACGCGCGCACCATGCCGAGGTTGAGGTCGTCATTCATCTGCGCATTGCCGATCACCCAGCCGCCGCCGTGGATATCCAGCACCACGCCTTTGGGCGCACCGGCGGGCCGCAGGATACGCACGGGCACGGCGCCGATGAGCCGGATTTCCACCACAGGCGGTTTCTGGAACCTTTGCCGGGTGCGCAGCAGTGCCTGGATCACACGCGGCGTGACGCGGTTGCGGATCTTGAAGCGCGGCAACCACGCAAGCGTGCGATTGAAGCGGCGCATCTGGGCCAGTTCGGTCTCGCTGGCGGGCCAGTGTTGGTAAGCCATCAACGGTTATTCCGCAGGATCGAGAAGTTCAACGCCGCCGCCACGCACAGCCAGGCCAGGTACGGAAACAGGATCAGGCCGGTAATCAGGTCCAGGCGCACTGCCAGCACCACCATCGCCGCCACGGTCAGCCACAGCAGCACAATGATCACCATCCCGGCGAGCAAGCGATGCGCGCCGAAGAACACCGGCGTCCACAGCGTATTCAACGCAATCTGCGCGGCCCACAACGCCAACACCATCTCGCTGCCTGGGATCAGGCTCAAGCGGTAACCGGCCCAGGCCAGCAGCAGGTAGATAATCGTCCATGCCACCGGGAACAACCAGTTGGGCGGAGTGAAGCTGGGCTTGACCAGGGACTCGTACCAGGCGCCGGGTTTGAAAATCACACCGGTACTGGCGGCGGCGGCGCAGGCGAGCAGGAAGATGAAGAAGGTCATGGTCGGTCCTTGAGGTTAAAGGGTGGAAGGCAAGGCTATGCTTTAAGTGACTCAGCTTTAAATGACTCAAATCGGCGCCGATAAATTCAATGTGCACGGCAAAAATGACAGGCAGGCCGTCTCTTCTGCGCGTCATGAAAAATCGGTAAAGTGCCCCACCAGCCCACGTCGATTTGCCGGGTTCTTCACACGCCACCCGAGAGCCTCACCTTGCCCGCACCCCTTGCCGATCACCGCAGCAGCCTTGGGTCAGTGTTCCTGATCTTCCTGCGCCTGGGCCTGACCTCCTTCGGCGGGCCGATTGCGCATCTGGGTTATTTTCGCGAGGAATTCGTCACCCGCAGACGCTGGCTCAGTGAACACAGCTATGCCGAACTGGTCGCCCTGTGCCAGTTCCTGCCCGGCCCGGCCAGCAGTCAGGTCGGCATCGCGTTGGGCCTGTCACGCGCAGGTTACGCGGGTGCCGCGGCGGCCTGGGCCGGGTTCACCTTGCCGTCGGCCATCGCGCTGATTCTGTTTGCCCTGGGCCTTTCTCACTATGGCAGCGCCCTGCCCGCCGGCGCACTGCATGGCCTCAAGGTTGTCGCCGTGGCGGTGGTGGCCCAAGCCGTGTGGGGCATGGCGCGCACCCTGTGTCGGGGCTGGGTGCGGATAATATTGATGCTGAGCGCCGCCGGTTGGGTACTGCTGCAATCGTCTGCCTGGAGCCCGGTGGCAGTGATCGTCGTGGCTGGGGTGGTCGGCCTGCTGCTGTTCAAGCCCGCGCCCCGTGCCGAGCCCGACGCACTGCCCATCGCCATCAGCCGCCGTGCCGCAACGCTGTGGCTGGCGCTGTTCCTGCTGTTGCTGGTGGGCTTGCCGCTGCTTGCCGACTGGGCGAGCGATCCCACGCTGGCGCTGGTGGACGCCTTCTACCGCACCGGCTCACTGGTGTTTGGCGGCGGCCACGTGGTACTGCCGTTGCTGCAAGCCCAGGTAGTTCCCAGCCAATGGGTGAGCAACGACATTTTCCTCGCCGGCTACGGCGCCGCCCAAGCCGTGCCCGGCCCGCTGTTCACCTTCGCAGCCTTTCTCGGCGCCTCGATGACCCACGCCCCTACCGGCTGGCTGGGCGGCCTGATCGGCTTGCTGGCGATCTTCGCGCCGTCATTTTTGCTGATCTTCGGCGCGCTGCCCTTCTGGGCCAGCCTGCGCCATAGCCCCCGCACCCAGGCCGCGCTGGCCGGTGTGAACGCGGCGGTGGTGGGTTTGTTACTGGCGGCGTTGTACCGACCGGTATGGACCAGCGCGATTTTCAGCGTTTACGACCTGGCCCTGGCAGTGCTCGCCTTGGCGGCACTGATGCTGATGAAATTGCCGCCGTGGCTGGTAGTGATCGGGTGCAGTCTGCTCGGCGCTTTATTCGGCTGACCCCGGCGGCACAATCCTGAGCCAAGGCCAGCGTTCCTGATAACTCCTGGCCTTGCGCAAAAACAGCTCGGGCTCGGCATGCACCGGATTAATGCGCAGCACGCCCTGTTCCACATCCGCCAAGCCATACGGCGCATGCACCTCGCCCGTGGCAATGTCCAAGGCAATGCACGTTCCCGCCACCAGGTAACGGTCCACCCCTTGCCTGGCCGAGTGCAACTGAGGGTACGGCCGGCCAAAGCGCTGCCCATACCAGAGATGAACCCGCGCCTGGTTCTTCACCTCCACATTAACCCCCAGGTCCCGGAACAACGACTCGGCCCTGCGGATCACCGCATCCTCAGCCTCGTAGGACACATCCTGGTCGAAGTAAAAAACGTCATAGTCCTTCACCCCCGCATCAACCGGCCGATTCGCCTGATGATTCCACACCGCCTGGAACAGACAGCCCGCCGTGAGCATGCACTGCTCCACCCCGAGCGACGGCAAACGCGCGGTGATTTCAGCGTTGACGGGGTTGGCCATGGCGAGTTTGAGCAAGGTGTCGACGGTCAAGGTCATGGGAATTCCTGGGTGATCAGCTCCAAGCGCCTCGACTCTACCGCAGATCAGCCGCACCAGCGATGACTCCCCCGTATGATGGGCGCCGTACACTCACAAACACCGGAGCCCCCTAAGCCGCTGACCAAACGCGCTGGCTGATCAGACGCAACGCAAAAACCCGATTATTCGCCGAGTCGTTGCAGACCCTGTGAAGTGGGATCAGACCACCACAAAATATCCGTTGACTGCAGCGCCTACCCCCCATAGACCGTGCGCGGGCCTGCGTCTGCACGAGCTGAGCATCAAGGCGTTTGCACCCTCGGCCTGAGGGCTGCCGTCGCGGTCGCCATAGATGCAGAGCATCGCGATGCCTTGTCGACCAGTCGTTCCGACTCGCCTCAACCCCAGTGCTTGACGACCCGCCGATGACAATCGGCCGGGGTCAACACCTTGCCCGCCCTGGAACGTACGGCGATGGTTTCTACCGGCTCCGACAATTCATTGTCGAGCAGCACCGAGTAGCTCTCCCCTTTTTTGAACAAGTAGCGCTCCCCCCACTGGCGCATGCTGATGACGATGGGAAACACGGCGCGCCCCATCTCAGTCAGTACATATTCTTTGTAGGCACTGCCGTCGGATGCCGGCTGGATGGTGAATACGCCCAACTCGACGAGCATTTTAAGCTTGACCGTGAGGATGTTCTTGGCGAGCCCAAGACGTTTCTGAAATTCACTGAAGCGCCGAACGTCGTCAAACGCGTCGCGGATGATCATTAATACCCAGCGATCTCCGATTGCTTCGAGCGTGCGGGCGACCGGGCATTCGCTCTGCGCCAGTAATTGCTGTCTGGCCATGGGTCTCCTGGAGGCGAGTCAGTAGGAAGTGAGAAAGGTTCTAACCTCAGACGAAAATGTTTTACAAATTTGGTTGCATTTAACAACCTCATCAGATAAAAATCAACGAACCAGTTTCCTTTCAAAACCACATATTCCAAGGATGGAGTGATGCCTTTCAAGTCTCATGCCCCGGTAAAGATGGACATCGAAGCCGAAAAAACCAGCGGTGGGCACATGCAAGCCCCCCAAACCCGGGACACCTCCAGGCTCAGTCGCTCTCAGACTTTTCTTTTTGCAATCACCTGCGCCATGGCTGTCGCAAACGTCTACTTCGCCCAGCCTTTGCTGGAATCGATGGCCGCCAGCCTGTCGGTTTCGCCGGGCACGATTGGTGTCGTAGTCACCGCGACACAAGCCGGTTATGCCGTCGGATTGTTGTTCATCGTTCCGCTGGGTGATTTGCTCAATCGCAAGAAACTTATCCTTACACAAATGCTGCTGTCGGCTCTGGCCCTGTGCGCAGTGGGTCTGTCGCAGGATTGGGGCATGTTGCTCGGCGCGATGGTGCTGGTGGGCCTGATGGCGGTCGTGGTGCAAGTAGTGGTCGCCTACGCCGCTTCGCTGGCGAGTCCCGAGCAGCGTGGCGAAGCGGTCGGCACTGTGACCAGTGGCGTGGTGCTGGGCATTCTGCTGGCCCGCTTCGTCTCCGGTGCAGTGGCTGACCTGGCCGGCTGGCGCGGCGTTTATTTTGTCTCGGCCGCCCTGATGATCGGCATGGCACTGGTGCTGATGCGCACCATGCCCGCCTCCACCGCGCCACCGGCGAAAGGCGGCTACTGGCAATTGCTGCGATCGGTGTTCCAGTTGTACCTGACCGAACGTACATTGCGTGTCCGGGGCACCTTCGCCCTGCTGATCTTCGCCGCATTCAGCGTGTTGTGGACGTCGATGGTACTGCCGCTCAGCGCGCCACCATTGTCGCTGTCACACACCCAGATTGGTTTGTTCGGACTTGCCGGCGTGGCCGGTGCGCTGGCAGCGGCCCGGGCCGGACGGCTCGCCGACCAAGGGCTCGGCAATCGCACCACGGGCGTCGCATTGGCGCTGTTGACCGTGTCCTGGCTGCCTACCGCGTTCGTTGAACACTCATTGTTCGCCATGGTGGTGGGCGTGGTGTTACTGGATTTCGCCGTGCAAGCCGTCCATGTCACCAATCAGAGCCTGATCTTTGCCGCACGTCCCGATGCACAAAGCCGACTGGTGGGCGCCTACATGTGTTTCTACTCGGTGGGCAGTGGTCTGGGTGCAATAGCCGCTACTTATACATATGCACACTTTGGCTGGGTCGCCGTTTGTCTATTGGGTGCCGCTATCAGCGCAGTTGCCCTGCTGTACTGGATCTACCTGGAACTGACTTCCAAATAACGTTCCTACATCAACAAACTTTTCGCGTTCGCCAGTTAACGGATGGCGTGAAACGGTGGGCCTGCCACACACACTTTAATATCAACCGAGGTCAGTATGGCGTTGCACACACTCACTATTGCGTCGCATCAACTTGAGTTTCAATTACCGGTCAACTCGCCTATTACCGATATCGAGTGGGAAGCCGGCGGCAAGAATGTGATCCCGCTGGGCTGCCGCGTCGGGGCCTGCGGCGCCTGCCTGATCAAAGTCAAATCGGGTCTTGAGGCGTTAAACCCTCGGGACGGCGATGAAGAAGCGTTTATCGAAGTATTGGGCTACACCGGCGAAGAATACCGTCTGGCGTGCCAATGCTTGATAAGAGGTGAATTAGCCATTGAAGTCATTGGCTGATAGTTGCAGTTGAAGTCGGTTCATTAATTAACGCGTTAAAAACAAACCCAATACAGAGGCTTGAATATGCTTAACCGTGTAAAGAATGTTGGCTATGGTGATCGCACTCCTTTTCTCAATGCTGCCGCGTCATTGAATCTGCGTGGGGAAATTGACCGGATTATCGATACACAAGTCGAGCAATGGTACGCAACCGTGCCTCAAGCCGCTCACCTGGAAGGTAAAGACGTCAACAGCGCGTATTACAAACGTCACTTGGTCGAAACCGCATGGCGCATCCGTCTGCTGCGCGTGGCTGAAGCAAAAGCTCTGGTCGATGTGGCCAAGGTCAGTCCGGAAGCTGCACAGATCTGGGCCCACTATGAACAGGAAGAAATGCTCCATGACGACCTGTTCATTCAGGATCTGGAACGTGTCGGCGTAAGTCGCGAAGAGTTCCTGGCCACCGAACCGTACCTGTCCACCAAGTTGCTGGCGGGCTTCTTCTCCTACCTGCTGGACCACGAAGGCCCACTGGGCGTCGTTGCCTATTCCTACTTGGTCGAGTACGTGAACGTGAAGCTCGAACCCCGCAAGCTCGAGGCCCTCAAGGCGTCGGTTGGCGAGAAAAACATCATCGGTCAGGTTTCCCACTCTCACACCGATATCAACGACGACCACCCGGGTGAAGTCTGGGCCGCACTGCGCTTCCTGATCAAAGGTGAGCAGGACATCGAAGCCCTGAAACGCTACCTGGCCGAGCATCAGAAAATTCTCGCCATGTACTTCAGCGAGCTGTACCTCGACACCCTGGCCAAGCCGCAACACAAGGCAGCTTAAGCCATGGAGCAGGCAATGAATTCAAATCGACCCGGCGTTCTGATCCTGAGCCACTGCGGCTTTTCTTTCCTGGAGGACTTGAAGGAGGAGCTGCATCGCCGCCAGCTCCGGTGTTTCGTACTGAGTTCATTGCCGCTTCCGGAACACGTGCCGGCCCGCCTGGAACAGATCCAGGGCTGGGCGGACCGGCTCTACACCGCAGACGCTCACCAGTTGAGACTGGAAGATGTGGACAGCGCACTCCATGCGCTGCGCAAGTCCGGCGAGCACGTCACCTGCTGCATCAGTGTGTGGGAAGGTTATCGACACCTGATGGCCGCAGCCAACGCCGCGCTCGGAACGTATGACATCGATGCCCGACAGGCACTGGCATTGCGCAACAAGCTTGAGGTGCGCAACCAACTGGCCGAGGCAGGATTATCGCAAGCCAATGCCTATGCATTGACTGCACCGGTGCTGGAGACCCTGCAAGCGCGGAACCAGCGCTACTTCATCAAACCGATCCACGGAATCGCTTCGTATGCGGCGTTTCCGATGCGCAAGGACACCACCTGGGAAGCGCTTGAGGAACTGCGCAAGGCTTCGGTCGAGGACACGGTGTATGCCTCGGCCTTCAACGACGGTTTGCAGTTCATGGCCGAGGATTACATTGCCGGCCAGGAATTCAGTTTCGAGATGCTGTTGGTCAATGGTCAGGCGCATGTCGTGGCCGTCCATGAAAAATACGAAGTGACCGAGACCGCTGACACGGTGCTGGAAGACAGCTGCACCACGCCGCCGGCAAGCGTTGACCAGGCGCAGATTGCGGCGGGCTTGCAGTGGCTGAAGAACGTGTTGGGCTGCATGGATCTCAAGTGGGGTTGCTACCACGTTGAAGCGCGTTTCACCGGTCAACGCTGGGACCTGATCGAGATCAATCCGCGCGTTGGCGGCAGCTTGATTTCCCACAGCGTCGAGGCAGTCACCGGCGGCCACAGCATGCTCTCACTGTGGCTGGATCTGCTTCTGGCCAGTCAGGACGACGCCCTGCCCCGCGAAGCGCTCGTGCAACGCCTGACCCAATTTGGCTGGCAGGCGGACGGCAGCAGCGCACAGACCACAGCGACTTTTTTCCGGGTTTATTTCGCCAAACCGGGAACGCTGAGTTCGGTCACCCTCAATGACCTGCCCCTGGCGCCAGTGGTGAAACACATCCTGCTCAAAGCAGGCGATGTGATTCCCGCGCATGCCCGTGAAGTGTTTTTGGGCCAGTTGCTGTGGACGTTCGACCGAGACCGTCAGGCAACGGAACTTGAGCGTCTGGCGCGTCTTTCCGCCACGGCGCTGGACATCCAGTACAACGTTGAAACCCCTTGAAATCCCGCTGAGCAAGCGCCTGGAGCAGCACTGCTGTCCATGAACAATTCCATGCATTTGAGGATGACGAACATGCCGCTGCGTGCGCCTGTATTGTTAATAGTGGACTACAACCTGAGTCGAATCGGCGATGTTCTGCACATGCGCAACTATGCGCGCCAGCAATGGGGCGCCGAAACCTGGCTGGTTCGGGACAATCCTCAGAATCATGACCTGCAGATCAGTGACCGGGTCATCGATGCCGACCCGCTGGACCCGGATTTCGTCCGCCAGGCGCTGCGTCAGCTGGGCGAGGACGCGGGCAGAATCAGTGCCGCAATGGTGTTTTCCGACAACGCAGTCGCCAGCGGTGCGGCCCTGCTCGAACAACTCGGCCTGCCGGTGGACGACGCCGAGCTGGCGCTGGGCGCCTTTGACAAACTGGCCTACCGCATCGCCGAGCAACGCGACCGTCCGTTGCTTGAGCCGCTGGGGGTCACGCTGCCGGACTTCCAACAGATCGGATGCATCAACGATGTGCGCAATTTCGCCCTGCGCCAGGAACGCGGCTTCGTCATCAAACCGGCGTGCGAGGGCAACAATCGCGGGGTGGTGGTGATCGCACCAGGGGGCGACTGCGAGCAGGCCTTCGACGAAGTGGCGCCCTACCTGGAGGGCGGTGTGTTGGCAGAAGCGTTCATCACCTTCACCCGCGAATACTCTTATGACGGCTTGGGCGATCTGTGGTTTATCACGGAAAAAGTCAGCGCCACCGGACGTTATCCCGTGGAAGTAGCGCAGATCCTGCCCGCCCGCCTCAGCGAGCCAGAGCGTCAGGCGATTCGTCAAACCGGCGAGCAGGTGAATCGTCTGGTCGGCCAGCGAATCGGTCCGTTTCACAACGAGATCAAACTTAGCGATACCGGTTACCAAACGGCCGTGATCGAGCCTAACCGTCGTCCCGGCGGCATGAAAATCTGGACGCTGGCGCACGCCGTACACGGCGTCGATCTGTATGCGGCATGGGTCGATTCGGTGTTTTGCGCGTCGGTGCCGCAGGAGCTGCCACCGGCAACCTGCAGCGCCTCCACGGTGATGTTCGGTGTACCCGAGGACATGACGCTCGACGTCGTCGAATTGGGCGACATCCGCATCCTGGTTGATGACACGCTGACGTTGGCCGCGCAGACCCTCGACGTGGCCAAGGACGATATCGCGCTGCTCGAATGCGCCTGGATCATCGGCCAGTCACGGCTGATCCATGCAACCCCCAGAGACAACAGCGACTTCGTGGCCCATGCATGCGTCGCGTTGCATGACGCGCGCATCGACATCTGCGATCTGGTGACGGTGCTGCGTGAACAGTGGCTTACGGTACTGAACCGTCACCTGGACGCTGCGCAATTGTTCAAGGTCGCGTCCTGACTTCTCTCTAATACGCTTTGAGATCCCCGGCATGAAAATCCTCATTCTTCACCGTGTCCCGTATCCGCGTATCGAGTACCACCGCGGGATTGACCATGACTTGCACGATGTCACGTACATTGGCAAACAATCGGCAATCGATACGCTCCCCGCCGACCTACGCTGCCACAGCGTGGTGCGAGCCGGTCTAAACAGCGCCTTCGATGAAACGCTGGCGTGGCTGGCCGAAAGCCCACAAACCTTTGATCGCGTCATTTCGATGTCCGAGTACGAATTACTCGACGCAGCGCGTCTGCGCGAAGTGCTGAATATCGAAGGTGCGTCGTTGCAGTCGGTGACCCTGGCGCGCAACAAGCTGGAGATGAAAGCCGCGGTTCAGGCCCGGCATCTGCGTGTACCGCGCTTCATGTCGCTGGAGCGCTATCTGTTGCTGCAAGGCCATGTGCCGTGGACTGGCGCAACCGTGCTGAAACCGCACAGCGGCGCGTCGAGCATGGACGTCAGCATTCATCAGAAACCGGCTCACGCCTTCGATGAGATCAGGCACAAGATCAGTAGTCTTGCGCTGCGCGTTGATGAGTTTCAGGTCGAAGAGTACATCAGCGGCGCGATCCGCCATTTCGACGGCCTGGTATTGAACGGTCGGGTCATCACCCTGCTGTCCAGCGAATACGTGGGCACCTGCCTGGATTACATGGAGCGCGGCCAACCGCTCGGTTCGTGGCACATCGAAACCACGGCGTCGATGCATGAGTGGGTCAGCGCGGCGCTGCAAGCGGTGCAGATTCACAATGGCGCGTTTCATCTCGAAGCGATCATGGCGGACGACGAGCCGGTGTTTCTCGAAGTCGGCAACCGGGTCGGTGGCGCGGATGTGGTCGCGACCTATGAGCTTGCCACGGGCATCCACTTGCCGTCGCTGGAGTTACGCATTCACGTAGACGGCGAACTGGACCTTTCGGCCTTCAGTCGCCAGCAGGACGACCTGGGTTTCGGCTGGTTTGTGTTCCCGGGGCACACCCATCCGGAGCGGATCTACCAGGGCCTGGACGGCGCCGAAGAGCTGCGCGCGAGTGCGCAGGTGGTGCAATGGAACGAACTTTCAGTGGGCGCACTGTTGCCCGAGCACGTGACCTATTCGGCGTTCGAAGCGCCATTGGCCGGCATCGTCAAAAGCGCTGAACCCGAGCAGACCCGGGCATGGATGCAATCGTTGTTTTCACGTGTGCGCCTGGCGCACAACCTGACCTCTGTAGCGTGACACCGACCCTCTTCCTCAAGGCAAATAATCCATGAAACCACTGCACGTAGTGTTGGCTGTATTGATAACGGCAATCTGGGGCGTGAATTTCTCGGTGATCAAACTGGGACTGGCCACTGTCGATCCGTTCATCCTGGCGGGTATCCGCTTCAGTCTCTGTGCGTTACCGGCGATATTCTTTATCCGTAAACCCGACGTGCCGTGGCGCTACATCATCGGCTATGGCCTGGTGTTCGGCATTGGTCTGTGGGGCGTGGTCAATCTGGGTATCAAGGCTGGGCTGTCGGCGGGCATCGCGTCGCTGGTGCTGCAGTTCAGCGCGTTCTTCACCATCCTGCTCGGCAGTTGGGTGTTCAAGGAAGCACTGACCCGCTTCCAGGTGCTGGGCATGTTGATCGCACTCGCGGGGCTGTTGTGCATCATCAAGATCAGTGACGGTTCGGTGAGCCTGACCGGCGTGTTGCTGGTGCTGGTGGGCGCGGCGTCCTGGAGCGTTGCGAACATCATCAACAAGAAGGCCAGGACCAAGGATGTCTTCGGCTTTCTGGTGTGGTCCAGCGCGTTTGCGCCGATTCCGCTGTTCGCCCTCGATTACGCGGTGAACGGCAGCGCCGGCTACACGGCGTTTGTCAGTCAGGTGAACACGACTACCCTGTTGTCGATCTTGTTCCAGGTCTACCCCAACACGCTGTTCGCTTACTGGATTTGGAACTCGCTGCTCAAGACCTATCCGGTCTCCACCGTGGCGCCACTGTCTCTGCTGGTGCCGATCTTCGGCATGCTCGGCTCGGTAGTGGTGTTCAACGAAAGTGTGTCGGTGAGCAAAGTATTGGCGGTGGTGCTGATCGTACTCGGGCTGGCCGTGGGCCTCTATGGTCAGCGTATTTTCAGTGCTATTTTCGCGCGTCCTGCGCGTACTTCAATTTGAATTGAAAGAGAACCGTATGAGTCTGGGAAGACGTGATTTCATGGGCGCCAGTGTAGGAGCGACCCTGATTGGAGGCAGCATGTTTGCAGGTGTAGTAAAGGCACAGGTGGGCCAAGCGCCCGCCAAGGATGAAACCGTAACACCACTTGACCCCGCCGATTGGGCGTCGGTGCGGGCGCAGTTCAAGCTGGCGCCGGAATTTGTGCACATTTCCAATTTCTTTCTGGCTTCCAACCCAAAGCCGGTACGCGATGCGATGGCGCGCCACCGCCATGCCTTCGACGAAAACCCTTACACCTACCTTGAAGACAACATGTTCGCCAAACCCGAAGACATGGTGTGGCGCAAGGTTTGCGCTGCAGCGGCGGAGTACACCGGTGGCCGGGCCGAGGACATCGCGCTGACCACCAGCACCACGCAGGGCCTGGCAATGATTTATAACGGTCTGAAGTTGCGTCCCGATCAGGAAATCCTGACCACCCATCACGAGTGGTATACCCACGACGAGGCCATGCGCCTGGCGGTGGTCAAATGGGGTGGGAGCATCCGTCGCATCGACCTGTACGAAGGGCCAGAGGATGTCAGTGTCGACGCGATCGTCGCGCGCATAGAAGCGGCCATCAAACCCTCGACGCGCATTCTGGCCATGACTTGGGTGCACTCGGGCACTGGCGTGCGCTTGCCGCTCAAGGACATTGGTGCCCTTGTAACCCGACTCAATCGTGATCGCGCTGAAGCCGATAAGATCATCTATGTGATCGACGGTGTGCACGGTTTCGGTTGTTCCGAAGCGCAGGTGGCCAGCCTGGGCTGCGACTTTTTCAGCGCCGGCACGCACAAGTGGATTCTTGGCCCGCACGGCACGGGGCTGGTCTGGGCACGTGAAGGTCAATGGGCGCAGATCACTCCCACCATCCCTACCATCATGGCCGCCGAGCCGGGCAATGCCTGGCGCCAGCAACGCGATCCGCAAGGTGAAACGCAGGCCGCCTGGGTCAGCCCTGGCGGATTCCTGGCGTTTGAAAACCAGTGGGGCGTGATCGAGGCGTTCGAGTTCGTCAAGAAAATCGGGCGCAAGCGCATCGCCGACCGCGTCGCCGAACTCAACGGTCAACTCAAAGAAGGCCTGGCGAAGCTGCCCAATGTGCACCTGCACACGCCCCGCTCCGCCGAGTTTTCCGCTGGCATCGTATGCTGCGATGTCAAAGGCTGGACGCCCAAGGATGTCGTGGCGAAGTTGAAAGCGCAGAAGATCATCGCCAGCGCCACACCGTATCGCCATTCGACGGTGCGTTTCTCTGCCGGGATCATCAACACCCCTGAAGATATCGAGAAAACCCTCAAGGTCATGCGCACGTTCGCCTGACACCCAGCCAGCCCGGATCCACGCCAGCCTTCTGCACCGCTCAACGCGGCTGCGGGGCTGACGTCGGCCGTTCAAATTCAATGAATCGCGCGTACTCAAGGGCAAGGATCGATGACATGAGTGAACACCCAAGCACCGCAAAAGAGCTGACCATTTTCCTGTTCTGCTCGACGGTCTACCGCCTGTTTTCCGGCGCACTGCTGGTCTCGTTGACCTGGACCATTCTGAAACAGAACGATGGCGACTACCTGCCGTTGGCCCTGGCGATTTTCTGCTCGTTCATACCGGCGTTCATCACCCCGATGATGATCAAGCGCCTGTCGCACCACATGACCGGACGCCAGATGAGCAGCCTGTTCATACTGTGCCTGACGGGCCTGGCGCTGATCTCCGGGCTCTCGCGAAACTTTACCCTCGGCTTGCTGATCACCAACCTGTTCGCATGGCTGATGATCATGTCCCTCGAGGCCAGCCTGGACATGTGGTTTACCCAGCTGCAACGAGGCATGGATGAAACCAAAGTACGGCGGATCAGTGGCGCCACCACGGCCACCAGCCAGGCGGCCCTGATGATCGGCCCGTTGTTGGCAGCGGGTTTGATGCCGATTCTGACCGGCATCGGTTTTTCCCTGGTACTGAGCAGCGGTTTTTTGCTGGTTGCGGGTATTTGCTACACACGCAATGGCCTGCCTATGGATGTACGCGAGAAGCTCGAAGTAGCGGCTCCCGCCAGGCTGCCGATGACCTTGTTTGTGCCGATGGTACTGATCTGGCCGATTCTAGGCGCGTTCAATTTCATGCTGCCCGTGTACGTATCGAATCACGGATGGACGCTGTTTGAACTGGGTATCCTGGATGCCGTGTTCGGTTTGGGCATGGCGCTGATCGGTGTGTTGGTCATCATCGCCAACACCGGCCGTAACCTGCTGGTTTACCTGTCGGCGCTGACTGCACTGGCGGTGATTTCCACCACGATGTGGTGGCTGATGCCGGACTCGCTGTTTCTCAAAGCGCTGAGCCTGCTAATTCTGGGCATGGCCTTTGGCGGTGCTCGTGTGCATATTCGTGTCGCGATTGCCTGCCGCTACAGCGAAGCGGCCGTCGGTTTGTACGTGAGCAAGGCAAATGCCCTGGCCACGCCGATGCTGCTGCTGATCCTCAGTCTGCAGTTGGCGATCATCGAGAACGCCTGGCTGCTGCCGTTCCTGCTGGTGACCCTGTCGGTCGTGCTGTTGCTGCAGACCTCGGCGACGCGCTTTGCGCGTGGGCAAACGCCTGTCGAAGCCGTGGGTGCCTAGCCCACCTGTTTTCACCTAACCACCGGCGCATGCTCGGCCATCAACTCTATCACCCAGTCGATAAACACCCGCACCTTGGTGCTGACATGGCGATTCGGCGGGAATGCCAGGTACATCGGCATCGGCGCCATGTGCCAGTCCTCGAACAGTGGCAGCAACTCGCCGCTGGCCAGGTGCGGTTTGGCCATGTACTGCGGTAGCCAAAGCATGCCCAGGCCCGCCAGGCCGGCGGCCAGGTATGCATTGCCGTCGTCGACCGTCAGTTGCGGGCGCCCCTGGATCTCGATGCGTTCCTCACCACGCTGCATCGCGTAGGGCAAGGATTTGCCTGTGCGAAACCAGAGGAAGCCAACGGTACTGTGCCTGCCCTCCTCCAGCTCACGGGGGTGCGCTGGCGTACCGAAGCGTTGCAGATAGGCGGGCGCGGCATAAATGCCGATGTGCAGATCGCCCACATGCCTTGCCATCAGCGACTGATCGATGATTTCGCCGCCGCGCACCACGCAGTCGACGTTTTCGCCAATGATGTCGACAATCCGATCGCTCACGCCCAGGGTCAGCTGGATTTCCGGATAGCGTGCAAAGAACCCCGGCAACGCGGGTATCAGCAGCATTCGCGCAAACGGGCTGGGCACATCCACCCGCAGGCGCCCGCGTGGTGTCATCGATGCGCTGGACAGGCTGGTTTCGGCGTCGTCCATATCGACCAGTAGCCGGATGACGCGCTCGTAGTAGACCGCGCCATCGGCGGTGACGTTGACCTTGCGTGTGGTGCGGTTGAGCAAGCGCACACGCAGCCTCGCTTCCAGTTGCTGAACGAGCTGCGTCACGGTGGTCTTGCTCATGTGCAGGGTGGCGGCCGCCTTGGTGAAGCTGCCGGTTTCCACCACGCGGGCAAAGGCCTGCATTGCATCGAAACGGTCCATTTCACGCCTCACTGGGGTTCTGGATAGTTTGGATTCTACAAACAGTCATGACCAGCGTTGCGCGTTTATTCGGGTCGCCCGTGTTTTTACACTGGTTCCTTCGTAATCAGCGGGCCACGTCGGCCCCGAAGGAGAGATGCAATGGCCAGCAAACGTGATGTGGTTTTCCCGCCTGACCGCCATGCACTGTACGAGCTCCACCGTTACTCACCAGCGATTCGCTCCAACGGTTTTCTGTTCGTATCCGGTCAGGTCGGCAGCCGCAAGGATGGCTCGGCCGAACCGGACCTCGCGACACAGGTTCGCCTGGCCTTCGCCAATCTCAACGCGATCCTGACCGAGGCCGGCAGTAGTTTCGAGGATGTGGTCGACACGACCATCTTCATGGTCGACCCCGCCTCGACATTCGAAACGATCTGGGAAGTAGTGGCCGAGTACTGGGGCGAAGCGCCCTATCCGACGGCGACCGCTATTGGCGTGACCTGGTTGTCCGGTTTTGATTTCGAGATCAAGGTGATTGCCAAACTGTCCCAATGAACTCGGCTCAGTCCTTCTCCGACTGTCGAAGGGGGCCATCTTTTTTTCTGGGGGGATGCTAAGGATTGCAGGCGGCGCTAGTTTTCTAGTGCCTGTGTGCGCCGTATAGTGGAAATATTGCCTCGGTCAAAGGAATGGCTATGATCCCGTTAACCTGCCTGTTTGTCGGTTTAATTGGCACCCATGAAATCGTAAAAATCAGCTCGCATTGCGCGAAAAGGAGAACGCTATGCGTGCAGAAATGATTCTTGCCGGGATCGGCACCACATTGGCGCTGTTGTCTGCATCGCCAGCCCAGCCTGCGCCCCTGCCGCTGGAAACTGTCAACCAGGGTGTTATCTCGGTGCGGGTACAAGGCTCGGGAACAGATATCATCCTGATTCCAGGATTTGCCTCGTCCTGCGACGTATGGGCTGATTTGGCCTCCAGATTACGACAGAGCCATCGGCTCCATCTTGTACAGGTAGCTGGCTTTGCCGGCTCGCCTGCTGTGTCCGACCCAGAAGGGAAAGTAGTTGCGCCGACGGTGGAGGCGATCGCTGAATACATCCGCAGCCAGCGCCTCGAGGCGCCGGTCATCATCGGTCATTCGTTGGGTGGTGAGGCGGCACTGATGCTGGGTGCTCGTCATCCCGATCAAGTGGGACGCCTGATGATTGTCGATGCGATGCCCTTTTATACCTTGCTGTTTGATCCCTTCGCGACCCGTGAAACGGCGACCCCGCAGGCGGCTGCGATGCGCGATGCAATGTTCGCGGCAACGCCTGAGCAGGCGCAAACCATGCAGCATGCCGCTATCGCCCGCCTCGCCAAAACTGAAGCGGTCAAGCCAGCGTTGGTCGCTGCGGGGATGAACTCGGACCGAAAGACTATGGCCAATGCCATGTATGAGCTGATGGTCACTGACCTGCGACCTGAGCTTGGACGCATCAAGGTGCCTGTCGAGGTCGTCTATGCCTATGACCCGCTTTACGGCATAGAGGCGTCCCACGTTGATGCAATGTTCCGTAACGCCTATGTCTCGACCCCCAATATCAGCTTCAAGCGTATTGACGGCAGTTTTCACTTCATCATGCTGGATCAGCCAGAACTGTTCGCTGACGCTGTCAGCAAGTTCCTGAATCCGTGAACGGCGGCGGAACTGCTAGAGTGATGAATTGCCCTGATGATCGGTAAGTGGTACGGCGAAGCGACCACCCTCCCCAGGTTGAGGTCTTCAACATTCATGCGCCCAGCACTTCATTTAGCGAGCCCTATGCATATTGCGAAGCCTTTGCAGCGCTCAAGGCTGACAACCGAATCTTCAAGCTAGAAGAACTGCCAAGCTGAGACACGAAGGGGTCGAAGGGTTCATTGTTGCTTATCCCCCTCCCGCCTGCTGGCCAAGCTCAATTCTTTAGGAAAGCTTGCGCCCGATACGGAACAAAGCGTCTTCCAGCCACTGGTTGAAAACGCCCTGTGACGCTGGAATCAGCAGTTTTCTTTCCTCAATGTTTTTCTCACTGCGGTGCGGCATGGACATCGACGATGCAGGGGGGGTTGGCGGCTCTGCGTAGACTTGGTGAGAAACTCCGTAGATCCAGTTCACAGCCGCTCCGGCAAGGCGGTCAGTTGTCCTCGTTGTCGGGGGAAGCATCATCTTGAGTAATGCGGCTTTGCGTTCAAGTGAATATTACGGCACGAACAGCCTCTTCCCGCACCCGATATGTTTTTCAGGAAAAATCGGAGAGGCGACAACTATCCTGACACCGGGGGGCCCCATGCCTGGAATGAGCGAGCCAGACGGTTGATCATGCACCATAATCGGCTACTCGATGTGATTGAGGCGTGGGTGTGGCTGGCCGAGGCTCACATGTTTGCTCGCCGGCTTACAACTTGATTTTGTCTAACCCCTCTAACCGAGCACTTATCTGCTGACAATTATTCCGAAGGGAATCAACAAAATGTTCCACGGTAGACGATTCGGGTCGGTGCAACGGCCGTACGACACTTACACAGTAAGAAATTGAATGTGAAAAGCGACGAATCTGCAAACCTCGCCCGACATAGTCGAGGGCTGTGATCGGATTCACAATGGCAACGCCCACCCCCAGGTTAACAGTCGCACACACGGCGCTCGCGTTATGTGTCTCTACCACCAGCCGTCTTTCAATGCCTGACTGGTGGAAGATAGCGTCCGTTTTTCTTCTGTAGGGATCATCCGCCGCAAGGTAAACAAAATTTTGCCCCTCGAAGTCTTGTGGCGTGAGGACCGTTTTCGCATTTAATTCGTGATCAGACGGTAAAACGCACACCACGTCGAGGTTCAAGAGTGTTTCGATGTAGGTGCCCGGGGGTGTTTCCAGGGTTTCAGTCAACCCCAGGTGATAACGCTGAGCAGTCAGCGACTCCTCGAGGGCGGGCGATTCCTGGGGCGTGATATTGATGCTGACGCCAGGAAATTTACTGCAGAAATCCTGGCAGACCTGCGGCAACAAGGCATTCGAGAAAGCCGGTATGCACGTCAACGAAATTTGCCCTTGCCGAAAATGCCTGATGGCCTCGACGGCATTTTTCACACGGGCTAACCCCACATAGCTGCGTTGAACTTCATCGAACAACATCAGCCCATGCTCAGTCGGAATCAACTTTGCACCCGCGCGCTTGAACAACGTCAACTGAGTCAGCGCTTCGAACCGGCTGAGCTCTCGGCTGATGGTAGGCTGCGAGGTATGCAGAAGTTCAGCGGCAGCCGTCGCGCTGCCTGTCGTCATTACCGCCCAAAATACTTCCACATGGCGAAAACTGAAATTCATGAGCCAACCCTGCGATGAATCGAACAAGCCATACCATATCAGAAATGAATAGCCAGCCACTAAATTGATATTTTTACTTTGTTTTTTTGCTGAGCATACTTTCCAGGTACTCGAGACTTTAGTGATCAGGGTGATCGCTACATGAGTGCGCTTATCGCGTCCTGAATAAAATAACTCTATAGCGAGCGGGCGATGAAATACCGGCGATTTGGACGACTGGAATGGAATGTTTCTGAAGTTGGATATGGAATGTGGGGGGTCGCGGGAGGTGAAGGGGGTTGGACCGGCTCATCCGATGTCAGCGGCATGGCGGCGTTGGAACATTCGATTCAACTAGGCTGCAACTTTTTCGATACGGCGTGGATTTATGGTCGTGGCCACAGCGAAAAAATGCTTGGGGAAGCATTACGAAACCACCCAGGCAAAACCTTATATGTAGCCACTAAAGTTCCCCCCAAGAACCGCGAGTGGCCCTCTCACCGGGGTGACCGTTTAGACCAAATTTTCCCGCCCGACCATATTGAAGAATATGTCGAGAAAAGCTTGCAGTCACTAGGCTTGGCGTCCCTGGATTTACTGCAATTTCATGTCTGGGAAGATGCGTGGGCTCATGATGAATCCTGGCTACGCGTGGTGGATGACCTCAAACGGCAACGCCTGATTCGCGGCATAGGCATCAGTGTCAATCGCTGGGAACCCACCAACGTACTCGACACACTGAAAACAGGAATGATCGACGCGGTACAGGTGATTTATAACGTCTTTGATCAAGCGCCTGACGATGAATTACTTCCGTTATGCCGCGAACTGGACATTGCCGTCATCTCCAGGGTGCCCTTCGACGAAGGCTCTCTGACGGGGAATTTAACGATCGATTCCACGTGGCCTGCCGGTGATTGGAGAAGCAGCTATTTCGTGCCAGAAAACCTGGCAGCGACGGTGGCGCGGGTCGAGTCTTTGAGACGGGCTCTTCCCCCCGATACTCAGCTATCGGACGTCGCGCTGAGGTTCATTCTTTCCAACGATAACGTCGCAACGACTATTCCTGGCATGCGCTCTATTCCACATGTCGAAGCGAACTTGGCGTGTTCTGACAACGGCAAGATAGAGCCTGCGTTAATGACGCTACTACGACAGCACCGATGGGACCGTGAACCGACCGCGTGGTCGCAGTAACAGGCGCGAAGCGAAACTGTTAATAACAACAACTCTCTAAAGGACTACCGCGTGAAATTCTCGGATTTGAAAGGTAAGAAAGTTGGCATCTGTGCCTCCGGTGGCCTGGTTAGCTTATTCATCGCGCAGCGTTTGAAAGAGGAGCACGTTGACGTCGAACAGTTCATTGTCGACATTGGTCAACCGGGCGATGAAGCACACGAGTTTTGTGCAGACAACATCGAACTGATGCAGGCCGTTAATGTCATTGATTTGAAGGAAGACATTGCGCTCAGCTTTCTCCACGCTGTACGTGCCCAGGCGCAGTACGACGGTGGCTACTGGAACACGACTGGCATAGCCAGAGCCGTAACTGTTAAAGGCCTGGTTAATGCATTGCGCGACCGTCAGTGCAGTATATTGGCCCATGGCGCTGTTCATGGCGGCAACGATGAATTCCGCTTCAATTACTATCTGAAAATGTTTGCGCCAGAGATCACGCCATTTTCTCCCTGGGAAGACCCAACCACGTCAGATCGTTTTCGAACCCGCGTAGACATGGGCGACTTTGTTGCCGACGCCGACGAAGCCATGATGCGTACGAAAGCCCATCACTCCGTTGATGCCAACGTCGGCGGTGTGTCGCATGAGAATCGCGAAGTTGAGGTGCTCTCAAATTCACCCGACATGATCAGCCCGATCATGGGCGTCAGGGTCATGGATGCGCCCGACGTGCCAGAGACTTGCAGTATCACCTTTAAGCAAGGTATTCCTGTTGAGATTAATGGTCAGTCAGTGAGTTACTACCAAGCACTCGCTGAAGCCAACAGGATCGCGGGCCGCAATGGGGTGGTCTTGAAGAACGTGTTGGAAAACCGAATGAACGGCACTAAAGGCCGTGGCTTATACGAATCTCCGGGGCTGGACATGCTCGGCATCGCAGCGAAACATCTACTGCAAGCAACGGTCGACAAGGACTCATGGGAGGTCCTGCGGTTTTTGTCACCCTTTATCGCACGTCAATCGTATGCAGGTCGTTTGTATGACCCCGCCACGCAGGCCGCATTGGCCAACGTAGCCGTATTGACTGAACAGGCGAATGGCACCGTCGATGTGATCGCTTATAAAGGCAACTACATGGTTGACCGCGTACGCGAATACTCCAAGTCGCGCTTCACCGCACAGCAATTCCGTTTCGCTCATGGCGGGCAAAAGTGGATCACTGAATCCGTTTAAGCCATGAGGGGCTGACTGTCCTGGCATCCTGCACGTATTGTTGAAATAAAGGTTAACTATGCAGCACAGACTAATTGTTTTGTGGGCCCCTCCACGCTCGCTTTCCACCGCATTTGTACGTGTGATCGCCGCGCGTGGTGACTTCACTATCTTGCATGAGCCTCTGTGCGATCTGTCGGCGCGTGGTATATACAGCCATCCGCAGACGGATCATTCAACTCAGACGTTGAAAAACTCAACGGAGCTTTTCAATTATGTACAGGCATTGCGCGCGCAACGTGCTGTGTTCATCAAGGACACCTGTGAGTTTGACTATCGTCATCGACTGACGGGAACGTCTTATATGCGCGAAGCGCTACATGTGTTCATGTTGCGCAATCCGGAAAAGGTTATTAACTCACACTACTATATTAACCCAGACCTTACCTGCAGCGAGGTGGGCTACCAACACTTGGCTGAACTCTATGATGCCGTGAAGGCGGAGTCGATACATTCGCCCTTGTTCGTTGATGCGGACGACATGATCCTGAGCCCTGAGTGTGCAATTTCGAACTTTTGCAGGGATGCTGACTTGCAGCACCTGCCCTCTGCTCTCCAGTGGCAGAGCGGACACTTGGATGTGTGGGAGCGAACCCAGCATTGGCACTTGGATGCAGCAAACAGCACAGGCATTGCGCCGATCAAAAAGCAATACAGCACGCGTGTCGACAACCACCCGGTACTGCATGAATTCTACTTAGAAAATATGCCGCATTATGAGTATTTGAAGCGTGAAAGGGAGGCTGTACTAAACAAGCACCTTGGCGACCTAAGGTAACGAACGAAATGCATATAACTGATGTGTCCTGTGACCTGACCTGGCAATTATTTCCCGTGGAACAATCTATGCGCAGCGCTAGATTGAAACAAAAACCTTGTGTGCTTTGGTTTACGGGCTTGAGTGGGGCTGGAAAGAGCACCGTGGCCGGTCTTGTAGAATCGCTGTTATTTCAGAAAGGTTACCTGACTTACGTGTTGGACGGGGATAACGTACGTCATGGGCTATGCCGTGACCTGGATTTCACCCACCAAGGGCGAAGTGAAAACATTCGACGGGTGAGTGAAGTCAGCAAGTTGCTGGCTGACGCGGGCTTAATTGTATTGACCGCGTTTATTTCTCCTTTTCGACATGATCGTGCCCTGGTAAGAGCGCTGATTGGCGACAGTGATTACGTGGAAATCTTTATCAATGCCTCTTTTGATGTGTGCGAGGCACGCGATCCAAAAGGGCTCTATAAAAAGGCCAGGGAGAAACAGGTCGCCGAGTTTACCGGCATTGATTCTCCGTATGAACCACCGGTACATCCCGAGCTCATCATCAATACTGACACTCAAACCGCAATTGCTTGCGCTGAAAAGATTGTCAACTATTTGTACAGCACGGGTCGGTTGTTATTGGAATCAACGGGTGACTGCTTATCCCGCGAGCGTGTCAGTGCACGCAGTTAAGCTCATCAATTGGAGGAAGCAAGATGGACCATTTTAATTTTGTCGACGGTCATTTACATGTGGAGCACCTCGATGTTCGTCAGATAGTCGAACAGCATGGAAGCCCCGTGTATGTCTATTCAGCACACACCCTGAAAAATCACTACACCGTGCTGAAAGATGCTTTTTCCGCCCTCTCGCCGTTGATTTGTTTCTCAGTTAAAAGCTGCAGTAATCTCAGCATCCTTAAGCTCTTGGTCGATCAAGGATCAGGGCTGGATGTGGTCAGTGGCGGTGAGCTCTACCGGGCACTGATGGCGGGAGTGACTGCGGACAAGATTGTGTTTGCCGGGGTCGGCAAGTCGCGTGAAGAAATTCGCTACGCGGTTGAAGCTGGCGTCTTCCTTTTTAATGTGGAGTCTGAAGGCGAGCTGCTGCGTTTGGATGAGGTCGCCACGACGGCCGGTAAGCGTATAAAAGTGGCCATTCGTATCAATCCGGATGTGGCGGATGCTGGCACCCCAGAGAAAACCTCAACAGGCGGCCGCCAGACAAAATTTGGCATACCGATGGAACACGCCTATGAACTTTTCGAGCCGAAGCGTTACTCAAGCGTCGATGTCGTTGGGATCCATATTCACCTTGGATCGCCGATTCCATCGGCTCAGACCTATTTGTCTGCCATCGATAAGATCGAGGACATGATTAACCGACTTAAGGCGGCTGATTGCGCGATCGAATTTGTCAACATTGGCGGAGGTTTTCCAGCGCAGTATGGGACCGAAAGCAATCCCGTTGGCTCATTAACTGAAACGGGAGCACTTATTTGTCAGCGTCTGCAAGGGCTGAAACAGCGCGGTATCCGCTTCATCATTGAACCGGGTCGTTCGATCAGCGCAAATGCCGGTATTTTGCTGACCACCGTCGAATACATTAAACAAGGCTGGGATCGAAAGATCGCTATTGTCGATGCGGGCATGAACGTACTGCTGCGGCCCACCCTGTATGGTGCCAACCATGTTATTTGGCCAACCCATTTTGACAATTTTTCTGGCCATTGGACTGCGTTAACCCAGAGCGCTCAGCAGTCCGACGTCACTCACCTGGAGGAGACCGATATTGTTGGGCCTATTTGTGAGACCGGCGATCACTTTGCATTAGGTCGAGCATTACCGGCGTTTGACAATGGCAGTGTATTGGCGATTTTTTCATGTGGTGCGTATGGCATGAGTATGGCCAGTCAATACAACTCCCGTGGGCGCCCACCCGAAGTCCTGGTTGAGGGAATCGATGCCAAGTTAATACGGGCTCGTGAGACTCACGAAGATTTAGTGGCTCACGAATTATGTGGCTTGGACAACGCTTGACGCTGACGCACTGCGGCGGCTCTCTAAATAGATTGGAATGTGACCATGACTCACAACATCGCAGTAATCGTCGATGCGTATTCCACTGGCGCGAAACTGGCCGCTAAGTTTCATTCAGAGGGTGTAGCGGTCCTGCACGTCCAAAGTGCCTCGCCCATCATTGATTTTTATATCAACGATTTCAGGCCCGGCGACTTTATCGCCAACGTGGTATTTAACGGTTTGGCCGAATGCCTAGTCGAAATGAATCGATGGTTGAACGGCATCAAGCCTATTTGTGTTTTGGCCGGCGCCGAAACGGGTATTGAACTTGCGGATCTGCTAGCCGCCGAACTCGGCGTGGAGGGAAACTCCACGGAGACGTCGCGTGTTCGGCGAGATAAATACGCAATGGCCTGCGCGCTTAAAGAGGCGGGGTTAGCCACACCTTATTTTCTGCGCACAGACAATTTACACACGTTGACTGAATGGGCCTCAGGCCACTGCTGGCCAATTGTTCTGAAGCCCTTAGCCAGTGCAGGTAATGACAGTGTATTTTTCTGCAATGACCGAACCGAACTGGAAAGTGCTTTTCACTCCGTCTATAACAAAGCCAACCGCTTTGGTGGGCACAATAACCATGTGCTGGCACAGACCCTTTTGAAGGGTACGCAGTACGTCATTAATAGTGTTTCAATCGACGCGCAGCATTATATTTCTGATATGTGGATCGATCGCCGCAAAGTGATTGCCGGCGCCTCAAATATTTATGATTGCGAAGAACTTCTGGCCTATGAGGGCGAGGTGCAGGAGGCTTTAGTCAGCTATATGAAACAAGCGCTTGATGCGCTGGGTGTGCGCAATGGGCCCGCTCACTCCGAAATCATGATGACTGCTGAAGGGCCGGTGTTGATTGAAACCGGCGCCCGCCTGCAGGGCGCAATGCTTGAAGAAGCGGTTATTGAGGCGCTTGGCGAGAGCCAAATCACGCTGACGATCGAACGTTATTGCCACCCTCACCTGTTCAAACGGCGTTTGGGTCAGCAGTACGTTTTATCAAAACATGTCCTATGCGTAGCGATGATCTCCGACCAGAAAGGCGTCGTTGTTGATACAACCGGCTTCGAGAACATTCGCTCGCTTTCTTCCTATGCCTGCCATTTTCACCTGCCCGAAAAGGGCGACACGATTACACGCACCATCGACTTATTTTCGATTCCGGGCGTTGTTTACCTGAGCCATGAAGAACTCGCCGTTTTACAGGCTGATTACGCAACGATCCGTCGGCTTGAGAGCGCACACCAAGTGTTTTCTGTGAATGAGAACGTACCTGTATAAAACCGGGTTCACTCGCCCCTAGCTGAGTTGAGCGAGTACCACAGCCTTTTCTCGCTTGCCGGTTGACCATTTACAGCATCTCTGACGAACGCACATAGCGCTTAGATTGTTTATACATTTCTATTTACAGGAGTATTAGATGATTATTGGTCAACGCGAGCACTCACCCCTGAGTGGCTGTCAGCCAGACAGGCTAAGTGTACTGGAGATGGTGTATACGGCTGCACACAGGCAGGGAAGCAAAACAGCAGTCACCTGCGGTGATCAATCCCTTACTTATATTGAACTAATAGCCGCTGCACGCGCCAACGCAAAGCGTTTGCACGCCTGCGGTGTGAGCAACAAAGATATTGTGCTCTGTGCGTTACCGACCGGTGTCGAGTTACCCATTGCGTGGTTGTCTGTGATGATGACCAACGCCATTATTATTCCGGTGGATGCCAAATGGCCGAAAAATAGAATACACGCAGTCGTTGAGGCCAGCCAGGCAGCATGGGTTATCACGAATGGAGAACAGCCGGCCTTAAGAAGTGCCGGCCTGAACCTGTTTGAAATAAGACTCGACGGCACGACTGACTTAAATGCTGAAACGCACGCCCAGTGTTTCTCAGACGACCTGCTCTATGGTTTCTTTACATCGGGATCAACCGGCCGCCCGAAATGCGCCTTGAATTATCATGCCGGGCTTGTGAATCGCTTTACCTATATGACCAAGCGATTTGGTGGCGGGCACACTGTCTATCAGAACAGCGCGCCGTTGTTCGACTCGTCAATTTGGCAAATGCTGTGGCCGCTCACCAACGGGGGCGTGGCGGTATTGCCTAAGCAGCGCGATCACTGGAATGTCGAGTCGCTGGTAGAAGAGATTGAACGTCATCACATCACGATGACTGATTTCGTACCCACCCTCTTCAAATTATTAATTCGTGCGCTGGAGAATGGGACCCTTCCCGCAAAACGCTTGGACAGCTTGCGGCATGTCTTGATCGGCGGAGAAGAGATTGACGCTGCATCCGTGCACACATTTAGGCGCTTTTTCCCACGTTGTACGGTCATCAATACCTATGGTCACACCGAGGCATCAATCGGGATGGTATTTCATGAGGTGTGCGATCACGACAATGACAAGATTCCACTCGGCCAGCCTATCGATAATACGTATGTCAAAATTGTCGACGACCAGTTGAGGCCCGTGACGGATGGCGTCTTTGGGGAAATCGTTGTTGCCGGTATTTGCGTCGGAGGTGGCTACTTGAATGCCCCGGAACTGAGCGCACGATCCTTTATACGTAATCCCTTTTCAGACCTGCCTGGCAACAAGGTTTACTTGACTGGGGACATTGGCCGTATACGGCCCGATGGTTGCCTTGAATATGGCGGCAGAGCTGACGACCAAGTCAAGGTGCGCGGGGTGCGTATCGAGCTCAACGAAATAGTGTCGGCAATCAAGGCCGGGTTCGACGCCGTAAACGACGCACTGGCATTTGTCTTGCCCACTCAGCAGGGCGATGCGAGTTTGGCGCTGGTCTACGTGGCGCCACACGCATTGGATTTACAGCACGTACGACGCGAACTGGCGCGGCATCTGCCAGCGACCCACATGCCACAGTTAGTGCATCACTTGAAGACTCTGCCTATTTCACCCAATGGGAAGGTAGACCGTAAACGTATAATCAATGACTTGAAAAACCATCATTCCGATACGCTGCAACCCTGTAGCAACAGTACCTTGCTGGAAAAAATTATTGCGTGTTATCGCACCGTACTGCTGAACAATCAGATAGGGAGTGAAGACGACTTTTTCGAATGCGGTGGAGATTCGCTAGCAGCCGCTAATCTATCACTGGCATTGTGCAAGCATATTGCAACCGATGTTCCGATGACCGCCATTTATCAGTTCGCAACGCCGTCGCAACTGGCCGACTTTATGAGCGGCTGTGAGCAAACGGTCGAAGCCATGCCAAGCTACAGCTTGGCGAGGGTCGCATTCAATAATCACCAGCCGACAGCGACAATGAGCTCGACGCTCTTATTGACCGGCTCGAGTGGTTTTGTAGGAATTCATATTCTTGCGCACTTATTAGCCACCACCCACCTGCACGTGACCGTCCTGCTACGTGGCAGCAACAGAGAAAGCGCTCTATGCCGCTTGGAGGAAGTGTTCCTGAACGCGTTCCCTGCAAGCGTATTACAACGCCAACGTATTACTGTCGTGCTAGGTGATTTGGCCTTGCCATGTTGGGGCTTGGATCCAGATGAATGGCAACATCAATGTGCTTCTATTGATGAGGTGATTCATTGTGGCGCGGCGGTCAATTTCCTGTTCCATGCCTCTCAATTGTTCTCAGCGAATGTGGGTGGAACCCAGGAACTCATCCGATTCTGTAATGAAGGTAAGGCAAAGAGGTTGCACCACATTTCATCGTTGGCAGCCAAGCTGCCAGCCGTGTCTGGCCGAGATCCGGAAGGCATTGTCTCGGCCATCGAGGCAGCAGCATTGGGTGTTACCGGGTACGGGTATACCAAATACCTGGCAGACAACCTCGTCGTTGCCGCACAGCAGCAAGGGCTGCATGCCAGGATTTATCGTGTCGATGATGTGCTGCCGTCAATGAGTACCGGCTACTCAAATGGCCAGTCTCTTTTTCATTTATTGCTTAAGCAGTGCGTTCAGATGGGCGTGGCGCCTGCGGGCTGCGGCAGCCTTGGCCTATTATCAGCGGATGCGTTGGCCGAGTGGTTGTGCACGTTTGTGGGTAGCCAGGAACGGTTCCAGAGCGGAGCCCCCCTGATTGATGTTGTTGGCCAAAACTATGTCGAATTTGACGACATTGTGCGCTATACCGCGCAGAGAACGGGTCGTGATATAGCCTGCGCCTCCTATACAGAATTTTTGTCGATGCTAACGCACGCGGGTCAAAGCGAAGCGACGCTGATACACCAAATATTACCGCCCGTGAATGCTGACAAAGTGGCATTCACCAAAGCGCCCCGTTGCCTGCCAGCAGATATCCCTCAAGCCCATCTACTTACAGCGGACCTGAATAGTTTTGATGCTTTCATTCACCTGTTCAAAGCCGATCTGGACGAGCGTTCAAACAACCAACGTTGTGTGCTGAGCTAACGCGCGAAGCGTGGGCTTTAACATTCACACGCGCTTTAACTATTTATATGTATTTTCCAGGAGAGACCTGTGATGCGTCGCTTAATTATGATCGGTGGCTGGACAGAGATTTATGTAAAGGCCAAGGCGTGTGGCTTCCATCTGACCGTCGTACAGCAAAAAGAAGATATTACATTCGAAGACTTTCTTATCGCGGATCAAATTATTTCCTCTCCCATGGGCGAAAAAGTAGTCGTCGACCTGGTTGAGACGCTGCACCGGCGGAAACCCTATCACGCGGTCGTTTCCTTTCAAGAGTTTGGCCTCTTGAACGCAGCGCTGATTCAGGAACGGCTGGGCATTTTGGGAAACCCTATTGGCCCGGTTTTATTAACGCGCGACAAAGGGCATATGCGCGCGCACATGAAGGCAAACGGCATACCATCGATTCCATTCGCAACCGTTAACAGCCCTGAAGAGGTGATCGCTTTTGCACAGCAGTGCGGATGGCCCATCATCATCAAGCCGGTGAACGGTGCGGGGAGTCTACAAGTGCACAAACTGTTTTCAGAAGATGAAGTCGTGCCAGCCTATAACGCGATCAAACAGGATTTTTTGACCACCGATTTAATTAAATATGACTTTCCTGACATCGGGATCATCGCCGAAAAGTTTATCGAAGGGCCAGAAGTCAGCGTCGAGGCCATTTCCTGGGACGGTCAGCACACGATACTAGGCGTCACCGACAAAATCACAACCGGCTATCCTGGTTTTGTAGAGACCGGGCATAGTATGCCCTCGGCACTTGCCCCTGAAGAAATTGATGCCATCAAACGCCTGACCACCTCTTTCCTGACCTCCATTGGTCACCTGTATGGTCCCTCTCATACGGAAATCATCTTTTCGGAAACGGGGCCCGTCATCGTCGAGTCTCATACACGCACGGGCGGCGACCGCATTTTTGAAATGACCGAGTTAGCGTGTGGCGTCGACATGTTTACCGCTACGCTTCAAGGCTTGTCTGGGGTATTCCCAGACATTCAAACGACTAAAACCAACGGGGCCGCTATTCGGTATCTGTCGTTGCCGACTGGCCGGGTGGCGAGCATTTCAGGGCTGGATACCGCTCACCAATCGCCTGGCGTCGTCAGGTGCGATATCACGGTTAAGGCGGGGGACATCTGCAAACGCCCTCAGAACTCAGATGAAAGGGCTGGCTACATTCTTGCGAACGGGGACAGTGGACCGCAGGCCATTGAAAATGTGATGCGAGCCTTAGCCAAGGTCACGGTTGAAGTGGAGCGCCTTGATGCTTAGCTTGCTCTCGCTCATTGCCGGCCGCGAATTCAGGAAATACATAGCCGCGTCGATATTAACCGCCATTGGTAGCGGCATGTATTTCGTTGCCATTTCTTGGTACATCTACACAACCTCTGGCTCCGCAATGGCAGTTGGTTGGGTGTTGATCGTTTCTTCATTGCCGGGTTTGTTGTTTTCACCGTGGATTGGGGTGCTGGTTGACCGGTGGAACGTTCGATCCATTTGCATAGTGGCCGATTTAGCGCGCGCGCTGATTTTGCTGTTCGTTGCGGTTTCGATGTACTACGGGGTATTGGGGCTCACGGCAATTTACCTGGCGACCTTTCTGATCGCGCTGTGTGAGCACTTCTTCCAACCGGCCGTGGGGGCGTTGATACGCGATATTGTCCCGAAGGAGCGCCTGCTTGAGGCCAATGTTTCGAGCAGTATGAGCATGCAAATCGGTTTGCTCATTGGCGCAAGTATTGGCGGCTTTTTAGTTGCGCTTTTCGGCACGCAATATGTGGTAGTCATTAACGTCATTTCCTTTTCCATCTCTGGTGTCCTTACCTTATGGATAAAACACACGCCCGCGATCAAACATGCAGTCGAAAGGTTAGTCACGCCCGGCGCCATGAGAGAGTTTTATGACGCGATTCGCTATGCGATTGGCACACGCTTTGTTATTGGGCTGGCGGTCCAGCAGATGTTTATTTATGTAACGCTTTCTGTGTGCAATACACTTCTGCCGATTTTCGTTGATAGAGAGCTTTCAGCGGGCGCCCAAGGGTTTGGGTTAATTGATGCCGTGTGGGGAGTGGGTGCCATCTGTGGCGGTTTTTCACTGACCTATATTGTGAAAAAAATACACGCTGAGTGGTTTGGCGTGGTCGGCCTAGGTGCGATTTCCTTTTTGCTGTTTATTTTCTTGACGGCAAACAGTGTCCATCAAGCGGCGGCTGCTTATTTCCTGTTAGGCGCATTTGTCGTCATGATTCGGGTCAATTCAGACACCCTTATTGCTACAGGCGTAGAGCCCTCGCAGTTTGGAAAAGTCAAAGCAGCCATTTCGATGTTCATCTCTTATGTGAGCCTGATTGCTTACGCCGGGGTGGGTTACCTGGGAGATATAATGTCTGTTCGTTGGATTTATTCCATATTGAGCGTAGTTATTCTATGCTCCGCGCTGGGAATGACATGGAAAAACATATTAAAAGATAGACACCTGTTATTGATGGATAAAATCGACAACGCTAATTAAACCGTCTAAAAAAATAAACCTTTAGTCTCTGGACTGGCCGCTATCAAATCGGACACTTGCGCTCCGTTAATTTGATTTCGCTGCAAACGCCTAAGGACGGTCTGAAGTACCCACCGATTTTTGATGCCATCACTACTTGAGGCCCAAAAAATCATAAATCGGCGAAAACCAGACCTTTCTTTTCCTTATTCCACGGTTCTTTCCTTTGGTTGCGGCAGGGACGGCAGTTACTTGGCGCTTGATCACGCGAAACGGATGCTCAACCTTCGCCCGCACCTGCGCTTTCGCGTATTCGATCTTGCGTAGCATGCGCCCGATCAGACTATTTTTTGCGTGCTTTTTATAGCGGCTTGACTGGGTGGCAATTGACCAGGTCATCTTGCGATTCTGATGCTCTGGACTGTTGGCGCTGATTGAAAACTGACCCACCCTGCCGATTGAAAATTGACTCAGGACGGATTGCTGTTTCTTGGCCCAGCAATTGTGAATAAGCTTAGCAGCAGTGTTCCGGTTGAAAGAACATAAGTGGTGTGAGGAAAAATGAGTTTAGATTTTTAATCGTCCACTACGAAAATCCGTGTCGAGCGCGAGCAACTCGAGATTGAACGACCGCTTCTGGTCGATTTAGCGGCCTTTTGCGAAAGGCGCATCTATCTGGACACGGTCGCTCACCAACGTCTGCTTTTGGCCGTTAGCTGTCAGTCACTCCATAGTCCGCACACCCCCACGAACTATGCCGCAACTGCTGATCGCCCCACCCTTGCTCCGGCGCATGGCTCACCACCACTGAGGCAGTTGCACTCCCGAAACTGGGAACGACCCACGGTGCCGATAAGTCTACCCGTCTCTCCCCATCGTTAAGGTACAGCGCAATGGACAAGACAATCACCCTGGATCAACTGGCTACCACTGACCTTCGATCGATCAACGAGATATGGCTCGGCGGGGCTCATACGCCGCTATGTCTATGGCGGGGTGAGCAAGTCTTCACTCATGAAATGCTCAGCGAAGGCACTCACGATCAGAATGTCCGGCGCCTGTGCTTGCAGTTGGTCAACGCTGACGATCAAGGTGAAGTCGCCAGCGTTGAGTCAATTGCGCGCCAACGGCTGGAAGAGATGGGGAAGAATGGCGAGTTCTATCCGGCTGAGGAAGTGGACACTCATCAATAGTCGCTCCGCAACGCTGAAAAAAATTCGACTACATGAGGGGCCTCAGCACATCACATGAGCCTCGGACTCTCGATACCTTGTCCACGTTACCCCATGCCGCTTGGCCAGGCGCAGACGCCAATTCCCGCCGTGTTGAAGATGGCATTCCTCCTCGGAATCGAATCCTACGCAGCGGTGCAGTAACGGCAGATCCACACCGGCATCGCTCAGCGCGGTGCCTGTCAGTTCACGCATTCGCTGGTCTTCTCCCTTGGCCAGGGCTTGCTCCTTGTTTGATCGGGTATCAAAAACCCAGATCACTCGCAGGCTTTGGGGGAAAGCGGCGTAGTTCACTTCGTGGGTCAGCCATTCAAAGCCAGAGATTTCAGCCTTGGCGGTTTCACAGGCTTCGGTCAGGGCGGCAACCAGACGACGTTCGATACCTGCGCTGTCGCGTTTGGTGGAGGGCATTGCGGGCTCCGGTGGGAAAGCGAAAGATGAACCAATAATAAATATCACAGAGTGGCTTTATGCGATCTAGTCTCTATCAGGCAAAACAGCAGCTCATAGGGACAGTAAACAGTACATATCGCTTAACTAATCGAGGGATCGAACATGTTGAAGTCACTCAATATCATGGCAACTGCATTGGTGTTGGCCGGAATAATCTCCACCAGTACTTACGCAGCCGACACACCAAAAGCTGAAGCGGCGGCGCGCGGTCAGAGTATCGGCACCGCAACAGTTGCAGCGAATGCTCCAATGCCATGCCCACCTGCAAACCGAGGGGCCAGCGCGACGGGAACCGCGCCTGGCACCGATCATGCTGCCTGCACAGCCGCCAAGAATAATGCGAGACAGGCATTGCGCGCCCGCGTGCCTCAAACCTGCGCGGCTTACATTTCGTCAACCAGACCCTGCGAAGTCGTTAACTAACGCACCTTGGGTTCAGCTTGAAAAGTCCGCCGCAGAACCTGCGGCGGCAACCAAAATCGTAGGTTTAGCAGGCGCCCTCCTTCAAAAAACGTTGTTCATGATCGGGGTCGGGCAACAGGCAGGTGTCATATTTTCCGAAGAGTCGATAGCGGTTTAAAGCAATGCGATCGTAAACCCAATCCCGAATTGGGCGTGGGATGCCACGCAGCAGCCCCAGTGGGCGCCAGCCGGCAGGCAGTTGGGCAATGATTTCGAAAACCGCATCTGAGCGCACCCAGTAATGCCGGTCACGAATTACCGCCATGGTATCGAACTGATCCAACGGCAGCCCCGCCCAGGCGAGCAGCGCCTGGCCCTCTGGCGACTGTACAGCCGCCAATCGCACGCGCCGTTGACGATCATGGCGAATCAGGAACCGAGCCCAGCCATTGCACAGTTTGCACACGCCGTCGAAGAGCACCACGGTCTCGCCTGGTTTGAGGAATGGCGCGGGTGAGGGGCGGGTTTGGGAGGCGGGCATGAGCATGGGTCCAATCGGGCCGGGTTCATCAGGACCGACTGACCCTCAGCCCTTCAACTCACTGGCCCGATTGCTCGCCGCATCATCGTAAGCCACATACAACGACTCGGCGATTTGGCTCTTGATAGCCTTGCTGGATTCCAGGCCCAACACAAAACCCTCGGCTTTTCCGCCGGCGCGGTTGAGTTCTTCGTGGGTGGCAGCGCCGGTGATGGCGTCGAGGAGCTTGGCAGCAACGGGGCCGACGCCTTTGGGCAGGGAGATTTGGTCGATGGACATGGCGGTACCTTTAAAAAATGAACGGTAGCGCATAGATCACTGCCGGGATGGGCATGGTAGACCAGCTGGCAAGGAAAGGGGCTACTTTGCGCCGAAAGTGGCTAAATACCTGCCCCTCTCGCTCAGCCTCACACAACCCATTGCGCCGTTACTACGCCTGCGCCGCGCGCCGCGCATACATCGCCCGTTCCGTCTCCGCCGTGGCCCGCTCACCTTTGTAGGTCAGTTGAATGATAAAAAACCGTTCCCTGCCACCCTTCACATCCGAGGGGTCATAGGTTCTGAACAACGGCGCCAGATCAATGGTCTTGGCGAAATTTTCGTTGGTCAGGCTGTAGTAGCCCATGCCGCTGCCGGACCAGGGCGAGCCGGCGTCTGTCATGTCGATGGCGGCGTTGCGGAAGATCACTGCGGCCGTTTTCAAATCAGCGGAGCCATTGAGCAGTTCGGTGAGCCGCTTGATATTCGCGTCGCTCAGCTGGCCGGCCTTGTCGATGACTTTCAGGCGGCCATCGGCTTCGACGGTAAAACCATAATCGGTTCTGGCCAGGTCGGGCGCGGTGCTCTTTAGGGTGGATGCGAACGCGGTAAAGGCGCCTTTGAGCACCGCCTGGGCACTATGGAAGCGGTCGACGAAGCGAGGAAACTCTGGTGATTCGGAGCGCCCGACCCACACGTCGGTCACCTGCAGTGGCTCGCTCGCGGTTTGGGCGGCTTCGCTGGGATGATAGACCGCAGCCGGCCCGGCATCTGCCAAAGGTTGCTTGGCCGCCTCCGGCAGTGCCTGGGGCGTCAGTTTCTGCTCGGAAGGCGCAAGTCGGATATTGGCAGGGGCTATAGGGGCAGCGCTGACGGAGAGTGTCATTTCAATCGGTCCATGATTGGCGGGTTCATGGAGGTTATCGACGTGAACGGCTCGATCTTTAGACCCGCTCGGAACGTAAACAACCGTCGTTGAACTTTGAGCACCAACGGCCTGGGCGCGCCCACCTGCCTGCCCTCAATCAGCCGCCTGCGACAATGGTCGCGCCACCTGCTCCAACGCCTTGCGCTCGGCCGCCACACCCCAAATTGCCTGCACCAGGGCAGCCGCACACATCAACGCCGCCCCGATCAAATACCCCACAAACAAACTCCCGCGCTGTTGCGTCTGTATCAACTGCCCAAACAAGGTCGGCCCGATGATCCCGCCCAGCCCGGTGCCGAACGCATAGAACACCGCAATCGCCAGCGCGCGTATTTCCAGCGGAAAGGT
Source organism: Pseudomonas sp. R1-43-08 (assembly GCF_003852255.1). NCBI lineage: Bacteria > Pseudomonadati > Pseudomonadota > Gammaproteobacteria > Pseudomonadales > Pseudomonadaceae > Pseudomonas > Pseudomonas sp. R1-43-08. Next base: position 3,707,213 of record NZ_CP027734.1, read on the forward strand.
TTCGGCCACGGTCAGGTACGCCGAACTCGCCGCTGCCGAGGCGAAGAAGAAGATCACCATCCAGGCCACGGCTTGCTGGGTCACGTCGAACCAGCCTTGCTGGAACGCATAGCCACTGAGCGCCAGCAACACGCCGGAGGTGGCGTAGGTGAAGCTGATCATCACGCGCCGGCCGACCACGTCAAACAACCGCCCCAGCAGCAGCGGCCCGCAGAAGTTGCCGAGGGCGAGCGGCAAGACGTACCAGCCGACGCGCTCGGCGGGCACGTCGTAGAAGTCGGTGAGCACCAGCGCGTAGGTGAAGAAGATCGCGTTGTAGAAGAAGGCCTGGGCGGTGAGCAGTGTCATGCCGACCAGGGCGCGACGGCGAAAGCTGACGAACAGAGTGTGGAAAATCTCCGCCAGCGGTGTGTGGTCGCGCGCGTGCAGCCGCAACGGTGGGGCGGTCACTGGGGCCAGTGCGTGGCCTTGTTCGCGCAGGCGCGCTTCGATGCCTTCGACGATGCGCCGCGCTTCGTCGTGTTGGCCATGGATCAACAACCAGCGCGGGCTTTCCGGCAGCCACAGGCGCATCACCAGGATGATCAGGCCCAGCGCGGCACCGATGCCGAAGCACAGGCGCCAGCCGAGGTCGCCACCCACGACCTGCGGGTCGAGCAACACGATGGCGCCACCGGCCCCCAGGGCTGCGCCCAGCCAGAAGGTGCCGTTGATGGTCAGGTCGACCCAGCCGCGATAGCGCGCCGGGGTGAATTCCTGGATGGTCGAGTTGATCGCGGTGTATTCGCCGCCGATGCCCATGCCGGTCAGGAAGCGGAACAGCAGGAAGGTTTCCAGGTTGAAGGAGAACGCTGTGGCTGCGGTGGCGCCCACGTAGAGCCACAGGGTGATGAAGAACAGTTTGCGTCGCCCCAGACGGTCGGTTAGCCAGCCGAACAGCAGCGCACCCAGCACGGCGCCAGCGATGTAGACGCCACCGGCAAGGCCAATGTCGACGTTGCTGAAGTTCAGGCCGGTGCTGCTTTTCAGCGCGCCGGACACCGAGCCGGCCAAGGTCACTTCCAGGCCGTCGAGCAACCAGGTGATCCCGAGGGCGAACACCAGCAAGGTGTGGAAGCGGCCCCAGGGCAAGCGGTCCAGGCGCGCGGGCAGGTCGGTCTCGAACAGCGTGCCAGGGGTGTTTGAGTGTGGCTGGGTCATTGTCACATCCGTCCATGTGCACTGCCTCGTCCAGTTAGGAGTGAGGCTGTGGCAAGGGAGTTCAACGTGGTCGCGCTGAACGAACGGCGGGTGGGTGGAGTCGCAGTATCAGGCCCCGGCAAGGAACCCACTGATGCCCCTGAATAACGCTGCCCTCGCGATGCTGCTCACCCTGGTCGCCAGCACGGCGGCCATGGCCCAGGAGCCGCTGCGACTGGAAAACCTGAAACGCTGCGGCGACCTGCTGCAAAGCCGGGAGCAGGATTGGTGCCTGAGTGCGCGCGGGCTGGGTGAAGCAACGCCGCAGGTGAAACTGGCGGGCAAGGCGCTGCCGGCGCAGACGCTCCAGCGCGACGGCGACCAGTTGCGCCTGCGCCTGGACAGCACGCACTACCAGAGCGGCCCGCTGTGGCTCGAAGACGGCCCGCGCGCCAGTAACGCGGCCTGGCTGACCCTGCGCAATAGCCATGTGGTCGCCGCCGGGCCCAGCGAAGTGGCGAAGAACATGGACGGCCTGACCACCTATGTCGACCTGGTCAGCGTGCTGATCGAGGAAGACCACGATGGCCGCCAGGAAGCCGAGCGCCTCGCGCGCAAATACGGCGCGAGCGTGGTCGGCAGCATCGCGCCGCTGAACCTGTTCCAACTGCGCCTGCCGGCCACCGACCTGCTGCAGCGCGACGCCTTGGTGCTACGCCTGGGTAGCGAGACCAGCGTGGATGCGGTGGTGATCGAAGAATCCGCCGCCGAAGAAACCGAGCACGCCGCCACGCGCCACGAAAAACCGAAGAAGCCATCGCCCGACTCCGATGAATGGGCCGCCAACCGCTTTCTCGATGCGGTGGCCTATTATCAGCGGCGCATCCCGGGCCAACACACACCTATCACGCCGCAACCGGTGCGCATCGGCCTGATCGAGCGCGGCGTGGATTTCGACACCGCAGATTTCGCCGACTACCTCGGCGCCTGCGCCCCCGGGCGCACCTGCGTCTACGCCCGCGATACGGGTGCGGCGAGCGGCCATGGCACCACCGTCGCCGGCATCCTCGCGGCAGGCTGGGACAACGGCGGCAACACCGGCTTTCTGCGTGGGCTGGACAAGGCCAGCGGTGGCTTTGACGTGATTGTCGAGCGCAACTCCGATGCCGGCATCACGGCCAATATCGCCGCCTCGGTCAACCTCGTGGAGGACGGGGTGCGCGTGCTCAACTGGAGCTGGGGCATTCATCGCGTCGGAACCAAGGACGTCAATGGCAATGACGTCGACTCGCTGGTGCGCTCGGGAATTGCCATGAGTGGCTACGAGGAATTGCTCGAAGAGTTCTTCATGTGGCTGCGCAAGGAACACCCCGATGTGATCGTGGTGAACTCCGCCGGTAACGGTTCGGCATTCTCTGGCAGCGACGAGTACCGCCTGCCCTCCTCCTTCATCACCGAGCAGTTGCTGGTGGTGGGCGGACACCAGCGTAACGTGCGTGGCGGCGTTGCCGTCGATGACCCAGCCTATGCCCTTACACGCAGCTCCTCGAACGTGGACATGCGCGTCGACATCACTGCTGCCGCCTGCGCCCACGCGTCCACGCCCGACGCCGGCCAGGAAGGCGCCGTGCATTGCGGCACCTCCTACGCCACGCCGATGGTCGCGGGCTTGCTGGCGGCGATGCTGTCGATCAACCCGCAGCTGCAACCCGAACAGCTGCGCATGCTGTTGCGCCGCAGCGCCATGGCGATCGGCGAGAACCACGACTTTGAGCGCAGCGACGCCCAGGACCTCACCGCGCCGATCCTTCCGTCGGAGCGCAACTACCAGCTCAACGACAAGGACGTCGGGCGCTCGGCTCGGTTGGATATGCAGAAGGCGCTGGACCTGGCGGTGCAAAGCCGGACGCGGGTGCGCTGAACCGCACCTGATCGTTCCCACGCTCTGCGTGGGAATGCCTCCTGGGACGCTCCGCGTCCCGCCTACTGCATACAGATGATCAGGAGTGCTCCAGCGCCACCGGTTTGACCGCCTGTCCCTGCTGACGCGAAGTGACCAGGCCGATAAAGGAGATCACCAGGGCCAGGCCAATCGTCGAGGACACTTCGGTGCGGTGTTCCGGCGTCACCATCATCACGGCCAGCGCCGCGCAGATGAACACGATGACCAGATAAGTCAGCCAGGGAAACAGCCACATGCGAAAGGTCAGCTCGACGTTCTGCTTGAGCAGCAGCCGACGCATGCGCAGTTGCGAGATGGCGATGACCAGATACACCAGCAACGCAATGGCACCGGAACTGGCCAGCAGAAACTGGAACAGGCCAGCGGGCATGAAGTAACTCAGCAGCGTCACTCCCGCACCCAGGATGGTGCTGGCAATCACCGCCGCCCTGGGCACGCCCGCCGCTGAAGTGCGTTTAAGGGCGCGTGGCGCATCGCCGCGTTTACCCAGGGAGAACAGCATGCGCGAGGAGATGTAGATCGAGGAGTTCATGCAACTGGCCACGGCGATCAATACCACCAGGTCGACCATGAACTTGGCGTTGGGGATGTTCATCAGTTCCAGCGCGCGCTGGTAAGAGCCCACGGATGCCAGCAGGGGATCGTTCCAGGGCACCACGGAAATAACGATCGAGATCGACAACAGGTAAAACACGCCGATGCGCCAGATCACCGAGCGTGTCGCCTTGGCGATGTTTTGCGCCGGGTTGCTCGATTCGGCAGCGGCGATGGTTACCGCCTCGGTACCGATGAAGCTGAACATGATGGTGATGAACGCCCCCACCACGGCCGACAGGCCATTGGGTGCAAAGCCGCCGTGCTCTTGCATCAAGCGGCTCAAGCCGCTGGCTTCACGATCCGGAATCCAGCCCATCAGCACGCTGAACCCCAGGCCGATGAAACCGACGATGGCGATGACCTTGGCCATCGCGAACCAGAACTCGAACTCGCCATATTTGGCAACGCTGAACAGGTTGGTGATCACCAGCAAAATGATCGACAACAACGCAAACAACCATGCATCGACCTGAGGAAACCACTGATTGAGCACATGCCCGGCAGCCAGCGCCTCGATCGGAATCACCAACACCCAGAACCACCAATACAACCAGCCGATGGTGAAGCCTGCCCAACGGCCAATGGCCTGGTCGGCATAGGTGGAAAACGAGCCGGTGTCGGGGCGCGCCACCGCCATCTCCCCGAGCATGCGCATCACCAGCACCACCAGCAGGCCGGAGCACAGATAAGCCAGCAACACCGCCGGCCCCGCCGCCGCGATGGCATGCCCGGAACCGACAAACAACCCCGCGCCGATGATGCCTGCGATGGACAACATGGTGACGTGGCGCGGCTTGAAACCCTGCGCCAGCTGAGCGTTGGAATCGTTGGAGTTGAGACTATTCATTGTTTTTGTGGTTCTCGGGCGACCAATACCCCTCACCTTAAGTGCGCAGGACAAAGCCAAAGTAGCCTGAGCGCGGCATCATCGTGTCTGATCTCGACATCGGCCAATCGACTGCAACGTTTGAGGGCACAGCATGCGCACCGGGCAATCAATGGGGACGCATGATTGCCCGACAGCCCATCACGCTGCTGTACCGGACTTGAATAGCTCGCTCATGAGGTCAGTTGCCGCCCCATGCCCGAAAACATCAGCGGAATCACGCTGGGAAGGATCCAGTGTGCCTTCGGCTCTGATGCTTTGCCCGGTATAAACCAATGTTCCTTCCAGCACTTCGACCGCGCTGTGATAACCCAAGCCGACCAAAAATGCACCCGCCCCTGCCGCACGCGCATAGCGCTGGTCCTGCTCGGCCGGCGCCAAGACCGACATAGGCATGATGGTGCCACCGTCCTGAGCGCGCGGACCATCGGGCAGCGCACCCACGTATTGATCGTGTGCGCTTACGCCGCGCAGCATGTCCCAAGCCTGTAAAATCTCGGACGGCGACGCTGACATATGCCCGACAAGCGGCTCGGTCGTTTCTTTGACACGGGCCGTCCCAATGTCAAAAACCGCCCAGCGATTGTCAGGAATACGTTCAGATGCGGGGACATTGAGTGCCTTATCCGCGTCCAGCCCGCTGTTATGTACGCCTGCTCGAAAAGGCATGTCGGCCGGCGAATTGAACGAACGGACCTTTCGTTCAGCGCGTTTATCCGGGCCGACAACCGCAGAGCCGCCTTGCTCACGCATGCGCTGGATGGCGACAGTATTCGGCACCTCCAGCCCCTGGGCTTTGAGCAGATGGTTGAGGGCTGTCATCAGCCCCTCGTCTGCATTGCCGGGCGTGGTGTAAAACCCGCCGATATCGCCCATCAGTGCGATAACCACCGCTCTATCGGTGGCGCTCGCAGCCACGCTGCCCGTTGCCGCCTGCGCGCCTGCGGCTCGCGCCAATGCTGCAAGCAAGTCATCCGTCGTTTTTCCAGCCAGCAGCCGTCCTTCCCCCAACAAATGAGCACCCATCATTTTCTGATGTTCTGCGCTCAGGTTCGAGACCACGCGATGCAACACCTTGGCTGCCGCCGCAAGCTCTCCGGTCAAAATGTCACTGGGCTTGTAAAGCACGTTTCTCGCCGCGACGGTCTGTGCGAAGGCCAACTCTTTGGTGGTCGCCCGGGAAGCCTGTCGTGCCGGGTCGCCATGGGTGATTTGCAGGTGAGCGGCGTCCTTGGCCTTAAGCACATCATTAAAGGCAGCGGCGTCTTTCGCGGCATTTTCCAGGGCGTGATAATTCATGAAAAGCTTATCGCCAATATGCTCGAACCCGGGTCTACCCGAAAAATCCTCAAGCAATTTATTCTGGACCTTCGGATGCGTCAGCGCGTATGAAATTTCATCCATCGAGTGCCCGCCATCCACGTAAATGAACAGCAAGGCCTGGATGGCCAAATAGGTTTCAAGGTCGTCAGGGTGTGTATCGGCATGCACCGCTTTGCAAGCACGTACCGCCCCCTGTTCAATCACGATTGAACCCGACGGCCCGTTGACGTAAGTCCCTGTGCCTTTTTCAAAAAGGGTCTTCATATAAGAACCGGGTTGGGACGCATCAGGATGTTCAGGATCCTGCATCTCAAGCCTGTCGGGGCAACGGGTGCTGGCGCTGGCTAACAACTGGTTCTTGTAGTCATTTTCATACGTAATATTAAAAGGTTCGTTCAGGCGCAAATCCCTGGGCGCCGCGTCGATGTTTCGCAAAATACCGACGTTGTAACTGTCTGCCTGCCTGAACAGGTTGCCTTCTCGGGCATTGAGTTCTATACGGCCTTTGCCCGGTGCCCTGATGGGATCAAACACACCGTCCCAATGACCTGCCGGGAGTTTTGCCTCGGCATCCGGTTCATTTTTCAGCGCGTAGCTCAAATATCGGTGTTTGTAGATATCAAACAAGGCCGCTCTGGCCTCGGGTGAAATACTCAAGGTTTCCAAGGTTTTCTCGGCACGCGTGTAGAAACCCTGAAGCTGATCCAAACCGACGATGCGGGTGTCGAAACTTTGATTTTTCCAAGCGGCCTCATATTTCTCGAACAACGGTGCGCTGACATAGTTGTCCTTGATGTAATTCACTTGGTTGTTTGAGATAGCGCAGAAGGTTTTATAAATGTCCGGCGAGCGGAAGTAATCCTGCAACGCATGTTTGGCATAGTAGCTTTCGAATGCACGCCGTACCGGGTCGTTGACCATTTTCAGCTTCATCGCACCGTCAGCAACTTGCGCTGAGCCGTTGACGACCAGCTTGACCAGCTCTGCTTTACGCTGATCAGGATCGTGGATACTGCGCAGTCGAGTGAGAATTTTCTGAGTTTGGGTTTCAGTCGGCCCCGCCATCCTGAACCTGTTCAACCCCAGGCTCAGCGCACCATCCTTGATTAACGCCTTGCCCGGCAAGATACGGTCCTGAGAGTATTTTTCAACGATATCACTGGTGATAACGGCGTTATAAATGGCGCCATTTCTGATTTGCGCGGGCTGCGCGTCGCCGTAGAGAAAACTGACCGGGCGCGCCTGCCCCTCAGCGTTGAGTGTGACTGTGGGCACTGCGTTCGACTGCAGTTCAATTGGCTTGTTTTTCAGGTAATCGAAGTTCTTCACGAACTCGACATTCTTCAAGTTGCTGTCAGGGTCAGACGCTAGCTCGGCCGACGCTCTTAAAACGGTAGTATTGTTAATCGGCACAGTGTTCACTCCCATTGGATAAGATAACTAACGTCGGACGATGCTTACTTGAAAATGCCGTGCAGCGATATCATCAGCCTGAAAAACCCATCCAACGCCCCCTGCAGATGTGTGGCTGAACCACTACACGTATCATCCAGCAAAGCCTTGACTTCGTAACCACGTAGACCTTTACCCAACACGGCCTGGCCCGTGACTACCGATGGCAATGGGTATTGCAGGGCAAGCAGCAGTTTTTCTGCATGAGTATTCAGCGTGGCGCCGTTCAAGGTAGTTAACTCACTCCACATCCACACCCTGTGATGAACAGCAGTCAGCATGATCGGGCTGATAGTTTTAAAGTTAAGTACGATCGACGAGTGACGATCAAAGTGCCCTATTTGTTCTTGGGGCACGCCAAAATCCAATAACGTCTCGCGTAGTATTTTCGATATATCAGAATTCACAGCCTATGCCCTCAAGCGTCAGCCACTGTGCCTCAAGCGGTTATAACCGACCTTCCTGAATTATCCAGATGCCCCCTTTCAATGCATGTAAGAGGGGCGGACTATGAGTGGCGAACTTCCACGAACAGTTCCACCTGGCAACTCACGCACCGTTCGTGCGTTAACCCGCCTGCATCATCATCTGCCACAAGGAAGCCCCCACGCCGGTGATGCTCTCGCCGGCGATAAGCCCGGCCGCTGCGGTAATCGCAAAACGCTCGGTAAGGCTTGGCCAACGGCAGCTGATCACCCAGGTCACCACCGCCCCCAACGCCATCATCAGCGACACGGAGGCCGGCAATACAAACGCCAGTCCCAATGCCGCCGCGCTGGGCAGATAGCGGGCACGATCGACAGGCAACATGCTGTCGAGCACACCCAGCACTGCACCGATCAAGGCCGCGATGGCAATCGCCCAGCGAATGCTCGGCGACAGTGAATCCAGCCCGTGGGTCAGGGTTTGCGCCACGGCTTTCCAGGTGGCCACGGCCGGGGCCGGCCATTGCTCGGTGAGCAGCATGCTCTGGGGGTCGGGGATCAATGCCAGGTAGGCGAATACGCCGACGATGCTGCCGACAATAATCCCCAGGATTTGCGCGATAACCTGCTTGTGTGGCGTGGCGCCAATCGCCTTGCCCACCTTGAAGTCGTTCATCAAGTCCGTGCATTGCCCGGCAGAACCGCCGGCCGTGTTGGCGCTCATCAGGTTGATCGGCACCTGCCCCGGCGCGGCGATGCCGAAGCTCAGTTGGGACAGCTGCCCGATTGCGCCAATCGGCGGTATACCAGTGGCCCCCACCACCCGCGCCGCCACGGCAGCCAGGCAGATTGCCAGGGGAATGGTCAACAGCGCCATCCACAGGTTGATACCGAACAACAGCGCCTGCAGGCTCACCACCAAGCCGATCGCCAGGATGAAGCCTGCGGCAGGGCCCGGCTTGGGCAGCGTCCACGGGGTGCCGCCGCCCGCCCGGGTGGAGCGGTGCAGCGCCCACAACCGAATCGCCAATGACGCCAGGGTGGAACACACCATCAGGCTCACCCCTGGCCACAGCAGCCATTCCACCAGCGCGGCAAATTGTGGGCCGCTGCTACCCGCCGCAATGTTCACCAGTCCTTGCGCCAACAGCCATGGCCCCAGCCCGCCCCAGGCCAGCACGGCGCCGAGCAGCAAGGTCAGGCCGACGCGAATGCCGATGATGCCGCCGAACCCCAGTAACAGCAGCGAAGGGTCTGCGCTAAACGTCAGTCGCTCAAGCTGTGCGGTCGGCGACCAGCGCGGCAGCGCCCACAGGAAGGTATCCACCCACTTGACCAGCCCCGACAAAATGGCGGCGCTGAGCAGCACTTTCAAGCGTGTCGCGGCTTCGCGCCCGTGGTTGTAGATGTGCAGCAAGGTCTCCAGGGTGGCCATGCCTTCGGGAAACTTCAGCGCCTTGTCATTGAGCAATGAGGGCCGCAGGTACCACGCGATCCAGATCCCCAGGAAGCTCACCGAAAACACCCAGGCGATCATCGGGATTGCCTCCAGCTGGTTGCCCGTGAGCAAGGTGTAAGCCGGGATGGGCGCGACCAGCCCGCCGGAAATGATCGACGCGGCGGCCGAGGCGACGGTCTGGTTGATGTTGCTTTCGTGCAGCGTCCACGGCACCGCCGCAGCAGAGCGCTTGGCCAGGCCTTGCCAGACCGCATAGCCAATCAGCAACGCGATGATCGACATGTTGAACGACCAGCCGATTTTGAGGCCCGCGTACACATTGGACGGGGTCAGCAGGATGCCGAGCAGGACCCCGGTGATGACTGCCCGCAGGCTGAGTTCGCGTTCTACGGGGAGGGTTGACGAGATGGGATGCATGCAGATTCCTTTCGACCAGAAGACAGCGCCACTGGTTAAGTGAGCGCTGCCTGGCGCAAAGGTTCAGCGGTCCTTCATGCGCCTCTATTTGGCGAACGCATACTCGCCGCCCTGCTCCACTGCCTTGCGATAAGCCGGTCGTTGCTGGAGCTTGTCTACCCATGCCGCCAGATTCGGGTACGCCTGCAGCTTGCCCTGCGCCTTGGCAATCTCGCCGATAAAGCTCATCTGGATGTCCGCACCGGTCAGCTCGTCACCCACCAGATACGGGGTTTGCCCGAGCACGTCATTCAGGTAGCCGAGGTAGTTGGCCAGCTCTGATTCAATGCGCGGATGCAGCGGTGCGCCGGCTTCACCCAGGCGCCCGACGTAGAGGTTGAGCATCAACGGCAGCATGGCCGAGCCCTCGGCGAAATGCAGCCACTGCACGTATTGGTCGTAGCTGGCGCTGGCCGGATCGGGTTGAAATTGACCGTTGCCGTGGCGGCGGATCAGGTAGTCGATGATGGCGGCCGATTCAATCAGTACACGGGAACCGTCCTCGATCACCGGCGATTTGCCCAGCGGGTGAATGGCCTTGAGCTCGGGAGGCGCGAGGTTGGTTTTCGGGTCGCGCTGGTAGCGCTTGATCTCGTAGGGCAGGCCCAGCTCTTCGAGCAACCAGAGGATGCGCTGGGAGCGCGAATTGTTGAGGTGGTGAACGGTAATCATAGGGGGGCAGCTCCGTTAGGGTTAAGGAGAAGACTACACGACGGCGGCAGAGTGCCCTGAATGGGCGCTCAGTCCAATCGAAACCGCGCCGTGTTAGCACTCAACGCCCGGCTGCCCTTGCTCAGGCTGTCGGCGGCCTGATTGACTGCCCGTGCGCCGTCGAGCAAGCGCCCGGCCGCCTGGTCCACCTGCTGGATATTGCCGCTCACCTCGTCGGCCGTCGTGGCCTGTTCTTCCACGGCGGCGGCGATTTGCGCCAGGGTGTCGGTGACGTTCTGTACGGCACCGGCGATTTCGCCGAGGCGCGTGCCCAGGCCGGTGACGGATTCGGCGTCACTGAGCGCCTGGTTGCAGGCGGCGCCCATCAGGCTGACGGCCTGGCTGACCGTGGCGCGCAAGCTGTCCACGGTGCTGGCGATCTGCGCGGTGGACGCCTGGGTGCGTTGCGACAGGCTGCGCACCTCATCGGCGACCACGGCGAATCCGCGACCTTGCTCGCCGGCGCGGGCAGCTTCGATGGCGGCATTGAGAGCCAGCAGGTTGGTCTGCTCGGCGATCCCGCGAATGGTGTCGACCACCGATTGAATCTGCTGGCCCTGCTGGCTGACTTGTTCCAGCGCGTTGGCGGTGTCGGTCAGGCGCTGATTGAGTTGCTGGATGCTGGCCGTGGTGCGCTGGCTGTCGCGGCTGCTGTCCTCGGCGATGCGCCGGGTCTGCTGGGCGCTGTCGGCAGCCTGCTCGCAACTTTTGGCGACCCCCAGGGAGGTGGCGGCCAACTGGGTGGCGGCTGCGGCAATCTGGCTGATCTGGTGTTGCTGGTCTTCGACTTCGGTGAGGGTGCTGCCCGATTGCGCGTTGAGGGTGAGCACGGTGGCGCCCAGCTGCTGGGTTTCATGATTGACGCCGAGCAGGCTGGCGCGCAGTTGCACCACGGCGACGTTGAGCGCCGTGCTGATGGCGGCCAGTTCGTCGCGCCCCTCCACCGCCACTTCGACACGCAGGTTGCCGTCACGCAAGGACTCGGCCAGCGTCGTGATGCCGCTGGCGCTGCGGCGGATCGACGCTTGCAGGCAGACGAACAGGTACAACGCCGCCAGCGCCAGCAGGCTGAACGTCGCCGCCACGGGGATGAAGTGCTGCAGCGAGCGCTCACGGTAGTAACTCAAGCGTGCGTCGAGCGAATGCAGCGACTGGCTGCGCAACGCGCCCAAGGCCGCAAGCATGGCGTCGACGCTTTGGTCGAACGCGGCGGTGTCGAGCTTGATGGTGCCGCCGAAGACGCCCTCGTCCAGGGTCTTCAGCTCGCTGTCCAGGCGTTTCAGGCTGGTTTCGTACTGCACCGTCCAGGGCTCGAGGCCTGGGTATTGCCTGGCTTTGAGCGCGCCGGCTGCCTTGACCAACTGGTCGCGCGCATCTCCGATGCGGCCGCGCAGGTCGCGCATCTGCAAACGGCTTTGCAGGGTGAACTGGCCCGAGGCGATCGAGGATTGGCCGACGCTGGCCGTGCGCCCGATACGCTCGATCAGGTCCGGGGTGTGCTGGCTGGAAATCTGCATCAACAGGTAGGTTTCCAGCCATGGATCGAGGATCAGGCCGGCGTCCAGGGTGATCTGTTCGCGCAGCGATTGCATAGCGGTCAGGGCGGCGGTGAAGCGGTCATAGCCATCCGGCCACCAGCCGACGGTGCGCAGGGCCTGGGTGTCCATGCCCTTGACCGCTACCTGCAAGGTGTCGAAGCGCGCCAGGGTATCGGCGCTGGCGTTATGGGTTCTGAGCGCGTCGCCCAGGGTTTGCAGGCCTTGCTGGATCACTGGGCTGCCAGCGTCCACCTTGTCCATTGCGGCCTGGGCGGCAGGGGTTGGCGTATGCAGAATATCCAGGGCTTTCCAGCGGGCGGCCAGGTTGCGTTGGGCGGTCAGTTGCACATCGAGCGAGTCCAGCGCCAACAGTTGGCGCACACCGGACTGTTCGCTGGAGATCACCGCGAGTTTGTCGCGGTAATCCTGGCCGATCATCCACAGGCTCCCGGCCAGCGGCAGCATGAACAGGAAGAACAGCACCTGGAACTTGCGCGCGAAACCGAACCGCCCAAGCAGGCGGATACCCGGTGATAAAAGTCTTTGCATGCCCTGCAACTCCCCTGAACAAACTCAAGCTTCACAGCGTGTGAAATAACTAACGGCAAAATGCCATGTCATTGATTAGCAAGATATGGGCCGCAGGTTGAAACCTTGGCGATAGGCGTGATGGCACCGCGAAAAGGGCCGGCGGTGCGCGAAAATGGGGCAAAAGCACTCATTGGCGGGCACGCTCTGTAACCGCCGGGGACAAAAGTTTCGGGGGAGCTACGCTGTACGCGGCGGCGTTCAGCCCAGCACATGGGTAATCCATTGGATGTGCTGGGCAATTTCTTGCCGTTTTGCTTGCGGCACCGACTGCCTGGCCTTCTCGAAACCGCCAAGCGTCTTGTGCTTCTCGCGCAGCAGGCGTTGCCATTTCGCCACGAACATCGGGGTGCGCGCCTGCAGGTGCAGCGGTCCGAAGTACAGCTGCTCATCGGTGTAGCTCACCGGCCCGCTACGTTCGGCGATGATGATTTCGTAGTAGAAGCGGTTCTCCTGCAGCAGCTCCTCGTGCAGGATTCGGTAGCCGTTGTCCATCAACCAGTGGCGCAACGGTTGCTCGCCGCCGTTGGGTTGCAGGATCAGGCGTTCCTGGCCGCTCAACCGCGCTTTACCGCTGTCGAGGATGTCGCGGATCGTCTCGCCGCCCATGCCGCACAGGCTGACAGCGGTGATGGCGTCGTCCGGCTCGATGGCTGCCAGACCATCGGCCCGGCGTACGCGGATGCACTGCTCCAGGTCGTTGGCGCGCACGGTGCGCTGGGCCGCGTGAAAGGGCGTGGCCGCGACCTCTCCCGCCACAGCGTGGGCAATCACGCCACGACGCATCAGCGCCACCGGCAGGTAAGCATGGTCCGAGCCGATATCAGCCAGGCGCGCGCCGACCGGCACCCATGCCGCCACGCGCTCCAGGCGCATGGACAATGTGTGTTCGTTCAACAGGGATTCCTTGTCATTCGCCGGAAAATCGATCCCGGCTATTGGTCAAATGCAGCACCATCGCCGCCCGCGCGGCATCCGGGTCCTGGCGCTTGAGCGCATTGAAGATCGCTTCATGCTCCAGGTTCGCCAATTGCCCCAGCTTGGCAAAATCCGCGCCGCCGCGCTCGGCGCCCAGCACCAGGGCGCGGGGGATCATCGCAGTGCCCAGGTGCTGCATGATTTCGCTGAAAAACGTGTTGCCGGTGGCCTCGGCGATCAGTTGGTGAAAGCGCTTGTCTTCTTCCACGCAGCTGTCGTTGTTGGCGAGCGAAGCCTGGTAGTCGTCCAGCGCCTGACGCATGTGCGCCAGTTGCTCGTCGGTACGGCGCAGCGCGGCCAGCGCCACGGCTTGCACTTCCAGGCCCAGGCGCAGCTCCAGCATGTTGCGCACGCTGGCGACCGTGTCCACATGCAGGCGCAAGCCTTGCTGGGGGTGTTGCGCCAACACGAAGGTGCCGATGCCATGGCGCGTCTCCACCAGGCCAGAGGCTTGCAGCTTGGAGATGGCTTCGCGCACCACCGTACGGCTGACCCCGTGCTCAAGCACGATGGTGGATTCGGACGGCAGTTTTTCACCGGGTTTGAGCTGCCCGAGCAGGATGCGCTGGGTCAGTGCGTCGACTACGCCCTGGGCCAGGTTGGTGGAGCGTTTGCGCACAGCGGGGGCGTTTTCAATGGGCATTGCGAGGGTCCACGGGGTTGGGCTGGTAGGAGCTTAACACTGGGTTCAGGCGCGGCGTTGGGTTGATTCGTGAAACGATTAACTTGTATGACAACCAACCTGAAACACTTCAGTACCATTTCTGTATCGGGGATTTTTTGCCGGGGGTACCGGCGGCTACAAGGCTTCTAAAACCCATTAAAAACCTGATAAATAACCAAAAGAAAGCTCGCTCTCCGCTTTTATAAGAATAAATACAGATCCCGATGCATTGCGGTTTTCAAAAAACAACTTGTATGATGTCTGGTAACAAGACACGCAAACCCGCATAAAAACAAATCAGGGGGAGTTTTGAATTGTGAACAATTCAAGCCATGCATCTGCCACACCAGAAACTGATTCGGTGCTCGCTCGCGCCGTGAGCAAAGTGAAGGGCCATGTGCTCCCACTGTTCGTGATCATGTTCATCCTCAACTACATCGACCGGGTCAATATCGGCTTCGTGCGCACGCATATGGAGCACGACCTGGGCATCGGCGCGGCGGCCTATGGCTTCGGTGCCGGGCTGTTCTTCATCGGCTACGCGATCTTCGAAGTGCCGTCGAACATGCTGCTGCAAAAAGTCGGCGCGCGCATCTGGCTGACCCGCATCATGTTCACCTGGGGCATCGTCGCCACGATGATGGCGTTCATCCAGAACGAAACCCACTTCTACATCCTGCGCTTTTTGCTGGGCGTGGCTGAAGCGGGCTTCTTCCCCGGCGTGATCTACTACTTCACCCGCTGGTTGCCAGGCGTGGAGCGCGGCAAAGCCATTGCGATTTTCCTCAGTGGTTCGGCGGTTGCTTCACTGATCTCCGGTCCGCTGTCGGGTGCGCTGTTGCAGATCGAAGGCTTGGGCTTTCACGGCTGGCAATGGATGTTCGCCATCGAAGGCCTGGCCTCGGTGGCACTGGGCTTCTTCGTCTGGTTCTGGCTGGACTCCAAGCCCCATGACGCCAAGTGGCTGAGCCGCGAAGAACAGGACGCACTGGTGGGCGCCATCGATCAGGAACAGCGCGATCGCGAAGCCCTGACCACGGTCAAACCGACCATCGGCAAACTGCTCAAGGACCGCCAGATCATGCTGTTCTGCGCCTTGTATTTCTGCATCCAACTGACGATCTATGCGGCGACGTTCTGGCTGCCGAGCATCATCAAGAAAATGGGTGACCTGAGCGATGTGCAGGTCGGGTTCTTCAACTCGATTCCCTGGCTGATCTCGATCATCGCCATGTACGCCTTCGCATCGCTGTCGGGCAAATTCAAATTCCAGCAGGCCTGGGTCGCGGCAGCCTTGTTGATCGCGGCAGCCGGGATGTTCATGTCCACCACGGGCGGGCCGATCTTCGCCTTCGTGGCCATCTGCTTTGCGGCCATCGGTTTCAAATCCGCTTCTTCGCTGTTCTGGCCGATCCCACAGGGCTACCTCGACGTGCGCATCGCCGCCGCGGTGATCGCGCTGATCAACTCCATCGGCAACCTGGGTGGCTTTGTCGCACCGACCACCTTCGGCTTCCTGGAACAAACCACCGGCTCGATCCAGGGCGGGCTTTACGGCCTGGCTGGCACCTCTGTGCTCGCGGCCATCCTGGTGTTTTTCGCCAAGACGTCACCGTCTGCCGGCTTGATGTCGCCCAGCGTTGCGCCCACCGGTGCCGCCGTCAGCAAATTATTTGAGCGTATAAGGACTTTGCCATGAACACGCCTGTTGTCACCCATTTCCAAGTCATCCCGGTCGCCGGCCACGACAGCATGCTGCTGAACCTCAGCGGCGCCCACGGCCCTTATTTCACCCGCAATATCGTCATTCTCAAGGACAGTGGCGGCAACACCGGCGTAGGCGAAGTGCCCGGTGGCGAGCGCATCCGCGAAACCCTGGAAGACGCGCGCGGCCTGGTGATCGGCCAGCCCATCGGGCAGTACCAGCGCATCCTCAATCAAATGCGCACCACCTTTGCCTCAAGAGACGCGGCCGGTCGTGGGCTGCAAACCTTTGATCTGCGTATCACCATTCACGCCGTTACCGCGATGGAGGCTGCCCTGCTCGACTTGCTCGGGCAATTCCTCGAAGTACCAGTGGCGGCCCTGCTCGGAGAGGGCCAGCAACGCGATGCGGTGAAAATGCTCGGTTATCTGTTCTACGTCGGTGACCGCAGCGCAACGGACCTGGCCTATCGCAACGAGGCCGACGCCGACGACGACTGGTTCCGCCTGCGCCACGAGAAAGCCTTGACCGCCGACGCCGTGGTACGCCTGGCCGAAGCCGCCAAAGCCAAATACGGCTTCAACGACTTCAAGCTCAAGGGCGGCGTGCTGAGTGGCGATGCAGAAATCGAAGCCGTTACGGCCCTGGCCGAACGCTTCCCCGATGCGCGCATCACCCTCGACCCGAACGGCGCCTGGTCACTCAAGGAGGCGATCCGCCTGTGCCGTGACCAGCATCACGTACTCGCCTATGCCGAAGACCCCTGCGGTGCGGAAAACGGTTACTCGGGCCGCGAAGTCATGGCCGAATTCCGCCGTGCCACGGGCCTGAAAACCGCGACCAACATGATCGCCACCGACTGGCGTGAAATGGGCCATGCGATCCAGCTGCAATCGGTGGACATTCCCCTCGCCGACCCGCACTTCTGGACGATGCAGGGCTCGGTGCGGGTGGCGCAACTGTGCAACGAGTGGGGCCTGACCTGGGGTTCGCATTCCAACAACCATTTCGATATTTCCCTGGCCATGTTCACCCAGGTGGCGGCTGCCGCACCCGGCGAGATCACTGCCATCGACACCCACTGGATCTGGCAGGACGGCCAGCGCCTGACCAAGGCGCCCCTGCAGATTGAAGGCGGCTACGTAAAAGTGCCGGCCAAGGCGGGCCTCGGGGTGGATATCGACATGGATGCCGTGGCCAAGGCCCATGAGTTATACAAAGGCATGGGGTTGGGCGCGCGGGACGACAGCGTGGCGATGCAGTACCTGATTCCAGGTTGGAGCTTCAACAACAAGCGACCTTGCCTGATGCGGTGAGGCGTGGAGCCCTGATCTTTAGCTGATACAGCACAAATCCAATGTGGGAGGGGGCTTGCCCCGATAGCGGTCTATCAGTTAAAAAATGGCTGACTGGCACATCGCAATCGGGGGCAAGCCCCCTCCCACATTTGGATCAGCGCAGCGTCGCTCCCGGCGCGCTATTGCTACCCAACAGGATGATCCGTAAAGCGTTCGGCGGTAAAAGGTCTGCGCGCCTACCAAAACTGCCTGTTCCAGTTCATGCTGCGCCCTCACTTCAAGGACGATAAAAACAGTGAAAACCGCCCTCGCCGCCCTGTTCCTGATTTGCCTGACCGGCCACGCATTCGCCAACGACTACCCTGTCGGCTTCAAAACCGCCACGCTGTCCGATGCACACAACCTGCGCCCGCTGGAATTAGTGGTCTGGTATCCCGCGATAACCGAAGCCACGCCACGGCTGATCCGAGACGACATGGTTTTCTACGGCACCCTTGCCGTACCCGACGCACCGCCGGCCAACGGCGAACATCCGCTGGTGGTGCTTTCTCACGGCTATCGTGGCAATTGGGGCAATCAGGCGTGGTTGGGCAGTGCGTTGGCCCGTCAGGGTTATATCGTGGCGGCGGTCAACCATCCGGGCAGCACTACCAAAGATCGCAGCCCCGCCGCCGCCGCACGATTGTGGCAGCGGCCCGAAGACCTGAGTCGTGCCATTGACTCGGTGCTTGCACAGCCCAAGCAGTTCGGCGCCGTGGCGCAAAGCCGCATTGCACTGGTAGGTCACTCCCTCGGCGCCTGGACCGTGCTGGAAAGCGCCGGTGCGCGTTTTGATCACGCGCGCTTTGCCAAGGATTGCGGCGTCCATCCACAACTGAGCAGTTGCAGCGTTTACCAGCAAATGAACCCCGCCGGTACACCGGCTGGCGAGGCTCAATTGGCTGCTGACTTGAGCGACAAGCGCGTCACTGCGGTGGTGTCCCTGGACATTGGCCTGTCGCGCGGTTTTACCGACGCAAGCCTGGCCGCGCTGCCCGTGCCGGTACTGGTAATCGCCGCTGGCGTGCCGTCCATGGAATTGCCGTCGCAACTGGAGTCCGCCGACCTGGCCAAGCGGCTCCCCAAGGCGTCAACGCAATACGTGGAAATCAGCGATGCGAGCCACTTCAGCTTTATGGCGCAGTGCAAACTCGGCGCAGCGGCAATGCTCGACGAGGATGCGCCCGGCGACGGCATCATTTGTCAGGATGGCGCGGGCGGGCGGCCTCGGGCGGCGATCCAGCAGCAGGTGGTCGCGCTGATCAGCAAGTTCCTCGCACATTAATCTGTGGCGAAGGCGCTTGCTCCATCGCCGCAGGTACAGCGCATGCTTGACGGGTATGCTCCAGGACCACGGCCACAGTTTTCAAACTGGTATCATCCGCGCCCTCCCCCATCAGGCCAACACACATGAACCGCCAGAAAAAACTCAAGCAGCTCTTCAAGGCCAAGGCCAAAAAGGCCAGTGCCAAACTGGCGCCGAAGAGCAAAGATACATACGTCAGCAAGGCGGACCGTTTAAAGCTGGCGGCCGAGACCGGCCAGGAGTCGGTTACGCCCCCTGAGACGCTGGCTGAATAAGGCGCATCGCTGAAGGCGTGCCCGTTTCATATTTGCCCCAGATACGCCGCAGGTGGCGCGCCGAACCAAAGCCTGCGCGCTCGGCGACGGTTTCGATGTCCAGGCTCGACTCCACCAGCAGCTCGCGAGCCACGGCCAGGCGCAGACGGTGCAGGTAATCCAGCGGGCTGATGCCGACATGCTCGTGGAACAGGCGCGCCAGATGGCGGCTGCCGGTGCAGGCCAGGTCCGCCATGCGGGTGACGGTCCAGGCGTCGCAGGGGGCGGCGGCAATGGCGTCTTGTACACGATGGACTGCCGGGTGCAGGTGATTACGTCCGGCTATCCACGGCGATAACTGCGGGTCAGCGCCGCTGCGGCGCAGGTACACCACCATGTCCCGTGCGACAGCGCACGCCAGCCTTGGCCCGGCACGCTCGGCGACCAAGTGCAGCATCATATCGATACCAGCGGTGATCCCGGCGCTGCAACTGACCCGACCATCGGTGACGTACAGCCGGTTTTCCAGGACCCGGGCCTTGGGCGCGAGGGCCTGGAGGGTGGCGCACAGCGTGTGGTGCGTGGTGCATTGGCGCCCGTCGAGCAGCCCGGCACGGGCGGCAGTCAGCGCACCGGCGCACACGCATATCAAGCGCTCGGCTGAGGGTGCAAACACCGTCTGCAACCACTGCACCAGGCTGTCGCTGGCGGATTCGAAGGCCTGCTGGCGTGCTTTGTCCACCTTCATGCTGGAGCCGACCAACACCACCAGGCTGCCCGGCGCCAAGCGGGTCGGCAAGGGCGCCAGGCCGGTCAACGGCAAACCGATGGAGCTGTGCAGGGATTCCACCGGGCTGACGTACTGCAGCTCGAAATCCACCGCCGCCGGGTCGTCGGCCTGCGCAGCCAGGCGCAGCACTTCGGCAGGCCCCGCCAGGTCGAGCATCAGCACATTGGGCAACAGCACGAACAGCACCGGCACGTTCATGGATTCACCCCGCCAAGGCCTGGGCGACGGTGACGATGCGCGCAAACCGATCCTCCAGCACCAGTTCCGTACGCTCGCGAATCTGCGCCGAGGTGTACACCCGGCCGCTGCGTGCGTGGGTCATCGGGAAGGTCAGCGTAGCCTCACTGACGAAGTCAACGTTAAACCCGCTGTCCGAGGCCTGCCGCGTGGTGGTTTCACAGCACTGTTCGGTACGAATGCCGCTGATGATCAAGGTAGTGACGCCCATCTGCGTGAGGCGCGCGGCCAGCGATGTACCGGCAAAGGCGCTGTGGTAGTGCTTATGAATGACCAGCTGCGGATCGATCGATAACTCGCTCAATGTCTTGACGTTACCCGATGCCATCGAAAAGTGCCCTTGGTCTTCCACATGAAAGACTTGTACCACCGGGATGCCCTGCTGAACACAGCCGTCGATGAGGGCCTGCTGGTTTGCCAGGTAATTCGGCAGGTCGTTTTCGGACCAGTAGGGTGAATGACGGAAAGAATGCTGGGCATCAATCACGATCAGGGCTTTGCGGTTCATGGCGGGTCCTTTTGGCTTATGTATGGAGGCAGTGCTGCAAGCCATGGTAAAGACCCTGCCGGATGCACAACAGGCGCAAGGCGGACCGGTTCAGGACGGATTCGGACATGCCAGTGGATACCCTGCCATTCAGCAACCACTCAAGGCGACCTGAGGCCGTTCGCCGGCGAAGAAAAACGGTCGCAGGCGTACGCCCACGCTATTGCCGATAAACGCGGCCACCAGCCACAGCCAACCATGCAGGCTGCCCGAGGCAATGCCGCTGAAGTAGGCGCCAATGTTGCAGCCATACGCCAGACGCGAACCATACCCGAGCAGCAAGCCGCCGATGACCGCAGCGATCAACGAGCGCGCCGGGATCTTCAAGCTCGGCGCGAAACGCCCGGCCAGGCCTGCGGCCAGCAGCGCGCCAAGAATAATGCCGATGTCCATGACGCTGGTGATGTCTTCCCAAACCGGTGCGGCCAAGGCCTTGGCATTGCCCGGCACCTGCCAGAACGCCCAACTGGCCACGTCCACCCCCAGCCCGCTCGCCACCTTGGCGCCCCACAGCGCGAACGCTGAAGTAATGCCCCATGGCCGCCCGGCCAAAGCCAGCGTGGCGTAGTTGAGCAAGGCCAAGCCAATCGCCCCCCACACCAACGGCCACGGCCCGCGCAGGAAACGGCGCAGCCCCTGATATTCGCTGGTCACGCCGGCTTCAAGTTGGCCGTGGCGGCGCTTCTCCAGGCGCACGGTCACCCACGCAATGAGCGCGAACACAGCCAGGCTCAGGAGCAACGCCGGCAATACGCCGAAACTTTTGACGATTGAAACAGGCGGGAACGACGGCAAGGCAAACCACCAGTCGACGTGGTGCGTGGCGATCAACGATCCGCAGATAAAAAACAGCAGAGTCACCAGCATGCGCGCATTACCGCCACCCACGGTGAACAGGGTGCCCGACGCGCAACCACCGCCCAGTTGCATGCCGATGCCGAAGATAAACGCGCCGAATACCACCGACACCCCGGCCGGCGCCACCAACCCGACCACCGGCTGACCGAACAAGCTGCCCGCGCCCAGCGCCGGGAAGAACAACAACACCGCCACCGCCAGCATCACCATCTGCGCGCGCAAGCCGGCGCCGCGTCGATCATTGATAAACACGCGCCAGGCCGAGGTAAAACCAAAGGCGGCGTGGTACAGCGTCAAGCCCAATGCGGCGCCGACGACCAGCAACAATACCTGGCGCACACCCACTGTGTTTTGCAGGAATACGGCGCCCGCCATCAGGACGATAAAGGCCACCAATGGCGCGAACGGCTTGCGCGCCGGGGTCAGGGAAAGGGAAGTGCTCATGGGGACCTCAATGTGTTTGAAGCTGGCCAGTATAAACCCAGAGTGATTGCAGGTAGGCGGCGCATTGCTGGCATGCCTACTGCGCGACCCAACGCTTTCGCAACCCTGCTTAAGCACCGCTGTCTTGCATAGGGGGGGCGGGTATGCAATTCTTGGCATAGGTAAGGGGGGTATACTATGGGCCATCTGGCATCGAACAAAGACGATCTGCTCAAGCGCGTGAAGCGCATTGCAGGCCAGATCCAAGCGGTAGAACGGGCGCTGGAGTCAGATCATGACTGTGCCAAAACGCTCCACCTTGTAGCCGCCACGCGCGGGGCCATCAACGGCCTGATGGACGAAATCATCGAAAATCACGCCAGGGAGCATGTTGCTGATCCGGCGCTGAGCGACGAAGAGCGCGCCAAAGGCGTCGAAGAGCTTCTGGCAGCCATTCGACGTTATTCCAAATGACGAACGCAGGCGCAAATTTCATGAACGGCAACACTGGCTTCACGCACGAGCACGTATATCTCGGCGCGGCACATGATGAGAATGCAAAGCGCACCCTCTGGGTGGTGCTACTGACGGTTGTGATGATGGTCGGTGAGATTGCTGCTGGGTACATCACGGGGTCCATGGCGCTGCTGGCCGACGGGTTTCATATGGCGACCCATGCGGGAGCGCTGGGGATCGCAGCGGTGGCCTATGCATATGCCAAGCGTAATGCCTCCAGCACTCGATTCAGTTTTGGCACCGGCAAAGTTGGTGATCTGGGTGGCTTTGCGTCAGCGCTTATTCTGGGCTTGGTCGCCCTGGGAATTGGCGTTGAATCGGTCATCCGCCTGCTCCAGCCTACCGACGTCCAGTTCGGAACGGCGACGCTGATTGCCGTCGTTGGCCTGATGGTCAACATAGTGAGCGCGCTCTTGCTCGGCCACGGTCACAGCCATGACCATGCCCATGACCATCACGACCATAGTCATCACGCAGGTGATAACAACCTCAGGTCAGCGTACGTCCATGTGATCGCGGATGCCCTGACGTCTGTTCTTGCCATCGCTGCCCTGCTCGCTGGCCGCTACCTCGGATGGGTCTGGCTTGATCCGGCCATGGGTATCGTTGGCGCGATAGTCATCGCACGGTGGGCCTGGAGCCTGATGGGCGCATCTGCGGGTGTTCTACTTGATCAAACCGACGAGCATGTTGCAGAGGAAATTCGCGAGCTGGTTGAACAACCTGGCGACGCCAAAATTACCGACCTGCACGTGTGGCGTGTCGGTCCGCAAGCCCACGCTGCAATTGTCAGTGTTCTCGGTGACGCTACAACCAATGCAGATAACATTCGGGAACGGCTGAAGCCTGTTCATGAAGTCAGTCACCTGACGGTTGAGTTTCGAGCAGCGCTTCCTGCAGCGTAGTGCTCGTTAATACCGCGCTGTTGCCGGGTCAAATCCCGGGCAAAAAAAAGCCTGCATCGCTGCAGGCTTTTCTCTATCTGGCTCCACGACCTGGACTCGAATATAAAAATAAGTATTTGTTTTTCAAAGGAAACTGTGCCGGCTTCGGGACACTTTATCCCTATGATTATCCTAATTAAGTCTGGATTTTACGCGAACCCATTAGATCCCCATGAGCACGGCAACTGCTTTCTCCCACCTGCTGACAAGTGCGGTAGTTCGTCTCTCGTTATGACGGTGCCCGTCCTGAGGCTCGACAGCTTTTGATTCGCGGTGTGCATTCCGAATAACTAATCAGTGGCATTGATGCTGACCAATATTTGTGTCCGACTTCGTGGATACTCGTAGAAATATTGAGCGGCTGGGCGACCCGAAATGGTGAGTCGTGGCAGGTAACAATCGGCCAGAAGCGGATAGATAACAGATGGCGCCATCTCCGATCAATGAGAAGTTTATCGAGGATTAATCAGCGATCTCAATATATGGTCTTCCCAAGCGCCAGCGATTTTCAGATAGGCCCGCGCATATCCCTCCTTTTCAAACCCTAGGGACTGCAAAAGACGCTCACTTCGCACATTGCTCGGCAAATGATTGGCCATAATCCGATGAAGCCCGACTTGCTCAAAGCAGTAACTATTGGTGATCTGAAGTGATTTTTTCATCACCCCCCTGCCTTGGGCAGACTCTGCCAATGAGAAGCCGAGGTTGCATGCTTGAAAAACGCCCTTCACGATGTTCGTGTAGTTACACCGCCCTAGAAGCTCTCCACTCTCAGGTTCCAGCAAGAGAAAAAAATGGATCCTCCAGCTTGCATACTTTCAAACTGCTGCTGGACTCTTTCCCTAGCACTCTCAGAGGTGAAATATTGCTCATCTCTTAGAGGCTCCCAGCGTTGTAGGTGGCGGCGATTTACTTTTTCGTAGCGGTTGATCAACTCAAAATCGTCACTCGTTAATGTACGAAGAAAAAATCCCTCACCTGAGTATTCCATACACACTCCCAGTTTATTCATAACCAAGTTTTACTGCATGGCCGCGAAGAAATAATATGCCCGCAAGCGACGCACTAAGAAAAGTCAGGATGAAAATTTGGAAAAATATAGCATCTGGTGGTTCAACGCCTTGCCCGTTAAATGTTAAATAGGCAGAGTACGATGCATAGATCAGCAAAACGAAAACCTGAACTAAACTATACACAGTTGCTCGAAGGTTCCCTGGAACCATTTCCAAAAGCATCGACTGTATGACACTCTGCCCAGGCGTAAAGCATGCTCGAAACAGCAGAACGAAAATCAGTACGGATAAAATTGAATAACCCAAATAGTAGGCCAACAACATGGACAACGCAAGGACCGCTTGGGCGCCCAACGAGAAGAAGAGAACATTGCCGGGCTTCGACTGCTCCGAAATTAGAGAAGCAGCCCACCCTTTTATATAGTGTGCAAGATTAAATGAAACCAATATCATAAACGCTAGTATTCCTTGAATATAGTTGCCCGGAGTCAGATCAAATTCGCGCAACTGGGAAATCATTAGGTACGTATGCACATGAACGACCATCAAAACTGATAACACCATTAGCACAAACAGAATTATCAGTTTATACCTGTATGCAGGCTGACTTTTAACAATGCCTCTATAGAAAATCAATAGATTTTTCTTGTATGAGAGCCACTTCTCACTTCTATTAGGAAACACTTTATCTCGACGTGCCCCAAGTCCGTCGACTCGAGAAGAAAAAAAGTATAATGATAGCGCAGTATAAGTAACAATAGGAATCGCTAAAGCAAGAGAGCTTACCCCCAAATAATATGGCATACAAATACACCGCCAATAATTAGTGTTGGCGCCATAGCCGAAAAAAAGTTTCCGTAAGCATGAGACATAGACAACGCTTTAAATTTTATGTCACTGGAGCTGCTTTCCAGTGACATCTTACTCACTTCATCATCAATAATACATTGTATATATGCTTGAAAACATCCGGAGACCAAGGCTGTTCCGATCGCTTCCAAGATCGCGGCCACGGATAGGACCCATAAACTATAAGAAAGATGCCCCATCAAACAGGCCCACAGAAGCCCGGCGCAGCTAATGGCAATAACCGCAAAGCCATAGGCTAATGCCTTACGATGGCCAGCGACATCCGCTAAAACCCCCATGGGGATCTCCAAGAACGCCCCGAGGTAGAACCCGATGCTCACCCGCAATGAAACCGCATAAGCAGGCAGAGGACTAAGGACACCGATCGTCAGATAAGCGATCTGGTTGGCGATGGATTCGCTACCTTTCGCAAAGTTATTCAAGTATCCGAGCTTTCTTATCCATGCTTTGTCCATTATATCAAATCCATATCTTTTTTTGAGTAATAACGAGCAATTAAGTTGGTAGCCATACGCGCATCTTTTCTTTTGAGGCTATATTGATCAGATGTTAAATATTCCAGTAGAGCCTCTCGCTTGACGCCTTTGAAAAGCTCGAGCAAATGATCGGCTATAAGTGTTGGGTACCGATCATGCCATGGCATTTTTTTGAGTGCGTTCAACACTAGCCGAGCCTTGGCATAAGGTATCCTCTCCTGAAGCTTCAGGATCGATACAACATGATCAACCTGTACATACGGAACAGTGATCTCAGAGTAATTTTTGGCGTCATACTTAACGGCCACATCCGAATCAGAGTGAAAATATCCAAGATGGAAACCGTTGAAAATGTCACCTACACCCATCATCCCCATAGTACAGCAGTCAGCTGCTCGTAATGCCCCCATGCTTGAAGCGCCATACAGCAGCCATCCTCGCTTCATGAGGTCGATACACTCAATTGGTGATATCGCCATCGCACTACCGAATAATCCATCAATAATTAGGGCACATCCTGGCCGCTGTTGTTCACTTAGCTCATAGAGGTCGTCACGCTGTACCGGTGGTCGAACATCGAAGAGCTTACGGTACTGTTGGATTGATGAAGCAACGGATGGACCTCCGAACAGAACCGGCTTACGCCGCGGAACGAGTAACATATGCTTTCCTTTGAGGGTTCACGTGTTGGTCGAACATTCCGGGGACTAGAATCTTAACGACGGAAAAATCAGCAACAGCGGAAGGCAGTTCACATCTAATGATCTGTTTGAAGCCATGGCTAGCTATTATGCATCTAATCAACTCGAACGCAGATTTCGCGCAATACCCTCCAGCAAAGTCCGACACTGGAAACTCTGATGTGGGGTTGAGCCTATTCAGGATATCTCTAATCAAAAAGAACTGCCTTTCCATATCCTGTGCAGAACTGGCGTAGTATGTCCCATATCGAGATAGGTCCTCGCGGGCTCCCTGCGTACCAACTATCAACCCCTGTATCGCTCCCATCGATGCAGATACAATCGCATCTCGCTCGCTTAAACTTGAAGCGGCGCTCGAAAACATGAAACGAGGCCCCAGTCCCGCATAGTCCAAGATTGCTACGTAATAAGTGGGAATCAATGCGCTGACACGCAATATAATCATCTCAGCTCCATGATCACGGACACTTGAATACAATCGCTGGAAGCGCTCGTCAGTGACCGAAACAGGGTTGATCAATTGACCGGTCTGATTATTCTGGAAGCGCTGGTATAGCAAGGAGGTCGAATAACGCTCCACGACCTCACAAAGCCCGTAGAGTGAAGCTTCGGCCTGTGTTGCACCGCAGGCGAGTCCGGATGTATATGGTCTGATCAGCAGTTGCCCTAGATCGGTGCCATGGTACGGAAAAAGAACCTCGATAGCTGGCACCCATAATTGCATAGCACTGCCAACATCCTCGGCAACTATGAAATCTTGAACTTGCGCGGTGGTTGAATAACCGAAACTTTCCTGAATATCTCGCTGTGAGCCTATATCTCGCTTATCGACGACGAGCTTTTGCGGAAAGTGTGCCGCAGCATGCCGCTCCAAGGCTTCGCAGAGAGCCCCGCAAGTCGCCTCGAGCAGTGTGAAGCCCTTTCCTGTGGTCGCACTGACTTGCCCTTTGACAACGTTTGTACGGACGGCCTGCACCAGCCTTAACCCTACTGGGTTGAAATCGCTGATATCAGAAATTCTCGATATATCCAGTCTGTGACGTTCGGGCAGAATCTTGTTGAGTACTTCCCTTGGACTAAATCGCCGGATGATCATCGCGCGCCCATCCCTGATTTGCATGCATTGAAGACACGAAGGCGCACATAGCGACTCAGTTCTGTCAGTAAATCATCTTCAACTTGCGTACCGCCTTGGGTACAGAGCTCACCAACCGACTTAACGCCATCAATTTTTAGCAGTAGACGCGCCAAATGTTGAGGGACTCGCCTCGTCCTTCCCTGGCTACTGACTTTTAGATCGCACTTAATGTCTTGGCCGTCATTGCTCACCTCCAACAAGACTCCTGGGGCAAACTGTAGGATTGTCTCAGCACTCACTAACACATCAAGGTCGGTGTTGACCTCAACTAAGTAGTCGCCGAATACGACACCATCCAGCTGCGTGCTAAGTAGCATCTCCAAAGCTTGGATTGGAGTCTCGACAATAGGCTGCCCACGCACGTTGAACGACGTGTTTAAAAGCACCGGTAGACCAGTGATCACTTCAAATGACTTGAGCAAGCGATGGATTTCAGGGTTTCGCGATTTGTCGACGGTCTGCACTCTCGCCGTACCGTCGACGTGCGTCACAGCCCCCAGTGCTTCCCGGTAGCCATCACGCACCTCGACGACCTCCAGCATGTAGGGCAAATCGACATTGCAATCAAAGAAAATCTCGGCAGACTCACTCGTCACCATTGGTGCGAAGGGCCGGAAGTCTTCTCGGTACTTAATCCAACGGTTGATATGAAGCCAAGTTTCCTTTTTTCTCGGATCCGCCAAGATTGATCTCGCGCCCAGTGCTCGTGGGCCGAACTCGCTGCCCAGCGTTAAAGAAAAATGACCAAATACCTTCCCTTTAGACAATTGCGTGGCTATCACTTGCGTATCAACTTTACTGATTTTTACCCTGTTCGAATATTTATTGATCGCTTGAAATACATCATTAAGATCATAAATTACGCCAAGGAAATCAGTGTCGAACAGTGCTGTTGGAACGTGCCCCGTCGACCAATACAGCGCGGCTGCGGCGGCACCAATCGCTACACCCGCATCATGTTGAGCCGGCAACAGGAAAAAGCTCTTGGGCGAGAGGCTTGTCCTGATCTTGTGATTGGCGACCGAATTTAATGCGATACCTCCAGAGAAAACGATATGGTCTTGACTTACCGCATACTTATTGAATCGGTCCAGCAGTGCCAACTCTAAGTCGGCCTGGACCCTAGCGGCCAGGTTAGCATGTTGAAAGACGTTGTCATTTAAGTCCTTTTGAACGGACAGCTTCCACGTATAGGCAAAATTGAGCTTTCCTTCGCTGTCTCTGACTAGCAATGAAGGAGAAGTGCGATCACCATAGGGTGACAAACCCATGAGCTTCCCGGAGTCCTGCCAAGAGCCAAATACATACTGGCTGACTGCTGCATACGTTTCCCCTAGGGAACTGCTACCAGCTCTAACATTAAATGACCTCGCATACTCTCTACTTATAAGCCTGTAACCGCTGGCATTTATGTCGTACACCGAAAATGTGTGCAGGAGCATATCTTCGCCATTACGCCCCCGCTCCAGATACTTTTTCAAATCAGGTCCAGTGAAAAGCAGATCATCACAGCCGATCGTCACGCCCCCTGAACCGTCTGCTACAAAAACCTTCGCGGAAGAGGTATGTGCACCTGAGAATCCCGCCAATGCATGACAGAGGTGGTGGCTTACATATAGGCATTTAGCCGAGTAAGGGTCGAACGCATCGAAACTTGATCCGGCCAAAGGCTGACTCAGCCCCGTGTATTCAGGTGTCAACGCCTGGCTATTAAAAGTGATGATATCGACATCATTGATGGACAGCCCTGCGGCGGCTAAGCAGTAATTAATGGCCACATTCGAGTCAAGAACAGAACGCCCATCATGCTTAATTCGAGTAATCCGCTCTTGTTGAATACCTTGCACCAACTTACCATTGACGACCAGAACAGCAGATGCATCGTGACTGGCCGAAATCCCCAAGATCACCTTATCCTCAGGCCGCTTCAGCGGAATAACAGTCTCCTCGAGGACTGAACACTCTAAGCCGGTCCAACAAATACCGATGGACTCACAGAGACCCTCAATGGCAATCCTTATCTCTTGAACAGACTGAGTCACTCCGGCCGGAATGCCTAGCTGATCCATCTCCAGTAGCGCACACCCAGCATATTGCCCGACCGTATTATTATTGAGATAAATCGTGATCTGCAACTTACTTGACTTCAGGAAATCACCGACGGCCATTTGCGAAGGTTCACAACAAATGGCAAGCCGCGCCAGCTGCAAATGATCACAAGGCCATGAAAACGCCATGGTAACGGTGTAGCCCCGGCTTTTACGTTCTAATGCAATCGAACTGAACTTTTGCTCGATAACCGCGAACTCTGAAACAAGATATGAATTTCGATAGGCTCGAGAGAGTAAGAGCAAGCCCGCTTGAATGACCGCATTAGTAGCTGGGCCGTTAACACGATCCGCAATGGAAGCGGCCAGCACTGAAAGTAACACCACTGCGGGCGACGACCCTTTGATAACCGATCCAGCCCCTACGGAAGGGTATTCAAAATCCTGAAGCAGGAAGCTGGGGGGGAGATTGTCGAGCGGCCCATAACCGACAACACCACCATCTTCCAGCAGCAGTCCGACACTAACTACGTTGCGCAAGGCGCCGGGAAGCCGAGCACTTTCTCTATCGTGCCCAGCAGAGCAGATCACAAGGCTGCGTGTTGTGTTAGACCCTTGCGACTCCAATATCTGCATGCCGATATGCTCGACACTTACGGTAGATGATAAAGAGTAGGCATGCGCCTCAATCCGGATAGCTCCATGCTGCTCCACCAAGTCTTGCTTTACCCTTATGTAGCCGTGCTTTAGAACATCTAAATAGCTTACCGAAATAAGTTCGATATTCGTCCTAAGACGCTCATCATCCAGAAGGAACCGGGTGATTCTCTCCGAGTGGTCAAACGGCCCGGCCGTGACACGCACATATCTGAATTCGCCTTGATGACCACTGTCGTAAATGGCAATCCGTGTTCGCCTGCCAATAATGGCTATACGCTGGAGTATGGTCCTAATATCCATTCAGCAGGACTCCATGCAAAAATTCGCCAAAAAGCCAGCAGATTTGGCCACGCTTTCCAGTCGATCTAGATCAGCCAAGATCAATTCTGGAGTAATACCCGTACCGATTTCATAAGTAATAGCGCGGAGATGCCTGCATTGAGCAATTGCTAACATGAGGATGTCTAATGTAGCTTCGAGCACAGCCTCCGAATGGGTATCTCTATATCGCCACTCAAACTCAGGATGAATACTACCTCCCGCCACATGAATTTCAACAACCGCATCAAGTGGTAACTTCTCCAACACTTCAGCGGCTGGCGTTTCCGTATAAATGGCATAAGAAAGCACATGGCTGACATCGAGAACCATCCCACAACCAGTTTCATCAATTAACTTACTAAAAAAACACTCTAAACGTAGATCGCCAGAAACGAAACTGCACGAAGGAAATTCGGCGAGAAAAGGAATATCTACAACCTTATTGATTTCACGAATACCGTTAACAGTCTGCTCTAGAACTTCTCGGCATAGCACGGGAGGTGAGAAATAAGGGATACTGTAAGGTCCAATATTCCATATCCCTATATCCTCCAGGCACCACACGGCCTTCAGCGCTGAAGAAATCTTCTTTTGATCCAGTAGTGCATCCAAGTTCAATCCACCCTGCCCAGCTGGCGCTACACCTGTAAAGTGATGGATTATCGGGAGTCTGTCTGATATTTGGAGGAACGCATCTACTTCCGTCATGGAACTCAAACCGACAATCGACAGATGCGAAAGGCGGTTGTGCGTCTCCTTGATCAAATCATCAAGTCCGATCCCATAACCGAGTCGATGCTGATAATCTATTCCCAGACCAATGCGTGCCATGGTTATTTCCTATACGAAGTAAACAGTTACGCGTTCTTTTGACACCTTCACCGTGCATGTGTAATACCTGTCACAGTCTTTTACAATAAAGGCATCATTACCCTTTGCGTCCTTCCAAGTGATCGAAAACGGTATGCTGAAACACTCCAAAACCTGTTCGAGTACGATTTCGACACGGTGCGGTGGCCAAGGCGTTGCTTTATCTGGTCGACTGCTGAGTCCAGAATAGACTCCTTCAATTTCACAGGCAGCACGCATTACCGGCCCGATATCATCGCGCGACACTAGGTAGAGACAAAAGTCTTCAACCTGGCTCCTGCCCAAATGCTTCCAAAAGCAAGGAGAGGTTGCGTATGCTTCGATATACGGCAGAAGTGCCTTTGGCGACAGAACTCTGTTCAGCACCTTCATATCCGAATACAATACTGTTCTAAGGTTTCTGAGCCTGGCCGCCCGCTCCACTGCAAGGCGATCCAATTTCATATTGCGTAATAGGAACTTGGCTTCATGCGTTTCACCTTCAGCCTCATCAAGTCCCGAATAGAGTAGCTTTAGGTAAAGCAGCTGCAGTTTGGTAGCATCCATGTCATCCCCCGGCGATGGCGAGGCTCAAACTCAAGCTATCACCGTCTTTTAGCGGCACGTCAAGTAGGTAACAGATTTCATTATTCACAAATATGGTGACATAAGCTTTTGGAACAATAAGTTCATTTTTCCTAACGAACAAATCAGCATACTGTTTCGGGAAATTCGCTATCAATTCTTGATAGGCAGACTGAGTACTGCTGGCAGTGACTTCTATCGTCGAACAACCAAAAATCCTTTCAGGCAGCGCAATGGTTATCTTGTTTTTCATCAATATATCTCGAAATGCTGTGTCAGACGTCCCGTTTCAGGAGTGTATCCAAAAATACCTTTCGAAGCGTGAAAACAGTGCGCCATCAGAATTATTAATCGGTTATATCGCATAGGCAGCTCGCCGAATTGCTCCCAATTCGACCAGTCTTTCATATGACGTTGCAGAACTGACTTGAAATCAGGGTGAGTATGCGCCACATGATATTTTTCGGTTATGTAGTCAAGCCACTTGCGAGTGATCGAAATTTCCTGCGTGTGTGCACACCTATAAAGTCCAACCCCTCCCGAGCAATTTTCATTTTTGGAAAGGTATACAATACCTGAGTATTTCTGAACGTCTTGGTGAACTCCGTCGGGTCGAATGCTCTCATCCTGCTTCAATGCCAACCTGAATTTTCCTTGCTCAAAATCTTTCTCATTTCGATACACTTCATTATGCCGCCCTATCAGTGAGATGATCTCGCTTCGATAAAGCATCCAGTCAATGCTCGATGAATACGCCTCCCCACCTGGATACATGGCGCCGTGTTTAGGTGCGAATGATAAAGAGAGCGCAATATTTCTTATGCGCTCGGGGTCCTCGTAGAACCCATCAACTATATGAGCCGCAATCTCACGCATACTGATATGCCCTCAACGATTGGCAATCGCAGTCAGCACGAACCGTAAGCTTTTTCGCCTGCGAATTGATCGATAAACCATCATAAAAATACATCCAATGAATATCGCGCCCTACATCAAGTAGGTATTTGAGTGCTTCAGCCGCTTGCATAGCCCCAACTATCCCAGTCACAGCTCCCAATACTCCTGCCTCAGCACATGAAGGTGCAATCGCCGTGGGAGGGGGCTCAGGAAAAACGCACCTGTAGCAGGGACCGTCACTTTTGCACAACACTGCGACGGTCCCTTCGTATTGAAATACAGCACCATGAACAAGAGGGACGCCAATGCTGACTGCTAAATCATTGATCGCGTAGCGGCTTTGAAAATTATCAGTACAGTCAATGATGATTTTAGCGTCTGAAAATAGGGATTGATCAATTTCCCGACTAAAACGCTCCCTGATTTTTTCCACGTTCATGTCTGGATTGAATGCAAGCAGGAAGTCAGCCGCCGCATCAACTTTAAAACGACCAATATCCGCAGGCTTATACAATATCTGTCGTTGCAGATTGGAGCTATCCACTTGGTCATCATCAATAATGCAGACCGTCCCTACACCTGCGGCAGCGAGATACAATAGGCATGGCGCTCCTAAACCTCCGGCGCCGATCACCACGACACGGCTTTGCTTCAAAGTTTGTTGCCCGACTAAACCGATTTGAGGCAACATAATTTGTTTCGCGTAACGACCCTTCTCATGATCCGTTAAACCGGCTTCGATTCGATCAATTGCATATCCACCATTTTTCCAAGCACGGAAACCGCCGACCAGGGAGGAGACATTGGAGTACCCAAGATCAGTCAGTGTCTTACATGAAAATACCGATCTATTACCAGACTCACAATACAATACAATCTCTGCGCTTCTATCAGGCACGTTTTCGAGCATATACTGCTCGAGGAAACTTTTTCCGAAAAAGTTCGCTCCCGGAATCACCCCTCCAGCAAGCTCCTGAGCCTCTCGGATATCGATAACAAATATGTGTCCAAGCCGAGGTTCGACCTCATCGCATTTAACCTCACTAATAACGCGTCGCAAGGCCTCAATTTCTTTACTAACATATTCCTGAGACATGAGCGATTCCCTCAGGGTTTTTAAATAAAGATCCTGAGCCAGCGAGCTGGCCCAGGACTTACCGTCTACTTACTCTTGCCACTCTTTGTCAGAGGCATGATGGGCGAGACTAAGTACCAGCTCCTCGCTGAGCTCTTCGCTTTTAGCGATCGCAAGCTCTTGCTCTTCCAAAGCAACGTCTTTTTCTTGAAGTTCCATAAAAATATCCTTTTTCAAGTCTAAGTTTAGGGGAGACTTATTTAACCCCCACAAATATGGTTACTCACATACTTTCTCAGCGTCAACTTTTTTTTGATATTTTTTTCAATACATTCAGCTATGACTAAATTCAAAGCAGGACGAATATACAAACGAGCACACGCATCCACATAACTGCGGAAACAGCATGAAATATATTTATTAGTCAAATGACTTGGCGTGACAACCTGTATCAGACAGCCATCAGGCCGACACTTAGGCGCTCATCTAAACCCTAACTATTTCATAATGATACTTCCCATTCATCGTCCTCATTTTGGCTTTTGGCCCATCGCGCTCCTTGAAATGAGATGGCACCTTCGTTGAGAAAAAAGCGTAGACGACGAAATATCCTGTTGCAAAAAAATACTATGAATTTTTTTTCATAAAGCGTAATCGGCACCGTCGCACGTCTTATGACGCTGATGTGCGCCCTTCGCAATTCGCCCCGCCTGCCCCTTGGCGTATTGGGTCAAGTACCCGGCGATGCGTGTCTATGAGAGCATCAAGACCACCTTCGGACCGTGAACTTCACTTCGGGCAGTCATACTGAATCCATCCAAGCTGGTAGACCTCTACAAGCCGATGTTGACGGACCGCCATCACCTACAAATCCAACTGACCAGAGATGATCGAGGCAGGTCGTATACCGCAAACTCATCATTTCCCGACGTATACCCAGTCAGGGGCCATCGGCACACTGGCAGAGCGCAGGGTCAAACGCTTGCCATCGATCACTGTGCGCCTTGACGGTGCCGTAATGGCCGCCGCCAAAAAGATCACGCAATTCTTGTGACCCCGCATAGCTCAGCTGCCGGCCATATCCAAAATTGCGCCCCTCTCGCCTTCCTATCAATGCCATGATCAAACTGCTGTCGAAGCCAAACCTTTAAAACCTTCCCCACGTCATCCCGCCAAGAATGTTGAGTGTTATCAGGGATCAAGGCCCCTGCGACCTGTGAGGGTTGTCCACTAACGCGGGACTTGCGGCTCCTTACGACCGGGAGCTTGGGCATCTCATGATCTGGCCTCCTGAACACCTCCGAAGAGGTGGGCGGGTGGAGGCTGCGCTGACTGACGAGACCAGCGCCGGGAGATCCTGAGTCGGGTGAAGGCAGTGAAGCGATGACCGGGGCATGCCTGACTGTCAGTCAGGTGTAGTCCATTCCGTGGGCTACGGCGCCATCATCTGCATCGCTGTTGCTGGTGACTTCGGTGTTTGTCACGCCGATTGTCACGAGGAGAGTTGCGGCAAAGCCTTGTACGACATGGGCTGCAGCAGTGGTAGGAGCGCCCGTCTCTTTCCGGGAGAAAGAGACGGGCGCAGGTTGGCGCAAGGAAATGGCCAAGCGGATAGGTTGCTGCAGGGCAGCTATGAAAGGGGATGAGTTGCCGCAGTGGGCACACTAGTAAAAGTAGGCATCCATCACATCGCTGTGACCGTGCGAGCCGCCGGATGCTAATCGCACTTTGGGAGAACCACCACGGTGTGGCGTAGCCTTAAAGGTTCTGGCTACCTGGGTTGCTGTCAACGACAGCGCTTTGCCCGATCTTTTCTACGCCTGTGGAGGATTTGGGTCAAGGCTCGAGTTTTTGGGAGTTCTGCGGCTGTGGATGAAATTATCCACTAATGGAAAACCGTGGTTTTCCACAGACAATGCGTGGGCTTTAGATTTTTTAAGTGAGGTCCATCCAAGCAGGGCGGCTTTGCAGCCCTGTTTGGATGGACCCGCGTGGACAAGCGGATCACTGAGGTATGAGAACCGAGCGCTTACTCAGTTGCGCCACGTTTTGCTTTTAATCGAGTGACATTCGCCTCCGCCTGATTGGCGAATTCGCGTGGGCTGACATGCTTCTGCTGATTAGCCTCAAGGTAGCGACTCCACCAGTTCATGATCAGCCTGCGCTCCTCGATGAACTCGGCCTTGTGGATGTAAGCGGCGCGGACGTTGTTCCGCTCTTTGTGGCTCATCTGCCTTTCAATGGCGGTCTCTGACCACAGTCCTGATTCAATCAGCGCGCTACAGGCCATCGACCGAAACCCATGCCCGCAGATCTCGGTTTTGGTGTCGTACCCCATCTTCCGAAGTGCGCTGTTCACAGTGTTTTCGGACATCGATTTCCAAGACTTGGTATCGCCTGCGAACACCAAATCAAATTTGCCGGTGAGGGCGTGGATCTGCTCGAGCAGGGCGACCGCTTGCGGCGATAAGGGTACAAGATGGATATCGCCTGCCATCTTCGTACCCCTTGTGGGGAAAAGGGTACGCCTTCCAACGCTGGTCGCGTGTCGGGTATTTCCCAGACGCCACGCTTGAGGTCGAACTCGCTCCAGCGGGCGAAGCGCAGTTCGCTGGAGCGTACAAACACGTGCAGCGACAGCAAGACCGTCAGCCGGGTAAGTGCGCGGCCTTTATAGGTGTCGATCCGTTCCTGCAATTCAGGCAAGTGCGATAAGGATAAAGCGGGGCGATGAACCACTCGCGAGGCTTTGATCGAGCCTACGAGGTCGTAAGCAGGGTTTACGGTGATAAGCCGGAGGCGCTTTGCCTCGCGCATGATGCTCTGCAGGTAGTTTTGTACCCTTAACGCAAGGTCTATCGTTCCGCGCTTCTTGATCGCTTCCAGGGGCCGCATAAGGTCGTGGGTATCTAGATCGACAATGGCGCGGGCGCCGATCAGCGGGAAGAGGTGAGTTTTGAGGCGACTCATCACTGTCTTGGAATAGCCCGGTGCCCACTTGGCTGACATTTCCGTGTGCCAGCCGAGAGCAACGCTTTCAAAGGTGCGGCCTTTGATCAAAGCGTCCGTCTTGGCTTGGTTCTTGGCTCCTATGGGGTCAATGCCATCCGCCAGCATTCGCTTGATCTCCAAGCGCTTGCGGCGCGCATCCGCGAGGCCAACGACGGGGTAGTTGCCGAATGAGGTCAGTCCTTCCCGGCCATCAGGTTTGACGTATCTGAGACGCCAGCCTTTTCGGCCATTGGGTTGGACTAGAAGGTAAAGGCCGTCGCCGTCGAAAAGCTTGTAGGCGCGGTCTGTGGGCTTGGCCGAACGGCAAGCGGCGTCGGAGAGTGGAGCAGTAGTGCGCGACATAAGGGTACTCCCTTTTATCGAACTGACCTTTATCCCAAACTCTACCCTTAAAACGGCTGGTATCCACCGGAATCCGACGGAACGCCAGAACGAAAAAACCCGCCAGAAGGCGGGTTTTTTAGGGTTTCAGAGATTTTTGAAGCCTTCTCTGGAACCTTGTCTGGCTCCACGACCTGGACTCGAACCAGGGACCCAATGATTAACAGTCATTTGCTCTACCAACTGAGCTATCGCGGAATGCGCCGTATGTTACTGATTAAAAAGAAGAAGTCAAGCCTCCTCTGACGTGTGTCACGACGAGGCAGGATGACCGGCCGAAACCGCCTGCTCCCTGGCCAGTTCCAGCCAGGCGCGCGCGGCGGGTGGCAAGTGGGCACTGGCGCGCCAGGCCAGGGCGATATGCCAGTCGGTGTGGGGCTCGTCCAAGGGGATCAATGCGATGCCGGCGTGTTGGTGTGTGTGCGCCAGCATCCGTGGCAGGAAGGCGACGCCCAGGCCGGCGGTGACCAGGTCGACGATAAAGTCGATCTGCCCACTACGAGCCGTCACCTTTGGCACTACGCCCTTGCGTTCGCAGGCGGCGAGGATTTTCGCGTTGAGGGCGAAACCGGCTTCGAACAGGATGAACGGCGAGTCTGCCAGGTCGGTGAAGTCGATGCGTTCGCGGCGCGCCAATGGGTGGCTGACAGGTAATACGGCGATCAACGGTTCGTTGCGTACAGGCTGGTAGTCGAAGCCTTCATCCACCGGCAGCAGCAGGGCCGCCAGGTCAACCTCCCCGGCTTCCAGGCATTCGCGCAGTTTTTTGCTGCCGTATTCGGTGAGTTCGATGTCGATGTCGGGGTAGCGCGTTCGGTAGGTGGCGAACATTGTCGCAAACAGTACGCCGCAACCTACCGGTGGCAGACCGATGCGCAGCACGCCGCGCTTGAGACCGCGCAGGTCGTTGATCTCCACCACCAGATCATTGTGTTCGGCAAGCAGCACCAGGGCGCGACGGTAGGTAATTTCGCCGGCGGCGGTGAGTTCGTTCTTGTGGCCAAGACGATTGAGCAGCGGTGTGCCCAACTCCTCTTCGAGGGTCTTGACCGCCTTGCTGACCGTGGACTGGGTCAGGGATACCACCTCGGCCGCCTGGGAAAAACCGCCCTGGCGCACCACTTCGACAAACGCTCGCAGGGTTCGCAGGTTCATCAGTATTCCTTTTGCGACTGGATTGCAGCGATAAAAGTTGTTTTTATCATGCCAGAACTTTGCTTATCGTGGGCACTTTGCCGAGTGGAGCCCATGCCATGATTATTTCGTCCGCCTCCGATTACCGTGCTGCCGCCAAGCGCAAGTTACCGCGTTTTCTGTTCGACTATATCGACGGCGGCGCCTACGCCGAACACACCCTGCGCGCCAATAGTTCGGACCTGGCAGAGATCAGCCTGCGCCAGCGCATCTTGCGCAATGTCGACAACCTGAGTTTGAAGACCTCGCTATTTGGCCAGGAGCTGGCCATGCCGGTCATCCTCAGCCCGGTCGGCTTGACGGGCATGTATGCGCGACGTGGTGAAGTGCAAGCGGCCAAGGCGGCGGCGAACGCCGGTGTGCCCTTCTGCCTATCGACGGTGTCGGTGTGCCCGATCGAGGAAGTCGCCTCGCAAAGCCCGCAGTCGATCTGGTTCCAGCTGTATGTGCTCAAGGATCGCGGCTTCATGCGCAATGCCCTGGAGCGGGCGCAGGCGGCAGGCGTGACGACACTGGTGTTCACCGTTGACATGCCAACCCCTGGCGCGCGTTACCGTGATGCGCACTCGGGCATGTCCGGGCCGTATGCGGCGCAACGGCGGATATTGCAGGCCGTGACCAAGCCGCAGTGGGCGTTCGATGTGGGCTTGATGGGCCGCCCCCACGACCTCGGCAATATTTCCAGGTACCTGGGCAAACCCACGCACCTGGAAGACTACATCGGCTGGCTGGCCACCAACTTCGACCCGTCGATCAGTTGGAAAGACCTGGAGTGGATCCGCGACTTCTGGAAGGGCCCGATGATCATCAAAGGCATCCTGGACCCGCAGGATGCCAAGGATGCCGTAAGTTTCGGCGCCGACGGCATCGTGGTCTCCAACCATGGCGGCCGTCAGCTCGATGGCGTGCTGTCGACCGCCAAGGCGTTGCCGCCGATTGCCGAGGCCGTTGGCGATGACCTCACCGTGCTGGTAGATTCCGGCATTCGTTCCGGGCTCGACGTGGTGCGCATGCTCGCGCTCGGCGCCAAGGCCTGCCTGCTGGGGCGCTCCGCGGTGTATGCGCTGGCCGCCGATGGTCAGCATGGCGTGGAAAACCTGCTGGATATTTTCGCCAAGGAAATGCGCGTCGCCATGACGCTGACAGGGGTCACTTCCATCGCGCAGATTGACCGTTCTACGTTGGTAACCCCCTCTTCAAACATTCAATATTAGTCAGAGAAATGGCGCGACTGTTTGTCGACGGTTTTCATGAAAAACCAGTTCATTGATTTATATAGGTATTTATTAATTCAAACGATTGGCACGAATCTGGCTCTAACCCACTCACGCAGGTCAAGCGATGACAAGACGTGTGGCAGTGCCCTGGGCTTATAACCCGGCGTAAAGCGGTCTAAACTGTTTCCAATGTTTTACGGAACTGAAGGAACAGTAAGACGCTTGGCACTTGCCACTCTCATCCCGCCTGTAAGACAGTCATGTGCTTAGAGGCCGCCTACGTATGAAAACACCGACCCAGACCAACGCAATTGACTTTGACAGTGCCAAATTGCAACGCCTGGGGTTTGGTCAGCCGTCCCTTCGCCCCCATCGCCCCGCCACCCTCGGTCAGCTTCGCCAGCAACTGAACCAGCAATTGCAGACCAGCCTGGAACCGGAACGCATCCTCGGCTTGTTCTTCCGTGAAGTGCAACGCCTGGTGCCGCTGGACGCCCTGCAATACCGCTACGCGATCAGCGACCTGCGCCTGGAGTTCGGCCATCGCGGCCATCATTCGGTGAGCTACACCTTGAGCCATGAGGGCGAACACTTGGGCGAACTGGTGTTCCGTCGCAACCAACGCTTCCTCGAAGAGGAACTGGGCCAGCTCGAGTCCCTGCTCGCAACGTTGCTTTACCCAATGCGCAACGCCCTGCTCTACCGCGCCGCCACCCGCAGTGCCCTGCGCGATCCTTTGACCGAAACCGGCAACCGTGTGGCCATGGACCAGACCCTGCAACGGGAAATTGACATGGCTCGGCGCCATATGCACCCGCTGTCCCTGTTGATGCTGGACATCGATCATTTCAAGAAGATCAATGACACCCATGGTCATGCCGCCGGCGACAGCGTATTGCGCGCCGTGGCCGCAGCGATCAAAAGCCAGTTGCGCAACGTGGACATGGTGTTTCGGTTCGGCGGGGAAGAATTTCTGATCCTGCTCTCCAACACCGGGCGCGATGCGGCGCGGATGGTCGGCGAGCGCCTGCGCCAGGCGGCACAAGCCCATGATTACTGGGTGGAGGGTACGCGGGTCGACTTGACGGTAAGCCTTGGCTGTTCGACGTTACTGGCGGCCGAGTCGGCGGAAAGCCTGCTGCGCCGGGCCGACAATGCCTTGTACGTGGCCAAGCGCGAAGGCCGCAACCGCTTGGCAATGGCGGGGTAAAACCCCGCCATCACAGTGCCAGTCAGTTAACAGATGGCGCAGGTTATCGGTAACTTGTGGCGAGGGAGCTTGCTCCCGCTGGACTGCGTAGCAGTCCCTTCTTTTTGAACAAACAACAGGGCCGCTGCGCGCCCCAGCGGGAGCAAGCTCCCTCGCCACAGTACCGCGATCCTTCTTAAGTGAGTGGCATCAGCCATCACAGGTGCATCACGCCTCGCTGGCGACGCGCGCCTGGCGCTCACGAACGAGTACGGGCGCCTTTTCTTTCTCTTGTTCCAGGCGCATGCAGCTTTCCAGGAACAGGTACATATAGTCGTAGCTCTTGCACACCGCCTGGCGCAACTCCACCTGCAGAGCCGAGCTCGGGTTCGTGCCGGCCAGGGTGCAGATGATTTCCAGGGCTTCCCAAGGGTGCGCGTCATCATACTGGGCGTGCATCTTCAGCCACTTCATCGCGCGCTTGCGTTCTTCCTCCGGGAAGGCGGCGGCATACACGCCGGTGGAACAGACCACGGCAGACCACTCGCCAGTGGCGCCCTCGATGGCGTAGTTGGTGGCGGCAATCGCAACGATCAACGAATCCGCCGAACTGGTGTGCCAGCACCAATGACTCAATGCGTGCAACTCCGGTGGCACGTCCTGTGCCTGCAGCTCTTCGAGACTGACGCCGTGGGCACGCGCCCAATGCACCCAATAATCGGCGTGGTTCAATTCCACGCGGATATTGCGCATCAGCCAGCGTCGCGCCATGTCCTCCCCCGGATGGCGGGCAAACTTGGTCTTGGTGAGGTTCTGTGCCATGTACAAGGCGAACTGCTCCACCACGGGCCAGCCACCGATCAGGTAGTGGCGCATGGTTTTGGCGCTGAGCGTGTTATCGCGCATGCGTTGGTACAGTTCGTGTTCGACAACCCGACGCTTGCTCTCGCTACAGTCCTGGATCAATTGCTGCGCCCAGGCGGGGTAACTCGAGGCTTCCATAAGCGGGCCGGTTCTGTTGAAGGTGTCGATCACTGTAGGGCTCCTTTTTAAGTGTGATGTACAGACCAGCAAAGTTTCAGCGGAATGTGCCGGGCGCCTTGAATAACAGGGGCTGCGGCCGCGCAGGTCGGCACTGCAGGCTATCGAAGGTAAACAATTGCGGACGTTCAATCAGATAGCCCTGAGCGTAGTCCACACCTATCTCAAGTAATGCCTGTTCGATCTGCGACGTTTCAACAAATTCGGCGATAGTGCGCTTACCCATCACATGGCCTATGTGATTGATCACTTCGACCATGGCGCGGTTAATCGGGTCGTCCAGCATATCCTTTACGAAACTTCCATCGATCTTCAGGAAGTCTACAGGTAAATGTTTGAGATAGGCGAACGAGGACATTCCGGCACAAAAGTCATCCAGGGAAAAGTGGCAACCTAACGCTTTGAGTTCATTAATAAAACGAATGGCACTGCCTAAATTGGCGATAGCGCTTGTCTCGGTTATTTCAAAACAAATCATTTCCGGAGGGATGTTGTAAGTGCCGAATTTCTCACGTAAAAAACCAAGAAAATCGTCATCGCCAATGGTTATTCCTGACAGATTAATCGCACACATAGCCATAGGTCGGCCCGGACGCTCGTGCATGCAACGCGCGATGATCTTGAAGACGTTCTCCACCACCCACCGGTCCAGTGAAGTCATCAAGCCGTAACGCTCGGCCGCCGGAATAAAACTGTCGGGCAGAATGATTCGCCCCGCCTCGTCGTGCAGCCGCAGGAGAATTTCGATGTGCCCATTGCCCGCTTCGGTATGGCCCAGAGGCGAGATTTCCTGGGAGTACAGGCAAAAACGATTCTCTTCCAACGCCATGTGCAAGCGCTGTACCCAGGCCATTTCACCAAAGCGCAGGGACAGCTCCGAGTCATCGGCGTGATACACCTGCACCCGGTTACGCCCCTTTTCCTTGGCCATGTAGCACGCCATATCGGCGGCGCGCAGGGACGTTTCCAGGGTGGTCGGGGTGTGTGAGATATGCACCAGACCGATGCTGACGGTGGTCATGAACGGCCGGCCCTTCCACACGAAATGCAGGTTCTGCACGGTGTGGCGCAGGCTCTCGGCGATCTTCTCGGCCACCGGCGCCGGGCAGTTCTCCAGGAGGATGCCAAACTCATCGCCGCCCAGCCGCGCCAGGGTATCGCCTTCGCGCAAGTCCGATTGCAGCAGCGCGCAAATGTGCCGCAGCAACTCGTCACCCGCAGCGTGGCCGCAGGTGTCATTGA
This sequence comes from Pseudomonas sp. R1-43-08, assembly GCF_003852255.1. Taxonomy (NCBI): domain Bacteria; kingdom Pseudomonadati; phylum Pseudomonadota; class Gammaproteobacteria; order Pseudomonadales; family Pseudomonadaceae; genus Pseudomonas; species Pseudomonas sp. R1-43-08. Next base: position 3,750,258 of record NZ_CP027734.1, read on the forward strand.
CCAGCTTGAACTGGTCCAGGTCGAGAAACATCAAGGCATGGCGGCCGTTTTGCTGGCGTGTCACCTGCTGCAGTACCTGCTCCAGGCGGTATTCGAATTCACGCCGGTTGGCCAGGCCAGTCAAGGCATCGTGGGTAGCCTGCCAGGAAAGATTGGCGATGTACTGGCGCTCCTGGGTCATGTCATGCAGCACCAGCACCGCGCCACTGACCTTGCCGGCGCTGCGAATCGGCGCGCCCACCAGGGTCACGGAAACGGTGCTGCCGTCCAGGCGCTGGATCAACTTGGAATGTTCACTGCCGCCACTGAGTTCGCCCTTGATGATGTGCTCGATCAGGGTGAAGCCGTCCGGCTCCGCGTTCTCATCCAGCAACTTGAACAACGCCGCCAGCGGCAGGCCTTGGGCCTGGGCCGACTGCCAGTGGGTCAGCGCTTCGGCGGCGGGGTTCATGTAGGCAATCGCACCGTCCACGTCGGTGGTGATGACACCGTCGCCAATCGACTCCAGGGTAATCTGCGCCCGCTCCTTCTCCGCCTGCAGGGCATCGGCAAACGCGTGACGCTGGGCCAGCAACTTGTGCGTGCGCAGCAGCGCCAGCACGATCAGCCCCAGGGCCGTGGCCAGGTTGGTGATCAACAACAGGCGCAGGATCATCCGCGACCCTTCACCCAGGGCATCACTGAATGCCTTGGCCGCCGGTGTCACACCTTCGTTGATGGCCGTGATGCGCGCCTTCCACAGGCGCACATCATCAGCATTGACCCGATCGGCAGTAACGGCGCCATGCATTGCCTGGGCGAGGTCGTCCAGCTGCAACAAGTAGCCGTCGCCCACCGTCCAGAGCTCGATGGCTTTTTCCAGGTAACTGAAATGGCGGAAGTTGAGGTACAGCCAGATCAGGCTGGAGACGTCGTCCGGGTGGTTGCCACCCTTGATGATGCCCTGGCGTGCGGCGGGGATATCCGGGGTGGGACGGTCCAGCGCAACGCGCAATTCATGCCCGCCCTGGGGCACGGCAATCGCTTGCTGATATTTGAGGTAAGTGGTGGCTTCGCGGTTATCGGCGTAAAGGGTCAGGTAGTAGATGGCGTCCTTCTGGCCCTTGGACCACAGACTTTCGCCAGCCACATAGCCACGCACCGCCGAGAGCACGTAGAGACTGACGCAGCCTAACAATGCCTGGAACAGCACAACGGCAATGAAGGGCCAGACAATGCCCAGCAACCGTGGCGTTCCGAGAGTCCGCTTTTGCTTCATGAAGTCCCTTGCACATGCACAGCTCAATACGCACGCGAAAATCCGCTCCCGATCGCACAACCTAAGCCAAATCACCGCACCTGTTGCAAGTGTCCATACAATTTGGCGTACAGCCCCCCGTCGGCAATCAATTGCTGATGGTCGCCATCCTCGGCGATACGCCCGCCATCGAACACCAACACCCGATCCGCCTGTTTCACCGCTGAAAGGCGGTGGGCGATGATCAGTGTAGTACGCCCGCTGAGAAACCGCGCCAGTGCCTGGTGCAGGTTGTACTCGGTGGCCGCGTCCAGCGCCGAGGTGGCTTCATCCAGGATCACCACCTTGGGCTCGGCCAGCACCATGCGCGCGATGGCCAGGCGTTGCCGCTGGCCGCCGGAAAAGCGCACGCCAGAGCGACCCACTATGCTGTCCAGGCCCAACGGCAATGCCTTGACGGTCGCCTCCAACTGGGCGATTTCCAGTGCCTGCCAGCACGCCTGATCCGTACGCTCGCGGCCCATTGTCAGGTTGGCGCGCACGGTATCGTTGAACAGTGCCGGGTGTTGCAGCACCACCGCGACGTTTTCGCGAATGGTCGCCAGCCCGATGTCCTGCTGGGTCGCGCCGCCAAAACGGATGCTGCCGGCCTGGGGTGTGTAAAGGCCCAGCAACAGTTGCACCAGGGTACTTTTGCCGCCGCCGCTGGCGCCGACAATCGCCACCTTCTCCCCCGGTGCGATGGCCAGGTTCAATTGGTCGAGCACCAGGTCATCGCCGTAGCCGAAGTCCAGACCGCGCACGTCGATGCCAACGGTTGCACGCCCGGTGAACGGATCGCTCCCCCCGGCGTACTGCGGCTCGTCGGCGCGGGCCAGCAGCTCGTTGATGCGGGTCAACGCGCCGCCTGCCGCGTAGTAGGCATATTGCAGGTTCAGCAATTGCTCCACCGGGCCGATCATGAACCACAGGTAGCTGAACACCGCCAGCATCTGGCCGATGGACAGGTCGGAAAACAGCACGGTGAGCATCGCCGCTGCACGAAAAATGTCGATGCCGAACTGGAACAGCAAGCCACTGGCACGGCTGGACGCGTCGGTCTTCCATTGCGAGTGAATGGCGTAGTCGCGCACTTCCTGGGCACGCTGGCCCAGGCGCCCGAGGAAAAAGCCCTGGCGGTTACCGGCGCGCACTTCCTGGATGGCGTCCAGGGTTTCGGTCAGCGCCTGGGTGAAGCGCGAGGTGCTGTCGTTTTCCAGTTTCTTCAAGTGTTTGACGCGCTTGCCCAACTGCACCGTGGCGTAGATCACCAGCGGGTTGAACAGCAGGATCAACAGCGCCAGTTGCCAGTGCATCCACACCAGGATGGCCGAGGTGCCAACCAGGGTCAGCATCGCCACCAGAAAGCGGCTGAGGGTTTCGCCGACGAATTTGTCCAGTGTGTCCAGGTCGGTGACCAAGTGGGTGGTCACCGTGCCGCTGCCCAGGCTTTCGTATTCGCCGAGGGAGATGCGCTTGAGCCGCTCGATCAGCCGCACGCGGATGCGGTAGACGATGTCTTTGGCCAGTCGCGCAAACAACCGCGCCTGTACCACGTTGAACACCAGTGCGCCGCAGCGCAGTACCAGGGTCACCCCCAGCATCAGGCCGATATAGCCGGCGGCCTGCTGCCAGCCCAGCGGCAAGGCGTGGTTCATCACCTTGAGCGCGGCATCGCCACGGCCCAACAGCACTTCGTCGACCAACAGCGGTAACAGCAACGGGATGGGTACGCTGCACAAGGTCGCGAGCACGGCCACGCTGTTGGCGATCCACAGGGATTTCCTGTGGCGCAGGGCCAGGCGGCGAATTTCCGCCCAGGTCAGGCGGTCGGTGCGCTTGGGTTCAGGCGTGTCGGGCTGATCATGCACAGGTGGCGCGCTCCAGCCAGCGCCCCAGCAATGGCGACAATTCGGACAAGGGCTGGTAGCCATTGGTCAGCAGCGCCAACTGGCCATTGCGCTCGGCCAGCAAGGTCGGGAAGCCCGCGATGCCCAGGTCCTGTACCCAGGTGAAATCGGCGGCCGTGGCGGCGTGCTGTTCGGCGCGGTCGAACTCGCCGGCAAACTCGATACGCGGAATACCGGCCTGCTCGGCCAGTTCCACCAGCACGTGGGCAGAGGTGACGTCACGGCCTTCTACATAGAACGCGTGCTGGATCAGCCCAAGCAGCTTCCAGGCGCAATCGGGCGCCAGGCTGCGCGCCGTGACGATGGCGCGGCACGCAGGCTCGGTGTCATAGACAAACCCATCGGGCAGCGCGCCTTCGCGCTTGAACGGCTGGCCGGTGGCGTCAGTCACCGCCTGCCAGTGCTCGAGGATATAGCGCCGGGTGTTCGGCTCCAGCGCCGCGCCGCTGCCGGTGCGCAAGCCGCCCACCACCAGGTGCAACTCCACACCGCCCGCCCGGGCCTGCTCAACCAGCGCCTGCGCCACCGGGGCAAAGCCCCAGCACCAGGAACACATCGGGTCCATCACATAGAGCAGGCGCGCGGGCATGGTTCAAGCCTCGGAAGGGGTTTGCTTGTAGTTGAAGCCAATCGGGTGCGGCATGTTGCGGGCCTTGGCCAGTTCGATCTGCTTTTGCCGGTCGATGGCGCTGCGACGGGTTTTCTCCGGCAGCTTATCCCAGCAATGCGGGCAACTGATGCCGGCCACGTAGTGCTCGGACGCGCGGTCTTCGACGCTGACCGGTGTGCGGCAGGCATGACATTGATCGTAGTCGCCTTCGCTCAAGTCGTGGCGCACCGTCACGCGATTGTCGAAAACAAAGCAGTCGCCCTGCCACTTGGTCTCTTCCTGCGGCACTTCTTCGAGGTATTTGAGGATGCCGCCCTTGAGATGATAGACCTCGTCAAAGCCCTCACTGAGCATATAGCTCGAGGCTTTCTCGCAGCGAATGCCACCGGTGCAGAACATGGCGACTTTCTTGTGCCTGGCCGGGTCGAAGTTGGCTTTGATGTAGTCGGGAAATTCGCGAAAACTGGTGGTTTTCGGGTCGATCGCGCCTTCAAAGGTGCCAATCGACACTTCGTAGTCGTTGCGGGTGTCGATCAACAGCACTTCGGGGTCGCTGATCAGCGCGTTCCAGTCCTTTGGGTCGACGTAGGTGCCGACCTGTTTGTTCGGGTCGACGCCGTCGACGCCCAAGGTCACGATTTCTTTCTTGAGCTTGACCTTGGTGCGGTAGAACGGCTGCTCGTCGCAGTACGACTCTTTGTGGTCGATGTCGTCCATGCGTGGGTCGTTCTTCAGCCAGGCCATCAGGCCATCGATGCCTTCGCGGCTGCCGGAAACGGTGCCGTTGATGCCTTCTTCGGCGATCAGCAACGTGCCCTTGATGCCGTTGTCGACCATCGCCTGCAACAGTGGCTCGCGCAGGGCAACGTAATCTTCAAGGGTGACGAACTTGTACAGTGCCGCCACGACGATAGGTTGGGTCATGGGTGTTCTCTCCAGGTGGCTACCCTCGTAAGGGGTGAACCGGATAAAAAAACGCGCCGGCCAGGCGGCGCGGCGCGCATTCTAGCAAAACCACGCCGCCGCCGCATCGACACACAGCCGCTGATATTGCTTCGACGCCCTGGCGGCGATCGACTTCAGCGGTGTGGGTTGCGTACGCCCTCCACTCGGTACTTCTGGCCGCCGAGGTGTTTGAACATCAAACGATAGGCACTGCGACCACGAGAAGCGGCGTAACCGTGCAAGTCAGCAGACCACAGTTGATCTCTGTGGAGATGCCAATGAACCGCGCCAAAACGCCCTTCCTGCAAGTGACTGAGGGTAAGGGCGATACTGCGGTCCTCGCGGCTCGACGAACTGATATCTCCAAGCACCTCGGTATTGATCTGCATCCGTGGAGCAGCGCCTCTTATCACCCTCGGCACCCTCATCGGCAGTTGGGCCTGCGCTTGCCGACCACCGCGTGCGCGACTGGAACCGGCAACCTGTGTCGTCGCCCCCACCTCGAACGTGCTCGCCCCCGCCTGCTGACCGCTCGCGGCAGCGGACTCACGCCCAGGTCTTCGCAGCAGTACCGCGCCATAGCCCATGCGTTTCAACTCAGGCATCGGGTTACGACTGTCCATCAGTATGCCCTCGACGCCCCCCGATTCACCCACAGGCCCCGCATAGCCATAGATGGCCCCTTCCGATGCATGGAGGTAAAGGGACATGCCTCCCTCGGCAGGGCGGCGTGCATAGGCAAAATTCACCAGCCGCTCCGTTTCTTCGTGACTCAACCGCGCCTGCTGCGCCAACTTGATCGCCAGCTCCGAAATATCCCTGGCGAATTGTTCTTCCACTTGTTCGGCGGCCCTTGCCACGGCCTGCGGTTGCATTTGCAGATAGGCATTCAGGCGACTGGTACCAAACAGTACACCGCCCACCAGAGCCCCGATGGAAGCCCCCAACGTCACATTCCCAAGCAACGCCCCCACGCCCAGGCCCAGCAAGACCAAAAGCAGGAGGATTACAGTACCGCCCTGTATTTGGGTATTTTCCACATCGGCCGGCAGCAGCCCCATTGAATCAACGAATGTGATCGGGTTGTTGAACGCCATGAGATAGGGATTCAACTCTGCCCCGTCCCCCAGGGGGTCGGGGTTTATCCAGCGCTGTAACCAAGGGGCGTAGTAGCGGAAACCGTAGTAATACAAGCCGTTGCTGTCACGCTCTTTGCCTGAATATCGGCGCGTCTTGTAGCGACCCTCCACCTCGCTGCGCGATGCCCACCACGCCGTCCCTCCATAGGGAAAATAACTCTCCTGGCTCAATAACTCTGCCTGTTCGCCCAACTCCAGCCCATGACTCGATTGCTGATCCGTCAGGCAAAAGCGCAGGGTTGCATCGGCTGCTCCCTCATCGAGCCCCAGCTCCCATTGCAAGACCTCAACCGTGCACCGCGCCACTTCAAGACGCACAACATTCAGCCGGCGCAACGGTCGATGGCGAATTTCCAGGCCTGGCAGGTAATACACACGCGCCGTCTGCCGACTGCCGGCGACCTGCTGGTGCGTGAGCTTGAGCGCGCGCTGGCCGTCGCCTGCGTACACATAGGCCTCCTCATCCGGGTCCCCCTCCTCTCGCAGAATCGTCGTGACCCTGGTCAACTGATTACGCACGTTCCACGCCATCGGCAGGCCACGCCCCAGCTGTTGCTGATTGCCATTGGCATCAAAACCCTGCGCCCACTCGTCAACCGGATGCTCGCTCGACAACGCACGATTACTGCCAGTTGCGACCTGCATGTCGCGGGTATAGCCGACACCACTGGACGGCACATGGCGCAGCCGGGTCAGGTTGCCCCCCTCGTCATAGGCATAGTGCTGGGTATAGTTGCGCCACAAACCGGCGTCGGTCGAACCGAACGAAATACGCGCGGGCAGTGCCGGGCCGATGGCGGCGGCAGTACTTTCCCGGCCTGTGGCCTGGGTCAGTTGGTACAGCGAGTTGTACTCATAGCGACAGGAGGCATCTACTTGCGTGTTGTGGCTCCACCTGGTCGGTTGTGCCTGATCCTGCAGGCTTGAAACATTTCCCACGGGATCATAGTCGTAGCTCAAATCCTGTAGCGGCGCCGCCCGCTCGTTTTTGCGGTACGCCATCAGCCGGCGCATACGGCCATCCTCGGCCCGATAGGTGGCCAGGCTACTCACGCCATTGCCCAGCAGGGCCGTCTCCACCTGGCCGGCGGCAGTGTAGACGTAGCCCTCTATCACGGTCTTGCGCGTACCACTCTTCAAGGTGAGGTGAATATTTTTCGCCTGCCCGTCCAGCCCATAGGCGAACTGTCGGGCATTGCCCTTGGCGTCGAGCTGTTCCACCGTGGCGCCCAGGGCGTCGAACGCCCAGCGTGTGGTGTAAAGCTCAGGTTGCAGTTGCTGGTCCTGATCGGCCGGGGCAAGCGGCCAGTCAACAGTGCCCGGGGCCTCGCGAAACCGCCGGGTTTGGCGCAGCACCTGCCCGGTCATTCCATAGGCGTCGAACACCTGCGTGCCCGCCGGGTCGGCATGGCGTACCAGGCGGCCACTGCGGTTAAGTGCGCGGTGCTCAGGCGTTGGCGCGGCATACACCAGGCGTTCGACACACCGGAGTCGCGCTTCGTCGGCAGTTTGTTCGAACACCGCCACCGGACGCTGCAAGGTGTCGTAGTCGTGGCGCTGATAGGCACCGCGGCCGTCCCAGGCATGCAACAGCTGTCCCGAAGGCGCCGCCAGCATCAGCCGCATGCCGGCGTCCACATCGTTGCTGCGGATCAAGGTACCAGACAGGCTGTACACCGAGGCCTGATTCGCCTCGGTCAACGGTTCGCGCGATTTAAGGGTAGAAAGGCGCGGGTCCCACTGCTCAAGCAAAAGGCCGCTGGCCCCATAGACTTGACGCCTGACACGGGCCGTCGGCGCAGCCTGGGAGGTAGCGCACAGATAAGCGACGCTGCGCACGGTCAATCCACGGGGGTCGAAGGCCGCAAGCGAGGGCGTGTTTCGATGAAGTGAAGCAGACATGATCACATGACCTCAATTGCACAATGGTCAGCAAAGCCTAGGGTTCATGCCTGCACAGAGGTGGTATCGGTGTATGGATGCCTCAACCGGCGGGGGCCGACGCAGCCTGTAAATAGCTATGCCTGGCCCCGTTAACCTGCGTGATAGCGTTTTTGATTGCCCGCCGGACCCATCGGCGGGCGTGAAGGAACGTATGAATATGCAAGCCGACAGCAGCTCCTTGCTCGCTCAACTGATTGATCACGCACACCCTCCCGCCCCCGGTCGGGACGATTTCAACACCGCGCTGCAGCGCCTCGACATTCATTCGGTATTCGACATCGTGCGCCTCAGCGAAAAGGCCTTCGCAGAGCAACTGGCCACCTGCAACGATGACGATGCCCACGCGGTATACCGCAAGGCCAAGAGCGCGGCAGCGCAACTGGAAAGGTTGTTTCGCGAACAGCAGGTCTCGTCGCAGCGCCCTACCCTGCGCGCTAAACGCGATGTCGCCGCCGATACCGATGCCACCTACCAGGCCTTGTTCAACGAAAATCGCGAACAGTTCTGCGCCAACGCGTCCATTGCCGCGGTCGATTCGCCGGCTGCCTACCTGCGCGCGCTTTATCTGTTCGCCCTGCAACTGGAACAGAATGCCAAGGGGGCCGACGTGCTCAAGCTGTCGGCCCGGCGTGCAGACCTCAAGGACCTGTTGATCGACCAACACAGCGTTACGGGCCAGGTGCCCATGTTGTCGATCATCAATCAGACCTTGCTCAGCAATATCGCCGACGCCGACGACGCCTACTCGCTGCTGAGCAACACCTGGTACCCGTTTTCGCTGCCGTATCATTTCCACCACCAGCAATGCCGGCTGGGCTTGTCGGGCGACAAGCCGATGTTGGGTGAGTTGAACTATCGCATCAGTCGCCAGTTGCCCCTGGCGGGAGCAACCAGCACTTACGGGCAAGTCGTTACCCGCAACAATGAGGTGCAATGCCTGTTATCCGGGCTGAGCCCAGAACAACAGGCCCTGCTGAAAAGAGACTGGGTAACGGCGCAGGGCGCGCCAACCTTCTATCGCACGTACTTCAACTGGACGGCTGAAAAGGGGCCGGAAGACGTCACTGATTTCCTGCAGCATACGCAACTGGATGCCGAACAACTTCAAGCGCTGCTGGCACAACAGACACAAGCACCGCGCCAATCGCCAAACTGCAAACAGCCCACCGGCCTCACTTACGGTGCCTGTTACATCAACGGCGCGCTTGCATCTGCCCCCGCACTCGCGATCAGCCTCAACAAAGACGCCCCCGCCAAGCTGGTCAACGTGAGCCTTGAACGCTTCGACAGGCTGCAACGGATGATTCGCCTGCAGCGCTGGCTCGGCCTGCCTTTCGCGCACCTGGACACGTTGCTGGTCAGCGCGATGCGCTGCGAAGGCGCCAGCAACCGCGCGCTGCTGATCACCCATAACACCCTTCGGGCGCTGGGGGTCTTTTGCTATCTGAGCAAGCGCTACAGCCTGCAAGCCGAAGAGTTTGCCGCCTGGCTCCATCAGTTGCCCGTTCACGGTTCGGGTGAGCGCGTGTCGTTGTTCGATCAGGTGTTCAACCGCGCGGGTTCAGCCCTGCCTGCGCTGTGTCTGGACGAGCAGGCATTCGACGCAACCACCCGGCAACAACTCTGCGCCGCGCTGGGCCTGCAAGACACCCAGGACTCGCTGCAACTGCTGATCGCCGATGAGCCCGAAACCCGCACGGTCGAGACCGTCAGCGCACTCTATCGGCAAGCGCGAATCGCTCGGCTGTTCGGCTTGTCGGTCATGGAATGCCAGCAACTGCTGCAGTTGCCTGGCACGACGCCCTTTCTTACGCAACTGCGTCACCCAACGCTGAGACGCAAGCCGAAGGGCGCGGCTGACTTTCTCGATATGCTCATGCACCTGGAATGGGCCAGCCGTTGGCTCAAGGAGAATGGCAACAGCCTGTCACTGTTGAGGCACCAGCTATTGCTCGATCAGCAGGTCCAGGACCCGGCCATCAACCTGCTGTTGAAAGAGTTCGCGGCCTATGATCAGGCTTCTCTCTCCAAACAGCTGAACCTGCTTGAACTTCCCCAGCAACCCGCTGATGAAGCAGTTCGCTTGCCCGCCGTGGACTGGGAAGCCCTGGCCCAGCAAGTACTGCAACGGATGCGCTCAAACACGAGCATTGAGGTGGCGGTCGAGCAAGCGCTGTCCGCCATTGCCATCAGCACGGACGCTAATCGCACAACCTACTATATCGAGAGAGCCAAACCCAAGCTTCGTACCCTGATGGAGACGGTGCGTAATGAGTTCTGGGCGCTGTATCTACGCCTCAAAGAGATCATCCGCGCCGTACCCCAGCTGCCAGGCGATGCCAACGGTCATCAAAAATATGACAACCATTTCCTGCGCTTGCACGCGCCCGCTGCCCCACCCCTGCAAACCCTCGGCTATCTGATATTGCTGCTCCCCCACGCCGTCGATGTTCTGCAATTGCCGCTCAGCCGCCAGGCGCTTGATCAGTTTCTGATAAACCCACACTGGCTGGACAGTGGCTATCAAGCGTCTTCGGTCCTTGAACTGACCCCGCACACCCTTTACCTCATTCAGCAGTTCAACCATTGCATTGAGCGTTTTGGCCTGACGGAAGGGCAAATTCTCGATTACTTCGGACAGGCCAACGCGCAGCCCAATCGCGCGGCACAACACAACACTGAAGAAACCAGCGAGCATCTCGCCCGACTTTTTGGCTGGAGTGCCAGCGAAATAACCGTCTTCAGCAGCCAACTGAACCCTCCACGCATTACCTCCATGGATCGCCTGGACTGGCTGCTGCGCTGCCGCCAAGCCAGCACTGCAACCGGCCTGTCGGCCAACCTGCTGATTGCAGCCAGCCAACTTGAAACCAACTCGACGTTCGCTCAATGGAAGGCCGTCGGTGAGGCGCTCACGAGTGCCCATACCTCTCCCGTCAACACGCCTTTTCCTACCGACCTGCTCAAGGACTGATCATGTCTCACTCGCTTGACCAACAGCTTAATGAAAGCCTGCGCGACGCGATGCTCGCTTACTACCTCACCCATAAAGTGCCTGATGCGCTTAAGGCAACCATCGGCAATGCCGATGACCTTTATGCGTATTGGCTACTCGACGTACAAGTCAGCCAAGCCGTGCCGACCAGCCCGGTAGCCTGTGCCATTTCCAGCTTGCAGCAATACATCAGCCGTATTGAACTGGGCCTGGAGCCGGGCTATGCCCATCAGGGCATGACCGCGCAACAAAACAAGATCTGGCGCGAACAGTTGCACACCTACCCGCTGTGGAGTGCCAGTCAGCAATTGCACTACCACCCGGCCAACTATCTGGACCCGACGTTACGACGGAACAGGACCGACAATTTTCACCAGTTGCAAAACGACCTCAGCCAATACCGAATTCAAGCGGACACCGTCACCACGGCGGTTCAGCAGTATCTGGCCAGGTTCGAGGAAACCGCCAACATACGCACACTCAACGGCTATATAGACGCCGACTTGAACAACCTGCACAGCGGCACCTATTACTTCGTCGGTAAATCCACCTCCGAGAACACCTATTACTGGCGCTCGCTGGACCTGTCCAGGCGCTCCGGCGCGGTGCTCTTGCAGGACGCCTGGTCAGACTGGAAAAAAATCAACCTGTCGGTCTCCGACGCCACCGCCGAGCAAAGTATCCGGCCGGTGTACTTCAATAGCCGGCTATTTTTCATCTGGGCCGAGTGCATCAAACCCACCCCGTCCAGTTCGTTCAAGCCGGCGCGATCGGATTCGGAGGAAAAGGAAGATCTGGCCGATTGGATCAACACCCACTACGTCAAATTCCGGCTCAATTTTTCGTATAAGAAGCATGACGGCAGTTGGAGCGTGCCTCAGGCGTGCATTGAGCAATATTGCGCCACCGAAGACGTTAACGCATCCAGTTCGGAGCTGCTCAAAGGCATTACGCAAACGGTGGCAATCGTCGACAGCAAGAGCACGCCCGTGCTTTTTTTAAGTGTGCTCGCTACCAGCCGTAAAGATCCCAAACAGCAGGATAATTTCATTGGCAGGTTTTTCCAGGCCGTCCATATCGACCAGTCCTTCACTATCACCACCGTCGCCGATGGCGGCAGCCCCGGACGCTATAGCGTGCTGCCCGGCTCAGCGCTGGCCGAAGAAATAAACCGGCTGATGGAACCCTTCGACCCGTCCCAGAAGACCGAAGTACAGGCCATACTCAAGGGCGAGCTGCAGAGCACTAACGGGTATTACAGCGAATTGCTGCCTGACAGCGCCCGGCAGTTTCTCACGCTCTTCGCTCACAAGAACCAGGGCAACTTGCAGTTTAAAATAGCGCCCAAAGCCGACTACGAAATTACTATCGCGTCGCAGATGATTTTCGAAGAAAACGACCATTGGAATTTCGAAAAAAAACAGACAAACATAAAAAACACCGATACCACTGACGTTTCTTTCGATTCAAACACTCAGGAACTTGTGTTCTCTTCTACTCTCAGTGGCCGTTTCCAGCACCAGTACGCCGTCATCTTGGATAAACAGCAGGATGTCACTATCAAGCTGATGACCCATGATGCGCTGGATGACCCCAAAGCCACTCAACTTAAACTGAGCAAGGGCTCTATGATCAGCGGTGCCTCCACAAAGCAGAGAACTGAGTACTGCGCACTGTATTTAAAAAATTCGACCACCCATGAGGAATTCCCTAACGCTGTAAGTGATGCTGACGGCGCACTGTTTACCCATCGAACAGACGCGCAAAACAACCTTTTGCTGGACGGTAACTATGTCGACAAAAACGCCTTCGTAAATTTATACACACACAAACAGTTCCATATCAACCTCGACCGTTATCACGTCTATACCAGTCCAGAGGATAATAAAAACAAGCTGCATTCGGAAAACACACTGATAGTCCGAAAGGCAAACGTGACCACGCCCAACTTACGCGCCTATAAACACGTCATCATGAGTGCGAACTTCAAAGACTACCCATTCACCGAAAACATCACTGCCAACTCTCATCGCATCATCAGTTTCCAGGACACCGCTCACGAAAGCCTCACCGGGTCCAGTCCCGAATTGCCTGACGGGCATCGGGTCACGACGCGCATTCCGGTGACGCAGGCGCAGATGAAGTCCGGTTTCACCCTGCTACATGGGGTGGTGACGCTTGAGCCTGGCGAAGGCGGCGCGAAAATCCTCGGCTATGCGTTGAATACGGCAACCCTGACGCTGACCACACCTGTTTCTGACCCCACGCTCAACCCGCAACTGGCGCCGACGATCAAAAGACTCGAATCGGGCGAACTCGGCACCGCTGAATTCATCGACTTTTCCAACAATTCGGCAAGCCTGCCTGCCGGCATGCCCGCCACCCTGCGCATGAATACCTGTATTGCCGCCAAGCTGGTCCAGGCGGCCAATGTCAGCCTTGACTATTTGTTCTCGTTAACGCCAGAAACCTGGAAAGAGCCGCCACTCACACCTGGCGGCACAGCAGAAGGCATCGACTTCACGGGTGCTAACGGCAAGTACTTCTGGGAGCTGTTCCTGTACGCGCCCTGGCTGATAGCCCATCGCCTGAATCAGGAGCAACGCTATGCCGAAGCGCAAGCCTGGCTCGGCTATCTGTTCGACCCTGGGCGTGCCGCCGAGGCGTCCAGCAAACGGCCTGCCTTTTGGGGTTTGCGCGAACTGGCCCGTGAAGAACGGCTGCCCGGCTACACCAGCCACGATCCCCACGAACTGGCGATACGCTCACCCGTGCATTTTCGCAAGGCGATCTACCTGTTTTACCTGGACATCCTGCTCAATCGCGGCGATGCAGACTATCGCCAGCTCACCCCGGACAGCCTGACCCAAGCCAAACTCTGGTACACCCGAGCCCAGCATTTCCTTGGCTCACGCCCCAGGGTCAGCATCACTGAACCGTGGGCGCAAATCACCCTTGGCGCGCTGGCCACGCAGGGATCTGAGGCCCTGGCCAAACTTGAGCAAACCAACCCGACCATCGACGTCAACCTGTCGGCCGAAGGCGATGCACTGCCTTGGCTCACGGACACCGATAATCTGCGCCTGCCTTTCAACGCCGAACTGGTGGCGCGCTGGGACAAGCTCGAAAGTCGTCTGCATAATCTGCGGCACAATCTGGACATCACCGGTAAACCCTTGCACCTGCCGCTCTACGGGGCGCCGCTGTCGCCTCTCAAACTGCTGGCCGCCCAAGGCCAACGGGCTTTCGGCGAAAGTGGTGCCGCGCCGTTCGTCGACGCGCACGTCGGCCATTATCGCTTCCAGGTCATGTCGGGCCACGCGCTCACGACCGCCGAAGCGGTGATTCAATTCGGCAGTACGGTACTGACCCTGATTGAACGCAAGGAACAGGCGGAATATCTGGAGTTACAGCAACAACAGGCGTGGGACTTGGCCAATATCGTCGTGAGCCAGCAAACCCAGGCGTTGCAGATCGACGCAAGGAACCGCCAGGCACTCGACGCCAGCCGACGCATGATCGAGTCGCGGATGCACTACTACGCACACCAGCTCACCGAAGGCATCAGCGCCGGCGAATCCCAGGCAGGCTTGCTCTACCTGATCAGCACCGGGTTCGACACCGCCGCTTGCGCCGCCGCCGCAGCGGCCGGCGTCGCGATGGTGGCACCCAATATCTTCGGTACCAGTGTCGGCGGCTCGCGTTGGGAAGGCCCGTTCTATGCCGCCCAAGCCATCGCCCAAGGCGTTGCCACGGCGCTGCGCGGCACCGCCGCAGACTTGGATCGTTCCGAGCAATTCAACCGCCGGGCGCAAGAGTGGGCCCATGCCCAGGAGCAGGCCCGACTCGAACTGGCCCAGGTCGATGCCCAATTACAGGCCTATGCCGAGCAGGAAAAAGCCACGCGCCTGCAATTGCGCCTGGCCCAGACCTCCCTGGCCCAAGCCTGGTCGAACTATCAATTGTTGGCCAAGCGCTTTTCCAAGGCACAGCTGTATGACTGGCTCAACGCTCAGTTGAGCACGTTCTATTACCAAGTCTATGACCTTAGCCTTTCCCTGTGCCGCAGCGCCCAGGCGTGCTGGCAGTACGAGATAGCGGACTATGCGCGCACGTTTATCCAGCCGGGCGCCTGGAACAACAACTACCGAGGCTATCTGGCGGGTGAAGCCCTGAAGCTGTCGCTGTTGAACATGAACGCGGCCTATTTGAACCATAACGTGCGGGATCTGGAGATCGTCAAGACCATTTCCCTGCGCCACCGCCTGCACGAGTGCGAGCTCTCCCCCCCGCAACCGACACCTCCCAGAGGCCGCCTCCCACGACTGAAGAGAAGTGGGCTGCTCATAAACGACATCTGGTCACTAAAGGCACGCTGTGCTTCAAATTACCCGCGGCACTGTTCGAAGAGGATTACCCCGGGCACATCCTGCGACGGATCAAGGGCATCAGCGTATCGTTGCCCGCGACCCTGGGCCCCTATGAAGACATCAAGGCGATACTGACCCAGACCCGCAACCAAATCGAACTGCCCACCGGCGAACAACGCACGGACCGGCGTGCCCATCAGCAAATCGCACTGTCCACCGGGCTGGATGACAACGGCCTGTTCACCCTCACGTTCGACAGCAACGAGCGTTACTTGCCGTTCGAATACACGGGGGCCATCTCCGACTGGACCCTGCAATTCCCCAACCCGAGCGGGCAAAAAGCCGTCCTGGAATCCATCAACGATATTGTCATTCACCTGCGCTACACCGCCAGGGCAGCCGCTGCCAGTGGGGGTCAGGCATGAGCGACGACACTTCCATGCTACAGGTCAATACCCCGGCGCTGCCCAAAGGCGGTGCGGCCATCCAGGGCACCGGCAAGGGCTGGGGCGATATCGGCTCCAGCGGTACGGCAAGCTTTGAAATTGCCTTGCCGATTTCGCCCGGCCGTGGCTACGCGCCGGCCATGTCGCTGACCTACCACAGCGGCGCCGGTAACGGCCCCTTCGGCCTGGGCTGGGGGGTGCCCCAGCCTGCCGTCAGCCGGCGCACCTCCCATGGCGTGCCTGGCTACACGATGCACGATGTGCTGGTGGGCCCCGACGCGCAAATCTGGCTACCGGAACGCGACGCCGAGGGCGCGATCATCAGCAGCAGCCACGCGGCATTCAATGGTTTGCCACTGCCCATCGCGTATACGGTCACCCGCCACTTCCCCAGGGTCGAGGGCCGCTTCGACCGTATCGAACACTGGCAATCGGCAACCGACACGGCCGGCTTCTGGTTGATACAGGGTGCCGATGGCAGCCAGCACCTTTACGGAAAAACCGCGCTGGCCAGGGTTGCCGATCCAGACCAGCCGCACCATGTGGCGCAGTGGTTGTTGCAGGAAAGCCTGAACGCCCACGGCGAGCACATTTATTATCACTACACGAAAGAAACCGACACCGCGCACTACCCCAGGGACTGCCGCGCCCGGCATTACCTGCAAAGCGTCTGCTACGGCAACTTCACCGCCAGGGAGCAGGAGCAGCTTTACCTCTGGCAGACCGACGATAAACCGGACATGGGCTGGCACTTTCAATTGCTCTTCGATTATGGCGAACGCGCCCTCGAACTGGATAAGCGCCCGACGTATCTGAAAATCCAGGACTGGCCGACACGGCCCGACCCTTGCTCGGATTTTGCCTTCGGCTTCGAGTTACGCACCCTGCGCCGCTGCAGCCAGATCCTGATGTTTCACCACTTCCCCAAAGAAACGCAAATGGGCGTCGACCCGGTGCTGGTCCAGCGCCTGCTGCTGGAATACCGCATCTCCTCGCAAGTCAGCCTGTTGAGCGCGGTGCATGAGCAAGCCTTCGACAGCGCGGGCAATAGCGTGAGCCGCCCGCCGCTGGAGTGCCTTTATGAGTCGAGCCAGCTCAAGGTTGACCCTGGCCGCTACCAGGCATTCGCTGCACTGCCCAAGCCGCATGGCGGCGCTCGTTATCAACTGATGGATCTGTATGGCGAAGGCATGCCCGGTGTGTTGTACCGCGCAGACAAATGTTGGTATTACCATGAACCGCTCAGGCCGCAACACCCGCGCACCAGCAACGAGGTGACCTACGGCGCGGCCGTGGAGTTGACGCGGCTGCCGGTGGCCGACAGCACCCGGCCCATCCACCAGGCGCTGGCCGATGTGACCGGCGACGGGCGTTTGGACTGGCTGGTGGCGGGGCCTGGGATGAACGGTTTTTTCAGCCTTGACGAACAGCGCAACTGGTCAGCCTATACGCCGTTCGATGCATTCCCGTCGGAATTCTTCCACCCGCAGGGCATGCTCGCTGACTTGATGGGGGCAGGCCGTCATGATTTTGCGATGATCGGCCCGCGTAGCGTGCGCCTGTATGAACATCGCCGGGCATCCGGCTTCGCACCCGCCACCGAGGTGCCGCATGGGCCCGACGATGGCTTGCCGGTCATTTCCTCCTCGCCCAACGAACTGGTGGCGTTCAGCGATGTGCTCGCCACCGGCCAACAGCATCTGGTGCGTATCCGGCATAACGAAGTGAAATGTTGGCCGAACCTGGGTCGCGGCCGTTTTGGCCAGGGGTTCGTATTGGCCACGCTGCCGTTGCGTTATCAAACGTTCAACGCGGCGCATGTACTGCTCGTCGACCTCAATGGCGGTGGCGCGGCAGACCTGCTGTATTTGAGCGCCGCTCACCTGAGTATTTTCCTCAACAAAGGCGGCAACGGCTTCGAGACCCAAGCGATCAACGTCCCGTGGCCAGAGGGCGTGCAGTATGACGACCACTGCCAGGTCAGCGTTATCGACGTGCTCGGCCAGGGCTGTCCGAGCCTGATCCTGACCGCTGCCCACCAGAGCTCCATCCACTGGCGCTATGACTTTTTCAGCCACAAGCCCTGGCTCCTCAGGCGCACCGATAACAACATGGGCGCCCAGGCATTGATCAACTATCGCAGCAGTGCCCAGGAGTGGCTGGACGAAAAACGCGAACTGCATGCCACGGGCCAGCCTGCGATCAGCCGGTTACCCTTTGCGCTGCTGCTGGTCAGCCAACAAAGCCAACGGGACGAGATCACCGGCAACCAACTGACCCAGCGCGTGAGCTATCGACAGGCGTATTACGACCGCCTGGATCGCGAGTTCCGTGGCTTCGGGCTGGTGCTGCAAACCGACACCGAACGCCGCAAGGACGCACGCAACCCGCCAGGTTCCAGCGCAGCCTTGCGCAGCAAAACCTGGTTTCATACCGGTCGCTCCCTTGACATGCCCACCCTCGACCAAAGCCCTCACGACCCGCAAGCCAAGACCCTCGGGCGCACGCTGGTAAGCCGCTACAGAGCGACGGCCCAGGCAGGGCCGCTGGATCATCACGACGACTTGATCAGCGATCCTGCGCCGGCGCTGGCACGCGAGGCGGCCCGTGCACTGAGTGGCAGTGTGCTGCGGGTCGAGGTGATGGCGGCGGACCCGGCGCACGACGCCGTGCCCTACTCGGTCAAACACCAGCGGTATCTGGTCCGCGAACTGGCGCCGGCCAGTGCCCATACGCCCTACGCCCGGTTGCTGCCATTAGCCCTGGAGTCGATCAGCTATCAATATGAAGGCATGGCAGACGATCCCCTCTGCCAGCACCAGATCAACCTGCGCTGGGACGCCTATGGTTGCCTGGTGCATGGCGTGACCCTGCATTATGCCCGCCGTACCACCGCCAGCGACCCGCCACCCGCCGTGCTGGTGAATGAGCACCAACAGCGCTGGTGGCGCGATACCCATGACAGCGCGCAACAGTTCTATTACCTGAGCGAAACGCTGGCACAGCCGATTCACCTGGACGGCGCACAGCAGTGGCGCCTGGCCTTGCCCTACCGCCAACGAGACAACGCCCTGGTGCTCGGCAAAGCGCCGGCGCCTGGCGGGCTGGCCCCCGCGCGCGTCACCTATGAACGGTTCATCGACACTCGCGACGGGCCATTGGCCGCAGGGGCTTTGCGCACACTGAGCGGCTTGTCGGTGCAGCGCTACCGGCAGGCCGGTGGCTTGGGTAAAACCCTGGACCTCGGCGTCGCCACAGCCCAGGCACTGACCGATTACCTGGAAACCGCCGAGCTGGATGACCAGGCCTTGAAGGTTTACAACGACATCCCGGCCATGCCCAACCAACCCACGGTGGACCTGGTGCAAACGCTCACCGAGAGTGGCTATCGCACCATGGCGATGTTTTTTCTGTTCGACGGCGAGGCGCCGCCCGCGCAAAACCGCCTGTGGTCGATTTGCCGCCACTTTCCCCGTTATGACAAGCCCAGCCGGTTTTGTCGGTTGAGGGCCCTGCAGGCCACCAAGGCCCACGGCGAAACGACCCTTCAATACGACGCCTACACGCTGCAAACCCTGCGGGTGAAAGCCCCCGACGATTGCGTGACCGTAGCCGAATACGACTATCGATTGCTGCTGCCGACAAAAATCGTCGACCCAAACGGCACGGTTCAAGAGGCGCTTTATGACGGTTTTGGACAGTTGCTTGCCAGCAGCTTTCACGGCCATGAACAAAGCCTCAGGGTGGGCTTCGCCGCGCTGGACAGCTACCGTCCGCTCGAGCATGTAACGCCTGGGTCTGCCATCGAACAGGCGCAAAGCGTGTTGCAAGACATGGCCAGCGCGCACTGCTACGCCCCGTTCAGTTGGATGGGCAGCATCGACCCGGCCCAGGTCAAGCCCGAGTGGATTACCAAAGGCTACCTGCTCCCCGGCGGGCATATCCGCATGAGCGCGCGATTGCGCCTGAGTGACGGTCGTCAAACGCTCAGCGACAGCGAAGTACAACTCAAGGCGCTGATCGATGCGGCCAGCCGGACGCCGGTACATGGGCTCGTGCTGCAAGCCGACCGCTACCCCGGCGATGCCGAACGACAGGTGCGCATGACCTTGACCTGCTGGGATGGCTTCGGCCGTTCATTGCAGACCAAGCAGAAGACCGAACCAGGCCCGGCCCATGCAGTCGACGAGAAGGGCGACCTGTTGGTCGACAAGCTGGCGGATGCATCCGGCATCTTGAAGCAGCAGCTGCGCCAAGTGCACGCCGACCCCCGCTGGCGCGTCAGCGAGCGTGTCGAATACAACAACAAGGGCTTGGTCATACGCCTCTATCGCGCCTACTTCGCCAACAGCCACGCCTACGTCAACGATCACTCCATGCGCGAGCTGGGCCACAGCGACCGGCAATTGTATGACCCTCTCGGGCGCCCGACACAGACACTCACCGCAGGAGGATTCATGCGGCGCACCACCTATTGGGCCTGGTACACCGTCAATGAGGACGAAAACGACACCTACGACGAGCTGCACCCCGCCCAGGTACTGACTGACAACCCCTAAGGGCTGTCGATATGTAAACAACTTTTGGTAACACGCAAACATGGGCCGCCGCGACGGCCCATCCTTGTGCTTGTCAGGATCGCCGGGCTGCGCTCCAGTTCGAGGCAAGGGTTGTGTACCCGCGCCTGGCATACACTACGAAAAAGCCGCGCCATTCGGTCAGTGCTGCAATCAGGCCGCGGGCCACCCTCACTATCGTGCGAGTGCTCCCGCTTTGCGCAGCCTGGGGCAGGCCCGTGAGCGCAACGGCCAACGCCTCAATCCCGGTCGCGGCCCAGTACGTCCACACCTGATTGAACATTCTGCTGAGCCCGCCGTGCATCAGCGCCGCAGGGTCCGGCGTCTGCACGGTCAGGCCATGGGCATCGTGGGCGGCCGTGGAGTGACCGCTACGAATCATCGCTCCCATCGCCCCATCGTAGGCTTCAACTGCGGGGGACACATTGGGTTGCATCAGCGCAGGCACTTCGCCGCCGTACACCGCGTTGGCGACGGTGGCGACCGCGTACGCTGCCGTCGCGCCGGCGGTGCGGCCGAGCCTGGCCCGCAGGGGCGTGCTGCCCCAGGATGACCCGCTGCCGTGACCACGCATGATCTGCTGCACCAGTTCCCTGGAGAGCGAGCGAACATGCCCGCTCAACCGTTGCACCGCTATGGGGTCCCACTGTTCCTCGGTTTGAACGCTCAGCGTGTCAACCTGGACGGCATATGCAGCGCCCACAAGGCTTGCCGATATAGCACCGATCTGTGGCGCCATGCGGGTCCAGTTACCGGCGATACCGGTGCTCATATGGAACGTGGCCAGGGCATCCAGCGCGACGACGCTATAGCGCAAGGCCTGATTGCGTTCCGGCGTGGGCTGGAGAGTGCTGAATACCGCCAGCTCGACACCCGTCGCGACGGCATTGGCGATATAGGTGGATAAACCATCGCGAATCGCGGCCGACGAGGCCGCTTGTATCCTCGAGCGCATAATCCACCCTATATTCGCCAGCCTGCGGCTGATGGAAAGCCGGCGTATTTGTTTGTCCCGGGGCGCCTCCAAAGCCGGGGTCGCGGCCAGCCCTTGCGCATCGTCCCTGGTGACCGGGTTACCGCCAACCATCGCGTACAGGTTCAAGCCATCGGCATCGCCGGTCGGGTCCGGGCTGATCCAGCGGCATAACCACGGCGCGTAGTACCTGTAGCCGTAGTAAGACAGCCCGCTGGCATCGCGCTCCTTGCCTGAATAACGGATGAACCGGTAACTCGCCTCGCTGGCGTTTTTCGCCGCCCACCACGCGGTCCCACCATAGGGGTAATAACTTTCCTGGCTGAGCAGTTGCGCCTGCTCGCCCAGTTCCAGGCTGCTGCTGCCCAAGTGGTCCGACAAGCCGTAACGGATCTGCGCGTCCTGGCGCCCTCCCGAAGGGTGGCGATCCCAAAGCAGGACACGGACGGTGGTGGTTCCGGCATCGAGGTTGAGGACATTCAGTTGCTCCCCCGTTGCGCTGTCATGGCGAATTTCCAGTCCCGGCAAGTAGCGCACCTCGGCGGTGTGCATCACGCCCCGGGCCTGGGCGACCCGGCGTTTGAGGATGCGCTGGCCGGTGGCATCGTAGGCGTAGCGTTCTTCATCGTCGTTGCCGCCCGCGCGTCGTACCTGCGTGAGGCGCACCAGTTGATTGCGCACATCCCAGCCCATCGGGTGGTCGCCTGCCAGCGCTTGCAGGTTGCCGTTGCGGTCAAAGCCCTGGCCCAACCCCGGCGCGGTGGTGCCATCGGCCTGGGGCAGAAAATGATTGCTGCCTGCGGCCACGCTCATCTGCCGCGTGAAGCCCGTGCCGCTGCTGGGCACATGTTGCAACGTGAGCACGTTGCCGGCGGCGTCATAGCTGAACCGCTGGGTGTAGCGACGCCATACGCTGTCGTCAGTCGAGCCAAACGCTAACCTGGCCGGTAACGCCGGGCCTCCCGGGTTACCGGCGGTCTCGCGGCCGGTGGCCTTGGTCAGTTGCGACAACGTGTCGTACTCATAAAGGCTGGCCGAACCGACTTGGGTGTTGCTGGACCATTGCGTCGGCTGGGCAAGGTCGTCGATCCGTACGACGTTGCCAACGCCGTCATAGGCGTAGCGCAGGTCTTGCAGCGCCGCACCCGGTTGTGCGGGCAGATGGGCAGTCATTTGCCGCAAGCGACCATCGAACTCACGGTAGTGCATGGCCCGCACGACGCCATTGCCGGCGCGCTCGCCGAGCACCTGGCCGGCGGCGTTGTAGCGGCGATTGCCCAGCACCTGCGTACGCATGCCGCCTCTGGGCGTCACAGCGATACTCGCCGGTTGGCCGTCAATGCCGTAGGCGTAGTCGAAGCGATTGCCCTTGGCGTCCGTGTGATGCAACCGCTCACCCAGGGCGTTAAACCCCACGGATGTCTGGAACGTCTCGGCCTCCAGGCGCCGCTCGCGTTGTGCAGCGGGCTGCGGCCAATCCAGCGCGGCACCCGCCAGCCGGAAGCGTCGGGTTTGCTGCGCAACCTGCGCGTGCAGCCCATACGCCTCGTGGAACAATGAGCCGCCGCCGTCATCGTGGCGAATCACCCGGCCACAGCGGTTGCGTGCGGCCTCTTCAGCCGAAGATAAAGCATAGGCAAGACGCTCGACACACCGCGCTTGCTCATCAATGGCCGCCTGCTCGAACACGGCGACCGGACGCAGATACTGATCGTAGCGATGAGCCTGGTGCGCGCCGCGCCCATCCCATTCTTCCAGTAAATGCCCGGCCTCCCCCAGCAGCGTCAGCCGCCAGCCGGCATCCACGCTGTCGGTGCGCAACGCTTGTCCGCCAAGGCTATAGACCGTGCGTTGATTGGGCGCAGTGTCCGGCTGTGAGCGGGCCAACTGCAACAAACGCGGGTCCCATTGTTCAATCATCAAGCCCGTACTGCCAAACACCTGGCGATGAACGCGCACCTGCGGTTCAACCTCTGCACTTGCGCGGTGGTAGTTGATGTTACGAACAATTAACCCACGCGGGTCGACTGCGGCCAGGGACGGCGTGTTTCGATGGATGGAATCAGGCATGACCTCAAGACCTTATTGCTGAATAAGTAGTCCTGAAAGCCTAGGGATGCGGGGGTGGAGCAAGGTGGTGCTGGAGGATGTTTTGTGTATCCGGGTACTGGCATCGCCCCGACCCGCTCGCGCGGGTCGAGGCTGCGCTCAATGCCCGCCGGCGCAGGTCGGCGAAGCCGGCGCTGCGTCGATGTTCGCCCATTCTTCAGGCGTATAGGTATGCAGCGCCAGCGCATGAAACTCGGTCATCAGGTCACCCAGGCTGGCGTAGACCTTCTGGTGGCGCTTGACGCGGTTGAGCCCCTCGAATTGCTGGCTGACCAGCACGGCCTTGAAGTGGGTCTGCAACCCACGGCTGTGCATGTGGCTCTCATCCAGCACACTCAAGTGTTGCGGGCTCAGGGCGGCGAGTGCCGTTTCGATACGCTGTTGCATGGTCATTCCTGCTTACTTCTTCTTGGCCGGTGCGGCGGCTTTTGGCGTCAGCTCGTTGGTCATGTCTTCCAACAGCTTGTTCACCACCGGCACGGCGCTTTCCAGCTTGGCCTGGGTCATCTGGGCCGACTGCTGGGTCAGTTGCGGCATTTTTTCCAGGACTTTCTTGCCCAGTGGCGACTGGTAGAAAGCAACCAGGTCCTTGAGCTCGGATTCGCTGAAGTTGGTGGTGTAGAGCTTGACCATGTCCGGCTTCAGCTTCGGCCAGCCGATAGCCTGGTCCAGGGCGGCATTGGCCTTGGCCTGGTAGCTGTCGAGGACCGACTGCTTGGCGGCAGGCGCCTTGGTCTGTTCGAAACGCTGGGCGAACATTTGTTGCACTTGCATGTATACCGGGGTACCCAGCTTGTCAGCGTGGGCCAGGGTAAGGAAGGCTTCGGCACTGGCGTTGTGGCTGGCGGTATCGGCAAAAACCTGGCCGCTGGCGCAAACCAGAGCAACCGCGGTACAGATGGCACGAAGACGAGTCATCGAGTTTCCTTTCTAGCAGGCGAGGTAAAACCCCAAGGGCGACCATTCTGCGCCTAAAAAACCTCGCGGCTCAACCCCAGGCCTTGTCGGGCCTGGTTTTGCGGGGGGCAAATCCGATGAAGCGTGTTTTTTGGAACCCCCTGGGCCGATCACAGCCTAAACTGCGCAAACGAACCTGAAGGAGTGTGCCCGATGAGCCGTATCGAAACTGACAGCCTGGGAGACGTCCACGTCCCGGATGACGCTTACTGGGGCGCCCAGACCCAACGTTCGCTGGTGAACTTCGCCATCGGCGAACAGCGCATGCCGCTCGCGGTGCTGCATGCCCTGGCCCTGATCAAGAAGGCGGCTGCACGGGTCAACGACCGTAACGGCGACTTGCCCGCCGACATCGCCCGCCTGATCGAACAGGCCGCCGACGAAGTGCTGGACGGCCAGCACGACGACCAGTTCCCACTGGTGGTGTGGCAGACCGGCAGCGGCACCCAGAGCAACATGAACGCCAACGAAGTGATCGCCGGTCGCGCCAATGAACTGGCCGGCAACAACCGCGGCGGCAAAAGCCCGGTGCACCCCAACGACCATGTGAACCGCTCGCAGAGCTCCAATGACTGCTTCCCAACGGCCATGAGCATCGCCACCGTCAAGGCGGTTCACGAGCAATTGCTGCCGGCCATCACGGTGTTGTCCGGCGGCCTGGCGGAACTGGCGGCGCGGCATATGAAGCTGGTCAAGACCGGTCGCACCCACATGATGGACGCAACGCCGATCACTTTCGGCCAGGAAGTCTCGGCGTTTATCGCGCAGTTGGACTACGCCGAACGCGCCATCCGCAGCGCCCTGCCCGCCGTGTGCGAGCTGGCCCAGGGCGGCACCGCCGTCGGCACCGGGCTCAATTCACCCCACGGCTTTGGCGAAGCGATTGCCGCCGAGCTGGCGGCGTTGTCGGGCTTGCCGTTCGTCACAGCACCGAACAAATTCGCCGCCCTCTCCGGCCATGAGCCGCTGGTGACCTTGCACGGCGCGCTGAAAACCCTCGCCGTGGCGCTGATGAAATTGGCCAACGACCTGCGCCTGCTGGGCTCCGGCCCTCGCGCCGGGCTGGCCGAAGTCAAATTGCCAGCCAACGAACCGGGCAGCTCAATCATGCCCGGCAAGGTCAACCCCACCCAGTGCGAAGCGCTGTCGATGCTGGCCTGCCAGGTGCTGGGAAACGACGTGACCATTGGCATCGCCGCAAGCCAAGGGCACCTGCAGTTGAACGTGTACAAACCGGTGATCATCCACAACCTGCTGGAATCGATCCGCCTGCTGGCCGATGGCTGCAACAACTTCCAGGAACACTGCATCGCCGGCCTCGAACCGGACGCCGAAAAGATGGCCGAACACCTGGAACGCGGGCTGATGCTGGTGACCGCGCTGAACCCGCATATCGGCTATGACAAATCCGCGCAGATCGCCAAGAAGGCCTATGCCGAAGGGCTGACACTGCGCGAAGCGGCGCTGGCGCTGGGCTATCTGACCGATGAGCAGTTCGACCAGTGGGTACGCCCGGAGAATATGCTGGAAGCCGGGCACTAAGCGCCAAAGGCAAATGTGGGAGGGGCTTGCTCCCATGGCGGTTCGGCAGCCGAAGCCTCTCTAACTGACGCCCCGCAACCAAAATGTGGGAGGGGCGGTGCGACGATTCGACTTGCCCCCGATGGCGGCCTGACAGCCGGCCATTATGTTGGATCAGAGCGAGTACATATCCTTTGCTGCGGTAACGGCGGCTTAGGGTTCCGCCCTTACGGCGTCTCACTTTTGAAAAGCGCAAAAGTAAGCAAAACGCTCTTGCCCCACCACTCGGCACCTCGCCCAGGCTCGGTGTGCCCGGAATCCGATAGTGATTTGGGGGGCCGCCGCCACGCGCCATCCATGGCGCGGGGCGGCTAAACTGGCATCCCTGCCGGTTTACCCCCCAAATCACTATCGGATTACGGCCAGCGTGGTTTAACGGGGCGCTTAAGATCAAGAGCAAGATCAAGAGCGACTCGCTTCGCATCGTGGTTACTGTTGGCTGCTACAAAGTTGTGTAGATACCTATGGCTATCGGGGGCTCGCCTTAATGCCAGTCAGTTAAGAAGTAGAAAGGGTAAAAAGTAACCTGTGGCGAGGGAGCTTGCTCCCGCTGGACTGCGCAGCAGTCCCATTTTTGGGGCCGCTTCGCGGCCCAGCGGGAGCAAGCTCCCTCGCCACAGGTACAGTGTTCGTCCTTAACTGACTGGCATTAGGGCAAGCCCCCTCCCACACTTGGAGCAAAATCATGAAGCCATGCGCAATCGCCGGGCCCTGAGCCCGGCCATCAATGACGGCGCCAATGCCACCATCGCCGAGCCGATCACCACCACCAGCGCGCCAAAATACCCCAAGGCATTGATCGCTTCGGCCTGCACAAACTCCGGCCACAGCCACGCCGCCAACGCCACCGCCACAAAGGTCACCAGCGGCGTCAGCGCCAGGGTCGCACTCACCCGTGAGGCCTCCCAGTGGGCCAGCGCCTCGGCAAACGCGCCGTACGCCACCAGGGTGTTCATGCAGCACGCCAGCAGCAGCCAACCCTGCAGCGGGCTCAGTTGCAGCGCCTCCAGCGGGTGCGCCCAGGGTGTCAGCAACACGGCGCACGACAGGTAGATCACCATCATCACCTGCAGCGAATTCCACACGGTCAACAACTGTTTCTGGCCCAGGGCGTAAAACACCCAGATGCTGGTCGCCAGCAGGACGGTCAGTACCCCGGCGGTGTAGCTGCCCATCGAGGTGAGCAGTTCCAGCAGGCGCTGGTTGAAGAACAGCCCGAAGCCAACGATCAATATCACCAGCCCCGCGCCCTGCCCCAGGCTGAAACGCTCCTTGAACACAAACACACTGGCAACCATCAAAAAAATCGGCCCCATCTGCACCACCAATTGCGCGGTGCCGGGGCTGAGCAATTTCAGGCCGACCAGATACAACACGTAGTTGCCGACCAGCCCACACACCGCCATCGCCACCAGCCAGCCGCCCTTGGGGCCGAGCACCTTGCGACTGGGCAAACGCCTGGTCGCCGCGAGGTAAACAAACAAGCAACTGCCGGCCACTATCAGGCGAAACCAGGTGACGGTGATCGGGTCCATCACCTGCAAGACCTGTTTGAGCTTGATCGGCAGAATGCCCCAGAGCAGCGCGGTCAACAGGGTCAGGAAGAAACCGTAGACCCAGCGGCCGGAAGAAATGTGCATGAGTGCCCCAGATGCCAGAGGAATTGGAACCGGCATTCTAGGGGCAGGCGGTGCGCTTTGGGTATCACGCTGTGTTCATGGCACGCCCATCACCAGTACCCCGCTGCCGCTGATGGGGCCGGCGGCCGGCAATGAACCCGCTCGACGTACCAGGGAAAACGTCACGTCGTCGGCGCCCGTGCTGTTAGTGATGCGGGTCAGGAACGAAGCGTTCACAGCCACCGCTGCGCCGCCGCGAACAAGCGCTGTGCCCACATCCCCATTGGTCATCATCAGCAGGCGTGAATCGAACGAAGAGCGGGTGCCCTTGTAAGTAATGGTGATGGGTGTATTGATCCCGCCATCCGGGCACGAATAGGTCAGCCTGCGGTTGCTGACGATGGCGGATGTCAGCGGGTCGGTGCCGATGGCCCGCTGGTGCACGTTGCCGAAGTTGATCTCGATGGGGTAGTTGTTATTGATCGTGCAGGTAGACGGGGAAACGGTGAAATTGTTGGCAGCGGTATACCTGACGGTGAGCTGCGGCCGCGTGCCGTCGTAGTTGTTCGAACTGGTGAGACGCAACAGACCAAGGTCGTCGCCAATTCGCACATCGAACGGGTTGGAGGGATAGTTACGTAGCAGAATATAGGGGGTGACATTGATCAGATGAACACTCCCGTTGTTGGGGATGGTGACAATGCCGATACCCGACGGCACCGGCGTGTTGAGGAAAGCGCCATTGATGCGTAACCCGGTTCCTTCGCCTACGAATTTTGGACCCGGCGTCCAGGCGGTGCCTACCGAACTCCCAGTTGTCCAATAGTCCGCGTGCCAGGCGGGGCCGCCGCTATAGGTGAATCGACATTCCAGCCGTGCGCCTTCCAGCATGATCCTGCTGCGGTCGGCACTCAGGGTGACGGTAACGGGGACCTGCAGGTTCGGGTTGCCATTTTGCCAGGGGCCGCCGTTGACACGGCAATCGACAGCATGCGCGGTCGTGGTTACACCCGTCAGAACGAGAAGCACCAAGGCTCCAAATAGTCGTTGCATCTTGAACTCCATCAAACATCTGAAATGAGAGCACGCCCCTGTAAGTGCGGGCTTGCTCGCGAATGCGGTGGGTCAGTCAGGTGGTTATCAACTGACACACCGTATTCGCGAAGAAGCTCGCGCCGGCATGTGGAGCTGCACGCATCAGGGCACGCCCATGACAAGTACACCGCTCCCGCTCAGGGCCCCTGCGGCCGGCAGGGACCCAGTGCGCCGAACGAGCGAAAACGTCACATCGTCCCCGCCTACGCTATTGGTGATCTGGGTGCGGAACGAACCGTTCACAGGCACCGCTGAGCCCGCGCGAATCAGCGCCGTGCCCACGTCTGGATTGGTCATCAGCAGCAGCCGTGGGTCGAACGAAGACGGGCTGCCTTTGTAGGTGATGGTGATGGGTGTATTGATCCCGCCATCGGGGCATGAATAGGTGAGCCTGCGGTTGCTGACGATGGAGGACGTCAGCGGGTCCGTGCCGATGGCCCGCTGATGCACGTTGCCGAAATCGATCTCGATGGGCGCGTTGTTGTTGATCGTGCAGGTTGAGGGGGACACGGAAAAGTTATTCGCCGCAAGGTACGTGAGCGCAAGCACCGTGCTGGTGCCGTTGTAGTTGTTTGTCTGGCGCAGGCGCAGCACGCCCAGGTTATCCCCTATCCGCACGTCGACAGGGTTCGTCGGGTTGTTGCGTATCAGGATGTAGGGCGTGACGTCGATGGGGACGCCCACACCGTTGTTGGGCATGACCGCCAACTGGATGTCATACGGCACCGGGGTATTGAGGTAAGCACCGTTGATGCGCAAGCCGGTGCCCAGCTGAGTGAATTTGGCGCCGGGCGTCCACGGAGGCCCGGCCTGTGTGGCGGTCCGCCAAAAGTCCATGAACGTGGGGAAAGACTGGCCCAGGGTGAATCGGCATTCCAACCGAGCTCCTTCGAGGTAGATACGCGAGTTATCCGAACCCGGTTGCACCATGACGGGCACCTGCAAGTTCAGCGTACCGCCTGCACCCACATTCACCCACCTGCCACCATTCACACGGCAATCGGCGGCTGTCACAGCGGTACTCACACCGGTCGATACCAGAAGCACGGTGGTGCCAAATAATCGTTTCATCTTGAGCTCTCATTCCTCTGCCCTACCCAGGCCCAGCGCTATGGATAGTCCAACGTGAACGTTGAGGTCACCGTGTATGCACCGTGCCCGATGGTCTGATCCGCGATGGCTGTCGGCTCGCCCTGCACATAGGCCTTGAGCTCGATGGCATTGCTGCCGTCGCTCAACAGCTGCTTGTCGCTGACGGCATTCAGGGGCAAGGGTTTATCGCTTAAGGTCTCGATGCCGACGCCAATGCCAGAGGCGCCGCTGCCACCGTCCAGCGCGAGCAGACCGGGAAGTTCTGTGTTTTCCCTACCGCCGAAGGTGATGGTCACCGAGTTGCCGATCGTGGTGTCGCAGTCTTCCAGGTGCAGCTTGAAACGCTTACCCACCGAGCGCGTGTTGATATAGAGGTGTTTGCTGGTCAGGTCCCAGAGTTCCAGCGTAATTGCCTCGTCGCCGGGGCGCAGGGTGCACGCCTCTTCGACCAGGTTGCCTTTGAAACGCAGATTGTCCGCTGCGTGCCCCGTGGGTATCAGGCCGCAGATGAGCAGGAGTGCCAGGCCGTGCTTGTGAACCCGTTGATATCGCATCGATTCAGCTCCTACTGGTATTCGGCCAACAACGTGGCCACCGCCGTGAAACTGGCGGGAGGCAGCGTTGCGCCGGGCTGTTGCACCGGCACCACCTCCAATGTCGGCGGTGACGACAGGGTGATATCCAGCGGCGTATTGAGTGAAAATGGCAGGTCATTCTGAAAAACCCGAATGCCCAGCGCAGGCACGCTGGTCTGCACCGCTGCACCATCAAACGCCGTGGGGGTGCCGTTGACGCTCAGTTTCAGCGCCCACGGCAGCGTGTCGGTGCCGCAGTTGATCGCGTAGCCGACGCCCCTGCGATACCTCACGCCGTCGACGCGCTTTACCCCGACATCGCCAAAGTCGACTTCAATGGTGTTGCCCGTATCGATGGTGCAGGGCGGCGGCTCATTCAACGTGCCGCTGAACGTCACGTTGGCCGACGCGCCACTGCACAGGCCGATGGCCCACAGGGCGAGCAACGCTCGCGGCTGCCAAGCTGTCATGGGTCGTTCCTCTTGTTATCCGTAGCCGTTTTATCGGTAGCCATCATTGGTAATCGACCACCAGGGTCGCGGCGGCATCGAAGGCCCCGCCGGTCAGCGTGCTGCCCGCACGCTTGACCGGCACCGCCTGTACCACGGGGAAATTGGGGTAGGTAAAATTCACTGCCGTATTCAGCGGCCAGTCCGCGCCATTCACAAACAGCCTGACCCCAAGATCGGCCTTGCGGGTCGAGAGCACGCGACTGTCAAACGACGCCACCGTGCCCTTGAGTTCCAGGGTCAACGCATTACTGAACGGCGAATCACAGGTGACCGTATACGGCACATCGCGACGGTAGTTG
The DNA here is from genome assembly GCF_003852255.1 of Pseudomonas sp. R1-43-08. NCBI lineage: Bacteria > Pseudomonadati > Pseudomonadota > Gammaproteobacteria > Pseudomonadales > Pseudomonadaceae > Pseudomonas > Pseudomonas sp. R1-43-08. Next base: position 3,781,282 of record NZ_CP027734.1, read on the forward strand.
ACCCCGTCGACCCGTGACGTCTGCAGGTCATTGCCAAACGGCACATCGAGGGTGCTGCCACCGTTGATGACGCACGGCGGAGGCGCAATGATCACCGCGCGAATGGTCAAGCTGGTCTCGGCCTGCACGCCCTGGCAGACCGCCAGCAACACGCCGCCGGCGATCAAACCGATTGATTTAGCCATCGCTGCCCCCTTATTCATAATTGAGCCTGACTTCCACGACGGCCCTGAATGCCCCGCTGGTCAACGGCGCAGCGGTGCGCGTGGGCCGCACATTCCAGGTCTGGGTATTGCGGCCCACGGGCAAAAACAGCGGCTGACCGCGTGTGCCCAGTTGCACGTCCCGGCCGAGGGCGTCGGTCAACTGCAGGCCCATGCCGGTGACGCCCTGCACTTTGACCAGCCGTGGATCGTCGGCATCGGCCGGCGCCTCGAACAGCACCGACAGCACCGGTTGGTAGGCGCTCCAGGTCAGGTTCCCCGTACGCTCATTGCGTATGCGGCCGGCGGTGCGCAGACAATCGGTGAACCGCAGCTGAAAGGCCTTGGCGGTCGCCTGGTCGCCGGGGCGTTGCAACTGGCTGGTCGACACCGCGTCCAGATCGACGGTCTGGTGCAGGGAGCTCATTTCCAGGCTGCAAGGCGACTCATGCATGGAGCCGAGCACATTGAGCATGCCGCTCATGCCTTCGATATCCTCCTCATCCGCCGCCTGTGCCCCCATCGCCATGACCCATAACAGGCCGCCCAGGACCTTCACTTTTCGCGACTTCATGACGTTCTCCAGCAGCATTACTCGTTCGCCGGCGCGGCCTGGGGGTTCACCTTGCAAGTGTCGCCCGTGCAACTGAAGGCCAGCACCGGGCGCCCGCCGTAATCGTTTACATAGGCCAGATAAGGGCTTGTCCCCAGCGCCTTGGCCGTGGCCCCCAGGGTCAACGCACCCTTGGGTGGCACCATCAGTGGCGTGAAGCCCTGCACGGTTTTGCCATCCTTGCTGCTGCGCGCATCCACCAGGGTCACGTAATACGGCGTCGGGTTGTTTACCCGGTATTGATCGCCTTCACGGGTCAGGGTCAGTTTCTCCTGCCAGGGGTTGGACAGGTCCTGCTGGCTCGGCGCAATGGCTTGCGGCCGGTAGAACAACTTGATGCGGGTTTGCAGGGCAATCTGCAGGGTGTTGGACTTATCACTGCGCGGCGGGATCTCCCGCAGGTTGAAGTAGTACACCGTCTCCCGGTCCTGCGGCAGCGCCTTGGCCGCCGGCAACGCCTGGACTTTCACCTGGCTCTGTTTGCCCGGCTCCAAGCGTTGCACCGGTGGCAGCACGATCAACGGCGTGGTGATTTTCTGACCGGCTTCATCCTCGATCCAGCCCTGGGCCAGATAGGGCAGCTGGGTGTTGTTGTTGGTGATGTTCACGCTGGTGGCGTCTTTGCCACCGTCGAAAATCACCCGGGTACGGTCCAGGCCCACCGCCGCGTTGGCGCTCTGGCTCAAGCCCAGGGCCAACAGTGCAAAGGCCGGGAATGTGGAACGTGTGGTCGGTCTCATGAGGCTGTGTTCTCCGTATCGGTAGGCTTGCCGGTCAGCCCGGCGGGCTCGGGCAAGAAGGGGTCAGCGGCTACCACTTGGCAGCGCAATTGCAGGGCGTCGGTCAAACCATCGGCGGGCAAGGTGGCGGGCAGCGTGAGCAGGCAGCGCTCGTCGCCGCCCCAACTGACGGACATCTGCTCGCCGGCCTGGATGCCGCTCAGGTAGACGTGGCCGCCGTCATTCACAATGCCGGTGTCTTGTTGCTTGAGGTTCTTCACCGTCGCGCCGAAGGGCGGCGAACTGCCATCCGCCAGGCGCAGCACCGCCATGGCTTTTTCGCCGGCGATCACGTCCAGCGAGCGATAACCGATCGCCCCTTCGGTGAGCGTCAGTTGCGTGACCGACTGAGTGGCTTCGACGTTGCTCGGCAGGCGCTCCAGATCGACACTGGCGGCGGTACGCTGATAACTGCTGATATCCGAGATCACGGCCTTGCCGAAGGCATTGCTGCGCGTCGGCGCGCCATAACCACGTACGGGCACATCGGGCACTCCGGTGGTGTCGACCATCAGGCGAGTGCCGCCAGTACTGGTGGTGCGATGGAGCGCGGCACCGTAGGCCGTGACCGTGGCCCCGCCGCGCGCAGAGACACTGAGGCTGCCGGAACCGCCCTGCTGCCTGCCGGCGCTCACATCGATGTCGGCGTGGTCGCCCATATGGCTCAGGTAACCGCTGGCGGAGGTGTCGCTCGCGCTGAGCTGATAGCTGTTGCGCTCATCGAGGCGGTCGCTGTAGCGCGTGGCAACATTGTTGTTGCCGGCGGCTCGACTGGCATCCAGCGAGAGCGTGCCGGTACGCCCCAACGGCAGGCTGACCGTCAGCGCCATGCCGTTATCCTGATAGTTGTATTCCTGGGTGCGGTACATGTTCAGGGACAGGCTCATGTTCTTGACCGTGCCCACATTGAAGTAGCGCGACAGCGACAGGTTCCAGCGCTGCGTGTCCGGCCGATCCCAGTAGGTTTGCTTGTTGTAACTGGCGTAGACGGTGGCGCCCAGGTCACGAAACTGCTTGTTGACCGTCACCGTATACAGCGCCTTGCTGCCGCCGATCGGCTTCCACCCCTCATTGGCGTCCCGATAATCCCCTCGCCCGCCGAGTTCGCCGTTCAGCCCGTAATACCGGGCGTCCAGGTATTCACTCATGCTCAGGAAGTTCTTCTCGGAAAAGCGGTAGCCGGCGAACGTCACCTGGCTGTCGTACTGTTCGAAATTCTTGGAATATTGAAGGCGGTAGGATTTACCCGAGAGCGTCTCGTTCCACACGCTGGCATGGGACTGCGTGACATCCAGCGAGACGGCGCCGAACGCCAGCAAGTCGCGGCCCGCGCCCACGGATAACGCCCGATAGTTGTTATCGGTGATCCCCCCACCGAACAACGACCAGCCATTGCTCACGCCCCAGGAAAACTCTCCGGTGCCGAAGACGTTGCCATCGGAGCCGTTCTGCAGATTGGACGGTCGCCCGCTCGCCAGCTTGTAGCGGACCTGGCCTGGGCGCGTCAGGTAAGGCACACCGGCGGTGTTGAGCTGGAAGGTCTGCACCGAACCGTCCTGTTCTTCCACGCGCACATCCAGCTTGCCGGTCACCGCATCATTGAGGTCCTGAATGCGAAAAGGACCGGCCGCGACCAGCGTCTCGTAGAGCACACGCCCCTGCTGGCTGATGATGACTTTTGCATTGGTCTTGGCCACCCCGACCACTTCCGGCGCGTAACCCCGCAAGTTGGGGGGCAGCTGGCTCTGATCCGAGTTGAGCGAAGCGCCGGTGAAGCGGAAGCTGTCGAACAGGTCCGAATACAGGTAGCTCTCACCCACCACCAGGCGCGCCTGCAGCGCAGGAATGGCGCGATACGCGTAGTAGCGGCTCCACTCCAGCTTTTGCGGCCCCGCCGCTTCTTGCCGGCCACTCTCCACCCGCCCCTGCCAATCGGCCCTTATGCGCCAGGCGCCGGCATTGGCCCCGACGGTGCCGTTGCCACTGAGATTTTTGCGCTGGCCGTCATTCTTCTGGTAGTTGGACTGCGCCGTCAGGCTGTAGTCCAGCAGCAGCCCCGGCACGCCCTCGTCCCATCGCGAAGGCGGATCCCAATGGAGGGCGTTGTAATCAAGGTAAGCCTGGGGCAGGTTGATGCTCAGGCTCGAGGTGGCCAGATCGCCACTCACCTCCATGCCCGGCAAGCTGGTGATATCCAGGCACTCGCCGTCTTTCCACCAGGTCAGTTTGTCGGCTTCGGAGGCTTTCAGGCCCAGTTGCTCGACCAGACTGTGCGACAAACAGGCCTGGCTGCCCTTGGGATCGTTATCGGGGGATAGAACGCCACCGATTGTTCAGGAATAGGCTGGGCGTTCAGTTGCACAGCCATTGTGTAAGTGCCTGGCAGAATGAAGCCGCTGCGCGCAAATCGAGACAAGTCGATATTAGTGCGATCACCCAAATCGAGAACGTCGGTATTGAACTCGATATCGCCAGCGCCCATTGCAGTGCCCGCCAGTGACATCAACCCGCCCAACAGTCCGGGACGGAGCGTATTTTTGATTTTCGACGTATTCAACATGCAAGCCTGTCCATCACTGTTCAAAAGTATTCCAACTTGAACCGCACCGCGGCACTGTGAGCCCCGACTGCCAATGGCAAGCCGTTGCCCACCAGGAAAAACCGGTAGTTGAGTGTCATGTCGCCCTCCGCCAGCGGCACCGGCGCCATGCGTTGCCCCGGAAGGCTTTCCTCGCCGGCAGCGTCCACGATGTGCAGGGCAACCCCCTGCGACTCGCCAAAGACCGCGAAGGAAAGCCCTGCCCTGTCGGTGGGGCCATCGAACGTCACGCGCATGTGCTCCCAGTCCGGCAGGGTTTCACCTGGGCGCAACGGGTCGGGGCGGGTCAACGAGCAATTGACCAGACGCAACTGGAAGGGATGGTCTTCGCCCCGTGTGTTGCGCAAGAGCCGGCCAACCGGTTCGGGCGGCATCTCGATGGTTTGATCGATACTGGCCAATTCCAGCCCGCAGGCGGAATCAACCACTTCCCCTCCCAACTGCACGACCCCATCGCCTTGCGCAGACGCCTGGGCGACCACGCAAGGGCTGATGAACGTCGTCAGTGAAGAGGCGATAGCCAGACGTAGGAATGTGTTCACCTGGATCTCCCGTCAGCGTTCCCCCGCCACACCGGGTGGCGGGGGCACAACTTACTGATAAGCCAAGGTGAAATTGGTGACCGCGCTGAAGTCGCCGGGCACGATCGGGGCGGTGGCGGCGCCTTGTACATAGGCACCGAATTCCAGGGTGTTATCCCCAGCGGCGATGATTTGCGGGGCGGTAGGTACGCCCAACTCAACCGGCGCGCCGCCATGGGTCATCATGATGCCCACGCCGCCAGCACCGCCGACCGTACCGATCGCGCCCGGTACAGCGCCGGATGGCGCGCCGGTGAAGGTGGTGGTGACCGTATTGTCAGTGAGGCCCGTCAGGTCGCACCCTTCCAGTTCGATCAGCACGCGCCGGGCCTCCGACTTGCCGCCCGATTGCAACTGATGCTTGGCAATTGCCCCCAGGCGAACAGTTTGATCAACGGAGTCAGGCTTGATAGAGCAAGCGCCCGAATGGACCGACCCCAAAAACGTAACCGTTCCATCTGCCGCGTGCGCCATAGACACCGAACCCGCCAGCAGACCGACAGACAACAGCACAGCTTTCATTTTGGTTTTCATCTACAGATTCCCACTTAACAAGTGTCATTAAGAAGCCCTGTCACCGTTAGGCGCAGGGCTGGTTAAAAAGGCGGTTTCACCCATGCATTGAGGGGGGTGTTCCTGAGCTGCTTTTCCAACTTTTTGTATTGCATTTCAGGACCACACTCAACGCCGGGCAAGTGTCCGCTTCACACTTGAAGAAGTAAGCCAGCTGTTTCTTTTAACGATGTAGCCTTTGATATCAAGGCTTGCAGGAAAATTATGGCACTTTGCCAAAACTTTGAAATTGACTGAAGGAATGGGACTACACGCGAGTTAATGCGAATAATTTAGCGCAGGGCATATCCGTAAGAATAGGGCTACACGCACTAAACAAACAACAAACTTTATTGGGGATTTGCAACCGAAGAATATAGCTGCGGAGCGGGGGGTATGTCCGAACGGATAGGTGATGGCAACGGGCTACGAACCGAGCGCCAGCCCCATTCTTCCTATTAAAAATATCAGCAGAATCAAAAAGAACACCCTGATAAACCTGCTGCCATATCTTAGCGCCAGGAAAACCCCGGTCAGGGAACCTGCAATATTACACAGGGCCACCACTCCGCCTATTGCCCACAATACGTTGCCGGATGGCACAAAAAATATAAGGGCCGCGCTGAAAGTTCCTAAGTTAACCAGCTTTGCAGAAGCGGAGGCATTTAGAAAATCAAAACCGAAATATTTAACGAACACAAAGAGCAATAGACTGCCACTGCCGGGCCCGAACACGCCATCATAGAAACCAATTACACCACCGAAGAAAATGCCCAATAAAACTTCCCTGGTGCCGCAGTGCTTGTGTGAGCTCGCCAATCCTAGATCTTTCTTGATAAACGTATAGCCTGCCATGGCTATCAAGAGAAAGAACACAACGTACTCCATCAGCCTCTTAGGGATAATAGAGACGGACATGGCCCCAACAAACGCAAAAATAAAAGCCGAGACCATGGTGGGAAGCATTAACTTCCATATGATCGTTATCCTTTTCAGGTAGCTGAATATAGAGGAACAATTCCCCGCCAGTACGGCAAGCTTATTTGTTCCAAACACCGTGGCGAGACTGTACTGAGGTAAAGCGTGAAGCAGCGCTGGCAATTGTACAAGCCCTCCGCCGCCAACAGCAGCGTCTATCAACCCGCCGCAAAAAGCAAAAAAACCTAATACAATCGCAGCCTGTTCAACACCCATATAAAAGTTCCGGCCAGCATTCAGATTCAGGGGCCAATAACATAATTTATTGATTAGCTTGCAACAAGTAACTTATACTGAGCCAATCATTCACTTTTAGTGAGCAATGCAATGGAACTCTCACAGTTGACTATGTTCAAGGTGGTTGCCGATCAGGGCAGTATCATTCGGGCCTCCGAACTGTTGCATTGCGTTCCGTCAAACATAACAAACAGAATAAAAGCGTTAGAGAAGGAGCTTGGCGCTTCCTTATTTATACGAAAGGGCCGAGGGCTTGTTATCAGCCCTTCCGGACGATTGTTTCTTGAATACACAAATAAAATTTTGTCACTGTGCCAGGAATCTCGACGAGCGCTTGACCCTGCATCAGTGGCTTGCGGGGTATTGAAGATTGGTGCAATAGAGTCTGCTGCGACAGGAAGACTGCCCAAGCTGCTATCCGCCTATCATCAACACTACCCTGCCGTGCAAATGGAGTTCAGTACGGCAACTTGGTCACAGTTGGTTAATGATGTGGTTGACCTTAAGCTGGATGGTGCAATTATTGCTGTGAGCCCTGAGCACGCAGATATTGAATGTGTGGAAATCTATCAGGAAGAGCTCGTATTAATTGCGTCAGCGTCTGCAGGGATAATCCGAGGACCTCAGGATCTTGGTGGGAAAAACATATTCATGTGGCCCGAAGGATGTCCTTACAGGAAGTCGCTGGAAAACTGGCTGGCTGATTGCGGCGTAGCAAGCGCCATAACAAGCATTGCCAGTTATGGCACCATACTCGGGTGCGTCAGTTCAGGAGCGGGAGTGTCGTTAGTGCCCAAGGGCATGTATGAGCAGTTTCGGAAAATGGGTGGAATCAGCGGCTATGAATTCAGTGAGTTACCACCCATAAAGAACTATTTCATCTGGAATAAACACGTCAAGTTTCATCCTGCAAAAGACAAGTTCGCAGCCTTGCTAACGGAACAGTTTAAAAACCTTTGATCTTTTCGATGCAGGATGACTTGCCCATTCTTGATCCAACATTCTGGTCGGCTGCAAGGCAGCCATCGGGGGCAAGTCGAATCGTCGCACCGCCCCTTCCACATTTGGATCGCGGGGTGCCAGGACTCCTGCCTTTGACGGAGCCTAGCGCACGGCTTCAAACAACCCGGTCGCCCCCATCCCGCCACCTACGCACATGGTGACGATGCCATAGCGCAAATCACGCCGTTGCAGCTCCCGCACCAGGTGCCCCACTTGCCGCGAGCCGGTCATGCCGAATGGATGGCCGATGGCGATGGAGCCGCCGTTGACGTTGTAGCGGGCATTGTCGATTTCCAGGCGATTACGGGCGTACAGGCACTGTGAGGCAAACGCTTCATTGAGTTCCCACAGGTCGATATCCGCCACCTGCAAGCCTTTGGCCTTGAGTAGTTTTGGCACCGAGAACACCGGGCCGATGCCCATTTCGTCCGGTTCGCAACCGGCCACGGTAAACCCGCGAAAGAACGCCTTGGGCTTGAGCCCCAGCGCCAGGGCTTTTTCCAGGCTCATCACCAGGGTCATCGAAGCGCCGTCGGACAGCTGCGACGAGTTACCCGCCGTCACCGAACCGTCTTCGGCAAACACCGGCTTCAGGCCGCTGAGGCTGGCCAGTGTGGTGTCGGGGCGATTGCAGTCGTCGCGGTCGACCACGCCATCGAGTACCTGCACCTGGCCGGTGTGCTTGTCTTCGACGCTGTACTTGACCGCCATCGGCACGATTTCATCGTCGAACAGGCCATCAGCCTGGGCCTGTGCCGTGCGCTGCTGGCTTTGCAGGGCGTACAGGTCCTGGTCCTCGCGGCTGACATGGTAGCGCCGCGCGACGATTTCGGCGGTCTGGCCCATGGGCAAGTAAATACCGGGCACCTGCTCTTTGAGCAGCGGGTTGATCAGGTGGTCGGTGTTGACGCTCTTCATGGTCAGGCTGATGGATTCCACGCCGCCGGCGACGATGATGTCGCTGCAACCCGAGGCGATCTGGTTGGCCGCAATCGCAATCGCCTGCAAGCCCGACGAACAGAAACGGTTGAGCGTCATGCCCGCCGTGCCGGTGCCCAGGCGTGACAGCACCGCCACGTTACGCCCGATGTTGTAGCCCTGGGCGCCTTCATTGGAGCCGGCGCCGACGATGCAGTCCTCCACCGACGCCGGGTCGATGCCACTGCGACTCAACAGCGCGTTGACGCAATGGGCGGCCATGTCATCAGGGCGAGTCTGGTTGAACTTGCCGCGAAAAGACTTGGCCAGGCCGGTTCGCACGCTGTCGACGATCACTACTTCACGCATGGGGCTACCTCGATCTTGTGGTTGTGGATCGAGGATAGATCCGGGCCCTGGGCAGGCGCGATGATCATTCACTGCATGGATGCAAAAGCATGAGGCCGGGATGCGGTCTACCTGGGGTGTGGAAATCAAATGTGGGAGGGGGCTTGCTCCCGATAGCAGGGTGTCAGTCAATAAATCAGTAACTGACCCACCGCTATCGGGGGCAAGCCCCCTCCCACATTTGGACGGTGGTCGACCAACCATCCCTGATCAGGTCATTTCTTTTTCTTCTTGTCGTGCTTGTCGCTCTTGGCAAACGCGTCTTCCAGCGCGCGGTTGAGGGTGCGCAGCACTTTGACCCGCGCCCAGCGTTTGTCGTTGGCTTCCACCAGGGTCCAGGGCGCGATTTCAGTGCTGGTGCGGTCGACCATGTCGCCCACCGCCGCACGGTAGTCATCCCACTTGTCGCGGTTGCGCCAGTCGTCTTCGGTGATCTTGAAGCGCTTGAAGGGAATCTCTTCGCGGGCCTGGAAACGCTCCAGCTGGGTGTCCTTGTCGATGGCCAGCCAGAACTTGACCACGATCACCCCGGCATTGCGCAACTGCTCTTCGAAATCATTGATCTCGCCATAGGCGCGCATCCAGTCCGTCGGGGTGCAGAAGCCTTCGATGCGTTCCACCAGCACCCGGCCATACCAGGAGCGGTCGAACACGGTAAACATGCCCCGCGCCGGGATCTTCTGCCAGAACCGCCACAGGTAGGGCTGGGCGCGCTCGTCTTCACTGGGCGCGGCAATCGGCACGATGTGGTACTGGCGCGGGTCCAGCGCGGCCGCCACACGGCGAATCGCCCCGCCCTTGCCGGCCGCGTCGTTGCCCTCGAACACGCTCACCAGTGCATGCTTGCGCATGCGTTTGTCGCGCATCAGGCCGGAGAAGCGCGCCTGTTCGGTAATCAGCTGTTCTTCGTAATCGTCCTTGTCCAGGCGCAGGCTCAGGTCGAGGCTGTCGAGCAGGCTTTTCTGGTCCACCGACGCGATCAACGGCGCCGGGTTCATGCCGCTGGCCTTGCCCTTGGGCAGTTTCAAGGCATTTTGCAGGCCCTCGAGCAGAATCTTGCCCACGGTGAGCCCACGGTAATTGGGGTCGACCCCTTCGATCACATGCCACGGCGCATAGTCGCGGCTGGTACGGCGCAGCACGCGTTCGCCGAAATGCACGAATTTGTCGTAGGTCTCGGACTGCTGCCAATCCAGCGGGCTGATGCGCCAACTGTGCAGCGGGTCATCGGCCAGCGCCTTGAGCCGCGCCTTCATCTGTTTCTTGGACAGGTGGAACCAGAACTTGAAGATCAGCGCACCTTCATCGCAGAGCATCTTCTCCAGGCGCTCGGCCCCGGCGATGGCCTGGTCGAGACGGGCGTCCTTGATCTGGTCGTGAACGCGGCTTTGCAGCATCTGGCTGTACCAGTTGCCGAAGAAAATCCCCATGCGCCCCTTGGCCGGCAATTGCCGCCAGTAGCGCCAGGCCGGTGGGCGCGCCAGTTCCTCGTCGGTCTGCTGGTCGAAGGTGCGCACTTCGATCAGGCGCGGGTCCATCCACTCGTTGAGCAACTTGACCGTCTCGCCCTTGCCCGCGCCCTCGATACCGTTGATCAGGATGATCACCGGGAAGCGCTTCTGCTGTTGCAGCTCGTACTGCACTTCCAGCAGGGCTTCGCGCAGGGCCGGCACTGCGGCCTCAAAGGTGTCTTTGTCGATGGCGTGACCGATTTCGGCGGATTCGAACATGGGCAGCTCCGTTTCAAGATGGCTCAAGATTAGCGGATTGGGCAGCGACACGCGGCAGGAAATTCCACCGAGGCTTGCCATGGCTCAATTCATGGCGTGTCGATCGGCTAGAATGGCCGCCTGTGTTTGCCCGCTGTTTATTTATGAGCCGCCCATGACCCCATCGCCCACGCCCAGCTCGACTGGGACGACCACGGCCGCCCGCATTCGCGGATGTTCGACGACGTGTACTTCTCCACCCAGTCGGGCCTTGAAGAAACCCGCTATGTGTTCCTGGAACAGAACCGTTTGCAGGAGCGCTTCGCCGCCTTGCCGGCGGGCGGGCGGCTGGTCATCGGCGAGACCGGCTTCGGCACGGGCTTGAATTTTTTGTGCGCCTGGCAGCTGTTCGCCCAACACGCGGTGGCCGGGGCACGCCTGCATTTTGTCAGCGTGGAGAAATACCCGCTGAGCCATGCCGACCTGCAACGCGCCCTGGCCCTGTGGCCGGAGCTTGAACCTTATGCCGAGCAATTACTGGCGCAGTACATCGCCATCCATCCAGGCTTCCAGCAGTTGGTGCTGGACCACGGCCGCGTGACCCTGACGCTGTTGATCGGCGATGCCCTGGAGCAATTGCCGCAACTGGATGCACAGGTCGATGCCTGGTTTCTCGACGGCTTCGCCCCGGCGAAAAACCCAGACATGTGGACCGCCGAGCTGTTCGCCGAACTGGCGCGCCTGGCAGCACCGGGCTCGACCATCAGCACCTTCACCAGCACCGGTTGGGTACGGCGGATGATCAACGCCGCCGGGTTCAAGATGAAACGCACGCCGGGCATTGGCCATAAGTGGGAGATTTTGCGCGGGGAGTTTCTCGGTTGGCCCGAGCACACACCGCGTCCCGTCACCAGCGCGCCGTGGTTCGCCCGGCCGGCGCCGGAGCCGGGCGAACGCCGGGCCTTGGTGATTGGCGGCGGGCTGGCCGGTTGCTGCACCGCAGCCAGTCTGGCCGCGCGCGGCTGGCAGGTGTGCCTGCTGGAACGTCATGCGGCCCTGGCCCAGGAAGCCTCGGGCAATCCGCAGGGCGTGCTGTACCTGAAACTGTCGGCCCATGGCACGGCGCTGTCACAGTTGATTGTCAGCGGCTTCGGCTACACCCGTCGGCTGCTGGAGCATTTGCAGCGCGGGGTGGACTGGGACGCCTGCGGTGTATTGCAACTGGCGTTCAATCCCAAGGAAGCCGAACGCCAGGCTCAACTGGCCGAGGCCTTCGCGCCGGACCTGCTGCACCGCGTGGATGCGGCCCAGGCCCAAGCCCACGCGGGTATACCGCTGGAGATGGGCGGGCTGTTTTTCCCCGAAGGCGGCTGGGTCAATCCGCCCGCCCTGTGCGCGTGGCAGGCGCGTCATCCCGGCGTGGAGGTGCGCTTGCATCAGGAGGCGCTCACGTTGCAGCGCGTCGACGGCCAATGGCAGGCCCGCAACGGTGACACCCTAGTCGCCAGCGCGCCCGTGGTGGTGCTTGCCGGCGCCGCCGAGATCAAGCGCTTTCCCTTCAGCGCCGCGCTGCCGCTCAAGCGGATTCGCGGGCAAATCACGAGCCTTGCGCAAACCGTCGAAAGCCGAGCGTTGAGCACGGTGGTGTGCGGGCAAGGTTATGTTGCGCCGGCACGTTTGGGCGAACACACCCTGGGCGCCAGTTTCGATTTCAAAAGCGAGGACCTCACGCCTACCCTCGCCGAACACGCCGATAACCTGACGCTGCTGCGGGAAATTTCCCCGGCCCTGCTGCAGGCCTTGCACGCCGACACCCAGCCGCTTGAAACCCTGGAGGGCCGAGCGGCCTTCCGCTGCACCAGCCCCGACTATCTGCCCATTGTCGGCCCGCTGGCCGATGCAAGCGCGTTTGCCGAAGCGTATGGCGTATTGGCCAAGGACGCCCGCCAGGTACCCGATACGCCGTGCCCGTGGCTGGACGGTGTGTACATCAACAGCGGCCATGGTTCTCGCGGCCTGATCACCGCGCCTTTATCGGCGCAACTGCTGGCGGCGTGGCTGGATAACGAACCGCTGCCGTTGCCCGTCAGCGTTGCCCAGGCCTGCCATCCCAATCGGTTTGCCCTGCGCGAATTGATTCGCGGCAAAGCGCGACCAGCGCCCGGAGCGCGAACCGGCGAAAGCGACGGCGCCATTAGCTAAAGTCCACTTATAACTTATCGTTCTAAAACTCCCGGGTTGTGCCTGGGTCAGTTTCTGGGTAAGCGCCCTTTTGGTGCGTATTGAGTATTGACCCCTCCCCAACGGAAAAACCGGTAAGGAACTTATGTGTGGATTAGCTGGCGAGTTACGCTTTGATCATCAACCTGCCGACCTGGCAGCCGTGGAACGCATCACGCATCACCTCGCCCCTCGTGGCCCCGACGCCTGGGGTTTCCATGCCCAAGGGCCGATTGCCCTGGGCCATCGCCGCCTGAAAATCATGGACCTGTCGGACGGCTCCGCCCAACCGATGGTCGACGCCCAACTGGGCCTGTCCCTGGCGTTCAACGGCGCGATTTACAACTTCCCGGAACTGCGCCAAGAGCTGGAAGCGTTGGGCTATGCCTTCTATTCCGGCGGCGACACCGAGGTGCTGCTCAAGGGCTATCACGCCTGGGGCGAAGCGCTGCTGCCCAAACTCAATGGCATGTTTGCCTTTGCCATCTGGGAGCGCGATGCCCAGCGGCTGTTCATCGCCCGCGACCGCCTCGGCGTAAAGCCCCTGTACCTGTCGCGCACCGGCCAGCGCCTGCGCTTTGCCTCGGCGTTGCCGGCGCTGCTCAAGGGCGGCGATATCAACCCGATTCTCGACCCGGTCGCGCTCAACCATTACCTCAATTTTCACGCCGTGGTGCCCGCGCCGCGCACGCTGCTGGCGGGCATTGAAAAGCTGCCGCCAGCGAGCTGGATGCGCATCGATGCAGACGGCAAGACCGAACAGCAAACCTGGTGGACCCTGCCCTATGGTCCCCGTGATGACGAAAAAAACCTGAGCCTGGAAGACTGGACCGACCGCGTGCTCGACAGCACCCGCGAAGCCGTGGCCATCCGTCAACGCGCGGCGGTCGACGTCGGCGTGCTGCTCTCCGGTGGCGTCGACTCGAGCATGCTGGTCGGCCTGCTGCGCGAAGTGGGCGTCGAAGACTTGTCGACCTTCTCCATCGGTTTTGAAGACGCCGGCGGCGAGCGCGGCGACGAGTTCCAGTACTCGGATTTGATCGCCAAGCACTACGGCACCCGCCACCACCAACTGCGCATCGCCGAAAGCGAGATCATCGAGCAGCTGCCAGCGGCCTTTCGCGCCATGAGCGAGCCGATGGTCAGCCATGACTGCATCGCCTTCTACCTGCTGTCGCGGGAAGTGGCCAAGCATTGCAAGGTTGTGCAGAGCGGCCAGGGCGCGGACGAACTGTTCGCCGGTTACCACTGGTACCCACAGGTGGACGGCGCCAGCGACCCGTATGCGGCGTACCGCGCGGCATTTTTCGACCGCAGCTACGACGACTATGCCGCCACCGTCGCGCCGAAATGGCTGACCGCCAACGACGCCGCCGGGGACTTCGTGCGCGAACATTTCGCGATGCCGGGCGCGGACGCTGCGGTAGACAAGGCCCTGCGCCTGGACAGCACGGTGATGCTGGTGGACGACCCGGTCAAACGCGTCGACAACATGACCATGGCCTGGGGCCTGGAGGCGCGCACGCCGTTTCTCGACTACCGCCTGGTGGAACTCTCGGCTCGCGTGCCGGGCAAGTTCAAGTTGCCCGACGGCGGCAAGCAGGTGCTCAAGGAGGCCGCGCGCCGCGTGATCCCCAGCGAAGTCATCGACCGCAAGAAAGGCTACTTCCCGGTGCCAGGCCTCAAGCATTTACAGGGCGATACCCTGAACTGGGTGCGCGAGCTGTTGCTGGACCCCAGCCAGGACCGTGGCCTGTTCAACCCCGCCATGCTCGACCGCTTGCTGACGGACCCACAGGGCCAGTTGACCCCGTTGCGTGGCTCCAAGCTGTGGCAACTGGCGGCGTTGAACCTGTGGCTCAGCGAACAAGGAATCTGATTGATGAAACCTAATGCTGCGGCGTACAGCCAACGCTTGCTCAAGGGCCAGGCGCCGACCTACGAGCGCCTGCAGGCCCGGCTTGCCGAAGACGGCAGCGCCCAAGGCCCCGACCCGATTGCCGTGCATTGCGGCTGGGGCCGCTTGCTGATCGGGCATACCTTTCCCGACCCCGCCAGCCTCGCCCAGGAGTTGCTCAACGAACAGCCCGGCGAGCGTGACATCGCGCTGTATGTGGCCGCGCCCCAGCAAATCCTGGGGATCGATCCACAGCAGCTGTTCCTCGACCCTTCCGACACCCTGCGCCTGTGGTTCAGTGACTACCGCCCCGCCACCCGGGTGTTTCGCGGCTTCCGTATCCGTCGGGTGCAAAGCGAAGCGGATTGGCAGGCGGTGAACCTGCTGTACCAGGGACGCGGCATGTTGCCCATCGACCCTGAACGCCTGACCCCGCGCCATCAAGGTGGCCCGGTGTACTGGCTGGCAGAAGACGAAGACAGCGGCGCGATCATCGGCAGCGTGATGGGCCTGAACCACCAGAAAGCCTTTCACGACCCGGAAAACGGTTGCAGCCTGTGGTGCCTGGCGGTAGACCCGCAATGCACGCGCCCCGGTGTGGGTGAAGTGCTGGTGCGCCACCTGGTGGAACACTTCATGAGCCGTGGCTTGAGCTACCTGGACCTGTCGGTGCTGCACGATAACCGCCAGGCCAAGAGCCTCTACGCCAAGCTCGGTTTCCGCGCGCTGACCACCTTTGCGATCAAGCACAAGAATGGCATCAACCAGCCGCTGTTTCTCGGCCCAGGGCCACAGGCGGGGTTCAATCCTTATGCGCGGATCATTGTCGAAGAAGCCCATCGGCGTGGTATCGATGTGCACGTGGACGATGCAGATGCCGGGCTTTTCACCCTCAGCCACGGCGGGCGCCGCGTGCGTTGCCGAGAGTCGTTGAGCGACCTGACCAGCGCCATCAGCATGACCTTGTGCCAGGACAAGAGCCTGACCCACAAGGTGCTCAAGGCCGCCGGTTTGCAGCTGCCTTCGCAACAGTTGGCAGGCAGCGCCGATGACAACCTGGAATTTCTCGACGAGCACCAACGCATCGTGGTCAAGCCGCTGGATGGCGAGCAGGGCCAAGGCGTGGCGGTGGACCTGCGGACTATCGAGGAAGTACAAGCGGCGATTGACGCGGCGCGCCAGTTCGACAGCCGGGTGCTGCTCGAAAGCTTCCATGAAGGCCTGGACCTGCGCATTCTGGTGATCGGTTTTGAAGTCGTCGCCGCTGCGATCCGCCGCCCGGCCGAAGTGATAGGCGATGGTCAGCATTCGATCCGCGCCTTGATCGAAGCCCAGAGCCGGCGGCGCCAGGCCGCTACCGACGGCGAAAGCAAGATCCCGCTGGACGCGGAAACCGAGCGCACCCTGAAAGCCGCCGGTTATGACTACCACAGCGTCCTGCCACGCGGCGTGCAATTGGCCGTGCGCCGCACCGCCAACCTGCACACCGGCGGCTGCCTGGAAGATGTCACGGCGATCCTGCACCCGACCCTGGTGGACGCTGCCGTGCGCGCCGCCCGTGCGCTGGATATCCCCATGGTCGGCCTGGACCTGCTGGTGCCCGCAGCGGATCAACCCGACTACGTGTTCATTGAAGCCAATGAACGGGCCGGATTGGCCAATCATGAACCGCAACCTACCGCTGAGAAGTTTGTGGATTTGTTGTTTCCACATAGTCAGCCGGCCGCTTGACCTCTGATCGTTCCCACGCTCCGCGTGGGAATGCCTCAAGGGACGCTCCGCGTCCGTTGTTGTGACGCGCAGCGTCACGGGCTGCATTCCCACGCAGAGCGTGGGAACGATCGCCCTCAACCCATCAGGAGTTTCCATGACCCGAACCATTCCCGAACCGGATCTCGCCTACCTGCAGAAAGTCCTGCTGGAAATGCTCGCCATTCCCAGCCCCACAGGGTTTACCGACACCATCGTGCGCTACGTCGCCGAGCGTCTGGAAGAACTCGGCATCCCGTTTGAAATGACCCGGCGCGGCACGATTCGCGCCACCCTCAAGGGCCAGAAGAACAGCCCTGACCGCGCCGTCTCCGCGCACCTGGACACCATCGGTGCCGCCGTACGGGCGATCAAGGACAACGGCCGCCTGACGCTGGCGCCGGTCGGCTGCTGGTCGAGCCGTTTTGCCGAAGGCAGCCGCGTCAGCCTGTTCACCGACAACGGGGTGATTCGCGGCAGCGTGTTGCCATTGATGGCCTCCGGGCATGCATTCAACACCGCCGTGGATGAGATGCCGGTGAGCTGGGACCACGTCGAATTGCGCCTGGACGCCTACTGCGCGACCCGCGCCGACTGCGATTCCCTGGGGGTCAGCATCGGTGACTACGTGGCGTTCGACCCACTGCCGGAGTTCACCGAAAGCGGTCACATCAGCGCGCGTCACCTGGACGACAAAGCCGGCGTCGCCGCCCTGCTCGCCGCGCTCAAGGCAATCATCGACAGCGGCGAACCCTTGCTCATCGATTGCCACCCGCTGTTCACCATCACCGAGGAAACCGGCAGCGGCGCGGCCGCCGCCCTGCCCTGGGATGTCAGTGAGTTCGTCGGTATCGATATCGCCCCGGTCGCCCCCGGCCAGCACTCCAGCGAACACGCGGTGAGCGTGGCGATGCAGGATTCCGGTGGGCCGTATGACTATCACCTGTCACGGCACTTGCTGCGCCTGGCGGCGGATAACGATCTGCCGGTGCGCCGTGACCTGTTCCGCTATTACTTCAGCGATGCGCATTCGGCGGTGACCGCCGGGCATGACATCCGCACGGCCCTGCTGGCGTTCGGTTGCGATGCCACCCACGGTTACGAGCGCACCCATATCGACAGCCTGGCGGCCCTCAGTCGGCTGCTCGGCGCCTACATCCTCAGCCCACCGGTCTTTGCCAGCGATGCGCAACCGGCCCAAGGCTCCCTGGACCGCTTCAGCCATCAGATCGAGCATGAGACGCACATGGAGAGCGATACCCGAGTGCCGTCGGTGGACAGCCTGGTCGGTCAGAAGTCCGACGCCGACAACAGCTGATACTGGCAACCAAGGTCCCGGCACAGTAGCATCGCCGGGACCTGACACCTGAGGCTTGTATGCTGATTCCCTACGACGCGCTTGAAGTCGATACCCTGACCCACCTCATCGAAGATTTCGTCACCCGCGATGGCACCGACAATGGCGACGACACACCGCTGGAAACCCGCGTATTGCGCGTACGCCAGGCACTGACCAAGGGCCAGGCGTTAATCGTGTTCGATCCGGACAGCGAACAATGCCAGTTGATGCTCAAGCACGACGTGCCCAAGCACCTGTTTGACTGACGGCGAGGCTAAGGGATAGGTACCGGCACCGGATGAGTGGCGCTGGCCTGGCGTTCGAGGATTTTGCGGTAGACCTCAGCGCGATGCACGCTGATCCCTACGGGCGCTTCGATGCCAAATTTCACCTGGCGCCCGTTGATTTCGAGAATGTGCAAGACGATGTCATCGCCGATGGCGATGGTTTCGCCTACAACACGGCTTAAGACCAGCATGGCGGGTGTCCTTTTCGAGTGTCTGGCCCCCGACCTTGCTCGCTTGAAGCGTAACCAGCAATGGCACGCGGCCAAATCAGGCGTCACCTACATGGAGAGGTAATTTACCTGACAGACCGCATCCAGATCAGGCTTTGGTAGCCTGCGCCTTGGCGCGCATTTTATCGGCCATCAGCGTCATCTCGTCATACAGCAACTGCGGGTTTTTCTGCTTGAGCGTCCACGCCATCCGCCCCTGCTCGTGGGGCAGAATCATGAACTCACCGGCAGCCACGCGCTGATAAATGTAGTCGGCGATCTGCGTCGCCGAGATCGGTGAACTCTCGAGCAACTTGCCCACCTGCGCCTTCATCGCCGGGGTCGGCCCACGGAATGAATCGAGCAGATTGGTCTGGAAAAACGACGGGCATACCACATGCACGCCGATTTCCTGCTGCTTGAGTTCCACCAGCAGACTTTCCGACAGCGCCACTACACCGGCCTTGGCCACGTTGTAGTTGCTCATGGCCGGCCCCTGCATCAGCGCGGCCATCGAGGCGATGTTGATGATGCGCCCCTTGCTCTTTTCCAGCAGCGGCAGGAACGCCTTGCAGCCCTTGACCACGCCCATCAGGTTGATTGCGATCTGCCAGTCCCAATCCTCGAGAGACAACTCGGCAAAGAACCCACCGGACGCCACGCCGGCGTTATTGACGATCACATCGATGCCGCCGAGCTTTACCTCGCAGGCCTGGGCGAACGCGGTGAGCTGGCTGTAGTCACGCACATCGCAGCGCTGGGTGAAACCATCGCCACCGGCTTCGCGCACCAGCCTGAGGGTTTCCTGCAAGCCAGTTTCGCTGACATCCGACAAGGCCAGCTGCCAACCCTCGCGGGCCCAGCGCAGAGCGATTTCACGACCCAGGCCGGACCCGGCGCCAGTGATCATCATGCGGTTTTGCATAGGAAGTAGCCTTGTGGTTTACCAGTGGAGTGACCGGCAGTGTAGCGAAGGTTTTTGCCGCGCCCACGCACCATCAGAGTGATGAATGCTCCAGGCAAACCGTGGGCTCGGTCGGATGCGCGCGCATAGCCTAAGTTCAATATTTTTCAACTAAGTTGATGTATTTTCGCAGGTGTTAAAAGAAATAAGCGAGCAACCAAATTGCTTTAAAAAAATACGGAATTTTCTGTGAAGTGACAGAGTCGGAGTTGTTAAGCCGTCCATAATCAAGTGGACGAGACTCCCGCTGAATAACCGGTCTTTACGCAAGGCCTATAAGGAATAAAACCATGAGCCTGATCCTGATCATTATCCTGATTCTACTGTTGGTCGGCGGCCTGCCAGTGTTCCCGCACTCGCGTAACTGGGGTTATGGCCCGTCGGGTATCCTGGGCGTAGTGCTGGTCGTTCTGCTGGTGCTGTTGTTACTCGGCAAAATATAAACACCGTTTCAACGCACAAAAAAAGAGGCCTCAATGAGGCCTCTTTTTTATTGCCGATCCGTTAATCCGGCTTACCGTCTACCACGCCTGCGGTGTTATCCAGCAGGCTCTTGGTGGCGGTTTGCAGGAACGACTCGAGTTTCTGCTTCAGCGCCGCTTCGTCGGGCGATTCGGCGATTACTTTGCCGGTCGGGTTGGCGCCCAGTTCGTATTGCCACAGTTTGGGTGGCATTTCCTTGGGCAAGACCAGCACGCGGTCAGCCGTGAGCAGGGCGACGGTCTGGTCGCTGCCCGACGGTTTGATCACGCCGAAGCCTTTGTCGCCTTCCGGCAGGTTGAGCAGGTCGCGGCCCCAGCACTGGTGCAGGGTGTCACCGCCCAGGCGGCCCATGATGGTCGGGACAATATCGATCTGTGTGCCCACGGTGTGGTCACGCTCGCCGAACTTTTCCTGCATGCCCGGCGCGATCATCAGCATCGGTACATTGAAACGGCCCAGGTCCATCTCGGTGATCTGCTGCTCGTTACCGAAGCCGTGGTCACCCACCACCACGAACAGGGTTTCCTTGAAGTACGGCTCCTTGCGGGCCTTCTCGAAGAACTGGCCCAACGCCCAATCGGAGTAACGCATGGCGGTCAAATGCTCGTTGAGGCTGCCACGGTCAGTGACTTTCTCGACCGGCAATGGCGTCGGCAACGCGTACGGGGTGTGGTTGGACAGGGTTTGCAGCAGCGCGTAGAACGGCTTGCCGCCTTCGCGGGCTTTCAGTTCTTCCAGGCCACGGTTGAACATGTCCTGGTCGGAAACGCCCCAGGTCGGGTCGGAAAACACCGGGTTGACGAAGTCATTGCGGCCAATGAAGTTGGTCATGCCCTGGTTGCTGAAAAAGCCCGACTGGTTGTCCCAGGCGAAGTCGCCGTTGTAGACATACACATCGTCGAAATCCCGCGCGCTGAGCAACTGCGGCAGGCCCGACAGCTTGTGGCTGCCTTCGGGGGTCTGCATCAGGTATTCGAAGCCCGGCAGGTTCGGGAAGCAGGCCATGGTGGCGAACATACCCTGGTGGGTGTGGGTACCGTTGGAGAAGAAGCGATCGAACAGCAGGCCTTCCTTGGACAACTTGTCGAAGTACGGCGTGATGTTGCCTGGACGGCCCAGGGCGCCCACCGAGTGACCGGCGAAGCTTTCCATCAGGATCACTACCACGTTCTTGATCGGCAGGGTCTTCTCGGCCGGTGGCGTGAAATCACGGCGCACGGCAGCGGTGTCGGTATCCACCAGTTTTTCGCTCGGCAGCACCAGCATGTCCCGCACGGTCTGGGTGGCCAGCGGTTGCTCCAGGGTGGCCTTCCAGATGTTGGAACGCTCTTCGGAGAAGCGCGACTTGGCGGCGGCGATCAGCGACAGCGTGCCATTGAGGCCAAGCTGGTTGGCGAAGTTCGAATCAGTGGTGTAGACATCCCCCCAACGCAGCGGCGGACCCTGGCGCAGGGTGCCGCGGATGGCAACCACCGCGACCAGCAGGCACACCACGAACACCGCGATGCGGCTGTACCACGGCGCCACCGGGCGCGTGCCGATGCTGCCGCCACTGAACGGGCCACGCGGGCGCGTTGCGCGGTCGGCGCCCTTGAAGGCCATGCTCAGGATCAGCGTGCCCACGGCCCAGGCCAACAGGTAACGCACCACCGGGAACCCGTACCAGAGCATGCTCATCACGGTTTTCGGGTCTTCCTTCACATACTGGAAGACCAGGCCGTTGAGGCGCTGGTGGAACTCACGGTAGAAGTCCATCTCCATCAGGCCCAGGAACAGCGCAATGCTGGACGCGACGGTCAACCACAAGCGGAAGAACCCACGCGCCGCCATCGCCCGTACGCTGAACAACGCCAGCAGCAGCGGGATCAGCAGGTACATCACCAGGCGGATATCCAGGCGCAGGCCATTGGCGAACGCTTCCAGGAAGGTCGAGGCCGGTGTGTCGAGGATCATCTCGCGGTTGTAGACCAGCAACGCCAGGCGCAGCAGGGAGAACATCACCATCATGACCAGTGCGCAAAGCAGCGTGTACGCCAGATGGGATTTGACGGTCGGTTGCAGCAGGCGATTTGAAGCGCGCGGCTGATTCAGGGCGTCCGGGTTTGCCATGTCGTTTTAGGACCCATTGGAAGTTGAAGTTGCGAAATAATGCAGTGGCGTCCGTCCCTCGCCCAGGCTGGCCGGGGTGGGCGGTTAACGCGGTGGGGCAAATGGTGCCCGATCAACGGCATCAACGCTATAAATTACTTAACGAGCGCCGTCGGCCTGCCTTTATAGGAACTAGGGGATAGAGCCGTGGCAGCGGAATAAAGCGGGCGAATTGTCTTGGATGGGATGTGAAAATTTCGTGCAGCGAATATTTCGACACACAAATCTCCCAGGCATACCGAAAACAACTGTGGGAGGGGGCTTGCTCCTTGTAGGAGCGAGCTTGCTCGCGAAAAACGTCCAGGCAACGCGTTCATTCTGAATAAACGCGGGGGCCCTGAGTTCTTCGCGAGCAAGCTCGCTCCTACATGGAGCAAACCCCCTCCCACATTATTGTGCTCACTCTGGATTTGAAGTGAGCGAGCGATCAGATGCGCACGTTACCGCGCGGCCCGGCGATCGCCCAGATGATCAGGCCCAGTACCGGTAGCAGCAGGATCAGCAAAATCCACAGCACCTTGGCGCCCGTGCTCGCGCCGCTTTTGAACACGTTGATGATCGCCCAGATATCCAGCGCGAGGATGATCAGGCCAATCAGGCCGTTGAAAGTGGAACCCATGGTGTCGCTCCTAAGTGAGGGCATGCCCTTGTAGGATAGTCAGCCCTGGCCGGGGTTCCGTTTTATTTCAGACGTGTACGGCAATCTTCAGGGCTTCCAGCGACGGTTCGGCCTGGATGCCGACCTCGGCGCACAGCTCCAGCACGCGCGGCAGGTCATTGCCGAACACCAGCACGGCCTGGATTTCGTCATCGAGCAACTGGCTGAAGTTGAGCAGCACATAGCCGCCGTCTTCCGGGCTCAGAGCGCTCATTTGGATCTGGATGCGGTTGAGGGCCGTCAGGTCTTCGGTCTTCGCCAGTTGCTTGGGCTTGAGGTTGAACGCCACGCCCGGACCAAACGAGGCGACGATCTGGGCAAACAGGTCGGCGTAGCTGTCAGCCTGGAACAACACAGTGTCCGGCAGGCTGCCGATTACCACCCACTCCCCCAGCGGAATCGGGAAGGTATCGTCGTAGTTGATATCCGGATTGGCCGCCAGAAAAGCCGCAGGGTCCGCGTAGGCCTGAGCCGCTTCGTCGGCAATACGCGCCACCTCGTCCTCGGCCATGACGCCGGCGCTGATTTTGCTGATGAGTTCGACGAGAGCGGTTCTCATGGGATGGTCCTGTGACGGGCGGGTTTTCGAGGGCGCGTAGCCTACACCAGTTTTTGCAACAACGCCGCCGTATCCACGGCCCCCATGGTCTGCGCCGCGGCCAGCGCCGTCGCGCCCTGGGCATCGGTAGCCTTGGGATTGACCCCTTGGCCGAGCAGGTATTCGAGCATTTCGACGCGGTTGAACATGGCCGCCATCATCAATGCCGTGCGCCCATCCGAAGAAGCCGCTTCAACCGGGGTTCCGCCCTCGATCAGCGCCTTGACCACGGCCAGGTTGCCCTTAAAGGCCGCACCGGCAATCGGCAGTTGGTTCTTATCGTTGGCAATCAACGGATCGGCCTTGAACTCCAGCAGCACTTTTACTGCCTCGGCATGGCCGTGGTAGGCCGCGAGCATCAGCAGCGTGTCGCCATTGTGATTCCGAAAGTTGGCCGGCAAGCCTTTGGTCAAGAGCACTGCGAGCATGGCGGCGTCGCCTTTGCGGGCGACGTCGAAGACTTGCTCGGCGAATTCAGCGGCTTCGTCTTCGGTCATCTGTTTGGGCTGAGTCGACATGTAGGGCTCCTGTGTGATGCTGTATATGGCGCCCAGTGTCGCGATGGAGTTCCCTGCTGTCATGGCTTTTTTGTCAAAAATGCCGATAGGCACAATCAATAGCGAACGTGGTGCCAGCCCTTCTTTAGCTGTACACGCGGGATTTAAACTGAGTCGTCTCCCGATTAGCGCCTGCGGCCTGAATGGAATTTATCCGCGAAACCCACGGTCATAATCGGTAGGAAAAACGCATTGCGCGCAAAAAGTAACCGGTTGGATAACGCAAAATGCAGGATGCACGATAGCCCTTCATGCAAATTGCACGAAAACGAAAATCCTGAAAAATTATAACTTATTGATTTATAAGGATTTTTTAAGACACTCAATACTGGCACAATCACTGCACCTATCACTCCATGCTTGCCCACTTGAGCCAATGGAGCTGATAGACATGAGCCTGATCCAAGATAAATTCGCTTCGGTATTTTCCAACTACGACGTCACCACCCAGCCACGTCCGGACGGCGGCATCCTGTTGACCCTGCGCAACAGCGAAGGCAAGCAGGTGAAACGCTCGATCTCGTATCAGCAGTTGCACACCGCCGACCAACTCACTTGGGTGATCAGCGCGATCCGTCGCGACCTGGCCGAACAAGCCAGTGAACTGCCGCAAATTTCGATGCTGCAAAGCCAGAACCGCTTTGCCTTGCCGACCTACCACTCGGCATAAGCTTCACCCAGCTACAGAGGGCTGCGACGCCGTTGAGCGTCGCGGCCCTTTTTTATGCCGTCAGCACAGGCCCTGGCGCGCCGCCTCATTCATCGCCTGCACGCGGTTATTCACATCGAGCTTGCCGTAGATATTGCGCAGATGGAATTTGACCGTGGCCTCCGAGGTGCAGCGAATCCTGCTCATCTCCCATATGGTCTTACCTTCGGAGGCCCACCGCAGGATCTGCAGCTCCGTCTTGGTCAGGGGCTTGCCGAGCAAACTCAAGCGTCTTCTGATAACCGTCGGCAAAACGTCCAACGGCTGAGATAACTCCTCGGGGCGATTCATTACTTTCTCCTTTTTTATATGCTGATGCGCTGTCACCCTTCGGATTCTTCCTATAGACAGCGACATAAACATTGAACGAGGAGAGAGTTACATAACTGGCGAAATGAGAGAGCAAGGCCGAGGATAAACAGCCAAGCCCTACATGTATTTAGGCTTCTTCCCACAGCACATTCCAACGTGCCGGGGTTGAACATTTAAAAGTCTTGTATTAGTCGTCCAGCTTGGCAAAGTCACGGGCGATGTCATTACCGGTCAAGGTCGGCACCGAACCCTCTGCGGTGTTGAACATATGCAGCGCGACAAAGTGCGGGTTCTCGCCCATGTCGAACCAATGGGGCATGCCGGCGGGCACGATCAGCAGGTCGTTCTTCTCACACCGCACGCTGTAGACATAATCGCCAATGCGCAACGAGAACAATCCCTGGCCAGCGATAAAGCCGTGCGCTTGATCTTCACGGCAGGTGTGCTCGCTCAGGCGCTCGGCCGGCAGCGCGTCTTTATGGGGATGATCACCGGTCACGCTGATCACTTTGAAACGGGCGTAGCCAAGCGCCTCGATCTGCGACTGATACGCCGCAATCATCTGCGCCTCGCTGGCGCCCTTTTCCAGCGCGCCGGGCTGCCAGCGCTCAAAGCGCACGCCTTTTTCGGCCAGGGTCGACTGAATGTCGTCGAAGTGGGTCAGCACTTTGTTCGGGGTGTCGGGTGTAGTGAGGGGGTAGACAGCGACGTAGCTCATTGCACGGCTCCTTGGTTCGGCTCTTGCAATCGAAGGCCAATGATAACGGCGGCAGCCAGGGCCGCGATGCTGGCGATACTGAAGGTGAGGGTCGGGCCCAGCAGGTTCCAGCTATAACCGGCATACAGCGCGCCCAGCGCACCGCCGGTGCCGGCCAGCGCGGCGTAAAGCGCCTGGCCCTGGCCTTGCTGACGATCGCCGAAACTGCGCTGCACGAAGGCGATGGCCGCCGCATGGAAACTGCCGAACGTGGCGGCATGCAGCACTTGCGCCAACAGCAGCACCCAGAAAAATTCGGCAAACGCACCGAGCAGCAACCAGCGCAGTGCTGCCAGCAGGAAACTGGCCAGCAGTACCCGGCGCACGGAAAAGCGCGTCAGGATGCGACTCATGCCCAGGAACATCAACACCTCCGCCACCACCCGAGCGCCCACAGCAGGCCGATCACGCCACGGCTGTAGCCCAGGTGTTCCAGGTGCAGCGTGAGGAAGGTGTAATACGGGCCGTGACTCAGCTGCATCAACGCCACACAGGCATAGAAGGCCAGCACGCCGGGACTGCGCAATTGGCGGATAAACCCGTCACCGGCCAGGCGCTTGCCGTGGCTGGCGGGCTGCGCGTTCGGCACCCACAGGCTGGCGCCGATGATACCGGCCATGATCACCACGACCACCACCGGGTAGATATCCACGCTCAGCCAGTCGAACAGGCGGCCCATGATCACGACGGTGAGGATAAAGCCGATGGAGCCCCACAAGCGTATCTGGCTATAGCGCGAGGTTTGCTGTTGCAGGTGAGCGAGGGTGATCACTTCGAACTGCGGCAGTACCGCGTGCCAGAAGAACGCGTGCAAGGCCATGACCAGGGCCAGCCAGGCGTAGCTCTTGCTGACGAAAATCAGCGAAAAACTCAACAGCGTGCACACCGCGCCAAAGCGCACGATGGCCAGGCGTCGCCCAGTGTAATCGCCCAGCCAGCCCCAGAGATTGGGCGCCACGCAGCGCATCAGCATGGGGATGGCCACCAGCTCGCCGATACGCGCGCTGGAAAAGCCCAGGTGATCGAAGTACAACGCCAGGAATGGCGCCGTCGCCCCGAGCAGGGCGAAGTAGAACAGGTAAAAGCTGGAGAGGCGCCAATAAGGGAGGGCTGTCACCTTCAGCCCTTCACAGCTGGCCCAGGACCGGCGTACTCACCTGCACATCAGCGTTTTGCCCGCGGTTGCGCAGCAGGTGGTCCATCAACACGATGGCCATCATGGCTTCGGCAATCGGCGTGGCGCGGATGCCGACGCATGGGTCGTGGCGGCCTTTGGTGATCACGTCCACCGGGTTGCCATGCACATCGATCGAGCGGCCCGGCGTGGTGATGCTCGACGTGGCCTTGAGCGCCAGGTGCGCCACGATCGGCTGGCCCGAGGAGATACCGCCGAGGATGCCGCCGGCGTTGTTGCTGAGGAAACCCTGCGGGGTCATCTCATCGCGATGCTCGGTGCCGCGTTGGGCCACACAGGCGAAACCGGCGCCGATTTCCACGCCCTTGACCGCATTGATGCTCATCAGCGCGTGGGCCAGTTCGGCGTCGAGACGGTCGAAGATCGGCTCGCCCAGGCCCGGCTTCACGCCCTCGGCCACCACGGTGATCTTGGCACCGACCGAATCCTGATCGCGGCGCAATTGGTCCATGTAGGCTTCCAGTTCCGCCACCTTGTCCGGGTCGGGGCAGAAGAAGGCGTTGTCTTCGACGCTGTCCCAGGTCTTGAACGGGATTTCAATCGGGCCGAGCTGACTCATATAGCCACGGATGACGATGCCCTGGGTCGCCAGGTATTTCTTGGCGATGGCACCGGCCGCCACGCGCATCGCGGTTTCGCGCGCCGAGCTGCGGCCGCCGCCACGGTAGTCGCGTTCGCCGTATTTGTGATGGTAGGTGTAGTCGGCGTGGGCCGGGCGGAACAGGTCCTTGATCGCCGAGTAGTCCTTTGACTTCTGGTCGGTATTGCGGATCAGCAGGCCGATGGCGCAGCCGGTGGTGCGGCCTTCGAACACACCGGAGAGGATCTCGACTTCATCGGGTTCCTGGCGCTGGGTAGTGTGACGGCTGGTGCCGGGCTTGCGACGGTCCAGGTCACGCTGCAGGTCTTGCAGAGACAGCTCGAGGCCGGGCGGGCAGCCGTCGACAATGGCGACCAACGCCGGGCCATGGCTTTCGCCCGCGGTGGTGACAGTGAACAGCTTGCCGAAGGTATTGCCGGACATGCAGGGCGCTCCGTGAAGTCAGTTGAAACAAGTCAACCGTAATAACTTAAGGCGGCCAGTATACGCAGGCTAACCCACTAGTTCATCCTCGAAACCTTACCGGTAGACGTTGGTCCAACCGGCACCTCTCCAATGATGGCGCGATGATGCTGCGAGTTTTGCTGTTCACCCTCACCTTGTTTACCGTCGCGGCCCAGGCCGCCTCCCCTGTCGTACTGCAACGGCCGATCAGCCTGGACACCGGCAGCGGTGAGCTGTTTGGCTCGCTGCTACTGCCGCAGTCCGAGCAACCCGTGCCGGTGGTGCTGATCATTGCCGGCTCAGGCCCCACCGACCGCAACGGCAACAGCGCCGACGGCGCGCGCAACGACAGCCTCAAGCGCCTGGCCTGGATACTGGCCCGGCACAATATCGCCAGCGTGCGCTATGACAAACGCGGCGTGGCCGCCAGCCTTGCCGCGACCCCTGACGAGCGCAACCTGACCCTCGACGCCTACGTGTCCGACGCCGTGGCCTGGGGCAAGTTGCTCAAGGCCGACAAGCGCATGGGCCCGCTGATCGTGCTGGGCCACAGTGAGGGCGCGCTGGTCGCCGCCCTCGCCGCGCCGCAATTGAGTCCGGCCGGGGTGATTTCCCTGTCCGGCAGCGCCCGCCCGGTCGATCAAGTCATTCGCCAGCAACTGGCCGATCACCTGCCCCCGGCCCTGCTGCTGCGCAGTAACGAAATTCTCGACCACCTCAAGGCCGGCCAGGTGGACGCCGATGTGCCGCGCCCGCTGGAAGGTATCTTCCGACCCAGCGTGCAGCCTTATCTGATCAGCCTGTTCCGCGCCGATCCGTCGGCGGCCTTTGCACGGCTGACCATGCCCGCCCTGATCATTCAGGGCACCAACGACATCCAGGTCGGCGTCGGCGATGCCCAGCAGCTGAAAAAGGCCAAGCCGGATGCGCAGTTGACGGTGATCGAAGGCATGAACCATGTCATGCGCATCGTGCCCAACAACGTCAAGCAGCAATTGGCGTCCTACAACGACCCGAAATTGCCCCTCGCCGCCGAACTGGGCGAGCGGATAGTGCGCTTTATCGACGGACTTGCTCCCCGTTAAGCGGCAATTGGCCTCCAGTCCTGAAGAAAGCGGCCGATAAGCCCAGAGTCGACCGTAAAAAGACGGTCGGCTCGCAGGGCTTGGACAGGATCGCGCCGCATGACAACCACTGAAGCAACCCCAGAAACCACCGCCGATACCCCGGCAGAAACCGAGGCCGCCGCAGCAGCGGCGCTGCCCTGGGCGGACGTGCACGCCGAACATTTCAAGATGCTGCGCCTCGCTCCGTTGGCCACCGACCGTGCGACCGGCGCGCGGCCATTGCGCTTTGTGCAATTCGGTTATGCCGAGCGCCATGACTCGCATCACAGCCTGTTGCGCATGGTCATCCAATTGCCCGGCCAGCGCGTACGCCGCGAGCAGAACCAGCTGGATATCTGGGTAGATCACGATAAACATCGCGTGCACTTCGGCCCGGGTAACAGCCTGGAAATCGAACCGGTCAACCGCGGTCTCGGCCGCTTTCTGGTCGCCCAGGCCGCTGCCTGGGCCAAGAAGAAGTGGTCACACTACCGCGTCGACGGCGTGGACCTGGCCAACAAGGACGCGCTCAACGAAGCCACGCGCCTGCGCCGCGATCACTTCCTGCGCATCCAGGGTTTTGACGTGGCCTACGCCGACGTACAACACCTCAAGGGTAACGTGCAGCCGGGCAAGGTCAGCGAGGTGCTGGACAGTTGGAACACCGAGAAGGTGCAATTCGTCGAAATCCTCGAAGCCGCGCAGATGCTGCAACAGGCCGAGCACAACCTGGCCGAGCACGAAGTGAGACTGCGCAAGGAAGAGGAAAAGGTCACCAAGTTCAAGCGCGAGGACAGCGGGTTGCGCTTTACCATCACCTGCCTGGTGGCGTTTACCGTGTTTCAGGCGGGACTGTTGATCTGGATCGCCACGCACCGCTAGCAGGTGAAATGCGATCAACCTGTGGGAGGGGGCTTGCTCCCGATAAGGGTGTGTCAGTACTGCATCTGTAGCTGACACACCGCTATCGGGAGCAAGCCCTCTCCCACATTGACCACATGGCTCCCGTTATACCCTGGCGGCAAACACCGCCTGATGTTCCCTGCACTGCTCAGCCGTGAGCATGAACACCCCATGCCCACCGCGCTGGAAGTCCAGCCAGGCAAAGTCCACTTCCGGGTACAGCGCCTCGACGTGTACCTGGCTGTTGCCCACTTCGACAATCAGCAACCCCTTCTCGGTCAGGTGGTCCGCCGCTTCGGCCAGCATCCGCCGTACCAGGTTCAGGCCATCATCGCCGCAGGCCAGACCCAGTTCGGGTTCGTGCTGGTATTCATCCGGCATGTCGGCGAAATCTTCGGCATCCACATAAGGCGGGTTCGACACGATCAAATCGAAGCGCTGCCCCGGCAGGCCCTCGAAGCCGTCGCCCTGCACGGTGTACACGCGCTCATCGACGCCATGCCGCTCGATGTTCTGGTTGGCCACTTCCAGGGCTTCGAAGGACAAGTCGCCCAGCATCACCTCGGCGTCCGGGAACTCGTAGGCACAGGCGATGCCGATGCAACCGGAGCCGGTGCACAGGTCCAGAATGCGCGCCGGCGGCTGGGCCAGCCAGGGTTCAAAGCGGTTTTCGATCAGCTCGCCAATCGGCGAACGCGGAATCAGCACGCGTTCATCGACAATGAACGACATGCCGCAGAACCAGGCTTCTTTCAGCAAGTACGCGGTGGGAATACGCTCATGGATGCGACGATGCAGTAAACGCTGCACATGGGAGATCTCCTCTTCTTCCAGATTGCAGTCCAGGTAGCTGTCGGCAATTTCCCACGGCAGATGCAGGGCGCCGAGCACCAGTTGCCGGGCTTCGTCCCAGGCATTGTCGGTGCCATGGCCAAAAAACAGGTCTTCCCCATGGAAACGGCTGACAGCCCAACGGATATGGTCGCGCAAGGTGCGCAGGCGGGAAGTGATCACGGGGGCAGACTCCTGGAAAAAACGACTGGCGATTCTAACAGCGTTCACCTGTACCGACGATGTACGAAACGCCTTTGCCATACGTCGGATTTCATCCAAATTGCCACCATTGGGTTAAACAACTCACCCACTTGACAGGGCTGCACGTCAACAACGGCGTACCTTACGATGGTAGCGATTCACAGAACCGCTCAGCCAGTGGACAATGTCACAAAAGCCCCCCTGACAGGAGCCCCAGAATGTCCGTTCCAAAGACGATGTTTCAACTCAGCGGTCGTGGTTACGCAGCTGCCAACCTTGCCCATGCGACGCTCGTGATCATCGACGCCCAGAAGGAGTACCTCAGCGGCCCACTCGCCCTCTCGGGCATGGACGCGGCGGTCGGCAACATCAAGCAACTGGTGGCCGCTGCGCGCAACGCCGGGCGGCCGATCGTGCATGTGCGTCACCTGGGTACCGTGGGCGGCCTGTTCGATCCCCAAGGCGAGCGCGGCGAATTCATCCCCGGCCTGGAACCTGAAGGCGACGAAACCATCATCGGCAAGCTGCTACCCAGCGCCTTCCACGGCACCGGCCTGGAAAAACACCTGCAGGACCTGGGTTCGCTGGACCTGATCGTCTGCGGTTTCATGAGCCACTCCAGCGTCAGCACCACGGTGCGCGCCGCCAAGAACCTCGGCTTTCGCTGCACCCTGGTGGAAGATGCCTGCGCCACCCGCGATTTGCCCTACAAAGGCGGCGTGCTCAGTGCCGAGCATGTGCAGCAAACCGAAATGGCCATCATGGCTGACAACTTCGCCACCCTCGCGTTGACCAAAGATCTGATCTGATCGTCTCTGGGATGAGCGGTGCGCCCTGTTGACTGCCCCGCTCATCCGCAAAACGTGTTCATTTCGCGCATTTACCCCGGGCACAGGAACAACCTGTGTATCTTCCGGTCGAAGGGCCGATACCCTGGAGGAAAGGTCGGAATGAAGATATCCGATGGTTTTGATGCTCGTCGCTTGCGCCCCAAGGGCCCGAGCAACTGGCGTCTGCGCCTGGTGGCGGGCATTGCCGCGCTGCTGGCGATTGTAGGTGTGGCGCTGGCGGGCGCAGGTGGCGCCGGCCTGTTTGGGCATTCGCCAGCACTGGGCGAGCTGAATGCCAGCCCTGGCGGCTCGGCGATCCTGCTGGGCATCGGCCTGCTGGTGGTGTGGCTGGGCGTGTGGTTGTGGCGCCGCAGCCGGCGCAGAATGCGCCAGCCGCTGTCGTTGAACATCGCTTCGCACCTGATGAAAAAACACGACTGATGGCGCTTGGATAGCATTTGCTGCGCCCTGTCCGCCGCGATTTAGGTAAACTGCCCGCCCTTCGCGGAGGCTGACATGCAAGACGACGATTTTTCCCTGTTCAAGAACGAGCTGCGCGGCGTCAAGCCGATCAAGCACGACCGCGCCGACACCGGCAAACCCAAGGCTGATCGGGCGCAGATCGCCAAGCTGCGCCAGGCCGCGACCGTGCGCACCGATGCCACCACCGTGGATGGCTTGTCGGACCAGTTCGTGATCGACGTAGGCCCCGAAGACGAGCTGATGTGGGCGCGTGATGGGGTACAGGAAAGCCAGATGCGCAAGCTCAAGGCCGGCCAGATCCCGTTCGAAGGCAGCCTCGACCTGCATGGCATGACCGTGGAAAAAGCCCGGGAAACACTGTGGGCTTTTCTTGCCGAAGCCACCAAGTTCGAAATCCGCTGCGTGCGCGTCACCCACGGCAAGGCCGTGCGGCTGGACGGCAAGCGGCCGATGATCAAGAGCCACGTCAACACCTGGCTGCGCCAGCATGCCCAGGTCCTTGGCTTCACCTCGTGCCAGGCCCGCCACGGCGGCGCCGGCGCGGTGTATGTAATGCTCAAGCGCACCATGATGGAAGGCCGCGACGAGTAACAAGTGCCATCGTCAGGCTTGCAGCGATGTGTCCGCCCCCGTAACCTTGCGCTTTGCGAAAATCCCACAGGTAGTTTCATGTCCCTGGAACAGAATTACACAGAGATTCTCGGCCAACTCGGCGAGGACATCTCCCGTGAGGGCCTGCTCGACACGCCAAAGCGTGCCGCCAAGGCGATGCAGTACCTCTGCCGCGGTTACGAACAGACGTTGGAAGAAGTCACCAACGGTGCCTTGTTCAGCTCCGACAACAGCGAAATGGTGCTGGTCAAGGACATCGAGTTGTACTCGCTGTGCGAACACCACCTGCTGCCGTTTATCGGCAAGGCCCATGTTGCCTACATCCCGAGCGGCAAAGTGCTGGGGTTGTCGAAGGTCGCGCGGATCGTCGACATGTATGCGCGTCGCCTGCAGATCCAGGAAAACCTCAGCCGCCAGATCGCTGACGCGGTGCTGCAAGTGACCGGCGCCCTGGGCGTGGCGGTGGTGATCGAAGCCAAGCACATGTGCATGATGATGCGCGGTGTGGAAAAACAGAACTCGTCGATGATCACGTCGGTGATGCTCGGTGAGTTCCGCGAAAACGCGGCCACCCGCAGCGAATTTCTCAGCTTGATCAAGTAAGTGGCTGTGTAGGAAAAGCCGGCGTTCATCGCCGGTTTTTTTCGCCTGCAGAATTCAGGTAAGCTGCGACCCCTTCTTCATGGGCAAGAGGCTTTCAGCCATGTTCGTCAAAGCACTTCGAGTGGGCCTCGGCCAGATCATCATCGCCGGCGACTTCCTGACCCGTCCGCGTAAAAAGCAGCGCCCGGCCGAACAACAGGCCAAGGTCAACGCAGCCGCCAAGGACCTGACCCTGTATCAGTTCCACGCCTGCCCCTTCTGCGTGAAAACCCGCCGCACCCTGCATCGCCTGAATGTGCCGGTCGCACTCAAGGACGCCAAGAACAACGAGCACGACCGCCAGACCTTGCTGGAGCAAGGCGGCAAGATCAAAGTGCCGTGCCTGCGAATCGAAGAAAACGGCCAGACCACCTGGATGTATGACTCCAAGGTCATCATCGACTACCTGGACAAGCGCTTCGCCGCGATCTGATTGACCTGTGCGATCCAATGTGGGAGGGGGCTTGCTCCCGATGGCGGTGTGCCTGTCAGCAATTTTTCAACTGACCGACCGCAATCGGGGGCAACCCCCCTCCCACATTTAGTTCGGTGTCGGCACATCCAGATCAAGCAGCGCCGAGCCCAGGCACTTGCCGTGGGCATCTAGCGCCAGCGAACGCGTGACGCCGCCGCGCAAAATGCCCGGCAGCACGAAGTTCAGCGCCTGTACGTTGGGCAATGCGTAACGTTGCACCGGCGCCGCGCCAGGCTCCAGCAGGTCTGCGAAAAACGCGGCGACGCGCTCGGCGGTCAGCTGTTCACACAGCAACGGGTAATCCTCGGCGCGATAAGCAATGATCGAGATGTTCGACGTATCGCCCTTATCCCCGGTGCGGGAATGGGCCAGTGAATGCAACTTCATGTTTCTATCCTCGGTTTGACCCTGTCACGAGGTAGCAGCAACGACGCCACCGCCACCACCTGGCGCACGCTCTTGCTCGCCCCGCCACCGCCAGCGGGGCCGTTGGTGTAGAGGGTTTCCACTTCATTGCCGATGCGCACGGCGTCGCTGCGTTCTTCACACCGGGCGGCGACCCGCAGGCGCACTTCCCAAGGCTCGGCATTGCTGCGCGGGCCATGCAAGGCATCCATGCCGATCAACTCGGCGCGCACTTCCTGCATCTTCACACCGGTCAGTTCCAGACGCTTGAGCACCACCTCGCGCGCCAGTTGCGCCCGTGCGACAGCGCCCGGGCCGCCGTAGGACATCTGCCCCTCACCGATCCAACCATCAAGATAACCGACGCTGACTTTCAGCTGTTCGGGCCGCGCCCGCCCCGTGGCGCCGTGGGCACGCACCCGATCAACGCCCTCCTCGACAAACCCCACCTGTGAAAAATCGGCCGTGACGTCCGGGGTCAAATACGCTTGCGGGTCGTGCACTTCGTAGATCAGTTGTTCGCTGCAGGTGGCGCGGCTGACCTGCCCCCCGGAGCCCGCGACCTTGGTGATCAAGGCAGTGCCGTCGGCGGCGATCTCGGCCAACGGAAAGCCCAGGCGCGCCAAGTCATCCACATCCTTGAGGCCTGGGTCCGCAAAATAACCGCCGCTGACCTGCCCGGCACATTCGAGCAAATGCCCGACCAGGGTGCCCTTGCCCAGGCGCTGCCAATCGTCGGCGGCCCAGGCGAATTCGAACATCTGCGGCGCGAGAAACAATGACGGGTCGGCCACACGCCCGGTAATCACCACATCGGCGTCGGCGCGCAGGGCTTCTAGGATGCCGTCCACGCCCAGGTAGGCATTCGCCGAAATCAGCCGCTCACCCAGCGCGCCCAGGGTCTGGCCGTTGTCCAGCAACTGCTCGGGCTGCAATGCCGCCAACACGTCATCGCCCACCACAGCCACCACCTTGAGGTTCGCCCCCAGTTCACGGGCGATGCGCCGCACTTCCACGGCGGCCGACACCGGGTTGGCCGCGCCCATATTAGTGATCACGCGCAAACGGCGGCGGCCCTCGTGCAACCCGACAAAGGGCAGCACCCGGCGCATGCGCTCACTCAACAAAGGGTCATAGCCGCCTGCCGGATCGCTGATGCGCGCCTGTTGGGCCAGGGCGATGGTGCGTTCGGCCAGGCATTCGAACACCAGGTAATCCAGGTCGCCCCGTTCAGCCAGTTCCACGGCGGGTTCGATACGGTCACCGGAGTAGCCGGCACCGGCACCGATGCGCAAGGTTTTCATCTCAGATAACTCCCAGGAGCAGCGCGGTCAGGGTCATCAACACCGACGCGGCGAACAGAAAAGGAATGGTGAAGCGCTGGTGATCGGCCAGCTCGATCTTGCACAGGCCCACCAACAAGAAAGTCGCGGGGGTCAACGGGCTGACCGGAAAGCCCGTGGTGTGCACGCCCAGTAACGAGGCCTGGGCCACTTGCAGCGGGTCGACACCCAGCGCCTTACCAACTTCGGCAATCACCGGCATCACGCCGAAATAGTAGGAATCGGGGTCGAACAGCATGCTCAACGGCATGGAAATGAAGCCCACCACCGCAGGGATCAACTTGCCATGACCCGCGGGAATCTGCGCCACCGCCACTTCGGCAATCGCCTTGAGCATGCCGGTGCCTTGCATGATGCCGGTGAACACGCCGGCGGCAAGCAGGATGCTGGCCATGGTCAGGGCGGTTTTCGCATGGGCGTCGATACGGGCGCGCTGGGCGTCGACGTTGGGGTAGTTGATACACAGCGCCACCACGGTGCCGAGCATGAACATCACCACCGGGTCGACCCAGCCGGCGATCATCACCACCATCACCAGCACAGTGAGGATCAGGTTGACCCAAAACAACCGTGGCCGACGCAGCTGGATATCGGCGTCACTGAGCACCCGTTGCGGCACCGCGTCCACGCTGGAGCCGGCCCCCAGGCCCAGGCGTTTTTCTTCACGATGGCCCAGCCACCAGGCGCAGGCGAACACAAAGATCAGCCCGACGATCTGCACTGGAATCAACGGTTGGAACAGGTCCGCCACCGGCACATGCAGGGCGGCCGACGAGCGCAGCACCGGGCCGGTCCACGGCAGGAAATTGACCCCGGCCGCCATCGCGCAGACACACGCCAGAATGCGTTTGTCGATGCCCAGCCGCGTATACAGCGGCAGCATCGCCGGCACCGTGACCAGGAAGGTCACCGCGCCGGACCCGTCCAGGTGCACCAGCAGCGCCAGGGTCGCAGTACCGACGACAATTCGCGTAGGACGCGTCCCTACCGTGCGCAGAATCCGCTCGATGATCGGGTCGAGCATGCCGGCATCGGTCATGATCCCGAAAAACAGAATGGCGAACACAAACATGCCCACCACGGGGGCGACGTTCTTGATGCCGGTGATGATGAAGGCGCTGGTTTGCAGACCGAAGCCGCCGAGCAACGCGGCGATGATCGGCAGGGCGATCAGCGCCACCAGCGGCGAGAGGCGCTTGCTCATGACGGCAGCAAGCAGACACAGAATGGTAATGACGCCCAGGGTAGCGAGCATGGGTTACTCCAGAGCGGCCTTGATGGGCCGGTTATTGTTTTCCCTGGAGTATTGGAATCAGGTTAGGCTTTGTAAATTGGAATATTCAGACACCGGTGTTCGAAAAAACAAAATGAAGCCGCCCGTATGAAAAACAGCATCCAACACATCCAGGCATTCCTCGCCGTTGCTCGCACGGGCAGCTTTACCAAGGCCGCCAGCGAGCTGAACCTGTCCCCCTCGGCGCTGACCGTGCAGGTGCAACAACTGGAAGAGTGGCTGGGTGTCGCCCTGCTCGACCGCAGCCCGCGCCATGTGGCTATCACCGCCGCCGGCCACGACGCGCGTGGCCCCATGGAAAAACTGCTGCTGGACCTGGACAACATCGTCACCGGCTCGCGCGATCTCGCGGCGCTGCGCCGTGGCGTCGTTACGATCGCCGCCCTGCCCTCAGTGTGCGCCGGCAGCCTGCCGCCGGTGTTGCGCCTGTTTCGCGAACGCTTCGCCGGGATTGAAGTGCGCCTGCATGACTTGGTGGCCCACCGCATCCAGGCCCAGGTGCGTTCCGGCGAAGTGGACTTCGGTATCGGCGTGCGCGCGCGCCTGAGCCACGGCCTGGACTTCGTGCCGGTCCTCAATGACCGGCTCTGCGCGTTCGTGCCGCTGGATCACGCCCTCGCCCACCACCGGCAGCTGACCCTGGAACAACTGGCGGACCAGCCGATTATCCTCACCGGTCGCGACAGCAGCGTGCGCGAACAGGTGGATGCGTTGTTCGATGAAACGCGGCTGACGCTCAATGCGGGCATGGAGGCCAATTACATGTCCACGGTGCTGGCGCTGGTGCGCCAGGGATTGGGGATCAGCGTGCTGCCGGAGTCGGCGGCGGACAGCCTGGAGGGGTTGAAGCGGATCAACATCGACCATCCTGGGGTGAACAGGGAGATCGGCTTGATCAGTCGTAGCGGGATGGCATTGAGCCCGGCGGCGCAGCGCTGCTTTGAACTGCTCACTGAAGAATTATCTGACGCACCATCCGGCTAAATGTGGGAGGGAGCTTGCCCCCCTCCCACATTCGAATGGTGGCTCAGCCCAGCATCGCCACATGGTTTGGATGACTGGCCACGCGCTGCAACCATGCCTGCACCGCCGGATAAGGCGCCAGGTCAAAGCCCCCTTCATGGGCCACATGGGTATAGGCATACAACGCGATATCGGCAATCGAATACTGCTCGCCCACCAGATAC
The DNA here is from genome assembly GCF_003852255.1 of Pseudomonas sp. R1-43-08. Taxonomy (NCBI): domain Bacteria; kingdom Pseudomonadati; phylum Pseudomonadota; class Gammaproteobacteria; order Pseudomonadales; family Pseudomonadaceae; genus Pseudomonas; species Pseudomonas sp. R1-43-08. Next base: position 3,819,303 of record NZ_CP027734.1, read on the forward strand.
GGCGTGGCTAGCAGCTGACGTTCCATGACCTTCAGTGCCTTGTACCCGCCCTTGTGGGTGGTCTTGTATTCTTCGAGGCGATCCTGCGGCATGTTCAGGTAAAACTGAATGAACCGCGCCACCGCAATATACGGCTCGTGGCTGTATTGCTCGAAGAACTGCCACTGCAACACCTGGGTGCGCAAGCGCGGCTCACTGGGTAAAAACTCGCTGCCATCGGCGAGGAAGTTGAGGATCGCATTGGACTCCCACAGGCAGGTACCGTCTTCCAGTTCCAGCACCGGGATCTTGCCGTTGGGGTTCTTGACAAGAAATTCAGGGGTTTGGGTGTCACCCTTGAGAATATCGATATCGATCCATTGGTACGGGATGCCCAACAGGCTGAGCATCAATTTGACCTTGTAGCAATTGCCCGATCTGTAATCGCCATAAACCTTGTACATGGGCTCCCCTTATGCCGCTTCGCGCGCTCTGAGCGAACGCTTGCGCCATCAAAGTGCGGGTATCGAGGGATTGTTTCAAGGCGTGGGGCAGAATAAATCTGGCCGACTGCGCTGGAAGCAGCCTTTCATCCCTTTCCGCCAAGATAATCGAAAACATTATTTGCTTTATTTGTATACAAAAGCATAATTCGCTTCGTGCGAGTTCCTGACCTAATGGTCAACAAAACCCGCCAGTACCTCAAAGCGCTGTTGCCCACTCATGTGACCGGCGCTGGAAATAACAATAAAACGATTGAGGAGTACTCGCTGTGGATAGCCGCAAAACCGAAGCCCCTACGCTGGATCTCGCCGCGCCCCAAGGCGGCTGGCTGGAACGCCTGTTCAAACTGCGTTTGCATGGCACCACAGTGAAGACCGAGCTGATCGCCGGCCTCACGACGTTCATCACCATGGCCTACATCATCTTCGTCAACCCCAACATCATGGCCGACGCCGGCATCGATCACGGCGCGGCCTTCGTCGCCACCTGCATCGCCGCCGCGCTGGGTTGCCTGTTGATGGGCCTGTACGCCAACTGGCCGGTGGGCCTGGCGCCGGGCATGGGCTTGAACGCGTTTTTCACCTACACCGTGGTCGGCACCATGGGCTACCACTGGGAAACTGCGCTGGGTGCGGTGTTTATCTCGGGCGTGCTGTTCATGGGCCTCACCTTGTCCCGCGTGCGCGAATGGCTGCTCAACAGCATTCCGGTGAGCCTGCGCCACGCCATGGGCGCGGGTGTCGGCTTGTTTCTCGGGGTGATCGGCCTGAAGACCGCCGGCATTATCGTCGACAGCCCCGCCACGCTGATCAAGCTCGGTTCGCTGCACGAGCCCGCGCCCCTGCTGGCAGCGGTGTGCTTCCTGCTGATTGCGATCCTCAGTTACCACCGCGTGTTCGGCGCGATCCTCATCAGCATCATCGCCGTGACCCTGGCCGGCTGGGGCCTGGGCCTAGTGCACTACAACGGCATTCTCTCCACCCCGCCCAGCCTTGCGCCAACCTGGATGGCCATGGACGTCAAGGGTGTGTTCAATGTCAGCATGATCAGCGTGGTATTTGCCTTTCTTTTTGTACACATGTTCGACACTGCCGGTACACTGATGGGCGTTGCGCAACGGGCCGGGCTGGTCAATGCCGACGGCAAGATCGATAACCTGTCCCGTGCGTTGAAAGCCGACAGCGCCTCCAGCGTGTTCGGGGCCATGGTCGGCGTGCCGCCCGTGACCAGCTACGTGGAAAGCGCCGCCGGGGTGGCTGCCGGCGGGCGCACCGGGCTGACGGCGGTGACGGTGGGTATTTTGTTCGTGGCGGCGATGTTTTTTGCGCCGCTGGCGGGCATGATTCCAGCCTATGCCACGGCGGGCGCGTTGATTTACGTGGCGATGCTGATGATGGCGAGCATGGCGCATATCAATTGGGACGAGGCCACCGACAGCATTCCGGCCATCGTCACGGCGATCATGATGCCGCTGACCTTCTCGGTGGCCGACGGCATCGCGCTGGGCTTTATCACCTATGTCGCGCTGAAGGCCGGCACCGGTAAGCACAAGGAAATTTCCGTCAGCCTGTGGGTGCTGTGCGTGATTTTTATCGCCAAGTTCGCCTTCCTGTAAGGCCCCACGGCTGCACCGCGCCTCACCCCGTCGGGTGGGGCTTTTGTACGATTGGAGGACTGCAATGAACCTGGAAACCTGGCTGCTGTTCAGCGGCGCGGCGCTGGTGGTGATCCTGATCCCTGGCCCTCTTTCCCTGCTGATGATCAGCAACAGCTTGAACTACGGCCTGCGCCGTTCGTACCCGGCGTTCCTGGGCGGGGTATTTGCTTCGATCTGCCTGCTGAGCGCCTCGGCCTTGGGCCTTGGCGCGCTGTTGCTGGCATCCGAGCAAGTATTCAGCGCGCTGAAAATCGTCGGCGCGATGTACTTGTTTTACCTGGCCTGGCAGAGCTGGCAGCAATCACGTCGGCCGGCCGAGGGCGCTGATGTGCCACAGGTGGCGTCGACCCCACGTTTTCGCGTGCTGTTCGGTCGCGCCTTTGTGCTGGGCGCCAGCAACCCCAAGGACATCCTGTTCTTTGCCGCCTTCTTGCCGCAATTTCTCAGCGCGGATCAGGCATTCCTGCCGCAGCTGTTGACCATGATCGCCACCTGGACCGTGCTCGACCTGCTGTGCAAGCTTGGTTACGGCCTGGGTGCGCAGAGCGCCGCGCGGTATTTGCGTAGCGGCTCGGGCCAGAGCTGGTTCAACCGCATCAGCGCCGCCTTGTTCGGCTGCGCCGGCGTGGCCTCGCTGATCAAGGCTCGAGCGCCACTGGGTTGAACGCACGGCCGAAAAAAAGCCCGCAGTGTGGGCGGGCAAAAAACCAACGAAGAGCTTGGGGGTATGAAGCGAGGTGACGCTCAGCTACCGCGATAGGTGGAATAGCTGTAAGGCGAAATCAGTAACGGGACATGGTAGTGATCCTGCTCGGCGCTGATGCCGAACCGCAGCACTACCACATCGAGGAAAGCCGGCTCCGGCAACTGCACGCCACGGGCGCGGTAATAGTCGCCGGCGCTGAACTGCAGTTGATAGACACCGCTGCGGTAGTCGTCGCCCTGCAGCAACGGTGCGTCGCAGCGACCGTCGTCGTTAGTCACGGCGGTGGCGACCAGCGTTAGTTGCGCGCCGTCGACGCGGTATAGCTCAACCTTGATTGTGCTGCCGGGGCAGCCGTGCGCGGCATCCAAAACGTGTGTGGTCAAACGTCCCATGGCGTTTATGCGCCTCCCGAAGTCAGTCATAAAGAACCCGCACTCTTTCAGGGCATCGAAAAAGCCGGCGAGAGCTGATTAAGACATTTTTCAAAAAAATTGTACACAATAAATTCAACAGACTCTAAACCTCTGTAGGAGCGAGCTTGCTCGCGAAAAAGCTCAACGCCAACGCGAAGTTCCAGGTAGAAAAGTGGCGCACTCAGGCTTTTCGCGAGCAAGCTCGCTCCTACAGTGAATTTTTTTGTGGTTAGCTGACCGGTTAGGCAAGTTTCTTGCAACGGCCCTGCAAAGATACCTGCAGAAAAAATGCAGAAATGCAGGCTTACAAAGTGAGCGATAAGTTGTATACAATCACTCATCGCTGTGACGCCACCCAGTCTTTCCGCTGCCCGGCCGCCACACACACTTGCTACCACGAACAAGAAGGAAGACTGCAGTGAGCGCTGACTACCCACGCGACCTGATCGGTTACGGCAGTAACCCTCCTCACCCCCACTGGCCGGGCAATGCACGTATCGCGCTGTCGTTCGTACTCAATTACGAAGAAGGCGGCGAGCGCAATATCCTGCATGGCGATAAAGAGTCCGAAGCCTTCCTCTCGGAAATGGTCTCGGCGCAACCGCTGCAGGGCGCGCGCAACATGAGCATGGAGTCGCTGTACGAATACGGCAGCCGTGCCGGGGTGTGGCGCATCCTCAAGCTGTTCAAGGAATTCGACATCCCGCTGACCATCTTCGCCGTGGCCATGGCCGCCCAGCGCCATCCGGACGTGATCCGCGCCATGGTTGCCGCCGGCCACGAGATCTGCAGCCACGGTTACCGCTGGATCGACTACCAGTACATGGACGAGGCCCAGGAACGCGAGCATATGCTCGAAGCGATCCGCATCCTCACCGAGCTGACCGGTGAACGCCCGCTGGGCTGGTACACCGGCCGCACCGGCCCCAACACGCGGCGCCTGGTGATGGAGGAAGGCGGCTTCCTGTATGACTGCGACACCTACGACGACGACCTGCCCTACTGGGAACCCAACACGCCCACCGGCAAGCCGCACCTGGTCATCCCTTACACCCTGGATACCAACGACATGCGCTTCACCCAGGTGCAGGGTTTCAACAAGGGCGACGACTTTTTCGAGTACCTCAAAGACGCCTTCGACGTGCTCTATGCCGAAGGGGCCGAGGCGCCGAAGATGCTTTCCATCGGCCTGCATTGCCGCCTGATTGGCCGGCCGGCGCGCCTGGCTTCGTTGAAGCGCTTTATCGAGTACGCCAAAAGCCATCAACAGGTGTGGTTCACCCGCCGCGTCGACATCGCCCGGCACTGGCAGCACACCCACCCCTGCACGGGAGCGGCGAAATGACTGCGTTCCAAACCCTTGAACCGTCGAGCCTGAGCCGCGATGAATTTGTCGCCGCCTTCGCCGATATCTACGAACACTCGCCATGGGTGGCCGAAAAGGCCTTCGACCTTGGCCAGGATGCGTCGGTCGACCAGATCGAAAGCCTGCACCAGCGCATGAGCGATATCCTGTTGAGCGCCGATCACGCCAGCCAGCTGGCCCTGATCAACGCTCACCCGGACCTGGCCGGCAAAGCTGCCGTCCAGGGCGAACTGACCCAAGCCAGCACCGATGAACAAGCCGGCGCGGGTATTCACCAATGCACGGCCGAAGAGTTCTCGCGCTTCACCGAGCTGAACGAGGCCTACAAGGCCAAGTTCAAGTTTCCCTTCATCATGGCGGTAAAAGGCAGCAACCGGCACCAGATCCTGGCCGCGTTCGAAACGCGTATTCACAACTCGGCTGAAGCCGAGTTCAACTGCGCGCTGGCTGAGATCAACAAGATCGCGTTGTTCCGATTACTGACCCTCTGAATGACCATCCCCAGCCACTCTATCCAAGGCAGACAAGAAGAATGAAAGCGCAACCCGTACCTTTCGAGAAGTTCGTCAACCTCGCCGACGCCCGCCTGGGCACCAAGATCATCGAAGTCACCGATGACTGGTTCGCCGACGCCAACCGCCTGTTCCAGCCGACCCCGGCCGTGTGGAAGGAGGGCGTTTTCGATGACAACGGCAAGTGGATGGACGGCTGGGAGTCACGCCGCAAGCGCTTCGAAGGCTACGACAGCGCGGTGATCCGCCTGGGCGTGCCGGGCTCGATCAAGGGCGTGGACATCGACACCTCATTCTTCACCGGCAACTACCCGCCGTCGGCCTCCCTGGAAGCCTGCTTCCTCGCCTCGGGCGAGCCGGATGCCAACACCCAGTGGGTGGAAGTGCTGTCGGCCGTCGAGCTGCAAGGCAACAGCCACCATTACCACGAGATCCACAACACGCAGGCGTTCAGCCACCTGCGGTTCAACATCTACCCGGATGGCGGCGTGGCCCGTCTGCGCGTGTACGGTGTGCCGTTCCGCGACTGGTCTGCGGTGGGCGACAACGAACAGGTCGACCTGGCCGCCGCGCTTAATGGCGGGCGTGCCCTGGCCTGCTCCGATGAACACTTCGGGCGCATGAGCAACATCCTCAACCCAGGCCGTGGCATCAACATGGGCGATGGTTGGGAAACCGCACGTCGCCGTACGCCGGGCAATGACTGGGTGATCGTCGCGCTGGGCCACCCTGGCGAAATCGAGAAAATCATCGTCGACACCCTGCACTTCAAGGGCAACTACCCGGACACCTGCTCGATCCAGGGCGCGTTCGTCAAGGGCGGCACCGACAGTCAGATCGAAACCCAATCACTGTTCTGGCGTGAACTGCTGCCGGCACAGAAACTGGAAATGCACGCCGAACACACCTTCGCCGAGCAGATCAAGGCGCTGGGGCCGATTACCCACATCCGCTTGAACGTGTTCCCGGATGGGGGCGTGAGTCGCCTGCGGGTGTTGGGCAAGGTAGCCAAATAAGCGAACCAAGAGCGGACGCAGAGCGTCCAGGGCAGCGTTCCCACGCAGAGCGTGGGAACGATCCAACTGAAAAGAAGACAGCCATGCGCACACTGACGATCGAACCCCTGACCAAAGAAGCCTTCGCCCCCTTCGGAGACGTTATCGAAACCGATGGCAGCGATCACTTCATGATCAACAACGGGTCGACCATGCGCTTTCACAAACTGGCGACGGTCGAAACAGCACAGCCTGAAGACCACGCCATCATCAGCATCTTCCGCGCCGACGCGCAGGACATGCCGCTGACCGTGTGCATGCTGGAGCGACACCCGCTGGGCAGCCAGGCCTTCATTCCGCTGCTCGGCAACCCCTTTCTGATCGTGGTCGCGCCACTTGGCGATGCACCTGTATCAGGCTTGGTCCGCGCCTTCGTCACCAACGGCAGGCAGGGCATCAATTACCATCGCGGCGTCTGGCACCACCCGGTGCTGACGATCGAAAAGCGGGATGACTTCCTGGTGGTTGATCGCAGTGGCACAGGCAATAACTGCGATGAGCATTTTTTCAAAGAGGATGAGCGGTTGATCCTCGCCCCCCACCAATAAGAGAAGGTCTGATCACCCGACAACAAGGGCGACAGGCGAGAGGTAAAGACTGTGGAAGCACATTTGATGGAATGGCTGAACCTGAGCGTGCGCTGGGTTCACATGATCACCGGCGTCGCCTGGATCGGCGCTTCTTTCTACTTCGTCTGGCTGGAAAACAACCTCAATCGCGTCAACCCCAAGAGCGGCCTGGCCGGTGACTTGTGGGCGATCCACGGTGGCGGCATCTACCACCTGGAAAAATACAAACTGGCCCCGCCGACCATGCCGGACAACCTGCACTGGTTCAAATGGGAAGCCTATTTCACCTGGATGTCGGGCATTGCGCTGCTGTGCGTGGTGTTCTACTGGAATCCGACCTTGTACCTGCTCGCCCCCGGCAGCAGCCTGAGCGGCACCGAAGGCGTCTTGCTGGGCATCGGCTCACTGTTCGTCGGCTGGTTCGTCTACTCGTTTCTTTGCGACTCGGCCCTGGGCAAGCGCCCTGCCCTGCTCGGCTTGATCCTGTTCGTGCTGTTGATTGCAGCGGCCTACGGCTTCAGCAAGGTGTTCAGCGGCCGTGGCGCCTACCTGCATGTGGGTGCGGTGATCGGCACGATCATGGTCGGCAACGTGTTCCGCATCATCATGCCCGCCCAGCGCGCGCTGGTGGCGGCCATCGCCGAGAACCGCACACCCGACCCGGCGCTGCCGGCCAAGGGTTTGCTGCGCTCACGGCACAACAACTACTTCACCTTGCCGGTGCTGTTCATCATGATCAGCAACCACTTCCCGAGCACCTATGGCAGCCACTACAACTGGCTGATCCTGGCCGGGATCGCGGTGGCGGCAGTGTTGGTACGGCACTACTTCAACACCCGGCATAACAGCCAGAAGTATGCGTGGACCTTGCCGGTGGGTGCGCTGGCGATGATCAGCCTGGCCTACGTGACCGGGCCCACGCCGGCGCCGGAAGTGGCCAAGGCACCGACGGCGATCGAGTACCAGCCGTTGCCGGAAACTGCCCTGGGCGGCGGCGTGAAACCGGCTGCGCCTGCAGCCCCGGCAGCTGAACCGGCACCTGCCCAAGCCAGCACCGACTTTGGCCAGGTGCACCATGTGATCGAGCAGCGTTGCACCGTCTGCCATTCGGCCAAGCCCACCAGCCCGCTGTTCAGCACCGCACCGGCCGGAGTGATGTTCGACACGCCGGCGCAGATCCAGCAACAGGCGGCGCGCATTCAGGCGCAGGCCGTGGCCAGCCAGATCATGCCGCTGGGCAACATCACCCAGATGACCCAGCAGGAGCGGGATTTGATTGGCACCTGGATCAACCAGGGGGCGCGTACCAACTGATTGATTCACAGAGATCCAATGTGGGAGGGGGCTTGCTCCCGATGGCGGTGGCTCAGTCACAGATACTTTGAATGACACACCGCTATCGGGAGCAAGCCCCCTCCCACAGGTGGACTGCCGTGTTTTGAAGATCGCGTTCCACACAACACAAAAATAAAAAGATCCGAGGTGTTGCATGTCCCAGTTAGAAACGCAGAACCCTGCCGCACCCGCCATGGTGCGGCTGCCCCTCTTGCAACTGATTCTGGTAGGCCTGCAACACGTCTTGCTGATGTACGGCGGTGCTGTCGCCGTGCCCCTGATCATTGGCCAGGCCGCAGGCTTGAGCCGTGAAGAAATCGCCTTCCTGATCAACGCCGACCTGTTGGTCGCCGGCATCGCCACGATGGTGCAGTCGTTCGGCATCGGCCCGGTGGGTATTCGCATGCCGGTGATGATGGGCGCCAGTTTCGCCGCCGTCGGCAGCATGGTCGCCATGGCCGGCATGCCCGGTATCGGCTTGCAGGGGATCTTCGGTGCGACCATCGCCGCCGGGTTCTTCGGCATGCTCATCGCGCCGTTCATGTCCAAGGTCGTACGTTTTTTCCCGCCGCTGGTGACCGGTACCGTGATTACCGCCATCGGCCTTTCGCTGTTTCCCGTGGCCGTGAACTGGGCCGGTGGCGGCAGCGCCGCCGCGACGTTCGGCTCGCCAGTGTACCTGGCGGTCGCTGCGCTGGTGCTGGCCACCATTCTGTTGATCAACCGTTTCATGCGCGGTTTCTGGGTGAACATCTCGGTACTGATCGGCATGGCGCTGGGCTACGCCTTGTGCGGCACGCTCGGCATGGTCGACCTCAGCGGCCTGGCCCAGGCGCCTTGGGTGCAAGTGGTGACGCCGCTGCACTTCGGCATGCCCAGGTTCGAGTTGGCGCCGATCCTGTCGATGTGCCTGGTGGTGGTGATCATTTTTGTCGAATCCACCGGCATGTTCCTCGCCCTGGGCAAGATCACCGGCCAGGACGTCACGCCGAAGATGCTGCGTCGCGGTTTGCTCTGTGATGCCGGCGCGTCATTCTTTGCCGGGTTCTTCAACACCTTCACCCACTCCTCGTTCGCGCAGAATATCGGCCTGGTGCAGATGACCGGCGTGCGTTGCCGCTCGGTCACGATCATGGCCGGAGCGTTTCTGATTGTGCTGAGCCTGTTGCCCAAGGCCGCCTACCTGGTGGCGTCGATTCCACCGGCGGTGCTGGGCGGCGCGGCGATCGCCATGTTCGGCATGGTCGCGGCGACCGGCATCAAGATCCTGCAGGAAGCCGATATCGCCGACCGGCGCAACCAGTTGCTGGTGGCGGTGAGCATCGGCATGGGCTTGATCCCGGTGGTGCGTCCGGAGTTCTTCGCGCAATTGCCAATGTGGATGAGCCCGATAACCCACAGTGGCATCGCCATGGCCACCCTGAGCGCGTTGTCGTTGAACATACTGTTCAACATTCTCGGCGGTGCTGAACGCCCCGCCGTCGAGCACGCCCACCCCTGACGCACGCCCCATCGTCGCCCTGTGCGCGCTGTAACGGCGCACTTGAGCCCAGACGTTGGAGCCAGTATTCTCCGCGCCCGCTTGAACCGACGGTTTTTTTACCGCCTTGGCGCGGCTTTTGCTACAGCCATAAAGTTGACCAATCAGACGAGTTCTTCAGCAGATCCAAAGGCGCCACACCAGAGCGCCAGATTAGAAAAACATAAAACTTTAACTCGGGAGCACCGAATGAAACCTATGTTCAAAGGCCTGATGCTGGCGGGATCCCTGCTGGCCGGTGGCCAAGCCGTGGCCGGTGATTTGCTGCAGTGGCAGAACAACAGCCTGACGTATCTGTGGGGCAAGAGCTTTACCGTCAACCCGCAGATCCAGCAAACCGTCACGTTCGAACATGCCGACGCGTGGAAGTACGGTGACAACTTCTTCTTCCTTGACCGCATCTTTTACAACGGCAAGGAAGACGGCAACGTCGGTCCGAATACTTACTACGGCGAGTTCAGCCCACGTTTGTCGTTCGGCAAGATTCTGGATAAGGACCTGTCATTCGGCCCGATCAAAGATGTATTGCTGGCCTTCACTTACGAGTTCGGCGAAGGCGATAACGAGTCGTACCTGCTGGGCCCGGCGATTGACTTTAATATTCCGGGGTTCGACTACTTCCAGTTGAACTTCTACCAGCGCCAGACCGAAGGCAATCGCCCCGGCGACGGCGTGTGGCAAATCACGCCGGTGTGGTCGTACACCATTCCCGTGGGCAACTCCGATGTGTTGATCGACGGTTTCATGGACTGGGTGGTGGATAACGACAAAAACGCCCGTGGCACCTATCACGCCAACCTACACTTCAACCCGCAGGTCAAATACGACCTGGGCAAGGCGCTGCATTGGGGCGACAAACAGTTGTATGTGGGGTTTGAATACGACTACTGGAAGAACAAGTACGGGATCGAGGACAGCGGCGCCTTCAAGACGACTCAGGACACCGCAAGCTTCCTGGTCAAGTATCACTTCTGATTGAACGGCGCATAACCGATGTGGGAGGGGGCTTGCTCCCGATAGCAGTGTGTCAGTCAACCTATCAGTGACTGAACCACCGCTATCGGGAGCAAGCCCCCTCCCACATTTAGATAAGTGGCAGGCCTAAGAACCGGGTGATCTCCTCGCGCTTTGCCAACGCATCTTTCCTGCCCAACTCAATCAACTCACTGCAATACCCCGCCTCGAACAGCAAGTAACTCAACACCCCTGCCCCACTGGTCTTGGTCGCCCCTGGCCCGCGCAAAAACAAGCGCAATGCCGCTGGTAATTCCTGCCGATGCCGGGCCGCGATTTCGTCGATCGGCTGGCTGGGCGCAATCACCAGCACCTCCACGGCCGCCACCCCCGGCGAGACATGGCTGAATTGGTTCAAGCGTTCCAGCAATTCGATATCGCTTTCCAGGCTGTCAATGAACGTGCTGTTGAGCATGTGCCCGCCGATCTGCGCCAGCGTCGGTTCCTGGCCGGTGTAGGTGCGTTGCATCGAGGGTTCATTGCCGCGCGGGTTACCGCTGACGCCCACCACCAGCACGCGACTCGCGCCCAGGTGCAGAGCCGGGCTGATCGGGGCCGACTGGCGAACGGCGCCGTCACCGAAGTATTCCTGATCGAGCTTCACCGGGGCAAACAGCAAGGGAATCGCCGAACTGGCCAGCAAGTGTTCCACCGTAAGTGGCGTCGGCACACCAATGCGCCGATGGCGCAGCCAGGGTTCGATGGTGCCGCCGCCTTGATAGAAGGTCACCGCCTGCCCGGATTCATAGCCGAACGCGGTGACCGCCACGGCGTGCAGATGCCGGTGCCGGATGGCGTCGTCAATGCCGGCCAGATGCAGCTTGTCCTGCAGCAGATCGCGCAGCGGTGAACTGTCGAGCAACGCCACCGGGAGCTGCCTGCCCAGGCCCAACAGGCTATGAATCAGGAAGCGACTGGCCTGGCGGACCACGCCCGGCCAGTCGCTGCGCAGCACCAGGTGGCTGCGAAAGCCTTGCCAGAATGCGGTGAGGCGCTGGACAGCAGCGGTGAAGTCCGTCGCGCCACTGGCCAGGGTGACCGCATTGATCGCCCCGGCCGACGTGCCGACGATCACCGGAAACGGATTCGGCGCCCCCGGCGGCAGCAATTCGGCAATCGCCGCCAACACTCCAACCTGATACGCCGCTCGCGCCCCGCCGCCGGAAAGAATCAAGCCTGTGACCGGTTCAGCTGGGCGCATTGCGTCACTCCATATGGGAAAGGTAAGTCTTACCGGCGGCGTTTTTCGTACAGCTTGGGTTCACCCGGTGGCCGGCTCTTGAAGCGGCGGTGGGTCCACAGGTATTGCTCGGGGCAGTCGCGCACCGAAGCTTCGACCCACTGGTTGATGCGCAGGCAGTCGATTTCGTCAGTCTCGCCGGGGAAATCCGTCAAGGGTGCATGAATCACCAGTCGGTAGCCGCTGCCATCGGCCAGGCGTTCCTGGGTGAAAGGCACCACCAGGGCTTTGCCCAGGCGCGCGAACTTGCTGGTGGCCGTGACAGTGGCGGCCTGGATGCCGAACAGCGGCACGAAGATACTCTGCTTGGCGCCGTAGTCCTGGTCCGGCGCGTACCAGATCGCCCGGCCGGCGCGCAGCAGCTTGAGCATGCCGCGTACGTCGTCGCGCTCCACCGCCAGGGAATCGAGGTTGTGGCGCTCCCGGCCACGGCGCTGGATAAAGTCGAACAGCGGGTTGCCGTGCTCGCGGTACATGCCGTCGATGGTGTGCTTTTGCCCGAGCAGGGCAGCGCCGATTTCCAGGGTGGTGAAGTGCAAGGCCATCAGGATCACGCCCTTGCCGTCCAATTGCGCCTGCTTGAGATGCTCCAACCCTTGCACATGGGCCAGGCGCGCCAGGCGCGGTTTGGGCCACCACCAACTCATGGCCATCTCGAAGAAGGCGATACCGGTGGAGGCGAAATTTTCCTTGAGCAGGCGTTTGCGCTCCTTGGCGGATTTTTCCGGGAAGCACAACTCCAGGTTGCGCGCGGCGATGCGGCGGCGCTCACCGGCCACGCGATACATGCCCGCGCCCAGCAGGCGACCAATGGTCAGCAGCACGCAGTACGGCAGTTGGGTGACCAGCCACAGCAGGCCCAGCCCCAGCCATAATGGCCAAAAACGCGGGTGAAGAAATACAGCTCGAAAACGCGGGCGATCCATTACAGATTCCGGTAAAGACAAGGGCCGCGCATTCTACAACGGTTCGACTCGGCTTGCGGCGGGTGAGTGTTCTCGTTATAAGTCTCGACACTTTTCGTGACAAGCCGCTTTGCCGACCATGAGCCAAACCGAACCGCTAGACCAAGATCCCGTGTTCCAGCTGAAAGGCAGCATGCTCGCCATTACCGTGCTGGAACTGGCCCGCAATGACCTCGACGCCCTGGACCGCCAACTGGCCGCCAAGGTCGCCCTGGCGCCGAATTTCTTCAACAATGCCCCGCTGGTGCTGGCCCTGGACAAGCTGCCGGCCGGCCAGGGCGTCATCGACCTGCCCGGGCTGATGCGCGTGTGCCGCTCCCACGGCCTGCGTACCCTGGCGATTCGCGCCAGCCGTATCGAAGACATTGCCGCGGCCATCGCCATTGAACTGCCAGTACTGCCGCCGTCCGGCGCACGCGAGCGTCCGCTCGAACCATTGGTCGGTGAACAGAAGAAAAAACCGGAAAAACCCCCGGAACCCACGATCCGGCCGACCAAGATCATTACCTCGCCCGTGCGCGGCGGGCAGCAGATTTACGCCCAGGGCGGCGACCTTGTGGTGGTGTCCTCGGTCAGCCCCGGCGCGGAACTTCTCGCCGATGGCAATATCCATGTATACGGCCCGATGCGCGGACGTGCCCTGGCCGGCATCAAGGGTGATACCAAGGCGCGTATTTTCTGCCAGCAGTTGACCGCTGAGCTGGTTTCCATCGCGGGTCAGTACAAGGTGTCCGAAGACTTGCGCCGTGATCCGCTGTGGGGGGCTTCGGTACAGGTCAACCTGTCGGGCGATGTGTTGAACATCATCCGTCTTTAACGGATACTGCCGCATTTTCCAAGCATCTCTAGGCTCTGATAGCAAAGCGAAACCGGCAATACTTGCGTAGGACTAGTTGAAGTTGGCGTTTTCCCCGGAAAAACCCTGGCTTCTTCCTACAAAGGCTGTCCGCCTGCAGCGAGTTTCAAGAGATGTTTTTCAGGGACCAAAAGTCCTTTTTCCTTAGGGGTGAAACACCTTGGCCAAGATTCTCGTGGTTACATCCGGCAAGGGTGGTGTGGGTAAGACCACCACCAGCGCCGCTATCGGTACCGGCCTCGCTCTGCGCGGCCACAAGACAGTCATCGTCGACTTCGACGTGGGTTTGCGTAACCTCGACCTGATCATGGGCTGCGAACGCCGCGTGGTATACGACTTCGTCAACGTGGTGAACGGCGAAGCCAACCTGCAACAGGCCCTGATCAAGGACAAGCGCCTTGAGAACCTGTATGTGCTGGCCGCCAGCCAGACCCGTGACAAAGACGCGCTGACCAAGGAAGGCGTAGGCAAAGTCCTCGCCGAACTGAAAGAAACCTTCGAATACGTGGTATGCGATTCCCCGGCCGGTATCGAAACCGGTGCTCACCTGGCGATGTACTTCGCCGATGAAGCCATCGTGGTGACCAACCCGGAAGTGTCCTCGGTACGTGACTCGGACCGTATGCTCGGCCTGCTGGCCAGCAAGTCCCAGCGCGCCGAAAAAGGCGAAGAGCCGATCAAGGAACACCTGCTGCTGACCCGCTACAACCCTGAGCGCGTCAGCAACGGCGAAATGCTCGGCGTTGAAGACGTCAAGGACATCCTCGCGGTGACCCTGCTCGGTGTGATCCCGGAATCCCAGGCCGTGCTGAAAGCGTCCAACCAGGGCGTGCCGGTGATTCTCGACGACCAGAGCGACGCCGGCCAGGCGTACAGCGATGCTGTGGATCGCCTGCTGGGCAAGACCGTGGAACACCGCTTCCTCGATGTCAAGAAGAAGGGATTCTTCGAGCGTATCTTTGGAGGCAATTGAACAATGAAATTTCTCGACTTCTTTCGCGCCAACAAAAAGCCAAGTACCGCGTCGGTCGCGAAAGAGCGTCTACAGATCATCGTGGCGCACGAACGCGGCCAACGCAGCACCCCGGATTACCTGCCAGCCTTGCAGAAGGAACTGGTCGAGGTGATCCGCAAGTACGTCAATATCGGCAACGATGACGTGCATGTCGCCCTGGAAAATGACGGCAGCTGCTCGATTCTGGAACTCAATATCACCCTGCCTGATCGTTGATCGAACAGGCGGCCGCCACGGCGGCTCTGCGACTTGGCCCCTGCACTGCTGTAGGAGCGAGCTTGCTCGCGAAAAACTCGACGGCACCGCGTTCATTCAGGCGAAACGCGGTGGCCTCAGGTTCTTCGCGAGCAAGCTCGCTCCTACAGGGTGAGGGGCAGTCAGTGGAGCCGCCGTTGGCGTTTGTTACGAGGCTGTTTAATGCCGTTGTCCAACATCCATATCCTGCATCAGGACGACGCTGTCCTGGTGGTGAACAAGCCGACCCTGCTGCTCTCGGTGCCCGGCCGCGCCGACGACAACAAGGACTGCCTGATCACCCGCCTGCAGGAAAACGGCTACCCCGAAGCCCGCATCGTCCATCGCCTTGACTGGGAAACCTCGGGCATCATCCTGCTGGCGCGGGACGCTGATACCCACCGCGAACTGTCCCGCCAGTTTCACGACCGCGAAACAGAAAAGGCCTACACCGCCTTGGCTTGGGGCCAGCCGGAACTGGACAGCGGCAGCATCGACCTGCCCTTGCGCTATGACCCGCCGACCAAGCCGCGCCATGTGGTCGACCATGAGTTCGGCAAGCACGCGCTGACTTTCTGGAAGGTGCTGGAACGTTGCGGCGACTGGTGCCGCGTCGAACTGACGCCGATCACCGGGCGCTCGCACCAGTTGCGCGTGCACATGTTGTCCATCGGCCACCCGCTGCTCGGCGATGGCCTGTATGCCCACGAACAGGCCCTCGCCGCCTGGCCGCGCCTGTGCCTGCACGCGAGCATGCTGAGCTTCACTCACCCGCAAAGCCACGAGCGCTTGCGCTTCGAGTGCCCGGCGCCGTTCTAAGCTGCAAATACAGTAAATGTGGGAGGGGGCTTGCTCCCGATGGCGGAGTGTCAGTCACTGAATCTGTGACTGACCCACTGCCATCGGGAGCAAGTCCCCTCCCACATTAGTTCTGCATCAGTTCTCGCCACCGAGTCAAACCAATACGGTAAACTCCGCGCATTGCTGTCTGGAGCTATTTATGCGCGATGCGTTGAATCAAGGCCTGATCGACTTCCTCAAGGCCTCCCCTACTCCTTTTCATGCCACTGCCGCCCTCGCCCAGCGCCTGGAAGCGGCCGGTTACCAGCGTCTCGACGAGCGTGACACCTGGGCCACCGAAGCCAACGGTCGCTATTACGTGACCCGTAACGATTCCTCGATCATCGCGTTCAAACTGGGCCGCCATTCGCCGCTGCAAGACGGCATCCGTATGGTCGGCGCCCACACCGACAGCCCGTGTCTGCGGGTCAAGCCGCAGCCCGAGCTGCAACGCCAGGGTTTCTGGCAGTTGGGCGTGGAAGTCTACGGCGGCGCCTTGCTGGCCCCGTGGTTCGACCGCGACCTGTCCCTGGCTGGCCGCGTCACGTTCCGCCGCGATGGCAAGGTCGAAAGCCAGCTGATCGACTTCAAGCTGCCGATCGCCATCATTCCCAACCTGGCCATTCACCTGAACCGTGAAGCCAACCAGGGCTGGGCGATCAATGCCCAGACCGAACTGCCACCGATCCTCGCGCAGTTTGCCGGTGACGAGCGCGTGGACTTTCGCGCCGTGCTCACCGAACAATTGGCTCGCGAGCATGGGCTGAACGCCGATGTGGTACTCGACTATGAGCTGAGCTTCTACGACACCCAAGGCGCTGCGGTGATTGGCCTCAATGGCGACTTCATTGCCGGTGCGCGCCTGGACAACCTGCTGTCGTGCTACGCCGGGTTGCAAGCCCTGCTCACCAGCGACACCGAGGAGACCTGCGTGCTGGTGTGCAACGACCACGAAGAAGTCGGCTCCTGCTCGGCCTGCGGCGCCGATGGCCCGATGCTCGAACAGACCCTGCGCCGCCTGCTGCCCGAAGGTGAAGAGTTCGTACGCACCATTCAGAAATCCCTGTTGGTGTCTGCGGACAACGCCCATGGCGTGCACCCGAACTACGCTGAAAAACACGACGCCAACCACGGCCCCAAGCTCAACGCCGGTCCGGTGATCAAGGTCAACAGCAACCAGCGCTACGCGACCAACAGCGAAACCGCCGGGTTCTTCCGCCACCTGTGCATGGCCCAGGAAGTGCCGGTGCAGAGCTTTGTGGTGCGCAGCGATATGGGCTGCGGTTCGACGATCGGGCCGATCACCGCCAGCCACCTGGGTGTGCGCACCGTGGACATCGGCCTGCCGACATTTGCCATGCATTCCATCCGTGAACTGTGCGGTAGCCATGACCTGGCACATCTGGTGAAGGTATTGGGCGCGTTCTACGCCAGCCGCGACCTGCCCTGATTTGCCAGGCTGAATGCGCTCAAAAATGTGGGAGGGGCGGTGCGACGATTCGACTTGCCCCCGATTGCGGTGCTTCAGTCAAAAATACATTGACTGACACTCTGCCATCGGGAGCAAGCCCCCTCCCACATTAGGTTTGGCGTACACCTGATCTGCATCACCGGCACTTTTAATAATCCGACCTAGACTTGTCAGAACTCCCACTCCGACAAGGCCGTCGCCTGATGATCCCCATGTCCTCGTTCCACGCCATGCTTATCCCGATCATGATCGGCATGCTCCTGCTCGCCGTAGGCTTCAACTTTCGCGACAAACCCCTTGGCGTGTTCGGCATGTGGGTCGGCATGCTGCTGATCCTGGGCACCGTGGTATACAAGATCCTCGCCAAACTGGCGGAATAACAAATGCGCTCGCATCTGGCATAGCGGCCTCGTACACTCGGCCAATTCGTCGTTTTCAAGGTTGACTGCCTCGTGCTTTCCCGTCTGTTTGCCCTGCCCTGCTACCTGCTCATCGCCCTGCTCACGCTGCTGCCTATCACCTGCGCCCAAGCCGTGGGCTTGCCCGGAATGCTGGGCAGTTCCAACAAAGCCCAACCCCAGGCCGAGGTGCCTTTGGGGCAGTCGCTGGACGAGGTGATCAAGACCCTGGAGAACGATCAGCAGCGCACCCAGTTGCTGAGCGACTTGAAGAAACTGCGCGCCGCCACGCAAAAAGCCCAACCGGCGGCCGAACTCGGTGTGCTCGGCCTGATCGGCAGCACGCTGTCTGGCTTTGAACAGCAGTTCTCCGGCGCCGACAGCCCACTGGGCCGCTGGTCCAATGAAGTCGACCTGGCCAGGGACGAACTCAGCGCACTGATGCTGCCGGCCACTGAATGGCTGCCGATCATCTTTGGTTTTGCGGTGATCCTGGCGGTATGGAGCCTGCTGGCCGCCGCGCTGATCTGGCTCAGTCACCGCGTGCGCGAACGCTTCGGCCTGCCTGAAGAGCTTCCGCAACACCCACGCACCTGGGACATGCTGCGCTTCGCCCTGCGCAAACTCGGCCCGTGGTTGATCGCTCTGGTGATCACGGTTTACCTGAGCTACGCCCTGCCCTCGTCCCTGGGCAAATCCCTGGCGATGGTGCTGGCTTACGCCCTGGTCGTCGGCACCTGTTTCTCGGCGATCTGCGTGATTGCGTTTTCCCTGCTGGACGGCCCGCACCGCCACCGCGCTCTGTATATCCTGCGCCATCAGGCCTTTCGCCCGCTGTGGTGGATCGGCAGTTTCGCCGCCTTTGGTGAAGCCTTGAGCGACCCGCGACTGGTCACGGCGCTCGGCCAGCACTTGGCTCATACGGCCGCAACCGTGGCCAACGTGATGGCGGCGCTGTCCACTGGCGTGTTCATCCTGCGCTTCCGTCGGCCGATCGCTCACCTGATCCGTAACCAACCACTGTCGCGCCGCCTGACGCGTCGCGCCCTCACCGATACCCTGTCGATCATCGGCACTTTCTGGTACTTGCCGGCATTGTTGCTGGTGGGTATTTCGCTGTTCGCCACCTTCCTGTCCGCCGGCGACACCAGCACCGCCCTGCGCCAGTCGCTGCTGTGCACCGTGTTGCTGGTGTTGTGCATGGTGATCAACGGGCTGGTGCGGCGCCACGCCCTCAAGCCGCAACGCGGGCACAAGCGCCATGCGCTGTACTCCGACCGCCTGAAAAGCTTCGTCTACACCCTGGCGCACCTGCTGGTGTGGCTGGTGTTTATCGAACTGGGCCTGCGCGTGTGGGGCCTGTCACTGATTCGCTTCACCGAAGGCGATGGCCATGAAATCAGCGTCAAGCTGTTCAGCCTCGGCGGGACTTTACTGTTTGCCTGGCTGATCTGGATTCTCAGCGACACCGCGATCCATCATGCCCTGACCCGCTCGCGTAAAGGCCTGGCCAACGCGCGTGCGCAAACCATGATGCCGTTGATCCGCAACGTGCTGTTCGTGACTATTTTTATCATCGCCGCCATCGTCGCCCTGGCGAACATGGGCATGAACGTCACGCCACTGCTGGCCGGTGCCGGTGTGATCGGCCTGGCGATCGGTTTCGGTGCGCAGTCGCTGGTGGCCGACCTGATCACCGGCCTGTTCATCATCATCGAAGACTCCCTGGCCATCGATGACTACGTGGACGTCGGCGGTCACCTCGGCACCGTCGAAGGGCTGACCATCCGCACCGTGCGCCTGCGCGATATCGACGGCATCGTGCACACCATTCCGTTCAGCGAGATCAAGAGCATCAAGAACTACTCGCGGGAATTCGGCTACGCGATCTTTCGCGTGGCGATCCCCTACAACATGGAGATCGACGACGCAATCAAGCTGATGCGCGATGTCGGCCACGCCATGCGCAATGACCCACTGCAACGCCGCAATATCTGGTCGCCGCTGGAGATTCAGGGCGTGGAGAGTTTTGAATCGGGCAGCGCGATCCTGCGCGCACGGTTCAAGACGGCGCCGATCAAGCAGTGGGAAGTGTCGCGGGCGTTCAACCTGTCACTCAAGCGGCATCTGGATGAAGCCGGGCTCGATCTGGCGACACCGCGCTTGAGTGTGCAGGTGGTGACGGGGGGACTGGAGAAAGACAAACCGCAGGACAGTACAAATTAACTGTGGGAGGGGGCTTGCCCCCGATGGCGGTGGGTCAGCTGAAAAATAAGCTGACTGACAGACCGTTATCGGGGGCAAGCCCTAATGCCAGTCAGTTAAGCGTACACCGCCGTCTGTAGGAGCGAGCTTGCTCGCGAAAAACGTCAACGATAACGCGTGCTTTCTGAATGAACGCGGTGCCTGTGAGTTTTTCGCGAGCAAGCTCGCTCCTACAAAAAGCCTTAACTGACTGGCATTAGGGCAAGCCCCCTCCCACATTTGAAGCGCGGCGCTTACGCGATTGCAGCGCCATCCATCTTCTGGCGCAAGCTCAGCGGGCGCATATCCGTCCAGTTCTCTTCGATATAGGCCAGGCACTCTTTCTTCATGCCGCTCTTGCCCACGGTTCGCCAGCCTTCCGGCACGGCCTTGTAGTCGGGCCAGATCGAATACTGTTCTTCGTGGTTGACCACTACCTGAAACAGGATGTCGTCGCGGTCAAATACTGAGGTCATTGCGGTTCTCCGTCGCTCAAAGGCTGGCCGCGCACCATGCGCAGCGCTGATATCTCTAGAAACGTTTCAGGGACCTGGAAAATTAGAGGCTGGCGAGCGCCGCTGCCACGGCGCGCCCGAAGATCTCGGCGACCCGGTCGATCTCGGCGGCGGTGATCACCAGCGGCGGCAGGAAACGCACCACGCCGCCATGCCGCCCGCCCAGCTCCAGGATCAGGCCGCGCTTGAGGCATTCACGTTGTACCAACGGCGCGAGCTGACGATGCACCGGTGGGTGGCCTTGGATGTCGCGTACGCCATCCGGGTCAACCAGCTCCACGCCGAGCATCAGCCCACGCCCTCGAATATCGCCCAGGTGCGGGAAGTCGCGCTGCAGCAGGCGCAAATGTTCAGCCAGGCGCTCGCCCATCGCCGCCGCATGCGCGGCCAGGTCGTGCTCCTTGAGGTAGCGCATCACTGCCGATCCCGCCGCCATTGCCATCTGATTGCCACGGAAGGTCCCGGCATGGGCGCCCGGCAACCAGGTGTCGAGCCAGTCGCGGTACACCACCACCGCCAGCGGCAGGCTGCCGCCAATGGCTTTGGACATCACCACCACGTCCGGGATGATCCCCGCGTGCTCGAAGGCAAACATTTTGCCGGTGCGGCCAAAGCCACTCTGGATTTCATCGACGATCAGCGCGACGCCCGCCTGTTCGGTGATACGCCGCAGCCCGCGCAGCCAGTCGAGATCGGCCGGGACCACGCCGCCCTCACCCTGCACCACTTCGACAATCACCGCTGCCGGCGGCAACACGCCGGCTTCGGGATCGTTGAGCAGGTTTTCCAGGTAATGCAGGTTGACCCGCGCGCCCTGCGCGCCACCCAGGCCGAACGGGCAGCGGTAGTCGTAGGGGAATGGTAGAAATTGCACGCCGTTGCCAAGCAATGCGCCCAGCGGCTTCTTCGGCCCGAGGCTGCCCATCAGGCTCAACGCGCCCTGGCTCATGCCGTGATAACCGCCCTGGAACGACAACACCGTACTGCGCCCGGTGGCAGTGCGTACCAGCTTCAAGGCCGCTTCCACCGCATCGGTGCCGGTGGGGCCGCAGAACTGGATTTTCGCCTCGCGCGCCAGTTCCGGCGGCAGCAGGCCGAACAAATCCTGCACGAACTGATCCTTGACCGGCGTGGTCAGGTCCAGGGTGTGCAACGGCAACTCATCGCTCAACACTTGTTGAATGGCCTGGATCACCACCGGGTGGTTATGGCCGAGCGCCAGGGTGCCCGCGCCGGCCAGGCAGTCAATGAAACTGCGGCCTTCCACATCTTCGACATAAATACCCTTGGCCCGCTTGAGCGCCAGGGGGATGCGCCGCGGGTAGCTGCGGGCATTGGACTCCTGCTGGCGCTGGCGGGCCAGCAACGGGCTGTCGTCGAACTGGTAGAGCGTTTCGCTGACGTGCACAGGCGCGGCTTCGATGGGGCTGGTGGCGACTGACATCTCTCGATCCCTCAATACGCGGGTGATGGTGGTCATCCGTGGGGGGCGGGGAATGCGCACGGACTTCATGTTCTGAAGACGCATCAGGTGCGGGGGGATTTAGGGACCTGGTCAGATTTACAGACGTGTGCAAATCAAATGTGGGAGGGGGCTTGCTCCCGATGGCGGTGTATCAGGCAGCCAATGGTTAGCTGACACTCCGCTATCGGGAGCAAGCCCCCTCCCACATTTGAATGGCGTTTGGTTTCAAAGCCCGCGGTATTTGTCGTTGAGCGCGTACAGGATCGCGCAAGTCTCGGCATCCAGAAGCCCACCGTAATCCCGCGCCCGAAAGTGCATTTGAAACGCCCGGGTCCGCTGTTCAAAGGCTTGGCGGTTCCACGCTGGTTTGTACCCATACCGCTGAAAGGCCCGCTCTACCTCCACCTCCGGCGGTAACCCCAGGCAAAACCGGCGTTGGTACATCGCTCGGGTTGCCTCGTCAAACCAGGCGCCTACTCCGGCCTCATACAGGCAGCGCCAAGGCAGCTCGGGCCCCGGGTCGCTTTTGCGCCAGTACGCCACATCCGAATGCCCGAGAATATCCACCGGTCCGATCTGCGGATAACGCTCCAGAATATCGCGCACCAGCGTAATCAAAACCTCTACCTGTTGCTCGCGATACGCCGGGAAGGTGAACACGCCTTTGTCATCGCGCGCCAGGTTGACGATTTCAATGCCAATCGCGCGACTGTTGAGGTTATCCCGCCCATCCCAATGGCTCGCCCCGGCATGCCAGGCGCGCTTGTCCTCGGGCACCAGGCGAAACACGCGCAGTTCTTCATAACCGGCGGCGCGGTAGGCCGGTTCGTCAGGATCGGGCAGCAGATAGTGAGCGCTGACCCCGTTCTGGGTCAGGGTGCGCAAGGACGAGACAAAGGGCGCCGCGGTGTAATGCAAGAGTATTTGCCCCACCGGCTCGCCGTTACGTTCGTTGAAGTCCCTGGCAGGGAAACTGGTATCGATGACCAACATAAGATCCGTCCTTTTCAGTACGGGCCGAATCATTCGGCCCTTTCAAGCGCAAAAAAATTACCGCCATCCTGAAGGCGTGAGCTTCAAGCGGGCGGTAACTATTTGGCACTTGCAGAAAAGTCAGCGTCGCAGCGGCATGCCCAATTCAACCCGCAGGCCATCCGCCTGGCTGTCGAATGTCAACGAGCAAGCGCAGCGCTGGACGATCGCTTGAACGATCGCCAGGCCCAGGCCACAGCCGTCGCTGCTGCCGTTGCGCCAGAAGCGCTGGGTGAGGTATTGCAGGTCTTCGCTGGATATCTGCGGGCCATGGTCACGCACGCGGAATATCACCTTGTCAGCGCTGGACGACACCTTCAGCTCCACCCGGGTATCGGCCGGGGTGTGACGCAAGGCGTTGTCCAGCAGGTTACGCAAGGCCGCGACGGCCAGGCCCACGGGCATGTCCACCGGTGTGGCGGCAAGGCTGTCCGCCAGGACCAGGTCGATGCGCGAGTTGTCCCCGGCGTTGGCGTCCTGGATCGCCAGCCTGGCAACGTCCTCGGCGCTGGACTGCAAACCGTCATCGAACGACAAGCTGCCCTCTACGCGCGCCAGCAGCAACAGTTGCTCCAGAGTGCGATGCAAGCGGTCGGCGCCTTCCTCGGCGTGGGCCAGGGACTGGTCACGGGCCGCGCCTTCGGTCATACGGGCCACTTGCAGGTGGGTCTTGATCGCGGTCAACGGGCTGCGCAGTTCATGGGCGGCGTCGCCGGTCAGGCGGCGTTCGCGCTCGATGGTCTTGGCGATGCGTTGCAACAGTTGGTTCTGGGTGTCGAGCAACGGCTTGAGTTCACTGGGCAGCGGGTGGATCTGCAGCGGTTCGAGCGAGTCGGCGCTGCGGCGCATCAAGGCGTCCCGCATGCGATTGAGCGGCACCAGACTCTGGCCGATGCCCAGCCACAGCAAGCACAGGCACCCCAACAAGGCCACGCCGACCGGCACTGAGGCCGCCAGCAGGATCGACAGGTTCAGCGCCTCACGCTCCACCTGACGGTCGGCCGTGGTGATCAGCAGGTCGCCACGGGACAGGGTGAAACTGCGCCAGCCCACGCCATCGATCATCTGGTCGCGAAAACCGCTCTTGCGCGACTCCAGCCCCTCCTCCGGCGTGGTATGGCTGCGCGCCAGGATTTCGCCATGCAGGGAACTGACCTGGCAGGCCATGCCCCCCGGTACATTGAGTTGTTCGGTGCGCAAATGGGTGCCGGCACCGACGCTGGCCAGGCCCGGCATCTGTTCGGTCAGCCCGGCCACCATACGCGCCGAGGCGACCAGGCGCTGGTCGAGGGAAAACATCATCTGGTTGCGCAGGTCGTTGAGCATCCAGGCCGCCGCCAGGGCCCAGATCAACACAAACGCGGCGCCGAGCTTGAACGTCAGGCGCAGGCGCAGGCTCATCACGGAGCATCCTCTCCCGTATCGGCCGGGCCCAGGCGATAGCCGAGGCCGCGCACGGTCTCGACGATGCCATTGCCCAATTTGCGCCGCAGGTGGTGGATATGCACATTGAGCGCGTTGCTTTCCAGTTCGTCGTTGAACCCGTAGACGCTGTCCTTGAGCTGCTCGCTGGAGAGCACACGGCCCTTGTTGTGCAGCAGGGCCTGCAACAGCGCTTGTTCACGGCGCGACAGGTCCACCGGCTGGCCGCCCAGGAAAGTCTCGCGGCTGCTGGGGTCGTACGCCAGGCGGCCATGTTCGATCAGGTTGACACTGCGCCCCGCCACGCGGCGCAGCAGGGTTTGCAGGCGGGCGGCGAGTTCGCGCAGGTCGAAGGGCTTGAGCAGGTAGTCATCGGCACCCGCCTGCAGGCCGTCGACGCGGTTGGTCACCGAGTCACGCGCGGTGAGGATCAGCACCGGAATTTCCAGGCCCTGGCTGCGCTGTTGTTGCAGCAGTTTCAGGCCGTCTTCGTCGGGCAGGCCAAGGTCGAGCACCATGATGTCGAAGGTCGCCGCCCTGAGCATCGCCCTGGCCGCCGCCGCTGTGCCCACGCGTTCGACCGTGAAACCCTGGGCGGTGAGGCCGGCCACGATGCCGCTGGCGATCAGTTCGTCGTCTTCACAGACCAGTACGTGCATGCTGAACCCTTCATGAAAGATGCGGGTGATTAGAAAAGGCACGGATTAAGCGCGCATTATGCCGCGAACTTCGCAACACCATAGAATCTCTACACTCTAGAATAGCGCCCGGTTAATCATCGGTTAATCAACGCCACACATTGTGTGTCTCACTTGTATCGAACTAAGGCTGGACCATGCGGCATCTATTGACCTTTCTGCTGGTGTTGTTCGCGGGGCTGGCCCAGGCCGCGCCGGGCAACCCTTTCGAGACCAAACCTGATTTCCTGCCGGTGGGCAAAGCGTTCACCTTTACCTCCGAACGTCTTGAAAGCGGCGAGACCCAGCTGTACTGGCAGATTGCCGACGGTTACTACCTGTACCAGCAGCGCATGAAATTCGACGGCCTGGCCGAGAAGCCTGTGTTGCCCCAGGGCGAAGCCCATAGCGACGAGTTCTTCGGCGAACAGCAAGTGTATCGCCAGGGCCTGGAAGTGAAGATCCCGGCCGGCGCCACCGGCCAGGTCAAACTGGGCTGGCAGGGCTGCGCCGATGCCGGCCTGTGCTATCCGCCGCAATCGATCACCGTGGACCTGGGCGGCACCCCGGCAGGCGCCGCCACCGCCGAGGCCCAGGACCAGAGCCTGGCCAGCGGCCTGCAACAGCGCAGCCTGGGCTGGAGCCTGTTGATCTTTTTCGGCCTGGGCCTGTTGTTGGCGTTTGCGCCCTGTTCGCTGCCGATGCTGCCGATCCTCGCCGGGCTGGTGGTGGGCAGCGGTGCCAGCCCGCGTCGCGGCTTTGCCTTGGCCAGCAGCTACGTGGTGTGCATGGCCCTGGTGTATGCCGCGCTGGGCGTGATGGCCGCGTTGCTCGGCGGCAACCTTGCCGCACTGCTGCAAACCCCGTGGATCCTCGGCAGTTTCGCCGCGTTGTTCGTGCTCCTTGCCCTGCCGATGTTCGGCTTCTTTGAACTGCAACTGCCGGCCTTCCTGCGCGATCGCCTGGACCATGTCAGCCGCAAGCAAAGCGGTGGCAGCCTGGTCGGTGCCGGTATTCTCGGCGCGTTGTCCGGCCTGCTGGTGGGCCCGTGCATGACCGCGCCCCTGGCCGGCGCCTTGCTGTATATCGCCCAGAGCGGCAATGCGCTGCACGGTGGCCTGATCCTGTTTGTCATGGGTATCGGCATCGGCATTCCGCTGTTGCTGCTGGTCACCGTGGGCAACCGGTTCCTGCCCAAGCCGGGCACCTGGATGAACGTGCTCAAGGGCATCTTCGGCTTCCTGTTTCTCGGCACCGCCGTACTGATGATCCGCCCGGTGGTCGACGAAAGCCTGTGGATCGGCCTGTGGGGCGCACTGGCGCTGGTCATGGCCTATTGTGGCTGGGCCCTGGCCCGTGAATACGGCCTGGCCGCCAAGGTGTGTGGCGCCGGTTCCCTGCTGCTGGGACTGTGGGGCGCGATATTGGTAGTGGGCGCGGCGGGTGGCAGCGATGAGCTGTGGCAACCGCTGAAGGTCTACAGCGGCGCGCAGGTCTCGGCCACCGCCAGCGCGCACGATGCGTTCGTGACCATCAACGACCCCGCCGCCCTGCAAAGCCAGCTCGACAGCGCCAGGGCCCAGGGCCAATGGGTGCTGGTGGATTACTACGCCGACTGGTGCGTGTCGTGCAAGATCATGGAAAAACAGGTGTTCGGTAGACCTGAAGTGATGGATGCCTTGAAAGACGTGCGCCTGCTGCGCCTGGACGTTACCGCCGACAACGCCGCCAGCCGCGAACTGCTTGGCCGTTACAAAGTCCCTGGGCCACCGAGCTTCGTGTGGATCGGCCCGGACGGTGAAGAACGTCGTGCCCAGCGCATCACCGGCGAAGTGGATGCCGCCGCCTTCCTGCAACGCTGGACGCAAACCCGAGACGCGCGCTGATGCTGACCCTCACCATCGGCACCTTCGCCATCGCGCTGAATCATATCCTGCTGATCAGCGCGCTGATTCTTGCCACCCTGGTGGGCTGGCGCGTGGCCAAACGTGGCGGTGAAAACCCCGAATCGGTGCTGTTCAGCCTGTTCCTGCTCGGCATGCTGACCGCGCGCGTCAGCTTTGTACTGATGTACTGGAGCGATTACCGCAACGACTGGCTGCAGATGGTCGACCTGCGCGACGGCGGCTTTCTCGCCTGGCCCGGCGTTATCGCCTTGGTGCTGGGAGCGCTGGCCTACGGCTGGCGGCGCCCGGCCCTGCGCAAGCCACTGAGTGCCGGGGTAATCAGCGGCCTGGTGTTCTGGGGCATGGCCAGCCTGTCCCTGCACCTTTACGACAAGGGCTCGCAACTGCCGGACATCACCTTGCGCGATGCCAATGGCAATGTAGTGCAACTGGCCGATTACAAAGGCGGCCCGCTGGTGATCAACCTCTGGGCCACCTGGTGCCCGCCGTGCCGTCGGGAAATGCCGGTGCTGGAACGCGCGCAGCACCAACGCCCGGACGTCACCTTCCTGTTCGTCAACCAGGCCGAGAGCATGCAAAGCGTCAGCACGTACCTGGCCACTCAGGGCCTGAACCTGGATAACGTGCTGTTTGACGCCAGCGGTCGCCTCGGCCAGGCCGTGGGTTCCATGGCCCTGCCCACCACCCTGTTCTACACAGCCGACGGGCGCCTGATCAACAGTCACCTGGGTGAGCTGTCCCAAGCCAGCCTGGCCCGTGCCATGGAACCCTTCGACACCGTCCCACAAAGGAAACCCACATGCCTCGCCTCCGCCACCTGCTGACCCTGCTGCCTTTGACGCTCGCCGCCACCCTGGCCCAGGCCGAAGACTGGCCGGCCCCGATCAAACAGATCGAAGCCAAGGGCGCTAAAATCCTCGGAAAATTCGACGCCCCCAGCGGCCTCACCGGCTACGCCGCGCAATACCAGAACCGCGGCATGGCGCTGTACCTGACCGCCGACGGCAAAAGCGTGATCGCCGGCAACCTGTACGACGCCCAGGGCAACGACCTGAGCAGCGCGCCCCTGGAAAAACTGGTGTACGCACCGATGTCCAAGGAAGTCTGGGCCAAGATGGAAAAGAGCAGTTGGATCCAGGACGGCGACGTCAATGCACCGCGCACCGTCTACCTGTTCAGCGACCCCAACTGCCCGTACTGCAACATGTTCTGGGAACAAGCCCGCCCTTGGGTAAAAGCCGGCAAGGTGCAGTTGCGCCACATCATGGTCGGCATCATCCGCGAAGACAGCCCAGGCAAATCCGCAGCGCTGTTAGCCGCCAAAGACCCGCAAAAAGCCCTGGAAGAACACGAAGGCGCCGGCAAGGGCAGCAAGTTGCAGGCACTGGCCAAAATCCCGGCGGATATCGAGGCCAAGCTCGATGCCAATATGAAGTTGATGGAGGAACTGGAGTTGTCGGCGACGCCGGCGATTTTCTATCTGGATGACAAGGGGGGCTTGCAGCAACAGCAAGGGGCGCCGTCGCCGGAGAAGTTGGTGAAGATACTGGGGCCCAAATAAGCAACGCGCATACGTTATGGATAAGGCCTCCGAACATCGAAGGCCTTATGCTTGATCCACCTCAGTTAACTATTGCTGGACTTCGTTGAGCTTGAGCATAGTGACTCCAAAATCGTTACCACGGACCGCACCCATTTGGTGATTATTAACGCTAAGCCTTGCGGTCCTTGAAGTAGCTACGAATACGCCCTCAAGTGTCTGCCAGGTTGTCGGAGGCTGTATCACAGCGGTTATATCTTTTCTATCAACGGCTAACGCCATGAGGGGGGAGGCGCCTTGACCACTACTATTACAGACCAAGGCTGAGAAATGATATGAGCGCCCCGGTTCCAGATCGGTGAAAATCTTAAACATTTTCTCGCTCTCAGTAGCAGGGTTGGATGTATCTGTATAACTGTAGTCACGCAACCAGTAACCAATCCAGCCGCCCCACGGATCATCTCTCAACTCCAGATCGTTGGGGTCTAATGCACCTAAGCCTCTCTGCCAACCATTCCAGCCTTTGCCGGATGGGTCAAAATCAGTGAGGTCGTAAAGCGCTGTGATGAAGTTCAACGTCAACGGCTGAAACTTGATCTCGACGCTTTTAACCGGATCTGGGCCTATGAAATGCGAAAAGTTAATGGTGATCTGCGTATTACTTGCTAACTTCTCCAAATCCGAGCGTGGGATCAAGCACGACAATTCGTACCTATCACTGCTTTCGAGGCGCCTCGCCATGATCGGTACGGTGGTCGAAGAGCCATCTTTTGCAGTTCCTTCAAGCGTCATAACCCCGAAATGCCCCTCCATGAAAAACCACCACGCCAAATCGACGTCGACATCGGAGCTCTTGACGATGACCTCTGCATCCTTCCCTGGGAAGGTACGCAGATCCAGGATGTTGCCAGTGGCCTGCCTCACCACGGGACGAGGACGCCGCGCCATGATGGGCTCACCAACCTGCAACTCCAGTGTCTCGGACACCATCTGCTTGCAGGCATTGATTACGGTATAAGAAATCAGTGCCGTCTTGCGCAAGCTGTTGATCACTTGTTCGCGGGAGGCAAGGAAAGTGACCGGGTCGGACGTGCCCTGCTGCAAAGGCAGTGACCAGCAACTGTCCTCCCCTTTCAAGCACCATTGGGCAGTATGCTGATGGCTCGGTTGATAGCCATCGTAAACCGCCTCGACATGCCCCCCTTCGCGACCGTTCCACGCCACCAAAACAC
This sequence comes from Pseudomonas sp. R1-43-08, assembly GCF_003852255.1. Lineage (NCBI taxonomy): Bacteria > Pseudomonadati > Pseudomonadota > Gammaproteobacteria > Pseudomonadales > Pseudomonadaceae > Pseudomonas > Pseudomonas sp. R1-43-08. The sequence continues at coordinate 3,849,006 of NZ_CP027734.1, forward strand.
CGCCCTGTGCCTCCCTGACTGTGGGTGCCCGTGGCGTCAGGGGTTGCTGGTAAATTGTGAATGTTGCGGGTGGGAATTCGAGGGCGTCCTTCAGTTCGCTCGCCTCGCAAAAGCTGGCCTTGACGCGCAGTTCGAACTTGGAGCAATCGCCGATCTTCTCCAATGCAACCCTTGGAATATCAGCCCTGACGCCGTCGCTTTTCCAAGCGTCCGTGACAACTTCACCGTCCAGGATATCCAAGCGGTAAGCGCTGCCGTCTGCATGTTTAGCATCGATCCACATCCAGCAATGGCTCGCGCACTGACCATATGCCCCCAAGGGCGCTATCACGTTTGCATCCCCTGAAAAGTTATCAAGGCACAACAACCGATCCGGGTTCGCTTCTTCAATCAACGGGCGCTCAAATTCGGCTGTTAAAACGTTGATCACCCTTACTGGGGACGGCTGTACCGTGCCACTGACGGCGAGGTCATAGCTCAACGTCATCTGCTTGTTGAAGAAACATGCCACCACACAGGCCGGCAGTTTGACGACAGGCATCTCGCCGTCCTGTTCAACCGTGTAATCCCCCAACGGCTTTTTCGCATAACCGGGCCCGCTTACACTAAACCGCACCTCGTCACCTTTGTAAGTGTCCAGCCCCTGGATAACGATCTCCCCTCCCTCCTGGGTGTTTTCAGGATTGAGGCACCACTCACCGTTGTAATGCGCGGACTCGCGCAAGTGCGGCGGTTTCAGATCCAGCGCAGGGTCGACCCGTAGCAATGAGGTAGTGCGCAGGTGGAAATCCTCGGCGTTCACTGGGAGCGGATTCTCCAGAAGCGGATCGCCAGGCGCAGGGTATACCGGGGCGGTGGTGTCCCAAATCACGCCCAGGTGAGCGGTGATCGCCGAATAGTCATCCAGCCTGGACAGCCAGCCTCGCGAAAGCGTAAAGCGGAAAACATGGTCTGGATGGGCTTCGTGCTCCTGCACCACATGATCCCTGGCCACCCAGGCGAAGCGATAGGGCGCGACATGCTGGTTACCCGCAACAACGGCAAACAACCGCTGCCCGGGTTGAATCATCGGCCAGGCCTTGATCGCGACAATTTCATCCCCCGTAAACTCCTGCATGCGCAGGTACCAGGTACTCCACTCCTCCTTGGCATGGGTAAACACCGGCCTTGAGACGACGAGATGCTCCTCCCTGATCTGTTGGATTTCCAGTTCCAGCGTCAAGGACTCCAATGCCCGCCCCCCTGCATTGGCCGTGTACTTGATCAATACCGTGTGCCCGATGCAGTAGCTGATCCACCGTGCCGGAATGTCGACGACATTCACGCCATTTTCGACAGAAACTGGCTCGAATCTCGGCTCGTCCTGATCCTTGACCGCCATATAGAACATGACGTTGGTGGCATTCGCCGGCAGCGTCAGCGTGGCCGTCGTGCCATTGATTGCATCGATGGGATACAGCAGGCTGTTGTTCGCAGCGTGCTCGATAATCGCATAGGGCAGTTCCGCTTCAACGGCTGGCAGCGAATTAGCTGTCTGAATGGAACCGGTTTTTTTTGCAGATATTTTGCTCGCCACGATAAGACTCCTGTCCAGCGTTAGATCACCGTCGGGCCCGGCCGGATGGGCCGGAAACTGCGGTTATCTAACCCTTGGATCAAGAACCTTGCCTACTGTCAGAATTAACAGTTCTGCTGGACAGCCTAGGCGTTTCAGACCAGCGGCCGTCTCAAAGCCCCGCCAATGCGCCATCCATGCAACGCCAACTCAGCCAGGAGAATACCCGCATTGGGCGGGCACTCACCTAGAACAACAACTCATGGGGTTCGCTAACTGTATATCAGCAAACACAGCTTATTCGCGGTAGCACATGCTGAAGTTATCGATAAACGAGTAGTCCTGTACAAGTACCGTCATCCACGCTACCGAGGTCCCAGGCGACGTTGCCAACTCGACCCAGAAACCGCCTCGCCAATCCTCGGTATAGGTCTCTTGCCGGACCACATTACCGGTGGGGCCATAAAAGGTGACTGTCCCTGGGCGTTGTTTCCAGGACCAACTGAACCTGACAGATTCCAGCTCACGACTGAAATCAAATCGATGCAGCTGTGGTGGAATTTGATGATCGGAATGTTGGCACATGACAAAGTGGTTACCTGAGTAATAGTTGTCATTACCATAGGTCGCTATACCTGCCAGACCCGCCCCCGATTGAAAGGTTATTTTCATCAACTTCGTCTGAACACTGCCGCCTGCGGCAAACGTCCCCTGCGCCAGTCCCTCAAAGCGCTCTTCCTGACAGATCAGTTGGCGCTTCACAATCAGGTTCAACACTGGAAAAGTGATGGAATCCCTTTCTGAATCGTTGCTATCTGGCGTTGTAATGCAGGTGACGGTCAGGGGAGAATTATGTTTTAACAGCAAAATATCTGATCGACTCATCGTTTGAGAGAGCCCCGCTTGGGACTCCTCAGCGGTAAGCGGCAGGCCCTTCACCACATAGAAAGTATGCTCAGTGCCATCTTTTTTGATACCCGTGCATTTGAGCCAGACACGTTGCCCGGCCAGCGCAAACCACCAGGTTTCAACTGTGATTAGAGCATCTGCGGGGAAGGTAGCCAGATCGAGAATGCCGTATTGAGTAGCGCGTGGCGTGGCCTGTTCCACCACCGGCGTCGGCAGGCGCACCGGTACGCTGATGTGCAAATTCAAATCATCTGAAGTCTGCACCTTGCAAGCACTGGTGACGGTGTAGCTGATCTTCACCGTTTTGCCGATGCTTTCGATCACCGCCTCTCGAGGTACCAAAAAGGTAGTGGTTCCGCTGGCGCTGCCCGGCTGGGAGTCCAGCGGCCAGCACGCTCCGTCTGGCTTCGTCCAGCACAGACTGAGGGTGTGATTGGGGTGGTTACCGAGGTAACTCACCTCGACATGCACGCCATTTCGTCCATTCCACACGGTCAGCTCGTTGCCCACAGCCTCATGCACGGTGGGCGCTTTGAGCACTCGCTGTTCCTGGACGATGGTGAAAGATCGAGCCGGGAATTCGCGGGCGGTCGATCGATCGCACTGTCCATCGAAGCTCGCCGCAAAATGCAGCTTGAAGTCGCTGCAATCCGCCAGTTTTTTCAGAGTATTCCGGGCGATGGACGTATCCACGCCATCGATTAGCCAGTGCGGCTTCAGTGGCACGTCCTGCAACACATCCAACTGCAAGGCCGCGCCGTCCTCATCCACGCCCGTCAGCCACATCCAGCAACATTGGCCCTCTTTGGCATAGTCAAAAAGAGGTACCACACCCGTGGCATCGTTGTTGAACGTAGTGAGATTAACGGTCCCCATCGTCGCTTCTTCGATATCCGGTGTGGTCAGGTGCGGAGCAAGCACTTTGATGTGGCGATCAGGGGAAGATTGGGGTAGATAACTGTTGAACTGGAGGCTGTAGTTGAGCGTCAGCGTCTTGTCGAATAGCGCTGCAACGATATCGGGGGCAACATCGTACGACAGGCTCGTCTCGTCTTTCTTCACGTCCTGGCAGCCGAGGGCCACCGGCGCGTAATTCGGGCCCGACGCATAGGCACAGACATGGTCGCCCTCGAACATGCCGTCGTAGCTGACGATTGCATGCCCGCCGTTGACCGTATTGGTAGGGTTGACCTGCCATTGACCTGGGGGTAGCTCCACCGACTCCTTCAAGTGCGGTGGGTTCAGTTCCTGTCCGGGGTCGACCAGCAACAACGAAGTGGTGCGCAGGTGGAAATCCTCGGCGTTCACTGGGAGCGGATTCTCCAGAAGCGGATCGCCAGGCGCAGGGTATACCGGGGCGGTGGTGTCCCAAATCACGCCCAGGTGAGCGGTGATCGCCGAATAGTCGTCCAGCCTGGACAGCCAGCCTCGCGAAAGCGTAAAGCGGAAAACATGGTCTGGATGGGCTTCGTGCTCCTGCACCACATGATCCCTGGCCACCCAGGCGAAGCGATAAGGCGCGACATGCTGGTTACCCGCAACAACGACAAACAACCGCTGCCCGGGTTGAATCATCGGCCAGGCCTTGATCGCGACAATTTCATCCCCCGTAAACTCCTGCATGCGCAGGTACCAGGTACTCCACTCCTCCTTGGCATGGGTAAACACCGGCCTTGAGACGACGAGATGCTCCTCCCTGATCTGTTGGATTTCCAACTCCAGCGTCAGGGATTCCAGTGCACGCCCCCCTGCATTGGCCGTGTACTTGATCAATACCGTGTGCCCGATGCAGTAGCTGACCCACCGTGCCGGAATGTCGACGACATTGATGCCATTTTCCACAGAGATCGGCTCGAAGCTTGGCTGGTCCTGATCCTTGACCGCCATATAGAACATGACGTTGGTGGCATTCGCCGGCAGCGTCAGCGTGGCCTTCGTGCCATTGATTGCATCGATGGGATACAGCAGGCTGTTGTTCGCAGCGTGCTCGATAATCGCATAGGGCAGTTCCGCTTCAACGGCTGGCAGCGAATTAGCTGTCTGAATGGAACCGGTTTTTTTTGCAGGTATTTTGCTCGCCACGATAAGACTCCTGTCCAGCGTTAGATCACCGTCGGGCCCGGCCGGATGGGCCGGAAACTGCGGTTATCTAACACGTGGATCAGAAATCCTGCCTACTGTCAGAATTGACAGTTCTGCTGGAAAAACCCGATCTTCCAGACCAACGGCCGCCTCACAACCCCTCCAACTCCGCCATCAAATCACTCAACCGATCCACCTTCTCGGCACTGATCTCATTCCCCGCCAACCCCTCGATATACTCGGTCAGCTCCGCCACCGTGCTGCATTCGAACATCGCCCGCAGCGGCACATCCCGCTGCAGCGTCTTCTGCACCCGCGACGCAATCTGCGTGGCCAGCAGCGAGTGCCCGCCCAGTTCGAAGAAGTTGTCCTGCACCCCTACCCGTTCGACCTTGAGCACCTCGGCCCAAATGTCGGCCAGGGTAGCTTCCAGCGCGTTGCGCGGTGCCAGGTAGTCCTGGCTGTGCAACTGGCCGATCTCCAAGGCCGGCAGGGCCTTGCGGTCGAGTTTGCCGTTGGCGTTGAGCGGCAGGCGTTCGAGCCAGAGCCAGTGCAGCGGCACCATGTATTCCGGCAGTTCGGCGCGCAGGCGTTGCTTGATACGGTCCAGGCGTTCGCCAGGGTTCAACGCCTCATCCGCAGCCACCAAATAGCCAACCAGGTGCTTGCCGTTGACGCCCTCCTGGACACCGACCGCCGCATCACGCACCTCGGGTTGTTCGTGCAGGCGCGCTTCGATTTCACCCAGTTCGATGCGGTAGCCGCGAATCTTCACCTGGTGGTCAACCCGCCCGACATACTCCAACACGCCGTCACTGCGCCGCCGTGCCAGGTCGCCGGTGCGGTACAGCCGCTCGCCCGGTGCGCCGAACGGGTTCGGCACGAACACCGGTGCGGTGCGCAACGGGTCGCTGACGTAACCACGACCGACCCCGATACCGGCCACGCACAGTTCGCCGACAGCGCCTTGGGGCACCAATTCCAGTGCGCCGTCCAACAGGTACAAGCGGTTGTTGTCGGTGGGCATGCCAATCGGCAAATAGGTGCCCCGCGTCGAGGCCAGGTCGACACGGTAGAACGCCACATCGTCCGAGCATTCCGCCGGGCCGTATGCGTTGACCAGGCCGATGTGCGGGTAGCGCAACAGCCACTGGTGCGCCAGCTCCGGCGGCATCGCTTCCCCGGTCGGCAGCATCCAGCGCAGGCCGTCAAGGCGGACAGCGTCCTGGGCGAGCATGCCCTGGATCAGTGACGGCACGCTTTCCAGCACAGTAATGCCTTGTGCCTGGACGTGAGCCAGCAAACCCTGGGGATCATGGGCAAGGCTGTTGGGCACGATGTCTACCCGCGCGCCGAACAGCGGCGCGGCGAGGAATTGCCACACGGAAATATCGAAGCTTTGCGAAGCCGTCTGCGCGATCACATCCGTCTCGCTCAGTTGCAGGTAGGGCACCTTGCTCAACTGGTTATTGAGCATGCCGCGCTGTTCGACCATCACGCCTTTGGGCAAGCCGGTGGAACCCGAGGTATAGATCACATAGGCGAGGTTGTCCGGAGCGCTATAGACACCGGGATTCTCGCCACGAGCCGGTACTTCCTCCCACACCAGCAACTGGCAGTCGAAGCCTTCGAGCAGTTCGATGGCCTGTTCCCGGCAGGCTTCGCTGCACACCAGCAACGGCGTGCGGCTCAGGTCGATGATGCGGCGCAGGCGCGGGCTCGGCAGCCCAGGATCCAGCGGCAAGTAGCCGGCACCGGCCTTGAAGCTGCCGATGATCATGCCCAGCAGCTCCAGATTACGCTCGGCCAGCAACGCCACCGGCTGGTCCGGGCCGACACCCGCCGCGATCAGCGCATGCCCCAGGCCGTTACTGCGCCGGTTCAACTCGTCATAGCTCCATTGCCGGTCAAGACAACTGGCGGCGATACGCTGCGGATGCTGCGCCACCTGTTCCTCGAACAGCTCGACATAACTGCGCTGCAGCGGATAGTCGTGTTCGCTCTGGTTGCAGCCGTGCACCAGGAATTCACGTTCCTGCTCGCCAATCAGCGCCAGCTCGGCCATGTCGCCATGGAAGCCCTGCACCAGCGCCAGCAGTAACCGTTTGAACTCGCCGAGCATGCCTTGCACGGTGCTTTCATCGAAGTAGCGCTGGTCATAGGACAAGTGCAGGCCAAGATCATCGCTGGGGTAGCACACGGCGGTCAGCGGGAAGTTGGTGTGGGTGCGGCCGGAGTCCGAGGTAGCCTTCAGGCTTTGCGCGTGGCTCAGCACCGAGCTTTCCACCGGGGCGTTTTCGAACACGAACAGGCTGTCGAACAGCGGCTGGCCCTTGGGCAGTTCGCTGAGTTCCTGAATCGTTACCAAGGGCAGGTATTCGTACTCGCGCAATTGCATATTGCTGTCGAGTAGGCCGCTCAGCCAGTCGCGCACGCTGCAACGCTGGTCGTCTGCCGGCAGTTTTACCCGCAGGGCGATGCTGTTGATGAACAGGCCGACGGTGCGTTGCATCTCGGGCATCTGCACCGGACGCCCGGCCACGGTGACGCCGAACAGCACGTCACGCTCGCCGCTCAAGCGCCGCAGTACCAACGCCCAGGCCGCCTGGGCGAAGGTGTTGACCGTCAATTGGTGGGCCTGGGCCAGCTCGCGCAATTGCGCACCATCACGGGCATCCAGGCGGGTGTAACAATCGCCGACCACCATGCCGCCGCTGTGGCCGGCATGTTCGCGCAGGAAGGGCCGGTCGCTCGGGATCGGCGTGGTGCGCTCGAACCCTTGCAAGTTGTGCTGCCACCACTGGCGCGCTTCGTTCAGGTCCTGGCGTTGCAGCCAGGCGATGTAGTCGCGGTAACGCGGCGGCGTTGCCAGTTGCGCATCGCGACCTTCGCCCAGGGCCCTGTAGATTTCGAAAAAATCATTCATCAAAAGCGAACGGCACCAGGCATCGATGAGAATGTGGTGGTTGCTCATCATGAACCAGTAGCGCGCCTCGCCCACACGGATCAGGCGCAGGTGGAACGGCGCCTGGTTGAGCAGATCGAAACCGGCTTCGCGCTCGGCCTTGAGCAAGGCTTGCAGACGCGGTTCGTGCTCGTGCTCGGGATCGGCGCTCCAGTCCAGGTATTCGATCGGCGTGCTGCCCGGCTTGTGGATCACTTGCAGCATGTCTTCGCCGACGTTCCAGCAGAACGAGGCGCGCAAGGCTTCGTGGCGGGCGATCACCCGTTGCCAGGCCTCGGCGAAACGCTCGGGGTCCAGGGCGCTGTTGATGCGGTAGCGGTCCTGCATGTAATACAGGCCGGTGCCCGGTTCCAGCAGGGTGTGCAGCAGCAGGCCCTCTTGCATCGGGGTCAGCGGGTAGACGTCTTCGATGACGTTGGCGGGTACTGGCAAGCTGTCCAACTGCGCCTGGGTCAGTTGGGCCAGCGGGAAGTCGGACGGCGTGAAGCCGCCGGCATCGTTTTCGAGACAATGGGCGATCAGGCTGTGCAGTTCGGCCAGATACGCCTCGGCCAGTGCGCGGATAGTGTCTTGATCGTGGCGTTCGCGGCTGAAGGTCCAGCGCAGCACCAGTTCGCCGCCGTACACCTGGCTGTCGACGCTCAGCTCGTTGGGCAGCGGTGCGTCCGGATCGTGCGCGAGCCCGGCGGATTCATCCAGCGGATGGAACAGCGCATCGGTGCCGAAGCTCTGGTCGAACTGGCCGAGGTAATTGAAGGTAATCGCGGCGCTCGGCAACGCCGCCAGGGTGCGTTTGCACAGGTCGTCCGCCAGGTAGCGCAGCACGCCGTAGCCCAGGCCTTTATGCGGTACGCCGCGCAGTTGCTCCTTGATGGCCTTGATCGAATCGCCCGGTTGCGCCTGCGGGGTCAGGCGCAGCGGATAAGCACTGGTGAACCAGCCGACGCTGCGGGTCAGGTCGATGTCATCGAACAGGCTTTCGCGGCCGTGGCCTTCCAGTTGAATCAACGCCGAATCGTGGCCGCTCCAGCGGCACAGCACGCGGGCCAGGGCGGTCAGCAACAGGTCGTTGACCTGGGTGCGGTAGGCGCTCGGCGCGTGTTGCAGCAATTGCCGGGTGCGTTCGGCATCCAGGCGCACGCTGACCGTCTCGGCGTCACGGTTGCGCCGTGCACCTTGTGGGCGAGCCACCGGCAACGCCAGCGCCGGGCCCGCCAACTGCGCTTGCCACAGGCTCAGTTCTTCGCGCAGGGATTCGCTGTGGGCATACGCCTGCAAACGCGCCGCCCACTCGCGCAACGCGCTGGTCTTGGCCGGCAGGCTGACGGACTGGCCATCGCTCAGTTGGCGATAAACAGTTTGCAGGTCCTCGAGCAACACGCGCCATGACACGCCGTCCACCACCAGGTGATGGATGACGATCAGCAGGCGCTGCTGGCCTTGGGGGCCGTCCACCAGCAAGGCACGCAGCAGCGGGCCGTGTTCCAGGTCGAGGCTGCGCTGGGTGTCGGTGCACAGCGCGGTGCAGTCGGCCATGTCGCGCACTTGCGCCTGCATCAGTACGCCGCCTTGCGGCACGGCCAGGTGTTCGGCGTGCCATTGGGCGTCGCGGCGGGTGAAGCTCAGGCGCAGCGCGTCGTGATGCTCCAGCACCGCCAGCAGGGCCTGCTCCAGGCGGTGTGGGTCGAGCAGTTGCAGCGGCTTGAGCAGCAGCGCCTGGTTCCAGTGCTGACGCGCCGGAATGTCAGTGTCGAAGAACCACTGCTGGATCGGCGTAAGGCCCGAAGCTCCGGTAATCACACCTTGCTCGGCGCTGACCTGCTCGGCGCGCGTGGCAACGGCGGCCAGGCTTTGCACGGTCTGGTGCTGGAACAGGTCACGCGGGCTGAAATGAATGCCCGCCTGCCGCGCACGGCTGACCACCTGGATCGACAGGATGGAATCGCCGCCCAGCTCAAAGAAGTTATCGTCCAGGCCGACTTGCTGCAGGTTCAACACCGCGCACCAGATCGCTGCCAGGCTTTGCTCCAACGCGTTGCGTGGCGCCACGTAGTGTTGGCGATTCGCCTCGGGGTCCGGCTCGGGCAAGGCACGCCGGTCGAGCTTGCCGTTGGCGGTCAGCGGCATGCTGTCGAGCACCATCACATGGGCGGGCACCATGTAGTCCGGCAGTTGCGCCTTGAGCCGGGCCTTCACCGCGTCACGCAACGCGCCGTGCTCAGCGTCGCTGACCAGATACGCCACCAGCTGTTTGCCACTCGGTGAATCCAGCGCCAGCACCACCGCTTCGCGCACGGCGTCATGTTCCAACAGGCGGGTTTCGATCTCGCCCAACTCAATGCGGAACCCGCGAATCTTCACTTGATGGTCGATACGCCCCAAGTATTCCACCAACCCATCGGCACGTTGGCGCACCAGGTCACCGGTGCGGTACAGACGCCCGCCATTCGCCGCGAACGGGTCAGCGACAAAACGCTCCGCCGTCATCCCCGCACGCTGGTGATACCCCTGGGCCAGGCCTGCCCCGCCGACATACAACTCACCGCTTGCGCCTTGCGGCACCAGGGCCAGGTCGGCATCAAGAATGTAAGCCACGCGTGCGCCGATGATGCTGCCAATCGGTACGCTGGCGGCGCCCTCTTCCAGTTGCTCCGGCGCCAGGCAGGCCAGCGGCATCACCACGGTTTCGGTCGGGCCATAAGCGTTGAAGAACACCTGTGGCTGGAACGCGCTGCGAATGCGCTGCAGGTGTTCGCCGGTCAAGGCTTCACCGCCGGTGATGCACATGCGCACCGGCAGGGTCTGCTGTTGCGTGGCCAGCCATTGCGCCAACTGGCTGCCGTAGCTGGGCGTAAACCCGAGGATGCTGATGCGGTGGGTGCGGATCAGCGCGCAGATTTCCTCGGCATCCCACTGGCCCTGGGCACGCAAAACCACCTGAGCACCACTGAGCAACGGCACCAGCAAGCGCTCGGTGGCGGCGTCGAAGTTGATCGAATAAAAGTGCAGTTCGCAGTCGTCCGGGCGCATGCCAAAACGCTCGATCACCGCCTGGCAATGCATGGCGATTTCGCCATGGCACACCACCACGCCTTTGGGCTTGCCGGTGGAACCTGAGGTGTAGATCAGGTACGCCGGGTGTTGCGCCAGGCTGATCATCGGCAGCTCGCCGGCCGGGTAGTTGCTCAGCAGCGGCAGGTCGTGTTCCAGGCACCAGGTCGCGACGCTCGCCGGCAACGGGCCGAGGGCTTCGAACATCGGCGCATCGCTGAGCAGCAGGCCGATGCCGCTGTCTTCGATCATGTAATGCAGGCGGTCCAGCGGGTATTCCGGGTCCAGCGGCACGTAGGCGCCGCCGGCCTTGAGGATCGCCAGCAGGCCGATGACCATTTCCAGCGAACGCGGCAGCGCCAGGCCGACGCGCATCTGCGGGCCAACGCCGCGCTCGCGCAGCATCCAGGCCAGGCGATTGGCGCGGGCGTCAAGCTCGGCGTAAGTGAGCGTCACCCCGGCAAAGGTCAGCGCCGGCGCATCGGCACGCTTGCGCGCCTGCTCACTGAACAGTGGGTGAATGCACTGGTCGAGCCGATGCTCACCGGCCTCCACCCCGAGGCTGTCCTGCACGGCGCACTGCTCGGTGGCGCTGAGCAGGGGCAATTCGCTGAGGCGTTGCTGCGGGTTGTCGATCAGCGCTTCCAGCAGGTTGCGCCAATGCGCGGCCATGCGGGCAATGCGCGGCTCGTCGAACAAATCGGTGCTGTAGGTCAGGCAGCAGCCCAGGCGATGATCGAGGTCAGTGACTTCCAGGTTGAGGTCGAACTTGGTGGCGCGGGCATCGTTGGCCAGGTACTCGACGCTCATGCCGGCCAGTTGGCGGCGTTGCTGGAACTCCCAGCGCTGCACGTTGCACATCACCTGGAACAGCGGGTTATATGCGGCGCTGCGCGGCGGTTGCAGCGCCTCCACCAGATGGTCGAACGGCAGGTCCTGATGGGACTGGCCTTCGATCACGGTGTGACGCACCTGCTCGAACAGCTGCGCGACATTCATCTGCCCATCGAGTTGGCAACGCACTACCTGGGTGTTGAGGAACGCACCGATCAGCCCTTCGCTTTCCGGACGGATCCGATTGGCTACCGGCGCGCCGATGCGCAGGTCGGTCTGGCCGCTGTAGCGGTAGAGCAACACGGCCAGGGTGGCGGTCATGGTCATGAACAGAGTCAGGCCATGCTCGGCGTTGAACGCGCGAACACGGGTGGCCAATGCGTCGCTCAGGTCGAAGCGGTACAGCTCGCCCCGGTGACTTTGCACCGCTGGGCGCGGGCGGTCACCAGGCAGCTCCAGCAGCGGGTGTTCGCTGCCCAGTTGCGCGGTCCAGTAATCCAGCTGGCGTTGCCGCTCGCCCGCTTCCAACCACTGGCGCTGCCACACGCTGTAGTCCAGGTATTGCACCGGCAGCGGCGCCAGCGGTGAGTCGCGCTCGTCGATGAAGGCTTCGTAGAGCGCACTGAGTTCACGGGCAAAGATGTCCATGGCCCAGCCTTCGGTGACGATATGGTGCAGGGTCAGCACCAGGTAATGCTCTTGTTCGCCGGCCTTGACCAGGCAGGCGCGCAGCAACGGCCCGGTTTCCAGGTTGAATGGCGTATGCGCTTCCTGATCCGCCAGTTGCTGCAAACGCTGCTGACGCTCGGTTTCAGTCAGCGCCGAGACGTCCTGCCAGTCCATGCGCAGGCCGGTCTGTGGCGAGACTTTCTGACAGGCCACGCCATCGACGCTCGGGAAGGTGGTGCGCAGGGTTTCGTGACGCATGATCAAGGCCTGCAACGCCGCCTCGAAACGCCCCACGTCCAGCACCCCGCGCAAGCGCGCCATGCCGCCAACGTTATAAGCCGGGCTGTCCGGTTCCATCTGCCAGAGGAACCACATGCGCTGCTGGGAATAGGACAGCGGCACGGGTTGGCTGCGGTCGACCTTGGCGATTGCAGTCTGTTGGTTGCGTTGGCCCGAGGCCTGGATCAACCCGACCTGCTCGGCAAACGCACCCAGCTCGCTGGCGTCGAACAAGGTGCGCAACGGCAGTTCGACATCGCAGGCCTGGCGGGTGCGGGAGACGATTTGCGTTGCCAGCAGCGAGTGGCCGCCGAGGGCGAAAAAGTCGTCGCGCAGGCCAATACGGGGCAGGCCGAGCACTTCGCGCCAGATCGCGGCAATTTGCTGCTGCAACGGCGTTTCGGGTTCGACGTGTTCGCGGGTTTGCCACACCGGTTCGGGCAGTGCGCGGCGGTCGAGTTTGCCACTGGGGCTCAGGGGCATCGCGTCCAGGCGCATGAGGTAGGCAGGCACCATGTACTCGGGCAGGTCAACGGCCAGGGCGGCTTTCACTGCCTGTGCATCCAGTTCGGCCGGGCCGGTGTAGTAACCGATCAACTGGCCGTCCCGTACCTGCACCACGGCGTGGGCGATGCCGTCCAACGCCAACAGGCGGGCTTCGATTTCCTGCGGTTCCACCCGAAAGCCGCGCAGCTTGACCTGCTGATCGAGACGGCCCAGATATTCAAGCACGCCATCGACACTCCAGCGCGCACGGTCACCGGTGCGATACAGACGCGTCCCGGCTGCGCCCAGCGGGTCGGCGACAAAGCGTTCGGCGGTGAGCCCCGCACGGCCGAGGTAACCGCGCGCCAGGCCGATGCCGCCGATGCACAGTTCACCCGGCACACCGGCCGGCAACGGGTTGAGCTGTTCGTCCAGCACCCGGCAGATCACATTGCCCAGTGGCCGGCCAATCGGCGAGCGCTCGCCATCCTCCACGGCGCAGTGCCAATGGGTGACGTTGATCGCGGTTTCGGTCGGGCCATAACGGTTGTGCAACTGCACCGCCGGCAGGCGTGCCAGGACGCGGTTGCGCAACTGCGCGGGCAAGGCTTCGCCGCCGGAGAACAGCCGGCGCAGGCTGGTGCATTCGGTAACCAAGGGTTCATCGATAAACAACTGCAACAGCGGCGGCACGAAGTGCAACGTGGTCACGCCATGTTCCTGCACCAATTGCGCGATGCAATGAGGATCACGGTGCTCGCCAGGGCCGGCCAGTACCAGACGGCACCCTGTGATCAGCGGCCAGAAGCACTCCCACACCGACACGTCGAAACTGATCGGCGCCTTTTGCATCAGCACGTCGCTGGCATCCAACGTGTAGGTGGCCTGCATCCACTGCAACCGCTCGGCCAGCGCCGCATGGGTATTGCCCACGCCCTTGGGCTGGCCGGTGGAGCCGGAGGTGTAGATCACGTAGGCGAGGTTGTCGCCGTGCAGGTGCAGGCCCGGTGGCTGGGTCGGCCAGCGGTCCAGGTGCAGGCTGTCCATGGCGATCACACACACGCCTGCCACCGTCGGCAGTTGTTCCAGCAGTGCGGTTTGGGTCAACAGCAGGTGCACGCCGCTGTCCTCGAGCATGTAGGCCAGGCGCTCGGCGGGGTACTCCGGGTCGAGCGGCACATAAGCACCGCCGGCCTTGAGGATCGCCAGCAGGCCGATCAGCAACTGCGGCGAACGCTCGGCGGCGATGCCCACGCAGACGTCCGGGCCGACGCCCTTGTCGCGCAGGTAATGTGCCAGACGGTTGGCCTGGGTATGCAACTGGGCAAAGCTCAGGCTGCCAGCTTGCCAGACCAGCGCGGGGGCGTGCGAAGTGTGCTGGTTGAGCAGCTCGGGCAACCACTGCCGGGCCGGCGCGCAGGGTGCCTGGCTCCATGCCTGTTGCTCGTCCTCTGCGGTCAGTTTCAGCTCGCCCAAGGCTTGCTGCGGTTGTTCGCAGACCGCTTGCAGCAGGTGGATGTAATGCTCGGCCAGGCGCTGCACGGTTGCCGGCTCGAACAGCTCATCGGCGTAGTCGAAGGCCAGGCTCAAGCGCCCGGTGCGGTCTGCTTCGCTGTGCAGTTGCAGGTCGAACTTGGCTTCACGGCTGTGCCACGGCAGTTCCTCGGCGAGCAGGCCCGGCAGGCGGCGCAGGGCGCTGAGGTCACGTTGCTGGTGGTTGAACATGACCTGGAACAGGCCCTGTTCCCGCGCCTGGGGGAAGGCCTCCAGCAGTTGTTCGAACGGCAGGTCCTGATGCGCCTGGGCGTCCAATGCAGCCTGGCGTGTCGCGGCCAACAGCTGGTTGAAAGGCTGGAGCCCGTCGAGCTCGGCGCGCAATACCAGGGTGTTGATGAAGAACCCGACCAGCCCTTGGGTTTCCTGGCGCGAGCGATTGGCGTTGGGCACGCCGATGCGGATATCGCGCTGGCCGCTGTAGCGATACAACAGCGTCTGGAACGCGGCCAGCAGCAGCATGAAGGGGGTGGCTTCATGGGCCTGTGCGGTCTGGCGAATCGCGTCACTGAGCTTGGCGCTCAGGCGTACGGTATGGCGCGAGGCGCTGTTCAGACGCTGCGCCGAGCGCGGGTGGTCAGTGGCGAGGTCGAGCGTCGGGTGATCGCCCTCAAGCGTTGCCTGCCAGTACGCCAGTTGCCGCTGGCCTTCACCTGCGGCCAGCCATTGGCGCTGCCAACTGCCGTAGTCGGCGTATTGCAGGCTCAGTGGCGGCAGCTCCAGGGGCTGGCCCTGGGACGCGGCCGCGTAGAGACGGGAGAACTCGTCGATCAGAATAGTCAGCGACCAGCCATCGGCGATGATGTGGTGCAGGGTGACCAGCAACTGGTGGTCTTCTTCATCCAGGCGCACCAGGGTCACCCGCAGCAGCGGGCCTTTTTCCAGGTCGAACGAAGTACGTGCCTGGTCTTCACGGATTTGCTGCGCACGGGCTTCGCGCTCGGCGCCGGGCAGGTCGCTGAGGTCGATGGTGTGCAGGTCGAACACCGCACTGGACTCGATGCGCTGGAACCCTTCGCCGTCACGCTCATAGAAACGCGTGCGCAGGGCTTCGTGGCGCTGGACCAGGTGCTGGAAGCTTGAGCGCAGCGCGTCTTCATCCAACGCGCCGCGCAGGCGCAGGGCGCCGGGGATGGTGTAGGCGCTGCTGTGAGGGTCCAGCTGCCAGGTGATCCACAAGCGGTTCTGGGCCAGGGATTGCGGCAGCTCGTGCTGGCGCGACAGCGCATCCATTGCGCCTTGTGCAACGCCGCCGGCCTGCTGCACCTGCGCGACGCTGGCGGCAAAGCCTTGCAGGGTGGGCGCCTCGAACAGCAGGCGCAGGTTCAGCTCCAGGCCCAGGGTTTCACGCAGGCGCGCGACCACCTGGGTGGCACTGATGGAGTTGCCGCCAAGCAGGAAAAAATGATCATCGGCGGCAACCGTGGCCACTTGCAGCTGCTCACACCAGATCGCCGCGATCTGCTGTTGCAGGGCCGACGCCAGCGCGACCTCACTCGCCGGCGCTTGCACCTCGGGGAACTGCGCATAGCGGTCGAGGCTGCCATCGGCATGGCGCAGCGCACACGCCGCCCGTTGCACCTTGCCGCTGGAGGTTTTCGGCAGCGCGCCAGGGTTGAGCAGCACCACCACGCTAGGCGCCTCTTGGTAAGCCTCGGCCACCGCTTGGCGAATCGCCTTGATCAGCGCTTCGGGCGGCAGGATTTTCTGCACGCTGCGGCTGATTTCCGCAGCGATGCCAATGCCTTCCAGGCCCTGATCATTCACCGCAAAGGCCGCCACCCGGCCTTTGCGCACCACCTCGACCTCACGCTCGATGGTTTGCTCGATGTCCTGTGGATACAGGTTGTGCCCGCGCACGATCAGCAGGTCTTTCAAGCGCCCGGTGATGTACACCTCACCGTCACGGATAAACCCCAGGTCGCCGGTGCGCAGCCAGGTCCGGCCGGCGTGCTGGACGAATGTCTTGGCGGTGGCTTCAGGGTTGCGCCAGTAACCCTGGGCGATGCTCGGGCCGCTCGCCCAGAGTTCGCCCACGCAATTGTCGGCCAACTCGCTCAGCGTGTGGGGATCGGCGATCAGCACGGCGTGGTCCGGCTGCTGAGTGCCGCAACTCATGACGGCCCTGCCCTGCCCCGGCGCGGCGCGGTTGGCGGCCAGCGCGTGCTCATCGACGTGCAGCGCAGGGATGCCTTGGCCACGGGTGCCGCCCGCGACGAACAGGGTCGCCTCGGCCAGGCCGTAGGAAGCAAAGAAATTGCTTGAGGTGAAACCGCAGGCGGAGAACTTGTCGATAAAACGTTCCAGGGTGTCCAGCCGGATCGGTTCGGAGCCGGAATAGGCCACGCGCCACTGGCTCAGGTCCAGGCGTTCCAGGGCCGACTCGCTGACCCGTTCGCTGCACAGGCGGTAGGCGAAATCCGGGCCGCCGCTGATGGTGCCGCCGTATTCGCTGATCGCTTCCAGCCAGCGCAACGGCCGCGCCAGAAAGTAGGCCGGCGACATCAACACGCACGGCACGCCGCTGAAGATCGGCTGCAGCAGGCCGCCGATCAGCCCCATGTCGTGGTAGAGCGGCAGCCAGCTGACGATGACATCGTGCGGGTTGAGGTCGATGCCAAAGCCGCGACGGATCAGCACTTCGTTAGCCACCAGGTTGCCGTGGCTGACTTGCACGCCCTTGGGCAACGCGGTGGAGCCGGAGGTGTATTGCAGGAAGGCAATGTCGTCGGCTTGCAGCGCGGGGGCGACCCAGTGATCGGCCAGCTGTGCGTCGAGGGTGTCTACGCTCAAGACCGGTGGTGCGTGGTCAACCTGCGCCAGGCTTTCGCCGAGACTGGCGATGGTCAGCAGCAGGCGCGGCTCGGCATCGCTGATGATCGACAGCAAGCGCTCCTGGTGATGCCGCTTGGTGGATTCCGGCGGATAGGCCGGCACCGCGATTACCCCGGCGTACAGGCAGCCGAAGAACGCTGCGACATAGTCCGGGCCGCTGGGGAACAACAGCACTGCGCGCTCGCCCATCGCGACATCGGCTTGCAAGGCGGCAGCGATGGTGCGGGCGCGTTGGTCCAGGTCACGGTAGCTGAGCACCACGCTGTGCTCGGCGGACTCGGCCAGAAAGCGCAGGGCTATCTGGTCCGGCGTCTGTGCGGCACGGCGTTGGAGGGACTGGACCAGGGTGCGGGGAAGTTCGAAGGCGTCCATCATGGGGTTCCTGCCTGAAATCGGCTTACGGGAAAGTCGGGAAGTCGGTGAGATTCAGCCGGCGGCCAGTTGCCGCGCCGCGCCAAGGCGCCAGCGGGCCAGGTGCTCGTCGGCATAGCGGCGCACACAGCGCAGCACGGCGCTTTCGTGCTGCACGAGGAAGAAGTGGTGACCGTCGAACATGTCGAGGGAAAAGCCGCTGGCGGCCTCAAGCTGCCAGTCGAGCAATTGGTCGGCGCGCACGCTGTCCTGCTTGCCGCCGAACACATGGATCGACACGCCCAGGGGCTCGCGCTCGCCATAGGTGAAGCTGCCGCACAGCAGGAAATCGGCGCGCAGGATCGGCAGCATCAACTCCATCAATTCAGCATTGGCCAACGCGGCGTCGCAGGTGCCCTGCAGTTCGCGCAAGCGGGCGATCAGTTGTTCGTCGGTCTTTTCGATGGCGTATTCGCTGACATCGCGCCGCGCCGGGCCGGCGGTGCCGGAGGCGAACAACGCCAGCGGCGCCGGCACATTGCGCGCTTTCAATGCATGGGCCAGTTCGAACGCCAACAGGCCGCCGAGGCTGTGGCCGAACAACGCATAGGGACCATTGAGGTCGCGGCTGATTTCAGTCGCGAGCTGGGCAGCCAAGGCCTTGATATCGCGCTGTAGCGGCTCGCCCATGCGCATGCCACGCCCCGGCAATTCCAGTGGGCACACCTGCAACCAATCCGGCAGCACGCGGCGCCAACGTGCGTAGACCGAGGCGCTCGCGCCGGAATGGGGCAGGCAGAACAGGCGCAGCGGCGTTGGCGTACTCATCACCCGAGGACTCCAAGCTGAAACACGCTGTGTGCACGATAAAAACCCATTTCGCCCTCCTGCGGGTGCTGATCCTTGGCCGTTTGTTTACAGGCCTGTCACCCAGAAGAACGGACGGCCCCGGCAAATAATTAGTCGCCGGGGGCGAGCGAGACGCGGTTCACACCTTACCGGAAGGCATAAGATTAGTTCGCCTTCTCATTTGACAATCATTATCATTCAGCATAATTTGTTGCCCGATGTGTAGGAGGCCTCAGCAAGGACGCCCTCCCCTAACCTCTTTTGCAACCAGGTGATTTCCATGACGGAACCAGTATCCACAGGCAGGTGCGACTCACCACTTCTCCAGGCGTTCGTCGACAATCGACTGATCCTGGTGAAGATCGCGGCACGTATTACCGGCTGTCGTTCCCGCGCCGAGGATGTGGTGCAGGACGCTTATTTTCGGCTGCAGTCGGCCCCGACGATCACTTCGTCGTTCAAGGCCCAACTGAGCTATCTGTTCCAGATCGTGCGCAACCTGGCGATCGATCACTACCGCAAGCAGGCCCTGGAACTCAAGTATTCCGGCACCGAAGAGGAAGGCTTGAATGTGGTGATCCACGGCGCTTCACCGGAAACTTCCCATATCAATTTCAACACCCTGGAAAACATCGCCGACGCCCTGACCGAGCTGCCGCAGCGCACCCGCTACGCCTTCGAGATGTACCGCCTGCACGGCGTACCGCAGAAGGATATCGCCAAGGAACTCGGGGTTTCGCCGACCTTGGTGAACTTCATGATCCGCGATGCGCTGGTGCACTGCCGCAAGGTGTCGGGCAACCACAGCGATACGTTTGCGCGCAGGGTCTGAAAGCAACAGAAACAAATGTGGGAGGGGGCTTGCTCCCGATGGGGGAGTGTCAGTAAACACATCTGTTACTGACCCACCGCCATCGGGGGCAAGCCCCCTCCCACATTTGATTTCCTGCGCTCTCAGGGAACTGGCATTACATCGATGCGATAAGGCTCGAAGATCTTGAGCATCTGGCCATTATCCCGCAGCTGCTTGAGCAACCCGGCAAACGCAGGCCCGGTGATCGGGGCTTTGGGCCGTAGCAACGCGTAATGGTGATAGACCTGGTCGATGCGCTCCGACACCAGGAATGTCCCCGCCATCTCGGCATTGCGCACCATGAAGTCACTCAGGTACGAACGGGTGACCAAGGCGATATCAGCACGCCTGCGGGCGACCATCAGCAAGTTGCTGTCATGGGAGTACGTCAACGTTGCGTTGAAGTGCTCGGCCAGGTACTTGGGGTCGGGGTTGAAGTTGGCGAAGGCGTAGTGATAGCCGCTGAACACCGCCAGGCGTTTGCCGGCAAGGTCGCTGAAATAGCTTTGGTCGCGACCGGGCTCACGCTCGGCGACGAAGATTTCAGCGTCTTCCAGGCCCATGTCGACGCTGGTATGGGCCACGTCTTTCCAGCCCCAGGACGGGTTTTCAAAGATCGCCATGTCGACCCGGCCTTGCTCGAAATCGCGAAAACGCCTGGGAATCGAAGTGGGCACCAGCACAAACTGATAGTCGCTTTGCACGGCGTTCAGCGCTTCGACCAATTGCGGCAGCAATCCGGTATCGGCGCCTTGCTCAGGGCGTACGGTATACGGCGGAAAATGTGCCGCGCCGATCCTCACCAACTGCGCGGCGCTGGCCTGCGTCCACCCTGCGGTACCCAATGCCCAAAATGTCAGTCCTGCAGCCAGCCGCCATGGCGAAAACATCTAGGCACACACCGTGAATTCTATGATGGCGATAAGCTAGGCGTTTTTCCCTGGGGAGACAATGTTCACCCGCAAATTAATAGCCGCACTTCAGTCCGCCTTGAGCACCATCAACAGCGCTTCGTCGGCCAGCTCTTCGAGGGTCAGGCTGCCTTGGGTGCGAAACCACGTGGTGGTCCAGGATAACGCGCCGGTCAGGAAGCGCCGGGTGATGAACACGTCGCCCCTGATATAACCGGCGGCCTTGGCTTCGCCCAGTACCTGCAGCCAGATGTCCTCATACACATCACGCAGGGCCAGTACCTGGGCCTGGCCGTCGGCAGACAACGAACGCCATTCGTACACCAGCACCGCCATCGCCTCACCGCTGCCGCCCATGATCGACTGCAATTCGCAGCGGATCAGCGCCAACACGCGCTCGCGCACCGTGCTCGCTGCTTCCAGCGCAGCCCGCACCATCGCGGTGTTGTAGAGGATGGTTTCTTCCATCACTGCGCGCAGGATCTCGTCCTTGCTCTTGAAGTGATGAAAGATGCTGCCGGACTGAATGCCCACCGCACTGGCCAGGTCGCGCACAGTGGTGCGCTCGAAGCCCTTGTTGCGAAACAGGTGCGCCGCGGTTTGCAGCAACTTGCCCCGGGCACTCTCGGGGTCGGTCAATTGTCCAGCGTCGACCAGGGTGCGCATCACCCGCAGGGCTTGGGGGTCGTCCATGCTGCTGTCCCTCATGTCTACTATCGTCTTGGGCGGCAATTTAGGCCGTGGCCGCCACCCGAGCAAGCGCTTGGGTAAAACTTGTGTACGGGGTTTACCAACCAGGCGAATCAGCCCCCTGGGCGGAACTACAAGGCCCGGCTACGCTCTATCCCCATCAGGACAGGAACAGTACGGGAACCTGCGCATGCCTCATTGGCTGATTATTGACCTTGAAGCCACCACGGATGACGGCGGCTGGCCCGTGACGGAGATGGAAGTCATCGAAATCGGCGCGAGCCTGGTCAATCGCCAGGGCCGCGAGCTGGATCACTTCCAGCGCTTCGTGCGACCGCTGCGGCGGCCGCTGCTGACGCCTTTTTGCCGCCAATTGACCCATATCACCCAGGCCAATATCGACGCGGCAACGCCGATCACCGAGGTGTGGCCGCTGTTCGAGCGCTGGCTGGGCCAGCATCAGGCACGCCTGGAAGGCTGGGCCAGCTGGGGCGATTACGACCGTGTGCAACTTGAGCTGGAATGGCAACGCCATGGCCTGGCCAGCGCGCTCGGCCAGACGCCCCATGTCAACCTCAAGCAACGGTTCGCCAAGGCCCGGCGGCTGGACAAGCCCTTGGGGCTTAATGGCGCGCTGCAATTGGCGGGGATGCAGTTCAACGGCCAGCAGCATCGGGCGCTGGAGGATGCGCGCAACACCGCACGCCTGTTGCCGCTGATTTTGCCGGTCTAGGCAGCTCTGAAAGGCTTGGGCATACTGATCAACCTTTTTGCCTTAATGCTGCCCACCTGTAGGAGCGAGCTTGCTCGCGAAGATCGCCAACGATAACGCAGCGCATCTGGTTTGACGGGGTGCTCTCAGGTTTTTCGCGAGCAAGCTCGCTCCTACAGTGGTTGGCGTAAGTTCTGACCCTTTTTTCCGAGGATTCACTCATGTTCAAAGTCAATGAATACTTCGACGGCACCGTCAAGTCGATCGCTTTCGGCACCGAGGAAGGCCCGGCGACCATCGGCGTGATGGCCCCGGGTGAATACGAATTCGGCACCGACCAGCGTGAAATCATGCACGTCGTTTCCGGCGCGCTGATCGTCAAACTGCCTGACGCCGAGTGGGAAACCTTCGCCGCCGGCAGCCAGTTCAACGTCCCGGCCAACAGCAAATTCCAGTTGAAGGTTGGCGTAGACACCGCTTACCTGTGCGAATACCGCAGCTGAGCCTGACTCGGCGCAAAAAAATGCCCGTCTCCTGCGAGACGGGCATTTTTTATTCCAGCACCGTTACCGGCATCCCGACTTCCAACTGGCCAACCCCATCGTTGACCAGGTTCTGACCGAACATCGCGCCCTTCTCGGTGCTGCGATAGGCCTGCAGGGTGGCGAACGGCTCGCGGTCCGGGCTGCGCTCGCCGGTCTGGGGGTCGACGGTCGTGAGAATGCAGCGTGAACAAGACTTGACCACGCGAAACTCCACATCGCCGATGCGCAAGCGTTTCCAGCCATCCTCGGCAAAGGCCTCGCCGCCTTCGATCACCAGGTTGGGACGAAAGCGCAGCATTTCCATCGGCCGGCCAATATGCGCGCACAAATCGTCCAGGGAAGCCTGGCCGATCAGCAGCAAGGGGTAGCCGTCGGCAAACCCCACTTGATCGTCATCCCGGCCAAAACCGGCCTGGGTCGAGCGTGCACGCTCCAGGGGCATATGCACCAGGCGCGTGGGCTTGCCGATGAAGGCGCTGACCCAGGCCGCCGCCGCATCGCCCGCGTCCGGCACGCGCAGGGTGTCGTGCCAGATGGTCACACCGCGCAATGCATCGGCGCCGGGCAATGCCACGTCGAGCGTCCCATAGCCAGGCGAGCTGAGGGTCAGGCCGCCCGCCGCGTTCCACAGCGCCGTCAACTGGCTCATCTTCGCCACGGCGCGTTGCGTAAGGAAGCGCCCGCTGGCTTCGTCCACCAGCATCCAGCGTCGATCCCCTGCCAGCCCGAGTTTATCCAGGCCACTCTGCTGCAAGGCCTCGGCCTTGCCGGATTTCAAGGGGTAACGGTACAACGCGCTGAGACGGAGCATGAGCCTGCATTCCTGGGGAACAAAGTGGCATACCCTAGTGTCATGCAGGCACTTCGTCCAGCATCAGTCGTTGACGCACCACATCCACCAGCTTGTCCGGCTGGAATTTGGAGAGGAAATTGTCGCAGCCGACCTTCTTGACCATCGAGTCATTGAAGCTCCCCGACAGCGAGGTGTGCAGCACCACGTAGAGGCCACGCAGGCGCGGGTCATTGCGAATTTCGGTGGTGAGGCGGTAGCCGTCCATCTCGGGCATTTCGGCGTCGGTGAAGATCATCAGCAGCTTGTCGGTCATCACCTGGCCGCTGTCGGCCCAGGCCTTGAGCATGTTCAGCGCCTTGAGGCCGTCGCTGGCGATGTGCATCTTCACGCCCAACTGGCCCAGGGTGTCCTTCAACTGCGACAGCGCTACGTTGGAGTCGTCCACCAGCAACACTTCACGGCCACGGGCGCGTTCCAGCACTGGGTCCTCGAGCTTTTCCCGGGAGACCTTGGCGTTATAAGGCACGATTTCCGCCAGGACTTTTTCCACGTCGATGATTTCCACCAACTGGTCATCGACCTTGCTGATGGCGGTGAGATAGTGCTGGCGCCCCGCGCTGGCCGGCGGCGGCAGGATGGCTTCCCAATTCATGTTGACGATGCGGTCGACGCCGCCCACCAGGAACGCCTGCACCGAACGGTTGTACTCGGTGACGATGATGGTGCTGTTGGGCCCTGGCACCAGGGGGCGCATGCCGATGGCCTGGGACAAGTCGATCACCGGCAAGGTCTGGCCACGCAGGTTGACCACGCCGCAGACAAACGGATGGCGCTGCGGCATCAGGGTCAGCTTGGGCAGCTGCAGCACTTCCTGCACCTTGAACACGTTGATCGCGAACAGCTGCCGCCCGAACAGGCGGAACATGAGAATCTCCAGGCGATTCTCACCCACCAATTGCGTGCGTTGATCTACGGTGTCGAGAATGCCGGCCATTAAGAGCTCCTGGTGTGCACATGGGTTGCGCGCTGAGGGTGTGCAGTTCGTATAGGCAAGTTATCGGCGGCAAGCGCCAGACCTTGACCCCGCTAAAATGCCATGTAAATACATTGATGTCACACTGACATCATGCTTTACTGCATCAGCCCTGTCCTCGGGCTGCGTGGGCCTTGCACGACACTCCAATCGGCGTGCGGTTCCATGACGTAGGGGATTCCCCTATGCGCAATCAGGCCCGACCTGATATTCGCGATATCTAATAGCCATTAATGTGACGCCATTCTCATTGCATGAATGGAGTCAGGCTTTTGTTTGCCATCCCACGCCCTAGGCCCATGGGCCTTCCAGGCACTCACGTATCGGCAACTGAAGTCGTGTCATCCCGCTCAACTGGGACTACGCACGACTTTCGTGAGCATTTCAATAAATGTCCTACTGGAATATCGGAATCAGCCTACAAGCTCAAATCATATTTCAGCGCTAGTTTTAAGCTATTCACCCGGTGCGACATCTCATCACCCGAGCTTGAGTTGCGGAGACATGCATGATGAATAGCGCGAAAGAATGGCAAACGGCACTTCCCGAGTTTCTGCTGGAGGCCGAAATGCTGCTGATCAAGTCCCAAGAGTGCTTGAGCCACCTGCATTTGATCCGCAACGACAGCGACGCCATCGACTGCATGAAAACCAGCCTCGCCAAACTGGCTGAAAAGGCCGACAGCCTGGCGCTGCAGGCGATCAGCGAGTTCTCGCGGCACCTGCAGGACCTCATTGCCAACGCCGAAAACCCGATGCAACTGCATGACCAGGCACTGGATGCGTTACATGACTGCCTGACGCTGCTGGCCTGGCAATTGGAGCTGATCGACACACGCACCGGCGAGTTGGCCCTGGACGAGACCGAGCAAACGTCGTTGATCGCGACGGTTACCTTGCAGATTCCGCAAAAGGATTTCCGGCATAAACCACAGCAGCGGTTGCATCATGCGTCCTGAGTCCCAAGCATGTCACCGACGATAGCTGACCTGTCCAAAAACGACCGATAACGGCGAGAAAGGCAGAAATATCAATTAGCCATCTACGCAATAACTATACAAACCAACTTTACTAATACAACTTTTTCAACTCTGGGATTACCCCCCAGAGTATTTGCGCGGGCCATAAACCAATCAGGCGACCAACGGTAACAGGGGTGGTACTATGCCCCACTCGAAGTGACTCAACTTCATCATGGTTAAACACGATTCGGCAGCGTATTCCAAACAGAGCCCGGCCAACCGGTCTCCCCGCAGCGAACCCTCAGTGGCTCCATCCGCTATGTACGCCAACCTCAAGCCCCTTTTCTCAAGGTCTGTGTCGCGCAGCAACGCACGCCGCATCGTCCTTGCGCTGTGCCTGTGTTCGTTGTCGGTCAGCGTGTGGGCCTACGCGCATGCTTCGCCCTGGTCGCTGCTGATCCTGCTGGTCAACCTGGCCACGCTGGCGGTGGTGGGCCTGCACCAATGGCGTTCGCGCAAATCCATCAAATTCCAACCCCAGGAATTGGCCGACCGACTGTTGCAGGTCCAGGAAAACGAACGCCATCGCCTCAGTCGCGAGCTGCACGACGACATCGGCCAACTGCTGACCGCCGCCAAGCTGCAAAGCGAATGGCTGCAGCGTCGCCTGCCGCCAGAGCTGCGCGAGCACTGCACCGTGCTGTGCAACACCCTCGACGAAACCCTGGCCAAAGTGCGCGACGTGTCGGCCATTCTCAACCCGCGCCAGTTGGCCAGCCTGGGCCTGGAAGCCAGCTTGCGCGCACACCTGCTCAAGACCCTGGAAAACACCTCGGTGTGCTGGAGCCTGGAATGCCAGCAACGCCTGACCGGTATTCCTGAAGAAATGGCCGTGGCGGCGTTTCGTATCACCCAGGAAGCGGTGACCAACATGCTCCGTCACGCCCAGGCACACAACCTGCGGGTGCGCCTGCGACGCCTGCCCGAAGGCTTGTCGCTGATGATCTGCGATGACGGCCAGGGCTTTTCGCCGGCTACCGACCCAGGCCTTGCGGGCCAACGCGGCATGGCCGGCATGGCCGAGCGGATAGACCAACTGGGCGGCACCTTGTCGGTCAGCAGTCAGCCAGGCCAAGGCACGCGGATCGACGCGCTTTTCCCCTGGGCGCCCCGCGCCCTCGAACGGGCCAGTTCCCCTAAGGGTTTCGAGTGACCTGCAATTTACTCCTGGTGGATGACCACGCACTGATTCGCGCAGGCGTGCGTGCGCTGATCCTGGACATGCCCGGCTACGACGTGATCGGTGAGGCCAGCGATGGCGCGCAAGTGCTCGCGCAATTTCGCGCCCTGCAGCCGGACATCGTGCTGCTGGACCTGTCGATGAAACACACCAGCGGCCTGGATGCCTTGCAGGAACTCAAGGGCGCCTACCCCTGAGCAAAGTGCTGATCCTGTCGATGCACACCGACCCCGACCTGATCATGCGCGCGCTGGAATCAGGTGCCCACGGCTACCTGCTCAAGGACATGACCGCCAACGAGTTGGAACACGCCCTGCATGCCTTGCGCAACAACGAGCGCTACCTGAGCCCGGCGATCGCCCACACCGTGATCAATCAAGCACTGATCCGCAGCAACGGCCCTGCGACGCCCGCGCCCCATAGCCACAACTTGACGGCGCGCCAGTTGGAAATCCTGCGCCTGATCGTGCGCGGCAAGTCCACCCGGGAAATCGCCCACGGCCTGGGCCTGAGCATCAAGACGGTAGAAGCGCATCGCTCGCAGATCATGAAGCGCCTGCAGATTTTCGACGTGGCGGGCCTGGTGTTATTCGCTGTGCGCGAGCAGATCATCAGCCTGGACGACTAAGGGCGAACCCAGCGGCAGGTGCACGCGCAGGGCCTTGGGCAAGGCCTCGAAATGCAGATCATCGCCTTCCAGCGGCTCGCCATCGAGATTGATGTACAAGCCCTGCGCCACCTTGATATTGACCCACGGCAGGCGTGCCCGCACGAACATGGTGTCCAGGCCCCAGCCGTTGCTCATCAATTCGCGCAAGGTGCCGACCACCTCCTGGGGCGCCGGCAGGATGCTGATGTCCAGCAGGCCATCATCGGCCAGCGCACCCGGGCACAGCACATGCCCGCCCCGGCCTGGCGCCCGTTGCCGATCCCCAGCGCGAGCAGTTCGCCTTTCCAATGGAAATCCGGGCCTTCCAGCTCACCGTAGGCAGCCTTCAATTCACTGAAACGCGACAAACCGGTGAACAGGTAGGCGGCACCGCCGAGGATTTTCTTCAGGTCTTCGGAGGTGTTGGCGGTGACCTGGCTGCCGAAACCGCCGGTGGCCATGTTCAAGAATATCTGCCCGCCGACCTGGCCCAGGTCAATCGCCCTCGGTTCAACATCCAGCAACGCCAGCGCACCAGCCGGCTCCAACGGCACGCCGGCGGCCTTGGCGAAGTCATTGGCGGTGCCCAGCGGCATCAGCACCAGGCTGGCATCGGTATTGGCGTGAGCCATGGCTTCGGCCACATCGCGCAAGGTGCCGTCGCCACCGCCGGCGATGATGTGGGTGTAACCGTCGGCCAGGGCTTCATTGACCAGGCGCTGGGCATCGCCACCTTCCCACGTCACCCGCACTGCCAGCTCCCAACCCTGCTCACGCCGGGCCAGCACAGCCGCGCGCACGTCCTCGTTGAGGGCTTGTTTGCCGTGGAGGATCAACAGGGCTCTGGCGGTGGTCATTTGGGGAACTCTCCTGGGTCAAGGTGCTTGCAGGATGTTGACCCTTGGGGATGAGGAAAAGTCTGTGGCTGGACAAATTTGGCAGATGTACGGAGATCAAAATGTGGGAGGGGGCTTGCCCTAATGCCAGTCAGTTAAGCGTACACCGCCGTCTGTAGGAGCGAGCTTGCTCGCGAAAAACGTCAACGATAACGCGTGCTTCCTGAATAAACGCGGTGCCTGTGAGTTCTTCGCGAGCAAGCTCGCTCCTACAAAAAGCCTTAACTGACTGGCATTAGGGCAAGCCCCTCCCACATTGCGCCCGGCGCTGATCAGCTCTTGTGCAACTTGCTCATCAACTGCGCCTCGGCCTGGGTCAACCCGCACGACTGGGTCAGCTCATCCACCGTCGCGCCCATGCCCACCAGCTTGGCGGCCTGGGCGAACGACAGGTTCGCAGGATCACGCTGTTCCAACTGCACCAACTTGTCCGGCAACGGCCCGAGAATCGCGCGCAGTTCATGCACTTCATCCCCAACCCGCACCGCACTCTGCTGGAAATGATCGACACGCTTGACCAACTCCAGAATGCGCCGGTCACGCACCGCATCGCGCTCGGCCTGTTGCAAGGCCAACTCCCGTTGCTGGCGCACATAGCGCAGCACAAACGCCAAAGTCCCGGCCCACAACAGGGCCAGGACGATCACCGCCGCCTCAAGGAACAATCAGATGCTCTCCAGGTCCGACCACTCTTCTTCGCTCATCATTTTGTCCAGCTCAACCAGAATCAACAGCTCGTTGTTCTTGTTGCACACGCCCTGGATAAACTTGGCGGATTCTTCGTTGCCCACGTTCGGTGCGGTTTCCACTTCCGATTGGCGCAGGTAGACCACTTCGGCCACGCTGTCGACCATGATCCCGACCACTTGCTTGTCGGCTTCGATGATGACGATGCGCGTGTTGTCGTTGACATCGGTCGGCGCCAGGCCGAAGCGTTGGCGCGTGTCGATCACCGTCACCACGTTGCCGCGCAGGTTGATGATGCCCAGCACATAGCTCGGCGCACCCGGTACCGGGGCGATCTCGGTGTAGCGCAGCACTTCCTGCACGCGCATCACGTTAATGCCGTAGGACTCGTTGTCCAGTTTGAAGGTCACCCATTGCAGGATCGGATCATCCAAACCTTGTGCGGACGCTGACTTGTTCATGCTTCTGACCCCTTCAAATGCCGCTATCGACGGCGTGTGTGCTAATGGGCCGCGCAACCGCACGACCTTTATTGTTCAATCAACTGCGTTTGTTCTGCGCCATTTCCTTGACCGCGCCACTGGCGATCAACTCGGCCAGTTCGGCGACGTCAA
The DNA here is from genome assembly GCF_003852255.1 of Pseudomonas sp. R1-43-08. Lineage (NCBI taxonomy): Bacteria > Pseudomonadati > Pseudomonadota > Gammaproteobacteria > Pseudomonadales > Pseudomonadaceae > Pseudomonas > Pseudomonas sp. R1-43-08. The sequence continues at coordinate 3,878,009 of NZ_CP027734.1, forward strand.
GCAACGCGCACATGTGTTCGATCACGGTGCCCGCCAGCCACGGCCGTTGGCCACGGTGGCTGCGCCATTTGATTTCGTTCGGGTCCAGGCGCAACGAGCGGCTGACTTGATGCACCGCCAGCCCCCACTCGTAGCCCTGCACGGAGATCACGTACTGCAGGCCCTGGCGGAAGTCGTCGCGGTAGCGGTCGGGCATCACCCAGCGCGCGGTGTCCAGCACCTTGAGATTGCCGGCCTGGCTGGGCAGGATGCCGAGGAACCACTCCGGTTGCCCGAACAACGGCGTCAGCTCCTGGCCTTCCAGGGAATAGATCGAACCCAGGCACACCAGCGGCACCGCCAGGGTCAACCCGGCGACGTCGAACAGCAGGCATTCGAACGGCTCGGCGGCCCACGACGGGCGACCATCGCCGGTCACCGGCGGCGGCGTGATGCTCGGCGGCAGGTGCACTTCCACGATCGGCTCGACCACCACCGGCGCCATCACGTCAGGCGTGATCGGCACCACCACCGGCGCCACTTCCACGTGTGCATCGCGGGCCTGCTCCTCAAGCACCGCCAACTGGAACTCATCCAGCGCAGCGTCAGGCTCGACGGCCGGCTCCAGCACCAGGATCGGTTCCGGCAGTTCCTCGGCGGTCGCATCCTGCAGCAAGGCATCCAGGTAGGATTCCAGTGCCAGTTGCGGCCGGGTCTTGAAGTCGAGGGGACGGTTCATCAGGCCACCTGCGCCACAAGCTGCTGGGACAGCAGGTGCTTGAGCAACGCCCGATAAGCCAGCACGCCACGGCTCTTGCCGTCGAATTGCGACGGCGTGAGCCCGGCGCGGCTGGCGTCACGCAGGCGCGTGTCTACCGGGATGTAGCCGTTCCAGATAGTGTCCGGGTAGGCATCGCGCAGTACGCGCAGGGTGCCGAGGGAGGCCTGGGTACGCCGGTCAAACAAGGTCGGCACGATGCTGTACGGCAACGCCTGCTTGCGCGAACGGTTGATCATCGCCAGGGTGCTGACCATGCGCTCCAGGCCTTTGACGGCCAGGTGTTCGGTCTGTACCGGGATCACCAACTGCTGGCTGGCCGCCAAGGCGTTGACCATCAGCACGCCGAGCAAGGGCGGGCTGTCGATGATCGCGTAGTCGAAGTCCTGCCACAGTTGCGCCAGGGTCTTGGCGATCACCAGGCCCAGGCCGCTCTGGCCCGGCGACTGGCGCTCAAGGGTGGCCAGAGCGGTGCTGGACGGCAACAGCGAAATACTGTCGCTGCTGGTGGGCAGCAGCAGTTGCCCAGGCAAATCGCTGGGCACGCTGCCTTTGTGCAGGAACAGGTCGTAGCAGCTGTGTTCCAGCGCATCCGGGTCGTAACCGAAATAGCTGGTCATGGAGCCGTGGGGGTCCAGGTCGACCACGACCACGCGCTTGCCCGCCTCGGCCAGCAAGCCGGCTAACGCGATGGACGTGGTGGTCTTGCCGACTCCACCCTTTTGATTGGCAACTGCCCAGACTCTCATTCGGTTGATTCCTCCCGGTGGGCACAAGCGCGACCGAGACATTGCATAGGTTAGTGAGCCGGTGACGGAGAATTGACGGAGCTGGCCCGCACCAGCGGCTTTGCAGGGGCCGGTGCAGTTTGTGTGCCAGCGCGCCTCAACGCCGCATCCGGTGTTGCATTCGCCGTGCCGGTGCCGGTCAGGCTGCGGCGTACATCCAGGTTGCGCGACACCACCAGCACCACCCGCCGATTGCGCGCGCGGCCTTCGAGCGTGGCGTTATTGGCCACCGGCTGGAATTCACCGTAGCCCACCGACGCCAGGCGCTGGGGGTTCACGCCCTGCATCGCGAGCATGCGCACGATGCTCGCCGCCCGGGCCGAGGACAGTTCCCAGTTGGTCGGGTACTGCGCCGTACTGATCGGCAGGTTGTCGGTAAAGCCTTCGACGTGGATCGGGTTTTCAAACGGCTTGAGGATCGCTGCCACCTTGTCGATGATGGTGAAGGCCTGGTCGCTCGGCAGCGCATCGGCGCTGGCGAACAACAGGCTGGAGTTGAGCTCGATCTCCACCCACAGTTCATTGCCGCGCACGGTCATCTGGTTGGAGCTGATCAGGTCGCCAAATGCGGCGCTGATATCGTCGGCAATGCTTTTGAGCGGGTCGCTGGTGCCGCCGACACCGGCGGCGGTTTCATCGCTGTCGTTGACCAACGGCTTGGCCGGGGTCACCGTCTTGGGTCGTTCATCGCCTATAGGAATAGGCTTGAGCGCGCGATCAGAGTCGGAAAACACCCCGATCAACGCTTCGGAAATAACCTTGTACTTGCCTTCGTTCACCGACGAGATCGAGTACATCACCACGAAAAACGCAAACAGCAAGGTGATGAAGTCCGCGTAGGACACCAGCCAGCGTTCATGGTTGACGTGCTCTTCAGGCTCGCGACGGCGACGGCTCACAGGCACTTCCCTCTCTGACCAACAGCGAACACTTCATTGTGGCGAGCGAGCTTGCTCGCGCTGGGGCGCGAAGCGGCCCTGAACCCAGACGCTGCGACCTGTCTGAAAGACCGTGTTGCCTGGAGTGGGGCTGCTTCGCAGCCCAGCGCGAGCAAGCTCGCTCGCCACATGCCCATGCCCATGTGCATCAATCCATGAAGCCCTGGAGCTTCAATTCGATGGACCGCGGGTTTTCGCCCTCGGCGATCGACAGGATGCCTTCGAGCAACATCTCGCGGTAACGGGACTGGCGCATGGCAATCGACTTGAGCTTGCTCGCCACCGGCAACAACACCAGGTTGGCGCTCGCCACACCGTAGATGGTGGCGACAAATGCCACGGCAATGCCGCTGCCCAGTTGCGAAGGGTCGGCCAGGTTGCCCATCACGTGGATCAGGCCCATTACCGCACCGATGATGCCGATGGTCGGCGCGTAGCCACCCATGCTTTCAAAGACTTTGGCCGCGTTGATGTCGCGGCTTTCCTGGGTGTAGAAATCCACCTCGAGGATGCTGCGGATCGCCTCCGGCTCGGCGCCATCCACCAGCAGTTGCAGGCCTTTGCGGGCGTAGCTGTCGGGCTCGGCATCGGCCACGCTTTCCAGGCCCAGCAGGCCTTCCTTGCGTGCGGTGAGGCTCCAGTTGACCACGCGGTCGATGCCGCCTGGCAGGTCGACCCGTGGCGGGAAAATGATCCAAATCAGGATCTGCATGGCGCGCTTGAACGAGCTCACCGGCGCCTGCAACAACGCCGCGCCTACGGTGCCACCGATCACGATCAGCGCCGCCGGGCCGTTGGCCAGGGCGCCGAGGTGGCCGCCTTCGAGGTAGTTGCCGCCGATAATGGCGACAAACGCCAGGGTGATGCCGATCAGGCTCAAGACATCCATCAGAGGCAGGCCTCCACCAGATGCTTGCCGATGTCGTCCAGGCTGTAGATCGCGTCGGCCAGGTCAGCCTTGACGATCGCCATGGGCATGCCATAGATCACGCAACTGGCTTCGTCCTGGGCCCAGATTGCACTGCCGCCCTGCTTGAGCAGGCGCGCGCCCTCACGGCCATCGGCACCCATGCCGGTGAGCACCACCGCCAGAACTTTGTCACCGTAGGACTTGGCCGCCGAACCGAAGGTGATATCCACGCACGGCTTGTAGTTGAGGCGCTCGTCGCCCGGCAGGATTTTGATCGCGCCACGGCCATCCACCATCATCTGCTTGCCACCCGGGGCCAGCAGCGCCAGGCCAGGGCGCAGGATGTCGCCATCCTCGGCTTCCTTGACGCTGATGCGGCACAGCTTGTCCAGGCGCTCGGCAAAGGCCTTGGTGAACGCGGCAGGCATGTGCTGGATCAACACGATCGGCGCCGGGAAGTTGGCCGGCAGTTGGGTCAATACACGCTGCAAGGCCACCGGCCCGCCGGTGGACGTACCGATCGCCACGAGTTTGTAGGCCTTGCGCTTGGGCGCGGGCGAATGGGCGCTTGATGCAGTAGCGCGGGTAGGCGTTGTCGGCGCGGGCCGAGCGACGGGTGCGGGCGCCGGGCGGCTGAACGATGATGTCGGCGCGGCCACGGGTGCAGGCGCAGGAGTCGGCGCGGGCGCGCTGAACAGACTGCGGCGGTTACTGCGCGAAATACTGTGCACCTTCTCGCACAGCATCTGCTTGACCTTATCGGGGTTACGCGAGATGTCTTCGAAATTCTTCGGCAGGAAATCCACCGCGCCGGCATCCAGCGCATCCAGGGTGACCCGGGCGCCTTCATGGGTCAGCGAGGAGAACATCAATACCGGTGTGGGGCAGCGTTGCATGATGTGACGCACGGCCGTGATGCCATCCATCATCGGCATTTCGTAGTCCATGGTGATCACGTCCGGCTTCAACGCAATGGCTTGATCGATCGCCTCTTTGCCATTGGTGGCCGTGCCGACTACCTGGATCGTTGGATCGGCGGAAAGAATCTCCGAGACGCGGCGGCGGAAGAAACCCGAATCGTCCACCACCAGGACCTTGACTACCATAAACACTCCGTTAGACGGGGCGGGCGCTACCGCCCTGCCCCGCCAGAATCAAATACGCCGTGCGGCGTAACGCTTGAGCATGCTCGGAACATCGAGAATCAATGCGATGCGACCGTCACCGGTGATGGTCGCGCCGGACATGCCGGGGGTCCCCTGCAGCATTTTGCCCAACGGCTTGATGACCACTTCTTCCTGGCCCACCAGTTGGTCGACCACAAAGCCGATGCGCTGGGTGCCCACCGACAGAATCACCACATGGCCTTCGCGCTGCTCTTCATGCTTGGCCGATGCCACCAGCCAGCGCTTGAGGTAGAACAGCGGCAGGGCCTTGTCACGCACGATCACCACTTCCTGACCGTCCACCACGTTGGTGCGCGACAGGTCGAGGTGGAAGATCTCGTTGACGTTGACCAGCGGGAAGGCGAAGGCCTGGTTGCCCAGCATCACCATCAGGGTTGGCATGATCGCCAGGGTCAACGGCACCTTGATGACGATTTTCGAGCCCTGGCCCTTGGTCGAGTAGATATTGATCGAGCCGTTGAGCTGGCTGATCTTGGTCTTCACCACGTCCATGCCGACGCCACGGCCGGACACGTCGGAGATCTCGGTCTTGGTCGAGAAGCCGGGGGCGAAGATCAGGTTGTAGCATTCGGTGTCGGTGAGGCGATCGGCGGCATCCTTGTCCATCACACCGCGCTTGACCGCGATATTGCGCAAAACCGCCGGGTCCATGCCTTTGCCGTCATCGGTGATCGACAGCAGGATATGATCGCCCTCTTGCTCCGCCGCCAGGATCACCTTGCCGCCCCGCGATTTGCCCGAGGCTTCGCGTTCTTCCGGGGTTTCCACGCCGTGGTCGACGGCGTTGCGCACCAAGTGGACCAGCGGGTCGGCCAGGGCCTCGACGAGGTTCTTGTCGAGGTCGGTTTCTTCGCCCACCAGTTCCAGGTTGATTTCTTTCTTGAGCTGGCGCGCCAGGTCGCGCACCAGGCGCGGGAAACGGCCGAAGACTTTCTTGATCGGCTGCATCCGCGTTTTCATCACGGCGGTTTGCAGGTCGGCGGTGACCACATCGAGGTTCGACACGGCCTTCTGCATGGCTTCATCGCCACTGTTCAGGCCCAGGCGCACCAGGCGGTTACGCACCAGCACCAGCTCGCCGACCATGTTCATGATGTCGTCCAGGCGCGCAGTGTCTACGCGCACCGTGGTTTCGGCTTCAGTGGCAGGTTTATCGGCAACCGGCGCAGCGGCAGGACGCGCCGGAGCTGGCGCGGCAGCCGGTGCAGGCGCTGGCTTGGCGACCGGCGCTGCGGCTTTGGCGGCGGCAACCGGTGCGGCTGTAGCGACCGCTGCGGCGGCGGCCGGAGCCGGGGCCACTTCGGTGAACTTGCCTTTGCCGTGCAACTCGTCCAGCAAGGCCTCGAACTCGTTATCCGAAATCAGCCCGTCACCGGCAGGTGCTGCACTGGCCGCCGGAGCGACGGCGGCAGTGGCAGCGACCTGCGGCAAGGCTTCGGCGACGAACGTGCCTTTGCCATGCAGTTGGTCGAGCAGCGCCTCGAATTCATCGTCGGTAATATCGGTACTGGCGTTGGCCGCCGGTGCCGCTGGCGCAGCCGCCGGTGCCACGGCGTCGGCCGCGAACTGGCCTTTGCCATGCAACTGGTCGAGCAGGGATTCAAATTCTGCGTCGGTAATGTCTTCGCTGGTCGGTGTGGCAACCGGCGCCGTTGCAGCCGGTGCTTCAGCCTCGGCCTTGACCGCATTGAGCGAGTCGAGCAGTTGCTCGAACTCGCTGTCAGTCACATCCGCCTCGGCTTCCACCACTGGCTCAGGCACGGCTTGCACAGTCGGTGCTTGCGCAGCCGGTTCGGCCAGGCGCGCCAGGGCGGCCAGCAGTTCCGGCGTGGCGGCGGTGACCGGTGCACGTTCACGCACCTGGCTGAACATGGCGTTGACCGCATCCAGTGCTTCGAGAATCACGTCCATTAATTCCGAGTCAACCTGACGCTCACCCTTGCGCAGGATGTCGAACACGTTCTCGGCGATGTGACAGCACTCCACCAGCTCATGGAGCTGGAGGAAGCCGGCGCCCCCTTTTACAGTGTGAAAACCGCGAAAAATTGCATTGAGCAGGTTCGCATCATCCGGACGGCTTTCCAGCTCGACCAGTTGTTCGGACAGTTGCTCTAAAATTTCGCCGGCCTCTACAAGGAAATCCTGAAGGATTTCTTCATCGGCGCCGAAGCTCATGTGGGTGCTCCTTAGAAGCCTAAACTGGACAGCAAATCGTCTACGTCATCTTGACCGGATACGACGTCTTCACGTTTATCGGCATGAATCTGCGGACCTTCACCCTTGGCGAGGTGTTTTTGTGGATCTTTTTCCGAGAGGATCGCTTCGCGGTCATGTTCGATGCCGGCAAAACGGTCGACCTGGCCGGCCATCAGCACCAGTTTGAGCAGGTTGCTTTCCACTTCGGTGACCAGTTGGGTCACACGCTTGATCACTTGACCGGTGAGGTCCTGGTAATCCTGGGCGAGCAGAATGTCGTTGAGGTTGCCGGCCACCGTGCGGTTTTCCTGTTCGCTGCGCGACAGAAAACCGTCGACCCGACGCGCCAGTTCACGGAACTCTTCAGCCCCCACTTCGCGGCGCATGAAGCGGCCCCAGTCAACGCTCAAGGCCTGGGCTTCATTGGCCATGCCATTGACCAGAGGCGTGGCGTTTTCCACCAGGTCCATGGTGCGGTTGGCCGCAGCCTCGGTCAGCCTGACCACATAGGACAGGCGTTCGGTGGCATCGGTGATCTGGGAAATTTCTTCGGCCTGGGGCATGCGCGGATCAATCTGGAAATTGACGATCGCACTGTGCAGCTCACGCGTGAGCTTACCCACTTCCTGGTACAGGCCGCGGTCACGGGTCTGGTTAAGCTCATGGATCAACTGCACCGCATCGCCGAACTGGCCCTTTTCAAGGCATTCGACCAACTGGTGAGCATGTTTTTTCAGGGTCGACTCAAAATCGCCCTGTGACGTTTCGTTATGGTCCATAGCTCCCCCGTGGCAGCATCAATGGCCGATGCGTTCGAAGATTTTTTCGATCTTCTCTTTCAAGGCCAGGGCAGTGAATGGCTTGACCACATAGCCGTTTACCCCGGCTTGGGCGGCTTCGATGATCTGTTCACGCTTGGCTTCGGCGGTCACCATCAACACCGGCAGGCTGCGCAGTTTTTCATCGGCGCGCACATGGCGCAGCAAGTCGATGCCGGTCATGCCGGGCATGTTCCAGTCGGTTACCAGAAAGTCGATGCTCCCGCTGTTGAGGATCGGAATCGCCGTAATGCCGTCATCCGCCTCGACCGTGTTAGTGAACCCAAGGTCACGCAACAGGTTTTTTATGATCCGCCGCATCGTTGAGAAGTCATCAACGATGAGGATTTTCATGTTCTTGTCCAATTCGACCTCCAAGCAGTCTTAAACGCGCCCAGCACCTGGACGCGCCACTTCAATCAACAGGCGTTACACAAAAAGGACTGCCCAGGGCACCACGGAGCGAACCCGCGAAGGCCGAAACCTTCGCGGTAGCGTCTGCAGTGTCCCCACACTGCCTGTCAGCGCGCGCGCCACTCTCCCAACCGCCCCCGCAAGCGGGCCGCGCACTGGCTATGCAACTGGCTGACACGCGATTCGCTGACCCCCAGGACCTCACCGATTTCCTTGAGGTTCAGCTCCTCGTCGTAGTACAGCGCCAACACCAGGCGCTCGCGCTCCGGCAAATTGGCAATGGCCTCCGCCAGCGCTCCCTGGAAACGTTCATCTTCCAGATCGCGCGACGGTTCCATATGCGCGCTCGCGCCGTCCTCGTGCAGCCCTTCGTGTTCGCCGTCCTGCAACAGGTCGTCGAAACTGAACAGGCGGCTGCCCAAGGTATCGTTCAAAATCCCGTAATAATCGTCGAGACTCAATTGGAGTTCGGCCGCAACTTCATGATCTTTAGCGTCACGACCGGTTTTTGCTTCAATTGCACGAATTGCGTCACTGACCATGCGCGTATTGCGGTGTACCGAACGCGGCGCCCAATCCCCTTTACGCACTTCATCGAGCATCGCGCCACGGATGCGGATACCCGCATACGTCTCGAAACTCGCGCCCTTGCTTGCGTCGTATTTGGTCGACACTTCGAGCAGGCCGATCATCCCGGCCTGGATCAGGTCTTCCACCTGCACGCTGGCAGGCAGGCGCGCCAGCAGGTGATAGGCGATGCGTTTGACCAGTGGCGCATAGCGCTCGATCAATTCGCCCTGGCTGTCACGGGCCGACTTTTTGTAAAGGTTGTAGCCGCTGGATGTCATAGCACAGGTCCCGCGCTCGTCTGATGCACCAATCGTTCGACAAAAAACTCCAGATGCCCCCGAGGGTTGGCAGGCAACGGCCAGGTATCGACCTTCTGGGCTATCGCCTTGAACGCCAGTGCGCACTTGGAACGAGGGAACGCTTCGTAGACCGCACGCTGCTTTTGCACGGCCTTGCGCACACACTCGTCATAGGGAACTGCGCCAACGTATTGTAAGGCGACATCGAGGAAACGATCCGTGACCTTGGTCAACTTGGCGAACAGGTTGCGCCCTTCCTGCGGACTCTGGGCCATGTTGGCCAGCACGCGGAAGCGGTTCATGCCGTAGTCACGGTTAAGCAGTTTGATCAGGGCGTAGGCGTCGGTGATCGATGTGGGTTCGTCGCAGACCACCAGCAGCACTTCTTGCGCGGCGCGTACGAAGCTGACCACCGACTCGCCGATCCCGGCGGCGGTGTCGATCACCAGCACGTCGAGGTTGTCGCCGATATCGCTGAAGGCCTGGATCAGGCCGGCATGCTGCGCCGGGCTCAGGTGCACCATGCTCTGGGTGCCCGAGGCGGCCGGCACGATGCGGATACCACCGGGGCCCTGGAGCAGCACATCGCGCAGCTCACAGCGGCCTTCGATCACATCGGCGAGCGTGTGTTTGGGTGTCAGCCCCAGCAGAACGTCCACGTTCGCCAGGCCCAGGTCAGCATCCAGCAGCATGACGCGACGGCCAAGCTCTGCCAGGGCCAGGGACAAATTCACTGACACGTTAGTTTTGCCGACGCCACCTTTGCCGCCGGTCACCGCGATCACCTGTACGGGATGCATGCTGCCCATTTTATTTCTTTACCTTGTCTTGCTTAGACGCAGGCTACATGGCTTGGTCGCGTGTATCGCTTGCAGACCATCGATGTAGGTACATTTCACGGTGTTCATCCTGCCTTATCCCACCCGCTTTGCCGGGTTGTGATAAAGGTCGGCGAACATGTCGGCCATCGCTTCCTCGCTAGGCTCGTCTTGCATTTGCACACTGACAGCACGGCTGACCAACTGATGACGGCGCGGCAGATGCAAATCATCCGGGATCCGCGGCCCGTCGGTCAGGTAGGCGACCGGTAATTCATGACTGATCGCCAGGCTCAGCACTTCGCCGAGGCTGGCGGTTTCATCCAGTTTGGTCAGGATGCAACCGGCCAGGCCGCAGCGTTTGTAGCTGTGATAGGCAGCGGTAAGAACCTGTTTCTGGCTGGTGGTTGCAAGCACCAGGTAATTTTTCGACTTGATGCCGCGTCCGGCCAGGCTTTCAAGCTGCATGCGCAGGGCCGGGTCGCTGGCTTGCAGGCCGGCGGTATCGATCAACACCACGCGCTTGCGCAGCAGCGGGTCGAGGGCATTGGCCAGGGACTGGCCCGGGTCGACGTGGGTCACCGGCACATTGAGGATACGGCCCAGGGTCTTGAGCTGTTCCTGGGCGCCGATGCGGTAGCTGTCCATGCTCACCAGCGCGATATTCGACGCGCCGTACTTGAGCACATAACGCGCGGCCAGCTTGGCCAGGGTGGTGGTCTTGCCCATGCCGGCGGGGCCGACCATGGCGATCACACCGCCCTCTTCCAGGGGTTCGATTTCCGGGGTGGCAATCATCCGCGCCAGGTGCGCCAGCAGCATGCGCCAGGCTTGGCGCGGCTCTTCGACTTCGGCGGTCAGCGCCAGCAGGTCGCGGGACAACGGCCCGGACAGGCCGATGCGCTGCAGCCGGCGCCACAGGTTGGCTTGTTGCGGCTTGCTGCCTTGCAGTTGGCTCCAGGCCAGCGAGCCCAGCTGCACTTCGAGCAGCTCGCGCAGGCCGTTGAGTTCAAAGCGCATCGAATCGAACACACGCTGGTCGACTGCGGCGGCCGGGGCTGGCGCTGCAGGACGTGGCGGCTCGACAAACGTAGGTTCCACCAGCGGCTCGGCGGCGGTCAGTGGCAGGCCGGCGAACAATTGGCGGTTGGTGGTGGCGTCGCTGTCACCGCGCATGCTCAGTTCGGCCTGGGCCGAGACGATGCGCGAAGCGGTCTTGCGCAGCTCGTCTTCGAGTTCCATGTTCGGCACACGCGGAGCCAGGGCCTGAGGTGTGTAATCCAGGGCAGCCGTCAGCTCGACACCGCCAGCGATACGACGGTTACCGATAATCGCGGCATCGGCGCCCAGCTCATCGCGGACCAACTTCATGGCCTGACGCATATCGGCGGCGAAAAAACGCTTTACTTGCATAACCCACTACCCTCAGCCGTTGGGCCCTACTGTCGCGACGATAGTCACTTGCTTATTGTCAGGAATTTCCTGGTAAGCCAACACGTGCAAATTCGGTACTGCCAGGCGCCCGAAGCGCGACAACATCGCGCGGACCGGACCGGCCACCAGCAGAATCACCGGCTGGCCCTGCATTTCCTGGCGCTGCGCGGCTTCGATCAACGAACGCTGCAGCTTTTCAGCCATGCTTGGCTCCAGCAGAACGCCCTCTTCCTGGCCTTGCCCTGCCTTCTGAATACTATTGAGCAATATCTGTTCCAACCTTGGCTCCAAGGTGATAACAGGCAGCTCAGGCTCAACGCCTACAATGCTTTGCACGATGGCGCGGGACAAACCGACCCGTACCGCCGCCACCAGAGCGGCAGTATCTTGACTCTTGGCGGCATTGTTGGCGATGGCCTCGGCGATGCTGCGAATATCCCGCACGGGCACCTGTTCGGCGAGCAAGGCTTGCAGCACCTTGAGCAACTGCGACAACGACAGCACGCCCGGCACCAGCTCTTCGGCCAGTTTTGGCGAGGCTTTGGCCAGCAAACCCATCAATTGCTGGACTTCCTCGTGGCCGATCAGCTCGTGGGAGTGTTTGTAGAGAATCTGGTTGAGGTGGGTAGCGACCACGGTACTGGCGTCCACCACGGTATAACCGAGGGACTGCGCCTGGCTGCGCTGGCTGACTTCGATCCACACCGCTTCCAGGCCGAAAGCCGGATCTTTGGCGGTGATGCCGTTGAGCGAACCGAACACTTGCCCTGGGTTGATCGCAAGTTCGCGGTCCGGGTAGATCTCGGCTTCGGCCAGGATCACGCCCATCAAGGTCAGGCGGTAGGCGCTGGGGGCCAGGTCGAGGTTGTCGCGGATATGCACGGTGGGCATCAAAAAGCCCAGGTCCTGGGACAGCTTCTTGCGCACACCCTTGATCCGCGCCAGCAGTTGGCCGCCCTGGTTGCGGTCCACCAACGGGATCAGGCGGTAACCGACTTCCAGGCCGATCATGTCGATCGGGGTCACGTCGTCCCAGCCCAGTTCCTTGGTTTCCTGGGCGCGGGCCGGGGATGGCAGTAATTCCTGCTGGCGGGCGACTTCCTGCAGGGCCTGGACCTTGACCGCATTCTGTTTCTTCCAGAACAGGTAGGCCGCGCCGCCGGCCATGGCCGCCATGCTCAGGAACGAAACGTGGGGCATGCCCGGCACGATGCCCATGACGGCCATGATGCCGGCGGCCACGGCCAGCGCCTTGGGCGAAGCGAACATCTGCCGGCTGATCTGCTTGCCCATGTCTTCGGAGCCCGAAGCACGGGTCACCATGATCGCAGCAGCTGTGGATAACAACAGTGATGGCAATTGCGCCACTAAACCGTCACCGATGGTCAGCAAGGCGTAGACCTTGCCCGCATCGCCGAAGGTCATGCCGTGCTGGAAAATGCCCACGGCCATGCCGCCGATCAGGTTGATGAACAGAATCAGCAGGCCGGCGATGGCGTCACCGCGCACAAACTTACTGGCGCCGTCCATGGAGCCGTAGAACTCGGCTTCCTGGGCCACTTCCAGGCGACGGCTCTTGGCCTGGTTCTGGTCGATAAGGCCGGCATTGAGGTCGGCGTCGATAGCCATCTGCTTACCGGGCATCGCATCCAGGGTAAACCGCGCGCTCACCTCGGAAATCCGCCCGGCGCCCTTGGTGACCACCACGAAGTTGATGATCATCAGGATCGCGAACACCACGATACCGACCACGTAGTTACCGCCGATCACCACTTCACCGAAGGCCTGGATCACCTTACCGGCGGCGGCGTGACCGTCCTGGCCGTGGAGCATCACCACGCGGGTGGACGCCACGTTCAGCGCGAGGCGCAGCAGGGTCGCCACCAGCAGGATGGTCGGGAACACCGCGAAATCCAGCGGCCGCAGGGCGTACACACACACCAACAGCACCACCACCGACAGGGCGATGTTGAAGGTGAAAAACACGTCGAGCAGGAACGGCGGCATCGGCAACATCATCATTGCCAGCATCACCAGCAACAACAATGGCACACCCAGGTTGCCCCGCGACAGGTCAGTCAGGGTGCCACGGGCCGTGCTGAGCATTTGAGAGCGATCTACCACCGGTCTTCCTCGTGTCCTTGAAGCAAAGTTTTGACGCTGGGGCGCGTCCTGCAGGCGGTATTGCAAGAAGCCTTCCAACTTTGCTTTTGGGCCCGGGATGACCTTGGAAGCGACGCAGCCTAGCGGGTGTGACTCAGGTCAAAGGTGGGAGGGAGCAAGCCCCCTCCCACATTTGCACCCGGGGTGGTCTTTAAATAGGCCGTATATTCGAGGCCTGAACACTTGCCGCTCTCCACACACTTATGGACCCGTCCCGGTATCGTTGCGCGCACTGACGGGGAGCGCATAAACGCCCTGGGGTTTATGGATCATTTGAAACGTTAACTTCTTACCAATCGACAGTGCAGCCCCCCGCCAATCGCTCCAATCGATAAAGACGCAGTCATGCCCGTCATCCAGCGCAATCAGCCACTTGCCCCTGGCCAGCTCACGTTTGACTGTACCCGTCGTCACTTTCAATACCGTTCTCCCTGCATCTCGTTCACAGCCTGCGCGCAGTGCCTGGTGCAATAGAACCGTGAGACGCTGGCGCTGGCTACTGTCAAAGTTGACAGGTAGACGTAAACGACCATGGGTGCTAGCGAGGGGCTTTCGGTGTTTTTTTCCGCTTGCGGGGCTTTCGCAAGGTGGGAGCGGCTGGCGGGACTTCACCGCACTTGGCATCTGTCGACTGCACGGCAACCGCGTTGCCATCACGATCCCGGGCAATAAAACCAATGCCCTTGACCGCATCGAACCACTTGACCGTAGTCCTATCCATCACCGCCTCCCGAGCCGCGCATGGCTGCGCAGCTCATCGCTGTATCAAACAGTGAAGGCGGCGCATTGGCTACTGTCAAAGTTGACAGGTAATGGGCACCCTCCTGTAGGAGCGAGTTTGCTCGCGAAGGTGGGTAACGATAACGCGCAAATCAGGATGAACGCGGCGACTCGGAGTTTTTCGCGAGCAAGCTCGCTCCTACAGAGGCAGACATAAAAGCGCGTTTTCAGGAGTCGCGACGCAAATCCGGCGGAATCGGCAGGTCCTTGAGCGGATCGGGCCGCTTGCCCTTGCCCGCCCGGTACTGGCGGATCTGGTAGACGTAGGCCAATACCTGCGCCACGGCCAGGTACAGCCCGGCGGGGATTTCCTGATCGAGGTCGGTGGAATAGAAGATCGACCGCGCCAGCGCCGGTGATTCCAGCAGCAGGATGTCGTTGGCCACGGCGATTTCACGAATCTTGAGCGCGGTAAAGTCGCTGCCCTTGGCCAGCAACATCGGCGCGCCGCCCTTCTCCGGGTCGTACTTGAGGGCGACGGCGTAGTGGGTCGGGTTGGTGATAATCACATCGGCGTCGGGCACCGAGGCCATCATCTTGCGCTGGGACATTTCCCGCTGCAGTTGGCGGATGCGTTGCTTGACCTCCGGGCGCCCTTCCTGGTCCTTGTGTTCGTCACGCACTTCCTGCTTGGTCATCAGCAGTTTCTTGTGGCTTTCCCACAGCTGGATCGGCGCGTCCACCGCCGCGATGATGATCAGCCCGGCAGACATCCACAACGCGCTCCAACCCACCACTTGCAGACTGTGGATGATCGCCGACTCCAGCGGTTCATGGGCGATGCGCAGCAGGTCGTCGATGTCGGACGACAACACCGACAACGCCACGAACAGAATCAGGATGAATTTGGCCAAGGCCTTGAGCAGCTCCACCAGGGCCTTGGTGGAAAACATGCGCTTGAGCCCGGCCGCCGGGTTCATGCGGCTGAACTTGGGCGCCATGCTGCTGGCGGCAAACAGCCAGCCGCCGAGGGCGACCGGGCCGATCAGCGCGGCGAGCAGCAAGGTGATCAGGATCGGTTGCACCGCCAGCAGCGCGATCTTGCCCGAATGCAGCAGGTAGAGCCCCATGGAATCCGGGTTGAGCAACACCTCGCGGGGCAAGGTAAAGTTGTGCTTCATCAGCTCCAGCAAGTCCAGCGCCAGGCCACCGCCATAGATCAGCAAGGCGCCGGCACCGGCCATCATGGTCGCAACGGTATTGAGCTCCTTGGAGCGTGCGATCTCGCCCTTTTCCCTGGAGTCCTTTTTACGTTTCTCCGTGGGGTCTTCTGTCTTGTCCTGACCACTCTCGCTCTCGGCCATGGCTCAGCGCGCCCGTGCCAGGTCACGTAGGAACTGCAAGGCATCGGTCGCCAGCGGTTGATACTGATTGAGAATGTCAGCCAGGCCGACCCAGAAAATCCCCATGCCCAACACGAGGGTCAAGGGGAAACCAATCGAGAAAATGTTCAGCTGCGGCGCCGCGCGGGTCATCACGCCAAACGCGATGTTGACCACCAGCAACGCTGTGATCGCCGGCAACACCAGCAGCAACGACGCGCCCAGCACCCAGCCGAGGCGCCCCACCAGTTCCCAGAAGTGGTTGACCACCAGCCCCGAGCCCACCGGCAAGGTGGTGAAGCTTTCGGTCATGACCTCGAACGCCACCAGATGGCCGTTCATGGCCAGGAACAGCAAGGTCACCAGCATGGTCAGAAATTGCCCGATCACCGCCGCCGACACACCGTTGGTGGGGTCGACCATGGACGCGAAGCCCATGCCCATCTGCACCGAGATGATTTGCCCGGCGACCACAAACGCCTGGAAGAACAGGCTGAGGGAAAAGCCCAGCATGGCGCCGATCAGGATCTGTTCGGCGATCAGCATCAATGCGCTGAGGTCGAGAGCGTTGACCGGCGGCATCGGCGGCAAGCCGGGCACGATCACCACGGTGATCGCCACCGCGAAATACAGGCGCACACGCCGTGGTACCAGGGTGGTGCCGAACACCGGCATGGCCATCAACATGGCCGTGACGCGAAACAGCGGCAGGATGAACGAGGCCACCCAGGTGCTGATCTGGGTGTCGGTCAAGGCCAGTAACGATTGCATCGGCTCAGCCGATCAACTGCGGAATACTGCCGTACAGCTGCAGGATGTATTCCATGAAGGTTTGCACCAGCCACGGGCCGGCGACGATCAGGGTGATCAACATCACCAGCAGGCGCGGCAGGAAGCTCAGGGTCTGTTCGTTGATCTGGGTGGCGGCCTGGAACATCGCCACCAGCAGGCCGACCAGCAGGCTCGGCACCACCAGCACGGCGACCATCAGGGTGGTCAGCCACAGCGCTTCGCGAAACAGGTCGACGGCAACTTCTGGGGTCATCGCGCTATACCCCTCCGAAACTGCCGGCCAGGGTGCCGATAATCAGCGCCCAGCCGTCCACCAGCACAAACAGCATGATCTTGAACGGCAACGAAATGATCAGCGGCGAGAGCATCATCATCCCCATCGCCATCAGCACGCTCGCCACCACCAGGTCGATGATCAGGAACGGGATGAAAATCATGAAGCCGATCTGGAACGCGGTCTTCAATTCCGAGGTGACGAAGGCCGGCACCAGGATGGTCAGCGGGGCCTGGTCCGGCGTGGCGATGTCGGTGCGCTTGGACAGGCGCATGAACAGCTCGAGGTCGCTGGAGCGGGTCTGCGACAGCATGAAGTCCTTGATCGGACCCTGGGCCTTGTCGATCGCGTCCTGGGCGGTCATTTTCTCCGCCAGGTAGGGCTGCAGGGCTTGCTGGTTCACCTTGTCGAACACCGGCGCCATGATGAACAGCGTCAAAAACAACGCCATGCCGGTGAGGATCTGGTTCGACGGCGTCTGTTGCAGGCCCAGGGCCTGGCGCAGGATCGAGAACACGATGATGATCCGCGTGAAGCTGGTCATCAGCATGACGAACGCCGGGATAAAACTCAGCGCGGTCATGATCAGCAGGATCTGCAGGCTGACCGAGTATTCCTGCGCGCCGGCCGCATTGGTGCCCAGGGTGATCGCCGGGATCGACAACGGGTCGGCGCCCAGGGCCATCGGCGCGGCCAGCAACAGCATGAGCGTCAGGAACACGCGCATTACTTCTTATCCTTCTGATCCTTGCCCAGCAATTCCATCAGGCGCTGGGCGAATTCTGGCGTGGCGGCCTCGGTCTTGGCCGCGTCCACCGGTGTCTTGAGTACGTGCAACGGAGTAATGCGGCCGGGAGTGAGGCCGAGCAGGATCTGCTCCTCGCCGACCTGCACCAGCACCAGGCGATCGCGCGGGCCGAGGGCACGCGAGCCGATCAGCTCGATGACCTGGGCATTGCCCGGGCCGATACGCTGCACACGGCGCATCAGCCAGGCCAGCACGAAAATCAGGCCGACCACCAGCAACAGGCCGAGCATCAGTTGCGTCAACTGCCCGCCGACGCTGCCGACCGCAGGTGCCGCAGCCGCTTGCGCGATCGGCTCAGCCGCCAGGGCGCCCAAGGGCAGCGCCAGCAACAGTCCCGCCATGCTGTACTTCATTTCAGCGCAACTTCTTGATGCGTTCGCTCGGGCTGATCACGTCCGTCAGGCGAATGCCGAACTTCTCGTTGACCACCACCACCTCGCCATGGGCGATCAGCGTGCCGTTGACCAGCACGTCCAGCGGCTCGCCGGCCAGGCGGTCAAGCTCGATCACCGAGCCCTGGTTGAGCTGCAGCAGGTTGCGGATGTTGATTTCGGTGCTGCCCACTTCCATGGAGATCGACACCGGAATGTCCAGGATCACGTCCAGGTTAGGGCCGTCGAGGGTCACCGGGTCGTTGTTTTTCGGCACGCTGCCGAATTCTTCCATTGGCAGGCGTTTGCCGGCCGGCGCGGAGGCAGCGTCGGCGGCCAGCAGCGCGTCGATGTCGTCCTGGCCGACATCGCCGGTTTCTTCCAGGGCCGCAGCCCACTCGTCAGCCAGGGCCTGGTCTTCGGCGGAAGTGTTTTCGTGTTCGGTAGCCATTACATGTCCTCGGCGCAGCAAACAATCATGAATAGGGGTGCATCAGCGGCGATTGATTGGCTCAATCACCTGCAACGCCAGGTTGCCCTTGTGGGAACCGAGCTTGACCTTGAACGACGGCACACCGTTGGCGCGCATGATCAGTTCTTCCGGCAGTTCGACGGGGATCACGTCGCCCGGCTGCATGTGCAGAATGTCGCGCAGGCGCAACTGGCGACGGGCCACGGTGGCGCTCAGGGGCACGTCGACGTCGAGCAGGTCTTCGCGCAGGGCCTTGACCCAGCGTTCGTCCTGGTCGTCGAGGTCGGACTGGAAACCGGCGTCGAGCATTTCGCGTACCGGCTCGATCATCGAGTACGGCATGGTCACGTGCAGGTCGCCGCCACCGCCATCGAGTTCGATGTGGAACGTCGACACCACAATGGCTTCGCTCGGCCCGACGATGTTGGCCATGGCCGGGTTCACTTCCGAGTTGATGTACTCGAAATTGACTTCCATGATCGCCTGCCAGGCTTCCTTCAAGTCAATGAAGGCCTGCTCCAGCACCATGCGCACCACGCGCAGTTCGGTGGGCGTGAATTCACGGCCTTCGATCTTGGCGTGACGGCCGTCGCCACCGAAGAAGTTGTCCACCAGCTTGAACACCAGCTTGGCGTCGAGGATGAACAGCGCGGTGCCGCGCAACGGCTTGATCTTGACCAGGTTAAGGCTGGTGGGAACGTACAGCGAATGCACGTATTCACCGAACTTCATCACCTGCACGCCGCCCACCGCCACGTCCGCCGAACGGCGCAGCATGTTGAACATGCTGATACGGGTGTATCGGGCGAAACGTTCGTTGATCATTTCCAGAGTCGGCATGCGTCCACGGACGATGCGATCCTGGGTAGTCAGGTCGTAACTTTTGACGCTGCCGGGTTCGGCAGCCATTTCGGTCTGTACCAGACCATCGTCGACGCCATGCAACAGCGCGTCGATTTCATCCTGGGACAGCAGGTCTTGCACGGCCATGTCGTGGTCCTACTGCAATACGAAGTTAGTGAAGAGCGCCTGCTCGACCACGACTTTGCCGAGCTCTTTCTGGGCCACTTCCTGCACGCTGGCAGTGACCTTCTGGCGCAGCATTTCCTGGCCGACCGCAGTGGCCAGGCTGTCGAAGCTCTGCCCGGAGAACAGCATCACCAGGTTGTTGCGGATCACCGGCATGTGCACCTTGAGCGCGTCCAGGTCCGCCTGGTTGCGCGCCAGCAAGGTGATGCTCACCTGCAAGTAGCGTTGGCGACCGTTCTGGTTGTAGTTGGCGACAAACGCCGGCAGCATCGGCTCGAAGATTGCCGGTTGCTTGACGTTCGTGGCGGCGTCGGCAGCGGGGGCCGGCTTGCTGGCGCTGCTGTGCATGATGTACCAGGTGCCACCCACCGAGGCGCCAATGGCCAGGAGCAGGCCCAGCACAATCAGCAGGATCAGCTTGAGCTTGCCTTTGCCTGCGGGGGGAGTTGCTGCGTCGTCGCTCTTCGCCATGCCAATAATCCGTCACTATTCTGGGATTCATAGATCTACGGAAAGGCAAGAGCAAGTGTTATGCCAGAGTTGTCTGGCACCAGGGCAACAGGACAACACAGATCAAATGTGGGAGGGGGCTTGCTCCCGATTGCGGTGTGTCAGTCAGCAAATCCATGACTGATGTACCCCAATCGGGAGCAAGCCCCCTCCCACATTTTGATCTCTGTTCGGCTTGGGTCAGGCGTAGTAGTCGACGGCGCTGGAGCCGATCACACTGCTCACCACCGGCGCGACGGCGACCGCCACGTCGACAGAGTCGGCAGCATCGCCAGAACTACTCCGGCCGCCACTCACGCCCCGCGCCTGGCTCTGCTGTTGCTGCTGCTCCTGCCCGCGAGGCTGGTCGGACACATTCACGTCCACCTGCCCCATGCCTTGCTGGGCGAACATCTCGCGCAGGCGCCCGGACTGGCTTTCCAGCGCTTCACGAACCACCGCATGGCCGCTCATGAAGCTCACCTGGGCCTGCTGGTCGGGCGTCATGTTGACCTTGATGTCCAGGCGCCCCAGTTCGGCCGGCTGCAGCTGGATTTCGGCCGACTTGAGGTTGGCGCTGGAAAGGTACATCACGCGGTTGACCACTTCTTCGGTCCAGCCGCTCTGGTGCATGACCAGCGGGGCGTTGGTCACCGGCGGCAGGGCGTTGGCGGTTTTCGGCGTGGCGGCCTGGGTCAGCGCGGCGAGGCGGTTGGCGAAGTCATCCACGCGGGTGTCGCTGCTGGCGTCCTTGAGGTCCTTGAGGCCGTCATCAATCAGCGCGCCGAAGGCTTTGTCGCCGCCCTGGCCGGTGCTGTCCTTGGTGGTTTGTTGATCGACCATGGTGACCAGGCCTGCCGCGAAGTTCTGCGCGGCGGTTGGTTGATCCAGCGGCGTGGCTGGCGCAGTTTTCTGCGGCGCCTGGCTGCTGGCCGACACATGGCCGCCCTGCTCCATCGCCAAGCGTACGGCGGGCATCGCATCCAATGGGTCGGCTTCGGGGTCGAAGGCGGGTGACTTGGCCGTGTCGACCACTGCGACGGAGGCGGCGGCGACCGGCTGGGGCTTGTCATCTTCCACTGCCGCCGCCGGCGCTGGCGTTTCCACCGGCACGGCAACGGGTGTGACCGTGGCGATCAGCGCGGGATCGACCGGCGGATCGGCCGGGGGCTGCTGCGCCAGGGACGGGTCGGCGGGCGTGTCGGCGGCCTCCTCGTCGGCCTTGGCCGGCTTGGCAGGCAAGGGATTGCCGCTATCGGCAACCGCCGGCGTGCTGGCGGCAGATTGATCGTCAGCCGCCGTCGGCGCGGACTTGCCTGGGGCGTCGGCGGTTTTCAAGGCCGGTTTGGCGCCTTGGTTGGCGAACACTTGAGCGAAGCCAGGGCCCTTGTCCCGTGGGTCCGCAGCCGCTGCCGCAGGGGTGGCAGCAGGCGCTTGAGGCTTGGCCGCGGGGGCAGCCTGAAGGAGCGAATTAGGGGCGACTGGCATAGGTAAAGGTCTCCACTGCATGGGGGTCGGGGATGCAGTATCCAGAGATAGAGCAAGAGTCGGGCCAAGTCGCCCAGGGCAGCTAAATCGCGGTTTGAAGTGCTTCAGAGACTGAAGCGCTGCCGCTCCGACTCATACAGCGGCCGGACCAAGGCAAACTCATGATCGATCTGATCGACCAAGGCCCCGAGGTCCGCCGTCGTGCCAACGGACTCCACTTCCAGGCGCTGACACAACTGCGCCAGTCGCACCGCCCCAAGGTTGCCGCTGCTGCCCTTGAAGCTATGGGCGATGCGCCCCAGCGCCTTGGCGTCATCACGCGCCTTGCGCAAGGCGGTGACGCGCTCTTCGGAGTCATGAAGGAAGGTCTCCAGCAACCGTGGGTACTCGTCCTCCATCACCTCCTGCAAGCCCGACAGCACGTCGGGGTCCAGATGAATCTCAGCCACTTGCTCGCTCCTTGATCAAGAATCGGCGGATTATGCCAGAGCCTCCCAGCAAAACTCCACGCAGACACTGCGCCCGCCATCGGACCAGCGTACCGCGCTGCAAAGTTGACGCACCAGGCTCAAGCCGCGGCCAGACAGACGGTCAGCATCCAGCGGCCGCGTCAGCACCTCGTCAACATCGAAGCCGGGCCCGCTGTCCTCGACACGCAACGTCATCTTGCCGCCCTTTGCAGTCGGGGACACCTGCACATGTATCCGGATATGGCCGCTGTTCAATTGCGCCAGCCGCTCGTTGCGCAGGCGGTAGTACTGCGCAAACCCTTCGGCATCTTGCTTGAGCTGTGAATCCAGCCCCAGTACCCCATGTTCGAGGGCATTGGCATACAACTCGGCCATCACCGTGTAGAGCGCACCGCTCTGCTCACGCAGGCCGTGGACCTCCAACAGTAATTGCAGCAGATAGGGCAATGGGTTGTAGCGCCTGAGGGTCTGCGCGCGAAATTCAAAACTCGCCGACCAATTCAGCGGGCACGACTGGCCACTGTCGGAATACATAGGTTCCGCCACGCGCAGCGGTTGGCCGGACAGCAAGGTGATTTCAACCATGCTGACGTCGTCCCGTGCCTCACCGCGAAAGGCCGCCAGCGCCTGCTCGATATCCTCGAACAAGCGGTCGGGCTCGCGGTTGGCGGCAAACACCTGCTGCAAACGCTCGGCGCCGAACAACTGGTCGTTGGCGTCGGCGGTCTCCAGCACCCCATCGGAGAGCAGGAACACCCGGTCGCCCAGGGCCATGGGCCAGACTTCGGTGCTGTCATCGAATGCCTGGGCCGACAGCACGCCCAACGGCAGATGCCGCGACATCAACGGCGTGCGCTTGCCGGTAGCCACCTCATGCACATAGCCCTCGGGCATGCCGCCGTTCCACACCTCCACCACGCGCCGCTCGGTGCTCAGGCACAACAGTGTGGCGCAGCAGAACATGTCCACCGGCAGGATGCGCTTGAGCTTGGCGTTCATCTCGCGCAGGGTCTGCGTCAGCCCATAGCCCTTGGCGGTCATGCCATAGAACACTTCGGCCAGGGGCATGGCACCGATGGCCGCCGGCAGGCCGTGGCCGGTGAAATCGCCGAGCAACACGTGCATGTCGCCGGACGGCGTATAGGCCGCCAGCAACAGGTCCCCGTTGAACAGTGCATAGGGCGATTGCAGGTAGCGGATATTCGGCGCCGCGTTGATGCAACCCGAATGCGCGACCTTGTCGAACACGGCCTTGGCGGTGCGCTGCTCATGTAACAAGTAATCGTTGTGACGGGCGATCTGGTCACGCTGCTGCAGCACCGTGGCTTGCAGCCGCCGCAGGCGGTCCATGGCGTTGATCTTGGCGGCCAGAATCAACTGGTTATAGGGCTTGGGCAGGAAATCGTCGCCGCCGGCGTCCAGACACTCGGCCAGTGCGGCGCTTTCGCGCAGCGAGGTCAGGAAGATGATGGGGACCAACTGCTCGCCCGCCAATTGCTTGATCCAACGCGCGGCGAGAAAACCATCCATCACCGGCATCATCGCGTCCATCAACACCAACTGCGGGCGCTCGCGCGCAAACACCTCAACGGCTTGCTCGCCATTGGTCGCGGTGAGCACATGGTGACCCTGACGCCGCACGATGGTCGACAACAACAGCAAGTCGGCGGCACTGTCTTCGGCAATCAGGATGGTCAGCGGCTCGGATAAGGGCGCCAGGACTCTCACGAGATATCGAAAAGCTTGTCGAAATTGGAAATGGCGAGGATTTTGCGCACGTCCGTGTTGCTGTTGGTCACGCGCACATCTGAATTATCGCCACCGGCATGGTCCCGCAGCAGCAGAAGCATGCCCAGGGCCGAGCTGTCCATATAAGTGGTTTCTTTCAGGTCCACG
This sequence comes from Pseudomonas sp. R1-43-08, assembly GCF_003852255.1. Taxonomy (NCBI): domain Bacteria; kingdom Pseudomonadati; phylum Pseudomonadota; class Gammaproteobacteria; order Pseudomonadales; family Pseudomonadaceae; genus Pseudomonas; species Pseudomonas sp. R1-43-08. The sequence goes on from NZ_CP027734.1 coordinate 3,901,492, forward strand.
ACGTACGACTCAGGCACCTTATAGAACCGCTCGTAGGCATCACGAAATGCCTGGTGGCTGCCGAAATCGAATCGGCCCTTGATCGTGATCGTCAACTTCTTCCCATCCAGGGATACATCTGGCTCGATCGACATGTGACTGCTTCCTTGTCATTGGCACTAGACACAAGGTGTAGCAGGCGAATTCGATCTGAGCAACACAGTAGTTCAAATGTGCCCTGTTTCCCTGGTTAGAACTGTTCCTGGCGAGGAAGGCGCTGGGACAGCTCGTCGAGCAGCTTCTGCTCACGCTTATCCTCAAGGGCTCGCGCTTCGTCGAGATAGCGCTGCACCAACTTGCGCAAACCTTCGACGCGGGCGAACGCCGCTTGCCAGCTTTCGCGCGCTTTATCGAGGTTGTTCTGGTGCCAGGCCAGGCTCTGGCGCTGCTGGCCGACGGCGGTTTCCAGTTGGTTGAGAAAGCCCTGGTACCCCATCAGCCATTGGCCCGACACGCCCTTGCTGCCGCGCTCGATCCACTGTTGCTGATACTCGAGGCGAAAGCGCTCGAGGTCGCCCAGCTTGCTTTCCGCCAGGCGCACCTGGCCCTGGAAATAGCCCAGGCGCTGCACGGCGGTTTTTTCGGCCTTTTCGGCCATTTCCACCACCGGGGCCAGGCGCGCGGCGCGGCTGTTGGCCATGGCTTAGCCGCCTGGCGCGGGGGCGAAGATGGACTGCAGATGTGCTTCGCTTTCGCCCATGCTGATCTTGTCGTTCAGCCCCTGGCGCAGGTAGGTCACCAACTGCGGTTGCAGCGCAATGGCCAGGTCGGTCTCGCGATCGCCGCCGGCCACGTAGGCGCCGACGCTGATCAGGTCGCGGCTCTGCTGATAACGCGACCACAGCTGCTTGAAGTATTGCGCACGGGCCATGTGCTCCGGCGTGACCACCGCCGGCATCACCCGGCTGATGGACGCCTCGATATCGATGGCCGGGTAGTGCCCTTCTTCGGCCAGTCGCCGCGACAGCACGATGTGCCCGTCAAGCACGCCCCGCGCCGAGTCAGCAATCGGGTCCTGCTGGTCATCGCCTTCGGACAACACGGTGTAGAACGCGGTGATCGAGCCCCCGCCGGCCTCGGCATTACCGGCCCGCTCCACCAGCTTGGGCAGCTTGGCGAACACTGACGGCGGATAGCCCTTGGTCGCCGGCGGCTCGCCGATGGCCAGGGCGATCTCGCGCTGGGCCTGGGCGAAACGGGTGAGCGAGTCCATCAGCAACAGGACATTCTTGCCCTTGTCGCGAAAATATTCAGCGATGCGCGTGCAGTACATGGCGGCGCGCAGGCGCATCAGCGGTGCGTCATCCGCCGGCGAGGCGACGACCACCGAGCGCTTGAGGCCTTCTTCACCCAGGCTGTGCTCGATGAATTCCTTGACCTCACGGCCACGCTCGCCGATCAGCCCGACCACGATGATGTCGGCCTCGGTAAACCGCGTCATCATGCCCAGCAACACCGATTTACCCACACCGGTACCGGCGAACAGGCCCAGGCGCTGGCCGCGACCGACCGTCAATAAACCGTTGATGCTGCGAATACCCACGTCCAGCGGCACGCTGATGGGGTTACGGTTGAGCGGGTTGATGGTGGGGCCATCCATCGGCACCCAGTCCTCAGCCTTCATGCCGCCTTTGCCATCCAGCGCGCGACCGGCGCCGTCGAGTACGCGGCCGAGCATGCTCATGCCCATCGGCAGGCGTCCGGTGTCGGCCAGGGGCACTACGCGGGCGCCGGGGGCGATACCGGCGAGGCTGCCCACCGGCATCAGGAAAATCTTGTTGCCGGAAAAGCCCATCACTTCGGCTTCGACCTGCACCGGGTGGTAGCTGTCGTCGTTGATCACCATGCAGCGGCTGCCCATGGCGGCACGCAAGCCCTCGGCTTCAAGGGTCAGGCCGACCATGCGCAACAGACGCCCTTCAAGGATGGGCTGGCCGGGCAACTCGGTGGCCTCGGCGTAGCTACCCAGGCGCTTGGCGAAGCTGGTGCGGTCAAGGCGCATCGGTGGCGTCCAGGTCAACGCTCAGGTCAGGCTCGGCCGGGTGCAGCACCTGCTCATGCAACTGGTCGAGCAATTTGGTCATGATCTGGCTGATGCGGGTTTCCACCGTGGCATCGATGCGGCTGTGCTCGGTCTCGACGCGGCAGCCGCCAGGCTGCAAGGCCGCGTCCTCGACGATGCGCCAGGTTTCTTCATGGCGCTCGCGCAAGGCTTTGACCTGCTCGAAATCCTGCGGGTTGATATACAGCCGCACATTGCCGACACCCAGGGGCAGCAGCTTGAGGGCTTCGCGCATCACGCCTTCGATCTGGCTGGAATCCAGCACCAGTTCACGCTGGATCACTTGGCGCGCGATGTGCTGCACCAGGCCGACCATGGATTTTTCCAGCTGCGAGTCCTGTTCGGCGATGGGGTCGAACAGGTTGCCCATCAAGCGCTCCAGGCTGGCCAATTGGCCACTGAGGGCTTCTTCGGCTTCCTGGCGAACCTTGAGGGTAGTGCTGCGAAAGCCGTCTTTTTCACCGGCCGCGAAGCCTTCGTTGTAAGCCTCCTGGCGGATGGCTTCCAACTCTTCAAGGGTCAGCGGCTGGACTTCTTCCAGCGGCACTTCCTCCATCTGCGCCGGCGGTTCCTCCACCGGCTCAGGTTCTGGCTCCGGCACGTGGGGGTCGAAGTTGGGCAACGACCAGATGTCGAACCCGCCGACATCCCGCGCGCGAATCAGGTCGCTGGGCGTCTCATCTTTGTTCGACATGCGGGGCGCCTTAAATCATTTCTTCGCCGCCCTTCCCGCCGAGAACGATTTCTCCGGCTTCGGCCATACGGCGGGCAATGGTGAGGATTTCTTTCTGCGCGGTTTCCACGTCGCTGACGCGCACCGGGCCCTTGGCTTCCAGGTCGTCGCGCAACAGTTCGGAAGCACGCTTGGACATGTTCTTGAAGATCTTTTCCTTGACGCCCTCGTCCGAGCCCTTGAGGGCCAGCACCAGCACGTCGGACGACACTTCGCGCAGCAACGCCTGGATGCCACGGTCGTCGACATCGGCGAGGTTGTTGAACACGAACATCAGGTCTTCGATCTGGCCGGACAGGGTGTCGTCGATCTCGCGGATCGAGTCCATCAACTGGCCTTCGACCGAGCTGTCGAGGAAGTTCATGATGTCGGCTGCACGCTTGATCCCGCCCAGGGTGGTGCGCGAGGCGTTCGAGTTGCCCGAGAACTGTTTCTCGAGAATCGTGTTGAGTTCTTTCAGCGCCGCCGGCTGCACGGTGTTCAGCGACGACACGCGCAGGATGATGTCCAGCCGCACTTTATGGTCGAAGTGGCCGAGCACTTCGCCGGCCTGGTCCGGGTCCAGATAGGCCACGACGATGGCCTGGATCTGCGGGTGTTCGTAGCGAATCACGTCCGCGACCGCGCGCGGCTCCATCCACTTCAGGCTGTCGAGACCACTGGTGTTGCCGCCCAGCAGGATGCGGTCGATCAGGCCATTGGCCTTGTCTTCGCCCAGGGCCGAGGTGAGCATTTTGCGGATATAGCTATCGGAGCCGACGCCCAGGCTGGTCTGGTCGCCGACGATCTCGACGAACTCGCTCATCACCTGTTCGACTTGCTCGCGGTGCACATTGCGCATCTGCGCCATGGCCACGCCGACGCGCTGGACCTCTTTGGGGCCCATGTGGCGCAGCACTTGGGCGGCGTCGGTTTCGCCCAACGACAGCAGCAGCACGGCGGCTTTGTCGACCCGGGAGAGCTTGGCAACAGCGGCTCGATCACTCATCTGCGTTAATCCACTCTTTCACGACCTGGGCCACACGGCCGGGGTCTTCTGCTACCAGACTTTTGATTGCGTTCAACTGAGCGTCGTAGCCTTCGCTCGGGCTCGGCAACAGAATGCTTTGCGGGCCGCCCAGGCTGACGCGGTCGTTGGCCAGTTCGCCGTCCAGGCCACCCATGCCGCCCAACTCGACGTCGCCACCGGCCAATGCCAGTTGTTTCTTGCCATGCCCGGTGATGTTGTTGAGCACTGGCCGCAGCACGCCGAACACCAGCACCAGGATGAACAACACTCCCAGCACTTGCTTGACGATGTCCCAGAACCACGGCTGGGTGTAGAACGCCGGGTCGGTGATCACTTCGCCGCGCTCGGCGGAGAATGGCATGTTGATTACGCTGACGCTGTCGCCACGGCTGGCGTCGAAGCCGACGGCGTCCTGCACCAGGCGGGTGAAGCGCGCCAATTCGTCGGCGCTCCATGGCGCGCGGGTAACGGCACCGTCAGCGGCGTTGACCTTGACCTGGTCATCGACCACCACCGACACCGACAGGCGATTGATCTTGCCCTGCTGCTGCTTGGTGTGGCTGATGGAGCGGTCGAGCTCGAAGTTCTTGGTGGACTGGTTACGCTTGTCCGCCGGGTACGGGGCGAGCATCGGCTGGCCGGTGGCCGGGTCCATGATCTGCTGACCGTTGGCGTCCAGCAGCGGTTGGCCGGCCGCAATCGCGCCAGCGGTGGCAGCGGCGCCACCGGTGGTTTGCGGGGCGGAAGCAGGTGCCGGCGGCTGGTTGCTCAGGGCCCCCGGTACGCCTTGCGGGCCGTTGCTGGCGGTGCGTTGTTCACTGGTGGACTGCTCGCTGCGCAGGGCGGGCTGGTCCGGATTGAATTGCTCGGACGTCGATTCGACGGCGCTGAAGTCTACGTCGGCAGATACTTCAGCCTTGTAGCGGTCGTTGCCCAGCACCGGCTGCAGGATGTTATGCACGCGCTGGGTGAGCATGCTTTCCATGCGACGGCTGTAGTCGAACTGCTTGCCGGCCTGGGTCAGCGCGGAGTTTTCGGCCATGTCGGACAGCAGGTTGCCCTTCTGGTCGACCACGGTGATCTGCGACTTGCTCAACTCCGGCACGCTGGTGGCTACCAGGTTGATGATCGCCAATACCTGGCCAGGCTCCAGGGAGCGGCCGGAAAACAGTTCGACCAATACCGAGGCACTCGGCTTGCGTTCGTCACGCACGAACACCGAGCTTTTCGGGATGGCAAGGTGTACGCGGGCACCCTTGACGTTATTCAGGCTGGAAATGGTCCGCGCCAGCTCGCCTTCCAGGCCACGACGGTAGCGGGTGGCTTCCATGAACTGGCTGGTGCCCAGGCCCTGGTCCTTGTCGAGGATTTCAAAGCCGATATTGCTGTCGGACGGCGTGACGCCGGCGGCCGCCAGTTTCATTCGCGCACGCGCCACATCGTCGGCCTTGACCAGCAAGGCACCAGAGTTGGGCTCCACGGTGTAGGCGATGTCAGCGGCGGCGAGGGTTTCCATGATCTGCTTGGAATCCATGCCCGCCAGGCTGCCGTACAGCGGCCGGTAATCAGGCTGCTGCGACCACAACACCACGGCAAAACCAATCGCCACGCTGGCAGCCAGGCCGACCATCAGGCCCACCTGACGCAACATGGTCATTTCGGAGAGGTTTTCCAGGAACGACAGGCCAAACAGCGGCGGCTTGCCGTCTGTCTTGGCGGGTACGTTGTCCACGACTGCTTCTGCCATGACTTAAATCTCGCCCTTAAACCGGCATCTGCATGATGTCTTGGTAAGCCTGAACCAGCTTGTTACGCACTTGGGTCAAGGCCTGGAAGGAAACACTGGCCTTTTGCGAGGCGACCATCACATCGGTGAGGTCCACGCCGCTTTTACCGATCTCGAACGCGGTCGCCAACTGGCTGGACGCCTGCTGGGTATCACTGACTTTATTGATTGCCTGACCGAGCATGTCGGCAAAACTGCTTTGGCCCAATTCCGGCGCTGGCGCGACAGATTTCGGTTGAGCCATGGCATCCATTTGCATGGAGCGCATATCCAACATCAACCGATTGAACTCAATACCCTGGCTCATGACCTTCTCTCTCCGACGACCCGCAATTTTTTGACACTACGCAGCGGTTACCAGGGGAGGTGCAACAAGGGTGCCAGCTTCGTTGCGACTCGTAAGAAAAGCCGACAAAGCTTGTCAGCCTGGGCTTTGCTCAGGTGGCGAAAAGATACGCTTCCACATCCATGCCCGCGTCGCGCATCTGCGCCAGCTTGTAGCGCAGGGTGCGCGGGCTGATGCCGAGGCGCTCGGCCGCTTCTTTGCGGCGGCCGCGCTCGGCGCGCAGGGTGTCGATGATCATCTGGAATTCGCGCCGGCGCAGGTCATCGCCCAGGGCGCCGGCCGATTCGGCTTCGGCAAGCACCGGTGCCGGCGCCAGGCTCGGCAACGGCGCCACGCCATTGCCCATGGCCAGGCAGAAATCCTGGGGCTGGATCAAGCCGCCCTGCTGCAGGATCAGCGCGCGCTGGATCGCATTGTCCAGCTCGCGCACATTCCCCGGCCAGGGGTAAGCGACCAGGCAGGCCTGGGCCTCGGCCGACAGCCGCGCTTGGGCGTGCTTCATTTTTTTGACGTGGTTGTTCAGCAGGCGCTCGGCCAGGGGAATGATATCGGCCGGGCGTTCGCGCAACGGGCGCCAGGCCAGCGGGAACACCGACAGGCGATAGAACAAGTCTTCGCGAAAGCGCCCCGCCGCCACTTCGCCCGCCAAGTCGCGGTTGGTGGTAGCGACCACGCGGATATCCAGCTGGATCGGCTTGCGTGCGCCCACCCGCTCGACTTCTCGCTCCTGCAACACGCGCAACAACTTGGCTTGCAGACCCAGGGGCATTTCCGAGATTTCGTCGAGCAGAATGGTGCCGCCGTCGGCCTGCTCGAACTTGCCGGCCTGGGCCGCGATAGCCCCGGTGAACGAGCCCTTCTCATGGCCAAACAGGGTGGCTTCGAGCATGTTGTCCGGGATCGCCGCGCAGTTGATCGCGATAAACGGCTGCTGGGCACGGCTGGATTGTTGGTGGATATAGCGCGCCAGCACTTCCTTGCCGGTGCCGGACTCGCCGGAAATCAACACCGTGGAGTCGCTGCGCGCCACACGGGCCGCCAGTTCCAACAGTTGTGCACTGGCCGGTTCGAAGGCGATCGGGCCCTCACCCGCCACCGCCGAGATGACGCCCAGGGCATGCCGGGCGACCAGTTCGATCAACGCCTTGGGTTCGAACGGTTTGACCAGGTAATCCGCCGCGCCCTGACGCATGGCGTCCACGGCCCGCTCCACGGCGCCATGGGCGGTCATCAGCAGCACCGGCAATTGCGGCTGGCGCGCGCGCAGCAGGCCGAGCAGCTGATGGCCGTCCATGCCGGGCATGTTCACGTCGCTGACCACCAGGCTGAACGCCTCCTGCTGCACCGCCTCCAAGGCCTCCTCGGCAGAGCCGACCGCGCGGTAGTCATGGCCCGCCAACAGCAGCGTGTCAGCCAATGCTTCACGCAGGGCGCGATCGTCTTCAACCAATAGAACCTTGATAGCCATGATCCTTTTACTCCGCGCTCGCCGCGCTGGAAAACAGCGGCAAGGTCATCAATGCACAGGTGCCGCGCCCCAACCGGGAGCGCAACTGCAATTCTCCCTGATGCGCACGGGCCACTGCCTTGACCACGGTCAGGCCGAGGCCGGTGCCGTTGGTCTTGGTGGTGAAAAAAGGTTCGCCCAGGCGCTGCAGCACGGCCGGCGCGATACCGCTGCCGCTATCGCTGATGCACAGGCGCAGGGTTTGCTCGCGGCGATACAGGTGCACCTTGAGGCGTGCCCCGGGGCCGCTGGCCTGGGTGGCGTTTTCGATCAGGTTGAGCAGCGCGCCGACCAGGGTGTCACGGTTGCACAGCAACTCGCCGTGGTGGCTGTCGCACTGCCAGCGCAGGTTGGCGCCCTGGATATGCGTAGCGGCTGCCGCTTGCAGGGCCTGCATCAAACCGGCCGGGGTCAGGCGGTCGGTCAACGGCAATTCGCCACGGGCAAACACCAGCATGTCGCGCACCTGATGTTCCAGCTCATGCAGGCGCTCTTTGAGACGCCCGGCAAAACGCTGGTGGGTGGCAGCCGGCAATTGCTCATCAGTCAAATGACTGGCGTAGATCAACGCCGCCGACAACGGCGTGCGGATCTGATGCGCCAGAGACGCGACCATCCGCCCCAACGACGACAACCGCTCATGCCGCGCCAGTTGGTCTTGCAAGTGACGGGTTTCCGTCAAGTCGTTGAGCAGCACCAACTGGCCCGGTTCAGCATCCAGGGACCGCGTGGCGATGGACAGGCGGCGCCCGTCTTTAAGGGACACTTCGTGGCCGTCATCCTCACGCGGCGCGAAGCAGCGGGTGATGACGTGGCGCCAAAGCTCGCCTTCCAGCGGCAGGCCGAGCAAGTCGCAGGCCGCCGGGTTGGCTTCGCGCACACGGCCCTGGTCATCAATGACGATCACGCCACCGGGCAACAGCGAAAGCAGATTCTGCAGGCGGTTGGCCAGGCGCTCTTTTTCGGCCAGTTCCTGCATGCGCTGGGCGCTGACCACCGCGAGTTCGCCTTTAAGCTCAGACACCCTGGCTTCAAGCAGACTGTAGGAATCGGTCAGCTGGCTCGACATCTGGTTGAACTGCGAGAACGCCTGTTCAAGACCCTGGCGGGTCGGCGGCTCTACAGGCGAAACCAGCCCCTGGATGGCAGGGGCCGGAGATAGTTGGGCGGCGTGGGGCATCATGCTCTCTCGCTTGGCTGACCGTCAGTTAAACGGAACGTTGCGAGGGCTGTAGCAATACCCGTGCCGAAAAAAAACTACCTAAGAATCAACTGGTTGAAAAACAGGCGTCAATCATCCGCCTGTTCATCGCCCTCTTTGCGGCTCATACCGTACTTGCGCATCTTTTCCACCAGGGTGGTGCGACGGATACGCAGGCGCTCGGCGGCACGCGCGACGATGCCGTTGGCGTCGTCCAGGGCCTGCTGGATCAGGCCTTGTTCCAGGTTGCCGAGGTAGTCCTTCAGATCAAGGCCTTCCGGCGGCAGCATGGCCGTGGCGCCGAAGTCCGGCGCGTGGCCGTTGATCGCCACGCGTTCTTCCATGTCACTGCGCAGGCTGTCGACCAGTTGCTCGTCTTCATCGTCGACGTAGCGGAATTTCTTCGGCAACTCGACCACGCCGATCACACCGTAGGGGTGCATGATCGCCATGCGTTCCACCAGGTTGGCCAGCTCGCGGACGTTGCCCGGCCAGCCGTGGCGGCACAGCGACATGATCGCGGCGGAGTTGAAACGGATGGAGCCGCGTTTTTCGTGCTCCATGCGCGAAATCAATTCGTTCATCAACAAAGGGATGTCTTCCACGCGCTCACGCAGCGGCGCCATCTCGATGGGGAATACGTTGAGGCGGTAATACAAGTCTTCGCGGAAGCTGCCGACCTCGATCATGCTTTCGAGGTTCTTGTGGGTCGCGGCAATGATGCGCACATCCACGCTCTGGGTCTTGTTGCTGCCCACGCGCTCGAAGGTGCGCTCCTGCAACACGCGCAGTAGCTTGACCTGCATTGGCAACGGCATATCGCCGATTTCGTCGAGAAACAGCGTGCCGCCATTGGCCAGTTCGAAGCGCCCGGCACGGCTGGTGATCGCGCCGGTAAAGGCGCCCTTCTCGTGGCCGAACAATTCGCTTTCCAGCAGCTCTGCCGGGATCGCCCCGCAGTTGACCGGCACGAACGGCCCGTCGCGACGCTTGGAATGGTAATGCAGGTTGCGCGCGACCACTTCCTTGCCGGTGCCCGACTCGCCCAGGATCAGCACGCTGGCGTCGGTGTCGGCCACTTGCTGCATCATCTGGCGCACGTGCTGGATCGCCCGGCTGGTGCCGACGAGACTGCGAAACAGGTTGGGTTCACGGTGACGGCCGCGCTCGCGGGCCTGGTCGTACATCTCGCGATAGACCTGGGCGCGGTGCAGGGAGTCGAGCAACTTGCTGTAGCTGGGCGGCATTTCCAGGGTGGAAAGTACCCGGCGGCGCTGGTCTTCCGGCAGGTCCACGGAAGAAATATCGCCCATCAGCAACACGGGAAGGAACTCATCCCAGGTTGACAGTGTCTTTAACAAGCCCAAAACAGCGCCAGGAGCGTTTACCGTCCCGATCAGCACACAAATGACTTCACGGCTCGACGCCAACGAGCTGACCGCCTGCTGCCAGTCATGGCTACCGCAGGGTAAATTTTCTTCACCGAGAAAATTTAAAATCACCGCTAAATCGCGGCGGCGAACGCTATCGTCATCGATCAGCAGAATTTTGGTTTCACGCCACATGCAATAGCAACTTCCCTAGTAAAACTTCCTGCCCCGGAATGAAGGCAATCAAGACGTCTGTAAGACTTATCTTCTACTAGACGTCTGAAATCTGAAAACAGCACTAGTTAAGTCAAAAATGCTGGCACAGTCAAATATATGACGCGCCGTTCGGACCAACCGCGCCCCTATCAGCCGAACAGATGGTAAACCTTTGACGCATTTTTCGCTTGGTTGATCTGCGACATCTCTTCGAATATCGCCTGGCGCTCGCCGGTCGTCACCTCAAGTAACTGCTGGTACACCGCCAACAGTGCCTCCAGCTTCTCCCGCAACGCATTCTCGTCCACCGGCGCTTCGCTGAGCACGTTATCGATCACGTTGCGACACCCCAGGTCCAACTCGCCAATGGCGTCCCAGTTGCGCGCAGCCAGTGCGTCGACCAGGGCTTCACGGGTTTCATCAATGCGTTGCAGTGCGTGGCTCATGACGTGCTCCTTAAGGCTTCAGGCCTTATTCTGCTACTGCCTGTTGCGCCGCAATGGCGTCCCAGCCTTCTTTTACGGTGATCAGCAAACGAGCCACTTCGTCGATCATGTCGGCGTCGTTATGCAGGTTCGCTTCCATCAAGCGGTTAGTCATATATGCATACAAACTTTCCAACTGCTGAACGTAGGCCGGGTTATCACTCTTTTCTGCATCCAGGCCGTCACGCAGGCCGATCACGATATCAATCGCCTTGCCGAGCATCAGGCCCTTGGCAGCGATGTCGCCACGCGCCAGCGCCCCTTTGGCCTGGGCCATGCGGTCCAGACCGCCTTCCATCAGCATCTGCACCAGGCGATGCGGGCTCGCCTCGGAGATCTGGGCATGGGAATTAACCTTCTGGTATTGGCGAAGGGCTCGCATGGGATTCATGGTTCTACCTCGTGACAGGCGACAGCGAAAAGGATTTCAGTAACCATTATGTCGACTGGGCTGCTAGAAACTTTAACCCCGATGGTCCTGTAAAAAACAAAGCCCAGGTCAGATGACCCGGGCTTTTTTCATGCATTCAGTCAATTGTTTTTCTGGTTGTTCAGCGCGTTGAGCGTGCCCATGATGTTGTTACTTTGCTGGCGTAACTGGGCGACCAGCGAATCCATCGCCGCGTATTTGCGTGTCAGGCTGGCTTGCAGATCCGCCACATGCACGTCTAGTTCCGCCTGGTCCTTGCTCAAGGTCTTGAGACTATCGGATAGAGCGGTCGTGCGCGTCGCGAAGATACCGGTGGTCGCTTTGGCATAACCTTCAGTGGCATTGGTCATGCGTGCCAGCAACCCGGTCTTGCCGCTGAACATACTGCTGATATCTGCCGAGTTGGTCAGCGCAATCTTGTCGAAGGTTTTGTCATCCATGGTCAACAGACCGGTACCGGAGTCGGTACTGATACCGAATTGTGCCAGGGACTTGATGGTGCCATTCCCGGACAAGGCGTTGAACTCGGCGCGCAAGGAGCTTTGCAGCGAGCGCATGTTGGCGTCACCGGTCAAGGTCGCCGATACCGAGTTACCCGCCGCGTCCTTGGTCACCTTGGTTTCGGCATTCATCGCCTTGAGCAAAGCGTTATAGCTGTCGACAAAGCCTTTGACCCCGGACTTGAGCGCCGCGGTGCTGGTACTCACGGAAATCGTCGTGGTTGCCTTCGGCCCGTCCGGGTCCTTCGTATCCACGGGCGGTGAAACCGACAGCAGCTTGATGCTGACCCCGCTCACCGCGTCCGTGATGTTGTTGGTCTTGGACGTATAGGGCACGTTATCGATGGTGTACTCGGCGTTCTGCGGCGTATCGATCACTTTGTAGCCGGTATCAATACCCGAGTTGCCCGACAACGTCAGGTCCGAGCCGACGCCACCCGTGGTGGAAGTCAACACCATGCGCGAGCCGGTGGAGTCGGTAACGATGTTGGCACTAAGCCCGACGGTGCCGAACTGGGTGTTGATCGAGTCACGCACCTGCTGCAGGGTTGCGCCCGGCGGCACGCTCAGATCAAACTTTTTACCCGACTGGGAGATGGTCAGGGTGGTTGCGGTATCGCCCTTGTTAACCACTGTCGAAGCGCCGCCAGCCAGGGTGACCGTGGACAGTTTGGAAGGCTGGGCGAGTTTATTGACCACCAGGTTGAAGCTGCCGTTGGCAGCGCCCTGGGCGGTGGTCATGGTCGCGACCTTTTCATTTGACGAAGTGCCGGTCAGGCCACTGAAGCTGTTGTCGTCGGTCATGCTTTTGATGGCGCCACGGAAAGCGTCCAGCGCCGACTGGATTTTGCCGATCGACGACAGCTGGGTAGTCGCTTTCTGTGACTGGGTATTGATCTGGGTCTGCTTCGGCGCCCGATCGGCGTCGACCAAAGCTTTTACGATGCCCTGGATGTCGATGCCAGAACCCACACCGTTTACCGTTGTACTCGCCATCGTCTTTCTCCTAATACGGCTGCTGGCGTTTTCTTGACGAACCGCACTTCAAGAAAACAGCGCAACAAGTTTCATGCCAGTTCAGACCTTTTCATCGAACAGCACATGACTGGCGGTGGCCAGATTTTGTGCCAGCTTCAAGGCCGTTTCCGACGGAATCTGGCGGATCACTTCACCACTTTCAGTGGCGATGACCTTGACCACGACCCGATGGGTGGAATCATCAATGGAAAAATCCAGTTTGCGCTGGGCCGCTTGTACGAACTCTCGAATATCGGTGACTGCTTTTTCCAGGTCAGCCCGTTTCGGCTCACCGGCGGTCGGCACGATCGCCTCGACCTTGGTTTTGTCTTTGTCCGCAACCACCGCGGTGGCCGGGCCTTGAGGGGCTACCGGTGGATAAGACGAGGCCAGCTTTACACTCATGTCCATGTCCAATCTCCTCTACAACCGAAAAGACGAAAGGGCACGTAAACGCGCCCTTCCGTCAGTTACCAAGCGCCGTTATTACTGAAGCAGCTTCAGTACAGCGGATGGCAGTTGGTTGGCCTGCGACAGGATCGCGGTAGCAGCCGACTGCAAGGTTTGTTGCTTGGTCAACTCAGCTGTTTCAGCAGCGAAGTCGGTGTCTTGAACGGTGGAGCGTGCAGCGGTGGAGTTTTTCTGAATGTTGGTCAGGTTGTCTACAGTAGTGGTCAGACGGTTCTGAACAGCACCCAGGCCCGAACGAGTGCTATCGATGCCGCCGATAGCCTTGTCCAGTACCGCGATAGCAGCCTGTGCGTTGAAAGCGCTGCTTACGTCGGTCTGTGCAACAGTGGTCTTGGCCGAAGCTGCGGCAGTACCTGCTGCGGCGAACAGACCGGTCACACCAGCACCGTTCAGCGCGTAGCCTTTGGACGAATCCAGGTTCACTGCACCGGTAGCGATCAGGCCGTCGGCCAGAGCGACGCCGGTACCGAAGGCACCTTTACCGTCTTTGGTAGCAACAGTGATCGAACCGGCGTCAGTGGAGGCGCTGAAGTTCAGGTTCTCACCGGAGTCGGACTTGACCGACAAAGTGCCTTTGGATTCGTCATAGTTGACGCTGATACCCAGTTTTGCAGAGTTGGATTTCAGTTGGTCAGCCAGGCTGGCGGTATCGGTTACACCGGTGAAAGTGGTGGCTTGGCCGCCAACAGTCATGGTGAAGGTAGCAGGCGCGGTCTTGGCGGCAGCACCCACGCTGAATTGAGCTTCAGTGCTGGCGGAAGCGCTCAGGCCACCTACAGCGCCGTTCAGTTGGCTGGCGATGGTTTTCGCCGATGCGCCTGCTGCTACGGTAACAGTAGCGGTCTGGCCGTTACCGGTGATACCGATATCGCCACCGGCAACACCTGTGGTGCTAGGTGCAACGCCGACGCTCTTGATCTGCTGCGAGCCGATGTTGTTAGCAGCAACGTTGTCCAGGGACAGGTTGATGGTTTCGTTGGCATTGGCGCCAACCTGGATGGCTTTGGTGCCGTACGAACCGTCGAGCAGTTTCTGGCCACCGAAGGTAGTGGTTTGCGAGATACGGGTCAGTTCCGAAGTCAGCGCCTGGTATTCTTCCTGGTTGGAAGTACGGTCAGCGTCGCTCAGGGAGCCGGTAGCCGAGGACAGAGCCAGGGTACGCATCTTTTGCAGAATGTCGGTCGAAGCCTGCATTGCGCCTTCAGCGGTTTGCGCGATGGAGATACCATCGTTGGCGTTCTTTACAGCTTGGCCCAGGCCGTTGATTTGGCTGGTCAGACGGTTGGAGATCTGCAGGCCCGAGGCGTTGTCTTTAGCGCTGTTGATGCTCAGACCAGTGGACAGACGCTGCATGGAGGTTTGCAGCGAGTTGGCCGCTTTGCCAAGGCCGTTCTGGGTAGTGATGGAAGCAATGTTGGTGTTTACTGTTAAAGCCATGACGAAATCCTCGATGGATGGATACTGCGGCTTCCGGCCCTGGCAACCGCCGGGTGTGGCCTGAGAACCTACGTAATAGTTATCGTCGTGGTAGCCGGTTGCTTGAGGGTTTTTTTGATTTTTTTTACTAGCCCTGTGCCAGCCCTTGCATTTCAAGGGGTTAGCACTGCCGAAAACCCAGGGTTTATTGGTTTTTCTGGCGCCAAATAAAAAACGCCGATGATCTTTCGATCATCGGCGTTTTGCTATGCGCTCTTAAAGGGTCAGGGGCGATACAGAATCGCCGAGCCCCAGGACAGGCCCACGCCAAAACCACTGATCGCCACGCGCTTCCAGGTGGCGTCCATCACGTGCTTTTCCAGCAGCAACGGAATGCTCGACGACACGGTGTTGCCGGTCTCGACCATGTCCTTGATGAACTTGTCCACCGGCGCATCTTCAAAACGTCGCGCCACGGCGTCGACAATCGCCGCACTGCCCTGGTGAATACAGAACGCATCAATGTCATCGGCCTTGAGGTCTGACTCATCCAGCAGCTGGTGCAAATGCGCCGGCACCTTGAGCAAGGCGAAGTTGAACACCTGGCGGCCGTTCATGAAGAACACGCCATCACTGACCTTCAGGTGCGGCGCGCCGGAACCGTCGGTGCCGAACTTGGATTTGCCCAGCAACCACGGCGCGTCTTCGCCCATCCAGGTGGCGGTGGCGGCGTCGCCGAAGAGCATCGTGGTGTTGCGATCTTCCGGGTCGACGATCTTCGAATACGGGTCGGCGGTGATCAGCAGGCCGTTTTTCAGGCCGGTGGCTTCCATGAAGCCCTTCATCGCGTAGATGCCGTACACGTAACCGGAACAGCCCAGGGAAATATCGAAGGCGGCCACGTGGGTTGGCAGGCCCAGTTTGTCCTGGACGATGGCTGCGGTGTGGGGCAGCCCTTCTTCATCGCCGTTCTGCGTGACGACAATTACGGCGTCGATGGACTCGCGCTTCAAGTCCGGGTTGTTGGCAAACAAAGCGTTGACCGCCTCGACACACAGATCGGAGGTTTCCTGCGCGGCTTCCTTGCGCGGCAGGAACGCCGAACCGATCTTGCCAATGATGAATTCTTCATCCTTGGCGAATTTGGCACCCTGGGCGTAGTTATCGATACCGTCCGCCGGCACGTAACTGGCGATGCTTTTTATGCCAATCATTGTGGCTTCCCAATACTAAATAGCTGGAGAACACCCCAGGGACTGCGCCCGAAGTGCTGACAATAAAGGGGATAACCCCATAAAAATTTCGCTGAAAGCCGCGCAATAACCACAGCAAGGCGACTTATCCTTTTCACACGATACAGTGAAGATGCGCTTTATGACTCGCAGGTCACTCAATTTTGTGTGGTTTATGCAAAACCTTCAAACAATTAAGCCTATGAACGACAACGGCCCAGCCTGTTTCCAGGCTGGGCCGTCGGGCTGCTCTGTTGCGCGCTTACATCTTGTTGAACAAGCTCAACTGAGAGACTTTCACGAAAGCCAACTGCGAAGCTTGCAGCATGGTCTGCTGCAACGTCAGGTTGATCGCCGCTTGTGCCGTGTCGATATTGCCAAGATCGCTCATGGTACTGGTGTTGGCCAGGCCGATGCTGGTGTTTTCGCTGGTCTGTATATCCAGCGCATTCTGCCGTGCACCAATAGAGCCTCGCACACCGTCGATCTGGGTGCGGGTGTTGGAAAAGTTACTGATGGATGCATCCAGCACGTCCCGAAGCTTGAGCATCGCCGCCGGGTTGCCGTCGGCCGGTTGCTCCAGGGCCTGGCGCAACTGGCTCAAGGTATCCAACGCGTTCTGGGTCTTCTGGGTGCTGGCCGAGACCGCGAATTGATCACCAGCCTGCGGCGTGCCGCTGACATCAAAGCTTACCCCGGCAGCGGTGACTGTCGTGCCGCCGCCCGTATCACCCGTGGCAATCGTCTTGCTGTCGGCGGTATAGGGCTGGGCATACACTTCATAAGCAGTGGCGCTGGTGAATTTGATCACCGCCCCATTGTTGGCCGGGAACGTGCTGACATAGGCCGCCTGGTTACTCACGGTGGCATTGGTCAATTGCGCGGCAGAGGCGTTGCTGGGCGTACGCGAGACACTGAAGCTGTCCGGCTTGGCCGCCAGACTGAACGAACGGTCCTTGACCAGCGCATCGGAATTCGGCCCGGTGGCGACATCCTTGAGGTTAAGGGTGATATCGAAATTCACTCCGCGCACGCTCACCGTGGCGCCCTCCTCCTTGCTGGCGTCGAAACTGCCATTGCCCGCAATTTCGGAGGTGATGTCATTGCCGTTTCGATCGGACACCTTGAACTGCGTGCTGCTGGTGAACGTCAGCTGGTAAGGCTGGCCGTCCGCGAATTTATTGGTGTAGTCGGTTTCCGACGTCACCAGGCCAGCCGATAGCGCCACTTTGTTGTCGTTCGGCACCGGCGCAGTCGCCGGCGGTACCACGGCAGGCGGAATCCACGTCGCCTGGGTGCGACCCGAGTTGATGGCGCCACCCATGATGCTCTTGCCGGTATCACCGGCGTTGACTTTGAGCGTGTCGGAAACCTGCAGGCTCAGAGGCGTTTCATCACCCTGGTAATTGTAAGTGCCATCGCTGTTGCGACTGTAGGGCGGGGTCGAAGTCCTTGAGCCGGAAAACAGATAATTACCCGACGAGTCCTTGCTGTTGAGCAAGCCCAATACCTGGTCCTCGATGGCACCGATCTCACCGGCAATCGACTTGCGATCCGCATCGCTGAGCGAGCCGCCGGCGCGCAGGGCGAGCTCGCTGGCCTTTTGCAGCGCATCATTGATGGAACCCAGCACGCTTTCTTCGTTGGTCAGGGAGTTTTTCAGGCTGGTGATGTTGCCGTTGAACTGGCTGAGCATGTCTTTCTGTTGTTGCAGCATCAGCAAACGCGCCGCCGCGATCGGGTCATCGGAAGCGGTTTGCACACGCACACCCGTAGAGGCCTGCTCCTGCGCTTTCACCACGCTGGAGTAGTTATCCGAATACTTGGCGGAACTGGTTTCGAAATATTGAGCGGTAGAAATACGCATCGTCCCAGGCTCCCTTAAAGACTATTGATCAGCGTGCTGAAGGTTTCTTGCGCAGCCTTGATGATCTGCGACGACGCGGTGTAGTACTGCTGGAACTTGATCATGTCGCCCGCCTCTTCATCCAGGTTGACCTGGGACACCGAGTTGCGCGCGTCCTGGTTGGCCTTGAGCAAGGCGCCGGTGGCGGTAGTGTCGGTATTGGCCGAAGCGGCCTTGGCGCCCACGGTCGAGACCAGGCGGCTGTTGGCCGCCACCAGGCTCACGCCGCCGCCAGTGCCATCGGACAGGCCGATCGTGGTTTTGGTCTGCAGGTCGAGCAAGGCCTGGGCGTTACGGTTATCCGACTTGCCCGAGGCGTTGAAGGAAAACGTAGTGCTGTCGCCATCGGCTGGCGAACCGGCGACGGTGGTGTCGAACTTGAAGCTCTTTGCCGGCACCAGCAGCGTGCCGTTGGCATCGCGCATCGGTACGTCGACGGTGATCTTGTTGCCCTGGCCCGGCACGATGGTGCCGGTGCCGATCGAGTTACCCTGGGCATCGTTGAGCGTGTAGCCCTGGGTGCCATCAGCCGCAGGCTTGCCGAACACCATCTTCACCGGCATCGAATGTTCAATACCGGTACGCAGCTGCGCGGTGTTGGCGCCATCGTGAATATCGATGGGCAAGGTCAGGGTCGGCGGGGTAAAGGTGCCGGTGCCCTGGTTGGTCTTGCTGCCCTCGCCCAGCAATGGCCCGGCGAACGCGATTTTATTGGCGTCGGTCAACGCGGTGCCGATGGTTGCCGCGCCCGTGGCCGTCGGGCTGACTTTGAAACTGTCGCCCGCCGCGATCGGCCCCTTGCCATCCAGGGCCAGCGTGAAGCCGTCGATCACCGGTGGCGGCGTGGTAGTGGTGTCGAACGCGCCCATGGCTTTGCCGTCGGAACGCACCACGGTGTAGTTGTTGCCGCTGGTAAAGGTGACTTTATAGTCGTAGGTCGACAGCTTGCTGGTGTCGCTGATGCTCACGTTCAAGTTGCCGGAGCCAGTGCTGTTGCCCATCGAGCCCTGACTGCGCTGGGCAATCGCGGCCGCGCTGTTGATGTCCTTGAACAGCGACGCACCGAAGTCACCGTTCAGATCCAGGCCCTGGCCCAGTTGGCTGTTGACCGTATCGGCGGTCGCCAGGGCGATGCGCCCCAAGTCATTGATGGCCGGCATCAGGGCGTCGCTGCGATAACGCAACAAACCGCCAATGCTGCCGCCACTGAGCACGTTGCCCAGGTCGATCGCCGTACCGCCGCCGGCATTGAGCTGGATGGTGTACTGGCTTGGATCGTTGCTGCTCGATACCGCCGAAATCGTGTTGGACTGATCGCCCAATACCAGGGATTGGCCGGTGCCGGTGCTGACGCTGAACACGCCGTTCTTTTCGCTGGTGGTCACGCCGACCAGTTCATTGAGCGAACGCACTGCCTCGTTACGCGCATCCAGCAGGTTGGCCGGGGCGCTGTTGCTGGAGCCTTGGGCCAGAGTGATTTGCTTGTTGAGGGAAGCAATCGAGGAGGTCAACTGGTTGACCTGATCGCTCATGGTCACCAACTGCCCGTTGATCGACTCTTTCTGCTCATTCAATTGGCTGGAGATCGAGTTGAAACGGTTGCTCAGGGTCTGGGCGCTGGTCAGCAGCACTTGCCGGGCGGACACATCGCTGGGGTTGGCCGCCGAAGTCTGCACAGCGGCGAAGAACGCGCTGAGTACCGAAGACATGCCGGTGGTCTTGTCCGACAGGGTCTTGTCGATGGCGCTGGCCTGGCTGGAATAGGCCTTGGCGTCGTTGTTGAGCGCCGTGCTGTTCTGGTAGGCCGCGTCGAGGAATTCGTTATACACCCGGCGCACATCGGCCAGGGTCGTGCCGCTGCCGATGTACACGCCGCCGTAAGGGTTGTTGGCATTGGCATTCTGCGTGGTCTGCTGACGCGAATAACCCGAGGTGTTGGCGTTGGCGATGTTATTACTCAAGACCGACAACGATCCTTGAGCGGCATTGAGCCCTGACATCCCGATACTGAGCAAACTCATGGTTCAGACCTTATAAATGTGTGGTTGCGCCAGCGGCAGCGTAGTTCTGGTAACTGTTCATGTTTTTGGCGATCTGCGAAATCTTGCTGGCATAGGCCGGATCAGTTGCATAACCGGCCTTTTGCAACTCGCGTACAAACTGTTCCGGGTTATCGGCTGATTTCACAACTTCTTTATAGCGATCATTGCTTTGCAGCAGGGTCACGAGGTCATGGAAGCTGTCCTGGTAGGAGCTGTAGGAGCGGAACTGCGCCGTCTCCTTGACCATCGCGCCGTCGCGAAACTCGCTGGTGATCGCACGCGCCTGGCCGCCCTGCCAGCTCTGGCCGGCCTTGATGCCGAACAGGTTGTGGCTGCTGCTGCCGTCCTCGGCACGCATCACCGATTTACCCCAACCGGTTTCCAGGGCGGCCTGGGCCACCAGGTACTTCGGATCGATACCGATACGCGCGGCGGCGGCCTTGGCCATCGGCAGCATGGTGGCGACGAATTCATCCTGCGAGCTGAAGGCTTTTTTCGCCGGTGCCAACGGTGGCTGGGCGATGGCGCGGCCGTAGACCTGCATCTTGCCGCTCGGCACGGCAACGCTGCGGGCGCTGCTGTTGACCACGTTGTCGTCGGCAGCACTGTTGCGCAGTGGCGCGCTGGTGGTTTGCGCAGCGACCGGCGTGCTCGGCACGATGCCCGCGAGCAGGCGGTCGGTCAGTTTGCTTGGCAAGGCGATACGGCGCTGGTTCATCAGCTCCATATCGTTGGCATGCGCACTGGCGCCTTCGGGCACCGCCACGCGGTAGGCCCACAACGGGCGCTGGCCGTTGGAGCGACCCAGCGGGCCTTGCGCCTGGGTGCCGGCGGCAATTTCCGTCGGCACGTCGGCTTTCTTCGCCGGCGCATCGGCTGCCGGGCCCTGCAGGGTGGCCGCCTGGGCGTCCACCGGTTTGTTCTTCTGCATCTGGCGCATCAGCACGTCGGCCAGGCCGATACCACCGCCTTCGCGGGACATCGACACCGCCAGTTGCTGGTCGTACATTTCCTGGTACTGCTTGGCCGCCGGGGTGTTCATCGGGTTGTCCTTGCCCAGGGCCTCGGTGGCCGAGCGCATGGACTTGAGCATCTCGCTCAGGAACAACGACTCGAACTCCTGCGCGACTTTGCGCATGTTGCCTTCGCTGTTCTTGTCGGCGCCGACCTTGAGCTGGTTAAGCCGGTTCAGGTCGGAGTAAGACCCCGAGTCCGCCGTGCTGCTGATCCCGCTCTTGCGCATATCCATGACCATGGCCTCAGATCACGATCAGGTCGGCTTGCAAAGCGCCGGCCTGTTTCAGGGCTTCGAGGATCGCCATCAAGTCGCCAGGGGCCGCGCCCACTTGGTTCACCGCGCGGACGATCTCGTCCAGGGTGGTACCGGGGCCGAACTTGAACATCGGCTTGGCTTCCTGCTGGGCATTGACCCGCGAACGCGGGACGACCGCCGTCTGGCCGTTGGACAATGGCCCCGGCTGGCTGACAATCGGGTCTTCGGTAATGGTCACAGTCAGGCTGCCGTGGGTCACCGCCGCCGGCGAGACCTTGACGTTCTGGCCGATCACGATGGTGCCGGTGCGCGAGTTGATGATGACTTTGGCCACTGCCTGGCCGGGGTCGACCTCCAGGTTTTCCAGGATCGACAGGTAGTCCACGCGCTGGCTGGGATCCAGGGGCGCGGTGACGCGCACCGAACCGCCATCGATGGCTTGGGCGACGCCTGGGCCGAGCATGTCGTTGATCTTGTCGACCACGCGTTTGGCGGTGGTGAAGTCGGAACGGTTGAGGTTCAGGGTCAGGCTGTTGCCCTGGTTGAAACCACTCGGCACGGTGCGTTCAACCGTGGCGCCACCGGGAATACGCCCGGCCGACGGTACGTTGACGGTGATCTTCGAACCGTCGCGGCCCTCGGCGTCGAACCCGCCCACCACCAGGTTGCCCTGGGCGATGGCGTAGACGTTGCCGTCGATACCTTTGAGCGGCGTCATCAGCAACGTACCGCCCCGCAGGCTCTTGGAGTTGCCCATGGACGACACGGTAATGTCCACCACCTGCCCCGGCTTGGCGAACGCCGGCAAGTCGGCACTGATCGACACCGCCGCGACATTCTTCAACTGCACGTTGCCCGAGCCTGGCGGTACCTTGATGCCGAACTGCGACAGCATGTTGTTGAAGGTTTGCAGGGTGAACGGGGTCTGGGTGGTCTGGTCACCCGTGCCATTGAGCCCCACCACCAGGCCATAACCGATCAACTGGTTACTGCGCACGCCGGAAATGCTGGCGATGTCTTTCAGGCGTTCGGCCTGGGCGACGGCGCTCAGGCACAGCAACACGACCGCCGCCATCAACTGCTTGAAGTTCAAAATGGCCACCTAGAAAGGGAACAGCGGGCTAAGGAAGAAACGGTCGAACCAGCCCGGCTGGCTTGCATCAGCAAACGAACCTGTACCCGAGTAGGTAATCCGTGCATCGGCAATCCGCGTCGACGGCACGGTGTTGTCGGTGGAAATATCATCGGCACGCACCATGCCGGCAATGCGCACCAACTCGTCGCCGGTATTGAGGGTCATCCACTTTTCACCGCGTACGGCGATGATGCCGTTGGGCAGCACATCGGCCACGGTCACGGTGATCGAGCCGGTCAGGCTGTTGCCCTGCCCCGCCGCGCTCTTGCCGTTGGTGGCGCGGTCGCCGCTGTAGCCGGCACTGAGGCTCAGGTCACCGTCACCCAACGGGTTATTGGTGGTCAGGCCGCCGCCGAACAGCGACGTCAGGCCGATACCGGTCTTGCTGGTCTTGCCGATCTGCGAGTTGGCGTTCTTGCTGGCCTGGGTCTTCTCGTTCAGGGTGATGGTGATAATGTCACCGACCCGGAACGCCTTGCGGTCGCTGTACAGGTTCTGCTCGAAACCGGCCTGATAGATCGAGCCATTGTTGGCCGCCGCCGGCAACGGCGTGCGCGGCAACACCGGCGCGTAGTACGGGTCATTGGGTTTCGGCGACGGGGCGACACAGCCCGCAAGCACGGCGATCCCACTCAATGCCAGAACAGAAACAATGCGATTCATGACCCTACCTCACGGTGTTGCAGGCGCTTTCAAGGCGCCCCATAGACTGATTACAGATTCTGCGTTACGAACGAAAGCATCTGGTCGGCGGTGGAAATCACCTTGGAGTTCATCTCGTAGGCGCGCTGGGTGGTGATCATGTTGACCATCTCCTCAACCGTGCTGACGTTGGAGGTTTCCAGGGTGCTTTGCAGCGTGGTGCCGAAACCGTTCAGGCCAGGGGTGCCGATTTGCGGCGCGCCGCTGGAAGCGGTTTCCAGGAACAGGTTGTTGCCCATGGCCTGCAGGCCGGCCGGGTTGATGAAGTCGGCGGTTTGCAGGTTGCCGATCACTTGCGACGCAGGGTTGCCGGCCACGGTGATGGACACGGTGCCGTCGTTGCCGACGGTGAAGGTCTTGGCGTCTGCCGGGACCACCACGGCTGGCTCCAGGGCAAAACCGTTGGCGGTCACGATCTGGCCGTTGGAGTCCAAGTGGAAGGTACCGTCACGGGTGTAGGACGTAGTGCCATCCGGTTGCAGGATCTGGAAGAAGCCACGGCCGTTGATCGCCATGTCCAGCGGCTGGCCGGTCTGTTGCAGGTTACCGGCGCTGAAGTTTTTCTGGGTGCCGACGATCTGCACACCGGTACCCAGTTGCAGGCCCGACGGCAGTTCGCTGTCCTGGGTCGACTGGGCGCCTGGCTGGCGCTTGATCTGATAGAGCAAGTCTTGGAATTCGGCGCGATCACGTTTGAAACCCGTGGTCGACACGTTCGCCAGGTTGTTGGAAATGGTGGTCAGGTTAGTGTCCTGGGCGGACAGGCCTGTCTTGGCAACCCATAGAGCCGGAAGCATGCTGTTCTCCTTCGTGCGCCTGTTTGTTGGCGCCGTGCTGCGCTGTTTATTTAAAAGCCAATTAAGGCTGTTAGCTCATCTGCAAGACGCGGGTCATGGCCTGGTCATCTTCTTTGGCGGTGTTCATCATCTTGATGTGCAGCTCGAACTGCTTGGAGAGCGCCAGTACCGCGGTCATTTCCTCAACCGCATTGACGTTGCTCGCCTGCAGGAAGCCCGAGGTCAGCTTGACGTTCGCGTCGGCCTGGGCCGGCTGGCCATCCTTGGTGTGGATGGTGCCGTCCAAACCTTTGTTCATGTTCTTGAGGTCGGGCTGGACCAGCTTGATACGGTCCACTTCGGCCATCACCCGCGGGCCTTCGCCCATGGCGCGGATGCTGATGGTGCCGTCGGCGCCCACTTCGATTTTCTGCTGGGGCGGCACGGCAATCGGGCCGCCGTTGCCCATGATCGGCATACCGTTGCCGGCCCGCAGCACACCGAGCGCATCCACGTTCATGCTGGCGCTGCGCACGTAGGCTTCGCTGCCATCCGGGGTTTGCACGGCCATCCAGCCGTCGCCGCTGACGGCCACGTCCAGGTCACGTCCGGTTTCGATCATCGCGCCGGGCGTGAAGTCGGTGGCCGGCCGTTCGGTCAGGGCAAAAGCCCGCGCCGGAAAGCTGTCACCGAACACCGGCATCGACCGCGCCTGCTCCAGGTCGCGCTGGAAACCGTTGGTGGAAATGTTCGCCAGATTGTTGGCATGGGCCTTCTGCGCCAGAGCATTCTGGCTGGCGCCGGTCATTGCCACGTAAAGGTACTTGTCCACGCTCTATCCTCTTTCTGACGGACGCTTGCCGTCCACCGCTGTACTGATGAGGCTTAAGCAATTTGCGAACCAACTTCTTAAAATTGGCTGAAGAGCAGGCAGGGCGGGGGTTTTCGGGTGAACCGCAAGATTCCGAGCGTGGGGTGAGAGTCGAAAAAACGGCGGACTACTGCCGCTAACGGCAAGCCTCGGTCTTGTAGGCGACGCAAATCAAACTGTGGGAGGGGGCTTGCTCCCGATGGCGGTGGGTCAGTTCATCAATCTGTGGCTGACACACCGCTATCGGGGGCAAGCCCCCTCCCACATTTTAACCGCAGGGTGTCAGCGGAAAATTTTGCCGACTTGAATCCCCAGCTTCTTCAAGCGAAGGAGCTGACACAACCCAATCAAAACTGTGGGAGGGGGCTTGCTCCCGATGGCGGTGGGTCAGTCGATCAATCCGTGGCTGACACACCGCTATCGGGCAAGCCCCCTCCCACATTTTTGGACCAAGTTGTGCCAGTTGTTATTTGCTGGCCTTGAGGATTTCGTAGTCACGCAGTTTGTTGGCGATAGTGGTGTGGGACACGTCCAGGCGCTTGCCCAGCTGCCGGCTGCTCGGATGCTCGGCATATAGCGCTTCGAGCACGGCCTTTTCAAACCGCCCGACGATGGCGTCCAACCCGCCTTCCAGCGAGAAATCACCAAGCGGCTGGCGCACGCCGTAATCCGGCAAGCGAATATGCTCAAGCTTGACCGTCCCGCCCTCGCACAGCGAAACCGCCTGGAACAGCACGTTTTCCAACTGCCGTACATTGCCCGGCCAGTGATAGTGGCTGAGTTTGTCCATCGCGGCAGGCGCCAGCTTGGGCAGTGGGCAACCGATCTGCCGACTGGCTTGATCGAGGAAGTGCTCGACCAATGGCCCGAGGCCGTCCAGGCATTCGCGCAAGGGCGGGATATGCAGCGACAGTACGTTCAAGCGGTGATACAGGTCCTGGCGAAATTCGCCACGGGCGCATAGTTCGGACAAATCGACCTGGGTCGCGCAGATCACCCGCACGTCGAGGTACACCTCTTCATCGCTGCCGACGCGACGAAAGCACCCGTCCTGCAGAAAGCGCAGCAGTTTTACCTGCAGGCGTGCACTCATTTCCCCCACTCCATCGAGAAACAACGTACCGCCCGCGGTCAGTTCCAGCAGCCCGAGCTTGCCTTCGGCCCGTGCGCCTTCGAACGCGCCGGGGCCGTAGCCAAACAGCTCGGTCTCGGCCATCGACTCAGGCAAGCCCGCACAGTTGAGCGCCATCAATGGCGACTGGCCGCGCGGGCTGGCGAGGTGACAGGCACGGGCCAGCAGTTCCTTGCCGGTTCCGGTTTCGCCTTCTATTAATAGAGGTGCATCCAGCGGCGCCATGCGCCGGGCTTCGCGCACCACGGCGGCCATCACCTTGGAACTCTGGAAGATGCTGTCGAAGCCGCGCAGTTCCTGCTTGCGCACATTGTAGATACGCTCGCCAACCCGGTCGGCGCGGTGCAGGGTCAACACCGCGCCGGCCATGGCTTCGCTGTCATCGTGTTCGGAGGATTGCAGCGGCGCGATATCCGCCAGGAACACATCGCCCTTGACCTTGACCCGCAGCCCGTTGATCCGCGACTTGCTGGCGCGCACCAGCTCCGGCAAGTCGAAGTCTTCGGCGTAGCGCGACAGGGGAATGCCCGGCACTTCGTCCACCCGCACCCCGAGCAACTGCGCCGCCGCACGGTTGGCTGCAACGATGGAGCCCCCCATGTCGATGGACAGCACCGGAAACTCCAGGGCGCCCAGCAGCGCATTGAGTTCCATGTGCCGACGCTCGCTGGGCATCAGCCCTACCCTTTTCACGCCGAATACCCCGGCGATCGCCTCAAACTGCGGGCGCAACGCCTGGAACTGCATGTTCACCAGGTTTGGGCAGAACAAGTAGATGGCATTGCCATGCTCGCCGCCGACCTCGCCCTTGGCGACGTTCACGCCGTACTCCACCAACAGGTTGAGGATGTCCCGCAGGATGCCGATGCGGTTCTGGCAATGCACTTTGATACGCATGAAAAGGCCCGAAAAGTGGGTAGGCGCCGCATCTTTTTGCCGCTGGGCGCAGATAGTCGTCAAGATTATGTGACAGCTCGGGCGCTTTTCCCAGCCCAAGGCAACGACGAGCGCCGCATCCGTAACGAATAGTTTACAAAATTCAGTGATTTTTCCTACTCAAGGGCCTGTGAAGCCGCTGAAAACCTGCGCTGCGCGGGTTATCAATAGACACACAGCAGGACATAACAAGAACGAATGCCTAGCAGGAGAGCCGTATGAAGCAGACGCACTACGTGGCCCGCGAGCCCGATGCGCAAGGTTTTATCCACTACCCGCCGGAAGAACACGCGGTGTGGAACACCCTGATCACACGCCAGTTGAAAGTGATCGAGGGCCGTGCCTGCCAGGAATACCTGGACGGCATCGACAAGCTTGGCCTGCCCCTGGATCGCATCCCACAGTTGGGCGAGATCAACAAAGTGCTGGCCGATACCACCGGCTGGCAAGTCGCCCGCGTGCCGGCGCTGATCCCTTTCCAGACCTTCTTCGAATTGCTCGCCAGCAAGCAGTTTCCGGTGGCGACCTTCATTCGTACCCGCGAGGAACTGGACTACTTGCAAGAGCCGGATATTTTCCACGAAATCTTCGGCCACTGCCCGCTGCTGACCAACCCCTGGTTCGCCGAATTCACCCACACCTACGGCAAGCTGGGCCTGGCGGCCACCAAGGAGCAACGGGTGTACCTGGCGCGCCTGTATTGGATGACCATCGAGTTTGGTTTGGTGGATACGCCCCAAGGCCGGCGCATCTACGGTGGCGGTATTCTGTCATCACCCAAGGAAAGCGTGTATTGCCTGTCGGACGAACCCGAACACCAGGCCTTCGACCCGCTGGAGGCGATGCGCACGCCGTATCGCATCGACATCCTGCAGCCGCTGTACTTCGTGCTGCCCGAGCTCAAGCGCCTGTTCGACGTGGCGCAGGAAGACATCATGGGCATGGTCGAGCGCGGTATGCAGTTGGGTCTGCACGCACCGAAGTTTCCACCAAAGCCCAAAGCCGCGTGACACTTACATTTCGAGGCTAGGTGAGTCTGTTCCCTGGCCGCGCGTTGCTTTAGGGTAACGCCCACTGATCTTCAATCATTCGAATTCAGGACACCCCACATGACCACCTTGAACCAAGCCCATTGCGAAGCCTGCCGCGCCGACGCCCCACAAGTCAGCGATGAAGAACTGCCGGTGCTGATCAAACAGATCCCGGACTGGAACATCGAAGTGCGCGACGGCGTGATGCAATTGGAAAAGGTTTTCCTGTTCAAGAATTTCAAGTTCGCCCTGGCCTTCACCAATGCCGTGGGTGAAATCTCCGAAGCCGAAGGCCATCACCCTGGCCTGCTCACCGAATGGGGCAAAGTCACCGTGACCTGGTGGAGCCACTCCATCAAGGGCCTGCACCGCAACGACTTCATCATGGCCGCGCGCACCGATGAAGTGGCCAACAGCGCCGAGGGCCGCAAGTAATGCATTTCGACGCGATTGGCCGCGTGCCCGGCGACCCGATCCTCGGGCTGATGGACCTGTATGCCCAGGATGCCAACCCGAACAAATTCGACCTCGGCGTGGGCGTCTATAAGGATGACCAGGGCCTGACGCCGATTCCGCACTCGGTAAAACTCGCCGAGCAACGCCTGGTCGATAGGCAAACCACCAAGACCTACATCGGCGGTCACGGCGATGCAGCGTTCGGCGCACTGATCAGCGAGCTGGTGCTGGGCGCCGATTCGGCGCTGCTGCGTGAACAGCGTGCCGGCGCCACCCAGACGCCCGGCGGCACCGGGGCCCTGCGCCTGAGCGCCGACTTTATCGCCCACAACCTGCCCGGCCGTGGCGTGTGGCTGAGCGATCCGACCTGGCCGATCCATGAAACCATTTTCGCCAAAGCCGGGCTGAACGTCAGTCACTACCCTTATGTGGGCAGCGACAATCGCCTGGATGTGGAGGCGATGCTTGCCACCCTGTCCAGCGTGCCCGAGGGCGACGTGGTCTTGCTGCACGCCTGCTGCCATAACCCGACCGGCTTCGACCTGTCCCAGGATGACTGGCGCCAGGTGCTGCAGATTGTGCGCGAACGCCAATTGCTGCCGCTGATCGACTTCGCCTACCAAGGCTTCGGCGATGGCCTGGAGCAGGACGCCTGGGCGGTGCGCCTGTTCGCCGCCGAGCTGCCGGAAGTGTTGATCACCAGTTCGTGCTCGAAGAACTTTGGTTTGTACCGCGACCGCGTTGGCGCATTGATCGTGTGCGCGGCCGATGCGCAAAAGCTCACGGATGTGCGCAGTCAACTGGCCAATATCGCGCGCAATTTGTGGTCTACACCGCCGGACCATGGTGCCGCCGTGGTCGCGACCATCCTCGGCGATGCCGCGCTGAAACAGCAGTGGAGCGATGAAGTGGAGGCCATGCGTTCGCGCATTGCGCAACTGCGCGCCGGGCTGGTGGAAGCGCTGGCGCCCCACGGCTTGGCCGAGCTGTATGCGCATATCGGGACGCAGCGTGGGATGTTTTCCTATACCGGGTTGAGTGCCGAACAGGTCCAGCAACTGCGTGAAAAGCACAGTGTGTATATGGTCAGTACGGGACGGGCCAACGTGGCGGGGGTGGACGCCACGCGCTTGACGCTGCTGGCCCAGGCCATCGCCGACGTCTCCAACTGAATAAACCGGGAACTAAATGTGGGAGGGGTTAAGGCTTTTTGTAGGAGCGAGCTTGCTCGCGAAAAACTCACAGGCACCGCGTTCATTCAGGAAGCACGCGTTATCGTTGACATTTTTCGCGAGCAAGCTCGCTCCTACAGAGGGCGGTGTACGCTTGACTGAATGGCATTAGGGCTTGCCCCCTCCCACATTTGGATTGAGTTGACCTCTAGCCTACAACCATCTCAGCTTTCAACTGCGCGTCCCTGGCCTGCGCATCCGCCAGCCGATACAACTCGATATGCCCATCCCAGTGCTCAATCAACGCCGTGCACGACTCCACCCAATCGCCGCAATTGAGGTAATCCACCTCCCCCACCTTGCGGATTTCGGCATGGTGAATATGCCCGCACACCACCCCGTGCAGCTCACGCTTGGTCACTTCGTGGGCGATGGCCTCTTCGAAATCGCTGATAAAACTCACGGCGGTTTTCACCTTGTGTTTCAAGTACGCCGACAGCGACCAATAACCATAGCCATAGCGCGCTCGCCAGTGATTGAGCCAGCGGTTCAGGGTGAGGGTGAATTCGTAGGCCGAGTCGCCCAGGAAGGCGAGCCAGCGGTGATAACGGGTGATCACATCGAACTGATCGCCATGGATCACCAGCAGATGGCGACCGTCGGCGGTCACGTGCACGGCCTCGTCCACCAGTTGGATATTGCCCAGGATCAGCTTGGAATAGCGTCTTAGAAACTCGTCATGGTTGCCGGTGACGTAGATCACCTCGGTGCCGCGTTTGGCCATGGTCAGCAGGCGGCGAATGACGTTGGTGTGGGCTTGCGGCCAATACATGCCGCCACGCATTTTCCAGCCATCGATAATGTCGCCGACCAGATACACCTTGTCGGCGTGGTAGCCCTTGAGAAAGTGCGACAAGTGCTCAGCCTGGCAATCCCGAGTGCCCAGATGCACGTCGGAAATCCACAGGGTACGCACCCGTTGCTTGCGGCTGGGCTTGGCGAATTCGGCACGGGTCATGGGTGTCCCTCGACGCTGTTTTCGCGAGCTTGCGCCCCGGCAGTGAATAGCCCATGACAGCTGTGCGTCAGTCTGATGACAGCGCATTCGCCACCAGGCGTTGTAGACTGCGCCCCTGTTACCCCTTGGTCCAAGGATCGCAATGACTCCCCGCTCAGCCCTCGGCGCCCTGCATATCGGCGCATTGATGTTTGGCCTCACCGGTGTTTTCGGCAAACTGGCGGCCGCCTCCCCCGCCATCATCGTATTCGGGCGTGCCGCGTTCGCCGTGATAGCCCTGGCGGTCTTTGCCCGCTTTGCCAGCAACGCGCCCTGGAAGAGGCTTGAGTGGCGTGACTGGCAGCGCTTGTTGGTCAGCGGTGTACTGCTGGCGGCGCATTGGGTGACGTTCTTTATTGCGGTAAAAGTGGCCGGCGTGGCGGTCGCAACGTTGGGGTTTACCGCCTTCCCGGCGTTTACGGTGATGCTCGAAGGGTTGATTTTCCGTGAGCGCATTCGCGCCAATGAAGTGCTGCTGGTGGTATTGGTCACCGTGGGGCTGGTGCTGGTCACCCCGGACTTCAACCTGGCCAGCGAAGCCACCGGCGGCCTGCTGTGGGGAATTGCTTCCGGGCTGCTGTTCTCGTTGCTGTCGCTGAACAACCGCGCCAGCTCCGGGCGCATTCCGGCGGTACAGGCCGCGTTGTGCCAGAACCTGGTGGTTGCTGCGTGCCTGTTGCCCGTGGCGGCACCGGGGCTTGCGGACGTGCGTGCGCTGGACTGGCTGTGGATCGGCCTGCTGGGCGTGTTCTGTACCGGCCTGGCCCATAGCCTGTTTGTCGCCAGCCTCGCGGTGATCAAGGCGCGCACCGCGTCGGTGGTGTTTGCCATGGAACCGGTCTATGGCATCACCGTGGCCTGGCTACTGTTCGCCGAGACGCCCACCCTGCGCATGCTGCTGGGCGGCGCGCTGATTATCGTCGCCATCGTGCTTTCCGGCCTGATGGGCAGCGCCAGCCAGGCCAAGCCGCCGGCTGCGGCCTGACGTCACGGCGTACGGTCGTTATGCCCAAGGTCGCGCTGCGGGTCGATCTGATCGCGCACGCGCTGCTTGAGCACCTTGGCCTCCGGGAAGCCGCCATCGGCCTTGCGCTCCCAGATCTGTACGTTGTCGCAGGTGATGCGAAACGCGCCGCCGGTGGAGGGCGCCAGGGACACCTTGGCTAAATCCTCGGCAAACGTACTCAACAATTCCTGGGCCAGCCAGGCGGCACGCAACAGCCACTGGCACTGGGTGCAATAGGTGATGACGATCTCGGGTTTGCTTGCGGACATAACGTGAAAGGCTCCTGCGTGACGGCGTCAGTGGATCGCATGGCTATAATACCGGCCTTTATCGCCCAGCCTCGAGATTCATGATGCGCCGCCTGTTGTCCTGCCTGTTCCTCTGCCTGCTCCCCCTTCTCGCCGACGCCGTTGAAAGCCCGCGCCCGAAAATCGGCCTGGTGCTGTCGGGCGGCGCCGCCCGTGGCCTGGCCCATATCGGTGTGCTCAAGGCATTGGAAGAACAGGGCATCCAGGTTGACGCGATTGCCGGCACCAGCATGGGCGCGGTGATTGGCGGGCTGTACGCCTCGGGTTACAAGATCGACGAGCTGGAGAAGCTCGCCCTGAATATCGACTGGCAACAGGCATTGTCCGATGCACCGCCCCGGGAAGACGTGCCGTTCAGGCGCAAGCAGGATGACCGCGATTTCCTGGTCAAACAGAAACTCAGCTTTCGCGACGACGGCAGCCTCGGCCTGCCGCTGGGCGTGATCCAGGGCCAGAACCTGGCATTGCTGCTGGAAAGCATGTTCGCCCACAGCAGCAACACGCGTAACTTCGACAAGCTGCCGATTCCGTTCCGGGCTGTGGCCACCGACATCACCACCGGCGAAAAAGTAGTGTTCAGCAAGGGCCACCTGCCCCAGGTGATACGCGCCAGCATGTCGATCCCCGCCGTGTTCGCTCCGGTAGAGCTGGACGGGCGCCTGCTGGTGGACGGCGGCATGACCGACAACATTCCCCTGGACGTGGCGCGGGAAATGGGCGTCGACATCGCCATCGTGGTGGACATCGGCACACCGCTACGCTCACGCAAGCAATTGGCGACCGTGGTCGATGTGCTCAACCAGTCCATCACCTTGATGACCCGGCGCAATTCCGAGGAACAACTCAAGGCCTTGCACCCCAGGGACGTGTTGATCCAACCGTCCCTGGCAGCCTACGGCGTGACGGATTTCGGCCGCGCCAAGGACATGATCGATGCCGGCTACCGCGCCACGCGTGCCCTCGACCTGCGCCTGGCGCACCTGCGGCCCGCCGAACCGATAGACCCGCAACTGACCGCCGCGCGCACGCCCGGCGAACGCACCCCGATCATCACTGCGATCAAGGTGGAAAACGACTCCAAAGTCAGCGACGACGTGATCCGCTATTACATCCGCCAGGAGCTGGGCGAACCGCTCAACCTCGGCCGCCTGCAATCGGACATGGGCACGCTGTACGGCCTCGACTACTTCGAACAGGTGCAATACCGCGTGGTGAAAAAAGCCAAGGACAATACCCTGGTCATCAGCGCACGCGGCAAGCGCAGCGGCACCGACTACCTGCGCCTGGGTTTGAACCTGTCGGATGACATGCGCGGCGACAGCGCCTTCAACCTTGGCGCCAGCTACCGGATGAACGGTATCAACCGCCTCGGCGCCGAATGGCTGACGCGGGTGCAGATCGGTGATCGCCAGGAGCTGTACAGCGAGTTCTACCAACCCATGGACACAGGCTCGCGCTACTTCGTCGCGCCCTACATCCGTGCCCAGGCGCAGAACGTCGAGCTGATCATGGACAACGACCCCATCTCGGAATATCGGCTGGAGCGCTACGGTTTCGGCTTGAACGTCGGGCGGCAGATCGGCAACAGCGGCGAGATTCGCTTTGGCGTGGGCGAAGCCTGGGGCAAGGCGGACGTGCGTATCGGCGACCGCGACCTGCCGAGCGTGAGTTTCAGCGAGGGCTTCTATGAGCTGAAATACTCGTTCGACTCTTTCGATAACGTGTACTTCCCGCACACCGGCGAAGACATCGCCCTGGCTTACCGTGAGTTCGAGCCGGGGCTGGGTTCCGACCAGCGCTACCGCCAGTGGGAGTTCAAGCTGGACAAAGCCATGAGTCACGGCCCCGACACGTTGATCCTGGGCGGACGCTACGGACGCACCCTGGATAAATCCGACGTGGTGATCTCCAGCTTCCTGTTGGGTGGCGCACGGCAATTGTCAGGCTTTCGCGAGGACGCGATCTCGGGCCAGAACGTCAGCCTGATGCGCGCGGTGTACTACCGCCGGCTGACACCGCGCTCGTACCTGCCGCTGGATTTCCCGTTGTACCTGGGAGCCTCGGTGGAACGGGGTCGGGCGTGGAACAACGACAACCAGTTCGACAGCGGGTATATCAACGCGGCGAGTGTTTTCCTGGGCTTCGATACACCGCTGGGCCCGCTGAATTTCAGCTATGGATTCAATGATGACAACCAGAAAGCGGTGTATCTGAACCTGGGCCAGACTTTCTGACACAACGCAGAATAAAAAATGTGGGAGGGGGCTTGCTCCCGATGGCGGTGTGTCAGTCAATGAATACCTGACTGACACTCTGCCATCGGGGGCAAGCCCCCTCCCACACTTTGATCGTCGTTGTGTCAGGAATCAGGACTTTTCCAGATTCGCCAAAATGTGCCCGTGCACGCGCATGCATACGCGCAAATCCTCTTCGTCCACCCCAACAAACAGCTCATGGCGCAACGCCGTGGCAATGGTCTCGATCTGGTCGATGAGGGGCCGAGCGGTATCACACAACAGGATACGTTTGGCGCGACGGTCTTCCACTACTGCCTGGCGTTGAACCAGGCCTTGGCCTTCCAGGCTGTCGAGCAGACGCGCCAGGGTCGGGCCTTCTACCCCGACACTTTGTGCCAGTTCACGCTGAGTCGGTGCTTCGGTAAAACGGGCCAGGTGCAGCAGTACCAGCCATCGCGCCTGGGACAAGCCCAGCCCCGCCAGACGGCGGTCCAACTCGGCGCGCCAACCTCGGGACATTTGCGCCAACTGCATGCCAAATCGGTGTTGATCGGTTAACGGCATAAAAAACTCATGTTTTAGACTGAAAACAAAGTGTGGCTAATTATTAGTCAGCTAAGCATGAGCCATGCCAGTAGGCAAGGCCCCGTATGTACTGATTCGTTACATTGTCGTAATTGGCACACTAAATTTCGAATTCAGACTGCAAAGCGGCGCGTACGCAGTACAAAACGCCCTCGGGAACACGCCCGGTAAACAACGGCGCGATTTCCGCGACAGGTGGCAATTCGCCTTCCCCGTCGAGAAATGCATCCTGGATTTCACCGAGCAAATCTTCAGGCAAATCAAGAGCCTGCTCCAACGACAATTGCTGCTTGCCGATGGCTTCGGCCAGCAACGTATACACGTTCTTTTCCGAGCATTGCAGCTGGCCGGCGATCTGGATCGGGGTCATGCCGGCGCGAACCAGGCTGATCAGCTCGTGGCGAATATCGGCGATTTCCTTCGGTGCTTCGACCTGGCCGCCGAGTACTTCGAGGAATGCCTGGCCATAACGCTCCAGCTTGCGCGCTCCCACACCGCTGACCCTGGCCATCTCGGCCATGGTGGTGGGCTGCTCGCGAAGCATCTCCAGCAATGTGGAGTCAGGGAAGATGACATACGGCGGCACGCTGTGTTCCTGCGCCAGTTTGCGCCGCAGGGTACGCAAGGCTTCCCACTGTTCGCGCTCTTCGCCACGCACCAGCTGGCTGGCCTGGCTGGTGCTGCTCTTGGCGGTGGTCTGCGGCTTGAGGTCGCGGCGCAGCTCCAGGCTGACTTCGCCCTTGAGCAAAGGCCGGCAACTGTCGTTCAAGCGCAGGCCGCCGTAGCCTTCGATATCGATGTCGACCAGCCCGCGCGCGACCATCTGGCGGAACAGCGAGCGCCATTCGCCTTCGGCGCGGGCCTTGCCGACGCCGTAGACCGAGAGTTTCTCGTGGCCGAAGCTGCGGATTTTTTCGTTGTCTTTGCCCAGCAACACATCCACCAGATGGCCCACGCCATAGCGCTGGCCGGTGCGGTAGATCGTCGACAATGCCTGGCGCGCCGGCTCGGTGGCGTCCCAGGTCTGCACACCGTCGATGCAGTTGTCGCAGTGGCCGCACGGTTGCGGCATGTCTTCGTCGAAATACGCCAGCAGCGTCTGGCGGCGGCAGCGGGTCTCTTCGCACAGCGAGAGCATGGCGTCGAGTTTGTGCTGCTCCAGGCGCTTGTGGCGCTCATCGCCTTCGGAGTTCTGCAGCATCTGCTTGAGCATCACCACATCTTGCAGGCCGTAGACCATCCAGGCATCCGCCGGCAGGCCGTCACGGCCGGCGCGGCCGGTTTCCTGGTAGTAGGCCTCGAGGGACTTGGGCAGGTCCATGTGCGCCACGAAACGCACGTTGGACTTGTCGATCCCCATGCCGAAGGCGATGGTCGCCACCATGATCAGGCCTTCCTCGTTGAGGAAGCGCTTCTGGTGTGCCGAGCGCGTTTCATTGGGCAAACCGGCGTGATAAGGCAGCGCCGGGTAGCCTTGTTCACAGAGGAACGCGGCGACTTCATCGACCTTCTTGCGTGACAGGCAATAGACGATACCCGCGTCGCTGCGCCGTTCCGAGAGGAAGGCCAGCAACTGCTTGCGCGGCTGCTCCTTGGGCACGATGCGGTAGAAAATATTTGGCCGGTCGAAGCTCGACAGGAAGCGCTCTGCGTTCTGCAAATGCAGGCGCTCGACGATCTCTTCGCGGGTACGCTTGTCGGCGGTGGCGGTCAGGGCGATACGCGGCACATCAGGGAACAGCTCCGCCAGTTGGCCCAGCTGCAGGTACTCGCGGCGGAAATCGTGGCCCCACTGCGATACGCAGTGAGCTTCGTCGATGGCGAACAGGGCAATTTCCAGGCTCTGCAGGAATGCCAGCATGCGCGGCTGCACCAGCCGCTCCGGTGCCAGGTAGAGCATCTTCACTTCGCCGCGCTTGATCCGCGCCGCCAGGTCGCGCTGCTGCTCGGCACTCAGGGTGGAGTTCAAGGCAGCGGCGGCGACACCGAGTTCTTCCAGGGTGGCGACCTGATCGTCCATCAATGCAATCAGCGGCGACACCACCACAGCCAGGCCATTGCGCAACAGCGCCGGCACCTGGAAGCACAACGATTTGCCGCCACCGGTCGGCATCAGGACCAGGGCATCGCCGCCATTGGCCACGCGCTCAATGATCGCACCCTGGCGGCCACGAAAACTGTCGTAGCCGAAGATGTCCTTGAGGACGCGTTGAGCCTGCTCGAGCATGTAAAACTCCAAAATGGTGCGCAAATCCCTCTGTACAGGCTGGCCGAAAAAACCCGCTTTCATGGAAAATAATCCGTAAGCGAAGTTTTCCCGGATTGCTGCGTGGCCTGCAGGGGCATCACAAAACGCGGCAGTATACCCGAGCGTTCACCGGCAAAGGGCGCGACTGACGAATAGAGCGCCTCTGTCTAAAACCGGGCAAAAATGCCGTGCGGCTGGCCTGGGCGCTCAAGAAAGCCTAGAATTCAGCATCGTTTATTCCCAAGGTAGCCCTTCAATGTCCTTCGCTGAGCAACTAACCCGCCTGCAAGCCTTCCTCGACGCCGATGAGCTGCATGACGAGGCGCTGGACTACGTGGCCGCCCACGGCTACCTGACCGCCCTGTCGATCTGCTCTGAAGACGTGCCCGAGCGTGAATGGATCGACGCGCTGTTCGCCGAAGAACCTCACTACGCCGACGACGCCCAGCGCGAAGAAATCGAAGCCACCCTGCTGGCCCTCAAGGCCCACATCGGTCGCCAACTGGCCTCCGATGAAGAATTCGAGCTGCCTTGCGAGCTGGACCTGGGTGAAGACCCGGACGACTCCGACCTGCGCGGCTGGTGCATTGGTTTCATGGAAGGCGTATTCCTGCGCGAAGCCGCCTGGTTCGAAACCGCCGAGGAAGAAGTCAGCGAAATGCTGCTGCCGATCATGGTCGGTTCGGGCCTGTTCGACGACCAGCCGGAGTTTTCCGATATCGCCGCCGACGCCAACCTGATGGACGATATGATCGTGCAGATCCCCGAAGCCCTCACCGCGCTGTACCTGCTGTGCAACGCGCCTGACGAAAAACCGGCGATCCTCAAGCCACGTCACCACTGAGTCGCTTGCCCGTGGACCCCATGGGCAAGCGTTCGCCGCTCCTGCGTTACGCGCTGCTGGCCGTCGGCTGGCTTAGCGTAGCGCTTGGGGTGATCGGCATTTTCCTGCCGGTATTGCCGACTACACCCTTTCTCCTGCTGGCTGCCGCCTGCTTCGCTCGAAGCTCCCCGCGTTTCTACCACTGGCTGGTGGACCACCCGCGCCTGGGCCCGTGGATTCGTGATTACCTCGACGGTAACGGCATCCCGCTCAAGGGCAAGGTCTATGCCATCGGCTTGATGTGGCTGAGCATCGCCATTTCCTGCTACCTGGTGCCATTGCCGTGGGCACGGGGCTTCATGCTGACCAGCGCGGTGCTGGTGACGATTTACATCCTGCGCCAGAAAACCCTGCCCCCTCGCTGAACACGCCTGCGACATTCGCCCTCACACGACCTTGGTCGACACTGACTAACCCCAGGCATCATGCGAGACTGTCCAACCGGGCCCGGAATGCCCGGTGTTCTTATGCTCGGAGTTACCATGACGCTGTCCAGCGGGCTGATCGCCGCCGTTGCCCTGGCCTATATGGCCATCATGTTTGCCATCGCCTTTTACGGTGACCGCCGCCATGCGCCGCTGCCGCCGCGTGTGCGCGCGTGGGTCTATAGCCTGTCGCTGGCGGTGTATTGCACCAGTTGGACCTTCTTCGGCGCCGTAGGCCAGGCTGCCGAACAGCTTTGGGCGTTCTTGCCGATCTACCTGGGACCGGTGCTGTTGCTGGTGCTGGCGCCCTGGGTGCTGCAGAAGATGATTCTGATCAGCAAGCAGGAAAACATCACCTCCATCGCCGACTTTATCGCCGCGCGCTACGGCAAATCCCAATCCCTGGCGGTCGTGGTCGCGTTGATCTGCCTGGTTGGGGTACTGCCCTATATCGCCCTGCAGCTCAAGGGCATCGTGCTCGGCGTGAACCTGTTGATCGGCTCCGGACCCGACACCACGGGCACCCGGGCCCAGGACACCGCGCTGATTGTGTCGCTGGTGCTGGCGCTGTTCACCATCGTGTTTGGTACGCGCAACCTCGACGCCACCGAACACCACCGGGGCATGGTGCTGGCGATTGCCTTTGAATCCTTGGTCAAGCTGTTCGCGTTTCTGGCGGTCGGTGCGTTTGTGACCTACGGACTGTACGACGGTTTCGGCGATCTGTTCAGCCAGGCGATGCTTGCACCGCGCCTGGAGGAATATTGGAAAGAGACCATCAACTGGCCGTCGATGGTGGTGCAGACCGGCGTCGCGATGATGGCGATCATCTGCCTGCCCCGGCAATTTCATGTGACGGTGGTGGAGAATATCGACCCGC
This sequence comes from Pseudomonas sp. R1-43-08, assembly GCF_003852255.1. Lineage (NCBI taxonomy): Bacteria > Pseudomonadati > Pseudomonadota > Gammaproteobacteria > Pseudomonadales > Pseudomonadaceae > Pseudomonas > Pseudomonas sp. R1-43-08. The sequence goes on from NZ_CP027734.1 coordinate 3,940,373, forward strand.
AGGACTTGCGCCTGGCCAAATGGGTGTTCCCGGCGTATTTGATCCTTGCCGCGTTGTTCGTGGTGCCCATCGCCCTGGGCGGCAAGATGCTGTTGCCCGGTTCGGTGCTGCCGGACTCCTACGTGATCAGCCTGCCGATGGCCGAAGCCCACCCGGCCCTCGCGGTACTTGCGTTCATCGGCGGCGCCTCGGCGGCCACCGGCATGGTGATCGTGGCCAGCATCGCCTTGTCGACCATGGTCTCCAACGACATGCTGCTGCCCTGGCTGTTGCGCCGCTCCAGCGCCGAACGACCCTTTGAAGTGTTCCGCCATTGGATGCTGTCGGTGCGCCGGGTCAGCATCGTGATCATCCTGTTGCTGGCCTATGTGAGTTACCGGCTGCTGGGCTCCACCGCAAGCCTGGCGACCATCGGCCAGATCGCCTTTGCCGCCGTGACCCAATTGGCACCGGCGATGCTCGGCGCGCTCTACTGGAAGCAGGCCAACCGGCGCGGGGTCTTTGCGGGCTTGGCGGCGGGTACCTTCCTGTGGTTCTACACCCTGGTCCTACCGGTGACCGCGAAAAGCCTGGGCTGGTCGCTGAGCCTTTTCCCCGGCCTGACCTGGATGCACTCGCACCCGTTCGGGTTTTCCGTGACCTCACTGACCTTGGGCACCGTATTCTCGCTTGCCGGTAATTTCACGCTGTTCGTGTGGGTGTCGATGCTGTCGCGCACGCGGGTGTCCGAGCATTGGCAGGCCGGCCGCTTCATCGGCCAGGAAACCAGCCAGCGCACCAGCGCTCGCTCCATGTTGTCGGTACAGATCAGCGACCTGCTCAGCTTGTCCGCACGCTTTGTCGGCGAAGAACGGGCGCAGCAGAGCTTTATCCGTTTCGCCTATCGCCAGGGCAAAGGCTTCAACCCCAACCAGAATGCCGACAACGACTGGATCGCCCACACCGAGCGTTTGCTGGCGGGCGTGCTCGGTGCGTCCTCGACGCGAGCAGTGGTGAAAGCGGCGATTGAAGGACGGGAAATGCAGTTGGAGGACGTAGTACGCATCGCCGACGAGGCGTCCGAGGTACTGCAGTTCAACCGCGCCCTGCTGCAAGGCGCGATCGAGAACATCACCCAGGGCATCAGCGTGGTTGACCAGTCGCTCAAGCTGGTGGCCTGGAACCGACGCTACCTGGAGCTGTTCAACTACCCCGACGGCTTGATCAGTGTCGGCCGGCCGATTGCCGACATTATTCGCTACAACGCCGAGCGCGGCCTGTGCGGCCCCGGTGAAGCCCAAGTGCATGTGGCGCGACGCCTGCACTGGATGCGCCAGGGCCGTGCGCATACCTCCGAGCGCTTGTTCCCCAACGGGCGCGTGATCGAGCTGATCGGCAATCCGATGCCCGGTGGCGGTTTCGTCATGAGTTTCACCGACATCACCGCGTTCCGCGAAGCCGCACAAGCGCTGACCGAGGCCAATGAAGGCCTGGAACAACGGGTGACCGAGCGCACCCATGAACTGTCGCAACTCAATGTCGCGTTGACCGAGGCCAAGGGTGTGGCCGAATCCGCCAGCCAGTCGAAGACCCGCTTTCTGGCGGCCGTCAGCCATGACTTGATGCAACCGCTGAACGCCGCGCGGCTGTTCTCCGCCGCCCTCTCCCACCAGCACGAAGGCCTCTCGAGCGAGGCCCGGCAACTGGTGCAGCACCTGGACAGTTCACTGCGCTCGGCCGAGGATCTGATCAGCGACCTGCTGGATATCTCGCGCTTGGAAAACGGCAAGATCAATCCCCAACGCCAGCCGTTTGTCCTCAACGAGCTGTTCGACACCCTGGGCGCCGAATTCAAGGCACTCGCCCATGAACAGGGTTTGCGCTTTCGTTTGCGCGGCAGTCGCCTGCGGGTGGACAGCGACATCAAATTGTTACGACGGATCCTGCAGAATTTCCTGACCAACGCCTTCCGCTATGCCGATGGCCCGGTGCTGCTGGGCGTGCGTCGCCGCCAGGGCCAATTGTGCCTGGAAGTCTGGGACCGTGGCCCTGGCATCCCGCCGGATAAACAGAAAGTGATTTTCGAAGAGTTCAAGCGCCTCGACAGCCACCAGACCCGCGCCGAAAAGGGCCTGGGCCTGGGTCTGGCGATCGCCGACGGTTTGTGCCGCGTGCTGGGCCACCGCCTGAGCGTACGTTCATGGCCGGGCAAGGGCAGCGTGTTCAGCGTGCGTGTGCCGCTGGCCCGCAGCCAGGTCAGCCCGCAGCCAAAGGCCACCGTAGAAAACGGCGTGCCCTTGAGCGGCGCACGGGTGCTGTGTGTGGACAACGAGGAAAGTATCTTGATCGGCATGCGCAGCCTGCTGACGCGCTGGGGCTGCGAAGTCTGGACCGCCACCGGCCAGGCCGAGTGCGCGGCCCTGTTGGCCGAAGGCATGCGCCCGCAACTGGCGCTGGTGGATTATCACCTGGACCACGGCGAAACCGGCACCGAACTGATGAGTTGGCTGCGGGCGCAATTGGCCGAGCCGATTCCCGGCGTGGTGATCAGTGCAGACGGGCGCCCGGAAATGGTGGCGCAGGTGCATGGAGCAGGGCTGGATTATCTGGCCAAGCCGGTGAAGCCGGCGGCGTTGCGGGCGCTGTTAAGTAGGCACCTGCCTCTGTAGACGGGATGTACTCGATAAAAATGTGGGAGGGGGCTTGCTCCCAATTGCCATGGGTATCTACACAACTTTGGTATGGCCCTGAACCTGTGGCGGCTCGGGACCCGAAGCCTCTATAACTGATGCCCCGCGTTCCAAATGTGGGAGGGGGCTTGCTCCCGATGGCGGCCTGACAGCCGACCGAGATGCTGGATCAGAGCGAGTACATATCCGTTGCTGCGGTAACGGCTGCTATGGGTTCCGCCCTTACGGCGTCTCACTTTTGAAAAGCGCAAAAGTAAGCAAAACGCTCTTGCCCCACCACTCGGCACCTCGCCTAGGCTCGGTGTGCCCGTAATCCGACATTGATTTGGGGGGCCGCCGCCACGCGCCATCCATGGCGCGGGGCGGCTAAACCGGCATCCCTGCCGGTTTACCCGCCAAATCAATATCGGATTACGGCCAGCGTGGTTTAACGGGGCGCCTAGATCAAGAGCAAGATCAAGAGCGGCTCGCTTCGCATCGTGGTTAGCGTAGGCTGCTGCTACAAAAATGTGTAGATACCTATGCCCCAATGAGGGAGTGTCAGTCATAGATGTTTCGGCTGACCCACCGCAATCGGGGGCAAGCCCTAATGCCAGTCAGTTAAGGGTACACCGCCGTCTGTAGGAGCGAGCTTGCTCGCGAAAAACGTCAACGATAACGCGTGCTTTCTGAATGAACGCGGTGCCTGTGAGTTTTTCGCGAGCAAGGGCTAGCCGCCCGCCTCGCTCCTACAAAAAGCCTTAACTGACTGGCATTAGGGCTTGCCCCCTCCCACATTTTGATCATGTTTTATTCAGGGGAATGCGCCACGCCATCCGAATCGGTCATCGCGCGCTCGAGCAAATCCGCCGGCAGGCTTTTGCTGGCACGCGCGCCCAGCAGGCGCAGTTGCTCGGTGCGGCTGACCAGATTCCCGCGTCCATCGGTCAGCTTGTTACGCGCTGCGCTGTAAGCCTTGTCCAACTGCTGCAAGCGGTTACCTACTTCGTCCAGATCCTGGATAAACAGCACGAACTTGTCATACAGCCAACCGGCGCGTTCGGCGATTTCCCGGGCGTTCTGGCTCTGGCGTTCCTGCTTCCATAGGCTATCGATTACCCGCAGGGTGGCGAGCAAGGTGGTGGGGCTGACAATCACGATATGACGGTCGAAGGCTTCCTGAAACAGGTTCGGCTCGGCTTGCAGCGCTGCGGAAAACGCTGCCTCAATCGGCACGAACAGCAGCACGAAATCCAGGCTGTGCAAACCTTCCAGGCGCTTGTAATCCTTGCCGGCCAAGCCTTTGACGTGATTGCGCAAGGACAGCACATGCTGCTTCAACGCCGCCTGGCCAATTACCTCGTCATCCGCCGCAACGTACTGCTGATAGGCGGTCAGGCTGACCTTGGAGTCCACCACCACCTGCTTGTCGCCCGGCAACATGATCAGCACGTCGGGCTGGAAGCGTTCGCCATCCGGGCCTTTGAGGCTGACCTGGGTCTGGTATTCGCGGCCTTTCTCCAGGCCCGCATGCTCCAGCACCCGCTCGAGGATCAGCTCGCCCCAGTTACCCTGGGTTTTCTGGCCTTTGAGGGCGCGGGTCAGGTTGGTGGCTTCGTCCGACAGGCGCAGGTTCAATTGCTGCAGGCGCTCAAGCTCTTTGGCCAGGGAAAACCGCTCGCGGGCTTCGTTCTGGTAGCTTTCTTCAACGCGCTTCTCGAAGGATTGGATGCGTTCCTTGAGCGGGTCCAGCAGTTGCCCCAGGCGCTCCTGGCTGGTTTCGGCAAAGCGTTGCTCACGCTCATCGAAAATCTTCCCGGCCAGTTCGGCGAACTGCGCGCGCAGCTCGTCCCGGGAACCCTGCAGGTCGGCGAGGCGTTGTTGATGGCTATCCTGCTGTTCACGCAGCTCGGCGCGCAAGGCGGCGGCCAAGGCGTCAAGCCGGCGCAGCTCGGTTTCCTTGGCGCTGCGGTCCAGGTTCCAGGCGTGGGCGGCGTCGCGGGCGTTATCGCGGTCGATCTGCAACAGCTCGACTTCGCGGCGCACCGCAGCCAGGTCGGCCTGCTTGGCGGCATTGGCGTGGCTCAGATCGCTGATTTCGTCGCGGCTGGCGTCCAGTTGGGCGGCAAGCCCTTCCTGGGCCAATTGCGCGGTCGCCAGGCGCTCCTCCAGCAATTCCCAGCCGGTGGTGCGCGCGGTCAGCCGTCGTTGAATCTGCCAGCACAACGCCAATAACGGCAGCGCGGCGCCAGCAAGCCCGAGGGCGACACTGGTCCAGTCGAAAACCATAGCCATTTCTGCCATCACCAAAAAAGAGCAAGGTTAACCAAGCAATGCCCGGGAGGACAGCTCAGTCTTCGACCTGGCCCAGTTCGCGCTGGGCGCGACGGTCGCCGGCGCGGGCCGCCGAACGCAACAGATCCTGGCCGATGCGCCGGTCGCGGGCATTTTCGCACTCACGGCACATCAATTGGCCCAGGCGGCTCTGCGCGGCCACCACGCCTTCGCGGGCAGGCTGCTTGAGCAGGCGGCCAGCCAGGTGCTTGACGTTGGTACTCTGCCCCAGGCGCGGGCTGTCGAGGAGCCACAAGGCGACTTTCAAAGAGAAACGCTTGGGCGCGGTAACAGTCTGGGGAGTGTCGGTAACAGAAGGTGATACTGAGCGAAACTTCATAAAGCACTGTGGGACAGAACGGAAGGCGCGCCACTCTACTCTTTTTTTCGTACAGGTAAAGCTGAAAAAACCCGGCACGCCCGTTCTAGAGCAAGCGCTTGGGACAATCCACAGAAGCTGTGGATAACTCAGTGGACAACCCGCCTTTAACTCGCGCAAAGGCCCATGGAATGGGGGCCGCAGTCAAACTGACGATTTTTTCACCAATAAAAAAAAGCGAGATTTTTCATTGACTTAAATTTTGATTGCAGGCAAATGGGCAGGCTTCAGGACAGTTACCAGCGAAGTTACCGGCGCTGCGACTAATGTGCACAAGTACCCAGCCAACGGTTATATCCCCGGCGTTTTTTGATCCGACACGCTCAGGAAATGTTACTGCCAGGAAACTGGAGGGTGGACGGCTGATGGTTTTTTTGCCAAGCCACTTCCTTTCCTTGTTTTGATCCGTTACTATCCGCAGCGTTAGTACCAAGCTGAAAGTCAATTCTGGTCGACATATCCCTAGAACTTCATGGGATCGACCACCTCGATGGTTTCCAGGTATCACTTGCGACGACACTGCCTTTGAACAAGCAAAGGGTGCCGCGAAGTCTGCATACTCTGACCGAACCAACCTGCAAATTGATCAGGATCTTCACCCTGGGCCCAGAACCTTTGCCCCTGTTGTGTTGCCTGCCCTCCTAAGTACCTACCTGCCAGCCCAAGCGCGCCTAATCCAATAGCGCTTCAAACTGGCTGCTTTGTTCCAGACTAGGTTCTTTCGCTTGATCAATGGTGATCAGCGTTTCTGGAACGTTTTAACGTTGCACGGTTCTTATCCGTGTCATTTGTAGGAACACCAATAATATGAACGCTCAAATCCACACTCAGGATGCCATCCGCACCCTCACCAACGCTTTTGCCCCAATGAACTGCCTGATCATGGCCGCTCGCAAAGGCTGCTTCAGCTTCACCCTGGTCAACGAACACGGCATCGCACGTCACAGCGAACGCCTGTACCCCGATCAATACTCCAGCGCAGAACCGCTGCAGGCCGTGATCGAGCGTACCCGTCAGGCACTGATCGCCTGATCGACCCGAGTCGCTGAAACACAAAAACCCTGTCTGAAAAACAGGGTTTTTTATTGCCTGGTATTTACTCGCGGAATTTTTTACTAAGCACGAATAGATATAAACGTTATAACCGGATAAAGAAGATGTTTTAAAAACAGTCCTTTACAGGATGAATATGACACTACACTTCAACTCAAGCGGCATGATCCGCTTGCGACGGGCCTGAGATCCGATCCACCGCTGCCAAGCCCTCCTTCTCAGGCTCGTCATTCATTCCCACGGACTGAGGTTTGTATGGGTATTGCCGCCAGCGAATTGTGTCGTTATGTGATCAGGCCGACCTTGCTGTACCTCGGCCGCCATAACCCGACCGCCGAAGCCCTGCTGCTGGGCATCGCCGCGAGCCAGTCGGAACTGGGCTCGGCCCTGCATGATCGACGCGGCCATGGCCTCTACAGCATCACCGAACCACGTCATCGCGCCCTCTGGGATACCTACCTGGCACTCGACCCTGAACGTGCAAGCCTGGTGCGCGGGTTGGCCAGCCAACATGCGTTCCTCAGTGCGCCCCAGTTGGAACTGACGGTGAACCTGCGTTACGCCACGGCAATCGCCTGGTTGCTGGTGGAACAACACCGTCCTGCCCTGCCCGCGCCCGGCGATGTATTGGCGATGGCACGTATCTGGAAAGAAATATTTCACCCTCAAGGCCGCCTGCGAGATTTCTCCCAGGCCTGGCAAAGCTGTGTCAGCCCAATGAAACAGGTGGCCTGTTGACCGGGCAAATTGCAAGATTCGCCAAAAAACCGGAAATTTGGTCGGATTGTCCTACAAAACCGCTCTATCTCCTGCATTACAGCCTATAGCGCGATGTTAAATTTATTGATACTTTCCGCAGCGGTGATCACACGGAGTTCTAATAATGAAAAAAGTAATGCTCAAGACCACACTTAGCCTCGCCGTTGCCATGGCCTCCTCCCAACTGTTCGCCAGCGGCTTCGCCCTGAACGAACAGAGCGTCAGCGGAATGGGTACTGGCTTCGCAGGTCGCTCTTCTTCTGCCGATGACGCAAGCACTGTCTACGGTAACCCTGCCGGTATGGCTCGCCTGAACGGCCAGCAGATCACCGGCGGTGTTGCAGCCATCGATGCCTCTACCGATCTCAGCGACACAAGCGGTCGCTCTCGTGGCAGCAACAAAGGCGACATGGTGCCATTCACCGCCGTACCTTTTGGGTTCTACACCAATAAGCTCAACGACCAGTGGGCTGTCGGCTTTGGCGTGTATGCGCCGTTCGGCCTGATAACCGACTACGAAAGCGGCTTCCAGGGCCGTGGCTTTGGCAGCAAGAGCGAAGTGAAAGTCATCACCTTGCAACCAACGGTCAGCTACGCCTTCAACGATCGCGTTTCCGTCGGCTTCGGCCCGACCATCAACCGTATTGGCGGCACCCTGGAATCGGACATCACGCTGAACCCTGCCGCGCCGGACACCAATATCAAGATCAAGGGTGACGACACCGCGCTGGGTTTCAACGTCGGTGTGCTGGTACAAGCCACCGATACCACCCGCGTCGGCCTGACCTATCACTCCAAGGTCAGCTACAAGCTGGAGGGCCACACCGAAGTCACCGCGCCGACCGCGACCTCTCCATTCCTGCGCAGCAACCGTTACGACGCTTCGCTGAAGATCGATACGCCTGAGTCCTACGACCTGTCGGTGACCCAAGACCTGACCGACGCATGGAAACTCTATGCCGGTGCAACCTGGACCCGCTGGAGCCGCCTGAAAGACATCACCGTCAAGAACGACGGTGTCACCGGCGCAACCGGTGGTGCGCTGGCCCCAGCGTTGGTAAGCACCATCAAGGAAGACCAGAACTGGCACGACACCTGGGCTTACGCCCTGGGTACTTCGTACCAGCTGACCAAGCAAGTGGTGCTGCGTACCGGCCTGACGTTCGACCAGTCGCCGACCAACAACACTGATCGCTCGCCGCGCATTCCTACCGGCGACCGCACCATCTTCAGTCTGGGCCTGGGCTACGAGGTCATGCCGAACATGACCATCGACGTGGCCTACTCCTACCTGAAGGAAGAGGACGTCAAGGTTGCACGCTCCAACCAATTGGCCAGCTACAACGCCAAGTATGAAAACAGTGCCAACGGTTTCGGCCTGGGCATGACCTACCGCTTCTGATTCGTTGCGGTATAAAAAAGCCCCGCTCTCCTGTACAGGAGGCGGGGCTTTTCAATGGGCGGCGATCAGGGTTTGGACGCCAACGCCTTTTCCACTGCTTCGATCAACTCCGGACTGTCGGGTTTGGTCAGGCTGGAAAAATTGGCGATGACTTTGCCCTGGCGATCCACCACGTACTTGTAGAAATTCCACTTGGGCGGCGCGTCGGTCTGTTGCGCCAGCACCTTGAACAAATTGACCGCGTCCGGTCCCTTGACCTTCTGCGGTTCGGTCATGGTGAAGGTCACGCCGTAGTTCACGTAGCAGACCTTGGCGGTTTCTTCGCCGGTCTTGGCTTCCTGCTTGAAGTCGTCGGACGGCACGCCAATCACCTCCAGGCCCTGGCCCTTATAGCGCTGGTACAACGCTTCGAGGCCTTTGAATTGCGGGGCGAAGCCGCAGAAGCTCGCCGTGTTGACGATGACCAGGGGCTTACCCGCGAAACGCTGGCACAGGTCAATGGATTCCTTGGCCCGCAGCTTGGGCAATTGGCCCTCGAGCAACGGCGGGCAACTGGCGGCCAGGGCCACGCTGCCAGCAGCCATCAGGACGGGTACAGCGAGCCAGCGCATCAACATGTGAAAAGTCCTCGCATGGGTTCAGACATAGAACTTAACAGATCGCCATGCCCAACTGCATCAACGCCAGGCCGCCGTGCTGCCAGCCCCACCAGGCCAACAGCAACAACATCAGCCCTGCCACCAGGGCCGTGCACCGCAGTGCTGCACTCATGCCGCCTCCATTTGCGCCTGCACGCGCGCCACTGGCCGTTCACGCACCGGCCAGTTCAGGGCCGCCGCGAGCAGGCTGAGCAGAATCGCCACTTGCCAGATCAAATCGTAGTTACCGGTTCGATCATAGACCACCCCGCCCAACCAGCCACCGAGGAACGAACCGAGTTGATGGAACAGGAACACGATCCCACCCAACATCGAGAGGTTGCGTACACCGAACAAGGTCGCAACAGTGCCGTTGGTCAGCGGCACGGTAGACAGCCACAGGAACCCCATTGCCATGCCAAACAGGTAAGCCGTGACTTCGGTGACCGGCGCCCACAGGAACAGCACGATCACCACCGCGCGCAACAGGTACAAGCCGGTGAGCAAACGCGGCTTGGACATGCGCCCACCCAGCCAGCCGGCCGTGTAGGTGCCGAATACATTGAACAGCCCGATCAACGCCAGCACCGTGGTGCCAGCCGTAGCCGGCAGATGCTGGTCCACCAGATACGCCGGCAGATGCACTCCGATAAACACCACCTGGAAACCGCAGACGAAAAAGCCGAAGGACAGCAGCCAGAACCCGGAATGGGAGCACGCCTCCTTCAACGCTTCGCGCAGGGTTTGCTGGCCGACCGTGGTCGGCAGTGGCCGGTCCTTGAGCATGGCCACCAGCGGCAGGATCAACGCGACCATCAAGCCCAACGCCAGCAGCGCCGCAGACCAGCCCAGCCACCCGATCAAGCCGAGGGTGCCCGGCACCATGGCGAACTGGCCAAAGGAGCCCGCGGCGCTGGCGATGCCCATGGCCATGCTGCGTTTTTCCGCTGGTACGGCGCGGCCGACCACACCGAGGATCACTGAAAACGACGTGCCGGACAGGCCAATGCCGATCAGCAACCCTGCGCTCAGGGACAAGGACCACGCCGAGTCCGACATGCCCATCAGCACCAGGCCCACGGCGTACAACACGCCACCGACGAACACCGCCTTGGTCGCGCCGAAACGGTCAGCCAGGGCCCCGGTGAACGGCTGCGCCAGGCCCCAGATCAGGTTCTGCAAGGCGATGGCAAAGGCGAACGTCTCGCGCCCCCAGCCAAATTCGCTGCTCATCGGCGCCAGGAACAGGCCAAAGCCGTGCCGCACGCCCAACGACAACGCCAGGATCAGCGCACTCCCCACAAGAACCCAGCCACTGGTGCGCCACATTGAGGTCATTTCTTATTCTCCGCTCGCGGGTATATACCCGCTTATAGTCGAACAAACCGCCGTTCAGGCGAGTTCATCCAGCAAGGCCAACAACGTTTCGCGCTTTTCGGCGCCCAGTTGATCGATCAATTTCTGTTGCGCCGCTTCCCATGCCGGCAAGGCCGCAGCCAACCGCTGCTGACCGGCCTCGGTCAACTGCACCAGGCGGTTGCGCAGGTCATCGCCTTCGACCAACCGGACCAGGCCGTCACCTTCCAGTACGCGCAGATTGCGCCCCAAGGTGCTGCGGTCCAGGCCCATGGCTTCTGCCAGGCTGGAAATGCTCGGCTGATCGAGGCGTTGCAGGTTGCTCAGCAAGGAATACTGGGCAACGTTGATCCCGAAGCCGTCGAGGGCGCCGTCGTAATACCGGCTGACGCCACGGGCGGCGCGTCGCAGGTTGGTGCACAAGCATTGGGAAGCAAGCATAGAGCGTGTATATACCCGGAGTTAAGCAAATGCAAGGAAGTGTTACAGCGCCAGCCCGATCAACACTGCCGTTTCGAGCAACTCCAGCAGCGCGCCGGCGGTATCGCCGGTCGTGCCACCGAGGCGCTTGACCATCAAATGGCGCAAGCCGATAAAACAGCCCGCCGCGAGCAGTACTGCTATCCCACCGCTGAAACCACCGATCAGGATGCAGGCCAGTCCACTGAGGATCAGCACCTGCTGGCCGACAATCCTCGGTAAATGATCCGACAGCGCCTGGCCCAATCCCCCCGCACGCACATAGCGCGTGGTGAGAAACAGCGCCAGCATCGAAGCCCGGCCGATCAACGGCGCGAGAATCAGCGCGGTGCCGTTATGCTGCTCGATCAAGGCCACCAGCGCGGTGAATTTGAGCAGCAACACCAGGCCCAGGGTGACCACCGCAATCGGCCCGCTGCGCGGGTCCTTCATGATGCTGAGGGTGCGTTCGCGATCACCGAAGCCGCCCAGCCAGGCGTCGGCACTGTCCGCCAGGCCGTCAAGGTGCAGGCCGCCGCTGAGCAGCACCCAGGCGGTCAATAGCAGCGCGGCGTGCAGCAACAATGGCGCGCCCGTCAACAGGCTGTTCAGACCCCACAGCAGTAAGCCGAACAGCAAACCCACCACGGGGTAAAACAGCAGCGAACGCCCCAACTCCTGAGGTTGCGGCATGCCTGGCAGGCGAATCGGCAGACTGCTCAGGAACTGCAGGGCGATCCAGAATGGCAGCATGTTCAGGCCCCTTCCTTCAACGTGCCATCGGTGGCCACTTGCAGGCTGAACAGCCCGCCGTGACCGACTTCGACATTCAGCAAGTGCTCACGCGGCAGGCCGCGCGCGCGCGCCAATAACAGCCGCATGACGCCGCCGTGGCTAATTAACAGCACGCGCTCACCGGTATAGGTCTGCTGTAGACGTAAGACGGCGCCCAGCACCCGTTCGGAAAACGCCTCCACCGGCTCGCCTTCTGGCGGCGTGAAGCGGTAGGGATCCGCCCAGAACAAGCCCAAGCCCTCGGCGTCGGTTTCCATCAACGCCGCCGCGCTCTGCCCTTCCCAGGCGCCGAAGTGCAGCTCTTGCAGGTCTTCTTCCAGGCTGACTGGAAGGTTGAGACGTTCGCCCAATTCCTCAGCAAAGCGCGCACAGCGTTGCAACGGCGAACTGATCAGCCGGTCCCACGGCCCCTGCCCCAGCACAGCCGCGCGCATCTGCTCCCAGCCCCTGGCCGTCAAGGCATCATCCAGGCTGCCGCGCAGGCCGCCGCCCAGCTCGGTTTCACCGTGGCGCAGCAGGTCCAGGTGCAAGGTCATGCAGGGCGATCCGCCACGGCGGCTTCGGCGAACGTCGCCATCTGGCCGTGCAACGCACAGGCCAGGCGCAGCAACGGCACCGCCAGCGCCGCACCGCTGCCTTCGCCCAGGCGCAGGCCCAGGTCCAGCAGCGGCTGTGCGTCGAGACTGTGCAGCACGTGACGATGGCCCGGTTCGGCGCCACGATGGCCGAACACCAGCCAGTCGCGGCAGGCCGGATTCAAGCGCGTGGCCACCAGCGCGGCGACGCTGCAGATAAACCCGTCCACCAGCACCACGATGCCTGCCTGGGCGCAGGCCAGGTAGGCACCGACCAGCGCGGCAATTTCAAAGCCCCCCAGGTTGAACAGCGTCTGCAACGCGTCGCCACGCTGGGCCGCGTGCAAGCTCACGGCGCGCTCGATGACTGCCACCTTGTGGCTGACGCCTTGGGCATTCAGCCCCGTGCCCGGACCGGTCAGGTCACTCACCGGGCAATCGAGCAGCGCACACGCCAACGCGCTGGCGGCGGTGGTGTTGCCAATGCCCATTTCACCACCGATAAACAGCTGTGCGCCGTGCTCCAGAGCGCGACGTGCGCTGTCTCGGCCGCCCTGCAAGGCCTGGCGCCCCTGCACCTGGGTCATCGCCGGGCCGTGGACAAAGTTGGCCGTGCCCGCGCCGATATTCAGGTGGCGCACGCCGGGTAGATCCAGGGAGGGCGTGACCGTGCCGAGGTCGACCACTTCCAACTGCGCATCCAGCTGGCGAGCCAATACGCTGATGGCCGCGCCACCGCTGACAAAATTGTGCAGCATCTGCGCGGTCACGGCCTGGGGAAACGCCGACACACCTTCGGCGACCACGCCATGGTCGCCGGCAAAAATCGCAATCCACAGCTGCTCCACCGACGGTTTGACCCGGCTCTGCAACCCGGCCAACTGCACCGCCAGCGCTTCCAGTTGGCCGAGCGAACCGGCGGGTTTGGTCAACTGCTGCTGACGCGCCAACGCCTGTGCTTGCGCAGCGGCGTCGATGGCCTTGCAGGGGTTGAGCCACCAGAAATCCGTCATAACGCAGTACCTTTCAAAGTCAGGGGCAGGCCGGCAACCGTCAGCACTACGCGCTGACACCGCTCGGCCAAGGCTTGATGCAGCCAACCGGCTTCATCCACATAACGGCGAGTCAATTCGCCCAGCGGCACGACACCCAGTCCGGTCTCGTTGCTGACAAAAATGATCTGCCCCGGCAGTGCAGCCAGGGTTTCGAGCAACTGGTCGCGCTCCGAAGCAAGGCGCTCAGGGTCTTCCAACATCAGCAGATTAGTCAGCCACAGGGTCAGGCAGTCCACCAGCAGGCAACGCTCGGCAGCGGCGTTGTCGCGCAACACCCGCGCCAGCTCGATGGGCTCTTCGATCAGGCCCCAGTGGTCGGGGCGACGCGCACGGTGCAGGGCAACGCGCTGGTTCATCTCACCGTCCAACGGCTGGCTGGTGGCGATATACATCACCGGTAAACCGCTGGCGCCGGCGAGTGTTTCAGCGAGACGGCTTTTGCCCGAACGGGCGCCGCCGAGAATCAATTGATGCATGAGCCAATCCTTTTCCAGTCAGCCGACGTCAGATTCCGCACAATCGACGCAACAATTCAGTGTCCAGATGGTTTTCCACCAAATCCGCCAAGCGCTCGATATCCCGCTCACGCAGGGCGTGATAGTCGACTGCCTGCACGTCTTGCAACCCCGCCCAGCTCAGCAGTGCGCTGCACGCCGCCGGTGTCTCGAACAGGCCGTGCAGATAAGTACCGAGGATCTGCCCGTCGGCACTCTGCGCGCCATCACTGCGCCCGTCGTCGAGCCGCACGGCGGCATTCGCCAGCGCCGGGCCGGACGTCACCCCCGCATGAATCTCATACCCGCTGACCTCGGCATCCTCCAGCAACAAACGCCCGCGCACATTGCGCAATTGCTTTTCCTGCTCAAGCGTCGTGCTGAACGCCAGCAGCCCCAGGCCATCGCTGGAGCCGACGGGCCCTTCCAGGCCGAGCGGGTCATGCACCTGCTCGCCGAGCATCTGCAGGCCACCACAAATCCCCAGCACCTTGCCGCCATAGCGCAAATGCCGCGCCACGGCGGTATCCCAGCCATGGGCACGCAAGTACGCCAAATCACTGCGCACACTTTTCGACCCCGGCAGGATGATCAGATCGGCAGCCGGGATCGGCTGACCCGGCCCGACGAATTGCAGGTTCACCTGGGGATGCAGGCGCAGCGGGTCGAAATCCGTGTGGTTGCTGATGCGTGGCAGCACCGGCACCACCACGTTGAGCACCTGGGCGGCCTTGTCGGTCTGGCGCTGGTCGATGCCATCTTCGGCCTCGAGGTGCAGGTCCATCACGTAGGGCAACACGCCCACCACCGGCTTACCGGTACGCGCCTCCAACCAGTCCAGCCCCGGTTGCAGCAGCGCGATATCCCCGCGAAACCGGTTGATGATAAAACCCCGAACCCGCGCCTGTTCGCTGGGGGACAACAATTCCAGCGTACCGACCAGATGGGCGAAGACCCCGCCGCGATTGATATCGGCGATCAACAGCACCGGGCAATCCACGGCTTCGGCGAAGCCCATATTGGCGATGTCATTGGCGCGCAGGTTGATCTCGGCCGGCGAGCCCGCGCCTTCGACCATCACCACCGGATAGGCTTGGCTCAACCGTGTGTGGGAGGCCAGCACCGCCTGCATCGCGATAGCTTTGTAGTCGTGGTAGGCAACCGCGTTCATGCTGGTCACGGCGCGGCCATGGATAATCACTTGGGAGCCGGTGTCGCTGTTGGGCTTGAGCAGCACCGGGTTCATGTCGGTGTGGGGCGCCAAGTTGGCGGCCTGCGCCTGTACGGCCTGGGCGCGGCCGATCTCGCCGCCTTCGGCGGTCACTGCGCTGTTGAGCGCCATGTTCTGTGGCTTGAACGGCGCCACTGCAACCCCCTGGCGCACCAGCCAGCGACACAGCGCTGTCACCAGCGTGCTCTTGCCGGCGTCGGAGGTGGTGCCCTGCACCATCAACGTAGTCATGTCGCTTCCTTGTAGGCGGCCAGTGCCGTCTCGAGACGCTGCCAATCGGCCTCGCTGTCGGGCAGGCCGAAACGCACGCTGCTGTCGTGAACGAACAGGCGCAACAGAATGCCGCGCTGGGCCATGAATTCGTGCAAGCGTTCGGCGTGCGGTGTGATCAACCACTGGAACAAGGCGCAGCCACCCTGGGGTTGAAAACCCTGGCGCTCAAGCAGCTCGGACAAGCGCTGGCCGGCCTCGATGCAACGCGTGCGCTGGCGGGCATGCCCGGCGTTGTCGCGCAGGCATGCCTGGCCGAGTATCCGTGTCGGCCCGCTGACCGCCCAGGGCCCGACCTGTTCGGCGAGCAATTTGAGCAACTTGCGCTCGGCCAGCACAAAGCCCAGGCGCACGCCGGCCAGGCCGAAGAACTTGCCGAATGAGCGCAGCACGATCAAGCCGACCTGTTGGGTGTGGCTGGCCAGGCTCAAGTGCGGGGTCACGTCCATGAAGGCTTCGTCCACCACCAGCCAGCCGCCGCGCTGGGCCAGCCGCGTATGCCAGTCGAGCAGGCGCTCCGGGGCCAGGCTCAAGCCGGTGGGGTTATTGGGGTTGACTACCACCAGCACGTCGAGGCCGTCGAGAAAGAAATCGACTTCCTGCTCCTGCACTTCGCGCACCACATAACCGGCACGACGCCAGGCTTCGGCGTGTTCGGCGTAGCACGGCGACAGTACGCCGACCTTGCCGGAACGGCGCAGGCGCGGCAGCAACTGGATCGCGGCCTGGGAGCCCGGCACCGGGAGCACGTGAGCCGCGCCATAGTAGTCGCTGGCGGCTTTTTCCAGGCCGTCATCGGCTTCCGGTAGCCGTGCCCAGGCGCGCAAGGGAATCTCGGGAATCGGCCATGGCCAGGGCGCCAGGCCACTGGACAAATCGAGCCAATCCGCCTCCGCGATGCCGTATTCAATTGCCGCCTTACGCAGCCGACCACCGTGTTCAAGCATAAAATTGCGCCCCCGCGCACAGGACCAGCAGCCACAACCAGACGCCGCGCTGCACCAATTGCCAGCCTCGGTCGATGGCGTCAGCGTCGGCCGGCGGGCCTTCGCCCAATGGCGGGCGCTGGTGCACCTCGCCGTGATAAATCGCCGCGCCCCCCAGTTCGACGCCCAGCGCACCGGCGCCAGCGGCCATCACCGGGCCGGCGTTGGGGCTGTCCCAGGTCGGCCCCTGGGTGCGCCAGCATTTGAGCGCCAGGCGGGTCTTGCCCAGCAACGCGTAGGTCAAGGCCACTAGGCGTGCAGGAATATAGTTGAGCCCATCGTCGATCTTCGCCGCCGCCCAGCCAAAGCGTTCGAAGCGTTCGTTGCGATAGCCCCACATGGCGTCGAGGGTATTGCTCAGGCGATAGAGCACCACGCCCGGCACGCCGGCGACCACAAACCAGAACAGCGCGGCGAACACGGCGTCGCTGCCGTTTTCCAGCACCGACTCGGTGGCCGCGCGAGCGACTTCGGTGCGATCCAGCTCGCTGGTCTGGCGACTGACCAGATAACTCACACGTTGACGCGCTTCTTCCAGGTCATCACTGCGCAGGGCCTGGGCGACCGGAATCACATGCTCCCCCAGGCTGCGCATGCCCAGGGCGCAGTACAACGCCAGGATTTCCAGCACCCAACCGATGTACGGCGCCCAGGACAATGCGGTGGCCAGCAGGGTCAGCGGTACCACCGCGATAAACCACGCGGTTACGCCATGGCTGCGCCAGCCACGACCGCCTGAATTGAAACGCTGCTCAATGCGCCCGGCAAAATTGCCGAACGCCACCAGCGGATGCCAGCGCCTGGGCTCGCCCAGCAGCGCATCCAGCGCCACGGCGGCAACACACAGCAAGGCCACACTCATTGACTCACTCCCCACAGGTTTTCGTACAGCATGTCACTCAATGGCCGCGGCTCGGCCCAGCCTTCAAGCTGCAACATCGGTGCCGGATAGAACTCGGCGACCGGCCCCAGGCACAGCACCGCCAGGGGTTTGGCGCCCGCCGGCAAACCCAGCAAGTCGGCCAGGGCCTGGGGTTCGAACAGCGACACCCAGCCCATGCCCAACCCCTCGACGCGGGCCGCCAGCCACAGGTTCTGGATGGCGCAGGACAACGACGCCATGTCCATTTCCGGCAAGGTGCGACGGCCGAAGATGTGCCGCTCGCGATCGTCCATCAGCGCTGCCACCAGCACTTCGGCGCAGTCGTGGATGCCTTCGACCTTGAGCTTCATGAACTCATCGGAGCGCTCGCCCAACGCCTCGGCGGTGCGCAGGCGCTCTTCTTCGACCAGTTGCTGAATGCGCCCTCTTAATTGACGGTCGCTGATACGGATAAAGCGCCACGGTTGCATCAGGCCGACGCTGGGTGCCTGGTGGGCAGCCTGGAGCAGGCGCTGCAATAACTCAGGCGCGACGCTGCCACCGCTGAAGTGGCGCATGTCGCGGCGTTCGGCGATGGCGCGGTAGACGGCTTGACGGTCGGCTTCGGGGAAGGCGTTGTCGGTCATGGCGTCATCGGGGGCAAGCCCCCTCCCACCTTTGGAATGCATTCCCCTGTGGGAGGGGGCTTGCTCCCGATAGCGGCTTCAGGGCCTGGCACAAAAAGTGCCGCCACCGCCGCCGGGTTCGACGGAAAGTAAAAGTGCACATAGGACGCGGTCATCCGCCGCTGCCGATACACCGCTTCAGCCCCGCGCCCACCATTGGGGCTCATGCCACGGGCGATCGGCTCGCATGCGGTGCTGGTCAGGGAATGATGATAGGTGTGCCCGCGCAAGGTGCCTTCGGGCAGTTCGACGCTTTGCAGCGCCAGCGCCGCCAATTTCTTTTGCATCACTGCGTCGCCCTGCAACAGGCCGAGCAGTTCGGCGCGGTTGCCGTCGACATCGGTGAGCGAGTCCAGCAGGTACAGCATGCCGCCGCATTCGGCGAGCAAGGGCTTGCCGGCTGCATGATGAGCGCGGATGGCAGCGAGCATCGGTGTGTTTTGCGACAGGGCCCGGTGATGCAGTTCCGGGTAACCGCCCGGTAGATAGAGGCTGTCGGCTTCAGGCAATGCGCCGTCATGGATCGGTGAAAAGAAACGCAACTCGGCGCCCATCGCGCGCAATAGGTCGAGGCTGGCACCGTAGGTAAACGCGAAGGCTTCGTCACGGGCCACCGCAATGCGTACCCCGGCGAGCAACGGCTCGGCGGTGATCACCTGCGGCGCGGCAAATGTCACCGGTGGCGGCACGGCGACTTCGCAACTGCTGCCCAACACTTGGGCGGCGGCGTCGAGGCGCAGGTCGAGGTCATTGAGTTCGCTGGCTTGCACCAAGCCCAGGTGACGGCTGGGCAATTCGATACCGGTTTCACGTGACAGCGCGCCGTACCAGCGCAATCCCTCGGTGAGGCTGCCTTCCAGCAACTGCGCATGGCGCAGCGTGCCGACGCGGTTGGCGAGTACGCCGGCGAATGGCAGGTCCGGCTGGTAGCGCGCCAGGCCCAACGCGAGGGCGCCAAAGGTCTGCGCCATGGCCGTGCCGTCGATCACCGCCAGCACCGGCACGCCGAAATGCCGTGCCAGGTCGGCGCTGGACGGGGTGCCATCGAACAGGCCCATCACGCCTTCAATCAGGATCAGGTCGGCCTCCCCGGCTGCTTCCCACAACAAACGACGACTTTCCTGCTCGCCCACCATCCACATATCCAATTGATACACCGGCGCGCCACTCGCGCGTTCGTGAATCATCGGGTCAAGGAAGTCCGGCCCGCATTTGAATACGCGTACCTTGCGCCCCAGGTTGCGGTGCAAACGCGCCAACGCGGCGGTGACGGTGGTTTTGCCCTGGCCGGACGCCGGTGCGGCGATCAAGACGGCCGGGCAATGACGGGGCTGATTCAAAGTTCGACGCCTTTCTGTGCCTTGATACCGGCCTGGAACGCGTGCTTGAGCATGCCCATTTCGGTGACGGTATCGCCCATTTCGATCAGCTCAGGCTTGGCGCCACGGCCGGTGACCACCACGTGCTGCATCGGCGGGCGCGCCTGCAGGTCGCTGAGCACCTGGTCGAGGTCAAGGTAGCCGTGCTTGAGGGCAATGTTCAGTTCGTCGAGCACGACCAGGCCGATGGAAGGGTCATTGAGCATCGCCCGGGATACCGCCCAGGCCGCTTCGGCGGCGGCGATATCGCGCTGGCGATCCTGGGTTTCCCAGGTGAAGCCTTCGCCCATCACGTGAAAGCGGACCTGCTCGGGGAAGCGGCGGAAAAACAACTCTTCGCCGGTACTGTTGCGCCCCTTGATGAACTGCACCACGGCGCACTGCATGCCATGCCCCATGGCGCGGGCCAACATGCCGAAGGCCGAACTGCTTTTGCCCTTGCCGTTGCCGGTCAGCACCAGCAGCAAACCGCACTCATTGGGCGAGTTGGCGATGCGTTCATCGATCACGGCTTTTTTGCGCAGCATGCGCGCCAGGTGGCGTTCGTCGCGGTCGGGGGTATCGGTCATGGCAGCTCTCCGTTGGGGCTGGACAAAAACGGCGGGCAGGAAAAAAGAAAAATAGACAGCCAAGCATCGCCCACCGTGATGCTGTTGGATGTTTCAGGCCGGTCTCCGGGCTCATGAGTGGCGCTCTGCCTTTTGAAAAAAGACAGGACATGCCAACGGCGCGCCTTCCCATATCGCCTGCGATACAGTGGCCAACAGCGCCGTCTTGACTCATTTACCGTTGCGGGGGCAGCGCCGGAATTGCGGCGGCACTGTGTACAAGTGCGCTCACTCACCGGCTTCCCTGTTTCACTCTGTCGACGCATGCGCCACAGAGCACCTGGAACAAGCCGCGAAGGTTAGTGGGTTGGGGGTGGAGCGTCAATTAAAGCTGGCCCTGTACTTGAACCATCAAGGTGATGTGCTTCTCTACCCTTACAGGTATTCAGGAGAACACCATGCACAAAACCAGACTCGCCCTACTGATCATGCTCGCCGGCACCCTCGCCGCCTGTGGAGAAAGCTCTACCCTGCAGGTAGCCGATGGCACCGGGCCCTCGCCCAGGTTGCCGGAACCGAACAAGACGCTGATCCCCACCGTGAACATCGCGCCGGCCGTCGGTTGGCCCGACGGCGCCAAGCCGACGGCCGCGGCCGGCACCCAGGTCGCCGCATTCGCCGAGGGCCTGGAGCATCCGCGCTGGCTCTATGTGCTGCCCAACGGCGACATCCTGGTGGCCGAGACCAACGCGCCGCCCAAGCCCGATGACGCCAAAGGCGTGCGCGGCTGGGTCATGGAGAAAGTCATGGGCCGCGCGGGCGCGGGCGTGCCTAGCCCGAATCGCATCACCCTGCTGCGCGATGCCGATCACGACGGCGTCGCCGAAACGCGTACGGTGTTCCTGGAAAACCTCAACTCGCCCTTCGGCATGGCTCTGGTCGGCAACGACCTGTACGTGGCGGACTCGGATAAGTTGCTGCGTTTCCCCTATCTACCTGGGGAGACCGCGATCAAGGCGGCCGGCACCAAAGTCGTCGATTTACCGGGTGGCAGCCTCAACCATCACTGGACCAAAAACGTGGTCGCCAGCCAGGATGGCAGCAAGCTGTATGTCAGCGTCGGCTCCAACAGCAACGTCGGCGAGAATGGCCTGGAAGCCGAAGAAGGCCGGGCGGCAATCTGGGAAGTGGACCGCGCCACGGGCCAGCATCGTATTTTCGCCTCCGGCCTGCGCAACCCCAATGGCATGGCGTGGGAGCCCCAGAGCGGCAAATTGTGGACGGCGGTGAACGAGCGCGATGAAATCGGCAGCGACCTGGTGCCGGACTACATCACCTCGGTCAAGGACGGCGCGTTCTATGGCTGGCCGTTCAGCTATTACGGGCAACATGTGGATGCGCGCGTCACCCCGCAGAACCCGCAGCTGGTCGCCAAAGCCATTGCGCCGGACTATGCGGTCGGCCCGCATACCGCGTCGCTGGGGCTGACATTCGCCCAGGGCAACACACTCCCGGCGCAGTTCAGCAACGGTGCGTTCATCGGCCAGCATGGTTCGTGGAACCGCAAGCCGCACAGTGGCTATAAGGTGATCTTCGTGCCGTTCGAGAGCGGGCAGCCGAAAGGCAAGCCGGTGGATGTGCTGACCGGGTTCCTCGATAAAGATGAGAACGCCATGGGCCGGCCGGTGGGCGTGGTGATCGATCAGCAAGGGGATTTGCTGGTGGCCGATGATGTGGGGAATAGGGTGTGGCGGGTGTCGGCGACCAAATAAAGCCCCCTGAACAGATACAAAACCAATGTGGGAGGGGGCTTGCTCCCGAGGAGTATCAGTCACAGTATCTGCGCCTGACCCACTGCTATCGGGAGCAAGCCCCCTCCCACATTTGGTTTGGTGTTTGATTCAGGGATTACGCGCCAAGTTTGCCGGCAACACGCGCTTGGCACTCAGGTAAGCATTCTGCCAATACGCCTTGGACAACGTATCCAGCTTCACCGTACCGCCAGTCTGCGGAGCGTGCACAAAACGGCCCTCACCCACGTAGATGCCGGCGTGGCTCACCCGCGAACCACCACCGGTGGCGAAGAACAGCAGGTCACCGGTTTGCAGGTTCTGCTCGCTGACGTCCTGGGCACGCATCACGATCAACTCGCGGGTAGTGCGCGGCAAGGTGATACCGGCTGCGTCGCGGTAGACAAAACCAATCAGGCCGCTGCAATCAAAGCCCGAGTCCGGCGTGTTGCCGCCCCAGCGATACGGCGTGCCCACCAGGCCTAGCGCGCGGAAGAGCACGTCTTCGGCGGCAGGGGAGAAATTCTGGGTGGAATAGTTGAACACCGGCTTAGGCTTGACGGCTACAGGAGCAGGCGGCGGTGGACGGCTTGCGCAGGCGCTGAGGAGTGCGGCGCAAACGAGAAGAAAGAGGCGGGCCGAGGTCGACATGGGCAGAACAATCCTGGTCTGGATGCGGCTTTCGCTGCCGAACGCTGAAAACCAGAACGCGCAAGCAAAGCTCGCGCGAACGGATTACAACAATGTCCAGGGATTCTAGCGCTTACGCGTCAAACTTCAAGTATCACTTTAACTTTACTTACTGGCGGTAACCGTAGACGGGGCCATGGCGAGTGCACGCTTGGCTTCGATGAAGGTTTTGCTCCAGTAGCTGTCACCCAGGTTATCGACCCGCACCCCACCGCTACGACGGCTGCTGGAGTGGATAAACTGGTTATCGCCCAAGTAGATACCGGCGTGGCTGACACGGCCGCGACCGGCTGTACTAAAGAAAAGCAGATCACCGGGCTTGAGGTTGTTGCGTGCGACCAACGGTGCTTTCACGTTGATCATTTCGCGGGTGGAGCGCGGCAGATTCATGCCGGCTTCTTCACGAAAGAGGTAACCGATAAAACCGCTGCAATCGAAACCGGCTTCGGAGGTGCCGCCGAAACGGTAGCGGGTACCGATCAGGGACATGCCGCGTTCGAGAATGCTGTCGGCCAGAACGGGAAGCTGGTAAGGCTTGCTGCCGGAGAAATCGGCCAGCTCTTTTTCGGTTGCCAGCTCTTCTTCATAAACAGAAGCAGACTGTGCAGCAACGAATTTAGCCTGATTTTGAACCTGTGGTTTTGGCTGTTCTGCCACCTGCTGAGGGTGGGAGGCGCAACCAAACAACAGGGTAACGAGTGCGAGAGGCACGAGGGGTGCGAAGCGATTTAGCATGGGCACGACCGTGGCTGATGTGTAAAGAAGCCGAGACTATGCCTTCTATCACATCGATTTGCAAATTCAATCGAACTCTTTGTGACTTCCTGTTTGGACCACGCCATCTAAGCCGTTAATCCCACATACAGGCCCTGTGCGTGGCCAAACCGGCCAAAACGCAGGTTTTCTGGCGCCTGGAATTTGCCGAAAGCCTGGAAACACAAGGCTTGGCTACCAGCCTAGGGTTTCCTTGAGGAAGGGAATGGTGAGCTTGCGCTGGGCCTGCAACGAGGCCTGATCGAGCTGTTCGAGCAACTCGAACAACGCGCTCATGCTGCGCGTGCCACGGGTAAGGATGAAGTGCCCGACCTCGTCGGTCAGGTGCAGGCCGCGCCGCGAGGCGCGCAGTTGCAGGGCACGGAGTTTGTCTTCGTCGGACAAGGGCCGCATCTGGAAGATCAACGCCAGCGTCAGCCGCGACTTGAGGTCGGCCAGCTTCACCGGCAGTTCACGCGGCGACGTGGACGCGGCGATCAACAGGCGCCGGCCGCTATCGCGCAAGCGGTTGAACAGATGAAACAACGCCTCTTCCCAGTCCGCCTTGCCGGCAATGGCCTGCAAATCGTCCAGACATACCAATTCGTATTGTTCGAGGTTGTCGAAGATCCCCACACCATGGTCCATCAGCTCAGCCAACGGCAGGTAAACCGCCGGCTCGCCCATCTGCTCGAAACGCAGACACGCGGCCTGCAGCAAGTGGGTACGCCCGACGCCATGCTTGCCCCACAGATAGATCAGGCTTTCAGTCCACCCGGCGTCGGCTTCGCAGAGGCGCTCGACATAGCCGAGTGCAGCGGCATTGGCGCCTGGGTAGTAGTTGATAAAGGTAGCGTCGTCACGCAGACGCACACCTAGGGGCAGCTGAATCGGTTTCATGCTGACTGAACGGCTCCCATCGAACCGTGAGTGGCCTCTGTGTAAAGTTTGCAAAGTTTATACGCGTGGCGCCGGGCGCACAATGCAGCAGACCACAAGCAAAATCAAAGGTTTGCGTTAACCTGTTGGTTTTGCGCGAATTGTTTGACGCACCCGCCACATTAAACAACAAACCCGGCGATGCGCCGGGTTTGTGATACAGCGATTACAGATCGGGGTCTTCAACGCCCGTGTACACATCCGAATCCTTGTACACATCGTGAACATGCCGCACCAGCACCATGATCACCGCAGCCACCGGCAGCGCCAGCAGGATGCCGGTAAAGCCGAACAGCTCACCGCCCGCCAGGATCGCAAAGATTACCGCCACGGGATGCAGGCCGATGCGGTCCCCCACCAGCAGCGGGGTCAATACCATACCTTCCAGCGCCTGGCCGACCATGAACACCGCGACGATGCCCAGCATCGGGTACAGGTCGCCGCCAAACTGGAACAGCCCCGCCACCAGCGCCGCGCCGATGCCAATCACGAAGCCCATGTAGGGCACGATTGCGGCCAGGCCGGCGATCAGGCCGATCAACAGGCCCAGCTCAAGGCCGATCGCCATCAAGCCGGCGGCGTAAATGATGCCCAGCGCCAGCATCACCAGCAGTTGCCCGCGCACGAACGCGCCCAACACTTCATGGCATTCGCCGGCCAGGGACACGATGCGCTCCTCGCGGTCACGCGGCAGCAGGCTGCGGATCTTGGCCATCATGATGTCCCAGTCCCGCAGCAGGTAGAACGCCACCACCGGGATCAGCACCAGGTTGGTCAGCCAGCCGATCAGCGCAAGGCTGGAAGCGGTGGCCTGGCTGAGCACCATACTGACGATATCGGTGGTCTTGTCCATGTGTTCACTGATCGCGGCCTTGACCTTGTCGAACTTCCAGAACCCGTCCGACAGCCCAAGCTTGGCCTGGGCCCATGGCATCGCCGTGTGCTGCAACCAGTCGAGCATCTGCGGCGCCAGTTCGTATAGTCGATACAGCTGCTTGGCCAACATCGGCACCAGCACCAGCACCAGAACGGTGATGATCAGGGTAAACAAGGCAAACACCGCGATCACGCCCCAGGTGCGCGACAGGCCGGCCTTCTCCAGGCGATCCACCACCGGATCGAACAGATAGGCGAGCAGCAACGCCACCAGAAACGGCGTCAGGATCGAATGCAGCAAGAACACAAAAACGCACAGCAGGACAATCCCGCCAAGCCACACCCAACGACGCGTATCCGCCATGAACCACTTCCTCTGTTATTTGCTTGCCGCTTCTATATAGAAGCCAGGCCACTTACCAACGAAAACGTAACTGCGCCTGGGGCTCAGGCGCGGCAGCCGGTTGTGCGCCATCGGCCGGCGGTTGCTGAGCGGGGGCTTCACCCGCCGGTACTTCCTGCAACTTGGCCAGGCTCAACTGGGTGCGCAACTGATCGGCGCTGCCATTGACGCGATACACAATACGATTGCCGTCCACCCGCTGCGGCTGGCCACCAAAGGGCTCGAGCAAACGCCCCAGGACGGCGTAGCGCTCCAGGTTCATGCCCTGCACCTCCAGCAACTGTTCGGCGCTGACCCCCGGCTTGACCGCAAAACGCGGCGCGAGCTTCTGGCTGACAGCGAGCAACACGGCGTCGGCGACCGCGCCAGTGTCAGCGCCCTGGACGCTGCCCTGCTCGGTCTTGTCGCCCAGCCACAGGCGCCATTTGGCCTGCCACTGGTTGCCTTCCTGGCGCGCATGCACCGCCAATAACGCATCGGCGCCATAGCGCTCGGAGGCGGCGCGCAGCGGCGTGGCGTCGGCACTTTCCAGGTTCGGCGCGGTGGCGACCACCTGTTCGTCCAGGTCACCCAGCGGCAGGCGCAACGGCAAGCCTCGGTGCTGGGCCGCCCGGCGCAGCGCTTGAGCCACCGCCTGGCCGTCGCCGACCAGGCTGCTGCCTTCGGTAGAGTCGTTCAGCCACCAGCCGAGGATCGAGGGCCGATTGCTGCCCCAGATCGCCAGGCCAGCGTCACGCAGGGCGCGATCGGTGCTGACCGGGTCGAAATCCACCTGCAGGCTTTCCGGCGGGCCGGCGTCGTAGCCGTATTGGCTGATGATTTGTTGCGGGTCCTTGCGGATCGCCGCCAGGCCCGGGCCCTCGGCGGCCTTGGCATCGCCGGTCAGGCGGATGACCAGGGTCTGCACAGCGCGCTGGGTGGCCTGGTCACGCTCCTGGGGTGACTGGCTGCTGACCGGTTCGAGGACTTGATAGAGGCCATTGAGGGTTTCGGCATGACTCGCCAGGCTGACCAACGACAAACAGCCTACAAAAAAGAATTTACACAGACGCATGGAAGATTCCCGAACGACAAATTTAGCGGCTGGAACAGACCGCGTGATCTCGGTTTGGCAAGGCTGTGACACAGCGACCGGTAAAACATTCACGGGTCTCGGTAAGTTTTCATACTGTCATAACGATAGCGGATTCAAGGCTATACCTTAATACGGTGCATTACCGGGCCGATTCGGTTTTTTTTAGACTCATATGCCCTGCCCGTCGGCCCGAGGATGGCCGCTGCCCCTCAAGCCTGATAAAATCGCGCGCCTTCGCAGACCGTCAACGGCTGGGCCTTCGCCAAAAGTGCCTGCCCGCTCGGTCGTTACCCAGAAATCCCCCTTAAAGGCCTGGATCATGAGCAAGCAACCCTCCCTGAGCTACAAGGACGCCGGTGTAGACATCGACGCCGGTGAAGCATTGGTCGAACGCATCAAGAGCGTCGCCAAGCGCACTGCGCGCCCCGAAGTCATGGGTGGCCTGGGCGGTTTTGGCGCCCTCTGCGAAATCCCGGCCGGCTACAAGCAGCCTGTACTGGTTTCCGGCACCGACGGCGTAGGCACCAAGCTGCGCCTGGCACTGAACCTGAACAAGCACGACAGCATCGGCATCGACCTGGTTGCCATGTGCGTCAACGACCTGGTGGTGTGCGGCGCCGAGCCGTTGTTCTTCCTCGACTACTACGCCACCGGCAAACTCAATGTCGAGACCGCAACCCAGGTGGTCACCGGCATCGGCGCCGGCTGCGAACTGTCGGGTTGCTCCCTGGTCGGCGGCGAAACCGCTGAAATGCCAGGCATGTACGAAGGCGAAGACTACGACCTGGCCGGCTTCTGCGTCGGCGTGGTGGAAAAATCCGAAATCATCGACGGCTCCAAAGTCGCTGCTGGCGACGCCCTGCTCGCCTTGCCATCGTCCGGCCCGCACTCCAACGGCTACTCGCTGATCCGCAAGATCATCGAAGTGTCCGGCGCCGATATCGAGAACATCCAGCTCGACGGCAAGCCACTGACCGACCTGCTGATGGCCCCGACGCGCATCTACGTCAAGCCACTGCTCAAGCTGATCAAGGACACCGGCGCCGTCAAGGCCATGGCCCACATCACCGGCGGCGGCCTGCTGGACAACATCCCGCGCGTGCTGCCCAAAGGCGCCCAGGCGATTGTCGACGTGGCCAGCTGGCAGCGCCCTGCGGTCTTCGACTGGCTGCAAGAGAAAGGCAACGTCAACGAAACCGAGATGCACCGCGTGCTGAACTGCGGCGTGGGCATGGTGATCTGTGTGGCGCAGGAGCACGTTGAAACCGCGCTGAACGTACTGCGCGAAGCCGGCGAGCAGCCTTGGGTCATCGGCCAGATCGCCAGCGCTGCCGAAGGCGCGGCCCAGGTTGAACTGAAGAACCTTAAGGCGCATTGATGCCTGTCACCTGTGATGTCGTGGTGCTGCTTTCCGGCACCGGCAGTAATTTGCAGGCCCTGATCGACAGCACGCACACCGGCGACAGCCCGGTGCGCATCGCTGCGGTGATTTCCAACCGCAGCGATGCCTACGGCCTGCAACGCGCCAAGGACGCGGGTATCGAGACCCGCTCGCTGGATCACAAGGCGTTCGACGGTCGCGAGGCCTTCGACCGCGCCTTGATCGAACTGATCGACGCCTTCAACCCCAAGCTCGTCATACTTGCCGGCTTCATGCGCATCCTCAGCGCTGATTTCGTGCGGCATTACGAAGGGCGCCTGCTCAACATCCACCCTTCCCTGCTGCCCAAGTACAAAGGCCTGCACACCCATCAACGCGCCCTCGACGCCGGCGACCGCGAGCATGGCTGCAGCGTGCACTTTGTCACCGAGGAACTCGATGGCGGGCCTCTGGTCGTACAGGCAGTGGTTCCGGTAGAGTCGGATGACTCGGCGCAGACGCTTGCGCAACGGGTTCATACCCAGGAACACAGGATTTACCCGTTGGCTGTTCGCTGGTTTGCCGAGGGTCGGTTGATTCTTGGTGAACAGGGTGCATTATTGGATGGTCAGTTACTCGCGGCCAGCGGCCACTTGATTCGAACCTAGGAGATTTTATGCGTCGCGCCCTGCTCTTCGCTTTTGCGCTGTTCGCTCTGCCTGCCGTGCAAGCGGCGGACCTTCACCCCTTCTCCGTCAGCTACACCGCCGACTGGAAACAACTGCCCATGAGTGGTTCGGCTGAACGCAGCCTGACCAAGAACGGCGACGGCACCTGGACCTTGAACTTCAAGGCCTCGATGATGATCGCCAGCCTGACCGAAACCAGCGTGATCCTGTTCGACAAGGACACCCTGCAACCCAAGAGCTACAGCTTCGAGCGCGGCGGTTTGGGCAAGGCGAAGAAGATCAACCTGGATTTCGACCAGGCGACCAAGAAGATCACCGGCTTTGAAAACAAGGACCCGGTCAACGTCACCCTCGAAAGCGGCATGCTCGACAAGTCCACCTATCAACTCGCCCTTCAGCGCGATGTGGCTGCCGGCAAGAAAAGCATGAGCTACCGAGTGGCCGAAGGTACGGATGTGGATACCTATGACTTCCGCGTCATGGGCCCGGAAAAGGTCCAGACCAAGGTAGGCTCCATCGACGCGATCAAGGTTGAACGCGTGCGTGATCCATCCCAGAGCAAGCGCATCACGCAGATGTGGTTTGCCAAGGACCAGGGTGGCATTCTGGTTGCCTTGCGCCAGGTTGAAACGGATGGCAAGGAATACAACATCATGCTGCAGGATGGCACCGTTGACGGTAAGGCTGTCAAAGGGAGCTGATTGCCCTGATGAGTTAAAAAGAGCCTCGCTGAATGCGGGGCTTTTTTTCGCCCGGATTTTTTTGCGTTGAAAGCTCTACCGCTATCGAGGGCAAGCCCCCTCCCACACTTGGAATGCATTTCAAAATGTGGGAGGGGGCTTGCTCCCGATGGCATTGGCGGGGGCAACACAACCTCCAAAGCCCTGCCACAACATGAAACTTTTGTCATAAAACCCCCACCACTGCGACCCAATGCCACGGTTTATGCGGCCTGCGGGAATGTTGCGTTTCCTGCAATAAATTGTTGCGCGCAAAATCGGTTTACTTAGCAAGCTAACAAACCATATAACAAAGGCCTGCGACGACTTGCCGCAGATCAACCAGAGATTGGAGCAAGCAGATGACTGTAAAAGTAACTGAACGCGACGATGAACATATGTCCCATGAAGCGATAGGCCACGGGATTCACATCTGGGACGTACATCAACAAGATTTGCTGGTCGGCATGTTCCACAACGAGAGCGATGCCCACAATTATAAAAACGAACTTGAATCGCTTGAAATGAGACGCCAGGCAGAAGGCTCCTGAAACCCTGACATCGCGTAGACGCCCCGGCCCACGCAGCCAGGTCGCCTACACACAGAAACCCCGCCTTTTTGAGCGGGGTTTTTCGTTTTATAAAGTGGCCGTTTTCCTCTGCATCCCTACGACGGTATAAAAACGTAACAACAAATAGACAATTGGTAATGATTCTCGATAGTATCGCTCCGCTTTTCACTCGGCCCCACGAAAACGGAGTTTGACCTCATGCATGGACACCTCACCACACCGGAACAATCGCTGCTTGGCCGCTGGGGTGAAGCGCTGGCCACTCGTCAATTCCAGGCCAGGCACATCACCCTTCAGACACTGGTCGCCACCTTGGCGCCTGCCTGCGAACGTAGTTTTCAACGCCTGATCCAGGCCCTGTTTCGTGAAGGTCTGCTCGATCCCAACACCCTCAGCCATGACGAACACGACCACTGCTGGCTGGTGCTGCCCGACCAGAGCCGCCTGCGCTTTGAACACCTGCGCCCCGGCCGCATGGCCAGCTGGGATTTGCGAGGCAAGGTCAGCGTCCTGCGGGTTGGGCAGCCCGAACAGACCCTCCAGTTCCCGTCGCAGTTGCTGACCTTACTGAACACCCGCCTCGAATCGCCTGCCGCCCCAGAAGTCCTGGACCGCCTCAACACAGAGATCGACGACAGCTTCATCAACGACACCCTGTGCCTGGCCTTCCACGCGCAATGGACGCTCGAGCTGCACGCCTCGATGGACCCCGTGCATCAGCACAACCTGCTCAGCTACCTCAAGCACGATCCAGAGGCTGGCAACCCGACGTCAGTGCTTGAGCAATGGGGCACGCTCGGCCATCCCTGGCACCCCAACTACAAGACCAAGCTGGGTTTGGCGACAGACCAGGTGATCGAATTCTCGCCTGAGTTCGAAGCGCGTTTCCCGGTATTGCTGTGTGCGCTGCACCGCCAGTACGCCCATGTCGAAAGCCTGGCCGGCACGGCGGATTACTCGCAGTGGTGGCAGGGCCACTTCCCGCAAGCGGCTCGCCAATTGACGGCGCACCTGACCGCACAGGGCCTTGAGGCCCGCGATTATCTGCCGCTGCCTGCCCACCCTTGGCAAGCTCGCCAGGAGCTACCGCAGCTGTTCGCCAATGAAATCGGCGACCAGCTGTTGGTGCTCACCGATATCGTTGCATTCACGGCCCACCCGACCATGTCGTTCCGCACCGTTTTGCCTGAGGGCCGCAGCGATGCGCCCATGGTCAAGCTTCCGGTTTCGCTGCGCCTGACCAGCGTGCAGCGCACGGTGTCGCCACGCTCGGCGCGTATGGGGCCGCGGATCAGCCATCTACTGCAGACCATCCTGGCCCGTGAGCCCGGGCTGCAGAACATCCTCAGCATCGTCCCCGAGCGCCTGGGCGTGCATTTCAAGCCACAGCCGGTGAATGACGAGCACTCCCGCCACCTGGCGGTGCTTTATCGCGACAACCCGCAGAGCCTGCTCCAAACCGGGGAAATGGCCGTCCCGGTGGGCAGCCTGTTTGCCACCGACCAGCATGGGCAGCCGTTGCTGAGGCAGTGGGTCCGCCTGAGCCAAGGCGCTGACGATGCGCAGGCCCTCTGTGCATTTTTCAAAGACTACGCATCCATTGCCGTGCCGGCCCTGCTGGGCATGTACCTGCGCTATGGCGTAGCCTTCGAGGCCCATCAGCAGAATTCCTTTATGGTCATGGGCGCGGACGGGCAAGTCAGCCGCCTGTTGTTGCGCGATTTCGGCGATATCCGGATCGACCGCAAAACCTTGCACGCCCAAGGTCTGGATATCGAATTGCATGATTCGCAAATGACCTTGTACGACGATGCCGGTTTCGTGCGCGACAAGTTGCTGCACACAGTGTTCATGTGCCACTTGGGCGAGCTGGTATTGCTCGGCGCGCGCCACTTCGAGGTTTCCCAGGCGCTGTTGTGGGATGAACTGTCAGCGCAGGTCAGCCAGTGCTTCGATGATGTGCGCAGCGAGGTCGACCCTCAGCGCTGGCTGACCGAACGTGCCGCGCTGCTGGAACAGGACTGGCCGGCCAAGTCGTTCATGCGCATGCGACTGATGGAAAGCCATGCCGATATCGTCGGGCGCCTGCCCAACCCGCTGAGTAGCGCCGCCAATGTCGCCTAACAGCACGGCGCTGCGCTTGCTGGTGGTGATTCAGCTGGTGTCGATGGGCGCCATGGAAATGAGCGGCCCTTTCTGGCCATTGCAAATCCAGAAATTGCTCGGCGCCGCGAACGCCCAGTACACCGGCCTGCTGTCTGCGCTGGTGTATGCCGGGCCGATGATGGCGGCGATGGTGCTCACGCCCATGTGGGGGCGCCTGGGTGATCGTACCGGGCACAAGCCGATGATCATCCGTGCGCTGCTGGCGCTGGCGGTGTGCCAGGCGCTGGCCGCCATCACCTACGATCCCTGGCTGCTGGTGGCGATCCGGGTGGCGCAGGGTGCGCTGGCCGGCTTTATTGCGGCCGCGCAGGCCTATGCGCTGGCCTACTGCGGCGATGGCGGTCGCGGGCATATCCTGGCGCGGCTGCAATCCGCCACCGCCGTGGGCTCCCTGGCCGGGCCGGTGTTGGGCGGCTGGCTGATGGACATATCCGGTTTCGCATTGCTGTGCTACAGCGCCACCGCAGTCTGCCTGTTGTGCGCAATAATCAGCGCCTTCTTACCCAACGACTCACCACGATCGAGACCCGCGCGCACCTCGACGCCCGCCGCACTCCCCAAAGGCTGGCTCGGCGCGATGCTGGGGATCATCGTCTTGATCCAAGCAGCCAAGATGATGCCGCAACCGTTCTACGCCTTATATGTTGCCGATGTTCTGCATGCGCCCGCGTGGCTGATCGGCGCCAGCTATGCCGCCAGCGCATTGACCCTGGCGCTGTCCGCGCCGTTGTGGGGCCGCCTGTTTGACCGACATCAACCTGCACACACGCTGCGCATCATTGAGTGGGTCACCTGGGCCTGCGCCTTCACACTGGCCTTCACGGCATTGGCGAATGAATGGTTTGGCTTCCTCGCCAGCCGGCTGCTGTGGGGCGTGTGGCAAGGCGCGTTGTTGCCCGTGGCCTACACGCTGATCGCCAACACCGTTGCACCCAGCCAGCAGGGGTTCGCCCTGGGCCTGGGCAACAGCGCCGCCAAGGCCGGCGCGTTGTGCGGCGCGCTGTTGGGTGGCATCGGCATGGCCATGGTGGGCCTGGCGCACAGCTTCTGGCTGGTCGCGCTGACGTATGCCCTGGCTGCGCTGGGCATCCGCGCCATTCGTTCGCTCACCCGAACACCTGAGACGTCCGTTTTTTCTGTCACTACTTCTAATAACTCAAAGGCAAGGTCATGAACACATCACAATGGGCCGTTCTGCTGCCCCTGCTCGGGTCGATCAGTGCGCCCGTCTGGGCCGATCAAACTGAAGAAACGCCGGCGACCAGCCTGCAACTACAGCCGACGGTGGTCTCGGCCACGCGCAGTGAAACCAGCATTGCGGCGATCCCGGGCTCGGTGCAGGTCATCAATGAAGAACAGATCCGCCAGCAGACCTCGGCAGGACGCCGGGTTGCCGATATTCTCGGGCAACTGGTCCCCGGCATCGCGCCCTCCAGCGGCGGCATGAGCAACTTCGGCCAGACGCTTCGCGGGCGCAATACGCTGATCCTGATCGACGGGGTTTCCCAGAACGCCACGCGTGACAACTTCCGCCAGCTCAACAGCGTGGCACCGGAAAGCATCGAGCGCATCGAAGTGATTTCCGGCGCCAGCAGTGTCTACGGCGCCGGTGCGTCCGGCGGCATCATCAACATCATCACCAAGCGCAACAAAGGTGAAGACCTGGCCTTCAGCAGCAAGATCGGTATGACCGCCGGTGACAACCTCAGCCGCAAAGGCTTTTCCTACCAGGCATTCCAGAGCGCAACAGGCCGCCAGGGCCCGCTGGACTGGTATGTGTCGGGCAACGCCGTGCAACGCAACGACCAGTTCGACGGTAACGGCAAGCGCATTCCCCAGGACACGTCCCAGGGCAGCAACATGGACACCGACACCTACGACCTGCAAGGTCGCTTCGGCTACGAGCTGGATGACGACAAAAAGATCAGCCTGTCGCTGCAAGACTACAAAGACGAACAGGACACCCGCTATACCAAGAACCCACGCATTACCAGCGAGGCCGTCGCGGTGAAAGGCCTGGACCTGGACGACCAGCCGTCCACCCACAACCAGGCGGTCAACCTCAATTACGCCGACAAGGACTTCTACGGCCAGGGCTTGCAGGTCGAAAGTTACTGGCGCCGCGCCGATGCGCTGTTCTTCCCGGACTTGTCCCGGGGCCGAGCCGGGGTGTCGGACAACAACAGCGTGCAGGATGTGTACGGCCTGCGCGCCGCGATCGACACGCAAATGCCGGACATCGGCCCGGCGACCGGCAACCTGGTCTGGGGGGCCGACTATGATCATGAAACCTCGCGCCAACGCGGCGACCAATACCGGGTCAACGGCCTGACGTACACCAAGACCGGTACCACCTTCGAGCTGGGCCCGGACATCCAGACCACCACCAAGGCGATCTTCGGCCAACTGTCCTATGACATCGGTGACTGGACCCTGCGCGGTGGCGTGCGCCGTGAATGGATCGAGAGCAAGGTCGACGACAGCATCGCCTATGGCGAAATCGTTCAGACCGGCAACCGCGCGACACTGCCGGGCGGCACCCTCAAGTATGACGACACCCTCTACAACCTCGGCGCGGTGTACCACCTGAGTGAAAACCAGGATGTGTTCGCCAACTTCAGCCAGGGCTTTTCCCTGCCGGATATCCAGCGCTTCCTGCGTGACGTCAACAGCACGTACAACATTCAAGACCTCAATGCCCAGGCGTTGAAGGTCAACAGCTACGAATTGGGCTGGCGTGGCAACTGGGACAAGTGGCTGGCCAATGTCACGGCGTATGAAAACACCTCGGATGTGACGCAGTTCTATGATGCCAATGACCGTGTGCTACGCCTGATCAACCAGAAAGAACGCGTGCGCGGTATCGAAACCAGCCTGACGTATAACGTCACCGACCAGTGGTCGGTCGGCGGCACGTACGCCTATTCCAAAGGCGAGACCCAGCAGAACGGCAAATGGATCGACCTGCCCGCCACCCGTATCTCCCCGGCCAAGACCACCGCGTTCGTCGGCTATGACCGTGGCGACTACAGCCTGCGCCTGCAGGGCATGCGCCTGGCCAACTATGACGCCGCGTTCAAGGACAACAACGGGCGCGATATCCAGGGCTACACGCTGGTAGACCTGCTGGGCTCGGTAAGGCTGCCGGTGGGTCGCCTCGAAGGTGCGGTGTACAACCTCACCAACCGCAACTACCAGAACATGTTCGCCCAGGCCAACGCCCGTGCGCCGTACCCGAATGCCGAAGGTCGTACTTTCAGCCTGAGCTACGCGGTGGATTGGTAACAGGCTGGCGCGGCACGGTAAAAACACAAACCCCGCCTTTTGGCGGGGTTTGTTGTTTTCAGCGGTTTACCACATCAGGTCATCCGGGATCTGGTAGGCGGCGTACGGATCATCCTCATCCGGCACCTGGCTTTCCGTCAGGATATTGAGCTGCACAATACGCTCCGGCGCGCGCTCCTGGATCTTCAGCGCGGCTTCGCGCGGGATCACCTCGTAGCCGCCGCCGTGATGCACGATGGCCAGGGAGCCATTGCTCAGCTTGTTACGCATCAGCGTGTTGACCGACAGGCGCTTGACCTTCTTGTCATCCACGAAGTTGTAGTAGTCCTCGGTGGTCAACTTGGGCAGGCGCGAGGTTTCGATCAGTTGCTTGACCTGGGCCGTGCGGGCCTTGGCCTCGGCTTTTTCCTGCTGCTGACGGTTCAGCTCCTGGTCGCGCTTGACCTTCTCGGCATGCGCCTCGGCCGCCAGGCGCGCCTGGGTGTCATCGACCTCGGCCTGACCCTTGTGGACCAGCCGCTGCTGTTTCTGCTTCTCTTTGCCGACCTGCTTGGCCTGCTTTTGGTTGACCAGACCTGCTTTGAGCAACTGGTCGCGAAGGGAAAGGCTCATGGTGCTTACTCACTTAGGCAACTGCTCAACCGCAGCTGGAAACATTCTTTTCCTGGCGTTTGGCTTCGCCCCACAGGGCGTCCAACGTTTCGAGGGTGCAATCTTCTATGGGTTGATGCGTCTCGCGCAATGCCTGTTCGATAAATCGGAACCGTCGCTCGAACTTGGCATTGGCGCCACGCAACGCGGTTTCCGGGTCGACCTTGAGGTGACGGGCCAGATTGACCGCGGCAAACAGCAGGTCACCGACTTCATCGGCAATGGCTTCCGAATCGTTATCGGCCATGGCTTCGAGCACTTCATCCAGCTCTTCGCGCACGTTATCCACCACCGGCAACGCCGACGGCCAGTCGAAACCCACCTGGCTGGCGCGCTTTTGCAACTTGGCGGCACGGGACAGTGATGGCAAGGCAGTGGGCACATCATCGAGCAGGGACAATTGCTCGGGTGCGTCGGACTTTTCCGCGCGCTCCTCGGCCTTGATCTGCTCCCAACGCTGCTTGACCTGCTCTTCGCTCAGTTGAGGAATATCCAACGGTGCATACAGGTCGCCGGTCGGGAACACATGGGGATGACGGCGGATCAGCTTGCGGGTGATGCTGTCGATCACCCCGGCAAATTCGAAGCGCCCTTCTTCCCGCGCCAACTGGCTGTAATACACCACCTGGAACAACAGGTCGCCCAACTCGCCTTGGAGATGATCGAAGTCGCCACGCTCGATGGCGTCGGCCACTTCATAGGCCTCTTCCAGGGTATGCGGCACGATGGTGGCGTAGGTTTGCTTGATGTCCCATGGGCAGCCGTATTGCGGGTCGCGCAGGCGGCTCATGAGGTGCAGCAGGTCTTCAAGTGAATACATCATCGTATTTCCAATCAGGTATGAACACCGCCGATCCAATGTGGGAGGGGGCTTGCCCCCTCCCACATTTTAAACCGCGTTCATGGAGTGCGATTACGCCGCGTCTCAATGATGTTCGGCAACTGCGATATCCGCCCCAGCAACCGCCCCAGCGCGTCCAGCCCCGGAATCTCGATGGTCAGGGACATCAACGCGGTGTTGTCCTCTTTATTGGAGCGGGTGTTGACCGCCAGCACGTTGATCCGCTCATTGAGCAGCACCTGCGAGACGTCGCGCAGCAGACCGGAGCGGTCGTAGGCACGGATGATGATGTCCACCGGGTACGTGAGCACCGGCACCGGGCCCCAGCTGACCTGGATGATCCGCTCCGGTTCGCGCCCGCCCAACTGCAGCACCGAGGCGCAGTCCTGGCGGTGAATGCTCACCCCGCGTCCTTGGGTGATGTAGCCGACGATGGCATCGCCCGGCAACGGCTGGCAGCAGCCGGCCATTTGCGTCATCAGGTTGCCCACGCCCTGGATCTGGATATCGCCACGTTTGCCGGGCTTGTAGCCGGTGGCCTTGCGCGGGATCAGTTCCAGCTGTTCGTTGCCGCGCTCCGGCTCCACCAGTTGCTGGGCCAAGTTGACCAGCTGGGCCAGGCGTAAATCGCCGGCACCGAGGGCGGCGAACATGTCTTCGGCGATCTTCATGTTGGCCTTTTCGGCCAGCTTGTCGAAGTCCACCTGGGGCAGGCCCAGGCGCGCCAGTTCGCGTTCGAGCAGGGTCTTGCCGGCGGCGACGTTCTGGTCGCGGGCCTGCAGTTTGAACCAGTGCACGATCTTCGCCCGCGCCCGCGAGGTGGTGATGTAACCCAGGTTCGGGTTCAGCCAGTCGCGGCTCGGCGTGCCGTGCTTGCTGGTGATGATCTCGACCTGCTCACCGGTTTGCAGGCTGTAGTTGAGTGGCACGATGCGCCCGTTGATCTTGGCGCCCCGGCAGTTGTGGCCGATTTCGGTGTGCACGCGGTAAGCGAAGTCCAGTGGCGTGGCGCCCTTGGGCAAATCGATGGCGTGGCCGTCGGGGGTGAAGATGTAGACCCGGTCCGGTTCGATATCCACGCGCAACTGTTCGGCCAGACCGCCGATGTCGCCAAGTTCTTCGTGCCATTCCAGTACCTGGCGCAACCAGGAGATTTTCTCTTCGTACTGGTTCGAACCGGCCTTGACGTCGGTGCCCTTGTAACGCCAGTGCGCGCAAACGCCCAACTCCGCCTCTTCGTGCATGGCGTGGGTGCGGATCTGCACTTCCAACACCTTGCCTTCAGGGCCGATCACCGCCGTGTGCAGCGAGCGGTAGCCGTTTTCCTTGGGGTTGGCGATGTAGTCGTCGAACTCTTTGGGAATATGCCGCCACAGGGTATGCACGATACCCAGCGCGGTGTAGCAATCGCGCATTTCCGGCACCAGCACACGCACGGCGCGTACGTCGTAGATCTGGCTGAACGCCAGGCCCTTGCGCTGCATTTTGCGCCAGATCGAATAGATGTGCTTGGCGCGGCCGCTGATGTCGGCATCGACGCCGGTGGCCTGCAACTCGGCGCGCAACTGGCCCATAACGTCGCTGATAAAGCGCTCGCGGTCGAGCCGCCGCTCGTGCAGCAGCGTGGCGATCTGTTTGTATTGATCGGGTTCGAGGTAGCGGAAGGACAGGTCCTCCAGCTCCCATTTGATATGACCGATACCCAGGCGGTGCGCCAGCGGCGCGTAGATGTCGAAGACCTCGCGGGCGACGCGGTTGCGCTTCTCGTCATCGGCGGTTTTCACCGCACGGATAGCGCAGGTACGTTCGGCCAGCTTGATCAGCGCGACGCGCACGTCGTCGACCATCGCTACCAGCATCTTGCGCAGGTTTTCCACCTGGCCCTGGGTGCCCAGCACCATCGATTGGCGCGGGCTGAGGCTGGCACTGATGGCCGCCATGCGCAGCACGCCGTCGATCAGCTTGGCCACCACGGCGCCGAAACGCTGGCCGACGGTCGGCAACGGGATATGCCCTTCACGCACACCGCGATAGAGCACGGCGGCGATCAGCGAATCCTGGTCCAGCTTGAGATCGGCAAGGATCTCGGCGATTTCCAACCCGGTACGAAAGCTCGACGTGCCTTCCGCCCACAGGTTCTTGGCCGCATTGTCCTGTTGTTCAGACTCACGAGCGAACTCGCAGGCTGCTTTCAAGGCTTCACGGTCCAGTGCCGGGTCGACACTGACGGCATGATCCAGCCATGCCTCGAGATTGATACTGCCGTCGGTGTTGATCGGCTGGTGTGCTCTCACCTGTACCATCTTGCTTACCTTCCCTACGACGCACCTTGGATGCGCCAAAAATCATCGCCGACCTTGCTGCAGACTCCCTGGCATTCACGGCCCTGGAGACTGCAGGCCAGTCGGATTAAACGGGCATCCTAGCCCGCTTCAAATAACGCCATGGCCTCGACATGCGCTGTCTGCGGAAACATGTCGAGGATCCCGGCACGCTTTAGCCGGTAACCTTGCTTGACCAACTCAACCGTGTCCCGCGCCAGCGTAGCGGGATTGCAGGACACATACACCAGGCGCCTGGCTCCCAGGGCGGCCAGTTTGCGCACAACCTCCTGGGCACCATCGCGGGGTGGGTCCAAGAGTACCGCAGAAAAGCCCTGTTTGGCCCATTCCGCGTCGGTCAGGGGCTGGGACAAATCGGCCTGAAAAAACTGCACATTATGCAAATTATTGCTGATGGCATTCTCTGCAGCGCGCTCCACCATAGCCTGAACGCCTTCCACCGCAACGACTTCGCGGACCTGCCTGGCCAGTGGCAGGGCAAAATTGCCCAGCCCGCAAAACAGGTCCAGCACCCGCTCATCGGGTTGCGGCGCCAACCATTGCAAGGCCTGGGCGACCATCGCCTCGTTGACCCCGGCGTTGACCTGCACAAAATCTCCCGGCCGGTAAGCCAGCTCCAAATCCCACGCCTCAAGGCGGAAACCGAGCGCCCTGCCCGGCTCGACCGGTTGCGGCGGCCCCTCGCCCTGCAGCCACAACTGGGCGTCATGGAAGCTGCAAAATTCCTGCAGTACCTGCATGTCCGCGTCAGACAGCGGTGCCATATGTCGAAGCAACACGGCGATGGACGAGCCGCTGAACAGCTCCACATGCCCCAACGCCTGAGGTTTGCTCAAGCGGCGCAGCATGTTCGGCAGACGCTGCATGATCGGTTGCAAGGCCTGTACCAGTACCGGGCAATCATCGATGGCGACGATGTCCTGGCTGGCCACCGCGCGGAAACCCACCTCGAGTTGTTTCGCCTTGGCATCCCAGCGCACGGCCACGCGGGCACGACGGCGGTAGCCGAATTCCGGCCCGCTCAGGGGCGCGGCCCACTCTTGTGGTTCGACACCGGCCACGCGCGACAATTGCTCGGCGAGCATGCGCTGTTTCAGCGCAAGTTGTTCGTCGTGAGGCAAATGCTGCACGCTGCAGCCGCCACAGCGGCCAACGTGGGCGCAGGGAGCCGGGCGGCGCAGTTCGCTGGCCTTGAACACACGTTCGGTGCGCGCCTCGACCACCTTGCCGTGGGCGCCGAGCACCCGCGCTTCCACCTCTTCGCCGGCCAGCGCACCGTTGACGAACCAGGTGCGGCCTTCGAAGAACACGATGCCGCGACCGTCGTTGGCCAGGCGCTCGATAGTCAGGCGCTGCTTCTTGCCCACGGGGATTTGCGGGGCCCGGCTGCCGCCCGTCGGTTGGAAGCGCAGGCCTCTCTCGTGCTTGGCCATCAGTTGGGTTCGTCGAAGATGCCGGTCGACAGGTAACGGTCGCCTCGGTCACAGATGATCGCGACGATCACCGCGTTTTCAACTTCCCGGGACAAGCGCAACATACCGGCCACGGCGCCGCCGGACGACACGCCGCAGAAGATGCCTTCTTCACGCGCCAGGCGCCGGGTGGTGTCCTCGGCTTCGCGCTGGGCCATGTCGATGATGCGGTCCACGCGCGCGGCGTTGTAGATCTTCGGCAAGTACTCTTCGGGCCAGCGCCGGATACCGGGAATGGCCGCGCCTTCCATCGGTTGCAGGCCGACGATCTGAATCGCCGGGTTCTGCTCCTTGAGGTAGCGCGAGTTGCCCATGATGGTGCCGGTGGTGCCCATGGAACTGACGAAATGGGTGATGGTGCCCTGGGTCTGACGCCAGATTTCCGGGCCGGTGCTGGTGTAGTGCGCTTCGGGGTTATCCCCGTTGGCGAACTGGTCCAGCACAACGCCACGTCCTTCGGCGGCCATGCGTTCGGCGAGGTCGCGGGCGCCTTCCATGCCTTCATCCTGGGTGACCAGCACCAGTTCGGCGCCATAGGCGGTCATCGCCGCCTTGCGCTCGGCGCTGCCGTTGTCGGGCATGATCAGCACCATCTTGTAACCCTTGATCGCGGCGGCCATGGCCAGGGCGATCCCGGTATTACCCGAAGTGGCTTCGATCAGCGTGTCGCCCGGCTTGATCTGCCCGCGCAGTTCGGCGCGGGTAATCATCGACAACGCCGGGCGGTCCTTGACGGAACCGGCGGGGTTGTTGCCTTCAAGCTTGAGCAACAAGGTATTGCTGGTTTCACCCGCCATGCGTTGCAAGCGGACCAGGGGGGTATTGCCGACGCAATCGGCGATTGTAGGGTACTGCAAGGTCATGGCGTATTCGCAATCCAGACTGCGGGGCGCACATCATACCGGGAAAGGTCGGCGGGCCATATCACGCAAAGTGCGGTGCTTATGGCTTATAGGAATAAGGCAGAGGTGCAGTGCCTATGAGGGCGCCATCGGGGGCAAGCCCCCTCCCACAGTTGATCGCGTTCCAACATGAGAATGCGGTCGAATGTGGGAGGGGGCTTGCTCCCGATGGCCATAGATATCTACACAACTTTGGCGTAGCCCTGAACCTGTGGCGAGGGAGCTTGCTCCCGTGGCGACCTGGCGGCCTATAGCTATCTGACTGATGCCGCGCGATCCAAATGTGGGAGGGGGCTTGCTCCCGATGGCGGCCTGACAGCCGACCAGGATGCTGGATCAGGGCGAGTACATATCCGTTGCTGCGGTAACGGCTGCTATGGGTTCCGCCCTTACGGCGTCTCACTTTTGAAAAGCGCAAAAGTAAGCAAAACGCTCTTGCCCCACCACTCGGCACCTCGCTTAGGCTCGGTGTGCCCGTAATCCGACATTGATTTGGGGGCCGCCGCCACGCGCCATCCATGGCGCGGGGCGGCTAAACCGGCATCCCTGCCGGTTTACCCCCCAAATCACTGTCGAATTCCGGCCAGCGTGGTTTAACGGGGCGCTTAAGATCAAGAGCAAGAGCAAGAGCAAGAGCAAGAGCAAGAGCAAGAGCAAGAGCAAGAGCAAGAGCAAGAGCAAGAGCAAGAGCAAGAGCAAGAGCAAGAGCAAGATCAAGAGCAAGATCAAGAGCGGCTCGCTTCGCATCGTGGCTACCGTAGGCTGCTACAAAATTGTGTAGATACCTATGCCCCGATGGCCGCACCTCGATAACCGGCCGGGCTCTAATCCCCACCGCCATGATTTCTTTGAAAAACCTCTTCCCCCATCGCCGCAATCTGCCCCTCGATCAATGCTTCAAAGGGTTTCAACAGCGGCTCAAACGATGTCGGCGCTTCCAGTACCTGCAACGCTTGCACGACCGCTTCGACCGTCGACAAGGCTCCAGGCCCCGGCGCCTTGCGCAAGCGATACCGGGAGACGCCGCCGTTGGCCAGCGTCACCCGAGGCAACGCTGCCAGCAAAGGGTTGAGGTGCAGCAACTTGCGCGCCTTGCGCCAGGTGCCGTCGGGCACCACCAGCAGCAGCGGCTGATCACCAGGCGTATAGGCTTGCAATGGCTGCGCATCATCGGCCGGGAACAGCAGGCGCGCCTGATAACCGGGCGGGCTCAACAACGTCTCCAGATCATCGAACACCTCCCCCACCACCAACTGCGCATTGCTGAGCCCCAACGCCGCCAATCGCGCAGTATTGAGCGCATGGTTGACCTCGCTCGGATGCTGCAACAGCAGCACGCGGGTGCGACTGTCGAGGCTGGGGATCAGCGAGCACAAACAGTGGCTGAGAGGTCTCAGGCAACGGGAACACTGGGGTCTGGACATGGTTTTCAGGCCTGGTTGAGCTGGGCTTTGAGTAAATCGCGGAAGGTCTGGATCAGCGGCTCGCGGCTGCGCCCCCGACGCATGATCATCGAAAACGGCGCCTGGTAGCCAAAGGTCGCCGGCAGCAGCACGCGCAGGTCGCCCTTGTCGGCCCAGGCTTGCGCGTAGTGCTCGGGTAAATAGCCGATGTAGGCGCCAGACAGCACCAGGATCAGTTGCGCCTCCATGCTTTCCACCGTCGCGGCGCTGTGCTTGAAGCCATGGCGCGCCAGTTCGGCCTGGCTCCAGTAGCCGCGCCCGACCATGCGCTGCTGGGTGATGACCTGCTCGGGGATGCGCCGCTCGTTGAACAACGGGTGCCGGGTGCTGCAATACAGCCAGTGCTGCTCGCGGTACAACGGCATATAGATCAGCCCGCTCATGCGGTTGGAGAATGCGCCGATGGCCAGGTCCAGGCGATTGTCCTGCACCCCAAGTTGCAGTTCATAAGGGCTCAACACCGACAGATGCAAATGTACCGCCGGATGTTCGAGGCTGTAGGCGCCAATCACCTCGGCGAACGGCAGGGCTTTATCGCTGACGGTGGAGTCGAGCACACCGAGCTTGAGGGTGCCGCGCAACTCGCCCTTCAACGCGGCGGCATATTGCTCGAAGCCTTCCAGCTCGGCCAATAAACGCAAGGTTTCCTGATGAAACAGCTCGCCCTTGCTGGTCAGGCTGAAGCCGCCCCGCCCGCGGTGGCACAGCACCAGGCCCAGCGCCGCTTCCAGCTGGCTCATGTAGGTGCTGATGGCTGACGTCGACAGGTTGAGTTCGTGCTGGGCATTGGCGAACCCCTGGTGGCGCACGACGCTGACGAAGATGCGCAGGAGTTTCAGGTCGGGCAAGGCGTTGGCCATGGGTTCTCCGGATTCAGCTCAAGCAGCGCAGTCTACCCCAGGCTTTAGTTTAGAAAAATCTGAACTAAGTATTTGCCCGTGGCGATTCTTTCGTTTCCATGTATTTCGCAGAATCGGCCCCCAGATAACCACAACAACGATGAGGCAATCCCGTGGACAAGATTTTCCACCAACCACTGGGCGGCAACGAAATGCCGCGCTTCGCCGGCATCGCCACCATGATGCGCCTGCCCCACCTGCAAACGGCCAAGGGCCTGGACGCCGCGTTTGTCGGCGTGCCCCTGGACATCGGCACCTCGCTGCGCGCCGGCACCCGCTTCGGCCCGCGTGAAATCCGCGCCGAATCGGTGATGATCCGCCCGTACAACATGGCCACCGGTGCGGCGCCGTTCGATTCGCTGTCGGTTGCAGACATCGGCGATGTGGCGATCAACACCTTCAACCTGCTCGACGCCGTGCGCATCATCGAAGAGGCCTACGATGAAATCCTCGAGCACGACGTCATTCCCCTGACCCTGGGCGGCGACCACACCATCACCCTGCCGATCCTGCGGGCCATCCACAAGAAACACGGCAAGGTCGGGCTGGTGCACATCGATGCCCACGCCGACGTCAACGACCATATGTTCGGCGAAAAAATCGCCCACGGCACCACCTTCCGCCGCGCCGTGGAAGAGGGTTTGCTCGATTGCGACCGGGTGGTGCAGATCGGCCTGCGCGCCCAGGG
Source organism: Pseudomonas sp. R1-43-08 (assembly GCF_003852255.1). Lineage (NCBI taxonomy): Bacteria > Pseudomonadati > Pseudomonadota > Gammaproteobacteria > Pseudomonadales > Pseudomonadaceae > Pseudomonas > Pseudomonas sp. R1-43-08. The sequence continues at coordinate 3,984,857 of NZ_CP027734.1, forward strand.
CTACACCGCCGAAGACTTCAACTGGAGCCGCAAACAGGGCTTTCGTGTGGTTCAGGCGGAAGAATGCTGGCACCACTCCCTCGCGCCGTTGATGGCCGAAGTGCGCGAAAAAGTCGGCGGCGGGCCCGTGTACCTGAGCTTTGACATCGACGGCATCGACCCGGCCTGGGCGCCTGGCACCGGCACCCCGGAAATCGGCGGGCTGACCACCATTCAGGCGATCGAGATTATCCGTGGCTGCCAGGGCCTGGACTTGATTGGTTGTGATTTGGTGGAAGTTTCGCCGCCCTACGACACCACCGGCAATACCTCACTGCTCGGCGCCAACCTGCTGTACGAGATGCTCTGCGTACTGCCCGGCGTGGCACATCGCTGATGGACGCGCAAGCGGTGCTAAAGGCAGCGGCCGCGCTGGTCTCGGCCTTCGCTCGCAACGACCGCGCCGCTTACTTCGGCGCGTTCACGGCCGATGCGAGTTTTGTGTTCCATACCCTCCCCCAGCCACTGCTCAGCCGCGATGCCTACCAAGTGTTGTGGGACAGCTGGCGCCGGGGCGAGGGGTTCGAGGTGCTGTCGTGCACCTCGAGTAACGCCGTTGTCAGCCTGCACGGTGACGTGGCGATTTTCATGCATGACGTGGCCACCGAGCTGCGCATGAACGGGGAGCATCACTTCAGCCAGGAACGCGAGACCATCGTCTTCACACGGCAAGGGTCGCGCACAGAACAACAACAAGGTCTGTGGCTGGCCTGTCACGAACATTTGTCCGCTATGCCGGAAGGGCTGCCGCCCCCTTAGCCAATGTGATCGGAGCTGATCATGAATAATAAAAACAACCAAAACAGTATTCGCACCATAGAAACCAACGGGGTCGAACAGATCCCCGACCACGAACGCACCGCCGCCCCTAGGGATCTGTTCCGGCTGATCTTCGGCGGTGCCAATACCTTTGCCACCGCCGTGCTGGGCGCGTTCCCGGTGCTGTTCGGCCTGTCGTTCCAGGCCGGGGTCTGGGCGATTGTGCTGGGCGTGCTGGTGGGCGCGGTGATCCTGGCGCCCATGGGCCTGTTCGGGCCGATCAACGGTACCAACAACGCCGTGTCTTCCGGCGCGCATTTCGGCGTGCATGGGCGGATTGTCGGCTCGTTTCTGTCGTTGCTGACGGCGATTGCCTTCTTCTCACTGTCGGTGTGGAGTTCAGGCGATGCGCTGGTGGGTGGTGCGAAACGTCTGATCGGCCTGCCGGAATCCGACCTGACCCTGGGCCTGGCCTACGGCGTCTTCGCCCTTCTGGTGCTGACGGTGTGCATCTACGGGTTTCGCTTCATGTTGTGGGTCAACCGGATTGCGGTGTGGGCCGCGAGCCTGTTGTTCCTGCTGGGGATCTTCGCCTTTGCGCCGGCCTTCGACAGCCAATTCGCCGGCAGCGTCGCCCTCGGCCAGAGCGGCTTCTGGGCGGCGTTTATCGGCGCCGCGCTGGTGGCTATGAGCAACCCGATTTCCTTCGGCGCGTTCCTCGGCGACTGGTCGCGCTACATCCCGCGCCACACCCCGAAGCGCCGAATCATGCTGGCGGTGGTCCTGGCTCAAGTTGCCACTTTGATTCCGTTCCTGTTCGGCCTGGCTACCGCGACCATCGTGGCGGTCAAGGCACCGGACTACATCGCCAGCAACAACTATGTGGGCGGCTTGCTCGCGGTGGCACCGAGCTGGTTCTTCCTGCCGGTGTGCCTGATTGCGGTGATCGGCGGCATGTCCACCGGCACCACCTCGCTGTATGGCACCGGGCTGGACATGTCCAGCGTGTTTCCACGCCTGCTGTCACGGGTCAAGGCCACGCTGCTGATCGGGGTAATGTCGATTGCCTTCATCTTTATCGGACGTTTCGCCGCCAACCTGGTGCAGAGCGTGTCGACCTTCGCCGTGCTGATCATCACCTGCACCACCCCATGGATGGTGATGATGATCATCGGCCTGATCGTACGCCGAGGCTTTTATTGCCCGGATGACCTGCAGGTGTTCACCCGTGGCGAAACCGGCGGCCGCTACTGGTTCAGCCATGGCTGGAACTGGCGCGGGCTGGGGGCCTGGATCCCGAGCGCGCTGGTGGGCCTGTGCTTCGTCAACCTGCCGGGGCAGTTCGTCGGGCCGCTGGGCAACCTGGCCGAGGGCATCGACATCAGCTTGCCGGTAACGCTGGGCCTGGCCTCGGTGGTGTACCTGAGCCTGCTGCGGCTGTTTCCGGAACCGGCTGCCGTCTATGGGCCGACGTTTGTGGCGAGGGAGCTTGCTCCCGCTGGACTGCGAAGCGGTCCTGAAAAAGCCGGCTCCAGCTTCGCTGTCGAACGGGAGCAAGCTCCCTCGCCACAGCAAGCGCCTTCTGCACAATAAAAAATAATCGGAGACTCGCCGTCATGGCTTTGGATTTATTCGTCGTACTCGTCTACGCCGCTGGCATGCTCGTGCTCGGCTACTACGGCATGCGCCGCGCCAAGACCCACGAAGACTACCTGGTCGCCGGGCGCAACCTCGGCCCGTCTCTCTATATGGGCACCATGGCCGCCACGGTGCTGGGTGGTGCCTCTACCGTTGGCACCGTGCGCCTGGGATATGTGCACGGCATTTCCGGTTTTTGGCTGTGCGCCGCGCTGGGCACGGGGATCATTGCGCTGAACCTGTTCCTGGCCAAGCCGCTATTGAAACTGAAAATCTTCACCGTCACCCAGGTCCTGGAAAAACGCTACAACCCCATGGCGCGCCAAGCCAGCGCGGTGATCATGCTGACCTACGCGCTGATGGTCGTGGTGACCTCGATCCTCGCGATCGGCACCGTCCTGCAGGTGCTGTTCGGCCTGCCGTTCTGGATCTCGGTGCTGCTGGGCGGTGGCGTGGTCGTGGTGTATTCGACGATTGGCGGCATGTGGTCGCTGACCCTGACCGATATCGTGCAGTTCGTGATCAAGACCGTCGGGCTGATGTTCATCCTGCTGCCGATCTGCCTGTACCGCGTCGGCGGCTGGGACGAACTGGTGGCCAGGCTGCCGGCCTCGAGCTTCAGCTTCACCGCGATCGGCTGGGACACGATCATCACTTACTTCATGATCTACTTCTTCGGCATCCTGATTGGCCAGGATATCTGGCAGCGCGTATTCACCGCCCGCGACGAAAAAGTCGCCCGGTACGCAGGCACGTTCGCCGGGTTCTACTGCATTCTTTACGGCCTGGCGTGCGCATTGATCGGCATGGCCGCGCATGTGCTGATCCCGGACCTGGATAACGTCAACAACGCGTTCGCCGCCATCGTCAAAGCCTCCCTGCCGGACGGCATTCGTGGCCTGGTGATTGCCGCTGCCCTGGCGGCAATGATGTCAACCGCCAGCGCCGGGTTGCTCGCCGCCTCTACCGTGCTCACCGAAGACCTGCTGCCACGCGTGCGCGGTGGCAAGCAGTCGGGCCTGGGCGTCAACCGCCTGTTCACCCTGCTGACCGGGATAGCGGTGCTGGGTATCGCACTGGTGGTGAACGATGTGATCAGCGCCCTGACCCTGGCCTACAACCTGTTGGTAGGCGGCATGCTGATCCCGCTGATCGGCGCGATTTTCTGGAAGCGTGCAACCACCTGCGGGGCGATCACCTCGATGACGCTGGGTTTCGTGACCGCGTTGGTATTCATGTTCAAGGATGGGCTGGACGCAAACACCCCGATTTACTACAGCCTCGCGGTGGCGTTGGTGAGTTTTGTGCTGGTGAGTGTGTTGTCGCGTAAACCGGGGGCGGTGGTGGCGGGGGCGGCTTGAGGTAAACAGCTTTAGAGCGGTTCCCTCAGCGGGTGCGACAGCGGATGTCGCACCGGTTTTTTATCATTCACCGTTCATGCGCTCTGGCCTGAATCGTTTCCTGAACCAAAGAGGCCCATACCAATCCCTGTGTGGTGCCCCCTGCATAGGTTCCCCCGGCCGCGATTTGATGGTGGGCGGACCAATGCACTATCGAGAGTCCATCTGAGGTACCCGGCCTGGCACATTCGATTATTTGCAGGTCGCCCTTTTCGACCGCATTGCGGTAGGACCGTGGAAAGTGCCGAGATACCGCGGCAAGGCACGCCTCGAGTACGTGTTCCTTGTGCTCCAATGTCGATCCAGGCGCAACCTGCCCGCCGGAGATCAGAATGTAATCCCCGTCCAGGCGGCAATTCATGACCCCAATGGGTAAATCGTACTGCAGCTTGAGTCCGCACATTTCGGCCCCTTCATTATCTTTGGCGCACAGTTTGAAAAACCAGCCAATGACCGCGATGACATTAGGTTCCTCTACGCCCATGGCAGTGACGACAAAGTGATCTTTACTTAGCTCGGCAATTTGTACCGCATTAAGATATTGGGGCCGAAATTGAACCCCCGAACGCTGCAACAGCCGCTCTAACTCACGCGTCAGATCATTAAACCCTACCTCATAACCCGATACTTCCAGGGCCCGACCGACGCCAGGGACGCCATAACTTGCCTGGAATTGCCGTTGGCTGATCTCTGCGACTTCACTTCCCGGTTTACCGCTCGGCCAAGGCCTTCTTTGGATATCGCGTTGCTCGCGGATCGCGCCCTCTACCTCAGTGGCATCGTCCCTATAGGCTCTTACAATCCGCGCGCGTGCACAGGGTGCCAGCGATGGGTTATCGGCCAAAATTTTTTCAAACAGTTCGATGCCTGCTCGATTGCACTCAACGGCCAGATGCTGGTTTCCTGACAACAGGAACGGGTTATGCAACGGTTTTGCCGTTGTCTCCGTCGCTGACAGATGACGCATGTTTACGTGCTTGTGACTGGCGCCGTCGCACTGCCGGTTGCCGCCGTACACGTCGACCTGATAATTCGCCAGGCGAAACATCACGGCTTGGAACAGGCCGTTAATCCCTCTACCGATGATCGATACGCGTGGCGCCTGGGGGTCTATCTGTTGAGAGGGGATCGTCAATGGCTGCGCAAGTTTGCGCCTGACGACGCCGCGCAAGGCCGTCAAGCTCAGTTGAATGGAGACCGCATAGTCCAGATCGCACTGGCAGCCTTCGGTAGTGGCCGCCTGCGCAGTCAGCGTCGCCGGGTTGCGCCATGTAAAGACACTGCAACCGAGCTTTTGCGTGCGCACTCGAAACGCGTCCAGTGTTACCGGCCCATAGTCCAATACAAGCTGGATGCCCTCGGCTTGCGCCAGGGTCTGCAAAGCGTCATCGCTGAAGACGTCCGGTTTGGCGACGCAAACCAGGCGGGCCTGCGGGTGCATACATTGAATAAGAGCGCGGTCAATGCGATGAGTAGAGTCATTCGTCAAAGACAAGCAGAGGGCGACTGCACTGGCCCCTCTCATCGCCTCCAACCAGTCCACCACAAATGACACTCGACTGCCTTGTACTACGTTCCCTTCAGGCGCCAGACGGTATCGGCTCAATACCTTGATTCGAACTTGCGGATCTCGTTCAAGCAGTAACTTGACGAGTTCCTGACCGACATTGCCATATCCCAGTACGCAGATGTCACGGGGTAGCGAACCGTCGGCGAGTGTCAGCCAGTGCACCATATAAGCCGCGACGTGCGGCGCGTTGACCCCAGGCGTGTTGACCACTTGAATGCCGCTGGATGCGCACAGATCCAGTTGCACCTTATCCAGACTCGTACCTCTGCGTATCAGATGGAGGTTTCCGAATGGGTGGGCTGTACGCCACAGGTCTATGACGTCTGCATCCATGGCCTGGTCCCCAACAACGATCGTTGATGGACGCAAAAGCCCGATCTGTGTGAGCAATGCCTGTTTGTTTATTGTCAGGGGGAGAAACACGATGTTGCTGGGAGCGTTAGCCTTCCAGGCTCTGGACACCGGCGCGATATGCAAAATGCTTTCAAGTGTGGCGATCAGGGATGCGGCGACTGGCGGAACGGAAGAGCGCGTCATAGCGTTGTCTCCAATAACTCTGACTTAGTCACGCCTCGCAGAGAGGCTTTCTAAAGTTTGGAGTTACGGAAGCAGGCGCTTTTCTATTCCGATAGCTTTATGGGTCGTTCCATAAGCGTTGCAACAGCCCATGAACCATGAGCATGGCTCCGTAACGGAATTCAACCTACGCTCATCCTGAAAAATGAGTAAGCCAGCCAATTCTGACGTACGAGTGGTCCAATTCCGACAGTTGAAAGTGAAGGAGCCAGGTGGCGTAACCGCTTTTCACACCTGACACAAACAAATGTGGGAGCGGACTCGCTCGCGAATGCGGTAAACCAGTCAACTATCTATCGACTGACTCACCGCATCGCGAGCAAGCCCGCTCCCACACGAATCCTGGGTTGGCTTGGGATCAGCGCCGACGAGGGCGGCGTTGCTCATCATCGGTACGAATCGGTACCGGCTGCAGCGGAGGCTCGATCAAGCCCAGCGCAACGCCAAGGTCATGGAGCCAGGTTTGAATTTTCTCTTTCATGATTTGCCCCCTTTGAGGGTAATGCGAGTAGGCGCCTGTTCTGTCGCCGTTTCCTACATTGATAGTAGCGCTAAGTCTTACGTATTGCTTGTGCGAAAGCACAACGAACTATTACTGAATGGATCTGGATCCTGTCGGATCGTTCAAGCAATTTCACGCCTGTCTTGCAAGCACTCTGTCCGGTCCGACTGCTGCAGCTCGATCCATGCATTGAGGTTAGCGCCGAGCATACCCTTTCGCCACATCAACCAGGTGGTAGCAGTGGCAAAAGGCCCAGTCAGCGGATGAACGGACACGCTGTCCTTGCCTGGCAGACTGTCGAGCATCGATTCAGACATCAACGCCACGCCGGAACCGGCGATGACACACGCGAGCATGCCTTGGTAAGACTCAATCTCGATGGCCCGGCCCATGGCCACGCGATCGTGGGAAAACCAGCGTTCCAGGCGGGTGCGATAAGCGCAGCTGCGGCGGAACGTGAATACCGAGCGGCCGGCGACGTCCTGGGGGCCGCGTACTGGCGGGTGGTCGGCTTCGCAAATGATCACCAGGCGCTCTTCGCACAGCGGCACGCCGTCCAGCGTGGCCAGGGCCAGCGGGCCATCCACCAGCGCCGCATCCAGCCGTCCGGTGATCAAGCCTTCGAGCAGCTCGCCGCTCGGCGCAGATTGCACCTGCAGGTTCACCCTCGGGTAGGCCTTGTGATAACGCGCCAACAGTTTCGGCAAGTGAATCGCTGCCGTGCTGTACATGCTGCCGAGTACAAAATCACCGGCCGGTTGCCCGCCCTGAACGGCGCCGTGGGCTTCGTCGTGCAGCGCCAGTAGACGGCTGCTGTAGTCCAACAGCACTTTACCCGCAGGAGACAGCTGCAAACGCTGGCGTTCCCGCACAAACAGCTCGACGCCGAGCTGTTCTTCCATCTGCTTGAGCCGAGTCGACAGGTTCGACGGCACGCGGTGCAGGCGCTCGGCGGCGCGGGTAATGGAGCCCTCCTCCGCCACCGCCTGGAAGATGCGCAGTTGACTGAACTCCATACCTTTCTCCAAAACTGAACAAGTTCATCACTATTATTCATTTTTACAGAAAGTCAATCCGCTTTAGCCTGACGGTCTTCGCTTTATTGCAGGACACCTGACCATGTCACCGCTGATTCGCTTAACCGCCAGCTTTGTCGCCCTGATGATGGCCATGGGCATCGGCCGCTTTGCCCTCACCCCGCAGATGCCGCATCTGCTCAGCGAAGGCCAGATCGACCTGACCGGCGCGGGGCTGATCGCGGCCGCCAATTACCTGGGTTACTTCGTGGGTGCCGTGGACTCGATATTCGCTCGCAGTCATTATCATATTAAGGGGCGCTTGTACGGTGGCCTGTGGCTCTGCGTGCTGCTGACCCTGGCGTCATACTGGGCCCACGGGTTCTGGCCGCACCTGTTGCTGCGTTTCGGCACCGGTGTCGCCAGCGCCTGGGCCCTGGTGATGATCACCAGCCTGAGCCAGCCACTGGCGATTGCCGCTGGCAGGCCGCGCCTCGGAGCGCTGGTATTTGCGGGGCCGGGGGTGGGGATTTTGCTGACGGGTTTGCTGGCGTTGGGCTCCAACCTGCTGGGACAAAGCTCCGCGACGCTGTGGTTGGTGTATGGCGCAGTGGCACTGGTGATGCTACTGGCCATCCTGCCCTTCTTGCCGAAACCGAGCGCGTCGGTTGCACCCGCCCCCAGCACCGGCAATAACAGCAGCATTGCGCACTTAGGCTGGATCTACTTCCTGTACGGCCTGGGCTACATCATTCCGGCCACCTTCCTGTCGCAGATGGCCAGCGCGCAGTTCAAAGGCGCCTGGCAGGCCGACTTGTTCTGGCCTTGTTTCGGCCTGGCCGCCGCAACGGGCGTGGTGATTGCCAGCCTGCGCCGCAAGGACCCGAACACCACCCGGCGCTGGCTGATGACCACGCTATGGCTGCAAGCCGCTGGCGTGTTCACTTGCCTGCTGGGCAATGGCTGGGGGCTGGCGCTGGGGGTGTTACTGTGCGGTGCGCCGTTTCTGGCCTGCATGCAGTTGGTGATGGCACGCTTGCGCGAGGTAGCGCCCAATGGCTATCAACGCAACACCGGACTGTTGACCGCCAGCTTTGCGATCGGCCAATTGAGCGGCCCGCTGCTGGCTTCCGTGAGCAGCCACTGGAGCGGCAGCCTGCAACCGGCGTTGGTGATTGCCGGTTGCGGCCTGTTGGTGGCGGGCAGCGTATTGATCAGCCGGCGACCACAGGGGTCGGTACGCGGACCTGCTCGCGCCGCGTCAGCACCAGAAAAAACAGCCCGCCCAGTAAACATCCGGTAAACCAGGCGAAATTGGCCATGCCCTGCAACGCCGGCGTGAAGGTGATCGCCACGCCCATCAACGTCGCCGGCACCAAAGCCTTGACCGCCGTCCAGTTCACACCGCCATCGAAGTAATAACGCCCGCTCGGGCTGTCATCGAACAGCGCATCCACGTCGATGCGCTGCTTTTTGACCAGGTAGAAATCCACCAGCAGGATGCCAAACAGCGGTCCGATAAATGCGGCGAGGATATCCAGGGTGTAATGGATCATCAGCGGGTTATTGAACAGGTTCCATGGCGTGATAAAGATCGATGCCACCGCCGCGATCATCCCCCCTGCGCGCCAACTGATTTTGCTTGGCGCAATGTTGGCGAAGTCGAACGCGGGCGAGACAAAGTTGGCGACGATATTGATACCGATGGTGGCGGTGACAAACGCAAAGGCACCCAACAGGACGGCCATGCTGTTGTCGATACGCGACACGGTGGCAATCGGGTCATGCAGCATTTCGCCAAACACCGGCAGGGTGCCCGAGACAATCACCACGGTGACCAGGGAGAACGCCAGGAAATTCACCGGCAGCCCCCAGAAATTGCCACGGCGCACGTCCTGCATGCTGCGGCAGTAGCGGCTGAAATCACCAAAATTCAAGGTCGGCCCGGAGAAGTACGACACCACCAGCGCCGTCGCCACGATTACCTGGCCGAACGCCTGCCAGCCCGACAGCGATTTTTCCGCCAGGGTAAAGCTGATATTCGCCCAGCCGGCCTTCCAGACAATCCAGCCGGCCAGGACAAACATCACCGCGTACACCACCGGGCCGGCCCAGTCGATAAAGCGGCGGATGGACTCCATGCCCGCCCAGAACACGGCGGCCTGCAATACCCATAAGCTCAGAAAGCCGAACCAGCCCAGGTAGGACAAACCCGCAAAATGCGGCTCGGCATACACCGCCATCGACGGGAAAAAGCGCAGCACCACGATGATCAAGGCACTCGACGCCAGGTACGTCTGAATTCCGTACCACGCTACCGCGATCAGGCCTCGGATCACCGCAGGAATATTCGCGCCAAACACGCCAAATGCCAGCCGGCAGATCACGGGGTAAGGCACCGCCGCTTGCTGACTGGGTTTGGCCACCAGGTTGGCGATCAGTTGCACAATGCAGATACCTGCGAGCAAGGCGATCAACACCTGCCAACTCGCCAGCCCCAGGGCAAACAGGCTGGCGGCGAAGACGTAGCCGCCGACACTGTGCACATCGCTCATCCAGAAGGCGAAGATGTTGTACCAGGTCCACTTTTGCGGCAGTGGGCCCAGGTCCTGGTTGTACAGCCGTGGGCTGTAGCCTTTGGGCAATTGTTCAGTCATCGCTGGACTCCTCGAAATATCGCCCTGCGCTGACGTAGCGGCATGCATACGGTCGGCTACATGGGTTGTATACGAGGCATTCAGCAGGATGCGTGCCAATGGCACACAATCCCCGTGGAACGGCGCTCCAAAGGAATTATCAAAGTTTAGCTATTAGGGATATGCGCAGCAACGGTGCACGGCAATCCTGTACACAATCACTGGCGCACCCGTTGTGCACACAGGTAGCCGACGGTGCAACAGATCGCTGTCAGAACCGTGCCCCACGCCATGTCCATCACCGCCAAGCCCGCAGACCAGCCTTGCAGCGTGGCCCAATTGCTCAGGTCGTAAGTGCCATAGGCGACCAACCCGAGCAAGGCGCCCAAACGCGCAGCGCGTTGCCAGCTGGCGCTGGGCAAGACCACGAACACCACGCAACCGAGGACGTAGAGCAGATAAAACACAACGGCCGGCAACAGGCGCGGCTGGTCGAGCATCAGCGAGCCGAGCAGGCTTTTATAGGTGGGCCCCATGAGGACGCCGAGCCAAAGGCCGTCGAGCACCAGGAAGGCGAACAGGGTGCCAAGATAGGCAAACAGCGTTTTCTTCGTCATTTTACCGGTCCACTGCAGGAGCGAGCGTGCTCCTACAGCAGAGCAAACCGCACTCAGCTTAGTTCAATGCGGTCCGCATGAATCACAATCTGCCCCTGTTTGTAGAGCGCACCAATGGCCTTTTTAAAGTTGCCTTTGCTCACGCCAAACAAGTTGCTGATCACAGCAGGATCGCTTTTATCACTGACCGGCAAGGTGCCGTTGTTGTCACGCAACTTGGCAAGAATCTTCGAGTTGAGGCTGGACGCCGCTTCCTGGCCAACCGGCTGCAAGCTCAGGCTGATGTTGCCATCGGCGCGGATCTCCTTGATAAAGCCTTTCTCTTCCTTGCCTGGGCGCAGGAACTTGAACACCTCGTTCTTGTGGATCAGGCCCCAGTGCTTGTTGTTGATGATCGCCTTGAAGCCCATGTCCGTGGCTTCGGCCACCAGCAGGTCGACTTCCTGGCCCACCTGGTAACTGGCCGGCGTTTTGTCCAGGTAGCGGTCAAGCCGCGCGGTAGCGGTGATGCGCCTGGTGTGCTTATCGAGGTAGACATGCACTACGCAATACTCACCGGCGCTCAACTGACGCTTTTCTTCTGAGTAGGGCAGCAACAGGTCTTTTGGCAACCCCCAATCGAGGAAAACGCCGATACTGTTGACTTCCACCACTTTTAAACTGGCAAACTCGCCCACTTGAACTTTGGGTTTTTCAGTGGTGGCGATAAGTTTGTCATCGCTGTCCAGATAAATGAAAACGTTAAGCCAGTCTTCATCTTCACTGGGAATATCTTTGGGGATATACCGATTAGGCAAGAGGATTTCACCGTCCTGCGCACCATCCAGGTACAAACCAAAGTTAGTGTGTTTAACCACTTGCAAGCTGTTGTAGCGCCCGACTAAAGCCATTTCCAGATACCCTCATTGCGTGGGCGGTATTCTACCCGGTTTGTGTCAGGCACGCCCGCGCGCCTGAAAAATCCGCAGGCTGACGTGGCGCTACAGTGGCACCGCCCCGCTCGTCTGATCATTCCTACAAATTTTACCGGTCGCCAACGCCCCGTCATCACAAGCTTTCGAGTTAAAACAGTAAGTTAGCCGATTAAATCGTCGACCAAGTTCGGCGCGTTTCCAGACGCTACGTTAATGTTTGAGGGATATTTGCCAAGCAATTGTCAAGTATTTCCTGTACGATGCCTGGCCAAGTTAATTTTCTACAGGTTAGTGGCCGCCATGCGTGTAAAAGCATCCAACAGCAAAGCAAAGCCAGCTCCCGCCGTTGAAACCAGCGAATCGATCAACAGCCAGATTGCTGCGTTTCTCAAGTCCGGTGGCGAAATCCAGCAAATTGCCAAGGGCGTAAGCGGCCAGACTTTCGGCCCGTCCAAGCAGATCAGCCTGGGCAAGAAGTAACACCTGCGCAACGCACCTGGTCCCTAAGCGTCTTGCCTTCAAGGCGCTAGGACTAGAGCCCGAAACACCCTCTGCTTCACCCTTTATTGCGCAAAAACGACGAACGGGCCTCATCTGCGCGCATTCGCCGGTATCCTTGCACACGTCTAGCACGGGCATCCGCCTGATTTTTCGTTACTGCTCCTCGCTTTTCATGGAGTGAAGCATGTTCAAACCCTGCACGTTTCTGATCGTTGCGTTAATCGCCAGTCCGCTTGCCCAAGCGCAGATCTTCCAGCGCGAATTGGGCGACTTCGACCTTAAATTGGGCACCACGCCCAGCCGCAGCATGGCCCAGGGTCTGGTCAAGCCCACCGCGCCCGGCAGCGACTCGTTCCACGGCGGCCTGGACTTGAGCCACGACAGCGGCGTGTATTTCGGGCAGTTCTCGCCGAATATGGACCTGTCCTCCAAGAGCACGCTCGAAATCGATTCCTACATGGGTTTCAAACACCCTTTCGACCAGACCCTGGGCTACGAAGTCGGCCTGATCCACTACAGCTATCCCAAGCTAAGCCCCCTGGATAGCCAGGAGTTCTACGGTGGCCTGAACCTGTTGGGCAACCGCTTTGGCGCCTCCTTCAGCAACGACCCCGACCGCCAGGACAGCACCCTGTTTGCCGACCTTGGCGGTACCCAGCCTTTCGGCATCGGGGTCAGTATGAAGTACACCACCCATCAGCTGGGCACCCCGGTTTCGGTGGAAAACGGCTCCATCCGCACGTTCAGCGACTGGTCGGTACAGTTCTCCCGGGAATGGAAAGGTATTGACCTGGACTTGATCTACAGCGACTCCAGCCTCAGCGGCGGGGATTGTTCGGCCTACTCCGGACACAATTCGCAATGTGATGGGCTGTTGACCTTGAAGGCCGTGCGATCGTTTTATTGATGGGCTGAACTGTCGCCCTCGCCGCAGGTTCACATGCATTAACCCCATCCGTGCAAGGACCCGCCCATGTTGCGTCGGCTCAAATTCCTGGCGTTATTGCTGACCCTGAGCCTGGCGCTCGCCGGCTGCAACCGCGTAGGCCTGGCCTACCGCAATCTCGATGTGATCATCCCCTGGACACTCAACGACTACCTGGACATGAATGCCGGGCAAAAGAGCTGGTTCAACGACAGCCTCAAGCAGCACCTGGCATGGCATTGCACCACGCAATTGCCGGGTTACCTGGATTGGCTGGACCGCTTGCAAACGATGGTCGACAGCAATCAGGTCACGGACGCCGCCTTGCAAACCCGTACCGTCGAAGCCAAGCAGGCCATCGGCGAGATTGCGCGTGAAATCACCCCGACTGCGGTGCAATTGCTGCAAGGTCTGGATGACCAACAGGTCAAGGAGATGAACGAAGCCCTGGCCAAAGACCTGCGCAAACGCCAGGACGAATACCTCAAGCCGCCACTGCCCCAGCAGATCAAGGAACGTGCCGAACGCATGAGCAAGCGCCTGGACGCCTGGATCGGCCCGCTCAGTTCCCGCCAGCAGAATCGGGTGACAGCGTGGTCCGTCGCGTTGGGCGATCAGAACACCGAGTGGATCGGCAACCGCGCCCGCTGGCAGGCTCAATTCATCGACGCCTTGCAGCAACGCCAAAGCGCCGATTTCCCGCGCAGGATGCAGCAACTGCTGGTCGACCGTGAAAGCCTGTGGACCCCGGAGTATCGCAGCGCCTACGCACAGACCGAAGCCGCCGCGCGCAGCCTGATCGTTGACCTGATGGCTGAAAGCACCGCGCAGCAACGGCTGAAGCTGACTCAGAAAATCGACGCCGTGCGCAGCGACTTCAAGGCGCTGAAGTGCCTGAAGGCCACTCCTTCCCAATAAACGTGGAAGCGGGCACACCCGCTACCACTGACGCGTGAACGCTAAATCGCACCACCGGCAATAGCCGCCTCGGACGCGACACGATCAAAGGTTTGTTCATCCAGCGCGTCGTCTTGCTGGTCCAGCACATGACGCGGGTGGTTCTCCCCCGGGATTGAGCTATCGATCAGCGAGAGCAGGCTTGCTCCTCGCGGGGTCAGAATGAAATTCTCACCATTGCCGCCCTCTTCCTCCGGACGCGATTCAATAAACCCGCGCTTGAACAACAGCGCTTCATAATCGGCGGCGGTCTTCTTCAACGCATCCAGATTGCCGGTGGGCTCGCCCGCCGTGGCCTTCTCGGCGGCTTCCTGCTCAGCGTATTTGCGGGGAGCAAAGCTGCCCTCGCCGTTTTGCACTTCGTGCAACAGCCGCTCGATCAGATCCCAGTTGTAAGTCGTCATCCTGATTCCTCCTGCAGGCGTAGAAAAATTAGCCCGTCAAAACTAGTGACCCGCCCGCGCGCTGGCCGTTCAGCTGGATGGACGGGCCGTCATTTCCCTGAACTTTCCAGACGTTTGCCCCCTCAACCGAACATCATCGCCAAGGAGGTCCGAACCATGAAAACCCTGATGAACCTGGCTATTGCCGCCACGCTGCTGGGCGCCCTGCCCGCCTGGGCCTGCACGCCCGAAGAGGCCACCGCCAAGCGTGAGGCGCTGGCCAAGGAAGTGAGCCGGCTCACTGAGCAGAACCCTGCCAAAGCCAAGGAGATGAATGACCAGTTGCAGAAGATGGATCTGGACACCGAAAGCGCGCAATTTCCCGACAAATGCCAGTTGATCGATGCCCGGCTCAAAGAGTTGAAGGAAGCCGCTGCCAGACTAAATGAATGAAGCGTGGCGCGGAGCATGGGAGCCATCAAGCTGAGCACATAAAAAAACCGGACAATGTCCGGTTTTTTCATATTGCGCAGGCCTTACTCGGCAGCGGGTGCTTCCGGCTTGCGGCGCTTGAGCGGGGCCATGCCGTCCTTGCTGACGAGCGACAGGTTGTCGGTCTTCGGCCGGTTGGCGATCTTGCGCTTGGTCGGCGACTTGGCGCCGGCTTTCTTCTTGTCGCCCTTGGCGTCAGTCTTTTTCTTCTTCACGCCGACGGCCTTGCCCGACGCCTTGACCTTCTTCGGCCCGGTGTAGGTGCCTTTGACTTCCTTGATGGTGCGGCGCTCGAACGATTGCTTCAGATAGCGCTCGATGCTCGACATCAGGTTCCAGTCGCCGTGGCAGATCAGCGAGATGGCCAGGCCATCGTTGCCAGCACGCCCGGTACGGCCAATACGGTGAACATATTCGTCGCCGCTGCGCGGCATGTCGAAGTTGATCACCAGGTCCAGGCCATCCACATCAAGGCCGCGCGCGGCGACGTCGGTGGCGACCAGGATCTTCACGCCACCGGCCTTGAGGCGGTCGATGGCCAGCTTGCGATCCTTCTGGTCCTTTTCGCCGTGCAGCACGAACGCCTTGTATTCCTGCGCCACCAGGCGGCCGTAGATACGGTCGGCAGCGGCGCGGGTGTTGGTGAACACGATCGCCTTCTGGTAGGTCTCGTTGGCCAGCAGCCAGTTGAGGATCTGTTCCTTGTGCACGTTGTGGTCAGCGGTGACGATCTGCTGACGTGTGGTCGCGTTCAGATCGCTGACGTTGTTGACCTGCAGGTGCTCGGGATCGTTCAGGACCTTGGCGACCATCTCGCGCAGGGTCGAGCCGCCGGTGGTGGCGGAGAACAACATGGTCTGCTGGCGGTTGACGCACTCGGCCACCAGGCGTTGCACGTCGTCGGCAAAGCCCATGTCGAGCATGCGGTCGGCTTCGTCAAGCACCAGCACTTCGACTTCCTTGAGGTCGAGATTGCCGGCATTGAGTTGCTCGATCATGCGCCCTGGGGTGCCGATCAGGATGTCCGGCACCTTGCGCAGCATGGCGGCCTGGACCTTGAAGTCTTCACCGCCGGTGATCAGGCCGGACTTGATGAAGGTGAATTGCGAAAAGCGCTCCACTTCCTTCAAGGTCTGCTGGGCCAGCTCGC
Organism: Pseudomonas sp. R1-43-08; assembly: GCF_003852255.1. Lineage (NCBI taxonomy): Bacteria > Pseudomonadati > Pseudomonadota > Gammaproteobacteria > Pseudomonadales > Pseudomonadaceae > Pseudomonas > Pseudomonas sp. R1-43-08. The sequence continues at coordinate 4,000,932 of NZ_CP027734.1, forward strand.
GGGTCGGCAGCAGGATCAGGGTCTTGATGCTGACGCGAACTTTGGCCGGACCGATCAGGCGGTTGAGAATCGGCAGGACGAACGCAGCGGTCTTGCCGCTACCGGTTTGCGCCGTCACCCGCAGGTCACGCCCTTGGAGCGCGAGCGGGATGGCCGCTGCTTGCACAGGCGTAGGCTCGACAAATTTAAGCTCGGCCACGGCTTTGAGCAGGCGTTCGTGCAGGGCGAATTGGGAAAACACGGGTGCTACCTCGAAGAAATACAAAATATCAGCTGCATAGGGTACCGGTTTCGGGCGTCCAAACCGAGTTTCTTTACGCGAACAGGGCCAATCAGCTGTTTTTTTGTCAGCATTTTTCTCCATACCGAGGTGCCTGGGATCAAGACTGCCCCGGCTTATAGGCCCATGCCCCGAACATTACGTCCCCGACGTATATTCCGCCTGACTGGCTTCGCTCATCGTCCAGACGTTGTTCCAGCGTTTCAATGTTGACCTCGTCGGGTGTCGCAACCCCCAGCGCGACTATGCGTGGCAAGCAGGCAAGTACGATGTAGCTCAGGCCGTAAGGTGTATCAGGGGTTTGTACGACGCATTCGGCACGCACATCCGCGACACACAATCCGGCAGTGGTGAAGATACCGTGCAGGTTAAAGCCGATATGCAAGTCGGCGCCTTCGCGCGCGATCATCTGCTGTATCCAGCCTTGAGCCGTTCTGTGCAGGGGGAAGGCGTCAATGCTGGCTGGGACCATCGTCGTATCATGCTCCTGGAACACCATTACCCCGCCTGGATGAAGATGCTTGACCAGTGCGCTGACGGTGGCCACGGTATCTGCCTGGTACATGAGCACTCGTCTGCCCACGATGGCGTCGAACATGCCAATAGATTCAGTCAGGTTGAGTAACCCGCTTTGAATGAAATTGGGCACAGGGTACTTAGCGGATGCCTCGCGTTTGCGTGCTGTAGCAAGCGCATTATCATCGTGATCAACCCCGACGACTTCGCCAGTCTCGCCGACCAGAGTGCTTAGCAGGAAGGAAACGTCCCCCGTTCCGCAGCCGACATCCAGAACACGCATCCCCTCACGTATTCCTGCATCAATAAGAAGTTGTTTGGTGAAGTCACGCTTGGCAGGGTTCATATCTTGGCTCCGACATTCAGCCCAGAGTCTGACGGACGCTTGTTGTTAATAGAACCCCACCCAACGAGAGGGGTCTGCTTTTGTATCAAAGCTCGGGAATACATCGAATGTCCGCACAACAAGGCCTGGTAATACTCGCTCGGGGAGGCTACGCCGCTCGGGGCGTGCTGTATTTGATCATCGGCATCTTCGCACTGCTGGCAGCACAAGATTCGACAAAGCCGAAAGACAGCCACAAGAGCCTGGAAGCACTGCTTAGCCAACCCTTCGGCTATTTTCTCGTTGGGCTTGTGGTGGCGGGCCTACTCGCATTTGCGGCTTGGCGCGTTCTGCAAGCTACGCGTGATGTCGACCATCATGGCAAGGAACTTAAAGGCTTGGTGATTCGCGCGGGTCTGTTAGCGGGAGGTATGGTTAACGGCGCTCTCGCGCTCTTTGCATTGAGCCTGCTTATTAGCGGCATTAAAAGCTCGGGTAATTCCAGCGGGCAGACCAAAGACTGGCTGGCGCATCTCTTGTCATGGGATCACTCGAATGTGTTGGTGTACCTGATCGCACTCGTTCCGCTGGGTGTGGGTATTGCTCATATCATCAAGGGGTGGAAAGCCTCGTTCGAGAAATATTTTGAGGCCGATGAAGACGTCATGCAGTACGTCCGCCCAGTGTCGCGGTTCGGTCTGATTGCCCGTGGAGTAGTTTTTATAGAGATCGCATTGCTGCTGGCAGTCAGCGGTTCCACTTATCAAGCCATGAATCCGCCGGGCATGAAAGAAGCCCTGGACGCACTGCAGAATCTTCCAGTTGGATGGCTGATGTTGATGGTGATGGCCTTGGGGCTTATTGCGTTCTCGGCGTACAGCTTCTCTGAAGCCTTCTGGCGCAAGATCAATATGGATGTTCCGGGGGTGCCGAGGCCGTAGTTCCGTGCCGGCTCAGCGAATGGTTAGTCCAGTTCTACCTTGTGCCGTGCAGCTCAATGCGGATCCGGTTCAGGTTCAGGTTGAACCTCTGTTGCTCAGGCGGACTCCCAAACCTAAATCCAGGAGAAACGTATGAGCCAGACAGCTTTAGTCGTGGGCGCCAGCGGAATCGTCGGCAGCGCCATCACTCAGTTACTAATCGAGAACAACTGGCAGGTCGCCGCGCTGTCGAGGCACCCGTCGCAAGCGCAAGGTGTTATCCCTGTCGCGGCAGATCTTCAGGATCCAGCTTCGCTGCAACAGGCGCTGGCGGATTTGAGACCCACTCATGTGTTCATTACTACATGGTCACGGCAAGCCACGGAGGCCGAGAACATTCGCGTTAATGCCGCCATGGTACGCAACGTGCTCACCGCCATTCGCCCAGCCAAGAGCGTTGAGCACGTGGCTCTGGTTACTGGCCTGAAACATTACCTCGGCCCGTTCGAAGCGTATGGTAAGGGCAGCCTTGCGCAAACACCGTTTCGCGAAGAACAGGGTCGTCTGGATATCGAAAATTTCTACTACGCCCAGGAAGACGAACTATTCGCCGCCGCTGAAAAGGACGGCTTCACGTGGAGCGTTCATCGCCCGCATACCGTCACCGGGGTTGCGGTAGGCAACGCGATGAATATGGCAACCACCCTCGCCGTCTATGCTTCGATTTGCAAACAAACCCATCGCCCTTTTGTGTTTCCCGGATCAAAAGTGCAGTGGGACAGCCTCACCGATATGACGGACGCACGGCAGTTGGCGAAACAACAACTGTGGGCGGCCACCACGCCGGCTGCGGCCAATCAGGCATTCAACGTCACCAATGGCGATGTATTCCGTTGGAAATGGATGTGGGGCCGAATTGCCGACTATTTCGCCCTGTCTGCGGCCGATTATCCCGCGTCACTCTCACCTCTTGAAAAGCAGATGGCTAACGACCAAGCCGTATGGGCGCAAATGGTCGCGGAACACGGCCTGAAAGAACCCGATATAGGTCGCCTGGTGTCCCCGTGGCACACGGATGCAGACCTTGGTCGCCCCATTGAAGTTGTCACGGATATGTCGAAAAGCCGTGCCATGGGCTTTACCGCCTACCAGGCGAGCGATCAAGCATTTTTCGACGTGTTCGACAAACTACGCGATATGCACTTGATACCTTAGGTCGTCACTTCGCCAGCCAGGACTCAACAGTCGCGGAGCCATGTTCTGCTTTCCAAGCCTTTAGCGTTTTGTGATTGCCGCCCTTGGTTTCGACGACTTCACCGGTATGAGGGTTTTTATAAACTTTCAACTGGCGTGGCTTGCGGCTGCCGACTTTGAATTCGACGGCTGGAGCGCGACGCCCTGCTTGTGGATCAAGCAAGTTGATAACGTCCTTCAGGCTGTAGCTGTATTTTGCGAGTAAATCGCGCAGCTTCGTTTCGAATTCAATTTCTTTCTTGAGGCCGGCATCGCCCTTCAAAGCTTCAAGGGCCTGGAGCTGTTCGGCGAGGTGTTTTTCGAGCTGGCGGAATTCTGCGAGTTTGGACATTGGAAACCTCTTCTAGATGTGTTGTTACGTTACACCAAAAAAGCCCCGAGCATGACCTGATAGAACTGTAAGCGTACGCCCTATTAATAAATTGAATCCCAGGTAACGGAACAAGGTCATTGAGTATAAGAGTAGGAGACGCCCATTGATGTATCCAACGACGCCCGATGGCCGCTATTTCCTAGTCAATGGCAAACTCTGGCGGTGCAGTAATCCTTTACTACCCTCAGACGTTCGGCAGCGTTTGGTTAACGAACTGATGGATGCGCGTCGTGAAGTAAAAACCGCCAAAGCGTCAGGTGATGAGGGCCAGCTGAAAAGCGCGAGGGCGAAGGTTCAAAAGGCCAAGGTTGATCTGGGTGAGCGCGGGCCCGTCTGGTGGGATGACGGTTCACCCGACTTCAATCAATGTCAGGTGAAAAACACGCCCTATTCAGCGTGGCACACGTCTCTCGCTGCTATGTAAGCGACGCCGGCTTGATCCCCAAACGACTGACCCACACCGCCGCCAGAATCACCAGGCCGCCGAGGGCCAGTCGTCCCAGCGGCTCATGCTGGTTCCAGATCAGCAGGTTCAGCAGCAGCCCCACCGGCACATGCAGGTTGTTCACCACCGCGAGGGTGCCGCCATTGACCAGGCAGGCCCCCTTGTTCCACCAGTACATGCCCAGCGCAGTGCTGACCAGCCCCAGAAACACCAGCACGCCCCATTGCAGCGGCGCCTGGGGCAGGAAGTCCGCCTTGCCGAACAGCAGGAACGCCGGTAACACCACCACCAAGGCGCCCAGGTAGAAATAGCCGAAACGCCGGTAGTGCGGCTGATCACTTGGATAGCGCGCCACCAAGTGCTTGTACATGACTTGCCCGGCGGCGTAGGTGAAGTTGGCCAGTTGCAGCAGCAGGAAGCCCATCAGGAAGTGCGGCGTGATCTGGTCGAAGCGGATTACCGCCGCGCCCGCCACCGCCACCAGCGCGGCGACCAGTGCCCAGGGGTTGAAGCGCCGGTTGAGCGCGTCTTCGATCAGGGTCACGTGCAACGGTGTGAGGACAGTGAACAGCAACACCTCCGGCACCGTGAGTACCCGAAAGCTCAGGTAGAGGCACACGTAGGTCACGCCGAATTGCAGCGCACCAATGATCAGCATGCTGCGCATGAACGCCGGTTCCACCGCGCGCCAGCGGGTCAATGGAATGAAGATCAGCCCGGCCAGGACCACGCGCACCAGCACCGCGAAATAGCTGTCGACGTGACCGGCGAGGTATTCGCCGATCAAACTGAAGGAAAATGCCTGAATCAGGGTAACAACCAGTAGATAGCCCATGTGCGCCTCGTTTCGAATGGGCGCGACATTAAAGCTTTTCGATGTTTGAAGAAACTCGAGGCAAAAAAAACCCGACCTCGCTAAAGCGGCAGTCGGGCAGGAGCACTCAGGAGCACAAGTGCAAAGGGAGGTTCGGTACGCGTACTTGAAGGGATTGCGTGGCCCTAGATAAACACCAGGGGATTATCTGGCGATTAAAGGATCAAGCCACTTGGGCAAGCAGCGCCTTTGCATGGTTGAGGCCTTTTTCCTGGAAGTCACCGCTCAGGTTCACGCCTTCGGCATGGATGAAGGTGACGTCGTGAATCCCGATAAAGGCCATGACCTGGCGCAGGTACGGTTCCTGATGGTCCGATGCAGCGCCGGTGTGAATGCCGCCACGGGCGGTGAGCACGATGGCGCGCTTGCCAGTCAGCAAACCTTGCGGCCCGGTGGCGGTGTACTTGAAGGTAACCCCGGCGCGCAGCACATGGTCCAGCCAGGCCTTGAGGGTGCTGGGGATGGCGAAGTTGTACATCGGCGCCGCCATCACCAGAACGTCGGCGGCGAGCAGCTCGTCGGTCAATGCGTTGGAGCGGTCCAGGGATGCCTGCTCGATCGGGCTGCGCTGTTCGGCGGGCTTCATCCAGCCGCCCAGCAGGTTGGCATCGAGGTGGGGCACCGGGTTGAGCGCCACGTCGCGCACGGTGATCCGATCGCCAGGATGAGTCGCCTGCCACTGGTTGATGAACTGCTGGGTCAGTTGGCGGGAAATCGAATCCTGCTGGCGAGCGCTGCTTTCGATGATCAGAACGTTGGACATGGCTATGTAGGCTCCATCGGTAAATGCTGTAAGTCGATGGAGAAAAGATTAACCAGGGCCCGTTCGATTAAAAAGCACAAAAAACTGCTATAACCCATCTAGAAATTTGTTTATAAGCGGAGTATTCCCTTGGGCATGCTCCGCTTTTGCTTTATTTCGGCGCGCAGCTCAGGGCAATGCGCATCTTGATGATCGCGCGGTTGAACCTGACCGTGGTGTTGGTGCTTTTGCCCGCCGGTACGGTGACGGTACGACGCCGCGGCGCTTCAGGGCCATTGGTGAAGACCACCGAACACACAGCCGCTGTCGTGCCGTAGTTGTTGAGCTGAATCGAACTGATATCGCCGTCCACATCGGACGCGGTGTAATCGATGCTTACACCCTCGATCTTTTTGGTCACGTCGATGGGATAGGCAAACGCGCTCATCGGCAGCAGCGCCAGCAACACACAACAGAATTTTCTCATTCGGCAGTCTCCAATAAGGACCGCCAGCTTAGGACAAGAGGAGCTCATCTTGAAAGCGCCCCGCGTTACCCTCGATCAATGGCGCACGTTGCAAGCCGTGGTCGACCATGGCGGCTTCGCCCAGGCGGCCGAAGCGCTGCACCGTTCGCAGTCCTCGGTGAGCTACACCGTGGCGCGCATGCAGGACCAGCTCGGCGTGCCGCTGCTGCGCATCGATGGGCGCAAGGCGGTGCTCACCGATGCCGGTGAAGTGCTGCTGCGCCGCTCGCGGCAACTGGTGAAAAACGCCAGTCAACTGGAAGACCTCGCCCATCACATGGAACAAGGCTGGGAAGCCGAGGTGCGGCTGGTCGTGGATGCGGCCTACCCCAATGCGCGCCTGGTGCGCGCCCTGACCGCATTCATGCCGCAGAGCCGAGGGTGCCGGGTGCGCTTGCGTGAGGAGGTGCTCTCCGGCGTCGAAGAGCTGCTGATAGAAGGCGTGGCCGACCTGGCGATTTGCGGGTTCAGCATCGCCGGTTACCTGGGCACGGAAATGAGCGATGTGGAATTCGTCGCCGTGGCCCACCCCGAGCATGCGTTGCACCGCATGAACCGTGAGTTGAGCTTCCAGGACCTGGAAAGCCAGATGCAGGTGGTCATCCGTGACTCCGGCCGCCAGCAACCGCGCGATGTGGGGTGGCTCGGTGCCGAACAGCGCTGGACCGTCGGCAGCCTGGCCACCGCCGCCGCGTTTGTGGGCAGCGGCCTGGGTTTTGCCTGGTTGCCCCGGCACATGATCGAGCGCGAACTTGCCGAAGGCGTGCTCAAGCAACTGCCCCTGGAACAGGGCGGCAGCCGCCATCCGACGTTCTATTTGTATTCGAACAAGGACAAACCCTTGGGCCCGGCGACGCAGATCCTCGTGGAATTGTTGCGCACCTTTGATACCGCTCCGCTGGACGCGCCCTTCGCGGCCCCTCGGCAAGCCTGAGACGGAGTTCACCCATGGCCTGCTTTCAATTCCGCAAGCTCGACGCGATAGTGCGCTGTGGCGGCAGGAACAACGCTCCAGAATCACCTGTCCAACCCAGGTCATCAACGCCGACCACGACTACACGCCCGTGGCGCACAAAGAAATCTATGTAAAACTGCTGCCCAACGCGCGACTGGTGGTGATTGAAGATTCCCGCCATGCCACGCCCCTGGACCAACCCGAAGTCTTTAACGCTACCCTGCTCGACTTTCCAAACTCCGTCGATGCCACTACCCAGGATCACTGACCCATGCTGAAAAAAATCGCCTTCTTTGCCGGTTCCGTTCTGTTCGCTGCCAACCTGATGGCGGCCGAGCCCGCCAAGGCGCCCCACGTCTTGATCTCCACCACCAATGGCGACATTGAAATCGAACTGGACCCGGTCAAGGCGCCGATCAGTACCAAGAATTTTCTTGCCTATGTCGACAAAGGCTTCTACACCAACACGATTTTTCACCGTGTGATCCCAGGCTTCATGGTCCAGGGCGGCGGGTTCACCCAGCAGATGTCGCAGAAGCCGACCGAAGCACCGATCAAGAACGAAGCCAGCAACGGCCTGCATAACGTTCGCGGTACGCTGTCCATGGCTCGTACGTCTAATCCCGACTCGGCCACCAGCCAATTCTTCATCAACGTGGCCGACAATGCCTTCCTCGACCCGGGTCGCGATGCCGGTTACGCCGTATTCGCCAAAGTGGTCAAGGGCATGGACGTGGTCGATGTCATCGTCAATTCCCAGACCACCACCAAGCAAGGCATGCAGAACGTGCCAATCGATCCCGTCTTGATCAAGTCGGCCAAGCGCATCGACTGAGGTCTGCGGGTAGACCTGCAAGTAGCTCCGCACGTTGCCCACAAGGCAGCGTGCGCATTTGAAAGGAGAGCCCGCACGGCGGGCGTCAAGCCTAATGCTCTATCGTCGTTTTGAACAACTGATCGACATCTTCCGCGATGCTCCCAGCGCGGCCCCTCCCGAAAAAGTTTTGCCCTTCTATCTCTATTACCTGCGCCAGGTGTGGCCCTGCTTCGCCGCATTGCTGGTGGTGGGACTGGTCGGTGCGCTCATCGAAGTCGCGCTGTTCAGCTACCTGAGTCGCATCATCGACCTGGCCCAGGGCACGCCGCCGGCGGATTTCTTCCAGGTCCACAGCGCGGAGTTGATCTGGATGGCCGTGGTCGCGCTGCTGTTGCGCCCGATCTTCAACGGCCTGCACGATCTACTGGTGCATCAGACCATCAACCCCGGCATGACCAGCCTGATTCGCTGGCAGAACCACAGCTACGTGCTCAAGCAGAGCCTGAACTTCTTCCAGAACGATTTCGCCGGGCGCATCGCCCAGCGCATCATGCAAACCGGCAACTCCCTGCGCGATTCGGCCGTGGCGACGGCGGAGGCCATCTGGCACGTGTCGATCTATGCGATCAGTTCCCTGGTGTTATTTGCCGAGGCAGACTGGCGGCTGATGGTGCCGCTGATCACCTGGATCATCTGCTACAGCCTGGCACTGCGCTACTTCGTACCACGGGTCAAAGAGCGCTCGGTGATTTCCTCCGAGGCGCGTTCCAAGTTGATGGGCCGCATCGTTGATGGCTACACCAACATCACCACGTTGAAGCTGTTCGCCCATACGCAGAATGAGCAGGAATACGCCAAGGAAGCGATCATCGAGCAAACCGAAAAAGCCCAGCTGGCCGCCCGCGTGCTGACCGGCATGGACACGGTGATCACCCTCCTGAACGGCCTGTTGATCGTCACCACCACCGGCTTGGCCCTGTGGTTGTGGACCCAGTCGCTGATTTCCGTGGGCGCGATTGCCCTGGTCACCGGCCTGGTGATTCGTATCGTCAACATGTCCGGCTGGATCATGTGGGTGGTCAATGGCATTTTCGAAAATATCGGCATGGTGCAGGACGGCCTGAAAACCATCGCCCAGCCGCTGGCGGTGACAGACCGCGACAACGCCCCGCGCCTGAGCGTGCCCCATGGTCAAGTGCGCTTCGAGCAGGTGGATTTTCACTATGGCAAGCAGAGCGGGATCATTGGCGGCCTCAACCTTGAAATCAAGGCAGGGGAAAAGATCGGCCTGATCGGCCCGTCCGGCGCGGGCAAGTCGACCCTGGTCAACCTGCTGCTGCGCCTCTACGACCTGCAAGGCGGGCGCATCCTGATCGACGACCAGAACATCGCCGAAGTCGCCCAGGAAAGCCTGCGCGCGCAGATCGGCATGATTACCCAGGACACTTCGCTGCTGCACCGCTCGATCCGCGACAACCTGCTGTATGGCAAACCGGATGCAACCGACGACGAACTCTGGGCCGCCGTGCACAAGGCCCGCGCCGACGAGTTTATCCCGCTGCTGTCGGACGCCGAAGGTCGCACCGGCCTGGATGCCCACGTGGGCGAACGCGGCGTGAAACTCTCCGGCGGGCAACGCCAACGCATCGCCATTGCCCGTGTGCTGCTCAAGGACGCGCCGATCCTGATCATGGACGAAGCCACCTCAGCGCTGGACTCGGAAGTGGAAGCGGCGATCCAGGAAAGCCTGGAAACCCTGATGCAGGGCAAGACCGTGATTGCGATTGCGCACCGCCTGTCGACCATCGCGCGAATGGACCGCCTGGTGGTGCTGGAGAAAGGCCAGATCGCCGAGAGTGGCAGCCATGCCGAGTTACTGGCCCATGGCGGGCTGTATGCGCGCTTGTGGCAGCATCAGACGGGTGGATTTGTCGGGATCGATTGAAGGCATCGAAACCCAGGGCAAGGGGTAATGCCAGTCAGTTAAGGACGAACACTGTACCTGTGGCGAGGTAGCTTGCTCCCGCTGGGCCGCGAAGCGGCCCCAAAAATGGGACTGCTGCGCAGTCCGGCGGGAGCAAGCTCCCTCGCCACAGGTTACTTTTTACCCTTTCTACTTCTTAACTGACTGGCATTAGGGCAAGGGGCAGTCAGCCCTGCCGATAAGGCAGGGCCTCCCTCGCCTCTTCGGCATACGCCAGAACCCCCACCCGCTCGCGCTCGAGGAAATCCTCCACGGCGTTTTTCAACCCCGGATGGCGCAGGTAATGCCACGAACGGGTGATCACCGGTTCAAAGCCGCGAATCAATTTGTGCTCACCCTGGGCGCCCGCGTCGAAGCGTTGCAGGCCGTGGGCGATGGCGTAGTCCATGCCCTGGTAGAAACAGGTTTCGAAATGCAACCGGTCGAATTCGGCCAGGCAGCCCCAGTAGCGGCCGTAGAAACTGTCGCCACCGATCAGGCTGAACGCCATGGCCACCGGGCGTGAGCCCTGTTTGGCCAGTACTACGCGGATCGCCTCGGGCATGCGCTCGGCCAGCAGGCTGAAAAACGCCCGGGTCAGATAGGGCGACTGGCGACGTACCGCGTAGGTGTTGGCGTAGCAGGCGTAGACAAAATCCCACTGGGCTTCACTCAGCTCATGCCCCTGCAGCCACTCGAACTCAATGCCCTGCCCCGCCACCTGCTCGCGTTCCTTGCGCATCTGTTTGCGCTTGCGTGAACTCAGTGCGTCGAGAAAGTCCTGGAAGTCGCGATAGCCACGGTTCTGCCAGTGGAATTGGCAGCCCAGGCGCTGCAGCCAGCCGGGTTGCCGGGCCAGTGCGTCGTCGGCCAACGTGTCGGTGAAGTTGATATGGGCGCCGGAGAGCCCTTCGATTTCCAGGTAACCGGGCAGGCTGTTCAACAGCTCGAAGCCGTCTTCGGCATTGGCGGCCAACAGTCGCGGGCCGCTGACCGGACTGAACGGCACCGCCGTCAGCAGCTTGGGGTAGTAGTCGATGCCGGCGCGCGCGCAGGCGTCGGCCCAACCGTGATCGAACACGTACTCGCCGTAGGAATGCCACTTGCGATAGCCGGGCAACGCGGCCACCAGCCGATCACCGTCCCAATGCAGCAAATGCTCCGGTTGCCAGCCCGACTGGGGCCCCAGGCTGGCACTGTCTTCCAGCGCGCTAAGGAAGGCATGCCGCACGAACGGCTGGGCCTGCGGCGCCAGGGCATCCCAGGCCTGCGGGGTGATTTCGGACAGGCTGTGCAGGCGTTGCAACGGCATCGGCATCCTCTCTGTTTCTGACGTAAAAGCCTGGCGAGTATCGCCTATCACAGCCCTATGCACATCACCAAAAATGGCCGGACACAGCTCTAAACCGATAGTTCCATCGGCAAACAATTTGTCATGCAGATGAAATCACTTAGCCACTACTCCGTCATAAACCGCCGCGATACTGACGCCTGTTTTCAGAGCACCCGGGTTGCCGGGTGGCATTTTTTTCCGTCCGTCATCGGTCGGTTGTGTCCTGGAGGGGTTGTATCCCTCCTCACTTTCGGAGATTGATATGCGTCTTGCTTCCACTAAAACTGCGGCGGCCCTGTGTGGCGGCCTGATGCTGGCCCTCAGCGTTCCGGCCAGCGCTGCAGTCGACGCTAAGTTGCTCGACATGCTCAAGGCCAACGGCCAGATCACCGCTTCGCAGTACACCGAATTGCAAAACGAGTTGGCCAAAGACCAGAAAGAACAGCAGATCGCCCGGCAAGCTCAACAAGAAACCAACGAACAGATCGCGGCCACCGCGAAAAAAACCAACGAGCTGAGCAGCTTCGACCAGAAGCTGGCCTGGGCCGCCAAGACTCAGTTCAAGGGCGATGTGCGCTTTCGCCAGGAAACCATCAAGATCGATGGCGAGCCCAACAACGGTGGGCGTGACAAGGACCGTCAACGTATCCGGGCTCGTCTGGGTGCCTACACTGAAATCAACCCGCAAGTGGACACCGGTATCCGTATCGCCACGGGCGGCGGTGACGATGCACGTTCCACCAACCAGGACCAGGATGGTTACTTCGATAAAAAATCGATCTGGCTGGACCTCGGCTACATCGACTACCACCCGGACCAGATCAAGAACCTGCACGTGATCGGCGGCAAGATGCTGCAACCGTGGGTGAGCATGGGCGATGTGATCTGGGACAGCGACATCAACCCCGAAGGCCTGGCAGTCACCTACAAATACCCGTTGGGCGCCAGTGCCGAACTGTTCGGCAGCCTGGGTAACTACAACCTCAAGGACAACGTCGACGGCGACGGCGTGCAATTTCGCCACGACCTGCGCCTGACCTCCGGCCAGTTGGGCACGCGTTTCTCGCTCACCGACAACTTGAAAATGACCCTGGGCGGCAGCGTCTACGCTTATCAGAACGACAAGGACAGCCGCTGCACGACCACCACCACGCCTTGCGCACTGGCGGTCAACGGCAACTCGGCCAATAATGAATTCCGCCTGTATGAAGGTTTTGCCCAGGCGGACATCGGCGGCCTGGCAGTGCCGTTGGCCTTCTACGGCCAGTACGTGAAAAACAACGATGCCGTGACCGATCAGGACACCGCCTGGTTGGTGGGTGCCAAGTCCAAGGTGTTCGGTTTCAACCTCGACTACAACTACCGCGATACACAACGCGACGCGGTCGTGGGCGCCTTCACCGATTCGGACTTCGCCAACGGCACCACCGGCTCGCGCGGTCACAAGATGAAGGTCAGCTACGACATCGACAAGAACTTCGCCCTGGGCGCCACCTACTTCCTGACCAAGGCTGACTACGCCAGCCGTACCCAGCGTGATGCCAACACCAACACGCTGCAACTGGATGCTGAAGCCAAGTTCTGACCTCACCCTGTAGGAGCGAGGGGACGCCTAGTTCTTGCTCGCGAAGAACGAACAGGCGCGGTTATCCAGGATACCCGCGTTATCGTTGACGTTTTTCGCGAGCAAGCTCGCTCCTACAGGTCTTTGCGCCGTTCGGCGGCGAGCCGTTCGGCCAGTGCGTCCGCATCTTTCACTGGCTCCTGCGGCATGATCCGCAACGTCGCCTGCATCAGGCGCATCTGACGAATGAAGCACCGGCAGTTCGGGCAGAACATCAAGTGATGACGCACCAGCAGACGCTCACGAAAGGTCAATTGCCCATCGAGGTAGTCACTGGAACGCGCCACTTGCTCTTTACACGTCAACATTCGCCCGTTTCCTCAAAATGCTCCACGGTTGCGAAGACTTTAAGCCGTGCTCGATGCAACAGCACGCGCACATTGGAGAGTGAGAGCGTCAGAAGATTACAGATTTCTTCCAGCTCCAGGCCCTGGCGCTCGCGCAGCACCAGCACGCTGCCTTGCAACTCGGACAAGCTCAGAATCGTATGCTCCAGGCATTTACGCAATTCCTCCTCGGTCAGCAAGGCTTCCGGCGTGTCTTGGTGCCAGGCATAAGGCGCGACAGCCCAGTGACCATCGTCCGGGGTGAAGCGTTCATCACCGATGGTGCCATGGGGGGAAGGCAGGTCGTCGAGTAACACCTCGCGACGATTTTGCTTGTAGCGGCCCTTGGCGGCGTTCGCCGTGATGGTCAGCAGCCAGGTCTTCAAGCTGGAGCGCCCTTCGAACCTGGCGAGGTTGCGGACCACCGACAACCAGGCATCCTGCACCACCTCGTCGGCATGCCGCTGCCCGACGATGGCATAGGCCACCGCCCGCATCGCACTCTGGTAAGTGGTGACCAGTTCCTTGTAGGCCCGCTGTTCGCCCTTGAGCAGGCGTTCAAGCAGGTGCGCGTCGTCCGCTGCGGCCATTCAACACCTCGATGTAAACGCGCGCATCAGCGTTTGCGCAGAATTACACTGCCGATGGAATAGCCCGCACCGAACGAGCTGAGCACCGCCACGGAGCCCTTGGGCAAGTCGTCCTGATAGGTGTGAAACGCAATCACCGAACCCGCCGAGCTGGTATTGGCGTAGGTATCGAGGATCACCGGTGCTTCTTCCACCGAGGCCTCGCGGCCGAGCAGTTTTTTCACGATCAGGTGGTTCATGCTCAGGTTGGCCTGGTGCAGCCAGAAGCGCTTCACATCGTTGACGCCCAGCTGGTTTTCCGCCAGGTGCGCAGCGATCAGCTCGGCCACCATCGGGCACACATCGCGGAACACCTTGCGGCCTTCCTGCACGAACAATTTGTCCGGTGCGCCGATGCCCTCTTCCGCCGTGCGGTTGAGAAAGCCAAAGTTATTGCGGATGTTGTTGGAGAACTGGGTCAGCAGCTTGGTGCTCACCACATCGAACTGATGCTCGGACGTCGCCAGGTCAGCCCGCTCGAGGATCACCGCCGTGGCGGCATCACCAAAGATGAAGTGGCTGTCACGATCACGGAAATTCAGGTGGCCGGTGCAGACTTCCGGATTGACCATCAGGATCGCCCGGGCCTGGCCCAGCTGGATGCTGTTGGCGGCATTCTGGATACCAAACGTGGCCGAGGAACACGCCACGTTCATATCGAAACCGAAGCCCTGGATACCCAGGGCCTCCTGAACCTCAATGGCGATGGCCGGGTAGGCGCGCTGCAGGTTGGAACAGGCGACGATCACGCCATCGATATCAGCGGCGGTCTTGCCTGCGCGCTGCAGGGCCTGTTCGGCGGCGCCGACGGCCATCTGGCAGAGCACCGACCATTCGTCGTTACTGCGCTCGGGCAGGCGTGGGGCCATGCGCTGAGGGTCGAGGATGCCGTCCTTGTCCATCACGAAACGGCTCTTGATGCCCGAGGCTTTTTCGATGAACGCCGCACTGGACTCAGTCAGCGCCTGCACGTCACCGCGCTCGATGGCAGCGGCGTTTTCGCGGTTGAACTGCTGCACATAGGCATTGAAAGACTGCACCAGCTCTTCGTTGGAGATGCTGTTGGCCGGGGTGTACAGGCCAGTGCCGCTGATGACGACGTTATGCACGGTCGTTCCTCTAAATCTGTCAGGCAGAAGATATTGGTACCGTCGTACCAAACTGTAAGTCGTTCGATTCCGTCCAGCGGACATCGAACTGGCAACGCTTTATTCATCTTGTAACCGCGAAGTTTGCCACAACGCCGGTGATTTGGCGCCATATGCCAGACAAACATCTCATTGTGGGAGGGGGCTTGGCCCCGATGGCGGTGTGTCAGAGCCAGACTCTGCACCTGATACACAGCTATCGGGGGCAAGCCCCCTCCCACATTTGACCCTGTTCAGTTCAGGAAACCGGGAATGCTTCAGGGCTCGACCTGGCTCCATTGTTTGCTCAAGCGCTTATCGGAAATCGGCACCTTGGTCCCCAGTTGCTGGGCAAACAACGACACCCGGTATTCTTCCAGCCACCAGCGATAGAGCTCCAGCTGCGGATCGCGCTTGCCTTCCTGGGCGTGTTTATTCAGGCGATTCTGGTACTGCGCCCACAGGCCACTCAACTCGGCGCTCCACACACGGTCCTTCTGCACCTGGCTCGGCAGTTTTTCCAGGCGCAGCTCGATGGCCTTGAGGAAACGCGGCAACTCCTTGAACCATTGGGCCGGGGTCTCGCGCACAAACCCTGGGTACACCAGGTTGCTCAACTGCTGCTTGATATCGTTCAAGGCCACCGCCTGGGCGAGGTCGATTTTGCCTTTGAAGCGTTTTTGCAGGCCGTGCCAGAGTTTCAGCACTTCCAGGGTCAGGCGCGCCAGACGCTCGGCCTGTTCGGTCCAACCGCCACGTTTGCGCTCGGCCAGCGCGGCCAGCCCAGCGCCATCGCGCGGCAACGTGGCTTCGCCTTCCAATACGCAGGTATCGAGGCTGGCCAGCAGGATATCTTCCACCAGCGCCTCGACACGCCCCAGTTCGCGGTACAACAGGCCCAACTCGGTCAGGCCCGGCAATTTGCCGCGCAGGAATTTCGCCGGTTCCGCCAGTTGCTGCATCAACAGGCGCTGCAAGGCACGCCGATGCTGGAACTCGGCCTCGGCGGCCGTGGAGAAACGCCCTTCCTTGACCGTGCCGTTTTCTTCCACCAGCGCGGGGTACACCGTCATCGACAGGCCGGCGATGTTTTGCTGGGTTTTTTCGGCCACCGGTGCAAACACCTTGGCGTGCACCGGCTGCTGGCTTTTCGCGGTTTGCGGCACTGCCAGGGCGGCCTGGCTGGCTTCGGCGAAACGCGCGGTCAGCTGTGCCAGGTCACGGCCTTCGCCGAGGAATTTGCCCTCGCCGTCAACCACTTCCAGGTTCATCTTCAAATGGTTTTCCACCTGCTGTGCGGCCTCCGCCCAGGCTTCATCGCTGACCCGCGCACCGGTCATGCGCAACAGTTCGCGACCCAATGCCTGGGGCAGCGAACCCTGGCCAAACTCGATGCGCTGCAGCGCCGCCTTGACGAAATCCGGCACCGGCACGAAGTTTTTGCGCAGCGCCTTGGGCAGGTTACGCACCAGGGCGATGCACTTGGCTTCGATCACTCCCGGCACCAGCCATTCCAGACGCTCGGCGGGCAACGCCGGCAACAGCGGCGCCGGCACGCGCAGGGTTACGCCATCGCGCGGGTGGTTGGGTTCGAAGTGGTAACTCAAGGCCAGGGCCAGGTCGCCCAGGTGCAAGGTGTCCGGGTAATGCGCGGCGGTGACTTCACTGGCTTCGCGGGCCAGCACGTCTTCCTCGCGCATGATCAGCAGTTGCGGGTCTTTCTGGCTGTTGACCTTGTACCAGCTGTCGAAGGTGGCGGTCTGGTGGATCTCTGCCGGCAAACGCGCATCGTAGAAGGCGTAGAGGGTTTCCTCGTCGGCCAGGATGTCGCGACGGCGCGCCTTGGCTTCCAGTTCGTCGAGCTGCTCCAGCAGTTGCTGGTTGGCCGTGAGGCACTTGGCTCGGGACTGGATCTCTCCACGCACCAGGCCTTCGCGAATGAACAGCTCGCGGGACACCACCGGGTCGATCGGCCCGTAATGCACCGGCCGGCGTCCGACCACGATCAGCCCGAACAGCGTGATCTGTTCAAACGCCACCACCTGGCCGCGCTTTTTCTCCCAATGGGGCTCGAAGTGGTTTTTCTTGATCAGGTGCCCGGCCAGCGGTTCGATCCAGTCGGCGTCGATCTTGGCCACCATGCGCGCATACAGCTTGGTGGTTTCCACCAGTTCGGCGGTCATCAGCCATTGCGGGCGCTTCTTGCCGATGCCCGAGGAAGGATGAATCCAGAAACGCCGCTGCCGGGCACCGAGGTAGTCGCCGTCCTCGGTCTTCTGGCCGATCTGGCTGAGCAAGCCGGACAGCACCGCCTTGTGCAATTTCGGGAAGTCCGCCGGTTCCTTGTTGATCGTCAGCTGCATGTCGCGGCAGATCAGGCTCAACTGGCGATGGGAATCGCGCCACTCGCGCAGGCGCAGGTAGTTAAGGAAGTTTTTGCGACACCAATTGCGCAGCGGGCTGGCGGTTAGTGCCTGGCGCTGTTCTTCAAAGCCGCGCCACAGGTTGACCAACCCGGCGAAGTCCGAATCCGGGTCTTTCCACTGCGCATGGGCCTGGTCGGCGGCCTGCTGGCGTTCTGGCGGGCGCTCGCGCGGGTCCTGGATCGACATGGCGCTGGCCACGATCAGCACTTCCTGCAAGCTGCCGAGCTTGGCGGCTTCGAGCAGCATGCGGCCCATGCGCGGGTCCACCGGCAGGCGCGCCAGTTGGCGGCCCAATGGTGTGAGCTGGCTGTTACGGTCTACCGCCGACAGCTCTTGCAGCAGGTTGAAACCGTCGCTGATGGCCTTGCCATCCGGCGGTTCGATAAACGGAAAGTCGGTGATTTCACCCAGGCGCAGGTGCAGCATCTGCAGGATCACGGCGGCAAGGTTGGTGCGCAGGATCTCAGGGTCGGTAAATTCCGGGCGCCCGATAAAGTCCTCTTCGCTGTACAAGCGAATGCAGATGCCCGGCTCGACCCGGCCGCAACGGCCTTTGCGCTGGTTGGCGCTGGCCTGGGAAATCGCCTCGATCGGCAAGCGTTGCACCTTGGCGCGGTAGCTGTAGCGGCTGATGCGTGCGGTGCCGCTGTCGATCACATAACGAATGCCCGGCACGGTCAGCGAGGTTTCCGCGACGTTGGTTGCCAGCACCACGCGCCGGCCTGGGTGTGATTGGAAAATGCGTTGTTGCTCGGCGGGTGACAGGCGCGCATACAGCGGCAGGATCTCAGTGTGCTTGAGCTGCGCCTTGCGCAGCATCTCGGCGGCGTCGCGAATTTCGCGTTCGCCGGGCAGGAACACCAGCACATCACCGGGGCTGCGGCGTTCGCTGCGCTCGTAGGCGGCGATTTCGTCGAGGGTGGCCAGGATCGCCTGGTCGACGGTCAAGTCATCCTCGACACGGTTGCCCTCCTCGTCCTGCTCCAGGGTCAGCGGGCGGTACCAGGTGTCCACCGGGAAAGTACGGCCTGATACCTCCACGATGGGCGCATCGTCGAAATGCTTGGAGAAACGCTCCAGGTCGATGGTCGCGGAAGTGATGATAACTTTCAGGTCCGGGCGACGCGGCAGCAGGGTCTTGAGGTAACCCAGCAGGAAGTCGATGTTCAGGCTGCGCTCATGGGCTTCGTCGACGATGATCGTGTCGTAGCGTTCCAGGTAGCGGTCGTTCTGGGTTTCCGCCAGCAGGATACCGTCGGTCATCAGTTTGATCAGCGTATTGGAGTCGCTCTGGTCCTCGAAGCGCACCTGATAGCCGACCAGCGCGCCGAGCGGCGTCGCCAGCTCTTCGGCAACCCGGCTGGCAACGCTGCGCGCGGCAATCCGGCGTGGCTGGGTGTGGCCGATCAGGCCGAACTGGCCGCGGCCGATCTCCAGGCAGATCTTCGGCAACTGGGTAGTTTTACCCGAACCGGTCTCACCGGCGATGATCAGCACCTGGTGCTTGTTCAGCGCAGCCTTGATTTCATCGCGCTTGGCGGCAATCGGCAGGCTGTCGTCGTAACGAATCACCGGCAGGCTGTCCCGCCGCGCCGTGACCTGGGCGCAGGACGCCTGCATACGCGATACCCACTGCGCCAGCTTCTGCTCATCGGGCTTCTTGCGCAGCTCAAGCAACTGGCGCCGCAAGCGGTTGCGGTCGGCAAGCATGGCGTGATCGAGGGTTTTAAGCAGTTGGTCGATGGTGGGCGCTTGGTCGGTCATCAGGTACGCAAAGGTCTTTTAATGAGGCAGGTAAGCCTGCGGTGACATGATCGTAGACGGCAATTGTCGCAGATTTCTGTCCTTGTAAACGAGCCAAGCCCTTTCTTCACGGCAACACGGCCGCTTCATACGCGTGAGCCGGCTATTTTTAGCTCGACGGGGTCGTGCCACCTACTCTCTCATTCGACTTTTCACGCAGGGCTATCAGAACGCACATCTGGCCTGGTGACGATCCGGCGCGATTTACTGCGGCACGCGACCCCACCCGCACACCCACCCCACGCGGCTCGCCAAGGAAAAACCTCATGCCCACCGTATCGGAGAAACCATTATGTTCGGATCAAAACCATTGCCCGCCTACCAACCCGGCGCCACCGTGGGCAGGCTGTTCCAGCAAACCTACGCCATCCATGAAGCGGTGGTTGAAAGCCTGGTAGGGCAAGGCCACCGGCACATGCTCGATAAATGCCGGCACCTTGAACACGCATTGTTTGGCCCTATCAGTCGAATGCCCGACCGTGCCGCGCAGGAAAAAGGCCATCAGCTTCAGGCCTGGATGCACAGTTCAAGGATTGATGAAGCGCTTGCAGCCTTAGACCAGGAAAGCCACAAACACTTCGCCGTGCAGCCGGATGACAAAACAAGCCTGCACGCCCTCCAGCAACGCTACGAGCAACTGACCGCTCGCGTGGAGCGCCGCGATGCCCTGCTGGGTCGACGCGCAGCGTGGGCCGCCGCCATCGCGCCACCGTCCTGCGAGCTGGACCCGGTAACGGTTGCCGTCCTGCCGCCTGCACCCCTGAGCAACCAGCTGAGTGGGCACACGCTGGAACAGGCGGTCAAACATATCAACGCTCTGGAGAAGGAGATTGCCCTGCTGGACAACCACATCAGGCAAGAGCCGCAGCCTCTGTCTCACGCCGAGGAAGAGATCTTTCTCAGGCAACGCAACGCCATGACCGAGTCTCGCAATGCATGGGCAACGGGCCGTTTGAAAGGCAGCAGCCAATTCAAATCCTCCGTTGGCCTGGCCCCGGAGCGTAAACGCCTGGAGCAGAGTCTGGAGCGGCACAAGCAACTGGCACCGGTGGAACTGACACTCCACCGACTGGAACGCACAGTCGAGACCGTGCAGCGCAACGGCCTGGGGGAGAAACTCTCGGCCCAGGCGGTCGATGCCGCACGGGACGTCTTGGTGAATTTGCGCGACGCCTGGCGCAACGGCAACCTTGATGGCAGCTCGATTGAGGGCATGAACCCTGCGCTGCTGCTGACCCCGCCAAACAACCGCCGAATCAAACTGGAATTGGCCGTCATCGAAAAGGCCTTTGTACAACTGAACGCAGTGCCCCGTACGGAACAACCTGGCATTGCCGAGGAACGTGCGCAGTTCAAGGCAGTGATTGATTCCGCAAACAACATGCAAGTCAAACACGCGGCGATCAGTCAACTTAAAGATCGCAATAAACAGCGAGCGCTGGTCGCTGAACTGAACACCGATTTGCGCACTATCTACACCGATCTGACAAACACGCTGGCCCTTCATCGCTTGACCGCTACGCAACCGTAACGCATAGCGATTTAAACAACCGTACACCAGCTTCAACCCAGCCCGGCCAAAAGAGCTCGACCACGCGCTTCAAAAACAGGCGTCCAGTGGCTGATTGCACATCGCAGTCGGCCACTGGGCCACGCTTACCTCTTCAACTCGCCAGCCCCTCTTCATCACGCGGGTCCTTGCGCCGATACGGAAACACGTCAATCACCTTCCCCGCGCGAATAGCCTCCTGCAGCCCTTTCCAATAGTCCGCGTTATACAGCTCACCATGCAGCTCATCGAACAGCTTGCGCTGGCCGGCGTCGGCGAACAGAAAAGGCGGGAATTCCTCAGGAAACACATCCAGCGGGCCAATGGAGTACCACGGTTCAGAGGCCATTTCATCCTCTGGGGTACGCGGCGCGGGAATGTGGCGGAAGTGGGCCTCGGTGAGAAAGCAGATTTCATCGTAGTCATAAAACACCACCCGGCCGTGACGGGTGACGCCGAAGTTCTTGAGCAGCATGTCACCGGGAAAGATATTCGCCGCCGCCAATTGCTTGATCGCCAGCCCGTAGTCTTCCAGGGCTTCGCGCACCTGGGCGGGATTGGCGTTTTCCAGGTAGAGGTTGAGCGGGGTCATGCGCCGTTCGGTCCAGCAGTGGCGGATCAGCACGGTGTCACCTTCCACTTCGACGGTGCTGGCGGCCACTTCCAACAACTCGGCAAGGCAGTCGGGCTCGAACTTGCTCAAGGGAAAGCGGAAGTCGGCGAACTCCTGGGTATCGGCCATGCGCCCCACGCGGTCGACACTTTTGACCAGGCGGTACTTCTCGATCACCGTGGCGCGGTTGACGTTTTTCGACGGTGAGAAACGGTCCTTGATGATCTTGAACACGGTGTTGAAGCCTGGCAGGGTAAACACGCTCATGACCATGCCACGCACGCCCGGCGCCATGATGAACTGGTCATCGGTGGTGGCCAGGTGATTGATCAGTGCGCGGTAGAACTCCGACTTGCCGTGTTTATAGAAGCCAATGGACGTGTACAGCTCGGCGATGTGTTTGCCGGGCAGGATGCGCTTGAGAAAGTCGATGAACTCGGCAGGCACGGGCACGTCGACCATGAAATAGGAGCGCGTAAAGGAAAAGATGATCGACACCTCAGCTTCGTCGGTGATCAACGCATCGATCTGAATACCCCGCCCTTCGCGGTGCAGCAATGGGATCACCAGCGGCCATTGTTCGTCGCGGGTGTAGATACGCCCCACCAGGTAGGCGCCTTTATTGCGGTAGAGCACCGAGGAAAACAGCTCGACGTTCAGGTCCGGGTCTTTGCACACCCAGTCCGGCAGGTTTTCGCGCAGTTGGGCTTCCAGGCGTTGCAGGTCGGCAGGCAAGTCGGCGTAGGGTTCACTGAAGCTGTAGTCCGCAAAAATCTGCGCAAGCATCTGCGCCATGTTGCCTGCAGGCGTGTAGATGCGGGTCTGCGCCGCCCGCGCCAGACGCTGGGTGGGGCGCGTGGTGTGGATAAACATGCAGCCGTCGCTGATCAGGTCATGGCTGAACAGGCTGCAGAAGACCGAGTTGTACCAAGTTTCGGACAGCTCATCGTCAAAGCGCAGGTCGATCAGGCCGATGTAGGCGCTTTTCACCTGGGGCCACAGCTCGATGTCCTGCAACACGCCCGCCTCGAAAGCAGCCCGCAGACGCGCCGTGACCTCACCCACTTTCTCTTCATACAGGCTGATGCGCGCCGCCGAAGCGGCTTGCCCTTGCTGCCATTGGGCCTTTTCGAAACGCTCGCGAGCGCCATCGGTGATCTGGCGAAAGTGCTCACGGTAGTCGTCGAAACCGTCGAGGATCATCCGGGCGATAGCAAGGGCGGACTGCGGCATGCGAAAAACCTCGAACGGGTATCGGGAAGCCCTGAGCTTAGCCAGTGAACCCAGGCAGGAGAAGGAGGATTTTTCACCGGCCGCCGTACTTAGCGATTGTGTCGACCGGAACGCTGGGCAACACTCCCCGGCCTGATCGTGTAGGAGTTTTCTGTGAAACCTGTCGACACCCTGTACTTGCTGGGACTGGCCGCCATCTGGGGCGCGAGTTTCCTGTTCATGCGCATCATCGCGCCGGAAATCGGCAGCGTGCCGACCGCATTTTTCCGCGTATCGATTGCCGCCGCAGGCTTGTTGGTGATCCTGGCGTTGATGCGCGTGAGCTGGGATTTCCAGGGTAAGTTCAAGACGGTGCTGCTGCTGGGCGTAATCAACTCAGGGATCCCAGCGACCATGTACTCGGTGGCGGCGCAGGTATTGCCCGCGGGTTATTCGGCGATCTTCAATGCCACCACGCCGCTGATGGGCGTACTGATTGGCGGGTTGTTCTTCAGCGAACGCCTGACACCGTCGAAAATCGCGGGTGTAGCCCTGGGGCTGTTTGGCGTGGCCGTGCTCACGCGTGCGGGGCCGGTGGCCTTTGATCTGGAATTGTTGATGGGCGCAATGGCGTGCCTGCTGGCGACCACCTGCTATGGCTTTGCCGGTTTTCTGGCGCGGCGCTGGCTGGATCAGCGCGGCGGGTTGGACAGTCGCCTGTCGGCCTTGGGCAGCATGCTGGGCGCTACATTGTTCTTGCTGCCGTTGTTTGCCTACAGCGCCATCAGTCAGCCGCCGGCGAGTTGGGGAGGCTGGCAGGTATGGGCGTCGCTGCTGGGGTTGGGGCTGGTGTGCACGGCGTTCGCCTACATCCTGTACTTCCGCCTGCTGTCCTCCATCGGCCCGGTCAAGTCGATGACCGTGACCTTCATGATCCCGCCGTTCGGCGTACTGTGGGGCGCGTTGCTGCTGGATGAGCCGCTGTCGATGGCCCACGTATATGGCGGGGTGTTGATCGCCGGCGCGTTGTGGCTGGTGTTGCGGCCACAAAAAGCTCGGGTCGAGGATGCGCTGTCAGCCTCACAGTGAGGCTCGGCGGTTTGCGCGCGACCGTTGCCAGCGGATTGTTGCAAAAAATAAGTTAAATAAATGCCCTACATGGCCGATACCCCCTGAAAGCCTTGCGGATTGAACAATCATGCGTAATAACCAACCCGTTACCCAGCGCGAACGTACCTTCCCCGCTCAGCAACGGTTGATCTCCACCACAGACGCCAAGGGTGTGATCACCTACTGCAACGACGCCTTTGTCGAAATCAGTGGGTTCACCCGCGACGAACTGACCCGTGCCCCGCACAATCTGGTGCGTCACCCGGACGTTCCGGCGGCGGTGTTCGCGCACATGTGGTCGACGCTCAAACAAGGCTTGCCATGGATGGGCATTGTCAAGAATCGCTGCAAGACCGGTGACCACTACTGGGTTAACGCCTATGTGACACCGGTCTTCGACGGCAACCAGGTGATCGGCTACGAATCGGTGCGCATCAAGCCCACCGCCGAGCAGATCCGCCGGGCCGAAGCGCTCTATCAACGCATCAACCAGGGCAAGTCGGCCGTTCCCCAGCGGGACAAGTGGCTGCCGGTGCTGCAGGACTGGCTGCCGTTTATCCTGGTCAGCCAATTGAGCTTCATGATCGGTGCCACCCTCACGTCCCAGTGGGGTTTCGCCTTGGCGGCAGCGCTGTCGGTGCCGTTGGGCCTGTTGGGCCTGAGCTGGCAACAGCGCGGCCTCAAGCGTTTGCTGCGCCTGGCCGAGCAGACCACCTCCGACCCGTTGATCGCGCAGATGTACACCGACAGCCGCGGCGCCCAGGCGCGGCTGGAGATGTCGATCCTCAGCCAGGAAGCGCGTCTGAAGACCTGCCTCACCCGCCTGCAGGACACTGCCGAACACCTCAACGACCAGGCCGCGCAGTCCAACACCCTGGCGCACAACAGCTCCAGCGGCCTGGAGCGCCAGCGCGTAGAGACGGAACAGGTAGCCACTGCGGTCAACCAGATGGCGGCGACCACCCAGGAAGTCGCCAGCCACGTGCAGCGCACGGCAGATGCGACCCAGGAAGCCAATCGCCTGACCGGTCGCGGCCGCGATATCGCCGGGGAAACCCGTGAGGCGATTCAGCGCTTGTCGGTGGCGGTGGGCGAAACCGGTATCACCGTCACGCAACTGGCCAAGGACAGCGATGAAATCGGCGGCGTGGTGGATGTGATCAAAGGCATTGCCGACCAGACCAACCTGCTGGCCTTGAACGCCGCCATCGAAGCGGCGCGCGCCGGTGAGATGGGCCGTGGGTTTGCGGTGGTGGCGGATGAAGTACGCCAGTTGGCGCAACGCACCGCTGAATCGACCGGACAGATCCACACGCTGATCGCCAAACTGCAGCAAACTGCCGCCGCCGCCGTGCAAACCATGGACGCCGGGCATCGCCAGGCCGAAGAGGGTGTGGCACGGGTGATGGAAGCGGATCAGGCGTTGGTGGGTATCAGTGAGGCGGTGGCGAATATCACCGACATGACCACGCAGATCGCCGCCGCGACTGAAGAGCAAAGTGCCGTTGCCGAAGAGATCAGCCGTAACATCAGCACCATTGCGTTGCTGGCGGACCAGACCTCGGAGCAGGCGATGAGCTCGGCGCAGTTGAGTGAAGAGTTGACGCATACAGCGAATACCCAGTACTCGCTGGTGGAGCGTTTTAACCGGTAGATCGCTATCGGGGGCAAGCCCCCTCCCACATTCGACCGAGTTCCAAATTTGGAAATGTGGTCAAAATGTGGGAGGGGGCTTGCCCCCGATAGGGCCCTAACCGGCACCAAGAAACCCAGCCACCTTCACCGCCGCAGCCTCCAGATGCTGCTCATGACTAAACCCCGAAGCCTTCAACGGCTTCAAGTCATGATCCCCCGCCACCAGCCACATCAATTCGATGCTAGGCGACAAGTCATACCCCTCCACCGCCGCTCGATTACCCAGGGCATCCCGCTCGCCCTGCACAATCAGCGTTGGCGTCTTAAGCACAGCCAAATGCTCTACCCGAGGTTTTTCCGGCTTGCCCACCGCATAGAACGGATAGCCCAGGCACACCAACCCAGCGGCGCCCAGTTCATCGGCCAATAAACTGGCC
Organism: Pseudomonas sp. R1-43-08; assembly: GCF_003852255.1. NCBI lineage: Bacteria > Pseudomonadati > Pseudomonadota > Gammaproteobacteria > Pseudomonadales > Pseudomonadaceae > Pseudomonas > Pseudomonas sp. R1-43-08. Next base: position 4,026,746 of record NZ_CP027734.1, read on the forward strand.
ATCCGCCCGCCCATGGATTTGCCGCCTATCGCCACCTTGCCCGCGACATGACGCCGCACCAGGGCATACACCTCCCGCCATGCCTCCAGCAGTTTCGGCGCCGGGTTCGGTGGGCGCTTGCCTCCGTCCAATCGGCGCTGGGCCATGTAGGGAAATTCGAAGCGCACGACGTTAACGCCATGCCCGGCAAGGCGCGCAGCCATGTCGTTCATGAACGCCGAGTCCATCGGCGCGCCGGCGCCGTGGGCCAGGATCAACGTGACGGGCTCGCCTGAAATCGCCTGCGCTGCGACATCCCATAACCAGCCGCGTTCACGCACACACTGCGCCCATTGATCCCCGTCAATACTGGCCTTGTGCTCTTTGCCCATGCTTGCCTCGCTTTTTAGTCTGCCTATAACTCCAGCCCAAGTGCCGCACCGGCTTGGGTTGAACCGTGGATGGGGAACCATGAACACTACTTTAAGTACCGCCTATAACTACAAGGTGGTCCGCCAATTCGCCATTATGACGGTGGTGTGGGGCATCGTCGGCATGGGCCTCGGGGTTTTTCTCGCGGCCCAATTGGTTTGGCCTGCGCTCAACTTCGATTTGCCCTGGACCAGCTTCGGTCGCCTGCGCCCGCTGCACACCAACGCCGTGATCTTTGCCTTCGGTGGCTGCGCACTGTTCGCCAGCTCCTTCTATTCGGTGCAACGCACCTGCCAGACACAGCTGTTCGCACCGAAAATCGCCGCATTCTGCTTCTGGGGCTGGCAGCTCGTCATCCTGTTGGCCGCGATCAGCCTGCCGCTGGGCTACACCAGTTCCAAGGAATACGCCGAGCTGGAATGGCCGATCGACATCCTGATCACCATCGTCTGGGTGGCCTATGCCATCGTGTTCTTCGGCACGATCATGAAGCGCAACACCAAGCACATCTATGTGGGTAACTGGTTTTTCGGCGCATTCATCATCACCGTGGCGATCCTGCATATCGTCAACAACCTGGAAATCCCGGTCAGCCTGACCAAGTCCTACTCGCTGTACGGCGGTGCGACGGATGCGATGGTGCAGTGGTGGTACGGGCATAACGCTGTAGGCTTTTTCCTCACCGCCGGCTTTCTCGGGATGATGTACTACTTCGTGCCCAAGCAGGCCGAACGCCCGGTGTATTCGTATCGTTTGTCCATCGTGCACTTCTGGGCGCTGATCACCCTGTATATCTGGGCCGGGCCCCACCACCTGCACTACACCGCGTTGCCGGATTGGGCACAGTCGTTGGGCATGGTGATGTCGCTGGTGCTGCTGGCACCGAGCTGGGGCGGCATGATCAACGGCATGATGACGCTCTCGGGCGCCTGGCATAAGTTGCGCAGCGACCCGATCCTGCGCTTCCTCGTGGTGTCCCTGGCGTTCTACGGCATGTCCACTTTCGAGGGCCCGATGATGGCGATCAAGACCGTCAACGCCCTCTCCCACTACACCGACTGGACCATCGGCCACGTACACGCCGGCGCACTCGGTTGGGTGGCGATGATTTCAATCGGCGCGCTGTACCACATGATCCCCAAAGTCTTCGGGCGCGAGCAGATGTACAGCCTCGGCCTGATCAACGCGCACTTCTGGCTGGCCACCATCGGCACCGTGCTCTACATCGCTTCGATGTGGGTCAACGGCATCGCCCAGGGCCTCATGTGGCGTGCGATCAATGAGGACGGCACCCTGACCTACTCCTTCGTCGAAACCCTGGTGGCCAGCCACCCGGGCTACATCGTGCGGCTGGTGGGCGGTGCGGTGTTCCTCAGCGGCATGTTCCTGATGGCTTACAACACATGGCGCACCGTGCGCGCGGTGCAGCCCGCCGACGCCGTGCCTGTCGCGCAACTGGCCTGAGGAGGTTGTGATGAAACACGAAGTCATTGAAAAAAACGTCGGCCTGCTGATGCTGCTGATGGTGCTCGCCGTGAGCATCGGCGGCCTGACCCAGATCGTCCCGCTGTTCTTCCAGGACGTGACCAACAAGCCGGTCGAAGGCATGAAACCCTACACCGCGCTGCAGTTGGAGGGCCGCGACATCTACATCCGTGAAGGCTGCGTGCAGTGCCACTCGCAGATGATCCGCCCGTTCCGCGCCGAGACCGAACGCTACGGCCATTACTCGGTGGCCGGCGAAAGCGTGTGGGACCACCCGTTCCTGTGGGGCTCCAAGCGCACCGGGCCGGACCTGGCCCGCGTGGGCGCACGCTACTCGGACGACTGGCACCGCGCGCACCTGTACAACCCGCGCAACGTGGTGCCCGAGTCGAAAATGCCGGCCTACCCATGGCTGGTGACGGCCCCGGTCGACAGCAGCCACACCGAGACCAAACTGAACGTCATGCGCACCCTGGGCGTGCCGTACACCGACGACGACATTCGTGGTGCGGTCGCCAGCCTCAAGGGCAAGACCGAAATGGACGCGCTGGTTTCCTACCTGCAAGTGCTCGGCACTGCCATCAAGAGCAAGAGGTGAGCCATGGGATTTGAATTCGACGCGGGCACTATCCGCGGCCTCGGCACGCTGGTGGTCGCCATCGCTTTCATCGGCTTGTCGCTGTGGGTGTTCAACAACCGCCGCAACGCGGACTTCGAGCAGGCGCGCCTGCTGCCGTTCGCCGATGAACCTTCTCCCTCCGACGCTCAAGAAGCGCCCGCACCAAGGAGCACTCGGCCATGACTACCTTCTGGAGTGCATGGATCTGCGTACTGACCCTCGGCAGCCTGATCGGCCTGACCTGGCTGTTGATCGGCACCCGCAAGGGCGAAACCCACGGCAGCGTCGACCAGACCATGGGCCACGCCTTCGACGGCATCGAGGAATACGACAACCCGCTGCCCCAGTGGTGGTTCATGCTGTTCGTCGGCACGCTGGTGTTTGCCGTCGGCTACCTGATCCTCTACCCGGGCCTGGGTAACTGGAAAGGCGTGTTGCCGGGCTATGAAGACGGCTGGACGTCGACCAAGGAATGGGACAAGGAGATGGCCAAGGCCGACGCCAGGTTCGGGCCGATCTACGCCAAATTCGCAGCGATGCCGGTGGAAGAAGTGGCCAAGGACCCGCAAGCCTTGAAGATGGGCGGTCGCCTGTTCGCCTCCAACTGCGCGGTGTGCCACGGCTCGGATGCCAAGGGCGCGTACGGCTTCCCCAACCTGGCAGACAGCCACTGGCGCTGGGGCGGTTCGGCCGCAGCGATCAAGGCCACCATCCTGGGCGGTCGCCACGCGGCGATGCCGGCCTGGGGTGAAGTGCTGGGCGAGGATGGGGTGAAGAATGTTGCCGCGTATGTACGCCACGACCTGGCCAAGTTGCCCTTACCGGCCGACAGCACGGCCGACCTGGCGGCGGGCCAGGCCGCATTCAACACCACCTGCGTTGCCTGCCACGGGCCGCAGGGCCACGGTGTGGAAGCCATGGGCGCGCCAAACCTGACCGAGCCTGCAGGGTTTATCTACGGCACCAGCCTGGCGCAGCTGCAACAGACCATCCGTCATGGTCGCCAGGGCCAGATGCCTGCGCAGGAAGTGCTGCAAGGCAATGACAAGGTGCATCTGCTGGCGGCTTATGTTTATAGCCTTTCCCATAACGCTGACGGTGCAACGCCGGAAAGCCAACCTCAATAACCATTAGCTGTGGCGAGGGAGCTTGCTCCCGCTGGGCAGCGAAGCGGCCCCAAAAATCTGGGAGCGCTTCGCACTCCAGCGGGAGCAAGCTCCCTCGCCACGGTTCGCCACTGCTTGCGCGACTAAGTGTCGCGCCCTTCCCAAGTCCAACTTTCCCCACCTCAGATTCGGGTCTACGCTTGCTTTCAAGCGAAGCGATTTCGGCGTACGCGACAACCGCTGTCGAGGCTCCGAAATTTTCTTGTCCACTCGATCAGCTTTCGATTTCTATTTTATCCTTACATCAAACATGGAAAGGGCGCAGAATCTGGCGTGGAACGCATTGATACAGGTCAGTCATTGCGTTGCAATGGCCCCTCGCTTTCTACATACTTGCGGCCGATTTTACCTATAAAAAAACCTAAACCGTGGAACCTTAGAATGAGCACAGCAATCAGTCCGACTGCTTATAACTATAAGGTCGTTCGCCAGTTCGCCATCATGACGGTGGTCTGGGGGATCCTTGGCATGGGGCTCGGGGTGTTCATCGCCTCGCAACTGGTTTGGCCGCAATTGAATTTCGACCTGCCCTGGACGACCTTCGGCCGCCTGCGCCCGCTGCACACCAACCTGGTGATCTTTGCCTTCGGTGGATGCGCGCTGTTTGCCACCTCCTACTACGTCGTGCAACGCACCTGCCAGACGCGACTGATTTCCGATGGCCTTGCCGCCTTTACCTTCTGGGGCTGGCAGGCGGTCATCGTCGGCGCCATCATCAGCCTGCCCTTGGGCTACACCACCACCAAGGAATACGCCGAGCTGGAGTGGCCGATCGCCATTTTGCTCGCCATTGTGTGGGTGACCTACGCCGTGGTGTTCTTCGGCACCATCGTCAAGCGCAAGACCAAACACATCTATGTCGGCAACTGGTTCTACGGGGCCTTCATCCTAGTCACGGCGATGCTGCACATCGTCAACCACGCGTCCCTGCCGGTCAGCCTGTTCAAGTCCTACTCGGCCTATGCCGGCGCGACGGATGCGATGATCCAGTGGTGGTACGGGCATAACGCCGTGGGCTTTTTCCTCACCACCGGTTTCCTCGGGATGATGTATTACTTCGTGCCCAAGCAGGCCGAACGTCCCATCTACTCCTACCGCCTGTCCATCGTGCACTTCTGGGCGCTGATCACCCTGTACATCTGGGCCGGCCCGCACCACCTGCACTACACCGCGCTGCCGGACTGGGCGCAGTCGTTGGGCATGGCGATGTCGATCATCCTGCTGGCGCCGAGCTGGGGCGGCATGATCAACGGCATGATGACGCTCTCGGGCGCCTGGCATAAGCTGCGCACCGACCCGATCCTGCGCTTTCTGGTGGTTTCGCTGGCGTTCTACGGTATGTCGACCTTCGAAGGCCCGATGATGGCGATCAAGACCGTCAACTCGCTCTCCCACTACACCGACTGGACCATCGGCCACGTCCACGCCGGTGCCCTGGGCTGGGTGGCGATGATCTCCATCGGCGCGCTGTACCACATGATCCCCAAGCTGTTCGGGCGTGCGCAGATGCACAGCGTCGGGCTGATCAACACGCACTTCTGGCTGGCCACTATCGGCACCGTGCTCTACATCGCCTCGATGTGGGTCAACGGCATTACCCAGGGCCTGATGTGGCGTGCGATCAACGACGACGGCACCCTCACCTACTCGTTCGTCGAAGCGCTGCAAGCCAGCCACCCGGGCTATATCGTGCGCGCCCTGGGCGGTGCGTTCTTCGCCACCGGCATGCTGTTCATGGCCTACAACGTCTGGCGCACCGTGCGTGCCTCCGACCCTGAGCAAGCTGAAGCCGCCGCCAAGATCGCCGTCGTGGGAGCCCACTGATGAAGCATGAAGTAGTCGAGAAGAATATCGGCCTGCTGGCCTTCTTCATGGTCGTCGCCGTGAGCATCGGCGGCCTGACCCAGATTGTCCCGCTGTTCTTCCAGGACGTGACCAACAAGCCGGTCGAAGGCATGAAACCGCGCACCGCCCTCGAACTGGAAGGCCGCGACGTTTATATCGCCAACGGTTGCGTGGGCTGCCACTCGCAGATGATCCGCCCGTTCCGCGCCGAAACCGAACGCTATGGCCACTACTCGGTCGCCGGTGAAAGCGTGTGGGACCACCCGTTCCTGTGGGGCTCCAAGCGCACCGGCCCGGACCTGGCGCGCGTGGGCGGGCGTTACTCCGATGACTGGCACCGTGCGCACTTGTACAACCCGCGCAACGTGGTGCCGGAGTCGAAAATGCCGGCATACCCGTTCCTGGTGGAAAACAAGCTCGACGGCAAGGACACCGCGAAAAAAATGGAAGTCCTGCGCACCCTGGGCGTGCCCTACACCGACGAAGACATCGCCGGTGCGGCAGCCGCCGTCAAAGGCAAGACCGAAATGGACGCGTTGGTGGCCTACCTGCAGGGCCTTGGCACCCTCATCAAAAGCAAACGGTGACCGGCATGGATATCGGAATGATTCGTGGCCTGGGCACCGTCGTGGTGATGGTGGCCTTTATCGGCCTGGCGCTGTGGGTGTTCAGCCCACGGCGCAAATCGGAATTCGACGACGCGACCATGCTGCCTTTTGCGGATGACCCGGAAGCCATCAAGCACGTCGAGCAAGCGTCTAGGAGTAACAAAGAATGACTACGTTCTGGAGCCTGTACGTCACAGTCCTCAGTCTGGGTACCATCTTCGCCCTGACCTGGCTGCTGCTGTCGACCCGCAAGGGTCAGCGCGCCGAACAGACGGACGAGACCGTCGGCCACTCGTTCGACGGCATCGAGGAATACGACAACCCGCTGCCCAAATGGTGGTTCATGCTGTTCGTCGGCACGATCATCTTCGCCCTCGGCTACCTGGCGCTGTACCCTGGCCTGGGCAACTGGAAAGGCCTGCTGCCGGGTTACAACTACCTCGACAACGACAAGCAAACCGCGTTCGCCAACGGCCAGACCGGCTGGACCGGCGTGCACGAATGGGAAAAGGAAATGGCCAGGTCGGAGGCCAAATTCGGGCCGATCTTCGCCAAATTCGCCTCGATGCCGATTGAAGAAGTCGCCAAAGACCCGCAGGCCCTGAAGATGGGCGGGCGTCTGTTCGCCTCCAACTGCTCGGTGTGCCACGGTTCCGACGCCAAGGGCGCCTACGGTTTTCCCAACCTGACCGACGCCGACTGGCGCTGGGGCGGCGACGCGGCGACCATCAAGCAAACCATCATGCAGGGCCGCCATGCGGTGATGCCAGGCTGGGCCGAAGTGATCGGCGAGCAAGGCGTGGCCGACGTAGCGGCGTTCGTGGTGACCAACCTCGATGGCCGCAAGCTGCCGGAAGGCGCCAAGGCCGACGTCGCCAACGGCGCGAAACTCTTCGCCGCCAACTGCGTGGCCTGCCACGGCCCGACCGGTAAAGGCACCCCAGCCATGGGCGCACCGGACCTGACTCATCCGGGTGCGTTCATCTACGGTTCGAGCTTCGCCCAACTGCAGCAGACCATTCGCTATGGCCGCCAGGGCCAGATGCCAGCGCAGGAACAACTGCAGGGCAATGACAAGGTGCACTTGTTGGCGGCGTATGTTTACAGCTTGTCCCATGGGGATAAGAAGCCTGAGGAGCCATAACGAAAAGGTAGTGAAAAAGGCCCTATCAGCGAAAACTGACAGGGCCATTTTTGTTCATTGCACCTTGAGAGACAGTCATTTAGTTTGGACTTCGGCACTTTCATCGAGACTCAACATGAACAATCCCCCAGAAAGTCCCCAGCAAAAAGATCCGAAAGAAGCGCTCAAGCCCAATCATTCAGACATTGTTGAAATGCTTCAAATGCCAGAAGAGCGCAGCCCTGATCGCGCAACTATCGTCCATAGGCCGCTCCAGAACTGAACTCTTCCAGGCAGTGATTTCAGATAAAGAGTTACTGAACAGCATCAGGGCCCTCCACCCCACCGTAGCCGCAAAACCAACCATACTTCACAAGTCAATTGATCCAGATCACGTACACCATCAATTGATTTCCCCCAACGCGACCAAAGGTCGCACCCTTCACGCACCACCGGGGGCGTATCATGAGGCCACTGCAACATCCTTAATTTGACCCCGGTTGGCACGTACTGGCCGAGGCAAATCTCCACCGCCGTGGGATGCAATGATGAGCAACCAGATACCGGTACACGACGTTACCCCGCCTGCCAAAACCGTCGATCTCTATGCGTCACGAGAGAAAATCTACACTCGCGCCTTCACCGGGCTGTTCCGCAATCTGCGCATGCTCGGCGGTGCCGGCCTGTTCCTGCTGTACTTCGGCACGGTGTGGCTGAACTGGGGCGGCCACCAGGCGGTGTGGTGGAACCTGCCGGAGCGTAAGTTCTTTATTTTTGGCGCAACCTTCTGGCCTCAGGATTTCATCCTGCTGTCGGGCATCCTCATCGTCGCGGCGTTTGGCCTGTTCTTCATCACGGTTTACGCCGGCCGCGTCTGGTGCGGCTATACCTGCCCGCAAAGCGTGTGGACGTGGATCTTCATGTGGTGCGAAAAGGTTACCGAAGGCGATCGCAACCAGCGCATCAAGCTGGACAAGGCGCCCATGGGCGTCAGCAAATTTCTGCGCAAATTCAGCAAGCACACGCTGTGGCTGCTGATCGGTTTTGTCACCGGCCTGACCTTTGTCGGCTACTTCTCGCCAATCCGCGAACTGGTATTGGACTTTTTCACCGGCCAGGCCGACGGCTGGTCGTATTTCTGGGTGGGTTTCTTTACCCTCGCCACCTACGGCAACGCCGGCTGGCTGCGCGAACAGGTGTGCATCTACATGTGCCCCTATGCGCGGTTCCAGAGCGTGATGTTCGACAAGGACACGCTGATCGTTTCCTACGACCCACGCCGTGGCGAAGTGCGTGGCCCGCGCAAGAAGGGGGTCGACTACAAGGCCCAGGGCCTGGGCGATTGCATCGACTGCACGATGTGCGTGCAGGTGTGCCCCACCGGCATCGACATCCGCGACGGCCTGCAGATCGAGTGCATCGGCTGCGCTGCCTGCATCGACGCCTGCGACAACATCATGGACAAGATGGAGTACCCACGCGGCCTGATCAGCTACACCACCGAGCACAATCTGTCCGGACAGAAAACCCACAAGTTGCGCCCGCGCCTGATCGGTTACGCCTTGGTGTTGCTGGCGATGATCAGCCTGCTGGTGGCCGCGTTCTTCATGCGTTCGCTGGTGGGCTTCGACGTGAGCAAGGACCGCGTGCTGTACCGCGAAAACGCCGAAGGGCGCATCGAAAACGTCTACAGCCTGAAAATCATGAACAAGGATCAGCGCGACCACACCTACGTGCTCGACGCTGCCGGCCTGCCCGACCTCAAGCTGCAAGGCCGACGCGAAATCAAGGTGGCCGCCGGCGACATCGTCAGCATGCCGGTAGAATTGTCGAGTGCGCCCGAGCAGTTGCCGTCAAGCACCAACGAGGTAACGTTCATCCTTGAGGACGCCGACGACAACAGCGTCCGCATTGAAGCCAAGAGCCGATTCATCGGCCCACAAGTCCGTTAGACAGGGAACACGAGAATGCCCGTAACCACTGCCGCAAGCCCCTGGTACAAGCACCTCTGGCCCTGGATCATCATCGCGATCCTCGCCTGCTCAGTGACCCTGACCTTGTCCATGGTGACCATCGCGGTGAACCACCCGGACAACTTGGTCAACGACAACTATTACGAGGCCGGCAAAGGCATCAACCGCTCCCTGGACCGCGAACGCCTGGCCCAGACCCTGCAACTGCGCGGCAAGCTGCACCTGGACGCGCTGACCGGAGAAGTCGAGCTGCACCTCACCGGCTACAGCAACCCGAACACCCTGGAGCTGAACCTGATCTCCCCGACCCAGCCGGCGAAGGATCGCAAGATCAACCTGACCCGCAGCGCCAGCGAACCGGGCCGCTACATCGGCCAGGTCACCGACAAGGTCGAAGGGCGCCGCTTCGTGGAAGTGCTCGGCGTGGAAGGCGACAAGACCTGGCGCCTGTTCGAAGAAGAAGAGGTCAGCCACGACACAGACTTGTTGCTCGGCGATGAGCCGTTGCAGGGTGCCGAAGACCTGAAAAAGTAACTGATCATTCCCACGCTCCGCGTGGGAATGCAGCCCGTGGCGCTCAGCGCCATAAAAGCGGACGCAGAGCGTCCAGCGAGGCGTTACCACGCAGAGCGTGGGAACGATCTGAGATCCCGAACCATGATCACCCCCTGCTACCACTGCGCCCTGCCCGTCCCCTCCGGCAGCCGGTTCACCACACAAATCCTCGGCGAGCGCCGCGAACTGTGCTGCCCGGGTTGCCAGGCGGTGGCGGAGGCGATTGTGGCAGGCGGGCTGGAAAGCTATTACCGGCACCGCAGCGAAGCCTCGGCCAACCCCGAAGCGCTGCCGGTGCAGCTTATCGATGAATTGGCGCTGTACGATCGCGCCGATGTGCAAAAGCCTTTCGTACGCCACACCGGCGAATTCGCCGAAGCCACCCTGCTGATGGAAGGCATCAGCTGCGCGGCCTGTGGCTGGTTGATCGAGAAACACCTGCGCAGCCTGCCCGCTGTGGCCGAGGCGCGGCTGAACCTGTCCAACCACCGGCTGCACGTGCGCTGGGCCGACGGGCAGCTACCGTTGAGCCAGGTGCTCAGTGAACTGCGCCATATCGGCTATGCCGCCCATCCCTATCAAGCGGACCGTGCCGCCGAACAACTGGCCGGCGAGAATCGCCTGGCCCTGCGCCAACTGGGCGTTGCCGGGTTACTGTGGTTCCAGGCCATGATGGCGACCATGGCCACCTGGCCTGAATTCAATATCGACCTCAGCCCCGAGTTGCATGTCATCCTGCGCTGGGTCGCGATGTTTCTGACCACCCCCATCGTGTTCTACAGCTGTGCGCCGTTTTTCAAAGGGGCGCTGCGCGACCTGCGCACGCGCCACCTGACCATGGACGTGTCGGTGTCCCTGGCCATCGGCGGGGCTTATCTGGCGGGCATCTGGACCGCGATCACCGGCGTGGGCGAGTTGTACTTCGATGCGGTCGGCATGTTCGCGCTGTTCCTGCTGGCCGGCCGCTACCTGGAGCGACGTGCCCGCGAACGCACCGCTGCCGCCACCGCGCAGTTGGTCAACCTGCTGCCCGCCTCGTGCCTGCGCCTGACCGCAGATGGGCAGAGCGAGCGCATCCTGCTCGGCGAACTGACCTTGGATGATCGGGTGCTGGTCCACCCTGGCGCGGTGCTGCCAGCGGATGGCGTGATTCTCGAAGGCCAATCCAGCGTCGACGAATCCCTGCTTACCGGCGAATACCTGCCGCAGCCCCGGCAGGTCGGCGATGCCGTCACCGCCGGCACGCTCAACGTCGAAGGCGCGCTGACCGTCCAAGTGCGCGCCTTGGGCCACGACACACGCCTGTCGGCCATCGTGCGCCTGCTGGAGCGTGCCCAGGCCGAAAAACCGCGCCTGGCGCAAATCGCCGACCGCGCCGCACAGTGGTTTCTGCTGGGCTCCCTGCTGGCGGCTGCGGTAATCGGCCTGGTGTGGTGGGAGCTCGATGCCTCCAGGGCGTTCTGGATTGTATTGGCCATGTTGGTAGCGACCTGCCCGTGCGCGTTGTCCCTGGCCACCCCCACCGCCCTCACCGCCGCCACCGGCACGCTGCACACCCTTGGCTTGCTGCTGACCCGTGGCCATGTGCTGGAAGGCCTTAACCAGATCGACACGGTGATTTTCGACAAGACCGGCACGCTCACCGAAGGGCGCCTGGCGTTGAGGGCCATCCGGCCTCTGGGCGAGCTGGACAGCGAACAGTGCCTGGGCCTCGCCGCCGCGCTGGAAAATCGTTCCGAACACCCGATTGCCCGCGCCTTCGGCCGTGCCCCCCTGGCTGCCGATGACGTCTTGAGCAGCCCCGGCCTGGGCCTGGAAGGTCGCGTGGGCGAACGCCTGATGCGCATCGGCCAAGCCGCTTTTGTCTGTGAACTCAGTGGCGCCCCCATCCCCACCTCACCAGACGAAGCCGGACAATGGCTGCTGTTGGGGGATCAACGCGGCGCGCTCGCCTGGTTTGTGCTCGACGACCGCCTGCGCAGCGATGCACCAGCCCTGCTTGCCGCATGCAAGGCGCGCGGCTGGCGCACGTTGCTGCTGTCGGGGGACAGCTCGCCGATGGTCGCCAGTGTCGCGTCTGAGCTGGGCATCGATGAAGCCCACGGTGGCCTGCGCCCCGACGACAAGCTGCAAGTGCTGCAGCGCCTGCACCGGGAAGGCCGCAAGGTGCTGATGCTCGGCGACGGTGTCAACGATGTGCCGGTATTGGCCGCTGCGGATATCAGCGTGGCGATGGGCTCGGCCACCGACCTGGCAAAAACCAGCGCCGACGCGGTGCTGTTGTCCAACCGCCTGGAGGCGTTGGTGCAGGCTTTTACCTTGGCGCGACGCACACGCCGGGTGATCATCGAAAACCTGCTGTGGGCAGGGCTGTACAATGGCCTGATGCTGCCGTTCGCGGCCCTGGGGTGGATCACCCCCATCTGGGCGGCCATCGGCATGTCCCTCAGCTCGTTGACGGTGGTGCTCAATGCCCTGCGCCTGACGCGCCTGCCCAGCGCGCAGGCCGCCAGTGCCCCCTTGATAAACCGCCCGCTGCCGGCTTGAACCGCGCGGGCATGGAGTGCAGATGCCAGCTCTATACGTGATGATTCCGGCGGCGCTGCTGTTAGTGGGCGTGGCCATCTACATTTTCTTCTGGGCCGTGGACAGCGGCCAGTACGAAGACCTCGACGGCCCGGCCCACAGCGTGCTGTTCGACGACCAGGACCCGAATCACCTGGCCGCTGTCGACGAAGCCAACCGTACCGAGCAGCCGCCCAAAGAGCCGCCCCATGCTTGAGCTGGCGCCTTTGCTGGTCTCTGCGCTGATCCTCGGCCTGCTCGGCGGCGGCCATTGCCTGGGCATGTGCGGCGGTTTGATGGGGGCGCTGACCCTGGCCATTCCCCCCGAGCAGCGCAGCCGTCGGTTTCGCCTGCTGCTGGCGTACAACCTGGGGCGCATCCTCAGTTATGCCTCGGCGGGGTTGCTGATCGGCTTCGCCGGCTGGGCCGTGGCCAACAGCCCGGGGGCGATGTTCCTGCGCGTGCTCGCAGGGTTGCTGCTGATCAGCATGGGCCTGTACCTGGCAGGTTGGTGGAGCGGCCTGACCCGAGTCGAACGCCTCGGTCGCGGCCTGTGGCGGCATATCCAGCCGGTTGCCAACCGCTTGCTGCCGGTCTCAAGCCTGCCTCGCGCGCTACTGCTGGGCGCGCTGTGGGGCTGGTTGCCGTGCGGGTTGGTCTACAGCACCCTGCTATGGGCCGCCAGCCAGGGCAATGCACTGGACAGCGCGTTGCTGATGCTGGCGTTCGGCCTAGGCACCTGGCCGGTGTTGCTGGCGACCGGGCTGGCCGCCGAACGTGTCACCGCGCTATTGCGCAAGCGCAGCGTGCGCATGGCCGGTGGTGTGCTGGTGGTGTTGTTCGGCCTCTGGACCTTGCCTGGGCCGCACCAGCACTGGCTGATGGGGCACTGACACGCCTGTGGCATAGCGCCGCTCCCCGTTGATGCAAATCAACATGCCCTCCCCACCCTGCCCCTAGACTCGGCCGACTAGCCAATCCGGGGGACCGCGCGCATGCTCGACGCCATTCGTTGGGACACAGATCTGATTCACCGCTACGACCTGGCGGGGCCGCGCTACACGTCCTACCCCACCGCCGTACAATTCGACAGCCAGGTCGGCTCCTTCGACCTGCTCCATGCGCTGCGCGACAGTCGCAAGGCCGTACGGCCGTTGTCGCTGTATGTGCACGTGCCGTTCTGCGCCAACATTTGCTACTACTGCGCCTGCAACAAGGTGATCACCAAGGACCGTGGTCGCGCCCAGGCCTACCTGCAACGCCTGATGCAAGAGATCCAGCAGGTGGCCTGCCACCTCGACCCGAAACAGCCGGTGGAGCAACTGCATCTGGGGGGCGGCACACCGACCTTTCTCAGCCATGACGAGCTGCGCCAGGTGATGACCCACCTGCGCCAGCACTTCAATCTGCTGGAGGACGATTCGGGCGACTACGGCATCGAGATCGACCCTCGCGAAGCCGATTGGGCAACCATGGGCCTGCTCCGTGAACTGGGCTTCAACCGCGTCAGCGTCGGCCTGCAAGACCTCGACCCCGAGGTGCAACGGGCGGTCAATCGCCTGCAGAGCCTGGAAGAAACCCGCGCGGTGATCGACGCGGCGCGTACCCTGCAATTTCGCTCGATCAATATCGACCTGATCTACGGCCTGCCCAAGCAGTCGCCACTCAATTTTGCGCGCACCGTGGAGGAAGTCATCGGCCTGCAACCGGACCGCCTGTCGGTGTTCAACTACGCGCATTTGCCGGAGCGCTTCATGCCGCAGCGGCGGATCCATACCGAAGACCTGCCCTCGCCGGCAGAAAAATTACTGATGCTGCAAACCACCATCGAGCAGTTGACCCAGGCGGGTTATCGCTACATCGGCATGGATCATTTTGCGCTGCCGGATGACGAACTGGCCATCGCCCAGGAAGAAGGCACGCTGCAACGCAATTTCCAGGGCTACACCACGCACGGGCATTGCGATTTGATTGGGCTGGGGGTTTCAGCGATCAGCCAGATCGGCGACCTGTATTGCCAGAACAGCAGCGACCTCAACCAGTACCAGAACGCCTTGGCCGGTGCGCAACTGGCCACCAGTCGCGGCCTGATCTGTACCACCGACGACCGTCTGCGGCGGGACGTGATCCAGCAGTTGATCTGCCATTTCAGCCTGGAATTCGCGGGCATCGAGCAGAGGTTCAATATCGATTTTCGCGGCTATTTCGACGAGCTGTGGCCGCAGTTACAGATAATGGCCGCGGACGGCCTGATCGAGCTGGATGCCCGGGGCATCCGCGTGCTGCCGGCCGGGCGCCTGCTGGTGCGCTCGGTGTGCATGGTGTTCGATGCATACCTCGAGCACCAGAACCGGCAGCGGTTCTCGCGGGTGATCTGATTACATCGACAGCGAGGCGGCTTTCATCGAGTCCTCGGCGCTCATGCCCTTCATCGACTTGGCCAGCGATGTCTGAGCGGACATCAGGCCCGCCTGCAGCGAACTGATCTCGCTCTGCAGCGCGCTGGTACGGGCGCGAGCCTCTTCAGGGGAAAGATTATTGGCAGCGGCTACCGCCGCCAGCTCGGCTTGTTTTTCGGCAATCTGCTGCTTCAACTGGCGGATCATTTTCAGTACCTGCTTGACGTTGTCGTCCAGGCCGCTGTCATCGATGTCCGAATTGCTGCTCTTGGCCGCGCCTGCAGCCTGGAAGGCAGCAGTGGAAATAGTCACGGTCACACCTTCAACCACTTTGGTTGGCGTGGTTTTTTCTTCAATCGCCGGTACCTTTTCGTCGGCCTCGCTCGCCGCCTTTGCATCAGGCACAAACGGGACGCGGACAGCAGGGTTGTAGGCACTGATAACAGACATGATCCGGGTTCCGTCTAATGGATGTGCCCCTGTATCGACCTCACGCGCAGAATCTTTAGACCGCCGACGGTTTCTCGTTGGCGCTGGCCTCGCCGCCCTCCAGTGCGTTACCCTTACGTCTTATGTGTGTTTTCCCACAAGGATTTAAGAAATGTCCGAGCCAGTTAAACAGCGCGCTCACGGGCAGGCCCACTGCAAGGATTGCAGCCTGGCCCCCTCTGCCTGCCACTTTCATTGAATCTGGAAGACATGGATGCGCTGGACGACATCGTTAAACGCGGCCGACCACTGAAGAAAGGCGAGTTTCTGTTTCGCCAGGGCGACAAGTTCGATTCCGTTTATGCAGTACGTTCCGGGGCGTTGAAGACGTTCAGCCTCAGCGACGGCGGCGAAGAGCAAATCACTGGCTTCCACTTGCCCAGCGAACTGGTCGGGCTGTCCGGGATGGACACCGAGATTCATCCGGTGTCGGCCCAGGCGCTGGAGACTACGTCGGTATGCGAAATCCCCTTCGAGCGCCTGGATGAACTGGCCTTGCAACTGCCGCAATTGCGCCGTCAGTTAATGCGCGTGATGAGCCGCGAGATTCGTGACGATCAACAGATGATGCTGCTGTTGTCGAAAAAAACCGCCGACGAGCGCATCGCGACGTTCCTGGTCAACCTGTCGGCGCGTTTCCGCGCCCGCGGGTTTTCGGCCAACCAGTTCCGCCTGAGCATGTCGCGCAATGAAATCGGCAATTACCTGGGCCTCGCAGTGGAAACCGTGTCCCGCGTATTTACCCGCTTCCAGCAAAATGCACTGATTGCCGCCGAGGGCAAGGAAGTGCATATCCTCGACCCCATCCAGCTGTGCGCGCTGGCCGGCGGTTCCCTGGAAATGTGATCCAGGGTCTGCGGCCAAGCGAACCCGCGAGGCCGCAGGTATACTTCGAGTCCGTTTTCCGCCCAGGACTCTTCGACGATGACTTTCGATTCGTTCGACATCAAATCCCTGATCCGCCCCGTCATCGACTTCCCCAAGCCTGGGGTAATCTTCCGTGACATCACGCCATTGTTCCAATCACCCCGTGCCCTGCGCCTGGTCGCCGACAGCTTTGCCCAACGCTATGTCGAAGCCGATTTCAGCCATATCGGCGCGATGGATGCGCGCGGTTTCCTGATCGGCTCGATCATCGCCTACCAGCTCAACAAGCCACTGATCCTGTTCCGCAAGCAAGGCAAGCTGCCGGCCGACGTCCTGGCTGAGGGTTACCAGACCGAATATGGCGAAGCCTTCCTTGAAGTGCATGCCGACAGCCTGTGCGAAGGTGACTCGGTGCTGATGTTCGATGACTTGATCGCCACGGGCGGCACCCTGATTGCTGCGGCGAACCTGGTGCGGCGCATGGGCGCGAAAATATTTGAAGCCGCGGCGATCATCGATTTGCCGGAGCTGGGTGGGTCGCAGCGCTTGGAAGACATGGGCATCCCGACGTTTTGCCTGACGCAGTTTGCCCTGACCGAGCGATAAGTAGTGCCCTCATTGGCCCCATCGGGGGCAAGCCCTAATGCCAGTCAGTTAAGCGTACACCGCCGTCTGTAGGAGCGAGCTTGCTCGCGAAAAACGTCAACGATAACGCGTGCTTTCTGAATGAACGCGGTGCCTGTGAGTTTTTCGCGAGCAAGCTCGCTCCTACGAAAAGCCTTAACTGACTGGCATTAGGGCAAGCCCCCCTCCCACATTGGGTATTTGCAGTGGTCGTTAGAGGGCGATCGGCTTACGACCGGCGAAGGAGTGCGCCAAGGTGCCGCCGTCGACCAGTTCAAGTTCGCCACCCAGGGGCACACCATGGGCGATACGCGAGGTGATCAACCCTTTGTTGCTCAGCAATTGGGCGATGTAATGCGCCGTGGCTTCGCCCTCCACCGTCGGGTTGGTCGCCAGGATGATTTCGCTGAAGGTGCCCTGCTCTTCAATCCGCGCCACCAGTTGCGGGATGCCGATGGCTTCCGGCCCCAGGCCATCGAGCGGCGACAAATGGCCTTTGAGCACGAAATAACGCCCGCGGTAACCGGTTTGCTCCACCGCGTACACATCCATCGGCCCTTCCACTACGCACAGCAGCGTGTCGTCGCGACGTGGGTCGGCGCATTGCGGGCAGAGTTCTTCTTCGGTCAGGGTGCGGCATTGGCGACAGTGGCCTACGCCTTCCATGGCCTGGCTCAAGGCCTGGGCCAAACGGGTGCCGCCGCTGCGATCGCGCTCCAGCAATTGCAGCGCCATACGCTGGGCGGTTTTCTGGCCGACGCCCGGCAAGGTACGCAGGGCGTCGATCAGTTGGCGAATCAGGGGGCTGAAGCTCATGGGCGAAGGGTCCGACAAAACAACGAGACGCGGTTTATACCCGCGCCTCGGATTAGCGTCAAATGCTCAATCCTGTGCGACGCGCACCACCAACTTGCCGAAGTTGCGTCCCTCGAGCAAACCGATAAAGGCTTCAGGTGCCTGCTCCAGGCCGTCGACCACGTCTTCGCGGAACTTGATCTTGCCATCGCGCACCCAAGGCGCCATGGCGCTCAGGAACTCGGGTTGACGATCACCGTAGTCGTCAAACACGATAAAGCCCTGAATGCGCACCCGCTTGGTCAGCAAGGTGCGTTGCAGCGCCGGCAGGCGATCCGGGCCGCTTGGCGCTTCATGGGCGTTATACCCGGCGATCAGCCCGCAGAGCGGAATCCGCGCCTTGGGGTTGAGCAGCGGCAGCACGGCATCGAACACCTTGCCACCGACGTTTTCATAGTAGATGTCCACGCCGCTGGAACAGGCCTGCGCCAGCTCGTTGGCAAAATCTGCGCCCTTGTGGTCGATACAGGCATCAAAGCCCAGCTCATCCACCACGTAGCGGCACTTGTCCGCACCGCCAGCAACCCCCACTACGCGCAAACCCTTGAGCTTGGCGACCTGGCCCACCACCGAGCCCACCGCACCGGAGGCAGCCGCCACGACCAGGGTTTCACCGGCCTTGGGCTGGCCGATGTCCATCAGGCCCATGTAGGCAGTCATGCCTGGCATGCCCAGCACACCCAGGGCCATCGACGGGCTCGCCAAGCCATTGGGCACCGGCATCAGGTTGCGACCATCGCTGATGCTGTGGCTTTGCCAGCCGGTGGAGCCCACGACCAGGTCGCCCACTTCGAATTTCGGATGACGTGACTGCTCGACACGGCTGACAGCGCCACCGGTCATCACCTCGTCGATTTCCACCGGCGCGGCGTAGGACGGCGCGTCGCTCATGCGTCCGCGCATGTAGGGGTCCAGGGACAGGTAGAGCGTCTTGAGCAACACCTGGCCGTCCTCCAGCTCTGGCAGGGTTACCCGTTCGAGGCGGAAATTTTCCGGGGTTGGCGCGCCTTGAGGGCGTGAAACCAGGACGATGCGTTGGTTGAGCGTCGGTTCTTGAGGCATCAGGGGCTCCTTAGCGAATGCATGCGTATAGGGTGCAGACCCTGATTGTTGCGCCAGGGTTCAGATCCAATAGGCACATACAAAAATGCCAGGCACGAGGCCTGGCATTCGGGTGCAGCGCAAAGCCGGTCAATCAGAACGGCAGCTTCATACCCGGTGGCAGTTGCATGCCAGCGGTCACGCCGCCCATTTTTTCCTGGCTGTTGGCTTCGATCTTGCGCACGGCGTCGTTGACGGCAGCGGCGAACAAGTCTTCCAGCACTTCGCGGTCGTCATCGCTGACGCCCTCGAGCAGGCTGGGGTCGATGCTGACGCGCTTGATGTCGTGACGACCGGTCATCACCACGCTGACCATATCGCCACCGGCTTTACCGGTGACTTCGGCGTTGGCCAGTTCTTCCTGCATCTTGGCCATCTTTTCCTGCATCTGCTGCGCCTGCTTCATCAGGCCGGCCATGCCACCTTTCATCATGGGAATCACCTCAAAAGTACGTGGATCAAATTAGTCGCCCGGTTCATGACGCCTGGGGCGCCGGGGCTTCGACAGGTTCAATAGTATCGTGACGGACGACCGCACCGAACTGTTGCATCATTTGTTGGATAAGCGGATCAGCCTGGATCGACGCCTCGGCGTCGCGCTGGCGGTTCAGGCGCCGACGCGTCGCAGCCTGGGCCGGGGTTTCCTGCTCGGGCTTGATCAACTCGATGGCGATGGTCAGCGTGCGCCCATGGTACTGGTTGAGCGCATCATTGAGCCGGCGCTGCTGAGTGGCATTGAACAAGGCGCTGTGGGCCGGGTCCAGGTGCAGCAGCCAGTGGTCGCCGTCGATGGTAATCAACGTGCAGTTGGCCGCGATACTGGCGGTCATGCCGGAGATCGGCAATTTTGGAAACAATTCCAGCCATTGCAGGGCCAGGCCGGTGGCCGGGGCGGCGGCAGGCTCCGCCTCCGGCTCAGGGGCCGGCTCGGCGGTGTGTTCGCTGGCAAGTTCGTCCAGGTAGCTGTAGGCCGAATCCATGTCCGGCTCGATGTAGTCTTCGTCCAGCGGCGGTTCGTCGTCCAAGTCGATACCGGGGGTGGCCGCCTCAACCTGGGCGACAGTCGGCTCGGGCACAGGCGCGGATACCCACTCCGGCGCATCCGGCACCACGCTGTCCGGGGTTGGCGTGGGCATGGGGGTCAACTCCGGCTGCTCGCCGGTGGTGTCCAGGACCGGCTCCACGGCGGGCTGTTGCTCGGGCTCGACGGGCGCTTCAACCGGGTCATTCCAGGGCAGATCGACCACCGGGGCGACTTGCGGCTCTGGTTCTGGCTCGATAACCGCTTCAGGCGCGGCCACCGGGGCGGCAACCACAGGCTCGGGAACCGCTGCGGGCGCAGCCACTACTGGCGCAACCACCGCCGCGCCAGCCACTGGTTTGGCGGAATCAACTGTGGCCTGGCTGATCCCCACTGGCTTTAGCGGCTGTCTCGGCGCATCCGCCGAGTCGGCGGGCCGGAAGGCCAGCATCCGCAGCAGCACCATCTCGAAGCCCCCTCGCGGGTCCGGCGCCAGGGGCAGGTCACGGCGGCCGATCAGGCCCATCTGGTAATAGAACTGCACATCTTCGGCCGGCAGCGCCTGGGCAAGCGCCAACACGCGGTCGCGGTCGCCATGGCCGTTATCGACACCCTCAGGCAATGCCTGGGCGATGGCGACGCGGTGCAGCACATTGAGGATTTCCGAGAGCACACCGTTCCAGTCCGGGCCCTGCTCGGACAAGTGGCGCACGGCTTCGAGCAACGCCTTGGCGTCGCCCTCGATCAGCGCGTGCAGCACGTCGAACACCTGGCCGTGGTCCAGCGTGCCGAGCATGGCGCGCACATCGGCGGCCAGGACCTTGCCTTCTCCGAAGGCGATGGCCTGGTCGGTGAGGCTCATGGCATCACGCATCGAGCCATCGGCAGCGCGGCCAAGCAGCCACAGCGCGTCGTCTTCGAACGGTACATTCTCGACGCCCAGCACGTGGGTCAAATGCTCGACCACCCGCTCAGGGGTCATGTTCTTCAGGGAGAACTGCAGGCACCGCGACAAAATCGTCGCAGGAAGTTTCTGCGGGTCGGTGGTGGCCAGGATGAATTTGACGTAGGGCGGCGGCTCTTCCAGGGTTTTCAACAGCGCGTTGAAGGAATGGCTGGACAGCATGTGCACTTCGTCGATCAGGTAGACCTTGAAGCGGCCACGGCTCGGCGCGTACTGCACGTTGTCGAGCAGCTCGCGGGTGTCTTCGACCTTGGTGCGGCTGGCGGCGTCGATCTCGATCAGGTCGACGAAACGCCCTTCGTCGATCTCGCGGCACACCGAACAGGTGCCGCAAGGGGTCGATGTGATACCGGTTTCACAATTCAGGCATTTGGCGATGATGCGCGCAATCGTGGTCTTGCCCACCCCGCGCGTACCGGTGAACAGGTAGGCGTGGTGCAGCCGCTGGCTGTCCAAGGCATTGATCAGAGCCTTGAGCACATGGGTCTGGCCGACCATTTCGCGGAACGAGCGCGGGCGCCATTTACGTGCAAGAACCTGATAACTCATCGAAAACCGTCGCAACTGGGAAGCGGAAGCCGGTAATGCTAGCGGAGCAGGGGGGAAATTGCATCCGGCACGCTCATAAAGTCGCCTCCCGCCGGTTTAAATCTTCGGCGCCACCAAGCGTGCGTACTGCTCCTGGCTGATCCAGCCCGTGAACGAACGGTCATCGGCATTGATGAACTCGACCTGCGCCCAGCCGTCCTTGAAGGCCAGCACCCCCACCACATCATTCTTGACGATGTAGGGTCGCTTGGCGGCTTTGGCACCCGGGGCTTTCAACAGGTAAGCCTTGTCGGCCGATACAGTCACCAAACCGATCCATTTTTTCCTGGCGGTCTGGCTCAGCTCCAGGCCCGTCGCAATCTCTGGCATCAACACATTGATGCAACCAGGATGCTGACGGCCTTGCGCCACGGTCAGGCTCACCCCGTCGGACGCCGCCGCCACGCTGCCGGGATACGCCACATCGAGCCAGGTGGTCAGCGCCGCGGGCGTGCCCTGCAGAAAAAACCTGCAGCCCCGCGTCACGCCCTCGCCCAGGCTTTCCGAGTAGAACCCTTCGACCTGCTGCTGCGGCGTCACTGCCAGCATCAGCCCTTCGTACTTACCCGAATGCAACGCGGCCGAGCCTGCCAGGGCCGGCACCACGGCGCACAGCGACAACACACCTACCGCCAGAAAACGAATCATCTTATTTCTTCCCTTCCAGTAGGTCGTAGGCCTGCTTCATCAGCACGTCGTAGTTGCCATAGTCCTCACCGTTATAGTTGCGGGCCATGGCGGTAAAGTCCTTGTTTTTCATCGCACTCATCAACGCGGTATTTTTGCCGCAAAGGGCCAGGTAGGCCTTGAGCTGATTGCCGGCATTCACTTTCATTGACGCTACGAACTCAAATACCGTCTTGAACCCGCACGACGCGAAATTGAACCCCATGATCTGGAACATGCCCCACGAGGCCGACATCAACGCTGCTTCCTGGTCCAGCGCAAACGCAGTGGCCATGGTTTCCCAGGCCTTGACCTGATCCTTGTTGTTGGCCTGCCACTGCGGCCCGGCTTTTTTCTTGTAGATGTACGACAGCAGCGGGTGCGCCTGGTCGTAGATGTGCTTGGTGTATTTGCGAAATTGATGGCCTTCAAAGGCGATGATCGGCAACTTGGCCGGCCCGAAGCCCACCTTCCCGCCCGACTCCACGGTGGCGAATGCCTTGATGACATTCACCGAGATACCGTTGCCCAGTTGCTTGGCAGCGTTCTGGAAGTCCGTTTCGCTCAGCGTCGTGCCGCCGTCGCAGGTGGCCTGCATCATCAGCTGCCGGTTACGCCGTTCGGCCTCGATCACCGCGCGCACCTGGTTGAGGTAGACATTGACCGTGGCCTGCACCGCATCGGCATTGTTATTGCCGAACGCGTTGAGAAAGCTCGGAATACGCGTGGTCGGGAAGGCCTGCACCGGCACCTTCACCGCCTCTTCGATCAAGCTGTTGAACGTACGCCCGGTGGGGTCGATGACGCCATCGGGGTGGGCATATTTGAGATGACGGAACTGGTACTGGCTGATGCACTGCACCAACTGGCCGTCGCATTTGCCGTTTTCGGGCAGGGGGAAACCCATTTTGGGGATGATCAGGTTGAATAAATACTGGATGCACTGAACATCGGCAGGCAAGTTGCGAGCTTTACCGGGCGCGCCGACCGAGGCACTGATAAGACGAGGCAACCCTTGCAGGCTTTTCATGACAGACATCCTTGTGAGTTAAAGAAGTGAGAGCACTTCAATACCGATCCGCGCCGTTGGCATACGCCGAAACAAGCAGCCGGCGCACGCTAACAAGGTGGTTTGGGGTTGTCCAGAGGGGGTTTGGAAAGTTGTGAATCAGCCAGGGTAAATCACTCAGTAGCCATGCACGTCACGGGTCTTCTGGTACTGGTGGTAGTCGATCCACTCGACCACGTCATAGGGCAGATAAAGCTGCGTTGTGGCCCGGGAAATGGCGATATACACCGCGCACAGGCGCTGATCGAACGCATAGGCGTCCTTGAATTTCACATTGGTCAACAGCTCAGGCGTGAGCAACACCTGATCGAATTCCATGCCGCCAGCGTCCTGGGCCAGCATCAATAAACAGCGCTCGCCCGGATGGCCGCTCAGCCTGTTCAAGCGGGTCACGTCGGCGACGTTGAAGCCTTTTTCCAGCTCGGCCTCGACCCACAGGAATGCCTCATCGAACCGGCACGCGTCGCGCACTTGCTGCCAGTCGGCCAGATCGCTGAAAAACGGATGGGGCCCGCGGTCACTGTGCTCGCTGCCATAGAACTCTGGCTTGAACAGCGCAATGACGGTGTCCATGAAGTGCTTGAGGTCCTGCTGCGCCTCATTGCTGGGAAAGGCACAGGCACAACGCTCTTCGCTCAGTTGGATGAGCCATTTCATGGTGTCCCAGTGGGACGCGGTCAGCACCACGCAGCCGGGTGGCGGTACGAAGCCTTGGGGATACAGCTCGATACCGACATCAGCGTCCCGCGCGCCTTCGAAGAGCACCTTGCTTTTCTCGGAGTGCTGGCTGATCAGCGGATTGACCAGGCGCTCGACATTGCGCCCGGAACGCACGGAGTAGCTCACATCCGTGTGACGAACCTCACGGGCACGCCTGACCATCACCCCGCTGGCCTGCTGATACTCATCGCCCAGGGTAATCAGCACCTGGCGACCGCGTTCGATGATTTGCAGCAAGGGCGCCGGAATGTCCTGGCTCTCGTCAATCAGCACATGGGTATAGCGGTCAGGCACCACACTGCCCGCCAGGCTTGCGCGCTTGATCATCAACAAGGCTTCGAACCCGGTGTGGCTGCTCCAGGCCGCATTCGCCTCCAGGTAGCCCCATAACCGGCTGGAATATTCGACCAGCGCCTGGGCATCGACAGAGGACAACGGTTGCTTGAAATGCGGCAGATGCTTGGCCGACAGGCTGTAATCCCAGGAGCGGCAGTAGCTTTCAAGCACCTTGAGGCACACATCCAGCACCGCCTGCCCTTCCAGGCGACGAAAACCGAAGATGTTCAATTGCTGGGCCAGTGCCTGTTTGCTCGGGACGCGCACTTGCGTATTCACCGGCTGCGGCCTGGGGCCATGCAACAAGGCATGCGCGAACGCCTGGAAGGTGTGCCCGGCCTTTCGCTCCCGCGTGCCCACCATGCGTGCGCGCAGGGTCTCGAGCTTGGCCGGCGTACGTGCCAGCAGCAGGGTCTTTTCGGGGCGCAAGTGCTCCATCAGCGCCACCAGCAGGTGACTCTTGCCAATGCCGGCGTACCCCTGGACGTGCAGGTCTTCGTTCAGGTTGGCGCGAAAGGTCCTGACCAGTTTGTCCTGCTCGGCACTCAACCAGCGCTCGCGGTGCCTGGGCGTGACCATCTGCTGGCGGAACGGGTTGTTGGCCTTGAGGTGACGAACTTTGTATTCGACGTCCCATTTTCCGTCGGGCAACAGGTAGGTTCGCGCCAGGACTTCATCGGCCAGCAGGAAACGCAACTTCAGGCTCTTGACCACATTCAGGCCGAAGTACAGCTTGCGTGGATCAAACAGCCGCTGCGCTTCCGACAGCAAGCTGACGGTGGCTGAATGCCTGGCATCCACCGCCCAGCCAATGAGCTTGGCCAGCACCCGTTCAGCGCCCACCGCGCTCAATTCGTTTTCCGGCATTTGCGCAAGATTCTGGATCACCAGCACCGCTGCCAGCTCTGGCTCGCTCAGGGCGACGAGCGCATTGGCAGCGTCGGCGCCCAACAAACCCGCACAGGTTTCGTCCGTGATCGGCAGGAATACAGGGCTGGATAGATCAAAATGTTCCGAATGCATACAGCCTCATAGCCAGGGGAGAAACGCTTGGGAGTATGCCACTCGCGGTGAAATAGCCGTCATGAACTGTGCAACAAGCGTCACAGATGATTGGCTGGGGATATGGATTCAGAGAAGGGTACTACAGGAAGGAGCGTTATGGAGGCAACCCCACCAGCCACACCCCGGCACACAATGTTCCCGCTGTGGCTGCTGCCTTCCGGCTCTGACCAGGTTCACGGGTAATCGTTGCGGGGGGACCGATGGGGTCACCATAACGACGCTGGCCTCTCGGCAAGCGGGGCCATTGTACCGATCTCATCGGAAGTTACAACCGTAAAAAATGAGAAGCTTCAAGTACTTGCCATGGCCTTCAACAATGACGCTATCCAATGTGGGAGGGGGCTTGCTCCCGATGGCGGTGGGTCAGCCACTGATGAGTAGGCTGATACTCCGTCATCGGGAGCAAGCCCCCTCCCACACTGGCTGATCATTGTGCCTGTAGGACCTCATCGGCCCGGCCGCCCTCTTCCTGGATTACCAGGTGGATGAAGTGCAGCTTGGCGATCACCGCTGGCGGCAGCACGAAGGGGTAAAAGTCCGGCTGGCCCATGCTGCGCGACAATTCGTTGAGCATGCCGGCCAGTTCGATCCAGGCGTTGACGAAGGAGAGGAACGCCGCACCGCCAGGGTGCTCGGGGTCGTACAGCGTGGTCAGGGGGAACGGCTGGTAATCCAGGTCCATCTCGCGGGCGCTCATGCCGAAGCCCAAGGCGGTGTCGACCGCGTCCATCATGTGCAGGTAATGCGCCCAGGTTTCGGCCCAATCTTCCCAAGGGTGCATGGTCGCGTAGGCGCTGACGCAGTTTTGCTGCCAGTCCGGACGTGGCCCGTTCTGGTAGTGCTGGTCGAGCGCGTCGGCATAACTGGCGCGTTCGTCGCCGAACAGCCTGCGAAACGGCTCAAGCCAATGGCTGCCTGCGATCAGGCGATCCCAGTAATAGTGGCCGACCTCATGACGAAAGTGCCCGAGCAACGTGCGGTAGGGCTCGCGCATCTGCACGCGGATCTTTTCCCGATGGGCGTCGTCGGCTTCCTTGATATCGAGGGTGATCAGGCCGTTGGCGTGACCGGTGGTGGGCGCATTGCCTTGCAGGTCGACGCCGACGAAGTCGAATGCCAGGCCAGTGTCTTCGTCGACGCGTTTGGGCACCACCTGCAGGCCCAGGCTGATCAGTTGCGCCACCAGTCGGCGCTTGGCGGTTTCCACCTTGCGCCAGCGTTCGGGATTTTCCGGGACGGACAAGTCGGGGATGGTACGGTTCAGGCTGCAGGCCACGCATAAGGGAAAGGTGCTGTGCGCCGGGATCAGCCAGTTGCAGGCGGCCGGGGTCTCGAGGTTGGCGCACCGGCGAAAGGCGCCGGCGTCGAGGTTGTCGTCCATGAGCCAAGTGCCGACTGCGGGGCCGGGCTGCAGTGAGGACAGGCGACTTTGCCAGGGGTGATAGCCCAGCAGCGCCGAGCAGGCCAGGCATTGGCTGTTGCGAAAGAACAACGACTGGCCGCAGCGGCATTGCCATACCTTGCTGTTACGCGAAGATCCGGCCATGAACGGTGCAGCGATACGCGAGCTGAGCTGGTCGAAGTAGCGGAACATGGCGATCTTTCCCTGGGATGACTGAGACTAGATCATTTCCCTCGCAGGATCGTTCCCACGCTCAGCGTGGGAATGCATACGGTGACGCTCCGCGTCATGCCTTGGAAGAGCAGACGCGGAGCGTCCGGGGTGGCATTCCCACGCGGAGCGTGGGAACGATCGTCATACGGGGATATTGTGCCCGGCCAGGAACGCGACGAAGGCCTCCTCGTCCAGCACTTTAAGCCCCAGTTCGCTGGCTTTGGCCAACTTGGAACCAGCGCCGGGCCCGGCCACCACGCAATGGGTCTTGGCAGAAACGGAACCGGCCACCTTGGCGCCGAGGCTTTCCAGCTTGTCCTTGGCCACGTCGCGGCTCATCAACTCCAGGGAGCCGGTGAGCACCCAGGTATGCCCGGCTTCCGGCAGGCCTTCGACGACCTTCTTCTCGCTCTGCCAGTGCATGCCGAAGTCTTTGAGCTGCTGCTCGATGGCCAGGGCATGGCGGGCGTTGTCCGGATTGTCGAAGAACTCACGCACGGCCTTGGCCTGTTTTTCGGGCAGGGCCTGGCGCATGTCCAGCCAGTCGGCCTTGATCACGCCTTCGAGGCTGCCGAACTTGTCCGCCAGTTTTTGCGCCGCGCCCGGCCCCACGGAGGGCACGTGCAGCTTGTCGAGCAGGCCGCCCAGGGTGGTGCTGGCGGCGAATTCGGCGCTCAGGTCGCCCTGCTCCTGCAATTGCAGGGCGCATTCATCGGGCGAGAGCAGCGCGCCGATCACGTCCTGGTTATGGCTGTCTTCAAAGAAGCTATGGATCTCGTGCGCCACTTCCAGGCCCACGTCCGGCAAGTATGTCAGCACCTCCGGCAATGCCTTCTGCACACGCTCGAGGGAGGCCAGGGAGCGCGCCAGCACCTTAGCGGTCTCCTCGCCCACATCGGGAATACCCAGGGCGTAGATAAACCGCGCCAGGGTCGGCGTCTTGCTGTTTTCGATGGCGGCGATCAGCTTCTTGCTGGAAATATCGGCAAAACCTTCCAGGTCGATGATCTGCTCGTACTTGAGCTTGTAGAGGTCGGCGGGCGAGCCGATGAGTTTTTCATCCACCAGTTGCTCGATGGTCTTGTCGCCCAGGCCGTCGATGTCCATGGCGCGGCGCGAGACGAAATGAATGATCGCCTGCTTGAGCTGCGCGCCACAGGCCAGGCGCCCGACGCAGCGGTACACCGCGCCTTCGCTGACGGTTTCCTTGCCCTTGCTGCGCTTGACCAGCTGCGTGCGCTCCACATGGGAACCGCATACCGGGCAGTGCTCGGGGATCTGCACGGCGCGGGCGTGCTCCGGGCGACGCTCGGCCACCACCAACACCACCTGCGGGATCACATCCCCGGCGCGGCGGATGATTACTGTATCGCCGATCATCAGGCCCAGGCGCGCCACTTCGTCCATGTTGTGCAGGGTGGCGTTGGACACGGTCACGCCCGCCACCTTGACCGGCTTCAACCGTGCCACGGGCGTGACGGCGCCGGTGCGACCGACCTGGAATTCCACGTCGAGCAACTCGGTCAGCTCTTCCATGGCCGGGAATTTATGCGCAATGGCCCAGCGCGGCTCGCGGGCGCGGAAGCCCAGTTCACGCTGGGAGGCGATGCTGTTGACCTTGAACACCACGCCGTCGATTTCATACGACAGGCTGTTACGCCGCGCGCCGATGTCGCGGTAGTAGTCCAGGCATTCCTGAATGCCCTTGGCCAGTTTCAGTTCATGACTGATCGGCATGCCCCACTTCTGCAACTGCTTGAGGTTACCGATATGGGTGTCACTGATATCCGCCGTCACCTGGCCGATGCCATAGCAGCAGAATTCCAGCGGGCGGCTGGCGGTGATCTTCGAATCCAGTTGGCGCAGGCTGCCGGCGGCCGCATTGCGCGGGTTGGCGAAGGTTTTGCCGCCAACCTCCAGTTGTGAGGCATTCAGGCGTTCGAACCCGGCCTTGGACATGAACACTTCACCGCGTACCTCCAGGGTGGCCGGCCAGCCGCTGCCGTGCAGCTTCAACGGGATGTTACGCACGGTGCGCACATTGACGCTGATGTCTTCGCCGGTGGTGCCATCGCCTCGGGTCGCGCCGCGTACCAACTCGCCGTCCTGATACAGCAGGCTGACCGCCAGGCCGTCCAGCTTCGGCTCGCAGCTGTATTCGACGCTGGCGAACAGGTCACCGGCCGGCAGGTCCAGCCCCTCGGTCACCCGCCGATCGAATTCGAGCATGGTCGCTTCATCGAAGGCGTTGCCCAGGCTGAGCATGGGGATTTCATGCCTGACTTGGGTGAACGCCGACAGCGCCGCACTGCCGACCCGCTGCGTCGGCGAATCACGCGTCACCAGTTCCGGATGCTCGGCCTCCAGGGCCTTGAGCTCATGGAACAAGCGGTCGTACTCGACGTCCGGAATGCTCGGCTCGTCGAGGACGTGGTAGCGGTAGTTGTGCTGATCCAGTTCAGCGCGCAGTTCAAGGATGCGGGTATGGGCGGCGGTCATGGGTGTTCTCTCATAAAGCAAAAGAGCAGCCGAAGCTGCTCAATATGTTAGTGCGCTTATTCTACTGACAACGCCGAAGCGCAATCCTCAGCGTTTCTGTGTCAGGGCGCGACGCTCGAACTCGACGATGCGCTGACGGTAATGCTCGATAGTCTGGGCGGTGAGCACGCTGCGCTGGTCGTCCTTGAGCTCGCCGTTCAGTTCCTGGGACAGCTTGCGCGCTGCAGCCACCATCACATCGAACGCTTGTTTCGGGTGACGCGGGCCTGGCAGGCCGAGGAAGAAACTGACCGCCGGGGTGCTGAACAGGTCGATATCGTCCAGGTCGAACGTGCCCGGCTTGACCGCGTTGGCCATGGAGAACAGCACTTCGCCGTTACCCGCCATGCTTTCGTGACGGTGGAAAATATCCATCTCGCCAAAGCGCAGGCCACTTTCAAGGATATTCTGCAACAGCGCCGGGCCTTTGAAGCCACCGGCATCGCGGCAGATCACACTGATCACCAGCACTTCTTCAGCGGCCGGCTGATCATTGACCGATTGGCGCGGGGCGTTCTTGCCGGCGTTTTCATCCGGGAAGTCATCGTCACGGCTGCTGAAGCTCGGGCCTTCGTCGACATCGAGGTTCAAGTCGCCCTGATGCGGCTCGGCCACGCCAGCACTGCCGCGCTTGCCACGCTTGGACGACGGCTCACGGGCTTCACGCACCGGCGCGCTCATCGACGGCAGGTCGTGCTCGTCCAGTTGCGGTTCCTTGTGGGTGTCCAGCACACGGGGAGGCCCCAGCAACTCGGCGCTGCCGTCGTCGTCGGGCAAGTTGGACAGGTTCCGGTCCAGGCGGAATTTAAGCTTGCCCTTGCCACCGCGCATGCGGCGCCAGCCATCAAAAAGAATACCGGCAATGACAATGATGCCGATGACGATCAGCCACTCGCGCAGACCGATTTCCATGTAATCCCGTGCCTCTATAAAAAATGCTGAAAAATAAGGGGTTTAGCACCGTGCAAACCGCTTTAAAACGTGGCGCCAACTCTATGTTCTGACTGACGTTTTGCCCACGCATACGAAAAATTGACATTAAACTAGCACGACCAAAGATAACTTTACACCGTCTGTCAAAATGCCTTGAACAAATATGTCCATTTGCCACTTTTGCCAAACCGGTAAATCGCCCTACGGCGTGCCGTAAAAATTCCTTCCTGCCTTACCTCAGGATTCCACCATCTTCATCGCTTCTTCCACATCCACCGCCACCAAACGCGAACAGCCTGGCTCGTGCATCGTCACGCCCATCAACTGATCGGCCATTTCCATGGCGATCTTGTTGTGGGTGATATAGATGAACTGCACGGTCTGGGACATCTCCTTGACCAGCCGAGCGTAGCGTCCAACGTTAGCGTCATCCAGCGGTGCGTCAACTTCGTCGAGCATGCAGAACGGTGCCGGGTTCAGCTTGAAAATGGCAAATACCAGCGCCAGCGCCGTCAGGGCCTTTTCGCCGCCGGACAACAAATGGATGGTGCTGTTCTTCTTGCCCGGAGGCCGCGCCATGATCGTTACCCCTGTATCGAGTAGATCTTCGCCCGTCAGTTCCAAGTAGGCGCTGCCACCACCGAAAACTTTTGGGAATAACGCCTGTAAACCGCCATTAATCTGATCAAAGGTATCCTTGAAGCGGTTGCGGGTCTCCTTGTCGATCTTGCGGATCACGTTTTCCAGGGTGTCGAGGGCTTCGACCAGGTCGGCGTCCTGGGCATCCAGATAACGTTTGCGCTCGGACTGTTGCTGGTACTCATCGATGGCCGCGAGGTTGATCGCACCGAGTCGCTGGATACGCGCGGCAATCCGCTCAAGTTCTTCTTCGGCGTCTTTTTCGTTGGCCTGGGCGGTCAGTGTGTTGAGCACGCCGTGCAGGTCATAACCGTCTTCGAGCAATTGATCCTGCAAAGTCTTGCGGCGCACGGTCAGGGCTTGCCATTCCATGCGCTGTTGTTCGAGCTGGCCGCGAATCAACTGGGACTGCTGCTCGGCCACGGTGCGGCGCTTTTCGGCGTCGCGCAGTTCGCGGTCGGCGTCTTCCAGGGCGATCTGTGCGGTCTTGAGTTCTTCGTCGACGCTCATGCGTTTGTCGAGCAGTTCTTCAAGCTTGAGGCGCAGCTCTTCAAGGGGCGCTTCGCCCTCCTCCAGGTTGAGGCTCAGTTGCTCGCGCTTTTCAGTGAGGCGTTCCGACTGCATCTCCAGGCGCTCGAGGGCCTGGCGCGTGGAATCATGTTGGGCACGCAACGAGCCCAGGCGCACCGCCAATTGGTGGGCGTGGTCCTTGTGCTGGCGGGCCTCCTGGCGCACGCGGTCGAGGCGTTCGCGCAGGCTGTCGCGCTGGGCCAGCAGCAGTTCGCGCTGCTCGGTGTCCAGGGCCATGCTGTCGAGGGCTTCCTGCAGGTGCAGGCGCGCTTCGCCGACCTGTTCATGCTCCAGGGCGCGCTGTTCGCCCATCTCGGCGACTTCTTCGTCAAGGCGGGTGCGGCGCAGGGTCAACTGTTCGACCTTGGCCTTGCTCGCCGACAACTGGGCTTTGAGTTCGCCTTGCTGGCGCGCCTCGTCCTGCAACAGACGGCGCAGGTGTTCGCGGCCGGTCTCTTGCTGGCGCTGGGTAGCGCGCAGGGTTTGCAGTTCGGTTTCCAGGCTTTCCAGGGTGGCTTCGCGCTCTTCACGCTCGGCGCTCAGGTTGACGATTTCCTGGCCACGGGCCAATACGCCGCTTTCAGCTTCGCTGGCGCGACGCACGCGCAGAAAGTGCCGGCCGACCCAGTAACCGTCGCGGCTGATCAGGCTTTCGCCGGCCGCTAACTGGCTGCGCTGGGCCAAAGCCTGCTCAAGGGTTTCCACAGGCTTGACCTGGCCCAGCCACGGCGACAGGTCAATCGCCGCCTCGACCTTGTCCAGCAGGCTGCCCGGCACGCGCGTGCCATCGGCGGCCGGGCTGAGCAGACGCAAGTCACCCTGGGCAAAACCGGCCAGGTCGAAGCCGCCAAAATCATCCACCAGCACCGCTTGCAGGTCGGCGCCCAACACGGTTTCCACCGCCAGCTCCCAACCGGCTTCTACTTTCAAACCCTCGGCCAGGCGCGGGCGTTCGGCCAGGTGCTGGTCGCGCAGCCATTCGGCGGTGCCGGTGCCAGGGTCCAGCGCGGCTTGCTGCAAGGCTTCGAGCGATGCCAGCCGCCCGTTAAGCCGCTGCAGATCGCCCTGGGCCTGCTGCTGCGCCTGGGTTGCGGTGTGCAGTTGCTGGCGCAATTGCTCAAGGCGTTCCACTTGCTGCGCTTCGCTGGCCTCGAGCTCTTCCAGGGTCATTTCGCTTTCGGCCAGTTGCTCGCTCAACTGCAGGATCGCCGCGTCTTCCGGGTCGGCGGCGAGCAACACGCGCTCTTCCTGCAGACGGCGCTGACGCTCGGCCAAACGCTCCATGCTGGTTTCCAGTTGCTGGATACGCGACTGCTGCACCTCGGCCTGACGCCGTGGTTCGGCGGATTTGAGGTTAAACGTGTCCCACTGCTCCTGCCAGCCGTGCATGCTGGTTTCGGCCTCTTCCAACGCCGCCGCTGCTTCTTCGGCGGCGGCGCTGGTGATTTCCTGTTCGGGGGTGAGCATGTCCAGCTCTTCGCCCAGGGTCAGCAGCAAGGTGCGGTCGTGACCCAGGTGCGATTCAGTCTCCAGGCGCGCGCGTTCGGCTTCCTTCAGATCGTCCTGCAACTGGCGCAGACGCTGCTGGCCGTGCTGGATGCTCTGTTCGACCCGGGCAATGTCGCCGCCCACCGAATAGAAGCGCCCCTGCACCAGATTGAAGCGTTCGGACAGCTCATGGTGCCCGTCCCGCAGGCGTTCGATACTGGCGTCGGCGTTGCGCTGCTCGGCCACCAGCGCTTCGAAGCTGACTTCCTGGGTGCCGATGATCGCCTCGCGCTGGCCAACCTGTTCGTTCAACGCCTGCCAGCGCAGGGCCGACAATTGGGCCTTGAGCTGGCGCTCTTCGGCCTTGTATTCCTGATACTTCTCGGCGGCCTGGGCCTGGCGGTGCAGGCGCTCCAGCTGGCGCTCCAGTTCTTCGCGCAGGTCGGTCAGGCGGGCGAGGTTTTCATGGGTGCGGCGGATGCGGTTTTCGGTCTCGCGGCGGCGCTCCTTGTATTTGGAGATGCCCGCCGCTTCCTCGATAAAGTTGCGCAGGTCTTCAGGCTTGGCTTCGATCAGCTTGGAGATCATGCCCTGCTCGATGATCGAGTAGCTGCGCGGGCCCAGGCCTGTGCCGAGGAAGATATCGGTGATATCGCGTCGACGGCATTTGGTGCCGTTGAGGAAGTAACTGTTCTGGCTGTCGCGCGTGACTTTACGGCGGATGGAGATTTCGGCGTAGGCCGCGTACTCGCCGACCAGGGTACCGTCGGAGTTGTCGAACACCAGTTCGATGCTGGCCTGGCTCACCGGCTTGCGGCTGGTGGAGCCGTTGAAGATGACGTCGGTCATCGACTCGCCGCGCAGGTTTTTCGCCGAGCTCTCGCCCATCACCCAACGGACGGCGTCGATGATGTTCGACTTGCCGCAGCCATTGGGCCCGACCACCGCCGCCATATTACTGGGGAAGTTCACCGTGGTCGGGTCGACGAAGGATTTGAACCCCGCCAACTTGATGCACTTGAGCCGCACGCTTAGGCGTCCGCCAACGCTGCGATCACCAGCGAGCTGCTGCGCTGGCAGTAAGCCGACAACACCAGGCGGATCTGCGCCAGGTCACGGGCCAGTACGGCAGCGAGCAGCTGTTCGAACAGCGTCAGGTACTCGCTCATTTCCGCCTTGCGCTGCTCCAGGGCCAAATAATAGGCACGGTTCATCGCCGGCTGCAGGTTCTCGACGGTTTCCTGCAGATACGGGTTGTTGGCGAAGGGGTACGCGGCGCGCATCACATTGAAGCTTTCTTCGACGAAGGCGCGGATGTCCTGGCGCTCATAGCTGGCCATCAGGCGCTGCTGGATTTGCAGGAAGGGCGCCATGTCGGCCTGGGTCTGCCAGCCTTCGGCAACCGCATTGCCGAGCAGGATGTACATCTCGCCCATCAACGTACACAGGCTCTGCACTTTGTGTGCGCTGAGTTCAGTGACGTGGGCGCCACGGCGCGGCAGGATCGCGATCAAGTGCCGGCGCTCGAGGATCAGCAGGGCTTCGCGCACGGAACCACGGCTG
The DNA here is from genome assembly GCF_003852255.1 of Pseudomonas sp. R1-43-08. Classification (NCBI taxonomy): domain Bacteria; kingdom Pseudomonadati; phylum Pseudomonadota; class Gammaproteobacteria; order Pseudomonadales; family Pseudomonadaceae; genus Pseudomonas; species Pseudomonas sp. R1-43-08. The sequence continues at coordinate 4,061,206 of NZ_CP027734.1, forward strand.
ACATTCAGCGCCAGCGTGACTTTCTGTTCCTGGATCCGCTCCCCAGGCTTGAGATCGCCGCGAATGATACGTTCGGCGAGGTGGTGAGCGATTTGCTCGGCGAGACTGTCCGGCGCCTTGAACGTCATGTTTTCCCTTCAAAATCTGCTATCGGTACAAGCGCGGCAGTGTAGCGCATTGGCCCGCTGATGGCGCTACGCCCACGGTGGCGAATTTGGCATGAAACACGCAAGCCTGGAAAGCCACAAGCCCCTGAAAACACCGGTTCCAGAAGACTGAACCATAATTGAATAGGTTGTGACCGCAGTTTCTTGACCCTTAGGTCAGAAAATCATTGACCGAAAAGTCAGACATGACTAGATTCGGCGCAAAGCGGTTAACAACAATAATGAATCTGCGAGGCCTTCCGTGATCCAGTTTTTACTTAACCAGGAACTCCGTAGCGAGCACGCCCTGGACCCCAACCTGACCGTGCTCAACTATTTGCGTGAGCATGTGGGCAAATCCGGCACCAAGGAAGGCTGCGCCAGCGGCGACTGTGGTGCGTGCACCGTGGTGGTCGGTGAGTTGCACCGCAACGATCAAGGCGTCGAGCAGATTCGTTATCGCAGCCTCAATTCGTGCCTGACCTTTGTCTCGTCGCTGCACGGCAAGCAACTGATCAGTGTCGAAGACCTCAAGCACCAGGGCCAACTGCACAGCGTGCAGCAGGCGATGGTCGAGTGCCACGGTTCACAGTGCGGCTTCTGCACCCCGGGTTTCGTGATGTCGTTGTTTGCCCTGCAAAAGAACAGCGACGCCCCCGACAGCCAGAGAGCCCACGAAGCCCTCGCCGGCAATCTGTGCCGCTGCACCGGTTATCGCCCGATTCTGGCCGCCGCCGCACAGGCCTGCTGCAACAAGCCCCAGGACCAGTTCGACAGCCGCGCCGCCCAGACCATCGCGCAGCTCAAGGCGATTGCGCCGACGCAAACCGGTGAACTCAACAGTGGCGACAAACGCTGCCTGGTGCCGTTGACCGTCGCCGACCTGGCCGACCTCTACGACGCTTATCCGCAAGCCCGCCTGCTGGCCGGCGGCACCGACCTGGCGCTGGAAGTCACCCAGTTCCATCGCACCCTGCCGGTGATGATCTACGTCGGCAATATCGAAGAAATGAAGCGCATCGAATCCTTCGACGACCGCCTGGAAATCGGCGCCGCCACCGCCCTCTCCGACTGCTACGCCGCGCTGCACCACGAATACCCCGACTTCGGCGAATTGCTGCATCGCTTCGCCTCGCTGCAGATCCGCAACCAGGGCACCCTCGGCGGCAATATCGGCAACGCCTCGCCGATTGGCGATTCGCCGCCGTTGCTGATCGCCCTTGGCGCACAGATTGTGCTGTGCAAGGGCAATACCCGGCGCACCCTGGCGCTGGAAGATTACTTCATCGACTACCGCGTGACCGCCCGCCAGGACAGCGAATTCATCGAGAAAATCATCGTGCCCAAGGGCCACTCACTGTTTCGCGCGTACAAGGTCTCCAAGCGCCTGGACGATGATATTTCTGCCGTGTGCGCCGCCTTCAACCTCAAGCTCGACAACGGTGTGGTCAGCGAGGCCTGCATCGCCTTCGGTGGCATGGCCGCCACCCCCAAGCGCGCCAGGCATTGCGAGACGCAGCTGACGGGCGCCACCTGGAACGCCGCCACCGTGGAGAAAGCCTGCGCCGCCCTGGCCGAGGATTTCACCCCGCTCTCGGACTTCCGCGCCAGCAAGGAATACCGCCTGCTCAGCGCGCAGAACCTGTTGCGCAAATACTTCATCGAACTGCAAACGCCGCACATCGAGACTCGGGTGACCGCATATGTCTAACCATCACGCCGTGGAAAAAACCCAGGCTGAACTGGCCGAACTGTTCGCCCGCGACTTGACCTCCGGGGTCGGCCGCAGCGTCAAGCATGACAGCGCCGCCAAGCATGTCAGCGGTGAGGCGCAGTACATCGACGACCGCCTCGAGTTTCCCAACCAACTGCACCTGTATGCGCGCATGTCCGACCGCGCCCACGCGAAAATCCTCAGCATCGACACCGCGCCCTGCTACGCCTTCGACGGTGTGCGTATCGTGATCACCCACGAAGACGTACCGGGCCTGAAAGACATCGGCCCGCTGATGCCCGGCGATCCGCTGCTGGCCATCGACACCGTGCAGTTCGTCGGCCAGGTAGTACTGGCCGTGGCCGCCCGTGATCTTGAGACCGCCCGCAAAGCGGCCATGGCGGCGGTGATCGAATACCAAGACCTGGAGCCGGTACTGGATGTGGTCGAGGCGTTTCGCAACAAACACTTCGTGCTCGACAGCCACACCCACCAACGCGGTGATTCGGCCGGCGCTTTGGCAATGGCTCAACACCGCATCCAGGGCACGCTGCACATCGGCGGCCAGGAACATTTCTACCTGGAGACCCAGATTTCCTCGGTGATGCCCACCGAAGACGGCGGGATGATTGTCTACTGCTCCACGCAGAACCCCACCGAAGTGCAGAAGCTTGTCGCCGAAGTGCTCGACGTGTCGATGAACAAGATCGTCGTCGACATGCGCCGCATGGGCGGTGGCTTCGGCGGCAAGGAAACCCAGGCCGCCAGCCCCGCCTGCCTGTGCGCGGTGGTGGCGCGCCTCACCGGCCAGCCGACCAAGATGCGCCTGCCGCGGGTCGAAGACATGCTGATGACCGGCAAGCGCCACCCCTTCTACATCGAATACGACGTGGGCTTCGACGACGCCGGCCGTTTGCACGGCATCAACCTGGACCTGGCCGGCAACTGCGGCTGTTCGCCGGACTTGTCCAACTCGATTGTCGACCGCGCGATGTTTCATGCCGATAACGCCTATTACCTGGGCGACGCGACGGTGAACGGCCATCGCTGCAAGACCAACACCGCGTCCAACACCGCCTATCGCGGCTTCGGCGGCCCGCAAGGCATGGTCGCCATAGAGGAAGTGATGGACGCCATCGCCCGCCATCTGGCGCTGGACCCGCTGGCCGTGCGCAAGGCCAACTACTATGGCAAGACCGAGCGCAACGTCACCCACTACTACCAGACCGTCGAGCACAACATGCTCGAAGAAATGACCGCCGAGCTTGAGGTCAGCAGCCAATATGCCGAGCGCCGCGAAGCGGTCCGCCTGTACAACGCCCACAGCCCGATCCTGAAAAAAGGCCTGGCGCTGACCCCGGTCAAATTCGGCATTTCGTTTACCGCCAGCTTCCTCAACCAGGCCGGCGCGCTGATCCACATCTACACCGACGGCAGCATCCACCTCAACCATGGCGGTACCGAAATGGGCCAGGGCCTGAATACCAAGGTCGCCCAGGTGGTGGCCGAAGTGTTCCAGGTGGATATCGACCGCGTGCAGATCACCGCCACCAACACCGACAAGGTGCCCAACACCTCGCCGACGGCGGCCTCCAGCGGCGCCGACCTGAACGGCAAGGCCGCGCAGAATGCCGCCGAAACCATCAAGCAACGCCTGGTGGAATTTGCCGCGCGCAAGTACGACGTCAGCGAGGCGGACGTGGAATTTCGCAACGGTCATGTGCGCGTGCGTGAACACATCCTGAGCTTCGAGGCGCTGATCCAGCAGGCGTATTTCGCTCAGGTCTCGCTGTCGAGCACCGGCTTCTACAAAACCCCGAAGATCTTCTACGACCGCAGCCAGTCACGCGGACGGCCGTTCTACTACTTCGCCTTCGGCGCGGCGTGCTGCGAAGTGATCGTCGACACCCTGACCGGCGAATACAAGATGCTGCGCACCGACATCCTCCACGACGTGGGCGCCTCGCTGAACCCGGCCATCGACATCGGCCAGGTGGAAGGCGGGTTTATCCAAGGCATGGGCTGGCTGACCATGGAAGAGCTGGTGTGGAACAACAAGGGCAAGCTAGAGACCTGCGGCCCGGCCAGCTACAAGATCCCGGCCGTGGCGGACATGCCGCTGGACCTGCGGGTCAAGCTGGTGGAGAACCGCAAGAACCCCGAAGACACGGTGTTCCATTCCAAGGCCGTGGGTGAACCGCCGTTCATGCTCGGGATTGCCTCGTGGTGCGCGATCAAGGATGCAGTGGCGAGCCTGGGTGACTATCGGCATCAACCCAGGATCGATGCGCCGGCCACGCCGGAGCGGGTGTTGTGGGGCTGCGAGCAGATGCGGCGGTTGCAAACAAACGCCACTCAAGCTGCAACCGAGCTGGCTTGATCGTTCCCACGCTCTGCGTGGGAATGCCGGCCTGGACGCAGAGCGTCCGCTCTTGTGACGCAGAGCGTCACGGTATGCATGCCCACGCGGAGCGTGGGAACGATCTAACTGAGGTGACCATGAACAACTGGATCAGCGCCCTCGCCGACCTGCAGAACCAAGGCGAACCCTGCGTGCTCGTCACCATCATCGAAGAGCTTGGCTCCACGCCGCGCAACGCCGGCTCGAAGATGGTGATCAGCGCCGCCCACACCTTCGACACCATCGGCGGCGGGCACCTGGAATACAAGGCGACGCACATCGCCCGCGACATGCTTGCCCGTGGCCAGCAGAACACCCATCTGGAGCGTTTCAGCCTCGGCGCGAGCCTGGGCCAGTGCTGCGGCGGCGTGACGGTGCTGCTGTTCGAACCCATGGGCCAGGTGCAGGCGCAGATCGCGGTGTTTGGCGCCGGCCATGTGGGGCGTGCGCTGGTGCCGTTGCTGGCGAGCCTGCCGTGCCGGGTGCGCTGGATCGATTCGCGCGAGCAGGAGTTTCCGTCACACATCCCCCAGGGCGTGCGTAAAATCGTCAGCGAAGAGCCGGTCGACGAAATCGCCGACTTGCCGGCGGGCAGTTACTGCATCGTCATGACCCACAACCACGCACTGGACCTGGAGCTGACCGCCGCCCTGCTCAAGCGCAATGACTTTGCCTACTTCGGCCTGATCGGCTCCAAAACCAAACGGGTCAAGTTCGAACATCGCCTGCGCGATCGCGGCTTCGACACCGCGCACCTGCAACGCCTGCGCTGCCCGATGGGCCTCAGCGAGGTGAAGGGCAAATTGCCGGTAGAGATCGCCATTTCCATCGCCGGCGAAATCATCGCCACCTACAACGCCCATTTCGGCCAGCACACCGCCAGCGCCGAGCCCATCGCCAAATTGCTGCCGGTGTCACGCCGCAGCCAAGCCAAGAATTGAGATCAGCATGCCTTTGACCCGCAAAGCCTACCGTGCCGCCATCCTGCACAGCATCGCCGACCCCGCCGAGGTTGGCATCGACGCGTCCTATGAATATTTCGAAGACGGCCTGCTGGTGATCGACAACGGCCGGATCAGCGCGCTTGGCCACGCCAGCGACCTGCTGCCGACCCTGCCTGCCGATATCGACGTCACCCACTATCAGGATGCGCTGATCACCCCCGGCCTGATCGACACCCATATCCACCTGCCACAGACCGGCATGGTCGGCGCCTATGGCGAGCAGTTGCTGGACTGGCTCAACACCTACACCTTCCCGTGTGAAAGCCAATTCGCTGACAAGACGCACGCTGACGAAGTGGCGGATATTTTCATCAAGGAACTGCTGCGCAACGGCACCACCACCGCGCTGGTGTTCGGCAGCGTGCACCCGCAGTCGGTGAACGCGTTCTTCGAAGCCGCCGAAAAACTCGACCTGCGCATGATCGCAGGCAAAGTGATGATGGACCGCAACGCGCCGGATTATCTGACCGACACGCCGGAATCCGGCTACCAGGAAAGCAAGGCACTGATCGAGCGCTGGCACGGCAAGGGCCGCCTGCATTATGCGGTCACGCCACGTTTCGCCCCCACCAGCACGCCGGAGCAACTGGCATTGGCCGGGCAACTGCTGGGGGAATACCCGGACCTGTACCTGCAGACCCACATCAGTGAGAACAAGCAGGAAGTCGAATGGGTGAAGGCGTTGTTTCCAGAGCGCAACGGCTATCTGGATGTGTACGATCACTACAAACTGCTCGGCGAACGCTCAGTGTTTGCCCATGGCGTGCACCTGTGCGACGACGAATGCGCGCGGCTGGCAGAAACCGGCTCGGCCGTGGCGTTCTGCCCGACCTCGAACCTGTTCCTCGGCAGTGGCCTGTTCAACCTGCCGATGGCCGAGAAGCACAAATTGAATGTGGGCCTGGGCACCGACGTGGGCGGCGGCACCAGCTTCTCGCTCCTGCAAACCTTGAATGAAGCCTACAAGGTCATGCAGTTGCAGGGTGCGCGGTTGAGTCCATTCAAGTCGCTGTACCTGGCCACCCTGGGCGGTGCGCGCGCGCTGCGCCTGGAAGACAAGATCGGCACCTTGCAACCGGGCACGGATGCGGACTTCCTGGTACTGGACTACAACGCCACGCCGTTGCTGAGCTATCGCTTGAAACAGGCGAATAACATTGCCGAGACGTTGTTTGTGTTGATGACCCTGGGGGATGATCGGACGGTGTTGCAGACCTATGCGGCGGGGCAACTGGTGCACCAGCGCTGATCTCAGCGACACCACAAAACAAATGTGGGAGGGGGCTTGCTCCCGATAGCGGTCGGTCAGTAACAAATATGTTGTCTGACACACCGCAATCGGGAGCAAGCCCCCTCCCACATTTTTATCCCAGGTGAGTCAGGGAAGTTACAGTTTTACCGACGAGCGCCCTGGCTTCTTGGTCTGCAACAAATGCGAGAACACCGCATGCAGATCATCCGACGCGCTCTCCTCATCGAGGTTGAGCTTGCTGTCGATGTGATCCATGTGATGCATCATCAAATCCACCGCCAGTACCGCGTCCCGGGCTTCGATTGCGTCGATCAGTTGGGTGTGTTCATCGTAGGAACAGTGCGAGCGGTTGCCGCTTTCGTACTGGGCGATGATCAAGGAAGTCTGGGACACCAGGCTGCGCTGGAAGCTGATCAGCGGCGCATTCTTCGCCGCTTCAGCCAGCTTCAAGTGGAATTCGCCGGAGAGGCGGATGCCGGCGCCGCGGTCGCCACGGGAGAAACTGTCGCGTTCGTCGTTGACCATCTGGCGCAACTGGGCCAGTTGCTCAGCGGTAGCGTGCTGCACCGCCAGCTCGGTGATCGCCCGCTCCACCAGGCGCCGCGCCATGAACACTTGGCGGGCCTCGTCGACGCTCGGGCTGGCGACGACCGCGCCACGATTGGGCCGCAGCAGCACCACGCCTTCATGGGCCAGGCGCGACAAGGCGCGGCGAATGATGGTGCGGCTCACGCCGAAGATTTCGCCCAGTGCCTCTTCACTCAATTTGGTGCCGGGTGCCAGGCGTTGTTCGAGGATCGCCTCGAAGATATGCGCATACACGATATCGTCCTGGGTTCCGCTGCGACCGGCCTTGCCGGCTCGCGGTTGTTTCTTGAGAGGTTGCAACTGTTCGTTCATGGGCACTCGGGTTTGGAGAACGGCGGCGAATTAACGGTAATACGGCAACAGCGGGTCGCTGGCAAGTATCACCTGAAAACAGGGCACATTGTACACAACCCACTGCGCCAACACACTGTACGGCTGTTTGCGGCGTCGGCTGTATTGCAATGAGTCGTTGCGTTTGAGTTTAGGCTTGAATCCGCAACTTCTCTTGCACAAGGAACATCTTTCCATGACCGACGCCACCCAAGCGCCCTTGCGCCCGCTGGCCGACACTTCGCCTTCGGCCATCGTCGCCGGCTTCATCGCCATGATGACCGGCTACACCAGCTCGCTGGTGCTGATGTTCCAGGCCGGCCAGGCCGCCGGTTTGACCACGGCGCAGATTTCGTCGTGGATCTGGGCGCTTTCCATCGGCATGGCGGTGTGCAGCATCGGCCTGTCCCTGCGCTATCGCACGCCGATCACCATTGCCTGGTCCACCCCCGGCGCGGCACTGTTGATCACCAGCCTGGGCGGGGTCACCTACGGCGAGGCCATCGGCGCCTACATCACCTGCGCGGTGCTGGTGACGATCTGCGGGCTGACCGGCAGCTTTGAGAAACTGGTCAAGCGCATCCCCGCCTCACTGGCGGCGGCGTTGCTGGCGGGGATTCTGTTCAAGATCGGCAGCGAAATTTTCGTCGCCGCACAGCATCGCACCGGCCTGGTGCTGGGGATGTTTTTCACTTACCTGGTCATCAAGCGCCTGTCGCCGCGTTATGCCGTGCTGGCTGCACTGGTGATCGGCACCCTGCTGTCGGGCTTGATGGGGCTGCTGGACTTCAGCGGCTTTCACCTGGAAGTCGCGGCACCGGTGTGGACCACGCCGCACTTCTCACTGGCGGCGACCATCAGTATCGGCATCCCGCTGTTCGTGGTGGCGATGACCTCGCAAAACATGCCGGGTATCGCCGTGCTGCGCGCCGACGGCTACAGCGTGCCGGCCTCGCCATTGATCACCACCACCGGCCTCGCCTCACTGGTGTTGGCGCCCTTTGGCTCCCACGGCATCAACCTGGCGGCGATTAGCGCGGCGATCTGCACCGGGCCGCACGCCCATGAAGACCGCAACAAGCGCTACACCGCCGCCGTATGGTGCGGGGTGTTCTACGGGATTGCCGGGGTGTTCGGCGCCACCTTGGCGGCACTGTTCGCAGCGTTGCCCAAGGAACTGGTGCTGTCGATCGCGGCCCTGGCGTTGTTTGGCTCGATCATCAATGGCCTGAGCATCGCCATGAATGAGCCGAAGGAACGGGAAGCGGCGCTGATTACCTTCATGGTCACCGCGTCAGGCTTGACGCTGTTTTCCATCGGTTCGGCGTTCTGGGGAATTGTGGCGGGGGTGTTGACGCTGTTGATCCTGAACGGACGCAAGGCATAAAAAAACGGCGACCCTCACGTCGCCGTTTTTTTCAGTATCACTTAGCCGCGTTGATCGGCTTTTCCGGATACCACACGTCCAGCAACGGGCTGACGTCAGCCTTGGTCAGCTCGGAACGGGTTTTCAGCCAGGCTTCGACAGCAGCACGCTGCTCTTCGGAGACCGAGCCGCGCTTCTGCAGGCAAACCAGACCGTAGTCATCGCCGCCCACATAGCCCAGACCGTTGGCTTCCATGGCTTCTTTGATGAATGCTTCGAGGAAAGCGTCGATAGCTTCTTCACTCAGGCCTTCTTTGAAGTCCAGGTTCAGTTCGAAACCCAGCTCTTGAAATTCATCAACGCACAGTTTTTTGCGCAGACGCTGGGAACGGTTAGTCGCCATTGGAACAATCCTCATAAGTAATAACGGGCGGCACTTTAGCAGTTTAAGGCGGCAATTGCCCGACTCTCTGGGACGGGCGGCGCTTAAGCGATAAAAAAACCCCGATTCCCCGCTATCGTTCAGCTACACGTAAGCTCCGCTTGGGGCATAATGCCGACACTTTCATGACCAATGAGGGATTTTCTTCCATACCCCTCGCCTTTTTCACCCTTCTCAGCAGTAGGGTTTTATTTCTTATGATCAAATCTTTACGTTCTGTTTTCCTCGCCGGTGTTCTCCTGCCACTGGCCGTTTGCGCCACCGCCGCACCCGTCAACAACACCCTGCCCCCCAGCGTTGCCCAGGCCCTCCAGAAGGCAAAATTGCAAAACACCGCATTGTCCCTGGTGATGCTGCCCTTGAACGGCCCCGGTACGCCGACCGTGTTCAATGCCGACGTGTCGGTGAACCCGGCCTCCACCATGAAACTGGTGACGACCTACGCGGCCCTGGAGATGCTCGGCCCCAACCACCAGTGGAAAACCGAGTTCTACACCGACGGCGTACTCAGCGGCGGCGTGTTGCGCGGCAACCTGTACCTCAAGGGCGGCGGCGATCCCAAGCTGAATATGGAAAAACTCTGGCTGTTGATGCGCGACCTGCGCGCCAATGGCGTACAGCAGGTCACCGGCGACCTGGTGCTGGACCGCAACTTCTTCCACCAGCCGCAATTGCCGGAGTTCAATGACGACGGCAACGACGAGAACAAGCCGTTCCTGGTCAAGCCCGATGCGCTGCTGGTCAACCTCAAAGCCCTGCGCTTCGTGACACGCAACGATGCCGGGCGGGTGATCGTGTCGGTCGAGCCGCCGATTGCGAGCATTCGCATCGACAACCAGGTGAAAGTCTCCAACGCCAAACAGTGCACTGGCGACGTGCGCTACAGCCCGATGACCGCCGCCGATGGCAGTATGACCGTGACCGTCAGTGGCCAGTTGGCGGACGGCTGCAGTTCGCAGACCTATCTGTCGCTGCTCGACCATGCCACCTACACCGCCGGCGCCGTGCGTGCGATCTGGAAGGAATTGGGCGGCACCATCCAGGGTCGCGATATCCAGGCGCCAGTGCCCAAGGATGCCAAGGTCCTGGCCCGGGCATTCTCGCCGGACCTGGCGGAAATCATCCGCGACATCAATAAATACAGTAACAACACCATGGCCCAGCAACTGTTCCTGAGCCTGGGCGCGCAGTTTCGCAACGATGCCGATGGCGACGATGCGAAGGCCGCGCAACGCGTAGTACGTCAGTGGCTGGCGAAAAAAGGCATTACCGCACCCCACCTGGTGATGGAGAACGGTTCCGGCCTGTCCCGCGCCGAACGGATCAGCGCCCGCGAAATGGCGGCCATGCTGCAAGCGGCCTGGAAAAGCCCCTACGCCGCCGAGTACATCAGCTCGCTGCCGATTGCCGGCACCGACGGCACCATGCGTAAACGCCTGAAGACCACCGCCATGCGCGGCGAAGCCCATGTGAAGACCGGAACCTTGAACACCGTGCGCGCCATCGCAGGCTTCAGCCGTGACAACAACGGCAACACCTGGGCGGTGGTGGCGATTCTCAACGACTCCAAGCCGTGGGGCGCGTCGTCGGTGCTGGACCAAGTGCTGCTGGACCTGTATCGCCAGCCGAAGGCGGTTGCAGCCGCGCCAGTGCTCTAGCGTTATTCAACGCCGCTGCCACAGAGCTCCACCCGGTCCCTGCCCGTCTGCTTGGCGGTATACACCGCCGAGTCCGCGCGCAGCAGCAACCCGTCAATGCCTTCATCGACACGCCAGCTGGCCACCCCAAAGCTGGCGGTGACGATGCCCGCCGGCGCCATCGGCGTGCTGCGCAACGACTGCCACAACTGCGTCGCCAAGTGGTAAGCCTGGGCGCCATCGGTGTGCGGGCATAGCACCACGAATTCTTCCCCACCCAACCGACAGAACACGTCGGTGCGGCGCAAGCGTTGGCTGATTCGCCTGCACAGCTCCTGCAACACACCGTCCCCGGCGCCGTGCCCGTACTGGTCGTTGACCCGCTTGAAGTGGTCGACATCCAGCATGATCACCGACAGCGCCCCAGACGTACGGGTGTGGCGCAGCAGTTCGGCTTTCATGCGGTCCTGGAAATAGCGGCGATTGTGGATGCCCGTCAGGGAGTCAGTGATGGACAGCGTGCGCAACTCTTCTTCCACGCGCTTGAGGTCAGAAATATCCGACACATAACCGTGCCACAACGTACCGCCGCCGGGTAATTCCTCCGGCGTGGCCTCGCCACGAATCCAGCGCAGGCCGCGCTGGGGCAACTGCACGCGATACTCTTCGCGCCAATGGCTCAATTGCAGCGCCGACAAACGTATCGACGCGCGTACCCGCTCAAGGTCCAGGGGGTGAATGCGTTCCAGGACCTTGCCCGCATCCTGCTGCAACACGCCAAGCTCGATCTCATAGATATCGCGCATGCCTTCGCTGGCGTAAATGAAGCGCCAGCTGTTGCGGGGCTCCAGGGTGAACTGGAAGATGCCGCCAGGCACATGGGCACTGAGCTTTTTCAGCAAGCGATCGCGCGCGGCCAACGCTTCATAGGCGCGCTTCTGCTCAGTGACATCCAGGTAAATCGCCAAGTGCCCGACCCACAGGCCATGGTCATCCAGCAACACCGTGACCAGCATATTTACGGTCAACGGGCTGCCGTCCTCGCGCACCAGCGTCCACTCGCGGGCATCCTGTTGACCGTCGGGACTTTCCACCAGCATCGCCTGGCTCGGCGCGATACGCTTGCCCAGCGCCACACTCAAACGCATGGCGCGGGTCTCGAGCTCGGCGGCCAGGTGCAGGCGCTCCAACGTCAGGCGGCCCACCACTTGCTCGCCCTTGAACCCCAGCATCCGCTCGGCCCCGGCATTGAACATGTTGATGACACCGCGCAAGTCCGTGGCAATGATTGCAACGTGCGTCGCCGCATTCAGCACGCTGCGCAATTGACCGTGCGCGCCCCGCAGTTCCTGTTCACGCAGGCGCAACTGAGCGGTACGCTGCTCCACCAGGGTCAGCGCCCGCTGGCGTTGGCTGACCAACACATAAAGCAAGGCACTGAGCAGCACACTCAGCAGCACGCCCATGATCAGTATGGTGTTGGTCGAGGAATGGTTGGCCTTGTCGAATACCTCACTGGCACGCAGGCTCAGCGCGTAGACGTGGTCACCGAGGGTAAGACGTCGGGCGGCGACAAGGTCGCTGCCGCCCGGCGCATTGCTGGACGCATACAGCACACGCTGCTCAGTGTCGGAGGTGTCGACGAACTGCATCGCCAGGTTATCCCGGTTTGCCTTAGGCATCCCATCGGCCACCAGCTGGCGAATGCTGATCACTGCCATGACATAGCCAACCGGTTGGGCATCGACCGTCTTGCTGACCGGCGCCACCAACAGTACCCCTGCGGCATAGGCCGGTTCCACGCCCACCAATTGCATGGGCTGGGACACCGCCACCTTGCCGCTTTTTTGCGCACGCTCCAGCACAGCGCGCCGCAGGGGTTGGGCCAGCAGATCAAAACCCAACGGCGAGCCCAACAGACTTTGAGTCTGGCTGTATAACACCGGTACATATTCATCGCGCTCGGAAGCGGGCGCCAACTCACCTGCCGAATTCAGTTCACGGATGTTGAAAGGTACGCCGCGCTGGCGCGAGATGTCCTGTTCAAACCGGCTGCGCTGATCCCGAGGCACACGCGGCGCCCAGGCATAGGCACGCGCATGCAACAACAAAGGCTGGGCGAAGCCGTCAAATTCGCTGCGCGATACCTCGCTGGAATTGACGAAGAAGCGGCGCAGGCTATCCAGGCGCAGCTCTTGGTCTTCGAAGCGCTCCTGAATCCGGCTGTAGCGCTCGTTAACCAGCAACTGGAAGCGCTGGCGCACCTGCTGCTGGTTAAAGTCGGCAGCGGCCCACGCGATAACCAGGGTCAGCGCGCCACCGATTGCCAGCACCACCAATGCCACCAGCCAAGCCGATGCCTGTTCACTGATAAAGCCAAGGATCTTCGGGCGTACGGCTTGCATTGGCATAGGCGATACTCACAACGCCAGCGTGCGGGGTTTTTCACTTTGGCTGGACGTTAAGTTATAGCCATCGGTCGGGGGTTTGACCAGCGTAAATACGGCGGGCGCCTGCTGTGGCGAGGGAGCTTGCCCCCTCGCCACACGTATCAGCGTGCGGTAATTTTCCAGGCGCGGTGGATCTTGGCGTTACGCGCGAAATCCGGGTCGATGGTCTTGTCGCTGATCTCCTCGACCGCATAGCGTTGGCTGAGGTTGTCTTCCAGCTGGAACTTGCGGAAGTTGTTCGAGAAGTACAGCACGCCGCCCGGCGCCAGGCGCGCCATGGCCAGGTCGAGCAATTGCACGTGGTCACGCTGCACGTCGAAAATGCCTTCCATGCGCTTGGAATTGGAGAAGGTCGGCGGGTCGATGAAAATCATGTCGAACTCATCGCGACTGGCTTCCAGCCACGCCATTACATCGCCTTGTTCCAGGCGGTTCTTGTCGGAAAAGCCGTTGAGGGAGAAGTTGCGACGCGCCCAGTCCAGGTAGGTCTTGGACAAATCGACACTGGTGGTGCTGCGCGCGCCACCCTTGGCCGCATGTACGCTGGCGGTGGCGGTGTAGCAATACAGGTTGAGGAAACGCTTGCCCGCCGCTTCCTTCTGAATGCGCAGGCGCATCGGGCGGTGGTCGAGGAACAGGCCGGTGTCCAGGTAGTCGGTGAGGTTGACCAGCAGCTTCACGCCACCTTCGCTGACCTCGGTGAACTTGCCCTGGGCGCTCTGACGCTCGTATTGCTTGGTGCCGCTCTGACGCTCGCGACGCTTGACCACCACGCGACTTTTGTCGACGTTCAGTGCCTGGGGAATCGCCGCGAGCGCGTCAAACATGCGCGCCGAGGCTTTTTCGGGGTCGATGGACTTCGGCGCGGCGTATTCCTGCACATGCACCCAATCGTGATACAGGTCGATAGCCATGGAGTACTCCGGCATATCGGCGTCGTACACGCGGTAACAATCCACGCCCTCACGCTTGGCCCACTTGCCCAGCAGCTTGAGGTTCTTCTGCAGACGGTTGGCAAACATCTGCCCGCCTTCGCTCAAGCGGGCCTGCTCGACCACCGGGGCCGGGGCTGGCTTGATCGGGTTGCCGTTCTTGTTGTACTGACGCTCCACCGGCTCGGTCGGGGCCTGGTCGTAAGCCGCTTGCTCACGTTCAGCCTGGCGCTGCTCCGGGGTACGACGCTCGCCGGTGACAAACTGATCCGGGTTGACCTTGATCAGCAACAATTTGCACGGCAACGCGCCGTTCCAGAACGAATACTGTTTGTGGCTGCGGATGCCCATGCGCTTGCCCAGGTCCGGCGCGCCGGTGAACACTGCGGCTTCCCAGCCCATGCAAGCCTGGCGCAGACGCTCGCCAAGGTTCTGGTAGAGGTACAACAGGCTGGCCTCGTCCCCCAAACGCTCGCCGTACGGCGGGTTGCAGATCACCAGGCCTTTCTGGTTCTGGTCCGGGCGCGGCTCGAACGTGCCGACTTCGCCCTGGTACACCTTGATCCAGTGGCTCAGGCCGGCGCGCTCGATGTTGTTGCGGGCCGGCTGGATCAGGCGCGGATCGGCTTCATAGCCACGCACCCACAGCGGGGTTTTGTTCATGCCGATAGCGGCACGTTCGGTGGCCTCGGCGTGCAGCTTCTTCCACAACGCCGGGACGTGTCCGAGCCACGTGGTGAAGCCCCACAGTTCGCGATTGAGGTTGGGCGCCATGTCGGCGGCGATCATTGCGCCTTCGACCAGGAAGGTGCCGACGCCGCACATCGGGTCGGTCAATGCGCCGCCTTCGGCAGCGATGCGCGGCCAGCCGGCGCGGATCAGGATCGCGGCCGCCAGGTTTTCCTTCAACGGCGCGGCACCCTGCTGCAGGCGGTAGCCGCGCTGGTGCAGGCTGTGGCCGGACAGGTCCAGGGACAGGATGGCTTCGCCACGGTCAAGGCGCAGGTGGATGCGCAGGTCCGGGTTGATCTTGTCGATGGACGGACGTTCGCCAGTCGGGGTGCGCAGCTTGTCGACGATTGCATCCTTGACCTTCAGCGCGCCGAAGTGGGTGTTGTCGATGCCCGAGCCGTGACCGCTGAACTCCACCGCCAGCGTACCGTCGCTGACCATGTGGTCGGCCCATTCGATATCCAGCACGCCGTGGTAGAGGTCTTCGGCGTCCTTCATCGGGAAGCGCTTGAGCACCAGCAACACCCGGTTGGCCAGACGCGACCACAGGCACAGGCGGTAGGCGGTTTCCATGTCGGCCATGCCGCGCACGGCCGAGGTGTGCTCGCGGGCGTCCTCAAGGCCAAGCCCGACGGCTTCCTCGATCAGCAGGCCTTCGAGGCCCTTGGGGCAGGTGAGGAAGAGTTCAAAACGGTCCGACATGGGGTATTCCAGGCTTTTCAGCAATCAATGAACGGGCGACGCATCGCCGGTTCGGTTTTCAATCAAGCACTTTTCTTGAAGAGTGCTCGCGTGGCACGAATGTGCCGCTCCACCTCGTCTGACGGGCCTTTGGGCCTTTATTGACGGGGCAGAAGAAGAATTTGAAGCAACAAAAAGAAATATTCCGACCCTTCGTCGAATAATAACCGACTGCAACAGGTGGGCATTCTCACCCAAGGATTAAACACATTCTCTTCGCAGGGCACATCATAGCTGGCTTTGCCTAGGAAAAGGGGCGAAAAGCCATCCCAGCTTATGGCTATAGCATCGTTATCGTTACGTGCTTATGACAAAACGATCATTGAATCCATGTGACCTATTGGTTAGAACTCAACACAGGTTGGCGCCGTAACGACGCCGACACATCGGCTCGCCACGCCGGCAGCGAGCCCACCAACGGCAGAAAAACTCTGCCCGGCCTCACACGAGGCCGAAGGATATCTAGACAGTCAACAAGTGAGGGAAACACCCTATGAGAAGACTTAAGCGTGATCCGTTGGAAAGAGCATTTTTACGCGGATATCAATATGGCGTTCATGGAAAATCCCGTGAGCTTTGCCCATTTACTCTACCGTCGGTGCGCCAAGCCTGGATCAATGGCTGGCGAGAAGGACGAGGCGACAACTGGGACGGTATGACTGGCACTGCGGGTATCCACAGACTCAACGAACTTCACGCCGTCGGCTAATCAGGGCACTTAATTCCGACACATCAACTTGAATATGTAGCGATTTAACCACGCACGTCCTATCCGGGCGGCGGGCTTCGGCCCAGGGGCTCCTTTATGGAGCCCTTTTTATTGCCCGTGTCAGACAAGCGCCCTCAGCGCAGGGCGGCGATCGCGTCCACCGATTCGCGAATCAGCGCGGGGCCTTTGTAGATGAAACCGGAGTACAGCTGCACCAGGCTTGCGCCCGCCGCGATCTTTTCAGCCGCGTGCTTGCCTTCGGTGATCCCCCCCACAGCGATGATCGGCAAGCGCCCCGCCAGTTCGGCCGCCAGCACCTTGACGATATGGGTGCTTTTGTCCCGTACCGGCGCGCCGGACAGACCGCCCGCCTCGTCACCGTGAGCGAGGCCTTCGACGCCCATACGGCTGAGGGTGGTGTTGGTCGCGATCACCGCATCCATGCCCGCGTTCATCAGGGCCTGGGCCACCAGCACGGTTTCTTCATCGCTCATATCGGGAGCGATCTTGATCGCCAATGGCACCCGCTTGCCGTGGCGCACTGCCAGGTCTTCCTGGCGCTGACGCAATGCTTCGAGCAATTGCTTGAGGGAGTCGCCGAACTGCAGGCTGCGCAAGCCCGGGGTATTGGGCGAGCTGACGTTGACGGTGACGTAGCTGGCGTGGGCGTAGACCTTGTCCAGGCAGATCAGGTAATCGTCCACCGCACGCTCTACCGGCGTGTCGAAATTCTTGCCGATGTTGATACCGAGGATGCCCTTGTACTTCGCCGCCTGAACCCGTGACAACAAATGGTCCACACCCAGATTGTTGAAGCCCATGCGGTTGATGATCGCCTCGGCTTCCGGCAGGCGGAAGATCCGGGGCTTGGGGTTGCCCGGTTGCGGCCGAGGCGTCACGGTGCCGATTTCGACGAAACCGAAACCCAACTGCGCAAACCCGTCGATTGCCGCACCGTTCTTGTCCAGGCCGGCCGCCAGCCCGACCGGATTGGGAAATTCAAGGCCCATCACCGACACCGGTACTTTCGCCGCAGCCTTGCATACCAGGCCATTGAGCCCCAGGCGGCCACCGGCACCGATCAGGTCCAGGGACAGATCGTGGGAGGTTTCCGGGGAGAGTTTGAACAACAGCTGGCGGGCCAGGGTATACATGGGCGGGCTAGACTCGGATGGCGGCGAAAGGTGGCGCGATTATAGCCGGGGACACACGCTGCATGCGAGGCGTGCCGCCCAATCGTCAATTACGATGGGCCATCAGTGCCTCATAACGGGCCCAGACTTTTTCGGCGTAGCGCATGCGCAACGCGTCACGCTCCGCCCCGGCGCCCGCTCCCACATTGTAAGAACCCACCGCTGTCCAGTTATAGCCGAAACGCTGAACGAACCCGGCAAGAATCGAGGCACCGACCTCCACCGACAAACACGGCTCGCTCAACAGCCGCTCTTCGGTAATGCCCAGCTTGAGCAGGCGAGGCAGGTGACTGCTGTTGATTTGCATCAAGCCGATATCATGCGTGCCATTAGCGTTGGCATAGTTGATCGCTTCTGCGCGGTACCCCGACTCTACCGCTGCGATGGCCTGCAGCAACTCTGGCTCGAAGTCGTAACGACGCGCCACTTCATCCCAGCAGTAGGCCAGGGCCTGGTTGCTGCCCATCAACAAGCCCAGCATCAGGCCCCTGCCCCACACTTTAAACACTGCTGATCTGCCCGCACGCCGAACACACGTGCATGACGTGCTTGGGCTCAGCGTTCCGGACCTGCACAGGGCAGGTAAAACGGTAGCCCTTGCCATACACGGTCTTGATAAACCCTTTGTCGGCCTTCAAGTGTCTACGCAAGGCGTAGATGCAACGTGTCAATGACTCATCAGCCACCTCGCCCCGGGGCCAGGCAAGCGCCAACAAGCGGTCCTTGGTCATCAACGAACCGCCGGAAACCAGCAACAGTCGGAGCACGCTCCCCTCTTTGGGCGGCAGTTGAATATCGGTTTCCCTACCCGTGAG
The DNA here is from genome assembly GCF_003852255.1 of Pseudomonas sp. R1-43-08. Taxonomy (NCBI): domain Bacteria; kingdom Pseudomonadati; phylum Pseudomonadota; class Gammaproteobacteria; order Pseudomonadales; family Pseudomonadaceae; genus Pseudomonas; species Pseudomonas sp. R1-43-08. The sequence continues at coordinate 4,079,658 of NZ_CP027734.1, forward strand.
CCGACCATCTTCATGCAAGGTCCAGTGAGCGAAAACCAGGGAATTTGTCGATTCTTCAATCCCGATGTCCATAAGGCGTCCTGCACATTCGACTGCTGACATTCAAATCCTTCTTGCTGTGACGGCTCACTCGCCCGATGCCATGACTATAAAAACCTGTCTCGCATATCACGCTAGGAAAAACCCTATTCAGTCAGCGTTTTTCAGCGTCTCGTTGTAAGACAGTTCACCACTCAACCCGAACGAGGTATCCATTCCTGATACACCTCATGCAACTCAACGCCTAACCGGTCCTCCAGCTGCACCAACTCACCCACAGCCATCAACTGCCCGTTGACCCGCACCTCCACGCAGTGGATGACCTCAGGCGCCAACGGCAACACTTTCCCCGGCGCAAACGCAGCCAGACGCTTACGGCTGATCAATTGCTCCTGCAGCAGTATTTCCAGGTACATGGACAAACGCCTTTTATTCAGGGGGAACGCTCGCGGCCCGGCCTTACGAACGCACGTTGCACACGCTCATATTGCGCAGCCGTCAACGGCGGCGGCCCGGCCGGAGGCTTCGATTCGTCACGGCCCACATCCACCCGCCATGACGAGATTTCATTCAGTTGTTTGGGAACATCCAATTCATCTACCAGCTTCTCGATCAGGCTTACCTGGGCCGGCTTGCCTTTGATCAAGAGGCTGTTGGTGTCCGCATAGGCGATCAGCGTCAGGTTCTTGTCCGCCAGCGGGCCCTTCTGCTCGCTGGCCAGCAGGCCTTGAATGATGGAGGCCATCCCCGGCACGCTGACCTTGCTCGCGCCGCTGCCATACTGCCGATCCTCGACGTGGGTATTGAATACCTGCACCACCCCGAAGGCGTGCGTGCCCACGCGCAGCTCACTGCGTTGGCGGTCTGTCAATTGCGCCAGCCGCAGCACTTGGTTGACATAGCTGGGTGGCCCGGACACGTAGAAGGTACGCACCCCGCTGTCGCGCAAGGGATAGCGCGATTCATCCAGCCCCGTTCGGCGCAGGATGCCGCGCAGTCGGTTGACTGAGATGTACCGCAACGCCACCACGGAGGTTCTCGCTTCGGTTGCGTTGTAGACGTGCACCGATTGCCCGTCGCTGTGCCAGATCAGGCCTTCACGCCGGGCCAGCGCTTCAAGGACCTGTTGGGGCGCCTCGAAATCGAAGGTCCCGCTGACACGCCTGGGCGCCGCCTCCCGACTGACCACCACAGGCAGACCCAGGGGCACCGACAATGCAGCGAAAAAACTGTCCAGGCTTTCATCGCTGGCCTGATACGGCTCGCCCCAGGCAACCCGGCTGAGCAGCAACAGCACCACCCACAGCAGCGTGCTACCGAGGCAGTGGCGGTTCGTCGGAATGGGAGATTCAGCATGCACCTTGGTTTTCCTGGGGCGGTAGAACGCGAAAGAGCGGCCATACTGAGAGGCAGGCGAGGTTCAATCATGATGAAAAGCTGACGGCTGCCCCATGGCATGTGCCTTGCTATGCACTCTCTATCAGGGCGCGCGCCAACGACGGAGCGGGCCTACGGACAAAGGCGTCGTTTCCCTGTAATGGCTGGTATCGCCATCCGAGGAAGCGACGCTTTTTTTTGAGAGAAAAGGTAGGTGTGGATGAACGATTCGGTCGGCAACAGCCCGGTGACCCCGGCGCTGGCCTGGGTAAACGGCAGTGACGCGCCGGAAAAGAGCAGTCTCGACCTGGGGTTCATGGCCTTGACTGATTGCGCCTCGCTGGTGGTCGCCGCCACCCAGGGATTTGCGCAACCCTACGGCCTCACGCTGAACCTCAAGCGTCAAACGTCCTGGGCCAACTTGCGCGACAAACTGGTCAGCGGTGAGCTGGACGCCGCCCATAGCCTGTACGGGCTGATCTATGCCGTGCACCTGGGCATCGGCGGCGTTGCTCCGAGCCCGATGGCGGTGCTGATGGGGCTGAACCAGAACGGGCAGAGCATCAACCTGTCCCGTGGGCTGCAACAGCAAGGCGTGGTCACTCCTGAGGCATTGGAGCGCCACGTGCACCAAAGCCGCACAAAACTCACCTTCGCCCAGACCTTTCCCACCGGCACCCACGCCATGTGGCTGTATTACTGGCTGGCAAGCCAGGGCATCCACCCGCTGCGGGACGTGGACAGCGTGGTGGTCCCCCCGCCGCAAATGGTTGCGCACCTGCAAGCCGGTCGTATCGACGGCCTGTGCGTCGGTGAACCCTGGTGCGCCAGCGCCGTCAAGCAGAACCAGGGCTTCACCCTGGCGACCAGCCAGTCGATCTGGCCGAATCATCCGGAAAAGGTCCTGGGCTGTACCCAAGCCTTCGTCGACCAATACCCCAATACCGCCCGTGTGCTGGTGATGGCGATTCTCGAAGCCAGCCGCTTTATCGAAGCGAGCACGCAAAACCGTCGCTCCACCGCCCAGCTGCTCAGCGCCCGCGAGTACCTCGACGCGCCGCTGGACTGTATCGAACCTCGCCTGCTGGGCAATTACGACGATGGCCTGGGCAACCAGTGGCAGGACCCGCATGCGCTGCGTTTTTTCGACGATGGCGCGGTCAACCTGCCCTACCTCTGCGACGGCATGTGGTTCATGACCCAGTTTCGCCGCTGGGGCTTGTTGCGCGAAGACCCGGACTACCTCGACGTTGCCCGCCAGGTGCAACAACTGGAGGTGTACCGTCAAGCCGCCAGCGCCGTCGGCGTCCCACCCCATGACGAAGACATGCGCAGCAGCCAGTTGATCGACGGCAAGGTCTGGGACGGCTCCGACCCCGCCGGCTATGCCCGCAGCTTCCGTCTGCACGCCATGGCGGACGACACCAGCCGCCAAGCGCTGCGCTGACAGGAGCACGACCATGCTGCGAATCCTGTTGATCAACGACACCCCGCGCAAAGTCGGCCGGCTCAAGGCCGCGCTGACCGAGGCCGGCTTCGAGGTGATCGATGAATCGGGCCTGACCATCGACTTGCCCGCGCGCGTCGAAACGGTGCGCCCTGACGTGATCCTGATCGATACCGAGTCACCCGGCCGCGATGTGATGGAACAGGTGGTGCTGGTCAGCCGCGATCAACCCCGCCCTATCGTGATGTTTACCGACGAGCACGACCCGAATGTCATGCGCCAGGCGATCAAGTCCGGGGTCAGTGCCTACATCGTCGAAGGCATCCAGGCCCAGCGCCTGCAACCGATCCTCGATGTGGCCATGGCACGCTTCGAAAGCGACCAGGCCCTGCGCGCCCAGCTTCACGCCCGTGATCAACAGTTGGCGGAGCGCAAGCGCATCGAGCTGGCCAAAGGTCTGCTGATGAAAATGAAGGACTGCAATGAGGAAGAGGCCTACACCCTCATGCGCCGCCAGGCCATGAGCCGCCAGCAGAAACTGATCCAGGTCGCCGAACAGATTATTGCCATGAGCGAATTGCTCGGGTGATGTGGCGCGGCTCTTGCTAAAGAACCTCTACAGGTAGCCAACGGCGGTTGCCCAATCCACGACAAAGACGTCGCACACCCGGTTTGCCCTCGCGAACCCGGTGGCGGCGTTTTTTCGTTTTAGACCCAACCGTTGAGGTGCGTGATGAAATCAAGCTTCTGGAAATCCGGGCACACCCCGACCCTGTTTGCCGCGTTCCTGTATTTCGACCTGAGCTTCATGGTCTGGTACCTGCTGGGCCCGCTGGCGGTACAGATTGCCGCCGACCTGCACCTGACCACTCAACAGCGCGGCCTGGTGGTCGCCACGCCGATCCTGGCGGGCGCGGTGTTGCGCTTTCTCATGGGCATGCTGGCCGACAAGCTGTCGCCCAAGACCGCCGGGCTGATCGGCCAGGTGATTGTCATTGTCGCGTTGTTCTGCGCCTGGAAGCTGGGCATTCACAGCTACGAGCAAGCCCTGCTGCTGGGCCTGTTCCTCGGCATGGCCGGTGCCTCGTTTGCCGTCGCCCTGCCGCTGGCCTCGCAATGGTACCCGGCCGAGCACCAAGGCAAAGCCATGGGCATCGCCGGCGCCGGCAACTCCGGCACTGTGTTTGCCGCGTTGCTGGCACCGGTACTGGCGGCGGCCTTTGGCTGGAGCAATGTGTTCGGCTTCGCGTTGATTCCGCTGATTCTTACCCTGATCGTGTTCGCCTGGCTCGCCCGCAATGCCCCGCAACGCCCGAAAGCCAAGTCGATGGCCGACTACTTCAAAGCCTTGGGTGATCGCGACAGTTGGTGGTTCATGTTCTTCTACAGCGTGACCTTTGGCGGCTTCATCGGCCTGGCCAGTGCCCTGCCCGGCTACTTCAACGACCAGTACGGCCTGAGCCCGGTGACCGCCGGCTACTACACCGCGGCCTGTGTCTTCGGTGGCAGCCTGATGCGCCCCTTGGGCGGTGCCCTGGCGGACCGTTTCGGCGGGATCAAGACCCTGCTCGGCATGTACAGCGTGGCGGTGATCTGCATCGCGGCGGTGGGTTTCAACCTGCCCAGTTCCTACGCCGCGCTGGCGCTTTTCGTCTGCACCATGCTCGGCCTTGGCGCCGGGAATGGCGCGGTATTCCAACTGGTGCCACAGCGTTTTCGCAGTGAGATCGGCGTGATGACCGGCTTGATCGGCATGGCCGGCGGCATTGGCGGCTTTGTGCTGGCGGCCGGCATGGGTGCGATCAAGCAGAGTACCGGCAGTTACCAGGTGGCCCTGTGGCTGTTCGCCAGCCTCGGCGTGCTGGCCTGGTTTGGCCTGCACGGCGTCAAGCGTCGCTGGAGAACCACCTGGGGCTCGGCTGCCGTGACCGCCGCGCGCGTCTGATGAGCCTGCAACTGAGCGTCGCCCAGGCCAGTGCGATCGGCCCACGGGCAGAAAACCAGGACGCGCTGCGGGTGGTCACGCCCATGGCGGAACTGGCGGCGAGCAAAGGCTACCTGTGCGCGTTGGCCGACGGTGTCAGCCAATGCGCCGATGGCGGCCTGGCCGCACGCTCGACCTTGCAGGCGCTGGCCCTGGACTACTACGCCACGCCGCAGACCTGGGGCGTGGCCCAGGCGCTGGAACGTTTACTGGTCGCGCAGAATCGCTGGCTGCAAGCCAATGGCGGCGGTCAGCCGCTGCTGACCACCCTCAGCGCCCTGGTGTTTCGCGGCCAGCGTTTCACCCTGGCCCACGTCGGCGATTGCCGCGCCTATCGCTGGCTGGACGGCGAGCTGCAGCGCATCAGCGAAGACCATGTGTGGGAACAACCGGGCATGCAGCATGTGCTCAAGCGTGCCCTCGGCCTGGACCAACATTTGGTGCTGGATTTTCTCGACGGGGAACTGCGCGCCGGCGAGTGCTTCCTGCTGCTCAGTGACGGGGTCTGGGCCACGTTGGGCGACCACAGCATCCGCGCGATTCTGCGCGAACAAAGCGACCTGGACCTGGCGGTCAACACCCTGGTGAATGCCGCGCACTTGGCAGGAAGCCAGGACAATGCCAGCGCCTTGCTGGTACGCATCGACGCACTCGGCGCCGCCACGCTGGGCGATGCACTGGTGCAGTTGCAGCAGTGGCCGCTGCCGCCGCTGCTCAAGGCCGGGCAACGCTTCGAAGGTTGGCAGGTGCACAGCCTGTTGGCGCAGAGCCGACAGTCATTGCTGTATCGGGTAGAGGATGATCAGCAGCGCCCCTGGTTGCTGAAAACCTTGCCGCTCAATCGCGAAACCGATACGGACGCCGCCCAGGCCCTGCTCTCGGAAGAATGGTTTCTGCGCCGGGTCGCCGGCCGCGCGTTCCCTGAAGTGCATGCCGCCAGCGGGCGTCAGCATTTGTACTACGTGATGCGTGAATATCCGGGGCAAACCCTGGCCGAGCTGTTCAAGCGCCAGGGCCCCTTGCCCCTGGCTCAATGGCAGTCCATCGCCGAGCGTTTGCTGCGCGCGATCGGCCTGCTGCATCGGCGGCAGATCCTGCACCGCGATATCAAGCCGGAAAACCTGTTGCTGGGGGACGATGGCGAACTGCGCGTGCTGGATTTCGGCCTGGCCTACTGCCCAGGGCTGTCCGAAGACCGTGCGCATGTGCTGCCCGGCACCCCGAGTTTTATCGCGCCGGAGTCGTTCAATGGCGAGCGGCCTACGGCGCAACAGGATTTGTATAGCGTCGGCGTCACGCTCTATTACCTGCTGACCGGCCACTATCCCTACGGCGAAATCGAAGCCTTCCAACGTCCGCGCTTCACTCAGGCGGTCAGCGCCAGCCGCTACCGTCCCGACTTGCCCGACTGGTTGCCCGCGAGCCTCGAACGGGCCGTGGCCGCGCAACCGCAGCAACGTTATGAAACCGCCGAAGAATGGCTGCTGGTGCTGGAACAGGCCGACCGCCGTGAGCTGAGCGTGCGCGCCCGCCCCTTGCTGGAGCGTGAACCGCTGAAGGTCTGGCAAACCCTGGCGATGGCTTCGCTGCTGATCAATCTGGTGCTGCTCTACTGGCTATTGCACCACTAACGGGCAAAACCCTGCGGCATTCGGGTTAAACGCTCAATAAAACCAGGGACATCGGCACTTGGCACAGCTGCTGCATTAGCTATCCCAACAACCCACATATAGCCGCTCCTTCAACGTCGAAGGGCCGAGCTTCCCGAGAGAACGGGACCAGGACAAAGGCGTCCTCGCTAGGTAACTAGCGGGGACGCCTTTTTTTGTTTGCGCGTGATTGGTCGGAGAGCGACATGAAAAAACTCAAACTGGTGATGATCGGCAACGGCATGGCCGGGGTTCGCACCCTGGAAGAACTGCTCAAGCTCAGCAGCGACCTCTATGACATCACCGTGTTCGGCGCCGAGCCCCACACCAACTACAACCGCATCCTGCTGTCGCCGGTGCTGGCCGGCGAGCAGACCTTCGAAGAGATCGTGCTCAACGACCTGGACTGGTACCTCGATAACAACGTCAAGCTGCTGCTCAACCGCAAGGTGGTGCAGATCGACCGGATCAAGCGCCGGGTCATCGCCGAAGACGGTACCGAAGCCGAGTACGATCGCCTGCTGATCGCCACCGGTTCCACTCCGTTTATCCTGCCCATTCCCGGTAACACCTTGCAGGGCGTGATCGGCTACCGCGATATCGCCGACACCCAGGCCATGATCGACACCGCCAAGACCCACAAGCACGCCGTGGTTATCGGTGGCGGGCTGCTGGGCCTTGAGGCCGCCAACGGCTTGATGCTGCGCGGCATGCAGGTGACCGTGGTGCACATCGGTGAATGGCTCCTGGAGCGGCAACTGGACAAGACCAGCGGCCAACTGCTGCAAACCGAACTGGAAAGCCGTGGCCTGGTGTTCCGCCTGTGCGAACAGACCCAGGCCTTGCACGATGCCGGCAACGGCCGGGTCGGCTCGGTGCAGTTCAAGAATGGCGACATCATCCCCGCCGACCTGGTGGTGATGGCCGCCGGTATCCGCCCCAACACCGAACTTGCGGAAAAGTCCGGCATCCCCTGCAATCGTGGGATTCTGGTCAACGACACCATGCAAACCTACGACCCGCGCATCTACGCCATCGGCGAATGCGCCAGCCACCGTGGGATTGCCTACGGCCTGGTGGCACCGCTGTTCGAACAGGCCAAGGTCTGCGCCAACCATCTCGCCCAGCTCGGTTTTGCCACCTATAAAGGGTCGGTGACCTCCACCAAGCTGAAAGTCACCGGCATCGACCTGTTCTCTGCCGGAGACTTCATGGGCGGCGAAGGCACTGAAACCATCACCCTCTCCGACCCCATCGGCGGCGTGTACAAAAAACTGGTGATCAAGGATGACATCCTGGTCGGCGCCTGCCTGTACGGCGATACCGCCGATGGCGGTTGGTATTTCCGCCAGATCCGTGAGAACCACGCGATTGGCGAGATCCGTGACCATTTGATGTTTGGCGAAAATGCACTGGGCGACGTAGGCCACCAGGGCCAGGACAAAGCCATGAGCATGGCCGACAGCGCCGAGGTCTGCGGCTGCAACGGCGTGTGCAAGGGCACCATCGTCAAGGCGATCCAGGAACAAGGGCTGTTCAGCGTCGATGAGGTGAAAAAGCACACCAAGGCCGCCAGCTCGTGCGGGTCTTGCGCGGGGCTGGTGGAGCAGATCCTGATCAACACCGTGGGCGGTGCCGCCGACGTCAAACCCAAGAGCGAAAAAGCCATCTGCGGTTGCAGCGACCTCAACCACGGGCAAATCCGCCAGGCCATTCGCGACCAGCACCTGCTGACCATCGCCGGCACCATGAGCTACCTGAACTGGCGCACGCCCAACGGTTGCGCCACCTGCCGTCCGGCGCTGAACTACTACCTGATCTCCACCTGGCCGGGCGAAGCCAAGGACGACCCGCAATCGCGGCTGATCAACGAGCGCGCCCACGCCAACATCCAGAAAGACGGCACCTATTCCGTCGTCCCACGGATGTGGGGCGGTGTGACCAATCCGTCGGAGCTGCGCCGTATCGCCGATGTGGCCGACAAGTACAACGTGCCCATGGTCAAGGTGACCGGCGGCCAGCGCATCGACTTGCTCGGCATCAAGAAGCAGGACTTGCCCGGCGTCTGGAAAGACCTCGACATGCCGTCCGGGCATGCCTACGGCAAATCCATCCGTACCGTGAAGACGTGCGTGGGCAGCGAGTTCTGCCGCTTCGGTACGCAAAACTCCACGCAACTGGGCATCGAGCTGGAGCACGACCTGTTCAATATGTGGTCGCCGCACAAGGTCAAGCTGGCGGTGTCCGGTTGCCCGCGCAATTGCTCGGAAGCAGGCATCAAGGACGTGGGAATCATTGGTGTGGACTCGGGATGGGAGATGTACATCGGCGGCAACGGCGGGATCAAAACCGAAGTCGCGGAGTTCTTCGTCAAGCTCAAGACCGCCGAGGAAGTGCGCGAATACAACGGCGCATTCCTGCAGTTGTACCGCGAAGAAGCCTTCTACCTGGAGCGCACCGTGCATTACCTGCAGCGGGTGGGCATGGACCATATCAAGAAAGCCGTGCTCGAAGACCCGGCCCGGCGCCAGGCCCTCAACGAGCGCCTGCAGTTTTCGCTGTCGTTCGAGCAAGACCCCTGGAAAGAACGCCTGGAACAGCCGCTGCTGAAAAAGGAATTCGACGTCATCCCGGTCAAGCAATTGGAGGTGCCAGCATGAACTGGCTGGATATCTGCGCCCTGGAAGAAATCAACGCATTGGGCTCGCGCATCATCAACGGGCCCAAGGGCGACATTGCGATTTTTCGCACCAGCGACGATGAGGTCTTCGCCCTCGATGACCGTTGTCCGCACAAAGGCGGGCCACTGTCCCAAGGCTTGATCTATGGCAAGCGCGTGGCCTGCCCGCTGCACAATTGGCAGATCGACCTGGCGTCCGGCGAAGCCCAGGCGCCGGATATCGGTTGCGCCCATCATCACCTCGCCCGCGTGGAAAACGGCCGAGTGATGCTGGCCCTGCGGGACGCAGGGTGATGGACCGCCAGGTCACCGCATCCACCTGCTGTTATTGCGGGGTGGGCTGCGGCGTGCTGATTGAGCATGACGGCACCCGAATCCTTGGCGTGCAAGGCGATCCGGACCACCCGGCCAACTTCGGCAAGCTGTGCAGCAAGGGTGCCAGCCTGCATCTGACCGGTGACCTCGACGCCCGCGCCTTGTACCCGGAGTTGCGCTTGGGCAAAGACCTGGCCCGCGCCCGTACCGACTGGGATACCGCCCTGGAACATGCGGCCACGGTATTTGCCGAGACCATCGCCGCGCACGGGCCGGACAGCGTGGCCTTCTACATCTCCGGGCAATTGCTGACCGAGGACTACTACAGCTTCAACAAACTGGCGCGTGCCCTGGTGGGCACCAACAATATCGATAGCAACTCGCGGCTGTGCATGTCCTCAGCCGTCGTTGGATACAAGCGCAGCCTGGGCGCCGATGCCCCACCCTGCAGCTATGAAGATCTGGACACCAGCGACTGCGTGATGATCGTCGGCAGTAACATGGCCTACGCTCATCCAGTGTTGTTCCGACGTTTGGAAGAAGCCAAGGCGCGCCGCCCACAGATGAAAGTCGTGGTGATCGACCCACGGCGCACAGACACCTGCGAACTGGCTGACCTGCACCTGGCGATCCTGCCGGGGACCGACGTCGCGCTGTTCCATGGAATTTTGCATCTGCTGTTGTGGGAAGACTGGATCGACCGCGATTTTATCCAGGCGCATACCGACGGCCTGGCCGAGCTGAAACGCCTGGTGCATGACTACACCCCGCAGATGGTCACGCAACTGTGCGGGATCAGCGTGGAGCAGTTGCGCCTGTGCGCGCAGTGGGTGGGCACCTCCAATAGCTTTTTGTCGCTGTGGTGCATGGGGTTGAACCAATCTACTGCGGGCAGTGCAAAAAACAGCGCGCTGATCAACCTGCACCTGGCCACCGGGACGATTGGCCGGCCAGGCTGCGGGCCGTTTTCCCTGACCGGCCAACCCAATGCCATGGGCGGGCGCGAGACCGGCAGCTTGTCGAATTTGCTGCCTGGGCATCGCGACGCCGCCAACCCCGAACACCGCGCGGAAGTCGCCGCTTATTGGGGCGTCGATCAACTGCCCGCTAGCACCGGCCTCACGGCCATCGAACTGTTCGAGCAGGTGCAGGCGGGCAAGATCAAAGCGTTGTGGATCGCCTGCACCAACCCCGCCCAATCATTGCCGGACCAGAATGCCGTGCGTGCCGCCTTGGCGACATGTCCGTTTGTGGTGTTGCAGGAGGCGTTTCGAACCACCGAGACCGCCGCCTACGCCGACCTGCTGTTGCCCGCCGCCAGCTGGGGTGAAAAAGAAGGCACGGTGACCAACTCCGAACGGCGTATTTCCCACGTGCGACGCGCCATCAGCGCACCGGGAGAAGCGCGGCCGGATTGGGCGATTACGGTGGATTTCGCCCGACGCCTGGAGCGTCGTCTGCGGCCGGGGCTGAACAGCCTGTTTGCCTTCGAGCAACCTGCGCAGATTTTTGACGAGTTCAAGCTGTTGACGCAGGACCGCGACCTGGATTTGTCGGGCATCAGCCATGCCCTGCTGGACCGGCTCGGCCCGCAACAGTGGCCGTTTCCCAGGGGTGCACAAGCCGGAACGCCGCGCCTCTACGTGGATGGCATTTTCCCCACCGCTAATGGCCGTGCGCAGTTTGTCGCCGACCCTTACCGCGCCGCCAAGGAGCAGCGTGACGCACGCTTCCCCTTGACCCTGATCACCGGCCGCCTGCGCGACCAATGGCACGGCATGAGCCGTACCGGCACGGCAGCGCAGTTGTTCGGGCATGTCAGCGAGGCGCTGTTGAGCCTGCACCCGGACGAGTTGCGCCGTCATCGCTTCAAAGAAGGTGACTTGGTCAACCTGAAAAGCCGTCGAGGCAATGTGATCGTCGCGGTCACCAGCGATGACAGCGTGCGCCCCGGCCAAGCGTTCCTGCCCATGCATTGGGGCGACCGTTTTCTCAAAGGCGGCGTCAACGTGCTGACCCAGCCGGCGTGCGACCCGTTGTCGAAACAGCCGGAACTCAAACACAGCGGTGTGCGCCTGGAAGCGGTGCAACTGCCGTGGCAGCTGTTTGCGCTGATTGAGGGCGATGTGCAGCGACATTTCGAAGCCCTGCGCCCGCTCTGTGAGGGTTTTTCCTACGTCAGCCTGAGCCTGTCCGGACGTGAGCGTCCCGCGTTGCTGGTGCGTGCAGCCCATACCGAGGCGCCAGACCTGCAGTTGCTGAACCGCATCGACCAGTTGCTTGGGCTCAATGACGGCCCGGTGATGGCGTATGACGACCCGCGCCGTTCCATCGGTAAACGGGTAAAAATCGAAAAAGGCCGCATTACCGCGTTGCGCCTGGCCGGCGAAACCCTCGCCCGCCATTGGCTGCAGGGCCTCTGGCTGGAAGGCCGCGCCGACGATCAATTACGCCGCTGGCTATTGGCGCCGTTAAGCGCGCCACCGGGGGGTGCCGCAGCCAGCAGCAAGGTCCTGTGCAACTGCATAAATGTCAGCGAAAACGCAGTGTGCGCCGGGATCGCCCGTGGCCTGGACCTGAGTGGACTCAAACAAGAACTGGGGTGCGGCACGCAATGCGGCTCCTGCGTGCCAGAAATCAAACGTCTTTTGGCCGCCAGCCCGCAGCCAATCGCAATCAGTCTGTGAGGTAACAACATGAGCGCAAAAGTTTGGCTGGTAGGCGCCGGGCCCGGTGATCCGGAATTGCTCACCCTCAAAGCGGTAAGGGCCCTGCATGAAGCCGACGTGGTGTTGATCGACGATCTGGTCAACGCGGCCGTGCTGGAGCACTGCGCCGATGCGCGAGTGATCACTGTCGGCAAGCGCGGCGGCTGTCGTTCCACGCCGCAGGATTTTATTCACCGCCTGATGCTGCGTTACGCGCGCCAGGGCAAGTGCGTGGTGCGGCTTAAAGGTGGCGACCCGTGCATTTTCGGCCGGGGTGGTGAGGAAGCAACCTGGCTGCGCGAGCGTGGAGTCGAGGTGGAGTTAGTCAATGGCATCACCTCAGGGCTGGCCGGAGCGACGAATTGCGATATCCCGTTGACGTTGCGCGGCGTAAGCCGTGGCGTGACGTTGATCACGGCGCATACCCAGGACGACAGCAGCCTGAATTGGCGTGCACTGGCGGAGGGGGGAACGACGCTGGTGGTGTATATGGGCGTCGCCAAGCTGGAAGAGATTCGGCAACAGTTGCTGGAAGGTGGCATGGCTGCGGATATGCCGGTGGCGATGATCGAAAATGCGTCGTTGCCCGAGCAGCGCGAATGCCGTAGCGACCTCGCCGCCATGCATGAAGACGCGCAGGCGTTTGCGCTGAAGAGCCCGGCGATCCTGGTGATTGGCCGTGTTGCCAGCGCAGCCCAGATGGCTTGCGTCGCGGCAGCCGCCAGCGCCTGAGGCAAATCACAGGCAAAAAAAAGCCCGGCCTAAGCCGGGCTTTTTGTGAAGCTCGGCTAATTACTTAGCTTGAGCTTCAACCGCTGCTTCTACGCGACGGTTAACAGCGCGACCAGCTTCAGTTGCGTTGTCAGCAACTGGGCGGGATTCGCCGTAACCTACGGAAGTGATGCGGCTAGGAGCTACGCCATCTTTAACCAGGACTTGCTTAACAGCGTCAGCACGACGCTGGGACAGCTTCTGGTTGTAAGCGTCTGGACCTACGGAGTCAGTGTGACCAGCAACTTCTACGTTGGTGTCTGGGTACTGAGCCATGAAGTCGGCCAGGTTTTTGACGTCGCCGTAGCTGTTAGGCTTAACAACGGCCTTGTCGAAGTCGAACTTAACGTCCAGCTCAACACGAACAACCTGAGCAACCGGAGCTTCTGGCTCTGGAACTGGCTCTGGAGCTGGTGCTGGGGTAGGAGCTGGAGCAGCTGCGCCAGCGTTACCGCCGAAGTTCACACCCAGGCCAACCAGTGCGGAGTAGTCCCACTTGCCGTTGTCCAGACCGTAGTCAGCTTCAACGCCAGCACGAGCGTACAGGTTGTTGGTGAAGTAGTACTTCACGCCGGTACCGATGGTAGCGAAAGTAGTCTGATCGCGACCGCTGTGACCGTCAGCTTTTACGTTGCCACGGCTCTGGTGGCCGAAACCGCCTTCAACGTATGGACGCAGGCTGTCAACGCCAGCTTGACCGAAGTGATATTGGGCAACCAGGCTGCCGGTATCACCTTTGATCTTCTGGCTACCAGTACCGTCGTTCGAACGGGTGTGGTTAGTCTTGTCGTAGGACAGGTTCAAGGACAGGTCGTCGGTCAAGAAGTAACCGATGCGAGCGCCAGGATTGAAGCCGTCTTCGATGTGCTTGACGCTATCGTTGTACTGCTTCTTGTAGAACAGCTCGCCTTCAACTGCGCCTTGGCCTTGTGCCAGAACGCCGAAAGAAGTAGCGGCAATAAGAGAACCAATGGCCAAGCCCAAGGTGTTTTTCAGTTTCATCCGTTAAATCCCCATCTGGTGATTGTAAAGCAGTCCCACAAACCGGGGGACAACTCGGCGACAAGTCTAACAGAACTTGCCTACACGTAAGAGATATTTGCTACGCACTAAGTTTCAGTCTCGCCCGCAAATTTCTCACGTAATTTATCAAGAGCACGTTTGTAACGCATTTTTGTAGCACTCAAACCCATGTGCATGATGTCAGCGATTTCCTGAAATTCCAATTCTGCGACAAAACGTAGCACCAGAATTTCACGGTCAATCGGGTTCACATGCACCAGCCAGCGGTCGAGTCCGCCCTTTTCCTCGGGTGCCGGCGCCTTTTCTTCAGACGCCTCCTCAAGGGGGTCCAGACTCAAAGCGTCCATCAAGCGACGCTTTCGCCGTTCCTTCCGATACTGCGTGATGCACTCGTTGTAGGTGATGCTGTAGAGCCAGGTCTTGAACTTCGATTTGCCCTCGAAGTTCTTCAGGCCGTACAGCACCTTGAGCATCACTTCCTGACAGACATCATCGGCATCTCTATCGTTCCCCAAATACCTTGAACAAACGTTGAACAGAGTGCGTTGATACCTGCGCATCAATTCTTCGTACGCGCGTGTAACGTGAAACAGCTCCGTGTGCGAACGCGCGACCAACTCCTCATCAGAGAGCTCACGGGGGTCATAGCGCGTGGACAGCGTTTGGGCTTTATTCAAAACAAGTCGTGCCGGCAGTCAGGTCAATGTCCGCTGCAACCCGGTCAGCCGGGTTTGCGGCGGCGTACATTAGCAGGGTTTGCCGGTTTAGCGGCTACTGACCTGCTGCTCCAGGAGAATCCGGTTGGACAGCGACACCAGTTCTCCGTCATCGGTCAGCACGGTCGTCTTGACTGTGCCGATCTCCTCGATTTGCCCTTCAACCTCGCCCACACGCACCTGTTGCCCAACTTGATATAGCTCACGCACATAGATTCCCGCAAGAATCTGACCGGCAATTTCCCGGCTTCCCAACCCCATGGCCAGCGCAACGGCCAGACCAACGGTAATCAAAACGATCACAATAACGTGGTTCAGCAGGTCAGTCTTGACCTCCAATTGGCTGATCGCGACGGAAATGCTGATGATGATCACCAGCCCCTGGGCAATCCGCCCCAGGCCTGCCGCGTAGTCCAGCCCGACGCCTTCAGCGGCTCCGCGCACCAGGCCATTGGCCAGTTGCGCGAGCAAAACACCTACCAGCAACACCAGCGCGCCGCCGAAAACTTTCGGCAAATACAGTGCCAGCATGTCGAGCGTAGCTGAAACTCGCTCAAGTCCAAGGGACTGAGCCGCAGAAACCAGGAAAATTAGTAGAACGAACCAATAAACGATCTTGCCGATCAGCGTAGAGATAGGCACTTGCAGCCCGGCGCGGCCCAGCAGCTTGGTCAGGCCGGTGCCGGCCATCAGGCGATCCAGCCCGAGTTTGGCGAGCAATTTGGACAGCAGGGTGTCGAGCAACTTGGCCACGACAAAGCCCAGCAATACCAGGACCAGGGCACCAAACAGGTTGGGAATGAAATTCGCCACCTTGGTCCACAATGCGGTCATCGCGGTGACCAGGCTCTGGGTCCAGAGATCAAGTTCCATATTCAGTCAGCCTTATCAGCAGTGCGAGCAAGAGGTTTACTACGGGAAACCGGTGACACATGGGCCGAACCGTTGTTCAGGGCCATCATCAATGCCGGCACCCAGCGCCCGAGCAGACCGAACAGGTCACCCGCCCCTACCTGACGGTTGGCGGTTTTCAGTACGCGACCCAGGCAAGCGTCGTCATCACGGTTGGATGGCGAAGCATTGAGCATGTCACGCAAAGACTGTTCGAACGGATCGTGCATAAGAGACCTCTCGCAAGTGATTTAAAAGACGAGGGTAAAATTCATCGGGTCACATCGGCCCTTTCCTACGTTCAGCTCATATTCAGTTCAAACCCAGCGCAACCGTCGAAACAACCACCATTGCCCCAAGGCCACGCAGACCATCAGCAGGCAGGCAATCATGAATCCGTAGGGGCTGCTGGAAAACGGTATCCCCCCCACATTGATGCCCAGCAGGCCGGTCAAAAAACTCATCGGCAAGAAGATGCCGGTGATGATTCCGAAACGGTACATCGTGCGGTTCATGCGCAGGCTCAAGCGCCGGTCTTCTGCCTCAAGCACAAGCCCCACGCGCTCCCTGGCCAATTCGAGCTCTTCCAGGTAACGGGTCAGGCTGTTGTGCAATTCGTTCCAGTAGTCGGCGTCGTCTTCACAGAACCACGCCAGTTTGATCCGCGTCAGTTGCGCGAAAATATCCCGTTGCGGCGCCAGAAAACGCTTGAGCCCGGCCGCTCGCCGACGGATCTGCAAGACGCTGCCGTGCTCCGGCGTATACCGTTCGTCGGCATCGAGTTTTTCTTCCTCGGAATCGACAATTTCGGACAGCCCGGTGACCAGATCCTGCACTTTGTTGGTCAGGTACTGCGCCATATAAAGGATGAGTTCAGACGCAGTTCTTGGCCCCTTACCCTCGGCCAGTTGCACCAGCAGCTCATCGGTGGCGCGTAGCGGGCGCAAACGCAGGGAAATCACACGATTGGCAGCTGCGAAGATACGTACCGAAACCATATCCTCCGGTTCCGCGCCGGGATTGAGATTGATCCCACGCAAAAACAGCAGCAGTTCGGCATCCGGTAACGGCAGCAGCCGCGGGCGGGTGTTTTCTTCCAGCAGGAGGTCACACGCAAATTCGCTCAAACCGCTGGATTTGCGCAGCCAGGTCTGGGTTTGAGGGTGGCTGCGGTCCCAATGCAGCCATAGGCTCTCCTGAGGCTGCAGTTGCAACGCGTCAAGCTCAGTCCGGGCAATCGAACGCGCACCGCCTTTACCGTCCAGCACCAGGGCATGCACCAGCCCCCATTGCGCGTTTTCTTCCTCGAACATCCTCACCCCTTTCGGCTACTGCGTTTATTCAGGCATTTTCAGTGGGCTGGGCGAGACGATCACACCGTTGTTATCGGCATACACGTATTCGCCTGGGCGGAACGTCACGCCCGCAAAGGTCACCACCACGTTCAGGTCGCCAAGGCCGCGCTTGTCGGTTTTCATAGGATGGGAAGCCAGGGCCTGCACGCCCAGATCGGTCTGGGCAATCACATCGACGTCGCGGATGCACCCGTAGATCACCATGCCTTCCCAGCCGTTTTTCGCGGCTTTCTCGGCGATCAGGTCACCCAGCAAAGCACGCCGCAGCGAACCACCGCCATCGACCACCAACACCTTGCCGGTGCCGGGCTGCTCGGCCTGTTCCTTAACCAGGGAGTTATCTTCGAAGCACTTGATGGTGACAATTTCGCCGCCGAAGGAATCTCGGCCACCGAAGTTGCTGAACATCGGCTCGACCACCTGTACCAGCTCCGGGTACGCGTCGCACAGGTCGGGGGTCACGTAATGGTTCATCGAGAAACTCCAGTCGTCAAAAATGAGGTCGGACATCCCACGGTGTACATCAGAAAAACGTCTTGCAACAGGCATTCTTTAAGGGCTTGGCCGGTATGGCGGCCATGATCAGACTCACCTGCGCGTAACGCAATGGCCGTTACGCGACTGAATATGACCAGAGGCGCCTGAGGCGTCATATCTTAGCCGCAACCACATAAGAGTGAAACGCCCCGGTAGAGCGCTTCGTTAAACCGCAACAGCCACCTCGGGCCGGGAGCCAAACAAAGGTGTCAACGGGTCTTTCAACCAACGTTCCACCAACGGCCACACTTCGGCCTGTGCGGCTTTGCTGACCAGCATTTGTACATGCCCGAAATCCTCGCTGAAACCCTGCCGACGCCCCAGGCACAGGTATTGGCGATGTTCGCTGCCGAATTGCTCGAACAGCTTGCGACACGCCCAGTCCGGATCTTGCTGGTCGCCCGCCGCGCTGACCGCCAACAGCGGCACGTCGACTTCTGCCAGGCCTTTCCACCAATCACGCTCGGCGTCGCCAAAGCGGCCGAACAGGCCATTCCATCGCATGGCTTCGATCATCACGCCGGCCGGCTCGTCCTCGGGCCCGCGTTTGAATCGTGGGCCGGACACCTGGGCAAGACGCTTCAAGATAAATCGACCGCCCCATTCCACCGGAGGGATTTTCAACGGCCAATGGGTGCGGCTGACCTGGCAACCAAAGATCGCCACCGAAGCCACCCACTGCGCGCTCAGGTATTGCCCGCCCAGCGCGGCAACCAACGTGGTGGCGCCGAGGGAATGCCCGATCCAGTGCGCAGCCTGCCCGCTTTGCTCGTGCACAAATGCACCAATGGCCGGCAAATCGTAACGGGCGTAGTCTGCGACACGGTTGCGGGCGTAGTCGTGGTTGCGCTTGGACAGGCCATGGCCGCGCATTTCCGGGATCCATACATCAAACCCCTGGCGTGCCAGGTGAGCCCCCAGGCCGATGCCCTTGGGCGAATACCAGAAGCGCCGATTGGAAAAACTGCCATGTAAGAAAATAACCGGCGTGCCCCGGTTTTCCGGGACATCGGCCAGGCCCAGACGGGTAACCGCCAGCTCGACGGTACCGTCGGGACTGTTACCGGGTTTGAGGCGGTACACATCTTCACTCAGGTCGCCACGACGCTCAGCGCTGATCAGGGCGACGGGAAACAGGTTACTGCTGCTTTGCATAATCTTCTTGCACAAAAAAGGGCGGCGTCCGGTAGGAGTTCCGCCCTGTACAGATAAGAATGCCGGTCACCCTCAACGAGTGACCGGCACTTTTGACGTAGCGACGTTAAGCGGGCGCTTGGCCTTCGGCGAGGAAGAACCAGGTTTCCAGCACGGAGTCGGGGTTCAGCGAGACGCTTTCGATGCCCTGTTCCATCAGCCACTTAGCCAAGTCAGGGTGATCGGAAGGGCCCTGACCGCAGATACCGATGTACTTGCCGGCCTTGTTACACGCCTGGATAGCGTTGGCCAGCAGCTTCTTGACCGCAGGGTTTCGCTCGTCGAACAGGTGAGCGATGATCCCGGAGTCGCGGTCCAGGCCCAGGGTCAGCTGGGTCAGGTCGTTGGAGCCGATGGAGAAACCGTCGAAGAATTCCAGGAACTCCTCGGCCAGGATGGCGTTGGACGGCAGCTCGCACATCATGATGACCCGCAGGCCGTTCTCGCCGCGCGTCAAACCGTTTTCAGCCAGCAGGTCGACCACCTGGCTCGCCTCACCCAGGGTGCGCACGAACGGCACCATGATTTCGACGTTGGTCAGCCCCATCTCGTTGCGCACACGCTTGAGGGCGCGGCATTCGAGTTCGAAGCAGTCACGGAACGCTTCGCTGATATAACGCGAGGCGCCACGGAAGCCCAGCATCGGGTTTTCTTCTTCCGGCTCGTAGAGCTTGCCGCCGATCAGGTTCGCGTATTCGTTGGACTTGAAGTCCGACAGGCGCACGATGACCTTTTTCGGGTAGAACGCTGCCGCCAGGGTGCTGATGCCTTCCACCAGCTTCTCGACATAGAAGCCCACCGGGTCGTTGTAGCCGGCGATGCGCTTGTCGACGCTTTCCTTGATGTCCAGCGGCAGGCCGTCGTAGTTCAACAGGGCCTTGGGGTGCACGCCGATCATGCGGTTGATGATGAACTCCAGGCGGGCCAGGCCCACACCGGCGTTCGGCAACTGCGCGAAGTCGAAGGCGCGGTCCGGGTTGCCGACGTTCATCATGATCTTGAACGGCAGGTCCGGCATGGCGTCGATGGAGTTCTGCTTGATGTCGAAGCCCAGCTCGCCTTCGAAAATGAAACCGGTGTCGCCTTCGGCGCAGGACACGGTCACACCCTGGCCGTCTTTCAACAGCTGGGTGGCGTTGCCGCAACCGACGACCGCAGGAATGCCCAGCTCACGGGCGATGATCGCCGCGTGGCATGTGCGCCCGCCACGGTTGGTGACGATGGCGCTGGCGCGTTTCATCACCGGTTCCCAGTCCGGGTCGGTCATGTCGGAGACCAGTACGTCACCCGGCTGGACCTTGTCCATCTCGGACACGTCCTTGATGATGCGTACCTTGCCGGCGCCGATGCGCTGGCCAATGGCGCGGCCTTCCACCAGCACCGTGCCGGTTTCTTTCAGCAGGTAGCGTTCCATGACGTTGGCCGACGTGCGGCTCTTAACGGTCTCGGGACGGGCCTGCACGATGTACAGCTTGCCGTCATCACCGTCCTTGGCCCATTCGATGTCCATCGGGCACTTATAGTGCTTCTCGATGATCATCGCTTGCTTGGCCAATTCGCTGACTTCAGCGTCGGAGAGGCAGAAACGCGCGCGCTCGGCCTTGTCGACGTCCACTGTTTTAACGGAACGACCGGCCTTGGCCTCGTCGCCGTAGATCATCTTGATCGCCTTGCTGCCCAGGTTGCGGCGCAGGATGGCCGGGCGGCCGGCCTCAAGGGTGTGCTTGTGCACGTAGAATTCATCCGGATTCACCGCGCCTTGTACGACGGTTTCGCCCAGGCCGTAGGCGCCGGTGATGAATACCACGTCACGGAAGCCCGATTCGGTATCGAGGGTGAACATCACGCCGGCGGTGCCGGTTTCGGAACGCACCATGCGCTGCACACCGGCAGACAAGGCCACCAGCTTGTGGTCGAAACCCTGGTGCACGCGGTAGGAAATGGCGCGGTCGTTGAACAGCGAGGCAAACACTTCCTTGGCCGCGCGAATCACGTTTTCCACGCCGCGGATGTTGAGGAAGGTCTCTTGCTGACCGGCGAACGAGGCGTCCGGCAAATCTTCGGCGGTGGCCGAGGAGCGCACGGCGACGGCCATATCCGGGTTACCGGCGGACAAGGTGGCGAAGGCGGTGCGGATCTCTTCGTTGAGCTTCTCGGGGAACTCGGCGTCCATGATCCATTGGCGGATCTGGCTGCCGGTTTTGGCCAGGGCGTTGACGTCATCGACGTCCAGGGCGTCCAGCGCGGCGTGGATCTGGGCGTTGAGGCCGCTCAGCTCGAGGAAATCACGGTAAGCCTGGGCCGTGGTGGCAAAACCACCCGGTACCGAGACACCGGCGCCTGCAAGATTACTGATCATCTCGCCGAGGGATGCGTTCTTGCCCCCCACATGCTCTACATCATGGACGCCGAGCTTATCGAGGGAAACTACGTACTCTACCAAGGTGATCTCTCCACTTTCTGTGTTGGAAAAGCTCAGGACGCGGCTTGCTCAGTAGGAGCGAACGCCAGCGCTTGTGGCCTGGACCTGGAAAATAAGTGAGAATGCGGCCCACTGCGGGACGGCAAAATCGCGCCTATCATATCCAAGATTCGCCATCAGCTTAAGGCCCAGGGCTCAAATGAAACGATCTGCTTTCTTTATTTCCGATGGCACCGGCATCACGGCCGAAACACTAGGCCAGAGCCTGCTCGCGCAGTTCGAAAACATTACCTTCGCCAAATTCACACGGCCTTATATAGACAGCGTGGACAAAGCGCGGGCCATGGTACAACAAATCAATCTGGCGGCTGAAAAAGACGGCTTTCGCCCGATCATTTTCGACACCATCGTCAATCAAGACATTCGTGAGATTCTCGCAACGTCGAATGGTTTCATGATCGACATTTTCTCCACGTTCCTGGCGCCATTGGAACAGGAGCTGAGCGAACATTCCTCTTACTCCGTCGGAAAGTCTCATTCCATTGGGCATAACTCCAACTATATGGAGCGGATCGAGGCGGTGAACTTCGCCCTCGACAATGATGACGGTGCTCGCACGCATTACTATGACAAAGCCGACCTGATCCTGGTTGGCGTGTCGCGCTGCGGCAAGACACCTACCTGCCTGTACATGGCCATGCAATTCGGTATCCGCGCGGCCAACTACCCGCTGACCGAAGACGACATGGAACACCTGACGCTGCCAGCCGCGCTGCGTGCGCATTCGCACAAGCTGTTCGGCCTGACCATCGACCCGGACCGGCTCACTGCGATCCGCAATGAACGCAAGCCCAACAGCCGCTATTCCAGCTACGCCCAATGCGAATTTGAAGTGCGTGAAGTGGAAAATCTGTTCCGGCGCGAGAATATTGCGCACATCAATTCCACGCATTTTTCGGTGGAAGAGATTTCCGCGAAGATTCTGGTGGAGAAAGGTGTGGAGCGCCGGTTCAAGTAGCCTTTGGGAGGTTTGCTCTTGACGGAGGTGTGCCAGTTGGCGAATTAACCGGCTGATCCAGCGCCATCGGGGGCAAGCCCCAATGCCAGTCAGTTAAGGGCGAACACTGTACCTGTGGCGAGGGAGCTTGCTCCCGCTGGGCCGCGAAGCGGCCCCAGAAATGGGACTGCTGCGCAGTCCAGCGGGAGCAAGCTCCCTCGCCACAGGTTACTTTTTACCCTTTCTACTTCTTAACTGACTGGCATTGGGGCAAGCCCCCTCCCACATTTGGCCGGTGTACATCAGGTCTACAGGTGAAACCTGCCGCCACCCTGCCCCAGCGCGGTCGCCAGCGCATCGAAGCCCTCGCGCAACAGCTGATCATCCCCCGACGTATTACAGATACTCGCACGGATGAACTGCGGCACCGCCGTCTGCCCCACGGCAAACGCCTCGGCGGTCGCGATCAGGTAATTGTTCTGTTTGAGTTCCGCCTCGATTTCCGACGCGCGCCAGGGTTCAGGCACTTCGATCCAGAAGTGTGGGCTGTTGAGGTGAGTACGGTAGGCCAGTCCATTCAATAAGCCTTCGACCAACGCCTTGCGCCGGCTGATCTCGTTGATCTGCTGGCGCAGCAGGTATTCGGCCGTGCCGTTTTCGATCCACTGGGTCGCCAACTCCAGGGTCACCGGGGTGGCCATCCAGCAGGTCGAACGCAACGCCGCCGACACCCGACTGACCAGCGCCGGTGGCGCATGCACGTAGCCAACGCGCAGCCCAGCCGACACCGCTTTGCTCAGGCTGCTGATCAAAATCGTCCGCTCGGGCGCAAAGGCGCTCAACGGTGGCGGGCGGTCTTCCACCAAAACGCCATGGGCCTCGTCCTCGAGAATCAGCAGATTGTGTTCGCGACAGACTTTGACCAAGGCCTCCCGGCGCGCCACCGATAACACCGCCGTCGTAGGATTCTGGATGGTCGGTGTGCAGTACAGCGCCGAAACCCGGTGATTACGACAGACTTCATCCAGTGCGCCCGGCAACACACCTTCTTCGTCCATTTCCAGCCCGATCAGCCGCACACCCAGCATGCGCGCGGCAGTGATCAGCCCTGGGTAAGTCAGTTGCTCGGTGACCACCGTGTCGCCGGCGCGCAGCAACGCCATCATCGCGCAGAGCAGGCCGTGCTGGCCGCCATTGACGCAGATGACCTGCTCGGGAATCGGATGGAAGTCGCGTTGCACCAGCCATTGCGCACCGGCCTCACGGTAGCGCGGCAGGCCTGCGTCCGGGGTGTAGGCGCTGATGTCCTGGAGGAATTTGCCGTTGGTCGACAGGGTCTGGAAGCTCTGGGCGAGAAACACCGTTTCCTGCCCGGGAATGTGCATGTTGCGGCTCATATCGAAGTACTGGCGTGGCTCCTCGCTGAAATTGCGAAAGCCCTCATCACGCTGGCGCTCCATCCCACGCTTGCGCACGAATGTGCCGTCACCCACACGCGCCACCACCAACCCTAACCGCTCCAGCTCACCGTAGGCCCGGCTGATGGTGCCGATGGTGACACCCAGATTGTCGGAAAGCACCCGATGGGGCGGCAGTTTTCTTCCCGGTTCAATCGTGCCTTCGAGGATGCCCCTTTCCATGACATCGGACAGGCGCTTGTACTTCACGCCCTGACCGTTGGACAACCCCTCACGCATAATTGACACCATGTCAATATTTGTTTTGACAGTCATCATTCGCCCTAATAGTGTGCTTTTGCGGGTTCAATCACCGGATTGAATCACTTATAACAAGTTCAATATAGAGTTCAATTCCGGCTCAGGGAAGCAATAAACGATGCCAATGTCCGCCGTTCTTGAAAACACCGCAAAAACCAAAACCCACAAACAGTGGCTGGCCGGCCTGATCACGAGCGTCATGTTCCTGATCGTGTGCCTGAGCTGGGGCACCACCTGGCTGGGCATCAAGATCGCAGTGGAAAGCGTGCCGCCACTGACCTCCGCGGGCCTGCGCTTCCTGATCGCCTTCCCGTTGTTCCTGTGTTTTGCCATGGTGCGCCGCGAGCCGATTCTGTTTCCGCGAGAAAGCCGCTGGTTCTTCGTGTTCGTGACCCTGTCCTACTTCAGCATTCCCTATTACCTGCTCAACTACGGCGAGATGCATGTCTCGTCCGGCCTGACCGCCCTGCTGTTCAGCTGCATGCCGGTGTTCATCCTGATCTTCTCCGCGCTGTTCCTGCGTGAGCGCATCTACCTCTCCCAGGTGGTCGGCATCGGTATCGGGTTCGGCAGCCTCTACATGATCATCAAGAGCCAGGGCCTGCACCTGGACCACGCCGATTTTTTCGGCGTATTGGCGATTCTGACCGCCGCGATCATGCACGCGTTGTGCTACGTGATTACCAAGCAAAAAGGCAGCGCCATCAGTGTCATCACCTACAACACCCTGCCCATCGGCATTGCCGGGCTGATGCTGTTCGTGGCCGGCCTGTGGTTCGAGACCCCGACCTTCGACGACATCACCCTGCGCTCCTGGAGCGCGCTGTTCTACCTCGGGCTGGTGGCGTCGGTGGGCGGCTTCATTGTGTATTTCATGCTGCTCAAGCGGCTGAGCCCGATCATCTTGTCCTTCGTGTTCATCATCTTTCCGGTGTTCGCCGTCATCATCGGCGCCTGGTACGAAGGCGTGGAAATTTCCCGTGACCTGATGCTGTACTCGGCGATCCTGCTGGCCGGTTTTGCGATCACCAAGTTGCCGATCGAAAAACTGCTGGCCAAGAAAAATTGAGTACGCCACCTCCCACTCCCACCCAGCGACGCGAGAGAAACATGGACGTCCTGCGCCCCGAAGCCCTGGAACAGATCTACGCCCACGCAAGCGGCAGCTATCCCGAGGAATGCTGTGGCTTCATCTTCGCCGATGGCAGTGTGTACCTGGGCAGCAATATCCAGAACGAGTTGCACCGCAAGAACCCGCAGATGTACCCGCGCAGCGCGGCCAGCGGCTACACCTTTTCAGTCGCCGACACCTTGTTGATGAACAAAGCGTTTCGCAGCGACAACCCGGTGGTGGTGATCTACCACTCGCACCCGGATGTCGGTGCCTATTTCAGCGATGAAGACCAGGACAAGGCGCTGTTCCTGGGCGAGCCGATCTATCCCGTCAGTTACCTGGTGGTGGATGTTCGCCAAGGCCAGGCCCTGGGGTCACAGCTGTTTGCCTGGGATGGCAAGCATTTCGCCCTTCAACCTTTCAACGACCTGCACACGGAGTTGTCCATGAACGCTGTCTCTTTCCCTGACATTCTGGTTCGCGTGGCCAAGCTGCCGGAATCGACCCTCGAGGGCGCCGGATCGACATTGCGCGAAGTCATTGAAAACCTCTGCGACAGTCACCCACAGTTGCGCCAGCACCTGTTTCACGAGAAGAACAACCAGCTCAAGGAACACTTCCTGTTCACCGCCGAGGAGGAGCTGATCGACGCTGACGACAGCTTGCCGGCAAAGGCCCGGATCGAAGTGCTGCTCGCTACCTCCGGCGGCATCGACGTCGACACCCTGAGCAACGAAGAAGTGCAACGCTACGTCCGCCATATCACCCTGCCCGGCGTCGGCCGTGAAGGTCAGTTGAACCTGAAAAAAGCCAAGGTGCTGATCATCGGCACCGGTGGCCTGGGCTCGCCCATCAGTCTTTACCTGGCGGCGGCCGGCATCGGCACCCTGGGGCTGGTGGACTTCGACGTGGTGGAAAGCAGCAACCTGCAACGCCAGATCGTGCATGGCAACAGCACCCTGGGCATGCCCAAGGTGGAATCCGCCAAGCAACGCCTGCAAGACCTCAACCGCCACATCCAGATCAACGCGCACAACACCGCGCTCACTGCCGACAACGCCCTGGAGCTGGTGGGCGCCTATGACCTGGTGATCGACGGCACGGACAATTTCGAGACCCGCTACCTGGTCAATGACGCCTGCGTACAGTTGGGCAAACCCTTGGTGTACGGCGCCATCTACCGTTTCGACGGGCAAATCAGCGTACTCAACTATAAAGGTGGGCCTTGCTACCGCTGCCTGTTTCCCAGTGCACCGCCTGCGGAACTGGCGCCCAATTGCAACGCCGGTGGGGTGATCGGCGTGCTGCCGGGGGTGGTCGGGATGATCCAGGCGACCGAGGCGATCAAATTGCTCATCGGTATTGGTGAACCCTTGTCCGGCCGCTTGATGCGCTTCGATGCGCTGGCGATGAAATTCAGCGAGATCCGCTTCAAGCGCCGTGCCGACTGCCCCTGCTGCTCGGAAAGGCGCCACAGCGAAGCCGTCGCACCGACGCTGTGCGCGGATGCGGTGCCGAGCCAGCCATCCCTGAGCGAAGAACGCTACATCAAGCCTCGCGTCCTCAAGCAAGTGATCGACAACCACCGCAGCGCCGACGTCTTGCTCGACGTGCGCGACGCCAGCGAACTGGAAGTGTGCAAATTGCCGGGGGTGGTGCACATACCCCTGGCAGAGCTGGATGAGCAGCTCGACAGCCTGAGCCGCGACAACACCCACTACCTGATCTGCTATGCCGGGACGCGTGCCGAGCAGGCCGCCAGCACCTTGCTGGCAGCAGGCTTCGCCAATACCAAAGTGCTGCAGGGCGGCATGAAACACTGGGTGCGCGACGTCGAACCCGACATGCCGCTGTACTGATCGGGGGCCGACTGATGCTGCATAACTCCATTCTCGAGGTGATCGGCCATACCCCGATCGTACGTCTGGCGCAGTTTTCCGAAGACCTCGGCATCGAGGTCTATGCCAAGCTGGAATCCCTCAATCCGGGCGGCAGCCACAAGGCGCGCATCGCCCTGGGCATGATCCTCGACGCCGAACGCCGTGGCGTGCTGATGCGCGATTCCGGGCAGACCATCATCGAACCCAGCGGTGGCAATACCGGCATCGGCCTGGTGATGGCGGGCAATGTGCTTGGCTACAAAGTGGTGCTGGTGATTCCGGACAACTACAGCCCCGAAAAACAGAAGCTGCTGCGCCTGTACGGCGCCAGGGTGGTGCTGTCGGACAGCCGCCTCGGTAACAATTCCCACGGCGAAAAGTGCATGGAGCTGCAGTTGGAAAACCCCAACTACGTGATGCTCAACCAGCAACGCAACGGCGCCAACCCGCAAACCCACCGCGACACCACCGCGCCGGAAATCATCCGCGCCTTCGGTGAGCGGCGTGTGGACTACTTCGTCAGCGGCATCGGCACCGGTGGGCATATCACCGGTATCGGCGAAACCCTCAAGGCCGCCTGGCCGGCGATCCGCGTGATGGGCGTGGAGCCGGAGGAATGCGACCTGCTCAAGGACCAGCACGCCTCGCACGCCATCCAGGGCCTGTCGATTGGGCTGATCCCGAGCATTCTCAACCTGGACGTACTGGACGGCATGCTCAAGGTGTCGCACTCGGCGTGCCTGGAAATGATCAAACGCATCATGCGCACCGACGCCATCAGCCTGGGGCTGTCCTCAGCCGCCAACATGGTCGCCATCGCCCAACTCGCCCCGGAACTGCCGCCCGAAACGGTGGTGCTGACCATGGTCTACGACAATGCCGACAGCTACCTGCCCAGTTTCGAATAACCGGTTACCCAACCAACCAGAATGCGGGGGTGCCTCCATGGGAGGCTTTATCGACATGCAACAGCTGCACGATGAGTTGCTGACCCACCTCATCCAAACCCTGACGCCTGCGCAGATGAAGCAACTGGAACCGCACCTGGCGCCGCTGATCCAGACTGCCGCCCAGGCGGTGGCCGAGGACTTGATCGCCTACGCCTATCGCGACCCGGCCTCGCGCGGGCGCGGCGAATTGATCCTGGAATCCTACGCCTCGTTCAAGGCGGTGTTGTTCTACCGGCTTGCGCACCTGGTGTGGAATTTCCCGGAGCCCGCCCCCGGCGTCTTTACCCGCATCGCCCTCAAGCTCAGCAACCAGGGCAAGATCCTCTCCGGGGCCGAGATTCACCCGGCTGCGCGCATCGGCCGGCGCTTCGTGCTGGACCATGGCTACGGCACGGTCATCGGCGAAACCTGCGAGATCGGTAACGACTGCTACATCCTGTGTGGCGTGACCCTGGGCGCGCGCGGTATCGCCAACAACCCGGACGGCAAGCGCCATCCACGCCTGGGCAACAATGTCGAGGTCGGCGCCGGGGCACGGGTGCTGGGCTATGTGCAGATCGGCGACAACGTATTTATCAGCCCCTCCTGTGTCATTACCCAGGACGTGCCGGCGGGCACCAAGGTCAAGGTGGTCAACCAGATCCAGTTGCAGAAAAACGATGAATCGGATCACAGCAGCTACCTCGGCGCATTCGCCCTGGATGAGCGCCTGCACGTGGTCGGCGAGGTGGATGCCGGCCATAAGGTCACGGTGCTGGACGCCGACTTCCATCCGCTGCCAGGGCTGATGCTCGAACCCACGGTGAAAGAGCGTCATCACCTGCAGTTTCGCCTGCGCCGCCTCGATACCGGCGAGCAACTGCCGCGCCTGCCGCTGAACCTGAAAGTTTGCGGGCCGGCGTTTGAAATCACCCTGCTCTCACCCCCTGGCTTGAGTGCAATGGTGCGTCACCTGTTGCAAGCCAGCCCACTGATCGTCGGAGGTTGAACATGTCCGTGCATACCATGGAAACCCTGGCGCTGTTCGACAGCGCACCTTATCAAAACGCCTTCAGCGCCCGGGTGATTGCGGTCAGCGAGCATGGCGTCGCCCTGGAGCACACGCTGTTCTACCCCACTGGCGGTGGGCAACCGGGTGACACTGGCCACCTCACCCTGGCCGATGGCACCCGCGTGGCAGTCACCGGCACGGTGCGCGATCCGGTGCTGCGCTCGATCATCTGGCATCAGGTGGAACAGTGCCCCGCGCACCTGACCGCTGGCGTCCAGGTGGACGCCGGCCTGGATTGGGAGCGGCGCTACCAGCATATGAAGATGCATACTTGCCTGCACTTGCTGTGTTCCATCATCGATGCGCCCGTAACGGGCTGCAGCATCAGCGCGGACAAGGGACGCCTGGATTTCGACCTGCCGGAAATGACCCTGGATAAAGACACCATTACCCGCGACCTTAACGCCTTGATCGAACAGGCCCACGCGGTGAAAACCCTGTCGATGCCTGCTACGGAATATTCGACGCTGCTGCAGATCACCCGCACCCAGGCGGTAGCACCGCCGGTGATCCAAGGCTCGGTACGCGTGATTGAAATTCCCGGCATCGACATCCAGCCGTGCGGTGGCACCCATGTGCTCAACACCGAGGAAATCGGCCGGGTGTTCTGCGAGAAAATCGAGAAGAAGAGCAAGCATAACCGCAGGGTGATTTTGCGGTTTGAGTCATAACTGAGCCTGACTTGACAGTTGCAACAATGCAAAAACAATGTGGGAGGGGGCTTGCTCCCGATAGCAGAGTGTCAGTCAACAGGTTCATTGGCTGATCCACCGCTATCGGGAGCAAGCCCCCTCCCACATCGGGTTGTGTGGTGTTTTTCAGATCATGAACAAGTCCATGAAGCGGTTGACGGGGGTCGCTTCCAGCCGTGCCTGGTCCTCGCACAACGCAAAGATTTCGGCACTGCGCTGCGCGGTAAACCGCGTCGCCAGGTTGGCTTTGAACTTGTCTTCCAGCAGCGGGATTCCATCCTCTCGACGACGACGATGGCCAATCGGATATTCCACCGCCACCTGCTCGGTGCAGGTGCCGTCGCTGAAGAACACCTGCACCGCATTGGCGATGGAGCGCTTGTCGGCCTGCAGATATTCGCGGCTGTAACGAGGGTCTTCGACGATCACCATTTTCCCGCGCAGCTCATCGATGATCGGGTGGGCGGCATGGAATTGATCCTCATAGTGCTCGGCCACCAAGTCGCCGAAGGCCAACGGCACGGCGGCCATGTATTGCAGGCAATGGTCGCGGTCCGCGGCGTTGGCCAACGGCCCGACCTTGGAAATGATACGAATCGCCGACTCGTGGGTGGTGATCACGATGCGCTCGATTGCATGCAGGCGGTTCTTCACCAATGGATGCAAGGTCACCGCCGCTTCGCAGGCCGTCTGCGCATGGAATTCAGCGGGAAAGCTGATCTTGAACAGCACGTTTTCCATCACGTAGGTACCGTAGGGCTGGGACAGGCTGAACCTGCGTTGCTCTTCAGGTTTGAGGGCCAGATCCTTGTTGGTATGGCTGAACAATACGTCGTAGAACCCCCACTGTGGCGCGCTCAGCACACCGGGGATGCCCATCTCGCCGCGCAGCGCGATGTCGGCCAGCCGCACCCCGCGACTCGACGCATCGCCCGCCGCCCAGGATTTGCGCGAACCGGCGTTCGGCGCATGGCGGTAAGTGCGCAACGCCTGCCCATCGACGAACGCATGGGATAACGCCGCGAGCAATTGCTCACGGTTGGCGCCCATCAGCTTGGCGGTGACTGCCGTCGAGGCGACTTTCACCAGCAGCACATGGTCGAGGCCGACACGATTGAAAGCGTTTTCCAGGGCAATCACGCCCTGGATTTCGTGGGCCATGATCATGGCTTCCAGCACGGCACGTATGTTCAGCGGTGCGTCGCCATGGGCCACGCGTTTTTGCGACAGGTGATCGGCCACGGCGAGGATGCCGCCCAGGTTGTCCGAAGGATGGCCCCATTCAGCCGCGAGCCAGGTGTCGTTGTAGTCGAGCCAGCGCACGATGCAGCCGATGTCCCAGGCAGCCTTGACCGGGTCCAACCGCAACGAAGTGCCCGGCACCCGTGCCCCGAACGGTACCACCGTGCCCTCGACGAGCGGCCCCAGGTGCTTGGTGCACTCAGGGAAGCGCAAGGCCAGCAGGCCGCAACCGAGGGTGTCCATCAGGCAGTTGCGGGCGGTGTCCAGTGCGGCCTCGGACTCGATCCGGTAGGTGAGGACATAGTCGGCAATGTCCTGCAGGACCTGATCGTAGTCGGGGCGATTGTTCTGGTCGACGTTGGCGCTCATGGCAGTTCTCCAAAAAGGTGGTTATTCCTCAGGGTCACGGTTGATCATCAGGGCAGGTCTGGTTGCCTGCCTTGGAATAGAGATCCCTTGTGGGAGGGGGCTTGCCCCCGATAGCGGTGTATCAGTTGATGAATATGTCGACTGGCACTCAGCCATCGGGGGCAAGCCCCCTCCCACATAAAGCTCAGAGTTGGGCTTTAGAAGGCGTCGCCAGGCACGCGCACGAAACCTTCCATCAGTACTCGCGCACTGCGGCTCATGATGGCTTTCTTCACCACCCATTCACCGTTCACTTGAGTCGCCTCGGCACCCACGCGCAAGGTGCCCGACGGATGTCCGAAGCGCACGGCATTGCGCTCCATGCCACCTGCCGCCTGGTTGACCAGGGTGCCGGAAATCGCCGCCGCCGTGCCGATCGCCACCGCCGCCGTGCCCATCATTGCGTGGTGCAATTTGCCCATGGACAACGCCCGCACCAGCAAATCCACATCGCCGGCCTTGATCGCCTTGCCGCTGGACGCCACGTAATCCGCAGGCTTGGCCACAAACGCCAGCTTCGGTGTGTGCTGGCGCAGGGCTGCTTCGTCCAGGTGCTTGATCAGGCCCATGCGCAACGCGCCGTAGGCACGCACGGTCTCGAACATCGCCAGGGCTTTCGGGTCGCCGTTGACCGCGCCTTGCAACTCAGTGCCGGTGTAGCCTAAATCTTGAGCATTGATAAAAATCGTCGGGATGCCGGCGTTGATCAGGGTGGCCTTGAAGGTGCCGATGCCGGGCACTTCCAGCTCATCGATCAGGTTGCCGGTGGGGAACATCGAGCCACCACCGCCCTCTTCTTCCGCCGCCGGGTCGATGAATTCCAGCTGCACTTCGGCGGCTGGAAAGGTCACGCCGTCCAGCTCGAAATCGCCGGTTTCCTGCACGGCGCCGTCGGTGATCGGCACATGGGCGATGATGGTCTTGCCGATATTGGCTTGCCATATGCGCACCACGGCCACGCCGTTGTGGGGCACGCGGCCTGGGTCGACCAGGCCGCCGCTGATGGCGAACGAACCGACCGCCGCCGAGAGGTTGCCGCAGTTGCCACTCCAATCGACAAACGGCTTGTCGATGGAGACCTGGCCGAACAGGTAGTCCACGTCGTGCCCGGCACGCGTGCTCTTGGCCAGGATCACGGTTTTGCTGGTGCTGGACGTGGCGCCGCCCATGCCATCGATTTGCTTGTCATAGGGGTCGGGGCTGCCGATCACCCGCAACAGCAAGGCGTCGCGGGCAGCGCCCGGTACTTGCGCCGAGGGCGGCAGGTCCTCGAGGCTGAAGAAAACCCCTTGCTGGTGCCGCCACGCATATAGGTGGCGGGGATCTTGATTTGCGCTACGTGTGCCATGGTTAACCCCTCAGGCCGTCGCCGCCGATTCCAGGAAGTCCTGGGCAAAACGTTGCAACACGCCGCCCGCCTCGTAGATCGACACTTCTTCAGCGGTGTCCAGACGGCAGGTCACCGGCACTTCGACACGCTCGCCATTCCTGCGGTTGATCACCAGGGTCAATTGCGCGCGCGGCGTGCGTTCGCCGACCACATCATAGGTTTCGCTGCCGTCGATCTTGAGAGTGTGGCGATCGGTGCCCGGCAAGAATTCCAGGGGCAACACGCCCATGCCGACCAAGTTGGTGCGGTGAATGCGCTCGAAACCTTCGGCGGCGATCGCTTCCACACCGGCCAGGCGCACGCCCTTGGCCGCCCAGTCGCGGGACGAGCCTTGGCCATAGTCGGCGCCCGCGATAATGATCAGCGGCTGCTTACGTTCCATGTAGGTTTCGATGGCTTCCCACATGCGCGTGACCGTGCCTTCCGGCTCGATACGCGCCAGGGAGCCCTGCTTGACCTTGCCGTTTTCCTGCACCATTTCGTTGAACAGTTTCGGGTTGGCGAAGGTGGCACGCTGCGCGGTCAGGTGGTCGCCCCTGTGGGTCGCGTAGGAGTTGAAGTCAACTTCCGGCAAGCCCATTTTCGCCAGGTACTCGCCGGCGGCGCTGCCCGGCATGATCGCGTTGGAGGGCGACAGGTGGTCGGTGGTGATGTTGTCCGGTAGCACGGCCAGCGGGCGCATGCCCTTGAGCGGACGTGCGCCCGCCAAGGCGCCTTCCCAATAAGGCGGGCGGCGAATATAGGTGCTTTGCGGGCGCCAGTCGTACAGCGGGGTGACTTTGGGGCCGGTGTCTTCGTGAATCGCGAACATCGGGATATACACGGCGCGAAACTGTTCCGGCTTGACCGAGGCCTTGACCACTGCGTCGATCTCTTCGTCGCTCGGCCAGATGTCCTGCAGGCGGATTTCCTTGCCGTCGACGTCCAGCCCCAGCACGTCTTTCTCGATATCGAAACGAATGGTGCCGGCAATCGCATAGGCCACCACCAGCGGCGGCGAAGCGAGGAAGGCCTGCTTGGCGTACGGATGAATACGCCCATCGAAGTTGCGGTTACCTGACAGCACAGCGGTGGCGTAGAGGTCGCGATCGATGATTTCCTGCTGGATCACCGGGTCGAGCGCGCCGGACATGCCGTTGCAGGTCGTGCAAGCGAAAGCCACCACGCCGAAACCAAGTTTTTCCAGTTCATGCCCCAGGCCGGCTTCTTCCAGGTACATGGCCACGGTTTTCGAACCCGGCGCCAGGGACGACTTGACCCACGGCTTGCGCGTCAGCCCGAGCCGGTTGGCGTTGCGCGCCAGCAGGCCGGCGGCGATCACGTTGCGCGGGTTGCTGGTGTTGGTGCAACTGGTGATAGCGGCAATGATCACGGCGCCGTCAGGCATTTGCCCCGGCACGTCGTCCCACTGGCCGCTGATGCCTTTGGCCGCCAGGTCACGCGTGGCGACACGGGCGTGAGGGTTGCTCGGGCCCGCCATGTTGCGTACCACGCTGGACAGGTCGAACGTCAGGCCGCGCTCGTATTGCGCGCCTTTCAGCTCGTCGGCCCACAGCCCGGTGTGGCGTGCGTACTGTTCCACCAGGGCGACCTGTTCCTCTTCGCGACCGGTGAGCTTCAGGTAGGCGATCGTCTGCTGGTCGATGTAGAACATCGCTGCGGTGGCGCCGTATTCCGGGGCCATGTTGGAGATGGTCGCGCGGTCGCCCAAGGTCAGGGCCGAAGCGCCTTCACCGAAGAACTCCAGCCATGCGCCGACGACTTTCTGTTGGCGCAGGAACTCGGTCAGCGCCAGCACCATATCGGTGGCGGTGATGCCCGGCTGCAGCTTGCCGGTCAGCTCCACCCCGACAATTTCCGGCAGACGCATCCATGACGCACGCCCGAGCATCACACTTTCGGCTTCAAGGCCGCCGACCCCGATGGCGATCACGCCCAGGGCATCCACATGCGGGGTGTGGCTGTCGGTGCCGACGCAGGTGTCCGGGAAGGCCACGCCGTCGCGAACCTGAATCACCGGTGACATTTTCTCCAGGTTGATCTGGTGCATGATGCCGTTGCCGGGCGGGATCACGTCGACGTTCTTGAAGGCCTTCTTGGTCCACTCGATAAAATGGAAGCGATCTTCGTTGCGGCGGTCTTCGATGGCGCGGTTCTTTTCGAACGCCTGCGGGTCGGCGCCACCGGCTTCGACGGCCAGGGAGTGGTCGACAATCAACTGGGTCGGCACCACCGGGTTGACCTGCGCCGGATCGCCGCCTTGCAGGGCGATGGCGTCGCGCAGGCCGGCGAGGTCTACCAGGGCGGTCTGGCCGAGGATGTCATGGCACACCACGCGGGCCGGGAACCATGGGAAATCGAGGTCACGCTTGCGCTCGATCAACTGGCTCAGGGAGGCATTGAGGCTGGCCGGGTCGCAACGACGCACCAGGTTTTCCGCGAGTACGCGGGAGGTATACGGCAAGGTGGCGTAGGCGCCGGGAGTGATTGCCTCGACAGCCGCGCGGGCGTCGAAGTAATCCAGGCGGCTGCCGGGAAGCGGTTTGCGAAATTCAGTGTTCATCGTCAGGACTCGGTCACGGTATAGGGTGCTGCGGGAACCAGCCCCTGTAGGAGCGAGCTTGCTCGCAAAAAACGTCCAGGCATCGCGATCATTCAGTATGCCCGCGTTATCGTTGACGACCTTCGCGAGCAAGCTCGCTCCTACAGAGAGCAGGGTTACGCCTGCAATTCAGCGACGTTCGATTGGCACGAACTTGCGCTGCTCAACGCCGGTGTACTCGGCGCTTGGACGGATGATGCGGTTATTGGCGCGTTGCTCGAACACGTGCGCCGCCCAGCCGGTGAGCCGCGAACAAACGAAGATCGGCGTGAACAGCTTGGTCGGGATGCCCATGAAGTGGTACGCCGAGGCATGGTAGAAATCGGCGTTGGGGAACAGCTTCTTCTGCTTCCACATGGTCTTGTCGATGGCTTCGGAAACCGCAAACAACACCGTGTCGCCCACTTCGTCAGCGAGTTTTTTCGACCAACCCTTGATCACTTCATTGCGCGGGTCGTTGTCTTTGTAGATGGCGTGGCCAAAGCCCATGATCTTGTCCTTGCGCGCCAGCATGCCGAGGGTGCCTTCGACGGCCTCTTCGGCCGAACCGAAACGCTCGATCATCTCCATCGCCGCTTCGTTGGCGCCGCCGTGCAGCGGGCCGCGCAGGGAACCGATGGCGGCGGTGACGCAGGAATACAGGTCGGACAAGGTCGACGCGCACACCCGGGCAGTGAAGGTCGAGGCGTTGAATTCGTGCTCGGCATAGAGGATCAGCGACACGTTCATCACTTTGACGTGCAGATCGCTCGGCTTCTTGCCATGCAGCAGGTGCAGGAAGTGCCCGCCGATGCTGGGCTCGTCGGTGACGCAGTCGATGCGCTTGCCGTCGTGGCTGAAGCGGTACCAGTAGCACATGATTGCCGGGAACGCGGCGAGCAGGCGATCGGTGACGTCACGCTGCACGCTGAAGTCTTTTTCCGGCTCGATATTGCCCAGGAACGAGCAACCGGTGCGCATCACGTCCATTGGGTGGGCGTCGGCGGGGATGCGTTCCAGCACTTCTTTCAACGCTTGCGGCAAGTCGCGCAGCTGGCTCAGCCTGGCGCTGTAGGCCGCCAGTTCGGCGCTGGTCGGCAGTTCGCCGTACAGCAGCAGGTAGGCGACTTCTTCAAATTGCGCATCGGCGGCCAGTTCACGCACGTCATAGCCGCGATAGGTCAAGCCGGCGCCGGCCTGGCCGACGGTCGACAGTGCGGTCTGCCCGGCCACCTGGCCACGCAGGCCGGCACCACTCAATACTTTTGCTTCAGCCATGGTTCTTCTCCAATTTTGTCGTTATTCAAGGAGGCGCGCTTGCTACTTCTTCGCGGCAAACAGCGCGTCGAGCTTCTGCTCGAAGGTGTGGTAGTCGATACGATCGTAAAGCTCCATGCGGGTTTGCATGGTGTCGATCACGTTCTGTTGCGTACCGTCGCGGCGGATCGCGGTGTAGACGTTCTCGGCAGCCTTGTTCATGGCGCGGAAGGCCGAGAGCGGGTACAGCACGATGGAAACATCGGCAGATTTCAACTGTTCGGTGGTAAACAGCGGGGTCGCGCCGAACTCGGTGATGTTGGCCAGGATCGGCGCTTTCACCCGCGAGGCGAACAGTTTGTACATCTCAAGTTCAGTGATGGCTTCCGGGAACACCATGTCGGCACCGGCCTCGATGCACGCAGCGGCACGCTCCAGGGCGGATTCCAAACCTTCCACGGCCAGGGCATCGGTGCGGGCCATGATCACGAAGCTGTCATCGGTGCGCGCGTCCACGGCGGCCTTGATGCGGTCGACCATTTCCTGCAGGGACACGATCTCCTTGTTGGGCCGATGGCCGCAGCGCTTGGCGCCGACCTGGTCTTCGATGTGGATGGCCGCCGCGCCGAACTTGATCATCGACTTGACGGTGCGCGCGACGTTGAACGCCGAGGAACCGAAACCGGTGTCCACGTCCACCAGCAGCGGCAGGTCGCATACGTCAGTGATGCGGCGTACGTCGGTCAGGACGTCATCCAGGCCGGTGATGCCCAGGTCCGGAACCCCCAGGGAGCCTGCAGCCACGCCGCCACCGGACAGGTAAATCGCCTTGAAGCCGGCGCGTTTGGCCAGCAAGGCGTGGTTGGCGTTGATTGCGCCGACCACCTGCAACGGCTGTTCACTGGCGACCGCGTCACGGAAACGCTGGCCTGGGGTGCTGTTGTTCGTGGAACTCATGACTCACCTCTATTTATTGGGGAGCGCCGTCCGGGAAGTGACGGGCGATGTTGCGTTTGGAAGCGCCGATATGCCGGCGCATCAACAGTTCGGCCAGTTCACCGTCGCGATCGGCAATCGCGTCAAGAATGCGGTGATGCTCGGCAAAGGCCTGGCGTGGACGATTGGGGGTGGCGGAAAACTGGATGCGGTACATGCGCACCAATTGGTATAGCTCGCCGCAGAGCATCTGGGTCAGGGTGCGGTTGCCGGCGCCCTGGATGATCCGGTAATGAAAATCGAAGTCGCCCTCCTGCTGGTAATAGCCGACACCGGCCTGAAACGCGGCATCCCGCTCATGGGTGTGCAATACCTGGCGCAGCTCTTCGATTTCCGCGTCGGTCATGCGCTCGGCCGCCAGCCGGCACGCCATGCCTTCCAATGACTCGCGGATTTCATAGAGCTCGATCAGCTCGGCGTGGCTCAACGACACCACGCGGGCGCCGACGTGGGGCACCCGCACCAGCAGGCGCTGGCCTTCCAGGCGGTGAATCGCCTCGCGCAGCGGGCCACGGCTGATGCCATAGGTGCGCGCCAGCTCCGGTTCGGAAATCTTGGAGCCCGGGGCGATCTCGCCCTTGACGATGGCGGCCTGGATTCGCCGGAAGACGTTTTCCGACATAGTTTGGGATTCGTCCGACAGCGCCGGCGGAGAGTCCGTTTGATCCAGCATATTGTCGACACCTTTAAAAGCAATGCTGCAAAAACTAGCCAATTACCCCTGCTTAGTCAAAGAATAAATCAACATTGTCGACAATCGTCTAATAACCTCCGGCGTGGATCCAAGAGCATGGCCGCCTGCCAGCGCTGGCGCCAAAAAAGCATCATGTTAGAATGCCCGCCGCATTTGCCTGACATCGCTAGATGAAATGGCGCACGAGGGAGCTTGCGCAGTAATGCCAGTCGCCTTGAATTTCGCACTGCATCGCCTCAGGAATTATGAGACTCAAGCCCTTCCCCCTACTGTTATGCCTACTGTCCCTGCCGAGCCTTGGCGTTGCCGCCGAGAAGACGGTGTATGGCCTGAATGAATACGCCAAGCTGGCGGGCCTCGACCTGGAAGTCGCGGCCAAGCTCGACACGGGCGCCAAGACCGCCTCGCTGAGTGCGCGCGATATCAAACGCTTCAAGCGCAACGGGGAGTCCTGGGTACGCTTCTACCTGGCCATCGATGCCGCCCATTCCCACCCCATCGAACGTCCACTGGCCCGCGTCAGCAAGATCAAGCGCCGCGCCGGTGATTACGATCCTGAGGAGGACAAGCAGTACACCGCTCGTCCGGTGATTGCCCTGGATATCTGCATGGGCAGCGCTTTACGCAGCATCGAAGTGAACTTGACTGACCGCAGCACCTTCCAATACCCGCTGCTGATCGGCTCCGAAGCGCTGAAGCGCTTTGATGCGCTGATCGACCCCAGCCTAAAATATGCAGCAGGCAAACCTGCCTGCGCCGCCGACGCTCATACCGCCGAGTAAACCGAATGCGCTCTCTGACCCTGCACCTGAAAATCCTGATCACCATTCTGGTGGTGCTGGGTATTTCGGTCACCGCCTACCAGATCTTCGTGCTGGGCATCCCTGTCACCGAGGACGCCACCGATGACTTGTGGAACATCGACGCGAAGGTCGAGTTCGTCGCCAACCCCAAGGACCCGGTGAAGGTTTCGATGTTCGTGCCGCCGTTGAGCCGCGACTTCGTCAGCCTCAATGAGAGCTTTATTTCGAACAACTACGGGGTGAGCGTCAATCGCGCCGATGGCAACCGCAAGGTCACCTGGTCGGCGCGCCGCGCCAAGGGCAACCAGACCCTGTATTACCGCCTGGTGCTGACCAAGCGCTACAGCGGTGAAAAGGTCAAGATCAAGGGCCCGACGTTCCGCGACAGCATCGCCGTGGAGGGCCCGGAAAAAATCGCCGCCGAAGCCTTGCTCGCGCCGATTCGCCAGCACTCGGCAGACGTCGAGACCTTTATTACCGAAGCCATCAAGCGCACCAACAACCTCAACGACGACAATGTGAAACTGCTGCTGGCGGGCGACCCGTCGACGTCGCACAAGGCCAAGATCGTTGAATTGCTGCTGTCCATCGCCCACGTACCGGTGGAAAAAGTCCACACCATTCGCCTCGTCGCCGACCAGCCGCAATCTCCGGAACTGTGGCTGCGCAGCTTCAATGGGAATGACTGGCTGTACTTCAACCCGGAAACCGGTGAACAAGGCCTGCCCGCCGACCGCCTGCTGTGGTGGACCGGCGATGAAAACCTGATCACGGTCGATGGCGGCAAGAAAGCCATGGTGACCTTCAGCCTGAACAACAGCGAAATGAACGCGATTCGCCTGGCCAAGCTGACCGACGAAAACACCGACGCCAACTTCCTCGAATACTCGCTGTACGGCCTGCCGCTGCAAACCCAACAGACGTTCATGATCATGGTGATGATCCCGATTGGCGTGCTGGTGATCCTGATCCTGCGCAACCTGATCGGCCTGCAGACCCTCGGCACCTTTACCCCGGTGCTGATCGCCCTGGCCTTCCGCGAGACGCAACTGGGTTTCGGGATTGTGCTGTTTACAATCATCACCGCGCTGGGGCTGTCGCTCAGGTCCTACCTGGAACACCTGAAGCTGCAGATGCTGCCGAGGCTGTCGGTGGTGCTGACCTTCGTGGTGGTGCTGATTGCCGCCATCAGCCTGTTCAGCCACAAGCTGGGCCTGGAGCGGGGCCTGTCGGTGGCGCTGTTCCCGATGGTGATCCTGACCATGACCATCGAGCGCCTGTCGATCACCTGGGAAGAGCGCGGCGCCAACCATGCGCTGAAAGTGGCAATCGGCACGCTGTTCGCGGCATCCCTGGCGCACATCATCATGAGCGTGCCGGAGCTGATCTACTTCGTGTTCACCTTCCCGGCGATCCTGCTGATCCTGGTGGGTTTCATGCTGGCCATGGGCCGTTATCGCGGCTACCGCCTGACCGAACTGGTACGTTTCAAGGCATTCCTGAAGGCTGACTCCTGATGTTCGGCTTCTGGAAGACCTGGAAGGCCCTGGAAGCGCGCGGGATCATGGGCATCAACCGGCGGAACGCCGACTACGTGCTCAAGTACAACAAGCGCAGCCTGTACCCGATCGTGGATGACAAGATCATCACCAAGGAACGGGCCATGGCGGCCGGTATTCACGTACCTGAAATGTATGGAGTCATCTCCACCGAGAAGGAAATCGACAAGCTCGACGAAATCATCGGCGGGCGCAGCGACTTCGTGATCAAGCCCGCCCAGGGCGCCGGCGGCGACGGCATCCTGGTGGTGGCGGACCGCTTTGAGGGGCGCTATCGCACGGTGTCCGGCAAGATCATCAGCCATGAGGAAATCGAGCACCAGATTTCCAGCATTCTTACCGGCCTCTACTCCCTGGGCGGCCACCGCGATCGCGCCTTGATCGAATACCGCGTGGTACCCGACCAGATCTTCAAGAGCATCAGCTACGAAGGCGTGCCGGACATCCGCATCATCGTGCTGATGGGCTATCCGGTGATGGCGATGCTGCGCTTGCCGACGCGCCAGTCCGGTGGCAAGGCCAACCTGCACCAGGGCGCGATAGGTGTGGGCGTCGACCTCGCCACCGGCCTGACGTTGCGTGGCACCTGGCTGAACAACATCATCACCAAGCACCCCGATACCACCAATGCGGTGGACGGCGTACAACTGCCCAACTGGGACGGTTTCATGAAGCTGGCGGCCGGCTGCTATGAACTGTGCGGCCTGGGCTATATCGGTGTGGACATGGTGCTGGACCAGGAAAAAGGCCCGCTGATCCTGGAATTGAACGCGCGGCCGGGGCTGAATATCCAGATTGCCAACGACTGCGGCCTGACCCTGCGCACCCATGCGGTGGAGGCGCGACTGGAAGAACTGAAAGCCGCTGGCGTGAGCGAAACCCCGGAAGAACGGGTGAAGTTCGTGCAAGAGATGTTTGGCCATATACCGCCCGTGGAAGGCTGATCCGGCCTTCGAACTGTCTATCCCCGACATCCCCTCTAGGAGCAAATCCTACAGGGGACTACAATCCCCTCCCCCGCGCCACTGGCTGATCCACCCCCGCATGCCGACCTGTTCCGTTTACCCGTTGCCCTATCGAGCCAACCCCGCCGAGTATTTTGCGGCGATTCGCCATGCGCCCGGTGCGGTGCTGCTCGACAGCGGCCGCCCGGCGGCCGAGCGTGGCCGTTATGACCTGCTCAGCGCCTGGCCTGAGGCGACCTTGGCGGTTGCGCCTGACGAAAGCGGCGGCGATTTCCTGCAACGTTTGCGCAAAAGCCTGACGCACTTGGGCGAAGCGGCATTGCCCGCTGGCTTGGAGCTGCCGTTTGCCGGTGGCTTGATCGGCTATCTGAGTTACGATTTCGGCCGACACCTGGAACAGATGCCGCACCTGGCGGTAGACGACTTGCACCTGCCGGACGCGCGCTTCGGACTGTATGCCTGGGCGCTGATCAGCGATCACGCTGCGCAGTCCAGCCAACTGGTATTCCACCCCAGTCTCGCAGACAGCGAACGGCAACGCCTGATCAGCCTGTTCAGCGCCGGCGTCGGCGACAGGTCTGCGGCGTTCAAGTTGCAAGGTCCCATGGCACCGGACCTGACGGCCGAGGCCTATCGGCAGGCCATCGTGCGTATTCAGGACTATATCGAGGCCGGCGACTGCTACCAGGTCAACTTCGCCCAGCGCTTTCGCGCGCCCTGCATCGGTGATCCATGGTCCGCCTATTGCGCGCTGCGCGAGGCCTGCCCAACGCCGTTTTCCGGGTTCCAGAGCCTGCCGGAAGGTGGCGCGGTGCTCAGCCTGTCACCGGAACGCTTCGTCAAGGTCAGCCAGCGCCAGGTTGAAACCCGCCCGATCAAAGGCACCCGCCCCCGCGGCCCGACGCCGCAAGAAGATGCGGCACACGCCGCCGAACTCTTGGCCAGTCCCAAGGATCGCGCAGAAAACCTGATGATCGTCGACCTGCTGCGCAACGACCTCGGCCGCAGTTGCCGTATCGGCTCGGTAAAAGTACCCGAATTGTTCAGCCTGGAAAGCTACCCCAACGTGCACCATCTGGTGAGCAGCGTCACCGGCACATTGGCCGACGATAAAGATGCCCTCGACCTCATCGCCGGCAGCTTCCCAGGCGGTTCTATCACTGGTGCGCCGAAGATCCGCGCGATGCAGATCATCGACGAACTGGAACCGACCCGACGCGGCCTGTACTGCGGTTCGCTGATGTACCTGGACGTGCGCGGCGAAATGGACAGCTCTATCGCCATCCGCAGTTTGCTGGTCAAGGACGCGCAGGTGTGCTGCTGGGGCGGCGGCGGGATCGTAGCGGACTCGCAGTGGGAGGCGGAATATCAGGAGTCGCTGACCAAGGTACAGGTGTTGTTACACACGTTGGAAAGCCTCTAGCACCCAAGCCACTCCTGCCGCTGAGGGCAGCGAGTTCGGCACGAAAAAACCTGAATCAGAACGGTAATGGACCAACAGTGAGCGGCGCGATAGCGTCCGACTTCCGCCGCCCACCGCCGTCTGTGAAGGATCACATATGCCACTCAATCGTCAGAGCTTGTTTCAGGGATTGCATGCTCACCCACTCGGGCCTACTATCTCCCAATATGGGAGGAATGAGCGATGCGAATAATCGCCCTCTCAACCTTACGAAGGTTCTGGGAAAGCCACCCGGCTACTGCCGATGCAAAAACGCCCTTGGTCGAGTGGTATCGCCATATGGAAAAGACCCTTTACCCAACACCACAGGCACTCAAGGCCGAGCTCAGGACTGCAAGCATCCTCAAAAGCGGCAGGGTTGTATTCAACGTGGGCGGCAACAAGTACCGGGTGATCATGGCGATCGATTATGAGCGACAGCTTGGCTTCATCCGCTTTGTCGGCACCCACGCGCAGTACGACACAATCAATGCGGAGACCGTGTAATGAACATCAAACCTATTCACTCTCAGGAAGACCTGGCCGCTGCGCTCGCGCGCGTCGAGCAAATTTGGGGAGCGGCCAGCGGCAGTGCCGAAGGTGACGAGCTGGAAATTCTCGCTGTTCTGATTGAGAAGTACGAGGCGGAGCACTTTCCGATGCCGCCTTCGGACCCAGTGGAAGCGATCAAATTCCGCATGGAACAAATGGGCTTGACTGCCCGCGATCTGGAGCCATTCATCGGCCCCAGCGGGCGCGTTTCAGAAGTGTTGAACGGCAAGCGCAAGCTGAGCCTGGCGATGATCAAACGCCTGCATGAGGGATTGTGTATCCCTTATGAGCGGTTGCTGGCGGGCATTTAGGCGGGGCTGGGAGGGCCTTGGGAGAGGGGGCCTGCTCCTGATGAGGCCATCAGCCGCGCCAGATAATTTACAGGCTCAACTGTCGGCTGGACGCCTTGATAAACTCCCGCTTCAAATCCTCAAACGTATGCACCGCCGGAAACTGCGGGAACTCGCGAATCACATTCTCCGGCGCATGGAACAGAATCCCCCGGTCTGCCTCACCCAGCATGGTGGTGTCGTTATAGGAATCCCCCGCCGCAATCACTCGGTAGTACAGCGTCTTGAACGCCAATACCGACTGGCGCTTGGGATCTTTCTGGCGCAGTTGGTAGCTGACCACCCGGTCGTTTTCATCCGTGATCAGGCGATGACAGAGCAGGGTCGGAAAGCCCAGCTGGCGCATCAGCGGCTGGGAGAATTCGTAGAAGGTGTCGGAGAGGATCACTACCTGAAAGCGCTCGCGCAGCCAGTTGACGAACTCGATGGCGCCGTCCAGTGGCTTGAGGGTGGCAATCACTTTCTGGATATCGGCAAGCTTGAGCCCGTGCTCATCGAGGATACGCAGGCGCTGCTGCATCA
Organism: Pseudomonas sp. R1-43-08; assembly: GCF_003852255.1. Lineage (NCBI taxonomy): Bacteria > Pseudomonadati > Pseudomonadota > Gammaproteobacteria > Pseudomonadales > Pseudomonadaceae > Pseudomonas > Pseudomonas sp. R1-43-08. The sequence continues at coordinate 4,123,928 of NZ_CP027734.1, forward strand.
ACACGTCGTAGTCGGGAATGTCACGGGTGGTGGCGCGCAGGGATTGGATACCGGTTTTTTCGGCGAAGGCGATCCAGATTTCCGGAACCAGTACCCCTTCCAGGTCGAGACAGGCAATTTCCACAGGACACTCCGTTCGTATTATTCAAGTTGAGCGAGCAAAAGGACTGGCGAACTCTAGCGACTCAAGCACGCCGCCGCAACGCAGGGTAGATTTTGATACCATCGCCCCCTATAGAGCGCTCAGCGCCACTGACCTGTAGGAACCGTCCTGATGAACCAAGCCTTCGACGTCGTTGAACTCGCCACGACCTATGCCAACAAGTCCGCTCAGGACATCCTCAAGCTGGCGTTCAGCCAGTTCGGTGACGACCTGTGGATTTCCTTCAGCGGCGCCGAGGATGTGGTGCTGGTGGACATGGCCTGGAAACTGAACAAGAACGTCAAGGTGTTCAGCCTCGACACCGGCCGCCTGCACCCGGAAACCTACCGGTTCATCGAACAGGTGCGTGAGTTCTACAAGATCGACATCGAACTGATTTCGCCGGACCAGAGCAAGCTGGAACCCTTCGTCAAAGAGAAGGGCCTGTTCAGCTTCTATAAGGACGGTCATGGCGAGTGCTGTGGCATACGCAAGATCGAACCGCTGCGCCGCAAACTGGCAGGCGTGCGTGCCTGGGCCACCGGCCAGCGCCGCGACCAGAGCCCGGGCACACGCAGCCAGGTGGCTGCGTTGGAAATCGATACGGCGTTTTCTACCCCTGAACGTACCTTGTACAAATTCAACCCGCTGGCGCAGATGACCAGCGAGGAGATCTGGGGTTATATCCGCATGCTGGAGCTGCCCTATAACAGCCTGCATGAACGCGGTTTTATCAGCATCGGCTGCGAGCCCTGCACCCGTCCTGTGCTGCCGAACCAGCATGAGCGCGAAGGCCGTTGGTGGTGGGAGGAAGCCACGCAGAAGGAATGCGGGCTGCATGCGGGGAATATCATCAGCAAGACAAAAGTCTGACACAGTTAACCTGTGGGAGGGGGTTTGCTCCCGATGGCGTAGTGTCAGGCACTGTATGGGGTGACTGACCCGGCGCTATCGGGGGCAAGCCCCCTCCCACATTTGTTCTGTGTTCGCGATGAAAATGTACACATAGTTGTAACCATCGGTGCCATTTATGTGTGCAATCCAATATGAATCGCACCAAAACGTAACACTTCTTTCCTCTCTATTTTTGCCCTCCTGAGTCTGCCCCCTTCCCCATAAAAATAAATAGCTGTTCGAACGGTCAATTTATATCGCTTTTAATTCAGCTAGTTATTTCAATCGGCGATAAAAACAAGATTTACCGGAGTGTTGATAGTCCGAAAACTGGCACGCATGTGGCTTAAGGTGAAATGCGCTTTGTATACAATAAATACAAAACCTACATACACTTTGCCATCTGCCGCTTTGCTGCGGATGCGCTGGAGCCTGCCGGAATGCGTACAAGCCTCTCGAATGACATCGCACTGGATCTGCCCTCCTCCGTCTTGAATCCCGAGGCGGCAAGCCCCGGCCCGCTGGTACTCAGCTCACGCCTGCACAACAAAGACCTCGCCCCGACCAAGATCGAAGGCCGTCGCTGGGGGCGCTACAGCATCTTTGCGCTATGGACCAATGACGTGCACAACATCGCCAACTATTCATTTGCCATCGGCTTGTATGCATTGGGCCTGGGCGGCTGGCAGATCCTGTTGTCCCTGGGGATCGGTGCGGCACTGGTGTACTTTTTCATGAACTTGTCGGGGTACATGGGCCAGAAGACCGGCGTGCCGTTTCCCGTGATCAGCCGTATCAGCTTCGGTATTCATGGAGCACAGATTCCGGCGTTGATCCGCGCCGTGATTGCGATTGCCTGGTTCGGTATCCAGACCTACCTGGCTTCGGTGGTTTTCCGTGTGTTGTTGACGGCGGTTCATCCAGGGTTTGCCGACTATGATCACAACGCGATCCTCGGCCTGTCATCGCTCGGCTGGGCGTGCTTCGTGGCGATCTGGCTGGTGCAACTGGTGATCCTGGCCTATGGCATGGAAATGGTACGTCGCTATGAGGGGTTTGCCGGACCGGTGATTCTGCTCACCGTGGCCTCGCTGGCCGGCTGGATGTACTTCCAGGCAGGCGGCAACATTGCCTGGTCGATCCGCGAACCGCTGAGCGGCGGCGAGATGTGGCGCAATATCTTTGCCGGCGGTGCGCTGTGGTTGGCGATTTACGGCACGCTGATCCTTAACTTCTGCGACTTCGCCCGCTCCTCGCCTTGCCGCAGGACGATCCTGGTGGGTAATTTCTGGGGCCTGCCGGTGAATATCCTGATATTCGCCGCCATCACCGTGCTGCTGTGCGGCGGGCAGTTCCAGCTCAATGGCCGGGTGATCGAAAGCCCGACTGAAATCATCGCCGCCATTCCCAATACCTTCTTTCTGGTGCTCGGCTGCCTGGCCTTCCTGATCGTTACCGTGGCGGTGAATATCATGGCCAACTTCGTCGCACCGGCGTTTGTGCTGAGCAACCTGGCGCCCAAGTACCTGAACTTCCGCCGCGCGGGCCTGATCAGCGCCACCGTGGCGGTGCTGATCCTGCCGTGGAACCTCTATAACAGCCCGCTGGTGATCGTGTATTTCCTTTCCGGACTGGGCGCACTGCTCGGGCCGTTGTATGGGGTGATCATGGTTGACTACTGGCTGATCCGCAAAAGCCAGGTGGATGTGCCGCAGCTGTATAGCGAAGACGCGCAGGGCGTTTATTACTACAGCCGGGGCGTGAATCTGCGCGCGGTGGCGGCGTTCGTTCCGGCAGCGGTGATCGCCATCCTGTTGGCTTTGTTGCCTGGGTTCGCCAGCGTCTCGCCGTTCTCCTGGCTGTTTGGCGCCGGTATTGCAGGGTTGCTGTACCTGCTGATCGCCAAGCGCCAGCCGTTCTACGCCGATGTCAGCGGCGAAAGCATTGCAGTCGATAACGCCAGTCATTAAACAAGGAGCTTCCATGCGCATCCTCGTGGTCAACGTCAACACCACTGAATCCATCACACAAACCATCGCTCAGCAGGCGCGCAGCGTGGCCTCGCCGGGCACCGAGATTGTCGGGCTCACGCCCTACTTCGGCGCCGAGTCGGTGGAGGGCAACTTTGAAAGCTACCTGGCCGCAATCGCGGTAATGGATCGCGTAATGGCCTACGACCAGCCATTCGATGCGGTGATCCAGGCCGGCTACGGCGAGCATGGCCGCGAAGGCCTGCAGGAATTGCTCAACGTGCCGGTGGTGGATATCACCGAGGCCGCGGCCAGCATGGCGATGTTCCTGGGCCATGCCTATTCGGTTGTGACCACACTGGACCGCACAGTGCCGTTGATCGAAGACCGGCTGAAACTCGCCGGCCTGTACCAGCGCTGCGCCTCAGTGCGCGCCAGCGGCATGGCGGTGCTGGAGCTGGAAGCAGACCCACTGGCCGCCATGCAAGCCATCGTGCGCCAGGCGGAACTGGCCATCCTTGAGGACAAGGCAGAAGTGATCTGCCTGGGATGCGGCGGCATGGCCGGGCTGGACGAGCAGATTCGCCAGCGCACCGGGGTGCCGGTGGTGGATGGGGTGACGGCGGCGGTGACCATCGCCGAGTCGCTGGTGCGGTTGGGTTTGTCGACGTCAAAGATCAGGACCTATGCAACGCCCAGGTCAAAGAAAGTCATCGGTTGGCCCGGCAAGTTCGGGCACTGAGGATCAACTGTGGGGGGGCTTGCTCCCGATTGCGGTGTATCAGCCAGCTTATCTATAGCTGACCCACCGCTATCGGGAGCAAGCCCCCTCCCACATTTTGTTCACTGCACGGCAGTTAGATCGCACTGAATCGCTGCCCCAACCGTCGCTCGACAAACTGCTCGATCACAAAATCCACAAACGCCCGGGTCTTGCCCGGCAGCAGTTTGTGCTCGGCGTAGTAGATGGAGATATTGCCGTCGTCCACATACCAGTCCGGCAACACTCGCACCACCGCACCGCTGTCGAGGAACGGCACAGCCATCGGCATGCTGACCAACGCAATGCCCAGGCCCTGGGCGCTTGCGCAGCAGGCGGCTTCAGAATCGCTCATGGTCATCGCGGGTTTGAGCACCAGGGGGCTGTGCTCACGCTCGCGGTGGGTCAGTTGCCATGAGCGCACCCGGCCGGTTTGCGGTGAGCGGATCAGGATGCCATGGCAGCGCGACAAATCCTCGGGCGTACGTACCGCAGAGCGTTGCGCCAGGTAAGCCGGCGCAGCCACCAGCACCCGGTGCGCCGGCGTCAGCTTGCGCGCCACCACGCCTTGGGGCAGTTCAAAGCCGCCGCCAACGGCGGCGTCAAAGCCCTGGCCGATCAAGTCGACCTGGCGGTTATCGAAATGCCAATCCGGGCTGATAGCCGGGAAGCGGCGCATGAACTCACCCAGCAACGGCACCACATACCGATTGCCAAATACGGTGCCCATGCTGACCTTCAGCGTGCCCACCGGCCGGCCTTCGGCGCTGGCCAGGTTGGCCACGGCGTTTTGAATCGTGGTGAGGCTGCCGCTGACTTCGCCGAGGAACAGCTTGCCGGCTTCGGTCAAGGTCAGGCGGCGGGTGCTGCGCTGAAACAGCCTGACGCCCAGGCGCGCTTCCAGCTTGGCCACGCTTTTGCCGACCGCTGCCGGCGTCAGGCTCAGGTGCCGCGCAGCCTCCGCGAAGCTACCGCCTTCGGCGCTGCGCACAAAGCATTCGATACTCCCAAAGCTTTCCATATCGCCTACTCTAAACTTTTGGTTTACACAGACTATAGCAATCATGCTCTACCGGTATCGGTGGGCGAGGTCGATACTCGGCTCATCAACTACTTGGAGATCGACATGACCCCATCTACCCTCACTGGCAAAGTCGCCTTGGTTCAAGGCGGTTCCCGCGGCATCGGCGCGGCCATCGTCAAGCGCCTCGCCGCCCAAGGCGCCGCCGTTGCCTTTACCTACATCAACTCGGCCGCCAAGGCTGAAGCCTTGCAGAACAGCGTGATCAGCGCAGGCGGCAAAGCCCTGGCGATTCAGGCCGACAGCGCCGATGCCACGGCGATTCGCAACGCAGTCAACGTCACAGTCGACACCTTCGGGCGCCTGGATATTTTGGTGAACAATGCAGGAGTGCTGGCCATCGCGCCGCTGGAAGCGTTCAAGCTGGAAGACTTCGATCAGACCCTGGCAATCAACGTGCGCAGCGTCTTTATCGCCACTCAGGAGGCTGCCAAGCACATGGGCGAAGGCGGCCGGGTGATCAATATCGGCAGCACCAACGCCGAGCGCATGCCGTTTGGCGGTGGTGGTCCGTACGCGATGAGCAAGGCGGCGTTGGTCGGTTTGACCAAAGGCCTGGCGCGCGACCTGGGGCCACGAGGTATCACCATCAATAACGTGCAGCCAGGCCCGGTGGATACCGATATGAACCCGGCAAACAGTGATTTTGCCGATAGCTTGATTGGGCTGATGGCGGTGGGTCGGTATGGGCATGTGGAGGAAATTGCCAGCTTCGTGGCGTACCTTGCCGGGCCGGAAGCCGGGTACATCACAGGTGCCAGCTTGACCATCGACGGTGGCTTCAGCGCCTGATATGTAGCAACACGGCACAACCCATGTGGGAGGGGGCTTGCCCCCGATTGAGGTGGGTCAGCTATTGATAAGTTGGCTGATACACCGCTATCGGGGGCAAGCCCCCTCCCACATTTTTCCGGGTTGAATCAAGTCATGGGCGGCAGGCCGTAGGCAGCCAGGTCGAAATCCGCAAGTTTGCGGATGATCTGGTCGGCATGCTGATACTTGCTGTCGGCCATGGCCTCATCGGGCACGGCGATGGCGGTCATGTGCGCCGCTTTCGCTGCCGTCACGCCGAACGGCGAGTCCTCGAACACCAGGCAATCCTCGGGCGCCACACCCAGGCGGCGCGCGGCAGTGAGAAAGATGTCCGGCGCAGGCTTGGCGGCACCGACTTCCGGGTCGTCGGCGGTCACGATGGTGTCGAACAGGCCAAACCAATCGCGGTGCAAGGTGGTCTTGTGGCCGAACGAGTTGCGCGACGAACTGGTGCCCACCGCAATCGGGATGTTATGCGCCTTCAAATGCCGCACCAACGCCTCGGCGCCGGGCATGCCCAGGGCTTTGGGGAAACGCTCGCTCATCAGCGGTTCGCGAATCTGCAGAAACTCAGCCGGCGTGATCGGCAAGTCCAGCGCCTTGACCACATAGTCCGCCAAGTCCTGGGCACCGCGCCCAATTATGTGCTGCTTGATGCTCCAGTCATAGGTGCGGCCATAGCGTTCGGCGATGATCTGCGTGACTTCGGTGTAGATGCCTTCGGTGTCCAGCAACAACCCGTCCATATCGAAAATCACAGCCTTGATCGGGACAGCGGTACGCGGTGCATTCATCACAACAGAACCCTGGAGGAAGGACTAAAAGGATTCAGCACAATAACGGCCCTGGTTGCTTGCAGGCAACCTTCCTGAAGCCTGGATCGGATATTCATACCAGGCAACAGTTTTATCAACCGGCGCGCGCGGCGCACGTCTAGGGTTTGTGTGTGGGAGCGACCAGTCTTTGACCAGGGCCCGAAAATACACCTTGCAAACCTTATAAAAGACTTATTAACCTCCAATGAATTCGATCCACTGGACTCGTAAATCCGTCAAACAGCTACTTCGGCTGCATACCTATCATCAGCAACAGGTACGCGATGCGGTGTCGGCGCTTGAGCGCATGCCCGACGCAGTCAATGTCAAGAAGCTGGTTAATTACCCTCACGGCTATCGGCTTCGGGTAGGTCATTACCGCGTAGTGTTCGACTGGGACGGGGACATTCATGTGGTCAGCATTCAAGAGGTCAAGAAACGTGACGAGCGAACCTACTGCCGTACAGATCATCCACAATACCGAGGGCAAGCCAGCCTTCGTGGTGATTCCCTATGAACACTATGTGGCCCAGCAAAACGACCCGAATCTTATTCCTCATGCTGTCGTCAGTCGCTTGGTGGATGGAGCTACGCCTATACGTGCCTGGCGCGAGCACCTGAACCTCACCCAGGAAGAAGTCGCCAAGCGACTGGGCATTTCACAATCTGCATTCGCCCAGCAAGAAGCGGTAAACAAACCGCGTCGGACCACGCGGGAAAAGATTGCCAAGGCATTTGGTATAAACGCCTGTCAACTTGAGCTATGACCTCGTGCTGCACGTGCCCTGATCCGACGTTATCGACAGCGTTGAGACAGCTGCACTGGTGAAGAATCAGGCTCCCTCTGCCCCTTCATAGACGAAGCCATGTCCGAAGCCTTCGACGTTCCCAGCCCCCACGAAAAACACCTCGAGCACACCACCGAACATGCCCACGGCCGCGGCGACACCTTTGCCAGCCGTATCGCGGTGATGACCGCGATCATGGCCACCGTTGGCGCCATGCTCAGCTACCAGGCCGGCTCCAGCGAAAGCGAGGCGGCGATGGACAAGAACAACGCCGCTATCATCAAGACCGAAGCCGCCAACCAATGGAATTACTATCAGGCCAAATCCAGCCGCCAGAATCTGGCAGAACTGGCCACGCACATTCCCGGCGTGGATGCCGCCCACTACAACGACGAAATCCAGCGCTATAAAAGCCAGAAGGAAGAGGTGCGCAAACAAGCCGAGAAGCTTGAAGCGACCTCCCTGGAATGGGACCGCAAATCCGAAGAAGCGCTGCACCAGCACCATCGTTGGGCCCAGGCGATGACGGCGATTCAGATCGCGATCTCACTGGCGGCGATCACCTTGCTCACGCGCAAGGAATGGCTCAAGCGCATGGCGTATTCGGCCGGCGGTGTGGCCGTGGTGCTGGGTAGCCTGGCATGGCTGCATCTCTGACCGAGCGCGGGCAAATGTGGGAGGCGGCCTGACTGTCGCCACATAAAATGAAACCTTGGCGCGCTGATTTCAATCCGCCCTCTGAGCGATTAAAGTATCGCGCCTCGAGAATTGAATCTCGATATTCAGCCCATGGAGTTACGCGTGAAGTACATCAGTAAAGTAGTTGCAGCAGCCGTTCTTGGTTTCACCCTGGCAGGTTGCACCGGCACCGCCATGAAAACCCAGCAATACGACGCCAGCCAATACACCGTGCTCGGCCACAGCGAAGCCAGCGCCACCGGCATTATGCTGCTGGGTATTATCCCGATCGGCCAGAACAGCCGCTTCGTCCGCGCCCAGGATGCAGCCATCAAGGCCAAAGGCGGCGACGCCATGATCAACACCCAAGTGCAGGAAAAATGGTTCTGGGCCTGGGTACTGAACGGCTACACCACCAAGATTTCCGGTGATGTGGTCAAGTTGAAAACCGCGCAATAAGTAAGTTGCCAGGCGCAGAGCCTGGCAAGCGACGTTTCATGGGCCTGACTTCAGGGGATGGCCCATGAACTTCAGTAGTATTGACGTAATCGTGGCTGTCCTATTACTTAATAGTACTGGCCTGCCAAGTTGCGTGCTTGATCAAGTTGAAAACGCGGATACACCGATAGTCTAAGGTTCACATTCTTCCGTTATCACACGCCCCCTTATGTGCCCTTCAATTGTCAGCTTCCACTCACGGTAACTGGCGGGCATGCATCGAAAGCAGGGGCGATAGCCTGCCAATCGTGCGGTCTGTTCATCGATAAAAAACACACGATCCTTCACATACCCGCCTTTGCTCAATGCCCGTAGTGCAGCCGGGCAGTCCAGGCGCCCGTAGATCTTGCTTCCTTTATGCCCGCCAAACTGACCCGGCTTGGAACTGAGGGCGGGTTTGCCGTGGGAATCCATGACTTTCCATCGCCTCATTACGCACCCTCCCCCGTCCGGTGCAGTCATCCGACAACATGTGCAGCGTGCATGCTCTTCTCGCGCTCGATCAACTTGCGCTTACGCTCCACTCCCCAACGGTAGCCAGACAAAGATCCATCACTGCGCACCACGCGATGGCATGGAATCGCCACCGCGAGTTTATTGGCCCCGCATGCGTTAGCCACTGCACGGGTGGCATTGGGCATACCTATCCGCGCGGCGACCTGGGCGTATGTTTCGGTCGTTCCTGCAGGAATATCCCTCAGCGCCTGCCAAACCCGTTCCTGAAATACGGTGCCACGGATGTCCAACGGCAGCGCAAAACCGGTGCCCGGCGATTCGACAAAGCCGACGACAGTGGCCACCAGCGCCTCGAACTCGGCGTCGCCGCCAATCAGGTTGGCGTTGGGGAACTGGTCCTGAAAGCTCTCCACCAGCACATTAGGGTCATCGCCCAATAAAATCGCGCAAATGCCGCGCGCGCTTCTGGCCACCAGGATCGAGCCCAGCGCGCTTTCGCCCAGTGCGAATTTGATATCCACATTGGCCCCCCCTGCGCGGTACTCGGTGGGTTTCATGCCGAGGATATTTTGCGACGCCTCATAGAATCGGCTGTTGGAGCTATAGCCCGCCTCATAAAGAGCGTCGGTGATGGTGCCACTGAGCGAAAGCTGGTCTCTGACGCGCGCACGCAACGAAGCGACGCTGTAGGCTTTAGGCGTGAGGCCCGTGAGTTTCTTGAAGACTCGATGGAAGTGGAAGCTGCTCATGCCCACCTGTTCGGCCAGATCACCCAGGTTGGGAACCACGTCCGATGCATCGATAAGCCGGCAGGCTTCGGCAACAGCCGCCGCATGCTTCTGGGCGACGGCCGCCGGGTTGCTGCTGTCGCGCTTGGAGGGGCGAAAGCCCGCCCTTTCGGCTTCAGCTGCGGTGTCAAAAAACACGATATTTTCCGGCCGAGGCAGCTTGGTCGGACTGAAGGGTTTGCAGTAAACCCCGGTGGTCAGCACGCCGTAGACGAAATCGAGGTCTGCATCAGCCTGGCGGCTGACGAGAATATTCCAGCGCGGATCGTCCTCGGCCCTCAGCACGGGCTGGGTGGTTTGGTCTTTAACGCATTCCATGGCAATGTCCCCATCTTCGCAATTTGCACAAGCCTATCGCTATTGAGCCGCGTTAAAACTCCGGGTCTTGCTTTCAAATTCGAACGCTTGGCCGTTCCATCACTGCGCATCATGGAATATTACCCCAAGGGTAAACCGGTGCCCCGCTCTGACCTCGCTCACGCCGTGGCGCGTAAATACGGAGTAGAAGCCCCGCGCCCCCTTCACGGGCCTGCGGTTGACGGCAAAAATCACTGCATCGCCCTTGCGCAGCGGCACTACGTTGACCCTGGACTGCATCCGTGGCCGCTGTTCGGTAAGCACGAATTCGCCGCCGCTAAAGTCGTCATTGGGCTCAGACAGGAGGATAGCCATCTGCACGGGAAACAGAATGTCTCCATATAGGTCGCGGTGCAGGCAATTGTAGTCTCCTGCACCGTAGCGCAGCAGCAGCGGTGTGGGGCGCTCTTGCCGGGCGTCGTGGCACTGGCTTAGAAAGTCTTCGTGGCGTTCGGGATAGGGAGGTTCGAGGCCAAGTTTAGTGTTCCAATAGTTGGCCAGTGGGACCATCTGCGGGTAAACACAGGATCTCAATGTGGCGATAATCGGCGGCAGCGGGTAGGCAAAATATTTATATTGGCCTGAACCGAAGCCATGCCTGCTCATATTGATACACGACCTGAAGATGTCCGGCTCGTAGTAACTATCGATAAGACGCTGGCAGACGTCTGGGTCGAGCAGGTTCTCGATGACGGTAAAGCCGCTGGCGTTTACGCGATGTAGATGCTCACTCCAGTTTTCGCAAGCGAGCCTTGTTTCCAATGCCCTATCGACCATTGCCATTCCCTTGTGGATTGCATGATTGTCAACATACCGCAGGCAATCCACGGGAGCCTCCGGTTTGTTGCTATCAAATTAATCCAGTGAACCGGCATGGGTTTCTAGGAGGCTTCAACGTTTGAGAGAATGGAGCCAGCTATGTCAATGAGCAACGCTCTCGCAACATGGACAGTCGATTAAAGTATCAGCGTGCACTCAAGCTCTCGTCCCAATGTCTCATGTTTCCAAGACGTCCTCTGACTGGTGTTCTACCCGATTGCGCCCTCTTTTCTTCGCGCCATAAAGAAAACCATCAGCCTTTGCTAGCAAATCAGTCGCTGTATTCACACCACGCTGATGGTTGGAACTTACACCTGCGCTGATGGTGACAAAGCCAACCGGACTCCCCTGATGTGCAATTTTTTCGGCCTCTATAGCTGAACGCACTTCTTCAGCAATCTTGACTGCTCCTGAAAGCTCTGTTTCTGGAAGCAGTATTACAAACTCTTCCCCACCATATCGCGCAGCGAGGTCGGCTGGACGGTTTATGTTTGTACCTATTAGTTCTGCAATTCGCCGCAGGCATTCGTCACCGACAACGTGACCATAATAGTCGTTGTACTGCTTGAACCAATCAATATCGATAAGTATGAGCGCTACGCTATTCCCAGTGCGACATGCTCTTGACCATTCTTTTTCGAGTGTAGAGTCGAAGCACCTACGGTTAGGTAAACCGGTAAGGCTATCAGTCTTAGCAATATGTTCTAAATCGCAATGCGCAAGACGCAGTTCTTCCTCTGCCACCAACACGCGTTGAATTTGCCGGTAAAAAAGGAACCCCAGGCTAGTCAGCACAAAAATTATAAGCACCACCATAACCGATGCTTGATAGACGTACGTCCACCAGGTGGCGAATACTGAATCTAACGATAAACCGGCTGCAGTGACCAGGGGTAGGCCTTGTATACGGCTGTAGGCATAGACTCGCTCAACCCCGTCCACGACAGAGGTGAGGGTCGCTGTGCCCTCGTCGTTGTGTATCAAATACCGACTAAACAGGTCTCCCTTTGAGATATTAGTTGTCATTAACGCGTCAATCATTGGTCGGCGCGCAAGCAAGTCGCCATTACTGAGTGCGAGAAGTATTACTCCCCGTTTGTCGACATCCAACCGGTTAAAAAAACTCTGGAAATATGCAACTGGCAACGTTGCCAAAACGACGCCGCTGAAGCTGCCATCACTGTGCTCGGTGCGCCGGCTTACAGGAATGATCATATCGCCCGTGGTTCGGCTCAAAATCACCTCGCCTATACGGACGGCCGTGCCAGGATGATTCTTGTGGTAGATAAAATAAGATCGATCACTATTGTTCTTGGCGACCGGCTTTGAAGAAAAGGAATTCGCTACCCGGTCCCCATGTTCGTCGTATATGAACAACCCTTGAATTCCGTCGGTTGCTTGAACATTGCTGGCCATCACTTTGGATAAGCGGGCCATGTGTTCGGCGTCAAGCCCGTCGTTTTCAAACCGCTCAACAAGGTTATCGAGTATGTTTTCAGCCTGACGTATGGTGTCTTGAGCTTGCTGCTCGGAAGCGCGAACAATGTTATGCGCAGCAATCTTCGCATTTGCCAGTCGTTCGTCCGCCGATTGTTTTAACTGCCAAGCAATTGCGGTCACTAGCATGACACAGGCCAGGAAAATAAACGCTATCAAGCCCACAGAGAGGGCTTTAGGTGTTAATCGACCGGACACGAGCGTTATCGTTTTCATTGAGCTCATCTTAGCTTGGAGTGCTGAATCTTCCTGTGAATTTTCCATAACTCATAAATCTAGGTGGAGTCTACCCACAGCAATCAGATCCCGAGTCCATGGACTCGACAAGCGTCGGCCCTATCAGCGCCGCCGACCAGATTAGACTTCACTCCTCGTAGCAGGCCAACCAGCCACCATTTACGCACCCAAAAAGCGCACCAGTCCCATGGCGGTCCCATAGGCCCATTTTTCGGGTGCCAAAAACCACAAACCCCCGACTTTCTCTAGGAAAATCAGGGGTTTGCGATTTAAGAATGTGGCGGTGAAGGAGAGATTCGAACTCTCGATACAATTTCTTGTATACACACTTTCCAGGCGTGCTCCTTAAGCCACTCGGACACTTCACCGTATCTCGTCAAACCAGTTCAGTCTGTCGAGGCGCGCTAATGTAGTCGAAAGCCTTTCTGATGGCAAAGGTTTTTTTCAGAATTTTCATGCGGTTAGACGGGTATGCCGGAACACGGCCTGTGCGCGGTGGTGATTGTGCCAATCTCGGGCATGGCTCGGGATGGTCTACGCTGGCTGTGGTGCCCTGCCCCAGGCGCTCTGCTGCCGGGCGTTAAGCGAAAGCCTGACTGGGCAGTCAGTCACGGCGCTTTACCCGCGCGGGCGTGGTGGGTAACGTCTGCTGCATCTTCTATAACAAGTCCTACAAGGAACCGCGTCATGAGTGAGTTGATTGCCTACCACCTCGAAGACGGTATCGCGACCCTGACCCTGAGCAACGGCAAGGTAAATGCCATTTCTCCCGCCGTGGTCAGTGCGTTCAATGCGGCGCTGGACCAGGCGGAGAAGGATCGGGCGGTGGTGGTGATCACGGGCACGCCGGGGATTCTGTCGGGGGGTTATGATTTGAAGGTGATGACGGCCGGCCCTAAAGAGGCCATAGGCCTGGTCACGTCGGGCTCGACGCTGGCGCGTCGGCTGTTGGCGCATCCGTTCCCGGTGATTGTGGCGTGCCCTGGGCATGCGGTGGCCAAGGGTGCGTTCCTGCTGCTGTCGGCGGATTACCGGATTGGTGTGGAAGGCCCGTTCAGCATTGGCCTGAATGAAGTGGCGATTGGCATGACCATGCACCACGCCGGTATCGAGCTGGCGCGGGATCGTCTGCGCAAGTCGGCATTTCATCGATCGGTGATCAACGCCGAGATGTTTGACCCGCAAGGCGCTCTGCAAGCGGGCTTCCTCGACAAGGTGGTAGCGCCGGAAGAATTGCACGCGGCGGCATTGGAAGCGGCGCGGCAGTTGAAGAAGATCAATATGAATGCGCACAAACACACCAAGTTGAAAGTGCGCAAGGCACTGCTGGATGCGTTGGATGATGCAATCATCCAGGACCAAGGCCATAACCTGATTTAACGTCCCACACTTGCTGTACCGAAGCCCGACCTTGAGTCGGGCTTTTTCTTACAATCCAAACCGAAATAACCCGGGCCGCTCTAGACAAGCGTTATCGGCGCACGTTGAAACATACGCTTAAACATCGCCTATCTCCTACCTCTGCTGGGGCAATTGCCGAATACAGTGCACATCCGTACACTGCGCCACCTTTTGTCTCGGTGAGCCCCGTCGATGCTTTTTCTGTTACGTATGTTGTTGATGGGCCTGCACTTTATAGTCGCCGGTGTACTGGGCGTGCTGTTGGGGATCTGCCGGCCGTTCAATCCGGACAACAGCCGTCTGTGCGCACGCCTTTACGCGCTGCCAGCGATGTGGATCCTGCGCCTGAACGTGAAAGCCGATGTCGACTCCCTGCGTAACAAGCCCGGCACTTGCGTGGTGATCGCCAACCACCAGTCCAACTACGATCTGTTTGTGCTCGGTACCGTGGTGCCCCACCGCACGGTATGCATCGCCAAGAAGAGCCTGAAATGGGTGCCGTTGTTCGGCCAGTTGTTCTGGCTGGCCGGCAATGTGTTGATCGACCGCGGCAATGCGCACAAGGCGCGCCGGGCCATGCTCACCGTTACCCGCACCTTGCAACACGAAGACACGTCTATCTGGGTGTTTCCAGAAGGCACGCGCAACCTGGACAAAGGTTTGTTGCCGTTCAAAAAAGGCGCGTTCCATATGGCGATTGCGGCCGGTGTGCCGATCGTGCAGGTGTGTGTCAGTCATTACGTCACGCATATGCGACTTAATCGCTGGAACAGTGGGGATGTACTCATACGCTCGTTGGCGCCGATTCCTACTACCGGAATGACTGCGGATGACGTTCCGGCGTTGATGCAAGCGTGTCAGGCGCAGATGGATGAGTGCATTGCGCAGATGGATCGCGAGCTGCAAAGCGCTTGAACGCCTGCGGCGTGGTCTGAGGAGCGCGCAGGGCGACGCGGAGCGTCACGGGGGGCATTACCACGCAGAGCGTGGGAACGATCACCCTCGCTACAACGGAACGCCATTCAGGCTAAGCTGCCCAACATTTGTCCTCCTGATAAGAAGTGATCAGCACCATGGGTAGAGTCGTTGCGGCCGCCGTCTATAGCGCCGGAAAGAAAGTCACTGATATCACCCTCGACGAAGGCGCGGCCTGGGCCGCCAAACCCGGCCACTTTGTGTGGATCGGCCTGGAAGAGCCCAGTGCTCAGGAGCTGAACAACCTGCAACGCCAGTTCAACCTGCACGAGCTGGCGATCGAAGACGCCATGGAAAAGCATAGCCGCCCGAAGCTGGAAACCTTCGGCGACGCGCTGTTTATCGTCACCTATTCACCGGTGCGGGAGAACGGAAAGCTGGAGTTTATCGAAACTCATATCTTCGCCGGCAATGGCTACATCATCACCGCCCGTAATGGACACTCAGCTTCCTACGGTTTTGTACGCCAGCGCTGTGAGGCGCGTCCGTTGTTGCTGGAGCATGGCGAAGATTTCGTACTCTATGCCTTGCTGGATTTCGTCACTGAAAACTATCAGCCGGTCAGCGAGGCGATCCACGCCGAGATCGATGAACTGGAGCGCAACGTGCTGTGCAGTTCCCTGAGCGAGCGCGACATCCAGAACCTACACGGCCTGCGCCGCGACGTGTTGCGGCTCAAGCGCTATGTGGCGCCGATGGTGGAGATCAGCCAGGAACTGCAGAAGCTGAGCTTCCCGTTTATCGACAAGAACATGCGCCCGTATTTCCGTGATGTGCAGATCCACGTCACGCGGCAGATGGAAGACCTGACGACCCTGCGCGATATCGCCAGTCAGACCATCGAGATCGGCGTGTTACTGGAGGCCTCGCGCCAGAGCGTGGTGCAGCGCAAGTTCGCCGCTTGGGCGGCGATCCTCGCGTTCCCCACGGCGGTCGCGGGGATTTATGGGATGAATTTCCAGAACATGCCCGAGCTGCAATGGCACTACGGCTATTTTGCAGTGCTCGGGTTGATTGCGGTGGGCTGCACCAGCCTGTGGGCGAGCTTCAAACGGTCGGGTTGGCTTTAACGTTGTGCGCTACAAAGCGCATCATCCATTCCGCCACGGTCGCGCCGTGGTGGTCCCGCTCCAGGCTGGCCACGCCGTTGGTGTAGACCTTTTCGCCCAGGGTTGTCTGAAGAATCTCGAGCAGTTCGCGGGAATAGTCGTGAACAAATTCCGGATGGCCCTGGAAGCACAACACCTGGTCACCGATGTGATACGCCGCGATGGGGCAAAACTCGCTCGAGGCAATGACCGTGGCATTTTCCGGCAGGGTCGTGACCTGGTCCTGGTGGCTGATCAATAGCGTCAGTTCCGGCACTTGCGGGCTCATCCAGGGTGCCTTGGCATCGATGGTGTAGTCGTGAATGCCCATGCCCCAGCCTTGGCTGGCGCGTTCGGTCTTGCCGCCGAGCAGCAACGCCAGCAACTGGTGGCCGAAGCAGATACCCAATAACTTGTCGCCGCGCTCATAGCGCTGGAGCACGTAGGTCTTGAGGGTCTGGATCCACGGGTCGGTGCCGAACGAGTCGGCTTTGCTGCCGGTGATCAGGTACGCGTCAAAGGCTTCGTCATCCGGCGGGTATTCACCCTGCACCACGTTGTAAACCACAAACTCTGCGGCAATCGGCTGCTTGGCAAACAGGCGCTTGAACATCTGCCCGTAACCTTGGTACTGATCGATCAGGCCTGGACGCAGGATATCGGTTTCCAGGATGCAGACGCGTAGCGACATAAAAAATACCTGACACGGCGATGGGAATATTGAACACCCAGAGCGTGCCTTGAAACACCTGTTCAAAGCAAGCCCTGCACCCCTGATCAGCGGAACGTTTCACCCTGGGCGGCTTTCTCCAGGAGCAGCGCCGGCGGCGCAAACCGCTCGCCATACGCATCGGCCAGATAGCGCGCCCGGGCGATGAAGTCGTTCAGGCCGTACTGGTTGATAAACTGCAACGCACCGCCACTCCAGGCTGCAAAGCCAATGCCGAAGACCGAGCCGATATTGGCGTCGGCCGTGGACATCAACACGCCCTCCTCCACGCAACGCACGGTTTCGATGGCTTGAATAAACAGCAAGCGGTCGCGCACGTCCTGGGGCGAAATCTGTTTACCGGGCTGTTCGAACCGCGCCTTGAGTTCTGGCCACAGGTGCTTCCGGGCGCCTGCTGGATAGTCATAAAAACCGCCACCGGCGGCCTTGCCCGTGCGCTTGTATTCGTTGACCAGCAGATCGATCAGCGCCGTCGCCGGGTGGGCCTTCGGCACCTCGCCTTGGGCTTGCAGGTCCTTGGCGGTTTGCTGTCGGATATGGCTCATGAGGCTCAGGGATACTTCATCCGACACCGCCAGTGGCCCGACCGGCATACCGGCCTTGCGCGCTTCGGTCTCGATCATCGGCGCGGCCACGCCTTCGCCGAGCATGGCGATGCCTTCGTTGGTGAACGTGGCGAACACCCGCGAGGTGAAGAACCCGCGGCTGTCGTTGACCACAATCGGGGTTTTCTTGATTTGCAGTACGAAGTCAAAACCTCGCGCCAGGGTTTCGTCGCTGGTGTGCGCGCCCTTGATGATTTCCACCAGGGGCATCTTGTCCACCGGGCTGAAGAAATGCAGGCCGATGAATTTGCCTGGGTCGGGCACCGCAGTCGCCAAACCGCTGATGGGCAAGGTCGAGGTATTGGAAGCGATCACGGCGTCCGCCCCGACTACGCGTTGCGCGGCGGACGCTACCCTGGCCTTGAGTTCGCGGTCTTCGAACACCGCTTCGATCACCAGGTCACAGCCGGCCAGGTCGGCGTCATCCTGTGTAGGGCAAATCCGCGCCAGGGTGGCTTCGCGCTGCTCGGCGGTCAATTGCCCACGGCTGACGTTCTTGTCGAGCAACGCGGCCGAATGGGCCTTGCCCTTTTCGGCCGCCGCCAGGTTGACGTCCTTGAGCACCACGTCGATCCCTGCACAGGCGCTGGCATACACAATGCCCGCCCCCATCATGCCGGCGCCGAGTACACCGAGCTTGCGCGTCACAAAAGGCGCAAAACCCTGTGGTCGCGAACGGCCGGCGTTGATTTCATTGAGCTGAAACCAGAATGTACCGATCATGTTTTTCGCCACCTGTCCGGTCACCAGCTCGGTGAAATAGCGGGTTTCGATCAAGTGCGCAGTGTCGAAATCCACTTGAGCGCCTTCCACGGCAGCGCAAAGGATTTTCTCCGGCGCCGGGAAACAGCCCTGGGTCTTGTTGCGCAGAATCGACGGTGCGATGGCGAGCATCTGCGCGACTTTCGGGTTCGACGGCGTGCCCCCAGGAATCTGATAGCCCTTGTTGTCCCACGGCTGTCGGGCCTCGGGATGGGCGAGAATCCAGGCGCGGGATTTGGCCAGCAGCTCATCGCGGTCTGCCGCCATTTCATCGATCAGGCCCGCCTGCAATGCCTGCGCCGGCCGCACTTTCTTGCCTTCCAGCAGATACGGCAGGGCTTTTTCCAGGCCCAGCAGGCGCACCATGCGCACCACCCCGCCGCCGCCCGGCAACAGGCCCAGGGTGACTTCGGGCAGGCCGAGCTGCACCGACTTGTCGTCCAGCGCGATCCGGTGATGGCAGGCCAGGCAAATCTCCCAGCCACCGCCAAGGGCCGCACCGTTGATCGCGGCCACCACCGGTTTGCCAAGAGTTTCCAGGCTGCGCAGTTGCGCCTTGAGCACGCCGACGCCGTCGTAGAATTGCTTGGCGTGGGCAGTGTCGACCTGGATCAGCTCATTGAGGTCACCGCCGGCAAAAAACGTGTTCTTGGCCGAAGTAATGATCACCCCGGCCAAGTCGGCTTTTTCTGCCTCCAGGCGTGCAATGGTGGCCGCCATGGCCGCACGGTACGCAGCGTTCATGGTGTTGGCGCTTTGGCCGGGCATGTCGAGGGTCAGCACCACGATCTGGTCCTGGCCTTTTTCGTAACGAATGGCGTCGGTCATGACAGTTTCCCTAAGGCTCAGAGGCGTTCGATGATAGTGGCGATGCCCATGCCACCGCCGACACACAGGGTGGCGAGGCCGTAGCGCTGCTGACGCACTTCCAGCTCATCGAGCAAGGTGCCGAGGATCGCGCAGCCGGTGGCGCCCAGCGGGTGGCCCAGAGCGATGGAGCCGCCATTGACATTGACCCGGGCGGCGTCGATGCCCATGTCCTTGATGAATTTGAGCACGACCGAAGCGAACGCCTCATTGACCTCGAACAGGTCGATGTCCTCGACGCACAGGCCGGCCTTGGCCAACGCCTTGCGCGTGGCCGGTGCAGGACCGGTGAGCATGATGGTGGGATCGGTGCTGGTCACCGCCGTGGCCACAATCCGCGCGCGCGGCTGCAAGCCGAGCTCGCGCCCTTTGGCCTCGGAGCCAATCAACATCAAGGCAGCGCCGTCGACAATCCCGGAGCTGTTGCCGGGTGTGTGCACATGCTGGATGCGTTCCACTTGGCTGTAGACCCTCAACGCGGTGGCGTCGAAGCCCATCTGGCCGATCATTTCGAAACTCGGCTTGAGCTTGCCGAGGCCTTCGAGGGTGGAGTCGCCACGAATAAATTCGTCATGGTCCAGCAACACAATGCCGTTCTGGTCCTGCACCGCGATCAGCGATTTGTTGAAGGATCCGTCTGCCCGTGCCCTGGCGGCTTTCTGCTGGGACTGTAGGGCAAAGGTGTCCACGTCCTGGCGGGTGAAGCCTTCCAGGGTAGCGATCAGGTCGGCCCCAATGCCCTGAGGCGTGAAGTGGCTGTGCAGGTTGGTTTGCGGGTCGAGAACCCAGGCGCCCCCGTCGCTGCCCATTGGCACGCGGGACATGGACTCGACGCCGCCAACCACCACCAGGTCCTCAAAGCCGGAACGCACTTTCATCGCCCCGAGGTTGACGGCCTCCAGGCCCGAGGCGCAGAAGCGGTTGATCTGCACGCCGGCAACGCTGATGTCCCAGTCCGCTACAAGTGCGGCGGTCTTGGCGATATCGGCGCCCTGGTCGCCCACTGGGGTGACGCACCCGAGCACGATGTCATCCACCTGCCGGGTGTCGAGGTCGCTGCGTTGCGCCAGCGCCCTGAGCAAATCGGCGACCAGGTTGACCGGCTTGACGCTGTACAGGGCGCCGTCGGCCTTGCCTTTGCCTCGGGGCGTGCGTATCGCATCAAAGATCAAAGCTTGGGTCATGATGGCCTCGAACCATAGTGGGTGTAGGCCCCTACCTTAAGCCCGATTGACACGGTTTCAATGACGGATGCGCTCATTGCTTTTGACCCCCTCGCTCGGACGAACGGTAGGCAGCTATGGGAAACCCTGGGTTAATCGTTTTAGCTGTCTAGCCTCGGGGTTGGCGCCAAGATGGCACTACGCCTCATGCCGTTTTAAGCGGATAAAGTGCTTAGCTGATATGAAATGGATCTATGCGCCGAAGAACGACGGCTCTAAGGTTGAATCTGTAAGAAGCTGCTGCCGGGTTTTGCTGGAGCGGTTGTAAGAAAAGTTTCACGCCAGGTCGCGATACTGGATCAACCGGTACGCATTTGACGTTCAGGAATAACAACAAAAGGCAGTCAGCCATGTTCAAACATTCGAAAGTACGTCAGGCGGGACTTATTCTGTTCGCCACCACATTGATTCTGATCTTGCCCAATTTAACCAAGGTTATCGGGTGACGACTCGACCTATTTATTCCGTGCGCACACAGCATCGGGATTACAGCGTTTGGCAGCACCTGCCGGGGCATTGCGTATAGCCGTCCTGTTGCAGGGGCTGTCTTTTTGCGCGCAGATTTGCGCTATCGTAGTTCTCCCGTCACCTCGAAACGGCCTGCCCTTTGAAATCGATCCTCGCCTTGCTCGCGCTGTTGCTGACCCTGCCCGCTTCGGCGGCGCAACTGACCATCGAACTGGACCACGCCAGCAAGACTTGGCAGACGGCGGAGCTACTCAAGCACCCGGATGCGCGGACGGTGCAGATCGTCGATGACGTTTCCTACAAGCGCACCATGACCTACCGCGCAGTGCCCTTGGCGAGTCTCCTACCGGGCCTGAAACCTGCGAGCCATGTGCGAGCGGTGGCCCTCGACGGTTTTGCCGCCGAACTCGCCGTCGCGCCACTGTTGGAAAACACCGGCGCTCGCGCCTGGCTGGCGGTGGAAGACCCGGCCCATCCATGGCCTGCGCTGGGAGATGGCAAACCGAGCGCGGGGCCGTTCTACCTGGTGTGGACCGATCCGCAGGCCGGGCATATCAGCCCGGAACAGTGGCCGTTTCAGATATCCAGCATCAAGCAGCTGCAGACCGTTGCCGAGCGCTTTCCGGCGCTGCTGCCTGATCCGAAACTGGCCGCAAATAGCCCGATCAACCAAGGCTTCGCGGTGTTCCAGAAAAATTGCCTGGCCTGCCACCGCCTAAACGGGGCGGGCGATGCGCAGATGGGGCCGGACTTGAATATCCCGTACAGCCCTACCGAGTATTTCGGTGGTGATTTTCTCAAGCGTTACATTCGTGACCCTCAGAGCCTGCGACGTTGGCCGCAGGCGAAGATGCCGGCGTTCTCGGCCAGTGTGTTGCCGGACCATGAGCTGGATTTGCTGGTGGGATATTTGCAGCATATGGCGGGGCGCAAACAGCAGCCCTGAGGCTCGCGCAGATCAGAAGTGGGAGGGGGCTTGCTCCCGATAGCAGTGTGTCAGTCAGCTTATCGGTAACTGACACACCGCCATCGGGAGCAAGCCCCCTCCCACATTTTGGATTGAGTACAGTCAGTCGGCCCGGCGCACGGCAGGCCGCATTGCAAAACTTCCTGAAACAACACAGCCTGCCTTCCACACTGGGTGTGGGTTGTAGTTAATATTATTGCTGCTGCACGGAAACGACCGGCGTCGGTGCGACAAACACCTTGGCATGCATCTGCTCATGCCCTCCCCCACGGCGCATGCCCCGCACCGGGCAGGCGTCCAGGTAGTCCAGGCCCACGGCGAGTTTCAGGTGCCGCTCCGGCCGGGCCAATTGGTTGGTCACGTCAAAACTGTACCAGGCGTTATCCAGCCAGGCTTCGGCCCAGGCATGGCTGGCCAGGTGCGCGCTGTCTTCGGTGTACAGATACCCTGATACGTATCGCGCCGGGATGCCCAGGCTGCGCGCACAGGCCAGGAACGCATGGGTATGGTCCTGGCACACGCCCGCGCGGCCGGCGAAGGCCTCGGCAGCGCAGGTGTCGACGTCCGTGGCGCCCGGCGTGTAGACCATCGATTGGTTCAGGGCATGCATCAGGTCGATCAGTGCCGTGCGGTCGCGACGCTGGTGGCAGTGTTGCTGGGCAAAACCGCGCAGGGCTTCGTCGGGCTCGGTCAGGCGCGTGCCGCGCAGGAACGGAAAGGCCGACTGGCTCTCGTGTTCAGCCTCACTCAATTCGTCGATATCCACCTGGCCACGGGCGCCGATGATGATGGCGTCGTGAGGTTCGTCCAGGGTCAGCACATGCAGGATGTTGCCGAATGGGTCCACTTGCGCCCGTACGGGGCGCGGCAGATCGAGCTGCCAGCTCAGCACACGCTGACGCTCGCTGTCGTGGGGCGTCAGGCGCAGATATTGGATGCTGGCGCGCACCTGGTCTTGGTAGTGGTAGGTGGTTTCGTGGCTGATGGAGAGTCTCATGCCGCCTCCAGGTAGGAGCTATAGATGGCGTCGCCCAACTGGCGGACCAAGGGGATAAAGTCGGTCAGCCAGGCGTGCAGGCCTTCCTCGAGGATTTCATCGATGGCGGTAAAGCGCAGACGCGCGTCCATCTCGGCGGCCAGGCGCTGGGCCGGGCGACCGTTGAGGCCCGGCAGGCTGGCGAGGATCTGGTCGATCTCTTCGCTGCAGGCCCGTAGCGAGCGCGGAACATCAGCGCGCAGCAGCAACAGTTCGGCGACTTGCCGGGCCCCCGGCGCATCCCGATAAATCTCGGTATAGGCCTCGAACGACGACAATGCCCGCAGCAACGCACTCCATTGATAGTAGGCGTGGGCCGTGCCATCACTCACCGTTGCAGCCTGGTCGCCGGCCATTTCGTAACGCGCGTCCAGCAGGCGCAGGGTGTTGTCGGCGCGCTCGATGAAGGTGCCCAGGCGGATAAAGCGAAACGCATCGTTACGCATGATGGTGCCGTAGGTGGCGCCGCGGAACAGGTGCGAGCGCTCCTTGACCCATTCGCAAAACCGGCTCATGCCGTAGCGGCTCAAGCCCTGTTGGGCGATATCGCGAATATCCAGCCAGGTAGCGTTGATGTTTTCCCACATGTCGGCGGTAATCCGCCCACGTACCGCATGGGCGCTGGCCCGTGCGGCGCCAAGGCAGCTGTAGATGCTGGCCGGGTTGGCAGCGTCCAGGGCGAAAAAGTGCAGCAGGCGTTCGGCATGCAGTTCACCGTGGCGCTCGTGGTAATCCTCCAGGGTGCCGGTGATCAACAGCGGCATGGCCAATTCGTGCAGACCATCGCCGCGCCCGTCCTGGGGCATCAGCGACAGCGAATAACTGACATCGAGCATGCGCGCGAGGTTTTCCGCGCGCTCCAGGTAGCGCGACATCCAATACAAATCCGAGGCAGTTCTACTCAACATGTGTCAATCCTCGACCACCCAGGTGTCTTTGGTGCCGCCGCCCTGGGACGAGTTGACCACCAGCGAACCTTCGCGCAGCGCCACCCGGGTCAGGCCACCGGGCACCACGCGGGTTTCCTTGCCCGACAGCACGAACGGGCGCAGGTCGATATGCCGCGGGGCAATGCCGTTTTCGACGAACGTCGGGCAGGTGGACAAACACAGGGTTGGCTGGGCGATGTAGGCGTGGGGCTTGGCCTTGATGCGTGCGCGGAAGGCTTCGATTTCCGCCGCCGTGGACGCCGGGCCCACTAGCATGCCGTAGCCGCCGGAGCCTTGGGTTTCCTTGACCACCAACTCGGGCAGGTTGGCCAGTACGTGAGACAATTCGTCGGGCTTACGGCATTGAAATGTCGGAACGTTCTGCAGGATCGGTTCTTCATCCAGGTAAAAACGGATCATCTCGGTAACGAAGGGGTACACCGATTTGTCATCGGCTACCCCGGTGCCGATGGCATTGGCCAGCACTACGTTGCCCGAGCGGTAGGCGGCAAGCAGGCCCGGTACGCCGAGCATGGACGCCGGATTGAAAGCCAGCGGGTCGAGAAACGCGTCGTCGAGACGGCGATAAATCACGTCCACCGCTTTGGGGCCGTCGGTGGTGCGCATGAACACGCGGTCATCACGCACGAACAAATCGGCGCCTTCCACCAGCTCCACGCCCATTTCCCGGGCGAGGAAGGCATGTTCAAAGAACGCACTGTTGAAACGCCCAGGGGTCAGCACTACCACGCTGGGGTTATCCAGGGGGCTGGAACTCTTCAGGGTGTCGAGCAACAGGTTGGGGTAATGGTCAATCGGCGCGATGCGCTGGGCCGCGAACAGCTCGGGGAACAAGCGCATCATCATCTTGCGGTCTTCAAGCATGTAGCTGACGCCGCTCGGCGTACGCAAGTTGTCCTCCAGCACGTAGTAAGTGCCGTCGCCATCGCGTACGAGGTCTACCCCGGAAACGTGGGAATACAGGTCACGGTGCAGGTCCAGGCCCTGCATTGCCAACTGGTATTGCTCGTTGGCCAGTACCTGTTCGGCGGGGATGATCCCGGCCTTGATGATGCGTTGTTCGTGGTAGAGGTCGGCGAGGAACATGTTCAACGCCTTGACCCGCTGGATACAGCCGCGCTCGACCATGTGCCATTCGCTCGCCGGGATGCTGCGGGGGATGGTGTCGAAGGGGATCAAGCGCTCCGTCCCTTGCTCGTCGCCATACAGCGTGAAGGTGATTCCGGCACGGTGGAACAGCAAGTCGGCCTCGCGCCGACGCTGGGCCAGCAGTTCGGCAGGGGTGTCGGCCAGCCAACGGGCGAACTCGCGATAATGGGGACGGACCTGCCCTGCCCCATCGTACATTTCATCGTAATAAGTGCGGATCATGCCGTACTCCTTGTCACCCGGACGACAGACCCTTCGCAAGGCCCGTGCCAGCGGCATAAACACTTTCAAATCAAAGGATTGGATAAACCCAGAATTCCCCTCGCACCGTCCTGGTGCGCGAAATGACAGCAGCCCTGCCACACGCCTCATCGCAATGCGGCGTTGGACTATCAACAGCATAGTCAGCGTTGATTTCATTGCCCGCGCACTTCTGCGGATAATCGCGCCCATCAGCTGAACAGGACATGTCCTACAGCTAAACCCTTTGCACACCCAGTAACGTGCCGGCTCGTGTGATCGGCTCCTCGATCTTCCCCTTCAGCCACCCTTTCGGGTGGCTTTTTTTTTCGTGCAGGAAAGTGCACGTTCCGAACATGTTTGCCGAGCCCAAACAAAATCGGCCGACCCAAAAGGTCAGCCGATACGCTGTGTTGCTCATAAACGCTACATGGGTAACCCACGCACCTCCTGCTTGACGCCCCAGCCTTCGATAATTCCGCCCAACGGCTCAACCACCGCTTCAAAGTCCTGCTCGAAGTCTCCTATGCCGTCGTACGTTGCAGACATGATTTTGCTCAGTTCCAGGTACCAGGCACCATCGTCGCGGGCGCTGACCTGGGCGTTCAGGGATTCTCCGCGAAATCGACCCGCAGCCCTGCGCGCCCGTTCTTCATCCGGGAAAATCGCGTAGAACTCGATGGGGTGAAAACGTGAAAAGTCAAAGCCGCCTTCTTTCATGCGGCGCAGAACGTTGGTGCTGATGTCTTCTTGATAGGCTGTGCTCATGAAACGTCCTCCTCAGACTGATGGATAGACTTTCCGTGCTTCCTGAAACCCGCGCGCTGCTGGCGCGGGCACCACGGCAATAACGACACCGCAGGAAAACAAGCATGTAGCTGACAAGACCAGACCTTAGCGATTCATTCGCTGATCTCGATTGCAGAGTAACGCGAAGCTATCACCTCTACCAGAGGTGCATGGATCGCTTACAGGGAATATTCAGGCGCAGGGTTCGACCTTGAGGTCTTTGATACCATTTTGATCGTGCAAGCTCTTGACCGTGGGATCAGGGACACGATCGGCAAGATCGTTGAGGTCCAACTTTTCCAATACCGGCGACACACGCACGCGCACCAGCTGTGCAGCTTCTTCCAGCGTCGGCTCATGATCCCAGTCAAACTGCTCGACTACCGGTTCGCCACGGTCATTGATGAAAGAAATGTTCCACTTCGGCATCGGTGCCTCCTCGATAAAACCCATGTGTGGGCTCACATCTATCTGGACCTTGAAGCTTCACCAAACGTTCCACTCAAGGCAGGAGGCTCCGGATCAGGCGCGTTTACTTCTCGGCGTGTTCCTTCAGCGCTTTGAGCGTGTTGAACGGTGCTTCTACCACGAACTTGTTGGCCAACCACGACGGCACGCTGCCGCCGGGCTCGGTGTGCACCTGGTAGGTCACTTCGGTCTCGTTGGCGCCTTTGGGCACCAGCTTCCAGAAACCTTCCACCTGGGCGACCCGGACATAGCCTTTTTCTTCCGGCTTGTACGTCGGCACCCCTTGCAACGTGCGGGTAACGCTACCGTCAGCGGCCTTGGTGGTGGTGACATGGATATACGAGTCGCGATCCGTCACCGGGAACGGTGCCTTGAATTGGGTGTAGGTCCAGGCCTCATCGCCTTTCTTGTCGACCAGTTTCTGGGATTTGCACTCATGGATCCACGAGCAGGCGCCGGCGACATCTTCCTGCAGGGCCTGGATCTTCGCCACGGGCGCCTTGATCAGAGCCACACCGCGATAGGCCTTGTACTTGGAGCCGGCCACTTCGCTCAGGGACACCTTGATGCCGTCCTCATTCTTGGCTTCTTGCCAATCCTCAGCCTGGGCAGCGCCAGCGAACATCATCGTAAAACCGCATACCACAGCCATTCGTTTCAGCGAACCCATCGTTGTATTCCTTGTTGTTGAAGTTCCGATAGTAAAGCCCATCAAGCCGCCGTCATCTGCTCCCACCAACCGATCAGGCGGATCGCGTCGGCCTGGTCGTTGCCGCAGACCTCGATATCTGCCTTGAAATCACTGCACACCGCTGGCCGCTCCGCTTGGCCGAACAGTTGGCACAGGTGTTCGACCGACAAGTGCAGGCAGCGTTCGCCCGCAGGTTTGCCGTGGGGCATTCCCGGCAGCGGCGAACTGATGGAGGGGGCGATGCAGCAAGCGCCACAGCCTTCACGGCATTTCATGACCAACAGGTCCTCGACGACTCAATGGGATGGCCGGGCTAGAGTACGCCCTTAAACAGCCGTTTTAAAATGGTCCAACAGGGGTTTTCGTACAAAACAGAAGTGACCGACCAGTCTACGACCGGTGGTCAGTGGCGCGGCTCACTGATGGTCGGGGGTTTATTGCTTGAATTCAAAATCCAGCGCAGCACCTTCCACGTCACGTCGTTCTTCGTTGCGCAACTGCAGCTTCATCTCGTTGCTGAGCAAGCGGCCGTTGATCTGGAACGCGCTGTTGTCGGACGGTTTTTCACTGAACATCGGCGGCAATAACGGCACGCTCTTGGGTTTGGGCATGGTGCCGATGGGTTGCAGCAGCCTGACCATGTCCGAGGGCAGGGACAGGTCCAACTGTGCCGGTGGCAGCTTGGTCTGGGCGACTTCGTGGGCAGACTTGGACTTGCTCGCAATCGGTGCGCGCTTCTTTACCTTGGCGGTTTTTTTCTTCGCCTGCGGTGCCGGCTTTTTCGCAGCGGTCTTCTGTTCGACGCTTGCAGCAGGCTTGGTGTCCGTCACAGGCGCGGCCGCCAGCGCAGTGCCGACGTTGCATAGACTTATCAAGCCAACCATCCAGACAGCGCGAAAAATAGAGGTCATATCGCCAACAGCATTAACGGCAGAAGGCCATATGCTCGCTTGTTGTGCGTGGCATGACAAGCACAGAGATCAATCTTGTCCCCTTTTATGCCCCTCAAAGGCCCGCCGCCGTCTCCTGGCATAACTGGCTGGCAAGCATCCCCAGGGTCATCAGCGCACGCTCTGCCTCGCGGTTCCACGGGGTGCCGCAATTGAGACGGATACAGTGGTTGAACTGTTCCGTATTACTGAAGATCAGCCCCGGCGCGATACTGATGCCCTGTTGCAGGGCACGCACATGCAGTTCCTGGGTATTGACCCGTCCCGGCAAACTGACCCACAAAATGAAGCCGCCGGTCGGACGGGTCATCTGAGTGCCTTCGGGGAAATATTGCTGCACCGCCAGTTGGAAAGCGCTGAGGTTTTTGCGGTATTCCTGGCGAATGTAACGCAGGTGCCGGTCGTAACCACCGTTCTCCAGGTACGCAGCAACGCCCATCTGTGTGACGCTGCACGCAGAGTGGGTGCTGAACATCTGCAAACGCTGGATTTCCTGCTGGTACTTACCGGCGATCATCCAGCCGATGCGCACGCCGGGGGATAACGTCTTGGAAAAACTCGAGCAGTAGATGACCCGGTCAAGACGGTCATAGGCTTTCAGGGCCTTGGTGCGGCCCAGTTCGAACATCAACTCGCCGTAGATATCATCCTCGACAATTTGAATATCGAAATCCGAGGCCAGGCGCAGCAACTGTTTCTGCCGCTCTTCGGGCATGGTGCCGCCCAACGGATTGCTCAGGCGCGTGGTCAGTACCAGCGCCTTGATCGGCCACTGGTTGGCGGCCAGTTGCAGGGCCTCCAGGCTCATGCCGGTGGCCGGGTCGCTGGGAATCTCGATGACCTTGAGGCCGAGCAGGTCGGCCAGTTGCAGCAAGCCGTAGTAGGTCGGTGACTCAGCGGCGATCAGGTCGCCGGGGCGCGTCAGTACGCGCAGCGACATCTGCAACGCGTCGACGCAGCCGTGGGTAATCACCACTTCGGACGGGTCCACCACCACGCCGGCATCGCGCATGCGAATCGCCACTTGGCGGCGTAGCGGTTCGAAACCGGGGCTGAACATGTAACTGAATGCACGCGGGCTCTGGAAACGCGTGACCTTGGCCAACTGCTGGTGCAACGCCCGTACCGGCAGGTAATCCACACTCGGCACCGCCGCGCCCAAGGGAAATACGCCTTCACGGCGCGACTCGACCAGCACTTGCTGGATGATGCTGCTGCGGGTGACCAACCCTGGGCGTTCAACCCGCGCAATGTCTGGGGTTGGCGCCGTGAGTGCCGGCGTCTGGTGCACGTAATAGCCCGACTGCGGCCGCGCCCGGATCAGCCCCTGGTCTTCCAGATTGGCGTAGGCCTGCAGCACCGTGGCATGGCTCACGTTGAGCTGAGAGCTCATCTTGCGCACCGAAGGCACACGCTCCCCCGGCTGATAAACACCACGCCGGATGTCCTCAGCCAGTTGCTGGGCGATACGTTGGTAGAGCAACAGATTGGTCATGACGCAGCACTCGATTTCACGGGTATTTTATTTTTGTGTGAAACATACCGGCACAGTTTAGAAGTGTACGGGGACAGTTGCCACAATAGTCGA
The DNA here is from genome assembly GCF_003852255.1 of Pseudomonas sp. R1-43-08. Taxonomy (NCBI): domain Bacteria; kingdom Pseudomonadati; phylum Pseudomonadota; class Gammaproteobacteria; order Pseudomonadales; family Pseudomonadaceae; genus Pseudomonas; species Pseudomonas sp. R1-43-08. The sequence goes on from NZ_CP027734.1 coordinate 4,153,468, forward strand.
GCGCGGGAAGGAGTGACAGAAAAAACTGTAGGGGTCGTGAATAGAATTTTCAGGTGTATACAGAAAAATGTGGGAGGGGCTTGCTCCCGATAGCGGTGGTTCAGTCAACACTTCAGTGACTGACACTCTGCCATCGGGAGCAAGCCCCCTCCCACATTTTGAGTTGCGCCAGACTTCAGCGAGCGGCGCCCAGTTGGCCTTTTTCGTCGGAGAACACAATTTCCACGCGGCGGTTCTGCGCGCGGCCACGTTCGGACGCATTGGCCTCCACGGGGTATTTGTCGCCATACCCTTCGACCTGAATGCGTTTTTCGTCGATGCCCAGGTCAATCAGCACATCCGCCACCGATTGCGCGCGGTCATGGGACAGGGTCAGGTTGTCGTGCTCGCCCCCGGTGTTGTCGGTGTAGCCCTCGATGCGCACCTTGCGCCTGGGGTTCAGTTGCAGGAATTGCACGATCTTCAACACCGTGCGGTTGGCCGAGTTCTGCAACTCGGCTTCGCCGGTATCGAAGAGTACGTCGCCCAGGGTCATCACCAGGCCACGGTCGGTCTGGGTGGTCAGGCTGGCGATTTGCTGTTCGACCCACTTGCCCTGCTGTTGCACGCTGGCCAGCTTGCTCTCACGCAAGGCCAGTTGCAGGCGTTGGCGCTCCAACTCGAGTTTGGCCAGGCGCTCGGCGTTAAGTCCCTGCTCGGTGTGTTCATGGGCAATGGCACTGTAGCGTTGGCTCAGGTAGGCGTAATGCACCACGTCGGCGCCGCTGCCCCAGTAGCTGGACAGGCGATCGGCACGCGCCAGGGACTCACCGGCGCGGATTACATCCTTGGGCGCGAAACGCAATACATTGGCGTCTTCCTTGACCCGCTGAAAGTCACTGCTGGCCTGTTGCAGTGCCTGCTCGCCAGTGGGCTGGCTGGCGCAACCGCCCAACGCTACGCTGCTCAGCAGCAATACAGCGCTCAAACCACGCATCGTCGGGCTCATTGGGCTTCTCCCAGCTGCAACTGCTTGCGCAGGCGGGCGATGCGGGTGTTGACCACGTTCAATTGCTCCTGGCTCTTGCCGGTCAGCACCTTGGCTTCGGCCAGGCGCGCATCCAGCTCAGCCTGTTCGGCCCGCATGCGCGCGTGTTTGTAGGACTGGTCGGCCATGTCGGCCCTGGCTCTGGCAAATTTGTCTTCGGCTTGTTTCAGCTCGGTCGATTCATCGGCATTGGCGCCGACCGCGCTGGCTTGCTCCAGGGCTTGCTGGGTCAGGCGCATTTGTTCGGTCGGCGCAGGATCGGTGGCGCATCCCGCCAGAGCGACAACGGCAAAGGCCGCGAAAAGAGGTCGAAGAGTCACTGAAAATCCCTACTTTGTTGGGGTGCCGACGGCTTGTTGCAATTGCGCCTTCCAGCGCTCGAGATTGCGCTGCAACGCGGTTTCCGCCACACCGGACGCGGGCAATTCTGTCATCTTTTTGGCCAGCTGTCCGCGCAGCCACGGATCATTGCAGGCGGAATTGTGGGAAATCGCCAGGTACAGGCCGGGCTGATCGATCGGTATGTCGCGCGCCACCAGGTCATCGCTCATACCCAGGCTCTGGGCCATGGCCATGCCGGAATAGCGGCTGGCGAGCACATAGTCCACCTCCCCCAGCAACAGTTTCTGGAACGCCGGCGTCAGGCCAGGCAGACGCTGCAGGGTCAATTGCTGGCTGGCAACGGTTTCGAACCCGGCACTCAAGCGTGCGCGCTCCGATACGGCCCCCTTGTGGCCCTGCAAGTCGGCAGCGGTGCTATAGATCAAAGACGAGTCCTTGCGCGTCCAGACCAGGTAATCGATCTGCATCAAGGCCGGGTGTATGTAGTCGAGGGTTTGCAACTCGCCGAGGTTCAACGGCGCATCGGCGAGCACATCCATGCGTCCGCTGCGAACTTCATCCAGAGCCAGGGAGCGCTTGCCGCCGTAAAGCAGGTCGATTTTCAGGCCGAGGTCCGTGGCCACCTGTTGCAACACATCGGCGGTGGCGCCGATCAGGTGGGTCGGGTCCTGCGGGTCGCGCCACAGCAAGGGCGGTGCATCCGGGCTGCCGGTGATCACCAGGCGCTCGCATTTGCCGGCCGCCAGCGACATTGTCGGCAGCAGCGTAAGGCCCAGCAGCAGGATCAAAGGACGCAATTGCATGGCGAGGTGCTCCCACACGTCAAAAAAAAACCCGGTCACAAGACCGGGCTCTTTATAAGTGAAGCGACTGGATTAGACCAGCTTCTCCAACTCGGGGATGGCTTCGAACAAGTCCGCCACCAGGCCGTAATCAGCCACCTGGAAGATTGGTGCTTCTTCGTCCTTGTTGATCGCAACGATCACCTTGGAGTCTTTCATACCGGCCAAATGCTGGATCGCGCCGGAGATACCGACGGCGATGTACAGCTGGGGTGCCACGATCTTGCCGGTCTGGCCGACCTGCATGTCGTTGGGTACGAAACCTGCGTCGACGGCCGCGCGCGAGGCGCCGACCGCTGCGCCGAGCTTGTCGGCCAGGGCGTACAGGTGCTTGAAGTTGTCACCGTTCTGCATGCCACGCCCGCCGGAAACGACGATCTTGGCAGCGGTCAGCTCAGGGCGATCCGACTTGGCCAGCTCTTCGCCGACAAAGCTGGAAGTGCCAGCGTCGTGGGCTGCGGCAACCGCTTCAACCGATGCCGAACCACCCTCAGCGGCAACCGGATCGAAACCGGTGGCACGTACGGTGATGACTTTGACCGCTGCGTTGGACTGTACGGTAGCGATGGCGTTACCGGCGTAGATCGGGCGCTTGAAGGTATCGGCGCTTTCAACCGAGATGATCTCGGAGATCTGGTCGACGTCCAGCTGCGCGGCAACGCGTGGCAGGATGTTTTTGCCGTTGGACGTGGCGGCGGCCAGGATGTGGCTGTAGCCAGCGCCTAGCTCTGCAACCAGAGGAGCAACGTTTTCCGGTAGCTGATGCGCGTAGGCTGCATTGTCAGCGTTCAGGACTTTGCTCACACCGGCGATTTTCGCAGCGGCTTCAGCCACGGCGCCAGCGCCCTGACCTGCTACCAGTACGTGGATGTCGCCACCGATTTTAACGGCTGCAGCCACAGTGTTCAGGGTGGCCGGAGCCAGCACTTTGTTGTCGTGTTCTGCGATTACCAAGATAGTCATGGTTAGATTACCTTCGCTTCGTTTTTCAGTTTCTCGACCAGTTCAGCCACCGACTTGACCTTGATGCCCGCGCTGCGTGCAGCCGGTGCTTCAACCTTGATGGTCTTGTTGGTAGAGGCGGTGGAAACGCCCAAAGCGTCTGGAGTCAGCACTTCAAGAGGCTTCTTCTTGGCTTTCATGATGTTTGGCAGAGACGCATAGCGCGGCTCGTTCAAACGCAGGTCGGTGGTGACGATGGCCGGCAGGTTCAGGGAAACTGTCTGCGCGCCGCCGTCGATTTCACGGGTCACGGCAACCTTGTCGCCGCTCACTTCCACTTTGGAAGCGAAGGTGCCCTGGCCGTAACCGGTCAGTGCAGCCAGCATCTGGCCGGTCTGGTTGTTGTCGCTGTCGATAGCTTGTTTGCCAAGGATCACCAACTGAGGCTGTTCCTTGTCGACAACGGCCTTGAGCAACTTGGCCACGGCCAGGGAGGTCAGCTCTTCAGCGGACTCGACCAGGATGGCGCGGTCGGCGCCCAGTGCCAGGGCGGTACGCAACTGTTCCTGGGCAGTGGTCGGGCCGATGGAAACCACGACGATCTCGGTCGCCACGCCTTTCTCTTTCAGGCGTACGGCTTCTTCCACGGCGATTTCACAGAATGGGTTCATCGACATCTTGACGTTAGCCAGGTCGACGCCGGAATTGTCCGCCTTGACGCGAACTTTCACGTTGTAATCGACAACGCGTTTGACAGCTACAAGAACCTTCATGGATTCCTCGTTACTCTCCGGTGAAAAGAAAGTCGCCTAGGCAAGCCTGGCGGTTGATGCTCATCGGCACACAAGGGCACCTCCAAAAACGTCAGCGGATGACTCGGCGATGGAAAAATGATGACCGTTCGTCAGGGGTGACTGAGAAGTCATTCTTTATCGCAGTGTGTAAACTGCGCGCCAGCATACGGCGCGCGTCATCTGTCTTGCTTTTGGACGTGCTCTTGAAACCTGCACTCTGCCTACGGTAAGCGCAAAACCGACCGTATATTGACCGGAACGCCTATTCTGGTCAATACGGCAAAATGGTCAGTCATAAGCCGCGTTGCTTTGATTTACCTAGGCTGCGGGCAATTCAAACAAACGTTTGTATTGGACGCTGCCAGTGGTGTAGATATAATGCGCCACCCAGAGAGAAAGGTGGGTCTTGCCGTTGCAGCAGGGCCGTACCGAACCTCCACCCATTAGAAAAAAAGCCTGTTGAGCCTTGAGTAGGAGATAGCCTGTGGAACGCGAATACATGGAATTCGACGTGGTCATCGTCGGCGCCGGCCCGGCTGGCCTGTCCGCCGCCTGCCGACTGAAGCAGAAGGCCGCCGAAGCCGGTAAGGAAATCAGCGTCTGCGTGGTCGAGAAGGGCTCCGAAGTGGGCGCACACATCCTCTCTGGCGCGGTCTTCGAACCGCGCGCGCTGAACGAACTGTTCCCGGACTGGAAAGCTCTCGGCGCCCCACTCAACACGCCGGTGGTGCGTGACGACATCTATGTACTGCGCAGCAGCGAGACCTCCACCAAGGTTCCGGACTTCTTTGTGCCCAAGACCATGCACAACGAAGGCAACTACATCATCTCCCTGGGCAACCTGTGCCGCTGGCTCGCCCAGCAGGCCGAGAACCTGGGCGTGGAAATCTACCCGGGCTTCGCCGCCCAGGAAGCGCTGTTCGATGAAAACGGCGTGGTGCGTGGCATCATCACCGGCGACCTCGGCGTCGACCGCGAAGGCAAGCCCAAGGAAGGCCTGTACACGCCGGGCATGGAATTGCGCGGCAAGTACACGCTGTTCGCCGAAGGCTGCCGTGGGCATATCGGCAAGCAACTGATCCAGCGTTTCAATCTGGACAGCGACGCCGACGCCCAGCATTACGGCATCGGTCTCAAGGAAATCTGGGACATCGACCCGGCCAAACATCAGCCAGGCCTGGTGGTGCACACCGCCGGTTGGCCGCTGGATATCATGGGCAACGAGAACACCGGTGGCTCGTTCCTTTATCACCTGGAAAACAACCAGGTGGTGGTCGGCCTGATCGTCGACCTGTCCTACAGCAACACCTTCCTGTCGCCGTTCGATGAATTCCAGCGCCTCAAGCATCATCCGGTGCTGGCCCAATACCTGGAAGGCGGCAAGCGCGTCAGCTACGGCGCCCGCGCTATCGCCAAAGGCGGCCTGAATTCGCTGCCCAAGATGGTCTTCAAGGGCGGTGCGCTGATCGGCTGCGACCTCGGCACCCTGAACTTCTCCAAGATCAAAGGCAGCCACACCGCGATAAAGTCCGGCATGCTCGCCGCCGACGCCGTGGCCGACCGCCTGTTTGCCGAATCCGAAGGCGGTGATGAACTCACCGCGTATGTCGACAGCTTCAAAGCCAGCTGGCTGTACGAAGAACTGTTCGCCAGCCGCAATTTCGGCGCGGCGGTGCACAAATACGGCGCCATCCTCGGCGGCGGCTTCAACTGGCTCGACCAGAATATTTTTGGCGGCAAGATCCCCTTCACCCTGCGCGACACCACGCCGGACTACGCCTGCCTCAAGCTGGCCAAAGACAGCAAGAAGATCGACTACCCCAAACCCGACGGCAAGCTGAGCTTCGACAAGCTGAGCTCGGTGTTCATCTCCGGTACCAACCACGAAGAAGAACAGCCGTGCCACCTGAAACTCAAGGATCCGAGCATCCCGATCGGCACCAACCTGCCGCTCTACGATGAACCGGCGCAGCGCTACTGCCCGGCCGGCGTGTATGAAGTCGTGACTAAAGAAGACGGCGAGAAACGCTTTCAGATCAACGCCCAGAACTGCGTGCACTGCAAGACCTGTGACATCAAGGACCCTTCGCAGAACATCACCTGGGTGACACCGGAAGGTGCGGGCGGGCCGACTTACCCGAATATGTAAGCCAAAACGAGGCTCCCCAAGTGGGAGCCTTTTTTATGGCCCACATCAATTAAAAAAAAAATGTGGGAGGGGGCTTGCTCCCGATGGCGGTGGATCAGTCAGCCAATTTGTGACTGATACACCTCTATCGGGGGCAAGCCCTAATGCCAGTCAGTTAAGGCTTTTTGTAGGAACGAGGCGGGCGGCTAGCCCTTGCTCGCGAAAAACTCACAGGCACCGCGTTCATTCAGAAAGCACGCGTTATCGTTGACGTTTTTCGCGAGCAAGCTCGCTCCTACAGACGGCGGTGTACGCTTAACTGACTTTAGGGCAAGCCCCCTCCCACATTTGGATCCCGTTGAGCCAGGGAGAATCAGGCAGCCCGCTCTTCACCAGGATTGCGCAGGAAGTAGCGCTTGTACTCGCGACTGAACTGCGAGGTGCTCTGATACCCCACGCTGTGCGCCGCCTGCGCCACGCCCATGCCGTCCACCAGCAGCAATTGCTGCGCCTTGAGCAGCCGCAAGCGCTTGAGATACTGCACCGGCGACAACAGCGTGCAGCGCTTGAAGTGTTCGTGAAAGGTCGATGCGCTCATGTGCGCATAACCGGCCAGCGTCTCGATGTTCAGCGGCTCGGCGTAATGGGCATGCAGGTGATTCAATGACGTGGCAATCCGCGAAAACTGCCCCTGCTGTTCCACCAACGCACGCAACACATCGGCCTGGGGCCCACGCAACGCCATGAACAATAATTCGCGCACCCGCGCCGGGCCCATGATCCGGCTCTCCAGCGGATCGTGCAGGCACTGCAACAGCCGTTCGACGCACCCGCGCATGGCGTCATCGAGCACCACCGAACTCATCGACTCCAACGTCTGCGCAGCCGGCGGTGGCCCGGCCTGCATGCCCATGGCCATCACCAACTCACCCAACACCACCCGATCGATACCCACTGTGACGCCCAACAGCGGCGCGCCGGGCGCCATGGCGAAGGTCTCGCATTCGAACGGCACGGGCATCGCCTGGATCAGGTAATGCCCGGCGCCATATTCCAGGGTACGCGGGCCCAGGTAGGCGACCTTGCTGCCTTGGGCCACGAACATCAGGCTCGGCTCGTAGATCTGCGGCCCGCGCGCCACATCGCAACTGGCGCGCAGCACTTGCACGCCAGGCAGATGGGTTGGGGAAAAACCGTCGCGGGACGCGAGCCCCTCAATCAAGGAAACCAGCGTGGCGTTGGCGTCGACGTGGCGGGTCAGCAGCATGGCAAAAAACTTCGCGAAAAAAGGGATGAGAACATCATCGCAGGTCTGGCTGCGGATGCATCCAAACACTGGGCACTCCCGGACGAATAGGCATGAGACTCGGAGCAATCGCCATGGCCGCTGATTCGGTCGACAGGGAGAATGGCCCGCCTCACTGTCCATTGCTTTTTGCGAGGTTTCTCCATGTACACCGCCATCGGTTACGCCGCCCAGTCGGCCACTACTCCCCTCGCCCCCATGTCGTTTGAGCGCCGCAGCCCGCGTGCCGATGACGTGGCTATCGAGATTCTCTACTGCGGCGTGTGCCACTCCGATATCCACCAGGCGCGCAACGAATGGGGCATTGCCGTTTACCCATTGATGCCCGGCCACGAGATCGTCGGCAAGGTCACCGCCGTCGGCGCCAGTGTTACCGCGCACAAGGTCGGTGATCTGGTCGGCGTGGGCTGCATGGTCGACTCATGCCGCCACTGCGACGCCTGCCAATCGAACCTCGAGCAATACTGCCTCGAAGGCCCGACCATGACCTACGCCACCCCGGACCGTGTGGACGGCAGCAACACCATGGGCGGCTACTCCGACAGCATCGTGGTCAGCGAGCACTTTGTGGTGAAGATCCCGGCCAAGCTCGACCTGGCCAGCGCTGCGCCGATTCTCTGCGCGGGCATCACCACGTACTCGCCGCTCAAACACTACGGCGTCAAAGCCGGCGACAAGGTCGGGATCCTCGGCATGGGCGGCCTGGGCCATATGGGTATCAAGTTCGCCAAGGCCATGGGCGCCGAAGTGACGCTGTTCACGCGCTCGGCAAGCAAGGCCGAAGAAGGCCGTCGCCAGGGCGCCGACCATGTGATCGTGTCCACCGATGCCGAGCAGATGAAAGCCGCCGCCGGGCATTTCGACTTCCTGCTCGACACCATCCCGGTGCAGCACGACCTGAACCCCTACCTGGATGTACTGCGCTTTGACGGCGTGCATATCCTGGTCGGCTTGATCGAGCCGGTGGACCCGCCCGTCAATGCCGCCAAACTGGTATTGGGCCGTAAAGTGCTGGCCGGCTCGCTGATCGGCGGCATTGCCGAAACCCAGGAAGTCCTGGATTTCTGCGCCGAGCATGGGATCACCTGCGACATCGAGATGCTCGACATCCGCCAGATCAACGAGGCTTACACGCGGATGATCGCCGGTGATGTGAAGTATCGCTTCGTCATCGACATGGCGACCCTGAAGGCCTGATCAGGCCTTCGCGCCCAGTTCCGCCGAGAGCCGAGCCGCGACCTGTTTGATCACAGGGATCAGCTCGGCCATTTTCTCCAGCGGCATGTAGGGCACGGTACTGGCGATGCTGATGCCGGCGACGATTCGCCGGCTGGCATCGCGCACCGGTGCCGCGACGCAACGGATCGACGGTTCGTTGTCTTCCAGGTCGAACGCATAACCGCCCACCACGTATTCATGCATGCGCTGCTCGAACTGCGCCCAGGATTGCTCGGGGTGCTTCGGCCACTGCAGGTTCTTGCCCCCCGCCGGCAGGCTGACTTGGTACAGGCGCTGCCACTCTTCCACACCGTCATCCAACATCAGCGCCTTGCCGATGCCGGTGCGCGCCAGTGGCATGCGATGGCCCACCCGCGAGCGCATTTCCGGTCCGTTACGACCGGGGTTCTTGTGCAGGTAGAGCACCTCGTCGTATTCGCGAATCGCCAGGTGGATGGTGTCGCCGGTGAGGGCTGACAACTCGTCCAGGTAAGGCACCGCCAGGTTGACCAAGGGCAGTTCTTCGCGCGCCTGGAAGCCCAACTCGATCAGCTTCGGCCCCAGCAGGTAACCGACTTGCGGCACCACGCGCAGGTAACGCTCCTCCACCAGGCAACTGGCCAGGCGGTGCGTGGTGCTGCGGGTGGTGCCGATGCGCCGGGCGATCTCCTTGAGATCCCGCGCGCCCGCCGCCACCGCTTGCACCACGCCCAGTCCGCGCAGCAGGGTCTGGGTGCCGGTGGGGGCGGTGTCTTTGACGGGGGTGTGGGGGTTTTCCAGCATATCGGGCCTATAGGTATGAAAGCGGGGGCATTATGGCAAATACCGATCTTCAATACAGTGGAGATCAAAATGTGGGAGGGGGCTTGCTCCCGATGGCGGTGCTTCAGAAGCAGATGTGCTGAATGGCACACCGCTATCGGGAGCAAGCCCCCTCCCACATTTAGTCCTCATCCTACATTTGATCAGCGTTGCTTCATGCGGTCGATGATGACGGCCAATAGCAGAATCGAACCCCGGATCACGTACTGGTAAAACGTGTCGATGTTTTTCAGGTTCATCGCATTCTCGATGATCGCCAGAATCAACACCCCGGCAATCACATGGCGGATCATGCCGATACCGCCGCTCAGCGACACCCCGCCCAGCACGCACGCCGATATCACCGTCAGCTCAAAGCCCTGGCCGATCATCGGCTGGCCCGAGGTCATGCGCGAGGCCAGGATCACCCCGGCCAGGGCGCCGATCAGACCGTGCACGGCAAAGATGATGATCTTGGTACGGTCAACGTTGACCCCGGCCAGCAGCGCCGCTTCCTGGTTGCCGCCAATCGCCATGGTGTTGCGCCCATAGGTGGTGTAGTTGAGCAGCCAGCCAAAGAACACAAAGCACAACACGGTAATGATGATCGGCACCGGCACGCCCATCAGTTGGCCGTTGCCGAACACAAAAAAGCGCTCGTCCATCACCCCCACCGCCTTGCCGTTGGAGAAGATGTAGGCCAGGCCGCGCACAATCTGCATGGTCGCCAGGGTGGTGATCAGCGCGTTGATGCGCAGCTTGGCGATGACAATGCCGTTGATCAGCCCCACCAGCAGGCCCATGGCCAAGGCCGCCGACACGCCGAGCACTACGCTGTCGGTATCTCGAATCACGATCCCCGCCACCACGCCGGCGCAGGCGATCACCGAGCCCACCGACAAGTCGAAGTGCCCCGACGCCAGGCAGAACAGCATGGTGCACGCAGCGATGCCCACGGTTGAAATCGCCAGGCCCAGCCCGCGCATGTTCAGCGGCGACAGGAAGTTGTCGATAAACAGCGCGCTGAGCACGAAAATGCCCAGCGCCGCCAATAGCATCACCCAGTCATCCAGGAATTTGCGCTGGTTGAAACCCGGCCAGAAGCCCTTTGCAGTTTTTACCTCAGACATACCCGTACCCTCGTATTCTTCAAGCCCGCGTACGCGGGAGTGCCAGTTGCAACAGCCGTGCTTCATCCGCCTGTTCGCGGGGTAGCTCGCCGGTGAGGGTGCCTTCGCTCATCACCAGGATGCGGTCGGAGATGCCCATGACTTCCATCAGGTCGCTGGACACCACGATCACCGCAATGCCCTGCGCCGCGAGGTTGTGAATGATCTGATAGATCTCCGACTTGGCGCCGATGTCGATACCGCGCGTGGGCTCGTCCAGCAGCAGCACTTTCATCGGCATCGACAACCAGCGGCCGAGAATGGCCTTTTGTTGGTTGCCGCCGGACAGGTACATGATTTTCTGTTCGGCGTTCGGCGTTTTCACCCTGAGCGCCTTGATCTGCGTGTCGGCGTTGCCCTTCTCCCAGTGATCGCGCAACAGCCAGCCAAATGCCGCATGGGCGCCACGCGCACTGATGTTGATATTTTCCGCGACGCTGGCCAGTGGAATGATGCCCTCCTTCTTGCGGTCCTCAGGGCACAACAGCACCCCACCGGCGATGGCATCGCGCGGGGAGCGCAGGTGCAGGTTTTCTCCGCAGAGTTCCAGCTGCCCCGCCGTCTTGCGCTCAAGGCCGCTGAGCAGGCGCAGCAGCTCGGTACGCCCTGCGCCGACCAAGCCAAACAGGCCGAGAATCTCGCCCTTGTGCACCTGGAAACTCACCGGTTCACGCAAGCCCGGCCCGAGCAGGCCGTCGACCTTGAGCGCGACGTCGCCCTGCTGCCGTGGCCGGTAATCGTAGATGTCCTGGATATCGCGGCCGACCATGCAGGTCACCAACTGGTCGTGGGTCAATGTGCCCATGTCGTCGAAGGTGCGCACAAAGCGGCCATCCTTGAATACCGTCACCGCGTCGCAGATGCGGAACACTTCTTCCATGCGGTGCGATACGTAGAGCACCACTTTGCCTTCATCGCGCAAGCGCGTGATGATCGCCATCAACCGATCGATTTCGCGGGCAGACAAACTGCTGGTCGGCTCGTCGAAGGCGATCACATGGGCGCCACGGGACAGCGCTTTGGCGATTTCCACCAGCTGGCGCTGGCCCAGGGACAGGCGACCCAGCTTCTCCTGGGGGTCGATTTCATCGGCCAGGCCCTTGAGGCACGCCAGCGCCTGCTGGCGCAGCAAACCACCGTTGACCACACCAAAGCGCGACGGCATATGCCCGAGGAAGAGGTTTTCGGCCACGGTCATTTCCGGCACCAGGTGCAGCTCTTGGTGGATCACCGCGACGCCGCTGGCAATGCTGTCGGCGGCGCTCTTGAACGCCATGGTCTGCTCGCCGATCTGCAGCGTGCCACTGCTGGGGATATAGGCGCCGCCGAGGATCTTCAGCAGCGTCGACTTGCCCGCGCCGTTCTCGCCCATCAGCGCATGCACCGAGTGCGGCCGCGCTTCAAAGCTGATCTGCGCCAGGGCTTTCACACCGGGAAACTCCTTGCCGATGCCGTTGAAACGCAAGGCCGCACCGGTCATTTCCATAGGCCGATTTTGGTCAGTTCTTCCTGGAAGTTGGCGCGGGTGATCAAGGTCACTTCGTCCATGGCGGTGTATTTAGCCGGTTCCTTGCCGGTGGTGACCCACTCGTACATCGCCAACGCGGTGTTGTAGCCCTCGATATGCGGGCTGGGCAGCATCGAACCGAAGAAGCCGCTGTCGGCTTTCTTCAATTCGCCGATGGCGTCGGTGCCATTGATGCCGATGCCGATCACATTAGCCGCCGCGAAACCGGCGCTTTCGGTAGCACGTACGCCGCCGAGCACGGTGTTGTCGTTCATGCCGCCGATGATCAGGTTTTTCGCGCCGCTGGGCAGCTTGACCAGCGCCGAGTTGGTGGCGTCCATGCTGCCTGGCACGTCGAGGGTTTTCAGCGCGGCGGTCAGGATATGGTCCTTGGGAATGCCGGCTTCTTCCAGGGATTTGATCGAGCCGTCGGTGCGTTTCTTGCCGGTGTCGAGTTCGTTATAGGTGTTGATCACCGCGTAGGTGTTCTTCCAGTCCCAGCCGCGTTTTTTCGCTTCGGCAGCCATGGCGGCGCCCTGCTTCTGGCCCACTTCAAACGCGGCCATGCCCAGGTACGGCACGTCCTCCATGAAGTTGCCCTTGGCATCGACGAAGCGGTCGTCCACGGCCATTACTTTCAAGCCGTTGACCTTGGCCTTGGCGACAATCGCCGGGCCCAGGGACACATCCGGCGGGCAGATCACGAAGCCCTTGGCGCCGTTGGCCGCCAGGCTGTCGATGGCCGAAAGGGTTTTCTCACCGTCGGGCACGGCGATCTTGATCACAGTGAAACCGTGCTCCTTGCCGGCTTTTTCGGCGAAGGCCCATTCAGTCTGGAACCAGGGTTCTTCGGCCTGTTTGACCAGAAAACCGATCTTCACTTCCTCAGCGGATACGAACCCACTGAACGCCATCGCAAGCGCCACAGCGCCGAGTGTTTTCTTGAACATGGACCACCTCATTGTTGTTATTGGAAAACGCTTTAGTCGTGGTACATCACCGACCGCCCGCCATCGATCATCAGGCAGGTGGCATTGATAAAGGGCGCCTCGTCGGTCGCCAGAAACAGCGCGGTCATCGCCACCTCGATGGGCTGGCCGATGCGCTTGGGCGGGTGCAGGTCGAACGCACGCTGACGCTCCGCAGAGGGGTCAGGGAACCCGTTCCAGTAGTCGACGTTGAGCTGGGTTTCGATATAGCCCGGCGCAATGGCATTCACGCGAATACCCTTGGGCGCGTATTCGATGCCAAGGGCGCGGGTAAGGCCGAGCAGGCCGTGCTTGGCGACAGGGTAAGGAAAGCAGCCGGGAATGATGTGGCTGGAATGGGTGGAAGCAATATTGATGATGTTGCCGATGCCCTGCTCGATCATGTGCGGCAGCACCGAGCGGCAACCGTACCAGGCGCCGTCAAGGTCAATGGCGAAGCAGCGGCGCCAGTCCTCGTCGGTCATTTCCAGCGGGTCGCGAAACACATTGACCCCGGCGCAGTTGACCAGCACGTCCACGCGGCCGAAGCGCTCGATGGCCACAGTGACCAGCGCCTGCCATTGCTCCTTGGAGGTGATATCGACGGCCTGCGCGACAATCTCGGCGCCACGCTCGCGCCAATGGGCCGCGACTTTTTCGACTTTGTCCGCCTGGATATCCGCGATCACCAACCGCGCCTGCTGCGCCTGGAAGCAGGCGACGATTGCCTCGCCAATGCCTTGTGCGGCGCCGGTGATGATCACCACCTTGTGCTTGAGGCGCTCGCCGTAAGTCGGCTCGGGCACGGCGGGTAAGGACAACGGTTGTGCCTGCATCGCTTCACCTGTTTTATTTTTGGCAGTGAGTGCTGATGCAGGCGACTATAAACCCAGACCTCGAAATATCTCAATATATAAATTTACGTCCCATAATGTGAGCAAAGACATTAAAAAACCGGCCATGAATGGCCGGCTCCGGGGCGCCTGTCAGCCTTGGGCGAAATCCCTCAGCGCATCGCCTTCCATGCGATAGCGCACCCACTCTTCCTGGGGCTGCGCGCCGATGGATTTATAGAAGGCAATCGCCGGCTCGTTCCAGTCCAGCACGCTCCACTCGAAGCGGCCACAGCCGTTGTCGCAGGCGATCTTGGCGAGGTGGCGCAGCAACTTCTTGCCCGCCCCGCCGCCACGTTGTTCCGGGTTGATATAAAGGTCTTCCAGGTAAAGACAGTTGCTGCCCAGCCAAGTGGAATAGCTGAAAAAGAACACCGCAAAGCCAATCGGCAAGCCGTTGCGCAAGCAGATCAGGCCGTGGGCGGTGGCGCCCTCGCTGAACAGGCTGCGCTCTATATCCGCCACGCTGGCGATCACTTCGTGCCGGGCTTTTTCATACTCGGCCAGTTCCGTGATGAAGGTCAGAATCTGCGCAGCATCGCTGGGTACGGCGGGGCGAATCTCGATGGTCATGGGTGCGCCTTGGGCAAGTTCAAAGCCCACATACTAAGACGCTTTGATGACCGATTGCAGCGCATTTTCCATGTGGCGGGCACACAAAATCTTACAGGTCACGCAAGACCGTTCGTCGCCATCAAGGCACGAACCGCAATTTGGGGCTGACCAATACAGGGTAAGGACATCAATCATATGGAGACACCCTCATGAAAAATTCCAAATTGGCTGCCCTCGCTCTCACCGGCCTATTGTCTGCAGCGTCGCTGAGCGCCATTGCCGCGACTTCGTCCACCGGTACGACGGACCCGGTCGGCTCCCCACCAAGCCCTGCCACCCAGGAATCCCAGGATTCCATGGGCACAGGCCTGGACACCAATGGCGGCGCGATCATCGACAACACCAAAGGCGCCGACCCTCGTACCCAGGGTCACGATACCCAACGTCAGGCACCTGCCGCCGTCGGTAACGGCAAAATGGGCCCTTCGGTCAACGAGCCGAAGATCAATAAAGGCGACGACTCGAATCTGCCGGGTGCACCGAAGCAACCAGCGCCTTGATAGATCCACGGCAAGACGGACACCCGATCATTTCCCAGTGAAGAGGTACACATGAACGTCGATACAAACCTTGAAAAAGAAGTCCTCACCCGCCTGCTGCATGCCCATCCGCAAGGCTTGGGCAAGGAGGTGCTGGACAACTACCGCGGCGAAAAAGAAGTCGCCAGTGTCTTGGCGCACTTGCAGGACCGCGGGCTGATCAGGGATGGGCATGTGACCACTGACGACGCCGGTGAATATTCGTTGAACCTGCCGATCAAGTTGACCGCGTCGGGTGTAGAAGAAGCGCGCAAGCTCGAAGAACCATCCGTTCAGTGATTCATTTCTGGTCTGGCCCCGCAGCTGGGGCCAGAAGGAGTTTTAGCGATGCCTCGTGGAAGCAAAGCCAAATACACCACC
Organism: Pseudomonas sp. R1-43-08; assembly: GCF_003852255.1. Taxonomy (NCBI): domain Bacteria; kingdom Pseudomonadati; phylum Pseudomonadota; class Gammaproteobacteria; order Pseudomonadales; family Pseudomonadaceae; genus Pseudomonas; species Pseudomonas sp. R1-43-08. The sequence goes on from NZ_CP027734.1 coordinate 4,168,919, forward strand.
GAACAGAAACGCAAGGCCGCTCATATCGAAGACAGTTATGAGCACAAGGGCGTGTCCAAGGAAGAAGCCGAAGCCCGTGCCTGGGCTACCGTGAACAGGCAGTCTGGCGGCGGCGAAAAGGCCGGATCCGGCAAACGCAAAGCGCCAGCGAAGAAGGCCCAAGATCGCCAGGATTCGGCGAAGCGCGCGGCAGCCAGCCGTGAGGGACAGCCTCGCAGCAGCCGCGCGTCGCTAGGCACGCAAACCAAGGAAAGCCTGATGAAAGAAGCGCGGGCCAAGGATATTCCCGGGCGTTCGACCATGCGTAAGGATGAGTTGATCGAAGCGCTACGCAAGGCCGGTTGAAAAACACCGAACAAATGTGGGAGGGGGCTTGCTCCCGATGGCGGTGGGTCAGCCAGTTCATCTATAGCTGACCCACTGCCATCGGGAGCAAGCCCCCTCCCACATTTTGATGTGTGTTTATTCAGAAACTAATGCGTCGACCTCGGCGGTGCCAGGGGAAGTTGCCGGCCCCCAGCGCATCACCGCCAGCGCCGCTGCCGCATTCGCTCGACGGGCCGCCTCAACCGGTTTCAAGCCCTTTGCCAATCCGGCAATGAATACCCCCGCATGCGCATCCCCTGCACCATTGCTATCCACTGCCTGCACCCTGAAACCGGGCACATGCTTGATATCGCCCACCTGCCCCACCCAGCAACCATTCGGCCCATCGCGCACCACCAATAGCGTCTCGGCCGGCAGGTGTCGACTCAGTTCGGGCAACGCGGCGGCGATATCCATGGCCCCGGTGAATGCCAGGGCTTCAGGGCCGTTGCTGGTCCAGATATCGATACGCGGCAACAACGCGCGCATCAAGGCCGAGTCCGGCGCCTTGACCAGCGGGCCCGGATCGAACACCACCATCACCTTGCGCGGCAGCGCCAGCAACCAGTCGATCAGTGGCTGCGCCTTGCCTTCAAGCAGCAGGCTGTAACCACTGACATACACGTAATCGTCGGCACGCGGGACGATGCCGGCGAGGTCTTCGGCACTGAGTTCACCCTCAGCACCCAGATGGGAAATGAACGTGCGCTCCGTGGTGGCTTCGGTCAGGGCCACGCACAGGCCAGTGTCCTTGCCGCCGCTCGCCGGCAATGCCATCTCGATCCCTTCGGCCTGCATCGCAGCGCGGGCCAGGTCACCAAATCGGCCGCTGCCGTGCCGCCCCAGGTAAACCACCGGCAGGCCATTGCGCCGCGCCGCAGCCATGACGTTAAAGCCGCCACCGGCTTCGAAACGGGCAGAGCTGGCCAGCACGTCGCCACCGCTCGCCGGTAACCTATCCAGGGCCATGACCAGGTCGACGATGACCTGCCCGGTGTGCAGCAATCTAGACATTAGGGCTCTCGACTAAAGCCGCACGCCGATCGGCCGCGCCGCCCAATACTGCGTACACCCCGCCGGCTACCAGGAAGGTGACGACCCAGCCGAGGCCGTTATGGCCGAGCCAGGAGTCGGACAGCGGCCCGGCAAACCAGATGTTGTCGGCGGTGGTGCCGATGGTGGTGAAGCTGAACCCCAGCACGATGGCCAACGCCCACGCGCCAAACGCGCGCCACTCCACACCGCCGCGATACCAGTAGGCGCTGCTCGAGCTGACATCCAGCAAATCCGTGGGGCTGTAGTAGTGACGGTGAATCAGGTCGACCACGAAAATCCCCACCCAGGCGGTGATCGGTACCGCCAGCAACGAGATAAAGGTAATGAACGGGCCGTAGAAGCTGTCGGCGATCAGCATGAAATAAATGGAGCCGGCAAAAATCGCCACGATGTCGACGATCACCGCATGCACACGCTTGACCTTCAAGCCCAGGGTCAGGGTGGTAAGACCGGCGGAATACACCGACAGGTTATTCGACAACAGCAGCCCGCCGAACGCGGTGATCAAGTAAGGCACCGCCATCCAGGTCGGCAGCATGTCGCGGATCGCAATGATCGGGTCCGTGGCCGACGCCAGGTCGTTGTTACCCACCGACAGCAGGCCGCCAAGGGTGATCAGCAACACCAGCGGAATGCCCGCGCCGAACGCGGCGGAGGCCACCAGGCGCACCGCCTTGACGCTGCGATGCTGGTAACGCGACATGTCGGCACCGGCGTTGGCCCAACCGATACCGGTGCCGGCCGCCATGGTGCCGACGCCGATGATCATGGCACTCAGCGGCGCCGGGGTGGCGTTGAACACCGCGCTCCAATCGATGGTGGCGCAGAGGAAGCCGCCCACCAGGATATTCAGGGCGCCGAACACGTAGGTCGCCCATTTCTGGATCACCAGCAAGGTGGCATGGCCCAGGCCGGAAACGGCCAGGGTCAGCAGCACGAAGAGGCCGATGAAGATCAGGGTAAGCAACGGCGCGCTTTTCGCTTCCACCGGGGAACCGAACAGGATCGAGCACAGCGACAGCAACACAAAGGCGGCCGTGGTGGTGTTGACCGTTTCCCAGCCCAGGCGCGACATCAGCGACACCAGGGTCGGCCCGATATTGCCGCGTACGCCGAAGATCGCGCGGGACAAGGTCAGGCTGGGCGCGCGGCCACGGCGACCGGCGATGGAGATGATGCCCACCACCGCAAAAGAGCCGGCAGCGCCGAGGACCGCGACGATGATCGCCTGCCAGATGGCCAGGCCACGAAACGCCACCAGCGTGGCGCCGAGCGGCAAGCCGAGGATGCTGATATTGGCCGCGAACCATACCCAGAACAGCTGCAGCGGATGCCCGTTGCACTCGCCTTCGGGGACCGGTTCGATGCCGCGCGTTTCCAATTGCCCGGCGCCTTGGCCGGAAGAAGGGCTGCTCATGTAGGGGCTCCTGATGCTTTATTGTTGTGGTTGTGGCAACGCGTCAATGACTCAACGCAACGCGAGCAGGCTTTGCACCAGCGGTTGCAGGTCCAGGCCATTCACGCGTTTGACCTGCTCGACCATCGCGTGCGGCCAGCACTGCATGCCCAGACAGGCACCGAGCATGGCGCCGAGGATCGCAGCGATGGTGTCGGTGTCGCCCCCCAGGCTCGCGGCCAGGCACAGCGCCTCGAAGGCGTTCATGTCACCCGACGCGACTTGCTGCGCGAGGGCGAACGACACCACCACCGATTCCTGGGACGCGACGGAGGTGCCGATTAATTCATAGAGCAAGTCGGCGAACAGCGCGTTGTCGCCGCTGCCGACGCTCAGGGTGCGGGCCCAACTGATGCGGGTGGCGATGCGTCCGCCGGCTATCCAGTGGCCGTGGTGTTCGGCCTGTTGCGCAACCTGTGTGCCGATGTTGAGCGCTTCGCCCAGGTCGACGCCGTTGATGCCGGCCGAAACCACCGCCGCGACCGCTGCCGCGCTGGCAATGCCCAGGCTGGTGTTGTGGGTGACCTGGCAGGCCTGGATCACCGCCTGGATAAACCGCGCCGGGTCGCTGACATCGGCGGCGATGCCGACCGGCGTGATGCGCATGGCCGCGCCATTGGTGGTGCCGTAGCGCCCGGATTCTTCGGGAGTGTGCCCGGCGAGAATCATGTCGATCGCACGCTTGGTGGACGGCCCGAGCAAATCCTGGGAGCCCTTGGCGCGCATGGCCGCTTCCCAGTCGATCAGACGTTGGGCGAGCACGCTGGGTTCGATAATGCCGTAGCCTTCCACTAACAACTCACCGACCAGGATCGCCTGTTCGGTGTCATCGGTGATGGAACCGGCGGGCATGTTCGGCGCGATGGGCTGATCGGGACCAGCGTCGTGCAGGGCGGTGATCGCACCGAAACGCTGCCGGACTTGCTCACGGCTCAAGGATTGGGTGGGCATGCCCAGCGCATCGCCCAGGGCCAGGCCATAGAAAGCGCCCAGCGCGCGAATTTCAGCAGTCATTTGGAAGCCCCGAATTGCAGGTGCAAACGAAAGTGCAGCGGGTCGAGCAAGCTTTCAACATGCTCCATGAAACGCTCACGACGGTCATAGGTTGTGCGCGAGGCCTTGAGAAATACCGTGCCGGCCGGACGCCCGAGCAACAGCGCGTCGTCATCGCTCAGGGCCTCGGCGCCAAGCCATTGGTCGCCTGCGGCGCCTACATAGCCATAGGCCGCCAGGGTGATGGTCAGGGAATTGTCGATCAGGCCGATGCGGGGCAGGCTTTCCAGGTCGCCGGTGGCGGGCATCAGCGAGCGTTCCAGGGACACCGCCGTACCGTCGGCCGTGCGTCGCAGGCGGTCGAGGGCAATGAAGTGTTCGCTGCCGAAACGGCTGGCCAAGTCAGGGCGCGTCACCGCTTCGAAGCGCAGCACCTCGGTGCTCACCTGCGCGCCGGTGTCCGCCAGGGCCTGGGCCCAACCGTGGCGCTGGTCGAGCCCCATGCCGTCAAACGTGACGATGGAGCCGACACCGCTTTGGGTGGCGATGTAGTTGCGACGTTTGAGCTCAGCCAGCGCTTCGCGCAGCGTGCCACGACTGACCGCAAACTCTTCGGCCAATTGATGCTCTCCGGGCAACAGGAAACCGTCGGCGATCACCCCACCCTCGATACGGCGGATGAGTTCGTCAACGACGCGTTTTTTCTTATCGAATCGAACATGTCTAATCATGTACAAATTGATACCCGAAAGCCGACCTTCCCAGCAAGCGAATTATTGCAGGACAGTCAGAAAACCGGCCTCAGGGCTCCAGGCCAATTGGGTAAAACTCCCCGCTGCTCCATACGCCAAGCCAGTTTTGACCATTGATTGGACGGCTCACGGCCAGCTCGACCAATTGGTAGAACGCGTTGCGGTGCACCAGGGCCTCGAGGTTGCTGCGCACCCGCAGGTAAGGCGCCGGTTCCTCGGTGAGCGGATCGATCACCACACGCAACGGGTGTTCAGGGCCGGCGTCGATCTGTTCGTCGACATTGGTGGTAAACGTAAGGACCTGGCTTTCGCCCTGCCCTTGCACCTCGAGCGTGACGGCGACAAAGGGCGCGTCATCGACGCGGATGCCGACCTTCTCCACGGGCGTCACCAGGAAATAATCATCGCCATCGCGGCGGATGATGTTGGAGAACAACTTGACCATGGGTTTGCGCCCGATAGGCGTGCCCTGATAGAACCAGGTGCCGTCACGGGCGATGCGCATGTCGATATGGCCGCAGAAATCCGGGTTCCACAGATGCACCGGCGCCGGCCCTTTACCTTTGGGCAGTTGCGCCAACAGGTCGTTGGCCTTGGCGGTATCGGTCATGGGGGTCTCCTCAGGCTTACTGATCACTCATGCCCAGCAAGTTCCGGGCGTACTGGGCCAGGGGTCGGGCGATCAGATCTTGTGGCGAGTTGTCGTGGAACGTCAGTAAACCGCCACGACTGCGAATACGTGCAGTATCAATCAAATACTGGGTACTGGTCTCGATCAACATGATTTGGATCACGCCGCTGTCCAGGCCAAGGCGGTCCAGCGCTTGCTGGTCGGTCCACTCATCGGCGTTGCCGATACGGTCGTCGGCTGCCGCAAAACGGCAATACAGCAAGTAGTGAGCCCCCGCCGCGCGCGCTTCGGCCATGGCCTGCTCAAGGCCTTCAGGCTGACGGGCGCGACGCACCATGGGGAAATATTCGACGAAGCCGTTGAAGGCTTCTTCGGCTACCACGTTCGGTCGCGGATACGCGCTACCGGGCGGGACGAAAGCGCCCTGGGCGATAAAGATAAAGGAGTCCGGCTGCACACGGACCGAGGCGGTGCGGCGCGTATCGCTGTGGTCGAGCAAGCCGGCGTCGCTCATCTGATAGCGGGTGCCTTCGGCCATATCGCTGACGGTCATGCAACCACTCAGCGCCAACGACGCCAGCAACAAAACCAGACTACGCATCCTATTCCTCCAGAAGCCGGTGACGGAAAACCGGCGAATGGGCGTGAGATGCAGAATCTGCGCCAGCTTGAATCAAATGTGGGAGGGGGCTTGCTCCCGATAGCGGTGTATCAGCCAGCTTATCTTTAGCTGACACACCGCCATCGGGAGCAAGCCCCCTCCCACAGGGGATGTGCGCTGACTGAGTGGCATTCGAGCAAATCAGCCGCCAATGATCTTCATCACCGTCGCGCCGCCCGAGAACGCTACTTCCTGCTTGTCGCCCAGGGCCTTCATCAACAGCCCCTGCAACGCCGGCAGTGCCTGGTGGCGCGGCTGGTCCAGCAGGTCGCCGACGTAGTGACGGTTGCTCGACGACAGGCAGCCGTGCAACCAGCCCGTGGAGGACAGACGCAAGCGCGAGCAGGTACGGCAGAACGGCACGCTTTCATTGGCGATCACGCCAAAGAAGCCCTTGCCCGGCACTTCATAGCGCACGGCCGTGGCGTCGACAGGCGCATTGGCTTGCAGGTATTCGTGGTGTTCGCCGATCAGGCTGAGCAATTGTTGCAGGCTGACGAATTGCTGCAGGAACGCGTTGGAGTCCTTCGCCAAGTGCCCCATGCGCATCAACTCGATAAAGCGCAGCTCGTAGCCCCGCTCCAGGCAGTAATCGAGCAAGGGCATCACCTGGTCCAGGTTCTGGCCACGCAGGGGCACCATATTGACCTTGATCTTGATCCCGGCCGCGCGGGCCTGGTCCATACCGTCGAGCACAGTGGCCAGGTCGCCACCGCGGGCGATACTGCGGAAAGCGTCGGCGTCCAGGGTGTCGAGGGAAACGTTGATGCGCCGGATACCCGCGTCTACCAGCAGCGGCAGCTTGCGCGCCAGCAACTGGCCGTTGGTGGTCAGGCTGATATCGCTGAGCCCCATCTGCCCCACGGCGTCCATGAAGGCTTCCAGCTTGGGACTTACCAGCGGCTCACCACCGGTAATGCGCAAGCGGTCGATGCCCGCCGCTTCGATCAGATAAGCCACGCCTCGCGCCATCGCCTGGGCCGAGAGTTCGTCCTGCGCAGCGACCAGCCGCTTGCCGTTGGGCACGCAGTAGGTACATGCGTAATTGCAGGCTGAGGTCAGGCTGATCCGCAAATTGCGAAACCGCCTGCCTTGACGATCAACGATCATGAACCACTCCGGCAGAGGATATTTCGGGCGTGCTAGAAGCTGACTTATAAATCAGCTTTTAGCAAGATCCTTGCCTGAGTATATTCCTAGGGTACTGCGCCTGGCAGTAAATCATTGAGCCATCAGCGTGATGAATGACTCAGGCAGTGGGTGCTTCGCCAGCTTTTTCCGGGCCCGGCAAGTCAGCGCTGTGCTTGCGCTTGTTGCCCATGCGCACGCCGATGTCCATCAGGAACTGAAAGAAGCCTTCCTGGTCTTCCAGCACATTGCTCCAGAACGGCGAGTGGTACAGCGCGACGGCGCCATGTACCAGGGCCCAGGCGGCGCAGTAGTGGAAATACGGCGGCACGTCTTCGAGCTTGCCTTCACTGATACGGCCCTTGATCAGCAAGGTCAGGCGTTCGAAATTCGAGGCGCGGATCTTGTGCAGTTCCTCGACCATTTCCGGCACTTGATGGCCCTTGACGACCTTTTCTTCCAGGCGGTCAAACAGGCGGTAGCGCTGCGGGTCGCGCATGCGGAACTCGAAATAGGCTCGGGACAAGGCTTCTTTGTCCTTGTCGACATCGGCCGAATGCAGCAGCTCGTTCAAGTCGCGCTCGTAGTCGAGCATCAGGCGCAGGTAAATCTCGGCCTTGGACTTGAAGTGCTTGTAGATAGTGCCTTTGCCGATACCCACGGCATCCGCGATCATCTCGACGGTGACGCTGTCTTCGCCTTGTTCGAGGAACAATTTGAGTGCGGTGTCGAGAATTTCCTGCTCACGGCGGCGAAACTCACGGACCTTACGGGGTTCTTTATGCATGAGGAAGAGGTCTGCAAAGGTCGGAATAGGGAGGGTTTCGCGCGCCATGGATACGTGGCGATACGATTTACCCGATGCGAGGGATTATCCCGACTGAACGGTCGTTGGGCAACGCCTATGTGAACCCGCTACGCACTTAACTTTCAGTACGCCAACGATTTTGGCGATATCAGTCAGAAACAATACGCACCACTCGACCCGAGCATCCTGCGCAATGAGAACTCAAGCGAAGAGCGCGTATTCCAAATCTGTTTAAAAAACGACCAATCGACACTGGACTGAATCGGATAGTGATCAATACTTCAAGTGTCGGCGCGACATCTCCCCCAAGTGACGCGTCGACCTGGGTACCGACGGACTGTGTGCCCTTGTTTTACTCCTAATGGTCTTAGCCCGGATTCACCCCCCAGAACCCGGGTTTTTTTTGCCTGGGATTTGAGCGCGATCAGCAGGCCACATGGGCCAGTGGAAACAAACGCCTGAAGTTCTCAGTGGTCTGCTCGGCGAAGCGCTCGTAGGACTCACCGCGCAGCATTGCCAGATAATCCGCCACGTCACGCACATACTCGGGCAGGTTCGGCTTGCCGCGATGGGGGATCGGCGCCAGGTACGGCGAGTCGGTTTCCACCAGCAGCCGGTCGGCAGGCACCTGGCGGGCGACATCACGCAGCGCATCGGCATTGCGAAAGGTAACGATGCCCGACAGGGAAATGTAGAAGCCCAGGTCCAGAGCGGCCTTGGCCATCTCCCAATCCTCGGTAAAGCAATGCAATACACCTGCCTGGGGCAGCGCGGCTTCACGCAACAGCGCCAGGGTATCGGCGCGAGCCCCACGGGTGTGGACGATCACCGGTTTGCCGGTCTGTTGCGCGGCCTGCAGGTGCAGGCGGAACGAGGCCTGCTGCAGGTCGGCGGCTTCGGGTTCGTAGTGGTAATCCAGACCGGTTTCGCCAATGGCGACGACGCGCGGGTGATTGAGCTCGCCCAACAGCCAGTCCAGGGCCGGTGCTTCGCCGGGTTTGAGATCCAGCGGGTGGATACCCACCGAACAATCCACGTCGGCGTAGCGATCGGCGAGGGCTTTGACGTCGGCGGCGTTTTCGGCACTGACGCCGATGCACAGGAAGTGCCCTACCCCGCGCTGGCGCGCAGCCTCAAGGGCGGCGTCAAGGGAGCCGCCGTGCTGAGCGAGGTCGAGTCGATCAAGGTGACAGTGGGAATCTACGAGCATGGGTCTCTACAACTTGAGTGACGGAACGTGTCTGGCCAACGATACACCCGCTGGCCACGGAAATTAACGCCGGCCGAGCAGACCGACCCACTGCACCAGCAGCGCTTCGAGCAAGAGCACGCGGTTGAGGTTGGCCTTGCCGAGCACCTTCTGGCGCTGGGCGAGGATCCAGTCCTGAATGCTCAGCACCTTGTCCTGGGCACTTTTCTGCGCCAGGTATTGCACCACCTTGCGCATGTCCGGCAGGCCCAGGCCGTTTTCGTCCTGGGTCAGCTGGTAGCGCAGGATCAGGCTGGACCAGTCGCAGAACCAGTCGAACAGCAGCAACAGGGGAATGTCCTTCCACGCAGTTTCGGCCAATTGCGTGGCGGACAGTTCCTGTTTGATCAGCTTCTTCACCCCGTCCACGACCAGTGCACGTTGCTCGCGCACGCCCTGGGCTTGCAGCTTCACCGCAGCCAAAGGGGAACCGGCGGCCAGGGTCAGCAATTCAACCCGTTCTTGCGCCGAGCAGTCCGGCAGCGCCTGCGCCAGCCATTGCAGGCTCATGGCCTCGCTCGGCAACGGGCACGCCTGCTGCACGCAACGGCTGCGGATAGTCGGCAACAAGCGGCTGGACTGATGGCTCACCAGCAATAGCACGGTGTCGCCGGACGGTTCTTCAAGGCTTTTGAGCAAGGCGTTGGCGGCGTTGATGTTCATCGCCTCCACCGGCTCGATCAGCACCACCTTGCGCCCGCCCATCTGCGCGGTCTGCACCACGAAACTGACGAGGTCACGGACCTGGTCGACCTTGATCGCTTTGTCCGCTTCCTCAGGTTCCAGCACATAGTTGTCAGGATGGCTACCCGCCTTCAGCAGCAGGCAGGATTTGCATGCGCCGCAGGCTTCCAGGCCGACCGGGCGCTGGCACAACAAGCTGGCCATCAAGCGTTCGGCAAGGGCGCGCTTGCCGATGCCTGTCGGGCCGTGCAGCAAATAGGCGTGGGCGTGCTGGGCACGGCCGGCCAATTGTTGCCAGAGGCCGTCCTGCCACGGATAGGCATCAGCCACGGGCGCGCTCCAGCAGGGTGGGCAACAGCGCATCGATGGCGTGCTGCACCTGCGCCAGCGGCTGAGCCGCATCGAGCAGGTGGTAACGCGCAGGCTCCGCCTTGGCACGCGCGAGGAACGCAGCGCGCACAGCGTCGAAAAACCCCTGGCCTTCCAGCTCGAAACGATCCAGGCGGCCGCGTGCACTGGCGCGGGCCATCCCCACTTCCACCGGCAGGTCGAACAGCAGGGTCAGGTCTGGACGCAGAGCGCCCTGCACGAAGGTTTCCAGGGTAGCGATACGCTCCAGGCACAACCCACGACCACCGCCCTGGTAGGCGTAGGTGGAGTCAGTGAAACGGTCGCAGATCACCACGGCGCCGCGTGCCAGCGCCGGTCGGATGACCTCGGCCAGATGCTGGGCACGGGCGGCGAACACCAGCAGCAGCTCGGTGTCCGGATTCATCGGTTCATCACCCGGCGCCAGCAATACTTCACGGATGCGCTCGGCCAGCGGGGTACCGCCGGGCTCACGGGTCAACACCACTTCGATGCCCGCAGCACGCAGGCGCTCGGCCAGGTAGTCGCGGTTGGTGCTTTTGCCGGCGCCTTCCGGGCCTTCGAGGGTTATAAACAAGCCAGTCACAGGCAGTCCTTAGTCAGAGTCATTGCGGGCTTTGGGGGGCGCTGGTGTCCGGCGCAGGCTCTGCCGGTACGTCAACCGGTGGCACCGCGTCGTCCAGCGGCTTGGCCGTCGGTGCCGGGCTGGAACGGTAATCGGTGCGGCGCTTGAGCTGAAATTCACGCACGGCGGCATTATGCGCATCCAGGTCATCCGAGAAAATATGGCTGCCATCGCCACGGGCGACGAAATACAGGCTGCTGCCCGGCACCGGGTTCAGTGCGGCATGAATCGCCTCGCGGCCGACCATGGCGATGGGTGTCGGCGGCAGGCCGGCGATCATGTAGGTGTTATAGGGGTTGGCTTCCTTGAGATGGGCGCGGGTCAACTTGCCGTTGTAGCGCTCACCCAGGCCGTAGATCACCGTGGGATCGGTCTGCAACATCATGCCCATCTTCAGGCGACGCACGAACACACCGGCAATTTGCCCGCGCTCTTCGGGCACGCCGGTTTCCTTTTCCACCAGGGAGGCCATGATCAGGGCTTGATAAGGTTCTGTGTAAGGCGCATCCGCGGCGCGCCTGCTCCACTCCTGGGCCAGTACATCATCGAGGCGGTTGTAGGCTTTCTTCAGGAATTCGACATCGGTCATGCCGCGCACGAAACGGTAGGTGTCGGGGAAGAAGCGGCCTTCAGGGAATACGCCAGGATGGCCGAGCTTGTCCATCACTTCGCTGTCACTGAGGCCCGAGAGGCTCTGCACGATCTTGTCATGCTTGGCCAGGGCCGAGCGTACCTGGCGAAAGTTCCACCCCTCCACCAGGGTCAGGCTGTATTGCACCACTTCCCCACGCTGCCACAGGCCGATCAGGCCTTCGGCGGTCATGCCTGGGGTCATCCGGTATTCGCCGCTGTGCAGCGGCTGGCCCTCGAGGTTGAAACGCCAATAAAGACGCAGCCAGAAGGCACCGTCGAGCACGCCATCGGCTTCCAGACGATTGAAGGTGCCAGTGGGCGTCGCCCCTGCCGGCACATCGAGCAATTGCTCCTGGGTCAAATGCAACGGCTGTTTCAAGGCAGCGTTGTATTTCCAGGCGCAAAAGCCCGCCAGCAAAGCCGCCGAGCACACACCGATCAGCAGCAGCACAACCAGTTTTCGTATCACTCAAATATCCAATAGCGCGCGAACAATGCCTTGCAGTTTACGGGTGAGCGGGCCAACCGACCAGCTCATCCCAGCGCACTCGCGTACCGGCCAGATGCCATAAACGCTGTTGCACACAAAGACTTCGTCGGCCTGCTGCAACTGTTCGAGGCTGATGTCGGCCACAGCCACCGGGACGCCCAGCACTTGCGCCTGGGCCAGGATCTCGGCGCGCATAACGCCGGCAACGCCGCAACGCTTCAGATCAGCGGTTAGTAACAAGCCATTGCGCACCAGGAACAGGTTGCTGAACACGCCTTCAATGACACGACCGGACGTATCCAGCATCAAGCCTTCGGCATGCTCGGCATCCCGCCATTCGGCGCGGGCGATCACCTGCTCAAGGCGGTTGAGGTGTTTGAGCCCGGCCAGCAGCGGTTGTTCGGCCAAGCGGGTGACACACGCAAACAGGCGGATGCCGTCGGTTCCATGGGTTTCGGGATAAGCGGCAGGCGGACTGCCCTGCAGGATACGGCGCGCAGCGGCCTCGGGGTCGATGCCATAACCGCGCTGGCTGTCGCCACGGGTCAGGATCAACTTGAGCACGCCATCGCCAAGGGCTGTGGCATAGGCCAGCACCTCGCTACGGACCAGCCCGTGATCTGCGGCTAACCCAAGGCGCCTGCAGCCCTCATGGAGGCGCTGCAGATGACGGTCAAGCAGCACCGGCTGCCCGGCCTTGACCGCGATGGTTTCAAACACCCCATCGCCATACGCCAGGCCGCGATCTTTCAGGGGCACGCTGTCCGCTGGCTGACCGTCGACCCAGCTGTGCATCACTCGGCGAACCGGCGGAACACCAGCGAGCCGTTAGTGCCACCAAAACCAAACGAGTTGGAGATCACCACGTCGATCGGCATCGGTTGCGCTTCGTGAGGCACGAAGTTCAGGTCGCAACCTTCGTCCGGCTCATCGAGGTTGATGGTCGGCGGAGCGACCTGGTCCTTGATGGCCATGACACTGAAGATCGCCTCGACCGCGCCCGCCGCGCCCAGCAGATGGCCGGTCATGGACTTGGTGGAGCTGACGGCCAGCTTATAGGCATGCTCGCCGAACACCGACTTGATGGCCTCGGCTTCCGCCAGATCGCCGGTTGGCGTCGAAGTGCCATGGGCATTGATGTACTGCACCTGGTCGGCGTTGACCTTCGCATCGCGCAAGGCGTTGGTGATGCAACGCGCGGCACCGGCACCGTCGGCCGGTGGCGAGGTCATGTGGTAGGCGTCGCCGCTCATGCCAAAGCCGATCAGCTCGGCATAGATGGTGGCACCGCGCGCCTTGGCATGCTCCAACTCTTCCAGCACCAGGGCGCCGGCACCGTCGGACAGTACGAAACCGTCGCGGCCTTTGTCCCACGGACGGCTGGCACGGGTCGGTTCGTCGTTGCGGGTCGACAGCGCACGGGACGCGCCGAAGCCGCCCATGCCCAGGCCGCAGGCGGCCATCTCGGCGCCGCCGGCGATCATCACGTCGGCTTCATCGTAGGCGATATTGCGCGCCGCCATGCCGATGCAGTGAGTGCCCGTGGTGCACGCCGTTGCGATGGCGTAGTTAGGCCCCTGTGCGCCCAGGTGGATCGACAGGAAACCGGAAATCATATTGATGATCGAGCCCGGCACGAAGAACGGTGAAATTCGACGGGGGCCGGAATCGTGCAGCGTGCGGCTGGTTTCTTCGATATTGGTCAGGCCACCAATACCCGAACCCATGGCCACGCCGATGCGCTCACGGTTGGCGTCGGTGACCTCCAGGCCGGCATTGCGCACCGCCTGAAAACCGGCTGCCAGGCCGTACTGAATGAACAGGTCGAGCTTGCGGGATTCCTTGATCGAGAGGTATTCCTCGACATTGAAACCCTTTACCGAGCCGCCAAAACGGGTGGAATAGGCAGAAAGGTCCGTGTGTTCGATCAGACCGATACCACTGTGGCCAGCCAGAATGCCCTGCCAACTGCTTGGCACATCCGTGCCCAGTGGCGACAACATACCCATACCGGTGACTACGACGCGTCTACGCGACACAGCACTCTCCTTTTTCTAATGACGACACTTTGCTTCGCAGCGTACTTTTCGTCACCGCTTAAAGAAAAAACCGCACGCCGTTACAGCAGTGCGGTTTTTCCCTGACAGCAAGCGACGACTACAAACTATTACGCCTGGTGGGCAGTAACGTAGTCGATAGCAGCTTGAACAGTAGTGATTTTTTCAGCTTCTTCGTCCGGGATTTCGGTCTCGAATTCCTCTTCCAGAGCCATCACCAGCTCAACGGTGTCAAGGGAATCGGCACCCAGGTCTTCTACGAAGGAAGCAGTGTTGGTCACTTCTTCTTCTTTGACGCCCAGTTGCTCGGCAACGATTTTCTTGACGCGCTCTTCGATGGTGCTCATACCTTGTTTAACTCCTAATGGACAAATTCAGGCAGCTGGCCAGTGGGTAAGTGTATAGAAAGCCATTTCAGCTTTTCAACTGAAAGCTTCACCCTGTACCCGCTCTGCCACCTGCCTATAAATTAAGTTGCAGCTTTATAACGGATTTTAGACAGCTCGTATGACATATTTTTGAAGCGATCCGTCACAATTTAACTCATGTACATCCCGCCGTTCACTGGAATTGTAGCCCCAGTCACGTATGCCGCACCGTCAGATGCCAGGAAAGTGACCACATTCGCGATCTCTTGAGCCTGGCCCAGACGGCCCAGCGGAATCTGCGTCAGCAAGGCTTCACGCTGTGCTTCCGGCAGTTCGCGGGTCATATCGGTGTCGATGAACCCTGGAGCCACCGAGTTGACCGTAATCGACCGCGAACCGACTTCACGCGCCAGTGCACGGCTGAAACCTTCCAGACCGGCCTTGGCGGAGGCGTAGTTTACTTGGCCGGCGTTGCCCATGGCACCCACTACGGAGCCAATATTGATAATTCGGCCCCAACGCGCCTTGGTCATGCCGCGCAAAACGCCCTTGGACAGGCGGAACAGACTGTTCAGGTTGGTATCGACCACGTCGTACCATTCGTCGTCTTTCATGCGCATCATCAGGTTATCGCGGGTGATACCGGCATTGTTCACCAGAATCGCCGGCGCACCGAACTGAGCGGTGATCTCAGCCAGCACTGCCGCCACGGACGCATCACTGGTCACATTCAGCTCAAGGCCGGTGCCCTGCACGCCGTTTTCCTTGAGGGTCGCGGCGATACGCTCGGCGCCCGAAGCGGAAGTGGCGGTGCCGATCACAACGGCGCCCTGACGGCCCAGCTCCAGGGCGATGGCCTGGCCGATGCCACGGCTTGCGCCGGTAACCAGTGCAACTTTACCTTGCAGACTCATGCAGGCTTCTCCTAAGTACAAAATCGGGATTAAGCGTTCAGGCCAGTGCCGCGAGCGGCAGCGAAGGCTTCAGGGGTATTGAGGTTGGCAGTCGACACACCGTCGGCGCAGCGCTTGTTCAGGCCGGCCAGGACTTTGCCCGGACCGCACTCGACCAGCTCGGTGGCGCCGTTGGCGGCCAGGGTCTGCACCGATTCCACCCAGCGTACCGGCTTGTAGAGCTGCTCCAGCAGGTCGCGCTTGAGGGTGTCCAGGTCAGGGGCAACCGCCGCGCTGACGTTCTGCACCAGCGGGATCTGCGGCGCCTGCCAGTTGATGGCAGCGATAGACTCGGCAAAACGCTCGGCGGCCGGGCGCATCAGTTCGCAGTGCGACGGCACGCTGACCGGCAACGGCAGCGCACGCTTGGCGCCACGGGCCTTGCAGCCTTCGATGGCGCGTTCGACCGCCGCCTTGGCACCGGCGATGACCACTTGACCAGGGGAGTTGAAGTTGACCGCGCTGACCACTTCGCCCTGGGCCGCTTCGGCACAGGCTTCGATCACCACGGCGTCGTCCAGGCCCAGGATAGCGGCCATGCCGCCCTGCCCGGCCGGAACGGCTTCCTGCATCAATTGACCACGACGCTCGACCAGTTTGACCGCTTCAGCGAGGGTCAGGCTGCCCGCCGCGACCAGCGCGCTGTATTCGCCCAGGCTGTGGCCGGCAACGAATGCCGGGCGCGCGCCGCCTTCGGCCAGCCACAAGCGCCACAGGGCGATCGAAGCGGTCAGGATGGCCGGCTGGGTCTTATCGGTTTGATTGAGTTGCTCTTCCGGCCCCTGCTGGGTCAACGCCCACAGGTCGTAACCCAGTGCGTCGGAAGCTTCCTTGAAGGTGTCCAGGATCAGCGGGTATTGCGCGCCCAGCTCGGCCAACATGCCGAGGGACTGCGAACCCTGCCCTGGAAAGACGAATGCGAGGGATGTAGACATGTAACAAGCCCCTAATGATCTTGTCGTCGGAAAGAGGCGCCCCTACGGTGGGGGCGCACGAAACTGACAGATTGGATGGTCAATTGAACTGGCCGGTCACATTTAAGCACTCCCGGGCCAATTCGCCTAAGGCAACAGATCCTCGAGACGGCCGTGCAAACGTTGCGGCAGGTTTTCCTGAATCTCGATCACGGCCCGCGCAATGGCACTTTGAAAGCCTTCCACACCGGCCGAACCGTGGCTTTTCACCACAATGCCCTGCAAACCCAGAAAACTCGCGCCGTTGTGCCTGGCCGGGGCCAGGTCGGCCTGCAGACGGCGCATCAATGGCAGCGCCAGGGCGCCAACAGCACGCGACACCAGGTTCTGTTTGAACAGCGCTTCGATGCGCGTGGCGATCATGGTCGCCAGGCCCTCGCTGGATTTGAGCAGGATATTGCCGACGAACCCGTCGCACACCACCACATCCGCCTCACCACGGTACAAACCGTCACCCTCGACAAAGCCGACGTAGTTCAAGCCTCGCGCGCCCTGCAGCAATGCAGCGGCGAGCTTGACCTGCTGGTTGCCCTTGATGTCTTCGGTGCCGATGTTCAGCAAGGCCACGCGTGGCCGTACCACGCCCAGCGCTTCGGCCGCCACCGAGCCCATCACGGCGAACTGGAACAGGTGCTCGGCACTGCAGTCGACGTTCGCCCCCAGGTCCAGCAACTGGCAATAACCTTTCTGCGTCGGAATCGCCGCCACCATCGCCGGCCGGTCGATGCCCGGCAGCGTCTTGAGCACATGCCGCGACAGAGCCATCAGCGCGCCCGTATTGCCGGCACTGACACAGGCTTGCACCTTGCCGTCGCGCAGCAATTGCAACGCCACACGCATGGACGAGTCGGGCTTGCCGCGCAGGGCCGCTGCCGGTTTTTCGTCCATGGTGATGGCTTCGCTGGCCGCTGTAACCGTCAGGCGCGCACGATCCACCGCCGGATGGCTGGCAATCAGTTCTTCAAGAAGGGAGGGTTGACCGACGAGGGTCAGGTGCAGCGAGGGCGTTGCAGACAGGCTGGCAATGCAGGCCTGAACAATGCTGCGGGGACCGAAGTCCCCGCCCATTGCGTCAATCGCGATGACTTGAGCAGACAAGTGATTACTCGTCAGCGCCCTTGTCGATCACTTTACGGCCACGGTAAACGCCTTCTGGCGAAACGTGGTGACGCAGGTGAATTTCACCGGTGGTTTTTTCTACAGACAGAGTGCTTGCCGTCAGGGCATCGTGCGAACGACGCATGTCACGGGCAGAGCGGGATTTTTTGTTCTGCTGAACAGCCATAATTGATTAACTCCTAAACGTTTGGGTCACGCTTTAACTGCGCCAATACACTGAACGGGTTGGACCGCGTTACCTCGTCCTCGCTCGGTTCGGGCTCGTCATCGAGACCCGCCGGCTGCTGGCATTCTTCCGGATGATGAGCAGGCACAATGGGCAAGGCGAGCAAAAGCTCCTCCTCGATCAGTGCATGCAGATCCAAAGGATCTTCGCCCAGTTCCAGCACGTCATAACCTTTCGGCAACGACTGGGTATTCGCACCCTCCTTCACCACGGCATAACTGCATTCGCTGTGGATCGGCAGGGTGACCAGCTCAAGACAACGCTGGCAAACCATCTTGACTTCGGTGTCGATAAAACTGTGGATTACCACAGACTTACGTTCATCTCGTTCAAAAACGAATTTGGCCTGGACCGCACCGACAGTGTCGGAAAGCGAGTCGCAGAGTCTCTCCAAATCGGCCAGCGGCAATTCACCTTGAAGGGAAGTGCCACGATCAGCCAATTTGCGCGGGTCAACGTGAGGTGGAATCGG
Source organism: Pseudomonas sp. R1-43-08 (assembly GCF_003852255.1). NCBI lineage: Bacteria > Pseudomonadati > Pseudomonadota > Gammaproteobacteria > Pseudomonadales > Pseudomonadaceae > Pseudomonas > Pseudomonas sp. R1-43-08. The sequence continues at coordinate 4,186,989 of NZ_CP027734.1, forward strand.
GTCATTCAACATAGGCGCAGCATTATAGGGATGCCCCCAGCCATGTCAAAGGAAATTCAGCCCTGTGCGTCAGCCGGTCACGCCGCTAGAATCTGCGGCTGCCTTGAGGAGACGTCCATGCTGCCTTTATTACTTGCGTCCAGCTCGGTTTATCGCCGGGAATTACTGAGCCGCCTGCACTTGCCGTTCACCTGCGGCGCACCGGATATCGATGAAAGCCATCGCCCGGATGAATCCGCCATTGCGCTGGTCAAGCGCCTGGCCGAAGAGAAAGCGCGCGCCCTCGCCGCCAGTCATCTAGGACACCTGATCATCGGCTCGGATCAAGTGGCTGCGCTTGAAGGACGGATTATCGGCAAGCCGCACACCTTCGAAAACGCCCGCGAGCAATTGCTGGCAGCCAGCGGCAAGCGTGTGAGCTTCCTCACCGGACTGGCGCTGCTCAATAGCGATACCGGGCACTGCCAGGTCGACTGCATCCCTTTTACGGTGCACATGCGCGAACTGAGCGTTGAACGCATCGAACGCTACCTGCGGGTCGAGCAGCCGTATGACTGCGCGGGCAGCTTCAAGGCCGAAGGCCTGGGCGTGAGCCTGTTCCAGAGCACCGAAGGGCCGGATGCGACCAGCCTTGTGGGCCTGCCGCTGATTCGCCTGGTAGATATGCTGCTGGCGGAAGGTGTGCAAATCCCCTAGATACACCACAAATCCAAATGTGGGAGGGGGCTTGCTCCCGATGGCAGTGTGTCAGCCACAGATAAGCTGGCTGATCCACCGCTATCGGGGGCAAGCCCCCTCCCACATTTTGTCCTGCGTCTACTTTGAGCTATCAGCGCAGGGTCGGGCCCTGGAAGCCCATGTACAGGGCCAGCTTCTCAGCCACACTGGCGCCGAGCTTTTTGGAGAAGCGGTCAAACGGCGATTCCTCAACCGTAAAATCCACCAGTTCCTTCTCGCCAATCACATCCCGTGCTACCGAACTGGCACTGCCCAGACCGTCGATCAAGCCTAGCGGCAGCGCTTGCTCACCCGACCACACGAGGCCGGAGAACAGCTCTGGATGGTCCTTGTCCTTCAGCCGATCGCCACGCCCTTGCTTGACGCTGGCAATGAACTGACGATGGGTGGTATCGAGCACGCCCTGCCAGAACTGGGTTTCATCGGCCTTTTGCGGCTGGAACGGGTCGAGGAACGCCTTGTGCTCCCCCGACGTGTAGGTGCGACGCTCCACGCCCAGCTTCTCCATGGTACCGACAAAACCGTAGCCGGCCGCCGTCACGCCAATGGAGCCGACCAGGCTGGCCTTGTCCGCATAGATCTGGTCGGCAGCGCTGGCGATGTAATAGGCACCCGAAGCCCCCAGGTCCGAGATCACCGCATAAAGCCTGGTATCTGGATGCAGGGCGCGCAGACGGCGGATCTCGTCATACACATAACCCGACTGCACCGGGCTGCCACCGGGGCTATTGATGCGCAGGACCACGCCTTTGACCTTGGGGTCTTCGAACGCGGCGCGCAGGCTGCTGACGATATTGTCGGCGCTGGCGGGCTCCTTGTCGGCGATCACCCCGCGCACTTCGATCAAGGCGGTGTAGTGGCTGCTACGGGTGGCGCTTTTTTCCATGTCCATCAGCGGGCTGAACAACGCCAGCATGCCCAGCAGATACACGAAGGTCAGCAGCTTGAAGAAAATCCCCCAACGCCGTGAACGACGCTGCTCCTGCACGCTGGCCAACAAGGTCTTTTCCAGCAACTTCCAGCTTTTGTCGTCGCTGCCAACGGCCTTTTCAGGCGCTTTCCACTCGTCACTCATGCCATTAACCCCAGCAAAGACTTATTGAGCCCGACCGAGCCAGGCCTGCAGTTCAGAAAAATGATCGATCGTCAGCCTGGGCTCATATTGCTGCAAGGCTTCGGCCGCCTGGGCGCCGTAGCTGACCGCCACGCTGTCCATGCCGGCATTGCGCGCCATTATCAGGTCGAAGGACGCGTCCCCCACCATCAGTGCCTGGCGCGGCGCTACACCGCAGTGAGCCAGGATCTGCTCCAGCATCAGAGGGTGGGGTTTGCTGGCGGTTTCATCCGCGGCACGGGTGATGTCGAAATAATCGTCCCAGCCATGTGCCTTGAGCACGCGGTCAAGCCCGCGCCGGGCCTTGCCGGTGGCCACGGCGAGGTAATAGCCCTGGGCACGGAACGCCTCCAGGAACTGCCTCACACCGTCGAACAGCGGGGAAGGCTCGGCTTCCAGGGCGATGTAGTGATCCGCGTAGTGCTGTCGAAACGCGATCAGCTGCGAGTCGTCGATCAGTGGGTACAGGGTGCGGATGGCCTCGGGCAAGCCCAGGCCGATGATGCCCTTGACCGCCAGGTCGCTGCACGGCTCGAAGCCGGAACGGGTCGAGGCCATGTGCATCGACTCGACAATCCGCCCTATGGAGTTGGCCAGCGTTCCATCCCAGTCGAAGATCAGCAGCTTGTAATCAAGGCGCGACACTCAAACGCTCCACGGTCTTGGCCCACATCTCATCGACTGGCGCCTGCAACTTCAACTCACCGCCATCGGGCAGCGGCACGGTCAGCATATAGGCGTGCAGGAACAGACGCTTGCCGCCGAGGTCGCGAATTTCTTTGGAGAAATCCTCGTCACCGTATTTGGTATCACCGGCAATGCAATGGCCAGCGTGCAGGGTGTGCACGCGAATCTGGTGGGTACGCCCGGTGACCGGCTTGGCCTCGACCAGGGTGGCGAAGTCGCCGAAGCGGCGCAGCACCTTGAACAGGGTCAGGGCCTCTTTGCCCTCCTCGTCCACTTCCACCATACGTTCACCGGAGCGCAGGTTGCTTTTCTGCAACGGCGCTCGCACGCTCTTGATCGAGCTGGCCCAGTTACCTCGCACCAGCGCCATGTAGCGCTTGTCCACGCCATCGCCACGCAGGGCGGTGTGCAGGTGACGCAACATGCTGCGCTTCTTGGCGATCATCAACAGGCCGGAGGTGTCGCGGTCCAGTCGGTGGACCAATTCCAGCTCCTTGGCATCCGGGCGCAACTGACGAAAGGCTTCGATCACGCCGAACGTCAGACCGCTGCCGCCGTGAACGGCAATGCCGCAGGGCTTGTTGATCACGATGAGTTTGTTATCTTCGAACACGATCGAGGCTTCCAGGCGCTGCAGCAGGCCCTGGGCCAGCGGCACCGGCTCGTCGCGCTCGGGCACACGCACTGGCGGCACGCGGACGATATCGCCCGCCTGCAACTTGTATTCGGGCTTGATCCGACCTTTGTTCACGCGCACCTCGCCTTTGCGCAAGATGCGGTAAATCAAGGTCTTGGGCACGCCCTTGAGCCTGGCCAGGAGAAAATTATCGATGCGTTGGCCGGCATATTCCGGCGAGACCTCGAGCAGCTGGACGCTGGGGGTCTGGGGGGCGGTAGTCGTCATGGCGGCGATGATAACAATTTTTTATGGAATTGAAGCACTTAATCATTGCTGCTATAGTCGCGAACGCCGCCAAAAGCGGCCTGGACAGAGGACTTGCGGCAAACTGCCGGCCCTGACCATCGCAATTCATCAGGACGCGAGGCCGTCCTACGGGGCGTTCGCCACCTTGGAAGGCTTGAGATTGTAACAAGCGCAGGTGACATGAGGCCTGAAGCGAGTGCGCAAAGCAGAGTGAATACTCGCCTTGCGCGCCGATATTTACGGCCAGTTCACAAAGTGCAGTCAGTCTCGGGCCAGACCATGGCGAATGCTTCGGAAACAACGCCTGTTAAGAGCTGAGTGCGAGCGCAGTCGCCCACACCTAGTCTTGTTTAGCCATGAGCGTGGACTCCCCATTGGAGAACACGGTAAATGCCAACCCGCTGCGGATTCTGCGCGCGGCAGCACCCGAATTATCAGGGATACGTGTAGGGTGGAGATGCACAACCGTCGGACCGTGTAGCACTAGGCTTATATTTAGACGCTTCATCTCGTCCACAGTCGCCGGTTGATTCCTCCTCCTGACCTTAGCTTTTGTTGAAGTGGTGCCTTTGTCACCACCGCTAACAAGCAGGACGCGTCCGTCGCGATACCCGCCCAATTGGCAGGTTTTGCTGGACACTGGAGTGGCCAACCACTCTTGACGCACCTGACACCGACCGTGAGAAGTCGTGTGTGCCGAACGCCGTTTCCGGCAGCCCGGAAACCGACGGTACAACATGAAAAGAATGCTGATTAACGCAACCCAACCCGAAGAGTTGCGTGTTGCACTGGTAGATGGCCAACGCCTCTACGACCTGGATATCGAATCCGGTGCCCGCGAGCAAAAGAAGGCCAACATCTATAAAGGCCGTATTACTCGCATCGAACCTAGCCTTGAGGCTGCCTTTGTCGATTTCGGCTCCGAGCGCCACGGCTTCCTGCCCCTCAAAGAAATCTCCCGCGAATACTTCAAGAAGGCCCCCGAAGGCCGGGTGAACATCAAGGACGTCCTGAGCGAAGGCCAGGAAGTCATCGTTCAGGTCGAGAAAGAAGAACGTGGCAACAAGGGCGCTGCCCTGACCACCTTCATCAGCCTGGCTGGCCGTTACCTGGTGCTGATGCCGAACAACCCGCGTGCCGGCGGTATTTCCCGTCGCATCGAAGGCGAAGAGCGCAACGAACTGCGTGAAGCGCTCAACGGCCTGATCGCTCCGGCCGACATGGGCCTGATCGTGCGCACTGCAGGCTTGGGCCGCAGCAGCGAAGAAATGCAGTGGGACCTCGACTACCTGCTGCAACTCTGGACCGCCATCAAAGAAGCGTCCCTGGATCGCTCCGCGCCCTTCCTGATCTACCAGGAAAGCAACGTGATCATCCGCGCCATCCGCGATTACCTGCGCCAGGACATCGGCGAAGTGCTGATCGACAGCGTTGAAGCCCAGGACGAAGCCCTGACCTTCATCCGCCAGGTGATGCCGCAGTACGCCAGCAAGATCAAGCTGTACGAAGACAGCGTTCCGCTGTTCAACCGTTTCCAGATCGAAAGCCAGATCGAGACCGCTTTCCAGCGCGTAGTCGAACTGCCTTCCGGCGGCTCCATCGTGATCGACCCGACCGAAGCCCTGGTGTCCATCGACATCAACTCGGCACGCGCCACGAAGGGTAGCGACATCGAAGAAACCGCCCTGCAGACCAACCTGGAAGCGGCTGAAGAAATCGCCCGCCAGCTGCGCCTGCGTGATATCGGCGGCCTGATCGTGATCGACTTCATCGACATGACCCCGGCCAAGAACCAGCGCGCCGTGGAAGAGAAAGTCCGCGAATGCCTGGAAGCTGACCGTGCCCGCGTGCAGGTCGGCCGCATCTCGCGCTTCGGCCTGCTGGAAATGTCCCGTCAGCGCCTGCGCCCATCCCTGGGTGAAAGCAGCGGCATCGTTTGCCCGCGTTGCAATGGCACCGGCATCATCCGTGACGTTGAATCGCTGTCGCTCGCGATCCTGCGCCTGATCGAAGAAGAAGCCCTGAAAGACCGCACCGCCGAAGTTCGCGCACAAGTGCCGATTCCGGTTGCCGCCTTCCTGCTCAACGAAAAACGCAACTCGATCACCAAGATCGAACTGCGCACCCGTGCCCGTATCGTCATCCTGCCGAACGATCACCTCGAGACGCCGCACTTCGAAGTGCAGCGCCTGCGCGATGACAGCCCGGAAGCCCACAGCGGCCAGTCCAGCTACGAAATCGCCGCTGCCGCTGCCGAAGTGGAAGAAGTCCAGCCAGCCGCCGCGACCCGCACCCTGGTTCGCCAGGAAGCCGCGGTGAAGACCGCACCGGCCCGTGCCAACGCACCGGTTCCGGTTGAAGCCGCCGCTCCGGTTGCCGCACCGGCCGCCCTGCCTGAGCCAAGCCTGTTCAAAGGCCTGGTGAAATCCCTGGTCAGCCTGTTCGCCACCAAGGAAGAGCCCGCCGCGCCGGTTGTGGTTGAAAAAACCGCCGCCGAACGCCCTGCGCGCAACGAAGAGCGTCGCAACGGTCGTCAGCAGAGCCGTAACCGCAACGGTCGCCGCGACGAAGAGCGCAAGCCGCGCGAAGAACGTGCTCCGCGTGAAGAACGCGCGCCCCGTGAAGAGCGTGCACCTCGCGAAGCCCGTGAAGAAACCCCGACCGTAGCCCGTGAAGAACGCGCACCTCGCGAGGAGCGTGCACCGCGCACTCCACGTGCCCCACGTGAAGACCGCAAGCCGCGCGGCGAGCGTGAAGAACGTGTGCGCGAACTGCGCGAGCCTCTGGACGCGGCACCTGCCGTTGCCGCAGCCGCAGCCGCAACCACCGAAGAACGCCCGGCTCGTCAGCCGCGTGAAGAACGCGCGCCACGTGAGGAACGCCAACCACGTGCTCCGCGTGAAGAGCGTCAACCGCGCGCCGAACAAGCCGCTGCCGCCAGCGAAGAAGAAGTGCTGACCGGCGAAGAGCAACTGCAGGAAGATGGCCAGGACAACGCCGAAGGCGATCGTCCACGCCGCCGCTCCCGTGGTCAGCGTCGTCGCAGCAACCGTCGTGAGCGTCAGCGTGATGCCAACGGCAACGTGATCGAAGGCTCGGAAGAAGCCGGCGAGCACGCAGAAGCTGGCAACCACGAACCGACCGGTGACGAACTGGCTGCCGGCCTGGCCGTGACTGCCGCTGTGGCCAGCTCGGTCATCAGCGCACCGGCTGAAGCCCAGGCTCATGAGCAGGCTGAACGCGCTACCGCCGCTGTCGAAGATAATGCTGCTTTCGAAGAGACCGCTACGGTAGAAGCGCCCGTTGCCGAGACTCCAGTGGTTGAAGCACCGGTGGTGGAAGCCACTACCCCAATCGAAACCCCAGTGGTTCCGGAAGTGGAAGTAGCACCGGTTCGCGACGCTCAACCCGTGACCGAAGTGGTTGCCGTTGAAGTCGCCTCGGTCGTCGAGCCTGAGCCAGTGGTTCAAGCGCCCGAGCAAGCACCGGTTGCTGAAGAAGCTGCTCCAGTGGTGCGTGAAGTTCGCGAAGAACAGACCGCCTTCCAATGGACCGCCGAACCTGCCGCTCCGGTTGAAGCGCCTGCGCCTGCGCCGGTGGTAGAGGAAGCGCCAACTCCGGTTGCCGAAGTCGTGGTTGCCGAGCCTGCCCCAGTGGTTGAGCCGTCCCCTGTGATCGAGCCAACGGCGGTCGTAGAGCCTGCGCCAGTCGTGGAAGCCCCGGTGGTAGCCGAAGTCGCCGCTCCGGTGGTTGAAGCTGCACCGGCAAGCGCCCTGACTGAAAACGGCCGTGCACCGAACGACCCACGTGAAGTGCGTCGCCGCCGCAAGGAAGCCGAGGCTGCCGCTGCTGCTGCAGCGTTAGAGCAAAAGGCCCAGGAAGAAGAGCACGAGCCTAAACCCCTCGTCTGATTCCATCGGCTATTAAAAAGCCCCGCCTGAGCAATCAGGCGGGGCTTTTTTTTGCAAAAAAATCAAACACACGGCTGTTCAAAGGTGGGAGGGGGCTTGCTCCCTCCCACATCAGTCGGCGCTGAAACTCAACTGTTGCGGCACATCCACATCCCATAGCACGCCCGGATCATCCACCGGCACGCCTCGCACCTGTGCCAGTGCAAACAAAGCCTTCGCGCCACGGTCGCCGGCCAATGCCATCAATGCAGGCCCAAATACACGGCCGAAAGCGACTGGATGCCCATACTGTCCGGCATGCACCGGCACAGTGATGCTTCCCGGATCGGCCAGCACACGCTCGATCGTCGCGGAACGAATAAACGGCATATCCCCCAGTACCACTAGCCAGCCCTCTGCCGAAGCACTGGCCGTGACAGCGGCGGCAATGCTATCGCCCATACCGGCCGATTCCAGCAGCAGGACCTTACAATCATGTGCCTCTGCCAACCGAATCACCTCAAGGCGTTCCGGTGAAGTCACCACCCAACGCTCAACAAGCGTCGCCGGCAGGTTCACCAACACCTGCTCGATAACCGCTCGTGTCACGCCGTCCAGGCCGACGCAATCGGCCAGCAATTTATCCCGGTCGGCACCGGCCTCAGCGCGGAAGCGACTGCCCTGCCCCGCCGCCAGCACTATTGCCGTCACTGTCACTGTGCAGCCACCGGCAGCGGCTTTTTCTGCAAGGGCGCCACGCCGTTCTTGATCGCGACGATTTCCGCCATGAGCGACAGTGCGATTTCCGCCGGCGTATGGCTGCCGATGTGCAAACCGATGGGCCCATGCAAGCGCGCGATTGCGTCCGCCGACAAGCCCAGCGCCGCCAGGTTTTCCCGACGTTTCAGCGTATTGACCCGCGAGCCCAGGGCGCCAATGTAGAACGCGCTGGAATTCAACGCCGTGAGCAAAGCCATATCGTCCAGGCGCGGATCGTGGGTCAGGCAGACAACCGCCGTGCGTTCGTCGGTCTGGATATTCAACACCGCTTCATCGGGCATGCCCGGCACGAAGCGGCCGTGTTGTTCCTCCCAACCGTAGACAAACTCTTCGCGCGGGTCGCAGATCAGCACTTCGAAGTCGAGCAGGCGCGCCATTTCCGCGACGTAGCGCGACAGTTGCCCAGCGCCGATCAGCAGCAGGCGCCAGCGCGGCCCATAGATGGCGCGCAGGCACTGGCCGTCAAAGGTCACCACATCGGTCTTGCTCGCAGGGCTGAGGGTCACTTTGCCGGTGGCCAGGTTCAGCTCCCGCGCGACAATCTGATGATCCTCGCAGCGCGCCAGCAATTGCTCCACCCAGGCCCACTCTTCCACCCGTTCTTCGGTCAGGCGCAGGGTGCCGCCGCAGGGCAGGCCAAAACGCGCCGCCTCATCGCGAGTAACGCCGTAGGTCACCAGCTGCACGGGCGGGCCGTCGGCGGGTAAACGGCCATCCTGCAGGCGTGCGATCAAGTCGTCCTCGATGCAGCCGCCGGACACCGAACCGATCACCACCCCGTCGCCGCGCAAGGCCAACATCGCCCCCGGTGGGCGCGGCGCACTGCCCCACGTCTGCACCACGCTGTACAACACCACGCGTTGCCCGGCGCGGCGCCATTGCAGCACGCTGCGCAAGACATTCAGATCCACACTGTCCATCAGGCCTTCGCCTCCTGCCAACCCTGCAATTGATAGCGTACCGGCAGGTTACGGATGCGCTGGCCGGTCGCTGCGAAGATCGCGTTGCACAACGCCGGCGCAATCGGCGGTACGCCGGGCTCGCCGACACCGCCCAACGGCACCTCGCCGGTCGGAGTCACCAGGTGCACGGCGATCTGCTTGGGCGCCAGGGACATGCGCGCCACTTCGTACATATGAAAATTGTCCTGCTGGACCTTACCGTCCTTGAAGCTGATCTCGCCCAGCACCGCGTTGCCCAGGCCCATCACACACGCGCCCTCGAACTGCGAGCGGATGCGTTCCGGGTTGATCTGCGGGCCGCAGTCCACGGCGATATCGGCCTTGTGCACAATCAGCGTGCCGTCGTCTTTGACTTCCACCTCGATCACCGCTGCCACATAGGTGACGAAACTGTAGTGCACCGCCAGCCCCAGACCACGCCCCTTGGGCAGCTTGCGCCCCCAGCCGGCGGCCTTGGCGGCAGTTTCCAGTACGCCACGCAGGCGCGCGGTGTCGATCGGGTAACGCTCGGGGGATTCGCCGTAGTTCCACTCGTCGCTCAAGGTTTTCGGATCGATCCGGCGGTCCGGGCCGAGCAACTTGAGCTGGTACTGCAACGGGTCCTGGCCGGCCTTGTGCGCCAACTCATCGACAAAACTCTGGATAGCAAAACCGTGGGGAATGTTTGACACCGAACGGTACCAACCCACACGGGTATGCGCCGCCGCTTCAGGGTTTTCCAGGCGCACGTTGGGAATGGCGTAAGCCATATTGGTAAAGCCCATGCCCAGTTCGAATGCCGCTTCGTGGTTCATGCCCGGCGCGAACAGCGCGGTAATGCTCGGCGCTACCGTGCGGTGCAGCCAGGCGGCAGGCAGGCCGTCTTTATTCAGGCCGGCTTTGAGGTATTCGGCGGACACGGTATGAAAGTAGGAATTGTGGATATCGTCTTCACGGGTCCACTGTACGCGCACGGCTTTGCCCGGAAACTGTTTGGCCAGCACGGCGGCTTCGATGATGAAGTCCGGCTTGGATTTGCGCCCGAAGCCACCGCCCAGCAAGGTCACGTGCACCGTGACGTTATCGAAGGGCACGCCCAGGCGCTCAGCGATGCGCTCGCGAGTGACTTGCGGTGCCTGGCTCGGCGCCCAGGCTTCGCACTGGCCCTTGTCGAAACGGGCGACGGCGACCATCGGCTCCATCGGCGACTGCGCCAGGTGCGGCAGGTAGTAGGCGGCCTCCAAGGTGCTGTCGGCATCGCCCATGGCCTGGTCGAGGGTGCCGGTGTTGCGCACCACTTTGCCGGGCTGGCGGGCGGCGGCCTCCAGCTCCTTGCGGTAATCGACGGAGTTGTAGCCGGCGTTGACGCCGTCGTCCCACACGATGTTCAGCGCGTCACGGCCCTTGATCGCCGCCCAGGTATTGCTGGCCACCACGGCCACGCCACCGAGGGGCTGGAATTCGGAGGGGATCGGCCGGCTTTCGATTTCCAGCACCTTGATCACGCCAGGGACTTTCATCGCGGCACTGGCATCGAAGGATTTGACCTTGCCGCCATATACCTTCGGCCGTGCGATGATGGCGTAGAGCATGCCGTCGAAATGCACGTCGGCACCGTAGACGGCGCTGCCGTTGACGATGTCGACGCCATCGATGGCCTTGACGCCTTCTTTGCCGATATAGCGAAATTCCGTCGGCTGCTTGAGGCGCAGGCTGTCGCGTGCGGGAACGGCCAGCGCACCGGCCGCAGTGGCCAACTCGCCATAGCCCAGCTCACGACCGCTCGGTTGGTGGATCACCTTGTGCAATTGCGCACGGCACTCGCTGACCGGGACCTTCCACTGCTCGGCAGCGGCCTGCTCCAGCATCGCCCGCACACTGGCGCCGCAACGCCGCATCGGCTCGTACCAATGGCGCATGCTGCGCGAGCCGTCGGTGTCCTGGTTGCCATAACGCACCTCATCACCCGGCGCTTGCTGGACCTTCACCTTGGCCCAATCGGCCTCCAGCTCATCGGCCACCACCAGGCTGAGGCTGGTGCGTACGCCCTGGCCCATTTCGGAACGGTTGCAGACCACGGTCACCGTGCCGTCGGTGGCGATGCTGACGTAGACCTTGGGGTCGTCGATCAGCCCATGGGGCATTGCATCGCCGCCATATGGCTTGACCGCATCAGCTGCGAAAGCGTCAGGCAAGCCCCAGCTGGCGGCAATCACCAGCGCACCGGTGGCGCCCGCGCCTTTGAGAAAGCCGCGACGACTGAGGTTATTCAGCACGAGATCAGCGGGTAACCGGCTCATGCCTTGGCCCCCAGGTGCGTGGCCGCCTGACGGATCGCGGTCTTGATGCGATTGTAGGTGCCGCAGCGGCAGATGTTGCCGACCATGGCCTCTTCGATCTGTTCATCACTGGGGTTGGGGTGGGTTTTCAGCAACGCGGTAGCCGACATGATCTGCCCGCCCTGGCAATAGCCGCATTGGGCCACGGCGGTGTCGAGCCAGGCTTGCTGCACCACCTGGCCGACAGGATCGGTGTGCAGGTTGTCGATGGTGCTGATGGCCTGGCCTTTGACCGCGCCGATCGGGGTGATGCAACTGCGCGCGGGCGAACCGTCGATGTGAATGGTGCAGGCGCCGCACAGGCCCATGCCGCAACCGAACTTGGTGCCGTTGTAGCCCGCCACATCGCGAATCGCCCACAACAGCGGCATATCCTCGGTGACGTCCAGTTGATGGTCTTGGCCGTTGAGTTTCAGGGTAATCATGGGCACGCCCGCCTGTTCATTGCATGGTTAGGGGCGAGCAATCTGTTGCAAGAGGTCACGCGGTTCGGTGCGCACAGATTGGCTCAGGCTGAGGAGGCTCTCTTGTGAAGACAGGTCTTCACCGGGCCTTTGGTGGAGCATCCACGTAATGTAAACCAAAAGCTCGAAAGTCACCGCGCACAAACGCAAACGCCCCGAACAGGTCGGGGCGTTTGCGGATAACCGAGCGGCGCAGGTTCACGCCATCAGTGGCTTACTTGATGACAGGTGCAGGGCCTTCGGCCACGCCCAGGTCGTCTTCCTGGCGAGTGTCGGAGATACCGGTACCGCCGGACGCCAGTTCGCTTTGCAGCTTGTCGGTGTCCAGTTCCTTGACCCACTTGGCCACAACGAGGGTGGCCACTGCGTTACCCACCAGGTTGGTCAGCGCACGGGCTTCGGACATGAAGCGGTCGATACCCAGGATCAGCGCCAGGCCGGCAACCGGCAAGTGGCCGACGGCCGACAGGGTGGCAGCCAGTACGATGAAACCACTGCCCGTCACACCCGCAGCGCCCTTGGAGGACAGCAGCAGCACCAGCAGCAGGGTGATCTGGTGAGTGATGTCCATGTGCGTGTCGGTCGCCTGGGCGATGAACACGGCGGCCATGGTCAGGTAGATCGAGGTACCGTCAAGGTTGAACGAGTAGCCGGTTGGGATCACCAGGCCGACCACGGATTTCTTCGCGCCCAGACGCTCCATCTTGATCAGCATGCGTGGCAGTGCGGATTCGGAAGACGACGTGCCCAGCACGATCAGCAGCTCTTCACGGATGTAGCGGATCAGCTTGATCACGCTGAAACCGTGGGCGCGGCAGATAGCGCCGAGCACCACCAGCACGAACAGCAGGCAGGTGATGTAGAAGCAGATCATCAACTGGCCCAACTGCACCAGGGAACCCACACCGTAAGCGCCGATGGTGAATGCCATCGCGCCCAGGGCACCGATTGGCGCGAGCTTCATGATCATGTTGATGATGTTGAACATCACGTGGGCGAAGCGATCGATGAAGTCCAGCACCGGCTTGCCGTAGGCACCCAGGCGGTGCAGGGCGAAACCGAAGATCACCGAGAACATCAGCACTTGCAGGATGTCGCCGTTGGCGAAGGCGCCGACGATGGTGTTAGGGATCACATTGAGGATAAAGCCGACGATGCTCTGGTCTTTACCGGCCGTCACGTAGGCGGCGACTTTGGAAGCGTCCAGGGTTGCCACGTCGATGTGCATGCCGGCGCCCGGTTGCACGACGTTGACCACGATCAGGCCGATCAGCAACGCGATGGTGGAAACCACTTCGAAGTACAGCAACGCATAGCCGCCGGTCTTGCCGACCGATTTCATGCTTTGCATGCCAGCGATGCCGCTGACCACGGTGCAGAAGATGATCGGGGCGATGACCATTTTGATCAGCTTGATAAAGCCGTCACCCAGTGGCTTGAGGGCCACGCCGGTCTGCGGGTAGAAGTGACCAAGCAAAATACCGATAACGATTGCAACGATCACCTGGAAATACAGGGATTTGTAGATTGGCTGACGAGTCGTCATTGCAAAGTTCCTCAATCGTCCCGTGTGGCAAATATCCGCCATTGCCCACGACACTTGAATTGCGAACCCTCCTGCACTGGAGGGATTTGTTGTTTGCGAGACCTGTAGGAACAAGCCTGCGCTGTCATCCTTACTGCAAACGGCGCGCCACTTTACGCTAAACACCCTGAAGGCCTTTAGGCATCAGGCCCGAAGGTTTACCGGGGCCTGCTCTGGACACGAACCAGGTGGCGGATTTCCGCCTAGCTGCCCAATCGCGTCCTACAATTTGGCGGATATCCGCCTTGTCGCCTCGGCGGGTGATGACTACCATCGCCACTCCCATGGACGAGGCCCTGTCATGCGTGAACGCACCATCGCCAGTCACTTCGCCCGCGCCGCCCTGGAGGGCGCGCGTCGGGGCGGTTACGACTACTCGGGCCTGTTGCAGCAGGCGGGCATCACCCCCGAACTGCTGAGCGAACCCCGTGCGCGTATCGCTCCGGAGCAATTTACCCGGTTGCTGCAAATGCTCTGGCTGGCGCTGGATGACGAATACCTGGGTTTCGCCGACGGGCCAAGCAAGCGCGGCACCTTTGCCATGATGTGCCATGCGCTGATTCATTGCCGCACGCTGGAAAAAGCGCTGGAACGCGGCTTATTGTTTTATAGCCTATTCCCACACGGCCCGCGCTGGCAGCTGACACGGGAAGGCGACATGGCCTGCTTGAGCCTGGACGACTCGCAACTCTGGGACCCGGACCACTTTCTCAGCGAATGCCTGCTGGTGATCTGGCATCGCCTGGGCAGTTGGCTGATCGGCCAGCGCATCCGGTTGCACCAGACCACGTTCAGCTACCCGATGCCGCCACACGCCAATGAATATGACCTGTTGTTCCCCTGCCCCCTGGTATTCGGTGCACCGAACAGCAGCCTGGTGTTCCCCGCCCGCTACTTGAGCCTGCCGCTGTTGCAGGACGAGCGCACCCTCAAGCACTTTCTCGAGCGCTCCCCCGCCGACCTGCTGTCACGCCCGGATGAAGGCGACAGCTTGAGCAGCCAGTTGCGCCGCCTGTTGAGCCGCGACCGCACGCCCTGGCCAGACCTGGAAGCCGTTGCCCAGCACTTGCATATCAGCCCACAGACCCTGCGTCGGCATTTGCGCGAAGAAGGCAGCAGTTTTCAGGCACTCAAGGATGAGCTGCGGCGGGACATCGCCATCTACCATTTGGGGCGAGCGGATTTGTCATTACAAGAGATCGCCGAACAACTGGGCTTCTCCGAGCCGTCGGCGTTTCATCGGGCGTTCAAGAAGTGGACGGGGCTGACGCCGGGGGCCTATCGGGCGCAGGAGAGTTAGAAGAGTGTTGTGGCAGAGGGCCTCATCGGGGGCTTGCCCTAATGCCAGTCAGTTAAGGCTTTTTGTAGGAACGAGGCGGGCGGCTAGCCCTTGCTCGCGAAAAACTCACAGGCACCGCGTTCATTCAGAAAGCACGCGTTATCGTTGACGTTTTTCGCGAGCAAGCTCGCTCCTACTGACGGTGGTGTACGCTTAACTGACTGGCATTAGGGCTTGCCCAGTCACTACCGATCACACGGCCGGAAAATGGATCCTGAACGCCGCGCCCCCCAGCGCCGAATCACCCAGGGTCAGTCGTGCGTGATAGCTTTCAATGATGTCCTTGACCACCGCCAGCCCGATCCCCTGCCCTGGATGCTGACGGTCGAGCCGCTCGCCCCGCTGCAGAATCCGCGCGCGCTGATCCGGTGGTACGCCGGGGCCGTCGTCTTCGATGCACAACTCAATACCTTCAAGGTTTTCCACCAGACTGATGCGCACTTCGCTCAGGCATAGGCGATAGGCATTTTCCAGCAGGTTGCCGAGCATTTCGAGCAGGGCGCCTTTCTCGATGGGCACGTCGCACTCATCGGGCAGCTCGAGGGAGACGGTGACGCGTTTGTCCCGGTAAACCTTGTCCAACGTGTCGCACAGGCTTTGCAGCACCGGTTCCAGGCGGACCTGGTGGCGTACCAGGCCGCTCTTGCGCAGGCTGGCGCGCTGCAATTGATAGCCGATCTGCTGGCTCATGCGCTCGATCTGCGATTGCAGCACCCAGGCCTGGCTGCGTTCTTCGGGGCGCTGGGCCATGTCTTCGCTGACCCCCTGCAGTACCGCCAGCGGGGTTTTCAGGCTATGGGCCAGGTCATCCAGAGAGTCGCGATAGCGCGCACGCTGCTCGCGTTCGCTGTGCAGCAAACGGTTGAGGGAACCGGTGAGGCGCAGCAGTTCCCGGGGATGTTCTTCGCTGAGGCTTTCGCGGGTGCCGCCTTCGATCTGGTCCAGTTCCTGGCTCAACCGCCGCAAGGCCTGCAGGCCCCAGGTCAGGCCAAGCCACAGCAACGTCAGCAGCACCAGCAACGCCGCGCCGAACCCCAGGTAGAGATTCTCGCGCAGGCCTTCGAGGGTCAATTGGTACTCGCGCACCGGTTGCAGGGCGACGATGCTGAAGGCCGCACTTTTGCCGCCCAGCAACCGGACCTCGACGTCGTAGACGAAAAATTCCTGGCCGTTGGCCTCGCGAATCCGCGCAAATTCATTGCCGCGCCCATCGTAGCGCGGCTTGTAGTTGATGTTTTCTTCCTGGGTCGCCCGCGAGCGCCATACCAGGTGGCCTTCACGGTCGTAGATATAACCGAGCAGGCGGCTATCGGTCAGGTTGAAGCGCTCATCGGGCAGCTGCGCCGGCATCAGCAGCCGGTTATTTTCCACGCGTGCCGCAGAGATCAAGGTGGTTACATCTGACGCCAGGCGTTGCTCGATAGAATCCTGCAACGCCAGGCTGAACGCGCCTTGCATGGCGGGCAGCAAGCCCAGCATGAACAGCACCGCCAGGGTGGCGGCGGCCAGCATCAGGCGCACGCGTAGCGAGCGAATCAACGGCAGCGCTCATTGAACAGGTAGCCCAGGCCCCGCACGGTGTCGATCGGCTTGAACCCGGCCGGCCCTTCCAGCTTGCGGCGCAGGCGACCGACCAGTACTTCGATGACGTTCGGGTCGCGCTCGTCGTCATCGGGATACAGCTGCTCCATCAAGCGGTCCTTGGCCACCACTTGTTGATGATGGCGCATCAGGTACTCGAGGATCCGGTACTCATAGGCGGTCAGCGCCAGCGGCTGCTCATCCAGCGAGGCTTGCTTGCGATTGAGGTCCAGCAGCAGTGGGCCGGCAACGATGGTGGATTGGGTAAAGCCGCTGGAGCGGCGCAGCAAGGCGTTCATCCGCGCCTCCAGCTCTTCGAACTGGAACGGTTTGACCACATAGTCGTCGGCACCGGCAGCCAGGCCTTCGACTTTGTCCTGCCAGTTGCCACGGGCGGTAAGAATGAGGATCGGAAAGGTCTTGGCCTGGGTACGCAGTTGCCGGATCAGGTCCAGGCCGCCCATGCCGGGCAGGCCCAGGTCGATGATCGCCAGGTCATGGTTGAATTGGCCGGTCTGGTATAGGGCTTCCTCGGCATTGGCCACAGCCTCGACGACGTGGCCGCTGTCGGTCAGGCGGGTAAACAGGTGATGACGCAACAGCGCCTCATCTTCCACCACCAGCAATTTCATAAGGCTCTCCAAGGCAATTCAACAGTCCGACCGAGGGATATCATAGCGGCCCTGCACGTCTTGCGGGCGCAGTTTAATGCCATTGTAGTGGCCCGACTCAAGCGCGTAGCCGGTGCGGTAGCCCGGTTTTGGGACGCCAGCGCTCAGCGACTGGCCCCACGGGGCGGCCTGGATGCTCACCTCTTCGAAGCTGACCCGCTGGATCAGGTTGCTGGATTTCCTGTTCTTCTCGCGGCCAAAGCCGGCAAAGCTGCTATCGCTGGCTTGCACGCCGGCGGTGGCACTGAGCATGGTCAACGCCAACATCAGCTTCTTGATCGCAGTCATGGTCGTTACCTCGTACGCATTCAGGCTGTGACGTCCAGACTACGCAAGCGCCCCTGAACTCCCCCTGAACAGGCTTTGAACCTGGCCTTGACCGCAACGGGCTATGCACTGGCGCGCCAACTCGGCAAAATGTCGCGCATGATGCCCCTACCCGCCTGTTGTACCCCACTCGATGCCCATTGGCCGCTGCCTGCGCCCTTGCCTGGCACCGTATTCTTGAGCACGCGTTTCGACCCGGCCTTATTGAACCCTGAGGATTTTCAGCGCAGCGCCGTGCCGCCACCGGCGAGCATCCAGCGCTCGGTGGCCAAGCGCCAGGCGGAATTCCTCGCCGGCCGCCTGTGCGCCCGTGAAGCGTTGCAACGACTGGATAATCTCGACTGCATCCCGGCCATCGGTGAGGACCGCGCGCCGATCTGGCCAGGGCATATCAGTGGCTCCATTACCCACAGCACCGGGCACGCCGCAGCAATTGTCGGGCATAAGGCGCAATGGCGCGGGCTGGGGATGGACCTGGAGAACCTGCTGGCGCTGGAACGGGCGGAACGCCTGGCGGGGGAAATTCTCACCGTGGATGAACTGCAGCGCATGGCGGCCCTGCCCCGTGAGCAAATCGCCTTGCTGGTGACACTCACGTTTTCGGCCAAGGAAAGTCTGTTCAAGGCGCTCTACCCGATCGTGCAGAAGCGCTTCTATTTTGAGCATGCCGAGGTGGTGGAATGGTCACTGGCGGGGCAGGTGCGGCTGCGGTTGCTGACGGACCTGTCCAGTGAGTGGTGTCATGGCAAGGAGCTGGTTGGGCAGTTTGCGGTGGAGGGGGAGCAGTTGTTGAGCCTGGTGGCTGTCGGCGCTTGATAGACAGTCATCGGGGGCAAGCCCCCTCTCACATTTGGAATGCATGGCAATATCAGGGTTTCTCCTGATCCCTGGGCCAGCTCAGACTGAAACACGCGCCGCCCAGGTTATTGCTCTTGCTGATCAGCGCCCGCCCGCCATGCCAATGGATAATCCGCCGCACAATCGACAGGCCCAGGCCATGCCCGCCCGAGGCGCGGGTGCGGCTGTCGTCCAGGCGCAGGAAGGGTGTGAAGATGCGTTCCCAGGCGCTTTCCGGCACGCCGGGGCCATCGTCTTCCACGTCGATACGGCAACGCACCTGCCCCACCTGATAACTGATCAGCACCTGGCCCTTGGCGTGGCGCATGGCGTTACTCACCAGGTTCTGCAGCGCGCGATGCAGGTAGCGGGGCTCGGCATCGACCCAGGCATCCTGCCAATGCGCCGATGACAGGCAGTTACCCCGGCTGACGCTGACCTGCGGGCGCAGTGGCGACAATTCGCCGATCACCTGATCGAGCAATGCATCGAGGTCGACGCGCTGGAAGTTCAACGCCGGCGCGCCCTGCTCCAGGCGCGCATAAGTGAGCATTTCATCCACCAGGCCATCGAGGTCCTGGATATCCCCGTCCATGCCCTCCAGGTATTTGCGCCGTGCCTCGGCCGTGGTGGCATCGCCCAGCATCTCCAAGCCGAAGCGCAGGCGCGCTACCGGCGTGCGCAGCTCGTGGGACACCGCACGCACCAGTTCACGCTGAATCGCCAGCAATTGTTGCAGGTGCTCGGCCATGCCATTGAACGCGGCCGCGAGCCGCCCCACCGAATCGGCGCCACGGGCCGGTACGCGAACTTCCAGATTGCCCTTGGCGATACGCGTGGCCGCCGCCTCCAACCCCTTGAGCCGGCGCTCGAGCTGGCGCACCAACAGGTAGACGATCAAACCGATCAGGGTCAGGCCGATCAGGGCGATCAGGACCAGCCATTGCGCGGGGTACGGGTTCATTTGATACAGCGGGCCGATCTCCAGCACCCACGGCGTGCCGACCATGCCGGCGAACACGCGGATCGAGTCGCCGCCCTTGCCGAGAGCCATCACCGTATCGCCCTCCGCCACGCGACGGCGCTGGTCGTCGTCCATATCGGCCTGGTCGAGGGCCATCAGGTGCATCTCGAAACCAAAACCCTTGGCCTGCTTGAGATCAGCCAAACGTTGCGGCTGCTCGGCCACCGGGAACCGCACCAGTTCGTCGGCCAGCAGGTAGATCGTGGCGCGGGCCAGTTGCTCGCTGATCTGCTGCACTTCGCCGGTGAGCACCAATTGCTCCGGTTCGCTGACCAGGCGCACTACGCGCGCGGCATGAGGACCGGTCTGTTCCACCAGGACCTGGCCACGTTGCAGGCGCTTGCGCTGGCTCAGGTCGAGCTGTGCATCAGCGAAGGTGCGCAACTGCAGCGGGATGCCCAGCAATCGTTCCCACACCGCCAACGCGCGCTGGCGCTCGAGGGCGCTCATGGGCTGCAGGTTGTCGCCCATCAGCGCAAAGGTGCCGTGGGCCAGGCGCTCGCGGTATTGGTCGCTGCGCACATCGTTGAGCAAGTGCAGCGCCAGTACGCCCAGCAACGCGACCAGGATCAGCGCGGCGCACATGCCGCCGTAGATGCGCAGGAAGATCGAGTTCACAGGGGCATATCGGCGGCGGCTTCAGGCACGAACAGGTAGCCTTTGCTGCGGATGGTCTTGATCAGGCGCGGGTGGATCGGGTCATCGCCGATCTTCGGGCGAATACGTGAGATGCGCACATCAATCGAGCGATCCTGGCCGTCGTAGCCAACGCCACGCAGGGCAATGAAGATTTCTTCGCGCGAGAGAATGCGCCCGGCATTCGCCACCAACAGCCACAGCAGATCGAACTCGGCACTGGTCAGTTCGATACCCTTTTGGTGCAACCAGGCCTCGCGCAAGGCGTTGTCCACCACCAGCGGGCCGAATTGCAGGCGGCGCTGGTTTTCCACCACAACCGGTAACGCCGGCTCGCTGCGCCGCAGCAGGGCCTGGATGCGTGCCAGCAACAAGCGCGGGCGCACAGGTTTGCACACGTAGTCGTCGGCGCCCAGGTCCAGGCCGAGCACCTGGTCCATCTCATCGGTACGCGCCGTCAGCATCAGGATCACGCCCTCATAGCGCTCGCGCACCTTGCGGCAGATGCTCAGGCCGTCTTCGCCCGGCAGCATCAGGTCGAGGATCACCAGGTCCGGCTGTTCGGCGACGATGCGCGCTGCGGCCTGGGCGCCGTCGTTCTCCACCGACACCCGCAGGCCGTTGCTGTCCAGGTATTCGCGAGTCAGCTCGGCCAGCCGCTCGTCGTCCTCGACAATCAATATCTGCCAGGGTTCTTGCTCCACGCGGTGTCCTCATTGTTATAAGAAATGCTGATGGTCGACACGGTCGAGGCATACCCTGGTTGTCATGTATTGAGGGCATAACGAGGGTCGATTGTAGCCACGGGCCAACCCCTGAACACAAGCCTGGAAATCCATTCGGTCATGGCGTTTTTTTGTGATAGGGTTCGCGCCCTCAAAAATCCAACCGACAGTTTTTGCCTGGAAATATTCAGTGACAGGCGGCGTAATCCAGCAGTACTGCGGCCTACACGGGCGTTCCATGATTCATACACATTTTACCCACAGCGTTATCCACAGGTAGTGCGTTGCTAAGCCCCCGAAAACGCATTATCTTGTACCTCGGCACTTCCAGAGACCCTACATGTAGGGTTTTGGAAATAAGCGCCCAACCACATAAGCAGCTCGAAATTCAAGCGCTTTATTGCTGGCACAGCGTGGAACCAACCGATTATCAGTAGACCAAACCGCTCACGCGGATGGCAGCTGTTTTTCATCCAAGTCATGGAAAACGGTACGGGTGTTGCAGGAAAGCCTGGCACTCGCAATCAAATATAGAACGTGGAGACAACCCCCCATGCAAACCGACACAACTCGCGAGAACCCGCAGGGCTCCGTGCCGCAGGCCGCTGATTCGAATATGGATCTGGCCGCCACTGCACCTGGCCAATTGCGCGTGATCAAGCGTAACGGCACTGTCGTTCCTTACACCGATGACAAAATCACCGTCGCCATCACCAAAGCGTTTCTTGCAGTTGAAGGCGGCACCGCTGCCGCCTCGTCGCGCATCCACGACACTGTTGCACGCCTGACCGAACAAGTGACCGCGACCTTCAAGCGCCGCATGCCATCGGGCGGCACTATCCACATCGAAGAAATCCAGGACCAGGTCGAACTGGCCCTGATGCGTGCCGGCGAGCAGAAAGTTGCCCGTGACTACGTGATCTACCGTGACTCCCGCGCCAAGGAACGTGCCGTGCACGCGCCGGCCGCCGAATCCGTCCAGGCGCATCCTTCGATCCGCATCACCCTGGCCGATGGCAGCTTTGCGCCGCTGGACCTGGGCCGCCTCAACACCATCATCACCGAAGCCTGCGAAGGCCTGGAAGAAGTCGACGGCGACCTGATCCAGCGCGAAACCCTGAAGAACCTGTACGACGGCGTGGCCCTGACCGACGTCAACACCGCCCTGGTGATGACTGCCCGTACCCTGGTCGAGCGTGAGCCGAACTACTCGTTCGTCACCGCGCGCCTGCTGATGGACACCCTGCGCGCCGAAGGCCTGGGTTTCCTGGGCGTGGCCGACAGCGCCACCCACCACGAGATGGCTGACCTGTACGCCAAGGCGCTGCCCGCCTACATCGCCAAGGGTATTGAATTCGAATTGCTGAACCCGATCCTGGCCACCTTCGACCTGGAAAAACTCGGCAAGGCGATCAACCACGAGCGCGACCAGCAGTTCACCTACCTGGGCCTGCAAACCCTGTACGACCGTTACTTCATCCACAAGGACGGGATCCGCTTCGAACTGCCGCAAGTGTTCTTCATGCGCGTGGCCATGGGTCTGGCGATCGAAGAGAAGCACAAAGAAGACCGTGCGATCGAGTTCTACAACCTGTTGTCGTCCTTCGACTACATGTCGTCCACGCCGACCCTGTTCAACGCCGGCACCCTGCGTCCACAGCTGTCGAGCTGCTACCTGACCACCGTGCCGGATGACCTGTCGGGCATCTACCACGCGATCCACGACAACGCCATGCTGTCCAAATTCGCCGGTGGCCTGGGTAACGACTGGACGCCGGTGCGTGCACTGGGTTCGTACATCAAGGGCACCAATGGTAAATCCCAGGGCGTCGTGCCGTTCCTCAAAGTAGTGAACGATACCGCCGTTGCCGTGAACCAGGGTGGCAAGCGCAAAGGCGCTGTGTGTGCCTACCTGGAAACCTGGCACATGGACATTGAAGAGTTCATCGAGCTGCGCAAGAACACCGGTGATGATCGTCGTCGTACCCACGACATGAACACCGCCAACTGGATCCCTGACCTGTTCATGAAGCGTGTCTTCGATGACGGCAAGTGGACCCTGTTCTCGCCATCCGAAGTTCCGGACCTGCACGACCTGACCGGCAAGGCCTTCGAAGAGCGCTATGAGTACTACGAAGCCCTCACCGAGTACCCAGGCAAGGTCAAGCTGTTCAAGACCATCCAGGCCAAAGACCTGTGGCGCAAAATGCTGTCCATGCTGTTCGAAACCGGCCACCCATGGCTGACCTTCAAAGACCCGTGCAACCTGCGCAGCCCGCAGCAGCACGTCGGCGTGGTCCACAGCTCGAACCTGTGCACCGAGATCACCTTGAACACCAACAAGGACGAGATCGCCGTTTGCAACCTGGGCTCGATCAACCTGCCGAACCACATCGTCAACGGCAAGCTGGACACCGTAAAGCTTGCGCGCACCGTCAACACCGCCGTACGCATGCTCGATAACGTGATCGACATCAACTACTACTCGGTGCCACAGGCGCAGAACTCCAACTTCAAGCACCGTCCAGTGGGCCTCGGCATCATGGGCTTCCAGGACGCTTTGTATCTGCAGCACATTCCTTACGGTTCGGATGCTGCCGTCGAGTTCGCCGACAAGTCCATGGAAGCGGTCAGCTACTACGCGATCCAGGCGTCCTGCGACCTGGCCGACGAGCGCGGCGCCTACGAGACGTTCCAGGGTTCGCTGTGGTCCAAGGGCATCCTTCCGCTGGATTCGCAACAGATCCTGATCGAGCAACGTGGCCAGAAGTACATTGACGTTGACCTGGAAGAATCCCTGGACTGGGCGCCAGTACGTGCCCGTGTGCAGAAAGGTATTCGTAACTCCAACATCATGGCCATCGCACCGACCGCGACCATCGCCAACATCACTGGCGTGTCGCAGTCGATCGAACCGACCTACCAGAACCTGTATGTGAAATCGAACCTGTCGGGCGAGTTCACCGTGATCAACCCGTACCTGGTCCGCGACCTGAAAGCCCGCGGCCTGTGGGACTCGGTGATGATCAACGACCTGAAGTACTACGACGGTTCGGTGCAGCAGATCGAGCGCATCCCGCAAGAGCTCAAAGAGCTCTACGCCACTGCGTTCGAAGTGGACACCAAGTGGATCGTTGACGCCGCCAGCCGTCGTCAGAAGTGGATCGACCAGGCGCAGTCCCTGAACCTCTACATCGCCGGCGCTTCAGGCAAGAAGCTGGATGTGACCTACCGCATGGCTTGGTACCGTGGCCTGAAAACCACCTACTACCTCCGTGCCCTGGCCGCGACCAGCACCGAGAAGTCGACCATCAACACCGGTAAGCTGAACGCTGTTTCCAGCGGCAACCACGGCGACGATTCGGTACTCGCTGCGCCAGCCGGCCCGGCACCAGTGCCGAAGGCTTGTGCGATTGATGAGCCGGATTGTGAGGCTTGCCAATAAGCTGAGCACGCCCTGGGTTTGACCCCAAGGCTGAAAAGCCCCCGATAGGCCTCTGGTGTATCGGGGGCTTTCTTTTGCCTGGTGAAACGTTCGTGCGCGGCTAAAACAATACGGTTGCGATACCCGCCTGAGGCACACCGCCTCGACGGCCCCACAACTCAACCCGCCCGTTGATCACCGCCATGGAATGCCCCCCGTACGCGACTGTACCCACCTTGCTGCTTCGCAAGTCGGCATCCGTAGCCTGCCTGTAATGATTCCTGAGCCCCAAACGGTCTAACCCTTCACGAGAGTACTCACCATCGTTCACACTTTTCATCGCTTCAATAAAACCCTTCCCAGCCGTGCCATCGTTGTTCTCCATTTGTGCCCGCTTGGCACTCATCGCAAACATGAAGTTGGCATCCGTCATCATTTGTGGATCATCACCCTTAAATCGTGCATAGGTTGCCGCTTGTTGCAATTCGTCCTTGGTTAACTTGTAGACCTTGTCGCTGTCCCTCATGACCACCTCGTAACCATTGGCGGTCTCTTTCACACTTTTGTAAATGTCTGTCGGTTTCTGGCCGAAATGCATCATGGCGGCCTTTATTGCAGAAACGGTAACGCAATTGCCATCAGGCCCCTGGCTGAAGCCACTCCAGATATTGTCCGGCTTTTTCCCCGGATTACTGTTATCAGGCTTGTAATTGAAATGCTTTGAGCCTTCGGTAATCGGCTTGTTGCTCATGGACTCGACAGGACCAAATCCCTCCGGGCTCACTCTACCGCCGCCACCTCCTCCACCACCGCGACCTCCCGGCGGCGGCGGGGCAGGCGGTGCTACATCATCATTGGGAAACCATTCCTCCAGCATCCGTTTGAGGAACTCAAGGAATTTGTCATCCGCTTCCTGGATCAGCTTGTTAAGCACTTCCTTGAATTTCTCATCACCCAGTTTCTGGCGCAGCTCATTCAACTTGTCGCGCAAATCCTGAGCCGTCTGGGTCTTGGAGCCTTGTTCGGCATCGAACAACTGGTTGAGTAATGTCTTGACCGCGGACACTTCACCAGCAGGTTCGGGGGGAGCTGACTCCCTACGCGCAATGACCGGTACATGATTTATGCGTCCAGCACCTGGCGCAGATATTCCTGAGCTCCACATACCAAGCCCTCCTCACTGATTCTTGAGCCCCCCAGGGCCGTTGCCTGATCAGTGGTGCGCCAGGATTGAAGCGTTCCTTCTCAAGCATTTCCGGGCGTTACCCGATGTGCCGCAGGCTATTTTCTTACGCCCACAAAAAAGCCCCTCCTAAGAGGGGCTTCTTGTCGAGCGCTACCCCATCACGTCATCTGAATGATGGTCTGCATGATGGTGCTCTGGGTGGAGATGGTCTTGGCGTTCGCCTGGTAGTTGCTCTGGGCCTTGATCAGGTCCACCAGCTCGTTGGTCAGGTTGACGTTGGAGTTCTCCAGGGAGTTGGCCACGATCGAACCCAAGGTGCCGGCTTGTGGGGTGTCGTACCCAGGCTGGCCCGAAGCGAAGGTCTCTTTCCAGGTGGTGCTGCCGGCAGGTTGCAGGCCTTGTTCGTTATTGAAGCTGGCCAGCGAGATCTGGCCGATGGCCTTGCTCTGCTGATTGCTGAAGGTGGCGAACATTACGCCGTTACCGTCGATCTTCAGGCCGGTGATCTGGCCGGTGGCATAGCCATCGGTGACCGGAGGGTTACGGTAGGTGGCCGAATTGTATTGGGTAATGTTGGCCATGTTGACGGCAATCCCGCCCGGGTTGGCGTTCGCGCCGTTAGCCTTCCACACACCATTAGTCACTGTGCCCGGCACCCAGCCTGCAACGGTGAGCGTCTTATCGGACACACCACCGGTCACCACGCTGGTGAGTTTGCCCGCGCCATCGAAGGTCAATGTCGACGCCACAGGCGGGGTCGATGGAGTGCCCGTCGGTGCCGAACCATCAGGATTGCGACCGTCGATCAGGGTATAGGCATTCCACTTGTTGCCGTCGGTTTTCACCAGGTACTGCACCATTGGGTGCGCGTTGCCCTGGGAGTCGTACAAAGTGGTGCTGTATTGAGTGGTGAAGGTATCGGTCTTGGTGGGGTCGAACGGTTTGGCCGTTTGGTCGATCACAGGCTCCGAGGAATTCAGGTTACTGGTGGAGTCCACCTTGGTGGACGCCTTGGGCGGCAGGTTCGTCAGGTTCAGTTGCAGGTCGGTGAGCCCGCCCTTGATGATCTTGCCGTCATCATCCGCTGCGTAACCCTGCAGGCGCGAGGTACCCGTGTTGTTGGTGATGAAGCCGTCTTTGTCGGCACGGAAGGCACCGCTGCGGGTGTACTCCAGCGAACCGTCGCTGCCCTTCTGTACGAAGAAGCCACCGCCCTGGATCGCCATGTCCAGGATACCGCCGCTGCCGTTAACGTCACCCTGGGTGAATTGCTGGGACACCGCGGCCAGGTTCACACCATTGCCGATGCTGTTCTGACCGGTGCCCAGTTTGGACGCCGCGTAGATATCCGCGAACTCTGCACGAGACGACTTGAAACCCGTGGTGGCGACGTTGGCGATGTTGTTGCCGGTCACGTCCAGTTGTTTGTTGGCCGCATAGAGGCCGCTAAGGCCGATATTAAAAGACATGTTTCTCTCCCTCTGCCGTATTTAGCCGGCTCTATGTACCGATAGTCTGAATTTGCGACAGCTTGACGCTGCCCATGCCGCCTGCCAGGTTCAGCAGCATCTCGCCGCCGGTCTTGCTCAGCGTCACGCTGGTGACGGTTGCCGGCAGCGAAGTGGCCAGGGCAACCGCGTCGCCCTTGTCATTCTTGGTGGAGGCCGCGAAGGTGTAAGTACCGGCTGGGGCCACCTCACCCGCTTCGTTCTTGCCATCCCAGATAAAGTCCGAAGTCCCTGCGCTCTGAGCGCCCAGATCGAGGGTGCGCACCACGTTGCCGTCTTTATCGGTGATCTTGACCGAGACATTGCCCGTCGCCGCTGTCACCGCCACCGAACCGGTCATGCTCTTGCTGGTATCGACCAGCGCCTTGTCGGTCTGGGTGATGATCGAGCGTCCTACCAGCGACGAAGCCTGCAGCGCCTGGGAAGAACTGAAGTTGCTCGAGATGTTATTCACCGAGTCATTCAGGGTATTGATGCCTTCCAGGCTGCTGAACTGCGCCAGCTGGGCCACGAACGCACCGTTATCCTGCGGCGACAAGGGGTTCTGGTTTTTCAGCTGGGTCACCAGCAGTTGCAGGAATGCATCCTTGCCGAGGGCCTGGTCGCCGGTGGCGGCCTTGGAAACATTCGCTACATTGTTTGAAGCGTCCTTGACCTTGGAATTGAAGAGGTCCTGGACTGCCGTATTGTTCGACGTATCAACGATGGCCATTATTTGGCGCCCCTTATCACTGACCCAGGGTCAGGACCTTCTGCATCATGGTTTTGGCGGTGTTCATCATTTCCGCGTTGGTCTGGAACGAGCGACTGGCGGAAATCATGTCGGCCATTTCCTCGACCACGTTGACGTTGGGGTAGTAGACGTAACCCTTTTCGTTCGCCGCCGGATGGTTGGGCTCGTAACGCGCCTCGAGGTTGCTCTGGTCTTCGACCACGCCCAGCACCTGTACGCCTTGACCGGCGGCATCCTGGTTCTGGAACAACGAATCACTGCCGCCGCTCTGGCCGCCCTGGAACATGGTGGCGAACACTGGATGCCGGGCGCGGTAAGTCTGGTCAATGCTCGAAGACACGGTCTCGGCGTTGGCGATGTTACTGGCGACGGTGTTCAAACGCGTGGTCTGCGCGCTCATGCCACTGCCGGCAATATTGAAAACACTGGACAGGGACATGGCTTATTCTCCACGCAGGGCTGACATCAGCCCTTTGAATTTGCTGTTGAGCAGGGTAAAGCTGGCCTGGAAATTCACCGAATTTTCGGCATAGTTCGATTGTTCCAGCTGGGCATCGACGGTGTTCTGGTCGATCGATGGCTGCATGGGCGTGCGATACAGCAGCGACTCGTCACCACTGCTCAGGCCTTGCGCTTCGATATGACGGCTGTTGGTCATGTTCAAGGCGAAGGTGCCGTTCTTGGTCTTGTCCTGCTGCGCGGCGAGCACGGCGGAGAAGTCCAGATCCCGAGCCTTGT
This sequence comes from Pseudomonas sp. R1-43-08, assembly GCF_003852255.1. NCBI lineage: Bacteria > Pseudomonadati > Pseudomonadota > Gammaproteobacteria > Pseudomonadales > Pseudomonadaceae > Pseudomonas > Pseudomonas sp. R1-43-08. Next base: position 4,215,181 of record NZ_CP027734.1, read on the forward strand.
AGTTCGGGGTATCGGCGTTGGCAATGTTGTTGGCCAGGACTTCGGCACGCTGGGCGCGGAAGCCCAGGGCTTGTTCGTGGATACCGAGCGCTTTATCGAAGCTGATGCTCATGGCGGAAACCTTTAGGCTGACCTGCTATTCGTTAACAGGGCTATAGCAAGGTGCATGCCAATCTGCGGGGGCCCCGTATATCAAGGGCTGGCGGGGAGGTTGCCGGTGGCAATGCCAGAAAAGCGGCAAGTACTTTCCGCGTGGCGTCAGTAAAGCGGCAATACGACTTGCCGCTTCCGGTGGGATGGTGGCAAAACAAATGTGGGAGGGGGCTTGCTCCCGATGGCGGTGTATCAGTGATAAAGATATCAACTGAACCACCGCCATCGGGGGCAAGCCCCCTCCCACATTTTGACTGCTTACTGCTTATTTGGCCTGGTAGATGATTCCCGGACTGCACTGCACCATCTGGTAGTGATCCGGCAATCCGTTCAAGGCTTCCGAAGCGCCGAGGAACAGATACCCGCCACGCTTGAGCGTGCCATGGATGCGCAACAGGATGTCCTTCTTCACTTCGGCCGAGAAATAAATCAGCACGTTGCGGCAGAACACCATGTCGAACTTGCCCAGGCTGGCGTAGCTGTCGAGCAGGTTGAACGAGCGGAACTCCACGCGATTCTTGATCGGCGCCTTGATCGCCCAGCGCCCTGCCCCTTTCGGATCAAAGTAGCGCTGCAGACGCTCCGGGGACAAACCCCGGCCAAGGGCCAGGCTATCGTATTCACCCGTCTTGCAGTTGGTGAGCATGGTGCCGGACAAGTCGGTCGCGACGATTTGCGCGCCGGCCTTCAACTGTCCCATGTTGGTCCGTTCGAACTCGTCGATGGACATCGAGATCGAATACGGTTCCTGCCCGGAAGAGCACGCCGCCGACCAGATACGCAGGCGCTGGCCCGGGCTGGCCTTGATGGCCGCCGGCAGCACTTTGTTCTTGAGCACCTCAAACGGGTAGGTATCGCGAAACCACAGGGTTTCGTTAGTGGTCATGGCATCGACCACCATCTCCTTGAGCCCGCTGCGCGGCTGCCCCTGGATCCGCTGGACCAACTCACCCAGGGACTTGATGCCCTGCTGTTCCATCAGTTTGTTGAGACGGCTGGATACCAGGTACTGCTTGTTTTCACCGAGCAATATGCCACAGGCTTTTTCCAGGAAGACCCGGAACTGTTCGAAATCCAAATTACCCGTAGACAATGATACCGCCTCTTAAATCGTGTGATCGCCAGGGGAAATCCCCCTAGCCGTGATCTGCTGCCTTGATCCGGTCGACTACCCGGGATGCGAGGTCATCAGGCCGGAATTTAGCCAGGAAGTCATCTGCGCCGACCTTCTTGACCATTGCCTGATTGAATACCCCCGACAACGAAGTATGCAGGATGATATGTAATTTTTGCATGCGTGGATCGTTGCGTATTTCAGCTGTAAGGGTATAGCCGTCCATTTCCGGCATTTCAATGTCGGAGATCATCATCAGAAATTCTTCTTCCGGCTTCTTGCCCTCATCGACCAACTTGCGCAGGTAATCCAAGGCTTGGCGTCCGTCATTGAGGGCCACCACATCGACGCCGATGGTTTGCAGGCAGCGCGTGACCTGCTTGCGGGCGACAGAGGAGTCGTCCACGGTCAACACGCGCAGGGACACCGCCTTGTGCGCTGTCTCGGCATCCACCACACCGACCGAGATGGTCTCCGACGTGGGCGCCACTTCGGCGAGGATTTTCTCTACGTCGATGATTTCCACCAACTGGTTATCAACCCGCGTCACGGCCGTCAGGTAATGATCGCGTCCGGTGCCCTTGGGCGGCGGATGGATCTCTTCCCAGTTCATATTGACGATACGTTCCACCGAGCGCACCAGGAACCCCTGGGTCTTGGTGTTGTATTCGGTAATGATGACGAACGGGCTCTGACGGTCCTGCAAACCAGCGGAGCCGGTGGCCATTGCCAAATCAAGAATCGGAATGGTTGCGCCACGGATATTGGCTACGCCGCATACCACCGGACTGGATTTAGGCATGATCGTTAGCTTGGGGCACTGCAACACTTCCCGCACTTTGAACACGTTAATGCCGTACAGCTGCTTGCCGTCCAGGCGAAATAGCAACAACTCCAGGCGATTCTGCCCTACCAGCTGTGTGCGCTGGTTTACTGAATCCATTACTCCTGCCATGCCCAGACTCCTAAATCCCAGAGGTACGATGCGTACCCAACACTAAACGGCACGAGCTTTGCAATTTGCTTGGCTATGGATATTAAAATGACAGTTTCCCGACGTCCAAGCCGCCCAAAGTACCGCAGACTGCTCTGCGCCGCGATGGCGCTGCTTGTCTGGGGCGTGGGCGTTACGGCTCGTGCCGACAACGTCACCCTGCCTGATCTACTTATCGGCGTCACCCAGGGCTTTCTTGAATTCACTGTAGAAGATTATCTGGCAACCACCCAGACACCGGGGCGCTATGAAATCCAGGTCAACCCATTGGACCCGCGCCTGCGCCTGCCAATGTGTGACAAGGAATTGACAGCCACCCTGGAAAGCCCCGCCCAGCCCATCGGTCGGGTAACCGTTAAAGTCCGCTGTGAGAGCGCCTCCCCCTGGACGGTGTTTGTGCCGGCCCAGGTCAAATTGTTCCGCGACGTAGTCGTGGTGGCGCGCCCTTTGAAGCGCACCGGCATTATTGGCTATGACGATGTTGTGCTGCGTGAGCGGGATATCAGCCTGATCAACCAGGGTTACCTGACCTCCCTGGACCAGGCTATCGGGCAGCGACTCACCCGACCAATGGTCACCGATCAGGTGATCACGCTGGTGCATCTGGAGCAGGCGGAGGTGATTCGCAAGGGTGACCAAGTGGTGATTTCCGCCAGCAGCGGCGGGTTGAACGTAAGAATGCCGGGGGAAGCGCTGTCCAATGGTGGTATGAGCGAACAGATCCGGGTCAAGAACCTCAACTCCAACCGTGTGATCAAGGCACGGGTGACGGCCCCCGGCCAAGTCGAGGTGGCGCTATAGATGACTGGAATCAATTGCCCGCTTTTCCTACACTGTGGGTTGGATGCCGCGCCGTACAGGTTTATTGTCACTAAAGCCTAAAGTTTGTTTGGGTATGGCCGAAAACATGGCAAGCGTCCACTACCCAGAGGTTTTTTTATCATGGTCATTGATTTCAATCGTTTGAACAGCACTCAGCCCTTACCAGGCAACACGCGCACCAACGGTACCAAGGACAGCGTAGAAGCCAAGTCCCAGCCCTTGCCCGCCAAGGCAGAGCAAGCAAGCGCGAGCCAGAGTGGGGAATCGGTACACCTGAGCAATGAGGCTCAACAGTTGCAGAAGGTCACTGACTCGCTGCGCGATCAACCGATTGTCAATAAAGCCCGTGTGGCCGAGTTGAAACAGGCAATCGCCGATGGCACTTATACGGTCGACAGCAACCGTGTAGCCAGCAAGCTGCTTAACTTCGAAGCCGAGCGCTAGGCAAAGGCCTGCGCTGGGCTTCTGGACGCTTAAAACCCAAGGCCAGCCATGCACCACGACGAACATTTGCTTCAACTGATCATTGATGATCTGGCGCCGACGCAGCAATTGCTCGAGCTGCTCAAAGAGGAATCCCTGGCCCTGTATGGCCGGGATATGCCTTTGCTCGAAGAAATACTGGCGCGCAAACAGTCGCTGATTGTGCTGCTCGAACAGCACGGCAAGAAGCGCAGCGAAATCCTCACCAGCCTGGGCCTGCCCGCCGATCACGACGGCCTGGCACAGCTGGCGAGTCATTCTTCGGTCGGCGATCAATTGCTGGCGCAAAGCAAAGAACTCAATCAGTTGCTCGCCCAGTGCCAGGAAGCCAATCTGCTCAACGGCCAGTCGATCCAGCTTCAGCAAGCCACCACCGCCAACCAGTTACGCATCCTTCACGGCGGCGAGCCACCGGCCCTGTATAACGCCCAAGGTTCCACTTCACGCCTGGTCAAGCCAAGCACCCGCAGCCAAGCCTGACGCCGGTTTACAGCGCGAGCTATCCAAGGTGCGCTACATACTGGCAAAATGCCGGTTCTTGCGTGTAGTCGTATTTTGCCTGGAGATGGAACAACTGTGTTCAACGCCCTTAATGCGGAAGATGCACCGCAGCCACCGAAGGTCCTCACCACGCCTCTGGAAATCGCCAGCACTTTGCGAATGCTCCAGGAAAGCCATGATCCATTGATCATCACTTTCCACGAACGCAGCCAACGCTTCCAAAGCTATCTGGTGGATATCGATCGGGATAACAAGACGCTGGCACTGGACGAAATGATCCCGCGCGATGGTGAACGTTACCTGGAAAATGGCGAGCCCTTCCGCATCGAGGGTTTCCATGATGGCGTGCGGGTCGCCTGGGAGAGTAACGGCACGCTGAGCATCAGCGAAAAAGACGGCCACCGTATCTACACTGGCAGCATGCCCGGCGAGGTGGTTTACCATCAACGTCGTAACGCATTTCGCGCTGCATTGAAGCTGGCGCAATTGGTGAACATCGAACTGGGCGGCGAGAAGCTCAAGGCACCGTTCAACGGCAAGCTGCTGGATATCTCGGCCACCGGATGCAAATTGCGCTTTGAAGGCGACATTTCCGACCGCTTGCAGCTGGGCCAAGTCTATGACCGTTTTGTCGCCGCGCTGCCGTTCGGCAACATGACCACCGCTGTCGAGCTGCGTTACCTGCATTTCGAAGACAAGATCAATACCACCTTCGCGGGTGTGCGCTTCCATAACATGAGCGGCCTGGTGCAGCGCCAGGTGGAGCGTTTTGTGTATCAACTGCAGCGCGAAGCTCGACGCTTCGACAAGGATGACGATTTTTAAGCCTTGGACGCAGCTGTAAAAAAACGGGCAGATCCTGATGGGATCTGCCCGTTTTTTCGTTCAGGGGCGTGCCCTGCTCAAATCATGGGGATGATCGTCCGGGTCCGTTGGCTCCGGTGGCGTCTGCGCAGCCGGCTCGTCCACCGTGGGTTCGGGCTCTGGCTCAGGAACAGTGGCCTGCATCTGCTCCTGTACCACCTGCTCATCTACCCGTGGGTCAAGAGCGGCCACCAACGGCGAACTGGACATGCTGTCAGGCATCGCCACGTGATGCAGCGGCGCATCGTCTACCTGGTGCAGGTTAGTCACCGCCTTCGGCCGAATACGCCATACCAGGATCAACGCACACAAACTGAAGAAGGCGTACAGCATCTGGCTGCCGAACAGCTTCATCAGCACGCCCGCCAGAAGCGGCCCGATACTGGCCCCAATGCCGTAAGTCACCAGCAACATAGCGGTCAGCGACACCCTGCGATCACCTTCCACATGGTCGTTGGAAAACGCCACTGCCAACGGGTAAAGACAAAACTGCACGAGTGAACATAGGAAGCCCGCCACGAACAGCATTTCCAGAGGGACCTGGGTCATGATCGCCAGAGGCAACGCCGCCACCGCCAAACACAAGGCAAAGCAGCGAATCAGCAGTGCGCGGTCATAGCGGTCCGACAACCAGCCCAGCGGCCACTGCACGAGCAGTCCCGCGAAAATACAGGAGCCCATGAACAAACCGACCTGTTCGGTCGTCAACCCCTGCTGGGAGGCATAGAGCGGTGCCAAGCCATAGAAAGAGCCGACGATCAGCCCTGCCCCCAGCACTGTGCTGAGCGACTGGGGCACACGCTTGATAAAGAAACGCGGCTCCATCGGCGCCGGGTGCAATGGTGCCGGGTGAATGCGGCGGGTCATGGCCACCGGCACCAGGCACAGGGCGAAGCACAGCGCCACCAGCATCAGCAGTTCAAGACCCAGGTGGGGATGCATGACTAGGATCAGTTGGCCCAGCACCAGACCGAGGTAGGAGGCGATCATGTAGCCGCTGAACACTACGCCGCGCTGCTTGGCATCGGCCTGCTCGTTGAGCCAGCTTTCGATGACCATGTACTGGCACATCATTCCCAGGCCCACAATCACCCGCAGTACGATCCACGCCGGTAGCCAATCGATCAAGCCATGACCCAGCACGGCCGCGCCGACGATACCGGCGCAGGTCGCGTAGGCGCGTATATGCCCGACACGCGCAATCAAACGGTGTCCGATCTTGCCGCCCAGCACCAGGCCAAAGTAGTTGGCCGCCATCAGCGCACCGACCCACAGGCTATCGACGTTATCCGCCGCCAAACGCAAGGCCAGATAAGTACTGAGCAGGCCGGAGCCGATCAGCATCATCAAGGAGGCGAAATAAAGGGCTCGAAAAGATTTCCAGATTTGGCGCATCGGCGTTCCGAGCGGCTCCTTGCAGTGAGGGGACAGGGCTATCGGCATGATAGTCCGCAGTGGTCGGGTCCGGACAGGCGGCATGAGCCGTTTCCGGGATTATTTTGCTTAACCGTTCAGACGCTGTATGCGTGTCTGCGAGGTACATGAAGTGGAGATAAATATACAACGCACCATCTGTGAACCTTGATCATAGCCAAGGTTCGACTGGTCTTTGGGTATCTGCCATAAAAGGCCAGAATAGAGCGCTCTATAGGATATAGAGCCTTACCGGTACGTTCGCATTGGCGTCGGCGATCTCGCGAGCAGGCTGGCGTTTGCAAGAGGTGTGAGGGTTTTGACCGCCAAAAACAAAACCCCATCTGCTTTCGCAAATGGGGTTTCGGAATTTAATCTTGACGATGACCTACTCTCACATGGGGAAACCCCACACTACCATCGGCGATGCATCGTTTCACTACTGAGTTCGGGATGGGATCAGGTGGTTCCAATGCTCTATGGTCGTCAAGAAATTCGGGTACTGAGTCGTGACCATGTGGCCTCGCTTCAGCAAATTGGGTATGGGATAGAAGTCAGTGTTTTGTGAGCATCGAACTTTCGGTTCATTGCGTCTTCACACACCGCAATCTGGCCTCTTTCGTCTTTCAACTAGGAGCAACAAATTGCTTGGGTGTTATATGGTCAAGCCTCACGGGCAATTAGTATTGGTTAGCTCAACGCCTCACAGCGCTTACACACCCAACCTATCAACGTCGTAGTCTTCGACGGCCCTTCAGGGGACTCAAGGTCCCAGTGAGATCTCATCTTGAGGCTAGTTTCCCGCTTAGATGCTTTCAGCGGTTATCTATTCCGAACATAGCTACCCGGCAATGCCACTGGCGTGACAACCGGAACACCAGAGGTTCGTCCACTCCGGTCCTCTCGTACTAGGAGCAGCCCCTCTCAAATCTCAAACGTCCACGGCAGATAGGGACCGAACTGTCTCACGACGTTCTAAACCCAGCTCGCGTACCACTTTAAATGGCGAACAGCCATACCCTTGGGACCGGCTTCAGCCCCAGGATGTGATGAGCCGACATCGAGGTGCCAAACACCGCCGTCGATATGAACTCTTGGGCGGTATCAGCCTGTTATCCCCGGAGTACCTTTTATCCGTTGAGCGATGGCCCTTCCATACAGAACCACCGGATCACTAAGACCTACTTTCGTACCTGCTCGACGTGTCTGTCTCGCAGTCAAGCGCGCTTTTGCCTTTATACTCTACGACCGATTTCCGACCGGTCTGAGCGCACCTTCGTACTCCTCCGTTACTCTTTAGGAGGAGACCGCCCCAGTCAAACTACCCACCATACACTGTCCTCGATCCGGATAACGGACCTGAGTTAGAACCTCAAAGTTGCCAGGGTGGTATTTCAAGGTTGGCTCCACGCGAACTGGCGTCCACGCTTCAAAGCCTCCCACCTATCCTACACAAGCAAATTCAAAGTCCAGTGCAAAGCTATAGTAAAGGTTCACGGGGTCTTTCCGTCTAGCCGCGGATACACTGCATCTTCACAGCGATTTCAATTTCACTGAGTCTCGGGTGGAGACAGCGCCGCCATCGTTACGCCATTCGTGCAGGTCGGAACTTACCCGACAAGGAATTTCGCTACCTTAGGACCGTTATAGTTACGGCCGCCGTTTACCGGGGCTTCGATCAAGAGCTTCGCGTTAGCTAACCCCATCAATTAACCTTCCGGCACCGGGCAGGCGTCACACCCTATACGTCCACTTTCGTGTTTGCAGAGTGCTGTGTTTTTAATAAACAGTCGCAGCGGCCTGGTATCTTCGACCGGCATGAGCTTACGGAGCAAGTCCTTCACCCTCACCGGCGCACCTTCTCCCGAAGTTACGGTGCCATTTTGCCTAGTTCCTTCACCCGAGTTCTCTCAAGCGCCTTGGTATTCTCTACCCAACCACCTGTGTCGGTTTGGGGTACGGTTCCTGGTTACCTGAAGCTTAGAAGCTTTTCTTGGAAGCATGGCATCAACCACTTCGTCGTCTAAAAGACAACTCGTCATCAGCTCTCGGCCTTAGAATCCCGGATTTACCTAAGATTCCAGCCTACCACCTTAAACTTGGACAACCAACGCCAAGCTGGCCTAGCCTTCTCCGTCCCTCCATCGCAATAACCAGAAGTACAGGAATATTAACCTGTTTTCCATCGACTACGCTTTTCAGCCTCGCCTTAGGGACCGACTAACCCTGCGTCGATTAACGTTGCGCAGGAAACCTTGGTCTTTCGGCGTGGGTGTTTTTCACACCCATTGTCGTTACTCATGTCAGCATTCGCACTTCTGATACCTCCAGCAAGCTTCTCAACTCACCTTCACAGGCTTACAGAACGCTCCTCTACCGCATCACTTACGTGATACCCGTAGCTTCGGTGTATGGTTTGAGCCCCGTTACATCTTCCGCGCAGGCCGACTCGACTAGTGAGCTATTACGCTTTCTTTAAAGGGTGGCTGCTTCTAAGCCAACCTCCTAGCTGTCTAAGCCTTCCCACATCGTTTCCCACTTAACCATAACTTGGGGACCTTAGCTGACGGTCTGGGTTGTTTCCCTTTTCACGACGGACGTTAGCACCCGCCGTGTGTCTCCCATGCTCGGCACTTGTAGGTATTCGGAGTTTGCATCGGTTTGGTAAGTCGGGATGACCCCCTAGCCGAAACAGTGCTCTACCCCCTACAGTGATACATGAGGCGCTACCTAAATAGCTTTCGAGGAGAACCAGCTATCTCCGAGCTTGATTAGCCTTTCACTCCGATCCACAGGTCATCCGCTAACTTTTCAACGGTAGTCGGTTCGGTCCTCCAGTTAGTGTTACCCAACCTTCAACCTGCCCATGGATAGATCGCCCGGTTTCGGGTCTATTCCCAGCGACTAGACGCCCTATTAAGACTCGCTTTCGCTACGCCTCCCCTATTCGGTTAAGCTCGCCACTGAAAATAAGTCGCTGACCCATTATACAAAAGGTACGCAGTCACCCAACAAAGTGGGCTCCCACTGCTTGTACGCATACGGTTTCAGGATCTATTTCACTCCCCTCTCCGGGGTTCTTTTCGCCTTTCCCTCACGGTACTAGTTCACTATCGGTCAGTCAGTAGTATTTAGCCTTGGAGGATGGTCCCCCCATATTCAGACAAAGTTTCTCGTGCTCCGTCCTACTCGATTTCATGACTAAGAGATTTTCGCGTACAGGGCTATCACCCACTATGGCCGCACTTTCCAGAGCGTTCCGCTAATCTCAAAGCCACTTAAGGGCTAGTCCCCGTTCGCTCGCCACTACTAAGGGAATCTCGGTTGATTTCTTTTCCTCAGGGTACTTAGATGTTTCAGTTCCCCTGGTTCGCTCCATACACCTATGTATTCAGTGTAAGGTAACCATCTTATGATGGCTGGGTTCCCCCATTCAGACATCTCCGGATCAAAGTCTGTTTGCCGACTCCCCGAAGCTTTTCGCAGGCTACCACGTCTTTCATCGCCTCTGACTGCCAAGGCATCCACCGTATGCGCTTCTTCACTTGACCATATAACCCCAAGCAATCTGGTTATACTGTGAAGACAACATTCGCCGAAAATTCGATCATACTCAATTAAGAGCGACTCACAAATTTTACCTTAGCCTGAGCCGTTACCAGTGAAAGTAACGTCCAGTCTATCTTTCTATCACATACCCAAATTTTTAAAGAACGAACTAGTCAAAGACTAGAAATCAACATTCACCATCACAACGATGGAATGCTCATTTCTAAGCTTTCTACAAACAGAAGCAGTAGTGGTGGAGCCAAACGGGATCGAACCGTTGACCTCCTGCGTGCAAGGCAGGCGCTCTCCCAGCTGAGCTATGGCCCCGTATTTCTACAGGCGTTTCCCACACAAAATTGGTGGGTCTGGGCAGATTCGAACTGCCGACCTCACCCTTATCAGGGGTGCGCTCTAACCAACTGAGCTACAGACCCAATTTCGGGCTGCTTCTTTTCGTCTTCTTCAATGAATCAAGCAATTCGTGTGGGAACTTATGGAGCAGCTGATGTCGTCGATTAAGGAGGTGATCCAGCCGCAGGTTCCCCTACGGCTACCTTGTTACGACTTCACCCCAGTCATGAATCACACCGTGGTAACCGTCCTCCCGAAGGTTAGACTAGCTACTTCTGGTGCAACCCACTCCCATGGTGTGACGGGCGGTGTGTACAAGGCCCGGGAACGTATTCACCGCGACATTCTGATTCGCGATTACTAGCGATTCCGACTTCACGCAGTCGAGTTGCAGACTGCGATCCGGACTACGATCGGTTTTCTGGGATTAGCTCCACCTCGCGGCTTGGCAACCCTCTGTACCGACCATTGTAGCACGTGTGTAGCCCAGGCCGTAAGGGCCATGATGACTTGACGTCATCCCCACCTTCCTCCGGTTTGTCACCGGCAGTCTCCTTAGAGTGCCCACCATAACGTGCTGGTAACTAAGGACAAGGGTTGCGCTCGTTACGGGACTTAACCCAACATCTCACGACACGAGCTGACGACAGCCATGCAGCACCTGTCTCAATGTTCCCGAAGGCACCAATCCATCTCTGGAAAGTTCATTGGATGTCAAGGCCTGGTAAGGTTCTTCGCGTTGCTTCGAATTAAACCACATGCTCCACCGCTTGTGCGGGCCCCCGTCAATTCATTTGAGTTTTAACCTTGCGGCCGTACTCCCCAGGCGGTCAACTTAATGCGTTAGCTGCGCCACTAAGAGCTCAAGGCTCCCAACGGCTAGTTGACATCGTTTACGGCGTGGACTACCAGGGTATCTAATCCTGTTTGCTCCCCACGCTTTCGCACCTCAGTGTCAGTGTTGGTCCAGGTGGTCGCCTTCGCCACTGGTGTTCCTTCCTATATCTACGCATTTCACCGCTACACAGGAAATTCCACCACCCTCTACCACACTCTAGTCAGTCAGTTTTGAATGCAGTTCCCAGGTTGAGCCCGGGGATTTCACATCCAACTTAACAAACCACCTACGCGCGCTTTACGCCCAGTAATTCCGATTAACGCTTGCACCCTCTGTATTACCGCGGCTGCTGGCACAGAGTTAGCCGGTGCTTATTCTGTCGGTAACGTCAAAACAATCACGTATTAGGTAACTGCCCTTCCTCCCAACTTAAAGTGCTTTACAATCCGAAGACCTTCTTCACACACGCGGCATGGCTGGATCAGGCTTTCGCCCATTGTCCAATATTCCCCACTGCTGCCTCCCGTAGGAGTCTGGACCGTGTCTCAGTTCCAGTGTGACTGATCATCCTCTCAGACCAGTTACGGATCGTCGCCTTGGTGAGCCATTACCTCACCAACTAGCTAATCCGACCTAGGCTCATCTGATAGCGCAAGGCCCGAAGGTCCCCTGCTTTCTCCCGTAGGACGTATGCGGTATTAGCGTCCGTTTCCGAACGTTATCCCCCACTACCAGGCAGATTCCTAGGCATTACTCACCCGTCCGCCGCTCTCAAGAGAAGCAAGCTTCTCTCTACCGCTCGACTTGCATGTGTTAGGCCTGCCGCCAGCGTTCAATCTGAGCCATGATCAAACTCTTCAGTTCAAACATCTTTGGGTTTTTAAGAAACCCTAAACTTGGCTCAGCAATCGTTGGTTACATCTTTGATTTCTCGCGGAGTAACTTGTGATGCTGATAATCTTGTTGACTATCAGTCTGACTCCACAAGCACCCACACGAATTGCTTGATTCAGTTGTTAAAGAGCGGTTGGTTAAGAGCTATTCGTCTCAACCGAGGCGCGCATTCTACAGCAGCCTCACTTGCTGTCAAGCGGTTATTTTCAGAAGTTTTCGAAGAATTCTTCAACAACTTCAACCACTTGCGCTTGCGATCTCTCGTAAGCGGGAGGCGAATTCTACAGCTTTAAGCAGGAGCGTCAAGCAGTTAAATCGAAAACCTGAGAATTCTTTTCCATCCCACCGCCCTTCTATATAGAGGAAACAAAAGGACGACCCAGGGACCATCGCGATTCGATTGCCCACCGACCAGCAACTGAATACCGCCGCACTTCTCACGGCTACAGTCAGGAAGCTAAGGAAGCGATTGATTTGATATTGACGAACGCAACAAGACAACAACTGAGGGATGGTGTCCCAGGGCCGGTTCGAACGGCCAACCTTCCCCTTAGGAGGGGGATGCTCTATCCAATTGAGCTACTGGGACAAATCGCAATCGACAAGCCAAAGGCTCAACGACGGACGGCGTGCATGTTAACGGGCAAGGTAGTTTTTGTCATGTCATCCCTTGGCTTTTTGATCGTAAGCCAACGCTTGCAAGCATGCGGTAGCGCAGCCCAATACAATCCGGGCGGCCTATGCCGTCGTGCAAAATGCACTCCCCCAAAGTGCCATCATTGCAAATTGCACTATACGACTCCCCATAAACCAAGATAACCCATTGATTATACTGAATAAATCAGTTGGCACGCGACCTGCAACACTTCTCCCATAAACCCATTTGGCCAAGGCATACGGAGAAGAAGACTATGAACAGCGCCCTATTACTCGCCCTCAACGCAATGGCACTGGCTGCGCTGGTAACTTTTCATTTCTTCCCAGCCAAATTGCAAGACCCGGCTCAAATCACCCAGGCCGTACCGCACCACCTGCAGCAAAGACCACAGCTGGCGGTGATGACAGCCGACCCTCAATCCCCTATTCGCTTAACCCAAGGCACCCAAGCCACCCCAACATCCGAACACTGGGTTTTCTGAGAGCGCTACTCATGTCCAAATCTGCATGGTTTTTTTTGTGCCTGACGCTCGCAACCCCCCTACTGGGCTTAAGTAATGCTATGCAAAACACTCGCACCCTGGCGTTCATCGCCAGTGCTGTTTTTGGATGCCTCCTGATCCTGACGCTCGCCCTCGGGCGGCGGATAAAATTCGACCCCATACTGCGCTAATCCCCCTCCAGCCCGACCTTATGTCGCTTTGCGCTAGCAAATCAGCAAACTGCCACTACCCTTACAGATGAGGGCAAAAGGCCATGTTGCTTGGGTGTGCGCTCTTCAACCCGATTTCGGATAAGGCTTGCGCGAAGATCAGGAATACCCGACCCAACGCGAAAACTTTTCCAACCAGTCCGCAAAAATGCAAATCAGTGCTGGCATAAAGCCTTTAGGCGGTTCAATATTTGTCACAGAATTGACGCCAAGGAAATGTCAAATCTGAGGCATGATGCGGCCTCTTTGCAATTCGGGTTGAACTTTGGTCGTGAGCCTTGTCTTAACACTCATCTTGCGGCCAATTCCAAAAACCGCTCCCCTGAACTAACCGGTTAAATATATGCGCCCATTGAAACAGGCAATTTATTCCAGCCGTACGGCTGACAAGTTCGTCGTACGTCTGCCAGACGGAATGCGGGAACGCATTGCCGAGGTGGCTCGCAATCATCATCGCAGCATGAACTCCGAAATCATCGCTCGCCTGGAACAGAGCCTTATTCAGGAAGGTGCCTTGGGTGAAGAGTTGAGCATGCGCCTGGACAGCCCAGAGCTGTCACTGCACGAACGCGAACTGCTGCAGCGTTTTCGTCAGCTTTCCCACCGCCAGCAAAATGCTCTCGTCTCGCTGATCGCGCACGACGTAGAGGCGGCCGCAGAAGCCAATTGATTTGCAGCTGAAAGCCGAAGCCAGCCATGTGCTGGCTTTTTTTTGCGTGGGAGTTGAGCAAGAAAGCAATGCGAGGGCAGATTTGCCCCCGCAGGAAAGGTCAGAGCAGGAAGATCGTAGCCAAGCCCAGGAAGATGAAGAAGCCACCACTGTCAGTCATGGCCGTGATCATCACGCTGGCCCCCATGGCAGGATCGCGCCCCAGACGCGCCAGGGTCATAGGGATCAAAACCCCCATGAGGGCAGCCAGAAGCAAATTGAGGGTCATTGCAGCGGTCATCACCACACCCAGCGACCAACTGCCATATAGCAAGTAAGCCACCACGCCGATTACCCCTCCCCACACCAGGCCGTTGATGAGCCCCACGGCCAGCTCCTTGCGCAGCAGACGCGAAGAGTTGGCGGTACTGACCTGATCCAGCGCCATGGCGCGTACGATCATGGTGATGGTCTGGTTACCGGAGTTACCGCCGATGCCGGCCACAATCGGCATCAACGCCGCCAGGGCCACCAACTTTTCGATGGAGCCCTCGAACAGCCCGATCACGCGGGAGGCGATAAATGCAGTAATCAGGTTAACGGCCAACCAAGCCCAACGGTTGTGCAGCGACCGCCAGACTGACGCGAAAATATCTTCCTCTTCACGCAAACCCGCCATGTTGAGGACTTCGGTTTCACTCTCTTCGCGAATAAGGTCAACGATTTCGTCAATCGTCAAACGGCCGATCAACTTGCCGTTCTTGTCCACCACCGGGGCAGAGATCAAGTCGTAACGCTCAAAAGCCTGGGCTGCGTCGTAGGCATCTTCATCCGGGTGAAAGCTCACGGTATCGCTGGCCATCAGGTCAGCAACTCTCTTCTCCGGATCATTTACCAGCAGGCGCTTGATGGGCAATACGCCCTTGAGAATGCCTTCATAGTCGACCACAAACAGCTTGTCGGTATGCCCCGGCAGCTCTTTGAGACGGCGCAGGTAGCGCAGTACCACTTCCAGGCTGACGTCTTCGCGGATGGTGACCATCTCGAAGTCCATCAGCGCGCCGACCTGGTCTTCATCATAAGACAGTGCGGAACGCACACGCTCACGCTGCTGAGTGTCCAACGCCTCCATCAGCTCATGAACAACATCGCGCGGCAATTCAGGCGCCAGGTCGGCCAGCTCGTCCGCATCCATCTCCTTGGCCGCAGCCAGGAGCTCATGATCGTCCATGTCGGCGATCAGGGTTTCACGGACCGAATCAGATACTTCAAGGAGAATGTCGCCGTCGCGATCAGCCTTGACCAACTGCCAGAGCGTCAGGCGATCATCCAGCGGCAAGGCTTCGAGAATATAAGCAACGTCGGCGGAGTGCAGGTCATCGAGTTTGCGTTGCAGCTCGACGAGATTTTGCCGGTGAACCAGGTTTTCGACGCGGTCGTGGTGCGGTCCTTCCTGGCGGTGCGTGAGGTCTTCGACCACGCGCTGGCGCTGCAGCAGCTCGATAACTTGAGCCAGGCGATCCTGCAGGCTTTCTTGTGTTTTCTTTACTTCTACTTCGGTCATAGGCGAACTCCACTCCCAGCAGCGGAGCGCGCCGGAAGGATCAATCAGTCAATTCATGATTGGTAAAGCGGGATACTGAGTAACTACTGGGTAAGTCCATGGAGGCATTCCACAAGCCCCGGCGGGGCTGACCGGCGCATGATACACCGCTCGGCCGCTTTTAACGTCAAAAAAAAACTGGAAAGAACAAGCGCTTGCAAGCCAAAGCTGAGTGCTGGCTACATCTATGAACTGCGACGACGCAGCGGGAAGGGAAAACACAAGGGAAACAGAAAAAGACGTACGCCAGGATAAAGCCTACACAAACCCCAGACGGCAAAAAGCCCGCACTAGGCGGGCTTTTTGTTTGTATGGTGCACTCGACAGGATTCGAACCTGTGACCGCTCGGTTCGTAGCCGAGTACTCTATCCAGCTGAGCTACGAGTGCAGAGTGTGTTTTTTAGACCAGATCACAACTGGTTGAAACCAAGCCATCTGCATTGCTGCAATTGACTCTTAAATGGTGCACTCGACAGGATTCGAACCTGTGACCGCTCGGTTCGTAGCCGAGTACTCTATCCAGCTGAGCTACGAGTGCATTTGTTGCCGCGCATTATAGGCCGTTCAATCTCTATGTAAAGCTATTTTTTCGATCAATTTCAACAACTTACCGAAAAAACCAGATTGCAACGTACTAAGCAAATAATGGCGGAGAACGGGGGATTCGAACCCCCGACACCCTTTTGAGGTGTACTCCCTTAGCAGGGGAGCGCCTTCGGCCACTCGGCCAGCTCTCCGCAACACGGGGCGTATATTAACCACGTTCCTCCCCGTTTGCAAACATAAAAAACGATAAAAATTAAAGGCTTGGTTCTTCGTCCTTCTCTTTCTTGATCCGCAGGTAGATTTCCTCGCGATGGACCGCTACCTCTTTCGGAGCGTTAACCCCGATACGCACTTGATTGCCTTTGACGCCGAGCACGGTCACGGTGATTTCGCCATCACCGATAATCAGGCTTTCTGCGCAACGACGAGTCAGAATCAACATACCTTTCACCTCACGCAATTCATTTCAGGAACAACAGTCTGCAAAAAAAAGGCATTCGACCTACAACCAAAAGGCCGTAGCCCTACCGCCTAAGTATTGTCGAGCCCACGCAAAAGAACATGCGCCCTACAAAAAAATGAAAGGCGCGGTAAGCCGCGCCTTCCTGGCATCGCATCACTCGCCCTGTCGGGCCGGAGCGTCCAGCTCAAAAGCGGTATGCAGCGCGCGCACGGCCAGTTCCAGGTATTTTTCTTCAATCACTACCGAGACTTTGATTTCCGACGTGGAGATCATCTGGATGTTGATGCTTTCCTTGGCCAGCGCTTCGAACATGCGACTGGCAACACCGGCATGGGAGCGCATGCCCACACCCACGATCGACACCTTGGCAATCTTGGTGTCGCCGATCACTTCACGGGCGCCGATCTCGCTTGCAGTGTTCTGCAGGATACGCTCGGCCGCATCGTACTCGTTGCGGTGCACGGTGAAGGTGAAATCGGTGGTGTTATCGTGCGAAACGTTCTGCACGATCATGTCGACTTCGATATTCGCGCCGCTGATAGGACCGAGGATCTTGAAGGCCACACCCGGGGTGTCTGGCACGCCACGGATCGTCAGCTTGGCTTCATCGCGGTTGAAAGCGATGCCGGAAATGATCGGCTGTTCCATGGATTCCTCTTCATCAATAGTAATGAGGGTGCCCGGACCCTCTTTGAAGCTGTGCAATACGCGCAGCGGAACGTTGTACTTGCCGGCGAATTCCACCGCACGAATCTGCAGCACCTTGGAACCGAGGCTGGCCATTTCCAGCATCTCTTCAAAGGTGATCTTGTCCAGGCGCTGGGCCACGGACACGACGCGCGGGTCGGTGGTGTAGACGCCATCGACATCGGTATAGATCTGGCATTCGTCAGCCTTGAGAGCCGCTGCCAGTGCCACGCCCGTGGTGTCCGAACCGCCACGCCCAAGCGTGGTGATATTGCCCTGCTCGTCAACACCCTGGAAACCCGCTACCACGACCACGCGCCCAGCCTTCAGATCAGCACGAATCTTCTGATCGTCGATCTGCAGGATGCGCGCCTTGGTATGTGCGCTGTCGGTAAGGATGCGCACCTGACTCCCAGTGTAGGACACCGCTGGCACACCACGCTTGTTCAGGGCCATGGCCAGCAGCGCAATGGTTACCTGCTCACCAGTGGACACAATCACGTCCAGCTCACGCGGGAGCGGTTGTTGATCACCGCTGATGGCCTTGGCCAGGTCGATCAGGCGATTGGTCTCGCCGCTCATGGCCGACAGCACCACCACCAGGTCGTCGCCGGCATCACGGAACTTCTTAACCTTGTCGGCCACCTGCTCGATTCTTTCGACAGAACCGACCGAGGTGCCTCCGAATTTCTGTACGATCAAAGCCATTTCTAAGCCGCCTCAGCCCGTAAAGGGGCGCCCAATAAACGAATCTTCCAGCAACCGAGCGAGCCCACGACTAGACCATGGGCTCATTAACAGCGCCTTAAATACCTGCCTCGACAAACGGCACGGTCAAGGCCAGGGCCGCGTCCAGGGAGCCGGCATCTACACCGCCACCTTGCGCCATGTCCGGACGACCACCGCCCTTGCCGCCCACTGCCGCAGCGGCTTGCTTCATCAAATCACCGGCTTTAAGTTGGCCAGTCAGGTCCTTGGTTACACCGGCAACCAGCACGACCTTATCCTCATGGACACTGCCGAGCAGGATCACTGCGCGGCCGAGCTTGTTCTTCAACTGATCGACCAAGGCCAGTAACGCCTTGCCGTCCTGCCCGTCCAGGCGCGCCGCCAGGACTTTTACGTCCTTGACGTCAACCGCGGAGGCCGACAGATCGTCGCCCGCAGCACTGGCCGCCTTGGCTTGCAACTGCTCCAGCTGTTTCTCCAGCGCACGGTTGCGCTCAAGCACGGCGGACAGCTTGTCGATCAGATTGTCGCGGCTACCCTTGACCAGGCCGGCCGCTTCCTTGAGTTGTTCTTCGGCTGCATTGAGGTAGGCCAGCGCCGCGGCACCGGTGACTGCCTCGATACGACGCACACCGGAGGCCACACCGCCTTCGCTGATGATTTTCAACAGGCCAATGTCACCGGTGCGGTTGGCGTGGATACCGCCACACAGTTCCACCGAGAAACTGCCGCCCATGCTCAGTACGCGCACTTCATCGCCATACTTCTCGCCAAACAGCGCCATGGCGCCCTTGTTCCTGGCGGTTTCGATATCCGTTTCCTCGGTTTCAACCGGGGTGTTCTTACGGATTTCGGCGTTGACGATATCTTCCAGCGCCTTGATCTGATCAGGCTTGATCGCTTCGAAGTGGCTGAAGTCGAAACGCAGGCGCTGGCTGTTGACCAACGAGCCCTTTTGCTGGACATGCTCGCCCAACACCTGACGCAACGCAGCGTGCAGCAAGTGAGTGGCCGAGTGATTCAGCGCCGTTGCATGCCTTACGTCGGCATCAACTTGCGTGTCGACTGGCGCGCCGACGACCAGGTTGCCCAGTACCAACACACCATGGTGCAGGAACGCACCACCGGTCTTGGTGGTGTCGCGCACGTCGAAACGACCGGACGTCGAACTGAGGAAACCACAGTCACCGATTTGCCCGCCCGACTCCGCGTAGAACGGCGTCTGGTCCAGGACCACCACCGCTTCATCGCCCTCGTTCAGCACATCGACTGACTTGCCGTCTTTATAAATGGCAACGATTTTGGCCGCGCCGGCGGTAGCCTTGTAGCCGATGAACGCGGTAGGCACATCAACCTTGACCAGGGTGTTGTAGTCCAGGCCAAACGAGCTGGCGGAACGCGCACGCACACGCTGGGCTTCCATCTCACGCTCGAAACCGGCCTCATCGACGGTCAGCTCACGCTCACGGGCGATGTCGGCGGTCAGGTCCATCGGGAAGCCATAGGTGTCGTAGAGCTTGAACACCACATCGCCCGGCACCACGGTGCCTTTGAGTTCAGCCAGGTCCTGCTCGAGAATTTTCAGGCCGTGCTCCAGGGTCTTGGAGAACTGCTCTTCCTCAGCCTTGAGCACCCGCTCGATATTGGCTTGTTGCTGCTTCAGTTCCGGGAAGGCATCGCCCATCTCGGCCACCAGGGCAGCCACGATCTTGTAGAAGAAGCTGCCGGTAGCGCCCAGTTTGTTACCGTGACGGCAGGCGCGACGGATAATCCGGCGCAGCACATAGCCACGGCCTTCGTTGGACGGCAGCACCCCGTCGGCAATCAGGAAACCGCAGGAGCGGATGTGGTCCGATACGACCTTGAGCGAAGACTGGCCTTCATTGGCGCAGCCAATGGCCGCAGCCGATGCACTCAACAGATTGGTGAACAGGTCGATTTCATAGTTGGAATGAACGTGCTGCATGACCGCACTGATCCGTTCCAGCCCCATGCCGGTGTCCACCGACGGTGCAGGCAACGGATGCAACACGCCATCAGCGGTGCGGTTGAACTGCATGAACACGTTGTTCCAGATTTCGATGTAGCGGTCGCCGTCTTCATCCGGCGAACCCGGCGGGCCACCCCAAATGTCGGCGCCGTGATCGTAGAAAATCTCGGTGCAGGGGCCGCAAGGGCCGGTGTCGCCCATGGTCCAGAAGTTATCGGAGGCGTACGGCGCGCCTTTGTTGTCGCCGATGCGGATCATGCGCTCGGCGGGCACGCCGATTTGCTGGGTCCAGATGTCATACGCTTCGTCATCCGTGGCATAGACGGTTACCCAGAGCTTTTCCTTGGGCAGTTTCAGCACGCCGGTCAGGAAGGTCCAGGCGAAGGTGATCGCGTCTTTCTTGAAATAATCGCCGAAACTGAAATTACCCAGCATTTCGAAGAAGGTGTGGTGGCGCGCGGTGTAACCCACGTTTTCCAGGTCACTGTTCTTGCCGCCGGCGCGTACGCACTTCTGACTGCTGGTGGCGCGGGTGTAGGCGCGTTTTTCCTGGCCCAGGAAACAGTCCTTGAACTGGTTCATCCCCGCGTTAGTGAACAGCAGGGTGGGGTCATTGCCTGGGATCAAGGAGCTTGAGGCTACACGGGTGTGGCCTTGCTCTTCGAAGAAGCGAAGGAAGGCTTCACGGATTTCTGCGCTTTTCATTAGGTTCTTCCACGGAGGCTGCGGCCAAAGGCCAGTGCGCAACATCATCAGACGAAGCGACGGCAAAGGGCCGCATTATATCGGCCCTTTGCCGGTGGTACAGCGTGTTTATGTGATAGAAGCAGTCAATTAGACGGCCTGCACTGTCATTTCTGCGAAAATGCGACGAATGTCTGCACGACTTGCTCAATCTGCGCCCGGCTGACGTCCAGGTGCGTCACCATGCGCAGGCGCGGAGCGGCGCTCAACTTGATCCCGCGCTCGGCGGCAAACGCTTTCAACGCCTGGGCCCGGTCACCGATCTGCACATAGACCATGTTGGTCTGTACCGGCTCCACCGTATAACCCGCCTGGCGCAACTCATCCCCCAGCCACTGCGCATTGGCGTGGTCATCGGCCAAACGCTGCACCTGGTGATCCAGCGCATACAGGCCTGCCGCAGCCAGTGAACCAGCCTGGCGCATGCCACCGCCGACCATCTTGCGCAGACGCCGCGCCTTGGCGATCAATGCCGTGGAACCGCACAGCACCGAGCCGACCGGCGCACCGAGCCCCTTGGACAGGCACACCGACACCGAATCGAAATGCCCGGCAATTTCACGCGCGTCCACGCCCAGCTTGACCGCTGCGTTGTAGAGCCGCGCGCCGTCCAGATGCAACGCCAGGCCGTGTTCGCGGGTAAACGCCCGCGCCCTGGCCAGGTATGCCAATGGCAGCACCTTGCCTTGCATGGTGTTTTCCAGCGCCAGCAAGCGCGTGCGGGCGAAATGGAAATCATCGGGTTTGATCGCCGCCAGCACCTGGTCGAGGTCCAGGGAACCGTCTGGCTGCACCTCCAGCGGCTGCGGCTGGATCGAACCCAGCACGGCCGCCCCGCCCCCTTCGTATTTGTAGGTATGGGCCTGTTGCCCGACGATGTATTCCTCACCGCGCTCACAGTGGGCCATCAACGCCAGCAGGTTGCTCATGGTGCCGGTGGGCACGAACAGCGCGGCCGGAAAGCCCAGGCGCCTGGCCAACTCAGCCTCCAGTCGGTTGACGCTGGGGTCTTCGCCGTAGACGTCATCACCGCTGACGGCGCTGGCCATCGCATCGAGCATACCGGGGGTGGGTTGGGTCACGGTGTCGCTGCGCAGGTCGATCACGGTCATGAAGGGGGCCTCTAACGGAATGGATAAGTCCTTTTGTGAGTGATTACTGCGGGCAAAGCCACGCAATATCAAGTCCCCGCTGCATTCAATCGAATACCCACCAAACAAACCGATATAGCTTATCGATACGGCAACCGTGCAGTTTTTGAAAAAGCATGTTAAAAACTCTCCGCCGCCAGGGTTCTGGTGGCAACGTTCTCAGGGCGGGGTGCAATTCCCCACCGGCGGTAATTGCGCGCAATGTGCATAGCCCGCGAGCGCTTGGCGCCTCGAACTGCTCAGGCAGGACGGCGACAAGGTCAGCAGACCCGGTGTGATCCCGGGGCCGACGGTCATAGTCCGGATGAAGAGAGAACGGGATTGGCACCTAAGGGCCGCGCGTTGAATTCATGCCTGCATGAAAACAGCGGTGCATACCCTTAAATCCCATTCGATTCATAACGCCCTGTTTTTTTCTTAAACAGGAGTCAGAACATGCAACCCACTGCAATCGACAGCAAAAGCAAAAACCACCACGGCGAGCGCGTCGCATTTATCCAGGCCTGCTGGCACAAGGATATTGTCGACCAGTCGCGCAAAGGTTTCCTCGCCGAAATGATCGCCCAGGGCTACCAGGAATCGGATATCGATTTTTTCGAAGTCGGCGGCGCCTTTGAAATGCCTCTGCACGCCAAACTGCTGGCCAAGACCGGCCGTTACGCCGGTATCGTCGCCGCCGCGCTGGTGGTGGATGGCGGCATCTACCGTCACGAATTCGTCGCGCAATCGGTGGTCAGCGGCCTGATGCAGGTGCAGCTCGAAACCGAAGTGCCGGTATTTTCGGTGTCGCTGACCCCACATCACTTCCACGGCGGCAGCGAACACACCACGTTCTTCTACGAGCACTTCGTGCACAAGGGCCAGGAAGCGGCACGTACTTGCGCCGATACCCTGCACAAAGTACGGGCGATCCGTCGTAGCGAGCCGCGGGCTGTAGCGGTATAAGCAACACCGCAAAAACAATGTGGGAGGGGGCTTGCTCCCGATAACAGTGTGTCAGTCAGCTCATCTGTAACTGATACACCGCCATCGGGAGCAAGCCCCCTCCCACATTTGCATAGGGTCAGGCCTTGAAAACTACACTAGGTCGGCATCCGTGGTTGGCACGATCAATATCCCCGCGCGCAAACCATTCTTCACCTTCGGATTGGGGAAGATGATGCGTGCGCCCTCTTCCTCGATTACCCAGCGGGTCTTGGCTACGTCTTCGGCCAGCAGGTAGCCTTTTTCCAACTCCGAAAAGTTTTCCACATCCGCCGGCAGGTGCAGCAGGAAGGCGTCACTGTGCTTGATCACTTCACGCGCAACGGCGAACAGCTGCATACCGTCGAGGCTGTCCGTGGCAGGTTCGGTGCCTTCGATGATCTGCCTGAGGCGCAGCTCCAGGCGGGAAACATCCACGCCCTCGTTATGCCCGAACGGCCGCGCCTTGCCCAACTCCAGGGTGAAGGCCTCGGCGTCCAGCTGTTCGTAGGTAAAGGCGGTGAAGGTGATCGAGGTCTTGTTCTGCAACAGCACCGCTTGCATGCCGGCTGCGTGCAGGCGCTCAAGCTCACGGCGTGAATGCTGGCGCCCTTCCTTCCACGGGTACAGCGCAAACTGCTCGATCTTCGAGCCACGAATCGCGGTGTGCAGGTCGTAATGCAGGCGCGAACGGCCAGGCTGGCTGAAAAAGCTGCGGGCCAGCTGTTCCAGTTCGGCGGCGCGCATGGCTTCGGGGCCGATGTTGCTTTCATGCCGGCCGTTGAACAGCCGGTTGACGTCCAGTTCGAGGTAACGCTCGCCGCGACGCATGGCCTCGGGGTTGCCGAACAGGAACAGAATACGGGTGCGGGGTTTGATTTCCCCACGGGCGATGCCATGCAACAGACGGTCGAGCAACTCGATCGGCGCGGTTTCGTTGCCATGGATGCCGGACGACAACAGCAGGTCGCTGCCGTTGTCCCGTGCTTCAGGAGGACGCACTTCAAGCGCGCCCTCACTGAGCCAGCGCATCTGCACGCCGTCGACAGTCAGTTGAATTTTTTGCGCCGGTTCGCGACCGGCGAGGGTCAGTTCAAGCAGTTTGCCGAGGGCGAGCATAAGCAGCTTCCTTAGTGGTTGCAGCCAGGACCATGGACGTGATCGTCGTCGCCTTCAACCTCGGCCGGTTCCATTTCCAGTTGCAGGCTCATCAGGTTGGTCGCCAATGGGCGCATCAATAGGTTGGCGTACTCGGCGTCACCCTCCTCCACATCCACGCCGATCAGCAGTTGGCCACGGCCGTCGTGCTGGATCCAGATCTCCTTGCCCTGCCAGACCACGGCAACGCGGGTGCAGGAAGTTTCCAGCTGGGTGCCGTCGGTGTCTTCAAGGATCAGCTTAAGGGTGTCGGTCATAAATAAAATATCTCAGCCGTAGGGCGTTAATGGGTCTGGAAAGGATAAACCGAGCCCAGTTTAAGGATTTGCGTCAGTTCATCCAGTGCCGTCCGGCACTCAAGCAGCAGTTGCGGGTCAGCCAGGTCGGTTTCGCGCAGGCTGTCGCGGTAGTGCTTGTTGACCCACTGGGTCAGGGTGTCGTACAGCGGCGCGGTCATGATAACGCCTGGATTCACCGCCGCCAGTTCGGTTTCGTTCAACGCCACACGCAGACGCAGGCACGCCGGGCCGCCGCCATTTTGCATACTTTGCTTGAGGTCGAAGACTTTCACTTCGCGGATCAACCCGCCGGAGGCCGTGAGCTGTTGCAGGTACTGCCAGACGCGCTCGTTGGCGCGGCATTCTTCCGGCACGATCAGCAGCATCGAGCCGTCAGGACGGGTCAGCAACTGGCTGTTGAACAGGTAGGAGCGCACCGCGTCCTCCACACTGACCTGGGCACGCGGCACGCAGACCGACTGGAAATTGCCGCCCAACTTGCCCAGTTTGCCCTGCAACTCAGCGAGCATCTGTTCGGTATGGAGGAACGCGTCCTCGTGGTAGAACAGCACTTCGCCGTTACCTACCGCAATCACGTCGTTGTGGAACACACCGGCATCGATCACCGCCGGGTTCTGCTGGGCGTAGACCACGCCCTCATCCTTCAGGCCGTGCAAACGCGCAACCGCCTGGGACGCCTCGAGCGTCTGGCGCGCCGGGTATTTCTGCGGCGCCGGGTAACGGGCGTCGAACGCACTGCGGCCGAATACGAAGAACTCTACGCCCGCCTCGCCATAGTCACGGCAAAAACGCGTGTGGTTCGCCGCACCTTCATCACCGAACTGCGCCACCGCCGGTAACGCGGCGTGGTGCGCAAAGTGCTGCTGATCGGCAAACATCGCCCCCAGCACGCGGCTGGTGGTCGGGTGTTCGATGCTGCGGTGGTATTTGCAGTTGAGGTTGGCAGCGGTGAAGTGCACGCGGCCGTCCGCCGTATCGGCGCTGGGGCTGACCGTGGCCGCGTTGGCCACCCACATGCTCGACGCCGAGCAGCTTGCCACCAGCAACGGCATGGCTTGCTTGGCCGCCTGCTGAATGACCTGCGCGTCGGTGCCGCTGAAACCGAGGCTGCGCAAGGCGACCACGTTCGGACGTTCCTGGGGTGCAAGCACGCCTTGCACAAAGCCCATGTCCATCAGCGCTTTCATTTTCTGCAGCCCCTGCAACGCCGCTTCCTTGGGGTTGGAGTGTTGCTGGCTGTTGCTCTGGGACGCGACGTTGCCGAAGGACAAACCGCCGTAGTTATGGGTCGGCCCCACTAGACCGTCAAAATTGACTTCATAGGATTTCATCGGCGAGGCTCCACGAACATCTGTTTTTATAAGCAATCTTCAACACATCACAGATTCAGTGTGGGAGGGGGCTTGCTCCCGATAGCAGTCTGTCTGTTGATAAATCAGGTGACTGGTCCACCGCTATCGGGGGCAAGCCCCCTCCCACATTTAGACCAGTGTTATGCCCGGGGTCAGAGTGGCTGGAACCACTAGGCTCGGGGTTTCCAGCGACGCCACCGGATACGCGCAATAATCCGCCGCGTAATACGCACTGGCGCGGTGGTTGCCCGAAGCCCCTACCCCGCCGAACGGTGCGGTGCTGGCGGCGCCGGTCAGCTGTTTGTTCCAGTTGACGATGCCGGCGCGGCTTTCCAGCCAGAACTGCTGGTAACGCTCTTCGGAATCCGAGAGCAAACCAGCAGCCAAGCCGTACTGGGTGTTATTGGCCTCAGTGATGGCAGCGGCAAAATCCGCGTAGCGAATCACCTGCAACAGCGGGCCGAACAGTTCTTCGTCTTCGCGCTCGGCCACCGCCGTCACGTCGATGATGCCTGGGGTCAACAAGGCGGCCTGATCTCGCGGTTGGGTCATTTCCAGCAGTGCCACGGCGCCATTGGCCAACATCAGTTCCTGGGCGTCCATCAAGGCTTTGGCGGCCGCCAGGGAAATCACCGAGCCCATGAACGGCGCCGGTTGCTGGTCGAACGCGCCCACTTCAATGGCCGCGCTGACCGCCACCAGACGCGCCAGCAACGCATCACCCCAGGCGCCTTGCGGCACCAGCAAGCGACGGGCGCAGGTGCAGCGTTGGCCGGCGGAGATAAACGCCGACTGGATGATGGTGTACACCGCCGCATCCATGTCGGCCACTTCGTCCACTAACAGCGGGTTGTTGCCGCCCATCTCCAGGGCCAGGATCTTGTCCGGACGCCCGGAAAACTGCTGGTGCAGATGGTTGCCGGTGCGGCTGGAACCGGTGAAGAACAACCCGTCGATGCCTGGGTTGGCCGCCAACGCTATGCCGGTTTCCCGCGCACCTTGCAGCAGGTTCAACACGCCCGCCGGCAAACCCGCTTCGACCCAGCACTGCACGGTCAACTCGGCCACTTTGGGCGTGAGCTCGCTAGGCTTGAACAGTACGGTATTGCCCGCCAGCAGCGCCGGGACGATATGCCCGTTCGGCAAGTGGCCAGGAAAGTTGTAAGGGCCGAACACCGCCACCACGCCGTGGGGCTTGTGGCGCAGCACAGCGGTGGCGTCGCCCAGGGGCCCGCTCTTCTCGCCGGTACGCTCGCGATAACTTTGCACCGAGATCGCGATCTTGTTGGCCATGCTGGTGACTTCGGTGGCCGATTCCCACAGCGGCTTACCGGTTTCCTCACCGATGCAGCGGGCGATTTCATCGGCGCGGCTTTTCAGGGTACTGGCGAAGGTTTCGAGCACACTGATGCGCTCTTCCAACGAACGCCGGGCCCAGCCTGGAAATGCCTGGCGTGCGGCCTGCACGGCGGACTCGACCTGCTCGGCCGTCGCACCGTTGCCGCTCCACAGCACCTGCTGGGTCACCGGGTTACGCGATTCAAACAGTTCACCCTGGCCGGCCAGCCAGCTACCTGCGATGTACAACGAATTCATTATTTCGACTCCCGGGCTGCGGACAACGGTACGGCACGCACTTGATCACCGACCACAAGCTGCAGACGCTTGGCGGTCAGCGGATCGACCACCAACGTGCCCGCCGCCAAGCGAGCCGGGGCGGCAGTGATGCGGCAGTCTTCGCGTTTGCGGTTATGGATCAGGAACGGCGTGGCGTCGTCCCCCGGCGTACCGATGGCCAGCACCAGCGCCTGGCTGTCGCGCACCGCACGGATCTTGCTGGTTTCACACTCCACCGCCGGGCCGGCGTCGAAGATATCCACATAGCCCTGGTAGCTGAAGCCTTCGCTCTTGAGCATGCTCAGCGCCGGTTCGGTATCCGGATGGACCTTGCCGATCACGTTGCGCGCGTCTTCGGAAAGAAAGCAGCTGTACAGCGGAAACTTGGGCATCAGCTCAGCGATAAACGCTTTGTTGCCGACACCGGTGAGGTAGTCGGCCTGGCTGAATTCCATTTTGAAGAAGTGCCGGCCCAGGCTTTCCCAGAACGGCGAGCGCCCCGCTTCGTTGGACACGCCGCGCATCTCGGCGATGATCTTGTTGCCGAACAGTTGCGGGAATTCGGCAATGAACAGCATGCGCGCCTTGGCCAGCATGCGGCCGTTGAGGCCGTTGCGGTAATCGGCGTGCAGGAACAACGAACACAGCTCGGAATTGCCGGTAAGGTCGTTGGCCAGGAACAGCGTCGGAATTTCGCGGTAGATGTTCAATTCCTGGGAGGCGCTGACCGTCAGGCCGACCCGGAAGTTGTACCACGGCTCGCGCAGGCCGACGGCGCCGGCGATGGCCGAAATGCCCACCACGCGGCCTTCGTCGTTCTCCAGCACGAACAGGTAGTCGGCATCGCCGCGCCCGGCTTCGCCGCGAAAGGTTTTCTCGGCCCAGCCCACGCGGTGGGTCAGGCGCTCTTCGTTGGCCGGCAAGGTGGTGAGGCCGGTGCCGGTGCTGCGCGCCAGATCAATCAGGGCCGGTAAATCGCTGCTGCGTACGGGACGAACGATCATGCTATCTCCTCGAACGGGCCGCTTTGCAGCCACCCGCGAAACTCTGTTTTATACCGGCTCTCACACTGCAACAAGACGCACGCTCGCGCCTTCGCCAACGCCCAGGGCTTCGGCGGCGGCGAGGTCCAGGGTCACCGGTTTGCCAGGCGCGTAGTCCAGCTCCAGCATCACCGCACGGTAATCCTGCAACTGCGCGTTGCTGACCAGGTACTGGCGGCCGACACCCTTGAGCATCTCGCCGACTTTCACCGGCACCACGCGGCTCTGGGCGATCGAGCGGATGCCCGAAACCCGTGCGTGCAGCGTCGGGCCGCCGTCGAAGATGTCGATGTAATGGTCGGTTTCGAAGCCCTCGCGCATGAGGATATCGAAGGTAATCTGCGCACGCGGGTGCACCTGGCCCATGGCTTCCTGGGCTTCGTCCGGCAGCAGCGGCACGTAGATCGGGTAATGCGGCATCAGCTCGGCAAGGAACGTACGGCTTTTCAGCCCGCACAGGCGCTCGGCGGCAGCGTAATTGAGGTCGAAGAAGTTGCGACCGATGGCGTCCCAGAACGGCGAATCACCGTTCTCGTCGCTGTAGCCGACGATCTCGGTCACCACTGAATCGGCAAAGCGCTCGGGGTGGCTGGCGACGAACAACAGGCGGCCACGGGAGTTGAGCTCCGACCACGGCGAACCGACCAGCTCAGGCACCACGTAGAAACTGGTGAGCAGGCTGTTGCCGGTGAGGTCGTGGCACTGGGACAGTACGTGGATCTTGTTGTGGATCTTCAGCTCGCGGGAGGCGTGCACGAAGGTTTCGTTACGAAAACTGTAGAAGGGTTCCGAGTAGCCGGCCGACGCGACGATGGCCGAGCAGCCGACGAGCTTGCCCGTCTCGGTGTCTTCGAGCACGAAGAAATAGCTTTCTTCACCGTTGAAACTCACCTCGGCCGCGAAGGACGCTTCGCTGGCCGCGATCTTGTCGCTCAGGCGTTCCACATCATCCGGCAAGGAGGTGACACCAATCGGGCTGTCCGCAGCCAGACGCTGTACCTCGCCCAGATCAGCCATTTGCGCGGGGCGCATCACCAGCATGGTGTCACTCCTTAACTCGAAAAAATCATAGGGAAAAAATACCGGACACGTCAGGCACAACCCATATCCAATGTGGGAGGGGGCTTGCTCCCGATGGCGGTGGTTCAGTACCAGTTGCATCAACTGACCGTCCGCCATCGGGAGCAAGCCCCCTCCCACATTTGATCCGGTCCGGCAGAAAGATGTGTATCAGGCTTGGGTCAGCGTTTTTACGGCACGTTCGAAGCGATCCAGGCCTTCGTTGATGTCCGCCTCTTCCACCACCAGGCTCGGCGCGAAACGCACCACGTCCGGGCCGGCTTGCAGGATCATCAGGTTTTCTTTCTCGGCCGCATTGAACACGTCCTTGGCCTTGCCCTTGAACGCATCGCTCAACACGCAACCGATCAGCAGGCCCATGCCACGCACTTGGGTGAAGATGCCGTACTGCTCGCCGATCTGCTCCAGGCGCGCCTTGAACAGGTCGTGCTTGGCATTCACGCCGGCCAGCACCTCGGGAGTGTTGATCACGTCGATCACCGCTTCAGCCACTGCGCACGCCAGCGGGTTACCGCCGTAGGTGGTGCCGTGGGTGCCGACCACCAGGTGCTTGGCCAGGTCTTCGCGGGTGAGCATCGCGGCAATCGGGAAACCGCCACCCAGGCTCTTGGCGCTGGTGAGGATGTCCGGCACCACGCCGTAGTGTTGGTAAGCAAACAGGTGGCCGCTGCGGCCCATGCCGGTTTGCACTTCGTCGAACACCAGCAACGCGTTGTTCGCGTCGCACAGTTCGCGGGCGCCTTGCAGGTAAGCCAGCTCGGCCGGCAGTACGCCGCCTTCGCCCTGAATCGGCTCCAGCACCACGGCGCAGGTCTTGTCCGACACGGCGGCTTTCAAAGCCTCCAGGTCGTTATAAGGAACGTGGGTGATGCCGGTGATTTTAGGCCCGAAACCATCGGAGTACTTGGACTGACCACCGACGTTGACGGTGAACAGGGTACGGCCGTGGAAGCTGTTCAGCGCGGCGATGATCTCGTACTTCTCGCTGCCGAAACGGTCGAACGCCACGCGACGGGCCAGCTTGAAGGCGGCCTCGTTGGCTTCGGCGCCGGAGTTGCAGAAGAACACACGCTCGGCAAACGTGGCGTCGATCAGCTTATGGGCCAGGCGCAGCGCCGGCTCATTGGTGAACACGTTGGAGACATGCCACAGCTTGTTGGCCTGCTCGGTCAGTGCGCCGACCAGCGCCGGGTGGGCGTGGCCCAATACGTTGACCGCGATGCCGCCGGCAAAGTCGATCAGCTCGCGACCCGCCTGGTCCCACACGCGCGAACCTGCGCCACGCACGGGAATGAACGCGGCAGGTGCGTAGTTGGGCACCATGACCTGGTCGAAATCGGCACGTTGCACCGGGGCTTGCTCAACGGACATCGGAGTCTCCTGAAGAGGAACGCCTGCCTGGAACTGGCGGGCGATGCAGGGATTGTAAGGACAGTTTTCAGTGCGGCCTTGCCGCCAAGCGACAACTTCTTATAGCGCCAACCCGCGTTTTACGCGGGTTTACGCCAATGCGACAAATAGCGTCGCAATGGCGCAGTTTAAACCGTGCGCCCGCTCCGTGCGCAGGGGATCTTCGCAAATCGGCGCGGGCGTGGCGCCCCACGTATTTACCGCCGTCGATCGGGCGTGGACTGGTCTGCTGGATAAACACCTGTACCCTCAAGGACCGATCCAATGCGCCAACGCCCCGTCCCCGTCGCACCCGACATCCACCACGCAATCCTCACGCAGGCCATCCCCCACTGGCTGGGGGATGCCGCGCCCGCCAGGCGTTCGGCCCTTGGCGAACACGCGCCGAGTATTCCCGACTGGTACAAGCACGCCTGCGACGCCCAACACGCAGAACTCAAGCGCCTGAACGGCGAAGCCTGGACCCGGCAGAACCAAGTGGACAAGGCCCTGGCCGAGCTCAAGAGCCCGGAGACGTTTGGCGCCGAGTTGCTGCAAGCGGCGCTCAAGCGCCAATATGCGCTGGACCTGGATGTGCGCAGCACCTGGCTGCAACTCTACGTGCCCTTGACCCTCGCCGGGGTTCACGTCAGAGCCGGGGCTTCGCGCACCTGGAGCGTATCGCTGCTGAAGGCCGCCCTGCACAACTTCGAGCCGGCTGAAGCCGAGCCCGATGCCTACGAGCAGAACTCCGGCTTTAGCACCCAGCCCAATGCCGCCGGGCACTTCCAGAGCCTGCCGGCGATTGCAGCGCGCATCAGCGTCGCGCAATTCGCCACCCTGTGCCGCGAACTCGATATAGGCGGGCGCTACCAGCGTTATCTCGAGGATTACCTGGGGCTGGGCAACCCCGTGGCCGAAGCGGTGCTTCAGGCCCGCGTCGAGCAAAGCCAGACCAGCGCGCTCAAACTGTCGCTGTACATGGCGCTGCTCAAGGGCGACATCCCGCAGGCCGGGTATGACGCTGTGCACAGCCTGATCAGCCACGCCAGCCAGCGCCCGGCATTGATCGCCCATGAGCTGGTCATCATGTCCAGTCGCCTGGTCGGGATTGTGGTGTTTTCGCCGCACCTGGACTCAAGCCGCGCGGTGGCGCCGGTCATCGCCTATATCCCCGACGACCCGAAGCACCCGATCAAGCAATACCCCAGCGCGCAGGCGTTTATGCAGGCGCTCGCGGCACGGCTGCGTTCGACGGACTTTCAACACTTTTTCAGCCGTTTTGTCAGCCATGCCGATATCGGCAGCTTCTTCGCCGACCTCAACCGCCGCCTGAGCGAAGTGACCTGGCACCCCCATACGCCGGGCGACCCGCTGCCGAGCTGGCGCGAGACCGAGGTGGACCGGCCGAAGCTGGAGTTTCGTGGCCTGCCCATCAAGCAACCCCTGTTCCAGCACCTGCACCAGATGAAGTTGAGCAAGTTGCGCGATGACGCGAGCAGCCAGGCGGTGTCCACCGCCGCCGTCAACCGCAAGGCCCGTTGGGAGCGCTGGGATCTGGTGCAGAAAATCGGCTCGGCGCTGCTGCAAGTGGCAGCCCTGATTGCCAGCCCTTTTGTTCCACCGCTTGGGCTGCTGATGCTGGGCTACACCGCTTACCAACTGCTGGACGAGGCCTTCGAGGGCGTTATCGACTGGGCTGAAGGCCTGACGCGGGAAGCGTTCGGGCACACCATGGGGTTTGTCGAGCAACTGGTGCAACTGGGCTTGTTTGCCACCGGAATCCCTATCGCCCAAGGCCTGTTGCGCAAGGTACTGCCCGGCGAGTGCCTGGGTTTTCTCAACGGCCTGACACCCGTGACCACACCCGAGGGCGGTCAGCGCCTGTGGAAACCCGACCTTGCGCCCTATCGTGTCAAGTTCACACCGCCCAAGACAGTACGTCCCGACCCACAAGGCCTGTACCGCTATAATGGCAACATCCTGCTGTCCTTGGATGGCGATTACTACAGCCTGCAACAAGACCCCGCCAGCCTGCGCTATTCCCTACGCCATCCCAGCCGCCCAGCCGCCTACGCTCCACGGTTACTGAACAACGGCCAGGGCGCCTGGATCACCGAAATGGAGCGCCCGCTGCACTGGGACAATGCCACCCTGATGCGTCGCCTCGGCTACCGGGCGGACGGGCTCAGCGACGCCCGCCTGCGCCAGGCACATAGCGTCAGCGGCACCCACGACAATACCTTGCGCAAGATGCACATGCGCCAGCAAACGCCGCCCCCGCTGCTGGCCGACACCCTCAAGCGCTTCAAGATTGACCAGGCGCTGCAAGACTTCATCACGCAAATGAACAGCGATGACCCCGGAATTTACCGGCAGGCCGATATCCAGACTCAGTTGCAGGTACTGACCAGCAACGGCCTATGGCCGGTATCCAGGACACTGCGTCTTGTCGACTCCAGCGGCAATACCCAGTGGGAGTTCGCCGGGCAATCCGGTGCGCACGTGGTGCAGGTGCGCGAAAGCCAGCTGAAAAACGGTGAATTGCTGCGCATCCTGATCGACAGCCTGGATGAACCCGAGCGCAAGCTGCTGCTGGAGGAACCCGCCGACCTGCCCGCCCCGCACACTCACCTGCGCGCCGGCGCCCTGCGCAAAAAAATCGCCCGGCTTGCCCATGACAAACGCTTCAACCTGTTCGACTCCCGCTACCGCAGCGAAGAACGCAGCCCCACTGCCTCGCTGCAAAAAATCATTGATGCCGCCCCGGAACGCGGGCTGCCCACCAGCGTGGCCGAGGAACTGCTGGCCAGTGCCAGCGGCGCGGAGTGGCGGGCCATTGACCTCGGCAAGGTGCCCGCCCGTATCGTCGAGCAGGCCGCCTCGGCCCAGCTGGAGGTACGCACCACCCGTGCCTACGAAGGGTTGTACCTGGACGCCGTCGACAACCCGGACACCTATCTGCTGGTCCTGCGGTCCCTGGAGCGCTTGCCCGGATGGTCGACCGAGCTGCGCCTGGAACTGCGCGAGTACCACGCCAACGGCCCACTGCTGCAAGCCATCGGCGCCGAAGGCGCCACACTCAAGAGGACCCTGGTACGCACCGAAACGGGCCAGTACACCCCGGTCGATGAAACGGGGCCGGTGTTCGCCGACACCGATTTCTACACCGCCATCCTCCAGGCTATCCCGGACAGCCAGCGCGACGCCCTGGACATCCATATCGGCCAGGGCGAACGCCTGCGCCAGGCGGTTGCCGAACATGTGCTGGACCGCGAGCAATCGCGCGCCCTGCTCGGCAAGGACACCTATCGCGAACCCACCTATGATCCCGAAGTGATGCGCCTGCGTGGCGGCATGGAAGGCTACCAGGCCGCCGGACCGTCACAGGCGCAGCTCTCCCTCGAGCAGCGCGCCCACCACCTGCTGCCTCGGCTCAACCGCGAGCAGATCAGCGAACTGGTGCAAACCCTGGAAGAGCGACCGGGCGGCGCCCTGCCCAGCCTGATCACGCTGCAGGCCGAGTACGACAAAATGGACACCGACCTTGCCGTGTGGGAGCACGCGACGCCGCCGTTCCACCCCATTACCGAGGCACCGCTGACGGCCCAGGAGTATCAATATGCGCGCCGCGATCGCAGGCTGTGGGCCGAGGAAATCAGGCGTAGCTGGCGGCAGGAAACCGAGATTGATGAGGTCCACGAACAGCCGGCTCTCAGCGGCCAGAAGCTGCAACTGACGATGCCCATCTACGGCGAACTGCCCGTGCTCACCGCGCGTTTCGAGCACATCACCCTGCTGGAGTTGAGCGGCGCCCACACCCCGCTGGAGGTGGACAGGTTTGTGCAAATGTTTCAACGCCTGCGTCACTTGACCATCAGCAAATTTTCCCTCGCTCGCCTTGCGCCGAGCATCACCCGACTGCCCGCCCTCAACACCCTGATCCTGAGCGACTGCAACATTATCTTGAGCGAAGAAAGCCGTGCAGTCCTAGCCGGCATGACCCGCCTGGTGACCCTGGACCTGTACAACAACCCGCTGGGCCTGACCCCCAGCGTCGCCAATATGCCCCGGCTGCAGCACCTGGATTTGAGCTATACCGGCATTCGCGAGCTGCCGCCTGGCATGCTCGACCGCCCGCAGCTGGAACTGGCGGTGCTGTCGAACAACCAGATCAGCGAGCTGCCGGCAGCGCTCTTCGATTTGCCGGTGGCCACCAGCCGCAAGTTCGACCTCAGCGCCAACCCGCTTTCGCGGGCGACCCTGCAGCGCGTCAAGGCTTACTACCAAAGGACCACAGGCCGCTGGGATATCGATGCGCCCAGTGCGGACATCGAGCAGGCCAAACGCCTGTTCCCGACCCTGAGCGACGATGACATCAATCAGCTCATTTTTGATTTTCCAGGTGACCTCGACGCCACCCAGGCCGCGCTGGAGCAGCTTGGCGCCGACTACCGCAGCATTCGCCAGGACCTGAGTCCCTGGGCCGAAGACCCGCTGGCCTCGGTCCAGGCGCGCGCCGCCCGCGCACGGTTGGTGGACACCCTCGAGGCTGTCTGGCGCCGGGAAGCCGAGCAGGATGAACAGGCCCAGGGCGATCAGCCATGCTTCACAGTCAGGCTGACGCACCCCGTCAGCGGCGAGCTTCCCGCCCTGAGCCGGCCACTCAAGCAGGTCTCATCCCTGCTGCTGAGCGGCGATGGTTCCGACCTGCTGCTGGGGGCGTTCCTGCGCAGTTTTCCCAACCTGGAACGGCTGTCCGTTGAGCACTATGCCCTCAGTCACTTTCCCAAGACCTTGCCGCACTTGCTGCGATTGACCCACCTGCGCCTGGACGACTGCGGCCTCACCCTCAACCCCGTCAGCACCCAGGTACTGTCCGGCATGGTTCACCTCAAGCACCTGGACCTGGCGAACAACCGCCTGAGCTGGCTGCCGGACTTCAACCGCCTGAGCAACCTCGCCAGCCTGTCGCTCAGTAACACAGGCCTGCGCGAAATTCCGCCGGCGCTGCTCTCCGGCAGTGTTTATCGAACACGGGTCGACCTGAGCCACAACGTCATCGAGGACATTTCCGATCAGGGGTTTGCATTGCCCGCCGTCTTCGGCGCGTCGTTCGACCTGGCGGGCAACCCGTTGTCGCGGCAAACATTGGCGCGTATCAAGACCTACTGCCAGGCCAGCGGCGAACACTGGAACGTCGAGGCGCCCCCGGTGCACATGCAGCAGCTCCAGGCACTGTACCCAAGCCTGGGCGCCCGCGAAATCAATCGCCTGTATTTTCAGTTGCCCGGCGACCTGGACGCCGCCGCGCCTGAAATCACGCGCCTGGGCGTCGAATACCGACAGATGGAACGCCAGTTGCGGGACTGGGCCGCCGACATCCCGCAACGGGATCCGCTGCTCGACACGGTGCTGGACGAAGACACCCGCGCACGTGAACAACTGCGCCGACTGGCCTTCAAAAGCCTGCTCGAACGTTGCTGGCGCCGGGAGGGCGAACTGGACGACTCCAGCGTGTTTATCCGACGCAGCTTCAAGCTGGTGTTCGACGGGCAACTGTTGGGGGACATGCCGACGCTGACCGCGCGCTTCGACCACGTCACCCTGCTGGAAATCATCGGCGACAGCACCAATCAACAGGTCGACGGGTTGCTGAGGTGTTTTCCCAACCTGATCAACCTGACCATCGAGAACCACACGCTGGGCGACCTGCCCGCCTCGTTGTTGCACCTGGCACGCCTGCGCTACCTGAAGCTGGCGCAAAACCACATCCGCTTGACGCCCGCCAGCAATGAGCTGCTGTCGGGCCTGGTCCAGCTGGAATACCTGGACCTGAGCAACAACCCCCTGACCCTGACGCCTGACCTGCGTCATTTCGGGCGGTTGGTATCGGTTTACCTGCACAGCTGTGAGTTGACAAACGTACCGGAAGGGATCTTCAGCCTGCGCCGCCTGCGGGTCGTGGACCTGAGCGACAACCAGATCATGGAGCTGCCCAGCGACCTGCTGGAAATGCCCATGCCGCTGGATGACGACTCTGATTTGAGCGGCAATCCGTTATCTGCGCAAAGCCTGGAACTGCTGCGCAGTTACTACCGCCAGACGGGCTACGAATTAGGCGTGGAAGACGCGATGTTCGACGGCGCCGGCGTTCCCCTGTCGGCGCCCGGCACGCCCCAGCCGATGGAGGAATAACGGCGCGACTCAACCGCGCTCGGACGGCACCGACGACAGTTCGAACGGGCTGCTGCTGCGCCGCTGGTTGCGGTCTTCACGCGGGGTGGCGCCGAAGAAGTTGCGGTAGGCACTGGAAAAATGCGGCCCCGAGGAGAAGCCGCACGACAGGCCGATCTGGATGATCGACTTGCTGGTCTGCATGAGCATCTGGCGCGCCTTGTTCAGGCGCAGTTCCAGGTAGTACTGGCTGGGGACGCGATTGAGGTACTGCTTGAAGATGCGCTCCAGTTGTCGTCGCGACACGCACACGTGCTGGGCGATTTCATCGGTGGTCAGCGGCTCCTCGATATTGGCTTCCATCAGCAACACCGCCTGGGTCAGCTTCGGATGGCTGGAGCCCAGGCGGTTTTGCAGCGGGATGCGCTGGCGCTCGCCGCCTTCGCGGATGCGCTCCACCACCAGTTCTTCAGACACCGCACCGGCCAGTTCGGCGCCGTGATCACGGGCCAATACCGCCAGCAGCAGGTCGAGCACCGACATGCCACCGCAGGCGGTCAGGCGATCACGGTCCCAGTCGAACAGATGGCTAGTGGCGATGACCTTGGGGAAACGCTCGGCAAAATCATCCTGCCAACGCCAGTGCACGGCGGCGCGGTAGCCGTCGAGCAGGCCGAGCTGGGCCAACGGGTACACACCGGCCGACAAACCGCCGATCACACAACCGGCGCGCACCAGTTGCTTGAGGGCGGAGCTCAGTTGCGAAGCGATAACGGTGGGCGGCTCGTCGGCCAGCAGGAACAGTTTCTGGAAGCCTTCCAGCTTGCCGGCCCACGGTTCGCCAGGCAGTTGCCAGGCGCCGTCCATTGGTGGCTCGGCGTGCAGGAACGACAGTTCATAAACCACGTCCGGATGCACCCGCTGAGCAACGCGCAAGGCCTCCTCAGCCAGCGCAAGCGTGAGGGCTTTTGTGCTGGGCCAAATCAGGAAACCAATTTTATGGGCGGTCATGGAAGGCTATCCGAAGCGAGTAACGGTAATGAAGACAAAGGCCAATGCTAGCCCGTAAGTGAATAGAAATCTCAAAACGATGAAGATCCCAATGTGGGAGGGGGCTTGCTCCCGATAGCGGCGGATCAGTCAGCAAATGTGTATCTGATGTACCGCTATCGGGAGCAAGCCCCCTCCCACAGGGTGCAGCGTCTCCAGTGAAGTGGGCTATTTCAAGCTGCCGGAGAGAAACTGCTGCAACCGCTCCGACTGCGGATTCACCAGCACTTCGCGCGGGTTGCCGCGTTCTTCGACGATGCCTTTGTGCAAAAACACCAGCTGGTTCGACACCTCACGGGCAAAGCCCATTTCGTGGGTCACCACCACCATGGTGCGGCCTTCCAGAGCCAGGTCCTGCATCACCTTGAGCACTTCGCCGACCAGCTCCGGGTCGAGGGCCGAGGTGGGTTCGTCGAACAGCATCACCTCCGGCTCCATCGCCAGGGCACGGGCGATCGCCACGCGCTGCTGCTCGCCGCCGGACATGTGGCCGGGGAAGGCATCCTTGCGATGGCCCACGCCGACCTTGGCCAGGTAATGCTCGGCCTTTTCACGGGCGTCTTTTTTCGACATGCCAAGCACATGCACCGGCGCTTCCATCACGTTTTCCAGCGCGGTCATATGCGACCACAAGTTGAAATGCTGGAACACCATGGACAGGCGCGAACGCATGCGTTGCAGTTGTTTAGGGTCGGCGGCCTTCATGGCGCCATCTTTGTTCGCGACCAGTTTCAGCTCTTCGTTATTGAGCAGAATCTTGCCGGCGTGAGGTTGCTCGAGCAGGTTGATACAGCGCAAAAAGGTACTTTTGCCCGAACCGCTGGAGCCGATGATGCTGATCACATCACCGGCAGCGGCGGCCAGGGACACGCCTTTGAGCACTTCATGACTGCCATAGCGTTTATGCAGGTCTTGGACTTCAAGTTTGTACATGCGGTCGGTTCTCACAAAAACAGGTGGTCAGTCGTTGAGCAAGCGCCCGTGACGCAGCGCTTCGCGCCCCGCCACCTTGGCCAGCCAGAAACCCGCTTGGGCGTAACGCAGCCGTTCAACGGCGAACAACACCCCGGACGTGCCCGCGCAGACGATGCTGACGCGGTCGGTCAGAGGATCAATCACTTCAAAAATCGGTTCGCCGGTTTCAACCCAGTCACCGGCTTCACGCAGGTAACTGATCACGCCGGCGTGGGGTGCGAACAGCAACTCGGTGCCCTCGAAGGGCATGCCTTCACACGCCTCGTGCTGCGGCGCGGGCCACTCGCCCTTGATCAAGCCTTGTTCGGCGAGGAACGCCAGGATGCCCTCGGCATGGAAGATCGCCTCGTCGCGGCCGGTGTCGGCCTGGCCGCCCAACTCCAGGGTTGTCGCCAGACAGGCCAGCGGGATCTGCGCCTCGGGGAACGCCCGGGACAAGCGCAGCCACGGCAGCGAACACGCCTCGTCAAACGAACTGCCACCGGAATCTTCCGCCAGCAGGCCGACTTTTACATTCAAATGCGCCGACAGCGAACGCCACTGTGGCCAGTGCTGAGGCAGCGCGTACATGTGCAGCGCGGCTTCGGCGTCGCAGTGCAGGTCGAGGACGATGTCGGCGGTGCAGGCATGGCTCAGCAGAATGCGTTGCATGCCTTGCAACTGACTGCTCGGCGGCGCCAAGGCGCTGAGCACGTCGCTCATGGCCTGGCGGATCAGGCGCACATTGGCGTGGGGGTCATCGCCCAGTTTGCCGTGCAGACGCTCGGCGACGGGCGCGCTCAACTCAACAAAATCGCGGTTGAAATTCTTGCCGCTACCAATCTCGAAACGCCCCTGGTGGCTGCCCTGCAGCAATTGGCCCAGGCCCATCGGGTTGGCAACGGGCACCAACTCGATCACGCCATTGAGCGCCCCTTGGCGTTCCAGGTCGGTAAGGCGTTTTTTCAACTCCCAGGCGGCGCGCATGCCGGGCAACTCATCGGCGTGCAGGCTGGCCTGGATGTAGGCCTTGCGCTCGCCACTGCCGAAACGGAACACACTCAGCTGGCGCTCACAACCCAGGTGGCCCCAGGGCAACAGGTGATCGATACGTTCCATATCAATGCTTCCGTGGAGCCAGGTAGCTCAGCCAGCGGCGCTCGGCCACCTTGAACAGGCGCACCAGGATGAACGTCAGGCACAGGTAGAACGCGCCGGCAGTGATATAGGCTTCAAACGGCAGGTAGTACTGGGCATTCACCGTGCGCGCGGCACCGGTGATGTCGATCAAAGTGACAATGGAGGCCAGGCTGGTGGTCTGCAGCATCATGATCACTTCGTTGCTGTACTGCGGCAGCGCGCGGCGCAGGGCCGAGGGCAGCAGGATGCGACGGTACAGCTTGTAG
The DNA here is from genome assembly GCF_003852255.1 of Pseudomonas sp. R1-43-08. NCBI lineage: Bacteria > Pseudomonadati > Pseudomonadota > Gammaproteobacteria > Pseudomonadales > Pseudomonadaceae > Pseudomonas > Pseudomonas sp. R1-43-08. Next base: position 4,255,577 of record NZ_CP027734.1, read on the forward strand.
CGCGACATGCCCATGGCCTTGGCCGCTTCAATCTCGCCATTGGGCGTGGCCTTGAGGCTGCCGGCGATGATCTCGGCGGTGTAGGCGCTGGTGTTGATCGCGAACGCCAGGCACGCGCAGAAGGTGGCGCTGGACAGCAACGGCCACAGGAAGCTTTCCCGTACGGACTCGAACTGGGCCAGGCCGTAGTAGATCAAAAACAGCTGCACCAGCATCGGTGTGCCGCGGATCACATAGGTGTAGAGCCATGCCACGCCGTTGACGATCGGCTGCTTGGACACGCGCATCAAACCCAGGGGCAAGGCGGCGAGCAAGCCGAAGAACAGCGAAATGGCGAGCAGTTTCAGGGTGGTCAGCAAGCCGCCAAGGTACAGCGGCATGGCCTCCCAGATGACGTTGTAGTCGAAGATCATAGATCAGCCGCCCTTACGCCTACCGAGTAGCGCTTCTCAAGATAGCGCAGGGCCAGCAACGACACGCTGGTGATCACCAGGTACATCGCCGCCACTGCGAGGAAGAAGGTAAAAGGCTCGCGGGTGGCGTCCGCCGCCTGCTTGGCCTTGAACATCATGTCTTGCAGGCCCACCACCGAAATCAGCGCGGTGGCCTTGGTGAGTACCAGCCAGTTGTTGGTAAACCCGGGGATTGCCAGCCGAATCATCTGCGGCACCATCACCCGGAAAAACACCTGGAAGCTGCTCATGCCATACGCCAGGCCGGCCTCAGCCTGGCCCTTGGGAATGGCCATGAAGGCGCCGCGGAAGGTTTCCGAGAGGTAGGCGCCAAAGATGAAACCCAGGGTGCCGATACCGGCGGCCAGGGGGTTCAGGTCAATATAGTCGTCAAAGCCGAGCATCGGCGCGACGCGGTTAAGCAAGTCCTGGCCACCGTAGAAAATCAGCAGGATCAGCACCAGGTCGGGGATCCCGCGGATCACCGTGGAGTACAGGTCGCCCAGCCACGCCAGCCAGCGCACCGGCGACAGGCGCAGCGCGACCCCGATCAGACCCAGAACAATGGCCAGGGCCATGGACGACAAGGCGAGCTGAAGCGTCAACCATGCGCCATCGAGGATGACGGCCCCGTAGCCTTTCAACATGATTCAGGTCCTCGAAAAGGGGGATGAAAAAATGGCGCAAACTTCAGAGTGTTCTGTTGCTTGCGCCATTTCGGACAGACAGCTGCGACTATTTACTGGGCATCAGCGCCGTAAATATCGAAGTCGAAGTACTTGTCCTGGATCTTCTTGTATTCGCCATTGGCACGGATCGCGGCGATAGCGGCGTTGATGCGCTCCAGGTTTTCCTTGTCGCCTTTGCGAACCGCGATGCCTACGCCGTCGCCGAAGTATTTGACGTCGGTGAACGCGGGACCTGTGAACGCGTAGCCTTTGCCGGCGTCGGTTTTCAGGAAACCGTCCTGCAGCAGGGTGGCGTCGGCCACGGTGCCGTCGAGGCGACCGGCTTGCACGTCCAGGTAGATTTCGTTCTGGGTGCCGTAGGGAACGATGGTGGCGCCCTTCGGTGCCAGGACTTCCTTGGCGAAACGGTCATGGATCGAACCACGCTGCACGCCGATCTTCTTGCCTTTCAATTCATCCAGGCTGTCGCTGACGGCAGTGCCTTCCTTCATCACCAGACGAGCTGGGGTCAGGTAGTAGCGGGTGGTGAAGTCCACGGATTTCTTGCGGTCTTCAGTAATGGACATGGATGACAGGATCGCGTCGATCTTGCGCACTTTCAGCGCCGGGATCAGGCCGTCGAATTCCTGCTCGACCCACGTGCACTTCACGTCCATCTGCTTGCACAGGGCGTTGCCGATGTCGTAGTCAAAACCGACGATGCTGCCATCCGGCGCCTTCGAGGCAAACGGAGGGTAAGCGGCTTCGATACCAATTTTCAGCGGTTTGCCTTCAGCGAAAGCCTGCATGGACAGCACGGACAGCGCCAGGGCGCCCAACAGCACGAGTTTCTTCATCTTGGGACTCCATCGGTATAGGGCAAAACAGCAGTATGAGCCATGGCCCACGATGCGGCGAAGGTGAAACCGAAAGCGGTGCAGCGTCCTGCGCCAGTGCGTGCCAGCGACGACGAGCGAGTGATCGGCATTCTAACGACAGGCTGGAAGCCGATATTTCCTCAATGCGACAACAATTTACAGAAGCACCGAGAAAGCGGTTCCAACTCATTGACAGCCTCTGAATTTTATGCAGAGGCAAAAGATATTAAACCAGCTGATGCTGCAAATTGCGGGCCTATTATTCGCAAACCCTTCTAGCACGGCAAGTGTGGCGTTTAATCTTATTTCAAAGGGTGTCTGAAACGCGGTTTTCCTGGGCGCGAGCGTAGCCGTTTGCCTCATGCCTGGGCGCGGGGTTACACATTTGCGTCAACCGGTAACATTCAGAAACGTCCTACTGCGCAAACCGATATTTATTTGCCAGCTGGCAATGCAGGCAGCAGCTGTACAGGCCTTGAAATGCAATCCAAATGTGGGAGGGGGCAAGCCCCCTCCCACATTGGATTTGTAGTGATTTCGAGAGACCATGAAAAAGCCCCACCCGGCCTACGCCGAATGGGGCTCTTTCCCATCCACTCCGCCTTACGCGACGTTCATGGTCTTGTGCGTCTCGATCAAATGCGCCACCACCCCCGGGTCGGCCAGGGTGGAGATATCCCCCAACCCGTCATACTCAGCCGTGGCAATCTTGCGCAGAATCCGCCGCATGATTTTCCCCGAACGCGTCTTCGGCAAGCCTGGCGCCCACTGGATCACGTCCGGTGAGGCAATCGGGCCGATTTCCTTGCGCACCCAGTTTTTCAGCTCCAGGCGCAATTGTTCGGTCGGCTCTTCGCCACCGATCAAAGTGACATAGACATAAATGCCCTGCCCCTTGATGTCATGCGGCACGCCGACCACCGCCGCTTCCGCGACTTTCGGGTGTGCCACCATCGCGCTTTCGATCTCGGCCGTGCCCATGCGGTGGCCCGACACGTTCAACACGTCGTCCACACGCCCGGTGATCCAGTAGTAGCCGTCCTCGTCGCGCCGCGCACCGTCGCCGGTGAAATACATGCCACGGAAGGTCTTGAAGTAGGTATCGACGAAACGGTCATGATCGCCAAACAGCGTACGCGCCTGGCCCGGCCACGAATCGAGGATCACCAGGTTGCCCTCGGCCGCGCCTTCGATCAGGTTGCCGAGGTTGTCCACCAACGCCGGCACCACGCCAAAGAACGGCCGCGCCGCCGAACCCGGCTTGAGCGCATGGGCGCCCGGCAGCGGGCTCATCATGTTGCCGCCGGTTTCGGTCTGCCACCAGGTGTCGACAATCGGGCAACGGGATTGGCCGACATTCTTGTAGTACCAGTCCCAGGCTTCCGGGTTGATCGGCTCGCCTACCGAGCCCAACAGGCGCAGGCTGCTGCCATCGGCGCCTTCAACGGCGGCGGTGCCCGATGCCATCATCGCGCGGATCGCGGTGGGTGCGGTGTAGAGAATATTGACCTTGTGCTTGTCGACGATCTTCGCCACCCGGGTGATGTCCGGATAGTTCGGCACACCTTCGAACAGCAAGGTGGTCGCGCCATTCGCCAGCGGGCCGTAGACAATATAGGTGTGGCCGGTGACCCAGCCCACGTCGGCAGTGCACCAGTAGATTTCGCCAGGGCGGTAGTCAAACACGCGCTCATGGGTCAGGGCCGCATACAGCAGGTAGCCGCCGGTGGTGTGTTGCACGCCCTTGGGCTTGCCGGTGGAACCGGAGGTGTAGAGGATGAACAGCGCTTCTTCGGCGCCCATCTCTTTGGGCGCACACACGGTGCCCGCCACTTTCATCAGGTCTTCGTACCAGATGTCACGATGCTGGTTCCACTTGATCGTGCCATTGGTGCGCTTGCACACAATGACCTTCTGGATGCTGCTGGTTTCCGGGTTGGTCAGTGCGTCATCGACGTTGGCCTTCAGCGGAATCTTCTTACCGGCGCGAATGCCTTCGTCGGCAGTGATCACCACCTTCGACTTACAGTCGATGATGCGACCGGCCAGGGCTTCCGGCGAGAAACCGCCGAACACCACGGAATGAATCGCACCGATGCGGGTGCAGGCGAGCATGGCGACCACAGCTTCGGGGATCATCGGCATATAGATAGTCACCACGTCGCCGCGATGCACATCCTGGCCGCGCAGGGCGTTGGCGAACTTGCAGACTTGTTCATGCAGCTCGCGGTACGTGATGTTGCGGCTCTCGGCAGGGTCATCGCCCTCCCAGATGATCGCGATCTGGTCGCCGCGCTCGGCGAGGTGACGGTCCAGGCAGTTGTAGGAAACGTTCAGGGTGCCATCGGCGAACCACTTGATGTCGACATGGTGATCGTCGAACGACGTCTGCTTCACCGTGGTGAAAGGCTTGATCCAGTCAAGACGCTTGGCTTGCTCGCGCCAGAAACCATCGGGATTGACCACCGATTGCTGGTACATCGCCTTGTAGGTCGCCTCGTCGGTCAGCGTGTTGGCTGCTACTTCGGGGCGAACGGGGTACAGGGAAGCCGCACTCATCTTTCTTACCTCGGTGACATAGTTGTTGTTGTATGGCCCCTGTTGTAGCCGGGGTGGGCCTATAGAACCATTCGACGATGGTAGTAACAAGACCCTACAAATTACCCAGCTATGCCCAGCTGCCGCTCTGGCCCGCGCCCCGTGGCGCTTCGCAGGTTTCTGAAAAAACCTTCATGGAGGGATTGTTACAAAAACTGCCAAAAGTGTTTATCAAAACCACGGGTATATGAATATAAGCCGCAGGCCTAGAATCAACCCCGTCAACACGACACCGAGATTAACACCGCAACAGCCCCCACGAAGGCAACGTTAATCCGAACTTCCCAACTCTCAAGTTACACACGCGGCCTCACAAGGGCCCCGTGACCCCTTTCGCCCTGAAGAAGGTAAACAGAGAAATGAAAGCGTTATTAGTTTTAGCCCTCAGCAGCCTGTGCGCCACCGCCGCCCTGGCCGACGAGGCCCCGACCGAGCTGGCTGGCCAGAACGCCCCGATTGTTGAGGACTATACCTACAGCACCCACTTGGACGTCGCTAAAGTAGTCTCCATGAGCAACATCCCGGAAGTATGCGAAGTTGTACCGGCGAAGATGGAATATGAGGATTCGCAGGGTCAACGTCATATTCTTAATTATCATGTCATGGGTAATGGTTGCTCTAACGGCTGATTATTGGTTAGTGGATTCTTGTTCGCCGCAAGAAATCGTTCTTGCGGCAAAGAGCCGGTCCTTAATCCACCGCCCTCCCCTCCACAAAAAACATCCCACCGCCCGTCAAAAAATTCCTCCCCCGCCAACCCCCTGCAAACCCTCGCCCTGGCCCAAATAGCAGCCTTTTTGTCCGCTCACCGGGACAATCCGCCACAACACAAACCCGAATTTTTCCCTATAATGCGCGGGTAAATCGGGCCTGCAATATCCCTTTACACAGGGACGAAGAGCCAGACCTGAGGCCTCCGCTGGAGCAAGCCCCGCCGCTCCGCACCTCAAGCCTCATGCAGAACCCGTAACCCAATTGCGTTTAATGCCTGCGCTAGCTGCTGCAACAAACGATTCCTTAAGATCCACCGCGGCCCTGGGGCCGTGTGAACACCCAACCATCCGGTTTCACACGGGCACCTTTGAGCCCTCACGCAGGAGACGACACGTCATGCTGAGCTGGGACGAATTCGACAAAGAAGAAGAAGGCGAAGTAGCCACCAAAGGCGCCAACGCCGGCCACGCCACCGAAGCCAACATGGACCGCCTCGACGGTGCCGGCGCTGCCGCCGCCATCGAAGCCCGCGCCGTCACCGCCAATGACTCCGCCGCCATCGTGCGCGCCAAGGCAGCCCTGGACAAACTCGACGTCGCCGAAGGCCTCGCCGAACTCGAAGGCGCCTCCGCCCGCGTCGCCGTTGACGAAAAACGCATGATCAACTGCCGCGCCGACCTCAACCAACTCGTGCCCTTCAAGTACGACTGGGCCTGGCAGAAGTACCTCGACGGCTGCGCCAACCACTGGATGCCGCAAGAGGTCAACATGACCGCCGACATCGCCCTGTGGAAAGACCCCGAAGGCCTGACCGACGACGAACGCCGCATCGTCATGCGCAACCTCGGCTTCTTCTCTACTGCGGATTCGTTGGTCGCCAACAACCTGGTGCTGGCCGTGTACCGCCTGATCACCAACCCGGAGTGCCGCCAGTACATCCTGCGCCAGGCCTTCGAAGAAGCGATCCACACCCACGCCTACCAGTACTGCATCGAATCGCTCGCCATGGATGAAGGCGAGATCTTCAACATGTACCACGAGATTCCATCGGTGGCCAAAAAGGCCGCCTGGGGCCTGAAATACACCCGTTCGATCTCCGATCCGAAGTTCGAAACCGGCACCGTCGACACCGACAAAGAACTGCTGCGCAACCTGGTCGCCTACTACTGCGTGCTGGAAGGCATCTTCTTTTATTGCGGCTTCACCCAGATCCTCTCCATGGGCCGCCGCAACAAAATGACCGGCGTGGCCGAGCAGTTCCAGTACATCCTGCGCGATGAGTCGATGCACCTGAACTTCGGTATCGATGTGATCAACCAGATCAAAATCGAAAACCCACACCTGTGGGATGCCGAGATGAAGGAAGAAGCGACCCAGATGATCCTGCAAGGAACCCAACTGGAGATCGAATATGCGCGGGATACCATGCCGCGTGGGGTGCTGGGGATGAATGCCGCGATGATGGAGGACTATCTGAAGTTCATCGCTAACCGTCGCCTGTCGCAGATTGGCTTGAAGGAAGAGTACCCAGGCACGACCAACCCGTTCCCGTGGATGAGCGAGATTATGGACTTGAAGAAAGAGAAGAATTTCTTTGAGACTCGGGTGATCGAGTATCAGACCGGCGGCGCGTTGAGCTGGGATTGATTCCTGAGCCAAGCAACCTCATTAAGCCCTGACTTGTTCAGGGCTTTTTTATGCGCGGTGAACGGCCATTTCTTGAAGTACATCGCATTTCCCGCCTCGCCCAAAAGGGTTCGGATCGCATCACCAATGCTGTAGCCTTGTGCCCCAATTGCCATCAGCGTTGTCACCGGTCGAGTGACCGGGAGGCGTTCACCGAAGGGCTTTACGCCAAAATCGGAAGATTGGCACGGGAGTAGACTCCTGCTGTCACACCTGATGCACATTCAAAAAAATACTAGATAGGACCGAGGCCAACCCGTGAACCCAGACATGCTCGAAGCCGGCCCCGTTGACGCCAAAGTACTTTCCGTCTTTGACTTCGACGGCACCCTCACCCACCACGACAGTTTCGTGCCCTTCCTCAAGTTTGCCTTTGGCACTGGCGCGTTTTATGGCCGGATGGTCAAGCTGGCGGTGCCGGGGCTGCGCTTTTTGGTGCGGCAGATCAGCCGGGATGAATTGAAGGCGCAGTTGATCCGCACCTTTATGACCGGGGTGGAGAAGGCGTGGGTGCAGCGCAAGGCCGAGGAGTATTGCCAGCGCAATTGGGCGCGGTTGATGCGCCCGGCGGGCGTGTTGTCGGTGGAGCAGGAGTTGGGCTCGGGCGCGGTGGTGACGCTGTGTTCGGCGTCGCCGGCGTTGGTGTTGCAGCCATTTGCCGATCGGCTGGGGATCCGCTTGATTGGGACTGAGCTTGAGGTGGTCGACGGGGTGTTGACCGGTAAGCTCACCGGGAATAATTGCCGCTGTGAGAATAAGGTGCTGCGGCTTGAGGCGGTGTATGGGGATCTGGGCGAGTATCGGCTGCGGGCCTGGGGCGATACGCGCGGGGATCGGGAGTTGCTGGCGGCGGCTCAGGATGCGCATTTTCGGCATTTTCATGCGAAGAAGAAAAGGCGGGCCCGGTTGCAGCGGTGATGCGGGCACAGGGGTGGCTGGGAGGCTGAGGTGATCCCATCGGAGCCTCGCTAAAGCTCGACACCTCCCACATTTGATTGTCATCGGTCCGTTGATTTGCGTGTACCTACTGATCAACGCGGCGCCGGCCAGCATGTTTTATGCCTTGGCGGCATTGACCGCAGCCGGGGGCACACTGTGCTTCCTGAGTGGACGGCGGGTTGCAAGTTCTTGCTGATATTTGCGCAGGTTCTCGCTATTAATAGCCAAACCTCTCACGGACCCGAGCCCCATGAAATTCGACACGGCCTACAGCCTGAGTCTCGATGACAAACTGTCAATCTATGACGTACGAGACCTGAATTTCGACGAAACCGCCGATTTCGATTCCGACAAGGAGCGCTTTCTCTGCCCCAACGATGTGTGCCGTGCGGCGTTTGATACGGGCAATACGCTGAGCACCTTCAACGCAAAAAACGTCACCTACCAGCGCACGCCGCATTTCAAGAACAAGACCAGCACCCGGCATATCGACGGTTGCCGCTACGCCAGCACCCATAAGAGCGCAACCGGTGAAAGCGATGACGAGCGCGAGGAAAATTTCCCATCAGAGTTTGTGCTCACACGACGTCAATACACACGTAGGAGTCTTCTGACAGGCGCAGAGAACGTCGCCCTGCAAGACCCGGTGAAAGCCCCCGCGAATCGTGTCTCCACACCCCACGCCAACAACGACACCACCCCGGATAAAACCAGCGTATTCGCTCACCCGGTGGAATGCTACGTGTCGAATATCGACGACAAGGACAAGCTCAAATCAATGCCGTTGAAAATCGGCGAGCACACGGCGACGTACTGGACGTTTTTCAAGAAAATCGAATACCTGCAAGACAACCAGGGCCTGATCTATTGGGGCAAGATCAAAGCCATCAAGGACTACACCAACAGTGTTCGCATCGATTTTGAAAAGAAGGTATGGCTCGACAAGAAGCCCTACTCCGTCAATGTCTACCTGAGCAAGAAACTGCTCGATAGCTACCGCAAGCGCACAGCATTCCTGGCGCAGATCAAGGCTGCGGCGGGCAGCGAACGACCGTTGTATTGCTTTTTCTATGGCGTGACGCCGCAGCTCAAGCAGGTACCGAGCCAGAAGAACCCCGAACAGACGTTCGGGGTATTCAGCGCGAATATTGAAAACCTGGATCATCTGATCATCCGGGAGGCGCCGGGGATGGAGTAAACGCACACTGAAAAACACCACCCATTGCCCTGAGTTGATGAGCGGTACAAACAACTGTATAAAAACACAGTATAGTTGTGCCTCCCCTGTCGAACCTGGAGAAATCCCCATGTCCTCTCTGGCAATGAGCTCTTACGTAGAACAGCAGATCGTCCTTCATCAATTCACCGCCAAACACTGCGCCCAGGCGCGCATCATGTTGGGCTGGAGCCGCGAAGAGCTGGCCCGCGAGGCTGGCGTGGCGGTGCAAGCCATTCAACAATTGGAAAGCCACGGCGACGTGGATGATGACACTCGATTGGCCCTGGCATTTTGCCTGGAAGCGCAAGGGCTGGTGTTTTTCCCGGGGTTCGCACCGGGGTGGGGGATGAGCAAACGCCGATTCGACAGCGTATCGGCCGAACCGGCGGCGCCAGGCCTTCTCTCTCGGTTGCTGGGCTCACCCGCTGCATCAAATGAGTCACCCGCTCCCCAACCGAATGGTGCGTAGAGTCCAGCCTGATCACCGGCAACCCAATGGATTAACCAGCTTTCATGCCGCTTTTGAGCAGAGGCTGAATCACATTCAGACGTTGCCTGCAGGCCTCTCAACCGCGTTATCTGCCATTACGGGTGCTGGCGTAAAGGGAGCGCCAGGGCGGAATGCCGGCTGTTTAATCGCCCGTGTGGCTTGCTCATAAACATAGGCCGCCGACAGCACTGTGGCATCGTTGTTAGCCGACCCGTAAAGGTAAAGCGCCGTTGGCATCCCCTCATCGTCAAGGCCGGAAGGAATGGACATTCCCGGGTAACCTGCCGCAGCGCTGAAAAAATAGTTGTTTGAGAGGAAGTTCGACACCATCGCATCGAGCCTGTGCTTTTTCATCGGATCATCGATGGTTTTCTGGAAAACCGGAATGACGGCCGCCCACAGCTTATCGCGCTGGTCCTGAGTGCTCACCAGGCCATTGATAAGCTCCAACACTTTCTGGTCGGGCTCACCGGGCTGCTGGTGACGCTTATTGAAAGCAATCAGCTCCGAAAGCGATTTGACAGGCAAACCCTCGCGCCCGGCGAGATACTCTTCCAGTTGGTGCTTGACGTCTGAAAATAATGCTTCGTTGTAATCGGCGTAGGTTTGCTCAGCGACGCCATCCTCCAGCGTTCCCACGGGCACCAGGATCGCACCTTGAGACTTCAACACCTCAAGCGCATCCGCGAAATGCTTACGGTCCGCCCGCTTCGCGGGGTCTTTGGCCTCCTCTACGGACAATTCAGGCACAGGCGTGTAGCCAATTCGCTTGCCTTTCAAGGCATCGGAGCGCAGTCCCTCGGTGTAAAGCGTGGTCTCGGTCATGGCGTTGAGCGCTTCTGCCGCATCGCAGACATTGCGCGTGAACGTGCCAATCGTATCCATGCGTGAACTGGTCATGACACCCTCGGTACTCAGCAAGCCCACGGAGGTTTTCAAGCCAAAAACGCCGTTGTAGGCCGCGGGAGTAGTGATCGATCCGTTGGTTTCCACCCCTAACGCCAGCGGCACATGCCCTTGGGCAACCGCTACGGCAGAACCTGAGCTCGAACCCGCTACCGTCCCGCCCAGGCGATGCGGGTTCAGCGTCTGGCCACCTCGGGAACTCCAGCCATCCACCGGTAATTCAGAGCGGAAGTTCGACAGCTCGCTCATGTTGGTTTTACCTACAACCACCACGCCGGCTTTCAGCAAGTTGTCCACGACCTTGGCATTTTGAGTGGCGGCCTTGCCCACCAGAGCCTTGGAACCGGCGCTTGTCTGCATCCGGTCCCTGGTTTCGAATACATCCTTCAGCGCGATCGGAACGCCATGCAAATACCCGCGCACCTGGCCTTTTTCACGTTCAAGGTCCAGCGCCCTGGCTTGCTGGAGCGCATCCGGATTGGTTTCTATGAACGCGTTACCGCCCTGCAGCCCATGATCAATATTGGCAATTTGTCGGAACGTGTCTTTCACCAGCGATTCTGAGGTGACCCCGCCGCAGCTGGCCATCTCCACCGACATTTGACATGCGCCCTTGAAGCCCTGCGGCAGATTTGAAAGCGCTTGCAACAGGCCTGTCGCCCACCCACCTGCCGAAACTGGTCCGATCATGGAAATACCCCTAAATGACTGAAAGAGAGCTATCGGCCGATAACCCAACACGAGTCTAAGAGGCTGTTCCGGCGTCGCTATGCAGGCTAATCCTGCTGCCCGGTATGATCATTCCGTACCCGGTGTGGGCGCGACAGTTGATAGAAGCTGGCGGTAAGTTTGCAGCAGGACCTGCACGCGATCAGCCGCCCAACGGGCTCCGTAAAACCAGAGTTGGGTGCCATCCTCCAGTGCCTGACAGGCGCTGGGGTATCCACTTCTGCGCGCCGCATGAAACGCCGCACTCTGAGCGTCTGACACCAGGGCATCCAAACGATGGCTGGCCACGAGCGCATCGATGGCCGTACCGGATTCGAGAGGGTCGTCCGTACGCTGCGCGTCCACTGCGACTAATTGCACACCCGCTTGGCCAAGGATAACGAAGGCACGGTGCAAGGTTGCACGCTGGTCCGTGGGTTCAACATGCCCACCGCGTACGTAGCGGATGGCATAGCCGATGCGCCACCCCGCCAGCACAGGGGAGGCAGTAAAAGCGCTGTTGTTTTGCACCAGGGGCACTTCAACCATCACCGGCCCAGTGGGGTCGACACCACTGAGGGCAACCAGTGATAACGCGGGGTCTCGTGTGGGCTTGATCATTGGAGGCAAGGCGTTATAGCCGGGTATGAGTACCGTCCCCTCAGCGCGTCCGGCACCGAAAACGATAGCACCGGTGCTGGCGTTATCGGTTCGCGCCTGGGTGACGGTTGAAGAACCAGGATCGGCATGCTCGCCTGATACGGCGAGCGACGATGCTGAGAGGCACGGCATGCCCAGTCGCCAGAGTTTCTTGCAGTCCTCGTTCATTGCAACGCCCCTCGAAATTAACTTTCCGACGGATCATCGCACTCTCTTCTGACGTTTGTCGCAGAGTCGAAACACCCTGAAAAACACCTTTTTCACAGGCTCTTCAGCTAACCCGCAGCCTGTTCTTTTACATCCTGAGTCTCTACCTCCAACCACCACGCATGCCCTCGTTCGGGCTGGTTGAGCCGGAACGCTTGCCCCATCGCCGGCGTAGTAATCGACACGTTGCGCTCCCAGGCCAGCGCCATGATGCGATCGAACGGCTCGTGCCAGGCGTGAAACGCCAAGTCGAAGGTGCCGTTGTGAATCGGTAGCAACCAGCGGCCCCTGAGGTCGATATGCGCCTGCAATGTTTGCTCCGGCTGCATATGCACATGAGGCCAATCGACGTTATAGGCGCCGGTTTCCATCAGGGTCAGGTCAAACGGTCCGTATTGCTCGCCGATCCGCTTGAAGCCGTCGAAATAACCCGTGTCGCCGCTGAAAAAGATCCGCCGCGCGTCATCGATCATCACCCAGGAACACCACAGGGTCTGGTTGCCGTCAAACAGTCCACGCCCGGAAAAATGCTGCGCCGGCGTGGCTACAAAACGAATGCCATCGACCTCGGTGCCCTGCCACCAATCCAGTTGCCGCACCTTGGCGGCGTCCACCCCCCATTTGACCAGGGTGTCTCCCACGCCTAAGGGCGCAAGAAAGTACCGCGTCTTGGCGGCCAATTGGATCACAGCCGTGCGGTCGAGGTGGTCGTAGTGATTGTGGGAAAGGATCACCGCTTCCAACGGCGGCAACTCCTCCAGGCTGATCGGGGGTTGGTGAAAGCGCTTGGGGCCGGCCCAACTGAACGGTGAGGCGCGTTCGGCGAACACGGGGTCGGTGATCCAGAATTTACCGCGCATTTTCAACAACACGGTTGAATGGCCCAGGCGGAACACACTGTGATCAGGGGCTGCCACCAGGTGCTCGCGGGTCAGGGGTTGTACCGGGATGTTGCCCACAGGCCTTGTGGTGCGCGGCTTGTTAAACAACATGTTCCAAAAAATACGCAAGGTCTTGCCAAAGCCACCGTGGGGCACCGGCGCGTCGTTGGTGAAATGCCCCTGGTCGCGCTCGGCAGGCCTGGGCGCAGTGGATGTCGGGCCAACACGTGTTGAAATCGTAGCCATTACAGAGTGACTCCTGCGTCCGCTCATAAATTACACTGCACAGTGTAGTTTCTACATTGCAACAAAACCCGAAGCAAGTAAACTGCCGAGTGTAATTTCATTTTTGAGCCGAACGCCTTCCATGACTGCCTCCCAACGCCTCACCGACCGTAAACGCGAAGCCATCGTGGCGGCGGCCATCGCCGAATTTCGCGAGAATGGCTTCGAGGTCACCAGCATGGACAGGATCGCCGCCACGGCAGGGGTTTCCAAGCGCACGGTCTACAACCACTTCCCCAGTAAAGAAGAGCTGTTCGCCGAAATACTGCATCAATTGTGGGCCAGCAGCGCCGCGCAACTGGATGTGGCGTACAGCAGCGACCAACCACTGCGCAATCAACTGCGTGGGTTGCTGGAAGCGAAAATGAAGATGATGGCGGATGCCAACTTCCTCGACCTGGCACGCGTGGCCATCGCGGCCACCATTCATTCGCCGGAACGCGCCCAAGACATGGTCAACCGCTTGAGCGAGCGCGAAGAAGGCTTTACCCAATGGGTTCGTGCCGCCCAGGAAGACGGCCGCCTGAGTTGCAAAGACCCGGCGTTCGCAGCTCACCAGATACAAAGCCTGCTCAAAGCCTTTGCGTTCTGGCCGCAGATCACCCTTGGCCAGCCTACCCTTGACGCAACGTCCCAGGCCGATGTGATCGAGTCGGCGATCGATCTGTTCCTTGCAGGCTATGAGGTCAGTCCGCCGCAGTAGCACAATGCCGCCATTGGTCGCCTCGCTAGAAATGTCTCCACCCGAAGGCGAACTTCCTGGCAGGCCGATCACTCTGAACCCGTTGTTCCACCCCCCTCTGTCAGCACAAGGAGCTGGCAATGAGCAAGTCAACCGTGAGGCCCAGATGCCCCACGGGGTCAGGCGCATTTACATGGATCCCTCATACGCATGCCTGCTCGAGCTTCCGATCATGCTATTCAACGCTTACAAAAAAACCATCACCGCCTTGCAACACACCACTGCGCAACAGGCCAGCCTGCTGGACGCGATCGAGCGCTCGATGGCGGTTATCGAATTCGATGTGCAGGGCACGGTGCTGCGCGCCAATGACAATTTCTTCAAGACCCTGGGCTACCGCGCCGACCAGATCCTGGGCCAGCCCCACCGGATGTTCTGCACACCGTCGTTCGCGCGCAGCGCCGACTACAACCAGCTGTGGACACATCTGCGCAACGGCCAATTCCAGTCCGGCACCTTTGAACGGGTAGGCGCCAACGGCGCATCGGTGTGGCTGGAAGCCAGCTACAACCCGGTACGCGATGAAGCCGGTCGCGTGGTCAAAGTGGTGAAGTACGCCATGGACGTCACCCCCCGCCTGCAAGCCGAAAGTGAAGCCAATGCCAAGCTGCAAGCCATCGACCGCGCCATGGCGATGATCGAATTCAACCTCGATGGCACCATCATCACCGCCAATGCCAACTTCCTGCAGCGCATGGGTTACAGCCTGGCGCAGATCCAGGGCAAGCATCACCGCCTGTTCTGCACCCCGGCGCTGGCCAGCAGTCCAGCCTATAGCGAGTTCTGGAAGCGCCTGAACCAGGGTGAACTGTTCAGCGGCCAGTTCGAACGGGTGGACAAGCACGGTAATACCCTGTGGCTGGAGGCCAACTACAACCCGGTGTACGACGCCAGCGGGCGCCTGTGCAAAGTGGTGAAGTTCGCCTCGGACGTCACGGCCCGTGTGCAACAGCATGCGGCCGACGCGCAAAGCGCTGCGCAGGCCTATCACCTGTCGCTGAACACCCAGGACATGGCCGAAAAAGGCGCCGAGGTGATTCAGAAAACCGCCACCGGCATGCGCGACATCGCCGTTGATATCGACGCCTCTTCGCAACTGATCGCCAAGCTGGGCGAGCGGTCGCAACAGATCACCACCATCGTCAACACCATTCGCGGTATCGCCGACCAGACCAACCTGCTGGCCCTCAACGCCGCCATCGAAGCGGCCCGCGCGGGCGAGCAAGGCCGCGGCTTTGCCGTGGTGGCCGATGAAGTACGCCAATTGGCGGCGCGTACCAGCGGCTCCACGGCGGAAATTTCCGGCATGATCGCCATGATCCAGGACGAAACCCGCCAGGCCATCGACAGCATGGACGCCACCCGCGACCGTGCGGCCCAGGGCGTGGAACTGGCCAACCAGGCCGGTACGGTAATTCTGCAGATCCGTGAAGGCACCAGCGAGGCGGTACAGGCGGTGAGTGCATTTGCCAACGAGCGGGGCAACCGCTGACGGCTTCTTCATGTGCGGGCCGAGGGCTGGGTCTATAGTGCGTGATGCCTCACGCCACCGACTCGAGCCCGCCATGACCTCAGAAAAAGCCGACCCAACCCCTGTCGACCCCTTGCGCTTCCACCGACATCACGCCCACCTGGCGCCGACCTTTGGCAACGATACCTTTGCTCTCAAGGCCGAAGCCTTTGCGCGGTTCTTTGGCACACCGACCTTCCTCGGCGCGCAAACCGCCATTGTGGTGCTGTGGGTGGTGCTGAACGCGACCGGCATCACCCACTTCGATGTATACCCATTCATCCTGCTCAACCTGGCATTCAGCCTGCAATCCGCTTACGCCGCGCCGTTGATCCTACTGGCCCAGACGCGCCAGGCTGCGCGCGACAAAGCCCAGTCCGACGCCGACGCACAACACCGCGAAGCCTTGGCCACCGCCAACACCGCACGCCAGGCCCAGGCCGCACAAACCACCAAACAGTTGCTGGAACTACTGGAACAGAACACGCGGCTGACGGAAATGACTAAACAGCTGACCGAACGGATCGAAACCCTGACGTGCGAAATACATGAGCAATTTGTGCGCAAAACCTAATTGCGCAACCCGCTTACATGTCGCCCCAGCTCATCGAACAGGGTCACCACTGAACGCAATGCCCGGCAGTCGGGGCGCGTCAACAGCCACAGCGCCGTGTCATGCCCTGCCAATGCGCAGCCCAGTGGTTGCAGGCCATCGCCTATCAGAAAATCCGGCAGCGCCGCCACCCCCAGCCCGGCGCGCACCAACTCGGTCACCGACTGCATGCTGTTGCAACGATAACCGGGACGCACGCCCGGCAGATGCTCACGGCGCCAGGCCACTGTGGGATGGTCGGGTAAAAAGTCGTCCGGCGCGATCCAGGCCAGGTCAGCCAGCTCCTGGCCTGCATGCCGACGCGCATAGTCGGCGCTGGCGCACACCTGATACGTCACCGTCCCCAGGCAACGTCCGACAAGATGCTCCGGCGGCTTGCTGGTCAGACGCAGCGCGATATCGGCATCGCGGCGGCTGAGGTTGGCGAAATCATTGGAGGTGCTCAGCTCCAGGATCAACGCCGGATAATTCGCCATAAACCTGGCCAGGGCCGGCAGCAGCAGACCTTGCAGCACAGCGTCGGTGCAGGTCAGGCGCACCGTGCCGCTGATCACTTCCCCGCCCTGCTCCACACCGATGCGCGCGGCCTCCAGGGCAAGTTCTGCGCGCTCGGCCTGTTGCGCCAAGTGGGTGGCCAACTCGGTGGGCAGATAACCAGCACGGTTTTTTTCAAACAACGTCTGGCCAAGAGCAGCTTCCAGGCGCCGCACCGCCCGGAACACGGTGGACACATCCACCCGCAGCAGCCCGGCAGCCCGCGCCAGGGTGCCGCCGCGAACCAGGGCGAGGACCAGCGACAGATCGTTATAGTCGACTTGATAGTGCACGGCTGCATTGAGCATGTGGGCAAATGCCAATATTGATTGCGTGAGCGCCAATCTATAGTGCCCCTGAGGACACCACAAGCCATGGGATCACACGATGAAAGACGCCCCGCTGCACCTCGCTCTGATCGGCGATTACAACCCTGACGTGATTGCGCACCAGGCCATTCCCGTGGCGCTGCAACAAGCAGCCCAAGCCTTGAAGCTGAGCGTCAAGGTGCAATGGCTCGACACCGACGCCATCACCTCCACGGCCTCGCTGCACGGGTTCGACGGTTTCTGGTGCGTGCCCGCCAGCCCGTACCGCGACACCGAAGGCGCACTGCGAGCCATCCGGTTCGCCCGCGAACAGCGGCGACCTTTCCTCGGCACTTGCGGTGGTTTTCAACACGCGGTGCTGGAATATGCCCGCAACGTGCTGGGCTGGGCGGATGCCGAACACGGCGAGTTGGTACCGGACGCTAAACGTGCCGTCATCACGCCGTTGAGTTGTGCGCTGGTGGAGGCCGACGACACCGTACGCCTGGAGCCCTACACCCGCATCGCGCAAGCCTATGGCAGCCTGGATATCCACGAAGGTTATCGGTGCCGCTACGGCATCAACCCCGAGTTCGCTCATGCACTGCTCGAAGGAGAAATGATTGCCAGCGGTCACGACGCTGCAGGCGACCTTCGAGCGGTGGAGCTGCTGAACCACCCGTTTTTCGTCGCCACCCTGTTCCAACCCGAACGCACCGCCCTCAAAGGCATCACGCCGCCGCTGGCAATTGCCCTGCTCACGGCGTGCCAGGAGGCCTCGGCATGATCGCCAAGACACCGACGCCGCCCTACTACGCGGTAATTTTCAGCTCACTGCGCACCGCTGGCGACCAGGGCTACGGTCAGGCCGCCGCGCGTATGCTGGAACTGGCGCATGAACAGCCGGGATTTCTGGGCGTGGAATCGGCGCGGGAAGAAGGCCTGGGGATCACCGTGTCTTATTGGAGCAGCGAAGCGGCGATCCTGGCCTGGAAACAGCAGGCCGAGCATCAGCAGGTGCGCGAGCAAGGGCGCTCCCTCTGGTACACAGCGTTTCATACCCGCGTGTGCAAGGTGGAGCGGGCCTATAGCTTCCACACTGAATGATCGCGCGTCTGCAAAATGCATAGGTATCTACACAACTTTGTAGCAGCGGCCTACGCTAACCACGATGCGAAGCGAGCCGCTCTTGCTCTTGCTCTTGATCTTAAGCGCCCCGTTAAACCACGCTGGCCGGAATTCGACAGTGATTTGGGGGGTAAACCGACAGGGATGCCGGTTTAGCCGCCCCGCGCCATGGATGGCGCGTGGCGGCGGCCCCCCAAATCAATGTCGGATTACGGGCACACCGAGCCTAGGCGAGGTGCCGAGTGGTGGGGCAAGAGCGTTTTGCTTACTTTTGCGCTTTTCAAAAGTGAGACGCCGTAAGGGCGGAACCCTAAGCCGCCGTTACCGCAGCAACGGATATGTACTCGCCCTGATCCAGCATCCTGGTCGGCTGTCAGGCCGCCATCGGGAGCAAGTCGAATCGTCGCACCGCCCCTCCCACATTTGGATCGCGCGGCATCAGTCAGATAGCTATAGGCCGCCAGGTCGCCACGGGAGCAAGCTCCCTCGCCACAGGTTCAGGACTACGTCAAAGTTGTGTAGATACCTACGCTGCAAATGGCCTGCGCTTAACTGACCAAACTACGCAACGCACTGATCTGCGGGATCTCAATCCGGCGCATATACACCCGCAGCGGTTCGCTGATGTTGATGCGATCGTCAATGTTTTGTGCGAGCAGCAACTGAATGCGCGCGCGGGACAGGATCATGCTGTGGTCGGCAGCCGGTTCCCAGACGAACTCGGCTGTGGGGATGATGCCGTCATCGGCCACGTCCATGCCGAAGGCATCTTCGCTGAAACGCACGATGTACTGGCCCGTCTTGCGGTTCAGACCGACAAAACCGTGGAGTTGGTCGGCGGCCTGGCAGATAAGTTCGGAAGTGATGCGCATGGTAAACCTCACTGAAAAGTCCTACTGGGACTGGAAAGATGGTTTACACGCGTGGCAGAAAATACCGTCCTCTAACGGGAGAGCTTCGGTTAAGGGTACTGCAATGCATCACAAAAAAACCGACAAAATTGGCCCGTGCACACGTTAATGTCGGTTTGGTGATAGCGCCTTTCGCAATCAATTGTTAAAAAGGACACCTTCTCAAAGTTACCTCCACGAAAGGACTTCGCTTATGCCTGTCACGTTAACCAACGGCCCGGTGCACGCCACGCTAGGGAGTGCCTTGCTGCTGGCGCTGATGCTCGGCCTTGGCCCTGCACAGGCTGCCGACCCCATCAGCCCGGCTGAATTGGCGACAAACGAAGGCATTCCCTACCCTGCCGTGATCGCCCACCGTGGCGCTTCCTATGACGCCCCCGAGTCCACCGCCGCCGCTTACAAGGTCGCGCGCGACCTGGGCGCCGACTACCTGGAACTGGACCTGCAGCGCAGCAAGGACGGCGTATTGTTCGCCCTGCACGACAACAACCTGCAACGCACCACCGACGTGGCGACCAAGTTCCCCGAGCGCAAAGACGCGCCGGCCAACGAATTCACCTGGAAAGAGCTGCAAACCCTCGACGCCGGCAGCTGGTTCAACGCCGCCTACCCGGACCGCGCACGCCCTGGTTTCGTCGGCCTGAAAATCCAGAGCCTGGATGACATCATCAAAATCGCCGAAGGCAATCCGCAACACAAACCCGGCCTGTACATCGAGACCAAGGAGCCCAAGCAATTTCCGGGCATCGAGGCCGACCTGAAAAACAAGCTGCTGGACAAGGGCTGGTTGAGTTCCGCCGGCTCCAAGCTGGGCAAGAGCAACACCGGTGTCGGCCAAGGCAAAGGCCGCGTGGTGCTGCAAACCTTCGAGGTGGCCAGCCTGAAAGAACTGCAGAAAGAAATGCCCAACACGCCGAAGATCCTGCTGTTGTGGGTCGGTGAAGGCAGCATCGAACCGAAGTCCAAAGTGCCCTTTGCCGAGTCCGGCGAGCCGACCAAAGCCGCCTATTACGCCAAGCAGGAACCAAAGGATGCGGCCGAGTTCGAAAAATGGGTCGACCAGGCCAAGAGCCTGGGCGCCATCGGCACTGGCCCTTCGGCGGAGCTGACCGACCACGGCGACCAAAGCTACACCGACCTGGTCAAGCCTGAAATGAACCAGCTGACCCACGACAAGGGCCTGCTGGTGCATGTGTACACCGTGGATGAACCGGTTGATTTCGACAAGGTGATGAAGGCCGGCGTCGATGGCATCTTTACCAACCGCGCTGCCGAACTGCTGAAGTTTTACAAGCGCTGGCCGTCGTCCAGCGTGCAGGACCTGCTGAACGACCATAAGTACTGAGGTGTTTGTGGCAGTCAGCCATTAAGCATGAGTTAAGTTGCGCCGGTTAATCTGGCGCCACTTAAACAGTTCAACCAGAAGGACACACACCATGAGAACCTTGACCACTTTGTTCGCCGCCACTGCCCTGACTCTGACTGCGGGTTTGGCACAGGCTGATGTTCGTCCGGACCAGATTCCAGGCCTGCTCAAATCCGGTGACGTGATGGCGTTTGAAAAACTCAACGCTGCCGCCGTCGCCAAGCATGCCGGCGCCACCATCAACGACACCGAACTGGATCACGAAGCCGGCAAGCTGGTCTACGAAGTGGACCTGACCGACACCACCGGCAAGAAGTGGGACGTGAAGCTCGACGCCAAAACAGGCGCCGTACTGGAAGACAAGCAAGACACCTGAGTTCGATCCCCAAAAAAACGCGTCACCTGCGGGTGGCGCGTTTTTTTATGGGCGCTCGCCAAACCGTCACATAACCGTCATCGCACCTTGCAATGATTCGCGCATGCGAACCTGTGAAACGTCCTACAGGCGCTTTGTCTGCGAGCCTCCATGAACCACAGCATCGATCACGCCCATCAGGATCCCGATCTGTTTGGCCTGCTTTACGGTTTCCGCTTTCTGCCCGGCGAAAAGGGCGAGCAGATTGACTCGGCCACCGCGCTTGCGTACTTGCAACAACCCGGCGATCCGCAAGCATTTCTCTGGCTGCACCTGAACCTGGCCCACGCCGCCTGTGAGCGCTGGATGCAGGCCCACCTGGAATTGCCCGAAGAGTTCTTCGAAGCATTGCACGAAGGCTCGCGCTCCACGCGCATCGAGCACGTCGATTCCGCCCTGTTGGCGGTGGTCAACGACGTGGTATTCAACTTCAGCAGCATGGTGTCGTCGGATATTTCCACGTTATGGGTGTGCGCGCGCAGTCGCCTGCTGATCAGTGCGCGCCTGCAACCGCTGCATTCGGTGGATAAATTGCGCTCGTCGGTGAAGGCCGGTGAACGCTTCCGCTCGCCGCTGGAGTTGCTGGTGCACCTGCTGCGCGACCAAGGCGAAGTACTGACGCAAATCGTGCGCAAGACCAGCCTCAGCGTCGACCAGATCGAAGACCAGTTGCTGTCCTCGCGCCTGTCCACCAACCGCGCCGAACTCGGTGCCGCACGCCGCGTGCTGGTGCGTTTGCAACGCCTGCTGGCGCTGGAACCGGGCTCGCTGTTGCGCCTGCTCAACCGGCCGCCGCAATGGCTGCAAAAGGAAGACGTGAAGGAGTTGCGCAAATCCACCGAAGAGTTCGCGCTGATCATCAACGACCTGACGGCCCTGGGCGAGCGCATCAAATTGTTGCAGGAAGAGATCGCCGCCAACCTCAACGAACAGAGCAACCGCACCCTGTTCACCCTCACGGTGGTGACGGTGCTGGCGCTGCCGATCAATATCATCGCCGGTTTTTTTGGCATGAATGTGGGTGGCGTACCGCTGTCCACCGACCCGGAGGGCTTCTGGATCCTGGTAGCGCTGGTGGCGACCTTCACCTTGATTGCCGGGCGCTGGGCATTCAGGAAGCGCAAGGATTACTGAATGACGATCGTGACGATCGTTCCCACGCTCCCGCGTGGGAATTCAGCCCGTGACGCTCTGCGTCCCCGTGCGCGGTTTTGGCGGTGCCTAACAGACCAGCGGCACCCGCCTATCCCTTAAACACTGACCTGCCGCAGCATCTTTGTAACATTCTGCAATGATCATAGGCGACATCCTCATCACACTGGATGCTCCGGCATGGCCACCCCTTCCCTGACTGCCTCCCCCCACGCCTCACCCACCGCCTCCACACCCCGCCTGGACACCAAGCCCGGCCTGGTGACGGTGATCATGTTCTTCGCCGTACTCGCCATGGGCCTGTTGTTCACCGCCTATAGCCTGATGCATGACATGCACGAACTGGGCACGGTGGTTACCACCTGGACGCCGTTCCTGCTGCTCGGCGTGGCGCTGTTGATCGCCCTGGGCTTCGAATTCGTCAACGGCTTCCACGACACCGCCAACGCGGTGGCGACGGTGATCTACACCAACTCGCTGCCGCCGCATTTCGCGGTGGTGTGGTCGGGCTTTTTCAACTTTCTCGGCGTGCTGCTTTCCAGCGGTGCGGTGGCGTTCGGCATCATCGCCCTGCTGCCGGTCGAGCTGATCCTGCAGGTGGGTTCATCGGCCGGCTTCGCCATGATCTTTGCCCTGCTGATCGCCGCGATCCTGTGGAACCTCGGCACCTGGTGGCTGGGTTTACCGGCGTCGTCGTCCCACACCCTGATCGGTTCGATCATCGGCGTGGGCGTGGCGAATGCCTTGATGCATGGCCGCGACGGCACCAGCGGTGTCGACTGGAGCCAGGCCACCAAAATCGGCTACGCCTTGCTGTTGTCGCCGCTGATCGGCTTCGCATTTGCCGCCTTGCTGTTGCTGGCCCTGCGCGCCTTCGTGAAAAACCGCTCGCTGTATAAAGCGCCCCAAGGCGATACGCCGCCGCCATGGTGGATTCGCGGCATGCTGATCGTGACCTGCACCGGTGTGTCGTTCGCCCACGGCTCCAACGATGGGCAAAAAGGCATGGGCCTGATCATGCTGATCCTGGTGGGTACCCTGCCGATGGCCTACGCGCTGAACCGCACCATGCCCGCCGATCAGTCGCTGCAATTCGCGGCGGTCGCCGAGGTAACCCAGGCCGCATTGGTGAAGGCGGTACCGCAGCCAGCACCCGCCGACTCCCGCGCAACCTTGTCGACCTATGTACGTACCAAGGAAGCCACACCGGAACTGGTGCCCGCCCTCGCCGCAATCACCGGCCATATCGGTGCCGAGGTCAAAGGCTATGGCTCCCTGGCCGCGGTACCGGCTGAAGCGGTGGGCAACGTGCGTAACGACATGTACCTGACCAGCGAAACCATTCGCTTGATGGACAAGGGCAAGGTCGGCGGTTTCGACGCCGATACCCAAGACAAGCTGCAGCTGTTCAAGCAACAGATCGACAGCGCCACGCGCTTTATCCCGCTGTGGGTCAAGATCGCAGTGGCCATCGCCCTGGGGCTTGGCACCATGGTTGGCTGGAAGCGCATCGTGGTGACGGTGGGCGAGAAGATTGGCAAGACCCATCTGACCTACGCCCAAGGCGCCTCGGCCGAAACCGTGGCGATGCTGACCATCGGCGCGGCCGACATGTTCGGTCTGCCGGTGTCGACCACCCACGTATTGTCATCGGGTGTGGCGGGAACCATGGTGGCCAACGGCGGCGGCTTGCAGATGCGCACCATCCGCAATTTGCTGATGGCCTGGGTGCTGACGTTGCCGGCGGCGATTGTGTTGTCGGGCAGCCTTTACTGGCTGTTCACGCAACTGTTCTGAACCACGTTCGCCTCTAGAGATGCGCGTGCAGTGTGGCCGCCAGCCACTCCATGAACACCCGCACGCGCAAGGGCAAATGCCGCTGGCCGGCGTAGAGCAACGACACGTCCAGCGGCGGCGCCGGGTAATCCGGCAGCACCGCCACCAGCTCGCCGCTGCCCAACAATTCGCAGATGCCCAGGCGTGGCACTTGAATGATGCCAAAGCCCCCCAGGCACGCCGCCTGGTACGCATCGGTGCTGTTGACGGTCACGCGCCCGGCCATCGGCAGCCGCTGCACCTTGCCGCCTTGCACGTATTCGAACCCCGCCGAGCGTGCGCCCAGCGGGCGTACGTAATGCACCAGTTGATGGTGCTCAAGGTCAGCCAGGGTTTCGGGCCTGCCGTAGCGCTGCACATACGCCGCGCTCACACAGTTGACCATGGGCAGGCTGCACACCCGCCGCGCCACCACGCTTTGATCGGGCTGGGCGCCCACGCGCACGACACAGTCGAAGCCTTCGGCGATCAGGTCCACCTGGCGGTCCGAGCTGCTGATCTGCATGTCGATCAGCGGATGCCGCTCCATGAACGGGGGCAAGTTGGGCACGATCAAGGTGCGCGCCATCGCGTTGGGCATGTCCACCCGGATGCTGCCGGCCAATTGGGTTTCGTCCTGTCGGAACAGCCCTTCCAGTTCCTCCATATGCGCCAGTAAATCCTTGCTGCGCTCATACAACACCCGGCCGTCCTGGGTGGCCTGCACCCTGCGCGTGGTGCGTTGCAACAGGCGCGCACCGAGCAGTTCCTCCAGGGCCCGCACCTGCTCGGACACGGTGGAGCGCGGCAGGCCAAGGCTCTCGCCAGCCTGGGTGAAACTCGACAGTTCGGTGACGCGCACGAACGTGCGCAGCAGCTCCAGTTTATTCATGGGATTGTTCGCCTTGCCCGACCAGTGATTCCGATATAGCCCTGTTTATCACGTTACGGACGTACAAATACACTCAGTCCCACTATCACCTCAGAGGACTGCAGCATGACCACACGTAAAATCGCACTGATCACCGGCGCCAGCCGCGGCTTGGGCAAAAGCGCTGCACTGCACCTGGCTGCCCAGGGCGTCGATATCATCGGCACCTACCACAGCAAGGCTGATGAGGCCCGGGCGTTAGTGGCGCAGATCGAACAACTGGGCGGCCGCGCCGCCATGTTGCAACTGGACGTGAGCCAGAGCGCGACGTTCGCAGGGTTCGTCACTGAAGTTACCGGCGCGCTCAAGGATGTTTTCGCACAGGACCGCTTTGATTTTCTGATCAACAATGCCGGTATCGGCCTGCATGCAAGCTTTGCCGAAACCACCGAAGCCCAGTTCGACCAACTGGTGGCGATTCATTTCAAGGGACCGTTTTTTCTGACACAGAAGCTGTTGCCGTCGATTCGCGACGGTGGGCGCATTCTCAATGTGTCCAGCGGTCTGGCGCGTTTCAGCCTGCCGGGCTACGCCGCCTACGCGGCCATGAAAGGCGCGATGGAAGTGCTGACCCGCTACCAGGCCAAGGAACTGGGCGCACGTGGCATCAGCGTCAATATCCTCGCCCCTGGCGCGATTGAGACCGACTTCGGCGGTGGTGCGGTGCGCGACAACGCAGACATCAATGCCATGGTCGCCAACAACACCGCCCTGGGCCGCGCCGGTTTACCCGACGACATTGGCGGCGCCATCGCGCTGCTGCTGGCCGATGGCAGTCAATGGATCACCGGCCAGCGCATTGAGGCTTCAGGCGGCATGTTCCTGTAGGCGCCTGGCGCTTACAGGGAAATCGGGGTCTTGCTGGCAATCCTGTCGCGTATCACGTCATAGCCCCAGTGATAGACATAGGTGTACGGCAGGAAAAACAGCAGCACCCCGATGTCGAGCAGGAAGGCGTCCAACAGGCTGATCTTCATCAAGGCGGCAATCAAGGGCACCGCCAGCAGGATCAGGCCACCTTCGAACAGCAGCGCGTGCAGCACCCGCGTCCAGCCGCCGCCGGGCAGTTGCAGGCGCACTTTAAGGCGGTCGAAGACGCTGTTGAAAATGACGTTCCAGCTCAGCGCCAGCAAGCTGATGCCCAGGGTCACCGCGCCCATTTCCAGGGCCGGTCGGCCGGTCACCCAGACCAGCAAGGGCGTACAGATCAACAAAGCCAAACCTTCAAAACCCAGGGCTTGCAGAACGCGTTCAGTCATCGATTTGGTGGGGTTCATGACCCGGCTCCGTGAAGGACGATGGTTGCCATGATTACCCCTTGAGCCGATACTTCATAACGAATAACCATCGATCAAGGCGATACTCATGGCGTCCCATGAAGTGCTCCAAGCGTTTGTCCAGGCGGCGACCCAAGGCTCGTTTTCTGCGGCGGCACGCAAGCTGGGCAAGAGCCAGTCCACCATCAGCGCGGCGGTGGCCAGCCTGGAGATTGATCTGGACGTGGTGCTGTTCGATCGCAGCAGCCGCAAACCGACGCTGACCCCGGCCGGCCAGGTGTTGTTGCAGCGCGCGGAGCAGGTGCTGGAGGCCAGCAGCCGGCTGGAGCTGGCGGCGAGCCAACTGGCCCAGGGGCTGGAGCCGAAGCTGAGTATCGCCATGTCCGATACCTACCAGTCCGACCACTTCGAGGTTGCCCTCAGCGCCTTTGAACAACGCTACCCGGACCTTGAGTTGGAATGCCTGATCGCTGAATGCGAAGACTTGATCGCCTTGGTGCAAAGTGGCCGCACACACATCGCGTTTATCGAACAGCAGGAGGTTTACCCGCCGGACCTGACGTTTGCCCCCGTTGAAGAACGTACCGAAATCGCGCTGTTCGTTGCGCGTAAACACCCGTTGGCAAGCCTGGCTAAGGTTCACCCGCAGACGCTGCAACTGCACCGGGAGTTGCGCTTGGCGAGCATCATCAATCCCAATGAAAACCGCGGCACCCAGCGCGTATGGTCGGCCCCCAGTTACCTGATGTTGATGGAAATGGCGCAACTGGGCTTCGGCTGGGCCCCGATTCCGCGCTGGCTGGTGGAGCGTTTTGGCGGTGGGCAATTGGTCGAACTCAA
This sequence comes from Pseudomonas sp. R1-43-08, assembly GCF_003852255.1. Lineage (NCBI taxonomy): Bacteria > Pseudomonadati > Pseudomonadota > Gammaproteobacteria > Pseudomonadales > Pseudomonadaceae > Pseudomonas > Pseudomonas sp. R1-43-08. Next base: position 4,282,410 of record NZ_CP027734.1, read on the forward strand.
GGTGCGCAGCTGGCCCCGCTCGGTGGCGGTGGATGCGGTGTGGTCGCGACAGAACCTACCGGGGCCGGCGGGCAGTTGGTTGCTGGGCAAGATGCTTGAGTGAGTCACTGTTGATGGGCTTGGAGTTCGGCCAGCCGCTGTTCGAGGAAGCGCTGCTCAGGGGTTTGCCGGGTCAACGTCAGCGCCCGCGCATAGGCGGCGCGCGCTTCATCAACCCGCCCCAACTGTCGGCAGAATTCACCCCGCGCCGAATGCGCCAAGTGGTAATCCTGTAACTCACCGCGCTGCAGAATGCCGTCTACCAGCGCCAGGCCCGCTAACGGCCCCTGCCCCATCGCCACTGCCACTGCCCGGTTCAGCTCGATCACCGGCGACGGCACGGCCCGAAGCAAGACATCGTAGAGCCCGACTATCTGTGGCCAGTCGGTTGCCTTTGCATTCGGCGCCTCAGCATGTACGGCGGCAATCGCCGCCTGCAGGCAATACGGCCCGAAGCGCGGTGTCGTCAGCGCCTGTTCCACCAATGCGCAACCTTCAGCAATCAAGGACGCGTCCCACAGCGAGCGGTCCTGTTCATTCAGCAACACCAGTTCACCGCTCGCCGAAGTGCGCGCCGGCCGACGCGATTCATGCAGCAGCATCAACGCCAGCAGGCCCATGACTTCGGGCTCCGGCAACAGCTCCATCAGCAAACGGCCGAGGCGAATGGCTTCGCGGGTCAAGTCTTCGCGCGTGAGGTCGGCGCCGGTGGAGGCCGAATAGCCCTCGTTGAACACCAGGTAAATCACGCGCAGCACGCTGTCGAGGCGCTCGGGCAACTCGGCCAGGGACGGCATTTGATAGGGAATTTTCGCGTCACGGATCTTGTGCTTGGCCCGCACGATGCGTTGCGCGATGGTGACCGGCGTGGCGAGAAACGCGCGGGCGATTTCTTCGGTGCTCAGGTCGCAGATTTCGCGCAAGGTCAGCGCCGCCTGGGCGTCGGCCGCCAGGGCCGGGTGGCAACAGGTGAAGATCAGGCGCAGGCGGTCGTCTTCCACGTCTTCAGCACTCCAGTCAGCCGCCTCCAGCGCATCCGCCTGCTCCTGCAACAACGGGGTAAACCGCGCCTGGCGACGCAAGCGGTCAATGGCCTTGAAGCGCCCGGTCGACACCAGCCAGGCCCGTGGATTATCCGGTATGCCGTCGTGGGGCCAGCGTTGCACGGCGACGAAAAATGCCTCGTGCAAGGCCTCCTCGGCCAGGTCGAAATCACCGAGCAGGCGAATCAGCGTCGCGAGTACGCGGCGTGATTCGCTGCGGTAAATACGCTCGACCTGCAGGTTATGCGTCATCGCGCCAGGTTCAACTCGCGCACGGGACGCACTTCCACACTGCCGACCCGCGCTGCCGGAATGCCACCCGCCACCTGGATGGCTTCATTCAAATCCTTGGCCTCGATCAGGTAGAACCCGGCGAGCTGTTCCTTGGTTTCGGCGAAGGGTCCGTCGGTGATCGAAAGCTTGCCATTGCGCATGCGCACGGTGGTGGCGGTGCTGACCGACTCCAGCGGCTCGGCGGCGAGCATCCGGCCGCTTTTTTGTATCGCCTCGGCGTAAGCGAAACACTCGGTGTCAGCCGGGCTGTCGGGCGAGGTGTGCAACACCTGTTCGGTGCTGTAGATCAGGCACAGGTATTTCATGGCGTTCTCCGTGTTCGGATGACTGACTATAGTCCGCAACGCTCAAGGCTTGAGGTCGAACAGCGCAGCGCCGCTTTGCATATCGAAAGGTGCCGACCAGTGTTCATGCACCACCTTCCACTGACCGTCGATACGCTGATAGCCGGCAGTGACGCGCATCCAGCATGCCTTCACCTCGCCATCCGGCCCGGCGCCGCCGCAGTGGGCGAGCCAATGGGCAAACGCGCTCTCTTGCGCCTCCACGATGTGCAACTCATGAAACTCGAAAATACCCGGGCCGGGGCAATGCTCCATGCACGCTTCCCAGTGCGCGCGATAGGCCGTCTTGCCCTTGAATTGCAGTGCGGTCACGGCGTCGAACGAGACGATATCGTCGGCGTAAAAGCTGACAATCTTATCGACATCACGGCTGACGACGGCGTGCTTCCATTGCTCGATCAGGCTGTTGATGGCAGTGCTCATGGCGATGACTCCTTGGGGTTGGAAAATACGGAAGACACCCTTAGTCGAACGCGCTGCAGGCAAATCGACAGTCCGCACAAAAATAATGTCGCCTCCGGCAAAAACGCTAGAATCCGCCCCTCTTCGTAGGATTTCGGATATGCCGCACATGGAAACCCGCCTCGTCCCCTATCACGCGCTGAACGTTGTACAAAAACAGCAGCTCGACGGACTGGAAGTCAATCCAGAACAACTGGCGTATTCGGGTGATATCTATTGCGCGCTGAACAGCCTGCTGGTCAACCCCAACCCCGACGCTATCAAAGGCTTCGCCCTGCTCGCCGACGAGCGGCCGGTAGCCTTTCTGCTACTCAAACGCCCACCTTGCCTGCCCCATTGGGCCGACGAACACAGTGCGACGCTGCATGCGTTGCAGGTTGATCGGCATCAGCAGGGTCGTGGGTTTGGCAAAGCCTGTTTGCAGGCGCTGCCGGAGGTGGCGCTACAGGCGTGGCCGCAGATCAAGGCACTGGAATTGTCGGTGGATGCGGACAATGAAGCGGCGATGGGGTTGTATCTGGCAGCCGGTTGGGTGGATAGCGGTGAGGCTTACAGGGGAAGGATTGGGTATGAGCGCAGGTTGAGATGGGTGTTTAGTCAGCCCGGTGTTGACACCGTCAAAATGTAACGTATACATAACTTAACAACAGCAAAGTAATGTATACGCGACATGGACACTTCTGTAATTACTCAACGACTCGGCGTCCAGCTGCGCACCATGCGCTTGAATCGCGGATATAAGCAGGTGGATCTGGCGAAGTTGGCGGGAATTACCCGGCAAAAGCTGATCGAAATCGAAAAAGGCAGCCTCTCGGTCTCGATGAATGCCTATGCTCGGGTGGTCGCCGCCTTGGGCAACGAATTCAAATTGGTGCCTGTGACCTTGCCGACCCTGGAGGAACTGGAGGACTTGTTCAATGAATAGCCCCACGCTACGCGTTCATACGCCTCAAGGGGACAGCGGCAGCGTGCTGGTCGGTGCTCAAGACTATTTGTTCCGGTATAGCGATAACGCAAAAGCCGACAGCGCAATCAGCCTGTCGATGCCCGTCCGCACGGAAGAATACCGTCGCCGGGACCTGCACCCTATCTTTCAGATGAATTTGCCCGAAGGCTACGTGCTGGAGCAACTGCGCAATCGCCTCGCCAAAACGGTGAAGGTCGACCCGATGTTGCTGTTGGCGCTCTCGGGAAGCAGCGCGCCAATCGGTCGGGTTTTCGTATCTTCTGAACAGGTGAACGAGCTGATCCATCGCAACAGCCCCCACACAACCGGAGAAAATCTCGACGAAATTCTTGCGTGGGACGGCGCGGAAGATCTGTTCGTCGAGCTGGTGGATCGCTACATCCTGCGAGCAGGTATATCCGGTGTGCAACCCAAAGTATTGGTGCCGGAAAAACCACAAACGCCCGAACAGAAATTCACCTCGAAAACCGACGATCTGATCATTAAAAGCGGGCGCGACGAGTTTCCGGGGTTGGCCATCAATGAATACCTGTGCATGTCCATTGCCCGAGACGCGGGCCTGCCCGTACCGCCGTTTTATCTGTCCCGCAACCATAAGCTGTTCATCATGCGGCGCTTCGATCGGGACGCACAGCTCAACCCACTGGGCTTCGAAGACATGACCGCGCTGATGGGCCTGTCCGCCGAGCAAAAGTACACCAAGAGTTACGCCGCCATAGCCAAGGCTGTACGCGTGTTCTGCGCCCCGGCGCATCAACGCAGTTCGCTGGACCAATTGTTCGATAGCGTAGCGCTGAGTTGCATCGTGGGTAATGGCGATGCCCATCTGAAGAATTTCGGCGTGCTCTATAGCAATCCGGTGAAATCAGATACGCGGTTGGCACCGGCCTACGACATCGTAAACACCACCGCTTACATCCCGGAAGACTCACTGGCATTGGACCTGGGCGGAAATAAATCGTTATTCGCCTCGCGCCTGGGCATCCTCGAATTTGCCAGAACCTGCGAAGTCGAACATCCCGAGGAGCGTATCCAGGCGCTGTTGCAGACCCTTGAAATAGTGCTCAAACGCGAAGATGACTACTGCCGGTTGGCACCTGAGGTGGCGAGCGCCATACGTCAATCCGCTCAAGGTTATCAAAATAGCTTCGGGGGCTGAGTCGCCCCCGGTTCTGGCTCTCAGGCTTTCTGTCCAACCGGCAGCCAGATTTCCACCGTCCCGGTGCCCTTTTTCCCGTCAAAGTCCGCACTGTAGCGCTCGAAATCCGCGCCCATCACCTTGTAGCCCGAATGCGGCAGCCATTCGAACATGATGCGCTCGTACGTCTGTTCCAGCGCCCGCACAGGCCCGTAATGCGTGAACACGGCGTAATTGAGCGGCGCAATTTCGATGAACTGGAAATTGCTCGGCACATCGCCCTTGGTCGGGACTTCAACACCGGCCATGTAGTCGAATTCGCCGTGCTTGGGGTTATGGCAAACACCATACGTCACGCCGCCGACGCGCTTTTTGATGTCCTTGATGCACGTGTCGAACAACTCCCACAGATTGGGGATATCGCCCACGGTAGCCTTCGAATAGCGCCCCTGAACGCCGGCGATCACCATGGCCTTGCCGGCTTCCATGCGTGGCTCCAACGGTTGTTTTGTCTGCTGATCCATACGAACAGTCTCCTTCTTATGAGGGAACAAACCCGCATCGAGTATAGGGGCATATCCGCGTCGCGCTCCATGTGGAAATTTTTCCTACGCATCTGGACAACTGGCCATCATCGACCGTATTGTCTGCCCGCAGGCCACCGCAGTGGCCGACGTCGCTCGGACGGTTCCGGGCGCTTACGTACCTCGAGGCAACAATGGCAGACCAAGGTTCGCCGCGCCGCTTTGCGCGCATAGATCGACTCCCCCCCTACGTGTTCAATATCACTGCCGAGCTGAAGATGGCTGCGCGTCGGCGCGGCGAAGACATCATCGACTTGAGCATGGGTAACCCCGACGGCGCCACGCCCCCGCACATCGTGGAGAAAATGGTCACCGTCGCCCAGCGTGAAGACACCCACGGCTACTCCACGTCCAAAGGCATTCCGCGCCTGCGCCGGGCGATTTCGCGTTGGTACAAAGATCGTTATGAGGTGGACATCGACCCCGAGTCGGAAGCCATCGTCACCATCGGTTCCAAAGAAGGCCTGGCGCACTTGATGCTGGCCACCCTGGACCAGGGCGATACCGTGCTGGTGCCCAACCCCAGCTACCCGATTCACATTTACGGTGCGGTGATTGCCGGCGCCCAGGTGCGCTCGGTGCCGCTGGTGCCCGGCGTGGATTTCTTCGCCGAGCTTGAGCGGGCGATTCGCGGCTCGATCCCCAAGCCGAAAATGATGATCCTCGGCTTCCCGTCCAACCCCACCGCGCAGTGCGTGGAGCTGGATTTCTTCGAGCGCGTGATCGCCCTGGCCAAGCAGTACGACGTGCTGGTGGTGCATGACCTGGCCTACGCCGACATCGTCTACGACGGCTGGAAAGCCCCGTCGATCATGCAAGTGCCCGGCGCCAAGGACATTGCGGTGGAGTTTTTCACCCTGTCCAAGAGCTACAACATGGCCGGCTGGCGTATCGGCTTCATGGTGGGCAACCCGGAACTGGTCAACGCCCTGGCGCGGATCAAGAGTTACCACGACTACGGCACCTTCACCCCGCTGCAAGTCGCGGCGATTGCGGCGCTGGAAGGTGACCAGCAGTGTGTGAAAGACATTGCCGAGCAGTATCGTCAGCGCCGTAACGTGCTGGTAAAGGGTCTGCATGAGCTGGGCTGGATGGTGGAAAATCCGAAGGCGTCGATGTATGTCTGGGCCAAGATTCCCGAGCAGTATGCCGCCATGGGCTCGCTGGAGTTTGCCAAGAAACTGCTGCTTGAGGCGAAGGTGTGTGTATCGCCGGGGATTGGCTTTGGTGAGTATGGTGACGATCACGTGCGCTTTGCGCTGATCGAGAACCAGGACCGGATTCGCCAGGCGGTGCGGGGAATTCGCGGGATGTTCCGGGCGGACGGGCTGGTAGCAAAACCCGGCGTCTGACTCGGTCAAAAAGTGGGAGGGGGCTTGCTCCCGATCGCGGTGAATCAGCCACCACATGCAGTGGCTGACACCCTGCTATCGGGGGCAAGCCCCCTCCCACATTGGATTGGGTTCCCATATCTGCTGTGGTGGTGTGGCTTACACCACCAACGACAGCAACATGATGAAGATCAGCGCCACCACCGACAGGATGGTCTCCATCGCCGTCCAGGTCTTGAATGTCTCGGCCACGGTCATGTTGAAGTACTGCTTCACCAACCAGAACCCCGCGTCGTTAACGTGCGACAGGATCAACGAACCCGCCCCCGTCGCCAGCACCAGCAGCTCGCGGTTAACCCCTGGGATCATGCCCACCACCGGCACCACGATGCCCGCGCCGGTAATGGTTGCCACGGTTGCGGAGCCTGTGGCCACGCGAATCACCGCCGCCACCAGCCACGCCAGCAGGATCGGGTTGATCTGTGCGTTCACCGCCATGTGGCCGATCACGTCGCCCACGCCGCTGGTCACCAGCATCTGCTTGAAGCCGCCACCGGCGCCGATGATCAGGATGATCGCGGCGGTCGGCGCAAGGCTGGCGTCGAGCAGTTTGAGGATCTGCTTGGAATGGATGCCCTGGCGATGGCCGAAGGTGTACAGCGACAGCAGCAACGCCAGCAACAGGGCAGTGATCGGGTGACCGATCATGTCCATCCAGTTGCGCACCACGTTGCCTTCGGCGAACGCAATGTCGGCGAAGGTTTTGAGCAGCATCAAAAACACCGGCAGCAGCACGGTGACCAGGGTGATGCCGAAGCTTGGCAGCGATTTGTTATCGGTCTCGCGGGCCAGTTGATCCACCAGTTCCTGGGACGGGTTGCCCGGAATGTACTTGGCGATGAACGTGCCGAAGATCGGGCCGGCAATAATGGCGGTTGGCAGTGCGACGATCAGGCCATACAGGATGGTCTTGCCGATGTCCGCGCCAAACACGCCGATGGCCAGCAGCGGGCCCGGGTGCGGCGGCACCAGGCCGTGCACCGCCGACAGGCCGGCGAGCAGCGGAATGCCGATCTTGATCAGCGATACACCGGTGCGACGTGCAACGATAAACACCAGCGGGATCAGCAGCACAAAGCCAATCTCGAAGAACAGCGGGATGCCCACCAGGAACGCGGCGAACATCATGGCCCACTGGACCTTGTCCTTGCCAAAGGCGCGGATCAACGTCTGGGCGATCTGATCGGCGCCGCCGGACTCGGCCATCATCTTGCCGAGCATGGTACCCAGCGCGAGGATGATGCCGACAAAGCCGAGCACACCGCCGAACCCGTCCTGGAACGCCTTGATGATCTTGTCCACGGGCATGCCCGAGGTCAGGCCGAGGAAACCGGCCGCGATGATCAGTGCAATGAACGGGTGCACCTTGAACTTGGTGATCAGAACGATCAACCCGATGATAGTGACTACTGCGTCTAGCAGCAGGTATGACTCGTGGGACATGCCAAACATGGGGGGTCTCTCCTGTTTGTTGTTGTTATTAAAGCGGGTGTTGAACTTCCTGCCGGGGATAGCGCTATCTTTCCGGCAAAAAATTACTGATTAGGTTCAAAGCCGTGCTCGAGCCACCAGGTGTTGGTCTGCTCGGCCAGCTCCTCGACGCTGTCTTCGCTGGCGTTGAGAGCCAGGGTCAGCGGCTCGCCCTTGGGCGATTCAAGAGTGGCGAACTGGCTGTCGATCAGGCTGGCCGGCATGAAATGGCCGGGGCGATGGGACACGCGGTCGGCGGCCACTTCACGGGTCAGCTCCAGGAATACAAAGCCCAGGCCCGGCGCGGCTTCGCGCAGGTGATCGCGGTATTTCCTTTTCAGGGCCGAACAGGTGAGCACCGGATGCTCCCCGGCCTTGAGCGAACGGCGCAGTTCATCGCAGAGGATGTCGAGCCAGCCGGCGCGGTCGTCGTCGTTGAGGGGGTGGCCGGCGCTCATCTTTTCGATGTTCGCGGCGGGGTGAAAGCTGTCGCCTTCAATGGCGGTGGCGCCGTTCAGACGGCACAGGGCCTCGCTGACGCTGGTTTTGCCACAGCCGGCAACACCCATGATGACCAGGGCAGTAACAGGTTGACTCATAAACACCTCAGGACGCAGATAGCGCTACCTTTGCACAGCGTAAGGCTAGTGCAAAAACAGGCTTTTCCCGCGCCGTCTTGTCTTTTTTTATGGAGTGACGCGTGCATCCGCTCCAATCATTTGAACGGGATCAGGCAACCCAACGTTCAAGCATTTGCAGCCGTTTGGAGACAGCGCTACCTTAGTGCCTCGATTTTTGTTTGGCAAGCCGCCTGATGACCTCTAAGAACGATAAAAATACCCGTACCACCGGTCGCCCCACATTGAATGAAGTTGCCCGTCTGGCCGGCGTCAGCCCGATCACCGCCTCCCGCGCCCTGCGCGGTATCAGCACCGTCGCCGCCGAACTGGTGGAAAAAGTCCAGCAAGCCGCCGCCGAACTCAACTACGTGGTCAACCCCGCTGCCCGTGCGCTGGCGTCGGCCCAGAGCCATTCGGTGGTGGTGCTGGTGCCGTCCTTGTCCAACCTGCTGTTTATTGAAACATTGGAAGCCATTCATCAGGTGCTGCGCCCCAAGGGCTTTGAAGTGCTGATCGGCAATTCCCATTATTCGCGCGACGAAGAAGAAAACCTGCTGCGCAACTATATGGCCTACCAGCCTCGAGGTTTGCTGCTGACCGGGTTCGACCGCACCGAAAGCGCGCGACGGATGGTCGAGGCCAGCAACGTGCCCTGCGTGTACATGATGGACCTGGACCCCAACGCTGGCGTGAACTGCGTAGGCTTCTCGCAGTTGGCGGCCGGGGAAACGGCTGCAGCGCATCTGCTCTCCCGTGGGCGCAAGCGCCTGGCCTATATCGGCGCGCAGCTGGACCAGCGCACCCTGCTGCGGGGTGAGGGGTTCCGCCGCGCCCTGCAACAGGCCGGCCTCTACGACCCGGCGCTGGAGCTGCTGACACCGCGCCCCTCCTCCGTGGGCCTGGGTGGCGAACTGTTTTTGCAACTGCTCGCCGCCCATCCGGATGTAGACGCCGTTTTCTTTGGCAACGACGACCTGGCCCAGGGCGCCCTGCTCGAAGCCATGCGCCACGGCATCAATATCCCGGAGCGCGTAGCGGTGTTGGGCTTTAACGACTTGCCCGCATCCTCCTTCATGGTGCCGCGCCTGAGCAGCATCAGCACGCCCCGCGAAGCCATCGGCCGGCGTGCGGCGGAGCACTTGCTGACGATCATGGCGGGTAACAGGATCGCCAAGCCGGTGGTGGATATGGGGTTTGAGTTGCAGGTGCGGGAGAGTACGTGAAGGCTCGCGCTTAGTCGGACGGAGGAAGCCTGTAGCCGCCGCCCTCCGCGCCTTCGTGCAACGCCGCCTGGATACGCTCGTATAGCGCGTTGGCCTCCCGCGAACCGATGGATCGCGAGCAATCGCGTAACACGATACGAAGCAGGATGTTCTCTTGCCCAGGCAACAACCCCAGGCGAGCGATTGCTTGCGCTGGCAACTCATCTCGAGACCAGCGCCCCTTGATCTGCATTTCCTCCACCCACGCTGCGTCCTCACCTGCGGCGAGCAGCATCTTCTCAGTGATTACTTCTTCGCTTTGCCCCGGCGTCACCGCAAGAGAAATGTCTCGGGTAATCGAAGGCAATCGAGAAATCGGCTGCCACGGTTTCAAGTCAAACATTTGCGCCCTGACGCGGGGATGGGTATCACGCAGGAGTCGAATATCCGGAATGCCCTTGCGCAGCATGGTCAAACGATCCAGGCCCATCCCCAAAGCCAAGCCACCGTGGTGGTGCGGATCGATATTCAAGCGTTCAAGTAACGACCGGGCGATGCAGCCGCACTCCAACACCTCGATTGGTTCTCCATCTAGAATCAAGTTCACCTCGATACCACCTTCGGTGTAATGGTGCGGGCTGTCCGAGAACACCCATTCCATGGCGGGCACTGCAATGTCCAGGATGTCTGCCACCAGGCGCAATAGCTGATCCCGTTCAGCAAGCTGCGGCTCGCCCAGTACCCACAGGTCCATCTGATGCGGTTCCGCACAATGCCAGCGATCACGGCTATCACGTCGAAATGTCATGCCGGGCGCCGCCAACAGCCTCATCTGCCCAGGCTGGCGGTTTTCACTGGCCCGCTGTAATGCTGCCGGAATCAAACTGGTGGTTTGAGTACGCAGCAGGCTGGTGTCATCAACCCACCGGGTGTGGGCACTGCCCAGGGTAATTTCGCGGGTGTCGTAGCCGAGCAGGCCGTAGTTATCGTGGGCCGAAACCACACGCGGCCCTTGCAGCCACTGAGGGTCAGGCCAATGACGCGAGGTCAGGCCTTGGAGAATTTGATCAAGTAATAGTCGCACTGCGTGCGGCTCGGGGCTGGGGTCGGTGAGATCCTCTAATGTCAGGGCTCGTTTCAGTTCGGCGGCACTTATAACTTTTCTGCTTGGATACATATCTGCATCTCCTGCACCGTAAAAGCCAGAAGTACAAAAACTACGCCTTGAAACTTTACGAGCGCAACAGCCAGACAATGAGAAACTATATTTTCAGATGCTACGTACAGACGTTACTTACAGACTTCGTAAAAAATCATAAAAACCTCTGACTTAAAATAAATACATATAAAAACCATCATTCAATACTTTCAATCTGCCCCCTTTGGAGAGCTAATGTCTTCACCCCGCCCAACGGGGTGCTTACAAACAGAACCGGATCAATAAGGTAGGAGGCAAAATGAAAACCTTAGATCAATTGAACGAACAACAGCTCAATCGCAAAACGCCTGATTCAGAAGCGTTTACCTGGCCACCGCTGTCGTGGCCTTAATTGAAGCACTGAAGCGCCAAGGCTTAGGCTTTGGCGCCTTCGCATGTAGGAGCCCACCCCATGATAGCGCCCAAAACCATATTGCTGGACAAAGGAAACCTTGTGATCACTTCCGACTCACCACAGTTTCTTGAGTACTGTAGTCTTCAGCACTTTACGACAAAAAATATTATGCAAGCTCAGTCACTGGACCAAAATAGCCTGGTGTTTTCGTTTAGTGACTGCGCTGCAAAAAAGACATTTTACCTAGCTAGGCTCACCGCTAAAAAGCGCTGTGTATTTTTCCCTATACATGTTTTTGAAAACACAATCAACAATGCACTATATAGCTTAGAGTGCTTTCTAAAAAGCGACATTACACAAGCGCTCATGGAGCAGCGAAAAGCCTTAGAACTGATTAACTGTAAGTCCCCCCTTACCCTGACAGGACCTTCAACCCAATCGACTGTAAACGTTTTATCCAGCGCGGTGTCCTATGCAATGCTCGACGGAGATTTACAGGATAACTTCGTTCACTCAGCCGCCGAGTTTTTCGAAGTCCACCTTGCTCATATGAAGCCCCAAACGGCTTGCCCCTTCACGGTCAATGGAGAGTTCCGAGTGAGTGGAATTCTGACCGTTCTGAGAAAAGCACAAAGCGCGCCTCCTGACATCACAAACTCACTCACTACACTGATCGGTGAAGTTGCTTCAAAACAGGCCAGCCTGAAGGTCGAAGGAAATAAGGTCACGTCATTCACGGTAGACAACCGAGATTATGCCGACCTGATTAAACGCGCGGCGGGAAAAAGAGGAGCGCACCTCACCGAATTCGCCATAGGCGTAAATCAGGCGATTGCGCCCATTATAGATTTCAGCATTAACTCTCAGATGAACGAGGGCGTCAGTGGCGTTCATGTGGCTGTTGGCGATGGTACTAATGGCTATCACATTGATTTTCTATGCCCAGATGTCGTTGTTCGTAAGGCGCTCACATGATCTGTACCAAGCAGGGCGTAGGAACGATCACGGGCACGTAGGAAGGCTGTAGGAAGCGGCTGACATCACGCCAAGTGCCTTGCTCCATTACCTACGGTTACGTCAGAATCCGCCGGCTTGTGTGACGGGGTGGCGGTCTTTAAGGTTTGCCGGTCGCTGAATTTCTCGGTGATCGGGTTTAGTAGCCCATTTTTGGACCTCCTAAACCAGGAGCATTGCAATGTTCAAAGAAATCGACACGCCGCCAAACACCCTCTTCACCGTCTTCCCCGATATTTCTACCGAAACCCTACTGATCAACAGCTACGAAACCGTGTGCTCCGTCAGCACCTTGCTGCTCGACCTGTCCGATGACCTCACTGGCAAGCAACGCGACGTAGCCCTGGCCATCCACCAATTGAGCGAGCTGAGCGTCTTGCTGGTGGGCAAGGCCATGGACCAACACACACCACGCGCTTAAGTCCCTACTCGGTCAAAATGTGGGAGGGGGCTGCCCCCCATGCTAAACATGGCTGTTTTTCCTCCCCTTACCTGTCAACTTTGACAGTAGGCAAGCGCCGGTGGGCGCCTTATAAGTACATCGTCAAGGATATCTCCTGACACTTGATTTTCACTGAAAAGGATCTTGCCATGTACTCGCTCACCTCCAAGAAAACGCTGTTCGCCAAAGGTGTGATCGGCTGCAATATATCGATTACCCCCCTCCCATTCACCTCAGAGTCAGTGACTCTTCAAGACGCGAGCGCTACCCGATTTGTAGTCGTTGGCCACGACAGATCAAGGGGTCGAGTTGTATTCATCTACCTGGATAAAGATATCTCCTGTGGTACTTTCAACATTGGGCAAGGCGAGAAAGTGTTTGCCTATTATTATCATAGTTACACGGAATTTGGATGGAACTACTATGCGGAGAGTGGAACCTTCACGCTATCCAGTGTTGATTTCGCCAACTCGCTATTGGAGGGGACGTTTAGCTTCAACGCGCCAGGCATGGACGGTGAACCGGAAATGAAGATAACGAACGGTGTTGTTAACCTGACTGGCCCTTCACGTTGAAGAAGTATTTTTATTCATTTGACGCGCTAAGGGCCCTTCGCTTGCCAGAGAGCTCTTAACGCCAACGCCTGACAAGAACCTCGCCCCCCCACCCCATGCCTCTGCTAAATTAAACCCCTTGTCATCGCCAAGGAAGCACCATGGGACATTCACTGAAAATCTTGGGCCGCGCCTCCTCCATTAACGTACGAAAAGTACTGTGGACCTGCCAGGAACTGGGTATCGACTACGTGCGTGAAGACTGGGGCATCGGCTTCAAGCCCACCCAATCCCCCGAATTTCTCGCCTTGAACCCCAATGCCCAGGTGCCGGTGCTGATCGACGACCATGGCGTGCTGTGGGAATCCAATACCATCTGCCGCTACCTGGTCGGCCTCTATCAACGTACTGACCTGCTGCCCGTCGAGCCCGCGCCACGGGCGCGCGTCGAACTATGGATCGACTGGCAAGCGGTCGAACTCAACCGTGCCTGGGGCGATGCGTTCACCGCGCTGGTGCGTAACAATCCCGACGGCCTGGACGCAACACAGATTGCTGCCGCCGTGCAACGCTGGAACAGCGTGATGGGCATTCTGGAACAACAGTTGGCCAAGACCGGCGCTTACGTAGCGGGCGATGAATTCACCCTCGCCGATATCCTGATCGGCCTCTCGGTGCACCGCTGGCAGGTGACGCCCATGGAGCGTCCGCCCTACCCCGCCATCGCGGCGTATTATCAACGACTCGGCGGGCAGCATGCAGGCTTCAAGACCTTCGCGCTCGACGGCCACAATTGAACAAGGACACACCATGAACGGACTCAACGTACTGCTGACCGGCGCCTGCGGCAAAATCGGCAAGACCTTTTTCGAGGCGTCGAAAGACCGCTACCGCTTCACCTTGACCGACCGTGTCGAGCCGGACTTCGCGCTCGGCGAACACCGCTTCGTGCACGCTGACCTGAGCGACAAATCCGTCCTCGCCAGCCTGCTCGAAAACATCGAGGTGGTTGTACACCTCGCGGGTATCCCGGACCCCGATGCGTCGTTCGAGGAGCTGCTGCCCAATAATATCCTCGCCACCACCTACCTGTTCGAGGCCGCCGTGGCCGCTGGCGTGCAGCGCCTGGTATATGCCAGCAGCGCGCAAGCTGTCGAAGGTTATCCGGTAGACCGTGAGATCACCCCCGACATGCATGTGATGCCGGCCAACCTGTATGGCGTGACCAAATGCTACGGTGAGGCGCTGTGTGGCTATTACGCGGCCAAAACCCCGCTCTCGACCATCGCCGTGCGCATTGGCGCGTTTGAGTTTCCCCAGCACGCAGACCTGAACAACGCCCGCGATCTCAGCGCGTGGCTCAGCCCGCGCGATGCGGTGCAACTGCTGCAGTGCGCGGTGGACACCCGCGATGTGAAACACCTGGTCGCCCATGGCATTTCCAATAATCGCTTCAAGCGCCTGGACCTGAGCGAAACCACACGAGTGTTGGGTTACCAACCGGTGGATGATGCGTTCCAGGTCTTTGAAATCCCCATCACTTACTGAGTGTTCTGACCCATGCCTGCACGCTCTACCACTGACGGCATCGACCCGACCCGCGCCGCCCACATCAGCGCACGTATCGACCGCTTGCCCGCCGTCGCCAGCATCTGGCGCCTGGTGGCATTGCTGTCGGTCGGCGGTTTTTTCGAGCTGTATGACCTGTTCCAGACGGCCTATATCAGCCCAGGCCTGATCAGCGACGGGATTTTCCACACGGGCAGCGAGGGCGTGTTTGGCTTTTCCGACCAGGCCGCGTTCGCCTCGGCCACCTTCCTCGGCCTGTTCCTTGGCGCCAGCCTGCTGAGCCCCATCGCCGATCGGTTCGGGCGCCGGGCAATCTTCACCTTTGCGCTGATCTGGTACACCGTCGCCACGGTGCTGATGGGCATCCAGACGTCCGCCCTGGGCATTATCTGCATGCGCTTTCTGGTGGGCATCGGACTGGGTATTGAACTGGTTACGATCGACGCCTATCTGTCGGAACTGGTGCCCAAGCGCATGCGCAGTTCGGCGTTTGCCTTTGCGTTTTTCATCCAGTTCCTGTCGGTGCCTGCGGTGGCGCTGATGTCATGGTGGCTGGTGCCCCAGGCGCCGTTCGGGATTTCCGGTTGGCGCTGGGTGGTGCTCAGCAGTGCAGTCTTTGCGTTGTTTATCTGGCAACTGCGCAAGCGCCTGCCGGAATCACCGCGCTGGCTGGCGCAGAAAGGTCGTTTCGAGGAAGCCGGCACGATCATGGACACCCTTGAAGCGCGCTGCCTGAAGGATCACGGCAAGCCTCTGGATGCGCCGGAACCCGAGGCTGTCAGCGTGCAGGGCAGCGGCCGTTTCGCCGATATCTGGCAACCGCCCTACCGCCGTCGCGCCTTGATGCTGATCGTGTTCCACGTGTTCCAGGCCATCGGTTTCTTCGGTTTTGGCAACTGGTTGCCCGCCTTGCTGTCGGGCCAGGGCGTCAGCGTAACCCATAGTCTGCTCTACGCCTTTATCATCACGCTCGCCTATCCGCTGGGCCCGCTGCTGTTCGTGAAGGTCGCCAACCGTTTTGAGAACAAGTGGCAGATTGTCGGCTCGGCCTTGGGTGCGGTGATCTTCGGCAGCCTGTTCGCTGTGCAAACCACGGCGGTGGGGCTGATCTTCTGTGGGGTGATGATCACCTTCTGCAACGCCTGGCTGAGCTTCAGCTATCACTCGTATCAGAGCGAATTGTTCCCCACCAATATCCGTGCGCGGGCGGTAGGGTTCTGCTACTCGTTCAGCCGCTTGTCCACGGTGTTCAGCAGCCTGCTGATCGGTTTTATCCTCGAACACCTGGGCACACCGGGCGTGCTGGCGTTTATCGCGAGCAGCATGTTGATTGTGATGATCACCATCAGTTGGTTCGGGCCGCGAACGCGCAACCTGGCACTGGAGAATATCGCCCACTGATGGCAAGGGTTGGCCGTCGACAGGACAGTGTTTGCCGCGACGGCGGCTTGCCCCCCAATAAAAGCGGGCACGTCGTGCCCGGCATGCTAATTGCTCCAGCTGTCACACCGAACATTCCCCCAGGTGACCGATCATGCTGGTTAACAACGACATCCAAGCCGCGTCGACCGTCCAACAGCTCAAGCGCTCCGACATGGACCCGGCCAACGCCGCTGCCAGCGCGCTGTACAGCGGCGCCCTGCAAACGGCGCAGCAAAGCGTGACGGTGCCGGCCGCCCAGAAGGACCTGGACAAGGCGAGCGATCGCATCGACGAGGCCTTCGCCAAGACCCGCGTGCAGTTGCAAGCCACAGCGACGACCTCCGGGGCGCGGGCTGAACTCAGCGAATACATGAGCAAATCCCCGGCCGAGCGCATCCGCGAGCAGTTGCTCAAGGAGCAGGGGATGACAGAAGAGCAAGTGCAGGCCCTGCCGCAGGAAAAACAAGACGCGATTGCCAGACAAGTGGCTGAGCGTTTAAAGGAGCAGCAACAGCAGCAGGTAGCGGCGAAGGCGGCTGCTCCACAGGCCCAGGCAGTGAAAGACACCCTGGCAGCAATCTAAGCCACACCGTTGAACAAAAAATGTGGGAGGGGGCTTGCCCCCGATAGCAGCGTATCAGCCACCGATTCATTGACTGATCCACCGCCATCGGGAGCAAGCCCCCTCCCACATTTTGAATTTCTTTCACATCAGGTCAGCGGCGTTTTCAGTTATCAGCCAGCATTGCCAGCAACGCATCGGCGGCCGCAGAAGATGAGCGGTTTGGCGAGCCGACCAGGGCGAACTCGCGGTGTATCGGCACGCTCAGGGGCAGCACGCGCAGGCCCTGGCACTGGGCCGGCAGGGTCGTTTCCGGCACCAGGGTCACGCCGACATCCTCGCGTACCAGGCTGAAAGCGCTGCTCCATTCACGCACTTCGGCACGCACATCGCGCAGCGTCAGTCCGGCGTCGGCACTCAGGCTGCGGGCGTTTACGCTGCAGCCGCCGGTGGCAAGCACGAAGGGCTGCTCCAGCAACTGCGCAAGGGTCACCGTGACCTGCTGCGCCAGCGCGTGCCGGGCTGGCACCACCGCCAGCCAAATGTCCCGCCCCAATAGCGTGGGGTTGCGCTCGGGTTCTGGGTTGAGCACCACGCCCAGGTCGACCAGGTCGGCGTCGAGCAAGGCATGCACTTCGTCGTCGGTGACCTCAAGGGTGGTGACCTCAATGCCCGGATACAACTGCGCAAAACGCTGCAACCTGGGGCTCAGAAACTTCGCCAGTACCTGAGGGAAACACGCGATGCGCAGGTTCCCACGCAGCATGGGTCGGGCTTCCTCCACGCGGCAGCGTATCGCCTGCAAGGCACCGAGCATCACCCGCGCCTGTTCGATCACACTCACCCCCAAGGCAGTGGGCAAGGTCTTGCGCGGCTCGCGGGTGAACAGTTGCACCCCCAACGCGATCTCCATGGATGCCATGGCCTGGCTGGCGGCGGACTGGGTCATGCCCACCCGTTCGGCAGCGGCGGTGATGCTGCCGTGATCGGCCACCGCCACCAGCAGGCGCCAATGCATCAAGTTCATCATGGCAGTAGCTGTCCTTATGGGTGGGGTATGAAGCTTTAATTTTACCCACGGTGCCATGCCCGCGAGACTGGTGCAAATCCCACACAGAAACCCTCCATGAAACTGTATTTCTCCCCGAATGCCTGCTCGCTCGCCCCCCATATCGTGCTGCAGGAATTGGCCTTGCCCTTCGACCTGGTGCGCGTGGATAACCAGGCCAAGACCACGGCCGACGGCAAGGACTTCATGCAGATCAACCCCAAGGGTTACGTCGCAGCACTGCAACTGGACAACGGCCAGGTGTTGACCGAAGCCAGCGCGATCCTGCAATACCTCGCCGACCTGAAGCCCGATGCCCATCTGGCCCCGGCCAACGGCAGCTGGGAGCGCGTGCGCTTGCAAGAGTGGTTGAATTTCATCGCCACCGAAGTGCATGGCGGGCTGGCGGTCTTTTTCAACAGGGCAATCCAGGGCGAGGTGCGGGCCCTGTTCCAGGCCACATTATTCAAACGTTTTGCGGTGCTGGTGCAAACGTTGGAGCAACAGGATTATTTGCTGGGCGCGCAGTATTCGGTAGCGGATGCGTATCTGTTTGTGGTGCTGCGTTGGGCTGCGGTTCATGGGATTGAGCTGAATGAATGGCCGGCGTTGGTGGCATTTCAACAACGGGTGGGCAAGCGGCCCACTGTGGTTGCGGCCCTGGCAGCGGAAAATCCATGAGCGGTCAGGTAATCAAGTAGTGGCGAGGGAGCCGCTCCCTCGCCCCAGGGCTTATGGACCTTTGAACACAACCTGCTGCACATCAACCTTTTTCGGGATCAAGCCATTGGCGAAAAACAAATCGGCGGTGCGTTGCTGATTGGCGATGTCGACCGCCTGCAGCGGCCGGATCGGCTCGGGCGAGCGGTGCTCGAAGTAGCGTTTGACCACCGCCGGTTGCAGGCCCAGGGTCTTGGCCATCAGCGCGATGCTGTCTTCGGGTTGGTCCAGGGACAGACGCTGCGCCTTGCCGAGGGTTTGCAGGATGGTGGCAATGGCCTGTGGATTTTGCCGGGCAAACGCGCTGCTGGTCACGAAGAAGCTGCCGGCCGGATTGAGGCCCTCGCCGGTGCCCAACACGCGGGCGGCACCGTCGACCACGGCGGCCGAGTAGTAAGGGTCCCACACCACCCAGGCGTCCACCTTGCCTTGCTCGAACGCGGCGCGCCCGTCGGAGGGCGACAGGTACACCACGTTCACATCTTTCCACTGCAAGCCGGCGCGCAGCAGGCTCTTGAGGAACAGGTTGTGCGCACTGGAACCCTTGAGCAGCGCCACGCGCTTGCCCTTGAGTTCGGCCACGCTCTGAATGGGGCTGGCTTGAGGCACCAGCACGGCTTCGGTTTTGCCCTCATTGGGCTCGACGGCGATGTACTGCAACTCGATACCGGCGGCCTGGGCGAAAATGGGTGGGATGTCGCCGATATTGCCGATGTCCAGGCTGCCGGCGTTCAGCGCCTCGATCAGCGGCGGGCCACCGAGGAACTCGGTCCACTGCACCTGAGTGCCGGGCAGCGCGGCTTCGAACAGCTTGTGTTCACGGGCGAGCACCATGCTCACCGAGCTTTTCTGATAGCCAATGCGCAGCGTGGCTGGATCGGCGGCCAGGGCGTTTGCGGCGACCAGCGAAAGAACGGCGACAGCAATTATTTTCAGCATAAGAGCGCTTCCTTGACCTTGACGGCGGGTGCGGTTGGGCACGGTATGTCGGGTGCTTCGAAGCAGCGATCCTAGCAAGCCCTCTTATTCATTAATAATATTAAAAAGTCATCTATTTATAACTCTATATGCGGACTCGCAGGCCGATGTTTGCGCCCTGCCGGCAACGGCTACAATGCCCGCCTCGCCCTTTCATTGGTTTGAACATGCACATCGAACGCTTGGCAGCGCCGCTATGGCCGCTGCTGAACAAGTTTTACCGCAGCCACAACTCGTCCATGAAGGCGCTCAAGGACGGGCAGTTGTGGGTGGCGAGGGACACGCAGATCGTTGCCGGGTTATGCCTGACCCCCGTGGTCGGTGGGCAATGGCTGACCGGCGTGTTCGTTGACCCGGCTTATCGCGGCCAGGGGCTGGCGGCGCGGTTGATTCAACAGGCGGTGGCGGGTGTGGACGGCAAGGTCTGGCTGTTGTGCCATCCGGACCTTGAAACGCTGTACCAGCACATGGGGTTTTCCCAGCACACCGTGTTGCCGCAGTCGCTCAGTGAACGGCTGGTGCGCTACAAGCGCAACAAGCCGATGATCGCGATGGGGCTTCGATAACCTGATGGCTTGCGCCCGATAGAAGTGGGTAGAAGCGAGCTTGCTCGCGAAAAACTCACAGGCACCGCGTTCATTCAGCAAGCACGCGTTATCGTTGACATCTTTCGCGAGCAAGCTCGCTCCTACAGGGAGCAAGCCCCCTCCCACATTTGGACCTGTTGCAGTCTGCTGGTCATTCGTCGGCGGTTGGGTCCATTTCCGGGAACATCACTTCGATAAACCCGAACTTGCTGAAGTCGGTAATCCGCGACGGGTACAACCGCCCGATCAGGTGATCGCACTCATGCTGCACCACCCGTGCATGGAAGCCGTCGGCAAAGCGTACGATCGGCTCGCCCTTGGGGTCGAAACCTTCGTAGCGGATCTGCTGATAGCGGTCCACAGCGCCGCGCAGGCCGGGGACGGACAGGCAGCCCTCATATCCCTCTTCCAGCACCGGGCTGAGCGGTGTGATCAACGGGTTGATCAGGATGGTCTGCGGTACCGGTGGTGCCTGCGGGTAGCGTTCGCTGGCCTCGAAACCAAAGATCACCAATTGCAGGTCCACACCGATCTGCGGCGCAGCCAGGCCGACGCCGCCCACGTGCTCCATGGTCTGGAACATGTCATCGATCAGTTGCCACAGCTCGGGGCTGTCGAACATTTCCGGCGGCACTGGCGGGGCGATGCGCAGCAGACGTTCATCGCCCATTTTCAGGATTTCACGGATCATTGATCAGGCTCAACGGTAAGAGGCTTGGAATGGTCCCGGCCCAGGCCTGAGACATGTTGTTTTTCACCGGTATGGCCCGGTTCGTCGATTTCTTTTTCGCCGGGGTCCTTGCCTTCGGCGGACATGTGTTCGATCACGGCGTTCATCTCCGCGCCAAGCAACAGCACGGCGGCGGAAATATAGAAGTACAAGAGCAACACGATGATCGCGCCGATACTGCCGTACATGGCGTTGTAGTCGGCGAAGGTTTTAACGTAGTAGCCAAAGCCGAGGGAAGCGACGATCCACACCACCACCGCCAATACGGAACCGGGGGTGATAAAGCGAAACTCCTGTTCGACGTCCGGCATCACGTAGTACATGAGGGCCACGGCAAACATCAGCAGGATCACGATCAGCGGCCAGCGCAGGATGGTCCACAGCGTGACAACGAATTCCTGCATACCGATCTGCCCCGCCAGCCATTCCATCACCTGCGGGCCGAGCACCATCAGCGCGGCGGCGGCGAGCAGCATGCCGGCGATGCCGATGGTGTAGAAAATCGATAGCGGGAAACGCTTCCAGATCGGCCGCCCCTCCACCACGTCATAGGCCGCATTCATCGCGCTCATCATCAGGCGTACGCCAGCGGAGGCGGTCCACAGGGCGATCACGATACCCACCGAGAGCAGCCCGCCCTTGGATTGCTGCAACTGGTCGATCACCGGGTTGACCTGCTCCAGTGCCTGGGGCGGCAATACCAGCTCCGACTGCAGGCGCAGCCAAGTGAAGAAATCCGGCAGATGCAGGAAACCGATCAGGGCAATCAGGAACAACAGGAAGGGAAACAACGAGAACAGCATCTGGTAGGCCAGAGCCGAGGCGTAGGTGGGCATCTCGTCATCGACGAATTCCGTTACGGTGCGCACCAGCACCTTGTGCAGCTTGAGACCATCGAGTACCGGAAAAATCATAGCGTCTCCTTTCGCCGCAAAGAGGGTGAGGTCGCGGGCGACTCAGGGGCCGTTTTCTACATCAAAGTAGCCCATTTGGCGACTTTGAAACAATTTCTAAACTTTAGTTGCAGCCTTGGATACAAAAACGGCCATCCGTAGATGGCCGTCGGGCTGCTGGGATGAGCCAGCCGGACCGTCTTACTCGGTCGCTTTTTTCACTGCGTCCTTGGTCTTGCCCACTGCCTGCTGAGCTTCGCCTTTCTTTTCCTGGATCACGCCTTCAGCACGCAGTTTGTCGTTGTCCGTCACCTTGCCGACACCTTGCTTGATGTTACCGGCGGCTTCATTAGCTACGCCTTTTACCTTATCGGAAGTGCTGCTCATGGTATTACTCCTGATAACAATCAAATGGTTTTAGGTCACTACGTAGCGGTTGACTGGAAGCCAAGCGCCAGAGTTTCAATTATTTTTAAGTGTGCATTTGATCGAAAGGGGCAGGTTTGCCTTTATGTTTTGCGGCCAACCCACGAGAATGCCCGGCAGATTCAGGCTCGAACGCTGAATAACAGATCCCGTAGGAAGGTTATGAAACTCAATAAAGCACAGGCCATCGCCCGCAGAAACCAGGAACTGGGCGGCGCCGTACTCGGCGTCAACAACTGCCATTTCACCGACCTGGACCCCAAACGCAATATCTGGTGGTTCGACTTGCCAGTGGCGCGGATTGGCGTGGGCCAGTACGAGTGGATCCACTTGTTGATGCACAACGCCGAGACTGACCAACTGCTGCACCTGAAAGTGCCAACGGCGTTCCTGCGTGAGAACCTCGAAGGGTTGGTGGTGCGCAATGCCGGCAAGCGCAAGCCGGAAATCACCCTGGAACTGAGCGCCGACAAGGACTCGTTCCTCAAGGACGTGCGCCCTGCCGGTGCGGGAATCAGCTTTGCGCAGTTCGCCCTGTAATAACGCAGTCATAAATGTGGGAGGGGGCTTGCTCCCGATAGCTAAGTGTCAGTCACGTTATCTGCGACTGGCCCACCGCTATCGGGAGCAAGCCCCCTCCCACATTTGAAGTGCGTTACTTTTTGAAACCGAGCTTCTTCAGTTCTTCATCGCGCAATTCACGCCGCAGAATCTTGCCCACATTGGTGGTCGGCAGCGCATCGCGAAATTCGACGGCCTTGGGCACCTTGTAGCCGGTGACGTTGGCGCGCATGTGTTCCATCACCTGTTCCTTGGTCAGGGTGGCGCCAGGCTTTACCACGATGAACAGCTTGATGTGCTCCCCGGACTTTTCATCCGGCACGCCGATGGCCGCACACTGCAACACGCCCGGCAGGCCCGCCAGCACGTCTTCCAGTTCGTTGGGATACACGTTGAAGCCCGAGACCAGGATCATGTCTTTCTTGCGGTCGACAATACGCATGTAGCCGTCGGGCTGGATGATCGCGATGTCGCCGGTCTTCAGCCAGCCTTCGCTGTCGAGCATTTCGTCGGTTGCGTCCTGGCGCTGCCAGTAGCCCTTCATGACCTGGGGGCCCTTCACGCACAGCTCGCCGGTTTCGCCCAGCGGCAGCTCGGTGCCGTCGTCGGCGATCACTTTACACACGGTGGAGGGCACCGGGATGCCAATGGTGCCGATCTGGATATGCTGGATCGGGTTGACCGTGGCCACCGGGCTGGTCTCGGTCATGCCGTACCCTTCGCAGATGCCACAACCGGTCACCGCCTTCCAACGCTCGGCGGCCGCCAGCTGCAGCGCCATGCCGCCTGAAAGGGTAACCTTCAGCGCGGAGAAATCCAGCTTGCGGAAGCCTTCGTTGTTGCACAGCGCGACAAACAGGGTATTGAGGCCGACAAAGCCGCTGAACTTCCACTTCGAGAGCTCCTTGACCATCGCCGGCAGGTCGCGCGGGTTGCTGATCAGGATGTTGTGGTTGCCGATCAGCATCATCGCCATGCAATGAAAGGTAAACGCATAGATGTGGTACAGCGGCAGCGGCGTGATCAGGATCTCGCACCCTTCGTTGAGGTTGGAGCCCATCAGCGCCTTGCATTGCAGCATGTTGGCGACCAGGTTGCGATGGGTGAGCATCGCGCCCTTGGCCACGCCGGTGGTGCCGCCGGTGTATTGCAGCACCGCCACATCGCCGCTGGCCGGGTTGGCATCGCTGACCGCCCGGCCCTGCCCCTTGGCCAGCACGTCATTGAACTTGATCGCTTGCGGCAAATGATAGGCCGGGACCATTTTCTTCACGTACTTGATCACGCTGTTGATCAACAGGCGCTTGAACGGCGACAGCAGGTCGGCGACTTCGGTCACGATCACGTGTTTGATGGCGGTCTTGGGCACGACTTTTTCAGCCAGGTGCGCCATGTTGGCCAGGCAAACCAGGGCCTTGGCCCCGGAGTCATTGAATTGGTGTTCCATTTCCCGCGCGGTGTACAGCGGGTTGGTGTTGACCACGATCAGCCCGGCACGGATAGCGCCGAATACGGCGACCGGGTATTGCAGGACATTGGGCAGTTGCACGGCGATTCGGTCGCCAGGCTTCAAGTCGGTGTGCTGTTGCAGGTAGGCGGCGAATGCGCCGGACAATTCGTACAGTTCACCGTAGGTGATGGTCTTGCCCAGGTTGCTGAAAGCCGGTTTGTTGGCGAAGCGCTGGCAGGACTGCTTCAGTACCGCCTGAATATTCGGATACTCGTCTGGATTGATTTGTGCAGCAATCCCGGCGGGGTACTTATCCTTCCAAAAGTCTTCGTTCATGGAAGCCCACTCCTCAGCGACGCGAATTCATCATCGCATTTGATGCGATTATTATTGGTGTATGTTTTTTTAAGGTGAATCTGGCGCTTCAAGCAGGCCTAGACGTCACAAAGCGCGCCGAGAGTAGCAGCTTTGCCAAGGGCCGACTAGAGCCAAAAGAGGGCCCTACGGTCACTAACACGACTGTCCTACAATAATTGGTCACACTTTTAACTCAGGCAAAATAACCCACTGAAAGGCTCTGGAATAGGGCTTTGCGGGCAATACAAAACAATGTGGGAGGGGGCTTGCTCCCGATGGCGGAGTGTCAGTCACTGCATCTGTGCCTGAAACACCGCAATCGGGTGCAAGCCCCCTCCCACATTTTGTAGCTATTCGGTTCAGGCGATGTCGCGCAGCTCCCGCCGCAGGATTTTCCCCACCGGCGTCATCGGCAACGAATCCCTGAGCACAATATGCTTGGGCACTTTGTACCCCGTGAAGTTGGTCTTGCAGTACGCCTTCAACTCCTCAAGGCTCACACCCTCGGCACGCGCGACCACAAACAGCTTCACCGCTTCCCCCGTGCGCTCATCCGGCACGCCGATCACCGCGCAGTTGGCCACGGCCGGGTGGGCCATCACCACGTCTTCGATCTCATTGGGATAAACGTTAAAACCCGAGACGATGATCAGGTCTTTCTTGCGGTCGACGATGCGTATAAAGCCGTCGGTATCGATCACGGCAATATCGCCGGTCTTGAGCCATCCCTCGGCATCCAGCGCCTCGGCCGTGGCCGCCGGCTGCTGCCAATAGCCCTTCATCACCTGCGGGCCCTTGATGCACAGTTCGCCGCGTTCGCCCAACGGCAACTCAGCGCCCTCATCATCGACCACCTTCATGGCCGTGGCCGGCACCGGAATGCCTACTGTGCCCAGCCGCGATTGATTGCCATAGGGGTTGGTGCTGGCTACTGGTGAAGTTTCGGTCAGGCCGTAGCCCTCGCCGATTGCACACCCGGTGATCTGCTGCCAACGCTCGGCGGTGGCCTTGATCAGCGCCGTGCCGCCGGAATTGGTCAACTTGAGATGGGAAAAGTCCAGGCTCTTGAAGTCCGGATGCTCCATCAGCGCCACAAACAACGTGTTGAGCCCCAGCAGCCCGGTGAAGCGCCACTTCTTCAGTTCCTTGATAAACCCGCCGATGTCGCGCGGGTTGGTGATCAGCACGTTGTGGTTGCCGGACACCATCATGCACATGCAGTTCGCGGTGAACGCATAGATGTGGTACAGCGGCAGCGGCGCAATCATCACCTCCTGCCCTTCCTTGATCAGCGGATGGCCGTCGTCCCCCAGTTGCGACATGCACGCCCGCGCCTGCTGCATATTCGCCACCAGATTGCCGTGGGTGAGCATCGCGCCCTTGGCCTGGCCGGTGGTGCCACCGGTGTATTGCAGCACGGCGATGTCCTCGAGGCTCACCGGATGTCGCGTCACGCCCAGGCCCGCGCCCATGTGCAAGGCGCGCTTGAACGACACCGCACGCGGCAGGTGGTAGGCCGGGACCATCTTCTTGACTTTGTCGACCAGGGTGTTGACCAGCCAGCCTTTGGCGGCGGGCATGAAATCGCCCATTTTGGCTTCGATCAGGTAGTCGATCTCGGTGTCGGTACACACCTCCTGTACCCGCGAACCGAACAGGTTGAGGTAGACCAGCGCACGCACGCCGGCGTCCTTGAACTGGTGGCGCATTTCACGCGGGGTGTACAACGGGTTGGTATTGACCACAATCAGCCCGGCGCGCAGTGCGCCAAAAACCGCAATCGGGTAATGCAACACGTTGGGCATCTGCACCGCGATGCGCTCGCCGGGCTTGAGGTCGGTGTGCTGCTGCAGGTAACCGGCGAACGCCGCACTCTGGCGCTCAAGCTCGGCGTAGGTCAGGGTAATGCCCATGTTGCTGAACGCCGGACGGTCGGCAAAGGTCTTGCAGGAACGCTCGAAGACTTCGATCACTGATTGATAGGCAGTGAGGTCGATGGTGTTGGGCACACCCGCCGCGCGTTTGTCATTCCAAAAATCAGGTTGCATTATTCTTGTCCTCTTTACCTGAGTGTGTCCGGCCGCTTTTCTATGCAGCTACAAAGAGCGGAGCTTTGAGGACGTTAGCAGTAATGGCCAAACAGGCAATACACTCAACTGTGTCATTGATTGTATGAATCTTGTCGCTGAGGCGCAGGCAGATACCCCGCCCCCCACCCGATGAGCTATACACTGCAACGACCCTGCGCAAAGGAACCGCCATGAACCACAGCACTTTCTGGCTGACCGCGAACGACCACAGCCGCCTGTACGTCAATCAATGGATGCCCGCCGAGCCTCCCAGGGCCCTGGTGATGCTGTCCCATGGCATGGCCGAGCACAGCGGCCGCTATGGGCGCCTGGCGCAGGCGTTGTGCGCCGCCGGCTATGGTGTGTATGCGCTGGACCAACGTGGCCATGGCCGTACCGCCGGCGAAGGCACCTTGGGGCTGTACGCCGAAGAGGATGGCTGGAACAAAGTGGTGGGCGACCTGGCCAGCCTTAACCAGCACATCGGCCAGCAGCAACCGGGGCTGCCGATTATTTTGCTTGGCCACAGCATGGGCAGCTATATCGCCCAGGCCTATCTGCTGCATCACAGCGCCAGCCTGCATGGGGCGATACTCAGCGGTTCGAATTTCCAGCCGGTGGCGTTGTATCGCGCGGCACGGGCGATTGCCCGTATCGAGCGCGCGCGCCAGGGTTTGCGCGGGCGTAGTGCATTGATTGACTTTCTGTCGTTCGGCTCCTTCAACAAAGCGTTCAAACCCAATCGCACCGCCTTCGACTGGCTCAGCCGCGACCCGGTTGAAGTCGACCAATACATCCATGACCCGCTTTGCGGTTTCCGCTGCACCAACCAGCTGTGGGTCGACCTGCTCGGCGGCTTGCAGCAAATCAGCAAAGCGTCCAATCTCGCGCAGATCGATCCGGGCCTGCCAATTCTGATAATCGGCGGCGAATGTGATCCGGTGAGTGAAGGCAAGCGTCTCAAAAGCCTGGCCCATGCCCTGCGCGACGCGGGCTGCCAGCACCTGCAATTGACGCTCTACCCGCAGGCACGTCATGAAGTGTTTAATGAAACCAACCGCGACGACGTCACCGCGGATGTGCTGACATGGCTCGATCACGCCCTGACAGTGCGCAGGCCTACCCGCTGCGAATAATTTTTCGTTTAAAATCAGCCAATTAAATTATCGATTAGCCACAGGATGCACCTTTAGATGACCCAGGTAACCAACACCCCCTACGAGGCCCTTGAAGTCGGCCAGACCGCCAGCTTCAGCAAGACCGTCGAAGAGCGCGATATCCAGTTGTTCGCCGCCATGTCTGGCGATCACAACCCGGTGCACCTGGATGCCGAGTATGCCAAGGCGACCATGTTCAAAGAACGCATCGCCCATGGCATGTTCAGCGGTGCGTTGATCAGCGCGGCGGTAGCCTGTGAACTGCCCGGCCCGGGCACGATTTATATCGGCCAGCAGATGAGCTTTCAAAAGCCGGTCAAGATCGGCGACACCCTCACCGTGCGCCTGGAAATCCTGGAGAAGCTGCCCAAGTTCCGTGTACGCATTGCCACGCGAGTGTTCAACCAGCGCGATGAGTTGGTAGTGGATGGCGAAGCGGAGATTCTTGCCCCGCGCAAACAGCAGGTAGTGACGTTGACCGAATTGCCGCCAATCAGCATTGGCTGAAAATGACGCAATACAAATGTGGGAGGGGGCTTGCCCCCGATGGCGGTGATTCAGTCAATAAACCTATCGACTGATCCACCGCTATCGGGAGCAAGCCCCCTCCCACACTTTTTACAGCATGTACAACCCAGGGCTTACGACTGAGCGCGAGCCTGGTTACGCAGAGCTTTAACCTGGTCGTGGTTGCGCTGCACGCCGTGGTACTGACGTTCAACCAGATCACGGATACCCAGCAGGTTGTGCTTGTTGATCTTCTCGATCGCTTCCTTGTAAGCCTTCAGTGCGTGGTCTTCACCGCGCTCGGCTTCGTTCAGCACGGACTCTTCGTCCTTACCGGTCACCATCGATTTCACGTCAACCCAACCGCGATGCATAGCACCGGCCACGCTGCCGGATTCTTTCGGCTCGCCACCCAGGGCACGCACGGCAGTTTTCAGCTCGGTGGCAGCAGTGGCGCAATCGGCGGAGCGCTTGACGAACAGGGCTTTGAGCTCAGGGTGCTTGATGTCTTCAGCGCACTCCTTGAAACCCTTTTGGCCGTCGATGCTGGTTTCGATCAGGTCGTTCAGTACGGAGATGGATTCTTTATTGATGTCAGTCATTTTTCAATTCCTTATGTGGGTTGAGAAAGGTTGTGTTAATGATTGCAGCGCCCGTGCCAGGTTTTGAAAAATTACTTATTTGTTTTATTTCAATGACTTACGAATTATTGAACCATCTGTATCGACGTTATTTGCATGATCTGCCATTTGGCCTTCATGCAGAATGCCTGTATTTTCCCCGCTATCGAATCAAACGCTGAAGCCCATGAACCCCGAAAAACTCGAATTGCTGATCACCCGCGAAATGCCCTTCGGCAAATACAAAGGGCGGATCATCGCCGACTTGCCCGGCCCCTACCTGAACTGGTTCGCCCGTGAAGGTTTTCCCCACGGGGAACTGGGTGGCTTGCTGGCACTGATGCAGGAAATCGACCACAACGGTTTGGCCGAATTGCTTGAACCGCTGCGCGTTAAACACGGTAAACCCGCCCCTCGCCATTAATTAAGAGCCTCGCCATGCCAAGGAATGCAAACAACGAAAGTCACTGGCAGGCCATCGCCCAGCGCTATGAGCTGGAGCCGGGCCCGATCAATCTGGAAAACGGCTACTTCGGGCGCATGAGCCGTGCAGTCCAGGCCCAGTACCTGGAACACGTTGCCTTCATCAATCGCAGCAACTCGGTGTACGTGCGTCAGCGCTTCGAGCAAGGGGAAAATCTCGAGATTCGTCGCCAACTGGCCGCTTTGATCGATGCAGACCCGGACTCGGTGGCCTTCACCCGCAACGCCACTGAAGCCTTGCAGTCGCTGATCCGCAACTACAACCGCCTGCAACCCGGCGACCAAGTGCTGATCAGTGACCTGGAGTACGACACGGTCAAAGGCGCGATGCGCTGGCTGGCCGGCGTGCGCGGTGTCGAAGTGATCGAGATTTCCCACGCTCACCCGGCCAGTTTCGACAGCCTCGTGCAGATCTATCGCGATACCTTCATTCAGTACCCGCGCTTGAAGCTGATGGCGCTGACCCATGTCACGCACCGCACCGGCCTGGTGATGCCAGTGGCGGCGATCGCCAAGGCTGCGCGTGAACAGGATATTGATGTAATTCTCGACGGCGCCCACGCTCTGGGCCAGATCGATTTCAACCTGGCCGAGTTGGGCATTCAGTTCGCCGGCTTCAACTTGCACAAATGGATCGGCGCCCCGCTGACCCTGGGCTTTCTCTACATCGCCCCCGAGCGCCTGGCGGATATCGACCCGGACATGGGTGAATTCCACTACCCCGCCACGGATGTACGCGCGCGTACGTCCTACAGCACGCCGAACTTTCCGGCACTGATGAGCCTGCCGTTGGTGTTTGAAGAACACCGGGAACTAGGTGGCGCGACGGCCAAAGGTGCACGGGTCAACTATCTGCGGGACATGTGGGTGAGACAGGTGCGGGCGTTGCCGGGAATAGAGGTGCTGGCCCCGGATGATCCGCGACTGTATTGCGGGATTACGGCGTTCAAGTTCATTGGGCGCGATCAGCAGGTGATGGTGGAACGGTTGCTCAACGATTACGGGCTGTTCACCACGACCCGCACGGGTTCGGCGTTTGGCACGTGTATTCGGGTGACACCGGGATTGGTGACGTCAGCACAAGACATCGGCACGCTGGTCAACGCCATTACCGAGCTGAGCGAAGATTAAATGTGGGAGGGGGCTTGCTCCCGATAGCGGTGAATCAGTCACTACATGTATTGACTGAACCACTGCTATCGGGAGCAAGCCCCCTCCCACATTGGTTTTGTGGCGTTCTTCAGGTTTTCTACAGGCAAAAAAAAGCGGTACACCGACCAAGTGCACCGCAAAAATGCCGTTAAGCACAGCAACAACGATTCGATAAATCAGATCAATCCAGCAGCGCCAGCGCCTCGGCGGTGACTTCCTGGATACGCGCCCAGTCGCCATTCTTGACCCACTCAGGATCAAGCATCCAGCTACCGCCCACGCACATCACGTTTTTCAACGCCATGTAGCTTTTGATGTTGGCCGGGCCGACGCCACCGGTCGGGCAGAATTTCACTTCGCCGAACGGGCCACCGAGGGCCTTGATCGCCGCCACGCCGCCGCTGACTTCGGCCGGGAACAGCTTGAAGCGGCGATAGCCCAGGCCATAGCCTTCCATAATGCCGGAGGCATTGCTGATGCCAGGCAGCAGCGGGATCGGGCTGTGCACCGAGGCTTCCAGCAGGTCGCGGGTGATGCCGGGGGTGACAATGAACTGCGAGCCGGCAACTTCTGCCGCTTCGAGCATATGACGGTCCAGCACAGTGCCGGCACCGGTGCACAGTTCAGGGCGCTGCTCGCGCAATACCTGGATGGCCTTGAGGCCGAACTCGGAACGCAGGGTCACTTCCAGGGCGGTCAGGCCACCGGCAGCCAGGGCATCGGCCAGGGGCAGGATGTCCTGTTCGCGGGCGATGGTGATCACCGGCAGGATCCGCGCCTTGGCGCAGAGGCTGTCGATCAGGGCAACTTTATCCGCCATGGACACGGTCGGTTGAGGGCTTTTCATAGCGGCTGATCCTTGGCTCATGGGCACCAGTAAATCTCTAAAGTAGGTTGCAAAAACGCGCGAATCGGCATGGCGGCGACATCGTCACCGGCCAGCGCGGCGCTCAAGGTAGTCAACTTCGAACTGCCGGAAATCGACAGCACGGTGTAGTGGGCCGTGGCCAGCAATGCACGACTCATGGTCAGGCGCTGGTGCGGCACGGTCGGCGCCAGCATTGGCCAGCAACGGCGGGTGCCGTCGGCCTGCAACGCCTGGGCGAGGTTCGGGCTGTTGGGAAACAGCGATGCGGTGTGGCCGTCATCGCCCATGCCCAGCACCAGCACATCGATCGCCGGCAGTTCGGCCAGCAGGCGATCAGCCTGCTCGGCCGCCTCTTCAAGGTTGGCGGCAGCGCTGTACAGGCTCAAGAATTTCGCCTTGGCCGCCGGGCCCTGCAGCAGGTGCTGCTTTAACAAGCCGGCATTGCTGTCGGCGTGCTCCACCGGCACCCAACGCTCGTCGGCCAGGGTGACCGTGACCTTGGACCAGTCCAGGGCCTGCCTGGCCAGGTTCTGGAAGAACGCCACCGGGCTGCGGCCACCGGACACCACCAGGGTGGCCGCGCCACGGGCGCTGATGGCCACGCGCAATTGTTCGGCCACGTCATTGGCCAGGCCGTCCGCCAACAGCACGGGCGTGCGGTACTCATGGGCAGTAACGCCCTGAGGCAGTTTCAATTCAGATATCGCCATACCACGACCTCCCATCCCGCGTGATCAGTGCAATCGAGCTCATCGGCCCCCAGGATCCCGCCGCGTACGGCTTGGGCGCATCACCGGATTTTTTCCACCCGGCGATCAACTGGTCACACCACTTCCACGCGGCTTCAATTTCATCTTTGCGAACAAACAGGTTCTGATTGCCGCGCATCACTTCCAGCAACAACCGCTCGTAGGCATCGGGAATCCGTGCGCTGCGATAGGTGTCGGAAAAATTCAGTTGCAGCGGCCCGCTGCGCAGTTGCATGCCCTTGTCCAGGCCCTGCTCCTTGGTCATCACGCGCAAGGAAATACCTTCGTCCGGCTGCAGGCGGATGATCAACTTGTTGCTGATCTGCAAGCGCTGCTCGGGGGCGAAGATATAGTGGGACGGTTCCTTGAAGTGGATGACGATCTGCGACAGCTTTTGCGGCATGCGCTTGCCGGTACGCAGGTAGAATGGCACCCCGGCCCAACGCCAGTTGCGAATATCGGCGCGCAGGGCGACGAAGGTCTCGGTGTCGCTCTGGGTGTTGGAATTCTCTTCTTCCAGGTACCCCGGCACGGCTTTACCGGCGCTGTAGCCGGCAATGTACTGGCCGCGCACCACTTGGGTGGTCAGGCCTTCCGGGCTGATCGGCGCCAGGGCCTTGAGCACCTTGACCTTCTCATCGCGAATGCTGTCGGCAGACAGATCGGCCGGCGGGTCCATGGCGATCAGGCACAGCAACTGCAGCAGGTGGTTCTGAATCATGTCGCGCAGTTGGCCAGCCTTGTCGAAGTAGCCCCAACGGCCCTCGATGCCAACCTGCTCGGCCACGGTGATTTCCACGTGGGAAATGTAGTTCTGGTTCCATTGGGTTTCGAACAGGCTGTTGGCGAAACGCAAGGCGATCAGGTTCTGGACGGTCTCTTTGCCCAGGTAGTGGTCGATACGGTAGGTGCGGTTTTCCGGGAAAAACTGCGCGACGGCGTCGTTGACCTTGCGCGAGGATTCCAGGTCCGAACCAATCGGCTTTTCCAGCACGACGCGGGTGTTTTCCGCCAGGCCGACCTTGGACAGGTTTTCGCAGATCGCGCCATACACGGCGGCCGGGGTGGCGAAGTAGGCGATCAGGCGCTGTTCGCTACCGACCTTTTCGGCAAGGGCGACGTAGTCGTCGGCCTTCATGAAGTCGACATGCACATACGCCAGGCGCGCCAGGAAACGCTGGGCCACGGCTTCGTCCAGCTCCTTGCCGACGTATTTGCGCAGTTCTGTTTCGATATGGGCCAGGTGCTGCTGCTCGGAACCGGCTTCGCGGGCCAGGGCCAGGATGCGCGTGTCATCGTGCAGCAAGCCGGCGCCATCGAGTTGATAGAGGGCAGGAAATAACTTGCGCAGCGCCAGATCACCCAAGGCGCCAAACAGGGCAAAGGTGCAGGGTTCTACGGTTATCAAAGGCATGATGTTTGTTCTTTTATCAAGTTAAGCTACAAATACCTTTTTTCAAGGCATCACTCAAGGAAAAATGTAGTAATAACCACAACATTTTCCGCAAATACGCATTGCGAGTGGTGGTGTTCGGCTACCCTCAGTAGGATAGGCCACCGCGAAAAACCACTCATCGATTGGTTACCGCCTCTTTATTTGCATCGTCGCCCGAAGGAAAGACTGAATGGACCGCGTGCGAAATCTTCTGGAACAGATCCGGAACCGCCTCGAAGAATTGAACAAGGCCGAGAAAAAAGTCGCCGAGGTCATCCTGCTCAACCCGCAGCAGGCCACCCGCTTCTCGATCGCTGCCCTCGCCCAAGCCGCTTCGGTCAGTGAACCGACGGTCAACCGCTTCTGCCGTTCGTTCGGCGTCAGTGGTTACCCTGAACTTAAATTGCAATTGGCGCAAAGCCTGGCCAGTGGCGCGGCGTATGTCAGCCGCGCCGTGGAAGCCGATGATAACCCGGAGGCCTACACCCAGAAGATCTTCGGCAGCGCCATCGCGTCCCTGGACAGTGCCTGCCAGGCCCTCGACCCGGCCCTGATCAGCAAGGCCGTGGATCTGTTGATCCAGGCGCGGCAGATCCACTTCTTCGGCCTGGGCGCCTCGGCCCCGGTGGCCATGGACGCGTTGCACAAGTTCTTCCGTTTCAACCTGGCGGTGACCGCCCACGCCGATGTGCTGATGCAACGCATGATCGCCTCAGTGGCGCATACCGGTGAGTTGTTCGTGATCATTTCCTACACCGGGCGTACCCGTGAGCTGGTGGAAGTGGCGCGTATCGCGCGGGAAAACGGCGCGTCGGTGCTGGGCGTAACGGCCGAGAACTCACCGTTGGCCAAGGCCAGCACGGTGAGCCTGAACATTCCGCTGCCGGAAGACACCGATATCTACATGCCGATGACCTCGCGGATCATTCAACTGACGGTGCTGGATGTGCTGGCGACCGGGATGACGTTGCGCCGCGGAGTGGATTTCCAGCCGCATTTGCGCAAGATCAAAGAGAGCTTGAATGACAGCCGGTATCCGGTGGGGGATGAGTTCAACTGAGCCTGATCGTTCCCACGCTCCGCGTGGGAATGCCTCTTGTGACGCTCCGCGTCACGGCATCAAGAGCAGACGCGGAGCGTCAAGGGCTGCTTTCCCACGCGCAGCGTGGGAACGATCACAGCAGTACCACTAAATCCCAGCCCGAGCCTGCAAACTCAGATGCGCCCTCTCCCCCGGCGCCAGGCTCGCCCCGGCCATCGCCGACTCCACGCACACAAACCCCGACGCCTCGTTGAAGCTCACACCCAGCAACGGCCGGCTGCCGGGATGCCACACCACGGTATCGGCGCTGTCGCCGGTGTCGATACACAGTTCCCGCTGCCACGCATGGTCCTTGAGGTGCAACTCACCCTCATGCTGGAACACCCGCTGGCAGCCGCCATCCACCCGCAGCTCGCCTTCCTGCTGGCAAGCCTGGCGGTTGAGCTGGTCGTAACCTTGCGCCCCGTCGAGCCCAGACAGCGCTACCTCGTCAACGTGACCGATACGCCAGTAGGCGTGTAAAGCATGGCTCAACTGGCACGGCAGCTCATCCTGGTGCTCGGTGCTCAGGCGCAGTTCCAGGGTTTCACCCAAATGCGCGTGCAGGTCCACCTGCCAGTCGCACAGCTGCAGCTGCCAGTGCAGGCGCACGCCATCGTCTTCGGTGCTGCTGTCGAGCAGTTTCCAATCGATCAAGCGCGCCCAACCGTGGGAAGGCCACGCGTTTTCGCTGGGGTGGCGGCCATACCACGGCCAGCACACCGGCACGCCACCCCGGATGGCACCGACTTGCGGCCACTTGGCGGCGCACCACAGCCAGGGTTTCTGGCCGGTGGGCTGAAAGTGCAGCAATTGCGCGCCCTGGCGACTGAACACCGCCTGGCACAGCGGATGGTCGATCACCAATACGTCACGCATCTGGAAGCGCTCCCAGGCGAACACCGGACGCTCGCGCAAGGATTTGAAAAAGCGTTGCAGCGGTTGCTCATGCATGTGCACAGGTCCTGAATATCACAGTGCAACCCAAAAAAAAGCGGATAGCCATGGCTACCCGCAAAATGCGCACAGAGAGAAGGAGCTTATCGCAACAGCGTTAGAACGTAGACTGGATTTTCAGGCCCGCTACCAACGCGTTGTCGACTTTGTCCACGCCACCAGGCTGGACAACGTATTGCAGGTTCGGACGCACGGTCAGCCAGTTGGTGACGTGGAAACCGTAGTTGAGTTCGACGTTGTACTCAGTCTCACGAATGGGCGTGTAGAACGGATTGTCATAGTCGCTCACACCATTGGCGGCGTTGAGCAGTTCAGAGTTCTTCTTCACGTCATCGTTGACATGCAGGCGAGCGACGCCAATGCCGACGTCATCTTTTGGACGCGCGTCGAAGGGGCCTTTGTACACCAGCATCAACGACTGGTAGTTGTCGACCAGGTTGGTTTCCTTGTCGTGGAAGGTCGCGTTGGCGGCGATGTTCAGGCCACGAGTAGCGTCGCCGTTATGCGTGGTGAGTTGCTGTTGCGCAACGAACCAGTAGCCTTTCTTGCTGCTGTGGGTACGGTAGGCGGCGCCAGTAGTGGCGGCATCGTTGCCGTTGACGTCTTCGCGTACGTCAGACGCATCGGCAGCGCTTTTGTAGTAACCCACACGGTATTCGCCCGGCAGGTTGTTGACCTTCGGCGACCAGACCAACTCCACCGGAATCACGGTGCCTTTGGTACCGCTGCCGCTGAGTTTGAAGCCGTTGCCGTGCTCCAGTTGCGACGGGTTCTGGTTGTAGGCACCAATCTGCGCATACAGCTCAGGCGTGATGTTGTACTTCACGCGGATAGCGGCCTGGGCGACCGGCCAGTTGTACCAGGTGTTTACGTAGTTACCGACCTGAGAGCCGCAGAACGACAGGTTCTGGAAGTCGCACGGGAAGGTGTTGAAGTCTTCGCCTTCACCGAAGTAGCCGAGCTTCACGTCCAGCTTGTTGTCGAACATCTGGTGCTGAACCCAGAACTGGGTCAGACGCACCATGTGGCCACGGCCATACACTTCCTGAGACGAACTCAAGGTGCCGGCGCGCGGATCGCCAATACGGTCATTGGAAATGTTCTGGCCATTACGGTTGGTGAACTGGATCTTGGCCTGGGTGTTATCCCAGCCCCACAGTTTTTGCAGGTCCAGTGCCACGCCCAGACCGAACTGGTCGGAGTAACGACCGGTCTTGTCGTCGTTGTAGCCACCGTGGGCGTTGTAGCCCATCTCCCCTACGTAGTCGGCCTTGATGTCGATACCTTGCTCGATCAGCTTGGTACGCTCGCCGCCCCAATCGCCGGTCATCCACTTGGAATCGGCGCTGAACGCATCGGCCGCCATCGCATTGGCGGACAATACAAGGGCTGCTGCCGCTGACAGTTGGCAGAACAGCCGAGTGTTGTTGTGTTGCTTTTTCATCCCTACATCCTCGTCTTTATTGTTATTAAACTGTTTTTATCTAACGCGGGTTACATTTTTTAATCAAAACAACTACTTATCTCGCCTAACGACCTTTGAACTGGGTCACATTGTCGGCATGCCCCTGTGCCGGCAATGCAGCAACGGTACCCAATCGCTCACCGGTCGCGGCATCAAACAGCAATACCTTGGCCGGGTCGAACTGCAGGGTCAGGGTCTCGCCGACCTGCGGCGCCACGTCCGGCGCCAGACGGCAGCAGACCTTGGTGTCATTGAGCTGCACGAACACCAGGGTGTCCGGGCCGGTAGGCTCGGTTACCTGGACTTCGGCACGAATGCTCGAAGCACCATTGCCCTCGCCCGCCGCCAGCACGATCTGCTCCGGGCGCAGGCCCAGGATCACATCGCGGTCTTCCAACCCAGCGTCATTCATACTCAGCGGCAGCTCGCAACGGGCCTGGCCGCTGTCGAGCAGCGCCACCAGGCGACCGTCCTTGCGTTGCAGACGCAAAGGCACGAAGTTCATGGGAGGTGAACCGATAAAGCTTGCCACAAACAAGTTGGCCGGGTCGTTGTAAATTTCTTTCGGCGTACCAAATTGTTGGATGATGCCGTCCTTCATCACCGCCACTTTGTCGCCCAGGGTCATTGCTTCGATCTGGTCGTGGGTCACGTAGACGGTGGTGGTCTTCAGGCGCTGGTGCATCAGCTTCATTTCGGTGCGCATCTCGACGCGCAGCTTGGCGTCAAGGTTCGACAACGGTTCGTCGAACAGGTAGATCTTCGGTCGACGCGCCAAGGCCCGGCCCATCGCCACGCGCTGTTGCTGGCCGCCAGACAGCTGACCCGGCTTGCGGTTGAGCAGGTGTTCGATCTGCAGCAGCTTGGCCACGCGTGCGACCTCGGCGTCAATGTCGGCCTGGGGCATCTTGCGGATTTTCAGGCCGAATTCGATGTTTTCGCGCACGCTCATGGTCGGGTACAGCGCGTAGGACTGGAACACCATGGCGATGTCACGGTCCTTGGGGCTCATGCCGCTCACGTCCTGATCACCGATCATGATCGCGCCGCCGGAGATGGTCTCAAGGCCGGCGATGCAGTTCATCAACGTGGACTTACCGCACCCCGACGGACCGACCAGGATCAGGAACTCACCTTCCTTGATCGACAGTTCGATGTTCTTCAAGGTGTCGGGCAGGCCGGCGCCATAGGTCTTGTTTACATTGCGAAGTTCAAGCGTAGCCATGATTACCCCTTGACCGCGCCGGCCGTCAGGCCGCGCACGAAATACTTGCCTGCGATCACATAGACCAGCAGGGTCGGCAGCCCGGCGATCATCGCCGCCGCCATATCCACGTTATATTCCTTGGCCCCGGTGCTGGTGTTGACCAGGTTGTTCAGCGCTACCGTGATGGGCTGCGAGTCGCCGCTGGAGAACACTACACCGAACAGGAAGTCGTTCCAGATCTGGGTGAACTGCCAGATCAGGCAGACCATGATGATCGGCGTCGACATCGGCAGAATGATCTGACGGAAGATGGTGAAGAAACCGGCACCGTCCAGGCGGGCCGCCTTGATCAGCGCATCCGGGATGCTCACGTAGTAGTTACGGAAGAACAGCGTGGTGAACGCCAGGCCGTAGACCACATGCACGAACACCAGGCCGGTGGTGGTGCTGGCCAGGCCCATCTTGCCGAGGGTGAACGACGCCGGCAGCAGCACGGTCTGGAACGGCAGGAAGCAGCCGAACAGCAACAGGCCGAAGAACAGCTGCGAACCGCGAAAGCGCCAGAACGACAGCACGTAGCCGTTCAACGCACCGATCGCTGTGGAGATCAGCACAGCGGGCACGGTGATCTTGATCGAGTTCCAGAAGTAACCGTCCACGGTGGCCCAGGCCTTGACCCAGCCAATGCCGCTGACCACGGTTGGCCAGCTCAGCAGGTTGCCGGTGCTGATGTCTTCAGGCGTCTTGAAACTGGTGAGCAGCATCACCACCAGCGGCACCAGGTACAGCAGCACCGCAAGGATCAGCACCGCGTAGATCGCGATGCGACTCAGGCTGATGGCAGGTTTAGCGGCGAGACTAGTCATTACGCTTGGTCCTCAGCTCGGAATACAGGTACGGCACGATGATCGCGAGGATCGCACCGAGCATCAGGATTGCACTGGCCGAGCCCATGCCCATCTGGCCGCGACTGAAGGTGAACGAGTACATGAACATGGCCGGCAGGTCGGAGGAATAGCCCGGGCCGCCAGCGGTCATCGCCGCGACCAGGTCGAAGCTCTTGATCGCAATGTGCGCCAGGATCATCACCGCACTGAAGAACACCGGACGCAGGCTTGGCAGCACCACGCTCCAGTAGATGCGTGGCAGGCTCGCGCCGTCGATCTGCGCGGCGCGGATGATCGACTGATCGACGCCCCGCAGGCCCGCCAGGAACATCGCCATGATAAAGCCCGAGGCTTGCCACACGGCGGCGATCACCAGGCAGTAGACCACGCGGTCAGGATCGATCAGCCAGTCGAGACGGAAGCCTTCCCAGCCCCAATCGCGCAATAATTTGTCCAGGCCCATGCCCGGGTTGAGCAGCCATTTCCAGGCGGTACCGGTGACGATCATCGAGAGCGCCATCGGGTACAGGTAAATGGTGCGAATGAAACCTTCGCGACGGATTTTCTGGTCGAGGAAAATCGCCAGCAGCACGCCGATCACCAGGGTGATACCGATGAACATCCCGCCGAACACGGCGAGGTTTTTGCTCGCTACCCACCAACGATCGTTGTCGAACAACCGCTCGTATTGCGCCAGGCCAGCCCACTTGTAGCTGGGCAGGAAGGTGGAGGTGGTGAACGACAGCACGAACGTCCACAGGATGTAGCCATAAAAGCCCACCAGCACGATGAACATGCTCGGCGCCAGCACCAGTTTAGGGAGCCAGCGCTGCAGTGCATCGAACGGCGAGGCCTTGCTGAACACAGCAACAGAACTCATGGGGAAATCCAATACAAGGAAAAGGACTGACAGGTAAAACCATGGCGCTCCCCTGTAGGAGCAAGCTTGCTCGCGAAAGTCTTCAACGATGACGCGGGCATCAGGGATGAACGCGGTGACCTTGAGTTTTTCGCGAGCAATCTCGCTCCTACAGAAAAGCGCTTTTAGAGCGCGTTACTTGGCTGACTTGATCGCAGCGCCCAATTTCTTGGCGGTGTCGGCCGGGTCGGCTTTCGGATCGTTGATGTAGTTGGTGACCACGTCAAAGAACGCACCTTGTACCGCCAGGGTGGTGGCCATGTTGTGCGCCATGCTTGGCTGCAGGCCACCGGTCTTGGCATCGGTCAGGAAGTCCTTGGCCGCCGTCTGGGCGCAGGAGTCGAAACCGTACGAATCCATTTTGTTCAGCATGTCGTTGCGCACAGGGATCGAACCCTTGTTGATGCTGAACACTTTCTGGAAGTTTTCACCCAGGACGACTTTGGCGATGTCCTGCTGGCCAGCGGCAGTGCCTTTGTCTTTCTGCTTGAACACCGCCAGGGAGTCGATGTTGTAAGTGAAGGCTTTGTCGGTGCCCGGGAACGCTACGCACTCGTAGTCCTTGCCGGCGACTTTCTTGGCGGCGGTCCATTCGGACTTGGCCCAGTCACCCATGATCTGCATGCCGGCCTTGCCGTTGATGACTTTACCGGCTTCGAGGTTCCAGTCCTGGCCTTTGCCGTCAACGTCCATATAGGTCGCGACTTTCTTCAGCTCGGTCAGCGACTTGACCATTTCCGGGCCGGTCAGTGCGCCGTTATCCAGGTCGACCAGGGCTTTCTTGTAGCCATCGGCACCCATCACCGAGAGCACCACCGCCTCGAACACGGTGCTGTCCTGCCAAGGCTGGCCGCCGTGAGCGAGCGCAATGAAGCCCGCCGCTTTCAGCTTGTCGCCGGCGGCATAGAATTCTTCGAGGGTGGTGGGGTTCTTGGTGATGCCGGCTTTCTTGAAGACCTCCGGGTTGATCCACAGCCAGTTCACACGGTGGATGTTGACCGGTACGGCGACGTAGTCACCGTCGTACTTCACGGTGTCGGAGACTTTCTTGTCGAGCAGGGAGTCCCATTTTTCT
This sequence comes from Pseudomonas sp. R1-43-08, assembly GCF_003852255.1. NCBI lineage: Bacteria > Pseudomonadati > Pseudomonadota > Gammaproteobacteria > Pseudomonadales > Pseudomonadaceae > Pseudomonas > Pseudomonas sp. R1-43-08. The sequence goes on from NZ_CP027734.1 coordinate 4,323,461, forward strand.
TCTTTGGCGACGTCTTTGAGCACGTCGGTGTCGAGCAGGCCGGTGGACGCCCATTCCTGGATGTCCGGGCCTTTGATCTGGGCGACGCCAGGTGGGTTGCCGGCGACCGCACGGCTTTTCAGCACGGTCATTGCAGTGGCACCGCCGCCACCTGCAACAGCGCCGTCTTTCCAGGTGAAGCCGTCTTTCTCGACTTGGGCCTTCAAGACATCGACAGCCGCTTTTTCACCGCCCGAGGTCCACCAATGCACCACTTCAACCGTCCCTTTCGAGTCGGCGGCAAATGCACTGAGGGGAAACAACGAGGCAACGGAAATAGCTACGGCGAGGCGATTAATCGCGTTCATCTGAATACCTTTTCTTGTTGTTATGCATGCAAGTCTAGAGCTTGCGCTGCACGGAGTTTAAACAGGGATTTTCCGGGCGCAGGTAACAAAGGGACGTACAAATGTCACCACTTGGTGACATAGCGTCCGCTGCCCAATGCACTGGCCAGGCTGGGTGCCAAGGGTAATGCAGGCAGCAACACGGCTTGCCAGGCATGGTACAGGTCCGGTTTGCCCGCCCAGATTTTGCTGCTGGGCTGGTTGTGCGGGCTGAGTTCGTGGTGCCAGCTGCCATGGAGCCGGTCGATGAAATGGGTTTCGCAAAACTCCCAGAACCGCCGGTACCAGATTTCATAATGCAACTCACCGGTACGCTTGAGCAGCGCCTGGGCCGCAGCGCTGGCTTCGGCATGGGTCCAGTGCAGGCGTTCGCGAACGACCGGGCGGTTGTTCCAATCCAGGGTGTAGACAATGCCCGGCGCACCATCCACGGCCCAGGCATAGTCGCAGGCGCTGGCAAACAGCCCTTGGGCATCGCTCACCAACCAGTCCGGCGTGAACAGCCCGGCTTGCAGGCGCGCGGCTTCCAGATGCAGTACCAGCCGCGCCCATTCGAAGCCATGGCCGGGGGTGATGCCGTAGGGACGGAAACCGTCGGCGGGGTTGTCTTCATTGTAAGCGGGCAAAGGCTTCCACTGGGCGTCGAAGTGCTCGATCACCATAAAGTGGCTACCGGCGGCGTGGGTGTGGATAACGCGCTCGACGATACGCAACGCGCGGTCCAGCCAGCGCGTGTCACCGGTGACATCGGCCAGGGCGAGGAACGCTTCGGTGGCGTGCATGTTGCTGTTGGCGCCGCGATAGGCTTCGACGCCGCTCCAATCGCGGGCGAAGGATTCGAGCATCACGCCCTCCTCCTCGCTCCAGAAAAACTGGTCGATGATATGGACCGCATCGTTCAACAGGGTTTGCGCGCCGGGGGCACCGGCCAGCACCGCAGAGCTGGCGGCCAGGGCGACGAAGGCATGCAGGTAAGCGGCCTTGCCGGTATTGCCATCGATGGCGTCGGGCGCGGCGAACCAGCCACCGTGTTCGCTATCGTGCAACGGGCCACTGAGGGCCGCGACGCCGTGGGCTACCAGCTCGGCGTAACCGGGCAGCCCCATGGCGTGGGCCATGGCGAAGCTGTGGGTCATACGGGCAGTGTTCATGGTTTCGGCATGGGCATCGGCCGGCAACTGGCCTCTATCGTCGAGGTTGCCAAAGCCGTGCGGCAGGCGCGAAGCCTTGGCAAATGACAGCAAACGCTGGCCTTCTGCCGCGAGCCAGGCGTGATGGGCAGGTGCGTTCAGCCAACTGCTGGCAGGCAGTGGTTGCATGGTCATGGGTAGCCCTTGTTATTTTTTATGGGTGACCGGAGTCTAAACAAGGGCATGAAAGCGGCAAGTAACGAAGGCGAAGATAAATGTCACCGGATGGTGACAAACTTGAGCACGACAGAGATTTACTTAACTAATACAGATTCAAATGTGGGAGGGGGCAAGCCCCCTCCCACATTTTGATTTCATTCACAGCTCACAGACCAAGTTATTGACCCAGTGGCGTCGCCACCGCCGGCGCATTGAGACGTTGATTCAGGTTCTGCACCTGGCTTTGCAAGGTCGTGATATTGCGCGTGGTCTGGATGCGGAACACGTCGAACTCTTTATTGGTCGGTGCATCCGTGGTGGCGGGCTGGTTTTCCTGCGCGCTCTTGAGTACCAGCACGTCCTGCTCAAGACGGGCGATGGCCGCCGTCGGATTGCCTTGCTTCTTCAAGGCCGCCACGTCGCTGGCCAGGTCCTTGGTCTCAACCTGTGCCGCCTTGAGGCTGGCGACCGCATCGGTCAGGGCCTGCACCTGGCCCTGCAATTTGGCATTCGCATTCGCAAGCTCAGTGGTGCTGGCGCTCATCTGTGCCAGGCGCTGGTCGAGCGCGGTGGCTTGGCCGGCCACGCCCACTTGTTGCTTGCCCTGCTCGAGCAACTGGGCTTCCAGCTGTTTGATCTGCAATTTCAGGGCTTCGCTGCCGTTGTTCACATTGGCTTCGCTGGCCACGACCTTGCCGGAAATATCCTGCAGGCGCCCCGCCGCTTCTTCGCTGATACGCGCAAAGCTTTCCTGGGTGGCGACCAGTTGCTGGCCCATCAGGGAAATCTGCTGGAAGCTCCACCAGGCAAGACCGGCAAAGGCGATCAGCAATGCGCCGACCAGCGCCCACAACGGGCCGGTGTTGGCCCGTTTAACCTTGACCACAGGCGTCGTCCGCGAGCGCACCGAGGTGGCGGCAGTCGGCACGAAATCATCATCGTCCCCGGGATCAGCCCGCAGGCTGGGAACGTTGTCGAAGTCGTCTTTAGCATCGTTACGCATGAATCTACCCTGAATCAATGAGATGGCCGGCTGGAAAGCCGAGCGGCGCGAGTATAAACCCTGCGCCCGGCGCATGGGTCGACACGCAACCGGCGATACGGTTCCCGATGTGTTGCTGGTTGTGAGCTTAAGCGTGGCCCGGGGCCTGGGCCTTCCACCAGGTACAGAACTCGTCGAGGGCGCTCCACAGGCTGACCTTGGGCTCATAGTCGAGATAATGCCGCGCCCGGCTGATGTCGAGGGTGAAATCTTTGTTCATGACCTGCATGCCCAGGCGCGACAACGACGGCTCCGGCCGCCCCGGCCACATTGCGCAGAACGCCTCATTCAAAGCCGCCATGCTGTAGGACAAACCATAGGAGCGATAGCGGGTGACCTGCGGCAGGTCCATTTGTCGCATCACGTAGTTGACCACGTCCCACACCGGCACCGGCGTGCCATTGCTGATGTTGTAGGCCTTGCCCAATGCCGAACCAGGCGCCAGCAAACTGCTGAGCAGCGCCTCGTTAAGGTTGTGCACGCTGGTGAAATCGACCTTGTTGAGGCCGTCACCGACGATGGCCAGGCGGTTCTTGCGCTGCATCTTCAACAGGCGCGGGAACAGGCTCATGTCACCGGCACCGGTGACGAAACGCGGGCGCAGGGCCAGCACTTCCAGACCGAATTCCTGGGCCCCGAAGACCTTCTGCTCCGCCAGGTATTTGGTCGCCGCATAAGGATGCTTGAAGCGCTTGGGCACTTGCTCTTCGGTCAGCCCCAAGTGGTCGCGCCCATCGAAATAGATGGAGGGCGAGGACAGATGCACCAACCGCCCGACCCGCTGCTTGAGGCACGCTTCGACGACGTTCTCGGTGACCAGCACATTGCCCTGATGGAAATCCTGATACTTGCCCCACAGCCCGACCGCACCGGCGCAATGCACCACGGCCTCGACGTCACGGCACAGCGCGCGCACCAGGTCGGCATCGTTCAGATCACCCTGGATAAACTCGGCCCCGCGCCGCACCAGATGTTCCACACCCTCGGCACGTCGCCCGTTGACCCGCACGTCCAAGCCCTGCTCCAGGGCGAAACGCGCGAAGCGCCCGCCGATGAAGCCGCTTGCGCCGGTGACCAGAATCTTCATGCATTACCCCATGTTCTTTCGTTTTTCATCGCTGTTGCCTTGACGCCCGCCATCACTTCAACGGCACCAACCATTGTCCACAGACCTGTGCCAGATGCTCGGTCAACAGGCCCAACAGTTGCCCGCCGCTGCGCCAATGATGCCAGTACAGCGGCACGTCGATGGGCTTATCTGGCAGCAATTCGACCAACAGGCCGTTCTGCAGCTGGTCGCGTACCTGCAGTTCGGGTACCAGGCCCCAGCCCAGCCCAGCTTCCGTCAGGCGAATAAAGCCTTCGGACGACGGGCATAAATGGTGCTCGAAACCACCGTTCACCCCGAGCGAAGCCAGGTAACGGTGTTGCAGGAAATCATCCGGCCCGAACACCAGGGCCGGGGTACTGGCCAACTGGTCGGCCTGCACGCCAGCGGGGAAGTGCCGCGCGATAAACGCGGGGCTGGCCAATGCGCGATAACGCATGGCGCCAAGCGCCAGGCTGCGGGCGCCGGCCACCGGGCGCTCGCTGGCGCAGATGCAGGCCGCCACTTCACCGGCGCGCATGCGTTTGAGGCCGACAGTCTGGTCCTCTACCACCAGGTCCAGCAGCAAGTGCTGTTCGCCGCAGAAATCACTCACCGCCAGCGCCCACCAGGTGGCGAGGCTGTCGGCGTTCAGCGCGATGCGCAAGCGCTCGGGCATGCCTTCTTCGTCCAACGCGGGCACCTGGCTTTGCAGGTCGCGCTCCAGCAGCCGCACCTGTTGCACATGGTTGAGCAAGCGCCGACCGATATCGGTGGGGGTCGGCGGCGTTGCCCGTACCAGTACCGGTTGGCCGACGCGCGCTTCCAGCAGCTTGATGCGCTGGGACACGGCCGACTGCGACAGCCCCAGCACCTGCGCGCCGCGCTCGAAGCCCGCCTGTTCCACTACGGCCGCCAACGCGGAAAGCAATTTATAGTCGAACATCAGTTTCTCTAATGAGCGATCAGCAATATTGATTTTTCTTATACAGCCTGTACCCAGAGAATAGCCAGCATCGCTTCTCTCTTTATAAGGAACCTTCCATGGTTGGCGAAACTTCCCTGGCAACCCTGTTGCGCAGCATGAGCCCTCAGCTCAATGACGGTGACTACGTATTCTGCACCCTGCCCGATCACCGTATCCCGGCCGGTTGCGAGGTGATCGGCAGCTTTCGCGAGCAGGAAGGCCTGACGCTGATCCTGGAGCGCCGGCACGCCGAGAAGGCTGGCCTGGCATTCGACTATGTGGCGGCATGGATCACCTTGAATGTGCATTCAGCCCTCGAAGCGGTGGGCCTGACCGCCGCGTTCGCCAGCGCGCTGGGTCAGGCCGGTATCAGTTGCAACGTGATCGCCGGTTATTACCACGACCACCTGTTTGTCGGTCGCACGGATGCCGAGCGCGCCATGCATGTGTTGCACCAGTTGGCGGCGGACGCGCAATGTGGCAAAGCTATCTGAATGGGCTGTTGGTGTCCCTCGGCCTGATCATGGCGATCGGCAGCCAAAACGCCTTTGTCTTGGCGCAAAGCCTGCGCCGTGAACATCACCTGCCGGTGGCCGCGTTGTGCGTGGTGTGCGATGCATTGCTGGTGGCAGCCGGTGTATTCGGCCTGGCGACGGTACTGGCGCAAAGCCCGCTGCTGCTGGGCATTGCCCGTTGGGGCGGCGCGGCGTTCCTGCTGTGGTACGGCACCCTGGCGTTGCGTCGAGCGTTTTCGAAACAGAGCCTGGAGCAAGGCGCACACCTCGAGGTGCGCTCATTGCGCGCGGTGTTGCTCAGCGCCCTGGCGGTAACCCTGCTCAACCCCCACGTGTACCTGGACACCGTGCTGTTGATCGGCTCACTGGGCGCGCAGCAAACCGAACCGGGCGCGTATGTAGCAGGCGCCGCCAGCGCTTCGTTGCTGTGGTTCGCAACGCTGGCCCTCGGCGCGGCGTGGTTGGCGCCCTGGCTGGCACGCCCGGCCACCTGGCGCCTGCTGGACCTGCTGGTGGCCGTGATGATGTTCAGCGTGGCCTACCAATTAATCAGTGCGCCATGAACTTATTCCAAAAGGCTCTGGAACCTCTATCCCACACAGTTGTTGCGTGGTTTTGCCGCACCCCCGGTGCTATGATCCCGAACTTGCGCCGCAAAGAGTACAGACTCGCCGGCGCTTGTTTGGCCGCCCGTGATCGGCCTTGCGCTCACCGCAACTGACCTGATTAGGAGAATCATCATGGCTTTCGAATTGCCGCCGCTGCCCTACGCACACGATGCCCTGCAGCCGCACATCTCCAAGGAAACCCTGGAGTATCACCACGACAAGCACCACAACACCTATGTCGTGAACCTGAACAACCTGGTGCCAGGCACCGAGTTCGAAGGCAAGACCCTGGAAGAAATCGTCAAGTCTTCCTCGGGCGGTATCTTCAACAACGCCGCTCAGGTCTGGAACCACACGTTCTACTGGAACTGCCTGGCGCCAAACGCCGGCGGCCAACCTACCGGCGCACTGGCTGAAGCCATCAACGCTGCGTTCGGTTCGTTCGACAAGTTCAAGGAAGAGTTCAGCAAGACGTCCATCGGCACCTTCGGTTCCGGTTGGGGCTGGCTGGTGAAGAAGGCTGACGGTTCCCTGGCCCTGGCCAGCACCATCGGCGCAGGCAACCCGCTGACCAACGGCGACACCCCGCTGCTGACCTGCGATGTCTGGGAACACGCCTACTACATCGACTACCGCAACGTGCGTCCGAAGTATGTAGAAGCGTTCTGGAACCTGGTCAACTGGAAGTTCGTGGCCGAGCAGTTCGAAGGCAAGACCTTCACTGCCTAAGCAACGCTTGCAGTAGAAAGAGCCCGGCGATTGCCGGGCTTTTTCATGGGCGCTGGAAAGTAGCGAGTTGATTGGAATCCTGGAACTCGCCGAAGGGAATTTGCCACGCACAGAGTGAGAGGAATAACCCTCTCGCGCTCTTCTGGAGAAAAAAGATGGAAGAAATCGGAAAAGCAGGCGGGCAGATGGCGATGCAACTCATCAGCGGCCTGATGAAAGGTCTTGCCGGTGGTGCAGGTGGCGGCGGCGATGAAGGTGGCGCGAAAGCACCAGAGCGCCCCGGTGAGGACAACATGCCACCGCCACCGCCGAAGATTGATTTTTCAGTCAGTTAATCAATGCGTTTGAAATGCCAAGCTACCGTTGGCATGCAGCGCGTTAGTCAAACAGTCAGACGGCGGAACGAATCCGCCGTTTTTCTGGTTTTTTCCTTTCTGTCAGGTGTGAAGTCGCCTTGCGCGCCAATGTTCCTTTGACTGCCATCGCCCGATTGCCAATACTCATGGCATATTGAAGGCCACCCGCATGAGACAAGGAATGCCCCTTTGAAGCTGGAACTCAAAAACAGCTTGTCGGTGAAGTTGCTACGGGTTGTCTTGCTCTCGGCATTGATCGTGGGCGTAGCGCTGAGCGTGGCGCAGATCGTGTTCGATGCCTACAAGACGCGCCAGGCCGTGGCCGGTGATGCCCAACGTATTCTCGACATGTTTCGCGACCCCTCGACCCAGGCCGTGTATAGCCTGGACCGCGAAATGGGCATGCAGGTGATCGAAGGGCTGTTTCAGGATGACGCCGTGCGCGTCGCGTCCATCGGTCATCCCAACGAAACCATGCTCGCGGAAAAAAGCCGCGCCTTGCAGCAATCTTCCAGCCGCTGGTTGACCGACCTGATTCTGGGACAGGAACGCACCTTCACCACCGCCCTGGTCGGCAAGGGCCCCTACAGCGAGTACTACGGCGACCTGAGCATTACCCTTGACACCGCCACCTACGGCGAAGGCTTTATTGTCAGCTCAGTAATCATCTTTATTTCCGGCGTGCTGCGCGCCCTGGCCATGGGCCTGGTGCTGTACCTGGTGTACCACTGGCTGCTGACCAAACCGCTGTCGCGGATTATCGAGCACCTGACGTCGATCAACCCGGACCGGCCCAGCGAGCACAAGATCCCGCAGCTCAAGGGGCATGAACGTAATGAGCTGGGCCTGTGGATAAACACCGCCAACCAGTTGCTCGAATCCATCGAACGCAACACCCACCTGCGCCACGCGGCCGAGTCCAGCCTGTTGCGCATGGCCCAGTATGACTTTCTCACCGGCCTGCCGAACCGCCAGAAGTTGCAGGAGCAACTGGACAGGATCCTGACCGACGCCGGCCGTCGTCAGCGCCGGGTGGCGGTGTTGTGCGTGGGGTTGGATGACTTCAAGAGCGTCAACGAACAATTCACCTACCAGAACGGCGACAAACTGCTGCTGGCACTGGCCGATCGTTTGCGCGCCCATAGCGGTCGCCTCGGCGCGCTCGCACGCCTGGGGGGCGACCAGTTCGCCCTGGTGCAAGCCGATATCGACCAGCCCTACGAAGCCGCCGAACTGGCGCAAAGCATTCTGGATGACCTGGAAGCGGAATTCGCCCTCGACCAGGACCAGATTCGTTTGCGCGCCACCATCGGCATCACCTTGTTCCCGGAAGACGGCGACAGCACGGAGAAATTGCTGCAGAAAGCCGAACAGACCATGACCCTGGCCAAAAGCCGCTCGCGCAACCGTTATCAGTTCTATATCGCCAGCGTCGACAGCGAAATGCGTCGGCGCCGCGAGCTGGAAAAAGACCTGCGCGATGCCTTGAGCCGCGACCAGTTCCACTTGGTGTACCAACCGCAGATCAGCTATCGCGACCTGCGCGTGGTCGGTGTAGAGGCGTTGATTCGCTGGCAGCACCCGGAACACGGCCTGGTTCCGCCGGACCTGTTCATCCCGCTGGCGGAACAGAATGGCACCATCATTCCCATCGGCGAATGGGTGCTTGACCAGGCGTGCCGCCAACTGCGCGAGTGGCATGACCAGGGCTTCACCGAGCTGCGCATGGCGGTCAACCTGTCCACCGTGCAGTTGCACCACACCGAATTGCCGCGGGTGGTCAACAACCTGATGCAGATTTATCGCCTGCCGCCGCGCAGCCTGGAGCTGGAAGTCACCGAAACGGGCCTGATGGAAGACATCAGCACCGCCGCCCAACACCTGTTGAGCCTGCGTCGTTCGGGGGCGTTGATCGCCATCGATGACTTCGGCACCGGTTATTCATCCCTCAGTTACCTCAAAAGCCTGCCGCTGGACAAGATCAAGATCGACAAGAGCTTCGTCCAGGACCTGCTGGACGTAGACGACGATGCGACCATCGTGCGGGCGATTATCCAGCTGGGCAAAAGCTTGGGCATGCAGGTGATTGCCGAAGGCGTGGAGACCGCCGAACAGGAGGCCTACATCATTTCCGAGGGCTGCCATGAAGGCCAGGGTTACTACTACAGCAAACCGCTGCCGGCCCGGGAGTTGGCGGCTTACTTGAAGCAATCGGAACGCAATAACGCGGCGATTCTTTGAGCGGGCCGAACGATTCCAAATATTTCACGCGTATAAGCCTTTACACAAAATGCAAATCTTTCGCATTATGTCGCAGCTTTTGCGCCCGCGCGCGCGCCCTATCAACAACCGAAGCAGGATGTTCGCCATGATTCGTATGCCCCTGGCCACCGCCAGTCTGCTGGCTATCGCCATTTCTCTCGCCGGTTGCGGCGAAGGTAAAGACAAGGCCGCCGCGCCTCAGGCGCCTGCCGCTGCCAGCACTACCGCCCCAGCGCCCGCCGCGCCTGCGGGCCAGGTCGACGAGGCTGCCGCCAAGGCCGTGGTCGCGCATTACGCAGACATGGTGTTTGCGGTGTACAGCGACGCCGAGTCCACCGCGAAAACCCTGCAGACCGCCATCGACACCTTCCTGGCCAACCCGAACGACGACACGCTCAAAGCGGCCCGTACCGCCTGGATCGCTGCGCGCGTACCTTACCTGCAGAGTGAAGTGTTCCGCTTCGGCAACACCATCATCGACGACTGGGAAGGCCAGGTGAACGCCTGGCCGCTGGACGAGGGGCTGATCGACTATGTCGACAAATCCTACGAACACGCACTGGGCAACCCAGGCGCCAACGCCAACATCATCGCCAATACCGAGGTCCAGGTCGGCGAAGACAAGGTCGACGTCAAGGAGATTACCCCGGAAAAACTCGCCAGCCTCAATGAGCTGGGCGGTTCCGAAGCCAACGTCGCCACCGGCTATCACGCCATCGAATTCCTGCTCTGGGGCCAGGACCTCAACGGTACCGGTCCGGGCGCGGGTAACCGCCCGGCATCAGATTACATGACCGGTGACGGTGCCACCGGCGGCCACAACGAGCGTCGTCGTACCTACCTGCGCGCCGTGACCCAACTGCTGGTCAGCGACCTGCAGGAAATGGTCGGCAACTGGAAGCCCAACGTCGAAGACAACTACCGCGCCACCCTGGAGTCGGAACCGGCTACCGACGGCCTGCGCAAAATGTTGTTCGGCATGGGCAGCCTGTCCCTCGGCGAGCTGGCCGGCGAACGCATGAAGGTGTCCCTGGAGGCCAACTCGCCGGAAGACGAGCAGGACTGCTTCAGCGACAACACGCATAACTCGCACTTCTATGACGCCAAGGGCATCCGCAACGTCTACCTGGGCGAGTACACCCGCGTCGACGGCAACAAGCTGACCGGCCCGAGCCTGTCGTCCCTGGTCGCCAAAGCCGACCCGGCGGCCGATACAGCCCTCAAGGCTGACCTGGCGGCGACCGAAGCGAAGATCCAGGTGATGGTTGACCACGCCGCCAAGGGCGAGCACTACGACCAGTTGATCGCAGCCGGTAACGATGCGGGTAACCAGATCGTACGTGACGCAATCGCCGCGCTGGTCAAGCAGACCGGTTCAATCGAAGCCGCTGCGGGCAAACTGGGCATCAGCGACCTGAACCCGGACAGCGCTGATCACGAGTTCTGATCAAGGCGCAGTTGAATGAGGCGACCTTTGGGTCGCCTTTTTTGCGCCATCTTCACCACAAAACCTATGTGGGAGGGGGCTTGCTCCCGATAGCGGTGTGTCAGTGACAAATGTATTTGCTGACCCGGCGCCATCGGGAGCAAGCCCCCTCCCACAATTTGCGCTATGTCGCGTCCAAACCCTCGGTTTACAAGACCTGCACCGCAGGTAGAATGGCGCCTCTGCCCAATCTTCAGAGCGAACTTCATGGCGTTGCCGACCCTGCGCATCATCGGTTTCATCATCGGCATCTTCCTGATCACGCTTGCGATCGCCATGGTCGTGCCCATGGCCACCCTGGTGATCTTCGAACGCACCGGCGATCTGCCGTCTTTCCTGTGGGCCAGCATGATCACCTTTATCGCCGGCCTGGCCCTGGTCATTCCCGGTCGCCCCGAGCATGTGCACCTGCGCCCACGGGACATGTACCTGCTGACGGTGACAAGCTGGGTGGTGGTGTGCGTGTTCGCGGCGCTGCCGTTTTTGCTGACCCAGCACATCAGCTACACCGACTCGTTTTTTGAAAGCATGTCCGGCATCACGGCCACCGGATCCACGGTGTTGAGTGGGCTGGACAGCATGTCGCCGGGCATCCTGATGTGGCGCTCGCTGTTGCACTGGCTCGGCGGCATCGGCTTTATCGGCATGGCGGTGGCGATCCTGCCACTGCTGCGCATCGGCGGCATGCGCCTGTTCCAGACCGAATCTTCGGACCGTTCGGAAAAGGTCATGCCGCGCTCCCATATGGTGGCGCGGCTGATCGTTGCGGCGTATGTGGGCATCACCATACTCGGCAGCCTGGCGTTCTGGTGGGCCGGCATGGGGTTGTTCGATGCGATCAACCACGCCATGTCGGCGATTTCCACCGGCGGGTTTTCCACCTCCGATGAATCCCTGGCGCACTGGAAGCAACCGGCGGTGCACTGGGTGGCGGTCGTGGTGATGATCCTCGGCAGCTTGCCGTTCACCCTGTATGTGGCGACATTGCGCGGCAACCGCCAGGCGCTGATCAAGGACCAGCAGGTGCAGGGTTTGCTCGGCCTGCTGCTGGTGACCTGGCTGGTGCTTGGCACCTGGTATTGGTGGACCACCAACCTGCACTGGCTGGACGCCCTGCGCCATGTGGCGTTGAACGTCACCTCGGTGGTGACCACCACCGGTTTCGCGCTGGGGGACTACAGCCTCTGGGGCAATTTCTCACTGATGCTGTTCTTCTACCTGGGCTTTATCGGCGGCTGTTCGGGCTCGACCGCCGGCGGGATCAAGATCTTCCGCTTCCAGGTTGCCTATATCCTGCTCAAGGCCAACCTTAACCAGCTGATTCACCCACGTGCGGTGATCAAACAGAAGTACAACGGCCATCGTCTCGATGAAGAAATCGTACGCTCGATCCTGACCTTTTCGTTTTTCTTCGCCGTCACCATCTGCGCCATCGCGCTGGCCCTGTCACTGCTGGGGCTGGACTGGATGACCGCGTTGACCGGCGCGGCCAGCACCGTATCCGGCGTCGGCCCCGGCCTGGGTGAAACCATCGGCCCGGCCGGCAACTTCGCCAGCCTGCCGGATGCGGCCAAGTGGATTCTGTCGCTGGGCATGCTGCTGGGGCGGCTGGAAATTATTACGGTGTTTGTGCTTTGTATTCCGGCGTTCTGGCGTCACTGACGCTCGACGCTTGCAGCAACCGCGCCCGGTATTCGCCGGGCGTGGCGTCAAACCAGCGGCGAAACGCGCGAAAGAAGTTGCTCGGGTCGGCGAACCCCAACAGGTAGGCGATTTCCAGCAAGGTCATGCTCGGCTGCGCCAGGTATTGCTCGGCCAGCTCGCGGCGGGTGTCATCGAGCAGGGTCTGGAAGCTGGTGCCCTCCTCCTGCAAACGCCGCTGCAAGGTACGCTGGGACAGGTGCAACGTCTGCGCCACCACTTCGCGCTTGGGTTCGCCCTGGGGTAGCAGGCGGCACAGCACTTGCCGTGCCTTGTGGGTCACGCGGCTTTCGGAAAAGCGCGCCAGGTATTCACCGGCAAACCGATCATGCAGCAGCGCCATGGCCTCGTTGGCCGTGGGCAGCGGGGCATCCATGTCAGCCTGTTCGAAAATCAGCGCGTCATAGGGTGCATTGAATTCCAGCGGCGCATGGAACACCTGTTTATAGGGCGCCAGGTCGACCGGCTGAGCGCCTTGCAACAGTACTTTACGCGGTTGCAGGGTTCGCCCGGTGAGCCAGCCGCACAGCGCCAACGCGCTGGCCAGCGAGGCTTCGGCGCTTTGCCGGGTGGGCGGCAGATGGTCACCGTGCACTGTCAGAATCAGCGCATAACCCTCGGGTAACAAGCGGAAGCTCAAGTCGGCGCTTTCGGCGATGATGCGCTGGTAACGCACCAGGCGCCCAAAGCCTTCGGCCAGGGTGTTGCTGGACATCAAGGCATAACCGGCCACATGAAACGATGCCGGGCGCACCACTTTCCCCATGTTCAGGCCAATTGCCGGGTTGCCCGACACCTGCACCGCGCGCTGCCACAAACGGGTCATGGCGTCTTGCGCAAACCGCGCGTCGGGATCACTGAGGGCGGCGTAGTCCAGCCCCAGTTGTTGGAACAGGGCCCGGCAATCCAGGCCGTCCATTTCCAAGGCCTTGACTATCCCCATCGCCCAGCTTGCAGAAGTTGTTCGTTCGCTCATTGCGTCTTCTTGAATAAAGCGGGCCTGAATGGCAGGCCAGGAAGGCAAGGATACTAAAGTGGCATCTATTGTCACTGGCTGTAACCATCGATCACTCTAGACTCCAATAAGCTCCCCGCCGAACATCTGTTGGGCGGCATAACAATCAAAGGGCCGGCCACAGTGGAAAACCTCAAGCGATTCAATAGCTTCGCCGAGTTTTACCCGTATTACCTGGCAGAGCATGGCAACAGCACCTGCCGGCGCCTGCACTTTATCGGCACCACCCTCGTGATCGGCATTCTGGCGTATGCCGTGGGTCGAGGCTCGCTGGGCCTGCTGCTGGCCGTGCCGATTGCCGGCTACAGCTTTGCCTGGATCGGCCACTTCTTCTTTGAAAAAAACCGCCCGGCGACCTTTCAGCACCCGTTTTACAGCCTGCTGGGTGATTTTGTGATGTACCGCGACATGATCCTGGGCAAGGTGCCGTTCTAGTTTTCGTGGATATAAAAGTCTATTTGTCATTTACGGTGCTGTATCCTGCCAAGGCTTTTTGAGAGCGCGCAATCACCCGCGATTTAAAACAGACCTTGCGAGGAGCGACGACGATGCACGAGATACCTAATCTCCCCTTCCCAAGCCTGCACCCAACAGAGCAGCCAACACCGCAGCAGGCCAGCCCAAAGCAGCCTGAAGCCAAACAAGCCAAACCAGTCGACAGCAAACGCCAGGACTGACGCCGTACCAGACCGTGTGGAAAGCGCCACTTCAAGCGTTTTCCACACTGCCTGAACCCTGGGATACCCGCCATGACCGACACCCTTCCCGATTCCCCGGACACCGCCGTCCTCGACGCAGCCTTGCAAATGATCGAGGTGTGGAACCGCCTCAGCGCGGACAAACAAGCCACGTTGCTCAAGCGCTTCGGTACCCAGGAAAACGCCTTGGCCGCCCTGGTCACTACCCAATTGCTGGCCCCTGCGCAACCCTGAGGTCTTGCCGGTCTGAGGTTTTTGCGCTTTAGCGCCCTACGCGAGCCAAACCACCGGTATCATTAGCAGCCTATCTTTACCTGCTGCGACAGTGGACCTCTCCCATGCCAGATACCCAGCGCCCCATGGCGGTCACGCTGCAAGTCGTTTCCATCGTGCTGTTCACCTTTATCGGTTACCTGAACATCGGCATCCCCCTGGCCGTTTTGCCGGGCTATGTGCATAGCGAACTGGGCTATGGCGCGGTGATTGCCGGCCTGGTGATCAGCGTGCAGTACCTGGCCACCCTGCTGAGCCGCCCGTATGCGGGCAAAATCATCGACAATCTGGGCAGCAAGCGCGCGGTGTTGATCGGCCTGGCGGGGTGTGGCGTGAGCGGAGTGTTCATGCTGCTCGCGGCGTGGTTTTCAAGCCTGCCGGCCTTGAGCCTCGCCAGCCTGCTGATCGGCCGCCTGGTGTTGGGCAGTGCTGAAAGCCTGGTGGGCTCGGGCGCCATCGGGTGGGGCATCGGCCGGGTCGGTGCGGCGAACACCGCCAAGGTCATCTCCTGGAATGGCATCGCCAGTTATGGCGCCTTGGCGGTCGGTGCGCCGTTGGGCGTATTACTGGTAAGAAATTTCGGACTGTGGAGCATGGGCGTGAGCATCCTCCTGCTGGCGGCAGTCGGCCTGTTGCTGGCCTGGAACAAGGTCGCCGCGCCCATCGTAACCGGCGTGCGTCTGCCGTTCATGAACGTGCTAGGGCGGGTGTTACCGCACGGCTGCGCGCTGGCGTTGGGCTCCATCGGCTTTGGCACCATCGCGACCTTTATCACCTTGTATTACACCACCCAGCATTGGGATAACGCGGTGTGGGCCTTGAGCTTGTTTGGCGCCAGCTTTATCGGTGCGCGCCTGCTGTTCGGCAACCTGATCAACCGTATCGGCGGGTTTCGCGTGGCGATTGCCTGCCTGTCGGTGGAGATCCTTGGGCTGTTGTTGCTGTGGCTGGCGCCGGACGCCAACCTGGCCCTGGCGGGCGCGGCGTTGAGCGGGTTTGGCTTTTCCCTGGTATTTCCGGCGCTGGGGGTGGAAGCGGTCAACCTGGTGCCCGCCTCAAGTCGCGGTTCGGCGGTGGGGGCTTATTCGTTGTTCATCGACTTATCGCTGGGTATCACCGGGCCATTGGCCGGGGCTGTGGCGGCAGGCTTCGGCTTTGCGTCGATCTTCCTGTTCGCCGCCCTCGCCGCCCTGGGTGGCTTGCTGCTGAGTGTGTACCTGTACCGCCAGGCGCCCAAGGCCCGCGAAGCACGCGAAGCCTAGAAGTCGACCTTGCCGCGCCCGGCCTTGATGCTGCCGCGCTTGGTCTTGGATTCGAGGCGACGCTTTTTCGAGCCCAGGGTCGGCTTGGTCGGGCGGCGTTTCTTCTCGACCTTGGTGGCGCTGAGGATCAACTCCACCAGGCGCTCCAGCGCATCGGCGCGATTCTGTTCCTGGGTGCGATATTGCTGGGCCTTGAGCACCAGCACGCCTTCACTGGTGATGCGGCTGTCGCGTAATGCCAACAGCCGCTCCTTGTAAAACTCTGGCAGCGACGAGGCCGGAATATCAAAACGCAGGTGCACCGCACTCGACACCTTGTTGACGTTCTGCCCCCCGGCGCCCTGGGCGCGAATGGCGGTCAGCTCGATTTCGGCGTCGGGCAGGTGCACGTTGTTGGAAATTACCAGCATTGGAACGGGTCCGTGATTCAGGCTGACCAGCATACGCCACGCGTCCCGCCAGTCCAAAAAAACCCGGCGATACGCCGGGTTCTTTATTCAGGGTAAACGAGGTTACTCAAGCACCGTCTGTGGCGTGACCAGGGCGGTTTGTGCCTTACGCTTGTTTTTCAACCAATAGCACAGAGCCATAAACGCCACCCACACCGGGATCGCATACACCGACACCTGGATACCCGGAATCATCAGCATGATCACCAGGATAAACACCACGAACGCCAGACAGACGCAGTTGCCATAGGGGTACCACAGCGCCTTGAATAGCGGCACCTGGCCGGTGCGGTCCATGTGCTGACGGAATTTGAAGTGGGAGAAGCTGATCATCGCCCAGTTGATCACCAACGTGGCCACTACCAGCGACATCAGCAACTCCAGCGCATGCTGCGGGATGAAGTAGTTCATCAACACCGCTACCAGCGTAACCGCCGCCGACGCCAGGATCGAACGCACCGGCACCCCACGCTTGTCGATCTTGGCCAGCGCTTTCGGCGCGTTACCCTGCTCGGCCATGCCCAACAGCATGCGGCTGTTGCAGTAGGTGCCGCTGTTGTAAACCGACAGCGCCGCCGTCAATACCACAAAGTTGAGAATATGCGCGGCGGTGTTGCTGCCCAGCATCGAGAACACTTGCACGAAAGGGCTGCCGCTGTAGGCATCGCCCGACGCATTAAGGGTGGCCAGCAGGCTGTCCCACGGCGTCAGCGACAACAGCACCACCAACGCGCCGATGTAGAAAATCAGGATGCGGTAGATCACCTGATTGATCGCCTTGGGGATCACGGTGCGTGGCTGGTCCGCTTCGGCGGCGGTAAACCCGAGCATTTCCAGGCCACCGAAGGAAAACATGATGATCGCCATGGCCATCACCAATCCGCCCACGCCATGGGGAAAGAAGCCGCCGTGGTCCCACAGGTTGCTCACCGAAGCTTGCGGACCACCGCTGCCACTGACCAGCAGGTAGCTGCCCAGGGCAATCATGCCGACGATGGCCACTACCTTGATGATCGCGAACCAGAACTCGGCTTCACCGAAGACTTTGACGTTGGCCAGGTTGATCAGGTTGATCAGCACGAAGAACGCCGCCGCCGAGACCCAGGTCGGAATCTCCGGCCACCAGTAGTGCACGTATTTGCCGACTGCGGTCAGCTCCGACATCCCCACCAGGATGTACAAAATCCAGCAGTTCCAGCCCGACAGGAAACCGGCGAAACCGCCCCAATACTTGTGGGCAAAATGGCTGAAGGAACCGGCAACCGGCTCTTCGACAATCATTTCGCCGAGCTGGCGCATGATCATGAAGGCGATAAAGCCGCAGATGGCATAGCCCAGGATCATCGATGGGCCGGCGGACTTGAGTACCCCGGCCGAGCCGAGGAACAGGCCGGTGCCGATGGCGCCACCGAGGGCGATCAACTGGATATGCCGATTTTTCAGGCCGCGTTTCAGCTCGCCTGAAGAGGAATGGGGTCCACTCATGAAAAAGGTCTCACGCAAGGTTTGAAGAGGTTGAATGCAGGTTGCTGCCTTGAATTACCGACTCAAGCAGCGCCGCTCAAACCCCAGCGCAGGCACCAGGAGTACAGCGTCTTTCTAGCGGTCATGCGTCACCTGTTTGTTTTTATCTGTGACGAAATCGAACCCGTCTGGCTCGTGGCCGGACGGAGTGATCAGGGCGGATACACCCTGGGTCTTGGCCTTTGCGTGGGTACGCAACAGGGGGTCACAGTAAAACGCGGCGCATTGTACACCGCTCGACAGCTTCGGCACGCACCACGAACGTGCACCCGACAATCTGTCAGGTATTCCTTACAGGGGATTTGCACCCAAAGCGGGCAGGACGATAACGTAAACTTAACGTTACGCAGCGGAAAACTGGCTTTACGGTCAGGCTCAAATGACGGTTTACGGAAAATTGTCAGTCAGACTCGTCTGAAGAATCGGTTCAGCCAATCCGCTGTTTTACCTGGATAAAAAATAGCGTCAAAAAAACGGAAGAAAAAATCCAAATGAAACCGTGTCAATAAATATTTTGCATTTTGAAACACTCTCTCCTAGGTTCTCTTCACTTGCCTGCGAGCCGCTGGCAAGCCGTTCTCAAACAACGTCCTCTAGGAGATACACCATGCAAGCACTGGAAAAAGACCTGGAAACTGAACTGCAACTTGACGATTGGTTTGAAGCGCCGACCCATGAGGCCGCCGTTGAAATGATGCAAGCTGATGCCGTTGTGCCATTTGGCACCGCGATGTGGCCTTTCTAACACCCGGCAGGCATCCGGCAGGTGTCGTGCACGGCACCTGCCCCCTTACCCAAGGCACAGAAGGACACTCGTCATGGACAAGGCCCGCGCTGTCGAACATTTTCTCTACTATCTCGCTCACCACCCGGCCCTTCAGGGCGTGAACCGCCCTACCGTGCTGCTGGGCCATACCGAACGCTACGACGCCATCGCCCAGGCAATCACCCAGGGCAGCGCCGCCCGTTTCAATTTCCAGGTGCAGCGCCTGGACCTGAGCGCCAGCGAAACCCTGGCCCAGGCCATCGAAGCCTGCGACCTGTACCTGTTTCTCTACGATTCCTCGACCCTGCCCAACCCGCGTGCCGAAGGCCCGGACTTCATCCGCGCGTTGCACGGCGTCATGGCCGAACATTGGAAAAAGTCGCTGCTGTTCAAGGACTACGGCGACTATTTCTACGACACCTTCAGCGTCGAACCGCAACGCATCGCCGACCTCAACGCCACGTTGATCCGGCGCATGTCCGAGGCCAGCGTGCTGAGCTTCACCGACAAGCACGGCTCACGCCTTGAAGCACCGATGAGCAGCATCAAGAAGTGGACCAATATCAACGGCGTCGGCAACCACGACCTGGCCCCTGGCGAGATTGCCACCCACAGCGAAGCCATCAACGGGCAAGTGCGGTTTGTCGGCACCTTTCTCAGCACCATCCCTTTTGCGCGCAAATACGGCGTGCTGGAGTCACCCCTGGAACTGTGGATCGAGAACTCCACCATCTGCAGCGTGGCCAGCGACGTGCCGGGGCTGGCGGATGACTTCAACAAGTACCTGAATGCCAACCCGTCCAACCGCCGTGTGGAGGAATTGGGGATTGGCACCAATGAAGGCGTGAAGGATTTGTATGCGCGCAACGCAGGCTTTGAAGAGCGCCATTGCGGCTTGCACCTGGGGTTGGGTGGCGGGCAGAAAGGCAGCCATCACCTGGACTTGATCTTTGCCAGCGGCGTGTTGGCGCTGGATGACAAGCCGGTGTTTGATGGAACGTTTGCGTTCTGAACACCGGTCTCGAAAACACTGGAGACCCAAATGTGGGAGGGGGCTTGCTCCCGATTGCGGTGGTTCAGCCGATGCTTATGCAAGCTGATACACCGCTATCGGGAGCAAGCCCCCTCCCACAATTGAGCGCATTTCAAATTTGAATCAAAAAAAAACGCCAACCCGAAGGTTGGCGTTTTTTTGTGCAGCGCTTAAGACATCACTGCGGCTTCTTGCGACCAAACCCAGGACGCTGACCGGAACCGGCCGGCGCGCCACGGCGCTTGCCCGACGGCTCGTCCGCTACCAGTTTCGGGCCAGGGCGCTTGTTAGCCGCAGGCTTGGCTGGACGCTTGGTGCTGGCGTTGTCAGCGGGGCGCTCCGCTTCACCACGGTTGCTGCGGCCACCCGTCGGCGCTGGGCGCGGCGTACGTGGCGCGCGGTCACCTTCCTGACGCGATGGCGCGGTTGGACGACGCTCACCTTCGATCTGCGGCTCACGCGAGATGCGACCACCAGTGGCCGGAGCGTTCAACGCCGGGCGCACGGTGCGCGCAACACGTTCGGTACGGGCCACCGGGCGCGACGACTTACGCTGCATACGCTCAAGCTTGTCTTTGCTCTTGGCGTTCATCTGCGGCATGGCCACCGGCGTCAGGCCAACTTCGGCACTGAGGATGTCGACTTCGTACTGGCTCATTTCGCGCCAGCGGCCCATCGGCAGGTCGGAGTTCAGGAACACCGGGCCGAAACGCACGCGCTTCAGGCGGCTGACCACCAGGCCCTGGGATTCCCACAGGCGACGCACTTCGCGGTTACGGCCTTCCATCACCACGCAGTGGTACCAGTGGTTGAACCCTTCGCCACCTGGCGCCTGCTTGATGTCGGTGAACTTGGCCGGGCCGTCTTCCAGCACCACGCCGGCCTTGAGGCGTTCGATCATCTCGTCATCGACTTCACCGCGTACACGCACGGCGTATTCACGGTCCATCTCGTAGGACGGGTGCATCAGGCGGTTGGCCAACTCACCGTCGGTGGTGAACATCAGCAGGCCCGTGGTGTTGATGTCGAGGCGACCGATGTTGATCCAGCGGCCCTCTTTGGGCTTGGGCATCTTGTCGAACACGGTCGGACGGCCTTCCGGGTCGTCACGGGTGCAGATCTCGCCATCGGGCTTGTTGTACATGATCACGCGGCGTACCGATTCGGCCGCCTCTTCACGCTTGATGACCTTGCCATCGATGGTGATTGCATCGTGCAGGTCGACGCGCTGGCCAAGGGTAGCCTCGACGCCGTTGACCTTGATGCGCTTCTGGGTGATCCAGGCTTCGACGTCGCGGCGCGAGCCCACGCCGATACGCGCCAGCACCTTTTGCAGTTTTTCGCCTGCTGGGCCGATTTCCTGGCTGTCGTTCTGGTCTTTGTCGTTCATCTTAAGCACCTCCCGGTGGGTCGATTCAGGCGTGGCCTGAAGAGTGTTGAAAGCGGGGCTTTGGCCGAATAGCTCGGCAAAGGGTCGCGAATCATACGCGCATGCTGCGCGTTGCGCATCAGAGACTAGCCGATCCAGGCACAATCATTTGCTTTTCCGCCGGCCGGTGGCACCCAGGGCCAGCAGGCGCAGCTCGGCTTCGGCCAGCACCGTGCGCTTGTCGACTTTGTCGAGTTTCTTCCAGGCACGGATTTCGCGCTTGCTGCGGCCACAGCCGACGCAGATGTCGTCATTGAACTTGCAGATGCTGATGCAGGGGTTTTTGGTGGAAGTCATCGCTAGGGCTCTCGTTCCCACGCTTCGCGTGGTAATGCATCCCGTGACGCTCCGCGTCACAGCGGACGCGGAGCGTCCAAGGCGACATTCCCACGCGGAGCGCGGGAACGATCATTGCGTCAGTCTTCGAATTGGCGGCGTTCGGCTTCTATGGCTTCGGCCAGCGCCCGGGCTTCGTCTTCCTCATCGCTCAACGGCGGCTGTTCGAGGGCGGCGACGGCGGCCAGCAGTTTTTCCCGGGCATCGGCAACGCCAAGGATGTCAGCTTCGACGTCAGGCTGCGGTTCAACGTTCACCTGAATCTCAGCCTCAACGGCACCATCGCGCAGCACATCATCAAAATCGGTCTTGATGCCCTGCTCCATGTCGTCCAGTTCCAACAGCAACGTATGGAAACTGGTTTCGTCTTTCGGCTCTTCCGGCTCGGCGCTGGCGTCGGCCAGTTCCTGCAAGCTGGCCGGCACCGGCGCGTCGTCGAAGTCTAGCACCGGTTCGGCTTCCATCTCGCGCAGTTCGGCCAGCGGTGGCAGGTCGTCGAGGTTCTTCAGGTTGAAGTGGTCGAGGAACACCTTGGTGGTGGCGAACATCGCCGGTTTGCCCGGCACGTCACGGTAGCCAACGATGCGGATCCACTCGCGCTCCAGCAACGTCTTGACGATATGGCTGTTGACCGCCACGCCCCGCACATCTTCGATCTCGCCCCGAGTGATCGGCTGGCGATAGGCGATCAACGCCATGGTCTCCAGCATCGCCCGTGAATAACGCTGCGGGCGTTCTTCCCACAAGCGCCCCACCCAAGGGGAAAATTTCTCGCGGATCTGCAGGCGATAACCCGACGCCACTTCACGCAATTCAAAGGCGCGACCGTCACAGGACTTGCGCAGGATTTCCAGCGCCTTCTTGAACACCGGCGGTTCGGGACGTTCGGCCTCTTCAAAGAGTTCGAACAGGCGCTCCAAGGATTGCGGCTTGCCCGAGGCCAGGAGAAAGGCTTCCAGCAAGGGTGCCAGTTCGCGGGGTTCAGTCAGATTCATCGATTCAGCTCGTTATTCGGCTCGCGCCCGCACATGGATAGCCGCAAACGGCTCATTCTGGACCAGCTCGACCAAGGACTCCTTGACCAGCTCCAGGATCGCCATGAAGGTCACCACCACGCCCAGGCGCCCTTCCTCTGCGGTGAACAGCTCGACAAACGGCACAAACCCGCCGCCCTTGAGACGCTCCAGCACATCACTCATGCGCTCGCGGGTGGACAGGGCTTCGCGGCTGACCTGGTGGCTTTCGAACATATCGCCACGGCGCAGCACCTCGGCCATGGACATCAGCAATTCTTCCAGGCTCACATCGGGCAACAGTTTGCGCGCGCGGGCTTCCGGGGCATCCAGCTTGGGCACCACCACATCGCGCCCTACGCGGCTCAAACCGTCGATCCCTTCGGCGGCCGCCTTGAAGCGCTCGTATTCCTGCAGGCGCCGGATCAGTTCGGCGCGCGGGTCATCTTCTTCGGCCTCGACCGTCTCCGCGCGCGGCAGCAGCATGCGCGACTTGATCTCGGCGAGCATGGCGGCCATCACCAGATACTCGGCGGCCAGCTCCAGGCGCACCGACTGCATCAATTCGACATAGCCCATGTACTGCCGGGTGATTTCCGCCACGGGAATATCGAGGATGTTGATGTTCTGTTTGCGGATCAGGTACAGCAGCAGGTCCAGCGGGCCTTCGAAGGCTTCAAGGAAGACTTCCAGGGCGTCCGGCGGGATGTACAGGTCCAGGGGCATTTCCAGGACCGCCTGGCCATAGACCATCGCGAAGGGCAGTTCCTGCTGGGCCCCCGCCTGGGAATCGACGGTTTCCACGACCGACATTCAGGCC
Organism: Pseudomonas sp. R1-43-08; assembly: GCF_003852255.1. Classification (NCBI taxonomy): domain Bacteria; kingdom Pseudomonadati; phylum Pseudomonadota; class Gammaproteobacteria; order Pseudomonadales; family Pseudomonadaceae; genus Pseudomonas; species Pseudomonas sp. R1-43-08. Next base: position 4,346,567 of record NZ_CP027734.1, read on the forward strand.
TCGACCATGAACGGCGTCGGGTCGCCGCACCCTACACGCACCACTTGCGGCTCGCCATCGGCCAGGTTGATCACGGTGGAGGCTTTGTTGCCGCCGTAGCCACCGTCGATGATCAAGTCGACATGTTTCTCCAACAGGCGGCGCATTTCGTAAGGGTCATACAGCGGCTCGGTTTCGCCGGGCAGGATCAGCGACACGCTCATCAGCGGCTCGCCCAGTTCGGCCAGCAGCGCCAGGGCGATCGGGTGCTCCGGCACGCGCAGGCCGATGGTGCGTTTTTTCGGGTGCAGCAACAGGCGCGGCACTTCGCGGGTGGCGTTGAGAATGAAGGTGTACGGCCCTGGCGTATGGGCCTTGAGCAAGCGGAAGGTGCCGGTGTCGACCTTGGCGAACAGCCCGAGCTGGGACAAGTCGCTGCAGATCAGCGCAAAGTTGTGCTTGTCATCCAGTTGGCGCAGACGTCTTACGCGCTCGACCGCACCCTTGTCGCCGATCTGGCAACCGATGGCGTAGGACGAATCAGTTGGATAGATCACCACGCCGCCGGCGCGAATGATTTCCACGGCCTGTTTGATCAGGCGCGCCTGGGGGTTTTCCGGATGAATCTGGAAGAATTGACTCACGAGCTCTACCTGTTCAGACGGTGGCAATAATGGGGTCATGCTTGAATCGCCCCCACAACAGCGGCAGGTCTTGCGGAACCTGGCGATACTCGCCGATCTCGGACCAGCCGCCTGGGCCATGAAAATCACTGCCGGCACTGACCAGCAGACCAAATTCGCGGGCAAGGATCGCCAGGCTGCCGACCTGCTCGGCGGGTTGATGTCCGTTGACCACTTCGATCGCGTGGCCGCCCGCTCCCATATAGTCACTGATCAGCTTGCGGCGCTTGCTGCGGGTGAAATCGTAATGCCAGGGATGCGCCAGGCTGACCCAGGCCCCGGCGGCCCGCAGGGTCTCGACGGTGTCCTCCAGGGTCGGCCAATGTTGCTTCACATCGCCCAACTTGCCCGCGCCCAACCATTTACGGAAGGCTTCGGCGCGGTCCTTGACGAAACCTGCCTGCACCATCCAGTCGGCGAAGTGCGGACGGGCCGGTGCATTACCGCTGTCGCCCAACGCCTGCTGGATAGCCCGAGCGCCGTCGAGGGCGCCAGGCATGCCTTTGAGGCTGAGCTTGCGGCTTATTTCTTCGGACCGCAGCCAGCGGCCATCGTGCAATCGGGCGATGGCCGCCACCAGGGCCGGGGCGTTTTGCTCGAAACCGTAGCCGAGCACATGAATGGTGGCGCCGCCCCAGGTACAGGACAATTCCACGCCGTTGACCAGCTGCATGCCCAAGGCCTGGGCCGCCGCGCGGGCCTCATCGAGGCCTTCGAGGGTGTCGTGGTCGGTCAACGCGAGGACTCGCACGCCTTTTTCAAACGCACGCGCAACCAGTACCGCAGGCGCCAGGGCGCCGTCGGAGGCCGTGCTGTGGCAGTGCAAATCAACATTCACGGGAGTGTGTAACCTCAAGTCAGCTGGCGCTATCGCAACCAAGGATGTTTGTTATTATGCCGCCACATCCAGCTTCTGGCTCTTACTGTGAAACAATTCATCGACTTCATCCCGCTGTTGCTGTTTTTCATCGTTACCAAACTCGACCCCAGGGTCATCGACATCGCCGGTCACGAACTCTCGTTCGGCGGCATCTACAGCGCCACCGCCGTGCTGATCATCAGCTCCATCGTGGTGTACGGCGCCATCTTCATCTCCCAGCGCAAGCTGGAAAAAAGCCAATGGCTGACCCTCATCGCCTGCCTGGTGTTCGGCGGCCTGACCCTGGCCTTCCACAGCGAAACCTTCCTCAAATGGAAAGCCCCGGTGGTCAACTGGCTGTTCGCCCTGGTGTTCATCGGCAGCCACTTCATTGGTGATCGCCTGCTGATCAAGCGGATCATGGGCCACGCGCTGAGCCTGCCCGACCCGATCTGGGTGCGTCTGAACGTGGCGTGGATCGTGTTTTTCATCTTTTGCGGTGCCGCCAACCTGTTCGTGGCCTTTACCTTTCAGGAATACTGGGTCGACTTCAAGGTGTTCGGCAGCCTGGCCATGACCCTGCTGTTCCTGGTCGGCCAAGGTATCTACCTGTCGCGCCACCTGCATGACACTGCCGCCACCACGCCGAAAACCGAGGACTGACATGCTCTACGCCATCATTGCCACCGATGTTGCCAACTCGCTGGAAAAACGCCTGAGCGTGCGCCCGGCCCACGTCGAGCGCCTCAAGCAGCTGCAAACCGAAGGCCGCATCGTACTGGCCGGCCCGCACCCGGCCACCGACAGCAACGAGCCGGGCGAAGCGGGTTTCACTGGCAGCCTGATCGTTGCCGAGTTCGCTTCCCTGGCCGATGCCCAGGCGTGGGCCAAGGCTGATCCTTATGTGGCGGCGGGCGTCTACGCTGATGTCGTGATCAAGCCGTTCAAGCAAGTCCTGCCGTGACCCCGGTGGCGCCGAACCCAAACGGTTCGGCGCCAACCCGCTGGCTCATCATTCCCGGTAACCTGCCGACAACGTTCTGAATATCCGTGTGGAATCAGGAGTTCCGATGCGCTTACGTCAGTTGTGTCTGTTGGCAGTGTTTACGATCGGGGCGACGGCCCACGCTGAAGAGTCCTCGAGCAGCGGCAGTTCCACGCCTCTGTCCTTGAGTGCCGGCAGCCAGATCACCGAATTGCAGCAACGCTTGAAAGAAAGCGAAGGGCTACGCGAAGCGCTGAGCAAGCAACTGCAAAGCACGCAGGCTACCCGTGAAAGCGCGCAACTGAGTCGTTTGCGCCAGGAGAACCAACGCCTGGCCCAGCAACTCAAAGAGACACAAGGCGGTGCCTTGACCCGATGGCTGACCGAGCAGCAGCAATGGTTTGTCACCGGCGCGGGCGTCGCCCTGATCGCCTTGCTGTGCGGCATCTTTGCCAGCGGTGGGCACCGTCGTCGTCGACAATGGCTAAATTGAGTGAGTCATGAGCGAGCTGTTACTGATAGATGATGACCAGGAGCTCTGTGAGCTGCTGACCAGTTGGCTGAGCCAGGAAGGTTTCCAGGTACGCGCCTGCCACGACGGCTCCAGTGCCCGCAAGGCCTTGGCCGAAACCGCCCCGGCGGCGGTGGTGCTCGACGTGATGCTGCCCGACGGCAGCGGCCTGGAGTTGCTCAAGCAACTGCGCAACGACCACCCGGAATTGCCGGTGCTGATGCTCTCGGCCCGGGGCGAACCCCTGGACCGCATCCTCGGCCTGGAACTGGGCGCCGACGATTACCTGGCCAAGCCTTGCGATCCGCGCGAACTCACCGCTCGCTTGCGTGCCGTGCTGCGCCGCAGTCATCCGGCAGCCGTGTCGACCCAACTGGAACTGGGCGACTTGTGCTTCAGCCCGGTGCGCGGCGTGGTCAGCATCGACGCACAGGAATTTACCCTGACCGTCTCCGAAAGCCGCCTGCTCGAAGCCTTGCTGCGCCAGCCCGGCGAACCGCTGGATAAACAGGAACTGGCGCAAATCGCCCTGGGCCGCAAGTTGACCCTGTACGATCGCAGCCTGGACATGCACGTCAGCAACCTGCGCAAGAAGATCGGCCCACACCCGGACGGCCGTCCGCGGATCGTGGCGCTGCGCAGCCGTGGTTACTACTACGCCCCTTGAATAATCGTTCCCATGCTCCGCGTGGGAACGCCGCCCGGATGCTCTGCGTCCGCCTTGCGCTTGGGTGACGCGGAGCATCACGGGATGCATTCCCACGCAGAGCGTGGGAACGATCGGGGCCGCCGCCTCACCCTTACCAAACCTTTACCCTCCGCTGACGGCCGCTGACCTTGTCCTGGGTAATCTACTCACATCCGGACTCACCGGAATAGAGACAGGAGAATCCCCATGCGCAAGACCCTTATCGCTTTGATGTTCGCCGCTGCACTGCCTACCGTCGCCATGGCCGCCATGCCCGAAGGTCCAGGCCCGATGGGCGGCCCCGAAGGCCATATGATGGGTGGCCCAGGCCATGGTGAACATGGCCCGCGTGGTAAAGGTGGCCCGTTCAGCCAGTTGGATTTGAGCAAGGAACAACGCGAGCAGATCCGCAAGCTGATGGGTGACCAATGGCACGCTCGCAAAGACCTGACCCAAAAGTACCTGGCCAAACTGCCCGCCGCTGACCAGAAAGTCATGCAGGACGAGATCGCCGCCGGCAAGCAGAAAACCCAGGCCGACATCCGCGCCGTGCTCAAACCCGACCAGCAGAAGAAGTTCGACGAGATCGTCAAGCAGCAAGAGCAGCGTCGTGCCGAATGGAAAGAATTCCAGGCCTGGAAAGCGCAACAACCGCAAAAAGCGCAATAATGCCCTCGCGTTAATGCTCCCAGCCCAGTGGCCCCGCCACTGGGCTTTTCCTATTTGAGGGTTTCCCGTGCGTTCATTGTTCTGGCGCATCCTGGCGAGTTTCTGGCTGGCCATCGCCCTGGTTGCCGGATTGTCGATCCTGCTTGGGCATATGCTGAACCAGGACGCCTGGATTCTCAGCCGTCACCCCGGTCTCAACAACCTGGCGCAAGAGTGGACGCAACTCTACGAAGCCCAAGGCGAAGACGCCGCCCAGGAGTTGCTGCAGCAACGCAAGCGCCAGTATCACATTGACGTGCAAGTGCTGAACGAAGGCGGCGAGCCGGTGGTACGCGGCACCTTCCCGCGCCGCGCCGCGGCCTTCGAAGCCCGGCAGAATGACAGCCAGGACGGCCACCTGCCCTGGCGGCGCCTGACCGCCGAGTACACCAGCGAAAAAACCGGCGACACCTACCTGCTGATTTACCGCATTCCGCACCCGGAACTCGATGCCTGGCACCGCAGCAGCCTGCTGTGGCCGTTCAGCGCCCTGGCCATTGCCTTGGTGGTGCTGACCCTGTTCAGCCTGTTGGTGACATTGTCCATCACCCGTCCGCTGAGCCGACTGCGCGGCGCGGTGCATGACCTGGGCCAAGCCACGTACCAGCAGAACAGCCTGGCGCAATTGGCCAACCGCCGCGATGAATTCGGCGTGCTGGCCACCGATTTCAACCGCATGGGCGCACGCCTGCAAAGCCTGATCGCCAGCCAGCGCCAACTGCTGCGCGACGTTTCCCACGAACTGCGTTCGCCCCTGGCCCGCTTGCGTATCGCCCTGGCCCTGGCCGAGCGCGCCAGCCCCGAAGAACGGGAAAAACTGTGGCCGCGCCTGACCCGCGAATGCGACCGTCTGGAAGCCCTGATCAGTGAGATCCTGGTACTGGCCCGGGTGGATGCCGACAACGCCAGCGCCGAAGAGGTCGACCTCAACCTGTTGCTCCAGACGCTGCAAAAGGACGCCCAGCTCAGCGCGCCCGAGCAAGCCGTGCAACTGAGCACTGAACCCGACCTGCACCTCAAAGGCTGGCCGACCATGATCGAACGCGCCGTGGATAACCTGCTGCGCAATGCCCAGCGTTTCAACCCGGCCGGCCAGCCCATCGAGCTGCAGGCACAGCAGCGCGGCGAGCGCATTTTGATCAGCGTGCGCGACCATGGTCCCGGCGTTGAAGCCGAGCATCTGAGCCAACTGGGCGAGCCGTTCTACCGCGCCCCGGGCCAGACAGCGCAAGGTCACGGCCTGGGCCTGGCGATCGCCCGTCGCGCCGCCGAACGCCATGGCGGCAACCTGATCCTGGCCAATCATGCCGACGGCGGCTTTGTCGCCAGTATCGAACTGCCGTTGGTGCCGGGGGTTGTCACACCGGCCTGACGATCTTCTATAGTGGCCCTTCTCTCACGGAGGGCCTTAGATGACTGACCTGCTGACACCCATCCAAGCGGCACTCGATCTACCGCACACCCCGTTGCCTCTGAACGAGCCCGGCGCCCTGCCCTCGGCCTTCGCCGTGACTGACCTGGCCGCCGCCAGCATCGGCGCCGCCGGCCAGGCCGTCGCCGAGCTTATCCGGCAACAGACCGCGCGCTTGCCAAGCGTCAGCGTGGACCGTCGCCTCGCCTCATTCTGGTTTGCCTCATCGATTCGCCCGCTGGGTTGGCAGGTGCCCCCGCTGTGGGACCCGATAGCCGGTGACTACGCCAGCGCCGACGGCTGGATTCGCTTGCACACCAATGCGCCTCATCACCGCGCGGCGGCCGAACGGGTGTTGGGCAGGGTCACTGAGCGTACGCAAATGGCGCGTCACGTTGCCAAATGGAACGCGGCTGAACTGGAACAGGCGATTGTCGACGCGGGCGGTTGCGCGGCGCAGATGCGTTCGTGGCACGCCTGGCAGCAGCATCCACAGGGCTTGGCCGTGAATACCGAAGAGCTGATACAGCGCCAGGTCTTCGACAGCGGCATCGATAAACCCTGGCTCGGTTCGCCTGCGCGCCCACTGGCCGGTATCACGGTGCTGGACTTGACCCGCGTATTGGCCGGCCCCGTCGCCAGTCGTTTTCTCGCGGGTTTGGGTGCCGATGTACTGCGCATCGACTCGCCGACCTGGGACGAGCCCGGCGTGGTGCCGGAAATGACCCTGGGCAAGCGCTGCGCGCGGCTGGATCTGAAAAGCCCCGAAGGCCGCCAGGTATTCGAAGCGTTGCTCATGGACGCCGATATGGTGTTCCACGGTTACCGCGCCGATGCGTTAGAGCAGTTGGGCTATTCGGTCGACGCACTGCAACGCATCGCGCCGGGCCTTATCGACGTCAGCCTCAACGCCTATGGCTGGAGTGGCCCGTGGCGTAACCGTCGCGGCTTCGACAGCCTGGTGCAGATGAGCAGCGGCATTGCCGATGCGGGCATGGCCTGGAAGCACGCGGATAAACCGCTGCCGTTGCCCGTGCAGGCGCTGGATCACGCCACCGGGTACCTGATGGCCGCCAGTGCGATCCGGGCCTTGACCGAGCGCCTGGCCTGCGGCCGGGGTGGGTCGGCGCGCTTGTCATTGGCACGCACGGCGAAACTGCTGGTGGATGCAGGGCAAGTGCCGGAGCAACCGCCGCTGCGGGCCGAAGATACGCGCGATCAAGGCCTGGTGGTTGAGCAGACTGCCTGGGGCCAGGCCCACCGGTTGCTGGCGCCGCTGAGTATCAGCGGCGCACCGCTGCAGTGGGATTTGCCCGCTGGCGAACTGGGGGCGCACCGGCCTCAGTGGTGACGGGAAGAGCGCCATCGGAGGCAAGCCCTAATGCCAGTCAGTTAAGCGTACACCGCCGTCTGTAGGAGCGAGCTTGCTCGCGAAAAACGTCAACGATAACGCGTGCTTTCTGAATGAACGCGGTGCCTGTGAGTTTTTCGCGAGCAAGCTCGCTCCTACAAAAAGCCTTAACTGACTGGCATTAGGGCAAGCCCCCGATGAGGCCCGCACAGCCTGTCCTCACAACGACAACACCCCGCTATACAGCCCATAAGCCGCCAAGCCGGCCCCTGCAACCACGCACCCGAAAATGCCTTTTTCCACAACGGTGAACAACGGCTGGCCCTGTTCGCGCTTGGCCTGGGCGAACAGGATCACCCCGGGCGCATACAACAGCGCCGACAGCAGCAGGTATTTCAGGCCGCCCGCATACAGCAGCCATACGGCGTAAACCAGGGCAATCAGGCCCACCAGCAAGTCCTTCATTCGCCGACGCTGGGCGCCTTCGTAGGTTTCGCCACGCCCGCTCAACAGCACCGCATAGGCCGCCGACCACAGGTAGGGCACCAGAATCATCGACGAAGCCAGGTAAATCAGGGTGGTGTAGGTGCTGGCGGAAAACAGCGTGATCACCAGGAACGCCTGGATCATCAGGTTGGTCAGCCACAGGGCGTTGACCGGCACCTGGTTGGCGTTTTCCTTCTTCAGGAATGCCGGCATGGTCTTGTCCTGGGCGGTGGCGTAGAGGATTTCCGCACACAGCAACGCCCAGGACAACAGCGCGCCCAACAGCGACACCGCCAGGCCGAGGCTGATCAATATCGCCCCCCAGCGCCCGACGATATGCTCCAGCACCCCGGCCAGGGACGGGTTTTGCAATTGCGCCAGTTCCGGCTGGCTCATGATCCCCAGGGACAGCACATTCACCAGCACCAGCAGCGCGAGTACGCCGAGAAAACCGATCACGGTGGCCCGGCCCACGTCCGCGCGCTTCTCGGCCCGCGCCGAGTAAACGCTGGCACCCTCAATGCCGATAAACACAAACACTGTGACCAGCATCATGTGGCGCACCTGGTCCGTCACACTGCCCATTTGCGGGTTGCCCAAGCCCCAGATATCGCGGCTGAAGATATCCGCCTTGAACGCCACGGCGGCAATCACGATAAACATCAGCAGCGGCACGATCTTCGCCACGGTGGTCACCAAGTTGATGAACGCCGCTTCCTTGATCCCGCGCATCACCAGAAAATGCACAGCCCACAGCAACAGCGACGCACAGCCGATGGCCAGCGGCGTATTGCCCTCGCCGAACGCCGGAAAAAAGTAGCCGAGGGTGCTGAACAGCAGCACGAAGTAACCAACGTTGCCCATCCACGCACTGATCCAGTAACCCCAGGCGGACGAGAACCCCATGTAGTCGCCAAACCCGGCCTTGGCGTAGGCATACACGCCAGAGTCCAGCTCGGGCTTGCGGTTGGCCAAAGTCTGGAACACGAAGGCCAGGGTCAGCATGCCGACCGCCGTGATACCCCAGCCAATCAACACCGCGCCCGCGCCAGCGCGTGCAGCCATGTTCTGCGGCAGTGAGAAGATGCCACCGCCAATCATCGAACCCACCACCAGGGCGATCAGGGCACTGAGCCGAAGTTTCTGTGCAGGGTGGGACATGACGATTCCTTGATTTAAATTTTTCAGCTGACAGCTGCGCACTCAACTAATTCAGTTTAATGAACATAGCCTTCATAACATAAGGGCATGTAATAACAGGAACTTTAGGCGTATTTATAATTTAAATAAGTGCGGCATAAACCAGTCGTCAGACCTTATTCAAAAAGTTTGCACATTGGCGAATACGAACTAGCGTCATACATCCATGACCACCAAATGATTAACCAGGAAGGAGGAAGCGCTCTGCAAAGCGCCTCTTCGGGATTCTCATCGCCCGCGAACCTTCATCCCCAAGTCATTAATTCATAATGAAATGTGCAGATGATGTGATCTAAGTCAGCTGTTTGATTAGCCCACGGAATTATTCTGTGATCTCTCTCTCCTGCATTGGAGTCACACAATGTCTGATTCACCCGGAAAACTTAGGCTTGGCGCGTTGGTGGCGCTGGTCGTGGGCTCGATGATTGGCGGCGGGATCTTCTCACTGCCGCAAAACATGGCCGCCAGTGCCGATGTGGGCGCGGTGTTGATTGGCTGGGTGATTACCGCTGTCGGCATGCTGACCCTCGCGTTCGTGTTCCAGACCCTCGCTAACCGCAAGCCGGACCTCGACGGCGGTGTCTACGCCTACGCCAAGGCCGGTTTCGGTGACTACATGGGTTTCTCGTCGGCCTGGGGTTACTGGATCAGTGCCTGGCTGGGCAACGTTGGTTACTTCGTGCTGCTGTTCAGCACCCTCGGCTATTTTTTCCCGGTCTTCGGCGAGGGCAACACCCCGGCCGCCGTGATTGGCGCCTCGCTGTTGCTGTGGGCCGTGCATTTTCTGGTGCTGCGCGGGATCAAGGAAGCGGCGTTCATCAACCTGGTGACCACCGTCGCCAAAGTGGTGCCACTGGTGCTGTTCGTATTGATCGCGCTGTTCGCGTTCAAGCTGGACATCTTCACCGCTGACATCTGGGGCGTGAAAAATCCGGACCTGGGCAGCGTGATGAACCAGGTGCGCAACATGATGCTGGTCACCGTGTGGGTGTTCATCGGTATCGAAGGCGCGAGCATCTTCTCGTCCCGGGCGGAGAAACGCTCCGATGTGGGCAAGGCCACGGTGATTGGCTTTATCACCGTGCTGCTGTTTTTGATGCTGGTGAACGTGCTGTCCCTGGGGATCATGACCCAGCCGGAACTGGCCAAGCTGCAGAACCCATCGATGGCCGCCGTGCTGGAGCATGTGGTGGGCCACTGGGGCGCGGTGTTGATCAGTGTCGGCTTGATCATTTCGCTGCTGGGGGCACTGCTGTCGTGGGTGTTGCTGTGCGCGGAGATCATGTTCGCCGCCGCCAAGGACCACACCATGCCGGCCTTCCTGCGCAAGGAAAACGCCAACCACGTGCCGGTCAACGCCCTGTGGCTGACCAACGCAATGGTGCAAGTGTTCCTGGTGATCACGCTGTTTTCCGCCAGCACCTACCTGTCGCTGATCTACCTTGCCACCTCGATGATCCTGGTGCCGTACCTGTGGTCGGCGGCGTATGCGCTGTTGCTGGCGGTGCGCGGCGAGACTTACGAAAACGCCCTCAAAGAGCGCAAGAAAGACCTGTTCATCGGCGCCGTCGCCCTGATCTACGCGATCTGGCTGCTCTACGCCGGCGGCACCAAATACCTGCTGCTGTCCGCCCTGCTCTACGCCCCCGGCGCGATCCTGTTCGCCAAGGCCAAGCGTGAACTGGGCAAACCGATATTCACCACCGTCGAGAAGCTGATTTTCGCCGCAGTGATCGTTGGCGCCCTGGTGGCTGCCTATGGCCTCTATGACGGCTTCCTGACGCTGTAATTGCATGTCCACTGGAGGATCTGAAATGACCACGGAAAAAGTGAAGTACGGCGTTCATTCCGAAGCCGGCAAATTGCGCAAAGTCATGGTGTGCTCCCCAGGCTTGGCCCACCAGCGGCTGACCCCCAACAACTGCGACGAACTGCTGTTCGATGACGTGCTGTGGGTCGCCCAAGCCAAGCGCGACCATTTCGACTTCGTGACCAAGATGCGCGAGCGGGACATTGATGTGCTGGAAATGCACAACCTGCTGACCGACATCGTCGCTATCCCCGAAGCGCTTGACTGGATTCTGCAGCGCAAGATCACCGCCAATACCGTCGGCCTGGGCCTGGTTGACGAAGTCGGTTCCTGGCTGCGCAGCCTGGAGCCACGCAAGATCACCGAGTTCCTGATCGGCGGCGTGTCGGCCGATGACTTGCCGAGCAGCTTCGGCGGCCGGACCATCGAGATGTTCCGCGACTTCCTCGGCCACGCCAGTTTCATCCTGCCGCCGTTGCCCAATACCCAGTTCACCCGGGACACCACCTGCTGGATCTACGGCGGCGTGACGCTCAACCCGATGTACTGGCCGGCGCGACGCCAGGAAACCCTGCTGACCAGCGCCATCTACAAATTCCACCCCGAATTCACCAACGCCGACTTCCAGATCTGGTACGGCGACCCCGACCAGGACCATGGCGCCGCCACGCTGGAAGGTGGCGACGTGATGCCGATTGGCAACGGCGTGGTCTTGATCGGCATGGGCGAGCGCTCATCGCACCAGGCCATCGGCCAACTGGCGCGCAACCTGTTCAAGAACAACGCCGTGGAACGCGTGATCGTGGCCGGCCTGCCCAAGTCCCGCGCGGCGATGCACCTGGACACGGTGTTCAGTTTCTGCGACCGCGACCTGGTCACCATCTTCCCTGAAGTGGTCAACCAGATCGTGCCCTTCACCCTGCGCCCTGACGACAGCAAACCCCACGGTATCGATATCCAACGGGAGACCACCAACTTCCTCGACACCGTCGCCGCAGCGCTCAACCTCAAGGCGCTGCGCGTGGTCGAGACCGGCGGCAACAGCTTCGCCGCCGAGCGCGAGCAATGGGATGACGGCAACAACGTGGTGGCCGTGGAGCCGGGCGTGGTGATCGGCTACGACCGCAACACCTACACCAACACCCTGCTGCGCAAGGCCGGGGTGGAAGTCATCACCATCAGCGCCGGTGAACTCGGCCGGGGCCGTGGCGGCGGCCACTGCATGACCTGCCCGATCATCCGCGACCCTATCGACTATTAAGGAGACTCCATCATGGCTTTCAATATGCGCAACCGCAGCCTGCTGTCGCTGATGCACCACACCACCCGCGAGCTGCATTACCTGCTGGACCTGTCCCGTGACCTCAAGCGCGCCAAATACACCGGCACCGAGCGTCCGCACCTCAAAGGCAAGAACATCGCGCTGATCTTCGAAAAGACCTCGACCCGCACCCGCTGCGCGTTCGAAGTGGCGGCCCACGACCAGGGCGCGCACGTCACCTACATCGACCCGGTGTCGTCGCAGATCGGCCACAAGGAAAGCATGAAAGACACCGCCCGCGTGCTTGGGCGCATGTTCGACGCCATCGAGTACCGGGGCTTTGAGCAGGAAATCGTCGAAGAGCTGGCCAAGTTCGCCGGCGTGCCGGTGTTCAACGGCCTCACCGCCGAATTCCACCCGACGCAGATGATCGCCGACACCCTGACCATGCGCGAACACAGCGACAAGCCGCTGCATGACATCAGCTACGCCTACCTCGGCGATGCGCGCTACAACATGGGCAACTCGCTGCTGATGATCGGCGCCAAGCTCGGCATGGACGTGCGCATCGGCGCGCCGAAAGCCCTGTGGCCCCACGACGACTTCATCAAGCAGTGCCAGGCGTTCGCACAAGAAAGCGGCGCACGCGTCACCATCACCGAAGACCCGGCCGAGGCGGTCAAGGGCGTGGATTTCATTCACACCGATATCTGGGTGTCGATGGGCGAACCGGTAGAAGCGTGGGACGAGCGTATCGAGCAACTGCTGCCGTACCAGGTCAACGCCAAGATGATGAAAGCCTCGGGCAACCCGCGCGTGAAGTTCATGCACTGCCTGCCGGCGTTCCATAACAGCGAAACCAAGGTCGGCAAAGACATCGCCGCGCGCTATCCGCACCTGGCCGGTGGCGTGGAAGTCACCGAGGAAGTCTTTGAATCGCCGGCCAACATTGCCTTCGAGCAGGCGGAAAACCGCATGCATACGATCAAGGCGATCCTGGTGTCGGCGTTGGCGGATATCTAACTGATCGTTCCCACGCTCTGCGTGGGAATGCCTCACTGGACGCTCTGCGTCCGCTTTTGTGGCGCAGAGCGCCACTGGCTGCATTCCCACGCAGAGCGTGGGAACGATCATTTCAGAAGGACATTTTCTATGCGCATCGTCGTAGCCCTGGGCGGCAACGCCCTCCTGCGCCGTGGTGAACCCATGACCGCAGACAACCAACGCGCCAATATCCGTATCGCCACCGAACAGATTGCCAAGATCCACCCCGGCAACGAGCTGGTGATCGCCCACGGCAACGGCCCGCAGGTCGGCCTGCTGTCGTTGCAGGCCGCGGCCTACACCAGCGTTTCGCCGTACCCGCTGGACGTACTCGGGGCCGAGACCGAAGGCATGATCGGCTACATCATCGAACAGGAACTGGGCAATCTGCTGGACTTCGAAGTGCCCTTCGCCACCCTGCTCACGCAAGTGGAAGTCGACGCCAACGACCCCGCGTTCCAGAACCCGACCAAGCCGATCGGCCCGGTGTACGCCAAGGCCGAAGCGGAAAAACTTGCCGCCGAAAAAGGCTGGGCCATCGCCCCCGACGGCGACAAATACCGCCGCGTGGTCGCCAGTCCGCGCCCGAAACGCATCTTCGAAATCAGCCCGATCAAATGGCTGCTCGAGAAAAAAGCCATTGTGATCTGCGCTGGCGGCGGTGGTATTCCCACGATGTATGGCGAAGACGGCAAGCTCAAAGGCATTGAAGCGGTGATCGACAAAGACCTCTGCTCATCGCTGCTGGCCGCGCAACTGGACGCCGATTTGCTGGTGATTGCCACCGACGTCAACGCGGCGTTCATTGACTTCGGCAAGCCCACCCAGAAGGCCATCGGCCAGGCTCACCCCGACGCCATGGAACAACTCGGCTTCGCCGCCGGTTCCATGGGCCCCAAGGTGCAAGCGGCCTGCGAGTTCGCCCGCCAGACTGGCAAAACCGCGGTGATCGGTTCACTCTCGGACATCGAAGCCATCGTCCAGGGCAGCGCCGGCACCCGCATCAGCACGGCAACCCCTGGCATCAGCTATCTGTGAAGTAGAGGAGATTTGCCTATGGCTACCTTTGAACCGGGACACTTGCACGTCGAACGTCACGCGCTGAACAAAGATGACTACAGCTACAACCTGTGCATCGACTATGAGGTCAGCCAGGACCCCAAGGAAGGCAAGGGCATGTTGTTCAAACTGCACGGTTCGGTGCAGGGCAAGGACCTCAAGGAGGAGTTTTTCCTGCCCAAGGACCAGGCCTTCGACTTTGCGCGGCATGCGATGAATATCGCGCAGAAATACGGTATGCCGAAAACGGCCGTGTTGAATGGCTCGATGCACAAGCAGTACGACTTGATGTTCGAAGATGTGCGGCATCAGCTGGATGTGAAATCGGGCGACCCGATCAAGCCTGAGCACTTGGCATAGTCAGGGTGCACTGACACAACACTGTTCAAAAATGTGGGAGGGGGCTTGCTCCCGATAGCGGTGTGTCAGCCAAAGATTTATCAGCTGATCCACCGCCATCGGGAGCAAGCCCCCTCCCACATTTTTGATCTCCATCACCTGTCAGGCATACTTGCCGCCTCTGCTCTCCAGAATTGCCAATCGCCCCATGCGTATCCACGTCAGCTTCATCGACCGCGTCGGCATCACCCAGGAAGTCCTGGCCTTGCTCGGTGGGCGCAATCTCAATCTGGATGCGGTGGAGATGGTGCCGCCCAACGTCTATATCGACGCGCCGACCTTGAGCGCCGAGGTGCTTGAGGAACTGCGCGATGCGTTGTTCAGCGTGCAGGGCGTGCAGGCGGTGACCGTGGTCGACATCCTCCCCGGCCAACGCCGCCACCTGCAACTCGACGCACTGTTGGCGGCCATGACCGACCCGGTGCTGGCCTTGGACAGCGCGGGCAAGATCCTGCTGGCCAACCCGGCGCTGATCGCGCTTTACGGGCGCGAACCGGCCGGGGAAAGCATCGCCGAGCTGTTCAACGATCCAGGGCTGCTCGACACCTTGCTGGAGCACGGCTTTCGCCTGCCATTGCGCGAGATCAGCGTGAACGGCCAGACCTTGTTGCTGGACGCCACGCCGATCACCGATGCCGGCGCCCTGCTCACGCTTTACCAGCCGAACCGCATCGGTGAACAACTCTCGGCGCTGCACCACGACCATGCCGAAGGTTTTGATGCGCTATTGGGCGAATCACCGGCGATCCGCACCCTCAAGGCGCGTGCGCAACGCGTGGCCGCACTGGATGCGCCGCTGTTGATCCAGGGTGAAACTGGCACCGGCAAAGAGTTGGTGGCACGCGCCTGTCATGCGATCAGCGCGCGTCACAGTGCACCCTTTCTGGCCTTGAACTGTGCCGCGCTGCCGGAAAATCTCGCCGAAAGTGAATTGTTCGGCTACGCCCCCGGGGCCTTTACCGGCGCACAACGGGGTGGCAAGCCGGGGCTGATGGAGCTGGCCAACCAAGGCACGGTATTTCTCGACGAGATCGGCGAAATGTCGCCGTACCTGCAGGCCAAGTTGCTGCGCTTTTTGAATGACGGCAGCTTTCGCCGGGTGGGCGGCGACCGCGAAGTGAAGGTCAATGTGCGCATCCTCAGCGCCACCCACCGCGACCTGGAAAAGATGGTCAGCGAAGGCACCTTTCGCGAAGACCTGTTCTACCGCCTCAACGTACTCAACGTTGAGGTGCCGCCGTTGCGCGAGCGCGGCCAGGACATCCTGCTGCTGGCCCGCTATTTCATGCAGCAAGCGTGCGCACAGATCCAGCGCCCGGTGTGCCGCCTGGCGCCGGGTACCTATCCGGCGCTGTTGGGCAACCGCTGGCCAGGCAACGTGCGCCAATTGCAGAACGTGATCTTCCGCGCCGCCGCCATCTGCGAAAGCAGCCTGGTGGATATCGGCGACCTGGACATTGCCGGCACCTCCGTCGCCCGCCAGAGCGATGGCGAAGTCGACAGCCTGGAACAGGCGGTGGAAGACTTCGAGCGCGGCCTGCTGGAACAGCTCTACACCAGCTACCCCTCGACCCGCCAACTGGCCAACCGGCTGCAAACCTCGCACACGGCTATCGCACATCGTCTGCGCAAATACGGCATTCCCACCAAACCCTGATTCGATATATGGAATGCAAACCAATGTGGGAGGGGGCTTGCTCCCGATAGCGGTGGTTCAGTTACAAATCAATTGACTGACACACTGCCATCGGGAGCAAGCCCCCTCCCACATTTGGAATGCATTTCAAATTTTGGTCTGGGAACGACATCCAGTGTACTGAAAGCGCTACAGTGGAACGATAACGCTACAACCCTGCTTTTTGCGCGCCATGCAAGGCTTTGATCCACATAGGCTTTTTTTCACGCGCCCGACTGTAGCGAAATCGCTACAGCCAAACACACCACCCGCCTGACAAAATTTATTAAATTCTTGATTTATAAGGACTTAATAACATTGGCCGCAATATTGCTAAGCAACTCCCCATTATTCCAATCCCGTCCACCAGACGAATCTGGCCCTGAGGAGTTTCCATGAGCGAGTTGCGTTTCACTGAAGATCACGAATGGCTGCGCGCCGAAGCCGATGGCAGCGTCACCGTGGGTATCACCGCTTTCGCGCAGAACGCGCTGGGTGATGTGGTTTTCGTGCAACTGCCGGAGTTGCAGGCCTACGCCAAGGGCGCTGAAGCCTCCACTGTGGAGTCGGTAAAAGCCGCCAGTGGCGTGTACATGCCGTTGGACGGTGAAGTACTGGAAGTGAACGACAAACTCGATGGCAGCCCGGAGCTGGTCAACGAAGACCCGATGGGCGAAGGTTGGTTCTTCCGCTTTAAACCGGCTGATGCCGAGGCGGTCGCTAAACTGCTGGATCAGGATGCGTACGACCGCCTGATCAAAGCCAACGCCGAAGCCTGAGGAGCGCGCCATGACGATCAACTTGAGCACCGCCAACGAATTCATCGCCCGTCACATCGGCCCGCGCCAGGAAGATGAGCAGCAGATGCTCGCGAGCTTAGGCTTCGATTCCCTGGAAGCCCTGAGCGCCAGCGTGATCCCGGAAAGCATCAAGGGCACCAGCGTGCTCGGCCTGGAAGACGGCCTGAGCGAAGCCGAGGCCCTGGCCAAAATCAAAGCCATCGCCAGCCAGAACCAACTGTTCAAGACCTACATCGGCCAGGGCTACTACAACTGCCATACGCCGTCGCCGATCCTGCGCAACCTGCTGGAAAACCCGGCCTGGTACACCGCCTACACCCCGTACCAACCAGAGATTTCCCAGGGCCGCCTGGAAGCGCTGTTGAATTTCCAGACCCTGATCAGCGACCTCACCGGCCTGCCGATCGCCAACGCCTCCCTGCTCGACGAAGCCACCGCCGCCGCCGAAGCCATGACCTTCTGCAAGCGCCTGAGCAAGAACAAGGGCAGCAACGCGTTCTTCGCTTCGGTGCACAGCCACCCGCAAACCCTCGACGTGCTGCGCACCCGTGCCGAGCCGTTGGGCATCGACGTAGTAGTGGGCGATGAGCGCGAACTGACCGACGTCAGCCCGTTCTTCGGTGCCCTGCTGCAATACCCGGCCAGCAATGGTGACGTGTTTGATTACCGCGAACTGACCGAGCGTTTCCACGCCGCCAACGCCCTAGTCGCCGTGGCCGCCGACTTGCTGGCCTTGACCTTGCTGACCCCGCCGGGCGAGTTCGGCGCCGACGTGGCCATCGGCAGCGCGCAACGCTTCGGCGTGCCATTGGGCTTTGGCGGCCCGCATGCGGCGTACTTCTCCACCAAGGACGCGTTCAAGCGCGACATGCCGGGCCGTCTGGTCGGTGTCTCGGTAGACCGCTTCGGCAAGCCGGCCCTGCGCCTGGCCATGCAGACCCGCGAACAACACATCCGTCGCGAGAAAGCCACCAGCAACATCTGCACCGCCCAAGTGCTGCTGGCCAACATCGCCAGCATGTACGCCGTGTACCACGGCCCCAAAGGCCTGACCCAGATCGCCCAGCGCATTCACCAGCTGACCGCGATCCTGGCCAAGGGCCTGACCGCTCTGGGCCTGAAGGTCGAACAACAGCACTTCTTCGACACCCTGACCCTCAACACCGGCGCCAACACTGCCGCCCTGCACGACAAGGCCCGTGCCCAGCGCATCAACCTGCGCGTGGTAGACGCTGAACGTGTCGGCCTGTCGGTCGACGAAACCACGACCCAGGCGGATATCCAAGCCTTGTGGGCGATCTTCGCCGACGGCAAGGCGCTGCCCGCCTTCGCGGCCACCGAAAGCACCCTGCCAAGCGCCCTGCTGCGCCAGTCGCCGATCCTCAGCCACCCGGTGTTCAACCGCTACCACTCGGAAACCGAGCTGATGCGCTACCTGCGCAAGCTGGCCGACAAGGACCTGGCGCTGGACCGCACCATGATCCCGCTGGGCTCGTGCACCATGAAGCTCAACGCCGCCAGCGAAATGATCCCGGTGACCTGGGCCGAATTCGGCGCCCTGCACCCGTTCGCCCCGGCCGAACAAAGCGCCGGCTACTTGCAACTGACCTCGGACCTGGAAGCCATGCTCTGCGCGGCCACCGGCTACGACGCCATCTCCCTGCAGCCGAACGCTGGCTCCCAGGGTGAATACGCCGGCCTGCTGGCCATCCGCGCCTATCACCAGAGCCGTGGCGAAGCGCGTCGCGACATCTGCCTGATCCCCTCGTCGGCCCACGGCACCAACCCTGCGACTGCCAACATGGCCGGCATGCGCGTGGTAGTCACCGCCTGCGACGCGCGTGGCAACGTCGACATCGAAGACCTGCGCGCCAAGGCCATCGAACACCGCGAGCACCTCGCCGCGCTGATGATCACCTACCCGTCCACCCACGGCGTGTTCGAAGAAGGCATCCGCGACATCTGCGCGATCATTCACGACAACGGCGGCCAGGTGTACATCGACGGCGCCAACATGAACGCGATGGTCGGCCTCTGCGCGCCGGGCAAGTTCGGCGGCGATGTGTCCCACCTGAACCTGCACAAAACCTTCTGCATCCCCCACGGCGGTGGCGGCCCGGGCGTTGGCCCGATTGGCGTCAAGTCGCACCTCACGCCGTTCCTGCCTGGCCATGCGGCCATGGAACGCAAGGAAGGCGCCGTGTGCGCAGCGCCTTTCGGCAGCGCGAGCATCCTGCCGATCACCTGGATGTACATCAGCATGATGGGCGGCGCCGGCCTCAAGCGCGCCTCACAGTTGGCGATCCTGAATGCCAACTACATTTCCCGTCGCCTGGAAGAGCACTATCCCGTGCTGTACACCGGCAGCAATGGCCTGGTGGCGCATGAATGCATCCTCGACCTGCGCCCGTTGAAAGACAGCAGCGGCATCAGCGTGGATGACGTGGCCAAGCGCCTGATCGACTTCGGCTTCCATGCGCCGACCATGTCGTTCCCGGTGGCCGGCACCTTGATGATCGAGCCGACCGAAAGTGAATCCAAGGAAGAACTGGACCGCTTCTGCGATGCCATGATCGCCATTCGCGAAGAAATCCGCGCAGTGGAAAACGGCACGCTGGACAAGGACGACAACCCGCTCAAGAACGCTCCGCACACTGCGGCGGAACTGGTGGGCGAGTGGAGCCACCCGTACAGCCGCGAGCAGGCGGTGTACCCGGTTGCGTCGCTGATCGAAGGCAAGTACTGGCCGCCGGTTGGCCGGGTCGATAATGTGTTTGGCGACCGCAACCTGGTTTGCGCATGTCCATCGATCGAAAGCTACGCGTAACTTCGGGGGTGTACTCGCTTGAAAGGTGGGAGGGGGCTTGCTCCCGATGACGGAGTGTCAGTCAACAGATAGGTTGAATGTACAACCGCCATCGGGAGCAAGCCCCCTCCCACACTGACCGAGTCCACCCGATACATAATAAGAAACCGGAGAACAACTCATGTCTTTAAGCGTGTTCGACCTGTTCAAGATTGGCATCGGCCCTTCCAGTTCCCACACCGTCGGCCCGATGCGCGCCGCCGCTCGTTTCGTCGAAGGGCTCAAGCGTGACAACCTGCTCAGCGCCACCCACAGCATCAAGGTGGAACTCTATGGCTCGCTCGGCGCCACCGGCAAAGGCCACGGCAGCGACAAGGCCGTGCTGCTCGGCCTGGAAGGCGACCATCCGGACACCGTGAATACCGAAACCGTGGCCGCACGCCTGGCGATGATTCGCAAACCCCTCGCCTACCATCCCAACGGCATGATTTTTCGCGCCTTCGATGCCGCCGGCATCCAGGTGCGCAGCCGCGAGTACTACTCGGTCGGCGGCGGTTTCGTGGTGGATGAAGACGCGGCCGGCGCCGACCGAATTGTCGAGGATGCCACCCCACTGACCTTCCCTTTCAAACATGCCAAGGACTTGCTCGGCCATTGCGCCACCTACGGGCTGTCCATCAGCCAGGTGATGCTGACTAACGAAAACGCCTCGATCTCCGGCGCCGGAGTCGGTTGCGAGGGCGAGGTCGGCGTGGCCTGTTCCATGGCCGCCGGCGCGCTCTGCGAAGTGCTGGGCGGCAGCGTGTCACAGGTGGAAAACGCCGCCGAGATCGGCATGGAACACAACCTCGGCCTGACCTGCGACCCGATTGGCGGGTTGGTGCAGGTGCCCTGCATCGAGCGCAATGCCATGGGCTCGGTCAAGGCGATCAACGCCGTGCGCATGGCCTTGCGCGGCGATGGGCAACATTTTGTGTCCCTCGACAAAGTGATCCGCACCATGCGCCAGACCGGCGCCGATATGAAGAGTAAATACAAGGAAACCGCCCGTGGCGGTTTGGCGGTCAACATTATCGAGTGCTGACGCCTGACCGCGCCGGCACGTTTTTCAGGAGCTGAACATGTCCACCGAAACCCTGTTGAAAACCCCATTGCACGCCCTGCACATCGAGCTGGGCGCGCGCATGGTGCCCTTCGCCGGCTACGACATGCCGGTGCAGTACCCGTTGGGCGTAATGAAGGAACACTTGCACACCCGTGAACAGGCCGGGTTGTTCGATGTATCGCACATGGGCCAGATCCGCCTGACCGGCGCCAACGCCGCCAAGGCCCTGGAAACCCTGGTACCGGTCGACATCATCGACCTGCCGGTAGGCATGCAGCGCTACGCGATGTTCACTAATGACCAGGGCGGCATTCTCGACGACCTGATGGTGGCCAACCTGGGCAACGACGAACTGTTCCTGGTGGTCAACGCCGCCTGCAAGGATCAGGACCTGGCACACCTGCGCGCGCACATCGGCGACCAGTGCAGCATCGAACCGCTGTTCGAAGAGCGCGCGCTGCTGGCCCTGCAAGGCCCGGCGGCGGTGAAGGTGCTGGCGCGCCTGGCACCGCAAGTCAACGAGATGACGTTCATGCAGTTTGCCTCCCTGCGGCTGTTGGGCGTGGACTGCTACGTCAGCCGCTCCGGCTACACCGGGGAAGACGGTTTTGAAATCTCCGTACCGGCTGAAAACGCCGAAAGCCTGGCCCGCAGCCTGCTGGCCGAGGCCGAAGTACAGGCGATCGGCCTGGGCGCTCGTGACTCCCTGCGCCTGGAAGCGGGCTTGTGCCTGTACGGCCATGATATGAACACCGACACCACCCCGATTGAAGCCAGCCTGTTGTGGGCCATCTCCAAGGCCCGCCGTGCCGATGGCGCGCGTGCCGGCGGCTTCCCGGGCGCAGACCGGATCTTCACCCAGCAGCAAACGGGCGTAGGCCGCAAACGCGTAGGCTTGCTGCCCCAGGAGCGCACCCCGGTGCGTGAAGGTGCACAAATCGTTGATGAACAGGGCACGGTGATCGGCAGCGTGTGCAGCGGAGGCTTTGGCCCAAGCTTGGGCGGCCCGCTGGCGATGGGGTACCTAGACAGTGCATTTGTCACACTGGATACCGAAGTCTCTGCGTTGGTGCGTGGGAAAAAGGTGCCATTGCGTGTAAGTAAAATGCCATTCGTGCCGCAGCGTTACTTCCGCGGCTGAATGTTTGTTTCAATAAGTAACGCGCTTGCGTGCCGTGCACTAAACTGTAACGCAAGCGCCATATAACAGTGCACGCGTGATAGTAATTGTTAGGGGTACTTCCCTATAACAAGTGATCGAATCTATCGAATAAGACAGCTGCGCAACTTCAACAAAACTGTCATCAGCCCGAGCAATCCCGGGCTGTTTGGCAGGGCTTGTTTTTTTCATATTAGTTGGCGTAGAGTTTCTCCACTGTGTTTGCATGGGTCGCTTGGAACCTGGACCTGGGCAGTAGCTGAAGTAGTAATGCTACAACCCGTTCGACGTCTCTTACTTTCCTGCAACCCAGCCCAGTACTCTTTCATGTGAAAGGGGCTGTCATTAATTTTTAGCGTCAAAGGAAAGAAGAAAATGTCTGATCGTCAGAGCGGTACCGTCAAGTGGTTTAACGACGAAAAAGGGTTTGGTTTTATCACACCAGAAAGCGGTCCGGATCTGTTCGTGCACTTCCGCGCTATCCAGGGCAACGGCTTCAAGAGCCTGAAAGAAGGCCAGAAGGTCACCTTCAAGGCCGTGCAAGGCCAGAAAGGCATGCAAGCTGACGAAGTACAAGCAGAAGGCTGATCCTTCCTGCGACAAAAAGCCCCTGATATGACATCAGGGGCTTTTTTATGGGCGCCATTGCGTAAACTGTAGTTTTCCCCAGAGAGCCCTGCCATGCCCAAAGCCCTGTTGAGCCCCCAAGGCGAGTTTCCCGCAGTTGGCCTGGGTCGTCGCCTGGCAGCGATGTTCTATGATTTTCTTTTATGCACCGCGCTGCTGATCGTCACCGCGTTTATCTACAAGCTGGTATGGATCGCCTTCGTCGGCGAAGCGAAGATGCGCACCCTTACCGAATCCGGCGCCCTGGACGGTGACCCGCTGCTATCGACCCTTCTGTTGTTTGTGCTGTTCGGTTTCTTCGCCAAATTCTGGACCCACTCCGGGCAGACCCTGGGCATGCAGGTGTGGGGCGTGCGCGTGCAGAACGCCGATGGCTCGCGCATCAGTCTGTGGCAGGCGCTGTTGCGCTTTGTGGTGTCGATCGCCTCGTGGCTGTGTGTAGGGCTGGGATTTATCTGGTCGCTATTCGATAAGCACAAGCGCAGTTGGCATGACATCTATTCGGACACGCAGCTGGTGCGTATCCCGAAGCAGAAAAAATAATCGCACAATAGCGGAGACCGAAATGTGGGAGGGGGCTTGCTCCCGATAGCAGTGGTTCAGTCAAAATATAGAGTGACTGTCACACCGCTATCGGGAGCAAGCCCCCTCCCACATTTTTTATTCATGTCAGCCTCGAGTCACGCGTTGCCGGCCAGTTTGAGGCGCGCCGCCTGGGTGAAGTCCAACATGCGTTTGAGCGGGCGTACCGCCTGCGGGATCACTGACGGCTCGACGAATATTTCGTTACTGCCCTCGCGCAGACATTGCAGCGTGCGTTCCAGGGTGTTCATCGCCATCCACGGGCAGTGCGCGCAACTGCGGCACGCGGCGCCGTTACCGGCGGTAGGCGCTTCGATGAAGACCTTGTCCGGGCACAGCTGCTGCATCTTGTAGAAGATGCCGCGGTCAGTGGCGACGATGAACGTCTTGTTCGGCAACCGTTGTGCCGCGGCAATCAGCTGGCTGGTGGAACCGACGGCGTCCGCCAATTCGATAACCGCTGTCGGCGACTCCGGGTGCACCAGGATCGCGGCGTCCGGATACAGCGCCTTCATGTCTTCCAGCTGCTTGGACTTGAACTCTTCGTGGACGATGCACGCACCGTCCCACAGCAGCATGTCGGCACCGGTCTGGCGCTGGATGTAGGTGCCCAGGTGTTTGTCCGGGCCCCAGATAATCGTCTCGCCGTTATCCATCAGGCTTTCGACGATCTCCAGCGCGCAACTGGAGGTCACCACCCAATCGGCGCGGGCTTTGACCGCCGCCGAGGTGTTGGCGTAGACCACCACCGTGCGCTCGGGGTGTTGATCGCAGAAGGCGGAAAACTCCTCCACCGGGCAACCCAGGTCCAGGGAGCAGGTGGCTTCCAGGGTCGGCATCAGGATACGTTTTTCAGGGGTCAGAATTTTCGCGGTTTCGCCCATGAACCGCACCCCCGCCACCAGCACGGTCTTGGCCGGGTGAGCAGCGCCGAAGCGCGCCATTTCCAGGGAGTCGGAAACGCAGCCACCGGTTTGTTCGGCCAAGGCCTGAATCACCGGGTC
This sequence comes from Pseudomonas sp. R1-43-08, assembly GCF_003852255.1. Taxonomy (NCBI): domain Bacteria; kingdom Pseudomonadati; phylum Pseudomonadota; class Gammaproteobacteria; order Pseudomonadales; family Pseudomonadaceae; genus Pseudomonas; species Pseudomonas sp. R1-43-08. Next base: position 4,370,759 of record NZ_CP027734.1, read on the forward strand.
ACAGTAGAAGTGGGCGACCAGCACCGCGTCCTGCGCTTTAAGCTCGGCGGCGATGGCGGCCCGCAGGCTCGCCTCTTCATCGGCGCTGAGGGCCTTGGGCTGCTTGGCGTCGAGGTGGGCTTGAACCAGTAGGCGTTCGGAAATGTGCGTCATGTTCGCAAGACCTGCAGGCGCAGTAGCGCGAAAGTCGAGTGTACCACCGGCTCAGGAGCCCTTCGGGCGCCGCCGGACGAAGTGTGTATTCATCAAGCACGGGTAAAGCTGAAGCTGCGCAAGGCTACAGAATATCGAATGGATTCAAAAGCCTAATCTGGCCTTGCACGGGGCATTTTGCGGGGGGATGACGGCGGGATTGGTGCCCCGCGAATACCCAGGCATTCGCGGGGTGGTGCAAGTGGTCAGGCAAACAGCTTCTGGACATTGCTCATCGCATCATCGGCGAACCCTTGCAGGAACGCCTCGAACGCCGGCACGTCCTCCGGGCCACCGGTGTAGGGCTCACCGATGATGGTCCAGGTCGCCAGGCTTTGATTCGGGCCTTGGGGCACCACTTCCATGACGGCCCACAGGTTGCCGATATTCAGTGAGGTGTAAATCAGCGACCAGGTCATGGTCATGCCGTCGTTGTCATGACTGTTGAGTTGCTCGATCACCACGTTGCCGTCCTTGAACAGCTTCTTGCGTACCGAGCGCACGCCCTCCCCGGTCATTTCGATGTGGGACAGCGCCGGAATGAATTTTGCGAAACCGGAAAAGTCACCGACGATATTCCACACGCTGCGCGCGTCGCCATTGACGCTGACGCTGGCGACCAAAGGGTTGCCCACGGGGTTGCGCACCAGGGTATCGGGTTCCAGATGTAGCATGAACAGCTCCTTTTTTAGCTTGGATGAGAGCGATATCGCCGATGCCTGCCTCAACATCCTTGGGGGAGACGCCGACAGACAACGAATAACGCATTGTCACCGTCGATCGTTGACAGGTGCCGCCACCATTGTGTCACCTGCTCCCACTGGAAATCGTGACCAGTGGTGCGAAACACCACCAAGGTGATGCGCTCTGTCATCCGGTTGGAAGGGTTGTAGCCGTTGCGAATATCGCGAGCTGCGTGCATTCAATGCTTCGCTTGCTGACGTAATGCCAATGCCGCTACACCACACAGGACCAAGGCGATACAGGACACGTAGAACGCATCGCTGTAGGCCATCAGGTAGGCCTCGCGGCGCACGGTACGCATCAAGCCCTCGAGGACTTGCTGCTGGGCGGGCAGCAGTTGGTTGAAGACGAAGGCTTCGCTGTCTGCCATGCCGGCGCGCAGGCGCTCCTGGAATGACGGGGAAAACATGGTGATCGACTCGCCGACGCGCTCTGAATGAAAGCGCTCGCGCATGGCGACGATCTGCGTCAACCCGGCAGTGCCCACGGCGCCGCCCAGGTTGCGCAGCATGGAAAACAGAGCGGAGGCAGAACCGGCTTCATCCTTGGCCAACCCGGACACGGCCAGCACCGAAAGCGCCACCATGATCAACGGTTGCCCGATGCCCCGTACCACAGTGGACGGGATGATCACGTTGGCGGCGCTGTCCATGTCCAGATGCGCGCCGAGATAGCAGCCCAGGGCCATGATGAAAAAGCCGCTGGCAACCATCAGTTTCGGGTTGAGCCACTTCATCAGGCGCGGCATGAACGGCGCCAGCACCAGTTGCACCATGCCGTAGGCAATCAGGCTGATCCCGATTTCCCGGGCGTTGTAGCCCTGCAGTTGGGACAGGTAATTGGGCACCAGAAAGACCAGGCCGAACGTGGCCCCGCCAAAAATGAACATCGCTGCGCTCGCCACGCCGAAGTTGTAGCTCTTGAGCAGGCGCAGGTTGATGAATGAGCGGCTGCCGTAGAGCTGTGACAGCACGAAATACACCAGGGCGACGCCGGCGGTGAGCGACATCCATACGATGAAATCGGAGCCGAACCAGTCCTTGCGCCCGCCTTCTTCAAGCACGATCTGCAACCCGCCGAGGCCGACAATCATGGCCAGGATGCCGCCCCAGTCACCGCGCTTGAGCAGGCTCAACTGCATGGGTTTGGCATCGATGGACCATGCCACCGCCAGCAGCAGGAGAATGCCGGGGGCCAGTTGCAGGTAAAAAATCCAGCGCCAGGAATACGCATCCGTCAGCCAGCCGCCGATGGACGGACCGGCGGCCTGGGCCACGCTGTTGGACAGGGCGAACAGGGCCATGCCCATGGCGATCTTGCTGGGCGGCAGTTCCGTGATGATCAGCTGGAACGACAACGGGATCAGCACCGCGCCGGCGGCGCCCTGGATCACCCGAATGATGATCATCACTTCCAGGTTGGGTGCCCAGGAGCAGGCAATGGAAGCCACTAGAAATACAAACGAGCCCACCAGCATCACCCGGCGCAGGGAGAACACCTGCACCAGCCAGGCGGTCAGCGGGATCATGACGATTTCCGCAACCAGATACGCCGTGGAAATCCACGAGCCTTCTTCAAAGGTCGCCCCCAGCGAGCCTTCGATTTCCGGCAGCGCGGCGCTGGTCACGTGCACGTTCATGCCGGCCATGAAACAGCCGAACAGCCCGCCGATCACGGCCACCCAGGCGCGAAAGGAGACGGTTTTCTCGCCAATCTCAGTCATGCGCGGCGCCCTGGGCAGCAGGACGGGTATCCACCGTCGTGATCACCGACATGCCCGGCAGGATGGGGCCGCCGTCATCGTGCTGATCGATCACGATCTTCACCGGAAAACGCTGCACGATCTTGGTGAAGTTGCCGGTGGCGTTGTCCGACGGCAGCAGCGCAAATACCGCACCCGAACCGGGCGAAAAACTCACCACATGGCCCTTGAGCTTGCGCCCTGAATAGCTGTCGACGCTGATATCCACCGTTTGCCCGGCGCGCATGTCACGCAATTGGGTTTCCTTGTAGTTGGCCACCACGTAGGCCTGCTGCAAGGGCACCACGGCCAGCAGCGGCAGGCCCGGCGCGACATATTGGCGGGTGCGCACCTTGCGCTGCCCCACTACCCCGTCGATCGGCGAGCGGATCAAGGTGTCTTCGAGCGCATGGGTCGCCAGTTTCAACTGGGCCTCGGCCTGGTCGCGCCGGGCTATCTGCTGCTGCAGCGAGGCATCGGCCAATTGGCGGCGGGTAGTGGCGACATTCAGCCGGGTTTCCTGCTGGCGCTGCATCGCCCGGGCAATGTCCACCGCGGCGCTGGCCTGGGTGTAACTGGCCGCGGCGCTTTCCAGGCGCTGGGCGCTGGCGGCGTGCTCGCGGACCAGGCCTTCATAGCGATGTTGATCCAGGCTGGCGCGGCGCAACTCCGCCCCCACGCTGCGGGTATGCGCCTCGGCCTGGGCGAAGCCGGCCTTTTGCTGTGCGATCAGGCTGTCGGTAACGTGCAGGTTGGCCTGCTCGGCCGCAATCGAGGCTTGTGCTTGCGCCAACTCCGCACGGGCTTGGGCCAAGCGCGCCTGATAGTCACGGTCCTCGATGCGCACCAGCACATCCCCGGCCTTGACGGGCTGGTCATCCTCCACCAACACCTGGGCTACGTACCCGGACACCCTGGGGCTGATGGGGATCCAGTCGGCACGCACGTAGGCGTCGTCAGTCTGTTCCAGGTAACGCCCGACGGTCATCCAATACACGCCGAACGCCACCGCTGCGATCAACAACGCAGCGCCACCGAGCAGGATCAGGTTGCGTTTGCGGCGTTGCTTGCGGGCGTGCATGAGCTGCTCGAGCACATGCTCCTGCTCATCCTGCACAGCGGTTTTTTCATCAACAGCGATATTCATGGCTGGGTACCGGAAAAATGGGCGGAAGCGTGGGTGAGTGCAGCGGCCGGAGCCTGGGCGGAAGCGGATTGCCAACCGCCCCCCAGGGCGCGAAACAGGCTGATCTGGCGCTGCAGCAATTGGCCATCGGCATCGGCGCGCGTGGCTTGCAGGCGGATCAGCTCACGCTCGCTGTCTAGCACATCGAGAAAGTCGATGGAGCCGGCGTTGTAGTTGAACTGCGCCAGCTTGTAGGCATGCCGACTGCTATCCAGTGCCTGACTCAAGGCGGCGTGGCGCTGGCGCTCGCCGTCGTACAGCGCCAGGGCCTGGCGTACGTCCTTGAGGGCCCTGAGCACGCTGTTTTCGAATTGCGCGACTTCCACCTGCTCGAGCGCGCGCGCCTGGTTGACCCGCGCACGGTTGGCACGCCAGTTGGGGAACTGCCAGGTAATCAGCGGACCGATGCCAAACATCACCGCGCTGCTGTCCCCCAGTTCATGGGACTTGCTGGCCGAGGAAGACACGGAGGCGCCAAAAGTCACCTTCGGATACAGGTCGGCCTGGACGATATCCACTTGCAAGGTGGCGGCTCGCAATGCTCGCTCGGCCTGACGGATATCAGGGCGGCGCGCCAGTAATTGCCAGCCATCGCCCACCGGCAGCGCGGCACTGAGTTGCGGTACCACTTCGCACGTCGCCGCGCCTGAACCCTGCTCCAAGTCAGCCACGCCGGTCAGCATCGCCAGTTCATACAACGCCGACTCGCGGCGCGCCTCCAGCATCGGCAACAGGGCCAGGGTTTCGCCCTGCAGGGCCTGCATGCGGCTGTATTCAAGGTCTGTCACCACGCCGGCCTGACGCTGGCGATCGGTCAGCGCCAGGCTGCGCCCGACCACTTCCAGTGAATGGCGCTGCACTTTGGCGCGCGCGCCCAGGGCGCAGGCATTCACGTAGGCGCGGGTGGTTTGCGCGGCGACGGTGATGCGCAGCAAGTCTTCGGCGTCCTGAGCCGCCGCCGCTTGCACCTGCGCCCGCTCGATGCTGCGCTGGACCTGGCCCCACACATCCACTTGGTAAGCCAATTCGAAACCAGGGTTGAAGGCCCACTGCGACGGTGCGTGGCTGTCGGTGGCCTTGGCCAGGGTCTGATCGTCGGCAGTCTTGCCGTAGACGGCGCCCAGTGACGCCTGGGTGGACGGCCAACGCTCGGCGTCGGCCTGCATGATGCCGGCCAGCATCAACTGCACATGGGCCTGCGCCGCCGCCAGGTCGCGGTTGTGTTCCAGCGCTTGCTGCACCAGCGCGTCGAGCTTGGGGTCGTTGTACAACTGCCACCAACGGTCGGGCAAAACCTGGGCCGACACACCCTGCGGCAGGCGGCTCAAGGCATCGATGCGCGGCGGGTGCGGTTGCGCCGGCACATGGGTGACCCAGGAAGAACATCCTGCCAACCAGACGACAGCCACGCCCAGGAGCGAAAGACGGCAGTGCCGCGTGGAAAATGAAGGCGAACCCATCGCAGAAATCCAGAGTGCTGAGTAGAGACGCAGGTTAAGAGAGCACCGTGCTGCGCATCTCCCGAGTTCCAGACAACCATCGTTTCGATTGGGACAACTTGGCTGCGCAGCCGGATCCAGAGCGCCCGCCGTCCAGGCGCACGCACGCATGGCCCTGCGCAGAGGCGGGCCATGTCCAGTAGGTGGGGGTAGCGCGGGGTCGATCAGACCAAACGGCAGTTGCTGGGTGTGTAGCCCATGGTGCGTTTGAACATTGCCGTGAAAGCGCTGGGGCTTTGGTAGCCATGCTCAAGCGCCACTTCCAGAATGGACACGCCGCAGGCCAGGCGCTGCATGCTCAGCAGCAGTCGCGTGCGCTTGCGCCACTCGCCATAACTCATGCCCAACTCTTTCTGGAACAGCCGAGCCAGGGTGCGCGAACTCATATTGAGTTGCACCGCCCAGCTCTCCAGTTTCGATTCCTGGGACGGGTTGTCGATAAAGTCGGCACACAGCGACTTGAGCCGCGGCTCGTCTGGAATCGGCACATGCGCCAATACTTTCTGTGCCCTGTCGAGTTCAGAGAAGATCAGGTCGACAATCTGCCTGTGACGCACCACCGCCGGCTCGCTGTCAGGTGTTTCGGCGGCGGCGATGATCAACTCACGCAGCAGTGGCGACACACGGATGACATGGCACTCCTCCGTCAAGGCGCGGTGGGCGCCGGGGCTGATCAGCAACGTGCGCATGCGCACCTCGCCCGTCATGCGGATCTGGTGCTCCTGCCCGGAGGGGACCCACAGCGCATGCCCGGACGGCACCACCCAAGTGGTGCCGACGACCGATACCAGCATGACGCCGTTGATGGCGTAGACCAACTGGCCTTCGTCGTGTCGATGCGAGGCAACGATATCGCCGTGACCATAGTTACCGGTAAGCGCCGCCAATGCGGTATGCGCATTCATCTCAGGAAGGCACCGCAGCACTCGCCACGCTGAGCAGGCCCAGACGCGATGCGCGATTGACGGCACTCGTCACCGCCTTGAGGGACGCCAGCAAGATGCTGCCATCGCGGGCGGCACCGAACAGCAACTGGTTGTTCACGCGGATCTCCACATAAGCCAGTGCTTCAGCCTGGGCACCGTCACGGGTGGCATGTTCGTGGTAATCGGCGATGTCGAAGTGGATGCCGCGCTGCGCGAATGCGTCGACCAGCGCCGCCAGCGGGCCGTTACCTTCACCGCTCAGTTCAAGGGGGCTCGCGCCGCCGATCAGCGTGCCTTCCAGATAAGTCACGTTGCCCTCGCTGACCAGTTTGGGCTGCAACAAGGTGTAAGGCTTGCCTTGGTCAAGGTAGTGCCGGGTAAAGCAGGCCAGGATCATCTCGCCACTGACTTCCTGACCGGAGGCATCGGCTTCCTGCTGCACCAGGCTGCTGAATTCCATCTGCAGGCGCCGCGGCATCACGATGCCATGTTGTTCCAGCAGATACGCCACGCCACCTTTGCCCGACTGGCTGTTGACGCGAATCACCGCTTCATAGCTGCGCCCCATGTCGGCGGGATCGATCGGCAAGTAGGGCACTTCCCACAGCCCATCGGGATTGGCCTGGCGGGCCGCGAAGCCTTTTTTGATCGCATCCTGGTGCGAGCCCGAAAACGCCGTGAACACCAGCTCCCCGGCGTAGGGATGGCGCGGGTGCGTGGGCAGTTGGTTGCAGAACTCGACTTCACGCTGCACGTGGATGATGTCCGAGAAATCCAGTTGCGGGTCGATGCCGCTGGTGTAGAGGTTCATTGCCAGCGTCAGGATATCCACATTGCCGGTTCGCTCACCGTTGCCGAACAACGTGCCCTCGACCCGCTCGGCTCCGGCCAGGCAAGCCTGTTCGGCGGTAGCGACCCCGGTACCGCGATCATTATGCGGGTGGACACTGATGACTACGCTGTCGCGCCGACTGAAATGGCGGCAGAACCACTCGATCTGATCGGCGAAGACATTGGCCGTGGAGACCTCCACCGTGGTGGGCAGATTCAGGATCATTTTGTTCGACGGGGTCGGGCCGAAAGCATCGGTCACCGCTTCGCAGACCTCCAACGCAAAGTCCAGTTCGGTGAAGCAGAAGGTTTCAGGGGAATACTGGAACGTCCACTGCGTATCTGGATTGTTGTCCATGTGGCGCTTGATCTCATGCGTTGCCTGGGTGGCAATGTCGATGCAACCGGCCCGGTCCACGCCGAACACCACCTCCCGGAACACCGGCGCGGTGGCGTTGTACACATGCACGATCGCGCGCGGGGCGCCTTTCAAGGCTTCAAACGTGCGCTCGATCAAATGGCTGCGCGCCTGCGTCATCACTTGGATAGTCACATCGTCGGGAATCGCGCCACTGTCGATCAATTCACGCACGTAATCGAAATCGGTCTGGGAAGCGGCAGGAAAGCCTACCTCGATCTCCTTGAACCCCACCTTGACCAGCAGCTCGAAGAAACGGCGCTTGCGCTCGGCATTCATGGGTTCGATCAATGCCTGGTTGCCGTCACGCATGTCGACACTGCACCAGGTTGGCGCTGCAGCCTGCATGACACTTGGCCATTGGCGGTCCGGGAGGTCCACGGTAGTGAAATGGCGGTATTTGCTGGAAGGGTCCTTGAGCATCATGTCGCTTCTCCTTTTAGAACTGATCGTCGGTAGCACAGACAGCCTCGCTGAACGCACCCGACATTGGATCCAATACTAAACATAGAGAGCTTGACATGAATTGCGTATTTGGCGCGACAACGTGAAAGAAATTACATAAAAAATCAGAAATTGAAAAAGTAGTGGTGATTTCTTTCAATATACAAATTTATAGAGCAATAAACCCTTTAAGAGCAGGATTTAGACGATGATCAAAATTGAGCGCGACGGGGCGCGGAAAATGGCAAAAAGGCTACTGAGGGGGATAGGTGATGGCGGTCGAGCCGCTCGCTAAAGAGGTCGCGACTGATGTTCGTAGCGCATAGAGCGTCTGTTCAGCAAATTTCAGGCAAAAAAAAACCCGGAAATCCTCACTTGCGTGGGCCTTCCGGATTTTCTAAACCGCCAAAAATGGTGGGTCGTGTGGGATTCGAACCTACGACCAATTGGTTAAAAGCCAACTGCTCTACCAACTGAGCTAACGACCCGCTGTGTGGTGGCGCGTATAATACTGATTTCTAAGGATTATTCAACACCTTATTTGAAAATAATTCAAAATTATACGCAGGGGTCATATTTCGGCGGGTTGAACGCCGCGCATCAGCGCCTGATCAGGCGTATCAACGCCCCGGCTCGTCGTTCCACAGGTATTTGTGCAACTGCAATTGCAGGCGCACCGGCAGGTTGTCCGCGACCACCCAATCCGCCAGCTCACGGGCGTTCAGGTCGTGATGGCTTGGGGAGAACAGCACCTCGCCTGCACGACGCTCGAGGCCATACTGGATCAGCTTGGACGTCGCCCAGTCATAATCGTCTCGAGAACAGATGACGAACTTGACCTGATCGTTGGCCGTCAGCAAGTCGATGTTCTCGTAGCGGTTGCGGTGAGCTTCCTTGGAGTCGGGGGTCTTGAGGTCGACCACTCGGCTCACACGCGGGTCTACCGCGGAGATATCCAAGGCGCCGCTGGTTTCCAGCGAAACCTCGTATCCGGCGTCACACAGCTGCTTGAGCAAAGGAATGGCATTGGGCTGCGCCAATGGCTCGCCGCCTGTCACACAGACGTAGCGCGGTCGGTAGCCGGCAACCTGCTCCATGATGTCGTCCAGGGTGCGCACAGTGCCGCCGCTGAAGGCATAAGCGCTGTCACAGTATTGGCAACGCAAGGGGCAGCCGGTGAGTCGTACAAATACGGTAGGCAGCCCTGCGGTGCGCGTTTCACCCTGTAATGAGTAAAAAACTTCGGTAATACGTAATGTGTCTTGCATAGTCGCCACGGGCGTAACAGCTAAACAGGCTGTCCGCCTCCGTCAGGCACTTCAAGGGATTGCGCCAACGCGTCAACCCCAGGAAGCGTGTGTCATAAAAGGGCGTGGATTCTAACGAAAAAACCCGCGCCAGGCGCGGGTTTCTTCTAAACGGACTGCATTGCTTACAAGCGTTGCAGATCCCGTTGGGCCAACTGCGCAGCGGAAGTACCCGGATACTGGGCGACGACCTGCTGCAGAATGCCTTTGACCTTGTCGGCATGGCCAAGACGGCGTTCCACGTCAGCGAGTTTGTACAGCGAGTCCGGTACCTTGGCGTGCTTGGGGTACAGCTGGCTGACCTTGGCAAACGCCTGGCCTGCCCCCTGCAAATCACCCTTTGCCAGGTTGACCTCACCCAACCAGTACTGGGCATTGCCCGCGTATTGGCTGTTGGGGTACTTGCGCAGGAATGCGGTAAACGCCTGGCTGGCCTTATCGAAGTCCTTGGCCTTGATCAGGTCGAAGGCTGCATCGTAATACAGTTTTTCCTTCGCCGGATCGCCCGGTTCACTGCTGGCGGCCGGGGCCTGGCTGGCTGCCGCGGCCCCCGCTGCTGCGCCACCGGCGGCAGCACTGGGCGTGCCACCGGTAGAAGAATTATCAGGAGTAGCGGCAGGTGCAACACCGGCTCCAATACGTCGATCAAGATCCTGGTAACGCTCCAGGCCTTCTTGCTTAAGCTGGTTCACTTGATTCTGCAGAACTTCAATGGCGCCTTGTTGCTGGGCCAATTGATTCTGCATGCGTTGCAGCTGGTTGAACAGTTCGCCCTGTGCCGAAGGCGCGGCCGTAGCCGCCCCCCCAGCATAGGCGCCGTTCGTGCCATAACCCGCTGGCGGATAACTGCTGCCGCTATTGTTATAGCCAGAGTTGCTATCCGTTACAGGAACCGCAGCCCACACCGCAAGCGGTGCGAGGCTGAAAGCCAATACAGTTAGAGCACGACGGCACGTTCGCATGACGAATTACTTACGCAGTTCGACGCGACGGTTCTGAGCCCACGACTGTTCGTCGTTGCCAGTTGCAACTGGACGCTCTTTACCGTAGGAAACCAGTTCCAGTTGGCCTGGAGCAACACCTTGCAGTACCAGGTAGCGTTGAACGGCTTTCGCACGACGCTCGCCCAGTGCCATGTTGTACTCACGAGTACCACGGGCGTCAGTGTTACCTTCCAGAACAACGCGAGCGCCGTTAGCTTTCAGGTCCTTGGCGTGAACGTCCAGAGCGCGCATGGCTTCTGGCTTCAGGTCCGAACTGTCGTATTCGAAGTAGAAAGTGGTGATCGCGCGCAGAGCAGCTTCTTCGCTCAGGGAGCCGTCGACTGCACCAGTGTTAGCGCCGTAACCAGCGTTTGGATCAACAGCTGCGCCTTCACCGGCATTGTCGCCGCCTTTAGAGGAGCAACCAACGGCTACGGACAGAGCCAGAGCCAGAGCAGCAAACTTACCAAACTTCAGCATTTCCATCGTGAAACTCCTAATGAACCCCAGTGTGTTAAGTACTTCTTTTTGTAGCGCCGCGTCAGTTCAGGTAAGGGGACCAGGATGGTTCTCTGACTTCGCCTTGTGCGGTAGGAAGCGGGAGCCTTACGCGTCCATTAATGGACACGAGCATCAAGACTCCCCGGCCCTGCTGGCGGGTGGCGTAGATTACCATGGTGCCGTTGGGCGCAACAGTGGCTGACTCATCAAGGTTGGTATCTGTAAGGATTTTTACGGTTCCGCGCTGCAAATCCTGGGCCGCAACCCGGAAATTAGTGAAACCATCCTGACGGTGAATCATTACCAACGTCTTTTCATCGGCCGAAAGCTTGGGGTTGGCGTTGTAGTTACCAATAAAGGTCACGCGTTCCGCGCCACCACCACCCACGCTGGCTTTATAGATTTGAGGCTTGCCGCCACGGTCGGAGGTGAAGTAGATGGTCGAGCCATCCTTACCCCAGAACGGTTCGGTGTTGATGCCAGGGCCGCTGGTCACGCGAGTGAGCTGGCGCGAAGCCATGTTCATCACGTAGATGTCCGGGTTACCGTCCTTGGACAGCACGAATGCCAGGCGCGAACCATCCGGCGACCAGGCTGGCGCACCGTTGAGGCCTTCGAAGTTGGTGATCTGCTCACGACGGCCAGTATCGATGTGCTGGACGAAGATACGCGGACGCTTCTGTTCGAACGACACATAGGCAATACGCTTGCCGTCCGGCGCAAAACGCGGCGACAGGATTGGCTCGCGCGACTGCAACAGGGTCACGGCGCGTGCACCGTCATAGTCGGAGCGCTGCAGGGTGTAACGCGTGTTGTCTACGGAAAAACGCTCGGCGGTCACGTAGAGCATGCGTGTGGAGAACGCACCCTTGATACCGGTGAGCTTTTCAAACGACTGGTCCGAAATGTAGTGGGCCATGTCACGCAGTTGCTCGGCGGTGCCCGAAACGTTGCCGGTCAGGACCTGCTGTTCGGTGGCCACGTTGAACAACGTGTACTGGATCTGCAGGCGACCGCCGGCCGGTGTGATGCTGCCGACCATCAGGTACTGCGCGCCCACGGCCTTCCAGTCGCGGAAGATGACTTCGCTGGCCTGGGTCGGCTGGCTGATCATGTTGCCTTTCGGAATCGGTGCGTAGTAGCCGGAGTTGCGCAGGTCGTCGCTGACGATCTGGGCCATGTCGTCCGGCAGCACGCTGCCGCCCTGCCAGCCGAACGGCACTACCGCGATCGGGGTGGCCCGATCGCTGCCGCTGGTAACCAGGATGTTCTTTTCATCCGCCGCCGCTATCCCTGCCATGCAGCAAATAACGACAAGCATTCCTCGAAGAAGGTTTCTCACAAGGCTAGATCCTCAGGTGTGAATGTCATCTTGAATGAACGATAGGGAGCGAAGTCGCTTGGTTTCATTCCCTGCATCTCGGTCAACCGGCCAATATTCTTGACTGCGGCAACCGCCGAACTGTCGAACGAACCGTCACCACTGGACTTGGCCACGCTGACCGAAGTCACCGTGCCGTCCGGCAACATGCCGATCTGCAGCACTACTGTCATGCCTTTACGTGCCGAAGGTGGACGTGTCCAGCCTTCCGCTGCCCGGGCCCGGATCAGGTCGTCGAAACTGCCCGCGACTTCATCGCCACGCTCATCGGCCAAGGCTTGCTGACGCTGCGGCGTGTCAGAAAGCAAATCTGCCAGGGCCTGGGCCTTTTTCTCTTCGGCGGATTTACGGGCTGCTTCCTGGGCCTTTTTCTTGGAGGCGTCGGCGGCAGCTTTCTTCTTCGCTTCGTCGGCGACTTTCTTTTTCGCCTCGTCTGCTTCAGCTTTTTTCTTGGCGTCTTCGGCGGCTTTCTTCTTCGCGTCTTCGACGATCTTTTTCTTGGCTTCTTCAGCGGCCTTTTTCTTGGCCTCTTCCTCGGCAGCTTTCTTGGCTTCTTCTTCGGATTTCTTCTTGGCTATATCAGCCAATTGTTTCTCTTCGGCCTTTTTGGCTTCGGCAGCTTTCTCGGACTTCTTGGCTTCATCAGCCTTTTTCGCCTCGTCAGCTTTCTTCGCTTCGTCAGCCTTTTTCGATTCCTCGGCCTTTTGAGCCGCCTCTTCTTTCTTTTGTTCCGCAGCAGCCTTCACCGCTTCCTGCTCGACCTTCTTCTGTTCCATCTGCTCGACTTCGGTCTGGCGCGCAGCCGACTTCTGGGCCTCACCCGCAATCTTCTGATTGGTCTGGGTGGTGGCCTGACTTTTCGATTTCAGCTGATACAGGGTCGCCTGCACGATCGGCTTGGCTGGCGGCAGGTCCGGGGTCATGGCAAAGCTGACGAACAGCATGCCGAACACCAGGATGTGCAGGGCAATTGCCCACACGCCAGGCCAGAAGTAGCTTTCCGAGGCGGACGGCTCTCGCTGTTGCTGCATCAGGGCGCCTCGGTAATCAAGCCAACGTTACCGACGCCGGCCTTCTGCAGCTCGCCCATGGCGCCCATGACGGAGCCATAGTCGACCGACTTGTCACCGCGAATGAACACCTGGGTGTGCTTGCCGCCTTCGTTGCCGGAGCGAATGATCTTGGTCACGGCGTCAGTCATCGCCGGCAAGGTCAAGGCCTTGTCCTGCTGCTTCTGCGTGTCGACTTCGCTGCCAAGGTTCCAGTAGTAGGTCTTGTCAGCCTTGATCGAAATGGTCAGGACCTGAGTGTTGTTGTCTTGCGGCAGGGCTTCACTGGAAACCTTGGGCAGATCAACCTTCACGCCCTGGTTGAGCATCGGCGCGGTCACCATGAAGATCACCAGCAGCACCAGCATCACGTCGATGTAGGGCACTACGTTCATCTCGGCGACCGGCTTGCGCTTTTTGCGAGCTCGAGCGATTAAAGCCATTGGGAATTACCTGCTTATTCTTCGCTGGTGTGCACTTTACGGTGCAGGATCGCCTGGAATTCATCGGCGAAGGTGTAGTAACGGCTGATCAACGTTTCGCTGGTGGCGGCAAAACGGTTGTAGGCAATTACTGCGGGGATAGCGGCGAACAGGCCGATCGCGGTGGCGATCAGGGCTTCGGCGATGCCCGGGGCCACGGTGGCCAGGGTCGCTTGCTGGGCCTGGGCCAGGCCACGGAAGGAGTTCATGATGCCCCATACGGTACCGAACAGGCCGATGTACGGGCTGACAGAACCCACGGTCGCCAGGAACGGCAGGCTCTGCTCCAGCTTCTCTTCTTCGCGGGAGATGGCGACGCGCATGGCCCGTGCCACGCCTTCCATCACGGCTTCCGGGTCAACGCCCGGTTGCTGGCGCAGGCGCGAGAACTCCTTGAAGCCGGCGCGGAAGATTTGCTCGACGCCCGAATCCGGGTCCGGATTGCTGCCGGCCTGGCGATACAGCTTGGACAGGTCGATACCCGACCAGAAGCGCTCTTCGAAGCTCTCCAGGGCACGTCGACCGGCACGCAGCAGGTTGCTGCGCTGAAAAATCATGACCCAAGAGGTAACCGATGCGGCTACCAGGGTCAGCATGACCAGTTGCACCACGACACTGGCATTGCTGACCAGGCTCCACATGGAGGAATGGTCGACGACGGTAGGTTCCACGCTAAATCTCCTGCTTTGATTGTTTACCCGCGCCGCTCACGGCGGCAAAGGCCGCACGTAGAGTTTCGGGAATGGCCCGAGGTTTCAAACTGTTGGTGCGTACACACGCCACCAGGAACTGCCCCTCACAGAGCAGCGTTGCATCCGTAGCCCGCCTGACCTGCTGCTTGAATCGCAGGCTGGCACGGTTCAATTCGATGACTTCAGCGCTGACCAGCAGTTCATCGTCCAGCCGCGCCGGTGCGTGGTAACGCGCCTCGCTGGAATGCACGACGAATAACAGGTCCTCCCCTGCCAGCAAGGATTGGGCAAAGCCCAGCTCCCGTAGCCGCTCGGTTCGAGCCCGCTCCATGAATTTCAGGTAATTGACGTAATAAACGATGCCGCCGGCATCAGTGTCCTCGTAATAAACGCGACAGCGATGTGCGAACGACTGATCCCCGTTTTGCGCGCGCATACTCTAGTGCTTACTCCTCAGGTTGCCAATCCGGCTGGACAACTGTTTTTTCAATACCTGAACACATTTCCATTGCCTGAATGACGACGCCAGACACTGGGACAGCACAAACTTCAGATAAATCACCCCACATGACAAATACCCTGCAGGAGCGAGCTTGCTTGCAAAGCCCCTGAGCGCGCCGCGTACAACCAGACACGCTGGGTCATCGTTGAGGTTTTTCGCGAGCAAGCTCGCTCCTACAATTTTTTAATCGTCCACTGCATCGAGAAATTCGTCTACCACGGGCATCTCTCCCAATCGTGACGGAATGTTTAGCCCGAAGTGCAGATAGGCGTGACGCGTTACCACCCTGCCCCGTGGCGTGCGCATGATGTAGCCCTGCTGGATCAGGTAGGGTTCCAGCACATCCTCAATGGTATGCCGCTCTTCACTGATGGCGGCGGCCAGGCTGTCCACGCCCACCGGGCCACCGTCGAATTTCTCGATCATGGTCAGCAGCAAGCGCCGATCCTGGTGATCGAAGCCATGTTCATCCACATCCAGCAGGTTCAACGCCAGGTCCGCGACCGCCTTGGTGATATGCCCCTTGGCCCGTACCTCGGCAAAATCGCGTACGCGGCGCAGCAAACGGTTGGCGATCCGCGGCGTACCGCGCGCGCGTCGGGCGATTTCGAATGCGCCTTCAGGGTCCAGCGGCAAGCCGAGGATACTCGCCGAACGGCTGACGATCGTCGCAAGGTCGGCGGTGCTATAGAACTCAAGACGTTGAACGATACCGAAACGGTCTCGCAGCGGGTTGGTCAGCATGCCGGCACGGGTCGTCGCGCCGACCAGGGTGAACGGTGGCAGATCGAGTTTGATCGAGCGGGCTGCCGGGCCTTCGCCGATCATGATGTCGAGCTGGAAGTCCTCCATCGCCGGGTACAGCACTTCTTCGACGATGGGCGACAGCCGGTGGATCTCGTCGATAAACAGCACGTCGTGAGGCTCGAGATTGGTCAGCAGCGCGGCCAGGTCGCCGGGGCGCTCCAGCACCGGGCCGGACGTGGACTTGATCGACACGCCCATTTCCTGGGCAATGATATTGGCCAGGGTGGTTTTACCCAGGCCCGGCGGGCCGAAGATCAGTGTGTGATCCAGCGACTCGCTGCGCCCGCGCGCGGCCTGGATGAACAGTTCCATCTGCTCGCGCACGGTGGGCTGGCCGATGTAGTCGGCCAGGCTCAAGGGGCGGATGGCGCGGTCCTGGACTTCTTCACGGTCGCGCGGGCCGGTGGCCGCGATCAGACGATCAGCTTCAATCACTTAAATCATTCCCTTCAGGGCTCGGCGGATCATGTCTTCGCTGCTCAGGTTCTTGTCCTTGATGGCCGACACCGCTTTGCTGGCCTCCTGCGGCTTGTAGCCCAGGGAGATCAACGCACTGACAGCATCGCTTTCGGCACTGGCAACCTGAGTCGCCGGCATATCCGGCTGATTGGGCACCAGGGCGAACATGCTCGGCACCACTTCCCAGGCCTTGAAACGGTCCTTGAGTTCCACCAGCAGGCGCTCGGCGGTTTTCTTGCCGACACCGGGCACCTTGGTCAGCGCCGAGGTGTCCTGGGCCGAAACGGCACGCACCAGCTCATCCACTTCCAGGCTCGACATCAACGCCAGGGCCAGCTTGGGCCCGACGCCGTTGAGGCGAATCAGTTCGCGAAAGAAGTCACGGTCGCGCTTGCCAATGAAACCATAGAGCAGTTGCGCGTCCTCTCGCACGACTAAATGCGTGTGCAAAGTTATCGGCTCGCCGACCGACGGCAAGCGGTACAAGGTGGTCATGGGCACTTCAAGCTCATACCCCAATCCATTCACATCCAGAATCAGGTGCGGCGGCTGTTTCTCAGCCAGGGTGCCGCGCAAGCGTCCAATCACGGTTCAGATCCTTAAAGCTTGGGGTCAGAACAGGCCTGACCGGAAATAACGATTGCACTGATGCTATCAGAGACGCAGGCGTCCGCCACGACTGCGTGCCGCGCCCAGACCATGGGGCAGCAGGCTGGAGCGGGTGTGGGCGTGGCAAATGGCAATGGCCAGGGCGTCGGAGGCGTCGATCTGGGGTTTAGAGGTGAGCTTGAGCATGTGCATGACCATCATTTGCACCTGTTCCTTATTCGCCCCACCCGTGCCGACGACGGCCTGCTTGACCTGGGTCGCGGTGTATTCGGCAATCTCCATGCCCTCCTCGGCCCCCGCCACAATGGCCGCACCACGGGCCTGGCCGAGCTTCAACGCCGAGTCGGCATTCTTGGCCATGAAGACTTTTTCGATGCCCATGGTCACCGGGCCGTAGGTCTGGATGACTTCACGCACGCCGCGATAGACGATCTGCAGGCGCTCGGCCAGTTCTCCCGCGCCGGTGCGAATGCAGCCCGAGGCTACATAAACGCAGCCACGCGGCGTGTGTTGCACCACGCCAAAACCGGTAATGCGCGAACCGGGGTCGATACCTAGGATTAAAGTCATAACGCCTGCGGGTTGGATAAACATATTTTTTGATACAGCGAAGTTCAATGTGGGAGGGGGCTTGCCCCCGATGGCAGTGGATCAGTCAGAATATTTTTGGCTGACCCACCGCTATCGGGAGCAAGCCCCCTCCCACATTTGGATCTACATCAACCTTCAGCCTAGCTGTTCGGCCACGGATTCCGGAATGTCGGCATTCGAATACACATTCTGCACATCATCCAGGTCCTCAAGCATATCCAGCAGCTTCAACACCTTTTGCGCACCGTCCAGGTCCAGTTCCGCACTGGTGGTCGGCAACATTACGATTTCCGCGTCGGTACCTTTGAAACCAGCGGCCTCCAGGGCGTTGCGCACCGCGTAGAAGCTGGCGAACGAGGTGAACACGTCGATGGAGGCATCTTCGTTTGTGACCACGTCGTCGGCATCTGCCTCCATCGCGGCTTCCATCAGCGCGTCTTCATCCGTGCCCGCTGCAAAGGTAATCTGCCCCTTGCGCTCGAACAGGTAGGCCACCGAACCGTCGGTACCCAGGTTGCCGCCGCACTTGCTGAACGCATGACGCACCGCAGCTGCAGTACGGTTGCGGTTATCGGTCATGCATTCGACCATCACCGCCACGCCGCCTGGCCCATAGCCTTCGTAGGTCAGCTCGACCATGTCGTCGGTGTCGGCGGCGCCGGCGCCACGGGCCACGGCGCGGTCGATGATGTCACGGCTCATGTTGGCGCCGAGCGCCTTGTCCAGCGCCAGGCGCAGGCGCGGGTTGGAGCCCGGGTCACCGCCACCCTGGCGGGCGGCGACGGTCAGCTCGCGGATCCACTTGGTGAAGATCTTGCCTTTCTTGGCATCCTGACGCTCTTTGCGGTGCTTGATGTTCGCCCACTTGGAATGGCCAGCCATAACACAACTCCGAAATTCTCTAGAAACCTTTATCTATCCCGCTCCGGGCGGACTTCTCTTTTTAAGTGCGGCCTTTGTAACGCAAAGGCGCATCCGAAGATGCGCCTTTAAGACTGCGTAAACCTCAGTGCGCTTTCACGCAGCAGCCTTACTCAGCCTTCGGCGTCTCGCGCAGACGGATGTGCAATTCGCGCAGTGCCTTGGCATCCACGACGCCCGGCGCCTGGGTCATGACGTCCGCAGCACTCTGGGTTTTCGGGAAGGCAATCACTTCACGGATCGACTGGGCACCGGTCATCAGCATCACCAGACGGTCCAGGCCGAAGGCCAGGCCACCGTGCGGCGGCGCACCGTACTTGAGCGCGTCGAGCAGGAAGCCGAACTTCTCTTCCTGTTCCGCTTCGTTGATGCCCAGCAGACGGAACACCGCTTGCTGCATCTCTTTGCGGTGAATACGGATCGAACCGCCACCCAACTCAGTGCCGTTGAGCACCATGTCGTAGGCACGGGACAACGCGCCGGCCGGGTTGGCTTCCAGCTCGGCCGGGGAGCACTTCGGCGCGGTGAACGGGTGGTGCAAGGCGCTGAAGCTGCCGTCGTCGTTCTCTTCGAACATCGGGAAGTCGACCACCCACATCGGCGCCCATTCGCAGGTCAGCAGGTTCAGGTCGTGACCCAGCTTGATCCGCAGTGCGCCCAGGGCTTCGCTGACGATCTTGGCCTTGTCGGCACCGAAGAACACGATATCGCCATCGACCGCACCGACGCGATCAAGGATCGTGTTCAGGTTGGCTTCGGGGATGTTCTTCACGATCGGCGACTGCAGGCCGTCAACGCCATTGGCGCGCTCGTTGACCTTGATGTACGCCAGGCCCTTGGCACCGTAGATGCCGACGAACTTGGTGTAGTCGTCGATCTGCTTGCGCGGCATGCTCGCGCCGCCAGGCACGCGCAGGGCGGCGATGCGGCATTTCGGGTCATTGGCCGGGCCGCTGAACACCTTGAAGTCGACGTCCTTGAGCTGGTCGGCCACGTCGACCAGTTCCAGCGGGTTACGCAGGTCTGGCTTGTCGGAACCGTAGCGACGCATGGCCTCTTCGAAGGTCATGTGCGGGAATTCGCCGAACTCCAGGTCCAGCACTTCCTTGAACAGGTTGCGGATCATTTGTTCGGTGAGGCCCATGATCTCTTTTTCATCGAGGAAGCTGGTCTCGATGTCGATCTGGGTGAATTCTGGCTGGCGGTCGGCGCGCAGGTCTTCGTCACGGAAGCACTTGGCGATCTGGTAGTAACGGTCGAAGCCGGCCACCATCAGCAGTTGCTTGAACAGCTGCGGCGATTGCGGCAAGGCGAAGAAGCTACCCGGGTGGGTACGGCTCGGTACCAGGTAGTCGCGTGCGCCTTCCGGGGTGGCGCGGGTAAGAATCGGCGTTTCCACGTCGAGGAAGCCGTTCTCGTCGAGGAAGCGGCGGATGCTGGTGGTCATGCGCGAACGCAGACGCAGCTTCTCAGCCATTTCCGGACGACGCAGGTCCAGGAAGCGATAACGCAGGCGGGTTTCCTCGCCAACGTCGGAATATTCGTTCAGTGGGAACGGCGGGGTTTCCGACTCGTTCAGCACTTCCAGCTCGTAGCCCAGCACTTCAATGCCGCCGGACGCCATGTTCTTGTTTACGGCACCAGCCGGGCGCAGGCGCACCTTGCCGGTGATCTTCACGACGTATTCGCTGCGCACGCGGTCGGCGGCGGCGAAGCTCTCGGCGCGATCCGGGTCGAACACTACCTGGGCCAGACCATCACGATCACGGATATCGAGGAAGATCACCCCGCCGTGGTCGCGGCGACGGTGAACCCATCCGCAAAGGGTGATTTCCTGACCTTCCAGGGTCTCGTTCAGTTGGCCGCAATAGTGGCTGCGCATCATGGTCGTGGTTTCACTTCTCGTAATTCGAAATTCGGTGGCAGGCGTGCCTCGTCACCGTACATTAAAGCAGGGGACGGATAATGCAGGAGCCTGCGCGTAGAGTTCAACTCAGTCTGCTTTGTCGCCGCCCGCCAGGTTCTTCTTGGCGCCGGTCTTGAAATCGGTCTCGTACCAGCCGCTGCCGCTCAGGCGGAAGCCCGGCATGGACAACATCTTTTTCAACTCAGGTGCCTGGCAGGCTGGGCAATCGACCAGCGGCGCGGCGCTGATCTTCTGAATGGCTTCCAACTGATGACCACAGGAAGCACATTGATAGTCGTACATGGGCATGGAGTTGTCTCGGCGATCAGATCGTTACTGCGCTACGCCCTGCCGATGTGCATAAAGCCCGGCATGCGCAACAAAGCGCGGGATTATATCTGGTAAATCGAGGCAGCGCAGCCGGCTTTCTGCCCGAGGCGCGGCCCGCCGGAAGGAAGGGCCGCGCCCTGCAGCCTCCATCAGAAGGGGCCAGAGGCGCTAAGGCGGTCTTTCAACAGGTGAACGACACACACCACCCGCACCAGCCCGCTGAAGTTCTTCACACCGCCATAGCGCAAATGCACTTCCCGATCGACATAGGACAACAACGCACTGACCGAGCAGGTATTGATCCTGGCCATTTCCGTCAGGATATTCCAGTAGATCTGTTCCAGCCGCAGGCAGGTGGAAAACCCGTTGAGCCGCACCGACCGCGATAATGGCTTGGCGAGCCCCATGTCGAACCCTTTTGCGAAGGGATCGACCTTTATCTTGTGAAAACCACTGGTTTCCACGCCCTTACCACATGACATACACCTGACACTCCCTTGCCAAAACAGCAGTCCATGGGTTTCTCCCATTGGACGGTCAGCCTATAAAACCGCAGGAAGCGACGAGCAGCCAGAAGACGCGGGCGCTGGGCGTCGTAGGACAACGCCAGCAAGCGCAGAGAAACCAGTGAGCGGCGCCCCGAAGACGCCGCCCGGGTTCGACGGTTATTGGTTTTCGAGCAGCGAACGCAGCATCCACGCGGTTTTTTCGTGAACTTGCATCCGTTGGGTCAACAAGTCCGCAGTCGGCTCATCGCTGACCTTGTCGAGCAACGGGAAAATGCCTCGCGCGGTACGGGTGACGGCCTCCTGGCCCGCCACCAGTTGCTTGATCATCTCTTCGGCGCTCGGCACACCCTCTTCTTCCTTGATCGAAGACAGGCGGGCGTAGATCGAATAGGCACCCGGTGCCGGGAAGCCCAGGGCACGGATACGCTCGGCAATGGAATCCACCGCCAGCGCCAGCTCGTTGTACTGCTCTTCGAACATCAAGTGCAGCGTACGAAACATGGGGCCCGTGACGTTCCAGTGGAAGTTGTGGGTCTTCAGGTACAGCACATAGGTATCGGACAGCAGCCGTGAAAGTCCGTCGACGATGGATTTACGATCTTCTTCACTGATACCAATATCGATTGCCATGTTTTTCCCCTTCAATTGACGAGCATTCATTGATCAGGTGCAGGATCACTCTAGCAAGAGTGCTGGCCGCGTGCAGCCCGACGCACCCAGGCAATGTGCGGCAAATTGCCCCGCACCGGTTGCGAGGGCAGCGGCCGAAGAGCCGGTCATCCTGTAAGAAAAACGCTCGAAAGGCCGCTCAAATTACCTGCACCTGTCTAGGACAAGCCTTCGACGCAAAAATGCCACCTCGATTGCAACACCCCGAAATGCTTGATTTGAGTAGGCACAGCCTTTGCTGTTAAATAGGCGGCGTGTGGCTGCCGTTCATTTCTGCGGCACGTCACATAGGCTGCTACCCGCGCACGTGCCCAACGCCTCCCATTGTTCAGAAGCGAACCGTGCCAGTCAGCTCTTCCTTGTGATCCGTCTTAACGTGAGTTAATCAAAATGTTGAAAATCGTCCACCTGCTAACGGGCGTTGCAGCTTTGCTGCTGTCCTTTATCCCGAGCCTGCAGCCTGAAAGCCTGCCCTACCTGCAACAACACGACGCTCTATATCTGGCCTTGTTCGGCCTTCTCAACCTGACCCTGGCACCGGTAATTCCCTACTGGAACAAAGGCACGCGTCATCAACTGCAAAACCTGGTCAGCGCGCTGCTGGTACTGACCGTCGTCGTTCAAACCCTTACCCTGCTGGCACCCATGCCTGAAGTGGGCGGCCACCCGGCCATCCTGCTCAGCCTGGTAATCGCTGTGGTCGCCATCGTTCTTCACCTGGTCATCAGCTTCTACCGTTCGTCCCCAGCGGCCGCGTCGCAAAACTACGACATGACCAACCGGGATACCGGGACCGTCAAGTGGTTCAACACCTCCAAAGGCTTCGGCTTTATTTCGCGCGACTCGGGTGACGATATCTTCGTCCACTTCCGAGCTATCCGCGGTGAAGGCCACCGCGTCCTGGTCGAAGGCCAGCGCGTGGAGTTCTCGGTGATGAACCGCGACAAAGGCCTGCAAGCTGAAGATGTCATCGCTGCCCTGCCGCGTCGCTGATTCCAGCCTGCGCTGCAAAAAAAACCGCGATCCGGCGTAGGCCGGATCGCGGTTTTTTATTGCACGCTCATTTAATAGTGCGGCGGCGGGGCTTCTTCTTCCGAGGTTTCGAACTGGCCGCCCATCTCTTCCTGGCGCTTGAGCAAGGCGATCATCTGCAATTGCAGGCGCTCCACCGCTTGCTGCTGGGCGACCAGAATATCATTGAGGGTTTCGATGGTGTCGTCCTGGAAAGCCAGGCGGCTTTCCAGGTCGGTGACGCGATCTTGCAGATCCATGGTTCAGTCCTGGGTAAAAATGAAGTCGGCAGGCAATAATTCACGTAATCGGCTGCGGATCGCCGCCACCTGCTCTGCGCTGTAAGGACGGGCCGGATGCTTGCCCCACACCGGCGCCGGCCATGCCACGTCATCGCGCTTGCGCACGATGACATGCACATGCAGCTGGCTGACCACGTTACCCAGCGCGCCGATGTTCATCTTATCGGCGGCCAGGCCTTCGTTCAGCAGCTGTGCGAGGGCGGTCGTTTCCTGCCACAACGTCTGTTGCTCGGCGACATCCAGTTGAAACACTTCGCTGATACCGTCAATGCGCGGTACTAGGATGAACCAAGGATAATTCGAATCATTGGACAGCAGCAGGCGGCAGAGCGGGAAGTCCCCAATGGCCAATGTGTCTTGATGCAGGCGTTGATCTAAAGCGAACACGTGGGCACTCCGTTCGGCAGGTCAATTACAGGCGCCCAGCATACCGCCGAATGCGCGAGGCTTCACGGCGAATGCGCGAGCAGCCTGAGGCAAACCCATTCCATGGATGCACCCTTTCGAAGCAGTCGCACGTGTGAACCACGCTAACTCGGGCTTCGAAGGGATGCACCAAAATGACCCACTTGTGCTTCAAAGGGAGCCGGCCGCTACCCACTTTGGAGGGTCAATCGGTAACGTTTTGCTCAGGCGCAGGTTTTGCGCGCCATCGCACGACGGTAACACCTGAATGTCGAGCCTGAACCAGACTGCCCGAGAGGCCCGTGTTTATGCGGTTTTTACACTGCCGTAACGTTTTTCACGAAAAAATGACATTCGGTTGGCGCTTTGTGCACGCTTGTTGCATTCACCTTGCTATCGTCGGCAACGACACTTGGGTGGATGCCAGGGTTTCGCGATAAGAAACAATAGCGTTTCAATGTGTGCCAGGGACGATTTCGAACTTTGAAGGTGTTTGAAAAGAACATTGAAGTTGTCAGCCTGGTTACCGTCGGGCTGTGATTTGCGACACGGAGCTAGCAATTTACGACAGCCTCGTAAAGAAGCTGAAAGGATAGTTTGGCAAGTATCGTCAACAGCGCCGGTGTGAGATAACTTTGCGCCGACACACATAAAGAAAGAGCCGCCCAGATAAAAATACAGGTGGGACGGCAGTACTCTTCTAAAACCAAAGGAGCAAATCACGATGCGCGTGATGAAGTGGAGCATGATCGCCCTGGCTGTTTCAGCAGGCACCTCGCAGTTCGCAATGGCGTCCGCCCAAGACGATTCCAAGGGCTTTGTTGAAGACAGCACTTTCAGCATCAACACTCGCGCTTTGTACTTCAGCCGCGATTTCCGTAACAATCCGTCGGGGCCAGACTCTCAGAGCCGTGCGGAAGAAAGCGGTCTGGGCTTCAACGCCTTGTACGAATCGGGCTTCACCCAAGGCACCATCGGTGTCGGCGTTGACGTGATCGGCTTGATGGGCGTCAAGCTCGACAGCGGCAAGGGCCGTGCCGGCACCGGTCTGTTCCCTACCGGTTCCGACGGTCGTTCGCAAGACGAGTACTCAAAAGGCGGCGGCGCGGTTAAGTTCCGCATTTCCAATACTGTGCTGAAAGTCGGTGACCAATACACCACAGCGCCTGTATTCGCCTCCGATGACAGCCGCTTGCTCCCAGAACTGCCACAAGGTATCTCG
The DNA here is from genome assembly GCF_003852255.1 of Pseudomonas sp. R1-43-08. Classification (NCBI taxonomy): domain Bacteria; kingdom Pseudomonadati; phylum Pseudomonadota; class Gammaproteobacteria; order Pseudomonadales; family Pseudomonadaceae; genus Pseudomonas; species Pseudomonas sp. R1-43-08. The sequence continues at coordinate 4,395,378 of NZ_CP027734.1, forward strand.
ATCACCAGCAACGAGATCAAGGGCCTGAAGCTCGAAGGCGGTCACTTCACTTCCAGCGTCGCGCAGAACCAGACCTACCACGACAGCTTGGGCCTGACGAAGACTGACTTCGTCGGCGGCGTCTATGCCTTCACCCCGGAAGTCACCGGCAGCCTGTACTACGCGAAAACCGAAGACTACTTCCGCAAGTACTACAGCAACCTGAACTGGACCCACGCCCTGAGCGATGACCAGTCCTTCGCGCTGGACTTCAACATCTACGACACCAAGAGCGAAGGTGAAGGCCTGCAACGTGCTTCCAAAGACAGCAGCCTGCCGTTCGCTGAGCGCACCAAGCTCGACAACCGCGCATTCAGCTTGCAGGGCGCGTACACCATCGGCGCTCACACCTTCACCCTGGCTGCCCAGAAGGTTACCGGTGACGGCGACTACGGCTACGGCGTAGATGGCGGCGGCACTGTATTCCTGGCCAACTCCATCGCCCGTTCCGACTTCAACGCCGAAGGCGAGAAGTCGTACCAGGCGCGTTACGACATCAACATGGCGACCTTTGGCGTTCCGGGCCTGAGCTTCATGACGCGTTACGTGACCGGTAGCGGCGCCAACACAGCCACCACCAGCAACGGTAAAGAGTGGGAACGCGATATCGAAGCCAAGTACGTGGTTCAGAGCGGCCCGGCTAAAAACCTCAGCCTGCGTCTGCGCCAAGCGACTTATCGTTCCGGTGATGGCGTTTACTACGGTTCGCCTTCGATCGACGAACTGCGTCTGATCGCGAACTACCCGCTGAACATCTTGTAATCACGCGAGTAATTACAACGATGACTTAAGGTTTCGACCTTGAATAAAAAGCCGCTCCCCTGTTTGCAAGGGAGCGGCTTTTTTATTGCAATTATATGTCCAACAACCAAATAACTAGCAAGCTAAGTAACTATATGAGCCTGTCGCATTTAACCTGACCTTTCGGCCAACTTGAATGCGAGACTGTCTCAAGACTTAGCGGGTGCTTCCTGCATCACGCGAATAACCCGCTGCGGAAACGGAATATCAATCCCCGCCCCTTTCAAACGGTCGCGCGCCAGTTCATTGAGCATGAACACTACATCCCAATAATCCGCCGTATTGGTCCAGCAACGCAGGGACACGGTGATGGAGCTGTCGCCCAAGGTCGATACCACTGCGACGGGCGCCGGGTCGGCCAGCACGCGCGGGTCCTTGGCCAGTTCCAGCAACACTTCACGGGCTTTCTGCAGGTCAGCCTCGTAGTCCACGCCTACGTCAAACACCACCTTGCGGGTCGGCTGGCGGTTGGTGTTGGTGATGATGCCGTTGGACAGGATGCCGTTCGGTACGATCACCGTCTTGTTGTCGCCGGTACGCAGCACCGTGTGGAAAATCTGGATACTGTCGACGGTACCCGAGGTGCCCTGGGCTTCGATCCAGTCACCGATGCGAAACGGACGGAACAACAGGATCAGCACGCCGCCGGCGAAATTGGCCAGGCTGCCCTGCAAGGCCAGGCCGATCGCCAGGGTAGCGGCACCGATGGCGGCGACGAACGAGGTGGTTGCCACGCCGATCATCGAGGCCACGCTGACGATCAACATGACTTTCAGCGCAATGTTCGCAAGGCTGGTGATGAAGTGCTGCAGCGCCAGGTCGGCGTTACGCAGGGCCAGCAAGCGCCCCACTCGGTGGGTAAAGACGTTGATCAGCCACCAACCGATGGCCAGGGTGATAACGGCCAGCAGTACCCGGCTGCCGTATTCCATGATCATCGGGATCCAGGACTGTGAGGTCTTGATCAAGTGATCCACTTCAGCGTTCAAATCCATCTATCTTCTCCTGTTGTGCGGATATGCGGCTTCATTGACTGCCTGAAAACGCAAATGAGCCCCGTAGGGCTCAATTGTAGGCATTGTTGCTGCGGCGTGGGACGTCGAAAACGGCCACAGGTTCCGCGAGCTGCCATCAGTCGCGGAAGTTGTTGAACTGCAGCGGCATGTCGAAGGTCTTGGCGCGCAGGGCCGCAATGGCCTCTTGCAGGTCATCACGCTTCTTGCCGGTAACACGCACCTGTTCACCCTGGATGGCCGCCTGGACTTTCAGCTTGGCATCCTTGATGTGCGCGACGATCTTCTTGGCCAGTTCCTTGTCGATGCCTTCCTTGAGCACGGCTTCCTGCTTCATCAGCTTGCCGGATGCATAGGCGTCCTTGACTTCAAGGCACTGCACGTCGATCTTGCGCTTGACCAGGGCCAGCTTGAGGATCTCGATCATCGCTTCCAGCTGGAAATCGGCTTCAGCGGTCAGGTTGACGGTCAGTTCCTTTTCCTTGAATTCGAAGCTGCCCTTGCCTTTCAAGTCATAGCGACGGTCGAGTTCCTTGACGGCGTTCTCGACGGCGTTGGTGACTTCGTGTTTGTCCAGTTCGGATACCACGTCGAACGAAGGCATGTCATTTCTCCAATATAAGGGGCGGGCTCAGTAGAGATGGAGCGCGCCCGAGCTAAAATGCCGGGGCATTATAGCGGTTCTTTCGCCGCGTTCACCGCTGGCGACCTTACGGAGCACACACTGATGTCGACCACCTGGCATATTCTCGGCGCCGGTAGCCTGGGCACCCTCTGGGCCACGCGGCTGGCGCGCGCGGGCGTGCCGGTGCGGCTGATCCTGCGCGATCAGGCGCGCCTGGCCAGCTATGCGTCGGGCAACGGCCTGACCCTGGTTGAGCACGGTATTGCGCACACCTACCCGGTAATCGGCGAAACATCCGACAGCCCGGAGCCGATCCAGCGCCTGTTGGTGGCGTGCAAAGCCTACGATGCCCAAAGTGCCGTCGCACAGTTACAGCATCGCCTGGCGCCGGACGCGGAACTGATCCTGCTGCAAAACGGCCTCGGCAGCCAGGATGCGGTGGCCGCCCAGTTGCCACAGGCGCGTTGCATCTTTGCCTCCAGCACCGAAGGCGCGTTTCGCGAGGGCGAATGGCGTGTGGTCTTTGCCGGCCATGGCTACACCTGGCTGGGGGATGCGGCTCACCCTACCGCGCCGCTGTGTCTGGATGACTTGCAGGCCGCCGCCATCCCCCATGAATGGAGCACCGATATCCTCACGCGGCTGTGGCGCAAGCTGGCGCTCAATTGCGCGATCAATCCGTTGACCGTGCTCTATCAGTGCCGCAACGGCGGCCTGCAGGCCCATCAATGTGAAGTCGCCACCCTGTGCGCTGAATTGAGCGAATTGCTGGAATGCTGCGGCCAGCCTGCGGCTGCGCAAGATTTGCACAGTGAAGTGCAACGGGTGATCCAGGCCACTGCGGCCAACTATTCCTCCATGTACCAGGACGTGGCCAACGCACGGCGTACCGAAATCAGCTACCTGCTGGGCTACGTCTGCCAGGCGGCCGCCCGCCATCAACGGGTACTGCCGCATCTGCAGCAGTTGCAAACGCGCTTGGTCGAGCAGTTGGTTGCACGCGGATTGCCCAGCGACTGAGGCACGCGCTACCCTGCCGTATGTCTATTGCCTGCGAAAAACCTGATGCCACTGCGCCAGCGTCTTGAAAACCTACCAGTAGGGCAGAAACTGCTGGCCGCCCTGCTGGTACTGCTGACCACCGTGTTGCTGGTGGCCAACCTGACCTTTATCAGCGCCGCCTACTGGATCTCCCAGGAAAGCATGGCGCCCCAGGCCTTGCAGGCCATCGGTCGGCTGGTGTCCAACCCGGCACTCGCGGCTGAAGCCCTGCAATCCCCGGCCAAGGCCAACGCGCTGCTCAATGAGCTGACCAGTTATTCACCGCTGCGCGCCGCCGCCCTGTACGACGGCGAAGGCAATCGCCTGGCGCAGATGCAACACGGCGACCGCCTGCACCTGCCCGACAACTACCGGCATATCGAGGCCTGGCGTCTCACCGAATTTCGCAGCAACCAGGTCATCACCCTGCCCCGCACCGACCAGCCTTCGGGGCATTTGCTGCTGGTGGCCAGCAGCGAGCTTCCGGTGGCGTTCTATACCGGCACCCTCACCGCAAGCCTGGGCATCCTGATTTTCAGTGTGTTGCTGTGGCTGGTCATCGCCCGGCAGATCAAACGCCTGATCACCCGGCCGATCCATGAACTCGAAGAACTGTCGCGCCAGGTGACTCGCGAAGAGAACTACGCCCTGCGCGCAGGCCCCGGCAACCACGATGAAATCGGCAGCCTGGCCGAAGCGTTCAACACCATGCTGTCGCGCATCGAGGCTCGCGAGCAGCAACTCAAGCGCGCGCGGGATGATTCCCAGGCCGCCTACGACCAGGCCCAAGGCCTGGCCGAAGAAACCCGCCATACCAACCGCAAGCTGGAACTGGAAGTGCAGGTGCGCAGCAAGATCGAGAAAAAGCTCACCGGCTTTCAGAACTACCTCAACAGCATTATCGACTCAATGCCTTCGGCGCTGATCGCCCTGGATGAACAGCTCTACGTCACCCAATGGAACCAGGAAGCCACCGCGCTTTCGGGCACGCGCCTGGATGAAGCGCTCAACCAGCCGATCTTTCTCGCATTCCAACCGCTCAAGCCGTACCTGCCGCAAATCAAGGCCACGGTGGAACAGCACACGGTGGAGCGGATCGAGCGGGTCACCTGGGTCAAGGACGACGAGCCAAAGCATTACGCCCTGACGTTCTACCCCTTGATGGGCGGTGCCGGGCGCGGCGTGGTGATCCGTATCGATGACATCACCCAGCGCCTGTCCCTGGAAGAAATGATGGTGCAATCGGAAAAAATGCTCTCGGTCGGCGGGCTGGCTGCCGGCATGGCCCACGAAATCAACAACCCGCTGGGGGCGATCCTGCACAACGTGCAGAATATCCGGCGCCGCCTGTCACCCGAGCTGCCCAAGAACCTGGAACACGCCGAGCAGGCGGGCATCGAGCTGGCGCTGGTCAATCAATACCTGCAAGCGCGCGAAGTCCCGCAGTTGCTGGATGGGATTCAACAGGCCGGCGCGCGTGCAGCGAAAATCGTCACGCACATGCTCAGCTTCAGCCGGCGCAGCAACCGGCAAATGGCCCCCTGCGATTTGCCGGCCCTGATCGACCAGGCCGTGGAGATCGCCGGTAACGATTTCGACCTGGCCATCGGTTTCGATTTCAAGGGCCAGGCGATCATCCGCCAGTTCGACCCGCAACTGGGGCCCGTGCCCGGCACAGCCAACGAACTGGAGCAGGTGCTGCTCAACCTGCTGAAAAACGCCGCCCAGGCGATTCACCTGCGTGAAGACGGCAGCGAACCGGGGCGCATCATCCTGCGCACCCGCCTCAACCCGCCCTGGGCCGAGATCCAGGTGGAAGACAACGGCATCGGCATGAGCGAAAACGTGCGCAAACGCACCTTCGAGCCGTTCTTCACCACCAAGGAGATCGGCCAGGGCACCGGGCTTGGGCTGTCGGTGTCATATTTCATCATCACCAATAACCACAAGGGCCAGATGGAAGTGCACTCCACCCTGGGCCAAGGCACCTGTTTCACTTTGCGCCTGCCACTGGCCGGCAGCCAATTGTCCCCCGCAGAACTCACCCAACTGGAGCAATGACCATGGGCTTTCGCCTGTCGAAGATCTACACCCGCACCGGTGACCAGGGCGAAACCGGCCTCGGCGACGGTCGCCGCGTGCCCAAGGATCACCCACGGGTGGAGGCCATTGGCGAGGTGGATACGCTGAACAGCCAGTTGGGGTTGTTATTGGCCAACCTGGACGAGCAGAGCGGCAAGCACCCCGAACTGAACGATGTGGTGGAGGTGCTCACACCCTGCCAGCATCGCTTGTTCGATCTGGGCGGCGAGCTGGCCATGCCGGTGTACAAGGCGTTGAATGCAGCGGAAGTGGATCGGCTGGAAGCGGCGATCGACCGCTGGAATGAAGAGGTGGGGCCACTGGAGAATTTCATCCTGCCCGGCGGCTCTGCGCTGGTCGCCCAGGCCCATGTGTGCCGCAGCCTGGCGCGCAGTGCCGAACGCCGCTGTCAGCAATTGAATGCGGTGGAGCCGTTGGAAGGGGTTGGGTTGGCGTATATCAATCGACTGTCGGATCTGCTGTTTGTAGCGGCCAGGGTGATTGCCAAGCGCCAGGGGGTTGCCGAGGTGTTGTGGCAGGCGGCGGCGAAGCCCCATTGATCGTTTTCAGGTGCCTGTTGATCGTTCCCACGCTCTGCGTGGGAATGCCGCCCGGGACGCTCCGCGTCCGCCTTTAAAGTCATGACGCAGAGCGTCACAGCATGCGTTACCACGCGGAGCGTGGGAACGATCATGCTTCAAGCTTGCGGCCAAAATGCCCGAATCCCCGCAACACCTTGCGCTCCAGCCGCCCAAGCCTGCTCCCGCTGCGCAGGCCCAACCCCGCCCAACAGAAACACCGGCTTGCTGAACCCACGGATCAGCTCGGCCGCCTGTTCCCAACCCAACGGCTGAGCCTCGGGATGAGTCTCGGTCGGCTGAACCGGCGACAGCGTGACGAAGTCCACATCCATCAACTGCGCCAGCGCCAGTTCTTCAGCGTTGTGACACGAGGCCGCCAACCAACGGTCCTTCGGCAGCGGTCGGCCCTTGCTCGCGTATTTACGCAATTGCGCCGAGGTCATGTGCCAGCCGGCCGCTGGAAAATCCCCCAGCCATTCGAACGGCCCCTTGAGCATCAACTGCGCCTTGCCCGCACACAGCCCCACGGCGTCCACGGCGAGGTCGCGGTATTTGGGGTCGTAACCGTTGGGCGCGCGCAGTTGAACCAGCTTGATGCCACCGGCGATGGCTGTTTGAAGGCCACGCAACAAGGGCCCGGTTTCCAGCTCACCGGGCGTGATCAGGTAGTCGGCAGGCAGACGCGCTGCCGCGACAATGGGCGCGTTAGCCGCCGGAAACTCATAGTTGATCAGGTCCCGCGGGGCCACCCACTCCAGAGGCTGCCCTTCGACCCCGTGGGGCTCGCCGGCAAACGCCGAGACTTCCCAGACATCCAGTAACACCTGCTTGTCCGGGTAGTCATGCTGCACCTGAATCAACGGCCGCGCCGTGGTGACCTGGATGCCCAGCTCTTCCTTCAACTCACGGGACAAGGCCGTGGCGACTGACTCGTCAGCCTCCACCTTGCCGCCGGGAAACTCCCAGAGGCCGCCTTGATGCTGGGTATCGGCGCGGCGTGCCAGCAGGATCCTGCCATCGACACCGCGGATCACCGCTGCTGCTACATGCACTCGTTTCACCGCCGATTTCCTCCGGGTTTCAGGTGCGATATTCCGCGTTGATCTTCACGTATTCGTGGGACAGGTCCGTGGTCCAGATGGTTTCGCTGCAGTCGCCGCGCCCCAACTCGATGCGGATGGTGATTTCTTCCTGCTGCATCACCGCCGAGCCCTGGGCTTCGGTGTAGGTGTCGGCGCGGGCGCCACGGCTGGCAATGCACACGTCGCCTAGGAAGACGTCGATCTTGCTTACATCCAGGTCAGGCACGCCGGCACGACCAACGGCCGCGAGGATACGGCCCCAGTTCGGGTCGGAAGCGAACAAGGCGGTCTTGATCAGCGGCGAGTGCGCCACGGTATAACCCACGTCCAGGCACTCCTGGTGGTTGGCGCCGCCGTTGACTTGTACCGTGACGAACTTGGTAGCGCCCTCGCCGTCACGCACGATGGCCTGGGCCACGTCCATGCACACCTCAAAAACCGCCTGCTTCAATGCGGCGAACAACGGGCCTTCGGTGGAGGTGATTTCCGGCAGGTTGGCCTGGCCGGTGGCGATCAGCATGCAGCAGTCGTTGGTGGACGTGTCACCGTCGATGGTGATGCGGTTGAACGACTTGTTGGCGCCGTCCAGCATCAGGCGTTGCAATACATCGCGGGAGACTTTGGCGTCGGTGGCGATATAGCCGAGCATGGTGGCCATGTTCGGACGGATCATGCCTGCGCCCTTGCTGATACCGGTCACGGTGACGGTCACGCCATCGTGCACGAACTGCCGGCTTGCGCCTTTGGGCAAGGTGTCGGTAGTCATGATGCCGGTGGCTGCAGCCGCCCAGTTATCCACAGACAGGTCATCCAGCGCGGCTTGCAGGGCGCCTTCGATTTTCTCCACCGGCAGCGGCTCACCGATCACGCCGGTGGAATACGGCAGCACCTGGCTCGCATCCACGCCGGTCAGCTGGGCCAGCTTGGCGCACGTGCGCGCAGCCGCCACCAGGCCAGGCTCGCCGGTACCGGCGTTGGCGTTGCCGGTGTTGGTCAGCAGGTAACGAATCGACCCGGCCACACGTTGCTTGGCCAGAATCACCGGCGCGGCGCAAAAAGCGTTGAGGGTGAACACACCGGCGACGGTCGAGCCTTCGGCGCAGCGCATCACCACCACATCCTTGCGCCCCGCACGCTTGATGCCGGCCGAAGCGATACCGAGTTCAAAACCGGCGACCGGGTGCAATGTGGGCAAAGGACCAAGACCAACAGCCATGTATGCGCTCCTTGAAGAGATGATGTGTGTGCCGTCGCTATCGACGGGGGATTAATGGCAAAACGCCGCGACGGCTGATGCCGGTCGCGGCGTGGGGTGTTGCAGCGTCAGGCGAAAATCTTATTCGATCTGGCCGTGGCAGTGTTTGAATTTCTTACCCGAACCGCAGTAGCACAGCTCATTGCGGCCCAGCTTCTGGTCATTGCGCACCGGGGTTTGAGCCAGAGCCACATCGACCTCTTCGCCCAACACCTCCGGTGCGTCCAGGCCCGGCGCTTCGTCGTGCTGGAACTGCATGCGCGCAGCCAGTGCCTCGGCTTCCTGGCGCAGGCGCGCTTCTTCCTCGATCGGGTCTTCGCGACGCACCTGAACGTGGGACAGCACGCGGATCGAATCGCGCTTGATCGAATCCAGCAGCTCGGAGAACAACGTGAACGACTCGCGCTTGTACTCCTGCTTCGGGTTTTTCTGGGCGTAGCCACGCAAATGGATACCGTGGCGCAGGTGGTCCATGGTCGACAGGTGGTCTTTCCACAGGTCGTCCAGCACGCGCAGCACGATTTGCTTCTCGAAGGTGCGCAAGGCTTCGGCACTCGCCTGCTCTTCTTTCTCGTTGTACGCAGCCAGCAATTCGGCCATCAGTTTTTCGCGCAGGGTTTCTTCGTACAGGTGATCGTCTTCGTCCAGCCACTGCTGAACCGGCAAGTCGACGCCAAAATCGCTCTTCAACGCGGCTTCCAGACCGGCCACATCCCACTGCTCAGGCAGCGACTGTGGCGGGATATGCGCGCTGACCGTGGCGTTGAGCACGTCCTGACGGAAGTCAGCGATGGTCTCGCCAATGTTGTCGGCGGCCAGCAACGTGTTACGCATGTGATAAATCACTTTACGTTGTTCGTTGTTGACGTCGTCGAACTCGAGCAGTTGTTTACGAATGTCGAAGTTACGCCCTTCTACCTTGCGCTGGGCCTTCTCGATGGCGTTGGTCACCATGCGGTGCTCGATCGCTTCGCCGGACTGCATGCCCAGGGCCTTCATGAAGTTCTTCACCCGATCCGAGGCAAAGATACGCATCAGGCTGTCTTCCAGGGACAGGTAGAAACGGCTGGAACCGGCATCACCCTGGCGACCGGCACGACCGCGCAACTGGTTGTCGATACGGCGCGATTCGTGACGCTCGGACGCAATCACCTGCAAACCGCCGGACTCGAGCACGGCCTGGTGGCGTTTCTGCCAGTCAGCCTTGATCTGGGCGATCTGCTCAGGGGTCGGGTTGTCGAGCGAGGCCACTTCCACTTCCCAGTTGCCGCCCAACAGGATGTCGGTACCACGACCGGCCATGTTGGTGGCGATGGTCAGGGCGCCGGGGCGACCGGCCTGGGCGATGATCTCGGCTTCTTTTTCGTGGAACTTGGCGTTGAGCACCTTGTGCTCGATGCCTTCCTTGTTGAGCAGGTTGGACACGTGCTCGGACGTCTCGATGGTCGCAGTACCCACCAGGATCGGGCGGCCCTTGGCCAGGCCGTCCTTGATGTCATTGATGATCGCCGCGTATTTCTCTTCGGCGGTCAGGAACACCAGGTCGTTATAGTCTTTACGCGCCAGGGGCTTGTTCGGCGGGATAACCACCACCGACAGGCCATAGATCTGATGGAATTCGAACGCTTCGGTGTCGGCCGTGCCGGTCATGCCGGACAGTTTGTTGTACAGACGGAAGTAGTTCTGGAACGTGGTGGACGCCAACGTCTGGCTTTCGGCCTGGATGTTGAGCATTTCCTTGGCTTCGATGGCCTGGTGCAGGCCTTCGGACAAGCGACGACCGGGCATGGTACGGCCGGTGTGTTCGTCGACCAGGACGACCTGGCCGTCCTGGACGATGTATTCGACGTTGCGGTGGAACAGCTTGTGGGCGCGCAGGCCGGCATATACGTGGGTCAGCAGGCCCAGGTTGTGAGCCGAGTACAGGCTTTCTCCTTCGGCCAGCTCACCGATCTGGGTCAGCATTTCTTCAACGAACTGGTGGCCGGCCTCGTTGAGTTCGACCTGGCGGGTCTTCTCGTCGATGGTGAAGTGGCCTTCTTTGGTCACCACGCCTTCGACTTCCTCGATGTGCTGCTCCAGGCGCGGGATCAACTTGTTGATCTCGGTGTACAGGCGCGAGCTGTCCTCGGCCTGGCCGGAGATGATCAGCGGGGTACGGGCTTCGTCGATGAGGATGGAGTCGACTTCGTCGATCACGGCAAAGTTGAGTTCGCGCTGGAATTTTTCATCCATGCTGAACGCCATGTTGTCGCGCAGATAGTCGAAACCGAATTCGTTGTTGGTACCGTAGGTAATGTCGCAAGCGTAGGCGGCGCGCTTTTCTTCGGGCGGCTGGAACGGCGTCACTACGCCGACGGTCAGGCCGAGGAATTCATACAGCGGGCGCATCCAGTTGGCATCCCGGCGAGCCAGGTAGTCGTTCACCGTCACAACGTGCACGCCCTTGCCGGACAGTGCGTTGAGGTAAACACCCAGGGTTGCCACCAGGGTCTTGCCTTCACCGGTACGCATTTCGGCAATCATGCCTTCGTGCAAGGTCATGCCGCCGATCAACTGGACGTCGAAGTGGCGCATGCCCATGACGCGCTTACCGGCTTCACGGGCGACCGCAAAGGCTTCGGGGAGCAGCTTGTCGAGGGTTTCACCTTTGGCTATGCGGGCCTTGAACTCTTCGGTCTTGGCGCGCAATTGCTCATCCGACAGGGCAACCATCTGCTCTTCGAAGGCATTGACCAGCTGCACCGTCTTGAGCATGCGTTTGACTTCGCGCTCATTCTTGCTTCCAAAAAGTTTCTTTAACAAAGGCGCAAACATATCGGCAGGTTCTTCCACACATAGGGATGGAGGGCGCACCGTGAGTGGCCCGAGCAGCCCTCACGGCCGCATGCGAACGCGCATTCTACCCGGAATCGTGGGTGAGGAAAGTGGCGTTGTTCCCCGATGCGGGCACGGCGCTGTGAGAGGGCTTGTTTAAAATAAGGGCTTTTGGCGGAACTTCAACCCATGAAAGGCAGAAGTTACTTATTGATTTCATGAGAAAAGCCCTGTCCTTGCAGGGTCTCGGGGCTCACCGGCGCTTTCTGCTAAGATGACGGCTCTGTTACTTAAGGTGTCTAGACATGGCATTTCGCCCTCTTACAGCCCGCGCTCCCGGCGTGTTGCTTCGCGAAGCCAAGCCGCTGAAAGCCATCTTTGGCCACGCGCAACGCCTGGCGCATTTGCAACGCCTGCTCGAAAGCCAGCTGCAACCGGCCGCACGCGAACATTGCCATGTGGCGTCCTGGCGTGAAGGCAACTTGCTATTAATTGTCACTGACGGGCATTGGGCCACCCGTTTGCGTTATCAGCAAAAACGCTTGCAGCGCCAATTGATGGTGTTCGATGAGTTTGCCGGCCTGACGCGCATCCAGTTCAAAGTGCAGCCGCCTACAGTGCTGCGAAGCCCGGCCGGACATACGCTGGACCTGTCGGAACAGGCAGCCGAAACCCTCCAGGCCACCGCCGAAGGGATCAGCGATCCGGGTTTGCGCGCGGCACTGGAGCGGCTGGCCGCCCATGCCAGGCCCAAATCCTGAGTCTTACTTGCGCTTGCTGCCACCCAGCAGCGAGCCCAACAAGCCACGCACCAACTGCCGCCCCATCTGATTGGCGGCCTGCTGCATGGCGGATTTCAGCGCCTTGCCTGCCGTGGTACCCAGGAACGCACCGGCTTTGTCGGTGAAGCTGGGTTCTTCGGTCGCCGGCTTGGCCTCCTCGGTCGGCCCCAATTCTTTGCGCGCCATCAGCACTTCGTAGGCTGATTCGCGGTCAATCGGCTTGTCATAACGGCCCTGCAGCGGCGAACTGGCGACCAACGCCGCACGTTCGGCCTCGGTGAGCGGCCCGATCCGCGACTGTGGCGGTGCGACCAATACGCGCTGGACCACCTCCGGCGTGCCTTTTTCCTGCAGGGTACCCACCAGCGCCTCACCGGTGCCCAACTCGGTCAGCACCGCCAAGGCATCGAATGCCGGATTGGGCCGGAAACCGTCCGCCACCGCCCGCAGGGATTTTTGCTCTTTGGTGGTGAATGCGCGCAGGCCATGCTGGATACGTAGCCCCAGCTGCGCCAGCACCGTGTCAGGCAAATCCCCCGGAGATTGAGTGACGAAGTACACCCCCACCCCTTTGGAGCGAATCAACCGCACCACCTGTTCCAAACGGTCCTGCAACGCCTTGGGCGTATCGGCGAACAACAGATGCGCCTCGTCGAAAAACAGCGCCAGCAGCGGCTTTTCGGCATCACCGCGCTCCGGCAGCTGCTCGAACAGTTCCGCCAACAGCCACAGCAGGAACGTGGCATAGACCTTCGGCGCGTCATGCACCAGGCGGCTGGCGTCCAGCAAGTGGATACGGCCGCGCCCGTCGCTGGCGGGCTGCAAAATATCCTCTAGCTGCAGGGCCGGCTCGCCAAACAGGGCTTCGGCACCCTGCTGCTCCAGCACCGCCAGGCGCCGCAACAACGCCTGGCTGGAACCGGTGGTCATCAACGCCGCGTCGTCGCCCAACAGTTCAGGGTGATAACGCAGGTGGTTGAGCAGTGCCTTGAGGTCTTTCAGGTCCAGCAGTAACAAGCCTTCACGGTCGGCTACCTTGAAGGTCGCGTACAGCGCCGACTGCTGGCTGTCGGTGAGTTCCAGCAGGCTGCCGAGCAACAACGGCCCCATTTCGCTGATAGTGGTGCGCAATGGATGACCGGACTGCCCGTGGATATCCCACAACGTAACCGGATAAGCCTTCGGTGCGTAATTAAGGAAGGGCATCCCGGCAATGCGTTCGGCGACTTTGCCCTGGGGATTGGCCGCTGCGCCCAGGCCGCACAGGTCACCCTTGATGTCGGCGGCGAATACCGCCACGCCGGCATCACTGAAGGCTTCCGCCAGGCGCTGCAAGGTGACGGTCTTGCCGGTGCCCGTGGCGCCGGCGATCAACCCATGCCGGTTGGCCAGGCGCATGGGCTGGGCGATGGGCTGGCCGTCTGGGCCGGCACCGATAAGCAGTTGTGTGGAGTCAGGCATTTCGTCACCTTTGGTTAATCTTTAATGCAGCCAGGTCGATACAGGCACTGTGAGACCCACAAAATCTAAAAACAGGACAGATATTTCCCACAGAGCCCCCTGGCGCTAGCACCAGAAGTATCACACCTTTTTTTGACGCTGCCATTTTTGCGCATCCCCTAAAGACGCGCCTCGGATATCAAGACCTTAGCGGACCCTACAAGCCATGAATAAAAACCTGCGCTTCAGCCATAAAATTTTGCTTGCAGCCTCCCTTATCGTCATCGCCGCCTTCGCGTTATTTACCCTCTATAACGACTACCTCCAGCGCAACGCGATCCGTGACGACCTCGATAACTACCTGCATGAAATGGGCGACGTCACCGCCGGCAGTATTCAGACCTGGCTCACCGGGCGCATCGCCCTGGTAGAAAATGCCGCGCAGAATATTGCCCTCAACCCCGAACCATCGGTGGTTGCCAGCCTGCTGGAACAGAAAGCGCTGACATCGTCGTTCATGGCAACCTACGTCGGCGACAGCCAGGGCACCTTCACCATCCGCCCTGACACCAAGATGCCCGACGGTTTCGACCCGCGCGTTCGCCCCTGGTACAAAGGCGCCCAGACCAGCAACGGCTCGACCTTGACCGAGCCCTATATCGACGCGGCAACGGGGCAACTGATTATTTCCATCGCCACTCCGAGTGCCAAGGCCGGCCAGAGCATCGGCGTGGTGGGCGGCGATCTGAGCCTGCAAACCCTGGTGGACAACATTGGCGCGCTGGATTTCGGCGGCATGGGTTACGCATTTCTGGTCAGCGCCGACGGCAAAGTACTGGTGCACCCGGACAAGGCCCTGGTGATGAAGACTCTGGCTGACGTGTACCCGAAAGACACACCGAAGATCAGCGCTGCCTTCAGCGAAGTGCAGGCCAATGGCAAGACCAATATCGTCACGTTCACCCCGATCAAGGGCCTGCCTTCGGTGAACTGGTACCTGGGTATTTCGGTGGATAAAGCCAAGTCGTTCGCCATGCTCAGTGAATTCCGCACCTCGGCGGTCATCGCTACCATCATCGCCGTGGTGATCATCATCGCCTTGCTGGGCATGTTGATCCGCGTGTTGCTGCAACCGCTGCACGTGATGACCCGGGCCATGCAGGACATCGCCGACGGCGAAGGCGACCTGACCCGACGCCTGACCATCCAGAACAACGACGAGTTCGGCACCTTGGGTACTGCGTTCAACCGTTTCGTAGAGCGCATTCATACCTCGATCCGCGAAGTGTCGTCGGCTACCGAGCAAGTCAATGAAGTGGCACTGCGGGTGGTCAGCGCATCCAACTCGTCGATGGTCAATTCAGACGAACAGGCCAACCGCACCAACAGCGTCGCCGCTGCCATCAACCAACTGGGCGCCGCTGCCCAGGAAATCGCCCGCAACGCCGCGCAAGCCTCCAATCAGGCCAGTGATGCACGGCATTTGGCCGAAGACGGCCAGCAGGTGGTAGAGCGCAATATCAAGGCAATGACCCAGCTGTCGACCATGATCAGCGCCTCCAGCACCAATATCGAGGCGCTGAACAGCAAGACGGTGAATATCGGCCAGATTCTTGAAGTGATCACCAGTATTTCCCAGCAAACCAACTTGCTCGCGCTCAACGCTGCCATCGAAGCCGCGCGTGCCGGTGAGGCCGGCCGCGGCTTCGCGGTGGTGGCCGATGAAGTGCGCAATCTGGCGCATCGCACCCAGGAATCGGCGCAACAGGTGCAGAAGATGATCGAGGAGTTGCAAGTCGGCGCCCGGGATTCGGTGAGCACCATGAGTGAAAGCCAGCGCCACAGCCAGGACAGCCTGGAGATCGCCAACCTGGCCGGCGAGCGCTTGAACAGTGTGACTCAGCGCATTGGCGAGATCGACGGCATGAACCAGTCCGTGGCCACCGCCACCGAGGAGCAGACCTCGGTGGTGGAGTCGATCAATATGGACATCACCGAAATCAACACCCTCAACCAGGAAGGCGTGGAAAACCTGCAATCGACTCTGCGCGCCTGCTCGGACCTCGAACGGCAAGCCGCACGCTTGAAGCAAATGGTGGGCAGCTTCCGCATCTGAGGCGAATGTGGGAGGGGGCCTGCGCTCTCCCACAGCCAATCCCGATCGAACATCTATCCTTAGCTCAGGTCCACGTTAAGAGAGCAATGGATCGGAGGGATGTTCATCGTGCATATCGCTGACATAACCATGTTCTACGCCCCGGCCAGCGGTGGCGTACGCACTTATCTGGACGCCAAGCACCGGCGCCTGGCGCTCAAGCCCGGGATTCGCCACAGCCTGTTGGTGCCTGGCGCCCATTTGAGCGAGCGGGACGGGATTTTCGAGGTGCCGGCGCCACCGCTACCCTTCGGCAAGGGTTATCGCTTCCCCCTGCGCTTGGCTCCTTGGCGAAATGTCCTGCACGATTTACAGCCTGATCTGATCGAAGTCGGCGATCCGTACCTGACCGCCTGGGCCGCCCTCGACGCACGGCGCCAGCTGGATGTGCCAGTCATCGGTTTTTACCACTCCGATCTACCGCTGCTGGTGCGTAACCGCATGGGCGCCTGGTTTACCCCCAACGTCGAAGCCTATGTCAGCAAACTCTATGGGAATTTTGACCGAGTACTGGCCCCCAGCCAGGTGATGGCCGATAAACTTACCGGGCTTGGGGTGAAAAACGTCTTCGTACAACCCCTGGGCGTCGACCTGCAAACCTTCAATCCCGCCGTACGCGACCCCGGCCTGCGCGCCGAACTGGGGATTGCTGAAGACACCCGGCTACTGATTTTCGCCGGGCGTGGTTCCAAGGAGAAAAACCTGCCGGTGCTGCTCAATTGCATGAAACGCCTGGGCGAGGGTTACCACTTGTTGCTGGTGGGCTCCGGCATGCCGGCCAGCGTGCCGGACAACGTCACCGTCGTCGATGGCTTCGTCCCGGCCAATCATGTTGCCCGCTTGATGGCCAGCGCCGACGCGTTGCTGCACGGCGGCGACCAGGAAACCTTCGGCCTGGTGATTCTGGAAGCCATGGCCTGTGGCATCCCGGTGGTCGCCGTTGCGGCGGGCGCTTTCACTGAGATCGTCGACGAGCGCTGTGGCCTGCTCTGCGCGCCCAACAACCCCAAGGCGATGGCCGATGCGGTACGCGAACTGTTTGGCGCCGACAGTCGCCGCCTCGGGGAACAGGCTCGGCGCCATGTCGAACAGCAGTACGCGTGGGATGCGGTGGTGGACAGCCTTTTAGGGCACTACCACGCCGTGCTGGGCACGCACAAACCGATGCTCGCCCATGGCTGAACGTTCGGTCATGCTGGTGCTGCACGATGTGGCGCCGAACACCTGGGCCGATTACCGGCCTTTTGTCGAGGCCGTCGATGCCATCGGCAATGTGCCTATCACTTGGCTGGTCGTCCCGGACTTCCATCACCATAACGCCCTGGGCGCCCACGTTGACTTCCGGCGCCTGCTTGATAGCCGCGTAGCCAGAGGCGATGAACTGACCTTGCACGGTTACTACCACTGCGACGAACAACCCCGGCCGCGCACGCCAAAAGAATGGTTCATGCGGCGCATCTATACCCATGAGGGCGAGTTCTACCAGTTGTCGGAGCCCGAGGCGTTGCAGCGCCTGAGTGACGGCATTGAGATATTCCAGCGCAATGATTGGCCGCTGCAAGGGTTCGTCGCACCCGCCTGGTTGATGAGCGAAGGCACCCGGCTGGCGCTGCGCCAGTTACCGCTCGGCTATACCAGCGACCCGCAGCATTTGTATCGGCTGCCTGACTTCACGCGAATTCATGCTCCGGGCCTGGTGTGGAGCGCGCGCAGTGCGTGGCGCCGGGGCCTGTCCAAAGTGCTCAGCGACCGCCGCGAACAGCGCTGGCAGGCGGCCCCGGTGATTCGGCTCGGCTTGCACCCCGTGGACATGCGCCACGGGTTTTCCCGTCATTATTGGCTGCAAACCCTGCAGCGCCTGCTCGACGACGGACGCACGCCACGGACCAAGGCCGCCTGGCTGTCGACGCTGCCATGCGCCGACTGATCTGGCTGGTGCTGGCGCTGATAGTCGCGCTGGTGATTCCCGTGTGGCTGGGTGGCGGCGAAACCGTTGCGCGCCTGCGGCAGTTCCCCCTGCCCCAGTTACTGGCGATGTTTGCCATGATCATCGGCTGCTGGTTGATCAACAGCCTGCGCCTGCGCTTGTTGCTTGGCGAACAGCGCGGCCGGTTGGGATGGCGTAAAAGCCTGGGCGTCGTGATATCGACCGAGTTCGCGATGTGTGCGACGCCTGGGGGCAGCGGCGGGCCACTGACGTTGATGGGCCTGCTGGCACGCAATGGCATACGACCCGCCCACGGCAGCGCGGTGTTCGCCATGGACCAACTGAGCGACTTGCTGTTTTTTCTCTGCGCACTGGTGGGCATCGTGCTGTATGCGCTGTTCCACAGCCTCAGCCCGCGCCTGGAATGGCTGCTGGGGCTCAGTGCCGTGTCGATGGTGGGTGGCGTCGTCGTTGGCCTGCTGGTGGTGCGCTTTCATCGTCGGCTGATTCGCCTGGCCGGGTTGGCACTCAAAGCCTTGCACGTGCGTGTCAGCACCCGTCGGCGCTGGGCTCGCCGGTTGCTGCGCTTCCTCGCGGCATTCAGCCAAACCCTGAAATTGCCTTGGCACACGCTGCTCGGGGTGTTTGCGCTGACCAGCCTGCATTGGCTATTACGCTATAGCGTGTTGTACCTGGCGCTGCGCGGCCTGGGGGGTGACGTGCAGTGGGCCTGGAGTTTCTTGATCCAGATGCTGTCGTTGACCGCAGGGCAATTCAGCCTGTTGCCAGGCGGGGCCGGGGCGGCGGAGTTGACGTCGGCGGCATTGCTGGCGCCCATGGTGGGCAAATCCACGGCGGCGGCGGCGATTCTGATCTGGCGGGCAGTGACCTACTACTTCTATCTGCTGGCCGGTGCGCCAGTGTTTTTGCTGATGGTGGGCAAACCGCTGCTCAAACGTCTTTTTCAGGGGCCTCGGGCGGCTTCTCAGGCGCCTGTAACTGCTCCCACAACTGGGCAGCGCCAGGAAAGTCAGTACCATCATCGGCACCCAGCGCGTCCGGGTCGTAGCGACTCAGACACCCCTCGCCCAGGGTAGCCGGTGGCCTGGAAGTCGCCTTATCGAGTGGGTCGGTCATGGTCGCGTCCTGAAATAAAAAGGGCCCGGAGAGTTTTACTCCCGGGCCCCCGCTTATTCAATCAACAAGCGTCGATCAGAACACCACGGTCTTGTTGCCGTGCACCAACACGCGATCTTCCAGGTGATAACGCAGGCCGCGCGCCAGCACCATCTTCTCGACGTCACGCCCGAAACGCACCATGTCTTCGATGCTGTCGCTGTGGCTGACGCGTACCACGTCCTGCTCGATGATCGGACCGGCGTCCAGCTCCTCGGTAACGTAGTGGCAGGTCGCGCCGATCAGTTTCACGCCGCGCAGGGAGGCCTGGTGATAAGGCTTGGCCCCCACGAACGAAGGCAGGAAGCTGTGGTGAATGTTGATCACCTTACCGGCATATTCGCGGCACAGTTCCGGCGGCAGGATCTGCATGTAGCGCGCCAGCACTACCACATCGGCGTCGTGCTGCTTGACCAGGCGCGACACCTCGGCGAACGCCGGTTCCTTGTCCTGCGGGTTGACCGGCACGTGGTAATACGGGATGCCGTGCCATTCGACCATGCTGCGCAGGTCATCATGGTTGGAGATCACACAGGCGATCTCGCAATCGAGCTCATCGCTGTGCCAGCGGTGCAGAAGGTCCGCCAGGCAGTGGGATTCACGGCTGGCCATCAGGACGACACGTTTTTTCTGCTCCGTGTCGGTGATGTGCCAGGTCATCGAAAACTCCTCGGCAATCGGCGCAAACGCCTCACGAAAGGCTTCCAGACCAAAAGGCAGTGTATCGGCACGAATTTCGTGACGCATGAAGAACCAGCCGCTGAGATCATCCGAGTGATGGCTCGCCTCGGTGATCCAACCGTTATGAGAGGCCAGAAAGTTACTGACCTTGGCAACGATGCCAACCCGGTCCGGGCAAGCAATCACCAGCCGAAAAGTGCGCATTAGGGGGAAACTCCAGAACTTCGCAAAGGCCGCCATTCTAGCGATTGCGCAGAAAAACTGCAGTACTCCTTGCGGCTTATTCTGAGTCCCGGCCGTGGCAACAGCCCTTAATAGCGTAAGGTTTTACCACCGCTATATGTACGTGCACGGCTAAGCTCGGCACTTAGCCGCATTAAGCTGATTATTCTCAGCCACTCACCTGATAATTAACTCGACTGCAGCGCATTGCCACAAACATTCAATGTAATTCACATAAATAGCTGCTTAAATGTTTACTTGGTGAAATTGCCTGACTATTATTGGGCCACTCACCCTGTCAATCAGCGTTCTACATAAGGTAGTCCACATGTCCCTGATCAACGAATACCGCGCCACCGAAGAAGCTATCAAAGAGCTGCAAGCCCGTTTGAAGAACCTGTCGCAAGACGACAAGCTGAAAACCGAGCTGGAATTCGAAGGCAAACTGCGCACCCTGATGGGCGAATACTCCAAATCCCTGCGTGACATCATCGCACTGCTGGATCCGGAATCGAAAGTTAAAGCACCTCGCGGCGCTGTGAAAACTACCGGCACCAAACGTGCTCGCAAGGTCAAGCAATACAAAAACCCGCACAACGGTGAAGTGATTGAAACCAAAGGTGGCAACCACAAGACTCTGAAAGAGTGGAAAGCCAAGTGGGGCGGTGACGTGGTTGAAGGTTGGGCGACCCTGCTGGGCTAAGCCTGGTCGGATCCACACCCGATACGCGACACATTAAAAACGCCAGCTTGCTGGCGTTTTTTATTGTCTGGATGTTTTGCAGTTATGCAGCTACAGACTCAGGCGAGCGGCTAAAGAGTCGGCATAGTCTTGCCATTCACCCAGTACCTGGCACTGAAACGCTGTCGCATTGTTTTGCAACTCCTGGCGCGCCGCCTTAAATGCCGACAGGGTATTGGGTGCGCCCCACACCGGGTCTGACAAACGTTGCTGACAGAAAAGTCTCCAGCGCTGTTGTTCCTCATTGTTCAAGGTTTCAGGAAAGTTACGCGCGCGGTAGCGAAATAATAATTCCGGCAACCGATGATCATCGAAAGGCCATTGCTGACGCCCTAGTTGCAGCGGCTCTGCCAGGCGAACTTGTTCACATAAGCGTCGGTCACGGTCGCCGATAAAACCCTCGTAGAGCTGCTGCTCCGGATCGGCATTCGGCGCAAATTCCTCCTCGGCGTAAACGCTCGCCAACTTGTCACGCCAAACTTCCTGTGCGTCAGTTAGTCGCAGCGCCCGCGCCTGATAAACGTCCATATCCAATTGCAGGCGCTCGCGATCTTGCGCGCGCAGCACCTTCAAGGGCGCGACGACCGGGCAGCGGTTGATGTGCAGCAACTTCAGGGGTACCAGCAGCTCACCTTCCGCCAGTTCTTCACGCCGCGTATATAGGCGCTTGCGCAACGTGTCGGCATCCAGTTCCAGCAGGCCCTGCGGGTCGAGCCCCAGGTCACAGACAATCAATGCATTGCGATTGCGCGGATGCCAAGCCAGAGGCAACACCACGCCCAAGTAATGCCGCTCGGCGCTGAAGCGTCCGGAAATGTGCACCAGCGGCTGCAGCAATCGCACCTGGTCCATCACCCGTTGCTTGCTGCGCAGCTGGAACAGCCATTCATACAGTTTGGGTTGTTTGTCCCGCACCAATCGCGCCAGGGCAATGGTTGCGCGCACGTCAGACAATGCATCGTGGGCCTGGCCGTGGTCGATGCCATTGGCTTGGGTCAGGCGCTCGAGCTTGAGCGTCACGCGCCCGTCCTGCTCGGGCCACACAATCCCTTCCGGGCGCAGGGCATAGGCGGTACGCATCACATCGATCAGGTCCCAGCGGCTGTTGCCGCCTTGCCATTCGCGCGCGTAAGGGTCGAAAAAGTTGCGATACAGACTGTAGCGCGTCATTTCATCGTCAAATCGCAGGGTGTTATAACCCGCCCCGCACGTACCGGGGGCAGACAGTTCGGCATGCACCCGCGTCATGAAATCCGCTTCGGCAAGGCCCTTCTGCGCCAGGACCTGCGGCGTGATACCGGTGATCGCACACGCCGCCGGGTGGGGCAGGATATCGTCGGCGGGCTGGCAATAAAGATTGATCGGCGGACCGACCTCGTTGAGCTCGAGGTCGGTACGAATGCCGGCCACCTGCAGCGGGCGATCGCTGCGTGGGTTGATCCCGGTGGTTTCGTAGTCGTACCAGAAAATGGAGGTCACGGGCTGTTCCTGTGCTGAAGACCGGCAAAGTCTAGGCGCTGCAAGGTGTCAGGGGCCAGCGATACCTTACTGGACAAACATCCAGCAAAAGCTTGAAGGGTTGCTTCCAGCCTCGACACTGCTAGCATCCGTCTCTCTCAGTCGCTTTGCACTGCCAAGGATCGCAATGCCAACAGCTCCTCTGGATACCTGCTACCAGATCGAGACCCCCGAGGGTATCGACCTGCCCTTGCGCCCTGCCGGCCTGCTGTCAAGGGCAGTGGCCTTTGCCTTCGACCTGCTCGTGCGCGGCGTGATCATGGGCGTCCTGCTGGTGCCCCTGGCGCTGCTTGGCAACCTCGGGCTCGGCTTGGGCTCCCTGCTGCTGTTCCTGGTCAGCTGGTGGTACATGGTGCTGTTCGAAGTGTTCAACCAGGGCTGCTCTCCCGGCAAGCAGGTCATGGGCCTGCGGGTGGTACAGGACGACGGCACCCCCATTGGCTGGTCGGCGTCGCTGATCCGCAACCTGCTGCGCTTTGTCGACATGCTGCCCTTCGGCTACTTCTTCGGTGCCATTACTTGCCTGCAACATCCCCACTTCAAGCGACTCGGCGACCTGGCAGCGGGTACGCTGGTGGTCTACCGCGATCAGGCGTCGGCCCGCCCGCGCATCCCTCAGGCAGCCGCCCTGCGCCTGCCCTTCGCACTGGAGCTGAGCGAACAGCGGGCCATACTCGGTTTCGCCGAACGCCAGGCTGAATTGTCTGCCGAGCGGGTCCATGAACTGGCTGCCATCCTCGCCGCGCCCTTGCAGGTGTCTCCGGCTCGCGCCGTGGAGCAACTCAACGGTGTGGCCCACGGTTTGTTGGGGCCGACATGAAGCAGAGCCTTTTTGAAAGCCGCCACCAGCAGCAATGGCAAACCTTCGCCGAACTGCTCAAACAGGTAGAGCAAGGCAAAGCCTGCGAGGCAACCGACTTCCCTTATCAATATCGACGCCTGTGCCAGCACCTGGCCCTGGCCCAGGCGCGCGGCTATAGCAGTTACCTAGTGGACCACCTGCAACAACTGGCGCTGCGCGGCCATCAACAACTGTATCGCCATCGCAGTCAAACGACAGCCAACGTACTGGCGTTCATCCTCGCCGGTTTTCCGCGCCTGGTACGCGAGCAATGGCGCTTCGTACTGATTTCCAGTCTGCTGTTCTTCGGCAGCCTGCTGGGCATAGCGTTATTGGTGTACCTGTTCCCCGACCTGATCTACAGCATCGTCAGCCCGCAACAAGTGGCCGAGATGCAAAGCATGTACGACCCCGCCGCCAGCCGCCTGGGGCGCGCGGCCGAACGGGCTTCCAGTGAAGACTGGATGATGTTTGGCTATTACGTGATGCACAACATCGGCATCGCCTTCCAGACCTTTGCCGCCGGCTTGCTGTTCGGCCTGGGCAGCGTGTTCTTTCTGGTATTCAACGGCTTGATCATCGGCGCGGTCTGCGGGCATCTCAGTGAAATCGGCTACGGCCAGACGTTCTGGTCGTTCGTGATCGGTCATGGCGCCTTCGAACTCAGCGCCATCGCACTGGCCGGTGCGGCAGGCCTGCAACTGGGTTGGTCGCTGATCGCTCCCGGGCCCCTGGCACGTAGCGAATCCCTGCGCCTGGCGGCCCGCAAAAGCGTGCAGATGCTGTGTGGGGTCATGCTATTGCTGCTGATCGCAGCGTTCATCGAAGCCTACTGGTCATCCACCACGAGCATTGCGCCCTGGATCAAATACCTCGTGGGCAGCGTACTTTGGCTGTTCGTGGCCGCCTATCTGATCTTCGCCGGCAGGACTCGCCATGCGCCTGACTGACTCCAGCGTGGTCATCCGCCCCCGCACCTCCTGGGAAGCCATGGACCTCGGCGTACTGATGGCCCGGGAACATCGTGTATTGCTGATGAGCAGTTGGGCGCTGGTCAGCCTGCCGGTGTTCGTGCTGCTCAGTGCGCTGCTGTGGCAGTACCCGTCCTACGCCATCTTCTTGTTCTGGTGGCTGAAGCCGGCCTTCGAGCGCTTGCCGCTGTACATTCTTTCCAAGGCGCTGTTTGGTGAGACGCCCAGTCTGAAACAGTCCGTTCGCCAGTGGCCGCGCCTGCTCAAGGGGCAACTGCTCGCCAGCCTCACCTGGCGCCGGCTGAGCCTGAGCCGCAGCTTCGTGATGCCCGTGAGCCAGCTTGAAGGCCTGGAGGGTCAAGCGCGTCAACAGCGCCTGGGCGTACTGCAACAGCGCAACGCGGGTGGCGCGCGCTGGCTGACGATCATCGGGGTGCACCTGGAAATCGGCCTGTGGTTCGGTTGCATGGCGCTGTTCTATCTATTCATCCCGGAACAGGTCGAACTGGATTGGGACTGGCAGCGGCTGGCATTGGCGACAGGCCCGCAGGGGCTATGGCTGGAACACCTGAGTAATGCCTTCTATGCGCTGATCCTGGTGTTCTGGGAACCCATCTACGTCGCCTGCGGTTTCAGCCTCTATCTCAACCGTCGCACCGTCCTGGAGGCTTGGGACCTGGAGCTGGTGTTCCGTCGGTTGCGCCAACGCCTGAGCAGTGTCGCGCCGCTGTTGCTGCTGGTCGTCGGGCTGACGCTGGCGCAACTGAGCCCAACGGCGATGGCGGATGAACCGGCTGATCCAAAGCCGCTCAGCACCCAGGCGGCCAGCCAATCGATCAAGGCATTACTGGAAAAACCGCCGTTCAAGAATCCGCAAACCGTCACCCGCTATCGTTTTGGCGAAGAAAAACCCGCCACTGACCCCAAAGTCCAGGGCGGCGACGGTAAGCTACCTGGCTGGCTCCAGCACTTGCTCGACAACCTCAACAGCAACACCTTCAAGCACGTGGCCCAAGGCCTGGAGATACTGCTATGGAGCTTGCTGATCGGCGGGCTGGCCTGGGTGGTTTGGCGCTACCGTGAATGGCTGCGCACGTTTGTCAGCCACAGGCGGCGACCTCGCCCCAACGCCGCAAAACCTGCGCCTGCCCAGTTGTTCGGGTTGGAGCTGGGGGTCGAGACGTTGCCCGACGACATCGCCAGCACCGCCGAACAGCTGTGGCCCACCCAACCGAGGCAAGCCCTTGGCCTGCTGTACCGCGGCCTGCTCAGCCGGCTGCTGCATGAGTTCAACCTGCCGCTCAAAAGTGCCGACACCGAGGGCCAGGTACTGGAGCGCGTCCATCAGTTGCAGCAACCGCAGTTGCTGGCATTCAGTCACGAGTTGACCCGGCACTGGCAAAACCTCGCCTATGGCCACCGGCTGCCTCCCGGCGCCGCCCAGCAAAAGCTCTGCAGCGACTGGCGCGCACTCTTCAGTGGCGGGGCCAGCCAATGAAGCGACCCTTACTGTGGATGGCACTGCTGCTGGCTTGCCTGTTGGGAGTGGGCGGTCTGTATGCCTGGCACAAGGCAATTCCCTATGGGGAGGTTGTGGATCACGGCCCGGCGCCGGACGCGCTGGCTAATCCTTACCTCGCGGCCGAGCATTTCCTGGGCCAGCAAGGTTTGACGGTAGCGCATGCCAACGGCCTAGAGCGGCTTGCCGACCTGCCTGCACCAGGCCATAGCCTGCTGTTGCTGGGAGAACGCGGCAACATGACCCCACGCCAGGTCGAACAGTTGCTGGCCTGGGCCAAAGCCGGGGGCCACCTGCTACTGGTGGCCGAGGCGTTATGGGATGAAGAAACCGGCAAAAGCGGCGACCTGCTGCTTGATCGTCTCGAGCTTCGCCAGGCCTTGAGTGATGACTTCGACGAGCCGGCGCCACCGCGCAAAAAGAGCGCGCCAGACCTCACCAAACTGTATGTCGACAATGAAACCAAGCCGGCCTATTTCAGTTTCGACACCGACTTCAACCTTATCGACCCCCGGCACCTGGCGCAGTTTTCAGCCAACAGCGCCAAGTCCAGCCACCTGATGCAACTGGACCTGGGGCTGGGCCGCGTCACGGTGATCACCGACAGCGACCTGTGGAAAACCCCGAGCATCGGCAAACACGACAACGCCTGGCTGCTGTGGTACTTGAACCAGGGTACCGACGTCACTTTGCTGTTCAACAGCGACGTGGACAACCTGCTTACCCTGCTGATCCGTTACTTCCCCCAGGCCCTTGTCGCGCTTGTTGCACTGATTGCCCTGGCACTCTGGCACGCCGGCATGCGCCAGGGCCCGATTCGGGCACCCGTGCCCAAGGCGCGTCGACAGCTGCAGGAGCATTTGCGCGCCAGCGCCGACTTCCTGCTACGCCGCAACGGCCAGGGCGCATTGCTGCAGGCCTTGCAGCACGACCTCCTGCGCACCGCCCGGCGACGCCACCCCGGCTTTGAACACCTCGACACGACGGAACAATGCCAGGTGCTGGCACTTCTGACGCGACAACCTTCCCCTATCATCAGCCAGGCACTCGGCGCACCTGCGCTGAAACGGCTGTCCAGCGCCGACTTCAGCCGACAGGTGGCGTGCCTGCAAACCCTCAGGAATGCCCTATGAGCGACTCTCCAATGGCCACAGCCCTGAACGCCGAAAAAAACGTTCAATACGCCAGCCAACAGGCCCAGGCCCTGCGCGTTGAATTGCGCAAGGCAGTCATTGGCCAGGACACGGTGATCGATGACGTGCTCACCGCGTTGATTGCCGGTGGCCATGTGTTGCTCGAGGGCGTACCCGGCCTCGGCAAAACGTTGCTGGTGCGTGCGCTGGCCCGTTGTTTTGGCGGTGATTTCGCCCGCATCCAGTTCACCCCGGACCTGATGCCCAGCGATGTCACCGGCCACGCGGTGTACGACCTGCAGACCGAACAGTTCAAGCTGCGCAAGGGGCCGTTATTCACTCACCTGCTGCTCGCCGACGAAATCAACCGCGCCCCGGCCAAAACCCAGGCGGCACTGCTCGAAGCCATGCAGGAGCGCCAGGTCACGCTGGAGGGCGAGGCATTGCCCATCGGCGAGCCGTTCATGGTGCTGGCCACCCAGAACCCCATCGAGCAGGAAGGCACCTACCCATTGCCCGAAGCCGAGCTGGACCGCTTCATGCTCAAGGTGCGCATGGACTATCCCGAGGCGCAACAGGAAGTGGATATGGTGCGCGAAGTGACCCGCTCGTCCAGGGCCGACATGCTCGATGTGCAACCTTTGCGCACCGTGCTGCAAGCCGAGGACGTGGTGCAGATGCAGCAGATTGCCAGCGGCATGCCTCTGGATGAACAGGTCCTCGACTATGCCGTGCGCCTGGCGCGGGCGACGCGCAGTTGGCCAGGCTTGACCATCGGTGCCGGTCCACGAGCGTCTATCGCCCTGGTTCGCGGCGCCCGTGCGCGGGCGCTGTTGCGCGGCGGCGAATTCGTGATCCCGGATGACGTCAAGGGTTGCGCCCTGGCGGTACTGCGTCACCGAGTGCGTCTTTCGCCGGAGCTGGATATCGATGGTTTGGAGGTGGACCAGGTGATCAAGCAGTTGCTCGACCAGATCGCGGCCCCCAGGCAGTAACGCCGGCATGAAACCGACCCGTCTGCTCCTGACCTGGCTGGGTGTTCTGCTGGCCCTCAATATTCTGCTGGGCGCGTCGGCGGCGTTGCAGTTCAAGGTGCCCGATACCTTGCACGCAATCGCCTGGGGCCTGCTGTTGGCCCTGCTGTTGCTGGCGATACTGGATGCCATGCGCTTGCGCCGCCGCCCTTCGGCCCGTATACAGCGGATGTTGCCCGGTAGCCTGGCGCTGGGGCGCTGGGGAGAAGTGCGCCTGTCACTGGAACACGATTATCCACAGCCGCTGACCGTGCTGGTGTTCGATCACGTGCCCGAAGGACTGGTAGTGGATAACCTGCCGCAATCCATCTCACTGCGCCCCGGTGAGCGCGGCGAGTTGGGCTATCGCGTGCGCCCCCTGCGACGTGGGCATTTCAATTTCAGCCGCTGCGAAATCCACTTGCCCAGCCCGTTGGGGCTGTGGTCGGCGCGACGCTGGATCGAAGCCTCGGATGCCACTCGCGTGTATCCGGACTTCGCGCGTTTATCCGGTGCCCGGTTGCAGGGTGTGGATAACTGGCTGAGCCAACTGGGCGTACGTCAGCACCAGCGGCGCGGACCAGGCCTGGAGTTTCATCAATTACGCGAATTTCGCGACGGTGACAGCCTGCGTCAGATCGACTGGAAAGCCACGGCACGCCAGCGCACGCCGATTGCCCGCGAGTATGAGGATGAGCGTGACCAGCAGATTGTATTCATGCTCGATTGCGGCCGACGCATGCGCAGCCAGGACGACGAGTTGTCCCACTTCGACCACGCGCTGGATGCCTGCCTGTTGCTGAGTTATGTCGCCTTGCGCCAAGGCGATGCAGTCGGGCTCTGTACCTTTGCCAGCGATCAGCCGCGTTACCTGGCGCCGGTCAAGGGCAGCGGCCAATTGAACGTCTTGCTCAATGCAGTCTATGACCTGGAAAGCACACGCCAGACCGCTGACTATGAGGCCGCCGCCAGCCAATTGCTGGCTCGGCAAAAACGCCGCGCCTTGGTGATCGTGGTGACCAACCTGCGTGATGAAGACGACGAAGCATTGATGGGTGCCATCAAGCGGATCGGTCGACACCATCGGGTACTGGTCGCCAGTCTGCGAGAGGAAGTACTCGACCAACTGCGCCAGGCCCCGGTACAAACCCTACCCGAAGCACTGGCTTACAGCGGCGCGGTTGACTACCTCAACATGCGCAACCAGCTGCATGATCGCCTGGGCGCTCATGGGTTGTCGGTGTTGGATAGCCTGCCGTCAGAGTTGGGCGCCGCGTTGGTGACACGTTACCTGCGCTGGAAAAAAGCCGGAGTGTTCTGACGGCAAGCGCACGGCCACGGTAGGCACAGGCCCCCCATGGCCGACTGCACATGAATAATCAGACAGGGGCCTGCTGAGGGTCGAAACTGAAGTAATGCAACAAGGCGCTGATCAGCTGTGCGTATTCTTCGCACGCCTGACGCACGCGGAACCCCGAGTCGTAATGCTGCGGGTTGACATCTTCACGGCTCCACAAACAGGTCGCGGTAAGGTCAACCGCCTGGAACTCGCCGTCCGGCCCTGGAATCTTCAGGCGCAGCTCAAAATCTGCGCCGATCATCATTGGCAACTGACTGATCAGCATCAGCCCTTCTTCAGAGACGTCGCCCAGATAGCCGATTGGCTTGTCCGTAAGCCGATTGAACACCTGCAGGAAATAAGGTAGCTGATGCCGTTCGATCCGTCGTTCGATAAACATGGTGAGGTCGCCATCCAATAAAGCCAGTGATTCGGAACAAGCCCATCGCTCTCCCTGGATATCGGTGTGACAAGAAATCGTTGCCACGAGACAGCTGCCGAATCCGGGCATTACATTCTTTTGAACAGAAAGTTGTACAAACATCTATTCAAAGAATAACCCAAGACTGGAAAGAGGCCAGTTATGAAGCGACGAATACCATCATAAAGACGCCGGCCGTGGTTGCGCCGCGGTCACGCCAGAGAAATGCCCCAGCTGGCGCAGGGTATCGAGCCGGGCTTGGGCTCGGTAAGCGTACTCGCTTGATGGGTATTGGCTGATGATGAATTGGTAGGTTTGCGCAGCATCGACGAACAGTTTCTGGCGCTCCAGGCACTGCCCGCGCAACATCGAAACCTCGGGCTGCACATAACGGCGGGTGCGGCTCTCCCGGTCTACCTGGGATAATTCCAGGGTGACCCGTGCGCAGTCACCCACCCCATAGGCGCGGTAAGCGTTGTTCAAATGATGGTCCATCGACCAGCGGGTGCAGCCGACAACACTGACGGCCAGGGCAGCAACGAGCAAAATTCGCATGGGGGTTCTCCTGTCTTGTGCAGTGTATCGACCTATCGCCCAAAATCTTCAAGGGCGTTCACCTTTGCACCGCAGCAAAAACAAGCCGATCGTCGATAAGTAGTGCAAACGAACAATGACTACAACGAAAGAGCATAGTAGCCTTCCCCAGCGCTTGAACTCAGGAGTCTGTGCATGTCCGTCCGTCGTACCAAAATCGTCGCCACCCTTGGCCCGGCCAGCAACTCGCCGGAAGTCCTCGAACAGCTGATTCTGGCTGGTTTGGACGTTGCCCGTCTGAACTTCTCCCACGGCACCCCGGACGAGCACAAGGCTCGCGCCAAGCTGGTGCGGGACCTGGCTGCCAAACACGGCCGCTTCGTGGCGTTGCTGGGTGACCTGCAAGGCCCGAAGATCCGTATCGCCAAATTCGCCAACAAGCGGATCGAGCTGAAGATCGGTGACAAATTCACCTTCTCCACCAGCCATCCGTTGACCGAAGGCACCCAGGACGTCGTAGGCATCGACTACCCGGATCTGGTCAAGGACTGCGGCGTCGGCGACGAACTGCTGCTGGACGACGGTCGCGTGGTAATGCGCGTCGACACCGCTACCCCGACCGAACTGCATTGCACCGTGATCATCGGCGGCCCGCTGTCCGACCACAAAGGCATCAACCGTCGCGGCGGTGGCCTGACGGCACCAGCCCTGACTGAAAAAGACAAGGCAGACATCAAGCTCGCCGCCGAAATGGAAGTGGACTACCTCGCCGTGTCCTTCCCGCGCGACGCCGCCGACATGGAATACGCACGTAAACTGCGCGACGAAGCCGGTGGTACCGCCTGGCTGGTGGCCAAGATCGAACGTGCCGAAGCCGTGGCTGATGACGAAACCCTGGATGGCCTGATCAAGGCTTCCGACGCCGTCATGGTTGCCCGTGGCGACCTGGGCGTGGAAATCGGCGATGCCGAGCTGATCGGTATCCAGAAGAAGATCATCCTGCACGCACGCCGCCACAACAAAGCGGTGATCGTTGCGACCCAGATGATGGAGTCGATGATCCAGAACCCGATGCCGACCCGCGCCGAAGTGTCCGACGTGGCCAACGCCGTGCTCGACTACACCGACGCCGTGATGCTCTCGGCTGAAAGTGCCGCTGGCCCGTATCCGCTGGAGGCCGTCCAGGCCATGGCGCGTATCTGCGTCGGTGCTGAAAAGCACCCCACCAGCAAGACCTCCAGCCACCGCATCGGCAAGGTCTTCGAAAGCTGCGACCAGAGCATCGCGTTGGCCGCCATGTACACCGCCAACCACTTCCCGGGCGTTAAGGCGATCATCGCCTTGACCGAAAGTGGCTATACGCCGTTGATCATGTCGCGCATCCGCTCGTCGGTGCCGATCTACGCGTTCACCCCCCACCGCGAAGCCCAGGCCCGTGCGGCGCTGTTCCGTGGCGTCTATACCATTCCGTTCGATCCGGCTTCGCTGGCCCCGAACGAAGTCAGCCAGAAAGCTATCGACGAGTTGGTCAAGCGCGGCGTCGTCGAGAAAGGTGACTGGGTCATCCTGACCAAGGGCGACAGCTACCACACCACCGGCGGCACCAATGGCATGAAGATCCTGCACGTGGGCGACCCGCAGTACTGAGTGACACGCTGAAAAACATGTGGGAGGGGGCTTGCTCCCGATAGCGGTGTATCAGTCAGTTTATGTGTGACTGATCCACCGCTATCGGGAGCAAGCCCCCTCCCACATTTGAACGTGCACCTTTCAAACAACTCGGTCGACTGTGGCCTGCAATGGCGTCAGTCAAGGCGAATCTCGCGGCGGTAGGATTCAGTACTCAACCACGAGGCAGGAACACATCGGCCAGCAGTTGATTGCGCGGCAGTCCTGCCAGAAACAAGCGCTTGGAAAGGGCTTCGACGCTGTCAGGATGCCCGCAGACCAAGGCCAGCGTTTGCCTCGAAATAAGCCGCAGCTGCCCCAATGCCTGGGCCAACTCATCTGCGGTCCACAACTCCACCGTAAGGTTCTGATGCTGCGCGGCCAGCGCCGTCAGGGGTTCGGCCAGGTAGTGAGCCTGGGCATCATGAGCCAGGTGAATGACGCGGATGGCACCTTGGTGATCCTGGCGCAACGCTTCACGCAACACCCCCCACAACGGACCCAGCCCAGTGCCGGAGGCCAGCAGCCAAAGCGGCCGGGCTTGCCAGTCGGGATCATACTGCAGCGCCCCGCCCCGTAACTCACCCAGGTTTAAAGCATCGCCGATCTTGAAGTGGCGAGCGGCATCACTGAATGCCCCGGGTTGACGGCAATCGATATGAAACTCCAGGTACGGGTCCTGCTGGGGCAAACTCGCCAGGGAATACGGACGTGCCACCTGCCCTGCCCACAACACCAGATGCTGCCCGGCGCGGTATCGCAGGCCACGCTCGGGTTGAAGGCGCAGGCGCAGCACCGTCGGACTCAGCCAATCGGCGCCCACCACCTGCGCCGCCATGCCGTCGCGCAGCGGGTCAAAGGCTTCGACCCGAAGGTCGCCGACCACCCGACACTGGCACGCCAGGCGCCAGCCGTCCTGGCGTTGCGCCGGGCTCAACGCCTGAGGTTGCTTGTCTTCAACCTCGCCCTGGCAACGCACCAGGCAGGCATGGCAACTTCCGGCGCGGCAACTGAAGGGCACAGCCACCCCCGCCTGGTTCAAGGCGTCCAGCAGGTTGCTGCCGGTAGTCACCGGCCAATGGCGTTCGCCGACGTACAGTTCAGGCATACAAGGACTCAATCACAAGGGGCGCGCACAGGGAATCATGCCTGCGACAGTTTGACCATAGTCGGGTGTATCAGCCACCGTGCCGGGTTATACTGCCGCGCCTTTTTAGCGTCGCGCCTGCACCAGTGGCGTGCCTTGGAAAGGTGGTTTCAGCCGACCGATGCACCCTCACTGAAGCCACCTTATTGAATGTTCCCTTATAGAGGAGCGCGACTCATGACCGTGATCAAGCAAGACGACCTGATTCAGAGCGTTGCCGACGCCCTGCAATTCATTTCCTACTACCACCCCGTTGATTTCATCCAGGCGATGCACGAGGCCTATCTGCGCGAAGAATCGCCGGCCGCCCGTGACTCCATCGCCCAGATCCTGATCAACTCGCGCATGTGCGCCACCGGCCATCGGCCAATCTGCCAGGATACCGGTATCGTGACCGTGTTCGTGCGCGTGGGCATGGATGTACATTGGGATGGCGCCACCATGGGCCTGGACGACATGATCAACGAAGGCGTGCGTCGCGCCTACAACCTGCCGGAAAACGTCCTGCGCGCTTCCATCCTTGCCGACCCGGCGGGCGCGCGCAAGAACACCAAGGACAACACCCCGGCGGTGATCCACTACTCCATCGTCCCGGGTAACACCGTGGAAGTGGACGTGGCCGCCAAGGGCGGTGGTTCCGAGAACAAGTCGAAAATGGCCATGCTCAACCCGTCCGACTCAATCGTCGACTGGGTGCTCAAGACCGTTCCGACCATGGGCGCCGGCTGGTGCCCACCGGGCATGCTCGGCATCGGCATCGGCGGCACCGCCGAGAAAGCTGCGGTGATGGCCAAGGAAGTGTTGATGGAATCCATCGACATCCACGAGCTGAAAAAGCGCGGCCCGCAGAACCGCATCGAAGAGATGCGCCTGGAGCTGTTCGAAAAGGTCAACCAACTGGGCATCGGCGCCCAGGGCCTGGGTGGCCTGACCACCGTGCTCGACGTAAAGATCATGGACTACCCGACCCACGCCGCGTCCTTGCCGGTGTGCATGATCCCCAACTGCGCCGCCACCCGCCACGCGCACTTCGTGCTTGACGGTTCGGGCCCGGCGTCGCTGGAAGCGCCACCGCTGGACGCCTACCCGGAAATCGTCTGGGAAGCCGGCCCATCGGCCCGTCGCGTCAACCTCGATACGCTGACACCCGAAGAAGTGCAGAGCTGGAAACCGGGCGAAACGGTGTTGCTCAACGGCAAGATGCTCACGGGTCGCGACGCGGCGCACAAGCGCATGGTCGAGATGCTGAACAAGGGCGAAACTCTGCCGGTGGACCTCAAGGGCCGTTTCATCTACTACGTCGGCCCGGTTGATCCGGTGCGCGAAGAAGTGGTTGGCCCGGCGGGCCCGACCACTGCGACGCGGATGGACAAGTTCACCCGTCAGATCCTCGAGCAAACCGGCCTGCTGGGCATGATCGGCAAATCCGAGCGCGGCCCGACCGCTATCGAAGCGATCAAGGACCACAAGGCCGTGTACCTGATGGCCGTGGGCGGCGCCGCTTACCTGGTGGCGCAGGCCATCAAGAAATCGCGCGTCGTCGCTTTCGCCGAACTGGGCATGGAAGCGATCTACGAGTTCGACGTGAAGGACATGCCGGTCACCGTTGCGGTGGACAGCAAGGGCGAATCCGTACACATCACCGGTCCTGCGATCTGGCAGAAGAAGATCAGTGAAAGCCTGGCGGTGGAAGTCCAATAAGTAAAGGTGGGAGGGGGCCTTGCTCCCTCCCACACAAGATCCGGGCAGCTCATGCTATGGTGCTCGCCCCCACTGCGCCTGTTCATCCTCGTATGATCGCAATCCCTCGCCCCCTGCGCCTGACCTTCTATTCCCTGCTGATCGTCGCCGGTGCGCTGCTGGCTGCGGCGCTGGCCACGCGCCATGCCGAGCGCCAGGCCTTGGTGGACGACGCCGCCCGTGCCAATCAACAGCTGGCGCTGTATGCCAACTCGCTGCACACCCTGATCGAACGCTACCGTGCCCTGCCCGCCGTGCTGGCGCTGGACTCGGAGATGATCAACGCCTTGAAAGGCCCGCTGGACGCCACCACCCAGGACCTGCTCAACCGCAAGCTGGAACGCATCAATGGCGCCGCCCAGTCTTCCACCCTCGAATTGATGGACCGCACCGGCCTGGCCGTGGCCGCCAGCAACTGGAACCTGCCCAGCAGCTATGTGGGGCACAACTACGCGTTTCGGCCGTATTTCAGCCAGACCCTGAGCCAGGGCACCGGGCGCTTTTACGCGGTGGGGGTGACCACCGGCATACCGGGTTACTTTCTTTCCAGCGCCGTGGTCGACGAACACGAGCAGTTTCTCGGCGCCATGGTGGTCAAGCTCGAATTCCCTGAGCTTGAGCGTGAATGGGCCCAGGGTAACGACCTGTTGCTGGTCAGCGACGCGCGCGGGATCGTGTTCATCGCCAACCAGCCGGGCTGGCGCTACCGCAACCTGCGTGCGCTGTCGGCCAGCGACCTGGCCGAACTCAAGGCCACCCGCCAATACGACAAGAAACACCTGCAGCCGCTGGAGACCAGCACCTTGCAGCGCTTCGGCGACAACAGCCACCTGATGCGCGTCAACGGCCCCGACGGCAACGCCAACTACATCTGGGAATCGCTGCCGCTCAAAGCCGAAGGCTGGACCCTGCACCTGCTGCGCAAACCTCAGTTCCCGTTTGAAGACCAACGCAACGCCGGCCTGGCCGCCGCCGGCTCCTGGCTGGCATTGGTGTTCCTCGTGCTGTTCTTGAGCCAACGCTGGCGCCTGGCGCGCCTGCGTCAACGCAGCCGTGAAGAGCTTGAGCAATTGGTCGAGGAACGCACCCAGGCCCTGCGCACCGCCCAGGATGGCCTGGTGCAGTCGGCCAAGCTGGCGGCACTGGGGCAGATGTCCGCTGCCCTCGCCCATGAAATCAACCAACCGCTGACCGCCCAGCGCATGCAATTGGCGACCCTGCGGCTGTTGCTCGACCACGGCCGCGTGGACGATGCCTACAAGGCACTCACACCGCTGGATGACATGCTCACCCGCATGGCCGCGCTGACGGGCCATCTCAAGACCTTCGCGCGTAAAAGCCCCAGCGGCCTGCGCGAACGCCTGGACCTGGCCACCGTGGTCGATCAATCCCTGCACCTGCTCGACGCACGCTTGCGCGATGAAGCCATCGGCGTGGTGCTGGACCTGACCCGCCCGGCCTGGGTACGCGGCGACGCGATCCGCCTGGAGCAGGTGCTGATCAACCTGCTGCGCAACGCCCTGGATGCCATGGCCGACAAGCCGCGCAAACGCCTGGAAATCCGCCTGCACGCCGACCAGCAGCTCTGGCAGTTGAGCGTCAGCGACAGCGGCGGCGGGATTGCCGAAGAACACTTGAATAACGTATTCGACCCCTTCTTCACCACCAAGCCGGTGGGTGACGGGCTCGGCTTGGGGCTGGCGGTGTCCTACGCTATCGTGCATGAACTGGGCGGACGCCTGATCGCCGGCAACCGGGGCGACGGCGCGATATTTACCCTGACCTTGCCTGTCGCGCTGGAGACGCCCGACCTATGTTGAACGCGGTGATTGTGGTGGATGACGAAGCCAGCATTCGTACGGCCGTCGAACAATGGTTGAGCCTGTCCGGGTTTGCGGTGCAGTTGTTCAGCCGTGCCGAGGAATGCCTGGCGCAGTTGCCCAGGGACTTCCCCGGCGTGATCCTGAGCGACGTGCGCATGCCCGGCCTCAGCGGCCTGGAGCTGCTGGCCGAAGTGCAGCGGCGCGATGTCGACTTGCCGGTCATCCTGCTCACTGGCCATGGCGACGTGCCGATGGCCGTCGAAGCCATGCGCGACGGCGCCTACGACTTCCTGGAAAAACCCTTCAGCCCGGATGCGCTGCTCAATAGCCTGCGCCGTGCATTGGATAAACGCGGGCTGATCCTGGAAAACCGCCGCCTGCATCGCCAAGCCGATCATCGCGCCCAGCTGGAGTCCAGTCTGCTCGGCGTATCCAAGAGCCTGCAAACCCTGCGACGCCAAGTGCTGGACCTGGCGACGCTGCCGGTCAATGTGTTGATCCGCGGCGAGACCGGCAGCGGCAAAGAGCTGGTTGCGCGCTGCCTGCATGATTTCGGCCCGCGAGCGAAAAAGCCGTTTGTCGCGCTCAACTGCGCAGCGATCCCCGAGCAGCTGTTCGAAGCCGAGCTGTTCGGCCATGAAAGCGGCGCATTCACCGGCGCCCAGGGCAAGCGGATCGGCAAGTTGGAATACGCCCACGGCGGCACGCTGTTCCTCGATGAAATCGAAAGCATGCCCTTGGCCCAGCAGGTAAAACTGCTGCGCGTGCTGCAAGAACAGAAGCTGGAGCGCCTGGGTTCCAATCAGAGCATTCATGTGGATTTGCGCATCATCGCGGCCACCAAGCCGGACCTGTTGGAAGAGGCCCGCGCCGGGCGCTTTCGCGAAGACCTGGCGTATCGTCTCAACGTCGCGCAACTGCGCCTGCCGCCGCTGCGCGAGCGCCGCGAAGACATTCCGCTGCTGTATGAGCATTTTGCCCAGGACGCCGCCCAGCGCCTGGGCCGCAGCGCCGAGCCGCTGAGCGGCCCCGCGCTGGGACGCCTGCTCAGTCATGACTGGCCAGGCAACGTACGCGAACTGGCCAACGCGGCCGAACGCCAGGTGCTGGGGCTTGGCGAGCCGGAACCGGAGGGCATCGAGGCCGGGCAATCCTTGGCGGCGCAGCAGGAAGCCTTCGAGGCGCATTGCCTGAAAGCTGCCCTGACCCGGCATAAAGGCGATATCAAGGCGGTGCTGGCCGAACTGCAACTGCCGCGCCGGACTCTCAATGAAAAGATGCAGCGGCATGGGTTGGCAAGGGAGATGTTTCTCTAGCGGCCTTCCGATCGCCATCGGGGGCAAGCTGCCATAAGCGGATTTCCGCTCATCACTCCAAAACCATCAGCAACTTTCCGCTCAAAAAAACCTTGAAACCCTTCTATTCCGGGCCTTCCTCTACCTGGCACAGCTTCTGCTACAGCCCAAGCCAGGCAGTGCTCAGGCACGCTCCATAAAAACAACTAGATGAAGGATCCTTCAATGGATAACTCCAACACCTTGCCTCTGGGGTCGGCGGCTGCGCCGGCAAAAGAACGCACAACCTCCAGCCGGATCAGATCGATCTTCAGCGGCTCCGTCGGCAACATGGTCGAGTGGTACGACTGGTACGTCTACGCCGCTTTCTCGTTGTACTTCGCCAAAGCCTTCTTTCCCAAAGGCGACACCACCGCCCAATTGCTCAATACCGCCGCGATCTTCGCCGTGGGCTTTTTGATGCGCCCGATCGGCGGCTGGCTGATGGGCCTGTACGCCGACAAGGTCGGGCGCAAGAAAGCCCTGATGGCCTCGGTCTACCTGATGTGCTTCGGCTCACTGTTGATTGCCCTGAGCCCAGGCTATGAAATTATCGGTATCGGTGCGCCCATCCTGCTGGTGTTTGCCCGCCTGCTGCAGGGGCTGTCGGTCGGTGGCGAATACGGCACCTCCGCCACTTACCTCAGCGAGATGGCGACCAAGGAGCGCCGTGGTTTCTATTCCAGCTTCCAGTACGTCACCCTGATCTCGGGCCAGCTCATCGCCCTGGCGGTGCTGATCGTGCTGCAGCAAGTGCTGACCACCGAGCAACTGTATGCCTGGGGCTGGCGCATCCCGTTCGCCATCGGCGCGCTTTGCGCAGTGGTTGCGCTGTACCTGCGGCGCGGCATGGAAGAAACCGAGTCGTTCACCAAGAAGGAAAAAGCCAAGGAAAGCGCGATGCGCACCTTGATGCGCCACCCCAAGGAACTGCTCACCGTGGTCGGCCTGACTATGGGCGGCACCCTGGCGTTCTACACCTACACCACCTACATGCAGAAATACCTGGTGAACACCGTCGGCATGAGCATCTCCGACTCCACCACCATCTCGGCGGCGACGCTGTTTCTGTTCATGTGCCTGCAACCCCTGGTGGGCGGCCTGTCGGACAAGATTGGCCGTCGGCCGATCCTGATCGCCTTCGGCATCCTTGGTACTCTGTTCACGGTGCCGATCCTCACCACCCTGCACACCATCCAGAGCTGGTGGGGCGCGTTCTTCCTGATCATGGCGGCGCTGATCATCGTCAGCGGCTATACCTCGATCAACGCAGTGGTAAAAGCCGAGCTGTTCCCGACTGAAATCCGCGCCCTGGGCGTAGGCCTGCCGTATGCCCTCACCGTGTCGATCTTCGGCGGCACCGCTGAATACATCGCGCTGTGGTTCAAGAGCATCGGCATGGAAACCGGCTATTACTGGTATGTGACTGCGTGTATCGCGGTGTCGTTGGTGGTCTATGTGACCATGAAGGACACACGCAAACACTCGCGCATCACCACCGACTAACTGGATGATGAGATAAAACCTGTGGGAGGGGGCTTGCTCCCGATGGCGGTGGGTCAATCAATATATTACTGACTGACACCCTGCTATCGGGAGCAAGCCCCCTCCCACATTGGGTATGATGTTTGCCCCGAAACCGAGAGCAGAACTGGCCCATGTCCGACGATATCCACTTCTACGAACCCGCCAACGGCCACGGCCTGCCCCATGACCCGTTCAATGCCATCGTCGGCCCACGCCCGATCGGCTGGATCTCATCCCACGACCGCGAGGGCCGCCTGAACCTGGCGCCCTACAGCTTCTTCAATGCGTTCAACTACATTCCGCCGATCATTGGATTTTCCAGCGTGGGGCGCAAAGACAGCCTGAACAATATCGAGCAGACCGGCGAGTTTGTGTGGAACCTGGCGACCCGCCCACTGGCCGAGCAGATGAACCAGAGTTGCGCGGCCGTTTCGCCAGAGGTGAATGAATTCGAGTTGTCTGGCCTGACGCCGGTGTCGTCGAAAGTCGTCGGCGTACCGCGAGTGGGCGAGAGCCCGGTGTCGTTCGAATGCAAGGTGACGCAGATTATCCAGCTGCAACGCGCCGACCAGCAGTTGGTACCCAGCTGGCTGGTGCTGGGCGAAGTGGTTGCGGTGCACATCGCCAAATGGCTGCTCAAGGACGGGATCTACGACACCGCCGCCGCCGAGCCGATTTTGCGCGGTGGCGGCCCGGCGGATTATTTCCAGCTGGGGCCGGAGGCGCTGTTCAAGTTGTACCGCCCAGGCGCCACCAAAGCCTGACTAACATACAGTCAAACTGTGGGAGGGGCGGTGCGACGATTCGACTTGCTCCCGATTGCGGTGTGTCGGTCAACTAATGTGTAGCTGATACACCGCTATCGGGAGCAAGCCCCATCCCACATTTGGATCGTCGGTGGTCTTTAGTTGGAGGCAGTTGCCCAGGCGAGTTGACCGTCTGCGTCCACGTCGACCAAGTGTTCAAGCTGCACCGCCGCCGCATCATCGGCGTCGGAAGCCGTCTTGAACGTCTGCCCATCGAGAATCTTGTGAAAACGCGGTGCGCCCATGCCGTCCAGTGCCTTGACGGCGACGGCGGCGCTGTAGCCGCCCTCTTCCGGTACTACGGCGGAAACGGCTTCGTGGCGGGCAAATTGTTTACGTGCCATGTTTGAACGTCCTGGCCAATGAAAAGTCGGCCATTCTAACGTTCTAGCCGGCCAGTTGCAGGTACTCGCCGTAGGCTTTGACGGCGGATGCATCGGTGAAGGTCTGGAAGTCCATGCTGCGCACGACCATGTCGTTCAGCAACTCGGTGAAGATCATCAGGGCCGGGGAATTGAAGTAGGCGCTCATCGCCTGCTCGCTGCTCCAGAAGCCCGAGATCAGCCATACATCGGGGTCGGTCTGGGAATGCTGCACGGTAAATTGCAGGCAACCCTGGGCCTGTCGGCCCGGTTCGATCAAACTGCTCAAGCGTGCACCGAGTTCGGTGCTGTACCCGGTACGGGCACGGACAAAGGCCATATGGCTCGCGGGAATGGGGGTGGACATGTTCGACTCTCCCGTTGAGAAGTGATGCTCGGCAAGCACTGTGAGGGCGTGTTGCCACAGGATCAAAGATAGCGGCGCCGGTGTGGGCACGGTTAGTCAATTCCTGCAGGCTTATTGCACAATCCTGCGAGAAGCGTAGGCAGGACGTTCCAGCGCTGGATTTATTCCAGCCCCGAACGGCATATTTCAGGGAGATGACAGCCGCCTTGCTTGCCTGATTCACGCTAAGCCGCAGGATCAGGCAAGGATTGTGCAGAATCGACGTAACACTTTTTGAATACCCACCACTAAGCTGAGCACCATTCAACCAGTGTGTAGAGGACGCCCCATGTCGTCGCCCGACCTCAAGTCCATGCCCCTCGATGCCGAGATGGAAAAGCAGCGTGCCGAACTGGCCAGCATCGTGCACCGCCATACCTGGGAAGATGGCTCCTACGGCACGGCGATCACTTCGCTGTACCTGAACCGCCACAACACGCCGCGTGACTTCATGCCGGTGCTGGTGGAGCCGGCACTGTGCATCCTCGCCAGTGGCAGCAAGGAAGTACGCCTGGCCGACGAAATCTTCGCCTACGACCCGCTCAATTATTTGGTGTTCTCGGTGGCCATGCCGGTGTCCGGGCGGATAATCGACGCCACCCCCGAAGACCCCAACCTGTCGGTGCGCATCAATATCGACCCGGCCCAGCTCACCGCACTGATCGCCGAGGCCGGCCCGATGGGCGTGCCGTCGCGTCCGACTTCCCGAGGCATGTACGTCGACCGCATCGACCATCAGTTGCTTGATGCCGTGCTACGCCTGACCCGCCTGCTGGATACGCCCAAAGATATCGCGATGCTCGCCCCGCTGATCAACCGCGAAATTCTCTACCGTTTGTTGCGCGGGCCCCAAGGCTATCGCCTGTATGAAATTGCCGTGGCCAACAGCCAGAGCCACCGGGTGAGCCAGGCGATCAAGTGGTTGAACGGCAACTACGAACAGCCGCTGCGAATCGATGACCTGGCGCGGGAAGTGAACCTGAGCGTCTCGACCCTGCACCACCGTTTCAAGGCGATCACCGCCATGAGCCCGTTGCAATACCAGAAACAACTGCGCTTGCAGGAAGCTCGGCGGCTGATGATTGCCGAAGGGCTGGAGGCCTCGGCGGCGGGGTATCGGGTGGGATATGAAAGCCCGTCGCAGTTCAGCCGGGAGTACAGCCGGTTGTTTGGCGCGCCGCCTTTGCGGGACCTGGCCCGGTTACGCCAAAGCATCTGATGCAATGAAGATCAAAATGTGGGAGGGGGCTTGCTCCCGATGGCGGTGTATCAGCTACACATCAGCTGACTGACACACTGCTATCGGGAGCAAGCCCCCTCCCACATTGGGTCCTGCGTATGTTCAGTCGAGGCCGCGGGGCAGCTGGAGGGTCACCCGCAATCCACCCTCGCGCAAATTCTGCAAACTCACCTCACCGCCATGGCTATGGGCGATATTGCGTGCAATCCCCAACCCCAGCCCATAGCCCTGCTGCTGCCCGGCCAGGCGAAAGTGCGGTTCGAACACCTGCTCCAACCGCTGCTCCGGCACGCCGGGGCCTTCGTCGTCCACATGCAGGACGAACTCGGCGCCATCGTCCTCGATGTGCAAATGCGCGTTCTGCCCGTATTTCAGCGCATTGTCGATCAGGTTGCCGATGCAGCGCTTGAGCGCCAGCGGCTTGCCCGGATAGGTGGTCAGGGCCTGCCCATGCTGGGTCACTCGCCCATTGCCGTTGGGCGCAAGGTAGGGTTCCACCAGGCATTCGAGCACGTGGTTGAGGTCCACCGGCTGGATGTTCTCGTGAATATCGGTGTCTTTCACACATTGCAACGCGCCTTTGACCAGCAATTCCAGCTCATCCAGGTCGCGGCCGAATTTGGCTTGCAGGTTTTCGTCTTCGAGCAATTCCACGCGCAGGCGCAGGCGTGTGATGGGTGTGCGCAAGTCATGGGAAATCGCGCTGAACAACTGGCTGCGCTCAGTCAGGTA
The DNA here is from genome assembly GCF_003852255.1 of Pseudomonas sp. R1-43-08. Taxonomy (NCBI): domain Bacteria; kingdom Pseudomonadati; phylum Pseudomonadota; class Gammaproteobacteria; order Pseudomonadales; family Pseudomonadaceae; genus Pseudomonas; species Pseudomonas sp. R1-43-08. The sequence goes on from NZ_CP027734.1 coordinate 4,437,913, forward strand.
ACGGCTGATGCGCTCACGCATGGCGTTGAACGCACGGCCGACTTCCACCACTTCACTGCCGCCGCCTTCGGCCACCGGCTCAACATCCGCCCCCAGGGACATGTCCCGCGCCGCCCGCGCCAGGCGCTTGAGCGGGCGGCTCTGCCAATGCACCAGCAGGCCGATGAACAGCAGCAGGAAACCGCTGGTCAATACGATAAACCACACTTGCTGGGCCGGCAGGCCTTGTTCTTCAAGGCTGGTGTAGGGTTCTGGCAGCAGCGAGGCGATGTACAACCATTCACCGGGAGCGAGCTGGATCTGGGTGACCAGCACCGGCGGGTTGACCGGCTCCAGGGTCAACGCGTAGTGAGCCCAGGAGCGCGGCAGTTCGTCGAGCTTAAGCCCGGCATTGAAGATGCGCAGGTCTTCGGCGCTGACGAATTCCACCGAGATATGCACATCGGCGCCGAGGGTCTGGCGCAGCACGTCGTCTACGGCCACCAGCACCGCCTGCTTGCGCGGGGTTTCGGGTAATACCTGCATATCCAGCGGGCGATCGTTGAGGGTCACCACAAAACGCGTGCCGCCCATGCTGCGCAACTGGTCGAGCACCAGCGGGCGATAGGCCACTGGTAATGAACGGAAGTAACTCACGCTGGCGGTCATCGAATGCGCCAGGCTACGGGCAGCCGTCACCAGGCCTTCGAGCTGGGTAGCGCGCAGTTGCGACACCCAGATCACGCTGGATAACGCCTGGGCAAACAGCACCGCCAACAGGGTCAGCAGTAACATCCGCCCCAGCAGCGAACGCGGTACCGGGATCCGCCGGCGTAGTTCACGCAGGCGTTCAGTGGGCATTGCCGGCAACCACGCTGGCTGCCAGTTGATAGCCGCTGCCGCGCACGGTGCGGATCAGCCGGGGTGGTTTTTCGGTATCGCGCAGACGTTGGCGCAGGCGGCTGACGGCCATGTCGACAATGCGGTCCAGCGGCATCAGGTCGCGGCCCCGGGTAGCGTTGCCGATGGTGTCGCGGTCGAGGATCTGTTGCGGATGGTCGAGAAACAACTTGAGCAAGGCAAAGTCGGCGCCGGAGAGGATCACCTCTTCGCCGTCCACGTGAAACAGGCGATGGCTGATCATATCCAGGCGCCATTCATCGAACGCCAACACCTCGCCGCCACTGCTGCGCTCCTGGCCGAACTGGCAGCGCCGCAGCAGCGCCTTGATCCGCGCCTGCAGCTCGCGGGGGCTGAACGGCTTGCCGATATAGTCATCGGCGCCCAGTTCCAGGCCGATCACGCGGTCGGCTTCGTCGGAACTGGCGGTGAGCATGATGATCGGCACCTGCGCCTGGCGCGGGTGCTGGCGGATCCAGCGGCAAAGACTGAAACCGTCTTCATCGGGCAACATCACGTCCAGGATGACCAGGTCGCACGGCGCCTCGTTCATCGCCTGGCGGAACCCCGCGCCATCGGCCACGCCACGGACCTGGAAGCCGGCGCGACTGAGGTAGGTTTGCAGCAATTCGCGGATTTCCTGGTCGTCGTCGACGAGGAGAATCGATTTACTGATTACGCTCACGGGGTCCTCCTTGTTGTTATGAAGCCGTCACAGCCTAAGCAAATGCCTGCTCAAGCGCCACACCCGCACCGGTCAAGCCGGAATACGGCGCGGTCACCAGCCACACCGGGATGCCCTTGAAGTAGTCACTCATGCAGCCTTTGTCGGCAAAGCTCCTGGCGAAACCGCTGCGGATAAAGAAGTCGGCAAACCTCGGTATCACCCCGCCCACGATATACACACCGCCACGCCCGCCCGTGGTCAGCACATTGTTGCCGGCCACTCGGCCCAGCCAGATGCAGAACTGGTCGAGCACTTCCAGCGCCACCGGATCGCCCGCCAGGCCCGCCGCCGTGATGGCCTCGGGCGTGTGCAGCACCGGGGTGTGCCCGTCCACCGCACAAATCGCCCGGTACAGGCGCGGCAAACCGCCACCGCTCAACGCGGTTTCAGCGCTGACGTGGCCGATCTCGCTGTAGATGTGTTGCCACAACTGGGTTTCACGCGGGCTGCTCAGGGGCAGGTCGACATGGCCACCCTCCCCCGGCAACGCCGCCCAACGGCCTGCGCCGAGGTCCAGCAAGGTACCGACGCCCAGGCCGGTGCCCGGGCCGATCACCACGGCCGGGCGCAACGGCTCCGGGGTACCTTCGCACACCACGCGAAATTCATCGGGCTGCAAGCGGGTCATGCCCAGGGCCATGGCCGAGAAATCGTTGACCAGCAGCAATTCGTCTACCTGCAACGCCTGGCAGAAAGCCGTCTTGCTCAAGCGCCAGTGATTGTTGGTGAACTTGAATTCATCGCCGCTCACCGGGCCGGCCACCGACAGGCACACCGCGCCAATGTCACCCAGCGCCAGGCCTACCTCCCTGAGATAGACCTTGATGGCCTCCTCAGGGCTGGCGTGATCCACCGTGGCCTGCACGCGGATCGAATGCAGTGCCTGATCCCGCCACAACGCAAAACGGGCGTTGGTACCCCCGATGTCACCGACCAGCGCTAACTTCACTTAAGCGTCTCCAAGGCACAGGTAAAGGCGCTGGCGCCTTGCTCTGCGGAGCTTGCGGCCAAGCGCATGAATGCAAACAACTCGCGACCGGCGCCCACGTTATTGCCCAACAGGCCCGTGGCCGGCGTGCGCGCGGCAAATTCTTCGGCGTCCACCTTAAGCTCCAGGGTGCCGGTAACGCCATCGACGCGAATGATATCGCCATCCTGGACCCGCGCCAGCGGCCCGCCGCTCTGGGCTTCGGGGTTGACGTGGATCGCGGCGGGAATCTTACCCGAGGCGCCGGACATACGCCCGTCTGTCACCAGGGCGACTTTGAACCCACGGTCCTGCAACACGCCAAGGAACGGCGTCATTTTGTGCAATTCGGGCATGCCGTTGGAGCGCGGGCCCTGGAAGCGCATCACCGCGACAAAGTCTTTTTCCAGCTGGCCCGCCTTGAAGGCGTCGGCCAGGTCCTGTTGATCCTGGAACACCACCGCCGGCGCTTCGACCACTTGGTGCTCCGGCGCTACTGCCGAGACTTTCATCACGCCACGGCCGAGGTTGCCTTCCATCACCCGCAGGCCGCCTTCGGGCGAAAACGCACGGGCCACGGGGCGCAGGATGGTTTCATCGAGGCTTTCGATGGGGCCGTCGCGCCAGATCAGTTCGCCGTCGACCAGGAACGGTTCCTGGGTGTAACGGCTCAAGCCCCTGCCCGCCACGGTGTTGACGTCTTCGTGCAGCAGGCCGGCTTCGAGCAGTTCGCGGATCAGGAACGACATGCCGCCCGCCGCCTGGAAGTGGTTGATGTCAGCCTTGCCGTTCGGGTACACGTGCGACAGGGTCGGCACCACTTCGGAGAGGTCGGCCATGTCCTGCCAGGTCAGGATGATGCCCGCCGACATGGCGATGGCCGGCATGTGCAGGGTGTGGTTGGTGGACCCGCCCGTGGCGTTGAGGGCGACGATGGAGTTGACGAGTGACTTCTCGTCGACGATCTCGCCGATCGGCGTGAAATTACCGTTGGCCTTGGTCAGGCGTGTGACCTGGTGCGCGGCCTCGCGGGTGAGTGCATCGCGCAGCGGCGTATACGGGTTGACGAACGAGGCGCCCGGCAGGTGCAAGCCCATCACTTCCATCAACAGTTGGTTGGTGTTGGCGGTGCCATAAAAGGTGCAGGTGCCGGGGCTGTGGTAGGACTTCATTTCCGATTCCAGCAGCTCTTCGCGGGTGGCCTTGCCTTCGGCGTAGCGCTGGCGCACATCGGCTTTCTGCTTGTTGGAGATGCCCGACGGCATCGGCCCGCCGGGCACGAAGATCATCGGCAGGTGGCCGTAGCGCAGCGCGCCCATCATCAGGCCGGGGACGATCTTGTCGCAGATGCCCAGCATCAGCGCGGCGTCGAACATGTTATGGGACAGCGCTACCGCCGTGGACATGGCGATCACTTCACGGCTGAGCAGGCTCAGCTCCATGCCCGGCTCGCCTTGGGTCACGCCATCGCACATGGCGGGCGTGCCGCCGGCGAACTGGCCGACCGAGCCGACTTCGCGCAGGGCTTTCTTGATTTGTTCAGGGAAATGTTCGTACGGCTGATGCGCCGAGAGCATGTCGTTATACGAAGAAACAATTGCCACATTGGCGGCATTCATCATGCGCAGGCTGTTTTTGTCTTCGGTGCCGCAACCGGCCACGCCATGGGCGAAGTTGGCGCACTGCAGCTTGCCGCGCATCGGACCGTCGCTGGCTGCGCCGCGAATGAGCGCAAGGTAAGCCTCGCGGGTGGCGCGGCTGCGGGCGATAAGCCGTTCGGTGACCTCAAGGACGCGGGGATGCATGTATAGAACTCCAGGCTAACGGATGTGGCGACCTGAGTGTCTATGCTGATCAAACGCCCGCAGCGCATGGATGGCAGGCAGTCGTTTGGATCATCGGACCAGTTGATTCAGGTCACTCGTTGTAGATTGAACAAAATATTGCCACTAAAAAGGCTTGTTTTCTATTTTTATGCGAATAATCTTGTAATTCTTACAACAAATCGACGATAGGCACTTTCCAATGACTCTACGTATCGCAATCAACGGTTTTGGCCGTATCGGCCGTAATGTTCTGCGCGCACTGTATACCCAAGGCTACCGCCAGGATTTGCAGATCGTCGCCATCAATGATCTGGGCGACAGCTCGATCAATGCCCACCTGCTCAAATATGACACCGTGCATGGCACATTCGAAGCAGAGGTCGCCCACGATCAGGAAAGCCTGACCGTCAATGGCGACCGGATCGCCGTGAGTGCCATTCGCAACCCGGCCGACCTGCCGTGGGCCGCGCACAAGATTGACGTGGTGTTCGAATGCACCGGCCTGTTCACCGATCGTGACAAGGCCGCCGCCCATATTAGCGCCGGTGCGCGCAAGGTGATCATCTCTGCCCCGGCCAAGGGCGCGGATGCGACCGTGGTCTACGGCGTAAACCATGACATTTTGCGTCAATCGCACCAGATCATCTCCAACGCGTCGTGCACCACCAACTGCCTGGCGCCGGTGGCCCAAGTGCTGCACCGCGAATTGGGCATCGAAAGCGGCCTGATGACCACGATTCACGCCTACACCAACGACCAGAACCTCACCGACGTCTACCACACCGACCCGTACCGCGCGCGTTCGGCCACCCAGAACATGATCCCGAGCAAGACCGGCGCCGCTGAAGCCGTCGGCCTGGTCTTGCCGGAACTGGCGGGCAAGCTGACCGGCATGGCCGTGCGCGTGCCGGTGATCAACGTGTCGCTGGTGGACCTCACCGTGCAGCTGAAAAAAGAAGCCACGGCCGATGAAGTCAACGCGCTGTTGAAGCACGCCAGCCAGCACTCGAAAATCCTCGGCTACAACACCCTGCCGCTGGTTTCCAGCGACTTCAACCATAACCCGCTGTCTTCGATCTTCGATGCCAATCACACCAAGGTGAGCGGCAAGTTGCTTAAAGTGCTGGCCTGGTATGACAACGAGTGGGGCTTCTCGAACCGGATGCTGGATAACTGCCTGGCGCTGTGTAACGCTGAATAACACGACCTGCTCGTTCCCACGCTCTGCGTGGGAATGCAACGCCGGACGCTCTGCGTCCCGCTCCGGAGGTCGTGACGCGGAGCGTCACAGGATGAATTCCCACGCAAAGCGTGGGAACGATCAAGCCACTTGCCATTTGAGTTGATGATAAGCATTATCATTAACTGCAAATCGGTCTGGTATCACTGTGAGCCAATCTCGCTTCAACCACGTCTTTCTCACCCAACGGGTGATTCTGCTGCGCACGCTGCAACGCATGGTGAATAACCACAGCACCGCCGAGGACCTGTTGCAGGAAACCTACCTGCGCGTGACCCGGGCCCTGAGTGAGCGGCCGATCGACCACCTTGAACCCTTCGTCTACCAGACCGCGCGCAACCTGGCGCTGGATCATTTGCGTTCGCGCAGGATCCAGGCCCGCACCCTGCAGGAAGATGTACCGCTGGATATCCTGCAAAGCGTTGCCGCCCCGATCAGCACACCCGAAGACGCGACCCAGGCCGAGCAATTGCTCGAGCACCTGAGCGTCAGCCTGGGCCAGTTGAGTGCTCGCCAGCAGCGGATCTTCATCCTCAGCCGCCTGCACGGTTGCAGCTACCAGGAAATCGCCGATCAGTTGCAGGTGTCCTTGAGCACCGTACAAAAGGAACTGAAGTTGATCATGGCCATCTGTGTAGGTGTGGCCGAACGGCTGGATCAGCCTTAAGCTTCACGCCGACAGAGGTGTCGATCCAGGCTGTAGGAAAAATGAATAGAACGTGGCGAAGACCCGAGGAACACCGTGACGGACCCGAATAAACTGCGCCCCCACGAGCTGGCTCACGAGGTGCTGCAAGACACGGCCATGGACCAAGCCCTCGATTGGCTGATCGCCTTGCAGTGCGCGCAACCCGGCCAGCAAGCTGCGTTCCAAGCCTGGCTGGCCGAGGACCCCGCGCACGCCCACGCCTTCAGCAAAGCCCAGGCCGCCTGGGGTGCCGCGCCCGTACACAGCGCCGCCGTGGCCCTGGCCGCACCACGCAAACCGAGCGCCTGGCGCCGGATCAAACCGCATTGGAAACCCCTGGCCACCGCCGCCGTGCTGCTGCTCGGCCTGTTCAGCTTCAGCAACCTGCCGGTACGCCTGCAGGCCGACCACCTCACCGTGGTCGGTGAACGCCAGCGCCTGCAACTGGACGAGGGCGCCAACGTATTGCTGAACACCAATTCGGCGTTTTCCAGCCGCATCAAGGACCACCAGCGCATTGCCCGCCTCTACCAGGGCGAAGCGTTTTTCGACATCGCCCCCAGCCGTGGCCTGCCGCTGGAAATCGACGCCGGCCCGGTGCGCGCCAGCGTGCGTGACACCGCGTTTGCCGTGCGCTATCTCGACGGCGAAGCCCAGGTGCAAGTGCAGCGCGGCGATGTCGACCTGAGCAACACCGTCGACGACGCCCGGGTGCGCCTGAGTGCCGGTGAAAGCATCCGTATCGGCCCCAAGGGCTTCGGCCAGCCGGCCAAGCTGGACGCCGGCAAGGACCTGGCCTGGGTCCAGGGCCGGCTGGTATTCGAAAACTGCCCGATGGGCGAAGTGCTGGCAGAGCTGCGTCGCTATTACCCGGGCTGGATCGTCAACAACAACGACAGGCTCGCCAGTGTCGCCGTCACCGGTAACTATCGCCTCGACCAACCGCTGGACGTGGTGCGTTCCCTGGCCCACATCACCTCGGCCAAGCTGTCGGAATACCCGGCGCTGGTGATCTTGAACTAAATGAGAATTATTTTTACTCGATGCTGACCGGCGATACGTCTCGTTATAGCCAATGCAACTGATTCCTATTTGGTTCAGTTCGCAACTATAAGATTCGTATCTCCGGAGCGCTCTCGATGTCCTCTCGTTTCAACCGCCGGTCTTGTTCGCCCGTCCTGTCTCTGCTGACCGCTGCCATACTGATGGCCGGCGTGCCGGCAATGGCCGCCACTGCCGCCGAACCCGCACCGCGCAGCCAAGGCACCTACACTTTCAGCATCGAACAGCAGCCCCTGGTGTCGGCGTTGAACGCTTTCACCGGCGTGACCGGCTGGCAAGTCGGGCTGCCGGCTGAGTTGGGCCAGGGTGTGTCGTCCCCTGGGGTGCGCGGTGCGTTGTCGCCGGAGAAAGCGCTGGAGCGGCTGTTGGTGGGGACCAACCTGAGCTATCGCAAGCTGGGCAACAACAACATCGTCCTGGAGAAACGTGCCGCCGGCGGCGCCCTCAACCTGCAGCAGGTGACCATCAGCGCCACCCGTACCGAGCAGGATGTGGACAGCGTACCGAGCATGGTCAGCGTGCACGACCGCCAGGAACTGGACCGCCAGAACGTCAACACTACCCGTGAGCTGGTGCGCTACGAACCGGGCGTGTCGGTGGGCGGCGCCGGCACGCGCTCGGGCAATGCCGGCTACAACATTCGCGGTATCGACGGCGACCGCATTCTGACCCAGGTCGACGGCGTGGAAGTGCCGGACAACTTCTTCAATGGCCCTTACGCCAAGACCCGGCGCAACTACGTCGACCCGGAAATCGTCAAGCGCGTGGAGATCCTGCGCGGGCCTGCCTCGGCCCTGTACGGCAGCAGCGCCATTGGCGGCGCGGTGAGCTATTTCACCCTCGACCCGGATGACATCATCCAGCCCGGGCAGGACGTCGGCGCCCGCCTGAAGACCGGCTACAGCTCCGCCGACGAAAGCTGGCTGACGTCCGCCACCGTAGCCGGCCGTGTGCAGGACGTCGACGGTTTGCTGCACCTGAGCCAGCGCAACGGCCACGAAACCGAGACCTATGATGGCAACAACGCCACCGGCCTGGCCCGCACCGGCGCCAACCCGGAGGACGCACGCACCACCAACGTGCTGGCCAAACTGGGTTGGAATTATGGCGACGATAACCGCCTGGGCCTGACGTACGAGAAGTACAAGGACGATCGCGACATCAACCTGAAGAATGCGGTGGGCGGCCCGTTCATTGGTGGGCGCGGCTTCAACCTTTACCGTGACCGTCGCGGCAACGACACCATTACCCGTGAACGTTTCGGCCTGGAAAACAGCTTCGCCCTCGACTCGCCGATGGCCGACCGCATCAAGACCAGCCTCAATTACCAGATCGCCAAGACCGACCAGACCACCGCTGAAATCTATCAGTCGGGCCGTCGCGTACTGCGCACCCGCGACACCCTGTACGAAGAAAAGCAGTGGGTCTTCGATGCACAGCTGGACAAGGCCTTCAGCCTTGGCGACACCGAGCACCAGGTGACCTACGGCACCACCCTCAAGCAGCAGAAAGTCACCGGTTCGCGTGAAGGCAGCGCCACTTGCCTGGCGGTCGGCAGCGGCTGCACCGCCATCGGCGCGCCCAGCCCGTCGGCCGGCGACAGCGTGAAGAAATCCAGCGATTTCCCCGACCCGACCATCAACACCTATTCGCTGTTCGCCCAGGACCAGATCAGCTGGAATAAATGGACCTTCCTGCCCGCAGTACGCTACGACTACACCCGGCTCAAGCCCAAGCTGACCGAGGAATTCCTCAGCACCGTGAACCCCACCGGTGAATATGCGGTCGACGGCAAGGACAAAACCTGGCACCGCGTCACGCCCAAGTTCGGCCTGACCTATGCCCTGACCGATCAATACACCTGGTTCGGCCAATACGCCGAAGGTTTCCGCACACCGTCCGCCAAAGCGCTGTACGGCCGCTTCGAAAACCTCAACCTGGGCTACACCGTGGAGCCCAACCCCGACCTCAAGCCGGAAACCAGCAAGGGCATCGAAACCGGGCTTCGCGGCAAGTTCGACGAGGGCTCGTTTGAAATCGCGGTGTTCTATAACAAATACCGCGACTTCATCGACGAAGACAACGCGGTGGTCGGCGGCACCGTCGAGCAGTTCCAGGCGGTGAATATCAAACGCGCCACCATCAAGGGCGCCGAAGCCAAGGGCCGCCTGAACCTGGATGCCTTCGGTGCACCGCAAGGCCTGTATACCCAGGGAGCGGTGTCCTACGCCCATGGCCGCAACGACGACAACGGCCAGCCGCTCAACAGCGTCAACCCGCTCAAGGGCGTCTTCGGCCTGGGCTACGATCAGGACAGCTACGGCGGCCTGCTGAGCTGGACCCTGGTGAAGAAACAGAATCGCGTCGACAGCAGCACCTTCCACGCCCCGGACGGCGACACCAGCGGCCCGTTCAAGACGCCGGGGTTCGGCATTCTCGACCTGAGCGCTTACTACAAGGTCTCCCACGACGTGACCATCAACGGCGGCGTCTACAACCTCACCGACAAGAAGTACTGGAACTGGGACGACGTGCGCAGCTACGACAGCGTCGGCGAAGCCGCGGTGACCGGCCCGGCCAACCTTGATCGCCTGACCCAGCCGGGTCGCAACTTCGCGATCAATGTGATCTGGGACATCTGACGCCACCCGCTGCATCTCGCCGCAATGATCGAGCGGCGAGATGCGGAATTTTTACTGTGCCGCGTCTTCCTGTTCGTCTAGTTGATAACCGCTCTCTTCAGAGCCAGAAAGGCGCTCCCCCTCTCAAGGACTTTTTCATGACCGCTTCTCCTACCGCAGAACGTCCAAGCCTGCGCTCCCAGCGCCTGAACCAGATCACCCACGCGCCACACACCAGGCTCGACGCGTTGGTGAAGGCCCACGCCCCGTTTGCAACCCAGGCCAACTTTGCCCGCTTCGTGGTGGCGCAATACCTGTTCCAATCGGAGTTGGTGGCGCTGTACAACGATGCCGAACTGAACCGGATCATCCCGAACCTGGCCGAACGCTGCCGCGCAGACGCCGCCAGACTCGACCTGGGCGACCTCGACACCGACGTGCCGGCCCCGGTTGCCGGGGCGGTGAACAATCCGAGTGTGGCCCAAGCCCTGGGCTGGCTGTTCGTCTCCGAAGGCTCCAAACTGGGGGCTGCCTTCCTGATCAAACGTGCCGTGGGCCTGGGCCTGAGCGAAACCTTCGGCGCGCGTCACTTGGGCGAGCCGGCGGGCGGCCGTGCCGAAGGCTGGAAAAGCTTCACTCGCACCCTCGATGCAATGCAATTGAGCGCCGAGGAAGAAGCCGCCATGGATAAAGGCGCCATCGATGCGTTTGTGCGCTTCACCGTCTTGCTGGAACAGGCGTACGCTAGCGCCCCTGAACTGGCGTGATCCTGAATTGAAATGCAATCAACTGTGGGAGGGGGCTTGCTCCCGATGGCGGCGTATCAGTCGACGCATTCAGTGACTGACACGCCCTCATCGGGAGCAAGCCCCCTCCCACACTTCGACCCTATTTCAAGCTGATTTCTTGTGACCTCCTGATTGCACACACCATGACCGGCAAAACCCAATCCACCTCGAAAATCGCGCAGATCCTCTACGGCCTGCTGGCCTACGTCAGCCTGGGGATCGGCTTGGTGGCGATTGTCATACCGGGTTTGCCCACCACCGAATTCATCCTGCTTGCCGCCTGGGCCGCGACCAAAAGCTCGCCACGCCTCAGCGCATGGCTGGAAAACCACCGTCTGTTCGGGCCGATCCTGTTCAATTGGCGCAATGGCAAGATCATCGCGCGCCGGGCCAAAGTCAGCGCCACCGTCAGCATGGTTCTGTGCGCCGCCCTGATGCTGGTGATGCTCGATCACGGCTGGCCGATCTACCTGGCAATCGCCGGCATGAGCTTGGGCAACCTGTGGATCTGGTCGCGCCCCGAGCAGCTTGCACGGCCCGTATAACGCTGCGTGTAGGGGTTTTCCTACCGCTCATCGCCTGTTATTCATGAATTGATTTGTGACGCCGATGTTTCAGACATGGCGCCGAATGGACTTGGCTCTGCGCATCTCAACAAGTCCATTTGTGAGTGAACCTATGTTCGACACCCTCTCCATCCGCTTGAAAATCGTGCTGCTGTCCGGCCTCTGCCTGTTAGGGGTGATCGCACTGGTGGTTGGCATCAATATCTACAACACCAACCAGAACGATCAGTTGGTCAGTGACTCAAGCTCACGAATGCTGACTGCCAGCGTAGAACAACTGCTGCAAGCCAAGGCGGCCGAACAGGCCGTGCAGTTGCAGAAAACCTTCAACGAAAACCTGCTGGTGGTCACCGCCCTCGCCGATCAAGTCAAAGACCTGCGCACCCTAGGGGCCAAGCGTTCGCTGGACGCGGGTGCCCTGCGCGAAGACATCAACCAGAGCGTAAAAACCGCTTTTGAGCGTAACACCAAGGTGCTGGGCATCTGGCTGTCGTTCGAACCCAACGGACTGGATGGCAAGGACAGCGAGTTCATCGACGACAAAGCGCGCGTTTCCAACGAAAAAGGCCGCTTCTCCAGCTACTGGAGCCGGGCCGGCGGCGACAGCCTGAACACGATCATGGTTGAAGATGACCTGACGAAAACCAGCCTCAACCTCAGCGGCACGCCCTACAACATTTGGTACACCTGCCCACGGGACACTCGGACTACGTGCCTGTTGGACCCGTACGAAGACACGGTGGCCGGCAAACCCGTGCTGATGACCACCATCTCCCTGCCCTTGATCGTGGATGGCAAGGTTATCGGCGTCGTCGGTGTCGATATCGCCCTCAACGCCCTGCAAGCGGTCACCGACGCGGCGCAGAAAGACTTGTTCAACGGCGCGGCGCACTTGGAGGTGCTGTCCAGCACCGGCCTGATCGCGGCCTACAGCGGTGAACCGGCCAGAGTGGGCAAGAACCTGATCGACACGCTTGGCGCCGAAGGCAAAGAGATCGTGCAACTGCTTGCCAACGACCGCCCCATGATCCGCGAACAGGACGAGACTATTCGCGCCGTGTACCCCGTCAAGCCGATTCCCGACGCCAAATCCTGGGGCGTGGTGATCAAACTGCCCAAAGCGGTGATGCTGGCCGATAACGTAAAGCTGCAAGCTGTGCTTGATGAGGCACAGGCCACAGGCACCCTCAAGGCCTTGCTGGTAGCGGCTGCCGCCGCCCTGGTGGGCCTGCTGCTGATCTGGCTGACGGCCACCGGCGTGACCCGCCCGATCAACAGCGTGGCGGCCATGCTCAAAGACATCGCCAGCGGCGACGGCGACCTCACCCAGCGCCTGGCCTACAGCAAAAAAGACGAACTGGGCGAGCTGGTGAACTGGTTCAACCGCTTCCTCGACAAGCTGCAACCAACCATCGCGCAGATCAAACAAAGCATCACCGAAGCGCGCGGCACTGCCGACCAGTCCTCGGCCATTGCGCGCCAGACCAGCGAAGGCATGCAAGTGCAATTTCGCGAAATCGACCAGGTGGCCACCGCGTCCAATGAGATGAGCGCCACCGCCCATGACGTCGCCAACAGCGCCTCCAACGCCGCCAGCGCGGCACGCGGTGCGGATCAGTCGGCCCGCGAAGGCATGTCGATCATCGAACAAAGTACTCGTGATATCACCACGCTTGCTGAAGAAGTCAGCAAGGCCGTCGGCGAAGTCGAGGCGTTGGCCGTCAACAGCGAACAGATCGGTTCAGTCCTGGAGGTGATCCGCAGCATCGCCGAACAGACCAACCTGCTGGCGTTGAACGCGGCGATCGAAGCGGCGCGCGCCGGGGAAAGCGGACGCGGTTTTGCGGTGGTGGCCGATGAGGTGCGTAACCTGGCCAAGCGCACCCAGGATTCGGTAGAGGAAATTCGCCTAGTGATCGAACGCATCCAGAGCGGCACCCGTGGCGTGGTGGCGACCATGCATTCGAGCCAGCACCAGGCCCAAAGCAATGCCGGGCAGATCCACCAGGCCGTGCAGGCCCTGGGCAAAATCAGCGACGCGGTGACGGTGATCAGCGACATGAACCTGCAAATCGCCAGCGCCGCCGAACAGCAAAGCGCGGTGGCAGAAGAGGTCAATCGCAACGTCTCCGCGATCCGCACCGTCACCGAAACCCTCACCGGCCAAGCCACCGAATCGGCAGCCATCAGCAGCCAGCTCAATGCCCTGGCCAGCCAGCAAATGAAGTTGATGGATCAGTTCAAGGTCTAAATAACACCACACCTCACTGTGGGAGGGGGCTTGCTCCCGATAGCGATGTGTCAGTGACAGATAAGTCGGCTGACACTCTGCTATCGGGAGCAAGCCCCCTCCCACACTGGTATCACCTTTTTCCTTACAGGCCGGTCCAGGCTTGGACGAACGCGGTCAGGTCTTCCTTCGGCGCGGTGCGCGGCGGGTTCTGGGGGGTGCCCAGGTAGAGGAAGCCAATCACTTCCTCGCCGGGTACCAGCCCCAGGCCTTTGGCGACGTGGGCCGAGTAGGACAACTCACCCGTGCGCCACACCGCGCCAATCCCCTGGGCGTAGGCCGCCAGCAGAATGCCGTGGGCCGCGCAGGCGGCTGCCAGCAGTTGTTCGGATTTGGGCACCTTGAAGTGCTCCTGCAGACGGGCAATCACCACCACTACCAGCGGCGCGCGCAACGGGCCGTTCTGGGCTTTGTCGATGGCGGCTTGCGGGGCGTCGGCATCCTGCAAGCGCGCAGCTTCGGCGAGCAGCGTGCCCATCCGCTCGCGGGCCGTGCCTTCCACGGTGAGAAAGCGCCACGGGCGCAGTTGGCCGTGGTCGGGCGCGCGCATGGCGGCGGCGAACAGCACGTCGCGCTGCTCCTGGGTCGGTGCCGGTTCCAGCAGACGCGGCACGGAAACACGGTTGAGCAAAGCGTCGAGAGCCTGCATTGGCCACCTCCAGAAAAAATGTGCGCTCATTCTAGCGGAATGAAACGGGATGCCACCAAACGATAATTGCTCTTATTCAAACTGCCCCGCCCTGTTAGACTTTGCCCCCACATTTTCCGCCTTCGTTCAGGAAACTCGATGTTCCGTTCGTTACTTCACCTGTGCGCAGCGTTGATGGCCCTGGGCCTGACCGCCTGCGACGACGCCCCGCAGTTTACCCAGGCCGAGCCGGGTGAAGCGCGCGCTGGCGGTGCTACCACGGTGAACAAGCGCGACCAGAACGCGTTTTCCCTGCCCTCGGCCAACCTGGCGCCCACCCGCCGCCTGGACTTCAGCGTCGGCAACAGTTTCTTTCGCAGCCCCTGGGTGATCGCGCCCTCGACCACCACCGCACGTGACGGCCTGGGCCCGCTGTTCAATACCAACGCGTGCCAGAACTGCCATATCAAGGACGGCCGGGGCCACCCGCCGCTGGCCGATGCGCCCAATGCCGTATCGATGCTGGTCCGCTTATCTATCCCGGATGCAGCACCTTACGCCAAACTCATCAAACAGCTCGGCGTAGTGCCCGAGCCGGTGTACGGCGGGCAACTGCAGGACATGGCCGTGCCCGGCGTGGCGCCGGAAGGCAAGGTGCGGGTCGATTACACACCGGTCAACGTCCAGTTCAAGGACGGTACGGTGGTCGAGTTGCGCAAGCCCGACCTGCAGATCACCCAGCTCGCCTACGGCCCGATGCACCCCGACACGCGTTTCTCTGCACGCATCGCCCCGCCGATGATCGGCCTGGGGCTGCTCGAAGCCATCAGCGACGCCGATATTCTGCGCAACACCGATCCGAAAACCGCTGACCGTGAGGCCATCGTCGGCCGGGCGAATCGGGTGTGGGATGACGCCGCGCAAAAAACCGTGCTGGGGCGATTTGGCTGGAAAGCCGGGCAACCCAACCTCAATCAACAAAATGTTCACGCGTTTTCTGGTGATATGGGCCTCACCACCTCCCTGAGACCCTTCGATGACTGCACCGACGCCCAAGTCGCCTGCAAACAGGCACCCAACGGCAACGGCCCCGAAGGCGAGCCGGAAGTCAGCGACAACATCCTGCGCCTGGTGCTGTTCTATACGCGTAACCTCGCCGTGCCGGTGCGCCGCGACGTCGATGCGCCCCAGGTGCTGGCCGGTAAAAACCTGTTTTACCAGGCCGGCTGCCAGGGCTGTCATAAGCCGACGTTCACCACGGCCGCCAACGCCGCCGAACCTGAGCTGGCCAATCAAGTGATCCGCCCCTACAGCGACTTGCTGCTGCACGACATGGGCGAAGGGCTTGCCGACAACCGTACCGAATTCAAGGCCGGTGGCCGCGACTGGCGTACCCCGCCGTTGTGGGGCATCGGCCTGACGCAAACCGTGAGTGGTCACACCCAGTTCCTGCATGACGGCCGCGCCCGCAACCTGCTCGAAGCCGTGCTCTGGCATGGCGGGCAAGCGCAAGCGGCGCAGCAGCATGTGTTGTCGTTCAACGCCGAGCAGCGCGCCGCGTTGCTGGCGTTCCTGAATTCTCTATAAGCTTTGCCCCAATTACAGAAGGGAGCTCGACATGTTCCGTCCCAAGTTGTTGTTCACCAGCCTGGCCGCCCTCGCCCTCGGCGCCTGCTCGCCCCAGGACCCGCAAGCGGTGACCTCGGCGGCCATCGCCAAGCAAGTCATCCTGCCCACTTACAGCCGCTGGGTTGAAGCCGACCGCCAACTGGCCGTCAGCGCCCTGGCCTACTGCCAGGGCAAGGAAAGCCTGGACACCGCCCGTGCCGACTTCCTCCACGCGCAAAAAGCCTGGGCCGAGCTGCAACCGCTGCTGATCGGCCCGCTGGCCGAAGGCAACCGCGCATGGCAAGTGCAGTTCTGGCCGGACAAGAAAAACCTGGTGGGTCGCCAGGTCGAACAGTTGGTCGCCAGCCAGCCACAGATCGACGGCGCCGCCCTCGCTAAATCCAGCGTGGTGGTGCAAGGCCTGTCGGCCTACGAATATATCCTCTACGACGCCAAGCCTGACGTCGCCGACGAAGCCCAGAAAGCCCGTTACTGCCCGCTGCTGATGGCCATCGGCGAACGCCAGAAAGCCCTGGCCGAAGAGATCCTGGCCAGTTGGAACAGCACCGACGGCATGCTGGCGCAGATGAGCAAGTTTCCGAACCAGCGCTACGCCGATTCCCACGAAGCGATTGCCGACCTGCTGCGCGTGCAAGTGACCGCCCTGGATACCCTGAAGAAAAAACTCGGCACGCCGATGGGCCGCCAGACCAAGGGCATCCCGCAACCGTTCCAGGCCGATGCCTGGCGCAGCCAGTCGTCCCTGCAAAGCCTGGAAGCCAGCCTCGCGGCGGCCCAGACCGTATGGGTAGGCGTCGACAACAAAGGCCTGCGCGGCCTGCTGCCGGCCGATCAGAAAGCCCTGGCCGACAAGATCGACGCCGCGTATGCCGCGTCACTGAAACTGTTCGCCAGCAACCAGCGCTCCCTCAACGAACTGTTGAACGATGACGCCGGGCGCCAGCAGCTCAATGATCTCTACGACAGCCTCAACGTGGTCCATCGCCTGCATGAAGGCGAGTTGGCCAAGGCGCTGGGCATCCAACTGGGCTTCAACGCCAACGACGGTGACTGATGATGCTCAGGCGACAGGCTTTGGCGGTAGGCAGCGTGCTGCTCAGTGCATTGACGTTGGGCGGCTGGACGCTGTTCAAGCAGAAAGACAAGAGCCCCCTGCTGCTGTCGGCGCGGGATGACGCCGACGGCAAGCACTACGCCGTCGGTTATCGCCTGGACGGCACGCAGGTGTTCGCCACCCAGGTCGGCCAGCGCTGCCACGACATCGTCAACCACCCGACGCTGCCGATCGCGCTGTTCGTCGCCCGCCGCCCGGGCACCGAGAGTTACCTGGTAGACCTGCGTGACGGCGCGCTCCTGCAGACCATCACCTCGAACCCCAATCGCCACTTCTACGGGCACGCGGTGATCCACAAGAGCGGTGACTGGCTGTACGCCACCGAGAACGACACGTCCGATCCCGGCCGTGGCTTGCTCGGGGTGTACCGGTTCGAAGGCGAGCGGCTGGTGCACAGCGGGGAAATCTCCACCCATGGCATCGGCCCGCACCAGGTCTCCTGGATGCCCGATGGCGAAACCCTGGTGGTGGCCAACGGCGGCATTCGTACCGAAGCCGAAAGCCGTGTGGAGATGAACCTCAACGCCATGGAACCGAGCCTGGTGCTGATGCACCGCGACGGCAGCCTGATCAGCAAGGAAACCCTGGGCCAGCAGATGAACAGCGTGCGCCATATGGGAATCGCCAGCGATGGCACCATCCTCACCGGGCAGCAGTTCATGGGGCCGTCCCAGGAGCGCTCCGAGCTGCTCGCGATCAAGCGTCCGGGCCAGCCATTCGTGGCCTTTGCGGTGGCCGATGCGCAGTTGCAGGCGATGGGGCACTACACCGCCAGCGTCGCGGTGCACAGTGAGCTGCGGCTGGTGGCGTTGACGGCGCCGCGTGGTAATCGGTTTTTTATCTGGGACATGGACAGTGGCGAGTTGCGCCTGGACGGCCCGCTGCCCGATTGCGCCGGGGTCGGCGCGGTGGCGGACGGCTTTGTCGTGACCTCGGGCCAAGGGCGCTGCCGCCTATACGATTGTCGTCAGAAACAGCCGGTAGCGACGCCGCTGACCTTGCCTGCAGGGTTATGGGATAACCACCTGCACCTTATGACGTAACCACCCGCCTCGATCTCAAGGCTCCTGCGCCGACGCCCAGGAGCCTATCCGCCGACAACCGCCAACGCCTGGCACATCACCTACGCAGTCTGTGGAATTGCTTCTCATCCGAGAGACTTGTCCCACAACAACTTGCGAAGCTACCCCTTATCCCCTTCCTTGTTCTGACGAAGACTGCGGCGCTCAGCGCAGTGCCGCCTGGTCGTGCGTGCTCGCGTTTCGTTAACCCTGCACACGTCTTCACAAGGACTCCATTATGACCATGCCGGGCCGCCGGATGATTATCATGCTCAGCCTCGTTCTGTCAGTCGTGCTGATGCTCGCCGGCTACAAGACGTACTGGATTTATCAGCAACTGCAGCGTTTGCATGGGCCAACGCCACCCGTCAGTGTGGCGACGTCCAATGCCTTTGAAATCCCCTGGCAGCGCCAAATGCCTGCCGCGGGCACGCTCAAGGCGTTGCAAGGTATCAACCTGAGCACTGAGGTGCCCGGTGTCGTCACACAGTTGCACTTTGAGTCAGGGCAAAGGGTCGAGGCTGGACAGACCCTGCTGCAGCTCGAGCACCAAACCCAACAGGCAGAGTTGGACGTGGCAAAGGCCGACCAGCGCCTGGCCCGTCAGAACTTTGAGCGCGGTCGAAAACTGGTGGACATCAGCGCCATCTCCAAAGGCGAATTCGATCGGCTCGGTGCTGAACTCAACCGCAACACTGCCCTCGTTGCACAGCGCACCGCAGCGCTGGAAAAGAAACACATCACCGCCCCTTTCACCGGCACCATCGGCATCCGCCAGGTCAACGTGGGTGATTACCTGCAAAGTACCCAGGTTATCGCCAGCCTGCAGGACACTCGCCGCCTTTACGTGGACTTTTATGTGCCCGAGCAAGCCGTTCAACTGATCAGGATCGGGCAGCCGGTTCAGGTTGAAGTCTCGGCACGCCCAGGCACCTTCAGCCTCGCCGAGGTGAGCGCCATCAACCCGATCGTCGATGACAGCACGCGAAATGTGCTGGTGCGCGCGACGCTGCCCAACCAACGCGACGACCTGCTCCCGGGAATGTTCGCCCATTTACGGGTGCTGCTGGACGAACCGACTGCGCAAACCGTGATCCAGGAAAGTGCGATCGCCTTCAACCCTTATGGTCAGTACGTTTACGTGATAACCCGAGGCAACAACGGCGAGCCGCAGGCCTCCGATAACGGCGATACACCGCAACTGATAGCCGAGCAGCGCTTGATCGAAACGGGCGAGCGTCGCAATGGCCTGGTGGTGGTTTCCAAGGGGCTGAGCAAGGGCGAACAGGTGGTCACCGCCGGCCAGCTCAAACTGAAACACGGCACCCCCGTGCGGATCAGCATTGACCGAAGCCAGCCGGATGGGCAGCCGATGCCACATCAGGAGGGCGCAGAATGACCTTCACCGACCGGTTCATCCGTCGCCCGGTACTGGCCGTGGTGGTCAGTCTGTTGATCGTGCTGCTGGGCTGTCAGGCCTACGAAAAACTGCAGCTGCGCCAGTTTCCGCAGATGCAGAACGCGCTGATCACTGTCACCACCGTCGCCCCGGGTCTGAGTGCGCACACCATCCAGAGTTACATCACACAACCCTTGCAACAAAGCCTGGCCAGCGCACAGGGCATCGACTATATGACGTCTTCCAGTCGCCAGAATATCTCGATTATCTCTATCTATAGTCGGCTCGACGCCGACAGTGACCGCTTGTTCACCGAGCTGCTGGCCAAGTCCAATGAAGTCAGGAACCAGTTGCCCAGCGGGATTGAGGATCCGGTGCTGAGCAAAGTTGCAGTGGACAGCACCGCGCTGATGTACCTGAGTTTTTCCAGCAAAACCATGAACAATGCTCAGATCACGGACTACCTGCAGCGCGTGGTCCAGCCGCGACTGGTGACACTGCCGGGCATGGCGCAAGCGCAGATCATCGGCAGCCAGAGCTTCGCCATGCGCCTGTGGCTCGACCCGATAAAACTCGCAGGGTTTGGTCTGAGCGCCGCTGACGTGACCCAGGCAATCAGACGCTACAACGTACAATCTGTCGCGGGGGACCTTACCGGCGAATATGTCGTCACCAGTGCGACCACCAACACCGAACTGCAATCGGCCGAGGGGTTCAGTGCGATTCCCGTGAAAACCGACGGCGACAATCAGGTGCGCCTGGGAGACGTCGCACGCGTGGAGCTGGGCTCGCAAAATTACGACAGTTTCAGCACCTTCAATGGCACCCCTGCGGTTTATATCAGTATTCAAGCCACACCCGACGCCAACCCCCTGGAGTTAGGCAAGCGTGTCCGCGAACTGATCCCACACCTGCAATCGCAGCTCCCGCCCGACTTGCATTCGGATATCGCTTACGATTCGACGCTTTACATCAATGCCTCGATCGACCAAGTGCTGTCCAGCCTGGTAGAAGCCGTACTGATTGTAGTGTTGGTGGTGTTTTTGTTCCTGGGCTCCTTGCGCTCGGTGATCATTCCCGTCATCACCATTCCGCTGTCGCTGATTGGCACCTTGTTCCTCATGCAGCTGATGGGCTATTCCATCAACGTCCTGACGCTGCTGGCCATGGTTCTGGCGATCGGCCTGGTGGTCGATGACGCCATCGTGATGATGGAAAACATTCACCGCCACATTGAACAGGGTAAATCCCCACTTGAGGCCGCGATCAAGGGGGCAAGAGAGGTTTGCATCCCGGTGGTGTCGATGACCATCACGCTGGCCGCAGTCTATACACCCATCGGTTTCATGCAGGGCCTGACCGGGGCGCTGTTCAAAGAGTTTGCCCTGACCCTGGCCGGCGCTGTGGTAATTTCCGGGATCGTGGCGTTGACGCTGTCACCGATGATGTGTGCCATTTTGCTGCGCCCTGAAACACAGCCACAGGGCCTGACGCGGGTGCTGGACCGATTCTTCAACGCGTTGAAAACGCGCTATCAGCGCCGTCTGCACCAGATCATGCAAGCGCAGTCCGTGGTAGTGGTATTCGCCGCGCTCGTACTCTGCCTGATCCCCGTCATGCTCACGTTCACCCTCTCGGAGTTGGCGCCCGACGAGGACAAGGGCCTGATTTTTATCCTGTCCAATGCGCCCCAACCGACCAACCTGGCGTACCTGAACCGCTACACCCGGGACTTTATCGAACCGTTCAAAACCTTTCCCGAATACCAGGCATCCTTCCAGATCAACGGCCTGGACGGCGTACATTCAGGCGTTGGCGGCTTCCTGCTCAAACCCTGGGAGGAACGTGAACGTACACAGATGAGCGTCCTGACACCCTTGCGTGAAAAACTCGACAACAACCCCGGCCTGCAAGTCTTCGCGTTCAACCTGCCTTCCTTGCCAGGCACAGGTGAAGGGCTGCCCTTTGGCTTTGTCATCAGCTCCCAGCAGGACCACAACTCGATGATCGGCGTGGCCGAGCGCATCAAACAACGCGCGATCGACTCAGGAAAGTTTGCCTACGTGGATATCGACCTGGCCTTCGACCGACCTGAAGTAACGGTCGAAATTGACCGGACCAAGGCCGCCCAGATGGGCGTGTCCATGGAGGATCTGGACCTGACCTTGAGCACCCTGCTGGCTGAAGCGGAAATCAACCGATTCAGTATTGACGGTCATCTCTACAAAGTGATTGCTCAAGTGGAGCGCAGCTATCGGGACAACCCCGCCTGGCTGAGCCAGTACGCAGTCAAAAACGCCAAGGGCCAATTACTGCCCTTGTCGACGCTGACCACAGTCTCCAGCCCACAGGTTCGGCCACGGCAGTTGAATCAGTTCCAGCAGCTCAATTCAGTCACGGTGTCGGCCTTTCCGATTGTGGGTATGAGCAACGCACTGCAGACCCTGCAAACCATCGCCCAGGAGGAGGCGCCAGCGGGCTATACCTTCGATTACCGCAACGCGACACGTCAGTTCGTGCAGGAGGGAAATGCGCTATGGGGCACGTTTGGCCTGGCGTTGGCATTCATCGGCCTGGTATTGGCGGCGCAGTTTGAAAGCCTGCGCGATGCCCTGGTGATACTGGTGACGGTGCCGCTGTCGGTATGCGGTGCATTGGTCGCACTGTTTCTGGGTTGGTCCACCCTGAATATCTACACGCAAATCGGGCTGGTCACGTTAATCGGCTTGATCAGCAAGCACGGCATCCTGATCGTCGAGTTCGCCAATCAACTGCGCAAGGAAAAAGGCCTGTGCGCGCGCGCTGCGGTGGAACAAGCGGCTGCGATTCGCCTGCGGCCGATTCTGATGACGACACTGGCAACGGTGATGGGCGTCGTCCCGCTGATTTTTTCCAGCGGTGCGGGTGCGGTCAGTCGGTTCGATATCGGCATGGTGATCGCCACCGGCATGTCGATTGGTACCCTATTCACCCTGTTCGTCCTGCCGACGGTGTACACGGCGCTGACCAAAGCTGACAAGGTGCCCCCTCAATAGCGTGATCGGTGGGTGCGCCTTCAGTTCACTGCAGTGACTTGCGCTCACCCGATTGCCCCCGCTGAGTCCCAAAAAAAAGGGCCTCGCATCGCGAAGCCCTTCCTGGGGGGTTCAATCGTTTCAACTCTGCGGCCTCATCGCTTGAGACATCCCGAACATGAATAACAGCAATTCATGATCGGGCTTGGCCGCCACACTGACCTTGGCGACACGTGGCTGCAGGCATAGCCCACCGCCTTGCGCCGCACTGAGTACCTGTGTGCGAGGCTGTTCCCACGCAGCCAGGGCGAGGGCTGCAATGCCCAACGCCCCGACCAGGAACACACCTCGTGCTATTTCTAGCCTCATCTGGTTAAACCCTTGATAGCGCTGCCAAACGCCGTCTCATAAAAGTAGCTGAGTTTTTTCCAGTCGGTGTCGTTCCACGACGAATGGCGGCGCAATTGCAGCATGTCATGGGAGGCGGCCCGATAAGCGGTCAGACGCTGGCGACATTTTTCAAAGTCCAGCAACGCCACTTCCACAGTCACCGCATCGCCCTCGCCGGTGACCCGCACGAAGATGTGCTTGATATACAGGCAACCATGCTGCCAGCGCCCTTTGTGCATGCGCGCCAGGGTAGTGGCCAGCTCCTTGAGCAGGCGTTCATGCACCTCCTCGCCGTATTGCTCACGACCACCGGCGGCGTACCAGTTTTCGATCTCGTCGAAACCGTCCAGCGAAGCGGTGACCAGCAAGGCTTTCCATTGATGCTCGGGGTCGCGTCGCGCCTCGCAGAACACCATCTCCGGCACCCGTACATCGAGCAAGCGCAGGCCCCTGAGGGCATCACGTTCACGCAACACGGTCGGACGTCCAAACGGATGCAGCCAACTGCGGTAGATGTGGCCGGTCTGGCGCTTGCAGTAGAGCAAACGGCCATTGGAACTGACCACCCGCTGTACGCCACTTTCACCGCCACGCCGACGATTGGGCTCTTCTACCCATTCGCCCTGCTGGCGCCAGAAAAAATCAAATCGTTCTTCGGGAGCTACATGACTGCCGACTACGCACTCAACTGCCATCCTGTTACCTCTTACGCAATACATAGACTCGCCACATGGCGTAGAGCGGCATGAAGTCCAGGGATTCCTGAACCCGGAAACCGGCCTGCTCGAATTCTGCCTCGACAGTAGCAGCCGGTAACACAAACCGGTTTTGGTAACCTTCCTGCTCACCTTTCTTACGACGACGCACTTCGGCGCGCTTACGCTTCCAAGCCTTGAAATTGCCATCCACCCACAGCGAGATAATCACGCTGTCACGGGTAACACGTTGAAACTCCCGCAGTATTGTCATCCTGTGCGCTGGGTCACCGATGTGGTGCATCAAGCGCATGCAGAAAATACTGTCGACCGAATTATCTGGCAGATCGATATCAAAGGCAGATGTCTGCAAAGGACGTACCCGTTTCACCACTTCCGGGGGTTGGGCCACCGTGGCGACCTTCAACATCGAGGCCGAATTGTCGGCCCCGATAATCACGCGGTTGGGTTTCTCGGCCAGCAACGGCCAGAATCGCCCTGCACCACACGGCAGGTCTAACACCAGGCCGGGCTCACCGGCCATGGCCAGCGCTGCGCGCGCCAGCTGCTCGTCGCGTTTGTGGGACCACCGGCGGGCCAGATTGTCCTGATGCTTGAGCAAATAGCGGTGAGCGTGGTTATCGTCGTACTTTTCAGAAAACTCTAACTTGATCGGCGAAGGCATCTTACATCTCCAATTACTGATGCCTACAACCCTAAGCAGCGAACTGTGATCAACAAGTCAACTCGTTGTGAAAAACTTGTCCTGTCCAATTGCATACATTTCAAGACTTTACAGAAACATTCAGTAGCATCGGGCCATCTTCGCTGAAAAACCGGCGTCGTGCAGCAGCAAATTGTCAGACTGAGCGGTCAGGTTTTGACTTGATCCAATTCCACATGAAAACGGCAACCATTGGGCTCCATGGTGCTCAGGGTCACGCTCCAGCCTTGGTTCTCACAGATGCGCTGCACCAGCGACAAGCCCAAGCCCAGCCCCTCGCCGCGCTTCTCGCTGCCCCGCACAAACGGCTCGAACATCGCCTCACGCTTGTCTTCAGGAATGCCCACGCCGGAATCCTCCACCACAAAACCGCTGGGCTCCAGGGTGAGGCGGATAAACCCTTGCTCGGTGTAATGCAGTGCATTGCGCAACAGATTGCCCATCACCGCATGCAGGAAGGTGGTGTTGTAGCGGGTATCCAGCGGATTGCCTGGGCAGTAGATCAGTTCAAGGCCCTTTTGCTCGATGGGCCCGCGCCAGATCCCGAGCAGGTCCTCAGCCACCTGTGTCAGGTTGACCTGGGCCGACATGGCGGCATCGTCATGCTGGGCACGGGCCAGCATCAGGAAGGTCTGCACCAGTTCGCGCATTTCTTCACAGGCCCGGGCGATTCGCTGGACCTGGTTGCGCCCCCGTTGATCGATTGCCGGGTTCTCCAGCAACAGCTCGCAGGAACTGGCCAGCACCATCAAGGGTGTGCGCAATTCATGGCTCACATCGCTGGTAAACAACTGTTCGCGAGACAGCGCCTGGCGCAAGCGACCCAGGGTGGCATCGAACGCCACCGCCAACTCACCCACTTCGTCGGCCGCATAATCCGGTGCCAAAGGCGGGGCAAGCCCGAGCAACTGGTCGCGATGGCGCACCTGGCGCGCCAGCCGTACCACCGGCGCCATCACCTTGCGCGCCAGCACCCAGCCGAGAAACACCGCCAACGCCAGGCTGAGCACGAAGCCCACCAACACCACGGCAAACAGGACGCGCTCGCGCTCTTCGAAATCACTTTGGTCCTGCAGCAGCACATAACGCCGGCCATCGATCACCTCGACCATGGCGTGGTATGACAGCGACTCGCGAAACACTTCATGAAAGCCTGGGTCCAGATGCCGCAGGTCCTTGGGCAGCTCGAAATCGCCGGGGCCGCCGCTGAAATAAAACAACTGGTCAGGCTCCGGCCGGTGTCGCCAGTCTTCCATGCTGTCCATCAACAGCAGACGTTGCAGATCGCCACCCAGGCCCGCCGAAATCAACTTCTCTTCCACCAGGTGCACCGTCGCGACGATGCCCATGGCGAAAGCCCCCGCTACCAACGCGCTCATCAAGGCAAAGGCGATGATGATCCGCTGGGCAAGGCTTTGCTTAAACTCCATCACGGCCCTCGGCGAGGCGATAACCCACACCGTGCACCGTTTGCAGCAGCGGCTTGGCGAAAGGTTTGTCGATCACTTGGCGCAATTGGTGGACGTGGCTGCGCAAGCTGTCGCTGTCCGGGCAATCATCGCCCCACAAGGCTTCTTCGAGAATTTCCCGACGCAATACGTGCGGGCTTTTCTGCATCAATACTGCCAGCAGCTTCAGGCCGACCGGGTTGAGCTTGAGCATGCGCCCTTCGCGCGTGACCTCCAGGGTGTCGAGGTCGTAATGCAGGTCGCCCACTTGCAACACACGCCGCCCGCCACCCTGGGCCCGGCGCAGCACCGCTTCGATGCGCGCGGCCAGTTCGGACAAGGCGAACGGCTTGAGCAGGTAGTCATCGGCCCCGGACTTGAAGCCCTGCAGCCGGTCGTCCAACTGGTCGCGGGCGGTGAGCATGATCACCGGGGTGTCGCGGCGTGCATCTTCACGCAGGCGTTTGCACAGGGTGTAGCCATCGATGCCGGGCAGCATGATGTCGAGCACGATCAAGTCGTAATGCTCGGTGGCGGCCAGGTGCAGGCCCGACAAACCGTCCTGCGCACAGTCCACTGTGTAGCCTTTGAGCCCCAGGTAATCGGCCAGGTTGGCCAGAATATCGCGGTTGTCTTCAACCAATAAAATTCGCATGGGCAGTGTCTCCGTACGCGGTAACGGCCGTGTTGGCTCGCGCAGCTTAAGGCCAAGTGCGGCTCAGGGATAGAGCGGCGAGGCCCGTCGATAAAGGTTTTCAACTGATTGGGCAGCCAAACGAGTTTTTCACTATAGCTTCACAAACTGACTACAGTGTCAGCGTGAAGATCGCCGCCATTGATAAAAGGAAATTTGACATGGGGCTCCCCAAAACCGCGCCTGTGCGCTATTTGCTGTTGATAACCGGCGCCTGGCTGGTTGTTTTCCTGCTCACCCGCAGCGTGCTGCTCATCACTCACCTGGATGAAGTCGGCGGTAACCTGCTGCCGGTGTTCGGCGTGGGCTTGCTCTACGACCTCGGCTTCCTGGCCTACGCGGCATTGCCGCTGGGGCTGTACCTGTTGCTGTGCCCGCCAGCGTTGTGGCGCCGCCGCGGTCATCGCTGGTTTTTGCAAGCGCTGCTCACGGCGAGCCTGTTCGCGATGCTGTTTACCTCGGTGGCCGAATGGCTGTTCTGGGATGAATTCGGCGTGCGCTTCAACTTTATTGCCGTTGATTACCTGGTGTACTCCGACGAGGTGTTGAACAACCTGCTGGAGTCCTACCCGATCGGCAAGCTGCTCAGCCTGCTGGCGATGCTCGCGCTGATCCTCAGCGTGGCCCTGCGCAAGCCCTTCAACGCCGCGATGGCCGCGCCCCTGCCGGCGCTGCGTGGCCGGTTGGTGAATGCCGTGGCCTTGCTGGTGGTCGCCGGCCTCAGCCTGCAATTGATCAGCCAGGACAGCCCGCGCACCCAAGGTGGCAACGCCTACAACAACGAACTGGCCAGCAATGGCCCCTATCAGTTCTTTGCCGCGTTCCGTAACAACGAACTGGACTACACGCAGTTCTATAAAAGCCTGCCAACCGACGTAGTCGCCAAGCAATTGCGCGCCGAACTCAGTGAACCCAACGCCCGTTTCATCGGCCAGGACCCACTGGATATCCGCCGCACCATCACCAACCCTGGCACGCTGCGCAAGCCCAATATCGTGCTGGTCACCATCGAAAGTTTCAGCGCCAAATACATGGGCAGCAACGGCGACGAGCGCCACCTCACGCCCTACCTCGATGCGCTGCGCCAACAGAGCCTGTACTTCAATAACTTCTATGCTACCGGTACGCGCACCGACCGTGGCCTGGAAGCCATCACCCTGGCGGTTCCTCCTACGCCTGGGCGCTCTATCGTCAAGCGCATCGGCCGCGAAAGCGGTTTCGCCAGCCTTGGGCAGCAGCTTTCCGCCATTGGCTACGACAGCGTGTTCGTCTACGGCGGGCGCGGTTATTTCGACAACATGAATGCGTTTTTCAGCGGCAATGGCTATCGCGTCGTCGACCAGAGCAGTGTGCCCGAAGCGCAAATCTCGTTTAAAAACGCCTGGGGCATGGCCGACGAGGACCTGTACAAACAAACCCTGAATCTGGCCGATGCCGACTACGCCAAGCAGCAGCCGTTTTTGCTGCAGTTGATGACCACCTCCAACCACCGTCCCTACACCTACCCGGACGGGCGTATCGATATCAAATCCGGCAAGGGCCGTGACGGCGCGGTGAAATACACCGACTACGCCATCGGCCAGTTCCTCGACGCCGCGCGTCAGAAGCCCTGGTTCGATAACACGATCTTCGTGTTCGTCGCCGACCACACCGCCGGCAGTGCAGGCAAGGAAGACTTGCCCATCACCAACTACCAGATCCCCCTGTTCATCTATGCACCGAAGCTGATCGACGCCCGGGAAACCGCGCAACTGGCCAGCCAGATCGACCTGGCGCCGACGCTGCTGGGCTTGATCAACCTGAGCTACGAATCAACGTTCTTTGGCCGCAACCTGTTGCAAGACAACCCGCTGCCACCGCGCGTGGTGGTCGGCAACTACCAGCACCTTGGCCTGTTTGACGGCACGAACCTGGCGATTCTCAGCCCGCGCAAAGGCCTGCGTCGTCATGACCAGGCGCTGGGGGACAGCCAGGAACTGCGCGTCGGCAGCGACGACCCGTTGATCCAGCGGGCGATCACCTATTACCAAGCCGCCAGCTACGACTACAAGCAACAACTGCTGAGTTGGAGAGCCCCCAAGGAAGAGGCCCCAGCCCTGAGCACACGCTAATCAAAACGTCCCGTGCGGGTGAGTACGGGACGTTTTTTACCAAGGTCCGTCATGAAGCCCCCCGCCTCCCTACCCGTTTCTAAACCGCTTAATTTTTGGCTGTGTCTGGGCCTCCCCGTCGGCGCCGCATTGGTCTTGCTGCTTCTGCAGCTGACCTCGCTGGACATGGACCTGGCCAAACGCTTCTACGACGCCGAGCAGGGCGGCTTTATTGGCCGCTATAGCTTCTTCCTCGAAGACATCCTGCATGATCGAGCCAAGCAGCTGGTGATCCTGTTTTCGGTACTGGCGATTCTCGGGCTGGTCGGCAGTTTCATCCTGCAGCGACTCAAGCCCTACCGCCGTGAACTGGTCTGCCTGGTACTTTCCCTGGCAATGGCGACGGCCTTTGTGGCGCCGTTGAAAACCATCACCGCTGTGCAGTGCCCCTGGAGCCTCAAGGAATTCGGTGGCCAGGAAACCTACAGCGAACTGCTCAGCCCTCGCCCGCCGACCGATAAACCCGGTCGCTGCTGGCCCGGCGGGCATGCGGCAACCGGCTTTGCCTTGTTCGCCTGGTTCTTCGCCCTGCGCGATCGTCGGCCACGCATGGCGCGCAACGCGTTTATCTTCGCGCTGGGCTTGGGCAGCGTCTTTTCCGTCAGTCGCATGTTGCAAGGGGCGCACTTTTTTTCCCACAACGTGTGGACGGCGATTTTCTGCTGGCTGATCTGCCTGGGCATGTATTGCCTACTGTTGTACCGGCCATCGAAGCCCGCCACGTCCCGTTGACGGCTTGCGCAACACCCATAAAAAAACCCCGCCTGCATCGCTGCAGACGGGGTTTTTTAACTAGCCGGGTAAGGCTGGCTTACATCATGCCGCCCATACCACCCATGCCGCCCATGTCTGGCATACCGCCGCCAGCGCCTTCAGCCTTAGGCTTGTCGGCGATTGCAGCTTCGGTGGTCAGGATCAGACCGCCGATGGAGGCTGCCGCTTGCAGCGCGGAACGAGTCACCTTGGTTGGGTCCAGGATGCCCATTTCGATCATGTCGCCGTAGACGCCAGTCGCAGCGTTGTAACCGTAGTTACCTTTGCCGTTCTTGACTTCGTTGACCACAACGCTTGGCTCATCGCCGGAGTTGGCAGCGATCTGGCGCAGCGGTGCTTCAACGGCACGACGCAGTACAGCGATACCAACGTTCTGGTCAGCGTTGTCGCCGGTCAGGTTGGTCAGGGCTTCCAGAGCACGGATCAGCGCAACGCCACCGCCAGGTACCACGCCTTCTTCAACGGCTGCACGGGTTGCGTGCAGGGCGTCTTCAACGCGGGCCTTCTTCTCTTTCATTTCGACTTCGGAACCGGCGCCAACCTTGATCACTGCAACGCCGCCGGACAGCTTGGCCAGACGCTCTTGCAGTTTTTCACGGTCGTAGTCCGAGGAAGTTTCGGCTACCTGAGCGCGGATCTGAGCGATACGCGACTCGATGTCACCTTCAACGCCAGCACCGTCAACGATGATGGTGTTTTCCTTGGAGATGGTCACGCGCTTGGCGCTACCCAGGTTTTCCAGGGTGGCGCTTTCCAGGCTCAGGCCGATCTCTTCGGAGATAACGGTACCGCCGGTCAATACGGCGATGTCCTGCAGCATGGCCTTGCGACGGTCGCCGAAGCCTGGAGCCTTGACGGCCGCAACCTTGACGATGCCACGCATGTTGTTCACGACCAGGGTCGCCAGGGCTTCGCCTTCAACGTCTTCGGAAACGATCAGCAATGGGCGGCCGGCTTTGGCAACGGCTTCCAGCACTGGCAGCATTTCGCGGATGTTGGAGATCTTTTTGTCGACCAGCAGGATCAGCGGGCTGTCCAGCTCGGCAACCATGGTGTCTGGCTTGTTGACGAAGTACGGGGACAGGTAGCCACGGTCGAACTGCATGCCTTCTACAACCGACAGTTCGTTTTCCAGGCCCGAGCCTTCTTCAACGGTGATCACGCCTTCTTTGCCGACTTTTTCCATGGCTTCGGCAATGATGTCGCCGATGGAGCTGTCGGAGTTGGCGGAGATGGTGCCTACCTGAGCGATTGCCTTGGTGTCAGCGCATGGCTTGGACAGGTTTTTCAGCTCGGCAACGATGGCGATGGTCGCCTTGTCGATACCGCGCTTGAGGTCCATCGGGTTCATGCCGGCAGCGACGGCCTTGTAGCCTTCGTTGACGATGGCCTGAGCCAGTACGGTCGCGGTGGTGGTGCCGTCACCGGCGTCATCGTTGGCACGGGAGGCAACGTCTTTGACCAGCTGCGCGCCCATGTTTTCGAAACGGTCTTCCAGTTCGATTTCTTTGGCGACGGAAACGCCGT
The DNA here is from genome assembly GCF_003852255.1 of Pseudomonas sp. R1-43-08. Taxonomy (NCBI): domain Bacteria; kingdom Pseudomonadati; phylum Pseudomonadota; class Gammaproteobacteria; order Pseudomonadales; family Pseudomonadaceae; genus Pseudomonas; species Pseudomonas sp. R1-43-08. The sequence continues at coordinate 4,468,814 of NZ_CP027734.1, forward strand.
CCTTGGTGATGGTCGGAGCGCCGAAGCTCTTCTCGATGATCACGTTACGGCCTTTCGGGCCCAGGGTCGCTTTTACTGCGTCAGCCAGGACGTTGACACCGGTGAGCATTTTTTTGCGGGCGGAGTCGCCGAATTTAACTTCTTTAGCAGCCATGATCGATATTCCTTAAATACTTTGGAGTAAACGGGAAAATGAGCGGGGAAATCAGTCTTCCAGTACGGCGAGAATTTCGTTCTCAGCCATTACCAGCAAGTCTTCGCCGTCGATTTTCACAGTGTTGCTGCCGGAGTAAGGGCCGAAAACAACCTTGTCACCCACTTTCACGGCCAGCGCACGTACTTCACCGTTTTCCAGAGCCTTGCCTGGACCTGCAGCAAGAATCACACCGTGGTTGGCTTTTTCAGCAGCCGAACCTGGCAGGACGATCCCGCCGGCGGTTTTCTTTTCTTCTTCACTGCGACGGATGACGACGCGGTCATGCAGAGGACGAAGCTTCATTGTCGATCTCTCCTAATTGTGTTTTTCATCGGCCGGTATCAATTCCGGCGGGTTAAATTCCGGCGGTGCCGGTCGCGGCTCGCTGGGCGAACCGCGGAAGTCTGTCTAGTGTCACCACCAGAAACCTTGCGGTGACCGTTACATAAGGGCGTCCAGGCTTATTACAAGGGCCAGCGCAGGAAATTTTTTTGGATTGACTCAAGGATGAATGCAACACGGCACCCGAAGGTGCCGTGCCGGTGAAGCGGTTATTTGTTGTCGCGGTGTTCGAATTCGCCTTCGATCACATCGCCTTCACGCCCCAGGGGCTGGCGCGGGGCCGGGCCGCCACGGGATTGCAGGTCGTCGGCAAAAGCACGCTGGCGCAGGGCCGCTTCTTCGGCACGCTGGCGCATCTTGCCGGCCAGCAATTTGCGCGTGACCGGCAGCAGCATGACCAGGCCCACCACGTCGCTGATGAAACCCGGCAGGATCAACAGGCCACCGGCCAGGGCCATCATCAGGCCTTCGAGCATGGTTTGGGCGGGCAGCTCGCCGCGGTTCAGGCTTTCACGGGCACGCAGTGCCGTCGCCAGCCCGGCGACGCGCAGCACCAGCACGCCGAGCATCGAGCCGAGAATGATCAGCAGCAGTGCCGGGAAGAATCCAATCGCACCGCTGACTTGAACGAATACGAACAGCTCCAGCACCGGGAACAAGAGAAAAAGCAACAAAAAAGGGCGCATCAAATGGTTCCTCAACGCAAGAATGCCTTGCTAGTTCACCTTAGATGACGTCGCCTTTTCGTGAATTCAAGCACTAACGTCTGATTTTTTCGGCCAGGATTCGGCGTGAGCCAATGAAACCAAGGCTTCGCGTACTTGTGTCGGCGTGTTGCAAGGTTCGCCAAACGGCAGCCAGTGCAGGGCTTGGCCGATACGCAGGTGCATGCCTTCGCTGTCGATGCCGGCCAGTTGCGCAGGCTCGGTCGTCGGTAAACCGGCAAGGTTGACGTAATGGGCGATGGCCTTGGCGTGATCGCTGTTCATGTGTTCGATCATGCTGCGTTCGGCGTTGCCCGCGAACGGATTGGCCAAGGTCAGGTGGTCGACCCAGTGGATCGCGCCAAACCCACCGATATACCGGTGGCGCACCGGCTGGAGCACCCAGAAATCGAAATCGTGGGCCTTGTGGTAGTTGGCCGACTCGGGGAAGTAACGGTAATAGCGCTCGGCGGCGGCTTCGATCGCAGCGGCGTCGTCGAGTTTTTCGGCTTGCGCCAGGTAGGTCAGGCGCCCGACGGCCTGCACATCGTCGGCTTCGCGCTCACCCACCAGCAACGAACACTTGGGGTCGTTCTGCAGGTTGTGGGTGTGCTGGGCGATGCGACTGATCAGGATCAGCGGGCGGCCCTGCTCGTCGAGGCAGTACGGCACGACCGAACCGAAGGGAAAACCGGGCATGGCTTTGGATTGTGTGGCCAAGGCCCCACGGTATTCCTTGAGCAACAGCTCTCGGGCGTTCCTGGCAACGTGCGCGCTCAATGTATGACTCCTGGGTTGTTTCGCCGCCCATGGCATATGGGAATGGATCTCAACACAAGGTAATCAATATCCGCGCAGGTTGCCAGGGTGCTCGATGCCGCGTTACCAGGCCACGCCAAACCCTGCGGTGTAGCGGGTCTTGCTCAAGCTGCTGTCGGAGTCGCCGCTGATGACGTCGCGCTCGGCCTTGAGATTGAGCGAGGCCCATTCGGTGACCTTGTAGCGCAGGCCCATCTCGGCATCCAGGGCATACTCGGCCGGACCGTCAATCGGCTTGCCCAGCTCGCCGTTGGTGAAGAATTCCACGGTCTTGCCCACCAGGTAGCGGTTGTAGTTCCACTTCATGGCCAGGGAATAGAAGTTGTCCTTGCCGCCATCGGCGTATTCGTAATCGGTGCGGTTGATCAGCGAGCCGAGGGAGAACGCGCCCAGTTCATCGTCCCAGAACTGATAGCCCGGGCCGGTACCGACGGTGCGTTGGCGCGCCAGGTCTTCAACCTTGTCGCGCTTGTAGGTCAGGCGGCCTTGCCAGAACCAGTGCTCGGTGATGAAGCGGTCCAGATCGTATTCCAGCGCCCAGTTGTCGGTGGTGGTGACGTCGTCCTGGAATTCGCGGTTGTATTCGCCCTTGCCGGTGTGGCGCCACTGGCCGTGACGGGCCGAGGTCTTGAAGTCGACGTCGTAGTCGTTGGTGTCTTTGTCGGCGCGCTTGTAGTCCAGCGCCAGGTCGATGTTGCCCTTCCACACCAGGTCTTCGATCACAGGCTTGGGCTTGAGGATCTGCTGGATACTGGCCAGGTCCACGGTCTTGGGCGCTTCGCCATTGGCCAGCACGACTTTGCCATCCTCCGCCGGCTTGAGGGACTTGGCCTTTTCACCGGCATAGGCGTCCTGCTTGACCAGCAACTCCTGGTCGCTCTCCAGGGTTTTCACCTGCTTCCAATCCACCGGGATGGCGCCCCCGTAGCTGGTTTGGATCAGCAACTTGCCGCCGTCGAAAACTTTGATCTTGCCGGTCAGGCGATCACCGTTCTTCAACCAGACGGTATCGGCGAGCAGGGGCGTGGAAGCACTGAGGACAGCGAGGCACAGCAGGGTTCTGGACAACATAAGCAGATACGGGGCTCGGGGTTGGCGAAAAGAAGGGGCTATCGTCGTGGATAGCCTGAACTGACTCAACTATTTATAGTGAGTTCCATGCTCACCCCCAAGTTTACAGACGTTTCTTACAAAAACACCGACGTTCTCAACGGATAGCCCCACAGTGAATGAACCTGCCGACACCCCGCAAAGCCCCGCCGACATGCGCCGCACCGCGCTATACCTGACCTTGGCGCAAGTGCCGGCAGGTTGCGTCGTAAGCTACGGCGAGTTGGCGCACCTGGCCGGGTTGGGGCGCGCCGCACGCTGGGTCGGGCGTACCCTTAGCCAGCTTCCGGCGGACACCCGACTGCCCTGGCACAGGGTGTTGGGTGCCGGTGGTCGGATAAGTCTGCCGGTGGGCAGCGCCTCAGGTGACGAGCAACGTGCGCGTTTACGCAGCGAAGGTGTCAGCATCCTGAACAATCGCGTTGATATTCAGCGCCATGGCTGGCGCCCGGTAGAGCACAGCGGTTAGAGTGCGCGCTTTGTTTCCGCAAATCTGAGGCAGACTCCAGCCCATGCCCCGTAAAACCTGGCGCGCCGCGCTCGCCGCCTATGCCAGCCCCTCGACGTTAGTGCTGTTGTTGCTCGGTTTCGCTGCCGGCATGCCTTATATGTTGGTGTTCTCGACGCTTTCCGTGTGGCTGCGTGAAGCGGGTGTTGCCCGTGAGACCATCGGTTATGCAAGCCTGATCGGGCTGGCCTACGCCTTCAAATGGGTCTGGTCGCCGCTGCTCGACCAATGGCGCCTGCCATTGCTCGGTAAACTCGGGCGCCGGCGTTCCTGGCTGGTGCTTTCCCAGTCGCTGGTGATCCTTGGATTGATCGGCATGGGCTTTTGTGACCCGCAAAAACACTTGTCCTGGTTGATTGCCATTGCCGTCGTCGTGGCCTTCGCCTCGGCCACCCAGGACATCGCCGTCGATGCCTACCGCCTGGAAATCGCCGACGACAGCCGCCAGGCCGCCCTGGCCGCCAGCTATATGTCCGGTTATCGCATCGCCGCCCTGTTGGCCACGGCCGGTGCGCTGTTCTTTGCCGAAGGCTTCGGCTCCACCGGTTTCAACTATAAGCACTCGGCCTGGACCGGCACCTATGTGCTGTTCGGCGTGTTGATGGTTCCGGCCCTGCTCACCACCCTGTTGATGCGCGAACCCAACGTGCCGCTGCGCACCCAGTTGCAGGCCGGGCGCTATAGCTTCGTGCATCAGTTGGCGTCAGTGTTCGTGCTGATCGTGTTGCTGGTGTCGGTGCCTGCCATGTTTACCCAGCTGTACAACACGGATTTCGCCAGCGTGCTGTTCCAGGGCGTGAGCCTGTGGGAACTGCTGATGGAAGACCGTGCCTTCCTGCGGGCCATCCTTTATATCCTGCTCACCGCCCTGTGCCTCTCGGCCATGGGCCGCCGTGGCCTGGCGCCGGTACTGACGCCGGTCAACGACTTTATCCTGCGCTACCGCTGGCAGGCGTTGCTGCTGCTCGGGTTGATCGCCACCTATCGCATGTCCGATACCGTCATGGGCGTGATGGCCAACGTGTTCTATATCGACCAGGGTTTTACCAAGGACCAGATTGCCGGGGTCAGCAAGATCTTCGGCCTGATCATGACCCTGCTCGGCGCCGGCATGGGCGGCCTGTTGATCGTGCGGTTCGGGATTCTGCCGATCCTGTTCATCGGTGGCGTGGCCTCGGCCGGCACCAACCTGTTGTTCGTGATGCTCGCCGACATGGGCCCCGACCTGCAGATGCTGATCGTCACCATTTCCCTGGATAACTTCAGCTCCGGCCTGGCCACCTCTGCCTTTGTCGCCTACCTGTCGAGCCTGACCAACCTCAAGTTCTCCGCCACCCAATACGCGCTGCTCAGCTCGATCATGCTGTTGCTGCCGCGCCTGATCGGCGGGTATTCGGGGGTGATGGTGGAGAAGTTCGGCTATCACAGCTTCTTCATGATCACCTGCCTGCTGGGGGTGCCGACGTTGTTCCTGATTGCCCTGCACTGGTTCCAGGAGAATCGGCGCGCCCAGTTGAATCCCCCGCAAGAAGACTGACAATGTGGGAGGGGGCTTGCCCCCGATAGCCATGGGTATCTACACAATTTTGTAGCAGCCTACGGTAACCACGATGCGAAGCGAGCCGCTCTTGATCTTGCTTTTGATCTAGGCGCCCCGTTAAACCACGCTGGCCGTAATCCGATAGTGATTTGGGGGGTAAACCGGCAGGGATGCCGGTTTAGCCGCCCCGCGCCATGGATGGCGCGTGGCGGCGCCCCCCCAAATCAATGTCGGATTACGGGCACACCGAGCCTAGGCGAGGTGCCGAGTGGTGGGGCAAGAGCGTTTTGCTTACTTTTGCGCTTTTCAAAAGTGAGACGCCGTAAGGGCGGAACCCTAAGCCGCCGTTACCGCAGCAACGGATATGTACTCGCCTTGATCCAACATCCTGGTCGGCTGTCAGGCCGCCATCGGGGGCAAGCCCCCTCCCACATTTGGAACGCGGGGCATCAGTCAGATAGCTATAGGCCGCCAGGACGCCACGGGAGCAAGCTCCCTCGCCACAGGTTCAGGGCTACGCCAAAGTTGTGTAGATACCCATGCTCCCGATAGCAGGGTGTCAGGCGCTTATGTATCACTGACCCACCGCTATCGGGGGCAAGCCCCCTCCCACATTTGGATCTCCTACAGTCAGTCAGATCCCCCGCAATGTCACGCCTGTACTCCAGCAGCAACCGCCCGTACAATCCCAAGTCATTTCAAGTCCAAGCAACCGACAACGGCCTACCATGCGTACCAGTCAATATTTGCTCGCCACACAGAAAGAAACGCCTTCCGATGCGGTTGTCATCAGCCATCAGCTGATGCTGCGCGCCGGCATGATCCGCAAACTGGCCTCCGGCCTGTACACCTGGCTGCCCATGGGCTTGAAGGTGATGCGCAAGGTCGAAGCCATCGTTCGTGAAGAAATGAACGCTGCCGGCTCTCTGGAAGTGTTGATGCCGAGCACCCAACCGGCTGAACTGTGGCAGGAATCCGGACGCTGGGAAGAGTACGGCCCCGAGCTGCTGCGCTTCAAGGACCGTCATGGCCGCGATTTCTGCGCCGGCCCGACCCATGAAGAAGTCATCACCGACCTGATGCGCAACGAGTTGAGCAGCTATAAACAGCTGCCTCTGAACCTGTATCAGATCCAGACCAAATTCCGTGATGAAATCCGCCCACGCTTCGGCTTGATGCGCGGCCGTGAATTCATCATGAAGGACGCCTATTCGTTCCATGCCGACCAGGCGTCCCTGCAGGCGACCTACGACCGCATGCACCAGGCCTACTGCAACATCTTCACGCGCCTGGGCCTGAAATTCCGCCCGGTTGAAGCGGACAACGGCTCCATCGGCGGCGCCGGCTCCCACGAATTCCACGTGCTGGCCGAATCCGGCGAAGACGACATCGCGTTCAGCAACGGTTCCGACTACGCGGCGAACATCGAGAAAGCCGAAGCCATCCCACGGGAAACCTCGCGCCCAGCGCCAGCCGAAGAACTGCGCCTGGTCGACACCCCGGATACCAAGACCATCGCGGCCCTGGTGGAAAAATTCAATCTGCCGATTGAAAAGACCATCAAGACCCTGATCGTGCGCGCCGAAGAAGAAGGCAAGCTGATCGCCCTGGTGATCCGTGGCGACCACGAGCTCAACGAAATCAAGGCGGCCCAGCAACCTGGCGTGGCCAGCCCGCTGGTCATGGCCACCGATGCCGAACTGCGCGACGCCATTGGCGCCGGCGCCGGCTCCCTCGGCCCGCTGAACCTGCCGCTGCCGATCATCATCGACCGTTCGGTCGAGCTGATGAGCGACTTCGGTATCGGTGCGAACATCGACGACAAGCACTACTTCGGCGTGAACTGGGAGCGTGACCTGCCGGTTCCGACCGTGGCCGACCTGCGCAACGTCGTGGCCGGCGACCCAAGCCCGGATGGCAAGGGTACCCTGGAGATCAAGCGCGGCATCGAAGTCGGGCACATCTTCCAGCTGGGCAACAAGTACAGCAAGGCGATGAAGTGCGAAGTGCTGGGCGAGAACGGCAAGCCGATCACCCTGGACATGGGCTGCTACGGCATTGGTGTGTCCCGTGTGGTCGCCGCTGCCATCGAGCAGAACAACGACGAGAAAGGCATCATCTGGAGCGACGCCCTGGCGCCGTTCCAGGTTGCGCTGGTGCCGTTGCGCTATGAAACCGAGCAAGTACGCGAAGCCACCGACAAACTGTATGCCGAACTGACGGCCGCCGGTTTTGAAGTGCTGCTCGATGACCGGGACAAGAAAACCAGCCCGGGCATCAAGTTCGCCGACATGGAACTGATTGGCATCCCCCACCGGATCGTGGTCAGTGACCGCGGCCTGGCCGATGGCAATCTGGAATACAAGAGCCGGACCGAAGCCGAGGCCCAACCGTTGCCGGTGGCTGACGTGCTGTCTTTCCTTCAGGCGCGTATTCGTCGCTGAAAACCAGATCAAGAGAAGTCATGTTCAAGCGAAACACCAGAGCCCTGGGGGGCGCCGCCTTGTGCGGCGCCCTGCTGGTCAGCGGCTGCGCCAACCAGATGTCGCAACGCAGTGAGCACGAGGAGCGGGTTGAGCGCAAGTTGCTCGACCACAGCCTGCAGATCGATGTAGGTGAGCCCAAAGTGCTGGAGCTGCCGCAACGTCGGGTTCGGATTCACGAGCAAAAGACCTTTGAAGTCACCGAATTCGAAGTCACTCGGCGTTACGACCGCTACACGCCCTATCAGCCCTGGCGCAAACTCTACGAGATGCCCCTGGGTGCCGTGGCGCTGGTGGCTGGCGCGGGGGCCAATGTGGTGAACATCTTCGCCCTCGGCAACCTGCCCGCCAGCATGACCCGCGATTGGCTGAGCTACGGCGTGGACGGCATTAACCCGTTCATGAACGTGCAATCCCACGGCCGTGCCCAGCAGAACCTCGCGGGCATCGATGAAGTCCAGCGTGACAAGCGCCTGGAGTATTCGAGCCTGCCCTGGAGCGAACGCCCGGTACAGGTCACAGCCGGCAAACAGACCCATGAACTGACCACCGACCGCGACGGCGTCCTGCGCCTGAACCTGTTGGACAGTCCGTTTGCCGAACAGGACCTGAACCGCATCACCACCTTGAAGATCAGCGTGGAAGACGGCCAGGACGACGTGCACACGGATTCGACCCTGGCGATCAGCAGCACCCTGCGCGGAAAATTGCTGGAAGCCCATGGCCTGATCTACGACGATTTGGAAGACGACGAAGTCAACCAGTGGGTACACCGGGTCAAGCGCCTCTCGGAGCTGGGCCTGGAAGAAGAAGCCAGCGAACTCGAACAAAGCCTGATCGAACTCACGCGCAATGACCCAGAGTTGCAGCAGGAGTTTTTGCAGGCGCTGGCCAAGGATGCCGGGCGGTTAGTCGCAGACCCTGGCGCACGCTGAAATCTGAAGCCTGCTGGAGATCAAATGTGGGAGGGGGCTTGCCCCCGATTGCAGTGTGTCAGTCAGTACATCTGGCACTGACACACCGTAATCGGGGGCAAGCCCCCTCCCACATTTGGATCTCTTACATTTTTTAATCCCAGTTTCTACCAGGAAAACTCGAGCTGTTCGTTACCGCTGCTCAAATCCAGCAAGCGCACGCCAATCCCCAACAACCGCACCGGCTTCCCACCACGGTTGAACGCCTGGGTCATCAGCTGTTGATAACTCTCCAGGTCCCGCCCTGCCCCGGCCTGCTCCAAAGTGGTCTGGGTAAAGTCATGAAACTTGACCTTCACGAACGGCTTGCCCGCCCGGTAGCTGCTGTCGATACGCGCCATGCGCCCGGCCAGGGTGTCCATGAGTTCGGGCAGTTTTGCCAGGCAGCTTGAAAGATCCGGCAAGTCCACATCGTAGGTATTTTCCACGCTGATCGATTGCCGCCGACTGTCGTTCTGCACCACGCGGTCATCGATCCCACGGGCGAGGCTCCAGAGGCGCTCACCAAAACTGCCGAATTCGCGCACCAGCGCCAGCTTGTTCCACTCCCGCAATTGCAGGCAATCTTCAATGCCCAGGCGCGCCAGCTTGTCGGCAGTGACCTTGCCGACCCCATGCAACTTACTCACCCGCAACTGGGAGACGAAATCTTCGACCTGATCCGGGGTAATCACAAACAGGCCGTTGGGCTTTTTCCAGTCGCTGGCGATCTTGGCCAGAAACTTGTTGGGCGCCACGCCCGCAGACACGGTGATGTGCAATTGATTGGAGACACGCCGGCGAATGTCCTGGGCGATGCGCGTGGCACTGCCGCCAAAGTGCGGGCTGTCGGATACGTCGAGGTAGGCCTCATCCAGCGATAACGGCTCGATCAAATCGGTGTAGTCGCGAAAGATCGACTGGATCTCCTTCGACGCTTCTTTATAGGCATCCATCCGCGGCTTGACGATCGTCAGGTCCGGGCACAACTTCAACGCGTGACGGGATGACATCGCCGAGCGCACCCCATACGCCCGCGCTTCGTAATTGCACGTAGCGATCACCCCCCGCCGATCTGCCGAACCGCCGACAGCCAAGGGTTTTTGCGCCAGGCTCGGGTCGTCGCGCATCTCGATGGCGGCGTAGAAGCAATCACAGTCGACGTGGATGATTTTGCGCTGCGTCATATAAACGGGGTGTGGACCAACGGATGGCCAGTATCGCATTCACCCCTGTATATAGCACCAGTAGTTTGAATCTTCTGCCTGAGCGGTACGAAATATCGCAGATGAATTTGTTTTCTCAATCGAATTCAGCCCTCCAATAGAGCTGAAAGCCTCGGCCCGACTGGCTCCGCGCCCCTACCACGCTCGCCTTGGAGAGCTAAGCGATTGAACCACAAGCGCTTTTCTTCTATTTTCGGGTTGACACACTCGCGATCCTCTGTAGAATGCCGACACACAGACGCGGGATGGAGCAGTCTGGTAGCTCGTCGGGCTCATAACCCGAAGGTCGTCGGTTCAAATCCGGCTCCCGCAACCAAACATCAAAAAAGGCTACTCGAAAGAGTGGCCTTTTTTGTGCGCGCCTGTTTTACCTCCCCTCCTGTAGGAGCGAGCTTGCTCGCGAAAAACTTCAACACACCGCTGGCTATCTGAAGCGCTGCGTTGACGCCTTTCGCGAGCAAGCTCGTTCCTACAATGAAAGTGGCAAGGCCTTGATTTTGAATAAATCACCGTTAATTTGAGCCATCGACTCATTAACGGTTGACACCTCGTCGCTGGACTGTAGAATGCCGCCCACAGACGCGGGATGGAGCAGTCTGGTAGCTCGTCGGGCTCATAACCCGAAGGTCGTCGGTTCAAATCCGGCTCCCGCAACCAAACATCAAAAAAGGCTACTCGAAAGAGTGGCCTTTTTTGTATCCGATGAAAAAGTTCTTCTGAAACAATGGCATGGCATCTTTCATGAAACCGTAGACGGTTTGCAGAGTCCATCCCATTGCACGCTATGCTCGATGCTCAAGCGCTACCTTCTACGACCAATGGCCGCAGTCGCCCCACTCGGTGATCCGCGTTAATATTTGTAATTATTTTGTCCATAGGGATTGGTAACTTGGCTGGATACCTCCATCCTGTCGCGCACAATCCACGAGGTGATTGATGCGCGCCAACTCGTCTGAACCACATGACACTGTCACAGCGGAACAACCGATCGCTCCCACCCGTTTGCGTTGGCTGGATCTGTTGAGCAAATATCGTCAGCCCATCGGCCTGGCCGTTACGTTGCTGCTGTTTGCAATTGCCCTGATCGCCTGCCGACACCTGTTGTTGGAACTCGACCTCTACGCGCTCCACGACTCGATCCTGGAGGTGCCTAAACCGGCCTTGCTCGGCGCGTTTGCCGCAGCGGTGGCCGGCTTCATCATTCTGTTGGGCTATGAATTTTCCGGCGCACGTTACGCTGGCGTGAAACTGCCGGCCAAGACCCTGGCCCTGGGCGGCTTCACTGCCTTTGCCATCGGCAACGCCATCGGCCTGTCGATGCTCTCGGGCGGCTCGGTGCGCTACCGTTTATATGCACGCCACGGCATTGGTGCGTCGGAAGTCGCCCACATGACCGTGTTCGCCAGCTTGGCGCTGGGCTGCGCGCTGCCGCCACTGGCCGCGTTGGCCACGCTGAGCAACCTGCCGGCGGCATCGACCTACCTGCATTTACCGCAGAGCCTGCTGGGCGGTGTCGCCGGTGCGGTGCTGCTGTTGTCGGCCATGCTGTGCATCGGTATCTATCGCCGTCGCCTGCCGGAACAACCCTATCCGGATAACCTGCTGGTCAAGGCCGGGCGCCGCACCCTGCGCCTGCCTGGCCGTCGCCTGACGTTCCTGCAACTGGTCATCACCGCGCTGGACGTCGCCGCCGCAGCCGCTGTCCTTTATATGCTGCTGCCCGAAGCACCGCCTTTCGGCCCGTTCCTGTTGGTGTACCTGCTGGCCCTGGCCGCCGGCGTGCTCAGCCATGTACCGGGAGGCGTGGGGGTCTTCGAGGCGATCCTGCTGGCGGCCTTCGCCGACAAACTCGGCGCTGCGCCACTGGCTGCCGCCCTGTTGCTGTACCGGATGATCTACGTGGTGTTGCCGCTGTTGATCGCCTGTATCTTCCTGCTGATCAACGAGGCCCAGCGCCTGTTCCAGACTCAGCAGAGCCTGCGCGTCGCCTCCGGCCTTGCGGCACCGGTGCTGGCCGTACTGGTTTTTTTGTCCGGCGTGGTCCTGCTGTTTTCCGGCGCCACGCCGGAGATCGATTCACGCCTGGAAAACATCGGCTTCCTGATTCCCCACCGCCTGATTGATGCGTCGCACTTCGGTGCCAGCCTGATCGGCGTGCTGTGCCTATTGCTGGCCCAAGGCCTGCGTCGACGTTTGTCAGCCGCCTGGATGCTGACCATGGTGCTGCTGCTGGTCGGCGCCCTGCTCTCACTGCTCAAGGGCTTCGACTGGGAAGAAGCCAGCCTGATGACCATGACCGCCGTGCTGCTGGCGATCTTCCGGCGCTCGTTCTACCGCGCCAGCCGCTTGACCGAACTGCCGTTCTCGCCGCTGTACCTGGTCGCCAGCGTCTGCGTGCTGGGCGCGTCGATCTGGCTGTTGCTGTTTGCCTATCAAGATGTGCCTTACAGCCATCAACTCTGGTGGCAGTTCACCCTCGATGCCAACGCCCCGCGCGGCTTGCGCTCGTTGCTCGGCGCCGCCGTATTGCTGGTGATCGTGTCGCTGACCTGGCTGCTGCGGACCGCGCGCCCGGTGATCCACCTGCCGACCCCGGATGAGCTGGAACGCGCCAGCAAGATCCTGATGGCCTCTTCCCAACCCGACGGCGGCCTGGCGCTGACCGGCGACAAGGCGTTGCTGTTCCACCCCAACGATGAAGCCTTCCTGATGTACGCCCGTCGCGGGCGCAGCCTGGTGGCGCTGTATGATCCGATCGGCCCGACTCAACCGCGCGCCGAGATGATCTGGCAGTTCCGCGACCTGTGCGACATTCACCACGCACGGCCGGTGTTCTACCAAGTGCGCGCCGAGAACCTGCCGTACTACATGGATATCGGCCTCACCGCGATCAAGCTGGGCGAAGAAGCCCGGGTCGACCTGAAACGCTTTGACCTGGAAGCCAAGGGCAAAGAGATGAAGGATCTGCGCTACACCTGGAACCGTGGCACCCGGGACGGCCTGTCCCTGGAGATCTGCGAGCCGGGCACGGCGCCGATGGATGAATTAAAAGTTATCTCGGACGCCTGGCTAACCGGTAAGAATGTGCGTGAAAAAGGCTTCTCCCTGGGCCGCTTCAGCGACGACTACCTCAAGCACTTTCGGATCGCGATCATTCGCTTCGAAGGGCGTCCGGTGGCCTTCGCCAACCTGCTCGAGACGTACAACCATGACCTGGCCAGTCTCGACCTGATGCGCGCCCACCCGGACGCGCCGAAGCTGACCATGGAGTTCATGATGGTCGGCCTGATTCAACATTATAAAAACCACGGCTACGCCCGCTTCAGCCTCGGCATGGTGCCGTTGTCGGGCCTGCAACCACGGCGTGGCGCGCCACTGACCCAACGCTTGGGCTCGATGGTGTTCCGCCGTGGCGAGCAACTGTATAACTTCCAAGGTTTGCGCCGCTTCAAAGACAAGTTCCAGCCTGACTGGGAACCCCGTTACATGGCCGTGCCCGCAGGACTTGATCCGCTGGTGGCATTGGCCGATACCGCCGCCCTGATCGCGGGCGGCTTGACTGGATTGGTGAAACGCTGATGATTCGACGCTCCTGGCGGTATGTATTGGCCTTTGTTGTGCTGCTCGCGCTGATCCTGGGCGGCGGCTATTGGTACTGGAACCGCCCTGCCCCACAGCCGACCCTGGAGCAATTGCCCCAGGCCGACGGTTCGATGATGACCCGCGTGACCCCGGCCAGCGCCGCCAAAGCCCGCGTGGCGGTGGCCGTGATGGCCGACGAAACCCTCACCGACAGCCAACTGATCGCCCTGAGCCAGGGGGGCGCGGCGCAGATCGTGCAAGTGGTGCTGCCTAAAGATGACTGCGCCCTGCAGGAGCAAGCGCTGCAAAGCGCTCTGGCCCAGCTTAAAGGCCCTGCAACCCTGGTCAGCGGCATCGGCCCTGGCGCGGCGCTCGCCTGGCGCTGGCTGGCCACACAGAACGACGACAAGGCCAATGCCATCTCCGTCGGCTTCGCCCTGAAACAGGAAGGCTGCAACGACCCGCTGCCGAAAACCGCCGCCCATGGCAACTGGCTGGTGGCGTGGAACGACAACCCTGACGATGAAAGCGCCAGTTTCGTACGCGACACACCGCGTGCCACCACCAGCATCAGCGACTACGACATTCATTACCCGCAAGTGCTGAACAACGAGCTGCGCAAGCAACTGGTGGGTTCGGACAACGGCGGCCTGGCGATTCCGGTGGTGGAAGTGCCGGCAGGCCAGGCCAAGGACACCGTGACCCTGTTCCTCTCCGGTGACGGCGGCTGGCGTGACCTGGACCGCGACGTGGCCGGCGAGATGGCGAAGATCGGCTACCCGGTGGTCGGCATCGACACCCTGCGCTATTACTGGCAGCACAAGACCCCGGAACAAAGCGCCAAGGACCTTACCGAGCTGATGCAGCACTACCGGCAGAAATGGGGCACCAAGCGCTTCGTGCTGACCGGTTATTCGTTCGGCGCCGACGTCCTGCCGGCCATCTACAACCGCATGCCGGCAAACGAACAGCAACGGGTCGACGCAATCATCCTGCTGGCCTTCGCCCGCACCGGCAGCTTTGAGATTGAAGTGGAAGGCTGGCTGGGCAACGCCGGCAAAGAAGCCGCGACCGGCCCGGAAATGGCCAAGCTGCCAGCCGACAAAGTGGTGTGCATCTACGGCGCCGAGGAAGTCGACGAGAGTGGCTGCACCGACAAGACCGCCGTGGGCGAAGCCATCAAGCTGCCCGGCGGGCATCACTTCGATGAGAACTATCCGGCGCTGGCCAAGCGGCTGGTGGATATCATCGTCAAGCACCAAGCCAAAGCCGAGTAAGCAGTACACAAAACCAAATGTGGGAGGGGCGGTGCGACGATTCGACTTGCTCCCGATAGCGGTGGATCAGTCATATGAACAGTGACTGACACTCCGCCATCGGGAGCAAGCCCCCTCCCACATTTGTATCCCGGTGTCAGTTGGATCTAACGCGGTTCGATATGCGCAATCATCAACTGCACCGTTTCATTCCCGCGATACTCGTTCACATCCAGCTTGTAGGCCAACTCCACCCACCGCACCGTCGGATTCGGCCAGACTTCACGGTCGACCCCAAACGCAATGCCATCGAGCTTCACCGAGCCGCATTCGCTCTTGAGCACCACCTTCAAGTGCCGCTCGCCGACCACCCGCTGCTCCACCAACTGGAACACGCCGTGAAACAATGGCTCGGGAAAGTGCTGCCCCCACGGGCCGGCATGGCGCAGTGCGCGGGCCAGTTCCAGGTGAAACTCTTCCACCGCCAGGGTGCCGTCGGAGAGCAGCCGACCGGTGAGGTCTTCTTCGCGCAGTTGCCGACGCACTTCGGCATCGAAGGCTTGCGCAAATAACGGAAAATTCGCTTCGGGCAGGGTCAGGCCAGCCGCCATCGCATGACCACCGTACTTGGCAATCAGGCTGGGATGCTGGCTGGCAACCACCGCCAGCGCGTCACGGATATGAAAGCCCTGTACTGAACGCCCAGAGCCCTTGAGCAGGCCATCACCGGCATCGGCAAAGGCGATGGTGGGACGGAAATAGCGCTCTTTCATGCGCGACGCCAGAATCCCGATTACCCCTTGGTGCCACTCCGGATCGAACAGGCACAAGCCGTACGGCATCGATTCGACCGGCAAATCCTTGAGCTGGGCCAGGGCTTCGCGCTGCATGCCTTGCTCGATGGATTTGCGGTCCTGGTTCATGCCATCCAGTTGCGCGGCCATTTCCCGTGCGGCGGCAATGTCCGTGGTGAGCAGGCATTCGATGCCCAGGCTCATGTCATCCAGGCGCCCGGCTGCATTCAGGCGCGGGCCAAGGATAAAGCCGAGGTCGGTGGAGGTGATACGGGCATGGTCGCGCTTGGCCACTTCAAGGATCGCCTTGATCCCCGGGCGCGCCCGACCGGCACGAATACGTTCAAGGCCCTGATGGACGAGGATGCGGTTGTTGGCGTCCAGCGGCACCACGTCGGCAACGCTGCCCAGGGCCACCAGGTCGAGCAACTCACCAATGTTCGGCTGCGGGCTGTTGTCGTACCAGCCCAGACTGCGCAAGCGCGCGCGCAGGGCCATCAACACGTAGAAGATCACGCCGACACCGGCCAGCGCCTTGCTGGGGAAGGTACAGCCCGGCTGGTTCGGATTGACGATCGCGTCCGCCGCCGGCAGTTCATCGCCCGGCAAGTGGTGATCCGTCACCAGCACCTTCAACCCCGCCGCCTTCGCCGCCGCCACGCCCTCGACGCTGGAGATGCCGTTATCCACGGTGATCAGCAACTGCGGCTCGCGCTGCAGCGCCACCGCCACGATCTCCGGCGTCAGGCCGTAGCCATATTCGAAGCGGTTGGGCACCAGGTAATCGACGTGGGCCGCACCGAGCAAACGCAGGCCCAGTGTGCCGACGGTACTGGCGGTGGCGCCGTCGGCGTCGAAGTCACCGACGATCAGGATGCGCTGGCGCTGCTCCAGCGCCGTGACCAGCAGGTCGACAGCGGCATCAATGCCCTTGAGCTGCTGATAGGGAATCAACCGCGCCAGGCTCTTGTCCAGCTCGGCTTCCGATTGCACCCCGCGCGCGGCGTAGAGACGGGTCAGCAGCGGTGGCAATTCACCGAGGAAAGGCAGGACGGCAGGCAAGGGACGGGGTTCGATACGCATACGGTGGGGATAACTTCTCTACTGATACAAGGGTTAAACGACAATTCAAAATTCAACAAAGATCAAATGTGGGAGGGGGCTTGCTCCCGATAGCTGAGTGTCAGTCAATGATGTTGTGACTGATCCAACGCTATCGGGAGCAAGCCCCCTCCCACATGTTCAATCACGTCCGCCAACCAGCCATTCCAGTTGCACTTCATGCTGGCCACGGTCATCGGTGACGAAAATCGTGCCTTCGCTGATCATCACATCCCACTTGATTACGCGCGGCATGTCCTTGGCCAGCACCTCCAGAATCTCCTGGGGCACGGCAGCGATGTGCACGTTTTTCAGGTTTTTCGCCACCGGCACGACCTTGCCTTCCCACACGCGCAGGCTGCCATACGCCAGCAGGCTGGTACGTTCGGTACGGCGCGAGCACCAGGTCAGGCGGTCGGCATCCGGCTGGCCGACTTCGATCCAGTGCAACACCCGGTCATCCAGGCTCTTTTCCCACAGGGCCGGCTCGTCGACGTCCGACAAGCCACGGCCGAACGCCAATTGCTCGTTGTACCAGAGGGCGTAGGCCAGCAGGCGCACGGTCATGCGTTCTTCGGTTTCCGAAGGGTGGCGGGCGATGGTCTGCTTGACACTCTCGTACACCGAACGGTCAAGGTCGGTGAGGTTGAGTTCGAATTTGTAGGTCGTGGACGGCTGGGCCATGAACGGGCTTCTAGGACAAGGAAAGGCGACCAGTCTAACCGATGGCGAGGTCATTCAACGAATACTGCGCGCCAGCCATGACCCGTTTGCGTTCGCAGGGCGCGCTGTGCCAAATCCCAGGCAAAAAGAAACCCCGAGGAGTGGGGAGACAACTCGGGGTTAAACGTGATCTACAAAGACCAGTACAACAAGCCACAAACACCGGAGCACAATGTTTGCTCTTGCTGTTACAAACTCTGACCGGCCGTGTTGTAGGAAGTTTCGAAGGATAAATAATTCTTCATGCGCAGACCGGGTTTCGTGTCATGGCGGCATTTCGCAAGGCTGCGATGACCGAGGGTTCGAGTCGACCTTCAGCGATTTTCAAATCGCGCAGCAGACAATCCACCACATCCACCAGCGCGCGCTTGTCGGTCAGCTGAGCGCGGTTGACTTCGCGCTCGACCATGATGCCGCCGCCGGGGTTCTTCACGGTCACCAGGCATTCGCCCTGCACACCAGAGGTGGTCAGCGTAACCAGATAAGGGCTCAGTGCTTCTTCGAGCAATAGGCTGATACTTTCCATCTCGATCACCACTCAATAGTTCGGGAACAATCGTTTCAACGGGTGCTGCATCTCTCCTAAGTGACTGGTCGTAACGTAGGAAAGTTCGCTTTTTCGTCTTTCAAGGGTTGTGCGGGGATGACGTATCCAGCATGCGCTTGCAACATGACAGGTAAAAAACGGCAGCACATAACTGCTTACGCAATGGGTTGCGGTTTTGGGGTAAGCCGAGCGCGCAGGCGAGGAGTGAATCCTATACTCGGGTGAGCGCTGTTCACCCTGCCGTGCGGGCAGAGTGCATGTCATGAGACCCTTATCACGAAGGATGAAGAGGATGCTGGAACACAATGAACAACAAGCGTCGATCGAGAAAATTCACGCGGACATATCACGCATCTATGCCGAACAACGCAAGTTCAATGCTGAAGTCCACAAGATAACCCGTGAGATCTTCTGGTACCCCGTGGGCATCGCAATAGGCTTCTTTACGGCTGTTGGCACGGTAATGGCGCTGGCCCATAAGCTACTCACGTAGATGATATTACTGGCGGGCCTGCCAGAAACAAAAAAACGCCGCTGACCCTGGGAAGGGAAAGCGGCGTTTTTGTCTATGCGGTGCGCCTTACAGCGGCTTACCCCGATTGCCATGCTGGCTGACAAACGCCTGCACCGCCTTCAGGTCGTTGGCCAACACCGTGTAACGCTCTTCCCGTTCGAACAGATCAGTCAGGTGCTTGGGCAGCTCCAAGGCCTTGCCGACACCGGCCTGCTCCACCGCTTCCGGGAATTTGACCGGGTGCGCGGTGCCCAGGATCACCATCGGGATATCCAGGCTGCGACGGCACTCGCGGGCGGCCTTCACACCGATGGCGGTGTGCGGGTCGAGCAGCTCGCCGGTCTGGGCGTAGACTTCAGCGATGGTTTCGCACGTCTGCGCGTCGTCCACTGCCAAGGAGTCGAACAGCTTGCGGGTTTCGGTCCAGCGCTCTTGCTCGACGCTGAAACCGCCACCTTGCTTGAAGCTGTTCATCAGCTCGGCCAGCGCCGCGCCATTGCGACCGTGCATGTCGAACAGCAGGCGTTCGAAGTTCGACGAGACCATGATGTCCATCGACGGCGACAGGGTGGCGTGCAGGGTTTCCTTGACGTACTGGTTGCCGCTCATGAAGCGGTGCAGGATGTCGTTGCGGTTGGTCGCGACGATCAACTGATTGATCGGCAGGCCCATGTTGCGTGCCAGGTAGCCGGCGAAGATATCGCCGAAGTTGCCGGTCGGCACCGAGAACGACACCGAACGCGCCGGCCCGCCCAGCTGCAGGGAAGCGTGGAAGTAGTAGACGATCTGGGCCATGATCCGCGCCCAGTTGATCGAATTCACCGCCACCAGGCGTGTGCCTTTGAGGAAGCTCTGGTCGGCGAAGCTGTTCTTGACCATTTCCTGGCAGTCATCGAAGTTGCCGTCGATGGCGATGTTGTGGATGTTTTCACCAAACAGGGTGGTCATCTGGCGACGCTGCACTTCCGACACGCGCTTGTGCGGGTGCAGGATGAAGATGTCGACGTTTTCGCAGTGTTTGCACCCTTCGATGGCCGCCGAGCCGGTGTCGCCGGAGGTGGCGCCGATGATCACCACGCGCTCGCCGCGTTTCTCCAGCACGTAGTCCAGCAGGCGACCGAGCAATTGCAGGGCAAAGTCCTTGAACGCCAAGGTGGGGCCGTGGAACAGCTCAAGCACCCATTCGTTGCCGTTCAGCTGGCGCAGGGGCGCGATGGCGCTGTGGGAAAATACGCCGTAGGTTTCTTCCAGGATCTTCTTGAAGTCCGCATCCGGAATGCTGCCGGTGACGAACGGGCGCATCACCCGGAACGCCAGTTCGTGGTACGGCAGGCCGGCCCAGGAAGCGATTTCTTCCTGGGTGAAGCGCGGCAGGTTTTCCGGCACGTACAGGCCGCCGTCGGTGGCAAGGCCTGCCAGCAGAACGTCTTCGAAATTCAGGGCCGGTGCCTGGCCGCGGGTGCTGATGTAACGCATGACTGGCTCCTCTAAAACATTCTCGAACAGGGGCCGCCGAACGCTCGGGGCCCCTGGAACAATCGGTTAGTTCAAGTGCTCGACGCGGATACGAACGACCGGGCCCACTACACCTTGCAAGGCTTCCAGTGCAGCGATGGCATCGTTGATATGCTGCTCGAGCACGCGATGGGTCAGCAGGATCATCGGCACCTGGCCGTTCTGCTCCTCGACTTCCTTCTGCATGATCGATTCGATGTTGATGCCGCGCTCCGACAGGATGCTGGCCACCTGGGCCAACACGCCCGGATGATCCTGGGCCTGGATGCGCAGGTAGTAGGCACTTTCGCAGGCTTCGATCGGCAGGATCGGGTGGGCCGACAGCGAATCCGGCTGGAAGGCCAGGTGCGGCACGCGGTTTTCCGGGTCGCTGGTCATGGCGCGAACCACGTCCACCAGGTCGGCGATCACCGATGAAGCGGTCGGCTCCATGCCGGCGCCGGCACCGTAGAACAGCGTGGAACCGGCGGCATCACCGTTGACCATCACCGCGTTCATCACGCCATTGACGTTGGCGATCAGGCGGTCGGCCGGGATCAGTGTCGGGTGCACACGCAATTCGATACCGGCCGGGGTGCTGCGCGCCACACCGAGGTGCTTGATGCGATAGCCCAGGGCTTCGGCGTAGTTCACGTCGGCGGTGGTCAGCTTGGTGATGCCTTCGGTGTAGGCCTTGTCGAACTGCAGCGGAATACCAAAGGCAATGGACGCCAGGATGGTCAGCTTATGGGCCGCATCGATGCCTTCCACGTCAAAGGTCGGGTCGGCTTCGGCGTAACCCAGGGCCTGGGCTTCGGCCAACACGTCTTCGAAGGTACGGCCCTTCTCGCGCATTTCGGTGAGGATGAAGTTACCGGTGCCGTTGATGATGCCGGCCACCCAGTTGATGCGGTTGGCGGACAGGCCTTCACGGATCGCCTTGATCACCGGAATGCCACCGGCCACCGCCGCTTCGAAGGCCACGATCACGCCCTTCTCACGCGCCCTGGCGAAGATCTCGTTGCCGTGCACGGCGATCAGCGCCTTGTTGGCGGTGACCACGTGCTTGCCGTTGTCGATGGCCATTAGCACCAGCTCGCGGGCCACGGTGTAGCCGCCCACCAGCTCGATGACGATATCGATTTCAGGGTTGGTGGCCACGGCGAACACATCGTGGGTAATCGCAATACCGGTCGTTTCGAACTGAGGCTTTGGCGAACGCGTGGCAATCTGCGCCACTTCAATCTCGCGCCCTGCACGGCGGGAAATTTCTTCAGCGTTACGCTGAAGTACGTTGAAGGTGCCGCCACCGACGGTCCCTAACCCACAGATGCCTACTTTGACCGGTTTCACTGAAGAACTCCCCATGAAACGGCCGACTCAAGGTCGGCCGTGGAACACAGCCGCACAACTGCGGCTCTCAATTAATGACCCGCCGACGGTTCGGCGGGCCATGCTCGTCAAAGGCTCGACGATAAATGCTTACTTGGCGCCCAGTGCCAGTTTGGCAACTTGTGGTGCCGGCTGGTAGCCCGGAATTACCTGGCCGTCGGCCAAAACGATGGCCGGTGTGCCGTTCACGCCGATCGACTGGCCCAGGGCGAACTGCTTGGAAACCGGGTTGGCGCATTTGGCCGCCTTGATTTCCTTGCCGTCGACCATCTTGTCCATGGCCGCCTTCTTGTCGGCCGAGCACCAGACCGCTTGCAACTGCTCATCACCCGGCGAGCCCAGGCCCTGGCGCGGGAACGCGACGTAGCGCACTTCCACCCCCAGCTTGTTCAGCGCAGGCACTTCGGCGTGCAGCTTGTGGCAGTACGGGCAGGTGGTGTCGGTGAACACCGTGATGTGGGTCTTGGTTTCACCGATGGCCGGGTACACCACGGTTTCAGCCACGGGAATACCGTTGATCAGCTTCGACACGCCAAGGCGCTCGGCTTTCTCGGTCAGGTTGACCGGCTTGCCGTCCTTGAGCTGGAACAGGTAGCCCTGGACGATGTACTGGCCGTCGGCACTGGCGTACAGCACGCGGCTGCCCTTGAGCTTGACTTCATACAGGCCGGCCATCGGGCTGGCGCTGATGCTTTCGATGGGAGTGTCGAGCTGCAGGTTGACCAGACTCTTGCGAATGGCCTGCTCGGCTGCGTCATCAGCGACGGCAAAGGTGGAAACCAACGCAATGGCTGCGGCGGCAATAATCTGGGTCAAGCGCATGGGAACTCCTGAAGGCAGATGCAGGGACGGTGCAGGTACGCCGATTGGAAAATGGGGGTGTGACCGTCGCCTTTGCGAACCGACAAAGCCTACCACAGTTGGGCCGCAGGGCAGCCCGTGGCAGGGTAAATTGGGATTTTTCAGCCGCGCGGATGGTGCTTGGCGTGCATATCCTGCAAGCGCGCCCGCGCGACATGGGTGTAAATCTGCGTGGTGGACAGGTCACTGTGCCCGAGCAGCATCTGCACGACACGCAAATCCGCGCCATGGTTGAGCAAGTGCGTGGCGAATGCATGGCGCAGAGTGTGCGGCGACAGCGTCTTGCCGATCCCGGCGACCTTGGCCTGATGCTTGATGCGGTGCCAGAAGGTCTGGCGGGTCATCTGCTCGCCGCGCAGGCTGGGGAACAGCACATCACTGGGGCGGCCACCGAGCAATTCGTTACGCGCATCGCGCATGTAACGCTCGACCCACACAATCGCTTCCTCACCCATCGGCACCAGGCGCTCCTTGCTGCCCTTGCCCATCACCCGCAACACACCCTGGCGCAAGTTGACCTGCTCCAGGGTCAGGCTGATCAACTCGGTCACCCGCAGCCCGCAGGCGTAGAGCACTTCGAGCATGGCGCGATCGCGCTGGCCGATGGCTTCACTGAGATCGGGAGCGGCCAACAGGGCCTCCACGTCAGTTTCCGACAAAGATTTAGGAAGAGGCCTACCTAATTGCGGCATATCGACTTGTAGAGTTGGATCGATCGCGATGAGTTTTTCACGCAACAGATAGCGATAAAAGCCGCGCACACCGGAGAGAAATCTCGCGGTGGATCGCGGCTTGTAATGTTGCTCGAGGCGCCAGGCCAAGTGATCGAGGATCAGCTCTCGCCCGGCATTGATCAACTCCAGGTTTTTCTCCTGCAACCAACCGTTGAACAGGGCCAGGTCGCTGCGGTAAGCCTGGCGAGTGTTGTCCGAGAGGCCTTTTTCCAACCAAAGGGCGTCAAGGAAGCGGTCGATCAGCGGGTGGTCAATGGCAGGCATGGTTACTCAGGCGACGCGGCAAGGGGCTTGGCGCCATTTTATTTAGTGAACTGTGGCAAGGGCCACCAGTCTTTCATAGCCCGCTACTTCTAGGAACAGGAAGCTTTAATGAACGAACAACAGATCTTGTTGGCTTTCGGCGGTATCGGTGTGGCCGCGCTCGGCTGCCAATGGCTGGCCTGGCGCCTGAAGTTGCCGGCGATTCTGTTTCTGTTATTGAGCGGAATTCTGGCGGGGCCGGTACTCGGCTGGCTCGACCCGCAGGAAATGTTCGGCCCATTGCTGATGCCATTGGTGTCGCTGGCCGTCGCCTTGATCCTGTTTGAGGGCAGCCTGACGCTGCACCTGTCGGAATGGAAGGAAATCGGCAGCGTGGTGCACCGACTGGTCACCCTTGGCGCGCTGACGACCTGGGCGGTGATCACCCTGGCAACCCACTGGCTGTTGGGTTTCGACTGGCTGCTGGCGCTGCTGTTCGGCACCTTGACGCTGGTCACAGGCCCGACCGTCATCGTGCCGATGTTGCGCGTGGTACGCCCCAAGGCGTCCATTGCCAACATCCTGCGCTGGGAAGGCATTGTCATCGACCCCATCGGTGCGCTACTGGCCGTGGTGGTCTACAGCTTTATCATCGCCAGTGCTTCGGGCGATGGCCTGAGTCACAGCCTGCTGACCTTTGGCGGCGTCATCCTCTGCGGCAGCCTGTTCGGGATTGTCGGGGGCTGGGTGCTGGGCCTGGTCATGCGCCGCCAGTGGTTGCCGGAATACCTGCATAATCTGGCCACCCTGGCGGCGGTGCTGGGGGTGTTCATCGCCTCCAATCAGGTCATGCATGAGTCCGGCCTGCTGGCGGTGACCCTGATGGGCATGTGGATGGCCAACATGAAGGGGGTGGACGTGCGTCACATCCTGCACTTCAAGGAGAACCTCAGCGTACTGTTGATTTCCGGCTTGTTTATTCTGTTGGCGGCGCGCCTGGACCTGAACGCATTGATTGCCCTGGGGCCGTTCGTACTGATTCTGCTGCTGATCATTCAGTTCATTGCGCGCCCGCTGAACGTTGCAGTGTCGACCGTCGGCTCGAAACTGAACTGGCGCGAGCGCGCACTGCTGGCCTGGATCGCCCCGCGCGGGATTGTGGCCGCGGCGGTGTCGGCCATTTTTGCGATTCGCCTGGATGAGGCCGGCCACGAAGGTGCGTTGTTGCTGGTGCCGCTGACATTTGCGGTGATTATCGGCACGGTGGTGCTGCAAAGCGCGACTGCGCGTCCTCTGGCCCGCTTGCTGAAAGTAGCCGAGCCCGCGCCAAGCGGCTTTCTGATCGTCGGTGCGAACGGCCCGGCACGCATCCTCGGCAAAGCCCTGCAACAGCTTGGCAGCCGAGTGCTGCTGACCGATTCGAGCTGGGAAAACATTCGGGCCAGCCGCATGGAAGGGCTGCCGACCTACTTCGGCAACCCGGCATCACAGCATGCCGAGTCGCATCTGGACCTAGTCGGTCTCGGGCATTTGCTCGCGCTTTCCCCTTCCGGCGAGTTGAATGCGTTGGCCACCATGCGCTTTCGTCATGACTTCGGGCATCGCCTGTTCGCCTTGGCCAACAGCCAGGAAAGCCGTCGCACCGACAAGCACCGGGCCAGCGGCGAGCATCGCGGGCACTTGCTGGGCAGTCAGCCGCTGAGCTACACCAAGCTTGCCAGCCTGTTGGGGCAAGGCGCCGAACTGTATACCACCCACCTGACCGATGGGTTTGGCTGGAGCGATTATCAGGCACTGCACGGGGAACGGGCGACACTGCTGTTTGCCCGCGATAGCAGCGGCTGGGTGCATGTGGTCACGCCAGAGAGCGATATGAAACCGCTGGCGGGATGGACATTACTGGCAGTCATTCAGCCTGGTCAGGCCTAGCAGGGCGCACTGCACAAATCGCAGGCACAAAAAAGCAGCCCGTAGGCTGCTTCTTTCTGCATCGGGAAGCTGGACTTAAGCCAGTTTTTCCTTGATGCGAGCTGCTTTACCGGACAGGTCACGCAGGTAGTACAGCTTGGCTTTGCGTACGTCACCGCGACGTTTCACAGCCATGCTGTCGATCTGCGGGCTGTAGGTCTGGAAAGTACGCTCTACGCCAACACCGTTGGAGATTTTACGAACAGTGAAAGCACTGTTCACACCACGGTTACGCTTGGCGATTACCACGCCTTCGAACGCTTGCAGACGCGAACGGTCGCCTTCCTTCACTTTCACCTGAACGACAATGGTGTCGCCCGGGGCAAAGGTAGGGATCTCTTTGGTCATCTGCTCTGCTTCGAGTGCAAGGATGATTTTGTTAGTCATGCTGTGCTCCTAAGGTAAGTCAATGGACCTACCATCGATACGTTGTTAACTATCGTCCCGCGCGAGGATGTATTCCTCGAGCAGCTTCTTCTCTTCTCCAGAAAGCGAGCGGCTTTCCAGAAGATCGGCGCGTCGTTCATAGGTCCGACCAAGGGACTGCTGTAAACGCCAACGCCGGATGTGTGCGTGATTGCCACTTAGCAATACGTCGGGAACACGCTGATCCGCATACACCTCCGGACGGGTGTAGTGCGGGCAATCCAGCAAACCATCCGTGAAGGAATCTTCCTCCGCAGAGTCCGCATGCCCTAAAGCTCCAGGCAGCAGTCGTGTAACCGCATCTATCAGGACCATCGCCGGCAGCTCACCGCCAGACAGGACATAGTCCCCAATCGACCACTCTTCATCGACATGAGCTTCAATAAACCGCTCGTCAATGCCTTCATAGCGGCCGGCAATCAGGATCAATGCTTCCTCATTTGCCAGTTCGCGCACCGCAGCCTGTTTCAGCTGACGGCCTTGAGGGGACAGGTAAATTACCTTCGCCTTCTCCCCGGCGGCGGCCTTGGCCTCAACCAACGCGTCTTCCAGGGGCTTGATCTTCATCACCATGCCCGGGCCACCGCCAAATGGGCGATCGTCCACAGTGTGATGCCGATCCGTCGTGTAGTCTCGCGGGTTCCAACAGGTAAGCTGCAACAGCCCCTGCTTCACCGCCCGACTGGTGATGCCGTACTCGCTGATGGCGGAAAACATCTCGGGAAACAAACTGATCACTTCAATGCGCAAAGTAGCCACGCTTAGAAGTCCGCGTCCCATTCCACCTTCATCTCGCCCGCTGCCAGGTCGACGGCCAACACACACTGCCCGGTATAGGGCAACAGGCGTTCGCGATCATCCAGGCTGCCAGCGCAAGGCTTGACCACCATTACATCATTGGCGCCGGTTTCCAGAAGATGATCGATTTTCCCCAGCAATTGCCCGAGTTGATCAATAACCTTCAGACCTTCCAGCTGGTACCAGTAGTACTCGCCGTCGGTCAATTCAGGGAACAGGTTGCGCGGCACGCAGATCTCATAACCGGCCAGAAGACGCGCTTCTTCACGATCATCAAGACCCTTGAGCTTTGCGACCAGGAACTTGTCGTTCCCGCGTCCACTGACCAGCTCGACCTGTTTCACACTACCTTCGCGCTTGAGCGTCCAGGTTTTGTACTGCAACAGGTTTTCAGTCGGATCAGTAAAGGAATACACCTTCACTTCGCCGCGAACGCCATGAACAGAGTAAATCTTGCCGATAACGATCAAATCATCAGCAACAGCTGGCGTCGCGTTCATATTGCTCAGGCTGCGGCCTTAGCCGAGTCCTTCAACAACTTTGCAACGCGCTCGGATGGCTGTGCACCCACGCTCAGCCAGTAGGCTACGCGCTCTTGGTTCACGGACAGACGAACTTCTTGACCACGAGCAACAGGGTTGAAGAAACCAACCTGTTCCTTGTGCGAACCGTCGCGCGGGTTGCGGCTGTCGGTTACGGTCAAGTGGTAAAACGGGCGCTTTTTGGAGCCGCCAAGGGCAAGACGGATTGTTAGCATGTGAACATCGTTCCTGTAGTCGGTGCTGCAAATCTAAATGCACAGCGGGCATAGGTGCCCGAAAGGCCGCATATTCTAAGGAATATCCGGACTTTTGCAAATGTCTTTTTCTGGCGCCTATCAGCGTGCCATTCAGATCTGCTATAGAGCCGTCGGTTAAAACGGCAAGTCAGCGCCCGCCAACGGCGGGTTTGCTGGAGATCCCACATCCCTGTGGGTCGGAGCGCAAGCGAAGGCTTGCGCTCGAATACTTTACATTTTCGGCATACCGCCGCCGGGCAACATACCGCCCATGCCGCGCATCATCTTGGCCATACCGCCCTTGGCGGAGAACTTCTTCATCATCTTCTGCATCTGCTTGTGCTGCTTGATCAAGCGACCGATGTCCTGCACCTGGGTGCCGGACCCCATGGCGATCCGACGCTTGCGCGAACCGCTGATCAGCTCAGGGTCGCGGCGCTCGGCCGGGGTCATGGAGTTGATGATGGCTTCCATCTGCTTGAACTGCTTCTCTGCCGCGCCCTGGGCGTTGCCCATTTGCGCCAGGTTCACGCCGCCGATGTTCGGCAGCTTGTCCATCAGGCCGCCGAGGCCGCCCATGTTCTTCATTTGCTGCAGCTGGTCGCGGAAGTCTTCGAGGTCGAAGCCCTTGCCCTTCTTCAGCTTTTTGGCCAGTTTGTCGGCCTTGTCTTTATCGAGCGTGGCTTCAGCCTGTTCGATCAGGCTGAGCACGTCGCCCATGCCGAGGATACGCGAGGCGATACGCTCCGGGTGGAACGGTTCGAGCGCTTCGCTCTTCTCGCCCATACCGATGAACTTGATCGGCTTGCCGGTGATGGCACGTACCGACAGCGCGGCACCGCCACGGGCGTCGCCGTCGACCTTGGTCAGGATCACGCCGGTTAGCGGCAGTGCGTCACCGAAGGCCTTGGCGGTGTTGGCGGCATCTTGGCCGGTCATGGCGTCGACCACGAACAGCGTCTCGACCGGGTTGATCGCGGCATGCAGCGCCTTGATCTCGCCCATCATCTCTTCATCGATGTGCAGGCGACCGGCGGTATCGACGATGACCACGTCGATGAATTTCAGCTTGGCTTCTTTAATAGCCGCAGTGGCGATATCAACCGGCTTCTGGCTCAGGTCCGACGGGAAGAAGGTCACGCCCACTTCGCCCGCGAGCATTTCCAGCTGCTTGATCGCGGCAGGACGGTAGACGTCGGCCGACACCACCATCACCGACTTCTTCTTGCGCTCTTTAAGGAAGCGCGCCAGCTTGCCGGCGGTGGTGGTCTTACCCGCGCCTTGCAGGCCGGCCATCAGCACGACGGCCGGTGGCACGGCGCTGAGGTTCAAATCTTCGTTGGCCGCGCCCATCAGGCTTTCGAGTTCGGCCTGGACGATCTTCACGAACGCCTGGCCCGGGGTCAGGCTGCGCGACACTTCAGTGCCGACCGCACGCTCCTTGACCGAGTTGACGAAGTCCTTCACCACCGGCAAGGCCACGTCGGCCTCCAGCAACGCCATGCGCACTTCACGCAGGGTGTCTTTAATATTGTCCTCGGTCAGCTTGGCCTTGCCGGTTACGTGGCGCAGCGTCTGCGAGAGACGGTCAGTCAAGTTTTCAAACATGCGCGATCCTTTCAGGCCCTATTCATCGAAATGCATTGGTAGACCGAGGTAATGGCGGCCCAGGCTGTGGTAAATCGCTATTAAAAACAGCGCTCGGCGAACCTGCGGCGTGGGCAGGTCGCGGATTATAGCGAAGACTGCGTCCATGCACACCCGCTGTCTGGCCCGGGAGTCTTTCGTGCAGCGCAGGTGTGTGCCAAACTCAGCGCCTTTCGGGCTTGCCTATCAGGATTTATGCTCCCCTTGTCACCCAGTTTGCTACCCAGCCTCGCCGCCGCCATCGTGTATGCCGCTGCGACTCTCTATCAGGGCTCTCGTCTGGCCCAAGGCACCAAAGCGGACAAACGTCTGCTGGTCGGCCTTGGCGTGCTGGCCCTGCTGGCCCATGCGGCCAGTCTGTTCACCCACCTGCTGACCCCGGTTGGCCTGGGCCTGGATTTTTTCAGCGCCGCCAGCCTGATCGCCGCCGCCGTTATCGCACTGACGCTGCTGGCGTGCTACCGGATTCCGGTCGAAAACCTGCTCGTTCTTCTATTCCCGCTGGGCATGCTCACGGTGCTGCTGGCGCAGTTCGCGCCCACCGGCACCGTCCAGGTGATCGATGAAGAGCCGGGCATCCTCGCGCATATCCTGCTGTCGATCCTGGCCTACGGCATGTTCACCATCGCGGTGTTCCAATCGCTGCTGGTGCTGTTGCAAGACCACCAGCTCAAGCACAAGCACCCGTCCGGGCTGATCAAGAACTTCCCGCCGCTGCAAACCATGGAAAGTCTGCTGTTCGGTTTTCTGTGGGCCGGCTGGACTTTGTTGTCGCTATCGCTGATTTCCGGCTGGCTGTTCGTCGAAAACCTGTTCGCCCAGCATCTGGTGCACAAAACCTTGCTGGCTTGCCTGGCCTGGGTGGTGTTCAGCGTATTGCTGTGGGGCCGCAACCGCCTCGGCTGGCGCGGGCACAAGGCCATCCGCTGGACCCTGGCCGGTTTCTGCCTGCTGATGCTGGCCTATTTCGGCAGCAAGCTGGTTCGCGAATACATCCTGCATATCTGACGGGCGGCGATCATGGACAACTTGCCCCTTGGGCCGATGCTCGCCGTAATTGCCCTGCTGATTTTATGGGCGGCACTGTTTACCGCCATCGAAGCCGCGCAACAACACCTGCTGGCCCTGCGCCCCGGCACACGCCAGGGTGACAAGGCGGCCGCGCGCCTGAGCTTCCCGCGCCACAGCCTGATCCTGTGCAACAGCCTGTGTCGTGCAGCCGTCGTGATTCTCTGCACGCTGCTGGCGATCTATGCCTGGGCCCAGAACGGGCCGTGGCTCGGCTGGCTGATCTCGTGCGCATTGCTGCTGATCCTCGCCGACTACCTGCCCCGCGCCCTGGCTACCCGTTATCCACAGGCCATACTGGGCTTCGGTAACGCCCTGCTGGGCGTGCCGCTGAAAATCCTCTATCCCGCCGCCTGGCTGCTCAATGGCATCAGCCTGCTGTTGCTGCGCCCGTTCGCGCGCAAGCCGGGCATAGTGAAAAAGAGCGACGAACCTTCGTCCGACCACGACGACGAGCCGCAGCACGACGCCGACCAAGAGCGCATGCCCAGCATGCCGGGCATCCATGCCCTGGACAACATCACCGTCAACGACATCCTGGTGCCGCGCAGCGACGTGGATGGCATCAACCTGGATGACACGATCGAAGACATCATCGAGCAACTGCGCACCTCCCAGCGCACGCGGCTGCCGGTGTTCCACAGCGATATCAACCAGGTCGAAGCGGTGCTCAACACCCGGCAGGTCCAGCATCTGCTGCCCGATGCCAGCCTGACCAAGGAAGCGCTGCTCGCCGCCTGTCACGAACCCTACTTCGTGCCGGAGAGCACGCCTCTGCAGCTGCAACTGCTGAATTTCCACAAGCAGCAGCGGCGCCTGGGCATGGTGGTGGACGAGTACGGCGAAGTGCTGGGCATCGTGACCCTGGAAGATATCCTCGAAGAAATCGTCGGCGAATTCGAAAGCGACCAGGCGGTGGATAACCCCCATGTCGAAGCCCAACCCGATGGCCGCTACATCATCGACGGCGCTGCCTCGATCCGCGAACTGAACAAAAGCCTGGGCTGGCACCTGCCCAGCGACGGCCCCAAGACCCTCAACGGTTTGGTGACCGAAGCGCTGGAGACCATTCCGGACTGCGCGGTGTGCCTGAAGATTGGCCGTTATCGCCTGGAAATCCTCGAGACAGAGGACAACCGGGTGAGCAAGGTGCTGATCTGGCATACCAGCCACGTGCCCGTCGCCGCATAACCTCCTGCTGGACACAGTTCAAACTGTGGGAGGGGGATTGCTCCCGATAGCGGTGGATCAGTTATAGATAAGCTGACTGACACACTGCAATCGGGAGCAAGTCGAATCGTCGCACCGCCCCTCCCACATTTAGATTTTCAGCGTGTCAGCCCCCTTGTTGTATGTTCAAACCCCTTCCTATAATCCCTGCGGCTTACCCAAGCCCCCGCCCGACCGCGTGCTACCCGCACTCAGCGCGTCCAGGCAGCGCTTCACCCTGTCCGAGCGGTGTTTGCTCCCATCCCGAGCCACCCCGCGCACAACCCTGATCCCTGGGTGTTCGACCAATAATAATCCGCGTCCAAACGCGCAATGACCAATCCGGGATACCGCCATGAGCACCACGTATAACGAGGCCGCAACCGCCGCCCCGACCAACTCGACGGCCCGTGTGGCCACCGCGAGCATCGTCGGCACCGCCATTGAGTTCTACGACTTCTATATCTACGCCACGGCTGCGGCGCTGGTCATCGGCCCGGTGTTCTTCCCGCAGACGTCCGGCACCGCGCAGATGCTGGCGTCATTCCTCACCTTCGGCATCGCATTCATAGCGCGCCCACTGGGTTCAGCGCTGTTCGGTCACTTTGGCGACCGTATCGGCCGCAAGTCGACATTGGTGGCCTCGCTGCTGCTGATGGGCGTGTGCACCACCCTGATCGGCTTGCTGCCGGGCTACGACAGCATTGGCGCCTGGGCACCGATTCTGTTGTGTGTATTGCGCTTCGGCCAAGGCCTGGGCTTGGGCGGGGAATGGGGCGGCGCGGCATTGCTGGCGACCGAGAATGCGCCCAAGGGCAAGCGCGCCTGGTTCGGCATGTTCCCGCAACTGGGCCCGTCGATCGGGTTCCTGGCGGCCAACGGCTTGTTCCTGATCCTGGCCATGAGCCTGAACGACGAGCAGTTCCGCAGCTGGGGCTGGCGCATTCCGTTCATCCTCAGCGCGGCGTTGGTGATGGTGGGCCTGTACGCACGGCTCAAGCTGCACGAGACGCCGGTGTTCGCCAATGCCGTAGCCAAGGAAAAACCGGTGAAAGTGCCGCTGGTGGAACTGTTCAGCCAGCATTGGCTGCCGGTGCTGCTGGGCGCTGCGTCGATGGTGGTGTGCTATGCGCTGTTCTATATCACCACGGCGTTTTCCCTGAGCTACGGGGTGTCGACCCTCGGCTACAGCCGTGAAACCTTCCTCGGCCTGTTGTGCTTCGCAGTGCTGTTCATGGGCCTGGCGACGCCGCTGGCAGCGCTGGCCAGCGACCGCTACGGGCGCAAGCCGGTGCTGATTGTCGGCGCGGTCCTGGCAATCCTGTCGGGCTTTACCATGGAGCCGCTGCTGACCCACGGTTCAACCTGGGCCGTGGCGCTGTTCCTGGCGCTGGAGCTGTTCCTGATGGGCGTGACTTTCGCGCCGATGGGCGCGCTGCTGCCGGAACTGTTCCCGACCCGCGTGCGTTATACCGGCGCGTCGGCGGCGTATAACCTGGGTGGGATCGTGGGGGCGTCGGCCGCGCCGTTCTTCGCGACCAAGCTGGTGGCGATGGGCGGGCTGAGTTATGTCGGCGGGTATGTGTCGGCGGCGGCGTTGCTCAGTTTGATTGCTGTGCTGTGCCTGAAGGAGACGCGGGATAATGATTTGAATCGCGTCGCTTGATGATCGTTCCCACGCTCTGCGTGGGAATGCAGCCCAGGACGCTCTGCGTCCCAAAGCATGACGCAGAGCGTCACAAGAGGCATTCCCCACGCGGAGCGTGGGAACGATCAAGCTGAGATTACAGCTCTACCACAACCGCCTTGGAAGCCCGGGTCGCCTTGGCTCGAGCCGCTTCAATCGACTCATCCCGCGCCAACGCCACGCCCATGCGGCGCTGACCATTGACCTCAGGCTTGCCAAACAGACGCAACGCCGTATCCGGCTCGCTCAAGGCCGCGCCCAGATTGGCGAACGCCGTCTGCGTCGACTGCCCTTCCACCAGGATCACCGCCGATGCCGAAGGCCCGAACTGACGGATCAATGGGATCGGCAGCCCCAGGATGGCACGAGCGTGCAGCGCAAACTGCGACAGGTCCTGAGAAATCAGGGTCACAAGGCCGGTGTCATGCGGGCGCGGTGACACTTCGCTGAACCACACCTGGTCACCCTTGATGAACAGCTCAACGCCAAACAAACCACGGCCACCCAGGGCCTCGGTCACCGCTTTGGCAACCCGCTCGGATTCGGCCAGGGCAATCGGGCTCATGGCTTGGGGCTGCCAGGATTCCTGGTAGTCGCCCTTCTCCTGCCGGTGGCCGACGGGCGCA
Source organism: Pseudomonas sp. R1-43-08 (assembly GCF_003852255.1). NCBI lineage: Bacteria > Pseudomonadati > Pseudomonadota > Gammaproteobacteria > Pseudomonadales > Pseudomonadaceae > Pseudomonas > Pseudomonas sp. R1-43-08. The sequence continues at coordinate 4,502,143 of NZ_CP027734.1, forward strand.
CAGAAAGTGGTGCCACCGATGTGGCGCACGGTCAGCAGGGTGATTTCGTAGTCGAAGTCGATAAAGCCTTCGATGATCACTCGGCCCTTGCCGGCCCGCCCGCCTTCCTGGGCGTAATCCCAGGCTTTCTGTACATCGTCCGCGCTGCGCAGCAGGCTCTGGCCCTTGCCCGAGGAACTCATCACCGGCTTGACCACGCAGGGAAAGCCCAGGTCTTGCACGGCCTTGCTGTAGTCCTCGAAGGTGTCGGCGAAGTGGTACGGCGAGGTCGGCAGGTCCAGCTCTTCGGCGGCCAGGCGACGGATGCCTTCGCGGTTCATGGTCAGCGATGTGGCACGCGCGGTCGGGATCACGGTGAAGCCTTCGGCTTCCAGCTCGACCAGGGTAGCGGTGGCGATGGCTTCGATTTCCGGCACGATGAAGTGCGGCTTCTCCGCCTCGATCACGGCGCGCAATGCGGCGCCATCGAGCATGTTGATCACATGGCTACGGTGCGCAACCTGCATGGCCGGCGCATTGGCGTAGCGATCCACGGCAATCACTTCAACGCCCAGGCGTTGCAGTTCGATTACCACTTCCTTGCCCAGCTCACCGCAGCCACACAGCAAAACGCGGGTCGCGGTTGGCGACAATGGAGTTCCGATTCGGGTCATCTCAGGTCCTCAGGGGAGCGGATCAGGGGGAGAAAGGCCGGCATTTTACATGAACTGCACAGGTTGGCCTCAATTGGCGACGGCGCGCCGGCGGATGCGCCAGGCCATGATCAGCCACACCACGGTGACACCGGCGAATTTCGACACCAGCGCCGTGCCCGCCACGGCCGGCGTGAGCGCACCGATCAAGCCGAAGAAGATAAACGTATCGAGGGGAATGCTCAGCGCCGAACTTATCCACAGGCGGTCGTGCAGCGGGCGCCGGGTGATGCTGAACACCAGCCAGTCGATGCACTCGGACACCGCAAAAGCCGTGGCGCTGGCCAGGGCGATGGATGGGTCGGAGGTGATATACGACAGCACCAGCGCCGCCAGCATGGCGATGATCGCGCCGTGACCGAAGCGGGTTTGCACCATGTCGCGCAGGATAAACACCAGGCCGCCCCAGGCGGACCAGATGACGTCCAGGTGCGGCGCGGTGGAAAAGGCGAAGTTGATCAGCACGACGCTGCTGATGTAGGCGATCAGGAAGAGCATGGGGCGATAGAACCTGTAGGAGCGAGCTTGCTCGCGAAAAACGTCAACGATTACGCGGAAAGCCTGACTATACGCGGTGTTCTTGCGTTTTTCGCGAGCAAGCTCGCTCCTACAGAGGCGTCATCCACACCACCCCACTCGCCACCGCCCGCTCATGGCACAACCCCAGCACCACCCGGCGCTCGGCATTGTCCATGCGGCTCCACCGCGTAATCTCATCCACGTTGCGCTGGCAGCCGATGCAAATATCGTCATCATCCAGCGCGCAAATGCTCACGCACGGCGAGGCGACCGGGCGTTCAACCGCACTCATTCTGCCTGCTCAACCAGATCACGCGCATACCGCTGCGCGTTATGCACATAGTGCGCGGCACTGGCTTCAAGCATGCGTTTCTGCGCCTCGGTCAGCTCACGCACCACCTTGCCCGGCGAGCCCATCACCAGCGAGCCATCGGGAATTTCCTTGCCTTCGCCGATCAATGAATTGGCGCCGATGATGCAGTGTTTGCCGATCTTTGCGCCGTTGAGGATCACCGCGTTGATGCCGATCAGGCTGTAGTCGCCCACCGTGCAGCCGTGCAGCATGGCGTTATGGCCGATGGTCACGCCGGTGCCGAGGGTCAGTGGGTAGCCCATGTCGGTGTGCATCACGCTGCCGTCCTGCACGTTGCTGTTCTTGCCGATCAGGATCAGTTCGTTGTCGCCACGCAATACCGCGTTGAACCACACGTTGGCGCCCTCCTCCAGCCTGACCTTGCCCACCAGCGTGGCATTGGGCGCCAGCCAGCTCTGTGGATGGGTCTCGACACAGGCATCGCCCAGGCGGTATTTCATGGTTTTCCCTCACGGCTTTGCCATTCAAACGACGGCTTAGATATTGATGAAGCTCTTGGGTGGCTGGTGCAGGCTGATCTTGGCATCGTCATAGAGCAGGTTGATCAGCTCGACGATCATGATTGCCGTCAGGCCCCAGATCTTGTATTCGCCGAACCTGTAGCTGGGCACATACCAACTGCGGCCTTGGTAATCGATGCGGTGGGTGTGCTCGCGCGGGTCCTGGCGGAAAAAATCCAGGGGCACGCTGAAGACCGCTGCGATCTCGGCGTCGTTGGCCAGGTATTCGACGTAGTCGGGGATGACGCCCACGTACGGCGTTACGCGGATGCCGTGCAGGGAGATCAATGGGCTCAACGGCCCGATGACTTCGACCAGTCCCGGCGGCAGGCCGATTTCTTCTTCGGCTTCGCGCAGAGCGGTAAAAATCAGGTCCGGGTCTTCGGGGTCGCGGCGCCCGCCGGGAAAGGCCACTTCGCCACCGTGGGTCGACAGGCCGCTGGCGCGCAGGGTCAGGATCAGCTCGGGTTCGTCACTGCGGGTAATGGGTACCAGCACCGCGGCCTCGGGGAAACGCCCGTCAGTCTCCAGGGTGTGGGGAGTGTGATTGCTTACCCGGCGAAGTAGCTCGTCCAGCATGAGTCATCTCGGTCTGTTGGCTACCTTGCATCATGCACCAAAGCGGGCGGGCGCCCAACCCCAAAACCAGCGGCATGTCGCTAAACGACAACTTGCAGCGTCCTGCCTGCCAAGCCAAGATAGGCCCACTCTCCAGGAACCCCAGCATGAACTTCTGCAGCCAGTGCGGTAAACCGGTTATCCAACGCATCCCCGAAGGCGACGCACGCCTGCGCTATGTCTGCGATCACTGCGCGACCATTCACTACCAGAACCCCAATATCGTCGCCGGTACCCTGCCGGTATGGGGCGACAAAGTGCTGCTGTGCCGCCGCGCCATCGAGCCGCGCCTGGGTTACTGGACCCTGCCCGCAGGCTTTATGGAAAACGGTGAAACCGTGGCCCAGGCGGCCATGCGCGAGACGCTGGAAGAAGCCTGCGCCCGCGTGCGCAACCTGAGCCTCTATACGCTGATCGACGTGCCGCACATCAGCCAGGTGCATATTTTCTATCGCGCAGAGCTGGTCGACATGGACTTCGCCGCAGGCCAGGAAAGCCTGGAAGTGAAGCTGTTCGCTGAAGCCGATATCCCTTGGTCCGAGCTGGCTTTCCGCACGGTCGGGCGTACCTTAGAATGCTTCTTCGCTGACCGTCGGCAACAGCTGTTCCCGGTGCGCAGCGAGTCGGTGCCACCCCTGTCCAAGCCCGCCCAATAACAAGCCGGCCACTCATCGCCAAAGGGAAACCGTTTCAATGCGTTGGTTGCTTGCTCTTCTCTGCCTGTCGTTCGCTACCCTGTCCCCGGCCTCCACGGTGGAAACGCTCGGCGGCAAAACCGTCGAAAAAGTCCTGGTGCTTAAATCCGCCCACCAGTTGCAGCTGATCAACGACGGCAAGCCCCTCAAGACCTATCGCATTTCCCTGGGTAAAAACCCCAAGGGCCACAAGCTGTTCGAGGGCGACCGCCGCACGCCCGAAGGCCTCTACTGGATCGACTGGCGCAAGACCAGCGAGCGCTTCAATCTGGCCATGCACATCTCCTACCCCAATATCAGCGACGCCGCCCGCGCCCGCCGCGAAGGGGTCAAACCGGGCAGCATGATCATGATCCACGGCACCCCGGACACCGAGGATTACCCGGAACAGTGGTTCCACACCCTGGACTGGACCGACGGCTGCATCGGCATGCGCAATGTGGATATGCGTGAGGTCTGGAGCCTGGTCAAGGACGGCACCCTGATCGAGATTCGGCCCTGATCTGCGACCACTCGTAAAATAATTCGAAAATATTTCCTGCCCCGAGCAGCACCGGCCGGTGAATACCAGTTCACCGTGCGGGCTGCGCCGTCGTGCGCGCTATGAAGACCTTTCTAATACCACTTTGTGCCAGGCACCGTTGCGGTGCCTTGATCCATTGAATGCACCGTTGTGGCTGCATTGACATGGTATTTAAGTGGTATTAATTTTCGACCCATACCGGGCGACAACACTCCAATAACCGCATCGGAAACCTGACAGATGAATCCCATTCTGGCCCTGCGCCCCGACGACAAACAATCCACGCCGCTGTACCTGCAATTGGCGCGCAAGCTCGAAGCGGCGATCCATGCCGGCCAGTGGACATCCGAGCAAGCCCTGCCGTCGGAACGCGCGCTCAGCGAGCAGTTGAGCATTTCTCGGGTTACCGCCCGCAAAGCGCTGGAAGTACTGTTTGAGCAGGGCCTGATCCGCCGCAGCCAGGGCTCCGGCACCTTTATCACGCCACGCCTGGAACAGCCGCTGTCGCGCCTGTCGGGGTTCAGCGAGATGCTGCGCCTCAAGGGCTTTGTGCCCGGCTCCCAATGGCTTGAACGCGACATCACCCCGCCGACCCATGAAGAACTGATCCGCCTGTGCCTGTCGACCAATGACAAAGTGGCGCGCCTCAAGCGCCTGCGCAAAGCCGACGACACGGTCATGGCCATTGAAATGACCGCTGTCCCCGCTTCGGTGCTGCCACAGCCGCAGGCCTTGGGCAGCTCGCTGTACGAATACTTCGACAGTATCGGCAAGCCCATCGTCCGCGCCCTGCAGCATGTACAGGCGATCAACGCATCGGATGAATTCGCCAAGCTGGTGGGCATCGCCCCCGGCACCGCCATGCTGTTGATGACCCGGGTCGGCTACACGCTCGATAACACCCCCATAGAAATCACCGACACCTATTGCCGCAACGACTACTACGACTTTGTCGCAGAGCTGCGTAGGTAAGACTTGCCGCCGCGTCGCGGCTTTAGAGAACTGCCCATGTCCGAAGACAACATCCTTACGCCCAGCGGCTGGATCCGCGGCCGCCTGGTGCACGAGCACGGCAAGGTCGTCGCTATCGAAGGCACGCCTTGCAATCCGGCCGACAACGACCTGCCCTACCTGCTGCCCGGCTTTATCGACCTGCATGTGCACGGCGGCGGCGGCAAAGACATCATGGAAGGCGTCGAGGCCTTCGAGACCATCACCCGCACCCATGTGCGATTTGGTACCACCTCGCTGCTGGCCACTACCATGACCGCGCCGGTCGACGAAATCTCCCGCGTGCTCGGCCAGCTCGGCACCTTCTGCGAGCAGCGTCCTACCGGCAGCGCTCGCGTGCTCGGGGTACACCTGGAAGGCCCCTACATCAATCCGGGAAAACTCGGCGCTCAACCTAACTTCGCCCACACCGCCTTGATGGCCGAAGTCGAAGCCTACCTGCGCCTGGCGCCGATCCGCGTGATCACCATTGCGCCGGAAATCGCCGGCCACGACAGCCTGATCCGCGCCCTCAGCCAACGCGGCGTGCGCATGCAGATCGGCCATACCCTGGGCAGTTATGAAGAAGGCGTGGCCGCCCTCGCCGCCGGCGCCACCAGCTTTACCCATTTGTACAACGCCATGAGCCCGCTGCACCACCGCGAGCCGGGCATCGTCGGCGCCGCGCTGGCCCACGCCACCTACGCCGAGTTGATTCCCGACCTGCTGCACGTACACCCCGGCGCCATGCGCGTGGCGCTGCGCTCGATCCCGTGCCTGTATTGCGTCACCGACTCCACCGCCGCCGCCGGCATGCCCGATGGCGAATACAAACTGGGCAGCCACACCGTGACCAAGTGCCTGGGCGGCGTACGCCTGGCGGACGGCACCCTGGCCGGCAGCACTCTGACCATGGACCAGGCGCTGCGCAACCTGGTGAAGATCGGCCTGCCGATCAGCGAAGCCTCACAACGCCTGTCGCAATTTCCTGCGGACTACCTGGGCCTGGAAGAACGCGGTCGCCTGCAACCCGGCAGCTTTGCCGACTGCGTGCGCCTGGATCGCGCCCTGACACTCACCGACGTAATGGTCGAAGGAGAAACCATTGACTTCAAAAATGCTTGAAGAGGCGCTGGCCTCCTGTGACGCCGTCGCGGCGCAACTGCAACGCCTGGAGCCGATACTCGAAGACGTCGCCGGTCGCCTGCGCCGCCAGCCACCGCAAGTGGCGATGACCGTTGCGCGTGGCAGTTCGGACCATGCCGCCAGCTACTTCGCCTACCTGGCCATGCAGCATGTGGGGATTCCGGTGGCGTCGCTGCCGATGTCGGTGGTGACCTTGTTGCAGGCGCCGATGAAAGTCAGCGGCCAAGTGGCATTTGGTTTCTCGCAATCGGGGCAAAGCCCGGACCTGGTCAACAGCCTGCGCCTGCTGCGCAAACGCGGGGCCTTGAGCATCTCGATGGTCAACGCCGAAGACTCGCCGCTGCAAGCCGCCTGTGAGTTCCATGTGCCGCTGTGTGCCGGGCCGGAACTCAGCGTGGCCGCCACCAAGAGCTTTATCGCCACGCTCAGCGCCAGCGCGATGCTGGTCGGCCACTGGAACCAGGAAGCCGACCTGCTGCAAGCCTGCAAGGCGCTGCCCGACGGCCTGCGTGACGCGGCCAAACAGGATTGGCGCGCGGCCATCGAGGCGCTCAAAGACAGCCAGCGCTTGATGGTGATCGGCCGTGGCGCCGGTTTTGCCGTCGCCCAGGAAGCCGCGCTCAAGCTCAAGGAAACCTCGGCGATCCAGGCCGAAGCCTTCAGCAGCGCCGAAGTGCGCCACGGGCCGATGGCCTTGATCGACGCAGATTACCCGTTGCTGGTGTTCGCCCCACGCGGCGCCGAGCAGGCCGGCCTGCTGACCCTGGCCGCCGATATGCGCCAGCGCGGCGCCCGCGTATTGCTGGCGGCGCCGGACGATGTCGCCGAACGCGACCTGACCCTGAGCCGCGCCGAACACCCGAGCCTGGACCCGATCCTGGCCATCCAGAGTTTCTACGTGATGGCGGCAGGCCTGGCGCAGGCCCGGGGCATGAACCCCGACCAGCCCCGTCACCTGAGCAAAGTCACTCGCACTCACTGAGTCGATTGCCGTGTTTTCCTGATGAGTACCGTGCCCATGTCCAACAACAATAACCGACTGACCCTTAGCGCCCCCTTGAGTGGGCCGGTGCTGGCCCTGGGCAGCGTCCCCGACGAAGTGTTCGCCAGCGGCGCCATGGGCGACGGTATTGCCATCGATCCGTTGAATGACTGCCTGCACGCGCCGTGTGACGGGGTGGTCATCCACGTCGCCCGCACCGGACATGCGCTGACCCTGCGCGCCGACAACGGTGCCGAAGTGCTGATGCATGTCGGCATCGACACCGTGGAACTCAATGGCGAAGGTTTTGCCTTGCTGGTGAAGGAAGGCGCGCGGGTGAGCCAGGGCCAGGCGCTGGTGCAATTTGACCTGGACCGCATTGCGCGCCAGTGCAAGAGCCTGGTGAGCTTGATCATCCTGACCAACAGCGACCGCTTCGAACTGACGCCCTGCCCGCTCGGCACGGTCAAGGTCGGGGAGCCGTTGATGCAGGTGACGCTGCGTTCGGGCGCCCCCGTTCAAGCGGCTGTGGATAACTCCAGCGCCGAAGCCAGCGCCAGCGTACGCATCACCCATCGCGGCGGTTTGCATGCGCGCCCCGCGGCGCTGATCCGCAAGACCGCCCAGGGTTTCAGCAGCCAGGCGCACCTGCACTTCGCTGACAAGTCGGCATCGTGCGACAGCCTGATTGGCTTGATGGGATTGGGCATTGGCGAGGGTGACGAAGTACGTGTCAGTTGCCGTGGCAACGATGCCGATGCGGCGCTGCAAGGGTTGATCGCGGCGTTGTCCGTGGCGGTCCGCGAAGAACATCACGCTCCTGCAGTGGCGGCCGTACCACGTCGCGCCAGTGTGGAAGCCGATGTGTTGCAAGGCGTGTGCGCAGCCCCCGGCCTGGTGTGCGGCCCGCTGTTTCGCCTGACCGGCATCGAATTGCCGGAAGACACCGGTAACCATTCGGCCGGCGAACAAAAGCAGCGTCTCGATACGGCACTGGAGCAGGTGCGCGGCGAAATCCGCAGCACGCTGGACCACGCTCGCCAACGCAAGAACGTCGACGAAGAAGAGATCTTCGCCGCCCACCTCGCGCTGCTGGAAGACCCGGCATTGCTCCAAGCCGCTGCCGACGCCATTGCCCAGGGCAGCGCCGCCACCCATGCCTGGCGCGATGCGATCCAGGCCCAGTGCGCGGTATTGCTGGCACTGGGCAAGCCCTTGTTTGCCGAACGCGCCAACGATCTGCGCGACCTGCAACAACGCGTATTGCGCGCATTGCTGGGTGAAGCCTGGCACTTCGAATTGCCCGCCGGATCGATTGTCGGCGCCCATGAACTCACCCCCTCGGACCTGCTGCAACTGAGCGAGCAGCAAGCCGTGGGAATCTGCATGGCCGAGGGCGGCGCCACGTCCCACGTCGCAATTCTGGCGCGGGGTAAAGGTTTGCCGTGTGTGGTAGCGCTGGGTGCCGAGCTGCTGGAGGTGCCCCAGGGCCAGCGCGTGGTGCTGGACGCCGCCAATGGCCGCCTGGAACTGGCGCCCAGCGATGCTCGCCATGCTGAAGTCCACCAGATTCGCGATGCGCAGAAAGTCCGCCGCCAGCAGCAACAGGCCCAGGCCCGACTGCCGGCGCGCACCCTCGATGGCGTGAGCATTGAAATCGCCGCCAACGTCGCCTCCAGCGCCGAAGCCCAACTGGCGTTTGCAAACGGCGCCGATGGCGTCGGTCTGCTGCGCACCGAATTCCTCTTCGTCGACCGCCGCACCGCGCCGGATGAACAGGAGCAGCGCCAGGCCTATCAAGCCGTGCTGGATGCCATGGGCGACAAGTCGGTGATCATCCGCACCATCGACGTGGGCGGCGACAAGCAACTCGATTACCTGCCGCTGCCTGTCGAAGCCAACCCGGTGCTGGGCCTGCGCGGTATTCGCCTGGCCCAGGTACGCCCGGAACTGCTCGACCAGCAACTGCGCGCGCTGCTGCAAGTCAGCCCGCTGCAGCGCTGCCGCATCCTGCTGCCGATGGTCAGCGAAGTGGATGAGCTGCTGCAGATCCGCCAGCGCTTGGATCAACTGTGCGAAGAGCTGGCACTGACTCAGCGCCCCGAACTGGGCGTGATGATCGAAGTACCCGCCGCTGCGCTCATGGCTGAGCAACTGGCCGAGCATGCGGACTTTTTGTCCATCGGCACCAATGACCTGTCCCAGTACACCCTGGCCATGGACCGCGACCACGCGGGCCTCGCCGCCCGCGTCGATGCGCTGCACCCGGCCTTGCTGCGGCTGATCGCACAGACCTGCGCCGGTGCGGCGAAACATGGGCGCTGGGTCGGCGTGTGTGGCGCCCTCGCCTCCGACCCATTAGCCACGCCGGTGCTGATCGGCCTGGGCGTCAGCGAGCTGTCGGTGAGCCCACCGCAGATCGGCGAAATCAAGGACCGCGTCCGCCACCTGGACGCGGCGCAATGCCGGCAATTGAGCCAAGGGTTGCTCGACCTGAGCAGCGCCAAGGCCGTTCGCCATGCCTGTCAACACCACTGGCCGCTGAGCTGAAAACAACAAGAATAGGGAGACACGCCATGTATCAACATTTCATCGAAGGCCTGCAACGCCTGGGCCGTGCACTGATGCTGCCGATTGCGATCCTGCCGATCGCCGGTCTCTTGCTGCGACTGGGCGACACCGACTTGCTCAACATCGCGGTGATGCACGACGCCGGGCAAGCGATCTTCGCCAACCTGGCATTGATCTTCGCCATCGGCATCGCCGTCGGCTTTGCCCGCGACAATAACGGCACGGCCGGCCTGGCAGGGGCGATTGGCTATCTGGTGATGATCTCCACGCTCAAGGTGATGGACACCTCCATCAACATGGGCATGCTCGCCGGTATCGCCAGTGGCCTGATGGCCGGTGGGCTGTATAACCGCTTCAAGGACATCAAGCTGCCGGAGTACCTGGCGTTCTTCGGCGGGCGACGGTTTGTACCGATTGTCACCGGGTTTTCGGCAGTGGGATTGGGGGTGATCTTCGGGCTGATATGGCCGCCGATCCAACACGGCATCAACAGCTTCGGCGTGTTGCTGATGGAAAGCGGCAGCCTCGGCGCGTTCGTGTTTGGCGTGTTCAACCGCCTGCTGATCGTCACCGGCCTGCACCACATCCTCAACAACATGGCGTGGTTTGTGTTCGGCAGCTTTACCGACCCGGTGACGGGCGCGGTGGTGACGGGCGATCTGACTCGATATTTTGCCGGCGATCCGAAGGGCGGCCAGTTCATGACGGGCATGTTCCCGGTGATGCTGTTCGGCTTGCCCGCCGCGTGCCTGGCGATGTACCGCAACGCCCTGCCGGAGCGCCGCAAGGTGATGGGCGGGATCTTCCTGTCGATGGCCCTGACCTCGTTCCTTACGGGGGTGACCGAGCCGATCGAATTCGCCTTCATGTTCCTCGCACCGTTCCTGTATCTGCTGCATGCGCTGCTGACCGGTCTGTCGATGGCCATTACCAACCTGCTGAACATTCACCTGGGCTTTACCTTCTCCGGTGGCTTCATCGACATGGTCCTCGGCTGGGGCAAGTCCACCAATGGCTGGCTGGTGATACCGGTGGGCCTGGCCTATGCGGTGGTCTACTACACCGTGTTTGATTTCTGTATCCGCCGCTTCAACCTGAAAACGCCTGGCCGTGAAGACATTCAGGTCGTGCAGACCGAAGCCATGACCGACAACCAGCGCGCCGGTGCCTACATTCGCGCCCTGGGCGGTGCCGCCAACCTGCTCAGTGTCGGTGCTTGCACCACGCGCCTGCGCCTGGACATGGTGGACCGTAACAAGGCCGTGGACGCCGAGCTCAAGGCCCTGGGTGCGATGGCGGTGGTTCGCCCCGGTAATGGCGGCAGCTTGCAGGTGGTAGTGGGGCCGATGGCTGACAGCATTGCCGACGAGATCCGCCTGGCGATGCCGACCTCCGGCAATACGCCGGCCCCGGTCGTGGCTACGCAACCTCAAACCTCGACCGTCGCAACCGCTCAGGCCGAGCAATGGCTGAACGCCTTGGGTGGCAGCGACAATGTGCTGCAACTGGACTGCGTGGCCATGACCCGTATTCGCTTGCAACTGGCCGATGACCAGGCGCTGTCGGAGCAGCAGCTCAAGGCTCTGGGTTGCCAGGGTGTGAGTCAGCTCGACGGTGGTATCTGGCACCTGTTGGTGGGTGATTCGGCCCAGGGTTTAAGCGCCGCTCTCAAAGCGCTTTCCAGCCGCAGCTCGGTAAGCTCCAGCGTCTGACACCGCTACCTATCTACCGCCCGACCACGGGCACGACTCTCCATGCTGAGGACTCTTGTCCCAATATGGAGAGCGTTCCTGTGAGCACCACCACCCAGGCCGTTGAAGGCATCAAAGGCAATCTCAACCAGATCGGCAATCACCTGCTCAAGATCGAAAGACCGCTTCTGCCAGAGCAAAAAGCTTCAACCGAACTGGCCTATCTGGAAACACTGAACGGCGTCCTGAAAAGCTATCGGCAGCAGTTTCTGACCAAGAGCCGAGCGTTTTATCAAGCACTGGAGCCGCATGATTTACCGCAAAAACTTGCGCTGCTCAAGACGACGCTGAACGCTCATCTACAAGACCTCGATCTCTCCGAGCAGATCGGCGGTAAGTCACGCAAATCCTTCATGACCTATAACGCAGGCTTCACCGCGCTTGAGCATGAAGCCGCCCTCGGTGTCCGGGATCGTCTGTTACACCCGCTGGAACAGAAAATCCTCGAAAAGGTGTCGCGGGGACCAGCGCTACGTCCCGGCGTTTACGCACTGACTTTCCGCTATCAGGAACAGGTCGTCGAACTGGCCGGCGCCTTTGTACTCACCGAAAAATCCAGCCCGCTGGCGACCGACCTGTCGCCAGGCCAGGCAGTCGGCGCAGTGATGCTATTCACCCCTGCGCATGGAATCGAATCATTCGACTCGCTGGATAAACTCAACACCCATTTGCTGCAAGGCATGGATGACACGGCTCAGCATCGCGACTTCATGAGTCTGCTGCCTATGCGCTATCACGCCCTGACACCCGCTGGGATCTGGCCGCTGAAACTGTCGCCCATAACCGATGAACCGCTGTTCGAACACACATACAACGCCCTGATCGACAAACGCACCCAGGACATCGACCGAGCCTTGAGCCTGGTCGATAACCCGACACAAGACGCGGTGCAGTTGATCGATGCCCTTGATCTCGCCATCACCTGCGCCCTACCCGACCTCAACGCCCGTCTGGAGTGGCGCGCTCAGCGTTTGCTGGAGCGCCACCTGCGCAACAGCGCCCCGGACTGGTATCGCAGCGCCAGCGAAACCCGGCGAGCCACCCTGGCCGAGCATCTGGCCCGCTATAACGAAGCGCGTCAGGACATGCTCGACCTGCTCAACCCTGTCGCCACGCCTGAAACCCTGGCCCGTTATCAACTGCTCGAACGCCTGAGCGATGACCTGGATATTCACCACCTGAACCCGGAACACCTGCAGGTCATCACCCGTCGCCATGTCGCCCCTATCGGCGAGTATGAACACGACCGCAATCTGATCGACCTGGCCCTGCGCGGCCTGCACACCGGTGATGAGTTGCCCGGTTCCGACTTCCTGGAAAAAACCACTCTCCTCTATAATGGCGCGCCCCTGCCCGAAGACTACGACGACCTGACACCGGCCTGGCTGGCGCAGCAGCTGAGCACACTGCAACCGCGCATCGCGTTTGGCGATATACAAATACAACTGCACAAGAAGCCCGAACTCAGACACGCCATCGAACAGATGCTCGATCAGCGGATCAACGCACTGGCCTATACCGCAGTGCTCCAGGGCCACCTGCGCGAGGACGACTTCCAACTGGTTCAAAGCCTGCGCCAGGGCAGCGATAGCCAACTGAGCGCCGCGACACTTTCACTTCATGAGGCACAACTTCAAGACTTGTGGGTATTGCGTCAGAGCGATGCCAGCGGCGTGGTCAAGCGCCTGTTGCTGTGTACTCCCGAGGCGCCTCAAGAGCAGCAATTCCAAGCATTTGACAGCGAAATCGCCTGCCAGAACCATATCCTCGGCTGGAGCCTGGACAACGGCCACAGAGAACCGCCAGGCACGCTGACCGACTATCTGATCAAAAGGGTCCCCCTGCGTTTTCGCCCGGCCATGAAACGTGTCTTGAACGGCCTGAGCTTCAAGCCCCACGCCCAGGAATACAACGAGGTGGCTTTCAACAATATCGGCAGTCATGCCGATTGCCTCAAGGCAATGTCAGCCCACGTCTTGGCAACCCGTATCGACGACTACGCACTCGGCACACCGAACTGGTTTCGCTCCACCAGCACCGACAACCGCCGGAAACTGTTGCAACTGGCCGAAGATTCCCGACACGCCTTGCGCATCTACAACGATTTGCCGTTGTCCGAAGCCCGCTACCCAAGCTTTTCCGACTACCTGCATGAACAGGCGAAAAAGAAGCTGAACGAGCTACTGGGGCGCAGGCAAAACGATGTTGATCCCGATACGGTGTGGGCCTACTCACCTGTGGCAGTGCTGGCCAAGTTGACCCCACCCCCCCTGACTTACACTAAACTTTATCGCGACGGCTACAGCGACGGCGTGGGTTTTCTCGACCAGAAATTCTCTCGATCAGCCCGCTTCAAAGGCCCGCAAGGCATTGATATCAGCCCACTGACCGCCGAAAAGGTCGCACGCTCGGTCACTGGCGTGTGGATCGGCGCGCGCTACATCAACGAACTCAAAGCGAAATTGCTCGACAGGGCCAGTGCGGGCTACAGCTTTCGGCGTAACGCGACACTGGCCATCACCCAATTGCAGTTGCAAACCGCCGCCCTTGAAAGCCGCCTGCAAGGAGATATTGCCGACGCTGACCTGATATGGCTGAACCAAAGTATCGCCAGCATGGGCGAGACTTCGACACAAACACGCGGCAATTATGCGATCCACCGACTTCTGATCGACGGCGAATGGATCATCGATACCTACCTGTTCAGCCACGGCGATAACCCCGTGCTGCTCTACACACCGCAAGCGCCAGATGGCATCAGCTTTCGCGAGGCCCAGCAGTTCAACTACCTGCTGAAAAAGCTACCCGGCATGATCACCTACCTCACCAGCCGCGTCGGTGTGCCGTCCCGGACACGCGTGCGCACATTCCTGGAGGAAGCGCAAAAACAGCTGCCTGAAAACCTGGATAAAACCACCGCCGGCCCAGCGCGTTACGACTCGACCCGCGCCATACCTCCAGTACTTGACCTGCGCCGGCTGCTGTATGACATGAAGCTGCAGCGCAAAATCGATGACGTGCAAGCAACCACCGTCAATCGTACCCAAATGATCGCCGGCATCCTGTGGACCTGCGTGGAGTGGGTGAGCGCCGTTGCCACGGCCCCGTTTCCGGTGCTGAGCCTGAGTTTGGGGATGCTGCTGGCTTTCAAGGACGGCATGCTGGCCTTGCACGCTTACCATCAGGGCGATGACGCAGGAGCCCTGGAACACTTGATAGGCTATCTGCTCAACAGTGCCGGCGCAGCCTTCACCGATCTGCGCCCGGCCCTCGCATCACTGAAGCAGCTAAGCAAACCGGCCTTGCGCCAGGTCGCGAAAAGAGCCCCACAGAACCCGGTCATGAAGCTGATCCAGCAATTGGAACCTGCGCCACTCCCAACCGCTGACATGCAAAGAGTGCTGTTTGACAGCGAATTCCTTTGGGCCAAAAAGACGCCGGATGAGATCGGTCGCTACTTGTTGTATCGCCTCGACCCGATCAGCGGGCAACTGGTCTCTACCACCCGTGTGGCAGCGCCAAACGCACAAGGGGTCTGGACACGTACCGGCGTCACTGGCGGAGCCCCCAAGTATGAAAAACTGCCTGAAGCACCTGACACGCTGAAAAACTATGAGATGCCAGCCAGACACTGGCGCGATGTTGAGCGCGTACTGGACCCGGACATCGGTGCCGCCATGCGGCAACGCGCAGACGAGTGGTTCAGCGATCCAGGCCTGCTCCCCAGTGTCGCCGCAGCACAGCTGGCACCTGCGCTCAACATTTATAAACAACAAGTCGAACGTCTAACGAAGGACGCCCAGAATTTCTTCAAATACCTCGACCCTCTTGCGCCACGAGCCGACGCCCTTGCTGTCGAGGCCAACACTCAGTTCCCACAATTGATTGCCAGCGATGCCTTTGCCGCAAACCAGAACCTGGTCATCGGCGCGGTCCCCGGCTCTATCGCCAGCAAGCAATTGCTGATTGAGCAGATGGATGCGTTGATCGAAAAAGGTTTCAAGCGTCTCTATGTGGAATACCTGCCCGGCGATGTGTTTCGACCCAAGCTGGAGAAGCTTAATCGCGGCAAATCATGGAAGCATATTGAGCGGCACTTGAAGAACTGCGACAAAACCGTGGGCTTCGCCGAGAACGCCGAATACTCCTACCTGGCCCTGGTACGCAAGGCGCGCGAGAAGGGCATCAAGATCAAGGCGCTGGACGCCTCGACCTCCTACCAGCTGGAGGATGCCCTGCAAATGGGCGATACCTCCCCGACCACGCCGCGGGACAACGCCATCAGAAACTTCTACTCCCACCGCGCCATCGAAGCGGATGCCCTCACCGAGCCCGACGAGCGCTGGGTTGCACTCGTGGATTCATCCCGCCTGCGTACGTTCAATGAGACACCTGGCCTGGCGGACCTGCAAAATGCCGTCGCCCTGCGGGTTGAGGACATCGGTCCGAACCAGCCCGTGGGTATCTGGACAGACACCCCCGGATCGATACCGGGTGACCCGTCAGCCAAGGGAGACTATCGAGTGACACTGCAAACACCCTACAAAGCGCCCGCCCCTATCGAGCCGAAGGCTGGCGGCGTCAGCGCAGGACAAGTCGACCCGGTGGCCGGCACATCATCCTCGGTGCTTAATGCCAACGAGTTTGACATCCCTGTCTCCATGAGAGATGAAATTATTCGCCTGGATTACAGCAGCCGCCGTGGCCTGGATCCCGTTTACCGTCCTCGTGGCGGGGTAAAGGGGGCTGCTTTCGATACTTTTATCGAGGCGCGAACCCGGCTGCACGTCAAGGCTGAAGAGTTCTTTACCGACTACACTCCCCCCTCTCGACCGACGTTGCCCACCATAACGGACAACACCAC
The DNA here is from genome assembly GCF_003852255.1 of Pseudomonas sp. R1-43-08. NCBI lineage: Bacteria > Pseudomonadati > Pseudomonadota > Gammaproteobacteria > Pseudomonadales > Pseudomonadaceae > Pseudomonas > Pseudomonas sp. R1-43-08. Next base: position 4,518,367 of record NZ_CP027734.1, read on the forward strand.
ACCTGAATCCTTTCTGAAACAGATCAGCGACGGTTCCTTGCCAGGGCTTGTGCTGGGTGAACCCCACGGCATGGAGTCGAGCAAAAAACTGCTGATAACACAGATGGAAACCATCAAGAAGTTGGGTTTCAAGACACTCTATGTCGAACATCTGTATACCGACCTTCATCAGGCCGAACTGGAGGTGTTTCTTAAAACCCAACAGCTTCCTGACAACCTCAAGAGATACCTGAAACAACAGGACATAGGCCACATGCACTTCCGTCATGCCGGCCCTTACACCTACACAGAGGTCTACCAAGCCGCCAGCAAATACGGCATCCGTATCAGAGCCCTGGACTGCGTCGCCAGCTATAACCTCAAGGGAATGCCCGACGACGCCCGGACCAAGATGTTCAATTATTTTGCCTCACGGGTCATACAAGCTGACCAGGCGGCGCATGGGCCGCATAAATGGATCGCTTTCGTCGGCAACTCACATGCCAATTACTACGCAGGGGTACCTGGGCTGGCAGAGTTACTGGAGGCGGTCAGCCTGAACGTCCGTGATGTCGCGCCTGGCCTGGGCAAAAAAATTCACCTCGGTCGCTGGGAAACACTGGATAGCATAAAGGGCCGGAGCGCATTGCGTAACGACTTCAAACTGGAGGAGGTCATTGTCGGACAGCCAGCACGTATCCCCGATGTTCCTGTCGACAGGTCAACCTTGAAAGACCCGCGCCACTACCTGATCGAACGCCTATCGGACCCTGAGACCAATCTGCTGCGCTACTCCGACGCGCAGGGCATCATCTCTACGCCTATTCAGATAGACGATACCGGTCTGTTCTTTATTGATCTGGAGGGTATGGCCCATGAGCGCTTCAAATACCAGAAAGACCTGATCTACAAAGTGACAAGGGACCTGCAACTGACGCCGGCGCCTGTTGTACCTGCAAAAAGGACATGGTTGAAAAAAACCGGGCACTACGTGATCGAACGGCCATCGGAAACCGAGGCTAATTTGATACATCTCTCCCGTAACGATGGCGTTATGGTCACAGCCATTCAGAAAGACGATGCAGGGAAGTATTTTATTACTCGATGGAATATGGAGCAGCGACGCTTCGACTCCGAGGACACCCTGATCAAGTCACTCCAAATATATCCAGGTCTGAGACCCGCACCAGCACCGTAACCTGCTTTTTCGATTGCTCTCCGCTGTCTGGAGAGCAATCGTCGGCAACATCGACCCTACAAATATCCGCCATCTGCGCCTTTGCCGAGTATCTATCTACCGCTCGATGCGCTATCCGCCCGTCTACGTTAGACGCATCAACCAACAGGGAAGATTGGCATGCGCACTACGTTAGAACTCTCTCCAGCGATTCAACAGGCCAGCGCATCACGCGACTATCTATCACCATTATTTGCCGCCCGACCGCGGCTGACGGCGGTGGCTCAGTCATTGCTCCAGGAGTGGATCAAGGACTGGGCGATGGGCAACTCGTTACAAGCCAGCGACCTGTGGGTGGGGGTGCAACGGGAGGGCGCGGGACCAGGCTTCAGTCAGCTTCAAACCTTGAGTGGTGCCCTGATTCGGCGCTGCATGAGTCGAGAGCCGTTGAATTACACGCCTGGGCACCATCGTTTGCTGGCCAGTTCGACAACCTCGGGACCGGTGTCAACGACGGGGACCGAAGCCGTGTCGATCGATGACATCGAACTCATGCTCAACACCTTGGCACCCGAGTTGGGAAAGGCGTTTACTTCCCATTTGGTAGCGTATTGGAACAGTGCAGTGCCCGCGAATGCCTCACTGACACGCTGGCGGGCCGTAAGCAATCATCTGCACTTGGGTTTACAGCGGGCACGGCAGAATCCGCCGTTAAACTCGTTAGAGCGGGAGATGCTGTTGGGGGACGAGGCGTACGTCACACGTCAGGCAAACCGCACAGGAACTACGTGGGACAATAACGGGCTGCGGTTCTATCAGGTGTATGCCGCCAGTGAAGGACAACCCGGCCAGTGGCCTCCCCTGCTGGTACTGCGCCGACAGGTAAACCAGCAGGAGGTTGTCCTCGTCTACATCCCGCCCATTCAGCTGTTGAAACTCGATCAGTTGGCGGATGTGGGCGCCTTGTTACCCCGCTATATGAGCGAGTACACCCCGGGGCTGTCGATCCAGTGGGTCCTCAAGGAGATTGATAGCAACCCCTTCGATTACCTGGCGCAAAGCCTGTTGGAAAAACAACTCAGGGACTTGGCCCGCATCGACTGGTCGCAATACGCCGAAATCGCCGACTATGAGCAACTGTTCAAGGACCTCACCGACCCACTGGCCTGGTTCGATCCCGACCGCAACACCCCGTTGATCAATGAGGAGCAACTACCTCTCTGGTTGCAGACCGCCTCGACCGCTGATCGCCTCACCTATGGTCAGTTGCTTTCCCGACTGACTCAGGTGCAACAACGCACAGCCGGGGCCGGATTCATGGATGGGCTTGACCCGATTGATGTGTATGCCCGCAAGGCCCTGCAACGCCAGATGGCGCTGGATTATCCACAGGAAGTACTCATTAACCCGGACGACTACCGGCTGACCTTTACCCGAACCCAGGGTGGCACGGTGGGCTGGACGCAGCAAACCGTTCTGACCCTGACGCAATCTGCGCTGGAAAACCCTTTCGCCACGCCCTATGCCCGTGTAGAGATCAGCAATCAGGCAGAACCCGGTTACGTACCCGATTGGTGGATCAAGCCGACCTACCTCAAGAAACTGATCGAAACCGTCAATGTAGGCCGGCACTATCCGGCGCTCCTCAAGGATCGCTTGATTCTGAACGCTGTCGAGTCCGGTCGGCGCCGGCGGTTGTTTATCGACCAGATGACCGTCCAGTTGCCCTTGCAGGCGCTGGAGTATTGCCTCAGCAAGCGGCAAGGCGTCACGTTTTCCGGCTTTCAGGTAGTCCGGGCGCTGCTGGCGGATGAACCGGCACAGCGTCAGATCGACGGAGAAGCCATCGTCGCGCGCCCCCTGGCATTCCTGACCTACGAGGGAAGTGCTGCACACAGGGCCGGCAATATGTTTGTGATTGGCCCCCGTGACAACAGCACGCTGCCGCATATTCTCTATCGCCCTGGCCACACTGAAGCCCTGCGCCAATTTCCCAGCCGGGAAGCACTGCTCCAGGCAATTGCTCAAGGCGATAGCACATTACAAGGGGCGGTATTGGAGAGCTTCTCCGAGCAAGATCGAGCGTTGTTCCATAACGGCGGGTTTATGCAGCCCCACACCCAGCGCTTTCTGCAAGGCGATGAACATGAGCCGTTATATACCCCCAGCCCGGTATTGCTCAGTGATACACCCGTGTCGGGGGATTTCCTGGCCAGCGTATTTGATGAAAACGCCAGGAGCCTGTGGCAGCGCGCGGAAAAACAGTCGACCTCCAATGAAGCGTTGCGCTGGACACTCTTCACGAATGATCTATGGCAGGTGTTCGGCGCCTTTTTACCGCTGATAAGGGGCCTGGTGGCGACGGCTGGATGGCTGTACACATTGCTGAGCAGCCTGCACACGTACGTGAGATTACCGCAAGAGGCTGATCCAACAGCCCGGGCCGATGCACTGGCAGAGCTGCTCTCCAGTGTATCGGCGTTGCTGCTCAATCATGCACTGACGCTGGACGAGCGCCTGGCGGTGAATCCCGCAAAAATGCCCATCAGGCCCAGACTTATAGAAAGCGACTTCAGTCCGCCCGTGCTTCATAAAAAAACTCCATCGACAATTGCGTGGCAGCGTCTGCATGCAGACATAACAGAAATGAATTTGTCCTGGTCCGATCCATCCGGTCAACCGACGGGGAGGCTGAAAACAGCATTGGAAACCTTCAAGTGGCGACCGGCTGCGGGTGAACAGTCGCCGGACATTCTCAAAAACGTTGAAAGAACCGGGCCACTGAGAGGTCTGGTCAGCAGACCCGTTACCGGAGCTGAGCCGCATCATCTCGCAGTCCTTCAAGGGGCACTGTACGCCGTCAAGAAGTTCGAGGGGTGTTTACGAGTGGTCGACCTCAAACAACCGGGACGCTGGGGCCCTTGGATCAGGCGCAATAACAGGGGGGTGTGGACCATTGATTTGCAAATGCGCTTGCGCGGCGCTGGGCCGAAAAAAACAGTGGCGGCCCGGCGAGCGCAAATCCAGCACTACAATCAAGAGCTGCAAAACAAATACCACGATGTGACAGCCCGGTTGATGACGGCTGAACGGGCCGTGCAGATAGCCTCCACACTCGATGAAAACCCCGCGCTTTCCATACAGCAACGGCCGGCAATCAGGGCAAGCCTCGTCAGCAAGCTCGAGGAACAGATGCGTTTTCAATTCGAGAAGTTGGATCTGCTGTACGCAAAAAACCACAACCAGCCCCTCCCCGGATTCGAGCAGGAACTGATACAGCAACAGGAAGCCCTGGTAGACAACCTGCGACATCAAATGGCTGTAGTCATTCAGGAGCGCCACGACGCTGCTCCGTCGAAAGCCGTTCAGAATCAGTGGCTGGAACAACTCGATGAGACCGACGAGGGCACCGCCCAGGCGGCTCATAAAAACATACAGGACTACCTGGGCAAGGTTGCGGGTTTTAACGACCGACTGATTGAGTTGAGCACGCTGGAAAAAAACAACCTGCAGCAGCTGATGTCCGTCCCCGGGTTTGATCTGTCACGCAGCACGTTGGCACAGGATCCAGTACAGGCAGCACCGCTTGACTGGATGTTCGCACAATTGGACGTGTACAAGAGCCTGATTTTGAGGCGGCCGCCGCTGCCCGAGGAGTTTGATGACTTTGTGCACCTCAAGCAGTTATGTGACAGCGTGATGCTGGCCACCGCGTCGCAAAAGTACGTGCAAGCCCCTGGCCTCGTCTCGCCTGAGCTACGGATTAGCGGGCTTGAAAAACTCATTCATGAGTACACGGATACCCAGTCCTGGCTGATTTACTATAAGCAGGCCCAATCAGGACTGATAGACCCTGAGCATTTAATGGGGCTCTGGCGCCAGATCGACAAAGTAAGGCAGATGGCGGAACAGAATCTGGCCTTAGCCATCAGTGAGCAATCGCACATCCCTGAACGGCAACCGACACCCACTCCGAGCCTGAGCCCGGGCAAGCGAGTGATACGTGACCGCAAACAGCGGGTCTGGGTCGGCCAGGAGCGCGAGCGCACCCCGGAGTTGGGCGTAGAAATCATGGATGTTATCGGACCTGTCGATAACCAGCCGGTGATCAGTTTTCGCAAGAACGCTACGACGGAGGAGTGGGAGGAGAATATCGTGCCCAAAAAACCGTCCTTCAGACCCGCTCGGTCGCTGAAAAAACTGCTGGCTGACGCAAGAGATTTGCTGTCCAAGGGCCCCTCCACGATAAGTCGAGAGCAAAAAGAATCACTGAAATCCAAAACACCGAACAGTACCGAGGCACACCTGGCTCGCCTGGCCGACGCAATGGATGAGGTGGCAGGGAAAATTCGTGACATCTGGGCGCAAGATCCTGCAAGAAAAAAAGCGGCCGACGAACAGCTGGTCGATAAGCTGACCCAGGATGCCACCGGCCTGCGGGAGCAAGGTCGATTGCTTCGAGTTGCCATCATCGAGCGCAATCTACCTAACGAAGCGGGGATTGAATACTTGAAGGCTCAAGGGGAAATCGACATTTCCCTTATAGAAGGACGGGTCAAACTCAAGTCAGAAAACGACTACTTGCAAGAGTATGTGATTCATAAAAAAAACCGGCAGGTGCTGGCCTATGCTCACTTCCACTATTCAGCGGCTGATACCGCCAACCCTCAGTTCAACGCCGCCCATCTGAAATTGCCGGAACAGCGCTACCTGAGCTTTGCTAGCCTGGCCGTGCAACCGAAGGAGAACATACTCCCAATCTACTACAGCCGTATCAGCCCCAGGCTGGCCGAACCGCTGTTTCTGAGCGTCACTCGTTCAATCAAGCGCCACGGGAGGAAGGACTATTGGTAAATGACGCCTAATAAAAAACCACTGGCCAATCAGGCCAGTGGTTTTTTGTTTTTACAGCTACCGGATCAAAAATCCGCCAACTGCCACACCTCATACGCGGGTGTTTCATAGGGATGGTTGAGCTTCAACGCGGCCACTACCGCCACGATCAGCTCATCCGCCACTACCAATTCAACTTTCCATTCCTGGACCACTTCAACCTGCCCGACCTGACCGATAAACGGCTGGCTGCCGTCCATTGGCCGGAACTGGCCGCGGCCCAGCACCTGCCAGGCGCAGCTGTCGTAGGTGCCGATGCGCCCGCCGCCGGCGGCGAAGACGGCGGTTTTCACCGTCTCCACATGGCTGTCGGGCACAAAGAAGGCAAGCTTGTACACCGCCTTAGTTCACCCACACGCGAGCGTTACGGAACATGCGCATCCAGGCGCCGTCTTCGTTCCACTCTTCCGGGCGCCACGAGTTCTGCACGGCGCGGAATACGCGCTCCGGGTGCGGCATCATGATGGTCACGCGGCCGTCGCGGCTGGTGAGGCCGGTGATCCCGCGCGGCGAGCCGTTCGGGTTGGCCGGGTAGTTCTCGGTGACCTTGCCGTGGTTGTCGACGAAACGCAGGGCCACGGTGCCGGACAGGTCGGCTTCGAGCAGGGCTTCTTCGCTGGCGAACTCGGCATGGCCTTCACCGTGGGCGATGGCGATCGGCATGCGCGAACCGGCCATGCCTTGCAGGAAGATCGAGTTGGACTCCTGCACCTGCACCATGGCGACACGGGCTTCGAACTGCTCGGAACGGTTACGCACAAAGTGCGGCCAGAACTCGCTGCCCGGGATCAGTTCGCTGAGGTTGGACATCATCTGGCAACCGTTGCACACACCCAGGGTGAAGCTGTCGTTGCGCTCGAAGAAACCCTGGAACGCATCGCGGGCACGGCTGTTGAACAGGGCAGACTTGGCCCAGCCCTCACCGGCACCCAACACGTCGCCGTAGGAGAAACCACCGCAGGCCACCAGACCTTTGAACTCATTGAGGTCAACGCGACCGGCGAGGATGTCGCTCATGTGCACGTCGATCGCATTGAAGCCGGCACGGTCGAACGCCGCCGCCATTTCCACCTGGCCGTTGACGCCCTGCTCGCGCAGTACGGCAACCTGTGGGCGAATGCCTTTCTTGATGTAGGGCGCGGCGATGTCCTGGTTGACGTCGAAGCTGAGCATGGTGCTCAGGCCCGGGTTGTCTTCTTCCAGGATCACGTCGAATTCCTGCTCGGCGCAGTCGGCGTTGTCGCGCAGGCGCTGGATCTGGTAGCTGGTCTCGGCCCACTGGCGTTGCAGCAGGCGGCGCTGGCCGGTAAAGACCGTGTCACCGTTGAACGAGATATTCACTTCGCCGTTGTTGATCGGCTGACCGATCACCGCCACGCACTCTGCCAGGCCAGCGGCGCTGAACTGTGCAAGAACGTCTGGAGTCGCGTCCTGACGCACCTGGATCACCGCACCCAGCTCTTCGTTGAACAGGATGCCGTTGATTTCGGCAGCATCCTCGGCAACGCTGTCGAGCACGATGTTCAGGCCGCAGTGACCGGCAAACGCCATCTCGACCACGCTGGTCAGCAAGCCGCCGTCGGAACGGTCGTGGTAAGCCAGCAGGTGGCCGTCGGCGTTGAGGCCCTGGATCACGGCGAAGAAGGCTTTCAGGTCTTCAGCGTCGTCGACATCCGGCGCGTGCTTGCCGAGCTTGCCGTGGGTCTGCGCCAGGATCGAGGCGCCCATGCGGTTCTGGCCACGGCCCAGGTCGATCAGGATCAGGTCGGTGGTGCCCTTGTCCATGCGCAGTTGCGGGGTCAGGGTCTGGCGAATATCGGTGACCGGTGCGAACCCGGTAACGATCAGCGACAGCGGCGAGGTGACGCTCTTGTCGGTGCCGTCTTCATTCCAGCGAGTGGCCATGGACATGGAGTCCTTGCCCACCGGAATGGTGATCCCCAGTTCAGGGCACAGCTCCATGCCGACGGCCTTGACGGTGTCGTACAGGCGCGCGTCTTCACCGGGGTGGCCGGCAGCGGACATCCAGTTGGCCGACAGCTTGATGTCGGACAGCTTGCCGATGCGCGAGGCCGCAATGTTAGTGAGGGTTTCGCCGATGGCCATGCGGCCCGACGCCGGCGCGTCCAGCAAGGCCAGCGGTGTGCGTTCGCCCATGGCCATGGCTTCACCGGTGTAGACGTCGAAGCTGGTGGCGGTGACGGCAACGTCGGCCACCGGTACCTGCCACGGGCCGACCATTTGGTCACGGGCCACCAGGCCGGTGATGGTGCGGTCGCCGATGGTGATCAGGAAGCTTTTGCTCGCCACGGCCGGGTGGTGCAGCACGCGTTCGATGCTGTCGGCCAGTTCCAGGGCGCTTGGGTCGAAATCATCGCCCAGCTCGGCTTCACGTACCGCCGAACGGTGCATGCGCGGGGCTTTGCCCAGCAGCACTTCCAGCGGCATGTCCACCGGGCTGTTGCCGAAGTGGCTGTCGGTCACCGTCAGCTGCGGCTCGGCAGTGGCTTCGCCGACCACGGCAAACGGGCAGCGCTCGCGCTCGCAGATGGCCTGGAAGCGCGCAAAGTCTTCAGGGCCGACCGCCAGTACGTAACGTTCCTGGGATTCGTTGCTCCAGATTTCGTGCGGGGCCATGCCCGGCTCGTCGTTTGGAATGTTGCGCAGTTCGAAACGGCCACCGCGCTCGCCATCGTTGACCAGTTCCGGGAACGCGTTGGACAAGCCACCGGCACCGACGTCGTGGATGAAGCTGATCGGGTTCTTGTCACCCAACTGCCAGCAACGGTCGATGACTTCCTGGCAGCGACGCTCCATCTCCGGGTTTTCGCGCTGTACCGAGGCGAAGTCGAGGTCGGCCGAGCTGGTGCCGGTGGCCATGGAGGAAGCCGCGCCGCCGCCCAGGCCGATCAGCATCGCCGGGCCGCCGAGCACAATCAGCTTGGAGCCGACCAGGATCTCGCCTTTCTTGACGTGTTCTTCACGGATGTTGCCCATGCCACCGGCCAACATGATCGGCTTGTGGTAGCCGCGCACTTCATCGCCGCGAGGGGTGGTGATGGACTGCTCGAAGGTGCGGAAGTAGCCGGTCAATGCCGGGCGCCCGAATTCGTTGTTGAACGCGGCGCCGCCGAGCGGGCCTTCGATCATGATGTCGAGCGCGGTGACGATGCGCTCGGGTTTGCCGTACGGCACTTCCCACGGCTGTTCGAAGCCCGGGATCTGCAGGTTGGACACGGTGAAACCGGTGAGGCCCGCCTTGGGCTTGGCGCCACGGCCGGTAGCGCCTTCGTCACGGATCTCGCCGCCGGAACCGGTGGCTGCGCCGGGGAACGGGGCAATCGCGGTCGGGTGGTTGTGGGTCTCGACCTTCATCAGGATATGCACCGGTTCCTGCACCGCGCCGTACTGGCGGGTTTCAGGGTCCGGGAAGAAGCGGCCGGCGACGGAGCCGACGATCACCGAGGCGTTGTCCTTATAAGCCGACAGAACCCCTTCGCTGTGCATCACGTAGGTGTTCTTGATCATGCCGAACAGGCTTTTTTCCTGGCTTTCGCCGTCGATGTCCCAACTGGCGTTGAAGATCTTGTGACGGCAATGCTCGGAGTTGGCCTGCGCAAACATCATCAGCTCGATGTCGTGCGGGTTGCGCTTCAAGCCGATGAACGCGTTGACCAGGTAGTCGATCTCGTCTTCGGCCAGGGCCAGGCCCAATTCGGTGTTGGCCTTCTCGAGGGCGGCGCGGCCACCGCCCAGCACGTCAATCGCGGTCAGCGGCTTGGGTTCGGCGTGGCTGAACAGGCCGGCAGCCTGTTCCAGCTGGCTGACGATGATCTGGGTCATGCGGTCGTGCAGGCTGCCGGCGATCAGCTCGGCCTCGGCGTCGCTGAACTGGCCGGCAACGTAGAACGCGATACCACGCTCCAGGCGCTGGATGCTCGAGAGGCCGCAGTTACGGGCGATGTCGCTGGCCTTGCTCGACCAGGGCGAGATGGTGCCGAACCGTGGCAGAACCAGGAACAAGCGGCCGGTCGGCTCTTGAACGGGAACGCTGGGGCCGTACTTCAGAAGGCGTGCGAGCACTTGCTGTTCGTCGGCGGTCAAGACGCCGGCTACGTCGGCGAAGTGAGCAAATTCAGCATACAAGCCTGTAACAGCTGGAACCTTCTGGCTCAGTTGCTTGAGGAGTTTGCTGTGGCGAAAGGCAGAAAGGGCAGGAGCGCCGCGCAGGATCAACATCTTCGGGACAGCCTCGGGAAGGGGTGTGCTTTGAGGCCGTGCATTCTAGCGTAAACCTTCGCCAACGGCACCCGAAACGCTACCGGTGGCCGCTGCCGAACGTCAGTTGGCACGGTTTGCACGGGGCCCTGGGGTGATCCACGGCACCGGGCGCAGATATTTTAACCGTCACAATCGGGCGCCAAGCCACGTTTCTGCGGGCTGCAGCACAGTTTTGGCGGCGCTAGCAGACAAGTCCACCGCTGTCGAGATATGGCGCCGTGGGCCGTTTGCGTATACTGCGCAGATGTTCTCCCCAACTGTTTTGCGCCCGCGATGCGCCAAATGGCTCATCGCCACCGGACTCTTCCTGATGCTCAGCGCCTGTGTTGATAAACCCAGCACGCTCGAGCGAATCAAGGAGGATGGCGTATTGCGGGTGGTTACCCGGAACAGCCCGGCGACGTATTTCCAGGACCGCAACGGTGAAACCGGTTTCGAATATGAGCTGGTCAAGCGCTTTGCCGATGACCTGGGCGTTACGCTTAAAATCGAAACCGCCGACAATCTGGATGACCTGTTCGGCCAGCTGGGCAAGCCCAACGGCCCGGTGCTGGCCGCCGCCGGCCTGGTCAGCAGCGAACAGCGCCAGCAACAGGTGCGCTTCTCTCACCCGTACCTCGAAGTCACACCGCAGATCATCTACCGCAACGGCCAGTCGCGGCCCACCAACGCGGCGGACCTGGTCGGCAAGAAGATCATGGTGCTCAAGGGCAGCACCCACGCCGAGCAGTTGGCGGCGCTGAAAAAGCAGAATCCTGCCATCGAATACGAAGAGTCCGACGCCGTCGAGGTGGTCGACCTGCTGCGCATGGTCGACGAAGGGCAAATCGACCTGACCCTGGTGGACTCTAACGAAGTCGCCATGAACCAGGTGTACTTTCCCAACGTGCGGGTGGCGTTCGACCTGGGCAACGCCAGCAACCAGAGCTGGGCCGTGGCCGCTGGTGAAGACAACAGCCTGCTCAACGAAATCAATAGTTACCTGGACAAGGTCGAGAAGAACGGCACCCTCCAGCGTCTGAAAGATCGCTATTACGGGCACGTCGATGTACTCGGCTACGTCGGCGCCTATACCTTCGCCCAGCATCTGCAGCAGCGCCTGCCCAAGTACGAGAAGCACTTTCGCGCCTACGCCAAGGAAGAAAAGGTCGACTGGCGATTATTGGCGGCCATCGGCTATCAGGAATCGCTGTGGCAACCGGCAGTCACCTCCAAGACCGGCGTGCGCGGCTTGATGATGCTGACCCAGAACACCGCCCAGGCGATGGGCGTGTCCAACCGCCTGGATGCCAGGCAAAGCATCATGGGCGGCGCCAAGTACCTGGCCAAGATCAAGGACGAACTGGACGACAAGATCGCCGAGCCCGACCGCACCTGGTTTGCCCTCGCCGCCTACAACGTCGGCACCGGCCACCTGGACGACGCGCGGCTGCTGGCGAAGAAGGAAGGCCTGAACCCGAACAAGTGGCTGGACGTGAAGAAAATGCTACCGCGCCTGTCGCAGAAGCAGTGGTACAGCAAGACGCGCTACGGTTATGCCAGGGGCGGCGAACCGGTGCATTTTGTGGCGAACATCCGGCGCTACTACGACATCCTGACCTGGGTGACCCAGCCGCAGTTGGAAGGTAACCAGGTGGTCGAAGGCAATTTGCATGTGCCGGGTGTGGATAAGACCAAGCCGCCGGAAGACACCCCGCAGCTCTGATGATCGTTCCCAGGCAGCGTGTGAGAATGATCAATAAAAATATTGGTTTGGCTTCTGTAGAAGCGAGCTTGCTCGCGTTAACGATTACGCAGCAATACTGGTTTAACGCGGCGCTCTCAGTTTTTTCGCGAGCAAGCTCGCTCCTAAAGAGCCACGACGCCAACGGCCATCGAAGCCGTGCCTCGCAGCAAGGACGACCAGGCACATTTAGACCTCGATGGCCAAAGCCATGTGATCGTGGTGAGTAACCAGACGTTTTTGCAGGATGGCCGGCAGTTCGAGTACACCGAATCACGACACACCCTGGATAAGTTCTACTTCTGCGATATCGCCAGGCGATAATTATCTACCCGCCGCCCTTCTGAAGCGCTTGGCATGCTCGGCTCTCCCCCCTCAAGGAGAGCAGCATGCCGCTTACCGACACGTCCCCCGCCGCCCAGCAACAACTCAAGGCCCTGGCTCCCGTGGTGCTGGATGCCTACCCGAATATGCAGACGATGGCCATCGAAACCGCCCGTGAGATTCTCACCAAACATGGCCTGGCGGATCTGGACCCCGATCATGTGTACTGGCACCGCTTCAACGGCGGCTACAGTGACCCGGCGACTTATACCGGTTGGAGCCATAACGAAAAACCGCAGGAGTCGATGACGCTGACGCAGTTGGTCATTCACCGCTTCAATGTGCATGACCAGGACAATGCCGACCTGCTCGACGGCGACGGTGGCTTCTATCTCGACGGGCCCGAGGCGCGGCTGTTCGATCACCACAACGAAGTGCGGCTATCGGCCCGAACAGTGCTCGACGATTTCTGGGCGATCAACTTCTGTGATCGCTACACCACCCGCATGGAGGACTTCTGGAGCGCCCACTTCGACGACTTCCGCACCCTGGCCAAGGTCAACTGCCTGGCCCAGGCGCTGCAAGCCCGCCAGGCCGGGCACCTCACCGAGCCCCAGCTGCAAACGGTCCTCCAGGCCTTGGCCAGCAACTTGCCCTGGCCCCCGACCCTGTCCAATCTGCACGCCGAGTCACCTACGGTGGATGGGCTGCGTGTGGCGGCGCTGGATATCGGTGGGCATATCGCCACGGACATCCTGCGTATCGTCGACCACGCTGGCCGGCAAATCCTCTACGTCCCCGGCGACGCCCAGGCTTTCCATTGTTGCGAGACACCCGCCGACCTGCATTTCTGGCTGCTGAACCAGACCAATCATCCGGACAACCGCGCCCGGTTCATGGCCCACTTCCCGCTGTCAGCCCAAGTCCAGCAGGACGACACCGACGCCGTGACGTGGAAGCAGATGCTGCTCACCCCCGTATTGATCTATCGCACCGCCCAGGCTCTGACGGGTACCCTGCCGCCGGACTGGGTGGACAAGGGCCTGTACCACCAACTCGACCAGCTGTTTATCGACTGGGGCACCTGGAATCACCATCTGATCAACCAGACCGACCAGACGATTGAAGGCGATGCGTTTACCTGGCTGGCACAATCGAGCCAGGCACGCATGCACAACGATGCGGACTTCTCGCTGCGCAGCAACGGCGACCTGCGCAAGAAACTGTGGATCGGTTATCTGAATGCCTTTGGCAAAACCTTCGGCCCGATGGCGGTGGCGGGCTGGCCGGTGGCCTTGGTGGTCGTGGGGGCCAGCGTGGCGAATCTCGGCCTGAATATCGACCAGGCCATCAACGGTAAAACCCTCGCCGAACGCCGCGCCGGGGCGCTGGGCGCGATACTCAGCGCCATCGACACCCTGTTCAACCTGGCACTGCTGAAAGCCGACGGGGTCATGCCGGATATCGCCGAAGCGACCGAAACCCTGGCGGCTGAAACCCCGCCTCCCACAGAACGCCCTGCGCCACCGCCGATACCCGAACCTACGGTTCCCGCCGCCTACCAGACCAACCTGATACTGGAAGGCGAAACCCTGGATACCGCCCCCGGAAAGTTTCAGCAGATTTATTCCCTCAGGTCCACAGGCGGCATGCCCCAGCACGCCATCCTGCTGGACGATCAGGCCTATTACGTACGTTATGAAGGCGATCCCAATGGCCGTGGTTATTGGGCCATCGTCGACCCGAACAACCCTCATGGTTTTTCCGGATCACTGCCGGTGCGCCTGAATGAGTTCAATGAATGGGAGCGAGTGTCCGGCGGCACGGGCCTCAAAGGCGGTGGCGGCAACTCCAGTAAAGCGGCAAAGGAAGCGGCGCCCTCGCGCCACACACCGCCGCAACCTGTGGCTCAGCCGTCTGACGACGTGCGCAGGGTCACCACCCAATTCGATACCCCGCCATCGACGCGCCCGGAAGTAAAACGCTGGGCAATGGGGCTCAATGAAACTCACGTTCAAAGCCGTTTCGGTCGCATCGACCGTTTCACTCACTACTACGGCGCAACCCACCGCAAACTGCTGCAATTGGCGCAAGACTTCTACAACGAACTGCCCTGGACCCGGTTACCGGCTCGCCCGAATATTCCTGCCTTTGAACCCACCGCCACCCTTGATGAAGCCCTCGAGCGCCTGCCCGACGAGATACCCGGATACGTCATCGGCGAAACCCTCGATCGTGTCGCCAGCACCCGCCTGGTCATCGAAAAGATGCCACTCTTTGCGCGCAAGGGCGTCAAAACCCTGTACATGCGCCGCCTGCTCAATGACTTCGCCCAAGACGATTTGAACCTCTACTTCCGCACAGGGGTTATGTCCGAGGACCTGGAAAATCATCTGAGCCAATTGGGCACTGACCCGTCCGGGCAATTCAACGAACTGGAACTGGTCAAGGTCGCCAGGGACAACGGCATACGTGTTCAGGCAATCGACTGCGCAGCCCATTACAAATACCCCGACCCTGTCGCCGACCTGTCAGAACAAGTCACGAGCAATTACCTCGCCCACACCCTTATCCAAACCGATAGAGCCCTTAACGGTGGCGGTAAGTGGCTGGTACTGACGGGTGCGAGAAACATCAACACCTTCAATGGATTCGCCGGCCTCAGTGAGCTTGAAGGCGGCATCGGGCTGCGTGTCGAAGAGGTGCTGCCTGGGCAAGGTCACGATGTACGCCTGGACCCCGGTGTCGCCATGGATCGCGACAATGCGCCCCAGCTTGAAAGCACCGGCGATAGCTTCGACACTTTCCATGCCGACCTGCGAGTACAAGTAGAGGCGCCTCTGGTGCGGCGCACCGTGCAGCAAAACCATCGGCTGTTGTTTCGCAAGGGCATGTACCTGATAGATGAAAGCCAGGGCAACTACACCCTGCTACACCACAGCAGAGACAGGGGCATCGTCAGCACGCCCATCAATCGGCTGGCCGATGGCAGCGTCTACATCGACCGGCCGGCCTGGGCTGCCGTCCATAACGTGCACTTCCCAACGCTGGAAAAGCTGTCCAGTGCGCTCACTAACATGGGCATGAGCCTGCAAAGCCGGCTGCCCATCTGACAGACAATAAAAAACCTGGCCTCGGCCAGGTTTTTCAGTCACTCAACGCTGGCCATGTCGGCCAATGTTTATTCCCACTCAATCGTCGCCGGCGGCTTGCTCGACACGTCGTACGTCACGCGTGAAATGCCTTCGATTTCGTTGATGATACGGCCGCTGACGGTTTCCAGCAGTTCGTACGGCAGGTGTGCCCAACGGGCGGTCATGAAGTCGATGGTTTCCACCGCACGCAGGGCCACGACCCATGCGTAACGACGGCCATCGCCTACAACGCCTACGGATTTGACCGGTTGGAACACGACGAACGCCTGGCTGACCTTGTGGTACCAGTCGGCCTTGCGCAGTTCTTCGATGAAGATGTGGTCGGCGCGACGCAGCAGGTCGGCGTATTCCTTCTTCACTTCACCGAGGATGCGCACGCCCAGACCCGGGCCTGGGAATGGGTGGCGGTAGACCATGTCGTACGGCAGGCCCAGTTCCAGGCCCAGACGGCGGACTTCGTCCTTGAACAGTTCACGCAGCGGTTCTACCAGCTTGAGGTTCATTTCCTCAGGCAGGCCACCGACGTTGTGGTGGGACTTGATCACGTGGGCCTTGCCGCTCTTGGCGCCGGCCGACTCGATGACGTCGGGGTAGATGGTGCCTTGGGCGAGGTACTTGATGTTGTCCAGGTGCTTGGCCTGGGCATCGAAGACGTCGATGAAGGTGCGACCGATGATCTTGCGCTTCTTCTCCGGGTCGGACTCGCCGGCCAGGTTGTTGAGGAACTGCTCCTCGGCGTTGGCACGGATCACCTTGACGCCCATGTTCTCGGCGAACATGGCCATCACTTGCTCGCCTTCGTGCAAGCGCAGCAGGCCGTTGTCGACGAACACGCAGGTCAGTTGGTCGCCGATGGCTTTGTGCAGCAGCGCAGCAACCACGGAGGAGTCAACACCGCCGGACAGGCCGAGCAGCACGTTGTCGGTACCGACCTGGGCGCGCACCTGGGCGATGGCGTCTTCAGCGATTTTCGACGGCGTCCACAGGGCTTCACACTCACAGATGTCGAGGATGAAGCGCGACAGGATGCGCCCGCCTTGCTTGGTGTGGGTCACTTCAGGGTGGAACTGCACGCCGTAGTAGCGACGCTCATCGCTGAACATGCCGGCGATCGGGCAGCTCGGGGTGCTGGCCAGGATGTGGAAGTCTTCCGGCATCTTGGTGACCTTGTCACCGTGGCTCATCCACACGTCGAGGCCGAACAGGCCGTCGGCGTCGATGTGGTCTTCGATACCGTCCAACAGGCGGCTCTTGCCGACCACGTCAACCCGCGCATAACCGAATTCACGCAGCTCGGAGCCTTCAACCTTGCCGCCCAGTTGTTCGGCCATGGTCTGCATGCCGTAGCAAATGCCGAAGACCGGCACGCCCAGGTCGAATACCGCCTGCGGGCAGCGCGGGCTGTTGGCTTCGTGCACGGACTCGGGGCCACCGGCGAGGATGACGCCTTTGGGTGCGAATTCGCGGATCGCGGCGTCATCCATGTCGAACGGGTGCAGTTCGCAGTACACGCCGATTTCACGCACGCGGCGGGCGATCAGTTGGGTGTACTGGGAACCGAAGTCGAGGATCAGGATGCGGTGGGCGTGAATGTCGAGGGCCATGAAGTCAGTCTCGTCTAATGAATCAGAAACAACTCGGGGCTGAAAGAACAGCCCCGGTTACTTAACGTTTTGCTGGAAGCCTCAACCTACGCGGTAGTTTGGCGCTTCCTTGGTGATCTGCACGTCGTGGACATGGGATTCAGCCATGCCGGCGCCGGTGATCCGCACGAACTCTGGCTTGGTGCGCATTTCTTCGATGTCGGCGCTGCCGGTGTAGCCCATCGAGGAACGCAGGCCGCCCATCAGTTGATGGATGATCGCGCTCAGGGTGCCTTTGTACGGCACACGGCCTTCGATACCTTCCGGGACGAGCTTCTCGGCGCCTGCCGAGGAATCCTGGAAGTAGCGATCGGACGAACCTTGCGCCTGGGACATGGCGCCCAGCGAACCCATGCCACGGTAAGCCTTGTACGAACGGCCCTGGAACAGTTCGATCTCGCCCGGCGCTTCTTCGGTACCGGCGAACATCGAGCCCATCATCACGCAGGAAGCACCAGCAACGATGGCCTTGGACAGGTCACCGGAGAATCGGATGCCGCCGTCGGCGATCAACGGCACGCCGGTGCCTTCAAGGGCTGCGGCGACGTTGGCGATGGCGCTGATTTGCGGCACGCCGACACCAGCGACGATACGCGTGGTGCAGATCGAGCCAGGGCCGATACCGACCTTGACCGCGTCAGCACCGGCTTCGGCCAGGGCCTTGGCGGCAGCGCCGGTGGCGATGTTGCCGCCGATCACCTGCACGTCAGGGAAGTTCTGCTTGACCCAGCGCACGCGGTCGATCACGCCTTTGGAGTGACCGTGAGCCGTGTCGACCACCACCACGTCAACGCCGGCTGCGACCAGGGCCGACACGCGGTCGCCGGTGTCTTTACCGGTACCAACGGCGGCGCCGACGCGCAGACGACCTTGGTCATCCTTGCTGGCCAGCGGGTAGGCCTTGGCTTTTTCGATGTCGTTGACGGTCATCATGCCCTTGAGGGCGAATTTGTCGTCGACGATCAGCACGCGCTCGATGCGGTGCTTGTGCAGCAGTTCACGCACATCGTTCTTGTCGGCGCCTTCCTTGACCGTGACCAGACGCTCTTTAGGCGTCATCACTTCGCGGACGGTGACTTCAAGACGGTTCTCGAAACGCACGTCACGGGACGTAACGATGCCGACCAGGTCGCCATCGTGCAGTACCGGAACGCCGGAGATGTTGTGCAGGCGGGTCAGTTCGAACAGATCGCGTACGGTGGCGTCAGCTTCGATAGTGATGGGGTCTTTCACCACACCGGCTTCGTAACGCTTGACCTTGCGCACTTCGGCAGCTTGCTGCTCGATGGTCATGTTCTTGTGGATGATGCCGATGCCGCCTTCCTGAGCCATGGCGATGGCCAGACGGGCTTCGGTGACGGTGTCCATGGCAGCGGAAACCAGGGGAATATTCAGCTCGATGCCACGGGTTAGGCGGGTCTTGAGACTGACTTCGTTAGGAAGCACCTCGGAATAACCGGGCACTAGGAGAATGTCGTCGAATGTCAGAGCTTCTTGGCTGATACGCAGCATCGCGGGGGCTCCCGAGCGGGAAAATGGAAGCGCGCCATTATACTCAGACACCCCTCAGGTCTCAACGTAAAACTCTGACATATTTGGGAATAGTGATAGATGGAGAAATCTGGCTTCGCCTGATCGTTCCCGCGCTCTGCGTGGGAATGCCGCCTTGGACGCTCTGCGTCCGGCCGTTGAGGTGACGCGGAGCGTCACAGGATGCATTTCCACGCGGAGCGTGGGAACGATCACCTACAGCTCGACCTTGACCCAGGCGATCTTCTGGTCCAGCCAATCGGCAAATTCGTCGATAAAGCTTTGCTTGAACCCCGCCTCTGCCCAATTGTTGAAGATAAAGCCCAGGTTGGAAAACCCGCATTCCTGCAGGAACAGGAAGCCGTTGATGTCGTCTTCGTGCCCACACAGCGGGCAGGTGAAGTTGTCGGTGTGGCCGGGCATCCAGTCTTCCAGGCTGTCGAACAGGGCTTCACCGACTTCCTTGCGGCACTCCGGGCAGCCGGCTTCTTCAAGAAAACCCTTGGCCGGCGTATAGATGCAGCGTTTGTAGATGATTTCCAGGCCATTGACCGGTTCGTTGAACGGCAGCGCCTGCGGGTGCAGCACCACTGCGCGGGCGCCATCGGCCAAGGCGTAGGCCATGCGATTGCCGGTACGGCCGCAGGTGGTCAGTTCTTCCTTGATGATGTTCTTGCGCACCAGCCAGCGCACGATTGCCCGCGCGCGCGGCTCGTGGACGGGCAAGGTGGAGATTTTCGGGACAAGGATGCTTTGGGAGTTCATGGGAGTCCTGCGGTGTGGCTGCTGACGCTATCGGGGGCAAGCCCCCTCCCACATTTGAATTGTGAACACAGCTAACTGTGGGAGGGGGCCCCCGATGGCGCCCTGAAGGCTGGCAGCTTAATCCCTGCTCCACCCAGGTCAAGTACTCAAATACCGCCCAATCAACGCAATCCCGCTGGCCAGCACCAACCACGTCACCAACCGCACAAACGCCTCACGGGACATGCGCATCGTCAACCGGCGCCCGCACCACAGCCCCAGGGCCATCGCCGGCAACAGGCACACCGCCAACATCAGTAGCGGCAAATCGGCATACACGCCGGCGATCAGGAACAGGCTCAGGCGCACCACCGTGCTGCAACTGATCAACGCGCTTTGCGTGGCCCGCGCCGCGTCCTTGGGCAAACGGCTGTTCAGGTAGATCGCATATAAAAAGCCGCCGCTGCCGAACAACGCCCCAAACAAGCCGCCGACCGTGCCCATGGGAATCGACCAGCCCGCCGCCAACTGCGTGGGCCGCGCCTTCACCGCCAGGCTGTAGATCGCGTATGCGCTGATAAACAGGCCCATCAACAACAGCAGCAAGTCCGAATGCAGGTTGAGCAGAAACACCACGCCCAGTGTGCAACCAATCGCCATGCACGGCAGCAGTCGCAGCAATTCCGGTTTGCTCACGTCCCGACGTGTTTGCAGCAGGCCACCAAAGGCTGCGACAAAATCCAACAAGACCAACAGTGGGATGATCTTCGACAACGGCATGAACAGAATCAGCACAGGCCCTGCCACCAGCGCCGTACCAAATCCGGCGATACCGAAAACGATATAGGCCACGACGATACCGAGGCCGATCACCAGCCACTCAACCGCGCCGAACGACCACTGGCTCATCAGCTCAACCACATTCATGGGCAATTCCTTGAAAGAGAATGCCGACACTTTAGTCATCCGTGAGCATTGCGCCAGCACGAAGGGGCGCGCTGGTGGAGCAATTCTGCCAAACCTTGCGCGAATGCCTATAAACTGCGGCCCATGATTAAAGATCCTTTTGCCCGACTGGGCCTGGACCGCGAAGTCCTGACTGTCAGCCAGCTCAACGGCCGCGCGCGGGTGTTGCTGGAAGACGTGTTCACCAATATCTGGGTTGAAGGCGAAATCTCCAACCTCGCCCGCCCGGCCTCCGGCCATGTGTATTTCACCCTCAAGGACAGCGGCGCCCAGGTACGTTGCGCGTTGTTTCGAAACAACGCGGCGCGGGTGCGTCAGGCGCTGAAGGATGGCCTGGCGGTGAAGGTGCGCGGCAAGGTCTCGTTGTTCGAGGGGCGTGGCGACTACCAGTTGATCCTCGACACCGTGGAGCCGGCGGGCGACGGCGCGCTGCGCCTGGCCTTCGATGCCCTGAAGGAAAAGCTCAGCGCAGAAGGCCTGTTCAGTGCCGAGCGCAAGGTGCCATTGCCGGCGCACCCTCGGCGCATCGGCATTATCAGTTCGCCGACCGGCGCGGTGATTCGCGACATCATCAGCGTATTCCGCCGACGCGCGCCAAACATTGAACTGACATTGATTCCGACCGCCGTACAAGGCCGCGAGGCGATCGCGCAGATTGTGCGTGCGCTGAAACTCGCCGACGCCCGCGGCTTCGACGCGCTGATCCTGGCCCGTGGCGGCGGCTCGCTGGAAGACCTCTGGTGCTTCAACGAAGAAGCCGTGGCCCGTGCGATAGACGCCTGCGTCACGCCCATCGTGAGTGCCGTCGGGCATGAAACCGATGTGTCGATCAGCGATTTCGTGGCAGACGTGCGCGCGCCTACCCCGTCCGCCGCCGCTGAACTGCTGGCACCGGACGCCAGCCACCTGGTGCGCCAAGTGGAGAACCTGCATCGCCGCCTGGTGATGTTGATGCGCAACCGCCTGAGCCACAGCCGCCTGCGGCTGGAAGGCATGGCCCGCCGCCTGCGTCACCCGGGTGAACGTCTGCGCCAGCAGGCCCAGCGCCTGGACGACTTGGACATGCGCCTGCGCCGCGCCTTCGAGCGCGGCCTCAATACCCGTCGCGAACGCTTGATCCGCCTGGAAACCCGCCTCGCCGGCCAGCACCCAGGCCGCCAGTTGGCCCTGCTGCGCCAGCGCCTGGACAGCCTCGCCGAACGCCTGCCCCGGGCCATGCGCGAGGGCCTCAAGGCGCGACGCCTGCAGCTGCAGAGCCAGGTGCAGACACTGCAGGTGGTCAGCCCGCTGGCGACCCTCGGCCGTGGCTACAGCATCCTGCTCGATGAGCGCGGCCAGGCGATCCGCAACGCCGCGCAAACCCACACCGGCCAGCGCCTGACCGCGCGTCTCGGTGAGGGCCAACTGCAAGTGCGGGTGGAAGACAACCACCTGACGCCCGTCACCCTTTCGTTACTGGATTGACCGATGCCACGCTTTCTCAGCTTGTTGATGCTCCTTTGCCTGACCTTCAATGCCCACGCCGACAGCTACATCACGCGCCTGCTGAACAAGCCGGTGCCCGGTGGCGTAGCGGTGGTGGACCTGGGGCCTGCGGCAACGGCGCCCAAGGCCACCTACCTGAACAGACCGGTGCTGGTGGTAAAGGAGCAAAACAACTGGCTGGCGATTGTAGGGATCCCACTGACGGTCAAGCCGGGTACCGAACGCATCGTCCACGGCGGGCAGCAACTGCCGTTCGTGGTGGGATTCAAGAAATACCCCGAGCAACGCATCACCTTGAAGAACAAAAGCCAGGTCAATCCGGAACCGGCGCAACTCAAACGCATCGAGGCCGAGCTGGCCGTGCAGCTCAAGGCCTACCGCAGCTTCAGCCCGAATACGCCGAGCAACCTGCTGCTGGACAAGCCGGTCAACGGGCCGCTGTCGAGCAAGTTCGGGGTAAGACGGTTCTTTAATGGCGAGGAGCGCAATCCGCATTCGGGTCTGGATTTTGCCGTTGGCGCAGGTACGCCGATCAAGACCCCGGCGGCTGGCAAGGTGATCCTGACCGGCAACTACTTCTTCAACGGCAACACCGTGTTCGTCGACCATGGGCAGGGCTTTATCAGTATGTTCTGCCACATGTCGAAGATCGATGTGAAGGTCGGCGACCAACTGACGCGCGGCGCGGTGGTGGGCAAGGTCGGCTCGACCGGTCGAGCAACCGGGCCGCATATGCATTGGAACGTCAGCCTTAACGACGCACGAGTCGACCCGGCGATCTTCATCGGCGCTTTCCAGCCCTGAATGGGCCAATTGCGCGCCCAATAAAGGCTGCGCAATTAAAGTCAGCCGCCGCCTGATTTTTAGCCATAAAATCTCTATTCCTACGCGAATAGGAGAACTTATCTCAATTTTTCGCGACTGCTTGCCATCTTTCACCCCGACGGTTAGGGTTGGGCTTATGAAAACCTCTCACACCCTCATTCAGCTTCGTCAGCACCGCAGCCTGTGCCTGGTCAGCGCACGACTGCCAGGCTGAATCGATCTGCCTCGTCTTTAAGCTTTATCCCCAATAACAGTTCTACGGCAGGCCGCCTTTTCTCGGCCCCTACAACAAAGGATTTCCCGATGAGCATGCTCAAAGACCCGTCTTCGAAATACCGTGCGTTTCCGATCATCGATATCCCGGACCGCACCTGGCCGTCCAAAACCATCACCACTGCGCCGATCTGGTGCAGCTCGGACTTGCGTGATGGCAACCAGTCGCTGATCGAACCGATGGACGCCGCGAAAAAGCTGCGCTTCTGGAAGACCCTCGTGGCCGTCGGCGTGAAGGAAATCGAAGCGTCCTTCCCGGCCGCGTCGCAAACCGATTTCGATTTCGTACGCACCCTGATCGAAGACAACCACATCCCCGAGGACACCACCATCCAGGTGCTGACCCAGGGCCGTGAAGACTTGATCGCACGGACCTTCGAATCCCTGCGCGGGGCCAAGAAAGCCATCGTGCACTTGTACAACGCCACTTCGCCGTCGTTCCGCCGCATCGTGTTCAACCAGGACAAGGACGGCGTCAAGGCCATTGCAGTCAACGCCGCCAAGCTGTTCGTCAAGTACGCCGCGCAACAGCCGCAAACCCAGTGGACCTTCGAATACTCCCCGGAGACCTTCAGCGCCACTGAGCTGGAGTTCGCCAAGGAAGTCTGTGACGCGGTGATCGAGGTGTGGAACCCGACGCCCGAGCACAAGATGATCCTCAACCTGCCGGCCACCGTGGAATGCGCCACGCCGAATATCTATGCCGACCAGATCGAGTGGTTCGGTCGCCATATCAACCGCCGTGACAGCGTGATCATCAGCCTGCACACCCACAACGACCGTGGCACGGGCGTCGCCGCCACCGAGCTGGGCCTGATGGCCGGGGCCGATCGTGTCGAAGGCTGCCTGTTCGGCAACGGCGAGCGCACTGGCAACGTCGACCTGGTTACCGTGGCGCTGAACATGTACACCCAGGGCCTCGACCCGCAGCTGGATTTCTCCGATATCGACGGCGTGCGCAAAGTCGTCGAGGAGTGCAACCAGATCCAGGTGCACCCACGTCACCCGTATGTCGGCGACCTGGTGCACACCGCGTTCTCCGGCTCCCATCAGGATGCAATCCGCAAGGGCTTCGCTCAGCAGAAAGACGACGCGTTGTGGGAGGTGCCGTACTTGCCGATCGACCCGGCAGACATCGGCCGCAGCTACGAAGCGGTAATCCGTGTGAACAGCCAGTCGGGCAAGGGCGGTATCGCCTACCTGCTGGAGCAGGAATACGACATCAGCCTGCCACGCCGCATGCAGATTGAATTCAGCCAGGTGGTACAGGCTGAAACCGACCGCGTCGGCCTTGAAATGACCGCACCGCAGATCTACGCCTTGCTGCAACGCGAATACTTGCAGGCCAACACCCCGTACGCGCTGGTCAGCCATCGCCTGCAGGAAGAAAACGGCAACAGCTACGTCGAAGTGGAAGTCTCCGGCAAGGGCCAAGGCGAGACCAACCTGCACTGGAAAGGCAAAGGCAACGGCGCGTTGGAAGCGCTGGTGGCGGGCTTGCCGATTGGTGTGGAGATCATGGACTACAACGAGCACGCGATTGGTGCGGGTACCAACGCCAAAGCGGCGGCGTACATCGAACTGCGCGTAAATGGCGAGCGTCCGGTGCATGGCGTGGGGATTGATGAAAACATCACCACCGCGAGCTTCAAGGCGCTGTTCAGCGCGCTGAACCGCTCGTTGAGCCAGCAGGAAGCGAAAGCGGCGTAAGCACCAGCCCTGATCATTCCCACGCTCCGCGTGGGAATGCAGCCCTGGACGCTCTGCGTCTGCCCTTAAAGTCGTGACGCGGAGCGTCACAGGAGGCGTTCCCACGCAGAGCGTGGGGACGATCTAGCCCCCGATGGCGGTCCGTCAGACAAATTGAAAGCTATCGGCATCCAGGTTCGCCGGAAATCGCGTGCGATACGCCGCCAGTTCAGCCGCATCCAGCTTCACCTGAAACACCCCATCCGCTTCCCCCGCGCTCAGCAACGTCTCGCCCTGGAAGTCCAGCACCTGGCTATCGCCGGTGTAGGCAAAGCCCCTCCCATCCGTGCCCACGCGGTTCACTGCGGCGACGTAGCACAGGTTTTCGATGGCCCGCGCCGGCAATAGTCGATTCCAATGCTGACGCCGCGCCCCCGGCCAATTGGCGGTGTAAAGCAACAAGTCGGTGTCCTGGGCATCGCGACTCCACACCGGGAAGCGCAGGTCGTAGCAAATCAACGGCCGAATACGCCAACCGTTCAATTCGAACTGCGCCTGACGTTCGCCGGGGGTGTAGTGATTGTGCTCGCCGGCCATGCGGAACAGGTGGCGCTTGTCGTAATGCAGCACCTCACCGTCAGGCCGCGCCCAGAGCAGGCGGTTACGGTGGCTGCCGTCCGCCGCCTGGATGATCACACTGCCCGTGATCACGGCGTTGTATTTCGCGGCCTGGGCCTGGAGCCACCGGTGCGTCGGGCCGTTTTCCGGTTCGGCCAGGGAAGCCGATTCCATGGAGAAACCGGTGGTGAACATTTCCGGCAATACCATCAGGTCGACGCCGCTGGCCTGCTCCAGCAACAGCTCGAAATGCTCAAGATTGGCCTGGCGGTCGTGCCACGCCAGGGTGGTCTGGATCAGGGCAATGTTCAGGTCTGGCAAGGTGCTCAAATCACGCATAGTTTTTCCGCCGCCTGTTGCAGCGTTTCCTCGCGTTTGGCAAAGCACAGGCGCACCAGGCGCTGGCCTTGGGGTGGGTTGCGGTAGAACACAGAGATGGGGATCGACGCCACGCCGTGTTCGCGCGTCATCCATTCGGCCATGGCGACATCATCCAGGTCCGGGCGAATCCTGGAATAATCCACCAGTTGAAAGTAAGTCCCCGCCGATGGGCTGAAGCTGAACCGCGACGGCGCCAGCAACCGGCAGAACAGGTCGCGCTTGGCTTGGTAGAACGCCGGCAGCGCAGCCACGTGCTCCGGGTGCTCGGCCATAAAGTCGGCCAGAGCGTACTGCAACGGCGTCACGCCACAGAAACTGACGTATTGATGCACCTTGCGCAGCTCGGCGGTGAGGGCCGGCGGTGCAACCACATAGCCGGTTTTCCAGCCCGTGACGTGATAGGTCTTGCCGAACGAGCTGACCACGAACGCACGCGGGTACAGCTCCTCGTGGGAGAGCACGCTGACGTGGGGCACGTCGTCGAACACCAGGTGTTCATACACTTCATCGCTGAGCAGATAGATATCGCGGCCGCGAATCAGCTCGGCCAGTTGGTCCAGTTCCTCGCGGCTGACCAGGGCGCCGCTGGGATTGTGCGGGGTATTGAGCACAATCATGCGCGTGCGCGGCGACAGCGCGGCCTTGATGCGCTCCAAGTCCAGGCTGAAATCCTGCAGGCCCAGCTGCACATGCACGCAGCGCCCGCCGGCCAGCTCTACCGAGGGCGCGTAGCTGTCGTAGCAAGGGTCGAAGATGATCACTTCGTCACCGTTGCGAATAACCGCCTGGATAGCGCAGAAAATGCCCTGGGTCGCGCCCGGCGTAATGGTTATTTCACGGTCGGCATCGACGCTGACACCGTAGCTGCGGGCAATCTTCGCCGCCACCTGCTGGCGCAGCACGGGCAAGCCGCTCATCGGTGCGTACTGGTTATGGCCGTTGGCGACGTGCCGACCCACGGCGTCGAGCAAGTCTTGAGGGCCATTGAAGTCGGGAAAACCCTGGGACAGGTTGATTGCGCCGGTTTCGGCCGCCAACTGCGACATGCTGGTGAAAATGGTCGTGCCGACATTCGGCAGCTTGCTGGTGATCATGAAAGGCCCCTGCAGGTGAGCCCCAAGTTTTAAGCTGCCTGCCGCATCGGGTCAAGGCACAAACCGTCACGCACAAAAAAGGGCTCGCAATGAGCCCTTTTTTGACACGTCGATATCAGCGCTTGTCGCGGCGCTTTTTATCGGCTTTCTTGTGATGCGTCATCATCCGACGCTTCTTGTTGACCTGGCGGTCGGTAAGGCTGTTCTTGTTGCCTTCGTATGGGTTCTCGCCGCCCTTGAACTCGATACGGATCGGCGTGCCGACCAGTTTCAAGACACGGCGGTAGGTGTTTTCCAGGTAACGCACATAGGACTTGGGCACTTTCTCGATCTGGTTACCGTGGATCACGATAATCGGCGGGTTGGCACCACCCAAGTGGGCGTAACGCAGTTTGATGCGGCGGTTGTTGACCATCGGCGGCGCGTGCTCGCCCACCGCGTCTTCCAGGATCTGGGTAAGGCGGTTGGTCGGCCAGCGGGTGACCGCGGACTTGAATGAGTTCTGTACGGACGCGTAGAGGTTGCCCACGCCAGTGCCGTGCAGTGCCGAGATGAAGTGGATATCGGCGAACTCAACGAAGAACAGGCGACGCTGCAGCTCGATCTTGACGAAATCGCGCTCGCTCGGCGTCATGCCGTCCCACTTGTTGATCGCGATCACCAGCGCACGACCGGCTTCCAGGGCGAAGCCCAGCAGGTTCAGGTCGTGGTCCACCACGCCTTCGCGGGCGTCCATCACGAAGATCACCACGTTGGCGTCTTTGATCGCTTGCAGGGTTTTGACCACGGAGAATTTTTCAACTTCCTCGTGGATCTTGCCGCGTTTGCGCACACCGGCGGTGTCGATCAGCGTGTACTTCTCGTCGTTACGCTCGAACGGGATGTAGATGCTGTCGCGGGTGGTGCCGGGTTCGTCATAGACGATGACCCGGTCTTCACCGAGCATACGGTTGACCAGGGTCGACTTGCCGACGTTAGGGCGGCCGATGATGGCGATCTTGATACCGTCTTTTTCGCTCGGGCCAGGAATTCGCTTGGCTTCCTCGCCTTCGGCGACGATCTCCTCCTCACCCTCTTCTTCCTCATCGTCATCCTTGGGAAAGGTGCTGAGGGCAATTTCCAGCATCTGCGTGATGCCGCGACCGTGGGCACCGGCAACGGGGATCGCATCGCCCAGGCCCATCGGGCTGAATTCGGCACGGGCCGCCTCAGGATCGATGTTATCGATCTTGTTCGCGACCAGGTAGGAACGCTTGTTGCGCTTGCGCAGGTGCTCGCCAATCATCTGGTCGGCAGCGGTGTAGCCCGCACGGGCGTCCACCAGGAACAACACGACATCGGCTTCTTCAATGGCCAGCAGCGACTGCTCGGCCATTTTTTCGTCCATGCCATGTTCGTCACCGGAGATACCACCGGTGTCGACAATAATGTAGGAGCGCCCTTGCCACTTTGCCTCACCGTATTGGCGATCACGGGTAAGACCGGACAAGTCGCCGACGATGGCGTCGCGAGTCCTGGTCAGGCGGTTGAACAAGGTGGACTTGCCGACGTTAGGTCGGCCCACCAGGGCAATTACGGGAACCATGCGGCTCTCCACTTCGTTATTTCAGAAAATACAAAAGCCGCTGCAGGGCAGCGGCTGGTGCTCGACTGTAGGAGCGAGCTTGTCGTGGCGAGGGAGCTAGCTCCCGCTGGGCTGCGTAGCAGCCCCAAAACCATTCGACCGAGATGCATCAGATGCACCTGTTTGACCGGTTTGGGAGCGCTTCGCACTCCAGCGGGAGCAAGCTCCCTCGCCACATGACGCTCGCTCCTACAGGTGAAGCTGCCAGAGGGCTAAGCCCCCAAGCATAGTTCTTACTTGATGGTCAGGGCTTCCAGCTTGCCGCTGTTGCCATACACATAAAGCATGTTACCCACCACCAGCGGACGCGCACGCAAGCCGTCGCTGTCGATACGCTCGCGACCTACGAAGCGACCGTCCACCTGGCTCAGCAGGTGCAGGTAGCCTTCGAAGTCACCGACCGCTACGTAGCTGGAAAAGACTTCCGGGGCCGACAGTTGACGGCGAGCCAGGGAGTCGTTACTCCACAGTGCCGTGGTGGAACGCTCGTCGACACTTTCAACGGTGCCGGACGCCAGGCTCACATAGACGCTGCCAAACCCTTGGGCGACACCGGCGTAGCTGGAAGCATCACGCTGCCAGTTGACACGGCCGCTCTGCAGGTCCAGTGCCGCGACACGGCCCTGATAAGTGGCGACGTAGAGGGTCTCGCCGGACAGCAACAAGCCGCCGTCGATGTCCACCACGCGATCCAGCTCGGAACGACCTTGCGGGATAGCTACGCGGGTTTCCCAGGCCGGCACGCCGTTCTGGGTATTCAGGGCGACCACTTTACCGGTCGACAGGCCCGCAACGGCCAGATTGTTGGTCACAATCGGACCGCTGGTACCGCGCAAGGTCAACACCGCCGGGGTGCTGTCGTACAACCAGCGCTGGTTGCCGGTGGCCGCGTCCAGACCGATCACGCGGTCATCCTGGGTTTGCACCACGACGACATCGCCGTTGGTGGCAGGCGGTGCGAGGACTTCACTGGTCACGCGAGCGCGCCATTTCTCTTCACCGGTGCTGGAATCCAGGGCCACGACCTCACCCTTGAGCGTGCCGAGCATGACCATGCCGTAACCCACGCCTACGGCGCCGGAAACGGGCAACTCAAGGTCTTTCTTCCACTTCACGTCACCGGTCATGCGGTCCATGGAGGTCACGATGCCAGTGACGTCAGCGGCCACAATGTTGTCACCGTCGATTGCCGGTACCAGCATATTGTAGGTTTCACCCTGACCGTCACCGATAGAGCGGCTCCACTGCTTTTGCAGGACCACTTCTTCCTTGAAGCTGGTCAGCTCCGCAGGCGGCAGTTCTTTTTTACTGTTGCTGCTGCAACCCGCGGCCAGAACGGCCAGAGCCAGCAATGCTGCATGTTTCCAACGGATCACGTCACGCATCCCCTTTGGCCAAGTCGTCCAGCTTGATTTGTAAGCCACCGACCGCCGCTTCATCAGACAGCGCCGCCTTGGCTTTTTGGTACGCAGCATTGGCTTCGTCGGTACGACCCAATTGGACCAACAGGTCACCCTTGAGCTCTTCGCGAGTGGCTACAAATGCCTTGTCAGCATCGCCGTCGAGCAGTTTGAGTGCTTCGTCAGCCTTGTTCTGTGCCGCCAACACCTGTGCCAGGCGCTGACGTGCGATTTCACCCAGGGTCGGGTTGGTCGGTTTGTCGGCGATGGCCTTGAGCTCAGTGGCTGCATCATCGAGCTTGCCGGTGTCGACCGCGACTTTCGCGACGAACAGGCTGCCGTACTGCGCGTAGGCAGTACCGCCAAATTCGTTCTTCAGCTTGCCGGCCAGGTCTGCCACTTGGGCAGGGTCGGGCTTGCCGTCCGGCGTCAGGGTAGTTTCCAGCAACTGCTGATAAACGATCGAGGCGCCCTGGGACTGGTTGGCCTGATACTTGGTCCAGGCCTGCCAGCCGAACACCACCACTAAAGCCAGCAGACCGCCAGTAACCAGGGGCTTGCCGTTACGCTGCCACCAGTCCTTGAACTCGGCCAGTTGCTCATCATCAGTACTCGACACCCCAATACTCCTTAATCGCTAAATTCGGCTGTTCGACAGCTTCAACCCTGCACGACGCAGGTGGCCAGGTGCGCAGCGAGCGCATCAAAGGCAATGTTCTGTTGTTCGCCCTGACCACGCAGGGGTTTGAAACCTATCACTTGCTGGGCCAATTCGTCATCGCCGAGGATCAGCGCATACAACGCGCCGCTCTTGTCGGCCTTCTTGAACTGGCTCTTGAAGCTGCCCGCACCGGCATTGATCTGCAGACGCAGGTTCGGCAGCTGGTCACGCACTTTTTCGCTCAGGGCCAACGCAGCCAGTTCGGCGGCCTCGCCAAAAGCACAAAGATACACGTCCACCTGACGGGAAATCTCTTCGGGCACTTGCTCCAGGGTCTCCAGCAGCAGGATCAGCCGCTCGATGCCCATGGCGAAACCCACGCCCGCGGTCGGCTTGCCGCCCATCTGCTCGACCAGGCCGTCGTAACGACCACCGGCACACACGGTGCCTTGGGCGCCGAGTTTGTCGGTGACCCATTCGAACACGGTCTTGCTGTAGTAATCGAGGCCGCGCACCAGCTTCGGGTTGATCACATACGGGATACCCGCCGCATCCAGGCGAGCCTTGAGGCCCTCGAAGTGCGTGCGGGATTCTTCGTCCAGGTAATCGGCCATTTTCGGCGCATCGAGCAGCACGGCCTGGGTGTCGGCGTTCTTGGTATCCAGCACGCGCAACGGGTTGGTCTTCAGGCGGCGCTGGCTGTCTTCGTCCAATTTATCCAGGTGGGCAGACAGGTACTCCACCAGGGCGACCCGGTAGCGGCCACGGGACTCACTGGTGCCCAGGCTGTTGAGTTCGAGCTTGACCGCGTCGCGGATGCCCAACTGGCCCCACAGGCGCCAGGTCAGAACGATCAGTTCGGCGTCAATGTCCGGACCGTCCAGGTTGAAGACTTCGCAACCGATCTGGTGGAACTGGCGATAACGGCCTTTCTGCGGACGTTCGTGGCGGAACATCGGGCCGATGTACCACAGTTTCTGGGTCTGGCCGCCACCGGTGATGCCATGCTCCAGCACAGCGCGAACGCACGCGGCGGTGCCTTCCGGACGCAGGGTCAGGGAGTCGCCGTTACGGTCTTCAAAGGTGTACATCTCTTTTTCGACGATGTCGGTCACTTCACCGATGGAGCGCTTGAACAGCTCGGTGAATTCAACGATCGGCATACGAATCTGCTTGTAACCGTAGTTATCCAGCAGGCGCGCGACCGTGCTCTCGAAATAGCGCCACAGTGGCGTCTGCTCCGGCAGGATGTCGTTCATGCCACGAATGGCTTGCAGAGACTTGCTCACATCAAATCCTTAAATTCGTTCAATCAGCCGCGAGCGATCAGCGCTGCATCAGCGGCGACCTTTTCGGCCGCTTTCTGGCGGATCAGCTTTTCCAGCTCATCCACCAGATTGTCATTCGTCAATTTCTGCGACGGCTTGCCGTCGATATAAATCAGGTTCGGTGTACCGCCGGTCAAGCCCACATGAGCCTCTTTGGCCTCGCCCGGTCCGTTGACTACGCAACCGATCACCGCCACATCCAGCGGCACCAGCAGGTCTTCGAGACGCAACTCCAGGTCGTTCATGGTTTTCACCACGTCGAAGTTCTGTCGCGAGCAGCTCGGACAGGCAATGAAGTTGATGCCACGGGAACGCAAACGCAGGGATTTGAGAATGTCGTAACCGACCTTCACTTCCTCTACGGGGTCTGCCGCCAGGGAGATGCGGATAGTATCGCCAATCCCTTCGGCGAGCAGCATACCGAGACCCACCGCAGATTTCACTGTGCCTGAGCGTAAACCGCCCGCTTCAGTAATGCCCAGGTGCAGCGGCTGTACGATTTCCTTGGCCAGCAGGCGGTAGGCTTCTACGGCCATGAACACGTCGGAAGCCTTTACGCTGACCTTGAAGTCCTGGAAATTCAGGCGTTCGAGGTGTTCAACATGGCGCAGGGCCGACTCGACCAGCGCCGCCGGAGTCGGCTCGCCGTATTTCTTTTGCAGGTCTTTTTCCAGCGACCCGGCGTTAACGCCGATGCGGATGGGGATGCCGCGATCACGGGCCGCATCGACCACAGCGCGCACACGGTCTTCACGACCGATGTTGCCCGGGTTGATGCGCAGGCAGTCCACACCCAATTCGGCTACGCGCAATGCGATCCTGTAATCGAAGTGAATGTCGGCAACCAGTGGCACCTTGACCAATTGCTTGATACGGCCGAACGCTTCAGCAGCGTCCATGTCCGGTACGGAAACCCGCACGATGTCCACGCCGGCCGCTTCCAGACGATTGATCTGGGCGACGGTGGCGGCCACGTCATTGGTGTCGCTGTTGGTCATGCTCTGCACCGCGATGGGGGCATCGCCGCCCACCGGCACCGAGCCGACCCAGATCTTGCGCGATACGCGACGTTTGATTGGAGATTCGCCGTGCATGACTATTGTCCCAACTTGAGGCGAGCTGTCTCGCCACTGGTGAACGGCGCCACGTCCACAGGCTGGCCGTTGTAGGCCACTTGCGCGCCACGGGCGAAGCCCAGACGCAGCGTCAGAGGAGGCTTGCCGCCCTGGTCAAGCGTATCTCCCTTACGCTTGAGGCCGCTGAACAGCACTTTGCCGTTGCCATCGGTGAGTTGCGTCCAGCAGTCGGCAACGAAGGTGATCTGTACGCGCCCGTCACCGGCGATCAACGCAGGCGTGGTGGGCGGCGAAATGGCGGGCGCAGCCGGTGCAGGCGCCTGTGCCGGAGCGGCTGGTGCAGGGGCTTGGGCGACAGGCGCTGCTGGAGCCGGAGCGGGTACGGTCGCAGTCGCAGCAGGTGCGCTGGCGGCGTCTGGAGCCGGCTGTTCGACGGGGGCAGGCGCTTCTGGCGCGGCTTGTGATTCGGCAACCGCCTGGTCTTCCGGCTCATCCAGCGGATGAATCTGGGTGGTGCCATCGGCGCTTTCGACTTCGACGTGTTCCAGCGCGTTGCTGGTCAGGTCTTTATTGCGCTGGGAGGCCTGGTCTTGCCACCAGACGAAGCCACCGCCGATCACCGCAATCAACAGCAACAGGCTGACGATGCGCAAAATCGTGTGGGAAACCCGAGTGGGCTCTTCGATACGCCCGAGGCCATGGACGTTACTGCCCTGGGAGTCGGTGCCGGTGTACTGGTCGAACGCCTGGACCAGCGCGGTCTGGTCGATGCCCAGCAATTTGGCATAGGCGCGGATATAGCCGCGGGCAAACGTGTGCCCAGGCAGCTTGTCGAACGCGCCAGCCTCCAGATTGGCCAGGGAGGTACTGGTCAAATTGAGCTTGAGGGCCACTTCCGCCAGCGACCAACCATTGCTTTCGCGGGCCTGACGCAAGGTCTCGCCTGGGTTGACGCGATTAGCTGCTACAACTTCCGGGTGCGCGGCTTTCATCATTGCTCCGACAGGTATTGCTGATATTCCGGCGTACCGGGATAGAGTCGTTCGAGTTGCTGGCCAAAACGTGCGGCCGTGTCGCGTTCTTCATGAACCGTCGCCAGGCGCACACCGAGCAACAGACTACGTGCATTGTGCCCGCTGAGCCGGCTGAAACGCTCGTAATAGTCGCGTGCCGGCACATAATGCCTGTCTTCGTAAGACAACTCAGCCATTTCAAGCAAGGCACGTGGCTGGCGAGCGTTCAGGAGCAGGGCTTTTTCCAGTTGCTGACGCGCCAGCTCGCGCTGGCCGAGGTGTACCGACGTCACCCCAAGGTTCTCGAAGACGCGCGAACGCTCAGGATAAAGGGTATCGGTACTGGCCTGCCGGAAATAAACGGCAGCCTGCTCATAACGCTTCTGCTCGAACAGGAAGCTGCCGTAGTTGTTCAGCAACCGGGCGTCGCCAGGACGGGAAGCCAGCGCCTTGGTGAAATACTGATCGGCCAACTCGGGCTCGGCCTGCGCCTTGAACACCAGCGCCAGCGCGGCATTGGCATCAGCATCGTCGGCATCCAGCTCGAGGGCCTTTTTCAAGGGCACCTTGGCCTGCTCGTTCATGCCTTGTTGCAGATAGCCCAAGCCCAGTTGCACATAGGCCGCTCGCGCCGCGTCACGGCCCTTGCCGGTTTGCAAAGGGCTGTCATGGCCCGATGAAACACAACCGGTCGCGAGACCGGTAACAAGCAACAGCAGCGCAAGGCGCAAGGGCATAGAGGTCCTCTCTCAGTTTCGATTTGCAGCGCTTTGCGGTGCATCGTCGGCGGCGCTCAACTCACGCACGGCGATGTAACGCTCACTGCGACGGGTGCGATCCAGCACCTGCCCTACCAATTGGCCACAGGCGGCGTCGATGTCTTCACCGCGGGTCGTGCGGACAGTGACGTTGTAGCCGGCCTGGTGCAGTTGATCCTGGAAACGGCGGATGGCGTTGTTGCTCGGCCGCTCGTAGCCAGAATGGGGAAACGGGTTGAACGGAATCAGGTTGATCTTGCACGGGGTGTTCTTGAGCAGCTCGATCATCTCGACCGCGTGCTCGACCTTGTCGTTGATGTCCTTGAGCATGGTGTACTCAATGGTCAGCACACGCTTCTCGCCCAAAGTCGCCATGTAGCGCTGGCAAGATTCGAGCAGCATCTTAAGCGGATACTTCTTGTTGATCGGCACCAATTGGTTACGCAATGCGTCATTCGGTGCGTGCAGCGACAACGCCAGGGAAACGTCGATGTGCTTGGCCAGCTCATCGATCATCGGTACCACGCCGGAGGTCGACAGGGTCACACGGCGCTTGGAAATGCCGTAGCCCAGGTCGTCCATCATCAGGTGCATGGCCGCAATCACGTTGTCGAAGTTCAGCAGCGGCTCACCCATGCCCATCATCACCACGTTGGTGATGGCACGGTCGACGGTCGCCGGGACGCTGCCAAAGGATTTGTTGGCAATCCACACCTGGCCGATGACTTCGGCGGCGGTGAGGTTGCTATTGAAGCCTTGCTTGCCGGTGGAGCAGAAACTGCAATCCAGGGCACAGCCTGCCTGGGACGAAACGCATAAGGTGCCGCGCTTGCCCTGGGGAATGTACACGGTCTCGACGCAGCTGCCGGACGCCACGCGCACCACCCACTTACGGGTGCCATCGGTGGAGATGTCTTCGCTGACTACTTCAGGACCACGCACCTCAGCAATGGTCTTGAGCTTGTCGCGCAAGGCCTTGCTGACGTTCGTCATGGCGTCGAAATCGTCGACGCCAAAGTGGTGAATCCACTTCATTACCTGACCGGCACGGAAACGCTTCTCCCCGATTGAGTCGAAGAATTTCTCCATTTCCGGCTGAGTCAGACCCAGCAGGTTGGTTTTAACAGTCGATGTTGTCATGGATTCACCCTCACTCTTTAAGCCGATGCTTAGCGAGCGGTTACTTCGGTAGCTGCGAAGAAGTACGAGATTTCGCGAGCAGCAGCGGCTTCGGAGTCCGAACCGTGTACAGCGTTGGCGTCGATGGATTCAGCGAAGTCAGCACGGATGGTGCCGGCAGCAGCTTCTTTAGGGTTGGTAGCGCCCATCAGCTCACGGTTCAGAGCGATAGCGTTTTCGCCTTCCAGAACCTGAACAACAACAGGACCGGAGATCATGAAGGCAACCAGGTCGCCGAAGAAGCCACGAGCGCTGTGCTCAGCGTAGAAGCCTTCAGCTTCAGCCTTGGACAGTTGCTTGAGTTTCGAAGCTACAACCTTCAGGCCGGCTTTTTCGAAACGAGTGGTGATCTCGCCGATGACGTTTTTTGCAACAGCGTCAGGCTTGATGATGGAGAAAGTACGTTGAACAGCCATGGTGTAACTCCAGAAACGGTAATTTACGAAAAATTAAACCCGCGAATTATACGCGGGTTATTGGGTATTGCCTAACTGCGTAAGGGAGGCTTCAGTCCTGTTCTTCTTTCCAGGCAGTCTGGATAGCTTCCAAAACCTTTTCACCACCGCGATCGCGCTCATCATCAAAGCCTGGCAAGGCCATGACCATGTCACGCAAAGCTACAAAGTTCAGGGAGTAGGGATCCATATCCGGGTTGCCGTCGGCCAACAGGATAGCGATCTCTTGCACATCAACCCATTTAAGACTCATGACACTTCCTTGAATCAATGCGGCGCTTCGGCCGCATGGTTGAGCGAATACTTCGGAATTTCGACAGTGATGTCTTCAGTGCCGACCTTGGCCTGACAGCTCAGGCGAGAAGTCGCTTCCAGGCCCCAGGCGCGGTCAAGGAAGTCCTCTTCCAACTCATCGGCCTCTTCCAGGCTGTTGAAGCCTTCGCGGATGATGCAGTGGCAGGTGGTGCAGGCACACACACCGCCGCAGGCGCTTTCGATCTCGATATGATTGTCGTGGGCGACTTCAAGGATGGACTTGCCGGTCTCAGCCTCCACGACCATACCATCCGGGCAATGCTCGGCGTGTGGCAGAAAAATGATCTGCGGCATCAGTTAATCCTCAAGTTCATTCAGGTTGCGGCCCGCCAGGGCGGCTTTTACCGACTGGTCCATACGACGGGCGGCAAAGGCATCGGTCACTTGCGACAGACGCTTGGTCTGCTGCTCGATGGCGTAACCATCGGTGCCTTTCATGAGTTCGGCCAGCTCCTGCATCTGCAGGTCGATGACCATGCGCTCCTCGCTATCCAACAGGCGCTCGCCGTCAGCCTCAAGGGCGCCCTGCACCGCTTCGAGCAGGCGCTGGGCGTCGACTTGCTGCTCACGCAACACGCGGGCGACCTTGTCGTCGCTGGCATATTGGAACGAGTCCTTGAGCATCTTGGCGATTTCGCCGTCAGTCAGCCCGTAGGACGGCTTGACCTGGATGCTGGCTTCAACGCCCGAGGCCAACTCGCGCGCAGCCACGCTGAGCAGGCCGTCGGCGTCCACCTGGAAGGTCACGCGAATCTTCGCCGCCCCCGCCACCATGGCCGGGATACCGCGCAATTCAAAGCGCGCCAGGGAGCGGCAGTCGCTGATCAGCTCGCGCTCGCCTTGCAGCACATGGATCATCATGGCCGTCTGGCCATCTTTGTACGTGGTGAAGTCCTGGGCGCGGGCGACGGGAATGGTGGTGTTGCGTGGAATCACCTTTTCCATCAGGCCGCCCATGGTTTCCAGGCCCAGGGACAACGGAATCACATCAAGCAGCAGCAATTCGCCACCATCGCGCTTGTTGCCGGCCAGGGTATCGGCCTGGATCGCGGCGCCAATGGCGACGACTTGGTCCGGGTCAATTTCAGTCAACGGCTGGCGGCCAAAGGCTTCGGCGACGGCTTCACGCACGCGCGGAACACGGGTGGAGCCGCCCACCATGACCACGGCACCGACGTCTTCCAGTTCGATACCGGAATCTCGCACCGCGCGGCGGCAGGCTTTCAGGCTGCGAGCGACCATGGGTTCGATCAACGCATCGAAGGCTTCGCGCGTCAGTTGGGCCGACCAGGAGCCGTAGGAAACTTCAACAGTTGCAGCATCCGTCAGCGCTTCCTTGGCGGCGCAGGCGGTTTGCAGCAGGCTGCGCTGTGCACCTGGGTCCAGGTCGGCAGACAAGCCCGCACTGCTGATAATCCAGCTCGCGATGGCGTGATCAAAATCGTCACCGCCGAGGGCGCTGTCGCCGCCGGTGGCCAGCACTTCGAAGACGCCGCCGGTCAGGCGCAGGATTGAAATATCAAAGGTGCCGCCGCCCAGGTCGTAAATCGCGACCAGGCCTTCAGCATGCTGATCCAGGCCGTAAGCCACGGCAGCCGCAGTCGGCTCATTGAGCAGGCGCAGCACGTTCAGACCGGCGAGTTTGGCCGCGTCCTTGGTGGCTTGGCGCTGCGCGTCATCGAAATACGCCGGAACGGTGATCACCGCACCAACCAGCTCGCCGCCCAAGGTGGTTTCCGCACGTTGGCGCAGCACCTTGAGGATATCGGCTGACACTTCCACCGGGCTTTTCGGGCCTTGGACGGTGTCGATGAACGGCATATGAGATTCGCCGCCGACAAAGCGGTACGGCAGCTGATCGCCCAATTGCTTGACGTCGGACAACCCACGGCCCATCAAGCGCTTGACCGACAGCACGGTGTTCAAGGGGTCGGTAGACGCTGCCAGCTTGGCCGACTCGCCCACTTCGATGCGGTCGGGGTGATAGCGCACCGCAGACGGCAGGATCACCTGGCCATCGGCATCGGGCAGCGGCTCGGACAGGCCGCTGCGCAAGGCGGCGACCAGGGAATTGGTGGTGCCCAGGTCAATCCCGACCGCCAGGCGACGCTGGTGCGGTTGAGGGCTTTGGCCGGGTTCGGCGATTTGCAGTAGAGCCATGGTAATCAGGTCTTATCTGTCTATCAGGCGTGCATCACGGGCAGCACTGGGTTAATCGTCGAGGCGCTCTTCTAGCTGGCGCACTTCGTAGGTGAGCTTGTCGAGAAACTGCATGCGCCGCATCAGGCGCTCGGCCTGCTCGCGTTGCGCCGCATCATCCCAACAGGCTGCGAAGCTTTCGTTGAGCTCATCCTGGGCGGTTTTCAGACGCCGCTTGAAGACCGCGACTCCAGCCACATCGGCTTCGTCCTGCAACTCTTCAAGTTCTTCGCGCCACTGCATCTGCTGCATCAGGAAGTCCGGGTCATGCACGGTGACTTCCATCGGCAACTCACCGCCCTTCATCGCGAGCAAATAACGCGCGCGCTTGGGGGGGCTTTTCAGCGTCTGATAGGCTTCGTTGAGGCTGGCCGATTGCTCCAGCGCCAGGCGTTGCTCACGCTCGGAAGCGTCAGCGAAACGGTCCGGATGCACGCCACGCGCCAATTCTCGATAGCGCGTGGCAAGCTGCTCGAGGTCCAGCCGAAAGCTCGGTTGCAACTCGAATAAAGCGAAATGACAAGGAGTACCCACAAGAAGCCTCAGATGTTGAAGCTTTCGCCGCAGCCACATTCACCGCGTACGTTGGGGTTGTTGAACTTGAAGCCTTCGTTCAACCCTTCCTTGACGAAATCGAGCTCGGTGCCGTCCAGGTAGGTGAGGCTTTTCGGGTCGATGATCACTTTCTCGCCGTGACTTTCGAACACCTGATCCTCTTCAACCACCTCGTCGACAAACTCCAGCACGTAGGCAAGGCCGGAACAGCCCGTGGTGCGAACACCCAGACGAATCCCCTCACCTTTACCGCGCCCATTCAGGGAGCGGCGAATGTGCTGCGCAGCCGCTTCTGTCATGCTGATAGCCATCGTTGACTCCTTACTCGTCGCCAAATACTTAGATCAAGCCTTTCTTCTGCTTGTAGTCGCGAACGGCCGCCTTGATGGCGTCTTCGGCGAGTACCGAGCAGTGAATTTTCACCGGCGGCAGGGCCAGTTCTTCGGCCAGCTGGGTGTTGCTGATGGTGACAGCCTCATCCAGGGTCTTGCCTTTCATCCATTCGGTCGCCAGGGAGCTGGAGGCGATGGCCGAACCGCAGCCGTAGGTCTTGAACTTGGCGTCTTCGATAACGCCAGCGTCGTTGACCTTGATCTGCAGGCGCATCACATCGCCGCACGCCGGAGCGCCAACCATGCCAGTGCCGACATCAGGATCTTCCGCGTTCATCTTGCCGACGTTGCGCGGGTTTTCGTAGTGGTCGATGACCTTTTCGCTGTAAGCCATGGTACTGAATCCTCACTCATCAGGGCCGCTCTGGAACCCTGTAGAAACGCCTGCGTTGACCGCCACGTTCCTACAGAGCTTGGGTGGCGGCTTCTATATTTAGTGTGCCGCCCACTCGATCTTGGAAATGTCGACACCGTCTTTGTACATGTCCCACAGCGGCGACAGAACGCGCAGCTTGTTGACGGCTTCGCAGACTTTCTGCGCGGCGTAGTCGACTTGCTCTTCGGTGGTGAAGCGGCCGAAGGTAAAGCGGATCGAGCTGTGCGCCAGTTCGTCGTTGCGGCCCAGGGCGCGCAATACATACGAAGGCTCAAGGGACGCCGAGGTGCAGGCCGAACCGGACGAAACCGCCAGGTCCTTGAGCGCCATGATCAGCGACTCGCCTTCGACGTAGTTGAAGCTCAAATTCAAGTTGTGCGGTACGCGGGCAGTCATACTGCCGTTGATGTACAGCTCTTCAAGGTTCTCGACCTGCTTGTAGAAGCGATCGCTCAGGGCCTTGATGCGCACGTTTTCGGCCGCCATGTCTTCCTTGGCGACGCGGAAGGCTTCGCCCATGCCGACGATCTGGTGTGTCGCCAGGGTGCCGGAACGCATGCCGCGCTCGTGACCGCCGCCATGCATGGTCGCTTCGATACGCACCCGCGGCTTGCGGCTCACGTACAGCGCGCCGATGCCTTTAGGGCCGTAGGTCTTGTGGGCCGAGAACGACATCAGGTCGACTTTCAGCTTGGACAGGTCGATGTCGACCTTGCCGGTGGACTGAGCGGCGTCGACGTGCAGCAGAATGCCCTTGGAACGGGTCAGTTCGCCAATCGCTTGGATGTCGTTGATGGTGCCGATTTCGTTGTTCACGTGAATCACCGAAACCAGGATGGTGTCTTCACGCAGCGCGGCTTCGATCATGGCCGGGGTGACGATACCGTCGGTGGTCGGCTCGAGATAGGTAACCTCAAAACCTTCACGCTCCAGTTGGCGCATGGTGTCGAGGACAGCCTTGTGCTCAATCTTGGTAGTGATCAGGTGCTTGCCCTTGGTCGCATAGAAATGCGCCGCGCCCTTGATTGCCAGGTTGTCGGACTCGGTAGCACCGGAGGTCCAGACGATTTCGCGCGGGTCTGCGCCAACCAGGTCGGCGACCTGGCGACGAGCGTTCTCGACCGCTTCCTCGGCTTTCCAGCCGAATACGTGGGAACGGGAGGCCGGGTTGCCGAAGTTTCCGTCAACCAGCAGGCATTCGCTCATTTTTTGCGCGACACGCGGATCAACCGGGGTGGTCGCTGAGTAATCAAGGTAAATCGGCAATTTCATGGACTTTCTCCTAAATCAGGCTGGCTGGCGTGCCGTTAGCTCTGCGGCTGTCACTCGACGGCGGACGCTTCGATCTTGTCCAGACGCGGCGCCTTGGTGTTGCAACGGCGCTGGTCCTGACGCTGGGCTACTTCTTGCACCTCACGGCGAGTCACAAGATCAGCCAAGCTGATACCACTCAAAAACTCATGGATCTGCAGGCTCAAATCACACCACAAGTGGTGCGTGAGGCAGGTGTCGCCGGCGTGGCAGTCACCCAGGCCCTGGCATTTGGTGGCGTCGACGGATTCGTTGACCGCATCGATCACCTGGGCTACCTGAATGCCCTGCATGTCGCGGGACAACTGATAGCCACCACCTGGCCCCCGCACGCTGGAAACCAGGTTGCTACGGCGCAATTTGGCGAACAGCTGCTCGAGGTAGGACAGGGAAATGCCTTGGCGCTCGGAGATATCGGCCAGGGACACCGGCCCAGTTTGCGCGTGCAAAGCCAGGTCGAGCATGGCAGTCACCGCGTATCGGCCTTTTGTAGTCAGTCTCATGGACAAGTACCAAGGTGTTTCAGAATGGGAGCAAGTATGCGATTCCCGAGTATTTAAGTCAACTATAAGACCTAGTACTTTAGTCAGGATTACCCGTAAAAAGGGCGCGCGAATCATAGCAGGATGGGGTGGGGAGGAACAGCGGCAGCGGACGGTCAGCAATTCCAGACACTATGAAGACCAAATGTGGGAGGGGGCTTGCCCCCGATAGCGGTGTGCCAGCCAATATTTCACTGACTGACCCACCGCCATCGAGGGCAAGCCCCCTCCCACATTGGTTTTGTGGTGGTGGTGAGAACTCAGCCAGCCTTGGTAGCGGTTTCGCTCTTGATCTCGGCGAAGTCTTCTTCGCGCAGCTCAGGCAGGTCTTTTGCGCAGTAGCTGCTGCCCAATTCCTTCAGCGCGCCGCACATCCCGTCCAGCTTGCCGTCCACCGCTTGCAGGTGGTCAAGCAACTGGCCGATGGCGCGCGCGACCGGGTCGGGCATGTCTTCACTGACGCCGTAGGCATCGAAGCCGATCTTTTCGGCCATGGCCTTGCGCTTGGCCTCCTGCTCGTCGCCCACTTCCGGCTTGACGATGATCCGTCCAGGAATGCCCACAACCGTGGCACCGGGCGGCACTGCCTTGGTCACCACCGCATTGGAGCCCACCTTGGCACCGGCGCCTACGGTGAACGGGCCGAGTACCTTGGCGCCCGCGCCCACCACCACGCCGTCGCCCAGCGTCGGGTGACGCTTGCCTTTATTCCAAGTGGTACCACCGAGGGTGACACCCTGATAAAGGGTCACGTCATCGCCAATTTCAGCCGTCTCGCCAATCACGATGCCCATGCCATGGTCGATAAAGAAACGACGCCCGACCTTGGCGCCCGGATGAATCTCGATCCCGGTCAACCAGCGCCCGAAGTTCGACACCAGCCGCGCCAGCCATTTCCAGCCCATACCCCACAAGGCGCCGGACAAACGGTGAATCCAGATCGCGTGCATGCCTGGGTAGCAGGTCAGCACTTCAAAGGCGTTGCGCGCCGCCGGGTCACGGTGGAAAACACTCTGGATATCTTCTCGCAAACGCTCGAACATTTTTAATCCTTCCGCTTAAGGAGCTCGCCACGGGCCGCTTTCTGGGTCTCCGTGAGGATGCCACGCAATATATTCATTTCCGCCCGGCTGACCGAGCTGCGCCCGTAAAGGCGACGCAGGCGCGCCATCAAGTGCCGTGGTTTTTCAGGATCGAGGAACTCGATGGCCACCAGGGTTTGCTCCAGGTGCTCATAGAAGCGTTCCAGCTCGTCCATGGTGGCGAGCTCGCCACTTTTGGTCGATGCAACCTCATCCTTCTCCATCTTGCTGGGCTGACCGGCAGCCGCCAGCCAGGCCATGCGCACTTCATAAGTCAGCACCTGCACCGCCGCGCCGAGGTTCAGCGAACTGAACTCAGGGTCTGATGGAATGTGCACGTGGTAATGACATCGCTGCAGCTCTTCATTGGTCAGGCCGGAGTCTTCACGGCCAAATACCAACGCGATTTCTGCACCGCCCGCCGCCTCTTCCACCACTTTGGTGCCGCACTCACGCGGATCCAGCAGCGGCCAGGGAATGCGACGGTCACGGGCGCTGGTGCCGAGCACCAAGTTGCAGCCGACCAGAGCGTCTTCCAGAGTGGCGACAACCTGGGCGTTTTCCAGGAGGTCATTGGCACCGGATGCGCGGGCATCGGCCTCGTGGTGCGGAAACACACGCGGCTCGACCAGCACCAGGCGCGTCAGCCCCATGTTTTTCATGGCTCGCGCCACCCCGCCGATGTTGCCGGGATGACTGGTATTGACCAGGACGACACGAATGTTTTGCAGCAAGGGAGGCGCTCTCGGACACGGGAAAGGGGAGCAAATCTTACAGAACCGCCCAAGGTTATGCCATGAAAGCTAACGTCGTCCTTCACCTGCAGAAAGTTTCTGCTAGAATGCCCGGCTTTCTTTAACAACCTTAGGTGACACATCCATGCAGCCCATGCTGAATATCGCGCTGCGCGCCGCCCGCAGCGCCAGTGAATTGATCTTCCGCTCTATCGAGCGCCTGGATACCATCAAGGTCGACGAAAAAGACGCCAAGGATTACGTATCCGAGGTGGATCGCGCCGCCGAACAGAAAATCATCGACGCCCTGCGCAAGGCCTACCCTACCCACGGCATCCTCGGTGAAGAAACCGGCCTGCACAAAGGCAGCGGCGAAGGCGAAGACTACCTGTGGATCATCGACCCACTGGATGGCACCACCAACTTCCTGCGCGGCATCCCACATTTTGCCGTGAGCATTGCCTGCAAATACCGTGGCCGCCTGGAACACGCCGTCGTTCTCGACCCGGTTCGCCAGGAAGAATTCACCGCCAGCCGTGGCCGTGGCGCCCAGCTCAATGGCCGTCGCCTGCGCGTGAGCGGGCGCACCAGCCTGGATGGCGCCTTGCTGGGTACTGGCTTCCCGTTCCGTGACGATCAAATGGACAACCTGGAAAACTACCTGGGCATGTTCCGCGCCCTGGTTGGCCAGACTGCGGGTATCCGTCGCGCTGGCGCAGCGAGCCTGGACCTGGCTTACGTTGCCGCCGGTCGTTTTGATGCGTTCTGGGAGTCGGGCCTGTCGGAGTGGGACATGGCGGCGGGCGCCCTGTTGATCCAGGAAGCGGGCGGCT
Source organism: Pseudomonas sp. R1-43-08 (assembly GCF_003852255.1). Lineage (NCBI taxonomy): Bacteria > Pseudomonadati > Pseudomonadota > Gammaproteobacteria > Pseudomonadales > Pseudomonadaceae > Pseudomonas > Pseudomonas sp. R1-43-08. The sequence goes on from NZ_CP027734.1 coordinate 4,562,980, forward strand.
TGGTGAGCGACTTCACCGGCGGCCATGACTTCCTGGAGAAAGGCCATGTGGTTGCCGGCAACACCAAATGCTTCAAGGCAGTGCTGACGGCGATCCAGCCGCACCTGCCGGCTTCGCTGAAGCGTTAAGCGAGCGGGCACAAAAAAGCACCTCGCGGGGTGCTTTTTTTATGCCTGGGATTTGAGCCAGGTCCATGTATCAGCAGCAACACTTAACAAGTGTGGGAGGGGGCTTGCCCCCGATTGCAGTATGTCAGTCAGAATATCTGGTACTGATCCACCGCTATCGGGAGCAAGCCCCCTCCCACATTATGAAGCTCACAAGCTTTGAGGCCTGCGCCAGACTCAGATTACTGCTGGTTCTGACCGAGGATCAGACGCCCTTCCTTGTCCACTGGAATCTGACCACCTGGATCACGCTCCATACGCACCGTACCTTCCTTGCCGTCCAGGTTGTAACGCACGTCGTAGCCAACCACCTTGTCACTGATGTCGTTCACGGTATTACAACGCGTCTGGGTCGTCGTGTAGGTATCGCGGTTCTGCATGCCTTCCTGAACCTTGTTACCGGCATAACCACCACCGACCGCACCCGCTACGGTGGCGAGCTTCTTGCCGTTACCGCCACCGATCTGATTACCCAGCAGGCCACCGGCAAGGGCGCCGACCACGGTACCGGCGATTTGATGCTGATCCTGCACCGGACGCTGCCGGGTCACTGTGACGTCCTTGCAGACCTCACGCGGGGTTTTAATCTGGGTTTTTACCGGCTGCACCGCCAGCACTTGCGCATACTCAGGGCCGCTTTTTACCAGGCTGTAGGTGGCAACAGCACCCCCGGCAGTCACACCGACAGCACCCAATACCGCACCAACCAGCAACGACTTGTTCACGTTGAACCTCCTGACCATCACAAACGGACCGAAAGATCCGCGCTATACCCAGCCTTGGAGCCAAAAAAAGGCGCGAGTTCAATCTCGCGCCTTTCTTGTAACCGCTGATCAACAAACGCCCATCAAGGACGGTCGTCGACCTCCTTGCCAGTGCTGGCCGGAGGGATCAGGTCTTCGCTGTTCAGGTTTAGCCAGATCAGCACCACGTTGGCGATGTAGATCGACGAGTAGGTACCGGCCAAAACACCAATGAACAGTGCCAGGGAGAAGCCCCACAGGTTGTCGCCCCCGAAGATCATCAATGCCGCGATCGCCAGCAAGGTGGAGATCGACGTGGCCATGGTCCGCAGCAGCGTCTGGGTGGTGGAGATGTTGATGTTCTCGATCAGCGTCGCCTTGCGCAGTACGCGAAAGTTCTCGCGAACCCGGTCGAATACCACGATGGTGTCGTTGAGCGAGTAACCAATGATCGCCAGCACCGCCGCCAACACCGTCAGGTCGAACGTGATCTGGAAGTAGGCCAGGATGCCCACGGTCACGATCACGTCGTGGATCAGCGACACAATGGCGCCGACACCGAACTTCCACTGAAAGCGGAACGCCAGGTAGATCATGATGCCGACCAGCGCCATCAGCATGCCGAGGCCGCCCTGGTCGCGCAGTTCTTCACCCACTTGCGGGCCGACGAACTCGACGCGCTTGACCGATGCCGGGTTGTCGCCACCGACCTTCTGCAAGGCCTCGGCTACCTGGTGACCCAGTTGCGGGTCTTCGCCAGGCATGCGCACCAGCAGGTCGGTAGTGGCGCCAAAACTCTGCACCACCGCCTCGTGATAGCCGGCCTTGACCAGCTCGTTGCGCACCAGGGTGACGTCGGCCGGCTTCTCGTAGGTCAGCTCGATGAGCGTACCGCCGGTGAAGTCCAGGCCGTAGTTCAGGCCCTTATGGAACCAGCTGAACAAGGCCAGAACGGTAAGGAGCACGGTGGCGCCGAACGCAATGTTGCGAACGCCCATGAAGTTGATTGTACGTAACATGGCAGCCCCTTAAATCCACAACTTCTTGAAGTCACGTCCGCCAAAGATCAGGTTGACCATTGCGCGGGTCACCATGATGGCCGTGAACATCGAGGTAAAGATACCGAGGGACATGGTCACCGCAAAACCTTTGACTGGGCCTGTGCCCATGGCAAAGAGAATCCCGCCGACCAGCAAAGTGGTCAGGTTGGAGTCGAGAATCGCGGTAAATGCCCGGCCGAAGCCTTCGTTGATTGCACGCTGTACGGTCATGCCGGCGGCGATTTCTTCACGAATCCGCGAGAAGATCAGCACGTTGGCGTCCACCGCCATACCCATGGTCAGCACGATACCGGCGATACCCGGCAGGGTCAGCGTAGCGCCCAGCAGCGACATCAGCGCCAGCAGCATCACCATGTTGCCCGCCAACGCGACGGTGGCGATCACGCCGAAGAAGCGATAGATGGCGATGATGAACAAGGACACGAACAGCATGCCCCACAGTGCCGCATCGACACCCTTGGTGATGTTGTCGGCACCCAGGCTCGGGCCGATAGTGCGTTCTTCAGCGAAGTACATCGGCGCGGCCAGGCCACCGGCACGCAGCAGCAGCGCCAGTTCGGAGGACTCGCCCTGGCCGTTCAGGCCAGTGATGCGAAATTGCGCACCCAGCGGCGACTGGATGGTCGCCAGGCTGATGATCTTCTTCTCTTCCTTGAAGGTCTGTACCGGCACGTCTTTCTCGACGCCGTTGACCATCTGCTTGGTGTAGGTGGTAACAGGGCGCTGCTCGATGAAGATCACCGCCATGCTGCGACCGACGTTGCTGCGCGTGGCGCGGCTCATCAGTTCGCCGCCGTGACCATCCAGGCGGATGTTCACTTCAGGGGTGCCGTGCTGCGAATCGAAACCAGCCTTGGCGTCAGTGACCTGGTCACCGGTGATGATCAAGCCACGCTCGATCAGCGCCGGAGGACGGTTACCTTCACGGAATTCGAATTCTTCGGAAGTGGCGCGCGAAGCACCCGGCTCAGCCGCCAGGCGGAATTCCAGGTTGGCGGTTTTACCCAGGATACGCTTGGCTTCAGCGGTGTCCTGAACGCCCGGCAATTCAACCACGATGCGGTTGGCGCCCTGGCGCTGCACGATCGGCTCGGCCACACCCAGCTCGTTGACGCGGTTACGCACCGTGGTCAAGTTCTGCTTGATGGAGTATTCGCGGATTTCCGCGATCTTGGCCGGGCTCATCGCCAGACGCAGCACCGCCTGACCATTCAAGTCGGCTGGCACGATGTCGAAATCGTTGAAGTTCTTGCGGATCAGCGCACGGGCCTGTTCGCGGGATGCTTCGTCAGCAAAGCCCAACTGAATGGCGCCATTGAGCTGCGGCAGGCTGCGATAACGCAGCTTCTCTTTGCGCAGCAGGCTCTTCACGTCGCCTTCATAGACTTTCAGGCGTGCGTCGAGGGCTTTGTCCATGTCGACTTCCAGCAGGAAGTGCACACCACCGGACAAGTCCAGACCCAGCTTCATCGGGTGCGCGCCAATGCTGCGCAACCATTGTGGCGTGGTCTGCGCCAGGTTGAGTGCGACAACATAGTCATCACCCATGACCTTGCGCACGACGTCTTTGGCCGGCAATTGGTCTTCTTGCTTGGTCAGGCGCAACAAGCCGCCCTTCGCACCAGCCGCCAATGTTGCCGCTTTAACCTGGATGCCCGCGTCGTTGAGCGCTTTGCTCGCGCGTTCCAGATCAGCCTGGTTGACCTGCAGCGAAGTGCTGGCGCCAGTGATCTGGATCGCCGGGTCATCAGGATAGAGATTGGGAGCGGAATAAATAAAACCGACCGCCAGCACCGCCAGGATCAGTACGTATTTCCACAGAGGGTATTTGTTCAGCATCACGCCGCCCGCTTATAACGCGGGGCGCCTTGCGCGCCCCGTCGATTGGTAAAGGTTGTTACTTAGATCGCTTTGAGCGTGCCTTTAGGCAGCGTGGCGGCGATGGCGCCCTTCTGGAACTTCATTTCCACGGTGTCGGAGACTTCCAGTACCACGAAAGCATCGGAAACCTTGGTGATCTTGCCGGCGATACCGCCAGTGGTCACGACTTCGTCGCCTTTCTGCAGGCTGCCCAGCAGGTTTTTCTGCTCTTTGGCGCGCTTGGCCTGTGGACGCCAGATCATCAGGTAGAAGATGACCAGGAAGCCGACCAGGAAAATCCACTCGAAACCACCGCCCATCGGGCCGGCAGCGGCAGGCGCAGCGGCGTCAGCCATGGCGTTAGAGATAAAAAAGCTCATTTAGCACTCCAGTTGCAAATAGTGAATCTTAGGGTCGGGAAACTCAGTCCAAGGGCGGCACAGGGAGCCCGCGCTTGGCATAGAAGGCATCGACGAAGGCGGCCAATGTACCCTGTTGAATAGCCTCGCGCAAACCAGCCATCAGGACTTGGTAATGACGCAAATTGTGGATGGTATTCAACATGCTACCCAGCATTTCCCCGCACTTGTCCAGATGGTGCAGATAAGCACGGGAGAAGTTCTGGCAGGTGTAGCAGTCACAGGTGGGATCCAGCGGCGAATCATCATGGCGATGGAACGCGTTACGGATCTTCAGCACGCCTGTATCGATGAACAGATGCCCATTGCGGGCATTACGGGTTGGCATCACGCAATCGAACATGTCCACACCGCGGCGCACACCCTCTACGAGATCTTCCGGTTTGCCAACGCCCATAAGGTAACGAGGTTTGTCAGACGGCATCAGGCCCGGCAGGTAATCCAGCACCTTGATCATTTCATGCTTGGGCTCGCCCACCGACAAACCGCCGATGGCCAGGCCGTCAAAGCCGATCTTGTCGAGGCCTTCCAGCGAGCGCTTGCGCAGGCTTTCATGCATGCCGCCCTGGACGATACCGAACAACGCCGCGGTGTTATCGCCATGGGCATTCTTCGAACGCTGGGCCCAGCGCAACGACAGCTCCATGGAAATACGCGCGACGTCTTCGTCAGCCGGGTACGGCGTGCACTCGTCAAAAATCATCACGATGTCCGAACCCAGGTCGCGCTGCACCTGCATCGATTCTTCCGGACCCATGAACACCTTGGAACCGTCCACCGGCGAGGCGAAGGTCACGCCCTCCTCCTTGATCTTGCGCATGGCGCCCAGGCTGAACACCTGGAAACCACCGGAGTCGGTGAGGATCGGGCCCTGCCACTTCATGAAGTCATGCAGGTCGCCGTGCTTCTTGATCACTTCCGTGCCCGGGCGCAGCCACAGGTGGAAGGTGTTGCCGAGGATGATCTCGGCGCCAGTGGCAACGATGTCACGCGGCAGCATGCCCTTGACGGTGCCGTAGGTACCCACCGGCATGAACGCCGGGGTCTCCACGGTGCCGCGCGGGAAAGTCACGCGACCACGACGAGCTTTACCGTCGGTGGCCAATAATTCAAACGACATACGACTCATAAGTTGTCCTCAGGGCCGCGCGGCGCCGGGTTGCGGGTGATAAACATCGCATCACCGTAGCTGAAAAAGCGGTACTCGTTGGCGATGGCCGCTTGATAAGCGGCCATAGTTTCCGGGTAACCGGCAAAGGCCGACACCAGCATCAACAGCGTGGATTCCGGCAAATGGAAGTTGGTCACCAGGCAATCGACCACATGAAACGGCCGGCCCGGATAAATGAAGATATCGGTGTCGCCGCTGAACGGCTTGAGCACGCCATCGCGCGCCGCGCTCTCCAGCGAGCGCACGCTGGTGGTGCCCACCGCCACCACCCGCCCGCCGCGCGCCTTGCACGCGTTAACCGCATCCACAACGTCCTGGCTGACTTCCAGCCATTCGCTGTGCATGTGGTGGTCTTCGATGTTCTCCACACGCACCGGCTGAAACGTGCCGGCCCCCACGTGCAGGGTCACATAAGCGCTTTCGACGCCCTTGGCGGCGATGGCATCCAGCAGCGGCTGGTCGAAGTGCAACCCGGCCGTCGGCGCCGCCACCGCACCGAGGCGCTGGGAGTACACCGTCTGATAGCGCTCGCGGTCCGCGTCTTCATCGGGGCGGTCTATATAAGGAGGCAACGGCATATGGCCGACGCGTTCCAGCAGCGGCAACACCTCTTCGGCAAACCTGAGCTCGAACAGCGCATCGTGGCGCGCGACCATCTCGGCCTCGCCACCGCCATCGATCAAGATACTCGACCCCGGTTTCGGCGACTTGCTGGAGCGCACATGGGCCAGCACGCGATGGCTGTCCAGCACCCGCTCCACCAGAATTTCCAGCTTGCCGCCGGAGGCTTTCTGGCCAAACAGCCGCGCCGGAATCACCCGGGTATTGTTGAACACCATCAAATCGCCCGGGCGCAAATGCTCAAGCAAATCAGTGAATTGACGGTGTGCGAGGGCACCGCTCGGCCCGTCCAGGGTCAGCAGTCGACTGGCGCGACGCTCGGCCAACGGGTGGCGAGCGATCAGCGAATCAGGGAGCTCAAAAGTAAAGTCAGCAACGCGCATGATGGGGTTCGTCTAGCAGGGCCGGGAAGTCTAGCGGAAATAGTCAAAATTGACCATGAAACGTGATTGACCAACGGTAATCTCATCTCTATACTTCGCCGCCATTGAGCCCTGATGGCGGAATTGGTAGACGCGGCGGATTCAAAATCCGTTTTCGAAAGGAGTGGGAGTTCGAGTCTCCCTCGGGGCACCATCTTAAAAAAAGACCCTGAAATTCAAGGTCTTTTTTTTCGTCTGTAGAAAAGTGGGGTTAGCTGATTCATCGCTCACCGCCCATTACCGACCTGAAACACGATCCACTGTAGGAGCTGGCTTGCCTGCGAAGACGCCAGCCCACACACCCTCAAACCACCTGCCTACACACCAACCGAATCACCCTCCTCCGTCACCCCATTCGGCAACATCCCATTCGCCAAATCATCCACCACCGCCTTCGCCATCTCCCCCAAATAATGTGCGGCCCAGGCGTAGCGATCGGCGCTTTTGTCCATGGCTGCATCCAATGCCAGCATTTTTGAACAGTGCAGAAGCTCGGAGGCATGCTCCAGGGCATCGCGGATCGGTACGCCGGAATTGACCCGGAATAGACGGTGGAGGTTGGGCTGTTTGCCGCAGGTGGAAAAGGTGATGACGCCGAGGGTTTTGTTGAGGGGTGGGTTGATCATTGGGCACCTCCCAGGTGGGTGGGGGTGTGGATTACATAATTGCGAGGGTACGATTGATCAGAAACGCTCATTGATAAGCTCCTAAGTAAGTGAGCCTATTGTTTTCGGATTCTCAGGTCCGGTCGCTGGATTGGAAGCGACGGTGGAAGGTAGCGCAGGAGCGGTTGGGACTGGAAGGCTGAATCTGTGGCGAAAGGTTTCCTGCAAGGGGATCGGGATTAAGCGAGAGTCGGCGGAAACAAGTTGTGTTACGCCTCCTATCATCTCAACGGCTAGTGGGAAATTCGGCAGGCCGCATTCGGCCAGAAGCGGACGTTCCCAAGCGCCCGCATCCGGCCAACAGCTGCCGATGGCGACCGGCAGAATACGGCCAACGGCAGGCTGCCGGCGGTCATGATAGACGCTTACCTGACAGTGCTTGCTGGCCTAGCTTACAGGCACCGGTCGCCCAACCTAAGCCTCTAAATTCCCACCACAAGCCCATAGACATGCCTTAAAGGACTTTGTAATCATAGTTTGGACGAGTGAAACTTGGTTTAGATATACTCAAAAAATTTAAGGTATTAGGAACCTAGTGGGGAAAAACCGCAAAAAAACAATGAAAATACTTGACAGCTCTTCAAATGACTCGAGTCGACCACCTCAGGATTTCAAGATGCAAACAGTACGAACAGGGGCAGTAGCATGGTCGCGTGAGGACCTTATACGCGCAGCAAAAGCGATTATGAAGATTGCCGGTTGGTCCCTAGCTCTCGTATGGGGGGCATACCTAGCTCGCTTTACGTCAGCTCTTGGCCCAATACATACGTTTCTATTTGGCACAGAGACACCCGAACAGATTTTAAACGCTAGGGCAGCGTGGGGACAATTTGGCGACTTTGTCGGAGGCACACTAAATCCAATGGTAAGTTTGCTTGCCTTGGTCGGTTTAGTGTTCACCATCTTGCTTCAGCAAGAGGCGATGATGCTTTCTAAAAAAGATACAGAAGCTAGTCAAAAAGCGCTTTCTAATCAGACACGGCTGTCTCTTGAAACTGCAAAGTTGCAGTCCTTGGCAGCCGCTCTCGAAGTGATTACAGAAATGCATCACCAAGCAGTGGCGATCAATAGTATCTCTGCGATAGATCTTCTAAAGCAAAAGGAAGCAATCGCCGGCCAAATCCTTGAGATTAATGAAAGACTGACAAGACAAGCTCAAGTCGAGGACCAGGAAGCTCAGACTGAAATTAGTTAAAATTCTTAGCGGCGCACTAGTTTCTGTACGCTTCTGTTGGAAATTTCTTTCTTTTTAGACTCCAGTAGCTGCGCGTCGTCACATGTCCAAAAAGTTGAAGCGGGAAGCGCGATTTAAGCGCGAGATGATGTGAAGATTAATCGAAATGGCGATTCTTTGTTGCGATAACATAATCTTCACTGACACAGATGTATGCATTAGGTCTGACGCGATCTAGGTAAGCTTGGCATTGGCCGTCCCACCTATGGTGACGGGCAGAAATCGGCCATAAGCGGACGGCGTTCACCCGTTTTCGACCCACTTCAGCATTTCGCGCACCCGAAGCCGATTTTTGTTACCAACATCTGGTGAACATCGATTATGTCAATCGCACGTGCGGAGAGACATAGAGCGAGCATCTGCTCATCAATTCGGAGGCTCGTCGATTGCGGTGCGTGTGATGCCTGCAAATCTTGGGTAGCGCTTTTAGCGCAGGCTAAAGCGTCGCATGTTTCAATGATGATCGGCCCTGTGGTTTGGCCCATAATACACGCCGCGTGCACTTCAAGGTCAGTAACCAAGGGAGCTTCAATGGCAATCGAATTTAACGAGTTCAGTCAAGGTCTAGGGTTAGACAAATACCCATTTTCAGTGTTCACCGCGGAGGAAGAGAGGGAGTTTCTTCATGTCGCATTCGTCCGTCCCGTAGCTTATTCTCCAGCGATTCAAGCTGCTACGGAGGGCAAGAGTATCTTTCTCTACGGGGAACGCGGGACAGGTAAGACAGCACTGTTGTTCGAGCTTGTAAGCGAGCGTTCGAAGGCGGCCAAGGTCGCTCAAATTTCCGATTTCGCAGATCTACCGATAGTCCCTGGACGTGCCGACATCTATGGTCTGTATGTTTCTACGCTTGCAGACCTTCTTTTCAAAAAGCTTCTGCCGCAGATGTCCAATATCTTGTTTGACAGGCCGAAACTGGATCGAGACGACAAGGTTCTTATCTCCTATCTGCTGAAGAATCACACGACCACCCTATCTCGTGCAGCACTCCGTGAAGACTTGCGCAAAATTCAATACGGACGTATCAGGCGCGGAGCGACGTGGATGTTCAACTTGGTTCGCGGTGTCGCTAACCAAGCAACAAGCACCGGGGTCGACATTGTCAGCCAGACTATTCGCCAGTCGCTCGGGCTGCCTGATTCTTCCAAGGACGACGCTAGCAGTGCCAAGGACTACTTCGAGCGGATTGAGCTCGCAGTCGACTCCGACTTCGACGAAGGTAAGGCCAACTTGCTTTTGCTGAGGAAAACCGTCGCCCTTTGTCACAAACTAGGCGTAAAGCCAATTACCCTCGTACTCGACCGCATCGACGAAGACCCGCGATTGCGAAACGATTCGTCCGTCATCGCGAACTTCCTGCGGCCGTTCCTGATAGAGAACGAAATTTTTTACGGCAGCGACTTGCAGTTTATTTTTTCCATCTGGAGCATTCCGTTCCAGAACGTGAAGTCCGATTTTCGTGCAAACAAATTTTGCGTTGAACAAGTTCAATGGCGTAATCACGAGCTCATCAACGTGCTCGACAAGCGGCTTCAACACCACTCGGCGAACAAGGTCGCTTCGCATACCCAGCTATTCGGCGATCCAGCTTTCTTCATAAGCAACGTGCTTCCACTCGCGAATTCCAATCCGCGAGATTTGTGGCAACTTATGAACCAAGTGCTGAGAGAGCAGTATCAACTCGATCCAACTGCGAAAAAGCTGTCAACAGAGGCAATGCAGTCCGGCATGCAGACGTTCGTTAAGGATTTTAGTTATTACGAATACTACCCGCGCAAGATCGACGCACGAGCCAATAGCCTAGATGTTTACTCCTATATCGCTCACCTACGGAAGCTGCCGGGCTGTCAGTTCACAATCAACAGTCTCACCACCGCTGCAGGAACCGGAAGCTCCACAACCAACTATGTGGTTGGCATGGAAGGGATTGGGCTGATTCGTAAGTGCGAGGATAAAGGACCTAACGGTGCCACTCTCTACGAGGTGAAAGACCCAAAGGTGAGGTTTGCCATCGAGAAACGAATCGACATCCGCCGGGACGCCTAGGAACCCTAGCGCCGGAGGGGCGGCGTTGGTCTCAACGCCGAATCTCCCTTATGGGTCGAAAGCAGCCGTTTGTGAGTGGCAGTTAACGACCTAAAACAGCCGTCTCGACACACCGGTCATGCATCAGTTCCAGTGTCTACTGACAGGATCATTAGCAAATCCAGTCACAAGTCAAAATTACATAATGAGAGCGCGCCAAAACGCCCCCAATCCCACCCTCAACTCACTCATCGATGCAGCAGCAATCACTACCTGAAGGGCCGCGAGGAATACAACGAGATACGTCATTCTCCGTTGATATACAAGATTCTCAGCAGAAACCTTCTCGCTACAAATTTTTTTTATTAGCGCAACATCTTCATTCATACTTTTAAAATCTTTTAAGTGCCGAACAACCAAATCCCGCATACGGGCAGCAGGCTTATCTCTAACCTTGTACTTATAGAGGCTTTCATCGCTTTTAAGTATCTCTGCTATGCGAACACTTTCCATTAATTCAATGCTTGCATCATACAGCCGACTGTAGCTCTTACCTGGGCTGTTGAGACCAGACACAATGACCTTGCTATAGACCTTGACAGTTTCGTCAAATTTTCGCCTCAGCAGAAATAATAATTGAAAAATATGAACGGAATTCTCGACTGATGCGAAGACCTTATCGCGAGGGATATGCTTTCTGTTTCCTTGTTCATCGACAGCAGGCACGGAGTAAATAGCGAGATACGGAATTTTTGCACGCTTCAGCGTATTCGATGTGATCAAAAACTCCTTATCACCCTTTTCCCCCAGAATAAGGCTAGCACTGGAGACGCTGGTGTCTATCACATGCCTGTCAGCAGCAGCGTTTCCTCTGAACGCATGCGGAAGATCAAGATCAAAGTAAGTGCGATCACTATTATTGTATGCATCCAGAGTATAGACTCCTTCATGCTTTTTTTTAATGCCCAGGCGCGCGCGCACAAATTTTTCCAGTCGTGTTATTTCCTGGTGAAGCTTGTCCATGTTGCTAACAATTCTATCCTCGCTTTTATTTAAGCGCCCAGGGAGGGTGGCAGCGGAAAAATTGTACCTAAAAGGGTTACAGGTCTCATAATTTATGGATCTGAGGGGGATATCCTCAACTGACACACGCTGCAGTAGCGTTGCTGCGGCATCGGTTAAATACCAGTGTGTAGATAAAAAGTAATAGCCACCTTTAAGCTCAACTACAGACAAGAAACAGTGTGTAACCCATTGACTATTAGCATTAATGCGCCGATTTTCCGGTATCTTCTGACCATCAATGGTGCCCTGAAAAAAAAGTCTATCCAAACTTACCTCACGAGAAGCAGTCGGATTGATCTCTACACGATTTTTCTTCCAAATACTATTGCTTTCCCCCCAGCGTATCGCTTTAACGGCATCTGACATAGACAAGGGTTGCAAATGCCGAATTCCCGTAAATGTCCAGTCGTAGTGAGGAAATAGCAAACTGTATTGAGCAATACACTCTGAACTCTGAACATCAGTACTATTTCTGATTTCATCCAGACTCCTGAAATAACCCTCACTAGCAAGCCTCATACGCACAGAAAATAAACTCGGTGTCTTTTTAACGATATGACATACTACACCCATCATAAAATTGGTATAACTGCCCAAAAAGCACCTCCCCGTCTTTATACAAAGTGCTATATAAGCACAACCGTTTTTCATGCTTTTGCAAGCAGCATCAACACGGCAGATTCCAGCTGTTATGCACCCAGTGGCAGCAGTGAAGCAGCGCGCCTTCATGATGGTGGCATACTTCGGCTATCTGGTCGCAGCGTTTGCTAATGTGCCGCCCCCAGGGGGCGTCGCGCTAGGGCCAGTGTTCGCCGGGCGGCGTATCCACCATCCTGATAACGACTGCCCCAGCAGTAGTGCCACGACAGAGGCCGATAGCCCGGCTGTACCACACGTTTTTGTATCTGCCGCCCAGCCTTACCGCAATGGTAGTGAGACAATGGCCGCTTTTGGCCGAAAGCCGCCCTTGACTAAGAGAAGCAGTCTTATAGCTACGCAGCTTTCTCCCAATTCAGCCTCCACGCTGCGACCGACGCGGCAGCCACTTGATCCATACCGACATGCGACGTTTGCCGTGACTGCATGCCCACGAGCCAAAGCGCCGGTATTAGGTAGTAAAAATTAGCGTTAGGATGACGCGATCAAGTGGGGAGCCAGCGTTCGAAATCAATGGCAGAATCCACCACAGCTATCAACGACAGCGGCTTCGGACTCAACGAGCTCCGCCGCTAAAGGAATCAAGCAGCAATGAGCACAAAGAACCCGATCAGCCGGCTCACCATCAAAGGCTTCAAGTCCATCAAGAACCTTGAAGACTTGCATCTGGGCAGCCTGAACGTGCTGCTGGGCGCCAACGGTGCGGGCAAGAGCAGCTTCGTTTCCTACTTTCGCATGCTCAGCGAAATGATGGAGTTGCGCCTTAAAAAGTGGACGACCCAACAAGGTTCGGCGGACCGCATTGTCAGCTTCGGTGTCAAGGAAACTCAGAAGATCAGTTCCTATGTCCATTTTGGCTTGAACGGCTATGAGTTCGAGTTGGAGCCGACCGTGGATGGTGACTTTGTTTTTTCCAATGAGCGGCTCTTTTTTGACGGCCCCATGTATGGGTCCGAGTGGATTCCGCTGGGCTCCGGGCATCAGGAGACCAAGCTTAAAAAAGCCTACGACATCAAGCAGTTCCAAGCCTCCTACAAAAACAACGTAGTGGCGTACTGCTACGAATCAATTTCCAGCTGGAAGGTGTTCCACTTCCACGACACCAGCGAAACCGCGAGCGTCAAACGCTGGGGACCGGCCCATATCGACGACTATCTGCGTCCAGACGCGTCGAACCTGGCGGCCTATCTGCATCGTTTGGCCACCCAGACGCCTGAGGTGTATGAGCAGATCCGAAAAACGATCCAACTGGCAATTCCATTCTTCGACGACTTTGTGCTCAGGCCTGTGCGACTGGACAGCCAGGAAGAATTGATCAACCTGCAATGGCGTCAGAAGGACAGCGACTACACCTTCTGGCCGAGCCAGCTCTCGGACGGTTCGATCCGTTTCATATGCCTGGTAACCGCCCTGCTCCAGCCCGACCCGCCATCGACCATCATCATTGATGAGCCGGAACTCGGCCTGCATCCCTACGCCATCACCCTATTGGGTTCACTGCTGCGATCAGCCTCCACCCGAATGCAGGTGATTGTCTCAACGCAGTCAGTTCCCCTGGTGAACGAGTTCTCAATCGACGACCTGATCATCGTCGAGCGGGAAAAAGGCGCAACCGTCTTCAAGCGTCTCGACGAAAAAGCCTTCGAAACATGGCTGGACGATTATTCGGTAGGCGAGCTGTGGGAGAAAAACATCCTTGGCGGGAGGCCGCGTAAATGATTCGAGTCCACGTGATCTGCGAGGGCCAGACAGAAGAGATGTTCATCAACGAGGTGCTGGCTCAAGCCTTCCAGCACCTGGATATTTACCTGATGCCCGCGTTGATCGGAAAGCCCGGCCACAAGGGCGGCAACTTTCGTTTCGAGCGTCTGCTCAGTGATGTTGAAAAGCGCCTGTTAGGTGACCGTCAGGCATATTGCACCACGTTTTTTGACTTTTATGGCCTACCCGAAGAATTCCCTGGCAAGGCGAATGCCGGTGGCAAGAACACCATGGATGAAAAAGCTGAGTGCCTGCTTGAAGCGATGGTGGAGAAGTTGGCGAACAAACTGGGTGATGAAGCCATGCGTCGATTCATTCCCTACGTGCAAATGTATGAATTCGAGGGTCTGCTATTCAGTTGCCCAACAGGGTTAGCTGTCGGGATCAACCAGCCGGCCCTCGAAGACCGTTTTTTGCACATACGAAATGAGTTTGAAACGCCGGAAGCGATTAACAACAGTCCGATGACCGCGCCGAGCAAAAGATTGCAGAAGCTGTACGCCGGCTATGAAAAACCGTTGCACGGTTCACTTGCTGCCATTGAGATCGGCCTGCCGATCATTCGGCAACAATGCGCTCGATTCGATGCCTGGATCAGGCAGATGGAAGCGCTGCATACAATCGCCCAGCCATGATCGATCCGACCACACCCGCCGCCATTCTGACTGAACCTCCCACCCATCCACCTGGTCGCTAACGCTCGTCGATCAAGCCGAATTCTCCCCACGCGTATGCATCACAACCATACGCACCACGCCTCCACGGCCTTCAACAGGGAGAACCTCGCAATGTCTGAACCCAAAAATCCCCAGCTCCAAGGCTCCCAGTCCGACGGCTCCGCCGCCGGTGGCTGGCCTGCACTCAATGCCGTCAACAAACACCTGCTCCACCAACACGTCCTGCTCAAGGGCAACCGTACCCTGCTGTCCATGAACAAACCGGACGGTTTCGACTGTCCCAGCTGTGCCTGGCCAGACCCCAAGAAGCCGCACACCTTTGAATACTGTGAGAACGGTGCCAAGGCACTGGCTTGGGAGTCGACCAAAAAACGCGTCACGCCGGAGTTCTTCGCTCAACATACGGTGAGTGAGCTGGCCACCTGGAGCGATCACGACCTGGAAGATCAGGGCCGCATCACCGAACCGATGCGCTATGACGCGGGCAGCGACAAATACCTGCCCGTCAGTTGGGACGAGGCTTTCGCCGAGATCGGGCAGGAGCTGCGCCAACTGAGCGACCCTTGGAAACTGGAGTTGTACACCTCGGGGCGTACCTCAAACGAGGCGGCATTTCTGTATCAGTTGTTTGGCCGCCTGTATGGCATGGCTAACTTTCCTGACTGCTCGAACATGTGCCACGAAACCACCAGCGTGGCCCTTCCCGAGTCGATCGGCGTAGGCAAAGGCACCACGACGCTGGAAGACTTCGAGAACGCCGACGCCATTTTCATCTTCGGTCAGAACCCCGGGACCAACAGCCCGCGCATGATGTCCGAGCTGCATGCCGCCGCACGCCGTGGCGCGAGCATCATCTCGTTCAACCCGTTGCGCGAAAAGGCCCTGGTGCGTTTTGCATCACCCCAGGACCCGCGCGACATGCTCAGTCGCAGCGGCGTCAAGATCAGCTCCCAGTACCATCAGGTCAGAATCGGCGGCGACATGATTGCCCTGCAGGGCATTTGCAAAGTGGTCATTGAAGCGGACGATGCGGCTCAGCGTGAAGGGCTGCCCCGTGTGCTGGACGTCGCCTTCATCGACGAGCACACCCACGGCCTTGAGCAATTCGCCGATTACTGCCGACAGTTGCCGTGGGAGATCATCGAGCGTCATTCGGGCCTGACTCGTCAGGCGTTGGAAGAGGTGGCGGCGGTGTACATGCGTTCGGAGCGGGTCATCTGTTGCTGGGGCATGGGCATCACTCAACACAAGCGCGGTAGCGACGCGATGCAGCAGATCATTAATCTGCTGCTGTTACGCGGCAACATCGGCAAGCTGGGCGCGGGTGCTTGCCCCATTCGCGGCCACTCCAATGTGCAGGGTGACCGCACCATGGGCATCTACGAAAAAGCCGACAAGCCGTTCCTGGCCAGTATGAGCAAGGTGTTCGGTTTCGAGGCGTCCCGCAAAGGTGGGCATGATGTGGCCGAAGCCTGTGAGGCGCTGCTGCGCGGCGAGGTCGAAGCGTTTATTTCGATGGGCGGCAATTTCTTCCGGGCCATCCCGGATATCGACGTGGTATGCCCGACCGTCAAGCGCTTGAAAATGACCGTGCTGGTCAATACCAAGCTCAACCGCAGTGCAACGGTACATGGCCAGAAAGCGTTTTTGCTGCCGTGCATCGCCCGCTCGGAGCTGGACATGCAGAACGGTGTGGCGCAAACCGTGACGGTCGAAGACTCGATGTCGATGGTGCACGGCTCGACCGGCATGCTGGAGCCGGCGTCGAAACACCTGATCTCCGAAGTGGCGATCATCGCCGGTATTGCCAAGGCGACGCTTGCGCCTAAGCCCAATGTGGATTGGGACAGCTACGTGAACGATTACGCGCGCATTCGCGACAAGATCGAAGCCGTGCTGCCCGAGCAGTTTTATGACTTCAACCAGCGCATCAAGGAGCCCGGCGGTTTCCGCCTGCCCAATGGCGCCAGCGAGCGCAAGTGGAACACCGAGTCAGGCAAGGCTAACTTCCTGTTTCCGGCAGGGGTTTTTGACGAGGACGACACGCCACCGGGCGCTGATCATCTGCAGTTGATGACGATCCGCAGCCATGACCAGTTCAACACCACGGTGTATTCCAACGACGACCGTTACCGGGGCATCTACGGCGACCGCATGGTGGTGATGCTCAACCCGCAGGACATCGAGCGTCTGGGGCTCAAGGCGGGAGACTATGTCGAATTCCACACCGCCCTCGACACCACAACACCGCGCCGAGCGCCCGGCTTCAAAGTCATCCCCTTCGACGTACCGCAAGGCTGTTGCGCCGCGTATTACCCGGAAACCAACGGCTTGCTGCCACTGGCGAATCGGGATAGCCGCAGTAACACACCGGCGGCGAAATCCATCCCGGTGAACCTGGTGCGGATGAATCCAGAGGAGGCGCAAGTGGCTTTGGAACGACGCGGATTGATTGCGGCGGCCAGTTAGGGCTCGTGGTACAGCTTGCTGCCACATCCTGTTTACAGGATCGTTCCCACGCTCTGCGAGGGGACGATCAAACTGTCCACTTTTGGGTTTTCGATTGCGTCCACCGGTCTTTCGACGAAGTAACATAGGAAATCATGGCATTCACTGCTACCTGCGTTGTATCCCTGTTTTTTTGGACTGTTGTTTCATTAATCACAGGAGCTAAGGAGCCTTGGGACCTGGCTAGTTATTGGACCATCATCTATCCCGCCGCGCTCGTTCTGTCAGTAATTCTTGGCGCAGTGCTGAAAAACGCCCAGTGGTCCGCAGGCGCCATCGTAATGCTTGCTCAGATCCCGGTGATCTTGGTTGCTTCTGGTGCTTCCCCGTTGCTGGGTGTCGGTATCCTGTATGCGGTTGTTCTCTCAATTCCGGCGATAACGCTATCTTGGCTCGCCGGCAGATTGCGGCAGGCCTACATCAATCCATAAAGCCCTGTTGTTTCTGATGTCGCCGAGGCCTGCCGTGCCGCCACCCACTTGCAAGATCGTACAAGCCCTCCCACCTCTCCCTCGCTAACCTGACGACTCTCACCCACCCCGAGTATCCGTTATGGTTCTGCCACAGCTCCAAAAAAAACCGGTAAACCTCAAGCAAAAAGCCTCGCTCATCGACCAACAATGGAGCCCACGCGTCGTCGCCGAGATGAACGACTACCAATTCAAGGTAGTGCGCATCGAGGGCGAGTTCATCTGGCACTCCCATCCCGAAACCGACGAGGCCTTTCTGGTACTGGAAGGAACGTTGCGTATCGACCTTCCAAGTGGCCCAGTTTATGTAGAGCCAGGTGAACTCTATGTGGTCCCCCGTTGCGTAGAGCACCGCACGGCCGCCGAAGGCGAAGCCAAGTTGATGATGATTGAGCCGCGCGGCATTTTGAACACAGGCCATGAAGGCGGTGACCGTACCGCCGTGAATGATCAGTGGATATGAAGGCTGGCATTTACTTGAAGTCTCCACGCTGAGCCCAGGAACGGCGGACCATTACCCGGTGCAACGATGACTGAGCCGCAAATACTTCAGGGATGGCGACACTTACTCCACGTATCGCATAAGCCTCTAACAACTGCCAAACGCCTCAACATGGGGACTTTTTTTCATGCGCAGAACAGTGATCATCGCCCTCCCCTAAAGCCCCAGGAACAGAGACCATGGAATTGACGCTGGAAGCGGTCGCGCTCTTTGCACTGAAGCTGGTGCACGAGACAGACGGCGGCAGTCCGGTTTTGCGGGATGATCTGGTGATGCACGCGTATGACCGCGAGGTGTTTGGATTGTTGGTGCGTCAAGGAGATGTAGAGACGATTCAGCTCAAAATCGATGAGTGCATCAGGCAGGCGCTGACTGCACTGGGTGGAACCGATACGGTAATGGGGCGCGAACTGCAACGACTGGCAACCGCCGTAAACAGTACGGATCAGCTCGACGCACTGATCGCACCGCTAACCACCCTCAAGGACTACCTGAAAGACATCCAGTGAATCGGTGATCAGCATTCCGGCGAGATACACCATCAACACCGCCACGCCCGCATCCAGCCAGCGCCACACCACCGGCGTTCGAAACAACCCCGTCAAGCGCTGACAGCCAAGCGCCAACGCTACAAACCACAGTAGCGACGCGGTCATCGCCCCCGTCGCAAAGAGTGCTTGCTGGCCTGCCGGTTTAGCGGCGCCAATCGAGCCGATCAGCACGACGGTATCGAGCCACGCATAGGGGTTGGCAAAACCCAGCACCATTGCCGCACGCAACAGCCCTCGTTGCGAATGGCCGACCTGGGTGTCCGGCATGGACTGGTCACGCAGGCAAGCCAGCAGGCGCTGCCCACCGAACCATAGCAAATAGGCCGCACCGGAAAGTAGCAAGAGCGCTACCAGCTTGGGACGGCTGTCCAATAGCGAACCCAAACCTGTGATGCCCACTGCGATCAACAGCATATCGGAGACGACGCAGACGGCGACCACTCCCCAGATGGGGCCACGGCTGACACCTTGGCGGATGACCAAGGTGTCTTTCGGGCCTGGGGCTGCGAACAGACCGATGCCCAGGAGCAAGCCTTCGAGGTAGAGCGCACTGAAGTAGGGAGCCATAAAGTGTCCGTGCCCATGGGCACATTTAGAGAAGCTGAATAGGCTGGTTACCAAACCGGATGTGACGGGCGTTTACGGCGCCACTCATGTCAATTGCCTGCCTGCGGAAAAAACTGGTTAGCACTTGCCCTGGGCTCGGGTTCGCAAAGTAGATCAACGAGCTTCTGGCTATCGGCCTCTGAGGCGCGAGAACCGCGTGATAAGCCGCAGGAATTGCATGATCAGACAGCTCAGTCAGCAAAGACCCTGCTAGCACCGCAATCTCATTTTCCAAAAGACGCACAGGTTCAAGCGAGCCCCCTTTCACCAAAACCAGCCCTTCGCGGGTAGGTTTGATAAAAGACAACATATGACCGTCTTCATGAGGATCCTGGGCGAATCGACGCTCAATGTTTACAGCCTGAGCACCGTAGACACACAACTGCACGTAGGAAGCCAAGCGAAATGGGGCAAGTGGGGCTACTCCAAACTCGTCGCAGATGCCGTCCATTAACTCCTGCGCCAACGTGCTGATCTGTTGTTCAAAGATATCCACCGCCGCGAAAAAACCACTTCGGGCGAATTCAAAACCTATTCGTTTGGACGCATGCGCAGGCCAGTAACAGAATCGCTCACAGAGATCAGGCTGGTCCTCAATACCTGAATACTCAGCACCAAATGGGAAAAAACCGTCTGTGTCCTGACTGAACGAAAATTCTGCCTTGGTTGCTTGGGAGATTGACGAGTATCCATCAACAATTTGTTTGTAGTTTCCCAGCATGACTTCAGGTATTTGCAAGATACCGAAGCCTGATCGAACGATGGATTCACAGCATTTTTTTATTTGAGTCATAGCTATATCCAAAGATAGATGTAAAGGAATGCAACACACACCAGGTTCGCAAGCATGTGAGAAACCGCGACACTGGATATAGCCAACTAAAAATAGGGACCTATCCATGTCCTTCACAACGTCGCCAACTGGGAGTGAGTGTGCATTGCTCATTACACGTAGCGGCGAGCAGGTTGTTCTTTTTGGCGAACAAGTTGAGCAGCCTCACCGAGGACTGGGGATCACAACCGAATATGAGTATCAAGACACGCGACACCCTCCGAGCCCTGGTCGTACGGCGCAGCCGGGAACTGGGTAAGTCCATGACAACACTGGCCAAGGAGGCCGGCATTTCCCGGACCTACCTATACGGGCTGGCAGGCGGCGCCTCACAAGATCCGTCGGTACGCACATTGATCAAACTGGCCAAAGTGCTGCAGGTTTCCCCGCTGCTGCTGTTCCGTTACTTCGCCGACTTGGCGGGCGCTCCGGTTGACTCCAACTCAATGGCGACCACCAACCGGGCTGTAGGCCTGCGTGATTCAAGCGACATCGCCGTCTTCAACGCAGACGTCACCACGCCCGACCAGACCGTCGTGCTGCCTGGCGAAATTTTTCAGAAAACATGGGAGATCCAGAACCTCGGCACACGCCCGTGGCGGGGCCGAAAACTGGTACGCGTTGACGGTGAATATGTCATAGCCCGACGCACCGCCATGGGCGCGCCATTGGAAGTCGTGATGGACACCCATCTGCGCAGCCTTAACAACGAAACCTCTGTCGCCGATACACTGCCCGGCCAACCGGTGCATATCACCGTAGAGTTCGCCGCCCCCAAGGAGACCTGTACGGTCACTTCCATCTGGCGGATCGAGGATGAACATGGGCAACCGTGCTACGGCCCTGAGTTCATTTTGCATGTGATCGTAAACGTGATGGCGCGCTGATCTACTTACGCCCTTCCACCGCCATCCGCACCGCCAACCCCATCAACACCGAGCCCATCAACCAGCGCTGCACCACCTGCCACCCCGGCCGGGTGACGAAAAACACTGCGATAGACCCCGCCAGCGTAGCAATCACCGCATTCACGCTCACGCTGATGAGAATCTGCGTGAAGCCCAGCACCAGGGATTGCATCAACACACTGCCGTTGGGATCGATGAACTGCGGCAGCAACGACAGGTACATCACCGCCACCTTGGGGTTCAGCAGGTTGGTTACCAGGCCCATGGTGAATAGTTTGTGCGGGCTGTCCTGGGGCAGACGCTGCACCTGGAACGGCGAGCGGGCACCCGGTTTGATCGCCTGCCAGGCCAGATAAGCCAGGTACAGCGCCCCGCCAAACCGCAGGGCGTCGTACGCAAAGGGCACCGCCATCACCAGCGCGGTAATACCCAAGGCCGCGCACAGCATATAAACCAAAAAACCCAACGCAACGCCGCCCAGGGAAATAAACCCGGCGGTGCGCCCCTGGCAAATCGAGCGCGAAATGAGATAAATCATGTTCGGGCCGGGCGTCAGCACCATGCCGAGTGATATCAGCGCATAGGCAAGCCAGCTGGACAGCTCAGGCACGGTCGGGCTCCCGAAATATTTGGTCAACGTTGTAGGGTTGGACGCCATGGTAGGGCGTTCAAAATGCGCGCGTTAGATACAGATTCGTGATCAAAACGTCATACACCGACCACACCATTCACCCAGGGGCAGGCACATGATTGACTTCAATAACAAAGGCTTCTTCAAGCTCAAGCAAAACAACGAGTACGCCGAACGCGTGGCGTCATTGCTGCTGGATGGCGAAGAGGTAGTGGACGCGTACAAGGCCATGCGCGACGGCGTGGTGTTCACCACCAAGCGCATCATCGCGGTGAACGTGCAGGGGATTACCGGCAGCAAGAAGGACTTCACGTCGCTGCCCTATAAGAACATCGTGGCGTATTCGGTGGAAACGTCGGGGACGTTTGATCTGGATTCGGAGTTGGAGATTTACTTTTCGTCGCTGGGGAAGGTGAAATTCGAGTTCACCGGCAAGACGTCGATTGTGGAAATTTCACGGTTGATTTCCAAACATCTGCTGGGCTAAACCACTGGCACGATTCAACCTATGTACACCGCTCAACCTGTAGGAGCTGGCTTGCCTGCGAAGGCCATGGGTATCTACACAACTTTGGCGTAGCTTGAACCTGTGGCGAGGGAGCTTGCTCCCGTGACGGCTCGGGAGCCAAAGACTATTCTACTGGTGCCCGCGACCTAAGTGTGGGAGGGGGCTTGCCCCCGATGGCGATAAGTCAGTAGCAGATGCATTTACTGAAACTCCCTCGTCGGGGCATAGGTATCTACCCACGATGCGAAGCGAGCCGCTCTGGATCTTAGGCGCCCCGTTAAACCACGCTGGCCGGAATTCGACAGTGATTTTTTGGGGGGGCAAACCGGCAGTGATTTGGGGGAGCGCCGTCAGGGCGCAATCCTAAGCCGCTGTTACCGCAGCAACGGATATGTTTTCGCCCTGATCCAGCATTCAGGTCGGCTGTCAGGCCGCCATCGGGGGCAAGCCCCCTCCCACATTTAGCTCGCGGGGCATCAGTTAGGTAATCGTCGGCTGCAGAACCGTCACAGGTTCAGAGCCGTGCCAATTTGTGTAGATACCTATGCTGCGAGGCGCCAGCCCAAACGCCGCCAGACTCCCCGCTTACGCCTCAGCAGTTCGCGCCAGGAATGGCTTCACTCAACTGACTTTTCCCACGTAGGCCATCGAACAAAGCCAATATCAGCGGCAGATTCTCCCCCGTAGGCTCACTCCCTCGCACAAGGAAGTGAGCCGGTCATGTCAGAACGTTTTTATCCACCGACTGAAGAACAGCTACGCAGGCAACGAATCCTGACCCCGCAACCGTCAGGCGTGCCCTATTCGCCGGCGATTGTTCCATTCGAGTCATCTCCTGCCCCGGCCCCCACGCCAGCCAAACCTCCCGGCTGCGTCTTCATCAAGCCGTGCCAACTGCCGGACGGCTTCACCCGTTTCGCTGACTCCACTGGTTATGTGCCGCTGAAGTTGTTCAAAGAGTTCGCCCGTTTAAGTCTGTTGGGCGGGGACGGGCGCGGCTGACCCAAAACGCCGAATTTACCGATAAAGAGGAACATGGAAAATGGTCATGAAAATCAGACTGCGGTGGTACGAAAAACACAGTAATAACTTGAAGGCGGATGAGTATTCAGCGGATATCGAGGACTCAGACAGTATTCTCGAAGCGTTGGGTTTAGGCGAGGAAACCGCGATATATGCCGATGTATTCAATATGCTGCCTAACTGGATAACGATTATTCAGCCATATTTCCAGCACATGATCGAACCCGACCACCTCGACTACCAGATTTCCTTCCGTTACCAAGGCGCGTGGCCACCGCCTCCGAATCAACCTAAGAAGAGGTCTTGATGCAATGAGACCTACACTGCAAAAGCCTCTCCTCTATCGCTCAGTCAACACCCGAACCCATGGCGTACGCCATGGGAGTTGCTGTGCTTACAGATATGAACGACACAGCAAAAGCGAAAAGCGAGCGCTATCAACCCGTGGCTCAATGCACAGCCATCAAAGGCACGGGTTCGATTACACCCCTCTATTCCGTTTTCTCCTGTCCAAAGTCGGCCACCCCTGGAGCAAGGTTTTCAGCGAAGCCAACGCCCGCCTGGACCGTCCGGAGCCGGTGTTCTGGATGGTTGCGCTGCATGAAAGCGACAAGCAGGAATACGTGAGAACGGACGAGAATAGCTACTACAGCGGCTTGTGGGTAGACGAGGCTGGCCTGCTGCAAAAAGTCAACCCGCAGCTGACGCCCGAGCACATGGAACCCTTTTACGACTGCTGCACCCAAACGTTCAACGGCGTGGTGTTCGCACACGCTTTACCGCGCGAACGGTAGGCAGTCGGGTACGACAGCTTCCAAAGGTGTTCCGCCGTGCCTCAACGCTTATTTGGACTGAAACGTCTCCAAATATGCCAATATATTTTCAATCTTCTCCTGATCACTAATGCCCCAGAAGATCATCCGCGTACCGCTCACCACTTTCTTCGGCGCTTCGATGTAGGCGGCAAGTTTGTCGCGGGTCCAGACCACGCCTGAGTTTTTCATCGCGTCGGAATACTGATAATCCGTAGTAGTGCCCGCAGGCCGGCCGATGATGCCGTTGAGCTGCGGTCCGAACCCGCCGCGTGCGCCTTCGCCCACACTGTGGCAGCCACCGCAAGTCTTGGTGAAGAGCTTGCCGCCCGCCTCGGCATCGCCGGCAGCGAAGGCCCCATGTGTGTTGAAGATCAGGGCAAGGGTCAACCAGGCGTACTTCATCAGAGGGCTCCGCATCGAGTGTTGCCGACAATTATGCCCTGTTTAAATAGCCGTTTCCCCAGCCGCTTTACGATAACCGTGCGGGCCTGTGCTATGAACTGGGCCCCCCCAGCCACGTTCCTGCAGACCACCAAACGACCACCCATCGTTTAAAAAACATCCAATCGAACCTATATGCCCCGCCTCCACTCCACCCTACTGAACCCTGATGGTGGAGTAAGGATCATGGCTCAGCCATCGATTTTAGTATTGGAAGACGACGAGATCATTCGGGCGTTGATGGTGGATGTGCTGGAGGACTTCGGCGCATTGGTAAAGTCGTTCCCTTCGGCGGATGAAGGGATGATCTATCTGGAGCGGGGCGATGATCCCGTGGACCTGATTGTCAGCGATATTCAGATGCCCGGCTTGCTCAATGGTTATGACTTGAGCCGAGTGGTGGCGCATCGTTGGCCTGAGGTTCAAGTAGTGCTGACGTCCGGCAACACCACGATAGCGTCGCAACTGGGCGGCTCGGTGCGGTTTTTGCCCAAACCCTGGAGTACCGACCACTTGCTTGAGTGCGTGCAAAAAGCATTGACCCAGCAAGGTTCGTCTGTGCATTAATAGCGCGGCGATATCATTCAACCCGAACTTCGTGCCAATGCCTGCGGTCGTTTACCTACAAGGAGTGACTTTTCTGATCTGATGGTCAGCCTTTTCGCTTGTTGCGTAAGCTGACGACAATGAATTGTGTAGAATCGTCGCCCATTTTCATGCGTCATTCATGGCCGAGAGGCCCACAGTTCGAGCTCATTAATGCACTCAGAAGCCCATGACGTTGGTGCGCCATCCTTGTTGGAAACGTTGCGCACAGGCACCGGGCTGTTGCATGTCGCGCTGGAAAAGCGCCTGCCGTTCTTTTCCGAGCGCCTGGATACAGACTGGTACCGGCGCTTGCTCCAGGCCTACTACGGTTTCTATCAGCCGATGGAAGCGGCGCTGTATGACGGCGGCTTGATTCCCCATGGATATGACGCCGCATTGCGTACGAAAACGCCGACACTGGTCAGTGATCTTCGCGCCCTCGGCCTGAATGAGCACACCATCAGCACCCTGCCCCGTTGCACCCGGCTCCCGCCTCTGGACACACCCGCTGCCTGCCTCGGCGCCTTGTATGTGCTGGAAGGCGCGACCCTCGGTGGGCAAGTGTTGCGCCGCGAAATGGCCCTGCGCCTGGGGATCGATGCCGACAACGGCGGTGCGTTTCTCGATATTTATGGCGCCGAGACCGGCCGACACTGGAAAGCGTTTCTCGACTACCTGAGTCGCCTGCCGTTGGACACAACAGCCAGGGCGCGCGCAGTAATGGCTGCCCGCGCCACATTCAGCGGCTTTGAGCAATGGCTCGACAGCCAGGAGGTACTGCTATGAAACCCGACGATTTTGAAGAGCTGCTTGCCAACTGCGCCGACGAGCCGATCCGCTTTCCCGGAGCGATCCAGCCTCACGGTGTGCTGCTGACATTGTCGGAACCCGGCCTGGAGATCATCCAGGTCAGCACTAACGTCGGCAGCTTGTTCGGCCATGCGCCAGAAGCGCTGCTCGGCCAGCCGCTGCACAGCCTGATCGGCGCAGAGCACGCCCAGGCGGTGCAGGTCATGGCACAAACCGACACGTTCTTCGACGTGCCACCGTTGCACGTCACGCTCAATGGCGCAGCCTTCGAAGGCTTGCTGCACCGCCACCAGAACGTGCTGGTGCTGGAGTTCGAACCGCGGCTCAAGGACTTCAGCCCACGCGCGCTGAACGGTCGCACCAGTAACCTGGGCAAGATGTTGCAACGCTTGCAGGCGGCGAAAACCCTGCAAGCGCTGTACGAAATCAGCGTGAATGAAATCCAGGCCATGACCGGTTACGACCGCGTGCTCATTTACCGCTTCGAAGACGAAGGCCACGGCCAGGTGATTGCCGAAGCGTCAGCGCCGTCCATGGAGCTGTTCAACGGGTTGTTTTTCCCTGCCTCCGACATCCCGGAACAGGCCCGCGAGCTGTACCGCACCAACTGGCTGCGCATCATCCCCAACGCGGCCTACGAGCCAGTACCGTTGCTGCCCAAGCTGCGCCCAGACACCGGCGAGCCGCTGGACTTGAGCTTCGCCACCCTGCGCAGCGTGTCGCCGATTCACTGCCAATACATGAAGAATATGGGCGTACTGTCGTCCATGAGCATCTCGTTGATGAAGGGCGACACGCTCTGGGGCCTGATCAGCTGCGGCAACCGCGAGCCGCTGCTGGTGCCAAACGAGTTGCGCACCGCCTGCCAGACCATCGGTCAAGTGCTGTCGTTGCAGATCAGCGCCATGGAGACCCTGGAACTGAGCCGTCAACGCGAGGAAAAAGTTCAGGCGCTGGCACTTCTCGATCAAGCGCTGAAGGCCTCGCCGGACAGCGTGTTCGACGGCCTGGCCCAACAAAGCCAGTTGTTGATGGACCTGACAGAGGCAGGCGGCGTGGCGATCATCGAGGGCAAGCAATTGCACTGCTACGGTCACTGCCCGGAACCGGCGCAGATCCGCGCACTGCACAAGTGGCTGCAAGAGCGCGACGAACCGGTATTCGCCAGCCACAACCTGGTGTCGGTCTACCCGCCGGCCGCCGAGTTCCAGCAGTTGGCCAGCGGCGTCCTGGCCCTGCATCTGCCCAAGCCTGTGGATAACGGTGTGCTGTGGTTCCGCCCGGAGGTGAAGGAAAACATCCACTGGAGCGGTGACCCGCAAAAGCCGCTGGACCTAGAAAGCTCCCACGCGGGCCTGCACCTTCGCCCACGCACCTCGTTTGAAGTGTGGAAAGTGGTCATGGCGGGCATTTCCACCAAGTGGAGCCATGGCGACCTGTTCGCCGCCAACGACCTGCGCCGCTCGGCCCTGGAAAACGACCTGGCACGCCAGGTAAAGCGTGAGCAGCAGGCCGTGCGGGCGCGTGATGACCTGGTGGCCGTGGTATCTCACGACTTGCGTAACCCGATGACCGTCATTTCCATGCTCTGCGGCATGATGCGAAAAGCGTTCAGCTCCGAGGGCCCGCACACCTCGCGACGCATCTCCTCGGCGATCGACACCATGCAACAGGCGGCCGGGCGCATGAATATACTGCTGGAAGATCTGCTCGACACCTCGAAAATCGAGGCCGGGCGCTATGTCGTCAAACCCGTGCCGCTGGATGTGAGCCATATGTTCGATGAGGCTTATTCGTTGCTCGCACCGTTGGCGCTGGAAAAAGGCATTGACCTGTCGTTCAACGCCGAGCCCGGCCTATTGATCAATGCCGACCCGGAGCGCCTGTTCCAGGTGTTGTCGAACCTGATCGGCAACGCCATCAAGTTCACCCCGCGCCTGGGCTATATCGGCGTCAGCGCCATGAGCAACGGTGAAGAAATCGTGTTCTCGGTGCGCGACTCCGGTGAAGGCATTGCACCGGAGCAGTTGCCTCACGTGTTCGAGCGCTACTGGACACAAACCGAAAACAACCCCACCGGCAGCGGTTTGGGGCTGTACATCACCCAAGGCATCGTCCAGGCCCATGGCGGCGAAATTTCTGCCAAAAGTGAGGTGGGCCGGGGCAGTGAGTTCCGGTTCACGGTGCCCAGGGTGATTGAAGGCTCGCCTACCTGATACGTCTTGTGAATGTCATACCGGCAATATCACCACGGCTTCCAACCCACCCCCCTGACGCTCGGCCAGGGTCAGGGTACCGCCATGTTCCAACACGATCGCTCGTGCGGTAGAGAGCCCAAGCCCTACGCCGCCGGTGCTTTTGTTGCGTGACCCCTCCAAGCGATAGAACGGCAGGAATACATCCTCCCGATGCGCTGCGGGAATGCCCGGGCCACGGTCAAGCACGCGAATCACCACCGTATCCTGCTTGTGCTGCAACTCGATTTGCGGCGCCGTGCCGTAGTGGATGGCGTTGTCCATCAGGTTGGTCATCACCCGTTTGAGGCCCAGGGGCCGGCCGAAATACACCAGACGTGGCGGCCCGTTAAACGTGAAGTCGATGGCCTGGTCGCGATAATCGTCGATCAGGGTCTGCAGCAACTCTGCCAGGTCCAATTGGGTGGCCTGTTCCAGGCGCGCGTCGTCGCGGAAAAATTCCAGGGCGGTGTTGATCATGGCGTGCATTTCATCCACGTCGCGGAACAGTCGCTGTTGCTGGTCGCTATCCTCGATGAACTCACCGCGCAGGCGCAGGCGGGTCAGCGGCGCGCGCAGGTCGTGGGAGATGGCGGCCAGCATTTGGGTACGGTCCTGGATGAAGTGGCGCAACTGCGCCTGCATGCTGTTGAAGGCAAGAATTGCCTGGCGGATTTCATGAGGCCCCACCGGCTCGATCGGCGGCGCGCGAAAATCGCTGCCAAAACGCCGCGCACCTCGGGCGAAGTGTTGCAGCGGGTGGGCCAGGCGTCGGGTCGCGACCAGGGTGACCAAGGCGGTGGAGACCAGCACCAGCAGCGCCACAATCAGGCTGCGCACACCATCGTCCAGGCCCCAACTGCGGGTACCGGTGCTGAACATCAGCCAGGATCGATCGGTCAGTTGCATCAACAGTACGTACTGGCCGTTGCCGTCGGGCCAGTCGGCAGGTTCATAGGCCTCCATGGGGCGCGTCGGGCCTTCAAGCAGGTGCTTGAACACCTGCTCGCCCGTGTTGAAATCCGGGTCAGCCAGCACCGGCAGATTAAACGCCGCCCGCTGCGCCGCCCACGTCACCCTGAAGGACCCATCCCCTATCACCTGGGCAAGTCGCGCTCGCTGTGTCGGTTCGGACGCCTCGATCACGCGCACCACCACCGCCACTTTTTCCAGCAGGCCGGTTTCAGCCAACGGCGGCCTGGCCCATACCCCGGCCAGTTGCACGAACAAGGCGTTGAACGCCAGCGCGGTGATCATTGCGACCAGCACAGTCAGCGCGATCCAGCGCGCCACCGTGTCGCGGGGACGCTGGATCATGAACGGGTCACGCTGGCGGTGAATTGATAGCCACCATTGCGCACGGTGCGGATCATCGCCGGGCGCTTGGTATCGAATTCCAGCTTGCGGCGCAGGCGGCTCACCTGCACGTCGATGCTGCGGTCAAAGGCATCATGGCTATGGCCGCGCGCCAGGTTCAACAACTGTTCGCGGGTGAGCACGCGTTGCGGATGCTCGAGAAACACCAGCAGCAGGTCGAACTCGCCGGACGACAGCGGAATCATCACCTGGTCGGGCGAGCGCAGCTCGCGACGCGTGAGGTCCAGTTGCCAGCCGGCAAAACGGATCAGCGGGCGCGCGGCCTCCCCCATCGGTGGCCGACTTTCACCCGCCCGGCGCAATACCGCACGCACCCTGGCGAGCAGTTCGCGGGCGTCGAAGGGT
Organism: Pseudomonas sp. R1-43-08; assembly: GCF_003852255.1. NCBI lineage: Bacteria > Pseudomonadati > Pseudomonadota > Gammaproteobacteria > Pseudomonadales > Pseudomonadaceae > Pseudomonas > Pseudomonas sp. R1-43-08. The sequence goes on from NZ_CP027734.1 coordinate 4,592,677, forward strand.
TTGCTCAGGTAATCGTCGGCGCCCATTTCCAGGCCCACCACGCGGTCGCTGAGTTCACCCATCGCCGTGAGCATGATCACCGGCGTAGCGTATTGCTGGCGCAGGCGCTGGCACAGCAGCAGGCCGTTTTCGCCGGGGAGCATCAGGTCGAGGATAATCAGGTCGGCGGGCTGGCGCTCCATGGCCGCCCACAGCTCAGCGCCACTGGCCGCGGTCGCTACCGAATAGCCATGGCGCAGGAAAAACTTCTTCAGCAGGGCGAGCACTTCAAGGTCATCGTCGACGATTAACAGGTTGCTCACCGGCAGGCTTCACTGGACTGGGTCAAGGCGCCATCTAAAACTATTCGACGCGCTCCGTCATATATTTCAATCGTGCAATAAAGCGTCAGCAACGCAATAAAGCAGACATCTTTGCGCAAGGCGGCAATGCCAGCATCGGCCTCCCTTTTGCGGAGACTGTGCCCATGCACGCGTTGACCAACCCACGGCACCTGGCCCGCCACGCCGTGCTGTTACTGACTGTGTCTTACCTGGCGGGCTGTGCGAGCCCTCCACCCTTGACACCCACCACCCGCTGCGCGCAGGTGAACAATCCGGTGTATGACCCTGCCGAACCGGTCAACCGCGGGGTATTTGCGTTCAACCGTGCTGTGGATAACTACGTCCTGGCGCCTGTGGCGCGCGGTTACCGTTACCTGCCGGAATTTTTCCAGGCGGGTGTGCATAACTTCGCGAGCAACTTCAGTGAGCCGAAGGTATTTATCAACGACCTGCTGCAAGGCAACCCGCGGCGCTCGGTCAACACCCTGGGGCGCTTCGCCGTGAACACCACGGTGGGCGTGGTGGGGCTGTTCGATGTGTCGGATCGCCTGGGCATCCCACGCCATACAGCCGACTTCGGCCAGACATTCGGCGTATGGGGCGTGGGCAACGGCCCCATTGTCGAACTGCCACTGCTGGGCACCCACAACAGCCGGGATGCTGCGGGCAAGGTCTTGAGCTTCCTGGTTTCGCCATTGGGCGACAGCGATACGGTGCAGACCCTGGGCACCATCAGCCTGGTCGGCGGTACTATCGACACCCGCGCGTCGCTGTTGCCGCTCACCGACAGCCTGCAAAAACTGCCGGATTACTACAGCGCGTTGCGTAATGTGGTGGCGGAACATCGCGCGGCTTTTGTGCAGGAAGGCGAGGAAGGCGCGACCTCTGCGGGAATGGACAACTGCGCTAACCGCCCTGCGGATGATTTCTGAAGAGGCTCGTCAGCCACAGTCATATCTTGCAGCAGTGCGTTTATAGCAGCCTCGTTTCTGCCGCTATTAAGGTTGGCCTTACTTCGTCCCGACGGGCGAAGCATCCTCTCCTCATAGAAGGAAACATCCATGGTCAGCGGAATCAACCCCTCACTGGGCAGCTTTCAATACCCACCTCTGCAACAGGATGATGCAGAGCCCCAGCGTAAGAAACGCAGCATCGACACCACCCATATGCAGCTCAACGCCGCCGAGCCTGATGGCATGGCGACCAATGACCGACGCAAAAACAGAGGGGGTGGGCTCGACAGCCTGGGTCAAGGCAACCTTCTTTAACTAGCCGCGTACGAAGGGCAGTGCACGGCCCTTCGTACATCCCCCCTTAACAAAACCATCACATTCACTCGCTTAAACTCGCCGGTTCAATCCAGCCTGGGGCAACTGTCTGCATGCCGCACTCCGACACACTGCCCGCCGTATTAGCCGGCCCACTGCTACGACGTCTCGAAGCTCGGCGCCTGGTGTTGTGGCTGGTAGGCAGTCGAGCACTGGCACTGACGCTGAAGCTGCACCTGCCGGCGCAAACACTGGAAATTCCCCTGGACCAGTGCCAGGTGGTACCCGTGGGGCGCCAGGCGTTTATTCATTTGATCGATGTGGCGCTGGACGAAGCGCTGCCCCTGGACGTGGCGATCAGCTACGACCTGCTGTTTGACGACACCGGCATCGCCGACTGGGCACCGCACCTGCTGTACGCGAATGCTCAATACCCCAGTTTCGTGTTGCATAGCCGTATCCATCAGTTGGTGCACGGCTCATGCCGCAAACCCCATCACAGTGCCGACGAAGGATTGCTGTGCGTCGACCGTCTGCTGGCCGAGGCCAAAACCCCGGCCGAACGTCCGGCCTTGTTGATGATGAGCGGCGATCAGGTCTATGCCGACGATGTCGCCGGGCCGATGCTGCGGGCGATTCATGGGTTGATAGCACGGCTGGGCCTGTTCGATGAATACCTCGAAGGCGCTGTGGTCGATGACAGCGCCAGCCTCTATGGGCATCCGGCCAGTTATTACCACCGTGCCGATTTGCTGCCGGCCTTGGACAGCAACGAGACCTTGCGGGAGCGCTTCTTTGGCGGCGTGAAAAAGCCGATTTTCACCAGCAGCACCGCCGACAACCACCTGGTGACCTTTGCCGAAGTCATCGCGATGTACCTGCTGGTGTGGTCGCCCACGCCCTGGGCGCTGACCACGCTTCAGGGCCCGCCACTGAGCCTGGAACGACAGCAGCGTTACGCCCGCGAAGAGGTCCAGATCGAGCGATTCCGCGACAGCCTGCCCGGTGTCGCGCGGGTATTTGCCCACCTGTCGACCTTGATGATCTTTGACGACCATGACATCACCGACGACTGGAACCTCAGCGCCCAATGGGAAGAAACCGCCTACGGTCACCCCTTCTCCAAACGCATCATCGGCAACGCCCTGCTGGCCTACCTGTTATGCCAGGGCTGGGGCAACCAGCCGGATGCGTTTGTCGAACTGGTGAGCCAGACCCAAGCGTTGACCACCCAGGCCCGGGCCAACCACCTGGACGCAGCCGCGCAGGACGAATTACTCGAGGCGCTGCGTAAATTTCAACACTGGCACTACGTACTGCCTACCACCCCCGCGTTGGTGGTGCTCGACACCCGTACCCGACGCTGGCGCAGCGAGTTCACTCTCAAGCAACCTTCCGGCCTGCTGGATTGGGAAGCCCTGAGCGAACTGCAGCAGGAGCTGCTCGACCACCCTTCGGCCATCATCGTCTCGCCTGCACCGGTTTTCGGCGTGAAGCTGATCGAGACCGTGCAAAAAGTATTCAGCTGGTGCGGTTACCCGCTGCTGGTAGACGCTGAAAACTGGATGGCCCATCGCGGCGCCGCCCAGGTGATTCTCAACATCTTCCGCCACTCCCGCACACCGGGTAACTACGTGATTCTGTCGGGCGACGTGCATTATTCGTTCGTCTACGAAGTGTTGATCCGCCACCGAAACGGTGGCCCCAGGATCTGGCAAATCACCAGTAGCGGCATCAAGAACGAATTTCCACCACGCCTGCTCGAATGGTTCGACCGTCTCAACCGCTGGCTCTACTCCCCACGCTCGCCGCTGAACTGGTTTACCCGGCGCCGCACCATGCAGGTGGTACCGCACATTCCGGAACATGCCGAAGCCGGCGAGCGGCTATGGAATTCAGCCGGGATCGGCCAAGTGTTTTTCAACGGGCAGGGCCAGCCCGAGGCGATTTACCAGCACAACGCGGATGGCAAGCCTCGGACGAAAATGATTGCGCCGCGCTCCTGAAACAGTCTGCCTGCCCTATTCAAAGGCCGCCAACCACGTTGTACAGTAGCGTCAGCCACGGAGTATCGGCGTCAACGAAAGCTGGCCTTGAAAGCCCGCTCATGCAGGAAGCGTGTAATGGACGATACAGCCGGCACCGAACCGCTGCGTAATGACCTTGCCAATATCAGCACCGACATGTTGCATGCCATCATGGAACTGGTCAGCGACGGGATATGGGATTGGAATGCCAATACCGGGTTCGTCTACCGCAATCCCGGCTGGTACGAAATGCTTGGCTACCCGCGCCACTCCCTGGAAAACAGCGTATTCACCTGGGAAAGCGTGATCCATCCCGAGGATTATCCCCATGTGATGGCCGGATTTGATGACTATGTCTGCCAACGCGCGCCCCTGTACCGAGCCGAATACCGCTGTCGAAAATACGACGGCACGTACCTCTGGATCGAGGACCGTGGCTACATCATTACGCGCAATCCCGACACTTCGGTAGCGCGCATGGTGGGCGCACACCGCGATATCCATGCACGCAAATGCTCGATTGAACGTCTTCAAAAGCGTAACCGCTCCCTTGAGACCTTGGTGCTCGAGCGCACCCTTGAATTGTCGCGCGTCAATCAGCAGTTGCAATTGCAACTGGTCGAAAACCGCTCCCTGGCCGAACGGGATGCCCTGACGCGCATCGCCAACCGTTATCGCCTGGAAAAAGTGATGCTCCAGGAATGCGACCGCTCCGAGCGCTTTCGCTTGCCATTGGCGCTGGTGGCTATGGATATCGATGACTTCAAGCCGATCAATGATCGATATGGCCATGGCGTAGGCGACCAGACGCTGGTCCAGGTAGTGGAAGGCCTGGAAACCTGCGTACGTACCGGTGATGTGCTGGCCCGCTGGGGCGGCGATGAATTTATGCTGGTCTTGCCCAACAGCACTCTGCAGACGGCGAAGGAACAGGCCGAACGTGTGCGCCACACAATCCAGAACCTGTTCGCCGTCGCTGATCCCAAGATAACCCTGAGCCTGGGCGTGGTGGAACGGCGGGTGGGGGAGTCACCGGCAGCCCTGATGGCGCGCGCCGATCAGGCGTTATATCGATCCAAGGCGGCGGGGAAGAATGGAGTCTCGGAATGAATGATCCCGACTTTTAATAATGACCCGGCGACTTTATTTCGTTTGCGGCAGAGGCGCTCACGCAGCTTAGATAAACCGAGCCCATTACTGCCGAGTCAACGATTCATGAGCCGCGAAACGATCAGCCAATCGATTTCCATCGTCCATCCCATCAACCTCAGCCATGGAAAAAACGCTGAGGTCTGGGACACCGCAGGTAAGCGCTATATCGATTTTGTCGGCGGCATCGGCGTACTCAACCTCGGCCATTGTCACCCGGCCGTGGTGGACGCGATTCGCGAGCAGGCGACCAGACTCACCCACTACGCGTTCAACGCCGCGCCGCACATGCCCTACATCGATTTGATGGAGCGCCTGACCGCGTTTATTCCGGTGAGCTATCCGGTCAGCGGCATGCTCACCAACAGCGGCGCTGAGGCCGCGGAAAATGCCTTGAAGATTGTGCGCGGCGCCACTGGCCGCACGGCGGTGATTGCGTTTGACGGAGCGTTTCATGGGCGCACCCTGGCCACCCTCAACCTCAATGGCAAGGTCGCGCCGTACAAGCAAAAAGTCGGCGTATTGCCCGGCCCGGTGTATCACCTGCCCTACCCCAGCGCCGACAACGGCGTCACCTGTGCCGAAGCGCTGAAGGCTATGGACCGCCTGTTCAGCGTGGAAATCGACGTCAACGACGTAGCCTGTTTCATCATTGAACCGGTACAGGGCGAAGGCGGTTTCCTCGCCCTGGATACCGAATTCGCCCAGGCTCTGCGCCGTTTTTGTGACGAGAACAACATCCTGTTGATCGCCGACGAAATCCAGTCCGGTTTCGGTCGCACCGGGCAGCGATTCGCCTTCTCGCGCCTGGGCATTGAACCTGACCTGATCCTGCTCGGCAAAAGCATCGCCGGCGGTGTGCCGCTGGGGGCGGTGGTGGGGCGCAAGGCACTGATGGACAACCTGCCCAAGGGCGGTCTGGGAGGCACCTACTCCGGCAATCCCATCGCCTGCGCCGCCGCGCTGGCAACCCTCGATGTGATGACCGATGAACACCTGCAGGTATGGGGTTCCCGGCAGGAGGAGGCGATCGTGCGACGTTACCAAGCGTGGCGCGCACAGCACCTGTCGCCATATCTGGGCCGCCTCACCGGTGTCGGCGCGATGCGCGGCATTGAACTGGCGCATGCCGACGGCACGCCCGCCGCCAAGCAACTGACCCAATTGCTGAGCCTGGCGCGGGCTGCCGGCCTGCTGCTGATGCCCAGCGGCAAGTCACGGCATATCATCCGCTTGCTGGCACCGCTGACCATCGAGCCGGCCGTGCTGGAGGAAGGCCTGGATAAGCTCGAAGCGTGCCTCAAGCAGCTGGACTGATGCATGCGTCCACAAATTCGACCGCTGATAAGATGCCTCTTGTAGATATGTACGTATTTCTGTACGTTCAAAGCTTAAAACGAGGATGTTTTCATGGAAACTATCAACTACACCCATGCGCGTGCGCACCTGTCCGAAACCATGGACCGCGTTAATGAAGATCACATTCCACTGCTCCTGACCCGACAAAAAGGCGAACCGGTGGTGATGATCTCGTTGTCAGAATTCAATGCTCTCGAGGAAACAGCCTATTTACTGCGCTCGCCAAAAAATGCCGAACGCCTCATCAACTCAGTCAACAGCTTACGAGCCGGCAAAGCCAAGCCAAGGCAGTTGATTGAAGAATGAAAATACTCTTTACCCCTGAGGGCTGGGACGATTATCTGTGGTTTCAACAAAACGACAAGGCAGGGCTCAAGCGTATAAACCTGCTCATCAAAGCGATTCAAAGAGACCCATTTGAAGGTGTTGGAAAACCTGAGCCCCTCAAACACAACCTGAGCGGTTACTGGTCTCGGCGAATCACAGCAGAGCATCGTCTGGTGTATGGCATCGAGGAGGATGTAGTACAGATCCTCATGTGCCGTTATCACTACTGACCGGGTCCACCTTCAGGAGGCGCCTTGACCTGACTCCCCGGCCCCCTGAAAATGCCCGACGCTTTTTTGTCTCTCCCCGTTTACTGAAGTAGTGAAATTTCAATGTCCGATTCGTACACCGCTGAATCCGCCGAAGCCTCCGTCGTCGTCTCGCACGCCAAAGCCGAGTATGAAAACGCCATCAATCTTTCACAGCATGTGCCAGCGGCCAAGATCATCAGCGAAATGGTGCTGGACGCGTTTCACACTTCCAAGGAAAGCGACCAGATCCGCGAGTTGCGCGTGGCCATTCGTCAGGCCCATGACGCCTTCGACGATGACAAAGCCTACGACCTCATGGGCCAGCTCAAGCAATTGAAGGACGCCGAAGCCGCCGACAACGCTGCCCTGGAAGACCTGAGCAGCAAGTTCTCCATCAGCCGCCTGCTGTCCAGCTTCAAGGACGACCCCGAATTCCAGGAGCTGGTCTACGGCCTGGCCCTCAAGGTGCTGAACCAGTCGCACCAGGCCATCAGCAACCCGAGCGCCGGCAAGGGCAAGGCCGCACGCGCCAAGAAGGAAGCCGAGGTGTTCGTAATCAGCAAGGATGGCATCAGCGTCACCCTGCCGCTGCGCACGCCGCGCTCCAAGCTCAATGTGGACCGCGAAGCGCTGGAGTTCCTGGGCCTTACCTTTGTAGGTGAAGGCAACGAGGCGGAGCTGGAAAGTGACACCTTCGTTGACAACAGCGGCGTGGAGCAGCCGGTCACGCGCAAGAGCATCGTGACCGCACTGCAACAGCAAAGCGCTTTTGACGGTTACTCCATCGCCGCCCAGTAAGCGCCGAAGCTATAAGCTGCGCAGGATGACCAGCGCCTGCTCGACCTGGGCGAGGGTGATATGCCGGCCCACCGAGGCACGCACGAAGTGGCTGACGCCCAGGTCCTTGAGCAGCAACGGGGTATGGGCGGCAGTGCCTGCCCAGAGGTTGAGCCCCAGCGCGCGGGCCTGGTCAACAAATGCCTTGGCCGGCACGTTGTGTGGCACGAACGAGACAATCCCGGTCTGTTCGAACTGGTCACACATCAGCGTTAACTGCGGCAGGCGCCGCAACGCCTGCGCCAGCAACGCATAGGGCTCCGTGCTCACCTGCCCGCCGCCTACTTGCAGGTATTCCTGCACCGCCGTGTGCAAACCCACCAGGGCCGAAAGGCTCTTTTCTGCGATCTCCAGCACCCGAGCGCCGGACGCATCCACCTGGTTGACCTGGCCATCGGTGCTGGCGGCGTGCAGGTCTGCAAAATTCAGCTGCAATTGGCCCAGCAGGCGTGGCGACACATAAGCAATCCCGCTGCCACGGGGCCCGCAGAGAAACTTGCGCCCCGCGCCTGTCAATAAATCACAGTGCATATCCCGCACATCCAGCGGCAACTGCCCCAGCGATTGGCACGCATCCACCACATACAGTGCGTTCGAACCCTTGAGCAGCGCACCCAGCGCTTCCACCGGATTGATCACCCCGCAGCAGGACGGCAGGTGCGACACGCTGACGAGAAACACATCGTCGTCCAGATGACGCCGCACCCAATCCAGGTCCAGCGGGGTGGTGGCCGTGGTTGGGATCACTTCAACGCGAATCTCACGCGATTGCTTGAGGTAGTTGAAAAAGATCAGGTTCGCGGCGTATTCCGAGGTCGACACCCACACCCGCTTACCTCGGGGAAATTGCAACTTGCCGAGAATGCTGGTCCAGGCCTCGGTGGCGCTGCTGAAAAAGCCAATCTGCGCAGGCTCTGCATTCAACAGCTTGGCCACCAGGCGGTACAGGTCGTCGTTGAGCAACGCCTCGTAGGCCAGCTCGGTTTCATAGCTGCCCATTTGCGCTTCAGTGGTGGTAAAACCCTGGATCGCATTCAGCGTGGCCGGTGACATCAGGCCCGCGCCGGCGGTGTTCAGATGAATCCTGTTCATTTCATGCTTCCTTGTTCCACAAGACAGCCGAGCCTTTCATTACGCCTACCGCCACCGCGAACAGCAGCAATATCGTGCCCGCCAGCAGCCACGGCGAAGGCAGCGAGGGCTGTGACACCAGCATGAACGCCAGCGAAGGCGTGATCATTAAGCCGATGTTCACCCCCGCCGAGTAATAGCCGAGGTTGCGGTCCACGGTGTGACGGCTGGAGATACTGCTGACGTAATGGGTGATGCCGGGAAAGACGATCATCTCGCCCAGGCTCCAGAGCACGGTGGCCACCAGCAACAGCGCGCCGACCTGGCTGAAGCCCATCAGGAAAAACCCCACGCCGGCTACGAGAAACCCGGCCACCAGCGAGCGGCTGCTCGACAGGTGCGACATACGTTGGTTGATCGGCACTTCGAACAGAATCACCAGCAGTGCATTGATGAAAAAGATGATCCCGACGTAGTACGCCGGCAACTCGGTGTAATTGATGATGTAGGCCGACAGAAACGTCGGCGGCAGCGCATAGGCCACGTGCACCGGCAATGCCGCCAGCAGAATCACCAGCAAGCGCGAGCGCTCGTGCACTGCGCTCTCCGGCAAGCCGTTGCCCTTGCTGACGACGGCAGCCCCTTGGGCCGCCGGCACCGCACGCCCGAACCGCAGGCAGGCAACGAAGGCCACCAGGGACAACGCCGCGTTGAGGTAGAACACCGCGTCGGCGTTACTCAAGAAAATCAGGCTGCCCAACAGCGGCCCGATCGCCATGCCGATGTTGATCGCCAAACGGTTGCAAGAGAACGCCACTTTGCGCGATTCACTGCTGCTGTGGGTGACTGTTTCGGAGAATGTCGCCGGCGTGAATGCCTCGTAACAGGCACCCCACAGAAACGACAGCACAAACAGCAGCGCCGTGTTATCCACCGACGGAATGATCAGCAGCAGCACCGCGTTAAGCAGCAACGAACCGAGGATCACCCGATTGGCGGAAAACCGTTTGATCACCCCGCCGATGATCAAGTCCACAAACAATGCGCCCGCGCCATAAACGCCCACCAGCAACCCTGCGGTTGCCGCCGACACGGCGTGCTGATGAATCAGGTAAGCCGCATAGAAAGGGAACGCCATGGTGCCCATGCGGAACACCAGGGTGATCAGGAACAGCAACTGCAAGCGAGCGTTGAGCCCGCGCAACGCGCGATAAGTGCCTATCATCAGCGGATCACATAGACGTTGTCTTTGTACTGGCGGATCTGCTCGTAATCCTGGTCGATAGTGCCCTGGCTATCCGATACCAGAAACACCCGCAGCGGGCTGCTGAGCAGGTCCACGGTCTTTTTCATCAGCTTGCCGGCCTTGTATTTGACGCTCAGCTTGTGCACCGAAGGCAACGCCTCGATCCGGTGGATGGCCGATTCATTGAAGCCGGTGACCTCGCCTTGCAGCGTGGTGTCGGTGTTGATGACACAGGCTTCCTTGAGCTTGTGGTAGCGCTTGCCGGCGTAGTTGGCCTTGAACGCCTCACCGTCGCAGTACGCCAGGTAGGTGAGCTGCGCCTGGTTGCCGCCCAGGCTGATGTCATGGAACCTTGGTTCCATGTTGCCGTTCAGGCGAGCACCGACTTCCACCAGCGCGGGGCCGGCTTCGGTGAGGATCACTTCCGAATGGGCCGGGCCGTTATCGATACCCAGCGCCTTGAGCACCTTCACGATGTAGTCCACCAGCACGTTGGCCTCGGCGCTGTCCGGGGCAATCAGCACGTCGCGGTCGTAGATGTTCTTGCCGCCGCTGATTTCACGCTTCACATAGCGCCAGATCCCGCACACGTAAGTCTGCCCATCACGGCTGACGGTATCGACGATGTACTCCGGGCCCTTGAGGTAGGACTGGCAAAGAATTTCCGTGTTGGGCAGGCCAAAGATATCCGGGTTGGACACCACCTCCTCACAGGCGCGCTTGACGTCCTCGAGGTTGTGGCAGATCGAAACCCCGTCGGTGGATGCCGAACTCAGCGGTTTGATTACGCAGGGAAACACCTGACCGGCCTCGACCCAGGCCAGCAGCTCGGCGGGGTCCGAGGATTTGATCTGGCGTGCGGTCAACAGGCCTGCGGCGGCGACTTTGTTGATCATTTCAAACTTGTCGCGGCGAGCGCGTGAGCCTGCACTGCCGTTGGAGGTGGACAGTTGCAACTGTTCACTCAAGTAATCGGCGAATGGCACGCCCGGCTCCTGGCCGGCAATGACGGCGACTACGTTGAACTCACGCAAGCGTCGCACTATATCCTCGGCGTTGTCGTTGAGTGCCAGGTTGTGCTCGAACTCAGACAGGTTCGGCCCGAGCATGCTTGGCATCAGCTCGGGCGTACTCTGTACATGGATCAGGCTGAAACCGGCATCCCGGAAATACTGCGGCAGGAAATTACCGCTCGAGTAGACATCCACCAATACGACGTACTGCTTCATAAGAATGTCCTTTTCAGTAATGAGTGGCGGTTTCAGAGGCCCGTGGCGACGCCACGTCATCGAGCGCCAGGAAAATGTTCTGCGGAAACTCAGCCACACGGTGCAACAGGTGCAAGTACCAGTTGGTGCCGTAAACCGCCGAAACCCGGGCCTTGACCTGGCCCTGGTCTTTTACCGCCTTGATCAGCTCAGGGCGCACGCCGTGGAGCATCTCCAGCTCACCTCGGTCGGCGATGCGGCTGGTGAGGATTTCTTCAACCAGCAGCGGGTCCTGGGTGGCGAAAGCAAACTGCCCGCGGCCACCATTGATCCGGTCCAGCAGCCCCAGGTAACGCTCGTTGAGCGCCTCGCCACGGGGCAAGGCAATGGCGGCAGGCTCAGCATAGACGCCTTTGACCAGGCGCACCTTGCAGCCGGTTTCCAGCACCGCTCCCAGGTCATCCGGGGTTCGGTTCAACTGCGCCTGGAGGGTGATGCCCACGTTGGGAAAACGCCCGCTCAGGTGCAGGAAGATCTCGAGGATCGAATCCGTCCATTGGGAGCGCTCCATGCTGATGATCACGCCGACATCCTTATCGGCTGCATGGGCCAGGATCTTCGAGCAGTTCTCGACTGCCAGCTCGCGGGAAATGATGGTACCGACGTTCGACAAATCGAACCCCAACTGAGGAGGTTCACCGAGCTTGGGATGCTGGGCGATCAAGTCGATCAGCTGCAGGTATTCATCGGTTGCCGTGGTCACCTCGGCCAGCGTCGTCGCTTCCTCGCCGACGAACTCGACACCGGTGCGATAGCCTTTGGCCAACAGGGCCCCAAGCTTGTCGAGCATCTCCAGGCGATCTTCGGAAATGATGTAGCGAAGCGCCGCAGGTCGCAGGAAATCACGCAGCGTCTCGCTCTCCAGGAACAAGTCGCGATAGGTCTTGTTCGCCGCCAGTTTCTTCAGGGCCAGGGTTGCCAGCAGGCTGTTATCTGTCGTGTTCATGGCATTAAACCCCGTAGGACTGGTTGAGCATGCGACGTGCGAAACTCGAATCGTCGGTGTGGTTGGCGATCTTGTGGGCGCGGAATTTGGCCGCGTAACTGAGCAGGGTTTCCTTGTGGCGGCTATGCCGGTCACGGGTAAAAATCCCCGCCCACAGGTTGTCCCAGCGTGCGTACTCGGGGTGCGACATCAGCAGCTTATGGGCCTTGCGCATGTTCCAGTGGGGAATTGACGGGTGCAGGTGGTGCACAAGGTGGTAGTTATCGTCGTGGCGGCCGAAAAAGAAGTTTTCCAGCGCGTTGCCTTTACGGTTACGGGTCAGCAGCAGCTTTTCGCTTTCAACGGCGGGCAACGGATAGTGCTCGGCCAGCTCGATGATCCAGCCCACGGCCACGGCGGTGGTGAACAGCGGCACCATCCAGAACAGCACCAGTTCAGGGATCACGCCAAACCAGGCGACCACCGCAAGAATTACCGCCCAGTAGGCCCACATCAGCACGCGTTCCTTGCGGATGCGTGCGTCCTGGCCCTGGAGCCGGTCCTTGACGATGTACTTGATGTATTGAAGGGTGCGGTAACCCGATAACGCCATCACCACGTTCTTCAGGAAGAACTCGCGCTCGCTTTGCTGGAGGTCGTACAGGCCGCACTTGAGATGGAAATTGTAGTCCGGGTCTTTTTCCGGGTGCCCCAGGTGCACATGGTGGTTTTTGACGTGCGAGGTGCTGTAGGACTGGTAAAGATGGAAGATCAGGTACCCCGAGAGAAAGGTACCGGCAAACCAGTTGATCGCCCGGTTTTTCGCCAACAGTTTGTGACTTGACTCGTGCAACACGTTCGCCAGGGCACGTTGAGTGGTGCCGATGAGAAACAGCGAAACGGGATAAAACCAATAGCTGACGCCCACGGACAGATAAATGGCAAAGGCGATGATTGAATAATCCTTACCCAGTGCGATGGCCCAATGGTAGTTATCTTTCTTGCACAGGTGCTTGAGCATCCCGAAGGTTTCACGGGAAATACCCGCAGCGTTTTGGCCACCTGGCTCTTTGTTTTTATCGACCAGCATAATCACTCCATAATTAAGCGGCACGCTGCAACACGCCTATCGCCTAGAGCGACGATGATTTTTTGGGATGTTGCGGCTCTTGTTTTTTTGCCTGAGCTAAACTCATTGGCTGCAAAAAAACTAAAGCACCGCTTGAAAGTGAACAAGCTGCCCTTTTAGACAGGTAGCGCCAAATCACACGCGCACGCGCACGCCCGCCGGTAATAAATTATCGGCGGGCGTGGCAATGGAAAAAGAAGTACCGGCGAATCAGGCCTGTTCGCGGATATAGCCCAGCTGCAAGGCTTTGCGAATGGCGGACTTGCCGTTGGGCACATTCAGCTTGCTGAAGATATTCTTCATATGGAACTTGACCGTACGCGGGCTCATTGAGACCAGAAGCGCTATTTCGTTATAGGTCTTGCCCTGACTGGTCCAAGACAACACCTGCGTTTCCCGAGGTGTCAGCACGGTTTCCGGTACAACCGGCGGGAGCACGGTGGTGCTTTCCAACGCCTCGTCGTAAACCGAGACCAGCAGCATCTGCAGTTCACTTTTGTTGGCCAGCACTCGCTCGCGAAACTGTTGATGTTCGCCAAAGCTGCACAGGTTGAGGATGGAATAAAAGCCCCGGTTACCATGCACGATAAAACTGGCGCCCTCGCCGACGGGGGCACAGGGCCCTGGCACCGGGACCGCGTCTGCAGCGGGCGCAAGGATGTTTTCATCGCTCCAGAAAAACGGCTTTATGCGGCGTTTGGACAAGGACAGCAATTGACCGCGTTGGTAAAAGTCATCCGCAGCGTCACCACGGTCCAGCGCGTCGGGGTAGTTGGTGATGATTTCCGCTTCATCCAGCGTCGGCCCACACTGATAGACCTCGAAATGCCCGAGGCCGCGTCGGCTCAGCTCAACATCGAGCAATTGGCGCACATCGGTGGGCTGCATGAGCGTATTGTTATTGGCTTGACCATCGCTTCGCATGACTATCGTCCCTGATGAGTGACAACGGATGAGGTTAGCGACCTGACCGGAGTGCTTCAATCCGTAAGCTTCCGATCAAAATCGACCTACACCGTAGGAAAATTCCTCTATATCAGGGAAAGAATGAAACATGCCTACCAACCTTGTCCAGTGCTTCCAGCGCTGAACCGACCGCGAGCAGGCGCAGCAGTGTCTGATCAGGCTATCTGTGTTGCAAACACCTCGCGAAACCGCTGCATTTGCTGCTTATTACCTACCGTCACCCGCACCCACTGCGGCCAATCCTTCCAGACGCGCCCTACCAGCACATTCTGTGCAGCCAGGCGCGCAACCACCTGCTCTGCCGGCTGCTTCACGTCGATCATGAAGCAATTGCTCTGGGAAGCCGTGCACCTATAGCCCCGGCCCTTCAGCCAAGCGATGGTCTCGTCACGCACGCCGGCATTGAGCGCCTTGCGCTGGCCCAGTAGCTTGACGTCTTCCAGGCTGGCATGGGCACCCAGCAGGCTGGCACCGGCCGGGACATTGTCGCCGCCAAACACCGCGAGGCGCTCCAACAGCGAGGGATGGCCGATCGCCAAACCGAGGCGCGCACCGGCCATGCCGTAAATTTTCGAGAAGGTGCGCAGTACCAGCAGATCGTCATGGTCCTTGATCCAACTCACGCAACTGGGGGCGTCGCAGAAGTCGATATAGGCTTCGTCCACCACCAGCACGCTGCCTTTGGGTTTGTTCTCCAGCGCCTGACGGATAGCCTCGGTCGGCGTCAGGGTGCCGGTCGGGTTATTGGGGTTGCACAGGTACAGCATGCCAGCCTGGGGATCAGCCGCGAGCATCGCCGGTACATCATGGGCATGCTGGGCATCGAGGCTGACTTCGTGCACCGGCGCCTTGTTCGATTCGGCCGCCTGGCGCGGAACTTCGTAGGACGGCGTGGCCATCACCAGGCCACGGGCTGGGTGGGTGAATGCCAATACGGCATAGCGCAACGCGGCCATGGAGCCGGCAAACACCGCCACATTGTCTTCGCTGATACCTTGCTGTTGGGCAAACAGCGCAGCCAGCGCGTACATGTGCGGGTAGGGATAACGCCCGGCTGCCGCAATACCACGCTGCATCGCCTCAAGCGCCGCTTTCGACGGCCCGTAAGGGCTTTCGTTGTAGTTGAGCAATACATCGTCAGAGGCCGCCGGCGCAGGGCTTGCGACTGCCCAATCGAGATGCCCGAGCACAGGCAAGGCCGCGCCCAGGGCGAGAAGGGATCGACGACTGACGCTGACCATGGTGACTACTCCTTGTAGGCGGACGGGGGATTCGTACGGGTCATACAGAAGAGTATGACGAGGAAAATGTCGCCCGATTTAGCACCACCGGATTAGCCAACCCGCGTTTGCCAGTAACGCGAAACTTATGTGGGAGGGGGCTTGCTCCCGATGGCGGCCTGACAGCCGACCAGAATGTTGGATCAGAGCGAGTACATATCCGTTGCTGCGGTCACGGCGGCTTAGGGTTCCGCCCTTACGGCGGCTCACTTTTGAAAAGCGCAAAAGTAAGCAAAACGCTCTTGCCCCACCACTCGGCACCTCGCCTAGGCTCGGTGTGCCCGTAATCCGACAGTGATTTGGGGGGCCGCCGCCACGCGCCATCCATGGCGCGGGGCGGCTAAACCGGCATCCCTGCCGGTTTACCCCCCCAAATCAATATCGAATTCCGGCCAGCGTGGTTTAACGGGGCGCCTAGATCAAGAGCAAGATCAAGAGCGGCTCGCTTCGCATCGTGGTTACTGTTGGCTGCTACAAAGTTGTGTAGATACCTATGCTCATCGGGGGCAAGCCCTAATGCCAGTCAGTTAAGCGTATACCACCGTCTGTAGGAGCGAGCTTGCTCGCGAAAAACTCACAGGCACCGCGTTTATTCAGGAAGCACGCGTTATCGTTGACGTTTTTCGCGAGCAAGCTCGCTCCTACAAAAAGCCTTAACTGACTGGCATTAGGGCAAGCCCCCTCCCACATTTTGATCGCCTCTATCAGGTAGACCTCACCTGGCTCTGGATCGAATTACTTCAACTGCAACTTGTGCTTCAGGCTCTGCATCACATCCGCCTTGTTTTGCAGATATTCATTCAGGCCCCGGGCGCGCAGGTTGCACGCGTCACACTCGCCACAGCCGGTGCCAATGACGCCGTTGTAGCAGGTCAGTGTCTGCTCGCGCACCAGCTCCAGTTGCCCGTGGTAATCGGCGAGGGCCCAGGTCTCGGCCTTGTTCAGCCACATCAACGGGGTGTCGAGACGCACGTCGTATTCCATGCCCAGCTTGAGGGCCTGATTCAGTGCCTTGACGAACTCGTCGCGGCAATCCGGATATCCCGAGAAGTCGGTTTCGCACACGCCGGTGATGACGGTCTCAGCCTTCACCTGATAGGCGTAGATCGCGGCCAGGGTCAGGAACAGGATGTTGCGGCCCGGCACGAAGGTGCTCGGCAGGCTTTCGCCCGAGCTGTTCACGGTCGGTACCGGGATGTTGTCACGGGTGAGGCTGCTGATCGCCAGCTCATTGAGCAGCGACACATCCATCACTTTGTGCACGGTGGCGCCCAATTGCCTGGCCAACTGCTGGGCCACTTCGATTTCCGCCACATGGCGCTGACCATAATCGAAGGTGATGCAGTGCACTTCGTCATACAGCTTCAGCGCCTGGATCAGGCAGGTGGTCGAATCCTGCCCGCCACTGAACACCATCACGGCTTTTTTACTCATTGCTTGGCTTCCTGCATTCGAAGAATTGGGGAATAGTTTAAAGGCCACTCAATAAAAAACCCCGCGCTCTTTCGAAGGCGGGGTTTTTCACTGCCAGACCACTCAGGGCGCGTAAGTCAGCAACAGCTCTTTCGGCACTTGGAAATCCAGGGACATCATCACGCTGAGCGCGGTGATGGTGAAGATCGAGAACACGAACAGCTTGCGCGCCCAGACGGTGTCATCCACCGCCTTGTAGCCGGTCCAGGCCATGTACAACCAGTACATGCCCATGGCCGCGGCGACGGCGAGGTAGCTCATGCCGGCGTAGCCACTGAAGGTCAACATCAGGGTCGCCACGAGGAAGGCCAGGATGTAGAGCAGGATGTGTTTCTTGGCCACCTGGATGCCACGCTTGACCGGCAGAACCGGAATCGACGCAGCCAGGTAGTCATTGAAGCGGAAAATCGCGATGGCGTAGGAGTGCGGCATCTGCCACAGGCTGAACATCACCAGCAGCACCAGCGCGGCCATGTCGAAGCTATTGGTTACAGCCACATAACCAATCACCGGCGGCATCGCCCCCGACAGACTGCCCACCAGCGTGCCGTGTACCGACTTGCGCTTGAGGTAGAGACTGTAGAGGCCGACGTAGATGACAAAACCGATTACGGCAAACAGCGCCGCCAACGGGTTGGCCACCTTGTACAACAACACCACGCCCGCAACACCCAGGACGGTCGCGAAAATCAGTGCCAGCTTCAGGGAGATAAGGCCCTGGACCAGCACGCGATTCTTGGTTCGCTCCATCTTGACGTCGATGTCACGGTCGATGCAGTTGTTGAACACGCATCCGGAAGCTACCACCAGGGACGTGCCGATCATTGCAGCCAGGAAGATGGCCAGATCGACATGTCCCTTGGAGGCCAGGAAGAAACCGCCCGCCACAGAAAGCACGTTACCGAAAATGATCCCCGGTTTGGTGATTTGGATAAAGTGCTTAAGCGACATCGGGTTTTACCTCACTTCGCCATCATGTAGGTGTGGATGCTGAACATGATCCACAGCGACAGACCAACCAGCAGAACGATCACCAGGCCTGCGAACACGAACGCAATCACGTTCTCGCGCTGCTCTTTGGAACGATCCAGGTGCAGGAAGTACACCAGGTGAACCAGGACCTGAATCACCGCGAACGCCAACACGATCATCAAGGTGATCGACTTCGGCAGGGTTGGGTACATCACCAGGCCGAACGGGATCAGGGTCAGGATGACCGACAGGATAAAGCCGATGGCGTAAGACTTTACGCTGCCGTGGCTTGAATCGTGGCTGTCATGGGAGTGTGCATTAGCCATTACAGGGTCCCCATCAAGTAAACGACGGTGAATACGCAGATCCAGACCACGTCCAGGAAGTGCCAGAACAGGCTCAGGCAGCTCAGGCGGGTCTTGTTGGTGTTGGTCAGGCCGTGTTTATTGACCTGATACATCATCACCGCCATCCACAGCAGGCCGGCGGATACGTGCAGACCGTGGGTACCGACCAGCGTGAAGAACGCCGACAGGAAACCGGAACGGTGCGGGCCGTAGCCTTCGGAGATCAGCAGGTGGAACTCGTTGACCTCCATGCCGATGAAGCCCAGGCCGAACAGGAAGGTCAGTGCCAACCAGCTCAGGACGCCTTTCTTGTTGCCCTTGTAGAAGGCCAACATGGCGAAGCCGTAGGTGATCGAACTGAACAACAGCAAGGCGGTTTCGCCGAGCACGTAAGGCAGTTCGAAGATGTCGTGGCCCGACGGGCCACCCGCTACGTTGTTTACCAGTACCGCGTACACCGCGAAGATCGACGCAAACAAGATGCAGTCGGTCATCAGGTAGAGCCAGAAACCGAAGACGGTTATTGGCCCCGAGTCGTGGTGATGGTCATCGTGCCCATGGTCATCGACATGGGCGTGTCCAGCATTGGTCACTAAGTTCGACATGGTTTAAGCCTGTTCCAACGAGGTTTCTACACGGTTGGCCGGGATCTTCTTCTCGGCTACCAGGCGAGCGTGCTGCTCGGCTTCGATGCGTTCGATCGTTTCGACCGGCACCATGTAGCCTTGATCATCACGGGCAGCGTGAATGATGAAGTAACCGATAGTGCCCACCAGGCTCGCGATTGCCAGCCACCAGATGTGCCAGATCATCGCGAAACCGAACACGGTCAACAGCGCACCCATCACCACGCCAGTGGCGGTGTTGTTTGGCATGTGGATCGGCTCGTAGTGCTTGGGTTGCTGGTACGCAGTACCGTCTTCCTTGGCTTCGGTGAACGCATCGATGGTGTTCGCGGTAGGAATCACGGCGAAGTTGTAGAACGGTGGTGGCGACGAGGTCGACCATTCCAGGGTGTGACCATTCCACGGGTCGCCCGATTCGCACAGGTTCTGCTTGCGATCACGCACGCTGACATACAGTTGGATCAGCTGGCAGGCGATGCCCACAGCGATCATCACCGCACCGAACATGGCGACGTACAGGTAAGGCACCCACTCAGGGTTGGTGGTAGCGTTCAGACGACGGGTCATACCCATGAAGCCCAGTGCATAGAGCGGCATGAACGCGACGAAGAAGCCCGAGATCCAGAACCAGAATGCAGCCTTGCCCCAGCCTTCGTGCAGCTTGAAGCCGAACGCTTTCGGGAAGTAGAAGCTGAAACCAGCGATGTAGCCGAATACCGCACCACCGATGATCACGTTGTGGAAGTGAGCGATCACGAACAGGCTGTTGTGCAGCACGAAGTCAGCACCCGGGATGGCCAGCAGTACGCCGGTCATGCCGCCGATGGCGAAGGTGACCATGAAGCCCAGGGTCCACAGGACCTGGCTGGTCATGCGCAGACGACCGTGGTAGATGGTGAACAGCCAGTTGAATAGCTTCACCCCCGTCGGGATGGAAATCAGCATCGTCGCCAGGCCGAAGAAGGCGTTGACGCTGGCCCCCGAACCCATGGTGAAGAAGTGGTGCAGCCACACCATGAAGCCCAGTACCGAGATCGCGCCCGATGCATAAACCATCGAGTGGTGACCGAACAGGCGCTTGCCGGTAAAGGTCGAGATCACTTCGGAGAAGATACCGAACGCTGGCAGGATAAGGATGTACACCTCAGGGTGACCCCATGCCCAGAACAGGTTCACGTACATCATTGGATTGCCACCAAGTTCATTGGTGAAAATGTGGAAATCCAGGTAACGGTCAAGCGACAGCAGCGCCATGGTAGCGGCCAGGATCGGGAACGAAGCCACGATCAGCACGTTTGCCCAGGTGCAAGTCCAAGTGAAGATCGGCATGTCCATCAGTTTCATGCCAGGGGCGCGCATTTTCAGCACGGTGGCCAGGAAGTTGACCCCCGTCAATGTCGTCCCGAGTCCTGATAACTGCAAGGCCCAGATGTAGTAGTCCACACCCACGCCCGGACTGTATTGCAGGCCCGACAATGGCGGATACGCAACCCAACCGGTCTTGGCGAATTCGCCGACGCCCAGGGACACGTTGATCAGCACAACGCCGGATACCAGCAGCCAGAAGCTCAGGGAGTTCAGGAACGGGTAGGCAACGTCACGCGCACCGATCTGCAGCGGCAAGGCCAGGTTCATCAAGCCGGTGAAGAATGGCATCGCCATGAAGATGATCATGATCACACCGTGGGCGGTGAAGATCTGGTCATAGTGTTCAGGTGGCAGGTAGCCAGGCGAACCCTCGGTGGCCATGGCCAACTGGGTACGCATCATGATGGCGTCGGCAAAACCACGCAGCAGCATGACCATGGCAACGATGACGTACATGACGCCGATTTTCTTGTGGTCGACCGAAGTCAGCCACTCGGTCCACAGGTAGGTCCACTTCTTGAAGTAGGTGATACCCGCAAACAGTGCCAGACCACCCAGCGCGATCATGGCGATGGTAATCATCACAATCGGCTCGTGGAAAGGGACCGCGTCCCAACTTAATTTACCAAACATCGTTTACTCCTCTGCCCCAGCAGTTGAATGCGCGCCTGTGTCAGAACCTTCAACCACGGCCACTTCTTTCTTCTCGTGCTTGACCGGCTTGCCTGGCTTCATACCTTCGTACTTGTCGACGATTTTCTGAAACAGGTTCGGCTCAAACGCGGAGTACAGGGCGACAGGGTTGTTCTGGCTTGGTTTGGTCAGGGCGTCGTATTCAGCTTGATCAAGCTGTTTAGGTGCGGCCTTGACTTCGGCTACCCAGGCGTCAAATTCTTCCTGGCTCGTCGAGATCGCTTTGAATTTCATGCCGGTGAAGCCAGCGCCGCTGTAGTTGGCGGAGATGCCTTCCATTTCAGCTTTCTGGTTGGCGATCAGGTGCAGCTTGGTCTGCATGCCTGCCATCGCATAGATCTGGCCGCCCAGGGCTGGGATGAAGAACGAGTTCATCACGGCGTCGGAGGTGATCTTGAAATTAAGCGGAGTGTGCTCCGGGAAGCGGATCTGGTTCACAGTGGCGATACCCAGGTCCGGGTAGATGAACAGCCACTTCCAGTCCAGCGCGACCACTTCGATGTTGATCGGCTTGACGTCGGATTCCAGCGGACGGTACGGGTCCAGTGCATGGGTGGACTTGTAGGTCACATAACCCAGGGCAATGATGATGAGGATCGGGACCAGCCACACCGCGATTTCGATCTTGGTGGAGTGCGACCACTTCGGCGCGTAGGTAGCGCTGGTGTTGGACGCGCGGTATTTCCAGGCGAAGGCGAAGGTCATGATGATCACAGGGATCACGACCAGCAGCATCAGCAGGGTGGCGGTGATGATCAGGTTTCGTTCATCCAGACCGACCTGTCCTTTTGGGTCGAGCAAGGTCCACTTGCAGCCTCCCAGCATTAACATCATGCCAAGCAGCGGCAAAAAGCCTAGTAATCGGGGGTACCTGTTTTTACTCATCTCACGACCTCTAAAGCAGCTTGCGCAATGCAGTTGGGTTTTGATCGCCAACACTTCACCCTGCCAAGGGTTGGCATTTCTCTTCGATTGAATAAGAGCCTGCCCGTTACGTCATAGCTGTACGTCGCACGGACCTGCGGTGAGTTCTTATTCGATTTCGTGGCTAAAGGCCTTGTTACAGACCAATTCCATTTGGTGCGGAAAGTTGAAAGGCTGCCGGAACCTGGGATCGCACAGAGCCTTCCATCTGCTCCTCGACCGCTCCAATGCTCAAATATTGAACAGCACCGGACATTCAGTGCGGGCGATTGTAGTTAGCTAGCGATGTATAAACCATGTCTGATAAAGAAATAATTTTTATCGATTACAGCAATAATACTTCACCATTCCTGCAAGGGTTCGCGATGTTATCGCGTTCAATTCTCAACAAAAACCACAAAAATTGCGCTGTTATTGGGCAGATTGCCACTCCCCTTACGCTCTGTAAGGGCATGGCAAACGTGGCAAAGTCCCCATAAAACAAGGCATTCGCAGAGCGCTCATGGGCTCAAACCTCACGCGCCCGGCGGTGTCTTTCAAACCACGAATTGACAGCACGTTTTGTGCCCCGGATGCAAATTCGGCGGCCGGTTCGGCCATTCAGAAATGCCCTGCGACAGCCTCCGTGTGACAACATGTCGCACGCTGCGCGTATTATTCATTGCCGCTCGTCACGGCTCTTTCACAAATCCCTACACACAAAAACGCCCCGGCCCTCACTCAAGGAGACCGGGGCGTTTTAGTGAACGGGTTCAGGCCTTGGGGTGACGATTACGATAGATGCACAGGGGCACCAGGATCGCCGTCAGCACGAACGCGACCAACGCCCATTGCGCCAGGGACAGGCCGAGGATCGGCGGATAGGGCGTGCTGCAGAAACCATCGACCTGAAAGCCCAGGGGAAACACTTTGGCCAGGGGCAGGTCATCGACGATCGGCTGCAGCACATCGATGCCGCAGCTGACCTGAGGGAAGAACTGGGTGTACACATGATGACCGGCGGCAGCCACACCGCCCAGGGCGCTGAGGACCACCAGCCCTTCAAAGAACGTGACCGCCCCCTTGCTGCGCATGGCAGCGCCGAGGAACGCGAAGATCGCGATCAACAGCAAGGCATAGCGTTGCAGGATGCACAGTGGGCATGGCGCTTCGCCCAGCACCACTTGCATGTACAGCGCTCCGCCGATCAGCGCCAGGCAGATGATGCCCAGCAACACCAGAAAGCGCCGCTCCCTGCCCAAACGCAATTCGTCACTCATCCCCGTTTTCCTTTGTTTGTGCCAATGGCAACAAGTTTACACACAGGCACCCGTTAAAACAGAGAGGAGTTAACAACGGATTAATCAGGAAAAATGAAGAGCTAAATGTGGGAGGGGGCTTGCTCCCGATAGCGGTGGATCAGTCAGCTTGTCTGTCACTGACATACCGCTATCGGGAGCAAGCCCCCTCCCACACTGGTTCACTGTTGCTGTGAAGAACTTACTCCAGGGCAGCAGCCGGGCCGAAGAATTCGTAGCGGCTTTGTTTCTCGGGTACGCCCAGGGCCTTGAGATGGCGCTTGATCACTGCCATGAAGCCTTTAGGCCCCAGGAAGTACGCATCGATGTCGCGCGCCTCGGGCAGCCACGCCGCCAGTTGTTCCTGATTCAACAGGCCGACCTTGTCCGCCGCCGGGCTTACGCCGTCATCCTCGGCATAGCAGTAGAAGCGCTTGAGCTGCGGGTGCCTCGCCGCCAGCGCGTCTACCCAATCACGGAACGCATGCACCCCGCCGTTACGCGCGCAGTGGATAAAGTGCACCGGGCGCTCGGTAGCCAGGGCCGCTTCGAGCATCGCCAGGGTCGGGGTAATGCCCACCCCGCCGCTGATCAGCACCAGCGG
Organism: Pseudomonas sp. R1-43-08; assembly: GCF_003852255.1. NCBI lineage: Bacteria > Pseudomonadati > Pseudomonadota > Gammaproteobacteria > Pseudomonadales > Pseudomonadaceae > Pseudomonas > Pseudomonas sp. R1-43-08. The sequence continues at coordinate 4,616,387 of NZ_CP027734.1, forward strand.
CTTGTCGCTGGCGGCCAGGGTGAACTCGCCCGAGGGCGGGAACAGGTCAAGGGTCGCGCCGACGTGCAACTGGTCATGCAAATAGTTGGACACTCGCCCACCGGCTTCGCGCTTGACGCTGATGCGGTACAGGCCGTCATTGCTCAGGGCCGACAGGGAATAATTGCGACGGACTTCCTCGCCGTCGAGCACCAGCTTCATGCCGATGTATTGGCCGGGCGCAGCGCTGAGGATCGGGCCGTTGTCCACCGGGGCGAAGTAGAACGAGGTGATCTCGTTGCTCTCCTCCACGCGCTTGACCAACCGGAACGGCCGCGCACCGCGCCAGCCGCCGGGCGCCTGGGCTTTCTCGTCGTAAATAGCCGCTTCGGCACCGATCAGGATGTCCGCCAACTGCCCATACGCCGCGCCCCAGGCGCTCATCACCTCAGGGGTGGCAATCTCGCTGCCCAGCACTTCGGAAATCGCCCGCAGCAGGCAGGTCCCCACGATCGGGTAGTGTTCCGGCAGGATCTGCAAGGCCACGTGCTTGTTGATGATTTTGGCCACCAGGTCGCCCAACTGGTCCAACTGGTCGATATGCCGCGCGTACATCAGCACGCCATTGGCCAAGGCGCGCGGCTGGTCGCCGCTGGCCTGGTGGGCCTGGTTGAACAGCGGGCGAACTTCGGGGTATTCGGACAGCATCATGCGGTAGAAATGGGTGATCAACGCTTCGCCACCGCTTTCCAGCAGGGGCACAGTGGATTTGACGATGGCACGGTCTTGGGCGCTCAGCATGGGAGACTCCTGGGTCTTTTCATTCGTTACCCTCAGGTACTCAGTAATCGTGCCAACTAATAAATCCATTTTTTTCAGCAACTTAAATACATCGTAGTCAGAATGACTTCCTACAGTTTATAGTCATAAGGACTACAAGGAGTCATTATGACTGCACAATCGCTGCTCACCACCCTGCTGCCCCTCGTGGCCGACCTGTCACGGGACTTGCCCGAAGGCGAGCGCTATCGACGCCTGCTGCATGCCATGCGCGCCCTGCTGCCGTGTGATGCCGCCGCCTTGCTGCGCCTGGAGGGCGAATGGCTGGTGCCGCTGGCCGTGGATGGCTTGAGCGCCGATACCTTGGGCCGACGCTTCAAGATCAGCGAACACCCGCGTTTTGCGCTGCTGCTGAGCAGCCCCGGCCCTACCCGCTTTGACAGCGACAGCGAATTGCCCGACCCCTACGACGGCCTGGTGGAGGGCCTGCACGGGCAGCTGGAAGTGCACGACTGCATGGGCTGCCCGTTGTTTATCGACGACCAGCCGTGGGGTCTGCTGACCTTGGACGCCCTCGACACCGAGCGCTTCGAGCGGGTCGAACTCGACGCCCTGCAAGCCTTCGCCAGCCTCGCCGCTGCCACGGTCAACGTCGCCGAGCGCATTGAGCGCCTGGCGTTGCGCGCCGAAGACGAACACCAGCGTGCAGAGATCTACCGCCAGGCCAGCGGCCAGCAGCACAAGGAAATGATCGGCCAGAGCAAGGCGCACAAGCGCCTGGTCGAGGAAATCAACCTGGTGGGCGGCAGTGACCTGACCGTGCTGATAACCGGTGAAACCGGGGTCGGCAAGGAGTTGGTCGCCCAGGCGATCCACGCCGCGTCGTCGCGTGCCGACAAACCGCTGATCAGCCTCAACTGCGCCGCGCTACCCGAAACCCTGGTGGAAAGCGAGCTGTTCGGCCATGTGCGCGGCGCCTTCACCGGCGCGCTGAATGAGCGCCGGGGCAAATTCGAACTGGCCAATGGCGGCACGCTGTTTCTGGATGAAGTGGGCGAGCTGTCGCTGAGCGTGCAGGCCAAGCTGCTGCGGGTGTTGCAAAGCGGCCAGTTGCAGCGCCTGGGGTCGGACAAAGAGCATCAGGTGGATGTGCGCCTGATTGCCGCCACCAACCGCGACCTGGCCGAAGAAGTGCGCCATGGCCGCTACCGCGCCGACTTCTACCACCGCTTGAGCGTCTACCCGCTGCAAGTGCCTGCGTTGCGTGAACGCGGGCGCGACGTGTTGCTGCTGGCCGGGTTCTTTCTGGAACACAACCGCTCACGCATGGGCCTGGGCAGCCTGCGCCTGACCAGTGATGCCCAGGCGGCGCTGCTGGCCTACGACTGGCCGGGCAATGTGCGCGAGCTGGAACATTTGATCGGACGCAGTGCGCTCAAAGCCCTGGGGCATTGCCGTGAGCGGCCGAAGATTCTCAGCCTGAGCGCGGCGGATCTGGACCTGCCTGATGTCAGCGCAGCCGCCATCGAAGCACCGGCCGCTGTCGCCCGCGACGTCACCGGCGACCTGCGCCAGGCCACCGAGCATTACCAGCGCCAGATCATCAACGCCTGCCTGGAACGCCATCAACACAACTGGGCCGGCGCCGCCCGAGAACTGGGCCTGGACCGCGCCAACCTTGGCCGCATGGCCAAGCGCCTTGGCATAAAATAACCAGGGTCAACCCGGTCAATGTGGGAGGGGGCTTGCTCCCGATGGCAGTGTGTCAGCCAGCACATTTACAGCTGACCCACCGCTATCGGGAGCAAGCCCCCTCCCACATTTAGACTGCCTTTGCCTTGAAGACCGGGCTCACACCCTTGGGCTTGCGAAACACCAACACATTACCCAACATCACCAGCACCAACCCCGCCAGGGCCGGTGCCGTCCACTGATAACCCTCGGCAAAGGCCGATACGTTCAGCGCCACCACCGGAAACAACACAGTGCAATACGCCGCCCGCTCCGGCCCCATGCGGCCGACCAGTGTCAGGTAGGCGGTAAAGCCAATCACCGAGCCTGGAATTACCAGGTACCACAAGGCGCCGATGTAACGCGTGCTCCAGTCCATCTCGAACGGAATACCGCGTGCTGCGCAATACGCCGCCAGCATCGCCGCACCATAGGCCATGCCCCAGGCATTGGTGGTCAAGGGCCGCAGCCCGGCCTTCTGTTGCAGGCTCGAGAGCATATTGCCCGCCGAAAAACACAGCGTGCCCAGCAAGGCCAGGCCCAGGCCGAGCAAGGTCTGTGGGCTGGCGGCGTGCCCTGCCAATTCGGGCCAGAACAAACAGCCCAGGCCGAGCAAACCAAGACCGCCGCCCATCAACACATTCCGCGCGACCCGCTGGCCGAAAAACACCCGGGCATTCAGCGCGTTCCACAAGGTCGCCGTGGAAAACACCACCGCCACCAGGCCGCTGGGAATCCACTGGCTGGCGGTCAGAAAACACATGAAGTTGACGCAGAACAGGCACAGGCCCTGGGCCAGGCAAATCAGGTGCCCGCGCCGGTTCATCACCTGCAGCCGGCGGCTGAGCAGCAACAGCACGAACAGCACCAGGGCCGCCAAGGCGAAGCGGTAAACGATCGACACGGGAATCGCCACCACGCCCAACTGCCATTTGAGCGCGATCCAGGTCGTGCCCCAGATCAGCACAGTGAGTACATACAGGAAAAGGTTCATAGCGGGCTCCGGTGAGTGAGCCACAGTGTCGCGTTTTCCCTGTGCGACGCTCTTGCACATTCTTGCGCTTTTTCAGGGGGCGGGGCTCACAGCGCCATGACGGCGGAGTAGGATGCAAAACGTCGGAGAACACACCATGCCAGAGCTGCAATCGCTGCACGTCTTTCAAGCCCTTAACCGCTCGCCCAACGCACGCCTGGAAGCCTGCGCCGAGCTCGGTGACGGTTTGTCTGCGGCGTTGTGGAGCAACCACCACGATGCCCAGGATTACCAGGCGCCCAGCCATCACACCTTGTCGTGCTACATCGGCGGCGGCACCGGCACTTTTCGCCGTGACCAGCCGGGCACCAAGGGCGGCCCCGACAAGCTGTGCATCCTGCCGGCCGAGCATCAATCGGCCTGGGTGATCAATGGAGAGATTCGCCTGGCCCATGTCTATTTCAGCCCCGAACAATTCGCCCTCGGCTGCGTCACCCTGCTCGACCGCGAACCCCGTGAACTGCAACTGCGCGAAAGCACCTTCCTCGAGGACGCCAGCCTGGCCGCACGCTTTCACCAGTTGATTGCCCTCAACTGGCAGGAGCCCGGTGAACGCCTGCTGACCAGCAGCCTGGCGCATGAAATGCTCAGTCACACCCTGCTCAGCCAGGTCGGCGCCCGCGAAGGCCTGCGGATCAAAGGTGGGCTGGCCGCGCACCAGCGACGGCGTTTGGTGGAGTACATCGACCATCACCTGCAGGACGCCATCAGCCTCGGCCAACTGGCCGGCCTGTGCGCGCTGTCGGAGTACCATTTCGCCCGCATGTTCCGGCAAAGCTTCGGTCTGCCACCCCACCAATACCTGCTGGCGCGCCGGCTGGCCCGTGCCAGGGCGCTGTTGCGCAACAGCGCCCTGGCCGTGGGTGAGATTGCCTGGCGGTGCGGGTTCTCCAGCGCCAGCCATTTCAACCAGCGCTTCCGCCAAGCCATGGGGGCGGCGCCTGGGGACTATCGCCAGGCCTTTCGCACTTAGCCCATCAAGCCCAGCGTCTTGGCCTTGGCCACTGCCTGGGTGCGCCGCTCTACCCCGAGTTTGCTGTGGATACGCCGCGCATGGGTCTTGACGGTGTGCAGGGAGATATACAGGCGCTCGGCAATTTCCAGATTGGAGTTGCCCAGGGCGATCAACTGCAGCACTTCCAGTTCGCGCAGGCTCAGCGGATTTTGCGTGGCGCCGACTGGCGCGGCTTGCGGTTCCAGCCCCAACTCACTGAGCAACCCCGGCGCACGTAAACGCAACTCGCGCACCGCCTGCTGCACCTGGCAACGCGCCGCCAGTTCCAGGCCGGCTTGCAGGGCCACACGCGCCCGCGCCGGCTCGCCCAGCCGCCAGGCCACCTCCCCCAGCACCAGCTGCAGTTCGGTTTCCAGGCAAAGCATGCCGCGTTGGCGGGTGCTGTCGAGCAAGGCACCAAGTCGCTCGAGCGGGTGTTCGGCGCAGCCCAGCCTGACCTCGGCCAGCACCAACAGGTACTCAAGACGCGGGACCAATTCCAGCGTGGCCGGCGGCGCCTGCTTGGCGCAGGGCCCATGGAAGTGACGCAACACGCGGCGCATCGCTTGCACCGTCAACTCCGCGCGCCCTTGCTGCAACCAGAAATGCGCGCTGACCAACAACAGGACCGCGCGGTACACCAGGTCGGGGACATGGCGCTGCTGCATCAGCCGCTCGGCATCGCGCAACTGGATAAACGCCTGGGCGTAATCACCGCGATTCGCCGCCAGCAGCGCCAGCCCGAGAAACCCGTAGAGCACCCGCTTGTCCTGGCTGTGCAGGCAGATGTTCAAACCGGCCTCGAAACACTCATGCGCCAAGGCGTCCTGCCCTTGGCGCAAGGCGAGATGACCACGTCGCAGGGCGATACGCCCCATCAGCGGCCCAGCCTGCAAGCGTTGCTCGACCAGCATCGCCTGCACGCTTTCCAACAGGCTCTGCGCCCGGTAAGGCGCGCCGCGTTGTTCCAGCAATTGGGCGTGATCCAACTCGAGCAAGGCCTCCAGCACCAGCGAACCGTGGGCGCGGGCCAGGCACAGCGCTTCGCGATTCAGCGCTTGGGCCACGTCCAGCTCACCGCGCAGCATGGCTTGCTGGGTCAGGCCCGACAGGCACATCAGGCGTGACGTCCAGGCGCTCTCGGGCAAGGCTTGCAGGGCCTCGAGGAAATGCTCGCGGGAACCCTCGGCATCGCCGCTCAGGTGCAGTAACCAGCCGGCTTGCGCCTGCCAGCGCGCCACCAGATGACGCTGCGCCGCCGCCGTCGGTCGCGGCGCGAATCGAGCCAACTGGTCGATGCACACCGCCGCCTGCTCGAACCGCCCGGCAAACAACAATGCCGCCGTGACCAGGCCCACCAGCGGTGCCGAGCCGAGCATCAGTTCATCGCCATGCTGCTCATGCAGGCGCAACAGCAGCAGAGCATTTTGCCCGCGGAACAAGTCTTCGAAACTGAAATGCTGCAACAGGCTCACCGCGCCCTCATATTCCTGCGCCAGCAGCGCCTGTTCGAAGGCCGCCTGCCAGTCCTGCTCGGCGCTGAACCACTGGCACGCGCGCCGGTGCCAGGCGCGCTTGGCCGGCCAGGGTTCTTCGCGCAGCAAACGCGCCAGGGGCGCAAAAATGTGCAGCCAATCGGTGGTGCCTTCCCAGGGTTGGATAAACGCACCGAGCGCTTGAAGCTCGCGCAGGTACTGAGCGCCGTCACCCGAGCCGAACAGGTGTTCACACAGGCCGGTATTGAAGCGCGGCAGGTTGGCCAGCACCCGCCAGGCTTCGGCCAATTCCGCCGGCAAGCTGCTGAACACTTCGTGTTGCAGATAATCGAGCAGGGTTTTATCGGGATGGCCGTCACCGAGCAGCGCAATGCGCACCCCGGCGCACCATCCGGCGCTGAATTGCATGATGTTGTCGACGCTCTGCCCTGGGCCGAGCAACGCCTGGATTTCCGTCGCGCTGAACGAAAGTTCGGTACTGCCGCACTCCAACAATTCGTCATCGAGCAACAGGCGCGGCCAATTGCACGCCGGCCGCCGCCGCGCGCCCAGCCACCAGGTCAGCGCCGGGCTGCTGGCGGTGAGCAACCGGTCCAGCAGCGCGTCCAGCGCAGGCGCGGGCAGGCGGCAAAAATCGTCGAGGAACAGCCACGCCGTGTGTTGCCAACGCCCCAGGTCCAGCAATAACGTCGCTTCATCGGTGTAAGACAGCCCAAGGCTGTGGGCCAGGCGCCGGGAGAAATCCACCGGGCATGCAACCACGCCATTAAGCGCCAACCAGTGAACCTGGCACCCAGGCGGCGCCTGCAACGCGCACTCGGCAAGCAACGCGCTCTTGCCACTGCCGCCCGGCGCGCACAGCAGCTTCACCCGCGCCGGTGCCGCGAGCAAAGGCGCGGCCAGGCGCGGGCGCAGCAGATGGTGAGCGGACAGCCGGGGCATGAATCCAGGACGGTCCAGGCAGCGTGTCATGGCGGTCATTGCTGCATCCTGCTTTTTTATTGTGATGCAACCCTAGTCCTGTGGCGGGCGGTTGTTGAAGAAGTATTCAGCGGGGTGATTGAAAGACATGCGCAAAACCCAATGTGGGAGGGGGCCCCCGAATCATTCCCACGCTCTGCGTGGGAATGCCTCCTGGGACGCTCCGCGTCCCGCCAACCGCCGCGCACAGGTGACGCAGAGCGTCACGGGCTGCATTCCCACGCGGGAGCGTGGGAATGATCTTTAGCGCACGCCTTCAGACCTGAGCGCCGCGGGGGTGTAATCCGCTGCCTTGGCCGCGAAGCCGAAGACGAAGCTGCTTTTCTCTTCGTTCTTCATGCCCAGCGCGAGATAACGCCCGGCGATCAGGTCGTACAGGGTTTCCACGGTGTAGGCCGGTACCTGGTGGTCGTAATAGAACTGCGCGTGGCCTTCGGCGACGCGCCACAGTTGGCCGCGACCGTCGTAGTGGTCCACCAGGGCGACTTGCCAGCTGTCTTCGTCAATGTACATGTGGCGCTTGGCGTAGATGTGGCGCTCGCTCGGCTTGACGGTGCCGACCACTTCCCAGACGCGATGCAGTTCATAGCGGGTCAGGTCCTGGTTGATATGCCCGGCCTTGATGATGTCGTCGTATTTGAGGGTCGGCGAATCGAGTTTGTAGCTGTTGTAAGGGATGTACAGTTCCTTCTTGCCCACCAGTTTCCAGTCATAGCGGTCGGGCGCGCCGGAGAACATGTCGAAGTTGTCGGTGGTGCGCAGGCCGTCGGAGGCGGTGCCCGGCCCGTCATACGAAACCTGCGGCGCCCGCCGCACCCGGCGCTGGCCGGCGTTGTAGATCCAGGCCAGGCGTGGCTCCTTCACCTGGTCGAGGGTTTCGTGCACCAGCAGCACGTTGCCGGCCAGCCGCGCCGGCGCCGTGACCGATTGCTTGAAATAGCTCAGCACGTTGGCCGCCTTGGCCTGGTCGATATCGGGGATGGCCTGCGGCACCGCCACTTCCTCTTCGAAGCGGATCGGCGTGTAGCTGCCGTTGGTCTGTGGCGTGGCCTGGGTGATGATGCGGCGCAGGTTGCCGCCGTGGTAACGGGTGATGTGATTCCACAACACCTCCACGCCGTTTTTGGGAATCGGGAACGCGTAGTAACGGTTACCGGTGAAGTTCTCCAGGCCGTTGCCGTCGTTGATCGCCTTGACGTTCAGTGCGCTGCGCTTGATCGACTCGTAGATATCCGCTGGCAGGTTGACCGTACGGTGGCTCGGGTACACCGGGATCTTGTAGGTCTCGGGGTAGCGCTTGAACATCGCCACCTGGCCGTCGGAGAGTTTGTCTTTGTACTTGTCGACGGTGGCGGCGGTGATCACGAACAGCGGTTTTTCACTGGCAAACGGGTCGGCGAGAAAGCCCTTGCTGTCCACCGCGCCGGCATTTTTCGGAATGCCGCCGGTCCAGGCCGGGATCGAGCCATCGGCGTTGCCGGCTTTTTCGGCGCCCACCGGGGTCAGGCTGGTGCCGAGCTTGGCGGCTTCTTCAGGCGATACCGCGGCCATCACGTGGGCGGCCAGCAGACTCAGGGCCAACGCTGCAATTGTCTTACGCATAGTTCTTGTCCTTCTTTAAGCCAGATCAGAAGTTCACGCCGAAGCTAAGGGCGAGGAAGTCACGGTCGGTCAGGGTGTTGTAGTCGCCGCCAAAGAAGTCGGTGTAGCTGAGGCTGGCGGTGTAGGTGCTGCGGTAGTCCGCATCCACACCGACGCTGATGGCCTTGGCGCCTTTGTTGAACAAGCCGTTGGGGCCGTAGCCGGCCACGTCATGGGACCAGGACAGGTTGGGCTTGAGGTTCACCCCGGCAATCGCGTTGTTGTAATCAAGGATCGCCCGCGCGCGGTAACCCCAGGAGGTGGAGGTGACGAAACCGTCGGTGTCACCCTGGAACCCATAGGCGCCGTACACCGAGTCACGGCCGTAACGCAGTCGGGTTTTGTCTTCCAGGCCGGCGACGTGCACCACGGCCGCTTCGCCCACCAGGGTCAGGCGCTCGGCGCCCAGCACTTGGTCGAAGAACTGGGTCATGGTGCTCTGGATCTGGGTGATTTCCTTGCGACGGTAGCCTTTGTTGTCGGCGCCAAACGAACTGCGGATCGGCGACGCGGTGTTGCCGGCAATCGGGTTGACCAGCGCCAGGGTCAGGTCGGTGGTGTTGAGTTGCACCGGCGCATTTGGCCGATAGCTGATTTCGCCGGTCCACGCCGTGCCGGTGGGCAAGGTGGTGGAGAAGCTGGCACCGAACAGACGGATATCTTCCGGGTAATCCAGGTAGTACTGGCCACGCCCGAGCATGGTGCTCTGGGCCAGGGCCCCACCAAAGCCCGGCGGAGCGGCGGCACCAATGGCGCCGATGGTTGCCAGGTTGGTATTGGCGGTAATCGTGCCCACGGTCGGGGTGCGGCTGTGGTAGTTCATGAAGTACAGGCCGTATTCGGTGTCGTCACCCAGCCAGCGCAAGGCGGCGCCGAACTGGCCGGAGTCACGCGCATCACGGTCCGCGGCGCGCTGCACCACCACGCCCTCGCGGGTGACCACAAAGCCTTGACCACGTGCCGCTGCAATCGGTTGCAGCGGTGCAATCCCCGGGCTGCCCACCGTGTAGTTACCGGTGCAGCCATCCGCCGCTACGTCACCGCCGAAGAAGGTGCCGCAGTTGTCCAGCACGGTCTGGTCCCATTCCAGTTGATAGAAACCTTCCACGGTGAGCTGATTGGTCAGGCTCTGGGAGGCGAACAGCATGTTCACCGGGATCAAGCCTTCCTTGATCTCGGCCCCCGGACGACGGAACGCCGACACGTCGATCGGGTTGATGCTGTTGATGGAGTTACCGATGAAGGTACTTTCACCCCAACTGACCACTTGCTTACCGGCGCGCACGGTACCGGGCAGGTCGCCCAGGGAATAGTTGTGGTAGACGAAGGCATCGAGAATCTGCGCACCGCTGGATTTGGCGCCTTCCTTGCGGTTGTGGTCGCTGATCTGCTTGAACTCGCGGTCTTCGTCCTTGAGCTCGAAGTCGTACCAGTACTTGCCGCGCACGAACACACCGGTGTCGCCGTATTTCAGTTCAAGATCATGCAGACCCTTGAAGATTTTCGAGAAGGTCTCGCCCTTCTTGAAGTTCAGGCGCCCGTCATCCCCGGTGGACGCCTGGCCCGTGCCGCCGTTGACGGTGCCAACCAGGCTTTTGTCGGCATCCCGCGTGCCCCAACTCGCGCCGACCGATAGCGAGGAATCGAATTGCCCTTCGATCTCGCCGATGTTGAACGAAACAGCGTGGGCCTGGGCACAGCAACCCAAGGCAACCGCAGCGGCCAGCGCCTGTGGCGTGAAGATGGCGCGCATTGTTGTTTTTGTCATGCGTCTTCCCCGGTGAGTGACAGAAGGCCCCACCCTACTGCCGCTCAGGAGGAGCGATAAGCGCACCAAGGAGGTATTCGTGTTGTCGCTCGAAAGGATGACGGGCCGCGCGGGCCATAGGTGCGGCGCGCGTCATGGATTGGATGGATGGTGGCCTATCAGAAGCATCGATGGCATGCGCCGAATTATTGTCGTTTTGGTAACAGTCCTTGTCCTGAACCGCTATTACTCATTCTGTTACAACCGACTATGCTTATCTCGCTTTCAGGGCAAACAGCCCGCTCCGAGGTTCTGGAGAAAAGCTTGAATTCAACGGATTGCCAAGACATTCAATCTGTTACCTGTGTTCACTGACGTTGATTTATCGCTCCTTGATCCAACGTCTTACTTCGGCCGCTGCCTGTGCAGCGGCTTTTTTTATGCCTGAAATAAAAACGGGGCGCCATTGACGCCCCGCGGGATTCACTGTTTTTACGGCAACGATCAGAGGCTGAACTTCTGCAAGTTGGCCATCATCTCCTTCAATGCCTCGATCGTGTCTTTGGGGTGCGCCGCCCCTTCGAAGTCGCAGATCTGCTTCCAGTGCGCCGCCACGTCATCCGGCGAAAAGCCCGCTTCGGGGTCAAAGCCTACGCCCAGGCTGCGCTCCCAGCGGGTCTTGCCGATCCAGCCGCCGCCCACTTCGAACAAGCCTGAGGTTTCCTGGCAGGCGTCGCTGCCTAGGTACACCACCAACGGGCTGATCAGTTCCGGCTTGAGGCGCTCGAACACCTGCGGCGGGATCAGCCCTTCGGTCATGCGCGTGCCGCCGGTGGGCGCAATCGCGTTGACCAGGATGTTGTTCTTGCGCCCTTCCAGCGCCAGGGTGCGGGTCAAGCCATACAGGCCGAGCTTGGCCATGCCGTAGTTGGACTGGCCGAAGTTGCCGTAGATGCCCGAGGTGGACGCGGTGAAGATCACCCGGCCATAGCCCTGCTCGCGCAGATGCGGCCAGGCGGCGCGGGTGACTTTGTAGGCGCCCTCGACATGCACCCGGTAAACCAGGTCCCAGTCGCTGTCGTCCATCTTGTGGAAGGTCTTGTCGCGCAGGATCCCGGCGTTGTTCACCACCACATCGATACGGCCGAAGGCATCCAGCGCGTTCTGCACGATTTTATCGCCATCGGTGACGGAATCATGGTTGGCGTGCGCAACACCACCCGCTGCGCGGATTTCGGCCACCACGCGGTCAGCCGCCGAGGCGTTGGCGCCTTCGCCCTGGGTCGAGCCACCGAGGTCATTGACCAGCACCTTGGCCCCGTGCCGGGCGAACAGCAGCGCGTGGGCGCGGCCCAATCCGCCGCCGGCGCCGGTGACGATCACGACCTTATCCTGCAACTGCACTGACTGACTCATACCGAACTCCTTGGGCGACGATGGCAATGGGCAGAGTGTCAGGCACCGGGCCTTGGGTCACAATAAATACGGCCGACGCTGAATGGTGCTCGATAAGGCAGCGGGATGATGCCGCCTGGGGGCGCAAGGCTCAGGAATAGGCCGCACGCGCTGACCGCAGGCCAATACGCTCGCGAAACGCCTGGTAATGCCTGAGCACCTGGACCGGCGCCTCGATCTGTGGGTAATGGCCGATATCGGCGAGCAAGATCGCATCGGCATTCGGCACCAGCTGTTGATAGCGCTCCACCATATGCGCACCCGAAATGGGGTCGACCTCACCGTCGATGACCCGCAACGGCACGTCGCCGCGCTGCATTGCCGCCACCCAGCGGTCACGCAGGCGACGGCGCTGGGGAATGTAGTTGATCAGCTTGTGCAGGATGCGCGGGCCGTCGTTGTGTTCAATCAAACTCCAGAAATCATCCAGGGCGCTTTCGCTCGGTAGCGTCCGGGGACCAAAAATCTGGTTAAAACTGTTGGCCAGGCTACTTCGTCCAGAGGCTCGGCCGATCATCCAGCCCAGGGGGCTGAGCAATAATTTCTGCACCAAGGTTGCGCGATGGGTTTCGGGGAACAGCCCACCGTTGAGAAACGCACAACTGGCCATCTGGAACCGGCCTTCGTAATGCCGGGCCAGGAGTTCCTGGGCCACGCTGTCGCCATAGTCATGGGCCAATATGTGCACCGGCTCTGCCACCCCCAGGTGTTCAAGCAATGCCTGTTGCAGGTCGGCTTGCTCCAGCAGGCAATACTCGTGATCCAGCGGTTTGGCCGATTCGCCGAAGCCGAGCATGTCGCAGGCGATCACCAGATTGCGCTGGGCCAGGGGTTGCCACAGGTAATGCCAGTCCCAACTGGCCGTGGGAAAGCCATGGATCAGCAGCAGCGGCTCGCCCTGCCCGGCCACCCAATAACGAATGGAGCGGCCGCGAAAGACGAAATCCTGGCCGCGTTTGCGCCAGGCGCTGAGCGGTATCTCGGCAAGTGGCATCAGCTTTTATACCCGGGGTCCTGGTTATCCAATGTGCGCAGCAGCGCCGGCCAGGCCAGCGCACCGCCCATACCTTGGGCGCTTTTTGTGACAGCCGCCACCATCGCCTTGGCACCGGCCAGAATCTGCGGCTCGATGGTGATCAACTCGGCAGCACCGTTCTGCGCCAGTACCTGGATGTCACAGGCACGCTGGAACGTGAACATCATCAGAAAGGTGTCGGCGATGGTCGCGCCGCACGTCAGCAGGCCATGGTTGTGCAGCATCAGAAAGTTGTTGTCGCCCAGGTCCGCTTGCAAGCGCGCCTTTTCATCGTGATTCAAGGCGACGCCTTCATAGGCGTGATAGCCCAGGCTCGACAGCACAAACAGCGATTGCTGGCTGATCGGCAACACGCCCTGCTTTTGCGCAGACACGGCGACGCCGGCGGCAGTATGGGTGTGCAGCACGCAGGTCACGTCGTGGCGCACTTCGTGGATGGCGCTGTGGATGGTGTAGCCGGCGGGGTTGATCTCGTAGGGGCTGTCCATGCGTTTGTTGCCGGCCTGGTCCACCTTGACCAGGCTTGAGGCGGTGATTTCGTGGAACATCAGCCCATAGGGGTTGATCAGGAAATCATTGGTGCCCGGCACCTTGGCGGAAATATGCGTGAAGATCAGATCATCCCAACCGTGCATCGCCACCAGGCGATAGCAGGCCGCCAGGTCGACACGGGCTTGCCATTCGGCCGCGCTGACCTGATCTTTGACATTCTGTGACGATAGAACGGGGGCTAGGCTCACAATAATGACCTCCTTGGCGCATTTATTATTATTTTTTAAGTGATGAGCCAGTCTAGTCAGACGCCCTGGCTTGCGGAGTTGCCTTCGCAGCCAGCTTGATGACTGAGCGAGTCAGCCTGGAGAATAGTACAAACGGTGTCAGAGAAGCGCCGTCAATAAAAGTACGCGGACAGCGCCTCACGGGGTCGGTCAGCGCAGTGCGGCAATCAGCTGGGCCAGCCACGGCTCGGCGTCGGTCTCCGGGGTCACGCTTTCGCTGGCGTCCAGGCGCAGCATCGGCAGCACTTCGCGCAGGCCCAACTCACTGAACACTTCGCGCATTTGCTCGCCGCCGCCGCAGAAGGTATCGCCGTAGCTGGCGTCGCCCAGGCCAATGACCGCACCGGGCAGGCCGCGCCAGGCGGCGGGCAGCTGGTCGCGAATGCTTGAGTACAGCGGTTGCAGATTGTCGGGCAGCTCGCCCATGCCGGTGGTCGATGTGACCGCCAGGAACGCCTCGGGCGCGAAGGCCTGCACGTCGGCCAGCGTGGCCCGCGGGTTGTGCCAGGCTTCAAAACCCGCTGCTTTGAGGATTTTTTCGGCGTGGCGAGCGACTTCTTCAGCTGTGCCGTAGACCGAGCCGGAAAGGATGGCGACTTTCATCAATCTGATCCTGTAATTGAGCGAAAGCGTAGGATATTAGCAGCTGGCGCAGTTTTCTCAGCGCGCGCCGTGCAACATTCAAGACGTGTCATAAACTTCAGACCTCAACAACAAGCCATGGACCGCTCAATGATCAACGCCAAGCTGATGCAAATGGTCATCAACGCCTCCAACGACGGGATTGTCGTCGCCGAACGAGAAGGCGAAGACAAGCCACTGATCTACGTCAACCCGGCCTTCGAACGCCTGACCGGCTACACTCTGGACGACATCCTTTATCAGGATTGCCGTTTCCTGCAGGCGGGCGACCGTGACCAGCCAGGCCTGATGGCGATCCGCGAGGCGCTCGACAGCGGTGGCGCGTGCCGGGAAATCCTGCGCAACTACCGCAAGGACGGCACACATTTCTGGAACGAGTTATCACTGTCAACGGTGTACAACGCGGCCGACCAGCAGACGTATTTCGTCGGCGTGCAAAAAGACGTCACCGTCCAGGTAAAAGCGCAGCAACGCGTCGCCCAGCTGGAAGCCCAGGTAGCCGAGCTTAAAGCTGAGCTGGCGGCGCTCAAGGTGACGAGTGGAATTAACAAGCTGTAAAAATGGCGGTCTTTAGAGCGATAATGGCCTTTTAATGCCCAACTTTGAGCTATATCCATGCACCGCGATGCTCTTTTGACCCAGGACGAACTGGCGTTTATCCAGGACATGCAGCACAACCCGCAGCTCAACCTGCGGGATGCATGGTCGAGCCTGACGGTGAATGGCGGTGCGCAGATTCGCGATTTGCTCACGCGGTTGGCCGCTCACGACCAAGTCACCATCCAGGCGCAGTTCGATAACCAGCAACTGACCTTTCCCCTGCACCTGGTGGAAGATGAGTTTCATGCGGTGCATCTGCGCCTGGGCGTGCCGAGTATCTTTGAAGACGGGCCGATGATCCGCCCGTGGCGCCTGGCCCTTGAAACACCGGTGGCCCTGGAGAACATCAAGGGCTACGCCAGTGCGCTGTGGGTGCACGAAGTGTCATTCAAGGGTGTGCTGGTGGAAGGGCGTGGCCGAGCCAGACCGCCGAAAACCTTTTCTTTATGGTTCAGTCCGTCCGGTTACGAACGTATTGCGTTGCGTGGCACGCTGGAGCGGGAAACCGCCCGGGGCCTGTTTGCCTACCGTCTGAATCAGAGTGACGCAGGTGAAATCGAGCGCCTGCGCCAATTCATCCTGCACCAGCATCGTCTGGTGCATCCCCATGTACATGCCTGAGATCAGGTATCCAGACCGCCACTGAGAAACTGCTGCAAACGGCGCTGCATCTGGCGCCCTTCGCTGCCGAGGCAGCCGATGGACGTGCCGGCCAGATCGGCCTGCAACAGGTCCGATGCGGCGCCTGCGAGAAACAGCGGGCAGTCCAGGGTCAACGCCAAGCGGTTCAGCCGTGCAGCCTGGTCATGCTTATGCGAGTGATTGGAGAACATGACCAGCGCCTGAGGGCGGATCTTTTCACAGACCAGGGTCAACTCATCGACCGGCTGGTCCAAGCCCAGCACCTTCACGGGCAAATCCTCCCGGCTCATCAACAGCCCCGCCACCAGTAGCTCCAATTTGCGGCAATCGCCCGGCAGGGCGCTCAGTAATACCTGGGGAGCGGGCGATGCGCTTGCCACCTGCAAGCGCAGTAAAGTCTGCGTACACAGAAAAGAATCGAAAAACAGCCATTCACTGGCCTGGCCGAAACGGCCCTGGTAGCGCAGCAAGTCGCGCCACAACGGCATCAGAATGTCCTGAAACGCAATGCTCAGGGGATAGGTAGCGAAAATCTGGCCGTACACGCTCTCCAACTGACGATCGTCGAACGCACTGATGGCATGCATCAGCCGGGCTCGCCACTGCGGCCATTCGCTGTCTTCGGCCGCGTGGCGCTCGGCACGAATCGCTTCGATCTGTTGATCGTCACGCGCCAGAATCTTGCCAACCTTGCTCACCGCTACGCCGCGTTCAGTCCAATCAAGGATACGCTGGACCGTCTCAATATCGGCCGTGGAGTAGAGGCGGTGCCCGCTTTCGGTGCGCACGGGCTGGATCAGCCCGTAGCGCCGCTCCCACGCTCGCAGGGTGACCGGGTTTACGCCTGTCAATCTCGAGACTTCCCGAATCGGAAACAGCTGATCTGAATCTGTCGAAATCAGACGCGAAAGGCTATCAATCGGAGCAGTAATCAAGGGCATTGGTGACCAAATGTGGCAATGCTGGCTGAAGGGTATTTAACGCTTATCGACCTGTCTTTTTCAAGGCCGCACTTATCGGACCAATGTCTCTGGTGTATTTCGGCAAAAGAGGAATAATCCTTGCCTGTTTTTTAAGAGAGCGGCCTCACCCGGCCGCCTCTTTGTGCGCCACCTACCCGGTTCAGCGCACCCGTACATTTGGAGATATACCATGTCTACCTCACCCGTCACCTTGATGGTCGCGCGCCGCGTGGCCAAAGGACGCTATGAAGAGCTGATGGCCTGGCTGCGCGAAGGCGAACAACTGGCCACCGACTTCCCCGGTTACCTGGGTTCCGGCGTGCTGGCCCCGCCGCCCAACGACGATGAATTCCAGATCATCTTCCGCTTCGCCGACGAAAAAACCCTGCATGCCTGGGAGTTTTCCGCTTCGCGCAGTGCCTGGCTGAGCCGTGGCAGCGAGCTGTTCGCCGACCCGTCCGAGCACCGCGTGAGCGGCATCGATGGCTGGTTTGGCGCCGGGGGAGCCCGCCCACCCCGCTGGAAACAGGCGGTGGCAATCTGGCTGGCGTTTTTCCCGGTGTCGCTGCTGTTCAACTTTGGGCTGGCACCCTTGCTCGGCGAACTGGACCTGTTCTGCCGGGTGCTGGTCAGTACCTTGGCGCTCACACCGCTGATGGTGTACTTCTTTATTCCGTTGTCGACGCACCTGCTGGCGAACTGGCTGCATCCCACGCCACCACGCAAGGCCAGCGAAGCCGCTGCCTGAGTACAGGGGAGACGGGTCGCTGGTATAGTTTCCACCTGCCAGCGACTAGAGCCTCCCATGACTGCAACCAACGCCCCGATCCTGATCACCGGTGCCGGCCAGCGCGTCGGCCTGTATTGCGCCGAGCGTCTGTTGGATGCAGGGCAATCGGTCATCTTCAGCTACCGCAGCGAACGCCCAGGTGTGCAACTGCTGCGCGAACGCGGTGCGGTCGGCCTGTTTGCCGATTTTTCCAGCGAAGCGGGGATTGTGGCGTTCATCACTGAGCTGAAGGCACATACCGACTCGCTGCGCGCGATCATCCACAACGCGTCGGCCTGGATCGCGGAAACGCCTGACGACGAAAGCCACGCCTTTACCGACATGTTCAGCGTGCACATGCTTGCGCCGTATCTGATCAACCGGCATTGTTCACCTCTGCTGCAACGTTCGACACCGGCCGATATCGTGCATATCAGCGATGACGTGGTACGCAAGGGCAGCCGCCAGCACATCGCGTATTGCGCCACCAAGGCCGGGCTCGACAGCCTTACCTTGTCGTTCGCCGCAGAGTTCGCGCCGCTGATCAAGGTCAACGGCATCGCGCCGGCCATGGTGATGTTCAATGAAGGCGACGACGCGGCCTACCGTGCCAAGGTCCTGGCCAAGTCGGCGCTGGGCATCGAGCCCGGGCCGGAGGTGATCTACCAGAGCGTGCGTTACCTGCTGGACAACCCCTATGTCACCGGGACCACCCTGACCGTCAACGGCGGGCGGCATATCAAGTAAGCCGTTTTGAGGATGTTGTATGACCTTGTCCCTGCCCCACCATTACCGCGAAATCCTCAAAGGCCTGGGCGAAGACCCGGAACGCGAAGGTTTGCTCGACACCCCCAAGCGCGCCGCCAAGGCGATGCAATACCTGTGTCATGGCTACGAGCAGAACCTGGAAGAAATCGTCAACGGCGCGCTCTTCGCCTCCGATAACGACGAGATGGTGATCCTCCAGGACATCGAGCTGTACTCGCTGTGCGAGCACCACCTGTTGCCCTTTATCGGCAAGGCCCATGTGGCCTACATTCCGACCGGCAAGGTGCTGGGCCTGTCGAAACTGGCGCGCATCGTCGACATGTACGCCAGGCGCCTGCAGATCCAGGAAAACCTTACGCGGCAAATTGCCGACGCCATCCAGGACGTGACCCAGGCCGCCGGCGTGGCGGTGGTGATCGAAGCCAGGCACATGTGCATGATGATGCGCGGCGTGGAAAAACAGAATTCAACCATGAACACCTCGGTGATGCTCGGCGCGTTCCGCGAGTCGAACACCACGCGCATGGAGTTCCTGCAACTGATTGGACGGAG
Source organism: Pseudomonas sp. R1-43-08 (assembly GCF_003852255.1). Lineage (NCBI taxonomy): Bacteria > Pseudomonadati > Pseudomonadota > Gammaproteobacteria > Pseudomonadales > Pseudomonadaceae > Pseudomonas > Pseudomonas sp. R1-43-08. The sequence continues at coordinate 4,634,974 of NZ_CP027734.1, forward strand.
CAAGTAGCAATGCCACAACTTCAACCAGGCATGGCGCGCATCCGGGTCAAGGACCTGTGCCTGCGCACCTTTATCGGCATCAACGAGGACGAAATCCTCAACAAGCAGGATGTGCTGATCAACCTGACCATCCTGTATGCCGCCCAGGAAGCCGTGCGCGATAATGACATCGACCACGCGCTGAACTACCGCACCATCACCAAGGCCATCATTGCCCACGTCGAAGGCAACCGCTTCGCCTTGCTCGAACGCCTGACCCAGGAGCTGCTCGACCTGGTGATGAGCAACGAGTCGGTGCTGTACGCCGAAGTCGAAGTCGACAAACCCCATGCGCTGCGCTTCGCCGAGTCGGTTTCGATCACTCTGGCGGCCAGCCGCTGATAGTCAAGTGAGCCCTATGAACGACCAACAACGCCTCGAACTCGAAGCCGCCGCCTTTCGCCGGCTGGTGTCACACCTGGACAGCCGCAAGGATGTACAGAACATCGACCTGATGAACCTCGCCGGCTTCTGCCGTAACTGCCTGTCCAAGTGGTACAAGGCCGAGGCCGATGAGCGCCAGCTCGAACTGAGCCTCGATGACGCCCGTAAAGTGGTGTACGGCATGCCGTACGCCGAGTGGAAAGCCCAATACCAGAAAGAAGCCAGCGCCGACCAACACGCGGCGTTTGCCAAAGGAAAAGCCCATGACTGACCTGAACACCCTGCGCGCCAGCCTTAACAGCGGCGAACACGCGTTTGCCGACACCCTGGCCTTTGTTGCCGCAGGTTACGACTACCAGCCGCAAGCCTTCACCAACGGCGAGGTCGAAAATGCCGCCGGCCAGAACGAAGGTTCGTGCAAGACACTTGGATTGGCGTTGCTGGAAGGGTTGAGCGATCAGGAAGCGTTGCTGGCGTTTGGCGAGCATTACCGTTCAGTGGTGGCTACGCCTGACGGCAGTGACCATGGGAACATCCGCGCATTGATTGCCAATGGCCTGGCCGGTGTGAAGTTCACCGCCGAACCGCTGACCCGCAAATCCTGAGTCATACACAGATCAAAATGTGGGAGGGGGCTTGCCCCCGATTGCGGTGGTCCAGCACCCAATGTACTGACTGACACACCGCTATCGGGGGCAAGCCCCCTCCCACATTTGTTTTGCAGTGCTGCTTAGAACGAGGCGTCTTTCAGACCGTCAAGGTAACGCTCGGCGTCCAGGGCCGCCATGCAACCGGCGCCGGCCGAGGTGATGGCTTGGCGGTAGACGTGGTCAGCCACGTCGCCAGCCGCAAAGATGCCTTCGATGTTGGTGGCGGTGGCATTGCCTTCACGGCCGCCCTGCACTACCAGGTAACCGTCTTTGGCTTCCAGCACACCCTCGAACAACGAGGTGTTCGGGGTGTGGCCGATGGCGATGAATACGCCGTCGACTTTCAGCTCGTCGAAGCTGCCGTCGTTGTTCTTCAGGCGCGCACCGGTCACGCCCATGTTGTCACCCAGGACTTCGTCCAGCGTGGCGTTGAGCTTGAGGATGATCTTGCCTTCAGCGACACGGGCGTGCAGCTTGTCGATCAGGATCTTCTCGGCGCGGAAGGTTTCGCGGCGGTGCACCAGGGTCACGGTGCTGGCGATGTTGGCCAGGTACAGCGCCTCTTCCACCGCAGTGTTGCCGCCACCGACCACAGCCACTGGCTTGTTGCGATAGAAGAAACCGTCGCAGGTTGCGCAGGCGGAAACACCCTTGCCCATGAACGCTTCTTCCGATGGCAGGCCCAGGTAACGGGCGCTGGCGCCGGTGGCGATGATCAACGCGTCACAGGTGTACACGCCGCTGTCGCCTGTCAGGCTGTAAGGCTTCTTGGAAAAGTCGACCTTGTTGATGTGGTCGAACACGATCTCGGTTTCAAAGCGCTCGGCGTGTTCTTTCATACGCTCCATCAGCACCGGGCCGGTCAGGCCGTGGACGTCGCCCGGCCAGTTGTCGACTTCGGTGGTGGTGGTCAGCTGACCGCCCGCCTGCATGCCGGTGATCAGCAGCGGCTTGAGGTTGGCGCGGGCAGCGTAGACCGCAGCGCTGTAACCGGCAGGGCCGGAACCGAGAATAATCACTCGCGAATGACGGGTATCAGACATGACTCACTCCTATCGACCGCCCGGACAACAAGACGGCTGGAATAAAAAAGGACCGCGAAGCACTTGGGGAAGGCTTGAACTCGCAGATCCTGAAAATAATGGGTGCAGCGTATAGAGGGGGGCAAGATTAAGGAAATACGGAATAACAATCCAGCTCATAGGTGGTCTCTATGCAGTCGACCGGTTTGATCGACCTTCTTGTCCACTCAGGTGTTACCGCTGATGTCGCCACTTTCACCGCCACGGCAAAGCCGGTAAGGTCGGCGCGTTCGCCCTTCTGCTCGGAGTCTTCCATGCCTGCCCCCGCTCTTTCCGGCCCGCAATACCTGCGCGAAGGCCTCAAACTGGTGTTGAGCCCCGGCCTGCGCCTGTTCGTACTGCTGCCGCTGGCGATCAACCTGGTGCTGTTCGTCGGCCTGATCTACTTTGCAGGCCACCAATTCAGCCTGTGGGTCGACCACCTGATGCCCACGCTGCCCGGCTGGCTGAGCTTTTTGAATTACCTGCTGTGGCCGCTGTTCGTGGTGCTGGTGGTGTTGATGGTGTTTTTCACCTTTACCATGCTCGCCAATATCATCGCCGCGCCGTTCAATGGTTTTCTCGCGGAGAAAGTCGAGATCGTGGTGCGTGGCACCGACGACTTCCCACCGTTCAGCTGGGCCGAGCTGATCGCGATGATCCCGCGCACCCTGGCCCGGGAAATGCGCAAGCTCGGCTACTTCCTGCCACGGGCCATCGGCCTGTTCATCCTGTCGTTCATTCCCGTGGTCAACCTGATCGCCGCGCCATTGTGGCTGCTGTTCGGGGTGTGGATGATGGCGATCCAATACATCGACTACCCGGCCGACAACCACAAGCTGGGCTGGAACGAAATGCTCGCCTGGCTGCGCCAGAAGCGCTGGCAGAGCATGAGTTTTGGCGGGATCGTCTACCTGGTGCTGCTGGTGCCGGTGGTCAACTTGCTGATGATGCCAGCGGCGGTGGCCGGGGCGACGTTGTTCTGGGTGCGCGAGCAAGGTGCCGAAGCGATGGCGGGGCAACAGGTGGCTCGGTCATAAATCCATCATCCCAGTGACACAATGAAGACATGGCCCGCAGCGACACTGTGGGTCATGACAACAGCTTCGCTCCACATCACCCTGATCACCGAAACCTTCCCGCCGGAAATCAACGGGGTGGCCAATACCCTTGGCCGCCTGTGCGACGGTTTGCGCGCGCGCGGCCATCAAATCGAACTGGTGCGTCCCCGCCAAGGCGTCGACCAGAGCCGGCCGAGTGACGATGAGTTGCTGCTGTGCCGCGGCTGGCCGTTACCGGGGTATCCAGGGCTGCAGTGGGGCCAATCGTCGATGCACAAACTCCTGCGCCGCTGGACCCGGCAGCGTCCGGATGTGTTGTACATCGCCACCGAGGGGCCGTTGGGCTTGTCGGCGTTACGCGCAGCGCGGCGCTTGGGCATCAGCGTGGTCAGCGGCTTCCACACCAACTTTCAACAGTATTCGAACCAGTACGGCTTGAGCGTGTTGAGTCGCCTGGTCACCCATTACCTGCGCTGGTTTCATAACCGGTCGACGTTGACCCTGGTTCCCAGCGCGAGTCAGCGCCTGGAGCTGGAGCGCCGGCACTTCGAGCGTCTTGGGATGCTGTCGCGGGGGGTCGATAGCCACCTGTTCCACCCGGCGAAACGCGACGATGCTTTGCGCGCGAGCTGGGGTTTGGAGAACGACGACATTGTGGTGCTGCACGTAGGACGCCTCGCCCAAGAGAAAAACCTCGGGCTGCTCAAACGCTGTTTCGATACGTTGCAGACCACCTATCCATCGCGGCGGCTCAAGTTGGTGATTGTCGGCGATGGCCCGCAGCGCAGCCTGTTGCAGCGCGATTTGCCCGACGCGGTGTTCTGCGGCGCCCAGCGCGGTGAAGCACTGGCGCGGCATTACGCTTCGGGCGATCTGTTTCTGTTTCCCAGCCTGACCGAAACATTCGGCAATGTGGTGCTGGAAGCCATGGCGTCCGGGCTGGGTGTGGTGGCCTACGACCAGGCAGCCGCGACCCAGCATATTCGCCACGGCTACAACGGTGTGCTGGCGATGCCGGGGGATGAGAACGCGTTTTGCGATGCGGCCGTGTGGCTGCTGGAAGAGCGCGAGACGCTGCGTCGAGCGCGGCTCAATGCCCGGCAACACGCCAGTCGCCAAGGATGGCCGGCGATCATCGAGCAATTCGAGCGTCAGCTGCGCGATGTATGCAAGGACGGGCCTCCGGTGCCCGCCCTGGCGTCGCTTACACCAGGCTCGTCAACGCCTCACGACTGAACGGCAGAATGTCGGCCTCGCGACCTTCGCGCACCTTCACGGCCCAATCCGGATCCACCAGCAGCGCACGACCCACGGCGACCAGATCGAATTCGTCGTTATTCAAACGCTCCAGCAGGTTCTCCAGGCTGGCCGGCTGCGCGACCTTGTCGGTGTTGACCATGAACTGCAGGAACTCGCCATCCAGACCAACGCTGCCCACGGTGATCGTCGGTTTCCCCGTCAGCTGGCGGGTCCAGCCGGCCAGGTTGAGGTCGGAACCTTCGAATTCAGGCTCCCAGAACCGGCGCGTGGAACAGTGGAAAATATCCACGCCAGCGTCGGACAACGGCTTGAGGAATTCGCCCAACGCCTCGGGGGTTTGCACCAGGCGCGCGGTGTAGTCCTGCTGCTTCCACTGGGAAAAACGCAGGATGATCGGAAAATCCGGGCCGACCGCAGCACGGATGGCCTGGATCAATTCGATAGCGAAACGTGAACGGTTGGCCAGGCTGCCGCCGTACTCATCGGTACGCTGGTTGCTGCCTTCCCAGAAGAACTGGTCGACCAGGTAGCCGTGGGCGCCGTGGATTTCCACACCGTCCATGCCGATGCGTTGAGCATCTTTGGCCGCCTGGGCGAACGCGTTAATCACGTCCTTGATGTCCTGGGTGGTCATGCCATGGACGACTACCTTGCCATCCTTGAGCCTCTCCATCGGGCCGTAGGCTGGCACGCTGGCGTCAGGTTCGGTACCGATACGGCGCACGGCGCCCACATGCCACAACTGCGGAACAATCTTGCCGCCTTCGGCATGGACCGCATCGACCACTTTCTTCCAGCCGGCCAACGCCGCTTCGCCGTAAAAGTGCGGAACGTTGGGGTAACCGTTGGAGGCTTGATGGCCGACCACGGTGCCTTCGGTAATGATCAGCCCTACACCGGCGGCGGCGCGACGGCGGTAGTATTCGATCACTTGGGCGTTGGGCACGCCACCCGGGGAGAACGAGCGAGTCATTGGCGCCATGACCACGCGGGTCGACAGTTGCAGTGCACCGAGCTGGAATGGTTTGAACAAGGCTTGGACAGGCATGGAGCACTCCACATAAGACGGATTTATGATGTGGATAATATGGGCGCCGCAACGGACTGGGTAGCACTATTGATCTGGGTGATTAAGGCAATAAAAGCAACCGAATACCTGTAGGAGCGAGCTTGCTCGCGAAAGACCCGAGGACGCCGCGCATATCCAGAGCACACGCGTTATCGTTGGCGATTTTCGCGAGCAAGCTCGCTCCTACAGTGAGTGCGGCTTAGCCCAGGGCCTTTTCGATGGCTTGGATGATCGATGGATCGTCCGGTGGCGTACGTGGCGAAAAACGCGCCAGCACGCGGCCATCTTTGCCGAGCAGGAATTTTTCGAAGTTCCAGGTGATATCCCCAGGAAATTCAGCGCCCTCGCCCGCCAGCAGGCGGTAGAGCTGGTGACGCTCCGGCCCGTTCACCTCGAGTTTGCTGCCTAGGGGAAAGGTCACCCCATAGTTGAGGCTGCAGAATTGCTGGATCTCTTCCTCGGTGCCCGGTTCCTGGCCCGCAAACTGGTTGCACGGCAGGCCGAGCACGGTGAAACCCCGGTCCTTGTACTGCTGATAGAGGTTTTCCAACGCCGCATATTGCGGGGTCAGGCCGCATTTGGAGGCCACGTTGACCACCAGCACAACTTGCCCCTTGAAAGGCGCCAGCGGCAGCTCTTGCCCATCCAACGCTTTGAGTTTCAGGTCGTGGAAAGCACTCATGACGAACTCCAGATATCCTATTTTTCTACGCCTCGCGACGCCTTGAGCTTACAACCCGCAAGCCCGCAATTATAGACGCCCGTAACAAAACCCGCCTGCAGGTTACTGAGCGGTCGGCCACGGCAGGATCGGGATCGCCGTCACCGCGTTCTGCGGGCTGCCTTCGATCAGGCGGTCGCTGTAGACCAGGTACACCAACGTGTTGCGCTTCTTGTCGAGGAAACGCACCACCTGCATGGTCTTGAACACCAGCGAGGTGCGTTCCTTGAACACTTCGTCACCGTCCTTGAGCTCGCCCTTGAAGTGGATCGGGCCGACCTGGCGGCAGGCAATCGAGGCTTCGGCGCGGTCTTCGGCCAGGCCCAGGCCGCCTTTGACGCCACCGGTCTTGGCACGGGACAGATAGCAAGTCACACCATCGACCTTGGGGTCGTCAAACGCTTCGACCACAATCCGGTCGTTGGGGCCGACAAACTTGAACACCGTCGAGACCTGGGCAATCTCTTCGGCCGAGGCCAGCAGTGGCATGGCGAGCAACAGGCCAAGCAATCCCTTCATTACGCGCATCGGGTATTCCTTCGTTTAAACCAGAATGAGGTTATCGCGGTGCACCAGTTCCGGTTCCGCCATGTAGCCCAAGAGTCCGACAATCGCTTCAGACGATTGTCCAATAATCTTCTGCGCCTCAAGGGCGCTGTAGTTGGCCAGGCCGCGGGCGACCTCACGACCATCCGGCGCCACGCACACCACCATCTCGCCGCGGCGGAAGCTGCCTTGCACCAACTTGACGCCCACCGGCAGCAGGCTCTTGTTGCCCTGGGACAACGCCGACACCGCTCCCGCGTCGAGCACCAGGGTGCCACGGGTTTGCAGGTGCCCGGCCAGCCACTGCTTGCGCGCCGCCAGCATGCCGCGCTCGGGCGACAGCAGCGTACCGATGCGCTCCCCGGCCTTGAGACGGTCCAGCACGCGCTCCAGGCGCCCGCCGACGATGATGGTGTGGGCACCGGAGCGCGCGGCCAGGCGGGCGGCGCGCAGCTTGGTCTGCATGCCGCCACGGCCCAAGGCGCCGCCGACACTGCCGGCCACGGCGTCCAGCGCCGGGTCATCAGCGCGCGCTTCATGGATAAGCTGGGCATCAGGGTTGTTGCGCGGGTCGGCGTCGAACATGCCGTCGCGGTCGGTGAGAATCACCAGCAGGTCGGCTTCCACCAGGTTGGCTACCAGGGCAGCCAGGGTGTCGTTGTCGCCGAAGCGGATTTCGTCGGTGACCACCGTGTCGTTCTCGTTGATCACCGGGATGACCTTGAGCTCCACCAGCGCACGCAAGGTGCTGCGGGCGTTGAGGTAGCGCTTGCGGTCGGACAGGTCGTCGTGGGTCAGCAGGATCTGCGCCGTGTGGCGGCCGTGCTCGGCAAAGCTCGATTCCCAGGCTTGCACCAGGCCCATCTGGCCGATGGCGGCGGCGGCTTGCAGTTCGTGCATCGCGCTGGGTCGCGCGGTCCAGCCGAGGCGGCTCATCCCGGCGGCAACCGCCCCGGACGAGACCAGCACCAACTCGACACCGGCCTCATGCAAGGCCACCATCTGCTCGACCCAGACGCTCATGGCTGCGCGATCGAGTCCCTTGCCATCGGCCGTCAGCAACGCGCTGCCGATCTTTACGACCCAGCGCTGCGCACCTGTCACTTTGCTCCGCATCATCTTCAACCTTAGAGTGAGGGCCGCGCGACCCAGCGCCGCCCATAACGTTATACCCGGATACCAAAACGCCGCTCCAGAGGAGCGGCGTTCAAGTTTATCGCAACGAATCAGTCGCGCACGTAAATGATTTCCGGACCGTCTTCATCATCCACGTCTTCCTCGTCCCAATCATCGTCGCCGATGTCATGCACCGACTTCACGCCGCTGCGGCGCAGGGCACGCTGGTCGTCCAGCGCTTGCAGCTGGGCACGGGCTTCGTCTTCGATCTGCTGGTCGAGCTCGGCGAGTTCGGCCTTGAAGACCGGGTCGGCCGCCAGGCGGTCGGCGCGGTCTTCCAGATAACGCATGATGTCGCGGCAAAGGCGCTCGGTGCCTTCTTTGGCGATGGCCGAGATCACGTAGACCGGACCTTCCCACTCCAGGCGGTCGACGATTTCCTTGACGCGCTCTTCGTGCTCTTCTTCAAGGATCTGGTCGCACTTGTTCAGCACCAGCCAACGATCACGCTCGGCCAGGGCCGGGCTGAACTTGGTCAGTTCGCTGACGATCACTTCGGCGGCATCGGCAGCATTGGTTTCGTCCAGCGGCGCCATGTCGACGAGGTGCAGCAGCAAACGGGTGCGCGACAAGTGCTTGAGGAAGCGAATCCCCAGGCCCGCGCCATCGGAAGCGCCTTCGATCAGGCCAGGAATGTCGGCGACCACGAAGCTTTTCCAACGGTCGACGCTGACCACGCCCAGGTTTGGCACCAGGGTGGTGAACGGGTAGTCGGCGACTTTCGGCTTGGCGGCCGAAACCGAGCGGATGAAGGTACTTTTGCCGGCGTTCGGCAGGCCCAGCAGGCCTACGTCAGCGAGTACTTTCATTTCCAGCTTGAGGTCGCGCTGCTCGCCCGGTTTGCCCGGCGTGGTCTGGCGCGGTGCACGGTTGGTACTGGACTTGAACCGGGTGTTACCCAGCCCGTGCCAGCCGCCCTGCACAACCATCAACTTCTGGCCGGCCTTGGTCAGGTCGCCGATCACTTCCTGGGTGGCCGAGTCGATGATCGTGGTGCCGACCGGTACGCGCAGTACCAGGTCTTCACCTTTTTTACCGGTGCAGTCGGTGCTGCCGCCGTTGGAGCCACGCTCGGCATCGAAGTGCCGGGTGTAACGGTAGTCGACCAGGGTGTTGAGGTTTTCGTCGGCCATCATGTAGATGGAACCGCCGTCGCCGCCGTCACCGCCGTTTGGGCCACCGTTTTCAATGAACTTTTCGCGACGGAAACTCATGCAACCGTTACCGCCGTCGCCTGCTTTTACTCGGATGGAAACTTCATCAACGAACTTCATAACAAAACGCCTCTCGCCGCACGGACGAGCTTAAGAAACCAAGACATAAGACTCTTGCAAAAATGAGCGCAGCGACCTCAAGCAACGACTGCAAAACCTGCTGCCCTCGCCATTACAAACAGCTTTGCAAGAGACTCACTCCACAAACGAAAAAGCCCCGTCGCAAGACAGGGCTTTTCCAGCGATCTCGCAATTAAGCTGCGACAACGCTCACGTAACGGCGGTTGAACGCGCCCTTTACTTCGAACTTGATCACGCCTTCGATTTTCGCGAAGAGGGTGTGATCTTTACCCATGCCAACACCGTAACCGGCGTGGAATTGGGTGCCGCGCTGACGCACGATGATGTTGCCCGGAATGATTTTCTGGCCGCCATACATCTTCACGCCAAGGCGTTTGGCTTCTGAGTCGCGACCGTTACGGGTACTACCACCAGCTTTTTTGTGTGCCATGAGTCAATTCTCCTAGTGAGGAATTAGGCTGAAATTAAGCCTGAATACCGGTGATTTTGATCTCGGTGTACCACTGGCGGTGGCCCATACGCTTCATGTGGTGCTTACGACGACGGAACTTGATGATGCGGACTTTATCGTGACGACCTTGGGAGATCACTTCAGCCACAACGGTAGCGCCAGCAACAACTGGAGCGCCGATGTTCACGTCATCGCCATTGGCGACCAACAGAACGCGATCAAAAGTCACGGATTCGCCAGTAGCGATTTCCAGTTTTTCGATCTTCAGGTATTCACCTGGGGCGACCTTGTATTGCTTGCCACCAGTAACAATTACTGCGTACGACATGGTATTTCTCCGATAATCCTGCTCACCCAGCGCTTTATAAGAAGAGGTATTGGCTGGCATGGCTGCATGGGATGGACGTCCCGAATGCAATTGCGTAAGGCAGGTGCTGCCCAGGAAGTTCAGGGTGCGCGATTGTACGCAAGCAATAGACGCGTTGCAAGAGGCCGTCCATCGCGCCTTGACACCCAGGGGCATGGGTCCTAGCATGCCGCGCAACCCTTCTGGAGCGACTGTCGCTGATGCAACCCCAAGCTTTCTACCGCGCGGTCGCGGACGATTTTAGCGCCGTCGACGGCATCATCAAGCAGCAGCTGACGTCTAAAGTGCCGCTGGTCGCCAAAATTGGCGACTACATTACGTCGGCGGGCGGTAAGCGCCTGCGTCCTTTATTAGTGTTGCTGTGCGGCAAGGCCCTGGGCCGCGAAGGCGATGACCTGCGCCTGCTGGCGGCCACCATCGAATTCCTGCACACCGCCACCCTGCTGCACGACGACGTGGTCGACATGTCCGGTATGCGCCGTGGTCGCGAGACCGCCAACGCAATGTGGGGCAACGCCCCGAGCGTGCTGGTGGGCGACTTCCTGTATTCGCGCTCGTTCGAAATGATGGTCGAACTGGGTTCGATGCCGGTGATGAAAATTCTTTCACAGGCCACACGCATCATCGCCGAAGGCGAAGTGTTGCAGCTGTCGAAGGTACGCGACGCCAGCACCACCGAAGAAACCTATATGGAAGTGATTCGCGGCAAGACCGCGATGCTCTTCGAAGCCTCCACCCATAGCGCCGCCGCGCTGTGTGGCGCGACCGCCGAACAGGCCGAAGCGCTGCGCACCTTTGGCGACCACCTGGGCGTGGCGTTCCAATTGGTGGACGACCTGCTCGACTACCGTGGCGACGCCGAGACTCTGGGCAAGAACGTCGGTGACGACCTGGCCGAAGGCAAACCGACCCTGCCGCTGATCTACACCATGCGCGAAGGCACGCCGGAACAGGCCGCCCTGGTGCGCAAGGCGATCCAGAAAGGCGGGATCGAAGACCTGGAAGCCATTCGCGCCGCCGTCGAAGCGTCCGGCTCGCTGGAGTACACCGCGCAACTGGCGCGTGACTACGTAGCCCGTGCGATCCAGTGCCTGCAAGCCCTGCCCGCCAGCGAATACCGGGACGCATTGGTTGAGCTGAGTGAGTTTGCGGTCGCGCGTACGCACTAAAATACACGCGGGCCAATGTGGGAGGGGGCTTGCTCCCGATGGCAGTGTGTCAGCCAATGGATAAGTTGGCTGTTACACCGCCATCGGGAGCAAGCCCCCTCCCACATTTGGATTTCATACAACCTGCAAGACCACAATCCCCTATATAATGTGCGACTTTTAGCCATCCTGAATCTCAAGGAGCTTTAGTGAGCACGTTGCCACCCTGCCCGAAATGCAATTCCGAATACACTTATGAAGACGGCGCCCAGCTGATCTGCCCGGAATGCGCCCATGAGTGGTCCGCCAATGGCGAGGCCGAAGCAGCCGGCGATGAAACCGTGAAGAAGGACTCTGTGGGCAATGTCCTGCAGGACGGCGACACCATCACCGTGATCAAGGACCTCAAGGTCAAGGGCACTTCCCTGGTGGTGAAAGTCGGCACCAAGGTCAAGAACATCCGCCTGTGCGATGGCGACCACGATATCGATTGCAAGATTGACGGCATCGGCCCGATGAAACTCAAGTCCGAGTTCGTGCGTAAAGTCTGATCTTGCTGCAACCATCCCACGCCCGCCGTGGGATGGCGTTTCGCCCTCTTGCTTGACCCGCCTCAATCTCCACACAGAAAAAAGCGCAAACCGCCAATAGGCACTTGCTATTCTACGAATAAGAATTATTCTCATTGAAACCCATCAAGGAGAACGACCATGACTTATTTGATAGACGCCTGGCTGGACCGCCCACACCCCTACCTGCGGATCCTGCATCGGGAAACCGGCGAAGTCTGTGCTGTGCTGGAAGAAGAAGCGCTGAATGAACTGCAGGACCAGGGCGACCTGGACGTGAATGGCCTGAGCTCCAGTGAGCCTGGGGTGCTGAAGGAAGTGGTGAGGAACCTGTTTTTGTTCTGCTATGCCCGAGCGTTGCGCCCGGCGACGGAGCTCACTGGCAAGTTCCACCCATGAACCACCCTGCAAAATGCTGTAGGAGCGAGCTTGCTCGCGAAGTCATCGTTGACGTTTTTCGCGAGCAAGCTCGCTCCTACAGGTGATCAACAGCAGGTCTTACAGAACGTCGAGCAGCTCGACGTCGAACACCAGAACGCTGTGCGGCGGGATGCTGCCAACGCCTTGAGCGCCGTAAGCCAGTTCGCTCGGCACGTACAGGCGCCATTTGCTGCCGGCATTCATCAACTGCAGGGCTTCGGTCCAGCCGGCAATCACGCCGCCCACCGGGAATTCTGCAGGCTGGCCACGCTCGTAGGAGCTGTCGAATACAGTGCCGTCGATCAGAGTGCCGTGGTAATGAGTACGCACTTGGTCTTCACGGGTCGGCTTGGCGCCATCACCGGCAGTCAGCACTTCAAATTGCAGGCCCGAAGCCAGGGTGGTAATGCCGTCACGCTTGGCGTTTTCAGCCAGGAATGCCAGGCCGGCGCCTGCAGCGGCTTCAGCTTTGGCCGCAGCTTCAGCTTGCATGATTTCGCGGATCACCTTGAAGCTGGCCGCCATTTGCTCCTGGTCAACACGGCTTGGCTTGCCGCCGAACGCGTCGGTCAGGCCGGCCAGGATTGCATCGAGGTTGACGCCTGGTGGCGGGTTGTCGCGCAGTTGGTCGCCCAACTGACGGCCGATACCGTAGCTGACGCGGGTTTCGTCGGTGGACAGATTAACTTCGGACATGAAGAGGCTCCGCTGTAGGACAGCACGGCTTCCCGTGCCATCCAAAACTAAAAGGGCCCGCAGACTAGCACACAAGACCGGCCTATGATCAGCCCCCTCCCCGGCTGCCGGAGCGCCGGGGCGTAGCTCTGGTATCCGATCATCCTCCCCGTCCTGGCATGGATCGAGCGCCCTTTCGACGGCCAGCAAGAAAAGTATTTCAGAATTGCCCTTTGCCGCCGATACAGCCCTACACATCTTGGCTGGCTCAAACAACAACACCCCGTCCAGCAGACAGACATCACTCTCAAGGAGCTTTCGATGAACAGCTGGTTCGGTAACATCAGCGTCAACCTCAAACTCGGCCTGGGCTTTGGCCTGGTACTGGTCCTCACCTCGATCCTGGCACTCACCGGCTGGACCAGCCTGGGCGGTTTGATCGACCGCAGCAACTGGATGAGCGACATCACCCAGCTCAATGCTTCGCTGACCAAGCTGCGCATCGTGCGCCTGCAATACATGCTGGCCAACGGTGACGAAGCCGTGGCGCAGAACGTGCAGACCAGCCTCGACGCCTTCGCCGCCCAGCAACAGAAACTGCTGGACAGCTTCAAGAGCCCGGAAAACCTCAAGCTGCTCAATGAACAGAAAGCCGTCATCACGGCTTATCAGCAGTCCTTGAACAAAATGCGCGAGGCCTATCGCAACGGCAATGCTGCGCGCCAGGTCATGGGCGACAAAGCCGACATCGCCAACGCACAAATCAACGCCCTGGACACCAGCGTGCAGCAGATGCCCGACAGCCCGGAGCGTTTCGCTCAGTTCCAGGCCGTGACCGACGCCAAGGAAGAGTTCATGCTGGCGCGCTACGAAGTGCGGGGTTACACCAACACCGTCAACGCAGAAAACGAAGCCCGCGCCGCTGCACAAATCGACAAAGCCATCGCGAGCTTGAAAAGCCTCAACGCCGTCTTCGGCACCAGCCAGCAAACCGCGCTGGCCGCGCTGGACACCGCACTCGGTGCCTATCGCAGCGCCGTGCAGAGCTACAAGGCCGCCAACGCCAACATCGTTACCGCCCGTGCCGAGATGACCACCCAAGGCACCGATATCGTCACGATCAGCGACAAGCTGTACGACATCCAGCTGGAACGTCGCGACGCCGAAAGCGCCCAGGCCCGTAGCCTGCAATTGATCAGCACCTTGCTGGCCCTGCTGGTGGGCATCATCGCGGCGCTAGTGATCACTCGCCAGATCACCCGTCCGCTGCAAGACACCCTGGCGGTGGTCGAACGCATCGCCTCGGGCGACTTGAGCCACAACATCCAGGTGACTCGCCGTGACGAACTGGGCGTGCTGCAACAAGGCATCCAGCGCATGGGCACCACCTTGCGCGAATTGATCAGCGGGATTCGTGATGGCGTGACCCAGATCGCCAGCGCCGCTGAGGAACTGTCGGCGGTGACCGAGCAGACCAGCGCCGGCGTCAACAGCCAGAAGATCGAGACCGACCAGGTCGCTACGGCGATGCATGAAATGACCGCCACCGTGCAGGAAGTGGCACGCAACGCCGAACAGGCCTCACTGGCCGCCGCCGATGCCGACGGCCAAGCGCGCGCGGGCGATAAAGTTGTGGCCGAGGCCATCGCCCAGATCGAACGCCTGGCGGCTGAAGTGGCGCGCTCCACCGACGCCATGGCCCACCTGCAACAAGAGAGCAACAAGATCGGCAGCGTGATGGATGTGATCAAGGCCGTGGCCGAACAGACCAATCTGCTGGCACTCAACGCGGCGATTGAAGCTGCGCGCGCCGGTGAAGCCGGTCGTGGGTTCGCCGTGGTCGCCGACGAAGTACGTGGCCTGGCCCAGCGTACGCAGAAATCCACCGAGGAAATCGAAGGCCTGGTGGCCGGCTTGCAGAACGGTACCCAACAAGTGGCCAACGTGATGAACAACAGCCGCAGCCTCACCGACAGCAGCGTCGAGCTGACGCGCAAGGCTGGCGTATCGCTGGAAAATATCACCCGTACCGTGTCGAATATCCAGTCGATGAACCAGCAGATCGCCGCCGCCGCCGAAGAGCAGAGCGCCGTGGCCGAAGAGATCAGCCGCAGCATTGTGAACGTACGCGATGTGTCGGAGCAGACCGCTACGGCGAGTGACGAGACGGCCAAGTCGAGCGTGGAATTGGCGCGTTTGGGTAGCCAGTTGCAGCAGATGGTCAGTCATTTCCGGGTGTAAAGGAAGCTCACCACAGAGGTAGCCCCGGTCACTGACCGGGGCTGCAATTACTCTTCACCCTCCTCGACAAACACCAGCCGATTCCCAAACGGGTCCTTGATACTCATCTCCCGCGAGCCCCAAGCTGTTTCCTCCACGCCAGGCTTGGCATAGCGGTAGCCCTTGGCCTGCAATTGCTGCTGGTACGCGTCTATCCCTTGCGCCTGGATACGCACCGCTGCGCCCGGCGACGCATCGCCATGATGCTCGGACAAATGCAGCACGCACTCGCCCAGCGACACCTGCAGGTACAACGGAAAATCCGCCTCGAAGCGATGCTGCCAGTCGACCTTGAACCCGAGAAAGTCGACATAGAATTCCAGCGCCTTGGCCTCGTCGAAAATCCGCAGGATGGGGGTGACTTTTCCTAAGTGCATCGCGATGGCTCCCTGTTTGAAAGCACTCACTATAGAGGCGAAAAACCCCGACGCAAATCCCCGTTGCGCGCCAGGAATCGACCCGAGCGCAGCCCCGTCGCCTGCCCTTCGCGGTAGCTCAACACACCGTTGACCCACACGCCATCAATGCCCTCGGCTGCCCGCTGTGGTTCTTTGAAGTCCGCTACATCCCGCACGCGTAACGGGTCGAACAACACCAGGTCAGCCCAGTGCCCTTGACGAATTTCGCCTCGCTCAGCCAGGCCAAAACGCGCCGCCGACAGCCCGGTCATTTTGTGCACAGCGGTGTGCAACGGGAACAATCCGACATCCCGGCTGAAATGCCCCAGCACCCGAGGAAACGCGCCCCACAAGCGCGGATGGGGAAACGGGTCTCCAGGCAACCCATCCGACCCGACCATCGACAAAGGGTGCGCCAAAATGCGCCGTACATCCGCCTCGTCCATCCCGTAGTACACCGCTCCCGCCGGTTGCAGGCGGCGGGCTGCGTCCATCAACGAAACATCCCACTCGGCGGCAATGTCCTGCAGGTCACGCCCGCCCATTTCAGGATGCGGTGTGGACCAGGTGATGGTGATGCGGAACGCATCGGTGACCTGCTTGAGGTCCAGGGTCGAGGAGCTGGCCGCGTAGGGATAACAATCACACCCTACCGGATGGGTTTTCGCCGCCGCTTCAAGTGCCGCCAGCAGTTGCGGGCTACGTCCCCAGTTTCCCGCACCAGCACACTTGAGGTGGGAAATAATCACCGGGGCCCTGGCGTGCCGGCCGATCAGGAACGCTTCGTCCATTGCCTCCAGTACCGGCTCGAATTCACTGCGCAAGTGAGTGGTGTACACCGCGCCATAAGCCGTCAGCTCTTCACTCAGTTGCAGCACCTCGTCGGTGTCTGCATTGAAGGCGCTGGCGTAGGCAAGGCCGGTGGATAAACCCAGGGCACCGGTCTCCAGACTCGCCTGCAACTGCATGCGCATGCCCGTGATTTCGTGGGCCGTGGCCGTGCGGTGCAGGTCATCCATATGATTGCTGCGCAATGCCGTGTGGCCGATCAGGGCGGCGACGTTGACCGCTGGGTGGGCTAGTTCCACCGCCGCGCGATAATCGACAAAGCGCGGGTAGGCAAAAGCCTCGGCATTGCCCAGCAGGTTCATCGGGTCGGGCGGATTGCCGCGCAGGCTGACCGGTGAGGCGCTGATGCCGCAATTACCGACAATCACCGTGGTCACGCCCTGGCTGAGTTTGGGCAGCATCTGCGGATGGCGGATAACCACCGTGTCATCGTGGGTGTGCACGTCGATAAACCCTGGCGCCAATACGCGGCCTGTCGCGTCGATTTCATGCTCGGCCATCGCTGTGGACAAGTCGCCGATCGCCTCGATGCGCCCATCACGCACGCCCACGTCAGCGACATAACCTGCACGGTTGCTGCCATCAATGATCTGCGCCTGGCGAATCAGCGTGTCGTACTTCATATCAGTCTCCAAGCGGCAGGCTGTCGGGGCCGCCGCGATAGTCGTCCAGGGCCAGCTTGATCCGGCGCAGGCGCTCCTGGTTGGCGTCAGGCATGGCCAGCGCCAGTTCGGTGGCAAGCAGGTCGATAGCCAGCAGCATGCCGTAGCGCGCAGCCGTGGGTTTGTAGATAAAACTGGTTTCAGCCGGTTGCAGCGGAAGCAGCACATCCGCCAACTCGGCCAGTGGGGAATCGGCCAGGGTGATGGCGACAACGCGTGCGTCGTAGTTGCGCGCCAGCGTCACCACATCCAACAGCTCAGGCGTAAGGCCGGTCAGCGAGCACACAATCAGCGCGTGTTCCGGCCCCAGGGTCGCGGCGGTCACGCGCATCATCACCGGGTCATGGCAGGCTGCAATCGGATAGCCCAGGCGTACCAGGCGCACCTGTAACTCATCGCTGCACAGGCTCGACGGGCCGCCCATGCCGAACGCGTGGATCATCCGCGCCTTGCCCAGCAGGCTCACTGCATCGACAAAGCTGTCCTGGTTGAACCCCGACAGGTGCTGGCGCAGCGTCGCTTCGATATCACCGAGAATCTGCCGATGAAACGCCGACTGTTCCGGCAACCCCGCCGGGTCCAGAAAGCGGCTGCCCACGCCGCTGGCCTGGGCCAGTTGCAGGCGCAGGTCACGCAAGTCGCGGCAACCGACACTGCGGGCAAAGCGCGACAAGGTCGCTGTACTGACCTCGGCCCGTTGCGACAACGCTTCCAGGCTGGCCGACGCGGCAAAGCCCACGTCATCGAGCAGCAGCTTGGCGATACGCCCTTCGCCGGCACTGAAGGACGCCTGGCGGGCGCGGATCTGGTAGAGGATGTCCATGGGGCTCCGAGTGACAGGATGCGGCTCATAAAACCAGAGACAGGCCGTAGGTGAGAGCGAAGGCAACCACCGAAATCAACGTCTCCAGCACGGTCCAGGTCTTGAAGGTCTGGATCACCGTCATATTGAAGTATTCCTTGATCAGCCAGAAGCCGCCGTCGTTGACGTGGGAAAAAATCACCGAACCCGCACCGGTCGCCAGTACCAGCAATTCCGGGTGTGGATAACCCAGGCCCAGGGCGACCGGCGCGACCACGCCGGAGGCCGTGGTCATCGCCACCGTGGCCGAGCCCGTGGCGATCCGCATCAGCGCGGCGAACAACCAGCCCATCACCAGCGGCGAGAGCTGGAACGCATTGGCCAGGCCAAGGATTTCGTGGGTGACACCGGCGTCCACCAGGATGCGATTCAAGCCACCGCCCGCGCCCACCAGCAGGGTGATGCTCGCCGTCGGCGCCAGGCATTCATTGGTGAATTTGAGGATCGACTCACGGTTGAAGCCCTGGGCCAGCCCCAGGGTCCAGAAACTCACCAGGGTCGCCACGAGCAGCGCGATCACCGAGTTGCCGATGAATAAAAGGAACTGGTTGAAGCCGGTGCCGGGCGTGGAAATCACATTGGCCCAGCCGCCAATCATCATCAGTACCACCGGCAACAGGATAGTGCTCATGGTCAGCGCGAAGCTCGGCAGACGGGTGCGCGGTTCACGCTCGATGAACTGTCGTTCCAGCGGGTTTTCCGCCGGCAGGTGAATGCGCGGCACGATGAACTTGGCATACACGGGGCCGGCGATGATCGCCGTAGGAACACCGACCAGAATCGCATACAGCACGGTCTGCCCAACCGAGGCGTTATAGGCCAGCACCGCCATCATCGCCGCCGGATGCGGCGGCACCAGCGCATGCACCACTGACAGGCCGGCGACCATCGGCAGGCCGACCATCAGGATCGACACGCCCACGCGCCGCGCCACGGTAAAGGCGATCGGCACCAGCAACACGAAACCCACCTCGAAAAACAGCGGCAGCCCCACCAGAAACGCGATGCAGACCATGGCCCAGTGGGCATTGCGTTCGCCGAAACGGTTGATCAACGTGCGCGCCACCTGCTCCGCGCCACCGGACTCGGCCATCATCTTGCCGAGCATGGTGCCCAGCGCCACTACCAAAGCGATATGCCCCAGGGTCTTGCCGACCCCCGCTTCGTAAGAGCCCATGATGGTGTCCGCCGGCATCCCGGCCATCAGCGCCAGGCCAATGGACACCAGCGTGATAACGATAAACGGGTTGAGTCGGTAACGTGCAATCAGCACGATCAAAGCAATGATGGCGATGGCAGCGTATGCCAATAGCCCGAAGCCCGGTGATGCGGCCATGCGGTACTCCTCGGAAAGGGTCACGTCGAATAGGTTGTGAAACTCATAAATCATTACCGAGGATGATTTTCAAATTATATGAAAGTAATTTTCGCCCAGGGATAAGCGCTGTCGCGGTGGGATATGCCCGACACCGCCGTATGAAAATTCGAGGAGTGTTCTTACATGAGGACCAGAAAAAGCTGGAAACTCAACCCACGCGGTTGAGTCATAGAATGCACATCCACTGCTGCCAGGAACCGAACATGATGCGTTTCACACTAGCCGCCCTGCTGATTACCCTGTGCGGCAGCGCCGCCGCCGCCGATAACCCGGCGCTGAAAAAATGCATGGACGGCGCCAACACCACCGCCGAGATGGTCGGTTGCAACGTCAAGGAGGCCAAAGTGCAGGATGCCCGGCTGAACAAGGCTTACAAGACCGCGCTGGCCGCCCAGGAAGGCAACCGCAAGGACCAACTGCAAGACCTGCAGCGCCTGTGGATCAAATACCGTGACGCCAATTGCGCCTTTGCCGGCAGTGCCACTGGCGGCACCATCGACCAGGTCAACGGCTCCGGCTGCGTACTGGACATGACCCAGACCCGCGCCCAGGAACTGGAAGACCTGGTTGGGCCGTAACCCTAGTCGTGTTGAACCTTCGCCCGCTTGAGCAGCTTCTTGCAGCGCTCCGACAAATGCAGCACGCGCACCTGCTTGCCCGCCTTGCGGTAGCGCTCGCGCAAGGTCATCAGCGCAGCAATCGCTGAATAATCGACGAAGCTCAGGTGCCGGCAATCGAGCGTCACCTGGGCCGGGTCGTTGGCTGGGTCGAATTGATTCAGGAACGGCGTGGTCGAGGCAAAGAACAACGTGCCGTGCAGACGATAAAGTTTGCTGCCATCGGCTTCCAGGTGTTCATCGGCATACAGCTCGCGGGCCTGTTGCCAGGCGAAGTTCAGCGCCGCGATCACGATGCCGCACAGCACTGCGGTCGCCAGGTCAGTGAACACGGTGATGACCGTCACCGCCATGATCACCAGCACGTCATTGAGCGGCACCTTGTTGATCACCCGCAACGACGCCCAGGCAAAGGTCTGCTGGGACACCACGAACATCACCCCCACCAGCGCCGCCAGCGGAATCCGCTCGATCAGCGGCGACAGAAACAGAATGAACAGCAGGATCATCACCCCGGCGAACACCCCGGACAAACGTCCACGCCCGCCGGAACTGAGGTTGATCACGGTTTGCCCGATCATCGCGCAACCGCCCATGCCGCCGAACAGGCCCGAGACCATATTCGCCGCGCCCAGGGCCACGCTTTCGCGGTCGGGGTAGCCACGGGTTTCGGTGATCTCGTCGGTGAGGTTGAGGGTCAGCAGGGTTTCCAGCAGACCGACCATGGCCATCAGGAACGCATACGGCGCGATGATGCCGAGGGTTTCGAAGGTCCAGGGGATCTGCGGTAGGGCGAAGGTCGGCAGGCCGCCCGCGATGTGCGCCATATCGCCCAGGGTGCGGGTGGGCAGGCCGAGCAGGTACACCGCCAGGCCCACGCCGAGGATCGCCACCAGGGCCGGTGGCACGGCGCGGGTCAGGCGTGGCAGCAGGTAGACGATGGCCATGGTCACCACGACCAGCCCGGCCATCACGTACAACGGCGTACCGCTGAGCCAGGTTTCACCGTTCTTGAAGTGCTCCAACTGCGCCAGCGCAATGATAATCGCCAGGCCGTTGACGAACCCCAGCATCACCGGGTGCGGCACCATGCGCACCAGCTTGCCCAGGCGCAACAGGCCGAAAGCGACCATGATCAACCCGCCCAGCAACACAGTCGCCAGCAAATATTCCACGCCGTGTTGCACCACCAGCGCCACGATCACCACCGCCATCGAACCGGCTGCCCCCGACACCATACCGGGGCGACCACCGAACAATGCGGTGAGGGTGCAAATGATGAAAGCGCCGTAAAGCCCCATCAACGGGTTGAGATGGGCCACCAAGGCAAAGGCGATGCATTCGGGCAGCAAGGCAAATGACGTGGTGAGGCCGGCCAGGGCATCGGCGCGCAGACGGGTGAGCTTCATGGAATACCAGGGTTGCGGGGGATGAGGCGAGGAATGGTACGGAATTGAGCGGCGCGGGGCTAGCCTTCGGGACCGAGGCGCGGCCAATCGGGAGCAAGCCCCCTCCCACATTTGGCCGAGTACAGCCGGTGCGACGCGGTCCAGTGTGGGAGGGGGCTTGCCCCCGATAGCCTCACCTCGATATCAAGCGAACATCACACCATCTCGTGGCGAATCCACTCCACCACCGACGTACGCTTCGGCGCCCAGCCCAGCAGCTCACGGGCATGCTTGCCGCGCACCCGGCTGTTGGAGCCCAGGCCGTAGTTGGCCATTTCATAACCCCACTCGGCTTCGGCCTCGGCCAGCGGCCAATCCTGCGGTTCGCCCAGTTCAAGCGCTTGCGCGATGGCCGTGGTCATGTCGATAAACGAGGCTTCGCCGCTTTCGACGAAGTAGAAAGTGCCCGGCACATTCTTCGTCAGCGCCAGCAGGTACAGCGCGACCACGTCTTCGATATGCACGTTGGACCAGATGTTCTGCCCTGGCCCCACGTGGCGTACTACTCCACTCTTGCGGGCCTGCTTGAGCAAGCGTGACAATTGCACGCTGTCGCGCTTCACGCCCAGGCTGTGACCATAGATCAGGGTGTTACAGATCACCGCCGAATTCACACCTTCCTGAGCAGCGGCCAGGATCAGGTTATCGATCGCCACGCGAGCGGCTTTGTCGACGGTCGGCTCCGGCAGGTTGTCCTCAACGTAAATGACCTCACTGGCCTTGCCGCCCGACGCATCGCCAACGATGCTCGAACCGCTGGTGTGCAGGAACACCTTGTTGGAGCCTTTCAAGGCAGCCAGCAGGGTTTCGACAGCCGCACGGTGGTCGCTGCTGGCGGCATTGATCACCGCATCGGCGTGCTGCGCCTGCTCGGTCAATACAGCGGCGTCATCCAAAGTCCCGATCACCGGGGTGATGCCCAGTGCCGTCATTTGCGCGGCTTGCTCGGCGCTGCGCACCAGGCCGGTGACGGCGTGGCCGGCCTTGACCAGGCCGGTGGCGATGGAGCCGCCGATAAAACCGGCTGCGCCGGTAACGAATACATTCATGGAGAGTGCTCCTGACTGGGTAAGTGATGACCCCAGTATCAAGCACGCCCTGGCGTCGAATAACCCCGTACAGGCCAATTCACTCTTGCGCGCCAGTCACGAATCACACCGCATAACGTGCCAGCTTGGCCTGGATGAAATCCAGGAAACACTGGATACGCAACGCCAGTTGCGAATTGCGGTAATACACCGCATGGATCGGCTGGCGATAGCCACTATTGAAAGCTTCCAGCAGCGGTACCAGGCGCCTGGCCTCGATGTCTTCGTGGGTCATGAAGTTGGACAGGCAACAAATGCCCTGCCCCTGCAAAGCCAGGTGGCGCACGGTTTCACCGCTGGACGCGGCGATGCCCGGCTGGATCAGCCAGCGGTCGCCCTCGCCATGGCGCAGCGGCCAATGGTTGAGGGTGTCGGTCTGGGTGAAGCCCAGCAAGGTATGCTCGGCCAATTCGGCAACGGTGCTCGGTGTGCCGTGTTGCTTGAGGTAGTCGGCGCTGGCCAGGATGTGCAGCGGCGTGCTGCCCAGCGCGCGGGCATGCAGGGTCGAGTCGGCCAGGGTGCCGATACGAATGGCGATGTCGGTGCTTTGCTCCAGCAGGTCGATGATCACGTCGTCGCTGTTGAGCTCCAACTGGATGTCTGGGTACAGGTCACGAAACTCGCCGACGTACGGCAGGATCCCGTGCAGCATGAACGGCACCGCCGCATTGATGCGCAGCCGCCCGGCCGGTTTTTTCTGGCGTGACGACAGGCGCTCTTCCAGCGCCTGCATCTGCGCCAGGATCACCTTGGCCTGCTCGAAGAAATACCGGCCCTCCTCGGTCAGGTCCATGCGCCGCGTGGTGCGGTTGATCAGGGTGGTATCGAGCTTGGCTTCCAGGCGCGACAAGGTGCGACTGACCGCCGACGGCGTCTGCCCAACCTGCTCGGCGGCGGCGGAAATCGAGCCGCATTCAATCACGCTGACAAATATCTGCAGTTCATCGGATCGGGCTTTCACGGGCGGTCCTGGTTATCGGCTCGGGCTCATTATTGACCACTCAGCAACAAATGGCCTCCCAGCAGCGCCATGCCGGTGAAAAAAACCCGCTTGAACCACAGCGCACTGATGCGCTGGCGCAACGCCTGGCCCAGCCACATGCCCAGCAAGGCCGGCACCAGCGCCAACAACGACGCACCGACTTCACCGCCGCCGAGCGCACCGCGCCAGGCCAGCCCGGCGGCCAACGCCAGGGTCGACACGCTGAACGACAGCCCCAGCGCCTGCACCAGCTGATCACGGCTCAAGCCTAGAGCTTGCAGATAGGGCACTGCGGGAATCACGAACACGCCGGTGACCGCGGTGATGAGGCCCGTGATCAGCCCACACAGCGGGCCCAGCCAGCGCTCGGTGCGCGGCCCGACCTGGAAAGTGGGCAGGCATAATCCACTCACCGCATACAGCAACAACGCCCCGCCCAATGCGCGCACCACCCACGGCCCGGCGTCCATGCCCAGCCACAGCGTGCCCAGGCCGGCACCGAAAAAAATCAGCAACAGCATCGGCCACAGGCGCTTGAGCAAGGTGCCCAGGTGACCGCCCAGCGCCAGTTGCCAGAGGTTGGTGACCGTCGAAGGAATGATCAGCAACGCCGCAGCCTGTGCCGGCAACATAGCCAGGCCGAGCATGCCCATGGCCACGGTGGGCAGGCCCAGGCCGATCACGCCCTTCACCGTGCCGGCCAGCAGGAAAGTGCCGATCACCAGCAGTGTCAGGGCCGGGCCGAGGGTTTGGTAGAAAGCCAGTAAAGTCGTCATGACGTAAGTGTGCGGTGTGGATGAACCGTTGGAAATTCGCCATATACTGAGGCAGCCTCTTGTTTTGGATGAGGCAGAGGAAATCTTGAGCCATGCACTTTGACCTGATCGACCTGCGCCTCTACCTGCACATACTGGACGCCGGCAACATCACCGCCGGCGCCGCCCGCAGTCATTTATCCCTGGCCGCCGCCAGCGCACGCATTCGGGCGATGGAGGCTTCACTGGGCGTCGAATGCCTGGAACGTGGCCGCCGTGGCGTCACCCCGACACCCGCCGGCAAAGCCCTGGGCCGCCACGCCCGCCTGCTGCTGCAACAGGCCGAGCATCTGCAACAAGACCTGGCCGAATACGCCAACGGCGTCAAAGGCCAGGTGCGCCTGCTGTGCAATACCACAGCCCTGAGCGAATACCTGCCGGAGCGATTGGCGGACTTTCTGTGCGCGCACCCCAACCTCGATATCGACCTGCAGGAGCTGCCCAGCCTGCGGATCACCCAAGCGCTGCGCCAAGGCACGGCCGACCTGGGGATCATCTCCGATGCGGTGGACACAACCGGCTTGCAGACCCTGCCCTTTCACGACGATCCGCTGGTGCTGATCATGCCTGTGGAGCATCCGCTGGCAGCCGGCACGGTGAGTTTCATCGACAGCCTGCAACACGACTACGTCGGTCTCGCCGCCAGCAGTGCGTTGGCGGTGTACCTGGAGGAACAGGCGCTGCATGCGGGGTTTCGCCTGCAAACGCGGATCCGCGCCGAGGGTTTCGATGGGGTGATTCGCATGGTCGCCCGGGGCGCGGGCCTGGGCATTGTGCCCAAGGCCGCCCTGGACCGCTGGCCGCCGGACGTTCGCATCAAGGCCCAGCCGCTCAAGGAGGATTGGGCCTGTCGCCACTTGCTGCTCTGCGCACGCTCGTTCGAACACCTGCCGGGTTATGCCAGGGCCTTGTTCGATACCTTGGCCCTGCCCTTGCGGAAAAACCCGTAGTACACCGCGCTCAGGATCAGCAGGAACGGCACGCCAAACACCAGGGTCATCTTGAATGCCTCAGTAAAATACGTGGTGATCATCACCGCGCCCATCAGCACCAGGCCCAACAGTGTGCTGTAGGGAAACAGGCGCAGCTCGAAGGACAACTTCGCCCCACCGTGGCGCTTGCGGTAGCGCCGGAAAAACAGGTGCGTGAGGAAGATCATGAACCAGGTGAAGACCGCGCCGAACATCGAGATCGCCATCATCAGCGTGAACGAGCTTTCCGGGTACACCAGGTTGAGCAAGGTCGCCAAGGCGATACCGGAGCTGGACAGCAGCAAGGCATTGAGCGGGATGCCGCTCTTGCTCAACGCGCCCATGGACTTGGGCGCAAAACCCGCGCGGGACAGGCTGAACATCATGCGCGTGGTGATGTAGAGCTGGCTGTTCATCGCCGACAACGCCGCGATCAGGATCACGAAATTCATCACCCCGGTGGCGCCGGGAATGCCGATGGTCTGCATCACCGTGACGAACGGGCTCTGGGCTTGGCCGGCCTGGTTCCACGGCACGATGGCGAGCATCAGCGCCAGGGTCAGCAGGTAGAACACCACCAGGCGCACGATGGTCGCGCGAAAGGCTTTCTTCACCGCCTGCTCCGGGTCGGCCGCTTCGCCGGCCGCCACCGCGATCATTTCCACGCTCAAATAGCTGAAGATCGACACGATCACCGCCACCCACATGCCGCTCAACCCATGGGGGAAAAACCCGTCATGGGCCGTGTAGTTCTGCACGCCGTAATCCGGATTGCCGGAACCGAACACCACGTACAGCGCCAGGATGATGAAGCCGACAATGGCGCTGATCTTGATGGTGGAGAACCAGTATTCGAAGGTGCCGAAGGTCTTCACGCTGATCGCATTGAGCAGGATCAGCACGCTGGAAAACGACACGATCCACACCCATTCCGGCACGTTGGCGAACCAGTACTTCATGTACATCGCCACCGCCGTGACCTCGGCCCCCACCGCCAACACAATTGCCGCCCAGTAGGCATACCGCACCAGGAACCCGGCCAGCGGGCTGATGTAGAACTCGGCGTAGGCACCAAAGGAGCCGGAGGTGGAATGGGCCACCGTCATCTCCGCCAGGCACCCCATCAAGATCAAGGTAATCAACGCCCCGATGGCGTAGCTCAGCAACACGCTGGGCCCGGCATAGCCGATGGCGTAGGCGCTGCCCATGAACAGCCCGGTCCCGATAGCGCCGCCGATGGCGATCATGCTCATCTGGCCCGAAGTGAGCTGGCGCCTCAGGCCCAGTTCGCGGTGGGTAATGTCTGCAAAGCCGTTGTCTGGCGTGGTCACGTGATGTGCCCCTTTTATTATTGTGATTGCTGCTGTTGCCACAAATCCCCTGTGGGAGGGGGCTTGCTCCCGATAGCGGTGTGTCAGGCACTGATATGCCTACTGACACACTGCTATCGGGAGCAAGCCCCCTCCCACATTTGGATCTGGGTGTATTCAGGTGACGCTATGGCGAATCTTGAATTGCGGCTGGTCCCAGGTGGCGTTGTCGAGAATGTCAGCGAGGATTTCCACGGCGTCCCACACGTCGGTAAAGCGTGTGTACAGCGGGGTAAAACCGAAGCGCATGATGCGCGGCTCGCGGTAGTCACCGATCACACCACGGGCGATCAGGGCCTGGATCACTGCATAGCCTTGCGGGTGTTCGAAGCTGACATGGCTGCCGCGCCGGGCATGTTCACGGGGTGTGATCAGCACCAGGTGATGGGCCGCACAGCGCGCTTCGACCAGGGCGATAAACAGGTCGGTCAGGGCCAGGGATTTGCTGCGCAGGTTGCTCATATCGGTGCGTTCGAAAATCTCCAGGCCGCACTCGACCATGGCCAGCGAGGTGATCGGCTGGGTGCCGCACAGGTAGCGGGCGATGCCGGCGCTCGGCGCATAGTTGGATTCCATCGCGAACTGGCGGGTATGCCCGAACCAGCCGGACAGCGGCTGGCGCACCAGGTCCACCAACGCCGGGTTGGCCCACACGAACGCCTGGGAGCCGGGGCCGCCATTGAGGTATTTGTAGGTGCAGCCAATCGCATAATCGGCGCCGGCCGCGTGCAGGTCGATGGGCACCGCGCCCGCCGAATGGGCCAGGTCCCAGATGCTCAGCGCGCCGCATTCATGGCTCAAGGCAGTGAGCGCAAGCATGTCGTACATGTAACCGGTCTTGTAGTTGACGTGGGTAAGCATCACCACCGCCACGTCCTCATCGATGGCCTGGGGCAGTTCGTCCGGGCTGTTGACCAGGCGCAACGAGTAACCCTGTTGCAGCAATTCGGCGAGACCCTCGGCGATGTACAGATCGGTGGGAAAGTTGCTCTCTTCGCTGACGATCACCTTGCGCGCCGGCTGGCGCTGGCGCTGCACGGTCAGCGCGGCGCTGAGGACTTTGAACAGGTTGATGGAAGTGGTATCGGTGATCACCACTTCGCCCTCCCGCGCACCGATCAGTGGCGCCAGGCGATTGCCCAGGCGCTGGGACAAATCCGCCCAGCCCGCGCTGTTCCAGCTGCGAATCAAGCCATCGCCCCACTCCTGCCCGATCACCTGTTGCGCCCGCGCCAACGCAGCCACCGGGCGCGCGCCCAAGGAGTTGCCGTCGAGGTAGATCACGCCCTCGGGCAAGGCAAATTCGCGGCGCAATGGCGCCAGCGCGTCCTGGGTATCGAGGGCTTGGCAATGGCTTCGGGTGGTCATGGGTGGTCCTGGTTTTTATCGGGAATATGCAGCAAATAATGAACGAACTTTTAGAGAATTTTCGTGCAAAGTGGTGGGCGAAGGGCTATTTAAGCTGTAGGAAATTCGAATTTAACCTGCAAACACGCGGATTTATGCCAACCATGATTCTTGATGCCACCGACCTGCGCCTCCTGCATTTCCTGCAACAGGATGGCCGTATCAGCAACCAGGAACTGGCGGAAAAAGTCGCACTGTCGCCCTCCGCCTGCCTGCGCCGTTTGCGCCTGCTGGAGAGCGAGGGCGTGATCAGCGGCTATCGCGCGGTACTCAATGCCGAGCAGTTGGGCATTGAGCTTGAGGCCATCGTGCATCTGTCGTTGCGCCAGGATGTGGAGGACTGGCATGAGACGTTCATCCAGAAAGTGCAGGGCTGGCCGGAAGTGGCCAGTGCCTATGTGATCACCGGCGCCAGCAACTATGTGCTGCGGGTACAGGCGCGCAACCTCAAGCACTTTTCGGACTTTATCGTGAACCACCTGAACCGCACGGCGGGGGTGATGGATATCCGTTCGGAGATTGTGTTGCAGAAGATCAAGGATCGGGATGAGGTGCTGGATCTGGTGGTGCGCAAATAACCAGCAACACCACTGTTCAAATGTGGGAGGGGGCTTGCCCCCGATAGCTGTGGGTCAGTGACATATTTACTGACTGACACATCGCTATCGGGAGCAAGCCCCCTCCCACATTTTTTGACCGCGTTCAGTCCTCGAGGGCTCGGACTCGCTGCATGCGCTGCTGCTCTATCGGCGCCGCGGCTGGCTGCAATTCAAAGTCAAAATCAATCTGCGCAAACCGACCCTCCACGCCAAACTCCCGCGCCAGTTGCTGGTCGTCACTGAAGCGAATCTCGGCGATCAATTCATCGCGCGTGGCGTAGGCAAAGTCATCATGCAGGTACGGGTCGTCCGACAGGTTGATCTGGGTGGTCAGGTGCCGATGCCCCTGCGCCGAAATGAAGAAGTGAATGTGCGCCGGACGCTGCCCGTGACGCCCCAATTGGTCGAGCAGCTGCTGGGTCGGCCCGGTCGGCGGGCAGCCGTAGCCGGACGGCACGATGCTGCGAAATCGGTAGTTGCCCTGGGCGTCGGTCTCGATGCGTCGGCGCAGGTTGAACTCCGATTGCGTCGGGTCGAACCACGAATACGTGCCGCCGGTATTGGCCTGCCACACATCGACAATCGCCCCCGCCAACGGCTTGCCGTCGGTGTCGCGCACCTGCCCGCCCATGAACAGCGGCACGGCATCGTCCGTGCCATCATCCAGGCGCGCTTCGTACTTGGACAACGGCGCACCGGCCACGTACAGCGGGCCTTCGATGGTGCGTGGCGTGCCACCGGATTTGCCGGCTTCGATGTCCGCGGCGTCCATCAACAGGTCCAGGTAATGCTCCAGGCCCAGCCCGGCGGCGAGCAAGCCGGCTTCCTGGTGTTTGCCCAGTTCGTTGAGGTAGTTGACCGCCTTCCAGAACTCTTGCGGGGTCACTTCCAGGTCTTCGATGATGTTCACGGTGTCGCGCAGGATCCGGTAGATCAGCGCCTTGGTGCGCGGGTTGCCGCCATCATTGAGATTGCCGCTGGCTTGTTCGAGAAACTGCTGGGCGTGGGCCGTCTGGGACAGTCGGGTGGACATGGTGCAATCCTCATCTTGTAATTATCGGGTGCAAAAAAGGCTCAGCGGTCGTCGTCATGGATCGACGACGGGTGCCGGCACAGCGCATTCACTTCGATGGTCATATAGGGAAACAACGGCAGTTGCATCAGCGTGTCATGCAGGTCTTGCACGCTCTCCACATCGAACACGCTGTAGTTGGCGTAGTGCCCGGCGATGCGCCACAGGTGGCGCCATTTGCCCTCTTGTTGCAGGTGCTGGGCCAGGGCTTTTTCTTCGGCCTTGAGGCTGGCGGCGCGCTCGGGGGGCATGTCGAGCGGCAGGTTCACGGTCATTTTTACGTGGAACAACATGGCAGGCGCCTCTTAGTGTTTATCCCGGCGGAAGAACGCCAGGCGCTCTTCATCGATCGCCAGGCCCAGGCCCGGCGCGGTGGAGACATGCAGCTCGAAGTCGCGATACAGCAGCGGCTCGGTGAGGATGTCTTCGGTGAGCAGCAACGGGCCGAACAGTTCGGTGCCCCATGCCAGCGTGCCCAGCGTGAGGAACGCGTGTGCCGAGGCCAGCGTGCCAATGCCGCCTTCAAGCATGGTGCCGCCGTAGAGGCCGATGCCCGCCGCTTCGGCAATCGCCGCCGTGCGCAATACCGCACGCGGGCCGCCGTTCTTGGCGATCTTGAGGGCGAACACCGAGGCCGCGCCTTCGCGGGCCAGGTTGAAGGCATCCTCGACGCATTCAATGGATTCATCGGCCATGATCGGCGCCGGGCTCGACAGGTTCAGCCGCGCCATGCCGCCTCGGTTGTTACGCGAGATCGGCTGTTCGATCAGGTCGATACCGCTGTCTCCCAGCACCTTGCAGGCGCGCAGGGCCACGGCCTCGTCCCAGGCCTGGTTGACATCGACGCGCACGCTGGCGCGCTCACCCAGCGCGCGCTTGATCGCGAGTACGTGAGCCAGGTCACGCTCGACTGCACCGGCACCGATCTTCAATTTGAAGACGCGATGGCGGCGCAGGTCGAGCATCTTCTCGGCCTCGGCAATATCCTGGGCGGTGTTGCCGCTGGCCAGGGTCCAGGCCACCGGCAAGGCATCGCGCACGCGCCCGCCGAGCAGTGCGCTGACCGGCAGGTTCAGGCGCTTGCCGAGGGCATCGAGCAACGCGCTTTCGATCCCCGACTTGGCGAAGGTGTTGCCGCGGATGCTGCGCTCCAGGCGCAACATGGCGGCGTTGATATTGCTCGCGTCCTGGCCGATCAGCAGCGGCGCGAAGTGCCGGTCGATGTTGACCTTGATGCTCTCGGGGCTCTCGTTGCCATAGCTCAGGCCGCCGATGGTGGTGGACTCACCGATACCCTCGATGCCATCGGCGCAACGCAGGCGGATGATCACCAGAGTCTGGTTTTGCATGGTGTGCATCGCCAGCGTGTGCGGGCGGATAGTGGGCAGATCGACGATGATCGTTTCGATCGACTCGATGGGACAAATCGGCATGGCAATACCCGTTGGGTTCTTTATAGGTTTGCGTCGATTCTGTGCTGCGTGGTTGGAGGGTTCCAATATAGAATTGGTCTGGTTCAATACCTTGAAGGTATTAAAGGAGCCAACATGGAACTGCGTCACCTGCGCTATTTCCAGATGCTGGGGCAGACCCTCAACTTCACCCGTGCCGCCGAACGCCTGCACATCGCCCAGCCGCCGTTGAGTCGGCAGATCCAGCAATTGGAAGACGAATTGGGCGTGGTGCTGCTCGAGCGCGGCCGGCCGCTGCGGCTGACCGAGGCCGGGCGGTTTTTCTATGAGCACGCCAATGTGCTGCTCGAGCAATTGGGCACGGTGTGCGACAACACCCGGCGCATCGGCCTGGGTCAGAAGACCTGGCTGGGCATCGGCTTTGCGCCGTCGACCTTGTACGGCGTGCTGCCGGAACTGATTCGGCGGCTGCGCACCCATGAGTCGCTGGCGTTGGAACTGGGCTTGTCGGAAATGACCACCGTGCAGCAGGTCGAAGCCCTCAAGGCCGGGCGCATCGATGTGGGCTTCGGGCGGATCCGCATCGACGACCCGGCCATCGTCCAGCGTGTACTGGTGCAAGACCGACTGGTGGCGGTGTTGTCCAGTGGTCACCCATTGCTCGGCGCGCCCGCGAGCCTTGCGCAATTGGCCGCCGAACCCTTTGTGCTGTACCCCGGCAACCCGCGACCCAGCTACGCCGACCACGTGATCGCGCTGTTCGACGCCCATGGCCTGAGCCTTGACGTCGCGCAGTGGACCAACGAGCTGCAGACCGCTATCGGCCTGGTGGGCGCCGGCATGGGTGTGACGCTGGTACCGGCGTCGGTGCAGGTGCTGCACCGGGCGGATATCGGCTACACGCCGATTGTGGAAGCGACCGCGACCTCGCCGATCATTCTCAGCCGACGGGTGAATGATCAATCGCCGGGGCTCAGTCATTGCCTGCAACTGGTTGAAGAGCTGCTCTGAATTATCCCAGACGCTGCAATTCAAATGTGGGAGGGGGCTTGCTCCCGATGGCGGAGTGTCAGTCAGTACATCTGTCACTGATACACCGCAATCGGGGGCAAGCCCCCTCCCACATTGGATCTTCATGGCGTTTAGAGACTGCGCAGGCGCTTGCGTTGCAGGGTTTGGCTGGGAGACTCATCGAACAGTTTGCGGTACTCCGCCGAGAACCGTCCCAAGTGGGTAAAGCCCCAGCCCAGGGCGATTTCGGAGATGGTACGCGTGTCACCCTGTTCGAGGATTTCCTGACGCACCGCCACCAGCCGGTGCTTCTTCAAATACGCCATGGGCGACAGCGCAAAGTACTTGCGAAACGCATCGAACAGCTTGAAGCGCGACACGCCGGCCACCGCCTCCAGGTCTTCCAGATGCACTGCCTCGCGCGCATTGTCGTGCAGGTACTGGCGCGCCCGGATCAGGTAGTGCGGCAACTTCACGCCCAACACGTCGCGCAGTTCTTCGGAGTAGTTGTTCGGCTGGGCCAGGATCAAGCCCTTGATCAGCGAGCTTTCCAGGTCCCGGGTAAACGCCGCTTGCTCGTACAACTCGCTACGGTGCTCAAACTCGGCAATGAAGTAGCGTGCCATGCGCCACCACGAGGCCGGGGCGCCGTCCACCGCGTCCATCACCGGTTCGAAGCGCAGCGGCGCCTCGATCGGCCGTTGCAGCAAACCTTCCAGCGACTCGCTCATGGCCGCGCGCGTGATCACCACCTGCAACTTGCGGCAGTCACCGGAAATCGCCAGCACCTGATGCTCGTTGGGCGCAATGATCACCCCCTGGTCGCGGTTGGAGCTCAGGCGCTCACCGTTCTTGCTCAGCTCCTGTTCGCCGATCAACGGCAGGCTCAGGCTGTAGCTGCTGAAGTGCTCGGCGTCTTCGATGTCGATGGTCACGTCGGTGCCGTATTCGATCACGCCCAGGGTGGTGGCGCGGGACTTGAACACATTGGCGCTGTGGTGAAAGCGCAGGCGTTCCGGCGTGGCCGTCGCCAAACGATGGGGCCCGCAGATACCGCACATCCAGCTGCAGGCACCCTCCAGGTCGAAGCGTTGAATACGGATATCGCGTGTCTGGCTATTCATCAGGTGCACCCACGGCGGTCAGGCGTTTGCGCGCTCTGGCGGCGCGTCGTCAGGGTTCGACAGCAAGTTCCACGCCACGCCAGCGCACTGCTCACTGGGTGGATAGCAAAGGTCGACTAAGTGGATAACGCCCGGCTGTTTTCGGCCCTTACCCGCAATGACAGTAGCGCATCACGTCACCGCTGCGCACCGGGTTGAGTATTTGCCGCCCAACTTTGCGGCCCATCTTCCCCGATTAAGCGGATAGCCCGCACCCTGCACCGCTGCCTCTAATGAACCACCGATTAGCCCTGATCAAACAAGGTGCCTCCCATGAGTGGTGCAAGAAACGTCGAGCAGTGGAAAACCTTTATCGAAAGTTGCCTGGACTTTCGCCCGGCCGATGAAGTGTTCCGCATCGCCCGCGACATGTTCACCGAGCCCGAACTGTTCGACCTGGAAATGGAACTGATCTTCGAGAAGAACTGGATCTACGCCTGCCACGAAAGCGAATTGGCCAATAACCACGATTTCGTAACAATGCGCGCCGGGCGCCAGCCGATGATCATCACCCGCGACGGCGAAGGCCGGCTCAATGCGCTGATCAATGCCTGCCAGCATCGCGGTACTACCC
Organism: Pseudomonas sp. R1-43-08; assembly: GCF_003852255.1. NCBI lineage: Bacteria > Pseudomonadati > Pseudomonadota > Gammaproteobacteria > Pseudomonadales > Pseudomonadaceae > Pseudomonas > Pseudomonas sp. R1-43-08. Next base: position 4,668,824 of record NZ_CP027734.1, read on the forward strand.
TCACCCGCGTAGGCAAAGGCAACCAGTCCACGTTCACCTGCCCGTTCCACGCCTGGTGCTACAAAAGCGATGGCCGCTTGGTGAAGGTCAAGGCGCCGGGGGAATACCCGGAAGGTTTCGACAAAGCCACCCGTGGCCTGAAAAAGGCGCGCATCGACAGCTACAAGGGCTTTGTGTTTATCAGCCTCGACGTGACTGGAACCGACAGCCTGGAAGACTTCCTCGGCGATGCCAAAGTGTTCTTCGACATGATGGTGGCGCAATCTGCAACGGGTGAATTGGAGGTGCTGCCGGGCAAGTCCGCCTACACCTACGACGGCAACTGGAAGCTGCAGAACGAAAACGGCCTGGACGGTTATCACGTCAGCACCGTGCACTATAACTACGTGGCCACGGTGCAGCATCGCCAGCAGGTGAACAGCGAAAACGGCGCCAGTGCCGGCACTACCCTGGACTACAGCAAGCTCGGCGCCGGCGACGCCAATACCGACGACGGCTGGTTCGCCTTCAACAACGGCCACAGCCTGTTGTTCAGCGACATGCCCAACCCCAGCGTACGCTCCGGCTACGCCACCATCATGCCGCGCCTGGTGGCCGAACACGGCCAGCAGAAGGCCGAATGGATGATGCACCGCCTGCGCAACCTGAATATCTACCCGAGCCTGTTCTTTCTCGACCAGATCAGCTCCCAACTGCGCATCATCCGCCCGCTGGCGTGGAACAAGACCGAGATCATCAGCCAGTGCCTGGGGGTGAAGCACGAGTCCGACGCCGACCGCGAAAACCGCATTCGCCAGTTCGAGGACTTTTTCAATGTGTCGGGCATGGGCACGCCGGATGACCTGGTGGAGTTTCGCGAAGCCCAGCGCGGTTTCCAGGGCCGCCTGGAGCGCTGGAGCGATATTTCGCGCGGCAGCCATCGCTGGCAGACCGGGCCGACACCCAACAGCGAAGCCATCGGTATCCAGCCGGCCATGACCGGCACCGAATTCACCCACGAAGGCCTGTACGTCAACCAGCACCGCAACTGGCAGCAGTTCCTGCTCAACGGCTTGGACCAGCAAGCGCTGAAACTGCGGGAGGTGCAGTGATGAATGCGCAGTTGCAGTACCAGATCGAGCAATTCTTCTACCGCAAATCCGCACTGTGCGACGCCCAGGACTGGGATGCCTATGTGCAGCTGTTCGACCCACAGAGCGAATTCCACCTGCCGCAATGGGACTCCGAACATGTCTACACCCAGGACCCCAAGCGCGAGATGTCGTTGATCTATTACGCCAACCGCTCAGGGCTGGAGGACCGGGTATTCCGCCTGCGAACCGGCAAGGCCGCCTCGGCCACGCCGATGCCGCGCACCCTGCACCTGATCAACAACGTGCGCATTGTCGAGTTGGCGGGCGGCGAGCTGGACGTGAAGTTGAATTGGCACACGCTGTTCTACCGGCTGGCGACTTCAGAGCAGTTCTACGGGCAGGCCACTTACCGCCTCAAGCCACACGGCGACAGCTGGCTGATCACCCGCAAGCACGCGTTATTGCTGAACGACACCATCAACTCGGTGCTGGACTTCTATCACCTTTGACGTTGGCGCATTCCCCTGTAGGAGCGAGCTTGCTCGCGAAGAACTCAAGTACACCGCGTGCATCCAGGCTGCCCGGCGTCATCGTTGACGTTTTTCGCGAGCAAGCTCGCTCCTACAGAAGATCACACTTAACCCACGGAGCACTGTGGATGAATCACAAAGTGGCTTTCAGTTTCGCCGACGGCAAGACCTTGTTCTTCCCGGTGGGCACCCATGAACTCCTGCTGGACGCTGCCTTGCGCAACGGTATCAACATCCCACTGGACTGCCGCGAAGGCGTGTGCGGCACCTGTCAGGGGCGCTGCGAATCCGGCAATTACACCCAGGATTATGTCGACGAAGAAGCGCTGTCGAGCTTCGACGTGCAACAGCGCAAAATGCTCAGTTGCCAGACGCGGGTGCAGTCCGACGCCACCTTTTACTTCGACTTCGATTCGAGCCTGTGCAACGCGCCGGGGCCGGTGCACGTGCGCGGCACGGTAAGCGAGGTGCAGTTGGTGTCGGCCGGTACGGCAATTCTGCGCCTGCAGGTGGACGCTGCGCTGGATTTTCTACCGGGCCAATATGCACGGCTGGCGGTGCCCGGTACCGACAGCTGGCGCTCCTACTCCTTCGCCAACCTACCGGGCGATCAAGTGCAGTTCCTGGTGCGCCTGTTGCCCGATGGGGTGATGAGCAACTACTTGCGCGAACGGTGCCAGGTGGGCGATGAGGTGTTGATGGAAGCGCCGCTGGGGGCGTTCTACCTGCGGCACGTCACTCAACCGCTGGTGCTGGTCGCTGGCGGCACCGGGTTGTCGGCGTTGCTGGGCATGCTCGATGAGCTGGTCGCCCGCGGCTGCGATCAACCGGTGCACCTTTACTATGGCGTGCGCACTGAGCAGGACCTGTGCGAAGCCGTGCGCATCAATGGCTATGCGTCGAAGATCGCGAATTTTCGCTACACCGAAGTGCTCAGCGACGCCTCGACCCAGTGGACCGGCAAGCGCGGCTACCTCACCGAACATTTCGACCTGGCCGAATTACGGGACAGATCGGCGGATATGTATGTGTGTGGCCCGCCGCCAATGGTCGAATCGATCCAACAATGGCTGGCGGATCATGCACTTGATGGCGTTCAGCTGTATTACGAAAAGTTTACGCAGAGTAATATCTGACCCTCAGCACTTCTGAGGGGCTGATGCGGCCTGCGCTCACCCTTAAGAAAAACAAGTAGAAGGGAACGTTAATGGCGGATGACATGGTTAACCCGGTGGGCCTCAAGCGCGGCCTGAAAAACCGGCACATTCAACTGATCGCCTTGGGAGGGGCGATCGGTACGGGGTTGTTCCTCGGCTCGGCCGGGGTGCTCAAGTCGGCGGGGCCGTCGATGATCCTGGGTTACGCGATTGCCGGTTTTATCGCCTTCCTGATCATGCGCCAGCTCGGCGAGATGATCGTCGAAGAGCCCGTGGCCGGTTCCTTCAGCCACTTTGCGCATAAATACTGGGGCGGCTACGCGGGCTTTCTGGCGGGCTGGAACTACTGGGTGCTCTACGTGCTGGTGGGCATGGCCGAACTGACGGCCGTGGGCAAGTACATCCAGTTCTGGTGGCCGGAAATCCCGACCTGGGTCAGCGCGCTGGTGTTCTTTGTCGCGGTGAACCTGATCAATACCCTGAACGTGAAGTTCTTCGGCGAAGCAGAGTTCTGGTTCGCGATCATCAAGGTGGTGGCGATTGTCGGCATGATCGTGCTCGGCTGCTACCTGCTGTTCAGCGGTACCGGCGGCCCGCAGGCGTCGGTCAGCAACCTGTGGAGCCACGGCGGGTTCTTCCCGAACGGCGGCATGGGGTTGTTGATGTCCATGGCGTTCATCATGTTCTCGTTCGGTGGCCTGGAGCTGGTGGGCATCACCGCCGCCGAGGCCAGCGAGCCACGCAAGGTGATCCCGAAGGCGATCAACCAGGTGGTGTATCGGATCCTGATTTTCTACGTCGGCGCCCTCACCGTGCTGCTGTCGCTGTACCCGTGGGACCAACTGCTGCAAACCCTCGGCGCCTCGGGCGATGCCTACAGCGGCAGCCCGTTCGTGCAGATCTTCTCGCTGATCGGCAATGACACCGCGGCGCACATCCTCAACTTCGTGGTGCTGACCGCGGCGCTGTCGGTGTACAACAGCGGCGTGTACTGCAACAGCCGCATGCTGTTCGGCCTGGCCGAGCAAGGCGACGCGCCCAAGGCGCTGATGAAACTCAACAAGCAAGGCGTGCCGTTGCGCGCGCTGGCAATTTCGGCGGCGGTGACCCTGCTGTGCGTGGTGGTCAACTACGTCGCGCCGCAAAGTGCCCTGGAGCTGCTGTTCGCGCTGGTGGTTGCCTCGCTGATGATCAACTGGGCGCTGATCAGCATCACCCACATCAAGTTCCGCAAGGCCATGGGCGAACAAGGCGTGACGCCGTCGTTCAAGACCTTCTGGTTCCCGTTCAGCAATTACCTGTGCCTGGCGTTCATGCTGATGATCATCAGCGTGATGCTGGCCATTCCGGGAATACGTGAGTCGGTGTATGCGATGCCGGTGTGGGTAGCGATTATCTATGTGGCCTACCGCTTGCGGGTCCGAAACACGAAACTCGTGACAGCGCAGTAACTCCTGTGGGAGGGGCAAGCCCCCTCCCACATTTGGATCGCGTTTAGAGCGTAGAGCGCACTCGCCACAGTTCGGGAAACAGCACCGTATCGAGCATCTTGCGCAAATACCCCACGCCTTCGGTGCCGCCAGTGCCCGGCTGGAAGCCGATAATCCGTTCCACCGTGGTCACGTGCCGGAAGCGCCACTGGCGGAACGAATCCTCCAGGTCGATAAACTTCTCAGCCAATTGATACAAATCCCAGTACCGACTCGGGTCGCGGTACACCTCACGCCACGCGGCTTCCACGGATTCATCGTGCACGGTAGCGGCCGTCGGGTCGCGTTCGGCGCGCTTGGGGTCAATCGCCAGGCCCGCCTTGAGCATCAGGTTGATCGCCTCGTCATACAGCGACGGCGTGGCGATCGCCACCTGCAATTGCAGCAATAACTCCGGGCGATGGGCATGGGGCCGCAACAGCGCCGGGCTTTTGTTGCCGAGGATGAATTCGATCTCACGGTACTGGAACGACTGGAACCCCGACGACTGCCCGAGGAACGGGCGGATCGCCGTGTATTCCGACGGAGTCATGGTCGCCAGAACCGCCCAGGCGTGCACCAGTTGGTCGAAGATCCGCGAGACCCGCGCCAGCATCTTGAACGCCGGCGGCAACTCGCCCAGGCGCACATGTTCGCGGGCCGCCTTGAGTTCGTGCAGCATCAGCTTCATCCACAGCTCCGAGGTCTGGTGCTGGATGATGAACAGCATTTCGTTGTGATCCGGCGACAGCGGGTGTTGGGCGCTGAGGACTTTGCCCAGGTCCAGGTAGTCGCCGTAGCTCATGGACTCGGAAAAATTCAGCTCAGCGTTGTGCCAATCCTGCGGGGGTTGGTCGCCGGCAGGCTTATATTCTGGCGAGAAGGGACATTGGCTCATCGCGCGGGCTCCAAAAGCGGGCGCAGGATTGCGCGGACCGGGCTGGCATCCAGGTGGGCAAAGCGCAGCGGCAGCGCGATCAGTTCATAGTCGCCTTCCGGCACGTCATCGAGCACGATGCCTTCGAGGATCGCCATGCCATGGCGCGCCACGGCATTGTGCGAACCCATGGTCTTGGACTGTTGCGGGTCCAGGGACGGGGTGTCGATACCGATCAGGCGCACGCCAAGGCTGGCGAGCAGCTCGATGGTCTGCGGGGCGATGGCGGTGAAATTTGAATCCCATTGCGTCAGTGGCGCTTGTGGATAAGTGCGCAGCAGGACCCGTTCCGGCAGGTTATCCACACGCCCTTGCAGTTGATGGGGCTGCACCAGAGCACCGCTACCCAGGCAGTGCAATACCCGGCACGGGCCCATGTACACATCCAGCGACACCTCGCCAATCGGCGCGCCGTCGGCGCTGTAATGCAGCGGCGCATCCACATGGGCGCCGGTGTGCGGCGAGAAGGTCACACGCCCCACATTCACCGGGCACTCCGGACCGAACTGCCACACGCGCTCTTCCTGGAACGGCGTATCGCCCGGCCAGGTCGGGGTCGCCGCGCTCAAGGGCGGGCTGATATCCCACCACGTTTTTATTGGGTTCATTTCAAGGCTCTCGGCTGTCACTGAGGTGAATGATACGAGGGCCAGCTGTGAATTTTCTTGCGAATTCTGGCGCAAAGCGGGAAATCTTTCGCACTTACTGCGAAGAAACGGTCAATTCATGCTCGGAAATTCGCAAGATGTCCTATGTGGGAGGGGGCTTGCTCCGGTACAAACCGGGGACATCGTTTACATTTCTAACCGGGGACATGGTTTACAGGTTAATACGCATGATCAGGAGGTAACTGATCATGCCCTGGAACCAAGAGTCTCCGATGAATCAACGAATCAGACTGGTCGCTGACTGGCTTTCTGGTAACTACACCAAAAGCCAGCTGGCGCGCCGCTTTAACGTAAGTCGGCCTACCGTCGACAAATGGATCGGCCGGCACAATGGCGATTTAAAGTCTTTAGCCGAACTGTCCCGACGCCCTCACAACAGCCCCAATAAAATCGACGATGAAATCCTGGCCCGTGTGGTGGCGATGAAGGAGGCGCACGATAAATGGGGTCCGAAGAAGCTTCTCGAGCTATTGCGACTTGAAGATCCCTCCATCGCCTGGCCTTCCCCAAGTACAGCAGGCCAATGGCTTGATCGACTTGGGCTCGTCCAAAAGCGGCGCTTCAAGCGCAGACACGGTACTTCCCCTGTAGCAATGCGCGAGGCCAACGAACCTAACCAGACATGGTGCGCCGACTACAAAGGGCAATTCAAAATGCATAACGCGCAGATGTGCTTCCCTTTGACCATCACAGACCACGCGTCCCGGATGATTTTGGCGTGCAGGGCTCATTCAAAGATCAAGACTGAACCTGTTAAACACGCCTTTGAGAGACTATTTGAGGAGTACGGCATGCCCGAAGTTATTCGGTCGGACAACGGTGTTCCGTTTGCCTCTCCTGGCCTGGCAAGAATGTCCACGCTGGCAGTTTGGTGGATACGTCTGGGCATCTATCCGGAGCGCACCATGCCAGGAAGACCGGCCCAAAATGGTCGCCATGAGCGGATGCACCGTAGCTTGAAACTGGAGCTGCCTTTAGGAGAAAACTTAATCGAGCAGCAGCTTTTGCTGGAGCATTTCAGGCATGAGTTCAATTACGTGCGCCCTCATGAAGCGCTCGGTATGAAGCGTCCAGGGGACGTGTATGTGCCGTCTACCCGGATTTACCCAGGATGCTTGCCGGATGTGGCGTATCCGTCCGAAATGAAGGTTCGAAGCGTCAGGCAGGACGGGTCGATCAAGTGGAAAGGCAAGTTGGTATTTATCAGCGAGGCGCTGTCAGGGGAGCAGATAGGGCTTAAAGAGGCTGAGGATGATGTTTGGGATTTGTACTTGTGTGATTATCCCCTGGGAAGGCTTGGGCGAGGTATGACCCGCGTCCAAGCCTCAAATGTGTAAACGATGTCCCCGGTTTCAGATGTAAACGATGTCTACGGTTCTACATCCCGATGGCGGTGGTTCAGGTAATAAATCACTGACTGACACACCGCTATCGGGAGCAAGCCCCCTCCCACATTTGACTGCAGAGTGCCTGCTGGATCGCCTTGTGCTGCGGTTCTGGGCATCCCGATGTCGAGTTCAGACCACTGGCAAACAGCTCGGCGCTATAGGGTTCAACTTCTGTTTCCTTGCATCGGAGTCATCATGCCCCAGCCGATTACTGTTCTGCGCGACACCCATCCCCTGCCGGTCCTGGATGCCTGCAAATGGGAAAAACTCGAAGGCGACCCGCATACCGTCAACCTCAACGCCTACACCAGCGAAGACGGCAGCAAGATCATGGGCACCTGGATCTGCACGCCGGGCAAGTGGTATGTGGAATACGTGAAATGGGAGTACTGCCATTTCCAGGAAGGCTACTGCGTCATTACCCCTGAAGGCATGGCGCCGATTCATCTGCGGGCTGGGGATATCTTTGTGGTCGAGCCGGGAATGAAGGGCACGTGGGAGGTGGTCGAGACGGTGCGTAAGTACTTTGTGTTTGCTTGAGCCACGAAAACTGGGTTCATAACGAAAAAACCGCCCTTAAAGGCGGTTTTCTTTTGTGCGAATCAGCGAACTTGACCAGCCAACGGACCTGCTGGCTCCATGTCCCTGCCGTGCTGAATAGCTACGCTGAAAAATCTTTTTTGATTGGCAGATGCCGACTCACCAAGTTTTTTATTAGCCTCGGCACAAAATATCTCGACCAACTGTGCGCTTGCTTTGCGGGTAGCTGTTTTCATAAATTCAAGCCTCCGTAAGCCTTGTAGATGCGCCTCATACTAGGTGGCCTCCACTGAAATCACAAGGCGCTGCTGTTCATCATAATTGAAGCCGAGTCGCTCATAAGTGGGCACGGCATCAGGTCGCGGCTCTTGAATTTCGATGCGAGAACACCCGATGGCACGTGCGTATGCATCGATAGCGCCCAAGGCAAGTGCAGCTATCAAGCCTTTCAAGGGATGTTTACTATCCGAGCAGCCCTCGAGGAGCACGATCTTAATCGTGACTTTACTGTCACGAGGCGTCGCATAACAAAGGCCGCATAGTTGTTCATCATGCCAAATCGACAAATCAAAACCTTTGGCATCCAGCGTCTTCCAGGCAGCAACATCCTCCCATGGAAATTGCGCGTCACCTCCCCAGCGATGGCACGCCTCAAGGGCACGGTTATCAATCACGTCGAAACGGACTTTTGTTGCGTCTAGCCATTGGTAGTCCAAGGCAGTCCACTGATCGACGAATGACGCCAGCGCCTTCTTTCTCGATTGAGATTGGAAGATCAGGTACTTGAGGGAGCGCAAGTATCGACGTGCCATAACGATTAAAGTCTTACCCGTGCTGTGGAAACATCAGAAAGCCGCGCTTGCAGCGAATGGGCGCAAACGGTAGCAAGAACGGGGGTAGCCTTGGGCCAATGATGAATTCAAGATTTTTCAGCCGATTCGCCACGCACAACGGAGCCACTCCATGACGGCTGACTTCGATAGACGGCGATGAATTCATGCAAGGAAAGGCATCAATCCTGATGCTTACGTGGTGGGATGCTGGCAGGAAAACCAGAAGGCTCGCTGAGCCGCAGAAACCGGGAGCCCATGCATAGCAGGCCCCCGGAGAACGCTCTATTGCGGTTTGCGATAGCTGTCGATAATCGCCGAGAAGTCCTTGCCCCCTTCCCCACGCTGGCTCATCGACTGGTACAACTGCTGGGCCACGGCTCCCAGGATCACGGGTTGCTTGGCCTGCCGCGCCGCTTCAGTGGCCAGGCCCAGGTCCTTGAGCATCAGGTCGGCGCCAAAACCGCCGGTATAGCCGCGCGACGACGGCGCCGTCTCAATCACGCCCGGCCACGGGTTGTAGGTGTCCGAACTCCAGCAGCGCCCGGTGGAGCTGTTGATGATGCCGGCCAGCACCTGGGTATCGATGCCGAGCGCGTCGCCCAGGGCCATGGCTTCACTGACGCCGATCATGCTGATGCCCAGCAGCAGGTTGTTGCAGATCTTGGCGATTTGCCCGGTGCCGACTTCGCCGCAGTGCACGATGTTACGGCCCATCTGCGCCAGCACCGGTTGCAGGGTGGCGAACAGGTCGGGGGTGGCGCCGACCATGAAGGTCAGCGTGCCGGCTTGCGCCCCGCCGGTGCCGCCGGAGACCGGGGCGTCGGCCATCACCACACCTTGCCTGGCGGCGGCGGCAGCCACATCGCGGGCGGTTTGCGGGTCGATGGTGCTGCAGTCCACTGCGGGAATGCCTTCGCCGATGCCGGCGAGCACACCGTCTTCATTCAGCCACACGCTGCGTACATGCGCAGCGGCCGGCAGCATGGTGATCACCAGTTCAGCGCCCTGGGCCGCGTCACGCGGTGAGTCGCTGATGCGGCCGCCCAATTCGGCCAGCTCCTTGAGCACGGTCTGGTTCAGGTCGAACAGATTCAGCGCGTGCCCGGCCTTGATCAGGTTGCGGGCCATGGGTGCGCCCATGTTGCCCAGGCCGATAAATGCAATCTTCATGGTCGTCTCCCGGAGTCAGCGCAGGTTGATGGTGGTGTTGACGCCATCGTTGACTGTATCGTCGTCGAACCAGCGGCTGGTGACGGTTTTGGTCTGGGTGTAGAACTGCACCACTTGCTTGCCGTACGGGCCGAGGTCACCGAGCTTGGAACCACGGGAGCCGGTGAAGCTGAAGAACGGTACCGGCACCGGAATCGGAATGTTGATACCTACTTGGCCTACATCGATTTCGCTCTGGAACTTACGCGCCGCCGCGCCGCTCTGGGTGAACAGGCCGGTGCCGTTGCCGAACGGGTTGGCGTTGACCAGCGCAATGGCTTCATCGAGGGTATTGACCTCCAGCACCACCAGCACCGGGCCGAAGATTTCCTCGGTGTAGATGCGCATGTCGGTGGTCACGCCCGAGAACAGCGTCGGGCCGACAAAATTGCCGTGCTCGAAACCCGGCACCTTGATGTCACGGCCGTCCAGCTCCAGCTTCGCGCCTTCTTTCACACCGCTTTCGATCAGCTCCAGGATGCGCGCCTTGGCCCGCTTGGAAATCACCGGGCCGACATCGGTGCCCGCTTCGCTGCCCGCGTTGACCTTGAGCTTCTGCGCCAGCGCCTTGAGATCCGGCAACCATTGCCTGGCCGCCCCCACCAGCACCACCACCGAGGTGGCCATGCAACGCTGGCCCGCAGCGCCGAAACCAGCACCAACCAGGGCATTGAGGGTGTGCTCGCGATTGGCATCCGGCAGCACCACCGCATGGTTCTTGGCGCCCATCATCGACTGCACACGCTTGCCGTGTTTACCGGCCAGGTCGTAGACATGCGTGCCCACAGCGGTGGAGCCAACGAACGAAACCGCCTTGATATCCTTGTGGGTGCACAGCGCATCCACCACGTCCTTGCCGCCGTGTACCACATTAAGCACGCCAGCCGGCACACCGGCTTCCAACGCCAGCTCCACCAGTAGCATGGTCGACAACGGGTCCTGCTCGGACGGCTTGAGCACGAAGGTGTTACCGCAGGCGATGGCCATCGGGAACATCCACAGCGGAATCATCGCCGGGAAATTGAACGGCGTGATGCCGGCGCAGACGCCGATGGGCTGGCGCAGGGTGTAGGTGTCGACACCGCCGGCGACGTTCTCGGCGAATTCACCCATTTGCAGGGTGCCGATGGAACAGGCGTGTTCCACCACTTCAAGCCCACGGAAAATATCGCCCTCGGCGTCGGCAATGGTCTTACCCTGCTCGGCGCTGAGCACCACGGCGATGCGCTTGGAATGTTCGCGGATCAACGCTTGCAGCTTGAGCATGATGCGCATGCGCGCGCCGATCGGGGTCAGCTTCCAGGTCTGGAAGGCGCGATGAGCAGCGTCGATGGCAGCGTTGACCTCATCGGCCGTGGCGAACGGGACTTTGGCCAGCACCTGCTGGGTAGCCGGGTTGACGATGTCTTGCCACTCGGTGGTCCTGGACTCGACCCATTCACCGTTGATCAGCAACTTGACCTGTTGGACGGAAATATCGGCAGATGCGTTCATGAGGGTCTCCGGAATCTTGTTGTTATGCAGAGAGTGAATCGCCTTGAAGAAGGAGGCGTTCGGACTGTTTTTGGAGTATAGATGTGCAAATCTCTAATAAGAACGCACATAAAAGCCGGTCCAACATGCAAAAAAACATCACATCATTGGGCTCCCTGAACTGGGATGACCTGAAGTTTTTCCTCGAAGTGGCCCGCACCCGCAAGGCCAGCGTGGCCGCCAAGCGCCTGGCGGTGGACTACACCACCGTGTCGCGGCGCATCAGTTCATTGGAAGTGTCACTCGGCACCCTGCTGTTCGAAAAATCCCGGACCAACGGTTTTGTGCTCACCACTGAAGGCCAGCGCTTGCTGGGCTACGCCGAATCCATCGAAAGCACCTTGCACATGGCCTGCGAGCAAGTCTCCGGCTCCGGCGTGGCGCTGTCCGGGCATGTGCGCATGGGCTGCACCGAAGGCTTCGGCAGTTTTTTCATCACCCCGCAATTGAGTCATTTCGTCGATACCTACCCGGCGATCTCGGTCGACATCCTGCCGCTGCCGCACTTCATCAGCCTGTCCAAGCGCGAAGCCGACATCGTCATCGCTTTGGAGCGTCCGGAACACGGGCCATACGTGTGCTGCAAACTGTGCGATTACAAGCTGCAGTTATACGCGACCCAGCAATACCTCGACCAACACCCGCCGATCCGCAAATCGGCGGATTTGGCCGAGCATCCGTTTATCAGCTATGTGGATGATTTAGCGTTCAGCTCGGAGCTGCTGTACCTGGCAAATGTAGTGCCCGGCGCCAGCGCCAGCCTGCGCAGCACCAGTGTGATCGCCCAGTACGTGGCGGCGCAGCAGGGGCGGTCGATGGCGATATTGCCGTGCTTTCTAGCGGCGCAGGACCCGCGCTTGCTGCCGGTGCTGGGGGAGCAGATCGCGATTACGCGGCAGTTCTGGATGTATTGCCGGGAGGATCTGCGCAAGTTGAAGCGGATTACGTTGTTGTGGGACTACATCCGGGAAGTGACGGAGCAAAATCGGGGGTTGTTGATGGGGGAGACGCGGGAGATGCGGTTTGCCAGTCAATAAGCCTGCTGGGTTTGCATCAAGGACATTGCGGCTTGCAGATTTGAAGCCAAAGTCAGAACGGGATTAGATGCTTGCTGTAGCCGAATTTAATACCTGATGCAAAAAAGCCCCCGCACTCCCGCTGTTTTGTGCAGCTCTGGCACTCATGCGCGTACTCATTCTTCCAGTCGCTGATTGACTTCCGGTAGTAGGGCTGAATGTCCGGATTCACCAGGCAAAGCTGATGATTATAGACCGAGATGTTCATACCGTATTTGGCCAGAATACCAACCGATTTGCTGAGCGTGTCCTTGTACTCGACCGGGTCGATCCACAGCTCATCAAGATTGGCCCTGGTGAACCCCATCATCTCGAGGCCCATCAGCGCAACATGGTCAACAAACAGCAGATTGCGTGCAATGAACTCACACAGTTCAGGCAGGCGCTGCACTGATAGTTTGTGAATGACAACTCGGATTTCAACCTTCTGACCCAAGCGCTTCAGATTGAGGATACCCTGAATGGTTTCATCGAACGCACCTTGGGCCTGGACGATGTAGTCATGCAGCGTCGGATCGTCTGAATAGACAGGGATTCCGATCATTGCGTCGGGCAATTCAATCCGCGCATATTTTTCAGCGAACGCTGGGTCTTTGAAGCTGCGCCCGTTCGAGAGGATATGGATTGCGGTTCTCGGCAGGTAACTTTTTGTCAGGCTGATAATTTTAAGGAAGCGCTCCCGATTGGTCGTCGGCTCGCCCCCAGTAAACCCCAGCTCGCGGGTATCTTTGGGAATAAGCGGAATCAGACTCTCGATTTCGTCAAGTATCCACGAGTCATCAGCTGCTTTAGGCGGTTGTGAACACATAAGACAGTAATGATTGCATTGCTCGGTGACCAGGATGCTGTTGTGCGGCGACGATGCTCGAAACAGTACGCTGATGCTCTGACGATCAGCTGAAAGCCGAATAATGTCACCTTCACCGATGTAGCTGTAGTCATTCGGTAGGAGCGAGTAATCGGAGTCGGACGGCAGTACCTCAACCAACTGTCGATGTTTCTCAAGCAAAAGGTAGTGCGCGAATCCTCGGGGATCTCCTGATCGGAAACCAAGTAGGCTATTTCCCGTCGCAAGACTTCTGGCAAATTCCGGCTGGTCGACACCTTGAGCAGAGTAAGTTCCCTACGAACATCAACCGCATGGATGCGGATAATCTTTCCGCCGAGTTTCAGCATCGGTTGGCCCAACCCATAAAAATCCGTTTTGTTTGCTCATCACTTTCCATCAGTCCAATGAGATGCTTGAAAATCGCCATATTTCGCTTGCAGAAAGAGGACTCAGGTTTTCTTGCTACAACGTCCTTGTGAATGGCGTGATGGTAGACAGGCTCCGCTCCACAGTAAGGTTCAAATGCACAGTCAGAGCACATTGGAGCGCTTAAGGTGAAAGAATTTTCCAGTGCATCCAGAAGCTGATCAGAGAGGATGATCTCCTCATATGAGTGTTCAAGAATGCTGCCCAGACGGAACGTATGATCGCCCATTTCAGCAAGCATACGGCTTTCATCTGAGGCGTAGACCGATCCGTCGTAGTTGAACACGATGGCTGCGATACCAGCGCCGGCAGGGTTCATCAAATCAACGAAACCAGGGTCCCCTGATGTCAGCATTTTTGTCAGCACGAGCGAAGAATATTGCTCTACAAATCGTATGCCGAACTTGTTTAGTTCAATGATGTACTCAAGGCCCTCCTTGTAAAATTCAAGCCAGCGCTCTGTATCATACGACATGAATTTTTTGGTCTTTATCGCAAAGCCGTAAGGGGAGAGCGCGCGGAGGAAGATGCCATCAAAGCCTAGGCGCAAGTATTCATCAATGATGTCGCGTGCTCGTATCAAGCTCTTATCTGTGGTTGTCATCAGGGCTGACACTTGGTCATAGCCGAGGGCTGCACGGGCTTTCTTCAAGCCTTCTTCGAAACGCTGATGACTATCTCTGCCCGGGCGTGGACGATTTGCATTATGCAGATCCATTGGTCCGTCGAGCGAAGATGAAAGAACTATGTTGTGCTGCTTACAGAAGTCGAGCACATCATCGGTCAGTAGCGACAGCGTGGTTGCAACGACGAACTGTAGGTCGCGCCCTTCCTTGACGTTACGTTTTTTGGCCTCAAGAACAACGTACCTCACCATCTCGAAGTTCAGCAGCGGCTCTCCACCCTGAAATTCAATTTTGATGGCAGGATTAGGAGACATAAAGACGAAATCCAACGACTTGTCTGCCATCTCTTTGGTCATGTCGAATTCGCCTTTGCTCTCGGACTGCCTTGAAACTTGGCAATACGGGCAGCTATGGTCACACCGAAGCGTCACTACAAAGATATGCAGATTGGTGAACTCGGCCAGTCTGGACAATCGCGTACGAATTTTGAGAGCCAGAAGCTGAAGTGGCGCTTGCTCATTGGTGAAGCGAATGAACTGCTTGGATCGAAGCGTAGGGATCAGCTCTGATGTGAGCGGAAGCGTCTTGCTAATGATCGGTTCAAGCATCGGCACAGGTATGACATGAAACTCGCCTGCCATATTGGTAATGACGTACTCGTCGTCATTCAGACGGTCGAACTTAAAGGGCAGCAACTCGTACGGACGTTGCTGCGCGTAGAACTCCAGCTTTTGGAATTTACTCACTAATCAGTCCGGTTTTTGAAAAGGCCAGTCCGAGTATCAGGTTCTTGATCGGTTGCGTCTCAACTGCCAGTCGGTGGCGAAGCTGATAATCGAGAGCGTCCTTCTTGAACTCTTGGACCGCAGACAGAAAGGACTGCTCGTCCACGCCGATATTCGATGACAAAGCGCAGACGAACTGTCCCCCATCGGGGGTGATATCAACCGTCAGGGCATTGATCGATCGATATGCAGCTTTCTGCAAAACCTGTGCGTCATAAAGCCGCTCATCAAAAAGGAGCTTATGAGAGAAATCCATTATCGACCCGAATAGTGGGAGCTGTGGGAACTGTGCGAAGAGTGGGAGCTATGGGAGCTGTGATAAGCCATCATCTGCCCCTGGTCGCCGCGTTTGAGAACAAAGGCAAACAAATCGTTGCCACCACGGACCGAAAGGTTTTCGCTTCGGGCTTCAGCTTGAAATGTGTTCTTGGCTTCAAGACTTGGCTCGACAACCTCATACATATTTAGAGCGGAAGCTTGTTCTGTAGCAACGGCTGCAGCCAAAGTGGCTAAAGGAACCAGAAAGGAGCGTTTTTTCATGGCAGATATCCTTATGAACATGATGGTTATTCGCTTCAGTGTCGGTGACTCGCGCTGATGATGTCAATGTAGTATCGACTAATGGCCTTTTACTCATCCACAACGCGACAATCGGCACCCTTCTGATTCCGGACCTCTTACCGCTGGCTATAAGTTGAGAAAATGCTCGCGGCGAAAATGATACTGGTCCCAGCACCTTACAAGTTCTCCATAAACACCACAGTTTCCGAACGCCTTTTTCAGCGACACAGCACCTGCTCGCGCCCCTTAGACCCTACAACCTTACGCAAGACGTTGTTGGGGATTACGTTAGGGAGGTCAGCGGAGCAGAATCAGGGGTTGTTGATGGGGGAAACGCGGGAGATCACGTTCGCGGATTAAAGGGCCATCAACGACGATTCCCTTTAAATTGCAGGACGTTTCCTAGAGAATCTCTACCCTATTGCGCTGTAGCGTTTGGGTCACTAGCCTCCCTGGGTCGCTGCATATCAGCGATCGGGTTTAGCGATCCGGGTTCCAAGCGTGGCACTGCCCCCAACAGTATTAGCTGGCGTCCGTCAGCTTTTAGCGTTTTATGGCGGCTGTGTGCGGGAGACTTTCGAGTCTACCCGGGATGCGCTCTGGCCCGGATCGCTAACCTGCACACAGCTGCCACCCTCTTCATGTTTAGCGATGTGATGTGGCGGCTCTAATTCAGCAGAGAGCAATCACCATGAGCAAAATCATCCCCGATCCACCGCTTTCCTCGATCATCACCCTCGGTGTCGTCACCTTCGGCGACTACGGTGAAAACCAAAAACCGTTGTTCCGCGTCAACGCCGGCATGCCGATTGAGGAAGCCCTGGAACACGCCTCCACCCTGCTTTTTTACTCCAAGAAACTCGCAATGGAAGCCGCCATGGATGTGCGCGGCGAGCAGTACGCTTGGGCCGCGCATTATCTGTGTGAGATGGGCAAGGCGGTGGTGGATGACTTGACGCAGGCGATGACGCCGAGCCGTTAAGCGAACACCGTCTTATGCACACTGAAGTACAAATGTGGGAGGGTGCTTGCTCCCGATGGCGGAGTGTCAGTTATCAGATGTAGTGGCTGACATGCCGCAATCGGGAGCAAGCCCCCTCCCACATTTGGAGTGCATTTCAGGTTGAGATGGGAGAAATGCTTTAGTCCGCGATGACTACGATCGACACGCGACGATTCTCGGTGCGCCCCGCCGTGGTTGTATTTGCCGCCACCGGCTCGCTGCTGCCCAGGCCGCGCAGTTGGATGTTTTGTTCTTTCATGCCCACCCGGGTCAGCACCTCGCCCACGCTTTTGGCGCGGCGCAGGGACAAGGTCTGGTTGTAGGTTTCTTTGCCCGACGCGTCGGTGTGACCTTCGACGCGTACGCGTTCGATGCCTGCGCCCACCAGGGCCTTGCCGATGCGCTCGACGATGTCGGTGCTGGGCGTGTTGAGGCTTTCGACGTCGCTGCCAAACAGCACCTTGCCAGACAGGCCGAAGGCCCAGCCTTCGTCAGTCAGCTCAAAACCCTGCTGTTTGAGCACGCTGACTTGCGCCGGGGTCAGGCCTTTGGCCGGTGGGGTCTGGCAGCCGCCGAGGGCCAGGCAGGCGACGAGTAAGGTGATGAATAGAACGCGTGGGTTAGAGAACAAGGAATTAACTCCTGTGTTGGACATTGACGACGGAATGCTCCGATTCCGCCGTTTGCTGGCTGCCCGAGGACAGCCGTTTGGCCTGGTACATCGCCGCGTCGGCGGCATTGAGCAGGGTGCCGGGTGTGGCGCCATGCTCGGGATAAATAGCGATGCCGATACTGAGGGAGGTCACCACCTGAGTGTTGCCGGGCAGTGGGATCGGCGCGTCCATGCTGGCAATGATCTTGTCGGCGATGCGCTGTGCATCTTCGGCTTTGTGCAGCGGCGCGAGCAGCACGGCGAACTCATCGCCGCCCAGCCGAGCCACCAAGTCGTCTTCGCGCAGTTGTGCACGCACGCGCTCGGCAACGGCCATCAGCACCGCATCGCCGGCGGCGTGGCCGAAGTTATCGTTGATGTCTTTGAAACGATCGCTGTCGAGAAACAGCACCGCCACCCGCTCATTGGTCTTGGCGGCGCTGCGCAAGGCACGAATCAACCGACCTTCGAAGAACGCACGGTTGGGCAGGCCGGTGAGGCTGTCGTGGCTGGCCTGGTGGGCAAGGGTTTCGTTTTCGCTTTGCAGGTGGTTCTGCCAGGCTTCCATCTCGCCAAGCAGGGCGTTGAAGTCGCTGCCCAGACTGTCGAGTTCAGCGATCTGCGCCGGCGGCACGCGGCGGTCGAAGTCACGTTCGCTGCGCGCAGCGTGGGCCACGGCGGCGAGGCTTTGCAGCGGCCCGGTGATACCGATCAACAGGCGCCGCGCCAGATGCAACGCGACCCAGGCGCTGAGCGCGGTGCAGATCACAATGCCCGCCAGGCCGCTGAGCAGAAAGCGCAACAGGCTGCCGCCATGCCCGGTCAGGTGGATGCTGCCAACCGTTTGCCCTTGATGGAGGATCGGCTGGCTGATGGGCTGCTCGAGCAAGGCATGCGCCAGTTCAAGCTCAACCCGTGACAACATGCCAGTGTTTGGCCGTACCCATTGCGCCAGTAGTTTGCCACCTGCATCGAAAACCTCGGCCTGGGCCACTTCTTCGGTCGACGCAATCAGGCTGAGGGCTTCGGTGGCTGCCGCACTGTCGTCGAACACCACCGCCGCTTCCACGGTGTAATTGATCGAGCGGGCGATCAAATGCAGGTTATGTTCGGCGTACACCCGCAATGCCAGCACGCCGAGCAGGGTCAGGGACACACTCGCCAGGGTCACCGCCACTAACGCCAGAATCAGGTGCCCCCGGCCGATGACCGAACCCAGGGTCGGCCGCGCCTTGGCGGGCCTCATGGCGCCGGCGCTCGACGGCGCGACAGTTGCAGCACGCTGGGATGAATGCGTACGCCGCTGCGGGCGACGGAGTCCAGGTTCACCTCGAACGACACTTGCGCATCACTCACCCGCAGGCAGAACAGGCTGCCCACGGTGCATTGGTCACCGCCTTCGCTGATGCTGAGCACCGGGTGGCCTATCAATGAGGTAAACAATGCGCTGCGTTCGTCAGCGCTGAGTTTGCCGATGTAAACAGCGTCGCAGGCACTGACGATATCGGGATGGCTCGCCAGCAGGCGGCGCACCGTCACCGGACGGCCGGTCGCCTGGGTGGTGCCTTTGATCAGGTCGTCGGTGTATTGGGTGGGCCCGACGATGCACAAGCGCAGTTGCGCAGGCTCCATCGGCCAGCGGGCGTAACTGAGGATACCGAGCACGACCTGGGTCACTGCCTGGGCGCGCTGTTCAGCCAGGCTGGATGTTTGAGCCCATGCCTGCGGGGCGAGCAGGCATAGCACTGCCACCCGCAGCAGGCGTCTCCAGCTCAAACTACGCTCGGTGAGCGAGACAGCCACGTTCATGCAGCAATTCTCTCAAGAAATTTCAAGGTGATGCCGCAACGATAGCACAGCGGCGGAAAATCCCACGACGCAGGGGTTTTCGCGGGGCTGACTATTTTTTCAGAAAAATCAGTCATCTGAATCAGAAATCTTACATGACCACTCAGTCAGCTTCTGCGGGCGTGGCGTCCAACTCCAGCATCAGCCCGCTCAAGCGTTTGACCCTGCGCCGTACGGCTTCCTCAAAGACTCCGGCACGGGGCTCGATAAGGCTGAACCAGCGCTTGGCACGCGTGATACCGGTGTAGATGAGTTCTTTGGTCAGCACCGGGTTCAACGCGTCCGGCAGGATCAGCGCGGTATGGGTGAACTCTGACCCCTGGGATTTGTGCACGGTCATGGCATACACGGTTTCCACGTCGTTGAGTCGGCTGGGCAGCACGAAGCGCACGCCCCCCTGGCCGTCATTACGCGGGAAAGCCACGCGCAGCACCTGCGGCCCGCCGTCGCTTTCGGGCAATTTCAAGGCGATGCCGATATCACCGTTCATCAGGCCCAGGCCGTAGTCGTTACGGGTCATCAACACCGGGCGGCCTTCATACCACTGCTCGTCGCCTTCGATCAGCCGCACCTTGCGCAAGGCGGCGGTGATGCGCAGGTTCAGGCCTTCGACGCCCCACGGGCCTTTGCGCACGGCGCAGAGCAGCTGGAACGCGTCGAAGGCTTGCAGCAGTTGTTGCGCCCAGTGGGTCCAGGCGTGATCGTCACGCGGGGTCTCCAATGCAGGCCGCGCCGACTGCAGCAGATTCAGGTAATAGCGATAGCCCTGGGCGCCGGCGCCCTGCCCGTCCAGTACCAGGCGCTCCAGTGCGTGATCATGCTCGCCCTTGAGGCTGAGGCAGAACAGGTCGTCATGACTGCGCGCGGCCAGCAGCTGGCGCGCTTGCTCAGCGTTCTGCTGGTTCACCCAGCGCGCCAGTTGGCCGATGCCGCTGCCCTCGCCGAAACGCCGCGAGTAGCGCAGCATCACCACCTGCTGCGCCAGGGGATGAGTGCCGTCGAGGTCCTCCTGCAAACCGCTGTCGGCGAGATTTTCAGCGCTGACCGCTTGCAGCCATTGGCGCGTGGCCGGGCTGTACCAACCGGCCTCGGCATCGCGGCACAAATCGCCGAGCACCGCGCCCGCCTCTACCGAAGCGAGCTGGTCCTTGTCGCCCAGCAGCACCAGGCGAGCATGGGGGGGCAAGGCGTCGAGCAGGTTGGCCATCATTTCCAGATCGATCATCGACGCTTCGTCCACCACCAGCACATCCAGCGGCAATGGGTTGCCGACGTGATGACGAAAATGCCGAGTACCCGGGCGACTGCCCAGCAAGCGGTGAACCGTGGTGACCTGGGTCGGGATTTTTTCACGCACAGTGTCGGGCACTTTCAGCGACAGCACTTGCTGGCTGATGGACTCGGTGAGACGGGCAGCGGCTTTACCGGTGGGCGCGGCCAGGCGGATACGCAAGGGATTGCCGCTTTCCACAGCCGGTGCCTGCAACAGCGCGAGCAGGCGCACCACGGTGGTGGTCTTGCCGGTGCCGGGGCCGCCCGTGACGATGCTGAACGCGCCACGGGTGGCCAGGGCACAGGCCAGTTTTTGCCAGTCGATCACGCCATCGGGCGCCGGTTGATCGAACAAACCATTGAGCCGCTGCGGCAAATCGGTGGCGACGCTTTCGTGGCTGGCCAGCCGCAGGCGCAAGGCGCTGTCGATGCGCCGTTCATACGCCCAATAGCGGCGCAGATAGAGGCGTTTTCCGGACAGCACCAACGGACGGCTTCGGGCCGACTCACTGCCATCGACAGCCAGCGCGACCAAGGGGCTGGCAGCCAGGGCATGACACCAGTGGGCGCCGTCTAAACCTTCGAGCAATTGCGACGGCAACAGCATCGCGCCGGTTTGCAGGTCGCCTTCAGGCGGCAGCGACAAGGCAAAGTCCGGCGCCTTGAGCGTTTCGAACAGGTCGAGGCACACATGGCCGTGACCCAATTGGTGGCTGGTCAACGCCGCCGCCAGCAACACCAAGGGATCGGCTTCTGGGTCAAGCTCATGCAGGAAGCCGACGAAGGCTTTGTCCAGGGCCCGTAACCAACCACGCTCGACCCAACGCTCGAGTAATTGCACCAGGTCGGCGGCGCGACTGAGAGGTGTCAGCTCTTGCGGCAGTAACGGCGACAGGCTCATAGCAGCACTCCTTGTTCCCAGGCGGGCTCGGCTTTGGGCGGGATAGGCTTGCCTTGGAACAACAGGTCCAGCCCTTCGATCAGTTCTCGCGGTGGCCGGGTGAAATACGCGCCCTGGCTCACCGATTGCGTACCGCGCAGGAACAGGTACAGGGCGCCGCCGATGTGGCGTTCGTAGTCGTAATCCGGCAGGCGTGCCTTGAGTTGGCGATGCAGGGCCAGCAGGTAAAGTACGTATTGCAGGTCGTACCGATGCTCGAGGATCGACTGTTCCATGGCTTCCAGGGTGTAGGCCGAATCGTCAGGGCCGAGCCAGTTGGATTTGTAGTCAGCCACGTAATAACGACCGTCGTGCTCGAAGGTCAGGTCGATAAAGCCCTTGAACATACCGTTGAGCAACACCGGTTCGGCCGCCACGCGGGAGACGCCGTGGTGGGTGTACTGGCACACCAGCTTGTCGAGGGCGAGCACGTCGACTTTATGGCTGGCGAACCAGAACTCCATTTCGATCTGGTACTGCTGCAGGGCACTGAGGCTGACGCGGGCGTCGTACACAGGCAGCGGTGTTTGCAACAAGTGGCCAAGCCAGGCGCTGAGGGTGATGATCCAGCCTTCCCAATGGCGGCGGTTACAGCGGGCGCCGACGGCCCTTTCGATGGCCTCGGGGCTCAGGTTGAAGCCTTCTTCACCGGCCCATTCCAACAAGCCGTGAAGGAAGGTGCCTGGATTGGGACCGCGTGGGAAACGATGAATATCGCCGCCGGACGCCGCCACTTCCCGTGGTGCATCGGGATCAAGGCGTTCGTCATCGAACAGTTTCTGGGCCTGTGGGCTTTCAGGCGCTTCGAGATTCGCGGCGCTCATGCTGTCGCCAATGCGCAAGGCGCTGTAGGAGGCAATCCACCAGTTTTCTGCGGCCTTGCGTTTAGGCAGCAGCGGGGCCAGCAAGGTGGCTTCGTTGCGCGGTGGATGAAACACAGTGTCTTGCGCTTGCGGCACATGGGCATAGCTGATGGTCGGGCAGCCTTCCTGCAGCGCCATCAACCAGCGCGCCAGGTCGGCGGACTCCCCCAGCGGTGCACCGGCGCCGAGCAAATAGCCCAGCGCCGAAAGGTGCAGCACGGAGCTGCTGCTGTTACCGCGCTTGAGGTCGGCGATGCCCAGCCAGCAGGCGTGTTTGGCGCGGGTCAGGGCGACATACAGCAAGCGCAGGTCTTCGGCCAGGCGCTCATCGTCGGCCTGGGCAATCAACTCCGCGGTGGGCCGCAGGCTGACGTGGGATTTGCCCTGCTCGTCGTGGTAATGCAGCGGCAAGCGCGTGCCGTCCACCGGTTTGGCCGAACAGATGAAGGGCAGGAACACCAGGTCGTATTCGAGGCCCTTGGATTTGTGGATCGTCACCACCTTGACCAGTTGCTCATCGCTTTCCAGGCGCAGGATCTGCTCTTCACCGGCCTGACCCGACAGCGCCAGGTGCTCGGCAAGATGGCGAATCAACGCCTGCTCGCCGTCCAGTTCCGACGCCGCCTGCTGCAGCAGTTCGCTGAGGTGCAACAGGTTGGTCAGCACTCGCTCGCCATCGCTGCGGGCGATCAGGGTTTGCGGCAGCTTGAAGTCATGCAGCAGGCGGCGCAGCATCGGCAGCACGCCTTGGGTACGCCAGATCGTGCGGTAGCCACGGAACTGCATCACGCGGCTTTCCCACGCCAGTTCGTCCTGGTTCAGACGCTCCAGCTCCGCCAATGACAAGTTCAAGGTGACACAGGCCAGGGCCGCGCGCAGCGGGCGTTCGACGTCCGGTTCGGCGCAGGCCTTGAGCCAGGCCAGCAGGTCGTGGGCTTCCTGGGCGGCGAAGACCGAGTCTTTATCCGACAGGTACACGCTGCGCACGCCACGCGCCGCCAACTCGGCGCGCACGGCCTGGGCTTCCTTGCCGTCTCGTACGAGGATGGCGATGTCTGACGGCAGCACGCCGTTGAAGGTGTTGTCTTTGACAAAACCCGCGCTGCCTTGCTGCCCGCCATTGAGCAACGCGACGATGTGCGTGGCGCAGGCGGCGGCCAGTTGCTGGCGATACAGCACATTGGAAATCGGCTGGTCGGTGGGCAGGTGCCAAAGGTTCATCGCCGGCAGCGTATGGCCGTCGACCTGCAGCTGTTCCTTGCGGCCCTGGGACAGCACCGGGTGAAACGGCACCGGGTTATGGCCGTCGGGCTCACGAAACAGGAAGGCGCCCCGGCCGGTTTCTGCACGCTGGAACACATGGTTCACCGCCTCGACCATCGCATGGCTGGAGCGGAAGTTGGTGCCCAGGGTGTGGTGGCGCCCGGTGGTGGACTGCCGGGCGCGCAGGTAGGTGTAAATATCCGCGCCGCGGAAGGCGTAGATCGCCTGTTTGGGGTCGCCGATCAGGAACAGGCCGCTGTCCAGGTGGTTTTCTTCGATGCGGTAAATGCTGTCGAAGATGCTGTACTGCACGGGGTCGGTGTCTTGGAATTCATCGATCAAGGCCACCGGGAATTGCTCGCGGATCACACTGGCGAGGCGCTCGCCACCGTCGGCCTGGAGCGCGGCGTTGAGGCGGATCAGCATGTCGTCGAAGCCCATTTCGGCGCGCCGCCGCTTCTCTTCTTCGAAGCGCTTGCCCACCCAGGACGCGGCGTGTTGCAACACAGCGGCGTCCGGGGTTGGCAGTGCGTCGAGGGCGGCTTTGAGGCCGGCCATGGCGTCGATGCCGGGATGCCGTGGCGGCTCGCCTTTCCAGGCTTCGGCCATGCCGTCGGGGGTCAGCCGGGTAAAGCCGGTGCCGATATCCAGTTGTTCCAGGGTTTCGTCGGCGGCCCAGGCGCTGATTTTTTCGAACCAGGGCTCGAAGTAACGCGCCTGCATTTTGCGCCCATCGACCGCCTTGGCAGCAACGGCTTGCAAGCACAGCTCGCGCAGCTCGGCGGCCCATTGCAGCCAAGGCGCCTTGATGCGGGTCAACGCCTCGCGGCGCTCCTGCAGGCAGGCGGTGATCATGTCGGCCGGCTCGCGGCTGTCCTCGGCGGGCCGCTCACTGCCGAACAGCGCGCGCACCCGTGGCATCAACGCGGCCGGGCCACCCCAGTTGTTGCGCACCCAGTTGAGTGCGTCGTCGTGCATCGGGTAGCAGAACAAGCGCCAGTAGTCGCGCAGCACTTCACCGAGCAGGTCGCTGTGATCGGTCTCCAGGGTCTGGGTAAACAGGCTGCCGCTGTCGAAGGCGTGCTCGCGCAGCATACGCTGGCACCAACTGTGGATCGTCGAGACGGCCGCTTCGTCCATCCATTGCGCAGCGATGTCCAACCGATTGGCGCAGGCGGGCCACTGCTCCTCGGGGTATTGATTACGCAGGTCGGCGATCAAGGCGTCAGGCGGCTCGATTTCGCCACGGAAGAACCGCGCCGCTTCGGCCAGGCGGATACGGATACGTTCACGCAACTCCTTGGTGGCGGCGTCGGTGAAGGTCACCACCAGAATCTGCGGCGGCAGCAGTTCGCGGCCGAAGCCGGACTCATCACCACCGTTGCCGAGGACCAGGCGCAGGTACAAGGCCGAAATCGTGAAGGTTTTGCCGGTGCCAGCGCTGGCTTCGATCAGTTGGCTGCCTTTGAGCGGGAAGGCCAGGGCCAAGGGCTTGTTACTCATGCGCCGGCCTCCGCGCTGGACAGTGAACGCCAGGGGGCGCTGATCAGGGGGCGATACAGGGTTTCACACCAACCTTCGAATTCTTCGCTGGCGACCAGCGTCGCATAGTCGGGGAACTGACGAGTGAGCGCGGGCGTTTCACGGCGCTCACCGTCGGTGGTGATGCCGTCGCCCTCGTAGGCTTTGCTGGCTGCAGCGTGGGCCTTGGCGGGGTCGGTCTGGCCGAGCCAGGCAAAGGCGGTTTTTACCGCGACGGGCAGCGGTTTGCTCATGCCGGTGTGCCAGGCGAGCAGCAGGTCGGCGAGGATGTGCTGCGCGGTGGCGGTGTCCAGTGGGGCCAGGAGCAAGGTGTCGTCACTGGCCACCAGCCCGGTGCTCAACGGCACGCCACACGCACAGGCGACCACGTGATTGACCCAGGGGCGAATCAGCCGGTGCCACTTGCGCGTCTTGATCGAACCGATGCTGTTGGGAATGGTGGTCACGCTTAACAATCCGCCATCACTGCGTCGATGCAGGCCGCTGATCCAGCCTTCGAGCTGGATGCCCTGGTACTCGAAACTGATCGGTTCCGCGCCAGCGTGCGGGGTTGGCCAGAGCGCCAGGAGTTGTTGATAGCGCTGCAACAGGTCCGGCAACGGCTCGATCAGCTCGTTGCGCAGGCATTCGCCGAAACCGACCATAGGCAGCAGGCCACTGCCTTGCAAGCGCAAGGCTTGGGCGTTAAGGGCCTGATCAAGCTGGTCGGGCCGGGCCAGTGCGGCGTTCAGCAGACTGTCGCTGAGGCTGTAGCGTTGCAGTGCGTCGAGGACGAAGGGTTCTTCGTCGGCCAGCGGTACTTCGGCAGCCTCGAAGAACACTTTCAGGCGTTGGCTGAAGAAATGCTTTACCGGATTGCGCAGGAAATCCTGCAACTGGCCTAGGCTCAGGGGCTCTTCCTGATGGTGCGGTGCCAGCGCGTGGTCGTGGGCCATTGCGGCCGGCGCTTCGTGCAGCAGCTGCCATTCGCGGGCGTAACTGAACAGCGGGTCGCCTTCATGGAAGTAGCGGGCGCTGAACGGTTGGAGCGGGTGTTCCTGGGTCATCGCTTCGATCAGGGGTTCTTGGCTATCGGCGTTATGCCAGCCGCTGGCGAGATGGTCGCGCAGTTGGCCGATCAGCACCGAGGCCGGGCGCTCACTGTTGTCGCGGATGCTGCGGCCGACCCAGCTGATATAGAGCTGGTCGCGTGCGGAAAGCAGGGCTTCGAGCAGCAGGTAGCGGTCGTCCTCACGGCGGGAACGATCGCCGGGCCGGTAGTCGCTGCCCATCAGGTCAAAGTCCAGCGGGGGCTGGGCACGCGGGTAGTCGCCGTCGTTCATGCCGAGCAGGCAGACCAGCTTGAACGGGATTGCGCGCATGGGCATCAGGGTACAAAAATTGACCGCACCCGCGAGGAAGCGCTGGGACAGACGGCCTTGGTCAAGCCCGGCTAGCCACGCTTCACGGACTACAGTGAGCGGTAATTCGTCCTGCAGGCCGACCGACTCGCAGGTTTCCAGCCAGGTCTCTCTTAATTGTTCGAGTTGGCCCAACAGGTAGTCATCGTGCTCGCTGCTGGGCAGGAAAAACTGCTGCATCAAGCGTTGCAGACGCTCGCCCCACACGTGGGGAGGTGCTGGTTGCGACAGGGCTTGATGCGCGTCGTTTAATGCGTCGAGCAAGGCAACCAGTGGGCCGATCAGCGCTGCATCAAGCCCACCAATTTCGTCGTAGGGCTCGATGCCGTCGCACGCGACACCGGTGCCGACGGCGTAACCCAGCAGCATTCGTCGCAGGCCGAATCGCCAACTGTTCTGCTCCAGCGCCTCGGGCAGCCCCAGGCCGGCACGCTGCTCGGCGTTGAGCCCCCAGCGGATACCCGCGCCTTCGATCCAGCGGTGCAGCGTCGGCAGGTCGCGTTCATTGATGGCGAAACGTTCGCGCAGGGCGGGAACATCCAACAGGTCGAGAATCTCGCTGACGGGGAAGCGGCTGTCGGGGAGCTTGAGCAGGTGCTCGACGGCGATCAGCAGCGGGTCACGGCCGCGTTGACCCTGGTCTGTCAGGGTGAATGGAATGAAGCGTGGGTCGTTTCTTTCCAGTTGGCCGAAAACCGCGCGAATGTGCGGCGCGTAGCTGTCGACATCGGGGACCATGACGATGATGTCCCGAGGGCGCAAGGTGGGGTCGGCGCTGAAGCGTTGAAGCAACTGGTCGTGGAGAATTTCCACTTCGCGCTGGGCGCTGTGGGCGATGTGAAAGCGAATGGATGAGTCGCGCTTCAGGTCGACCGCAGGCCAAAGTTCGCGGGTTTCATCGAGTGGGCGCAGTTCCAGGATATCGTCCTGCAGCTGGTTGAGCAGCGTGGTGGGCTGGCTGTCGCTGAACAGATCGATACGCCCATCACGGAAGGCGGCGCGGTAGCTGTTGGGGTCGTCATAACTGTCCAACAGGCTGATGTAGTCACGGCCCTGCTTGCCCCAGGCGGCGAGTAACGGATGGGCATGCTGATGCAGGGTTTGTGGGTCGATGGTGACTGGCATGCCCGCTTTGCGCGCTTGGCGCTTGTATTCGTTACGCAGCAGGTCCTTGTCGGCCACGATGTCTGACCAATGATGGCGGCAAGGGTTGTGCACGCACAGCAGCACTTGGCTGAAACGGGCCAGGCCCGCCAGGGCTTCAAGCGCTTGGGCGGGCAGGGATGAAATGCCGAAAACGATCACTCGGGAAGGTAGGCCAGGAGGCGCTTGCTCGAGCGTGTTGATGCGCTCGATAAAACGCTGGTGAACGCCGGCCCGACTCTCGGCCATGCCCTGCGCGCCGACGTCGAGCAGCAACGCGCGCCATAACTCAGCCTGCCAACAGTTCGCAGTGTTAAGGGGTTTGGATTCGCCGCGTCCATTGCGTAACTGATGACGCCCTGCGGCCCAGTCTTCCAGCCAATCGGCGCGATACACCTGGTATTGGTCGAACAGGTCGGCCAAGCGCTCGGCGAGCTGGTAGCGCTTGCGCAGGTCGGTGTCGTGAGTCAGGAAGCGTTGCAGCGGCTCGAAATGGGGCTGGTCGATAAGCTGCGGGAGCAGGCGCATGAGTCGCCACGTCAGCGGTGCCTTATCAAGCAAAGACTTAGGGGGAATTTCGTCACGACCCAGGACCATGCGATAGAGCTGCCACATGAAGCTGCCGGGCAGTTGCACATCGATTGCTGCTGCAATGCCACAGCCGCCCATATCGTCTTCTTGCGGATCTTCGGCCAGGGCAAGCTTGAGCCATTGGGCGATGCCGTTGCTTTGGACCAGAGCGATTTCGTTTTCCAAAGGCGCCAGGGGATAACGACGCATCCAGCTGACTACCAGGCTGCGCAACTCGTCCAGGCGGTTACCGTGAACCACCATGAATCCAGCGCTGAGGGACGTCGCACCCGGCATAACGGTTTCCTTGGAAAAGCAAGAATCGAGGCGTGGACTTTAGCACTGAAGGCCACTGCAATGAGCGTCTTGGCACTTTTCGACCGCCCAAAACAAAACCCCATCTGCTTTCGCAAATGGGGTTTCGGAATTTAATCTTGACGATGACCTACTCTCACATGGGGAAACCCCACACTACCATCGGCGATGCATCGTTTCACTACTGAGTTCGGGATGGGATCAGGTGGTTCCAATGCTCTATGGTCGTCAAGAAATTCGGGTACTGAGTCGTTGCCATATGGCCTCGCTTCAGCAAATTGGGTATGCGATAGGTTTCGGTGTTTTGTGAGCATCGAACTTTCGGTTCATTGCGTCTTCACACACCGCAATCTGATGCTCTCTCGAGTAGTCAAATTGCTTGGGTGTTATATGGTCAAGCCTCACGGGCAATTAGTATTGGTTAGCTCAACGCCTCACAGCGCTTACACACCCAACCTATCAACGTCGTAGTCTTCGACGGCCCTTCAGGGGACTCAAGGTCCCAGTGAGATCTCATCTTGAGGCTAGTTTCCCGCTTAGATGCTTTCAGCGGTTATCTATTCCGAACATAGCTACCCGGCAATGCCACTGGCGTGACAACCGGAACACCAGAGGTTCGTCCACTCCGGTCCTCTCGTACTAGGAGCAGCCCCTCTCAAATCTCAAACGTCCACGGCAGATAGGGACCGAACTGTCTCACGACGTTCTAAACCCAGCTCGCGTACCACTTTAAATGGCGAACAGCCATACCCTTGGGACCGGCTTCAGCCCCAGGATGTGATGAGCCGACATCGAGGTGCCAAACACCGCCGTCGATATGAACTCTTGGGCGGTATCAGCCTGTTATCCCCGGAGTACCTTTTATCCGTTGAGCGATGGCCCTTCCATACAGAACCACCGGATCACTAAGACCTACTTTCGTACCTGCTCGACGTGTCTGTCTCGCAGTCAAGCGCGCTTTTGCCTTTATACTCTACGACCGATTTCCGACCGGTCTGAGCGCACCTTCGTACTCCTCCGTTACTCTTTAGGAGGAGACCGCCCCAGTCAAACTACCCACCATACACTGTCCTCGATCCGGATAACGGACCTGAGTTAGAACCTCAAAGTTGCCAGGGTGGTATTTCAAGGTTGGCTCCACGCGAACTGGCGTCCACGCTTCAAAGCCTCCCACCTATCCTACACAAGCAAATTCAAAGTCCAGTGCAAAGCTATAGTAAAGGTTCACGGGGTCTTTCCGTCTAGCCGCGGATACACTGCATCTTCACAGCGATTTCAATTTCACTGAGTCTCGGGTGGAGACAGCGCCGCCATCGTTACGCCATTCGTGCAGGTCGGAACTTACCCGACAAGGAATTTCGCTACCTTAGGACCGTTATAGTTACGGCCGCCGTTTACCGGGGCTTCGATCAAGAGCTTCGCGTTAGCTAACCCCATCAATTAACCTTCCGGCACCGGGCAGGCGTCACACCCTATACGTCCACTTTCGTGTTTGCAGAGTGCTGTGTTTTTAATAAACAGTCGCAGCGGCCTGGTATCTTCGACCGGCATGAGCTTACGGAGCAAGTCCTTCACCCTCACCGGCGCACCTTCTCCCGAAGTTACGGTGCCATTTTGCCTAGTTCCTTCACCCGAGTTCTCTCAAGCGCCTTGGTATTCTCTACCCAACCACCTGTGTCGGTTTGGGGTACGGTTCCTGGTTACCTGAAGCTTAGAAGCTTTTCTTGGAAGCATGGCATCAACCACTTCGTCGTCTAAAAGACAACTCGTCATCAGCTCTCGGCCTTAGAATCCCGGATTTACCTAAGATTCCAGCCTACCACCTTAAACTTGGACAACCAACGCCAAGCTGGCCTAGCCTTCTCCGTCCCTCCATCGCAATAACCAGAAGTACAGGAATATTAACCTGTTTTCCATCGACTACGCTTTTCAGCCTCGCCTTAGGGACCGACTAACCCTGCGTCGATTAACGTTGCGCAGGAAACCTTGGTCTTTCGGCGTGGGTGTTTTTCACACCCATTGTCGTTACTCATGTCAGCATTCGCACTTCTGATACCTCCAGCAAGCTTCTCAACTCACCTTCACAGGCTTACAGAACGCTCCTCTACCGCATCACTTACGTGATACCCGTAGCTTCGGTGTATGGTTTGAGCCCCGTTACATCTTCCGCGCAGGCCGACTCGACTAGTGAGCTATTACGCTTTCTTTAAAGGGTGGCTGCTTCTAAGCCAACCTCCTAGCTGTCTAAGCCTTCCCACATCGTTTCCCACTTAACCATAACTTGGGGACCTTAGCTGACGGTCTGGGTTGTTTCCCTTTTCACGACGGACGTTAGCACCCGCCGTGTGTCTCCCATGCTCGGCACTTGTAGGTATTCGGAGTTTGCATCGGTTTGGTAAGTCGGGATGACCCCCTAGCCGAAACAGTGCTCTACCCCCTACAGTGATACATGAGGCGCTACCTAAATAGCTTTCGAGGAGAACCAGCTATCTCCGAGCTTGATTAGCCTTTCACTCCGATCCACAGGTCATCCGCTAACTTTTCAACGGTAGTCGGTTCGGTCCTCCAGTTAGTGTTACCCAACCTTCAACCTGCCCATGGATAGATCGCCCGGTTTCGGGTCTATTCCCAGCGACTAGACGCCCTATTAAGACTCGCTTTCGCTACGCCTCCCCTATTCGGTTAAGCTCGCCACTGAAAATAAGTCGCTGACCCATTATACAAAAGGTACGCAGTCACCCAACAAAGTGGGCTCCCACTGCTTGTACGCATACGGTTTCAGGATCTATTTCACTCCCCTCTCCGGGGTTCTTTTCGCCTTTCCCTCACGGTACTAGTTCACTATCGGTCAGTCAGTAGTATTTAGCCTTGGAGGATGGTCCCCCCATATTCAGACAAAGTTTCTCGTGCTCCGTCCTACTCGATTTCATGACTAAGAGATTTTCGCGTACAGGGCTATCACCCACTATGGCCGCACTTTCCAGAGCGTTCCGCTAATCTCAAAGCCACTTAAGGGCTAGTCCCCGTTCGCTCGCCACTACTAAGGGAATCTCGGTTGATTTCTTTTCCTCAGGGTACTTAGATGTTTCAGTTCCCCTGGTTCGCTCCATACACCTATGTATTCAGTGTAAGGTAACCATCTTATGATGGCTGGGTTCCCCCATTCAGACATCTCCGGATCAAAGTCTGTTTGCCGACTCCCCGAAGCTTTTCGCAGGCTACCACGTCTTTCATCGCCTCTGACTGCCAAGGCATCCACCGTATGCGCTTCTTCACTTGACCATATAACCCCAAGCAATCTGGTTATACTGTGAAGACAACATTCGCCGAAAATTCGATCATACTCAATTAAGAGCGACTCACAAATTTTACCTTAGCCTGAGCCGTTACCAGTGAAAGTAACGTCCAGTCTATCTTTCTATCACATACCCAAATTTTTAAAGAACGAACTAGTCAAAGACTAGAAATCAACATTCACCATCACAACGATGGAATGCTCATTTCTAAGCTTTCTACAAACAGAAGCAGTAGTGGTGGAGCCAAACGGGATCGAACCGTTGACCTCCTGCGTGCAAGGCAGGCGCTCTCCCAGCTGAGCTATGGCCCCGTATTTCTACAGGCGTTTCCCACACAAAATTGGTGGGTCTGGGCAGATTCGAACTGCCGACCTCACCCTTATCAGGGGTGCGCTCTAACCAACTGAGCTACAGACCCAATTTCGGGCTGCTTCTTTTCGTCTTCTTCAATGAATCAAGCAATTCGTGTGGGAACTTATGGAGCAGCTGATGTCGTCGATTAAGGAGGTGATCCAGCCGCAGGTTCCCCTACGGCTACCTTGTTACGACTTCACCCCAGTCATGAATCACACCGTGGTAACCGTCCTCCCGAAGGTTAGACTAGCTACTTCTGGTGCAACCCACTCCCATGGTGTGACGGGCGGTGTGTACAAGGCCCGGGAACGTATTCACCGCGACATTCTGATTCGCGATTACTAGCGATTCCGACTTCACGCAGTCGAGTTGCAGACTGCGATCCGGACTACGATCGGTTTTCTGGGATTAGCTCCACCTCGCGGCTTGGCAACCCTCTGTACCGACCATTGTAGCACGTGTGTAGCCCAGGCCGTAAGGGCCATGATGACTTGACGTCATCCCCACCTTCCTCCGGTTTGTCACCGGCAGTCTCCTTAGAGTGCCCACCATAACGTGCTGGTAACTAAGGACAAGGGTTGCGCTCGTTACGGGACTTAACCCAACATCTCACGACACGAGCTGACGACAGCCATGCAGCACCTGTCTCAATGTTCCCGAAGGCACCAATCCATCTCTGGAAAGTTCATTGGATGTCAAGGCCTGGTAAGGTTCTTCGCGTTGCTTCGAATTAAACCACATGCTCCACCGCTTGTGCGGGCCCCCGTCAATTCATTTGAGTTTTAACCTTGCGGCCGTACTCCCCAGGCGGTCAACTTAATGCGTTAGCTGCGCCACTAAGAGCTCAAGGCTCCCAACGGCTAGTTGACATCGTTTACGGCGTGGACTACCAGGGTATCTAATCCTGTTTGCTCCCCACGCTTTCGCACCTCAGTGTCAGTGTTGGTCCAGGTGGTCGCCTTCGCCACTGGTGTTCCTTCCTATATCTACGCATTTCACCGCTACACAGGAAATTCCACCACCCTCTACCACACTCTAGTCAGTCAGTTTTGAATGCAGTTCCCAGGTTGAGCCCGGGGATTTCACATCCAACTTAACAAACCACCTACGCGCGCTTTACGCCCAGTAATTCCGATTAACGCTTGCACCCTCTGTATTACCGCGGCTGCTGGCACAGAGTTAGCCGGTGCTTATTCTGTCGGTAACGTCAAAACAATCACGTATTAGGTAACTGCCCTTCCTCCCAACTTAAAGTGCTTTACAATCCGAAGACCTTCTTCACACACGCGGCATGGCTGGATCAGGCTTTCGCCCATTGTCCAATATTCCCCACTGCTGCCTCCCGTAGGAGTCTGGACCGTGTCTCAGTTCCAGTGTGACTGATCATCCTCTCAGACCAGTTACGGATCGTCGCCTTGGTGAGCCATTACCTCACCAACTAGCTAATCCGACCTAGGCTCATCTGATAGCGCAAGGCCCGAAGGTCCCCTGCTTTCTCCCGTAGGACGTATGCGGTATTAGCGTCCGTTTCCGAACGTTATCCCCCACTACCAGGCAGATTCCTAGGCATTACTCACCCGTCCGCCGCTCTCAAGAGAAGCAAGCTTCTCTCTACCGCTCGACTTGCATGTGTTAGGCCTGCCGCCAGCGTTCAATCTGAGCCATGATCAAACTCTTCAGTTCAAACATCTTTGGGTTTTTAAGAAACCCTAAACTTGGCTCAGCAATCGTTGGTTACATCTTTGATTTCTCGCGGAGTAACTTGTGATGCTGATAATCTTGTTGACTATCAGTCTGACTCCACAAGCACCCACACGAATTGCTTGATTCAGTTGTTAAAGAGCGGTTGGTTAAGAGCTATTCGTCTCAACCGAGGCGCGCATTCTACAGCAGCCTCATTTGCTGTCAAGCGGTTATTTTCAGAAGTTTTCGAAGAATTCTTCAACAACTTCAACCACTTGCGCTTGCGATCTCTCGTAAGCGGGAGGCGAATTCTACAGCGTTACACGCTGCTGTCAACACCTCTTTTTCAACTTCCTTTTGGCTTCGATGGACTGAAGCAACCTGCTGCCGAAACCTACTTAACTCGTTGTTTACCAAGGAGTTTTCCGTTTCGACTGCGCCGGAAGTGGGGCGAATTATAGGCGCACAGAATCTGCCGTCAAGGGTTAATTACGCTTTTGTTGCTGCCGGTGCCTTTTTAGTAATAAGACGCGGGATCCGACGCATCACTGGCGGTACGCGCAGCAACAGAAGCAGTGCACCTATGGAAGCATAGATAGCCCACTCCTTGAGGTCAGCCCGCACTATCCACAGCATGTGTAGCAAACCGAGCCCCAGAATCACGTACACCAGGCGATGCAATTTCTTCCAGCGACTGCCCAGCCGGCGCTGACTGTAACGATTGGAGGTCAGAGCCAAAACCAGTAGAGACAAAAACCCCAAGGCGCCGACAATTATGTACGGACGCTTACGCAACTCCACGCCCAGCTGCGACCAGTCGAGCCCAAGGACAAATACGCAATAAGCCGCCAGGTGCAGCACCACATAGGCAAAGCACCACAAACCCAGCTGCCGGCGCACTGCGATCCACCCCGGCCAACCGCTGAGCTTCTGCAGCGGTGTCATCGCGAGCGTGATCAGCAACAGGATCAAGGTGCCCAGACCCAAGCGATCCACCAGCACCTTGCCCGGGTCGGGCCCCAGGGCAAAACTCCAGGCTTCATAGAGCCAGAACAACGGCCAGACAGCGGCGGCTATAAAGACGCCGATGCGCCAGATCGGATAGCGCATCAGTAATTCTTCTTCAGGTCGAGATCTGTATAGAGAGCAGCAACCTCATCCGCGTAGCCATTGAACATCTGCGTCTCACGCACATTCGGGCTGAAAAGGCCGCTCGGTAGACGACGCTCCCGTGCCTGGGTCCAGCGCGGATGGTCAACCGTAGGGTTCACATTCGCATAAAACCCATACTCATCGGCAGCAATACTCTGCCAGGTCGTTTTAGGTTGCTCGCTGACAAGACTGATCCGCACAATCGACTTCACGCTCTTGAAGCCATACTTCCAAGGCACGACCAAACGCAGGGGCGCCCCGTTCTGGTTAGGCAGCTCCCGCCCGTACATACCCACGGCAAGGATCGCCAACGGATTCATCGCCTCGTCCAGACGCAGCCCTTCTACATAAGGCCAGTCGATCAAGCCGAAACTGGAGCGCTGACCCGGCATGCTCTTTGGATCCTGTAGCGTTTCGAAGCGGATGAATTTCGCCCTTGAAGTAGGCTCAACCTGCTTGAGCAAGGCGGAAACAGGAAAGCCGATCCAGGGAATCACCATCGACCACGCTTCGACGCAACGCAGCCGGTAGATGCGCTCTTCCAATTCGTAAGGTTTCATGAAGTCTTCCAAGGCGTAGCGCCCCGGCTTCGCAACTTCACCATCAATCACAACACTCCAGGGCTCAGTCTTGAGCGAACCCGCATTTGCCGCCGGATCGCCCTTGTCTGTGCCGAACTCGTAGAAGTTGTTGTAGTGGGTTGCATCCTTGAACGGCGTGATGGCCTCGCCCTTGACCGTCACAGCCTGCCACTTGGTGCCTGGAAGCTTTTGCGTAAACCAGTCAGGCGCCCTGCCCGGCTCGACATCGGCATAACGTGCCGCCTCTTCGGCACTGGCCCAACGTGGCAAGCTGCTCGCGGCAATACCGGCAAGCGCACCACCAAGCAAGCTGCGGCGAGAGAGGTAGAACGATTCAGGCGTGACATCCGATTCGTGGCAATCGGACGCTTTGGGGATCTTGATTAACATGGCAACTCCGCAGCATTGGAGGACAGGTGCACCAATAGACTGCGGAGTATGGGGGAAATTACATTAAGGCAATGTTTTGTCCCGGCGAAGATGCAGCAGGTACTGCACCGGCCCCGACGCCGCGTAGACCAGGAAAGCTAACAATAGAATTCTCGGCGGGTCGCTGAACACCACCGCAAACACCAGCACCACAACTAGAATCGCCACGAAAGGCACACGCCCCTTGAGGTCGAACTCCTTGAAGCTGTTGTACTTGATGTTGCTGACCATCAGCATGCCGGCTGCCGCAACCATCAAGGCTACCAGGAACGACATCTTCGAACCCTGGATGCCATAGTCACTGAACGCCCAGACGATACCCGCCACCACGCCCGCAGCAGCCGGACTGGCCAGGCCAATGAAGTAACGCTTGTCGGCAGTGCCTACTTGAGTGTTGAAGCGCGCCAGACGCAACGCCGCGCCCGCCACATAGATGAAGGCCACCATCCAGCCGACCTTACCCATGTCACCCAGCGCCCAGGCAAACGCCAGCAACGCCGGGGCGACACCAAAGGCAACCATGTCCGACAACGAGTCGTACTCGGCACCGAAGGCGCTTTGGGTATTGGTCATGCGCGCCACACGACCATCCAGTCCATCAAGCACCATGGCGACGAAGATGGCGATGGCAGCAAAACCGAAATACTTGCTGGCACTCGCGGCATCACCCGCCGCCAATGCGCTCTGGGCACTCATCGAGTTGATGATGGAATAGAAGCCGGCAAACAGGTTCGCCGTGGTGAACAGGTTGGGCAGCAGATAGATGCCACGATGCCGGACCTTGCGGCCTTCCGCGTCATGCCCTTCTTCGACATGTTCATCGATTGGCAGCAGGCTTTCGGCGTCAGAAGCCTGGCTTGGCTCTTCGGGACGTTCGCTCATGGATTTTACCTTGCAACGGTGTGAAAAAAATTCGACAGATACTTGCGGCGAGTGTTCGCCCGCAAACGATGCAGCTTTATACCAGAACCCGCTTACCCAAACGAAAAAACGCGGCCGAAGCCGCGTCTTCCCTTGATACGTGCGACTTAATTCTTGGCTTTGTCGACGATCTTGTTGGCACCGATCCACGGCATCATGGAGCGCAGTTGCTCGCCGATGATTTCGATACCGTGGGCGGCGTTGTTACGACGCTTGGCGGTCATCGAAGGGTAGCCGGTCGCGCCTTCGCTGATGAACATCTTGGCGTATTCGCCGTCCTGAATACGTTTCAGAGCGTTGCGCATCGCCTGACGGGACTCGGCGTTGATCACTTCCGGGCCGGTGACGTACTCACCGTACTCGGCGTTGTTGGAGATCGAGTAGTTCATGTTGGCGATACCGCCTTCGTACATGAGGTCAACGATCAGCTTCAGTTCGTGCAGGCATTCGAAGTAGGCCATTTCCGGCGCGTAGCCAGCTTCAACCAGGGTTTCGAAACCGGCTTTCACCAGCTCAACGGTACCACCGCACAGGACGGCTTGTTCGCCGAACAGGTCGGTTTCAGTCTCGTCCTTGAAGGTGGTTTCGATGATGCCGGTACGACCACCGCCGACACCGGCAGCGTAGGACAGTGCAACGTTCTTGGCGTTGCCCGAAGCGTCCTGGTAGATCGCGATCAGGTCGGGAATACCGCCGCCCTTGACGAACTCGGAGCGTACGGTGTGGCCCGGAGCCTTCGGCGCGATCATGATCACGTCGAGGTCAGCGCGCGGCACGACCTGGTTGTAATGGATCGCGAAGCCGTGGGAGAAGGCCAGGGTGGCGCCCTTCTTGATGTTCGGCTCGATTTCGTTCTTGTACAGCGCGGATTGGAATTCGTCCGGGGTCAGGATCATGACCAGGTCGGCAGCTGCCACAGCGGAAGCAACGTCGGTCACTTTCAGGCCGTGGGCTTCAGCCTTGGCAACGGTCGCCGAGCCTTTGCGCAAGCCAACGGTGACGTCAACGCCGGAATCTTTGAGGTTGCACGCTTGAGCGTGGCCCTGGGAGCCGTAACCGATGATGGCGACTTTCTTGCCCTGGATGATCGACAGGTCACAATCTTTATCGTAATAAACTTTCATGAGGTTCCTCTATATATCCAGGCCGTAAGGCCATTCGCTAATTGGGTTAGATGCTGAGTACTTTGTCGCCACGGGCAATCCCGGTGACACCACTGCGTACGGTTTCCAGAATCGAGGCCGTCCCGATCGACTGGATGAAGCTGTCCAGCTTGTCGCTCGTACCGGTCAATTGAACGGTATAAACGCTGGCGCTCACATCGACGATCTGCCCGCGATAAATATCGGTGGTGCGCTTGATCTCGGCACGCTGGGCACCTGTGGCCTTGACCTTGACCAGCATCAGCTCGCGCTCGATGTGGGCACTTTCCGACAGGTCGACCAGCTTGACCACTTCGATCAGCTTGTTGAGGTTCTTGGTGATCTGCTCGATCACCTCATCGTGGCCCACGGTGGTCAACGTCAGGCGCGACAGGGTCGGGTCTTCGGTCGGGGCCACGGTCAGGCTTTCGATGTTGTAGTTGCGTTGCGAAAACAGGCCGACAACACGAGACAGAGCGCCGGGTTCGTTCTCCAGAAGCAGGGAGATAATGTGCCGCATGATTAAGTACGCTCCGTCTTGTTCAGCCACATGTCGCGCATCGAGCCGTCTTTGATCTGCATCGGGTAGACGTGCTCGCTGGTATCCACCTGAATATCGATGAACACCAGGCGGTCCTTCATGGCGAACGCCTCTTCCATCTTCGGCTTCAGATCTTTCAGATCGGTGATGCGCATGCCGACATGGCCATAGGCTTCAACCAATTTGACGAAATCCGGCAACGATTCCATGTAGGAATGGGAGTGACGGCTACCGTAGCTCATGTCCTGCCACTGACGAACCATGCCCAGCACGCCGTTGTTCAGGCAGACGATCTTCACCGGAAGGCCGTACTGCAGGCACGTTGACAGTTCCTGGATGTTCATCTGGATGCTGCCTTCACCGGTGACACAGGCAACGTCGGCATCCGGAAAGCTCAGCTTCACGCCCATGGCCGCCGGAAAACCAAAGCCCATCGTGCCCAGGCCACCGGAGTTGATCCAGCGGTTAGGCTTGTCGAATTTGTAGTACTGCGCGGCGAACATCTGGTGCTGGCCCACGTCGGAGGTCACAAAGGCGTCGCCCTTGGTCACTTCGCACAGGGTTTCGATCACGGTTTGTGGCTTGATGATGCTGCCGTCGCCCTTGTCGTACGGGAACAGGCCGCGGTCACCGCGCCATTCGTCGATCTGCTTCCACCAGCTGGCAACGGATTCCTTGTTCGGCGTTTCGCCGATGTCCTTGAGCGCGGCGACCATTTCGGTCAGCACGCTTTCCACCGGGCCCACGATTGGCACGTCGGCCTTGATGGTCTTGGAAATGGACGCCGGGTCGATGTCGATATGGATGATCTTGGCATTCGGGCAGAACTTGCTCGCGCCGTTGATCACGCGGTCATCGAACCGTGCGCCCACCGCCAGAATCACATCGGCGTGGTGCATGGCGAGGTTGGCGGTATAGCTGCCGTGCATACCGAGCATGCCGACGAATTGACGGTCCGAACCCGGGAATGCGCCAAGCCCCATCAAGGTATTGGTCACCGGCAGGTTGAGCAGCTTGGCCAATTCTGTGAGCGGTGCGGAGCCGCCCCCAGAATCACGCCGCCGCCGGAGTACAGCACCGGGCGCTTGGCCGCGAGAAGCATTTCCGCCGCCTTGCGGATTTGTCCGGAGTGCCCACGTACGGCCGGGCTGTAGGAGCGCAGCTTGGCTTTCTTCGGGAAAATGTATTCGAATTTCTCGGCCGGGTTGGTCATGTCCTTGGGAATATCCACCACGACAGGTCCCGGACGACCGGATTGTGCGAGGTAGAACGCCTTTTTCATGATTTCCGGAATTTCCGACGCGTGCTTGATCATGAAGCTGTGTTTCACGATCGGGCGGGAGATACCGATCATGTCGGTTTCCTGGAACGCGTCGGTACCGACCATGGTGCTGGCGACCTGGCCGGAAATGATCACCATGGGAATGGAGTCCATATAAGCAGTCGCGATGCCAGTGATGGCATTGGTTGCGCCT
Organism: Pseudomonas sp. R1-43-08; assembly: GCF_003852255.1. Classification (NCBI taxonomy): domain Bacteria; kingdom Pseudomonadati; phylum Pseudomonadota; class Gammaproteobacteria; order Pseudomonadales; family Pseudomonadaceae; genus Pseudomonas; species Pseudomonas sp. R1-43-08. The sequence goes on from NZ_CP027734.1 coordinate 4,708,849, forward strand.
GGGCCGGAGGTTACCAGTACCACGCCGGCTTTACCGGTGGCACGGGCATAACCGTCAGCCATATGGGTTGCGGCCTGTTCGTGGCGAACCAGGATGTGGGTAACAGCCGGTTCCTTGAACAGTGCGTCGTAGACATGCAGCAGAGCACCACCTGGGTACCCGTAGATATAGTCGACGCCTTCGTCACGCAAAAAGCGGACGAGCATCTCACCGCCAGATAAAAGCTCCACGTTGTTCACCTCTAAAACGCCAGAATACCGTCCGTTAAAAACCGACGGGTCTTAATAGGTTTACTTCTCAACAGAGCATGAGCGACGGTGGTCGCCGACTACGTCAGCACTGACTGAGCAAGTATTGGGATCGTCCCAAGTGTTGCGGGCTTTTCCCACCCAGCGCGAGGTAACGCGTTGCGGGTGTTGCAGGTCGGCGCGGGTGTGCGCCTCATGATCTGCCGAGCGGGCCTGCTTCTGGCAGTCCCGATACAGCGGACTTTGGATTCTTCTGTTTCAGGCCCTTCAAGTCAAGCAATAATTGCGCTTTTTTCCAACTAAGCGCATGAGAACGTAGGAGAAAGGCCTGTGAGGAGGGATAAAACTCGCCTGAATGTCGTCAAGCGGTAGAAATATGCGCAAGACTGCCGGAAAACCCGACAGTCAGGCAATTAACCAGCGTCAGCGATCAGTTGGTCGAACTTTTTCAGCGCATTACGCAAGCCGAGGCTCTCTCGCGGACGGTCGGCGTAGACCATCTCGGCCATTTCCAGAATGCCGGAAGCGTTGGGCAGAGGCAGGTCTTGTTCGAGGATCTGCTTCATGCGTACCAGGAAAATCCATTGCAGCCATTGGTGAAAATCCAATGTGTCGACCGAAAAAGGCTCGACGCTGCTGAGCGCTTCGGCGCTGGGGGGCACTTCACCCCACCAGCCCTGCACGCGCAACTCTCGCTCGATCAATAACAACTGCTCGGCAATCGCCGGGAACCGCCCATCCATCAGAGGCTGACCTTGGCTTTTGCCCGAGCCTGGGCAGCGCCGGCAGCGTCGCCTTGGGCGGCACGCGCGTCACCGATCAACCCCCACAGGCTGGCTTGCAGGTCGGGGCGACCGTTGGCCAGGGTCAAACCACGGCGAGCGAACTGCTCGGCTTGCGGCGCATCACCCTGGGCCAGGCGTACTTGGGCCAGGCGATACAACACTTGTGGTTCGCGAGGGGCAACGCGTTGAGCACGCTCCAGGCTCGACGAAGCGCCATTGAGATCACCACCGGCCTGCTGTTGCTGGGCGGTGGTGAGCAGCGCCAGTACCGGGCCATCCAGTTGTTCGTCAGCCGACAGGCCGCCAGCAGTGGACGACGAAGGAATACCGCTCGGCGTCGATGGCATGGTGTAAGTGCCCTGGTTGACCGGCGCCGTCTGGATCGGCGTGGAATCGATAGGCGCGGACGTGTTTGGCCCTGGGGTCCATGGTTCGGCGCTGATCGGGGCTGCGGTGGCAGCACCACTGCCCGGCACCATCACCACCACGCCCGAGTCCTGCGGCATGGCCTGAGGCTTGGCCTGTGCCGGACGGTTGGTCACGGTTTGACGAAACCCGCCATTGGCCGAAATCCGGTCGTTATTGGAGACGTTAGTACTCGAATCCACCACCGGAATCGAGCCGCGTTGCACGCTGGAGCAACCGCCGAGCAAAGCCAGAACGGTAATCGCTGGAATCCACAACTTGTTCACTTGAAACCCTCTTTGCTTAATTCATCCAGCCCTTGACCCAATCCATCACCGAGTCCGCATCAGCAGGGGCACTGCCCCCGCATGCGGCACCGGCTGGTGGCTCGCTGCCGCGAATATACGGCATCTGCACCGCACCCGGGCAGTTGGCATCCGAACCCTGGCCCGTGTGCGGATCAATCCAGGCCTGCACGATATTGTCCGGCTGCGGCATGTTGAGTGGCAACGGGTCTGCCTTGCGCATGAAGCTGGTCCAGACCTGCAGCGCACCGGTCGCTCCGGTGAATGGCGTCTTGCCATTGTCGTCACGGCCCAGCCACACCACGGCCAATACGTCCTGGCCAAAACCTGCGAACCAACTGTCGCGCGAATCGTTACTGGTGCCGGTCTTGCCCGCCAGCGTCAGGTTCGACGGCAGCACGCTGTAGACCGAGCGCCCGGTACCTTCACGCATCACGCGCTGCATGGCGTTTTGGATCAGGTAGATGGAGCCCGCGTCGAAGCGTTGCTGGATCTGGAACGGGTAGCGCTTGAGCGGTTCGCCCTCGGCGGTCAGCACGCTGCGAATACCGCGCATCGGCGTATTGAAGCCACCGTTGGCCAAGGTCTGGTACATGGTGGCCACTTCCATCGGGCTCATGGCCGCCGCGCCCAGGAGCATCGAGGGGAACGCCGGGAACTCGCGCTCGATACCCAGTCGCGCCAGGGTTTTCAGCACATTCGGCACACCGACTTCCAGCCCCAGGCGCGATGTCGAGATGTTGTAGGAATGCGCCAGCCCCTGATACAGGAACACGGTGCCGTGGGAGCGGCGGTCGAAGTTCTTTGGCGTCCACACCTGGCCATCGGCGCCTTTGATCGACAGCGGGTCATCCGACAGCCAACTGGTCAGTGTGTACTTGCTCGGTTTTTCCAGGGCGGTCAGGTAGACCGCTGGCTTGACCAGCGAGCCAATCGGGCGCACGGCATCCAGCGCGCGGTTGAACCCGGCGAAGCTGGCCTGACGGCTACCGATCATGGCCTGGACCTCGCCGGTTTCCGGGTTGGTCACCACCATCGCGGCTTCTACTTCATCGGAGCCTTTGCGGCCTGTCAGGCGCTTGAAGGTGTCATTGACCGACGCTTCGGCTTTCATCTGCAGGATGGGGTCGAAGCTGGTGAAGATTCGCAGGCCTTCCTCGGTCAAGTCTTCGTCGCGATAGTCCTCGCGCAGTTGGCGTTTGACCAGGTCGATAAAGCCGGGGAATGAGCTATCTGCCAGCTTGCCGCGAGTGGTAACACCCAGCGGCATTTTCTTCGCGGCCGCGACCTGCTCGGCCGTGGCGACGCCCTGCTGTTCCAATACATCGAGTACCAGGTTGCGGCGTTCAAGCGCACGCTCGGGGTTGCGACGCGGGTTGTAATAGGACGGCCCCTTGACCATCCCTACCAGCAGCGCAACCTGGTGCAACTTCAATTCGGACAACGGCTGCCCGAAGAAGAACTGGCTGGCCAGGCCGAAACCGTGCACTGCGCGCTGACCATCCTGGCCGACGAAGACCTCGTTGAGGTACGCCTCGAGAATTTCCTGCTTGCTGTAATGCAACTCCAGCAGCATTGCCATCATGGCTTCGGTGAGCTTGCGGGTGAGGCTGCGCTCGTTGGTCAGGTAGAAGTTCTTCACCAATTGCTGGGTGAGCGTACTGCCGCCCTGGGTCATCTTGCCGCCGGAAGTATTGACCCACACCGCGCGGGCAATCGATTTGGGCGAGACGCCCCAGTGGCTGTAGAAGTCGCGGTCTTCTACTGCTACCAGGGTTTCCAACAGGTACGGCGGCGCCTGATCGAGCTTGATCAGGATCCGGTCTTCAAGATTCTTCGGGTAGATACCGCCGATCATCAGCGGCTCGAGGCGTACCACTGGCAGCTTGGCGCCGTTGAGCGACGACAACTCAGCCACGTAATCGCCGGAAAAACGCACGCGTACCGGCTGGGCTTTTTCCAGGCCTTCGTAGAACTGGAAGCCGCGGGTGTTCAGGTCGACGGTATTGCCGCTGACGGCCGCCGCGCCCGGGCCGTTGCTCACGGGTTCGCGGCGATAGCCCAGCGCATCGAGTTCGGTGAGGAAGTCCTCCTTGCTCAACTTCTGGCCGGCGAACAATTCCAGCGGGCGTGCGTAAACCTTGGCCGGGATGGTCCAGCGCTTGCCGGAGAACTTCTCCTGGACCACGGCGTCGAGATACACCGCCACGCCGGCGAGCGCCACAAGGCCAACCAGGCCGAGCTTGAGCGCCCAGCCCAGCCACGGGCGCAGGCTGCGCGAAGGAGGTTTTTTACGGGAACGGGGAGATCGGGTTCGAGTCATGGCGGCGGATTATACGCACTTTATTGATGATCAACATGAGCCGGACAGCGGTTTGCACGACCGCCCGTAGCGGCCATAATGCTCGCCATGATTTCTCCCAGACTTTGAAGGATCGCCCGTGAGCCAGTCCCTGATTGCCGCCCTGCAAAACCCGGCGTTGTACCCGCATCCGGTGGAAGCGTTTCAAGTCATTGAAACCCACATTTCCTGGGTGATCCTGACCGGTCCCTATGCTTATAAACTGAAGAAACCGATGAACTTCGGCTTCCTCGATTTCACCGACCTGGAAAAACGCGGTCACTTCTGCAACGAAGAGCTGCGCCTCAACCAGCGCCTGACCGAAGATTTGTATCTTGAAGTGTTGCCAATTACCGGCACTGCCGACGCACCGCAATTGGCGGGCGACGGCCCGGTGATCGAGTACGCGCTGAAAATGCGTCAGTTCCCGCAAAGCCAGATGCTGAGCACCTTGCAAGCCAACGGTGAACTCAGCAGCGCGCACATTGACGAAATGGCCAAGCAGATTGCGCACTTTCACCTCACCGCGCCCAAGGTCCCGCAGCAGCACCCGGCCGGCACCCCGGAAGAAGTGATGGCACCGGTCCGCCAGAACTTCGAACAGATCCGCCCGTTCCTGAGTGACAAGGCCGACCTCATTCAACTGGAAGCCCTGCAAGCCTGGGCGCAAAGCAGCTTCGAACGCCTCAAGCCGCTGCTGCAACAGCGCAAACTCGATGGATTCACCCGCGAATGCCATGGTGATATCCATCTGGGTAATGCCACGCTGATCGATGGCCGTGTAGTGATCTTCGACTGCATCGAATTCAACGAGCCGTTCCGCTTCACCGACGTGTACGCCGACACCGCGTTCCTGGCGATGGACTTGGAAGACCGTGGCCTCAAATGCCTGGCACGCCGATTTATCAGCCAGTACCTGGAACTGACCGGCGATTATCAGGGCCTGGAGCTGCTGAATTTCTACAAGGCTTATCGCGCAATGGTGCGGGCGAAAGTTGCCCTGTTCAGCATGCCGAGCGAAGCCGACCCGGTGCAACGCGCCACCACCCTGCGCCAGTACCGTAATTATGCCAATCTGGCGGAAAGCTACAGCACGATTCCGTCGCGCTTCCTGGCCATCACCCACGGGGTTTCGGCTGTGGGCAAAAGCCATGTGGCCATGCGCCTGGTCGAGGCCTTAGGCGCTGTTCGCCTGCGTTCGGACGTGGAGCGAAAGCGCCTGTTTGGCGAGCAGCAGGTCGAAAACACTCCGCAAGCCGGCATTTATAGCGATGATGCCAGCGCTGCGACGTACACACGCCTGAATGAAATAGCCGACACCGTGCTGCGCGCCGGTTTCCCGGTGGTGCTGGATGCTACCTTCCTGAAACGCGAGCAACGTGACGCGGCGGCCCGGGTTGCCGAAGCCACCGGGGCCCCGTTCCTGATTCTGGATTGCAACGCCCCCCAGGCCGTCATCGCCAGTTGGCTGGCACAACGTCAGGCAGATAAAAACGATCCGTCCGACGCAACGTTGGTGGTTATTGAAGAACAAAACGCCAGTCGTGACCCGCTGACCGCTCAAGAGCTGCTGTTGAGTAAACGCGTCGAGACCAATGAAAGCGGGACGCTCGATGCATTGGTCGGGCATATTCGTCAACGCTTGCCCGGCCTGTAAGAAATATTTCTTGGTCGTGTCGTCTACTTTGGCGCACGACCCTGCAATAGTGGCACTATAATGGCGCCATAATTCCAACAGGAGTCGCCGTCATGAGTCAGCCCAAGCTTCTTGATACACCGCTCTATGCGCTCCTGCACAAGGACGACATTCGGGGCTTCAACCAAGAGCGCCCCGAAGGCGGCGTTATCGACATGCGCGGCGGCGACTTCCGAGGGTTGGACCTGCGCGAGCTGAACGCTGCGGGGATCGACTTTACCGACGCCTATTTCCGCTCCGCCGACCTGCGCGGGCTGGATTTGCGCGAGTGTTCACTGGAAGGCGCCAGCCTGGCCCATGCGCAGATTTCCGGTACTTACTTCTCACCCGACCTGACGGCTGACGAGATTCTGATGTCGGTGAATTTCGGTACCCGCCTGCGTTACCGCACCAAATAACCTCAAGACTCCGGCTCCCGGCTGCTTTCAAGCTTGCCGGGCGTCTTCCCGTGCCTGACACGTAGGGTCATTCTTATAAGCTTTTCAGCCGTTCTCGAGCAAAGAATCACGCTTTTCCTACTGAGCGCTACACTCATTTTCAGGCTTGCCTGGTCACGATACCCACCGCACCATTCGGCCGTCGCAAGGAGGCTCGATGAACGATGAGCTGCAACACCTGAAGAATCTTGGCAAGACGTCGGCGCAGTGGCTGCATGCGGCGGGCATCCACAGCGCGTCCGACCTGCGCCGCCTGGGCGCGGTCGATGCTTACCGAGCCGTGCGAACTCGCGGGTTCCGGGCATCAAAAGTGTTGCTGTATGCGATTGAAGGCGCGCTGATGGACGTGCATTGGAATGACATTCCCACAGAGCGCAAGGAAGCGTTGAACCGTCAGTTGGAGGCGCTCTCAACACGCCAGAAGATGTAAATCCACCGATTTTCAGGATTTTTGAGAAAAGTAGGGGAATGTTGTTGACTCTCAAATGAGAATCGTTATGATTATCGCAACTGGTCGCGAGATCAGCCGATAACTGAAAGACTATTGGTTCGGACTCTCAGATTATCTCCTCATCAGGCTAATCACGGTTATTTGACCCGGCTCTTGCCGGGTCTTTTTTTGCCTGCAAAACGCCGGTTCAACGCGCGATGATCAACGGATGACCACGCTCCGGATGCAACTGCACCAACACATCCAGACCAAATACCGCCTTGAGCGGCTCGGGGCGCAGCACCTGTGCGGGCGTGTCCAGGGCGCGCGGGCATCCGTTCTCCAGTAACAGAATTCGATCACAGTAACGGGCGGCCAGGTTCAGGTCATGCAGGATCACCAATACCGCTGCGCCACGATCGGCAAAGCGCCGGATCGCCTGCAAGGTCGTGTGCTGATGCAACGGATCGAGCATCGATGTCGGCTCATCCAACAGCAGTGTCTGCCCCGCCTCGCCCGGCCATAATTGCGCCAACACACGGGCCAGGTGTACCCGTTGACGCTCCCCGCCCGACAAGGCCAGGTAACTGCGACCACTCAAGTGCCCTACATCTGCCGCCTGCAGTGCCGCGCTGATGATTTCCTCATCGCGTACTCGCCCGGTCTGATGCGGCAAACGTCCCAGCCCTACAACCTCTTCGACACGGAACGCGAAGTCCAGGGTCGAGCTCTGGGGCAGTACCGCCAGGCGCTGTGCTCGTTGCGCGCCGCTCCAATGCTTCAACTCTTGCTGATCCAGCCAGACCTTGCCCTGATCAGGCGTCAACTCGCCGCACAGCGCGCTGAGCAAGGTACTTTTGCCTGCACCATTGGGCCCTAATACACCGAGAACTTCGCCCGGCAGCAGCTCCAGGGTGACATCTGCCAGTACGGTTTTACGCCCGCGGCGGATCTGCAACGCTTCCACTCGCAGCATCAGGCGCGCCCTCGCAGTAATAAATAGAGGAAAAGTGGCGCGCCAATAAACGCGGTGACAATACCGATCGGCAGTTCCGCCGGCGCCAATGCCAAGCGCGCCACCAGATCCGCCAACAGCAACAAACTCGCGCCTGCCAGCACGGAAGCCGGCAATAACACCCGGTGGTCCGGCCCGGCCAGCAACCGCACCAGATGCGGCACCACCAACCCGACAAAACCGATCATGCCCGCCGCTGCCACCGCCGCACCCACGCCCAACGCCGTACAGAACACCAGCTCACGCTTGAGCTTTTCCACATCGATGCCCAGGTGGCTGGCCTCGGACTCACCCAGCAACAGCGCATTCAAGGCTTTCGCCCGGCGCGGCAACCACAGCGCCACGCCCGCGCTCACCAGCAGCAACGGCCATAAACGTGAATAGCTGGCACCATTGAGGCTGCCCAGGTTCCAGAATGTCAGGGTGCGCAAGGTGGCGTCGTCCGCCAGGTAGGTAAACAGCCCCACCGCGGAACCGGCCAGGGCTGTCAGCGCGATGCCGGCAAGCAACATCGTCGCGACGTTGGTCTGGCCATTGCGTCGGCCCAGTCGATACACCAGCGCCGTCACGCCCAGGCCGCCCAGAAACGCGCAAATCGACAAAAGATACGGCCCGAGCGCCTCCGGCAGCCCGCCAAACAACGAGCCGCCAACAATGGCCACCGCAGCCCCCAGCGCCGCGCCACTGGACACGCCCACCAAGCCAGGATCGGCCAGCGGGTTGCGAAACAAGCCCTGCATCGCCACCCCCGACAAGGCGAGCACACCGCCCACGGCCAGGCCCAGTAACGTGCGCGGCAAGCGAATCTGCCCCAGGATCAACTCTGCCTGTTCGAGCCCCTGGGCCTCAATCGGCACTCCGATCATTCGCAACGCAGCCCTGAGCGTGTCGAACAACGGCAGGCTGACCGGTCCCAGGGCCAATGAAAGCCAGATCGCCAGCAGACATAACAGCGCAAGCCCGATAAACAGCGTTTTCGGTTTGACCAACCGGGTCATGGGGCGGGTTCAGCCTGGGACGGGTAAAAGCCTGCGGACAACTGCGCCAGGCTCTGCGGCAAGCGTGGCCCAAGCCCGCCCACCAGCAGCGTCGGGTCCAACTCCAGCACTCGGCCGTTCCTGGCCGCTGGCGTGGAAGCGAGGATGGGGTTTTCCTTGAACAACGCCACCCGGGCCGCTTCACCACTGAGCGCCCGATCAGCAACTACCAGTACATCCGGGCTTAACCCGGCCAGCGACTCCGCCGAGAACGGCTTGTAACCACTGTGAGTCGCCAGATTATGGCCGCCGGCCTGCTGCAGCATCCAGTCAGCGGCGGTGTCTTTACCGGCGATCAACGGCTTGCCGCCGGCGTGCCCGAGCAACAGCAACACGCCAGGCGCTTTTCGCGTCAAGCGGGCCTTGGTCACCCAGGCTTTCTGCTGATCCAGCGCCTGCTCATATCCGGCAAACAATTCGTTGGCCTTGGCCTCGCTGCCCAACAGTGTGCCCAGGTGCGCCAGGTTGGCTTTCAGGCTGGGTAAGTCCGGCTGTGCCGAGAACATCTCTACCTGCACGCCCGCATTGCGGATCTGCGCCAGCACCGGTGGTGGCCCCATTTCTTCGGTTCCCACCAGCACCTGCGGGCGCAGGCTCAGAATGCCCTCGGCCGACAGCTGGCGCTGATAACCGATACTGGGCAATGCCTTGAGTGAGGCCGGATGCTGGCTGGTGGTGTCCACGCCGACCAGCTTCGGCTCACCTCCCAGTGCCGTCACCCATTCCGATAACGCGCCACCGGCGCTGACCCAGCGTTGCGGCAGGTCCAAGGCTTGGGCCGCGTGGCTGACCAGCAGTCCGGCAACTAGCGCAATAACGCTGGCACTCAGGCGCATAACAGGGTTTCCTTCCAAGGCGGGGCCGCTCAAGCACTCATTGATGTGACAGATAAACCCTGCCCGGCATCGTAGTGAGCACCCGATCAGCTGACGGGTGAAGCGGGCATTTGATAATTGTTTGCATTTGAACGTCAAGGCACTTAAGGATTGAAATGAAGTTTCTCTGCCCCTCCGAGGCTTTAGCGCCCGACAGCAGCCTCGGTTTTGATATCGACGGTTGCAAACTGTTGGCCGTGCGGCGCGCTGGCGTTGCCTACTTCTATGTCAACCGCTGCCCCCATCGCGGCGTCCCACTGGAATGGCAACCGGACAGCTTCCTCGACTCAAGCGCCAGCCTGATTCAATGCGCCACCCATGGCGCGCTGTTCCTGATCGAAAGCGGCGAATGCATCGCCGGCCCGTGCGCAGGCCAAAGCCTCACCGCCTTGCCCGGCCGCGAAGACGCACAGGGCCTGTGGGTGCAACTCTAGCTGCCCAGCAGCACCTTCAACGGCCGGTCGATACAGATTTCTTCAGGCGTGACCCGCACGCCGTACGCCAGCACCTCCACACCCGCTGCCTTGGCCTCACGCAACGCGGCGGCATAACCCGCGTCAATTTCCACCGCTGGGCGCACCGCATCGATCCCCGACAAATTAACGCAGTACAACTGCACCGCCCGCACACCTTCACGCGCCAGGTGGGCCAGCTCCCGCAAGTGCTTGGCACCGCGCTGGGTCACCGCATCAGGGAAAGCCGCCACAGAGGTGCCATCAAAGCCCAAAGTGACACTTTTGACTTCGACAAACGCTGCCCCGTGCGGGTAGTCCAGACGAAAATCGATCCGGCTTCGTTCCTGACCGTAAGGCACTTCGCGTTTCAACGCGGTAAAGCCATTGAGTTCATTGATCAGCCCGGCCCGCAATGCCTCCTCCACCAACTGATTGGCGCGTGCCGTATTGACACAGGCCAGCCGGCCCTGGGGCGTTTCGGCGATTTCCCAGGTGCCTGGCAATTTGCGCTTGGGGTCGGCGGAACGGCTGAACCAGACCTGGCCACCTTCGACCATGCAGTTGAGCATCGAACCGGTGTTCGGGCAGTGAATGGTGAGCAACTCGCCGGTAACGGTTTCGATATCGGTGAGAAAACGCTTGTAGCGGCGGATCAGCCGCCCTTCTTCGAGGGGAGGATGAAAACGCATCAGCCTTGCCAACTCCGCAAGCCACGGGCAATTCGCTCCACCGCCTCTTGTAGCCGGTCGAGGTTTTGCGTGTAGGCAAAACGCACATGGTGACCCGCCTGATAACGGCCGAAATCCAGCCCGGGGGTAAAGGCTACATGTTCGGTTTCCAGGAAATGGCGACAGAACGCGAAGGCATCTCCACCAAACGCGCTGATATCGGCATAGAGATAGAACGCGCCTTCTGGCTCTACGGCGATACCGAATCCCAACTCGCGCAGCGCCGGCAACAGGAAGTCACGGCGCCGGCCAAACTCGGCGCGGCGCTCCTCCAGAATGCTCAGGGTTTGCGGGGTGAAACAGGCCAGGGCCGCATGCTGGGCCATGCTCGGCGCGCTGATGTAGAGGTTTTGCGCCAACTTCTCTAATTCGCCCACCGCCGCCGGTGGCGCCACCAGCCAGCCCAGGCGCCAGCCGGTCATGCCGAAATACTTGGAAAAACTATTCAGGACGAAGGCATCGTCGTCGACTTCCAGCACGCTCGCGGCGTCGGCGCCGTAGGTGAGCCCGTGATAGATCTCATCCACCACCAGATGGCCGTCGCGCGCCTTGATGGCGTTGGACAGGTCGGCCAATTCTTCCCGCGTCAGAAGCGTCCCGGTCGGGTTGGCCGGGGAGGCAACCAGTGCGCCGACGCTGTCCTGGTTCCAGTGTTGCGCCACCAGGTCGGCGGTCAATTGGTAGCGCACTTGCGGGCCGACCGGCACCAACTGCGCCGCGCCCTCGATCAAGCGCAGGAAATGCCGGTTGCAGGGGTAGCCCGGATCCGCCAGCAGCCAGTGCTTGCCCGGATCCACCAGCAGGCTGGTGGCCAGTAACAACGCGCCGGAGCCACCGGGCGTGATCAGAATGCGCTGCGGATCTATGCTCAACCCGTAGCGCTGCTGGTAGAAACCGCTGATCGCCTCGCGCAATTCGGGCAGCCCACGGGCGGCGGTGTAGCGGGTCTTGCCGTTGGCCAGCGCGGCCTGGCCAGCCTGGATGATCGGTTCGGCGGTGGTGAAATCCGGCTCGCCGATTTCCAGATGGATCACGTCGTGGCCGGCTGACTGCAGCTCATTGGCGCGCGCCAGCAATGCCATGACATGAAAAGGTTCGATGGCGCGACTACGCGCACTGTAGGGCTGAGCCATTAGCCTTCCTAGACGGTGAGGACAAAATCTGGATTCTACCGAACCCTCGCGATAAAACATGTTCTATTGCCTGCCCGGCCGACTTCACGGCCAGGCAAGCGCCGGCAAAACGACTAAAATCAACATTCGAGACGAGACATACCCAGCCACGACGGGCCGCTGCAGTTTGCAACCCCCGACGCGACAGGCTCGACAACCGGGAGTGGCGCACCCCGAATCTATCTGGTAAGTTCGCCCGCTTGCAGCCGCAGGGCCGGCAGGTGTCGGTGACGTTGCAATCCTGCGCAATGGATTAGAAGAGTGAGAGGCGGTCTATTCATGTCCACCCAAGCAAAGCAACAGCAGACTCAAGGCCTCGGCGGCTTCGAACCCTATGTGGAAAAAAAGGGCGAGGAGTACATGGGCGAGCCCATGCGCGAGCACTTCACCAAAATCCTGAACAAGTGGAAACAGGATTTGATGCAGGAAGTCGACCGCACGGTTGACCATATGAAGGACGAAGCAGCCAACTTCCCTGACCCGGCCGACCGTGCCAGCCAGGAAGAGGAGTTCGCCCTCGAACTGCGCGCCCGTGATCGCGAGCGCAAGCTGATCAAGAAGATCGACAAGACCCTGCAACTGATCAAAGACGAAGAATACGGCTGGTGCGAATCCTGCGGCGTCGAGATCGGTATTCGTCGCCTGGAAGCCCGCCCGACCGCGGACCTCTGTGTAGACTGCAAGACCTTGGCCGAAATCAAGGAAAAACAGGTCGGCAAGTAATGCTTGTCGAGCTGAACGAATGGGGCGTGCGAACGCCCCATTTTTGTTGCTGGCGTTTACCGATTTTCCAGTAGTATCCGGCTCATGACTGCCTCTACCTATATCGGGCGCTTCGCCCCCACGCCCAGCGGCCATCTGCACTTCGGCTCCCTGGTCGCCGCCCTCGCCTCCTACCTCGATGCCCGCGCCAATCAAGGCCGCTGGCTGATGCGCATGGAAGACCTCGACCCACCCCGTGAAGAACCCGGCGCCCAGGCGGCAATCCTGCATGCCCTGGAAAGCTACGGTTTTGAATGGGATGGCGTACTGGTTCGGCAAAGCGAGCGACACGACGCCTACGCCAAGGTATTGAACGACTTGTTCAACCACGGCCTGGCCTACGCCTGCACCTGCTCGCGCAAACAGCTGGAACCCTACAACGGGATTTACCCCGGGCTTTGTCGCAATGCCGGCCACGACCAGCAAGATGCGGCTATCCGTTTGCGCGTGCCCGAGCTTGAATACCATTTTACCGACCGCGTACAGGGCGAATTCCGACAGCACCTGGGGCGCGATGCAGGCGACTTCATCATCCGCCGCCGCGACGGCCTGTACGCCTATCAATTGGCCGTGGTCCTGGATGACGCCTGGCAAGGCGTTACCGACATCGTGCGCGGCGCCGACCTGCTCGACTCCACGCCACGCCAGCTTTACCTGCAGGAACTGCTCGGCCTGCGCCAGCCGCGTTATCTGCATGTGCCCCTGATCGTCCAGCCGGACGGTCACAAACTGGGCAAGTCGTACCGTTCGCCACCGCTGACCGCAGACCAGGCCACGCCATTGTTACTCAGAGCGCTGCGCGCCCTTGGCCAGCCGGCCGGTGACGAGCTGCTTGACGCAAGCCCCAGGGAACTGCTGGATTGGGGCATTCGGCAGTGGGATGCCACACGGATCCCGCGCACACTCACCCTGGCCGAAGCGCAATTGAACTGAAGGCGCTTGCAGCTTGCCAGCCATCCGTTACCATCGCCGCAATTCTTCAATCAGAGGCCAACATGTACATCTATCGATTGGTCCTGCTGCTGGTCGTCGGGATCTACCTGTTTTCCCCCGCCATCATGGACTGGTGGATCGATGCCACGGGCGCCTGGTACCGTCCTTATCTGCTCTGGCTGATCCTGATCGTCGTGACCTTCATCCTGCAGAGCCAAAAAGATGCCGATGAGCTTTAGCCTCACCCAGATGCTGCTGATCAGCGCCGCCTACCTGGCGGCGTTGTTCGGCGTCGCCTGGATCAGTGAGCGTGGAATGATTCCGCGGGCGATCATTCGCCATCCCTTGACCTACACCTTGTCCCTGGGCGTATACGCCAGCGCCTGGGCGTTCTACGGTACGGTGGGCCTGGCCTATCAATACGGCTACGGTTTCCTCTCCAGCTACCTGGGGGTGTCCGGTGCGTTCCTGCTGGCGCCGGTGCTGCTGTACCCGATTTTGAAAATCACCCGCACCTATCAGTTGTCCTCCCTGGCGGACCTGTTTGCCTTTCGTTTTCGCAGCACCTGGGCCGGCGCACTCACCACGATTTTCATGTTGATCGGCGTGCTGCCGTTGCTCGCCCTGCAGATCCAGGCAGTGGCCGACTCGATCAGCATCCTCACCCGCGAGCCGGTGCAACATCGCGTTGCCCTGGCCTTCTGCGCATTGATCAGCCTGTTCACCATTTTCTTTGGCTCACGCCATATCGCCACCCGCGAAAAACACCAGGGCCTGGTGTTTGCGATTGCCTTTGAGTCGGTCATCAAGCTGGTCGCCATCGGCGGTGTCGGCCTTTATGCGCTCTACGGCGTGTTCGACGGCCCGCAACAGCTGGAATTGTGGCTGCTGCAAAACCAGACCGCCCTCGCCGCCTTGCACACGCCCCTGCAGGAAGGCCCCTGGCGCACGCTGCTGCTGGTGTTCTTCGCCTCGGCCATCGTGATGCCGCACATGTACCACATGACCTTCACCGAAAACCTCAACCCGCGCTCATTGGTCAGCGCCAGCTGGGGTTTACCACTGTTCCTGCTGTTGATGAGCCTGGCGGTGCCGCTGATTCTGTGGGCCGGCCTGAAACTGGGGGCCACCACCAACCCTGAGTATTTCACCCTCGGCATCGGCATCGCCGCCAACAGCCCGGCCCTGGCGCTGTTGGCGTATGTGGGCGGTTTGTCGGCGGCCAGTGGCTTGATCATTGTCACCACGCTGGCACTCTCCGGGATGGCGCTCAACCACCTGGTGCTGCCGCTGTACCAACCACCGGCCGAAGGCAACATCTACCGCTGGTTGAAATGGACGCGCCGCGCGCTGATCGTCGCGATCATCATGGCCGGCTATGCCTTTTACCTGCTGCTGGGCGCCGGGCAGGACCTGGCCAACCTCGGCATCGTGGCCTTTGTCGCCACCTTGCAGTTCCTGCCGGGCGTACTCTCGGTGCTGTACTGGCCGACCGCCAATCGCCGTGGCTTTATCGCCGGGTTGCTGGCGGGCATCCTGGTGTGGCTGGTGACCATGCTGCTACCGCTGGTCGGCAACCTGCAGGGTTTCTATATACCGTTGCTGAACATGATTTACGTGCTGGATGATACCAGCTGGCACATGGCCGCAATCGCTTCGCTGGCCGCCAACGTCCTGATGTTCACCCTGATCTCGCTGTTCACCAACGCCAGCCCCGAAGAAACCAGCGCCGCCGAAGCCTGCGCAGTAGACAACGTGCGTCGCCCGCAACGCCGCGAGCTGCATGCGGCCTCGCCTCAGGAATTCGCCACGCAACTGGCCAAGCCGCTCGGCGCCAAGGCCGCGCAAAAGGAAGTCGAACAGGCCTTGCGCGATCTGTACCTGCCATTCGATGAGCGCCGTCCCTATGCGCTGCGGCGCTTGCGCGACCGTATCGAAGCCAACTTGTCCGGGCTGATGGGCCCCAGCGTGTCCCAGGACATGGTGGAAACCTTCCTGCCTTACAAGGCGGGCGGCGAAAACTACGTGACCGAAGACATCCATTTCATCGAAAGCCGGTTGGAGGACTATCACTCACGCCTCACCGGGCTCGCCGCCGAACTCGATGCCCTGCGCCGTTACCACCGCCAGACCCTGCAGGAACTGCCGATGGGCGTGTGTTCCCTGGCCAAGGACCAGGAAATCCTGATGTGGAACAAGGCTATGGAAGAGCTTACCGGCATCGCCGCGCAACGCGTGGTCGGCTCTCGCCTCAATACCCTCGGCGACCCCTGGAAAGAATTGTTGCAAGGTTTTATCAACCTGCCCGACGAGCATTTGCACAAGCAGCACCTGGCCCTCGACGGCCAGACCCGTTGGCTCAACCTGCACAAGGCCGCCATTGACGAGCCCCTGGCCCCAGGCAACAGCGGCCTGGTGCTGCTGGTGGAAGACCTCACCGACACCCAGATGCTCGAAGACAAGCTGGTGCACTCCGAGCGCCTGGCCAGTATTGGCCGCCTGGCCGCCGGCGTGGCGCATGAGATCGGCAACCCGATCACCGGTATCGCCTGCCTGGCGCAGAACCTGCGGGAAGAGCGCGAGGAAGACGGTGAAATCACCGAGATCAGCGGGCAGATCCTCGAGCAGACCAAGCGCGTGTCGCGCATCGTGCAGTCGCTGATGAGCTTCGCCCACTCCGGCGCCCATCAGAATCAAGACGAAGCGGTGTGCCTGGCCAAGGTGGCGCAGGATGCCATTGGGCTGCTGGCCTTGAACCGGCGCAATTTCGAAGTACAGTTCTTTAACCTGTGCGATCCGGACCACTGGGTCGATGGCGACTCACAACGCCTGGCCCAGGTCCTGATCAACTTGCTGTCCAACGCCCGCGATGCAACGCCCGGCGGCGGCGCGGTACGCGTCAAGACCGAGGCTTTCGAACATACGGTCGATCTGATCGTCGAAGACGAAGGCAGCGGCATTCCACAGAACATCATGGACCGACTGTTCGAACCCTTCTTCACCACCAAGGACCCGGGTGAAGGTACCGGTCTGGGCCTTGCACTGGTCTATTCCATCGTTGAAGAGCATTATGGACAAATCACCATCGACAGCCCGGCTGACACCGAAAGCCAACGCGGCACCCGTATCCGGGTGACCTTGCCGCGTCATGTCGAAGCGACGTCCGCTGTGAACTGAGACCGTCGAGAGAATTGAATCAATGCCGCACATTTTGATCGTCGAAGACGAAACCATTATCCGCTCTGCCTTGCGTCGCCTGCTTGAACGTAATCAGTACCAGGTCAGCGAAGCCGGCTCGGTGCAGGAAGCCCAGGAGCGGTTCAGCATTCCCACGTTCGACCTGATCGTCAGCGACCTGCGCTTGCCGGGCGCTCCGGGTACCGAATTGATCAAGCTGGGCCAGGGCACTCCGGTGCTGATCATGACCAGCTACGCCAGCCTGCGCTCGGCGGTGGACTCGATGAAGATGGGCGCGGTGGACTACATCGCCAAGCCTTTCGACCATGACGAGATGCTGCAGGCTGTGGCGCGCATCCTGCGTGACCGCCAGTCGGCCAGCAGTGCGCCAGCCGAACCGCGTCCGGCAGGAAAAGCAGCCGACAAACCGGGCGTCGATAACAGTAACGGCGAAATCGGCATCATTGGCTCCTGCCCGCCGATGCAGGACCTGTACAGCAAGATCCGCAAAGTGGCGCCGACCGACTCCAATGTATTGATCCAGGGTGAGTCGGGCACCGGCAAGGAACTGGTGGCCCGCGCGCTGCATAACCTGTCCAGGCGCGCCAAGGCCCCGATGATCTCGGTGAACTGCGCGGCGATCCCCGAATCCCTGATCGAGTCCGAATTGTTTGGCCACGAAAAAGGCGCGTTCACCGGTGCCAGCGCCGGGCGTGCGGGCTTGGTCGAAGCCGCCGACGGCGGCACGCTGTTCCTCGACGAAATCGGCGAGCTGCCCCTGGAGGCCCAGGCGCGCTTGTTGCGGGTGCTGCAGGAAGGCGAAATTCGCCGGGTCGGTTCGGTGCAATCGCAAAAGGTCGATGTACGCCTGATCGCAGCGACGCACCGTGACCTCAAGAGCCTGGCCAAGATCGGCCAGTTCCGTGAAGACCTGTATTACCGCCTGCATGTGATTGCGCTCAAGCTGCCGCCACTGCGCGAGCGTGGCGCCGATGTCAACGAGATCGCCAGCGCGTTCCTGCTGCGCCAGAGCGCGCGCATCAACCGTACCGATCTGAAGTTTGCGCCGGACGCAGAGCAGGCGATCCGACATTACGCCTGGCCGGGCAACGTTCGCGAACTGGAGAACGCCGTCGAGCGCGCGGTCATCCTGTCGGAAAGCCCGGAAATATCCGCCGAGCTGTTGGGCATCGATATCGAGCTCAGCGATCTGGACGACGACGACTTCATCGGCCTGGCGCCACAACAGGGCGCAGGTAGCGCGACCAGCCATGAGCCGACGGAAGATTTGTCCCTGGAAGACTACTTCCAGCATTTCGTCCTCGAGCACCAGGACCACATGACCGAAACCGAACTGGCCCGCAAGCTCGGCGTAAGCCGCAAGTGCCTGTGGGAACGTCGCCAACGCCTGGGCATTCCACGGCGCAAGACCGGTGTTCCCAGCGAGAGCTGAGGTAACACCTGCTAATGTGAAAAAACTGTTACCGCAGATATGTCGCGTAACAAAAGCCGGGGCTTACGGTAACGGAGCCCCGGCTTTTTTTCGCCCGTCAAAACCCTGAAACCGCCTCAACCCCCTGCTTTTGCTGGGCGGCGCAAAAGTTGGCACGCACCCTGCTATATGCTTAGTACAAAAACAATAACAAGCTTTGTACCAGACAATAAAAATAAGACGAATCGACTCACGCATAACAAAAACAACACGGCGGAGGCGCAGCTAACTGATTCTTTTGGAGAGGCGTTGCATTGGGGCTTGCCCCGCAACCAGGCCGAGAACAACAAAAACTGCCCTAAGGCAGAGCCTGAACTGGTTGGATCGTAGATCAGCAACACAGCGACCAAAGCAATCCGTTTGCTCTTGGCTCCCGATTGGGAGTGCCATGAAGGTGAAGCTTCATGGCCAGGGCGATCAACAAAAACAAGAAGCCCGACACCATAATAAAAATAGAGCACGCAACTACTTCTGGGGGAGCTTCGGCTCCCCTTGTAGTTTCCGACAGTTAGCCCCTGGATTTGCCTTTCAAACGCTTATGGCGCAACGCCTGCAGCTTGTTCCTACACCATCCCCTGACTAAATGCTAGAATCCCGGCCCATCATGCGGTCATTCTTCGTTATGGCCGAACATTCCTTCAAACAGTGCATCCCATGCTGAAGAAGTTGTTCCAGTCATTCCGTTCTCCCTTGCGTCGTACGCAACACATTCGCAGCACGCCTGAAGTGCTTAACAGCAATCAGCATTCATTGCAGCGCGCTCAATTCAGCCGTTATGCGGTGAACATCGTCGAACGTTTGCAGAACGCCGGTTACCAGGCCTACCTGGTGGGCGGCTGCGTACGTGACATGCTGCTCAATATCACGCCGAAAGATTTCGACGTCGCCACCAGCGCCACGCCTGAACAGGTGCGTGCCGAATTTCGCAATGCGCGGATCATCGGGCGCCGCTTCAAGCTGGTGCATATTCACTTCGGTCGCGAAATCATCGAAGTCGCGACGTTCCGTGCCGGCCACCCGCAAAACGATGAAGAGGAAGACACCAATCAGTCTTCTCGCAACGAGAGCGGGCGCATCCTGCGCGACAATGTCTACGGCACCCTGGAAGAAGACGCGCAACGCCGCGACTTCACCATCAATGCCCTGTATTACGATCCAGTCAGCGAGCGGATCCTCGATTACGCCAATGGCGTACACGATATCCGCAACAACCTGATCCGCCTGATCGGCGACCCAACGCAGCGCTACCAGGAAGACCCGGTGCGCATGCTGCGCGCCGTGCGGTTCGCCGCCAAGCTCAACTTCGGTATCGAAAAGCACACGGCCGCACCGATTCGCGAACTGGCACCGATGCTGCGGGAAATCCCGTCGGCACGCCTGTTTGAAGAAGTGCTCAAGCTGTTCCTTTCGGGCTACGCCGCCGACACCTTTGAAATGCTTGTCGACCTGCAGTTGTTCGATCCACTGTTCCCGGCCAGCGCCGAGGCGTTGGAACACAACCCGACGTACACCCACACGCTGATCAGCGAAGCGTTGATCAACACTGACTTGCGCATCAAGCAGAACAAGCCGGTGACCCCGGCGTTCCTGTTTGCCGCGCTGTTGTGGCCGGCCCTGCCCAAACGCGTACTGCGCTTGCAGGACCGTGGCATGCCGCCGATTCCTGCCATGCAGGAAGCCGCCCACGAATTGATCACCGAGCAGTGCCAGCGCATCGCCATTCCGAAGCGCTTCACCCTGCCGATCCGCGAAATCTGGGACATGCAGGAGCGCCTGCCGCGCCGCAGTGGCAAACGCGCCGACCTGTTGCTGGACAACCCGCGCTTTCGCGCCGGCTACGACTTCCTGTTGCTGCGCGAAAGCGCCGGCGAGCAGACCGACGGCCTGGGCGAATGGTGGACCGACTATCAGGATGCCAATGACAGCCAACGCCGCGAGATGATTCGCGAGCTCGGCAGCAAAGGCGATAGCGTCGGCGAAGGGCCAAAAAAGCGCCGCCGCAGCTCCAGCAAGCGCAAACGCAGCGCCGCCGATGCCTCGGGCGCAACCGGCGAATAATCGTGGAACGTATCTACATCGGCATGGGCAGCAACCTGGCGGCCCCGCAGCAGCAACTGCGCGACGCTATCGAAGCCCTGGCGCACTTGCCCGGCACGGCCCTCGTCGATGTATCCGCCTTTTATCAAAGCGACTCCCTGCTGCCAGGCCAACCGCGCTACACCAACGCGGTGGCGGCCGTGGACAGCAACCTCACGCCGCTGGGCCTGCTCGACGCACTGCAAACCATCGAAAACCACCAGGGCCGCGAGCGCACTGAGCGTTGGGGCCCACGCACCCTGGACCTGGATATCCTGCTATTCGGTGATCGCCTGATTGATGAGCCGCGCCTCAAGGTGCCGCATTACCAGATGCACCTGCGGGCGTTCGTGCTTTATCCCTTGGCTGAGCTGGTGCCTGCCGACTTTCAGTTGCCCGAGGGCCAAACGCTGGGTGAACTGCTGACAGCTTGCCCATTCGTCGGCCTGGAACGCTTGCCTCTGTAGGAGCGAGCTTGCTCGCGAAAATCGTCAACGATCACGCGCTCAGCCTGATTGAGCGCGGTGCCCTTGGATTCTTCGCGAGCAAGCTCGCTCCTACGATCGCGTCAGTAACAGCGGTAACACCGCCATCGTAACAAGGCGGTAACACATCCAATTGACTTCCCGTGTCCTCCTCACGACTATAGGCGTCCCGCCGCCGCCAACCCGGCGCTGAAGGGCGCAATCCAGGCCATATAAGCACTGCTATCAAGACGGTGCGCCTGTATAAACGAAGACTCACGCGCGTTACTCGCTGTTTCCAAGCGCCTGAACGAGGACCCTTTTCATGCCAGACATTACCCTGACCACCTTGCAGAGCCTCAAGCTCAAGGGTGAAAAAATCACCATGCTGACCTGCTACGACGCGACCTTCGCCCACGCCTGTTGCCAGGCCGGGGTCGAGGTGTTGCTGGTAGGCGACTCCCTGGGCATGGTTCTGCAAGGGAATGACAGCACGCTCCCCGTCACCACCGATGAACTCGCGTACCACACCGCCAGCGTCAAGCGTGGCAATGACGGTGCGTTCATCATCGCCGACCTGCCATTCATGGGGTATGCCACGCTCGAACAGACCTTCCAGAACGCCGGCAAACTGATGCAGGCGGGTGCGCACATGATCAAGGTCGAAGGTGCCGTATGGCTCGCCGAGTCGATCCGGCTGCTGGCTGAGCGCGGCGTGCCGGTGTGCGCGCACATGGGCCTGACGCCGCAGTCGGTCAACCTCCTGGGTGGCTATAAGGTCCAGGGCCGCAATGAAGCCCAGGCACGCCAGATGCGCGCCGATGCCATCGCCCTGGAACAAGCCGGCGTCGCGATGATTCTGCTGGAGTGCGTACCCAGTGAACTGGCCGCCGAAATCACCCAGGCGGTCAAAGTACCGGTGATCGGCATCGGGGCTGGCTCCGCCACCGACGGCCAGGTGCTGGTGCTGCACGACATGCTCGGCCTGTCGATCAGCGGCCACGTGCCCAAGTTCGTGAAAAACTTCATGGCCGGCCAGCCCAGCATTCACGCCGCACTGAGCGCTTATGTCAGCGAAGTCAAGGCCGTGACCTTCCCTGGCGCCGAACACGGATTCTCTGCATGAACACCGTTAAAACCCTGCGCGAACTGCGCGCCGCCGTGACCCACGCGCGCAACGCCGGCAAGCGCATCGGCTTCGTGCCGACCATGGGCAACCTGCACAGTGGCCACGCGACCCTGGTGAGCAAGGCTGCGCAGCAATCGGATTTCGTGGTGACGAGCATTTTCGTCAACCCGCTGCAATTCGGCGCCGGCGAAGACCTGGACAAATATCCGCGCACCCTCGCCGCCGATCAGGAACGGCTGCTGCAAGCCGGTTGCAACCTGCTGTTCGCGCCAACGGTGGAGGAAATGTACCCCGGCGGCATGACCGGCCAGACCCGCGTCAGCGTTCCGCTGCTGTCCGAAGGCCTGTGCGGCGCCAGTCGTCCAGGGCATTTCGAAGGCGTCGCCACGGTGGTCAGCAAGCTATTCAACATGGTCCAGCCGGACATGGCCGTATTTGGTCAGAAGGACTATCAACAACTGGCGGTGATCCGCGCCATGGTGCATGACCTGAACATGCCGATCCAGATCATCGGCGAGCCAACCGTCCGCGCAGCCGATGGCCTGGCGCTGTCATCGCGCAATGGCTATCTCACCGAAGAGCAACGCGCGATTGCACCGGTGCTGTACCGCAGCCTCAGCCAGATTGCCGCCGCCATCAAAAGCGGTGAGCGTGATTTCGCCAGGCTGCGCGCCGAGCACATCCAGCAGATCGAAGCCGCTGGTTTGCGCATGGACTACCTGGAAGTGCGCCAAGGCATACACTTGAGGCCAGCCACGCCTGAGGATCGGGACATTGTGATTCTGGTGGCGGCCTATCTGGGCGCGACTCGCCTGATCGACAACCTGCATCTGACCCTCGACTGACCCCTGTCAACACCCCGCGATTGCCCTAAACGCTGCGCCGGTATAAAAAAGTACCGGCTACAGCGCAGACAAAGCCAAGACATATCGACACGCTAGGTTTAATGTAATCGCCCTGCGCGTATGGTTAGCGCTGTCCGGAAAAAACCGTGGCCAGTTAAAAGACTGGATGTTCCGGATTTTGAAGTGTCCTAAAAGGCAGTCCCTGTAATAAAAAGGAAACCCGCAGCGATGGCGTACTACCGCACCCCTCATGACGTTACCGCGCTGCCCGCCTGGCAAGCGCTCAATCAACATCGCCAAGCCATGCAGGATTTCAGCATGCGCGAGGCCTTCAATGCCGACCCCCAGCGTTTTTCAGAATTTACCCTGAGCAGCTGCGGGCTTTTCCTCGATTACTCGAAAAACCTGATCACCCGCGAAACCCGCGACCTGCTGGTGGGCCTGGCCAACGAAGTCGGCCTCAAAGACGCGATCGACTCGCTGTATGCCGGCGAGCCGGTCAACTCCTCCGAAGGCCGCCCAGCATTGCATACCGCCCTGCGCCGCCCGGTAGGCGACAAGTTGTCGGTCAACGGCGTGAACATCATGCCGGACGTGCACAAAGTGCTGAACCAGATCACCGACCTGGTCGGCCGCATCCACGATGGCCTGTGGCGTGGCTACACCGAGAAGCCGATCACGGACGTGGTGAATATCGGCATCGGTGGTTCGTTCCTCGGCCCGGAGCTGGTCTCCGAAGCGCTGCTGTCCTACGCCCACAAAGGCGTGCGCTGTCATTACCTGGCGAACATCGACGGCAGCGAGTTTCACGAGCTGACCATGAAGCTGCGCGCCGAGACCACGCTGTTTATCGTCTCGTCCAAATCCTTCAATACCCTCGAAACCCTGAAGAATGCCCAGGCCGCCCGCGCCTGGTACTTGGCGCAGGGCGGCTCGGAAGCCGAGCTGTACCGCCACTTCATCGCCGTGTCGAGCAACAACGCAGCGGCCGTGGCGTTCGGTATCCGCGAGGAAAACATCTTCCCGATGTGGGACTGGGTCGGCGGTCGTTACTCGCTGTGGTCCGCGATCGGCCTGCCCATTGCCTTGGCGATCGGCATGTCCAACTTCAAGGAACTGCTGTCCGGTGCCTACACCATGGACCAGCATTTCCAGAACGCGCCGTTCGAAGACAACATGCCGGTGCTGCTGGGCTTGCTGGGCGTGTGGTACGGCAATTTCTGGGGTTCGCAGAGCCATGCGATCCTGCCGTACGACCACTACCTGCGTAACATCACCAAGCATTTGCAGCAGTTGGACATGGAATCCAACGGCAAGAGCGTGCGCCAGGACGGCACGCCGGTCGCCACCGATACCGGCCCGGTCATCTGGGGCGGCGTGGGCTGCAACGGGCAACATGCTTATCACCAGTTGCTGCACCAAGGCACCCAACTGATCCCGGCCGACTTCATCGTACCGATCGTGAGTTTCAACCCGGTCTCCGACCACCATCAGTGGCTGTACGCCAACTGCCTGTCCCAGAGCCAGGCACTGATGCTCGGCAAGACCCGCACCGAAGCCGAAGCCGAGCTGCGCGAAAAAGGCATCCCCGAGGCCGAGGTGCAGAAACTGGCGCCGCACAAGGTGATCCCGGGCAACCGCCCGAGCAACACCATCGTGGTTGAACGCATCAGCCCACGTCGCCTCGGCGCGCTGGTTGCCATGTACGAGCACAAAGTGTTCGTCCAGAGCGTGATCTGGGGCATCAACGCTTTCGACCAATGGGGTGTCGAGCTGGGCAAGGAGCTGGGCAAAGGCGTCTACAACCGCCTGACCGGCGCCGAAGAAACCTCGGCCGAGGATGCTTCGACCCAGGGCCTGATCAACTACTTCCGCGGCCGTCACCGCGGCTGATCCGGCGACTTCAAGGCCAATGTCCGTTTGGACGTTGGCCTTGAACCCTCTCTCCTCAGGGTGCATCTTT
This sequence comes from Pseudomonas sp. R1-43-08, assembly GCF_003852255.1. Taxonomy (NCBI): domain Bacteria; kingdom Pseudomonadati; phylum Pseudomonadota; class Gammaproteobacteria; order Pseudomonadales; family Pseudomonadaceae; genus Pseudomonas; species Pseudomonas sp. R1-43-08. Next base: position 4,733,619 of record NZ_CP027734.1, read on the forward strand.
ATGACTTGTCGCAAAACAAGAATAAGGAGCGCTCATGTTCGATATCAGCCAATTCCCCCGCGCCGATGCCGTCCGCCGGGCTGCGCAACTCAGTCAAGAGGACTATCAGCGTCTCTATCGCCAATCCATCGAACAGCCGGACACCTTCTGGGCCGACCAGGCCAAGAGCTTTCTCGATTGGATAACACCGTGGCACACCGTCCATAGCGCCGACATCAACACCGGTGCTGCGCAATGGTTTGCCGGCGGCCAACTGAACGTCAGCTACAACTGCATCGACCGTCACTTGCCCCTGCGTGCCGATCAGCCGGCCTTCATCTGGGAAGGCGATGATCCGACACAATCCTCAACCATCACTTACCGCCAACTTCATCAAAACGTCAGCCGCCTGGCCAACGTGCTGAAGAGCCGTGGCGTAAGCAAAGGCGACCGGGTGTGCATTTATATGCCAATGATCCCGGAAGCGGCCTACGCCATGTTGGCCTGCACACGCATTGGCGCGGTGCACTCGGTGGTGTTTGGCGGGTTTTCACCGGACGCCCTGCGCGACCGCATACTGGATGCCGACTGTCGCACGGTCATTACCGCCGATGAAGGCGTACGCGGCGGCAAGCCGGTCGCGCTGAAACACAACGTGGATAAAGCGCTGGCCAGTTGCCCGAACGTCAGCACCGTCCTGGTGGTCCAGCGCACCGGCGCAAACGTGAACTGGAACGAAGGCCGCGACCTCAAATACCAACAGGCCGTGGAGGCCGCGAGCGACGATTGCCCGCCCGAGCCGATGGACGCCGAGGCCCCGCTGTTTATCCTCTATACCTCCGGCAGCACAGGCAAACCCAAGGGCGTCTTGCACAGCACCGGCGGCTATCTGCTGCAAGTAGCGATGACATTCAAGTACGTACTGGACTACCGCGAGGGCGAAGTGTTCTGGTGCACCGCCGACGTGGGCTGGGTTACCGGCCACAGCTACATCGTCTATGGCCCCCTGGCCAATGGCGCTACGTCGTTGATGTTCGAAGGTGTGCCAAGCTACCCGGACAGCTCGCGCTTCTGGCAGGTCATCGACAAACACCAGGTGAACATCTTCTACACCGCGCCGACCGCATTGCGCGCCCTGATGCGTGAAGGCCACGGCCCGCTGCAAAGCACTTCCCGCGCCAGCTTACGCCTGCTGGGCAGCGTCGGTGAGCCGATCAACCCGGAAGCCTGGGACTGGTACTTCAACGCCGTCGGCGAGCAGCGCTGCCCGATTGTCGATACCTGGTGGCAGACCGAAACCGGCGGCATCATGCTCAGCCCGCTGGCCAGCGCCCAGCTTATCAAGCCAGGTTGTGCCACCCAGCCGATGTTCGGCGTACAGCCGGTGTTGCTGGATGAGCAAGGCAAGGAAATCAGCGGTGCCGGCAGCGGCGTACTCGCAATCAAAGCCAGCTGGCCGGGGCAGATTCGCAGCGTCTATGGCGATCCGCAGCGCATGCTCGACACCTACTTCAAACCCTACCCCGGTTACTACTTCACCGGCGACGGCGCGCGGCGCGATGAGCAGGGCGATTACTGGATCACCGGGAGAATCGACGATGTTATCAACGTATCAGGCCATCGCATCGGGACTGCCGAAGTCGAAAGCGCCCTGGTGCTGCATGACCTGGTCGCCGAGGCCGCGGTGGTCGGCTACCCCCACGACGTCAAAGGCCAGGGCATTTATGCGTTCGTCACGCCTATGAACGGTGTCGAACCCAGCGATGCGCTGAAAAAGCACCTGCTGGAGTTGGTCAGCAAGGAAATCGGCAGCTTCGCCAAGCCGGAATTGATCCAATGGGCGCCCGCCCTGCCGAAAACCCGCTCCGGCAAGATCATGCGCAGGATTTTGCGCAAGATTGCCTGCAACGAGCTGGACAGCCTGGGCGATACCTCGACGCTGGCCGACCCGAGCGTGGTGGATGGCCTGATCGACGCACGCCTGAACCGATAGCAACGCTTGAACGGATAGCAACACCTGAACCGATAGCCTCGAAATAACCCCCGGCCTGTTCAGGCCGGGGCTGTTAAACTGCGCGCCCCCTTTGTACTCACTTACCCGCAAGCAAGGCGCGCTCCATGACTCCCTTGAACCAGGCGCTGCGCGCCGCTCTCGATCATCGCCAAGACCTGATCAGTGAACTGCATGCCCAAGGTACCGATTGCTACCGTTTGTTCCACGGCAGCCAGGAAGGCGCCGGCGGCCTGACAATCGACCGCTACGGTCCGCAATTGTTGGTGCAAAGCTTCCACCAATCCCTGCAAAGCGCTGATCTGTTGGACCTGCACCAACTGATCAACCACTACATGGGCCTGGAGTTGCTGCTGGTATACAACGACCGCTCCCGTGGCAATTCGCGCATCGACTGTGAAGACGCGGTATACCGCGCCCAACCTGCCGCACTGGAAGACCTGGTCGGTCACGAATGGGGCCTTAACTACCGTGTGCGTGGACGGCATGCCGGGCAGGACCCGCTGCTGTTTCTCGACCTGCGCAACACCCGTGGCTGGGTCAAGGACCACAGCGCCGGTAAAAGCGTGCTCAACCTGTTCGCCTACACCTGCGGCGTCGGCTTGAGCGCCGCTGCCGGTGGCGCACGCGAGGTCTGCAACTTGGACTTTGCCGAGGGCAACCTGGCCGTAGGGCGCGAGAACGGCCTGCTTAATCCGCACGTGCCGACGATGGAATTCGTGCAGTCCGATTATTTCCCGGCCATTCGCCAGCTGGCCGGCCTTGCGATCACCCAGCGCCGTGGCCAGAAACTGCCGAGCTATCCGCGCCTGGAACAGAGTCAATATGACTTGGTGCTACTCGATCCCCCCGCCTGGGCCAAAAGCGCGTTCGGCACCGTCGACCTGTTGCGCGACTACCAAAGCCTGCTCAAGCCGGCATTGTTAGCCACCGCCGATAATGGTGTGCTCATTTGCTGCAACAACCTGGCGAAAGTGAGCATGGAGGACTGGCGCGAACAGGTGCTGCGTTGCGCGGAAAAAGCCGGCCGCCCTGTACGCGATTGGCAGGCCATGGCGCCGGGAGCGGACTTTCCGTCGAAAGATCAGCAACCTCCGCTGAAGACCCTGATCCTGCAATTGTAGGAAGTTTCCCAAGCCCCGCGGTTCTTCGGAACCGAAATCCCGTGCCATACTCCAAGGCACTCTCGTTCGACATAGATGGCGTCACCCATGCCCAAAGGATTGATCCGCGCCCTAGGCGCCTTGTTGACCGCCCTTGCGTTGTACAGCTTGCTGGGCTTCCTGATTCTGCCCGGCATTGCCCTTCGCATTGCCAACCAACAGTTGGCCGATTACGCGACGGTACCGGCGCGTATCGAGCGTATCGAGCTCAACCCGTTCAGCCTGGAGCTGACGCTATGGGGCCTGAAGATTGGTGAACCGGGCAAGGAACAGTTGGGTTTCGAGCGCCTCTACGCCAACCTGCAGATCGACAGTCTCTGGACCCGCGCCCTGCACCTGGCCGATGTGCAACTCGATCAGCCCAAGACCGAACTGCTCTTCGACAAGTCCGGCCAACTGAACCTGGCACAGTTGTTCAAGTTGCCGCCGAGCGAACCAACCCCCGCCGACCCCGATGCCAAGCCTTTCCCGCTGCGTATCGACAGCATCAAGCTGGCGCGCGGTTATGTGCACTTCCAGGATCTGCGCCCCAGCGAACCCATCGAATTTCTCTACGACACACTCGACTTCGAGCTGAAAAACCTCAGCACCTTGCCGGAAGATAACGCCGACATGACCCTGGTGGCCGCCGGCCCCGAGGGTGGGCAGATCGACTGGAAAGGCAACTTCAGCCTGGTACCGATCACTTCCGAAGGCTCGCTGAAAGTCACCGACGGCAAAATGAAAGCCTGGTGGCCGTATGTGCGCGATGCCCTGCCGCTGGTGCTCGAGGACGGTGTGCTCAATTTCAGCACCGACTATAAATTCAGCCTGGCCAAAGAGACCGAACTGAACCTGACCAACACCGCCGCCAGCATCGCGCCCTTTGCGATCAAGGCGCCGGATGGCCGGCCCTTGGCACGCCTGGAACGCCTTGACGTCAGCGAGACCACGGTGGACCTGGCCAAACAGAAGGTGGTGATCGGCAAAATCCGCAGCAACAAGCTGGAAACCTGGGCTGCCCGCGAAGCCGACGGGCAACTGGATTGGCAAAAGCTGTTCGCCAGCCAACCCGGCAAACCGGCCAAACCCCCGGAGCCCGCCTCCGCGCCAGCCACGGCCGATTCGCCTGAAGCGCAACCGGTTGCGCCGAACAAACCCTGGCAAGTGCTGCTCAAGGATGTGCAACTGCGCAATTACCAGGTGCACTTGGCTGACCGTCAGGCCAACCCTGCGGTAGCCCTGGAGCTGGGCCCGTTGAACGTCGACGTGCAGAACTTCGACAGCCTCAACCAGAGCCCTTTTAGCTTGAAAGTCGACACCGGCCTGGGCAAGCAAGGCAAGATCCAGGCAACCGGCGAGGTCAACCTGAACCCGGTCAGCGCCAAGCTGAAGGTGAACACCCAGGACATCGACTTGCGCGTCGCCCAAGCCTACATCAGCCCGTTCATCCGCCTGGAGCTGCGCAGCGGCATGCTCGGCAGCAACCTGGACGTGAACCTGAAAAGCACCGAGCCGCTGGCCCTCCAGGTCACCGGCCGGGCGCAGATAGATCAGCTGCACACCCTCGACACCCTCAAGTCCCGCGACTTCCTCAAATGGCAGCGGCTGGTGCTGGAAGGCGTCAACTACCAGCATGGTGACAGCCTGACGATCGACAAGGTCAACCTGCTGCAGCCCTATGCGCGCTTCATGATCAACGATGACCGCACCACCAACATTGACGACCTGCTGATTCCACAGCCGGCCGACAGCGGTACCAAGCCAGCGGCCAAGTCGGCATCAAGCAAAGACAAGCCGCTGGGCATCCGCATCGGCCAGATTGCGATCAACGACGGCTCGGCCAATTTCGCCGACTTCAGCCTCACACCCAACTTCGCCACCGCGATTCAACAACTCAACGGCCAGATCGGCACCATTGACAGTCGCCAGGCCAAGCCGGCCAGCGTCGACATCAAGGGCAAGGTAGACCGTTATGCGCCAGTGACCATCAAGGGCAGCGTAAACCCGTTTGACCCCATGGCAGCGCTGGACATCGCGACCAGCTTCAAACGCGTCGAGTTGACCACCCTGACCCCGTACTCGGGCAAATTCGCGGGTTTTCGAATCCGCAAGGGTCGCCTCAACTTGGACTTGCATTACATGATCACCAAGGGCCAGTTGAAGGCCGAGAACAAGGTGGTGGTCGAGCAGCTGCAACTGGGTGAGAAGGTCGACAGCGCCGATGCCGTAGACTTGCCGATTCGCCTGGCAATTGCCCTGCTCAAGGACAGCGACGGCAAGATCTCCATCGAATTGCCAGTCACCGGTGACCTGAACAACCCACAATTCAGCGTGATGCCGATTGTGTGGCAAACCCTGCGTAACCTCGTGGTGCGCGCAGCGACGGCACCCTTCAAGTTCATTGGCGGGCTGGTTACCGGCGGGGGCTCGGAAGACCTGGGTAATGTGTCGTTCGCCGCAGGCTCAAGTGAATTGAATAAAGACGCCGAAGGCGCCCTCAACACGCTGGCCAAGGCACTCAAGGAACGCCCTGCCCTGCGCCTGGAAATCGAAGGGACCGCAGCGGCCAGCAGTGACGGCCCGTTGCTGGCCGCACAACGGCTGGAGCGTGAGTACCAGTACAACTACTACAAAATCCTGCAGCGTCGTGGCGATAAAGTCCCGGCCCAGGCGTCATTGCTTGTCGTGCCGGAGAAGGAAAAGCCGCCTTTGCTGGAGGGCATCTACCGTACCCGTCTGAAACAGCAACCACCGGCCGAATGGAAAGACCTGAGTAACGATGAGCGCACAGCGAGGCTCAAGGACGGCGTGATCAAGTTCTGGAGTGGCAGTGACGTGCTGCTGCGCCAGCTGGGCCAGGACCGCGCCAGTACCATCAAGGACTATCTGGTGGATAAGGCGCAGCTGGAAGACGACCGCGTGTACTTCATTGATGCGCAGTTGGGGCAGGCTGAGAAGGATGGTCGGGTCGTGACGCCGATGCACTTGGATGCCGAGTAACCCTAAGCTCACCTAAAACAAGATGTGGGAGGGGGCTTGCTCCCGATTGCGGTGTAACAGTCGACATATCATTGACTGACCTACCGCTATCGGGAGCAAGCCCCCTCCCACATTTTTCAATCCTCGTCTGGCCGGCAAATTATTGCGCACCAAATAGAACAGGCCCCGACACAAGTGCCGGGGCCTGTAATGACCACATCCGTGTGGTCCGTCGCATGAACTCCAGAGGTGCATGGGATGGATAACTAACTCACCCCACGCCGCCGCCATTCAGTTCAGACGAAACCTGCAGCGTTACTCTGCTTTCAGGCCATCGGCCGAAACAGCTTTAACGCCTTTGATTTTCTTGGTGATCGCAACAGCCGTTTCTTTCTGCGCTGCGGTCACTGCAGTAGGGGACGACAGGGACACTACGCCTTTGTTGGTTTCAACCTTGATGTCGGTGCCAGGAATACCTTTCTCGGTAACCAGGTCAGCTTTCACTTTGGTGGTGATCCAAGTGTCGCTAGTCGCCTCTCCAGCGTTATGGGCTGCGCCTTTGGTTTTGTCGATACCGTCAGCCTTGGTAGCACCGCCAGCCAGCAGGCCGTCTGCAGAAACAGCAGTCACGCCTTTGATTTTCTTGGTGATCGCTACAGCTGTCGCTTTCTGCGAGTCCGAGATAGCTACGTCGGAAGACAGGGAAACCACGCCTTTGTTGGTTTCAACCTTGATGTCCGAACCTGGGATGCCTTTTTCAGTCAGCAGGTCAGCTTTGACTTTGGTGGTGATCCAAGTATCCGAAACGCTTTCCTTAGCCTGGGTCGCTTCACCAGCCGCCAGGGTCATAGGGGCTTGGGAAGTCTGAGCAAAGGCTACGTTAGCACCCATGGCCAGAGTCAGAGCGGTAGCAGTAGCGAGAGCGAACTTCTTCATACGAGTAACTCCTGTTTTATTAAAAGACTGCAGTACGTAAATCTTGGTGCTGCAGCGCTACCAGGGATATTGCAGGCAGTGTGCCAAGTCGCCATTCAGATAAAAACCCTTATAAAACAATAAGTTAAAAAACAGCGCCATTTTCGAAATCGTGCAACTTGCATGAAGGTCATCGTGACTGCATGCAAGTTGCGGCTTTTGTGATGGGCTAAACAGCTGATTCTGCTTCACTTTCTCGCACGCATAAAAAAAGGACTCCGCAGAGTCCTTTCTTTCAGCGTAAAGCTTGCGGGTGATTAAACGCCCGAAGCCTTGGCTGCTGCTACGTCCTTGATGGACAGTTTGATACGGCCGCGGTTGTCCACGTCCAGTACCAACACTTCCACTTCCTGGCCTTCTTTGAGAATGTCGGTCACTTTCTCAACGCGAGCGTCGCTCAGCATGGAGATGTGCACCAGACCGTCTTTGCCCGGCAGGATGTTGACGAAGGCACCGAAGTCGACGATGCGCTCAACCTTACCGACGTAGATCTTGCCGATTTCGGCTTCAGCGGTGATGCCCAGGACGCGCTGACGTGCAGCTTCAGCCGCTTCCTTGGTTTCGCCGAAGATCTTGATCGAACCGTCGTCTTCGATATCGATCGAGGCCTTGGTTTCTTCACAGATTGCACGGATCGTCGCGCCGCCTTTACCGATGACATCACGGATTTTGTCGGTGTCGATTTTCATCGCGATCATGGTCGGAGCATTTTCCGACAGTTCGGTACGCGACTGACCAATGATCTGGTTCATCTGGCCGAGGATGTTCAGGCGCGCTTCCAGGGCTTGGCCCAGAGCGATTTCCATGATTTCTTCGGTGATGCCCTTGATCTTGATGTCCATCTGCAGCGCGGTCACGCCTTTGGCGGTACCGGCTACCTTGAAGTCCATGTCGCCCAGGTGGTCTTCGTCGCCCAGGATGTCGGTCAGGATGGCGAACTTCTCGCCTTCTTTAACCAGGCCCATGGCGATACCGGCAACTGGCGCCTTCATCGGCACACCAGCGTCCATCAATGCCAGCGAAGCACCGCAAACGGAAGCCATGGAGCTGGAACCGTTGGACTCGGTGATTTCCGATACAACACGAATGGTGTACGGGAACACGTCAGCGGCCGGCAGCATGGCCTGGACCGAACGACGGGCCAGACGGCCGTGACCGATTTCGCGACGACCAGCGCCACCCATGCGACCACACTCGCCCACCGAGAACGGAGGGAAGTTGTAGTGCAGCATGAACGGGTCTTTCTTCTCGCCTTCCAGGGTGTCCAGCAGCTGTGCGTCACGGGCGGTGCCCAGCGTCGCGACTACCAGGGCCTGGGTTTCACCACGGGTGAACAGCGCCGAACCGTGAGTCTTCGGCAAAACGCCGACTTCAATGTTCAGCGGGCGTACGGTGCGGGTGTCGCGACCGTCGATACGCGGCTTGCCGTTCACGATGTTTTCGCGAACGGTGCGGTATTCGATTTCGCCGAAGGCTGCTTTGACTTCGCTGGCGGAAGGCTGGCCTTCTTCACCGGACAGCTTGGCCACGACCTGTTCCTTCAACTCGCCCAGGCGAGCGTAACGGTCGGCCTTGACGGTAATGGTGTAGGCATCGGAGATGGCAGCGCCGAATTCTGCGCGGATAGCGCCCAGCAATTCGGTGGCTTCAGGCTGTGGAGCCCAGGCCCAAGTTGGCTTGGCAGCTTCGGCAGCCAGTTCTTTAACGGCGTTGATCACAACCTGGAACTCGTCGTGAGCAAACAGTACGGCGCCCAGCATCTGGTCTTCGGTCAGCTCTTTAGCTTCCGATTCAACCATCAATACCGCTTCCGAAGTACCGGCAACGACCATGTCCAGGCTCGAAGCCTTCTGCTGCTCGTAAGTCGGGTTCAGCAGGTAGCCGGTGCTTTCGTGGAACGCAACGCGGGCAGCGCCGATCGGGCCATCGAAAGGAATGCCGGAGATGGCCAGTGCAGCCGAAGTACCGATCATCGCAGCGATGTCCGGATCGGTTTTCTTGCTGGTGGAAACGACGGTGCAGACAACCTGCACTTCGTTCATGAAGCCTTCTGGGAACAGCGGACGGATCGGACGGTCGATCAGTCGGGAAGTCAGGGTTTCTTTCTCGGAAGGACGGCCTTCGCGCTTGAAGAAACCGCCAGGGATCTTACCGGCAGCGTAAGTCTTTTCCTGGTAGTGAACGGACAGAGGGAAAAAGCCTTTGCTCGGGTCAGCGGTCTTGGCGCCAACAACGGTCACCAGTACGGTAACGTCGTCGTCAACGGTAACCAGCACTGCGCCGGAGGCTTGACGGGCGATACGGCCTGTCTCGAGGGTAACGGTCGACTGACCGAACTGGAATTTTTTGATAACCGGGTTCACGGTGTCCTACCTTCTTTGTGGCTCTTGGGGAACTTGTTTTCTTGCGAAATTCTTGGGCAACGTCGGGAATCGGCCCAACCTTTGTCCAGGGTAAAACGTGTATCCAGATAAAACTTGAGGCTGGGAGCCTGCCATGGGCCAGCGGGAATCCCACTGACACACGGCAGACAACCAACCTCTAGCGCAATCGCTGATTAGCGACGCAGACCCAGGCGACCGATCAGAGCCTGATAACGACCCAGATCCTTGCCTTTCAGGTAGTCCAGCAGCTTACGGCGCTGGTTTACCATGCGGATCAGACCACGACGGGAGTGGTGATCTTTACCGTTGGCCTTGAAGTGACCTTGCAGTTTGTTGATGTTGTGGGTCAGCAGTGCAACTTGCACTTCTGGCGAACCAGTGTCACCAACAGCTTGCTGATAGTCAGCTACGATTTGTGCTTTTTCTTGAACGTCGAGAGCCATGAGGCAATCCTTTTTTCAGGAAACCACCCAGGGGTAGTTTCAACAGGCCAGGGACAAATCCCTGTATCTAAAAATGAGTGTTGACCATGCCTGTTAACAGCCACACTCGTTCGGTCATTCTGACCGAATCAGTCGACGCGGCGCGATGCGCCCGTCTTCGCTCACTTCACCGATACCGATAAAGCGACCGTTATGATCCTGTACTCGCACCATGCCGAACTTCGGAGCATCCGGGGCGCGTACCGGCTGGCCGTTGAGCCAGTAGAACGCGCTGTGTTCCGAGAAGTGCAGCAATGGCCAATCCAGCAAACCGCTGTCCGATGGCATCAGGAAGCGATCTACCGCTTCGTTGCCGCCTTCGGCGTGTACCGCTTCGAGCTCTTCCAGCGTGACCGTCTGGGCCAGGGTGAAAGGGCCGGCCTGTGTACGTCGCAGTTCGGCAACGTATGCGCCACAGCCCAGTTGCTCACCAATATCTTCCACCAGGGTACGGATATAGGTGCCTTTGCTGCAGTCCACGGCCAATCGGGCGGTGTCACCTTCACAGGCGAGCAATTCCAGCCGGGCAATAGTAACAGAACGCGGTTCACGCTCCACCACTTCACCCGCACGTGCCAGCTTGTAAAGAGGTTGCCCGTCACGCTTGAGAGCCGAGTACATCGGCGGTATCTGGCTGATTTGCCCACGGAAAGCGGGTAAGGCAGCCTCGATATCGGCACGACCAACGGTCACGTCGCGAACTTGCAGAACATCACCTTCGGCGTCGGCCGTGGTGGTGGTCTTGCCCAGTTGCATCAGGGTTTCATAACCCTTGTCGGAATCGAGCAGGTATTGCGAGAACTTGGTCGCCTCGCCAAAGCACAACGGTAGCACGCCGGTAGCCAGCGGATCGAGGCTACCGGTGTGCCCGGCCTTTTCGGCGTTGAGCAGCCAGCGAACCTTCTGCAACGCGGCATTGGAGGTAAAGCCAATGGGCTTGTCGAGCAGAATGATGCCACTGACGTTACGGCGGATACGTTTGACCTGAGCCACCGCTTACTCCTTGGCGTCTTCAGGTGTGGACGGATGCTGGCTGTCTTCAGCCACGGCGCGCTCGATCAGTGCCGACAGGTGTGCGCCACGTACGACGCTTTCGTCGTAGTGGAAGTGCAACTGCGGAACGCTGCGCAATTTCATTTCACGGGCCAACTGCATGCGCAGGAAACCTGCGGCCGAGTTGAGCACCTTGATGCTTTGCGCGATTTCTTCGCTGTTGTCCTGGCCCATCACGGTGATGAAGATTTTGGCGTGACCCACGTCACGGCTCACTTCAACGGCGGTGATGGTGACCAGGCCAACGCGCGGGTCTTTGACTTCGCGACGGATCAGTTGGGCCAGCTCGCGCTGCATCTGATCGCCGATACGTTGGGTACGGCTGTATTCTTTTGCCATGTCTTGTTACCTGTTGCTGCCACACGGTGAAACCCGTGGGGTCTGAAAGCGGCAAACGCCCGGCCTGACAAAAGCCAGACCGGGCGTTGCGTTTAGAGTCCGTACGCTGCGCGGGGCATTTGCATGCCCACACGCGGCGTGGCTCCGGAAGTGCGCGAGTTAGAGGCTGCGAGCAACCTGGACCTTCTCGTAGACTTCGATCTTGTCGCCAGGCTTGACGTCGTTGTAGCTCTTGACGCCGATACCACATTCCATGCCGGCACGTACTTCGGAAGCGTCATCCTTGAAGCGGCGCAGGGATTCCAGCTCGCCTTCGAAGATAACGATGTCTTCACGCAGTACACGGATTGGACGGTTACGGTGCACAACACCTTCAATAACCATGCAACCGGCGATCGCGCCGAATTTCGGCGAGCGGAACACGTCACGCACCTCGGCAACACCCAGGATATTCTCCCGAACGTCGCTGCCAAGCATGCCGGTAAGGGCTTTCTTGACGTCTTCGATGATGTCGTAGATGACGTTGTAGTAACGCATGTCCAGGCCTTCCTGCTCGACGATCTTGCGAGCGCCAGCATCGGCACGCACGTTGAAGCCGAACAGTACAGCGTTGGAAGCCAGTGCCAGGTTGGCGTCGGATTCGGTGATACCACCGACACCGCCACCGACAACGCGCACTTGCACTTCGTCGTTACCCAGGCCGTTCAAGGCGCCGTTCAACGCTTCAAGGGAACCGCGTACGTCAGATTTGAGGACGATGTTAAGCGTCTTCTTCTCTGCCTGGCCCATGTTCTCGAAGATGTTTTCCAGCTTGCCGGCGTGAGCACGAGCCAGTTTGACTTCGCGGAACTTGCCTTGACGGAACAGAGCCACTTCACGGGCTTTCTTCTCGTCGGCAACCACGCTCATCTCGTCGCCAGCGTCCGGGGTACCGTCCAGGCCGAGGATCTCGACAGGGATGGAAGGACCGGCTTCCTTGATTGGCTTGCCGTTCTCGTCGAGCATGGCACGCACGCGGCCATAGTTCGAACCGACCAGCACCATGTCGCCTTGGCGCAGGGTACCGTCTTGAACCAAGACGGTTGCAACCGGGCCGCGACCTTTGTCGAGACGCGATTCAACCACAACACCACGACCTGGAGCCGATGGAGTTGCTTTCAGTTCGAGTACTTCAGCCTGCAGCAGGACTGCTTCGAGCAGTTCGTCCACGCCAGTACCGACCTTGGCCGAGACCGAAACGAACGGCGTATCACCGCCCCACTCTTCGGATGTCACGCCGTGAACCGACAGTTCGCTACGGATGCGATCGAGATCGGCGCCCGGCTTGTCGATTTTGTTCACTGCAACAACCAGTGGAACGCCTGCGGCCTTGGCATGCTGGACAGCTTCAATGGTCTGCGGCATCACGCCGTCGTCCGCTGCAACGACCAGGATCACGATGTCAGTCGCCTTGGCACCACGGGCACGCATTGCGGTAAACGCGGCGTGACCTGGGGTGTCGAGGAAGGTGACCATGCCGCGCTCGGTTTCAACGTGGTACGCACCGATGTGCTGGGTGATACCACCGGCTTCGCCAGCAGCTACCTTGGCACGACGGATGTAGTCGAGCAGGGATGTCTTACCGTGGTCAACGTGGCCCATTACGGTCACAACTGGCGCACGGGAGAACGTCTCACCTTCAAACTTCAGGGACTCGGCCAGGGAATCTTCCAGGGCGGTGTCGCTGACCAGGGTCACTTTATGGCCCAGTTCTTCGGCTACCAGCTGAGCAGTTTCCTGATCAAGCACCTGGTTGATGGTCGCTGGAGTACCCAGTTTGAACATGAACTTGATGATTTCAGCAGCCTTGACCGACATCTGATTGGCGAGATCGCCAACGGTGATGGTCTCGCCGATCTGCACATCACGCACGACAGGGCCGGTTGGGCTCTGGAAACCGTGGGCGTTGCGTTTTTTCAGCTTGGCCTTGCCGCGACCACCGCGACGGAAGCTATCGCTCTCTTCGTCGGTAGTACGTGGGGCAACGCGTGGAGCAGGCGCTTTCTCTTTGACCGAGGCACGATGTGGAGCGTTTTTACGCTCGCCATCGCCACCACCACCGCGACGATTGTTATCGTCGGCACGCGGTTTGTCCGGACGACGAGGTTCGTCGCGCTTGCGGGCATCTGCTGCAGGAGCAGGTGCGGCAGCCACCGGAGCGGCCTCACGCACAGCTTCAACAGGACCGGCAACCGCGTCAGTGTTAGCAGGTTGCGCAGCAGTAGGCTGGCGACGCGCTTCTTCTTCGGCGCGACGCTTGGCTTCTTCTTCAGCCTTCTGACGAGCAGCATTTTCTACTGCGCGACGCTCTTCAAGTTCGCGTTTGCGCTCGGCTTCGATTTCTTCCGGGCTGCGCTGTACGAAGACTTTCTTCTTGCGTACTTCAACGCTGATGCTCTTGCTACCCGCTACACGCAGGGTGCTGGTGGTTTTGCGCTGCAATGTAATCTTGCGCGGTTCTTCCACTTTCGCCTTGTGGCTGCTCTTCAAGTGAGTCAGCAAAGACTGCTTCTCACTATCGCTCACACCTTCATCGGCGGCGGTGTGCGGCAGACCTGCCTCACGCATCTGCTGCAACAGGCGCTCTACCGGTGTTTTGACCTCATCGGCCAGTTGTTTCACCGTGACTTGCGTCATGCACTTCTCTCCTCAGGCCGCGCCTAATTACTCGAACCAATGGGCTCGGGCGGCCATGATCAACTTGCCGGCACGATCTTCGTCAATGCCGTCGATGTCGAGCAGATCGTCAATAGACTGCTCGGCCAGGTCTTCGCGGGTAATTACGCCGCGCACCGCCAGTTCCATCGCCAAATCCTTGTCCATACCCTCAAGCGAGAGCAGGTCTTCGGCCGGATGGGCGTCTGCCAGCTTTTCCTCAGTAGCGATGGCTTTAGTCAACAAACGATCCTTGGCCCGAGCGCGAAGCTCGTTGACGGTGTCTTCGTCAAAGCCGTCGATGTTGAGCATTTCTTCCAACGGTACGTAGGCAATCTCTTCCAGGCTGGTGAAGCCCTCATCTACCAGCACCTGAGCCAGGTCTTCATCGACTTCCAACTCTTCGATAAAGTTGCGCAGGATGTCGCCGGTTTCAGCTTGCTGCTTAGCCTGGATGTCCGATTCGGTCATCACGTTCAGGGTCCAACCGGTCAGTTGGCTGGCCAGACGCACGTTCTGACCACCACGACCAATGGCCTGAGCCAGATTGTCTGCGCCAACGGCGATGTCCATTGCATGGGCATCTTCGTCAACGATAATTGCCGCCACTTCAGCTGGCGACATAGCGTTGATCACGAACTGCGCCGGGTTATCGTCCCACAGGACGATGTCCACACGCTCACCGCCCAACTCACCCGACACTGCCTGGACGCGCGAACCGCGCATACCAATGCAAGCGCCCTGCGGGTCGATGCGTTTGTCCTTGGAGCGGACCGCGATCTTGGCGCGCGAACCCGGGTCGCGGGACGCAGCCATGACTTCGATCAGGCCTTCGGCAATTTCCGGCACTTCGATACGGAACAGCTCGATCAGCATTTCCGGCGCGGTACGCGACAGGATCAACTGAGGGCCGCGGTTCTCGGTGCGGATTTCCTTGAGCAGCGCACGCAAGCGCACGCCGACACGGAAGGTTTCGCGAGAAATGATGTCTTCACGGGCCAGCAACGCTTCAGCGTTGTTGCCCAGGTCGACGATCACGTTGTCGCGGGTGACTTTCTTCACGGTGCCGGAGATGATTTCACCCAGGCGCTCGCGATAGGCATCGACGACTTGAGCACGCTCGGCTTCGCGAACCTTCTGCACGATGACCTGCTTGGCGGTCTGTGCAGCGATACGGCCGAACTCGATCGATTCGATCTTCTCTTCGACGACATCACCGACGTTGGCGCCAGGGTGCGTTTGCGCAACCTTGCTCGGCCAGGTTTCAATCGCCGGATCATCAAGATCGGCTTCTTCGACGACCGTCCAGCGACGGAAAGTCTCATAGGCACCGGTGTGGCGGTTGATTTCCACACGCAGATCAACTTCATCTTCGAAACGCTTTTTGGTCGCAGTGGCCAGGGCCAGCTCCAGCGCTTCAAAAATCACGTTTGCCGGTACGCCCTTTTCATTGGATACCGACTCAACAACCAGCAGTACTTCTTTGCTCATCGTACGCCTCGCCTTTCGCAAGCCATTGGATCCGCGGGATCCGCGTCTCAGCCAAAACTGGGAATAATGTTGGCCTTGTCGATCATATCGATCGGCAACAGGAACTCATGGTCTTCTACCTGCACCACGACATCCTGCTCTTCTACACCGCGCAGAAGGCCCTGAAAGTTGCGTCGCCCCTCGAAGGGGGAGCGCAGCTTGATCTTCACTTGTTCACCGGCAAATTTTGCAAACTGCTCAATAGTGAACAGTGGGCGTTCCATGCCTGGCGAGGAAACTTCAAGGGTGTATTCAACGGCGATTGGATCTTCAACATCCAGGACACCGCTGATCTGACGGCTGACAATGGCACAATCGTCCACCAGCACGCCGCCCTCTTTATCGATATAAACGCGCAACATTGAGTGGCGACCTTGAGCCGAAAACTCAATACCCCAGCATTCATAGCCTAGGGCCACGACCACCGGGGCCAGCAAGGCCTGCAACTCTTCTAGCTTGCTCGACACCTGAACCCCCTCGTGCATGTATGTGCATGCTGTGCAAAATAAAAAAATGGGCGAAACGCCCATCCTTGAAACGCCGTCGAACAGCGGCGTTGAAAGTGTCCAGCTAACAAAAAGCCCCTTAAAAGGGGCTCCGCTAAAACTGGTTGCGGGGGCCGGATTTGAACCGACGACCTTCGGGTTATGAGCCCGACGAGCTACCAGACTGCTCCACCCCGCGACAAAGCTGGGGCGGAAGTATACGACCGATCCCTTACAGGGTCAATGTAACCTTCCACCTACAAGAAAGCCCGCAACAGCGGGCTCTCCTGATAATTGGTACCGAGAAGGGGACTCGAACCCCTACACCCTATGGGCACAACCACCTCAAGGTTGCGTGTCTACCAATTCCACCACCTCGGCAATACAGCGTTTACAACCTTCTTACTTCTGCTCTTGAGCTGGAGGCACGTCAGTCGCTGGAGTAGCCGACTTTTGCTCTTGAAGCACCGGGACATCATCAGAAGCCGGTTTTGCTTTTGGTACTTCCAACACTGCTGGGTTTGGCAAACCTACTTGAGTCAGCACATGAGCTTTCTCTTTAGCAAAGTAACCTAACCCTAAGCTGGTTATGAAGAAACCGGCGGCAAGTATAGCAGTAAACTTACTAAGAAAGGTAGAGGAACCTTGGCTTCCGAATACAGTATTTGAAGCACCTGCACCGAAAGACGCACCAGCATCCGCACCTTTGCCCTGTTGCAACAAAACCAGGGCAACTACGCCCAGGGCAGCCAACAGATGAAAAACGACTACGACTGTTTCCAGCATTTTTTCAGTTTCCCGCGGCGCGACAGATCGCACCGAACTCATCTGCATTCAGGGAAGCTCCACCAATGAGCCCCCCATCGATATCCGGCATGCCGAACAGTTCGACCGCATTGGCCGCCTTCACGCTGCCGCCGTATAGAAGACGCACACCTTGTGCGACTTCAGAATTCTCTGCCGCCAACTGCGCGCGGATGGCTGCGTGCACATCCTGCGCCTGTTGCGGTGTAGCAGTCAGCCCGGTGCCAATGGCCCAGACCGGCTCGTAAGCAATGACCGCTTTTGCAAATGCACCAACACCCAGCTCTTCGATGATACTGCCCAGCTGACGCGAGACAACTTCAAGTGTCTTGCCCGACTCACGCTGCTCAAGGGTTTCCCCGATGCACAACACTGGAATCAAGCCACAAGCCTGTGCCGCTGCGAACTTGCGGTTGAGGGTTCCATCACGCTCGCCCATCATCTGACGACGCTCGGAGTGCCCGACAAGCACATAGGAACAACCCGCATCAACCAGCTGACTCGGCGAAATCTCACCGGTCAACGCACCTTGCATGGGCTCCACCGCAGAGTTCTGCGCGCCGACCTGAATCGACTTACCCTTCAAGCCATCAACCACTTGGTTGATATGCAAGCAAGGCGGGAACACCGCGACATCAACACCGCTAGGCAAGGCCAAGTGACGAAGGCCATTGATCAGCTCAGCGACACTGGCGCGGGTACCGTGCATCTTCCAGTTACCAGCTACCATAGTGCGACGCATGCTGTACCCCGTCGGTCAAAGTGGGCGCAGATGTTACCCAACCACATCACCACTGGCAAGCCGAATTCAGGCGCAAACTTCAGTTACCAGTTTTGCCAGGTCTTCGGCATGGCCGCGAACCTGTGTTTCGTCCTCGCCCTCGACCATCACCCGCACCAGAGGCTCTGTGCCGGACTTGCGCAATAACACACGCCCACGCCCAGCCATCGCCTGGGTCACGCGCTCGCACGCTTCTTTGACAGAAGGGTGCTCGATCGGGTTTGCGCCACCGGCGAAACGCACGTTGAGCAGTACCTGCGGACACTTGCGCAGCGCCTGTCGCGCTTGGGCCAGGCTTTCCTGACGGCGACGCAAGGCCAGAAGCACCTGCAGCGCAGCGATAATAGCGTCGCCCGTCGTGGTGTGCTGGAAGCACACCACGTGCCCCGAATTCTCACCGCCCACCAGCCAGTTGCGCTCCAGCAGCTCGGCGATCACATAACGATCACCGACATTGGCCCGAATAAACGGAATGCCCAGCTCCGCCAACGCCAACTCAAGCCCGAGATTACTCATCAGGGTGCCAACGACGCCGCCCTGCAGCTTGTTACGCTCATGCAAGTCTCGGGCAATGATGAACAGCAGATCATCGCCATCCACGATCATGCCGGTGTGATCCACCATGAGTACGCGGTCGCCATCGCCATCGAATGCGATGCCCAGGTCCGCGTGCTCAGCCAGAACGGCCGCCTGCAACTGCTCCATGTGCGTGGAGCCGCAGTTGTCGTTGATGTTCAACCCGTTAGGCTGGGCCGACAGCACGGTGACCTGCGCACCGAGCTCCTTGAATACACTCGGCGCCACTTTGTAGGTCGCACCATGGGCGCAATCGACGACGATCTTCAGCCCGGCAAAACTGGTGCTGCTCGGAACGCTGCTCTTACAAAACTCGATGTAGCGGCCGGAGGCATCATTGATGCGCGACACCTTGCCCAGCTTGCTGGACTCCACCACCGTCATCGGCGCATCCAGCAGCTCTTCGATCATCAGCTCGATCTCGTCCGGCAGTTTGGTGCCCTGCCCCGAGAAAAACTTGATGCCATTGTCGTCATGGGGATTGTGCGAAGCACTGATCACGATACCGGCTTCAGCGTGAAAGGTACGCGTCAGGTAGGCGATCGCCGGCGTCGGCATGGGGCCTAGCAGCATTACATCGGCGCCGGCAGCGGACAACCCGGCCTCCAGCGCGGATTCAAACATGTAGCCCGAAATACGCGTGTCCTTGCCAACCAGGATGCGGCACGCGCCCATGCTGCGGAACGCCATACCTGCCGCCCAACCCAGCTTGAGCATGAAATCCGGCGTAATCGGGTATTCACCGACCCGACCACGGATACCGTCGGTGCCAAAATATTTTTTAGTCATGAGTGCTCCATCATTCTTATTCGGCTGATTCTACAGCGGCAATCATGCGCACCACGTCCATCGTCTCGGCGACGTCATGCACACGCAAAATACGAGCGCCCTTGGTCACGGCAAGCGCAGCCAGCGCGAGGCCGCCAAACAAGCGCTCACCCACCGGGCGATTCAAGGCCTGCCCTATCATGCTCTTGCGCGAAACGCCGACCAACAGGGGCCGACCGAGGGCATGCAGGGCTTCCATATGTTTGAACAGGCTTAAATTATGTTGCAGGGTCTTGGCGAAGCCAAACCCCGGATCAAGGATGATCTTTTCAGGACCAATGCCCACGCTGGCGCACTGAGCGACCCTGTCGGCAAGAAAACCACAGACTTCGCCCACCAGATCGTCGTAGTGCGGATTATCCTGCATATTGCCGGGTTCGCCCAGCATATGCATCAGACATACCGGCAGGCCAGTCGCCGCAGCAGCGTCGAGAGCACCGTCACGCCGCAACGCACGCACATCATTGATGAGCCCCGCCCCCAGGCGCGCAGTCTCACGCATCACTGCCGGCGTTGATGTATCCACGGAGATGATCACATCCAGCTCCCGGGCAATGCGCTCGACAATCGGCGCCACCCGCTCCAGTTCCTCCACAGGAGAAACGGCGCGAGCCCCAGGCCGAGTCGACTCGCCGCCGACATCGATCAGCGTTGCACCGGCAGCCACCATCGCCTCTGCATGACGCAACGCGGCATCCTGCTGGCTGAAGCGGCCACCATCGGAAAACGAGTCTGGAGTGACATTAAGAATGCCCATGACATGTGCATGGGCCAAATCAAGAACCCGGTTGCCGCAAGGCAACCGGGTGGAGTACGACGCGAAAATCATTTCAAACCTTAGTGGTCAGCTGCCGGGCCGCCGATCGGGGCTTCAGGACGCTCATTCTGCACCACTGGCGGAGTGCCCGAGGTACCCGAACCACCCTCCCAATCGCGCGGCTCCCGAGGTGTACGACCGGCCATGATGTCGTCGATCTGATCGGCATCAATGGTCTCGTACTTCATCAGCGCATCTGCCATCGCGTCCAGCTTGTCGCGGTTGTCGGTAAGGATCTGCCTGGCCGTGCCGTAGCACTGGTCAATGATGCTGCGCACCTCGGAATCGATCAGCTTGGCTGTTTCACCCGAGAAACTGGCGCTTTGACCGCCACCGCCACGCCCCAGGAATACCTCGCCTTCTTCCTCGGCATACATCAATGGACCGAGTTTTTCCGACAAGCCCCACTTGGTCACCATGTTCCGTGCGATCTGGCTGGCACGCATGATGTCGTTGGAAGCGCCGGTAGTCACCCCATCGAAGCCCAGAGTCATTTCTTCTGCGATTCGACCGCCGTACAGCGAGCAGATCTGGCTGATCAGCGCACGCTTGGAGAGGCTGTAGCGATCCTCTTCCGGCAGGAACATCGTCACACCCAACGCACGACCGCGTGGAATGATCGACACCTTGTAGACCGGGTCATGCTCAGGCACAACGCGGCCAACAATGGCGTGACCGGCCTCGTGATAGGCGGTGTTCTGTTTTTCTTTCTCGGACATGACCATGGATTTGCGCTCAGCGCCCATCATGATCTTGTCCTTGGCCAACTCGAACTCTTTCATTTCAACGATGCGCTTGCCGGTGCGGGCCGCGAACAACGAAGCCTCGTTCACCAGGTTGGCAAGGTCGGCACCGGAGAAGCCTGGCGTACCACGGGCAATCACGCCCGGAGCCACGTCGTCGCCCATCGGCACTTTGCGCATGTGGACTTTAAGGATCTGCTCGCGACCACGGATGTCCGGCAAGCCCACGACCACCTGGCGGTCGAAACGGCCTGGACGCAGCAGCGCAGGGTCCAATACGTCCGGACGGTTGGTTGCGGCAATGACGATAATGCCGTCATTCATCTCGAAACCATCCATCTCCACCAGCAACTGGTTGAGGGTCTGCTCACGCTCGTCATGACCGCCGCCCATGCCGGCGCCACGGTGGCGACCAACAGCGTCGATTTCGTCAATGAAGATGATGCATGGCGCGTGCTTCTTGGCCTGTTCGAACATATCGCGAACACGGCTGGCACCGACGCCGACAAACATCTCGACAAAGTCAGAACCGGAAATGGTGAAGAACGGCACCTTGGCTTCGCCGGCAATCGCCTTGGCCAGCAAGGTTTTACCGGTACCCGGCGGGCCGACCATCAGCACGCCGCGAGGAATACGCCCGCCCAGGCGCTGGAACTTGCCCGGATCGCGCAGGAACTCGACCAGTTCACCCACTTCTTCCTTGGCTTCGTCGCAACCGGCGACATCCGCCAGGGTCGTTTTCACCTGGTCTTCCGAGAGCAGACGTGCCTTGCTCTTGCCGAAGCTCATCGGCCCGCCCTTGCCTCCCGCACCACCTTGCATCTGGCGCATGAAGAACATGAACACGGCGATAATTACCAGGATCGGGAAGCTGGCTACCAGGAGCTGGGTCCAGATGCTCTGCTGCTCAGGCTGCTTGCCTTCCACGACGACCTTGTTGTCTACCAGGTCGCCGATCAGACCGTTGTCCTGAATGGCCGGACGAATGGTCTTGAAGCTGTCGCCATCGACACGTTTGCCGGTAATCACATAGCCATCAACCGCTACGCGCTCGACCTTGCCATCCTTAACTTGCTGGATGAAGTCGGAATAGTTGAGGGTCTGCGGCTCGTTAGGGCTGGAGAAGTTGTTCATCACCGTCACCAGGACAGCCGCGATGATCAACCACAGGATCAGATTCTTTGCCATATCGTTCAATTAACTACCCTCTGAAGCAAGCTCCGCTACTGGCGCGCGCTTCGCATGATATTCACCGGCCTAACTTACTACATTACCTACACCACTGGCAGGCGCCGTCTGTAACCCTTTGTGAAACTTTAACTACACAATATTCGTAAAGCTTCGTGACGAAAGCGATATAAAAAAACCTATCGCCCTCCTCCAATTCCTCAAAAACGCTCTTCGCTCGCCGCGCCTTCCACACCGCGAAAGCCGCGGCAGAGCAGGTATTGCTCACGGGACCTGTCCCGGGAAGAGTCAGGTTTACGCGTTTGAACCTTGTCAAACAGCTTGCGGATGTTCTTGTGGTACTCATCAAACCCTTCGCCCTGGAAGACCTTGACCAGAAAATCACCACCCGGACGCAACACCCGTCCAGCCAGATCCAGTGCCAATTCGCACAGGAACATGGCGCGCGGCATATCAACAGCCGGTAATCCACTCATATTGGGGGCCATGTCGGAAATCACAAGGTCTACCTGCGAATTTCCGACGGCCTCGAGGATCTGCGCGAGCACGGCGTCCTGAGTGAAGTCCCCGTGAACAAAGGTCACATCGGGGATGCTGTCCATTTCCAGGATGTCGGAAGCGATCAACCGGCCCTGCCCACCAATCAGACGACTGGTCACCTGGGACCAGCCTCCGGGAGCAGCGCCCAGGTCGATAACGCTCATGCCAGGCCGGATCAGTTTGTCCTTGTCCTGGATCTCCAGCAGCTTGTAACTGGCCCGGGAACGGTAGCCGTCCTTCTGCGCCTTTTTGACGTAAGGATCGTTGAAATGTTCTTGTAGCCACTTAAGGCTGGTTTTGGAACGGGCCACGGGCCACCTCGAAAATAAAACGGGTCGTGATTAACTGGGCGGTCCCGGACTCGCTCGGGTAAACTGGCCGCCGCTTTTTACAAGATCAGACGCAGGGGTCAGATTATGCCGCTCACTCAAGAGCAGAAGAAACAGTACAAATCCATTGGCCACCATTTGAAACCAGTTCTGATTGTGGCAGACAACGGTTTGACTGAAGGTGTGTTAGCCGAGTTCGAACGCGCACTCAATGATCATGAACTGATCAAGATCAAGGTCAATATCCTTGATCGCGAAGCGCGCCTGGCCGCCATTGCAGAACTGTGCAAGGTTGGCAAAGCGGACCTGGTTCAGGTTATCGGCAAGATGGCGCTGCTGCATCGCAAGAACTTCAACGTCAACAAGCAACTGTCGAACGTTCATCGCTTCAAATGATGACAAGGGTCAAGGGCGTGCTTCGCGCGCCCCGCCACTCCATCCCGGCGCAGGCTGTATCGCCAGCACCAAGCCAGAAAACCCTAGCACAAGATAGCTGAACAACTGCCAGCGCAACGCTTGCGGCAGCCACACATGCACAATGCAATACATTGCGCACGCATACAGCGCCATCAACAGCAGTTGGCCGCGAATATCCCGCCACAAACTCCCCACGCCTTCAGCCTTGACCAGCACCAATGCCTGGAGCGTCACGCACGCTGCGGCAAACGCCACCAGCAACGCACTCAGCAATCCGTCGATCTCATCGATCAGCAGCGGTGCCAGGCCGATCAAACCCAGCGCTGGCAGCACGCCAATGTGCAACAACCACAGGCCGCCAACCCAAAGCATCTGGGAGAGCTGCCAAAGCATGGCGCCCGCACGAAGCGGGCGCCGTCTTTCAGATGTGACGAACTTCGACAATCTCGTACTCGATCACGCCGCTCGGCGTTTTCACGGCAACCACATCGCCTTCTTCCTTGGCGATCAGGGCGCGGGCCAGCGGCGAACCAACAGATATCTTGCCGAGTTTGAAGTCAGCCTCGTCTTCGCCCACGATTTGGTAGACAACGCGCTCATCCGTCTCGACGTTGGCGATTTCCACCGTGGTGCCGAAAATCACCTTGCCGGTGTGCGGGATGGTCGTGACGTCGATGATCACCGCATTCTGCATACGGCCTTCGATGTCACGGATCCGCGCCTCGACCATACCCTGCTGCTCACGAGCAGCGTGGTATTCGGCGTTTTCCTTCAAGTCACCCAGCTCGCGGGCCGTACCGATGTCCTGGCTCAGCTTTGGACGTACGACCTTGGTCAGATGGGCGTGCTCCTCTTCCAGGGCCTTGGCGCCCTGGACGGTCATTGGATATTTGATCATGCCTTCAATCCTGCGTGTAGATCCTGCAAGCGACGCACGGTCTTTTCCGGACCGAACTTGAGCGCTTCGCAGATGGCTTCGCCTGCAGCAATGGTGGTGGTGCAGTAGATCTTGTGCTGCAAGGCATTACGGCGAATCGAGTAGGAGTCCGCGATCGACTGGCGACCTTCGGTGGTGTTGATGATCAGCGTGACTTCGTCGTTCTTGATCATGTCGACCACGTGCGGACGACCTTCGGTCACCTTGTTCACGCGGCGCACTTTCAGGCCGGCAGCTTCGATCAGCTTGGCGGTCCCGGCGGTAGCCACGACTTCAAAGCCCAAGTTGATCAGATCACGGGCTACACCCGCAACCAGTGGCTTGTCGTCATCACGCACGCTGATGAACGCAGTACCGCCGGTCGGCAGCACTTCGCTGGCGCCCATCTGAGCCTTGGCGAACGCTTCGCCGAAGGTGTCACCCACGCCCATCACTTCACCGGTGGACTTCATCTCTGGGCCGAGGATCGGGTCCACGCCAGGGAACTTGGCGAATGGGAACACCGCCTCTTTCACGCTGTAGAAGTTCGGAATGATTTCCTTGGTGAAGCCGATTTCCTTCAATGTCTTACCGGCCATCACGCGGGCAGCGATCATAGCCAGGGACACACCGATGCACTTGGACACGAACGGCACGGTACGCGAAGCGCGCGGGTTGACTTCGATGACGTAGATGTCTTCGCCTTGCAGCGCCAACTGTACGTTCATCAAGCCGACCACACCCAGCTCCAGGGCCATTTTCTTGACCTGTTCGCGCATCTCGTCCTGGATATGCGCAGGCAACGAGTAAGGCGGCAGCGAGCAGGCGGAGTCACCGGAGTGAACGCCAGCCTGTTCAATGTGCTGCATGATCGCGCCGATCACCACATCAGTACCGTCACAAACCGCATCCACGTCCATTTCGATGGCGCAGTTGAGGAAGTGGTCGAGCAACACAGGACTGTCGTTGGACACTTTCACCGCGTCACGCAGGTAGCGCTTGAGTTCGTCTTCTTCGTAGACGATCTCCATCGCACGGCCGCCCAGTACGTAGGACGGACGCACCACCAGCGGGTAGCCGATCTTGCTGGCTGCGCGGATGGCTTCGTCTTCGCTGCGCACGGTGGCGTTCGGCGGCTGGCGCAGGTTCAGGCGCTCAACCATTTGCTGGAAGCGCTCGCGATCTTCAGCGCGGTCGATGGCGTCCGGGCTGGTACCGATGATCGGCACGCCAGCCGCTTCCAGGGCACGCGCCAGTTTCAACGGGGTTTGCCCGCCGTACTGGACGATTACGCCTTTTGGCTTCTCGACGCGGCAGATTTCCAATACGTCTTCCAGCGTTACCGGCTCGAAATACAGGCGGTCGGAAGTGTCGTAGTCAGTGGAAACCGTTTCCGGGTTGCAGTTGACCATGATGGTCTCGTACCCGTCTTCGCGCAGTGCAAGGGCGGCGTGTACGCAGCAATAGTCGAACTCGATGCCCTGGCCGATACGGTTCGGACCACCGCCCAGGATGATGATCTTGTCGCGGTCCGACGGTGCGGCTTCGCACTCTTCCTCATAGGTGGAGTACATGTACGCGGTGTCGGTGGCGAACTCGGCTGCGCAGGTGTCAACGCGCTTGTAGACCGGGAAGATATCCAGCTTGTGACGATGGGTACGCAGGTTCTTCTCGGTCACACCCAGCAGCTTGGCCAGGCGTTGGTCGGAGAAGCCCTTGCGCTTGAGGCGGAACATCAGGTCACGGTCGATCGACGAAAGACCGAGGGTCTTGACCTTCTCTTCTTCCTTGATCAGGTCTTCGATCTGCACCAGGAACCACGGGTCGATCATGTTCATGCCGAAGATATCTTCAACGCTCAGGCCGGCGCGGAAGGCGTCCGCCACGTACCAGATACGTTCGGCGCCCGGCACGGTCAGCTCGCGCTTGAGGATGCTCATGCTTTCCGGGTTGCTCAGGTCGAGCTTTTCGTCCAGGCCGCAAACACCGACTTCCAGGCCGCGCAGGGCTTTCTGCAGGGATTCCTGGAACGTGCGGCCGATTGCCATGACTTCACCGACAGACTTCATCTGGGTGGTCAGGCGCGCATCAGCCTTGGGGAATTTTTCGAAGGCAAAGCGCGGCAGCTTGGTCACAACGTAGTCGATAGACGGCTCGAAAGAGGCCGGCATGGCGCCGCCGGTGATTTCGTTTTGCAGCTCGTCCAGGGTGTAACCGATCGCCAGCTTGGCAGCGATACGCGCAATCGGGAAACCGGTGGCTTTTGAGGCCAGCGCCGAAGAACGCGATACACGCGGGTTCATCTCGATCACGACCATGCGGCCTGTGTCCGGGCAGATGCCGAACTGGACGTTGGAACCACCGGTTTCAACGCCGATCTCACGCAATACCGCCAACGAGGCGTTACGCATGATCTGGTATTCCTTGTCCGTCAGGGTCTGCGCTGGAGCCACGGTGATCGAGTCACCGGTGTGCACGCCCATTGGGTCGAAGTTTTCGATGGAGCAGACGATGATGCAGTTGTCCTTCTTATCGCGGACAACCTCCATCTCGTATTCCTTCCAGCCGATCAGGGATTCGTCGATCAGCAGCTCTTTGGTCGGCGACAGGTCCAGGCCACGGGCACAGATTTCTTCGAACTCTTCACGGTTGTAGGCAATGCCGCCACCGGTGCCGCCCATGGTGAAGGACGGACGGATAATGCACGGGAAGCCGAGCTTTTCGAGAACGGCGTTGGCCTCTTCCATGCTGTGGGCGATACCGGAGCGCGGGCAATCAAGGCCGATGGACTTCATCGCCTTGTCGAAACGCGAACGGTCTTCAGCCTTGTCGATGGTGTCGGCGTTGGCACCGATCATCTCTACGCCGAACTTTTCCAGGACGCCTTCGCGCTCCAGATCCAGGGCGCAGTTCAGTGCGGTCTGGCCGCCCATGGTCGGCAACAGCGCGTCCGGACGCTCTTTCTCGATGATCTTGGCAACGGTCTGCCATTTGATCGGTTCGATGTAGGTGGCGTCGGCCATGGCCGGGTCGGTCATGATGGTGGCCGGGTTGGAGTTCACCAGGATGACGCGGTAGCCCTCCTCGCGCAGGGCTTTACAGGCCTGGGCGCCGGAGTAGTCGAATTCGCAGGCCTGGCCGATCACGATCGGGCCAGCGCCGAGAATCAGGATGCTTTTTATGTCTGTACGTTTTGGCATGGGTTTGTCACTCAAATCCGCAGGTCAGTCGGCAAGCCGTCTTGAACAATCCTTGAAGAGCCTGCGGGGGCCACCGAAGTCAGGGGCCGCCCGCACGCCGCTCAGTCAGCGTCGCTTGGCCATCTCATTGATGAAACGGTCGAACAGCGGCGCTACGTCGTTCGGGCCCGGGCTGGCTTCAGGGTGGCCCTGGAAGCTGAACGCGCTCTTGTCGGTGCGCTCGATGCCTTGCAGGGAGCCGTCGAACAGCGACTTGTGAATGGCGCGCACGTTAGCCGGCAAGGTCGCTTCATCCACCGCAAAACCGTGGTTCTGGCTGGTGATCATTACAACGCCAGTATCCAGATCCTGCACAGGATGGTTGGCGCCGTGGTGGCCGTGCCCCATTTTCAGGGTCTTGGCGCCGGAAGCCAGGGCCAGCAACTGGTGGCCCAGGCAGATGCCGAATACCGGGATCTCGGTTTCCAGCACTTCCTTGATCGCCTGGATGGCGTAGTCGCATGGCTCAGGGTCGCCTGGGCCGTTGGACAGGAACACACCGTCCGGCTGCAGGGCAAGCACGTCGCTGGCCGGGGTTTGTGCAGGCACTACGGTGACGCGGCAGCCCCGCGCAACCAGCATGCGCAGGATGTTGTATTTGACGCCGTAGTCGTAGGCAACCACATGGTATGGAAGCTCGGCCGCGTCGATGGTCGCGTGACTGTCGGTCTTCAGGTCCCAGACAGTGGAGCGCCATTCGTACTTTTCTTTGACGCTGACGACTTTCGCCAGGTCCATGCCCTTCAGGCCAGGGAACCCTTGCGCCGCGGCAATCGCCGCCTCTTCGGAGATATTGTCACCGACCATGATGCAGCCATTCTGCGAGCCTTTTTCACGCAGGATGCGCGTGAGGCGGCGCGTATCGATACCGGCGATCGCCACCACGTTGTTGGCTTTCAGGTAATCGGACAGCGACATCGTGTTACGCCAGTTGCTCGCCACCAGAGGCAGGTCACGAATCACCAGACCGGCCGACCAGACACGATCAGACTCGACGTCTTCCGGTGTAGTACCGGTGTTGCCGATGTGCGGATAGGTCAGGGTGACGATCTGTTGGGCGTAGGAAGGATCGGTAAGGATTTCCTGATAGCCGGTCATGGCAGTGTTAAACACCACCTCTCCAACGGTTTGACCGTCGGCTCCAATGGCTTCGCCGCGAAAAATGCTGCCATCAGCAAGGGCGAGTATGGCTGGCTTAGTCAAGAAGACCTCCCGTAAATAAAGCCTGAAAGGGCGATCGCAGGTTGTAAAAAAGCGGAGTGACGTATGGACACGTCACCCCGCTTCTTCACCGAATAATTCTGCGCGCTTTTAGTGGACACACTAAAGCTGTAGCTTACAGAAAAAGGCTTTTTGGGTCCACCGCTAATGAGCCTTAAAGGCAGGAGAATGCGACAGGGCGTCGCCTAGCGGGTAAAAACGGGGCCTAAGCATAAGCTCGAGGCCCTGTTTAAGCTACTGATTAGTGCAGGTCGAGCACGTCGCGCATGTCGTACAGCCCAGGCTCGCGCCCCTCCAGCCAAAGCGCAGCACGTACCGCACCCTTGGCGAACGTCATGCGGCTGGAAGCCTTGTGCGTGATCTCAAGGCGCTCGCCTTCAGTGGCGAACAGCACGGTGTGATCACCCACCACATCACCACCGCGCACTGTCGCAAACCCAATGGTGTCGCGCGCGCGGGCACCGGTATGCCCCTCGCGGCCATACACCGCCACTTTCGACAGGTCACGCCCCAATGCATCGGCGATAGCCTCGCCCATGCGCAGCGCAGTCCCGGACGGTGCATCAATCTTGTGACGATGATGGGTTTCGATAATCTCGATATCCGCCTCATCACCCAATACGCGAGCGGCCATGTCCAGCAACTTGAGAGAAAGGTTCACGCCCACGCTGAAGTTAGCAGCGAAGACCACAGGGATATCCTTGCCCGCCTCTACCAGCAATTGCTTCTGCTCAGCCGTCAAACCGGTGGTACCGATCACCATCGCCTTGCCTGCCTTACGACAGAACGCCAGGTTTTTCAGCATCACCTCGGGCAGCGTGAAATCGATCAATACGTCAAACTCGTCAGCCACCTGCTCCAGGTTGCCGGACAACGAAACGCCGATACGGCCCAGCGAGGCCAACTCACCGGCATCCGCACCGATCAACGTGCTGCCCGGGCGAACGATCGCCGCGGTCAGCCCGGACGCCGGCGAGCGCTGCTGCACCGCTTCGACCAGCGTCTTGCCCATGCGCCCGGCAGCGCCCATTACGGCTATACGTCGCATACTCAATTCCTTACAGGTCGCCGAAGAAGCGCTTCACGCCATCGAAAAAGCCCGTGGTTTTTGGCGAGTGGGAGTCATCACCCGCTAACGAACTGCGGAACTCTTCAAGCAGCTCGCGCTGACGGCGATTCAAATTGACGGGCGTTTCTACCGCCACACGACACATCAAGTCGCCCGCCCCACCACCGCGCACTGGCGCAACGCCTTTGCCACGGATGCGGAACTGCTTGCCGGTCTGCGTGCCCTCAGGGATCTTGAGCTTGACCCGCCCGTCAAGGGTCGGAATTTCCAGCTCGCCACCCAGGGCCGCATCGACAAAGCTGATCGGCACTTCACAGAACAGATGCTTGCCATCGCGCTGGAAGATCGAGTGCTCGCGCACATTGATGACCACGTACAGGTCGCCCGTGGGCCCACCCTGGGCACCCGCCTCCCCCTCGCCCGACAGACGAATGCGGTCGCCGGTATCCACGCCCGCCGGCACTTTCACCGACAGCGTCTTGTACTCTTCGACACGGCCTTCGCCATGGCAGGAGTCGCACGGATCGGAGATGATCTTGCCCTGGCCATGGCAGCGCGGGCAGGTTTGCTGCACCGAGAAGAAGCCCTGCTGCATACGAACCTGACCGATGCCGCCGCAGGTCGGGCATGTGATAGGCGAAGAGCCTTTCTTTGCACCCGAACCGTCGCACGGCTTGCAGTTGACCAGCGTCGGTACACGGATATTGACGCTGGTGCCGCGCACGGCTTCTTCCAGGTTCAGCTCCAAGGTGTAGCGCAAGTCGCTGCCACGCTGGGCACCGCCACGCTGGCCGCCACGGCCACCACCAAAGAAGTCACTGAACACATCACCGAAAATATCGGAGAAGTTCTGCCCACCAAAACCGGCACCGCCGCCGCCCATGCTTGGGTCGACACCGGCATGCCCATACTGGTCGTAGGCTGCACGCTTGTTCGGATCAGACAGACATTCGTAGGCCTCATTGGCCTCTTTGAACATTTCTTCGGATTCTTTGCTATCCGGATTACGGTCCGGGTGGTGCTTCATTGCCAGACGGCGGTAAGCCTTTTTCAGGTCCGCATCGGCGCAGCCACGCTCCACACCCAATACTTCGTAATAGTCACGCTTTGCCATAAGTCTTTGCACTCTTAAGGACGTTCAGCCAGACCCTCCTGAGCCTCGCCAAACTCGTTGAGCCCCAATGCAGGCCCGGACCCAACTCACGTCAATTCAACGATCCTGGTCATTACTACTTTTTAGCCGGCCACCCGACTAAAAACGCGGCATTTACTGCTCGGAAAGCAGGAGCATTCCCGATCACACCGCCAGCATCCGAACGCTGTCGCATACTGTAAAAATTCGCATACCCCAGACACGCCAACGCGGGAGCAAGCTCCCGCGCGGCGACATCCTACCAGTCACCGCTTGTGAGCGGTCAACCGGGCGACCAAGTTACTTCTGGTCTTTGACTTCTTCGAACTCGGCATCGACCACATCGTCGTGCTTGGCTTCAGGCTCTGCTTGTTGTGCAGCACCTTCGGCCGGCTGGCCTTGCTCGGCGTACATTTTCTGAGCCACTGGCGCGGACACCTTCGACAGCTCTTCAACCTTGGCTTCGATAGCGGCCTTGTCGTCGCCTTTGATAGCGGCTTCCAGGGCAACCACGGCAGCTTCGATTGCAGTTTTCTCTTCGGCAGTCACTTTGTCGCCAGCGTCAGCGACCATTTTGCGCGTCGAATGAACCAGCGCATCACCCTGGTTACGGGCGCCAGCCAGCTCGGCAAACTTGGCATCCGCATCAGCGTTGGCTTCAGCATCACGAATCATCTGTTGAATTTCTTCATCAGACAGGCCGGAGTTGGCCTTGATGGTGATCTTCTGCTCTTTGCCGGTAGCCTTGTCTTTCGCACCAACGTGCAGGATACCGTTGGCGTCGATGTCGAAGGTCACTTCGATCTGCGGCACACCACGTGGAGCTGGTGGAATCTCGGCCAGATCGAATTTACCCAGGGACTTGTTCTGGGCAGCTTGCTTACGCTCGCCTTGCAGCACGTGAATGGTCACGGCGCCCTGGTTGTCATCGGCAGTCGAGAACACTTGGGATTTCTTGGTAGGAATCGTGGTGTTTTTCTCGATCAGCGCAGTCATTACGCCACCCATGGTTTCGATACCCAGGGTCAGCGGGCTGACGTCCAGCAGCAGCACGTCTTTCACATCACCAGCCAATACCGCGCCCTGGATGGCAGCACCCATGGCAACCGCTTCGTCCGGGTTCACGTCTTTACGTGCTTCTTTACCGAAGAACTCGGTTACTTTCTGCTGCACCAGCGGCATACGCGTCTGGCCACCGACCAGGATCACGTCGTTGATGGAACCAACGTCGATACCGGCGTCTTTCAGCGCAATGCGGCAAGGTTCGATGGTGCGCTGAACCAGGTCTTCAACCAGCGCTTCCAGCTTGGCGCGAGAGATCTTCACGTTCAAGTGTTTAGGGCCGGTTGCGTCTGCAGTGATGTACGGCAGGTTCACGTCGGTGGACATGCTCGACGACAATTCGATCTTGGCTTTCTCAGCAGCTTCTTTCAGGCGCTGCATCGCCAGCGGGTCACCCTTGAGGTTCATGCCGCTTTCTTTCTTGAATTCGTCAACGAGGTAGTCGATCAGACGGATATCGAAGTCTTCACCACCCAGGAAGGTGTCGCCGTTGGTGGCCAACACTTCGAACTGGTGCTCGCCGTCAACTTCAGCGATTTCGATGACCGAAACGTCGAAAGTACCGCCACCCAGGTCATAAACGATCACAGTGTGGTCGCCTTTGGCCTTGTCCATACCGTAAGCCAGGGCAGCTGCGGTAGGTTCGTTGATGATACGTTTTACGTCCAGGCCCGCGATGCGGCCGGCGTCTTTGGTCGCCTGGCGCTGGCTGTCGTTGAAGTAGGCCGGAACGGTGATCACCGCTTCGGTCACGGCTTCACCCAGGTAGTCTTCGGCAGTTTTTTTCATCTTTTTCAAGACTTCAGCCGAGATCTGCGGCGCAGACATCTTGTTGCCATTTACTTCAACCCAGGCGTCACCGTTGTCAGCCTTGGCGATTTTGTAAGGCACCATCTTGATGTCTTTCTGTACGACTTCTTCGTCGAACTTACGACCGATCAGACGTTTCACCGCGTACAGGGTGTTGTGCGGGTTGGTCACAGCCTGGCGCTTGGCCGACTGACCGACCAGGATCTCGCCATCGTTGGCGTAAGCGATGATCGACGGCGTGGTACGCGCGCCTTCAGCGTTTTCGATAACCTTGGCCTTGCCGTTTTCCATGACCGAGACGCACGAGTTGGTGGTCCCCAGGTCGATACCGATAATTTTGCCCATGATTCACTCTCCCGAAACTTGAATTTGGATGCCGCAGCAGTTGTGGCTAACTGCGGTAGCACTTAAACGCTTGACTTATAAATGGGGGCCTTGCGGCGGATTTCAAGCCTGCTCATCAATAGAAGGCGAAACGGGTGCAGGCGCCTTGCTCACCACGACCATCGCCGGGCGCAACAAGCGTCCATTGAGCAAGTAGCCCTTCTGGAACACTTTCAATACGCTGTTAGGCTCGAGGTCATGACTTTCCTGCATCGCCATTGCCTGGTGGTGCTCCGCGTTGAACGGCTCACCGCCTTGCGGATCGATGGCTTCCAACTGATAACGCTTCAGGGTGTCCTGGAACATTTTCAGGGTCAGTTCGATCCCTTCGCGCATAGGGCGGATGTTTTCGTCGTCCGGGTTGGACAATTCGAGGCCACGCTCCAGGCTGTCAATAATCGGCAGCAGGTCGTTGGCGAATTTTTCCAACGCGAATTTGTGAGCCTTTTCTACGTCCTGCTCGGCACGACGGCGGACGTTCTGCAGATCGGCGGCAACACGCAACGACTGATCCTGCGCTGCGGCCAGCTGCTCTTCGAGCACTTGCACACGAGTTCCCAGTTCATCACCGGCAGCCGAATTGGCGTCTGGCGTTTGCGTATCCTGCGTCTGTTCGTCAGCCATAGATTTCTCCTTTCAAAATCATGCGCGAACTCAACTC
This sequence comes from Pseudomonas sp. R1-43-08, assembly GCF_003852255.1. Lineage (NCBI taxonomy): Bacteria > Pseudomonadati > Pseudomonadota > Gammaproteobacteria > Pseudomonadales > Pseudomonadaceae > Pseudomonas > Pseudomonas sp. R1-43-08. Next base: position 4,767,192 of record NZ_CP027734.1, read on the forward strand.
GCGCTTCTGTTCCGGTATATGGGGCCACAATTTTCAGGTTCAAGGGCGCAGGCGTTACCAAAAGTCTTTCGCATGTCTTGGATCATTTCCTGCCTCTACATTCCTAATCGCGCTAAGAAAACACATCGATCAAGCAAATCGAGCTAAGCGCCAGGATTGTCAGCCCAGAACAAAACACTGTATAAATAACCAGACCTAAAGCCTGGGAGCGACCTTCATGCTCGTGCACCTGTCCGTACATAACTACGCCATCGTTGAACATCTGGATCTCGAACTGGATCGCGGCATGAGCGTAATCACAGGCGAGACCGGCGCCGGCAAGTCGATCATGCTCGACGCCCTGGGCCTGACACTCGGCGACCGCGCCGATAGCGGCGTGGTGCGCCCCGGCGCCGATAAGGCCGATATCCTGGCCACCTTCGACCTGGTGGACATTCCCGAAGCCGAGGCCTGGCTGGCCGAGCGCGACCTCAATAATGACGGGCCGTGCATCCTGCGCCGGGTGATCACCGCCGAAGGACGCTCACGCGGCTACATCAATGGTACGCCCTGCCCCCTTGGCGACCTCAAAGCCCTGGGCGAATTGCTGATCGATATTCACAGCCAGCATGAACACCAATCCCTGCTTAAAACCGACACCCATCGCCGCTTGCTCGATGAGTATGCCGGTGCCACCGAACTTGCCCGCCAGGTTCACCTGGCCGCTCAACGCTGGCGGCAGACGCGCCAGGAACTGGAGCGCCTTTCCAATTCCGGCGACGAGCAACGCGCTCGTCACCAACTGCTCAGCTATCAACTCGAAGAGCTGGAAAGCCTGGGCCTGGGCGAGACCGAACTGGAGCAGCTTGAGCAGGAACACAAGAACCTGACCAACGCCGAAACACTGCTGGGTATCTGTCGCCAGGTGATCGAGCAATGCAGCGAAAGCGATTCCGGCAATGTGCTTAACGCACTGACGGCGAGCCTCAATCGGCTGTCCAGCGTGAATAACGCGTCCGGCTCACTGAGTGAAGCCACCACGTTGCTGACCAGTGCGCAAATCCAGGTGGAGGAAGCGGTCGGCGAGCTGAATCGCTTTCTGGATCATTTCGATGCCGACCCGGCGCGCCTGCAGGAAATAGAAGAGCGCCTGGACACCATCTACACCCTGGCGCGCAAGCATCGAATCCAGCCAACCGAAGTGGCGGCGATGCAGCAAAAGCTGCTGGATGAAATCGAAACCCTGAACGCGAACGACGAGTCCATTGAACGCCTCGGCGAAGAACTCGCCTCCTTCGCTCGGCATTATCAGGAAAAAGCTCGCGAGCTGAGCGACCTCCGCCAGCAGGCCGCCACCCGCCTGGCCGGTGCCGTAGAACAGGAAATCCAGCGCCTGGGCATGCCCGGTGGCCGTTTCACCATCCAGTTGAACGCCAACACCAGCCATGAGCTGCAACCCCATGGCCTGGAACAGGTGGAGCTGCTGGTCAGCGCCAACCCGGGGCAACCGCTCAAAGCCCTGGCAAAGGTCGCCTCCGGCGGCGAGCTTTCACGGATCAGCCTGGCCATCCAGGTCATCACAGCGCAAACCTCGCGCGTACCGACACTGGTGTTCGATGAAGTGGACGTAGGCATTGGCGGGCCAACTGCAGAGATTGTTGGCCAGTTGTTGCGACGCCTGGGGGAGCGAGGCCAGGTGCTTACGGTGACCCACTTACCGCAAGTGGCAGCCCAAGGGCATCAGCATTTGTTCGTGCACAAGGTGCGAGGCAGCGACGCGACGCGCACGGCCGTGTCCAAGCTGAACAAGTCGGAGCGCGTGGAAGAAGTGGCGCGGATGCTTGGCGGTATTGATTTGACCAAGGAGTCTCTGGCTCATGCGAAGAAAATGGTCGTCGCCGCGAAGGCTTGAGGCGAGCATTTTGCTTCTTATATAAAGCACGAAGGCGACCCTAGGGTCGCCTTCAATCGTTTCGCAGAGCAACTCTGCGTCGATTTTTACTTTTTCTTACGGATGTACAGCACCAGATTATGGTCGACCAAATCGAAGCCATGCTCCTCAGCGATCTTATGCTGCAGCGCTTCGATCTCAGGGCTGGTGAACTCGATTACCTCATTGGTATCCAGGTCAACCATATGGTCGTGATGCCCGCCGTCGGCCAATTCAAACACTGCATGACCGCCGTCGAAATTATGACGAACCACCAGCCCTGCGGCTTCAAACTGGGTCAGGACACGGTAAACCGTGGCCAGGCCGACGTCTTCATTAGACTCCATCAGCGCCTTGTAAACGTCCTCGGCACTCATGTGGCGCTGCTCAGCAGAATCGAGCATTTGTAGAATCTTGACTCGGGGCAGAGTCACTTTGAGACCGGCTTTGCGTAGTTCGCTATTTTCAACCATGGTTAGCTTTCTCGCGGATGCTGCTTCGCAGCTTCTCTTAATACGGGTATGATCGGCGTTTACGTTGTCCCAGCCAAGATAGTGGAAGTCGCCCACCGATGCAAAACACCAAGCTCTTGCTAACCAGTTTCACCTTTGTGGGACTGCTCGCACTCGCCGGTTGTTCATTCCCCGGGGTTTACAAAATCGACATCCAGCAGGGCAATGTCGTCACGCAGGACATGATAGACCAGTTACGCCCCGGAATGACCCGACGGCAAGTACGGTTTATCATGGGCAATCCCCTGCTGACCGACACTTTCCATGCCGATCGCTGGGATTATCTCTACAGCATCCAGCCTGGCGGCGGTGAGCGCCAGCAGGAGCGCGTCAGTGTCATTTTCAATGGCAGTGACCAGCTTGTCAGCCTGTCAGGTGACTTCATGCCCGGCGTAAGCCGCGATGAAGCGCTGATGGGCAAGGACAGCGGTACCAGCGTGACCGCCCCCGCACAGGAAGCCGAGAAGCCGAAATCCGAGGTGCCGGCCAAGCCAGGCTCCTTGCTGGACCAGATCCAGAAAGACGTCGATGGCGTGGAAACCGTGCCAGTCCCGACGCCACAGCCTCTGGACACCAGCCCGCAGTAACAAGGCGACACTCAACAAAAAGCCCGGCATGCCGGGCTTTTTGTTGTTTGCTGATTTATGCGCCTTGCTGTCTGGCCTTCGCCGCTTTGGCCGCACGCTGCCTGCGCACTTCCTTGGGATCTGCCAGCAACGGCCGGTAGATTTCAATTCGATCACCTGGCTGCACCGCACGCGTATCAGCGTCGGCAACCACCTTACCGAAGATTCCCAACGGGCATTCAGCCAGTTCCAACTGCGGGAATTGCTCAGCAATTCCCGACATGTGCACCGCCGCCCTCAGGCATGTGCCCTCCGGCACCGCAACCGCCAGTAACACCTGGCGCTCAAGGGCGGCATGCACCACTTCAATGTCAACCATGCAGCTGCTTGGCCCGCTGGCAGAACGCATCCACCAGCGTATTCGCCGCCTGGTTGAACAAGGGTCCCAGTGTCGCCCGGACAATGGGCCCGGCGTAATCGAACGACAGATCCAGGCTGATCTTGCAGGCCTTGTCCGTCAGCGCCTTGAATACCCATACCCCATGCAACTGGGTGAACGGCCCCTCCTGCAGATTCATCTCGATGGATTTTCCAGGTACCAGCACATTGCGCGTAACAAAATGCTGACTAAGCCCACCCTTGGCTACGCCGACGCTGGCCACCATGTACTCATCACCGCCCTCCAACACCTCGGCAGTCGAGCACCACGGCAGGAATTCCGGGTAACGCGCCACGTCGTTGACCAGGTCATAGAGCGCCTGCGCGGGATAGGGCAGCAGGGCCGAACGTTGAATATGCGTCGTCATGTGAGCGTTATTTCCACAGCTGAGCGGGCAAACATCGCGAAAGAACAGCCAGATCCGCGAGAGAAAAAAACCAAAGAACTGCCGGCATTGTCCGGGATTCATCGAACACGCTCAAGCACGCAGGTTGACCGTAGCCGACTCGCTCGCAACTCCCTATAATGCCGCCCCTATGGCTAAACAAAAGAAACACCCCACAGGGACCATCGCGCAAAATAAAAAAGCGCGACACGATTACTTCATCGAACATCGGTTCGAGGCTGGTCTGGTCCTGGCCGGCTGGGAAGTAAAGAGTCTGCGTGCCAGCAAGCTGCAGCTGGTCGACAGCTATGTGCTGCTCAAGGATGGCGAGGCATGGCTGCTTGGCAGTCATATCACCCCGCTGACCACCGCGAGCACCCACGTGATTGCCGACCCGGTACGCACGCGCAAGCTGCTGCTCAACGCCCGCGAGCTGGAAAAACTCGCTGCGGCAGTGCAACAGAAAGGCTACGCCTGCATCTGCTTGTCCTGGTATTGGAGCAAGCACCTGGTCAAGTGCGAAATTGCGCTGGGCAAGGGCAAGAAGGAATACGACAAGCGCGATACCGAACGCGAGCGAGACTCCAATCGCGAATTGCATCGCGCGGTGCGCAACAAGGGCAAGGAAGAATAACCTTGTGACCATGCAGCTTCGGGCAACTCGCCCGAGGCTACATGCCTTTACGTCGCTCCGCCCGGGCTACGCGCTGAACTTCCTGACGCACCTCCTCCAGCACTTCCTGCACATACAGCAGGTGACGTGTTGAAATTTCGCGCGCCTGCTCGGCTCGCCCTTCAATAATTGCCAGGTACAGGTCGCGATGCTGACTGATCAGCATGTCGCGGGTTTCGGTGCGCTGTTGATACATGCCGCCAATGTTGGTCACCACGTTACGCTTGAGCAGATCGAACAGCCCGCGAATGGTATGCAGCAATACGGCGTTATGACTGGCCTCGGCAATGGCCAGATGAAACCGCGCATCTGCGGCACCCTCCTCCACTCGACTCACCTCATCGGCCCGCGCATAACAATCCTGCAACGCTTCGAAAGCCGCCGTCAGCCGCTCACGGTCAACTTCCGTTGCTCGTAATGCCGCGTAATACGCGCAAGAAGCTTCCAGTGTCTGGCGAAACTCCAACAGGTCCCGTTGAGCTTCAGGGTTGTTTTCCAACAGATTCAACAGAGGATCGCTGAAGGTCGACCCCAGGGATTCCACGACATAGTTGCCACCGCCCTGACGACTGACCAACAACCCTTTGGCCGCCAGCTTCTGGATCGCTTCTCGCAGCGATGGCCGTGACACGCCAAATTGCTCAGCCAAAGCACGTTCGGCCGGCAAGCGCTCGCCCGACTTCAACGTGCCCTCAAGGATCATGCCCTCGAGCTGCTCGACGATATCGTCAGACAAACGGCGCTGACGCACCTGATCAAACCCCATAACCCACTCTCCACCATCCCGACCACTCGCCGGGGCTTCTATTCTGGCCTATCGCCGCGCTCGCGGCACCTATCAGAACGCCTTCGATTCACCCCATCAGAACAGCCACGCCCGGCTGTACGACCAAAGTTTCGCGGGCGGCAAATTGACACACCCCCAACAAGCCTCTTAATCTAGCCCACAGCGACTGTAAATTGGTATTACCAATTACCCAAGCCATACAAACAACAACAATCAGGGGCCACCCCATATGCAAACCTGGCAACAGCTCTACAGCCCTCTCGGCAGCCTCGGTGTATCCGCACTGGCCGCCGTTATTCCCATCGTGTTTTTCTTCCTGGCCCTGGCCGTGTTCCGTCTCAAGGGGCACGTGGCCGGCAGCATCACTCTCGCGCTGTCGATCCTGGTCGCCATCTTTGCCTTCCAGATGCCGGTAGACATGGCCCTGGCCGCCGCCGGCTACGGCTTTGCCTATGGTTTGTGGCCGATTGCGTGGATCATCGTGGCCGCAGTATTTCTCTACAAGTTGACAGTCAAGAGCGGTCAGTTCGAGGTAATCCGCAGCTCGGTCCTGTCGATTACCGACGATCAACGTTTGCAGGTGCTGCTGATCGGCTTCTGCTTCGGCGCGTTCCTCGAAGGTGCGGCCGGTTTCGGTGCGCCCGTGGCAATCACCGCGGCACTGCTGGTCGGCCTGGGTTTCAACCCGCTCTACGCCGCCGGCTTGTGCCTGATTGCCAACACCGCCCCAGTCGCCTTCGGCGCGCTGGGCATCCCGATCATCGTTGCAGGCCAAGTCACCGGCATCGACGCGTTCAAGATCGGTGCCATGACCGGCCGCCAACTGCCGCTGCTGTCGCTGTTCGTACCCTTCTGGCTGGTGTTCATGATGGACGGCCTGCGCGGCGTTCGCGAAACCTGGCCCGCAGCCCTGGTGGCGGGCCTGAGTTTCGCCGTCACCCAATATTTCACATCCAACTTCATCGGCCCGGAACTGCCGGACATCACCTCGGCACTGGCCAGCCTGATCGCCCTGACCCTATTCCTGAAAGTCTGGCAGCCCAAGCGCAGCGCCGGCGCGCAGATTGCCGGTGCCACCTCGAGCACGGCGGTTACCGCCAGCGCTGGCGGCTTCGGCTTGCCGCGCAACACCGTTGTTTCGCCGTACAGCCTGGGGCAGATTTTCAAGGCATGGTCGCCGTTCCTGATCCTCACCGTGCTGGTCACCATCTGGACGCTCAAACCCTTCAAAGCGATGTTCGCCGCAGGCGGCTCGATGTACGGCTGGGTCTTCAACGTTGCGATCCCGCACCTGGACCAACTGGTGATCAAAGTCGCACCGATCGTAACGAACCCCACCGCCATCCCGGCCGTATTCAAGCTGGACCCGATCTCAGCAACCGGTACTGCGATTTTCTTTTCTGCGCTGATCTCGATGGCAGTCCTGAAAATAGACTTCAAAACTGGTCTTACCACTTTAAAAGAAACTTTCTACGAACTGCGTTGGCCAATCCTGTCCATCGGTATGGTGCTGGCCTTCGCCTTTGTCACCAACTACTCGGGCATGTCCTCCACCATGGCCTTGGTCCTGGCCGGCACCGGCGCTGCCTTCCCCTTCTTCTCACCTTTCCTCGGCTGGCTTGGGGTTTTCCTGACAGGCTCGGACACCTCGTCCAACGCACTGTTCAGTTCGTTGCAAGCCACCACCGCGCACCAGATCGGCGTTAACGACACCTTGCTGGTAGCGGCCAATACCAGTGGTGGCGTGACCGGCAAAATGATCTCGCCGCAATCGATCGCCGTGGCCTGTGCGGCGACCGGCCTGGTGGGCAAGGAATCCGACCTGTTCCGCTTCACCCTCAAGCACAGCCTGTTTTTTGCCACCCTCGTCGGGTTGATCACCTTGGCGCAGGCATATTGGTTCACCGGTATGCTGGTGCACTGAGACCTGCACGCAATAGGGTAAAAACCGACGCCGGGCAACGATTCCGGCGTCAGCTATTTCTGGAGGACCGATGAGCCTGCCTGCAGCATTCCTGAGCGACGTCGCACAGCTGATTCCGAAGGATCGGCGATTCGACGATCCACTTTCCACCCTCGCCTTCGGCACCGATGCCAGCTTTTACCGATTGATCCCACAGTTGGTGATTCGCGTTGAGTCGGAAGACGAAGTCGTCACGCTGCTGCAACTGGCCCAGCGCGACCGCGTCCCCGTGACCTTCCGCGCGGCGGGCACCAGCTTGTCCGGCCAGGCCATCAGCGACTCGGTGCTGATCGTGCTGGGGGATCAGTGGAATGGCCGCGAAATACGCGGGCATGGCACGCAGATCCGCCTGCAACCGGGCGTCATCGGCGCCCAGGCCAACGCCTGGCTAGCGCCATTCGGGCGCAAGATCGGGCCGGACCCAGCGTCGATCAATGCCTGCAAAATTGGCGGCATCGTCGCTAACAACGCCAGTGGCATGTGCTGCGGTACAGCACAAAATACCTACCACACCCTGGCCGGCATCCGTCTGGTGCTGGCCGACGGCAGCCGCCTGGACACCGAAGACCCCGCCAGCGTCCAAGCCTTCCGCCAGACCCACGGCGCGCTGCTCGAACGCCTGGCAACACTGGGCCGCGAAACGCGGGCAAATGCCGAACTTTGCGCAAAGATCCGCCACAAATACCGTCTGAAAAATACCACTGGCCTGTCGCTCAATGCCCTGGTGGATTTCGACGACCCGTTGGACATCCTCAGCCATCTACTGGTGGGCTCCGAAGGCACGCTGGGGTTCATCAGCGCGGTGACCTACGACACGGTGATCGATCACCCGAACAAAGCCTCGGCGCTGATTGTGTTTCCGGATGTCGAGACCTGCTGCAACGCGGTAAGCGTGCTGAAAACCCAACCGGTCTCGGCGGTTGAGCTGCTGGACCGGCGCAGTCTGCGCTCGGTACAGGACAAACCGGGTATGCCGGCGTTCGTACAGCACCTGTCGGAAAATGCCTGTGCGCTGTTGATCGAATCCCGCGCCGCCTCCCTTTCATTACTGCGCGAACACATGGCGCTGATCATGGCTTCCCTGGTAGCGTTTCCAGTGGAAAAACAGGTCGACTTCACCGAGGACCCGCTGGAAAACGCCCGGCTCTGGGCGATCCGCAAAGACACCTTCCCCGCCGTGGGCGCCGTACGCAAAACCGGCACGACGGTCATCATCGAAGACGTCACCTTCCCGGTTGAACAACTGGCGATTGGCGTTAACCGTTTGATCGAGCTGTTCGACAAGCATCACTACGACGAAGCCATCCTTTTCGGACACGCGCTGGAAGGCAATCTGCATTTCGTCTTCACTCAAGGCTTCAACAGCGCGGAAGAAATCGCACGCTATCAGGCGTTCATGGACGACGTTGCACACTTGGTGGCGGTCGAGTTCGGTGGCTCGCTGAAAGCCGAACATGGCACGGGTCGCAACATGGCGCCGTTTGTCGAGCTGGAATGGGGCAGTGACGCCTATCAAATGATGTGGCAGCTCAAGCGCCTGCTCGACCCCAACGGCATCCTTAACCCGGATGTAGTGCTCAGCGATGACCCGCAGATTCATCTCAAGCACCTCAAGCCCCTGCCCGCCGCCGACGAGCTTGTGGATAAGTGCATCGAATGCGGCTTCTGCGAGCCGGTGTGCCCGTCCAAAGGCCTGACCTTGAGCCCGCGCCAGCGCATTGTGATCTGGCGCGATATCCAGGCCAAACAACGCGCCGGCGTCGACACTACCGAATTGGAAGCCGCCTACCACTACCAAGGCATCGACACCTGCGCCGCCACCGGGCTGTGCGCCCAACGCTGCCCTGTCGGCATCAATACCGGCGACCTGGTGAAAAAGCTACGCAGCCGCGACGCCGACCGTACGAAAACCGCCGAATGGCTCGCCACCCATTTCGCCACTGCACTGCAAGGTGCGCGCTTTACCCTGCATGTCGCCAACGGCGCGCGCATGCTGCTGGGAGCGCCGCGCCTGGCGAAGTTATCGGCCAGCGTCACCCGACTGTCCAAGGGCCAGGTCCCACAATGGACCAACGCCATGCCGCAACCGGAAAAAGCCATTCGCTTCAGCCCGGCCGTCACCGATGAGCGACCACGGGTGGTCTACCTGGCCGCATGCGTCTCACGCGCCATGGGCCCAGCGGCAGGGGATAAAGAGCAAATGTCGCTGTACGACAAGACCCGTGGACTGCTGGAAAAAGCCGGTTACCAGGTAGTCTTTCCCGACCGTCAAGACAACCTGTGCTGCGGCCAACCCTTCGCCTCCAAAGGCTATGCCGAACAGGCAGAACACAAGCGCCAGGAACTGCTCGGCGCCCTGCTCCACGCCAGCCGTGGCGGCCTCGACCCGATCTATTGCGACACCAGCCCGTGCACTCTGCGCCTGATGCAAGACCTGGGTGAGACACGCCTGGACCTCTACGACCCGGTACGCTTTATCCGCACCCACCTGATGGACCGCCTCGACTTCACGCCGCAGGAGGCGCCGATTGCCGTCCACGTGACCTGCAGCACCCAGCACCTGGGTGAAAGCCAAGCGCTGATCGACCTCGCCCGACGCTGCGCCAAAACCGTCGTCATCCCCGAAGGCATCCACTGCTGCGGCTTTGCCGGCGACAAAGGCTTTACCACCCCTGAACTCAACGCCCACGCACTGCGCACACTCAAGGATGCGGTGCAACAGTGCAGCGAAGGCATCTCCACCAGCCGCACCTGCGAGATCGGCCTGAGCCAACACGGCGGCATCGATTATCACGGCTTGGTATACCTCGTAGACCGCGTGACCCAGGCCCGCGCCCATTAAGCCTGCAAAAAAACAGAACCCCTGCGCGCCGGCGTAGTCATCTGCATAGGCCTCGACAAACGAGGCTCATCCGTGATGTCGCTGGCAGGCCCCCAACGCCAGCAGCGTCGAGCCCAATTGTGCAAGGAGATACCCTATGAAGCGTTCCGCTCTTGCTGGCTTGTTCATTACCGCTGCGATGCTGGCATCCCCTGCTTTTGCGGCCGATGATAAAGACCTGTGCCAGATCAACCTGGACAAAATCAACAACGGTAAAGCGCTGCTCGCCACCGATACCAGTGGAAAAAGCGGCGAAATAGACACCGCCGTCTCCCAGGCGAAAGCAGCCAGCGCCGCCGGCGATCACAAGAAGTGCATCGAAATCACCTCCAAGGCCCTGCAAGACCTGCAGAACAGCGACAAAGGCGGTCAGTAAGCGATAGGGCCGACCTTCGGGTTGGCCTTTCGTGAAGGTTTGGCGTACACTACACAAGCTTGTCACTCACTAGAAACAACGAGTTACAAGCACGGGGCCGTTTAGGATTCGACGCCGGTCGCGAAACTTTAGGTGCATGCCGAGTTGGTAACAGAACTCGTAAATCCACTGTTGCAACTTCTTATAGTTGCCAATGACGAAAACTACGGCCAGGAATTCGCTCTCGCTGCGTAAGCAGCCTTAGCCCTGAGCTTCTGGTACCTTCGGGTCCAGCAATCACCAGGGGATGTCTGTAAACCCAAAGTGATTGTCATATAGAACAGAATCGCCGTGCAGTACGTTGTGGACGAAGCGGCTAAAACTTACACAACTCGCCCAAAGCACCCTGCCCTTCGGGTCGCTGAGGGTTAACTTAATAGAAACGGCTACGCATGTAGTACCGACAGCGGAGTACTGGCGGACGGGGGTTCAAATCCCCCCGGCTCCACCAAATGATCAAAAAAAGACGTCCACGGACGTCTTTTTTTGTGCCTGCGAGCCAGTAAATACGCGGCCTCCAGCGCTTTTGCGGTCTTTTGAGAGTTTTTGAGTTCCAGCCATTCGGGTATTCCAGAGGGTATTCCATCACATCCGGTGCTAATCTTTGGAATACCGAATCAGTGCCTGAGGAGAATCTCATGCCTGCTCAAAACCTCCGTCTCTCCGATCGACAGCTCAAGGGAGTCAAACCCGCGTCCAAGGATTACGTCCTTACTGACGGTGACGGTTTGCAGCTCCGAGTACGCAGCAACGGTTCGTTGCTGTGGAATTTCAACTACCGCGAACCGGTCACCAAGAAGCGCATCAACATCGGCTTCGGGACCTACCCCGAATTGTCACTCGCTAATGCACGAAAGATGGCAGTCGAAGCCCGCGAGTTACTCGCACAGGGCATCGATCCGAAGGTGCAGCGCAACACGCTGAATGAAGCCAAGCGCGCAGAAACGGAACACACCTTCGAGAACGTGGCTACCGCCTGGTTCGAGCTCAAAAAAGACTCGGTTACCCCGGCCTACGCCGAGGACATTTGGCGGTCGCTCACGCTGCACGTGTTCCCCGATTTGAAGACGACCCCACTCGTGAAAATCACTGCGCCGATGGTGATCGGACTGCTTCGCCCAATCGAAGCGAAAGGCAGCCTGGAAACGGTCAAGCGTCTCAGCCAGCGGCTAAACGAGATCATGACCTACGGCGTCAACTCCGGCCTGATCTTCGCCAACCCACTCACCGGCATCAGGGCAGTATTCAAGAAGCCCAAGAAAGAGAACATGGCTGCGCTTCCGCCAGAAGAGCTCCCGGAGCTCATGCTGGAGATCGCGAACGCCAGTATCAAACGCACGACCCGCTGCCTGATCGAATGGCAGTTGCACACGATGACTCGCCCCGCCGAGGCGGCAACTACTCGCTGGGCAGACATCGACTTTGAAAGGGGTGTCTGGACTATCCCACCGGAGCGGATGAAGAAGCGCCGCCCTCACAGTATCCCGTTGAGTGATCACGCCGTCGCACTGTTGGAGTCACTGAAGACTCACAGCGGCCATCGCGAATACGTCTTCCCGGCAGACAGAAATCCGCGTACCCACGCCAATAGCCAAACGGCCAACATGGCGTTGAAACGCATGGGCTTCCAGGATCGCTTAGTCAGCCACGGCATGCGCTCTATGGCCAGCACCATCTTGAATGAACATGGGTGGGACCCGGAACTCATTGAAGTCGCACTGGCGCATGTCGACAAGGATGAGGTGCGCAGCGCCTACAACCGAGCCGACTACATCGAGCGCCGACGCCCGATGATGGCTTGGTGGAGTGAGTACATCCAGAAAGCTGCCACCGGTAGCCTGCTAGCCTCAGCATACGGTCAAGTCAGGGACAAGAACGTGGTACCGATCCGCTAGCGCTGTACAGGCGCAATAACGGCAGCAACAACAACTAAGCGCTCAAGATTCAGGGCAAGCAGTCTCGTTTAACCGCTTGTAAGCGCGGGTCCTTCCAAACAGGGCTGCAAAGCCGCCCTGTTTGGAAGGACCTCACTTTGAAAAGCTAAAGCCACAACGCTGTCCGGGATTCACCACGGAATTCCATAGGTGGATAAGCTCACTCTAAGTCCTGAGTAACGCTGAATTTCGACCCTTGACCGGGTTTATCCACAGGCGTAGAACTGGCCGTGCAAGCGCTGTCGTTGACAGCACCCCAGGTGGCCCGAACCTTCAAGGCCACGCCGCTCTCGCGGTGGTTCTCCCTAATGGCGATTCGCATCCGGCAGCTCGCCCGGTCACCTTCCCGGTGATGGATGCTCTCTAATCCCTTGGCCCTCGTGCGCCGGCTACAACGTACCTCGCTGCACTGCAGCAACCTATTCGCTTGGCCGATTCTTGCGCCAACCTGTGCCCGTCTCTTTCTTCTGGAAAGAGACGGGCGCTCCTACCGCTGCTGCAGCCCAACTCGTACAAGGCTTTGCGGCATTCCCCCTCGTGACAATCGGCGTGACAAACACCGAAGTCACCAGCAACAGCGGTGCAGATGATGGTGCCGCAGCCCAGGGAATGGGCTGCACCTGACTGACAGTCAGGTATGCCCCGGTCATCGCATCTCTGCCTTCACCTGATTCAGGATCTCGCGGCATTGGCCTCGTCAGCCAATGCAGTCTCCACCCGCCCACCGGAATCGGTGTTCAGGAGGCCAGATCATGAGATGCCCAAGCTCCCGGTCGTAAAGAGCCGTCAGTCCCGCGTTAGTGGACAACCCTCACAGGTCGCAGGGGCCTTGATCCCTGATAACACTCAACATTCTTGGCGGGATGACGTGGGGAAAGTTTTAAAAGTTTTGGCTTCGAGAGGAGTTCGATCATGGCACTGGTGGGCAGGCGAGATGGACGCAATTTTGGCTACGGTCGGCAGTTGAGCTATGCCGGGCCACAGGCATTGAAAGATCTGTTTGGCGGTGGGCATTACGGGACCGTCAAAGCACACGGTGATCGCTGGCAGGCGTTTGTGCACTGGTGTCGCTCGGAGGATGGGCCGGGGTTTAACGATGCCCGGCAAATTGATCGACAGACCCTGCGTGACTATGCCGAACATCTGCGTCACCACGTTGAACAAGGTGAGCTCGCCATCACCACTGCGCAAAATCGATTATCCAGCGTTAACCGGACTATGGCTGCGCTTCGCGGTGATCAGTATGTGAAAGTGCCGCCGAGCAAGGCGCTGGGAATGCGGCGCACCAGTGTTCGCTGCTCGGTGCCGCAAGGCCAAGACCCCGAACACGTGAAGCAGATCGTCGACGCGCTCTGCGAACACAAAATGCTGCGCGCGGCGGCCATCGCTCAGTTAGCGAGAGCCACCGGCATGCGCTTACGCGAGGCCATTTTGGCGGACCTACCGCGTTTAAAACGTGAGGCCGAACACTACGGCAAGATCAACATCCAGAATGGCACCAAAGGTGGACGCGCAGGTGCGTCGGCACCTCGCTGGATCACGGTGAACGATCACATCCGCGGTGCACTGGCATTCGCTCATCATGTCTCGCCCGACGGTAGCCACAACCTGCTTGCACCCAACGAAAGCTACCTCGATTTCCAACGGAGAATCGTCCGTCCTGCACGGGACATCCTCCTTCAGTACAGTCTCAAAGGTTTCCACGAGTTGCGCGCGGCCTATGCATGCGAACGCTATGAACAAATCACCCATCATCCCGCACCTATCAACGATGGCCGTTGCTGCCAGCTCGACCAACACTTTGATAAGGATGCCCGAGTGAGAATCAGCTATGAGCTGGGACACGGCCGTATCGGCGTGGTGTCGGCTTACATTGGTAGTCGAGCATGAGCAAGCCATTCGACATGGAGCTATTCCTAGTAAGCGTCTTGACCGGGTCGTATTCCACGCGCCAACGCCACATTTGTCAGGCGAAGACAATCCAAACAGCAATCGCTGAGCGTTGGAGTCGAGATAATCCATGGACCTGGAGACGCAAACATATTACTTGGTTTCTAATAAACAAAAGAAATGGCCGAAGCGAAGCCACTTGGTATTACTATAAGCTTACAATTAAATTAATAATTAAGCGCCTTGGTAAACAAGACGCTTTAAAGCATAACCCATGACAGATCAGGTCACCCAGCAGGCTTGGTTTTTACCTTTTTACCAGATTTATAACTAGCTCCAACATTTCGAAAATCAAACATATTCATTTCAAAAGACGATATTGATACTTGGTGGGAGCCATGAACATGAGTTATAAGTTTGTCATGTCGCTCCTTATATGGCGCTTTAGCAACCGAACCGCCAAATTCTCCTGTATTGACCAATGCAACATGCTGATACATGTGATAATACAAGGCATCCACCATTGAATCAAATGTGGTCACATCTTGATTTAATGCAACGACCAAGTATGCATCTGACTTATCTTTCAAGTCGGCACTAATCTTAATATCTGTAGCGTCATAGCATACTGACCCTGAAAGCGTGAATCCTTTATCCTTCGGAAATGCTGGATGCACCAACTCAATTAGCAATTGATAAGGACGCCAAGGTTTCACCTTACCGACCTCGTCCTTCATCATATTAAACTTACCCTGAAGCCGGCTTATGAACTTCTTACCCGACGAAAGCTTTTGAGGTATGAGCCATTTCGCTACGTTATTGGGCCCCTCCACACCAGGGAGATTTATAAAAGTTAGACCTGTAAAAATTATTGCCCCAGTCTTATTCGCGAGCTGGTGCAAAATATCAACATCTTGCTCACTAACTGATAACTCCGGCCAAATTATAAGATCTATACTGCTATCCTTGTAGTTTAGGTCATCGATACTACGCTGACTATGAGCCTTGTGTAAAATTAACTCAGCAACAGAAGCTATATGCCTACGATGCCTAGACCTATATTTAGGTGTATCCAACATAAGCCCATGCTCTTGAAAGTCTCCCTTCAACGGCAACAAAGATTGGACCATAACAACTTTTAGCGATTTTTTGTCCTTCTGCCAATCAAAGCTAAGCTTTTCGACATATGCAGGAATACCAGTCATTTTACAGAATAGTTCTTTCTGATATTCCAAGCGTTCAATTGTTAATTTCTGAAGGGCTTTAATATCCCATACTTTTGGCCATTCATAATTTCCCTCATGCAAATTGGTTCCTGGCCATTGCAATAAAGCAAACAGAAGACTGGATACCCAGTTAGACATAGGTGCCGTCTCACCATTCAACGCTTCAGGAGAGTGCATCATGCCTAACTGCCGCTTCATAAAACTCGATCTCAAGCCTATATATCGAGCCTGACTTGAGTCAGCCGGAGTCATTGAAGACCAGTCTACATTGCCCATGAGGCAACTACGCAGAAAGATACCTAACCTATATAGAGGCTTGTGATTATCCTCAATCCATTCCGGTAAAGGAAATATCGGATCCTCATCGAAACCAATCACAATATTGAACCGAACATCCAACGATTGAATCTTACCCCAATTTGAACAAGTTATCTTACAATTACCTAGATCAATATTAGCAGGAAGATCCAACGTATTGTCAGTTAAAGAATTCAAATTGCAATCGAAGTCCCCACCACTCATCAATGCTAGCAACAAAGCAAGAGCGGCATTCTCGTGTGCAAACGGATTATCAGGCCTTTTAACAACCCCAAGAAGGGAAATAGGTCTTCCATTAAAACGGTTAAGGTCGCCCGTGATTGCTAACTGGAATAGGCCCGCCTTTTCCATAACCCCCTTACATTCAGATATCCAACCGCAATCATTATTTTTCGCATAATCAGCTAAAGCAAACAAAAACTCTGGCGACTCTACAGCAATCTTTTTGCAAAAACGGAATACATCTGCTCTATATAGGCCGCCGGCAGGCAGAGGAAACACCTTTACAAAAGATTTTTCTAACAAACAACTGACAGCGCGAACAACCAAGCCCTTGTCGCGTGATAACTGATAGGAGAGAAGTGCATTTGCTACAAAATCAACAGCACTCATTTTTGCTGAGATATTACGATAGCCCTTCATCATTTTTGTAATGATATTAAAGTTATCACTATTCGTATCTTGATCTAAAGGTGAGTCATTCCTAACCAAGCAATAGAACATTGCTTGGTCAAGAAGATTTTTATGCGTAGACGGAGAAGAAATTATCTTAACCGCTAGATTTTGTAGGTGCTCAAAAAAGCCACTTACGTCAGCATGTGCTGGAAACGTCCATTTTTCTTTTGTATGTATTAATGTTGCCGCGTGACGAAAAATCTCTCCCAAGCAATATTGAGCAACTTGCTGCTGTTGGAGTTCGGCCTCACGCTTAGTGACTGACGTTAGCTGGCCCAATACAGGCTTCAGGATTCGTTTATCTGGAAAAAGCTCTAAACCTTTTTTCAACAAAAGAGTTAAAGATGGATCTTTACTCCAACATGAAATAAATTTTCGAGCCATCCGTTCTTGTAAATAATCCCAGGCTCCTGGTTTAGGGCTACCATTCTCGTCTAGTTCCTGCGAAAAGAAACTTCGCTTTTGCTTCAACAAAGCATGAATCTTATTAGCTGAAAATCGTAGCAGCGTGTCATCACGAACGTCATTACTAGGCGCTTCGATAATTGCCAAAGGGTTGGTGTTATCCTGATCCGTTTCGGATGCTCGTAGACTATCCGCCAGACCAATCAATCCCTCCAGATGACCTAGTTGCTCATCCACTTCCGTGGCAGATAGCGGGCCGCTGACCTTGCTTTGAATATCTTTAAGCTTCGTAGAAATCCCAGCACGCTTATATCTAAATTTTTCTATTTTAGTCTTATCATGATTAAATTTCAGGCCAAGCGCTAAAAGATGACCACCTATCTTTTCATCAATTACAGACCTTATTTTTCTTCCGAACGAATGCCGTCATCTACTAAAATAATCAGTCTCATATCGTCGACATAGCGACAATAATCCACAAGATGAATGTTTTCCGAAAGATCCTGACCTATTAGAGTCTGAGCAATCTCATCGAACTTCAAAAGATAAATATTGGCTAGAAACCCACCCACAACCAAACCCTGTGGGATTCCACTTGGAATATTTTCTTGATCACTTTTGCATACTGCTTCATAAATAGCTGGACTAGTTGCATCCCACTTCCAATTAACAAAGCTTGCTAACAACCTCTCAACAATCGGATCCAGATTGTTATCGCACAAGGCTCTAATGCCAGATGCTAACTTGCTACGATCTATATTATCGTAGAATTTAGCTATATCTAAATGAACCTCGAAGACGTGTTGCCCCTTGAGCTTTTGCTGCAGCGCCTCCGCTCCAAAATACAAAGGCCTAGCAAGAAATTTTTGGTAATCCGAAAAGTACTTGCTGTAACTCGTACTGTTACCCCATGCGAATGTCGCATCAGAGTCCTTAAATTGACAATAGAGGCGATTACCATAATTTACTATTTTTTTCTGATGAACCTCATTTAGATGAGTAGCAGTATTTCCTTGACTAGATTCGACCTTATTGACCAAGCACATCATGAGCGCCATCAACAAGCTTTGATCACGAATAGAAACATGAGCTAAAGGTCTAAGTGGCTTCGGAGTTTTTGCCTCCGGACACCATTTATGAGTAGAAACCTCAGATGCGTCAAAACCCCAACCGACCACATCCATATCTAATATATTTAGATTCTGAGCTTTAACAAAAGTCCAACGTTCGGCTTTTGGTGCAGGCACTAGCCGTAAATCGTCGAAAGAAAAGTCTGGACTCTTTAAGTCAGCGAGCCAATGTTCGAGACGTTCATCCAGATCAATTGCCGACCTATCGAGTTCAAAGTTATCAGCATACCAATTCGTCGAGCGAATATACTGATGTGCTTTTTTCCAGGCTTGGGCAAGCACAACTTTATCTGTCAGATACTCGAAGGTAGGCTGCAGCGCACGATATTTATTTGCAAGTAATCCCATTTTTTCATAGCTCAGAAATGTACATCAATCTAGTTTATTTTATTAGTTGCAGACTAATTGAGATCAGCTACGTAACGCACGCATGCCTACCCCGCACAAAACCAGATCAGTCACTGGCCAAAACACGAAATCTAAATGGCTAAATAATATTTGAGCAATGAAAAACTCTAAAAAATATCCCACTCAGCTAACCGTCTAAGGGATAAATTATTAATGGATTAAAATAACGACCTCACATAGGTTGCCTTGCATATTTAGCAGCAACAAGTTCTTTATACTCTATTACTTCGCGCACAACCGAGTGTATATGGTGATTGGTATCAATAGATATCCAATCAGAAGACGTCCCCGAAAACTCACCTTGGCTGCAACGGAGAATCTCATTGTCGCCCCAACTAAACTTTTCTTTAGCCCAGTGCCCTGATGCAATAACTAACCTTGCAAGCTCCTGATGCTGGGCACCTTTGAGGCCCTCTGTCAAAGGGTAACCTCTAGCGATGAATATCTCCTTATCAATTGTATAACGGATCTTTCCGTTCGCATGCGAAGGCCCACCTGTTTCTTTGGAATTAGGCCCGCGGATGCCATAATCACTGAAACCTAGCGACTCTAATCCAGGTTGCACAATAAGAGATCTCCATGCTGACATCTCTTTCCTAAGAACTAAGCCGGTGCTATTTTTGTCTTTAATCGCGGAAGATATAAAAGCAGGAAGTGAACACCCAGCCACCCTAAAATTATTAAATCCAGATCTTTTTAACAGGGCTATTGCTTTTTCCGACTTAAATATAATGTCAGGCACAGTGTGCTTTTGAGAAGATACGTCTCCAAAATCGATCATAACCATTACAAGGATCGGATCAAGATCCAAAGTATCAGTTATCTCGCTCAGACGCTCTAATACAAATTCTTCCTCAGAGAGTTCCTCCACCGTATCCGAATCCATAACAAGGCGCAGAACAAAATCACACCCTGAGGCTAGCCGAGCCCCACGAAGCGCATTAACGTAAACAGGATCATCCCATCGAACATAATCAACAACTAGATTAGCTGTGACACGAAATGACTCCAACTGATTCCGTAGAAATGGAATCACATGCTCGCCACCCTCTGTTTGAGCACTGGTAGACCACTTCGGCATATCTAAGAAAATTTCACGAGTCTTCCAAACCGTGGAGATCTCCGCAGCAATACCGCTCAAGTAGGATTCAATTGGAGGAAACAGCTGACCGCTAAGCTTTTCAAGCTTATCGTCGTTAATTGGTGAAATATCGAACCAAGGTATAACTTTCTCCGCTGCGAACTTCTTTAGCTCTGCAAGAGCGGTGAGCTCACCGGGTTTTGCTTTCAAAATTGGGACGTAAACAAGTTTCATAACTCACCATTAGAATGATTAGAAAGTAGTTTTCTAACTTCACCACGCCCCAACAAATCAGAAAACAACTGGTAGTTTTCTTTTTCTCGTTGGATTCTCCCTGCGATGATCGCAGGATGTATTTTTAATTCTCTGGATAACTTATCTATACTTTCTCTGCTGGGGTCCAAATAGGCGCCGGATCGTTTCCAAGTTACCCTAGGGATACAGGCCTCTCTTGCTATTCGATTTGCCTCCGCTTCTCTTCTGTCTTCTGAAGAAGCATCTAAATCATCCAGGAAAGCCTCTTCATTTCCTATATGCTTCCATATATGCGCAACTTCGTGAAGCAACGTGAACCAGAAGTTATCTAATCGGTCGTACCTAAGTGTCAAGCCTATCACGGGGGTTCCGTCTACATCCTTCAATGCGGCACCATCTAACATAGTACCCTTCAGATGCGGTTCAATTATCACTGCTATACCATGTTTTTTAAGGAACTCGATAGCAAGGAGAGGTCCATTTTCAAACCAACTTAGCTGGGCCAAATCCTTCAAAAATGAACTCGACAGCTTACTTTGGTCAAATGCACCTAAAAGGTGGCTACTCTCTCTAGCGCGCTGAATAACTCTAAGAAGCCATACATACAAAGAATATTTGGTAGTCGGTGAGTATGCATCACCTAATGGCGTACGCCTGAATGCGGCCTCCCCAAACTGCCATCCTATAAGTGACACAAATTCCCGAAGCGTCTCTTCAGTAGTTTTGGAAGCTTTACCTATAGCTTTATCAATCCATCCCCTAGCGACCATTTCTTTCACTGGGAATCGAGACCAGTCAACTTCGTCCGTCGATTTTTTTTCTTCTGTATGGGACAATCCAAGTAAGGTCTCTGCCGAAATCCCCAATCCAACTGAAAGAGCTTTTATCATAGGAACAGTCAGCGGGCGTTTGCGACCCAGAACTTCTGACACCCGGCTCCTAGTCCCAAAGTAAGGAATCAGATCCGCTTGTTTTAAATTTCTTTCGTGCATCCTAAACAGAATTGCATCGATTGGGTCGGGGGCATCAATCGGATGTTTTTTATTCTCATAATCCTCAATAAGAAGAATCAGGACCTCAAGGCGATTACTTTCCGAAGAACCAGGTTTAGGCATCATTGACATCAGCCTATCCACCTCACTCAGATAAGCTCGGTGCTGTTCTTCTGTTCTTATGACCTTAGTGTCCATCAATTTCTTCTGCACCTAATAGCGCGGTTATGAGCGCGATTTTTTGAGGAAACACAATTTTCACCTCTAACCAGCACTTTGCTAAATTCACTTCAAAAATAAAAACACCGGTCTTCCGCTCTCTTGCCGAGGGAAATTGATCAAAGAGATCAGCGTCCTGCGTCCACACCGCATGGATAATTTCAGCTACCCATGCGCTGACCCACGTGTCGATTTCTGGTCCGCGCCCTCTCAACCTATCGAGTATGTCCTTACCAACCAGATGCATAGTAATGTTCCCAATTTGGGATCAATATAAATCCCTTCCGAACGCGCGTCAACCGCATAAATTCCCAAAACGGGAACACCATGAGTATCCTCATGGTAGCGTTTTATCATCACCCCCAACAAGCTGCTGAATCTGTGGGGGATATGGAGGTGCATGGTTAGAGAAAGTCGCAGAGGATTCAGAGCGTGGGGGATCAACAGACTCAAAATTTTCACGCCGTCATGTCATGACATACGCTTGGAATCAAACGAAAAAATCTATAAACGTCTGTGTCGTAGGTGGCTATGGACATCTTCTGGAACGCTATAGAAAACATGAGATTTGGTAGACGCCTTTTAAAGACGAGACGTGGATGACGTACCGGCTTCGACTCCAACAAGATCCATAACTAGCTGATTTATTTATAGTTACTGGTCGGGGTACGCCAAATTTTCCACCGACGTCTAAACCCGCAGGAAACCTGGCCTCGCCAAAAGCTACCGTTCGTCTGGTGCCGCCTCAATGACTCCGTGCGCCGCCACCAACCGCGACATCGGTCATCGACGGAATTACCCTGTGTCGCCGCGACAGTCACTGCTCTGTCGCCACGTGCCAGGCCAGAAACGGCGCAGGTTGTCGCCAGCGTCACCGCTCCACAATTGGAGCCTGCCGACCTCGCACAGCTAGTTGAAGCAGTTGCAAGATGAAGGGGCTTTGTTGCAACACCAGGAGAACGCCCTCCTCATCCGCCTAGCAAACTGGCGGCAATTGGACAACGTCAGCCCCCACTGGAAAGCGTTGCCGCCCTATCTGCAAACAATCGAACAGGGTGAACAACAGGACGCTGGTTGGTGGGCATGACAGTCGCCGAGGCCAACTGAGCTACGCCCGCCGACAGGCACTGGAAGACCTGTTTGTAGCCGGCCTACTTCGCCACGCTCAAAGGATATAGCGAACGCTGGCAAGCAATTCGGCCAGCAGACAGCGTGTTAGAGAAAAACACAAAAATAACCCGCGCAAACAACGAAAACTCTTACAATCCAAGGCCGGATTTCCTACAATTTTTTTGCCCCACTGATACCCAAGAGATAGCCCCGTGAGTGACTCAGACAGCTCATCCGCGCCACTGGTTGACGTAGTGAAGCTTGCCGCATCCCTTCAGCGTTTCGCAGATGATCGCGACTGGCAGCAGTTCCACTCCCCCAAAAATCTCATCCTGGCTCTCACTGGCGAGGTAGGAGAGCTGTGCGAGATTTTCCAATGGATGAGCGATGCCGACTCGCTCTCCGCAGCAACAGATCCCGAGATCGGCCAAGCCGTTAAGGACGAATTGGCAGACGTACTGATGTACCTGGTTCGCCTGAGCAGCGTACTCGGCGTTGACCTCAACGAAGCGGTGACACGGAAACTGGCCTCAAACGGCCAGAAATATCCCGTGGATAAAGCCAGAAGCAACAGCAAGAAGTACGACCGACTCTGACCAACCCGAATCTAAGGACAACCCGTGATCGTTTACGCTGCGACCAAACAGCAATTTCTAAAAGACAACGATAACGATGATATCGAGGACGTGATCCTCAGGCATTACAAGGAAGCCACCGGCAAGAACGTTGGCAGGTCGGAAATCAGGTCGTGGCAAGGATCGCTAACGTACATGGCCAAGGTCCTTCGGGATGAAGGCCTGCCGAGCGACGCGGGCCTGGCCATTGAGCTGCACATTCCGCAGTCGTCGAAGCGCATCGATTTTCTGCTCACCGGTCGCGACGAAAATCAGGCAAAAAAAGCCGTCTTGATCGAATTAAAACAATGGAGCAAGGCCAGCGCCACTACCAAGGATGCCATCGTCAAAACGGCATTGGGTGGTGGCCTCGTTGAGACCATTCACCCGTCCTATCAAGTATGGTCATACGCCGCGCTGCTGGAGGGCTTCAACGAGGCGGTGTATGACAAAAGCATCGAGATCCGTCCGTGTGCCTACCTTCATAACTACGTCAGCGACGGCATCATCGACTCAGCTCACTACGAGCCCCACATCAGCAAAGCCCCACTGTTCCTGAAAGGGCCGGAGGAGCTCACCAAACTCAGAAGCTTCCTGAAAAAGCATATTGCTCACGGCGACAACAAAGAGGTTCTCTACGAACTGTCCGATGGGAAAATCCGTCCGTCCAAAGCGCTAGCCGAGGCCCTCGAAGGGCTGATGACAGGCAAGCCGGAGTTCGTATTGATTGACGATCAAAAAGCAATTTTTGAATCAGCGCTTGCGGCAGCAAGCGAAGCCTCGGACCAGGCACCAAAGGTGCTGATCATTGAGGGGGGCCCGGGCACCGGAAAAACTGTTCTGGCTATCAATTTACTGGTGAGGCTCACAGAATTGAGGTTGTTAAGCAAATATGTCTCGAAGAATGCCGCCCCACGCAAGGTCTACGAAAGCAAACTGGTTGGCACCATCAAACGCAGCCATTTCTCGAATTTCTTTTCAGGCTCTGGAGCGTTCATCGACACTGAGCCCAACACATTCGATGCGCTTATCGTGGACGAAGCCCACCGGCTGAATGAGAAAAGCGGGCTTTATGGGAACCTTGGCGAAAACCAGATCAAGGAGCTGATTGAATCAGCGAAATGCTCAATTTTCTTCATCGATGAAGATCAGCGTGTGACCCTGAGCGACATAGGCAGCAAGCAGGCAATACGCGCCTTTGCCAAAGCCAAGGGTGCTGTGGTCGAGGAATATGTGCTGTCTTCACAGTTTCGCTGCAGTGGTTCTGACGGTTACATGGCATGGCTGGATGACGTGCTTGGCATTCGCTCGACAGCAAATCCGACGCTCAACATTTCGGAGTACGAGTTCAAGGTATTCGACTCACCTCAGGCACTGCATGACGCCATTGACGAGAAAAACCATGGAAACAAGGCTCGTGTGGTCGCGGGCTATTGCTGGCCTTGGCTCAGCAAGAAAGATTCCAAGGCCACTGACATCGTTATCGGCAATGACTACGCACGCCAATGGAATCTGGATCAGGATGGCAGCTTGTGGATCATCGCTGAGAATTCCATTGAACAGGTCGGTTGTATCCACACCTGCCAAGGGCTGGAAGTTGATTATATTGGAGTGATCATCGGACCAGATCTGGTCGTGCGTGATGGGCAGGTGGTAACGTCGCCGCATGAGCGAGATAAGAACGACAAATCGATTCGTGGCTGGAAGAAGTTGATGAAGGAGCAACCTGCTCTGGCGCAGCAAGATACAGACCTGATCATCAAAAACACGTATCGAACATTGATGACTCGTGGGATGAAAGGCTGCTACCTATACTGTACTGATCAGGAGACCGCGCAATACTTTGAGAGCCGACTTGCCAGGCACAGTAACGGCTAATGCGCCCTCCGGTAGGATGTCACTATCCAGGATTCAGCCTCACAAAAAAACGTAGGTTGAACACAGTAGAAAACTAAGGCTCGATTACCCATCGCCCGCGCAACATGCCTTTCAGCTCATCAACGCTCAGAGTCATATGCCGCTTGCGATGGACCACCGCGTGACAGTTCGCGCACAACGTAACGAGGTCAGTCTCAGGATTCACGGCTTTCTCACCACCGAAGTCCGAAATCGGCACTATATGGTGAACGTGAATGAACCCCTTCGCGTGCTCGCCGTACGCCTGTTCGAAATCAATGCCACATGCCTTGCAGTCAAGGCCGTGGATAGCAATGGCCTTCACCCTCAGATCTTTCCGGCGCTCGTAGCGGGTTCCAAAGTAACTTAATTTGCTGCCTTCATTGGCCGATTCGAAGGTCAATGGATCGCCTTCGAAATTCGGTGCGACCTGGTCAGCCTGGGAAGACAGGAGCTTCGCATGACTTAGGATTGCATCGTAATCCAGTTGGGAAATGGACCGAACCCCGTCACGCCAATAGTTGTTCACTCGAGTAGCGGGGATCGTCTCTAGGTACACTCCGTTAATTTTCGAGGGGATAGCGCCTTCAAACGGAGTGAAGTTTTCGATCAAAGCAAAAAGGTCACCCTTATCACTCCTCCGGTCTGCGTAGACCTTGCCGATGCGTGCCATACCAAAATAATGCGGATCGGCGCTGAGGCGGACAGAAGCAAAAATTTTGTCCGTGATGCGTCCTTTGTAATAGATCACTTCGGTTCCTTCAGCAAGCCAGGCTTGGTACCGCTTGGGGAAGTGATAGACAGCACCGGTTTCGTCTTGCCATTGCGATGTGTCGTTTTCAACGATGACTGCGGGCATTCCATTTCCTCTAGACTGATGGCGAAAGCCTACCAAAAATGAGGAAGTTTCTTACAAGATATTTAAGATTTACATCCTTGCTTAACGTCAGCTCCGCTCTGGTGAACTCACACCACCGATCGTGGTGAGTATCGCCCGGTAGAGCGGTATTCCAATTGGTATTCCAGCAAAAATTTAAGATTATTATTCTTTATATAAATTAATAAGATGGGAAAGCTTTTCAGCTTCCCCCGGCCCATCAATTCGAAGCATCGACAAAACCCGCCTAGCGCAGGTTTTGTTGTTTCTAGTGTTCGAAAAGCCCAGCAGGCGGGCCTTCAGAATTTTCCTTCAACATGCCACGCCCTCGATGAACTGGCACACCCTCCTCCATCACGCTACCTTTCCCACGTCGCTGCTCATCAGCGACCGGCTTTGACAGGCCGAAAAGTGTAACCTTTCACACCCCCTTGGTAAGACGGCATGCTTTACGCATTCCGCCTCGTTCATGGTGGCTGTGCGTGGGGCATCTTCGGGTGCGCCGGGTTCCTACACTTCCGGTCTGTCAACCCGCGTACAGCTGCCACCCAATCCTGTTTGACAGCAGGGGGCGGTAGCTCCTTAAACAGTGTGGGAGCTTCATCATGAAAAAGATCACCCCCAATCCCCCAACAACCCTCTTCACCCTCGCCCCAGACATCCCCGCCGAAACCCTCCTCATCCAAGCCAGTGAAACCCTCGCCTCGCTGAACGCCATGACCACCGATCTGGCCTTTGAACTGGAAGGCTCGCACCGCCAAAAGCTGCTGGGAGCTCAGCAACTGATCGTGCTGGGTGAGTTACTGCTGGAGCGGATGCTGGACACTCAGGTATTCACTATGCAACCGCCTGGCGCAAATCCATAAACCATCCCTGTCAGCTGAACGACCAACCCGTACCTATGGCGAGCAAGCTCCCTCGCCACAGGTACGCTATTGAACCCAACGCTCCGCCGCCTCCTATTCCCCGTCAACCAACCGCCCATAGACCCCATCGATCAACCAGTCGCTAAGAGTGATTAGACGCCCGCAGAAAACACCGTTAGCCTCGCCTGAATCACCCGCCTATAAGCGCCAGGGTATATACCCAACGTCGCCGCCGAGGTTTTTAGTGACCGATCAAATCCTGATGGATAGTTTTTCGCGCCGGGTCGACTACCTCAGGATGTCGGTGACCGACCGTTGCGATTTCCGTTGTGTGTATTGCATGGCCGAAGACATGGAGTTCCTGCCGCGCCAGCAGATTCTGTCGCTGGAGGAGCTGTACCAACTGGCGCAGAGTTTTGTCGCGCTGGGCACGCGCAAGATCCGCCTGACCGGCGGTGAACCCTTGGTTCGTCAGGGCGTGGTGGACCTGTGCAAGCGCATTGCCGCGCTGCCCGGTCTGCGCGAGTTGTGCATGACCACCAACGGTTCGCAACTGGGCAAGCTCGCCGCGCCGTTGTTCGATGCCGGGCTCAAGCGCTTGAACATCAGCCTCGACAGCCTGGACCCCAAGCGCTTTCGTGAACTGACGCGCACCGGTGACTTGGCCAAGGTGATCGAGGGTATCGATGCAGCGAATGCCGCGGGTTTTCAGCGCACCAAGCTCAATTGCGTGGTGATGCAAGGTCGCAACGATCACGAAATCAACGACCTCGTGGCCTTCGCCATCGATCGCGGCCTGGATATTTCATTTATCGAAGAAATGCCAATGGGCGTGATCAGCGAACATAGCCGTGCCGAGGCGTTTTATTCCAGCGCGCAGGTACGCGCGCGTATCGCCGAACGTTACACGCTGATCGACTCCGCAGAATCCACCCAGGGGCCGTCGCGCTATTGGCGCCTGGCCGAAGCGCCGCATATTCGCCTGGGCTTTATTTCACCCCACAGCCACAACTTTTGCGGCACCTGCAACCGCGTGCGGTTGACGGTCGAAGGCCGGCTGTTGCTGTGCCTGGGCAACGAGCATTCGGTCGACCTCAAGGCGGTACTGCGGCGCTATCCGGGCGAGCCGCAACGTTTGGAGCGCGCGATTGTGGAGTCGATGAAACTCAAGCCGTATCGGCACAATTTCACCCTCGACGATGAGGTGCAGGTGGTGCGCTTCATGAACATGACGGGCGGCTGACCGGCCCGGTTTCAACCCATTGCACTAGGCTATTTCCATGATCGTCAGAGCCAAACCCAACCTGATCGGTGTACTGACGTCGCTCAAGGGCTCCGTGGCCCGGCGCATCGCACTGCGCAGCCTGCTGGTGACACTGCTGGCCTCGGTGATTGTGCTGGTGGAAACCCTTCATCCGGCCTACTTCTCCAAGGTCAACGCCACGCCGTTCACGCTGCTGGGCTTGTCGCTTTCGATCTTCATGAGTTTTCGCAACAACGCCTGCTATGACCGCTGGTACGAAGGGCGCAAAGCGCTCGGCGCCATGCTGATGGATGTGCGCGCCATGATCCGGGAAACCCAGGTGATCCAGGACGCTCGTCAGCGCAGCGAGATCCTGCGCAACCTGTGCGGGTTCGCCCATGCGTTGAACGCCAGGTTGCGCCATGAGGACGAGCCCAGCGCGGCAGCCCCCTGGCTCGACACGCCGCCGCCGGCCAATACGCCGAATATCCCGGAAAGCATTGTCGGTCGCGTCACCCAACAATGTTCGGCGCTGGTCGAATCCGGGAGCCTCAGCGAATGGCGCTATCAGCTGATGGCCGGCCACTTGAGCAGCCTGACCCGCACGCAAACCATTTGCGAGCGCATCAAAAGTACCCCGCTGCCCTTCCCGTATACGCTCCTGTTGCACCGCACCAGCTACATGTTCTGCATCTTGCTGCCCTTCGCCATGGCCGAACCCTTGGGTTGGCTGACGCCGGTGTTCACTGCCATCGTGAGCTACACGTTTTTTGGCCTAGACGCGATTGGCGACGAGTTGGAAGACCCCTTCGGCTACGACGAAAACGACCTGCCGACCAACGCCATCGTGCGCACCATCGAACGCGAAGTGCTGCACGCCAACGGCGCGACAGAACTGCCGCCTGTCCTTCAGCCCGTCGACTGTGTACTCAATTGAAGCCGTACACACAACGCATCCGACGTTACGCTCATGTCTTTCTCCGGCAGGCCGCCATCAATCGATTGCCATGAGGCTCAAGCGCCTAAACAATGGCTGCCTAATTGTTACGGCTGACTGGCAGGTGTGTTGATGGACATAAAGCAACTCAAATTCCTGATCGCGCTGGAGCAAACCCGTCATTTCGGCCAGGCGGCTGCGCGCTGCCATATCACCCAGCCGACGCTGTCGATGCGCCTGCGCAACCTGGAGGATGAACTGGGCCTGGAGTTGGTCACCCGGGGCCAGCGCTTCGAAGGGTTCACCGAGGCCGGTGAGCGTGTGCTGGCCTGGGCCAGAACCCTGCTTGCCGCCCATGACGGGCTGTTCGCCGAAGCGGCGGCGTGTCGCGGCCAGTTGGTGGGTAACTTGCGCCTGGGCCTGGTGCCGCTCAGCGGTTTCAACCCGATCAGCTACATCCAGGGCCTGTCCCACACCTTCCCGGAACTCAAGTTCAGCCTGACCTCCATGAGTTCGGACAAGATCATCGAAGCGCTGGGCACCAATCAGCTGGACCTGGGGGTGTGTTACCTGGACCACGTAAACTCCAGCTACCTGGATTTTTTTGAACTGGGCAAAACCCGCGTCGGCCTGCTGTACGACACGCGCCACTTCCACTTCGAAGGCACCGAAATGAGCTGGGAAGACGCCGCCCAATTGCCCCTGGGGATGATCAGCACGGGCATGCACTATCGAAAGTCCATTGACCTGAGCTTCCGCAGCCGCGGCCTCGCCCCCCAGCCGATACTCGAAAGCGATTCAACCTATCAGCTGTTCCAGGCAATCCACGAAGGCTTTTGCTGCGCAATCATGCCGCTGGACAGCGCCCTGGAAAGCCCGATCGAAAACCTCGCGTTTATCAACCTGCCGGACGCCAGCGTGCTCGCGCCACTGGGCATGGTGATGCGCAAAACCGAACCGCGCTCGGCGATTGCTGAGAAGTGTTTTGCTGAGGCTAAGAGATTGTTTGCTGCCAAAGACGCGGTTTAACGTGTCGGAGCACAGTACCCAATAAGGCGATATACCTTTAAATAAATCACCGGAAAGCTCCTACAAGTTGGCGTGCATCAGGTGAACTGGCGTGGAATGAATTGTACGGATACGCTTTGGACTACAGCTCGTCCCCCCAAGGTTGAACGAGATCACATAAGCCACCAGACTTCATCGCCCGACTCAACGACAAGGAGGCCATCCATGCAAACGACTGTTTCGCCCAGCCCTCTTGTCGGGGTGGGTCTCTATACCCCTGGCGAGGCATCGCTATATACCGGCATCCCCACCGCAGACATACGCCGTTGGCTATTCGGCTACAGTGCCAATGGCGTTCAGCATGCCGGGCTCTGGCAGTCGGAACTGACAGGCATCAATGATTGCATTCTAGGTTTTCATGACCTGCTCGAAATTCGCTTCGTGCATGCATTTCGACAGCATGGGTTGAGCTTGCAGGCCATACGCAACGCTTCACGCCAAGCTAGTGAACTGTTCGGCCAGCCCTATCCGTTCACCTGCAAGCGGTTCCAAACAGATGGCCGTAGTATTTTTGCCACTGTTCTGGATGAGACGGGTGACGAGACACTGCTGGACCTGATCAAAAAACAATATGCGTTCAAACAAGTCATCAAGCCCTCGTTGTACGAAGGGATCGATTACACCGGCAAGGGGTCGGCGCAACGCTGGTATCCGGTCAAACGTAGCAAAGCGGTAGTGCTGGACCCTGCCAGAAATTTTGGTAAGCCCGTGCTGACCGGGGCCGGCATTGATACCGCCGCCATTTTTAATGCGTATGAAGCAGAAGGACGTGACGCCAGGCGCGTAGCCATGCTCTACGAGATTCCAGCGGTTGCAGTGAAAGCAGCTGTCGAGTTCGAGCAAAGGCATGCTGCTTGAACTTTCTCCTGGATCATAACCTTCCTCCCGCGCTGGCACGCGCCTTGAACGAACTGTCAAAAGTTCATGAACATGGCGTGTTCCCGCTCCGGGATAAATTCCCCCAAAATACCAGCGACATTGCTTGGATATCAGCGCTGCGTGAAGAGGGAGGCTGGGTCGTGATCTCTCAGGATCGATTTATGAAAGGGCATGCGGAGAAGAAAGCCTTTCGAGATTGCGCACTGCCTATTTTCTGCCTAGCAAAACACTGGAGTGGTGAAAGCTACTGGAGCAAAGCGCACAATCTCGTGCGCTGGTGGCCAGCCATCTTGAAACAAGCTGAGTTGATACGTGGAGGGGCGGCTTTCAGTGTTCCCTGGCGTTTCTCTGCTCCGGGTAAATTCGATCAGATCAAACTGTAAGCCTCGTACCCGACCTCACAAAAACCCCACACTCGTTCACGAATCGTTAAGAAACCCATCCCTATACTGGCGGGCAGCCACGGTCGCTCTTCCGAGCGGTCTCCTGCCCGGTAGCCACCCTAATGACGCGTCCCGTTCCCCTGATGCTCCTGCTCGTTGCGCTGCTGTTCTTCTTCGCCCTGGATAACCATGAACTGCAAGGTTCCACCGAAGCCCGCGTTTCCGGGATCGCCATGGCCATGCACCTGGACAATGACTGGGTGGTGCCGCGTCTGTTTCGTGAGCCTTTCCTGGAAAAACCGCCGCTGAGCCTGTGGCTGGATGCCGGGGCGATTCGCTTGTTTGGCGCGAGCACCGGGGCTGTGCGGCTGGCATCGGCCTTTGCCGGGTTGTTCAGCGTGATGCTGCTCTACGGCATGCTGCGCCGGTTCGGGCGGCCAACCACGCTGGCGTTCAGCGCTGCGTTGATCCTGGCGACCATGGCCAGCTATTGGGGCAATGTGCGCGGGGTGGGTGAGGATTCGTTGCTCAGCCTGGGCGTGACCGCTGCGTTGCTCGGGTTCTACCAGGCGATGCGCCCCGCGTCCGAACGCCAGGGCTCCACTGCCTGGGCATGGGCATTGTTTATGGCGGGGATGGTCATCGCCACCTTGAGCAAGGGCGTGCTGGGCCTGGCGATGCCGGGGAGTGTAATCTTCGTTTACCTGGCCTGCACCAGCCTGATGGATAAACGCCTGCGCCTTGGCGACTGGCTCAAGCCCGCGCTGTTCACGCTGCTGGCCTTGGTGCCGTTGCTGATCTGGCTGGGGTTTCTGTTTCAGCGCGGCGGCATGCAGGCCGTCGGTGAGGTGCTGTGGACCAACAGCGTCGGGCGCTTCAGTGGCTCGTTTGTCGAAGCCGGGCATTACGAGCCGTTCTACTATTACCTCGCCAAACTGCCCGAGGCCTTCCTGCCGTGGAACATTCTGGTGTACCTGGGCCTGTGGCACTTTCGTAAAAGCCTGGTGCGCAACCGCTACCGCCTGTTTTTCAGCGTATGGCTGGTGGCGCAGTTCACCCTGCTGACACTGGCCTCGAGCAAACGCACCGTCTATTTGATGGCACTGACCCCGGCCGCCGCCGTGCTGGCCGCAGAATATGCGCGGGTGCTGCTGGAGTGGGTGGAAGCCCACAAACCGGCGCTGTACCGCTACCACCGGCGCATTGTCTTCGGCGTGTTCACCCTGGCCATCGCCTGCTACCTCAGCGCAGCCTTCTGGTTCGCGCCCAAAGCTGATGTGCGTCAGTCATTCGTGCCCGTGATCAGTCAGGTCCAGGCACTGCAAGACGAAGGTAGGGAGGTGGCGCTGTTCCAACCCAATGAGCGGATCGCCGGCGCCAGCGTGTTCTATCTGCAGGCCTATCTGCCGATTTTGCAGACCGAGCCCCAATTGCGTGCATTTCTCGACGCCAAACCCGGCAACGTTGCGCTGCTGGACCACACGGACCGACTGAATGAGAAAGTGACAGTGATCAAGGAAATGACGATCAATCGCCAGCCTTACTACTTCGTCGAGCAGTAAGGCGAGCGCGCGCCATCAGTGCTTGGTCAGCTTGTCCAGGTAACCCATGGCAAACGCCGAGACCACGAAGGTCATATGGATGATCACGTACCACATCAGGTGCTGTGGATCGACGTTCTTGGCGTCCATGAAGATGCGCAGCAGGTGGATGGAGGAAATCGCCACGATGGACGCCGCCACTTTCATCTTCAGCGACGAAGAGTCCATGGTGCCCAGCCAGTTGAGCTTTTCCTTGTTCTCATCGATATCCAGCTGCGAGACGAAGTTCTCGTAGCCGGAAATCATCACCATCACCAGCAGGCCACCGACCAGGGCCATGTCGATCAACGACAGCAACAGCAGGATCACCTCCGACTCCAGCAAGCTGAAAATATTGGGGATCACATGAATGATTTCCTGGAAAAACTTGATCGCCAGGATCAGTAACCCCAGGGATAAACCCAGATAGATCGGCGCCAGCAGCCAGCGCGCGGCATACATCGTGTTTTCGATAAAGCGTTCCATTGAATCTCACACAGCTTGGCTAAAAATGGAGCCGAGTATACCAGCCGCTACCGGGCACCTGTCACCGCGAGAAAACTGACTTGAAGTGGCATCTGCAAGGGCGTTTTTCTGCTAGTGTCGAGACCCTCAACTCGACTCGATGCTGTCGGACAGGAAGACTCTGATGATGGATGTGCGATCCCCTTTGGCCACTCTCGGCCTGTGCGCGGCGTTGCTGATGACCAGCGGCTGCTCCCCCAAAGAAGAGCAGAAGCAGGCCACCCTCGAAGAGAAAACCAGCCAGTTCGAACAGTCCCTGGACAGCATCCAGGACCCCAAGCTGCGCGACGCCATCGCCGACCTCGGCGGCTCGCTGCTGTTGCTCGAACGTGCACGCCTCAAGCTCGCCGCCAAGCCCATCGAAGCCGAATACGGCGAAGACACGCTGGCCCTGCTCAAGCATTACCCCACACCCCAGGCCTTGGTGGACACCTATATCAACGGCCTGTTCGTACTGCGCAGAGCCTCTCATTCCGACTACCTGACGGATCTGCAGCCGGTCTTCCCGTTCACCTTCAACGCCCCTGACCAGTTCCCCTTCCCCCATGGCCTGGAATGGCAGTCGGTGACCTTGAGCAACAACAAAGTCATTCCCTTCCAGCCGGAATGGTCGGAAACCGACCCCGGCATCCAGCTCAGCCCGAGCAGCTCCAACCTGACCAACCCCGACGACCTGACGGTGACCTACCCGTTCATCGAGGGCATCGAGACGGAAAACAAGAGCCAGCCGCAGCCCGTCAGCCTCAAAGGTGCGATTGAGGTTGCCGCGCCAGGCAAGGTGCTGACCTTCGACCTGTCGAAAAAAGACCTCGGCCACCCGCGCACCGAGGGCAATATCACCCTCACCCTGCTATCACTGGACAAGAATTACGCCGAGCTTGAACTGACCAACAGCGCGCCCCTGGCCGCAGAGCTGGGCGACGACTCGCCCAACCCGCTGCTGGTACAGGCTCGGGACGGCACCGGCCAATTTCTCACCCGCTCAGGCTCGATCAACGAAAATGCCGCGCAAGTGGCGTTCTATGAAAAGCAGCTGGCAGAGATGCAAAAGCACAAGGCCTGGTCCGAGGCGCTCGAAAAACAACTCACCGACGCGCAAAAAGCCTTCGAACACACACAGAAGAGTCACTACGCCAAGGTGTACTTCAACGGATTGATCGACACCCTGCAGGTCAATGTGCTGGATTTTTCCAAGACCACAGTGACCCGCAAGGAGCTGGACCTGCCTGTGATGCGCTTCGACAAAAACAGCCTGCAACACACCGTGCAACCCTTGCCGATGCCGGTCACGGTGTATGACGACGCTGCGGCCAGCTGGCTCAAAGACGCCTCGCTGACGGAAGAACAATTGAAAAGTAGCGTCACCATCAGCCAGTCCACCGACGACGCCAGTGCCGCGAAAATCGTGTTCGACCACCCTTTCACCTTCAATGACGACCTGGTCGGCGCCGAGCGCAACAACAGCGACGCGCCGATCACGTTTTTCACGGCCGACGATAAAGGCGAGCGCGGCGAACCCATCGAGTTGCCCACCGAGGCGTTCGAGATGAATGCGGCAAGTGGCACGCTGACCTACGACCTCAACCTGTTTCCGGAAACCCCGGCGTTTGTGGTCGGCTCGGTGCCCTTGTTCCTCGCCACCATCGAGAAGGCCTCGATTGACACCAGCAAACTGCCCAAAGGCCTGGTGCTCAAGGACAACGCGTTGATCGTCGACCAGCGCGCGTTTCCCGCCGACAGCTGGCGCTTCTACGCCAAGGACGGCAGCGGCAACTACCTCAAGGAAATTCTCGGCGTGAGCCACCGCGCCGAGGAGTACGGCACGGCGCTGTTTGACGTGCATTATTTCTACGGCCAGCCGACCACCCTGGAAAGCTACCAGCGCACCGACCTCGACACCGTGCAATATGGTTTCGAGGCCAAGCTGGACAAACCGGAAAGCAAATAGCCCGATTACAGGGCCAGTTGCTCCTGGCCGCCGTTGAGTTGGCGCAGATGAGCCTGCAGATGCAGGCACCAGATCTGCGGCTCGTCCAACTGCTCGTAGCCATGCAGGGTCAGGCTGTCGACGATGGAGCCCAACATGGTTTCTGCCACGAATGGCCCATGAAACGGGCCTTGGGACTTGACCGTGGAAGGCTGTTCGCCCGACATGCCGGCGGCGAACAATAATGTCCACAACCCGTTTTCCCCGGCGAGCGGGCGAATGGAGCATTCGATACGGGTTTCCAGGCCCAGGCACTGGCGGGTAAGGCAAAGGTTGCGCGGCATGGCGGCGACCCTCGGTAGATCGGCGTTCAGCCCCAGCGCAAAGGCGAGGCTGTTTCTATCCTGCGACTCCTGTGGATATCCCTGATCCTCAGAATAGAATAAAAACGCGACAGACCAAGGTGGTAGGGACCAACGGCATTGGATAGCGGACGGTCGTCAATTTAATGGCACCCACAAAACGAAATGTGGGAGGGGGCTTGCCCCCGATAGCGGTGTGTTTGATCGTTCCCACGCTCTGCGTGGAAATGCCTCTTGGGACGCTCCGCGTCCCGCCACCGCTGCAAGTTTCGGTAATTACGCACAAGTGACGCAGAGCGTCACGGGTACATTCCCACGCGGGAGCGTGGGAATGATCGTATCGTATCTAAATGTTGATCGTTCCCACGCTCTGCGTGGAAATGCCTCTTGGGACGCTCCGCGTCCCGCCACCGCTGCAAGTTTCGGTAATTGAGCACAAGTGACGCAGAGCGTCACGGGGTACATTCCCACGCGGGAGCGTGGGAATGATCGTATCGTATCTAAATGTGGGAGGCGGCAAGCCCCCTCCCACATTTTGCTCCAGGTGGCTTTAAGAAATCAGCTGGGCTTGGCCTCAGCCAGCGCCTGCTGCGCCAGTTCCTTTTCCGCCTCCTTCAGGTCTTCCTCGCTGATCATCTCCGCAATTGCGCGCAAACGTTCCACCACGCGGGCATTGACCGTACCTTCCGGGAACTGCCCCTCGGCGTCCGGTTCACCGGCATCCTCGCCCACCAGCAGGCTCAACGCTTCATCCGCCTGGCGTACCGCGTAGATATGGAATTGCCCGTCGCGCACGGCCTGCAAGACCTTTTCGTCGAGCATCAGCGTGGCCACGTTGGCCTTGGGAATGATCGCGCCCTGTTCACCGGTCAAACCGCGCGCTTCGCACAGGCGGAAGAAGCCTTCGATCTTCTCGTTAACCCCACCCACGGCCTGCACTTCACCAAACTGGTTGATCGAGCCGGTGATGGCAAAGCACTGCTTGAGCGGCGTTTTCGATAAGGCCGAGATCAAGGTGCAGGCTTCGCCCAGGGACGCGCTGTCGCCATCCACGTAACCGTAAGACTGTTCCAGCGCGATGCTCGCCGAGATCGCCAGGGGGAATTCCTGCGCATAACGGCTGCCCAGGTAACCGGTGAGGATCATCACGCCCTTGGAGTGAATCGGCTGGCCGAGGTTGACCTCACGTTCGATGTCGACGATACCGCTGCCACCGGGGTATACCGTGGCGGAAATCCGCGCCGGTACGCCAAACGCCGAATCACCGACCTCCAGCACCGTCAGCCCGTTGCACTTGCCCACGGCGGCGCCGGCGGTGTCGATCAGGATCACCCCGGCGAGCATGTCGTCGAGAATCCGCGCCGACACGCGCCCGGTGCGCGTGGCCTTGGCCTTGAGCGCGCGCTCGATATGCCCGGCATCGGTCATTTCGTCGCCTGCCAGGTGGCGAATGAAGTCCGCCTCGCTGACCAATTGGAACAAATCGCCAATGCGCGCCGACAAACGGCCCTGATGTTCCGCCAGGCGTGCGCTGTAGGTCGCCAGCCGCGCCACCGCATCCGACGTCAGCGGCGCCATGCCTTCTTCCGAGGTGCGGGTTTTGAGCAACTGGGCGAACTGCTCCAGGCTTTCGTCGACCATCGGGATGTCTTCGTCGAAGTCCACCAGCACCCGGAACATTTCCTGGAAGTCCGGATCGGCATCCTGCAACGCGTAGTACAGCTGGCGCGAACCGATGATGATCACCTTGACCTGCAACGGGATCATTTGCGGGTTGAGCGTGACGGTGGCCAGGCGACCGAGTTCGCCAAGCGGCGACTCCATCTTCAATTTGCGCGATTGCAGGGAACGCTTGAGCGCATCCCACACAAACGGCTCGCTGAGCATTTTTTCCGCTTCCAGGATCAGGAAGCCACCATTGGCACGGTGCAACGCGCCTGGGCGCAGTTGACGATACGTGGTGTACAGCGCGCCCTGGTCGGTGCTGTATTCGATACGACCGAACAGGTTGTCGTAGGTCGGGTGCGGCTCGAAGACCACCGGCGCGCCGCCGTTGACAGGATGGCCCACCACCAGGCTTGGGCAGTACTGCTCTTCCAGCAGCTTGCGGGCCTGGGCGTCGGTCTTGGCGTCGTCGACCAATTGCTCGACCACGGTTTTCAGCAGATACACCTGCATGGCCTGCAGATAACCGCAGACGGCGGCATTTTCTGCGTACTTTTCCGACAACGGTGCGAGCAAAGGCTGCAGGGCGAGGGTGATGGTTTCTTCGTTGAACTGGCGCAGTTGATTGTTCGACTCACGCTTCCATTGCGGCAGGCTCGCCAACTCTTCGTTGAGGCGCTCTTCCAGCTCGGAAATATCCGTGTGGAAACGCTCGCGGTCGATTTCCGGCAGCTGCGAGAACTCGGCCTCGTCCAGGGCCTTGCCATCGAGCATCGGGGTAAAGGCAATGTTGGAGCTGTCGCGGTACAGCGCCACGTCTTTTTCCAGGGCCAGGCGTTCGATCACGTCCAGGGCCTTGTCGTAACGCTGGTTGAATGCCCGGTCGATGGCGCTTTTGCGCTGTTGATACGTCGGGTGTTCGAAGACGGCCGGGAAGGTCGCCACCAGGTTGTCGACCAACCCGTTGATATCGGCGATGAACGCCGCCGCAGCGCCGCCTGGCAATTCCAGGGCGCGCGGTTCGCGCGGCTCATCGAAATTATTTACATACACCCAGTCCGACGGGGTTTGCAGGCGCTTGCCTTCGGCCCTCAGGTAACGTTTGACGAATGAAAAGCGACCGGTACCGGGTTCGCCCATGACAAACACGTTGTAACCGGGACGTGGCATTGCCACGCCGAACTGCAATGCTTCAACTGCACGTTCCTGGCCAAGCACACCGCGAAAGGGCTCCAGATCATTGGTGGTCGAGAAGCTGAACTGTTCAGCGGAAAAAGGGCGAGTCAGCGCTTCGGGCGCTAGACGCAAGCTGGCAGCAACAGGATCAGGCATCGGGCTTCCTTACATCAGGCGGGGCAGATGGGGGCATTCTGGCTCTCGGTTGCGCGCTCTGGCAAGGCGCGCTTTCGGGAAAGCATAGACAGCATGCGCGGCGTATAAAAAAATCGTTCGAGACTGAATGTTTTATAAAAAATCACGGAACCCCTGGAACGTGCCTAAACTCCAAACTGCGCGGGTTGGACTAATAACTGGCCCCTAGGGTGCTGCGAAGCGC
The DNA here is from genome assembly GCF_003852255.1 of Pseudomonas sp. R1-43-08. Lineage (NCBI taxonomy): Bacteria > Pseudomonadati > Pseudomonadota > Gammaproteobacteria > Pseudomonadales > Pseudomonadaceae > Pseudomonas > Pseudomonas sp. R1-43-08. Next base: position 4,805,742 of record NZ_CP027734.1, read on the forward strand.
CTGAACCCTTGTCCATTGGTTTGCACACAAAGAGAACAAAGCTATGAAACGGATCCTTCTTGGTACTCTCTTCACCGTCGTCTCCCTCAATGCAATGGCAGAAGCACCAGGTGGCCCGAACTGCGGTTGGGGCAACATGTTGTTCGAAGGCCAGCGCGGTACTCCGGCCCACTTCCTGGCCTCCACCACCAACGGCACTTCAGGTAACGCCACCTTCGGCATGACCTCGGGCACCAACGGTTGCAGCACCAACAGTTCCCTGACCTACGGCGGCAAGTCCTGGATTGCCATGAATGGCATGATGAACGAGCTGTCCGAAGACATGGCCAAGGGTAACGGCGAAGCGCTGACTACCTACGCCGTGGTACTGGGCGTGGCGCCGGAAGATCGCGAGCACTTCGCGGCCGTGACCCACGAGCACTTCCAGCAGATCTTCAGCAAGGCTGACGTGACCGCTGACGACGTGCACAACAACACCATTGCCGTACTGAAAAGTGATGCCCGTCTGGCGAAATACGCTACCCAGGCTTAAGCTCGACCCACCCGCGCCTTTCGAGGCGCGGGTTTTGTTTTTTCGACCTGCCCCCCTTGGGTCTTTTTTTCAGTCCGACTTAAGTAGCCCCCATGCTCAAACGCCTCGCTTGCCTGGCTCTCTTCGCCTGCGCCCCGCTGCATGCGGCACCGCACCTCGACGATCAACGTTTGCAGCAACTGGCCAATGACCCGTTCTGGCTGTCGCTGGGCCATTACGAAGCCGGCAAGATCAGTGGCTGGCGCAGCTATGTCAGCGACAAGAAATTCTTTCTCGCCGCCGACGGGGCGCATCATCCGGATGCCGAACTCAAGGCCACCGTGGATGCGTTGTATGCACCGGCCAGCCTGGGTGAAAAGCACGCCCAATGCGTTTATCCCGCACGCACCCGCTGGCTCAAGGACCAGTTGCAACTGACCGACCTGCCGGCGGTGGACTGCAAGGAATTCAAACAATGGTTCACGGACGTCGCGCCCCACAGCGCAGTGATGATTTTCCCGGCGGCGTACCTCAACAGCCCGTCGTCGATGTTCGGCCACACCCTGCTGCGCATCGACCAGGCTGACGTGCAGAGCAACAATACCGCCCTGCTCAGCTACGCGATCAACTTCGGTGCCTATATCGAAGGCTCGGACAACAGCATTCTGTATGCCTGGAAAGGCCTGATGGGCGGCTACCCCGGCCTGTTCGCCCTGGTGCCCTACCAGGAAAAACTCTCCGAATACCGCAGCCTGGAAAACCGTGACCTGTGGGAATACCGCCTGAACCTCACCGAAGTCGAGACCAAGCGCATGGTCGAGCATGTGTGGGAACTCAAGCAGATCCAGTTCGACTACTTTTTCTTCGATGAAAATTGCTCCTATCGCCTGCTGGAACTGCTGCAAGTGGCGCGCCCCGGCCTGCGCCTGACCGAGCAGTTCCCGCTGACGGCGATCCCCACCGACACCGTCAAAGCGGTCAAGGAAGCGGGCCTGGTGGAAAAGATCGACTATCGCCCCTCCCGTGAACGCGAACTGCTCGAACGTGCCAAACCGCTGGACGGCGATGAGCAACAGTGGGCGCTCACCATCAGCGATGACCAGCAGCAATTGCAGGCGCCAGCCTTCAAAGCCCTGCCCCGCGAGCGCCAGGCGCTGATCGTCGACGCCGCCTATCGCCTCGGTCGCTACCGCGCCAACGGCCTGGAGCGCGACACTGCACGCTCTCAGCGCAGCTTCGAACTGCTGCGTGCGATCAACCAGAACCCTGCGCCCGACCTGAAGATCACCCCGCCCGGCCTGCCGGAGAACGGCCACGAGTCGCGCACCTGGCAGGCCGGCATCGGCACCCGTGGCGACAAAGCCTTCGGCGAATACGGCCTGCGTATGGCCTATCACGACCTCAACGACAACGCCGAAGGCTTCCCCCTGGGCGCACAAATCGAAATCCTGCAGATGAAACTGCGCCAGTACGAAGGCAATCACTGGCAGCTGCAGCAACTGGACCTCGCCACCATCCGCTCCCTGACCCCACGCAACGCCTTGCTGCAACCCTGGTCATGGCAAGTCACCGGTGGCCTGGAGCGCGTACCGGGTAAACACGACGACGAAACCCTGGTCGCCCACGTCAACGGCGGCGCGGGCGGCACCTGGCAGTTGAGCGACGACATGCTCGGCTTCGCCCTCGGCACGGTGCGCGTGGAACACAACAATGACTTCAGCGAAGCCATCTCCCCCGCCGCCGGCTTCAACACCGGCCTATTGTGGAAGAACCCGCTGGGCAACCTGAGCCTGGAAGCCAAGGGCGATTTTTTCACCAATGGCGAAGTACGGCGCAGCATCAGCCTGAACCAACAGTGGGAACTGTCACGCAACCTGGGCCTGCGCCTGAGCGCCCAGCGCGAGTACAGCCACTTGTCGACACCGGTGAATGAAGTAATGCTCGAAGTGAAGTGGTACCACTACTGATTCATACCCCCTCCCACACTTATTTGTGCATGAACAAAATTTGCCGGAGAAGATCGTTCCCACGCTCCCGCGTGGGAATGCAGCCCGTGACGCTCCGCGTCACCTGTGCGCAGTAATCCAAACGTGCAGCGGTTGGCGGGACGCGGAGCGACCCAGGAGGCATTCCCACGCAGAGCGTGGGAACGATCATTTTGCACAGCCCACATCCCACCGACTTCTCTTTCACACACATCTGACAAATCCCTGACTAGACTTCCCCTATCAGCCGTAAATCGGCCAGGGAGTACGCCATGTGGCGGTCTGCGCTAATGCTGTGTGTAGTGGTGGGGTTGTCAGGCTGCCAATCGACCCACCAAGACTTATTGGCCAAAGGTTATCCGCCCGCCTTTGCCGATGGCTTCGACGACGGTTGCAGCAGCGGTCGCCAGGCCGCTGGGGTGATTACCGGGGAGTTTCGCAAGAACGTGCCCCGCTATCTGAAAGACCGGCAGTACGCCGAAGGCTGGGAAGATGGTTTCCGCCAGTGCAAGGCCATGCGCGAGAACGAGGAGCTGCGGGACTACCAGGACAACCGCAGGAATGACCGCGAGCACGAATGGCAGCAGGAGAAGGATCGCGATGCGGCCAAGGCTTATCGCTCGCAATAGCGCGCCGCGTTAGAAGCGGACGCAGAGCGTGGGAACGATCGCGCGGCGAACATGGCCCAAACTCCATTGAAGGAGAACATCATGAGCCGAGCTTTTGTAAATGAAGATAACGCCGCCGCCCAGGCTGATCAGCCGGTGGAGCGCCAAGTCAGTGCCCAACCCAATCGCTTGACCGCGCAGGGATTGGAGCAGTTGCAGGCCAAGGTTGCGCAGTTGCAGCAGGAATACAGCACCGAATCCGCCAAGGGCGAAAAGGCGGACAAGCAACGCCAGGCCGACCTTGAGCGGGATTTGCGCTACTTCAACCAGCGGGTACAAAGCGCCCAGGTTGTGGCGCCGGCCACTTCTACCGATAAAGTACAGATCGGCAGCTGGGTGACCTTCGCCAACGAGCAGGACGAGCAGCAGCGCATCCAACTGGTCGGCGAAGATCAGGCCGATGCCAACGCAGGCTTGATCAACTGGGGTTCGCCCCTCGGGCGCGCGTTGCTCGGCGCCCAGGTGGGGGACGAGGTGCTGTGGCAGCGCCCCGTTGGCGATCAGTCGATCGAAGTGTTGCGTATCGAACCCGGGGTCTAGACGATGCCCTGGGCCAGCATCGCTTCGGCAACTTTGACGAAGCCTGCGATGTTTGCGCCCTTCACATAATTGACCCGGCCATTTTCTTCGCCGTAATGCACGCAGGCATGGTGGATCGACTGCATGATGCTGTGCAGTTTGCTGTCCACCTCGCCGGCGGTCCACAGCAGGCGCATGGCATTCTGCGACATCTCCAGGCCACTCACGGCCACGCCACCGGCATTCGACGCCTTGCCCGGCGCGAACAGAATGCCTGCCTCGATAAAGATATCCACAGCTTCAAGGGTGGTCGGCATGTTGGCGCCTTCGGCGACGCAGATGCAGCCCTTGCGCAACAGGGCGCGGGCAGCGTCGGCGTCGAGTTCGTTCTGGGTGGCGCAGGGCAGCGCGATATCGCACGCCAGCGCCCAGGGGGTTTGGCCTTGGCGAAATTCCAGGCCGAAACGCCCGGCCAGTTCGCTGATACGGCCGCGCTGCACGTTTTTCAGCGCCAGCAGGGCTGACCATTGCTCCTCGGTCAACCCGCTCTCGGCGTACAGCGTGCCTTCGGAGTCCGACAGGGAAATCACCTTGCCTCCCAGGTCCATCACTTTGCGCGCCGCGTATTGCGCCACATTGCCCGAACCGGAGATGGCCACGCGCTTGCCTTCGACCCGCTGGCCGTCGCGCTTGAGCATTTCTTCGGCGAAGTACACACAGCCAAAACCCGTGGCTTCCGGGCGGATCAGGCTGCCGCCGTAGGTCATGCCCTTGCCGGTCAATACCGAGGTGAACTGATTGCTCAGACGTTTGTACTGGCCAAACAGAAAGCCGATTTCACGGGCGCCCACGCCGATATCACCGGCTGGTACGTCCACGTCGGCACCGATATGGCGGTACAGCTCGCTCATGAACGCCTGGCAGAAACGCATCACTTCGGCGTCGCTCTTGCCCTTGGGGTCGAAGTCCGAGCCGCCTTTACCACCGCCCATGGGCAGCGAGGTAAGAGAGTTCTTGAAGGTTTGCTCGAAGGCGAGGAATTTCAGCACGCCCAGGTTCACCGAAGGATGAAAGCGCAAACCGCCCTTGTAAGGGCCAATGGCACTGTTCATCTGGATACGGAAACCACGATTGACCTGGACCTTGCCCTGATCGTCCACCCACGAAACCCGAAAGCTAATCGCACGTTCCGGCTCGCAGATGCGCTCCAGAATGCCCGAGGTCAGGTAGTGGGTGTTGGCTTCAAGAAACGGCCACAGACTGCGCAGGACTTCTTCCACGGCCTGGTGGAATTCCGGTTGGTCGGGGTCGCGTTTCTTGAGGCGGGCAAGGAAGGATTCGACGGATTCGTGCATGAAAAGTCTCGGCAAAATGATTGTTGTTAAACAGAGATTGAGCCGGACTTTATCAATTCATTTCGCACCATGACAGGGCAAAATGTCGCTTTTATGAATTTAAATGGTGCATTTCTATAAATAACTGGCGTATTTCGCCCTGAAACAGGGATTCCAACCCGCCACATGCACCAATGAGTGAAAGGTTGGACGACAGCCCCGCGTGTCGCATTACCGCGTCCCGGGCACCAGATCGAGTATCTCGTTGATGCCCAGACAGCGCGGCTCCAGCTCCAGCGTCCTGCCATGGGCGAGTATGCCCAAAGCGGTATCGCGCATGGCCAGGTAGGCACTGCGCAACATATGGTTGGCATAAATCACCGCGTTGAAACCTGCCTGCTCCAGCACCTCGAATTTCAGGTGAACATAACTGGTCGGCACGCAAATCAGCGGAACCTTGGGCCGTTGCAGACGAAACTGCCTGGCGAACTCAAGGATTTCCAGGCCATCCTGCCTGCGACTGTGGATCATGATGCCATCCGCCCCCGCCTCCACATACGCCAGGCACCGCGCCATCGCTTCCTCCATGCCGCGATCCAGGATCAGGCTTTCACACCGCGCAATCAGCATCAGCCCTGAGCCAGTGCGACTGGCGCAGCCGGCCTGGAGCTTGGCGCAAAATACCTCGATGGACTCCTGCGCCTGGTCGACCTCGGTGCCGAACAATGAGTTTTTCTTCAAGCCGCACTTGTCTTCGATCACCACCGCCGAGACGCCCGCGCGCTCCAGCATCTTGATATGAATCGCGAGATGCTCGGCCTTGCCGCCGGTATCGGCATCGAATATCAGCGGCAGCGAACACACATCAAATATTTCGCGGATCCCGGGCAAGCGGTTGCTGGGCGAAAGAATCTCGATATCGGGTAACCCCCGCTGGGTCGAGTCGGTCAGCGAACTCGACCAGATGGCGTCATACCCCACCGTATGCCCTGGGCTGATTTCCAGCCGGGCGCGCTGCGCGAGCAATGCCGATATCGGGCTATGGGCTTCGAGTACGCGCAAGCAACGATTGCTATCCAGTAGCGCCGACAGAGGGCGTCGGCGCGCGTCGGTATCCATCATAGGTTCAGGCTCCATGTCAGCGGCACAACGGGAGTTTCGGACAGTTCAATCCCAGGCGGACTGTTCACACTTGAGTACCGATGCCATTTTCTGCAGATGTTCACAGGCCCTGGCCACGTACTCCCTGGATAGCTGCGCGATACGGCTGTAATCCACGGCCTGCCCGGTGGCGCTGGCGTAAAGCCGCAACGCCTCTGCCGCATGCCTGAAATGGCGCGCTTCCACGCTGCCGCAGTGCACGCTGAGAAAGCTCGCCACGCGGCTGGCCTCACCGGCGCTGTACCCGCGCACATCGCGCAACCATTGTTTCCATAACGGCGTCATCAGGTTGTACTCGCCGGTGTTGAACAACTCCGTCATGGCCATCATTTCCAGCGCTTCGATGAGCTGCGGCGCCAGCGGGCGTTTTTCCCCGACCCAACCGGAAAACTCCTTGGTGATCGGGTCCAGGAACTTGTCCTGCAGGCGCCATTCATCCGAACCGCAGATCGCCGAAGCCATGCGGTAATACAGCTTGGAGTGGTGCGGATGCCCGTGCATTTCGCCCAGTCCGATGTCCTCGACGATGATCTCCCCACAGTGGGCCGCCGCTTCGAGCATCTTCAGCCGAGCGTCATCGGCCAGGGATGCCGACTCCTGAAGGATACGCACGATGATGCTCGAGACGGCATGGGCGGCGCCGTCCGGGCTGCGCCAGCCACAGAAGAACGTACACAGCGACGACTCGCTCCAGTTACTGGAGGTCATGTCGACATAGGTCTCGCAGTACCTGTCCAGCTCGGCGGGCTGGCTGTTGAAACCGCTGAGCAGGGCCTGGGCCAGATGTCGGTCTTCGACATCCACCAGTGCCTGGTTCACGTACCCGATAAATTGGCGGCTCAGATTTTCCACGGCTCATATCCTTTTGGGTGGGGTTAATGCGCAACGACTTCTGACATGAAGCGGGCAAAGCGCGTGAGGCCTTCGATCAACGCTTCATGCTCAACGGCGTAGGAAATGCGGATGCTGTTGCGGTCGCCACAGCCGGAGCCGGGCACCACCGCGATATGGGCCTCTGTCAATAACAGATCGGCCAGGTGGTCGACGTCACGGATAACGGTGCCCAGGTAGCGGCCACCCAATTTGCGCGACACATCGATAAACAGATAGAACGCGCCCTCCGGCGGGGCGCAGGTAATGTCATCCACATGCCCCAGGCAAGTGCAGGCTGCGAGCAACTGCTGGTCGAGGAAGGCATTGACCTGCTGGGTAAAGTGCGGCGCGTCAGCCATCAGGCTGCCGAGCGCGGCGTATTGGGACAGGCTGCTGGGGTTGGACGTCGTGTGCCCTTGCAGGTTGTGCATGGCGGCAATGACCGGGGCGGGTGCGCACGCATACCCTACCCGCCAGCCAGTGACCGCGTGGCTCTTGGAAAACGAATCGACCAGCACCGTCTGGTGCTTGAGCGGCGCAAACAGCGACACGATGTTGTGATGTTCATGGGGCGCGCGCACCAGCTTGCGGTAGCACTCGTCGAACACCACCCAGAGCCGGTGTTCGAACGCGAGCCGGGCAATCCCCAACAGTTGTTCACGCTGATAAACCGTGCCCGTCGGATTGTTCGGGGTGTTGATCACAATCATGCGGGTGCGTGGGGTCAGGGCGTTTTCCACCGCCGCGCAGGTGAGGCGGTAGTCATCCGCAGCGGTATCGACATAGACCGGAACGCCACCGGCGAGCTGGATCTGGGTGGGGAAGGTTTCCCAGTACGGCACCGCAACGATGACTTCATCCCCCGGATCGAGCAGCACCATCGCGGCGTTATACAGCGCCTGCTTGGCACCGGCGGTCACCGCCACTTCATCGGCGGCGTAATTCACCCCGCAGCGCTGAGTGACCTGCTGCGCCAGCGCCTGGCGCAGTTGGGGCAGGCCGATGGGCGGCGTATAGCGGTTGCGGGCATTGGCCAGCGCATCGCTCACGGCGGCTTTCATGGCCGGGCAGGCATCGAAGGACAATTCCCCAGCGGCAAAATTGATCACGTTGACGCCGGCTTCTTTCAAGGCATTGGCTTTGCTGCGCATGCTGGACGTGCCCGGTGCGCGCAGACGTTGCGCACGCCGGGACAACGGCAATGACACGGCAGACGGTTCACTGTTGTTCATTGTTATACCTGCCAGAACACGCTGAAAAATTCGTTCGCCCTACCGGGCCTGAGCCTCCAGCCCTCGTTGAACCCGCCAGGACAGCGGCAGGGTGAGCAACAAGGTGGCGGCCAGCAGCAAAACGGCCTGGGGCACGCCGGTGGCATCCCCTAGGCTGCCGAACAGCACCGGCGCCAATGCGCCGCCGCCGATGGTGCCGGTGTAGAACACTGCAAAAGCCTGGTCGCGCCTGCCCGGCCCCGCCAGGTCCGGCACCGCGCCGTAGAGCACCGACGACGTGCCATTGAGCACCAGCCCCAGCAGCGGCAACATCACCATCAAACCGGCGTAGGGCAGGTATACCGCCATGACGATCAGCAGCGCCGTGGTGAACTCCGTGACCCACACCGTCTTCATCATGCCGATGCGCGCACCGAGGTAACCGCACAACAGTTTGCCGAAGGCGCCTCCCACGAACAGCATCGTCAGCGCCAGACCGATCCCCGCAGGCCCGGCCCCCTTGGCCTTGAGCAAAAACGGCAGGAACGTGAGAAATCCCATGCGCACCGCGCTGTCCAGCGTGCCGGTCAGGATCAGCGCACGCAGCCCGCTCACGGAGCCGGTGCCGCCGCCCGCACGGGTGGCTTTGGGCGGCGCCGCCAAACCTTCGGTGCGCGCCGGAATCAGCCACCACAACAAGCCTGCCGCCAGCAGCCCGAGTACACCCAGCAGGGTGACACTGGCGCGCCAACTGATGACCGCCAGCAACAGGCCGATCAACCCGGGGATCAGGGTTTTGCCGATATCTCCACTGAAGTTGTACTGCGACAGCGCTTGCTTGACGCCCCCGCCCGCCTCCCCGCCCGCCTCGTAGGCATCGGTGATCAACGACGAGGCCAGCGGGTGCTGCGTACTTGCGCCCAGCCCGCCCAGCAGCAGTGCCACCAGCAGCACCGCCAGCCCACCGGCCTGGCCCGCCAGCAGATAGGCCAAGCCCGCCAGCGCAGTGCCGCCCACCAGCAAGCGCTGGCGCCCCCAGCGTGCCGCAGCGCGACTGGCCAGTAACTGGAAGCCGGCCATCATGCCCGCATAGGCGCCGCGCAACAGGCCGACCTGGGCGTAGCTGAGGCCGAACTGCGCCTGCCAGATCGGCAACAGCACATAGATCACATCGGTCAGGCCGTCGTGCACGGCATGCGCGCCACAACCGGCCACCAGGGAGCGGCGGCGCACAGTTGCCTGGTCAGGCGGTGACAACGACGGGGCTGCGGTTTGCTTCAGGGTGTTCATCCGGGTCAGTGGCTCTCAGGCAAAACGCCGGGTCAACCCAGCAATTGCGCGCAATCGTTCATCACGCTGGCTTTACGCTGCAGGTATTCGGCAAAAATACCGCGCGCCGTGGCGGGGTCCGCTTCAATCTGCAGGGCGGCGGTGAACTCGTTCACCGCCGCCACCGCATGGGCGAAATGGTCGCTCTCGGTGCCGCCGGTGTGCACGGTGACCCAGGCCACCGTCGCACGCGATCTCTCCGGCGGCACGCCCATATCCCGCACGAACCACTGCGAGTACAACGGATGGATGAACTCCACTTCGCCGTGGGTGTACACCTCGTGGATCAGCGTGGTCAGCAACCCCTGCAGCAGGTCGCGATCACGCAGGCGACGGCTGTCGGTCCAATCCTTGAACGCCTGCGCCGAGGGCAGGCAGTTGTCCTTCAACATCCACTGGTCATCGCCGCACAGCGCGGTCGCCATGGTGTAGAAAAGGTCCGCGTGCACGGTGTTGCCCAACGCGCCCAAGTCTTCATCGGTAATGCGCTGCAGGCTGCCGCAGGCACGGTACAGCTGCGCCGCGGCGGTGGAGCCGGCGTCGGAACGCGCCAGCAAGGTAATCCGGTTGGCCAGGCCGGACACACTGGCCGCCGAATTATTGGTCTTGGACCAGCTGGCGAAAAACTTGCGCAGCACCGCCGGCGAATGCCGACGCGAGGTGAGTCGCGCAAAAGCCTCTTCGATATCCATCAGCGCCTCTTCCTGAGCCCAAAAGGCTTCGAACAGGGCATGCCGCAAGGTACTGGCCGGCATGTCATTCAATACCGGTTCGACGATCTTCAGCAACTGGCTGCGCTTGATCACGGTGTCAGTCATATTCACCTCTCATAGTCCATTATTGGATGAAACATCAGGCCGGTTTGCCGCGTTGGCCGGCGATCAGCGCCTGGGTGTCTACCGGTTTCCAGCCCAGCAGGGCGATTGCCAGCGACAACAGTTGAAAGCCTGCGATCAATGCCACGCAGCCCGGCCAGCCCCACTGCTCCCAGAGCAGCGCCGGGGCCACTGCACCGGCGCTGCCGCCCAGGTAATAGCCGGTCAGGTACAGGCCCACGGCGCCGGACTTGTCCTGCCCGGCCGTGGTGGCGATGTACGCATTGGCACAGGCCTGGGCCAGGAATACGCCGGTCGAGCTCAGTGCCAGGCCCAGCACGATCAGCCACAGGGACGGCAACAAGGTCAGGGCCGAACCGCAGAGGCCGAGCGCCACGGCGCCGCTCAGTAGCTGCGATTGCGGTCGCGATTTGCTCAAGCGACCCGCAATGGGAATGACCACCAGCGCCAGCAGGAACACGGCATACAGTGTCCCCAAGGCTGCTGCGCCCAGGTTGAACGGTGCCTGGCTGAGATACAGCCCGGCATAGGTAAAGGTCGCGACTTGTGAGAACAGCACGCAGAAACCGACGCCATAGGCCGCCAGCAAGGGTTTGCGCAGCAGCCAGCGTACCCCGCGCGCGCCCACGCCCCCGACGCCGGGACGCGCCACTGGATTGGCCGGCAGCAGCAACAGGATCAGCAGGCCGACCGCCAGGCTGATCACCGCCAGCAGCTCGAAGGCTTCCCGCCAACCGACATACTGGGTCATGACCCCCGAGACAAAGCGCCCGGCAAACCCGCCGAGTACCGTACCTGCGACGTAGAGACTGGTGATCTCGGTGACAGTCGCTGCGCGCCAGCGGTCGCCGATATAGGCCACGCTGGTGGCGAATACCACCGGGATCAACATACCCTCGATAAACCGCCACACCAGCAGCTCGGCAAAACTGTCCACATAGGCCGTCAGCAGCGCCGGCAGCGCCAACAGCAACGCGGCCACGACAATCACGTTGCGTTGCTCGAAACGCCCGGTCAGGCGCCCGACAAAAGGCGCAGCCAAGGCCACTGCCAGGGTGGTCACCGTAATGCTCCACCCGGCCTGCCGGGCGCTCACCTGGAAGCTTTCGGCAAACACAGGCAGGATGCTCTGGGTCGCGTAGAGATTGAGAAACGCCGCACAGCCACACAGAAACACGGCAAAGCGGGCGTGATGCAGGCGCGGGTTCATGGGACCTCTCGTCTTATTGTCGAGGATCTTTATAGAATGCGCAGCGTGGCGAATACCAATACCGAATTCGGACCGATCAATACCCAGGAAACAGAATGCTTGATCTACGCAAGTTACGTTACTTCCTGACGGTCGCCGAAGAGCTGCACTTCGGTCGCGCAGCCCAGCGCCTGCACCTTGCCCAGCCGCCCCTGACCCGGCAGATCTCGGCCCTGGAAACCGAGCTCGGCTTTCGCCTGTTTGACCGCACCAGCCGCTCCGTCACGCTGACCGCCCAAGGCCGGCACTTTCTACCCTATGCCCGCGCGGCGCTGGAGCACGCCCGGCTTGCGCAGGACATTGCCGCCAAGCTGGCCGCCGGCTCGACCGGCCAACTGGTCGTGGGGTATGCCAGCTCGATCGCGCTGTCGGAGCTGTTCAGTCAAACCCTGCAAGCCTTCGCCCAGCGTTTCCCCGAGGTGCAACTGACCCTGGTGGAAAGCGCTTCCGGCAGCCTGCACGCGCATGTGCTGGACGGCCGCATCGACATCGGCATGAGCCGCCTGCTGCCGGAGCCCGGGCAAACCGACGTCGAGGTGTTGTCGTTGGGGCAAGAACCCCTGGTGGCGGCGCTTTGCAGCGACAACCCATTGGCTGGCCAGGACGAAGTCACCCTCGCCCAGCTCAGCGAGTTCCCGTTGATTCTGTTCCCCAGCGATTACGGTTCAGGTCTCAACGGTTCCATCGAGCACCTGTATCAACGCCACGGCCTGGCGTTGCGCCCGGGCCCTGCGGGGCGCCAGATCACCTCGATCATCGCCCTGGTGGCGGCGGGCCAGGGTGTCTCGCTGGTGCCCCAGTGCACTCGCACCCTGGCCAGGCAAGGCGTGGTCTACCGACCTTTGGCAGACCCCGAAGCCTGGGTCCACCTGCTGATCCTCACGCGCTCACAGTCACGCTCGCTGTTGGTCGAGGCGTTCATGGGGGTGGTCGGTGAATTGCTGCAAGGCCGGCCGGCGCTGGCGCCGCTGGCATAATCCGGGCAAAAAAATACCCCTGCGCGAGGGGTATTTTTCTACAGGCTGCTCCGTACAGGCGCTGCCGAGGCGGCGCCTGTTGCCGAATCAGGCCAGTTTCTTGTGGCGTACGCGGTGCGGCTGGGCCGCCGCGTCGCCCAAACGCTTCTTGCGGTCGGCTTCATACTCGGTGTAGTTGCCTTCGAAGAACACCGCTTGCGAATCATCCTCGTACGCCAGGATGTGGGTCGCGACACGGTCAAGGAACCACCGATCGTGAGAGATCACAATGGCGGCGCCCGGGAAGTCCAGCAGGGCTTCTTCCAGGGAGCGCAGGGTTTCAACGTCGAGGTCGTTGGACGGTTCGTCGAGCAGCAAGACGTTGCCGCCTTCTTTCAAGGTCAGGGCCAGGTGCAAGCGACCACGCTCACCACCGGACAGGTCCTTGACGAACTTCTGCTGGTCGCCGCCCTTGAAGTTGAAGCGGCCGACATAGGTGCGCGACGGGATTTCGTAGTTGCCGATACGGATCTGGTCGGAACCGTCGGAAATCTGCTGGAACACCGTCTTGCTGCCGTCGAGGTCGTCGCGGCTCTGGTCCACACAGGCCAGTTGCACGGTTTCGCCGATCTCGATGCTGCCGGAGTCCGGGGTTTCCTTGCCCATCAGCATGCGGAACAGTGTGGATTTACCCGCACCGTTACCGCCGATAACGCCGACGATTGCGCCTTTTGGCATGGAGAACGACAGGTTGTCGATCAACACACGGTCGCCGTAGCCTTTGCTCACGTTCTTGAATTCGATGACCTTGTCACCCAGGCGCGGGCCGGCAGGGATGTAGATCTCGTTGGTTTCGCTGCGCTTCTGGAATTCCTGCGACTGCATTTCTTCAAAGCGCTGCAGACGGGCCTTGGATTTGGACTGGCGGGCCTTGGCGCCTTTGCGCACCCACTCCAGTTCTTCCTTCATGGCTTTTTCATGGGCCGATTGCTGCTTGGATTCGGCGGCCAGACGGTCGGACTTGGCTTCCAGCCAACCGGAGTAGTTACCCTCGTAAGGGATACCGGCGCCACGGTCGAGCTCGAGGATCCAGCCGGCGACGTTGTCCAGGAAGTAGCGGTCGTGCGTGATCGCAACCACGGTGCCTGGGAAGTCGTGAAGGAAATGTTCCAGCCAGGCGACAGAATCGGCGTCCAAGTGGTTGGTCGGTTCGTCGAGCAGCAACATGTCGGGGGCCGACAGCAGCAGGCGGCACAGGGCCACACGGCGTTTTTCACCGCCGGACAGGAATTCGACCTTGGCGTCCCACGCCGGCAGGCGCAGCGCGTCGGCGGCGACTTCCAGCTGGCGCTCCAGGTTGTGACCGTCGCTGGCCTGCAGGATCGCCTCGAGCTTGGCCTGTTCGGCGGCCAGCTTGTCGAAGTCGGCATCTTCCTCGGCGTAAGCGGCGTAGACTTCGTCCAGGCGGGCCTGGGCGTTCTTGATCACAGCGACCGCTTCCTCGACCACTTCACGTACGGTCTTGGTCGGGTCCAGGATCGGCTCCTGGGGCAGGTAACCGATGTTCAGTTCGGGCATCGGGCGGGCTTCGCCTTCGAACTCGGTGTCGACGCCGGCCATGATTTTCAGCAGCGTGGATTTACCCGAACCGTTGAGGCCGAGCACGCCGATCTTGGCGCCCGGAAAAAAGGACAGTGAAATGTTTTTCAGGATTTCCCGCTTCGGCGGAACAACTTTTCCCAGCCGATGCATGGTGAAGACGTATTGAGCCATGGTGAACCTAGCGTCAGTGACTGATGAATTAAGCGGGCGAAGCCCGTGCCAGGCCATGCGCTGCGCGGGCCGTTGACTATCATCAATGCCGGCGAGCGGAAAAAGCCTGAATGTCTGGGGCTGGAACGCCCCCGCGTAACCGGCAAAGCTACCTGAATGCGCTGGGGCAGTCCAGCCAGGCGGGACTGGCACTTTGCCACAACTCAAGGCATGCTAGCCGCCCTCCGGGCGTCCGGCTTATAGTGCACGTCGCGCGCCAGTCCAGCCAAACCGCAGGATTACAGCTTGTCCAAAGTCACGTCGCCTACTCCCTTGCGCGCCGCTCATATAGCGCCGGGAGCGCCCCTGCACGGCACCCTCAAAGGCGCATTGGCGACGCTTGTGCTGATGTTGCTCGCGTTATTGTTCTGGCAACTGCTTGATCAATTGCAGCAAAACCAGAAAAACCAGCAGCAATACACCATCGACTACAGCGCCGACCTGGCCGAGCAGATCAGCCAGAACATGGCCCTGAGCGCACAGATTGCCCTGAATCTGCTGCCGATCGTCGAGCCGCCGCGCAACGCCGAACAACACCAGGCCCTGATCCTCACACTGCAGCGCTCATTGCCCGAACTGCGCAGCGTCGCCCTGCTCGCCCCCAGCGGCGCATTAATCAGCGACACCGCCAACGACAGCCAGGACAGCGCCCTGCTCCAGGAACTGGTCAAGCGCAGCCACGCCCAATCCTATTACCTGAGCAACGACAACGACGGCAACGTGATTTATCTGTTGCTGCACCAGCCCAGCGGCGGCTCGAAGATGTACTGGGCGCTGCGCCTGGCGCCCACCTACCTGGCCAACCTGACTCGCCAGGATGCCCAGGGCCAGCGCCCGATGTGGGCGATCGAGAACCGCCTGAACCAGCGCGTGGTCAGCCGTGACAACGGCATGCCGGCTCCGTGGGCCGGTGCGCTGACCCCGGACGAATTGAATAAAAGCGTGCTGGTCACGCCGTTGAGCAAGAGCGACTGGCAACTGCGCGGGCTGTTCGACCGCAGCGCGGTGCTCGAACAACTGCTGCCGGCGTTCATCGGCAAATGCCTGCTGGGCCTGGCTTTTTCGCTGATCCCGGTGATCGTGCTGCTGAACATGCGCCGCCGTCAGCGCCAGGTGCACGAAGGCCGGCGGCGTTATCAGGATATTTTCGAAGGCACCGGCGTGGCCCTGTGCGTGCTCGACCTTTCGGGGTTGAAGGCGTTCTGCGACAAGACCCAGGTGCAGGGCCGCGAGCAATTGCACGCCTGGCTGCGGGCCAACCCCGCTGAGCGGCGCAAACTGCTCAAAGAGCTGCGCGTGACCGAGGTCAACCAGATGGCCGTGCGCCTGTTGAACGTGGCCTCCTGCGAGCAGGCCTGGGAGCGCCTGATTGACGATTGCCCGAGCAATGCCACGTCTATCGGCCACCAGGTACTGGAAGCCGTACTGACCCGGCAAAAACAGCTGGAGCTGGAAATCCAGCTCAACGATGTGGCGGGCAATGACCAGTACCTGTGGCTCGTGATGCGTTTGCCGGAACAGCAGGATGACGTCAAGGCGGTGATCCTCAGCATCAGCGATATCACCAGTCGCAAGCTGATCGAGCTGTCGCTGGTCGAGCGCGAGAGTTTCTGGTCGGACGTGGTACGCACCGTGCCCGACCACCTGTATGTGCAGGACGTGATCAGCCAGCGCATGATTTTCAGCAACCATCACCTGGGCCATACCCTCGGCTACGACAAGGCCGAACTGCAGAAAATGGGCGAGTACTTCTGGGAAATCCTGCTGCATCCCGAAGACGCCGAGCATTACCACGACTTGCGTCAACAGCAACGCCAGGTGACTTACACCACCCAACTGCACTGCCAGCTGCGCTTTCGTCACCGCAATAACCAGTGGCGACGCTTCGACATCCGCGAACAGGCCCTGGCCAGGGACACGTCGGCGGTGGTCACACGGATCATCGGCGTGGCCAAGGACATCACCGACCAGATCGAGGCCAGCGAATCCCTGCGTGACAGCGAACAGCGCTACCGCATGCTGGCCGAAAGCATCAGTGACGTGATCTGTTCCACCGACAGCCAACTGGCCCTCAACTACGTCAGCCCCTCGGTCAACGCCGTATTGGGGTATGACGTGGACTG
This sequence comes from Pseudomonas sp. R1-43-08, assembly GCF_003852255.1. Lineage (NCBI taxonomy): Bacteria > Pseudomonadati > Pseudomonadota > Gammaproteobacteria > Pseudomonadales > Pseudomonadaceae > Pseudomonas > Pseudomonas sp. R1-43-08. Next base: position 4,822,309 of record NZ_CP027734.1, read on the forward strand.
GGTGTTCAAGAACGGCTGGCAGTCGATCATTGCCAACCCGCAACAGCTCAGCGGTATTTATGGGCTGATGGAACAGGTCAGCCGCGCGGTGGGCAACCCCGAAGCGCTGAACAGCCTGCGCGACGAGGTGCAGACCCAACTGTTCCTGTTCGACTGCCTGCGCGCCGATGGGCGCAAAGTGCCCATCGAGCTGCGCGTGGTGCTGGTGTGGGACGAACATGGCGCGTTTGAAGGCATCCTCGGCGTAGGCCGCGATATCAGCCAACAGCGCCGCGCCGAAAAAGACCTGCGCATGGCGGCCACGGTGTTCGAGCACTCCACCTCGGCCATCCTGATCACCGACCCGGCCGGCTATATCGTGCAGGCCAACGAGGCCTTCAGCCGGGTCAGCGGTTACGCCGTGAGCGATGTACTCGACCAGCTGCCGAACATGCTCACCGTCGACGAACAGCAAGAAGCCCACCTGCGCTACGTGCTCAAGCAACTGCACCAGCACAGTACCTGGGAAGGCGAAGTGTGGCTCAAGCGCCGCAATGGCGAGCACTATCCGGCCTGGGTCGGCATCACGGCGGTGTTCGACGATGAAGGCGACCTGGCCAGCTACGTATGTTTCTTCAGCGATATCAGCGAGCGCAAGGCCAGTGAACAGCGCATCCACCGCTTGGCCTATTACGACGCCCTGACCCACCTGCCCAACCGCACCTTGTTCCAGGACCGCCTGCACACCGCGTTGCAGTCGGCGGAGCGGCAAAAGTCGTGGGTGGTGTTGATGTTCCTTGACCTCGACCGTTTCAAGCCGATCAACGACTCCCTGGGCCACGCCGCCGGCGACCGTATGCTCAAGGAAATGGCCACGCGCCTGCTCGGTTGCGTGGCCGAAGACGACACCGTGGCGCGTATGGGCGGCGACGAGTTCACCTTGCTGTTGCAACCGCGCGTCAGCCGTGAACTGGCGCTGAACCGCGCGATCACGGTGGCCGAGCAGATTCTGGCTAGCCTGGTGAAGCCATTCGTGCTGGAGGGCCGCGAGTTCTTCGTAACCGCCAGTATTGGCATCGCCCTCAGCCCCCAGGACGGCAACGAGCTGAGCCAGTTGATGAAAAACGCCGATACGGCGATGTATCACGCCAAGGAGCGCGGCAAGAACAACTTCCAGTTCTACCAGGCCGACATGAACGCCAGCGCCCTGGAACGCCTGGAGCTGGAAAGCGACCTGCGCCACGCCCTGGAACAGAACGAATTCGTGCTCTATTACCAACCGCAGTTCAGCGGCGACGGCAAACGCCTGACCGGCGCCGAAGCCCTGCTGCGCTGGCGCCACCCGCGCCGGGGCCTGGTGCCGCCGGGGGATTTCATCCCGGTGCTGGAGGAACTGGGGCTGGTGGTGGACGTGGGCGACTGGGTGATCAGCGAAGCCTGTCGTCAGCTCAAGACCTGGCACCAGAACAAAGTGCGGGTGCCGAAAGTCTCGGTCAACATCTCGGCGCGACAGTTCTCCGACGGGCAACTGGGCACGCGCATCGCCACCATCCTCAAGGACACCGGCCTGCCGCCGGCGTGCCTGGAGCTGGAGCTGACCGAAAGTATCCTGATGCGCGAAGTCAACGAAGCCCTGCAGATCCTCGCCAGCCTGAAAAACCTGGGACTGAGCATTGCAGTCGATGACTTCGGCACCGGTTATTCGTCGCTCAACTACCTCAAGCAATTCCCTATCGACGTGCTGAAGATCGACCGCACGTTCGTCGATGGCCTGCCCTCCGGCGAGCAGGACGCGCAGATCGCCCGCGCCATCATCGCCATGGCCCACAGCCTGAACCTGGCGGTCATCGCCGAGGGCGTGGAGACCCATGAGCAGCTGGACTTCCTGCGCGAGCATGGCTGCGATGAGGTGCAGGGTTACCTGTTCGGCCGGCCGATGCCGGCGAACCGGTTCGAGGCGCAGTTCAGCAATGATGCGCTCTTCATGTTCGACTGAGATTTTGTGTGGGGCTGATGGCCTCATCGGGGGCAAGCCCTAATGCCAGTCAGTTAAGGACGAACACTGTACCTGTGGCGAGGGAGCTTGCTCCCGCTGGGCCGCGAAGCGGCCCCAAAAATGGGACTGCTGCGCAGTCCAGCGGGAGCAAGCTCCCTCGCCACAGGTTACTTTTTACCCTTTCTACTTCTTAACTGACTGGCATTAGGGCAAGCCCCCTCCCACATTGAAATGCATTCCAAATGTGGGAGGGGGCTTGCTCCCGATTGCGGCGGCACATTCACTCACGATTCCAGATGAGCCCCGCTTGTCCGCGACATGATGTCCTTTCATATGCCATCTAAAACCCATTGGGTTAGAATGCCCTCCTTTTCTGCCCCGATCCTTGAGGACCGCCATGTTCAGCCGTGATTTGACTATTGCCAAGTACGACGCCGATCTCTTCGCCGCCATGGAGCAAGAAGCCGTGCGCCAGGAAGAGCACATTGAGCTGATCGCTTCGGAAAACTACACCAGCCCTGCGGTGATGGAGGCTCAAGGTTCGGTTCTGACCAACAAGTACGCCGAAGGCTACCCAGGCAAGCGCTACTACGGTGGTTGCGAGTACGTCGACGTGGTTGAGCAACTGGCCATTGACCGTGCAAAAGAGCTGTTCGGCGCCGATTACGCCAACGTCCAGCCGCACGCCGGTTCCCAAGCCAACAGCGCGGTGTACCTGGCCCTGCTGCAAGGCGGCGACACCATCCTGGGCATGAGCCTGGCCCACGGCGGTCACCTGACCCACGGCGCCAGCGTTTCTTCCTCGGGCAAGCTGTACAACGCCGTTCAATACGGCATCGATGCCAACGGCCTGATCGACTACGACGAAGTCGAGCGCCTGGCGGTCGAGCACAAGCCAAAAATGATCGTGGCCGGTTTCTCTGCCTACTCGCAGATCCTGGACTTCCCACGCTTCCGTGAAATCGCGGACAAGGTCGGCGCCTACCTGTTCGTCGACATGGCCCACGTGGCCGGTCTGGTCGCCGCTGGCGTCTACCCGAACCCGGTGCCTTACGCTGACGTGGTCACCACCACAACCCACAAGACCCTGCGCGGTCCACGTGGCGGCCTGATCCTGGCGCGCGCCAACGCCGAGATCGAGAAGAAGCTGAACTCTGCGGTATTCCCGGGCGCCCAGGGCGGCCCACTGGAGCACGTGATCGCCGCCAAGGCGATCTGCTTCAAGGAAGCGCTGCAGCCTGAGTTCAAGACCTACCAGGAACAAGTGGTCAAGAACGCCAAGGCCATGGCCGGCGTGTTCATCGAACGCGGTTATGACGTGGTGTCCGGCGGGACTGAAAACCATCTGTTCCTGCTGTCGCTGATCAAGCAGGACATTTCCGGTAAAGATGCTGACGCTGCCCTGGGCAAAGCCTTCATCACCGTGAACAAGAACTCCGTGCCGAACGACCCACGCTCGCCATTCGTCACCTCCGGCCTGCGCTTCGGCACCCCGGCTGTGACCACCCGTGGCTTCAAGGAAGCCGAGTGCAAGGAACTGGCCGGCTGGATCTGCGACATCCTGGCGGACCTGAACAACGAAGCCGTGATCGACGCGGTACGTGAGAAGGTCAAGGCTATCTGCAAGAAGCTGCCGGTGTACGGCGCGTAATACTAAGAAGCCCACTGTAGGAGCGAGCTTGCTCGCGAAAAACGTCAACGGTAACGCGTGCATCCTGGAAGCACGCGTTACCTGTGAGTTCTTCGCGAGCAAGCTCGCTCCTACAGGTGGGCTTTTTTATGCCTGGTAGACCCTGGCAAAGCCTTCGCGAATCTTGTCCTCCGGCAACTCATCGGCAATAAACACAATCACGCTCTCCCGTGCCTCGCCTTCGGCCCATTCGGTGTCCCAGTCGAAGCCATAGAGCTTCAGCACGCCCTGAAACACCATGCGCCGCTCTTCCCCGGCAATGTTCAGCACCCCTTTGTAGCGCAGCAATTGTTTGCCGTGGTCTTCCAGCAGTTCGTTCATGAACTCACTGAGGCGGTCGATATCCAGCGGCTGGTCGGTGCGCAGCACCAGGCTGGAGATGCGGTCGATGGACGGCGCCGCGCTGACCGGGCGCAGGCTCATGCCGGCGTTGAGGTTGAAGCCTCGCACATCGAGCAGTTCGGCCAGGTCGATGGCGCCATGGTCCACCACCCGAATCGGTGCGCGGCGGTTGATGCGGGTCAGGCGTTCGCTGAGGGCGTCGAAGGTGGCATCGTCCACCAGGTCGCGCTTGCTCACCAGCAGGCGGTCGGCAAAGCCGATCTGTGCCTGGGCGATGGTTTGGGCCAAGTGTTGCTCGGCGTGGGCGGCGTCCACCAGCGTAATGATGCCGTCGAGGATGTAACGGTCGCGCAGTTCCTCGTCGATGAAGAACGTCTGCGCCACAGGCGCGGGGTCCGCTAGGCCGGTGCACTCGATCACCAGGCGGTCGAAGGCGATCTCGCCGCTGTCCAGGCGCTCAAACAGCAGGTAGAGGGCTTTGGTCAGGTCGGTGTGGATGGTGCAGCACACGCAGCCGTTGGACAGGGTCATGACTTGCACCGGCTCGGCGCCCAGCAGTTGGGTGTCGATGCCGGCGTCACTGAATTCGTTTTCGATCACGGCAATCTTCAAGCCGTGTTCGGCCTTGAGCAGATGGCGCAGCAAAGTAGTTTTGCCGGCGCCTAGAAAGCCGCTGAGAACGGTGACAGGAATGGGAGAGGACAAAAGAAATTCTCCTTGAAGAAACACAGAAACAAATGTGGGAGGGGGCTTGCTCCCGATAGCAGTGTGTCAGGCACTTATGTGGCACTGATACACCGCTATCGGGAGCAAGCCCCCTCCCACAAGGGGTGCTACTTTAATTCAGCAGCACTTGGGCCCACCCTTGCCGCCGTAACGGGCTTCCTGGCGCTCCCGGAAGAACGCCTTGTAGTCCATCATCGGCTTGTCCGGGTGTTTGGTTTGCATATGCTCGACGTAAGTGTCGTAGTCGGGCATGCCGACCATCAGGCGCGCAGCCTGACCGAGGTATTTACCGAGGCGACTGATGTCATTGAACATGGGTGCAATCCTCGATTATGCGTCCGGTACAGCCTGGAACGGGGCTTCTTTATCCGTACGCTCTTTGTTACCCCAGGCGGCAATGCCGACCTTGAGCGCATAGAACAGGATACTGAACACCACGAACAGGAACAGCGCCGTCAGCGTTGCGTTGGTATAGGCGTTATAGATCACATGCTGCATCTGATCGATACTCTTGGCCGGGGCCAGAATCTGGCCGTTGGCCAGGGCATCGCTGTATTTCTTGGCCAGCGACAGGAAGCCGATCGCCGGGTTGGCGTCGAACAGCTTGATGAAGCCCGCGGTGGTGGTGCAGATCAGCAGCCAGACCGCCGGCAGCAAGGTCACCCAAATGTAGCGCTGACGCTTCATTTTGATCAGCACAACCGTGGCCAGCATCAACGCGATACCCGCCAGCATCTGGTTGGAGATACCGAACAGCGGCCACAAGGTGTTGATGCCACCCAGTGGGTCGATCACGCCCTGATACAGCAGGTAACCCCACATCGCCACACAACCGGCGGTGGCGATCAGGTTGGCGGTCCAGGATTCGGTGCGTTTGAGCGATGGCACGAAGGAGCCGAGCAGGTCCTGCAGCATGAAGCGACCGGCACGGGTACCGGCGTCGACCGCCGTCAGGATGAACAGCGCTTCGAACAGGATCGCAAAGTGGTACCAGAACGCCATGGTGTTTTCACCCGGCAGCACACTGTGCAGGATCTGCGCGATACCGACCGCCAGGGTCGGTGCACCGCCGGCACGCGCCAGAATGGTGGTTTCACCGATGTCGTGGGCCACGGCCGACAGCGCCTCGGGGGTGATTGCAAAGCCCCAGCTGCTGACGGTCTGCGCCACGGTAACAACGTCGCTACCGACGATCGCCGCCGGGCTGTTCATGGCGAAGTACACGCCAGGCTCGATCACCGACGCGGCAACCATCGCCATGATGGCCACGAATGACTCCATCAGCATGCCGCCGTAACCGATGTAACGGGCGTGGCCTTCATTGGCCAGCAGCTTGGGCGTGGTGCCCGAGGAGATCAGCGCATGGAAGCCGGAGACCGCGCCACAGGCGATGGTGATGAACAGGAACGGGAACAGGCCGCCTTTCCACACCGGGCCGGTGCCGTCGATGAACTGAGTGAGCGCCGGCATTTTCAGGTCGGGCATGGTGACCAGGATGCCAATCGCCAAGGCAATGATGGTGCCGATCTTCAGGAAGGTCGACAGGTAGTCACGCGGTGCCAGGATCAGCCACACCGGCAACACTGCCGCGACGAAACCATAGCCGATCAGCATCCAGGTGATCTGGATCCCGGTGAAGGTGAAGGCCTTGGCCCAGACCGGGTCAGCGGCAATCTGCCCGCCCAGCCAGATCGAACCGAGCAGCAACAGCACGCCGATGATCGAAATTTCACCGATGCGGCCCGGGCGGATGTAGCGCATGTAGATGCCCATGAACATCGCGATCGGGATGGTCGCCATCACCGTGAAGATGCCCCACGGGCTCTCGGCCAGGGCCTTGACCACGATCAGCGCCAGCACCGCGAGGATGATGATCATGATCAGGAAGCAGCCAAACAGCGCAATGGTCCCCGGCACGCGGCCCATTTCTTCGCGGACCATGTCGCCCAGGGAACGGCCGTTACGCCGGGTGGACAGGAACAGGATCATGAAATCCTGCACCGCACCGGCCAGCACCACGCCGGCGATCAGCCACAGGGTGCCGGGCAGGTAACCCATTTGCGCTGCCAATACCGGGCCGACCAGAGGGCCTGCGCCGGCAATCGCCGCAAAGTGGTGACCGAAAAGGATGTGTTTGTTGGTCGGCACATAGTCCAGACCATCGTTGTTGATCACTGCGGGGGTGGCCCGCCGTGGGTCCAGTTGCATCACGTTATTGGCGATGAACAGACTGTAGTAACGGTACGCAACCAAGTAGATGGCCACTGCAGCGACTACAATCCACAAGGCGTTGATCGCCTCGCCGCGGCGCAAGGCCACTACGCCAAGGGCGCACGCTCCTACGATTGCCAGCACCAGCCAGGGTAGATGGCGTAGCAGGCTATTATTATTTTTCATTTTTATATTCCAGCCAGGGTGGACAGAAAGGACAGCCAGCCCGAGTTTAGCGCTGTTGGCCTTAAAGGCCACCCCCCTACGTTGGTCTAGAGCCTTGCCGGCGCAAAAAAAGCAGAAATAACTGCCGAATGATGGCGTAGGGCTACAATTTGCCTATTCGGCATTGCTGGAAATCTAAAATCCAACACAGACCAAAATGTGGGAGGGGGCTTGCTCCCGATGGCGGTGTATCAGTGACCTATAAGTGCCTGACACACTGCTATCGGGAGCAAGCCCCCTCCCACATTGGTTTTGTGGTGTGGGCGCTACTCAAACAAGGCATCCAAGGCTTGCTCCAGGCGCGTGACCCCAATCACCTGCAACCCCGGCGGCATTTCCTTTGGCGCATTGCCCTTGGGCACGATCGCGCGTTTGAAGCCGTGCTTGGCCGCTTCCTTCAAGCGCTCCTGGCCGCTGGGCACCGGGCGCACTTCGCCCGACAGGCCCACTTCACCAAACACCAGCAAATCATGGGGCAAGGGCCGGTTACGCAGGCTGGACATCACCGCCGCCATCAGCGCCAGATCAGACGCGGTCTCCAACACCTTGACCCCGCCGACCACGTTAAGGAACACGTCCTGGTCGTGGGTCGGAATACCCCCATGGCGGTGCAACACTGCCAGCAGCATCGCCAGGCGGTTTTGATCCAGCCCAAGGGTGACCCGGCGCGGGTTGGCCAGATGGCTGTCATCCACAAGCGCCTGGACCTCCACCAGCATCGGCCGGGTGCCTTCCCACGTTGCCATCACCACGCTGCCTGGGACTTCCTCCTGGGCGCGGGTAAGAAAAATCGCCGATGGATTGGAGACTTCTTTCAGCCCCCGGTCAGTCATGGCGAACACACCCAACTCGTTCACCGCGCCGAAGCGGTTTTTCACCGCCCGCAGCAACCTAAGGCGGCCATCGGATTCACCTTCGAAATACAGCACGGTATCCACCATGTGTTCCAGCACGCGCGGCCCGGCCAGCGCGCCTTCCTTGGTCACGTGGCCCACCAGGAAGATCGCCGTACCGCTCTGCTTGGCATAGCGCACCAACAGCGCCGCACTTTCACGCACCTGGGATACGCCGCCAGGGGCGGATTGCAGTTGCTCGGTGAAAATCGTCTGGATCGAGTCGATCACCATGACCTTTGGCTTCTCGATCCGCGCCGTGGCGATGATGGTTTCGATGCAGGTTTCGGTCATGACCCGCAGTTGGTCCTGGGGCAAGCCCAGGCGACGAGCACGCATCGCCACTTGTTGCTGGGATTCCTCGCCGGTGACGTACAGCGCCGGCATGCGGCTGGCGATGCTGCACAGCGTTTGCAGCAGGATTGTGGACTTACCGATGCCGGGGTCGCCGCCGATCAACACGACGGAGCCGTCCACTAGGCCACCGCCCAATACCCGGTCCAGCTCACCGGAGGCCGTGGAGAAGCGCGGCACCTCTTCGACGCTGACTTCGGCCAGGGTCTTGATCTGCGCCTGTTGCCCGGTCCAGCCGGTGCGGCCGGCAGGGGCCGCAGCGCCACCGCTTTCAATCATGGTTTCAGTCAAGGTGTTCCACGCACCGCACTCGCCGCACTGGCCCGCCCATTTGGGAAAGGTCGCGCCGCACTCCGTGCAGCCGTACATGCGCTTGGCCTTTGCCATTCGAGAAACCTCCAACCGAAAAACCGCGATGATAGCTCAGCGCGGCGCCGGGGTCCGGATTTCGCCGTTGGCCAAGCGTGAAGCCGTGTTACCGATGGGGTCTTGGGCGTTGAGGTCAGCGCCTTTGGCCTTGAGTTCACCGAGCAGTTCGACCCGCTTGAACAGCCCGGCGTACATGGCGGCGGTCTGCCCCGCGCCGTTGCGTTGGTCGGGGTTACAGTCGGTTGCCAGCAAGCGCTGGGCGATGCTCAGCTCGCCTTTGAAGATGGCCCCCATGAGCGCAGTGTTGCCGCGTTTGTCCTGCACGCACGCGTCGGCGCCGGCGGCGAGCAAACGCTCCACGTAGGCACCTTCGCCATGATAGGCGGCCAGGATCAGGGCAGTGTAGCCTTTGTCGTCCTGGGTGTTGAGGCTGTAGCCGGACGCAATGAAGGTCTCGAGCATGTCGAGGTCGCCACGGCGGGCAGCGTCGAAGTAATAGTCCTGCAACTGTGCCTTGAGCGCGGCCGGGTCGGGGGACTCGGCATGGGCGATAAAGGCCAGCAGGCTCATCAGCAGTCCGATAGCAATACGCATGGATAGTCTCCTGCCAAGGGCCGGCGCCCAGAACCGAGCGCCGGCCGCAGCCAACGGATCAGTCAGTCAGTTTTTCAGCCAGTGCTTTCACACGAGCCAGGTCGCCCTTGGCCACCTTGGCCACGCCGGTGCCGTATTCCGGATCGGCCTTGTAGAGGAACGAGAGAATGATGTGCTTGCTCTCATCATCCGTGGTCGCCAGGGAGCCGCCGAAGTTGTCGATCAGGTCCTGACGCTCTTTCTTGCTGTAGGAGCGATACAAGTCACCGGCCTGCTTGAAGTTCTGCTCACGCTGGATCTTCGCCTGCTGGGTGCTGCCCGACAGCGGCGACTGGCTGTAGCGCGCAGTCTGCGGCTCTTCCCGTGGCAGCAGGCGGCTTGGCTGGTAGTTCACGCCGGTGGTGGTCTTGCCGAAATTCAGCGCGCCGTCCTGGTTACCGTTGTTGACGGTCACCCGTGGCGCGTTGATCGGCAGTTGCAGGGCGTTGGCGCCCAGGCGGTACATTTGCGTATCGGCGTAGGAGAACACCCGCCCTTGCAACAGGCGGTCTTCCGACGGCTCGATACCCGGCACCAGGTTGGCCGGGGCCATCGCGACCTGTTCGGTCTCCTGGAACACATTGGCCGGGTTGCGGTTGAGCACCATTTGCCCGACCTTGCGCTCCGGCACATTCGGCCAGATCTTGGTGGCGTCCAGCGGGTCGAAATCGAACTTGGCCAAGTCTTCAGGTTTCAACACCTGCACATACAAGTCCCACTTGGGGAAGTCGCCCTTGTTGATGTGGGTGACCAGGTCGTTGGTCATGTGGCTGTAGTCACGCCCTTGCACTTCGGTGACTTGCTTGGGATCAAGATTCTTGATGCCTTGCAGGCTCTTCCAGTGGAACTTGACGTAGTGCACTTCGCCCTTGGCGTTGATCAACTTGTAGGCATGTACGCCATTGCCGTCCATTTCCCGATAACTGGCCGGTGTGCCGGAGTCCGAGTACAGCTCGGTCAGTGTACGAGTGGATTCTGGAACATGGGAGAAGAAGTCGAAACGACGCGAGTCGTCGTCCAGGTTAGTGCGCGGGTCCGGTTTGAACGCGTGGACCATATCCGGGAACTTGATGGCATCGCGAATGAAGAAGGTCGGGAAGTTATTGCCGACCAGGTCCCAGTTGCCTTCTGCCGTGTAGAACTTGGTCGCGAAGCCCCGCGGGTCGCGCAGGGTTTCGGGGGAATGGTTACCGTGGACCACGGCCGAGAAGCGCACGAACACCGGCGTGGCTTCACCGGCGGCGAACACCTTGGCCTTGGTCAGGTCGCTGAGGTTGTCGGTGACGGTGAACGTGCCATGGGCGCCCGTACCACGAGCGTGAACCACGCGCTCGGGGATGCGTTCGCGGTCGAAGCGCTGCAGCTTCTGAATCAGTTGGACATCCTGCAGCAGCACAGGGCCATTGGCGCCGGCGGTCTGCGAATTCTGGTTATCCCCAACGTTGGCGCCGTTATCGCGGGTCAGGTTGGCGGCCTGTACGGAGAGGGTCAGCAGGCTGGCGGTCACCAACACCAGCGCATGGCGCGCGGACACGGGCCTGCGGTTGATTGAAATGTTCATCAAGGTTTCCTCTGGTTTTTTTAGTGCACATTCAGTTGTGCTTGCCAGAGGCTAGTGACCTGCGGGTCAGAAGATAAATAGAAAAACACCACAGGGCCGATTGAGAAAAAAATATGGTAACCCGCTGAAATACGGCGTATTTCGCGCGCGATTGGTGGCACTTTGCAAACTAATTGCGATTTAATGTGTCGATAAAAACCAACAGTGTTAACGGTTGTGTCGCGCGAGCCCGCTACGACTGACTTACACTGACCTCCACCCTTCTCATCTGTAACAAGGAATAACTTATGGGCGTGATCAGTGAGTTCAAGGCCTTTGCGGTCAAAGGTAATGTGGTCGACATGGCCGTCGGTATCATCATCGGCGCCGCGTTCGGCAAAATTGTTTCCTCATTTGTAGGGGACGTGGTGATGCCGCCGCTCGGCCTGTTGATCGGTGGCGTGGACTTCGGCGACCTGGCAATCACGCTTAAAGCCGCGCAAGGCGATGTACCCGCCGTGGTGCTGGCGTACGGCAAGTTCATCCAGAGCGTGGTCGACTTTTTGATCGTCGCCTTCGCCATCTTCATGGGTGTAAAAGCCATCAACCGCCTCAAGCGCGAAGAGGCCGTAGCCCCGAGCTTGCCGCCGACGCCGACCAAGGAAGAGGTGCTGCTGGGCGAGATCCGCGATTTGCTCAAGGCACAGCATGACAAACCGCTCTGAGCTGCGGCTCAAAGCAAAAGGCGCCTCATGAGGCGCCTTTTTTTTACCAGTAGTTTTCCACCGCCACCTGGCCCGGGCGTCGGCTCAGGCTCAGTTGCATATCGCGCTGCTTGAGCAACTGGCGAGTGTCGTCGACCATCTGCGGGTTGCCGCAAATCAGCACCCGGGAGTACTCCGGGGCCAGCGCGACGCCGGCTGCGCGCTCCAGTTCGCCGTTCTCGATCAACGTGGTGATGCGCCCGTTCAACGCGCCCGGATGCCGTTCACGGGTGACGATAGGGATGTAGATGAGCTTGTGGGCATAGTCGGCCAGGTATTCACGCGCGCCCAGTTCAGTGATCAGCGATTGGTACGCCAGCTCCTTGGCCTCTCGGGCGCTGTACACCAGGACGATACGCTCGAATTTCTCCCATACCTCGAAATTCTGCAGGATCGACAGGAACGGCGCCACACCGGTACCGGTGCCCAACAGCCACAGATCACGCCCGTCTACAAAGCGGTTCAAGGTCAGGAAACCGGTGGCCTGGCGCTCCACCAGCAAGGTATCGCCCACCTTAAGACGGCTTAACTCACTGGTGAACTCGCCCCCGGAACGACAATGGAAAAGAAATCGAGGTGTTCGTCAAACGGCGAAGACACGATGGAGTAAGCGCGCCATACGGTACTGCCATCCGCCCTGGTGACGCCCAGGCGCACGAACTGGCCGGCGGTAAACCGAAAACCGGCGTCGCGCGTGGTACGCAGGGTGAAGAGGCTGGGGGTCAGCGATTGCACGTCGAGCAAGGTCTGGCGGGTAAATTTCTCAGCACTGGCCGTCATGGGAGGCTCCGTTTTGCACAGGGCCTTAGTGTCCCTCAAAGCAGGCCGCGCAAACACCGTTGATTTGTACTGGCATTACCGCGATCCCAACGCCGACGATGTTTCAGCGCTATGAAAAAAGTGGCAAATCAGCGCCGCGCTGCATTGAACTAAATATTTTGCTATTACCGCACTTGCAGTACACCACAAGTTGAAGCCGAGTCTGCAAGGGATGTCATTTTGATAGCATTTACAAGCTCTTGAAAAAACAAGTCCTCCCCCACTAACGCCTTACAAAAGCTGACTCCGTGTTCAGTGTTGAAGGCCTAAAACAAGCCAACAAATAAAAATATTTTAAGGCTCATTTGTAGGACCTCTCCTACACTTGGTTTCGAGCAGCACTGGGATCTGGGCGTACCCAAGGCACATGGAAACCTGTGGAGAGTTACCGATGGTCAGATGGCGCAATACACGGCTGCCCAAGCTGGAAGGCGAGAGCGAAATCACCAGCGTGTTTGATGTGGTGGTCAATCATACCTATGAGTTGGGGTTCCAATATTGCTCATTTACGATGAGTACCCAAGCCCATAGCAATCAAACAGAGCCTGTTTATCTTAGTAATCATCCAAATGAATGGAGGAGTCTTTACCAACAAGCGCACTTCTTCGATATAGATCCCGTTGTATCCCATTGTAAAAATAGTGTGCTGCCCGTTGTCTGGGACAAGAAGACCTTTAAGAACGCCCCTCATTTGTGGGACTTGGCCCGGTCGTTTGGCGTTCACTTAGGCTGGACCCAAGCGGTTCATGACTTCCAGGGCGTGTTCAGCATGCTGACCCTGGCGCGTGGCACAGACGAGGTCAGCCCTGAAGAGCTTTACGAAAAAGCCGGGCAGGTGTTGTGGCTCTGCCATGCGATGCATGCGGTCGTGGCAAAAAAATACGCCGACGAAACCCATGTCAACGCGCCCAGCAAGTTAACGGCACGCGAAACGGAAGTGCTCAAGTGGTCCGCCATGGGCAAGACCGCTTCCGAGATCGCCGCCATTCTCTGCCTGTCCGAGCGCACGGTGGGCTTTCATATCAGCAGCACTTTCAAGAAGTTAGGGGTTCACAATAAGATCCAGGCCGTACTCAGCGCCTCTAAAGCAGGACTGTTTTAGCCCTGACCAGAAACACCGCATGTCATCACGGTCAAAAAAAAGTAACATTTACGGCCAATTCTGAGTGTTGATGCTGCCCTTTCAGAGATTGCTTCGCTGTTCACTCAGACGGTTCCGTCGATTACCCAGAGCCTCCCCCGCCATGCCCCTGCTTGACAGCCCCTTCGCTCAACTCGATTTGATTCGTCAGCCCGAGCAATCCAATGACCCGCTGCAAGCCTTCGATGCCGCCGATGAGTACCTGCTCAGCCACCTCGCCAGCCAGCAACCCAACGCGGCGACCCGTGTGCTGGTCCTCAATGACAGCTTCGGCGCGCTTGCGGCCAGCCTTGAAGGCCGGGTGCAGGTGACCACCAGCGGGGACTCGTTCCTCGCCGCCCAGGGCCTGGAGAAAAACCTGGTGCGCAACGGCAAAGCGTTTGATGCAGTGGCGTTCGTGCCGTCCAGCCAAGTGCCGGTCGGGCCTTTCGATCGGGTGCTGCTGCGTGTGCCAAAAACCCTGGCGCTGCTGGAAGAACAGTTGATTCGGCTGCAGGGGCAGCTGGCGCCGGGCGCCGAAGTGATCGCCGGGGCCATGCTCAAACACCTGCCACGCGCCGCCGGTGAATTGCTGGAACGTTATATCGGGCCGATGCACGCCACGCTTGCGGTCAAAAAGGCACGGCTGCTGATCGCCACCGTTGCCGATCGCCCTGCGGCAGTATCGCCCTACCCTACCCGCTACACGCTGGATACGCCGGCCATCGAACTGCTCAACCACGCCAACGTGTTCTGCCGCGAAGGCCTGGACATCGGCACGCGCGCCTTCCTGCCGCACCTGCCGAACAACCTGGGCAGCGCCCGCGTGGCGGACCTGGGCTGCGGCAACGGCGTATTGGCGATTGCCAGCGCGCTGCACAACCCCGACGCGCAGTACACCCTGGTGGATGAGTCGTTCATGGCGGTGCAGTCCGCCACCGAGAATTGGCAGGCCGCCCTGGGTGAACGCAACGTGATCGTGCGTGCCGACGACGGCCTGGCCGGCCAGCAAGCGCAGTCGTTGGACGTGGTGCTGTGCAACCCGCCGTTTCACCAGCAGCAGGTGGTGGGCGATTTCCTCGCCTGGCGCATGTTCCAGCAGGCGCGGGAAGCCCTGGTGGTGGGCGGCGCGTTGTATATCGTGGGTAACCGTCACCTGGGTTATCACAGCAAATTGGCGCGCCTGTTCCGCGGCGTCGAACAGGTGGCGGCCACGCCCAAGTTCGTCATTCTCAAGGCGCGCAAATAAAAAAGCCCTGCCTTCTATAGAAGAACAGGGCCGAAAGAGCCGGGCCGCACGGCCCGGATCGGGATGTCAGTGCGTGGTAAGGCCCGCTGCATTCATGAACATACGCATCAGGCTGGCGACGATGAACAGGGCCAGCACACTGCCGGTCCAGATCATCGCCAACCACCCAAGACGCCGCCACAGCGGCTGTTTCTCGGCTTGTTCGATGTCGTGCAACGAAGGTTTGCCCGCCATGTCGCGACCCTCCTAGTGATAACCGTCTTCGTGGGTGACCTTGCCGCGGAACACGTAGTAGCTCCAGAAGGTGTAGCCCAGGATGAACGGGATGATGAACAAGGTGCCCACCAGCATGAAGCCCTGGCTTTGCGGCGGTGCGGCGGCGTCCCAGATCGATACCGACGGTGGGATGATGTTCGGCCACAGGCTGATCCCCAGGCCGCTATAACCCAGAAAAATCAATACCAGCGTCAGCAGGAACGGCGTGTAGTGCGCATTGCGTGCCACGGCGCGGATCAGCCCGTACATGGTCACCAGTACCAGCACCGGTACCGGCAGGAACCAGAACAGGTTCGGCAGGGTGAACCAGCGCGAGGCGATTTCCGGGTGGGTCAGCGGTGTCCAGATACTGACGATACCGATCACGGCCAGCACCACGAAGGCCAGCGGCCGCGCCAGGTTATGCATCTGTTCCTGCAACTTGCCTTCAGTCTTCATGATCAGCCAGGTGCAGCCGAGCAGCGCATACGCCACGATCAATGCCACGCCACAGAACATCGTGAACGGCGTGAGCCAGTCCAGCGAGCCTCCGGCGAACTGGCGGTTGACCACCGGAATCCCATCGATAAACGCCCCCAGCGCCACGCCCTGGAAGAACGTGGCCGTCAGCGAACCGCCGATAAACGCCTTGTCCCACAGGTGACGCTTGTGGTCCTTGGCCTTGAAGCGGAACTCAAAGGCCACGCCACGAAAGATCAGCCCGATCAGCATCAGGATCAGCGGCAGGTACAACGCCGACAACACCACCGAATAGGCCAGCGGGAACGCACCAAACAGTCCCGCGCCGCCCAATACCAGCCAGGTTTCATTGCCATCCCATACCGGTGCCACGGTGTTCATCATGACGTCGCGGTCGGTCTTGCCCGGTACGAACGGAAACAGGATGCCGATCCCCAGGTCGAAACCGTCCATGACCACGTACATCATGATCCCGAAAATGATGATCACAGCCCAGATCAGCGGCAGATCAATGCCCATCTCAATTCCCCTTGTGCTGGATGTCGTCGTGGTCGTTGTCGGTGCCATCATCGGCAGCGGACAGCGGACGGGCCGGTGTGCGTTTCTGGCCAGGACCGCCATGGGTCGGCTCGGTGACTTCTTCTTGAATCACAGGCCCTTTGCGCACCAGACGCATCATGTAACCCAGGCCCGCACCGAACAGCGCGAAGTACACCACCACGAACAGCACCAGGGTGATGGTCATCTGCGCCAGGCTATGCCCGGAGGACGCATCCGCCGTGCGCATCAGCCCGTAGACCACCCACGGCTGGCGACCGATTTCGGTGGTGAACCAACCGGCGAGAATCGCGATCAGGCCGGACGGGCCCATCCACAAGGCCAGGTACAGGAACGGCTTGGACGTATACATCTTGTCGCCCCGGCGCAGCCACAGGCTGAACAAGCCGGTGAAGATCATCAGGAAGCCCAGGCCGACCATGACCCGGAACGACCAGAACACCACGGTCGAATTAGGACGGTCTTCAGGCGGGAATTCCTTGAGCGCCGGCACCTGTTTATCCAACGAGTGGGTCAGGATCAGGCTGCCCAGGTAGGGAATTTCCACCGCGTACTTGGTTTTTTCAGCCTTCATGTCCGGCCAGCCGAACAGGATCAGCGGCGTGGGTTCATTGCCGATGTTTTCCCAGTGGCCTTCAATCGCGGCGATTTTTGCCGGCTGGTGCTTCAAGGTGTTGAGGCCGTGGAAGTCGCCGATCACCGCCTGGATAGGCGCGACGATCAGTGCCATCCACATCGCCATCGAGAGCATCTTGCGGATCGCCGGGTTGTCCTTGCCGCGCAGCAGGTGCCAGGCCGCCGACGAGCCGACGAAGAACGCCGTGGCCACGAAGGCCGCAGTAGCCATGTGCGCCAGGCGGTAGGGGAACGATGGGTTGAAGACCACGGCGAACCAATCGGTGGGGATCACTCGGCCATCGACGATTTCAAAGCCTTGTGGCGTCTGCATCCAGCTGTTGGATGAGAGGATCCAGAAGGTCGAGATCAGCGTACCGATAGCCACCATCACGGTGGAGAAGAAGTGCAGGTTGCGCCCCACCTTGTTCCAGCCGAACAGCATCACGCCGAGGAAACCCGCCTCGAGGAAGAAGGCCGTGAGCACTTCGTACGTCAGCAGCGGCCCGGTGACGGCGCCAGCGAAGTCGGAGAAGCGGCTCCAGTTGGTGCCGAACTGATACGCCATGACCAGGCCCGAGACCACGCCCATGCCGAAGTTGACGGCAAAGATCTTCGACCAGAAATGGTAGAGGTCGCGGTAAGTGTCGTTACGGGTCTTGAGCCACAAACCCTCCAGCACCGCAAGGTAACTGGCCAGGCCGATGGTGATCGCCGGGAACAGGATGTGAAACGAGATGGTGAACGCAAATTGAATTCGGGCGAGATCTAGCGCCTCCAAACCGAACATAAGTCTTCCTCTGTCAGGTAATACCGGTTGCGGGCTCGGAGCCTGCACCCACTGCCCCCACGGATATGGAGTGTGACGAATTTCAATTCGTTTCTTTTTTTACCCGTCACGTAGGGAATCTGGCCTTTCGGCCGCCAGAACAATCCCGGTGCGGGTGTTGATCTGGATCAAGCATCGTTGAAAGAGTAGTCCCATTTGCGCTGCCCGGTTGTGTGGTCTTTTGCCGCGTGACAGCTTGCCTCACCAGGGTTATTGCAACTATTTGTTACAACACAATGCTAATCTCGCCATTCCTTTCGGTCTCGACCTTTACTCCCAATGCCTAGTGAACCTGCGTTGCTGTTACGTCACCACCGCCCCTTCATCGCGTTCTGGCTGGCGCGGATCTTTACCGCCAGCGGCTTCCAGATGCTGACCGTGGCCATCGGCTGGAACCTCTACCAACTGACTGGCAATGTGCTGGACCTGGGGCTGGTCGGCCTGGTGGAGTTCGTGCCGCGCGTGCTGTTCATGCTGCATACCGGGCATGTGGCCGATCGCTATGAGCGACGCAAAGTCGCCGCCATCTGCCAGACCGTACAGGCGCTGATTGCCCTGTCCCTGGCCATCGGCGGTCTGACCGGCAACGTGACCCGCGAGATGATCTTCATCCTCGCTTTCCTGCTGGGCGCCGCGCGTTCATTCGAAATGCCCACCACCCAGGCGCTGCTGCCGAGTATCGTGCCCAGCGCGCTGTTCCCCCGGGCCGTGGCCTCGTCGCAATCGGCCCAGCAATTGGCGACGATCGTCGCCCCGGCCCTCGGTGGTTTGCTCTATGCGTTCGGCAGCGTTTGGGTGTACGGCCCGACGGTGGTGCTGTACCTGATCGCCTGCGGCTTGACCCTGAACCTGCCTGCGCGCCAGACGCCGCTGAACAAAGGCAAGGCCACCCTGGATTCGCTGCTGGCCGGGATTCGCTTTATCCGCAGCCGGCCGGACATCCTCGGCGCCATTTCCCTGGACCTGTTTGCCGTGCTGCTGGGCGGCGCCACCGCGTTGTTGCCGGTGTTCGCCAAGGACATCCTGCTGACCGGCCCCTGGGGCCTGGGCCTGTTGCGCTCGGCACCGGCGGTGGGGGCGCTGTTGATGTCGTTGTGGCTGGCGCGTTTTTCGGTGGACCGCAAGGTCGGCCGCGTGATGTTCACCGCAGTCGGGGTGTTCGGCGTGGCGACCATCGCGTTCGGGCTGTCGACCTCGTTCTGGTTTTCCCTGGCGGTGCTGGTGGTGCTGGGCGCGGCGGATATGATCAGCATGGTGATCCGGGCGTCGTTCGTGCAGTTGGAAACGCCGGATGAGATGCGCGGCCGGGTGAGCGCAGTCAACGGCCTGTTTATCGGTGCATCCAATCAATTGGGTGAGTTCGAATCAGGGATCACCGCTCATTGGTTCGGCACCGTGCCCGCCGTGGTCATGGGCGGGATTGGTACGCTGGTGGTGACCGGGGTGTGGATCAAGCTGTTCCCGACCCTGGCGAATCGGGACCGGATGCATGTGCCGGTAGAAGAGCCCGGGCTGAAGCCCACCGCATAACCTGAGCCTTGAACAAGATAAATGTGGGAGGGGGCTTGCCCCCGATAGCGGTAGATCAGTCACATCATCCTCGACTGATACTCCGTCATCGGGAGCAAGCCCCCTCCCACATGAGTTACGCGGTGTGTTTTAGAGCACCTTGTCCAGGGTGATCGGAAACTCCCGAACCCGCTTGCCAGTGGCGTGGTAGATCGCATTCGCCACCGCCGCCGCCACCCCAACAATGCCGATTTCGCCCACGCCCTTGGACCCGAGCGCATTGACGATCTCGTCGTGCTCTTCGACAAACACCACGTCAATCTCACCGATATCGGCATTCACCGGGATGTGGTACTCGGCCAGGCTGTGGTTCATGTAGCGACCCAGCTGATGGTCGACCTGGGTCTCTTCGTGCAGCGCCATGCCGATGCCCCACACCACCCCGCCGAGGATCTGGCTGCGCGCCATTTTCGGGTTGACCACGCGCCCGGCCGCAATCGCGCTGACTACGCGGCTGACCTTGATGGTGCCCAAGTCTTCATCTACCCGCACTTCGACATACACCGCCGAATGGGTGGCCGTAGCATAGCCCTCGCGCTTCTTGTCGGGCTCGCTGTCGATCTGCACCTCAAGCCCGTCCTCGCCGCTGTCCTTGACCAGTTGGGCCAGCGACACACTCACGTCGCCGGTGTGCAGTTGGCCGTCTTCAAAGCGCACGGACTCGGCATCCTGGAACACCGGGTAAGTCTGCCGGGCAACGGCCAGCAGTTTGGCGGTCAAGGCCTCGCAGGCTTGCTGCACGGCGGTGCCGACGGACGACACGGTAAACGAACCGCCTTGCAGCGGCGCGGTAGGCAGTGAGGAATCACCGAGCAAAAACACCACGTCCTCCACCGCCACACCGCTGGCCTGCGCCGCGATCTGGGTCATCACGGTGTAGGTGCCCGTGCCGATATCGGTGGTGGCGCTGCTGACGGTGAGTTTGCCGCTCGTATCGAGGCGCGCCTTGGCGCTGGCTTTCATCTGCATGGCTTCCCACACACCACCGGCCATGCCCCAGCCGATCAACTGGCGGCCGTCGCGCATGCTGCGCGGTTCGGGGTTGCGCTGGCTCCAGCCAAAACGCTCGGCACCTTCGCTGTAACACTCGCGCAGGGCTTTGCTCGACCAGGGCTTGTCTTCATTCTGGTTACGTTCGGCGTAGTTGATCAGGCGCAGTTGCACCGGGTCGATGGCCAGGGCGCAGGCCAGTTCGTCCATGGCGCATTCCAGGCCGATCACGCCCAAGGCGGCGCCGGGGGCGCGCATGTCCAGTGGGGTGAAGACGTCCAGCGGCACCAGCTTGTAGGTCAATTGCACGTTATCGCAGTGGTAGAGCATGCCGCTCCATTCCACCACGTGTTCGCTGAAATCCTCGAAGCGCGAAGTCTGGCCAATCGCGGTATGCCCCAGGGCCAGCAAGCGCCCGTTGGCGGCGGCGCCCATCTGCAAGCGCTGCAAGGTGCGCGGGCGATAGCCGAAGGTGAACATCTGTTGGCGGGTCAGGGTCACGCGCACCGAGCGCTTGAGCGCCAGCGATGCCATCACCGCCAGCGGCAATTGGTACTGCGGGCGCAGGCCCGAACCAAAGGCGCCACCGACGAACGCGGCGAAGATGCGTACCTGGCTCTTGTCCAGGCCAAAGACTTTTTGCACATACGCCTGGCAGTTCTGCGGGCCCTGGGTTTTGTCGTGGATATGCAGGGTGCCGTCGGGCTGGTACAGCACGGTGCTGGCGTGGGGCTCCATCGGGTTATGGTGTTCGATGGGCGTGCTGTAGTGCAGATCGAGGCTGATGGCGGCACCGGCCCATTCAGCCTGAAAGTTGCCACGCGGCCCAGGCGGTGTCTGGGGCGAAGGGTGAGCCGACTCCTGCTGGGCGATCAGGTCGGTTTCGAAGCCTTCCGGTGCATATTCGATGTCGACCAGCGAGCCGGCATGCCGCGCCAGCTCCAGGTTATCGGCGATCACCAGGGCCAGGGGCTGGCCGCTGTAGAGCACGCGGTCGTTATACAGCGGACGGAATGGCGAGCCGTCGGCGGCATCTGCATCGGCGAAGGCATCGTCGTAGCTGGCGATTTTCGGGCGATTGAGGTGATGGATGACCTCAACCACGCCCGGCAGTGCCAAAGCCCTGGAGGCATCGATGCGCAGGACACGGCCTTTGGCGATGGTGCTCGAGACTACGCTGCCATGCAGCAGGCCGTCCTCGGGAAATTCACCGGCATAACGCGCTTTGCCGGTGACCTTGAGCAGACCGTCGACACGGTCCAGGGGTTTGCCGATGGCGCTCATGGCTGTTCTCCTGCGACCGCAGCGTCGCTCAGTGCACGAATGAGTGCGCGGCGCGCCAGCTTGATCTTGAAGCCGTTGTGTTGCAGCGGCTCGGCATCCTGCAGCAGGGCATCGGCAGCGTTACTGAAGGTTTCGCGGCTGACGCTGCGACCTATCAGCGACGCCTCTACCGCGCGGTCGCGCCAGGGTTTGTGCGCCACACCGCCAAGGGCCAGGCGGGCGTCGATGATCTCGTCGCCGTTCAATTCCAACGCGGCGGCAACCGACACCAGCGCGAACGCGTAGGACGCACGGTCGCGAATTTTCAGATAGTGGCTGTGGCGGGCCAGGTTATCGGCAGGCAATTCAATGGCGGTGATCAGTTCGTCGTCGGCCAATTGGTTGTCGCGTTGCGGTGCATCGCCGGGCAGCCGGTGGAAGTCGGCAAACTCGATGACCCGCGCCCCGCCGCGCCCTTCGACATGCACCCGCGCCTCCAGCGCCGCCAGGGCCACGCACATGTCCGAAGGGTGGGTGGCGACGCACTGCTCGCTGGCGCCGAGGATCGCATGGATGCGGTTCAAGCCGGTGCGCGCCGGGCAGCCGCTGCCGGGCTCACGCTTGTTGCACGGCACCGTGGCGTCATAGAAATAGTAGCAACGGGTGCGTTGCAGCAGGTTGCCACCGGTACTGGCCATATTGCGCAGTTGCGGCGAGGCCCCGGCGAGAATGGCCTGGGACAGCAATGGGTAACGCTGTTCAATCAGCGGGTGCCAGGCCAGGTCGGCATTACTGACCAGCGCGCCGATACGCAGGCCGCCCTCGGCGGTTTCTTCGATGGCATTGAGCGGCAGCCCGGTGATATCGATCAGGTGTTCGGGCCGGCTGATGTTCTCTTTCATCAGGTCCAGCAGGTTGGTGCCGCCGGCAATGAAGCGCGATGCCGCGCTGCTCAGGTGCACCGCCTCGTGCACGTCGGCGGGTTTGCTGTAATGGAAGGGGTTCATTGCTCACCTCCCCGGTTGCCGCACGCCGGCAGCGCCTCTTCGATGGCCGCGCGGATATTGCTGTAGGCACCGCAGCGGCACAGATTGCCGCTCATCAATTCCTGCACCTGCGCACTGTCGTGGGCGCGGCCTTCGTTGGCCAGGCCGACCGCCGAGCAAATCTGGCCGGGGGTGCAGTAGCCGCACTGGAAGGCATCGTGCTTGATGAAGGCTTGCTGCATCGGGTGCAACTGGTCGCCGTCGGCCAGGCCTTCGATGGTGGTCAGCTCGGCGCCGTCGCACATCACGGCCAGGGTCAGGCAGGCGTTTACGCGCTTGCCGTCACGCAAGACGGTGCACGCGCCGCACTGGCCGTGGTCGCAGCCCTTTTTGCTGCCGACCAGGTCCAATTGTTCGCGCAGCAGGTCCAGCAAGGTGGTCCAGGGCAACACACTCAATTGGCGATCCTGGCCGTTCAAGGTCAAGCGTATCGGGTGGGCGACGAACGGCTGGGCCGCCGCGCCATTGGGGGTCGCGCTCATAAACACCTCACGGGTTGATGTACATCCGCGGCGTTCAGGGAAATCGCCGTCTCAGGGGTACGACTTCCCAGGGTTTTGAGCGTTCAAGCCAATTGATCAGCGGATATTGAGCTGGGCTTTCAGGGTATTTTGCGGAGGATTGATCGAGGTATTGGTGAATTCGAACCAACCCTGGGCTTGCACGTTGAGGTCAAACACATAGATGTAGCCCATCAGCGTGCCCACGCCGTTACAGGCCTCACTGATGTTGCCCACCTGGCACACCGCCGTGCGTTGCCCGTTCAACTCGGCGCCGTTGAAGCGGCCCATCGGGCTGTTGCCCAGGCCGACTTCCATTACCGAAACCTTCGTCGGCCCACGGTGCTCGCACATCTGGGTGGTCTGCACACGGTCCGGGATGGCCTCGCTGCACTTCGCCGATTCGACCTTGAACACCCGCACCTCGCTCAAGGCCGGTGCAGCCGCGCCCCACACCGGTGCCGCGCCGAGCCACAGGCTCAGACAAGGGATCAGAGCTAGACTCCACGCGTTGGCTTTTTTCATGCTGTCGATGACCTGCTGTTGAACGTCGGCGCAGTATGCCTCAAGGCCATGCGCCACACAGCCTCGGCTGCTGGTATGATGCGCCGCTTTTTCCGATCCTCTCTGAAGCCACAAGCGCTTGGCGCAGTTTGTGCTTTGACTTAGAGGTCAACAAATCACGACGCAAGATAGCGTCACAGGGAGCCGGCATGCTGGAAAAGCTGTTTCAACTCAAAGCCCACAACACCAACGTGCGCACCGAGATTCTCGCGGGTATCACGACATTCCTGGCCATGGCTTACATCCTGTTCGTGAACCCGAGCATCCTCGGCGAAACCGGCATGGACAAAGGCGCGGTGTTTGTCGCGACTTGCCTCGCGGCGGCCATCGGTTCGACCGTGATGGGCCTGATCGCCAACTACCCGATCGCCCTCGCGCCGGGCATGGGCCTCAATGCTTTCTTCACCTACACCGTGGTCCTGCACATGGGCCACACCTGGCAGGTGGCATTGGGCGCGGTGTTCATTTCGGCGGTGCTGTTCTTCCTGCTGTCGATCTTCCGTATCCGTGAGTGGATCATCAACAGCATTCCCCTGCCCCTGCGCTCGGCAATTGCCGCCGGTATCGGCCTGTTCCTGGCGCTGATCGCCTTGCACAACGCCGGTATCGTGGTCGCCAATCCGGCCACGCTGGTGGGCCTGGGCGATCTGAAACAACCGGCGCCGATCCTGGCCACCCTCGGTTTTGTGCTGATCGTGGCCCTGGAAGCCCTGGCCGTGCGTGGTGCGGTGCTGATCGGCATCCTGGCGGTGACCATCGTGTCCATTGTGATGGGCTTCACCCCGTTCGGCGGCGTGACCTCGATGCCACCGTCCCTGGCCCCGACCTTCCTGCAACTGGATATCAAGGGCGCGCTGGACATCGGCCTGGTCAGCGTGATCTTCGCGTTCCTGTTCGTCGACCTGTTCGACAACTCCGGCACCCTGATCGGCGTCGCCAAGCGCGCCGGCCTGATGGGCAAGGACGGCCACATGCCGAAAATGGGCCGTGCGCTGATCGCCGACAGTACGGCGGCCATGGCCGGCTCGCTGCTGGGTACTTCGACCACCACCAGCTACATCGAATCTGCCGCTGGCGTGAGCGCCGGTGGCCGTACCGGCTTGACCGCCATCGTGGTCGCGATCCTGTTCCTGCTGGCGCTGTTCTTCTCACCGCTGGCGGCCAGCGTACCGGCCTTCGCCACCGCGCCGGCGCTGCTGTTCGTGGCCGTCTTGATGACGTCCGGCCTGGCCGAAATCGACTGGGATGACATTACTGTGGCCGCGCCGGTGGTAATCACCGCCCTGGCGATGCCCTTCACTTACTCCATCGCCAACGGCATCGCCTTCGGTTTCATCGCCTGGACCGCCATCAAGCTGCTTTCGGGCCGCTACCGTGAGCTGAACCCGGCCCTGGTGATTCTGTCGATTCTGTTCGTGATCAAGCTGGGCTGGTTCAACGCATGACTTTCGACGCCGCACACTACACCGCTCAACTGCAAGACAAGGTCACGCGCCTGCGTGGCCTGCTGGCACCGTTCGACGCCCCCGAGCCGCAGGTCTTCGACTCGCCGCTGCAGCACTTCCGCCTGCGGGCGGAGTTTCGCCTGTGGCGCGAAGGCGGCGAGCGCCACTACGCGATGTTCGCCCAGGACGACAAGCGCACGCCGATCCTGATCGAAGCGTTTCCCATCGCCAGCCAGCGCATCAACCAGTTGATGCCGCAGCTCAAGGCCGCCTGGCAAGCCAGCGCCGCCCTGAGCCACAAACTGTTCCAGGTGGAGTTCCTCACCACCCTGGCCGGCGACGCGATGATCACCCTGTGCTATCACCGCCCGCTGGATGAACACTGGCACACCGCAGCGAACAAGCTGGCGGCTGAGCTGAACGCGAGCATCATTGGCCGCTCCAAGGGCAAGCGCGATGTGATCGGCCGCGACTACGTGGTGGAAAAACTCGAGGTCGGTGGCCGCACCTTCAGCTACCGCCAACCCGAAGGCGCCTTCACCCAGCCCAACGGCACGGTGAACCAGAAGATGCTCAACTGGGCGTACGACGCCCTGGGTGATCGCCCGGACGACTTGCTGGAGCTGTACTGCGGCAACGGCAACTTCACCCTGCCGCTGGCGACCCGCGTGCGTAACGTGCTGGCCACCGAAATCAGCAAGACCTCGGTGAATGCGGCCCTGAGCAACCTCGATGAAAATGCCGTGGATAACGTCACCCTGGTGCGCCTCTCCGCCGAGGAACTTACCGCGGCCCTGAATGAAGTGCGCCCGTTCCGCCGTCTGCATGGCATCGACCTGAAAAGCTACGAATTCGGCAGCGTCTTCGTCGACCCGCCCCGCGCCGGCATGGACCCGGACACCTGCGAACTGACCCGGCGCTTCGACAACATCCTGTATATCTCCTGCAACCCGGAGACGCTGGCGGCGAACATCGCGCAACTGCACGACACGCACCGCATTAGCCAGTGCGCAATGTTTGACCAGTTCCCGTGGACGCACCATATGGAATCGGGTGTGTTGCTGACCCGTCGATAACGCTGTCAGGCATCATCAGCTCCCACACTGAAATTCATGTGTCCGTCGAGTCGCCGGGTTCCAGCACTTCCTTGCGCGGCCGGCCGCCCTTCTTGCCATTGGCCCGGGCGGCGGCCGATTTGGCGGCGCTGCGTTTGCGACCGTTTCGGGAGGCTACCAGGCTTGTAGCGAGGTCCATCAGAGGCTGGCTTGTGGCGATAAGGCCAGTGATCGAAACGTCCAGGTCCTGGGCCTCACAGCAAAGCGCCTTGCCGCCGAAACCGACCTCCAATTGCTGGAAGTCCTGCTGGGAAAACTTCTCGAACTCCGGCAGACCGGCCACCGGCAACATGATACGGCTGCCATCGCTGAAGCCAATGGAGATGCAGTCGTCTTGATAGCGCACGTTGCTGGCGTTGGCATACAGACGCTTCAGCTTGCGCCCACGGACGATTGCCTTGTCAACGTCGGCATCGCTGAGAGGCACATAGGGTTTGACTTTGGCTTTTACGATTTTTTTCATAATTCAATCTCCACAGACCCCGGTGCCCTGACCAGGCTCAAAATTGTTTTTTGCCCTACGACATCGTGCCGGGCACGTGCAATCACATAAACACCCCGCTGAAGCATCTATTTTCATCGTAACCCAGCCGTTAGGTTATTTTCCGCCAGGTAACAATTTTTCCGTGTCACCCGGCAACCGATTACATGCTCACGAAGTTGCTTCAAGGATTAGTAACGACGAACGATCCTGCGTAATACCTCAGCAGAAGCTGCCCAGCTGATTAACGGTTCGATAATCGAACAGATTCAGCGACTTCATTTGACCAAACTAACCATCCAGTACATTTTATCCGCACAACCAATAAGAACTGCGGAGACCTCTATGCCACCCATCGTGCTGGTGCTCAACGGCCCCAATCTCAACCTGCTCGGTACCCGCGAGCCTGCCACCTATGGCCACGAAACCCTGGCCGATATCGCCGCCCTGTGCGGGCGCAGCGCGGAAAAGCTCGGGCTGACCATCGAGTTTCGCCAGACCAATCACGAGGGTGAACTGCTCGACTGGATCCACGCCGCCCGCGCCCGTTGCGCCGGGATCGTGATCAACCCGGCGGCCTGGACTCACACCTCGGTGGCGATTCGCGATGCGCTGGTGGCTAGCGAGGTGCCGGTGATCGAGGTGCATTTGTCGAACGTGCATGCCCGTGAGGCGTTTCGTCATCACTCCTTTGTCTCGCCCATCGCCAAGGCAGTGCTGGCCGGGTTTGGCAGCCATGGCTACCACTTGGCCCTGGAACATTTCAGCCACTCGTTGAAAGGATGCGCCTGATGAAACCCCGCGTTCTCGCCGGCCTGATCGGCGCCGGCATCCAGGCCTCCCGCACGCCCGCCCTGCATGAACAGGAAGGTGACGCCCAGGGCCTGCGCTACCTGTATCGCCTGATCGACCTGGAAGCGCTGCGCCTGGACAGCCACGCCCTGCCCGAACTGCTACGTGCCGCCGAGCAGATGCACTTCACCGGCTTGAACATTACCTATCCGTGCAAGCAGGCGGTCCTGCCGTTGCTCGATGAATTGTCCGACGAGGCAAAGGGCATTGGCGCGGT
Organism: Pseudomonas sp. R1-43-08; assembly: GCF_003852255.1. Classification (NCBI taxonomy): domain Bacteria; kingdom Pseudomonadati; phylum Pseudomonadota; class Gammaproteobacteria; order Pseudomonadales; family Pseudomonadaceae; genus Pseudomonas; species Pseudomonas sp. R1-43-08. The sequence goes on from NZ_CP027734.1 coordinate 4,849,998, forward strand.
CAACACCGTGGTATTCAAGGACGGCAAGCGCATCGGCCATAACACCGATTGCCTGGGGTTTGCTGAGGGTTTCCGACGCAACTTGAATGACGTGCCGCGCCAGCGCGTGGTGCAGATGGGCGCCGGCGGTGCAGGCGCGGCGGTGGCGCACGCGCTGCTGGCCGAGGGCGTTGAACAGCTGAGCATTTTTGACCTGGACAGCCTCCGCGCCCGCGAGCTTGTGGATAACCTCGCCCGGCGTTTTGGCAACGGTCGTGCCCAGGTCGGCGGCGACTTGACCAACGCCATGGCGGAGGCGGACGGCCTGGTCAACACCACACCAATGGGCATGGCCAAGCTGCCCGGCACACCGGTGCCCGCTGCGTTATTACATGCAGGGCTGTGGGTGGCGGAAATCGTGTATTTCCCATTGGAAACCGAGTTGCTGCGCGACGCACGCGCCTTGGGTTGCCGCACGTTGGATGGCGGCAATATGGCGGTGTTTCAGGCGGTGAAGGCGTTTGAGTTGTTCAGTGGCGAGGCGGCGGATGCAGACCGGATGCTGACGCACTTCCAGAGCATGAACAGCTGACTGAAAAACACAGTTCAATGTGGGAGGGGGCTTGCCCCCTCCCACAATGGTCACTCGGTGCATTCAAGCTTGCAGATAACGCAACACCGACTCGCAGATCATCTCCCGGTGCCGCTGCTTGATCGCCTCGTCCGACAGTTCAATCTGAAAAATCTCACTAAAGGTATGCCGGTTGGAGACACGGTAAAAACTGAACGAGTTGATCAACAGGTGCACATCCAGCGGCTCCAACCCTTCGCGAAACAGCCCCATTTCAGCGCCGCGACGCAGGGTCTCACCGAGCCCCTCGAGGATTTTGCTGTTCATGTCCTTGATCGTACTGGTGCGCTTTACGTACTCGGCGTTGTGGATATTTTCGATGCTGACAATGCGCACGAAATCCACGTTCTGGTCATGGTGGTCGAAGGTGAACTCCACCAGCCGGCGGATCGCTTCGCGCGGTTCCAGGGCCGTGAGGTTCATGCGCGTTTCGGTGTTGCGAATATCGCCGTAGAGCTTCTCCAGCACCTCGACGTAGAGCTGTTCCTTGCTGCCGAAGTAGTAATAGATCATGCGCTTGGAGGTGTGGATGCGCTCGGCGATGGCGTCCACGCGGGCGCCGGACAGGCCCTGCTGAACGAACTCGACAATGGCTTCCTGGAGAATATTCTCGCGGGTCTTTTCCGGATTGTTCTTGCGACTCTTGCGCGGTGCGTCTGACACGGCAGAGAGGTCGGGAGTCAGGGTCATGGTGCGCTCACGGCGTTTTTATGCAGGCCCGATTATGGGCCGAGGCGCTCCCCGAAGGAAGCACCTCCCCACCGTTATAAACGCGCCTGACGCACCGCACCGCTGCGCGACTTGGCCATCGCCGCCAAACGCACCGCCACGTTGGCCGCGCCATAACCGGCATAGCCGTTCTTGCGCTGGATGATCTCGAAGAAAAACCGGCCCTCGAAGGCTTCGGTGTAGACATGAAACAGCTCACCGCCCTGGGCGTCGCGGTCGTACAGCACGTTGTAGTACGCCAGCTCGCTGAGGAACTCATCGTCGAAATCAAAGCGTGCAGCCAAATCGTCGTAGTAGTTGAGCGGGATATCCAACAGCGGCACCCCGGCCTCCTTGGCCCGGCGCACCTCGGCGAAAATATCCGCGCAATCGAAGGCAATGTGGTGCACGCCCGAGCCGCGATAGCTCGAAAGCGCGTGGGAAATCGCCGTATTGCGGTTCTCGGAAATATTCAGCGGCAGGCGAATCGAACTGCAGCGGCTGCGCAGTGCGCGGCTTTTGACCAGGCCGTAAGGGTCGGGCAGCACCACTTCGTCATCAGCTTCAAAATCCAGCAAGCTTTTGTAGAACAGCACCCAGCTGTCGAGGCTATCGGCCGGCAGGGCCATGGCCATATGGTCGATGCGCAGCAAGCCGCCGCTGGCGGTGACGGGTTGCAGGTTGAAATCGGTGTCGTATAGCCCGCCTTCGCTTTGGTCCACCAGGTAAATCAAGCTGCCATCCGGCGCGCGTACGGCCGCCAACTCCAGCTCATTGGGCCCGACCAGGCCGCGATAGGGCTGGCCCTTGTAGGCCACCGCCCGCTCCAACGCCTTGGCGCTGTCCTTGACCCGAATCGCCGTGGCGCACAGCGACGGGCCATGGGCCTCGAAAAAGTTGTGGGCAAAGGAATAGGGTTCGCAATTGAGGATCAGGTTGATATCGCCCTGGCGCAACAGGCTCACGTTCTTGGAACGATGCTGGCCGGCCTTGGCGAAGCCCAGGCGTTCCAACCAATGGGTCAGCTTCGCGCCGAGGCTTTCATCCACCGCAAATTCGAGGAATTCGATGCCGTCGTACTCGCTGGCCGCCGGGGTCTCGAACAGGATATCCAGCGGCGCGGCGGGTTGTTCCGCCGCCAGGCGCTGGCGGGTTTTCTCTTCCAGGTACAGCAACGAGCGCAAACCATCTGCCGCGTTGGCCCGGGTCGGTGCGGCGCGAAAGCCGTCGTTGAAAATCTCCAGGGACAACGGCCCGGTGTAGCCACTCTTGATGATCGGCGCGAGAAACCCAGCCAGGTCGAACTCACCTTGGCCGGGGAAGCAGCGAAAATGCCGGCTCCACTCCAGCACATCCATGGCCAGGATCGGCGCGTCGGCCATTTGCACGAAGAAGATTTTGTCGCCGGGGATCTCGGCGATGGCACTTGGGTCGCCCTTGAGCGACAAGGTGTGGAAACTGTCGAGCAGCACACCCAGGCTGGGATGATCCACCTGGCGCACCAGGTTCCATACCTGCTGCCAGGTGTTCACATGCTTGCCCCAGGCCAGCGCTTCATAGCCGATTCGCAAGCCACGACGGCCCGCGTGTTCGGCCAGCAGGCTGAGGTCGTCCAGCAGGATGCGCTCATCGCCCACGCAATCGGCCGAGGCGTTGCTGCACACCAGCACCAGGTCGGTGCCCAGCTCCTGCATCAGATCGAATTTGCGCTCGGCACGCTCGAGGTTGCGCGCCAGACGATCACGGCGGCAGCCCTCGAAGTCTCGAAACGGCTGGAACAGGGTGATGGCAATGCCCAAGTCGGCGCACATCTGCCTGACTTCACGGGGGCTGCCGTCGTAGTACAGCAGGTCGTTTTCAAAAATCTCAACGCCATCAAACCCGGCGGCGGCAATGGCTTCGAGCTTTTCCGGCAGGGTGCCGCTCAACGACACGGTAGCGATGGAACGTTGCATGGGTCACTCCCGGCAATTGTTGTTTATGGCAAATTATTCGCCCACAGCCTACACGCGGCAATTAAAATGTACGAACCGGTTAGTTTTTGGTGCGATTATCGAACACTATGCCCCTTTGGCGAATTGACGACTTTTTAACCACTGCGCACCATCGACCTTGCACCAAGACCCAGATCACACCATAAAAATTTCAAAAACGGGTACGACCTCATGCCTCTGCAAAACTCCGCCCTGGCCGCGCGCCCCGGCACCCCGCACGCCGGCATCGGCGACAAGATCCGCGGCGCCCTGGCCGTGGGTAAAACCCGCTGGGGCATGCTGGCCCTGGTGTTCTTCGCCACCACCCTCAACTACATCGACCGCGCCGCCCTGGGCGTGATGCAACCGATTCTGGCCAAGGAAATGAGCTGGACGGCGATGGATTACGCCAACATCAACTTCTGGTTCCAGGTCGGCTACGCCATCGGCTTTGTGCTGCAGGGCCGCTTGATCGACCGGGTAGGCGTCAAGCGCGTGTTTTTCTGCGCGGTGCTGCTGTGGAGCCTGGCCACCGGCGCCCACGGCCTGGCTACCTCGGCCGTCGGCTTCATGGTCTGCCGGTTTATCCTCGGGCTGACCGAGGCCGCCAACTACCCGGCGTGCGTGAAAACCACGCGCCTGTGGTTCCCGGCCGGCGAGCGCGCGGTGGCGACCGGCATCTTCAACGCCGGCACCAACGTCGGCGCGATGATGACGCCCATGCTGCTGCCGTTGATCCTGCACGTGTGGGGCTGGCAGGCGGCGTTCCTGTGCATGTCGGCGCTCGGGGGTATCTGGCTGGTGTTGTGGGGCTTGAAGTACTACAACCCGGAAGAGCATCCCACCGTTAAACAATCCGAATTGGACTACGTGCAACAGGAAGTCGAGCCGGAACAACCCCGCGTACCGTTCAGCCGCATCCTGCGCATGCGCGGCACTTGGGCCTTCGCGCTGGCGTACTCGCTGACCGCGCCGGTGTTCTGGTTCTACCTGTACTGGCTGCCGCCATTCCTGAACCAGCAATACAACCTGGGCATCAACGTGACGCAGATGGGCATCCCGCTGATCATCATCTACCTCACCGCCGACTTCGGCAGCGTGGGCGGCGGCATTCTGTCCTCGTTCCTGATCGGTCGCGGGATGAACTCGATCAAGGCGCGGCTGCTGTCGATGTTCTTGTTCGCCTGCTGCATCGTCGGCGTGATCATGGCGGCCGGCTCCAGCCAATTGTGGGTCGCGGTGTTCGCCATCTCCCTGGCCATCGGCGCGCACCAGGCCTGGACCGCCAACATCTGGAGCCTGGTGATGGACTACACGCCCAAGCACATGATGAGCACGGTGTTCGGCTTCGGCGGCATGTGCGCGGCCATCGGCGGCATGTTCATGACCCAGATCGTCGGCCATATCCTGACCGTGACCAACAACAACTACACGCTGTTGTTCACCCTGATTCCGGCGATGTATTTCATCGCACTGGTGTGGATGTACTTCATGGCGCCGCGCAAGATTCCTACGGTAGAGGTGTAATCAACGCCGCCGCTGCTGCCAGGCAGCGGCCAAGCCGCTCATGCAGATCACCCCGATACCGACCACCGTGGTCATGTCGGGGGTGTGGCTGAACACCAGCCAACCCAACAACCCCGCAAACACGATCTGGCAATAGCCGAACGGCGCCAGCAAGGCCGGCGCCGCGAAGCGGAACGCCTGGGTGAGCATCAAGTGCGCGGTCATCCCGCAGGTGCCCAGCGCCAGCATCATCACCCCATGCCACAGGGTCGGTACCTGCCAGAAGAACGGCACCATCGCACTCATCACCAGGGTGTTGCACAGGCCGGCGAAGAAGTTGCTGGTGGTGGGGCTGTCGTATTGGCTGAGGATGCGCGTGAGCAGTTGGTAGAAGCAGAAGAACAGCGCCGAGCACAGTGGCAGCAGCACCGCCGGGGTGAACAGCTCACCGCCCGGATGGATAATGATCACCACGCCGACAAACCCGCAGATCACCGCCAGCCATTGGCCACGCGTGACGTGCTCGCCGAGCAGGGGCACCGAGAGCGCGGTCACCAGGATCGGCGCAAGGAAGTTCACCGCCGTGGCTTCCGCCAACGGGATGTAATGCAGCGCCGTGGTGAAGAACAGGCTGGTGCCCAACAAGCACAACGCCCGCACCACCTGCATCCCCGGCCGCTTGCTGCGCAGCACGCGCAGGCCCGATTGCGGCAGGAAGATCCCGGCCATCAGCAAGGTGTGCACCATGTACCGCGCCCACACCACCATCACGATCGGGTAGAACCCGGCCAGGTATTTGGATAGAGCGTCGTGGCTGGAGAACAGGAACGTCGCCAGCACAATCAGCAGGATGCCTTTGAAGGGATGGTTGACGCCGGAAAGCGGGGTACTGACAGTCATTGAATTCTCTTGTGTGGCGAGCTGAACACGGTGGCACTCAACCGAAGTAATCTAGCAGCCGGGCAGGCGTCTGCCCCAAGAGCATAACCAAACACCGGGCGAACAGCGCACTAAATCAGTGGATTTGAGTCCAACCCAGCACGCGCGCCCCGGCGTTGCACACTTATTAATCAAGGCCCTGCCGCTATGAAAAAAATCCTGTTTGCCCTGTCTGCCCTCGCCCTGCTCTCTGCCTGCGATAAAACGCCGAAAGAAGCCCCCAAGCCCGCCCCCGCGTCCGTGCAGGCGACCCTGGTACCCGAAACGCCACCCACCGATAAATGGGTGGGCAAGTGGATCGGCGTCGAAGGCTTGAACCTGAACATCGCCAAGGACGACAGCATCGGCCGCGGCCACTACCTTCTGACCATGCAATATGGCCTGGATGCCGATGCGTCCGGCACGTTCAAAGGCCAGGCAACCGATGATGGCATCGCCTTTACCCGCCCGGACGGCCCGCAGGTGCTGCGCGCCGGGGATGGCGCAGCCACTGGCTTGAAATGGCTGGCCGATAAAAAAGACTGCCTGATTGTCGCCAGCGGCGAAGGCTATTGCCGCTAACTACGACCATACTCCATCCATATTTTTGCCGGACCGTTAACAAGAGGATTGCCCCATGCTATGGAAAAAAGGCCGACGCAGCGACAACGTGGTGGATGCCCGCGATGACAGCGGCGGTGGCGGCGGTGGCGGGATGCGCTTCGGTGGCGGCAAGGGCCTGAGCCTGACCGCTATCGTGCTGATCGTCGGCATCGGCTGGCTCACCGGCCAGGACCCGATGCAGATCCTCGGCCAATTGACCGGCCAGATGGAGCAGGCGCCGTCGGTCAGCACGCAATCGCGTCAGGCTCCGCCGGCCAACGACGAGCAGGCCGACTTCGTGCGCGCGGTGCTGGGCGATACCGAAGACACCTGGGGCCAGGTGTTCCAGGAGAACGGCCTAGCCTACAAGAACCCGAAACTGATCCTGTTCCGTGGCCGGGTGAACTCAGCCTGCGGGGGCGCCACCTCGGCCAGCGGCCCGTTCTACTGCCCGGCTGACCAGCAGGTGTACCTGGACCTGGATTTCTTCCGTGAAATGTCGCAACGCTTCCAGGCCGCCGGCGATTTCGCCCAGGCGTATGTGATCGCCCACGAAGTCGGGCATCACGTACAAACCCTGCTTGGCATCTCGTCCAAGATCCAGGCCGCACGCCAGCAGGGTCGGCCGATGCAAGGCGACGGCGGCCTGCTGGTCCGCCAGGAGCTGCAAGCCGACTGCTTTGCCGGCGTCTGGGCCAACCGCGCGCAAAAGCGCCTGAATTGGCTGGAACCCGGCGATATCGAAGAAGCACTGAATGCCGCCAACGCCATTGGCGACGACCGCCTGCAGCAGCAGGGTCAAGGGCGCGTGGTGCCGGACTCGTTTACCCACGGCACGTCGGCTCAGCGCGTGCGCTGGTTCAAGACCGGCTTCGCTCAGGGCCAGATCTCCCAATGCGACACCTTTACGGCCAAGAGTCTTTAAATGCATAAACGCGTGGGCTGGCTGCTGGCGTGGTTGATGTCCTGTTCAGCGTTGGCTGCCGAACACGGCGTCAACCTGGTCAGCCCTGAGCGTTTTCATGTGGATGCGGGCGAGCTCAGCCTGGGCTTGAGCCAGGATTGGCGCCAGCCGCTGCCGGAGGTCACCCGCGCGCTGATTATCGTGCACGGCCGCCTGCGCAATGCGCAGACCTATCTGAAAAGCGGGATCGATGCCGCGGCCCATGCCGGGGCTGGCGGTACCGTGCTGGTGATTGCGCCGCAGTTTCTCAACCAGTCGGACGTTGAACGTCACCACCTGGATGACCAGGTGCTGCGCTGGAAGGGCAATGACTGGATGGCCGGCGCGCCGTCAATCGGTCCGGGCGCGGTCAGCTCTTTTGGCGCCCTCGACCAGATCATCCAACACCTGGGCAACCGCGCACTGTTCCCGCATCTGAAAGAAATCGTCGTCGCCGGGCATTCCGGTGGCGGCCAGGTGGTACAGCGCTTCGCGGTCACCGGCCACGCTCACCCAATGCTGCAGACCGAAGGCATCCGCCTGCGGTATGTGGTGGCCAACCCATCGTCCTACGCCTACTTCAGCCCACAACGCCCGGTGAAGTTCGAAACGGCCGGTTGCCCTGATTTCAACGACTGGAAGTACGGCATGCAAGGTGTACCGGACTACGCCAAGGGCCAGGGCGCCGAGCAACTGGAGCAGGCTTATGTTTCACGCGATGTCACGTACCTGCTGGGCCAACAAGACACCGACCCCAACCACCCGGCGCTGGACAAAAGCTGCGAAGCCGAAACCCAAGGTGCGTATCGGCTGATTCGCGGGCACAACTATTTTGACGCCCTCAAGCAGCGGCATCCGCAGTTGGGTCACAGGCTGGTAGAAGTACCGGGAGTGGGGCATGACGGGGATAAAATGTTTACCTCGCCCGAGGGCCAGAAAGTCCTGTTCGCGCAATAACTGCCGAAACCGGATAAAAATGTGGGAGTCCCCCGATTGCGGTGTAACAGCCAGCAATTCTTTAACTGACAGACCGCTATCGGGAGCAAGCCCCCTCCCACATTGGACTGGCGGCGTTTGGGCTGGATCATCCGGCGCCCGAGGGCCAGAGAGCCCTGTTTCCCCAGGATTGACTGAAGAAACCGGTTCAAAATGTGGGAGGGGGCTTGCTCCCGATTGCGGTGCAACAGCCAGCAATTCTTTAACTGACAGACCGCTATCGGGAGCAAGTCGAATCGTCGCACCGTCCCTCCCACAGTTGATCTTCATTGCCTGGGCTAGATCATCTGGCGCAATACCGCACAATCCTCGGCATGCCAATCCGCCAACTCCGGCCACGGGTTCTGCGGCAAATTAACCAGCACCGTCCGCGTCCCGGCCGCCCGGCCGCAATCCAGGTCGAAGCGGTAATCGCCAACCATCACCATCTCGCTCGGTGTGACATCCCAGGCCGCCGCCAGCTTCAACAGGCCGCCCGGATCCGGCTTGGGCGGTGCGTCCTCGCGCCCCAGCACGTCCTCGGCGGCAAAACAGTCCGCCAGGCCAATCGCTGCCAGAGTGACATGCGCCAGTTCCTGCGCATTACGCGTCAAAATTCCCAGGCGATAACCGCGCCCGGCCAGCTCGCGCACCAGTTCCACCGCGCCCGCGGCGGCGACTGAACCCAGCGCCAGTTCGCGCTCGTGTTCCAGCAACCAGGCATGCTTGGCCGCCGCGATATCCGCCGGCAATGCGGCAAGGTGCGTGAGAATATCGTCTTCAGCAGGAATCTCCAGCGCCGCCCGGATGGCCGCAAAATCATGCACGGCCACCGTGAGAGTGCCGTCCATGTCAAACACCCAATGCCGGACGTCGGCCAGGCTCATGCCCAGTCCTTGCGATGACGAATCAAGCCTTCCTGGGTCACCGACGCCACCAGTTGCCCGGCGCGGTTGTACACGCTGCCCCGGGAAAATCCTCGGGAATTGCCGGCCCATGGGCTGTCCATGGCATACAGCAACCAATCATCGGCGCGCAGATCAGCGTGAAACCACAGCGCGTGGTCGAGGCTGGCGACCTGCATGTCTTTGTGCCACACGGTCTTGCCATGGGGCAGCAGCGAGGTGGTCAACAGGCCGAAGTCCGAGGCGTAGGCCAACAGGTATTTATGCAACGCCGGCGCATCGGCCAGGGCGCCGTCGGCACGAAACCACACGTACTTGACCGGGTCGGACGGCTGCGGGTTGAACGGGTCTTTTTCGGTCACCGGGCGCACTTCGATGGGCTTGGGGCACAGCAGTTTGTCGCGCATATGCTCGGGGATCAGGTGCGCACGCTGCTGAGTCAGCTCCAGCTCCGACGGCAGGTTCTCAGGGCCGACCACCACGGGCATGGTGGTCTGGTGTTCGAAACCTGCTTCGTCGTACTGGAACGAGGTGGTGCAGGTGAAAATCGGGTGGCCCTTCTGGATCGCGGTGACGCGGCGCGTGCTGAAACTGCCGCCGTCGCGCACGCGGTCCACCGAATACACCACCGGCAACGCGGCGTCGCCTGGACGCAGGAAATAACCGTGCAGGGAATGCACGTGGCGCGCTTCTTCGACGGTCTGGCTGGCCGCTGACAGCGACTGGCCAAGCACCTGGCCACCGAACAATTGGCGAAAACCCAGGTCCTGGCTGCGGCCGCGAAAGAGGTTTTCCTCGATCGGCTCCAGGGTCAGCAAGTCCACCAGATCTTCCAATACTTGGCTCATAGAGCAACTCCTAAACTCGATAGGGCATTCCGGGCTGCTTATCCGTGCAGCGTGTCCAACCATTGGGCGCGGGTGATGCGGTATAAAACATGCGGACGCAGCGGGTCATCGGCTGCGACTTTGGGGTGTTCGAAATCTGCCTGCGGATCGTAATGCATACCGATGGCCTGCATGACTTTTTGTGATGGCAGATTGGCCTCAGTGGTGAAGGCGACGACCTCATCCAGGCTCAAGCGATCGAAACCACAGCGCAATGCGGTCCAAGCCGCCTCGCTGGCGTAACCCAGGCCCCAGTGCTCGCGGGCCAGACGCCAGCCGATTTCCACCGCCGGGGTGAAATTCGCTTCAAAACTGACGTTCTGCAGCCCGGTGAGGCCGATGAATTCACCGGTATCCTTGCGCTGCAAAGCCCAAAAGCCAAAACCATATTCGGCGAAGTGGCCGCGTATCCGGCCAATCAGTGCAGCGCTTTCCAGGTGGCTCAATTTAGCCGGGAAATAACGCATCACCTGCGGGTCGGCGCACATCTGCGCAAAGTCCAGCAGGTCGCTGTCACGCCATTGGCGCATGATCAGCCGTGCGCTTTCCAATTCCAGTATCGGCTCCATGGGGCCCCCTTCCTTGCCATGTGCGTGAGTGTACAGCGCTGGTAAGATCCGACGCAGATTCCCGTCAGAAAATCCCATGCCCTTGCCATTGATCTACCACGATGACTACAGCCCCGAGTTCCCGGCGGACCACCGCTTCCCCATGGACAAGTTTCGCCTGTTGCGCGATCACCTGGTGGACAGCGGCCTGACCGAGGACAGCCGTTTGCTGCGACCGCAGCTGTGCCCGGCAGAGATTCTGGGCCTGGCCCATGAACCTGGGTATATCGAACGCTATATGAGCGGCGAGTTGTCTCGCGAGGACCAACGGCGCCTCGGCCTGCCGTGGAGCGAAGCCCTGGCGCGACGCACCGTGCGCGCGGTGGGTGGCTCGATCCTTGCGGCGGAGCAGGCGCTGGAGCACGGCCTGGCCTGTCACCTCGCCGGTGGCACCCATCACGCCCACTACGATTACCCGGCGGGCTTTTGCATCTTCAATGACCTGGCCGTGATCAGCCATTACCTGCTGGCCAGCGGCCGGGTCAACCGTGTGCTGATCTTCGACTGCGACGTACACCAGGGCGACGGCACCGCGCGCATCCTGCACGACATACCGGACGCCATCACCGTATCGCTGCACTGCGAAAAAAACTTTCCGGCGCGCAAGGCGCAGAGCGACTGGGACATCCCGTTGCCGATGGGCATGGGCGATGCCGACTACCTCAAGGTGGTCGATGACGCGCTCAACTACCTGCTGCCGCTCTACCAGCCGGACTTGGTGCTGTACGACGCCGGCGTGGATGTACACAAGGACGACGCACTCGGTTACCTCAAGCTGACCGATGCCGGTGTCGCCGCTCGCGATGAAAGCGTGATGCGGCACTGCCTGGGCCGCGACATTCCGGTGGTGGGCGTGATTGGCGGCGGCTACAGCAAGGACCGCCCTGCCCTAGCGCGCCGCCACGGCATCCTGCACCACAGCGCGCAGCGCGTGTGGACGTCATCAGGTTGTCATTGAACTGTGGACCTTACCCACAATGCCTGTGGAACCAGCTGTGGATAACTTGAGCGTAACGGTCTGAAAGCGTTTAGCCGTATGGCTTGTAGGAATGTGTACGTTTTTTGATCAGGCAGCTGCGCCTTCGTCGGGTAGAATGCTCGACCTATTCCCAGCACCGTAGTCCTGCCCATGCCTCAGACTTCTCTTCACCCTGTCTCCATCATCGGCGGCGGCCCTGCCGGGTTGATGGCCGCCGAAGTCCTGAGCCGGGCGGGCGTGCGCGTGGCGCTGTACGACGGCATGCCTTCAGTGGGGCGCAAGTTCCTGCTGGCCGGCGTGGGCGGCATGAATATCACCCACTCCGAAGCCTACCCGGCGTTCCTCTCGCGCTATGCCGAACGCGCGCCGCACATGGCGCCGTTATTGCGCAGCTTCGGTGCCGAAGCATTGTGCGAGTGGATTCACGGCCTGGGCATCGAAACCTTTATCGGCACCTCCGGCCGCGTATTTCCTACGGACATGAAGGCCGCGCCGCTGCTGCGGGCCTGGCTCAAGCGCCTGCGTGAACAAGGTGTGGTTATCCACACCCGGCATCGTTGGCTGGGGTGGAATGCTGAAGGCGACTTACTTATCCACAGCCCGGAGGGCGCGAAAACCGTGCGCAGCGCTGCGGTGCTCCTGGCCTTGGGTGGTGGCAGCTGGTCGCGCCTGGGCTCCGATGGAGCCTGGCTCAATTTATTCGAAGAGCGTGGCGTGCCCTATGTGCGCCTGCAGCCGAGCAACTGCGGTTTCGAGGTGTCGGCGTGGAGCGACTTGATGGTCAGCAAATTCGCCGGGGCGCCGTTGAAAAACGTCGCCATTGGGCTGGGGGATGCTAAACCTCGCCTGGGCGAATGCGTAGTGACCGCCACGGGTATCGAAGGCAGCCTGATCTATGCGCTGTCGGCGCCGATTCGGGAAACGATCAACCGCGACGGCGCCGCCACCGTGCATATCGATCTGCTGCCGAGCAAGCCGTTGCACAAGGTGCAGGCGGCACTGGCCAAGCCGCGCGGGTCGCGGTCGATGAGCAAGCATTTGCACAGTCAACTGGGCCTGGATGGGGTCAAGGCGGCGCTGTTGCGTGAGCTGGCTCCTGCTGAGCACTTCAATGACCCGGCGCAGTTGGCGGTGGATATCAAGGCGTTGCCGCTGACATTGGTCAAGACTCGGCCACTGGACGAAGCCATCAGCACGGCCGGCGGTGTGCCGTTCGAAGCGCTGGATGAGCGGCTGATGCTCAAGCAAATGCCGGGCGTGTTTTGTGCCGGGGAGATGCTGGATTGGGAGGCACCGACCGGGGGGTATTTGCTGACGGGGTGTTTTGCCAGCGGCCGGGCGGCTGGGCTTGGGCTGTTGGAATGGCTTAACCGCTGAGATGGGTGGTGGATTCGAAGCCGCCATCGGGAGCAAGCCCCCTCCCACATTCTGACCTGTGAATACATTCAAAATGTGGGAGGGGGCTTGCTCCCGATGAGGCCATCAGCCCCACCGCAAAATCACTTCTTCTTACGCGGCCCGGTGTTGAAAACCGGCACCTTGCGCACCGGCTTGATCGAAGGCTCCGCCGGCGCCACGTCGCCGCTTTCCACCCACTTGCCCAAATTGCGCTTACCACCGCCACCCGATGTTTTGGGCTTCTTCGGCTTTTTCGGCTTCTTCACCACCTGCCCGCTGGCATCGGTATCCGGCACGCGGTGTTCCGGCTCGAAGTCCGGTTCCATCTTGCGGGTCAGGGTCTGGCGGGTCAGCATCTCGATTGCCGAGAGCATGTTCACTTCATCGGCGCACACCAGCGAAATCGCCTCGCCGGTGTTGCCCGCGCGACCGGTGCGGCCGATGCGGTGGATGTAGTCTTCTGCGACGATCGGCAGGTCGAAATTGACCACCAGCGGCAAGTCTTCGATGTCCAGGCCACGGGCCGCCACGTCGGTGGCGACCAGGATCTGCACGTCGCTGGCCTTGAAGCGGTCCAGCGCACGCTGGCGGGTGGCCTGGGGTTTGTCGCCATGGATGCCGTCGGCGTTGATGCCCAGCCCCTGCAACTTATCCACCAGCGCATCCACGCCGTTGCGGGTTTTGGCAAACACCAGCACCTGCTTCCAACGGCCCTTGCGCATCAGGTGCACGAACAGCTCCGCCTTGCGCTTTTTATCCACCGGCACCACCCACTGTTTCACGGTGTTGGCGGCGACGTTGCGCGGGCTGACTTCGATGCTCAGCGGGTCATTGAGCATCTGCCCGGCCAGCAGGCGGATGTCATCGGAGAAAGTGGCGGAGAACAGCAGGGTCTGGCGCTTTTTCGGCAGCATGCGGTAGATGTTGGCAAGCTCTTCGGAGAAGCCCAGGTCGAGCATGCGGTCGGCTTCATCCAGCACCAGGGTTTGCAGCTGGTTGAGTTTCAGCGCGTTCTGGCGGAACAGGTCGATCAGGCGACCCGGCGTAGCAACCAGGATGTCCACGCCCTTGCGCAGCTTCATCATCTGCGGGTTGATGCTCACGCCGCCATACACCGCGTAAGTGGTCAGCGGCAGGTGCTGGGCGTATTCGGCGACGCTGGCGTGAACCTGCTCGGCCAGTTCACGGGTGGGGCACAGGATCAGCGCACGCGCCGAATTGGCGGCGACTTTCGGCCCTTCCATCGTCAGCAGCTGCAGCAGCGGCAAGGCAAAGCCGGCGGTCTTGCCGGTGCCGGTCTGGGCCGCAGCCATCAGGTCACGACCGGCCAGCACCGCCGGAATGGCTTGCGCCTGCACCGGCGTCGGGGTCTGGTAGCCAAGCGTCTCAAGGGCGCGCAGCAAGGGTTCGATCAGGCCAAGGGAGGCGAAAGTCATGTGTTTACCGTAGGAAAAATTCAGCGCAAGGGCGTAATGCGCGGCAGTTTACCTTATTTCCGTCTTCGGCTTGCGCCACTGCGGCAGGCTGATCAGCAATACGGCACTGATGATCACCAACATCGCCAGGGCTTCTTCCAGGCCGATGGACTCGCCGACGAACACAATCCCCAGCAACACCGCCACGGCGGGGTTCACATACGCATAGCTGGTGGCCGCCGCCGGACGCACATGCTTGAGCAGGTACATGTAGGCGTTGAAGGCGATGATCGAGCCAAACACCGTCAGATAGGCCAGGGCCAGCCAGCCTTCCAATGGCGGCATCGCCTGCAACTGCTCACCTGACGCCACGCTGACAATCAGCAAGGCCACGCCGGCCACCAGCATTTCCGCAGCGCTCGCCATCGCGCCCTGGGGCAGCGGCAAGTGGCGGCTCCACACCGAACCGAACGCCCAGGAAGCCGCCGCCATCAACAGCAACACCGCGCCCATCGGGCTCGATTGCAGGGTGCTGCCCATATTCAGCATGGCGATGCCGATAATCCCCAGGATCACCCCGGCCCATTCGAGCCGCGTATTACGCGCGCCCCAGAAAAAACCGAACAACAGGGTAAACAACGGCACCGTCGCCACCGCCAGCGCGGCCACGCCGGACGACACGCCCATATGTTCCGCCACGCTGACGCCGCCATTGCCCACGGTGAGCAGCAGAATGCCAATCATCCCGGCAGCCTTCCACTGCGCCCACGTCGGCGCGGGTGCGCCACGCCATCTGAGGTAGCCATACATCAACGCGCCCGCCGTGCAAAATCGAATCCCCGCCAGTAACAACGGTGGCCAGTACTCCACGCCGATGCGAATCACCAGGTAAGTGGAACCCCAGATCACATACAACGCAAAAAAGGCGGCGATCAACGGTAAGGGAAAGCGACGTGGGCCAGGCATTGGGCGGCTCTATGGCAGGAGATGGGAGGCTTATTCTAGAAAGGCAGGTGGCTAAACATAAGTTACAAAACCTGTTTAAACCGCCCGTACACTTGGTCGTTGAGCTGATCGCAACGCGGAGCGTCGCAAGAGGCATTCCCACGCAGAGCGTGGGAACGAGCTGAAAACACCGGTATTTCAGTGGCCAGCAAGACCCATCCCTTTCATTTGCGGGACGTTTCCGAGAGAATCCCACGGCCTTGTTTCCGTCGGATTCGGTAGCTAGTCTCGCCCTGTCATCGAATGTTCGGTGACCGGACGTGCAAGTCCGACTAAACAAAAGCTTTTCAGATGCCTCACACGATCAACGCCCAGTTATTGCGACATGGCGCGGATTTGTTATGGCAGCTGTGCGCGGGAGATCTTCGGATCTGCTGGGTTTGCCTTTTGTCCCGGTCTTGCACACTCGCGTACCGCTGCCACCCTGTTTGCGTGCAAGCGAATAGACGCAGCTCCTGCTTAACAAGAGGAGTTTCACCATGGTCAAAGTCACCCCCGATCCACCCAGGTCCAAAGCCGACTTCCTCAGCGAAGACGCCCTGCTCCACCGTCGTGCCATCGATTACTACCTCAAGGCATCCGCCCCGGATGCACCCACTTTTATCCTGAATGACAACCTGAGCTTCGAAGATGCCCTGGCCCATGCGGCGGATCTGTTGCATTGCGCGGTGGAGACGGCACATGCGTCGGGAGAGGTGATGAAGGCGCCGCAGCGGGCGGTGATGCATTTGGTGGAGATGGCGAAGGGGGTGGTGGACCAGGCGTTGGCGTGCACACAGCCTCGATGAACACCACATAACTAATGTGGGAGGGGGCTTGCTCCCGATGGCAGTGGGTCAGCTATACATAAGCTGACTGATCCGGCGCCATCGGGAGCAAGCCCCCTCCCACATTTTGAACGGCGTTGTTCTGTTAAAACCCGCGATGTTTCTTCAGGTGCTCATTGATCTTCGCCGCCGGCACTTTCTGCAACGTGCACAGCAAGTCATGTGACAGCTCACGCAGGCCATGGGTCTGGCGCAGTTCCTGGGCCAGGTGCGCGGTGAGGTTGGCGGCCATTTCCGCGTCCGCCAGCGCCCGGTGAGCCTTGCCGGTGTGGGGCAGTTGGGCGTAGGTGTTGAGGGTGCCGAGCTTGTGGTTTGGCGCCGAAGGCATCAACCGACGCGCCAGCAATAAAGAACAGGCGAATTTTTGCAGGCGGGTGCGGCGGATCAGGCTCAGCTCAAAGTCCCAGAACTTCTGGTCGAACGCGGCGTTGTGCGCCATCAACGGCGTGGTGCCGACGAACTCGTTGACCTCGTTCATCACCCGCTCGGCCGGCGGTGCGCTGCGCAGCATGGCGTTGCTGATGCCGGTGAGTTGTTCGATAAAGCCCGGCACGCGTACGCCGGCATTCATCAGGCTCTGGTAGCGGTCGACGATTTGCCCGCGCTCAAGGATGACCACGCCAATTTCCGTGGCCCGGCAGTGGCTGCTCGGGGTGATGCCGGTGGTTTCAAAGTCGATGACCGCTATACGTTCCAAACCTGTTCCAACTCCGTCTGACAATTGAGTGAGCCACAGCGCTTATTTAAGCAGCAACGCGCCTTCGATCGGCACGTAGCGGCTGGCGGCGCGTATCAGTGAGTTGGCCGTCAGCCCCGGCACGCCGTAGGCCACGGCCTGCACGCCATGCTTGTGGATGATGCGGTCGAGCAGCATGTCGAAATCGCCATCGCCGGAGGCCAGCACCACTTCGTCGACGTTCGCGGCGGCGTCCATGATGTCAATGGTGATACCGACGTCCCAGTCGCCCTTGGCCGAGCCGTCACTGCGCTGGATGTAAGGCTTGAGCTTCACGGTAAAACCGAGGTTGCGCAGGATCTGCTGGAACTGCTGCTGTTTGCTGTCGCCACGGTCGATGGCGTAGGCGTACGCCTCCACGATCTGCCCATGGGCACTGATATCCGCCCACAGCGCCGCGTAGTTGAAGTGGCAGCCATAGGCCTGGCGAACGGTGTAATAGAGGTTTTGCACATCGGCGAACACTGCAATTTTCTTCACCGCACTTCCTCAATGACAGCCAGGCGCCAGCGCCCGGAAAGGGTGCCAGTATGCCAGCCAAGGGAAGGTTTCCGGGAAAAAATCAGACCGGAGCGCCGTAGCGCCCCGGCCGGGCGTGTCAGACGAAGGAATCGTCATCGCCAAAGGAGGAGGAATCGTCGGAATAATCGCTGTCGGCGAAGCTGTCCGCGTTGTTGCTGCCCCAGCTGTCATTGCCTGCGAATTTCTGATCATCGTTGCCCCAACCACCTTGATCACTGGCGGGCGCCGGTTGTTCGATGATCTCTTCCACCACCTGCGGCTGCTGGTTGTGGTGGAACAGGCTGCTGATGCCTTCGGCGAGCAACACACCACCGGCCACGCCGGCGGCGGTTTTCATCGCGCCACCGAGGAACCCGCTACCCGCTGGCGCGGCGGCGGCCGCTGGTTGCGGCTGTTGATAATTCTGTTGCGGTGCCGGCTGGTTGAAGGCTGGCCGCGCCGGTTCACGCCAGCCGCCGCCCGCGTTGCTCGGCGCAGGCTGTGCATCCCGCGAACCGCCGCCGCCAAAGATGCTCGAGAGAAACCCGCCACCGCTCGCCGGGGCCGCTGGCGCGGACTTGGCGCGCTGCAGCTCTTCCTGCAATTGCTGGATCTGCTGGGCCTGCTGCTTGTTTTGCGCATCGAGGCTCTGCAGCGCGTGTTCCTGCACCAGCAGCGACTGGGTCATGTAGTAGCCGGCGGCCGGTTGGCGAGTCATGTGTTCCTTGATCCGCGCTTCGGCCTGGGCGTCGCGGGGGGCTGAGTCCGTTTCGGCTTGCTGCAACCGTGAAAACAGTCCGTCGATCAGGGTTTGTTCTTCGCTGTTCATGGCGACCTCGTTAGATTGCCGGTAAAAATCAGGGTCCCGCCTGGCGTCAGGCAAGGTACGCCCTAGTTATGGGGCTGTTACCAATTGTTTCAATGGTCTTTACGCAAGGTTTACGTTTGCTTGCCCACGCCCGCTATCGGTTAAAGTGTGCCTCTGCTTTTTCGGCCTGTGATGACTCTGATGAATCCGCTAGACGTACTGCGCGACTCCTTCCGCTTCACCCAACGCAACCTGGGCGCCATCGTCCAGCTGTGCCTGCCGCTGGTAATCCTCGAAGCCCTGCTGCAACAAGTGCTCGACCACACGCTGGGCCCGGATGCCTTCAGCGGTTACAGCGTGGTAGTGGGACTGCTGGTGTACCCGTTGTACACCGGCGCGCTGATCCTGTTTCTCGACGCGCGCACCCGTGGCGAGTCGCCACGCACCAAGGACGTGTGGGCCATGGCATTGGCGATGTGGCCGCGCTTCGCCCTGCTGACCGCCATGAGCACGCTGCTGATTCTGCTCGGGCTGTCGCTGTATTTCCTGCCGGGCCTGTGGCTGATGGTGGTGCTGGCGTTCGCCGAGTACCTGCTGGTTTTGCGCGGCATGTCGGCGCTTGAAGCGATGAAGGAAAGCCTGCGCCTGACGCGTGGGCACTTCTGGCGAATCCTGGTGTGCCTGTTGTGCGTGATGACCCCGCTGTGGCTGCTCAAGGGCGCGAGCGTGGCGGCCTATCCCGAACCCGCGCCATTGCTGGGGCTGTTGATGGACAGCGCCCACAGTTTCCTGCAGCTGTTCACCAGTGTGGTGCTGTTTCGTTTATTCATGTTGATCGGTGGCGACGCCGACGTGCGGTGATATGCTCCGTGCCCATCCTGAAACGCACATAAGCCGAGCCGATGACCCGTTTATTGCGCATCACCCTGTTGAGCCTGCTGCTGATTGCGGGCTTGCTGACGGCCCTGGTCTACAGCCTGACCTGGCGCCCCGTCGCCAAGGAAACCCTGCCCGTCAGCTGCGTCGCGCCGCGTGCGCCGACCCTGCTGCCGGGGCAGGCACTCAAGGTGATGACCTGGAATGTGCAATACCTGGCCGGCAAGAACTACGTGTTCTGGTACGACACCGCCGACGGCAGCGGCCCGGACGAGCGCCCCACGGTTGAAGACATGGCCTTCAGCCTTGACGAAGTGGCACGGGTGATCCGCGACGAACAGCCCGACATCCTGCTGTTGCAGGAAATCGATGAAGGCGCCAAGCCGTCCCATTATCAGGACCAGCTGGCCCTGTTGCAGGAGCGCCTGGTCGACCTCTACCCCTGCAGCGCCCAGGCCTTCGACTGGAAAGCTGACTTTGTGCCCAACCTGCATATCTTCGGCAGCGTCGGCCGCAAATTGGCGACCCTCAGCCGCTACCAGATCGAACACGCCGAGCGCCTGCAATTGCCGACCCCGCAGGCCAACTTCATCAGCCGCCAGTTCCAGCCCAAGCCTGCCCTGCTGTTGACTTACCTGCCGCTGAGCGACGGCGGCCAACTGGCGGTGCTCAACACGCGGCTGGACGGCGGCATGCCTGGGCGCAGTGCCGTGCAGGAGCAAGTACAGGCGACCGTAAAGCTGCTGGACAAACTGGAAGGCCGTGGCACGCCCTGGGTGATTGGCGGGGATTTCAATACGCTGCCGCTGGGCCAGTTCCTGCGCCTGGATGCGCAAAAACGCGGCCAGTATTCGCCGGACAGTGAGCTGCACCTGCTGTGGGACAAATACCCGATGATCCCGAGCAACAGTGAATCCAGCGGGATCGACCGGGAGAAATGGCTGACGCACTTCCCCAACGACCCAAGCCTCGAAGGGCCGGACCGTACGCTGGATTACCTGTTTTACAGCGCGCGGATCAAGCGGGTGGCGGCCAAGGTAAGGCAGGAAGACACGTTGCGTATTTCCAACCATTTGCCGGTGATTGGTCGGTTCCTGCTGCCTGCCGCGCAATGACCCCTAGCCTTTCAACACCTAGGCATGCAGCGGCTTAAGCCACTCAAGGCTGGCAACAGTGGTGCCGGATGGGCGGTATTCACAGCCGATCCACCCAGGGTAGCCACGCTGCTCCAGCGCCGCGAACAAGGCGGCAAAGTCCATGTTCCCAGTGCCCGGCTCATGACGCCCCGGGTTGTCGGCGATTTGTACATGGACGGTTCTATCGTAAAACTGCGCCAGCACCCCGGCTGCGTCGCCGGTCAACAGCTGAGCATGGTAAAGATCCAGAATCAGTCCGACACTCGTAAAGGTTTCCAGCACCTGTTGGGCCTTGCTGAAGTCGGACAGGTAATAGCCTGGCATCGCTTGCGGGCTGATCACTTCAATCAGCGTTCGCAAACCCTGATCTTCGAGGTACTTGACCGCGTATTCCAAGTTACTTGCATAGGCAGGCGCGCTCTCATCCTGGGGCGTGGTCACGCCAGACATGATGTGCACATCCGGGCAGTTCAGTGCCTTCGCATAGCGGGCCGCCTCGCGCAGCCCATCGCGAAATTCCTGCTCCTTGCCTTGCAAGGCAGCGATGCCCTTGGTAACACCAGCCGGTGCCGCGAACTGAATCAACGGCAGGTTGTATTGGGCCAGGTGGTCGGCGAGCAGGCTCGCGTCGAATTCATAGGGTGACGGGAACTCCACCGCCCTGAAACCGGCAGCGGCAGCGGCTTCGATGCGTTGCAGAAAAGGCAATTCGTTAAATTGAAAACCGAGGTGAGCATTGAATTTGAGCATGGGTAAATATCCATCCTGGGAATAAACAAATCATCAGCCTGGAGCCTCCTTCGCGGCTCCAGCGCCACGCTATCGAAAGTGGTCAGTGCAAATACTCATGCTCTTCGTATGGTATTTTCCCACTCCAGTGCGGTGGGGGCATCTGCCCCGACGGGAACGGACTGAAGCTAACCATTCGGAATAAAACCTGTGATCAAGAAAGACCTCGCCCTGCAGTTGGCCCCACGCGTCATCGACATGGTTCGCGCCCGTTCGATGAAAGCCGGTGAGCCCTTGCGCGAGCAGACATTTGCGCAAGCGCTCGGGGTATCGCGCTCGCCTATCCGGCGGGTGTTTGCCTTGCTCGCCGAATGGGACCTTGCCATTCAGGAGCCCAATCGTGGCTACTTCCTTAAACAAGGTTCCGGGCAGATTCAGGAAGCCGCAGTCCCTTGCGCCAGCGATCCTTTCGAGGACTTTTACCTGCGTGTGGTCGACGACATCCTGAGCGGGGAAATACCTGCGCACTTTTTCGAAGCGCAGTTGTTGCGGCGTTACGAGGTGCCCCGGGGGCAGTTGCTCAAGGTGCTGAACAGGCTGGCCAGCGAAGCCATGGTGGAGCGTAAGCCGGGCCAAGGGTGGGGCCTCAAGGACTTCGTGCATAACACGCAGGCGCACATTCAAAGCTACCGTTTCCGAATGGCCATCGAACCGGCGGCGCTGCTTGAGCCCGGTTACCAGATCAATCACGCCGCGTTTGCCCAGGCCAGGCAACAGCAACAAGCCCTGATCGACGGCGAGATCCAGACTTTGTCCCGCGCGCAATTGTTCCAGGTGGGCGCCCAGTTTCACGAAATGATCGTGCAGTGTTCCGGCAATGTGTTTTTCATCGACGCCATACGCCACCAGAATCAGCTCAGGCGCTTTATGGGCTACAAAGCCAATATCGATCGCACGCGTCTGAAGGCGCAATGCCAGGAACACATCCATTTGCTCGACCTCATCGAGTCTGACCGGCGTGAAGAAGCCGCACAGTTTCTCTGGCGCCACCTGGATCAAGTCGGCCGACTCAAGACTGATCAGCGCGTCATGCCAGAAGATAGCCAAATCTAGAGCACTTCACTGACTGCCCATCAGTGTCGTAGCTTCGCCATACCCCGTCCAATAACGGGCCAAGCAGCCTAACACAATTGTTTCCTCTCAAAACAGAATACAAAAAAATCACCAAACAGTTAATTTTTTCACCGCATATTGTATTTCATTACAACAATAGGCAATCATGCGCGCCGCTCGGACACGGATCCGTATCGAATCGCACAGGGATGGTTGCCATGAACGAAAGGACATTGGGTAGCGCAGCGGGAGTCTCAAACCTCCTGTTCGGGGTGTACAACACAGTGGTTGCCCTGCTTGGCGTGATGCTGGCCTATAACGGCGGCGTGCTGATGGCTGCGGGCGGCTCACCCTATTACGCGATGATGGGCACCGCGTTGTTGTTATCGGCCATCCTCATGGGCCTGAAAAAGTCCCTTGGCCTATACCTTTATGGCGCAGCCTCTGTGGCCACCTACGCCTGGGCGGTGTGGGAGTCTGGTTACGATGGCTGGGCCTATATTCCACGCCTGGCCTGGCTGGCGATTCTCAGCGTGCCGTTCCTGGCGTTCTGGCCCCTGGTACGGCGTGATTTTGCCAACGCCAGAAAAAGTCATTACTTGATCATCATGGGAATGCTGCCGCTGGTGATGGGGGCCACCATCCTGGTGCCGCTGTTCTTCCCCAAAAGCGTTCACCTTGCCGATTCGGCGCTCGCCACCATACGCCCCACCGCCGCCTTCAGCCGCAGTACCGTCGCTTCTCCAGACGGCAATACTGCCGCGTCACACACCGAGACCAACTGGACCGCCTATGCAGGCTCCAACCTGGGCAACCACTATTCAGCCGCGTCGCAAATCACGCCTTCAAATGTGTCGGGCCTAGTCAAAGCCTGGGAATACCACCACGGCGACGTGAAGCAACCCGGTGAGAAAACCAAGTACTTGAACGAAGCCACGCCGATCAAGGTAGGTAATTCGCTCTACACCTGCACCCCCAAGCAAATCATCATTTCCCTGGATGCCACCACCGGAAAGGAGAACTGGCGGTTCGACTCCAAAGTCGACCCGGACTACTTTGCCAATGGCGGCGCCTACTGCCGTGGTGTCTCTTATTTCGAAGTCCCCAATGCCAGTGGCTTGTGCGCCTCGCGCATCATCTGGGGCACCAATGATATTCGCCTGGGAGCGGTAGACGCCCTGACCGGCCAGGCTTGCCCCGACTTCGGCAACGCAGGTTTTGCGGATTTGAAAGACGGGCTTGGCACCTTCAGAAAAGGCTCGACGGGCATCACGTCTGCCCCTCTGGTCATTCGCGGGGTCGTGATCACCGGGGGCCGAGTGCTCGACTCGGATGTGCGCCCTGCCCCCTCGGGCGTGGTGCGCGCCTACGATGCAGTGACCGGCAAACAGAAGTGGGCCTGGGATTTGGGCCGTCCAGACACCAACGCCCCCGCTCGCGACAACGAAACCTACACCCTCAGCACGCCCAACTCGTGGGCACCGTTGTCGGCCGACGATGAGCTGGGCTTGGTATACGTCACCACCGGCAACGCAGCGGGCGACTTCTATGGCGGCACTCGCACAGAACAAGAAGACAAGTTCAGCTCTTCTTTGGTCGCACTGGACGCCACCACCGGTAAGGTCCGCTGGCACTTCCAGACAGTCCACCATGATCTATGGGACTACGACCTGAGCCCGCAACCCAGCCTGATTGATTTTCCGTCGGCTGCCGGGCCACGCCCGGCCGTGATCCAAGCGACCAAATCCGGCCAGTTGTTCGTGCTTGACCGCGCCACCGGCGAACCGCTGGTGGATGTCGTGCAAGCTCCCGTCCCACAGGGCACAGCCCCGGGAGACTACACCGCAGCCACCCAGCCACTGTCCCCTGATATGCCGAGCACCATGGGGCGCCCATCGAAAACACCGGAAGTACTGACCGAAGCCAATGCCTGGGGCCTGACACCTTTCGATCAGATGCAATGTCGCCTCGAATTTCGCCAGGCACGCTACGAAGGGATCTTCACCCCGCCGGTCGTGGGCCAGCAAAGCCTGATCTTCCCCGGCCATCATGGGGGCTTGAACTGGGGCGGTGTGATGGTAGACCTCAAGCGAGGGCTGCTGATCATCAATAACCAGCGCCTTCCTTATATGCAGGGGCTGGTGCCTCGCGAACAACTCGACGCCATCAATGCCAAGTCTTTCCAGGAGTCGCCGGGCAATGCCCAGGGCTTCCGCGTCCAGGCCGGCTTGCCTTACGGCGCGATTAAAGACCCGTGGATGTCATCCCTTGACCAGCCTTGCATTGCGCCACCCTGGGGCTTTATCTCCGGTATCGACCTGCGCACTCGCGATGTCGTCTGGAGCCGCCCGTTCGGCACAGGCTATGACAGCGGACCTTGGGGGATCGCCTCCCGGATGCGCTTCGAAATCGGTACACCGAGTGATGCAACGGGTGTGACAACCGCCGGCGGCGTGACGTTTATCGGTGCCGCTATTGACCGGTTTATGCGGGCTTACAACAGCGAAAGCGGCGAACTGCTCTGGGAAGAACGCCTTCCGGCAGGCAATCAGGCTTCGCCCTTGACCTATATGAGCCAGGGTCGACAGTACGTTGTGGCAGTGGTTGGCGGTCATGACCGGATCCCAACCAAGTTAGGCGACAGCATCATCGCCTGGGCCCTGCCCGAGCAGTAAAGCGCAGGCAGTATGAGAGGCTCGCTATGACCGTGTCTGTGGGTAAAACATATACATGTTCTACCCCGGTAGTCATGACGTAGCTTGCGGCACGTATCGCATCACTTCAGGGTGATGAAGTTCTAATGACTTATCGCGGGAAGGTTAAGTAACGGCTATCACGGCTGCCCTTTAATCACGTATCGATACCCACTTCTACGCAAGATTTAAAGCGCCTGACTCTTTCAGCGCGCTAGCAGGCGATTGCGCCCGGTTAATTCACCCTGTGAAAAGCCAGCGCATCAATATGTACGCTTTACGTTTTATAAAATTGGACAGGAATTAATAATGCTCGAACTTTCTGATGGTTTGTATCTATTGGTGGGCGTCAGTTTTATCACCTCATTCATGACGGCTGCCATTGGTGTGGGCGGCGGCATTGGATTGCTTGCGGTAATGCCTCAATTTATCCCCATCTCCGCAGTTGTACCGGTTCACGGTTTGATTCAAATGGTCAGCAATGCCAGCCGATTCGCGTTTGACTTCAAAAGTGCAAAAGTTGAAATCCTGCCTAAATACGTGATCGGCTGCCTGGTCGGCGCTTTCATCGGTTACTTCTTCATTGGCAAATTTCCCGAGCAATATTTATCACTGATTCTCGGCTTCTTCATTCTGGCCATCACCTGGACCAAGATCGTCGCACGCCTGGGTTTTATATTTAAAAACTTCGCATTGGTAGGCTTTTTTCAAACCTTCCTTTCACTGTTCGTGGCAGTAACCGGTTTGATATCGCAGCCCATCCTGATGAAGATGAATATTAATAAAAACGAAGTCATTGTCACCCACGCCATGCAAATGAGCGTGCTGCACGGGCTCAAGGTCGCCGCCTTTGTTATTGCAGGTTTTGCGTTCATGGATTACGCCAACCTGATCATCATCATGATTACCGCCTCTACATTGGGTTCGTACTTGGGCGGCTTTCTCAGAGACCGTATATCGCAGCGTGTCGGCGCGATGCTTTTAAAGGCAGGGGTGACGTTTTTTGGTTTGAAGATGATCTTCGATCATTTTTTCAACGGCCTATAAAAGTTTTTCCAATAAAACAAGGAGCGTGAAATGAGCACACGTAAGTTTGATTTTTTTGAAACCAAAGAAATCTCAACGTTTCTGAAAGAGCATGGATATTGCGTCATCAAGCCTCAAGACCACTCTCTGGAAGCCTTTAGAGAGACCGCCGGCAAGTTCGGGCTGATTCAGTTTCATACCAAGTCCGATAAACATGGTGTGGTGGGCGGTGGCGAGCCAATCAACAAGGACTGGCAACGTTTCAAGGATGATTATCACGGCGAACTGTCGAGCGATTTTTTCCCACATACCGATGGGTCATTCTTGAATGGCATCGCCTACGTAGCGGGGACTGCGAAAAAAATCACGCCTCCCAAATTCGTTATTCTCCAATGCGTTTCAAAGCCTGAATTTGGCGGCGACAACTTCCTGGTGGATGGGCAGAAAATCTACAATGACCTGCGTGCCAATCACGCTGACACATTAAAAATATTGATGACCAGCGGCAGTGTCACTTACTGCCGCGACGATTTGTTGTCCATCGATTGCGCAGTCTTTGAAAAAATCGATGACACAAAATTAAGAATTCGCTACCGGTATGACAGCACTGCTTTTATTCCCGAATGGGCCAGCGCTGCGTTTAAATACATCCAGACCCACTACTCCACCAACGAGCGTTACATGACCCCTATCAGCCTTCAGCCAGGGGACATTCTGGTAATGGATAACCTGCGGGTCCTGCATGCCCGGCATAAATTCATCGATGGCAACCAGCAGAGAAAAACAAGAAGGCTGTGGATCGCTGATGACGCAAGCACCACATTCAAAAATATCCTGGATCAGTCCCCAGTGCGCAGGGCCATGCAGCCCTTTGAGAACTACAATATTGCCCAGTCTGAAACCGCCGAGCATTCTTTTATCGAGTACACCTGCGGCATCCACGCCCTATCGAGCAAGTCGTTGCTAAACGCGCATAAGGAATTTGATAGCGCGCCTGAAGAGCTTTAAGTCCTTCAAGACACCCCCTGCTGTGATTCCACACTTTCAGGTAAACACCCCAGTCATCAAAAAGACTGGGGAGTTACTTACACTCAAGGCTTCCTAGGTTTGATCCGCGCCGTCGCTTCGGCTACCAACGGATCATCCGGCCAGTAATGCTTAGGGTATCGCCCCTTCAAATCCTTCTTTACCTCGGCATAGGTACTGCGCCAGAAGTTCGCCAGATCCTGCGTCACTTGCACCGGCCGCCGCGCCGGCGACAACAGGTGCAACTTCACCACCTGGCGCCCGCCGGCAATCCGTGGCGTATCCGCCAGCCCGAACAGCTCCTGCAGGCGCACCGCCAGGATCGGCGGGTGCTCGCTGTAGTCCAGGCGCACCGATGAGCCAGACGGCACTTTCACATGCTGCGGTGCCCATTCGTCGAGGCGCTGGGGCAGTGGCCAGGGCAGCAGGTTGTGCAGGTAGCTGGATATATCCAGGTGGGCGAAATGACTCAAGCGCGAGACTTTGCCCAGGTAGGGCATCAGCCAGTGTTCCAGGCCCGCGAGCAAAGCGCTGTCGCTGACGTCGGGCCATTCGCTGGTTTTGCCGGCATCGAGCTGGCGCAGCAGCAGGACGCGTGCCTGCCATTGGCGCAGTTCCGGTGTCCAGGGCAACAGCTCCAGGCCCTTGCGCCGGACCAAATCAACCAGGGCCTGGCTGCGTGTGGCCTCGTCGAGACCGGTGAGCGCTTCACGACTGAGGACCAGCTCACCGACCTTGCGCTGGCGTTCGGCGCGCAATACGCCTTCGCGCTCGTCCCAGTCGAGCTGGTCGACGTTGCGCACTTGCTCGGCCAGCACCGTGTCGAACAGCGCCGGGTCGAAGGCCGCCGCCAGGTAGATGCGCTCTTCACGCTGGCCCTGGCGGCTGCCGAGGTCGGCGATCACCAGCCAGGCGTGTTTCATCAAACTGTCGGCTTCGGCAAACAGTGCGGCGCGCCCATTGGCCAAACGGTATTCGGCGCCACCGGGGCGACGCTGTTGGGCGACGCGGTCCGGGTAGGCCAACGCCAGCAAGGCGCCGAGCCAGCGCGGATGGTCGGGGTCGGCCACCGGTTGGGTGGCCTTGCCTCTTAAATAGCCGCGATATTGGCGGGCCAACTGCTTGGCCCGTTGCACACCACCCTGGGTACCACGGGCGCGCTCTTCGCCGGACAACAGCGCCAGGCGGCTGTGCAAGTCGGCACCGGCGCCGCGCAGGATATCGCGCTCACCCAACAACGCCGCGACATCACAGGCCATCGCGGCGAGGCCCAGGTCCTGTCCGCGCAACAGCAAGTGGGCGATACGCGGGTGGGCCGGCAACTCGGCCATTTTCTGGCCATGGGCGCTGAGTGTGTCGTCATTCAAGGCGCCGAGGCGCACCAGTAAATCCTGGGCCTGGGCGTAGGCGGCGGTCGGTGGCCGGTCCAGCCACACCAACTGCGCGGGCGTGACGCCCCAGCGCGCCAGTTGCAAGGCCAGGCCGGCGAGGTCGGCGGCAAGGATTTCCGCGCTGCCATAGGCGGCCAGCCCTTCATGCTGGTCCTCGGACCACAGGCGATAACACACCCCCGGTTCCAACCGCCCTGCCCGGCCGGCACGCTGGGTGGCGCTGGCGCGGGAGATGCGCTGGGTGTCGAGGCGCGTCATACCGCTGCCGGGGTCGAAGCGTGGCACCCGCGCCAGCCCGGCGTCGATGACCACACGCACGCCGTTGATGGTCAGGCTGGTTTCGGCGATGTTGGTGGCCAGTACCACTTTGCGCTTGCCGGCCGGCGCCGGGTCGATGGCGGCGCGTTGGGCATTGAGGTCGAGCTCGCCGTGCAGCGGGCACAGCAAAACGGTGGGGTGGTCCCCCAAGGCTTCGGCCAGTTGTTGATGCACCCGGCGAATCTCCGCCTGCCCCGGCAGAAACACCAGCACGCTGCCGGTCTCGTCATGCAGGGCCTCAAGGATTGTCTGCACCACGCGCGGCTCGATAAATTCCCCCGCCTGATACGGCCGCCCCCAGCGCATCTGCACCGGGAACATGCGCCCTTCGCTGCGCAGGATCGGCGCATTATCCAGCAGCTCGGCCAGGCGCTCGCCTTCAAGGGTGGCGGACATCAGAAGGATTTTCAGCGGTTGGTCGTCGCGAAACAGCTCGCGGCCGTTGAGGCTCAGGGCCAGCGCCAGGTCGGCGTCGAGGCTGCGCTCGTGGAATTCGTCAAAGATCAGCAGGCCCACGCCGTCCAGCGCCGGGTCGTCCTGCAAGCGCCGGGTGAGGATACCTTCGGTGACCACTTCTATGCGGGTAGTGGGGCCGACCTTGCTGTCGAGGCGAATGCGATAGCCGACCGTTTCACCGACCTTCTCGCCCAACTCGCTGGCCAGGCGCTCGGCAGCGGCCCGCGCGGCAAGACGCCGGGGTTCGAGCATCAAGATGGTTTGCCCGGCGAGCCAGGGCTCATTCAACAAGGCCAGGGGCACGCGGGTGGTTTTACCGGCGCCGGGGGGCGCTTCCAGCACGGCTTCATGGCGAATCGCCAAGGCGTCACGCAGGGCGGGTAAAACATCATCAATCGGCAACGAATTCATACTGGCTCCAAAGCAGAGCGGCGAGTATAACGGCGAACTGCCGGATGCTTGCGCGGGTCTGAATAACATCGTTCCCATACTGAGATCGTTCCCACGCTCTGCGTGGGAATACCGCCCGGAACGCTCCGCGTTCCAATACCTGCGCAAGTTGACGCAAAGCGTCACGGCATGCATTCCCACGCAGAGCGTGGGAACGATCAGGCAGTGCGATATAGTCATTTATCAATTGTGTTCAGGAGACTTTTTCATGCGTATCGCTTCCCGTGTCATTGGCGGCGTCTTGGCCGTCACCCTGCTGAGCCAACTCACCGCCTGCGGTTCGATTTTCTACCCGGATCGCCGTGGCCAGATCGACGGCAAGATCGACCCGGCGATTGCCGTGCTCGATGCGGTCGGCTTGCTGTTCTATGTGATCCCTGGCCTGATCGCGTTCGGCGTCGACTTCGCCACGGGGGCGATCTACTTCGAACCGGGCAAGACCGCCCAGGTCGCGCCGGAAAAACTGCACGAAGCCATCGGCGCCGACGGCACGGTCGACAACGCCAAGCTGCAAGGCATCATCCAGAAGGAAACCGGGCATACCCTGCCGCTGGACGATCCACGCCTGATCCAATTCAAGGGCAGCGTGCAACAACTGGCGTCCCTGGGCCTGCAGCCTGCGGCATAAGGACAGCGCCATGACCAGCAGTCCCGAACACGCCAGGCTCCTGCGCCTGGCCACCCGCGCCTCGGTGGGCGTGGCCAGTGCGTTGATCATCACCAAGGCCATCGCCTGGTGGTTCAGTGGCTCGGTGGCCATGCTCGCCGGGTTGACCGACTCGCTGCTCGACGGCGTGACATCGCTGCTCAATCTGCTTGCGGTGCACTACGCCCTGCGCCCCGCCGATGACGATCACCGTTACGGTCACGGCAAGGCGGAGTCGCTGTCGGGCATGGCCCAGGCGCTGTTTATCGGTGGCAGCGCAGCGTTGATCGCCTTCCAGGCCTACCAACGCTTGCAGCACCCGGAGCCTGTAGGCGCGCCCTGGCTGAGCATTGGCGTAATCGTGTTCTCACTGGCGCTGACCGTGGCGTTGTTGATGCTGCAACACCGGGTGATCCGCGAAACCGGCTCCAACGCGGTGCGCGCCGATTCGCTGCATTACCGCTCCGACCTGATGCTCAACGGCAGCATCCTGGTGGCGCTGGTGCTCGCGGGCTTTGGCTTCCATCAGGTGGACGCCTGGTTCGGCCTGGGCATCGCCGCCTACATCTTGTGGAGCGCCATCCAGATCGCCCGGGAAAGCTTTGCCGTATTGATGGACGAAGAACTGCCGGCGGATATCAGCCAGCACATGCTCGACCTGGCCCGCAGCGTACCGGGCGTGCTGGGCGCCCATGACTTGCGCACGCGGGTTTCCGGCAACCACTGGTTCGTGCAGTTGCACCTGGAGTTGCCGGGAGAACTGACGCTGTCGGTGGCCCACGGCATCAGCGACCAAGCCGCCGATGCCATTCATCAGGCCTACCCGAAGGCCGAGGTGCTGGTGCACGCCGACCCGCAGGAAGTGGTCACCGGCGCCAGCGCTTAATACTGGACCTGATAGCCGCGACTGCTCAGGCAGTTGCCCTGGGCTTGGCGGTAGGTTTGCACCACCGCCGGGTCAGGGGCATAGGTGGCGGTCTGCGGGTCAAAGCCGCTTTGCTGCGCGGCCCAGCGATAACAATCGTAACCGTCCTGCTGCACCTGAGCCGGGGATTGCCCGTTGGCCGGGTAGGCCACCACATTATAGCCATTGCCTTGCGGCGCAGGCTGAGGCGCCGGCACCTGCGCCGGCGGTTCCACCACCACGTATTGC
This sequence comes from Pseudomonas sp. R1-43-08, assembly GCF_003852255.1. Classification (NCBI taxonomy): domain Bacteria; kingdom Pseudomonadati; phylum Pseudomonadota; class Gammaproteobacteria; order Pseudomonadales; family Pseudomonadaceae; genus Pseudomonas; species Pseudomonas sp. R1-43-08. The sequence goes on from NZ_CP027734.1 coordinate 4,881,316, forward strand.
TGGGTGTTCTGTTCGTAGGCGTAGTAGGCGCCAGCCGCCAGGAACAATAGCGAACCGCCCACCCACACTTCACGCGCGTAGTCCGGCAAATACTGCACCCGGATGCCATACGGTGGCCTCACCACCACATAACGCGGGCCTTGTGGACGGTACCAGTAACCGCCGGAGAAAAAGTAATCCTGGCCACGGTAGGGCACGCGGTAATTGCGGTCGGGGAACCGGTCGACGATATAGCCTGGACGATATTGCGGGCCCGCCCCCCAACCGTTGCCGTGCCCATCGGGACGCCCCGGCCAGCGGTTGTCGCCGGGACGGCCATGGTCACCAGGCCGCGAACCTGGACCGCCTGCTTCCCAATGTCGGTTGTCGTCGTTACGCCGTGGGATATCGCGGTAATAGCCCTGGCGCGGCTCCTGGGTCTGGCGCACGGTATCGGGCCGCCCCTGGATTGGCAGGTTGTTCGACGGCTGTGGCTGCGGTTGCGGCCGCCCCTGTTCATTCGCCTGCGGGCGCCCCTGCCATTGACCGCCGCCATTCTGGCCGCCGCGATCAATATGCGGATTCTGCGGGCGCGGCTGGTTGTTCTCCGGGCGCCCGCCGCCTTCCGGCCCCCGCTCATGCTGACCGCCGCCGCCCTGTGGGCGCTGCCCCTGGCCCGGTGAGTTATCGCGTTCGTCGGCCACCGCCTGGGCGCCAACGCTGGCCACCAGCAAACCAACACCTGCCATACGCCAGATGCGCTTCATGCTTTTCCTCACTGCGGATTAGGGCTCGATCATGAGACTGGAAAAGCCTCGACCGGTTCTGAGACAGGTTATCAGTCACGAGAACTATTTTCTTGAACGCAAAAGAAAAGAGGTGACCCGTCGGCCACCCCTTGAGAATTTCGTCCTGGCTCAACGCTTTTGACGTTGGCTCACCTCACGCCGTCTTGTGGACAGTGTGCAGCCTGGAGGCCGGCTCAACCCTGCTCGGGTGGCGGCCGCAGCGGGCCTGATTGGGCTCGCTGCGAGTGGACTGTTGTCCAGGCGGTGATTCTGTTGATAAAGATACAGGCGCGCGCCCGGTGGATGATTGCGAAGATTGCGTCAACAAACAGTGCTTGCGCAATTTTTAACCCTTCATAGATAATTCACCGCAATAGTTACGACAAAGGCCAACCCAATGAGCAAGCTTGATCGATACGACCTGAGTATTTTGGCGGAATTGCAGCGTGACGCACGGATCTCCAACCAGGAGTTGGCCGAGCGCATCGGCCTGTCGCCTTCGCCCTGCTCGCGCCGGGTCAAGCAATTGGAAGACGACGGCTACATCGCCCGTCAGGTCGCATTGCTCGACCGCAAGATGCTCGGCCTGAGCCTGACCGCCTACGTGTTGATCGGCATGGACCGGCATACCCCGGAACGTTTCGAAAATTTCGAAGCGGCCATCCGCACCTTGCCCCAGGTGCTGGAATGCAGCCTGGTGACCGGGATGGATGCCGACTATCAGTTGAAAGTGGTGGTGCCAGATATGGATCACTACCAGAAACTGCTGCTGGGGCATCTGACCCGGATTGAAGGCGTGACCAGTGTGCGTTCCAGCTTTGTGCTGAACCAAGTCTTGAATAGCACCGAACTGCCCCTGACCCACCTGCGCACCTGAGAACAATGAAGTTCAAATGTGGGAGGGGGCTTGCTCCCGATAGCGGTGGGTCAGTTGATAAATATACTGACTGACACTCAGCTATCGGGAGCAAGCCCCCTCCCACAGTTTGATTGCACTTCGATCCAGGTCAATGTTGTGCCTGTGATGCTGCCGTATACTGCCCGCCTGCCTTAGTAGGAAGCCCCATGAACAACATCGACCCCGCCCTGTTCGAAGAATGGATGATGACCGGCCTGGTCACGATCCTGATTATCTTCATGGGCTTTATCGTCTGGGACCTGGCGAAAAAGTCCAAAGCCGGGCGCTTTGGCTCGTTCATTCTGTTTTTCGTGCTGGGCCTGGGCGTGGCCGCGTTCATCATCAAGAGCGTGGTGATCGGCCTGATCGAGTCCGGTGCCTTATAAACGTGGCGGTACTGCCTTCCACTGGCCCTGATCGAGGCCTTCGATAGACCAGTCGCCAATCCGTACGCGCACCAGGCGCAACGTCGGCAAGCCCACCGCGGCGGTCATGCGTCGCACCTGGCGGTTACGCCCTTCACGAATCACCAGTTCCAGCCAATGGGTGGGCACGCTTTTGCGAAAGCGCACGGGCGGGTTGCGTGGCCATAAATCAGGCTCCTCCAACCGCCGGGCCTCGGCGGGCAGGGTCATGCCGTCGTTAAGCTCCACGCCGTCGCGCAGACGTTGCAGATGTGCTTCGGTGGGTTCGCCTTCGACCTGCACCCAGTAGGTTTTCGCCAGCTTGTGCCTGGGGTCGGCAATGCGCGCTTGTAGCTGGCCGTCGTTGGTCAGCAGCAACAGGCCTTCGCTGTCACGGTCCAGGCGGCCTGCCGGGTAGATACCGGGAATGTCGATAAAGTCCTTGAGGGTCGCGCGCCCGCCTTCGTCACTGAACTGGGTCAGCACATCGAACGGCTTGTTGAACAGGATCAGCTTCGGCTCGGCCGGCGGTGCCTTGGCGACACGGCGCGGGCCTGCATGCGGGGGTTTCACGCCAGGGCGGCACGAATCGGGACGGGTAGGACGGGACATGGCGAAGGAACATCTAACGGTCAGGACCGACAATGCTAGTGGCCTGACCGCTAAATGACCATCCCCACCGCTTAGCGGAACGGCGGCTCGTCGAAGCTGCGCAGTTTGCGCGAGTGCAGCGCATTGAGTTCGGTGCGCAGCAGGTCGACCGCTTCGATGCCGATCTTCAAGTGTTGGCTGACGGCCCGCTCATAGAACGCGTTGGCCGAACCCGGCAATTTGATCTCACTGTGCAGCGGTTTGTCCGACACACACAACAGCGTGCCGTAGGGCACACGCAGCCGGTAACCCTGGGCGGCGATGGTGCCGCTTTCCATGTCCACTGCCACGGCGCGGGACAGGTTGATCAGCGGTCGCTCCTGGGCCCAGCGCAGCTCCCAGTTGCGGTCGTCGTAGGTCAACACGGTGCCGGTGCGCAGGCGTTTTTTCAGTTCTTCGCCTTTCTCGCCGGTGACGTTGGCCGCGGCTTGCTGAAGCGCCAGCTGCACCTCGGCCAGGGCCGGGATCGGGATGTTCGGCGGTACCACACGGTCGAGAATCCCGTCGCGACGCATATAGGCGTGGGCCAGTACGTAGTCGCCGATGGTCTGGGATTGGCGCAGGCCGCCGCAGTGCCCGATCATCAGCCAGCAATGCGGGCGCAGCACGGCCAGGTGGTCGGTGATGTTCTTGGCGTTGGACGGGCCCACGCCAATATTCACCAGGGTCACGCCGTGGCCGTCAGTGGCCTGCAGGTGATAGGCCGGCATCTGGTAGCGGTGCCAGACCACGCCTGCGGCAATCGCCGACGCTTCGCCGTGGTCCATGCTCTTGTCGATCACCACGTTGCCCGGCAGCACCATACGGATAAAACGCGGGTCGCTGCGCAGTTGCTCCAGGCCATGCACGATGAACTGGTCAACGTAGCGATGGTAGTTGGTCAGCAGAATCCACGGCTGCACATGGCGCCAGTCGCTGCCGGTGTAGTGCACCAGGCGGCGCAGGGAAAAGTCCACGCGGGCCGCGTCGAACAGGGCCAGGGGCAGCGGGTCGGTGTTTTCCCAGTCATAGAGGCCGTCGGCGATGCCATCGGTGGCGGCCGACAAGTCAGTGCTGGGGAACACGCGGGCCAGGGTCGCGGCAGTCACGCCGGAACCGGCCAGCTCATCGCCCTGCTCCACCACGTACGGGTACGGAATGTTCTGCTGGCTGACGCCCACTTCCACCGTCACGGTGAAGTCGTGCATCAGCGGCACCAGTTGCTCCAGCAGGTACTTACGGAAGGCCGCCGGATGGGTGACGGTCACGCTGTAGGTACCCGGCAACTGCACCTTGGCATACGCCCGGGTGGTCTGTGGGACTTCGCCGTGGCAGTGGTAAGTCAGGCGCAGTTCCGGATAGCGAAACAGCGCACGTTGTGCGGCGTCGGGTTCGACGCGGTCCTTGAGGTATTGCTTGAGGGCTTGATTGAGCGCGCCAGTCGCACGCTCATGCAGGGCCGCCAGCCGATCCACGGCCTCTTCAGCGGTTTGAACGACAACAAAAGCTTCGGTCACGGTAAGCATCCTGTGTTCTGGACTTGCAGGCCTTTATCTTGCCTGTATCCCTGCCTCACTGAAACACCAGAGTTGGAATGCCCTTTAAAATGTGGGAGGGGGCTTGCTCCCGATAGCGGTGTGACAGTCACTGGATTCTTGGCTGACATACCGCTATCGGGAGCAAGCCCCCTCCCACACTTGACCGCGTTTATTCAAGGAGATAACGGGGTTGAACGGGCGACAAGGGCCTGCACATCCACCCCGCGCGGCAAGGCGCCGTAGACCCGCCCCGATGACTCACCCAGGCGACTGGCAGTGAAGCCATCGCTGACCGCCGCATTCCCCGCCTCCAGCAACAACTTGGCCTGCAGCGCCAGGGCGATATCCTCGGTCAGTTGACGGGCGCGGTATTGGATATCCTGGGTGTCCATGAACGCTGACTTCAACCCCTCGATATGCCGCGCCAGCCGGGGGTCGCCATGCCCATCGCCCAGTTCGACAAACAACGCCTCCAGCACACCCGGTTCCTTGGACAATGCCCGCAGCACGTCCAGGCATTGCACGTTGCCGGAACCTTCCCACGTTGAATTCACCGGCGCCTCACGGTACAGACGCGGCAGGATGCTGTCCTCGACATACCCGGCGCCGCCCATGCATTCGGCGGCTTCATTGATCATGGCAGGTGCGCGTTTGCAGATCCAATACTTGCCCACCGCCGTCACCAGCCGGGCGAATTTGGCTTCCTGTTCATTTCCCAGATGATCCAGCGCGCGCCCCATGCGCAGGCTCAAGGCCAAGGCCGCTTCGCTTTCCAGGGCCAGGTCGGCGAGCACGTTCTGCATCAACGGTTGTTCGCTCAATACGCGGCCGCCGACCGAACGGTGGGCGCAGTGGTGGCTTGCCTGGGTCAAGGCCTGGCGCATCAGCGCGCTGGAACCGACCATGCAATCGAAGCGGGTCATGGCGACCATCTCAATGATGGTCGGCACGCCGCGCCCCTCTTCACCGATCATCCAGGCCAGGGCGCCACGGAACTCCACCTCGCTGGAGGCGTTAGAGCAGTTGCCGAGTTTGTTCTTCAACCGCTGGATGTAGAACTCGTTGCGCGTGTCATCCGGGCGATGCCGAGGCAGCAGGAAACAGGTCAGGCCCTTGTCAGTCTGGGCCAGGGTGAGGAAGGCGTCGCACATGGGCGCGGAGCAGAACCATTTGTGACCGACCAGTTCGTAGGCCTGCCCCGGCCCACCCGCGCCCACCGCGTAGGCGCGGGTAGTGTTGGCGCGCACGTCGGTGCCGCCCTGTTTCTCGGTCATGGCCATGCCGATTGTGGCACCGGCCTTGTGGGCAATGCCGACGTTGCGCGGGTCGTATTGGGTACTGAGGATCTTCGGCAGCCAGAGGTCCGCCAGCTCCGGTTGCAAGCGCAGGGCCGGGACGCAGGCGAACGTCATGGTCAGCGGGCAACCGGTGCCCGCTTCGGCCTGGCTGTGCAGGTAAGTCATCGCCGCGCGTGCGACGTGGGCGCCGGATTGCGGATGGGCCCACGGCAGCGACGGCAGGCCGTGCTCGACGGCGGTGCGCATCAGTTCGTGGTAGGCGGGGTGAAACTCCACCAGGTCAATTCGATGACCATAACGGTCATGGCTGCTGAACACCGGCTTGTGCTGGTTGGCCAGGAACCCGGCCTCCATCAACGGCCCGCCGGCCAGTGCACCATAGGCATCGATGCGCGACTCGGCCCAGCCGGCGCCAAAGCGACGCGCCCACTCTTGCAGGGGCAGGTCGATACGGTACAGGTTGGTGCCGTCCAAAGACGGTGGCTGGTTGGTGACGTCGTGGGTTTCGGCAAACCGGTGCAGGTTCATGACGGGCCTCTTGGAAACAGGCCACGTGACATCGAGGCCTTGATTTCAGTTAAGCACCGACCCAGGCCTTAAAAAAGTGGCATACGCGCCGAATGTTCGGCGCTTTCGCCCTCTGGTGGACACAGCACGAGCCGCTCCAGCGTCGCCTGCAAAGCCTCGAAACGTACCGGCTTGGCCAAGTGATCGCTCATGCCGATGCCATGGCAGCGCTCACGGTCCGCGACATTGAGCGCGCTGCTCAGGCCGATCACCGGTAACTCACCGCAGCCCGGCAAGGCACGGATCTGACAGCACAATGAGAAGCCGCCCTCAGGCACATCCAGCACTACCGCGTCGAACCTGTGCTCCTGCAACGCTGCCAATGCCGCCGGGCCGCCATCCACGGCCTTGACCCGATAACCCAGCTTGAGCAGCATGCCCCGCACCGCCAATTGCGCCACGCTGTTGTCGTCCACCAACAACACCGTGCAATCCTGCGGCGCTCGTTGTGCAGGCCGCAACTGTGCGGTGGGCTTGGGCTCGGGCGGCACCGGCTTGACGTCCATTTCCAACTGGAAGCGACTGCCCCTGCGTGGCTCTGAATGATGGGTGAGGCGGCCGCCCATCAGCTCGATCAGCTGCCGGCAAATTGCCAGGCCAATGCCCAGGCCGCCGTATTCGCGGGTCATCGAACCATCGAGCTGGAAGAAGCGCTGGTACAGCGTGGCCTCGTCAAGGAAGGCGAAGCCGATACCGGTGTCGGTCACGATAAAGCTCAGGCGTAATCCGCCATCCGCCTGGGGGACGCCCACCACGCGTATGCGCACCGCGCCGTCGTGGGTGAATTTGAATGCGTTGTCCAGCAGGCAATCCAGGCACTGGATCAGTTTGTCGGCGTCGCCGATCACGCGGTCCGGCACGGCATCGGCGACGTCAATGGAAAACGCCAGGCCCTTGGCCTGGGCGCTGGCCGCGAACTGTTGACGCACGGTTTCCAGCACGCCGCGCAGGCCGAACACCTGCGGGCGGGCAGCCAGGCGGCCAGCCTGCAACTCGGTCAGGGTGAGAATGCCGTTGACCATGCGCATCATGTCCCGCGCCGAACCGGCGGCGGTTTGCTGGTACTGCGCCAGGTCGTCGTCCAGGGACAGGGTTTGCATCAGTTCCAGAGAGCCGATCACGCCGTTCATCGGCGTGCGTAATTCATGGGTCAAGGTGGCAAGGAATTCATCCTTGAGCCGATTGCTGCGGGCCAATTGCTGGTTGAGCACTTCGAGTTTCTGGCTGGCGTCGAACAGGATCTGCGCCTGCTGCTCGCGCATGCCGTTGATGCGGTCGGCCAGGGCCAGGGACAGCAGCGCGACTTCGATGGCCGAGCCGATCTGGCTGGCATACATCGTGAGGAATACGTTGGGCAAGTAGCCCAGCACCATCAGCGTATTGACTACCCCGCCGAGTAAAAACGCCGACCAGGCAATGATGAAATAGCGCGCCATGCGCTGGCCGCAATACCAGGCCTTGATCGCAGCAATGAAGATGGTCACGGTAAACACCAGGGCCAAGCCGGTGGCCAGGCGCAGCGCCACCGCGTAGCTGGTCAACAGCGCCAGCGCCATGACCACCCCGCCACAGGCCGCCAGCCCCAGCAGGATGCGGTCGAGCCAGCGGCTGTGCTGTGCGGTGTGCAGGAAGCTGCGCGCGAACAGGCTGCCGAACAAGGCGGCCGAGCCGATCAGAAACGGCACCGCCGCGTTCGCCCACCACGGGTTGTTCGGCCAGAAGTACTCCACGGCCACGCCATTGACTGACAGCTGGTACAGGCCGAACGAGGCGATGTAGAGAATGTAATAGAGGTAGCTGGTGTCGCGCACGCTCAAATAAATGAACAGGTTGTAGACCAACATACCTAGCAACACGCCGTAGATAGCGCCCAGCACATACAAGCGCAGCGGCTGTTCTTCCATATAGGCCGTACCTGCCCAGAGGGTCAACGGCGCCTGGATCGAGCCTTGGCTTTGCAGGCGCAGGTAGAGCGTCTGCTGCTGGCCCGGCAGGAAGTTGAGCTTGAACAGGTAGTTGGCCTGGCGCACTTCACGGCTGGAAAACGGTAACGCGCTGCCGGTGCGGGTAGTCAGCCGATAAGTACCGGTGCCGTCGTTCTGGTACAGCTCGAGGCGATTGAGTGGCGGGTAAGCCAGCTCCACAAACCAGGTCCGCGGGGAGCGGGGGTCAACGGCGGTGTAATGCAGGTTGACCTTCAACCAGAACACCGAGTGCGAATAACCGGCATTGAGGGTGGGTGTGTCATGGGGTTTGAATTGAGCGGCGTAGGCAGGGGAACTGACGTCGGCGATGGTGAGGGTGCCGGTTGGGTCTTCGAGCACTTGCATGACCCGGCCCAATGGCAGGCTTCGGGTGCTCTGATTGAACTCGGCGGCGCCGGCCAGCAGCGGCAGCCCGCACAATAATAAAATCAGCAAATAGCGCATAGAGCCCCAGCGTGGCCTGTCCGGTTATGGCAAAAAGCTCCCCCATTCCTTTTGAGAAGACGTACACCGGCGATACAGTAAGTTGTTTGGATCCACTTTAGCATAGCCGGTAAAGGCCATTGGACACCATGGCAACTATTTTTAAGATGGCCCTGGGACGAGGCTTTCAGCGTATTTGCAGAGAATTTTCAGCCACACAGAAGCCTCATCCCAGGGCAACATTCCCTCATCGCCGGACGGCCACGCAAAAAGCGTTTGGTGGTAAGCTCGCGCACCATGAATATCTACAGCTCTCGCCCCGTTGTTCTCTGTCTCTCCGGCCATGATCCCAGTGGTGGCGCCGGCTTGCAGGCCGATATCGAAGCCCTGCTCGCCCAGGGCTGCCACGCCGCTGCGGCCGTCACCGCGCTGACCGTGCAAAACACTGTCAACGTCAGTGACTTTCGCGTGCTCGACCGCGAGTGGGTGTTGGCCCAGGCCAATGCGGTGCTCAGCGATTCAGAAGTCGCGGCGGTCAAGCTGGGCATGCTCGGTTCTACCGCGATGGTCGACACGGTGGTCGAACTGCTGCAGGCGCACCCGCACCTGCCGGTGGTGTGCGACCCGGTGCTGCGCGCCGGTGGCGGTGGCAGCCTGGGCAAGGATGAAGTCGGTTATGCGATGCGCGAGCGGCTGCTGCCCCTGGCGCTGATCGCCACACCCAACCTGCCCGAAGCCCGCATCCTGGCCGAATTGCCTGACGGCAGCGCCGACGAATGCGCCGAGAAGCTGTTGCCCTACATCAAGCATCTGCTGATCACCGGCGGCCACGGCGACGAGCACGAAGTGCACAATCGTCTGTACAGCCGCGATGGCAGCCGCCATACCTACACGTGCCAGCGTTTACCCGGCAGTTATCATGGCTCGGGGTGCACGCTGGCCAGTGCGCTGACGGGGCGGCTCGCCCAGGGCGAAGGCCTGGTCAGCGCCGTGCAGTCGGCGCTCAACTACACCTGGCGCACCCTGCGCGATGCCGAACGACTCGGCCAGGGCCAGTTCGTACCGCGTCGGTTGCCACTGGATTTCTGCTCGTAGTTCACCTTTCATCACCACTTACCGCTCGTCACAGCAAGGGGCTTGCCCGATGAAACTACGTGGCCTTTACGCCATTACCGACAGCCTACTGTTGGCCGGCAAATTCCTCGCCTACGTCGAAGCGGCGTTGGACGGCGGCGTGACATTGCTGCAGTACCGCGACAAAAGCAGCGACGAAGCGCGCCGCCTGCGTGAAGCCGAGAAACTGCGGGAACTGTGCTCGCGCTACAAGACCCACCTGATCATCAACGATGACGCCGAACTGGCCGCGCGCCTGGGCGTGGGTGTGCACCTGGGCCAGACCGACGGCCCGCTGACCCCGGCGCGAGCGCTGCTCGGCTCCAAGGCGATCATCGGCGCAACGTGCCACAGCCAGATTGAGCTGGCCGAACAGGCCGCTCGGGAGGGCGCCAGTTATGTCGCCTTTGGCCGCTTCTTCAATTCCACCACCAAGCCCGGCGCACCGGCCGCCAGCCTTGAAATGCTGGCCGAGGCGCGCCAACGCCTGCACCTGCCGATCTGCGTGATCGGCGGCGTCACTCTGGAAAATGCCGAGCCGCTGGTAGCCCACGGCGCCGACCTGCTCGCCGTGGTGCACGGCCTGTTCGGCGCCGACAGCACCCAGGAAGTCACGCGCCGCGCCCGTGCGTTCAACGATCTTCTTAAATCTTCAGTGTAGAGAGCCCGATCATGTCCCGTTCCGAAACCCTGTTTGCCAATGCCCAGAAACACATCCCCGGCGGTGTGAACTCCCCCGTGCGTGCGTTCAAGAGCGTGGGCGGCACGCCGTTGTTCTTCAAGCATGCCGAAGGCGCCTATGTCACCGACGAAGATGACAAGCGCTACGTCGATTACGTCGGCTCCTGGGGCCCGATGATCCTCGGTCACAGCCACCCGGACGTGCTGGACGCCGTACGCCAGCAGTTGCAGCATGGTTTGTCCTACGGTGCTCCAACCGCGATGGAAACCGAGATGGCCGACCTGGTCTGCTCGATCGTGCCGTCGATGGAAATGGTGCGCATGGTCAGCTCCGGCACCGAAGCCACCATGAGCGCAATCCGTCTGGCCCGTGGTTTCACCGGTCGCGACAGCATCATCAAATTCGAAGGCTGCTACCACGGCCATTCCGACAGCCTGCTGGTAAAAGCCGGTTCCGGCGCGCTGACCCAGGGCGTACCGAGTTCGGCCGGCGTACCGGCGGCGTTCGCCAAACACACCCTGACCCTGCCGTTCAACGACATCGCCGCGGTCGAGCAGATGCTCGGTGAAGTCGGCCAGGACGTGGCGTGCATCATCGTCGAGCCGGTCGCCGGCAACATGAACTGCGTACCACCGGCCCCAGGCTTCCTCGAAGGCCTGCGCGAACAGTGCGACAAACACGGCGTGGTGCTGATTTTTGACGAAGTGATGACCGGCTTCCGTGTCGCCCTCGGTGGCGCCCAGGCGCATTACGGCGTTACACCGGACCTGAGCACCTTCGGCAAGATCATCGGTGGCGGCATGCCAGTGGGCTGCTTCGGCGGCAAGCGCGAGATCATGCAGCACATCGCCCCACTGGGCCCGGTCTACCAGGCCGGCACGCTGTCCGGTAACCCGCTGGCGATGGCCGCCGGCCTGACCACTCTGCGCCTGATCAGCCGCCCTGGCTTCCACGCCGAGCTGACCGACTACACCACCCGCCTGCTGGACGGCCTGCAAGTGCGGGCCGACGCTGCCGGCATCCCGTTTGTCACCACCCAGGCCGGCGGCATGTTTGGCCTGTACTTCAGCGGCGCCGACGACATCGTCACCTTCGATGACGTGATGGGCAGCGACGCCGACTTGTTCAAGCGCTTCTTCCACCTGATGCTCGAAGGCGGTGTGTACCTGGCGCCCAGTGCCTTTGAAGCCGGCTTCACCTCGATCGCCCACGGCGATGCCGAGTTGAAGCTGACCCTGGACGCTGCCGAGCGCGCCTTTGCGGCCCTGAAATAAGTGACGGCATCCTCTGACGTTTGCCCGTGCCAACGTCAGATTTGCTACCTTGCTTACAGACATTTCTCGCTTTTTTCGAGAATTGCCCTGCAATCCGGCAGATAACTTGCCCAAGCAGCAGAAAAACGAGTAAAGACTTTGTAAGCAGAGGCCTGCTTATTTCATAATGCGCGCTTATTGGACCCCGCGAGGGTCCGCGCGCCCCGTCAGAGGTAAGTCGATTCCCATGAAACGCACCGGCCGCACCCTGGTTCTGGGCTGCCTGTTGCTCCTTCAGCCGCTGCTGGCACATGCACAAGCAGGCGGCAACTCGTTGTTAATCCCAGCGATGGGTCGTTGCACCCTCAATACCCAGCCCGACACCCAGGCCGAAGCCCTGAGCGCGTGCCAGAAACAGGCTGATGAAGGGGATGCGCAAGCGCAATACGAGTTGGGCGAGTACTACCACGACAGCAAGAACCCGGCCGTCGACCTCAACAAAGCGTTGAGCTATTTCGAGAAGGCTTCGCTACAGGGCCACGCCCAGGCGCAATTCCAGCTGGGCAACATGTTCTTCCGCGGCGAAGGTGTACCGGCCAATAACGTCCAGGCCTACATCGTGCTGAAAATGGCGGCGGTCAACGGCGCCGAAGACGCGCTGGACACCGCCGACGAAGTGGCCGAGCACATGCAGCGTGATGAACTGGAAGTAGCGACCCAGGTGCTGGGGCAGATTTTCCGCAATTACCTGCAGGAATTGCAGAGCGCCGATGGGCGTTCGCCCTTTTCACCCCTTCCCTGATTCAGCATTGCATTACTTCTCAGGCATTGGCATCGGAAACGGCATCACATTGCTGGTGCCTCGCGCCTCGCTGATCTTCGGCGTGCCCAGGCGCTCGACTTCGTCGATGCGCACAATCGAATGCATCGGCACAAAACTGCGCACCACGCCTTCGAACTGGGCCTTGAGCTTTTCCTCGCCTGGATCGACGACTAGCTGCGTGCGCTCGCCAAAGACGAACTCTTCCACTTCCAGGAAGCCCCACAGATCACTTTGATAGATCTGCTTGGCGTACATTTCGAACACCTGGCCCTGGTTAAGGAAAATCACCTTGTAGATTGGAGCTTCACGTTTGGTCATGGGGGGCGGGCAGCACATCGGCGGATATAAATGAGGGCGCGAACTATAGCATGGCACCCGATGCACAGTGCTAGGAACCAATGGACATGCCCCCTATAATGCGCGGTTCTTTACCACCAGTTGACGATTCCCATGGCCAAGAAGCTTTACATCGAAACCCACGGTTGCCAGATGAACGAGTACGACAGCTCGCGCATGGTCGATCTGCTGGGTGAGCATCAGGCCCTGGAAGTCACGGCTCGCGCCGAAGATGCCGACGTGATCCTGCTCAATACCTGCTCGATCCGCGAACGGGCCCAAGACCGGGTCTACTCGCAACTGGGCCGCTGGCGCGAATTGAAACTGGCCAACCCGGACATGGTGATCGCCGTCGGCGGTTGCGTGGCCAGCCAGGAAGGTGCGGCCATTCGTGACCGCGCGCCCTATGTCGATGTGGTCTTCGGCCCGCAGACCCTGCACCGCCTGCCGGAAATGATCCATGCCGCACGCGCCACCAAGCTGCCGCAAGTGGACGTGTCGTTCCCCGAAATCGAAAAATTCGACCATCTGCCCGAGCCGCGCATCGACGGGCCAAGCGCCTATGTGTCGGTGATGGAAGGCTGCAGCAAGTACTGCACCTTCTGTGTAGTGCCCTACACCCGTGGCGAAGAAGTCAGCCGGCCGTTTGACGACGTGCTGGCGGAAATCATCCACCTGGCCGAAAACGGCGTGCGCGAAGTGACCCTGCTGGGCCAGAACGTCAACGGCTACCGCGGCCAGACCCACGACGGACGCCTGGCCGACCTGGCGGAGCTGATTCGCGTAGTCGCCGCCGTCGATGGCATCGAGCGCATCCGCTACACCACCTCGCACCCGCTGGAGTTCTCCGACAGCCTGATCCAGGCCCACGCCGACGTGCCGGAGCTGGTCAAACACCTGCATTTGCCGGTGCAATCGGGCTCAGACCGCATCCTCTCGGCGATGAAGCGCAATCACACGGCCCTGGAGTACAAGTCCAAGCTGCGCAAACTGCGCGCCGCCGTGCCGGGCATCTGCATCAGTTCGGACTTTATCGTCGGTTTCCCTGGCGAGACCGAGAAAGACTTCCAGCAGACCATGAAGCTGATCGAGGACGTGGGTTTCGACTTCTCTTACTCGTTCGTCTACAGCCAACGACCCGGCACCCCAGCGGCCGACCTGCTGGACGAAACCCCGGAAGCGTTGAAAAAGGAGCGCTTGAATGCGCTGCAACATCGCCTGAATCAGCAGGGTTTCGAGATCAGCCGACAAATGGTCGGTTCGATCCAGCGCATCCTGGTAACCGATTACTCGAAGAAAGACCCCGGCGAATTGCAGGGCCGCACCGAGAACAATCGCATCGTCAACTTCCGCTGCGACAACCCGACCCTGATCGGCCAATTTGCCGATGTGCACATCGATGCGGCGCAACCGCACTCGTTGCGTGGCTCGTTGATCCAGTAATTCCCCGGTCAACACATATCCAATGTGGGAGGGGGCTTGCTCCCTCCCACACTGAGACCGTGCAACATTCCGATGACGTAAGTGCTTTCGCACACCGGCGCGTGGCGTTATTCTCTCTTTCACCTCAACAGCCAAAGGGCGGCTAAAAGCGACCTTGAACGCACCTACAGTAGAACCCCATCGTTTTCTCCTCGAGCCGTTTGAGGCTCGCCGTTTCGCCAACCTGTGCGGACAGTTCGACGAGCACCTGCGGCTGATCGAACAACGCCTGAGCATCGAGATCCGCAACCGCGGCAATCAATTCGAGCTCATTGGTGAACCTCAACACACCACGTCTGCGGAAAACCTGCTGCGCCGTCTCTACCGCGAAACCAAGGGCAGTGAGCTGTCGCCGGAAACGGTGCACCTGTACCTGCAGGAATCCGCCGTGGACGACCTGGCCAACAATCCGGTGGCCGAAGCCAGCGTGGCCCTGCGTACCAAAAAAGGCATGATTCGCCCACGCGGCTTGAATCAGCAGAAGTACGTCAAGGAAATCCTCGGTAACGATATCAACTTCGGTATCGGCCCGGCCGGTACCGGCAAGACTTACCTGGCCGTGGCCTGTGCGGTGGATGCCCTGGAGCGCGAACAGGTTCGCCGCATCCTGCTGGTGCGCCCGGCCGTCGAGGCGGGCGAAAAGCTCGGCTTCCTGCCCGGCGACCTGGCCCAGAAGATCGACCCGTACCTGCGCCCGCTCTACGACGCGCTCTACGAAATGCTTGGCTTTGAATACGTGGCCAAGCTGATCGAGCGCCAGGTGATCGAAATCGCGCCGCTGGCCTACATGCGCGGTCGCACCTTGAACAACAGCTTCATCATTCTCGACGAGAGCCAGAACACCACGGTCGAGCAGATGAAGATGTTCCTCACCCGTATCGGTTTCGGCTCCACGGCCGTGATCACCGGCGACATCACCCAGGTCGACCTGCCCAAGGGCACCAAGTCGGGCCTGGGCCAGGTGATCGAAGTGCTCAAGGACGTGCCAGGTATCAGCTTTACGCATTTCATGCCCAAGGACGTGGTGCGCCACCCGCTGGTGCAGCGCATTGTCGAGGCCTATGAGCGCTTCGAACACCGCGACGACGGCCTGTCCAAGGACGTGCGCCGCGATGCTTGAGCTTGACCTGCAACTGGCCACCGAAGCGGCCGCGCCCAGCGAAGCACAGTTCCGTCAGTGGTGTGAGCTGGCCCTGCGCCAGCGCACCGCCGATTCGGAGCTGACCATTCGTCTGGTGGACGAGCCCGAAGGCCGTGAGCTGAATCACACCTGGCGCCAGAAAGACTACGCGACCAACGTGCTGTCTTTTCCCGCCGATGTGCCGGACGAGTTTCTGGATATCCCGTTGCTGGGCGACCTGGTGATTTGTGTCGCGGTGGTCGAGCGCGAAGCGCGGGAGCAAGAAAAGGAACTTGAGGCCCACTGGGCCCATCTAGTCATCCACGGCTGCCTGCATCTCTTGGGTTACGACCATATAGACGATGACGAAGCCCTGGAAATGGAAGCACTGGAACGAACGTTGCTTGCAGAACTGGGCTATCGCGACCCGTATGCCGACGACGAAAACCAATCGACACTCAACTGAAACAATCAAGGATTTAGAGTAATCGCTATGAGCGAAGACCGATCGAGCAACGGGCAAAAGTCATGGCTGGGTAAACTGACCCAGGCTTTTGCCCACGAGCCGAAAAACCGCCAGGAGCTGCTGGAGCTGCTGCGCGAGGCCCATCAGAACAAGTTGCTGGACAGCGAAGCGCTGGCCATCGTCGAAGGCGCCATCCAGGTGGCTGACCTGCAAGTACGCGACATCATGGTGCCGCGCTCGCAGATGATCAGCATCAGGGCGACCCAGACCCCGCGCGAATTCCTCCCGGCCGTGATCGACTCGGCGCACTCGCGCTACCCGGTTATCGGTGAAAGCCATGACGACGTCATGGGCGTCCTGTTGGCCAAGGACCTGTTGCCGCTGATCCTCAAGGAGAATGGCGACAACTTCAACATCAAGGACCTGCTGCGCCCGGCCACCTTCGTG
The DNA here is from genome assembly GCF_003852255.1 of Pseudomonas sp. R1-43-08. Lineage (NCBI taxonomy): Bacteria > Pseudomonadati > Pseudomonadota > Gammaproteobacteria > Pseudomonadales > Pseudomonadaceae > Pseudomonas > Pseudomonas sp. R1-43-08. The sequence goes on from NZ_CP027734.1 coordinate 4,897,548, forward strand.
CCTGAGTCCAAGCGCCTGAATGTGCTGCTGCGCGAATTTCGCGCCAACCACAATCACATGGCCATCGTGATCGACGAATACGGTGGCGTGGCGGGCCTTGTGACCATCGAGGACGTGCTGGAGCAGATCGTCGGCGACATCGAAGACGAGCACGACGTTGAAGAAGACAGCTACATCAAGCCACTGCCCAGCGGTGACTTCCTGATCAAGGCATTGACGCCCATCGAGAACTTCAACGAGTTCTTCGACAGCGAATTCTCCGACGATGAGTTCGACACCGTCGGCGGCCTGGTGATGAGTGCGTTCGGGCACCTGCCCAAGCGTAACGAAACCACCGAGATCGGCGCCTATCGCTTCCGCATCCTGAATGCCGACAGCCGCCGGATCCACTTGATCCGTTTGACTCCTATTGCCCGTTAAGGACTGAAATGCGCCGTCTGATCGCACCCGGCTGGCCCGGTAATCTGCTGGCCGTGGTGGCCGGCGCCATCACCACCCTGGCGCTGGCGCCGTTTGATATCTGGCCGCTGGCGCTGGTGGCGGTCGGTGTGTTCTATATCGGCCTGCGCGAGCTGACACCCCGCCACGCCCTGGGGCGCGGCTGGTGTTTCGGTTTCGGCCTGTTTGGCGCCGGCACCAGTTGGATCTACTACAGCATCCACCACTTCGGCGGCGCTTCGGTGCTGCTGGCGGGTTTCCTGATGCTGCTGTTCACCGCCGCCATCGCCTGGTTCTTCGCCCTGCCCGCCTGGCTGTGGGCGCGCTGGCTGCGCCGCAATGAAGCGCCCCTGGCCGATGCGCTGACCTTCGCGGCGTTGTGGGTCGGCCAGGAAGCCTTTCGTGGCTGGTTCCTCACCGGTTTTCCGTGGTTGTACTCCGGCTACAGTCAACTCGACGGCCCGCTGACCGGCCTTGCGCCCTTGGGCGGGATGTGGCTGATTTCGTTCGCCCTGGCGCTGACGGCAGCCCTTTTGTGCAACCTGCCGCGCCTGTTGGCGAGCAAGCGCAACAGCTTCATCGCCGCCGGCCTGGTGCTGCTCGTTGCGCCATGGGCCATTGGCCTGGCGCTCAAGCACCATGCCTGGACCTCGCCCTCCGGCCCGCCTTTGAGCGTGGCCGCCATCCAGGGCAACGTCGAACAAAGCATGAAGTGGGACCCCGAGCAGCTCAATGCGCAGCTGGCGCTGTACCGCGACATGAGTTTGAGCTCCAGGCGCGTTGACCTGCTGGTATGGCCGGAAACCGCCGTTCCGGTGCTCAAGGAGTCGGTCGAAGGCTACCTGGGCATGATGGGCAAGTTCGCCGCCGAGCGTAATACCGCGCTGATCACCGGGGTACCGATTCGCCAGGAAGTACGCCATGAGAAGCGCTACTTCAATGGCATCACCGTGGTCGGCGAAGGTGATGGCACCTACCTCAAGCAAAAGCTGGTGCCCTTTGGTGAATACGTGCCGTTGCAGGACATGTTGCGCGGGTTGATCGCCTTCTTCGACCTGCCCATGTCGGACTTCGCCCGCGGCCCTTCCGACCAGGCGATGCTTCAGGCCAAGGGTTATCAGATTGCGCCGTTCATCTGCTATGAAGTGGTGTACCCGGAGTTTGCCGCCGGCCTGTCGGCCCAGAGCGACCTGCTGCTGACCATCAGCAATGACACCTGGTTCGGCCGCTCCATCGGCCCGCTGCAGCACCTGCAGATGGCGCAGATGCGCGCGCTGGAAGCCGGCCGCTGGATGATCCGCGCCACCAACAACGGCGTGACCGGCCTGATCAACCCGTTTGGGCAGATCACCGCACAGATCCCGCAATTCGAGCGCGGCATTCTTTACGGTGAAGTGGTGCCAATGCACAACCTCACGCCGTACCTGCAATGGCGGTCGTGGCCGTTGATCATTGTGTGCGTGCTGTTGTTCGGCTGGGCGCTGCTGGCGGGTCGAATGGCCAAAACCGTCTGACAGCCGACACATAACCAATGTGGGAGGGGGCTTGCTCCCGATAGCAGTGTGTCAGTCAGTACATTTGATACTGATACACCGCAATCGGGAGCAAGCCCCCTCCCACACTGGGCCTGCGGTGCTACTTGTAGAACAACCGATACCCCACCTGCCCCACCGCCTCATTGATCAACTGCCCGCTCTGCCATACCGCCTTGACCTCCGGCATCCAGCCGCCCAGTGGACGCGCGTTATCCACGCCCAGGAACCCTACTGGCGCGGGTACCACGGTAAAGCCGGCCTTTTCAAAACTCCACACCGAACGCGGCATGTGCCAGGCCTGGGTCACTACCACCACCCGCTTGATGCCTTGAGGCAACAGGATCTCGGCGCTCATCTGGGCGTTTTCCCAGGTGGTGCGGCTACGCTCTTCTTTCCAACGCACCGTCACGCCGAAGTCATCCTGCATTGACACCGCCATCAACTGCGCCTCGCTGGGCGGCGTGCCGTAATGCAGGCCACCGGTGGTCAGCAGCGGCAACCCGGACGCCTTGGCCAGCCGCGCCGCATAACGCTCACGCTCCAGGCCGATGCCGGTGGGTTGGTCAGTGCCCCAGGCAATGTCGCCGCGCTCGCGCCCGGAACCCAGCACCACAATCGCATCGGCACGCTGGGCCAGGCTTGCCCAGTCTTCCCGGGCCAAAGGCGGCGCTGTCTCCAACGCGTGCGCGCCCCACTGCACCATTACCGGCAGGCTGATCAGCCACATCCCGCCCAATCCCAAGGCAAAGCAACACCCCGCCAGGCGCGGTCGACTGCGGCGAAACCACCAGGCAAGCGCCAGCAACAGCAAGAAAATACCGGGCGGCAGCAACAATTGTTTGATGAAATAACGAAAAGGCATCGGGCATCTCCAAAGATGCCCGAAGCCTAGATGCAACGGGGTTCGGCAACAATCCTTACCAGCACATTTTGCAAAATGACGGATAACGCGGGTTACTTACACCGTACGGATCGGAAACGTTCCGGGCCGCAGCCGGCCGGCAGGTCCTTCAGCCAAATCACCTTGGCCGAATGGGAAGGCGCCTGGACTGGCGGGGAGGCCTGCCCATCAGAGGCGCGTTGGTGGTGCAACGCCAGATAGTTCTCGATCAGGTCAAGCTCTGCCTGGCTCAGGCCTTGCAACTCCAGCTCCAGAGGCCGTTCACCACGCAATCGGCCTGCGGTTCTTGCGGCATCCAATGCCCGACCCAAACGGTCGATCAATCCTTCATATAATTGCGGTTTCGTTAAAGTTCGCTGCGATTCAGCCATCCCCTCACCTCATTGAAGAAATACATGCTCCCCAATAAACAGCGTAGCCCCCGTGGCTGCGCCTGCCCGATGCCGCGACAGACGGCCCTGCCTGCGCAATCAGGGTTTCCCTCGATAGAGTGGGGTCATGTATGCTACGGCGCTTCCTGTAACTCCACTTCCCGCAGGGTTTGGGCATGGACGCGCCGCTTTCTGGTGTCGAACAACCCGGACACTGTACCGAAGAGGAATAGGCCACCCTTATTCAGTTCAAAAGTAGCCATGCACGAACAATATCAGCCCCGTGAAATAGAAAATGCCGCACAAACCTTCTGGGACGAGCAAAAGTCCTTTGAAGTCAGCGAACAGCCAGGCAAGGAGACGTTCTATTGCCTATCGATGTTCCCTTACCCCAGCGGCAAGCTACACATGGGGCACGTGCGTAACTACACCATCGGCGACGTGATTTCCCGCTACCAGCGCATGCTCGGCAAGAACGTCCTGCAACCCATGGGTTGGGACGCTTTCGGCATGCCGGCGGAAAACGCCGCGATGAAAAACAACGTAGCCCCCGCCAAGTGGACCTACGAAAACATCGCCTACATGAAGACCCAGCTGCGCAGCCTGGGCCTGGCCGTGGACTGGTCCCGCGAAGTGACCACCTGCAAGCCGGACTACTATCGCTGGGAACAATGGCTGTTCACGCGCCTGTTCGAAAAAGGCGTGATCTACAAAAAGAGCGGCACCGTGAACTGGGACCCGGTCGACCAGACCGTGCTGGCCAACGAACAGGTGATCGACGGCCGCGGCTGGCGCTCCGGCGCGCTGATCGAAAAGCGCGAAATCCCGATGTACTACTTCAAGATCACCGCCTATGCGGATGAACTCCTGTCGAGCCTCGACGACTTGCCGGGCTGGCCCGAGCAGGTCAAGACCATGCAGCGCAACTGGATCGGCAAATCCAAGGGCATGGAAGTGCAGTTCCCGTACAACGTCGACTCGATCGGCGAAGCCGGCGCACTCAAGGTGTTCACCACCCGCCCCGACACCCTGATGGGCGCAACTTACGTCGCCGTGGCCGCTGAACACCCGCTGGCCACCCAGGCCGCACAGAACACCCCTGAGCTGCAGGCGTTCATCGCCGAATGCAAAGGTGGCAGCGTGGCTGAAGCCGATGTCGCGACCCAGGAGAAGAAAGGCCTGCCGACCGGGCTGTTCGTCGAGCACCCATTGACTGGCGAGAAGCTGCCGGTCTGGGTCGCCAACTACGTGCTGATGCACTACGGCGACGGCGCGGTCATGGCGGTGCCGGCTCACGACGAGCGCGATTTCGAATTCGCTACCAAATACAACCTGCCGATCAAGTCCGTGGTGCGCACCAGCGCGGGCGAGACCAACCCGGCCCCGTGGCAAGACGCCTACGGCGAGCACGGTACCCTGATCAACTCCGGCGAATTTGACGGCCTGGACTTCCAAGGCGCGTTCGATGCGATCGAAGTCGCGCTGATCAAGAAAAACCTCGGCGCCTCGCGCACCCAGTTCCGCCTGCGCGACTGGGGCATCAGCCGCCAGCGCTACTGGGGCTGCCCGATCCCGATCATCCACTGCGAAAGCTGCGGTGACGTGCCGGTCCCGGAAGACCAGTTGCCGGTCGTCCTGCCCGAAGACGTCGTCCCGGACGGCGCCGGTTCGCCTCTGGCACGCATGCCGCAGTTCTACGAATGCAGCTGCCCAAAATGCGGCGCGCCGGCCAAGCGTGAAACCGACACCATGGACACCTTCGTCGAGTCCTCGTGGTATTACGCCCGTTACGCTTCGCCGCACTATGAAGGTGGCCTGGTCGAGAAATCCGCAGCCGACCATTGGTTGCCGGTGGACCAGTACATCGGTGGCATCGAACACGCCATCCTGCACCTGCTCTACGCGCGCTTCTTCCACAAGCTGATGCGTGACGAAGGCCTGGTCAGCTCCGACGAGCCGTTCAAGAACCTGCTGACCCAGGGCATGGTAATCGCCGAGACCTACTATCGCCGCGAAGCCAATGGCGCCTACACCTGGTTCAACCCGGCGGACGTCGAGCTCGAGCGTGACAACAAAGCCAAGGTCATCAGCGCCAAGCTCAAGTCCGACGGCCTGCCGGTGGAAATCGGCGGCACCGAGAAGATGGCCAAGTCGAAGAACAACGGCGTCGACCCACAATCGATGATCGATCAGTTCGGCGCCGACACCTGCCGCCTGTTCATGATGTTCGCCTCGCCGCCCGACATGAGCGCCGAATGGTCCGATTCCGGCGTCGAAGGCTCGCACCGCTTCCTCAAGCGCGTCTGGCGCCTGGCCCATGCCCACGTCAGCCAGGGCTTGCCGGGCAAGCTGGACGTCGCCGCCCTGAACGATGAGCAGAAGGCCATTCGCCGCAGCACCCACCTGGCTATCCGCCAGGCCAGCCAGGACGTAGGGCAGAACCACAAGTTCAACACCGCCATCGCCCAGGTGATGACGCTGATGAACGTGCTGGAAAAAGCCCCGCAGGCCACGGCACAGGATCGCGCATTGATCCACGAGGGCCTGGAAACGGTTACCCTGCTGCTGGCGCCGATCACCCCACATATCAGCCACGAGTTGTGGAACCGCCTGGGCCACAGCGGTGCCGTCATCGACGCCCGCTGGCCGGTGCAGGATGACAGCGCGCTGGTACAGGACACGCTGCAACTGGTGATTCAGGTCAACGGCAAACTGCGCGGCCAGATCGACATGCCGGCCAGCGCCAGTCGTGAAGAAGTCGAAGCGGCTGCACGCTGCAACGAGAACGTGCTGCGCTTTACCGAAGGCCTGACGATCCGCAAAGTGATCGTAGTGCCCGGAAAACTGGTCAATATCGTCGCCAGCTAAATCGGATCGGGCGCAGGGCTTGAGCCCTGCGCCGAACTAAACCTTCAGGGCCTCGATACGGCCCGCCTGGTTTCAAGGGGAGCAACAAACATGATCAAACGCAATCTGCTGGTAATGGGCCTGGCCGTTCTGTTGAGCGCGTGCGGCTTCCAGCTGCGCGGCACCGGCACCAACGAATTGTCGCTCAAGGAACTCGACGTCAGCGCACGCAATGCCTACGGCGAGACCGTGATTCAGCTGCGCCAGGCCCTGGAAAACAGCGGTGTGCGCGTCTATACCGGCGCCACCTACAAACTGGACCTGGTCGATGAGCGCGAAACCCAGCGCAACATCAGCTACGCCAGTGCGGGCCGCGCGTCGGATGTCGAGTTGACCACCACCGTCAACTTCGAAGTACAGGGCCGCGATCACTTGCCGCTGATGGGTGACAAGGTCCAGGTGCAGAAAGTCGTGAGCCACGACGGCAACAACCTGGTGGGCTCAGACTCCGAGACCCTTCAGGTGCGCAAGGAAATGCGTCGTGAGCTGGTCCAGCGCATGATGACTCGCCTGCAACTGCTGACCCCGGAAAAACTCGCGGAGCTGCAGCAAATCGCCGACAACAAGGCCAAGGCTGACGCCGATGCCCTGAAAGCCGCGCAGGAGTATGAAGACAACACGCCGAAACAGTCGCCTGTTGAAGTCCCTGTCGAGTAAGCCAAACGGGGCGCTCATGGCGCCCCGTTCACCCTGCCTATGAAACTCGCCCCAGCCCAACTCGCCAAACACCTGCAAGGTGGCCTCGCGCCTGTCTATATTGTCAGCGGCGATGACCCGTTGCTGTGCCAGGAAGCGGCCGACGCCATTCGCACGGCGGCGCGCCAGCAAGGTTTCGATGAACGCCAGGTGTTCAGCGCCGATGCCAGTTTCGACTGGGGCACGCTGCTGCAGGCAGGCGCGAGCATGTCGCTGTTTGCCGAAAAACGCCTGCTGGAACTGCGCCTGCCCTCGGGCAAGCCGGGCGATAAGGGCGCGGCGGCGTTGATGGAATATTGCGCGCGCCCTGCTGAAGACACGGTGCTGCTGGTCAGCCTGCCCAAGCTCGACGGCAGTGCGCAGAAAACCAAATGGGGCAAGGCGCTGGTGGAAGGCCCGCAGACCCAGTTCATCCAGATCTGGCCGGTGGACAGCAGCCAGCTGCCGCAATGGATTCGCCAACGCCTGTCACAGTCCGGCCTGTCGGCCACGCAAGACGCCGTCGAGCTGATCGCCGCCAGGGTCGAGGGCAACCTGCTGGCCGCCGCCCAGGAGATCGAAAAGCTCAAGCTGATGGCGGAAGATGGGCAGATCACCGTCGAAACCGTGCAAGGCGCGGTGGCTGACAGTGCGCGGTTCGATGTCTTCGGGCTGGTGGACGCGATCCTCAACGGTGAACCGGCCCACGCCCTGCGCATGCTCGAAGGGCTGCGCGGCGAGGGTGTGGAACCGCCGGTGATTCTCTGGGCCCTGGCCCGGGAACTGCGGGTGCTGGCTAACATCGCTTTGCAATACAGCCAGGGCACACCCCTGGACAAATGCTTCAGCCAAGCCCGACCGCCGGTGTGGGACAAGCGCAAACCCCTGATGAGCAAGGCCCTGCAACGGCACTCGGCGCAACGCTGGGCGCAACTGTTGCTGGAAGCGCAGCGCATCGATGCACAGATCAAAGGCCAGGCGGCCGGCTCGCCGTGGATGAGCCTGAGCCGTTTGTCACTGTTGATGGCCGGCCAGCGCCTGGCGTTGCCTGCCGAGTAACCCATCTATCAGCAACACCGCGGAACAATGTGGGTGGGGGCTTGCCCCCGATAGCGATGTAACAGTCGATAAATCTGGTGACTGACACTCCGCCATCGGGAGCAAGCCCCCTCCCACATTTTGTTTGTGTTTACAATTCTCAGGCTTTACAGCGCCGCAATATAGGCAGATTATTTTCGCCGCTCCACCCACCCGAACGAGAGAAAGATCATGAGCAAAAAGCCATCCAAGCATGGCCCGAACAAGGCCAAATCCATCATCGCCCAGCCACTGTTCCGCAGCCGTCAGGAACGCGCCGGCAAGGGCAAAGGCAGCTACCGCCGCGAAGCCTTCCAGTCTAATAGCTGGGAGGCTTCTTACTTTCTGGCTGCCTGAAGGCAAGCGCCCCTCTGGCATGATAAGGTCTGCACTGGATTTGTAACCCCCTGGACCTGTGCATGCCCTCTAGTCTTTCCCGTCGTTGGCACCTTCGCCAATTGATCGCTGCCTCCAGCCTCATTCTGCTTGTCGCCTGCGCGGAAAAACCCACCGCCGCGGATGCTCAACCCCTGCCCACGCTCAAGACCGTACCGGCCGTCGCGCCTGCCGTCGTTGCGCCGTTGGCGGTAGACAACCTGAACATCCAACCGACCCAGACCTTCGCCGAATGGCAGGCCGGTTTCCGTGCGCAGGCCCTGCAAGCCGGAATCACGGCCGACGTCTTCGATAATGCCTTCGCCGGGGTCAGCCCGGACATGGCGGTGATTCGCGCCGACCGCAGCCAGCCGGAGTTTTCCCGCCCGGTGTGGGAATACCTCGACGGCGCGCTGTCGCCGCTGCGCGTGCGTAATGGCCAGGCGTTACTGGTCAAGTACGCCGATATCCTGCAGCGCATCGAAGAGCGGTATGGCGTCGATCGCCAGGCACTGGTCTCGGTGTGGGGCATGGAAAGCAACTTCGGCCAGTTCCAGGGCAATAACTCGGTGATCCGCTCCCTCGCGACCCTGGCTTATGAGGGCCGTCGCCCGGCGTTCGCACAGGCGCAACTGCTGGCGGCGCTGCAGATCATCCAGCACGGCGATATTGCGGCCGACCAGATGAAAGGTTCCTGGGCCGGCGCAATGGGCCAGACCCAATTCATCCCCACCACCTACAACACCCATGCCGTGGATTTCGACGGCGACGGCCGCCGCGATATCTGGAACAGCCCCGGTGACGCCCTCGCGTCCACTGCCCATTACCTGCAAAGCTCCGGCTGGCAAAAAGGCCAGCCGTGGGGCGTTGAGGTGCAGCCACTGCCAACGGGCTTCGACTACTCCCTGGCCGATGGTGGCATCCGCAAGACCGTCGCCGAATGGCTGCAACTGGGCATCCAGCTGCCGCCTGGCGCAAGCCTGCCAGCCAATGTCGACCAACTGTCCGCCGCCCTGCTGTTGCCGGCCGGCTACCGTGGCCCGGCGTTCCTGGTACTGGATAACTTCCGTGCGATCCTGAAATACAACAACTCGTCGTCCTATGCGCTGGCCGTTGGCCTGCTGTCGGAGCGATTTGGCGGCGGTGGCGTGATTCGCGGGAGCTGGCCGAAGGATGAGCTACCGCTGAGCCGCTCGCAACGCATCGACCTGCAGACGGCGCTCAGCGCCAAGGGCTACGACGCGGGCAATGCCGACGGGATCATTGGCGCCAACACACGCAAGGCGATTCGAGCGGCGCAGCAAGCGCTGGGCTGGCCGGCGGATGGGTATCCGACGGTGAAATTGTTGGAGTCACTGCAAGATCGCTAGATCTGCTTAAGGCAACTACCGCAATCGGGGGCAAGCCCCCTCCCACATTTGACTGCATTCCAAAGGGTGTACAGGTCCAATTGTGGGAGGGGGCTTGCCCCCGATGCGGTTTAGCAGGCGCCGAAAACTCAGCGGCTAAACACGACATCCTGCTCCAACACCACCCGCTGCTCCCCCGCATCCAAACGCACCAAAGCCCCCATCGGCAACGTCAGGTTCGGATCACAATGCCCGCTGCGCCAGCCGGACAGCACCGGAATGCACAGCGGCTCGAAAGTCTGTTTCAACAGTCTTTCCAGCCCCACCTGATCCACACCGGCCACATCCCCCACCAACACCCCCGCCACCTGGTCGAGTTTGCCTGCCAGGCGCAGGTGCGTCAGCAAGCGGTCGATGCGATAGAGCGGCTCGTTGATGTCCTCGATAAACAGAATGATGCCTTCAGCGTCAATGTCGTAAGCGGTACCCATCACCGCCGCGATCATCGAGAGGTTGCCGCCCAACAAGCGCCCGCAGGCGACGCCAGGCTCAATGGTGGTCAAGGGGTAGGCCACCGGGTGCGTCAGCAGGCTGCCGGCGCCAAGCTGGCCGCGCAGCAGGCTGAACAGCGATGATTCGGTGGGGGGTTGCTTGCCACCGAGCAAGTCGGCATTGAGCATTGGTCCGTGGAAGGTGACGAAGCCCGCATAGCGGTTGATCGCCAGGTGCAGGGCGGTGATATCGCTGTAACCCACGAACGGTTTGGGGTTGGCACGTAACAGGTCGAAGTCCAGCGCGTCGAGCAGGCGTGGCGTGCCGTAGCCGCCGCGCAGGCAGAAAATGGCGTCGATTTCGGGGTCGGCGAAGGCCGCATGCAGGTCGTTGAGACGCACTTGATCACTGCCGGCCAAGTAGCCGTCGCGCTCATACACACCTGGGAAAATGCGCAGTTCGTAGCCACGGGCGCGCATCCATTGCCCGGCTTTTTCAACGTCCAGCGCGGCAGGGCCGGCGGGAGCGATCAGGCCGATGGTGCCTTCGGGGCGCAGGGCGGGTACGGCGGCGGTCATGCACAATTCTCCTTAATATGACGCATAACGAAATATGGGAGGGAGCTCGCCCCCGATGGCGGTGTGACAGCCAATAAAGGATCGACTGATGTACCGCATCGGGGGCAAGCCCCCTCCCACATTGGACCTGCGGCGTTACATAGTTCGGTGTTACGACACCAGGCTCGCCTTGACCAGCTTGGCCTGCTCGTCGGCGTGGTACGAAGAGCGTACCAACGGGCCCGAGGCCACGTTTTTGAAGCCCATCTTGTACCCTTCCTCGGCGAACCAGGCGAAGGTATCCGGGTGCACGAAACGCTGCACCGGCAAGTGGCTACGGGACGGTTGCAGGTACTGGCCCAGGGTCAGCATATCGATGTCGTGCTCGCGCATGCGCTTCATGACTTCGATGACTTCTTCGTCGGTTTCGCCCAGGCCCAGCATCAAGCCGGATTTGGTCGGAATGTGCGGCATCATCTGCTTGAACTTCTGCAGCAGGGTCAGCGACCACTGGTAATCCGAACCCGGACGCGCGGCCTTGTACAGGCGCGGAACGGTTTCCAGGTTGTGGTTGAACACATCCGGCGGCTCGGCGGCGGTGATTTGCAGCGCCACATCCATGCGGCCACGGTAGTCGGGCACCAGGGTTTCAAGCATGACGTTTGGCGACAGTTTGCGGATTTCGCGGATGCAATCGGCAAAGTGCTGGGCACCGCCGTCGCGCAAGTCGTCACGGTCGACCGAGGTGATCACCACATATTTGAGTTTCAAGTCGGCGATGGCGATAGCCAGGCTTTCCGGCTCGTTGACGTCCAGGGGTTTCGGACGGCCGTGGCCCACGTCGCAGAACGGGCAACGACGGGTGCAGATGTCACCCATGATCATGAAGGTGGCGGTGCCGCCGGAGAAGCATTCGCCCAGGTTCGGGCAAGACGCCTCTTCGCACACGCTGTGCAACTTGTGTTTGCGCAGCAGGGCCTTGATACGGTCGACTTCCGGCGAGACCGGGATGCGCACGCGAATCCAGTCAGGCTTTTTCGGCAGTTCGGTGGTCGGGATGATCTTGACCGGGATGCGTGCAACCTTCTCGGCGCCGCGCAGCTTGACGCCGGCTTCCACCTTGGCACGCGGGGCCGGGGCTGGACGCTCGGTAACGTCCAGCGTCGGGATCATGGTTTGCACAACATCAGTAGTCATATCAATCGATTCCGCCCGTCAGGGTCGTCTGCTCAGCATAGTCGAGGTGTTTGACGAGCTGCGCGCGCAGCCGGGCACTTACCTCGGCAAATTCTATGGGTGTTGCATGGTCGCTCAACTGGGTCATCGCAAGCCCCGCGTAGCCGCACGGGTTGATGCGCCGGAACGGGGCCAGGTCCATGTCCACATTCAGGGCCAGGCCATGAAAGGAACACCCGTGACGAATGCGCAATCCCAGGGAAGCGATTTTCGCGCCATCCACATACACACCCGGTGCATCAGGCTTGGCCGCAGCGGTCACGCCGTAACTGGCCAACAGCTCGATCAGGCAAGCTTCCATGCGGCTTACCAGGTCACGCACGCCAAACCCCAGCTTGCGCACATCCAGCAACAGATAAGCGACCAGTTGGCCAGGCCCATGGTAAGTCACTTGACCCCCTCGGTCGACCTGCACCACCGGAATATCACCCGGAAGCAGCAGGTGCTCGGCCTTGCCGGCCTGGCCCTGGGTAAATACCGGCGGGTGTTCGACCAGCCAGATTTCATCCGCAGCCGAGCTGCCGCGCTCGTTGGTGAAGCGTTGCATGGCGTGCCAGACCGGCTCGTAGGCCATCCGGCCGAGCTCGCGAAAGCCCAGGACCTGTGGCATCACAACACCATGTGCACGAAGCCGGTGGCCCGCAGTTCGCTGTTGATGTCGTAGAGCTGGTCTTGACCGATTGCAACGATGTGCAATTGGATCGTGGTGTATTTGCCTGTGGAGCTGGATCGTTCGTCCACACGCTGATCATTGATCGTCGCGTGCTTGCGCACAATCTCGAGGATCAAGTCTTTGCGGCCTACACCGGTATCGCTGATTATCTTGATGGGGTAGTCCACCACCGGGAATTCGATCTTTGGCGCCTTTACTTCGGTATCGGTCATGGCGTAACGGCCTCGTAAGCGGTAAGCCGTGGCGACGGCAAAGCCCCGCGTCGGATCAACGCGGGGCTTTGCAGGTGCACACAATCAGTTGAACAAGCCGTAGAAGAATAGACGGATGCTATCCCACACGCGGCGGAAGATACCACCTTCGTCGACGGCATCCAGTGCGATCAGGTCGGCGCTGTGCACCACCTTGTCGTCCAGTTTGACTTCGACTTTACCGATCACGTCGCCCTTGGCGATTGGGGCAACCAATTGCGGGTTCATGGTCATGCTGGCAGCGAGCTTTTTCAGCTGGCCTTTGGGCATGGTCAGGGTCAGGTCATCAGCCAGGCCGGCCTTGACCTGGGAGGTTGCGCCCTTCCATACCGGCGCGGTCGCCAGCTCCGTACCCTTCTGGTAGAAGGTCTGGGTTTCGAAGAAGCGGAAGCCGTAGGTCAGCAGCTTTTGCGTCTCGGCCGCACGGGCCTGCTCGCTGTTGGTGCCGAATACCACGGCGATCAGGCGCTGGCCATCACGTACGGCGGACGACACCATGCAGTAGCCGGCTTCGTCGGTGTGGCCGGTTTTCAGGCCATCGACGGTCTTGTCGCGCCACAGCAACAGGTTGCGGTTAGGCTGCTTGATGTTGTTCCAGAAGAACTCTTTCTGGGAGTAGATGGCGTAGTGCACCGGGTCGACACGGATGATCGCGCGGGCCAGGATCGCCATGTCGTGCGCCGACGAATAATGCTCCGGGTTCGGCAGGCCGGTCGGGTTCATGAAGTGGCTGTTGGTCATGCCCAGGTCGCCGGCCGTCTTGTTCATCATGTCGGCGAACGCGTCTTCGCTGCCGGCGATGTGCTCGGCCAAGGCGACGCTGGCGTCGTTACCGGACTGGATGATGATGCCGTGCAGCAGGTCGCTGACGGTGACTTGCGAGCCGACCTTGATGAACATCCGCGAACCACCGGTACGCCAGGCGTTTTCGCTGACGGTCACCGGGTCGTTTTCGCCGATCTGGCCGCGACGGATTTCCAGGGTCGCGATGTAGGCGGTCATCAGTTTGGTCAGGCTGGCAGGCGGCAGGCGCATGTCACCGCCGTTTTCGACCAGCACGTTGCCACTGGCGGCATCCATGAGGACCCAGGCCTTGGCGGCCAGTTGCGGGGAAGCCGGCACCATCTCAACCGCCCAGGCGGCCGGAGTGATGATCAGCGAGATAAGCAGGCACGTACGTTTGGCTAAGGTGGTGATGTTCATCCGTCTCTCGAAATTGCTTATGGAAACTTGCCCTCGCGGACAAAACTATTCAGACAGCCCGCTTCCAGACTGTCACGTGTTCGGTTGCCCGCTCACCCCTTGCCCCTGGGTTTTTATTGTTCAACGAGCCAACAACCAGGGCCCAGGCATGCGCCTGAACCTGCAGTCCTTTATTGCCTTATTCTGCGGTCACTACGCTGGGTTGCCCCAGGTTCGCCAGGCGTACGCTGTTCTGCACTTGCGCCACCTCGCTCGGCGAGCCGATCGGCCCCATGCGCACGCGGTGCAGGGTTTGCTGGTTACGCACGATGGAGCTGATGAACACTGGCGCGCTGACCATGCCGCTGAGCTTGGACCTTAACAGTTCTGCCGCATCCGGGTTGGCGAAAGCGCCCACCTGCAGGTACTGCCCGCCCACGGTGGAGGCACCGGGCGCGGCACGGGGCACGACGACCGTATCCGGCGCATGCTGCGCGGGCGGCGGCGTCCATTGTTCGATCTTGCCGGTCGATGCGGTCACTTGTGGTTGCGGGGTTTGCGGTTCGTTGAGCATCAACGGCGCCGGCTTGCCACGCTGGGCCCAGTACTGCGCCGGGTCGATGCCTTCGACCTTGACCCGTGCGGTACCGATTTCGGCGTAACCGAGTTTCTTCGCGGCGGCGTAGGACAAGTCGATGATCCGGTCCGAATAGAACGGCCCACGGTCATTGACCCGCAGGATCACCGTGCGGTTGTTGTCCAGGTTGGTCACGCGCACGTAGCTGGGCAGCGGCAGGGTCTTGTGCGCCGCGCTCATGCCGTACAGGTCATACACTTCGCCGTTGGCGGTGTTCTGGCCATGGAACTTGGTGCCGTACCAGGACGCCGTGCCGGACTGCACGTAGGTCTTGGAGTCCTGCAGCGGGAAGTAATTCTTGCCCAGCACGGTATACGGGTTGGCCTTGTAGGGGCCGGAGTGCAAGGTGGGCGTGGCATCGGGGATCTTCGACACATCCACATCCCACCACGGCGCGCCGTCTTTGTGCGCACGGTTGATGTCCAGGCCCGGCTGGGCGCGAACCACCGCGCCGCCGGCCTTCTTGGCCGGCGCTCGGTTCGGCGTCGTGGAGCAACTGGCGATCAGCAGGGACAATGCGGCGAGCGCCACCAGCTTGAGCGGTTTTTTGAACGGCGATACCCGCATTACTTGTTGCCCCGTGCTTGAACCAGCTCGTCTGACAGCTGATGCACGGCCATGGCGTACATCACACTGCGGTTATAACGCGTGATTGCGTAGAAATTCTTCAGGCCCATCCAGTATTCCGGGCCATTTTCACCTTCAAGGCGGAACGCCGTCACCGGCATGTCATCGCGTGGCGCATTCTGACTCGACCAGCCCAGCGCTCGCAACTCCCCGACAGTCTTCACCGGGTCGATACCCTGGGTCAGGCCTTCGGCGGCACGCTCGCCCGTCACATCGGCGCGGACGACCACCGGCTCACCGCCGACCCAGCCGTGACGCTTGAAATAGCTGGCCACGCTGCCGATAGCATCGTCGGGATTGCTCCAGATATTGATATGCCCGTCGCCGTCGAAATCTACGGCGTAGGCGCGAAAGCTGCTCGGCATGAACTGCGGCAAGCCCATCGCCCCGGCATACGAGCCCTTGAGAGTCATCGGGTCGACCTGTTCTTCGCGGGCCAGCAGCAGGAATTCGCGCAGCTCCTTGCGGAAGAACTCGGCGCGGGGCGGGTAATCGAAGCCCAGGGTCGACAACGCGTCGATCACCCGGTAACTGCCGGTATTGCGCCCGTAGAAGGTTTCAATGCCGATGATCGCGACGATGACCTGGGCCGGCACACCGTATTCCTGCTCGGCGCGGGCCAATACCGCCTCATGCTGGCGCCAGAAGTCCACGCCCCTGGCCACGCGGGCGTCGGTGAGGAACATCGGGCGATATTCCTTCCACTGCTTCACGCGTTCGGCGGGGCGCGAGATGGCGTCGAGGATCGCCCGCTTTTTCTGGGCCTCGCGAAACACGCCCATCAGTTGTTCACCGGCGAAACCGTAGTCGCGGGTCATCTCACCGACGAATTCGGCGACCTGAGGTGAGCCATCGTAGTCACCGGCCTGCACCTCTTGCGTTGCGCCCAGCAGCCCAATCAGGCCCATCCAGGACGCATGCCGAGTTGCCCAGCCGCGCATTACTTGCATTGACATCTTCACCTTATTCAAACCTGTGCGATCCATTTGCGATGCGTATGAATCGACATCAAAACCCCAAACGCTGACAGCAATGTCACCAGCGAAGTTCCGCCGTAGCTAATGAATGGCAACGGCACACCTACCACCGGCAGCAGGCCACTGACCATACCGATGTTGACGAAAACATAAACAAAAAAAGTCATGGTCAGGCTGCCGGCCAGCAACTTGCCGAACAGCGTCTGCGCCTGCGCGGTAATCACCAGCCCGCGCCCGATCAGCAGCAAATAGATCAGCAGCAGCGCGCAAATGCCGACCAGGCCGAACTCTTCGCCCATCACCGCAATAATGAAGTCGGTGTGGCTTTCCGGCAGAAAGTCCAGGTGCGACTGGGTGCCCAGCAGCCAGCCCTTGCCGAACACGCCGCCGGAGCCGATCGCTGCCTTGGACTGGATGATGTTCCAGCCGGTGCCCAGTGGGTCGCTCTCCGGGTCGAGGAACGTCAGGATCCGTTGCTTCTGGTAGTCGTGCATAAAGAAGAACCACATGGCCACGGCCACGGGCACGGCGGCGGCCAGCACGCTGAGAATCCAGCGCCAGCGCAAGCCCCCCATGAACAGCACGAACGCGCCGCCCGCCAGGATCAGCAACGAGGTGCCGAGGTCCGGCTGGCGCACGATCAGAATGAACGGCACGCCGATCAGCACCAGGCTGATCCCCACATGCTTGAGCTGTGGCGGCAACGTGCGCTTGGACAGGTACCAGGCGATGGTGGCCGGCATGAGGATCTTCATGAATTCCGACGGCTGGAAGCGAATCACCCCAGGGATGTTGATCCAGCGGGTCGCGCCCATGGCGTTGTGGCCCATCACGTCCACCACCACCAGCAGCAAAACCCCGGCGACATAACCGAGCGGCACCCAGCGCGCCATGAAGCGCGGTTCGAGTTGGGCGATCACCACCATCGACAACAGGCCCAGGCCGAACGAAGACGCTTGCTTGATCAGCAGGTCCCAGTTCTTGCCGCTGGCCGAATACAGCACGAACAGGCTGCCCGCCGCCAAGATCAGCAGCAGCACCAGCAGCGGGCCATCGATGTGCATGCGTTGCAGCAACGTCGCACGGCGACGCATCACATCCTCACTGGAGAGGATGCGGTCAAAATTACTCTTCACGGGCCGTAACCTCGGGGCTTGAAGGGGGGCCGCCATATTCGGGCTTGAGCTTGCCGTCGGCGGTCAGCAGCCAGGCGTCCATCACTTGACGCACCACCGGGGCCGCGACGCCGGAGCCGGACTCGCCGTTCTCCACCATCACCGCCACCACGATTTTCGGGTCATCGGCGGGGGCAAAACCGACAAACAAGGCGTGGTCGCGGTGGCGTTCCTGAACCTTGGAGCGGTCGTACTTTTCACCCTGCTTGATCGCGACCACCTGGGCGGTACCACTCTTGCCGGCGATGCGGTACTGCGCACCGATCGCCGCCTTGCGTGCGGTGCCACGGGCGCCGTGCATGACCTGCTGCATACCGTGATTGACCTTGTTCCAGTCGGAAGGGTCGCGCAGCACGATGTCGGGGATCGGGTTCTCGTCCAGCGGTTTCTCGCCCTCGATGGTCCTGGCCAGGTGCGGACGGTTCCAGATGCCCTTGTTCGCCACCAGCGCCGTCGCCTGGGCCAGTTGCAGCGGGGTGGCCTGCATATAACCCTGGCCAATGCCGAGGATCAGGGTTTCGCCGGGGAACCACGCCTGGCGGCGCGTCGCCCGCTTCCACTCCCGCGACGGCATCAGGCCTGGGGATTCTTCGAACATGTCCAGGGAGACTTTCTGACCGAGGCCGAACTTGCCCATGTAGGTCGACAAGCGATCGATACCCAGCTTGTGGGCCAGGTCATAAAAATAGGTGTCGTTGGAGCGCATGATCGCGGTATCCAGGTCGACATAGCCGTCACCGGTGCGGTTCCAGTTACGGTATTTGTGATCGTAGTTGGGCAGCATGTAGTAGCCGGGGTCATAGACCCGGCTCGACGCCGTGACCACACCCGAATCCAGGCCGGCAATCGCCACCGCCGGTTTGATGGTCGAACCCGGCGGGTACAGACCGCGCAACACGCGGTTGAACAGCGGCCGGTCGATGGAATCGCGCAACTCGGCGTAGGCCTTGAAGCTGATGCCGGTCACGAACAGGTTGGGGTCGAAACTTGGCTGGCTGACCATGGCCAGCACTTCGCCCGTCTTCGGGTCCAGCGCCACCACTGCACCGCGACGACCGCCCAGCGCCATTTCGGCGGCTTCCTGCAGCTTGATGTCCAGGCTCAGCACAATGTCTTTGCCCGGCAACGGATCAGTGCGCTTGAGCACGCGCAATACGCGGCCGCGAGCGTTGGTCTCGACCTCTTCGTAACCCACCTGGCCGTGCAGCTCGGGCTCGTAGAAACGCTCGATGCCGGTTTTGCCAATGTGATGGGTGCCGCTGTAATTGACCGGATCGAGGGTTTTCAGCTCTTTCTCGTTGATGCGCCCCATATAGCCGACCGAGTGCGCAAAGTGCGGCCCCTGGGGGTAATGCCGCACCAACTGCGCCACCACCTCCACGCCCGGCAAGCGGAACTGGTTCACCGCGATCCGTGCGATCTGCTCTTCGTTCAGCTCGAACAGAATCGGCACCGGCTCGAAAGGTCGGCGCCCCTGCTTCATGCGCTTCTCGAAGATGACTCGGTCTTCCGGCGTCAGCTGCAGCACTTCGACGATCACATCGAGCACCTGTTGCCAGTCGCCGGAACGCTCGCGGGTCATGCTCAGGCTGAAGCTGGGCCGGTTATCCGCCACCACCACGCCGTTGCGGTCGAAAATCAGCCCACGGGTCGGCGGGATCGGCTGCACATGCACCCGATTGTTTTCCGACAAGGTGGAGTGATATTCGTACTGGATGACCTGCAGGTAATACAGGCGCGCGATCAGCACCCCGATCAGCGCCACCACCATGATCGCGCCAAATACCACGCGCGCACGTACCAGACGTGCGTCTTTCTCGTGGTCCTTGATGCGGATCGGCTGGGTCATCGGGAATGGCGCAGATTATTTGTGATAAGGATGCCCGGACAGAACTGTCCAGGCGCGATACAGCTGTTCACCGATCAGAATCCTTACCAACGGGTGCGGCAGCGTGAGTGCCGACAGCGACCAGCGCTGATCGGCTCGCGCACAGACTTCCGGCGCCAGCCCTTCGGGGCCGCCGACCATGAAGTTGACGGTGCGCGAATCCAGGCGCCAGCGGTCCAGTTCCACCGCCAACTGCTCGGTGCTCCAGGGCTTGCCGTGCACTTCGAGCGTAACGATGCGCTCGTTGGGCCCGACCTTGGCCAACATGGCTTCGCCTTCCTGACGGATAAAGCGCGCCACGTCGGCATTCTTGCCCCGGGTATTGAGCGGTATTTCCACCAGCTCCAGCGACAGCTCGGCAGGCAGACGCTTGGCGTACTCGTGCCAGCCCTCTTCCACCCACTTGGGCATGCGTGAACCGACAGCGATCAGACGCAGGCGCACAGCCGTTCCTTATTCCTGGTCTTTGTTGAGCTTGTCGAAGTGCGCGTGGCCCACTTCCGGGCTGTGGTGCTTGCCATCGGCGGCACGGCTCTGCTCGGCGCCTTTCCACAGACGCTCCAGGTCATAGAACTGGCGGGCGTTGGAGGTCATCATGTGAACGATCACGTCGTCCATGTCCAGCAGCACCCAGTCGCTGTCGCCCTTGCCTTCTTCACCCAGTGGCTTCACGCCTTGGGCTTTGACCGCTTCGCGAACCTTGTCCAGCATCGCGCCGATCTGGCGGTTGGAGGTACCGGTGGCGATGATCATGAAGTCGGTGATGCTCTGCTTGTCGCGTACGTCGAGCACCTGGATGTCCTGGGCTTTCACGTCTTCCAGGGCAGCCACGGCAACTTTTACCAGCTCTTCGCCAGCCAGTTCCGGGCCAACGTGGGCTTCTACCGGCAGCGGCGCGCTCTTGAAGGTGCCTTTGCGCTTAACTTTGCTTACGTCTTTGTTCGTCATATAAAACTCGTTTTGCTCGTATGTTCGGGCGCTCGCTGCACGACGGTGCGTAGCGACAAGCGCGCCTTTTCAGTTCGACGCACGGTAAAGTCCGTGCGCATCGATGTAGGCCAGGACCGCGTCAGGCACCAGGAAACGTACCGACTTACCGCTGGCCAGCAGTTGACGGATCTGGGTGGCGGACACCGCAAGCGGGGTCTGCCAGACGAATGCAATATTCCCGTTCGGCCCGGTCAGGGCCAAGGGGTCACTTACCGACCGCGCAGCCAGCAGGTTGCGCAAGGCATCCGGCGGTTCGCTGTCGGCATCCGGGCGTTGCAGAACCAGGATGTGGCAATGCTGGAGGAGTTCCTCCCAGCGGTGCCAAGAGGGCAGGCCGCAAAATGCGTCCCAGCCCAAAAGCAGAAACAACTGGTCATCGGCGGCCAGCTCGGCGCGCATCAGTTCCAGGGTGTCGACAGTGTAGGACGGTTTATCGCGCTTGAGCTCGCGATCGTCCACCACCAGCGGCGATATACCCTCCACGGCAACGCGCACCATTTCCAGGCGCTGTTGCGCTGACACCTGCGGCGTATCGCGATGGGGCGGCCGGAAATTGGGCATCAGGCGCAATTCATCCAGCGCCAGGGCATCCGCGACTTCCAGGGCACTGCGTAAATGGCCGATGTGCACGGGGTCGAAAGTACCGCCGAGCAGCCCGATGCGTTTAGCCATCAAGTGCGCACGTGACCGTCGCCGAACACCACGTACTTCTCACTGGTCAGGCCTTCCAGGCCAACCGGGCCACGGGCATGGAGCTTATCGGTGGAGATGCCGATTTCCGCCCCCAGGCCGTACTCGAAGCCATCGGCAAAGCGCGTCGAGGCGTTGACCATCACCGAAGCGGAGTCCACTTCATTGAGGAAACGCCGGGCATCGCTGAAATGCTCGGAGACAATGGCGTCGGTGTGCTTGGAACCGTATTTATTGATGTGCTCGATGGCCTGGTCCAGGTCGTCGACAATGCGGATCGACAGGATCGGCGCCGTGTACTCGGTGTACCAGTCCTGCTCGGTCGCCTCGATCACATCCGCGCCCAGCAACGCGCGGGTACGCTCGCAACCGCGCAGCTCCACGCCCTTGTCGCGATAAATGGCGGCCAGCGGCGGCAGCACGCGCTCGGCGATGCCGGCGTGCACCAACAGGGTTTCCATGGTATTGCACGGCGCGTAGCGGTGGGTCTTGGCGTTGTCGGCGATGCGGATCGCCTTGTCGAGGTCGGCGGCGATGTCGATGTAGACGTGGCACACGCCGTCCAGGTGCTTGATCACCGGCACCTTGGCGTCGCGGCTGACGCGCTCGATCAGGCTCTTGCCACCGCGCGGCACGATCACGTCGACGAATTCCGGCATGGTAATCAACGCGCCAACCGCCGCGCGGTCAGTGGTTTCCACCACTTGCACCACCTCGGCGGGCAACTCGGCCACGGCCAGGCCCTGCTGAATGCAGGCAGCGATGGCACGGTTGGAGTTGATGGCCTCGGAACCGCCGCGCAGGATGGTGGCATTGCCCGACTTGAGGCACAGGCTCGCGGCGTCGATGGTCACGTTCGGGCGCGACTCATAGATGATGCCGATCACGCCCAGGGGCACGCGCATCTTGCCGACCTGGATGCCGGACGGCAGGTAACGCATATCGCGGATTTCACCGATGGGGTCAGGCAGCTTGGCCACCTGACGCAAGCCTTCGATCATGTCGTCGATACGCGCCGGGGTCAGCGCCAGGCGATCCAGCAGGGCCGGTTCCAGGCCATTGGCGCGGCCGTTGACCAAGTCCTGTTCGTTGGCGGCGGTGAGCGCTGGGCGCGAAGCATCCAGAGCGTCGGCGGCGGCCAACAACGCGCGATTCTTCTGCGCAGTGCTCGCACGGGCGATCAACCGCGAGGCCTGACGGGCAGCGCGACCCAGGCGGGTCATGTAGTCAAGAACGGACTCAGTCATGGGTCAGGTAGTCTTGGCAAAGAGGAAAGCGGCAGATTATAGCTGTGACGCCGCCCGACTGACAGCGGTGAGGGGCGGATGGTCGAAATGAACTGTAAAAACCTGGGGTTCAGCGGTAATTAAGGTGGGAGTTGTTATGATTCCGTCACATTTAGCCGTAATCACCTTGAACGTTATGCCCACAATGACGCCCGAACTCCCTGCCAGCGCCCTCCCCGACAGCTTCTTCGACCGCGATGCACAGTTGCTCGCGCAAGAACTGCTCGGAAAAGTCATCCGTCATCGTGTCGGCGGAATTTGGCTTTCAGCCCGAATTATTGAAACCGAAGCCTATTACGTGGCCGAAAAAGGCAGCCACGCCTCACTCGGCTACACAGAAAAGCGTAAGGCTTTGTTTCTGGATGGCGGACATATTTACATGTACTACGCCCGTGGCGGTGATTCGCTGAATTTCAGCGCCCACGGCCCGGGCAATGCCGTACTGATCAAATCGGCGTATCCCTGGGTCGATGAAATTTCCGGCCCGGCGAGTCTGGCGCAAATGCTGTTGAACAACCCGAACCCCGACGGCAGCCCGCGCGCCGCGCAGAAACTCTGTGCGGGCCAGACGCTGCTGTGCAAGGCGCTGGGCCTGAAGGTGCCGATGTGGGATGCCAAGCGCTTCGATCAGGAACTGTTGTATGTGGAAGACGTAGGCCAGGTGCCCACGCAGATCATCCAGACCACACGACTGGGCATCCCCAGCGGGCGCGATGAGCATTTGATGTACCGTTTCGTCGATGCTGGCTATGCGCCTTATTGCACACGGAACCCGCTGCGCCGGGGACAGGTCGAAGGCCGCGATTATTTTTTGATTTGATGCTCCATGTGGGAGGGGGCTTGCTCCCGATAACGGTGTGTCAGTCAGACCATCTGATACTGACCCACCGCCATCGGGAGCAAGCCCCCTCCCACAGTTGATCATCAGCGTTTCAGCATATGCATTACAGAAATGGAGTGGAGTGTATGGGCCAATGGCTCGATAGCATTACCGGCTGGCTGACCCTGAACCCACAATGGCTGGCGGCGGCGGTGTTTATCGTTGCGTGCGTGGAATGCCTGGCCATCGCCGGACTGATCGTGCCGGGTACGGTGCTGCTGTTCGCGATTGCCGCACTGGCCGGCAGCGGCGCGCTGTCGTTGAGCGAAACCCTGCTGCTGGGATTCCTCGGCGGCTTATTGGGCGATGGGGTTTCCTACTACCTGGGCCGGCATTTCCACCAGAACATCCGACGCCTGCCCGGCCTTCGTCAGCACCCCGAATGGATGAATGGCGCTGAAACCTATTTCCATAAGTACGGCATCGCCAGCCTGTTGGTCGGGCGCTTCATCGGCCCGCTGCGCCCCATGCTGCCGATGGTGGCCGGCATGTGCGACATGCCGTTCCCGCGCTTCGCGGCCGTGAGCGTTATCGCGGCAGCGGGGTGGTCGGTGGCTTATCTGCTGCCGGGATGGGCCGCTGGCGCTGCGTTCCGCCTGCCATTGCCGGAAGGTTTCTGGCCGGAAGCGGCCATTGTCGCGGCCTGCCTGGCGGTGCTGCTGGGGCTGAGCTTGAACAGCAGCCTGCGCGGCCATCGTCGCGCTACCCTGTGGATTGGTTGCGCCAGCCTGACCTTGCTGGTCGCGCTGTTCATCGGCTACCCGCACCTCAACCATTTCGACCAGGGCCTGAGCGCCCTTGTGCAGGAACATCGCAGCCCGTGGCTTGACGAAGTAATGGTGCGCATCACCCAACTGGGCGAGTTCAAGAAAATGTTCGTGGCCAGCGCGGTGTTCACCGGCCTGCTGCTACTGGCGCGACAGTGGCGTCATGCCCTATTCGTTGGCGTCACACTGGCGGGAGCCGCCGTGATCAACACCGGCACCAAGCTCTTCTTCGCCCGTGGCCGCCCGGAAATCCTTACCGACCCGCTCACCAGCTTCAGCATGCCCAGCGGCCATGCCTCCGGCGCGTTTGCGTTCTTTCTGGCCCTGTCGGTACTGGCAGGCCGGGGCCAACCCACGCGGTTACGCCTTACCTGGCTGCTACTGGGCTGCATACCCGCCGCGTTCATTGCCTTGTCGCGGGTGTACCTGGGTGCTCACTGGCCCACGGACATCCTGGCCGGCACGCTGCTGGCGATGACCGTCTGCGCGTTCAGCCTCAGCTTCAGTCAGTACCGCAGCCCCTTGCCCGCGATGACGCAAAAAGCCTGGTGGCTGGTGTTGCCCGCCGTGGTGGCCGTGCTCGGGTTTATTGCTTTTACCGGCACGTCCCATGCTTTGCTCAGGTACGCTTACTGATCCTTGGCCGGGCCGATCCACTCCACCGATGCCGAGCGGCGCTCAACGCAACGCTCGCGTCGCTCCAGCAGCATTTCATCAGCGATTTCAGCGGCGCGTTCGGCGATGTATTCCGGGCCCCGCGTGGCATCCTGCTGGAGTAATTGCGTGGTCACGCTGACAAGGTACGCGTCCCAGGCTTCTTGTTCCGAGGGTGTCAGCCGAATCATGGTCATCTCCGATCATTAGGTTGTGATCGGAAAATAGTGCAAGCCACGCTGCTGGAAGCAACGAAACAAAGTCTGAAAACCACGTCAGGGAAATCCGAATTTCAGGTGAATAATTCACCTTGCAACTCATCCAGCAGCATCTGGATCGCATCCAGCCGCTGCTGCGGATCGTCGAGTTGCAGCAGGTCGAGCTTGTCGGCCTCGGTGAACGGCAGCAGATACGCCAGCTGATTAGCCAGGGCCTGCTGGCCCTCGGCACGGGCGTCCATATCCAGCGAAGCGACCATCGGGTGCTCCGCCAATGCCTGCAGCAGCGCCAGCAGGTCGGCATCCTCTTCTTCCAGCGGCTGGTCCGGCAGCTCTTCGAGCCACTGCACCTCGGCCACCAGCAACTGGTCCTTGTGCACCTGGGCGTCACGTACGCGGAAACGCCGCCCGCCTTCGACACGAATGCCCAGCAGGCCGTTGTCCTGTTGCTTGAAGTCGCGAATCAGCGCCTCACAGCCAATCAGCGCATAGCCGTCCGGGGCCAGGCCGACTTCCTTGCCGTCAAGGATGCACACCACGCCGAAGCTTTCGCCCTTTTTCATGCAGCGGCTGATCATGTCCAGGTAGCGCGCCTCGAACAGTTGCAAATCGAGGGTGCAGCCAGGGAACAGCACAGTGTTGAGCGGAAACAGCGCCAGATTCATAAAGGTTTCCTTAAACCCGGTTCAAACGATCACCGACACGGCCAGCGGCAGGAACACCGCCGTGGCCACGCCCATCAGACTCATCGCCAGCGCCGCGAAGGCGCCGCATTCTTCACTTTCCTGCAGGGCCACCGAGGTGCCGACGGCATGGGCCGTCATACCCAGGGCCATGCCGCGTGCTTCGGGGCTGTGTACGCCCAGGCGCGACAGGAGCGCCGGGCCGATCATCGCGCCGACCACCCCGGTGATCAACACGAACACCGCGGCCAATGCCGCCACGCCACCGATCTGCTCGGCCACCAGCATGGCAATTGGCGACGTCACCGACTTGGGCGCCATGGTCATCAGCACCCTGTGTTCAGCGCCGAACCACCAGCCCAACACCACGCACAGGCCGGTGGCCAACACCCCACCTATCACCAGCGTAGTAAAGATCGGCCAGAACAATTGGCGAATCCGGCGCAGGTTCAGATACAGCGGCACCGCCAGGGCTACCGTCGCCGGCCCCAGCAGAATGCCCATGATCTCGGTGCTTTCGCGGTATTCGACGTAGCTCAGGCCGCAAGTGAGCAACACACCAATCACCAGCAACATGGAGACCAGCACCGGCTGCAGGAAGATCCAGCGGGTTTTCTCGAAAGCCGCCAGTACCAGTTGATAAGCACCCAGGGTGATGCCGATCCCGAACAGTGGGTGATGAATGACGGCCGTCCAGGCGCCCTGCCAATCGAACATCATTGGCCCTTCTCCTTGCGCTTGACCATCTGTTGCATCAGCACGCCGACGACGCCCATGGCGATGACCAGCGACAGCACCAGCGCGCCGACGATGGCCCAGAAGTCTGCAACGATGTCCTTGGCATACACCATCACGCCCACGGCCGGCGGCACCAGCAGCAACGGCAGATACCGCAGCAGGCTGCCGGCCGCCAGGCTCAGCGGCTCGCTGACTTCGCCGCGCCAGATCAGAAAGCCAAGCATCAGCAGCAGGCCGATGATCGGTCCCGGCAATACCGGCAACAGCAGATGATTGATCGCTGTGCCGATCAGTTGAAACAACACCAGCCAGGTCAGGCCACGTAACAGCATCCGCTTTCTCCCCCTTAAAGCCCGCGCGCATTATAAGCACGCCCGCCCTATGCTCCGGCATTCGCCAAAAGCATGTCGTTGACCGGGCCGATTGCCCATGATGATCTACATTGGTTCTCTGTATCCCATAAAAAACCCTCATCGGCGGGGGATAAAAACGATGAAACCAGGAGAGATGCAATGCCCCAGGTACCCGTAGCGCAGCTCAAAGAGTATGTCGGCAAGGAACTCGGACGTTCCGAGTGGCTCACCATCGACCAGGCGCGCATCAACCTGTTCGCGGAGGCCACCGGCGATCATCAGTTCATCCACGTCGACCCGGTCAAGGCGGCGCAAACCCCGTTCGGCAGCACCATTGCCCATGGGTTCCTGTCGCTGTCGCTGATGCCCAAGCTGATGGAAGACATCCTGATCATGCCCGAAGGCCTGAAGATGGCGGTCAATTACGGCCTCGACAGCGTGCGCTTTATCCAGCCGGTAAAGGTCGACTCCAAGGTGCGCCTGAACGTCACGCTCACCGATGTCCACGAGAAAAAACCCGGCCAATGGCTGTTCAAGGCCACCGCCACCCTGGAAATCGAAGGCCAGGAGAAACCTGCCTACATCGCCGAGTCGCTGTCACTCTGCTTCGTGTAGGACGCTGCCTGTGGTGAGGCAACAAACCTTGCCACAGTGTATGTAAATTTATGTATGAACCTCTCGGCTGCGGCATACTCGGCGCTCAATTATCCGGATCCCGCTATGCGCCCACTCGCTCCCCTTGCCCTTGCCCTGTTGCTCACCGCGTGCGGAGACGGCGAATCGCTGTTGCCGCCCGACGCGCGCCTGCCCGATGGCGGCCGCTACCGTGGTGATGTGGTCAACGGCTTGCTGCAAGGCCAGGGCCGTGTCGACTACCCCAACGGCAGTTGGTACGCCGGCGAGTTCGATAAGGGCCAGTGGCATGGCCAGGGCGAATGGCATGGCAGTAACGGCGAAGTCTATCAGGGCCAATTCAAGCAGGGCCTGTTTGACGGCCAGGGCCGCCTGACCACGGCGGGCAGCAGCTACGTCGGTGGTTTCAAGAACGGTCGACGCAACGGCGAAGGCACCCTCAAAGAGGGGCAGATGACCTACCGCGGCGAATTCAAGGACGACCAGTACTCCGGCCTCGGACGCCTGGAGCTGGCCGACGGCAGCCAATACCAGGGCCAATTCGCCCACGGCAAGCCCAATGGCGAAGGCCAGCGCAACGACGACAGCGGCAATCAGTTCAGCGGCCACTTCGTCGATGGTCAGCTGGAAGGCAACGGCACGTTCAACAGCGCGGATGGTGATATCTACGTCGGCCAATTCAAACAGAACCAGCTCAACGGCAAGGGCCGCTATGAAAACGCCGACGGCGACGTGTGGATCGGCCAGTTCAAGGAAGGCGTGCTCAGCGGCAAGGGCGAATTGATCGGCGTCGATGGCAGCCACTACGTCGGCCAGTTCATCGATTGGCGCTTCAGCGGCGAAGGTCGCCTGAACCTTACCGATGGCAGCTTCTATATCGGCGGCTTCGACAGCGACAGCTACCAGGGCCGCGGCACGCTGGTGCTCACCGATGGCACGGTTCAGGCCGGCACCTGGGTCAACGGCATGCGCGTGCGCGATGCCGAGGGCAAGCTGCTGCCCGACCCACTGGAAATCGGCGTATTGGCCCAGGGTCGCTTGCTGGCTGACGCCCTCGCCGCCGTGCCCGCGTCTACGCCTGCCATCGAGCTGTACACCCTGGCACTGGCCGGTGACGGCAAGCAAAGCGTATTCCTGCGCGAAGCCGATTACGTCAGCAATATGCTCGCCACCCGCTTCGGTGCACATGGGCAGATTCGCCTGGTCAACCACCGCGACCATATCGCCGACCGCCCCATGGCCACCCGCGAAAATCTGCGCCGTGCCGTGCAAACCCTGGCCGAACGCAGCGGGCCGGAAGACTTGGTGTTCATCTATATGACCAGCCACGGCACTCATGAACACGAACTGGTGCTGGACCAGCCGCGCATGGAGCTGGCCGACCTGCCGGCCGACGAGCTGGCCGCCGTGCTCGCGCCGCTGAAAAACCGCGACAAGATCATCGTGATTTCCGCCTGTTACTCCGGCGGATTCATCCCGGCATTGAAGGATGAACGCACGCTGATCATGACCGCCTCGCGCGCGGATCGCGTGTCGTTCGGTTGTTCAGAAGAAGCAGACTTCACCTACTTTGGTGATGCCCTTTTCGCACAAGCTTTCAGCCAAACAGACGATTTGCAACAGGCGTTCAAACTGGCACAACTGCATGTGGCCGAACGCGAACAGGCGGACAATTTCGAAGCCTCCGAACCGCAGATCTGGGCCCCCAAGGGCGTGATCGCCCATTGGCAATTATTACGCAAACAGCAGGCACGAAAGGCGCTCGAAAGCGTCTCAATGAATAGCAAGGAAGCCAAAGGCAACTAAGCTGTAACGTGTAACAAGGGGGAAACACCATGTACCTGACACCGCAGCATATCCTGCTGGCCGGCGCCTCTGGCCTTACCGGCGAACACTTGCTGGACCGCCTGCTCAACGAACCCACCGTGACCCGCGTACTGGCACCCAGCCGCAAACCATTGGCTGAACACCCGCGCCTGGAAAACCCGGTGGGCGACCCGGCAGTGGTCCTGCCACACCTGAGCGGCCAAGTGGATATCGCTTTCTGCTGCCTGGGCACTACGATCAAGAAAGCAGGTTCGGAAGCGGCGTTCCGTGCGGTCGACCTGGATCTGGTGGTGACCTTCGCCAAGCGCGCACGGGAAATGGGCGCGCGGCACCTGATCGTGATCAGTGCGATTGGCGCCGACCCGAAATCCTCGGTGTTCTACAACCGGGTCAAAGGGGAAATGGAGCAGGCGTTGAGAGCACAGGATTGGCCGCAACTAACGATCGTGCGGCCATCGTTGCTGTTGGGCGAAAGACTCGAGCCGCGCCTGGCCGAACAACTGGCCGGGCCGCTGTCACGCCTGATTCCGGGCAAGTACCACGGCATTGAAGTCTGCGAACTGGCCCGCGCCATGTGGCGCCTGGCGCTGGAAGAGCAGGACGGGGTGCGCGTGGTGGAGTCGGATGAGCTGCGCAAGCTCGGTAAATAAAGTCTACACAGCAACAAATGTGGGAGGGGGCTTGCTCCCGATCGCGGTGGGTCAGTCGCCTGATGGGTTGACTGAACCACTGCTATCGGGAGCAAGCCCCCTCCCACATTTGGTTTTGTGTTGCCATTAAGGTCGAGTTATAGCCCGCCGGTGGCGTTGAAGCCCACACCCAGCACCGTCAACGCCGACAGTGGCAACAACAGGGTGTCGAGCAGCGCACTGGCCGGCAGGTCGATATGCGGGTAACTCGGCGCCTCAGCGCCAAATCTGTCCTTGGCACAACAGCCTCCATTGATCGCATACAGGTCCAACCGCGTGCCGGCATACACCACCGGCGCGCCAGGTTGCGCGGCATCCAGCGTGCGAGCGGTGGCGCAGCCGGCCAATAGCAGCGCCAGCACGACCAGCAGCGCCTTATTCATCGCCGCTCAAGTGATGCTCGCCCCAGCGTGGCAGCATGTCTTGCGGGATATTAAGCAAGTTGAGAATACGCGCCACCACAAAGTCCACCAGATCATCGATGGTCTGCGGCTGATGATAGAAGCCTGGCGATGCGGGCAATATGGTCACGCCCATGTTCGACAACTTGAGCATGTGCTCCAGATGGATGCTCGAATAGGGCGCTTCACGCGGCACCAGGATCAACTGACGGCGTTCCTTCAAGGTCACGTCTGCCGCGCGCTCGATCAAATTATTACAGGCGCCCGTGGCAATCGCCGACAGCGTGCCGGTGGAACAGGGCACCACCACCATCGCCGCCGGCGCACCGGAGCCGGAAGCGACCGGCGACATCCAGTCCTCTTTGCCATAGACCTTGATCTGCCCCGCCGCCGCGCCGGTGTATTCGGTGAGGAACGCCTGCATCATCTGCACCTTGGCCGGTAATGCGACATCGGTTTCAGTCGCCATCACCAACTGCGCCGCCTTGGAGACCAGAAAATGCACCTCACGGTCTTCACGCACCAGGCAATCAAGCAAACGCAGGCCATAAGGCGCACCGGAGGCGCCGGTCATCGCCAGGGTGACGCGTTCCGGGCCGCTCACTTGAGCGCCTCGGCCAGCTTGCCGTGCAAGCCGCCGAAGCCGCCGTTGCTCATGATCACCACATGGGTGCCCGGCTTGGCCAGTTGCTTGACGTGCTCGATGATGCCCTCCAACGAGTCACAGACGGTCGAAGGCACACTGCACCGCGCGGCGATCGCCGGCAGGTCCCAGCCCAGGTTGGCCGGTGCATACCAGACCGCCTGGTCGGCGTCATTGACGCTTTCCGGCAGGCCATCACGGTGTGCCCCCAGCTTCATGGAGTTGGAGCGCGGCTCGACGACGGCAATGATCTGCGCATCACCGACGCGTTTGCGCAGGCCGTCCAACGTCGTGGCAATCGCCGTGGGGTGGTGGGCAAAATCATCGTAGATGGTAATCCCATTCACATCGGCTACCTTTTCCATGCGCCGCTTCACGCTCTTGAATGCGCTCAATGCCGCGATACCCATGGAAGGCACCACCCCCACATGCCGCGCAGCCGCCAGGGTGACCAAGGCGTTAGCGACGTTATGCTGGCCGGTCATGTCCCACTCGACCGTGCCTTGGGGTTGGCCTTCGAACAGCACTTCAAACCTGGAACCGTCGTCACTGAGCAATTTGACCTGCCACTGCCCGCCCGCGCCGGTGGTTTGCACCGGAGTCCAGCAGCCCATCTCGATCACGCGCTGCAACGCCGGTTCGGTGGTCGGGTGAATCACCAGCCCTTCACTTGGAATGGTACGCACCAGGTGGTGGAACTGCCGCTCGATGGCCGGCAGATCCGGGAAGATGTCGGCATGATCGAATTCAAGGTTGTTCAGGATCGCCGTGCGCGGACGGTAGTGGACGAACTTGGAACGCTTGTCGAAGAACGCGCTGTCGTACTCGTCGGCCTCGATCACGAAGAACGGCGTCTCCCCCAGGCGCGCCGACACCGAGAAGTTCTGTGGCACACCGCCAATCAGGAAACCCGGGCTCATGCCCGCATGCTCCAGCACCCAGGCCAACATACTGCTGGTGGTGGTTTTGCCGTGGGTGCCGGCAACCGCAAGCACCCAGCGCCCTTGCAGCACATGGTCGGCCAGCCACTGGGGGCCGGAGACATACGGCAAGCCTTTATTAAGCACATACTCGACCGCAGGGTTACCCCGGGACATGGCGTTGCCGATCACCACCAGATCGGGGACCGGGTCGAACTGAGCCGGGTCGTAGCCTTGAGTCAGCTCAATGCCCTGAGCTTGTAGCTGGGTGCTCATGGGCGGATAAACATTGGCATCGGAGCCGGTAACGTGATGGCCCAGCTCTTTGGCAAGTACCGCCATCGAGCCCATGAACGTGCCGCAGATACCCAGAATATGAATGTGCATAGTTGACCTCGTAAATCATCGAGGCAGGTTAGCGCAGGGAGTAGGAAATGGCACTCTTTAGGTCACTCTGCCAAGTGCGCCGGCAGTAGGCAGGCCTGTGAAGCAACCCATGGATTTCATGGTGAACTGCATTTTTCACGGCTAAACGACCAAACTGCGTGAAATGTCATACTTTCGCAACTTTCGGTAAAGCGTATTACGGCTCACCCCTAACTGCTGCGCCGTATGGCTCATGTGCCAGCGTTGCTGCTCCAGCGTTGCCAGCAAAGCCGCCCGCTCGGCGTCGTCCAGGGGCGAACGTGCAGGGCGCTGTTCACTCGATTGCGCGCGAGCCTGGCGGATGATCGCAGGTAAATCCTCAAGCCCGATCAGGCTTGTGTCGCACAGCGCGACCAGCGTGCGCAACACCGTACGCAGCTGTCGGATATTGCCCGGCCAGGCGTACACCAACAGAACTTCACGCGCTGCAGGCGTCAGGCCAACAGCCTGCTTACCCGCCTCCTGCGCCAGCAGGAAGTCCAGCAGTTGCGACTTGTCACGGCGCTCACGCAACGCCGGAAGGGCGACTTCCAGGCCGTTCAAGCGGTAATACAAATCCTCGCGAAAGCTGCCGTCCTGCACACGTTCAAGCAGATTTCGGTGGGTGGCGCTGATAATTCGCACGTTCACCGCCTGGGGCTCACCGCCGATAGGTACCACCAGGCGGTCCTCCAACACTCTCAACAAACGGGTTTGCAGCGCCACCGGCATATCGCCGATTTCATCCAGAAACAACGTACCGCCATCGGCTTGTTGCAGCTTGCCGCGCATGCCTTCCTTCAGCGCTCCGGTGAAACTGCCACCGCGATAGCCAAACAGCTCGCTTTCGATCAGGTTTTCCGGGATGGCCGCACAGTTGAGCGCGACAAAGGCCTTATCGGAACGCTGGCTGGCCCGGTGCACGGCCTTGGCGAACGCTTCTTTCCCGCACCCGGTTTCACCGTTGATCAGCAGTGGCACATCGCGCTCGAACACCCGCAGCGCCTTGCGCATTTCGTCTTGCAGCGCCGGGTCGCCCAGGCAAATCCCGGAAAGCCTTGGCGATGCGGGCTGGGTAGCCGGTGTGGGCACCCGGCGTGGCTGGCCTCTCAATGCCGCAAACAGGCTGCGCCCCTCACGGGTACGCAACGGCCAACTGGCGCTCGCAGTGGCGCTGGTGCGGCTCAGCAGTTGATCCAGTGTGCAGTCGAAAAACATCTCCACCGGCTGGCCGAGCAAACCGTTGCGCGCGCGGGCGAGCAGGTTCAGCGCGCTCTGGTTGGCCGCGCAAATGCGCCCCTCACCGTCGAACGCCAGCAGCCCTTCACTGAACAGGCCCACGGACTCTGCCTGCAGGTGAAAACGCAGTAGCCAATGGTGCTCAAAGTGGCGCAGGAAATAGCAACTCTCGATCATCTTCGCCGAGAGGTTGACCAGCGCCATGGTGTGGAATTGGCTCTGGCGCGACACCGCTTCCCGAGCCGACGACACGTCCAGCACCGCCAGCAGTTCACCGTGAGGATCGAACACCGGGCTCGCCGAGCAGGTCAGCCCGGTGTGACGGCCGCGAAAGTGTTCGTCGCGATGAATCGTCACGGACTGGCGCTCAACCAGGCACGTCCCGATGCCATTGGTGCCCTCGCGGGCCTCACTCCAATCGGCGCCCAGCCATAACCCGGCGCGCTCGAAAATCTTGCGCTCGGACGGCGCGGTGACGCAGTTGAGGATCACGCCGCGCGCGTCAGTGAGCAGCACCGCGTGGCCAGCGCCGGAGAGCTGTTGATGCAGGCTGTTCATCTCGTTGCCGGCGATGTGCAGCACCTGCTGCAGGCGTTCGCGACTTTCCAGCAGGCGCCCCTGTTCGAGCACGGTAGGGGCGATGGTTTGCGCGGGATCGAGGTGGTAGTCCTCCAGGCAGCGCAGCCAGGAGCGGGCAATGGACGGATCGCTGCCGGGGCCTTGGGAGCGTTCATGCCCGCGTGTGACGGTCAAGACTTGCTGGGCATGGCGACTGAACTGATCGTTGTGCATGTTCTTATTATTCTCCCTGCGTGAGAACGCCCAGCATCCTCCAGGCACCCAGCCATTGCAATCCCGACCCGACCCGCCGGTCACGGGCCGTATCGTTTATGACACACACTGTCACCCCACCTGTACCGACGGGGTGACAGCAACGCCCGGTAAAAATATTAACCCCTTGATTTACCTGGCCTGCAACGCAGTGGCCCAACCTTTGCTCTACGCTTTATCACGCGCTTGCCGCGCTGTACTCCAATAAACATAAAAGCAGGAGATGCCCACCATGCGTTATGCACACCCCGGTACTGAAGGCGCTATCGTTTCGTTCAAGGCCAA
Source organism: Pseudomonas sp. R1-43-08 (assembly GCF_003852255.1). NCBI lineage: Bacteria > Pseudomonadati > Pseudomonadota > Gammaproteobacteria > Pseudomonadales > Pseudomonadaceae > Pseudomonas > Pseudomonas sp. R1-43-08. The sequence goes on from NZ_CP027734.1 coordinate 4,932,003, forward strand.
GTACGGCAACTACATCGGTGGAGAATTCGTTGCCCCGGTCGATGGCAATTACTTCACCAATACGTCGCCGGTCAACGGCAAGCCCATCGCCGAATTCCCGCGCTCCACTGCCAAAGACATCGACAACGCCCTGGACGCCGCCCACGCCGCCGCTGACGCCTGGGGCAAGACTTCGGCCCAGGACCGCTCGCTGGTCTTGCTGAAAATCGCCGACCGTATCGAACAGAACCTCGAACTGCTGGCCGTCACCGAAACCTGGGACAACGGCAAGGCCGTGCGCGAAACCCTCAACGCCGACATCCCGCTGGCCGCCGACCACTTCCGCTACTTCGCCGGCTGCATCCGCGCCCAGGAAGGCAGCAGCGCCGAAATCAACGAACTCACCGCCGCCTATCATTTCCATGAGCCGCTGGGCGTGGTCGGCCAGATCATCCCGTGGAACTTCCCCCTGCTGATGGCCGCCTGGAAGCTCGCCCCGGCCCTGGCCGCCGGTAACTGCGTGGTGCTCAAGCCCGCCGAACAAACGCCGCTGGGTATCAACGTGCTGATGGAGCTGATCGGCGACCTGCTGCCGCCCGGCGTACTCAACGTCGTGCACGGTTTCGGTAAAGAGGCCGGCGAAGCCTTGGCCACCAGCAAGCGCATCGCCAAGATCGCCTTCACCGGCTCCACCCCGGTGGGTTCGCACATCATGCATGCGGCGGCCGAGAACATCATTCCGTCCACCGTCGAACTGGGTGGCAAGTCGCCGAACATCTTCTTCGCCGACATCATGAAAGCCGAACCGCAATTCATCGAAAAGGCCGCCGAAGGCCTGGTGCTGGCGTTCTTCAACCAGGGCGAAGTGTGCACCTGCCCATCGCGCGCGCTGGTGGAAGAGTCGATCTATGAAGACTTCATGAAAGTGGTGATGAAAAAGGTCGAGTCGATCAAGCGCGGCGATCCGCTGGACACCGACACTATGGTTGGCGCCCAAGCGTCGGAGCAGCAGTTCGACAAGATTCTGTCCTATCTGGAAATCGCCAAGGGCGAAGGGGCGCAACTGCTCACCGGCGGCAAGGTGGAGAAGCTCAGCGGCGACCTGGCCACCGGCTATTACATCCAGCCGACCCTGCTCAAGGGCACCAACGAAATGCGCGTGTTCCAGGAAGAAATCTTCGGCCCAGTGGTAAGCATCACCACCTTCAAGGACGAAGCCGAAGCCCTGGCCATTGCCAACGACACCGAGTTCGGCCTGGGCGCCGGCCTGTGGACCCGCGACATCAACCGCGCCTACCGCATGGGCCGTGCGATCAAGGCCGGCCGCGTGTGGACCAACTGCTACCACCTGTACCCGGCGCATGCCGCGTTTGGCGGTTACAAGAAATCCGGTGTGGGCCGTGAGACGCACAAGATGATGCTGGACCATTACCAGCAGACCAAGAACTTGCTGGTGAGCTACGACATTAATCCATTGGGCTTCTTCTAACCCACAACACCCTCCCACCCTTGCAATGCAATCAAAGGTGGGAGGGGGCTTGCTCCCGATAGCGGTGGATCAGCCAACAACTCAGTAGCTGACACACCGCCATCGGGGGCAAGCCCCCTCCCACACTTAGAACTTCACAAGTACTTGCGAACTGCATTCGGCACACAGAGGCCGAGTTAAAACAATAAGAATGGAAGGTACTTCCCATGCCCAGCGAACCCACAAGTTCTTCCGTCGACTTCGAAAAAGTCGACTCCCAATACTTTCAACAACGCGAACTCAAAAAAGGCGCCGCCGGCTGGGTGTTGCTGGTCGGCCTCGGCGTCGCCTACGTCATCTCCGGCGACTACGCCGGCTGGAACTTCGGCCTGGCCCAGGGCGGTTGGGGCGGCATGTTTCTCGCCACACTGCTGATGGCCACCATGTACCTGTGCATGTGTTTTTCACTGGCCGAACTGTCTTCCATGATTCCTACCGCAGGCGGCGGCTACGGCTTTGCCCGCAGCGCGTTTGGCCCTTGGGGCGGGTTTCTCACGGGCACGGCGATCCTGATCGAATACGCAATCGCGCCCGCCGCCATCGCGGTGTTTATTGGCGCGTATTGCGAGTCGCTGTTCGGCATTGGCGGCTGGATGATCTATTTAGCGTTCTACATCATCTTTATCGGCATCCACATTTTTGGGGTGGGTGAAGCGCTGAAGCTGATGTTCGTGATTACCGCCATCGCAGCCATCGCCCTGGGCGTGTTTCTGGTAGCGATGGTGCCGCACTTCAATGTCGCCAACCTGCTGGATATCCCGGTGACCGAAGCCAAGGGTGCCAGCCCTTTCCTGCCGTTCGGCTACGTCGGCGTGTGGGCGGCGATCCCCTATGCGATCTGGTTTTTCCTCGCGGTAGAAGGCGTGCCCCTGGCCGCTGAAGAAACCAAGAACCCCAAACGCGACCTGCCACGCGGGCTGATCGGCGCGATTGTGGTGCTGACCAGTTTTGCCCTGTTGATTCTGGTGATCGCGCCGGGCGGTGCGGGCACTTACGCCTTGATCAAATCCGGCAACCCACTGGTGGAAGCGTTGGCATTGTCCTACGGCGGCTCGACCTGGATGGGCAGCTTCGTCAACCTGGTAGGCCTGGCCGGCTTGATCGCCAGCTTTTTTTCGATCATCTACGCCTATTCGCGGCAGATCTTTGCCCTGTCCCGCGCTGGCTACCTGCCGCGCAAGCTGTCCGAGACCAACAAGAGCAAGGCGCCGGTGTTGGCGCTGGTGATCCCCGGCATCATCGGTTTTGGCCTGTCGTTGACCGGCCAGGGTGATCTGCTGATTCTGGTGGCCGTGTTCGGCGCCACCATCTCCTATGTGCTGATGATGGCCGCCCACATCACCCTGCGCATCCGTCGCCCCAAAATGGAACGCCCCTACCGCACGCCGGGCGGCATCTTCACCTCGGGCGTGGCGCTGGTACTGGCCTGCGTGGCCGTGGTGGCGGGCTTTCTGGTGGATCCGCGCGTGGTCATTGGCGCCGCGATCATCTATGGAGTATTAATTGCTTACTTTGCTTTCTACAGCCGGCATCACTTGGTAGCGGGCACGCCGGAAGAAGAATTCGCGGCGATCCAGGCCGCAGAGGCCGCCTTGCACTAACTGCCGTAAACCTCGACGCGGGCGCCTTGCCCGCGTCGTCAAGGAGACACTGTATGGCAAGCTTTTCCCACGCGGTGGGTGCACAGACCTACCGCTTCGACAGCCTCAAGGACCTGATGGCCAAGGCCAGCCCGGCGCGTTCCGGCGACTTCCTGGCGGGCGTGGCGGCGCACAATGATGGCGAACGGGTCGCGGCCCAAATGGCGCTGGCCAACACCCCGCTCAAGCACTTCCTGGAAGAAGTGTTGATTCCCTATGAAAACGACGAAATCACCCGGCTGATCATCGATACCCACGACAAACAGGCCTTCGCCACGGTCAGCCACCTGACCGTCGGCGGCCTGCGCGACTGGCTGCTCAGCGACGCCGCCGATGAACAATCCCTACGCGCACTGGCGCCGGGGCTGACCCCGGAAATGGCCGCCGCCGTGTCCAAGATCATGCGCGTACAGGACCTGGTACTGGTGGCACAGAAGATCCGCGTGGTCACCCAATTTCGCGGCACCATGGGCCTGCGCGGACGCCTGTCCACACGCCTGCAACCCAACCATCCCACCGACGAACCGGCCGGTATCGCCGCCAGCATTCTCGACGGCCTGCTCTACGGCAACGGCGACGCGATGATCGGCATCAACCCGGCCACTGACAGCATCGCCTCGATCTGCGCCATGCTGGAGATGCTCGACGCAATCATCCAGCGCTACGACATCCCCACCCAGGCCTGCGTGCTGACCCACGTCACCACCTCCATCGAAGCGATCAACCGTGGCGTGCCGCTGGACCTGGTGTTCCAGTCGATCGCCGGCACCGAAGCGGCCAACGCCAGCTTCGGCATCAGCTTGAGCCTGCTGCAGGAAGGCTATGACGCGGGCTTGAGCCTCAACCGCGGCACTCTGGGGCAGAACCTGATGTATTTCGAAACCGGCCAGGGCAGCGCCTTGTCGGCCAACGCGCACTTCGGCGTCGACCAGCAAACCTGTGAAACCCGCGCCTATGCCGTGGCCCGGCACTTCAAACCGTTTCTGGTGAACACCGTGGTCGGCTTTATCGGCCCCGAATACCTGTACAACGGCAAACAGATCATCCGCGCCGGGCTCGAAGACCACTTCTGCGGCAAGCTGCTCGGCGTGCCGATGGGTTGCGACATCTGCTACACCAACCACGCCGAAGCCGACCAGGACGACATGGACACCCTGCTGACCCTGCTCGGCGTGGCCGGGATCAATTTCATCATGGGCATCCCCGGCTCCGACGACATCATGCTCAATTACCAGACCACCTCGTTCCACGATGCGCTGTACGCGCGCCAGACACTGGGGTTGAAACCGGCGCCGGAGTTCGAGCAATGGCTGGCGAAAATGGGCATCTTTACGCAAGCCGACGGCAAGGTACGCTTCGGCAACAGCCTGCCACCGGCGTTCCGCCACGCGTTGGCGCAACTGGGATGAAGGAGCCGCCTGTGCAACTCGACCTGCCTGACAACCCATGGCTGCAACTGCGCCGCCTGACCCCGGCGCGCATTGCCCTGGGCCGCACCGGCACCAGCATTCCCACCAACGCGCAGCTGGATTTCCAGTTGGCCCACGCCCAGGCGCGGGATGCGGTGCATCTGCCCTTCGACCATCAAGCGCTGAGCCGCCAATTCGCCGAACGCGACCGCGACAGCCTGTTGCTGCACAGCGCCGCCACCGACCGGCATATGTACCTGCAACGGCCGGATCTGGGACGCCGCCTCAGCGATGAATCGGCGCAGACCCTGCGTGATTACGCGGCGGCGCATCCCGATGGCGTGGACCTGGCGATCGTGGTCGCCGATGGCCTGTCGGCGCTGGCCGTGCATAAACACACCGCGCCTTTTCTTACACGCCTGGAAGAACAGACCCACGCCGAAGGTTGGTCTCTGTCACCGGTGATCCTGGTGGAACAGGGCCGCGTCGCCGTGGCCGATGAGATCGGGCAGCTACTCGGCGCCAAAATGGCGGTGATCCTGATCGGCGAACGGCCGGGGCTGAGTTCGCCGGACAGCCTGGGCCTGTATTTCACCTACAACCCCAAGGTTGGCCTCACCGACGCCTATCGCAACTGCATCTCCAATGTGCGCCTGGAAGGCCTGAGCTACGGCATGGCGGCCCATCGCCTGCTGTACCTGATGCGCGAGGCCTGTCGCCGGCAACTGTCCGGGGTCCATCTCAAGGATGAGGCGCAACTGCAGACGATCGAATCAGATGACCCGGACCTGATGAAAGGCAACTTCCTGCTTAGCCCACCTGCGGATTGATCGCGGCACGATTGCGCTTTTTCGCGGCATTAGGCAGCATCAAGCCACCACCGCGCGTGTGGTCATACCCATTTGGATGTTGAGGCCTGGCATGCGGATTATTCAAGCGACCCTGGAACACCTGGACCTGCTGACCCCGTTGTTCGTCAAATACCGCGAGTTCTATGGTGCCCTGCCGTTCCCGGACTCCTCGCGGGCCTTTCTGGAAAAGCGCCTGCGGCGCAAGGAATCGGTGATCTACCTGGCGCTGGCCGATGATGATGACAAGCGACTGCTGGGGTTCTGCCAGCTGTATCCGAGCTTTTCCTCGTTGTCGTTAAAACGCGTGTGGATCCTCAATGACATCTACGTGGCCGAGGACGCACGTCGACAATTGGTCGCCGACAATCTGATGCGCACGGCGAAGAAGATGGCCAAGGAAACCCACGCGGTGCGGTTGCGGGTGTCTACCAGCAGCGACAACGACGTGGCGCAAAAGACTTATGAGTCGATAGGGTTTCGCGAAGACACCGAATTCAAAAACTACGTGCTGTCGATCAACGAAGACTGACCCTCAAACACCGCCGATCCCCTGTGGGAGGGGGCTTGCTCCCGATAGCGGTATGTCAGCCAATATTCATGTCACTGACCCACCGCCATCGGGAGCAAGCCCCCTCCCACATTAAACCGGCACCCAACCGCTTCACACTTTCACGACACTCCCCGCTACAAAAGCCACACGCTTTTCACCATTCAATCCGTATAATGCCGACCTTTCAGGGTTGTAAGAATCTCGACATACACGTGTAGCCTTATTCCCCGTCGTCCCCGCACTGGCCTGCTGAGCCGGGCCATTCACACAGGTGCCATCCATGGATTTCAACCCGCTTGACCTTATCCTGCATCTCGACGTTTACCTCGACATGCTGGTAACCAACTATGGTCCGTGGATCTACGCCATTCTGTTCCTGGTGATTTTTTGCGAGACCGGCCTGGTGGTCATGCCGTTCCTGCCGGGTGATTCGTTGCTGTTCATTGCCGGCGCTGTCGCCGCAGGTGGCGGCATGGACCCGGTGTTGCTGGCCGGCCTGCTGATGCTGGCAGCCATCCTCGGCGACAGCACCAACTATGTAATAGGACGAACCGTGGGCGAGCGCTTGTTCAGCAACCCGAACTCGAAAATTTTCCGCCGCGACTACCTGCAAAAAACCCACGACTTCTATGACAAGCACGGCGGCAAGACCGTGACCCTGGCGCGCTTCCTGCCGATCCTGCGCACCTTCGCGCCGTTCGTCGCCGGCATTGCCAAGATGCCCTACCCGCGTTTCTTCGGTTTCAGCGTGCTGGGCACCATCCTTTGGGTCGGCGGCCTGGTGACTTTGGGTTACTTCTTCGGCAACGTGCCATTTATCAAGAAGAACCTGTCGTTGCTGGTGGTGTTCATCATCTTGCTATCCCTTGTGCCGATGATCATCGGCGTGGTGCGCAGCCGCTTTGGCCGCACCTCCTCCGAAGCCAACCCGCACTGATCGCCCATGTGGTCCCTCAGCGCCTGGCGTCGCCGGCGCCTGCTGGCCAAGCACCCGATTGCCGATGACACCTGGCAACGGGTGCGTCACCACCTGACCTTCCTCGACGGCATCACCGCCGAGCAAGACCAGTGGCTGCGCGAAGCCTGTGTGCTGTTCCTCGCCGAAAAACACCTCACCGCCCTGCCCGGCGTCGAACTGCATCAGGAACAGCGCTTGCTGCTCGCGGCCCAGGCGCAACTGCCGCTGATGAACCTGGGTGACCTCGACTGGTATCAGGGCTTCCATGAAATCGTGCTGTACCCTGACGACTTTCTCAGCCCGCAACGTCATCGCGATGCCAGCGGCGTGGAACATGAGTGGGACGGCGAGCACAGCGGCGAAGCCTGGCAACAAGGCCCGGTGATCCTCGCCTGGCCCGGCGTGCTGGCCAGCGGCCAATGGGAAGGCTACAACCTGGTCATCCATGAGCTGGCGCACAAACTGGACATGCTCAACGGCGACGCCAACGGCCTGCCCCCACTGCACAACGACATGCGCGTGCAGGAATGGGCCAGCGTGATGCAAAGCGCCTTCGACGACCTCAATCACCAACTGGACGCCAACCCGGACGCCGACACCGAGATCGACCCGTACGCAGCGGAAAACCCGGCGGAATTCTTTGCCGTCACCAGCGAGTATTTTTTCAGCGCCCCGGATTTACTGGTCCGCCATTACCCACAGGTGTACGCCCAACTCAGCCGCTTCTACCGCCAGGACCCGCTGGCCCGCCTGACCCAACTGCAAGCCCACGACCCGCGCTACCAGCCGCAGGTCGAATGACCGTACGACGCTTGGCGCATGGCATCGGCGTCAGAATATGCCTATAATCGCCGCCACTTTTAGGCCAATCCGGCCATGTCATATGGCCAACTACGGGGGCAACGCCCAATGAGCTACAGCAAGATTCCGGCTGGCAAAGACCTGCCGAACGACATCTACGTCGCCATCGAAATTCCGGCCAACCACGCGCCGATCAAATACGAAATCGACAAAGACAGCGACTGCCTGTTCGTTGACCGTTTCATGGCCACCCCGATGTTCTACCCGGCCAACTACGGTTTCATTCCCAACACCCTGGCTGACGACGGTGACCCCCTCGACGTGCTGGTCGTGACCCCTTACCCGGTCACCCCAGGCTCGGTCATCCGCGCACGCCCGGTCGGCATCCTGAACATGACCGACGACGGCGGCGGTGATGCCAAAGTTATCGCAGTGCCACACGACAAGCTGTCCCAGCTGTACGTCGACGTGAAGGAATACACCGACCTGCCGCCACTGCTGCTGGAACAGATCAAGCACTTCTTTGAGAACTACAAAGACCTCGAAAAAGGCAAATGGGTAAAGATCGACGGTTGGGGCAACGCAGACGCTGCCCGTGCCGAAATCATGAAGTCGGTAGCCGCCTACAAAGGCTGATACTTGCGCCTCATTGCCACGGCAATTAAAAAGCCCCGATTATTCGGGGCTTTTTTTATGAACATTAAACACCGAGTTCAACGTTTGATTTCCATGTTTAACTAACACGAATGAATGAAGAATCAAGCTACAACTAAGGAAAAACCTACACACGCAACTCAACGCATAGTTTATTTGAATAGTTTTCCTGGCCGGTAAACTCTGCGTTTATGAATACATCAGGTGATCGTTTAAAAGCGCTATTACGGGAAGTTCATCTTTCCGCCTCCGACTTCGCCAAGAATCGCGGCGTCACGCCTCAGCACGTGAACAACTGGTTCAAACGCGGCGTCCCCATGGGCCGACTCAACGAGTTCGCAGAACTGCTGTGCGTTTCCAGTCGCTGGTTAAGCGACGGTCGCGGCCCCAAACACCCACCGGTCAACTACCTGTTGGACGGCCCCACCGCAAGGATTGCACCGACCCGCGAAGACATCGGCAAATACCTCACAGGCCCTGCCTGCCGCCCGGATAATACCGACGTGGAGATCCCCCTCCACCCCACATTCACCTCAACCGAACGCATCCGCGTCACCCAGCACACCCTCGAAACCCTCAACGTAAACCCCGACCGCGCGGTAGGCGCCTACATGGTCGACAACAGCATGATCGACATCATCCAACAAGGCGCCACCCTCGCCATCGATAAAGGCCGCACTCAAATCATCGACGGCGAAATCTACGCCGTCGAACACGACGGCATGCTGCGCATCAAATACCTCTACAACCGGCCTGGCGGCGGCCTGCGCATGCGCAGCCACAACGCCAGCGAACACCCGGACGAATACCTCACCTATGACGAACGCTTCGAGCAGAACTTCCAGATAGTCGGCTGGGTATTCTGGTGGTCCACCCTCAACAACCGCCGCCCACCGGTGCCGCTGGACGAACACCTGCTGGGCTGGGAAGGCTCTGAATCGGAACCGGAGGTGGGCAACTGAGGTGAATGTGGGTATCATGCGCCGCACATTTGGCAGGGGTGGCTTTAAGCTATTTACCCTGCCAGGCGATGCGGAGGAGTTCCCGCGGATGCCCCTACTATTCAGCCCGACGCAATGTGGGCTGAGCGATTTGAAGGCTGGTGAGGTTTGTCAAAAACAAGCTGAGGCAGTCCCCGAGAAGCCGGCCACAAGCCGGCTTTTTAATGCCCGTCTATCTCAGATCAATTGTCCAACAGCTGCTGGACAATTGAATGGTCAAAAGAGGCCGCTTAGCGACTTGCCGGCCTTGCACGTCATGAGGCCTGCAAACATTCCACAGCCCGATCGGCCACCATCTTGGCCATCTCCACCAAATGCATCACCGCCCTCTGCGGCGCAGCCACTGGTTCGCCGAGCACATGCGACGTAGCCACCGCACAATGCAACAGCTCAGCCACCTGAAGCCAGGCGTCCTCGAAACTCAGTTCTTCGCTGACCGTAAACGGATTGGTCACAGCTGATGACGGCGAATCCGAACAAACATTATCCATAGCAAAACTCCAATCGATAATTTGGAGCTGCCACTTCCCGCGACTAAACAAAAGGCGGCAGCTGTACGCAGGTTAGTCGACCGGTCGATTGGGAACCCGGCGCACCCGAAGGTGCCCTGCGCACAGCTACCATAAGATGCAGGCGGAGAAATGCCTGACTCATGAATTGCTTATGCGCCAATCGATTCCGGGCGACTAAACCCGATCACTGAATGTGCAGTGACAATCCGCAGCCTAGTCACCCATTTCCGCTGGCGCAATGCGGTTGGGATTCTCTCGGAAACGTCCTGCGAATGAAAGGGATAGGACCTGCTGGCCCTTCAAAGTCAAAAATCCCCCATCGCTCTTCACATTGATTTATGCAACAGGCTACTGCACAAGCCAGAAAAAACCATCGTCCTTTTTAAGTTGACAGTAAGACTCCTCCCACCCGATTTATCCGTCACGAGCCACCCATTAATCTGTGCCCATGTTGAACACAACGCCCAACCAACCTAAACAAAAAAGGATTCAACCATGAGCACTCCAACCTACAACCGCCTGAACAAAGACGACGCCATCGTGCTGTTGGTCGACCACCAGACCGGCCTGATCTCCCTGGTGCAGGACTTCTCACCCAACGAGTTCAAGAACAACGTGCTGGCCCTGGCCGACCTGGCCAAGTTCTTCAACCTGCCGACCATTCTCACCACCAGTTTCGAGCAAGGCCCCAACGGCCCGCTGGTGCCGGAGTTGAAGGAAATGTTCCCGGACGCGCCGTATATCGCTCGCCCAGGCCAGATCAACGCCTGGGACAACGAAGACTTCGTCAAGGCGATCAAGGCCACCGGGCGCAAGCAGATCATCATCGCTGGCGTGGTGACGGATGTGTGCGTGGCGTTCCCGACCTTGTCGGCGCTGGCGGAAGGGTTTGAGGTGTTCGTGGTAACGGATGCGTCGGGCACGTTCAATACCACGGTGCAGCAGGCGGCATGGAGCCGGATGACCCAGGCGGGTGCGCAGTTGATGAACTGGTTTTCGGTGGCGTGCGAGTTGCACCGCGACTGGCGCAACGATATCGAAGGGCTGGGGAATTTGTTGTCGCAGCGCATTCCTAACTACCGCAATTTGATGAATGGGTATGCGGCGTTGACGGCGCAGCAGAAATAAGCGAACCGAACCTGATGACAAGCCTGCCCTTAAAAGCAGGCTTTCGTTGCTTGCCCGACGTCGTCTCGGGGCCGGTAAGTTTGTCCAGAAGCGCGATTAGATGGCACTAAGTGAATTGTGCAAGCCCTCTTGCACAAACTCCGAATCCGGCCACGCCCCGGCAAAGCACGCATGTATTTAAGATTGTGCACTGATGAAGTGCAAGCTGAAACGCGGTGAGCCGAATAACGCCGCTAATCGGCTCACCGCCTGCACACCCCCACTCATTTGCCCCAATCCCCCATGTCTGCTAGTGTCGCGCCGGTTTACCGTCTACCGGAATTGCCGCCATGGCCCGCAAAAAAGTTGCACTCGATTTCGAACAATCCCTCGCCGACCTGCAAACCCTGGTCGAGCGTCTGGAGAACGGCGAGTTGTCGCTGGAAGACTCGTTGACGGCGTTTGAGCAAGGCATCGGCCTGACCCGTGACTGCCAGAGCGCGCTGGCGCTGGCTGAGCAGAAAGTGCAGGTATTGCTTGAGCGTGATGGGGAGTTGGCCGAAGAACCTTTCGATGCGGAACAACCCGAATGATCGATGCGTATCAGGCCAGTAGCCAAGCCCGGGTGAATGCGGCGCTGGAGCCCTTGTTTGTTGCGCCAAGCCCGGAAATGAAGCGTCTTTACGACGCCATGCGCTATAGCGTGATGAATGGCGGCAAGCGCGTGCGCCCGTTGCTGGCGTATGCGGCGTGTGAAGCGCTGGGTGCGCCAGCCGAGGACGCGAATGGCGCGGCCTGTGCGGTAGAACTGATTCACGCCTACTCCCTGGTACACGACGATCTGCCGGCGATGGACGACGACGATTTGCGTCGCGGCCAGCCGACCACCCATAAAGCCTTCGATGAAGCCTATGCGATCCTGGCCGGTGATGGCCTGCAGAGCCTGGCGTTCAGCGCGTTGCTCGACCCGCGTTTGAGCCGCGTGAATGCCGAGATCCGCCTGCGCATGGTCACCGCCCTGGCCCTGGCGGCAGGCCCGGCCGGCATGGTCGGCGGGCAGGCTATCGACATGGGTTCGGTCAGCCTCAAGCTGGATCAAACAGCCCTGGAACACATGCATCGTCACAAGACCGGCGCGTTGATCGAAGCTGCGGTGCAGCTCGGTGCCCTGGCCAGTGGCCGGGCCGAAGCCGCGCAATTGGCGGCGCTGCACGCCTATTCACGGGCTGTTGGCTTGGCGTTCCAGGTGCAGGACGACATTCTCGACGTGGAAAGTGACACCGCGACCCTCGGCAAACGCCAGGGCGCCGATATCGCTCGGGACAAACCGACCTATCCTGCGCTACTCGGGCTTGCGGCCGCCAAGGCGTATGCCCTGGAACTGCGCGACCAGGCCCTGGACGCCCTGCGACCTTTCGACGCGGCGGCTGAGCCGTTGCGTGACCTGGCGCGGTATATCGTCGAACGTCGCCACTGATAACCGTGGCGATCAGCGCCGCATATCGGCCAAGTTGGCGCCCCTGCGTGGGCAGTTTGCAACGCTTGAGGTAAACTGCCGCCTCTTCTATACCTATAACGATTCGCCTGATGCCCACGACGTTCCAAGAGATTCCCCGCAAGCGCCCGTCCACGCCCCTGCTCGACCGTGCTGCCACGCCGGACGGCCTGCGTCGACTGGGTGAAGCCGAGCTGGAAACCCTGGCCGATGAACTGCGCCTGGAATTGCTCTACACGGTCGGCCAGACCGGTGGGCATTTCGGCGCCGGGCTGGGCGTGATCGAGCTGACCATCGCCTTGCACTACGTATTCGACACCCCGGACGACCGGCTGGTGTGGGACGTGGGCCATCAGGCGTATCCGCATAAAATCCTCACCGGGCGTCGCGAGCGTATGGCCAGCCTGCGCCAGAAGGACGGTATCGCCGCCTTCCCGCGTCGCTCCGAGAGCGAGTACGACACCTTTGGCGTCGGCCACTCCAGCACTTCGATCAGCGCAGCGCTGGGCATGGCGATTGCCGCTCGCCTGCAAAACAGCGATCGCAAGGCAATTGCGGTGATCGGTGATGGCGCGCTGACTGCGGGCATGGCCTTCGAAGCGTTGAACCATGCGCCGGAAGTGGACGCCAACATGCTGGTGATCCTCAACGACAACGACATGTCGATTTCGCGAAACGTCGGCGGCCTGTCCAATTACCTGGCTAAAATCCTCTCCAGCCGCACTTACGCCAGCATGCGCGAAGGCAGCAAGAAAGTGCTGTCGCGCCTGCCCGGCGCGTGGGAAATCGCCCGCCGCACGGAAGAATATGCCAAGGGCATGCTGGTGCCCGGCACGCTGTTCGAAGAATTGGGTTGGAACTACATCGGCCCTATAGACGGCCATGACCTGCCGACCCTGATCGCCACGCTGCGCAATATGCGTGACCTCAAGGGCCCGCAGTTCCTGCATATCGTCACCAAAAAAGGCAAAGGCTTCGCGCCGGCGGAAGTCGACCCGATTGGTTACCACGCGATTACCAAGCTGGAACCGCTGGACGCCCCCGCCGCTGCGCCGAAAAAGGCCAGCGGGCCGAAGTATTCCGGTGTCTTTGGCGAATGGCTGTGCGACATGGCCGCCGCAGACCCGCGCCTGGTGGGGATTACCCCGGCGATGAAGGAAGGCTCCGACCTGGTGGCCTTCAGCGAGCGTTTCCCGTTGCGTTACTTCGATGTGGCGATTGCCGAGCAGCACGCAGTGACTTTCGCCGCCGGCATGGCCTGCGAAGGCGCCAAGCCGGTGGTAGCGATTTACTCCACCTTCCTGCAACGCGGTTATGACCAGCTGGTGCATGACGTGGCGGTGCAGAACCTCGACGTCTTGTTCGCCATCGACCGCGCCGGCCTGGTGGGCGAAGACGGCCCGACCCACGCCGGCAGTTTCGACCTGTCCTACCTGCGCTGCATCCCTGGCATGCTGGTGATGACGCCCAGCGACGAGAACGAACTGCGCAAGATGCTCAGCACCGGCCACCTGTACAACGGTCCGGCGGCCGTGCGCTATCCGCGCGGGAATGGCCCGAATGCGCTCATCGAGAAAGACCTGGAGCCTATCGAGATCGGCAAGGGCATCGTGCGCCGCCAGGGCAGCAAGACGGCCTTCCTGGTGTTCGGTGTGCAACTGGCCGAAGCCTTGAAAGTCGCCGAGAAGATCGACGCCACCGTGGTCGACATGCGGTTCGTCAAACCGCTGGATGAAGCGTTGGTGCGCGAGATTGCCGCTGGCCATGAGCTGCTGGTGACGGTCGAAGAAAACGCCATCATGGGCGGTGCCGGCGCGGCGGTCAGCGAGTTCCTGGCGCGGGCGAATATCCTCAAGTCGGTGCTGCACCTGGGCCTGCCGGATATGTACGTCGAACACGCCAAACCGGCGCAGATGCTGGCTGAATGTGGGTTGGATGAAGCCGGTATCGAAGCCTCGGTGCGCGAGCGCTTGGCGCTCCTGAATCAGTAACTGGATCCAAATGTGGGAGGGGGCTTGCTCCCGATAGTGGTGGATCAGCCAACTTATATATGACTGAACCACCGCCATCGGGAGCAAGCCCCCTCCCACATTTGATTTGTGTCACCTTCAAAGGCCATGGGTAGCCCATGAAACATCTTCGTCTCGCCCTGCCCCTGCTGCTTCTGCCAGCCTCGCACCTGCTCGCCGACACCCGGGACCAGGCCCTGAAGCTCTCCGACGTGGTCATCAGCGCCAACCGCCAGGTGCAGGCGCGCAATGACAGCAGCGCCGCCAACACCGTATTTACCCGCGCCGATATCGACAGCCTGCAACCTTCCAGCCTGACCGACCTGCTCAGCCGCGTGCCCGGCGTGCAAGTTGCGCCCACCGGCGGCCGTGGCAGCTTGCCGGGCATTTACATTCGCGGCACCAAGTCTGCGCAAAGCCTGGTGCTGGTGGACGGCCAGCGCATTGCCAACACCACGTCCGGTGACAGCGGCCTGCAATACCTGAACGTCGACCAGATTGAGCGCGTGGAAGTGCTGCGCGGTTCACGTTCGGTGATTTACGGCAGCGATGCGATTGGGGGGTGATCCAGGTGTTTACCCGGCGCAACGCCGCGCAAGGCCTGCAACCGCGCCTGAAGCTGGGTTTTGGCAGCAACCAGACATGGCAGCGCAGCCTCGGCCTGTCGGGCGGCGATGAACAGACGCGCTTCAACCTGGGCGCAAGCCTGGATGAAACCGCCGGCATCAATTCAACCCATCAGTCGTTTCCCAGCGATGGCGACCACGATGCCTACCGCAACCGGTCCCTGAGCCTGAACCTCAGCCATTCGTTCAGCGACGAGCTGGAGGTGGGTTTCAACCTATTGGATAACCGCGGCAAGTCAGAGTACGACAACAGCTTCGGGCGCTATGACTTCGCCAGCGGGCAAAGCCTCGGTCAGAAACCCTACACCGACTACACCGTCAGCAGTGCCAGCGGTTATGTCGACGCCGCCCTCAGCGAAGGCTGGCAGTCGCGCCTGGAACTGGGCCACAGCGAAAACCGCGACACCAAGCGCGATACCCTCAGCGATGATTTCAGCGTGTTCGATACCTACCGCGACTCGGTCAACTGGCAGAACGACCTGACGCTGGACGACCGCAACAGCTTGATCGTCGGTGGCGACTGGTACGAAGACCGCTTCCACGGCTCCACCACCTTTACCGAAGACAGCCGCTGGAACCGCGCCGCCTTTGTGCAGCACCGTTTCCAGGGTGAGTGGTTTTCCACCGAACTGGGCCTGCGCCGCGACCAGAACCAGCAGTTCGGCGGCCAGAACAGCTGGAGTGGCACGCTGACGGTGCCGATCAATCCGGACAACGATGTGTTGCTCAGCTACAGCGAAGGCTTCCGTGCGCCCACCTTCAACGACCTGTATTACCCCGATACGCAGTACAGCAACCCCAACCTGCAGCCTGAGCGCTCAAAGAGTTACGAGCTGCAATGGCGCAGTCAGTTAACCGACAGCACCCGGCTCGAGGCCTCGCTGTACCGCACCGACCTGAGTGACGCGATCATCCTCGACGGCGGCAAGCCGCAGAACGTGGCGTCGGCGCAGATCAATGGTTTTGAGGCGGCGCTCAAGCAGGAGCTGTATGGCTGGCAGGGCAACCTGGGCGTGTCGCTGATCGACCCGCGTGATCGCGACAGCGGCCATACTTTGGCACGCCGTGCACGGCGCACGGTGAACCTGGATCTGGACCGGCAGTTCGATAAGTTCGGCGTAGGCGCAAGCTGGCAGGCGATCAGCAGCAGCTACGATGACGAAGCCAACCGTAATCGCCTGGGCGGTTACGCCTTGCTGGGCCTGCGCAGCAGTTGGGCGTTGAGCCACGCGGTGTCGCTGTCGTTGAAGGTCGATAACCTGTTGGACAAGGCCTATTCCCGTGCGCGCTACAGCTATAACGATCCGGCGTTCCTGAGCAATCAGGATTACCGTGAAGAAGGCCGGGTCTGGATGTTCGGCGTAACGTGGACGCCGCAGATGTGAGGCGGCACAAAATGTGGGAGGGGGCTTGCCCCCGATAGCGGCCTCACAAATTCGGCGCAATCACCCGACACAACCGCGCCAGCGCTTCCAGCATCTGCCCGCTGGGCCGTTCCAGGCCCTTGTCCGGCACCAAGCGCACGCGCGCCATCATCGCTGGCCAGACCTTCCAAGCGTCCAGTTGCGCCTGGTCGCCCACCAGGATCAGCTCGGGATCACGCTGCAACACTGATTCGACACTGACCTGCGGCGCCGGCAGCGTGAGGTCGTCGAACACGTTACGCGCCCCGCACACCGTCAACGCATCACTGATGATCTGCCCACCGCCCACGGTGTACAGCGGCTGGTTCCATACCTGGTAAAACACCCGCACCGGCTCGGCGCGCTGATAGCGCTGGCGCAGGTCGGCGAGGCGTTGGCGCAGTTTGTCGGCAAGTACTCGGCCGGCCTCCCCGCGCACCAATTGCTCGGCAATGGCTTGGACCTGAGCGGTCAGTTGTTCAAGGCTATGGGGCTCGGCGATGTACACCGGCAGGTTCAGGCGCTGCAACTGCTCGCGCTGGGCCGCGCCGATGCTGCCGGGCCAGAGCAGGATCAGATCGGGCTTGAGGCTGAGCAGGCGTTCCATGTCCAACTGGCCGTAGCGGCCGACCGATGGCACGTTTGCCAGTTCTGCCGGACGATCGCCGCCATCGAGCACGCCGACCAATAAGTCAGCGGCACCCAACTCGACCACGATTTCGGAAAGCGACGGCGCCAGGCTCACCACTCGCTCGACCGCCACCACCTGGGCGCTGAATACCAGCAGCAACGCCAGCCCGTAGCGCTTCATCCCAACTGACGCGGTATGCGATAGAGGTAAAACAGCACCATCGTCGACAGCGCCAGCAAGAACAGCGGCACCGCTTCCAGGCCGACGAACACCGCCAGCGCGCCGATCCAGGCCGGTAACGCTGCCACCAGCAAGGCCGTGCGCCGACGCGCCGCAAGGGCGATCCAGGCGGCGGGTTCTTCAGGGGTGTCGAGGGCTTTGGAGGTGGCGATCAGCGCGTGTTTATAGGCGTGAAAATAACGCAGGCTGAGAAACATCGAGGCCACGCCGGCGATAAACAACGGCATGGCCAGTACGGGAAGCAGGGACTCGGCACGGCCGAACACCAGGTTGATCACAAACAATGGCAGCAATGCCAGGGCCAGGTACTGCCACCAGTTGAAGGACAGTCGCCGTTTCACCTGGCCGCGGGTCACGCGCGGTCGACCTCGCCTTGATGCTCATTGCCCATCATGTGGTCGAGCTTGCTGGCTTTGGTGGCCAAGTAGAGTTTGTTGTGCGGGTTGTGCCCGGTGTGCAGCGGGACGCGCTCGGCCACGGTGATGCCCATTTCGGTCAAGGCTTTGACCTTGCGCGGGTTGTTGGTCATCAGGCGCAGGGATTTCACGCCCAGGTGCTCGAGCATCGGCAGGCAGATGGCGTAGTCACGCTGGTCGGCAGCAAAGCCCAGGCGCTCGTTGGCTTCCACGGTGTCGGCGCCGCCATCTTGCAATTCATAGGCGCGGATCTTGTTCAGCAGGCCGATGCCACGGCCCTCCTGTCGCAAGTACAGCAGAACGCCACGGCCTTCACGGGCGATGGCCTGCAACGCGGCTTCCAATTGCGAACCGCAGTCACAGCGCTGGCTGAACAGCGCGTCGCCGGTCAGGCATTCGGAATGCACGCGGCCCAGCACCGGCGCACCATCAGCGATATCGCCCAGGCTGAGCACAACGTGCTCGCGCCCGGTGGCTTCTTCGAGAAAGCCGCTCATGGTGAACGTGGCAAAGGGGGTAGGCAGCTTGGAAGCGGCGACGAAAACGACGGGCACCGTGTGCTCCTGATTTCAGATTTCACAGAGGCGGGCATTGTAACAGCCTGTTCCTACAGACGCTTAAGCTGAATGATCGCTGATAAAGATCAATAGGTTCGATTGGCCTTCGGCTTGGTTCTATGCAGGTCAGAACGGATAGGGCTGTTTCCAGCGTTCGAAAATCGGCTTCAACTCGCCGCTTTTCACCAAGACAGTCATGCGCTGGTCGTAGACTTTCATCAATGCTCGCCCGCGTTCGTTATCGGCAAAGGCTATATAGAGCGGCAGTTCCATGATGTGCGTGAGGGTGAACCGGGACGGGTCGTCGGCCTGACTGAGCACGTACTTGGCTTCGGTGAGGGCCTCAATGTAGAAGTCTGCATGGCCGTATTGCAGCATCGCTAAAATGCCGCTGCGGCGCTGAATCTGGTTGAACCGGCGCACATTCGGCAAATATTTCTCGTATTTATAGCCACGCACCCAGGCCAGGCGGTAATCGCCGAGCGTCGCCAGGTTGGGCGTGGGCAACGTGGCCAGCC
Organism: Pseudomonas sp. R1-43-08; assembly: GCF_003852255.1. Lineage (NCBI taxonomy): Bacteria > Pseudomonadati > Pseudomonadota > Gammaproteobacteria > Pseudomonadales > Pseudomonadaceae > Pseudomonas > Pseudomonas sp. R1-43-08. The sequence continues at coordinate 4,950,888 of NZ_CP027734.1, forward strand.
CGAGGGCATAGATAGGGTCGGAATCGAAAGGCCAGTGCGGGTACAGCACCTGGTCAGCTTCGTCGCGATAGACACCGACGCAGCCATCCACCTCGCCACGCTGGGCCAGGCCAATCGAGCGGGTATAGGGCGCGCTGTGGATTTGCAAGGCGACGCCTGCCGGTTCAAACACCCGGCGCAACACGTCCCAGGCCAGGCCGCTGCCATCTTTGCCGGTGTAGTCGTTCCACTCCTCGCTGGCCAGCATGATCTTGCCAGGCACCGGGGCTTCATCCGCCTGGAGCACAGCGGTAAAGGCGCACAGCATGATCAGCAACCAGCGGCGCACACTCATAGTGACGGCTTCCTACGTGGAGATATTCATATGAAGGGTAGCCCAGGGCGCCGGCTACGGCAGCTCGCGGAAATGCTGATAGCCGTGCACTGCCGGGGTAATGTCCTGGCCGTGGCTGTCGAGCAGCGTCACGCCCTGCCCCGCTTCGGCCCGTCCGATCACATGGATCGGCCAGCCATTGGCCCGCAACGGTGCCAGTTCGGCCTGGGGTAGCGTGAACACCAGCACATAGTCGTCGCCCCCACTCAACGCGGCCACACGGGCCTCGTCGTTGCCGACAAACGCCAGCAATGCCGCCGACAACGGCACCGCATCGCGCTCGATCAACAGGCTGACAGCCGATGCTCTGGCGATATGCCCGCAATCGGCCAATAACCCGTCGGAGATATCCATGGCCGAGGTTGCTTTACCGCGCAGGGCCAGGCCCAACGCCAGTTGCGGCTGCGGCGACCAATAGTGGGCGAGCAGCGGTTCGGCGATGGCGGCTGCCGCGCTGCGCTGACCCAATACCAGCGGCAAGGCCCCGGCCGCATTGCCCAACTCCCCACCGACGCACAGCAGGTCCCCCGGCCGCGCACCGCTGCGCGTCAAGGCAAGCCCGGCCGGCACGCGGCCAAACACGGTCAAGGTCAGGCTCAGCGGCCCCCGCGTGGTATCGCCGCCCACCAGGCCCACGCCGCAGCGTTGCGCCATGGCGTTCAAACCCTGGGCATAGCGTTGCAACCAGTCGGCATCGACGGTCGGCGTGGTCAAGGCAAGAGTAAACGCGAGCGGGTGGGCGCCCATGGCGGCCAAATCGCTTACCGCCACGGCCAGCGAGCGCTGGCCGAGCAGGAACGGTTCACACGGGTCGGCAAAGTGCACGCCGGCCACTAAGGTGTCTGTAGAAACTGCCAACTGCTCCCCGGCGGGGAGCGCGAGCAAGGCGCAGTCATCGCCGATCCCCAGGGCAATGCCTTCGCCGCCTTGCGCACAGGGCGCGGCGGCGAAGTAGTTGCGGATCAGCTCGAACTCGCCCACGGGACTCAAGCGCAAATCAGCGCTTGTGTTCCTTCACTTCGGCTTCACGCAGGCGCGGAGCCAGCTTGTCGAGCACGCCGTTGACAAACTTGTGGCCGTCGGTCGAACCGTAGACTTTCGCCAGTTCGATGCCTTCGTTGATCACCACGCGGTACGGTACGTCGACGCGCTTGAGCAGTTCCCAGGTGGACAGGCGCAATACGGCCAGTTCAACCGGGTCCAGCTCTTCGAGGGTCAGGTCCAGGCATGGCGACAGCGCGGCGTCGATCTCGGTCAGGTTGGCCGGAACACCGTGCAGGATGTCGTGGAAGTAGCTCTGGTCGGCGAAGGTGAAATCGTTGTCGACGCGAAATTGCGCTTCGATTTCGTTCAGCGACGTACCGGCCATGTGGCGCTGGTACAGAGCCTGGGTCGCGAGCTGACGGGCCGCGCGACGCTTTTCGCTTTTCGACGGTTTGCCGGCGTCAGCTGGACGCTCGTCGCGAGGGTTGAAACGATCGCTCTCGTCGGAAATCACTTGGCCTCCAACTGCGACAGCAGGCTGACCATTTCCAGGGCGGACAGGGCAGCTTCAGCGCCTTTGTTACCGGCCTTGGTGCCGGAGCGCTCGATGGCTTGTTCGATGGAATCCACGGTCAGCACGCCGAATGCGACCGGCACGCCGAACTCCATGGACACCTGGGCCAGGCCCTTGGTGCATTCGCCTGCCACGTATTCGAAGTGCGGGGTACCGCCACGAATGACCGCGCCCAGGGCAATGATCGCCGCGTACTCACCCTGCTGGGCAACCTTTTGCGCAACCAGTGGAATTTCGAAGGCGCCAGGGGCACGGATAATGGTGATGTCGCTCTCGCTCACACCGTGGCGAACCAGGGCGTCAACGGCACCGCTTACCAGGCTTTCAACCACGAAGCTGTTGAAGCGGCCAACCACCAGGGCATAGCGGCCTTGGGGGGCGATGAAGGTACCTTCGATGGTCTTCAGGGTCATTCGACAAATCTCTTAAAGAGCCGGGACGCGAAAAGTGCGTCCCTCAGTGATGATTTAACCGCGAACAAGGGGCAAAAAATCGCCAGCCTTTATTCGGAGGGCACGTATTCTACAACTTCCAGATCGAAACCGGATATCGCATTAAATTTCATCGGTGCGCTCATCAGGCGCATTTTGCGCACACCGAGGTCGCGCAGAATCTGCGAACCGGCACCGACGATGCTGTAGGTGGTCGGTTTTTTCACCGGCGCGTGCTCCGCCGTTTCGCGGATATGCGCCAGCAACACGTCGCCATCCAGCGGGTGACCAAGCAACAGCACCACGCCACTGCCCGCCTCGGAAACCGCGGCCATGGCGGCGCGCAGGCTCCAGCGGCCGGGCTGCTTGACCATCAGCAAGTCGCGCAGCGGGTCCATGTTGTGTACGCGCACCAAGGTGGGCTCGTCGGCGCAGATATTGCCCAGGGTAAGGGCCATGTGCACGTCGCCTTCCACTGAATCACGGTAGGTCACCAAATTGAATTGGCCCAGTTCGCTGTCCAGCGGCTGCTCGGCAATCCGCTGAACGGTACGTTCGTGGATCATGCGGTAGTGGATCAGGTCGGCAATGGTGCCGATCTTGAGGTTGTGTTCGGCGGCGAACGCTTCAAGTTCACTGCGACGGGCCATGGTGCCGTCGTCGTTCATCACTTCACAGATGACGCCGCTCGGCTCGAACCCGGCCATGCGCGCCAGGTCGCAGGCCGCTTCGGTATGGCCGGCGCGGGCCAGGGTACCGCCGGGTTGGGCCATCAGCGGGAAGATGTGGCCCGGGCTGACGATGTCTTCGGCCTTGGCATCCTTGGCGGCGGCAGCCTGCACGGTGCGGGCGCGGTCGGCGGCGGAGATGCCGGTGGTCACGCCGGTGGTAGCTTCAATCGATACGGTGAACTTGGTGCCGAAACCCGAGCCATTGCGCGGCGCCATCAATGGCAGCTTGAGCAATTCACAGCGTTCGCGGCTCATGGGCATGCAGATCAACCCACGGGCGTGCTTGGCCATGAAGTTGATGTGCTCAGGCAGGCAGGCCTCGGCGGCCATGATGATGTCGCCTTCGTTTTCGCGATCTTCGTCATCCATCAGGATGACCATCTTGCCTTGGCGGATGTCTTCAACCAGTTCTTCGATGCTATTGAGCGCCACGCGGCACCCCCTTGGTCAGGATTTCAGGTAGCCGTTAGCGGCCAGAAAACTTTCGGTGATGTTACCCGATGCAGGCTCTGCGGCCTTTTCGCCGAGCAACAGGCGCTCCAGGTAACGGGCAAGCAAGTCCACTTCCAGGTTCACCCGGCGGCCTGGCTGGTAGGCGGCCATGATGGTTTCGCTGAGGGTGTGGGGAATGATGGTCAGTTCGAATTCGGCGCCATTGACGGCGTTCACGGTCAGGCTGGTGCCGTCGACGGTGATCGAGCCTTTGTGGGCGATGTACTTGGCCAGCTCCTTCGGCGCGCGAATACGAAATTCCACGGCGCGTGCGTTTTCGCTGCGCGCCACGACTTCGCCGACGCCATCGACATGGCCGCTGACCAGGTGGCCGCCCAGGCGTGTGGTCGGCGTCAGGGCTTTTTCCAGGTTGACCGGGCTGCCGGCCGCAAGATCGCTCATCGCGGTGCAGTCCAGGGTCTCGCGGCTGACATCGGCGGCAAAGCCATTGCCCGGCAGCTCGACGACGGTCAGGCACACACCGCTGACGGCGATGCTGTCGCCCAGCTTGACGTCGCCCAGATCGAGCTTGCCGGTTTCAACCAGCAGGCGGATGTCGCCGCCCTTGGGGGTCATGGCGCGGATGCTGCCGATGGCTTCGATAATGCCGGTGAACATGTCGTGCTCCTGAAAACGGGGGGCTGACGCTTGCGCGCAGGCCGGGAATTATACGCTCGCTGCCGGCAGCGGGACGGCGGTGATTCGCCAGTCATCGCCAACCGCGCGCATGTCAGTGATCTTGAGGTGGGGGGCGTCGACGAGTTTCTCAAGCGGCCAGTCCAGCAAGGGCCGGGCAGCGGAGCCGAGGAACTTGCCGGCGACGAAAATCACGTATTCGTCGACCAGGCCCTGCTGGGCAAACGCGCCCGCCAGGCTTGGGCCCGCTTCCACCAGCACGTCGTTGACGCCACGGGCGGCCAGTGCCACCAACGCTGAGCGCAGGTCGACCTGGCCCTCCACACCCGGCACTACCAGGCACTCGGGACCACGGGGAAACTGGTTTTCCGCGGTCACGCACGTGATGACCAACGCCGGGCCCGCCTTGAAAAAGGGTGCATTGAGCGGCACGCGCAGGCGACCGTCGATCAATACGCGCAGCGGCGGGCGCGACATGGCCAGGGCGGTGGTGTGTGCATCCAGGCCCAGCTCGGCGGCGCGCACGGTCAGGCGCGCACCGTCGGCCAGCACCGTATCGGCGCCGGTCAGCACCACACTCGCTTCGGCGCGCAGGCGCTGGACGGCGGCGCGGGCGGCAGGGCCGGTGATCCATTGGCTTTCGCCGCTGGCCATCGCGGTGCGCCCGTCCAGGCTCATCGCCAGTTTGACCCGCACAAACGGCAGGCCCTGTTCCATGCGCTTGAGAAAGCCAGGGTTCAGCGCGCGCGCTTCAGATTCCAGCACGCCGCTACGAATCTCGATCCCGGCCTGGGCCAAGCGCTGCATGCCGCGCCCCGCCACGTCCGGGTTGGGGTCCTGCATGCCGGCCACTACCCGTGCCACACCGGCGCTCACCAGCGCATCGGCACAGGGCGGCGTGCGGCCGTGGTGGCTGCACGGCTCGAGGGTCACGTACACCGTAGCGCCACGCGCCTTGTCACCGGCGGCGCGCAAGGCGTTAGGTTCGGCATGGGGCTCGCCGGTACGCTCATGCCAGCCTTCGCCGACAATCTGCCCATCGCGCACGATCACGCAGCCCACCCGTGGGTTGGGATGGGTGGTGTACAGGCCCTTGCGCGCCAATTCGAGGGCGCGGGCCATGTAATGGGCGTCGAGCACAGCCTGTTCAGCGGTCATTGTTTGGAAGGCTCACGGGCCAGGCGGTCGATTTCTTCGCGGAACTCATTGAGGTCCTGGAAGCGTCGGTACACCGAGGCGAAACGGATATAGGCGACTTCATCGAGCTTTTGCAGCTCACCCATCACCAGCTCGCCCACCACCAGGCTCTTGACCTCGCGCTCGCCGGTCGCGCGCAACTGGTGCTTGATATGCGCCAGCGCCGCTTCCAGCCGCTCGACACTCACCGGGCGTTTTTCCAGGGCGCGCTGCATACCGGCGCGCAGTTTTTCTTCGTCAAAAGGCTGGCGGCTGCCGTCGGACTTGATCAGACGTGGCAATACCAGTTCGGCGGTTTCGAAGGTGGTGAAACGCTCACCGCAGGCCAGGCATTCGCGCCGGCGACGCACTTGGTCGCCCTCGGCGACCAGACGCGAGTCGATGACCTTGGTGTCGTTGGCACCGCAGAAGGGACAGTGCATGGTTGGCAGGCAACAAAAAATGGGAGGGCCATGGTAGCGCATCCCCGTAGCAAGACAAGCCATAGCCTTTACGGTATATAGGCAGGCTTATATGTTTCATATTTTTAAGCCACGGATTTTGTCCTTTCTGGAGCCGTACATGCAGTTACGACCACTTGTTTTGATCACCCTGTTCAGTTTTCTGGTCGCCTGCAGCAGCGAAGCCCCCAAGCCTGCCGCGCCGCAGCCAACCCCTGCACAAGAGAAAAAAGTCCCCGGCATTGAAGACCTCGGCCCCCTGCCCGCCTACCAGCGTGAAATCAGCGGCAACCTGACCAACGTGCCGGCCGGCGCCGAAGTCGAAATGGCGCTGCTGGTGATCGACGACCGCTCGCGTCCGCAACAACTGCTTGCCAGCAGCGTGTTGACCGGCAACGGCAAGCCCCTGGCCTTTCGCCTGCGCTTCAACCCCGAAGCGTTCCCGGCCGGTGCGCGGGTGGAATTGCGCGCTCGTGCCAGCCAGTCCGGCCAGTTGATCCTGCACCTGCCCGCCGTGCGCATCACCCAGGCGATTACCCAGACCACCGGCCCCCTGCAGCTCGTCAAGGCACCATGACGCCACCGCTGCACCTGCAACGCGCCCTGAGCGAGTTGATCGGCGACGCACAGCTGGTGCCCTGCACGCTGCCGGGCACCGAACTGTCGTTGTGGCTGCTCGACGCCGACAACATGGACCGCGCCTTCAGCCAGGAAGAAACCCGGCGCATCCTGCATGAGCCGCCCTACTGGAGCTTCTGCTGGGCCAGCGGGCTGGCGCTGGCGCGCTATCTGGCGGCGCACCCCGAGTGGGTCGCGGGCAAGCGCGTGCTGGATTTCGGCGCCGGTTCCGGCGTAGCCGCGATTGCGGCGGTTAAAGCCGGGGCATTGGAGGTGGTGGCCTGCGACCTTGATCCGCTGGCGCTGGCCGCTTGCCGGGCGAATGCCGAACTCAACCGGGTGAAACTGAGTTATTCGGCGGACTTCTTCACCGAAGCCGATCGGTTCGACCTGATCCTGGTGGCCGACGTGCTTTACGACCGCGCCAACCTGCCGCTGCTGGACCAGTTCCTGACCCGTGGCCGCGAAGCCCTGGTGGCCGATTCGCGGGTGCGCGACTTCCAGCACGCGAGTTATCAGCGCCTGGAGGTGCTGGACGCATTGACCCTGCCGGACCTGGCCGAGCCCTGGGAGTTTCGCAAGGTGAGCTTGTACCATTCGCGGCGCATTTGAGGTCATCGCGGGCAAGCCCCCTCCCACATTTGACCGCGCTCGCTTTCAGCCGACCGCGCCAGCCCTTATAGTTGCCTCCATTCCCGCTTTATTCGAGACGCCTCATGAGTGAGCCCACGCCGTACATCTTCGACGTCACCACCGCCAACTTCGACCAGGCGGTGATTCAGAACTCTTTTGAAAAACCTGTGTTGGTGGATTTCTGGGCCGAGTGGTGCGCGCCGTGCAAGGCGCTGATGCCGATGCTGGCGCAAATTGCCGAGAGCTATCGCGGTGAATTGCTGTTGGCCAAAGTCGATTGCGAGGCCGAGCAGGACATCGTGGCGCGTTTTGGTATTCAGAGCCTGCCGACCGTGGTGCTGTTCAAGGACGGCCAGCCGGTGGATGGGTTTGCCGGGGCGCAGCCGGAGTCGGCGGTGCGGGCGATGCTCGAGCCCCATGTGCAGATGCCGCCACCGGCTGCGGCGGATCCGCTGGAGCAGGCACAAGCATTGTTCGCCGAAGGCCGCATCAGCGATGCCGAAGCCGTGCTGGTTGTGCTGCTGGGCGAAGACAACACCAACGCCGCCGCGCTGATCCTGTATGCGCGTTGCCTGGCCGAGCGCGGCGAACTGGATGAAGCACAAACCGTGCTGGACGCCGTAAAAGGCGATGACCACAAAGCTGCCCTCGCCGGGGCCAAGGCGCAAATCACCTTCCTGCGCCAGGCGGCCGACCTGCCGGACGCCGCCGACCTGAAAAGCCGCCTGGCGCAGAACCCGCAGGATGACGAAGCGGCCTATCAGTTGAGCATTCACCAACTGGCGCGCCAGCAATACGACGCCGCGCTGGAAGGCCTGCTCAAACTGTTTATCCGCAATCGCAGCTACAGCGAAGGCCTGCCGCACAAGACCTTGCTGCAGGTGTTCGAGCTGCTGGGCAACGATCACCCGCTGGTCACGGCGTACCGCCGCAAATTGTTTGCCGCGTTGTATTAATCGCCCATCCAGCTGTACAGCGGCGTATCCCCGCCGCTGGTCACCTTCACCTTGGCGCTGTGGCGCAGGCGCACCAACAGGCGCTTGCCTGCCGCCGCATCGCCGGCCAGGCCTTCCAGTTGATCCAGTAACTCCAAGCCGCTGAGCTGCCCGGCGTTGCGCAACAGATCCTGGGCGTTCTGCCATAGATCCTCACTTGGCCTGACCGGTACCGCAGTCGACTCGGTAGGCACCGGGGCGGCCTGCAGTTGTGCGCCCAACCGCGCCCAATCGCCGTCGTCCAACTCCAGGGTCAAGTCCACCGGCAGGTCGCCGACGGTTCCACGAATTCGCAACATCGTCCTTACTCCTGCATTTTTTCTGACGGGCATGCTCCCATGCAGCTTGCGCAACGCCAAGCGGGCGGTCAAACTCTCGGCACCAGTGTTATAAGATCACATAACAAAACTTTCATCTTTGGAGTCCTGTCATGCGCCGTCTGCTGCTCGCTTTGCCGTTTGCCCTGCTGCCACTGGCGGTCGCTCATGCTCATGAAGATCACGACCATGAGCACGCCAGCCTCGGTGCCCATGAACATGGCGTGGGCCGTCTCAATGCGGTGCTCGACGGCCAGTCCCTGGAGCTTGAACTGGACAGCCCGGCCATGAACCTGGTGGGTTTCGAACACGTCGCGACCAGTGCCGCCGACAAGGCCAAAGTCGCCGCTGCGCGCAAACAGCTGGAAAGCCCGCTGGTGTTGTTCAAGCTGCCCAAGGCCGCCGGTTGCGTCGTCAGCTCCCAGGAACTCAACAGCCCGCTGTTCGGCGACAAACCGGAAGCCGATCACGATGACGACGATGGCGATGACAATGACCACGCCACCGACGGCAAAGGCGTCGCCGCCCACGAACACCATCACGACCACAGCGAAATCCACGCCCACTACCAGTTCACCTGCGCCACGCCAGAGGCACTGAGCAACCTGGACCTGAGCCAAGTGTTCAAGACCTTTCCCGCCACCCAGAAGATTCAGGTACAACTGATCGGCCCGAGCGGCCAGCAAGGTGTTGACGCGACCGCCACTGCAGCCACCCTGAAGTTCTGAGTTCACATGACCCATGCATTGATCCAACTGTCCGACCTGGGTTTCAACTGGCCCGGTCACCCGCAGTTGCTGGACATCCCCGCGTTCCGCCTGGAGCCGGGGGAAACCCTGTTCCTCAAGGGCCCCAGCGGCAGTGGCAAAACCACCTTGCTCGGACTGCTCGGCGGTGTGCAGACGCCCAGCCGGGGCAGTATCCGCCTGCTTGGCCAGGAGCTGACCGAACTCTCGGCCGGCGCCCGTGACCGGTTCCGGGTGGACCACACCGGCTACATCTTCCAGCAGTTCAACCTGCTGCCGTTTTTGTCGGTGCGCGAAAATGTCGAGTTGCCGTGCCACTTCTCCAAACTGCGTGCGCAGCGAGCGATCCAGCGCCACGGCAGTGTCGACCAGGCCGCGGCGACCTTGCTGGCACACCTGGGCTTGAAAGACCCGGACCTGCTCGAGCGCCGCGCCGACTCGCTGTCCATCGGCCAGCAACAACGGGTGGCCGCCGCCCGTGCGCTGATCGGCCAACCGGAACTGGTGATCGCCGACGAACCCACCTCGGCCCTTGACTACGACGCGCGCGAAGCATTCATTCAGTTGCTGTTCGCCGAATGCCGCGACGCCGGGGCCAGCCTGTTGTTTGTCAGCCACGACCAAAGCCTGGCGCCGCTGTTCGACCGCAACCTGTCGCTGGCCGAACTCAATCGCGCCGCCACGCCCGCAGAGGTTTGAGATGTATCTGTTTCGTCTAGCCATGGCCAGCCTGGCTAACCGCCGCTTTACCGCGATCCTCACCGCCTTCGCCATCGCGCTTTCCGTGTGCTTGTTGCTCGCGGTAGAGCGCGTGCGCGTGGAAGCGCGCAACAGCTTCGCCAGCACCATCAGCGGCACCGACCTGATCGTCGGTGCGCGATCGGGCTCGGTGAACCTGCTGCTGTACTCGGTGTTCCGCATCGGCAACGCCACCAATAACATCCGCTGGGACAGCTACGAGCACTTCGCCGCCAGCCCCCAGGTGAAGTGGGCGATCCCGATTTCCCTCGGCGATTCCCATCGCGGTTACCGTGTGATGGGCACCAACGCGTCGTACTTCGAGCATTACCAGTACGGGCGCAAACAGAACCTTGAGCTGGCCAGCGGCCGCGCCTTTGCCACCGACCCGTTCGAGGTGGTGCTCGGTGCCGAAGTGGCCGACGCCCTGCACTATAAGCTCGGCGACAAGCTGGTGCTGGCCCATGGTGTAGCAGTCGTCAGCCTGGTCAAGCACGATGACAAGCCCTTCACCGTGGTCGGCATCCTCAAGCGCACCGGCACGCCGGTGGACCGCACGCTGCATATCAGCCTCGGCGGCATGGAGGCGATCCACATCGACTGGCACAACGGCGTGCCGGCCCAGGGCAAAGGCCGTATCAGCGCCGACCAGGCGCGCAATATGGACCTCACCCCGCAAGCCATCACCGCCTTCATGCTCGGCTTGAACAACAAGATTTCCACCTTCGCCCTGCAACGGGAAATCAATGAATTCCGTGGCGAGCCGATGCTGGCTATTCTGCCGGGCGTGGCGCTGCAAGAGCTGTGGAGCATGATGGGCACCGCCGAAAAAGCCTTGTTCGTGATTTCGCTGTTCGTGGTGCTGACCGGCTTGATCGGCATGCTCACGGCGATCCTCACCAGCCTCAATGAACGCCGCCGCGAAATGGCGATCCTGCGCTCGGTGGGCGCACGGCCGTGGCATATCGCAACGCTGCTGATCTTCGAGGCTTTCGCTTTGGCCCTGGCCGGCGTGGTGGCAGGTCTGGGTTTGCTGTACCTGTGCATTGCCGCATCGCGGGGTTATTTGCAGACCAATTACGGCCTGGACCTGCCGATGGCGTGGCCGAGCGAATATGAATGGACGTTGCTCGCCGGTATCCTGGCGGCGGCGTTATTGATGGGCAGCGTGCCCGCATGGCGTGCCTATCGCCAGTCGTTGGCCGATGGCCTGTCCATCCGTTTATGAGGAAGCTGTCGATGCGTCGTGCCCTGTTTGCCCTGTTACTGCTGGTGGCCTTGCCTGCCTGGGCCGAGGAGCAGCCCAGGGATTTGTCGTGGCAGGAAATGATCCCGCCGGATGCGCCACCGGAAGTGCCCAATATGAAGCCGCTGCATGACCTGTCGAACATGGCCGATGCCTTGTCCGTCGAAGCCGCGCCGGCTGCCAGGCAGGACCTGCCCAACGCGCCGGTGGTGCAGAGCCTGGACGGTCAGCACATTCGCCTGCCGGGCTACATTGTGCCGCTGGAGGTGAGCGAAGAAGGCCGCACCACCGAGTTCCTGCTGGTGCCGTATTTCGGCGCGTGCATCCATGTGCCGCCGCCGCCGTCGAACCAGATCGTGCATGTGAAAAGCGAAGTCGGCGTGAAACTCGATGAGCTGTACCAGCCGTACTGGATCGAAGGCGCGATGCAGGTCAAGCCGTCGTCCAGTGAACTGGCTGACGCCGGTTACCAGATGGATGCCGAGAAGATTTATATGTACGAGCTGGAGGAATAACCCTTACCTGCAAACACACCGCAGATCAAAATGTGGGAGGGGGCTTGCTCCCGATAGCAGAGTGCCAGTCAACAGAGTTATTGGCTGACCCACCGCCATCGGGAGCAAGCCCCCTCCCACAGTTTTTACCGCGTGGTTGCCCTTTCATTGAGCTGAGTCAACAGATCGAGTGGAACGATCTTTACCATTGGACGTACAACTTTTAACGTCCTTTTGGAGCTCCCATGAACAAGTCCCTGCTCGGCGCGTCCCTGTTCGCGCTCGCCCTCGTCGCCCCTGTCGCTCACGCTCACCAAGCGGGCGACATCCTGATTCGCGCCGGTGCAATCACCGTGAATCCGAAGGCCGACAGCAGCAGCGTCAAGGTTGACCAAGGCCCATTGGCGGGCACCAACCTGGGCGGCAAGGCGACCATGAGCAGCGACACCCAACTGGGCTTGAACTTCGCCTACATGCTCACCGATCACGTCGGTATCGAACTGCTGGCCGCCACGCCGTTCGAGCATGACGTAAAAATCAAGAACACCGCCCTCGGCGCCGCCAACGGCAAGCTCGGCACGCTGAAACACCTGCCGCCGACCTTGAGCGTCGTGTACTACCCGCTGGACCACCAGTCGGCGTTCCAACCGTATGTGGGCGCCGGTATCAACTACACCTGGATCTACGACGAGCACGTCGGCAGCCGCGCCGAGCAGGCCGGCTTCAGCAACTTCAAGGCCGAGAATTCCTGGGGCTGGGCCGCGCAGATCGGCGCCGACTACATGATCAACGACAAATGGATGATCAACGCCCAGGCGCGCTATATCGATATCAGCACCAAGGCGACGGTGGATAACAATGCGTTGGGCCAGGGCACTCGGGCCAAGGTCAACGTGGACGTCGACCCGATGGTTTACATGGTGGGTATCGGCTACAAGTTCTAAGCAACACGCATAACCAAAATGTGGGAGGGGGCTTGCTCCCGATGGCGGTGGATCAGTCAATGAATATGTTGACTGACACTCTGCTATCGGGGGCAAGCCCCCTCCCACATTGGGTTTTGGGTTGTGTCAGGTGTGGCGGTAGAAGCGGTCGAGCAGCGCCGGCAAGCCCGCCCGCCACGCCCGTGGCTTGATGCCAAAGGTGTGCAGGATTTTCTTGCAGGCCAGCACCGCGTGTTGCGGTTCTTCTGCCGCATCCGGCCGCGCCGCGTGGGCCTGGGCGGTCGGCGACTCGATGGCCAGCGGGTGGAAGTTGCGCGCTTCGGTGAGGATCGCCTGGCCCAGCGCCAGCGGTGTGGTCGCCTCGTGGCCGGCATAATGGTAGGTGCCCCACAGCGGCGCCGCGCAATCGAGTTGCTTGAGCACGGAAATGATCACCCGCGCCGCATCGTCCACCGGCGTCGGGTTGCCCCTACGGTCGTCCGCCATCAGTAATTCATCCGGCTGTTCGGCCCGGGCCAGGAAGCGCCCAAGGGTGCCGTCGACGCTGTCATCGAGCAGCCAGCCAAAGCGCAGCAGCACGTGTTGCGGGCAGGTGGCGCGTACGCTCTGCTCGATACGCCACAACGCCTGGCCGCGCAGGCCCAGGGGCACCGGCTCGTCTTTTTCGCTGTAGGCGGTGGCGCGGGAACCGTCGAACACGCGGTAGCTGGACGGTTGCAGCAGGGTAATGCTGTGATGCTGGCACAGTTCGGCGAGCCGTTCGATGGCGAATTCCTGGGAAGCCAGGCGGGTTTCGCTGACCGCTTCGGCCTGGAACCAGTCGAAATAGTAGGCGAGATTGATCAACGCATCGGGACGGGTGTCGTCGAGCAACTGGGTGAGGCTTGCGGCATCCCAGCCGTCTTGGGGCGGTTTGGGGGCGAGGAAACCGATGTCTTCCTCTGCACCGAGGCGAATCAGCGCCTGCCCGAGGGCATTCCCGCCGCCCAGTAACATAAGGCGCATTCGCATAGATTGAGCAGGCCCGGTCTGTTTGGAACGATGGTTGTGTCGGCAGGCGCGTGAGCCTTGCCGTAGGTTTATTCCAGAATCGTTGCATTTTGCGGGTTTGTAGCGCAACCGTCACGGACAAAGTAGGTGTTTGCAACTTGTTGGAGCAGGTGGCATCAATCACTACATGAACTCTCCCGAATCAACGGACAGGGCTTTGGACGGCTTCCACCCCGCCGTCAGTACCTGGTTCCGCAGCACCTTCCCCTCAGTGACCGGCGCGCAGGCCCAGGCGTGGCCGCTGATCCGGCAGCGCCGCTCGACGCTGATCGCCGCGCCGACCGGTTCGGGCAAGACCCTGACCGCCTTTCTCGCGGTGCTGGACGACCTGGTCCATCAGGGTCTGGCCAACGGCGGCCAATTGCCCGATGAAACCCTGGTGGTCTACGTTTCGCCGCTCAAGGCACTCTCCAACGATATTCAGATCAATCTGCAAAACCCACTGGCAGGCATCACCGAGCACCTCGAGAAACAAGGCCTGCCGCCGTTGGTGATCCGCACCGCAGTGCGCACCGGCGACACCCCGCAAAAAGAGCGCGCCCAGATGCGCAAGCGCGCGCCGCATATCCTGGTCACCACCCCGGAATCGCTGTATGTGCTGCTCGGCTCGGACTCGGGCCGACAGATGCTCGCCAACACGCGCACGGTGATCGTCGATGAAATCCACGCGATTGCCGCCGGCAAGCGCGGCAGTCACTTGGCGCTGAGCCTGGAGCGCCTGCAGGCGTTGTGCGCCGAGCCGCTGACGCGCATCGGCTTGTCGGCCACACAAAAGCCCATCGAAGCGGTCTCGCGGTTTCTGGTCGGCACCGGGCGCGAATGCGCCATCGTCGACATCGGCCACGCCCGCCCGCGCGACCTGGATATCGAGGTGCCACCGGTGCCGCTCTCGGCAGTGATGGCCAATGATGTGTGGGAACTGGTCTATAACCGTCTCGCCGAACTGGCCCGTGACCACCGCACCACCCTGATTTTCGTCAACACGCGACGCCTGGCCGAACGCCTGGCGCGGCACCTGAGCGAGCGCCTGGGCAAAACGGCGGTGGCCGCCCACCATGGCAGCCTGGCCAAGGAAATGCGCCTGGACGCCGAGCAACGTCTCAAGGCCGGTGAGCTGCAGGTGCTGATCGCTACCGCGTCCTTGGAGCTGGGGATTGATATCGGCGATGTGGACCTGGTCTGCCAGATCGGCTCGCCCGGTTCGATCAACGGTTTTCTGCAACGGGTCGGCCGCTCCGGGCACCAGGTCGGCGGCACGCCCAAGGGCCGCCTGTTTGCCACCACCCGCGACGACCTGATCGAATGCGCCGCTCTCCTCGACTGCGTACGCCGTGGCGAACTCGACACCTTGCACATCCCCGTGGCGCCACTGGACGTGCTGGCCCAGCAGATCATCGCCGAGGTCAGTGCCCTCGAATGGCCGGAAGCAGCCCTGCTGACGCTTATTCGCCGCGCCGCGCCCTATGCCGAGTTGGATGAGCGCCACTACCAGGCGCTGTTGCGCATGCTTACCGATGGCTACAACGGGCGCCAGGGTATCCGCAGCGCTTATCTGCACCGTGACGCCGTGACCCATACCCTGCGCGGCCGCCGTGGTGCCCGTCTCACGGCGGTGACCAGCGGCGGTACCATCCCCGACAACGCCGACTACAGCGTGCTGCTGGAGCCCCAGAGCCTGAACATCGGCAGCGTCAACGAAGACTTCGCGGTGGAAAGCATCGCGGGCGATATTTTCCAGTTGGGCAATACGTCGTACCGCATCCTGCGGGTAGAAGCCGGCAAGGTGCGGGTCGAGGACGCCCACGGCCAGCCGCCGACTATTCCGTTCTGGCTGGGTGAAGCACCGGGGCGCAGCAATGAGTTGTCGGCGGCGGTGGCCCGTTTGCAGGGGCAGCTGGATCAGCTGCTCAGCGCCAGCCCCGGCGACCTGCTCCCGGCGCACGCCTGGCTCACTGGTACGCTGGGTTTGAACCGCGCCAGCGCCGAACAGATACTGGATTACCTGGCCCGCGCACGCCTTGCCCTCAGCGCGTTGCCGTCCCAGGACACGTTGATCATGGAGCGGTTTTTCGACGAGTCCGGCGGCACCCAGTTGATCATCCACACGCCCTTTGGCAGCCGCATCAACCGCGCCTGGGGCCTGGCCCTGCGCAAGCGTTTCTGCCGCACCTTCAACTTCGAGCTGCAAGCGGCGGCCAGCGAAAATGCGATTGTGCTGTCGCTGTCCACCAGCCACAGCTTCGCCCTCGATGAAGTGTGGCGTTACCTCAACAGCAATAGCGCTGAACACCTGCTGATCCAGGCGGTGCTGGATGCGCCGCTGTTCGGTGTGCGCTGGCGCTGGAACGCCGGCGTCGCGCTGGCGTTGCCGCGTTATACCGGTGGGCGCAAGGTGGCGCCGCAGATTCAGCGCATGAAAAGCGAAGACCTGATCGCCAGTGTGTTTCCCGATCAGATTGCCTGCCTGGAAAACCTCGCCGGCGAACGCGAAGTGCCCGACCATCCGCTGGTGGAACAAACCCTCGACGACTGCCTGCACGAAGCCATGGACAGCGATGGCTGGCTGGCCCTGCTGCGGCGCATGGAAGCGGGCGACATTCGCATGGTCAGCCGCGACCTGCCCGCGCCTTCGCCGATGGCCGCCGAGATTCTCAGCGCGCGCCCCTACACCTTCCTCGATGACGCGCCGCTGGAAGAACGCCGCACCCAGGCCGTGCTCAACCGCCGCTGGAGCGACCCGCAAAGTACCGACGACCTCGGCGCACTGGATGCCGAGGCCATCGCCGGCGTACGCGAAGAGGCCTGGCCGGCGCCCCAGGGGCCGGATGAAATGCACGAAGCGCTGATGAGCCTGGCCTGCATTGCAAGCCAGGAAGTCACGCCGCAGTGGGCCGAGTGGCTGCAAGCATTGACCGAGGCCGGACGCGCTTACCCGCTGCCCAACGGCCTGTGGGTGGCCGTGGAACGCTTGAGCTGTTTGCAGGCGATTTACCCGCACACCCTGGCGCTGCTGCCCGGTTTCGATGAGCCGTGGACATTCGATGAGGCGTTGGTAGAAGTGCTGCGCGCACGCCTGGGGGGTTTCGGCCCGTTGACGCTGCCCGAGATTGCCGCGCCGCTGGCGTTGCCCGCCGCCACCGTGGCCCAGGCATTGGCGCGGCTGGAACAGGAAGGCTATGTGCTGCGCGGGCACTTCAGCCCCGGGGCCGTTGAGGAGCAATGGTGCGAACGACACCTGTTGGCGCGTATTCATCGCTACACGGTCAAGCGCCTGCGCCGGGAAATCGAACCGGTGGCGCTGCAGGATTTCATGCGCTTTCTGTTCGACTGGCAGCACCTGTCCGACCACGCGCGTGGCCAAGGCAGCGCGGTGTTGCCGCAAATCGTCGGCCAGTTCGAAGGCTATGCCGCCGCCACCTCGGCCTGGGACAGCGACCTGCTCAGCGCGCGGATCAAGGACTACTCGTCGACCTGGCTCGACGACTTGTGCCGCAGCGGCAAGCTGGTGTGGACGCGCCTGAGCCACAAGGCCGGCGCCATGGCCTTGCGCAGTACGCCGATCGTGCTGTTGCCGCGCAGCCAGGTGCCGCTGTGGAGCGGGCTGACCGAACAGACGGACAGCACGACGCTGTCACCCAAGGCGCAAAAAGTCCATTTGGCCCTGCGCGAACACGGCGCATTGTTTTTCGATGAACTGGTGCACGAAGCCCACCTGCTGCGCAGCGAGCTGGAAACCGCGTTGCAGGAGTTGGTCGGCGCAGGCTTGGTCAATGCCGACAGTTTCGCCGGGCTGCGCGCCCTGACCACGCCCGCCAGTAAACGCCAGGCGCGCAGCAGCCGGCGGGGGCGCGGCGCGTTTATCGGCGGCATGGACGACGCCGGGCGCTGGGCCTTGATCCGCCGCGCGCCGAGCGACGCCGGTGCGCATTCGGCCGAGACGCTGGAGCATGTGGCGATGACCCTGCTGCGCCGCTATGGCGTGGTGTTCTGGCGCTTGCTGGAGCGCGAGGCGGACTGGCTGCCGAGCTGGCGCGAATTGCTGCGCACCTTCCATCGGCTGGAGGCCCGGGGCGAAATTCGCGGTGGGCGGTTTGTCAGCGGGTTGGCGGGTGAGCAGTTTGCATTGCCGGAGGCTATCCCGTTGCTGCGCGAAGTACGGCGGCGCCCTCACGACGGTAGCTTGATTGCCGTGTGCGGGGCGGATCCGTTGAATCTGGTGGGTACGCTGTTACCAGGCAGCAAGGTGCCGGCGGTGAGTGGCAATCGGATTGTGTATCGGGATGGGGTGCCGGCGGCGGTGATGGTGGGCGGTAAGCAGCAGATTTTGTCGGAGGTGGATCGGCAGGCGGTGCAGGAGAAGTTGATCCGGCATTGAGTTTGAGGGCCTCATCGGGAGCAAGCCCCCTCCCACAGTTGATTGCGTTCACAGATCAAAATGTGGGAGGGGGCTTGCCCCCGATGGCTTCAGCTAAAGCAACACAATTATTGCGAGCGAGGCTGCTCGGTCAGCATCACCGCCTCAGTCTCATCCACTTGGGCAGTGCGCTTGGGCAACAACACCTGCTGTGGATAAGTCTGCGCGAAATGCACCTCATCGCAGTTATCCACAAGCTTTTTCAGACGCTGGTTAAACGCACGGCTCACCGCATATTGCCCACCCGACACGGTACGGAACTGCGCCGTCAGCACCACGCCGTTGAGGTCCATCTTGTCGACCCCAAACACTTCCAGCGGCCCTTGCAGGTTGTACTTGAGGAACACATCGTCGCGAATCGACTGCCCGGCTTCGCGGATCAGCTCCACGGCTTTGTCCACGTCGGTGTCGTAGGTGAACTGCACCGAGAAGAACGCATAAGCGAACTGCCGCGACTGGTTGGTGACGGCCTTGATCTGCCCGAACGGCACCGAATGCACGAAGCCCTTGCCGTCGCGCAGGCGCAGGGTGCGGATGGTCAGGCCCTCGACGGTGCCGGCATGGCCAGAGTCGAGCACCACCCAGTCGCCGATCGACAGGGTGTCTTCGATGATGATGAACAGGCCGGTGATCACGTCCTGCACCAATTGCTGCGAACCGAAACCGATGGCCAGGCCGACCACACCGGCACCCGCCA
The DNA here is from genome assembly GCF_003852255.1 of Pseudomonas sp. R1-43-08. Lineage (NCBI taxonomy): Bacteria > Pseudomonadati > Pseudomonadota > Gammaproteobacteria > Pseudomonadales > Pseudomonadaceae > Pseudomonas > Pseudomonas sp. R1-43-08. Next base: position 4,969,638 of record NZ_CP027734.1, read on the forward strand.
GCAGCGGCGCGACGTTGATACCCAGATTGGCCATGGTGGTGATCGCACAAATCACCACGAGGATAATCTTCACCGCGTTACGCAGCAGCGGCAGGATGGTTTTCACGCGGGTGCTGGGCTGGCGGCTGGAGCGCTTGTTCACCGGGGGTTTGAGCGCTTCCTGAATCGCCGTATCGAGCACCACCCAGAACAGCCAGGTCATCAGCAGGATCAGGCCGATGCTGCTGAGGGAATCGCTGATCGCCCGGCCCACCGAGTTGCGCTGGGCAAACTCGAACAACGACACGCCCCAGATCCGCCCGAGGATTTCAATAAAGGCGATGGCCATGACAATGCGCAATATCGCGTGCAACAGGCTGAGGAAGCGCTCCTTGTAGGCGCTGCTGCGCTGGATCGCCACCTGGCTGCGCGACTTGAACAGGTGTTGCAGCACGGTGCTGAGGAACACGGTGCCGATCAGCAGGATCGTGGTGAACAAGGCACAGCGCAGGGCCTTTTGGTTGTCGTCGCCGGCACCGATCAGGTTGATCGCCGAGACCAGCACCATCAGCAGAATCGGCCAATACCAAAGCCCGGAAAATACTCGCAATGACTGTTGCAACGCTGGGTGCTTGAGGCGCTGGGCCAGCGGCCGATTACGAATCAGATGCGCCACCGGACGCCGCAGGCGCACCACCAGCACGCCGAAGATCAGCGTGGCGAACAGGCCGGTAAACACTGCGATGCTGCTGGTGATATTGCCGCCGAACTGGCGGGCGATCTGCGGGCTGGTCAGTGCATCGCTGAGGGCCGCGAGGAAACCGATCAGAAACAGCGGTTTTGGGCAGTAGTCGCGAATGATCTGCACCGCCGGGCGCTTGTGGCCTAGGTTGAACATGACGATGACGCACAGCAGCATTGAGGTGGAAAAGATGCCGCTACTGGTGGCATAGGCAAAACACAGCGCCAGCGCCCGGCCCACGGAGTTGACTAGAAAGTGGCTGACAGACAGCGTCAACGGCAGGCAGATAACCGCCGGGATGGTGTAAGGCACCACGTACCCCAGCACCGCCAGCAGGCGCGCCCGGCGCTGGAAAAACACCCGCTGGCTCAAGCGGCGGACGATCAGGCGCCCCAGCAGGGTCAGCAGCGCAAAGGCGCCGATCCACACCGCCGAAAGCAACAGGAAATCCCCGGCCACGCTCCACGGCGAGCGCGCGGCCGTCTGGTTGACCAGCCGCCCTACTTCGTTAGCGGCGCGGTCGGCGCGCAGGCGCCATTCGTCGATGAAATTCTGGTTGAGGTCCAGCTTCTGCTGCACATCATCGATGCTGGAGCTGATGGCCCCGAGCAGGCCGCCTTCCACCAGCAATTCCGGCTTGGCCGGGGCTTCGGGCTCAGGCGCGGTGGCCGCGGCATACAGTGCGCCATTGCCGCAGAACAGCAGCGCGCCGAGCAGTAATGCAGTCTTGAAATTCAGCAAAACACCGGGCTCCTTCAGAGGGTCTGTTAGGAACTGACGGGTTTGAGCCGTGATCGTTCCCCTGATTCAACCACCTGCTTCCTCCCTTCGGACGCTCGACCGTTTGTAGGAATGTGGAAACTTTCGGTCAAAACTCACAGTCATCCCAACACGCAGGGCAATCGACCCTACCTCAATGGGAGTAAGCATGGCGGCGATTCATATCGGCATTTCCGGCTGGCGCTACACGCCCTGGCGGGGCGATTTCTACCCCGAAGGCTTGACCCAGAAACGCGAGTTGCAGTTTGCGTCACGCGCCGTCAACGGCATCGAAATCAACGGTTCGTTCTATGCGCTGCAAACGCCCAAGCGCTACGCCGAATGGTATGCCGACACGCCTGAAGGCTTCCTGTTCAGCGTCAAGGCCCCGCGCTATATCACGCACATCCTGCGCCTGCGGGATGTGCACAAGCCCATGGCGAATTTCTTCGCCTCCGGGATACTGGAGTTAAAAGAAAAGCTTGGGCCGATCCTTTGGCAGTTCCCGCCCAGCTTCAAGTTCGACCCGCCTCTGTTCGAAGCCTTCCTCGCCGAACTGCCCACCGACACCCAGCAGGCGGCCGCCCTCGCCCATCAGCATGAGCCACGCCTGAATGGCAAGGCGAGCATGAAGGCCTACGGCAAGCGCCCTATGCGCCATGCCGTGGAAATTCGTCACGCAAGTTTTGCGGTGCCTGAGTTCGTGCAGTTGTTGGATAAGTACGGCGTGGCCCTGGTGGTGGCGGACACCGCCGGCAAGTGGCCGTATGCCGAAGACGTTACCGCCAACTTCATGTACCTGCGTTTGCATGGCGACAAACAGTTGTACGCCAGCGGCTATACCGACGAAGCCCTCAAGCGCTGGGGCGACCGCATCGAGCGCTGGCGTCACGGCAAACAGCCCACGGATGCGCATTTGATTGATCCGAAACACAAGCCACGCGCCCGCAAACAGCGCGACGTATTCTGCTTTTTCGACAACGACATCAAGGTGCGCGCACCGTACGATGCCCGCCAATTGCTGCAGCGCTTCGGGCTGGATAAACAGCTGCTGACCGAGCCCGGACGACTGCCCGAGCCGGGGGTGCTGGCATGACCCAGCCTGAGTTGATCCCCACCACGCCCACCACCGCCATCACGCGCTTTACCGTGCTGACGGTCAATATTCACAAGGGCTTCACCGCCTTGAATCGACGCTTCATCCTGCCCGAACTGCGCGAAGCGGTGCGCAGCGTCGGCGCGGACATGGTGTTCCTCCAGGAAATCCACGGCACCCACGAGCGCCATCCCCAGCGCTACAGCGACTGGCCAAAAATGCCGCAGTACGAGTTCCTCGCCGACAGCATCTGGCCGCAGTTCGCCTACGGGCGCAACGCGGTCTACCCCCACGGCGACCACGGCAACGCGTTGCTGTCGAAATTCCAGATCATCCGTCACGACAACCTCGACATCTCCCAAAGCGGCCATGAAAACCGTGGCCTGCTGCATTGCGTCCTGCGCCTGCCGGGCAGCGGGCAGCAGGTGCATGCGATCTGCATCCATCTGGGCTTGCGTGAGGTGCATCGCCAGCAGCAATTGCGCTTGCTGGAACAGCGCATCAGCGAGATTCCGGCTGACGCGCCGCTGGTGGTCGCCGGCGATTTCAACGACTGGCGCCAGCGCGCCGACCTCAGCCAAAGCGGCCTCAAGGAGGTCTTCGCCGAAACCCTGGGCAAACCTGCGCGCACGTTTCCGGCGCGCCTGCCGCTGTTGCCGCTGGACCGCATTTACGTGCGCAATCTGACTGTGCATAACCCCCGCGTGCTGACCACGCGCCCCTGGTCGCACCTCTCGGACCATGTGCCGCTGTCGGTGGAGATTGAGCTATGAACGTTGCTGTAGAACATATCGCCACTGATCAACCGCCGGATGACGCCAAGGCGCGTGACCTGGATTACGGCTGGCAGAGTGGCAATCAAATCGAACTGCTGGAGAATGGCGAGGCCTACTTCCCCAAGGTGTTCGAGGCCATGCGCGCGGCGCAGCGCGAGATTCTGCTGGAGACGTTTATCCTCTTCGAAGACAAGGTCGGCTTTGAGCTCAAAGACATCTTGATCGAGGCGGCGCAGCGCGGGGTAAAGGTGGTTGCCAGCCTTGATGGCTTTGGTTGCGGCGAATTGAGTGTTTCGTTTTTGCGCGAGCTGGCCGAGGCCGGGGTGGCGGTGCAGATGTTCGATCCGGCCTCGAAAACGCTAGGCATTCGCACCAACTGGTTTCGCCGCCTGCACCGCAAAATAGTGGTGGTGGATGCCGCTGTGGCCTTCATCGGCGGCATCAACTTTTCCGCCGACCACCTGGGCGACTTCGGCCCTGAAGCCAAGCAGGATTATGCGGTGCAAATCGTCGGCCCGGCGGTAGCCGACCTGCACCACTTCGCCCTGGCGCAAAGTGGTCGTCAGGTGCGCACACGGCGTGGCTGGCGGCGGCGCCCGCAACGCCCTGCGCCGTGGGCCACGTCTGAGGAAGACGGCCTGGTGCGCTTGATTTATCGCGACAACGTGCAGCATCGCGATGACATCGAAGAAGCCTATATCCACGCCCTGAGCAAAGCCCGTACACGCGCCGTGATCGCCAACGCGTATTTCTTCCCCGGCTACCGCCTGCTGCGCGAAATCCGCAACGCCGCGCGCCGTGGCGTACACGTCCAACTGATCATGCAGGGCCAGCCGGATGTGCTGCTCGCCAAGCTGGCGGCGCGCATGCTCTATGACTATCTGCTCAAGGATGGCGTGGTGATTCATGAATACTGCCAGCGCCCGCTGCACGGCAAGGTCGCCTTGGTGGACGATGACTGGAGCACCGTGGGCTCAAGCAACCTGGACCCGTTGAGCCTGGCACTGAACCTGGAAGCCAATGTGCTGATTCGGGATCGCGCGTTCAATCAGCAGTTGTACGAAAGCCTCGAAGCGCTGGCCAGAAACCACTGCCGGACCATGCCGGAAAAACGCAAACCACGCTTGTGGTTGTGGCGCCTGACTGTGGGTTTCCTGGTGTTTCATGTGATGCGCCACTTCCCGGTCCTGACCGGCTGGCTGCCAGCGCACAAGCCGCGTTTAAAACCCATCGAGAGTCCGGCCCATGACGTCTGAAAAACACGGCTCACGGTTCCAGCGCTGGAAGAAACCCCTGACCATTGCATTCTTCCTGCTGCTGATCGTGCTGTTCACCCTGCTTGCCCGGCGCATCGACTGGAGCGAAGTGCTGCAGACCCTGAGCGAATTCAAAGTGCGCACCTTGCTGATCGCCAGCGCGCTCACCGTGTGCAGCTTTATCGTCTACGCCTGCTTTGACCTGATCGGCCGCACCTACATTCGCCAGCCGTTGCGCTGGAAGCAGATCCTGCCGGTGGGGATCATCAGTTACGCGTTCAACCTCAACCTGAGTGCATGGGTGGGTGGCATCGCGATGCGTTATCGCCTGTACTCGCGGCTGGGGGTGAGCACCAGCAATATCGCCAAGATCCTGGGGCTGAGCCTGGCGACCAACTGGTTCGGCTATATGGCGATCTCGGGGGTGATTTTCAGCAGCGGCCTGGTCACCATGCCGCCGGGCTGGAAGGTCAGCACCACGGCCTTGCAAGGCATCGGCGCACTGCTGGTGCTGGCCAGCCTGGGCTACCTGGCCGCCTGCCGGTTTTCGAAAAAACGCGCGTGGACGATTCGCGGCATGGAAATCAACCTGCCGTCGCTGCGCATGGCGTGTTTGCAATTGATGCTGGGCGCGTTGAACTGGTCGCTGATGGCGGCGGTGATTTTCACACTGTTGCCGTCGAAACTGGACTATCCGCTGGTGTTGGGAGTGCTGCTGATCAGCGCGATTGCCGGGGTGCTCACGCATATTCCGGCGGGGCTTGGCGTGCTCGAAGCGGTGTTTATCGGCTTGCTGCAGCATGAGGCGTCACGCGGGAGTTTGCTGGCCGGGTTGATTGCTTATCGAGCGATCTATTTTATCTGCCCGCTGCTGATCGCGCTGGTGATGTATCTGGGTGTGGAAGCGAAGGCCAAGGCGTTACGGGTCAAGAAGACAGCTTGATACCTGTGATGATCGTCCCCACGCTCCGTGTGGGCACGCAGCCCGTGACGCTCTGCGTCATCTGCGGGACGCGGAGCGTCCCAGGAGGCATTCCCACGCGGAGCGTGGGAGCGATCATCGAGCATCGCTATTGCGACTGAATGATGCTCAACCGTTCGCCCACTACCATCTCGGTGATCCAGTCCACCAGGATCGAGGTGTAGGCCTGTTGCGACACCGGGTCGCTCAATGAATGGTCGGCGCCGTCGATGATGCGGTGGGTCAGGGAATGGGTTTGCTGGCACGCCGCGCGGTAACTCATGATGGTGGCGTGGGGCACGTGGTCGTCGGTTTCCGATTCGACAATCAGTACATCGCCGGTAAATTGCGCGCAGGCGTGCAAGGCGCGATTGGTTTCGGCACGCACCAGGGTGCTGCGGTAGTCCATCAGGTCGGCTTTATCCAGGTCACGCTTGGGCTTGAGCCATTCCTGGTCGCGGTACAGCGCCGGCACACGCAACGCCAGCCAGCGCACCGGGCGCAATGAGGTGAGGATGGCGGCCAGGTAGCCGCCGTAGCTGGTGCCCACCACCGCCACCGCCGAAGTGTCGATCGCCGGGTGGGACAGCAGACGGTCATAGGCGGCCAGCAGATCGCGCAGGTTGTCTTCACGGGTCACGCGGGACAGCGGAATCCCCGTGCCGGCGTGACCGCGCAGGTCGAAGGTCAGACACACGCAACCGAGCCCTGCGATGCCTTTGGCCCGTTCCAGGTCGCGCTCCTGGCTACCACCCCAACCGTGCACGAACAACACCCCCGGCACTTTGGATTTGGGGCTCAGGAAGGTCCCGCTCATCTGTTCGTCGTCTATATCGATCGCAATGCTCTCGCTTCTAGCCGTCATAAGCCTCAACCGTTACGTATTTGAGTAGAAAGTCGCTGTTTTCAGCCGGGCCCCGGTACACCTCGATGGCATCCGCCGGCAGCGCTTGGTCCACGTAGGTTTCCACCGAGGCCACACGGATGGCCGTCAGGCTCGGGTTGTTGATAAAGCTCTGCAGCGCCGCGACTTCCGCGCTGCTGGCCCCGCCCATGCGCCAGGACTGCTCGAGCACACCACTGCGGCGCTGGCCGTCGCTGTCCAGGCCCTGGGCGATGTCGTAGTTGCGCCGCGAGGCATAGAAGCCTGGGTAGGCTTCGTCGGCAGCTCTGTCGAAGACCTGCGCTTGCCTGACGGCTTCACGCACATCGTCGGGCAGGTCCAGCGTGAGCAGGTCGTCGTAGCCACCGGGCACCACCAGCAGTTGGGAGCCGCCATAAACGTCCTCGCCCTGCCCGTCCCGGGTCAGGTATTGCTCGCCGCAGTAGCTCAGCACCTGATCGCCAATAAAGCTCTGGCCTACACTGTGAGTGACCACGTCGTGCAGGTCTTGTTCCAGCACCACGCCGTCATCGAATATCCCGGCAGCCTCAGGACGCGACAACAGGGCGTCGAATTCGTCGAGGCTGCGGATGACTTGCTGGCCGCGCCCAGCGCAGGCGTTCACCGGTTTCAAGCGAATCGGCCCGCTGTAGAGCAAGCGCGTGGCGGCCGGCCGTGCATCCTCCACGGCGAAAACACTCAAGCCATCGAGCACCACGTCGCGCACCCGCTCACTGAACAACGGCGACCAGCCCTCCGGCGCCTTGGCTTCAGGGCTCAACAGGCCATGACTGATGGCTTTGGTGCAGATGAACCCGTGATCGACATAACCGCCCCACAGGTCTTGCGGGCCTTTGATATTGAGCGCGCGGGCTTGGGCCGCCCCCACCAGAGTTTGTGTGGGAAGCAGGTACAGGTCGCGGCCGGCATGCTTCTGTGGATCGTAGCTGCCGCCGAACTTGAGCCCCAGTATCTGCGCCAGCCAGCGCGCCAGGGCGCGATTGGTGTCGACTTCATGCTGGGGTGCACCAGCGCGTGTCGAGTGAGCGACTACCCATTTTTTCGGTGAAATTGGGGTCATGCATCCCCCTTGGCATTCGGCCATGTGTTTAGGGGAAGCGTAGCAGGGATCAGGCCAATATCTGGCTGAGGAGGATCGTTTGAAAATCAATCAGTTGGGGCAAACGCAATAGCAGTTAGCCTGCGTCATTCTGCACGACGCTGCTGCGGGTACGCGGCGTTCTGCACGATTCACATGAATCGCACCCGATATCCGGCGACGGGGCCAGCTAAGATACTGGGCCTATCAACCCATCACGAGGCAATCCACATGGCCAAGCAAGCACTCATCCTGATCGATATCCAGAACGACTACTTCCCCCAGGGCAAGTGGCCGCTTGATGGTGTGGAGGCCGCCGCAGACAACGCTGCGCGAGTGCTGCAGGTCTTTCGTCAGGCCGGGGATGCCGTGATTCATGTTCGTCACGAGTTCGAAGGCGATGACGCGCCGTTCTTCACGCCGGGCTCAGAAGGTGCCCATTTGCATGCCAAAGTGCTGAATCAGGGCAATGAGCCGGTGGTGCTCAAGCATTTTGTGAATGCTTTTCGCCAGACCAACCTGCGCGAGTTGCTGGAACAGCGCAGCATCACCGACGTAGTTGTGGTCGGCAGCATGAGCCATATGTGCATCGATGCGGTGGCGCGGGCAGCAGCGGACTTGGGCTACAAGGTCACGGTGATTCACGATGCGTGCGCGACCCGCGACCAGGAGTTCAATGGGCAGGTGATTCCCGCCGCGCAAGTGCATGGCGCATACATGGCGTCGCTGGCCTTCGGGTATGCGGGCGTGGTGTCGACAAATGACTATCTGAAGGCCCAAGCGGCGGTGGCTTGACCGCCGCTGAGTAACCTCAGCGCGTGGCGATGATGAACAGGCGCGGGAATGGCAGCAACACGGTGCCGTCGCTCAGGGCTGGGTAAGCCTGGCTAATCCGCGCCTGGTACTCCTGCAGGAACGCAGCTTGTTCGCCATCATTCAGGGGGGCCAGGAAGGGTCGCAGCCCTGAAGCCTTGAACCACTCCACCACGGCCGCGTGGTCCACCAGCGGGTGGTGGTAGGTGGTGCGCCATACGTCGACGGTAGTGCAGTACCGACTCAGCAGCTCGTAGTAATAGCTCGCCGAATGCCGCTCGTTATGCCTGACCGCGCCGATCTTTGCAGCCCATGGCCCGTGCGCCGCGACTTCGCGGGCGAGCCGGTGGGCAGGCTCGTCGAGGTTGTCCGGCGTCTGTATCGCCAGCGTGCCGCCGGGTGTCAGTTGGTGGACTAGGTGGGGGTACAGCGTGGCGTGGTCAGGCAACCATTGCAGGGAAGCATTGGCGAGAATCACGTCGAACTGCTGCGCCGGGGTCCAGGCGCCGATATCCGCCAATTCGAAGCTGAGCGTCGGCAAGCGTTTGCGCGCGTCGATCAACATGTCGTCGGAGCTGTCCATGCCGGTGATGTGCGCATGGGGAAAGCGCTCGGCCAGCACCTGGGTGGAATTGCCGGGGCCACAGCCCAAATCGACGGCTGTGCCCACGTCGGTATTGGGAATCGCCGCCACCAGGTCGCGGACGGGGCGCGTGCGCTGCTGCTCGAACATCGTGTATTGCTTGGCGGACCAGGTCATCACAGTTCTCCTTCGTTGGCGGTTAAGCATGCCCCATAAAAAACCCCCGATGCCAGGGGCTATCGGGGGTTTTTGGGGTTCTGGGTCTCAGACTTCAGAACGGGATATCGTCATCAAAGCTGTCGAAATCCGGAGCTGGCTGCGGCGCGGCCTGTTGTGGCGCTGGGCGCGACTCACGCTGCGGCTGCTGGCTTGGCTGCGGACGCGATTGCTGAGGACGCGGTGCCGAGTTGGACATGCCGCCCTGGCCCTGTTGGTCGCCCTGTGGACGGCCGCCCAGCAGTTGCATGGTGCCTTGCATGTCGACCACGATTTCGGTGGTGTAACGCTTGATGCCGTCTTTTTCCCACTCGCGGGTCTGCAGTTTACCTTCGATGTATACCTGCGAACCTTTGCGCAGGTACTCACCGGCGATCTCGGCAACCTTGCCGAACATCGACACACGGTGCCATTCGGTTTTCTCGACCTTCTGGCCAGTCTGCTTGTCGGTCCACTGTTCGCTGGTCGCCAGACTCAGGTTGGTCACGGCGTTACCGTTCGGCAGGTAGCGAACTTCGGGATCCTGGCCGCATGTACCGACCAATATGACTTTGTTAACCCCACGGGCCATAACGTTCTCCTAGGCTGGGCGCGCTGTCGGCACTGGGTTGACCAGTTGCTCGAGCGTCGCGCGATCCAATAATTCGGTGTCCAATTTGATGTAAATCGCAGCTTCTTCCGCGATCACTACTGCATCCGTTACTCCAACGACGGCCTTGAGGCGCTCGGCCAGGCCAGCTTCGCGCATCGCTTCAGGCGATAACGGCAGGCGCAGGCTCGTCACATACGGAGGTTCGCGCATGGTAACAGCAAAGGCCAGCCAAAGTGCAGCCAGCCCGGCGCATCCGAGGAACACAACCGACAAACCGCCATGCTGGAACATCCAGCCGCCCATGATCCCACCCAGCGCCGAACCGAGGAACTGGCTGGTGGAATACACGCCCATCGCCGTGCCCTTGCCGCCGGCCGGTGAAACCTTGCTGATCAGCGAAGGCAATGACGCCTCCAGCAGGTTGAACGCAGTGAAGAACACCACCGTACCGATCACCAGCGCCCGCAGGCTGTCGCCGAACTGCCAGAAGAATAGTTCAGTGAGCATCAATGTCGCGACGGCGCCGAGTAAAACTCGTTTCATTTTGCGTTTCTTCTCGCCGTAGATGATGAACGGGATCATGGCGAAGAACGAAACCAACAGCGCGGTCAGGTAGACCCACCAGTGCTGCTCCTTGGGCAACCCGGCTTTTTGCACCAGGGCCAGGGGCAAGGCGACGAAGCTGCACATCAGCATTGCGTGCAACACAAAGATACCTAAATCCAGGCGCAGCAGGTCCGGATGCTTGAGGGTCGGCAACAGCGCCTGGCGCGCGACGCCGGATTCACGGTGCTGCAGCGTGCCGGTAGAGCGCGGCACCATAAAGGCCACGATCACGATACCGAACAACGCCATGCCGCCGGTGGCAAGAAACAACCCATGCAGGCCGAAGGCGCGCGTCAGCAGCGGGCCGACCACCATTGCCACGGCAAACGACAAACCGATGGTCATGCCGATCATGGCCATGGCCTTGGTGCGATGCTGTTCGCGGGTCAGGTCCGACAGCAGCGCCATTACCGCGGCGGAAATCGCCCCGGCGCCCTGCAGGATACGTCCGGCGATCACGCCCCAGATCGAATCGGACTGCGCCGCGAGCACACTGCCGAGGGCGAACACGATCAGCCCCAGGTAAATCACCGGGCGCCGGCCGATACGGTCGGAAATGATGCCGAACGGAATCTGGAAGATCGCCTGGGTCAGGCCATAGGCGCCGATCGCCAGGCCGATTAATGCGGGGGTCGCGCCGGCGAGATCCATTCCATAGGTCGCCAGCACCGGCAACACCATGAACATGCCCAGCATACGGAAGGCGAACACCAGGGCCAGACCGCTTGCCGCTCGGGTCTCGCCGCTACTCATGCGTTCGCTATGGGGATCGTGCATGGAAAAACCTCGTGTGAACCGGCGGCGATTCTACCAGTCCCATCGATTGAGGGGGTATATGCGGCGCTTTGCCGCGCAGCTTTCATGTAAGGCTGCAAGCGGCCTTTTGACAGTGTATATTCATCCAGTCTTTAGCCGTATACTCCGGCATTATTTACGCCCGCCGTGCGAGGCCATCTTGGACAAGATCCTGATTCGTGGGGCTAGAACCCACAACCTGAAGAACATCGACCTGACCCTGCCCCGGGACAAATTGATCGTTATCACCGGCCTGTCCGGCTCGGGCAAATCGTCCCTGGCGTTCGACACGCTGTACGCCGAAGGCCAGCGGCGCTATGTGGAATCGCTGTCGGCCTATGCCCGGCAGTTCCTGTCAATGATGGAAAAGCCCGACGTCGACACCATCGAAGGGTTGTCGCCGGCCATTTCCATCGAGCAGAAGTCGACGTCCCATAACCCGCGCTCCACCGTAGGCACCATTACCGAAATCTACGATTACCTGCGTCTGCTGTATGCACGGGTGGGTATTCCCCGCTGCCCGGACCACGATATTCCGCTGGAAGCCCAGACCGTCAGCCAGATGGTCGACCTGGTCCTGACCCAGCCGGAAGGTGCCAAGCTGATGCTGCTGGCGCCCGTCATCCGCGAGCGCAAGGGTGAGCACCTGTCGGTCTTTGAAGAGCTGCGGGCGCAAGGTTTCGTGCGCGCCCGCATCAACGGCAAGCTGTATGAGCTGGATGAAGCGCCGAAGCTCGACAAGCAGAAGAAGCACTCCATTGACGTGGTAGTCGACCGCTTCAAGGTACGTGCCGATCTGCAGCAGCGCCTGGCGGAGTCGTTCGAGACCGCGCTGAAGCTGGCAGACGGTATTGCCCTGGTGGCACCGATGGACGACGAGCCGGGCGAAGAAGTCATCTTCTCTGCGCGCTTTGCCTGCCCGATCTGCGGCCACGCCATCAGCGAGCTGGAACCCAAGCTGTTTTCCTTCAACAACCCGGCCGGCGCCTGCCCGACCTGCGATGGCCTGGGCGTTAAGCAGTTCTTCGACATCAAGCGCCTGGTCAATGGCGAACTGACCCTGGCCGAGGGAGCGATACGCGGCTGGGACAGGCGCAACGTCTATTACTTCCAGATGCTGGGGTCGTTGGCGTCCCACTATAAGTTCAGCCTGGAGGTGCCGTTCAACCAATTGCCGGCTGACCAGCAGAAGGTCATCCTCAATGGCAGTGGTTCGCAGAATGTCGACTTCAAATACCTGAACGACCGGGGCGATATCGTCAAACGTTCGCACCCGTTCGAAGGCATCGTGCCAAACCTGGAACGTCGCTATCGCGAGACCGAGTCGGCGAGCGTACGTGAAGAACTGGCCAAATTCCTCAGCACCCAGCCTTGCCCTGATTGCCGCGGCACTCGCCTGCGCCGCGAAGCGCGGCATGTGTGGGTTGGCGAGAAGACCTTGCCGGCGGTGACCAACCTGCCAATCGGCGATGCCTGTGAATACTTTGGCGTGCTCAAACTGACCGGCCGCCGTGGGGAGATTGCCGACAAGATCCTCAAGGAAATTCGCGAGCGTCTGCAGTTCCTGGTCAACGTTGGCCTGGACTATCTGTCGCTGGATCGCAGTGCCGATACCTTGTCGGGTGGCGAGGCCCAGCGGATTCGCCTGGCCAGCCAGATCGGCGCGGGGCTGGTGGGGGTGCTGTACATCCTCGACGAGCCGTCGATTGGCTTGCACCAACGTGACAATGATCGCCTGCTGGGCACGCTGAAACACCTGCGGGATATCGGCAACACGGTGATTGTGGTCGAGCACGATGAGGACGCTATTCGCCTGGCGGATTACGTCGTCGATATCGGACCGGGGGCTGGCATACATGGCGGGCATATTGTCGCCGAAGGCACACCTGCCGAAGTGATGGCTCACCCGGACTCCCTGACCGGTAAATACCTGTCTGGCCGGGTCAAAATTCAAGTGCCGGCCAAACGTACCCCGCGCAACAAGAAGATGGCCTTGCACCTCAAGGGTGCCCGTGGCAACAACTTGCGCAATGTGGACCTGGAAATTCCCCTGGGCCTGCTGACCTGTGTGACCGGTGTTTCCGGTTCGGGCAAGTCGACGCTGATCAACAACACGCTGTTCCCGTTGAGTGCCACCGCCCTGAACGGCGCCACTACCCTGGAAGCGGCGGCCCACGACAGCATCAAGGGCCTGGAACACCTGGACAAGGTGGTCGATATCGACCAGAGCCCGATTGGCCGTACGCCGCGTTCCAACCCAGCGACGTATACCGGGCTGTTCACGCCGATTCGCGAGCTGTTTGCCGGCGTCCCGGAATCGCGCTCGCGGGTTATGGGCCAGGCCGCTTCTCGTTCAACGTCAAGGGCGGTCGCTGTGAAGCCTGCCAAGGCGACGGTCTGATCAAGGTAGAGATGCACTTCCTGCCGGATATCTACGTACCGTGCGACGTGTGCAAGAGCAAACGCTATAACCGCGAAACCCTGGAAATCAAATACAAGGGCAAGAACATCCACGAAACCCTGGAGATGACCATCGAGGAAGCTCGGGTGTTCTTCGATGCGGTTCCGGCGCTGGCGCGCAAGCTGCAGACGTTGATGGATGTTGGCCTGTCTTATATCAAGCTGGGGCAGTCGGCGACCACGCTATCGGGTGGTGAAGCGCAGCGGGTGAAGTTGTCCCGTGAGTTGTCCAAACGGGATACTGGCAAAACCCTGTATATCCTTGATGAACCCACTACGGGCCTGCACTTTGCCGATATCCAGCAACTGCTGGACGTGCTGCACCGCTTGCGCGATCACGGCAACACAGTGGTAGTGATCGAGCACAACCTGGACGTGATCAAGACGGCAGACTGGCTGGTAGACCTAGGACCGGAGGGCGGTTCCAAGGGCGGTCAGATCATTGCGGTCGGTACACCGGAGCAAGTCTCCGAAATGTCACAGTCCCACACTGGCTACTACCTGAAGCCGCTGCTGGAGCGTGACCGGGCCTGATTTATCGGGCCCAATACAAAGCCCCTGTCACCTCATCGGTGGCAGGGGCTTTTTTGCAGCCGGAATCAGAACTGCGATTGCAGGTAATTTTCCAGGCCGATCAGCTTGATCAGACCCAACTGCTTTTCCAGCCAGTAGGTGTGATCTTCTTCGGTGTCATTCAACTGCACTCGCAGAATTTCACGAGTGACATAGTCGTTGTGCTGCTCGCAGAGCTCGATGCCCTTGCAGAGCGCGGCCCGCACCTTGTACTCAAGGCGAAGATCGGCTGCGAGCATGTCAGGCACCGTAGTGCCCACATCCAAGTCGTCGGGGCGCATACGTGGCGTACCTTCGAGCATCAAGATACGGCGCATCAGTGCGTCAGCGTGCTGCGCCTCTTCTTCCATCTCGTGATTGATACGTTCGTAGAGCTCGGTAAAGCCCCAGTCTTCGTACATGCGCGAATGGATGAAATATTGGTCACGAGCTGCCAGTTCGCCCGTCAGCAACGTGTTGAGGTAATCGATTACGTCGGGGTGACCTTGCATCGCCCTACATCTCCCTGCTTGAAAGTCTGTAGTTTGAACCATGATGACTTGAAGGTCACGGGATCAACGGCAGAAAAGCGAAGATTTCCGGAGAAAAGTAGCTGAAATAACGCAAAAACCGCCCAAATGAGGGCAGTTCTGCTTATCGTTTAGAGTCAGTTAAGCGATACACCCAGTGCCTTTGCGATTGCTTCTCCATAAGCGGGGTCCGCCTTATAGAAATGCTGCAGCTGGCGCTGGACCACATCACTTGAAACGCCGCCCATCGCACCGGCGATGTTGCTGGTAAGCAGCGCTTTCTGCTCGTCGCTCATCAAGCGGAACAGCGCGCCGGCGTGGCTGTAGTAATCGGTATCTTCGCGATGATCGTAACGATCTGCTGCACCGCTCAAGGCCAGTGCAGGCTCCGCGTAGTGTGGCGCCTGCTTTGGCGCATCAGCGTAGCTGTTTGGCTCGTAGTTGGGCGCTGCGCCACCGTTGCTGCCAAAGGCCATCGAACCGTCACGCTGATAGCTATTGACGGGGTTACGTGGGGCGTTCACCGGCAGCTGCTGGTGATTGGTGCCAACGCGGTACCGATGAGCATCTGCGTAGGCAAAGACGCGGCCTTGCAGCATACGGTCTGGCGACAGGCCAACGCCCGGAACCATATTGCTTGGGCCGAACGCGGCTTGTTCCACTTCAGCGAAATAGTTCTGCGGGTTGCGGTTGAGTTCCAGCTCACCCACCTCGATCAGGGGGAACTCCTTCTGCGACCAGGTCTTGGTTACATCAAATGGGTTTTCGTAATGAGCATTGGCCTGGGCCTCGGTCATGACTTGGATGCAGACGCGCCATTTCGGGAAGTCACCGCGCTCGATTGCGCCGAGCAGATCGCGCTGGGCGTAGTCTGGATCGGTGCCCGCCAGGCGCGCAGCTTCAGCCGGTGCCAGGTTCTTGATGCCTTGCTTGGTCTTGTAGTGCCACTTCACCCAGTGGCGCTCGCCCTTGGCGTTAATCAGGCTGTAGGTGTGACTGCCGAAGCCGTGCATGTGGCGGTAGCCGTCCGGGATGCCACGGTCCGAAAACAAGATGGTGACCTGGTGCAGCGCCTCTGGGGAGTGCGACCAGAAATCCCACATCATCTGCGCGCTTTTCAGGTTGCTTTGCGGCAAGCGCTTTTGGGTATGGATGAAATCGGGGAATTTCAGCGGGTCGCGGATGAAGAACACAGGCGTGTTGTTGCCAACGATGTCCCAGTTGCCTTCCTCGGTGTAGAACTTCAAGGCGAAACCGCGTGGGTCGCGTTCAGTGTCAGCCGAACCGCGCTCGCCACCCACAGTGGAGAACCGCAGGAAGGTCGGCGTTTGCTTACCTACTGACTCGAACAGCTTGGCGCTGGTGTATTGAGTAATGTCTTGGGTAACGGTGAACGTACCGTAGGCGCCCGAACCTTTGGCGTGTACACGGCGCTCCGGAATATTTTCACGATTGAAGTGAGCGAGCTTCTCGATCAGGTGAAAGTCGTCGAGCAGCAGTGGGCCACGGGGGCCGGCGGAACGGGAATTCTGATTATCCGCAACGGGAGCTCCGCTTGCGGTGGTAAGGATTTTATTCTGGCTCATGCGCAATCTTCCTCAGGTCGGAATTGAAACTGCCGGCTAATCGGCTTGGAGGGAGTATTGATCAACGGCATGACACCCACAAATTTATTAAATTGCGGACTTCAATAGAAAATTACTACCAACCAAGGCAATACGCATAGTGCCCCTTGCTCCATAGGGAAACTTGTACATATCGCGCTTTTGTTACGCGCACAAAAAACCGGGCGCTAGGCCCGGTTCTTCGTTACAGACTCGTCTTACTCGGCGCTTACAGCTTCGCCGGCAGTAGCACGATCAACCAACTCGACGTACGCCATAGGCGCGTTGTCGCCAGTGCGGAAACCGCACTTGAGGATGCGCAGGTAGCCACCCTCACGGGTAGCGTAACGCTTGCCCAGGTCGTTGAAGAGCTTACCAACGATAGCTTTCGAACGAGTACGGTCGAAAGCCAGACGGCGGTTAGCCAGGCTGTCTGTCTTGGCCAAAGTGATCAGCGGCTCAGCAACGCGACGCAGTTCTTTAGCTTTCGGCAGTGTAGTTTTGATCAGCTCGTGCTCGAACAGCGACACCGCCATGTTTTGGAACATGGCCTTGCGGTGCGAGCTGGTACGGCTCAGGTGACGACCACTTTTACGATGACGCATGGTTCATTCCTTACCAAACTCACGTTCGGTGATTACGACGATCAGGCAGTCGCCTTGTCGTCCTTCTTAAGACTTGCAGGCGGCCAGTTGTCGAGGCGCATGCCGAGGGACAGACCGCGGGAGGCCAGAACGTCCTTGATTTCAGTCAAGGATTTCTTGCCCAGGTTCGGAGTCTTCAACAGTTCTACTTCGGTACGCTGAATCAGATCACCGATGTAGTAAATGTTTTCCGCCTTAAGGCAGTTAGCCGAACGTACAGTCAGTTCCAGATCGTCAACCGGGCGAAGCAGGATCGGATCGATCTCGTCTTCCTGCTCGATTACCACTGGTTCGCTGTCACCTTTGAGGTCGACGAACGCAGCCAACTGCTGTTGCAGAATGGTTGCAGCGCGGCGGATAGCCTCTTCAGGATCCAGGGTACCGTTGGTTTCCAGATCAATAACCAGCTTGTCCAGGTTAGTACGCTGCTCGACACGGGCGTTTTCCACCACGTATGCGATACGGCGAACCGGACTGAACGAAGAGTCAAGCTGCAAGCGACCAATGCTGCGGCTTTCGTCTTCATCGCTCTGACGCGAGTCGGCCGGTTCATAACCACGACCACGAGCTACGGTGAGCTTCATGTTCAGGGCGCCGTTAGACGCCAGGTTAGCGATTACGTGATCGGGGTTAACGATCTCGACATCATGATCCAGCTGA
Organism: Pseudomonas sp. R1-43-08; assembly: GCF_003852255.1. NCBI lineage: Bacteria > Pseudomonadati > Pseudomonadota > Gammaproteobacteria > Pseudomonadales > Pseudomonadaceae > Pseudomonas > Pseudomonas sp. R1-43-08. The sequence goes on from NZ_CP027734.1 coordinate 4,987,244, forward strand.
ATATCGGCAGCGGTAACCACCCCCGAACCCTTCTTCGACAAGGTCAGCGTAACTTCGTCACGGCCGTGCAGCTTGATAGCCAGACCTTTAAGGTTCAACAGGATTTCAATTACGTCTTCCTGTACACCTTCGATGGCGCTGTACTCGTGGAGCACACCGTCAATCTCGGCCTCGACTACTGCACAGCCGGGCATTGAGGACAACAGGATGCGGCGCAGCGCGTTGCCCAGGGTGTGGCCAAAACCACGCTCGAGAGGCTCGAGCGTAATTTTAGCGCGGGTTGGACTGACAACCTGCACATCAATGTGGCGGGGTGTCAGGAACTCATTTACCGAAATCTGCATGGATGCACCTATTTTCTAGCCCTTACTTGGAGTAGAGCTCGACAATCAGGCTTTCGTTGATGTCGGCGGACAGATCACTGCGAGCAGGAACGTTCTTGAAAACGCCCGACTTCTTCTCAGTGTCTACTTCTACCCATTCTACGCGGCCACGTTGGGCACACAGATCGAGAGCTTGGACAATGCGAAGTTGGTTTTTTGCTTTCTCGCGAACTGCGACCACGTCACCAGCACGAACCTGGTAGGACGGAACGTTTACGGTCTGACCGTTAACGCTGATCGACTTGTGCGATACCAGCTGACGGGATTCGGCACGAGTCGAACCAAAGCCCATACGGTATACAACGTTGTCCAGACGGCATTCGAGCAGTTGCAGCAGGTTTTCACCGGTTGCACCTTTTTTGCCAGCAGCTTCTTTGTAGTAGCCGCTGAACTGACGCTCGAGAACGCCGTAAATACGACGGACCTTCTGCTTTTCACGCAGTTGGGTGCCGTAATCGGACTGGCGACCGCGGCGTTGGCCGTGGATACCAGGTGCTGCTTCAATGTTGCACTTCGATTCGATCGCGCGCACGCCGCTCTTCAAGAAGAGATCGGTGCCTTCGCGACGAGCGAGTTTGCATTTTGGACCAATGTAACGAGCCATTCTTTACAATCTCCTGGATTACACGCGGCGCTTCTTCGGCGGACGGCACCCGTTGTGCGGGATTGGCGTCACGTCGGTGATGCTGGCGATCTTATAGCCACAGCCGTTCAAAGCACGGACAGCAGACTCACGACCTGGACCTGGACCTTTGACGTTAACGTCGAGGTTTTTCAGGCCGTATTCCAGCGCAGCTTGGCCAGCACGTTCAGCAGCTACTTGAGCAGCGAACGGGGTGGACTTGCGGGAACCGCGGAAACCCGAACCACCGGAGGTAGCCCAAGAAAGCGCGTTACCTTGACGGTCGGTGATGGTCACGATTGTGTTGTTAAAAGATGCATGGATGTGGGCGATGCCATCAACCACTGTCTTTTTAACTTTTTTACGAGGACGAGCAGCAGGTTTTGCCATGATAATTTTCCTGTCGATTCGCGTGGGCGATTACTTGCGGATCGGCTTACGCGGACCTTTACGGGTACGCGCGTTAGTCTTGGTACGCTGACCGCGTACTGGAAGACCACGACGATGACGCAGACCACGGTAGCAACCGAGGTCCATCAAACGCTTGATTTTCATGTTGATTTCGCGACGCAGGTCACCTTCAGTGGTGAACTTCGCCACTTCGCCACGCAACAGCTCAATCTGCTCGTCGCTCAGATCTTTGATCTTTGCGGCTGGGTTTACCCCAGTATCTGCGCAAATCTTCTGCGCAGTAGTGCGACCAACACCATAGATGTAGGTCAGCGAGATAACAGTGTGCTTGTTATCTGGAATGTTAACGCCTGCAATACGGGCCATTCAGTGGGACTCCAATTGACAGCTACCTACGCCCCGGAAGCCAAGAAATAGGGCGCGAGATAATATCGCTGTAATAACAAATAATCAACCCGGCAGCGCACTAGCTGCCGGGCTTCAAGCGGATCACACTCAGCCTTGGCGCTGTTTGTGACGCGGTTCCGCGCTGCAAATTACTCGAACAACACCTTCGCGGCGAATAATTTTGCAGTTACGGCACAGCTTTTTCACCGATGCACGAACTTTCATCACCAACTCCTCGAACCTTATGGGGTACTCAGCGCAACATGCCGCTGCCGTAGCCCTTCAGGTTGGCTTTCTTCATCAGGGATTCGTACTGGTGCGAAACGAGGTGCGATTGTACTTGGGACATGAAGTCCATCACAACCACGACCACGATCAGCAACGAGGTCCCGCCAAGGTAGAACGGAACGTTTGCTGCAACCACCAGGAACTGGGGAAGCAGACACACGGCCGTCATATATAGAGCACCGAACAGGGTCAAACGAGTCAGAACGCCATCAATGTAGCGCGCAGACTGCTCACCTGGACGAATACCCGGAATAAAGGCACCGGACTTCTTCAGGTTTTCCGCTACGTCTTTCGGATTGAACATCAACGCCGTATAGAAGAAGCAGAAGAAAATAATCCCTGCACTAAACAGCAGAATATTCAACGGCTGACCAGGAGCGATCGACTGAGAGAGGTCCTGCAGCCAGCCCATATTTTCGGACTGACCAAACCAGGTACCCAACGAAGCCGGAAACAGCAAGATGCTGCTCGCGAAAATTGCCGGAATAACGCCGGCCATATTCACCTTCAGCGGCAAGTGGCTAGTCTGCGCAGCAAAGACCTTACGGCCCTGCTGACGCTTGGCGTAGTGAACAGCAATACGACGCTGGCCACGCTCAATGAACACCACAAAACCGATAATCGCTACTGCCAGCAAACCGATGGCAACCAAGGCGAAGATATTGATATCACCCTGACGCGCAGACTCGAAAGACTGCCCGATTGCTCTCGGAAGACCGGCGACGATACCTGCGAAAATCAACATCGAGATACCGTTGCCAACACCACGCTCAGTAATCTGCTCACCCAGCCACATCATGAACATCGCACCAGCCACAAAAGTGGATACCGCGACGAAATGGAAGCCAAAGTCACCAGTGAACGCAACGCCCTGCCCAGCCAGGCCAACGGACATGCCGATAGCTTGAACCAGGGCGAGGACGACAGTGCCGTAGCGGGTGTACTGGCTAATCTTGCGACGGCCAGCTTCACCTTCCTTCTTCAACTGCTCCAACTGCGGGCTGACGGCGGTCATCAGTTGCATGATGATCGATGCCGAAATGTACGGCATGATCCCCAGTGCAAAGATGCTCATCCGTTCCAGCGCGCCGCCGGAAAACATGTTGAACAAGCTAAGAATGGTCCCCTCATTCTGTCGAAACAGGTCTGCGAGTCGGTCCGGGTTGATACCTGGAACCGGGATGTGTGCGCCTATTCGGTAGACGATAATCGCCAGGAACAGAAAACGCAGACGAGCCCAAAGTTCAGACATACCGCCTTTGCCGAGCGCTGAGAGAGCACCTTGCTTAGCCATTTATTCCTCGAACTTGCCGCCAGCTGCTTCGATAGCCGAACGCGCACCTTTGGTGGCGCCGATTCCCTTGCCGATAGTGACAGCGCGAGTCACTTCACCGGACAGCATGATTTTCACACGCTGTACGTTGACGTTGATCACGTTGGCATCTTTCAGGGTCTGCACAGTAACGATGTCGCCTTCCACTTTAGCCAGCTCGGACAGACGCACTTCTGCGCGGTCCATGGCTTTCAGGGATACGAAACCGAACTTAGGCAGGCGACGATGCAGCGGCTGTTGACCGCCTTCAAAGCCTGGAGCAATGGTGCCACCGGAGCGGGAGGTTTGACCTTTGTGGCCACGGCCACCAGTCTTACCCAAACCGCTACCGATACCACGGCCCGGACGATGCTTTTCGCGACGGGAACCCGGCGCTGGACTCAGATCATTGAGTTTCATCGATTAACCCTCTACACGCAGCATGTAGTAAGCCTTGTTGATCATCCCGCGATTCTCGGGAGTATCCTGGACTTCTACAGTGTGACCGATGCGACGCAGACCCAGACCTTTAACGCACAATTTGTGGTTAGGGATGCGGCCGGTCATGCTTTTGATCAGCGTTACTTTAACGGTAGCCATGATCAGAAGATCTCCTTGACAGTCAAGCCGCGCTTGGCAGCAATGGACTCAGGAGATTGCATAGCTTTCAAACCCTTGAAAGTGGCGTGAACCACGTTTACCGGGTTAGTCGAGCCGTAGCACTTGGCCAGAACGTTCTGAACGCCAGCAACTTCGAGGACAGCACGCATAGCGCCGCCAGCGATGATACCGGTACCTTCAGAAGCAGGCTGCATGTACACCTTCGAAGCGCCATGGGCGGACTTCATTGCGTACTGCAGAGTGGTGCCGTTCAGATCAACTTGGATCATGTTGCGACGAGCAGCTTCCATTGCCTTCTGGATCGCGGCAGGCACTTCACGTGACTTGCCACGGCCGAAGCCAACACGCCCTTTACCATCACCAACCACGGTCAACGCGGTGAAAGTGAAGATACGGCCGCCTTTAACGGTTTTGGCTACGCGGTTAACTTGAACCAGCTTCTCAATGTAGCCTTCGTCGCGCTTTTGGTCGTTATTTGACATAACTTAGAACTCCAGCCCAGCTTCACGAGCAGCATCAGCCAGCGCTTTAACGCGGCCGTGGTACTTGAAGCCAGAGCGGTCGAAAGCCACTTGCGAGACGCCCACGGCCTTAGCACGTGTAGCGACCAGCTGGCCAACCTTTGTGGCCGCGTCGATGTTGCCGGTGGCACCATCACGCAGTTCTTTATCCAAAGTCGAGGCGCTTGCCAGGACTTTGTTGCCGTCGGCCGAGATGACCTGGGCGTAGATATGCTGCGACGAGCGGTACACGCAGAGACGCACGACTTCGAGTTCGTGCATTTTCAGGCGTGCTTTGCGAGCGCGACGCAGTCGAGTAACTTTTTTGTCGGTCATTTGCTATGCCCTACTTCTTCTTGGCTTCTTTACGACGGACGACTTCGTCCGCGTAGCGCACACCTTTGCCTTTGTACGGCTCTGGTGGACGGAAGTCGCGGATCTCAGCGGCCACCTGACCTACCAGCTGCTTATCGATGCCCTTGATCAGGATATCGGTTTGGCTAGGGGTCTCAGCGGTGATGCCTTCCGGCAGTTCGTAATCCACTGGGTGCGAGAAGCCAAGGGCAAGGTTCAGAACCGTGCCTTTTGCTTGCGCTTTGTAACCAACACCGACCAGCTGGAGCTTACGCTCGAAGCCTTGGCTTACGCCTTGGACCATATTGTTTACCAACGCACGCGTGGTACCGGCCATTGCGCGAGTTTGTTGATCGCCATTGCGAGCAGCGAAACGCAGCTCACCAGCTTCTTCAACGATCTCAACGGACGAATGGATGTTCAGTTCAAGAGTGCCCTTGGCACCCTTCACCGAAAGCTGTTGGCCTGCGAATTTGACTTCGACACCGGCTGGCAGCTTAACGGGGTTCTTAGCGACGCGAGACATGCTTATCCCCCCTTAGAACACAGTGCAAAGAACTTCGCCGCCGACACCGGCAGCGCGCGCAGCACGATCCGTCATCACACCTTTGTTGGTGGAGACGATAGACACGCCCAGACCGCCACGAACTTTCGGCAGATCTTCAGCGGACTTGTACTGACGCAGGCCTGGACGGCTAACGCGCTTCACTTCCTCGATGACCGAACGGCCTTCGAAGTACTTCAGCTCGATGGACAGCAACGGCTTGATTTCGCTGCTGATCTGATAACCCGCAATGTAACCTTCGTCTTTCAGGACTTTGGCAACAGCTACCTTCAACTTGGAAGATGGCATGCTTACGACGGACTTTTCAGCCATCTGGGCATTACGGATACGAGTTAGCATGTCCGCTAACGGGTCCTGCATACTCATGGGCTAGACGCTCCTAATACACAAAAAATTAGCCTTGCGGCTACATATGTCGCCGAGAATCTCCGAGCGTAAAAAACACGGGCTCAGGCGAGCCGCGTATTTTAGACACAGTCCGGAAATGAAACAAGCCCCAAAAGGGGCTTGTTCCAGATTCAAGGTCACCGGCGGTCAGTATCTTGCGATACCAACCACCTTGACGCTGAAAGTACTTACCAGCTGGCTTTAACCAGACCTGGTACGTCACCACGCATTGCCGCTTCACGCAGTTTGTTACGGCCGAGGCCGAACTTGCGGTAAACGCCGTGTGGACGACCGGTCAGGCGGCAGCGGTTACGCATGCGCGAGGCGCTTGCGTCACGTGGCTGCTTCTGCAGAGCAACTGTAGCTTCCCAACGCGCTTCTGGACTTGCGTTCAGATCAACGATGATTGCTTTCAGTGCTGCACGCTTCTTGGCGTACTTGGCAACCGTGAGCTGACGTTTCAGCTCGCGGTTTTTCATGCTCATCTTGGCCATGGTCCTACTCCAATCAGTTGCGGAACGGGAATTTGAAAGCACGCAACAGGGCGCGACCTTCATCATCGTTCTTGGCAGTGGTGGTCAGGGTGATGTCCAGACCGCGGAGAGCATCGATCTTGTCGTAGTCGATTTCCGGGAAGATGATCTGCTCTTTCACGCCCATGCTGTAGTTACCACGACCATCGAAGGACTTGGCATTCAGGCCGCGGAAGTCGCGAACCCGAGGCAGGGAGATCGACAGCAGACGATCCAGGAATTCGTACATACGCTCACGGCGCAGAGTCACTTTGACGCCAATCGGCCAGCCTTCGCGGACTTTAAAGCCAGCGATGGATTTCCGAGCGTAAGTCACAACGACTTTTTGACCGGTGATCTTTTCCAGGTCAGCAACAGCGTGCTCGATGACTTTTTTGTCACCGACCGCTTCGCCCAAACCCATGTTCAGGGTGATTTTGGTAACGCGTGGAACTTCCATCACGTTCGAAAGCTTAAGTTCTTCCTTAAGTTTCGGTGCGATTTCTTTCCAGTAAATCTCTTTTAGTCGTGCCATGGTCTTCTACCTAGCAGTGTTCAAGCATCAACCGCTTTTTGGGTCGACTTGAAGACACGAATTTTCTTGCCATCTTCTACTTTGAAACCAACGCGGTCAGCCTTGTTGGTTTCGCCGTTGAAAATGGCGACGTTAGAAGCGTCCAGCGGAGCTTCTTTTTCGACGATACCGCCCTGCACGCCCGACATCGGGTTAGGCTTGGTATGACGCTTGACCAGGTTCAGACCGCCGATAACCAGACGGTTATTAGCGAGAACCTTAAGCACCTTACCGCGCTTACCTTTGTCTTTGCCGGCGATCACGATGATCTCGTCGTCACGACGAATCTTTTGCATGTCGGATCTCCTTACAGCACTTCTGGGGCGAGCGAGACGATCTTCATGAACTTCTCAGTACGAAGTTCACGGGTCACTGGCCCAAAGATACGGGTGCCGATAGGCTCTTGCTTGTTGTTCAGAAGAACAGCAGCGTTGCCATCAAAGCGGATAATGGAGCCATCAGCACGACGTACGCCGTGACGAGTGCGGACTACAACAGCAGTCATCACTTGGCCTTTTTTCACTTTACCGCGAGGAATTGCTTCCTTGACGGTAACCTTGATGATGTCACCGATACCAGCGTAACGACGATGGGAGCCACCCAGCACCTTGATGCACATAACGCGGCGAGCGCCGCTGTTATCGGCCACATCGAGCATGGATTGAGTCTGAATCATATAATTTCTCCGACCCCTAGTCCTTAGACTTCCACAGCGCGTTCGAGAACATCAACCAATGCCCAAGACTTGGTCTTGGCCAGCGGACGAGTTTCACGAATAGTGACTTTGTCGCCGATGTGGCACTGATTGGTTTCGTCGTGCGCGTGCAGCTTAGTCGAACGCTTAACATATTTACCGTAGATCGGGTGCTTAACGCGACGCTCGATCAAAACGGTGATGGTTTTGTCCATCTTGTCGCTGACAACACGGCCAGTCAGCGTACGGACAGTCTTTTCGGCTTCAGCCATGATCACTTACCTGCCTGCTGGTTGAGCACAGTCTTCACGCGAGCGATGTCACGCTTAACTTGCGAGAGCAGATGAGACTGCCCCAACTGGCCAGTTGCTTTCTGCATACGCAGATTGAACTGGTCGCGCAGCAGGCCGAGCAGTTGCTCGTTCAGCTGCTGTGCGGATTTTTCACGAAGTTCATTCGCTTTCATCACATCACCGTCCGTTTAACAAAGGCGGTGGCGAGCGGCAGCTTTGCAGCAGCCAGGGCAAAAGCCTCACGCGCCAGCTCTTCAGTTACACCCTCGATTTCATACAGGACTTTGCCTGGCTGAATCTGGGCTACCCAGTATTCCACGTTACCCTTACCTTTACCCATCCGAACCTCGAGAGGTTTTTTGGAGATCGGCTTGTCCGGGAATACACGGATCCAGATCTTGCCGCCACGTTTTACGTGACGGGTCAGAGCACGACGCGCTGACTCGATCTGACGAGCGGTGAGACGACCACGAGCTACAGACTTCAGCGCGAACTCGCCGAAGCTGACTTTGCTACCGCGCTGAGCCAGACCACGGTTGTGGCCTGTCATCTGCTTGCGGAACTTCGTACGCTTTGGTTGCAACATTTGGCGTACCCCTTACTTAGCAGCTTTTTTACGAGGCGCTGGTGCTTGTGGTTTCAGTTCTTCTTGGCGACCACCAATTACTTCGCCTTTGAAGATCCAAACCTTTACACCGATCACACCGTAAGTGGTGTGAGCTTCGTAGTTGGCATAGTCGATGTCGGCACGCAGGGTGTGCAATGGCACACGACCTTCGCGATACCATTCAGTACGTGCGATTTCAGCACCGCCGAGACGACCGCTCACTTGGATTTTGATGCCTTTGGCACCAATGCGCATGGCGTTCTGTACAGCGCGCTTCATAGCGCGACGGAACATGACACGACGCTCCAGCTGCTGAGCTACGCTCTGCGCAACCAGCATACCGTCGAGCTCCGGCTTGCGGATCTCTTCGATATTGATGTGCACAGGCACACCCATTTGCTTGGTCAGGTCCTGACGCAGTTTCTCAACATCTTCACCTTTCTTCCCGATAACGATACCTGGACGAGCGGTGTGGATGGTGATACGTGCGGTTTGCGCCGGGCGATGGATATCGATACGGCTTACGGACGCGCTTTTTAGTTTGTCTTGGAGATACTCACGCACCTTCAGATCAGCGAACAAATAGTCCGCATAAGTCCGGCCGTCTGCATACCAGACGGAGGTGTGTTCCTTGACGATTCCCAGGCGAATGCCAATGGGATGTACTTTCTGACCCATCTCTTCGACTCCGTTACTTGTCAGCAACCTTGACAGTGATATGGCAAGACCGCTTGACGATGCGATCAGCACGGCCTTTGGCACGTGGCATGATGCGCTTCAGCGAACGCCCTTCGTTGACGAAAACGGTGCTGACCTTCAGGTCATCAACGTCTGCGCCTTCGTTATGCTCGGCGTTGGCTACGGCCGACTCCAGCACTTTCTTCATGATCTCGGCGGCTTTCTTACTGCTGAAAGCCAACAGGTTGAGCGCTTCGCCCACCTTCTTCCCGCGGATCTGGTCGGCGACCAAGCGGGCTTTCTGGGCGGAGATTCGAGCGCCCGACAACTTAGCGGCTACTTCCATTTCCTAACCCCTTAACGCTTGGCTTTCTTGTCTGCCACGTGCCCACGATAAGTGCGGGTACCGGCAAACTCGCCCAGTTTGTGGCCGACCATGTCTTCGTTAACGAGAACTGGGACGTGTTGACGACCGTTGTGTACTGCGATGGTCAAACCGACCATTTGTGGCAGGATCATCGAACGACGCGACCAGGTTTTAACTGGTTTGCGATCGTTCTTTTCCGCCGCCACTTCGATCTTCTTCAGTAGGTGAAGATCAATAAAAGGACCTTTTTTCAGAGAACGTGGCACTGTCGTATCCCTCTATTTACTTGCGACGACGGACGATCATTTTGTCGGTACGCTTATTACCACGAGTCTTCGCGCCCTTAGTCGGGAAGCCCCATGGCGATACCGGATGACGACCACCAGAGGTACGACCTTCACCACCACCGTGTGGGTGGTCAACCGGGTTCATGGCAACACCACGAACGGTTGGGCGAACGCCACGCCAGCGTTTGGCACCAGCTTTACCCAGCGAACGCAGGCTGTGCTCGGAGTTCGAGACTTCGCCCAGGGTCGCACGGCATTCAGCCAGTACTTTACGCATCTCACCAGAACGCAGACGCAGGGTCACGTAGACACCTTCACGAGCGATCAGCTGAGCCGAAGCACCAGCGGAACGAGCGATTTGCGCGCCTTTACCTGGCTTCAATTCGATGCCGTGTACGGTGCTACCAACTGGAATGTTGCGCAGTTGCAGAGCGTTGCCCGGCTTGATCGGTGCCAAGGCACCTGCGATCAGCTGGTCACCAGCACTCACGCCTTTAGGGGCGATGATGTAGCGACGCTCGCCATCTGCGTACAGCAGCAGAGCGATGTGAGCAGTACGGTTTGGATCGTATTCAATACGCTCGACAGTGGCGGAGATGCCATCTTTGTCGTTGCGACGGAAATCGACCAGACGATAATGCTGCTTATGGCCACCACCGATGTGACGAGTGGTAATACGACCATTGTTGTTACGACCACCAGTCTTCGATTTCTTCTCGAGCAGCGGTGCGTGAGGAGCGCCTTTATGCAGCTCCTGGTTGACCACCTTGACCACAAAACGGCGGCCAGGGGAAGTCGGTTTGCATTTAACGATTGCCATGATGCACCCCTTCCTTACTCAGCACTGCTGCTGAAATCGAGATCTTGGCCTGGTTGAAGGGAGATAACCGCCTTCTTCCAGTCATTACGCTTGCCCAGACCGCGAGCAGTGCGCTTGCTCTTACCCAGAACATTCAGGGTAGTAACACGCTCTACTTTCACGCTGAACAGGCTTTCGACGGCCTTCTTGATTTCCAGCTTGGTTGCGTCAGTTGCAACCTTGAAAACGAACTGGCCTTTCTTGTCAGCCAGAACCGTAGCCTTTTCGGAAACGTGCGGGCCAAGCAGAACTTTAAATACGCGTTCCTGGTTCATCCCAGCAGCTCCTCGAATTTCTTCACGGCCGACACGGTGATCAACACCTTGTCGTATGCGATCAGACTAACTGGATCGGAACCTTGCACGTCACGTACATCAACGTGTGGCAGGTTGCGAGCAGCCAGGTACAGGTTCTGATCAACAGCTTCAGACACGATCAAAACGTCGGTCAGGCTCATGTTGGTCAGTTTGCCCAGCAGTTCTTTGGTTTTTGGACTTTCAACAGCGAAGTCCTGAACCACGACCAGACGATCAGTACGCACGAGTTCAGCAAGGATGGAGCGCAGTGCTGCGCGGTACATCTTCTTGTTGAGCTTCTGAGAATGATCCTGTGGACGAGCTGCGAAAGTGGTACCGCCGCCACGCCAGATTGGGCTACGGATAGTACCGGCACGAGCACGGCCAGTGCCTTTCTGACGCCAAGGGCGCTTACCGCCACCACGTACGTCGGAACGGGTCTTTTGCTGCTTGCTACCTTGACGGCCGCCGGCCATGTAGGCCACGACTGCTTGGTGAACCAGCGTCTCGTTGAATTCGCCGCCAAATGTCAGTTCGGAAACTTCGATCGCTTGAGCGTCATTTACATTTAATTGCATGTCAGCTTCCCCTTAACCGCGAGCCTTGGCCGCTGGACGTACAACCAGGTTGCCGCCAGTAGCGCCAGGAACAGCACCCTTGACCAACAACAGATTGCGTTCAGCGTCGACGCGCACTACTTCGAGGGACTGCACGGTCACGCGCTCAGCGCCCATATGACCGGACATTTTTTTGCCCTTGAATACACGACCAGGAGTCTGGCACTGGCCAATAGAGCCCGGGACGCGGTGGGAAACGGAGTTACCGTGAGTGTTGTCTTGGCCACGAAAATTCCAACGCTTGATCGTACCCTGGAAGCCTTTACCCTTGGACTGACCGGTTACATCAACCAGTTGACCAGCGGCGAAGATTTCAGCGTTGATCAGATCGCCAGCCTTGTAGTCGCCGTCTTCAAGACGGAACTCCATGACGGTGCGACCAGCTGCAACGTTTGCTTTAGCGAAGTGACCTGCTTGAGCAGCAGTCACGCGCGAAGCACGACGCTCGCCGACAGTGACTTGCACTGCACGATAGCCATCGGTTTCTTCAGTTTTGAACTGGGTGACGCGATTCGGCTCGATCTCAATGACCGTGACCGGAATGGAGACACCTTCTTCGGTGAAAATACGGGTCATACCGCATTTACGACCGACTACACCAATAGTCATGTTGTAAACCTCATGAGTGTACGGGGCTTTCACCCGCTATGGCCGCCCATTTCAGAGCGTTACACGACTAAGACTCAAGTCTTAGCCGAGGCTGATCTGTACTTCCACACCGGCCGCCAGATCAAGCTTCATAAGTGCGTCAACGGTTTTATCCGTTGGCTGGACGATGTCCAGTACGCGCTTATGAGTGCGGATCTCGTACTGGTCACGCGCGTCTTTGTTGACGTGCGGGGAGACCAGAACGGTGAACCGCTCTTTACGGGTAGGCAGTGGAATTGGACCACGCACTTGAGCACCAGTACGTTTCGCGGTTTCCACGATTTCCTGGGTGGATTGGTCGATCAGGCGATGGTCAAAAGCCTTCAACCTGATACGGATTTGCTGATTTTGCATTGGATTTCAGACTCCGGCTGCTATTCCCAGCGAGCGCAATACGCCCGTTAAAAGGAGGCGCAATTCTATAGACGGCCCTGATAGGTGTCAACCCAATAAAAAAGGCCCCCGCTGAGCGGGGGCCTTTTCAAAACATCAGAACTATCTCAGAAGAGATAATTACTCGATGATTTTAGCTACAACGCCAGCACCAACGGTACGGCCGCCTTCACGGATTGCGAAACGCAGACCGTCTTCCATAGCGATGGTTTTGATCAGGGTGACAACCATTTTGATGTTGTCGCCTGGCATTACCATTTCTACGCCTTCCGGCAGTTCGCAGTTACCAGTCACGTCAGTAGTACGGAAGTAGAACTGTGGACGGTAGCCTTTGAAGAACGGAGTGTGACGGCCGCCTTCTTCTTTGCTCAGCACGTACACTTCAGCTTCGAACTTGGTGTGCGGCTTAACCGAACCTGGCTTGACCAGAACCTGGCCACGCTCAACGTCGTCACGCTTGGTACCACGCAGCAGAACGCCGCAGTTCTCGCCAGCACGACCTTCGTCGAGCAGTTTACGGAACATTTCAACACCGGTGCAGGTGGTGACGGTAGTGTCACGCAGACCAACGATTTCCAGTGGATCTTGAACCTTGACGATACCGCGCTCGATACGACCAGTTACAACAGTACCGCGACCGGAGATCGAGAATACGTCTTCGATTGGCATCAGGAACGGCTTGTCGATAACACGGACTGGATCTGGGATGTAGCTGTCCAGAGTTTCAACCAGTTTACGAACGGACGTGGTGCCCATTTCGTTGTCGTCTTTGCCTTCCAGAGCCATACGAGCAGAACCGATGATGATCGGAGTGTCGTCACCTGGGAAGTCGTAAGTGCTCAGCAGGTCGCGCACTTCCATCTCAACCAGTTCCAGCAGCTCAGCGTCGTCTACCAGGTCAGCCTTGTTCAGGTAAACCACGATGTACGGAACGCCAACCTGACGGGACAGCAGGATGTGCTCACGGGTTTGTGGCATCGGACCATCAGCGGCCGAGCAAACCAGGATTGCGCCGTCCATCTGGGCAGCACCGGTGATCATGTTCTTCACATAGTCAGCGTGACCTGGGCAGTCAACGTGAGCGTAGTGACGGATCAGCGAGTTGTATTCAACGTGCGCGGTGTTGATGGTGATACCACGAGCTTTTTCTTCTGGTGCGCTGTCGATTTTATCGAAATCAACGATTGCGGAACCGAATACTTCGGAGCAAACGCGAGTCAGAGCAGCAGTCAGAGTGGTTTTACCGTGGTCAACGTGACCGATAGTGCCAACGTTGACGTGCGGTAGGGAACGATCAAATTTTTCTTTAGCCACGACAATTAACTCCTTGCCTAAAGGACTGAATCAGCCTTGTTTTTTGGATACAGTTTCAGCGATGTGCGCCGGAGCTGTGTTGTATTTTTTGAATTCCATAGAGTAGCTTGCGCGACCCTGAGACATGGAGCGAACGTCGGTCGCATAACCGAACATCTCACCCAACGGAACCTCGGCGCGAATCACTTTGCCGGAAACCGTGTCTTCCATACCCAAGATCATGCCGCGACGACGGTTAAGGTCGCCCATGACATCACCCATATAGTCTTCAGGTGTAACAACTTCTACCGCCATGATTGGCTCAAGCAACTCACCACCGCCCTTTTGGGCCAGCTGCTTGGTTGCCATGGAGGCAGCCACCTTAAACGCCATCTCGTTGGAGTCGACGTCGTGGTAAGAACCGTCAAAAACGGTTGCTTTCAGGCCGATCAGCGGATAGCCGGCAACAACACCGTTCTTCATCTGCTCTTCGATACCCTTCTGGATAGCAGGGATGTATTCCTTAGGAACAACACCACCTACTACTTCGTTCACGAATTGCAGACCTTCCTGACCTTCGTCAGCAGGAGCAAAACGGATCCAGCAGTGACCGAACTGACCACGACCGCCGGACTGACGAACGAACTTGCCTTCGATTTCACAGCTTTTCGTGATGCGCTCACGATAGGAAACCTGAGGCTTACCGATGTTGGCTTCGACGTTGAACTCACGGCGCATCCGGTCAACCAGGATGTCCAGGTGAAGCTCGCCCATGCCCGAGATGATCGTTTGACCAGTCTCTTCATCAGTTTTGACGCGGAAAGATGGATCTTCCTGAGCAAGCTTGCCCAGAGCGATACCCATTTTTTCCTGGTCATCCTTGGTCTTAGGCTCAACGGCAACCGAAATAACCGGCTCCGGGAAGTCCATGCGAACCAGGATGATTGGCTTGTCAGCGTTGCACAAGGTTTCACCAGTGGTGACATCCTTCATGCCGATCAAGGCCGCGATGTCACCAGCGCGTACTTCCTTGATCTCTTCGCGGGCGTTTGCGTGCATTTGCACCATACGACCCACGCGCTCTTTCTTGCCTTTAACCGAGTTGATTACGCCGTCGCCGGAGTTCAACACGCCCGAGTAAACGCGGACGAAGGTCAAGGTACCCACGAATGGGTCAGTGGCAATTTTAAATGCCAGAGCGGAAAACGGTTCTGCGTCGTCTGCATGACGCTCCAGCTCGATAGTCTCGTCATCCGGGTCGGTACCCTTGATGGCAGGAATATCAACCGGTGCCGGCAGGTAGTCGATCACAGCATCGAGAACCAGGGGAACGCCCTTGTTCTTGAACGAGGAGCCACAAACAGCCAGGACGATCTCACCAGCGATAGTACGCTGACGCAGAGCAGCCTTGATTTCCGCGTTGGTGAGTTCTTCACCTTCGAGGTACTTGTTCATCAGCTCTTCGTTGGCTTCGGCCGCAGCTTCAACCATGTTGTTGCGCCATTCGTCAGCCAGTTCCTGCAGTTCAGCAGGGATAGGCTTGCGAACAGGAACCATACCTTTGTCGGCATCGTTCCAGTAGACAGCTTCCATGGTCAGCAGATCGATCTGGCCTTGGAAATTATCTTCGGAACCGATAGCCAACTGGATCGGCACAGGAGTGTGACCCAGACGCTGCTTGATCTGACCGATCACGCGCAGGAAGTTGGCACCAGCACGGTCCATCTTGTTTACGTAAACAAGACGTGGAACGCCGTATTTGTTGGCTTGACGCCATACGGTTTCCGACTGTGGCTCAACACCCGAGGTACCGCAGAACACAACGACAGCGCCGTCGAGTACGCGCAGGGAACGTTCAACTTCAATGGTGAAGTCTACGTGACCCGGGGTATCGATTACGTTGAAGCGGTGCTCGTCTTTGTACTGCTTCTCGGAACCTTTCCAGAAGGCGGTAATAGCAGCAGAAGTAATGGTAATACCACGCTCCTGCTCCTGAACCATCCAGTCTGTGGTCGCGGCGCCGTCATGCACCTCGCCCATCTTGTGACTTTTGCCGGTGTAAAACAGTACGCGCTCGGTGGTGGTGGTTTTACCAGCATCCACGTGAGCGACGATACCGATATTACGGTAGCGGCTAATCGGAGTAGTACGAGCCATAAAGCCCTCGCAAAATTAGTGAAGCTAAAATTAGAAGCGGTAGTGCGAGAAAGCTTTGTTAGCTTCAGCCATACGGTGCACGTCTTCACGCTTCTTAACAGCAGCACCTTTACCTTCAGCAGCGTCCAACAGTTCGCCGGCCAAACGCAGGGCCATAGACTTCTCGCCGCGCTTACGGGCGAAGTCTACCAACCAGCGCATTGCCAGAGCGTTACGACGGGACGGACGAACTTCAACCGGAACCTGGTAAGTAGCACCGCCTACACGGCGCGACTTCACTTCGACCAGCGGAGCGATGGCGTCGAGAGCTTTCTCGAAGATTTCCAGGGGGTCGCTGTTCTTGCGTTCTTTAACCTTTTCCAGCGCGCCATAAACGATACGCTCGGCAACGGCTTTCTTGCCGCTTTCCATTACGTGGTTCATGAACTTGGCCAGAATTTGGCTTCCGTATTTTGGATCGTCAAGCACTTCGCGCTTGGCTGCTACGCGTCTTCTTGGCATGGATAAGCCCTCAAACGGTCTTCAGGTTCGCTCGGAATCGGTGCCCTTTCGGGACGCCTCCGACCTTACTCTTATCGACTCAGAAAATAAGATGATTCAGGTTTACAAAAAGCCGTTACTACTTAGGCTTCTTGGTACCGTACTTCGAACGACCCTGGTTACGACCTTTAACGCCGGAAGTATCCAAGGAGCCGCGTACGGTGTGATAACGAACACCTGGCAAGTCTTTTACACGACCGCCGCGGATCAGTACCACGCTGTGCTCTTGCAGGTTGTGGCCTTCACCGCCGATGTACGAGGAAACCTCGAAACCGTTGGTCAGGCGCACACGGCATACTTTACGCAGTGCCGAGTTAGGTTTTTTCGGCGTGGTGGTATACACACGGGTGCATACGCCACGACGTTGCGGGCAGTTCTGCAGCGCAGGCACGTCGGATTTCTCGACGATACGCTTACGCGGCTGACGTACCAGCTGGTTGATAGTTGCCATCTACTAGCTCCACTGTTGTCTTGCGACGCTATTGTCTTGCAAGAAAAGCAAAATGGCAGGAACGAATTCCCGCCAAATTTAGGGGTACAAGAGTCTAAAGAGGATCTTGCCCCCAGTCAAGGCAAGGCCCCGACCTCCCCGCCCGTCGAACCGGGGCAAAAATGCCTCGATCCGACGAATGGGGCTGCCAGGGCCCGGACTTATTTATCGCAGAACTCAGTTACCGCTTGAGTTCAGCGCTTCGGTCAGTGCAGCTTCCACTTCACTGGCGCTTACGCGCAACGGCTTGTCAGCGTCACGGCGGCGCTTGCGCTCGCTGTGGTAAGCCAAACCGGTACCAGCCGGGATCAAACGACCCACGACCACGTTTTCTTTCAGGCCGCGCAGGTAATCGCGCTTGCCGGTTACCGCTGCTTCGGTCAGTACGCGAGTGGTCTCCTGGAAGGAGGCCGCCGAGATGAACGACTCAGTGGACAACGACGCCTTGGTGATACCCAGCAGCACGCGAGTGAACTTGGAAACGAATTTCTCGTCGCCAGCCAGACGCTCGTTCTCTACGAGTACGTGAGTCAATTCCATCTGGTCGCCCTTGATGAAACTGGAATCGCCGGATTCAGCGATTTCAACTTTACGCAACATCTGACGCAGGATGGTCTCGATGTGCTTATCGTTGATCTTCACGCCTTGCAGACGATAAACGTCCTGGATCTCGTTAACGATGTACTTGGCCAGCGCACTCACACCCAGCAGACGCAGGATATCGTGTGGGTCGCTCGGGCCGTCGGAGATAACTTCGCCGCGGTTTACCTGTTCGCCTTCGAAGACGTTCAGGTGACGCCACTTCGGAATCAGCTCTTCGTACGGATCGCTACCGTCGTTCGGGGTAATGACCAGACGACGCTTGCCCTTGGTCTCTTTACCGAACGCGATGGTGCCGCTGACTTCAGCCAGAATCGACGCTTCTTTCGGACGACGAGCTTCGAACAAGTCGGCAACACGCGGCAGACCACCGGTGATGTCTCGAGTCTTCGAAGTTTCTTGCGGGATACGCGCGATAACATCACCGATCGCGATCTTCGCACCATCCGCTACACCGACCAAGGCGTTGGCTGGCAGGAAGTACTGAGCGATTACGTCAGTGCCTGGCAGCAACAAGTCCTTGCCGTTGTCATCGACCATCTTCACGGCAGGACGGATGTCTTTACCGGCAGCTGGACGATCTTTCGCGTCGAGTACTTCAATGTTGGTCATACCGGTCAATTCGTCAGTCTGACGCTTGATCGTGATGCCTTCTTCCATGCCCACGTAGGTCACGGTACCTTTCATTTCGGTAACGATTGGGTGAGTGTGCGGATCCCACTTGGCCACGATTGCGCCAGCGTCGACCTTGTCACCTTCTTTAACCGAAATCACAGCACCGTACGGCAGCTTGTAACGCTCACGCTCACGACCGTAGTCATCAGCGATCGCCAGCTCACCGGAACGGGACACAGCAACCAGGTGGCCATCCACTCGCTCAACGTGTTTCAGGTTGTGCAGACGGACAGTACCGCCATTCTTCACCTGAACGCTGTCGGCTGCGGAGGTCCGGCTTGCCGCACCACCGATGTGGAACGTACGCATGGTCAGCTGGGTACCCGGCTCACCGATGGACTGGGCAGCGATAACGCCGACCGCTTCACCGATGTTCACTTGGTGACCACGAGCCAGGTCACGGCCGTAGCACTTGGCGCAGATGCCATAGCGGGTTTCGCAGCTGATCGGCGAACGAACGATCACTTCGTCGATGCTGTTGAGTTCGATGAACTCGACCCACTTCTCGTCTACCAGAGTGCCGGCAGGAACGATAACTTCCTCGGTACCCGGCTTGAAGACGTCACGGGCAATAACACGACCCAATACGCGCTCACCCAGCGGCTCTACAACGTCACCGCCTTCAATGTGCGGAGTCATCACCAGGCCATGCTCGGTGCCGCAATCGATCTCGGTTACAACCAGATCCTGGGCAACGTCTACCAGACGACGTGTCAGGTAACCGGAGTTAGCGGTTTTCAACGCGGTATCCGCCAGACCTTTACGAGCACCGTGAGTGGAGATGAAGTACTGGAGTACGCTCAACCCTTCACGGAAGTTCGCTGTAATCGGCGTTTCGATGATGGAACCGTCCGGCTTGGCCATCAGGCCACGCATACCGGCGAGCTGACGGATCTGCGCAGCAGAACCCCGTGCGCCCGAGTCGGCCATCATGTACATCGAGTTGAAGGACTCCTGGTCAACTTCGTCGCCGTGACGGTCGATGACTTTCTCTTTCGAGAGGTTGGCCATCATCGCCTTGGAAACTTCGTCGTTGGCCTTGGACCAAAGGTCGATCACCTTGTTGTACTTCTCGCCCTGGGTTACCAGGCCGGAGGCGTACTGGCTCTCGATCTCTTTCACTTCATCGGTTGCAGCCGCGATGATGCGAGCTTTTTCATCAGGGATAACAAAGTCGTTAACACCGATGGAAACGCCGGAAATGGTCGAATAAGCAAAACCGGTGTACATCAACTGGTCAGCGAAGATCACGGTCTCTTTCAAACCAACCACGCGGTAGCACTGGTTGATCAGCCTGGAGATCGCCTTTTTCTTCATTGGCAGGTTGACGACGTCGTACGACAAGCCTTTTGGTACAACCTGATACAACAGCGCACGGCCGACAGTCGTGTCGACGATACGAACATTGCTCACGCTGCCGCCGTCACGGTCGTTGACGGTTTCGTGAATCCGCACTTTGACCTTGGCGTGCAGTGCGGCTTCGCCGGCACGGAACACACGGTCAACTTCCTGCAGGTCAGCGAACACACGACCTTCACCCTTGGCGTTGATCGCTTCACGGGTCATGTAGTACAGACCCAATACAACGTCCTGCGACGGAACGATGATTGGCTCACCGTTGGCTGGCGACAGGATGTTGTTGGTCGACATCATCAACGCACGCGCTTCCAACTGGGCTTCCAGTGTCAGCGGAACGTGCACGGCCATTTGGTCGCCGTCGAAGTCGGCGTTGTACGCAGCACAGACCAGAGGGTGCAGCTGGATAGCCTTGCCTTCGATCAGTACCGGTTCAAACGCCTGGATACCCAGACGGTGAAGGGTCGGTGCACGGTTGAGGAGAACCGGGTGTTCGCGAATCACTTCAGCGAGAACGTCCCAAACCTCTGGCAGCTCGCGCTCGACCATTTTCTTGGCCGCTTTGATGGTGGTCGCAAGACCGCGCATTTCCAGCTTGCCGAAGATGAACGGCTTGAACAGCTCGAGCGCCATCTTCTTAGGCAGACCGCACTGGTGCAGACGCAGGGTCGGGCCTACGGTAATTACCGAACGACCGGAGTAGTCAACACGCTTACCGAGCAAGTTCTGACGGAAACGACCTTGTTTACCCTTGATCATGTCAGCCAGGGATTTCAGAGGACGCTTGTTGGAACCTGTGATAGCGCGGCCACGACGACCGTTGTCGAGCAAGGCGTCGACGGCTTCTTGCAACATACGCTTTTCGTTGCGCACGATGATGTCCGGAGCGGACAGATCAAGCAGGCGCTTCAAGCGGTTGTTACGGTTGATCACGCGGCGGTACAGGTCGTTGAGGTCGGACGTCGCGAAACGACCACCGTCCAACGGTACCAGCGGGCGCAGATCTGGCGGCAGAACCGGCAGAACGGTCAGCACCATCCACTCTGGCAAGTTGCCGGAACCCTGGAAGGCTTCCATCAACTTCAGACGCTTGGACAGTTTCTTGATCTTGGTTTCGGAGTTGGTTTGCGGAATTTCTTCGCGCAGACGGCCAATCTCGTGTTCCAGGTCGATAGCGTGCAGCAGTTCGCGGACAGCTTCGGCACCCATGCGGGCATCGAAATCATCACCGAACTCTTCCAGCGCTTCGAAGTACTGCTCGTCGTTCAGCAGCTGACCTTTTTCAAGGGTGGTCATGCCTGGGTCGATAACGACATAGCTCTCGAAGTAGAGAACGCGTTCGATATCACGCAGGGTCATGTCCATCAGCAAGCCGATACGGGACGGCAGCGATTTCAGGAACCAGATGTGGGCAACCGGCGAAGCCAGTTCGATATGCGCCATGCGCTCACGACGAACCTTGGCCAGCGCAACTTCAACGCCGCACTTCTCGCAGATCACACCACGGTGCTTCAAGCGCTTGTACTTACCGCACAGGCACTCGTAATCCTTTACCGGGCCAAAGATCTTGGCGCAGAACAGGCCGTCACGCTCAGGTTTGAACGTACGGTAGTTGATGGTTTCCGGCTTTTTAACTTCACCGAACGACCACGAACGGATCATCTCAGGCGATGCCAGTCCAATACGGATGGCGTCGAACTCTTCGACTTGACCCTGGTTTTTCAGCAAATTCAGTAGGTCTTTCAAGGCCTTTCCTCCTGGCGGAGCAGAGAGCGGGCATCACTGCCCCGCTCTCGATTCGCGTCACGTGTTATTCGGTTTCCAGATCGATATCGATGCCGAGGGAACGAATTTCTTTGATCAACACGTTGAAAGACTCGGGCATGCCCGGCTCCATACGGTGATCGCCGTCCACGATGTTTTTGTACATCTTGGTACGACCGTTCACATCGTCCGACTTCACTGTGAGCATTTCTTGCAGAGTGTATGCAGCACCGTATGCTTCCAGTGCCCAGACCTCCATCTCCCCGAAACGCTGACCACCGAACTGAGCCTTACCACCCAGCGGCTGCTGGGTAACCAGGCTGTACGAACCGGTAGAACGAGCGTGCATCTTGTCGTCTACCAAGTGGTTCAGCTTCAGCATGTACATGTAGCCAACAGTAACCGGGCGCTCGAACTTGTTGCCGGTACGGCCGTCGAACAGCTGCATCTGGCCGCTTTCCGGCAGGTCTGCCAGTTTCAGCATGGCCTTGATTTCGCTTTCCTTGGCACCGTCGAACACCGGGGTAGCCATTGGAACGCCGCCGCGCAGGTTCTTCGCCAGATCCAGGATTTCCTGGTCGGTGAAGGTGTCCAGCTCTTCGTTGCGACCGCCGATCTCGTTGTAGATCTCGTGCAGGAACTTGCGCAGGTCTGCGACCTTGCGCTGCTCTTCGATCATACGGTTGATCTTCTCGCCCAGACCTTTGGCCGCGAGGCCCAGGTGGGTTTCGAGGATCTGACCAACGTTCATACGCGAAGGTACGCCCAATGGGTTGAGGACGACGTCGACCGGGGTGCCATTGGCATCGTGCGGCATGTCTTCAACCGGCATGATCACGGAGACCACACCCTTGTTACCGTGACGACCGGCCATCTTGTCGCCCGGCTGGATGCGACGACGGATTGCCAGGTAAACCTTGACGATTTTCAGCACGCCTGGAGCCAGGTCATCGCCCTGCTGCAGTTTGCGCTTCTTGTCTTCGAACTTGTCGTCCAGCAGACGGCGGCGATCAACGATGTAGGCCTGGGCCTTCTCGAGCTGCTCGTTCAGAGCATCTTCAGCCATGCGCAGTTTGAACCACTGGCCGTGCTCAAGACCGTCGAGGATTTCGTCGGTGATGTCCTGACCTTTCTTCAGACCTGCGCCGCCTTCAGCCTTGTGGCCTACCAGAGCGGAGCGCAGACGTTCGAAGGTCGCGCCTTCAACGATACGGAACTCTTCGTTGAGGTCCTTGCGGATCTCGTCGAGTTGAGTCTTCTCGATGGACAGTGCACGAGCATCACGCTCAACGCCGTCACGGGTGAAGACCTGTACGTCGATGACAGTACCCTTGGTACCGGTAGGTACACGCAGGGAGGTGTCTTTAACGTCGCTGGCTTTTTCACCGAAGATGGCACGCAGCAGCTTCTCTTCCGGAGTCAGCTGGGTCTCGCCTTTCGGAGTGACCTTACCGACCAGGATGTCGCCGGCGCCAACTTCAGCACCTACATAAACGATACCGGCTTCGTCCAGCTTGTTCAGTGCAGCTTCACCCACGTTCGGGATGTCTGCAGTGATTTCCTCTGGCCCAAGCTTGGTGTCACGCGCCACACAGGTCAGTTCCTGGATGTGGATCGTGGTAAAGCGATCTTCTTGAACAACTCGTTCCGACAGGCAGATGGAGTCTTCGAAGTTGTAACCGTTCCAGGCCATGAACGCGATGCGCATGTTCTGACCCAGTGCCAGCTCACCCATGTCGGTGGACGGACCATCGGCCATGATGTCGCTACGCTGAACGCGGTCACCCTTACGCACCAGCGGACGCTGATTGATGCAGGTGTTCTGGTTCGAACGGGTGTATTTGGTCAGGTTGTAGATGTCGACACCGGCTTCACCGGTTTCAACTTCGTCATCTGCAACACGAACCACGATACGGCTGGCATCAACGGAGTCGATCACGCCGCCACGACGAGCCACGACGCAAACGCCGGAGTCACGGGCTACGTTACGCTCCATGCCGGTACCTACCAGCGGCTTGTCGGCGCGCAGGGTCGGTACAGCTTGACGCTGCATGTTGGAACCCATCAAAGCACGGTTGGCGTCATCGTGCTCCAGGAACGGGATCAGCGACGCTGCAACCGAAACTACCTGCTTGGGCGATACGTCCATCAAGGTGACGTCTTCCGGCGCCTTGACGGTGAACTCGTTCAAGTGACGAACGGCTACCAGCTCGTCGATCAGGACTTTCTTGTCGTTCATCGTGGCCGAAGCCTGAGCGATCACGTGATCAGCTTCTTCGATGGCGGACAGGAACACGATCTCGTCAGTGACCAGACCCTCTTTCACCACACGGTACGGGCTCTCAAGGAAGCCGTACTGGTTGGTGCGCGCATAAGCGGCCAGGGAGTTGATCAGACCGATGTTCGGACCTTCCGGCGTTTCGATCGGGCATACACGACCGTAATGCGTCGGGTGTACGTCACGGACTTCAAAGCCAGCGCGCTCACGGGTCAGACCGCCCGGGCCCAGTGCAGAGACACGGCGCTTGTGGGTGATCTCGGAGAGCGGGTTGTTCTGGTCCATGAACTGCGAGAGCTGGCTGGAGCCGAAGAACTCTTTCACCGCTGCAGCCACTGGCTTGGCGTTGATCAGGTCTTGCGGCATCAGGCCTTCGCTTTCAGCCATCGACAGGCGCTCTTTGACCGCACGCTCAACACGTACCAGGCCAACGCGGAACTGGTTCTCGGCCATTTCGCCTACGCAGCGAACACGACGGTTACCCAGGTGGTCGATGTCATCGACAATGCCTTTGCCGTTACGGATGTCGACCAGGGTCTTCAGTACCGCGACGATGTCTTCCTTGCACAGCACGCCCGAACCTTCGATTTCGGTACGACCGATACGACGGTTGAACTTCATCCGGCCGACCGCAGACAGGTCATAGCGCTCAGGGCTGAAGAACAGGTTGTTGAACAGGGTCTCGGCAGCGTCTTTGGTTGGCGGCTCACCAGGACGCATCATGCGATAGATCTCGACCAGCGCTTCCAATTGGTTGCTTGTGGAGTCGATCTTCAGCGTGTCGGAGATGAACGGACCGCAGTCGATGTCGTTGGTGTACAGGGTCTCGATGCGAACGACCTGGGCCTTGGCAATTTTGGCCAGGATCTCGGTGTTCAGCTCGGTGTTGCACTCAGCCAGGATTTCGCCTGTAGCCGGGTGAACGATGACCTTGGCGGTAGTGCGGCCCAGGACGTAGTCCAGCGGCACTTCCAACTCTTTGAGGCCGGCTTTTTCGATCTGGTTGATGTGGCGCGCGGTAATACGACGGCCAGCTTCAACAATGACCTTGCCTTTTTCATCCTGGATGTCCAGAACGGCAATTTCACCACGCAGACGCGAAGCGATCAGCTCCAGCTTGAGAGTTTCATCCTTCAGGCTGAATACGTTGGTGGTGTAGAAGGCGTCCAGCACTTGCTCAGTGGTATAGCCGAGCGCGCGCAGCAGTACCGAGGCCGGCAGCTTGCGACGACGGTCGATACGCACGAACACGCAGTCTTTCGGGTCGAACTCGAAGTCCAACCACGAACCGCGGTACGGAATGATCCGCGCGGAGTACAGGAGCTTACCGGAGCTGTGCGTCTTGCCGCGGTCGTGGTCGAAGAACACGCCCGGGGAACGGTGCAGCTGGGAAACGATTACGCGCTCGGTACCGTTGATAACGAAGGTACCGTTTTCAGTCATCAGTGGGATTTCGCCCATGTAGACTTCTTGCTCTTTGATGTCCTTGATCGCTTTGTTCGACGATTCTTTGTCGAAAATGATCAGACGGACTTTTACCCGCAAAGGTACGGCGTACGTAACACCGCGCAACACGCATTCTTTGACATCAAATGCCGGTTCGCCCAGGCGATAACCGACGTACTCCAGCGCAGCATTGCCGGAGTAGCTGATGATCGGGAAAACGGATTTGAAGGCCGCATGCAGGCCCACGTCGCGGAACTGATCTTTGGTCGCTCCCGCCTGCAAGAATTCACGATACGAATCCAGCTGGATAGCCAGAAGGTACGGGACATCCATGACGTCCGGCAACTTGCTAAAGTCCTTGCGGATACGTTTTTTCTCAGTATATGAGTAAGCCATCAGCGTTCCCCAGCTTGGTCACCTGCTTGTTTGGCCCTCCCGACGGGAGCAGCCAGAAAATCTTGCAAACCCCATGGTTTGCACCACCGCATCGGGTGGCTACAGCGCGTTAATGGCGGCGACCGAGTCGTCAGCCAAGAACGGAAAAAGGCCGGTGGCAAGAGCCACCAGCCATCAGCCTTCAGCTTAAAGCGTGGGCTGGAGACGCAAGGTCGATGCTTACTTCAGCTCGACTTTAGCGCCTGCTTCTTCCAGAGTAGCTTTGGCTTTGTCAGCGGCGTCTTTCGACACAGCTTCCAGAACCTGGGCAGGAGCGCCGTCAACTACAGCCTTGGCTTCTTTCAGGCCCAGACCGGTCAGTTCACGTACTGCCTTGATCACGTTTACTTTCTTCTCGCCAGCTTCCAGCAGCATGACGTTGAATTCGGTTTGCTCTTCAGCAGCGACAGCAGCAACAGCTGGGCCAGCGGAAGCAGCGGCAGCGGAAACGCCGAATTTTTCTTCGAAAGCTTTGATCAGCTCAACAACCTGCAGAACCGACATTTCAGCTACGGCGTTGAGGATATCGTCTTGGGAGATAGACATTGCTGTATTTCCTGAATTGGGGGACGGCCTACGCGGCCATCGAAATAAACAAAAATACGCGAGAGAAGTTGCTCAGCCTTAGGCTGCGGCAGCTTCTTTTTGCTCGCGAACTGCAGCCAGAGTACGAGCCAGCTTGCTGGTAGCGCCTTGAATCACGCTCATCAGCTGCGAAATGGCTTCGTCGCGGGTCGGCAGTGTTGCCAGTACGTCGATTTGGTTAGCTGCGAGGAACTTGCCCTCGAACGCAGCTGCCTTGATCTCGAACTTGTCCTGACTCTTGGCGAATTCCTTGAACAAACGGGCAGCAGCGCCTGGATGATCTTTAGAGAACGCGATCAGAGTCGGGCCGGTGAACACGTCGTTGAGCACACTGTATTCAGTGTCAGCAACGGCGCGCTTGAGCAAGGTGTTACGTACAACACGTACGTACACGCCAGCTTCACGAGCCTCTTTACGGAGTCCGGTCATAGCGCCTACTGTCACACCACGGGCATCAGCCACGACAGCGGACAGAGCAGCTTTGGCAGCCTCGTTGACTTCAGCGACGATGGCCTTCTTGTCTTCGAGATTAATTGCCACGGGTTTAACTCCTGCTTGTTACCGTTTCATCTGGCCTAGGCCTGATGTCGTTTTGGTGTCTGATTCGGTAAGGAACCGGGAGCACCATCTGCGTAGGCTTGTTGGTTTAAGACTTGCGTCGCCTACGGTCTTGGATAGCCCCCGCCAGGCAGGGACCCCAATCTTTCAATTGGCGCAATCACTTGCGCCAACCTGTGTCTTATACGTCCAGCGAGCCTTGGTCGATGACCAGACCTGGGCCCATAGTGGTGCTCAGGGTAACGCGCTTGACGTAGATACCTTTCGAGGAAGCAGGCTTGATACGCTTCAGATCAGCGATCAGGGCTTCAACGTTTTCCTTCAGCTTGACGGCATCGAAGCCGACTTTGCCAACGGAGGTGTGAATGATGCCGTTTTTGTCGGTGCGATAACGAACCTGACCAGCCTTGGCGTTTTTAACCGCGGTAGCTACGTCTGGCGTTACGGTGCCGACTTTAGGGTTAGGCATCAGGCCGCGCGGGCCCAGGATCTGACCCAACTGACCTACAACGCGCATTGCATCCGGGGAGGCAATAACGACGTCATAGTTCAGGTCGCCGCCTTTCATTTCGGCAGCCAGGTCGTCCATGCCAACGCGATCGGCGCCGGCGGCCAGAGCAGCTTCAGCGGCCGGGCCTTGGGTGAAGACAGCAACACGTACGGTCTTGCCAGTACCGTGTGGCAGCACAGTAGCGCTACGAACGACCTGGTCGGATTTACGTGGGTCAACACCCAGGTTCACAGCAACGTCAACGGACTCGCTGAACTTGACAGTCGACAGCTCGGTCAGCAGAGCAGCAGCGTCTACAAAATTGTAGGCCTTGCCCGCTTCGATTTTGCCGGCGATAGCCTTTTGGCGCTTGGTCAGCTTAGCCATTACACACCCTCCACGTTAAGGCCCATGCTACGAGCAGAACCGGCGATGGTACGCACGGCTGCATCCATATCAGCTGCAGTCAGATCCGCGTTTTTGGTTTTCGCGATTTCTTCCAGCTGAGCACGAGTTACGGTGCCAACCTTAACGGTGTTCGGACGAGCGGAACCGCTAGTCAGACCGGCAGCTTTCTTCAGAAGAACCGAAGCCGGAGTCGACTTGGTTTCGAAAGTGAAGCTACGGTCGCTGTATACAGTGATGATCACTGGAGTCGGCAGACCTGGCTCAAGACCCTGAGTACGGGCGTTGAAAGCCTTGCAGAACTCCATGATGTTCACGCCGTGCTGACCCAGAGCTGGACCGACGGGTGGGCTAGGGTTGGCCTGAGCGGCCTTCACTTGCAGCTTGATGTAAGCGGTAATCTTCTTGGCCATGAGGCACTCCAATTACGGGTTCGAACGCCTCGAAAGGCTCCCCGGTTACTTGCGCGTTTATCCCAGTGACGACAAAACCCCACAGCCTAGGCTGCGGGGTTGGGATGCTTGCTCAGCTAGACCTTCTCGACCTGACTGAACTCCAACTCTACCGGAGTAGAGCGACCGAAAATGAGCACTGCCACTTGGATCCGGCTCTTTTCGTAGTTAACTTCTTCGACAGTGCCGTTGAAATCAGCGAACGGACCGTCTGTAACACGAACAACCTCACCTGGCTCGAACAACGTCTTCGGCTTAGGCTTGTCACTACCGTCAGCAACGCGACGCAGAATTGCTTCCGCCTCTTTGTCAGTGATCGGCGCAGGCTTATCAGCGGTACCGCCAATGAAACCCATGACACGAGGAGTGTCCTTGACCAAGTGCCAAGTACCTTCGTTCATGTCCATCTGTACCAGCACGTAGCCAGGGAAGAACTTGCGTTCACTCTTGCGCTTCTGACCATTCCGCATTTCAACCACTTCTTCAGTGGGAACCAGAATTTCGCCGAAGCCATCTTCCATGCCTGCCAGCTTTACGCGCTCCAGCAAAGAGCGCATAACATGCTTCTCGTAACCCGAGTAAGCATGCACAACGTACCAACGCTTAGCCACGGGACACCCTTAGCCAACAATCAAGGAAACAAGCCAGCCGAGCAGGGAATCAAGCCCCCACAACAGCAACGCCATAACCAGAACGACAGCCACGACAATCAATGTGGTCTGTGTGGTTTCTTGGCGAGTCGGCCAAACGACTTTACGAATTTCGGTGCGAGCTTCCTTTACCAGGACCGCGAAAGACTTGCCTTTAGCGGTCTGCAGACCTACAAAGGCAGCTACAGCAGCAAGGGCAAGCAAAGCGAGAACGCGGTACAGGATCGGCGAAGCAGAATAGTACTGATTGCCAACAACGCCTACGACCACCAAGGCGACTACGGCGAGCCACTTGAACAGATCGAAACGAGAGCTTTGAGCTTCAGCCTTAGGAGTCATCTATGAAGATCCTGTGAAAAGAAAGCCAGACACACCACGTGAATCTGGCAGGTCAGGAGGGAATCGAACCCCCAACCTACGGTTTTGGAGACCGTCGCTCTGCCAATTGAGCTACTGACCTAAAACAAAATCAGGCCGACCATTATGCAGGCCCGAAAAAGACTTTACAACAACCAACCCCAACAGACTTGAAATCAACTGACAACCAACGCCAGAAACAACACGACACAAGCCGAGGCAGCCGTTAAAACAAAGGCAGATATTTTCATATCTGCCTTGTTATATGGAGCTCTTGAGCGGATTTGAACCGCTGACCTCACCCTTACCAAGGGTGTGCTCTACCAACTGAGCTACAAGAGCAAAACACCGTGCACAACCTGCAAACTTGGAGCGGGTAGCGGGAATCGAACCCGCATCATCAGCTTGGAAGGCTGAGGTTCTACCACTAAACTATACCCGCGGAGCTTGCAGCTCACGCTAAAATGGTGGAGGGGGAAGGATTCGAACCTTCGAAGTCGTAGACGTCAGATTTACAGTCTGATCCCTTTGGCCGCTCGGGAACCCCTCCTAAGCGAGCCGGCATTTTACATCACGCCGACCTTCTGTCAAGCATTTTCTCATTTAAATTATGAGGTTAGCTGCATTGACGCCGCTTCCCACCAAAGCCTCTGAAGGTCTTCACTGCGAAGCGGGCGCCATTCTATGCAAACTATTCGAGAGTTGCAATGCCTTCGCACAGCATTATTTTGTGTTTTAACTCATTGAATTCCTTAGCAAGGTTTTCAAAGGGCAGATCATCCGCCAAGCGCCTGCTTTCAGGGGCCACTCGAAGCCAATAACCGCTGGCCTCAGGCATGTTCAGCAATTGAACCTTGACCTTTATATCCAGGCTGGTGAGGCGCTGCTCGACAGCTTGCGCCTGACGCTGATCGGTAAATCCTCCGATGTACAGGCAGGAATTTTGCGCGTCGGGCGTTTTTGCACGATCTCTTCGAGCCATCGTTTCGGAAGATTCACTCAGCAATCGTATGTCCTGCTGGGAGCCACGATAAAGGCTCAGGGGGGTGACGTCCTTGGCGCGCAATGGCGCCTCTTGCTGATGCCATATGTAATAAAAGACGTTGAGGATCAGTAGAAGCAGGAACAGCCAACGCATAAACACCTCATAACAACGGACATGCCATTGCCAGACCAATAAATACCAGATCAGGAACAAGCCGCGCCTGCGGCACAGCGTCGAACACCAGGTCAGCATCTCCACCGGTCAGGAACACCGTGAAGTCATTTCCCCAATAACTTCTGGCAAGCTCGGTCTGTGTCAACACAAACCCCCTTAGCATCAGTGTACAGCCACGCTCGACCGCCTCGGCGGTTGTACGTCCAGGCGTTAGACGTTCCAGAGCACGCTCAGCAGCAGCATCGTCGTAGCGTATCTTGCGGGTATGCGTGCGCAGCTGGTTGCGCATAAGGGGCAGACCTGGGCAAATGAAACCTCCCAAGTGTTCGCCATCGGCATCGATAAAATCGGCAGTCGCCGCAGTGCCAAAATCCAGCACCAGGCAAGCGCCTGACGCCAACTTGTACCCACCAAGGATCGCCAGCCAACGATCAAGACCAAGTCGTTCGAAATCGTCATAGCCATTGCGAACGCCCGCCATCTGCGCAGCCGATGTCGCGCACGAAACAGTGATGCCAAAAGCCTGGACCAATGTCTCGACCAGCTTGTTTGTTTCCTCCAGCGCACGAACGCTCACCAGCCGGCAACGAGTGAGCGACATATCCGGCACCGCATTCAGGCTTTCAATCAATGCGAGATTCGAACCGACAACGCCCTCCGCCACGGCGGCCACCCTGTCGGCACCCAGCACTCGCCATTTGATAAAGCTATTCCCACAGTCGAGCTCAAGAATCATCACGCAACCTCAGGCTTAGCTCACCGCCGCTGTAAGTTTTCTCAACACCGTCAACGCTCAAGCGCAACGCACCTTGACGGTCAACACCGAGTACCACTCCATCAATACGACTCACACCGGCGATAAGCGATACCGCCCGCCCTTGCCATGCATGATTGCTCTCCCATTCCTCCTGGAGAGCTGAAAAGCCAGACTCCCTGTGCCGATCCAGGTAGCGCTGGAGCTGCAAGCTGACTTGGGCCACCAAGGCATTACGATCAGCAGCAGTCCCCGCCTCAAGCTGTACCGACGTCCATTGCTGGTCAACTTCAGCCTTCTGCATATTCACATTGATCCCGATGCCGACAACCACATGACAGATGTCTGCCGGATCCCCCACCAACTCCAGCAATATTCCAGCAATCTTCTTCTGCCCGACCAGTACGTCATTTGGCCATTTCAAGACTGCGCCCTGCACACCCGACTCTCGCAAAGCCTGGATGACTGCCAAGCCAACCACAAGACTCAAGCCCTCCAATTGCCGGAGACCATCCTCAATACGCAGCACGAGACTGTAATAGATGTTTTGGGCGAATGGACTGACCCACTTTCGACCACGTCTGCCCCGGCCAGCTGTTTGCTGCTCAGCCAATACCAGAACCGGCGCGGCTTGCGCGGCACCCACCAAGCGCAACGCCTCAGCGTTGGTGGAATCAATCGAGCCATGAATGTGGATAGGCCACGGCAACGACGGCACACTTCGCGCAATCTCTTCTGCATTCAAAAACACCAGCGGCGCTGCTAGCTGGTATCCCTTACCACGCACCTTATGAATAGGTAGATTCAATTCAGCCTCGAGAAGCTGAAGCTGCTTCCACACGGCACTGCGGCTAACGCCCAAGGCGGCACCCAGCGCCTCCCCGGAATGGAATCGGCCATCTTTCAGAAGTTCTAACAGCGTAAGCATGCAGGTATCGCCTCACAATGAGGCACGCATAATAGCCATGCCAAGAGGCATTGCATAGAAAGGCCGCACGCCCTCAGCCGGAGATATAGGCCTTGGCACTTTTCGACCGCCCAAAACAAAACCCCATCTGCTTTCGCAAATGGGGTTTCGGAATTTAATCTTGACGATGACCTACTCTCACATGGGGAAACCCCACACTACCATCGGCGATGCATCGTTTCACTACTGAGTTCGGGATGGGATCAGGTGGTTCCAATGCTCTATGGTCGTCAAGAAATTCGGGTACTGAGTCGTGGCCATGTGGCCTCGCTTCAGCAAATTGGGTATGGGATAGAAGTCGGTGTTTTGTGAGTATCGAACTTTCGGTTCATTGCGTCTTCACACACCGCAATCTGGCCTCTTTCGTCTTTCAACTAGGAGCAACAAATTGCTTGGGTGTTATATGGTCAAGCCTCACGGGCAATTAGTATTGGTTAGCTCAACGCCTCACAGCGCTTACACACCCAACCTATCAACGTCGTAGTCTTCGACGGCCCTTCAGGGGACTCAAGGTCCCAGTGAGATCTCATCTTGAGGCTAGTTTCCCGCTTAGATGCTTTCAGCGGTTATCTATTCCGAACATAGCTACCCGGCAATGCCACTGGCGTGACAACCGGAACACCAGAGGTTCGTCCACTCCGGTCCTCTCGTACTAGGAGCAGCCCCTCTCAAATCTCAAACGTCCACGGCAGATAGGGACCGAACTGTCTCACGACGTTCTAAACCCAGCTCGCGTACCACTTTAAATGGCGAACAGCCATACCCTTGGGACCGGCTTCAGCCCCAGGATGTGATGAGCCGACATCGAGGTGCCAAACACCGCCGTCGATATGAACTCTTGGGCGGTATCAGCCTGTTATCCCCGGAGTACCTTTTATCCGTTGAGCGATGGCCCTTCCATACAGAACCACCGGATCACTAAGACCTACTTTCGTACCTGCTCGACGTGTCTGTCTCGCAGTCAAGCGCGCTTTTGCCTTTATACTCTACGACCGATTTCCGACCGGTCTGAGCGCACCTTCGTACTCCTCCGTTACTCTTTAGGAGGAGACCGCCCCAGTCAAACTACCCACCATACACTGTCCTCGATCCGGATAACGGACCTGAGTTAGAACCTCAAAGTTGCCAGGGTGGTATTTCAAGGTTGGCTCCACGCGAACTGGCGTCCACGCTTCAAAGCCTCCCACCTATCCTACACAAGCAAATTCAAAGTCCAGTGCAAAGCTATAGTAAAGGTTCACGGGGTCTTTCCGTCTAGCCGCGGATACACTGCATCTTCACAGCGATTTCAATTTCACTGAGTCTCGGGTGGAGACAGCGCCGCCATCGTTACGCCATTCGTGCAGGTCGGAACTTACCCGACAAGGAATTTCGCTACCTTAGGACCGTTATAGTTACGGCCGCCGTTTACCGGGGCTTCGATCAAGAGCTTCGCGTTAGCTAACCCCATCAATTAACCTTCCGGCACCGGGCAGGCGTCACACCCTATACGTCCACTTTCGTGTTTGCAGAGTGCTGTGTTTTTAATAAACAGTCGCAGCGGCCTGGTATCTTCGACCGGCATGAGCTTACGGAGCAAGTCCTTCACCCTCACCGGCGCACCTTCTCCCGAAGTTACGGTGCCATTTTGCCTAGTTCCTTCACCCGAGTTCTCTCAAGCGCCTTGGTATTCTCTACCCAACCACCTGTGTCGGTTTGGGGTACGGTTCCTGGTTACCTGAAGCTTAGAAGCTTTTCTTGGAAGCATGGCATCAACCACTTCGTCGTCTAAAAGACAACTCGTCATCAGCTCTCGGCCTTAGAATCCCGGATTTACCTAAGATTCCAGCCTACCACCTTAAACTTGGACAACCAACGCCAAGCTGGCCTAGCCTTCTCCGTCCCTCCATCGCAATAACCAGAAGTACAGGAATATTAACCTGTTTTCCATCGACTACGCTTTTCAGCCTCGCCTTAGGGACCGACTAACCCTGCGTCGATTAACGTTGCGCAGGAAACCTTGGTCTTTCGGCGTGGGTGTTTTTCACACCCATTGTCGTTACTCATGTCAGCATTCGCACTTCTGATACCTCCAGCAAGCTTCTCAACTCACCTTCACAGGCTTACAGAACGCTCCTCTACCGCATCACTTACGTGATACCCGTAGCTTCGGTGTATGGTTTGAGCCCCGTTACATCTTCCGCGCAGGCCGACTCGACTAGTGAGCTATTACGCTTTCTTTAAAGGGTGGCTGCTTCTAAGCCAACCTCCTAGCTGTCTAAGCCTTCCCACATCGTTTCCCACTTAACCATAACTTGGGGACCTTAGCTGACGGTCTGGGTTGTTTCCCTTTTCACGACGGACGTTAGCACCCGCCGTGTGTCTCCCATGCTCGGCACTTGTAGGTATTCGGAGTTTGCATCGGTTTGGTAAGTCGGGATGACCCCCTAGCCGAAACAGTGCTCTACCCCCTACAGTGATACATGAGGCGCTACCTAAATAGCTTTCGAGGAGAACCAGCTATCTCCGAGCTTGATTAGCCTTTCACTCCGATCCACAGGTCATCCGCTAACTTTTCAACGGTAGTCGGTTCGGTCCTCCAGTTAGTGTTACCCAACCTTCAACCTGCCCATGGATAGATCGCCCGGTTTCGGGTCTATTCCCAGCGACTAGACGCCCTATTAAGACTCGCTTTCGCTACGCCTCCCCTATTCGGTTAAGCTCGCCACTGAAAATAAGTCGCTGACCCATTATACAAAAGGTACGCAGTCACCCAACAAAGTGGGCTCCCACTGCTTGTACGCATACGGTTTCAGGATCTATTTCACTCCCCTCTCCGGGGTTCTTTTCGCCTTTCCCTCACGGTACTAGTTCACTATCGGTCAGTCAGTAGTATTTAGCCTTGGAGGATGGTCCCCCCATATTCAGACAAAGTTTCTCGTGCTCCGTCCTACTCGATTTCATGACTAAGAGATTTTCGCGTACAGGGCTATCACCCACTATGGCCGCACTTTCCAGAGCGTTCCGCTAATCTCAAAGCCACTTAAGGGCTAGTCCCCGTTCGCTCGCCACTACTAAGGGAATCTCGGTTGATTTCTTTTCCTCAGGGTACTTAGATGTTTCAGTTCCCCTGGTTCGCTCCATACACCTATGTATTCAGTGTAAGGTAACCATCTTATGATGGCTGGGTTCCCCCATTCAGACATCTCCGGATCAAAGTCTGTTTGCCGACTCCCCGAAGCTTTTCGCAGGCTACCACGTCTTTCATCGCCTCTGACTGCCAAGGCATCCACCGTATGCGCTTCTTCACTTGACCATATAACCCCAAGCAATCTGGTTATACTGTGAAGACAACATTCGCCGAAAATTCGATCATACTCAATTAAGAGCGACTCACAAATTTTACCTTAGCCTGAGCCGTTACCAGTGAAAGTAACGTCCAGTCTATCTTTCTATCACATACCCAAATTTTTAAAGAACGAACTAGTCAAAGACTAGAAATCAACATTCACCATCACAACGATGGAATGCTCATTTCTAAGCTTTCTACAAACAGAAGCAGTAGTGGTGGAGCCAAACGGGATCGAACCGTTGACCTCCTGCGTGCAAGGCAGGCGCTCTCCCAGCTGAGCTATGGCCCCGTATTTCTACAGGCGTTTCCCACACAAAATTGGTGGGTCTGGGCAGATTCGAACTGCCGACCTCACCCTTATCAGGGGTGCGCTCTAACCAACTGAGCTACAGACCCAATTTCGGGCTGCTTCTTTTCGTCTTCTTCAATGAATCAAGCAATTCGTGTGGGAACTTATGGAGCAGCTGATGTCGTCGATTAAGGAGGTGATCCAGCCGCAGGTTCCCCTACGGCTACCTTGTTACGACTTCACCCCAGTCATGAATCACACCGTGGTAACCGTCCTCCCGAAGGTTAGACTAGCTACTTCTGGTGCAACCCACTCCCATGGTGTGACGGGCGGTGTGTACAAGGCCCGGGAACGTATTCACCGCGACATTCTGATTCGCGATTACTAGCGATTCCGACTTCACGCAGTCGAGTTGCAGACTGCGATCCGGACTACGATCGGTTTTCTGGGATTAGCTCCACCTCGCGGCTTGGCAACCCTCTGTACCGACCATTGTAGCACGTGTGTAGCCCAGGCCGTAAGGGCCATGATGACTTGACGTCATCCCCACCTTCCTCCGGTTTGTCACCGGCAGTCTCCTTAGAGTGCCCACCATAACGTGCTGGTAACTAAGGACAAGGGTTGCGCTCGTTACGGGACTTAACCCAACATCTCACGACACGAGCTGACGACAGCCATGCAGCACCTGTCTCAATGTTCCCGAAGGCACCAATCCATCTCTGGAAAGTTCATTGGATGTCAAGGCCTGGTAAGGTTCTTCGCGTTGCTTCGAATTAAACCACATGCTCCACCGCTTGTGCGGGCCCCCGTCAATTCATTTGAGTTTTAACCTTGCGGCCGTACTCCCCAGGCGGTCAACTTAATGCGTTAGCTGCGCCACTAAGAGCTCAAGGCTCCCAACGGCTAGTTGACATCGTTTACGGCGTGGACTACCAGGGTATCTAATCCTGTTTGCTCCCCACGCTTTCGCACCTCAGTGTCAGTGTTGGTCCAGGTGGTCGCCTTCGCCACTGGTGTTCCTTCCTATATCTACGCATTTCACCGCTACACAGGAAATTCCACCACCCTCTACCACACTCTAGTCAGTCAGTTTTGAATGCAGTTCCCAGGTTGAGCCCGGGGATTTCACATCCAACTTAACAAACCACCTACGCGCGCTTTACGCCCAGTAATTCCGATTAACGCTTGCACCCTCTGTATTACCGCGGCTGCTGGCACAGAGTTAGCCGGTGCTTATTCTGTCGGTAACGTCAAAACAATCACGTATTAGGTAACTGCCCTTCCTCCCAACTTAAAGTGCTTTACAATCCGAAGACCTTCTTCACACACGCGGCATGGCTGGATCAGGCTTTCGCCCATTGTCCAATATTCCCCACTGCTGCCTCCCGTAGGAGTCTGGACCGTGTCTCAGTTCCAGTGTGACTGATCATCCTCTCAGACCAGTTACGGATCGTCGCCTTGGTGAGCCATTACCTCACCAACTAGCTAATCCGACCTAGGCTCATCTGATAGCGCAAGGCCCGAAGGTCCCCTGCTTTCTCCCGTAGGACGTATGCGGTATTAGCGTCCGTTTCCGAACGTTATCCCCCACTACCAGGCAGATTCCTAGGCATTACTCACCCGTCCGCCGCTCTCAAGAGAAGCAAGCTTCTCTCTACCGCTCGACTTGCATGTGTTAGGCCTGCCGCCAGCGTTCAATCTGAGCCATGATCAAACTCTTCAGTTCAAACATCTTTGGGTTTTTAAGAAACCCTAAACTTGGCTCAGCAATCGTTGGTTACATCTTTGATTTCTCGCGGAGTAACTTGTGATGCTGATAATCTTGTTGACTATCAGTCTGACTCCACAAGCACCCACACGAATTGCTTGATTCAGTTGTTAAAGAGCGGTTGGTTAAGAGCTATTCGTCTCAACCGAGGCGCGCATTCTACAGCAGCCTCATTTGCTGTCAAGCGGTTATTTTCAGAAGTTTTCGAAGATTTCTTCAACAACTTCAACCACTTGCGCTTGCGATCTCTCGTAAGCGGGAGGCGAATTCTACAGCGTTACACGCTGCTGTCAACACCTCTTTTTCAACTTCCTTTTGGCTTCGATGGACTGAAGCAACCTGCTGCCGAAAACTACTTAACTCATTGTTTACCAAGGAGTTTTCCGTTTCGACTGCGCCGGAAGTGGGGCGAATTATAGAGCGATATAATTCGCCGTCAAGCCCTAATTAACGACTTATTCGGATTTGAGCGTGATACGCGCAAATGCCTTCTTTCCCGCCTGGCAAACGTGAGTCGCGCCCAGCACGTATATAAAGGTGCGATCAACCACCTCACCATCTATACGCACACCGCCCGAACCGAGAAGGTCACGGGCAACCGCTGAGTTCTTCACCAGGCCCGCCTTATTAAGGACAGCTGCGATAGGCATCGCCTCGGCCGCCGTCAACTCGATCTCCGGCAGATCGTCCGGCAACTCGCCATCCTTCATGCGATTGCCCGCCGCACGGTGAGCATTGGCCGCAGCCTCTTCACCATGAAAGCGCGCCACGATCTCTTCGGCCAGCTTGATCTTCACATCACGCGGGTTTGCACCTGCCTCCACATCAGCACGCAACGCATTGATCTCATCCATCG
This sequence comes from Pseudomonas sp. R1-43-08, assembly GCF_003852255.1. NCBI lineage: Bacteria > Pseudomonadati > Pseudomonadota > Gammaproteobacteria > Pseudomonadales > Pseudomonadaceae > Pseudomonas > Pseudomonas sp. R1-43-08. The sequence goes on from NZ_CP027734.1 coordinate 5,025,554, forward strand.
AGCGGAAGCTCAGCAACTCGAAGTAACGCCACATCAACGAATCCGGAATGGAAACCAGCTTGCCGTACATCACGCCCGGCGCTTCCTGGATGCCGACATAGTTGCCCAGCGACTTGGACATCTTCTTGACGCCGTCCAACCCCTCCAGCAACGGCATGGTCAAAATGCACTGAGCTTCCTGCCCATAGGCACGCTGCAGCTCACGCCCCATCAACAGGTTGAACTTCTGATCCGTCCCGCCCAGCTCGACATCCGCACGCAACGCCACCGAGTCATACCCCTGGACCAACGGGTAAAGAAACTCATGGATAGCGATCGGCTGATTGGTGGAATAGCGCTTGTCGAAGTCATCGCGCTCGAGCATGCGCGCGACGGTGTATTGCGACGTCAGGCGGATGAAGTCCGCCGGCCCCATCTGGTCCATCCAGGTGGAGTTGAATGCCACCTCGGTTTTGGCCGGATCAAGGATTTTGAATACCTGGGTCTTGTAGGTCTCGGCATTGTCGAGCACTTGCTCGCGAGTCAGCGGCGGACGCGTTGCGCTCTTGCCGCTCGGGTCGCCGATCATCCCGGTGAAGTCACCGATAAGGAAGATGACTTGATGACCCAGCTCCTGAAACTGACGCAGCTTATTAATAAGCACGGTATGGCCAAGGTGCAGATCCGGCGCGGTTGGGTCAAAGCCGGCCTTAATACGCAGGGGCTGGCCACGCTTGAGCTTTTCGACCAGCTCAGCTTCGACCAACAGTTCTTCCGCACCACGTTTTATCAGCGCTAGCTGCTCTTCAACCGACTTCATAACAGACCCGCAAGGCTCAGATTCAAAAGGGAACCAACCATACAAGATCAGGGACTAATTACAAGTTTTGCCCTGCGCACGGACACCATTGCGCAAGCCCAGCGTTCGCGAGCTTGCGCCACAGATGATTTGGTTATATTTTATACAGTTATTTCATCTTCATCATGTCATTCATCTTTTCCATTTCATCTTCAAAGTCAAAATACCTATGACCACTGAACCGTCTAAAGCGCCGCCGCTTTACCCGAAGACCCACCTGCTCGCCGCAAGTGGTATCGCCGCCCTTCTCAGCCTGGCACTCCTGGTATTCCCTTCCAGTGACGTAGAAGCCAAACGAACATCCCTAAGCCTCGACCTGGAAAGCCCTGTTGAGCAACTGACACAAGATCAAGACGCTTCCGACGCTCAACAAGCCACAAATACCCCTGCTGAGTCTCCGTTCGCACAGATTGAAAACACGCCCGAAGAGACTCAGGAAGCCGCCCAGGAAAAGCCCGCAGCAGTTGCAGCCAAGAGTCCTCAGCACCGCGAAGTGATCGTGAGTAAAGGCGACACACTGTCAACGCTGTTCGAAAAGGTTGGATTGCCTGCCGCCACCGTCAATGACGTCCTGGCCACCGATAAGCAAGCCAAGCAATTCACCCAGCTCAAACATGGGCAGAAGCTTGAGTTCGAACTGACGCCCGATGGCCAGTTGAACAACCTGCACACCAATATCAATGACCTGGAAAGCATCAGCCTGAGCAAAGGCGCAAAGGGTTTTGCCTTCAATCGCATTACCACCAAACCGGTCATGCGCTCTGCCTACGTACACGGCGTGATCAATAGCTCGCTGTCGCAATCCGCCGCCCGGGCGGGCCTGTCCCACAGCATGACCATGGACATGGCCAGCGTATTTGGCTACGACATCGACTTCGCCCAGGACATTCGCCAGGGTGACGAATTCGATGTGATCTACGAGCAGAAAGTTGCCAACGGCAAGGTGGTCGGCACTGGCAACATCCTGTCTGCACGCTTTACCAACCGCGGCAAAACCTACACCGCAGTGCGCTATACCAACAAACAGGGCAATACCAGTTACTACACCGCAGATGGCAACAGCATGCGCAAGGCGTTCATCCGTACACCGGTGGACTTCGCTCGTATTAGCTCGCGTTTCTCCATGGGTCGCAAGCATCCAATTCTGAACAAAATCCGCGCTCACAAAGGTGTCGACTATGCCGCTCCCCGTGGCACGCCAATCAAGGCAGCTGGCGACGGTAAGGTTCTGTTGGCCGGGCGTCGTGGTGGTTACGGCAACACGGTGATCATCCAGCACGGCAACACCTACCGTACGCTGTATGGCCACATGCAAGGGTTTGCCAAGGGCGTCAAAACCGGTGGCAACGTGAAGCAGGGGCAAGTGATCGGTTACATCGGCACGACCGGCCTGTCCACCGGGCCACACTTGCATTATGAATTCCAGGTCAACGGGGTACACGTAGATCCATTGGGCCAAAAACTGCCAATGGCCGACCCGATCGCCAAAGCAGAACGCGCGCGCTTCATGCAACAAAGCCAGCCGCTGATGGCCCGCATGGATCAGGAGCGCTCCACCCTGCTGGCTTCGGCGAAGCGTTAAGGCATGCCGCGTTATATCGGTGTGATGTCCGGGACCAGCCTCGATGGCCTGGATATCGCCCTTATCGAACAAGATTCGGCGATCAGTCTGATCGCTACCCATTACATCCCCATGCCTGCCCCTCTGCGCGCCGAGCTGCTAAGCCTGTGCGCCAGCGGCCCGGATGAGATCGCCCGTTCGGCAATCGCCCAGCAATCCTGGGTGACACTCGCCGCTCAAGGCATCCACACTTTGCTGGACCAGCAAAACCTCACACCCCAGGACATCCGTGCGATTGGCAGCCACGGGCAGACCATCCGCCATGAACCTTCCCGAGGTTTTACGGTACAGATCGGCAATCCTGCGTTGCTCACCGAGCTGACTGGCATCACGGTGGTCAGTGACTTCCGCAGCCGCGACGTTGCCGCAGGCGGTCAGGGCGCACCCTTGGTACCTGCCTTCCACGAGGCGCTGTTCGGTGAAAGTACCGGCAAGCGTGCGGTGTTGAATGTCGGCGGTTTCAGCAACCTGAGCCTGATAGAAACCGGCAGGCCGGTATCGGGCTTCGACTGCGGCCCGGGTAATGTCTTGCTGGACGCGTGGATTCATCATCAACGTGGCGAACACTTTGATCGTAACGGGCAATGGGCAGCCAGCGGCAAGGTTCAGCCGCAGTTACTCAACACGCTGCTCAGCGACCCTTTTTTCGCGACCAAAGGCCCGAAAAGTACCGGCCGGGAAGTTTTCAACCTGCGTTGGCTGCAGCAACATCTCGACGGGCTGCCAGCGTTTCTTCCCGAGGACGTGCAAGCCACCTTGCTGGAGCTGACCAGCCTGACCATCGTCGAATCTCTGCAAAGCGCCCAACCTCAGACAGAAACCCTGTTGATATGCGGCGGCGGCGCCCACAACGGAACGCTGATGAATCGATTGGCCGCGCTGCTACCGTCCACACAGGTCAGTAGCACCGCGCTCTATGGCGTAGACCCCGACTGGGTGGAAGCCATGGCCTTCGCCTGGCTGGCCCATTGCTGCCTGGAAGGCATCGCCGCGAACCGCCCTAGCGTCACGGGTGCTCGCGGGCTGCGCGTGCTGGGCGCGATCTACCCGGCCTGATCGCCAGGCAGCAAAACGCCGCTTGGCCGATCAAAGCCAAGCGGCGTTTTTTTATGCGTGCAAATCAGGCTTCGATCAGATCGAGAACGACGACCCGCAACCACAGGTCGTCGTAGCATTAGGGTTCTTGATCACGAAACGCGACCCCTCGAGCCCTTCCTGGTAATCCACTTCAGCACCCGCCAGGTACTGGAAGCTCATCGGATCAACGACCAGGCTCACGCCCTCGCGCTCAACGATGGTGTCGTCATCGGCCACATCTTCATCGAAGGTAAAACCGTACTGAAACCCTGAACAACCGCCGCCCGTAACGAATACGCGCAGCTTCAAGCGATCATTACCCTCTTCATCGACCAGGCTCTTCACCTTGTGCGCAGCACCGTGGGTGAATTGCAAAGCCGTGGGGGTGAAGGATTCAACGCTCATGCTGATAATCTCCCGGCGTAGCGCCGCCATATGCGTAATGGCCGGTATTATCCGCTTCTCCTAGAAAAGCGGTCAACTATTGTTACGGTATATCAATCTGCGTTGCACCCCGTAAAAATACAAAAGGCCCGACTTACGGGCCTTTTGCGCATCAGGGCGACGCCTTAAGGCAACATGCCCGCATGGGACAAGCCCAACTTCTCATCCAGACCAAACAGGATGTTCATGTTCTGCACCGCCTGGCCCGATGCGCCCTTGACCAGGTTATCGATCACCGACAGCACCACCACCAGGTCGCCATCCTGCGGACGATGCACCGCAATCCGGCACACGTTGGCGCCCCGCACGCTACGGGTTTCCGGATGGCTGCCCGCCGGCATCACATCGACGAACGGTTCGTTGGCATAACGCTTTTCGAACAATGCCTGCAGGTCTACCGAGCGATCGACAACGGTCGCGTATAACGTGGAGTGGATCCCACGGATCATCGGCGTCAGATGCGGTACGAAGGTCAGGCCCACATCCTTACCCGCAGCACGGCGCAACCCCTGGCGAATTTCAGGCAGGTGACGATGCCCTTTGACTGCATAGGCTTTCATGCTTTCCGAGGTTTCGGAGTACAGCGAGCCCACTGCAGCTCCACGACCAGCACCGCTGACGCCCGACTTGCAGTCCGCGATCAGACGCGAGGCATCCGCCAAGCCGGCTTCCAGCAGCGGCAGGAAACCCAGCTGGGTCGCAGTCGGATAGCAACCCGGCACCGCGATCAGGCGGGCCTGCTTGATCTGCTCACGATTGACTTCCGGCAAGCCGTACACCGCCTCCTCCAGTAACTCTGGCGCGCCGTGGGGCTGGCCGTACCACTTGGCCCACTCATCGGCATCTTGCAAGCGGAAGTCCGCCGACAGATCGATAACCTTGGTGCCCGCCGCCAATAGCTCGCCGGCCAATGCGTGCGCAACCCCGTGAGGCGTGGCGAAGAACACCACATCACAGGCGCCCAACGTCTTGATGTCCGGCACACTGAAGGCCAAGCCGTCGTAGTGGCCTCGCAGGTTGGGGTACATATCGGCCACGGCCAGGCCAGCCTCGGAGCGTGAAGTGATGACCACCACCTCAGCCTGCGGATGCTGAGCCAACAGACGCAGCAATTCGACACCGGTGTAACCCGTGCCGCCGACGATACCGACCTTGACCATAAACCTGCCCTCAACGAACCCACTGGAAAGCCGTCGATAATAGGGGCCGTATCGCCCTGCGACAACCGCCAACGTGACGTACGGGCGCATGAGCTACTACTATCTTCGCTACCGTGAACCTGGGAATTACTGAAAATGCTCTATCTATGGGTCAAAGCCTTCCATATCGTCAGCATCGTCTGCTGGTTTGCCGGGCTGTTCTACCTGCCACGCCTGTTTGTCTACCACGCCCAAAGTGAAGACACCGTCAGCAAGGAGCGCTTCAGCGTCATGGAGCGCAAGCTGTACCGGGGCATCATGGGCCCGGCGATGGTTGCCACGCTGGTCTTCGGCATCTGGTTGCTGGTGCTCAACCCCGGTATCTTCCAATCGGGCGCGTGGATCCACGCCAAACTCACCCTGGTCGTCCTGCTGATCGGCTACCACCACATGTGCGGCGCGCAGGTAAAACGCTTCGCCCGTGGCGAAAACACCCGCAGCCATGTCTTTTATCGCTGGTTCAATGAAGTGCCCGTTCTGATATTGCTGGCGGTCGTAATTCTGGTCGTGGTCAAACCGTTTTAACGTCATTACCCGGGGAACCTCCAATGTCGCTGCCCGCCCTGCTTGAACAACGTCTGCGCCTGCCTGTGGTGGCTGCGCCGATGTTCCTGATTTCCAACCCGCAACTGGTGCTGGCCTGCTGCCGCAACGGGGTCGTCGGCAGTTTCCCGGCGCTCAATCAACGCGAAAGCAGCGGTTTCAAGGCCTGGCTGGAGGAAATCGAAGCCGGCCTGGCGCTGTTGGATAACCCGGCGCCCTATGCCGTCAACCTGATCGTGCACAACAGTAACCCACGACTGGCGGCCGACCTGGCGATCTGCGTCGAGCACAAAGTGCCCATCGTTATCACCAGCCTCGGTGCGGTGAAGGAACTGGTCGATGCCGTGCACAGCTACGGCGGCCTGGTGTTTCATGACGTAACTACTCGTCGCCATGCCGAAAAAGCCGCTGAAGCGGGCGTCGACGGCCTGATCGCGGTCGCCGCCGGCGCGGGCGGTCACGCCGGCATCTGGAGCCCGTTCGCGCTGATTGCCGAAATACGCCAGTTCTTCGACAAAACCCTGTTGCTGGCCGGCTGTCTCAACCACGGTCGGGAGATTCTCGCCGCCCAAGTGCTTGGCGCAGACCTGGCGTATTTCGGCACGCGCTTTATCGGCACCACCGAAAGCCACGCCCCGGATGCGTATAAAGAGATGCTGCTCACAGCGCGCGCCGCCGACATCGTGCACACTCCGGCTGTTTCCGGCGTACCTGCAAGCTTTATGCGCCAGAGCCTGGAAAACGCCGGTTTTGATCTCGCTGCCCTTCAAGGCAAAGGTGAGGTCAACCTCGGCTCCAAGCTCAAACCGTTGAGCGATGAGGCCAAAGCATGGAAGACTGTATGGTCTGCCGGCCAAGGCGTCGGTGAGATCAATGATTTGCCGAGCGTGGATGAACTCGTCGCGCGACTGGACGCGCAATACCGCCAGGCACGCGAAAACGCGGCACAATTGCGCTGGCCACGTTGAACCTAATACCAGGCCTGCCAATTGGGCAGCCTGCATACCCTCCCCTGATCAAGTGACAAGGATGCCCGCATGAGCGACAGCCGTTTCAAGATTGTGTTCGACGGAGCCTTGCGCCCGGGTGTCGAAAGCACCACCGCCAAACTGAACCTCGCCGAGCTGTTCAAGAGCGATGTCGAAGCGATCGAAAAGCTTTTCACCGGCCGCCCGGTCGCGCTCAAGCGCGATCTGTCCCGCGCCGATGCCGACACCTACCTCACCGCCTTGCAAAACGCCGGGGTCGAGGCACGTATCGAAGCCGAACAACCCGTAGCTTTCAGCCTTGCCGAAACCCACGAAACAGGCGCATCGGCCTCGGACTTCTCGCACACCGCCGCATCGCCTTACGCACCGCCACGCGCTGCGGTCGGTGATAACTTGCCGGAGTACGCCACGCTCAAGGTCTTCACTATCCACGGGCGTATCGGTCGCCTGCGCTATCTCGCCTGGACGCTGGCACTGACCGTCGCGATGCTTGTGGCTGCAGGCATCATCAGCACCGTGGGTTTCGCGGTGGCCACTGCCTCGCCAACGATCGCGATCATTCTCGGTTCGCTGCTGGGCTTTGCACTGTTCGTTGCGCTCGTCGTGGTAAGCGTGCAAATCGGCGTGCAGCGCCTGCACGACCTGGGCTGGTCTGGCTGGCTGTATTTGCTGAACCTGGTTCCGCTGGTGAACAGCGTGTTCCCTCTGCTGCTGCTGGTACTGCCGGGTAACACTGGCGCCAACCAGTACGGTGCGCCCCCACCGCGCAACTCCACAGCGGTTAAAATCCTGGCTTCGTTGTGGCTGGCGTTTATCCCGTTGATGCTCATCGTCGTGGTCACCCTGGGCATGAACGGCTACCTGGACCAACTCGAAGCCAACATGGGCAGCAGCTATGAAAGCAGCTCCCTGAGCACCGATGAAGATGCCGACCAAAGCGTCATCGGTGATGAAGACGCCGCGCAAAGTGCTGACGACGCGGCCGAACCTGTAGACTCTCCAGAACAGTGAAGAAACGCCCGCCGCCTGTGATGCCTCTGTCACAGGCCGGCGGCGTTGCGATGGAGAAAGGCATGACCCGTTACGCTCTGATCACCGGTGCCTCCAGCGGTATCGGCCTGGCTTTGGCCGAAGCCCTGGCCCGACGTGGCCGCAGCTTGATTCTGGTGGCCCGCCAGCGTGATCAGTTGGAAAGCATTGCGATCGAATTGACTCAGCGTTTCGGCGTCGAGGTGCTGTTTCGCGCCTGTGACCTTGGCGAGCCGCTGCGGTTGTCGGGTTTTTTGCTGGAACTCGAAGAAGGTGAGCGGCAGATCGACCTGCTGGTCAACTGCGCCGGTATCGGCACCAGCGGGCCGTTCCTGGCCCAGGACTGGATGACCGAGCAGGACCTGATCGAAGTCAACATCCTCGCCCTGACCCGCATGTGCCATGCGCTGGGCAATGCCATGGCGCTGCACGGCGGCGGGCAGATTCTCAACGTGGCCTCGGTCGCCGCCTTCCAGCCAGGCCCGTGGATGAGCAGCTACTACGCAAGCAAAGCCTATGTGCTGCATTTTTCCGAAGGCTTGCGCGAGGAACTGAAGACCTGTGGCATCAAGGTCTCGGTGCTGTGCCCAGGCCCTACGCGCACCGCCTTCTTCGGTACCGCGCAAATGGACACCGCAAAGCTCGACCGCAGCCAACAGTTGATGAGCCCCGAAGAAGTCGCGCTCTATACCGTGCGTGCGCTGGAAAAGAACAAGGCCATTATCATCCCCGGACGGCGCAACCGCTGGCTGGCATTCAGCCCACGTCTGAGCCCGCGCTGGCTGACCCGCAAAATTGCTGGCGCCATCAACAAGGCCTATTGCCCGCGTTGACCGCTTGAGTACACTCACCCTCACTTTCACCCTGGAGAAACAGCTGTGGATACTCTGTTCACCAAGATCATCAACCGGGAAATACCCGCGAACATCATCTATGAAGATGACCAGGTCCTGGCTTTCCACGACATCGCCCCACAGGCGCCGGTCCATTTTCTGGTTATCCCGAAAAAACCCATTCGCACCCTCAATGACCTGACCGAAGACGACAAAGCCCTGGCCGGCCATATCCTGTTCACCGCCCAGCGCCTGGCGGTGGAACTAGGCTGCGAAAAAGGCTTCCGCGTGGTGATGAACTGCAACGAAGACGGCGGGCAGACCGTTTACCACATTCATATGCATGTGCTGGGTCAGCGCCAGATGAACTGGCCGCCGGGCTGAGTTCGCAGGGGCAATTGACTCAGCGCAAACGCGCCGTCCTCTCTTGCGGTAAACTGGCCGCCGAGATTCTTCCCGGAGGTCAGCATGACTACCCAACGTCACTACTCGCCGATTGACCGTCTGTTGCTGCAAGCCGACACAGCCATGCGTACGCTGCTGCCGTTCAGCGGCCAACCGTACCGCCCGTCACCCGCCATCGTGCAGCCGGACGCACAGATGAGCGAGACCGAGACCCGCCATGTGGCCGGCCTGATGCGCATCAACCATACCGGTGAAGTCTGTGCCCAGGCGTTGTACCAGGGCCAGGCGCTGACCGCCAAGTTACCGCAGGTACGTGCAGCGATGGAGCACGCGGCCGAGGAAGAGATCGACCACCTGGCGTGGTGCGAACAACGCATTCGCCAGCTGGGCAGTCATCCCAGCGTGTTGAACCCGCTGTTCTACGGTTTGTCGTTCGGTATCGGTGCCGCTGCCGGCCTGATCAGTGACAAGGTCAGCCTCGGTTTTGTCGCAGCCACCGAACGCCAGGTCTGCAAGCACCTGGACGAACACCTTGAACAATTGCCGGCCGAGGACGAAAAGTCCCGGGCCATTCTTGAGCAGATGCGCATCGATGAAGAGCACCACGCTGAAAGCGCACTGGATGCCGGCGGCTTCCGCTTTCCTGCGCCGGTGAGATTCGGCATGAGCATGCTGGCCAAAGTCATGACCAAGAGCACCTACAGAATCTGAAGCATGAAGATCATTCCCACGCTCCGCGTGGGAATGCCACCCAGGACGCTCCGCGTCCCGCTTTCAGCGCAAAATCCGGCACCTGCGCAAGGGTGACGCGGAGCGTCACGAGATGCATTCCCACGCAGAGCGTGGGAACGATCAACCCAACTCGACGATTTCGTAATCATGGGTAATGGCCACACCGGCCGCGCCCAGCATGATCGACGCCGAGCAGTACTTCTCTGCCGACAGCTCGATGGCACGCTTGACCTGCGCTTCCTTCAGCGCGCGCCCCTTGACCACAAAATGCATATGGATCTTGGTAAACACCTTGGGATCTTCGGTTGCGCGTTCGGCCTCCAGAAAGGCTTCGCAGCTTTCCACGGCCTGACGGGATTTTTTCAGGATACTGACCACGTCGAAATTGCTGCAACCGCCGACACCCAGCAGCAACATTTCCATCGGGCGTACACCCAGGTTGCGGCCACCGGCTTCCGGCGGGCCGTCCATCACCACCACATGGCCACTGCCCGATTCACCGAGGAACATGGCTTCGCCCGCCCATTGGATGCGTGCCTTCATCGCCCAGACTCCACTGCTAAAAAAGGGTCGCCAGCTTAGCACAGGGCCCCGCAGCGGCAGCGCCCTGCAGGAAAACGATCAATAACAGCGTTTGCCGGTGAAATACGCTAATCGAGTCAGAATGTGTCTGGTAAGCTGGCGCCAAATCAATGGCGCATTGCCATCGTTTGTACAGCGTGTATCAATGCCGGTCGCGCTGATAAAAACAAATCCAACCACATCGTGCAGTTTTTCGGGATACAACCATGGTTGCTCTTACTCCCACACCCAAGATCAAGAACCTCGACAAGCTGCTGATGCATTGCCAGCGCCGGCGTCATCCGGCCAAGCACAACATCATCTGCGCGGGCGAGCGCTCCGAAACGCTGTTCTTCATTATCAAGGGCTCGGTCACCATCCTGATCGAGGACGAAGACGGTCGCGAAATGATCATCGCCTACCTCAATACCGGGGATTTCTTCGGCGAGCTGGGACTGTTCGAGCAGGCCGGCAAGGAGCAACAGCGCAGCGCTTGGGTGCGCACCAAGGTGGAGTGCGAAGTGGCTGAGATCAGCTATACGAAATTTCGCGAACTGGCCCAACATGATCCCGACATTCTGTATGCCCTGAGCGGGCAGATCGCCCAACGTCTGCGCGATACCACGCGCAAGGTCGGCGACCTGGCGTTCTTCGACGTGACCGGGCGTGTCGCTCGCTGCCTGCTGGAGCTGTGCAAGCAGCCAGACGCCATGACCCACCCCGACGGAATGCAGATCAAGGTCACGCGCCAGGAAATCGGGCGCATCGTGGGCTGTTCGCGGGAAATGGTGGGGCGTGTGCTCAAGGATCTGGAAGAGCGCAATCTGGTGCATGTCAAAGGCAAGACGATGGTGGTGTTCGGAACCCGTTAACCTGGCAGCAAGCCTGCCAACATCTGACGGTACAAGGTGTCGAGCCGGCTGAGCATGTCCGGCACGGGAAACACTTCATGCAGCGCAATATGGCTCTCGGCACGCACCCGCTGTTCCAGGCCACAGGCTTGATTGAAACGATTGACCGCCGCAACCAACTCATCGCGATCGTTATCCAGCAATAAAGCACCGTGCACCAACCCCACTGGGCGACCACCGCTCTGCCGCCAGCGTTGGGCCGTGCCGACCATTTTCCGGCCGTTGAGATTGACGTTGTAACGACCGTCGCAGAACGCGCCGTCAATTTCGCCAATAGACGCCTCGCCGCCCAATTCAAGCAGCACATCGCAGATCGGCTGGCACAGACGCTGGTAGCCGGTTTCGATGCGCCCTTGATCCCCCTCACTGCGCGGCGGCGCATAGACCAAGGCGATATTGACCGTGGCGGCCGACTGCGGCACCGGCTCACCGCCGGTTTCGCGCAACAGCACCGGCCAACCGGCCTCTGCCGAGACTCGGCTGGCCGCTTCAAAAGCCGGCAATCGGCTCAAACGGCGCGGCATGACCAAGGCTTGATCGTTGGGTTGCCAGAACAACAGCCCGTATTCCTGCTCACCTGCGCAGACGGCGGCCAGCAAATCCTGCTCGGCGGCAAGGCCTGCTTGCACCGTCATCGAAACCAGCTTAGTCATCAACATTGACCTATCTGAATAAGCACAAGACCAATGTGGGAGGGGGCTTGCTCCCGATGGCGGGGTATCAGTTGTGAATCAGTCAACCGACCACCGCTATCGGGAGCAAGCCCCCTCCCACACTTTTACTGCATTTCACATACCGACTGCGCCGGAATCAATCCAGTGTGGAACCGCTGACCGCCCCACCCCGCTCCGGGAAGAACAGACGCTGCAGTTCCGCCCCTGGGTTCTCGGCGCGCATGAACGTCTCGCCGACCAGGAACGAATACACCTCGCTGATCTCCATCAGCTCCACATCGGCACGGTTGACGATGCCGCTCTCGGTGATCACCAAGCGGTCACGGGGAATACGCGGCAGCAGGTCGAGGGTGGTTTCCAGGCTGACATCGAAGGTGTGCAGGTTACGGTTGTTGACCCCCACCAGCGGTGTGTCGAGGGTCTTCAGTGCACGCTCCAACTCGTCGCCGTCGTGCACTTCGACCAATACATCCAGGCCCACACTCTTGGCTACCGCTGCCAGCTCGGCCATCTTCACGTCATCCAGCGCGGAAACGATCAGCAGCACACAGTCGGCGCCCAGGGCGCGCGCTTCGACGATCTGGTAGGGATCAACCATGAAATCCTTGCGGATCACCGGCAATGTGCACGCGGCGCGCGCCTGCTGCAGGAACAGATCAGAACCCTGGAAGAAATCAACATCGGTCAGTACGGACAGGCACGTCGCCCCACCCTTTTCATAGCTGACGGCGATTTCCTGTGGCACGAAGTGCTCGCGGATCACGCCTTTGCTCGGTGAGGCCTTCTTGATCTCGGCGATCACCGCCGGCTGCTTCTTCTTGGCCTGTTCGAGCAAGGCCCTGGCAAACCCTCGTGGCGCATCAGCAGCTTTTGCCAGGGTTTCCAGCTCGGCCAGGCTCACACGGGCACGGCGCTCGGCGACTTCTTCAGCCTTGCGCACCAGGATTTTTTCCAGAACGGTCGGAACACTCATGCTTCATTCTCCATCTTGAATACGGCGGTGAATGCTCCGAGTTCTTCAAGTTTCTCGCGAGCCAGACCGGTGTGCAGCGCATCGTGGGCCAAGGCGACACCTTCCTTAAGACTATAGGCATGGTCGGCTGCGTAAAGTGCCGCGCCAGCATTGAGCACAATCATTTCCGCAGCTTTTTGACCGTTTTCGGTCTTGCGTCGCCCCAAGGCATCACGAATCAATTCAAGCGACGCCGCTGGGCTTTCCACCGCCAGGCCATGCAGGCTCTGGCTCTTCATGCCCAGGTCCTCAGGCTCGACCCAATATTCTGTAACCTGGTCGTTCTTCAACTCCGCCACGAAGGTCGGTGCCGCCAGGCTGAATTCGTCCAGGCCATCTTTGGAATGCACCACCAGCACATGCTTGCTGCCCAGCCGCTGCAGCACTTCGGCCAATGGCCGGCACAACGCTTGGCTGAATACACCGACGACTTGATGCTTCACACCGGCCGGATTCGTAAGCGGGCCGAGCATATTGAACAGGGTACGCAGGCCGAGGTCCTTGCGCGGGCCGGCCGCGTGTTTCATTGCACCGTGGTGAGACTGGGCAAACATGAAGCCGATGCCGACGCTGTCGATGCAGCGTGCCACCTGTACCGGCGTCAGGTTCAGGTAGATGCCGGCCGCTTCCAGCAGGTCCGCGCTGCCACTTTTACCGGACACCGCGCGGTTGCCGTGCTTGGCCACGGTGCAACCCGCTGCCGCGACCACGAACGAGGACGCCGTCGATACGTTGAAGATGTTCGCACCGTCGCCGCCGGTGCCGACCACATCGACCACGCCGTCGAGGGTCTTGAGTTCGACCTTGTCCGCCAGTTCACGCATCACCGATACGGCACCGACGATTTCGTCGATGCTTTCGCTCTTCATGCGCATGGCCATCATAAAGGCGCCGATCTGTGCGTCGGAGCACTGGCCGGTCATGATCTCGCGCATCACATCGCTCATTTCAGCGGTGCTCAGGTCCAGGTGACCGACGATACGGCCCAGGGCAGTCTTGATATCCATGGAAAGTCCTTAGCGCGTGCCGCCGCTCTGCTTGAGAAAATTGGCGAACAGCTCGTAGCCCTGCTCGGTCAGGATCGATTCAGGGTGAAACTGCACCCCTTCGATATTCAGTGTCTTGTGGCGCAGGCCCATGATCTCGTCGACCGAGCCGTCTTCCAGCTGGGTCCAGGCCGTCAGTTCCAGGCACTCGGGCAGGGTGTCGCGCTTGACCACCAACGAGTGATAACGGGTCACGGTCACGGGCAGGTTCAAGCCGTGGAACACGCCCAGATCCTTGTGGAATACCGGGCTGGTCTTGCCGTGCATCACCTGGCGCGCGCGCACCACGTCGCCGCCAAACGCCTGGCCAATGGACTGATGGCCCAGGCACACGCCAAGAATTGGCAGCTTGCCGGCAAAATACTGAATGGCTTCCAGGGAGATGCCCGCTTCGTTCGGTGTGCACGGGCCAGGCGAAACCACGATGCGTTCCGGATTCAGTGCGGCGATCTCGGCGACGGTCAGTTCGTCGTTGCGCACGACCGTGACCTCGGCACCCAGCTCGCCCAGGTACTGCACAACGTTGTAGGTAAAGGAATCGTAGTTATCAATCATCAGCAACATGTGGGTTCAAACCTCTTGAATTCACTGATTTCAAATGACCGCCTTCCAAGCGTGTGGCCCGCTGCCAGACGCACGTTCCGGTTGCCGGGGTGAACGGCAAGGGGCGTCAGACAAAAGTAAAAGAAGGCAAATCGGTACAGATCCGGCCAGGCCGGCAGGGAAAAATGTCAGGTGCGCCAACGCCAACGGGCGTGTGCCTTGACTACTCGCATCAAGAGTTTGCTGATGATCAACACGGGGAGGGTCTCATTCATACGTTCAGGCACAGTAACGTAGCCTCGCCAGCGGTGCAATATGGAGCAGCAAATACGGGCTTATGCTCGATGGGATACCCGTAGGAAAATTCGGTTTTGCGCTATAGAAAACGCTCAATACTTTGCTAGTGTTTCGATTCAGACATAAAAACAACTCAATGGAATTTTCCATGCTCAGAGCTCCGTTTTTCGCGCCCCTGGCTGCCGGCCTGCTTTCCCTGGCTTGCGCGCAAGCCTATGCGGCACCGTCACCCTACTCAACCATGGTGGTGTTCGGCGACAGCCTGGCTGATGCCGGTCAGTTCCCCGACGGCAGCGCCGGATCGACGTTGCGCTTTACCAACCGCACCGGGCCGACGTTCCAAGGGGATTACGGTCTCGTTTCTTCGACCTTGCTCGGCGCAAAACTGGGTGTGGCACCAAACGACCTGAATGCCTCCACCTCACCGGTGCGCGCGGCCCAGGGCTTGCCGGACGGCAACAACTGGGCGGTCGGCGGCTACCGTACCGACAATATCCTCGACTCCATTACTTCGGTTTCCAACGCTGCGATCCCCCCCGGCAATGCAGGGGGCGGCACGGTGCTGCGCAGTCGACAGGGTTACCTGCCGGCCAACGGCGGGCTGGCCGATCCAAATGCGCTGTACTTTCTGTCCGGTGGCGGCAATGACTTCCTCCAGGGTCGCGTACTCAGCCCCGCTCAAGCGGTCGCCGCCGGCGGGCGACTGGCGGACAGTGCCCAGGCCCTGCAACAAGCCGGCGCGCGTTACATCATGGTATGGATGCTGCCCGACATCGGCTTGACGCCGGCCATCAATGGCACCCCGCAGCAGGCGGCGACGTCGGCCCTGAGCACTATTTTCAACCAGTCCCTGGTACAGCGCCTGTCGCAGATCGATGCACAGGTCATCCCGCTGAACATTCCGTTGTTGTTGAACGAAGCCTTCGCCGATCCGGCCCGCTTCGGCCTCGCCACCGGGCAAAACTTGACCGGTACCTGTTTCAGTGGAAACAGCTGCACCGCCAACCCGGTCTACGGCATCGGCGGCACCAATCCGGACCCGACCAAGCTGATCTACAACGACTCGGTCCATCCTACCATCGCCGGGCAACAGCTGATCGCCGACTACGCCTATTCCCTGCTCGCGGCGCCCTGGGAGCTGACCTTGCTGCCGGAAATGGCCCAAGGCACATTGCGCGCCCATCAAGATGAGTTGCGCAATCAATGGCAGGCAGATACCGGCCACTGGCAAGCCGTTGGCCAATGGCGAGCGATCGTGGCGGGCGGTGGCCAGCGTCTGGATTTCGATGACCAGAGCAGCTCGGCCAGCGGCGATGGCAGTGGCTATAACCTCAACATCGGTGGCAGCTACCGACTCAACGAGGCCTGGCGCGTGGGCGTAGCCGCAGGCCTGTACCGCCAGACACTGGAAGCCGGCGCCAGCGGTTCGGATTACAAGCTCAACAGCTACATGGGCACTGCATTCGCTCAGTATCAGCAGAATCACTGGTGGGCCGACGCCGCCTTGACCGGCGGCAAGCTGGACTTCGACAGCCTCAAGCGCAAGTTCGCCCTGGGCGTCAGCGAGGGGTCGGAAAAGGGTGACACCGATGGCTGGCTGTGGGCCCTGAGCGGTCGCGTGGGTTATGACATCGCCGCGCCGGACAGTGACTGGCACCTGTCGCCCTTTATCAGCGCCGATTACGCGCGGGTCGAAGTGAACGGCTACTCGGAAAAAGACAGCCGCTCCACCGCCCTGACCTTCGATGACCAGCAGCGCGACTCCAAGCGCCTGGGCGTCGGGCTGCAGGGCAGCTACCGCATCACACCGCACACCCAGGTGTTTGGCGAAGTGGCCCACGAGCACGAGTTCGAAAATGACACCCAGAAGGTGAATATTTCGCTCAACAGCGTGCAGGGGATCGACTTCAAGCTGGACGGGTATACGCCGCGCAGCAATTCGGATCGCTTGAGCCTGGGGGTCAGCCACAGGCTGACGCAGGAACTGGCGTTACGAGCGGCGTATAACGTGAGGAAGGATGACAATTTGACCCAGCAAGGGGTCAGTGTCGGGGTGAGTCTGGATTTCTGATGCGCTCGTAAAACCAAACACAAACCCATGTGGGAGGGGGCTTGCTCCCGATAGCAGAGTCTCAGTCACTGCATCTGCGACTGATACACCGCTATCGGGAGCAAGCCCCCTCCCACATTTTGATCGGCGCCAGCCTTCAACCCTGCGGCGTTTGCTCAGCCAACGCCACCGCACGGAACATCGCCCGGCGCTTGTTCAAGGTTTCCTCCCATTCAAGGGCCGGCACCGAGTCAGCCACGATGCCGCCACCGGCCTGCACATGCAGTTCGCCGTCCTTGATCACCGCCGTACGGATCGCAATCGCCGTGTCCATGTTGCCGTTCCAGGCGAAATACCCCACGGCGCCGCCGTAGACGCCCCGCTTGACCGGCTCCAGTTCGTCGATGATTTCCATGGCGCGAATCTTTGGTGCGCCCGACAAGGTACCGGCCGGCAGAATCGCGCGCAGTGCGTCCATCGCGGTCAGGCCGGCCTTCAGCTCACCGGTGACGTTGGACACGATATGCATCACATTGGAATACCGCTCGATGACCATCTTCTCGGTCAACTTCACCGAGCCGATTTCCGAGACCCGCCCGGTGTCATTACGCCCCAGGTCGATCAGCATCAGGTGCTCGGCGATTTCCTTGTCGTCGCTCAACAGGTCTTCTTCCAGCGCCAGATCCGCTTCTTCGGTGGCGCCACGTGGGCGCGTACCGGCGATCGGGCGCACGGTGATCAGGTTGTCTTCGACGCGCACCAGCACCTCCGGTGAGCTGCCCACCACGTGGAAGTCACCGAAATTGAAGAAGTACATATACGGCGTCGGGTTGAAGCAACGCAGCGCTCGGTACAGGTCGATCGGCGCGGCCTTGAAGTCGATGGACATCCGTTGCGAGGGCACCACCTGCATGCAGTCACCGGCGAGGATGTATTCCTTGATGGTATCGACTGCCCGCTCGTAGTCCGCCTGGGTAAAGCTGGAGCGAAATACCGGGTCGGCGGCGGGCGGACGGCTGAGGTCCAGGCCACGGCGCGGGGTGATCGGCTGGCGCAGTTTTTCCAGCAGCGCTTCGAGGCTGGCCTGGCCTTGCTCGAAGGCATCCGCCTGGGCAGGGTCGGCCAGCACTATCGCGTGCATCTTGCCGGCAAGGTTGTCGAACACCACCACCGCGTCGGAGACCATCAGCAAGATGTCCGGCACGCCGAGCGGGTCCGGGTTCGGGCATTTACCCAAACGCTGCTCCACGTAGCGCACGCAGTCATAACCGAAATACCCCACCAGACCGCCGTTGAAACGCGGCAGGCCGGGAATGGTCGGCACGTTGTAGCGCGCCTTGAAGGCTTCGACGAAGGCCAGCGGGTCTTCTACATCATGGCTTTCGATCTCGAGGCCATCATGGGTGATGCTCACATGATGGTCATGCACCCGCAGTACCGTGCGGCACGGCAGGCCGATGATCGAATAACGGCCCCACTTCTCGCCGCCCTGTACCGATTCCAGCAGATAAGAGTTCGGCTCGTCGGCCAGTTTCAGGTAGATCGACAGCGGCGTGTCGAAGTCGGCCAGGGTTTCACGGGCCATGGGAATACGGTTATAGCCGGCAGCGGCCAAACGCAGGAATTCTTCGCGGATCATCAGGTGCCTCGTGGTGTGAGGGTCAATCGGTCAGGTAGGCAAACGGGCCGCAGCGCGGCGGGGATCAGTCAGGCGCGCCAACGCCAGCGGGCCAGGGCCTTGATGACTTTCATCCAGAGTTTGCGAGTGACCACCACGATGGCATTTCCAGTAGGGGACGGGTCGATGTCGGGCAACGTTATCTCAGCGCCCGCGCCCAAGCAACCGGGGATTAACAGGCGCAGGTCATCGATGACCAGCGCTGGCGATTCTTCTGCAATCGGCCGGCCATGGTTGTAGCCGTAACTCAAGGCCACGCACTGCACCCCCGCCGCTTTTGCCGCCAAGACATCACTGCGCGAGTCGCCGACGAACAACGATTGGGACGCCGGAATATTCGCCATTTTCATCACGAAAAACAGTGCCGCCGGGTCAGGCTTTTTCTGCGGCAGGGTATCGCCGCCGATGATCCAGCGAAAATATCGGCCGATTTTCATCTGGTCCAACAGCGGTGCGACGAAGCGCTCCGGCTTGTTGGTGATCAGGGCCATTTCCACGCCCTGCTTGCTCAGCCACTTGAGGGTGTCACGCACGCCGGGATACACCACCGTCCGTTCGTGGCTGCTTTCATAGGCGGCATTGAACAATTGCAGGGCCTGTTCGGCTTCCACCTCATCCACACCGGTGGCGTCGATATGGCCTGCCAGCGCCCGCCGCACCAGCATCGGCGCGCCGTTGCCGACCCATTCACGCACCGCCTCGATCCCCACAGGCTTGCGCCCCAGTTTGAGCAGCATCTGGTCCACCGCCGCCGCAAGGTCAGGCACCGAGTCGATCAAGGTACCGTCCAGATCGAACATCACCAGCCGTGGCAATTTGCCGGGGAACAACTGCTCAAAGCCGCTCATGGACGCGCCAGCGCCAGTTCGGCATGCATCTTGGCGATCACTTCCTGATAATCCGGCGCATTGAAGATCGCCGAGCCGGCCACGAAGGTGTCGGCGCCCGCCGCAGCGATTTCACGGATATTGTTCACATTGACCCCGCCGTCGATTTCCAGACGGATGTCCCGGCCCGACGCATCGATCAGCGCCCGCGCCTCGCGCAGTTTGTTCAGGGTGCCGGGGATGAACTTCTGCCCGCCAAAGCCTGGGTTGACGCTCATCAGCAGGACCATGTCGACCTTGTCCATCACGTACTCCAGCACACTCAGCGGCGTGGCCGGGTTGAACACCAGGCCGGCCTTGCAGCCGCCTTCGCGGATCAACTGCAGGGTGCGGTCGACGTGCAGCGTGGCTTCCGGGTGGAAGGTGATGTAGGTCGCGCCGGCGTCGATGAAGTCACCGACGATGCGGTCCACCGGGCTGACCATCAGGTGCGCGTCGATCGGCGCGGTAATCCCGTATTTGCGCAGCGCAGCGCACACCATCGGGCCGATGGTCAGGTTGGGCACGTAGTGGTTGTCCATGACGTCGAAGTGCACGAAGTCGGCACCGGCGGCCAATACCTTGTCCACTTCTTCGCCCAGGCGGGCGAAGTCGGCGGAGAGAATCGATGGAGCAATGACGAAGGGCTGCATGACGCACCTTTTTTGAGCTAAATCACGATGGCGCGCATTGTATACCTCATGCTTTGCCCCGCGCACCGTGACCTAACTCAACGGCTAGTACGCAGCCCGGTAGATTTTCTCGATATCGGCCGCACTGAGCTGGCGTGGATTGTTGCGCATCAGGCGTTCAATACCCGCCGCTTCAGTGGCCATCGCCGGGATAGCCTCCTCCGGCACGCCGAAACTGCGCAGGCCCGACGGGATCTCGACGGCGGCGCACAGTCGCGTCATCGCCTCGACGGCCTGGTCGGCGGCATCATTCACGCTCAACCCGCTGACATTTACCCCCATGGCCTGGGCGATGTCGCGCATCCGCTCGACACAGGCCAGCTTGTTCCAGTGCATCACATAGGGCAGCAACAGTGCGTTGCTCACGCCGTGGGCGATATTGAAACGGCCGCCCAACGGATACGCCAGCGCATGCACCGCGCCGACGCCCGCGTTGCCAAAGGCCATGCCGGCCATCAGGCTGGCGGTGGCCATATCGTCACGGGCCTGCAGGTTGGCCGGGTTGGCATAAACCTTGGGCAAGGCGCCAGCAATCAGCTTGATCGCGCCGATCGCCAGGGCATCGGTGATCGGCGAGGCGTTCAGCGACAGGTAGGATTCAATGGCATGCACCAGCGCGTCGACGCCACTGGCGGCAGTGACGCTGCGTGGACAGGTCAGGGTCATTTGCGGGCTGATCAGCGCGACATCCGGCAACAGGTAGTCGCTGACGATGCCTTTTTTCAGCTGGGCGACCTTGTCGGAAAGAATCGCCACATTGGTCACCTCGGAGCCGGTGCCGGCGGTAGTGGGAATCGCGATCAGCGGCGGGCCCTTGCGCGGCACCTGGTCGACGCCGAACAAATCCGCCAGGGCGCCGTGGTAACCGGCGTATGCGGCCACGCTCTTGGCGATGTCGATGGCACTGCCGCCGCCCACGCCGATCAACCCGTCGTGCCCGCCATCGCGGTAGGCCTGCATGCAATCTTCGACAATGGCGATTTCCGGGTCGGGCAGCACGCGGTCGAAAATTTCATAAGTGCGCCCGCCCAGATGTTCGAGTGCCAGCGCGACGGTGCCGGACTTGACCAGCGCGGCATCGGTGACGATCAGCGGGTTATCCACATCCAGGCGCGTCAACTCGGCGCCGAGTTGCTCAATGGCGCCAGCGCCGGTCAGCAGTTTGTGGGCGATCTTGAATGAGGAAGTACTCATGTGCGCGGCCTCTTGTCGGTGATGGGCTGGCACAAGAATAGCTGACCGAAACAGGTTGTCTGCTATTCAGGATCCGAATAGTGATTTCCGAGCCAATACAAATCCACTGTGGGAGGGGGCTTGCCCCCGATAGCATGTTGTCAGTCGACTTATTCATCAACTGAAAGAATGCTATCGGGAGCAAGCCCCCTCCCACATTTTAATCTGTACCGGGCTTTAGACCTGGGCGGTGCGCAGCTTCTCGCTACGGCCGCGCAGCCATTCCAGGGTCAGTAACAGCACCACCGAGAACCCGATCAGCAACGTCGCCGCCGCCGCAATCGTCGGGCTGAGGTTTTCACGGATGCCGCTGAACATCTGCCTGGGCAATGTGGCTTGCTCCGGCCCGGCGAGGAACAGCGTCACCACCACCTCATCGAACGAAGTGGCGAAGGCGAACAACGCCCCGGAAATCACCCCCGGCGCAATCAACGGCAAGGTCACCCGGCGAAACGCGGTCAACGGTGATGCGCCCAGGCTAGCCGCCGCCCGCACCAGATTGTGGTTGAACCCTTGCAAGGTCGCCGACACGGTGATGATGACAAACGGCACGCCCAGTACCGCATGCACCACGATCAGCGAGAAAAAGCTGTTGCCCAGGCCCAGCGGGGCGAAGAACAGGTAACTGGCCACGCCAATGATCACCACCGGCACCACCATCGGCGAAATCACCAGGGCCATCACCAAGGCTTTGCCGGGGAAATTGCCACGGGTCAGGCCAATCGCCGCCAGCGTGCCGAACACCATCGCCAGCACCGTGGCCGCCGGGGCGACGATGATGCTGTTCTTCAGGGCGCGCATCCATTCGGCCGACGCGAAGAAGTCCTGGTACCACTGCAGCGAGAAGCCCTGCAACGGGTACACCAGGAAACTGCCGCTGTTGAACGACAGCGGGATGATCACCAGCACCGGCAGAATCAGGAACAGCAGGATCAGGCCACACAGAATCCGCAGGCTGTAGAACCACAGCCGCTCCACCGGTGACATATAAGGGCTCAGCATCGCAAGGTCTCCTCAGCTCAGGCGCAGGCGACTGGCGCCCACCAGCCGGTTGTAGATCAGGTACAGCAACACCGTCGCCAGCAGCAGCAAGCCACCCAACGCCGTGGCCATGCCCCAGTTGATGCTGGTGTTGGTGTAGAAGGCCACGAAGTAGCTGACCATCTGGTCGTTCGGGCTGCCCAGCAACGCCGGGGTGATGTAGTAACCAATTGCCAGGATGAACACCAACAGGCAACCGGCGCCGACGCCGGCGTAGGTTTGCGGGAAGTACACGCGCCAGAAGCTGGCGAACGGATGGCAGCCCAGGGAAATCGCCGCCCGCATGTACGTCGGCGAGATGCCTTTCATCACGCTGTAGATCGGCAGAATCATGAACGGCAGCAGGATATGCACCATGGAGATGTACACACCGGTACGGTTGAACACCAGCTCCAGCGGCGCATCGATCAGGCCCAGGCCCATCAGGGCGCTGTTGATCAGGCCGCCGGATTGCAGCAATACGATCCACGCCGCCACCCGCACCAGGATCGAGGTCCAGAATGGCAGCAGTACCAGGATCATCAGCAGGTTGCTTTTGCGCGCCGGCAGGTTGGCCAGCAGGTAAGCCAGGGGATAGGCCAGCAGCAGGCAGATGACCGTGATCACCAGGCCCATCCAGAACGTTCGGGCGAAGATATCCAGGTAGATGGCCTGGTCGGGGGTGGCCGGAGCGATTTCGCCCAAGTCGTCGATACGGTGATCGACGGCCGCCAGCAGGTAGTAAGGCGTCAGGCTGCTGGTATTGCGCCGGATCGCCTGCCAGTACGCCGGGTCGCCCCAACGTTCGTCGAGGGTTTCCAGCGCGGCTTTATAAGAGGCCGGCGCGTCGGTAAACGGCAGCGCCCGCGCGGTTTTGGTGAGCAGGCTGCGATAGCCGGCCAGTTCCATGTTCAAGCGTTTGGACAGATCGCCCAGGGTCTGGTTTTTGCGCGCTTGAGCCAGGTCTTCACTGAGCGCCTGGTACACCGGCTCGCCGGGCAAGCCACGGCCATCCCAAGCCGTCACCGCCACCACCGTACGCGGCAAGCCGCCCACCACTTCCGGGTTGCCGACGCTCTTGTAGAGCAACGCAACAATGGGCACCAGGAACACCAGCAGCAAAAACAGCACCAATGGCGCAATCAAGGCCTGGGCTTTCCAGCGATTGAGCCGCTCGGCACGAGCCAGGCGCTGCTTGAGGGTGGGAATGGCGAGGGCCATGGCTGAACTCCGGATCTTGAAGATAAATGCAGATCCCTTGTGGGAGGGGGCTTGCCCTAATGCCAGTGTAGGAGCGAGCTTGCTCGCGAAAAACGCCCAGGCAACGCGTTCATTCTGAATAAACGCGGGGCCCTGAGTTCTTCGCGAGCAAGGGCTAGCCGCCCGCCTCGCTCCTACAAAAAGCCTCAAGGCTTGCCCCCTCCCACATGGGTTACTTGGCTGCCCAGGAATTGAAGCGCTGCTCGAGCTGCTCGCCGTTATCGGCCCAGAAGCTCACATCGATCTGCACCTGGTTGGCGATGTTTTCCGGGGTGGTCGGCATGTCCTTCAGCACGTCCTTGGCCAGCAACGGTACGGCCTGGGTGTTGGCCGGGCCGTAGGCGATGTTTTCGGAGTAGGTCTTCTGCTGCTGCGGCTGCACCGAGAAGGCGATGAATTTCTTCGCCGCTTCGGCGCGGTCCTTGGCCAGACCCTTTGGAATGGCCCAGGCATCGAAGTCATAGATGCCGCCGTTCCACACCACTTTCAGGTTGCTTTCTTTCTGCACGGCGGCGATGCGGCCGTTATAGGCCGAGCTCATCACCACGTCGCCCGAAGCGAGGTACTGCGGCGGTTGCGCACCGGCCTCCCACCATTGGATCGAGGCTTTGAGTTCGTCGAGTTTCTTGAACGCACGGTCCTGGCCATCTTTGCCGGCCAGCACTTTGTAGACGTCCTTAGGCGCGACGCCGTCGGCCATCAAGGCGAATTCCAGGGTGTACTTGGCGCCTTTGCGCAGGCCACGCTTGCCCGGGAATTTCTTGGTGTCCCAGAAATCCGCCCAGCCGGCGGGTGCGGACGCCAGTTTGTCGGCGTTATAGGCCAGCACCGTCGACCATACGAAGAAGCCTACGCCGCAGGGCTGGATCGCGCCTTTGACGTAGTCTGCCGTGTTGCCGAACAGTTTCGGGTCCAGGGGCTCGAACATGTCTTCGTCGCACCCACGGGAAAGCTCAGGCGACTCCACTTCCACCAGGTCCCAGGACACGCTCTTGGTGTCGACCATGGCTTTGACCTTGGCCATCTCACCGTTGTATTCACCGGCGATGATCTTGCCGTTGCCCGCGCTTTCCCACGGTGCATAGAAGGCCTTGACCTGGGCCGCCTTGTTGGCGCCGCCAAACGATACGACGGTCAGGTCCGGGCCTGCCATGGCCTGTGTCGCGCCCATCAGGCCGATAGCCAGGACGGAAAACTTAAGGGATCTCAACATTGTTGTGCTCTCCACGTGCAGGGTTGGTGAAGCCAGGGGGCGATCAGTTCGCCTCTAGAAGTGGGTCGAGTGCGCGAACGTGCTCGACTTGCCAGCCAATCGGTACTACGTCGCCGACCGCCAGGGCCGGGTCCAGCTCGGCGATCGGTTGTTTCACGAAAAAATCGGTCTTGCCGCAGACTTCCAGGCGCAAACGCACGTGGTCGCCCAGGTAGATGAACTCCGCCACCCGCCCGGAAAAACGGTTGATGCAATTGTCACTCGCCCCATTGAGGCTGACGCGCTCCGGGCGCACCGACAGGGTCACCGGGCCGCCGATCTGGCCGACGTTCACCGCCAGCGCCTCCACCTTCTCGCCGCGCGCCAGCTCCACCACGCAGCGCTCGCCGGTGTGGCTGTGCAGACGGCCATTGAGGCGGTTGTTTTCGCCGATGAAGTTGGCCACAAAGGTGTTTTTCGGTTCTTCATACAGGACGCGCGGCGCGGCGATCTGCTGAATTTCGCCCTGGTGGAACACCGCCACGCGGTCGGACATGGTCAAGGCTTCGCCCTGGTCGTGGGTCACATACACCACGGTGACGCCGAGGCGCTGGTGCAGGTGCTTGATTTCCATCTGCATGTGTTCGCGCAGTTGCTTGTCGAGGGCGCCGAGGGGTTCGTCCATCAGCACCAGTTGCGGCTCGAACACCAATGCGCGGGCCAGAGCCACCCGCTGTTGCTGGCCCCCGGACAGTTGCGCGGGGTAGCGCTGGGCAAAGGCGTCGAGCTGCACCATGCTCAGCACGCGCTTGACCCGCTCGCTGATGTCGGTCTTGCTCAAGCCACGTACGGACAGGGGAAACGCCAGGTTCTCCGCCACGGTCATGTGCGGAAACAAGGCGTAGTTCTGGAATACCATGCCGATGTCGCGCTTGTGCGGCGGCACGTTATTGATCGAGCGACCGGCCAGCTGGATTTCGCCAGCAGTGGGCGTTTCAAAACCGGCCAGCATCATCAGGCTGGTGGTCTTGCCCGAACCGGACGGCCCGAGCAAGGTGAGGAACTCGCCCTTGCGAATCTCCAGGTTGAGGTCTTTGACGATCAGGTTTTCGCCATCGTAGCTTTTCTGCACGCCACGAAAGCTGACCAGCACATCATTTGAATCCACCTCGCTCATACCCGCACCTTTGTGTTTTGGACTGCTGTGACACCAGCGTAGTCCAGGCGCAAGGCCCCGGAAATCGGGGCCAGGAGAGAATCGCATCAGCCGGATGGAAGGTTCGGGGTAGGGATCGCCCTACACACATGGCGGGCATGGGACAGTGCAGCGACAAGCCTTCGCTGGGCGGCGCTTGCGCGGTGTCGTTAATGGATACGCCGCTACAGCAGCTTGTGTTCCATGGCGTATTTCACCAGCTCGGCCAGGGAGGTGATATGGAGCTTTTGCATCAAGCGTGCCTTGTGGGTGCTGATGGTTTTGCTGCTCAGGGCCAGTTGCACGGCGATGTCATTCACGTTGGCGCCCTGGGCCAGGCGTTCGAACACCGAGAACTCGCGCTCCGACAGCAACGAGTGCAAGGGGCGTGAGTCCGTCAGGCCGACTTCGAAGACCATGCGGTCGGCCAGGTCCGGGTCGATATAACGCCCGCCTGCCGCGACCTTGCGAATCGCCATCAGCAACAGCGCCGGGTCGCTGTCCTTGGTGGCATAGCCGGCCGCGCCAACCTTGAGGGCACGAGCGGCCATCTGCGCTTCATCGTGCATGGACAGCACCAGGATGGCCGGCGGGTTATTCAGCGCACGAATGCGCGCGATGGCTTCCAGGCCATTCACGCCGGGCATGGAGATATCCAGCAACACCACTTCGCAGGGCACATGTCGCAAAGTCTCCAGCAACTGCTCGCCATTGCTCGCTTCACCCACAACCAGCAGGTCTTTGGCCAGGCCGATCAATTGCTTGATGCCTTCACGAACAATGGTGTGGTCTTCGGCTACCAGTACGCGGATCACGGGAATTTCCTTTTAGTGTCATGCATTCAACGGCACCGTGACGCTCAGGGTGGTGCCCTCCCCCAGCTCACTGACCAGGGACAACTGCCCGCCCATGATCAGCACCCGCTCACGCATGCCGACCAGGCCGAACGATACCGGCCGCCCTTGGGCCTGCACGAAGCCGATACCGTCATCGCTGATAGTCAGCCGCAGGTCTGGGCCGTCCATCTCCAGCGTGAGTTCTACAGTATGCGCCTGGGCATGGCGCATCACATTGGTCAAGGCCTCCTGCAGAATGCGAAACAGGCCGATGGCCTTGGCATCGCTCAGCACCGGCACGTTTTCCGGGACTTTGACCAGGCAGGGAATCTGCGTGCGCGCTTCGAAACGTCGCGCCTGCCATTCGATGGCCGAAGCAATGCCGGCGTCGAGAATCGGCGGGCGCAGCGCGGTTGCCACATCCCGCACCAGTTGGAAGAGCTGGGCGATCAGGCGCTTCATGCTGTTCAAGCGCTCGTTGAGGCCCGGGTCGAGCTGCGCATAGGCCAACTCACACATTGAGGTTTCCAGCTTGAGCACGGTGAGCATCTGCCCGAGTTCGTCGTGAACCTCGCGGGCGATACGCGCCTTTTCTTCTTCGCGCACCGTTTCCAGGTGGGCGGACAATTCGCGCAACTGCGCCTCGCTTTGCAGCAAGGCGGCCACGTAACGGCGGCGCTCGGTGACGTCCGTCAGGTAAACCACCAGGTACTCGCCCTCGGCAAAGCGCAGAAAGCTCAGGGACACATCGGCGGGCAGGATGCTGCCGTCGGCGCGCAGGCAATCGGTGGCGAAGGTCTGGGCGCCGTCCTCGCTGGCACGCGCGCGCTTCCACAGGTTGAGCCAGCGGTCCATGCTCAAGGCCGGGTCAAGATCGATCAGCGGCCGTTCGATCAACGCGCCAGGGCCATAGCCGAGCATGCTTTCGGCGGCGCGGTTGGCGTAACGCACATGGCTGTCCCAATTGACCCACAGGATGCCGACCGTACTTTGATCGATGGAAAACTGCGTCAGCCGCAACGCTTCGGCACCGGCGGCACGCGCTGCGCTTTCCTCCCGCGCCGCCAGCAGGGCGTGCTCCAGGCTGCGCTGCTGGCGGCGCTGCCAGAGCACCGCCGCAAGGCTGGCGAGCAGCAACAGGCCCAGCAACACGCTGAGGTTTTTCCACAAGCCCATTGATTCGGAAAAACGCGGGTACTGGGGTTGCAGCCAGCGGTTGTGCAACTGGTCGAGGTCGCGGGCGGGTATCGCCCGCAAGGCACTTTGCATGATGCTCGCCAGTTCCGGCCATTCATGCCGCGTGGCCACCCGCAGCAACTGCGGCAGGCCGATATCGCCGACCACCGCCAGCCCGGCAAACTCCGCCTCGCCGGCCAACCGGCTCAGTTGCGCCTCATCCACCACCGCATAGCGCGCCTGCTGGCTCACCAGTAACTGCAGGGCCTGGCGTTCCATGGGCACGCCTTGCAGGTTGAGGTTGGGATACGTACTGCGCAGGTAATCGGCCACGGCGCTGGGCATGCGCACGGCGATGCGCGAGTGTGCGTCGAGTTTTTCCAGCTCCACCGCGCCGCCGCCTTCGCGAATACCGACGATATGCTGAGGCACCCGCATATACGGGTCGCTGAACAACCACAGGCGCAGGCCGGCCGGGGTTTGCTGCAGGCCGGGAGCGATATCCACCTCGCCGTCACGCACGGCAGCTTCCAACTGCTCCAGATCAGGAAAGTTACGCCAGGTCAGCTCAATGCCCAACGCCTTGGCCAGCCACTGCATCAACTCGACATTGGCCCCGGACAAGCGCTGCAGCCGTCGGTCGTATTGTGCGTAAGGCGCCTGCAGTACCAAGCCCACGCGCAATTGCGGGTGCAGCGCCAGCCATTCGCGCTGCTGCGCATTCAGTTGCGCCTGGGGTGTGGCAGGTGCCGGCGCGGCGTTCGCCATCAAGGCAACCCACAGACAGCCGATAACCAGCAGGAAGCGAAAACCCATGATCCACGTCTCACATCACTGACAAATACTGATCAACCCATTAGGCTGCTGGAATCATTTCTGGCCGGGATTTAACGATGCCACCTCGAAACCGTTCGGCACTGCCAGCATTGTGCCTGTCGCTGCTATTTACCAGCGCCTTTTCTGTCCAGGCCGCCGACGCGCCAGCGCCCGCCGCCGAAACACCCGTCGAGCGCCAGCCCTTGGTCGAGCGCAGCCAGGCAGAAGCCAGCGCCCTCGAACGCCAGGTCGCGCAACAGGAACAACAACAATTGCAGGCCGGCAGCGATACGTTCCTGGCCCTGTGGAAGCCCGCCAACAGCGCCGAACCCCAGGGCGTGGTGATTATCGTGCCAGGCGCCGGCGAAAATGCGGATTGGCCGCAAGCAATCGGTCCGCTGCGCAGTAAATTGCCGAACGCTGCCTGGGGCACCCTCAGCCTGTCATTGCCGGACGTCAATCTGGACACCTTGCCGCCACGCGTCATCGAACCGCCCAAAGCGGCGGTCGACACCAGCAGCAAAGACGGCAGCACGGTCGCCAAGCCGGTCGAACAGGCCGCCAGCGCAGAAGCCGAAGGCACTGACCCGGCGGTGGTACCGGGCGCGGATGAACAGGACAAGACCGATGCCAAACGCATCTTCGACCGGATCGACGCCGCCGTCGCGTTCGCCCAGACCCAGGGCGCCCGCAGTGTGGTATTGCTCGGTCATGGCACCGGCGCATGGTGGGCCGCGCGTTATCTGAGCGAGAAACAGCCTGCCCAGGTGCAGAAGCTGGTGATGGTGGCCGGAAAGACACCCGCCGCGCGTCAACCGGACCTGCAGCAATTGGCGCCAGCGTTGAAACTGCCTACGGCGGATGTGTTCTATCAAGACGGCGCCCAGGACGGCAAAAACGCTTTGGCCCGTAGCCAGGCGGCCAAACGCGGCAAAAATGAGGGCTACAAGCAGGTGCAGCTCAAGGCGTTGCCCGGCAACAGCGCCGCCGAGCAAGAACAGCTGTACCGGCGCGTTCGCGGCTGGTTGAGCCCGCAGGCCAGCAAAGGCTGAACACAGTGTCCGCCAATGCCACGAAACAATGTGGGAGGGGGCTTGCTCCCGATAGCAGTGTGTCAGTCAGTACATTTGATACTGATACACCGCTATCGGGAGCAAGCCCCCTCCCACATTGGATCGGTGTCAGGGCAATCGCCTCAGCGAAAGTCGCGCCGCTCGCGAATCAACGCATAGGCGTTATGCAGCTCACGGGTTCGCTCGGTCGCCTCGCGCACCTGCGCGGGGCTGGCGCCACTGCCGGCGATCTTGTCTGGGTGGTGGCGGCTGAGCAGGCGGCGATAGGCCCGCTTGATCACCGAAGGCTCGGCGGTGGCAGTCACCCCCAGAAGCCGCAACGCGTCCTGATAAGCCCCGCTACGATTGACCAATGGCTTGCGCGCCGGCGCGTAATCGGACGCCAGGGCCCGGACCTGTTGCGGCGTCCAGCCCAGCCATTTACCCCACAGCTCGATCAGGTCGCGCTCGGCATCATCCGCCCGGCCGTCCGCCCAGGCCATGCGCCAGCAGGCCCGTAAAACGCCCTCGGCGGCATGGGGTTGTGCCTTGAGCACGCGCAGATAACTGCGCACCCGGTCGCTGCCGGACTTGCCACGGTTAAACGCCAGGATGGCTCGGCGCTGGGCCGACTCGGTCATCTCCAGTGCGCGCATTTCCTGGCGCGCCTGCTGGATATGCCCGTCCACGATCCGGCCGTTACTTTTGGCCAGGCGCCCCAGCAGCACGAACAGCAACTCGTCGTTGCGCAACGCGGGGCGCCCGCCAAGACGTTCGCGCAACTGCGCCCAGCTGTGCAACTGCAGGCGCCGGTCCAGCGCCTGTCCCAGCAATGCACCCAACAAAGCCCCCGGAATACTGGCAATCGCAAAGCCAGCCCCGGCGCCGATCAGCGTCCCTGGCCACAACATCCTACGGCCTCGCTGTCAGCAAGGTTTCGACCTGCGCCAGACGCTCAAGCGTTCCGACATCAACCCAGCGTCCCTTCATGTGTTCACCCGTTACCAGACCTTTGTCCATCGCCGCCCGCAACAGCGGCGCCAGCTTGAAGGCACCCGCACTGCAGCCCGCGAACAACTGGGGGTCGAGCACGGAAATGCCACTGAAGGTCAGGTTATCGGCACCGGGCGCCGCATCATGAAGCAACCCGTCGTTCAAGTAGAAGTCGCCACCGGAGGGGTGATGCGCCGGGTTGTCGACCATCACCAGGTGAGCCAGGCCTTGGAGCGGTCGCTTCAACTGGCTGAAGTCGTAGTCGGTCCAGATATCACCGTTGACCACCAGAAACGGCGCATCCCCCAGCAACGACAACGCCTTGAAGATCCCACCGCCGGTTTCCAGCGGCTCGCCTTCGGCCGAATAGCGGATACGCAGGCCGAATTGGGCACCGTCGCCCAAGTAGCTTTCGATCTGTTCGCCGAGCCAGGCATGGTTGATCACGATCTCGGTGAAGCCGGCCTTGGCCAGCGCTTCAAGGTGATATTCGATCAGCCGCTTGCCGCCCGCCTGCACCAGCGGCTTGGGCGTATGCAGCGTCAGCGGGCGCATGCGCTCACCCTTGCCGGCCGCCAGGATCATCGCTTTCATACG
Organism: Pseudomonas sp. R1-43-08; assembly: GCF_003852255.1. NCBI lineage: Bacteria > Pseudomonadati > Pseudomonadota > Gammaproteobacteria > Pseudomonadales > Pseudomonadaceae > Pseudomonas > Pseudomonas sp. R1-43-08. The sequence continues at coordinate 5,056,964 of NZ_CP027734.1, forward strand.
CAGGCCTCGGCCGGTTGGCGCAGGCTGGCGAGCAGCTCGCCCAGGTCACTCAACTCCGGTCGGTCGGCGAGCACCGCTTCTATATAGGCAAAGAAGCGCGGCACATCCGCCAGGTAGCGTGGCTTGCCATCACGGTGGCAAATCCGCGAGAAGATACCGATGACCTTGAGGTGACGCTGCACGCCCATCAGGTCGCTGGCGCGCAGGAATTCTTCAAACTCGGCCTGCACGGGGATCCCCAACTGCCCGGCGCGCTCCCAATAGCCACGCTGCCACTCCCGCACGCGAGCCTGGGGCCAACTGAGGAAGGCGTCCTTGAACAGGCAGGTAATGTCGTAGGTCACCGGGCCGTAGACCGCGTCCTGGAAATCCAGCACGCCGGGGCTGGGCTCGCTGATCATCAGGTTGCGCGGCATATAGTCGCGGTGTACCAGCACTTTGGGCTGCGCCAGGGCGCTGTCGATCAGCTGTTCGCTGGCGCGCTGCCAGAGGGCCTGTTGCTGAGCATCCAGCTCGATACCCAAGTGCCGGCGTATGTACCATTCAGGAAACAATTCGAGCTCGCGGCGCAGCAACGCCACGTCATAGCTGGGCAACGGCGCGTCCATCGGCAACTGCTGGAACGCCAGCAACGCATCGATGGCGTCGGCAAACAATTGATCGGCGTTTTGTTCGTCAATCACGTCCAGGTAGGTGTTTCGGCCCAGGTCATTGAGCAAAAGAAAGCCACGCGGCAAATCTTCCGCATAAATTTTTGGCACGTTAATTCCCGATTTCGCGAGCAAATGCGCGATATCGACGAAAGGTTTGCAGTTTTCCTGAGGCGGTGGCGCATCCATCACGACGAATGTATACGCCCCACCCTCCCAGCGGAAGTAACGCCTGAAACTCGCGTCGCTGCTGGCCGCAGTCAATGTGGCCGGGGGTACGGCGCCCCAGTCCTGGGCGTTGAAGAGGATCGGCAACTGCTCATCCAGCCAGACTTCCAGCTGTTGTAAACGTAGATCGTGCTCGGGCATTACAAGGGTCTCCGACGGCGCTAGCCGTCAAGCGGGGCATGCTTTATTATCACGCATCTTTTTCAGACCATCGAGAGGCGTGCGGCCCAAACCGCGGGCAGATGGCACGCAGGAAGCCCGGACTAATAAGATGGCATTGAAATCCCCCGCGTTTCGTAGAAAATTTCCGTTGCTGGTAACCGGCAGTCTGCTGGCCTTGCAACCCTTCGCCACCTCATTCGTGGTCGCCGCGGAACAGTATGACTGCTCAGTCTCTGCTTCGGGTGCCTGGGACTGCGCGCCGAAAACCGCCGCCGCCCCATTGCCACCGCGCCCGGTGCATGACGGCTCTGCCGTCAGCTCGGCCAACAGCACGCCGCAAGGCGAGGCTGGCGGCAGCGTCGACGCCGAGCCCAAGACCATGCTGGTCACCGAAGCCAAGGGCCGTGGGCTGCGTTCGCGCAGCAAAGACTACAGCCACCTGGACTGGGTGCCTCGCGAGAAGCTGACCGCAGCGCAGCTGGCCGAAACCGGCCCTTACTGCGGCGGCGCCTACATCGAGCCGACTCGTCCTGGCATGAACGACAAGACGGACAAGAGCGATGCGCCGACCTTCATCGGTGCCAAGGCCTCTCGTTACGAGCAGGAACAGCAGGTCGCGACACTGGCCGGTGACGTCGTCATGCGCCAGGGCAGCATGCAGCTCGAATCCGAGGAAGCCAGCCTGTATCAGGCCGAGAACCGTGGCGAGCTGAACGGCAACGTGCGCCTGCGCGACAACGGCGCGCTGATCGTGGGCGACCATGCCCAGGTCCAGCTCGATACCGGCGCCGCCCAGATCGACAACGCCGAATACGTGATGCACAAGTCGCGTATCCGCGGTAACGCGCTCTACGCCAAGCGTGCCGAGAACGCGATCATCCGTCTCAAGGACGGTACGTACACCACCTGCGAGCCGGACAGCAACGCCTGGCAGCTCAAGGGCAACAACATCACGTTGAACCCGGCCACCGGTTTCGGTACGGCCACCAACGCGACGTTGCGGGTCAAGAACATCCCGATCCTGTACACCCCTTACATCTATTTCCCGATTGACGACCGTCGTCAGTCCGGCTTCCTGCCGCCGAGCTTCAGCACCGGCAGTGAAACTGGCTTTACGCTGGTGACGCCGTACTACTTCAACCTGGCACCGAACTACGACGCCACGTTGTACCCGCAATACATGACCAAGCGCGGCATGTTGATGGAAGGCGAATTCCGCTACCTCACCAAGTCCAGCGAAGGGCAGTTTGGTGGGGCGTACCTCAACGACGACAACGACGAGCGAAAGAACCAGACCGATTACGAAAAAACCCGCTATATGCTCAATTGGCAGCATAAGGGTGGGTTGGATTCGCGTCTGACGTCGCAGGTGGATTACACCCGGATCAGCGATCCTTACTACTTCCAGGATTTGAGGTCGTATGAGGAAGGCGTTGAAAGCCAGGATGCTCTGAACCAGCAGGGTTCCCTGACGTATCGAGGCGACTCTTATCAGGCCCGCTTGAATGTCCAGTCCTATCAATTGGCGACGATCACTCAGATCACACCCTATGATCGGTTGCCGCAGCTCACCCTGAATGGCCAATTACCATTTCATCCGGGTGGCCTGGACTTCAGCTATGAAACTGAAGCCGTTCGCTTTGATCGGGATCTGGAGAACGGTAACTTTACCGATGAAAACGGACTGGTCACGCGTCGACTCGATACCAACGTTACCGGCCTGACCCGTGCAAACGGGACGCGCCTGAACCTGGCGCCGGCTGTTTCGTATCCGATGAACTGGTCTTACGGCTTCTTGACGCCGAAGTTGAAGTACGTTTACACCAAGTACGATCTTGATCTTGATAGTACTGGCAAGTCGCAATTGCCGGCTGGCCAGCCATTTGAGAGTTCGCAAGATCGCGCCGTCCCTATCGCGAGTGTCGACGGCGGCCTGTACTTCGACCGTAAAACCAATTGGTTCGGCAAGGACTACAACCAGACCCTCGAACCTCGTGCGTTCTACCTTTACGTACCGAATAAAGACCAAACCGAGATCCCTGTTTTCGATACCAGCGAAAACTCGTTCAGCTACTCTTCGCTGTTCCGTGATAACCGCTTCAGCGGCTCCGACCGCATCGGTGACGAAAACAAACTGTCCTTTGGCCTTACCAGCCGCTGGATCGAAGAAAATGGTTTCGAACGCCAACGTGCTTCCATTGGCCAGGCGGTGTACTTCAAGGATCGTGAAGTTCAATTGCCAGGCATCGACGCCAAAACGCGTGATGACGCGCACTCGAACGTTTCGCCAATTGCGCTGGAATACGAGTTCCGCTTCAACCGCGACTGGCGCGCCACGGCCGATTACAACTGGGACACCGAAAGCCATAGCCCTCGTTCCGGCAGCGCGATGTTCCACTACCAGCCGGAAGACAACCCGAACAAGGTCGTTAACCTCGGCTACCGCTATCGCAATGACCAGGTTGTCTACAACCAGCTGACCGGCAAATGGCAGTTTGGTGGCGACTTCGGCCAGGAAGGTGATCCGAACTTCGTGAAGGATTACTACAAAATCCAGCAACACGACTTCTCGATGATGTGGCCGATCATTCCGCAGTGGAACCTGATCACTCGCTGGCAGTATGACTATGCCCGCAACCGTACGCTTGAAGCCTTCGGTGGCTTCGAATACGACAACTGCTGCTGGAAGCTTCGTGTCATCAACCGTTACTGGGTTTCCAACGACGAATACACGCAGATCGCCCCTCAGAACGAAAAGGGTGACCACGGGCTCTTCTTCCAGATTGTCCTCAAAGGACTCGGCGGCCTGACCGGCGCCAAGGTAGAGAGCTTCCTCGACAAAGGCATTGAAGGTTATCGTGAACGTGAAGACAAAGCTTTCTGAGTGCTTGCGCCCGCTCGTGCTGGGCGCGCTGTTCCTGGGTGCCGCCTCGGCGCATGCCGCGGTGCAACAGCTGGATAAAGTCGCAGCCATCGTCGATAACGACGTGATCATGCAGAGCCAACTGGACCAACGGGTCAAGGAAGTTCAGCAAACCATCGCCAAGCGTGGCGGTGGTGTGCCGCCGACCAGCGTCCTGGAGCCCCAGGTGCTGGAACGCCTGATCGTGGAAAACCTGCAACTGCAGATCGGCGAGCGCTCCGGCATTCGTATTTCCGACGAAGAGCTGAATCAGGCCGTCGGCACCATCGCTCAACGCAACAATATGAGCATCGATCAGTTCCGCGCGGCCCTGGCCCACGACGGCCTGTCCTATGAGGACGCACGTGACCAGATCAAGCGTGAAATGATCATCAGCCGTGTACGCCAGCGTCGCGTAGCCGAACGGGTGCAGGTGTCGGAGCAGGAAGTGAAAAACTTCCTGGCCTCGGACCTGGGCAAGATGCAGCTTTCCGAAGAGCTGCACCTGGCCAATATCCTCATCCCAACACCCGACAGCGCCAATGCCGAGCAGCTCAATGCGGCCGCAGCCAAAACCCAGGCTATCTATGATCGCCTCAAGGCCGGCGCTGATTTCGCCCAGATGGCGATTGCCCAGTCCGGCAGCGACAACGCGCTCGACGGTGGTGACATGGGCTGGCGTAAAGCCGCTCAACTACCACCGCCGTTCGACCGCGAGCTGAGTGCGATGAACGTGGGTGACATTACCCAACCGGCACGTACCCCGGGCGGTTTCATCATCCTCAAGCTGCTGGCCAAGCGCGGCGGCGAGACCTCGCTGAAAGACGAAGTACACGTTCGTCACATTCTGGTCAAACCAAGCGAAATCCGTACCGAGGCACAAACCAAGGAACTGGCCCAGAAGATCTATGACCGCATCGAAAGCGGTGAAGACTTCGCCACCCTGGCCAAGAGCTTTTCGGAAGACCCGGGTTCTGCCCTCAACGGCGGCGACCTGAACTGGATCGACCCGAAAGCCCTGGTGCCCGAGTTCCAGCAGGTGATGGCCGATACTCCGCAAGGCGTACTCTCCAAGCCGTTCAAGACCCAATACGGCTGGCATGTGCTGGAAGTCCTTGGCCGTCGCGCCACCGACAACACCAACCAGGCCCGCGAACAGCAAGCCCTGACCGTACTGCGTAACCGCAAGTACGACGAAGAGCTGCAAACCTGGTTGCGTCAGATCCGTGACGAAGCCTACGTAGAAAACAAGCTGCCAGGCGCCGAGCAAACAGGCACCGACCAGGCAACCCAGTGAAACCCCAGCGTTTCGCGGTAACACCCGGCGAGCCGGCCGGCATTGGTCCAGACCTGTGCCTGCTGCTCGCCTCGCAACCCCAGCCATACCCCCTGATTGCCATTACCAGCCGCGACCTGCTCCTTGAGCGGGCCGCGCAACTGGGTGTGGCTGTCAACCTGCTGAGCGTCGCACCGGGCAACTGGCCCGACCTGCCGGCGTCGGCGGGCAGCCTGTATGTGTGGGACACGCCCCTGCAAGCCAAGGTCATCGCCGGGCAACTGGACAAGGCCAATGCGGCCTTCGTGCTGGAAACCCTGACCCGCGCCGGCCAAGGCTGCATCGACGGCGACTTCGCCGGCATGATCACCGCGCCCGTCCATAAAGGCGTGATCAACGAATCCGGTATCGCCTTTTCCGGCCATACCGAATTCCTGGCTGAACTCACACACACCGAACAAGTCGTGATGATGCTGGCCACCCGGGGTCTTCGCGTCGCGCTGGTCACCACGCACCTGCCGCTGCGCGACATCGCCGACGCCATCACCGCCGAGCGCATAGAACGCGTCACACGCATCCTGCACGCCGACCTGCAACACAAATTCGGCATTGCCCAACCGCGTATCCTGGTCTGCGGGCTCAACCCCCACGCCGGTGAAGGCGGGCATTTGGGCCGTGAAGAAATCGACATCATTGAACCGACATTAGAGCGTCTGCGCCAAGAAGGCATGGACCTGCGTGGCCCATTGCCTGCCGACACTCTGTTTACCCCCAAATATCTGGAGCACTGCGACGCAGTGCTGGCGATGTACCATGACCAGGGGCTGCCCGTGCTGAAATACAAAGGCTTCGGCGCCGCAGTCAACGTGACACTGGGCCTGCCGATCATCCGCACCTCCGTCGACCATGGCACTGCCCTGGACCTGGCAGGCAGCGGCAAGATCGATACCGGCAGCCTGCACGTGGCCCTGGAAACCGCCTATCAGATGGCCGAGACCCGTATATGACTGAGCATTACCAACACCGGGCGCGCAAGCGCTTCGGGCAAAACTTCCTGCACGACGCTGGCGTAATTGACCGTATCCTGCGCTCCATCCACGCCAAGCCCGAAGACCGCCTGCTGGAAATTGGCCCAGGCCAGGGCGCATTGACCCAGGGCCTGCTGGCCAGCGGCGGCCAACTGGACGTGGTTGAGCTGGACAAGGACCTGATCCCGATTCTCAACCAGCAGTTTGCCGACAAGCCCAACTTCAATCTGCATCAGGGCGATGCGCTGAAGTTCGACTTCAATACGCTCAATGCTGCGCCCAGCAGCCTGCGTGTGGTCGGTAACCTGCCATACAACATCTCCACCCCGCTGATTTTCCACCTGCTGAACAACGCCGGGATCATCCGCGACATGCACTTCATGCTGCAAAAAGAAGTGGTGGAGCGCTTGGCCGCCGGGCCGGGTGGCGGTGATTGGGGTCGCCTGTCGATCATGGTCCAGTACCATTGCCGCGTGGAACATCTGTTCAACGTCGGCCCGGGCGCATTCAACCCGCCGCCGAAGGTCGACTCGGCCATCGTGCGCCTGGTGCCCCATGCCGTGCTGCCGCACCCGGCCAAGGACCACAAATTGCTTGAGCGCGTCGTGCGTGAAGCGTTCAACCAACGCCGCAAGACCCTGCGCAACACGCTCAAGGCCCTGTTGAGCAACGCCGAAATCGAAGCGGCCGGCGTCGACGGCAGCCTGCGCCCCGAGCAACTGGACCTGGCCGCGTTCGTGCGCCTGGCCGACCAGCTGGCGATTCAGCCTGCTCCGACAGAAGGGTAAGGTTCAACGCGATCCAATGTGGGAGGGGGCTTGCTCCCGATAGGGGAGTATCAGTGGATAAATTTCAACTGACACACCGCTATCGGGAGCAAGCCCCCTCCCACATTTGGATCACATATCTGGCCTAGTGCCCACCTCTTGGCCTAGACTGGCCCGCATCAGCTGTCCTGCGCATCTGCTTTTAAGGCCTCTTGCATGTCCGATCCTCGCTACCAGATCGACGTCAGCGTCGTTACCCGCTTCCTGGCGGACCAATCCCAACCTGAACACAACCGCTTTGCCTTTGCCTACACCATCACGGTGAAAAACAACGGGCTGGTGCCGGCCAAGCTGCTGTCGCGCCATTGGGTGATCACCGACGGTGATGGTCAGGTCGAAGAAGTACGCGGCGCGGGTGTTGTCGGCCAGCAACCGTTGATCGACATCGGCGCCAGCCATACCTACAGCAGCGGCACGGTGATGACCTCCAAAGTCGGCACCATGCAAGGCACCTATCAAATGAAAGCTACCGACGGCAAGCTGTTCGACGCGATCATCAAGCCGTTCCGCCTCGCCGTACCCGGAGCCCTGCACTGATGGCAACGTATGCGGTCGGTGACCTGCAAGGCTGCCTGGAGCCCCTCAAGTGCCTGCTCGATCGCGTCACGTTCGACCCGGCAACCGATCGCCTGTGGCTGGTCGGCGATCTGGTCAACCGTGGTCCGCAGTCGCTGGAAACCTTGCGCTACCTCTATAACCTGCGTGATTCGCTGGTGTGCGTGCTGGGCAACCATGACCTGCACCTGCTCGCGGCCGGCCACAACATCGAGCGCCTGAAAAAAGGCGACACGCTGCGGGAAATCCTCGAAGCGCCGGACCGGGCCGAGTTGCTGGAATGGGTGCGCCGACAAAAGCTCATGCATTACGACGAGGCCCGCAACATCGCCATGGTCCATGCTGGCATCCCACCGCAATGGACGTTGAAAAAAGCCCTCAAGTGCGCAGCCGAAGTCGAAAGCGCCCTGGGCGATGACAACCTCTACACCGCCTACCTCGACGGCATGTATGGCAACGAGCCGATGAAGTGGGACAGCGACCTCAGCGGCGTTGCCCGCCTGAGGGTGATCACCAACTACTTCACGCGCATGCGCTTCTGCACGGCCGAGGGCCGACTGGACCTCAAGAGCAAGGAAGGCGCCGATACCGCGCTGCCTGGCTATAAACCCTGGTTTGCGCACAAGGAACGCAAAACTCGTGACACGAAAATCATCTTCGGTCATTGGGCCGCCCTAGAAGGCAAATGCGAAGAACCTGGCGTGTTCGCCCTCGACACCGGCTGCGTGTGGGGTGGTGCCATGACCCTGATGAACATCGACACCGGCGAGCGCATCAGCTGCCAGTGTGAACCCCCCGCAACCAATACACAGACGGCCGCCGCCAAGCCCTAGGAGCCCGCCATGACAGAATTCAAACGTATTCCCCCGAACAAGCCCAAGCCCTGCGCGAACAAGGCGCTGTGGTCGTCGATATCCGTGACCAGCCTACGTATGCCGCTGCGCACATTGCCGGCGCCCAGCATCTGGACAACGTCAACATCGCCGACTTCATCCGCGCCGCCGACCTCGACGCGCCGCTGATCGTTGCGTGCTACCACGGCAACTCCAGCCAGAGCGCAGCGGCCTATCTGGTCAGCCAGGGTTTCTCCGACGTCTACAGCCTGGACGGCGGCTTTGAGCTGTGGCGTGCGACCTATCCTGCGGAAATATCTTCAGGCGATTCGCAATAATTTTTTTCACACCCCGCTACCCCGCGTGACGCTTGGGCTTGCGCCGTTTCTGACGAACGGCGCGGCCAAACTAATTGCGCATCTCGCCTTGACCTCCCCGATTCCGAACTATCCTTAAGCGCAGGCCATCCAAATCAGGGGAGAGCCGGTACACCGGCGTGCGGGTCATCGGTAGCGTTTCAGGGTGTTCTGGGGGGAAAACAGCTATTGGCGAACGTCAATGACTGCCAGCATCGACTGATTGATCCGGCGTCGGCTCCACGTATCGAGCGAGGTGACGACGTCATGAGTATCTTTAGCCACTTCCAACAACGTTTCGCGTCCACACAGGAGGAGGAACTCACGCTTCAAGAGTACCTCGAACTGTGCAAACAGGACCGCAGTACCTATGCGTCTGCCGCCGAACGCCTGCTGCTGGCAATCGGCGAGCCGCAGCTGGTGGAAACCGCCAACAACTCGCGGCTGTCGCGAATATTCTCCAACAAGGTGATCCGCCGCTATCCGGCCTTTGAAGACTTCCACGGCATGGAAGAATGCATCGACCAGATCGTCTCCTACTTCCGCCATGCTGCCCAAGGCCTGGAGGAGAAGAAACAGATCCTCTACCTGCTCGGCCCCGTCGGCGGCGGCAAGTCGTCCCTGGCCGAAAAACTCAAGCAACTGATCGAAAAGGTGCCCTTCTACGCGATCAAGGGCTCGCCGGTGTTCGAGTCGCCCCTGGGCCTGTTCAACGCCACCGAAGACGGCGCCATCCTCGAAGAAGACTTTGGCATCCCTCGGCGCTATCTCAATACCATCATGTCGCCCTGGGCCACCAAGCGCCTGTCCGAATTCGGTGGCGATATCAGCCAGTTCCGCGTGGTCAAGCTCTACCCGTCGATCCTCAACCAGATCGGCGTCGCCAAGACTGAACCGGGCGACGAGAACAACCAGGACATCTCCGCACTGGTGGGCAAGGTCGATATCCGCAAACTGGAAGAATTCCCACAGAACGACGCCGATGCCTACAGCTACTCGGGCGCGCTGTGCCGGGCCAACCAGGGCCTGATGGAATTCGTGGAGATGTTCAAGGCGCCGATCAAGGTGCTGCACCCACTGCTCACGGCCACGCAAGAAGGTAACTACAACAGTACCGAAGGCCTGGGCGCGATTCCGTTCACCGGGATCCTGCTGGCTCACTCCAACGAATCGGAGTGGCACACCTTCCGCAACAACAAGAACAACGAAGCCTTCATCGACCGTATCTACATCGTCAAGGTGCCTTACTGCCTGCGGGTCAGCGATGAAATCAAGATCTACGACAAACTGCTGTTCAACAGTTCCCTGGCCAAGGCGCATTGCGCACCCGACACCCTGAAGATGCTCGCCCAGTTCACCGTGCTGTCGCGCCTCAAGGAGCCGGAGAACTCGAATATCTACTCGAAAATGCGCGTGTACGATGGGGAAAACCTCAAGGACACCGATCCCAAGGCCAAATCGATTCAGGAATACCGCGACACGGCGGGCGTCGATGAAGGCATGAACGGCCTGTCGACGCGCTTCGCGTTCAAGATCCTCTCCAAGGTCTTCAATTTCGACCCTCACGAGATCGCCGCCAACCCGGTGCATTTGCTGTACGTGCTGGAGCAGCAGATCGAACAGGAACAATTCCAGGCCGAAACCCGCGAGCGCTATCTGCGCTTCCTCAAGGAATACCTGGCGCCGCGCTACATCGAATTCATCGGCAAGGAAATCCAGACCGCCTACCTGGAGTCCTACAGCGAGTACGGCCAGAACATTTTCGACCGCTACGTGCTGTACGCCGACTTCTGGATTCAGGACCAGGAATACCGCGACCCGGAAACCGGCGAAATCCTCAACCGCGTGGCACTCAACGAGGAGCTGGAGAAAATCGAGAAACCCGCCGGCATCAGCAATCCGAAGGATTTCCGCAACGAAATCGTCAACTTCGTGCTGCGCGCCCGCGCCAACAACAACGGCAAGAACCCAACCTGGCTCAGCTACGAGAAGCTGCGGGTGGTGATCGAGAAGAAAATGTTCTCCAACACCGAGGATCTGCTGCCGGTTATCAGCTTCAACGCCAAGGCGAGCAAGGAGGATCAGCAGAAACACAACGACTTCGTCACACGAATGGTCGAGCGCGGCTACACCGACAAACAGGTACGACTGCTCTCCGAGTGGTACCTGCGGGTGCGCAAATCGCAGTAAGGCAGCGACAGGCGGCCACTGCCAGGCATCCGACCTGGCAGTCGACCGCTTGTCCCTAAGCTTCCAGCTCGCGGCTTGAAGCTTGTAACGTGAAGCTGCCCGGAGGGCTCCCCATGAGCTATGTGATCGACCGACGCCTCAATGGCAAGAACAAGAGCACGGTAAACCGCCAGCGTTTCCTGCGGCGTTACCGTGACCACATCAAAAAGGCCGTTGAAGAGGCCGTCAGCCGCCGCTCCATCACCGACATGGAACATGGCGAACAAATCAGCATTCCCGGACGGGACATCGACGAACCCGTGCTGCACCATGGCCGGGGCGGTAAGCAAACCGTGGTGCATCCGGGCAACAAGGAGTTCACCACGGGTGACCACATTCAGCGCCCGCAAGGTGGCGGTGGGGGCAAGGGCGCGGGCAAGGCCGGTAACTCCGGCGAGGGCATGGACGAGTTCGTGTTCCAGATCACCCAGGAAGAATTTCTCGAGTTCATGTTCGAGGACCTGGAACTGCCCAACCTGGTCAAACGCAACCTGACCGGCACCGACACGTTCAAAACCGTGCGTGCGGGTATCAGCAACGAAGGCAACCCGTCCCGTATCAACATCATCCGCACCCTGCGCTCAGCCCACGCCCGGCGTATCGCCCTGTCGGGGAGCAGCCGTGCAAAATTGAAGCAGGCCAAGGAAGAGCTGGAGCGCCTGAGGCGCGAAGAACCGGACAATTTCGGCGATATCCAGGAAATAGAGGCAGAAATCGAGAAGCTCAGCGCGCGCATTCATCGTGTGCCGTTCCTCGATACCTTTGACTTGAAATACAACCTGCTGGTCAAGCAGCCCAACCCGAGTTCCAAGGCCGTGATGTTCTGCCTGATGGACGTGTCCGGCTCCATGACCCAGGCTACCAAGGATATCGCCAAGCGCTTCTTTATCTTGCTGTACCTGTTCCTGAAGCGGAACTACGACAAGATCGAGGTGGTGTTCATCCGCCATCACACCAGCGCCCGGGAAGTGGACGAAGAGGAGTTCTTCTATTCCCGCGAAACCGGCGGCACCATCGTCTCCAGCGCCCTGAAGCTGATGCAGGAAATCATGGCCGAGCGCTACCCGGTCAATGAGTGGAATATCTACGCGGCCCAGGCGTCCGACGGGGACAACTGGAACGATGACTCGCCGATCTGCCGCGACATCCTGATCAACCAGATCATGCCTTTCGTGCAGTACTACACCTACGTCGAAATTACCCCCCGTGAGCACCAGGCGCTATGGTTCGAATACGAGCGCATCGGCGAAGCCTTTGCCGATACGTTCGCCCAACAGCAACTGGTCTCGGCCGGCGATATCTATCCGGTCTTCCGTGAACTCTTCCAGCGCAGGTTAGTGTCATGACCGCCAAAAAAGAGCATAAGCGCCAACCTATTTCCACCGGGTCCGAGTGGACCTTTGAACTGATCCAGGCCTATGACCGGGAAATCAGCCGCATCGCGGCGGGTTATGCCCTGGACACTTACCCCAATCAGATCGAAGTGATCACCGCCGAACAGATGATGGACGCCTACGCCTCCGTCGGTATGCCGCTGGGCTATCACCATTGGTCCTACGGCAAACACTTTCTCAGCACCGAAAAGTCCTACACCCGCGGCCAGATGGGCCTGGCCTACGAGATCGTGATCAACTCCGACCCGTGCATCGCTTACCTGATGGAAGAAAACACCATCTGCATGCAGGCGTTGGTGGTGGCCCACGCATGCTACGGGCATAACAGCTTTTTCAAGGGCAACTACCTGTTCCGCACCTGGACCGATGCCAGTTCGATCATCGATTACCTGGTGTTCGCCAAGCAGTACATCATGCAATGCGAGGAGCGCCACGGCATCGACGCGGTGGAAGACCTGCTCGACTCCTGCCACGCGTTGATGAACTACGGCGTTGACCGTTACAAACGTCCCTATCCGATTTCGGCCGAAGAAGAACGCCTGCGCCAGAAGGAACGTGAGGAACACTTGCAGAAACAGATCAACGATCTGTGGCGCACCATTCCAAAGCGCGCCGGCAAGAACAGCGACAAGGACAATGCACGCTTCCCCGCCGAACCTCAGGAAAACATCCTGTATTTTCTGGAAAAACATGCGCCACTGCTGGAGCCATGGCAACGCGAAATCGTGCGCATTGTGCGCAAGATCGCCCAGTACTTTTATCCCCAGCGCCAGACCCAGGTGATGAACGAGGGCTGGGCGACGTTCTGGCACTACACGCTGATGAACGACCTGTACGACGAAGGCCTGGTCACCGACGGGTTCATGATGGAATTCCTCACCTCCCACACCAGTGTGGTGTTCCAGCCCGGTTTCGATAGCCCGTACTACAACGGCATCAATCCCTATGCGCTGGGCTTTGCGATGTATCGGGACATCCGGCGCATGTGCGAACACCCCACCGAGGAGGACCGTCGCTGGTTCCCGGAAATCGCTGGCAGCGACTGGCTCTCTACCATCAAGTTCGCCATGAGCAGTTTCAAGGACGAGAGCTTCATCCTGCAGTACCTGTCTCCCCAGGTGATTCGCGACCTCAAGCTGTTCAGCATCATGGATGACGACCTCAAGGACGACCTGGTAGTGCCCGCTATTCATGACGAACCCGGCTACCGGACTATCCGCGAGACCTTGGCGGCGCAATACAACCTGGGCAACCGCGAGCCCAACGTACAGATCTACAGCATCGACGTGCGGGGTGACCGCTCGCTGACCTTGCGTCACCAGCAGCACGACCGCAAACCCTTGGGCGAATCCACCGAGGAGGTGCTCAAGCACCTGCATCGGCTGTGGGGCTTCGATATCCACTTGGAAACCCTGCAGGGCGACCAGGTGGTGAAAACCCACCATGTTCCACCGCGCAGCGATCATAACGACACCGACTACGGCCGCCTGGACCTGGCCGTCGTGCATCTCTGAAACGGCAAAGCCTCCATTGGCCCGGCACAGACGGTATCCTGTGCCGCTAATGGAGGCTTTTTCATGAAAATCTACAAAGTCGGCGGTGCCGTGCGTGATCGCCTGCTGGGCATCGAGGTCACCGATATCGATCGCGTCGTCGTTGGCGCCACCATCGAAGAGATGCAGGCCAAAGGCTTCAAGCCGGTCGGCGCTGACTTCCCAGTGTTCCTGGACCCGAAAAACGGCGATGAATACGCCCTCGCCCGCACCGAGCGCAAAAGTGGCAGGGGCTACGGCGGCTTCGTGTTTCACGCCAGCCCCGACGTCACGCTGGAAGAAGACCTGGTTCGTCGCGACCTGACCATCAATGCCATGGCCGAAGATGATGAGGGCAATCTGACCGACCCCTACCACGGCCAACGCGACCTGGACGCGCGTGTTTTACGTCACGTTTCGCCCGCGTTCGCCGAAGATCCCCTGCGAGTGCTGCGGGTTGCGCGGTTTGCCGCTCGCTATGCGCACCTCGGATTCACCGTGGCCCCTGAAACCTTGGCACTGATGCGTCAGCTCAGCGAATCCGGCGAGCTGGAGGCGCTGACGCCAGAGCGCAGCTGGAAGGAAATTTACCGGGCATTGATGGAAGACCAGCCTCAGGTGTTTATCCAAGTGCTGCGTGACTGCCATGCGCTGAAAACCTTGATGCCGGAAGTGGATGCGCTGTTTGGCGTACCGCAGCCCGAAGCCCATCATCCCGAGATAGACACCGGCGTGCACACCCTGAGCGTGCTGGAACAGGCTGCTGTGCACAAACAACCGCTGACCGTACGCTGGGCCTGCTTGCTGCATGACCTGGGCAAAGGGCTGACGCCTGTGGATAAGTTGCCGCAGCACATTGCCCACGAACACCGGGGCTTGAAGCTGATCAAGGCAGTTAATGAACGTTTCAAAGTGCCAAAGGATTGCCAGGAGCTGGCGCTGCTGGTGGGCCAATATCACACCCACGGGCATCGAGCCTTGGAGCTGAAGGCGTCGACACTATTGGAGTTGCTGCAAAGTTTTGACGTCTACCGTCGACCGCAACGCTTCGAGGAATTCGTGGTCGCCTGCGAGATGGACGCGCGGGGCCGCAAGGGTCTTGAACAGCGCAGTTATCCACAGGCGGATTATTTGCGGGGGGCGGCGAAGGCTGCGCGCGAGGTGGCGGCGGCGCCCTTGCTGGAAAAAGGCTTCAAAGGCCCGGAGCTGGGCGAGGCGCTCAAGCGTGAACGGCTTAACGCCCTAAAAGCCTACAAGGAACGCCAAAGTTCACTGTAAAAACCTGAGAAGCGCTGCGTTATCGTTCACGCTCTTCGCGAGCAAGCTCGGCTCCTACAGAAGCACATCTGCCGTGAGTGGCCGGCCCCGCCACTCAAACGCCACAGGCGCGAGCACCTGATCGATCTGCGCATCGCGCCACAGCGCAGCCATGGTCTTGCCCGCTTCAGGATGCACACGATCCGGCGCCATCATCGACAGCGGCCAGAGCACAAAAGCGTTTTTCAGGATCTCTGCCCGCGGCAGGATCAAACCGTCGAAATTGCCCACCAGATCGCCATACAGCAGCACGTCGATATCCAGGGGCAGCCCTTTACGATCTGGCGCATAGCGGCCATTGTCGGCCTCGATGGATTTCAACCGACGGTCCAGGTCCATCAATGACAGGTCGGTCCAGGCCGAGACCACCAGATTGAAGAACGGCCCGCTCTTGATACCCACCGGCTGGCTTTCGAACACCGCCGAACAGCGCATGTCCGTCAAAAAGCTCGCCAGCGCATCGAGTCCCGCACGTAAATTGAGCTCGCGCTCGATATTACTGCCCAGGCCAAGGTAAACCTGAGTCAGCGACATCCGCGCTCGATCTCCACGCCCACGCCTTTGGCCGCTGGGACGGCACCTGGCTTGGTCAATTTGAGGTGCAGCCAGGGAATCTGGAATTCACTCATCAACACTTCGGCCAGGCGTTCGGCGAAGGTTTCCACCAATTGGTAGTGGGATTGCTCGGCAAAGGCCTGGATACGCGCGGACACGCTGGCATAATCCAGTGCCAGGGCCAGGTCGTCACCGGCGGCGGCCGGACGGTTATCCCAGGCAAAGCTCAGGTCCAGGCGCAGGCATTGACGGATTCCGCGCTCCCAGTCGTAGGCTCCGATCACGGTGTCGACTTCCAGGCCTTCGATAAACACTCTGTCCAAGCACTCTTCTCCGCAGCACGACAAGGGCGCGATGCCCCGTTAGAATCAGGGCGTCCTCGCCCGGAATAGTTAGCATGTTTTGGTCACTGGCGATTCTCGCCTACCTGCTCGGCTCGCTGTCCTTTGCCATTTTGCTCAGCCGCCTGACGGGAAGTCCCGATCCGCGAATGAGTGGCTCAGGCAATGCCGGCGCCACCAATATGTTGCGCCTGGCCGGCAAGAAACTCGCCGTACTGACGCTGCTGGGCGACATCTGCAAGGGCCTGCTGCCCGTACTGCTCGCCAGCCTCGTCGGCCTTACCCTGCAACAGCAGGCCTGGGTGGGCGTATGCGCCGTCCTGGGCCATCTGTTTCCCCTGTACTTCCGCTTTCGCGGCGGCAAAGGCGTCGCCACGGCGGCCGGCATGCTGCTGGGGATCTACCCGCCGGCAGCCTTGCTGGCGGTGCTCGCCTGGCTGCTGACGTTCTACCTGACCCGCACCAGCTCGCTGGCTGCGCTGATCGCCACACCGCTCACCCTGCCCTTGCTGGCCTGGCAAGCACCGGCGGCGCTGCTGCCGATGAGCGTGGTGACACTGCTGATCGTCTGGCGCCACCGCGGCAATCTACGCGACCTGTTTGCCGGGCGCGAACGGCATTTCTAACGGGCGTCCAGGCTAACCCTTACAGCGGTGACAACTGCTCCATCGGCCAACGCGCCTGCACGCTGATCGCCAGGCTCTCATGCTGCCCGGCCTGCAGGCGTTGACAGCCAGCGTAGGCGATCATGGCGCCATTGTCGGTGCAGAACTCTGGGCGCGCATAGAACACGTCGCCGTTCATCTCACCGAGCATTTTCTCCAACGCGCTGCGCAAAGCCTTGTTGGCACTGACGCCGCCAGCAATCACCAGGCGCTTCATGCCTGCCTGCTTCAGGGCGCGCTTGCACTTGATGGTCAAAGTCTCCACCACGGCCTGCTGGAACGCCAGCGCGATGTCGCAACGGGCTTGCTCGCCGTCGTCTCCGGCGCTGACGCTCTGCTGCCAGGTATTCAACGCCGAGGTTTTCAAGCCGCTGAAGCTGAACATCAGCCCCGGGCGATCGCACATCGGCCGTGGGAAGGTGTAACGACCGGCCACGCCTTTTTCGGCAAGACGGGCAATTTCCGGACCGCCGGGATAATTGAGCCCCATCATCTTCGCGGTCTTGTCGAATGCTTCGCCTGCGGCGTCGTCCAGCGACTCGCCCAACAGCGTGTATTGGCCGATGCCGTCGACCTGAACCAGCTGCGTATGCCCCCCCGAAACCAACAAAGCGACGAACGGGAACGCTGGCGGTGTTTTTTCCAGCATCGGTGCCAGCAAATGCCCTTCCATGTGGTGCACACCGAGGGCCGGAATCCCCCAGGCAAACGCCAGCGCCTGGGCACAGGAAGCCCCAACCAGAAGGGCTCCGACCAATCCTGGGCCTGCGGTATAGGCAATCGCGTCGATCTCGGTCGGCACGCAGCCGGCCTCATCCAACACCTGGCGAATCAACGGCAGCATGCGTTTGACGTGATCACGGCTGGCAAGCTCCGGCACCACGCCGCCATAGGCACGGTGCAGGTCGATCTGACTGAACAGTGCATCGGCCAAAAGCCCGCGTTCACTGTCGTAAAGTGCGACACCGGTTTCGTCGCAGGAGGTTTCAAGTCCCAGTACTAGCATGGGTTTGCGCCTTGTAGAGGCTGAATTCGAAGGCGCGCATAATAGTCGCCACTCCCCCTCCCGACTAGCGGTTTTCGATCAGAGGCTTTGCATTCCTGCCAATGAGGGGTTAACATCCGCAACCCTTAAAAACCGACGACCTCAGCCGCGAATTTTTTGCGACGAGAACGTTGATCCCGGTAATGAAAGAAGGTAGCTCTGGATGCCAGCCGTCAAAGTAAAAGAGAACGAACCCTTCGACGTAGCTCTGCGTCGTTTCAAGCGCTCCTGCGAAAAAGCCGGTGTTCTGGCTGAAGTTCGTAGCCGCGAATTTTATGAGAAGCCAACTTCTGAGCGTAAGCGTAAGGCAGCAGCCGCTGTTAAGCGTCACGCCAAGAAAGTTCAGCGCGAACAGCGCCGCGCCGTTCGTCTGTACTAATACACAGACGTTCGTAGCAAGCTTCTGCCAAGCCCGGCCCTCAGCCGGGCTGTTGGCATTTTGCGGATATCGCTTGATGCTTCATCGTCGACGCCGCACACGCGACCGAGACACTGCTTCACACGTCAGGACTGGCTCTTTTGCCAGCGGTGCACGTCTCTTCTGACGAGCCTAACAAGGCTACTGACGAGCACACCTATTCTTCAAGCAGGCGATCAACTGTGTCGACTGTGCCCATCGATGAGCTTCCGAGACCGCTCACAGGTCAAGACCGGACTCACGGGCAACTTTTATTCGTCGGACACTGATAGAGACTAACGTCAGCGAATGTTCGGCAGATACACTCCCTGACACCCCATGCAGACGATAATGCTCGAGCGCCCAACGCGCGCTTGAACATTTCACGGGCCCTCATTTACACGCAGTGATGACGAGAACGCCATGGCCGGGCTGATTCCCCAGAGCTTTATTGACGACCTTCTGAACCGCACCGACATCGTCGATGTTGTCAGCTCACGCGTGCAACTGAAAAAAGCCGGCAAGAACTACACCGCCTGCTGCCCGTTCCATAAGGAAAAAACCCCGTCGTTCAGTGTCAGCCCGGACAAGCAGTTCTATTACTGCTTCGGTTGCGGCGCCGGCGGCAACGCCCTCGGCTTCCTGATGGACCACGACAATCTGGATTTCCCCCAGGCCGTCGAGGACCTGGCGAAAGCCGCCGGCATGGAAATCCCCCGCGAAGAAAGTGGCCGCGCGCACAAACCGCGACAACCCACCGACTCGCCGCTGTATCCGCTGCTGACCGCCGCTGCCGATTTCTATCGGCAGGCGCTTAAAAGCCATCCGCAGCGCAAAGCCGCTGTCGATTACCTCAAGGGCCGGGGCCTCACCGGGGAAATCGCCCGGGACTTCGGGCTCGGTTTTGCCCCGCCCGGCTGGGACAACCTGTACAAGCACCTGAGCAGCGATACGCTCCAGCAAAAAGCCATGATTGACGCCGGCCTGCTGATTGAAAACGCCGAGACTGGCAAACGCTATGACCGCTTCCGTGACCGCGTGATGTTTCCGATCCGCGACAGCCGCGGCCGCATCATTGCGTTCGGTGGCCGAGTGCTGGGGGACGACAAGCCCAAGTACCTGAACTCCCCGGAAACCCCGGTGTTCCATAAAGGCCAGGAACTCTACGGCCTGTTCGAAGCGCGCAAGAACAACCGCAACCTCGACGAGATCATCGTGGTTGAAGGCTATATGGACGTCATCGCCCTGGCTCAGCAGGGCCTGCGCAATGCGGTGGCGACCCTCGGCACCGCCACCAGCGAAGAACACATGAAGCGCCTGTTCCGCGTCGTGCCCAGCGTGCTGTTCTGTTTCGACGGCGACCAGGCCGGCCGCAATGCCGCCTGGCGCGCGCTTGAGGCCACGCTGTCGAGCCTGCAGGACGGGCGCCGTGCACGCTTTTTGTTCCTGCCCGAAGGCGAAGACCCGGACACCCTGGTGCGCTCCGAAGGCACCGACGCGTTCCGTGCGCGTATCAATCAACATGCACAACCGCTGGCGGACTATTTTTTCCAGCAGTTGACCGAAGAGGCCGACCCGCGCTCGCTTGAAGGCAAGGCCCATATGGCCACCCTCGCAGCCCCGTTGATCGACAAAGTCCCAGGTGCCAACTTGCGCACCCTGATGCGCCAGCGCCTGCTGGAAATCACCGGATTGAGCGGCGAAGCCGTGAGCCAGCTGGTGCACAGCGCTCCTCAGCATGCGCCGCCCGCCTACGACCCAGGCATGGATTACGACGCCATGCCGGACTATGCCGACTTCCACCAACCGCAGGAGGCGTTTACGCCCCAGCAGGAGTGGACGCCGAAGAAGCCCGGGGCCGGCGGCAAGAAGTGGGACAAGAAGCCCTGGAGCAAGAATGGCAAGCGCGGCGATCGCGATGAGGCCTATGCCCCGCGCACGCCGGTTGCCGTAGAGGCGCCGACGCTGATTGCGTTGCGCACGCTTATCCACCACCCGCAATTGGCGGGCAAGGTTGAAAGCGCCGATCATTTTGCCAACGAGAGCAACACCTACGCTCAGGTGCTTATCGCCCTGATCGAGGCCGTGCAGAAAAATCCTAAGCTAAACTCAATTCAGCTGATGGCTCGCTGGCATGGCACGGAACAGGGCCGCCTATTGAAGGCACTCGCGGAAAAGGAGTGGCTAATTGACGGCGATAACCTTGAACAACAGTTTTTAGACACCATTAACAGGTTATCCGCGGGTCAACATACACAGACCCTCGATGAGCTCATCAAGAGAGCAAGACAGCCGGGATTGTCGGCTGAAGAGCAGATTCAGATAGCAAAACAGATGCGCGACCTCTTAAAACAGAACGTTTGCACATCAAACCCGACCTCAGCTGGCGTGTGAGGTCATAGCTCGGGTATAATCCTCGGCTTGTTTTTTGCCCGCCAAGACCTTCAGTGGATAGGGTGTTATGTCCGGAAAAGCGCAACAGCAGTCTCGTATCAAAGAGTTGATCACCCTTGGTCGTGAGCAGAAGTATCTGACTTACGCAGAGGTCAACGACCACCTGCCTGAGGATATTTCAGATCCAGAGCAGGTGGAAGACATCATCCGCATGATTAATGACATGGGGATCCCCGTACACGAGAGTGCTCCGGATGCGGACGCCCTTATGTTGGCCGACGCCGATACCGACGAGGCAGCCGCTGAAGAAGCCGCTGCCGCGTTGGCCGCGGTGGAGACCGACATCGGTCGCACGACTGACCCTGTGCGCATGTATATGCGTGAAATGGGTACCGTCGAGTTGCTGACACGCGAAGGCGAAATCGAAATCGCCAAGCGTATCGAAGAGGGCATCCGTGAAGTGATGGGCGCAATCGCGCACTTCCCTGGCACGGTTGACCACATTCTCTCCGAGTACACTCGCGTCACCACCGAAGGCGGCCGCCTGTCTGACGTCCTCAGCGGTTATATCGACCCGGACGACGGCATTGCGCCGCCTGCCGCCGAAATACCGCCGCCTGTCGATCCGAAGGCGCCGAAAGCGGACGACGACGCCGACGAAGACGAGGCTGAAGCCAGCACCGACGACGAAGAAGAAGTCGAAAGCGGTCCAGACCCAGTCATCGCTGCCCAGCGTTTCGGTGCGGTTTCCGATCAAATGGAAATCACCCGCAAGGCCCTGAAAAAGCATGGTCGTGCCAACAAGCAGGCCATTGCCGAGCTGCTGGCCCTGGCTGAGCTGTTCATGCCGATCAAGCTGGTACCGAAGCAATTCGAAGGCCTGGTTGAGCGGGTTCGTAGCGCCCTTGAGCGTCTGCGTGCACAAGAGCGTGCGATCATGCAGCTCTGTGTCCGTGATGCGCGCATGCCGCGTACCGATTTCCTGCGCCAGTTCCCGGGCCACGAAGTTGACGAAAGCTGGAGCGACACCCTGGCCAAAGGCAAGGCGAAATACGCCGAAGCCATTGGTCGCCTGCAGCCGGACATCCTCCGTTGCCAGCAGAAACTGAGCGCACTGGAGGCTGAAACCGGCCTGACGATTGCCGAGATCAAGGACATCAACCGTCGCATGTCGATCGGTGAGGCCAAGGCCCGCCGCGCGAAGAAAGAGATGGTTGAAGCCAACTTGCGTCTGGTGATCTCCATCGCCAAGAAGTACACCAACCGTGGCCTGCAATTCCTCGACCTGATCCAGGAAGGCAACATCGGCTTGATGAAAGCGGTGGACAAGTTCGAATACCGTCGCGGCTACAAGTTCTCGACTTATGCCACCTGGTGGATCCGTCAGGCGATCACTCGCTCGATCGCCGACCAGGCCCGCACCATCCGTATTCCGGTGCACATGATCGAGACCATCAACAAGCTCAACCGAATTTCCCGGCAGATGTTGCAGGAAATGGGTCGCGAGCCGACCCCGGAAGAGCTGGGTGAACGCATGGAAATGCCTGAGGATAAAATCCGCAAGGTATTGAAGATCGCTAAAGAGCCGATCTCCATGGAAACCCCGATCGGTGATGACGAAGACTCCCATCTGGGTGACTTCATCGAAGACTCGACCATGCAGTCGCCAATCGATGTCGCCACCGTTGAGAGCCTCAAGGAAGCGACTCGCGACGTACTCTCCGGCCTCACTGCCCGTGAAGCCAAGGTACTGCGCATGCGTTTCGGCATCGACATGAATACCGACCACACCCTTGAGGAAGTCGGTAAGCAGTTTGACGTGACCCGCGAGCGGATCCGGCAGATCGAAGCCAAGGCGTTGCGCAAGTTGCGCCACCCGACGCGAAGCGAGCATCTGCGCTCCTTCCTCGACGAGTGATACCAGAACCCCCGGCCCAGGCCGGGGGTTTTGCTTTCTAACAATTACTTCCACAGATAACTGCCCCGCAACCCCCCTCCCCCGCAATGCCCGTCTACACTCGAGAAATTCCCCGTGCCATAACGAGACCGTTATGCCCAGATTGCCGACCGTGATACTGCTGTCGCTGCTGACCTGGACCGCAACGGCTGGCGCGTTGACTCTCACGGATGATGAGCGTAGCTGGCTGACGGACCATCAGGAGCTGCGCCTTGGGGTGGATGCGTCCTGGCCGCCCTTTGAATACCGCGATGAAGAGAGCCGCTACCAGGGCCTGTCCGCCGATTATGTGCGCCTGATCCAGGATCGCCTGGGCATCCGGGTCAAGCTGATCGAGCCGGCAAACTGGACCGCTGTGCTCGAACAAGCGCGGAACAACCAGCTCGACCTGCTACCTGGCGTCATGTCTACCCCGGAACGCCAGGGCTTCCTGGCCTTCACGCGCCCCTATCTCGACTTTCCCATCGTGATACTGGCCCATGAAGGCGGCGCCAAGCCGCGCAATCTCAAGGACTTGTACGGACTGAAAATCGCCGTGGTGGAAAACTATGCGCCTCATGAATTACTGCGCACCCACCATCCGGACCTCAATCTCGTCGCGATGCCGAACGTCAGCTCTATGCTGCAGGCCCTGGCCACCGATGAAGTCGATGCGGTCGTCAGCGACCTGGCTTCCAGCGTGTGGAGCCTGCGCCAACTGAAACTCGATGGTTTGTACGTGAGCGGCGAAACGCCCTACCGCTATCAGTTGGCAATGGGCGTCCCGCAGGATGAGAAAATACTGGTGGGCATTCTGGACAAGGTCCTCGCCGATCTCAGCCCAGCCGAAACCGATGCGATCCAGCAGCGCTGGGTCGGCAGCTTCAGCGATCACCGCACGCTCTGGGCGGATTTGCTGATGTACGGTCTGCCTGCGGTATTGCTGCTGAGCACCGTGCTGGCCGTTGTGATTCGAATCAATCGTCGGCTCAGCTCGGAAATTTCCCGCCGGGTCGCCCTTGAGCAAGAACTGCGCAGCAGCGAGTACCACTATCGCGGCCTGGTGGAGAGCCTGTCCGCTATCGCCTGGGAAGCCAACATCAGCGATTTCACCTACAGCTACGTGTCGCCCCATGCCGAAGAATTGCTCGGCTACCCCCGCGCACATTGGCTGATCCCCGGTTTCTGGCGCAACATCATTCACCCCGCCGACCTGACCCGCGCCGAAACGTATTGCTACCGTGAAACCCGCGCCAACCGTGATCACAGCATCGACTATCGCGTTATCACCGCCGATGGCCGCTGCCTGTGGGTACGCGACATTGTCAGCCTGATCGAATACGGCCATGAACCGGTGCTGCGCGGCTTGATGATCGACATCAGCGAAGCCAAGCGTACGGAAGAGGCACTGCAGCTGTCCGAGCAGAAGTTTGCCTCAGTGTTCCAGCAATGCCCGGACATCCTGGTGATCGCCCGCCTGTCCGACGGATGCCTGCTTGAAGTCAACAAGGCCTTTGAAGACCAGATTGGCCTGAGCGCCCAGGAGGTGGTGGGCAAAACCGCCACCGAGCTGAATATCTGGGGTGTTGAAGGCGTCGGTCCGGATTTGCTGCAACGCGTGCAGACCACCAGCATCCGCAACCTGGAGATGATTTTCTGGCGCAGCAATGGCCAGGCGTTTACCGGGCTTATTTCGACCGAGCCGTTCCAACTCGATACCACCGAGGCACTGGTGGTCGTGGTGCGAGATATCACCCAGCTCAAGGAAACCCAACAGCAGCTGCAAACTTCCGAGGAGAAGTTTGCCAAGGCGTTTCATGCCTCCCCCGATGGCTTGTTGCTGAGCCGGCAAAGCGATGGGCTGCTGATCGAAGTGAACGAAGGCTTCAGCCACCTGACCGGCTACACCAGCGCCACGTCGCTCGACCAGTCGGCTTTGGACCTTGGCATATGGGTCGACCTTAATGAGCGCAAGCACATGCTGGAGTTGATGCAGCGCGACGGCTTTGTCCGCGACTTCATCTGCCGTATCCGCCGCGTCGACGGCCAGATTCGCCTCTGCGAGCTGTCCAGCCGCCCGCTGCCCATCGGCGACGAAGACTGCATGCTGACCATCGCCCGCGACATCACCGAACGCCAGCTGATGCAGGAAAAATTGCAACAAGCCGCCACAGTGTTCGAAAGCACCGCCGAAGGCGTATTGATCACCGACACGCGGCAGAACATCAGTGCAGTAAACCGCGCCTTCAGTGAAATCACTGGCTACAGCGAGGCCGAAGCGCTGGGCCATACCCCGCGCCTGCTCGCCTCCGGCATGCACGACAGCGCTTTCTATGCCGCGATGTGGCACCAACTGACGACCCAGGGTCATTGGCAGGGCGAAATTTCCAACCGGCGCAAGAACGGTGAGCTGTACCCCAGCTGGCTGACCATCAGCGCCGTGCGCAATCGCGAGCAGGTGGTCACGCATTTTGTCGCCGTATTTGCCGACATCTCCAGCCTCAAGCTCGCCCAGGCGCGCCTCGACTATCAGGCCCATCACGACCCATTGACCGGCCTGCCCAACCGCACGCTGTTTGAAAGCCGACTACAGGCGGCCCTCAACGGCCAGCAGGAAAGCGGCAATCAAGGCGCGGTGTTGTTTCTTGACCTGGACCGCTTCAAACACATCAACGACAGCCTGGGCCACCCGGTCGGCGACCTGCTGCTCAAAGACATCGCCGTACGCCTCAAGGACCAGCTGCGCGATATCGACACCGTCGCCCGCCTGGGCGGCGATGAATTCATCATCCTGCTGCCCGGCCTGCACCAGGCCAGCGATGCGCAATATCTGGCGAACAAACTGCTCGATTGCTTCACACCGCCCTTCCAGGCCGGCGAGCACGAATTCTTTATCAGCGCGAGTATCGGCACAAGTTTGTACCCGCAGGACGGCACCGATGTCGCCACCCTGGTCAAAAATGCCGACGCCGCGATGTACCGTTCCAAAGCCAAGGGCCGCAACCGCGTTGAAAGCTACACCCGCGACCTGACGGCTCAGGCCAATGAACGCGTGGCACTGGAGCATGAACTGCGCCGCGCCATCGAACGTGAAGAGATGAGCCTGTATTACCAACCCAAACGCAGCCTGCTCACCCAGCAACTGATCGGCGCCGAAGCCTTGATACGCTGGCACCACCCGACCTTTGGCGACGTACCGCCCGAACACTTCATCGCCCTGGCCGAAGAGAACGGCACGATCCTGCAAATTGGCGACTGGGTACTGGAACAGGCCTGCCGACAGATGCACGCCTGGCAAGGCGCTTTCGATGATTTCGGGCCACTGTCCGTCAACCTCGCCGGCGCGCAACTGCGTCACCCCAACCTGCTGTCACGCATCGAACAACTGCTGCGCGACTACCGCCTGGAGCCCGGCTGCCTGCAACTGGAGATCACCGAAAACTTCATCATGAGCCAGGCCGAAGAAGCGCTGGAGGTGCTGCACCAACTCAAACGCCTGGGCGTGCAGCTGGCAATCGATGATTTCGGGACCGGCTATTCTTCCCTCAGCTACCTCAAGCGCCTGCCGCTGGACTTCCTCAAGATTGACCAATCCTTCGTCCGCGGCCTGCCCGACGACCCTCACGACGCCGCCATCGTCCGCGCCATCATCGCCCTCGGCCACAGCATGCAATTCACCATCATCGCCGAAGGCGTGGAGAACCCCGCCCAGCAAGCCTTCCTCGCCGCAGAAGGCTGTGAACAGATGCAAGGCTACATCGTCAGCCTGCCCCTGCCACCGGAGCAATTTGCCGCAACCTTCCTTCGTACACGGATGAGGGATTTTACGGATGGCACAGCGGGGAAACCGTCGTTATAATCCGCGTCCAGTTACAAGGGCCTATAGCTCAGTTGGTCAGAGCAGAGGACTCATAATCCTTTGGTCCACGGTTCAAGTCCGTGTGGGCCCACCAACTCCAAAGCCGCGCATTGCGCGGCTTTTTGCTGTCTGCAAAAAAGGCTAGACCAGTCAGACCAAGCTAGGCATACCTGACCTGCGCTTTCATGACCTACGCCATGAGGCAGTCAGCCGCCTGGTAGAAGGCGGCCTTTCTGATCAGGAGGTGTCTGCCATCAGCGGGCATAAGTCGATGCAGATGCTTAAGCGCTACACGCACCTACGAGCTGAAGATCTAGTAGGCAAATTGGATAAGCTGGAGGCAAGAAACTCCTAATTGAGTAATTGCATGCACTTGCCCTCCCGTTTGCATTCGACGTGACCAGTGATTTGCATGCCATGACCGGCAGAGAACGCCCCAAATCTGCCTTCGGGGAGGGCAACTAACGGCCTGAAGAAGCCGTTCGCTGAAATTGATGTACGGACCGGACACGGGCGCGAAAATTTGCGCCGCCCCTCATGGTGAGAGAGGGAAGCAGTCAGAGCAAAAAAGCGTGAAACATCAGTTTCTAAAGTCTGGGAGTTCTTCATCACGCCGGGATGTTCATAAACTCTCCCAGAAAGCTATCAGTTTTAACGCAAACAACCGAAAACGCTAGCTCGTAGTCGAGCTAAATTCCGAAAAAGCAGTTTCGCGATCTCCTTGAAGAAATTTTCTGCTATTGTGTCAAAACGCCCTCAAAATGACAGCGGAGCTCAATCAATGGCCAGAATTAGCATTCGGGATTTACCCGACGACCTCCACATGCAGTTGGTGCGATCAGCTGCGGGGAGCCAGCGGTCACTGGAAGGTGAGATACGGTACGGCCTGATGCGGTATGTTCAGTCTCTAACAGAATCTAAACGTGCGCCTACGTCCCTACGCGAGACTTGGCAGCGCGAGACAGGGCAGCGCCTCAGTCGTCTATTGCAACGCTTACGTGACGACGATGCTTATGCTTGGAATGAACGTCTTGATCTACCCAGCCTAGCCATGTCGTTAGGCGAGAGTTCACCCGCCATGTTGATGGATTATATCGACGGCCATGCTGCTTTAACCTTTGATATGGCCACCCGCCTAGCAGAAAAATTCAGTTGCAGCTTGCAGTGGCTTATTAGCGGCACAGGATCGATGTTTCCATACCCTGAAATTGGCGGTTCGTATAGAGAGTTTTTTGCGCCAGCATTAGAAGATAAAAGCAATATTATCAAGCTAGTACGCATCTGCTCAAATAAGGGCGAGGACGATCTCCCAGGGAGGCATGACGGAACCCTATTAATGTTTCGCCTCAAAGATGGGCACCCGACTATTAGTGCTGGATACAGTGGACGCTTTTATCTAAATGGCAATATGGGTTCTGGCGGCCATACTAGCTTTGAAGGTTTTGTCGAATTCCTAAATGAAAATAAAAATATTTGCTACAGCGACTATAATTATACAGGAACCGTTGACGATACGGGACTATGGGAGCACCACCCAAACTTTTATCTCAAAAACTCTAGCAGAGCCCATTGGCTAATGCCGATGTTAGAAGGCCGGTCCCCGGGAACGATCAGCTGGCAAACTTAGCTTCCCTATTTCTTTTCCATTGCTTCGCAGAGCGGGTTATGAATCGGGGACTTGCCACATTAACTAACACTAGCGGCACCCTATAGTGCGACATATTCACCCGATCAATGAGGAGGAAGACTAGTTACGGGGACATTCCAAGAGCATCCCAGGCCGGTTAAAACAAAGAGCCCTGGCGCTGTTTAGCATTCAGGATTTCGATTGGGATGTTGTAGAGAGCGCTCATACCATTACGAAAATCTTTGATCCCGCCATAGCTAGGGTGGCGAATAGCAACGACTTCAACTCCGAAGCGGCTTGCATAATTAAAAGCGTCCTGACCGATCGCGACCACCCTACGGACTTTGAGCCATTTGATTAATACTTCATTCAGTATCTCGACCGCTTGAAGCTCCCTGGCGGTAAACTTACGATTAGTAAACGGGCTACCTGGCTCATGGGGATGGAACGGAAAAACATTCCATAATAGTGGTGGTAGTGCGACGGAACGCAGCACTGACCAGATTTCAGAGGCAGTACGCTCGGCAACGGCCGGCCCTAATGTTGCCTGCTTGAAGTTCGAACCCGGATAGCGATGCGCCATCTCGGGTAGGTGGTATTCGTCCGTCAAAGCAAGGCCGGTTCGGCGGCCACCACGGTAACCTAAATCGCGCCCCATCCAAATTGTATCCACACCAATGTCTAGCGCCGCCGTGAGGTAACCCCGCAGATTGCGTCGGCGTGAGGACGCCGCATCGGCGCGGTCGTGGACTGGGCAGGTGTCGGCATATGGATTGAAAACATTGTCTAGCTTTAGCTCGGACAAGGCGTTCACGAAAGCTGTAGGAGTCATAGGGTCAATTCTTGATAGGGGGGAGAAAATCCATGGTGTGTTTAAGCACATCGACCACCACGGTGCCTCCACGGTTATCTTGCAGCTTTCGGAAAATTTCAAAGCCGACGACTATAGCCTTTTCCCACTGCCAGATTTGACATTTATCTACCTCGTAACCTTGCACCATGCTGCAAATTTGCTTGAGAACGCCGTAATCCAAGCCACGGTGCCGATCGTCGGCATAAGAATCTTGGTGATTAGCATGATTAAAAATCCAGGTAGCGATCCCTTCTTCAATGATCATCGCCCGGGCCCCGTCTTCGTTCTCGTCTGTTCTAGAATTCGATTTGCGCTTACGTTTAAGCAGCCCCCGAAGCACTGGCGACCAGCCGAGAAACGCCAAGTAGGCAAGATGGAAAACGTCGTGAAACCGATAGTCATCGGGTTCGTTGCTATTGTCCGTAAGGCGATCACCTATGAACACACCATTGAGGCTTTGAACTACATGACCGTTTTCGCGGGTGCCTCTTTCGATGAAAGTTATTTCAAGCGTAGGAGGAAACCGCTCATGCTGAGGATAATCTGCATCAAACGGAGTGGGGTACTTGCCTTCTTCCCCAGGCCACCGACTATGAATCTTTGCAAGGTTGGAGCGTGCTACGTCTTCAAGCCTTAGATCAAAGCTGGCGCATGCTATAGCAAGCTCTGCGAGGTGCAGTCCCATATCTTGGGCACGGGCTTGAGGCTCCATCAACTGGTATTCCGACAAAGTCGTTTTGGCCATGGTGCCAGCGTGGTACGCCAGGTTACCAAGCTGAACTGAGCGACTTATGGATGCTGGTACCCTACGAATCTCCATCAAGCTATCGATGTGGCGGAAGGTGACGGGGTATACGGGCTCCTGTTCGGACTCGCCATATTTTGTGCGCAGCAACCTGATACATTGCTCACCGATTCCATTGGCATCCACCTTCAGAAATCCCGCGATGTTGACGAGATACCACAAAGCATCGCCTAGTTCTTCTCCAGCCAGCTCTGTCTCGGTAGATGCGAGCTTGTCTCTCACAGATTTTTTAAGGGCTGATAGCAACCCGCCAATCTCTCCAAAATAGCCAAATACGATTTTCTGAAAACCGCTCTCATCCTGTTGAAACTGATTAGTTAATAAAGCTTTGGCTTCATAATCAGTAAGTGAGAGTGGTGCAAGTTGAGGCACAGGCTTTGACATGGAAACTCCTTTTATCCATTATTCATGAGGCACTCGCAATGTTTCTCGAAATCCGCCTCTCCTTTGCACCGATGAAAACTTGCTCTCGTGACGCAAACTCGGCACACGATACGCACAGAATAACTAATAGCTTAGAGTCAATCTGTGCAATCTTAAAATTGCACGAGATAAGAATTCCCCCCATCATATGCGCTTTCATCTACTGTAGCTTATGGTGGAAATAACTCCTATCAATCCATTATGCATCTACCCTAGAGTTGCGTGAAATTATCGCCAAGAGGTAGGACGGCCCAAGTTCCCCCTATCTGGTAGCGAATTAAACCAGGCTACTACTTCAGCTCTGAATTTTTCTGAAAATATTGACCGGAGATTCCTACCGTTAGGAAATAAATCATCGCCATCCAGATCCCGCAGATTAGGGGGCATTACTGGGGCATTCGAACCCCAGTAAACAAAATCCGTACCGACTAGGACATTGTCCGAACCAACATCTCTTTTTAAATTGTCCGGGTTCACCATCCCACCATCATAACTGTGATGGGAATCTTCTTGGATCCAGCCATCATCTCCTATGTGATAAATGTTGTCTCCGTACGCTGCGGCATTGCTAGAGAGAAAATTGGCCTTTTTTACGGCAAATCTAGGATCATCCCAGTATTCCTGAAATGTCATTTTCTCGGAAATTCGCATAGCAAAGATGATCTTCCCTAGCATCTTTAGCTCTTTGCTTCCGCAGCCGATTACTATGTCACCAACTTGCGCGCCTTTTCTAATTTGAGGTTTACACGTCGCAAGAGTGCATATGCCATGGAATGGATTTGGCGCGAATCCGTAATCTCTGGAAAGCTTGTAGGAATAGACCCTAGGAAGATCGTTCATTGACATTTGATCCTAGGGATGACGCGTTTTCCATCAGCAGACCCATTCGGACTTTCCCACACCGGCTTGCCTTTAATAACATCGGCTAGCTGAGGGCTACCCACACAAACGATTGAGCTAGCTAGGTCATCGAATATCTGTGGGATGGACTTGATGTCTTCAACAACAGCAACGATCGTCTTACCCGAACCACCGGCATAACCAGCGGCGGCCATCAAGCCCTCAGGATTTTCTTTAGGTATTAAAAACACACAAATCGCCGCACTGTCGATGCAGTTTTTTACAGCTTCAGGGAGGCTAAGGAGCCCGGACTGAGCGGCTTCCACAATTTCTTGGTCAGCCCCGGCCGTGCATACTTTGAAACCTTCGTCGGCAAGCTGAGAAACAATTTTCAAAACCTCTTTCTCTAGCCCTGTGGTAAATACGACGCATGCCTTCGCGTTAGACATAAATATTCCTTTTTTATGACTCAAATGTAGAATTTGAAAATATCGTCTTGCCAAAACGCTCGACGGTAATTGCCAATGTACCGCTCTACCTCCGACACTTCGTCACCATCTGGTCAGGGAAATGTCACCGCACCGATTGGCAGATATCCATGCACGAGTCGGCAAGGTTGATAGGCGTCTCGACCAAAGGCCGCCTGGTTTCGTTCGCGTCAGTACGTTGGCTTACTGAATCTACAACATGATGCCAATTTGCCACAAGCGAAGACCGATCGGCTGGCAGAAATGTTTTCTTCATTTGCATGCGGCATTAGCAGCTAGGCGCTGATCTTCACAACGCTTAGCGCGCGAAATGCTTTGATGCCTGAGCCTATTAGATAACCCGTCGACGGCGATCTTAGCGTCTCTCCCCACCGACTTACGCTAACTGGCAAGCCGAAATGCTGGTACAAATGCGGTACACATGTCAGCTATGGATCCTTTCTCTAAATTACCTCTAACCCACTAGCTACGCACCTTTCAGCTCTGTGTACCTGTCGTAAGCTACGCAAGATTTCATCAAGCTCATAGCATGTCTAGGCAACTCATAATCCCTTTGTCGTAGGTTCGAGTCCTACCGGGCCCACCAACTCCAAAAAGCCGCGCATTGCGCGGCTTTTGCATGTCTGGTGCCACAGTTCTGTATGCCCGACCAAGCCTGTAACATACCTGCCCACTGCCCCCCGCACTGGAGCTTCACCCTTGCCCGCCCTAGACGAAATCGACCGTCAACTGATCGCCGCCTTGCAGCTCAACGCCCGCGAAAGCGTGGCCATGCTTGCCCGGCAGTTGGGGATTGCGCGGACCACGGTGACTTCGCGCCTGGCGCGTCTTGAGAAGACGCAGGTGATTACCGGTTATGGCGTGCGCCTGGGTCAGCGCGTGGCGGATGGTGGGTTGCAGGCGTATGTGGGCATTACCGTGCAACCGCGTTCGGGCAAGGAAGTGCTGCGCCGGCTGAGCGCGATGGCTCAGGTGCAGCAGTTGTG
Source organism: Pseudomonas sp. R1-43-08 (assembly GCF_003852255.1). Classification (NCBI taxonomy): domain Bacteria; kingdom Pseudomonadati; phylum Pseudomonadota; class Gammaproteobacteria; order Pseudomonadales; family Pseudomonadaceae; genus Pseudomonas; species Pseudomonas sp. R1-43-08. The sequence goes on from NZ_CP027734.1 coordinate 5,089,467, forward strand.
CGCTGTGAGCGGTGAATTTGATTACGTGGCGTGGCTGCGCACCGAGTCGCCGGAGCAGCTTGATCAATTGCTGGATCAGATCGGCAGTGTCGAGGGTGTGGAAAAAACCACTACTTCAATCATTCTCAGTAACAAATTAGACCGTGGACAACCTATCTGACCAGTAACTTCGTCAGATTGACTAAAACCAGTGCAATCCGACGACACATTGCGTCTTATTAACGAGCGCAACGCTCCCTAAACTGGCTGCCATCTTTTCCTATACTCAACGGGCCCTGTCCCGCCGAGTCGTCAGTAAGGTCAGCCATGAGCATTCCGTCCAGCACCATCAGCAAGACCAACCGACACCCCGTCAATGGTAAAAAGCCCATCACCATCTTCGGCCCGGATTTTCCGTTTGCCTTTGATGACTGGATCGAGCACCCGGCCGGCCTGGGCAGTATTCCTGCCGCCCGCCACGGCGCCGAAGTGGCGATTGTGGGCGCCGGTATTGCCGGGCTGGTGGCGGCCTACGAACTGATGAAGCTGGGCTTGAAGCCGGTGGTATACGAAGCTTCGAAGATGGGCGGTCGCCTGCGCTCCCAAGCGTTTGAAGGCGCCGAAGGCATCATCGCCGAGCTGGGCGGGATGCGCTTTCCGGTGTCGTCCACCGCCTTCTATCACTATGTGGACAAGCTGGGCCTGGAAACCAAACCCTTTCCCAACCCGCTGACGCCGGCGTCTGGCAGCACCGTTATCGATCTGGAAGGCCAGACGCACTACGCGCAAAAACTCTCCGACCTGCCGGTGCTGTTCCAGGAAGTCGCCGACGCCTGGGCCGACGCGCTGGAAGCCGGTTCGCAGTTCGGCGATATCCAACAGGCGATCCGTGACCGCGACGTGCCGCGCCTCAAAGCGTTGTGGAATAAGCTGGTGCCGCTGTGGGACGACCGCACCTTCTACGACTTCGTCGCCACCTCAAAAGCCTTTGCCAAGCTGTCGTTTCATCATCGCGAAGTATTTGGCCAGGTCGGTTTCGGCACCGGCGGCTGGGACTCGGATTTCCCCAACTCGATGCTGGAAATCTTCCGCGTGGTGATGACCAACTGCGACGACCATCAGCACCTGGTCGTTGGCGGCGTGGCCCAAGTGCCCATGGGCATTTGGCGTCACGTACCGGAGCAATGCGCCCACTGGCCTGCCGGCACCAGTCTCAGCTCATTGCATCGAGGCGCGCCACGGGCCGGCGTGAAGCGTATTGCCCACGCCGCCGACGGCCGTTTCGCCGTTACCGACATCTACGGTGACACCCGCGAATACGCCGCCGTATTGACCACCTGCCAAAGCTGGCTGCTGACCACCCAGATCGAATGCGACGAAACCCTGTTCTCGCAAAAAATGTGGATGGCTCTGGACCGCACGCGCTACATGCAGTCATCGAAAACCTTTGTCATGGTCGACCGCCCGTTCTGGAAAGACAAAGACCCGGAAACCGGCCGCGACCTGATGAGCATGACCCTCACCGACCGCCTGACGCGCGGCACTTATCTTTTCGACAACGGCGACGACAAGCCTGGGGTGATCTGCCTGTCCTACTCGTGGATGAGCGACGCGCTGAAAATGCTGCCCCAGCCCATCGATAAGCGGGTCAAACTGGCACTCGATGCGCTGACGAAGATCTACCCGAAAGTCGACATCAAGGCGCGCATCATCGGCGACCCGATCACCGTGTCCTGGGAAGCCGACCCGCATTTCCTCGGGGCCTTCAAAGGTGCACTGCCCGGCCACTATCGGTATAACCAGCGCATGTATGCGCACTTCATGCAGAAGGACATGCCCGCCGAACAACGTGGGATTTTTATCGCCGGCGACGACGTTTCCTGGACCCCAGCCTGGGTGGAGGGCGCGGTACAAACCTCGCTGAACGCGGTGTGGGGCATCATGACCCACTTCGGCGGCCGCACCCACCCGCAAAACCCAGGGCCCGGCGATGTGTTTGACGAGATAGGGCCAATCGCCCTGCCCGAATAAGGAGCCTGACATGCGTGTCGCCCTGTACCAATGCCCGCCACTGCCGCTGGACGTGGCCGGTAATCTCAAGCGCCTGCAGCAACTGGCGCATGAAGCGTCGGGTGCCGATGTGCTGGTGCTGCCGGAAATGTTCCTGACCGGCTACAACATTGGCGCCGAAGCCACAGGCGCCTTGGCCGAGGCCCGGGATGGCGAGTCGGCACACACCATTGCTGAAATCGCGCAAAGTGCCGGGTTGGCGATTCTGTATGGTTACCCGGAGCGGGCCGAAGACGGCCAGATCTACAACGCCGTGCAGTTGATCGACGCCCACGGCAAACGCCTGTGCAACTACCGCAAGACTCACCTGTTTGGCGACCTCGACCACGCGATGTTCAGCGCGGGTGAGGATGACTTCCCGCTGGTGGAAGTGAACGGCTGGAAGCTGGGTTTCCTGATTTGCTACGACCTGGAGTTTCCGGAAAACACCCGGCGCCTGGCCCTGGCCGGTGCCGAACTGATCCTGGTACCGACTGCCAATATGGTGCCGTTCGACTTTGTCGCCGACGTCACCGTGCGGGCCCGTGCGTTCGAGAACCAATGTTTCGTGGCCTATGCCAATTACTGCGGGCACGAAGACGATATTCACTATTGCGGCCAAAGCAGCATTGCCGGGCCCGATGGCCAACGCATTGCCCAGGCGGGCCTGGATGAAACGTTGATCGTCGGCACGCTGGACCGGCAATCGATCCTCGATGCCCGCGCCGCCAATCATTACCTGCATGACCGTCGCCCCGAGCTTTACGGCGCGCTGCACAAGCCCTGATCCACCGGGTTTGCTAGCATAGGCGCTTCCCCCGCTTCGGAAGTGCCCATGCCTGCGTCGGTTCTCGCTCAACCCCTGCACCTCACTCTGGCTAATGGCCTGCGCATTTGCCTGCGCCATGCACCGCGTTTGAAGCGCTGCGCGGCTGTTTTGCGCGTGGCTGCCGGCAGCCATGACGCGCCATTGGCATGGCCGGGGCTGGCGCATTTCCTTGAGCATTTGTTGTTCTTGGGAACCGAGCGTTTTCCGGCAGACGATGGGTTGATGGCCTATGTGCAGCGCCATGGCGGGCAAGTGAATGCCAGCACCCGCGAGCGCACTACCGAATTCTTTTTTGAGCTGCCGGTTCCGACCTTCGCCGATGGGCTCGTGCGATTGGCCGACATGCTGACGCACCCTCGCCTGGCCCTCGACGACCAACTGCGCGAGCGCGAAGTGCTGCACTCCGAGTTCGTCGCCTGGTCGCAAGATGCCAAGGCGCAGCAACAGGTGGCCTTGCTGGAGGGGCTGGCCACTGATCACCCGCTGCGCGGCTTTCATGCGGGCAATCGCGACAGCCTGCCAGTGGAACATGAGGCTTTTCAGCAGGCGTTGCGCGAATTTCATCAGCGCTTCTATCAAAGCGGGCAGATGACGTTGAGCCTTGCCGGCCCACAATCGCAGCAAGACCTGGAAGCGCTGGCGCAGCACTTCAGTGCGCAGTTGAACGGCGGCCCGCTGCATCCCCAGGCCGCCCCACCGGCGCTGATGGCTGGGCAAGCCAGGGGCTATCAACATGTTGCCGATCATCATCTGCATCAGGTCATCACCTGTGACGCACCGCCCGAAGCGCTGGCATTTCTCTGTACCTGGCTCAACAGCCCGGCGCCGGGCGGCTTGCTCGCTGAACTCAAAGCGCGACGCCTGGCGACTGCCTTGCACGCCTCGGTGCTGTATCACTTTGCCGGACAGGCCGTGCTGGATATCGACATCCAAGGCGAAGCGACGACACAGATCGAGGCGCTGCTGCACGACTGGCTGAGTTTTTTCGCACACAGCGACTGGACGCCCCTACGCGAAGAGTTCGCCTTGCTCACTGCTCGCCAACAGCAAGTCCAAAGCGCCCTGGCGCTGGCACGCAACGACCTTGAAGACGTATCGGACCAAAGTCTCGCAGCGCTCAAGGCCATGCTCGACGCACTGCATCTGCCACCCGCCAGACATGAATGGCAGCTTCCACCGGCTAACCCGTTTCTTCGTCCCGCCGCTCAAGAAGAACGTGCCGGCTTGATTCGCGGCCAGACCAGCGCCCACCGGGGCTTGCGCACATTTGCCCAGGACCGCTTACGGGGCCGACGGGAAACATCGGCGCTGATATTCAGCCAGGCATTGGCCAATGACACCGATGAAGGCGCCCTGTACCTGCGCTGGCGATTTGAGGGCGCCGTGCCTGCTGGCCTGGACGGCCTGTTACAACCGCTGCGCGACAGTGCCGGTCAAGCGGGCGTCGAGTTGGTTTTCGAAACCATCGCCAATGACTGGCAGGTAAAAATGCTCGGTGTCCACGAGCCCATGCCGGCCGTGCTTGAAGCGCTGACGCGCTGCTTGAGCACTGCCGCTGAACACTTGGCGCCTCCACCCCCGGCACCGATGATTGCCATCCGCGAATTGCTCAAGGCGTTGCCCGCCTGCTGTGCCGGCGTTCAGCCGACGCCCCAAGCGACGCCAGCCTCGTGGGCCACCGCCCGCTGGCAAGGGCTGGGCTCAGGGTTGCCGGCAGCCTGTGAAGCGGCGATCAAGACCGCAGCAGCCCGCTTGCCTGGGCAGCCTGCGCCGTTGCAATACGAGCCTCAACCGCTCAAAGGCCAGCGCCGCTGGCACGAGGTCAACACCGCGTCCAGCGAAGCGGCGATGCTGCTGTTTTGCCCGACACCCACTCACGCCCTGTCCGATGAAGCCGCCTGGCGCTTGCTCGGTCATTTGCTTCAGGGGCCGTTCTACCAGCGCCTGCGGGTCGAACTACAAATCGGCTACGCCGTTTTCAGTGGCATCCGACAGGTCAATGGGCAGACCGGCTTGCTGTTCGGCGTGCAGTCTCCCAGCGCGTCCCTGGGTGAGATCCTCGAACAGGTGCAGACGTTCCTGGCACAACTGCCGTCGTTGATCGAGCGCAGCGCAGACATGGGCAACGAGGCCTTGGCGCAGCAATTCACTGCCCAATCCCTGCCGATGGCCCAAGCCGCCGACTTGCTGTGGCATGCGCAGTTGGCGGGCCACTCATCGGGTTACCTGGAGCGATTACAAGATTTGATACAAAGCTGCTCGCGGGACGATATGCGGCGCGCCGTGCAACAACTGAACAACGCCACAGGCGGCTGGCGCTGCATTGCCAATGGCCCGTGCATCGGGGCGCGCTGGCAGCCAGCGGCATGATCATTGCCAACCGTGCAACAGGCTTTTTCTTTCGAGACAGCGCTAACTCGAAAAGAATTGCGTAATATTCCCACGCAATATCTGAACATCTCCCATGGGAGGTGGACTATATGTACTACTTGGTAGTGAACATCCCGTCCCTTGATAGGAGTATGAATATGACCTGGTCCAAACCTGCTTACACTGATTTGCGCATCGGTTTCGAAGTCACCATGTACTTCGCCAGCCGTTAATCCGCTGGGTAATACAACGCCTCGGTTCGCCCGGGGCGTTTTTGTTTTGAGCTGTGCTTGATGGAGCGATCATGTTTGTCCAGATTCTAGGTTCCGCCGCCGGCGGCGGCTTCCCGCAGTGGAACTGCAACTGTGTGAATTGCGCAGGTTTTCGTGATGGTAGCCTGCGGGCCCAGGCGCGGACCCAGTCGTCCATCGCGATTTCCGATGATGGTGTGAATTGGGTACTGTGCAACGCATCGCCGGATATCCGCGCACAACTGCAGGGGTTTGCGCCGATGCAACCGGGCCGCGCCCTGCGTGACACCGGCATCAGCGCGATCATCCTGATGGACAGCCAGATCGACCACACCACCGGCCTACTGAGCCTGCGCGAGGGCTGCCCGCACCAGGTGTGGTGCACCGATATGGTCCATGAAGACCTGAGCACCGGTTTCCCGCTGTTCACCATGCTCACGCACTGGAACGGCGGCCTGGCCTGGAACCGTATTGAGCTGGACGCCAGCTTCACTATCCCGGCCTGCCCCAACCTGCGCTTCACCCCACTGCCGCTGCGCAGCGCCGCCCCGCCGTATTCGCCGCACCGCTTCGACCCGCACCCGGGCGACAACATCGGCCTGATCGTCGAAGACCTGCGCACCGGTGGCAAACTGTTCTACGCCCCAGGCCTGGGCAAGGTCGACGCACCGCTGCTGGACATCATGGCCGGCAGCGACTGCCTGCTGGTGGACGGCACGATGTGGGACGACGACGAAATGCAGCGCCGTGGCGTCGGCACCCGCACCGGCCGCGAAATGGGCCACCTGGCGCAAAACGGTCCTGGCGGCATGCTCGAAGTGCTGGAACAGTTGCCCGAGCAGCGCAAAGTGCTTATCCACATCAACAACACCAATCCGATCCTTGATGAAGATTCCCCCGAGCGAGCGGAGCTGGTGCGGCGTAATGTCGAAGTAGCCTACGACGGCATGAGCATCGAGTTGTAGGAGACTCATATGACTGATACACCGATGACCCCTGAAGCATTCGAACACGCCCTGCGCGCCAAAGGCGCCTTCTATCACATCCACCACCCGTATCACGTGGCGATGTACGAAGGCCGCGCCACCCGCGAGCAGATCCAGGGCTGGGTCGCCAACCGTTTCTATTATCAGGTGAACATTCCCCTCAAGGACGCAGCGATCCTGGCCAACTGCCCGGACCGCGAAATCCGCCGTGAATGGATCCAGCGCCTGCTCGACCACGATGGCGCGCCCGGAGAAGACGGCGGCATCGAAGCCTGGCTGCGCCTGGGCCAAGCCGTCGGTCTCGACCCGGACCAACTGCGCTCCCAGGAACTGGTGCTGCCCGGCGTACGCTTTGCGGTAGACGCCTACGTCAACTTCGCCCGCCGCGCCAGTTGGCAAGAAGCCGCCAGCAGCTCCTTGACCGAACTGTTCGCGCCGCAGATCCATCAGTCGCGCCTCGACAGTTGGCCGCAGCATTATCCGTGGATCGACCCGGCCGGCTATGAGTACTTCCGCACCCGTCTTGGCCAGGCCCGGCGCGACGTGGAACACGGGTTGGCGATCACCCTGCAGCACTACACCACCCGTGAAGGCCAGGAGCGCATGCTGGAAATTCTCCAGTTCAAACTGGACATCCTGTGGAGCATGCTTGATGCCATGAGCATGGCCTACGAACTGAACCGCCCGCCGTATCACAGCGTGACCGCGCAGCGGGTCTGGCATAAAGGGATCACCCTATGAGCTTTGATCGCAGCAGAAAACCGGCCTGGCGCCAAGGCTATCGCTACCAGTACGAACCCGCGCAAAAAGGCCATGTGTTGCTCTACCCCGAAGGCATGATCAAGCTCAACGACAGCGCCGCGCTGATTGGTGGCTTGATTGACGGTGAGCGCGACGTGGCGGCCATCATCGCCGAGCTGGACCGGCAATTTCCCGGCGTGCCGGAACTCGGTGATGACATCGAGCAATTCATGGAGGTCGCCCGTGCCGAGCACTGGATCACCCTTGCCTGAAAAACCCGCCATCGGCCTGCCGCTGTGGCTGCTCGCCGAGCTGACTTACCGCTGCCCGCTGCAGTGCCCGTACTGCTCCAACCCGCTGGATTTTGCCGAGCAGGGCAAGGAGCTGAGCACCGAGCAATGGATCAAGGTCTTTCGCGAGGCCCGCGAAATGGGCGCTGCGCAGCTCGGGTTTTCCGGCGGTGAACCGCTGGTGCGCCAGGACCTGGCCGAGTTGATCTTTGAAGCGCGCAAACTGGGGTTCTACACCAACCTGATTACCTCAGGCATTGGCCTGACCGAACAGAAGATCAGCGATTTCAAAAAGGCCGGCCTGGACCATATCCAGATCAGCTTCCAGGCCAGTGACGAACAGGTCAACAACCTGCTGGCCGGCTCGAAAAAAGCCTTCGCGCAAAAGCTCGAAATGGCTCGGGCGGTGAAAGCCCATGGTTATCCGATGGTGCTGAACTTCGTCACCCATCGGCATAACATCGACAAGATCGACCGCATTATCGAGCTGTGCATTGCCCTCGAGGCGGATTTTGTCGAGCTTGCCACCTGCCAGTTCTACGGCTGGGCGCAGCTCAATCGTGTGGGGTTATTGCCGACCAGGGAACAACTGGTACGCGCCGAACGCATCACCAACGAATACCGCGCCAAGCTTGAAGCCGAAGGCCACCCGTGCAAGTTGATTTTCGTCACGCCGGATTACTACGAAGAACGCCCGAAAGCCTGCATGAATGGCTGGGGCAGTATTTTCCTGACCGTGACACCGGACGGTACCGCCCTGCCCTGTCATGGCGCCCGACAGATGCCGGTGCAGTTTCCCAATGTGCGCGACCACAGCATGCAACACATCTGGTACGACTCGTTCGGTTTCAACCGTTTTCGCGGCTACGACTGGATGCCCGAGCCGTGCCGTTCATGCGATGAGAAGGAAAAGGACTTCGGCGGCTGCCGTTGCCAGGCCTTCATGCTCACGGGGGATGCGAGCAACGCCGACCCGGTGTGCAGCAAGTCCGAGCAGCACGGCATCATCCTTCAAGCGCGGGAAGAAGCCGAACATGCCACCCAGACCATCGAGCAACTGGCGTTTCGCAATGAGCGCAATTCACGCCTCATCGCCAAAGGCTGAGGGCCTCAGCGCTTGGCGATGATGTACACCGCGTGAATGATGCCGGGGAAGTAACCGCACAGGGTCAGCAGAATGTTCAGCCAGAACGCGCCGCCGAAACCTACTTGCAGGAACACACCCAGTGGCGGCAGCAGAATGGCGATGATGATACGAATGATGTCCATGGGTCAGCTCCAGAAATCGGCTCGTGTGAGCCGTGTAGCTAATCGACCTTGGCGCTTCGTGAGGGTTCAGTGGGTTCTGGCGTTGGGCCATCCTTTAATCAACAGACAAAAAAACGCCCCCAGCCAAAAGAATCAGGCTGGAGGCGCCGCGTATCCCCGCGAGACGGTTCAGGAAGTCGAGGTCAGACAGCGATGCCCTTGCGGCATTGCAGTTGGGCGGTACGTACCCGAGAGAAGGCACGGGCAAGGCGCAGAAGCATTTCGTCGATGTGGTTTTTGCTGACATTCAGGGCGGGGGTAAAGCGCAGACAATCAGGCTGCGTAGCGGTGAGGATCAGGCCTTCGTGCAGCGCGGCCTTTACCACCGCAGCCGCAGAATCGTCCGATAGCGTGAGGCCCCATAGCAGACCGTTGCCGCGCAATTGTCCGTGTTCATAACGGTGGGCCAGGCGCGCGAGGCCCTCTGCCAGGTAGTGGCCAGATTCGCGTACCAGTTCGAAAAAGCCACTGGCCAACACGGCATCGAGTACCGCGCTACCCGCTGACGCCATCAGCGCATTGCCGTGATGCGTGCCGTCCAGCTCGCCCGCCTCGAAGCAACAGGCTGTGCCGCGCGCCAGCAACGCCGCCAGGGGCACGCCACCGCCCAGGCCTTTGCCGAGGGTAATGATGTCGGCGCGCACGCCGTATTGCTGTTCGGCGAGCAGGCTGGCGCAGCGGCCGATGCCGGTTTGCACTTCGTCAAGAATCAGCAGGATCCCCAACTCGCGGCACAGGCGTTCGACGCCCTTGAGGTAGTGTTCGGTCGCGGGAATGACACCCGCTGCGCTCTGGATTGGCTCCAGCATGATGGCGACGGTGTGCGCGTCGACGGCAGCGTGCAGCGCCGGCAGATCGTTGAACGGCACATGACTGAAGCCCGGCAATAGCGGGTCGAAACGGTTTTCGCGGGCAACGGCCGAAGCCGACATCGCTGCGAAACCATGGCCATGGCAGCCGTTACCCGCCGTGATGATGTGATAAGCGCCGCCGCGATGCAGTTGGCCCCACTTGCGCGCCAGTCTGATCGCGGCTTCACAAGCTTCCCCACCGCTATTGAGCAGATAGGCCTGATCGCTGCCGGTGTGATGGCACAGGCGCTCAACCAGGTCGAGCTGAGCCCGGTTGTGCAAGCCCATGCCAGGATTGATCACGGTTTGCATCTGTTCAGCAATGGCGTCGCGCACCGCTTGTGGACTATGGCCTAGGCTGTTGGCACCGCCGCCCTGGCTGAAATCCAGATAGGCACGGCCGTCGCTGTCCGACAGCCAGGAGCCGTGACCCTGGACGAACACCTCGCAGGGGCGCGCGACAGTAGGCATCAGGCAATGGCTGGAAAAATCACGATGCGGATCATGAAGCACCAGGTCGTCAAGGCTAGGCGCGGCGCGCCGGAACAGGTTCACAGTTCACCTCTGACAGCAAGCGGACCTTGGTCGGTACCGGGTGCAAGCCCGGTGCTGAGATGTTTTGCCTTGCCTATGTAAACGCCATTACCAAAAACGTTATTCATTGCCCGATCCGGCCCTGTAAGCCCTGCGAATAGGCGCTAGACTAGGCGTCTCATGGGCCCACGGCCATTTCGATTTTCCAGCTTTTTCGATAAGCAAATCTTATGGATTTCAAGCAACTGCGTTATTTCGTCGCGGTGTATGAAGAAGGCCATGTAGGCCGTGCCGCCGAGCGTCTGTCGATTTCCCAACCAGCCTTGTCGCAGCAGGTTCGCCAACTGGAACAGAACCTGGACGTGAGCCTGTTCGAGCGCAGCAGCAAACGCCTGCTCCCTACGCTGGCGGCACACACGTTGTACAACCATGCCTTGCCCCTGATCGACGGCATGCAGCAAGCGGTGGAGGCGTTGCGCAACTTCAAAGGCCAGGCGATGCGCACCTTGGCCATCGGCGTGCTGCAAACCGTGCACACCAGCCTGGTGCCGCAGATGCTCGAGCGGGTGCGCAAGGCCCAACCTCACTTGGTGGTGCAAATCTACGAATTGACCGGGCTGGAAATCGAGCGGCGGCTGCTCAACGGCTCGCTGGACATCGGTATCAGCTACCTGCCACCGCGCCAGCCGGGCCTGCATGGCGTGTTGTTGTATGAAGATGAATTGAAGGTGGTCATTCCTGAGCACCATCCCTTGCGGGAATTCAAGAAGGTCTCGCTGAAACAGGCAGCCGAGTTGCCAATGTTGCTATTGGGCGAGGAATTTCAGGTGCGCCAGATTTGGCAGGCCCAGTTGGCCAACCTGGGCCGGCGCCCGCAGGTGCAGGCGGAGCTCAATACCATGGTAGGGATTCTCGACAGCCTGCCCCACACCCAGTTGGCCACTGTGCTACCGGGGCGCTCACAGGACGAACACAACAGCCAGTCGTTGCTGTGGAAACCCTTGAGCGAACCCAGGGTGCCGTTGAAAGTCGGATTGGTGTGCCGTGACGTGCAGCGCCAGCAAGCGACGGTGGCATTGCTGCGCACGTTGCTGGAAGACGTGATGAATGCCCCGCAGGCAGGCGCCTGACTTTTTCGCGGGCAAAAGAAAACCCCGCCGAAGCGGGGCTTTGCAGACTGTTTCCCTGACATCCATTTCACTCCGCCATCCTGGCAGAATCCTACGTGTCCGTGTTGTTGCTTTGCGCTTCCTGCGCGACGTCCATGTGAAGTAGATTATCCGTGGATCCAATATGGCGATAGAGGACGATTAGCAGCACGTCATGTAAGAGAATGCTTACATGCGCGCCTCACCCCCTAGAACAGCGCTTCATCCATCAGGAACAGCGATTCGCTACCGGCTTTTACCGACGCACTCAACGAGTGAATGCGTGGCAACAGGCGCGCAAAGTAGAAGCGCGCAGTGCCCAGCTTGCTGGCATAGAAATCCTCTTCGGCCTCTTTGCCCAACGCAGCCTTGGCCATGCGCGCCCACATATAGGCGTACGCCATGTAACCGAACGCATGCAGGTATTCCACCGAGGCTGCGCCGATTTCATTCGGGTTGGTCTTGGCACGGTCCAGCACCCAGGCGGTCAGTTCATCCAGGTTATCCACCGCCGCGCCGAGCGGCCGGGTGAACTCGCCCAATGCCTCGCCCGCAGTGGCGATGAACTGACGGATCTCATCGGCGAACAAGGTGTAGAACGCGCCACCGCTGCCGACAATCTTGCGCCCCATCAAATCCAGCGCCTGGATACCATTGGTGCCTTCGTAGATCTGGGTGATGCGCACATCACGCACCAACTGCTCCTGGCCCCACTCGCGAATGTAGCCGTGGCCACCAAATACTTGCTGGCCGAGCACGGTGGTTTCCAGGCCCAGGTCCGTGAGGAATGCCTTGGCGACCGGCGTCAGCAACGCCACCAGGTTGTCGGCGCGCTCGCGGGCGGCGGCGTCTTCGCTGAACTTGGCGATGTCCAGTTGCGTCGCGACGTAGGTGGAGAACGCACGGCCGCCTTCGTTCGCCGCCTTCATGGTCAACAACATGCGGCGCACGTCCGGGTGCACGATGATCGGGTCGGCGGGTTTTTCCTTGGCTTGTGCGCCCAATGGAGAGCGGCTCTGCAGCCGGTCGCGGGCATATTCAATCGCGTTCTGGTAGGACCGCTCGCCGGAAGCCAGGCCCTGGATGCCCACCCCCAGACGCTCGTAGTTCATCATGGTGAACATCGCCGCCAAGCCACGGTTAGGCTCACCGACCAGGTAACCCACCGCTTCGTCGAAGTTCATCACGCACGTCGCGGAGGCCTGGATGCCCATCTTGTGTTCGATCGAACCGCAGTTCACCGGGTTGCGTGCGCCGAGGCTGCCGTCGGCGTTCACCATGAACTTCGGCACCAGGAACAGCGAGATGCCTTTGGGGCCCGCCGGTGCATCCGGCAGTTTGGCCAGCACCAGGTGGATGATGTTTTCGGTCAGGTCGTGTTCGCCGCCGGTAATGAAAATCTTGGTGCCGCTGACTTTGTAGGAACCGTCCGCTTGGGGCTCGGCCTTAGTGCGAATCATGCCCAGGTCAGTGCCGGCATGGGCTTCGGTCAGGCACATGGAACCGGCCCATTCGCCGGAATACATCTTCGGCAGGTAGGTGGCCTTGAGTTCCTCGCTGGCGTGGGTATTGATCGACACGCAAGCGCCCGAGGTCAACATCGGGTACAGGCCGAAAGCCAGGCTGGACGAGTTGATCATCTCTTCGACCTGTGCCGACACCGCCTTGGGCATGCCCATGCCGCCGTATACCGGGTCGCCACCCACACCGACCCAGCCGCCTTCGGCGTAAGTCGCGTAGGCCTGGGGGAAACCGTCCGGCGTAGTGACCGCACCGTCCGTCCAGTGGCAGCCTTGCTCATCGCCGCCACGGCTTAACGGCGCGATGGATTTGGCAGTAACCTTGCCGGCTTCTTCGAGGATCGCTTCAACGGTTTCGGCGTCAACCGTGTCGGCCAGGACAGGCAATTGGGCCCACGTCGTGGCGACTTCAAAAACTTCGTTGAGGACGAAGCGCATATCACGCAACGGCGCTTTGTAATCAGCCATGGCAAACCTCGTGAGAAGGTGAAAAGTGATTCGATAGGATCGGTTTTACAGACTCCGAGTGTACCCGAACAACTTTTCAGACACATAGGGTCCGTTCGTGACCATTAAGTATTTATAAGTCACACCAAACCTCTCCCGTCTATAGGGCAAATGCCTGCGCCGGTAAGCTCATCAGGCATTCGCTGCCCGCCTCCACGGCGGCCCGGTGCATGGCGGTGCGCGGCAACAGGCGCTTGAAATAAAAGTCGCAGGTCGCAGTTTTGCCCTGGGCAAACCCGGGCTCATCGTGCGCCTGCGCCGCGATCGCCATGCGCAACCACAGGTAGGCGAGGATGATGTAACCGCTGTACATCAGGTAATCCATGGCCGCCGCGCCTACTTCGTCAGGATTTTTCATCGCTGCCGTGCCGACCTTCAGGGTCAGCTCACCCCATTGCTGGTTCAACTGGTTGAGCTGTTCTACAGCGGCCTTGAGTTGCGCGTGCTCGGCATTGGCGACGCAGAACTTATGCACAATTCTGGTAAAGCCGCGCAGCAACTTGCCCTGGCTGCCCAGCACCTTGCGCCCCAGCAGGTCGAGGGCCTGGATACCGTTGGTGCCTTCATAGATCGGCGCAATCCGGGCATCCCGGGCCAATTGCTCCATGCCCCACTCGCGAATGTAGCCATGCCCGCCGAATACCTGCATACCGTGGTTGGTCACCTCCAGCCCGGTTTCGGTCATGAAGGCTTTGCAGATCGGCGTGAGGAAGGCCAACAGGTCCTCGGCCTCCTGGCGCTGGCCCGCATCGTCACTCAGGTGCGCCGTGTCGAGCAACTGGGCGGTGAAGTAGGTCAGCGCGCGATTACCTTCGTTGAAGGCTTTCATGGTCAGCAGCATGCGGCGTACGTCGGCATGCACGATGATCGGGTCGGCGGCTTTCTCCGGGGCCTTGGTGCCGGTCAACGAGCGCATTTGCAGGCGGTCGTTGGCGTATTTGATCGCGCCCTGGAAGCTCGCCTCGCCGTTGCACAAACCCTGCATCCCGGTGCCCAGGCGCGCGTGGTTCATCATGGTGAACATGCAGTTGAGGCCTTTGTTCGCCTCACCAATCAGGAAGCCCTTGGCGCCGTCGAAGTTCAGCACGCAGGTGGCCGAGGCCTTGATGCCCATCTTGTGCTCGATGGAGCCGCAGTGCACCGTGTTGCGTTCACCGGAATCGGCATGGAACTTGGGCACGATAAACAACGAGATGCCTTTGGTGCCCGCCGGCGCATCCGGCAGTTTGGCCAGCACAAGATGGATGATGTTGGCACTCATGTCGTGCTCGCCGGCCGAGATGAAGATCTTGCTGCCGGTGACCGCGTAACTGCCGTCGGCCTGAGGTACGGCGCGGGTCTTGATCAAGCCCAGGTCGGTGCCGCAATGGGCTTCGGTCAGGCACATGGTGCCGGTCCATTCGCCAGCGGTGAGCTTGTGCAGGTAAGTGGCTTTCTGTTCGTCGGTGCCATGGGCGTGGATCGCCGACATTGCACCGTGGGTCAGGCCTGGGTACATGCCCCAGGAGGTGTTGCTGGAGCCGATCATCTCGCTCAGCACCAGCCCCAGTGACTGCGGCAAGCCTTGGCCACCGTAGGCCGGGTCTGCCGCCAGGCCATGCCAGCCGCCTTCCACGTACTGGGCGAAGGCTTCCTTGAAGCCCTTGGGCGTGGTCACCACACCCTGATCGAAATGACAGCCCTCTTCATCGCCGCTGCGATTGAGCGGCGCGAGTACGTTCTCGCAAAACTTCGCGCCCTCCTCGAGAATTGCATTGACCATGTCGGGGCTGGCGTCCGTCGCGCCCAGGGCCGCGTAATGGCCGTGGAAGTCGAACACGTTGTCGATCAGAAAGCGCATGTCGCGCAGGGGAGCTTTGTATTCAGGCATGGCAATGTCTCCGGCGGCAGATAGTTCAACCTACTGCCGGCCAATGCCCCGGACAATCACTGTAGCGCTGCTGAATACAGCACCATTACTCAACCGGCAGCACGCTCCATACGCACCGCACCGCGACGGTTCTGCCCGGCCGCAATCACGCAGTTGCGCCCGGCGCCCTTGGCGGCATACAGCGCCTGGTCGGCGCACTTGAGCACTTCTTCAGGGCTGCGCTGCTCGGCCTGGCGCTCGGCCACGCCGATGCTGACGGTCACCGACACACTCGAGGCACCGCTGCCGGCCCGACGCTGGCGGCCTTGATGGTCGTCAGGGGGGCGGTCCGGGTTGCGCAATTTGATCGCATAGTTGGCGATGATCTCGCGGATTTCCTCCAGGTGCGGCAGGCATTCATCCAGGGTCTTGCCGGCGAACACCACGGCAAACTCTTCCCCGCCGTAACGATAGGCGCGCCCGCCACCGTTGACCTTGGACAGCTTGCTCGCCACCAGGCGCAACACCTGGTCACCCACGTCATGGCCATGGGTGTCGTTGAACCGCTTGAAGTGGTCCACGTCGCCCATCGCCAGCACGTAGTTGCGGCCCAGCCGCTGCATGCGCTCGTTAAGGGCGCGGCGCCCCGGCAAGCCGGTCAGCTCATCGCGAAACGCCATTTGATACGCCTCGTGCGCCACACCGGCAGCGATCATCAGCATGACCTGGCTGCACATGATGTTGAGGGTAAACGGCAGGATGAACGTTTGCGGCAGCATCCAGAACATCCCCAGCAACCCCACCAGCTGCGCGGCATGCAGCGGGCGCGGCTGATACCAGTACTGGGCGGCCAGGGTGAGAAAGCCGATCAGAAACATCGGGTATGACAGCTGGATCAGGCTCATCCAGGCGCCATGCAGCACCGGCCAGCGAATCTCGGCCAACCAGTCCAGCACGCCCTGGGGATAACTTTGCTCCAGCGCCAGCGCCACACTGCCGACGGCCAGCAACACCGCGCAGCGTGCGACGAAGTCGCGGAACAGGTGGGTCTTTTCCTGCCACAGCGCATACACGCTGAACAGCAAGGGCAGCAGCAGGCAGCACAGGTGAAACACCACGGCGGCGTCTTCGCGCACGCGGCCATTGTCGCGGTAGAAGTCGGTCTGGGTGTCGAGCAGGAAATAAGCGACATACACCGTGATCATCAGGAACAGCTCACGCTGGCGCCGATACACCGCGCAGTACGCACCGCCGAGCAACAGCACCAAGGTTGGCAGCACGTTGAACAGCGAGGTGAAGAAGACGTTGAGGTCTTTGAGATAAGCAGCCGAGAGCCCGGCCAGCAACAGCAGCAACGAGGGCAGGAAATGGCTGAACCGTAGGGCAGACACGCGTGACAAGGGTAAAACTCCGACCCGCAAAAAGTGATGGCATAGTGCCTCTGCGGGACCAGTTAAACACAACTCGTCCGGCATGTATCACATTGCCATCACTGTAACGGCACGGGTTGATAATCCCTTAGCTTCGGAGCGCATTTTTATAGGCGACAGTGACCAAATGTGGGAGGGGGCTTGCTCCCTCCCACAGGGGATCGCATTACACTCTCAGGCCTGCGGCGTTACAACCGGCGAAAAAAAACCGCCACCCCTAAGGGCGGCGGTTTCGGAAGATCCCGTACAGCTTAGTAAGCCAGGCCGAAGTCTTCTTCTTTCATGTCCATCAGGTTGCTCGCGCCCGACAGCATGGTTGCCACGTGGGTGCGGGTGCGCGGCAGGATGCGCTGGAAGTAGAAGCGCGCGGTCTGCAGCTTGGCGGTGTAGAACGCTTCTTCGGTGGTGCCGGCGGCCAGTTTTTCAGCCGCCAGGCGGGCCATGTCGGCCCAGAAGTAAGCCAGGCACGCGTAACCGGAGTACATCAGGTAGTCCACCGAGGCGGCACCGACTTCTTCACGGTCTTTCATCGCGGCCATGCCGACCTTCATGGTCAACTCGCCCCACTCTTTGTTCAGCGCCGCCAGCGGCGTCACGAACTCCTTGACCGCGTCGTTGCCTTCATTGGCCTGGCAGAACTTGTGGACGATCTTGGTGAAACCCTTCAGCGCTTCGCCTTGGGTCATCAGCACTTTACGACCGAGCAGGTCCAGCGCCTGAATACCGGTGGTGCCTTCGTACAGCATCGAAATACGGCTGTCGCGAACATTCTGCTCCATGCCCCACTCAGCGATGAACCCGTGGCCGCCGTAGATCTGCACGCCGTGGTTGGCGGACTCGAAACCGACTTCGGTCATGAACGCCTTGGCGATCGGGGTCATGAAGGCCAGCAGGCCATCGGCCTGTTTCTTGGCTTCGTCATCGGTGCCGTACTTGACGATATCCACCTGCTTGGCGGTGAAGTACACCATCGCACGGTTGCCTTCGGCGAAGGCTTTCATGGTCAGCAGCATGCGGCGTACGTCGGGGTGCACGATGATCGGGTCGGCGGCTTTGTCCGGCGCTTTCGGGCCGGTCAGGGAGCGCATCTGCAAGCGATCACGCGCATATTTGAGGCCGCCCTGAAAGCCGATTTCGGCGTGGGCCAGGCCTTGCAGCGCAGTCCCCAGACGCGCGGTGTTCATAAAGGTGAACATGCAGTTCAGGCCTTTGTTCGCCGGGCCGATCAGGTAACCGGTGGCCGCGTCGAAGTTCATCACGCAGGTGGCGTTGCCGTGGATACCCATCTTGTGCTCCAGGGAGCCACAGGTCACCGCGTTGCGCTCGCCCACCGAACCATCGGCGTTGGGCAGGAACTTGGGCACGATGAACAACGAGATACCTTTGGTGCCAGCCGGTGCATCCGGCAGGCGCGCCAGGACGATGTGGACGATGTTGTCGGCCATGTCGTGTTCACCGGCCGAGATGAAGATCTTGGTGCCGGAGACTTTGTACGAACCATCGGCCTGGGGTTCGGCCTTGGTGCGCAGCATGCCCAGGTCGGTGCCGCAGTGCGGTTCGGTCAGGCACATGGTGCCGGTCCACTCGCCCGAAACCAGTTTGGTCAGGTAGGCGTCTTGCTGCTCGGGCGTGCCATGCTCGGAAATGGTGTTCATCGCGCCATGGGACAGGCCTGGGTACATACCCCACGACCAGTTGGCTTCGCCGACCATTTCACTCACCGCAAGGCCCAGGGACTCCGGCAGGCCTTGGCCGCCGTGTGCCACGTCGTGAGCCAGGCTTGGCCAGCCGCCTTCGACGAACTGTTTGTAGGCTTCTTTGAAACCTGCTGGGGTTTTAACGCCTGACTCGCTCCAGGTACACCCTTCGATGTCACCCACGCGGTTCAACGGTGCCAGCACTTGCTCACAGAACTTGGCGCCTTCTTCCAGAATGGCGTCGACCATGTCCGGGGTAGCGTCCTGGCAAGCCGGCAGGCTCTGATAGTGCGCTTCATAGCCGAGCAGTTCGTCACGCACGAAGCGAATATCACGCAAGGGGGCCTTGTAGTCAGGCATAGCGATAAACCTCTGCTGATGTATCTGGGATGAACAACCGCGTGGATGTGTGATGGCGGTCAAACAGGTGTTTGAAACATACGTTTACGACCTGGGGTTGTCAAGCGTCGGCCCGATGCCGTTTGTCTTGATGCGGGTCAATGGCAGGCACAGCGAAGCCTGTGGCGTGATGCCACAGATCAAGAAGTGTAGGATTTCGGCGGGAGGGCACGGAACACATGTGGGAGGGGGCTTGCTCCCGATGGCAGTGCATCAGTCAAATAGCTATCGACTGATAGACCGCTATCGGGAGCAAGCCCCCTCCCACATTTTGAATTGCATAAGGCAGGAGGGTCAGGCGTAGGTATCGATCAACGTACCGAGCATTTCGTCCGAAGCCTTGGCGACTTTCGCCCCCAGCTCCACTTGAAACTTGCCCTGGGCCATTTCGACCATATTGCTCGCCGAATTGGATGCCTGGGCACGATCATTGGCCTGCAGACGGTCGCTTTGCGCGGCCGATGGCTGGGTGGTCGCGGCGCTGGCAATGTTGCCGGCGGCCTGGTCGACACGGCTCTGCCCGGCCTGAATGGTGCTCAGGCCCGAATAAAACGCGCTGCTTCCAGAGATTTCCATGGCGCAAGCCTGCCTTTAGAGAATCGTGATAGCCAATTGAACCAGACATCCTGGCAAAAGGCCCGCTAAAAACACTAATGGCATATTGCCTTAGCGATAGCCAAAATCAGTCAAGCAGGTCCATTTCCAGGTAGGCGGCCACCGCGGCTGCCCCGGCGTGCTTGAGTTTGGGCACTCGCCCCAGGCAAGGCGCCGGCAAACGCTCGGCCAAGGTGGCGAGGTTCTCTTCCAGACGAGAGGTCTTCGGATCGATGATATTGGCCACCCAACCGGCCAGCGGCAGACCATCTCGTGCGATCGCTTCGGCCGTGAGCAACGCGTGGCTGATACACCCCAGCCGCACCCCCACCACCAGAATCACCGGCAGCTTGAGCGCAATGGCCAGGTCCGACAGATTGGCCTGGTCGGCCAAGGGAACACGCCAACCGCCTGCGCCTTCGATCAACGTGAAGTCCGCTTGGTGCGCCAGGATCCGCTGCATCGGCTTGAGCAGCGATTGCACCGTGAGCGCGACACCTGCCTCACGGGCGGCCAGATGCGGTGCAATCGCCGGTTCGAATGCCACCGGGTTGACCTCGGCATACGTCAAGGGCAACGAACATTCGGCGAGCAGCGCCAGGGCATCGGCATTGCGCAACCCCTTGGGCGTTACCTGGCAGCCCGAGGCCACAGGCTTTCCCGCCGCCGTGCTGTTGCCGGCTTGACGCGCAGCATGCAGCAGGCCGGCAGCGATGGTGGTCTTGCCCACATCGGTGTCGGTACCGGTGATGAAATAAGCGGCGCTCATAGCGATTTCTCCAGTACGGCGTACACCACCTGATAGGTGGCGGGCAGGCCCTGGGCCTGACGGAACTGCTCGTAAGCCTGGATCAATGCCGCGATTCGCGCACGGCCGGTCAACCCTCCCGGGCGCCCTGGGTTGAGGTTATGTGCGCCCAAGGCTTTCAATTCGTGGGTCAGACTGCGTACGTCCGGATAATGCAGTACATGGGCCCGTCGCTCCAGGCTTGCCACCCGAAAACCACTGGCGGCGCACAGCTGTTGATACGCCTCGAAGGTGCGGAAGCGGTTGACGTGAACCAGGCCATCCGCCGCGCGCCAGCTTTCGCGCAGTTCATCCAGCGTGCCTACGCACAGGCTGGCGAAGGCCAGCACGCCGCCCGGTTGCAGCACGCGAAACGCTTCACTGAGGACCGCATCGAAGTTCGCACACCACTGCACCGCCAGGCTGGAGAAGATCAGCTCGAAGCTGTCGGCCTTCAGCGGCAGGCGTTCCGCATCCCCCGCGACGAAGTGCTGCGCGCCGCCCAAAGGCCGCGCATGGTTGAGCATGCCCTCGGCAATATCCAGCGCCATGCCTTGGCTGGCCGGCAGGCGCTCAGCCAGTGCACGGCTGAAATAGCCCGTGCCGCAGCCCAGGTCGAGCCAGCGCTGGGGCGCAAGGCCCATCGGCAGCCGAGCGAGCAGTGCGTGCCCGACCGCCCGCTGTAACTCGGCCACGCTGTCGTAACTGGCGGCGGCCCGGGAGAACGACGCGGCCACCTGGCGCTTGTCCGGCAAGGCGCCCGGCAGAGGAGGATGGGATAGATCAGTCATCAGCATACTCATGCAAAAAAGCCTGGATGGCCCCCGCCACACCGTGGGGGTCTTCCAGAAGAAAAGCGTGACCGGCCTGTTCAATCAGGCCGATTTCCACATCGGGCAGCAGCGCCAGCAGGTCACTGGCGGCTTCGGCCGGCACCAGCCCGTCCAGGCCGGCAAACAGGTGCAGTTGTGGCCCGCGAAAGGCCTGCAAGGCGGCGCGGGTGTCCAGTTGGGCGAGCAACTCCAGGCCGGGCATCAATACGCTGGGCGCCGTGTTCGGTGCTCCACTGACCAGCAGCCGCGACAGCCCGCGTGGGTCGGCGGCGCCTTTGGCGCACAACAGGCCAAAGCGCTTGAGGGTGACCTGGGAATCCGCGTGGCAGCCGGCGAGGAACGCGTCGAATGTTTCAGCGGGCATGGCATGCGGCCAATCAGCATGGGCGACAAAACACGGGTTACTTGCCAGGGTAAGCAAACCGCAGCAACGCTCGCCGCGTCGCGCCGCCAGCTCTGCAGCGAGCATGCCGCCGAGGGACCAGCCGCCGAGCCAGACATTGTCCGGCAGCGTGGCATCCAGTTCGTCGAGCCATTCGGCCAGTTCGCTGCCCTCCAGTGCCGGCAAGGGCTCGACCTGCACCTGCAGGTGTTCATTCAAACCGTGCAACGCCGCAGCCAGCGGCTCCAGCGGCGACCCCCCCAGGCCCCAGCCGGGCAGCAGTACCAGTCGATCACGCATGTTCGGGCTCCGTGGCGTTCAACAAACGGAAACACGCCTCCAACGCGTTTAACAATAGCTGCACCTGCGCCGCGCTGTGGGCCGCCGTCAAGGTCACGCGCAAACGGGCGCTGCCGGCGGGTACCGTGGGCGGACGGATCGCGGTCACCATCAATCCGCGCTCGCGTAGCATCTGCGACAGGCGCAGGGCACGCGCGCTGTCGCCAATCAGGATCGGCTGGATCGGCGTAAAGCTGTCCATCAGCGCCAGGCCGATCTGTTCGGCACCCTGGCGAAACTGGCGGATCAACGCGTTGAGATGCTCGCGGCGCCAATGCTCGCTGCGCAGCAGCTCGAGGCTTTTCAGGGTGGCGCAGGCCAAAGCCGGTGGCTGGCTGGTGGTGTAGATGTAGGGGCGGGCGAATTGGATCAGGCTTTCGATCAGTTCTTCGCTGCCCGCCACAAAGGCCCCGGCGGTGCCGAACGCTTTGCCCAGGGTACCGACCAGTACCGGCACGTCATCCTGGCTCAAGCCGAAATGCTCGACAATCCCCGCGCCATTGGCCCCCAGCGGGCCAAAGCCATGGGCGTCATCTACCATCAACCAGGCACCTTTGGCCTTGGCTTCACGGGCCAGCGCCGGCAGATCGGCCAGGTCGCCATCCATGCTGAATACGCCATCGGTCACTACCAGCGTGTTACCGCAGGCTTTCTCCAGGCGCTTGGCCAGGCTGGCGGCGTCGTTATGCAGGTAGCGGTTGAAACGGGCCCCGGACAACAAGCCGGCATCCAGCAACGACGCATGGTTGAGACGGTCTTCCAGCACCGTATCGCCCTGCCCCACCAACGCCGTGACCGCGCCGAGGTTGGCCATGTAGCCGGTGGTAAACAGCAACGCACGCGGGCGCCCGGTCAGGTCGGCCAGGGCTTCTTCCAGCGCATGGTGCGGCGTGGCGTGGCCCACCACCAAGTGCGACGCACCACCGCCCACGCCCCAACGGGACGCACCGGCGCGCCAGGCCTCGATCACCTGCGGATGGTTGGCCAGGCCCAGGTAGTCGTTATTGCAAAAGGCGAGCAGCGGCTTGCCGTCCACCACCACTTCCGGGCCTTGAGGGCTCTGCAGCAAGGGGCGTTGACGGTAAAGGTGTTCGGCACGGCGGGCAGCGAGGCGCGCGGCGAGATCGAAAGACATGCGGGTTCAACTCGGTCAAAACTGTGGGAGGGGGCTTGCTCCCGATGGGGGTGTGTCAGTCGGTACATAAGTTGACTGACCCTGCGCCATCGGGAGCAAGCCCCCTCCCACATTGGGATTTGGTTTCAGTCAAACAGCGGCGTTGTAGAACTGTTCGCTGCTCTTCTGCTCCACCAACGCCTGCTCAATGGCCGCCTGATGCACTTCATCGGCGTGCTCCTCGCGGGCTTCCGGCAAGATGCCCAGGCGCGAGAACAGTTGCATGTCCTTGTCCGCCTGCGGGTTGGCGGTGGTCAGCAGCTTGTCGCCGTAGAAAATCGAGTTGGCGCCAGCGAAAAACGCCAGGGCCTGCATCTGCTCGTTCATCGCCTCACGCCCAGCCGACAGGCGCACATGGGATTGCGGCATCAGGATGCGCGCCACCGCCAGCATGCGGATGAAGTCGAACGGGTCGATGTCGTCGGCATTTTCCAGCGGCGTACCGGCCACCTTGACCAGCATGTTGATCGGCACCGACTCCGGATGCTCCGGCAGGTTGGCCAGTTGGATCAGCAGGTTGGCACGGTCATCCAGGGACTCGCCCATGCCGAGGATGCCGCCCGAGCAGATCTTCATCCCCGACTCACGCACGTAGGCCAGGGTTTGCAGGCGGTCGCCGTAGGTGCGCGTGGTGATGATCGACCCGTAGAATTCCGGCGAGGTATCCAGGTTGTGGTTGTAGTAATCAAGGCCAGCCTGAGCCAGCGCGGCGGTCTGGTCCTGGTCGAGACGGCCGAGGGTCATGCAGGTTTCCAGGCCCATGGCCTTCACGCCTTTGACCATCTCCAGCACGTAGGGCATGTCTTTGGCCGATGGATGTTTCCATGCGGCGCCCATGCAGAAACGCGTCGAGCCGATGGCCTTGGCGCGGGCGGCCTCTTCGAGGACCTTCTGCACTTCCATCAGTTTTTCTTTTTCCAGGCCGGTGTTGTAGTGACCCGACTGCGGACAATATTTGCAATCTTCCGGGCACGCGCCGGTTTTGATCGACAGCAGGGTGGATACCTGCACGCGGTTGGCGTCGAAATGCGCGCGGTGCACAGTCTGCGCCTGGAACAACAGGTCATTGAACGGCTGCACGAACAGTGCTTTGACTTCGGCCAAAGACCAATCGTGACGCAGGGTGGCAGAGGTGCTGGCGCTCATGGGTGATTCCTTGATTATGCTTAGGCTAACGCTGCGGGCAGGGCAATACCCACAGGTACGACACGGATGCTCGGCATATTTAAGGAAGATTCATGCACTGTCAACCAACCCACAAACACCAGGTTTACATCTGGTTAAAAAGCGTACAAACCTGTTTAATCTGCGATGAACGGGCTGATAGCGTCGATTGTGTATGCAACGCCTGCGAAACCGAGCTGCCATGGCTGATGGAGCAGTGCGAGGTGTGCGCCCTGCCCTTGCCGATGGACGGGTTGATTTGCGGCCAATGCCAGCAACAACCGCCCGCGTATAAACAGGTGATCGCGCCCTGGACCTACAGTTTCCCGGTAGACAGCCTGATCAGCCGGTTCAAGCACCAGGCACGCTGGCCCTTGGGGCACTTGCTGGGGCGCCTGTTCGGAAGATTCCTGCGCCATCGGTTCGAGAATGCCGAACTCAGCCGCCCCGATTGTTTGCTGCCGGTGCCGATGCCACCCAAACGTCTGCGCCAGCGCGGTTATAACCAGGCCGCAATGCTGGCGCGCTGGCTCAGCAGCGACCTGAACATCCCCTACGATGAACACCTGTTGCTGCGCCCCCATGAAACCATTGCGCAACAAGACCTCGATGCCAAAACGCGCAAGCGCAACCTGCGCAATGCCTTCGCCCTGGCACCCGGCGCCTGGGTGCAGGGACGTCACCTGGCGCTGGTCGACGATGTACTGACCACCGGCGCCACCGCCCATAGCCTGGCGCGGTTATTGATGCAGGCCGGTGCGCGCCAGGTCGATGTGTATTGCCTGGCCCGCACGCCAAAACCCGGCGCGTGACTTGACTCCCGTGCCGCTGGGCGGCAACGTCCGCTCATTCCAGCCAAGCGTGTCCACATGCCTCTGACCTCCCCGCTCAGCCAGCACATCATCCGCCGCCCTCAGCGCATTGCCCTGCTGGGGCATATCGCCGAGCAGGGCTCCATCACCCGCGCCGCCAAAAGTGCGGGGTTGAGCTACAAAGCCGCCTGGGACGCCATCGATGAACTGAACAATCTGGCGCAAAAACCTCTGGTGGAGCGCAGCGTCGGCGGCAAAGGCGGTGGCGGCGCCAGGCTGACCGCCGAAGGTGAGCGCGTGCTGCGCCTCTATCAGCGCCTGCAGGTGCTGCAAGCCGAAGTGCTCGCCACGGACGAAGCGGCCCGCGACTTCAACCTGCTGGGGCGCCTGATGCTGCGCACCAGTGCGCGCAATCAACTGCACGGTCAGGTCAGCGCCATCGAGCGCCAGGGCCGTAATGACCGAGTCCGCCTGCAATTGGCCGGCGGCCTGCACCTGGATGCACAGATCACCCACGACAGCACGCAACGGCTGGAGCTGGAGGCTGGCGTGGAAGTGGTTGCCCTGATCAAGGCCGGATGGTTGGAATTGCTGGCCATCGGGCAAGCCGCAACACCTGGACACAATTGCATGAGCGGCGTGATCGAGGCGGTTCTCGACGCTGAAGACGGCCCCAGCGAAGTGCGCATCGGCCTGCCCAACGGTCAGGTGCTGTGTGCCCTGGCGCAGCCCGCCGCACTTACTGCGCTCAATGCCGCGCAAGGCCAGCCGATCCAGGTGCAGTTCGCCCCCGGCAATGTACTGCTCGGCACCCCGGTGTAGCGAGCACGCGCCATCAAACTGCAACAATTTCGTCACGCTCGCTCCTTAAGGTATCTGCAAAAACCGTAGGGAGCCTGACATGAACTTATTAGAAGAAAACCAAGCCACCGACCTTGAACAGATGGTCGGCCTCACCCGTCGCCGCTTCATCGGCGCCGGCGCCCTGTGCGGCGCTGCGATGTTCCTGGGCGGCAACCTGCTCAGCCGCAGCGCACTGGCCGTGAACGCCGCCTCTGCCAGCCCGTTGCTGGGATTTTCCAGCATCGGCGCCGCTACCAGCGACACCCTCACCCTGCCGCCCGGCTACAGCGCCTCGGTACTGATCAGTTGGGGCCAGCCCTTGAGCAAGCGCGCCCCAGCCTTCGACCCCAGCGGCAACGGCACCGCCGAGGCCCAGGAACAACAGTTCGGCGACAACAACGACGGCATGAGCCTGTTTCCCTTCCCCGGTGACGACCGCCGCGCACTGATGGCGATCAACAACGAATACACCAACTACCGCTACCTCTACGCCCATGGCGGCGCGCCGCAATCGGCCGAAGACGTGCGCAAGGCGTTGGCCAGCGAAGGCGTTTCGGTGATCGAAATACAGCGCAAGGGCGATACCTGGCAGTTCGTCCAGGATTCACGCTACAACCGGCGCATCCACGGCAACACGCCGATCCGCCTGAGCGGGCCTGCCGCCGGCCACGACTGGTTGAAAACCCGCGCCGACAAAACCGGCAAGAAAGCCCTCGGCACCTTCCAGAACTGCGCCAACGGCAAGACGCCGTGGGGCACTTACCTGACCTGTGAAGAGAACTTCACCGACTGCTTCGGCAGCAGCGACCCACAGCAAACCTTCGACGCCGGGCAAAAACGCTATGGCGTGATCGCCGCCAGCAAAGACATCCACTGGCACACCCACGACCCGCGCTTCGACATGGCCAAGAACCCCAACGAACTCAACCGCCATGGCTGGGTAGTGGAAATCGACCCGTTCGACCCGCAATCCACTCCGGTCAAGCGCACTGCCCTGGGCCGCTTCAAGCACGAAAACGCTGCCCTGGCAGAAACCCGCGATGGCCGCGCCGTGGTGTACATGGGCGATGACGAGCGCGGCGAGTTCATCTACAAGTTCGTCAGCCGCGATCGGATCGACCACAACAACCCGAAAGCCAACAAGGATCTGCTCGATCACGGGACCTTGTACGTGGCGATCTTCGACGCGGGCGATGGCGATGCCGATCACCCCAAGGGCAAAGGCCAATGGGTCGAACTTACCCACGGCAAAAACGGCATCGATGCCAGCAGCGGCTTTGCCAACCAGGCTGAAGTGCTGATTCATGCACGCCTGGCTGCCAGCGTGGTGAAAGCCACGCGCATGGACCGCCCGGAATGGATCGTGGTCAGCCCCACCGACGGCCAGGTCTATTGCACACTCACCAACAACGCCAAGCGCGGCGAAGACGGCCAGCCGGTAGGCGGGCCCAACCCGCGAGAAAAGAACGTGTATGGCCAGATCCTGCGCTGGAAAGCCGACGCCGATAACCACGGTGCCACGGACTTCACCTGGGACCTGTTCGTGGTCGCCGGCAACCCCGGCGTGCACGCGGGCTCGCCGAAGGGCGGCTCGTCCAACATCAACCCGCAAAATATGTTCAACAGCCCGGACGGCCTGGGTTTCGACAAGGCCGGCCGCCTGTGGATCCTCACCGACGGCGACTACAGCAACTCAGGCGACTTCGCCGGCATGGGCAATAACCAGATGCTCTGCGCAGACCCAACTACTGGAGAAATCCGCCGGTTCATGGTCGGGCCGGTGGCGTGTGAAGTGACCGGGATCAGCTTTTCGCCGGATCAGAAAACCCTGTTCGTGGGCATTCAGCATCCGGGTGAAACCGGGGGCTCGACCTGGCCGGAGCACCTGGCGAACGGCAAGCCGCGTTCGTCGGTGGTGGCGATTCGGCGGGATGATGGTGGGGTTGTTGGCGCCTGACAAACCGCTATCGGGGGCAAGCCCCCTCCCACATTTTGACCTGCGGATACATTCCGTGTGGGAGGGGGCTTGCCCCCGATGGCGATAGCACAGCCCCCACCTATCTCAAGCCCGGTGCGTTACCATACCCGGCCGGACGCGGCGCCCTGCTGCGCGCAGGAGTTCGCATGGCCCACCCGTTTGAAACACTCACTCCCGACCTGGTGCTCGACGCCGTCGAAAGCATCGGCTTTCTCAGCGACGCCCGTGTATTGGCGCTCAACAGCTACGAAAACCGCGTGTATCAGGTGGGCATCGAAGACTCCGAACCCCTGATCGCCAAGTTCTACCGGCCCCAACGCTGGACCAACGAAGCGATCCTGGAAGAACACCGTTTCACCTTCGAACTGGCTGACTGCGAAGTCCCGGTGGTCGCCCCGCTGATCCACAACGGCGCAAGCCTGTTCGAGCACCAGGGTTTCCGCTTCACTCTGTTTCCACGCCGTGGCGGACGGGCCCCGGAGCCGGGTAACCTCGACCAGCTCTATCGCCTCGGGCAATTGCTCGGGCGTTTGCATGCCGTGGGTTCCACCCGCCCGTTCGAACACCGCGAAGCGCTCGGCGTGAAGAACTTCGGTCACGATTCCCTGACCACGTTGCTCGAAGGCAACTTCATTCCCAAGAGCCTGTTGCCGGCGTACGAGTCCGTGGCCCGCGACCTGCTCAAGCGTGTGGAAGAGGTGTACAAGGCCACCCCGCACAAGAACATCCGCATGCACGGCGACTGCCACCCCGGCAACATGATGTGCCGCGACGAGATGTTCCACATCGTCGATCTGGATGACTGCCGCATGGGCCCGGCGGTGCAGGACCTGTGGATGATGCTCGCCGGGGATCGCCAGGAATGCCTGGGCCAACTGTCGGAATTGATGGACGGTTACCAGGAATTCCACGACTTCGACCCACGGGAACTGGCCCTGATCGAACCCCTGCGCGCCCTGCGCCTGATGCACTACAGCGCCTGGCTGGCGCGACGTTGGGAAGACCCGGCATTTCCCCACAGCTTCCCGTGGTTTGGCAGCGAGCGCTATTGGGGCGACCAGGTGCTGGCGCTGCGTGAGCAACTGTCGGCGCTCAATGAAGAACCCCTCAAACTCTTCTGACCGCTGATCGTTCCCACGCTCCGCGTGGGAATGCATCGGGTGACGCTCTGCGTCACACAAAGAGCGGACGCAGAGCGTCCAAATCGGCATTCCCACGCAGAGCGTGGGAACGATCGAAAAACCCAATTACAATCGCGCTTTGTTAGCTGCCTAAGCAAGGATTCTGCAATGCACGCCGTCAACCCTCGCAAGGGGTACATCCTGGGCCTGAGTGCCTATGTCATCTGGGGTCTGTTCCCGCTCTATTTCAAAGCCATTGCCAGTGTGCCCGCCGCCGAGATCATCGTGCATCGCGTGCTGTGGTCGGCGCTGTTCGGCGGTTTGCTGTTGATGGTGTGGAAACACCCAGGCTGGTTTCGCGAGCTGCGCGACAACCCCAGGCGCCTGGCGATCCTCGCCCTCAGTGGCTCGCTGATCGCTGCCAACTGGCTGACCTACGTGTGGTCGGTGAACACCGGGCGCATGCTTGAGGCCAGCCTGGGTTACTACATCAACCCGCTGGTGAATGTGCTGCTCGGCATGCTTCTGCTCGGCGAACGCCTGCGTCGTCTGCAATGGGTGGCCGTGGGTCTGGCGGCGGTCGGTGTGGCGCAACAGGTGTGGCAGGTCGGCAGCTTGCCGTGGGTGTCATTGGTGTTGGCGCTGACGTTTGGCTTCTATGGCCTGATTCGCAAGCAGGCGCCGGTCAAAGCGCTGCCGGGGCTGGTGGTGGAAACCTGGATGCTGGTACCGATTGCCATCGCGTGGTTGCTGTTCAACCCGACGGCGCACAGTGCACAACTGCCGTTCTGGAGCACCTCCGAGGCCTGGTGGCTGGTGGCGGCCGGGCCCGTCACGCTGGTCCCGCTGGTGTGTTTCAACGCCGCCGCACGGCATTTGCCCTACACCGCACTGGGCTTTCTACAGTACGTCGCGCCCACGCTGGTGCTGCTGGAAGCCGTGCTGCTGTTCGGCGAACATCTGGCGCCCAGTACATTGATCGCCTTCGCCTTTATCTGGGCCGGCCTGGTTATCTACAGCCTGGACGCCTGGCTGACCATGCGCAAACGCTGATCAAATAACGTACAACTTCCTGCAAGCCACATTTTTCGTGGCTTGCAGCGATTCACCCCAAGGTTATCCACAACCTGATCCCCGCCATTTGTGCACAAGCCGTTGAAACTGTTCGTTTTTTGCTCAGGTGGAGAAGATCCCCGGGCGGCGTGGCCTGGCGTCGGGTCTCTACAGGTTATCCACAGGCCCATGCAAGATTTCCATGCATAACCTTGTGCATGGTTATTCGTCGGCGCGCAGTTCCACCATCAGATCGTCCGCCAGGGTTTCCAGGGAGGCCTGCAACGTCTCCAGGGATAACGTCGAGGGCACCTGCAGCAAGGCCTCGGCATTGAACAGCGGATCGCCGCTCATCGGGGCCGGGCGCACATCGGTGCTCAAGCGTTCCAGGTTGACGCCCTGCTGGCTCAACAGCGCAGTGATCTCACGCACGATGCCCGAGCGGTCATTGCCCACCAGGGTCATCACAATCGGTTTTGAAGCCGAGGCCTGCCCGGAACTGCCCTCACCCACCAGCACGCGAATGCCGTGTGTGGATAAATCCTCCAGCGCCCCCACCAATGCCTGACGACTCTCTGCGGGAACGCTGACACGCAGAATCCCGGCAAACTGCCCGGCCATATGGGCCATGCGGCTTTCCAGCCAGTTGCCACCGTGGGCGGCAATGTTTTGCGCGATGCGCTCAACCAGGCCGGGTTTGTCGGCGGCGATAATTGTGAGTACAAGATGGTCCATGGCGAAGCCCTCTGGAATTCAATATACAAGGTGGACCCGCGAGCCCTCGAAAACAAATCGTGTACCATTTTTATATTTATCTGGAACAATCCAACAGTTTTTTGAGAACATCCGGTTCTCCGCTGTGACCGTACGACCAAAGTGGGTCGCTAAACGACGTATTTAGTCTAATTTTCACAACCGCAAGTCATCATGTAGTATGCCCAACCGCGCACTACATAATGAAAATCTGAAAAAGCGCATAAGCTCCGCAGAGTGAGGCAAGCAATGACTGAACACGTTCAAGTCGGTGGCCTGCAGGTCGCCAAAGTCCTGTTCGACTTCGTGAACAACGAAGCCATTCCCGGTACCGGCATCACTGCCGACCAGTTCTGGGCCGGCGCCGACAAGGTCATCCACGACCTGGCCCCGAAGAACAAAGCCCTACTCGCCAAACGCGACGATTTCCAGGCGCAGATCGATACCTGGCACCAGACCCATGCCGGCCAGGCCCACGACCCGGTGGCCTACAAAGCCTTCCTGCAAGACATCGGATACCTGCTGCCAGAAGCCGCAGACTTCCAGGCCTCGACCCAAAACGTCGACGATGAAATCGCGCGCATGGCCGGCCCTCAGCTGGTGGTGCCGGTGATGAACGCCCGCTTCGCCCTCAACGCCTCGAATGCGCGCTGGGGTTCGCTGTATGACGCGCTGTATGGCACCGACGCCATCAGCGAAGCCAACGGCGCGGAAAAGGGCAAGGGCTATAACAAAGTGCGCGGCGACAAGGTCATTGCCTTCGCCCGTGCGTTCCTCGACGAAGCCGCGCCGCTCAGTGCGGGCAGCCACTTTGATTCCACCGGCTACAAGATCGTCGACGGCAAGCTGATCGTCAGCCTCAAGGGCGGCAGCAACAGCGGCCTGCGAGACGACGCGCAGTTGATCGGTTTCCAGGGCCCTGCGGCCGAGCCGATTGCGATTCTGCTCAAGCACAACGGCCTGCACTTCGAGATCCAGATCGACGCCAGCACCCCGGTCGGCCAGACCGACGCGGCCGGCGTCAAAGACGTGCTGATGGAAGCCGCGCTGACCACCATCATGGACTGCGAAGATTCCGTCGCCGCCGTGGATGCCGACGACAAAGTGGTGATCTACCGCAACTGGCTCGGCCTGATGAAGGGCGACCTGGCCGAAGAAGTGGCCAAGGGCGGCAAGACCTTCACCCGCACCATGAACCCTGACCGCGTCTACACCGGCGTGGATGGCAATGACGTGACCCTGCATGGCCGTTCGCTGCTGTTCGTGCGCAACGTTGGCCACTTGATGACCATCGACGCGATCCTCGATAAAGACGGCAACGAAGTGCCGGAAGGCATCCTCGACGGCCTGCTCACCAGCCTGGCGGCGATCCACAGCCTCAACGGCAACAGTACGCGCAAGAACAGCCGCACCGGCTCGGTGTACATCGTCAAACCGAAGATGCACGGCCCCGAAGAAGCGGCGTTCACCAACGAGCTGTTCGGCCGTATCGAAGACGTGCTGAACCTGCCGCGCAATACGCTCAAAGTCGGGATCATGGACGAGGAGCGGCGTACTACCGTCAACCTCAAGGCCTGCATCAAGGCGGCCAGCGAGCGCGTGGTGTTTATCAATACCGGCTTCCTCGACCGCACCGGCGATGAAATACACACCTCCATGGAAGCCGGCGCGATGGTGCGCAAGGCCGCCATGAAGGCGGAAAAATGGATCGGCGCCTACGAGAACTGGAACGTCGATATCGGTTTGAGCACGGGCCTGCAAGGGCGTGCGCAAATCGGCAAAGGCATGTGGGCGATGCCCGACCTGATGGCCGCGATGCTCGAACAGAAAATCGCGCACCCACTGGCCGGCGCCAACACCGCGTGGGTGCCCTCGCCCACCGCGGCCGCGCTGCATGCGCTGCACTATCACAAGGTTGACGTGTTCGCGCGCCAGGCCGAACTGGCCAAGCGCGAGCGCGCATCCGTGGACGATATCCTGACCATTCCTCTGGCGCAGAATACCGACTGGTCCGAAGAAGAGATCCGCAACGAACTGGATAACAATGCCCAGGGCATCCTTGGCTACGTGGTGCGTTGGATCGACCAGGGCGTGGGTTGCTCGAAAGTGCCGGACATCAACGATGTCGGCCTGATGGAAGACCGCGCCACCCTGCGTATCTCCAGCCAACACATCGCCAACTGGTTGCGCCACGGCATCGTCAACGAAGCCCAAGTGATGGAAAGCCTCAAGCGCATGGCGCCGGTGGTGGACCGTCAGAATGCCGGGGATGCGTTGTACCGCCCGCTGGCGCCGGATTTCGACAGCAACATCGCGTTCCAGGCAGCGGTTGAGCTGGTGATTGAAGGGACCAAGCAACCGAACGGGTATACCGAGCCGGTGTTGCACCGCAGGCGTCGGGAGTTCAAGGCTAAAAACGGCCTGTAAATGAAAAAGCCCTGATCGAAAGATCGGGGCTTTTTATTTGCGGTTGCGGTGGCTGGACTGGCGCTATCGGGGCATGGGTATCTACACAACTTTGGTATGGCCCTGAACCTGTGGCGGCTCGGGACCCGAAGTCTCTATAACTGATGCCCCGCGTTCCAAATGTGGGAGGGGGCTTGCTCCCGATGGCGGCCTGACAGCCGACCAAGATGCTGGATCAGAGCGAGTACATATCCGTTGCTGCGGTAACGGCTGCTATGGGTTCCGCCCTTACGGCGTCTCACTTTTGAAAAGCGCAAAAGTAAGCAAAACGCTCTTGCCCCACCACTCGGCACCTCGCCTAGGCTCGGTGTGCCCGTAATCCGACAGTGATTTGGGGGGCCGCCGCCACGCGCCATCCATGGCGCGGGGCGGCTAAACCGGCATCCCTGCCGGTTTACCCCCCAAATCACTGTCGAATTCCGGCCAGCGTGGTTTAACGGGGCGCCTAGATCAAAAGCAAGATCAAGAGCGGCTCGCTTCGCATCGTGGTTACAGTAGGCTGCTACAAAATTGTGTAGATACCTATGGCTATCGGGGGCAAGCCCCCTCCCACATTTGACTGTGTTCACAAATCAAAGTGTGGGAGGGGGCTTGCCCCCGATGAGGCCCGCACAGTCAATAAGGAATCAGGAAACCATCCCCAACTCCTGCTTCACCAACTTCGCCAACTTCGCGCTATCAATCGGCTTGAGCAAAAAATCCACCACGCTCAAGTGCATGGCATCGATTACATCCGGCGCTTCGGCGTCCCCCGACATGATGATGATCGGCAACGCCGCACGGGTCGACTCGCGCACTTTTCGGATCAATTCCAAACCGTTGCTCGGTGCCATGCGCAGGTCGGTGATCAGCAAACCGATGGAGCTGGTGGACTTCAACAAATCCCACGCTGCCTCGCCACTGTCAGCCGTCATGCAGCGAATGCCGTTCAGCCCGAGGATTTCCGCCAGCAATTCACGCGCATCGTTATCGTCGTCCACGATCAATACACGTTGGGGCGGTAAATCGGGCTCCAGCATCACGGCGCTCAGCGCCTCGCGCTCGGCATCACTCAAAATATCGTGGTCGGACATACAGTTCTCAGCAATTCTCATCAATCTCGCAGCACACTCGTCAGACATCTGCGGGAGGGCGAACAATGTGCACTTCGTCGGAAAGTTTGCCTAGTGGGTGTTCTACGGGTTTTGGACGATAGTCATGTAAGGTTTTTCCTTAGTTTTGCGTGGGTTTCACCAACCTAGACTTACGTCCAATGGGCACCCGCCGTGCGGCAGTCGACCATGCAGCACGATAACGACAAAAAAACTGCGGTCACTGTTATGAGTAAAGCTGATGCTTTCACGCAGGCGGGTAAAACCGCCGTGTTGCAGAACATCCATGGCACTTTGCAATTCCTGCAACGCTTCCCTCCATTCAATCAGATGGAGCAGGCGCACCTGGCGTTTCTGGTGGAACAGTGCCAACTGCGCTTCTATGGCCCCGGCGACAGCATCCTCAAACCGTCGGGCGGGCCGGTCGAGCATTTTTATATCGTCAAGCAGGGCCGCGTGGTCGGCGAGCGCCCGGACTCGGCAGATACCACGTTCGAAATCACCACCGGCGAGTGCTTCCCCCTCGCCGCCTTGCTCGGCGAACGCGCCACCCGCACCGAGCACAAAGCCGCCGAGGACACCTTCTGCCTGCAGCTGAACAAGATGGCGTTCATCAAGCTGTTCGCCCTGTCCAGCCCGTTTCGGGATTTTGCCCTGCGCGGTGTCAGCAGCCTGCTTGATCAGGTCAACCAGCAGGTGCAGCAAAAAGCCGTGGAAACCCTCGGCACCCAATATTCCCTGAACACGCGCCTGGGGGAACTGGCCATGCGCCATCCCGTCACCTGCAGCCCGGACACCGCGCTGCGCGAAGCGGTGAGGCTGATGCACGAGCAGCAGGTCGGCAGCATTGTGATTGTCGATGAGCACAAGGCGCCGCTGGGCATCTTCACCTTGCGTGACCTGCGCCAGGTAGTGGCCGACGGTACCGGTGATTTCAGTCAAGGCATAGCCGGCCATATGACCCAGGCACCGTTTTTCTTGTCCCCGGACCACAGCGCGTTCGACGCGGCGATCGCCATGACCGAGCGGCATATCGCCCATGTATGCCTGGTGCAGGACCGGCGCCTGTGTGGCGTGGTATCGGAGCGCGATCTGTTTTCCCTGCAGCGCGTCGACCTGGTGCACCTGGCGCGGACCATCCGCAACGCGTCCCGGGTGGAACAGCTGGTGGCGATCCGCGGCGAAATCGGCCAACTGGTCGAGCGCATGCTGGCCCACGGCGCTTCGTCGACCCAGATCACTCACATCATTACCTTGCTCAACGATCACACCGTGTGCCGGGTCATTGAGCTGACCCTGGCGGAAAGAGGCGACCCCGGCGTGCCCTTCAGTTGGCTGTGTTTTGGCAGCGAAGGTCGCCGCGAACAGACGCTGTACACCGACCAGGACAACGGCATCCTGTTCGAGGCCAAAGACGCCGTGGAGGCCGCCGACATTCGCGAGCGCCTGCTGCCCCTGGCGCAACAGATCAACCAGAGCCTGGCGCTGTGCGGCTTCAGCCTGTGCAAGGGCAATATCATGGCCGGCAACCCGGAACTGTGCCTGTCGCGGGCCGAGTGGGCGCGGCGGTTTGGCGCCTTCATTCGCGAGGCGACGCCGGAGAACCTGCTGGGGTCGAGCATCTATTTCGATTTGCGGGTGGTGTGGGGCGACGAGCAGGGTTGCGAGCAACTGCGCCAGGGCATTCTGGATCAGGTGGCGGACAACCGATTGTTCCAGCGCATGCTGGCCGAGAATGCCCTACGCCAACGCCCACCCGTGGGGCGCTTTCGCGAGTTCGTGCTGACGCGCAAAAGCGGGGAAAAGGCCACCCTTGATCTCAAGGTGCAGGGCCTCACGCCGTTTGTGGACGGTGCGCGCCTGCTGGCCCTGGCCCACGGCGTGCATGCCAACAACACCCTGGAGCGGCTGCGCCAGTTGGTCGCCAAAGGCGTGATCGAGCCGCTGGACGGCGCCGCGTATGAGGAGGCCTATCACTTCATCCAGCAAACCCGCATGCAGCAGCACCAGGTACAGACGCGGGAAAACCAGCCGTATTCCAACCGCGTCGATCCGGACAGCCTCAATCACCTGGACCGTCGCATCCTGCGCGAATCCCTGCGTCAGGCCCAGCGCCTGCAAAGCAGCCTGACCTTGCGCTATCAACTGTGAGCCTGTTCAGTTGGCTGCGCGCGAAAAAACCCAGGCTCGACGCGGCGCAGCAGCAGCGCCTGGCCGAGTTGCGCGGGCCCTCGGCGCTGGGCCATGGCACATTGCGCAGCCAGCGCTGGGTGGTGGTCGACCTGGAAACCAGCGGCCTGAACCTCAACCGTGACCAGGTGCTGTCCATCGGCGCCGTGGTGATCGAGGACGGGGCGGTGGACTTCTCGCAGATGTTCGAACGCACCCTGCAACGCACCGCCACCAAACTCAGCCCCAGCGTGTTGATCCACGGCCTCGGCCCCAGCGCCATCGCGGCCGGCAGCGACCCGGTGGACGCGCTGCTGGACTTCATGGCGTTCGTTGGCGACAGCCCGCTGCTGGCCTTCCATGCGCCGTTCGATCAACACATGCTGGGCCGGGCGCTGATGGACAGCCTGGGTTATCGCCTGACACACCCGTTTCTCGATGTGGCCGATATCGCCCCGCTGTTATGCCCTGAAGCGAACATCCGCGAGGCTGGGCTGGATGACTGGATCAGCCATTTCAAATTGCAGGTGGGCGAGCGCCATCACGCCAGCGCCGATGCACTGGCTACGGCGGAGCTGATGCTGATTCTGTTCAGCCGTGCGCGCCAGCAACACATCGACACGCCCCAGGCGCTGCAAGAGCGCTTGTCCCAGTGGAAGCGGCGTAAACAAGCTCCGTCTTTCTAGTGGACGCGGAGCGTCCGGGGCGGCATTCCCACGCAGAGCGTGGGAACGATCGCCCGACAGACGCCAATTGCGCCCATCCCACGCCTCTGACACAATCGCGAATAATTCTCGTTAGTTTAAACTTTATTCGGTGATGCCTTGTCGTCGGTCCAGCCCCCACACAGTGAGCTTGTTGGCGCGTTGTATCGCGACCATCGTGGCTGGCTGCTGGCCTGGCTGCGGCGCAACGTGGCCTGCCCGAGCCGCGCCGAAGACCTCAGCCAGGACACCTTCATGCGCCTGCTGGGCCGAGACGGGCTGCGCGCACCCCGCGAACCACGCGCCTTTCTGGTAGCGATTGCCAAGGGCTTGCTGTTCGATTATTTCCGCCGCGCCGCCCTGGAACAGGCCTACCTCACCGAATTGATGCTGATCCCGGAAAGCGAACACCCTTCGCCCGAAGAACAGCACCTGATCCTTGAAGACCTCAAGGCCATCGACCGCCTGCTCGGCACACTGTCGAGCAAAGCCCGCGCCGCGTTCCTCTATAACCGCCTCGACGGCATGGCCCATGCAGAAATCGCCCAGCGCCTGGGTGTCTCGGTGCCGCGTGTGCGCCAGTACCTGGCCCAGGGCATTCGCCAGTGCTACATCGCGCTGTATGGCGAGCCGACGTGACGCTGATCAGCTCCAAGCCGGTGTCGGCCCGCGTGCTGGACGCCGCGATTGCCTGGCAACTGTCCCTCGACGCAGGCGATGGCAGCGAGGTGGAACAGGAAGAATTCGCCAAATGGCTGGCCAGCGATGAAGAACACGCCCGCGCCTGGCGCCAGCTGGGCATGCTCGACCAGCGTTTCAGCGTAGCCTGCGGCCCTGCGCGGGCCGCGTTGTTGCAGTCGCGCGAAAGCGTTCGCCAGCGTATGCGCAAGCTGGGCCGTGGCCTGGCGAGCATTGCGCTGGTAGTTGGGCTGGCGTTGTTTGCCGGTGAGCGGTACGTGCCGATCCACTATTGGCTGGCCGATCAACGCACCGCCACCGGCGAGCAGCGCACACTCACGCTGGCTGACGGCACCCGGATCACGCTCAATACCCACAGCGCAATTGACGTGCGTTTCGACGATAAGCACCGTTTGATTGTGTTGCAGGAAGGCGAAATTTTCGTCGAGACCGGCCACAACGATGCGCGCCCGTTCTCTGTCCAGACCCGCGACGGCAACCTGCGGGCGTTGGGGACGCGGTTCATCGTCAGGCGCGAAGATCACGCCACGCGCCTGAGCGTGCTGCAATCGGCCGTGGCCGCCCAGCCCCAGGCACTGCATCAGGAGCAGGTGTTCAAGCAAGGCCAGCAAGTGCTGATGCGCAGCGATGGCCTGGGCCCTTTGCTTGCCGTGCCCCCGGCCACCGATGCCTGGACCCGCGGCATGCTGGTCGTCGACAACGCCCGCCTGGGCGATGTGGTGGCGGAACTCGGCCGGTATCGCACCGGCCATCTGGGCGTGGATGACAACGTGGCCGACCTGCGCATCACCGGCAGCTTCCCACTGCACGACACCACCCTGGCGCTCAATGCGCTGTTGCCCACACTGCCGGTGCAGATCGAGCAGCACACGCCGTGGTGGGTGACCGTCACGGGTAAGCCTTAGGGTTTGCAGTGCCTGGGCGATCGCTATCGGGAGCAAGCCCCCTCCCACATTTTGAATGTATTCACAAATCAAAGTGTGGGAGGGGGCTTGCCCCCGATGAGGCCCTCAAGAACACCACCAAAAAATATTTTCACCCCGCCCTATCACTTTCCAATTCTCGTCCGGCACCTAGGCAATTGAGAAATATTTCCATTCAGGAGCCGCCCATGTCCCGCACGCTAGACACTTTGTTGCGCCCCAGCCTGTTAGCCGTGGCGATTGCCCTCGGCGCCCCGCTGCTCAGCGCCCCGCTGATCGCTGCCGAACAGGCCACCAGCGTGCGCGCCTACAACCTGGCGCCCGCCCCACTGGCCTCCACCCTGAACCAGATCGCCAGCCAGGCCGGCCTCGCCCTCACCCTCAACCCGGCGCTCGCCGCCGGCAAGACCTCTGCCCCGGTCAAAGGCCAGTTCGACGCCCAGGGTGCGTTGCGTGAAGCGTTGCGGGGCACGGGGTTACAGTTGGAGCAGAGCAGCGCCGGGACGTTTACGTTGGTGGCAATTGCAGATGGTGTCGTGGCGCTGCCGGAGACGAGCATTATTGGTCAGGGCAGTTATGAGAGCGCGTGGGGGCCGGTCGACGGTTACCTGGCGAAACGCACCGCCGCCGGCAGCAAGACAGACACGGCCCTGGTCGAGGCGCCGCGTTCCATCTCCGTGGCGACCCGCGAGCAAATGCAGGATCGCAACGTGCAGAACCTCGACGACGCCGTCAAATACATGCCCGGCATCGTCTCCGCCAGCTACGGCAGCGACACCCGTTATGACTGGATGCGCGTACGCGGTTTCGAGCCCACCCAGTTCCTTGACGGCCTGCCGCTGCCCCGTGGCGTGTACGCCAACCCGAAAGCCGAAACCTGGAACCTGGATCGCCTCGCTTTGCTGCGCGGCCCGGCTTCGTCGGTCTATGGTCAGACCCCGCCGGGCGGCCTGTTGGACATGGTCAGCCGCCGCCCCAGCGCAGAATCGAGCCACGCTGTCCAAGTGCAGTACGGCAGTGACAACTACCGCCAGATCAATTTCGAAAGCACTGGCAAGATCGATGATGAAGGCCAGTTTCTCTACAGCCTTGGCGGCGTGGTGCGCGATGCCGGTACCCAGGTCGATCACATCGACAACAAGCGCTACAACATCGCGCCAAGCCTGACCTGGAATATCGACACCGATACCAAGCTGACTTTCCTGTCGCAGTTCACCCGTGACGATACGGGCACCACCAGCCAGTTCCTGCCGATCCAGGGCACCAAGATCAAATCGCCGCTGGGCGACGTTTCCCACCACAAGAACCTCGGTGACCCCGATTACGAGTTCTACGACCGAACCTACTACGCGCTGGGCTATGCCTTCGAACACCGTTTCAACGACACCTGGCAGTTCAAACAGAACCTGCGCTACACCAAGTCGGAACTGGCTTTCCAACAATTGACCGTGGGCTCGTTCGCCTACTCGCCAGCGGACGCGGCCGGCAATATCAGCCGCTCGTCGACCAACGTGAACGAGGACATCAGCCAGTTCGCGGTGGATAACAATTTCCAGGCGGACTTCGCCACCGGCGATATCACCCACACGTTACTGCTGGGCCTGGATCACCAGCGCACCGATACCTCATACCTGTCGATCTTTGGCCCCGCCGGAACAGTCAATATCTTCAACCCGATCAATACCCAGCCGGTCGTGCGGCCAGCGCGCTCCACGGCGTTCTATGACTACAACCAGAAAACCGTGCAGACAGGGCTGTACGTCCAGGACCAGATGGCACTCGACAACTGGCGCCTGACCCTGGGCGGTCGTGAAGACTGGGTGCACCAAGGCACCACGTACTTCAACAAGAACGATGCGACCAACACCGACCGCAGCAAGAACTTTAGTGGCAACGCGGCGCTGAGCTATGTGTTCGACTCGGGCTTCGTACCGTATATCTCCTACGCCGAATCGTTCCAACCGGCGAGCAACGCCAGCGTCTCCCCTACAGAATCGTATAAGCCCACCGAGGGCAAGCAGTGGGAACTGGGGGTCAAGTATCAGCCGCCGGGCTCGAACACGCTGCTGAGTGCGGCGGTGTATGACCTCACTCAGAAAAACGTGCTGGTCACCAGCTTCCAGTCCGGTGGCGTGTCACTCACCGACCAGACCGGCGAAGTGAAGGTCAAGGGCCTGGAGCTGGAGGCTATCTCTGACGTAACCGAAAACCTCAAGGTAATCGCGGCGTATACCCTGGCCAAATCCG
Source organism: Pseudomonas sp. R1-43-08 (assembly GCF_003852255.1). Lineage (NCBI taxonomy): Bacteria > Pseudomonadati > Pseudomonadota > Gammaproteobacteria > Pseudomonadales > Pseudomonadaceae > Pseudomonas > Pseudomonas sp. R1-43-08. Next base: position 5,130,337 of record NZ_CP027734.1, read on the forward strand.
AAGTGCAAAAAGGTGACTTCAAAGGCAACCGCCTGCAACTGATGCCAAACCAGCAAGCCTCCCTGTGGACCGACTACACCTGGCACACCGGCGCACTGGATGGGTTCGGCATTGGTTTTGGCGCCCGCTACACCGGCAATACCTATGGCGACCAGGCCAATACCTGGTCCGGCAAAGCCAACGCCTACACCGTATTCGACGGCGCCGTGCACTACGACCTCGGCCGCCTGGACAACAGCCTCAAGGGCGCGTCGGTGAAAGTGAACGCGACCAACCTGTTCAACAAGGATTACATTTCCACCTGTGACGGTTCCTACTGCTACTTCGGCGACCAACGCAGCGTCGTCGCCAGTGCCACCTACCAGTGGTAATCGGCTGAGTTAACAACCGGGCCGCCCCACAGGGGCGGCTTTGGTGTGTCTGAAGGCTAGAACATGAAAAGCAAAACCATCCGCCGCTGGTCCTTCATCCACACCTGGACCAGCCTGATCTGCACCGTATTCCTGCTGCTGCTCGCCCTAACCGGCTTGCCGCTGGTGTTTCACCACGAGATCGACCATCTGCTGGGCAACGAGCCGCAGCTCAAGCAGATGCCCGCCGGGACGCCGCAACTCAACCTGGAGCAACTGGTGACCAAGGCCCAGGCCCATCGACCAGGCGAGGCCATGCAGTACCTGGCGTGGGATGAGGACGACCAGAACGGTGTGATCGCGATCATGGCCGCCACGGCCGGCACCGAGCCGAATTCGTCCCACACCTTCATGCTGGATGCGCGTACCGGCGAAGCGGTGGAAATGCCCTCCGCCAATGGTGGGCTCACCCTGTTCCTGCTGCGCCTGCATGTGGACATGTTCGCCGGGCTGCCAGGCAAGCTGTTGCTGGCGTTTATGGGGGTTCTGTTCGTGCTGGCGATCGTCTCGGGCACGGTGTTGTACCTGCCGTTCATGCGCCGTTTGAAGTTCGCCACCGTGCGCCAAAACAAGTCCACTCGCCTGCGCTGGCTCGACCTGCACAACCTGATCGGCGTGGTCACCCTGACGTGGGCACTGGTGGTGGGCGTGACCGGTGTGATCAGCGCCTGCGCCGACCTGATCATCGCCGCCTGGCGCGAGGACGCCCTCAGCGCCATGATCGAACCCTATAAAAACGCCCCGCCGCTGACCCAGCGCGCACCGGCCAGCGAATTGCTGAGCATCGCCGCCAATGCCGCGCCCGGCATGCAAGCGGACTTCATCGCCTTCCCCGGCACGCGCTTTTCCAGCGAACATCACTACGCCGTGTTCATGAAGGGCAGCACCCACCTCACTTCCCATCTGCTCACCCCGGTATTGATCGACGCCCGCACCCTGGCCGTGACCGCCATCGCCGCACGGCCCTGGTACATGGACGCCATGGGCATGTCCCAGCCGCTGCACTTCGGTGACTACGGCGGCATGCCGATGAAAATCCTCTGGGCGGTGCTGGATGTGTTGACCATCATCGTGCTGGTCAGCGGGATTTACCTGTGGATAGTGCGGCGCAAGGCGGGTAAGGCATGAAGCCCCGGCAGTCGAGTTTCTGGAAAGTGTTTGGCATTCCGCTGGGGATTGGCCTGCTCAGCGCCGCCGGGTTGTTTGCGGCGTTGCTGGGGGATGGGGGGTGGGATGTGTTGAGTTGGGTCGGGTTGGGCGTTCCTGCTGGCATTGGTGCATGGGCGTTGTTCAAGCGGCGCGGCTGAGGGCGCTATCGGGGGCAAGCCCCCTCCCACACTTGAATTGTGAACACTGTTAAATGTGGGAGGGGCGGTGCGACGATTCGACTTGCTCCCGATGAGGCCTTCAAAACCACCAAAAATCTCCCTCGCCAGCCACGGCGCAAGCCTCTAGGCTAGCCACATCCCATTTCGAGGAATGCCCATGTCCGCCCCCAGCATGACCTTGTTCCACAACCCCGCGTCGCCGTTCGTGCGCAAAGTCCGCGTGCTGCTGATCGAGACCGGCCAGCAGGACCGTGTGGCCCTGCATGCCTGTATGCCCACCCCCGTCAACCCGGATGCACATGTGGTGCAAGGCAACCCGGTCGGCAAGATCCCGGCCCTGCGCCTGGCCGACGGTTCGGTACTGCATGACAGCCGGGTGATCCTCGATTACTTCGACCACCAGCACGTCGGCAACCCGCTGATCCCCCGCGACGGTGCGGCCCGCTGGCGCCGCCTGACTCTGGCCTCGATGGCCGACGGGATCATGGATGCCGCCGTGCTGGTGCGCTACGAGACTGCGATGCGCCCGGTGGAGAAACATTGGGACCAGTGGCTGGACGAGCAGCGCAACAAGATGCGGCGCGCACTGGCCGAGCTGGAAGCCGAGGCGATTGCCGAACTGGCCAGCCACTTCGACATCGCCGCGATCAGCGTGGCCTGTGCCTTGGGCTACCTCGACTTCCGCCATCCCGACCTGCAATGGCGCGTGGATAACCCCAGGCTTGCCGCCTGGTACGCCGAGGTCAGCCAGCGGCCTTCGATGCAGCAGACCCAACCGCCCGCCTGATGTTCACGCAAACCCCATGTGGGAGGGGGCTTGCCCCCGATTGCGGTGTGTCATTGAGCACATCTGTTTCTGAACCACCGCTATCGGGGGCAAGCCCCCTCCCACATTGAGCGGCGGTGTGATTGAGGACGTCGATCATCCTGGCCTTCATTTGCTGATCTTCGCGCAACCCGATCATTGCACCGCCTCCGCCTTGCGCTTGCCCACGCCATACCAATCCAGTCTGCGCGTCAGCACCATCACCGTGCCCAGCAGGCTGAACAGCAACAACGAGCCCATCAGCAACGCGTAATCCTCGGCACTCAGCAACCCGTACAACAGCCCATACAACGCCGCCAAGCCCACCGAAAAGCCCAGGCCGTGGATCACGCTGCGCAGCACATGGCACACGTAGAAGCCGATCAACAACACGCAGGCGCTGGCCGATATCAGGTACGCCAAGGCAAACCCCAGATGCTCGGACAGCGACAACAGCAGCAGGTAGAAGAACGCCAATGCAAAGCCCACCAAGGCGTACTGGATGGGGTGCACGGCCAGGCTCTTGAGCACTTCGAACAGGAAGAAGCCGGCAAAGGTCAGGGCGATGAACAGCAGCGCGTATTTGATCGCGCGTTCGCTCTTGAGGTACTGGTCCACCGGGTCGATGAAGTTCACGCCGAAGCTGCGGTTATTGAAGTCATCACAACCCTGGCGGTCCAGGCAGGTTTGCAGGGCCTGCTCGAGGTTGGTTGCGAAGAACGAGGTTTGCCAGTGGGCGGTAAAGCCCTTGTCGGTGACGTCCCGCTGCGCCGGCAGGAAGTTGCCGATAAAGCTTGGGTGCGGCCAGTTGGAGGCAAGTGATACCTGGCTGGTCTTGCCCACGGGCACCACCTGCAGTTGTTCAGTGCCCTGCAGGCGCAGGTCGAAGGCGAAATCCACGGTGGCGGGTTTCCGGCTGTCCTGGTCGGGCAGCAGCACATGCACGCCCTCTCCCAGCCAGTCCACCAGGGAGCCCGGCGCGAATTCCAGGCGCTGATCGCCCAGCTCCAGCGTCAGCGCATTTTCGATGCCGCGAATATCGCTGATGCCCATCGCCAGAAACGCCGGTTCAAAACGGTAGTCTGCGAAGTTTTCCGTGATGCCCAGTTGTGCAGGCAGTTGGAAACGTCCACTGATGCGGTTGTCGGCATGAAACAACCGCGCCTGGTAGATGCCCCGTGCGCGCAGCTCGGTCTGCACCTGGCCGTCGAGCTCAAAGCGCTCCGGCAGGAAATACAAACGGCCGCGCTCCTCGCGGGTTTCTTCGTAGCGTTTGTTGAGTTTTTCATTGAGCTTCCATTCGCGCACCGTCTTGCGATAAGGCACCACCATCACCGGGCCGGTGAGGCGCTGCGCGAAGCTGGAACTGCGGGCGATGTCCATCAGTACGCCGTCGCGCAGTTGCTGGCGGTCGCTGATGATGCCGTTGATCATCAGCAACGGAATCAGCAACAGCAGGATCAGCAGCGCAATCGCGCCAAGTTTGAAAAGCAGGCTGCGGTTCATGGGACTCTCCCTGTTTTGATAAGGAGAGTCTGGGCAGCCTGTGTGGGGGATTTATGTGGGCAGTGTGGAGATTGTGTGGAGATGCAGCACCACCTCCACGCCACCCGGTACGTTGCCGATTTGCAGCGCGCCGCCGTGCAGCTTCATCACTTCTTCGACAAAGTTAAGGCCCAGGCCGGTGCTTTTGCGCCCGCTGGCCGGACGCGGCAGGGAATAGAAACGCTCGCTCAGGCGCGGCAAGGCGTAATCCGGAATCGGCGCGGCCTGGTTGAACAGGCTCACCCGAACGTCGTTGTGCCGCACCTGCGCACTGAACCGCAGTTCGCCGCCGGGCGGGGTGAAGTCCAGGGCGTTGTCCAGCAGGTTGCCCAGGGCCTGGCGCAGCAGGAAGGGTTCGCCAAACACCCGCACATCGGCGCCGATACTTTGCTCGACCTGCAGGCCGGCGCTTTCGATCCGCGCACATTGCGCCTTGAGTACATCATCGACCAGGCCCGCCAGCGCGATACTCGATTGTTCTTCCAGCCCCTGGCGTTGCTCCACCTGTGCCAGGTTCAACAACCGCTCGATCAGCTGCTGCAGGCGTGCGCTTTCGCTGTCGATATTGCCGACAAAACGCTGCTGCTGTTCGCGGGTCATGTCGCCCTGCAGCAACTCCGCCGCGCCGCGAATGGCCGCCAGTGGGCTTTTCAGTTCGTGGGTCAGGGTGTGCACGTAATGTTCGACATAGGCTTTGCCCTCCAGCTGCGTGCGCATGTGTTCGACAGCGGTGGACAGCTGCTTGAGCTCGCCGCCACGGTAATGGGGCAACTCGGCCCGACGCCCTTCGCTGACGGCCTCGGCATAGGCGGTCAAGCGCTTCAGGGCGACGCTCAGCCACCAAGACAACAGTGCGCCCAGCAGCAGGCCCAGAGTCACCAGCCCGGCGCCATACCACAGCAGGCGCCGCTCGGTGCGGTCGACGTAGGGCTGTAACGAGCTATTGGGCTTGGCCACGGTCACCACGCCGATAATCCGGCCGTCGTCGCGAATCGGCGCGCCCACGTGCATCACCGACGAGGTTGGGTCATCCGCTTCGTTGCGGGTTGAGCGAGCACCGTACTCACCGCGCAGGGTCAGGTACACGTCGTTCCACCTGGAATAGTCCTGGCCCACCGCCTCGCCCGTGGAGTCGAGCAATACCGTGCCCTTGGCGTCGGTGACATAGATGCGGTGGTTGACCTGGTTCTTCGGCAGGCCCCAGATGACCGCACCCGGCTGACGATTGCCATACGCCTTGAGCACCTGCGGCCAGTGGCTCTGGCCGAGGGTGCCGTTCTTCACATCGGTGCGCAGGATTTCGGCGAGCAGGTTGGCGGTGTCCACCAGGGTTTCTTCGGTGGACTGGCGTACGCCGGGGCGGATTTCCTTCATCACTGTGTTGAGCACAAAGTAACCGGTCAGGCCGATAAACAGCGCGTAAACCAGGAAAATCCGCAGCCCCAGGCGCATCAGCTATGGCTCGGGCTGTAGCTGTAACCCAGGCCGCGATGCGTCTGGATCGGTTCGGCATCGGCGGCCACGCTGCGCAACTTGCTGCGCAGGCTTTTGATATGGCTGTCGATATTGCGCTCATAGCCGGCGTCGGCGGGTACGCCCACGGCGTCCAGCAGTTGCTCGCGGCTGAACACACGTTCGGGTTGTTCCAGCAGGCTTTGCAGCAGGCGGAATTCGTGACGCGTCAGGCTCAGCGGCTGGCTGCGATAGTGGATTTGCATGCGTTCCAGGTCGACCTGGAACACCGCAGGCGCCACAGTCGGGCCGACCCGCTTGAGAATCGCCCGCACCCTGGCCGCCACTTCACGCGGGCTGAAGGGCTTGACCACGTAATCGTCGGCGCCGATTTCCAGCCCCACCACCCGGTCGATCTCGCCATCGCGCGCGCTGAGGAACATCACCGGCACTTCGCTGAACCGGCGCAGTCGCTTGCAGGTTTCAAAACCGCTGATGTCGGGCAGGCCGATGTCGAGGATGATCAAGTCGGCCGGGGTTTGGCGCTGATGCTCCAGCGCCGCCTGGCCCAGGCTCAGCCAGGTGGTGCTAAAGCCCTCGCCTTGCAGGGCGAAGATCAGCGTGTCGGCAATCGCCGCTTCGTCTTCGACAATCAGGATATGCGGCATGTGGGTCCGTCAGCAGTCCGGTTTGTCGGCAGTGTAACGACGGGCCGGGTTTACTGCTGCACCGAATTCACGCAAGGCCTTGGCGCCGATCAGCAGCGGATAATTGAAGCTGCTGCGGTCGGTAAGGTTGACCTCGACGGTACGCTTGACGTCACCCAGGCACATCTCCAGGTCGATCACCGGGCGCTTGGCCACACTGGCTTCGTCCTTGTCGTCATCTTCGTCGGCGCGGCTCTTGATCTTGCTGATGCGCGAGACCTTGTGCTCGTAGACTTTGTTGTCGGCGTCCTTGCCGCCGAGGCGGAAGCGTACCCAGTCGTCGCCATCACGGGTGAAGGTTTCGATATCGCGGGCCGACAACGAGGCGGTCAACGCGCCGGTGTCCATCTTGGCCTTGAAGGTCTGGCCGATTTCCGGCAGTTGAATGTATTCGTAGCGACCGTAGAGGGTCGGTTCGGCGGCCATCACAGGCATGGCGGTGATAACGGGAAAAACTAGGGCGAACGCGCCAAGGAACAATTTCACGGCATGATTTCCTCGAAAGAAGTGGACGGATTCTAGACCACACGCACGGCACTTAGTTGGATCACCGAGCATAACCGGCACGTTGTGAAACATTCGTACAGCCATTTGCGATTTGGCCTCTGGACGCACCTTGCTTATCATTGCCCGCCCACAGAATTTCAAGAGTTGCTTATGCGCCGCCTGCTCACCGGCTGTTTGGTCACACTGCTGCTGTTACTCAACACGCTGATTTTGATCGGCCCCTTGCTGGTGTTTGCCCTGCTAAAACTGGTGGCACCGGGCCGCTCGCGTGACTATGCGTCATCGGCGGTAATGTGGATCGCCGAGACCTGGGCCGAGATCGACAAGCTGATCTTCGCGGTGTGCATTCCCACCCAGTGGGATATTCGCGGCGGTGAGGACCTGCGGGGCGACACCTCTTACCTGGTCATCAGCAACCACCAGTCCTGGGTGGATATTCCAGCGCTGATCCAGGCATTGAACCGGCGCACGCCGTTCTTCAAATTCTTCCTGAAAAAAGAGCTGATCTGGGTGCCCTTCCTTGGCCTGGCCTGGTGGGCGCTGGATTATCCGTTCATGAAGCGCTACACCAAAGCGTACCTGGCCAAGCATCCGGAACTGGCCGGGCAGGACCTGAAGATCACCAAAGAGGCCTGCGAGCTGTTCAAGCGCCAGCCGGTGACGGTGGTCAACTACCTGGAAGGCACGCGGTTCAGCGAGGCTAAACGCAAGCAGCAGGACTCGCCGTTTAACCGACTGCTCAAACCGAAGGCGGGCGGCGTGGCCTTCGTGTTGGCGGCGCTGGGCGAGCAGTTGGATGCCGTCCTCGACGTGACCGTGGTGTACCCACAGCCAAAGATTCCAGGGTTCTGGGATTTGATCAGCGGCGCGGTGCCGAAGGTGATCGTGGATATCCGCACCCGTGAATTGGACGCGGCGTTGTGGCAGGGGGACTACGAGAACGATCCGGCGTTTCGCCTGACCGTCCAGAACTGGGTCAACCAGCTCTGGCGGGAGAAGGATGCGCGCATCGAGCAGCTGCGCGCGCAGCAGTCTTAGCTGCCGGTGCCCCAGGCCTGGGCCAGCTTGCCCAGCACAGAGCTATCGGCGCCCTGCCCACCCAGGTATTGCAGGATCACCGGGGCAAACTGACCGATCATGCCGCTGTCCATGCCCAGGGCGCTGAACGCGGTGTTCAAATCATTAGTGTTTTTCACGTTGCCCAGCAGGCCGTCCAGGCCGCTGGTCTTGCTGCCGCCGGCCTGGCCGAGCATCCCGCTCAAGGCACCCAGGCTGCCCAGGGCATTGTTACCCGACAGTTTATCGAGGCCCGGCACGCTATCGCCCAACTGCGAAAAGTCATTGCTGCTCAGCTTGTTCTTCGCCAGGCCCAGCATCGCGCCCGTGCCGCCGACGGCTTGCTCCGGGGTGATATTGAGTTGAGAGGTCAGGGCTGTCAGCAGGTCGGCCGTCTCCGATGTTGGAGCAGCGGCGGCGGCCTTGTTGTTGCCACCCTGCATGCCGGAAATGGCGTTGGCCGCATCGCCAAGGCTGAAGCCTGCGGCAAACACCGGGCTGGCGGCCACGGTCAACAGGCAGGAAAGGGCAAAACCGCGTGAAATCTTCATCAAGACAACCTCAGGAAATAGGTGCAAAAGCAGGCGTTGGACTGGGTATCCCGTCGGTTGTTCCGGAACCCATCGGGGATAAGCGGGTCTAGGAACTGACTACAAAATTTGTCAGGAAGAGACTTATGACTGCGATCCAACCCCAAGTGATTGAGCACAAGCCTGCCTTCTGGAGCCGCCCGCGTCTGTTCATCGGCGCCTGCGCCGTAGTGGCTGCCGGCATCGGCGGCGCGCTCTACACCCAGGACAGCATCAAATCCGCGGCGACGTTGGTGACGACGACCCAGCAGCCGGCCGCGCAAATCATGGCGCACAAGGATTATCTGGAAGTACAGCCGATTGCCGCCACGGCGCCTGCGCCCGACCAGAGCCTGGAGCTGTGGGCCATCCCCAAAGACGGCACGCCTGTGTCTCTGGGACTTTTGCCGGAAGATGGCAAAGGCATCATTGGCTTGAATCCACGCCAACAGGAAAGCATCAGCAAGCCGGTGGAGCTGATGGTGAGTTCGGAAACCAAGGGTGGCTCGCTGAGCAAGCAGCCAACCGGCCCGACCGTCTACCAGGGTGCGCTGGCCGCACGCTAAACACCCTAAATCCCTTGTGGGAGGGGGCTTGCTCCCGATAGCGGCAGGTCAGTCACAGCGGCACTGACTGAACCACCGCCATCGGGAGCAAGCCCCCTCCCACATTTGATTTTCAGTGGCTGGGACATTTGCCCAAGGCTTTATGCCGCGCTGAACAGCTTATGCGGGTCAATCACAAATTTCTTCGGCACACCCGCATCGAACTCGCCATAGCCACGTGGCGCGTCATCCAGGCTGATCACCTGCACGCCGACGATTTCAGCGATGTTGATACGGTCCCACATGATCGCCTGCATCAGCTGGCGGTTGTACTTCATCACCGGCGTCTGCCCGGTGTGGAAGCTGTGGGATTTGGCCCAACCCAGACCAAAACGAATGCTCAGGCTGCCCATTTTAGCGGCGGCATCGACAGCGCCTGGGTCTTCGGTGACGTAAAGGCCGGGGATACCGATCTTGCCCGCCACGCGCACCACGCCCATCAGTGAGTTGAGCACCGTGGCCGGGGCTTCGGCCTTGACGCCGTCATGGCCGTGGCCGCGTGCTTCAAAGCCTACGGCATCGACGGCGCAGTCCACTTCCGGCTCGCCGAGCAGCGCGGCAATCTGTTCGTGCAACGGCGTGTCGGTGGACAGGTCGGCGATTTCAAAGCCCTGGGCCTTGGCGTGGGCCAGGCGGATCGGGTTGACGTCACCGATGATCACGACCGCAGCGCCCAGCAGACGTGCTGACGCGGCAGCGGCGAGGCCGACCGGGCCGGCACCGGCGATGTAGACCGTGCTGCCTGGGCCAACGCCTGCCGTGACCGCACCGTGGTAGCCGGTCGGCAGGATGTCGGAGAGGCACGTCAGGTCACGGATTTTCTCCATCGCCTTGTCGCGGTCCGGCAGTTTGAGCAGGTTGAAGTCGGCGTAAGGCACCAGCGCGTATTCAGCCTGGCCACCGGTCCAGTCGCCCATGTCGACATAGCCGTAAGCGCCGCCCGGGCGCGCCGGGTTGACACTCAAGCACACGCCGGTGTGCATTTCCTTGCAGGAGCGGCAACGGCCGCACGCTACGTTGAAGGGCACCGACACCAGGTCACCGATCTTCAGGTTCTCGACGTCGCTGCCCTTCTCGATCACTTCGCCGGTGATTTCATGCCCCAGCACCAGGCCGGTCTGGGCGGTGGTGCGGCCGCGCACCATGTGTTGGTCGGAGCCGCAGATGTTGGTAGAGACCACGCGCAGGATGACGCCGTGCTCGATCTTCCTGCCACGGGGGTCCTGCATTTTGGGATAGTCGATTTTCTGTACTTCGACCTTGCCGTTGCCGAGATACACGACACCACGATTACCAGACATGCTTTCACCTCGCTGTTGTTTTTATGGAACTGCGTTGCCCTGTTAGGTGGGCAGCGCGTTTAAGTGCTCGGGTTACAGATGCTGTTTTTGCGTTGTTTTTGAGGGCCTCATCGGGGGCTTGCTCCCGATGGCGTCAGTCAAAGCACCACAGTTCTATTGGCGTTCAAAAACACCCGCCGCTCGATGTGATACCCCACCGCCCGCGCCAACGTGAGCCCTTCAATATCGCGCCCTTTGGCAATCAAATCCTCGGGATAGTGGCTGTGATCCACCACCTCCACGCCTTGGGCGATGATCGGGCCTTCATCCAGATCGTTGTTGATGTAATGCGCCGTGGCGCCGACCAGTTTCACGCCCTTGTTGTACGCCTGGTGATAGGGCTTGGCGCCCTTGAAGCCCGGCAGCAACGAGTGGTGGATGTTGATCGCCTTGCCGTCCAGCTTGCGGCACAGTTCCGGCGACAGCACCTGCATGTAGCGCGCAAGAATCACCAACTCGGCGCCGGTGTCTTCCACCACTTGCCACACCTGGCGCTCCTGGGACGGCTTGTCGTTGGGGTCCAGCGGGAAATGGAAGTAGGGAATCTGGTGCCAGTCGGCCAAGGGTTTCAGATCGGGGTGGTTGGACACCACCGCGACCACGTCCATCGACAATTGGCCGATGCGCTGGCGATACAGCAGGTCATTCAGGCAGTGGTCCGCCTTGGAGACCATGATCACCACTTTGGGCCGGTAGTTCGGCGCCGTCAGCTCGAAGATCATGCCAAAGGCTTCGCCGCGCGTGGCCAGGCCGTCGCGAAAGGCTTGCTCGTCAAAACCGTCCGGCTGGCGGAATTCCACACGGATGAAAAACCGGCCCGAGAGGCGGTCATCGAACGAGTGGTGCTCGGTGACGTAGCAGCCCTGCTCGAACAGGTAGCGGGTGACCGCGTCCACCGTGCCGAGCACGCTGGGGCAGTCGGCGGTCAAAATCCATGTATCGGGTGCGCGGCTCATTACGGTTGACTCCTTGATCGTTCCCACGCTCTGCGTGGGAATGCCGCCATGGACGCTCTGCGTCCGCTCTTGGGACGCGGAGCGTCCCGGGATGCGTTCCCACGCGGAGCGTGGGAACGATCAGGCTTGAACGCTCAGGCCAAACTCGGCCGAGGCGTCCTGCAGCCACAACCACCAGTAATCCGAGAAGCTGCGACGGATCAGCAGTTCCCAGGTGTCTTCTGCGGTATGACGGATCACCAGTTGCGACTTGGCGAACACCGTGCCCACTGCCTTGCCCACCGGGAAGTTGTTGGGGTGCACGTCGTAGCTGGTGGATTTCATCAGCACATCGCGCACGTTCGGGCCGCTGAGTTCGAGAATTTGCTGGCCGCCGCTGACGTTGACGATCTGGATATGCAGGTCGCCCAACGCCGCGCGCAGGTTTTGTTCGGCAGCGAACTCTTCGCCGCCTGGCACGATCAACAGCCACTCGTCCGGGCCGAGCCATTGCAGGCTGGTTTCACCGTTGACGATGACCCGCAGAGCGCCAGGCAGTTCGATGCCCAGGGCCTTGTGCACGCCGCTGGCGAACGCGGCATCGTGGCCGTCGCCGCGGAGGGTCAGGTGGCCCAGAAGTTTCTTTTCACGCACGGTCACGCCGGCATTCTTGCGGCCCTTGCCGACCAGGCTGGCGAGGTCGGCATGGTGCAGCGACGACTCGGCCTTGGCACCGGTGGTGGGGCGTTGTTGGTATACGTTGGCTGCTGTCATAAAGCACCTTGTCTTAAATTGATCGTTCCCACGCTCTGCGTGGGAATGCCGCCATGAACGCTCTGCGTCCGCTCCAGGGGCGCGGAGCGTCCCGGGGATGCATTCCCACGCCGAGCGTGGGAACGATCAGGTATCAGATGTTCTGCCGCTCACCTTTCGGATCAAAGAACACCGAAGACACAATCTCCGCCTCGATCACGCTGCCATCGGCCTGGGGCGAAAACACCCGTTCGCCGATGCGCTTCAAGCCGCCCTTCACCACGCCCATGGCAAACGAATAGCCCAGGGAGTTGTGCGCATAACTTGAGGTGACGTGGCCGACCATCTTCATCGGGATCGTCTGTTTCGGATCGAACACCAACTGCGCGCCTTCCGGCAGCCACACGTTCGGATCAATCGGCTTGAGCCCGACCAGTTGCTTGCGCTCTTCACGCACGCAGTCTTCGCGGTTCATTCCGCGCCAGCCGATCCACGAAAACGGTTTGGTACGGCCTACGCACCAGCCCATGTTCAGGTCGTCCGGGGTCATCGAGCCGTCGGTGTCCTGGCCGACGATGATGAAGCCCTTCTCGGCGCGCAGTACGTGCATGGTTTCGGTGCCGTACGGCGTCAGGTTGTACTTTTTGCCGGCCTCGACGATCTGTTCCAGCACGCCCATGGCGTAGTCGGCCTGCACGTTGACTTCATACGACAGCTCGCCGGTAAACGAGATACGGAACACCCGCGCCGGTACGCCGCCCACCAGGCCTTCTTTCCAGGTCATGAACGGAAAGCCGTCCTTGTCCAGGTCGATGTCGGTGACTTCACTCAGCAGCTTGCGGCTGTTGGGGCCAGACAGGGTCATGGTCGCCCAATGGTCGGTGACCGAGGTGAAGTACACCTTGAGGTCCGGCCATTCGGTCTGTTGGTAGATTTCCAGCCACTGCAGAACACGCGCGGCACCGCCGGTGGTAGTGGTCATCAGGAAGTGGTTGTCGGCCAGACAGGCGGTGACGCCGTCGTCGAAGACCATGCCATCTTCCTTGCACATCAGGCCGTAGCGCGCCTTGCCCACGTCGAGCTTGGTCCAGGCGTTGCTGTAGATACGGTTGAGGAACTCACGGGCATCCGGGCCCTGGATATCGATCTTGCCGAGGGTGGACGCATCCAGCAGGCCGACGCTGTCGCGCACGGCCAGGCATTCGCGTTTGACCGCAGCGTGCAGGTCTTCGCCGTTGCGCGGGAAATACCACGGGCGTTTCCACTGGCCGACGTCTTCAAATTCGGCGCCGTTCTTCACGTGCCAGGCTTGCAGCGCGGTGTAGCGCACCGGTTCGAAGATGTGCCCACAGTGACGGCCCGCTATCGCACCGAATGTCACGGGTGTGTAGTTGGGACGGAACATGGTGGTGCCCATCTGCGGGATGGTCACGTTCAGCGAGCGCGCGGCAATGGCCAGGCCGTTGACGTTACCCAGCTTGCCCTGGTCGGTACCGAAGCCCAGCGCGGTGTAGCGCTTGACGTGCTCGACCGATTCGAAACCTTCGCGGGTAGCCAGTTCGATGGCGGCGGCGGTCACGTCGTTCTGCAGGTCGACGAATTGCTTCGGCGCCCGTGCGGTAACTTTTTCGTGCGGTACCTGGAACAGCGCCAGGGTCGGCTCTTCCAGACGGCTCAAGGCTTTCGGCAACACGCCTTCAACCGGGGCGAACCCGGCTTCGCTGGCCGCACGTACGCCGCCCTCGAACCCATCGGCCAGGGAATCGCCCAGGCCGTAGACGCCGTTGATACCGCCGACGCACACGCGTTTCTGCGGCGCTTCGCCCGGCACGAAACCGAGGATGTCTTCGCGCCAGGTCGGCTTGCCGCCCAGGTGCGAGGCCAAGTGGACCACCGGGCTGTAGCCGCCGGAGCTGGCCACCAGGTCGCAGTCCAGCCACTCGCCGGGGCTGGTGACTTTATGTGCCTTAACATCGATCGCAGCCACTCGCGCAGCGCTCACGCGCTTGGTGCCACGCGCTTCGACTACGGCGCTGCCGGTGAGGATACGAATGCCCTTGGCGCGGGCTTCTTCAACCAGCGCGCCGCGTGGGTTGTGGCGTACATCGGCCACCGCGACCACTTGCAGGCCCGCATCGAGCCAGTCCAGCGCCACGCGGTAGGCGTGGTCGTTGTTGGTCGACAGCACCAGCTTTTTGCCCGGTGCCACGCCGTAGCGGCGCACGTAAGTAGAGACGGCTCCGGCGAGCATGTTGCCCGGCACGTCGTTGTTGCCGTACACCAGCGGACGCTCGCAGGCACCGGTGGCCAGCACCACGCGCTTGGCACGCACGCGGTGGATACGCTGGCGCACCACGCCAATCGGCGCGCGGTCGCCAAGGTGGTCGGTGAGGCGCTCGTGAATGGTCAGGAAGTTATGGTCGTGGTAGCCGTTGACGGTGGCGCGGGGCAGCAGCACCACGTCCGGCAGGGCTTTCAACTCGGCAATCACGCTGGCAACCCATTCGGTCGCCGGCTTGCCGTCAAGGCTTTCGCGCGAATCCAGCAGCGAACCACCGAACTCTTCCTGTTCATCGGCAAGGATCACCCGCGCACCGCTGCGCGCAGCCGCCAGTGCAGCGGCGAGGCCAGCCGGGCCCGCGCCGACCACCAGCACATCGCAGTGACGGTTAAAGTTGTCGTAGGTGTCCGGATCGTTCTCGGTCGGCGAACGGCCAAGACCGGCCGCCTTACGGATGTACTTCTCGTAGGTCATCCAGAACGATTGCGGGTACATGAAGGTTTTGTAATAGAAACCCGGCGGCATCAGCTTGCCGCCGACCTTGCCGAGGATGCCCATCATGTCGTTGTTGACACTCGGCCAGCCGTTGGTGCTGGTGGCAACCAAGCCTTGGTACAGCGCTTGTTGCGTGGCGCGCACGTTGGGAATCTGGGTGGCTTCGGTGGCGCCGATCTGCAGCACCGCGTTCGGCTCTTCGGCGCCGGCGGCGAAGATGCCGCGAGGGCGCGAGTACTTGAAGCTGCGGCCGATGATGTCGACGCCGTTGGCCAGCAGTGCAGCGGCCAGAGTGTCGCCTTCAAAGCCCTTGTAGCTCTGCCCGTTGAAGGTAAAGGTGAGGACTTTGTTACGGTCGATCCGGCCACCGTTGGACAGGCGATTGATCTGGCTCATACCTTCTCTCCAGCGGCCTTGGCGGTGAATTGCGGCTTCTCGCCGATCTTGTAGGTTTCAAGAATTTCGTAAGTCAGGGTGTCGCGCGTCGCGTTGAAGTACTGGCGGCAACCGGCGGCGTGAATCCACAGTTCGTGGTGCAGGCCACGGGGGTTGTCGCGAAAGAACATGTAGTCGCCCCACTCCGCGTCGGTGCAGGCATTCGGGTCCAGCGGGCGCGGGATGTGCGCTTGGCCGGACGCGTGGAATTCCTCTTCGGAGCGCAGTTCGCCACAGTGAGGACAGAAGATATGCAACATAGGAAATTTCTCCTGTTAGTGGGCGACGGCCGCAGCGCCGTGTTCGTCGATCAGCGCACCGTTGTGGAAACGGTCGATGGAGAATGGCGCGGCCAACGGATGCATTTCACCCTTGGCCAGGCTCGCGGCAAACACGTTGCCTGAGCCCGGCGTAGCCTTGAAGCCACCGGTACCCCACCCGCAGTTGAAGAACATGTTCGGCACCGGGGTCTTGGAGATGATCGGGCAGGCGTCCGGCGTGGTGTCGACGATGCCGCCCCACTGGCGGTTCATGCGCACCCGGGACAATACCGGGAACATCTCGACGATGGCCTGGATGGTGTGTTCGATCACCGGGTACGAACCACGCTGGCCGTAGCCGTTGTAGCCGTCGATACCGGCGCCGATCACCAGGTCGCCCTTGTCGGACTGGCTGATGTAGCCGTGCACGGCGTTGGACATGATCACGCTGTCGATAATCGGCTTGATCGGCTCCGACACCAACGCTTGCAGCGGGTGGGACTCGATCGGCAAACGGAACCCGGCGAGTGACGCCATGTGCCCGGAGTTACCCGCCGTGACCACACCGACGCGCTTGGCGCCGATAAAGCCCTTGTTGGTTTCCACGCCGATGCACACGCCGTTTTCCTTGCGAAAGCCGATCACCTCGGTCTGCTGGATCAAGTCCACACCGAGAGCGTCAGCGGCGCGGGCAAAACCCCAGGCCACGGCATCGTGGCGGGCCACGCCGCCGCGACGTTGCACGGTGGCGCCGAGGACCGGGTAGCGGGTGTTCTTGGAGCAGTCGAGGTAAGGAATCTCGTCGGCAACCTGCTTGGCGTTGAGCAGCTCGCCATCCACGCCGTTGAGGCGGTTGGCGCTGACGCGACGCTCGGAATCGCGGATGTCCTGCAGGGTGTGGCACAGGTTGTACACGCCGCGCTGGGAGAACATCACGTTGTAGTTCAGGTCCTGGGACAAACCTTCCCAGAGTTTCATCGCGTGTTCGTACAGGTGCGCCGACTCATCCCACAGGTAGTTGGAACGCACGATGGTGGTGTTGCGCGCCGTGTTGCCGCCACCCA
Source organism: Pseudomonas sp. R1-43-08 (assembly GCF_003852255.1). Classification (NCBI taxonomy): domain Bacteria; kingdom Pseudomonadati; phylum Pseudomonadota; class Gammaproteobacteria; order Pseudomonadales; family Pseudomonadaceae; genus Pseudomonas; species Pseudomonas sp. R1-43-08. The sequence goes on from NZ_CP027734.1 coordinate 5,146,884, forward strand.
GCCAGCCTTTCTCGACCACGGCCACGTTGGTGATGCCGTGCTCTTTGGCCAGGTAGTAAGCGGTCGCCAGACCATGCCCGCCGCCGCCGACGATGACCACGTCGTAGACCTTTTTCGGGGTCGGCGTGCGCCACATCTTCTGCCAGTTTTCGTGATGGCTGAGGGAGTGCTTGAAGAGGCCGAAGCCTGAGTAGCGTTGCATAGTCATTACTCCAAAACCGCGCTCAGCGATAAACCGGGAAATCAGCGCACAGGGCAGACACGTGCTTGGCCACGTTGGCCTCGACATCGGCGTCGCCGAGGTTGTCGAGGATGTCGCAGATCCAGCCGGCCAGTTCGATGCACTGCGGCACTTTGAAGCCACGGGTGGTCACCGCCGGGGTGCCGATGCGCAGGCCCGAGGTCACGAACGGCGACTGCGGGTCATTCGGCACAGCGTTCTTGTTGACGGTAATGTGGGCGCGGCCGAGGGCCGCGTCCGCGTCTTTGCCGGTGAGGCCCTGACGGATCAGACTGACCAGGAACAAGTGGTTGTCGGTGCCACCGGAGACCACATCGTAGCCGCGCTTGATGAACACTTCGGCCATGGCCTGGGCATTGTCGATCACCTGTTGCTGATACGCCTTGAAGCCGGGCTCTGCCGCTTCCTTGAAGCACACCGCCTTGCCGGCGATCACATGCATCAGCGGGCCGCCCTGGGCGCCAGGGAAGACGGCCGCGTTGAGTTTCTTTTCGATGGCTTCGTTGGCCTTGGCCAGGATCAGGCCACCGCGTGGACCGCGCAGGGTCTTGTGGGTGGTGGTGGTGACCACGTCCGCGTAGGGCAGCGGGTTCGGGTACAGACCGGCGGCCACCAGCCCGGCGACGTGGGCCATGTCGACGAACAGCAGCGCACCTACCTTGTCGGCGATCGCACGGAAGCGGGGGAAATCCAGGGTCTTGGAGTAGGCAGAGAAACCGGCCACGACCATTTTCGGCTGGTGCTCCACGGCCAGGCGCTCGACTTCGTCGTAGTCGATCAGGCCGGTATCGGTGTTGATGCCGTACTGCACCGCGTTGTACAGCTTGCCCGAGGACGACACTTTGGCGCCGTGGGTCAGGTGGCCGCCGTGGGCCAGGCTCATGCCGAGGATAGTGTCGCCGGCATTGATCAGCGCCAGGTACACCGCACTGTTGGCGGACGAGCCGGAGTGCGGCTGCACGTTGGCGTAATCGGCGCCGAACAGCTGCTTGGCGCGCTCAATGGCCAGGGCCTCGACCTTGTCCACATGCTCGCAGCCACCGTAGTAGCGCTTGCCCGGGTAGCCTTCGGCGTATTTGTTGGTGAGGCCGCTGCCTTGAGCTTCCATCACGCGCTTGCTGGTGTAGTTCTCCGACGCGATCAGCTCGATATGATCTTCCTGACGCTGCTCCTCGGCATTCATCGCCGCCAGCAGTGCGTCGTCATATCCCTGGATCTGGTCTTGTTTGCTGAACATCGCGTCTCTCCCAGCCTTTCGTATTGTTGAGGCCCGTGCAGGGCCCTTTGATGCGATGGTAGGGCTGGCGCGTGCAGGTCAAATGCCTGCGCACGCCACGCAAAGGTGCGTTTACGACATTGCTCAAACAACACAGAAATAAATGTGGGAGGGGGCTTGCTCCCGATAGCGGTGCATCAGTTTGCACATAGGCTGGCTGACACACCGCAATCGGGGGCAAGTCGAATCGTCGCACCGCCCCTCCCACAAGGGTTAAGCGATGATCTGGCGGATGAGTAGTAGCAGGAGGAAATGCGCGGGGTACAGAGCGTACGCCCAGCGACGCATGGCTGGCGGGGAGGCGCTTTTGGCATGTCGCAACAAGACCAATCCGGCCAATGGCGCGATCAGGCACGCGGCCAACCCGATCAGCGCAACGATCGAGCCGCTGTTGAGCAAAATCTGCCATTGGTTGGCGGCTACGCAAACCAAACCCGGTAACACGCTGAAATACCATGGCCGGCTGAATACCAGCAGCATCGCCAGTGGCAGCAATACACCAAAAAAACCGAACATCAGTTGCGTGGAAAAGACAGCGCCTGCTGCGAGCGCCAGCAGCGCCAATCCTCGATCAACAAGGGCTTTGTGCTGCCATCCCCTGGCAACCAGCACGCCCAGTGCCAGGGTCGGCAGCACATTCAATGTATCGGCATCCTCGATGAACAGCCGATAGGGCACTTCGCTGATCACACTGAACAACAGCAGCCAGCCCAGGTAGCGCCACTGGCCGCTCATCGGCGCCTTGCGCGCGCGATGCAGGTTCGCCGCGATCGCCAGGCAAAACCACGGGAACGCCAGGCGCCCCGGCACGTACAGCCCATCCAGACTCAACCCCACATAGCGCAGGTGGTCCAGCACCATGCTCAGCAGTGCCAGCCACTTGAGCAGATCCAAAGCGCCATCGCGGATACGTCCGACAGGAATCGTTTCAGTACCGTGCATAATTCCCCAACGACTTTGCATTTACAGTGCGTGCGCCCCCCTCCCAATCTTGGTTAAAGTGCGCACCAACATCGACCACAGGAATGGGCCATGACCGACAAGAGCCAACAATTCGCCAGCGACAACTATTCCGGCATCTGCCCGGAAGCCTGGGCCGCCATGGAACAAGCCAACCAGGGCCATCAACGCGCCTACGGTGATGATGAATGGACCCACCGCGCCGCCGACGGTTTCCGCAATCTGTTCGAAACCGACTGCGAAGTGTTCTTCGCCTTCAACGGTACCGCCGCCAACTCCCTGGCGCTGTCTTCGCTGTGCCAGAGCTACCATAGCGTGATTTGCTCGGAAACCGCCCACGTCGAGACCGACGAATGCGGCGCGCCGGAGTTTTTCTCCAACGGCTCCAAGCTGCTCACCGCCCGCACCGAAAACGGCAAGCTGACCCCGGAATCAATCCGCGAAATCGCCCTCAAGCGCCAGGATATCCACTACCCGAAACCGCGCGTCGTCACGCTGACCCAGGCCACCGAGGTCGGCAGCGTCTACACCCCAGAGGAAATCCGCGCCATCAGCGCCACCTGCAAGGAGCTGGGCCTGAACCTGCACATGGATGGCGCACGCTTCTCCAACGCCTGCGCCTTCCTCGGCTGCTCGCCGGCCGATCTGACCTGGAAGGCCGGTGTAGACGTGCTGTGCTTTGGCGGCACCAAGAACGGCATGGCGGTGGGTGAAGCCATCCTGTTCTTCAACCACAAGCTGGCCGAAGACTTCGACTACCGCTGCAAACAGGCCGGCCAACTGGCGTCGAAGATGCGCTTTTTGTCGGCACCGTGGGTGGGCCTGCTGGAAAACGACGCCTGGCTCAAGCATGCGCGCCACGCCAACCACTGCGCGCAACTGCTCAGCAGCCTGGTGGCGGATATTCCTGGCGTTGAGCTGATGTTCCCGGTGCAAGCCAACGGCGTGTTCCTGCAACTCTCGGAACCGGCCATCGCAGCGTTGACCGCCAAGGGCTGGCGTTTCTACACCTTTATCGGCAAAGGCGGCGCACGCTTCATGTGTGCGTGGGATACCGAGGAAGAGCGTGTAAGAGAATTGGCGGCCGATATCAGGGAAGTGATGAACGCTTGAAGTAGAAATCAGCCCAGCCCGTGCTGGCCGATTGCCGAGTCTGTTTTTTGATATTTCTGACAGCAGCGCAATGTGATTTCGTTGTCTAGCCTCTTGGAACCCGGAAGGAAAACGCAGCGATACCTGCCACCTTTCGGGTCTCTTACCTGCCGAATGATCGGCCGGAAATACCTATCCAATGGAGAGCTTAATCATGGAATATCAAAACAACATCAATACCCTGCAAAGCAACGGCACCGACAGCACCACCGTCATCGACTGGGACGAGTTCAGGAAGCACGCAAAAGTCGGCGATACCATCCGCGAGCCATCCAGAACGCTCAGGATCTATGACAAAGTCTACGAAATGACAGCATCAGGCCAACACTTCGTCATCCACATCTACGCCCAGTAACCCCCTGATCGTTCCCACGCTCTGCGTGGGAATGCCTCCGCCCTTGGACGCTCCGCGTCCCACCCCAACTCAAGGATGAGCACGTGGGTAGAAGCCGCTACGTCATCACCGAGCCCGAAAAGCCGCACTTTCTAACCTGTACGGTCATGGAGTGGCTGCCACTCTTCACCCGCAGTTACTTGGTGGACCATCTTTTAGATTGCTGGCGATATCAACAAACTAACCATGCGTTAAACCTGTTTGGCTCCGTCGTGCTGGAAAACCACCTGCACTTCGTTGCCCAAGCGCCCGACTTGGGAAAATGCGTCAGCCAATTCAAATCCTTCACTGCCCGCACCATCATCGACGACCTGCAGAGCAAAGGTGCGGAGCGCGTGTTACAGCGCCTGCGTTTCAGCAAACGTGCGCACAAGGCAGATCGTGTTTATCAACTCTGGCAGGAAGGCTCCCATGCAGAACTGGTCTACAGCGAGGCCGTCATGCGTCAGAAGCTTGATTACATCCATCACAACCCCGTGAAACGAGGCTATGTGGACCGCGCAGAACACTGGCGGTACTCCAGCGCTCGCAACTATGCAGGGATGGAAGGGCTGATCAACATCCAGCCTTGGTTCTAAAGAGAGGCGGGACGCGGAGCGTCCCAGGAGGCGTTCCCACGCAGAGCGTGGGAACGATCAAGTGTGGTCAAGATCGTTCCCACGCTCCGCGTCACCAGCGCTCGGGTCAGAACTCGATGCGCACATCGCCCTTCGGCACACTGCAGCATGACAGGATGTAACCCTCGGCTTCGTCCTCTTCGGTAATCCCGCCGTTGTGCTCCATCTCCACCTCGCCGCCCAGCTTCATCACCTTGCATGTGCCGCAGATACCCATGCCGCACGCTTTCGGGATCAACAGGCCAAGCTTGGCCGCCGCCGCATGCACGGTTTCGCCCGGCGCCACGCGGATGCTCTTGCCGGACGCAATGAATTCCACCTGATGCAGGTCCGCCAGGTCGACTTCAGGGGCATCAGCGGCTTGTTCGGCCTGCTCCACCGCGTCGGCCCGTGCTTCCGGCGGCGTCGCGCCGAAGGATTCTTCGTGATAGCGCGTCATGTCGAAACCGGCGGCTTCCAGCAGGCGTTTTACCGCGCTCATGTACGGCGTCGGGCCGCAGCAGAACACTTCGCGCTCGAGGAAGTCCGGCACCATCAGTTCCAGCATCTTGTGGTTCAGATAGCCGCGGTACCCGGCCCAGGGTTCTCCAAGACCGTGCTTCTCACAAATCAGGTGCAGGCTGAAATTATCGATCCGCGACGCCATGTGTTCCAGTTCGCGGTGGTAGATGATGTCTTTCGGCGAGCGGGCGCTGTGCACGAAGACCATGTCGACATTGGCGTTGGTGTCGTAAAACCAGCGCGCCATGGACATCACCGGGGTGATACCGACGCCGCCGCTCAGGTACAACACTTTCGGATTGGTGTAGTCGATCGCGTTGAACAGCCCCACCGGCCCGTGCACCGCCAGCTCCTGGCCTTCATGCAGCGTGTCGTGCAGCCAGTTGGAAACTTTGCCGCCCGGTACGCGCTTGATGGTCACCGAAAAGCTGTAGGGCACCGAGGGCGAACTGGAAATGGTGTAGGAGCGCATGATCGGCTGGCCTTCGATTTCCAGCTCCAGGGTGACGAACTGCCCGGGCTTGAAAAAGAACAGGATCGGCTGGTCGGCCATAAAGCAGAAGGTGCGCACGTCCCAGGTTTCCTGGATGACTTTGACGCAACGGACGATGTGCCGACCATTGGCCCAGGTCTGGGTGGTTACCGGATTCAGGAAGCTGTTGGACATACTGTTCTCCACCGCCGAGGCTCGGCCTTATGGTGGCGATTCTGCGTAACGCGAGAATCCGCCATTTACCTATCTGCGACATTCACATACTTACCGCGACCAGCCCCCAAAGACAGGGGGTTGCGCGTCGGGATCAGATTGGGCCATGTCGCCCATGGATAAGGTTCGACGCAACGCCGGGCCCACACTCGCTCCCAACGAAAGACACTTTCTTTACGCCTAGCACAGCACCAACCGTAGCCACTATTCGCCGGCCACACAGAATGGCCATGAGGACATACACGATGGACGTCACCGCAACCTTAAGCTTGGGCGATCCGCTGGAACCCGCACGCAAGGCCACCGCGCAGATGCTGCAAGAGCGCGAGCGCACCTTTTCGCTGCCACAGCCGTTTTACTCTGATGAGCGACTGTTCGATATCGACATGCAGGAGATCTTCCAGAAAGAGTGGTTGATTGCCGGCATGACCTGCGAAATCCCCACCAAGGGCAACTACCTGACCCTGCAAGTGGGCAAGAACCCGATCATCGTGATCCGTGGCGCCGACGGTGTGGTGCACGCCTTCCACAACGTATGCCGCCACCGTGGCTCGCGCTTGTGCACCAGCGAAAAGGGCAAGGTCGCCAAGCTCGTTTGCCACTACCACCAGTGGACCTACGAGCTGGACGGTCGCCTGTTGTTCGCCGGCACCGAGATGGGTGCTGACTTCGACATGAAGCAGTACGGCCTCAAACCGGTGAACGTGAAGACCGCCGGCGGCTACATTTTCATCAGCCTGGCCGAAAACCCACCGGCCATCGATGACTTCCTGTCGACCCTGAACCATTACATGGAACCGTACGACATGGAGAACACCAAGGTGGCGATCCAGACCACCTTGTTTGAAAAAGCCAACTGGAAGCTGGTGCTGGAAAACAACCGCGAGTGCTACCACTGCAACGCCTCGCACCCGGAACTGCTGAAAACCTTGCTGGAATGGGACGACGTCACCGACCCGCGCGCCGACCAGGCGTTCAAGGACCACGTGGCTGCTTCCGCCGCCGCCTGGGATGCCGAGAAGATTCCTTATGCCCACGCCAGTTTTGGCCTGCGCAACCGTATCGTGCGCATGCCACTGCTCAAGGGCACCGTGTCGATGACCCTGGACGGCAAGCAGGGCTGCGCAAAACTGATGGGCCGGATCAAGAACCCCGACCTGGGCTCGATGCGCATCCTGCACCTGCCCCACTCGTGGAACCACTGCATGGGCGATCACATCATCGTGTTCACTGTGTGGCCGATCAGTGCCCAGGAAACCATGGTCACCACCAAGTGGATTGTGCACAAGGACGCGGTGGAAGGCGTGGACTACGACGTGGAGCGCATGCGCCAAGTGTGGGACGCCACCAACGACCAGGACCGTCGCCTGGCCGAAGAGAACCAGCGCGGGATCAACTCCACCGCCTACCAGCCAGGCCCGTACTCCAAGACCTATGAGTTCGGCGTGGTGAATTTTGTCGATTGGTACAGCGAACGCATGCTGAACAACCTCGGTGCCGCGCCCGCGCCCTACCTCAAAGGCGTTGCCGCCCACGAATAACTGACACACCGTGGATCAAAATGTGGGAGGGGGCTTGCTCCCCGATAGCGGAGTATCAGCCAATGCATGTGCAAGCTGATCCATCCCTATCGGGAGCAAGCCCCCTCCCACACTTGTACCAGGCGCTGAACAATATTTGATCAACTCTCGCGCGGACCGCTAAAAGCCTGCCCTACAGCCTTCGCCCAACAACTTATCCACAAAGACACCCACAGCAATTGTGGGCAACTGTCTTTTTCTCTGGAAATAAATCAAGAAAATCCGTGACTTATTTATAGACAGGGGTTTTATCCCGCTTTGATCATTTTTTGATCTAAAGCCTGTAAGCCACGTTACTCAAGGGCTACAGAGGAACGCGAACACCTTATCCACAGAAGCACCAACAGACTTTGGGGGCAACTTTGCTCACGCTGTGGAAAACCGCGTCAAACCTGCATATATCGGGGGATTCAGCACTTTCAGGACTGTAAAAACAACCTTTGATCAGATTTTGAGCAGTTCGAGGATAGCCTTTGTTTATAAGGCCTGTAACCGACAGCGAACATCTTATCCACAGGCGGATCAACAGCGATTGTGGGTAAACCACAGGTCCAATGTGGGAGGGGGCAAGCCCCCTCCCACAGGGGTTCAGCGTACGACGCCTTCTTCTATGAGCAATTTGAGTATGGCTTGCGCGCCCTCTTCAGGGCTCACGCCCTTGAGCACCTGCCCACCGCCCCCGCTGGCCTTGGCCGTTGCTGCCTTCATCCGGTCGGCGCCACTCTTGGCCTTGATCACCTTGAGGCGCTTGGGTCGCGGCTTGGCCGGCTGCAGCAGCGCGTCTGTGAATAACTCATCCTGTTCGATCTCGACTTCGTGGGCGGCAAGCTCGCCACGTTGCGCCGGGCCGTACGCACTCTGCCGAGGCTTGGGCGCGGCGTTATCCACAGTGGCGAGAAAAGGCAGGCGTACCTTCAGGCGCCGCCGCTGGCCACGGGGCAAGGCTTGCAGCACGTGGGCCACGCCGCTTTCGATGGACTCCACCTGGGCCAGGCCGACAATCAGCGGCCAACCCAGTTGTTCGGCCAGCAGGAACGGCAGCATGCCCGACCCCTCGCCGGTTTCCGCCTGGCTGCCGGTGAGCACCACCTGGGCACCGGCGTCGCGTAGATAGTCACTCAACACCGGCAACGCATCGGCGCCCGCCGGCTGTTCCAGTACTTGCAGTTGCGGCAGGCCCATGCCCAGGTAGCTGCGCAAGGTCGGCTCGCTGATGTCGCCCGCGTGCAGTACCTGCAACTTATCCCCAGCCATCTGCAGCCCCAGCTCGACCGCACGCGCATCTTGATCGGCACGGCGCGGGCGCCCGGAAGTGGGGTGGGCGCCGACGGATACCAGGCTGATTACATTGGTTGTCATGGTCATATCCCTAGGCTGCATCGCGCTTGGCGCCGTTGCGGTAGGCCTCGACCGCAGCGATCAAGGCTTGCAGAATCGCGGCGCTTTCGCCGATCACCGACAGGTCGGCACGCTTGATCATGTCGCAACCCGGGTCGAGGTTGATCGCCACCACCTTGTCGCAGGCACCGATGCCTTGCAGGTGCTGGATCGCCCCGGAAATGCCCACGGCCACGTACACCCGTGCCGTGACCCAGGTGCCGCTGGCACCGACCTGGCGATCACGCGCCATATAGCCATCGTCCACCGCCACCCGCGACGCACCCTCGGTGGCGCCCAAAGCGGCGGCGGTCTGGTGGAACAGCGCCCAGTCCTTCACGCCGTTGCCGCCAGAGAAAATGAATTCCGCTTCGGCCATGGGAATCGCCGCCGGGTCTACCGCCACTGCGCCGAGGTCTTCAATACGTGGCAGGCTGCGCGTCAAGGTTGTGGATAACTCCACGGGCAAGACTTCATGGCGCGTCTCGCTGACCGGATCAGCACATTCAGCGGCCGCGAGGATCAGGCGCGGCAATGGCCGGGCCAGATCTTCCTGGCCCGCACCGGCGCGGCCGATGCACGCCTGGCCTTTGATCTGCCACACCCGCGTGGCCGGGCGCTCCTTGAGGCTGGCGGCAAAACGCCGACCCAGCTCGCCGCCGCCGCTGCGGCTGTCCGGCAGCAACCAGTGACGCGGGTTGAACTGGTTATCCACAGCCCGCAGGCCCTGGACGCGCTGCTCCGGTGAATAACCGTCGAACTCGTGACCGTCCAGCACCAGCAGGCGGTCCACACCCGCTGTAGCAAACGCGCTTTCCTTGTGTTCACCAAACACCACCGCCAGTACCGCGCCGTCACTGCCGGCCAGTTGCCGCGCCAGGCCGAGCAGGTCGCGGTCGTGACTGCTCAAGCGGCCGCCGACCATGTCCGGTACCACGTTGATGTAGAACGCCGGCGTCGGCACCTGGTGCTGCGGCAACAGCACCTCGACCGCCGCCGTACGCTTGGCCGCACCGCCCTGCTGGGCGCCGCTGCGGTCGATGCGCTTGATCCCGTTGGGACCGATAAAACCAACACCATGCACGTTCTTGCGGATCACACCGTTGGGCCCCATCCAGCTCTGTTGCACGGGCTGCATCGCCGCGTGCAAAGGATGAAGACGGTTACGGGCGATCCATTCGGCACGGGGATCGCGGCGGATAATGTCGCTCATCAATGCACCTCCGCAGGTTCACGCTTGTTGGGCGCCTTGGCCGGTGCCGCATCTTCAAGCAAGGCGTCGGCCACCAATTCGGCAATGTCTTTGATCAACGGGCGCGGTTCGACCACGCCTTCAAGCATCGCCGTGCACTGCGGGCAACCCACAGCTACCAGTTCGGCGCCGGTCTCGCGGATGTCGTCCATGCGCATGTCGGGGATGCGTTGCTTGCCGGGGATGTCGGTGATCGGCGCGCCGCCACCGCCGCCGCAGCAGCGTGAACGAAAGCCCGAGCGTTGCATCTCCCTGACCTCGATACCCAGGGCCCGCAGCACTTGGCGCGGCGCCTCGTATTCGCCGTTGTAGCGGCCCAGGTAGCAGGGGTCGTGATAGGTCACGCTGTTGCCTTTGTGCTGGCCCAGGTTCAACGCGCCCTCGCCGATCAGCTCGGCCATGAAGGTGCTGTGGTGCTGCACCAGATAGTTGCCGTTGAAGGCGCCGTACTCGTTTTTCAGCACATGAAAACTGTGCGGATCGCAGGTGACGATGCGTTTAAAGCTGTACTTGGCCAGGGTCTGGATATTGCGCGAAGCCAGCAACTGAAAGGTCGCTTCATCGCCCAGGCGCCGCGCCACGTCGCCGCTGTCGCGTTCTTCCAGGCCAAGCACAGCGAAGTCGACCCTGGCCGCCTTGAGCACTTTGACGAACGCGCGCAGGGTGCGTTGGTTGCGCATGTCGAAGGCACCGTCGCCGACCCAGAACAGCACGTCGGCACTGCCTTTCTCGCTGAGCAGCGGCAGGTTCAAATCCGCCGCCCAATTCAGCCGGCCGCCGGGTGCGAAACCGCCAGGGTTGTCGGTGGCGATCAGGTTTTCCAGGACTTCGGCGCCTTTGTTCGGCGTAGCGCCCTTTTCCAGGGTGAGGTAGCGGCGCATGTCGACGATGGCGTCCACGTGCTCGATCATCATCGGGCACTCTTCCACGCAGGCGCGGCAGGTGGTGCAGGACCACAGGGTCTCGGCGTCCACCAGGCCGTTGACGATCGGCTGGTGCGGGTTGCCGCTGTGTTCGCCTATCGGTTTACCTGGATAGGGGCTGCCGGCGAATTTGGCATCGGTGCCGCCGGCCAGGCCGACCACCATGTCCTGGATGAGTTTTTTCGGGTTCAGCGGCTGGCCGGCGGCAAACGCTGGGCAGGCGGCTTCGCACTTGCCGCACTGCACGCAGGCGTCGAAACCGAGCAATTGGTTCCAGGTAAAATCCTTGGGTTTTTCCACGCCCAACGGCGCGGTCTTGTCACTGAGGTCCAGCGGTTTCAAACCGGTGGAACGGCCACCGCCGAAGCGCTCGGCGCGGCGGTGCCAGGCCAGGTGCAAGGCACCGGCGAAGGCGTGCTTCATCGGGCCGCCCCAGGTCATGCCGAAGAACATTTCAGACACGCCCCACAACACGCCCACGCTCAACAACGCGGCCAGCAGCCAGCCGCCGAAGTCAGCGGGCAAGATGCCGGCCACCGGCAGCGTCACCAGGAAAAAGCTGACCGAGAACGCCATCAGGCTTTTCGGCAAGCGCATCCACGGGCCCTTCGACAGGCGCGCGGGCGGATTGCGCCGACGCAGGTACATGAAGATGGCGCCGACAAACATCAAGGTCGAGGCCAAAAGCAGCGCGTAGCCGAGGATGCGGTTGTGCAGGCCGAAACCGTGCACAAGGATCGCCAGCAGCGCCGACAGCACAAAGCCCAGCGCAGTAGCGACGTGGGTATTGGCGATGTATTTGTCGCGGGCGACCACGTGGTGCAGGTCGACCATGTAGCGCTTGGGCATGGCCAAAAGGCCACCGAGCAGGTCGACCTTGGAGGCGCGGCCACGGCGCCACATGTTCACACGGCGCAGAGCGCCGAGGACGGCAAGGCCCAGGGCGGCAAACAAAAGAATAGGCAGCAAGGTGTTCAACATGGTGAAGCTCCCACAGACCACACAGGTCTACTGTGAAACTGGCCTTGAAATGTGGGAGGGGGCTTGCTCCCGATGGCGGAGTGTCAGTTGATATAGCTGTAGCTGACCCACCGCTATCGGGAGCAAGCCCCCTCCCACATTCGGACCGAGTCCACTTTGGCTCGGTGTCGGCTTAGAAATCCTTGCACAAGCGCAGGGCGTCATAGATGGCAGCGTGGGTATTGCGCTGGGCCACACAGTCACCGATGCGGAACAACAAGTACCCCTCACCCGCTTCGCTCAGGCACGGCTGTGGCTTGATCGCGAACAGGGCTTCGACGTCAATCTGGCCCTTGTTGCGCGAACCTTCCTTGAGCCCGTAATAAATCGCCTCGTCCGGGCGCACGCCGTTCTCCACCACCACCTGGTCGACCACCCGCTCTTCCTTGGCCCCGGTGTATTCGTTCTCCAGCACCGCCACCAGCTTGTCGCCCTCGCGGTAGACCTTTTCCAGCATCATGTCGCCGGTCATGATCACTTCCTTGGGGTACATGCTGCGGTAGTAAGTCGGGAACGACGTACCGCCGATGGCCACGCCCGGCTTGATATCGTCAGTGACAATCTCGACCTGGCAGCCTTTGTCCGCAAGGAAATCCGCCACCGACATGCCGGTGAATTCGCAGATGGTGTCGTACACCAGCACGTTCTTGCCCGGTGCGACTTTGCCGTCGAGCACGTCCCAACTGCTCACCACCAGGCCTTCGGCAGCACCCCAGTGTTCGTTCTGTTCAATGAACGGATGCCCACCGACGGCCAGCACCACCACGTCCGGGCGCAGGTCGAGGATAGTTTCGGCATCCGCCGCCACGCCCAAGCGCAGATCGACTTTCAAACGTGCCAGCTCCAACTGGAACCAGCGGGTGATACCGGCAATCTGGTCACGCTGCGGCGCTTTCGATGCGGTGGTGATTTGCCCGCCGATAAATTCTTTCTTCTCCAGCAGGGTTACGTCGTGGCCACGTTCGGCGGCGACGCGCGCCGCTTCCATCCCCGCAGGGCCGGCACCGACCACCACGACTTTGCGTTTAGGCCCGGTGGACTTCTCGATAATGTGCGGCACGCCCATGTATTCACGGGAAGTCGCGGCGTTCTGGATGCACAGCACATCCAGGCCCTGGTACTGGCGATCGATGCAATAGTTGGCGCCGACGCACTGTTTGATCTGGTCGATCTGGCCCATCTTGATCTTGGCGATCAGGTGCGGGTCGGCAATATGGGCGCGGGTCATGCCGACCATGTCCACGTAGCCGCCTTCCAGAATGCGCGTGGCCTGGTTCGGGTCCTTGATGTTCTGCGCGTGCAGCACCGGAACCTTCACCACTTCCTTGATACCGGCCGCCAGGTGCAGGAACGGCTCCGGCGGGTAACTCATGTTCGGGATCACGTTGGCCAGGGTGTTGTGCGTATCGCACCCCGAGCCCACCACGCCGATGAAGTCGAGCATGCCGGTGTCGTCGTAATACTTGGCGATCTGCTTCATGTCCTCGTGGGACAGGCCGTCCGGGTGGAACTCGTCGCCGCACAGGCGCATGCCCACGCAGAAATCGTCACCGACTTCGGCGCGCACGGCCTTCAACACTTCCAGGCCGAACTTCATGCGGCCTTCGAAGGTGCCGCCCCATTCATCGGTGCGCTTGTTGACCCGCGGGCTCCAGAACTGGTCGATCATGTGCTGGTGCACGGCGGACAGTTCCACCCCGTCCAGGCCACCGGCCTTGGCGCGCTTGGCGGCGCTGGCATAGTTGCCGATCACGCGCCAGATCTCTTCCGGCTCGATGGTCTTGCAGGTGGCACGGTGCACCGGCTCACGCACGCCGGACGGCGACATCAGGGTCGGCCAGTTGAAGCCGTCCCAACGCGAGCGACGGCCCATGTGGGTAATCTGGATCATTATCTTGGCGCCATGCTTGTGCATGGCGTCGGCCAGGTTCTGGAAGTGCGGGATGATGCGGTCGGTGGACAGGTTCACCGAACTCCACCATTCCTGGGGGCTGTCGATGGCCACCACCGAGGAGCCGCCGCAGATCGCCAGGCCGATACCGCCCTTGGCCTTCTCTTCGTAGTACTTCACATAGCGGTCGGTGGTCATGCCGCCGTCGGTGGCATACACCTCGGCGTGGGCGGTACTGAGCACGCGGTTGCGGATGGTCAGTTTGCCGATCTGAATCGGTTGGAACATTGCTTCGAAAGCCATGGCACGGTCCTCGGCTTACAACGGCTTGACGGTGAACAAACCATCATCGTGGCCCTCTTCGGAGCCTCCGTAGACTTGTTCGGCCACAGTGCGCAGGGTGCTGCCACGCGCTTGAAGTATCTGGTCCATCGCGCCGGCAAACCAGCCGGTGAACATGTAGTCCACTTTGCGCCCGACCTTGCCGTACACGTAGACGAAGGCCGAATGTTCCAACTTGACGCTGGCGGTGCCTTTATCCAGGTCGATGTCCTGAATCTTGAACAGGCCCCAGCCGCGTTGCGACAGGCGCTTCATGTAGTGCTCGAACACCGCGACGCCTTCCAGGCCGTGGCACTCGGCTTCTTTTTCACACCAGTGCCAGGCGGACTTGTAGCCGGCCTTGTAGAGGATCTCGGCGTAGGCGTCGGCACCCAGCACTTCTTCGATGCCCATGTGGTTGTTGACGAAGAAATGGCGCGGCACGTACAGCATCGGCAGGGCGTCGGAGGTCCAGACACCGGTTTCGCTGTCGACTTCGATTGGCAATTGCGGGGCGATCTTGGCCATGGAAACTTAACTCCAGAAAAATTCGTAGTGGTGTTGCCGGTGGTGTCTGGCTTATTCGCCCCAGACGTCTTTCAAGACATTGACCCAGTTCTCGCCCATGATCTTGCGCACCACGCGTTCAGGATGGCCGCGCTTGAGCAGGGTCTCGGTGAGGTTGGGAAACTCGCCCACGGTGCGGATGCCCAGCGGGTTGATGATCTTGCCGAAGCTGGTCAGGCGGCGGGCGTAGCCTTTGTCATGGGTCAGCATTTCAAAGAAATCCTGGCCATGGCCCTGGGTGAAGTCGGTGCCGATGCCGATGGCGTCTTCGCCGACGATGTTCATGGTGTATTCGATGGCTTCGGCGTAATCGTCGATGGTCGAATCGATGCCCTTGGCCAGGAACGGCGCGAACATGGTCACGCCGACAAACCCGCCGTGGTCGGCGATGAACTTGAGTTCTTCATCGGATTTGTTGCGCGGGTGCTCCTTGAGGCCCGAGGGCAGGCAGTGGGAATAGCACACCGGCTTTTTCGATTCGAGGATGACTTCTTCGCTGGTCTTGGAACCGACGTGGGACAGGTCGCACATGATGCCGACGCGGTTCATCTCGGCGACAATCTCACGCCCGAAACCCGACAGGCCGCCGTCGCGCTCGTAGCAGCCGGTGCCCACCAGGTTCTGGGTGTTGTAGCACATCTGCACCACACCGACGCCGAGCTGCTTGAAGATCTCGACATAGCCGAGCTGGTCTTCAAATGCGTGGGCATTCTGGAAGCCGAAGATGATGCCGGTCTTGCCCTGCTCCTTGGCGCGACGGATATCGGCGGTGGTTTTCACCGGGATCACCAGGTCGCTGTTTTCGCGGATCAGGGTCTGGCTGGCGACGATGTTATTGATCGTGGCCTGGAAGCCTTCCCACACCGACACCGTGCAGTTGGCAGCCGTCAGGCCACCTTTGCGCATGTCTTCGAACAGGTCGCGGTTCCACTTGGCAATAATCAGACCATCGATAACGATGCTGTCGGCGTGCAACTCGGCTGGGCTCATCAGGCGTCCCCTTATTGGCGATTCATGCGCCGAATCGTCTGCCGGCGCTTTGGGGCCAGCATATGCCCAGGGGCCGACGGAGCCGGGTGCAAAAACGACAGGGGAATTGCCGAAAGCGTCAATCCGCGACAAAGCCTGTGTAGACATGCCTGACTGGCGGCTGTTCTTTGTCTTACGCTTGAGCCAGAATTCCGCATCACCTGATATGAGACGGCGCAATGAAATCGATTTTCCTGGCTTTGGCACTCATCGCAACCGGCGTCCACGCCGCCGAAGACACCGACAGCACGCCGTGCGACGGCATCGAGAACGACCAGCAAACCCTGGAATGCGCCACCTACAACAAAACCACCGCCGAGCAATTGTTGAAAGACAACTATCAGGGCCTGCTGGAGCGCATGGGTTCCACCTACGGCAGCGACAAGACCAAGCTCGCCGACATTACCGCTCGTCTGAAGGATGCCCAGCAGAAGTGGGAAAAACTACGCGATGCCGATTGCGCGGTGGACACCTTCCCGGCAGCGACCGGGACCAAGGCGTATGCGATTGCGCTGAATGATTGCCTGGCGCGGATGAGTGACGAGCGGTCGGAGTTTTTGGAGTCGATTGGGCAGGAATAAGCGACAATCCTGCGACTTTCCTTCTGAACCAGGGCTTTTCATGACTATCTGCGGCATCGAAATCAAAGGCAGCGAAGCCATCATCGCCGTCGCTTCCCTGGACAACCAGGCGCTGACCCACGTCGCCCTGGCCACCAAGAAAATCGCCCTTGAAGACGACGACGAAGCCGCTAACGTCAAAGCCTTCGCCGCCCAGGTGAAGGCGTTCGTGCAGGCAAACGCCATCACCCGGATCGCGATCAAGAAGCGCAGCAAGAAAGGCGAATTCGCCGGTGGCCCGACCACGTTCAAGATTGAAGGGGTGTTTCAGTTGCTGGAGGGGGTGGAGGTGACCTTGCTGTCGCCGCAGACCATTAACGCGCAGAACAAGAAGCACACCTTTGAACTGCCGGCGACGCTGAGCAAGTATCAGCATGAGGCCTACAAAACAGCGTGTTCAGCCCTGCTGAAAAAATAAGCCACACCAAAATCTACTGTGGGAGGGGGCTTGCCCCCGATGGCGGTGTGTCAGTCACCTATGTGCTGCTGACCGACCGCTATCGGGGGCAAGCCCCCTCCCACATTTGGCCGCTTTTATACCTAATTATGGAAACGACTATAAATTATAGCCGCCACTATAATTGACTAAAAAACGATCAAACCACCTCCCGTCGCCGATCCTCCCTCGGACATTTCGCAAACCTCGCCCGATAGCTGCGGGTGAAATACGAAGGCGACTCGAACCCGCACGCAATACTCACTTCCAGCACGCTCATATCGCTCTGGCGCAGCAGTTGCCGGGCTTTTTCCAGGCGCAGGCCAAGGTAGAAGTTGCTTGGCGTGTCATTCAGGTGCAGGCGAAACAGCCGTTCCAGTTGGCGCCGGGTAACCTTGATCGCGTCGGCCAGGGCCAAGGTACTCAGGGGTGGTTCGGTGTGTTGCTCCATCTCGCCGATCACCTGCACCAGCTTCTTATTATTGATGCCGTAGCGGGTGGCGATTTGCATGCGTTGGTGGTCTTGGCGCGGGCGGATGCGGCCGAGCACGAACTGTTCGGACACCTGGATCGCCAGGTCCGGGCCGTGGGCCTGGGCGATCAGGTCGAGCATCAGGTCGATGGATGCGGTGCCGCCGGCACAGGTGATGCGACGGCGGTCGATCTCGAACAGTTCCTGGGTGACGCTCAGGTGCGGATACGATTCCTTGAACGCATCGATGGCTTCCCAGTGCAAGGTCAGGCGGTGGCCGTCGAGCAGGCCCGCTTCGGCCAGCACGCAGGCGCCGGTGTCGATGGCGCCGAGGGTCACGCCGTCGTGGTCGAGACGGCGCAGCCAGTGATCCAGCGTCGGCGTGGCGAACTGCAGCGGTTCGAAGCCGGCCACCACCAACAGCGTCGCACCCTTTTTCAGCGGTTCCAGTGCGGCGTCGGCATTGACCGACATGCCATTGCTCGCCAGTACCGCACCGCCATCGGCGCTCAAGACATGCCAGCGGTACAGCTCGCCACGGAAGCGATTCGCCACCCGCAACGGTTCCAGCGCGGAAATAAACCCAATCGCCGAGAACCCCGGCATCAGCAAAAAATAAAAATCCTGGGACATGATGGCGCTCTCGTAGGACGACCAGCGTGGCACTGTGATACTCCCGTTCAAGGGCGGATTCAAGCGCGCAGGTCGCTGCAGTGCAAGAGCCGGTCGCCGCTGTGCGTTTCGGCGCTGCTCAAGGTACGTAACTTGGCTGCACGGCGCGCAAAGACGCCGGACCCCACAATAACGACCTGCCGAGGGATTCACCATGAACCGACTGATCAGCCGCAGCGTGCTTGCATTCAGCGTCAGCGCTATTTTGAGCACCCCCGTCATGGCAGCGGATGCCGCTTCCTGCCAGAACGTGCGCCTGGGCGTGGTGAACTGGACCGACGTGATCGCCACCAGCGCCATGACCCAAGTGCTGCTCGACGGCCTCGGCTACAAGACCAAACAAACCAGCGCGTCCCAGCAGATCATCTTTGCCGGCATTCGCGACCAGCGCCTGGATCTGTTCCTGGGCTACTGGAACCCGTTGATGACCCAGACCATCACGCCGTTCGTCGACGCCAAGCAAGTCAAAGTGCTCGACAAACCGAGCCTGGAAGACGCCCGCGCCACCCTCGCCGTGCCGACTTACCTGGCGGACAAGGGCCTGAAAACCTTTGCCGACATCGCCCGCTTCGAAAAAGAGCTGGGCGGCAAGATCTACGGCATCGAGCCGGGTTCGGGCGCCAATACCCAAATCAAAGCCATGATCGCCAAGAACCAGTTCGGCCTGGGCAAGTTCCAACTGGTCGAATCCAGCGAAGCCGCCATGCTCTCTGCAGTCGACCGTGCGGTACGACGCAAGGAGCCCGTGGTGTTCTTCGGCTGGGCGCCGCACCCGATGAACGTCAACGTGGCGATGACTTACCTCACCGGCAGCGACGACGCGCTGGGCCCGAATGAAGGCAGGGCGACCGTGTGGACCGTCACCTCGCCAACCTATGCCGAGCAGTGCCCCAACGTACACAAGCTGCTGACCAACCTGACCTTCACCGCCGCCGATGAGAGCCGGATGATGCAGCCCTTGCTGGATCACAAGGACCCCATCGAGTCGGCCAAGCAGTGGCTCAAGGATCACCCGCAAGACCAGGCGCGCTGGCTGGAAGGTGTGACTACCTTCGATGGCAAGCCGGCGGCAGCCAACCTCCAACTGACCGTTAAATAACCTTTTCCAGACACCGCTTCGCAGCCCCGACCGGCTGCGAACGGCACCCCCACGCCTGCAAGGAACCGCCTCATGAACCACGACGTCATCATCACCTGCGCACTCACCGGTGCTGGCGACACGACCGCCAGAAGCCCGCACGTGCCGGTCACCCCCAAACAAATCGCGGCCGCCGCCGTGGAAGCCGCCAAGGCCGGCGCGACCGTGGTGCACTGCCATGTGCGTGACCCGCACACCGGCAAGTTCAGCCGCGACGTGACGCTGTACCGCGAAGTGATGGAGCGCATCCGCGAGGCCGACATCGACATCATCGTCAATCTCACCGCCGGCATGGGCGGCGACCTGGAGATCGGCAGTGGCGAGCACCCCATGGAGTTCGGTCCCAACACCGACCTGGTCGGCCCACTGACGCGCCTGGCCCATGTCGAGCAATTGCTGCCGGAAATCTGCACCCTCGATTGCGGCACCCTGAACTTCGGCGATGGCGACACCATTTACGTGTCCACTCCGGCGCAATTGCGCGCCGGCGCCAAGCGTATCCAGGCGTTGGGCGTTAAAGCCGAGCTGGAGATTTTCGACACCGGCCACCTGTGGTTCGCCAAGCAGATGATCAAGGAAGGCCTGCTCGACAACCCGCTGTTTCAACTGTGCCTGGGCATCCCGTGGGGCGCGCCGGCCGACACCACCACCATGAAAGCCATGGTCGACAACTTGCCCGCCGACGCCGTGTGGGCCGGCTTCGGCATCGGCCGCATGCAGATGCCGATGGCGGCGCAGGCGGTGCTGCTGGGCGGCAATGTGCGGGTCGGCCTGGAAGACAACCTGTGGCTGGACAAAGGCGTGCTTGCCACCAATGGGCAGTTGGTGGAGCGCGCCGGTGAAATCCTCAGCCGCCTCGGCGCGCGAGTCATGACCCCGGCGGAAGGTCGCATCAAGATGGGCCTGGCCAAACGCGGCTAGTCCCTGCCAAAACCGAATCAAAAATGTGGGAGGGGGCTTGCTCCCGATAGCGGTGGATCAGCCTAAAGATGCATGACTGAAACACCGTCATCGGGAGCAAGCCCCCTCCCACAAGGGATCACCGAACGCTTTAGGAATGTCGCCATGAGCTTTATCACCGAAATCAAAACCTTCGCCGCCCTCGGCAGCGGTGTTATCGGCAGCGGCTGGGTGTCCCGCGCCCTCGCCCACGGCCTGGACGTCGTGGCCTGGGACCCGGCGCCCGGCGCCGAAACGGCCCTGCGCAAACGTGTCGCCAACGCCTGGGGCGCCCTGGAGCAACAAGGCCTGGCGCCGGGAGCATCCCAGGCGCGCCTGCGCTTTGTTGCCACCATTGAGGAATGTGTAAGGGACGCCGACTTCATTCAGGAAAGCGCCCCGGAACGCCTGGAGCTGAAACTGGATTTGCACAGCAAGATCAGCGCCGCAGCCAAGCCGAATGCGTTGATCGGCTCGAGCACGTCCGGGCTATTGCCAAGTGAGTTTTATGAGGGTTCGACCCACCCGGAACGTTGCGTGGTTGGCCACCCGTTCAACCCGGTTTACCTGCTGCCGTTGGTGGAAGTGGTCGGCGGCAAGCACACCGCGCCGGAGGCGATCCAGGCCGCGATCAAGGTCTATGAATCCCTCGGCATGCGCCCACTGCACGTGCGCAAGGAAGTGCCGGGGTTTATTGCTGACCGCCTGCTGGAAGCGCTGTGGCGCGAGGCGCTGCACCTGGTCAACGATGGCGTGGCGACCACCGGCGAAATCGACGACGCGATTCGCTTTGGCGCCGGGCTGCGCTGGTCGTTCATGGGCACCTTCCTCACCTACACCCTGGCCGGTGGCGATGCGGGCATGCGCCACTTCATGGCGCAGTTCGGTCCGGCATTGCAGTTGCCGTGGACCTATTTGCCGGCGCCGGAACTCACCGACAAATTGATCGACGATGTGGTCGATGGCACCCGCGACCAGTTAGGCAAACACAGCATTGCGGCGCTGGAGCGCTATCGTGATGATTGCCTGCTGGCGGTATTGGAGGCAGTCAAAGTGACTAAAGCCAAACACGGCATGAGCTTCGCCGAATAACCACATTTTTGACCGAGCCTGGATCCATGCCCGCATTGAAAACCTACACCACTCAAATCCTGCCTGAATGGGTCGACTACAACGGCCACCTGCGCGACGCGTTCTACCTGCTGATCTTCAGCTACGCCACCGACGCACTGATGGACATGCTGGGCCTGGACAGTGACAACCGCGAAGCCAGCGGCCACTCGCTGTTCACTCTCGAGTTGCATCTGAACTACCTGCACGAAGTGAAGCTGGGTACCAAGGTGCAGGTGCGCACCCAACTGATCGCCCACGACGCCAAGCGCCTGCATCTCTATCACAGCCTGCACCCGGTGGACGATGACAAGGAACTGGCCGGCAACGAACAGATGCTGCTGCATGTCGACCTGGCAGAGCCGCATGCCACGCCGTTCACCGAGGCCACGCTGGAACGTCTGGCTGCCATCGGCGCCGGACAGGCCGAGCTGCCAATGCCCGCCCTGCTTGGCCGTGTCATTGGCTTGCCGGCAAAAAAAGCCCCGAGCCAGCCGTGACTGGATCGGGGCAGAGTGCCTTGTGTGAGCCGTGCATCCGGAGGGTGACCAAACCATCAAGCTGCGTGCCTGGGACCAGTGTGCCGGTAAGTCCACTTGGCGCATGGCCCGAAAACGACACCCTCATAGCCATCTGAGGCATTCACGCATTCTGCCCTTGCCGACCGCCTGGGCGGCTACCAGAATCGAGGTCGAACCCCGCTCCCCTCACCAGGATAAACGTCATGATGCATGCGGATTTGATTGACCAGGATGACCTGCTGGGCCAACTGCGCTCGTTGGGTTTCGAAGTGTCCAGCGGTGCCAGCGCCGAGCAGGCTTGCGAGTGCGCGGTACGCGGTTTGAGCGAGGCACGGGCCAAGGCGCTCAAGGGTATGGTTGAGCAGATGTACAGCGGCAGCGCGACGATTCTGCCGGCGGTGCGTCAGGCGATCGATAAGCAGTTGTTGCCGGCCTTGGTGCAGTTCAAGCAGAACCGCGGCGCCTGACAGCCACCTTCCCTGTAGGAGCGAGCTTGCTCGCGAAGATCGTCAACGATGACGCGGGGCCCCAGTTACCCCGCGTCGCTCTTGCTTTTTTCGCGAGCAAGCTCGCTCCTACAGTTAGAGCCTTACACTCGCGAAAGTCGACTCATTCCTGGCCTGGCTCAACGCCGACATCGGCCCCGACAACGGTGACAACACCAGCGCCTGCGGAATCGGCAGCATCGCCACCTGCTGGGTGGTATTGGAGCCTACACGCTCATCGCGCGGCGGAATGCCGAAGTATTCGCGGTAGCACTTGGAGAAATGCGGGGTGGACACAAACCCGCACACCGACGCCACTTCGATGATCGACATCGGCGTTTGCTTGAGCAACTGCCGCGCACGGATCAGGCGCAACTTGAGGTAGTAGCGCGACGGCGAACAGTGCAGGTATTTCTGGAACAACCGCTCCAGCTGGCGACGCGACACGGCGACATAGACCGCCAGCTCGTCCAGGTCGATGGGCTCTTCCAGGTTGGCTTCCATCAGCGCCACGATTTCCTGCAGCTTCGGCTGGTTGGTGCCGAGCATGTGCTTGAGCGGCACACGCTGGTGATCCTGTTCGTTGCGGATGCGTTCGTACACGAACATCTCGGAGATGGCGGCCGACAGCTCACGGCCGTGGTCGCGGCTGATCAGGTGCAGCATCATGTCCAACGGCGCGGTGCCGCCGGAGCTGGTGAAACGGTTGCGATCGAGGGTGAACAGGCGTGTGCTCATGGCCACGCGGGGAAACGCTTCCTGCATCGACGCCAGGCATTCCCAATGCACGCTGCAATCGAAACCGTCGAGCAGGCCCGCACAGGCCAGGGCCCAACTGCCGGTGCAGACCGCACCGAGACGACGGGATTGACGCGCCTGGCTTTGCAGCCACGACACGTGTTCGCGGGTGACGGTGCGCTGGATGCCCACGCCACCGCACACGATCACCGTGTCCAGGGCCGGGGCCTTGTGCATGGCGGCGTCGGGGGTGATCTGCAGGCCGTCACTGGCCCATACTTGGTTGCCGTCGACACTCAGGGTGGTCCAGCGATACAACTCGCGGCCGGACAGCTGGTTGGCCATGCGCAGCGGTTCCACGGCCGACGCCAGGGAAATCAGCGTGAAATTGTCCAGCAGCAAAAAGCCGATGGATTGAGGCGCACGGTTCTGGGGTTGGGCCCCTGAGTTGAACGACGTCATCGCAGTATCTCCTCACACAAAGCGGGTGATGGCCTCAGGCGAGGCTCTTGTTATTGCGCTCATCTCCTGAGAGGGAGAGAGGCTTTGAATTGATAGAGCAAATGCCATGCCTGAAATTGAATGGCCATTCAACAAATCCTGAAAACGACCTGTTGATGCGTCTATATAAGCCCGCCGATTAAACGCGGGATATGACGCACGAGGCCGAAGGCCAGAGGGCCGTGAGCAGATCGGTAGCACTTGTGGGAAGGCGCTTTGCGGGCGTAGGAGAAGTCTGTCACCCAACGCACGGGAGACGGGTGGTCGAGGGAGAAATCGTTCGCGAGCTACTTATCTATTTGCGACGCGCTAAAAGGTGGCGCTTTGGGCTCGGGTGTTCACTTTATGAGCAGTGCTGGCTGCACTGGCGCTATCGGGGGCAAGTCTCCACCCACCGTTGAAATGTATTCACAGGTCAAAATGTGGGAGGGAGCAACCCCTTCCCACATTGGTCTTGCGTGTTACTCGTGATATTGCGCCGACAGCTCGTGCACCGCGCGCAGGAACGCGCCGGCATGCTCCGGGTTCACTTCCGGGGTGATGCCATGACCCAGGTTGAACACGTGTCCGGTGCCTTTGCCGTAGCTGGCGAGGATGCGCCCGACTTCGGTGCGGATCGCTTCCGGCTTGGCATACAGCACGGTCGGGTCCATGTTGCCTTGCAGCGCGACCTGGTTACCAACGCGGCGGCGGGCTTCGCCGATATCGCAGGTCCAGTCCAGGCCCAGGGCATCGGCACCGGCGTCGGCGATGCTTTCCAGCCACAGGCCACCACCCTTGGTGAACAGGATCACCGGCACCTTGCGGCCTTCGTGTTCGCGGATCAGGCCGCTGACGATCTTGCGCATGTAGGCCAGGGAGAATTCCTGGTACGCCGCCGCCGACAGGTTGCCGCCCCAGGTATCGAAAATCTGCACCGCTTGCGCGCCGGCCATGATCTGGCCATTGAGGTACGAGGTGACCGACTGCGCCAGCTTGTCCAGCAGCAGGTGCATGGCGTGCGGGTTGTCGTAGAGCATGGCCTTGGTCTTGCGGAAGTCTTTCGACGAGCCGCCTTCGACCATATAAGTGGCCAGGGTCCATGGGCTGCCGGAGAAACCGATCAATGGCACGCGGCCGTTGAGCTCGCGGCGGATGGTGCTGACGGCATCCATCACGTAGCCGAGGTCTTTGTGCGGATCAGGGATCGGCAAGGCTTCGATATCAGCCAGGGTACTGACGACTTTCCTGAAACGCGGGCCTTCGCCGGTCTCGAAGTACAGGCCTTGGCCCATGGCGTCCGGGATGGTGAGGATATCGGAGAAGAGGATGGCCGCATCCAGCTGCGGGTAGCGGTCCAGCGGCTGCATCGTGACTTCGCAGGCGAACGTAGGGTTCATGCACAGGCTCATGAAGTCGCCGGCATTGGCGCGACTGGCGCGGTATTCCGGCAAGTAGCGACCGGCTTGACGCATCATCCACACGGGCGTGACGTCTACGGGCTGCTTGAGCAGGGCACGAAGGAAACGGTCGTTCTTGAGGGCAGTCATGTCGGCATCCGCAAAAAAAGTGCGGGCATTTTCTCAGAGCGCGACGCAAAAGGCACGGAATGCGCCGTGCCTTTTGTCTATCGGGTCAATTTGTCGCGGTAGCTTGAACACAGCACAAAACAAATGTGGGAGGGGGCTTGCTCCCGATTGCGGTGGTTCAGTTATAGATACTGAAACTGACACACCGCTATCGGGAGCAAGCCCCCTCCCACATTTTGATCCCATTTCAAGCGGGGATCAGGGTCAGACTTGCAGGTAGTCCAGGATCCCTTCCGCGGCATTGCGCCCTTCGAAGATCGCGGTTACCACCAGGTCAGAGCCGCGCACCATGTCGCCACCGGCGAAGATTTTCGGGTTGCTGGTCTGGTGCTTGTACTGGCCTTGCTCCGGGGCCACAACACGGCCCTGGCTGTCGGTCTGAATTTCGAACTGCTCGAACCACGGCGCCGGGCTTGGGCGGAAACCGAACGCGATGACCACGGCGTCGGCCGGGATGATTTCTTCGGAACCCGGGATCGGCTCGGGGCTGCGACGGCCACGGGCGTCGGGTTCGCCGAGACGGGTCTCGACCACCTTCACGCCTTCGACGCGGTCTTCACCGACAATCGCGATCGGCTGGCGGTTGTAGAGGAATTTCACCCCTTCTTCCTTGGCGTTCTTCACCTCTTTGCGCGAACCGGGCATGTTGGCTTCGTCACGGCGATACGCACAGGTCACCGACTTGGCGCCCTGGCGGATCGAGGTGCGATTGCAGTCCATCGCGGTGTCGCCACCGCCGAGCACCACGACCTTCTTGCCTTTCATGTCGACGAAATCTTCCGGCGACTTTTCAAAGCCCAGATTGCGGTTGACGTTGGCGATCAGGAAGTCGAGCGCGTCATACACGCCCGGCAGGTCTTCACCGGCAAAGCCGCCCTTCATGTAGGTGTAGGTGCCCATGCCCATGAATACCGCATCGTATTCGGCGAGCAGTTGCTCCATGGTGATGTCTTTGCCGATCTCGATGTTCAGGCGGAACTCGATGCCCATGCCGGTGAACACTTCGCGACGGTTGCTCAGTACGGTCTTTTCCAGCTTGAACTCGGGGATGCCGAAGGTCAGCAGGCCGCCGATTTCCGGGTTCTTGTCGAACACCACCGGAGTCACGCCGCCACGCACCAGCACGTCGGCACAGCCCAGGCCCGCAGGGCCGGCGCCGATGATCGCGACGCGCTTGCCGGTCGGCTTGACCTTGGACATGTCCGGCCGCCAGCCCATGGCGAACGCGGTGTCGGTGATGTATTTCTCTACCGAACCGATGGTCACCGCGCCGAAGCCGTCGTTGAGGGTGCAGGCACCCTCGCACAGACGGTCCTGCGGGCACACCCGGCCGCAGACTTCCGGCAGGGTGTTGGTCTGGTGCGACAGCTCGGCGGCGGCGAGGATGTTGCCCTCGGCCACCAACTTGAGCCAGTTGGGAATGAAGTTGTGCACCGGGCACTTCCATTCGCAATACGGGTTACCGCACCCCAGGCAGCGGTGGGCCTGATCGGCCGAGTGCTGGGGTTTGAAGGGTTCGTAGATCTCCACGAACTCTTTCTTGCGTTGACGCAACAGTTTCTTCTTCGGATCTTTGCGCCCGACATCGATGAACTGGAAGTCGTTATTCAGACGTTCAGCCATGTTAAAACCTCATCAAACTGTTCAGGCGCATATCACTGCGGGTTGGCACGGATGCTGGAAAGCAACGATTTCAGGTTGGCAGCCTTGGGCTTGACCAGCCAGAAACGACGCAGGTAATCATCGAGGTTTTCGGCGAGGTTACGCCCCCATTCGCTGCCGGTTTCCTCGACGTACTCGTCCAGCACATGCTGCAAGTGGTTGCGGTAGGACTCCATGGCTTCGCCGCTGATCCGCTGGATCTCGACCAACTCGTGGTTGACCTTGTCGACGAAGGTGTTGTCCTGGTCGAGCACGTAGGCAAAACCGCCGGTCATGCCCGAACCGAAGTTGTAACCGGTCTTGCCCAATACGGCGACGAAGCCGCCGGTCATGTACTCACAGCAGTGATCGCCGGTACCTTCCACCACGGTGTGGGCGCCGGAGTTACGCACGGCGAAACGCTCACCGGCAGTGCCGGCGGCGAACAGCTTGCCACCGGTGGCGCCGTACAAGCAGGTGTTGCCGATGATGGCGCTGTCCTGCGACTTGTAGACGCTGCCGAGTGGCGGAACGATCACCAGCTTGCCGCCGGTCATGCCCTTGCCCACGTAGTCGTTGGCGTCGCCTTCCAGGTACATGTGCAGGCCACCGGCGTTCCACACGCCGAAGCTCTGGCCCGCAGTGCCCTTGAAGCGGAAGGTGATCGGCGCTTTCGCCATGCCCTGGTTGCCGTGCTTGCGCGCGATTTCGCCGGAAACACGAGCGCCGATGGAACGATCGCAGTTGCAGATATCCAGGGCGAATTCGCCACCGCTGGCATCGTTGATCGAGGAACCGGCCAGGTCGACCATCTTCTCGGCCAGCAGACCTTTGTCGAACGGTGGGTTGCGGTCCACCTGGCAGAATTGTGGCTTGTCTGCCGGGATGTGATCGCTGCCCAACAGCGGCGTCAGGTCCAGGTGCTGTTGCTTGGCGGTCTGGCCTTCGAGGATATCGAGCAGATCGGTGCGGCCGATCAGCTCTTCCAGCGAGCGCACGCCCAGCTTGGCCAGCCACTCACGGGTCTCTTCGGCGACGTAGGTGAAGAAATTCACCACCATGTCGACGGTGCCGATGTAGTGATCCTTGCGCAGCTTCTCGTTCTGCGTCGCAACGCCGGTAGCGCAGTTGTTCAGGTGGCAGATGCGCAGGTATTTGCAGCCCAGGGCAATCATTGGCGCGGTGCCGAAGCCGAAGCTCTCGGCGCCAAGAATGGCGGCCTTGATCACGTCGAGGCCGGTTTTCAGGCCACCGTCGGTCTGTACCCGGACTTTGCCGCGCAGGTCGTTGCCGCGCAGGGTCTGGTGGGTTTCGGCCAGGCCGAGTTCCCATGGCGCACCGGCGTATTTGATCGAGGTCAGCGGCGATGCGCCGGTACCGCCGTCGTAGCCGGAGATGGTGATCAGGTCGGCATAGGCCTTGGCCACGCCGGCGGCGATGGTGCCCACGCCCGCTTCTGCTACCAGTTTCACCGAGACCAGCGCCTGCGGATTGACTTGTTTGAGGTCGAAAATCAGCTGCGACAAATCTTCAATCGAATAGATGTCGTGGTGCGGCGGCGGCGAAATCAGGGTCACGCCGGGTACCGCATAGCGCAACTTGGCGATCAGGCCGTTGACCTTGCCGCCGGGCAGTTGGCCGCCTTCACCGGGCTTGGCGCCCTGGGCCACCTTGATCTGCAGCACTTCGGCGTTGACCAGGTATTCCGGGGTCACCCCGAAACGGCCGGTGGCAACCTGCTTGATTTTCGAGCTCTTGATAGTGCCGTAACGCGCCGGGTCTTCACCGCCTTCGCCGGAGTTGGAACGCGCACCCAGGCGGTTCATGGCTTCGGCCAGGGCTTCGTGAGCCTCGGGCGACAAGGCGCCCAGGGAAATACCGGCGGAGTCGAAGCGCTTGAGGATCGATTCCAGCGGTTCGATTTCGCTGATGGCCAGCGGCGTGTCCAGGGTCTTGACCTTGAACAGGTCGCGGATCATCGACACCGGGCGGTTATCCACCAGGCTCGTGTACAGCTTGAACTTGGCGTAGTCGCCCTGCTGCACGGCGGCTTGCAGGGTGCTGACCACGTCCGGGTTGTAGGCGTGGTATTCGCCACCGTGCACAAACTTGAGCAGGCCGCCCTGCTGGATCGGCTTGCGCGCGCTCCAGGCTTCGGCCGCCAGGGCTTTCTGTTCGGCTTCGATGTCGACGAAACGCGCACCCTTGATGCGGCTCGGCACGCCACGAAAGCTCAGCTCGCAGACTTCTTCGGACAGACCAATGGCCTCGAACAGTTGCGCGCCACGGTAGGAGGTGACGGTGGAGATGCCCATCTTCGACAGGATCTTCAGCAAGCCTTTGGTGATGCCCTTGCGGTAGTTCTTGAACACTTCGTAGAGGTCGCCCAGCACCTCACCGGTACGAATCAGATCGCCGAGCACTTCGTACGCGAGGAACGGATACACAGCCGAGGCACCGAAACCGATCAACACGGCGAAGTGATGCGGGTCACGGGCGGTGGCGGTTTCCACGAGGATGTTGGAGTCGCAGCGCAGGCCCTTTTCAGTCAGGCGGTGGTGCACCGCGCCCGTTGCCAGGGCGGCATGGATCGGCAGCTTGCCTGGGGCGATATGACGGTCGGTCAGCACGATCTGGGTACGACCGGCGCGCACGGCTTCTTCAGCCTGGTCGGCAACGTTGCGCACAGCGGCTTCAAGGCCGAGGCTCTCGTCGTAGTTCAGGTCGATGACCTGGCGGTCGAAGCCCGGACGCTCCAGGGTCATCAAGGAGCGCCACTTGGCCGGGGAAACGACCGGCGAGCTGAGGATCACACGGGAAGCGTGCTCCGGCGATTCCTGGAAAATGTTGCGCTCGGCACCCAGACACACTTCCAGGGACATCACGATGGCTTCGCGCAGCGGATCGATCGGTGGGTTGGTCACCTGGGCGAATTGCTGGCGGAAGTAGTCGTACGGCGTGCGCACACGCTGGGACAGCACGGCCATCGGCGTGTCGTCGCCCATGGAGCCGACCGCCTCGTAGCCTTGCTCGCCGAGCGGGCGCAGCACCTGGTCGCGCTCTTCGAACGTGACCTGGTACATCTTCATGTATTGCTTGAGCTGGTCGACGTCGTAGAAAGCCGAACCGTGGTCGTTGTCTTCCATGGTCGCCTGGATGCGCAGGGCGTTCTTGCGCAGCCATTGCTTGTACGGGTGACGGGACTTCAGACGGTTGTCGATGGCGTCGGTATCGAGGATCTGCCCGGTTTCGGTGTCCACGGCGAGGATCTGGCCAGGGCCTACGCGGCCTTTGGCGATCACATCTTCAGGCTTGTAGTCCCACACGCCGATTTCCGACGCCAGGGTGATAAAGCCGTTGGTGGTGGTGACCCAACGCGCCGGGCGCAAGCCGTTGCGGTCGAGCAGGCACACCGCATAGCGACCATCGGTCATGACCACGCCGGCCGGGCCGTCCCACGGTTCCATGTGCATCGAGTTGTACTCATAGAACGCCCGCAGGTCGGGGTCCATGGTCTCGACGTTCTGCCACGCTGGCGGAATGATCATGCGCACACCCCGGAACAGGTCGATGCCACCGGTGACCATCAGTTCGAGCATGTTGTCCATGCTGGAGGAGTCGGAACCGACGCGATTGACCAGCGGGCCGAGCTCTTCCAGGTCCATCAAATCATTGGCGAACTTGGTGCGACGGGCCACGGCCCAGTTGCGGTTGCCGGTAATAGTGTTGATCTCGCCGTTGTGGGCGAGGAAGCGGAATGGCTGGGCCAGCGGCCATTTCGGCAGGGTGTTGGTGGAGAAGCGCTGGTGAAACACGCAGATTGCGGTTTGCAGGCGCTCATCGCTCAGGTCCGGATAAAAGGCGGTGAGGTCCGCCGGCATCATCAGGCCTTTATAAATGATGGTCTTGTGGGAAAAGCTGCAGATGTAGTGGTCGGTATCGGCGGCGTTGGCCACCGACGAACGACGGCGGGACGTGAACAGCTTGATCGCCATGTCCTGGTCGCTCAGGCCGTCGCCTGCGATGAACACTTGTTCGATCTGCGGCAGGCGCTCCAGGGCCAGGCGGCCGAGTACGCTGGTGTCGATCGGCACTTTGCGCCAGCCGACGAGTTGCAGGCCGGCAGCAACGATCTCGCGGTTCATGTTGTCGCGAGCGGCTTCGGCTTTGACCGGGTCCTGGTTGAAGAACACCATGCCCACGGCGTACTGCTTGGGCAGTTCGACGGCGAAGTGCTCTTTGGCGACTGCGCGCAGAAACTGGTCGGGCTTTTGAATCAGCAAGCCGCAACCGTCACCGGTCTTGCCGTCGGCGTTGATCCCACCGCGGTGGGTCATGCAGGTCAGGGCCTCGATGGCCGTTTGCAAAAGGGTATGACTGGGCTCGCCCTGCATGTGGGCTATCAGGCCGAAACCGCAGTTATCCTTGAATTCATCGGGTTGGTACAGACCTGCTTTCATAGACACTTTCTCACCAGGCTGCCTCTTATATCGAGGCAAATTTCTTTTCAATTCAACCGGTTACCTTCCACGCCGAACGTACGCCGGCTTAGCGGGGGCAAAAGGGAGGTCATTGTACACACCGTCACAGACGCTCACAAATTTAGCGACGAAATGTCGCAAATCTATGTCGCATTTATGAAAGGTTTAAAGCGATATGCTGTGCTAGTCAAAACTTTTTTAATTCTGACCGCTACGACTCAAAAGCTACCGTGACGCAGACACCACAAAGCGCGCGGCCTTCAGGGCTGCACGCTGTTGTAGTTTTTTGAGGTGCCGGGAGGGCGGCCTGGGTAAGGCCGCCGGATCTTCAGCGAGTTGTTGCCAGTTCTTGTTGAACGCTGGCAACAGTGCGAGGCCAAGGTTTACCAGCCTGAACCTTCGCTGGCAAGGCCTTGATGGCGGAATCGGCTGCGGCGCGGCTTGGGAAGCTGCCGTAGGTGATCACATACAGCGGCTTGCCGTTGAGCACTTTCTTGAAATAACGGTACTGGCCGCCCTGCTCTTTGACGAACGCCTGGGCGTTGGCCTCGGAGCTGGTGCCGAGTATCTGCACCACGAAGTTGCCGGTGGGCTGGCTGCTGTACCAGTTGCTGCCGGCAGCGCCGGCCTTGGCAACGGTGGCCGCCGGTTTTTCCGCAGGCTTGGCCGCTGGAGCAGGCGTTGGCGCGGGCTTGGTCACCGGCGCAGGCGCAGGCTTGGCTGTGGCAATCGTCGGCGCCGGGGTCGGCTTGGCAGCTGGTGCAACCGGCGTCGCTGGCGTACCGGCAGGCACGCCCGCAGGTGGCGCGGTGGTGGTCACGGTTGGCGGTGTCGCGCTGGAGCCTTCCACCGGCACGCCGTCGTCGCCTTCAGAGATGCCACCGGCTTCTTCGGCCAACGGGCCGCGCATCACAGGTTGGCCGACCATCGGCAGGTTGGTCGGCTGGCCGGAATTGGCGAATTCGACGTTCGGCGTGGGCTTGCCCAGTGGCAACTGCGCCTGTTCGGTTGGCGCGCCAGCGGTTGTCGGCGCCTTGCTGCGGCCCGGGATCAACCAGGCGGCGGCAACAGCGACCACGACAACGGCAGAAATAGCCAATACGTGCTTCTTAGGCATAGTGAACCCCATCTTTGGACGCTTGACCGCAGAGCGGCTGGCAATCATGGCTTCGATCATTGCATCGCGGGCAACCTGATTGATGTTGCCAGGCCAGCCATCGGAGCTTTCGTGAATATCAGAGATCTGCGCAGCGGAGAAAAGTTCGATACCCGCCCCCGCGCCCTCGAGGCGTTGAGCCAGGTATTCGCGGGTCTCTTCTTCTTCGTACGGCTGCAATTCGATGACGTGGAACAGCTCTTGTTCACCGCTGATCTGCTCCAGATCGGCGATCAGCGACGACTCACCAAACAGGAACACATGGGGACGCCCTTCCGGGGTACCCGCCGCCAGCGCCAACAGGGCTTCCAGGGCAGATTCGTCGAGCTGCTCGGCGTCATCCACCAACAGATAGACTTCCTGGCCGGTCAGGCCCAGTTGCACCACCTGCTTGAGAATCGCATTCGGCTCAGGGTTGGCCACGTCCAACGCCTGCGCCACCTGGCGCAACACGCCGGCCGCGTCACCGGCACCACGGGCCGAGACGACGACGCTCTGCACCGATTGCTTGTTGGTGCTGGCAACCAGCGCCTGGCGCAGCAAGGTCTTGCCGCTGCCCAACGGCCCCGTCACCACCAGCAGCAACTGGCTGTAGCGCGCGAGATGGTGCAATTGCCCCAGTACCGGCTTGCGCTGGGCAGGGAAGAATTTGAAGCCAGGCACCCGAGGCGCGAAAGGGTCGTGGCTCAGGTGGTAGTGGCCGAGGAACGCCTCGTCGGCATGCAAACTAGTCATCGGGATCTTATTAACCTTTAAGCTGGGCCAGGGCGCGGTAATCCGCTCCCAGCGTGGCCTGTAAAATCTCTTTCGGATAATCGTCGGTCACCACCGCTTCGCCCATGTGGCGCAACAGCACCAGTCGCAGTCGACCGTCGATCACTTTCTTGTCTATCGCCATGTGTTCCAGGAAATCCGCCTCGGTCATTTCAGACGGCGGAATCACCGGCAAACCGGCGCGCTGGAACAGACGGATACCGCGATCACGCTCCTGGACGCTGATCCAGCCCAGGCGCTGCGACATCTCCAATGCCATCACGGTGCCAGCCGCTACGGCTTCCCCATGCAGCCACACACCATAGCCCATGTGCGTTTCGATCGCATGGCCGAAGGTGTGGCCCAGGTTCAGGGTAGCCCGTACACCGGACTCCCGTTCGTCGGCATTCACCACCAACGCCTTGGCCGCACAGGAGCGGGAAATCGCTTCGGTGAGTGCCACCTGGTCGAGGGCGCGCAAGGCATCCATGTGCTCTTCCAGCCAGGTCAGGAAGGGCTCGTCGCAGATCAGCCCGTACTTGATGACTTCCGCCAGGCCCGCCGACAGCTCGCGGGGTGGCAGGGTGTTGAGGGTCGCGGTGTCGATCAGCACGGCCTGCGGCTGATAGAACGCGCCGACCATGTTCTTGCCCAGCGGATGGTTGATACCGGTCTTGCCGCCCACCGACGAATCGACCTGGGACAGCAGCGTGGTCGGCACCTGGATAAAGTCCACGCCACGCTGGTAGCAGGCGGCCGCGAAGCCGGCCATGTCGCCGATCACACCGCCGCCCAGGGCGACCACGGTGGTACGGCGGTCATGCCGTGCGCTCAGCAGGCCATCGAAAATCAGTTGCAGGGTTTCCCAGTTCTTGTGGGCTTCGCCGTCGGGCAGGATCACCGAGATCACCGAGTACGCCGCCAGGCTGCGGCTCAGACGCTCAAGATACAGCGGCGCCACCGTTTCGTTGGAGATGATCGCCACTTGCCGACCGGCAATATGCGGTGCGAGCAGCTCGGGCTGGTCCAGCAGACCTTCGCCAATATGGATCGGGTAGCTGCGCTCGCCTAGATCGACCTTAAGTGTCTGCATGTGTCCCCGCGTTGAAGATATTTTGACGACCGGTAACGCCTGGATCAGACGCTGCCTGATGGCTCTACGCCACACCCCGCGAGGTCATGGCGCGCCGCCGAGAATAGCGCATTTGCGGCCAGGCTTTAACGGGGTGGTAGCCGTTGCAGGCGCTCAAGAATGTCGAGCACCACCATTCGCGGCGGCCGTTCATCGGTTTGCACCACCAGATCGGCGATTTCCCGATAGAGCGGATCGCGCAGTGCCAGCAGGTCTCGCAGGGTTTTTTCCGGGTTGGCCGTGCGCAGCAACGGGCGATTGCGATCACGGGCGGTGCGGCCCACCTGCTGCTCCACCGAGGCATGCAGGTAAACCACGCGACCACCGGCGTGCAGGGCGCGGCGATTTTCATCGCGCATCACCGCGCCACCGCCGGTGGCCAATACCACGCCATCGCAGCCGCACAGTTCGGCAATCATTGCCTGCTCGCGGTCGCGAAAGCCCAGCTCGCCTTCCTTATCGAAGATCCATGGGATATTGGCACCCGTGCGCAATTCAATTTCCTTATCGGAATCTTTGAATGGCAGGCGCAGCTCTTTGGCCAGCAAACGGCCGATGGTGCTTTTTCCAGCCCCCATCGGCCCTACAAGAATCAAATTTCGCACAGAATCAACGACTCACAGCAATCGCCTGGTTATTCATGATACGCGGAGTCAGGAATACCAGCAGCTCGGATTTTTTCTCCGCCCGCACATCGCGCCGGAAAAGGCGGCCAAGATACGGCACATCGCCTAAAAATGGCACTTTATCTACCACTTTGCTTTGGGTATTGGAGAAAACCCCGCCGATGACAATGGTCTCGCCATCCTTGACCAGGACCTTGGCATTGACCTCGTTTTTCTTGATCGGCGGAACGTCGTTGAGTTTGTTCAGATAGTCGGGCTCGTCCTTGGTGACCTTGACCACCATGATCACATGATCGTCGGGGGTGATTTGCGGCGTGACCTCCAACGACAGCGAGGCTTCCTTGAACGACACCGAGGTTGCGCCCTGGGACGTGGATTCCTGGTAGGGGATCTCGGTGCCCTTGAGGATGCGCGCGGTTTCCTTGTCCGAGGTGACCACCTTGGGCTGTGAGACGATTTCGCCGTTGCCGGACTTTTCCATGGCGGTCAGCTCAAGGTCCAGCAGCAGGTTGTCGGTGATAAAGGCCAGTCCCAGGCCCGAGGTGCCGGTCAGCGAACCCAGGTCCACGAAGGGTGAGCTGGGCGGGTTCTCTGGTGGCTGCGCGCCGTCCGCCTGGGGCTTGGGGATACCGCCGGCGCTCCAATTGCCGCGATTGAGCCGCCCACCCCAGCGTGCGCCCAGGCCTTTGTCGTAATCGACATTGGCCTCGACGATGCGCGCCTCGATCATCACTTGGCGCACCGGCACGTCCAACTGCGCCACGATCCGCCGCAGTTCTTCCAGCCGCTCTCCAGTCTGGTAGGCGATGATATTGTTGGTGCGGTCGTCGACCGCCACCGAGCCGCGCTCGTCGGTCGCGCCTTCAAAGCCGGTCACTGACTGGAACAGCTTGGCCAGGTCCGCTGCCTTGGCATAATTGACCTGCAGCAGCTCCCGGCGTAACGGTGCCAGCTCAGCCATCTGCTTGCGCGCCTCCAGCGTCAGCAGTTCGCGAGCGGCCAATTCGTCAGCCGGCGCCACCAGCAATACGCCGGCCTTCACCCGTTTGTCCAACCCCTTGGCTTGCAGCACCAGGTCCAGCGCCTGGTCCCAGGGCACCTCCTTGAGCCGCAGGGTGATCGAACCTTGTACCTCGTCACCGGCCACCAGGTTAAGGCCTGCAACATCGGCGATTTGCTGCAGCGCTGCGCGCAAATCGATGTTCTGGAAATTGAGATTCAGCTTGTCGCCGGTGTAGCCGACCGAAGATGCGCTTTCGGGCGGCGGCAATTGGATCAGGTCGAGGCGATTGGGTACAGCAGCGGCCTTCGGCGCCGTGAACGCTATCCATAGCGCCACACCGAAGCACGAGAAAATCCTTTTCATGGTTTGATTCCGTTATGAGTTGACGTTCAGTACCAGGGTTCGCGGGCGCTCCAGCCAGAGGCCCTGTTCATCGGGAAAGCGCTCGATCAGCTCGACATGACTGTCCTGGATGGACATGACCTGACCATGATCGGGCCCGAGGTAGTCACCGACCGCCAGCCGGTGCACTGTCGGTCCGGCACGCAATAGCGCGTAGGTCCGTCCACCGCCCGACAGCGTACCGACCATGGCGAACTGCTCGATTGCGATGCCCTCGAGCGGCCCGCGAGGCCGAGTGAGGTCTGGAGCAAGGGCCGCTCGCCCAGGCGTGTGCTCCGCTTGCAAGGCGGGGCGTTGAAACGGGTCGCGCAGGGATGATGAGTCATAAACAAAGCGCGGAGCCGGGACGACCGCCTGGGCGCTGCCGCCTGGGGACGCACTTCGATAGGCCTTGGCCAGCAGGTCAAGACGTAACAATGCCCCTTCAGGCCGCACCGCCACGTCATGCACCGTGACGATGCGCTGCAACCCGCCCAGGGCGCTGACGAACGCCGCCAAGTCGTGATAGGCCCCCGTAGCGGCAATCTTCAAGGGCTGTTCGACATGGAACGGCAGCGACGCCTCATCCAGCACCGCGACGCCCTCGATCCAGACGCCTTTGGCAACCGCCAGCCGGGCGATGTCTTCCAGCAGGCCCGGCACTGCGGACTCACCGGACAACTGCCCTTGAAGGCCCGCGACAGTCTCTTCCATCGCCCTGACTTGTTCGGTGTACGCCTCAAGCTCGGCGGCCAAGCCGGTTTTTTCTTCGAGCTGCGCTTGCAGCGCCTGTTCCCGCGCCTCGAGGCCGTGCAGTCGCTCCCGCGAGGCCCCCAGGTAAACCCCCTCTCCAAGCAACAGCACCAGACCGGCCAGCGCACAGCCAAGCAGGGCCTTCCCAGGCCAGGGCCATTTTGCAGCGTTGTAGGAGAGCGCGGAAAAATCGAGCCTGGGCAGGCTCATGGTTGCGCCTCGATGGTTTCCCCCTGACGCACCATCAGCTGAAACTCGTGATCGCCGCGCTCGCCCTCTGCCCGCACCCGCTCGAGCCGCGCGGAGTGGCCACCCTGTGACGCCTCCAACCGACGCATCAACTGGGCGATATCCTGATTGCTGTCGGCACTGCCGCGGATGCTGAGGGTATCGCCACTCGCGACCACTTCATGCAGATGAACGCCATCGGGCATTGCGCGAGCCAACTGATCGAACAGCCGAGCACCGGAAGAGCGCGCATCGTGCAGGTCCTGCACGACCTTCATGCGCTGCGCCAATTGCTGGCTTCGCTCCTGCAGGTCGTCGATGGTCTTGATGCGTGAGTCCTGCACGGCGACATCCCCGTTCAGGCGCACATTGCGGGTGACCTGCCGGTCTATCGCCTGGTCTATCACCTGATCAGCCAACCACACCGCCGCGAGCGCCAGGCAGGCAAATACCAGCAGCAGTGCCAGGAAATATTTGCGGCGCCGCTCCGCCAGTGCTCGGCGCCAGGGCAAAAGATTGATTCGTGTCATCCAGCGAAACTCCTCAGGGCTAACCCGCAAGCCACTCCCATCCCCTGGGCATCGACGGCCCATTGTGCGCCATCGACTCGATGACCCGGCGTGAAGCTGGCAAAATCCTGACGGCAAGCGCGCTCCAATGCAAACGCTTCGACATCCACTACCTGTGTCACCAGCCCGGCCAGGGCCAGCGCCGCCTCGCGGGCCTCGACCTGCTCACGCAGGCACGCCACCAGCAACACCTCGACCCGCCCCGCTTCCTGGGGCGACGGCCCGCGCACCTGGAAATCGATGGCGACCTCGTCCAGAGGATAAGGAATGTACTGGTCGGCCTCCATCTGTATCTGCCAGGCCATCTCTTCGTCGCCCAGGCCCGTGTCCATTTCGATCACCCGCGTAATGACCGAAGGGCCCGCCACCGCGACGGCCGCGTGCCTGGTGCCACTGTGCAGGCGGGATAATGCCTGGTGCAGCGCCCGCCCTACGCCGTCGAGGTCAAGCAATGTGCCATCGACCATCGCATGTGCCGGCAATACCTGCGTGACATACCCCTGAATGCTGAAACCCTGCGCCGAACGGCCCAGCTCGACCAGCTTGATGCCCTGGTCATTGATGTCGACGCCGAGGACGACGTCGAGTTTTCGCCTGAAAAATCCCTTTCCCATAAAACTCCCTAAAGCTTTGCCTGTCTTACCGCCTGATTGCCGCCGGGCAGCGTGCATTCGGTCGACTTGTTTGAGCCGCGCGAATGACGCCCGAAGGCGAAAATGCTTTAATGCCCAGCGTTTTTTCCCGCTTTTTATCTGCTGCCCGGGTCGATCCATCGTTTGCCATGCATGCCCCGACGCATAACTCTTTCATTTCTCTGGAAATCCAAAAGCCTTGATTCGTCTGCTGAAGTTTTTCGGGTACTCCATTGTCGCGATCGTCTGCGGGCTGCTGCTCGTACTCAGCGGGGCCTACCTTTACCTTAGTCCGGGTTTGCCGTCCGTAGAGGCTCTCAGAAGTATCCAGTTGCAGATTCCTTTGCGGGTCTACAGCAGCGATGAAAAACTGATCGCGGAGTTCGGCGAAATGCGCCGCACCCCGATCCGTTTCGCCGACATTCCACCCAATTTCATCAGCGCGTTGCTGTCGGCCGAAGACGATAATTTCGCCAACCATTACGGCGTCGACCCCAGCAGCCTGGTGCGTGCAGCCACGCAGTTGGTAAAAAGCGGACACATTCAATCCGGCGGCAGCACCATCACCATGCAGGTGGCGAAGAACTTCTTCCTCACCAGCGAGCGCAGTTTTTCGCGCAAGGCCACCGAGATCCTGCTGGCGCTGCAGATTGAACGTCAGCTGACCAAGGATGAAATTCTCGAGCTGTACGTCAACAAGATTTACCTGGGCAACCGCGCCTACGGCATCGAGGCGGCTTCCCAGGTGTACTACGGCAAGTCGATTCGTGATGCCAGCCTGGCGCAGATGGCGATGATTGCCGGCCTGCCCAAGGCCCCGTCGCGCTTCAACCCCTTGGCCAACCCGGCGCGCAGCAAGGAGCGTCGCGACTGGATCCTGGGGCGCATGTACAAGCTGGGCAAGATCGACCAGGCGGCTTACGAAAGCGCGGTGGCCGAACCGTTGAACGCCAGCTATCACGTGCCGACGCCGGAAGTGAATGCGCCGTATATCGCCGAAATGGCGCGTGCCGAGATGGTCGGCCGGTATGGCAGCGAGGCCTACACCGAAGGTTTCCGCGTCACCACCACCGTGCCAAGCAACTTGCAGGAAATTGCCAACCATTCGCTGCACGACGGCCTGATCACCTATGACCAGCGCCACGGCTATCGCGGCCCTGAATCGCGCCTGCCGGGCAAGACCCTGAGCGCCTGGACCACCGAGCTGAGCAAACAGCGCTCGATCAGCGGCCTGGAGCCGGCCATCGTCACCCAGGTGCAGAAAGACGGCGTGCAAGTGCTGACCCGCACCGGCGAAGCGCATGTAGCGTGGGACAGCATGAAATGGGCGCGCCCGTTCCTGAATACCAACAGCATGGGCCCGATGCCCAAGCAGCCGTCCGACGTGGCACAGGTAGGTGATTTGATCCGCGTGCAGCGCCAGGCGGATGACAGCCTGAAGTTCAGCCAGGTCCCGGTCGCCCAGGGCGCCCTGGTGTCCCTCGACCCGCAAAACGGCGCGATCCGCGCCCTGGTCGGCGGCTTCGCCTTCGAGCAGAGCAACTACAACCGCGCCACCCAGGCCAAGCGCCAGCCGGGCTCGAGCTTCAAGCCGTTCGTCTACAGTGCCGCGCTGGATAACGGCTACACCGCCGCCAGCCTGGTCAACGACGCACCGATCGTGTTTGTCGATGAGTACCTGGACAAAGTCTGGCGCCCGAAGAACGACACCAACACCTTCCTCGGCCCGATCCGCATTCGCGAGGCGTTGTACAAGTCGCGTAACCTGGTGTCGATCCGCCTGCTGCAGGCGATGGGCGTGGGCAAGACCATCGATTACATGACCCGCTTTGGCTTCGCCAAGTCCGACCTGCCGCCGAACCTGTCCCTGGCCCTGGGTACCGCGACCCTCACGCCGATGGAAATCGCCACCGGCTGGAGCACCTTTGCCAACGGCGGTTACAAAATCTCGCCGTACCTGATCGACAAGATCGAAAGCCGCAATGGCGACACCCTGTTCACCGCCAACCCGCCACGAGTGCCCGGCGATGTGGTCAACGGCGTGGCGGCGACCGATGGTCTCGCCGCACCGAGCAATGGCGGCATCACCATCGAGCCGACCCCAGGCACGGCGCCTGCCGCAAACACTCCCGCGCCGGCCGAGCCGCAGGCACCGACAGTGGCCGAGCGCATCGTGGACGGCCGCACCACCTATATCCTCAACAGCATCCTGCAAGACGTGATCAAGAAGGGTACCGGCCGGCGCGCATTGGCCCTCGGCCGCGCGGACATCGCCGGCAAGACCGGTACCACCAATGAATCCAAGGATGCCTGGTTCTCCGGCTACAACGGCGACTATGTGACCACCGTATGGACCGGTTACGACCAGCCGGAAAGCCTGGGCCGTCGCGAATTCGGCGGTACAGTCGCGCTGCCGATCTGGATGAGTTACATGGGCGCGGCGCTGAAAGACAAGCCACTGCACACCCAGCCGGAACCGGAAGGCATCCTCAGCCTGCGCATCGACCCGGTAAGCGGCCGCGCAGCCTCGCCGAGCACGCCGAACGCCTACTTCGAACTGTTCAAGAGCGAAGACACGCCACCGTCGGTCAACGAACTGGGCAACGGGGTTGCACCGGGCAGCCCGCTGCCGGCAGATGAAGGTGCGCCGATCGATCTGTTCTGATGACGCGCACGGCTTTGTGGTCAAGCACATGTGACGCGGAGCGTCACGGGGTGCATTCCCACGCGGAGCGTGGGAACGATCAGCCACAAAAAAGCCCCGACTCGCGAGAGCCGGGGCTTTTTTGTTGGTGCGCTACAACGGCTTAGCCGTTGAACACATCATCCACGCTTTTGAGCGGGTAGTTCTTCGGATACGGCAGGGTTGCCACACCGGTCTCGATTGCAGCCTTGGCCACGGCATCGGAGATCAGTGTGATCAGGCGCTTATCCATTGGTTTGGGAATGATGTACTCACGCCCGAATTCCAGCTTGGCGCCACCGTAAGCGTCGCATACATCCTGCGGCACCGGCAGCTTGGCCAGTTCACGCAGGGCGTTGGCGGCCGCTACCTTCATCTCTTCGTTGATGCGCTTGGCGCGAACGTCCAGGGCACCACGGAAGATGAACGGGAAGCCCAACACGTTGTTGACCTGGTTCGGGTAGTCCGAACGGCCGGTGGCCATGATCACGTCGCTGCGGGTGGCGTGCGCCAGTTCCGGGGAGATTTCCGGGTCCGGGTTGGAGCAGGCGAACACTATCGGGTTCGGCGCCATCGACTTCAGGCCTTCGGCGCTCAGCAGGTTCGGGCCGGACAGGCCGACGAACACGTCGGCACCGTCGAGGGCATCCGCCAGGGTGCGCTTGGAAGACGGGTGGGCGAACATCGCCTTGTACTGGTTCAGGTCGGTACGCTCGGACTGGATCACGCCCTTGCTGTCGACCATGTAGATGTTTTCCAGCTTGGCGCCCATGCTGATGATCAGCTTCATGCAGGAAATGGCCGCAGCACCGGCGCCCAGGCAGACGATTTTCGCCTCGCTCAGGGTTTTGCCGGCGATTTCCAGGGCGTTGATCATGCCGGCCGCAGTAACGATCGCGGTGCCGTGCTGGTCATCGTGGAATACCGGGATGTCGCACTGTTCGATCAGGGCCTTTTCGATCTCGAAGCACTCGGGTGCCTTGATGTCTTCCAGGTTGATGCCACCGAAGGTGATGGAAATGCGCTTGACGGTGTCGATGAAGGCCTGCGGGCTTTCAGAGTCGACTTCGATGTCGAAAACGTCAATGCCGGCAAAGCGCTTGAACAGCACGCCCTTACCTTCCATGACCGGCTTGGAAGCCAGTGGGCCGAGGTTACCCAGGCCCAGGATCGCGGTGCCATCAGAAATCACTGCAACCAGGTTGCCCTTGCCGGTGTACTTGTACGCCAGCTCGGGGTCGCGGGCGATTTCACGTACGGGCTCGGCAACGCCAGGGCTGTAGGCCAGCGACAGGTCGCGGGCGGTGGCAGTGGCTTTGGTGAGCTCTACACTCAGCTTTCCTGGACGAGGATTGGCATGATATTCGAGAGCGGCAGTTTTCAAATCAGACATATCGGCATTCCGCTTTTACTGTTGGTCGACGGACCGCCGAGGATACGCGTGTCGTAAAGCCCCTACAAGACTGGTCGGTCACAGGTGTCAAGGCCCCGCGATGGCGTACTTTAGTCTAAAGCCACGGGATACAAGGGCTTGACTGTTCACAATCGGCTTAAAAAATGTCTACAATTTTTATCATTGCGTCAATTTGAGCATGCTGGGGTCGGTGATCGGCAGCAGCCAACGTGCCTGGTCATTTTTGTGCCCACCCCGCCGAGAGCGATCCTGCACCCAGCCACGCGCCTCGATTGTCTTGCCTTGCAGACCACCGAGCATGGCAGTGTCGAATTGATGGGCCAGATCGGGCGCAACGCGTAATACCAGTGAACCCTGCAATTCGATCCAGATTCCGCCGCGATTGCGTTCGATCTTGCTGACCCGGCCACTGACCAGAGCGAAGCCGGACTGCTTGAGCCGGTCCCCCCCTTGCACCGGCGATTGCCGCCACAGGCCCAGCCCTGCCTGCCGCGCAGTGTGCTCAGCCGCCTGCTGACAGGCAACGAGGTCGACGTTGGGCGCGACACCCACCTGAAAACCCAGGCCCTCGGCCAGTAATTGGGCTTCCAGGTTGTTGCCGTCGGCGCCGTAAAGGTGCGCCAGGGTTCGCCCATAGCGATCCTTGGCCTGACCCGGCACCAGGCCGATGCGCCCTCCACTGGCGCTCACCAAGGCTTGCAAGCGCTGGCGGGCGGCGATGGCAAAGGGCTCGTCAGCGCGGCCCTTCTTGCCGGTTTCCGGGGCGTTGAGGCCGATCATCCGCACGCTGCGGCCATCCTTGAGGCGCACGGTGTCGCCGTCCACCACGCGCTGTACTTCTACACGCGCCACGGAGGCCGGCGCCGGGCAAAACACCTGGGCCTGGGCCGCGCCGAACCAAATCCCAGGCACAAAAAAGGCGCCCACAAGGGACGCCTTTTTCAACAGCTGGCAAAAGCCCATAAGGCCTTTGAGCCTTACTCTGCTGGAGTAGCAGCAGGCTTCTTGCCGAAAGCACCAAAGCGATCTGCGAAGCGCTGTACACGGCCGCCGGTGTCCAGAGTTTTCTGCTTACCGGTGTAGAACGGGTGGCACTCGTTGCATACGTCAGTACCCAGTGGCTTGCACAGGTTCGAACGAGTCTCGAACTTGTTGCCGCAGCTGCAGGTGACTTCGATGGTTTCGTACGCTGGATGGATATCGGCTTTCATGGCACTTCCTCGGGCTAGCGTGCCGCCACTCGACACTATTGTCGAATACCGCACGTAATTAGGCCGCGAATTCTAACAGACCTTTTCAATCGCGCAAGCGGCGGTGACGGCCGAGCACGCCCTTTCATCAGAAAATCCCGGCGCC
This sequence comes from Pseudomonas sp. R1-43-08, assembly GCF_003852255.1. Taxonomy (NCBI): domain Bacteria; kingdom Pseudomonadati; phylum Pseudomonadota; class Gammaproteobacteria; order Pseudomonadales; family Pseudomonadaceae; genus Pseudomonas; species Pseudomonas sp. R1-43-08. The sequence goes on from NZ_CP027734.1 coordinate 5,190,699, forward strand.
TGCGCAAGTCTCTCCTTCCTGCAGCAGAGACGGGACACCTCCACCGTCGGTCTGCTAGGCTCCCGCCCCTGTGCCACCGCCTGCCTTTATAGATGAGACTTCTCGCGTGCCCGACGCCATTTTGCGCCTAGCCCTGCCCTCGCCCCTGCGCCGCCTGTTCGATTATCGGGCCCCGGCCGGTGTGCTGCGCGCGCAGCTGGAGCCAGGCATGCGCGTGCGCGTGCCGTTCGGGCGCCGGGAAATGATCGGCATCCTGGTGGAAGTCACCGACCACAGCGAAGTGCCCGCCGAAAAACTCAAGCCGGCCATCGCCATCCTCGACGCCACACCGCCGCTGCCGCCCGCGCTGTTCAAGTTGTGCCTGTGGACCGCGCAGTATTACCAGCACAGCCTGGGCGATACCTTGAGCTGGGCGCTGCCGGTGCTGCTGCGCCAGGGCGAACTGGCCGAAGCGCGCCAGGAGCGGTTCTGGTCGATGACGCCCGGCGCCCGCCTGGATGACCCGCGCATCGCCCGCGCCCCGCGCCAGCGTGAAGCCCTGGCCACCCTGGCCCAGCACCCCCATGGCGTCGCCCATCAGCTCTTGAGCAAGCTGATGCTGAGCAAAGACAGCCTCGACCTGTTGCTCGCCAAAGGCCTGGTGCAGGTGGAAATCCGCAAGCATGCCCCCGACCCGCGCCACGAACACTGGCTGGCGCAACCGGAGCTGCCGTTGAACCCCGAACAGCGCGCCGCCTATGAAGCGATCCGCGCCGGGTTCGACAGCTTCCACGCGTTCCTGCTGGCCGGCGTTACCGGCAGCGGCAAGACCGAAGTCTATTTGCAGTTGATCCGCGAAACCCTGCAAGCCGGTAAACAGGCGCTGGTGCTGATCCCCGAGATCAACCTCGGCCCGCAAACCCTGGCGCGTTTCGAACAGCGCTTCAACGCCCGCATCGCGCTGGTGCACTCGGCGGTCAACGACCGTGAGCGCCTGGAGTCGTGGCTGGCGGCGCGGGACGGCGAAGCCGACATCATCATCGGCACCCGCTCGGCGCTGTTTACCCCGATGAAAAATCCGGGGCTGATCATCATCGACGAAGAACACGACGGCTCCTATAAACAGCAGGAAGGCCTGCGTTACCACGCCCGCGACCTGGCGCTGGTACGCGCACGCCAGGAAGACATCCCGATTGTGCTCGGCTCGGCCACGCCTTCCCTGGAAAGCCTGCATAACGCCTACACCGGCCGATATGGCCTGCTACGCCTGAATGAGCGCGCAGGTGGCGCCAAGCAGCCGCGTTTCCTGCGCCTGGATGTAAAAAGCCGTCCGCTGGACAGCGGTATTTCCGGCCCGATGCAGCAAGCCATCGGCCAGACCCTTGCCGCCGGCCAGCAAGTTTTGGTGTTCCTCAATCGCCGTGGCTTTGCGCCGACGCTGTTGTGCCATGACTGTGGCTGGATGTCCGAATGCGAACGCTGCGATGCACGCATGACCGTGCACCAGCGCTACGGTGAACTGCGCTGCCATCACTGCGGCCATGTCGAGCCTGTGCCGCGCCACTGCCCGCAATGCGGCAAGGTCGACCTGCGCCCGGTCGGCGCGGGCACCGAGCGCGCCGAAGAGCGCCTGGGCATTCTGTTCCCGGATTACCCGGTGCTGCGGGTGGACCGCGACAGCACCTCGCGCAAAGACGCGATGAACCAATTGTTCGCCACCATCCAGAAAGGCCAGCCGTGCATTCTGGTTGGCACGCAAATGCTCGCCAAAGGGCATCACTTCCCACGGGTGACCCTGGTGTCGATCCTGGATGCCGACGGTGGTTTATTCTCCGGCGACTTCCGCGCCAGCGAGCGCATGGCGCAGTTGATCGTGCAGGTCGCCGGCCGCGCCGGGCGCGCCGAAGAACCGGGCCGGGTGATTATCCAGACACACCTGGCCGACCACCCGCTGCTGATTCAACTGACCGAGCAAGGTTACTTTGCCTTCGCCGAGCAGGCATTGAGCGAACGCCGCGCAGCCGGGCTACCGCCGTTTTCGCACCTGGCACTGCTGCGCGCCGAGGCGCATAAACCGGGCCAGGCTGAAGGTTTTCTCGACGAAGCCTGCAGCGCCGCCGAACGTTTGCTCGCCGAACTGGGTCTGAGCGGCATCGAACTGCTCGGCCCGGTGCCGGCACCGATGGAGCGCCGCGCCGGGCGCTATCGGGCGCAGTTACTCTTGCAGGCAACGTCCCGCGCACCGCTGCATCGGCTATTAAGTAGCTGGTTGCTTGCCCTGGAGCAAATGCCCAGCGGCCGGCAAGTGCGATGGTCGCTGGATGTAGACCCGGTAGATTTGTATTAAGCCGTCCCCTGCAGGAGCGCGCTTGCTCGCGAAAAACGTTAACGATAACGCGGTATCCTGATTTCACGCGGCGCCCTCGGGTTTTTCGCGAGCAAGCTCGCTCCTACAGGGGCACAACGCCCTTAAACAGCTCCACAGGTCTGGAACGGTTGGCAAGCCCGCCCTCGCCACGGATAATGCCCAGTTTTTCCACCTGCGCATCGCGCGCCGCCGCTTGCGGTCGAAAGAGAACACCATGAAAGACACCATTCGCCAGCTGATCCAGCAAGCCCTCACCCAACTCGTCAACGAAGGTGTGTTGCCTGAAGGCCTGTCGCCGGCGATCCAAGTGGAGAACACTCGCGACAAGACCCACGGCGACTTCGCCAGCAACATCGCGATGATGCTGTCCAAACCCGCGGGCATGAAGCCGCGCGACCTGGCGGAAAAAATCATCGCGGCGCTGCCGGCCGACGCCAGTGTCACCAAGGCCGAAATCGCCGGCCCAGGCTTTATCAACTTCTTCCAGAACACCCAGGCCCTGGCGTCGCGCCTGGATGCCGCCCTGGCCGATGCCAGCATCGGCGCACGCAAAGCCGGCGCCAGCCAGCGCGTGGTCATCGACCTGTCGGCACCGAACCTGGCCAAGGAAATGCACGTTGGCCACCTGCGCTCGACCATCATTGGCGACGGCGTGGCGCGGGTACTGGAATTTCTCGGCGACAACGTGATCCGCCAGAACCACGTAGGCGACTGGGGCACCCAGTTCGGCATGCTGATGGCGTACCTGCAGGAAAACCCGATCACCAGCAACGAACTGGCCGACCTGGAAAACTTCTACCGCGCCGCCAAGAAGCGCTTCGACGAATCCGCAGAGTTCGCCGACCGCGCGCGCAGCCTGGTGGTCAAGCTGCAAGCGGGCGACAAGGAATGCCTGGAACTGTGGGGTCGTTTCCGCGATATCTCGCTGTCCCACTGCCAGGAAATCTACGAACTGCTCAACGTCAAGCTGACCATGGCCGACGTGATGGGCGAAAGCGCCTACAACGATGACCTGATCAACGTGGTCAACGACCTCAAGGCCGCAGGCCTGCTGGTCGAGAGCAACGGCGCGCAGTGCGTGTTCCTTGAAGAATTCAAGACCGCCGAGGGCGAACCGCTGCCGGTGATCATCGTCAAGGCCGATGGCGGCTATCTCTATGCCACCACCGACCTGGCCGCCGTTCGCTACCGCAGCGGCGTGCTCAAGGCCGACCGCGCGCTGTATTTCGTCGACCAGCGTCAGGCCCTGCATTTCCAGCAGGTGTTCGAAGTGGCGCGCCGCGCCGGCTTCGTCACTCACCCGATGCACATGGAACACATGGGCTTCGGCACTATGAACGGCGCCGATGGCCGCCCGTTCAAGACCCGTGACGGCGGCACCGTCAAGCTGATCGACCTGCTGACCGAAGCCCAGGAACGCGCCTACAGCCTGGTGAAGGAAAAGAACCCTGAGCTGTCCGAGGCCGACCTGCGCAACATCGCCCGCGTGGTAGGCATTGGCGCGGTGAAATACGCCGACCTGTCCAAGCATCGCACCAGCGACTACAGCTTCAACTTCGACCTGATGCTCAACTTCGAAGGCAATACCGCACCGTACCTGCTGTACGCCTACACCCGCGTGGCCGGTGTGTTCCGCAAACTGGGCAAGGACTTCAGCGAAGTCCAAGGCCAGATCGTGCTGGACGCGCCCCAGGAGCAGGAACTGGCCGCCAAGCTCGCGCAGTTCGGCGAAGTGCTCAACAGCGTCGGCGAGAAAGGCACGCCGCATATCCTCTGCACCTACCTGTACGAAGTGGCCGGCCTGTTCTCCAGCTTCTACGAGAACTGCCCGATCCTCAGCGCCGACGATGAAGCCCAGAAGCACAGTCGCCTGCGCCTCGCCGCACTGGCTGGACGGACCCTCAAGCAAGGCCTGGAGCTGTTGGGCCTGGAAACTCTGGAGCGCATGTAAGTTGGCCGCCAAGAAAAAACCTGCACCCAAGCGCGGCGCCAGCCGCTACCAGGCCCCGGCCAAGCAGCCGATTCCGGGCTGGCTGTGGATGGCCATCGGCCTCACGGTCGGCGCATTCGTGGTATTTCTGATGAAGCTGGAGCCCGGCCAGGGTGATGACGTCAAGCGCGTCAAACAGGAGCAGCAGAAAGCCACGAAGATCGCCGAGGCCAACAAGACCGCACCGAGCCCGACGGCACCGGTGAAGCCCAAGTACGATTTCTACACACTGCTGCCGGAATCGGAAGTGATCGTGCCGCCCGACGCCGTGCCGGAGAAAACCCTGCCGACGCCGCAAGTGCCGACCACGCCGGTGACGCCTGCGGAAGCGGCGAAAATCGACACGGCGCGCGCGCAGGCGGCATTGGCAGGTATCACCCCGCCGCCGGCACCTCCAGTGGCAGAGACCAAGGCCGCACCGGTGACCAAGTTCTTCCTGCAAGCGGGCTCGTTCCCGAAACAGGCGGATGCCGATCGTGTGCGGGCGCAGATCATTCTGTTGGGTCAGGCGGTGACGGTGGAATCCGGCACGGTGAAGGACGCGACCTGGTATCGCGTGCTGGTAGGCCCGTTCAGCAACCGCGAGCAGTTGACCGTGGCGCAGAAACAATTGGCCGGCGCAGGGTTTAGCAACCTGTTGTTACAACAGCGCCAGAGCCGCTGATCATCCCTCATGATCGTTCCCACGCTCCGCGTGGGAATGCAGCCGTGATGCTCCGCGTCACAAGAGAAGACGCAGAGCGTCAATTGCGGCATTACCACGCAGAGCGTGGGAACGATCAGTCCACCACTCGTCCGCGCTGCCGTCCTACGGTTGAAATCCCCTCCACCACCCCCATATCAGTTTCCATCAGGGCATTTTCGCCCCGCTGCGTGGAGACTCTCCCCTTGACCACCATCGTTTCAGTACGTCGCCACGGCAAAGTCGTCATGGGCGGCGACGGCCAGGTTTCCCTGGGTAATACCGTGATGAAAGGCAATGCCAAGAAAGTGCGTCGCCTGTACCACGGCCAGGTGCTCGCCGGGTTCGCAGGCGCGACAGCCGACGCCTTCACCCTGTTCGAGCGTTTCGAAGGCCAGCTTGAAAAGCACCAGGGCCACCTGGTGCGTGCCGCCGTCGAACTCGCCAAGGAATGGCGCACCGACCGCTCCCTCAGCCGTCTTGAAGCCATGCTGGCGGTCGCCAACAAAGACGCGTCCTTGATCATCACCGGCAACGGCGATGTGGTTGAACCTGAACACGGCCTGATCGCCATGGGTTCGGGCGGCGGCTATGCACAAGCCGCGGCCAGCGCGCTGTTGAAGAAAACCGATCTGTCGGCCCGTGAAATCGTCGAGACCGCGCTGGGTATCGCCGCCGATATTTGCGTGTTCACCAACCACAATCAGACCATTGAGGAGCAGGACCTCGCCGAGTAAGCCGTAGGCTTATTCCCGCTTGAGGCCGCCAAACACTATGTCCATGACTCCCCGCGAAATCGTCCATGAACTCAATCGCCATATCATCGGCCAGGACGATGCCAAGCGCGCCGTTGCCATTGCGCTGCGTAACCGCTGGCGCCGGATGCAACTGCCCGAAGAGTTGCGCGTTGAAGTAACGCCAAAGAATATCCTGATGATCGGCCCGACCGGTGTTGGTAAAACCGAGATCGCCCGGCGTCTGGCCAAGTTGGCCAATGCGCCGTTCATCAAGGTCGAAGCCACCAAGTTCACCGAAGTGGGCTATGTGGGCCGCGACGTCGAATCGATCATTCGCGACCTGGCCGACGCCGCCTTGAAAATGCTGCGCGAGCAGGAAGTGACCAAGGTCAGCCACCGCGCCGAAGATGCCGCCGAAGAACGCATCCTCGATGCCTTGCTGCCACCGGCACGCATGGGCTTCAACGAAGATGCCGCGCCGTCGTCGGACTCCAACACCCGTCAGCTGTTTCGCAAGCGCCTGCGTGAAGGCCAGCTGGACGACAAGGAAATCGAGATCGAAGTGGCCGAGGTGTCCGGCGTCGATATCTCCGCGCCACCTGGCATGGAAGAAATGACCAGCCAGTTGCAGAACCTGTTCGCCAATATGGGCAAGGGCAAGAAGAAAAGCCGCAAGCTCAAGGTGAAGGAAGCGCTGAAACTGGTGCGCGACGAAGAAGCCGGGCGCCTGGTGAATGAGGAAGAACTCAAGGCCAAGGCCCTGGAAGCGGTCGAGCAACACGGCATTGTGTTTATCGATGAGATCGACAAAGTCGCCAAGCGCGGCAACTCCGGTGGTGTCGATGTATCTCGCGAAGGCGTACAGCGCGACCTGCTGCCGCTGATCGAGGGCTGCACGGTGAACACCAAGCTGGGCATGGTCAAGACCGACCACATCCTGTTTATCGCGTCCGGTGCGTTCCACCTGAGCAAGCCAAGCGACCTGGTGCCGGAGCTGCAAGGTCGCCTGCCGATCCGCGTGGAACTCAAGGCGCTCACTCCGGGCGACTTCGAGCGCATCCTCAGCGAGCCGCATGCGTCGTTGACCGAGCAGTACCGTGAGCTGCTGAAAACCGAGGGCCTGGGGATCGAATTCCAGGCAGACGGAATCAAGCGCCTGGCGGAGATTGCCTGGCAGGTCAACGAGAAGACCGAGAATATCGGTGCGCGGCGTCTGCACACGCTGCTTGAGCGCCTGCTTGAAGAAGTGTCGTTCAGCGCCGGGGACATGGCAGGTTTGCAGAATGGCGTGGCGATCAAGATCGACGCGGATTACGTCAACAGCCACCTGGGCGAATTGGCGCAGAACGAAGACTTGTCGCGGTATATCCTGTAAGCCTCACACAGAACTGCTTTGCTTCAAATGTGGGAGGGGGCTTGCCCCCGATTGCAGTGGGTCAGCTACAGATAAGCTGACTGATCCACCGCTATCGGGAGCAAGCCCCCTCCCACATTGTTAAGCCGGTTTATTCAGGAGTACCTCATATGGCCAAGTTTCCTACTGCTGTAAACCTGCACAAAACCTCCAACACCCTCGGCCTCACCTACGGCCCCGACGAGGTTTACCAGTTACCCGCCGAATTCCTGCGCGTGCACTCACCCTCCGCCGAGGTCCAGGGCCACGGCAAACCCATCCTGCAATTCGGCAAGCTCAACGTTAAGTTGATCAAGCTGGAACCGGCCGGCCAGTACGCACTGAAATTGACCTTCGACGACGGCCATGACAGCGGGCTGTTCACCTGGGACTACCTGTATCAACTGGCCGTGCGTCAGGACGCGCTGTGGGCGGATTACCTGGCCGAACTGAAAGCTGCCGGAAAAACCCGCGACCCGAGTCAGTCGGTCGTGCGCCTGATGCTCTAGCCCAGGCTTCTTGCTCTTTAGAGGGCATTTTCTAATTTCATCTGCTTGAATGCCCTGTCTGGCGGCCAACGATTGGCCCGCTTGCGAAAAAAATTAAACTCGGGTAACCAATGGAACTGGCAAGTTCCCTGCATTTGACGATGCGGTATCAACGGTCACCCGAGTCGCAGTACCAGGCTGGTGTCGTGTATCGAAATGGGTGCGCAGCAATCGCCGGTACTCGTCTTTCGGACAATGGAGCGTCGTAGATGAGTAACAAGAATAACGATGACTTGAAACGCCAGGCCTCGGAAAACACCCTGGGGTTGAACCCGATCATCGCGTTACGCAAAAAGGATCTATTGGCCTCGGCGAAGATGGTGCTGACCCAAGCCATCAAGCAACCGTTACACAGCGTCAAACATGTCGCCCATTTTGGGGTGGAGCTCAAGAACGTGATGTTTGGCAAATCGGCGCTGGTGCCGGAAAGCGACGACCGCCGCTTCCACGACCCGGCCTGGAGCCAGAACCCGCTCTACAAGCGCTACCTGCAAACCTACCTGGCGTGGCGCAAGGAACTGCACGACTGGATCGGCGACAGCAATCTGTCGGAACAGGACATCAGCCGTGGCCACTTCGTGATCAACCTGATGACCGAAGCCATGGCCCCCACCAACAGCGCAGCCAATCCGGCGGCGGTCAAACGCTTCTTTGAAACCGGTGGCAAAAGCCTGCTCGACGGCCTGTCCCACCTGGCAAAAGACATGGTGCACAACGGCGGCATGCCGAGCCAGGTCAACATGGGCGCCTTCGAAGTGGGCAAGACCCTCGCCATCACCGACGGCGCCGTGGTGTTTCGCAATGATGTGCTGGAACTGATCCAGTACAAGCCGACCACCGAGCAGGTGCACGAACGCCCGCTGCTGGTGGTGCCGCCGCAGATCAACAAATTCTATGTATTCGACCTGAGCCCGGAGAAGAGCCTGGCGCGTTTCTGCCTGCGCAATGGGCAGCAGACCTTTATCGTCAGTTGGCGCAACCCGACCAAGGCCCAGCGCGAGTGGGGCCTGTCGACTTACATCGAGGCGCTCAAGGAAGCGGTGGATGTGATCAGGGCGATTACCGGCAGCAAGGACGTGAACATGCTGGGCGCCTGCTCCGGCGGCATCACCTGCACCGCGCTGCTGGGCCACTACGCGGCGCTGGGCGAGAAGAAGGTCAACGCCCTGACCCTGCTGGTGAGTGTGCTGGACACCACGCTGGACACCCAGGTGGCGCTGTTCGTCGATGAACAGACGCTGGAAGCGGCAAAGCGCCATTCCTATCAGGCCGGCGTGCTTGAAGGCCGCGACATGGCCAAGGTATTCGCGTGGATGCGGCCCAACGACTTGATCTGGAACTACTGGGTCAACAATTACCTGCTCGGCAACGAGCCGCCGGTGTTCGACATTCTGTTCTGGAACAATGACACCACGCGCCTGCCGGCCGCCTTCCATGGCGACCTGATCGAGCTGTTCAAGAACAACCCGCTGGTGCGCGCCAACGCCCTGGAAGTGTGCGGTACGCCCATCGACCTCAAGCAAGTCACGGCCGATATCTATTCACTGGCCGGCACCAATGACCACATCACGCCCTGGCAGTCCTGCTACAAGTCGGCGCAATTGTTTGGCGGCAAGGTGGAGTTCGTGCTGTCCAGCAGCGGGCATATCCAGAGCATCCTCAACCCGCCGGGCAACCCCAAGTCGCGCTACCAGACCAGCGAGGGGTTGGCGGGTACAGCGTTGGAGTGGCAGGAAAACGCGACCAAGCATACTGATTCGTGGTGGCTGCACTGGCAGGTGTGGCAGGCGGAGCGGGCGGGCAAGTTGAAAAAAGCGCCTACGACATTAGGCAGTAAGACCTATGCTGCCGCCGAAGCGGCGCCAGGCACCTATGTACATGAGCGGTAGATTGGAATGAGATCCAAATGTGGGAGGGGGCTTGCTCCCGATAGAGATGGATCAGTGTCAGGTGTGCTGACTGACACACCGCCATCGGGAGCAAGCCCCCTCCCACATTTTGCCCCCATTTCTCCTGTAATACTTCACAGGGCTTGAGCATGCCGCAACCGTTCATCTTCCGCACTATCGACCTGGATGGCCAAGCCATCCGCACGGCGGTACGACCGGGCAAGCCGCACTTGACGCCGCTGCTGATCTTCAACGGCATCGGCGCCAACCTGGAGTTGGTGTTTCCGTTCGTGCAGGCCCTGGACCCGGACCTGGAGGTGATCGCCTTCGACGTGCCGGGCGTGGGCGGTTCCTCCACGCCCAACCGGCCCTATCGCTTCCCCGGCCTGGCCAAGCTCACGGCGCGCATGCTCGATTACCTGGACTATGGCCAGGTGAACGCAGTGGGCGTGTCGTGGGGCGGAGCACTGGCGCAGCAGTTTGCCTATGACTACCCGGAACGTTGCAAAAAACTGATCCTGGCGGCCACGGCGGCGGGCGCGGTGATGGTGCCGGGTAAGCCGAAAGTGTTGTGGCTGATGGCGAGCCCCAGGCGTTATATCCAACCGTCCCACGTGGTGCGTATTGCGCCGATGATTTATGGCGGCTCGTTTCGTCGCGACGCCAAGCTGGCCGCCGAACATGCCAGCAAAGTGCGCTCGGCCGGTAAGCTGGGCTACTACTGGCAACTGTTCGCGGGGCTGGGCTGGACCAGCATTCACTGGTTGCACAAGATCCGTCAGCCCACCCTGGTATTGGCCGGGGACGACGACCCGCTGATCCCGCTGATCAACATGCGCCTGCTCGCCTGGCGCATCCCCAATGCACAGCTGCACATCATCGATGACGGCCATTTATTCCTGATCACCCGGGCTGAAGCCGTGGCGCCGATCATCATGAAGTTTCTCGAGGAGGAGCGCCTGCGCGCCGTGATACATCCGCGCCCGGCGGTGTGAAGGATCGCACCACCGCGCAACTTGCCAGGAACCGACTATGGTTCTCAATTGGCGTGCCTCTTGATGGCTTGACGAAGGAGTGTTGGCTCATGCGAGAAAGACCCGTGACGAACCCGGCGCCTACCCCCGCTGCGTTCATCAACGCGCAAAATGCGATCACTGGGCTGCGCGGCCAGGATCTGCTGTCGACACTGCGCACCGTCGCGACACATGGCCTGCGCAACCCAATGCACACCGCACGCCACGCCCTGGCCCTGGGCAGCCAACTGGGCCGGGTGTTGCTGGGTGAAACGGTGCATGAACCCAACCCCAACGACAACCGCTTCAGCGACCCCACTTGGAAGCTCAACCCCCTGTACCGGCGCAGCCTGCAGGCCTACTTGAGCTGGCAAAAGCAGACGCGCAACTGGATCGATGACAGCGCCCTCGGCGCGGATGACCGCATTCGCGCGCAGTTCGCCCTCACCCTGCTCAACGATGCCGTCTCCCCGTCCAACACCCTGCTCAACCCGCTGGCGATCAAGGAGCTGCTCAATTCCGGCGGCAACAGTGTGGTGCGCGGCGTGAGCCACTTGTTCGAAGACCTGCTGCACAACAACGGCCTGCCGCGCCAGGTCAGCAAGCACGCCTTCGAAGTGGGCAAGACCGTTGCCACCACCCCGGGCTCAGTGGTGTTTCGCAACGAACTGCTGGAGCTGATCCAGTACAAGCCCATGAGCGAAAAACAATACGCCAAGCCCTTGCTCGTGGTGCCGCCGCAAATCAACAAGTACTACATCTTCGACCTCAGCCCGGCCAACAGCTTCGTGCAATACGCCCTGAAAAACGGCCTGCAGACCTTCATGGTCAGTTGGCGCAACCCGGATGTGCGCCATCGCGAGTGGGGCCTGTCCACCTACGTGGCCGCGCTGGAGGAAGCGCTCAACGTCTGCCGCGCGATCACCGGCGCGCGCGAGGTCAACCTGATGGGCGCCTGCGCGGGTGGCCTGACCATTGCGGCGCTGCAAGGCCACCTGCAAGCCAAGCACCAGCTGCGGCGCGTCGCCAGCGCCAGTTACCTGGTGAGTTTGCTGGACAGTCAGATCGACAGCCCGGCCGTGTTGTTCGCCGATGAGCAAACCCTTGAAGCCGCCAAGCGTCGCTCCTACCAGAAAGGCGTGCTGGACGGCCGCGACATGGCCAAGGTGTTCGCCTGGATGCGCCCCAATGACCTGATCTGGAACTATTGGGTCAACAACTACTTGCTGGGCAAGGAACCGCCGGCCTTCGACATCCTGTACTGGAACAACGACAACACGCGCCTGCCCGCCGCGTTGCATGGCGACCTGCTGGATTTCTTCAAGCACAACCCGCTGAGCCATCCAGGGGGCCTGGAGGTGTGCGGTACCCCCGTCGACCTGCGCAAGGTCACGGTAGACAGCTTCAGCGTGGCCGGCATCAACGATCACATCACGCCATGGGACGCCGTGTATCGCTCCACCCAACTGCTGGGCGGTGAGCGGCGTTTCGTGCTGTCCAACAGCGGGCATATCCAGAGCATCCTCAACCCGCCCGGCAACCCCAAGGCCAATTACGTCGAGAACCCCAAGCTGAGCAGCGACCCGCGCGCCTGGTACTACGACGCCCATCACGTCGAAGGCAGTTGGTGGCCGCAGTGGCTGGCGTGGGTCCAGCAACGTTCGGGCGTGCAACGCGAAACCCTCACTGCCCTGGGCAACCAGAATTACCCACCGATGGAAGCGGCGCCAGGCACCTACGTGCGCGTGCGCTGAGTTCAACGATCCCACTTAAGAAGGCTGGATGAAGACCCGCGACCGTATCCTTGAATGTGCCCTGCTGCTGTTCAATCGCAAGGGCGAGCCGAACGTGTCGACCATGGAAGTGGCCAATGAAATGGGGATCAGCCCCGGCAATCTCTATTACCACTTCCACGGCAAGGAGCCTTTGGTGCTCGGGTTGTTCGAGCGCTTTCAGGCTGAGCTGGCGCCCTTGCTCGATCCGCCCGCCGACGCGCAACTGGAGCCCGAGGATTACTGGCTGTTCCTGCACCTGATCGTGGAGCGCATGGCCCACTACCGGTTCCTGTTCCAGGACCTGTCGAACCTGGCCGGGCGTTTGCCGAAGCTGGCGAAAGGCATTCGTAGCCTGCTCACGGCGCTCAAGCGCACCCTGGCTTCGTTACTGGCGCGATTGAAAGCAGCCGGCCAACTGGTCAGCAACACCCAGGCGCTGGGGCAACTGGTGGAGCAGATCACCCTGACCTTGCTGTTTTCCCTGGATTACCAACGGATTCTCGACCGTGATGGCGAGGTGCAGGTGGTGATTTACCAGATCATGATGCTGGTGGCCCCGCATCTGCTGCCGACGGCGCGGCAGGCGACCGAGCGATTTGCGCTCAAATACCTGGATAACACTGACTGAACAGATCGTTCCCACGCGGGAGCGTGGGATGATCGTTCCCACGCTCCGCGTGGGAATGCCTCTTGGGACGCTCCGCGTCCGCCAACCGCGCGCACAGGTGACGCAGAGCGTCACGGCCGCATTCCCACGCGGGAGCGTGGGAATGATCTTTAAAATGCAGCGCCATAAAAAATGCCCGACCTCTGCAGGCCGGGCATTTTTTGTGTCCTGGGAAAACTCAGGACTGACTGGATGGCGTCGGCGTCGACGTAGCAGTCGGGGCCACAGCAGCAGGGGTCGGTGCGGACACTGAGTTGGCTGTGGAAGCGGTTGCCGCAGCAGGCTTGGCTGCCGCTGGGTTTTTCGCTACCGCTGGCTTCTTAGCAGCGGGTTTTGCCGCAGGCTTCGCGGCGGCGGGTTTGGCTGCGGCTTTTGCAGCTGCAGGCTTAGCGGCGGGTTTCGCGACGGCCTTGGCTGCAGGTTTAGCGGCAGCTTTGGCGGCTACGGGTTTTGCGGCTGGCTTGGCGACCGGCTTGGCAGCGGCAGTTTTCGCCGCAGGCTTGGCGGCCGATTTTGCAGCCGCTTTGGCTGGAGCCTTCACCGCAGGTTTGGCGGCAGCTTTAACCAAGGGCTTGGCCGCGGCTTTCGCAGCGGGTTTGGCCGCAGCGGTTTTAGCCGCAGGCTTGGCCACAGGGTTTGCAGCAGCCGCCTTCACGGGAGTCGCTTTCGCGCCGGTGAGTTTTTCGATTTGCTTGGTCAGGGTGTCGACCTTGCTGTGCAGCGTTTTCAGTTCAGCTTTGCTCGGCACGCCCAGTCGCGAAATAGCACTGTTGAGACGCTTGTCGAAGGTTTCTTCCAACTTGCTCCAGGTGTCGGAAATGCTCGACTTGGCAGAACCTGCGCTGGCCTTGGCCGCATCAACTTTTTTACCAACGGTGCTCTTGGTCAACTTCTCGGCTTTTTCACCGTCCTTGACCAGCGTCTCGAAGTATTTGCCACCGTCACTGCTAACCTTCGAGTACACGCCTAAACCAGCAAGCCAGATCTTTCGGGAATATTTTTCAACTTCCCCGACCCACGAGCTGCTTTCTTTCTGAGTAGTTTTTTTAACAGCCATCCCGATGTCTCCTTAGTGTTTACGCGCGACACGTTCGAGCAATGCCGTCAGCTCTTCGAGCTTAGCAGAGAGTGTCTCCACGTCATGTTTAGACGCAATGCCGATTCGATTCAAGGCACTTGCAACACGTGTGTCAAAAGCTTTTTCGACTTTATCCAGTTGCACTTCAACCCGGCGGCTGATGCTGGAGACGTTACTCGTTACTTGGTCAATCTGACTGTTGGCAGCATCAAGTTGTTCAACCACAACTTTTTTGCTTTTACTTTCAACATGTTGACCGCTCTTAACGAGCTCTTTGAAGTATTCGCCACCCTCGCTGCCGACCTTGGCGTAGGCACCAAGACCCGCCAGCCAGATCTTGCGGACATAGCCTTTGACCTCACTCAGGGCAGTGGTCTGACTGTCGATTTTTTTCTTCAAAATAACTTTGGCCATGGTGCACCTCACGCAAAATCGGGTGGAGGAACCGCCCGCAGGAGTTGAGGGCTTGGGCACAAAGTAAGGTGAAAAATTAGAATCGGCACCCTAAGCTTCATCACATCAGGCCAAGGCCTTATCCACGGCTTTTTCTATTTCGGATTTGAGGGTACCGCTCATGGCCGACATCAACAGGCCCAGTTCCACCTCGATACGCAATGAATCATCGGCGACCAGAACGGTGCCTTTAACGCCTGACCGCTTGAGGTTCAAGGTATCGCCAGACCATGACGACTCCAGGCCATATTTATCCTTGAGTTTCTGCGCCAGCAGCTCGGCCTTGGCCCGGGCGCCTTCTTTACCCAGGGTATGCTCACGCTCAACGGTTATACGGGCCATTGCAATGACTCCTCTCTATAAGTGCCTGGAAACCTTCGATGCGGCAAAAGGTCTCGATAAGCACCTATCTTACCTTCAGCCTTGCCAAGACAAAGCAGGCCCTGGGGATTATCATGTCCCGCATTCTCTTTTGGTGACAGCGATATGACTGATCAGCGCAAAGGCAGCGATGCCGAACCCACCACTCACTTCGGCTTCAAGAACGTCCCGGAAAGCCAGAAAGCGGAAAAAGTCGCTGAGGTGTTCCACTCCGTAGCCGCCAAGTACGACTTGATGAACGACGTGCTCTCCGGCGGCATGCACCGCCTGTGGAAGCGTTTCACCATCGAACTGTCGGGCGTACGCACCGGCAATCGCGTGCTGGACATCGCCGGCGGTACGGGTGACCTGGCGGCCAAGTTTTCCAAGCTCGTGGGGCCGACCGGCCAGGTGGTATTGGCCGATATCAACGGCTCGATGCTCAAGGTTGGGCGTGATCGCCTGCTCGACAAGGGCGTGGCCGGCAATATCGAGTTCGTCCAGGCCGACGCCGAAAAGCTGCCGTTCCCCGACAACCACTTCGATTGCGTGACCATTGCCTTCGGCCTGCGCAACGTCACTCACAAGGAAGACGCGATCCGCTCGATGCTGCGCGTGCTCAAGCCGGGTGGCCGCCTGTTGGTGCTGGAGTTCTCCAAGCCGACCAACGCGCTGATGTCCAAGGTGTACGACACCTACTCGTTCGCCTTCATGCCGTTGATGGGCAAGCTGATCACCAATGACGCCGAGAGCTACCGCTACCTGGCCGAATCGATCCGCATGCACCCCGACCAGGAAACCCTGAAGTCGATGATGGTGGAGGCCGGTTTCGACCGCGTGACCTACCACAACATGACCTCGGGCATCGTCGCCCTGCACCGCGGCATCAAGCCCTGATGTTGCTCGCAGGTCTTCTGGCAAGCGTCGAACACGGCCTCAACCGTGTCTTGCGCCTGGACAGCACCGCCCTGGCGCGGCTTGCGCACCTGACCGGCAAAGTCATCGCCGTCGATTGCCGCAGCCCCGCCGTGCAGCTGTTTATCCTGCCCAGCGATGAAGGCCTGCTGCTCGCAACGCAATGGGCCGCCGAGGCCGACTGCACCCTGCGTGCGCCAGCCTCCAGCCTGTTGCACCTGGCGCTGAGCCGCAACAAGACCGCTATCCTGCACAGCCCCGAAGTGGCGCTGGAAGGTGACAGCGCGGTGCTGATGGACCTGGCCGCCGTGCTGCAAGACCTGGAGCTGGACTGGGAATACGAACTGTCACGCTGGATCGGCCCGGTCGCCACCCAGTTGATCAGCGGTCACCTGCGCAGCCGTTCGCGCTGGTACCAGCAAGGGTTTGCCAGCCTCAACCAGAACCTCGCCGAATACCTGAGCGAAGAATCGCGCACCCTGGTCGGGCAACGGGAAGCGCAAGCGCGCTTTCGTGAGCTCGACAAGGCCAAAATCGACCTGGAACGCCTCGATGCCCGCTTCGAGCGCCTGAGCCGTTCCCTTGATCCAAGCGATAACGCATGAAGCTGCTCGCCGTCCGCCGTTTGTTTCGTATCCAGCGCGTCGTAATCCGCTACCGCCTCGATGACCTGCTGTTTGCCCTGCCCCTGCCATGGTTCCTGCTGGCGGTGCGCTATGTGCTGCCGTGGCGCTGGTTGCCGCGTAAAAAGCTGGAGCTGAGCCGAGGCGCCTGCCTGCGCCTGGCATTGCAGGACCTGGGGCCGATCTTCATCAAGTTCGGGCAGATCCTATCGACGCGCCGCGACCTGTTGCCCGAAGACATCGCCGATGAACTGATGCTGCTGCAAGACCGCGTGCCGCCGTTCGATTCGCAGGTGTCGATGAAGCTGATCGAAGAGCAGCTGGGCAAGAAGATCACCGAGGTGTTCAGCCGCTTCGATGTCGAGCCGCTGGCATCAGCCTCGGTCGCGCAGGTGCATGCCGCGCAGCTCAAGAGCGGCGAAGAAGTGGTGGTGAAGGTGATCCGCCCGGGCCTCAAGCCGATCATCGGCCAGGACCTGGCGTGGCTGTTCATTCTCGCCCGCGCCGCCGAGCGTTTTTCTGCCGATGCGCGCCTGCTGCATCCGGTGGATGTGGTGGCCGATTACGAAAAAACCATCTACGACGAGCTCGACCTGCTGCGCGAGGCCGCCAACGCCAGCCAGCTGCGCCGCAATTTCGAAGGTTCGCAACTGCTGTACGTGCCGCAAGTGTATTGGGACTGGTGCCGTCCCAAAGTGCTGGTGATGGAGCGCATCTACGGTGTGCAGGTCACCGACCTCGCCACCCTGGCCGACCAGCGTACCGACATGAAGATGCTGGCCGAACGCGGCGTGGAGATTTTCTTCACCCAGGTGTTCCGCGACAGTTTCTTCCACGCCGACATGCACCCCGGCAATATCTTCGTCAGCACCGTCAACCCGTGGAGCCCGCAATACATAGCGATCGACTGCGGCATCGTCGGCAGTCTCACGCCGGAAGACCAGGACTACCTGGCCCGCAACCTGTTCGCGTTTTTCAAGCGTGACTACCGCCGCGTGGCGCAGTTGCACATCGACTCGGGCTGGGTGCCGGCGGAAACCAAGCTCAATGAATTCGAAGCGGCGATCCGCACCGTGTGCGAGCCAATCTTTGAAAAACCGTTAAAAGATATTTCGTTCGGTCAGGTGCTGATGCGTCTGTTCCAGACCGCGCGGCGCTTCAATATGGAAGTGCAGCCGCAGTTGGTGCTGCTGCAGAAAACCTTGCTCAACATCGAAGGGCTGGGCCGCCAGCTGTACCCGGACCTCGACCTGTGGAACACCGCGCAGCCGTTCCTGGAACGCTGGATGCGTGAGCGGATGAGCCCGAAGACCATGCTGGGCAACCTGCACAGCCAGATGGAACAGCTGCCGCACCTGGCCAACATGACCCGCGACTTGCTGGAGCGCATGTCCCAGCCGCACGCCAAGGATCCCGAGCCGCCGTGGCGCAAGCGCAAGGACGACTGGTTCCTGCGCCTGCTCGGTGCCGCGCATCTGGTGGGTGGGGTCATGCTGGCGATTGGTGGCCCGTTGAATCAACTGGGCCAGTGGCCGGCCGGCATCATGGTGGCCGTGGGCGTTTATCTGATCGTGCGTCGATAACCCATCCGGTTATACACTGTCGCAAATTGCCGGAGCCGAACATGAAAGACTGGCTGGACGAGATCAAGTGGGACAGTGACGGCCTGGTGCCGGCCATTGCCCAGGACTACAAGACCGGGCGCGTGCTGATGATGGCCTGGATGAACCGCGAGGCCCTGAGCCTCACCGCCGCTGAGCAGCGCGCCATCTACTGGTCACGTTCGCGTGGCAAACTGTGGCGCAAGGGCGAAGAGTCCGGGCATGTGCAAACACTGCACGAGCTGCGCCTGGACTGCGACGCCGATGTGGTGATCCTCAAGGTCGAGCAGATCGGCGGCATTGCCTGCCACACCGGCCGTCACAGTTGCTTCTATCGCGTGTTCGAGAACGGCGAATGGAAGGTGGTGGAACCGGTACTCAAAGACCCGCACGCCATCTATTCGGCAGGACATTGAACATGAGCGATACCCTGAACCGTGTGGCCCAGGTGCTGGAAGAGCGCAAAGGCGCGGATGCCGACAGCTCCTATGTCGCCAGCCTGTATCACAAGGGTCTGAACAAGATCCTGGAAAAGCTCGGCGAAGAATCCGTCGAGACGATTATTGCCGCCAAGGATGCGCAGATCAGCGGCGATTGCAGCGATGTCATCTATGAGACCGCCGACTTGTGGTTCCATAGCCTGGTCATGCTCGCCCAGCTGGGGCAGCATCCACAGGCCGTGCTGGATGAACTGGACCGTCGCTTCGGCCT
Organism: Pseudomonas sp. R1-43-08; assembly: GCF_003852255.1. Lineage (NCBI taxonomy): Bacteria > Pseudomonadati > Pseudomonadota > Gammaproteobacteria > Pseudomonadales > Pseudomonadaceae > Pseudomonas > Pseudomonas sp. R1-43-08. Next base: position 5,209,481 of record NZ_CP027734.1, read on the forward strand.
GTCCGGGCACGCCGAGAAGGCCTCGCGCCCGTCCGCCTGAATAACTTTTATCGAGGATTTGCAGCATGGGTATTTTCGACTGGAAACACTGGATCGTCATTCTGGTGGTAGTGGTATTGGTGTTCGGCACCAAGAAACTGAAAAACCTCGGCACCGACGTGGGTGAGTCGATCAAGGGCTTTCGCAAGGCCATGAACGATGACGAAAAACCTGCCGACCCGGTGGTGAATCCGGTTCCGCCAGCCCAACCGGTGCACCCTCAGGCCGCCCAGCCGATCACCGAGCGTCGTACCTTCGACGTGCAGGCTGAAAAAGTCGAAGAGCCGACCCGCAAAGACTCGTGAGCACTGACTAATGTTTGGTATCAGCTTCTCTGAACTGCTGCTCGTCGGCCTCGTGGCCCTGCTGGTATTGGGGCCGGAGCGCCTGCCCGGTGCAGCACGCACGGCCGGCCTGTGGATCGGGCGCCTGAAACGCAGTTTCAACGCGATCAAACAGGAAGTTGAACGGGAAATCGGTGCCGACGAGATCCGCCGGCAGCTGCACAACGAACATATCCTGTCGTTGGAGCAGGAAACGCGCAAGATTCTGTCGCCGGTGCAGGAGCCCGCCAAACCCGCGGAGCCTGTGGTTGAAAACAGCATCGCGCCAGCAGCCGCAACCACCCCGACAGAGCCTGCGCCGACGCCCGTTGCGTCGCCCGCGCCCCATGACCCTACATTGCCGCCGCGAGCCCCATGAGCGCTGATAAACCGGAAAACGACCAGCACATGCCGCTGGTCTCGCACCTCACCGAGCTGCGTACCCGCCTGCTGCGTTGCGTAGCGGCCATCTTCATCATTTTTGCCGGGCTGTTCGCCTTTACCCAGCAGATCTATACCTTCGTCTCCACGCCACTGCGCCAGTATTTGCCGGCGGGCGCGACAATGATCGCCACCGACGTGTCGTCGCCGTTCCTGACGCCGTTGAAGCTGACCATGATGGTCTCGCTGTTCCTGGCGATCCCGGTGATCCTGCATCAGATCTGGGGCTTCATCGCACCGGGGCTGTACAAGCATGAAAAGCGCATCGCCGTGCCGTTGCTGGTGTCGAGCATCCTGCTGTTCTACACCGGCATGGCGTTCGCCTACTTCCTGGTATTTCCGCTGATCTTCAAATTCTTCGCCGCCGCCACCCCGGCCGGCGTGGAGATGATGACCGACATCACCAGCTACCTCGACTTCGTGATGACGCTGTTCTTCGCCTTTGGCGTGGCCTTCGAAATCCCGGTGGCGGTGGTGTTGCTGGTGTGGATCGGTGTGGTCAACGTGGCGTACCTGAAGAAGATCCGCCCGTATGTGATCATCGGCTGCTTCGTGGTTGGCATGATCCTCACCCCGCCGGACATCTTCTCCCAGACCCTGCTGGCCGTGCCGATGTGGATGCTGTTCGAAATCGGCATCCTGTTCAGCGGCTTGATCAGCAAGCGTGGCGAACACCCGGATGATCAGGCCGCCGACGACGACCAGCCGCCAGCGACCCAGCCGTGAACCTGCTGCTGCTCGAAGAGGCCGATTTTATTGCGGCCGACCGGGTGATCCTGCGTGATCGGCGCTTGGTGCATATGCAGCACGTGCATCGCGCCGAAGTGGGTGACAACCTGCGGGTCGGGCGTATTGGCGGGGCGATGGGCAATGCGCAGTTGCTGCGCCTGCAAGACAGCGAGGCCGAGCTGCAGGTCAGCTTCGACCAACCGCCGCCGAGCAAACTGCCGCTGACCCTGCTGCTGGCGCTGCCACGCCCGAAGATGCTGCGCCGGGTGCTGCAAACCGTTGCGGCCATGGGTGTGCCCAAGGTGGTGCTGGTCAACAGTTATCGGGTGGAAAAAAGCTTTTGGCAAACGCCGTTCCTCGAACCGCAGGCGGTCCGCGAGCAACTGATCCTGGGCCTGGAACAGGCGCGGGACACGGTACTGCCCGAGATCATTATCGAGAAACGTTTCAAGCCGTTCGTTGAAGACCGCCTGCCGGCCATGGCTGAGGGCACGCTTGGCCTGATCGGCCACCCCGGCGACTACCCGCCCTGCCCCCGCGGCCTGGAGGAACCGGTGACCTTGGCGATCGGGCCGGAAGGCGGCTGGATCCCCTATGAAGTCGAGCTGCTGACCAAGGCCGGCTTGCAACCGGTGCAGCTTGGCGCACGTATCCTGCGGGTGGAAACCGCCGTGACCGCCCTGCTTGCCCGGTTGTTCTAACCCAATAACCTATGCACAGCGCAGTCAAGCCAGCGCCCACAAGGTACGTGCGTCAACCGTCAGATCGAAACAAAGAAGAAACTCGCGATCAACGCCATCCCCACGGCCCACACCAGCGAACGCAACAGCGCCCAGTCCGCCAGGTAGCAAATGATGTACAGCAGGCGGCTGGTGATGAACAGCACCGCCAGCACGTTGATCGTCACCAGCTCGGCCGTGCCGGCCAGGTGGGCGATGATCACCGCCGCCGCAAAGGCCGGGGTGACTTCAAAGCTGTTGAGTTGCGCATTGTGGGCACGCTTGGCAACGCCTTCGACCGTGTCCAGGAACGCGCGCGGGTCGTGGTTATGCCGCGGCGCGAACTTGCCGCCGCTGAACTTGGCCACACCGGTACACAGGTACGGCAGAAAGATTGCGATCAACACACACCAGAAAGCCACTGTCATCAGTCATTCCCTTTTTTGGTTTTATCAAGGCAGTCAGAGCGTCATCACTCACAGGCCGATCTGCGCCGACGTTCAAGCTATGAGCCATGATCGGCCGAAAGGTTCTTTCCTGTAAGGGCACCTGTTTATACTAAACAACGTCCCGACGCACGCTGTGCACCTATATTTCCCCGTCCCAAGGACCCCGGATGCTTGAACTTGTCGCCGCCTTCATTTGCCTCACTACCCTGCTCACCTATGTGAACTTTCGTTTTATCGGCCTGCCGCCGACCATCGGCGTAATGGTCACTGCGCTGCTGTTTTCGCTGATCCTGCAAGGCCTCAGTTTCATCGGCTACCCCGGCCTGGAAGAGCGCATCCAGCAACTGATCGGCCAGATCGACTTCGGCGACTTGCTGATGAACTGGATGCTCTCGTTCCTGCTGTTCGCCGGCGCGTTGCACGTCAACTTGAGCGACCTGCGCAGCTACCGCTGGCCCATCGGCCTGTTGGCGACCTTTGGCGTATTGATCGCTACCCTGGTGATCGGCAGCCTGGCGTACTACATCTTCGCCCTGTTCGGCTGGCACGTGAGTTTCCTGTATTGCCTGCTGTTCGGCGCGCTGATCTCGCCGACCGACCCGATTGCGGTACTGGGCGTGCTGCGTACCGCCAACGCCTCGAAACCACTGAAAACCACGATCGTCGGCGAATCGCTGTTCAACGACGGCACCGCAGTGGTGGTGTTCACCGTCCTGCTGGGCATCGCGCAGCTCGGTGAAACACCGACCGTCGGCGCCACGGCCATGCTTTTCGCCCATGAGGCGATTGGCGGTGTGGTGTTCGGTGGGCTGATCGGTTACCTCGTGTACCTGATGATCAAAAGCATCGAGCAGCACCAGATTGAAGTCATGCTGACCCTGGCGCTGGTGATCGGCGGCTCGGCGATGGCCACTGAACTGCACGTCTCGGCACCGATTGCGATGGTGGTGGCCGGGCTGATCATCGGCAACCTGGGCCGCAAGCTGGCGATGAACGACATGACTCGGCGCTATCTGGATGGTTTCTGGGAGTTGCTCGACGACATGCTCAACGCCCTGCTGTTTGCATTGATCGGCATGGAACTGCTGCTGTTGCCGTTCAACTGGCTGCACGTATTGGCGGCCAGTTTGCTCGCTGTGGCGATCCTGCTGTCACGCCTGCTGACCGTGGCCCCGGCGATCCTGCTGCTGCGCCGCTGGCGCACGGTACCGCGCGGCACCATCCGCATCCTGACCTGGGGCGGTTTGCGCGGCGGCGTCTCGGTAGCACTGGCCCTGGCACTGCCGCTGGGCCCGGAACGCGACTTGTTGCTGAGCATCACCTATATCGTGGTGCTGTCGTCCATCCTGCTCCAGGGCTTGAGTATCGGCAAACTGGTCAAACACGTGACCCGGGGCGAAACCGAGGCCACGTCCATGCCTCACTGATTCTTCTCGATCTGCTGCGGATGCCTCGGGTCCGCAGCCTTCTTGCCCGGCAAGCTGCCCTCACTGCGAATCTGCGCATGGCTGATCAACGCAAAGATGAAGCTGCCGCCGATGATATTGCCGGCCAGGGTCGGGCCGGCAAATATCAGCCAGAAGTCATGCCAGGACAGTTCGCCGGCAAACACCAGGTAGGACACTTCCGCCGAACCCACTACGATGTGGGTAAAGTCCCCCAGCGCCATGAGGTAGGTGATCACAATAATGATGAACATCTTGGCGCTTTCCATCGACGGGATCATCCACACCATGGTGGCGATCATCCAGCCGGAGACGATGCCCTTGGCGAACATCTGGCCGGCATCGTTTTCCATGATCTTGCGCCCGATTTCGAGGAAGGCCAGGTCGGTCTTTGCATCGAAGATCGGCAGGTGCAACATCACATAAGCCACCAGCAAGGTCCCGCACAGGTTGCCCACCAGCACCACCGTCCAGAGCCGCAACAGGCGCCCGGCATTGGACAGGGTCGGTTTGCTCATCACCGGCAACACGGCAGTGAGGGTGTTCTCGGTAAACAGTTGCTGGCGCGCGAGGATCACCGCCAGGAACCCCGCGCAATAACCAAAGCTGGCGATGACCTTGAACGCTTCGCCGTCCGGCAAGCGCGAGTTGAGCAAGCCCATGGCCATCAGCGACAGCCCCATGGTCAACCCGGCAGCCAAGGCAGACCACCACAACGCTGCGACGTTGCGCTCCAGCTCCTGGTCGCCCTGGGTACGGATGATTTCATGCAGCACCGCGGCGCGGGGCGGCTGGTTCTTGTCTACGTCCTGCTGCTCTTCGTGGGACAGGTTGGGGGTTTTGCCTGCTTCGTCGGTGGCCATGATGTTCCGGTGTCCAAGGGGGGCGTGTAGCTACGACACGCCGCCACCGTGGCTGTTCAGTGGCCAGGCAACTAAAGCGCAATCTTCCAGTCCTTGATCCAACTCCATCGGATTCTTGAAGACAGTATTTACACCGCCACGCTGTTACTCGGAAAGACCGTCGCCCTCGAACTGATCCTTCACGTATTTGATTTCGGTGCGGCCGTGAGGCGCTGGCAGCCCGTCTTCACCGAGGTTGACGAAGACCATTTTCTCCACGGTCAGGATGCTTTTGCGCGTGATTTTGTTACGCACTTCACAGGTCAGGGTGATGGAGGTGCGGCCGAACTCGGTTGCGGTGATGCCCAGTTCGATGATGTCACCCTGGCGTGAGGCGCTGACGAAGTTGATTTCGGAGATGTACTTGGTCACCACGCGCTGGTTACCCAATTGCACGATCGCATAGATCGCCGCTTCTTCGTCGATCCAGCGCAGCAGGCTGCCGCCGAACAGGGTGCCGTTGGGGTTGAGGTCTTCGGGTTTTACCCATTTGCGGGTGTGGAAGTTCATGGTCACTCCAAAGCGTGTTGCCCAATGATGGCCAATATCATGGCAGAGCCCGGGCCCAAGCTCTATGAGCCATTGCCTATCAACCCCATGAGCGATCTTCATGTCGCCGACAGAAAGGCTTGGGAAGTGCCGCGTACACGGCTATAATCGCCTCCGCTTCAAAACGGTCATCTTCAGTTGATACCGTTCTCCCGCCACCTGTCCGAGGGGCGCTGCAGCAGGTTCAACCTGTCAGGCTCGGATGGGGCGTTGTCTGGCCTGGCTCACCTGGCTCGATACTAAACGCACAACGGCGCCCATTCGCACACTACGAATGGAGGCTCTTCATGAGCGCTGTAATTACGCCTGCAGAATTCAACGACTACAAAGTCGCCGACATGTCCCTCGCCGCCTGGGGCCGTCGCGAAACCTTTATCGCCGAATCCGAAATGCCAGCCCTGATGGGCCTGCGTCGCAAGTACGCCGCTGAGCAGCCGCTCAAGGGTGCGAAGATTCTCGGCTGCATCCACATGACCATCCAGACTGCCGTGCTGATCGAAACCCTGGTTGCCCTGGGTGCCGAAGTACGTTGGTCGTCCTGCAATATTTTCTCGACTCAAGACCAGGCCGCTGCCGCTATCGCCGCCGCCGGTATTCCGGTGTTCGCCTGGAAAGGCGAAACCGAGGCCGAGTACGAGTGGTGCCTGGAGCAAACCATCCTCAAGGACGGCGCGCCTTGGGATGCCAACATGATCCTCGACGACGGCGGCGACCTGACCGAGTTGCTGCACAAGAAATACCCGCAGATCCTCGACCGCGTCCACGGCGTGACCGAAGAAACCACCACCGGCGTACACCGCCTGTTGGACATGCTGGCCAAGGGCGAGCTGAAAATTCCGGCCATCAACGTCAACGACTCGGTGACCAAGAGCAAGAACGACAACAAATACGGTTGCCGTCACAGCCTGAACGACGCCATCAAGCGCGGCACCGACCACCTGCTGTCGGGCAAGCAAGCCCTGGTGATCGGCTACGGCGACGTGGGCAAGGGTTCGTCCCAGTCCCTGCGTCAGGAAGGCATGATCGTCAAGGTCTCCGAAGTTGACCCGATCTGCGCCATGCAAGCCTGCATGGACGGTTTCGAAGTGGTTTCGCCGTTCATCGACGGCATCAACGACGGCACCGAAGCGAGCATCGACAAGGCGCTGCTGGGCAAGATCGACCTGATCGTGACCACCACTGGTAACGTGAATGTCTGCGACGCGAACATGCTCAAGGCGCTGAAGAAACGCGCAGTGGTTTGCAACATCGGCCACTTCGATAACGAGATCGACACCGCTTTCATGCGCAAGAACTGGGCATGGGAAGAAGTGAAGCCACAGGTGCACAAGGTTCACCGTACCGGCTCGGGCGATTTCGACCCGCAGAACGACGACTACCTGATCCTGCTGGCCGAAGGCCGTCTGGTGAACCTGGGTAACGCGACCGGCCACCCAAGCCGCATCATGGACGGCTCGTTCGCCAACCAGGTACTGGCGCAGATCTTCCTGTTCCAACAGAAGTACGCCGACCTGTCGCCTGCCCAGAAAGCCGAGCGCCTGACCGTGGAAGTACTGCCGAAGAAACTCGACGAAGAAGTGGCCCTGGAAATGGTCCGCGGCTTCGGCGGCGTGGTGACCCAACTGACCAAGACCCAGGCCGACTACATCGGCGTGACCGTTGAAGGTCCGTTCAAGCCGCACGCTTACCGCTACTGATATGCCTGCTGCCTGCTCTCCCTGTGGGGGAGCGGGCTTTAATGCGGGAGGGGGCAAGCCCTAATGCCAGTCAGTTAAGGCTTTTTGTAGGAGCGAGCTTGCTCGCGAAAAACTCACAGGCACCGCGTTCATTCAGAAAGCACGCGTTATCGTTGACGTTTTTCGCGAGCAAGCTCGCTCCTACAGACGGCGGTGTACGCTTAACTGACTGGCATTGGGGCAAGCCCCCTCCCACATTGACGGTGTACATCTCCGGTTTTATGAGTTTCCAAGGGTATGACCATGTCCCAAGACCGTCGCTACAGCTTCGAGTTCTTCCCAACCAAGACCGATGCTGGGCATGAAAAACTGATGGCCACTGCCAAACAGTTGGCCAGCTACCAGCCCGACTTCTTTTCCTGCACCTACGGCGCCGGCGGTTCGACCCGTGACCGTACGATCAACACCGTGCTGCAGCTCGAAAGTGAAGTCAAAGTTCCCGCCGCTCCGCACTTGTCGTGCGTGGGCGATAGCAAAGCCGACCTGCGCGGCCTGCTGACCCAATACAAAGCCGCCGGCATCAAGCGTATCGTCGCCCTGCGTGGCGACCTGCCCTCCGGCATGGGCATGGCCAGCGGTGAGCTGCGCTACGCCAATGACCTGGTGAGCTTCATCCGCGAAGAAAGCGGCGATCACTTTCACATCGAAGTAGCCGCTTATCCGGAGATGCACCCCCAGGCGCGCAATTTCGAAGACGATCTCAAGAACTTCGTACGCAAGGCCAACGCCGGCGCCAATAGCGCGATCACCCAGTACTTCTTCAACGCCGACAGCTACTTCTACTTCGTCGAGCGTGTACGCGCCATGGGTGTGAACATCCCGATCGTGCCGGGCATCATGCCGATCACCAACTACAGCAAGCTGGCGCGCTTCTCCGACGCCTGCGGTGCCGAAATCCCACGCTGGGTGCGCAAGCAGCTGGAAGCCTATGGCGACGACGTCAAAAGCATCCAGGCGTTCGGCGAGCAGGTCATCACCGAGATGTGTGAGCAATTGTTGCAAGGTGGTGCGCCAGGGTTGCACTTCTATACCCTGAACCAGGCTGAACCCAGCCTTGCCATCTGGAACAACCTCAAGCTGCCACGCTAAGGCTTGCCCGGTTGTGCCAAGGCCCTCGTTCACGAGGGCCTTTGTCGCTTCACATTTGTCGTTTTAAGTGCTCAGGAACCCCGCAGTCCATGAATACAGTGCCTTCCTCTTCCCGTCCGCAGCTGGTCTACCTCGTCTTCGGCGCCGAGACCTACCACCAGGAAGCGGTATTCAGCATTGCCAGCGCATTGGCTTTCCTGCAGGACACCCCTGATGCGGCCGTGGATATCCAGGTCTTCAGCGACAACCCCGAACCCTATCGCCTGCTGCCGGTGCGTGTACGCCCGCTGGACGAGGCGACCCGCAAGCGCTGGAGTGAACCCCACGGTTATCACTTTCGCACCAAGCACGTTGTGCTGCGCCAGGTGTTGCAAGAGTCGCCGGTAGCGTTGCTGATCGACACCGACACGTTTTTCCACCACTCCCCCCTGACGCTGTTCGAGCGTGTGCAGCCGGGCACCTTGCTGTGCAACGCCTTCTACACCAAGTACGGCGACAACCACGAAAGCATCCTCTACACCGCCCTGCGCCAGCGCCTGCTGGAGATAGGTGTGGCCGACGATGACATGATGACCCTCAACTCCGGCGTGATGGGCCTGACCCAGCAGGACGCGCATATCCTCGACCGTTCGATCGAGTTGATGGACGAACTGTTTCCCCATGCCCAGGGTGCCTACACACTGGAAGAGTTCTGCCTGTCCATCGCCGCCTACCGCACCGTCAACGTGCGCGAGTGCCCGGACCTGATCCACCATTACTGGAGCCGCAAGCAGCTGTTCCGGGCCAAGGTCAAGGCCTGGATCGCCAAGCACGCCGCCGCACCCACCAGTGCGCTGGCCCTGGCCGACACACGTCAAGTGTCCGCCCACTTGCCGCGCCCGCCGCGTTTGCAGCGCACGCTGTACAAGCTGATTACCCTGTTGCTGCCCAAGCACCAGCAGCAGTTCATCCGTGAAATCCTCTACGGTTGCTATGAACACGAAAACGAGTTCGACCAGGCCTGCGGCCCCGTTTGGTGGGACAAGGCCCGACAGAACCAGGAAGAGCGCCAGCAACGCCCGATTGACGCGCACCAGCTCGAACGCTGGTTCGCCAACCCGGTGGTGCGCCTGATCCTCGGCGAGCGGCGTGCCGCGATCCACGCTCACCTGATGGACGCGCCAGTCAACTGAGACCCGGCGCCAACGCGCGTGCCAGAGCTTCTCTTTATCTCGGTAGCGTCGTAACCTCAGGGAATGCCCGTCATTTTCAAGTTGTTGATCGCTGCGCTTTTCACTTGCCTGAGCCTGGCCGCTTATGGCGAGAAACTGCGCATTGTCACCGAACCATGGGCGCCCTACGTCTACGACGACAACGGCAGCATGCGTGGGCTGGACTACGAAACCACGGTGATCGTGTTCCAGCGCCTCGGCGTGGATGTGCAATGGCAGTTCCTGCCCTGGAAACGTTGCCTGGCGATGCTTGACCAAGGCCACGCCGACGGCGCGCTGGACATTTTCCACAGCCACGAGCGCGACGCCTTGCTGCTCTACCCCAGCGAACCCTTGTCGACGGTCGAATTCGTGCTGTTCTACGCCAATGAGCGTCCGCACCCCGCCGAAACCCTCGACGATCTGCGCGGCCTGAGCGTGGGGATCTCTCCCGGTTACCTGTATGGCGAAGCCTTCGGCGCGTCCGCCACCTTTGCCCGTGAACCCGCCCCCAGCCATGAGGCCAACTTCGGCAAGCTGATGCTGGGGCGCATCGATATGGTGGTCACTGACCGTCGCGTGGGGCAGCACGTGATCAAGCAATTGGGCCTGGAAGACAAGGTCAGCCAGGCGCCGCTGGTGGTCAGCCGCCAGCAGCAGTTTCTTGCCGTACGCCGTGGCGCGGGCATGGATTTGCTGGTCCAGCGCTTTGCCGCTGAGCTCAGGCGCTTCAAGCAAGAGCCGGCCTACGCCGCCTTGAGCGCCAAATATGGCGGTATCCAGGCGCAAACGGCGCCCATCAGCGCCTCCGAATACACCGTTGAGCAGCAGGAAAGCAGCGCGCAGTGATTGCTCTGTTATACTCCGGCCTTTCCGCCAGGCTTACGCCCGGCCGCTGAGGTCTTGAAAAAGGCACCCAACCCCGCTACAGCGCAGCTTTGCAGCCCGCGCGAGCCGGTGGAGTGCCCGCCAGACGCAGCAGGACCGGACGGGATTACGCTCCCCTAAGCGCCATTCACGCCCGGCAAGATTATCCCTCTGGGCCAAGCCCTAACTAAAACAGGATTACTCATGTCCTTTGCTTCCCTCGGTCTCTCCGAGGCTTTAGTCCGCGCCATCGAGGCAGCGGGCTATACCGAGCCTACTCCGGTGCAACAGCGGGCCATTCCCGCCGTGTTGCAAGGTCGCGACCTGATGGTTGCGGCGCAGACAGGTACCGGTAAAACCGGTGGTTTCGCCCTCCCGATTCTGGAGCGGTTGTTCCCCAACGGTCACCCGGACAAATCCCAGCGTCACGGCCCGCGCCAACCGCGCGTACTGGTCCTGACCCCTACCCGCGAACTCGCCGCCCAGGTGCACGACAGCTTCAAGCTGTATGCCCGCGACCTGAAGTTCGTCAGCGCCTGCATCTTCGGCGGCGTCGGCATGAACCCCCAGGTTCAGGCCATGTCCCGTGGTGTTGACGTGCTGGTGGCCTGCCCGGGTCGTTTGCTCGACCTGTGCGGCCAAGGCAGCGTCGACTTGTCCCACGTCGAAATCCTCGTGCTGGACGAAGCCGACCGCATGCTCGACATGGGCTTTGTCCATGACGTGAAGAAGGTCCTCGCCCGCCTGCCGGCCAAACGTCAGAACCTGCTGTTCTCGGCAACGTTCTCCCAGGACATCACCGCCCTGGCCGGCAAGCTGTTGCACAACCCGGAACGCATCGAAGTCACGCCGCCCAACACCACGGTCGAGCGTATCGAGCAACGCGTGTTCCGCCTGGCCGCCAGCCACAAGCGCTCGCTGCTCGCGCACCTGATTACCCACGGTGCCTGGGAACAGGTGCTGGTGTTTACCCGCACCAAGCACGGCGCCAACCGCCTGGCCGAGTACCTGGACAAGCACGGCCTCACCGCCGTCGCCATCCACGGTAACAAGAGCCAGAACGCGCGCACCAAAGCCCTGGCCGACTTCAAGGCCGGCAGTGTGCGCATCCTGGTCGCCACCGATATCGCCGCACGCGGCCTGGATATCGACCAGTTGCCCCATGTGGTCAACTTCGAGCTGCCGAACGTCGACGAAGACTACGTGCACCGTATCGGCCGTACCGGCCGTGCCGGTCGTTCGGGCGAGGCCATTTCCCTGGTTGCACCGGACGAAGAGAAGCTGCTGAAAAGCATCGAGCGCATGACCAAGCAGAAAATCGCCGACGGCGACCTGATGGGCTTCGATTCCAGCGCCGTGGAGGCCGAAAAGCCTGAAGCGCGCGAGCGTCCGGACGTGCGCAACCCACGCAACCCACGCGGTCCGAAGGGCGATGGCCCGAACGGCGGCGGTGGCGGTGGTGGTGGTGGCCGTCGCGACAAGGGCAAGGACAAGGGCAAGGAAAAAACTGCGACCAGCAGCCGTGGCGAACGACCGGCCCGCGAGCAGAAGCCCCGTGAAGGCACCCCGGCCCGCGAACAGCGCCAGCCGAGCCAGCCTCCACGCGCCGCATCCGACCGTGCCCCGGACGAATTCCTCGACGACGATGTGGATAACTTCGGTAACCGCGTTGACTACGTGCCACAAGCCAAGCCGGCGCAAGGCCGTGGCCGTCGCCCAGGTGCCCCGGCACAAGGCGCAGGCGCAGCCGCTCCACGTGGTGGCCAGCCACAGGGCGCGCGCCAGAACGGTCCGCGCAACAGCAGCGGCGGCACCACCGGCACACCACCGGCCAAACGCAGCGGCCCGCGCAACGGCGCACCGCGTGACGGCCAGGCCCGTCGCGAAGACTCGCGCAGCAACAATCGCCGCCCGGCCCGTGACGACCAGCCGCTGTCCGAGCCAGCCGTGCAAAACCCACGCGGTGGCCCGGCACCGAAGATCATCCACAAGGAGTCGAAAGCGGATCGCTTCCCGACACCCGAGCAGTTGGATCAACTGCCTGGCCGTCCTCGTGGTGAAAAACCAGCGCTGCTGACCCGCAACCGCTAGTTTTAAAACAAAAAAGCCCCGCTTCGAAAGATGCGGGGCTTTTTTTGCTTTAAACCTGTAGGAGCGAGCTTGCTCGCGAAGAACGTTAACGATAACGCGGGCATTCTGAATGCACGCGGCGCTTATGCGTTTTTCGCGAGCAAGCTCGCTCCTACATACGAAGCATTACTTCGCTTTCACACCTTCAAACGTGATGTACAGCTGAACGTTGTCGGACTGTGGACCTACGTCCATGCCGTCCTTGTTGAACTCCTTGCGGCTGATGTTGGTAGTGCCTTCAAAGCCGGCACGGTAGCCGCCCCATGGGTCCTTACCTTCGCCGAGGAAAGTGGCCTTGACCAGGATAGGCTTGGTCACGCCGTGGAACGTCAGGTCCCCGGTCACATCGGCAGTCAGCTTGCCATCAGCATTTTTGCCGGTTGGCTTGACGCTGGTGGAGACGAACTTGGCGTCCGGGAACTTGCCCGACTCCAAGAAGTCCTTGGTATTGACGTGTTTGTCACGTTCGGCGTGATTGGAGAATACGCTGGCAGTACGCACGTTAACTTCGATCTTGGCGTCTTCAGGCTTGGCTGCGTCAAAGCTGAACTTTCCGTCCAGGTCCTTGAACGTACCGGTGATGTAACTATAGCCCAGGTGGCTGATCTTGAAATCGATGAAGGCGTGCTGGCCTTCCTTGTCGATCACATAGTCAGCGGCCATCACCGAACCTGCGGACAGCAGGGCTGTACCGATAGCCAGAGCGGCGAGAGTCTTTTTCAACATGTTTTCTATTCCTTGTGAGTCGAGGTTGAACATCAGGCTTTGCGCCCCAGCATTCGCTTAAGGGTCACATCACGATCGATAAAGTGGTGTTTCAGCGCAGCCACGCCATGCAAGCCGGCGAAGACCACCAACACCCAGGCGAGGTACAGGTGCACCACGCCGGCGGTGTCTGCCTGGTCCGGTAGCCCGGAAACCACGGCAGGAATCTCAAACAGGCCAAACACCGGGATACCGACACCGTCTGCGGTGGAAATCAGGTAACCGGCAATCATCACGGCAAACAGCCCCACATACAGGAACGCGTGACCAAACGCGGCGCCGAGGCGGGTCAGCCGGCTGTAGCTGGCCAGCGGTGCGGGCGGCGGGCTGACCAGGCGCCAGACGATACGTACCAGCATGATGGCGAACAGCGTGATGCCAATGCTCTTGTGCAGGTCCGGCGCGTCTTTGCGCCAGGCACTGTAGTAATCGAGACCGACCATCCACAGGCCCAGGGCGAACAATCCAAATACCACCAAGGCCACGCCCCAGTGCAAAACCATGCTGACCCAGCCATAGCGGGCCGATGAATTGCGTAACTGCATGAACTTAATCCCGTAAGAACTGTGCCCAAGACTAGCGCTTTACCTATCGAATTAAAGCGAAAAATTTCGCTTTGAAATATCGAGAAATGCGATCTGAAGGCTATGCATCATAAATTAACAAGGGATTAAGACTATTCCCAAGAAACGTGACAGACCGTCCTGCATTTACCGCGAATTTCCCCACAATGGCTTGTGACCCACGCCACCATTGCATAGGCTTGCGCGATTGTTTCGCCCGCGCAGGTTGCGGGACCGCTTCGAGGAGATCACCGATGGGCTTGAACAACCAGTGGATGCAACGCGACCTCGCGGTGCTGTGGCATCCCTGCACCCAGATGAAAGACCACCAGCAACTGCCACTGGTCCCGATCAAGCGCGGTGAAGGCGTATGGCTGGAAGACTTCGAAGGCAAGCGCTACCTCGATGCCGTCAGCTCTTGGTGGGTCAACGTGTTCGGCCACGCCAACCCACGCATCAACCAGCGCATCAAGGATCAGGTCGACCAGTTGGAACACGTGATCCTCGCCGGCTTCAGCCATCAGCCGGTGATCGAGCTGTCCGAGCGCCTGGTGGCGATGACCCCCGAAGGCCTGACGCGCTGCTTCTACGCCGATAACGGCTCGTCGTGTATCGAAGTCGCGCTGAAAATGAGCTTTCACTACTGGCTCAACCGTGGCCTGCCGAACAAAAAGCGCTTCGTCACCCTGACCAACAGCTACCACGGTGAAACCATCGCGGCGATGTCGGTGGGCGACGTGCCGCTGTTTACCGAAACCTACAAGGCATTGTTGCTCGACACCCTCAAAGTGCCGAGCCCGGACTGCTACCTGCGCCCCGAGGGCGTGAGCTGGGAAGAACATTCGCGCACGATGTTCCAGGCCATGGAACAGACCCTGGCCGAGCACCACGACAGCGTCGCCGCCGTGATCGTCGAACCGCTGATCCAGGGCGCCGGTGGCATGCGCATGTATCACCCGGTGTACCTCAAGCTGCTGCGCGAAGCCTGTGACCGTTATGGCGTGCACCTGATCCACGACGAAATCGCCGTGGGCTTTGGCCGCACCGGCAGCATGTTCGCCTGTGAACAGGCCGGCATCCGCCCGGACTTCCTGTGCCTGTCCAAGGCCCTGACCGGCGGTTACCTGCCGCTGGCGGCGGTGGTCACCACCGATGATGTCTACGACGCCTTCTACGACGACTACCCGACCCTGCGCGCCTTCCTGCACTCCCACAGCTACACCGGCAACCCGCTGGCCTGCGCGGCGGCCCTGGCCACCCTGGATATTTTCGAAGAAGACAACGTCATCGAAAACAATAAGGCCTTGGCCCAGCGCATGGCCACGGCCACGGCGCATCTGGTCGACCATCCGCATGTGTCTGAAGTGCGCCAGACCGGCATGGTCCTGGCCATCGAGATGGTGCAGGACAAAGCTACCAAGACCGCCTACCCCTGGCAGGAACGCCGTGGCCTGAAGGTGTTCGAGCACGCCCTGGAACGCGGCGCGCTGTTGCGACCGTTGGGCAGCGTGGTGTACTTCCTGCCGCCGTATGTGATTACCCCGGAGCAGATCGATTTCCTTGCCGAGGTTGCGAGTGAAGGCATCGATATCGCCACCAACAGCAAGGTCAGCGTTGCCGTGCCGAAGGATTTTCACCCAGGCTTTCGCGACCCAGGTTAACCATGATCGTTCCCACGCTCCGCGTGGGAATGCAGCCCTGGACGCTCCGCGTCCCCTCTGCACACCTTTTTCCAGAGAACCCTCATGAGACTCTCCCGCTTTTTCACCGACACCCCGCTGAGCCTCGGCGATCACGAGTTGCCCGAAGCCCAGGCGCATTACATCAGCCGCGTGCTGCGCATGAGCGAGGGCGACGCCGTGCAACTGTTCGACGGCTCCGGCCAGGAGTTTCTCGGCAGCTTGCTGGAAGTCGGTAAAAAACGCGTCAGCGTGCAACTCACGGAAAGTTTCAAAGGCCAGGCCGAATCGCCGCTGCATATCCACCTCGGCCAAGGTCTGTCCAGGGGCGAGCGCATGGACTGGGCGATCCAGAAAGCCACCGAACTGGGCGTCAACGCCATCACCCCGATTTTCAGCGAGCGCTGCGAAGTGCGCCTCAAGGACGAACGCGCCGACAAACGCCTGCTGCACTGGCGCCAGGTGGCGATCAGCGCGTGCGAGCAATGCGGGCGCTCGACGGTGCCGGTGATTCACCCGCCGCTGTTACTGGCGGACTGGCTCAAGCAAGCCGAGGCAGACCTGAAGCTGGTACTGCACCCGGTGGCCGAGCCGATGGTCAGCCACGCCAAGCCTTCGAGCCTGGCCTTCCTGATCGGGCCTGAAGGCGGACTGACCGACAGCGAAGTCGACACCGCCCAAGGCGCCGGCTTCCACGCCGCCCGCCTCGGCCCTCGCGTGTTGCGCACCGAGACTGCACCGGTGGTCGCCTTGGCCGTTGCCCAACAACTCTGGGGCGACTTCTAACTACCCCTTTGCAAACCCAGTCAAAAATGTGGGAGGGGGCTTGCTCCCGATCGCGGTAGTGAGCCAGCACCTGTATCGACTGACACACCGCTATCGGGGGCAAGCCCCCTCCCACATTTGGATTGGGTTACCACTTTTTACTCCACCGGGTCGCTGACTGGCTTGGCGATAATCTGCTTCAACTCGGTGGTCATCGGAAACTCCAGGTTCAGGCCCTTGGGCGGAATCGGCTGTTCAAACCAGCGCTGGTAAATCCCGTTGATCTCCCCCGAGCGGTACAGGTCGCCCAGCGTCTCATTGACCACCGCAAGAAACTGCGGATCATCCTTGCGCACCATGCAGCTGTAGATCTCCCGCGACTGCTCCTCGCCCACCACCACCCAGTTGTGCGGGTCCCTGGCCTTGGCACGTTCACCGTAGAGCAACGCATCATCCATGTAGAACGCTGCCGCACGGCCGGTCTCGAGCATCTTGAACGCCTCGCCGTGGTCCTTGGCGCTGATGACAAACATATTGGCCCTGTGTTCGGCGTTGTAGCTTTTGAGGAATCGTTCGTTGGTGGTACCGGCGGTGGTGACCACGTTCTTGCCGTCAAGGTCGGCAAAGCCCTTGATGCCGCTGTCCTTCGCCGTCAGCAATTGCCCCTTCACGTAAATAAACCCGTAGGAAAATGCCACCTGCTTCTGCCGGTCGGCCGTCACCCCGGTAGAGCCGCACTCCAGGTCGACGGTGCCGTTCTGCACCAGCGGAATCCGGGTCTGTGAGGTCACCAGGGTGTACTTGACGTTGAGGCTGGTCACCCCGGTTTTCTGCTGGATACGCTCGACGATCTTGCTTGCCAGGTCCACTGAATAGCCCATGGGTTTGCCAGTGTTATCACCCACGTAGGAAAACGGCACCGACGCATCGCGGTATCCCAGGGTGATGGACCTGGTGTTGGCGATCTTGCCCAGGGTGCCCTCCAGCGGCGCTTGGGCCCCATGGGCCTGTGCGCCGAACAAAAGGCCCAGGGTACAGCCGGTCAACAGGATCTTTTTCATTGTTATTCTCCGTTGGTTTTCGGGTGGTCAAGCGGCGCGGGGCGTCAGGCCCTGCATATCGATGGAAGGGCTGCGCTGATCGATCAACTCGGCCAGCAGTTGGCCGCTGCCGCACGCCAGCGTGAAGCCAAGGGCGCCGTGGCCCAGGTTCAGCCACAGGTTGCAGTAGCGGCTTGCGCCAATCAGCGGCACACCGGTGGGCGTGGCCGGGCGCATACCGGCCCATTCGACCGCGTGGGCGTAGTCGCCGGCCAGCGGGAAAGTCTCCAGGGCCTGGCGTTTCATCAGGGCCAGCCGTTTGGGCTCAAGGCTGGCATCAAAACCGACGATATCCACCATGGCAGCTATGCGCAGTTGCTCACCGATACGCGCGTAGACGATCTTGCGGTCGTAGTCGGTGATGCTCACATTCGGCGCCCGGTGCTGCGCGCCAATCGGCACGCTCAGGCTATAGCCCTTGAGCGGATACAGCGGCAGCGACAACCCCGGCAAGCCCAGTCCAGCGCTGCGATGCCCTGCTGCCAGCACCAGTTGCTCGACCGGCATCACCTCATCACCCAATTGGAGGGCGTGCACCACTGCGTCGGTATGACGAATCCGGGTAACCTTGCGCCCCAACAAAAATGTGCAACGCCCCGATGCTTCCAGCCGCGCCGCCAATTGCTGGCAAAAGGCATGACAATCCGCTACTTCCTCGTTGGGCGTGTAGATCCCGCCGACAAAATCATCACCGGCCAGCGCCGGCTCCAGGCGCGTGCAATCGGTAGCGGACAACACCTGCTGTTGCAGGACATTGGTCACTTTACTGCGGGCATGTTCAAAGGTATTGGCGTTGCGAAACGTCACCAGCTTGCCATTGCGTCGCCAATCGAAGTCGTCCAGGCGGTCCTCCTCGCGCCATTGTTGCAAGGTGTCCTGGCTCAGGGATGCCAGGCGCAGCAAGTGAGCGGCATTGCGCTGGTTCACCGAACCACGACAGGCGCCGATAAAGGCGGCCATCCAGCGCCATTGCTGAGGATCGAGACGCGGCCGCAGCTTCAACGGCGAGTCACCGCGCAGTAACCAGCCGAGCGCCTGCAGCGGCACCCCGGCGTCGGCCAGCGGTGCAACATAGCGGTAGGACAACTGCCCGCCATTGGCGTAACTGGTTTCACTGCCCAGGCTGTCGCGCGCCTCGATCAGCGTCACGCTATGGCCGGCACGCACCAACGCATAAGCGCTCGCCAGGCCGATAACCCCACCGCCAATAATGCAAACCTGCCTGGCCATCCCCGCCTCCCGCCGTTAACTGACAGCGCCCAGCGTAGAGCCAGGTGACAGGCCACTGACAATGAATAAAGATGGCTCACCTATAAACAAAGGTTATGGGACTCGCCATGCGCTTGCGTCATATCGAAATCTTCCAGGCCATCCGCCAGACCGGTTCTATCAGTGCCGCCGCGCAGTTGTTGCACGTCTCGCAACCGGCGGTGACCAAAGTGTTGCAGCACGCCGAACTGCAACTGGGCTTTGCGTTGTTCCTGCGGGTACGCGGCAAATTGCAGCCCACGCCCGAAGCCCTGGCGCTGGAAAGCGAAGTCGAAAAAGTCAGCGCAAGCCTGCAAGGCGTGCGGCGTCTGGCCAAGAGCTTGCGGCGCGAACCGGGGCAAAGCATCCGCATCGGTGCGATCCCGGCGTTGGCGCTGTCGCTGCTGCCGCCGTCGATCCTGGAATGGAAGCGTGATTACCCGGACATCGCCTGTGAGCTGTCCAGCGACCATAGCGGCGAGCTGGTGCAGAAGCTGTTGATGCGCGAGATCGACCTGGCGCTGACGCTCACGTTCTCCGGCCATCCGGGGCTCACCACCCAGGTGCTGGCCAACGGTGTACTGGTGGCGCTGGCGTCAAAAGGCTACTGGTCGGACGCTGAACGGCACAAGCCCTTGCCGCTGGCCGAACTGGCCGGCGCGCCTTTGATCGGCCTGTCCAGCGCCGACCCGCTGGCGGCGAAGTTGGGCAGCTATCTGGAAAATGTCGACCCGCCGCCACGGGTGACGATCTCGGTGCAAACCTATTCCCTGGCCCGTGCGATGGTCGAATCCGGCGCCGGCCTCACCGTGATCGATCCGTTCACCGCGCTGGGTGCCTCAACGGCCACCACCCACATCCGCACGCTCACCCCGCCGCTGCCGATCACCCTCTACGCACTGACCCGCGCCAACGAGCCACCGCCGCATATGCTGGCCAGGCTGCTGGAGATTTTTGGCAGTCGCGCCTGTGAGCTGCTGGAACGTCTCTAAACACACCTCCCACATTCAAAGCACGTAATGCATGATCGCCACAAAATGCAGCAGGCTGCCGCCGATCACGAACAAATGCCAGATGCCATGGGAATGACGCAGGCGATCCTCCAAAGCAAAAAAGATAATGCCGACGGTGTACAACACCCCACCCGCCGCCAGCCAGGTAAACCCTGCCGTGCCCAACGCCGCGAGCAGCGGCTTGACCGCCACCAGCACGACCCAGCCCATCACCGCATAGATCACGATCGACAGGATGCGTTTCTCCGAGCGTGGCTTGATCTCTTGCAGGATGCCGATCACCGCCAGCCCCCACACAATCCCGAACAGCGTCCAGCCCCAAGGCCCGCGTAGCGTCACCAGGCAAAACGGGGTATAGCTGCCGGCGATCAGCAGGTAGATCGAAAAGTGATCGACCTTCTGCATGATCTCTTTTCGCCGCCCGCGCACGCTGTGATACACCGTCGAGGCGCTGTACAGCACCATCAGCGTAAAGCCATAAATCGCCACACTGACGATTTTCCAGGGGCTGCCGTCCAGGCTCGCCACCACCAACATCCACACGACGCCAATACACGCCGCGACTGCACCGAGCAAATGGCTCCAGGCGTTGAATCGTTCCCCGTGGTACATCTGTCGTTGACCTCCCATTACCCTTGTCGACTGGCGGCAAGCGTCCAGCCTTGGGCATCAGAGTGCAAGCGCCGTGTGACGTTCCGGCGACGCCGCGCGGTTTTGCGGGCACAATCGAGGGCATTCGGACAAGAGCCACGGCCATGTTGATCGACGAAGAATTCACCCTCAAAAAGCTGGAAATCTTCCTGGCATTCATGCGCACCGGCAACCTGGCCCGCGCCGCCGCCGAGCTGCAAACCAGCAACGTCAGCGTGCACCGCGCCATTCATTCGCTGGAAAACGCCCTGCGCTGCCCGTTGTTCAAGCACGAAGGGCGCAATCTCACGCCGCTGGAAAGCGCCTACGTACTCGAAGAGCGCGCCCAGAAACTGGTGGCCGATGTGGTCGACAGCGTACGCCTGACCCGCGAAGCCGCCGGCTTTTCCGCCGAACGATTCAAGCTGGGTTCGCTGTATTCATTGACGGTCAAGACCGTGCCGCAACTGATCATGGGCCTGAAAATCAGGCGCAGCGAACTGAATATCGACCTGATCCTGGGCTCCAATTTCGACCTGCTCTACAAGCTCAAGAACATGGAAGTGGACGCGATCCTCATCGCCCTCGACGACCATGCGAACGACCCGGACTGCGCGCAGATTGCGCTGTTCAGCGACGACATCTTCCTCGCCACTCCGGCCGACTCGCCCTTCGACCGCGAACAGCAGATCGACCTGGCCGACGTGCGCGACGCAACCTTCATCACCCTCACCCAAGGCTTTGCCACCCACCAGGACGGCAACCGCGTGTTCAAGCAGGCCGGGTTCGAGCCGAAGGTGGCGATGCAGGTCAACGACATCTTCACGCTGCTGAGCATGGTCAGCTCGGGCGTGGGTTATGCGCTGCTGCCGGGCAGGATTGCAGCGGTGTATGAGAACCGCGTGAAACTGATACCGCTGCAGCCCAGGTATCGGCTGCAGCAGCATATCGGCGTGGTGTTCTTGAAGGCCAAGGAGCGCGACCCGAACTTGCTGGCGCTGTTGGCGGAGTGCCGGATGTATGCCAATCGCCAGGTTTGAGATGATCGTTCCCACGCTCCGCGTGGGACACGTCTCCTGGGACGCTCCGCGTCCCGACTTCAAGAGCGGACGCGGAGCGTCCAGGGCTGCATTCCCACGCGGAGCGTGGGAACGATCACTCAGCCCACCAACCCCCGCACAATGAAGTACAGCAGCGAAGGCCCGAGCAAACACCCAAGCCCGGTATGAAACGTCGCCGTCAGCGCGCCATACGGCACCAACCGCCGATCCGTCGCCGCCAGCCCCGCCGTCACCCCGCTCACGGTGCCGGCCAAGCCACCAAACACCATCGCCGAACGCGGGTTGTCCAGGCCCATCCAGCGCGCCGCCACCGGTGTGCCGACCATCACCAGAATCGCCTTGATCAACCCGGTGGCAATCGACAGCGCCATCACATCCGAGGTCGCGCCAATCGCCGCACCGGTCACCGGGCCGACAATGTAGGTCACTGCGCCAGCGCCAATGGTGGTCATGCTGATCGCATCGCGATAACCGAAAGCCCAGGCCATGCTCGCGCCGACGATGAAGGGCAGGATCGTGCCCAGCAGCAGCGCAATCACACCGATCATGCCGGCTTTGCGCGCCTCGGTGGCCTGCACTTCAAACGCCGTGGCAACGATGGCGAAATCCCGCAGCATCGCGCCGCCCATCAGCCCGATACCAGAAAACAGGGCCAGGTCCGCCAGGCCCTTCTGCCCACCCGTGAGCGTGCCGCCGACCCAAGCCAGCACCAGGCCGATGACGATGGCAATCGCCGAGCCGTGGATGCGCCCGAACGTAAGGCGCTTGGACAGCACCACGGAAATCCACATCACCACGCCCACAAAGGCAAACGCAGTGATCAGGCCGTTATGCTCCAAGCCTTTCTCGATGAGGTCCCACATCTCAGCGACCTCCCGCAGGAACGATCAGCGGCTCTTCGGCGGGCAGAGGCTCGCCCCTGTGCGTGCGGCTGATCAAGGCGATGGTGCAACCACAGACCACCACCGAACCAATCGCCGCCAGCACCGCGACCGGGCCGCCGTGCAGGGCGGTGACCACGTTCTGTTGCGCGGCCATCGCCACCACCACCGGAATGTACATGGCGCCCCAGAAGCCCACACCCATCTCGCACTCCTTGGTCATCCCGCCGCGCTTTTGCATCCACAACCGTGCGCAGATCAGCAGGATCATGGCGATGCCCACGCCGCCCACGTTGGATTTGACGCCCAGTAAAACGCCGAGCATGTCGCCCATGATCACGCCCGCGAGCGTGCAGATCGCCAGCAATGCCACACCGTAGATAATCATCGTTGTTGTCCTCAAAGTGCTCGATCGAAATTGTTGTTGTTGTGCTTCGAAAGCCTTGGGTAGTGCTTTATCGGTGGCGGCGCTCCTCCTCTTCCAGCAAGGCCTGCAAGGTGTCCAGGCGCGCGCCTTCGCAGGCGATCACCGTGCCTTGTTCGAACACGCGGCGTGACAGGCCGGTGAGCACGGCGCCCGGGGGCAGTTCGATTTGCAGGCGCACACCGCGCTCATAGGCGCTTTGTACGGTGCCGCGCCAATCGACGACGCGGCACATGTTGAAGGCCAGGTCGTCGCAAAGCTGTTCGGGGTTGTGGATCGGCCGCGCGCGGGTGCTGCTCAGATAGGTGATGCGCGGCGTCTTGAGCGGAACGAAGGCCTGGGCGAGGACCTTGGCGGGCGCGTCCAGCAACGCACAGTGGGACGGTACGCTGACGGCCAGGCGCCGGGCGATGCCGTTGCCTTTGATGCGCGCCGCCACCTGTTTCATCGCCTCGTCGCTGCCGGCGATGACCGTCTGGTTATCGGCGTTGATATTGGCCAGGTACACGGGGGTTTGCGCGCTGTGGATCTCGGCCAGCAACGTTTCAACGGTGGATAAATCAGGGCCTATCAGCGCGGTCATGCCATAGCCCTGTGGATAAGCCTGCTGCATCAACTCACCGCGCAGGCTGACCAGCCTGACGGCGTCGGCGAAATCCAGCGCACCGGCGATGACAGCGGCGGGATAGGCGCCGATGGACAGGCCCGCGACGTAATCCGGGGTGCGCTCCAACAGACGGGCGTGGGCAATGCCGGCGATCAACAGGCACAGTTGCACGGCGCGGGTACTTGCCAGGGCTTGCTCCGAATCGAGCAGGCGTACGTCTTCGCCCAGCACATCGCTGGCTTCTTCCAGCACCGCTTCGGGCAGCGACTGGAGCATGCCCGGCCGTTGGGCACCCTGCCCCGGAAACACCAGCAGGCTGCTCATGCCACGGCCTGCCACGGGTCGAGCACCAGGTGTGCACCGCTGGCGGTTTTCAGCAGCACGCGGGGTGAACCGCTGGCCCATTCGCGCAAGGCGACGGCGCCGAACGGGGTTTGCAGTTGCAGGTCGACGGCGCACTCTGCCCTATCAAGCATCGCCAGGAGGTCCTCAGCATCATCACGGGCCAAAGGTTCGGGCGTGCGCAGAAGCAAATCCAGGTCACTCTGGGCATGCAGCGCTTCAATCCCGCTGGCCAACTCGAAACCCGCGCTGCCTGTGACGCCCCATGTCTCCTGCGCCAACACCGGCCGCAGTTGGTCGAGCGCGCGCAACGCCGGTAAATCCCTCGGCGAAATCACCCCGCGCAACGCTTCCGGGATCACCCGCCGCTGCACCGCCGCCAGCGGCATCCACCCGGCAAAACGGTGCTCGCGCAAACGCCCGCGCACGCCGACCGCCACATAACCCGGTTCGGCGATGGCACGGCGCACCACCACCGGGTGGCCGGCACCGAGCGTCTCCCGCACCCAGGCCGGTGCGTCGGCGGGCACATGCGCCGGGGTCATGCCCCAGAGCAAGTCGTGGGCGTTCACCATTGTTCCCGCAACAGTTGGCGAACGTGGCTGGAGGCTGCGCGATTAGTCGCGCCGAGGCGCCCGCTCAAATCGGTGCTGCCGACATCCTTGATCGCATTCATCAGGCAATCGCTGACCCGCGCCACATCGTCCGCCGTCGGCTGTTCAATCTGGCTGACGGCCAAGGTTTCCCAGAGCAAGCCGAGGCTGGCATAGCTGTCGATGTCGTAGGCCATGGGCGGCACGCTGGCGGCCAGGGCTTCCAGCTCTTCGACGCTGCGCAGGGTCACCCGCGCAGCCGAAGCCTTGCCCATGGCGTGCACCATCACGCCGGGGTCACGCAGGGCGATCAGGCGGTTGGCCTGGTAACCGTGGGCCAGGAACGCACCGGACATGGCCTTGCCCACCAGCAATGCGATCACCGGGTGCCCGGCGAGACGGGCGCGAGCGTAGCTGTCGGCAGCAGCGGCCAGGGCCTGATGGATGCCGAGCGCTTCTTCGCGACGGCCGTAGGCTTGGCTAGGCACATCGACGATGGCGATGATGGGCCGCTTGTCGCCTCTCGCGACGGCCTCATCGACGGCCTTGGCCAGGCCCCAGCCTTCGAGCAGGCCGACTTCGCCATTGCGCGCCCGGGGGAAGCGGTTTTGCGCGTCAGTGACCACGGCGACAAAGCGCACTTTTTGCCCACCGAGGACCGCGTCGGCAACCCGGAGCGACGCCGGCAAACCTGCTACAGGCGCAGCGCCGGCGCTCAATGCGTTGAACCACTGCAAGCCTCTCATGAGCGTTCTCCTTGATACAGCTCGCGCACCGTCGCCGGGTCGATTTGCGGTACGGCGTCCAATTCGGCCAAGCGTGTGAGGTAATAGTCAGCCTGGCGACTGCGTTGTAGCGCGGGCAAGCCTTGCTGCAACAATGTACTGACCGTCTGCTGGATCTGCGCTACATCGTCGGCCACGTAACGGTCGGCCAGGCCGCTGTTGAAACGCTGTTCGCCGCCCGTAAGGCTCCAGATAAAGGGCCGGTCGCGCGAGTCGTATTCTTCCAGTCCGGCTTCCTGTTCGATCACTTGCGGACCATTGAGGCCCAAGCGCGCTTCACGGGTGAGGACGAGGTAGCTGCACAGCCCGGCCGCGATGGACATGCCACCGAAACAACCCACGCTGCCCGCCACCACGCCGATCACCGGCTGGTACTGGCGCAGGTCGACAATCGCCGCGTGTATGTCGGCAATCGCGGCCAGCCCCAGGTTCGCTTCCTGTAGCCGCACACCCCCGGTTTCCAATAGCAGCACGGCGCGCGTCGGGATGCCGTTGCGGTTGTCTTCAGCCGCCAGTTCCAGGGCGCCAGCGATTTTTGCGCCGCCGACTTCACCGAGGCTGCCGCCCTGGAAGTTGCCTTCAATGGCTGCAATCACCACAGGCAAGCCGCCGATGCTGCCCTTGGCGATGACCACGCCGTCATCGGCCTGGGGCACCACACCTTGGCGGCTGAGCCAGGGCGACATGACGCGCTGGAAGGGGTCGATCAGTTCGCGAAAGGTGCCGGCATCCAACAAGGCCTTGGCCCGCTGCCGCGCACCCAGTTCGACAAAGCTGTGTTTGGCGAGCAAGTCAGTCATGGCCGATCTCCTCGAAGCCTTGCTCCAGGCGCAA
The DNA here is from genome assembly GCF_003852255.1 of Pseudomonas sp. R1-43-08. Classification (NCBI taxonomy): domain Bacteria; kingdom Pseudomonadati; phylum Pseudomonadota; class Gammaproteobacteria; order Pseudomonadales; family Pseudomonadaceae; genus Pseudomonas; species Pseudomonas sp. R1-43-08. The sequence goes on from NZ_CP027734.1 coordinate 5,235,379, forward strand.
GCGCACCACGCCGGGGGTGGCGCCGAAATCGTGGACATCAATGTTCAGGGCCGGTGGTGTCTGCTCCTGAAAGATGCGTTCGAACAGGTGCTGCCAGCGTTGTTCGGCGCCATTCACCGAGGTCTGTACCTGGATGGTCAACGTGCCGGCGGTGCCCGGTTCCAGCAGCACCTCAAGGTCGCCGGAGCCGACGCACCCCACCAGCGCGCGGCCTTTTGCTGGCTGCCCGGCGGGGAATTCAAAGGTTAAGGTTTCCATCACAACGCTCCGTCGAGGCGGTCGATAAACAGGCAGGCGGCCAACAGGTCGGCGGCGCCACCGGGGGAGGCATTCAGAGCCAGCAGTTGTTGGTCCAGCGCGTGCAGTTGGCGGCGACCGGCGAGGGTCGCGCTGCCGCCGGCGTCGAGCACGGCCTGAGCGCCGCGCTGCATGGCCTGCAGGCCTTCCAGGCCGGCGCGATAGAGCACGCAGGTGTCGGCCAGGTCGGTCATGATTGCGAGCAAGGCGTCCAGGCGGGCGTTCTGTTCACCGGCGTTTTGCCGGCGGCTTTTGTGCAGTTGCGGCAGGCCGCGTTGCAGCACTGACGGGAAGCCCAATTGCGCTTCTTCACGGGCACCGCGTGCGCCGTAGCGCTGGGCGACCTGGGCGCCGTGGCTCAAGGATTGCGGGGCGTAGCGGTCGTTGAGCAGGGCGAGCCTGGCGGCGTTCAACGGTATGGCGCGGGGTTGCAGCGCTGCCGCCGCAGTCAGCAGGCCGAGGGCCCAGATCGCGCCGCGATGAGTATTCACGCCGCCCGTGGTAGCGAGCATCGCCTGCTCACCGTCACGACCGATTCGCCCGAGGGCCTCACGCAGGGGCAAACCGATTTCACCGATCTCAAGCGCAGCCTCGGCCATTGCCTTGAACATCGGCCACAGCGACAGCGCCGACGCGTGCATCAGCCCCAGGTGCAAATCACTGTGGGCGCCGTTGCCGCGACGGTCCACCAGGGCCGGTTTAGGCGACAGGTCGGCTTCATCGATCAGCGCATCGACAGCCATATCCGCCAGGCGATCGGCCAGGCTCACTTCATGCAGTTTGAGCGCGCGCATTTACCAGCTCCTGAATTTGGCGGGCGGGTTGTACAGGCCACCGGACCACTCCACCAAGTCGGCCACGCTCTTGGCGGCCAGCAGTTCACGGGTGGCGTCGGTGCGGCGGATACCCAAGTCTTCGGGCAAGGCAATCAAGCCTTCACGGCGCATGCGCGCGGTGTCCTTGGGGTTATGGCGCAGGCCGATGGCGGTCACCCCGGCGACGGCGGCGATCATCGCCTGGCGTTCTTCCAGGGACCGGGCCTTGTAGAGGTAGGCGATGCCTTCTTCGGTGAGCAGGTGGGTGACGTCGTCGCCGTAGATCATGATCGGCGCCAGGGGCATGCCGCTTTTGCGCGCCACTTCCACCGCATCGAGGGTCTCGACGAAGGTGGGCTTGCCGCCTTCCTGGAAGGTCTCGACCATCTGCACCACGAGCTTTTTGCCGCGCTCGAGCAGTGCGACCGGCGCATCGTCGTGGCGCATATCCAGCCAGGCCGGCGTGCCATGGCGGCGGCCGCGTGGGTCGTGGCCCATGTTCGGCGCGCCGCCAAAGCCAGCGAGGCGGCCACGGGTCACGGTGCTGGAATGGCCGTCACCGTCCACCTGCAGGGTGGCGCCGATAAACAGGTCCACCGCATATTGGCCGGCGAGTTGGCAGAACATACGATTGGAGCGCATCGAGCCGTCACGGCCGGTGAAGAACACATCCGGGCGAGCGGCGATGTAGTTTTCCATGCCCAGTTCGGTGCCGAAGCAATGCACACTTTGCACCCAGCCGCTTTCAATCGCGGGGATCAGCGTAGGGTGCGGATTGAGGGTCCAGTTGCGGCAGATCTTGCCTTTGAGGCCGAGGGATTCGCCGTAGGTGGGCAGGATCAACTCAATGGCGGCGGTGTTGAAACCGATGCCATGGTTGAGCGACTGCACATTGTGTTTTTCGTAGATGCCACGGATCGCCATCATCGCCATCAGCACATGCACCGGCTTGATATGGCGGGGGTCGCGGGTGAACAGCGGCTCGATGTAGAACGGCTTGTCAGCCACCACCACAAAGTCCACCCAGCTTGCCGGGATGTCGACGCGGGGCAAGTCGGTGACGTCGTCCACCAACTGGTTGACCTGCACGATAACGATGCCATCGCTGAACGCGGCCGGCTCGATCAGCGCCGGCGTGTCTTCGGTGCTGGCGCCGGTGTAGATGTTGCCGGCACGGTCGGCCATGAAACCGGCGGAGAGCACCACGTTGGGGATCAGGTCCACCACCAGCCGTGCGTAGAGTTCGATGTAGGTATGGATCGCACCGATTTCCAGCAGGCCGTCTTCGAGCAACTGGCTGATGCGCAGGGATTGGGTGCCGGCGAAGGAAAAGTCGAGCTTGCGCGCGATGCCCTTTTCAAACAGGTCCAAGTGCTCGGAGCGCCCGACGCTGGGCATGATCATATGCAAATCGTGGAGCTTGGCCGGGTCGACCTTGGCGAGGGAGCGCGAGAGGAAATCGGCCTGTTTCTGGTTGTTGCCCTCCAGCACCACGCGGTCGCCGGGAAGGATCAATGCCTCAAGCGCCTCGACGATCCGGTCACTGGGCAACACCGCCCCGTCTGCGTAGTGCTTGACCCGCCCGAGCCGCCGCTGCTTCTCGTCGCGCCGCCGCGTCCAGCGCGAGTCGGGGTTTATTGTGGTTGTCATGGTCGCTCCACAGGGTTTGCTGTCGTGGGCTGTACCTTAGGAGTGATTCAGGGGGGCATCAATCAAGCTCAGCAGCAAACCGTTACGCCTGGAGTAACGATGATCAAAATGTGGGAGGGGGCTTGCTCCCGATGGCGGTGTGTCAGTCGACACATCCATCGACAGACACTCTGTCATCGGGAGCAAGCCCCCTCCCACATTTTGTCCAGTGGTGTCTGAACGAGCCCGCTATATCCACTTATGACCAGCCAACAAACCTTCCACTTTTATTCAGCAGATTCTCCAGGTTTGCCTTGCTGTCCATCCGTGGATTCCAGGGGGTTGGCCCCAATCAGATTGATCTTGTCCTGCTGCACGACCCGCTGCACAAAACTGTTCCCGGCATTCCATTTGCCGATCCAGTCTTCAGGGGTGTAAAGAGTCGGGTTGATGGTGCGGCCCAGGTGCTCTTCCAGCGGTATGAGCTGCTCCATGACTTCACTGTAGTTGAGGCTTTCGCCAATCAGCATCAGATCTATGTCACTAGATGAGTGCGCCTCGCCCTTGGCGATGGAGCCGTAGATAAAGGCCCAGGTTATGTGCTCGGCGAACGGTGCCAGTGCATTGCGCAATGGCTCATCCAGGCTCAGCGTCTTGCGCACGATGGCAAGCAGCTCCGCGTAAATAGGGCATTGAGGGTTGGCTTGATAGTGGGTCTGATTGCCCTGGCGCGTCATGCTCAAGATGCCCGCCAGCTGCAAACGCTCCAGCTCGCGAGTAAGACTGCCTTTGCCCACTTGTGCCCAGCGCGCGATTTCATTAGTGAAGAAACTTTGGTCGGGCTTACCGAAAAGCAGGCCCAGCACTTTTTGCTGGGTGACAGTAAAGAGCGCGGTGCTGAGCGGTAAGGTGTGCATGGCGGCGACCAATAAGTCCCAAAAAGGGAACGATAGGTCCCTTTTTGGGAACGATCAAGTTTTAAGCCGCCGGGGAAGGGGAAATCTGCTCCAGCGCTTGATCCACCAACAACTGCCCCAGCTCGGCCATTTGCTGGATCCCGAGCATGATTGCGCGCTGGGAGGTGTCCAGGTCGAATGCCAGGTTGCAGGTGAGTGCGTTGAGGGAGGACAGGGTTTCGCTGGCGTTGACCAGCAGGGTTTCGGTGTTTTGGTGAGGGGTTACGGTGAAGAGGGGTGGATTGGGGGTAGGTTTGACCATGATTTACAGCTCCGATATGTGATGGAGACTGCCCTCTTTCACTTGCACGCGAATAAGGTGGCAGCTGTACGCAGGTGTGCAAGACCGGGCATATCGGACCCCGGCAGACCCCGAAGGATCTCCCGCGCACAGCCGCCATAACAAGTACAGCAGGCATGAAAAACGCCCGCTGAATGGCTATGGGCGTTGGTGCGCCGACATGTAACCGGACTTGCACGTCCGTGTCACCGTTTTTTGCGATGACGGGACGAAGACTAGGCGCGCGGGCTGCATGGGACAAGTTCATGCACGGCCCAAAATCTTGCGGGAAAAATCCGAAGGGCCTCTTGTAGCAGCCTGATCGTTCCCACGCTCCGCGTGGGAATGCCGCCTGGGACGCTCCGCGTCCCGCCAGCCAGCGCAACACCAAAGCCCTTTGCAAGGGTGACGCGGAGCGTCACGGGATGCATTCCCACGCAGAGCGTGGGGACGATCATCGATTTCAGACGTTATATAAATCCCAACCCTACGTTGTAGCAGGGCGAGCATCGTACGCAGCCACTGATTGACCGGGCTGGTCGCTCCCGCTGATCTCCATTCCGATAGGCAGCAAAGAATGCTCCGACAGGCTTTTCAGGTTGTTGCTCGGAACTCACCTCCCTACCCTTTTCCATCCGATAGCGCCACGGGCAGGCATCATGAATCCGATCGTTAAACCCGATGCAAGGCCATTGCAGAGCGTCACTAAGTAGAGGTATCGATATGGGTATGCACAACCCACCTCACCCAGGTGAAATATTGCTTGAAGATGTGATCCCGGCCCTGGGCATTACCATCACCGAAATGGCACGGCGGCTTGGCTTCGCCCGCGAAACCTTTTCAAGGATCCTGCATGGTCATGCGCCTGTCAGCCCCGACCTTGCCGTGAGGTTGGAGCGCGCTGGCGTAAGCAGCGCTCGGCTATGGCTGTCGATGCAAAGCGCCTACGACTTGTGGCAGGCCGAGCATCGTGAGCAGCCAGTGATCGAGCGGTTTGCGCGGATTGATTGAAGTCTGGAGACGAGCACGATCAGTGTGGGAGGGGGCTTGCTCCCGATAGCGGTGGTTCAGTGACAGTTGCTGAGACTGGCAAGCCCCCTCTCACATTGGATCTGCGTAGGGCTCAGGCCAGTCCGGACTCGGCCAGCAACGCTTCCAGCCCCATCAAGTCCGGCACCTTCGCTACATGTTCGCCCACCTGTACCGCCGCCAGCTCCAGCGGGCACAGCGGGACGTCCACGTAGCTCAGTTCACTATCGAGCTTGTACGAGCGCGGGATTCCCTGGATCACTAGCGCAATGAACTTCAAGGTCGGCCGCCCACCCAGGGCATTCAACACGACGATGCGTGAACGCTCACCGGTCATGCTGGCTTCGCCGCACACGGCTTCGAAGCTGATCAAGGGGATTTGCCGATCGCGCCAGGTCACTTGGCGCAGGTACCACGGCGGTGCATCGCTGGCCGGTTCGCCGCGTTGGAAGTCGATCAATTCGGCTACCGCAACGTTGGGCACTATCAGGTGACGGTCAGCCAGCGGCAGCAACAGCCCGGTGAGTTGGCTTGCGCGATGGTCAAGCATGGGACTTGCTCCAATAAGCGATGCTTTCCAGCAGCACCGACTCCTGGTACGGCTTGCCGAGGTAGTCGTTGACGCCGATGGCCATGGCGCGATCGCGGTGTTTCTGGCCGGTGCGCGAGGTGATCATGATGATCGGCAGGCGCATCAGGCGTGGATCGTTGCGCACTTGAATCGCCACTTCAAAGCCGTCCATGCGCGGCATTTCGATGTCGAGCAGCATCAGGTCCGGGGTGTGTTCCTCGAGCACGGCGAGGGCGTCGATGCCGTCCTTGGCGGTCAGCACGTTCATGCCATTGCGCTCCAGCAGGCGGCTGGTGACCTTGCGCACGGTGACCGAGTCGTCCACCACCAGCACCAACAGCGGGCGCTTATTCAGCGGGTCGTTGAGGGTCAGCGGCGCATCCACCGACTGCGCTGGCAACGCCGGTTGCCGCGCGCGGATATGCGCCAGCAGGTCGATGATCAACACCACGCGGCCATCGCCCAGGATCGTCGCCCCGGACAAGCCCTGAACGCCCGCAAACTGCGGCCCCAGGCCCTTGACCACAATCTCGCGGGTGCCGGCCATGGCATCCACATGTACCGCCACGTGCCGCTCATTGCACTGCATCAGCAACACCGGCACCGGCTGGTACTGGCCGAGCAGTTTGGGGCGGCTGACGGTGTGCAGCAGGTCGCCGAGGTAGAACAGTTCGTAGCCTTGGCCGGCATATTCATAGCGCGGCGGATCTTGCTGGTAGTGCCCGGCCAGTTCATGGGGCGGCACGCGCACCAGGCCGTCGATGGTATTGAGCGGAATCGCATACTGATCGTCCGCGCACTGCACCATCAGCGCACGGTTGACCGACACGGTAAACGGCAGGCGAATCCTGAAGTGCACACCCACGCCCGGGATCGAGTCGATCACCATCGAACCGCCAAGCTGGCGCACTTCTTCGTGCACCACGTCCATGCCCACACCGCGTCCGGAAATCTGGGTGATCTTTTCGGCGGTTGAAAACCCCGGCTGCAGGATGAACTGCAGCACGTCGCGGTCGCTGATCTCTTGATTGGGGTCGAGCAGGCCGCGCTTGATCGCCTTGCGGCGCACAGCTTCGAGGGGCACACCGGCGCCGTCGTCGCGCATGTCGAAGACGATGTCGCCGCCTTCGTGGGTCAGGTCCAGGGTGATGCGCCCCTTCTCCGGCTTGCCGGCCTGCAGGCGCACCTCGCGAGACTCCAGGCCATGGTCGACGGCGTTGCGCAGCATGTGTTCCAGCGGCGCCGCCATGCGTTCCAGGACGTTGCGGTCCATCTCGCCCTCGGCATTGCCGACCACGAATTCCACGTCCTTGCCCAGCTCGCCCGCCACTTGGCGCACGATGCGCTTGAGGCGCGGCAGCATGCGCTCGAACGGCACCATGCGCGTGCGCATCAGGCCTTCCTGCAACTGGGTGTTGATACGCGCCTGTTGCTGCAGCAGGTCATGGGCGTCCTGATTGCGGCGCTCGAGGGTTTCCTTGAGGTCGAGCAAATCGGAGGCCGATTCGGACAGCGCGCGGGACAACTGCTGCAATTGCGAATGGCGATCCATTTCCAGCGGGTCGAATTCTTCGTAGCCCAGGCGTTCGGCCTCGGCCTGCTGGCGGCTGAAAAGCCGGCTCTGGGTTTCGGTGTCGAGGCGGCGCAGTTGGTCGCGCATGCGCTCGATGGTGGTTTCCACTTCCGTGAGCGCAGTGCGTGCGTCGTTGACTTGTTGCTCGATACGGCCGCGGAAGATCGACGTTTCGCCGGCCAGGTTGACTAGGTCGTCGAGCAGTTCGGCGGATATCTTCACCATGTCGGCGGCCGGATCACCCGCCGCTTCCGCCTTACCCACCGGCAATGCCACCGGCACTACCGGCTCATCGCTGGGGTGCACCAGGCTTCTGATGCGCTCGATCAGCTTGTCCACCGAGCCCACCGGCAAGCCGTCCGCCACCGCATCGATCATCTGCGCCAGCCGGTCGTGGCAACCTTGCAGCAGCGCGAACAGCTCGGGTGACGGCGCGAGCAGCCCTGCGGACAGCCCCTCGTAGAGAAACTCCAGCTCGTGGGCCAGGTCGCCAATCGGGCCGATCTCGACCATGCGCGCGCCGCCCTTGAGGGTGTGCAGGTCACGCAGCAGGGTTTCCACTTCCTGGCGGTTGCCGGGTTCGGCCTGCCAGCGCAGCAACGCGCTGCCGGAGCTGTCGAGAATATCGGCAGCTTCCTCGAGGAAAATATCCAGCAGCTCGGGGTCGGCACCCGAGGCTTCCGGTGACGCGACCGGGGCCGCCGAAAGGCTGCTGTGGCGCAGTTCGCGCAACCGTGTGACCAGCTCGGCACTGTCGCTCAGGGGCTGGTGCTGATGCAGTTCCTCCAACTGCAAGGCCAGGCGTTCGTGGCTGGCCATCAGCAGCTGGGACAGCTCGGTGGAATAGCTGTAGCGGCGGTCTACCAGCCCCTCGTAGACACATTCCAGCTCCTGGGCCAGGTCGCCCACCGGGCCGATTTCGGCCATGCGCGCGCCGCCCTTGAGGGTGTGCAGGTCTCGCTGTAACGAGGACAACGGCGCCAGGCCGTCGGGCTCCAGCAACCAGCGCTTGAGCGATTGCCCGGCGCTGTCGAGGATATCCACCGCCTCTTCAAGGAAGATATCGACGATCTCATCGTCCATCGCCGTGTGCCGGCTCAGCTCCTCGGTCGCAGCACCCAGCTCGGCGACACTCAGGCCACGACTGCCGTCACGTTTGATCAGGCCGGTGGCAGAGGGATCGAGGGCGTCATCCAGCAACGCGCGCAGGGCCTGTACCCGTGCCGGCGCCGGGCTGATTTCCTGCCCGGCCGCCAGTTGGTCGAGCATATTGATCAGCGCTTCATGGGCCTGTTCGGCCTCCTGGAAGAACCGCTCGCTGACCGCCAGGCTGCTTTCTTCCACCGCGCCATACAGGTCGAGCAAGGCTTCGCACAATTGATCGATAGGGTGCAGGTCGGCAATGTGCGCGCCCTCGCCCAGGGTGGTCAGTTCGTCCAGCAGCGCAGTCAGCTCCTGGCGCTCGCCGGGGTGTTGCTGCCAGCGGCGCAGCAGGCTTTCGGCGTCGAGCAGGATGTCCATGCCCTGGGCCAGGAAGTTGCTGATCAGTTGCGGGTCGCACTTGACGCGCAGGCCGGTGCCGGGGGCGTTGAGCAGGTTTTCGAGCTGTTGGTCCAACAGGCCTTGGGTGCGCGTGATCAAGTCTGCGGCGCCCTTGATCGGCGCCAGGGGATCGCCGTCCAGGTCACGCAATCCCTTTTGCAACAGGCCCTCGGCTTCCAGCAACAACTCGATTTCGTCCAGGTCCAGCGGCACACGGTGCGCCTTGTATTCGCGGGTCAGGTGGTCGAGCGGACGTACCAGTTCGGCAATCGGCAACACGCCGGCCATGTAGGCGCTGCCCTTGAGGGTATGCAGGGCGCGTTGCAATTCATCACTGACCTGCAGCGGCAGGTGTTCGGCGGCCTGTTGCAGGAACTGGTCGAGGCTGTCCAGATGGCTCTGGGCTTCATTGCGGAAGATCTCCAGCAACATCGGATCGTGGGGCTCGGCAACCGGTACCTGGGCGCCGCTGGCCAACCCGTGGGCGCGGGCAGCGAGGGCGTCGACCTCATCGCGCTGGCGCTGGTCGTCGGTGGCGAAGTCGGCGATCAACTCCGGCAGCAGTGCCACCGCGTCATCCAGCACCTGCTGCACTTCAGGGCCCATGGCGACGTTGCGCTCAAGCACGCGGTTCAGCAGGTTTTCCACGGCCCAGGCCAGTTCCGCCATCACCAGGGCGCGGACCATACGGCCGCTGCCTTTCAGGGTGTGGAAGGCACGGCGCATTTCGCCCTGGGCGGTTTTTTCCGTGCTGTCGGGCAGGTAACGGTGCAGCACTTCGAGGACTTCATCGGCTTCCTCGAGGAAGACTTCGCGCAACTCATCGTCAATCGGCGCTTCGTCGGGTGGGGGCGGCTGCAAGCTCCCCGGGCGCTGCAGGGCCGGAGGGTTGAGGCGCGAGGTGGGACTGGCCAGCGCATCGAATTGGGACTGGCTTGGCGCGCTGTCGCCGGACAGGGCGCCGTCGGGCGCAGCCAGTGCCTGGCGCCAGGGTTTTTCCACCGGCAGGTAGCCCAGCGCGCTCAGGCCCTGGGTGGCCAGTTCCAGCACTTTTTCCCCGGCGGCGTCGGGGTCCTGGAGCATGCGTTCCAGGTAGTACTCCAGGCTGCTGATCACCTCGGCGAAATGCGCCAACGGCGCTTGGCCGGGCGCGGTATCGTTGACCATCAACTGCTCATCGACGTAATCGGTACAGCCGCGCATCAAGCTTGCCGCGCGAGGCAGTGGAATCATCGCCAGGGCGCCGCGCACCTGGCTCAGCAGTTCCGGCAGGGATTCCAGGCGTTGGCGGTCCCAATCGGCCTCGATGCAATCGATCACCAATTCTTTGGCCTGGCGCAGGCACTGGCAGGATTCGCGGATCACCAATTGGTGGATCTGGGTCAGGTCGGTGGTCGGCAGACGGCTCTCTTCGCGGCTCTCCGGCTCCACCGTGCCGACCATCCCGGCCAACGTGGCTTCGACGTAGAGCAACGCTCCGGCAACGTCCATCAGTACGGCGTCACTGGGTTCGCGCTGGCCCTGCACCAGGCTCAATACCACGGCGAGTTGGTCGATGATCACTTTGCGCGGCTGGCCGAAACCGAGCACCGCCAGGGTGTCGGCGATCTGGCGCAGCGGTGCCAGCAGCGGGTCAAGGTCCTGGGTGTGCTGGCGGTCGCTGCGCACGAACAGATCGAGGCGTTCCTTGACCCGCACCAGTTCTTCGCACAAGGCGCCGAGCACCGAGCCCATGGCGTTGCGGTCCGGCCCGGCCAGGCGCGCCCGCTCGGCATCCACCACGGCACTGTCGGGCAAGGCCTCGTCCAGGCCGTAGCGCTCCTTCAAACTTTGCATGCGCGGCGTCGGCCGGGTGACTTTGGCGACGTAGAACAGCAGGCTCTTGAGCAACTCATCCGGCGCCGGCTGGTTGATCCCGACAATGCCCTGGGCCAGCAGGCGCTTGAGTTGCTTGCCGCTGGCCTTGAGCAGGCTGCGCAGTGCCGGGCTGTTGGCGATCACCCCGGTGAGCATGCCTTCGACCAACGCCGAGGTGACCTGCCACAACGGCAACAGCGGCGCGCCCTGGCACAAAGCTTCGAGGCGCGCGAACACCCGCGCCATGTCTTCCAGGTTGCTCGGGCCGTGGTCCTCGCGCAGCAACCCGGCCAGGGCTTGCTGCAGCAGTGCGTGCCATTGGCGCAGTTGTTGGTGAATGTCCGGCGGTGTGCGTTGAGCCAGCGCCTCATCGGGCAGCGGTGCGATCGTCAGCAGCTGCGGGCTGAACAGGCTGGTCTCCGACAGCAGGCTTTCACCGCGGGCGCTGCGCAAATCGTTGAGCAGCGGCAACACCACCAGCGGCAGGTCGCGACGGGCGCTGTGCACGCGGTCCAGGTACAGCGGCAATTGGCCGAGGGCCTGTTGCAGCAGGCGGATGCTTTCGTCGCGCTGGCTGACCTGCCCGGCCTGCAGCGCGAGCGCCAGGGCTTCGATCTCTTCAGCCAGCAGGGCCGCGCCGTAGAACTCGACCATTTGCAGCGCGCCGTGCACCTGGTGGATACCGGCCAGGCACGCATCAATGCCGTCGCCGGTTTCAACATAAGCGTCCAGCGCCGAACGGGCCTGTTTCAGGGTTTCGGCAATGTCGCCCTTGACCCATTCGAGGGCCACGTAGTCGTGCCGATCAACCATAACTGCTCCGCTTAGAATTCATGAGTTGCTGGTGTTCTTGAAACCAATGGAGATCAACTGTGGGAGGGGGCTTGCTCCCTCCCACATTTGGATCGCATTTCAGTCATCTGCCTGTTTGGCTGCCGGCAAGGTAAAACCTGACACCGACCTGCGCAACTGACTGGCCATCTTCGCCAGGTTACCAATACTTTCGGCGGTCGCCGTGGAACCGGACGACGTCTGCGTGGTGATCTGCTGGATCACATTCATGGTCAGGGAAATCTGCCCCGCCGACGAGGTCTGCTGCTGCGCCGCGTTCGAGATGCTCTGGATCAGCGCCGCCAGGGTTTTCGAGACGCCTTCGATCTCTTCCAGCGCCACCCCGGCGTCCTGGGCCAGCCGTGCGCCGCGCACCACTTCGGTGGTGGTCTGTTCCATGGAAATCACGGCTTCATTGGTGTCGGCCTGGATCGCCCGCACCAGGGTTTCGATCTGCCGGGTGGCGGCCGATGAGCGCTCGGCCAGCCGTTGCACTTCATCGGCCACCACCGCAAAACCGCGCCCGGCATCCCCGGCCATGCTCGCCTGGATCGCGGCATTCAGGGCGAGAATGTTGGTCTGGTCGGCGATGTCGTCGATCAGGCTGACGATGTCGCCGATCTCCTGGGACGATTCCCCCAGGCGCTTGATGCGCTTGGCGGTGTCCTGGATCTGTTCGCGGATGTTATCCATGCCGTGGATGGTGTTGTGCACCACCTCGTTGCCCTTGTTGGCGATCTCTACCGAACGCTCCGCCACCGCTGAGGACTCGGCGGCGTTGGCCGACACCTGGTCGATGGACTGGGCCATCTGGTTGATCGCGGTGGAGGCTTCGGCGATCTGCTGGGCCTGATGCTCCGAGGCCTGGGCCAGGTGCATGGCGGTGGCCTGGGTCTCCTGCACCGCGCCGGCGACTTGCCCGGCGGTGAGGTTGATGGTCGCCACCAGGTCGCGCAGCTGATCCACCGAATAGTTGATCGAATCGGCAATGGTGCCGGTGAAGTCTTCGGTGACCGAGGCCGTGACGGTCAGGTCGCCGTCAGCCAAGTCTTCGATTTCGTCCAGCAGACGCATGATCGCGTTCTGATTGCGCTCATTTTTCTCGGCGGTTTCATGCAGTTGGCGGTTGGTCTCGCGCACCATCACCAGGCCGATCAGGATGATCGAGGCCAGCGCCAGCAGCCCCAGCCCATAGCCACCCAGGGTATCCAGGCTGCGCCCGCCGGCCAGGTTCTCAAAACCGGTGGCCAGGTGCGAGGCTTCATCGAGCAGGGTTTGCGACAGGTTGAAAATATTGCCCGCCGAAGCGCGTACCTGAAACAGCTGTGGTGAGGTTTCGAGAATTTCATCGACGGAACCCGAGACGAATTCGAACAGTTCGGCAATTTCCCCCAACCGGGCGCGGGCATCAGGGTCTTCGACCTGGGTGATGCGCAGGCCGGGGTTGCCGTTGAGCACCACGCCAAAACGGTTGGCGTCGCGACCGAAGGCATCGGCGGCCTGCACCGCGGTTTCGTCGCCGGCGAGCACGGTGTTGACCGCGCCCAGGATGCGCTCTGCCAGCAATGACTGGCGCTGGGCCAGTGCCACCTGGCTCGCAGGGGCGCCGCGCTGGAGCAATATGTCGACGACTTTTTCCGACTCTATCTGCAACTGCGGCACGGTCTCGGCGAGGGTGGCGGCCACCTGGTGCAATGACAGCACGGTCTGTTCGCTGGCGAGAATGGCATCGGTATTTTTCAGCAGGGCTTCCCAGTCGGTCTGCACCGCACGCATTTCAGCGCGTACGGCGCTGGGTGCGGCCGGCAGGCCGGTTTGCGGGTCGCCTTTTTTTAAGTAGCCCCAGCGCTGGGCAAAGTCGTTGCGCGCCTCGCCCAGCAATTTGAACGCGGCCGCCTTGCCGGCGGCGGCTTCGGTGGCGTTCTTGGCAATGCGCTGGGACAGCACCCGCAGTTCGCCCGCGTGGCCGATGTACTGTTTGTCGTAGGTGGACTGGGTGTTGAGGTACGCGAAGTTGGCGAACAGCAGCATGATGAACACGATCAGGGCGATAAACAGCACGATGATCTGCGAGCGGCTGCGCGAGGCGGCCTGGGGCTTGGGCGTGGTCACGGTGCTCATGCGGCGACATCCATGAAGCCTGGAACCTGGGCCAGGGCGAAGGGGCTGAAGACCTGCCACTGCGGGTCACCATCGAATTGGCCCTGGATAAACGGCGCGCCAGCGGCGGTACTCGCCTGCCAGGCGTCCAGTGCGAAATGCTGCATGCCTACCACCTCGTCCACCAGCAACCCGACAAACAGATCGTTGAATTCCACCACCAGCACCCGCCGTTGCTTGCGCGCCTTGGACAGTGCCTGGCCGAGGAACCCGCCCAGGTCCATCACCGGCAGCAGGCGCCCGCGCAGGTTGGCCCCGCCCTTGACCCAGGGCTTGACGCCAGGCATCAGGGTGCAGCGCGGCTCATGCAGTACCTCGGCGACTTCGCCCATGGGCGCCACAAACCATTGTTGCCCCAGGCGAAAGCCAATCCCGCTCCAGCGTTGCAGGCGGGTTTCCTGGGACGGCAGGTCGGCGGCCAGCAGGCGGCAGCGGCGGTCGATGTCCAGCAGCAGCTCAAAGGCGGTTTGCGACTCGGTCATGATGGCGTGCCGTCAGCCGGCCAGCACCTTGTTCAGCGTGGCGATCAGGGTTTCTTCATCGACCGGCTTGGTCAGGTAGTCCTTGGCGCCCTGGCGAGTGCCCCACACCTTGTCGGTTTCCTGGTCTTTAGTGGTGATAATGATCACCGGGATGTGCTCGGTTTCTTTGTCTTTGGTCAGTTGGCGCGTGGCCTGGAACCCATTGAGGCCCGGCATCACGATGTCCATCAATACCGCGTCAGGTTTTTCCTGGCGGGCAAGCGCCACACCATCGCCGCCATTGGCGGCCTTGAGAACCTCGTGACCATGCTTTTCCAGCATGCCGGTCAGTTTGTACATTTCGGTCGGCGAATCGTCGACGATCAGAACACGTGCCATGGTTTTCCCCACTACATTGGTCGGCGCCGGCCCCTTTGAGGCGGCGTCAGTGTGCTTGTTCTACTGCGGCGAAGGCAGGCACATAGGCCTTGATCGCACCCAGCAGTTCTTCCTTGCTGAAAGGCTTGGTCAAAAACTGATCGACACCCACGATACGCCCCTTGGCCTTGTCGAACAGGCCGTCCTTGGAGGACAGCATGATCACCGGGATCGACTTGAACGCCGGGTTATTCTTCACCAGCGCGCAGGTCTGGTAGCCATCCAGGCGCGGCATCATGATGTCGACAAAGATAATGTGCGGGTGATGGTCCACGATTCGGGCCAGGGCATCGAAACCGTCGATGGCCGTGATGACCTCGCACCCCATGTTCTTCAACAGCGTCTCGGCGGTGCGGCGGATCGTTTTCGAATCGTCGATCACCATCACTCTCAAGGCGTTGGAATGCTGTTCCATAGTTGCTCTACCATCGCCACAGCGAATCGGTTTTCGGTGTGTACTGCCTGATCTCTCACAGAATGAGCGCCACAAGCCTTGGAATTCAAGGGCTGCTGCGCCGTGGCAGTCTTTTTAGCACAGTCTCCGGGCGCAATCTATCGAGGCGCCCGCCTGGTGGTTTTTCCTTGACCCACAACAGCCGCAGCGCCACTCTGACGCCACTTTTATGCGCCCTAATTTGCTAGAGGAAATCCCCCATGAGCGTTCGCGTCGGCATTGTCATGGACCCTATCGCCAGCATTTCCTATAAAAAGGACAGCTCGCTGGCCATGCTCCTGGCCGCCCAGGCCCGCGGCTGGAGCCTGTTCTATATGGAACAGCGCGACCTTTACCAGGGCGACGGCGAGGCCCGTGCGCGGATGCGCCCGTTGCAGGTATTCGCCAACCCCGAGAAGTGGTTCGAACTGCAGGATGAAGTCGACAGCCCCCTGAGCGACCTGGACGTGATCCTGATGCGCAAGGACCCGCCGTTCGACATGGAATTCGTTTATTCCACCTACCTGCTGGAGCAGGCCGAACGCGCCGGCGTGTTGATCGTCAACAAGCCGCAAAGCCTGCGCGACTGCAATGAAAAACTGTTCGCCACGCTGTTCCCGCAGTGCACACCGCCGACCGTGGTCAGCCGCCGCGCCGACGTGCTGCGTGAGTTCGCCGCCAAGCACGGTGATGTGATCCTCAAGCCGCTGGACGGCATGGGCGGCACCTCGATCTTCCGTCACCGCGCGGGCGACCCGAACCTCTCGGTGATCCTGGAAACCCTGACCGCGCTGGGCACCCAGCAGATCATGGGCCAGGCCTATCTGCCAGCGATCAAGGACGGCGACAAACGCATCCTGATGATCGACGGCGAGCCGGTGGATTATTGCCTGGCGCGCATCCCGGCGGCCGGCGAGACCCGTGGCAACCTGGCGGCCGGTGGCCGTGGTGAAGCGCGGCCGTTGTCGGACAAGGACCGCTGGATCGCCGCTCAAGTCGGCCCGACCCTTCGCGAAAAAGGTCTGCTGTTCGTAGGACTTGACGTAATTGGCGAAAACCTCACCGAGATCAACGTCACCAGCCCGACCTGTATTCGCGAGATTGATAACGCATTTGGCACGAACATCGGCGAAATGCTGATGGCGGCCATTGAGCGCAAGCTACAAGCCAAGTGACATAGAACAGCCGGACATAAACCAACATTGCGTTATCATGCGCCACCTGTGAAACGCGCGATGTTGGTTTTCTTGTCATGACGCTCCCGTCCGAACTGCCCCCCGAACTCTCCCACAGCGGCGTGCGCCCGGCTGATCGGCTCGGATTTACCCTGTTCCTGGCAGCGCTGATTCACCTCGCACTGATCCTCGGCCTGGGCTTCACCATGGTCGAGCCCAAGCAGATCACCAAAACCCTGGAAATCACGCTGGCCACCTTCAAGAGCGATAAAAAGCCCGAGAAGGCCGATTTTCTCGCCCAGGAGAACCAGCAAGGCAGCGGCACGCTCGACAAGAAAGCCGTGCCCAAGACCACCGAAGTGGCGCCGTTCCAGGACAACAAGGTCAACAAAGTCACCCCACCGCCGGCTCCCAGGCCTGAAGTCAAACAGGCCACGCCCAAGGCTGCCGTGACCACGGTTGCGCCCAAACCGCAAAAAGCTCCGACCCAGCGCGAAAAGACCAAGACCGAGCCCAAACCCGAGCCCGTCAAGCCTGCGCCGACGTTCGACAGTTCGACGCTGTCCGACGAAATTTCCAGCCTCGAAGCCGAACTGGCCCACGAACAGCAACTCTACGCCAAGCGCCCGCGCATCTACCGCCTGAACGCCGCCTCGACCATGCGCGACAAAGGCGCCTGGTATAAGGACGAATGGCGCAAGAAAGTCGAGCGCATCGGCAACCTCAACTATCCGGAGGAGGCGCGCCGCCAGCAGATCTACGGCAATTTGCGCTTGCTGGTGTCGATCAACCGCGATGGTTCGCTGTATGAAGTGCAGGTACTGGAGTCGTCCGGCCAGCCCTTGCTGGACCAGGCCGCCCAGCGCATCGTGCGCCTGGCCGCGCCCTTCGCGCCTTTTACGGGCGACTTGAACGATGTGGACCGCCTGGAAATCATCCGCACCTGGAAATTCGCCAAGGGTGACCGCCTTTCCAGCAACTGATCGCCGGATCGTTCGCCGGATCGTTCCCACGCTCCGCGTGGGAATGCTGCCCCGGACGCTCCGCGTCCTGTTTTAAAGCCGCGACGCTGAGCGTCACCGGATACATTCCCACGCGGAGCGTGGGAACGATCAGCACTGACCCTCGCCACCAGGAAACTCCCAGCTTGTCAGTTCGCCCCTCCAACGCCACACTAGTGGACATGAAAAATGTCAGCCCGACCTACCTCAAGCACCACTTCCTGATCGCCATGCCACATATGGCCGACCCGAACTTTGCGCAGACCTTGACCTACATCGTCGAGCACACGGCCAATGGTGCCATGGGGTTGGTGGTGAACCGCCCGCAGGAGCTGAACCTGGCCGATATCCTCGAGCAGCTGCGCCCGGAAATCGATCCGCCAGCCAGCTGCCAGGACGTGCCGATCTACATCGGCGGGCCGGTGCAGACCGATCGCGGCTTCGTGTTGCACCCCACCGGGCCGACGTTCCAGGCCACGGTAGACCTTGAGGGCGTCTCGCTGTCCACGTCCCAGGATGTGTTGTTCGCGATTGCCGACGGCGTCGGCCCCGAGCAAAGTGTGATCACCCTGGGATACGCCGGCTGGGAAGCCGGGCAATTGGAGGCCGAACTGGCCAGCAATGCCTGGCTGACTTGCCCGTTCGACGCCGACATCCTCTTCAACACCGCCAGCGAACTGCGCCTGGAAGCCGCCGCCGCCAAGCTGCGGGTCAACCTCAGCCTGTTGACCAGCCAGGCGGGGCACGCCTGATGGCTTTGCGTCTGATCCTGGGGTTCGACTACGGCACCAAACAGATCGGCGTGGCAGTGGGCCAGGTGATTACCGGCCAGGCCCGCGAGCTGTGCACATTGAAGGCCCAGAACGGCGTGCCGGACTGGAACCAGGTCGAAGCGCTGATCAAGGAATGGAAGCCCGATGCCGTCGTGGTCGGCCTGCCCCTGAACATGGACGGCACGCCCAGCGAAATGTGCCTGCGCGCCGAAAAGTTCGCGCGCCGCCTCAATGGCCGCTACAACCTGCCCTTCTATACCCACGACGAGCGCCTGACCACCTTTGAAGCCAAGGGCGAGCGCCGTGACCGTGGCGGGCAAAAGGGCAGTTACCGCGACAACCCGGTGGACGCCATCGCCGCCGCCCTGTTGCTACAGGGCTGGCTGGATGAAAACACCGCTTTATTTGAATCCTGACTGACGCGGCTTGCTGCTATGCCGCTTTTGTAGGAGCGAGCTTGCTCGCGAAGAACTCACAGGCACCGCGTACATCCAGGCTTCACGCGTTATCGTTGACGTTTCTCGCGAGCAAGCTCGCTCCTACACACTTAATGAGGAGCCACCATGAGCCTGCCCAATCCCGCCGAACTGATCAGCCAGATGGCGATACGCCTCACGGCGCACCTTGAGCAACGCGCCATCAGCGAACCGCGCTTTATCGGCATCCGCACCGGCGGTGTGTGGGTGGCCCAGGCATTGCTGGGAGAGCTGGGCAGCGACTCACCCCTGGGCACGCTGGATGTGTCCTTCTACCGTGACGATTTCAGCCAGAACGGCCTGCATCCGCAAGTGCGCCCCTCGCAGCTGCCGTTCGAGATCGAAGGCCAGCACCTGGTGCTGATCGACGACGTATTGATGAGCGGCCGTACCATACGCGCAGCCATGAATGAGCTGTTCGACTACGGCCGCCCGGCCAGTATCACCCTGGTGTGCCTGCTGGACCTGGAGGCTGGGGAATTGCCGATCAGCCCGGATGTGGTCGGTGCGACGCTGTCTTTGCAAGCCCACCAGCGGGTAAAATTGTCCGGTCCAACGCCGCTCGAACTCGAACTGCAAGACCTTGCCCTTTAACCCGCCTTGTAAAAGAGTCCCCGCGATGACGCCTCTAGATGCCAAGCGCCCGCTGCAGCTCAATGCTCAGGGTCAGTTGCAACATTTCTTGTCCCTCGATGGTTTGCCCCGCGAACTGCTCACCGAAATCCTCGACACCGCTGACTCGTTCCTCGAAGTCGGTGGCCGGGCGGTGAAAAAAGTCCCGCTGCTGCGCGGCAAGACCATCTGCAATGTGTTCTTCGAGAACTCCACGCGCACCCGCACCACCTTTGAGCTGGCCGCCCAACGGCTGTCGGCCGACGTGATCACGCTGAACGTGTCCACCTCGTCGGCCAGCAAAGGCGAAACCCTGCTCGACACCTTGCGCAACCTGGAGGCCATGGCCGCCGACATGTTTGTGGTACGCCATGGCGATTCCGGCGCGGCGCATTTCATCGCTGAACATGTCTGCCCGAATGTAGCGATCATCAATGGCGGCGATGGCCGCCACGCCCACCCGACCCAGGGCATGCTCGACATGCTTACCATCCGTCGGCACAAAGGCAGCTTTGAAAACCTCTCGGTGGCCATCGTCGGCGACATCCTGCACTCGCGGGTCGCGCGCTCGAACATGCTGGCCCTGAAGACTTTGGGCTGCCCGGACATTCGCGTGATCGCGCCGAAAACCTTGCTGCCCGTTGGGGTCGAACAGTACGGCGTGAAGGTCTACACCGACATGGCCGAAGGCCTCAAGGATGTCGACGTGGTGATCATGTTGCGCCTGCAACGCGAACGCATGGCCGGTGGCCTGCTGCCGAGCGAGGGCGAGTTCTACCGCCTGTTCGGCCTGACCACCGCACGCCTGGCCGGTGCCAAGCCGGATGCCATCGTGATGCACCCCGGCCCGATCAACCGAGGGGTGGAAATCGAGTCGGCGGTGGCGGACGGCCCGCAGTCGGTGATTCTCAACCAGGTGACCTACGGCATCGCCATCCGCATGGCCGTGCTGTCCATGGCCATGAGCGGGCAAACCGCGCAACGTCAATTCGAGCAGGAGAACGCCCAGTGAAGCTCAGCATCCTCGGCGCCCGCGTCATCGATCCGGCCAGTGGCCTGGATCGCGTTACCGACCTTCATCTGGACGCCGGCAAGATCGTCGCCATTGGCGCAGCGGCGGCAGGCTTTCTTGCCGTCGAGAGCATCGACGCCAAAGGCCTGGTGGCCGCGCCAGGGCTGGTGGACCTTAACGTCGCCCTGCGCGAGCCGGGCTACAGCCGCAAAGGCAACATCACCAGCGAAACCCGCGCGGCCGCCGCCGGTGGCGTGACCAGCCTGTGCTGCCCGCCGAACACCAAGCCGATCCTGGACACCTCGGCGGTCACCGAGTTGATCCTCGACCGTGCTCGTGAAGCGGGTAATTGCAAAGTGTTCCCTGTCGGCGCCTTGAGCAAAGGCCTGGAAGGCGAACAACTGGCTGAGCTGATCGCCTTGCGCGACGCCGGCTGCGTGGCGTTCAGCAACGGCCTGGAAAGCTTTCGCAGCAGCCGTACCTTGTGCCGTGCCCTGGAATATGCGGCCACCTTCGACCTGACGGTGATCTTTCATTCCCAGGACCGCGACCTGGCCGAAGGCGGCCTGGCCCATGAAGGCGCGGTGGCCAGCTTCCTCGGCTTGCCGGGCATCCCGGAAACCGCGGAAACCGTGGCCCTGGCCCGTGATTTGTTGCTGGTGGAACAAAGCGGCGTACGCGCGCACTTCAGCCAACTGACCAGCGCCCGCGGCGTCGCCCTGATCGCCCAGGCCCAGGCGCGCGGCTTGCCGGTGACGGCAGACGTGGCGCTGTACCAGCTGATCCTGACCGATGAGGCGCTGATCGACTTCTCCAGCCTCTATCACGTGCAGCCGCCCCTGCGCACCCTGGCCGACCGTGAAGGTTTGCGCGCGGCGGTGAAGTCGGGTGTGGTCTCGGCGATTTCCAGCCACCACCAGCCTCACGAGCGCGATGCCAAGCTGGCGCCGTTTGGCGCCACCGAGCCGGGAATCAGCAGCGTCGAGCTGCTGCTGCCGCTGGCGATGACCTTGGTGGAGGATGGCTTGCTGGACCTGCCTACGCTGCTGGCACGGCTGAGCACCGGCCCGGCCCAGGCCTTGCGCTTGCCGGCGGGCCAGCTGGCGGTGGGTGCGGCGGCGGACCTGGTGCTGTTTGACCCGGCCAGCTCCACGGTTGCCGGGGAGCACTGGCTGTCCAAGGGGGAGAATTGCCCGTTCATTGGCCACAGCCTGCCGGCAACGGTGCGGTACACATTGATGGATGGGCGGATCAGCTACCAGGCCTGAAGCGGGCACGGTAAAAAATGTGGGAGGGGGCTTGCTCCCTCCCACATTGGTTCTCTATTAGGCTTAAGCAATCAGCGCCCGTTGTTGCGCTCGGCATTGCGGATCGAAATCTGGCTGTTCAACGTCCAGAAGTCATACAGCACCCCCACCAGGAACAAACCACCGGTCAGCAGGTAGATCAGGCCGGTGATCCATTTGCCCTGGTACATCCGGTGCACACCGAACACGCCCAGGAACGCCAACAGAATCCAGGCCACGTTGTACTCGATGGGCCCGGCGGTAAAACGCAGGTCGGCTTCACGGTCCATGGCCGGAATCAGGAACAGGTCGATCAGCCAGCCGATGCCGAGCAGGCCGAAGGTAAAAAACCAGATCGTGCCGGTGACCGGCTTGCCGTAATAGAAGCGATGCGCTCCGGTAAAACCGAAAATCCATAGCAGGTAACCGATCACCTTGCTGTGGGTGTCTTGCTGCGAAGTAACCTGTTGATAGGTGTTCATGAACTACCTCTTTTCACTCAATAGATAAATTTGTTCATTTTTTTTGTGACTTTTTTACGAGCGCCCGACGTACGGCAAATGGTATCTTCCTGCCCTCAAAGCCTTATGCCGCCTGACTTGTGTCGGACAATTGCGGCGAATCGTCGCGTTTTTGCTGAATTTGACCCCAAGGTTCAGTCGACAAACGGCCTGAGAACGACACCAAAACCTGTTATAAAGTTGCGCGCAAACCCATAAGAGCCACGCCTAATGCGACCATTTTTCAAGACATGGCTAACCATTTGCCTATTAATGCCACTGGCCGCCCACGCCACCAATCGTGAGCAACGTCTTCCAAACGTTAACGGTTTTACCCCTAAAGTTCATAGCACGCCCAGCACCGCCAAATCGGTAAAGCCGACTGTCAGCCGCCCGACTCAACTGAGCAAGGCCCACGGTAAAACGCTTTCCACCCAGCTGGCCGTGAATACCAAGCAAAGCAGCGATGTTCTCAGCCGTGCCGTCAACGTGCTCGGTACTCCTTATCGTTGGGGCGGCAGCAGCCCAAGTAAAGGGTTCGACTGCAGCGGCCTGGTGAAATATGCGTTCAACGATGTCAAAGCCGTGGATTTGCCGCGTACGTCCAACGCCATGGCCGCCGGCCACGGGTTGAAAGTCGATCGCAAAGACCTGAAGCCGGGCGACTTGCTGTTCTTCAAGCTCAAGAGCCGCCAGGTCAACCACGTTGCCATCTACCTGGGCAACGACCGCTTCATCCACGCGCCACGTCGTGGCAAGTCGGTGAGCATCGACACGCTGAAAAAGCCGTTCTGGGACAAGAACTACGTGATCGCCAAGCGGGTGCTGCCCAAAGAGCAGAACAGCAACCTGCGAATCGTGCAGCGCTGATTCCAAGCTGAAATACAGTTAAACAATGTAGGAGGGGGCTTGCTCCCGATAGCAGAGTGTCATTCAACAGATTTGTTGGCTGATCAACCGCTATCGGGAGCAAGCCCCCTCCCACATTTGGTTTCATTGTTTGCTGAATCTCATATGTCTGCCGGCACCCTCGCCTGTTCCCGTGCGTCGTCCCGACTGATCACGCCCTGCGCGACCAACGCCTTCAAACTCATATCCAGCGTTTTCATCCCCACTGCCCCACCGGTCTGGATGGCCGAGACCATCTGCGCCACCTTGTCTTCGCGGATCAGATTACGAATGGCCGGCGTGCCCAGCATGATCTCGTGAGCCGCTACCCGTCCGCCGCCGACCTTCTTCACCAGCACTTGGGAAACCACCGCCTGCAGCGACTCCGACAGCATCGAGCGGACCATGGCCTTTTCCACGGCCGGGAACACGTCCACCAACCTGTCTACCGTCTTTGCCGCCGAGGTGGTGTGCAAGGTGCCAAATACCAGATGGCCGGTCTCAGCGGCCGTCAGCGCCAGGCGGATGGTTTCCAGGTCACGCAGCTCGCCCACCAGGATCACATCCGGGTCTTCGCGTAGCGCCGAGCGCAGGGCCACCGAAAAGCTGTGGGTATCGCGATGCACCTGTCGCTGGTTGATCAACGCCATTTTCGGCCTGTGGATAAATTCAATGGGGTCTTCCAGCGTGAGGATGTGCTGGCGCCGATGCCGATTCAGGTAATCGATCATCGCCGCCAACGTGGTGGACTTGCCCGACCCGGTGGGCCCGGTCACCAGCACCAGGCCACGGGGTAACAGCGCGATACGCTGGAACACCTCGCCCAAGCCAAGGCTTTCCAGGCTCTGGATGTCGGTGGGGATCGTGCGAAACACTGCGCCAACGCCACGCGCCTGCTGGAACACATTCGCGCGAAAGCGCGCCACGCCGGGCAGCTCGAACGCAAAATCCGTTTCAAGAGA
Organism: Pseudomonas sp. R1-43-08; assembly: GCF_003852255.1. NCBI lineage: Bacteria > Pseudomonadati > Pseudomonadota > Gammaproteobacteria > Pseudomonadales > Pseudomonadaceae > Pseudomonas > Pseudomonas sp. R1-43-08. Next base: position 5,258,936 of record NZ_CP027734.1, read on the forward strand.
TGTTTCGAAATCCTTTTGTTGGTATTGGTTGAGCAAAGGGCTCAGTAAATCCGCCACTTGCGTGCCGGCCAGTATCGGGCTGTCCAGCGGCCAGACCTCGCCATCGATGCGCAGCATCGGCGCCAGGCCGGCCGACAGATGCAAGTCGGAGGCGCCTCGGCGCACGCTGGCCGTCAGTAATTCAGTGATATCCATAGGGCTTTCCATTTCCAGTAGAATGCCGCGGACTCCATATCCACGGGCGCAACTTGAATGTCGACGATAGCAGACAACATCGGCCTGGTTAGCCAGCGCATCCGCGCCGCCGCCGACGCCGTGCAGCGTGACGCAAGCAGCATCCACCTGCTGGCCGTGAGCAAGACCAAACCGGCGCAAGCCGTGCGCGAAGCCTTTGCCGCCGGAATGTATGACTTTGGTGAAAACTATCTGCAGGAAGCCCTGGGCAAACAGGCCGAATTAACCGACTTGCCCTTGAGTTGGCACTTCATCGGCCCCATTCAATCGAACAAGACTCGCGCGATCGCCGAGAACTTCGCTTGGGTGCATTCCGTGGACCGCCTGAAAATCGCACAACGCCTGTCCGAACAACGCCCTGCCGACCTGCCGGCGCTGAATATCTGCATCCAGGTCAACGTCAGTGGCGAAGCCAGCAAGTCCGGCTGTACGCCCCCCGACCTGCCGGCCCTGGCCAACGCCATCAGCGCCCTGCCGCGCCTGAAGCTGCGGGGCCTGATGGCGATCCCCGAGCCGACTGACGATCGCGCGGCGCAGGATGCGGCGTTCGCCACGGTGCGCGAGCTGCAAGCCAGCCTGAACCTGCCACTCGACACACTTTCCATGGGCATGAGCCACGACCTCGAGTCGGCCATCGCTCAAGGCGCCACCTGGGTGCGGATCGGTACCGCGCTGTTTGGCGCCCGCGACTACGGCCAGCCGTGAAATGGCTGACGTTCATCTAGCTAAGGACCTGTCATGAAAGACATGCGTATTGCCTTTATCGGCGCCGGTAACATGGCAGCCAGCCTGATCGGCGGCCTGCGGGCCAAGGGCCTGGACGCTGCGCAGATTCGCGCCAGCGATCCCGGCGCCGAAACCCGCGCCCGCGTCAGCGCCGAACACGGCATTGAAACCTTTGCCGACAACGCCGAAGCCACCCAGGGCGTCGACGTCATTGTGCTGGCGGTCAAGCCCCAGGCCATGAAGGCCGTGTGCGAAAGCCTGCGCCCAAGCCTGCAGGCGCATCAGCTGGTGGTGTCCATCGCCGCCGGCATCACCTGCGCCAGCATGAACACCTGGCTCGGTGCCCAACCGATCGTACGTTGCATGCCGAATACGCCGTCCTTGTTGCGCCAGGGCGTGAGCGGCTTGTACGCCACCGCCGACGTCAGCGCCGCACAGCGTGACCAGGCCCAGCAACTGTTATCCGCCGTGGGCATCGCCCTGTGGCTGGAGCAGGAGCAGCAACTGGACGCAGTCACCGCCGTTTCCGGCAGCGGCCCGGCGTACTTCTTCCTGTTGATCGAAGCCATGACCGCCGCCGGCGTGAAACTGGGCCTGCCTGCCGACGTTGCCGAGCAACTGGCCGAGCAAACCGCCCTGGGCGCCGCGAAGATGGCGGTGACCAGCGAGGTGGATGCGGCCGAGCTGCGCCGTCGCGTCACGTCCCCGGGCGGCACCACCCATGCCGCCATCGAATCATTCCAGGCCGGCGGCTTTGAGGCCCTGGTGGAAAAAGCACTGGGTGCTGCGGCACACCGTTCCGCCGAAATGGCTGAGCAACTGGGCAAATAGTCGTCACTTACCAAGGTAAACAAACATGCTCGGAATCAATGACGCTGCCATCTTCATCATCCAGACCCTGGGCAGCCTGTACCTGCTGATTGTGCTGATGCGCTTTATCCTGCAACTGGTGCGGGCGAACTTCTACAACCCGTTGTGCCAGTTCGTGGTCAAGGCCACCCAACCGCTGCTCAAGCCGCTGCGCCGGGTGATCCCGAGCCTGTTCGGGCTGGACATGTCGTCGCTGGTACTGGCACTGCTGCTGCAGATCCTGCTGTTCGTGGTGATCCTGATGCTCAATGGCTACCAGGCCTTCACGGTGCTGCTGTTGCCATGGGCGCTGATCGGTATTTTCTCGCTGTTTTTGAAGATCATCTTCTGGTCGATGATCATCAGCGTGATCCTCTCGTGGGTCGCCCCCGGCAGCCGCAGTCCGGGCGCCGAGCTGGTCTACCAGATCACCGAACCGGTGCTGGCGCCGTTCCGTCGCCTGATCCCCAACCTGGGCGGCCTGGATATTTCGCCGATCTTCGCGTTTATCGCGATCCAGCTGATCCAGAGCTGGGTGATTCCACGGCTGGCGTTTTATGCGTTCATGCCTAAAGAACTGTTCGGCCTGATCTGACAATACGCTGGAAAATGTGGGAGGGGGCTTGCCCTAATGCCAGTCAGTTAAGAAGTAGAAAGGGTAAAAGTAACCTGTGGCGAGGGAGCTTGCTCCCGCTGGACTGCGCAGCAGTCCCATTTTTGGGGCCGCTTCGCGGCCCAGCGGGAGCAAGCTCCCTCGCCACAGGTACAGTGTTCGTCCTTAACTGACTGGCATTAGGGCTTGCCCCCTCCCACATTTTGTATCTGTGTACCAGCGCAGGCCTTTGCTTGCCGCTGGGTCCAGTGGTCTTTAGACTTACGCCTCATTTAAACGAGAGCAGGGTCGATGCCAACTGCCTTCCCCCCGATTCCGTTGGACTGGTCGTGCCCCAAATGGCGCACTTCAGCGAACCCTTGGCCCTGGCCTGCGGCCGTTCGCTGCCCGCCTACGACCTGATCTACGAAACCTACGGCCAACTCAACGCCACGGCGAGCAACGCCGTGCTGATCTGCCACGCCTTGTCCGGCCACCATCACGCTGCGGGCTTCCACAGCGTCGACGAGCGCAAGCCCGGCTGGTGGGACAGCTGCATCGGCCCCGGCAAGCCCATCGACACCAACAAGTTCTTCGTGGTCAGCCTGAACAACCTCGGCGGCTGCAACGGTTCCACCGGCCCCAGCAGCCTCAACCCGGAGACCGGCAAGCCCTTCGGCGCCGACTTCCCGGTACTCACCGTGGAAGACTGGGTGCACAGCCAGGCGCGCCTCGCCGACCGGCTGGGCATCGACCAATGGGCGGCCGTGATCGGTGGCAGCCTGGGCGGCATGCAAGCCCTGCAATGGACCATCACCTACCCGGATCGCGTGCGCCACTGCCTCGCGATCGCCTCGGCGCCCAAGTTGTCGGCGCAGAACATTGCCTTCAACGAAGTTGCGCGCCAGGCCATCCTCACCGACCCGGAGTTCCACGGTGGTTCGTTCCAGGAAGCGGGGGTGATCCCCAAGCGTGGCCTGATGCTGGCGCGGATGGTCGGGCACATCACCTACCTGTCCGATGATTCCATGGGCGAGAAATTCGGCCGTGGCCTCAAGAGCGAGAAGCTCAACTACGACTTCCACAGCGTCGAGTTCCAGGTGGAAAGCTACCTGCGTTATCAGGGCGAGGAGTTCTCCGGGCGTTTCGACGCCAACACCTACCTGCTGATGACCAAGGCCCTGGACTACTTCGACCCGGCCGCGAACTTCAATGACGACCTGGCGAAAACCTTCGAGCAGGCCACGGCCAAGTTCTGCGTGATGTCGTTCACCACCGACTGGCGCTTCTCGCCGGCGCGCTCCCGCGAGCTGGTGGACGCCCTGATGGCTGCGCGCAAAGACGTCTGCTACCTGGAGATCGATGCACCGCAAGGCCACGACGCCTTCCTGATTCCGATTCCCCGTTATCTGCAGGCGTTCAGTAACTACATGAACCGTATTGCACTGTGAGAACGCCATGAGAGCCGACCTGGAAATCATCCAAGACTGGATCCCCGCCGGCAGCCGCGTGCTCGACCTGGGCTGCGGTGATGGCGAGCTGCTGAGCTGGCTGCGCGACAACAAGCAAGTCACCGGCTACGGCCTGGAAAACGACCCGGACAACATCGCCCAGTGCGTGGCCAAGGGCATCAACGTGATCGAGCAGGACCTGGACAAGGGCCTGGGCAACTTTGCCAGCGACAGCTTCGACATCGTGGTGATGACCCAGGCCCTGCAAGCGGTGCACTACCCGGACCGTATCCTCGACGAAATGCTGCGCGTCGGCCGCCAGTGCATCATCACCTTCCCCAACTTCGGGCACTGGCGCTGCCGCTGGTACCTGGCCACCAAGGGCCGCATGCCGGTGTCGGACTTCCTGCCGTACACCTGGTACAACACGCCGAACATCCACTTCTGCACCTTCGAAGACTTCGAAGCCCTGTGTGGCGAGCGTGAGGCCAAGGTGATCAACCGCCTTGCCGTCGATCAACAACATCGCCACGGCTGGGCGAGTAAGCTATGGCCCAACCTGTTGGGCGAAATCGGTATCTACCGGGTCAGCAGCCCTGGCCTGACCGACCACAAGATTGCCGTCTAATCATTATCAAGAGGGACGCTCATGAGTCGTTTGGCTGTTTTTCTCCTGACCGCCTGCCTGGGCGCCAGCGCCATGGCTGCGGGCGCTATCGACGCTAACCGCAAGAAAGACTTCGGCGATATCACCGTTCACTACAACACCTTCACTTCAAGCTTCCTGTCGCCGGAGACCGCCCAGAAGGTCGGCGTGGTGCGCAGCAAGGACAAGGGCTTGATCAATGTGACCGTGATCAAGGGCGTAACCCCCGTCGCCGCCCAAGTGACCGGCACCATCAAGGATTTGGGCGGCAAGAGCGAAATCCTGACGTTCAAGCAGATCGAAGAGAAAGGCGGTGTCAGCTACCTTGCGCCTTACTCCGTGACCCAGCGGGAATACAAGACGTTTACCATCAATGTTGAAACCGGCGGCAAAGCCCATGGTTTCCAATTCAACCAAGAACTGTTTCCGGCCGACTGATGAACCTCACTCAACTCGTACTCGCCAGCCATAACGCCGGCAAACTCAAAGAATTGCAGGCCATGCTCGGTGACGCGGTGAAGCTGCGCTCGATCGGTGAGTTCAGCCAGGTCGAGCCGGAAGAAACCGGCCTGTCATTTGTCGAGAACGCCATCCTCAAGGCGCGCAATGCCGCGAGCCTCTCGGGCCTGCCGGCCTTGGCGGACGATTCGGGCCTGGCGGTGGACTACCTCGGTGGCGCACCGGGCATCTATTCGGCGCGTTATGCCGACGGCAAGGGCGATGCGGCCAATAACGCCAAGCTGCTGGAAGCGCTCAAGGATGTGCCGGACGCGATGCGCGGTGCGCAGTTCGTCTGTGTGCTGGCATTGGTGCGCCACGCCGATGACCCCTTGCCGATCCTCTGCGAAGGCTTGTGGCACGGGCGCATCCTGCAGGCAGCCAGCGGTGAGCATGGCTTTGGCTACGATCCGCTGTTCTGGGTGCCGGAGCGCAATGTCTCCAGCGCCGAACTGAGCCCGGCCGACAAGAACCAGATCAGCCACCGCGCCCGCGCAATGGATTTGCTGCGCCAACGCCTGAGCCTGAAATGACCCACCACACCCAGGCGCTGCCACTGATCCACGGCGGCGCGCAAACACCCCGGTCGGCGTTGCCTGTGCTGCCGCCCCTGGCGCTGTACATCCACATCCCGTGGTGCGTGCGCAAATGCCCTTATTGCGACTTCAACTCCCATACCGCAAGCACCGTGCTGCCGGAAGAAGCGTATGTGGACGCCTTGCTGGCGGATCTGGACCAGGACCTGCACGCCGTTCATGGCCGCAAACTGAGCTCGATCTTCTTTGGCGGCGGCACCCCGAGCCTGTTCAGCGCCACCGCGTTGGGGCGGCTGCTCGAAGGGGTGCAAGCGCGCATCGCGTTTGCCGACGACATCGAAATCACCCTGGAAGCCAATCCTGGCACCTTCGAACAAGAGAAGTTCGTGGCGTACCGCAAGCTGGGGATCAATCGCCTGTCCATCGGCATCCAGAGCTTCCAGCAGGCCAAGCTCGAAGCCCTGGGCCGCATCCACAACGGCGATGAAGCCGTTCGCGCTGCGGGTATGGCGCGCCAGGCCGGGTTCGATAACTTCAACCTGGACCTGATGCACGGCTTGCCCGATCAGTCCCTGGACGACGCCCTGGCCGATCTGCGCCAAGCCATAGCATTAAAGCCGACGCACCTGTCCTGGTACCAGTTGACCCTGGAACCCAACACGGTGTTCTGGAACCAGCCCCCTGCGCTGCCGGAAGACGACACCCTGTGGGATATCCAGGAAGCCGGCCAGGCGCTGCTCGCCGAGCACGGTTACACACAATATGAAGTCTCGGCCTATGCCCAACCCGGTCGACCGGCGCGGCATAACCTCAATTACTGGAGCTTTGGCGACTTCATCGGTATCGGCGCCGGTGCCCACGGCAAGCTCAGCCATCCGGATGGGCGCATCGTGCGCACCTGGAAAACCCGCGCACCGAAGGACTACCTCAACCCGGCCAAAAGCTTCCAGGCGGGGGCCAAAGAACTGACCAATGAAGAGCTGCCGTTCGAGTTCCTGATGAACGCCCTGCGCCTCACCGAGGGCGTAGACGCCAGGCTTTACACCGAGCGCACCGGCCTTGACCTGGCGAGCCTCGCCGAAGGCCGCCGCGAGGCAGAACAAAGTGGCTTAATGCAGGTCGAACCGTCACGCCTGGCGGCGACCGACCGCGGGCAACTCTTTCTCAATGACCTGTTGCAGACGTTTTTGAGCTGATCGCTCTTAAGGAAATCGAATGGATTTGGTACTCGACCTGCTCGCCACCGTATCCCGCTGGAGCCGTAGCAACCTGTCGGAAATCTCCCTGGCGCTGGTCGGCTGTTTGCTGGTGCTGTTCGGCGCTGACATCAAGGGCTGGGTCGAAGCCCGCCTGGGCAGCATCGCCGGCGCGTTGCGCGTCCCCCTGATGGCGTTGGTGTGCATGATCGGCAGCGGCGCGGCGCTGATCTACGCCACGCCGTGGATCGTGCGGGGGCTGAGCCAGTTCAATAACTACAGCCTCGCGCCGGTGCTGGTGGTGGTGCTGGTGTTGATTGGCGTCGTCGCCGACCGCCGCTGATTTGACCGAAATACCTTGATCTAAAATCTCAGGGTTTCAGACCTTCTTGGTCAGATGCTCAACTTAATGAAAAAACATATGGACACGGACGTCACAAATGCGCACACCGATAATAGTTTTAATTATTTTTTCAGCAATTATAATTTTAGCAACTGGCCTCTGGCCCAGCCTCTCTAGTTTAATACTCCCCACTACGACATGGGGTCTATATACTAGAAGTTTCTTCGAGAACATCTTGGTCGGTGCGCACGGAACAGTTATAGATTTATTCCTAGTTGGTATCGTCTTGTTTTGGTTCGAACGAAGAACAGAGCAACGGGAAAGAATCGCCAAAGAAAACTCCGAGCGATCCGCCGCGATCACAAGACATAAAGAAACGTTGGCCGACCTAAGGTTTTATAAAGGTTCCGACTGCTCACATAGAACGCTTAGTACAATCAAGAGACTAATAGCATTAGAGGCAAACGACTTCCCGTGTTTTGAAGCAAATTTACAAGACATGCAAATAGAGAATATAAAACTAAAAGATACAAACATGATCGCAATAAATTTCGCAAACGCCAAGCTATCAAACGTAGAGCTAACAAATTGCCAATGTGACGCCACAAATTTTATTAACGCCAAATTTCATCATGTAACTTTAAAAAACGTAACTTTGAACAGATCAAAATTCTGCGCCGCAAACTTATCGGGTGTGGATTTTTCAGGATGCAAAATAGAACGTGTAGACTTTAGCAATGCAAATTTGCGAAGCGCAATTTTTAAGGGCGTTGATTGCAAAGGAGTGAATTTTACAAACGCAGATCTGCGCTCTGCCAATTTCAAAGGCGCAAAAAATCTCACACAAAGAATGCTGGCCACAGCAAAAAGCACCGACCATATACAGGTAGGTGCTTAAAGCTAAGTAATTTTAACGAGGAGGGAATCGAACCTCTCTTCCTACCGAATCGAAAAACGATAGTTAACGGAGTAACAACGCTTTAGCGTTGCGTACCGCCCCGGAGAATTAACCCCGTTATCAGCAACCAGCTCGTTGGGCTCTGATACTACTTAGCCATGACGAAAGTTGCAATTTATTTTTGTTTTTCGAACTTCAAATCCCACACCCCATGCCCCAACTTCTCGCCACGGCGTTCGAACTTGGTGACTGGGCGCTCTGCCGGGCGCGGTACGCATTTGCCGTCTTCGGCCAGGTTGCGGTAGCCGGGGGCGACGTTCATCACGTCCAGCATGTATTCGGCATAGGGCTCCCAGTCGGTGGCCATGTGCAGGATGCCCCCCACTTTCAGCTTGCTGCGCACCAGTTCCGCGAAGGAAGCCTGGACGATGCGACGCTTGTGGTGACGGGCCTTGTGCCATGGGTCGGGGAAGAACAGCATCAGCCGGTCGAGACTGTTGTCGGCAATGCAGCGGTTGAGCACTTCAATCGCGTCGCAGTCGTAGACCCGCAGATTGGTCAGGCCTTGGGTCAGCACGCCGTTCAGCAGCGCGCCGACACCTGGGCGGTGCACTTCTACACCGATGAAATCCTGGTCCGGCGCGGCGGCCGCCATTTCCAGCAGGGAATGGCCCATGCCGAAGCCGATTTCCAGGGAACGCGGGGCCGAGCGACCGAACACCTGGTCGAAGTCCACCGGCGCATCGGCCAGGGGCAACACGAACAGCGACGTGCCTTGCTCCAGGCCTTTTTGCTGGCCTTCGGTCATGCGCCCGGCGCGCATCACGAAGCTCTTGATGCGGCGGTGCTTGGACTCGTCGCCTGCTTCCACGGGGTTCGGCGTTTCGTTTGATTCAGTCATCAATAGCTCTTACTTGATCAGGCCATCCAGCGGCGAAGAGGCGCTGGCATAGAGTTTTTTCGGCATGCGCCCGGCGAGGTAGGCCAGGCGGCCCGCGACGATTGCGTGTTGCATGGCTTCGGCCATCATGATCGGTTGCTGGGCATGGGCAATGGCCGAGTTCATCAGTACCGCGTCGCAGCCCAGCTCCATGGCGATGGTAGCGTCGGAGGCAGTGCCCACGCCCGCATCCACCAGCACCGGGATCCTGGCTTCTTCAAGGATGATCTGCAGGTTGTAAGGGTTGCAGATCCCCAGGCCGGAGCCGATCAGGCCAGCCAGTGGCATCACCGCGATGCAGCCGATTTCCGCCAGCTGGCGGGCGATGATCGGGTCATCGCTGGTGTAGACCATCACGTCAAAGCCTTCCTTGACCAGGGTCTCGGCGGCCTTGAGGGTTTCGATCACGTTGGGGAACAGGGTTTTCTGGTCGGCCAGCACTTCCAGCTTCACCAGGTTGTGGCCATCGAGCAGCTCACGGGCCAGGCGGCAGGTGCGCACGGCTTCGATGGCGTCAAAGCAGCCGGCGGTGTTCGGCAGGAAGGTGTAGCGGTCCGGCGACAGCACTTCGAGCAGGTTCGGCTCGCCCTCGATCTGGCCTAGGTTGGTGCGACGTACGGCGAAGGTAACGATTTCGGCGCCCGAGGCTTCGATGGCCAGACGGGTTTCTTCCATGTCGCGGTACTTGCCGGTGCCGACCAGCAAACGGGACTGGTAGGTACGACCGGCCAGGACGAAGGGCTTGTCGCTACGAACGATGCTCATGGGAAATCCTCGTAATGGGGTGAGGTTCTGCAGAATGCGTTACGGCCGGGGCGACTAGCCGCCGCCGATGGCGTGGACCACTTCGACCTGGTCACCTTCGCTGAGCGTGGTGCCTTCGTGCTGGCTGCGCGGGACGATATCCAGGTTGAGCTCCACTGCGACACGACGCCCGGTGAGGTCCAGGCGGGTCAGCAGGGCCGCGACGGTTTCACCGTCGGGCAGTTCAAGGGGTTCGCCGTTCAACTGAATGCGCATGCCACGGGCCGCCATCGTTTTTAGGGGCCGGCATTCTAACGCGATTGGGCGCTGAAGGTCAGCTTCAAGCGTCAAGCGGTCAGTTGCAGGCGCCAGGCGAGCAAGCCGAGGAAAAACCAGCCGAGCAGAAACGCCAGCCCGCCGAACGGCGTGATGATCCCGAGTTTGCTGATGCCGGTCAGGGTCAACAGATACAGGCTGCCGGAGAACAGCACGATGCCGACCACAAATGAAATGCCCGCCCAGGTGACCAGTCGGCCAGGAATATGCGCGGCCAGCAGCGCCACGCCAAACAACGCCAGGGTGTGCACCAGTTGATACGTCACGCCGGTGTGGAAGATCGCCAGGTAGTCGGCGCTCAGACGGTTTTTCAGGCCATGGGCGGCGAACGCGCCGAGGGCGACGCCGGTAAAGCCAAAAAAGGCAGCCAGCATCAGAAAGCTACGCAGCATGAGGAACTCCAGTCAGACTCATCGGGCAGGGTCTGTATAATGGCCCGCTCAACGGGTTCGGCCAAGCCATCTCTATGCTGCGTGTCCTCTTCAATCGCTTTCTCAACGTCGTGAAATGGTTCGCCATCGGCAGTGTGCTGCTGGTGCTGCTGTTTCGCGTCGTACCGCCGCCGTTCACTGCGCTGATGGTGGAGCGCAAGGTCGAATCCTGGATCGACGGCGAACCTATCGACCTGCAGCGCAGCTGGGTGGCGTGGGACGAGATTTCCGACGACCTCAAAGTGGCGGTGATGGCCGGTGAAGACCAGCGTTTCCCGCAGCACTGGGGCTTCGACTTTGGCGCGATTCAAGCGGCGATCGTGCATAACGAGCGCGGCGGCACAATTCGCGGCGCCAGCACCTTGAGCCAGCAGGTGTCGAAGAACCTGTTCCTGTGGACCGGCCGCAGTTATCTGCGCAAGGGCCTGGAAGCCTGGTTTACCGGGTTGATCGAGGTGCTGTGGCCCAAGCAGCGCATCCTAGAGGTGTACCTCAACAGCGTGGAGTGGGACGAGGGTGTGTTCGGTGCAGAAGCAGCGGCGCGGCATCATTTTGGAGTGAGCGCCAAAGGGCTGTCGCGTCAGCAGGCCAGCTACCTGGCGGCGGTGTTGCCGAACCCACGGGTGTGGAGTGCCAGCCATCCGACCGCCTATGTGGCGCGGCGCGCGGCGTGGATTCGGCAGCAGATGAGTCAGTTGGGTGGCGAGGGTTATCTGGTCGAGCTCAATAACTCTCGAAAAGCCCCCTGGTCCAACTGACACAATACAAAACAACTGTGGGAGGGGGCTTGCTCCCGATAGCGGTGGATCAGTCACTCATATGTCGACTGACACTCTGCTATCGGGAGCAAGCCCCCTCCCACATTTTGACCGCGTCGCTGATTAGGCGGCGATCGACAGCTTCAGCTTGTTCATCGCGCTTTTCTCAAGCTGACGAATCCGCTCGGCCGACACGTTGTACTTCTGCGCCAGGTCGTGCAGCGTGGCTTTTTCTTCCGCCAGCCAGCGCTGGTAGAGAATGTCACGGCTGCGGTCGTCCAGCACTTCCAGCGCTTCGTGCAGGTTGTGATTGGAGTTGTCGCTCCAGTCGGCGTCTTCCAGTTGACGCGCCGGGTCGTACCGGTGGTCTTCCAGGTAGTTGGCCGGCGATTGGAAGGCGCTGTCGTCGTCTGCTTCGGCAGCCGGATCGAAGGCCATATCATGGCCGGTCAGGCGACTTTCCATCTCGCGCACTTCACGGGGCTCCACGCCGAGGCTTTCGGCCACGCGGTGGACTTCCTCGTTGTTCAGCCATGCCAGGCGTTTCTTCTGGCTGCGCAGGTTGAAGAACAGCTTGCGCTGGGCCTTGGTGGTCGCGACTTTCACGATGCGCCAGTTGCGCAGGATGAACTCGTGGATTTCCGCCTTGATCCAGTGCACAGCAAAAGACACCAGGCGCACACCCATTTCCGGGTTGAAGCGCTTCACCGCCTTCATCAGGCCGACGTTGCCTTCCTGAATCAGGTCAGCCTGGGCCAGGCCGTAGCCGCTATAGCTACGGGCGATATGTACGACAAAACGCAGGTGGGCGAGCACCATCTGCCGAGCCGCCCCCAAATCCTGCTCATAGTAGAGACTCTCGGCCAGTTCACGCTCCTGCTCGGGCGTCAGCAAGGGAATGCTGTTTACCGTGTGCACATAGGCTTCCAGGTTCGCACCCGGGACCAAGGCATAAGCAGGTTGCAAAGAAGTGGTCATACGAAAAAACCTCCGACTCACATAACTCGTGCAGTTCAGCACTGCGAAAATTGACCGGGGAACCGTAGGACAAGTTCCCTAAACTGCTGACAAGGTCAATACAAACGAAACTACATTACCCTGACATTAACTACTTCGGTGCCAGCTCACGTAAATGCCGTGCCACCGCAATCCACGCACCGATATACCCCAACAATACCGCGCCAAGCAAGAGGCTCAGACCATCGGCTACCGGCACCCCTGCCAGGGCAAAATCGCTGCCGTACAAGCCGGCAAGCCCGATAACTGCATCGTTCAGCCAGTCCAGGCCAAAAGCCAACACGCCCCAGGACAAAATCCCGGCACCAAAGCCATAAAGCGCGCCCATGTACAGAAAAGGACGACGCACATAGCTGTCCGTGCCGCCGACCAGTTTAATCACTTCTATCTCGGTGCGACGGTTTTCAATATGAAGACGAATGGTATTACCTATCACCAAAAGTAATGCAGACACCAACAGCACCGTCAAACCGAACACGAAGCGGTCGCCCAGCTTGAGGATTGCGGCCAGGCGCTCTACCCAGACTAGATCAAGTTGCGCCTGTTGCACCTTGGGCATCTCTGCGAGTTTTTGTCGCAGGGCTTCCAGGGCCGGCTTGTCCACTTCATTGGGCGTCACCAGCACCACGCCTGGCAGCGGGTTCTGCGGCAGCTCTTTAAGCGCCTCGCCCAGGCCGGATTGTTGTTGGAACTCTTCCAGCGCCTGATCGCGGCTGATGTATTCGGCATCCGCGACCCCTGGCAGGTTCTTGATCTCGTCGCGCAGGCCCTCGCCGTCCTTGGTGCTGGCGTCGAGGTTCAGGTACAGGGAAATCTGCGCCGCGCGTTGCCACGAACCGCCCAGGCGCTCCACATTATTGAGCAGCAACGACAAGCCCATTGGCAGGCTCAGGGCCACGGCCATCACCAGGCAGGTGAAAAAGCTGCCGATCGGCTGCTTGCCAAGGCGACGCAGGCTGTCGAGCAGGCTGGCACGATGGCTTTCGATCCAGGCACGCAACAGGGTGCCAAAGTCCGGGCCGTCGTCTTCGTCGTGTTTTTTCTTTTTCGGTTGCGGGTCGGCCGGTTTCGGCGCCACGCGTTCGGATACTTTAGGGCTGCGTGTTGCACTCATACGCCAGCCTCCCCGTCGCCGATCAGACGACCACGTTGCAGGGTCAGCATGCGATGGCGCATGCGCGCAATCAGCGCCAGGTCGTGGCTGGCGATCAACACGCTGGTGCCCAGCCGGTTGATGTCTTCGAACACCCCCATGATCTCGGCCGCCAGGCGCGGGTCGAGGTTACCGGTGGGTTCATCCGCCAGCAGCAAGGCCGGGCGGTGAACGATGGCGCGTGCGATACCGACGCGCTGTTGCTGGCCGGTGGACAGGTCGCCGGGGTAGAGGTCGGTCTTGTCCGACAAGGCCACGCGCTCCAGGGCTGAATCCACGCGCTTGACGATCTCGGCCTTGGACAGCCCGAGAATCTGCAGGGGCAAGGCAATGTTGTTGAACACGGTGCGATCAAACAGCAACTGGTGGTTTTGAAACACCACGCCGATCTGACGGCGCAGGAACGGGATCTGCGCATTGCTGATGGTGGCCAGGTCCTGGCCCGCCAGCAGCAGCTTGCCGGTGGTCGGGCGCTCCATGGCCAGCAGCAGGCGCAATAAGGTGCTCTTACCGGCGCCGGAATGCCCGGTCACGAACAAAAACTCGCCCCGCCGTACTCGAAAGCTCAGCTCATGCAAGCCCACATGCCCGTTGGCGTAGCGTTTACCGACCTGTTCGAATCGAATCATGAACGCTCCCGCTCGGCAAACAGTGCCTGTACAAAGGGTTCGGCTTCAAAAGTGCGCAGGTCGTCGATGCCTTCACCGACGCCGATATAACGAATCGGCAACCCGAACTGCTTGGCCAGGGCGAAAATCACACCGCCCTTGGCCGTGCCGTCGAGCTTAGTCAATGCCAGGCCGGTCAGTTGCACCGTCTGGTTGAATTGTTTGGCCTGACTGATGGCGTTCTGCCCGGTACCGGCGTCCAGCACCAGCAGTACCTCATGCGGGGCGTCGGCGTCGAGCTTGCCGATCACGCGGCGGACTTTCTTCAGCTCTTCCATCAAATTGTCTTTGGTGTGCAGGCGGCCGGCGGTGTCGGCGATCAGCACATCGATGTTCCGGGCCTTGGCTGCCTGCACGGCATCGAAAATCACCGACGCGGAGTCGGCACCGGTGTGCTGGGCGATCACCGGGATCTTGTTGCGCTCGCCCCACACTTGCAGTTGCTCAACGGCAGCGGCACGGAAGGTGTCGCCGGCGGCGAGCATGACTTTCTTGCCTTCGGACTGCAGTTTTTTCGCCAACTTGCCAATGGTGGTGGTCTTGCCGGCGCCGTTGACGCCTACCACCAGGATCACGAACGGCTTCTTCGGGGTGATCACCAGCGGCGCTTCAACGGGTTTAAGCATGGCGGCCAGCTCGGCCTGCAAGGATTTGTATAACGCGTCGGCGTCAGTCAGCTGCTTGCGGGCGACCTTCTGGGTCAGGCTCTGGATGATCACGGCGGTGGCTTCGACGCCCACGTCTGCAGTGAGCAGGCGGGTTTCGATGTCTTCCAGCAGCTCGTCATCGATGGTCTTCTTGCCGAGGAACAGGCTGGCCATGCCCTCGCCGATACTGGCGCTGGTTTTGCTCAGACCTTGCTTGAGACGGGTGAAAAAGCCGGTTTTGCTGGTTTCAGCGGCGGGTTCTTCGATGACGGCAGGCGCGGGGGCCTCGACGGCGGGTGGCGTCTGCACGACTGTTGCTACGGGTTCAACCACCGTAGGAATAGGCGGCGCTACGTGCTCAACCTGCACATCTTCAACCAGCGCCACCGGCTCCTCAGCCACAGGCAGTTGCGGCCACGGCTTGTGCTCTGGCTCTGGCTCTGGCTCTGGCTCTGGCTCTGGCTCTGGCTCGACCGCAGGCTGCAGCACCGGCTCGGCCATCGGCAACACCGTCGGCGCCGTCGGCGCCGGTGTTTCGGCAACCGGGTCGGCTTCTACTATAGGCTCAGGGATAGGTTCAGGTTGAACCTGTGGCTGTTCGACGACGGTTTCCTGCGGCTTTTTGCGCAGCCATCCGAACAGGCCTTTCTTCTCGCCAGCCGCAGCTGGGGTCTTCTTGTCGTCGTTGGAACCAAACATGGAGACGGCTATCTCAAGGTAGCGACGCGCCAGCAGGCGCTTCGGTAAATAAAATTCGATGCGTAACAGACTGTTTTTTAGCCAGCTCGTTCATGCGCAACATTTTGAAGGCCAAAATAGGGCCTCAACAAGACGGCCGTAGTGGCCGTCCCTAGGTCGGATCAGTATCCTAGCACCTCCTCGCCCGCCGACGCTAAGACCAAGCGGGCAGTCCAACAGGTTAAAAAACGAATGAATGCTCTAGCCCGCCGCGCCGCAGGCCTGCTGCTCAGCACAGTTTGTCTGCCCTTTTCAGCTTTGGCTGCCGACCCACAACCCACCCACGAATTCACCCTCGACAACGGCCTCAAGGTGGTCGTGCGCGAAGATCATCGCGCGCCGGTGGTAGTTTCCCAGGTCTGGTACAAGGTCGGCTCGAGCTACGAAACCCCGGGCCAGACCGGTTTGTCCCATGCCCTGGAACATATGATGTTCAAGGGCAGCGCCAAGGTCGGCCCCGGCGAAGCCTCGCTGATCCTGCGCGACCTGGGCGCTGAAGAAAACGCCTTCACCAGTGACGACTACACCGCTTATTACCAGGTGCTGGCCCGTGACCGCCTGGGCGTGGCCTTCGAACTGGAAGCCGACCGCATGGCCAGCCTGCGCCTGCCGGCCGATGAGTTCAGCCGCGAAATCGAGGTCATCAAGGAAGAGCGCCGCCTGCGCACCGACGACAACCCGATGTCCAAGGCCTATGAACGCTTCAAGGCCATGGCCTTCCCGGCCAGCGGCTATCACACGCCCACCATCGGCTGGATGGCTGACCTTGAGCGCATGAAGGTCGAGGAACTGCGCCACTGGTACCAGGCCTGGTATGTGCCGAACAACGCGACCCTGGTAGTGGTCGGCGACGTCACGCCGGACGAGGTGAAAAACCTGGCCCAGCGCTACTTCGGCCCGATCCCCAAGCGTGACGTCCCGCCAGCCAAGGTCCCGATGGAGTTGGCCGAGCCCGGCGAGCGCCTGCTGACCCTGCATGTGCAAACCCAGCTGCCCAGCGTATTCCTCGGTTTCAACGTGCCGAGCCTGGCCACTGCCGAGGACAAGCGCTCGGTACAAGCCCTGCGCCTGATCTCGGCCCTGCTCGACGGCGGTTACAGCGCGCGTATCTCCGAGCAGTTGGAGCGGGGTGAAGAACTGGTCTCCGCCGCGTCCACCGATTATGACGCCTTCACTCGCGGCGACACCCTGTTCATGCTGACCGCCACGCCCAACCAGCAGAAGAAAAAAACCGTCGCCCAAGCCGAAGCCGGCCTGTGGCGCCTGCTGGAAGAACTCAAAGCCAAGCCGCCAACCGCCGAAGAACTGGAGCGCATCCGCGCCCAGGTGATTGCGGGCGTGGTCTACCAGCGCGACTCCATCACCGCCCAGGCCACGGCGATCGGCTCGCTGGAGACCGTCGGCCTGTCCTGGAAGCTGATGGACACTGAGCTTGCCGACCTGCAAAGCGTGACCCCAGAAGATATCCAGAAGGCTGCGCGCACCTATTTCACCCGCGAACGTCTGAGCGTCGCCCATGTTTTGCCTGAGGAGACCGCTCATGAGTGACCGCAAGAGCAACCGCCTGATTCTGCCCGGCCTGATCGCCGTCACCTTGATCGCGGCCGGTGCCGTGTACCTGTTGCGCCCGAGCGAGTCGGTCGCCAGCCAGGCCCTGGACAAGGCCCAAACGGCCAACACACTGCAATCGCTGGCTGAACTGGACGGCAAGGCGCCGACCAACCGCAAGCTCGACGTGCAAACCTGGACCACCGCCGAAGGCGCCAAGGTGCTGTTCGTCGAGGCCCATGAACTGCCGATGTTCGACGTGCGTATCCTGTTCGCCGCCGGCAGCAGCCAGGACGGCAACGTGCCGGGCCTGGCGTTGATGACCAACGCCATGCTCAACGAAGGCGTGCCGGGCAAGGACGTCAGCCAGATCGCCAGCGGCTTTGAAGGCCTGGGGGCCGACTTTGGCAATGGCGCCTATCGCGATATGGCCCTGGTGTCCCTGCGCAGCTTGAGCGACAGCGACAAACGCGATGCCGCACTCGCGCTGTTCGATGACGTGATCGGCAAGCCGACCTTCCCGGCCGACTCACTGGCACGCATCAAGAATCAGATCCTGGCCGGCTTCGAATACCAGAAACAGAATCCCGCCAAGCTGGCGAGCATCGAGTTGTTCAAGCGCCTGTACGGCGACCATCCGTATGCCCACCCAAGCGAAGGCACGCCAGAAAGCGTGCCGGCGATTACCGTGCAACAGCTGCAGGCATTCCACGCCAAGGCTTATGCGGCAGGCAATGCCGTGATCGCGGTGGTGGGCGACCTGACCCGCGCCGAAGCCGAAGCCATGACCGCCAAGGTCTCTGCCGCGTTGCCCAAGGGCCCGGCCCTGGCGAAGATTGCCCAGCCAACCGAGCCAAAGGCCGGCCTGAGCCGCATCGAGTTTCCCTCCAAGCAGACCCACCTGCTGTTTGCCCAGTTGGGCATCGATCGCGCCGATCCGGACTACGCTGCACTGTCCCTGGGCAACCAGATTCTGGGCGGCGGTGGTTTCGGCACGCGGTTGATGAGCGAAGTGCGTGAAAAACGCGGCCTCACCTACGGCGTGTACTCCGGCTTCTCGCCGATGCAGGTGCGCGGCCCGTTCATGATCAACCTGCAGACCCGCGCCGAAATGAGCGGCGGCACGTTGCGCCTGGTCGAAGACGTCGTGGCCGACTACCTCAAGACCGGCCCCACCCAGAAGGAGCTGGATGATGCCAAGCGCGAACTGGCCGGCAGCTTCCCGCTGTCCACCGCGAGCAACGCCGATATCGTCGGGCAGCTTGGCGCCATGGGTTTCTATAACCTGCCGCTGAGCTATCTGGAGGATTTCATGAAACAATCCCAGGCCCTGACCGTGGAGCAGGTCAAGGCTGCAATGAACAAACACTTGAGCGCCGACAAGATGGTCATCGTGACCGCCGGCCCGACGATTGCGCAAAAGCCACTACCGCCCCCCACTGATAAACCTGCCGAGCAGCCGCTCGGGGTTCCGGAGCATTAATGGCCAGTTCATCTCGCCCGAAAAAACCTGTCCACAACGTACATAACGGTGTGGGCCAACTGCGCATCATTGGCGGTGAATGGGGCAGCCGCAAGCTGAGCTTCCCCGATGTCGTGGGCCTGCGCCCGACGCCAGATCGCGTGCGCGAAACCTTGTTCAACTGGCTTGCGCCCTACATCGGCGGCGCCAAGGTGCTCGACCCGTTTGCGGGCAGTGGCGCGCTGTTCCTGGAGGCGCTGTCCCGTGGCGCCTCCCAGGCCCAGGCGCTGGATGCGAGCAATGTGGCGGTGTCCAGCCTCAAGGAACACCTGGGCACGTTGCGCTGCACCAACGGCCAGGTTCAGACCGCCGACGCCTTGCGCTACCTGGAAACCCAGGCGGCCAGCGAATACGACGTGGTGTTCCTCGACCCACCGTTCAACCAGAACCTGCTGCCGACCGTGTGTGCATTGCTGGAAGAACGCCAATGGTTGGCGCCGGATGCGTGGGTCTACACTGAAAGCGAGACGGCGCCGTCGACGCTCGGCCTGCCGGGGAGCTGGCGCTTGCACCGTGAGCAGAAGTCCGGGCGGGTTTATTACGCGTTGTGGCACCGCACCCTGTAGGAGCGAGCTTGCTCGCGAAGGTCGAACAGGCGACACGGGCTGCCTGATAGCGCTGCGTTATCGTTTACGTTTTTCGCGAGCAAGCTCGCTCCTACAGGAGTCAGGGTAAGTTCGTCCGGCGGCGAGTATTTCATGACGGCATCTGTGGACCGCTTCACCCCCGCCTTCGGCCTCGGCAACCCCCATCTGCAAACGCTGTGGGGGCCGCTATGGCGTCCCACCACGCATATCGAGCGTCAGCGCGAACGCCTGTGGCTGGAGGACGGCGACTTTCTGGACCTCGACTGGCACGGCCCACATGACGTGCACGCGCCTCTGGTGCTGGTGCTGCACGGGCTGACCGGTTCGTCCAATTCGCCCTACGTGGCCGGCCTGCAAAAGGCGCTCGCGGCCCAAGGCTGGGCCAGCGCAGCCTTGAACTGGCGCGGTTGCTCAGGCGAGCCGAATTTGTTGGCCCGCAGCTACCATTCCGGTGCCAGCGAAGATCTGGCGGCAGCGATCGCCCATCTGCGTGCCAAGCGGCCGTTGGCGCCGTTATATGCGGTGGGTTATTCCTTGGGCGGCAACGTATTGCTCAAGCACCTGGGGGAAACCGGCGACGCCTCCGGGCTGCAAGGCGCGGCGGCGGTATCGGTGCCGTTTCGCCTGGATCAATGCGCGGATCGCATCGGGATTGGCTTTTCGCGGGTGTATCAGAAGCACTTTATGCGCGAGATGCTGGCTTATATCCGCGTCAAGCAACGCCAGTTTTTGCAGGACGGCCGACAAGACGGGCTCAACACCCTGGAGGCGTTGGGTCCGTTGGAGAAAATGCGCACGTTCTGGGATTTCGATGGCCGGGTCACCGCGCCGCTGCACGGTTTCCTCAGCGCCGAGGACTACTACCGCCGCGCCTCGAGTCGCTACTACCTGGGCGCTATCCGCACGCCGACGTTGATTATCCAGGCGGCTGATGACCCGTTCGTGTTTGCCCACAGTTTGCCCGAGGCCAGTGAGCTATCAGACTGTACCGAGTTCGAGCTGACGGCCAAGGGCGGGCATGTGGGGTTTGTAGAGGGTTCGCTGAAACGCCCCGGCTACTACCTGGAACGCCGCATCCCCCAATGGCTACTGGCACAACACGGATAAAAATGTGGGAGGGAGCAAGCCCCCTCCCACATTTTGATTGGGTTCGCAGGCCGATTGCTCAATCGCCTGTGGCCACTTCCCGCTTGGGATCCGTAATCCACTCACTCCAAGATCCCGCATACAACTTGCCCAACGGGTACCCCGCCAAGCTCAACGCAAACAGGTTATGGCACGCCGTCACACCCGAACCGCAATACGCCACCAGCTCATCCGGCGACCGGCCCTGCAACTGCGCAGCAAAACGCTGTTTGAGCTGCTCAGCCGGCAAAAAGCGCCCATCACTGCCCAGGTTTTCATTGAAGGCCGCGCATTGAGCGCCTGGAATATGCCCGGCGATGGGGTCGATGGGCTCCATATCGCCACGAAAACGCGCCTGGGCGCGAGCATCGATCAACGTCATGCCCGGTTCGCCCAGGCGTTTCTGTAACTGCTCGGCATCGAGCACCAATCGATTATCCGGCGTACCGGCAAACGTGCCTGGTTCAACCACCGGCGCATCCAGGCTCAATGGGAAGCCCGCCGCGTGCCACGCCTTCAGGCCGCCATCCAGGATAAACACACCGTCGCGCTTGCCGAGCCAGGCCAGCAACCACCATGCCCGAGCCGCAAAGGCCCCTGGGCCGTCGTCATACAGCACCACGTCGGTATCAGCGCTGATGCCCCATGCCTGCAATTGCTGAATGAAGGCGTGCGCCGCGGGCAGCGGGTGACGGCCGGTCACGCCCTTGATCACCGGGCCGCTGAGATGGCGCTCCAGGTCGGCATATTGCGCCCCTTCGATATGCCCTTCGGCATAGCTGCACAGGCCGTAATCCGGGTCTTCCAGGGCGAAACGGCAATCGAGGATCACCAGCCCGGCCGACGTTTGGCGCTCGGCTAATGCCTGGGGGCTGATCAGTTGGGCAAGCGGCATGACTGACTCCTGTGCATGCAAAGGGGAAAGGTCTTACTTCACTTCTTCCAATGCCTGGTTCAATGGCACGTAAAACTCTTTGAACAACCCATCCACCGCCGTTTTTGCCTGAGGCGTGACAAACCCTGCCTCCAGCACCAGCACCTGATAGACCCCACGTTTTATCGCTTCGGCGCTCAAATGGGTGGAATTTTCATTGGTGGTGCACAGGAAACGCACCCACGAGGTGAGGATGATCCAGGCATTGAGGGTCAGGGCCTCGGTTTGCACCGGGTCCATCGTGAGGATGCCGGCGTCGACAAAGCCCTGGTAGATCGCCCCGCCCTGAATCAGGCAGCGCTGGGAGAATCGTCGGTAGCCAGTGGCCAGCTCGGGGTCGCTTTCCAATAAATGTTCGAGGTCGCGGTGCAGGAAGCGGTAGCGCCACATGCCGGCCAGTACCGCCTGCAGGTAAAAGCGTTTGTCTTCCACCACCATCGCCCGCCCCTGAGGCGGGCGTAGGAAACTGTCCACCAACGCTTCGTATTCACGGAACAGCACGGCGATAATCGCCTGCTTATTGGGGAAGTGGTAGTACAGGTTGCCCGGGGAAATTTCCATATGGGCAGCGATATGGTTGGTGCTGACACTGCGCTCGCCCTGCTGGTTAAAAAGCTCCAGGCTGGTTTGCACAATTCGCTCGCTGGTCTTTACTCGTGGTGCCATAGGGCTCAGCTTCCAAACACGGGATTGGGCATCTTACGGCCTATCCGGATCAGGATAAATCTGGTTGTTACTGCAATGTTATTTGACAATTTAGAGTAATGACTCTAAAAATCCAGGCAGACCTATAACAACCGGGACCGCGCCATGTCTGCCAACGTTGCCTACCTGCAGCAATCCCAGGCGCTGGATCAACTCCAGATCCTGTTCGACGCCCAACGTCGCGCCTATGCCGCCAACCCGATGCCGCCGGCCGCGCAACGCCAGCAATGGCTCAAGGCTCTGCGCGATGTGCTCAGCGATGAACGCCAGGCGCTGATCAATGCGATCAGCCAGGACTTCAGCCATCGCAGCGCGGACGAAACCCTGTTCGCCGAACTGATGCCCAGCCTGCACGGCATTCACTACGCGACTAAACACCTCAAAGGCTGGATGAAACCTTCTCGGCGTGCTGTAGGCATTGCCTTTCAGCCCGCGTCGGCCAAAGTCATTTACCAACCGCTGGGGTGGTGGGCGTCATCGTGCCATGGAACTACCCGCTGTACCTGGCTATCGGTCCGCTGGTCGGAGCCTTGGCCGCCGGCAACCGGGTAATGCTCAAGCTCAGCGAATCCACGCCGGCCACCGGCGAACTGCTCAAGGCATTGCTGGCAAAAATCTTCCCCGAGGACCTGGTGTGCGTGGTGCTCGGCGAAGCTGACGTCGGCATGGCGTTTTCCAGGTTGCGTTTCGATCATTTGCTGTTCACCGGCGCCACCAGCATCGGCAGGCATGTGATGCGGGCCGCCGCCGAACACCTCACCCCGGTCACCCTGGAGTTGGGCGGCAAATCGCCGGCTATTGTTTCCGCCGATGTGCCGCTCAAGGACGCCGCCGAACGTATCGCCTTCGGCAAGGCCTTGAACGCCGGGCAAACCTGCGTGGCGCCCGACTATGTGCTGGTGCCGGAGGAACGTGTGGACGGTTTTGTCGAGGCTTACGCCAACGCGATTCGCGGGTTTTATCCGACCCTGGCCGACAACCCGGACTACACAGCCATCATCAACGAGCGGCAACTGGCCAGGCTCAATGCCTACGCCAAGGATGCCACCGACAAGGGCGCCACCCTGATTCCGCTTTACGACCAGGGCCAGGCACGCCGTATGGCCCATAGCCTGTTGCTGAATGTGAACGACGACATGACGGTCATGCAGGACGAGATCTTTGGTCCGCTATTACCGATCGTGCCCTATCGCGGCATCGACCAGGCCTTTGCCTACATCAACCAACGCCCTCGCCCGCTGGCCCTGTATTACTTCGGCTACAACAAACGCGAACAGGACCGTGTGCTCCACGAGACCCACTCCGGCGGCGTGTGCCTGAACGACACCCTGCTGCACGTGGCCCAGGACGACATGCCATTCGGCGGCATCGGCCCCTCTGGCATGGGCCACTACCACGGCCACGAAGGTTTCCTGACGTTCAGCAAGGCCAAGGGCGTGCTGGTCAAACAGCGTTTGAACGCGGCGAAGCTGATCTACCCGCCCTACGGGAAAACCATTCAGAAGTTGATCCAGAAGCTGTTTATTCGCTGATAACCTCACCTGCGGGACAATAAAAACAATGAACCCCAGCCTGACTGAAACACCTGCGCTGTCGCGGCGCGGCGTCTTGAAAATCGGCCTGTGCGCCAGCGCGTTCCTGGCCACCGCCGGGCTGGGGGCGAGCCTCAGCGGCTGCTCGAGCAGCACGCCGGCCAGCGGCTTTGCGCTGTTGCGGACCAGTGACCTGCCATTTTTGCGCGCGGTCATCCCGGTACTGCTGGAAGGCGCAGCCAGCGCCCAGGCCGTCAGCGCCGGGATTGAAGACACCCTGAAAAAGCTCGACTACAGCCTGCAGCACCTGTCACCCGAGATGTTCAAGCTCACCCAGCAGCTGTTCGACGTGCTCGGCATGGGCATTACCCGAGGCCCGCTGACGGGTATCTGGGGCAGTTGGGAAAACGCCAGCGCGGAGCAGATCCGCAACTTCCTGCAGCGTTGGGAAAACAGCTACCTGAACCTGCTGCGCATGGGCCAGGGCTCGCTGCTCAAGCTGGTGACCATGGCCTGGTACTTCCGGCCCGAGTCCTGGGCCCATTGCGGCTATCCCGGCCCGCCGAAAATCTGATTTGCATCCCCAACAATAAAAACCAGAGACGAACCTGATGCCCGTACCCGATCTATTCCGCGACGGCATGGCCCGCGGCTGGAAAACCCACAACGGCGCCGCCCTCGACAGCGACCTGACCCTGGAAGCCGACGTAGCCATCATCGGCAGCGGCGCCGGTGGCGGCACCACCGCTGAAATCCTCAGCGCCGCTGGCTACAAGGTGCTGTTGATCGAAGAAGGCCCACTCAAGACCAGCAGCGATTTCAAGCTGCTGGAAGACGAAGCCTATGCCAGCCTGTACCAGGAAGGGATCGGCCGCATGAGCAAGGACGGTGCGATTACCATCCTGCAGGGCCGGGCGGTGGGCGGCACCACGCTGATCAACTGGACCTCCAGCTTCCGCACACCGGATGCCACCCTCGCCCATTGGGCCAGCGACTACGCGGTGAAGGGCCATAGCAGCGCCGAGATGGCGCCGTGGTTCGAGACCATGGAGCAGCGCCTGGGCATCGCGCCATGGGCCCTGCCGCCCAATGCCAACAACGACGTGATCCGCAAAGGCTGCGAAAAGCTCGGCTACAGCTGGCACGTGATCCCGCGCAATGTGCGCGGTTGCTTCAACCTGGGTTATTGCGGCATGGGCTGCCCGGTCAATGCCAAGCAATCGATGCTGGTGACCACCATCCCCGCCACGCTGGAGAAAGGCGGCGAGCTGCTCTACCTGGCTCGCGCCGAGCGCCTCAAATACAGCGGCGACATGATCAGCAGCCTGGAATGCGTGGCCATGGATAAGCGCTGCGTGGCGCCTACCGGCCGCAAGATCACCGTGAAGGCCAAACACTACGTACTCGCGGGCGGCGGCATCAACAGCCCGGCATTGCTGATGCGCTCGGGCGCGCCCGACCCGCATTCACGCCTGGGCAAACGCACCTTCCTGCACCTGGTGAATTTCTCCGCCGGGTTGTTCGACGAGGTGATCAACCCGTTCTACGGTGCGCCGCAGTCGATCTATTCCGACCACTTCCAGTGGCAGGACGGCACCACCGGTAAAATGTCCTACAAACTAGAAGCTCCGCCCCTGCATCCAGGACTGGCTACCACCCTGTTCGGCGGCTACGGCGCGCAGAACGCCCTGGACATGAGCCAATTGCCCCACACCCACGCCATGCTCGCGCTATTGCGAGACGGCTTTCACCCCGACAGCCCTGGCGGCGCAGTGGAATTACGCGGTGACGGTACGCCGGTGCTCGACTATCAGGTCTCGCCCTATGCCTGGGACGGCCTGCGCCGGGCCTTCCACAGCATGGCCGAGATTCAGTTCGCGGCGGGCGCCAAATCGGTCAAGCCCCTGCATCACGACGCCCGGTACGTGAATAACCTGGCAGATGCACGTAGTTTGATCGACGGTTTGAGCCTCGAACTGCATCGCACCACCCTGGGCAGCGCCCATGTGATGGGCGGTTGCGCCATGGGCGAAGACCCGACAAACGCAGTGGCCGATAGCCTCGGTCGCCATCACCAACTGCGCAACCTGTCGATTCACGACGGCTCTCTGTTCCCCACCAGCATTGGGGCAAATCCCCAATTGTCGGTGTATGGATTGACTGCCCAACTCGCGTCGGCTTTGTCCGAACGTCTGAAAACAGCGTGAAAAATCGCAGGATTCACGGCATCTATCTACATAAGTCGACTTGGCCGACCGGGATGGCTGCGATACCATCCGGTTCCCCAACGGACTCCGCCAGGACGACGCGATGAACCGAGTGTTGTACCCAGGTACCTTCGACCCGATTACCAAAGGCCATGGCGATCTGGTCGAACGCGCCTCTCGCCTGTTCGACCATGTGATCATCGCGGTTGCCGCCAGCCCCAAGAAAAACCCGCTGTTCCCGTTGGAACAACGCGTGGAGCTGGCCCGTGAGGTCACCAAGCACCTGCCTAACGTAGAAGTGGTGGGCTTTGCGACGCTGCTGGCGCATTTTGCCAAGGAGCAGAATGCCAATGTGTTCCTGCGTGGCCTGCGCGCGGTGTCGGATTTCGAATATGAATTCCAGCTGGCCAACATGAACCGCCAACTGGCGCCGGACGTGGAAAGCCTGTTTCTGACGCCGTCGGAACGTTACTCGTTCATTTCCTCGACGTTGGTGCGCGAAATCGCTGCTTTGGGCGGAGATATCACCAAGTTCGTGCATCCGGCCGTTGCGGACGCGCTGACGCTACGCTTCAAGAAGTAAGACCGCTCAACCGGCGCCCGCTCGCGCTGCGGGCGCCAATGCGGCACAATTGCGCGCATTAGTTTTCAGATGCCTTGGCTGACGGCCCTGGCAGGAGTTTTCATGTCCCTGATCATCACCGACGATTGCATCAATTGCGACGTCTGCGAACCCGAGTGCCCGAACGCTGCAATTTCCCAGGGCGAAGAGATCTACGTGATCGACCCCAACCTGTGCACCCAGTGCGTCGGCCACTACGACGAGCCCCAGTGCCAGCAGGTGTGCCCGGTGGATTGCATTCCATTGGATGAAGCCCATCCGGAGACGGAAGAGCAGTTGATGGAGAAGTACCGGAAGATTACCGGTAAGGCTTGAGGCTATTCAGCGCCTGTAAGGGCCTCATCGGGAGCAAGCCCCCTCCCACATGTGAACGCATTTCAAATGTGTGAGGGGGCTTGCTCCCGATGGCGGCATCAGCCATCACACAGCAATCAGCTCTGGCACTTGGGACAAAACACACTCGCCCGCTGCCCCAGCACCACATTGCGCAACTCGGTCCCGCAGACCTTGCACGCCGCGCCGCCCCGGCCATAAACGAACAACTCCTGCTGGAAATACCCCGGCTGCCCATCGCCACCGATAAAGTCGCGCAACGTGGTACCGCCGCGCTCGATGGCAGCCGCCAGCACGCGCTTGATCTCGATCGCCAGCTTCAGATAACGCCCCCGCGATATACCGCCCGCCGCGCGACGCGGATCGATTCCCGCCGCAAACAGCGCTTCCGTCGCATAGATATTGCCCACGCCCACCACCACCGCGTTATCCATGATGAACGGCTTCACCGCCATCGACCGCCCACGGGACAGCTGGAACAAGCGCTCGCCATCAAACAGCGCGGTCAACGGCTCCGGCCCCAGGCGGATCAGCAGCGCGTGGTTGTGCGGGTCCTGGCTCCAGAGCATCGCGCCAAAGCGCCGGGGGTCGGTGTAGCGCAGGGCCAGGCCGGATTCCAGCTCGATATCCACATGTTCATGCTTGGCCGCAGGCATGCCGACTTCAACCAGGCGCAGGTTGCCCGACATGCCCAGGTGGCTGATCAAGGTGCCCACTTCGGCATTGATCAACAGGTACTTGGCGCGCCGCTCCACCAGCACGATGCGCTGCCCGGACAGGCGCACATCGAGGTCGTCGGGAATCGGCCAGCGCAGGCGGCGCTCACGCACCACCACCCGGCTGACGCGCTGGCCCTCCAGGTGAGGGGCAATCCCGCGCCGGGTGGTTTCGACTTCTGGTAACTCAGGCATGTGTACCTCGGGAAGAAAGGCTCAGTGCGCGCCCAGCTCGCGGATCGACAACTTCAGGCTTTCGAAGTCGTAGTCCGACAGGCCCACGTAATCCAGTACCAGATGGCCGATCGCCTCCCATTCACGGTCGACGGTCTGGTTGCCCAGCACGCGATAGGACGAACAAATGTGCTCGGCCATTTTCAGGATCGCCAGCAGGTTTTTAACGGCAGGGTTGCGCGACGACTCATCGCTGAAAATCGCCAGGGCGTTGTGGTGATTGGCGATGGCGTCGGTCACATGCTCCGGCAGGCGCCAGGATTTGGCGGTGTAGTAGCCCACCACGGCATGGTTGGTGTTGAACGCGTTGTTCTCGGTGTCGACTACGCGGCAATCCGGGCCGGCATTGGCGTAGCCCTGCTCCAATACCGTCATGTAGTTGGGGAACCGCTTGAGCATCAGCGGTACGCCGCAATCGTGGAACAGGCCCAGGGCGTAGGCTTCGTCGACCGCTTGAGAGCCGGTGCGCTTGGCCAGGGTCAGGCAGGTCATGGCCACGTCCTGGGCCGTGTCCCAGAAGCGGTTGAGCGTGACGATGGTGTCATCGCTCATCTCGCCTTTGATCGACAACGCATTGATCAGGTTGATCACCGAACGGCTGCCCAGCAGGTTCACCGCGCGCTGGATCGAGGCGATCTTGTTGCTCAGGCCGTAATACGGCGAGTTGACGATTTTCAGCAACGCGCCGGACAGGCCCGGGTCCTGGGCGATCAGCCGGGCGATCACTTCCAGGTCCGGGTCGGGCATGTACTGTTCCATCTGCAAATCCACCATGATTTGCGGCTGGGGCGGCACGCTGATGCCTTGCAGCACCTGCTGAATCTGTTCGGCGGAAAGCTCTTGGGACATAAGTACACACTCTGGGCTAGGCGGGGATTCTAACCCTTATGCAGACGTGGCCGACACCCAAATGCCCGATTGAAACCGGACTTAATGTGGGAGGGGGCTTGCTCCCGATAGCAGTGGATCAGTCAGCTCATCTGTTTCTGACATACCGCTATCGGGAGCAAGCCCCCTCCCACATGTCCGGCGGCGCCGCCAAGTCATACACAACACGGTATACTCCCGCTCTTTTTTCCGGAGCGACGTCATGTCCCTGCCAAGCCTGCGTCTCAAAGCCAACGCCGATCGTCGTTTGCGCAACGGCCACCTGTGGGTCTACAGCAACGAAATCGACGTGGCCGCCACCCCACTCCACGGCTTCCAGGCAGGTGACCAGGCTATCCTGGAAGCGGCCGGCGGCAAGACCCTCGGCATCGTGGCCATGAGCCCGAACAACCTGATCTGCGCCCGCCTGCTGTCGCGCGACATCAAGTTGCCGCTGGACAAGTCGCTGCTGGTGCACCGCATCAACGTCGCGCTGTCGCTGCGTGATCGCCTGTTCGACAAGCCGTTCTATCGCTTGGTCTACGGTGATTCCGACCTGCTGCCGGGCCTGGTGGTCGACCGTTTCGGCGACATCCTCGTCGTGCAGATTGCCTCGGCGACCATGGAAGCCCATAAAGAAGACGTGATCGCCGCCCTGACCCAAGTGCTCAAGCCGAGCGGCATCCTGTTCAAGAACGATTCCGCCGCGCGCGACGCCGAAGGCCTCAACCGCTACGTCGAAACCGTGTTCGGCCTGGTGCCGGAGTGGGTGGCGCTGGAAGAAAACGGCGTGAAATTCGAAGCCCCGGTGATCCAGGGCCAGAAAACCGGCTGGTTCTACGACCACCGCATGAACCGCGCACGCCTGGCGCCGTATGCCAAGGGCAAGCGCGTACTCGACCTGTACAGCTACATCGGCGGTTGGGGCGTGCAAGCCGCGGCTTTCGGCGCCAGTGAAGTGTTCTGCGTCGACGCCTCCGCTTTCGCCCTCGATGGCGTCGAGCGCAATGCCGCGCTGAACGGCGTCGCCGAGAAAATGACCTGCATCGAAGGCGACGTGTTCGAAGCGCTCAAGGAACTCAAAGCCAGCGAAGAACGCTTCGACGTGATCGTCGCCGACCCACCCGCCTTCATCAAACGCAAGAAAGACATGAAAAACGGCGAAGGCGCCTACCGCCGCCTGAACGAGCAAGCCATGCGCCTGCTCAGCAAGGACGGCATCCTGGTCAGCGCCTCGTGCTCCATGCACCTGCCCGAAGACGACCTGCAAAACATCCTGCTGACCAGCGCCCGCCACCTGGACCGCAATATCCAGATGCTCGAACGCGGCGGCCAGGGCCCGGACCATCCGGTGCACCCGGCAATTGTCGAGACGCGCTATATCAAGAGCATTACGTGCCGGTTGTTGCCGAACAGCTAAGACCGGAACCTCCCCTGTAGGAGCGAGGGCTAGCCGCCCGCTCCTACAGGAAAGGCGTACACCACTATGGGACGCCGCCCACAGTAGTTTTGATTGAATTCCACTTTTCGCAGACTAGTATCGTTTTCTGGTTTTACTCCGGAAAATAAAAACAATGTCTGGACCCACCCTCTCCCGCTCTATCCTCATCACCTGCATTTCCCTGATCAGCTTCTTCCCGATCAATATCCTGCTGCCCTCTTTCCCCGCACTGGCAACCCGGTTCGACACGCCCAGCGCAGACATCGCGCTGTCGATCAGTCTGTTCACGCTGGTGTTTTCGATCTCGCAACTGGTCGCCGGCCCGCTGTCGGATAAATGGGGGCGTAAGGAAGTACTGCTCAGCTGCATCACGCTGTCGATCTTCGGGGCAATAGGCTGCGCAATGGCCTCGGATTACCTGACGTTCCTGCTGTTTCGCACGGTGCAGGCCATGGGCTGCGGCTTCTTCGTACTGGGTCACGCGCTGGTGGAGGACCTGTTCGACGAACAGGACCGCGCCCGGGTACGCCTCTATTACATGACCCTGAGCGGCTCGTTTGTTGCCCTGTCGCCACTGATCGGCTCCTGGCTGCAAACCACCTTCGACTGGCAAGGGAGCTTTTATGGGTTTGCGCTCATGGCCTTGGGCATGTTGATCCATGCGTTTTGCGTCCTGCCTTCCAAGGCTGCCGGCCAGCATCGCGCGACCATCTCGATCCTAGGCACGCTCAAAGCCGTCGCCACCAATCGCGACTTCCTGCGCTATTGGTGGATCGCCGCCCTGGTGTTTGCCTGCTACTTCGCCTTGATCAGCGTGACACCGCTGATTTTCATGGACGCGCTAAAGCTGTCCGAATATCAATATGCGCTGGTGCTGATGGTGTACGGCGTGGCCTACCTGCTCGGCGGCGTTGCTGCCTCGTACCTGCAAAAACGTATGGCGCTGTCCCGGCAAATCAATATCGGCCTCGGATTACTGCTCGTCGCGGGTATTCTGCTGACGCTGATCGTCATCTTTGAAGCCATTACCACGGCAACCCTGCTCATCCCGATGCTGATCAGCGCACTGGCAGTCACCCTGGTTCGCCCCGCTGCCATTTCGGCGGCGATGTTGTTGTTTTCCAGCAGCGCGGGGACCGCGGCGTCGGCGGGTAATAGCATCATGTTCCTCACCGCCGCCATCAGCAGCGCAGCACTTGCGCAAACCGGCAGTCATTTGCTGATCACGATTGCCTTGAGCTTTATCATTTTCAGTCTGTGGGGTTGGCTGACCAATGCGCAGATCAGGCACTGACGCTTTCCCCTGTAGGAGCGAGCTTGCTCGCGAAAAACTCATACACGACGCGGGCTACCTGATAGCGCTGCGTTATCGTTGACGTTCTTCGCGAGCAAGCTCGCTCCTACAAGTGAAGGTGCGTCATATCCAGATGGCATCCCATAGCGGGTATTGACCAATGTGCTCGACCAAACCAGCACGCAAAGGATTCGCGACGATATAGCGGGCCATTGCTTTCAAGTCCTCCTCGCGACGCAGTGCCCGATCGAAATAGCCTTTTTGCCAAAGCGTCCCGTAAGAGCACCTCGCACTGTTGATCGCGCGGGCACTTCGCGACTTGGTGATTCGCATCAGTCTTGGCAAGTCGCCATTGTGCAGTTCGACCAACCAATGAAAATGGTCAGGCATCACGACCCAGGCCAGCGAGGTCGCCTCACCGTCTTCCTGAGCTTTCCTGAATTCGCTGACGAGCAGGCGACCCGTGCGCCAGTCCTGAAAAATTGATTGTCGTTGGTAGGTAACAGCCGTGATCAGGTACACGCGGCCCGATTCTGAATAGCGTCCGGTGCGTAGCCGATGGGCATTTTGCTGGGTGGACATTCCTTCGTCCTCTTCTGTGATTGGAAGAGAAACGGTAGGAGCCGAAGCGTCGACTAGCCTGTAAACAATAGTTCTGAATATGTCTTACCCCTGTAGGAGCGAGCTTGCTCGCGAAAAACCAACAGGCGACGCGCGCTGCCTGATAGCGCTGCGTTATCGTTGACGTTTTTCGCGAGCAAGCTCGCGCCTACAGGAAGACGGTGTAGAATCGGCCCTATTCATCGCCAGTCATCCCCCGGCGGGTTTATGAGCTCGAGGCCCCAGCAAGCGGCGATCCCGCGACGCGAGCGGCAACTTCCGGACACACGGCCATTTCTGAGTGTTCCAGACGTCAATAGAAGCTCACTTCCCTTAAGTACCTGATTAGCCGCCCGGAGTGCTCAAATGCCCGATTACCGCTCGAAAACATCCACCCACGGCCGCAACATGGCCGGCGCCCGCGCATTGTGGCGTGCCACGGGGATGAAAGATGACGACTTCAAGAAGCCGATCATCGCGATTGCCAACTCGTTCACCCAGTTCGTCCCCGGCCACGTCCACCTCAAGGACCTGGGCCAATTGGTCGCCCGCGAGATCGAACGCGCCGGCGGCGTGGCAAAGGAATTCAACACCATCGCCGTGGACGACGGCATCGCCATGGGCCATGACGGCATGCTGTACTCGCTGCCGAGCCGCGAGATCATCGCCGACTCCGTGGAGTACATGGTCAACGCCCACTGCGCCGACGCCATCGTGTGCATTTCCAACTGCGACAAGATCACCCCCGGCATGCTGATGGCCGCCCTGCGCCTGAACATCCCGGTGATCTTCGTCTCCGGTGGCCCGATGGAAGCCGGCAAGACCAAGCTTGCCTCCCACGGCCTCGACCTGGTCGACGCCATGGTCATCGCCGCCGATTCCAGCGCTTCTGACGAGAAGGTCGCGGAATACGAGCGCAGCGCCTGCCCGACCTGCGGTTCATGCTCCGGCATGTTCACCGCCAACTCGATGAACTGCCTGGTGGAAGCCCTGGGCCTGGCCTTGCCGGGCAACGGCTCGACGCTGGCCACCCACAGCGACCGTGAGCAACTGTTCCTGCAGGCCGGCCGCACCATCGTCGAGCTGTGCAAGCGCTACTACACCGAGAACGATGAGTCGGTATTGCCGCGCAATATCGCCAACTTCAAGGCGTTCGAAAACGCCATGACCCTGGACATCGCCATGGGCGGTTCCACCAACACCATCCTGCACTTGCTGGCCGCCGCCCAGGAAGCCGAGATCGATTTCGACCTGCGCGACATCGACCGTCTGTCCCGTCACGTGCCGCAACTGTGCAAGGTCGCGCCGAACATCCAGAAGTACCACATGGAAGACGTGCACCGCGCCGGCGGGATCTTCTCGATCCTGGGCTCCCTGGCCCGTGGCGGCCTGCTGCACACCGACCTGCCGACCGTGCACAGCACGTCCCTCGCCGAAGGCATCGCCAAGTGGGACATCACCCAGACTGACGACGAAGCTGTGCACACCTTCTTCAAGGCAGGCCCTGCAGGCATTCCGACCCAGACCGCGTTCAGCCAGTCGACCCGCTGGGACACCCTGGACGACGACCGTGAAAACGGCTGCATCCGCAGTGTCGAGCACGCCTATTCCCAGGAAGGCGGCCTGGCCGTGCTGTACGGCAACATCGCCCTCGACGGTTGCGTGGTGAAGACTGCCGGTGTGGACGAGTCCATCCACGTGTTCGAAGGCCGCGCCAAGATCTACGAAAGCCAGGACAGCTCGGTGCGCGGCATCCTGGCTGACGAAGTCAAAGAAGGCGATATCGTGATCATCCGCTACGAAGGCCCCAAAGGCGGCCCGGGTATGCAGGAAATGCTCTATCCAACCTCGTACCTCAAGTCCAAAGGCCTGGGCAAAGCCTGCGCCCTGCTCACCGACGGCCGCTTCTCCGGCGGCACCTCGGGCTTGTCTATCGGCCACGCTTCGCCGGAAGCCGCTGCCGGCGGTGCAATCGGCCTGGTGCAGGATGGTGACAAAGTGCTGATCGACATCCCGAACCGTTCGATCAACCTGTTGATCAGCGATGAAGAACTGGCCGCACGCCGGGTCGAGCAGGACAAGAAAGGCTGGAAGCCGGTGGAGAAGCGTCCGCGCAAAGTGACTACCGCGTTGAAAGCTTATGCCCTGTTGGCGACCAGTGCCGATAAAGGTGCGGTGCGTAACAAGGCGATGCTTGACGGCCTGTAACCGTCTCCCATGAAAATGCCCCGCACTTGGCGGGGCATTTTTTTGCCTGGAGATAAACCCCAAGACCGATGAAGATCAAATGTGGGAGGGGGCTTGCTCCCGATAGCAGAGTGTCAGGCAATATATGAGCTGCCTGACCCACCGCTATCGGGAGCAAGCCCCCTCCCACATTTTTTTGACCGCGTTCAGCCTGTTACTGGATGTCCTCCGGCTTGACGATCACCCAATTCTTGTCCGCCGTCACCGGCAACCCTTCCTTGGCCTGCGCCGCCGCATGCTTGGCCATCATGCCGTTGAGCTGGGTCATGTATTTGTCTTTGCGGTTGATCCACAAGTGAATGCCACCCTTGGCCACGTCCACATCGTGGAACAGCATGTAACCGTCGCTGGTCGGGGTGTCGCCGCCGACAAGCACCGGTTTTTTCCACTCGTCGATGTAGGTGAGGATCGCCGCGTGTTTGCCGGCCATCCAGGTCGCCGGGGTCCACAGGTACGGCGTCAGTTCCAGGCCGAGGTTGGCCTTCTCGTCGTACTTGCCGGCAGCGATCTGTTTGCGCGCGGTGGTCAGTTCGCCCGTTTTGCGGTCCTTGAGCAGAGTGGTCACGCCGATGACATTTTCGGGTTTGACGTTGTAGCCATACTTCGGATCGGCGGCGACCATCCGCACCAGTTCCTCCGAGGCAGCAGTCATCACATACACGTCGATGCCGTTTTCCATCAGCTTGTTGTACAGCTCGGCCTGGCCGGTAAAGACTTTCGGTGGCTGCACTTCGGATTTCTTCACTGCGTCGCCTTCAAAATAGGTGACGGGCACAGGCTTGCCGGAGGCCATCAGCTCGTCGACCTGAACCTTGAGTTCCTTGAGGGTGAAGCCGGAAAACACCTGGGCCACCCACGGGTAGCACACCATGTCGTCCACTTCGCAGAGGCGATAGTAGTAGCTGAACAGGCTTTCCTTGTGGTCGGCGGTGT
This sequence comes from Pseudomonas sp. R1-43-08, assembly GCF_003852255.1. Lineage (NCBI taxonomy): Bacteria > Pseudomonadati > Pseudomonadota > Gammaproteobacteria > Pseudomonadales > Pseudomonadaceae > Pseudomonas > Pseudomonas sp. R1-43-08. The sequence continues at coordinate 5,293,784 of NZ_CP027734.1, forward strand.
CTTTGAACGGCATCAGCTTGAGCGAAGGGTCGAGGCTGTCGCGGGTGATCAGGCCCTTGTTTTCCATGTACGGCAGCAAGGATTCTTCAAGGTCGTAGCGGTAGCTGGTGTTGTCCATGTCGAACACCGCGAAATTGCCCTTGTTGGCATTGGCAGCGATCATCTCGTTCAATTGTTTGGCGGCAGGCGCCGGCCAGTGTTTCAACTCGGTGGCGGCCAGCGCCTGGCTGGCGAGCCCAAGGCAGAGAGCGGCGGCAAGCAATTTCGGCGCGAGCTTCATAAGCGTTCCTTCCTGAGTGAAAGACATCGACGCTAACAAATCTGTATGACAGTCCTCGCGTTGAGCACGACGGCCTGCGTTCTGATTCCGCCAAGGGCATACGCGACAGCGTCAAACGCTTATTCCAAAAACGACAGTGACCATTCCATATCGGTATTAAATCAATATATTTCAAGCTGTTAGGCTCTCCGGTTCGCAATCGCAGGCTCACGCGATTGGCTGCCTTCTCAACGGAGCTTCAATGAATCTTCCCCTGATTCTCAACTTACTGGTGTTCGTAGCCCTGTTGCTGGGCCTGGCACAAACCGGCCGTACTCAATGGAGCCTTGCCAAGAAGGTGCTGTTCGCCCTGGTGCTTGGTGTGGTATTCGGTGTGGTGTTGCATGCCATCTATGGCGCCGGCCACCCGGTGCTCAAGGCTTCCATTGGTTGGTTCGACCTGGTCGGCAACGGCTATGTGCAACTGCTGCAAATGATCGTGATTCCGCTGGTGTTCGCCTCGATCCTCAGTGCCGTGGCGCGTCTGCACAACGCCTCGTCCCTGGGCAAGATCAGCTTCCTGACCATCGGCACCCTGCTGTTCACCACCGCGATTGCCGCGCTGATCGGTATCGGCCTGACCAACCTGTTCGGCCTGACCGCCGAAGGCCTGGTCGCCGGCACCCAGGAAATGGCGCGCCTGCAAGTGATCCAGAACGATTACGCGGGCAAGGTCGCCGACCTGAATATCCCGCAATTGCTGCTGTCGTTCGTGCCGGCCAACCCGTTCGCCGACCTGGCCCGGGCCAAGCCGACGTCGATCATCAGCGTGGTGATTTTCGCCGCATTCCTGGGGGTTGCCGCGCTGCAACTGCTCAAGGATGACGTGGAAAAAGGCCAGAAAGTGCTCAACGCCATCGACACCCTGCAAGCCTGGGTGATGCGCCTGGTGCGCCTGGTCATGAAGCTGACCCCGTACGGCGTCCTGGCGCTGATGACCAAGGTGGTCGCCAGCTCCAACCTGCAGGACATCATCAAGCTCGGCAGCTTTGTCGTGGTGTCGTACCTGGCCCTGGGCCTGATGTTCGTGGTGCACGGCCTGTTGTTGTCGCTGGCCGGCGTCAACCCGCTACGCTTCTTCCGCAAGGTGTGGCCGGTGCTGACGTTTGCCTTCACCAGCCGCTCCAGCGCCGCCTCGATCCCCTTGAGCATCGAAGCGCAGACCCGCCGCCTGGGCATCCCACAGTCAATCGCCGGCTTTGCTGCTTCGTTTGGCGCGACCATCGGCCAGAACGGCTGTGCCGGGCTCTATCCTGCGATGTTGGCGGTGATGGTGGCGCCAACGGTCGGCATCAACCCGCTGGATCCACTGTGGATCGCGACCTTGGTAGCCATCGTCACCCTGAGTTCGGCCGGTGTGGCGGGCGTGGGCGGCGGTGCGACCTTCGCGGCACTGATCGTGCTGCCGGCCATGGGCTTGCCGGTGTCACTGGTGGCGCTGCTGATCTCCGTGGAGCCGCTGATTGATATGGGCCGCACGGCGTTGAACGTGAATGGCTCGATGACGGCGGGGGCGATTACCAGCCAGCTCATGGGGCAGACGGATAAAGCGTTGCTCGATGCCGATGAGCATGCTGAGTTGGCGCAGGTCTGATAGGACGCTATCGGGGGCAAGCCCCCTCCCACACTTTGATTTGTGAATACATTCATATGTGGGAGGGGACTTGCCCCCATATGCGCTAACCAAACCCCAAAAGATATAATCAAGTCTGACTCTTTAGGATGCGAGAGCAGTGACAATAGACCCAACACAAAAACTGAATGAAGACTGGCCCAAGCTCCTGGCACTACTACCGCCTGGATGGGAAGCCAAGGCAAAGAGCTGGGGGCCCTGAAGTTCGGTCGCCGATTCAGCGGGCCAGAGAGTCTATTGCGCACATTATTGATGTACATGAGCGCCGATTGCTCGATGGTCGAAACGGTAGAGCGAGCGCGTACAGGGAAACTGCTGGAGTTATCAGACGTGGGCCTTCTCAAGAGGGTCAACAAATCGGGGGCCTGGCTAGGTTGGATCACAGAGCAGTTGATCCAACAATCGCCGGTCGCGGCCATGCAATGCCCGGCGCTGCTGGGGAGACGAATACTGGCTGCTGATGGCAGTGTCGTAATGGAGCCTGGCGCGGTCACCTCAACATGGCGGCTGCATTACACGATGGATATCAGCACGTTGCGTTGCTGTGAAGTGCAAGTGACACCGTCCAAAACAGGCGAATCGTTGACTCGGTTTTCGGTGCAGCAGGGCGATGTTTTCATCGCGGATCGAGGGTTTGCCAACCGGCGTGGAGTCAATCATGTACTCAATGCAGGCGGTGACATCCTGGTACGAATGAACCTGAGCAGCCTGCCGCTTAGCGATGAGCAAGGGTCGCCTTTTGAGCAACTGGCGCGACTACGGACCTTGCAGCCAGGGCAAACGGGCGAGTGGGCAGCTGTGATGAAAGGTTCAAAGGGGGATATTGCAGTACGTGTGTGCGCCTATCGAAAAACCGACGAGCAGCGATCGCAAAGCGAGTGCAAGCTCAAGAGAGTCGGGCAAAAAAAGCAGAAGCAATTGAAACCTGAAACGATGGAAGCGGCCGGTTACGTGGTGCTGGTAACAACCTCGGACTGCCTGGATACGCAGGAGGTTTTGGCTCTCTATCGGCACCGTTGGCAGGTGGAGTTGGCGTTCAAGCGGATGAAGTCATTGCTGGGGTTATCCCACCTCAGAAAGAAAAATCCGGAAGGCGCAAAAGCATGGTTGCAAGGGAAATTATTAGTGGCTTGCCTGATTGAGCGGTTAATCGCAGCGGGCGAGCATTTTTCCCCTATCGAGGGAGACGAGACAGAAAAAGGAAGTGCCGCCACTCCGTTGTCACTGGCGTGAGATGGCCTTTATTTACTGGCTACTTTGCAGCGCGATCAATCCCCACTTGTCGTTGTTTACGTGTATCGAGAAGTGGGGAGATATCAGCCAGGCACTGCGTGAATCCCCGCGAAAACGAGGACGCCAGCAGGACGAGTTGTGGGGAGGGAGGTTTGGTTAGCGCATATGGGACTTGCCCCCGATGCTTTTAGGCCTTTTCCCAAACTTCGAAGTTGTAAGCCGGTTTATCACCCTCTGCCGGGTTCTCCAGATTCGACACCAACTTCCACTGGCTCTGATCAAACTCCGGAAACCACGCATCCCCTTCCGGGCTCAACGCCACCCGCGTCAAGTACAGGCGATCGGCATGTTCCAGCCCCTGCGCATACAGTTGCGCACCGCCGATCAGCATCAGCTCATCCACGCCCTGCTCCAGTGCCCACGCCTCGGCGCGTTCAACCGCAGCTTCCAGTGACGCAAATACTTGCGCACCTTCAAGTACCAGACCGGTCTGACGGCTGACCACGATGTTCAGGCGCCCCGGCAACGGTCGGCCCAGGGAATCCCAGGTCTTGCGCCCCATGATGATCGGCTTGCCCAGGGTGGTGGCCTTGAAATATTTGAAATCCCCCGGCAAATGCCAGGGCATGCTGTTGTCGACGCCGATCACGCGGTTTTCACCGAGGGCTGCGATCAGGCTTAAAGGGAGAGTTTTTTTCATGGCGACGAGAATACCAGAGCTGCGAGTCAGCGGTTATGCTCCAACCTCACGAACACAACAGGATGGCGCGTGACTGCACTGAACCCGCTGCACACACTCTGGCTGACCGAAACCGTGCGCCTGCGCGAAGAACACGCCGGCCCCCTGGAAGACCTCGAAGCCAACCGCCTGGCCCGCTCGGCCGGTGGCGACCTGCCAACGCGTATCGCGCAGCGTGCGCTGCACCTGGCCGAACGCGACGGCCTGACCGGCGCGCTCAGTCGCTGGCTGCAAGGCGCGCGCCTGGCCGTGGTACTGCTGGCGATAGTCGCGGTTATCAGCGGCGCCGGCCTGGCGTTTGCCGCGCTGGGCAACGGCATGGCCCCGGTGAATGTGTTCTGGGCCCTGGGCAGCCTGCTCGGCCTGAACCTGATCCTGCTGCTCAGTTGGGCCCTGGGCCTGGTGTTTGCCGGCGAACACAGCGCCAGCCTCGGTCGCCTGTGGCTGTGGCTCAGCGAAAAACTTGCGCGCGACGCCAAGGCCGCGCAGCTGGCACCGGCACTGCTGCTGTTGCTGCAGCGCCAGAAACTCAACCGCTGGGCAGTCGGTGTGCTGGTCAACAGCCTGTGGTTGCTGGCGTTGCTCAGCGCCCTGCTGGTTTTGCTGATGCTGCTCGCCACCCGGCGTTACGGCTTCGTGTGGGAAACCACCATCCTGGGGGCGGATACCTTCATCGCCGTCACCCAGGCCCTCGGCACCCTGCCCGCCCTACTCGGCTTCAACGTACCGACGGTCGAGATGATCCGCGCCAGCGGCGACTCCGCGCTGAATATCGAAAGCGCCCGCCAGGCCTGGGCCGCCTGGCTGGTGGGAGTGTTGCTGGTCTACGGCCTGCTGCCTCGGCTGATCCTCGCACTGCTGTGCCTGTGGCGCTGGAAACGTGGGCGCGCGGCCTTGGGCCTGGACCTCACCCAGCCCGGCTACGCCCAACTGCGCGAGCGCCTGATGCCGAGCAGCGAGCGGCTGGGGGTCAACGATGCGGCGCCCGAACACCTGCACCAGGTGGCAGGCGGCGTCAGTGAACTGCACAGCGACGGCGCGCTGCTGGTTGCCATCGAACTGGACGACCAGCGCCCCTGGCCGCCCAAACTGCCCGGCACGGTCAAGAACGCCGGCATTCTCGACAGCCGTGAATCGCGCAACACACTGCTGGAGCAGCTCACACGTTTCCCGCCCGCGCGCCTGGCCATCGCCTGCGACCCGCGTCGTTCGCCCGACCGTGGCAGCCTGGCGCTGATCGCCGAACTGGCGCGCAGTGCCGCGGCCACACGGGTGTGGCTGCTGCAAGCGCCGCCCGGCCAGGCGCTGGATGCCGAGCGCCTCGGCGACTGGCACAGCGCGCTGCAACAGCTTGAGCTGCCCTTCGCCGACTGCGCACCGTTGAACTGGCTGGAGAGCGGTCATGACTAAACCCCTGAAGCTCGCCGTAGTCGGCCATACCAACGTGGGCAAGACCTCACTGCTGCGTACCCTGACCCGCGACGTCGGTTTTGGCGAGGTCTCCCATCGCCCCAGCACCACGCGGCATGTCGAAGGTGCGCGCTTATCGGTAGACGGCGAAGCCTTGCTGGAGCTGTACGACACACCCGGCCTGGAAGATGCCATCGCCCTGCTCGATTATCTGGAACGCCTGGATCGCCCCGGCGAGCGCCTGGATGGCCCGGCCCGCCTGACGCGGTTCCTGGAAGGCAGCGAGGCGCGCCAACGCTTCGAACAGGAAGCCAAGGTGCTGCGCCAATTGCTGGCCTCGGATGGCGGCCTGTACGTGATCGACGCCCGCGAGCCGGTACTGGCCAAGTACCGCGACGAGCTGCAGGTGCTGGCCAGCTGCGGCAAGCCCTTGCTGCCGGTGCTCAATTTCGTCAGCAGCAGCGAGCACCGCGAACCGCAGTGGCGCGAAGCCCTGGCTCGCCTGGGCCTGCATGCGCTGGTGCGCTTTGACAGCGTGGCGCCGCCGGAAGACGGCGAGCGGCGATTGTATGAAAGCCTGGCCCTGCTGCTGGAAAACTCACGGCCGCAGTTGGAGCGGTTGATCCTCGACCAGCAAGCCCAACGCCAGGCCCGCCAGCAAAGCGCCGCACGCTTGATCGCCGAATTATTGATCGACTGCGCAGCGTGCCGGCGCAGCGTAATGACCGCAGATGAGCCGCACGCGATCAGCGAACTGCGCAAGTCCGTGCGCCAACGCGAACAAAAGTGCGTGGATTCCCTGCTCAAGCTGTTCGGCTTCCGCCCGAAGGACGCCGCCGCCAGCGACCTGCCGCTGCTGGACGGACGCTGGGGCGACGACCTGTTCAACCCCGAAACCCTCAAACAGCTTGGGGTGCGCGTGGGTGGCGGGATCGCCGCAGGCGCGGCAGCCGGCGCGGGCGTGGACCTGTTGGTCGGCGGCTTGACCCTCGGCGCCGCTGCCATCGCCGGTGCGATTGCCGGTGGCGCGCTGCAGACCGCACGCAGTTATGGCGGCCGCCTGCTCGGCAAAATCAAAGGCCAGCGCGAGCTGACCGTCGATGACAGCGTGCTGCGCCTGCTTGCCCTGCGCCAGCGCCAGTTGCTCAAGGCCTTAAACCTGCGCGGCCATGCGGCAATGCACGGCATCAAGGTCGATACGCCCCAGGATAAAACCTGGCGCGAAGGCAAGCTGCCGGACGCCTTGAACAAAGCGCGCGCCTATCCGCAATGGTCATCGCTCAACCCCCACTCCAGGTTGAGCCAGGCCGAGCGTCAGGAGCAAATCGAGGCGCTGGCTCAGCGGTTGGACGAAGCCTGATCCGCCATTAGCGCGCCGGCCCCCACAGTGCCGTGATATTTCGCTCGGCCATGGCCGGCCCCACACTCATCCCCACACCGGTATGCATCAGCGCAAAGCTGATGCCGGCAGCCGCCGGCACAAACGAAAACGGCGCGGGCCCACGCGAGCCATATACGCCCTGCCAACGCTCCAGCACCTGGAGTGTGCAGCCCAGGGTCTGCTCGGCCAGCTCGATCAGCCAGTCATCGACCTGCTCGGCGTTGAACGGCGATGCATCGCTGCCGTAATCATGGGAATCGCCGATGATCAGGTCGCCATGGGGCGTAGGGCTGATCAGCAGGTGAATGCCGTGCTCATGCAGGTGCGGTGCTTCGCGCAGGATCTGCGCCTGCACCGACGCAGCTTGCGGCAAGTCGGCGAACGCGCCGTAATGCACGCAACTGAGGCCGGTCAACACCGCGTGTTGCAGGTTCAGCCCAAGCGCCGGCCGTGCACGCAGCATTTGCAGGCGGCACACCTGTGGATTGAGCGCAGCGATCGATTCGGCCAGCAGGGTCTGGTAGTCGTGCCCGGAACAGACAATGATCTGCTCGCCGCGAAAACGCCCCGCCGTGCTGTGCAACTGGCCCGGCTCGACGTGGCGCACCAGGGTCGAAAAGTGAAACTCCACGTTCAGTTCCTGGGCCAGGTAGTTGATCAGCGCCGGGATCGCTTCGCGCGAATACAGTTGCTGATCGTCCTCGCCATGCAGCGCGGCGCGGTGATGGCGGAACTGGCCGCCGTACAGGTCGTTCAACGCCGCGCCTTGCAGCAACGCCACGTTGTAGCCGTGCTCGCGGGCACGCCCGGCGCAGAAGGCTTCGAGCAGGTGCTCTTCGGCTTCGGTACGGGCGAACAGATAGGAGCCATTGCGCTTGAGCTGAAAGCCGCAGGCCTGCGCCCAGTGTGCCCAGATATCGCGGCTTTGCCGCGCCAGGTCGAGCATCGGCCCCGGCGGTTGGCCGGTGACCAGCGCCTGGCCGAAGTTGCGCACCGACGCGCCCAGCGGGGTAGCGCTGCGTTCGAAAACCCTGACTTTGAGCCCGCGCCTGGCAGCGGCGTAGGCATGGGAGAGGCCGAGGATGCCGGCGCCGACAATTAACAGATCACTACTCATACTGTCCTCTCGTTCCCGCGCTCCGCGTGGGAATTCATCCAGTGACGCTCCGCGTCACGACCTTCAAGAGCGGACGCGGAGCGTCCGGAGCGGCGTTACCACGCGGAGCGTGGGAACGATCGGTACCCTTACTGCCCCGCCACCTTCTCCGACTTGCCGTCATAGCGCTTGCGCCATTGCGCCAGGATGCTGTCGCGGTTCTTCGAGGCCCAGGCAAAGTCGTTCTTGATCAACCGCTGCTCGTAATCGGCGGGCAATTCGGTCTGTGGCTTGGCAATCCCTGGCTGGGCCAGCACCGCGAAGTTGTCCTTGTACAGCTCCATCGCCGCCGGGCTGGCGGAGAAGTCCGCGAGTTTCCTGGCGGCATCGGCGTGGGCCGTGCCCTTGATCACCGCCGTCGCCTCGATTTCCCAGCCCAGGCCTTCCTTCGGCAGGATGATGTCCAGCGGCGCCCCCTGGCGCTTGAGCTGTACGGCCGGGTATTCAAATGAAATACCAATCGGAAACTCCCCGGACGCCGCCAGCTTGCACGGCTTGGAGCCGGAGTGAACGTACTGGCCGATGTTCTGGTGCAGCTCGTCCATGTACTGCCAGCCCTGCTGCTCACCAAAGGTTTGCAACCAGGCGCTCACGTCCAGAAAGCCGGTACCGGAGGACGCCGGGTTGGGCATCACGATCTTGCCCTTGTACTCAGGCTTGGTCAGGTCCTGCCAACTCACCGGCTTGCTCAGGCCCTGTTTCTCGGCCTCGACAGTGTTGAAGCAAATGGTCGCCGCCCACACATCCATACCGACCCAGGCCGGTGGGTTGGCGGCGTCGCGGTAGTTTTTGCCGATCTTGTCCAGGTCCTTCGGCGCGTAACGATCGAGCATGCCTTGTTGATCAAGGATCGCCAGGCTGGAGGCGGCCAGGCCCCAGACCACGTCGGCCTGCGGGCGGTCCTTTTCAGCCAACAGCTTGGCGGTAATGATGCCGGTGGAGTCGCGCACCCACTTGATCTGGATATCCGGGTTGGCCTGCTCGAAGGCCTTTTTGTAGGTCTTCAACTGCTCGGCTTCAAGGGCCGTGTACACGGTCAACTCGGTGTTGGCGAAGGCGTTCAGGCTGAATGCGGTGAGTACGGCAGCGACCAGCGCCAGTGGCTTGAACATCGAATACCTCCTTTGAAGGATCATTGCCCGGGCGCGGTCTGGCGCCAGGCTTGGGAGCGGCGCAAGGCGCCACGTGAGGCCCACGCCAGCAGCAGCGAGACGCCGCCTGAGGTGAACAGAATCAGGGTCGACATGGCCGCCGCGCCGCCCACATTGCCGGCGTCGTCCATGTTCAATACGGCGACGGCGGCGAGGATGGTGTCGGGGCTGTAGAGAAAGATCGCAGCGGAGACGGTGGTCATCGCCGACACGAACAGGTAACGCAGAATATCCAGCAGCGCCGGCAGGCAGATCGGCACCGTCACTTTCAAGTAATGGCGATAGAGCGGCGCCTTGAGGGACAACGCGGCGGCTTCGAATTCCACGTCCAGTTGGCGCAGCGCAGTGGTGGCGGTCATTTGCGCAGTGGTCAGATAGTGAGCAATGGTGCACACCACCAGCAGTGCCATGCTGCCGTAGAACACATGCAGCGGGTTGCCGCCGAGGTTGAAAAAAAACACATAGCCCAGGCCCAGCACCAGGCCCGGTACGGCCATCGGCACAAAGCTGAGCAGGCGCAGGGCCAGGTTCAGGCTCTGTTGGCCCTTGGTTTTTTCCATCAGGTAGGCGCCGGTGAAGATCAGCACACTGCCGATCAACGCCGTGCACAGCGCCATGGTCAGGCTGTTGCGATAGGCCAGCCAGCCGCCGCCGGCAGTGTCTTCGAACTGGTAGTGGTTCAAGGACAGCGACAGGTTGTAGGGCCAGAACTTGACCAGCGAGGAATACACCGCCATGCCGAACACCAGCAGCAGCGCCGCGCAGATCAGCAGCACGATAGCCAGGTAGCAGCCATCCCTGGAACGCGACGGCAGTGGTTGAAACATCTGGGCACGCCCGCTCATGGCGTCGCCGTGACGGCGCCGCAGCCACGCATCCACACCAAAGCTGAACAGCGCCGGCAACAGCAGCACCATACCGATCAACGCACCGCGGCCGAACTGCTGCTGGCCGACCACCGCCTTGTAGGCTTCCAGCGCCAGCACCTGGTAGTCCCCGCCCACCACCACGGGCACGCCGAAGTCAGTGATGGTCAGGGTGAACACCAGGCAGAACGCCGCGAATACGGCCTGGCGCGTGGCCGGCCAGGTAATGCTGCGAAACGCTCGGGCCGGGCTGGCGCCCATGCTTGAGGCCGCGTCGAACAAGCGCGCATCCGCCAGCGACAAGGCCGACAGCAGAATCATCAGGGCGTGTGGGAAGGTGTAAATCACCTCACCCAGCACAATGCCCCAGAAGCCGTAGATGTTGTCCGAGAGCAACCCGCGCAGCAGCCCCTGGTTGCCGAACAGATACACCAGCGCAATACCCGGCAACATCGATGGCGCCATCAAGGGCAGCAGCGACACGCCGCGCCAGATCACCTTGCCGGGGATCAAGGTGCGCTGCAGCGCGTAGGCAAACAGATAGGCCAGCGGTACGACGATGGCCGCGACGCTCAGGGAAACTTTCAGGCTATTGCCGAGCAACCAGTGGAAGTTGGCACTGGTCAGCAGCTCGCGTGCGGCGGTCAGCCCGCCACCCTGCCCGGCTTCGCTGCTGAAGCCACGCCAGAAAATCGCCAGCAGCGGCAGCAACACCGCCACGACCAACAGGCCCAGCCACACTAATTTGCCGCCGACCACAAACAGGCGGTCGCCCGTTTCAGCCCGGGAAACAGTACGCGGCAGTGTCATCGCCGTCTCCATGGCCATCTCAGGCAAACACCTGCAAGCTGCGCGGCGGCAGGGCCACCAGAATGTCCTGGGCCCCCAGGCGCGGCATGGCTTCCGGTGCCAGCTCGGCCAGTAGCGGGTGGCCCGGCAACTGCTCTAGCTCAAAACTCATGCGGCAGCGATTGCCCAGGAACGTGATCTCGCGGACTTTGGCCGGGAACAGGTTTTCCTCATGCACCGGCGGGTTCACGCTGATCGCTTCCGGGCGGCAGAACAGCCGCCCGGACTTGGCGATGCCGGCGTCATCGGCCAGTCGCACATTCATCCCACCGACCTGGGCATGGCTGGCGCTGTTGCGGCTGAACGGCAGCCAGTTGCCCTGGCCGACGAACTCCGCCACGAACGGCGTGGCCGGGCGGTCATAGATTTCCTGCGGCGTGGCGTACTGCTCGACCTTGCCGTTGTGCATGACCGCGATGCGGTCGGCCATCAACATGGCCTCGTCCTGGTTGTGGGTGACCATCAGCGTGGTGATGCCCAGGCGGCGCTGAAGTTGGCGCAACTCGGTACACAGATGCTCGCGCACCCGCGCGTCGAGGGCCGACATGGGTTCATCCAACAACAATAACGACGGCGCCGGCGCCAGGGCCCGCGCCAGCGCGACCCGTTGCTGCTGGCCCCCGGACAGCTGGCCGGGGAATTTCTTTTCGCTGCCGAGCAGGCCGACCAATTCGAGCATTTGCCCGACACGCTTGCGCACCTCATCACGGCCGCAGCCAGCAAGGCCGTAGCCGATGTTCGCTTCAACGGTGAGGTTGGGAAACAGCGCGTAGGACTGGAACAAAATGCCGTAGTCCCGCGCCTGGGGCGGCAACTGGGAAACATCGCGGTCCCCCAGGTAAAGTTCGCCGCTGTCCTGGCGCTCAAGCCCGGCGATGCAGCGCAGCAACGTGGTCTTGCCGCAGCCGGACGGGCCCAGCAGGCACACCAGCTCGCCAGCGGCGACATCCAAGGACACGTTGTCCAACGCGGTAAAGGCGCCGAAGCGTTTCTGGATACCGCGCACCTTCATCGGCGCGCCGGGTTGGGTCAGGGCTGTGTTCATGGTGGCACCTCATCGAACTGATGGGGCCATGCTAGGGGGGAATGCGTCGTTGGTGTGGCAGGAAGGCTAAAGGGGGTGATAGTGGTATTGGTGGATTTGTGTAGGATTCTTAGAAATGTGGTGCCGGGTCCCGATCGTTCCTACGCTCCCGCGTAGGAATGCAGCCCGTGACGCTCTGCGTCACCTGTGGGCGGCAGTGACGGGACGCGGAGCGTCCCAGGAGGCATTCCCACGCGGAGCGTGGGAACGATTAGCTCGCTCCTACAAGGGTGACATTTCCTGGGCCAGGCCAAGGAAAGCCGCCGGCAACCGGGCACCTTTACGCTCCTTGAGGCAGTACAGATACTCCGGAATCTGCGGCGCATTCTCGATGGTCAGCACCTTCAGCTGCGGATCATGCGGCACCTCCTGGCGTGCGATGATGCTGATGCCGATATTGCGCAGCACTGCCTCGCGAATCGACTCACGGCTGCCGATCTCCAGCAACGGCCCGTACCCCACGCCCGCGTTCTTCAGCATCTCTTCCGTCAGCCTGCGGGTGGTAGAACCCGCTTCACGCATCAGCAAGGTATGCCCGATGAGCGCGCTCAACGGTACGTGATCAAGCTTGGCCAACGGGTGATTGCGGTGTACCGCCAACACCAGCGGGTCCGTGCCCAGCACGCGGCGCACCAGACGCGGGTCTTCCACCAACTGCGACGAGGCGGCGACGTCGACGCGGTAGTCGTCCAGCGCTTCGAGCACCTGCTGGGAATTGCCGATTTCCACCGACACCTCCACGTGCGGCAGGCGTTCGCGAAAGGCTTTGACTAGGTCCAGAATGTAGTACGGCGCGGTGGCGGCAATCCGTAAGGCGCCCTGGACCTGACCGTTGTTGCGCAGGAAAAACTCGATGTCCGCTTCCTGCTGCAACAGCACCTTGACCATCGGCAACAGTCGCGCGCCTTCATCGCTGACCGTCAGGCGGCGGCCGCCACGGTAGAACAGTTCAACGCCGTAGTGGCTTTCCAGGTTGCGGATCTGGGTAGTGACCGTAGGTTGGCTCAGGCCGAGCTTTTTCGCCGCCTGGGTAATGCTGCCCAGGCGGGCGACCATGAAAAACGCCTTCAGCTCAGCACTCAGCACACCACCCTCTCATCGTCTATTTGCGCAACAGGCGCAGGCCATTGAACACCACCAGCAGGCTGACCCCCATGTCGGCGAACACCGCCATCCACATCGTCGCCATGCCCAGGAAGGTGACCGCCAGGAAGATCGCCTTGATCACCAGCGCCAGGGCGATGTTCTGCTTGAGGATACTCGACGTTTGCCTGGAGAGCCGAATGAATGCCGGGATCTTGCGCAGATCATCGTCCATCAGCGCCACGTCGGCGGTCTCGATGGCGGTGTCGGTGCCCGCCGCAGCCATGGCAAAGCCGATTTCGGCGCGTGCCAGGGCCGGGGCGTCGTTGATGCCGTCGCCGACCATGCCGACGCGGTGGCCCTGCCCGTAGAGCGTTTCAATGGCGTGCAGCTTATCGGTGGGCAGCAGGTCGCCCTGGGCCTGGTCGATACCGACCTGGGCGGCAATCGCCTGGGCGGTGTGGGTGTTATCGCCGGTGAGCATCAGGGTCTTGACGCCCAGCTCGTGCAGTTGCCGGATGGCTTCGCGGCTGCTGTCCTTGACCGTGTCGGCTACGGCGAACAGGGCCAGCGGGCCCGACTTGTCGAGCAGCAGCACCACGGACTTGCCTTGTTTTTCCAGGGCGAAGAGTTTCTCTTCCAGGGCCGGCGAGCACAGCCCGAGGTCTTCCACCAGACGGTGGTTGCCCAGGTGGTAGGTTTCGCCGTTTATGTCTCCGCGCACGCCACGACCGGGCAATGCCGCGAAGTTATCCACAACGTAGGACGCTAGGTTTTTATCCACCGCCGCGTTGGCAATCGCCAAAGACACCGGGTGGTCGGAACGGCCGGCCAAACTCGCGGCCAGCGCCGGCGCGCTGTCCTGCACGGTGGCGAACAGCGGCACGTAGTCGGTTTGCACCGGCTTGCCGTGGGTGATGGTGCCGGTCTTGTCCAGGGCAAGGTAGTTGAGCTTGTAACCGCCCTCCAGGTACACGCCGCCCTTGATCAGAATGCCTTTGCGCGCCGCCGCCGCGAGGCCGCTGACAATGGTCACCGGGGTGGAAATCACCAAGGCGCACGGGCACGCGACCACCAGCAACACCAGGGCGCGGTAGATCCAGTCGAACCAGACGCCCGCCATGAACAGCGGCGGTATGACCGCCACGCCCAGGGCAAACAGGAACACTGCGGGTGTATAGACCTTGGAGAAGCGGTCGACAAAACGCTGGGTCGGCGCCCGAGCGCCCTGGGCCTGCTCCACCGCGTGGATGATCCGCGCCAGAGTGGAATTGTTGGCCGCTGCGGTCACCTTGTATTCCAGGGAACCGGCCTGGTTGATCGTACCGGCGAAGACTTTATCGCCCAGGGTTTTTTCGATCGGCAGGCTTTCACCGGTGATCGGCGCCTGGTCGACCGTGGATTGACCGGCAGTCACCTCACCGTCCAGGCCGATGCGCTCGCCGGGTTTTACCCGCACGATGGCGCCTGGATCGATACTTTTGACCTCCTGTTCCAGCCAGGAACCATCGGCCTGGCGCACCGTGGCCTGTTCCGGGGTCATCTGCATCAAACCGCTGATGGCGTTGCGCGCACGGTCCAGGGACTTGGCTTCGATCAACTCTGCCACGGTAAACAGGAACATCACCATCGCCGCTTCCGGCCATTGGCCAATCAGCACGGCGCCGGTCACGGCGATACTCATCAGCGCGTTGATGTTCAGGTTCAGGTTTTTCAGGGCAATCCAGCCCTTTTTGTAGGTGGTGAGGCCACCGCTGAGAATCGACACCAGCGCCACCAGCGCGATCACCCAGGTCGGCGCCACGCCAGTGAAATGCAGGACTTCCGCGCCCAATGCCCCCACGCCCGAGACTGCCAGCGGCCACCAGTGCTTCTTGGCGGGCGGCGCAGCGGCGGGGGTGCCTTCTTCGATCGGGTCGGCCTGCATGCCGATGGATTTGATGGCATCGATGATCGGCGCAGTGCTCGGCAAGTCGTGGGTGACGCCGAGGATGCGGTTGATCAGGTTGAATTCCAGCTGCTGCACACCGGCGAGCTTGCCCAGTTTGTTCTGGATCAGCGTTTGTTCGGTGGGGCAGTCCATCGCTTCGATGCGAAAGGTGCTCAGGCGCGAGCCGGCGGTGGGGGCGTCGCTCAGCTGTACTTTTGCAGGCGCCGGAGTGCCGGAGCAGCACCCGCCGCCGTGGTCATGCACCGGCTTGAGCGTTTGCTCGCCGTGATCATGATCATGGTCGTGATCGTGCTTATGCGGGGTGTGGAGGGAATCGCTCATGCTGTCGCGTCCGTGGATGTGCCTGTTGCCAAGTAAAGACCCTGTAGCCACTATAGGGTCAAGCACCCATTTGGAGATTGCTTCGATGAAGATCGGTGAACTGGCCAAACTGACCGACTGCCCGGTGGAAACCATCCGTTATTACGAGAAGGAAAGCCTGCTGCCACCCCCGGCGCGCACGGAGGGCAACTACCGGGTGTACACCCAGGCGCACACCGAGCGGCTGATCTTTATCCGCAACTGCCGCAGCCTCGACATGACCCTGGAAGAAATCCGCAGCCTGCTCAGCCTGCGTGACAGCCCACAGGATCAATGCGAAAGCGTGAATGCGCTGATTGACGAACATATCCACCATGTAAAAGCGCGGATCGATGGGCTGCTGGCGTTGCAGGAGCAATTGCTGGACTTGCGCCAGCGCTGTGGCGGCGGGGCGCAGTGCGGGATTTTGCAGCGTTTGGAGGTCAGCGGCAGCGTGCAGGCCAGCGAGGCCGAGCCGTCGCATGTGGGCAGAAGCCACGGGCACTGAGCCTGGGGAGAAACCCAATCAACCTGTGGGAGGGGGCTTGCTCCCGATGGCGGTCTGTCAGTAATCAATGCTCTGACTGTTACACCGCTATCGGGAGCAAGCCCCTTCCCACAGTTTGGACCGGCGTAGCCTGTTAGATCGCGACGTCAGCCTTGATGCTTGGGTCGGCGTCGTAGCCGACGATTTCAAAGTCTTCGAACTTGTAGTCGTATATCGACGCAGGTTTACGCTTGATCACCAGTTCCGGCAGCTTTTTCGGCGTGCGCGCGAGCTGGGTCTGGATCTGCTCCATGTGGTTGCTGTAAGCGTGGGTGTCGCCGGTGGTGACGATGATCTCGTGGGGGATCAGGTCGCACTGCTGGGCCAGCATGTGGGTCAACAACGCCAGGGCGGCGGTGTTATAGGGCAGGCCGAGGAATACATCGGAGCTGCGGATGTATAACTGCATCGAAAGATGGCCGTCGTGCACGAACGCCTGGTACAGCAGGTGGCACGGTGGCAAGGCCTGCTTGCCGTTGCGCGCGTTTTCCTGGGGACTTTTGGTTTCATCCGGCAGGTATTCGACGTTCCAGCCGTGGAACAGGATGCGGCGGCTGTTGGGGTTGGTCTTCAACGTCTCGACCATGTAGTCGATCTGGTTGATCTTGCCGCCGTCCTTGGTCGGCCAGGCGGTCCACTGCTCGCCGTACACCGGGCCCAGGTCGCCGTCTTCGGTGGCCCATTCATCCCAGATACGCACGCCGTTTTCGTTGAGCCACTTGATGTTGGTGTTGCCGCTCAACATCCAGATCAGTTCGTTGGCGATGCTTTTGAAATGCAGCTTCTTGGTGGTCAGCAGCGGGAAGCCATCGGCCAGGTTATGCCGATACTGACGGGCGAACACGGCCTTGGTGCCGGTGCCGGTACGATCGCCCTTGGTCAGGCCATTGGTCACGACGTCGTGCAGGAGTTCGAGGTATTGCTTCATGTGGGTACCCGTATCGTTGAAGCCGAGGCGCACACGCCTCGGCGTTCGAATTTAAAGCGCGGTGCTCTTGATGCCTTGTGGGCGGTTGTAAGCCCACCACAGCAGGCCGAGGCCGACCAGGATCATCGGAATGCTGAGCACCTGCCCCATGGTCAACCAGCCCCACGCCAGGTAGCCCAACTGCGCATCCGGTACGCGCACGAACTCGACGATGAAGCGGAAGATCCCGTAGAACAGCGCGAACATCCCCGACACGGCCATGGTTGGGCGTGGCTTGCGCGAGAAGATGTACAGGATGAGGAACAATGCCACACCTTCCAGGGCGAACTGGTACAGCTGCGACGGATGGCGCGGCAGTTGCGCCGGGTCGCTGAACGGCGGGAACACCATGGCCCACGGCACATCGGTCGGCTTGCCCCACAGCTCGGCGTTGATGAAGTTACCGATACGCCCAGCGCCCAGGCCAATCGGCACCAGCGGCGCGACAAAGTCCATCAGCTGGAAAAACGACTTGCCGTTGCGCCGGCCAAACCACCAGGCGGCGATCATCACGCCGATAAACCCGCCGTGGAACGCCATGCCGCCCTTCCACACTTCAAAGATCAGCGTCGGGTTGGCGATGTAGGCCGACAGATCGTAGAACAGCACATACCCGAGTCGCCCACCGACAATGACCCCCATCGACAACCAGAACACCATGTCGGAGAGCTTCTCCTTGGTCCAGGTCGGGTCGAAACGGTTCAGGCGCCGGGACGCCAGCAGCCAGGCACCGCCGATGCCGATCAGGTACATCAACCCATACCAATGGATTTTCAGCGGACCGATGGCCAGGGCCACCGGGTCGATCTGCGGGTAAGGCAGCATTGCGACTCCTCGTTAAAACATTTAGTCATGACGCACCGGACCATGCCGATGCGCGATTAAGCCTGCGTTACAGCTGCGAGATCAAATTAAGAAGTTCACATACACACCAAACAGCCCGGCATGTTAACGGATGGAAGGTGCGCGGCCCAACTTCGTTACGATGGAACGCCTGCGGTTCTGTGGGTAGAGTGAGGAAAAAACACACAAGGGATCGCCCGATGTGCCTGATTGTTTTTGCCTGGCGGCCGGGCCATGCCCAGCCGCTGATCGTCGCGGCCAACCGTGATGAATTCTACGCCCGGCCCAGCCTGCCGCTGGCTCAATGGCCGGATGCGCCACAGGTCTACGCCGGCCGCGATCAGGAAGCGGGCGGCACTTGGCTGGGGGTGAACGCCGAGGGGCGTTTTGCCGCGCTCACCAATATCCGCGACCCGCACCAGCCGCCGTCACGCAAGTCCCGGGGTGAGCTGGTGGCGCGCTTTCTCAGTGGTTCGCTGCCGATTGACGATTATTTGGCGGATGTTAACGGACGTTCGATTGAATATGCCGGGTTTAATCTATTAGTGGGCACGCGGGATAAGCTCTGGCACTACAACGCCAACGAGACCGAGCCGACGCGATTGGAGGCGGGCGTTTACGGTTTATCCAATGCCGGCTTGGATACGCCTTGGCCGAAGCTGCTCAAGGCCAAGGCGGCACTCGTTGAAATCCTCGACGATCCGCAGCCGGACGCGTTGCTGAGGATCTTGAGTGACCCACAGACTGCACCGTTTGCTGAACTGCCGGATACCGGTGTGGGCCTGGCGACGGAGAGTCTGTTGTCGAGTGTATTTATTGCCAGCCCGAGTTACGGGACGCGGGCAAGCACAGCGTTGATCGTGAATGCCGACGGGACGCGGCGGATGGTGGAGCGTAGTTTCGGCCCGCAGGGTGGGCGGTTGGGCGAGGTCGAGCTCAATCTCTAACCCCACCGAAAATCAAATGTGGGAGGGGGCTTGCTCCCGATTGCGGTGTGTCAGCTAAACATGTGCTGACAGTTACACCGCTATCGGGAGCAAGCCCCCTCCCACATTTTGATTGGCGCCAGGCGTCAGAGGGTTTTTGCAGAAGCCGGGTTGATCATCCGCGTCAGCCCCAGGTTCTTCAGCGCCAATTGCAGCGAGCTGTGGATAACTTGCGGGTTGTCGATGGTCATCAACTCGGCGAGCAAATCCTTGGCCATGCTCAATTCAACCTGGCGCAGCATCCATTTCACTTTGGGCAAGTTGGTGGCGTTCATCGACAGGCTGTCAAAGCCCATCGCCATCAACAGCACTGCCGCCGCCGGGTCGCCGGCCATTTCACCGCAGATACTCACCGGCTTGCCTTCGGCATGGGCGTCGCGCACTACGTGCTGCAGCGCTTGCAGCACGGCCGGGTGCAGGTAGTCGTACAGGTCGGCTACCCGTGGATTGTTGCGGTCCACGGCGAGCAGGTATTGGGTCAGGTCGTTGGAGCCCACCGACAGGAAGTCCACCTGCCGCGCCAGTTCCTTGGCCTGGTACACCGCCGCCGGGATTTCGATCATCACGCCAATCGGCGGCATCGGCACGTCGGCGCCTTCGTCGCGCACTTCGCCCCA
Organism: Pseudomonas sp. R1-43-08; assembly: GCF_003852255.1. Lineage (NCBI taxonomy): Bacteria > Pseudomonadati > Pseudomonadota > Gammaproteobacteria > Pseudomonadales > Pseudomonadaceae > Pseudomonas > Pseudomonas sp. R1-43-08. The sequence goes on from NZ_CP027734.1 coordinate 5,312,938, forward strand.
GGCCCGGTGGATCAGGTGCAGGGCTTCTTCCAGCTCGTGGGTGCCGGAGATCATCGGCAGCAGGATGCGCAGGTTATTCAGGCCTTCGCTGGCCTTGAGCATGGCGCGGGTCTGCACCAGGAAAATTTCAGGGTGGTCGAGGGTGACGCGAATCCCGCGCCAGCCGAGGAAGGGGTTGTCTTCCTTGATCGGGAAATACGACAGTGACTTGTCGCCGCCGATATCCAGGCTGCGCATGGTCACCGGCAAAGGGTGGAAGGCCTGCAGTTGCTCGCGATAAATCGCCAGCTGCTCCTTCTCACTCGGGAAGCGCTGGTTGATCATGAACGGTACTTCGGTGCGGTACAGCCCCACCCCTTCAGCGCCACGCTGTTGCGCCCGCGCCACATCGGCCAGCAGGCCGGTGTTCACCAGCAGCGGCACGCGGTGGCCGTCGAGGGTCACGCACGGCAATTCGCGCAACGAGTCGAGGCCCAGCGCCAGTTGTTTCTCTTCCTCGACCACTTCGGCGTATTGCTTGCGCAGCAATTCGCTGGGGTTGGTAAAGACTTCGCCGCGATGGCCATCGACGATCATGTCGATGCCATCCACCTTGGAATACGGCAGGTCCACCAGGCCCATCACCGTCGGAATGCCCATGGCGCGAGCCAGGATCGCAACGTGGGAGTTACCCGAGCCCAATACCGAGACCAGGCCGACCAATTTGCCCTCAGGCACTTCGCCGAGCATGGTGGCGGTCAGTTCTTCGCTGATCAGGATGGTGTTGTCGGGGTAGACCAGATTGGTGGTGCGGTCTTCCTGCAGGTAGGCCAGCAGACGGCGACCGAGGTCACGCACATCCGAGGCGCGCTCGCGCAGGTAAGCGTCGTCCATCAATTCGAAACGGTTGACGTGATCGGTAACCACCTGGCGCAGCGCGCCCTGGGCCCACTGGCCGGTCTTGATCACGGTCTTGACTTCATTACCCAGGGACGCGTCGTCGAGCATCATCTGGTACACGTCGAACAGCGCCCGCTCTTCCGGGCGCAACTGGGTGGCCAGCTTGGTCGACAGGTTGCGCATGTCGGCGCGCACGCCTTCCAGGGCGGTCTTGAACAGTTTGATTTCAGCGTCGATGTCGTGAACGGTCTTGTCCGGTACCACATCGAGGTCGGCCGGTGGCAGCATGACCACCGCCGTACCGACGGCGGCCCCCGGCGAACCCGGCACGCCGACGAACTTGGCCTCCTGGATGCCCTTGCCCTGGCGACCCAGGCCGCGAATCGAGCCCGTGGCTTCGGCGTGGGCGATAACCCCGGCCAGCTGCGCGCTCATGGTCACCAGGAAGGCTTCTTCACCTTCGTCGAACTGGCGGCGTTCTTTCTGTTGGATGACCAGCACGCCGACGACGCGGCGGTGGTGGATGATCGGCGCGCCGAGAAACGAGGCGTAGCGCTCTTCGCCGGTTTCGGCAAAGTAGCGATAACGCGGGTGATCGGCCGCGTTTTCAAGGTTCAGGGGTTCTTCACGCGTCCCCACCAGGCCCACCAGACCTTCATTGGGCGCCATGCTGACTTTGCCGATGGAGCGCTTGTTCAAGCCCTCGGTGGCCATCAGCACAAAACGGTTGGTCTCGGGGTCCAGCAGGTAAACCGAGCAGACCTGGCTGCCCATGGCTTCCTTGACGCGCAACACAATAATCCCCAACGCCGCCTTGAGATCCTTGGCGGAGTTAACTTCCTGGACGATCTTGCGCAGCGTATTGAGCATGGCTCGGGGTCGAACTCCGTCGTCAGTCGCGCGCTAAAAGGCGCGGGGCAAGCTCTTTGAGAGCGCGACGATAAACCTCGCGCTTGAATGTCACCACCTGGCCCAGCGGATACCAATAACTGACCCAGCGCCAGCCATCGAACTCCGGTTTACCGGTCAAATCCATCCGCACCCGCTGCTCATTGGAGATCAGGCGCAGGAGAAACCATTTCTGCTTCTGGCCGATACACAGCGGTTGGCTGTGGGTACGCACCAGGCGTTGCGGCAAACGATAGCGCAACCAGCCCCGGGTGCAGGCCAGAATCTGCACATCTTCGCGCTCAAGGCCGACTTCTTCGTTCAACTCACGGTACAAGGCGTCTTCAGGGGTTTCGTCGGGGTTGATCCCACCTTGAGGAAACTGCCAGGCATCTTGGTTGATTCGGCGAGCCCATAGCACCTGTCCGGCATCATTCGTAAGAATAATCCCGACATTAGGACGGAAACCATCGGGGTCGATCACGGCAACAACCTCGCAAACGCATGTCGCCGCATTGTTCCACAAAGGTTCATCCAGCGGCAACGAGGCTTCTTACCTTATGTGCACTCTTGTGAAAAGACCGTATTCTGGACGCCTTTTTACAGACTTTTCAGCGAGTAACCGCAATGCGCCTGGCTTTATTCGACTTGGACAACACGCTCCTGGGCGGTGACAGCGATCACGCCTGGGGCGATTACCTGTGTGAACGAGGGATTCTCGATGCGGTGGCTTACAAGGCCCGCAACGACGAGTTCTATCAGGACTACCTGGCCGGCAAGCTGGACAACGCCGCTTACCTGAACTTCTGCCTGGAAATCCTCGGCCGCACCGAGATGGCTCAGTTGGACGAATGGCACAACGACTACATGCGCGACTGCATCGAGCCGATCATGCTGCCCAAGGCCGTGGAACTGCTGGCCAGGCACCGCGCCGCTGGCGACATGCTGGTGATCATCACCGCCACCAACCGTTTCGTCACCGCGCCGATTGCCGCACGGCTGGGGGTTGAAACCCTGATCGCCACCGAGTGCGAGATGGAAAATGGCCGCTACACCGGGCGCAGCACCGATGTGCCGTGCTTTCGTGAAGGCAAGGTGACGCGCTTGAACCGTTGGCTGGAAGAGACCGGCTATACCCTGGAAGACAGCTACTTCTATAGCGACTCGATGAATGACTTGCCGCTGCTGGAGCAGGTGACTCACCCGGTGGCGGTGGATCCTGATCCGAATTTGCGGGCCGAGGCTGAAAAGCGGGGCTGGCCGGTGATTACGCTGCGCGGCTGATAAAGCTATCGGGGGCAAGCCCCCTCCCACATTTGAAATGCATTTCAAATGTGGGAGGGGGCTTGCTCCCGATGCAGGCGACACGGGCCTAAGCCTTACATAGGCTTGGCCACCATCAGGTAGAAAATCGCCATGAACGCCAGGAATGCAGGCCAACCCAGGCCAAACCACCAGCGCATATAGGTTGCGGCCTTGAGTGGCATCGCCGTACCTTTGCGCAACGCCTGTTCCGCCATCTGGTGCACACGAATCTGCAACCACACCACTGGCAGCCAGCAGATCCCCGCCAACACATACAAACCGAACGTCCACTGCAACCAACTCTGCTGCAACGACCAACCCGCCAGATGCATCAAGCCGATCCCACTCAATGGCTGGAACACTGCCGTGGTCGCGGTAAACGCCCAGTCGGCAAAGACCAGGTGCTTGAATGTTACGGCGATCACTTCCACTTTGCCGCTGCGCCAGGCGCGCAACGCGTAGTAGGCCGAGCCCGCGCCCAGCCCGAACAGGATGGTGGACGAAAGGATATGCAGGGTTTTGAGCAGCAGGTAAGCACTCATCGGCGACACTCATTCACAGTAGGTTCAGTCCAAAAAAGCCATAACGTAGCCACCATCAGCACCAGGTTCTTGGCGACGGCGGCGTAGGGGTCGAACCAGTAGTGGGGCAAAACGAAGCTGATGACTACGGTGTATCCGGCCATCAACAACAGCTGCAATAGCAGGGTGTGGCGCCGCCAGCGCCTGATCAGCAGCCCGATGCCCAACAGACCATCGCACAGCGACCCGCCGATCACCGCCAGCATCGCCCAAACACCGTGCACGCCTGCCTGCGCCATGATGCGCAAGCCCCACTCGTACCCCGGCCCCAGGCACACCGCTGCGGTGCCCAGCCAGATCAGCACCAGCACCGCCAGCATCAAGGGACGGACCGTAAGCTGGCTGCTCACGGCCGCTGTCGGCCAGCCCTGCAAACGCGACGACAGCGGTGCCGCCGAATAACCGCAGACCGAAGCCAGCACCTCGGGGTCGGCCACGTTGTCCTGTTGTGCCAGAGTAATGCTTTGTCTGTTCAGCGCACGCCAACCCAGGCAGTCGCCCACCCGACCGCTCAACCCTAGCAGCGGCGCCTGGACGTATCGGCCCGGCGCCCAGCCTTGTACGGCGCGCAACTGATCAATGACCTGGCTCAGCCGCATCGGTTCAGGCCCTACCAATGGCAACACCATCGCTTCAACTGGCCACCGACGCAGCAATGCCAGTACGGCCCCGACGACGTCAGCGATATGCACCGGTTGCAGATGGGCCTTGAGGTCCAGCAACGGGATCAGCGGCCACGGCGAAAGCGCGGCGAGCCAGGCACTGCTGGCGCCGCCCTCACCCACCACCAATGAGGGTCGCAATATCACCGCTTCAATCCCGAGGCCAAGCAGATAGTCGTCAGCCGCGCCTTTGCTGGCGAGAAACGGCACATCGGACTGCGCTGAAGCGCCCAGGGCGGAAACCTGCAGCACTCGCACGCCGCGCTGCGCCGCCAGATCGAACAACGCGCAAGTGCCCCGGTCCTGCACCCGGCTCAGCTCGGCCGCATCCACGCTCAGCAGACCGGCTGCATTGATCAGTAAATCAACGGATTCGGGAAAGTCGAAACCTTCGGGGTGGACGGCCAGCAGGTTCAGATCCAGCGGGCGCCACTCCACGCCCGGCCAATTCTGGCTTCGAGGCTCGCGACAAGTAGCGACCACTTGATGCCCCGCCTGCTGCAGAGCCAGCAACAGGTGGCGCCCGACAAACCCGGTGGCGCCTACCAGAAGAATGTTCATGAAGCTCCTTTCAAACCGGTTTAGCCCCCATCAGCCCGGCAATCGCCACAAACCCCACCAAACTGACCACCGCCAGCACCAAGGTGAAATTCAGGCTACCGCCCTCGCCTTTACGCAGCCGATTGAGCCGTGCCACCAGCCAGAACCAGGCCAGCGCCGCCACGGTATACAGAATGCTGGAACCCAGGATCCAGGTTTGCCCCAGCGGCCAGCCGACCAGGTGCACCATCCACCAGCCGGTGAACGGCATGCTCACCAGGCAAATGCCCATCAGCAGCCAGACGAACGCCCACGGGCGTTGCACGATCATCGCCGGGCCGGCGCTGCGCTTGCGCCAGGCCAGTACTGCCAGGCCCAGGCCGCTGAGCAGCAGCAACACGGTGGCGGCGATGTGAATAACCTTGAGGGTGGTAAGCGTTTCCATAGTCTCGATTCCTTGAAGGCCGCTCAGTCAGCGTAGTCGCTCAACCGAGGAACAACTGGTAGGCCGGGTTTTCGCTTTCATCCCAATACGGGTAGCCGATCTCGGCGAGGGCGGCCGGGACCAGGTGGCGCTCGTCCGCCGGCACTTGCAGGCCGGCGACCACCCGGCCGTCAGCCGCGCCGTGGTTACGGTAGTGGAACATCGAGATATTCCAGCGCCCGCCCAGTTTGTTAAGAAAGTTGAACAACGCCCCCGGCCGCTCCGGAAATTCAAAACGAAACACCAGCTCGTCACTGACCTTGGCCGCATGCCCGCCGACCATATGGCGGATGTGCAATTTGGCCAATTCGTTTTCGGTGAGGTCCAGCACCGGGAAACCCTGGTCGGTGAGGCTGGCGATCAATGCGCTGCGCGGGTCGTTTTCCGGGTGGGTCTGCACGCCGACGAAGATGTGCGCCTCGCTGCCGGTGTGATAGCGGTAGTTGAATTCGGTGATCTGGCGCTTGCCCACCGCCTCGCAGAATGCCTTGAAGCTGCCCGGCTTCTCGGGAATGGTCACGGCGATGATGGCTTCGCGGCCTTCACCCAGTTCGGCGCGTTCGGCCACATGGCGCAGGCGGTCGAAGTTGACGTTGGCGCCGGAGTCGATGGCGACGAAAGTTTGGCCGCTGACGCCACGGGTCTCGACATACTTCTTGATCCCGGCCACGCCCAATGCGCCTGCCGGCTCGGTGATCGAGCGCGTGTCGTCGTAGATATCCTTGATTGCCGCACAGATTTCATCGGTGCTGACGGTGATCACTTCATCCACATAGTCTTTGCAGATGTCGAAGGTGTGCTGGCCAATCTGCGCCACCGCCACGCCATCGGCGAAGAGGCCGACGGTCGGCAGCACAACGCGCTCACCCGCCGCCATCGCCGCTTGCAGGCAGTTGGAGTCGTCCGGCTCGACGCCGATGATCTTGATGTCCGGGCGCAGGTATTTCACATACGCCGCAATCCCCGCGATCAGCCCGCCGCCGCCCACCGGCACGAAGATCGCGTCCAATGGCCCTGGGTGCTGGCGCAGGATCTCCATCGCCACGGTGCCCTGCCCGGCAATGGTGTGCGGATCATCGTAGGGGTGAATGTAAACGTAGCCTTTTTCATCGACCAGCTTCAGCGAATAGGCCAGGGCCTCCGGGAAAGAATCACCGTGCAGCACCACCTTGCCGCCACGCGAGCGCACGCCTTCGACCTTGATTTCCGGGGTGGTCTTGGGCATCACGATCGTTGCCTTGACCCCCAGCACCTTGGCCGCCAGGGCCAGGCCCTGGGCATGGTTGCCCGCCGAGGCGGTGACCACGCCGCGTGCGCGCTCTTCAGCGCTGAGCTGGCACAGCTTGTTGTAGGCGCCGCGAATCTTGAACGAGAACACCGGCTGCAAGTCTTCGCGCTTGAGCCAAATCTGGTTGCCCAGCCGCTCGGAAAGCTGGCGGGCAGTCTGCAGGGGTGTTTCTACGGCAACGTCGTAAACGCGCGAGGTGAGGATCTTTTTGACGTAGTGTTCAAGCATCGGCAGGCATCTACTTCAGGGGTTGGGCAGGGCCAGGGAGTCTAACCCGGCTTTTGGCCGGGAGACCACACGAATCCCAAGGTTTGTTGGGGTATACTCGCCGCCCTCGATTACTCCCCCGCCCGTTCCGGAGCCCGCATGACCCAGGATCAACTCAAACAGGCAGTGGCCCAGGCCGCTGTCGATTTAATCCTTCCAAAACTCGACGACAAGAGCATCGTCGGTGTCGGCACCGGCTCCACTGCCAACTGCTTTATCGATGCGCTGGCCCAGCATAAAGGTGCGTTCGATGGCGCAGTGGCCAGCTCCGAAGCGACCGCCGCGCGCCTCAAAGGCCATGGCATTCCGGTGTACGAGCTCAACACCGTGAGCGACCTGGAGTTCTACATCGACGGCGCGGACGAAAGCGACGAGCACCTGAACCTGATCAAAGGCGGCGGCGCAGCCCTGACCCGCGAGAAGATCGTCGCGGCCGTGGCCAAGACCTTCATCTGCATTGCCGACGCCAGCAAGCTGGTGCCGGTGCTCGGTGCATTCCCGCTGCCGGTGGAAGTCATCCCGATGGCCCGCAGCCACGTGGCCCGCGAGCTGGTGAAACTGGGCGGCGACCCGGTGTACCGTGAAGGCGTGTTGACCGATAACGGCAACATCATCCTCGATGTGTTCAACATGCAGATCATTAATCCGGTGGAGCTGGAGACGCAGATCAACGCCATCGTTGGCGTGGTCACCAACGGCCTGTTCGCCGCACGCCCGGCGGATGTGCTGCTGTTGGGTACCCCGGAAGGCGTGAAAACCCTCAAAGCTTAATAACACCGCAGTTCAAATGTGGGAGGGGGCTTGCCCCCGATGGCAGTGTGTCAGTCAGAATATCTGGTACTGATACACCGCCATCGGGGCAAGCCCCCTCCCACATTTATAGCGATCCGGTCTGGATTTCTGTAACACAAACGCTACTTTTCGCAGCACTCCTCTCCAAAACCGTGCGCTCTGTCACGCCCCGCCTGGTATCCAATCCGTTACAAATTACAACCAAGCGACCCACGCTTTTAACATTGCGCCAATTCGCCGCCGCCCACGGAATGAGGCGCGCATTGTGCAAAGCGTCTGCGCTTGAACCTCTCATCACCTCAAGGAAGACCCTGTGATAAAGCCCCTAGCCTTCGCTCTCAGCGTCGCCGGCACCCTGCTGTCGACGCATCTTCAGGCCTATGATTACGGCCAGCACGCCACCACCACCCTGGAAAAACTGATCAACGACTACCCCGGGCGTTATCGCGGCACGGCCAATTTCGCCGGGGCGGCCGATTGGATGCAGAGCCAGATGGGCACGGCCTACAGCATCAGTCGCCAGGACTTCACCTGGAACAACGGCAGCCGCGCCTCGCAAAACGTGGTGGCCTACGCCGCCGGCACTAAACCGCAGTACGTGGTGATCGGCGCGCACTTCGATACCTACTTCGGTCGCCCTGCCCTGCAAGGCCTGGACGACAACGGCTCCGGCGCCAGCGTGCTCACCGAGGTGGCGAAGAACCTGGGCGGGCTGCAACTGGAAAATGGCTTGCAGGTGGTGGGCTTCGGCGCGGAAGAAGAAGGCTTGCGAGGGTCCAAGGCCTTCGTTGAGTCCCTGAGCGCAAGCCAACGCGCCAACATGCTCGCGATGATCAACCTCGACAGCCTGATTACCGGCGACATGATGTATGCCCACGCCGGCCAGAACAGCGCGGCCAACCCCGGCCTGGCGGCGTTGCGCGAACACACCTTCCAGATCGCCAGGGAACTGAATATCCCCCTGTTCACCAACCCCGGCCTGGACCCGCAATACCCCAAGGGCACCGGCTGCTGCAGCGATGGTGAACCGTTCGAACCGCTGAAGATCCCGATCCTGTATGTCGAGGCGACCAATTGGGAGCTGGGCGACCTGGATGGCTACACCCAGACCGACAATCCGAAAATCCCCGGCGGCTCGACCTGGCACGACCCGAACGAAGACAATAAAGCCGTGCTCACCGATGCCTTCGGCCAGGCGCGCATCGACCAGCGCCTGCGCGATTATTCGCGCCTGCTCAGCCGCCTGGTGCTGGAACTGACCAATGCCGACTTGATGGCCTCGAGCGCCTCGGGCGGCGCCGTTGCACGCAACATGCAGGACAACCTGCAGCGTCAACATCAGGCCGCCGTGCGCTTGCACGAGCGCCGCTGGCTGACCTTGCAGTCGGCCAGTCGCGAAGTGGGCAGCTTCGATGGCGAGGCCGGCGTGGAGGGCCAATACAACCCGGACAGCGGTTTCGACCGCGCGCCCAACCCAGAGGCCCGGCAGTTGGGCGTACATGCGCTGGGCGACTACCAGCTGAGCTCAGCCCTGAACATCGGCGCCAGCCTGAGCTACCGCAACGGCCGCGACACGCTGGAGCACCGCGGCAAACTCGATAGCGACACCTGGCAGGCCGCCGTCTACGCCCTGCTCAACGACGGCGGGCCGAGCTGGCTGGCCGGTGACCTGAGCGCCGGCCACACGCGCTTCGATTCCAAACGCAACCTGCTGATCCAGGCCAGCGGCGGGCCGGTGCTGCTCAACCAGCACCTGACCGGCAAGACCGACGCGCTGTCCCTCGGCGCACGGGTGCTGGGCGGCTATGACTTCGATTTTGGTGCCCTCCAGAGCGGACCCTTTGCCGGGCTCGATTACAGCCACTACCGCATCGATCAGTTCGACGAGAAGCAGAACCTGCGCACCGCGCTGGACTACGAAGAACAGTCGTTCGATTCCCTGGAAGCCAGCCTGGGCTGGCGCGTGCGCGGTGCTGTCGCTCTGCCTTACGGCTTGAGCCTGATGCCTTACGGCAACATCGGGTGGGTCAAGGAATTGGCCGATGGGCGTCTCGACGACCTGCAACTGACCGCCCGCGCCGATGGCCAGGCCCGCACCGCCAAACTGGGGTCAGTCGATAAACATTTTGGTCGCGCACAGATCGGCAGCCAATTGGCAATCACCCCGCAATTGGGGGTGTACGCCGAAGTGAACAGTCGGCTCGGCCATGCCGAGGGCAGCCAGACCGGCTACTCGCTGGGTGTGCAGTGGATGTTCTGATCAGGGCTTCTTGAACACGTAGAACAGGTTCGGTTCACTGACGAGGTACAGCGTGCCCTCGTCATCCATGGCGATCCCTTCGGCCTGCGGCACACGTTTTTTCAGGCCATGGCGCCCGTTGAGCAGTGACAGACTGCTTAACGGGCGACCATCGATATCCAGTTCCAGCACCAGGAACGACTCATCGGAAAGCGCCAGTAAATGGCCGCTGCGCTCGTCGTATTGCAGGCTCGACAGGTCGCGCACAAACAACCCGGCATCACGCTTGGGGTTGTTGATCACATGCACCGAGTAGGTTTTTTCCGCTTTGAAATGGGGAAAGCCGTGGACCTCATAGATCACCATCGGGTCGCGTTCCTTGGCGACAAACAGGCGCTTGCCCACCGAGTCATAGGCCAGGCCTTCGAAACCCTTGTTGCTGCCGATGTGCACGCCCAGGGTCATTTGCTCCGCATCGGCGGCATCGAGAAATTGCGTGTCATCGTCCACATGCACCTTGATCAGGCGCTGCTGGCGCTCGTCACTGATCACGTAAATATTGTCGCTGATGAACTCCACCGCCTCGGCATCGCCAAACCCCACCAGGGGAATACGCCGCAGGATCTTGCCTTGCAGGGACAGCTCGACCAACTCGGCGTTTTTGTTGGTGACGGTAAACAGGCTTTTGCGCACCGGGTCGTAGGTGAGGGCCGACACATCGTCGTCGAGCCCTTCGATCACCTGGCCTTCCAGGGAGACGCGGTAATCGGCCAGGCCGATGCCGCGTTCATCCGCTGGCTGGTGCCACACCTGCCAGTTGAACCAGGCACGCTCGAACAGACGGAATTGCTGAGCAACGATCGCGGCAGCGACCAGCGCAATCAATAGCAGGATTAAAAGAGCAGGTTTGGGGCGGGCGAATCGACGCATCGTGGCGGGCTCAGAGAAAAACTGGCGAATAGATATCAAGATCGCCTGAATTTAAACTTAAACGCAACGGGCTGTCTGGTGAATGCCGCTTTTTAAGACGCGTCCGACGTAAGACGTAGGTTATTTCTGTTTTTCAAACCGATAGAACAGGTTTGGCTCGCTGACGATATACAGCGTACCGCTCTCGTCCATGGTTACGCCTTCGGCACGCGGGATGGTGTCCTTGAGGCCGTTGAAACCGCCCAGCAGGGTCATGAAGCTGACTTGCTCGCCGGTTTCATCCAGCTCCAGCAGCAGGTGGGAGTCGGCCGACAGCACCAGCAAGTGCCCGGTACGCGGGTCGACTGCCAGGGCGGAAAGGTTGCGCACGTCCAGTTCGGTACTCGCCCGTTTCTGCTTGTCGCCTGCCAGGGTCTGGCTGCCGTCGCTCTTCCAGGTAAACAGTGCCGGTGGGCGCTCTTCGCCCAGCACCAGCTGCTGGTTGCGCGGGTCCCAGGTGATTGCTTCAAAGGCTTTGTTCTGGTCCTTGGACGGGCCCAGGTCATAACTGGGGAAATCGGCCTTGTTCAACGCCGTGGTGCCGGCGTCAACCTTGACGATGGTCAGGCTGTGCTCGCGCTCATCGACCACGGCCATCAAGCCATTCTCCATCACCGTCAGGCCTTCCGGATTGTTCCAGCCGTTGAGGGGCATCTTGCGCAGTACGTCGCCTTGCAGGCTCAGCTCCACCAGGAACGGGTTCTTACCCATCACGGAGAACAGGGTTTTGGTGCTTGGGTTGTAGGACAGGTCCGAGGCCTCGTCCTTCTCCATACCGGGCAGCAACTTGGCGTCGATGACCGCGTGATAGTCCGGCAGCCACACGCTTTCCCGGCGTTCGGCCGGGCTTTCAAAACCTTCCAGCACCCACAACACACCGCGATCATCCCAGTGCATGGCCCAGGCGATGCCATACAGGATCGCGCCGGCCAGAAACACCCAGGAATACCAGCGCATGGTCAAGCGAGAGCGAAGCGTAGGTTTGGAGGTGGGCAGAGGCACGGCCATTGAGGGCTTTTTCCGGAAGTCAGCTGTAGGGAATAGAGCAAGAAGCTGGATTATGCGGATGGCGTGTGAAAAAAATGCAAAACCCATGTGGGAGGGGGCTTGCTCCCGATAGCGGAGTGTCAGGCACAGGTTAGCCGGCTGACACACTGCAATCGGGAGCAAGCCCCCTCCCACATTTTTACAGCATTTGTGCACACAGTCAGCGCACGACGCTCTCGAAGCGGTTGACGCCCGACAGCTCCAGCACCAGCTTGTCGCCGACATTCAGCGGCCCTACGCCAGCCGGGGTGCCGGTCAGGATTACATCACCCGCCTGCAGGGAGAAGCAGCCGGCCATGTGCTGGATCATCGGCACGATCGGGTTGAGCATCTGCGCGCTGTTGCCGTTCTGGCGGACTTCGCCGTTGATGGTCAGGCGAATGCCGATATCGGTCACGTCCGCGAACGTGCTGCCGACCACAAAAGGCGCAATCACCGCCGCGCCGTCGAACGACTTGGCGATCTCCCACGGCAGGCCCTTGGCCTTCAACTCGGCCTGTTTGTCGCGCAGGGTCAGGTCCAGGGCCGGGGCGAAGCCGGAGATGGCGTCCAGCACTTCTTCGCGGCTTGGGTTGTTCGACAACGGCTTGCCGATCAATACGGCGATTTCCGCTTCGTAATGCACCGAACCGCGCTCGGTAGGAATAGTGAAACCGCCTTCCAGCGGCACCACGCAACTGCCCGGCTTGATGAACAGCAATGGCTCGGTCGGCACCGGGTTGTCCAGTTCCTTGGCGTGTTCGGCGTAGTTACGCCCGATACACACCACTTTGCCTACCGGAAAGTGGATGTTGGTGCCGTCGATATACTTGTGCTGGTAGCTCATGGAACGACTCCTTAAAAAGCGTCCTTAAACAGCGAAGATCTTGCCTGGGTTCATGATCCCGTTCGGGTCGAACACCGCTTTCACGGCCTTCATGTATTCGATTTCAACCGGTGAGCGGCTGTAAGTCAGGTAATCGCGCTTGGTCATGCCCACGCCGTGTTCGGCGGAGATCGAGCCGTTGTATTTGGCGACGGTCTCGAACACCCATTTGTTCACGGTGGCGCACTTGGCGAAGAACTCGTCCTTGCTCAGGGTTTCTGGCTTGAGGATGTTCAGGTGCAGGTTACCGTCGCCAATATGGCCGAACCAGACGATTTCGAAATCCGGGTAGTGCTCGCCGACGATAGCGTCAATTTCCTTCAGGAAAGCCGGCACTTTGGAAACGGTGACCGAAATATCGTTTTTGTACGGCGTCCAGTGGGAAATCGTCTCGGAGATATATTCGCGCAGCTTCCACAGATTATGCAGCTGGGTCTCGCTCTGGCTCATCACGCCGTCCAGCACCCAGCCTTGCTCGACGCAATGCTCAAAGGTTTCCAGGGCGTGATTGGCGACTTCCTCGGTGGTGGCTTCGAATTCCAGCAGCGCGTAGAACGGGCAATCGGTTTCGAAGGGCGCTGGCACGTCGCCACGCCCGAGGACTTTGGCCAGGGCCTTGTCGGAGAAAAATTCGAAAGCGGTCAGGTCCAGCTTGCTCTGGAAGGCGTGCAGCACCGGCATGATCGAGTCGAAGTCGGTGGTACCGAGCACCATGGCGGTCAGGTTTTTCGGCGCACGGTCCAGGCGCATGGTGGCTTCCACCACAAAACCCAGAGTCCCTTCGGCGCCGATGAACAGCTGGCGCATGTCGTAGCCGGTGGCGTTCTTGATCAAGTCACGGTTCAGTTCCAGCACATCGCCTTTGCCGGTGACGACTTTCATCCCTGCCACCCAGTTACGAGTCATGCCGTAGCGAATCACCTTGATCCCGCCGGCATTGGTGCCGATATTGCCGCCAATCTGGCTGGAACCGGACGATGCGAAATCCACCGGGTAGTACAAGCCATTTTCTTCGGCGACGTTCTGCAATTGCTTGGTGACCACGCCCGGCTGGCACACCGCAGTGCGGTCGGTAAGGTTCACGTCGAGAATCTGGTTCATATAGTCGAATGACACCACCACTTCGCCATTGGCCGCCACCGCCGCCGCCGACAGGCCAGTGCGCCCACCGGATGGCACCAACGCCACCTTGTGGGTATTGGCCCAACGGACGATGGCCTGCACCTGCCCGATGGTCTTGGGAAAGACGATGGCGCACGGCGCGGGCGCGAAATGCTTGGTCCAATCCTTGCCGTAAGCCTCCAGGGAGTCGGCGTCGGTCAGCACTTTGCCGGGCTCAACCAGGGTCTTCAGCTCATCAATCAGGGCAGGATGGGTCATCGACAGAACTCTCGAACAATTCATGGTCATCCTGAGAACGCTTCACGTCGCAGGAATAGGTGTTTAGCGGGGCGCGTATGCTAGCATACCGCCCCCGCAGGACAGAGCCCAAGGGCCTTTCTGCGGTGACGGCTTTCCTGCCGTCCGGGTCAGCTTGCGCTGCTCGATTCCCTGCCATTTTTCTCCGGGATACAGGTTTACGCAGATGAGCAAGACTTCTCTCGATAAGAGCAAGATCAAGTTCCTTCTTCTGGAAGGCGTCCACCCATCGGCTGTCGACGTTCTGAAAGCCGCCGGGTACACCAGCATTGAGTACATCACCAGTTCTCTGCCGGAAGCCCAGCTCAAGGAAAAGATCGCCGACGCGCACTTTATCGGCATTCGCTCCCGCACTCAGTTGACCGAAGAGATCTTCGACCACGCCAAGAAACTCGTGGCGGTCGGCTGCTTCTGCATCGGCACCAACCAGGTCGACCTCAACGCAGCGCGCGAACGCGGCATCGCGGTGTTCAACGCACCGTACTCCAACACCCGTTCCGTAGCGGAGCTGGTGCTGGCCGAGGCCATCCTGCTGCTGCGCGGTATCCCCGAGAAGAACGCTTCCTGCCACCGTGGCGGCTGGATCAAGAGCGCGGCCAACTCCTTCGAAATCCGCGGCAAAAAGCTGGGTATCGTCGGTTACGGTTCGATCGGCACTCAACTGTCGGTATTGGCAGAAGGCTTGGGGATGCAGGTGTTCTTCTATGACACCCTGACCAAGCTGCCCTTGGGCAACGCCACCCAGGTGTCGAGCCTGACCGAGCTGCTGGGCATGTCCGACATCGTCACCCTGCACGTTCCGGAAACTGCCGAGACCCAATGGATGATCGGCGAGAAGGAAATCCGCGCCATCAAGAAAGGCGGGATCCTGATCAACGCCGCGCGCGGCACAGTGGTCGAGCTGGACGCCCTGGCCGAGGCGATCAAGGACAAGCACCTGATCGGCGCCGCCATCGACGTGTTCCCGGTAGAGCCACGTTCCAACGACGACATTTTCGAAAGCCCGTTGCGCGGCCTGGACAATGTGATCCTGACCCCGCACATCGGCGGCTCCACCGCTGAAGCCCAAGCCAACATCGGCCTGGAAGTCTCGGAAAAACTGGTCAAGTACAGCGACAACGGTACCTCGGTATCGTCCGTGAACTTCCCGGAAGTGGCCCTGCCGGCTCACCCTGGCAAGCACCGCCTGCTGCACATCCACCAGAACATTCCGGGTGTGATGATGGAGATCAACAAGGTCTTTGCGGAAAACGGCATCAACATCTCCGGTCAGTTCCTGCAGACCAACGAGAAGGTTGGCTACGTGGTGATCGACGTTGACGCCGAATACTCGGATCTGGCGCAAGAGAAGCTGCAGCACATCAACGGCACTATTCGTAGCCGGGTGTTGTTCTGACGCTTTAAATGCGGCATAAAAAATGGGAGGCCCGCAGGGGCCTCCCATTTTTTATGCCTGAACAGCGCTTACTTGACGTTAACCGTGATGACTTTCGAGGCGACCGTCGGGTTGAACTGCATGTGCAGTTTGTCGCCGGCCACCAGTTGCAAGGTGTGCTTGCCGGGTGTCAGGGTCAATTCGGTTTCGGTCTGAGCCTTGCCGTAATGGATCACGGTGTCGGTGGCCGGAATCGGCAGTTTCGCATCGGGCAATTCTTTCTGGTCGATCAGCAAGTGGTGGTGGCCGGTGCCGGCCGTCTGGTCGGTGGCCGGCGCCAGTTTCAGGCCTTCCATGCCGAACTTCACGGTGAAAGTCTTATCGACGGTGGCGCCGTCTTTGGGCGAGACGATGAATACTTTCGCGCCTTCAGGCGGCGCGCTGCGCGGGATGCCGTCGGCGGCAGTGGCCAACATCGAAGCACCCAGCATCAAAGAGGCCAGGGTTGCACGGGACAAAAGGGCTTTCATTCGCTTCTCCAGTTTTTCGTGAAATCTGTAGGGTTATGACAACTTCGCGACAAATTGCTGTCCAAGGCACTCGACACCATAGCAAAGCGATGCTGAACGGCGTCTCGCCCGTACGAATTCTTTAGGAGTGACCATGCGCTTTTCGCCTGGCCTGTTACTGCTGCTTCCCCTTCTGAGCGCCCCGGCTCACGCCGAGCTGATCGATGATGTCAACGATCGCGGTGAGCTGCGCATCGCCCTTGAAGCCAACACCCCGCCTTACAATTTCAAGGAGGGCGAGAAGCTCACCGGCTTTGAGGTCGAGCTGGGTGAACTGCTGGCAAAGGAGATGGACGTGCGTTCCTCGTTTATCACCACCGATGATGCCGACCTGCTGCCTGGCGTGGCGACCGGCAAATATGACGTGGCGCTTAACCATATCGCTATGACTGCCGAGCTTGAGGATCAGTTCGATTTCAGCGCGGCGTATCACCAGACGCCGGAGCTGGTGATCCCGTTCCAGAAAGGCAATCCGGCGTTCAAGAGCAGCCTGGACAATGCGTTGAAGCGGGTGAAGGATGATGGTCGGTTAAAGGCGCTGGAAGAGAAGTGGCTCGACGGAAATACGCGATAACCCATGTGGGAGGGGGCTTGCTCCCGATGGCGGAGTGTCAGCCAGAGATCAACTGACTGACACTCCGCTATCGGGGGCAAGCCCCCTCCCACATTTTGTTCCAGGCAAGACTTGACGCCGGCTTAAAACGGCTCGTTACCGCGCCGACGGAACCAGCCGGTCAGGGACAGGCGTTCACGCGTGGCAGGCAGGACCTCGTGGGGCACTTCGCCGGAGAGGAACACCACCAGGCTGCCGCCGGTAGGCGCCACGTCGTGTTCGATGCCACCCTTGAGGTACATGCGCAACTGCCCGCCGTGTTCGGGCAGCCAGGCGTCGTTCAAATAGATCACGGCCGAGACCATGCGCCGGTCATCGTCGCGAAAACGATCCACATGCTTGAGGTAGAACGCCCCGGGCGGGTACATCGCGAAGTGGCTTTCGAAGTCTTCCAGGCCAAGGAACAGGCCACGGTTCATGGCCAGGCGCAGGCTGTCCATTACCGCCATGTAGGTATCGCAGACGGCGGCATCGCCCTCTTCCAGCCACTGGATGTGGTCGCCGCGAATCCCCTCGCGAATTTCCTGGGCGGGCCCGCGCCCCACCGCCGCCGGCGCCAGCTCACCTTCAGCCGCACGTTTACGGCACTCAGCCGCCAGCTCCAGGGTCAGAGCCTGGGGCAGGAAGGCATTCTGCTGCGACCAGCCTTGTTCGGCCAGGTCGTCGACAATGCGTTGCAGCAGGGGGTGATCAAGGGGCATTTGCATGGCGCGCATAGTATCCATACGCCTGTAAATCCGACAGCGCCGTCGAGCGCTCGAATACACTTTAGTCAGGTGACTGATAGGACTTCTCGACAAATCCTACGCCCGACACGGACAATAGTGGCCGACTGACAGGAGTCCTTATGCGTCGTTTGTTTCTTTCCTTGCTGATGTTCTGCGTTTTGCCCGCCTGGGCAGACGGCCATGACCAGTTGTACAAGGTTGCCGGCTGGGCCGAACAACGTGCGCATTTCAATGACGCCCTCAGTGCCGCCCAACAGCGCTACCGCAACAGCCTGCCGCCGGCGGTGTACCAGGCGCTGGTGGACAACAGCAACAAACGCTTCGCGGCCCAGGCCATGGACCAGCGCGCCGAGGCCCAGTTGCGCAAGCACCTGGCGGACCCGAAACCGGCCCTGAGTTTTTTCCAGTCGCCCCTGGGCCGCAAGATTGTCGCCGCCGAACTGCTCGCCACACGTCGCGACCAATTGGCGAAAAACGCCCAGGGCCTGCCGAAAATCCAAGCCGACGCCACCCGCAGCCTGATCATCGGCCACCTGGCCCAGGCTTTGCCCGCGCGGGAAGCGGGCGCCGAAGTCAGCCTGGCGATTGCCGGCGTGGCGGCGGACAGCTTGAGCCAGATGATCCCCGGCCTGTTGGGCGGTGGTCAGGCTCAGGGCATGTTGAATGGGCAGCGTGAGCGACTGATGCAGCAGATCGATAAGGATCTGAATAACACGCTGTTGTATGTCTATCGGGATTTGTCTGACCCGGAGTTGGAAGAATTCGCGACGTTTGCCGAATCGCCGGAAGGCAAGGCGTATTACCAGGCAGCGCTCGCCGCCATCCGCGCAGGACTGGCTGTCGGCCAAAGCACCTCAAGCCTTACGCAGTAGAAAAAAATGTGGGAGGGGGCTTGCCCCCTCCCACATTTGGATCGTGTCAGGTCAGATGGCTCGTCAAGTATCGGAAATACTCTTCGCGAATCTCTGGAATCTCATTGGCCAAATGATGCCTGCCGCGCTTGAGCATCAACACCTCGGGCTGGTCGAACTTGCTGCGCAGCACCTGCAAATTGTGCTGCCAATCCACCGTCATATCCTCTTCACCCTGCACAATCACCGGCCGCCGTGGGCTGCGCGGTGCGGCTTCGATGCGTTTGATCCAGCGCGCCAGGGCGCCTACCCAGGCGGTCGGCAGTTGGCGCGGCTGCAACGGGTCGGCTTCGAGAAAGGGTTTGAAGGCCGGGTCGTTGGAGTTATCGCTGAACCGTCGCGCGATGCCTTTGACGAACGGGCGCAGCAGGTAATAGCTGGCTTGCGACCAGCCCCATGCACGCGGACGTACCAGCGGCGACAGCAGAAAGGTCTTGCCTTGGGCCGGGCTTTCGGAGCCGTGGTTGAGCAGGTGATCCACCACGATGGCGCCGCCGGTGCTTTGCCCGAACAGGTGCCAGGGTTGCGGCAATTGCAGCGCCTGGGCCTCGGCGAACAGCGCCTGCACTACGTCCTGGTACACCGCAAACTCATCAATACTGGCACGCACGCCGCTGGACAAGCCATGGCCCGGCAGGTCGCAGGCGATCACCACGAAACCCTGGTCCAGCGCCCAATCCACTACGTGGCGGTACAGTCCCATATGGTCGTAAAAGCCGTGGAACATGAACATTGTCGCCACCGGCGCAGGCGGCCACCATACCTGCGCCACCACCTCGAACCCGCCCACCTCCAAGCACCCCAGACGGCTCACGGCCGGCACCTTGCGTGCGCCCAGGTCGAGGCCATAGAAACGTTGATAGACCCGCGCCTCGGCTGACAAAGGCTGCGCATCCACCAGGGGCCGCAAGCTTTCGCGCAGATGATCAGGGTCAAAGTTAACGGGCATAAAGGCTTCCAGACTGACGGTGAAGATAAATATCGAGCTGCGATATTCATCTGTCAGGACAAGCATGGCAAGCTACGCGACCCGCGAGGATACCTCTGAATGCGACAGCCCTACCGCACTGCCTTGTTCGCCAGCCTGGTGCTGATTATCTGCACCGCCGTGCTGTGGGCCGCGTATGACTGGTTCCAGGGCCGTTACCTGCGCGCCTTCAGCGAACACACGGCGGTGTTCTCCGGCGATACGCTGCAACTGCCCGCCGCACTGCGCGGGCCTGGGCCGATTCGCCTGGTGCACTTCTGGGACCCGGCCTGCCCGTGCAATGTCGGTAACCAGCAACACCTGAGTGAGCTGATCGAGCAATACGCGCCGCAGGGTGTCGAGTTCTATGCCTTGCAAAAGGCCGGCAGCCACGGCGCCCTGCCGGACACCCTGCGCCAGATGAAAACCCTCGACGCCCTGCCCGGCGCCGATCAGGTGCCGGCCAGCCCGGCCGTGGGCATCTGGGACCGTACGGGCAAGCTGGCGTATTTCGGGCCGTACAGCGAAGGGCTGACGTGCAATTCCAACAACAGTTTTATCGAGCCGATCCTCAAGGCCCTCGAAGCCGGGCGCGAAGTGAATGCCACGCACACCCTGGCGGTGGGCTGCTATTGTTCGTGGCCTAAGGAACCGTAGTCTGTCCATTCAGGGTTAAGGAAAGTCGATGAAGCGTGTCTTGCAGGCTCTCGTGGTGCTGGTTGTGCTGGTCGCCCTCGGCGCCGGCTGGTACGTCTACAGCAAGCAACCCACCCGCCAGGGCACGGTCACCCTGGCGCACTTGCAAGGCTCGGTCACGGTGCGCTACGACGACCGTGGCGTGCCGCATATCCGCGCCGGCAACGAGCCCGACCTGTACCGCGCCCTGGGCTATGTGCATGCCCAGGACCGGCTGTTCCAGATGGAAATCATACGCCGCCTGGCCCGTGGCGAGCTGGCCGAGGTGCTCGGGCCCAAGCTGCTGGAGACCGATAAGCTGTTTCGCAGTCTGCGGATTCGCGAGCGCGCCTCAAGCTACGTCGAGCACATGAACACCGACTCGGCCGCCTGGAAGGCCCTGCAAGCCTACCTGGACGGGATCAACCAATATCAGGCCAGCCACGCCAGCCCGATGGAGTTCGACGTGCTGGGCATCCCCAAGCGCCCGTTCACCGCCGAGGACTCCATCAGTGTCGCCGGGTATATGGCCTACAGCTTTGCTGCGGCTTTTCGTACCGAACCGCTGCTGACTTACGTGCGCGACCAACTGGGCAGCGACTACCTCAAGGTCTTCGACCTCGATTGGCAAGCCAAAGGCGCCCTTAACCTGGCGGCCGGCGACTGGAAGACCCTTGGCGCTCTCGCCAGCCTGAGCGAGCAGGCCCTGGCTGACAACGGCTTGCCGCAATTTGAAGGCAGCAATGCCTGGGCCATCAGCGGCAGTCGCACCCAGAGTGGCAAACCATTGCTGGCGGGCGACCCCCATATCCGCTTCTCGGTGCCGTCGGTGTGGTACGAGGCGCAGCTGTCGGCGCCCGGCTTTGAGTTGTATGGCTACCACAACGCGCTGGTGCCGGTGGCCTTCCTCGGGCACAACCTGGACTTCGGCTGGAGCCTGACCATGTTCCAGAACGACGACCTCGACCTGATCGCCGAAAAGGTCAACCCGGCCAACCCCAACCAGGTCTGGTATCACGGCCAGTGGGTCGACATGAGCAGCAGCGAACAGCAGATCCAGGTCAAGGGCCAGGCCCCGGTCACGCTGACCCTGCGCCGCTCGCCCCACGGCCCGATCGTCAATGACGTGCTAGGTGAAAACGCCGGCACCACGCCGATCGCCATGTGGTGGGCGTTCCTCGACAGCGAAAACCCGATCCTCGAGGGTTTCTACCAGCTCAACCGTGCCGACTCCCTGGCCAAGGCACGTGCGGCGGCGGCCAACGTCTCGGCGCCTGGGCTGAATATCGTGTGGGCCAATGCCAAGGGCGATATTGGCTGGTGGGCGGCGGCGCAATTGCCGATACGCCCGGCCGGCGTCAACCCGGCGTTCATCCTCGACGGCAGTACCGCCCAGGCCGACAAGCTGGGTTTCTACCCTTTCAGCGCCAACCCCCAGGAAGAAAACCCGGCGCGCGGCTATGTGGTTTCCGCCAATGCCCAGCCGGCGTCACCCATCGGCATGGAGATCCCCGGTTATTACAACCTGGCCGACCGTGGCCAGCAGCTGAATGCGCAGTTGAGCGACAACAGCGTGAAGTGGGACGTCAACAACAGCCAGGCCCTGCAACTGGGCACCACCACTGCCTTTGGGCCGCGCCTGCTGGCGCCGCTGTTGCCGATGCTGCGTGAGGTGGTCACAGACCCGGCGCAGGTAAAGCTGGTGGAGCAACTGGCAAGCTGGAAAGGCGACTACCCGCTGGATTCCACCAGCGCCACCCTGTTCAACCAATTGCTGTTCAACCTCGCTGACGCCACCTTCCACCCGAAGCTGGGCGACGCTATGTTCAAGACCCTGCTCGGCACCCGCGTGATCGACGCCGCCCTGCCACGCCTGGTCGCCACGCCGGATTCGCCCTGGTGGAACGGCACGCGAGCCGGCACCGTCAAGCTGGCCTGGGACAACAGCCTGGCGCACCTGAAAGCCACCTTCGGCGATGACCCGTCCCAGTGGCAGTGGGGCAAGGCGCACACCCTGACCCACGGCCACCCGCTGGGCATGCAGAAGCCGCTGGACAGGCTATTCAACGTGGGCCCCTTCGCGGCACCGGGCAGTCACGAAGTGCCGAACAACCAGACCGCCATGATCGGCCCGGCGCCCTGGCCGGTGACCTACGGCCCCTCGACCCGCCGCCTGATCGACTTCGCCGACGCTGCCCATGCCTTGACCATCAACCCGGTGGGGCAAAGCGGTGTGCCCTTTGATGCTCACTACAGCGATCAGGCGCAAACCTATATCGAAGGCGGCTACGAGCAGGCGCATTTCAATGAAGAGGAAATCACGGCCAATACCCGTGGCACCCTCAAGCTGCTACCGGCCAGATAAGCTAGACGGGCGCTGCAAAATTGAGCCTGAACTGTTGCGGCGTCACGCCCAGCCGACGGTTGAACACACTGCGCATGTGCTGCGCATCGCGAAAACCGCATTGGTAGGCCACCGTCTTGAGCGGTGCGTGCGTGCTTTCGAGCATGACCCGCGCCGCATCCACCCGCGCCCTCTCGACAAATTCCGCCGGCGTAACCCGCGCTTCACGGGCGAACACCCGGGAGAAATTGCGCGCACTCATATTCGCCGCCCTGGCCAGGTCGGCAATGCCCAGGTCCCCGGTCAGGTTCGCCAGCACGTACAACTGCACCAGCGCCACCGCCGAGGTGGTTTCGGCATGGGGCGTGAGAAATGGGCTGAACTGTGACTGGCCGCCCGAGCGCTGGGTGAACACCACCAGGCGCTTGGCCACGCTCAACGCGACTTCCGGGCCATGGTCCTGGGCCAGCAGGTACAGCGACAGGTCGATCCCCGCCGTGACCCCGGCCGAGGTGTAGAGGTTGCCGTCCTGCACATACAGGCGGTCGGCTTCGACATGGGCCGAGGGGCACAACCGGGCCAGGTCAGCGGCGTCTCCCCAATGGGTAGTAACGGTTTTACCGTCCAGCAGACCGGCGCGGGCCAGCATAAAGGCGCCATTGCAGATCGAACCAAAACGCCGGGCCCGCGCCGCGGCGGCGCGCAGCCAGTCATCGAAGGCCGGGCCAAAATCTTCGAACGGCAACTGCGGGCCACCGGCGACCAGCAACAGGTCATAAGCCTGCAGGGCCTCGCTGTAATGCCGGTGGGCCTGCAATGACAACCCGTTGGAACAGGCCATGCTGCCGTGTGCAAAGCCGATCACGTCCAGCTGATAGTGGTCTTCAGCCGCGAGGAAGCGGTTGGCCTCGCAGAACACATCCATAGTCCCGGTCACGTCCAGTGACTGGACGCCAGGGAAGATCAGGATGGCGACGGTTTTGCCCATGCTCACAGACACCTTTTCTTAGCTGAATAAAACACAGAACCCTGTGGGAGGGGGCTTGCCCCCTCCCACATTTGGATTGTCGCAGGCCTTACCCTAGCCGATTTTGCCTTGGCACGATGTGTCGGCACATTGGCCGGGATCGCTCCCTCGCCGCAATAGCCCTCGCACGCAAGCACCACCAGACTGGATGCTTCCCAGAGGAGAACCCCCATGAGCACCACCATCGCCGGTATCAAGATCCCAGACAGCGCCCTGGCCAGGGCCACCACTGAATACATCCGCGACATCGAGTCCGACCTGCTCTACCACCACTCCCGCCGGGTATTCCTGTTCGGCGCATTGAGCGGTGAGCGCAAGCAGTTGGCGTACAACCCGGAGTTGCTGTACGTCGGCGCAATGTTCCACGACCTCGGCCTGGTGGAAGGCCATCGCAGCGCCGACGAACGCTTCGAAGTGGACGGCGCCAACGCGGCGGCCGCTTTCCTCAAGCCTTATGGGCTCAGTGATGACGATATCGAACAGGTATGGCTGTCCATTGCCCTGCACACCACGCCGGGCGTGCCGCAGCATCTGCGCCCGACCGTAGCGCTGGTGACGGCAGGGGTGGAGATGGACGTGTTGGGCCTGGACTACGCCGCGTTCAGCAACGTGCAGCGCGAAGCCGTGGTGCATGCGCATCCACGCGGTGAGGGATTCAAGGAATGCATCATCTGCGCGTTCGCCGACGGCTTGCGTCATCGCCCGCAGACCACGTTTGGCAACGTGAAGACCGACGTGCTGGTGGATCAGGAGCCGGGGTTCAAGCCGATGAATTTTGTCGAGGTGATTCGTACTTCACCCTGGACTTGATCGTTCCCACGCTCTGCGTGGGAATGCAGGCCAGGACGCTCCGCGTCAGCTTCTAAAAGCGTGACGCAGAGCGTCACAGGAGGCGCTCCCACGCGGAGCGTGGGAACGATCATGGCGGTGTATCAGTATCAGGTGTGCTGACTGACACACTGCTATCGGGGGCAAGCCCCCTCCCACATTTGGACCCAGTTCCGGCAGTTAGACCGGTGCGGGCGCCCGGCGCGCGTCCGGCTGTTTCCAGCCATCCGCCGCCGCTTCTTCAATCGCTTGCTGGATTGCTTTCTTGCGATGCTCCTCGGCCCGACGGCTGAAGAACCACACCAGGAAGGTCACCAGCGACACCGCCAGCAGAATCAGGCTGGCCACCGCGTTGATCTCAGGTTTGACCCCAAGGCGCACGGCCGAGAACACTTCCATCGGCAAGGTGGTCGAACCCGGGCCCGAGACGAAGCTGGCCAGTACCAGGTCATCCAGCGACAGCGCGAACGACATCATGCCGCCCGCCGCCAGCGATGGCGCGATCATCGGGATGGTGATCAGGAAGAACACCTTCCACGGCCGCGCGCCCAGGTCCATCGCCGCTTCTTCGATCGACAGGTCCAGTTCACGCAAACGTGCCGACACCACCACCGCCACATACGCCGCGCAGAAGGTGGTGTGGGCGATCCAGATGGTGACAATGCCACGCTCCTGGGGCCAGCCGATCATCTGCGCCATGGCCACGAACAGCAGCAACAGCGACAGACCGGTGATCACTTCCGGCATCACCAGCGGCGCCGTGACCAGGCCGCCGAACAGCGTACGGCCCTTGAACTGGCTGATGCGTGTCAGCACGAACGCCGCCAGCGTACCCAGCGCCACCGCCGCCACCGCCGTGTAGCAGGCGATTTCCAGGGAACGCGCCACCGAGCCCATCAACTGGGTGTTGTCCAGCAGGCCCACGTACCACTTGATCGACCAACCGCCCCACACCGTCACCAGCTTGGATTCGTTGAACGAGTAGATCACCAGGATCAGCATCGGCAGGTAGATGAACAGCAACCCCACGACCAGCATGAAGCTGGAGAAACGAAAGCGCTTCATATCTTGCCCTCCAGCTCTTTGGCCTGGCTGCGGTTGAACAGGATGATCGGCACAATCAGGATCGCCAGCATCACCACGGCCAATGCAGAGGCCACCGGCCAGTCACGGTTGTTGAAGAATTCTTGCCACAGCACTTTACCGATCATCAGGGTTTCCGGGCCGCCGAGCAGTTCAGGAATCACGAACTCGCCCACCACCGGGATAAACACCAGCATGCAGCCGGCGATGATGCCGTTCTTGGACAGCGGCACGGTGATTTTCCAGAAGCTGTTGAAGGTGCTCGAGCCCAGGTCCGATGCGGCTTCCAGCAGGCTCTGGTCGTGTTTGACCAGGTTGGCGTACAGCGGCAGGATCATGAACGGCAGGTACGAATAGACCACGCCGATATACACCGCGATGTTGGTGTTGAGGATCTGCAGCGGTTCGTTGATCAGCCCCATGGACATCAGGAAGCCGTTGAGCAAACCGTTGTTGCTGAGGATGCCCATCCACGCATAGACGCGGATCAGGATCGCGGTCCAGGTCGGCATCATGATCAGCAGCACCAGCACCGTTTGCATTTCCTTGCGCGCGGTGGCGATGGCGTAGGCCATCGGGTAGCCGATCAGCAGGCACAGCAGCGTGCTGAAAAACGCCATCTTCAGCGAGCCCAGGTACGCGGCGATGTAGAGCTCATCGCCCGCCAGCAAGCTGTAGTTGGCCAGGTTCAGCACCACTTGCAGCTTTTGCTCAACGTAGGTGTAGATCTCGGTGTAGGGCGGGATCGCCACATCGGCTTCGGCAAAGCTGATTTTCAGCACGATGAAAAACGGCAGGGCGAAAAACAGGAACAGCCAGAGGAAGGGAATCCCGATGACCACCTGCTTGCCACTGGGCACGATGCGATCCAAGCGCCGCTTGAATTTCTTCATGTTCATGAGCGCAGTACCACGCCGCTGTCGTCTTCCCACCAGACGTACACCTGGTCGCCCCAGGTTGGGCGCTGGCCACGGCGTTCGGCGTTGGCGACGAAGGACTGCACCAGCTTGCCGCTCGGCAGCTCCACATAGAACACCGAGTGGCCGCCCAGGTAGGCGATGTCGTGGACTTTGCCGCTGGACCAGTTGTGTTCGCAGGTCGGCATTTCTGTTGTGACCAGCAGTTTTTCCGGGCGGATGGCGTAAGTCACTGACTTGTCTTCCACCGCAGTCGCAATGCCGTAGCCCACGTAGATATCGCGGTCCAGGTCGGCGCACTTGAGCACGGCGTGGCCTTCGGCGTCGTCCACCACTTGGGTGTCGAAGATATTGACGTTGCCGATGAACTCGCACACCAGGCGGCTGGTGGGCGTTTCGTAGATGTCGATCGGGCTGCCGATCTGGGCGATCCAGCCCAGGTGCATGATCGCGATGCGCTCGGCCATGGTCATGGCCTCTTCCTGATCGTGGGTCACCATCACACAGGTCACGCCGACGCGCTCGATGATCTCGACCAGCTCCAGTTGCATCTGCGAGCGCAGCTTCTTGTCGAGGGCGCCCATCGGCTCATCGAGCAGCAGCAGTTTCGGGCGCTTGGCCAGGGAACGGGCCAGGGCCACACGCTGGCGTTGGCCGCCGGACAGCTGGTGCGGCTTGCGCTTGGCATACTGGCTCATCTGCACCAGCTTGAGCATTTCGGCCACGCGGGCGTCGACTTCAGCCTTGGGGATCTTGTCCTGTTGCAGGCCGAAAGCGATGTTCTGTGCCACGGTCATGTGCGGGAACAAGGCGTAGGACTGGAACATCATGTTGATCGGCCGCTCATAGGGCGGCATGTCGGTGATGTCCACACCGTCGAGGTAGATGCGGCCTTCGGTCGGGCGCTCGAAGCCTGCGAGCATGCGCAGCAAGGTGGACTTGCCCGACCCCGAACCGCCGAGCAAGGCGAAGATCTCGCCTTTCTTGATTTCCAGGGACACATCGTCCACCGCAATCGTCTCGTCGAACTTCTTCGTGACCCGGTCGATTTTGACCAACACCTTTTTCGGTGTCTGGTCGCCCTCGAGGGCTTTCTTATAGGCGCCGGAGGCAACTGCCATTTACGAAACTCCCAAAAAAGAGTACAGCTCGCCCGGTGCAGGCGAACCTTGAATAGTTTGAGCCTTACTTGCCCGTCTTGACCTTGGTCCAGCTACGGGTCATTAAACGCTGCACGTTCGGGGGTAGCTCGAAGTTGACGAATGTCCGGTCGAGAACCGCCTGCGGTGGGTAAACCGCTGCGTCGGTGCGTATCGATTGCTCCATCAGTTTGTCCGCCCCGGGGTTAGGGTTGGCATAACCGACGTAATCACTGACCTGAGCGATCACTTCAGGTTGCAGCAAATAGTTGATGAAGGCGTGAGCCTCTTTGACATTGGCGGCGTCCTTGGGGATCGCCAGCACGTCAAACCACAGGTTGCCGCCCTCCTTGGGAATCGCGTAGGCGATGTTCACGCCTTTGCCCGCCTCGCTTGCGCGGGCCTTGGCCTGGAACACATCACCGGAGAAACCGGCCGCCACGCAAATATTGCCGTTGGCCAGGTCCGAGATGTATTTGGAGGAATGGAAGTAGGTCACGTAGGGCCGTACTTTCAGCAGTTTTTCCTCGGCCTTCTTGTAGTCGGCCGGGTTGGTGCTGTTCGGGTCCAGGCCCATGTAGTTGAGCACGGCCGGCAGCATTTCATCGGCCGAGTCCATGAATGAAACACCGCAGGTGGCGAGCTTCTTCATGTTTTCCGGTTCGAACAGCATGGCCCAGGAGTCGATCTTGTCGACGCCCAGCACCTCCTTCACTTTGTCGACGTTGTAACCGATGCCATTGGTGCCCCACAGGTACGGCACGGCGTAGGCGTTGCCCGGATCATTTTTCTCAAGACGCTTGAGCAATGCCGGGTCAAGGTTGGCGTAATTGGTCAGCAGGGACTTATCCAGCTTCTGGAACGCCCCGGCCTTGATCTGCTTGCCCAAAAAGTGGTTGGACGGCACCACCACGTCGTAGCCGGTACGCCCGGCGAGCAGCTTGCCTTCCAGGGTTTCGTTGGAATCGAACACGTCATAGACGGGCTTGATGCCGGTGGCCTTTTCGAAGTTGGCCAATGTGTCGGGGCCGATGTAGTCCGACCAGTTATAAACATGCACGGTCGGTGCGGCCTGCACGCTGACAGCCAGCGTGATACCTGCACCCACCAGCAAGGCTTTGCGAAATAAAGAAATTGGCAAGTGGAGGTCCTCTTAAATAGTTGGCCCTAGAGTTGTTGCCCGGCAACAAAACCGGCGCGCAACTTACCCTCGATAAACCGATCCGGCAAAACTTTCTTTCATCTAATGTGTGGGAGGGGGCTTGCCCCCGATGGCGGTGTGTCAGCTTGCACATGTGTTTCTGATACAACGCCATCGGGGGCAAGCCCCCTCCCACAGGTTTTAAGGCTTATTTACCGGATTTGATCTTGGTCCAGCTGCGCGTCATTTCACGCTGGGTAGCAGCCGGCAAGTCGGCAATCGCGTAGAGCTTGGCCTGCACTTCTGCCGACGGGTAGATGCCCGGGTCGCTGGTGATGTCTTTGTCGACCAGCGCGGTGGCCTTCTCGTTGCCGTTCGGGAAGCGCACGCTGTTGGTGATCGACGCCATGACTTCCGGCTTGAGCAGGTAGTTCATGAATGCGTACGCGGCCTCGACGTTTTCAGCATCTTTCGGGATGGCGACCATGTCGAAGAAGCTGCCGGCGCCTTCTTTCGGAATGTCGTAGGCCACTTTGACTTTGCCACCGGCTTCAGCCGCACGGGACTTGGCCTGCTGGATGTCACCCGAATAACCTACGGCCACGCAGATGTTGCCGTTGGCCAGGTCCGAGATGTACTTGGACGAGTGGAAGTAGCCAATCGAAGGGCGGATTTTCAGGAACAGGTCTTCGGCTTGCTTGAGGTCAGCCTTCTTCTGGCTGTCGGTCGGCAGGCCCAGGTAATGCAGGGCGATCGGCAGCATTTCGGTCGGCGAGTCGAGGAAGCTCACGCCGCAGCTTTTCAGCTTGGCAATGTTTTCCGGCTTCATCAGCACATCCCACGAATCGATCTTGTCCACGCCCAGCGCAGCCTTGACCTTCTCCGGGTTGTAGCCGATACCAATCGAGCCCCACATGTACGGGAAGGCGTGCTTGTTGTCCGGGTCGCTGACCGACACGGCCTTAAGCAGGGATTTGTTCAGGTTGCTGTAGTTGGGCAGCTTGGACGTGTCCAGCTCCTGGTAGACACCGGCCTTGATCTGCTTGGCGAGGAAGTTGTTCGACGGTACGACTATGTCGTAGCCGGACTTGCCTGCCAGCAACTTGGCTTCCAGGGTCTCGTTGCTGTCGAACACGTCGTACACCACCTTGATGCCGGACTCTTTTTCAAAGTTGGCGACGGTGTCCGGTGCAATGTAGTCGGACCAGTTGTAGACGTGCAGCACTTTATTGTCCGCCTGGGCCGCGCTCGCCATTGCGCCCATCAGGGACAAGGCGAGGAGGGTCTTGCCAGCGTTCTTCAAACCTAATGCCTTCATTGGGTGATGCTCCGATTTTTCTTTTTGGGGCCGCAAGTTGTAGGTGTTTCGGGCCCAGCCAAAGGGCAACAAAACAGGACGACAGTCTGGCAAGTTCGGGGGCCCGCTTTCAACAGGCCCCCACATTTATCTACACAGTCGCAGCACCCGAAAGCCGCTGCGCACTGAGCCTAGCACTTAGCCCTGCAATGCCGCCAAAGTCAGGTCCAGGCACTGGCGGGCCTTGGTCACCAGTTCGTCGATTTCGGCCTGGCTGATCACCAGCGGCGGCGAAATGATCATGGTGTCGCCCACGGCGCGCATGATCAGGCCATTTTCGAAGCAGAACGTGCGGCAGATCATGCCCGCGCCCTTCCCTTCGTAACGCTTGCGCGTGGCCTTGTCCTGCACCAGCTCGATTGCACCGAGCATGCCCACGCCGCGCACTTCACCCACCAGTGGATGGTCCGCCAGTTCCCTCAGACGTTTCTGCAAATACGGTGCCGTTTCGTCGTGTACACGGTTAACGATTTTTTCATCGCGCAGGATGCGGATGTTTTCCAGGGCCACCGCCGCCGCCACCGGGTGCCCGGAGTAGGTGAAACCGTGGTTGAAATCTCCGCCTTCGTTGAGCACGGCCACCACATCGTCGTGCACGATCAGGCCGCCCATGGGCACGTAGCCCGAGGTCAGGCCTTTGGCGATGGTCATCATGTGGGGCTTGAGGTCGTAGAAATCGCTGCCGAACCACTCGCCGGTACGGCCGAAACCGCAGATCACTTCGTCGGCGACAAACAGGATGTCGTACTTGGCGAGGATTTCCTTGATGCGCGGCCAGTAGCTGTCGGGCGGCACGATCACGCCACCGGCGCCCTGGATCGGCTCGGCAATAAACGCACCGACCGTGTCCACGCCCAGCTCCAGGATCTTTTCTTCCAACTGGTTGGCGGCCCAGATCCCGAATTCTTCAGGGCTCATGTCGCCGCCTTCGCCAAACCAGTACGGTTGGGCGATGTGGGTGATGCCCGGGATCGGCAAGTCACCCTGTTCATGCATGTAGGTCATGCCGCCCAGGCTGGCGCCGGCCACCGTGGAGCCGTGGTAGCCATTCTTGCGGCTGATGATGGTTTTCTTGTTGGGCTGGCCTTTGATCGCCCAGTAGTGGCGGACCATGCGCAACATGGTGTCGTTGCCTTCGGAGCCGGAACCGGTGAAGAACACGTGGTTCATGCCCGCGGGTGCGACGTCGGAAATGACTTTGGCCAGTTCGAGTACCGGCGGATGAGCGGTCTGGAAGAACAGGTTGTAGTACGGCAGTTCTTTCATCTGCCGGGCGGCGGCGTCTGCCAGTTCATCGCGACCGTAGCCGATCGCCACGCACCACAGGCCGGCCATGCCGTCGAGGATCTTGTTGCCTTCGCTGTCCCACAGGTAAACGCCGTGGGCTTTGGTGATGATCCTTGGGCCTTTCTCTTTCAATTGCTTGAAGTCGCTGAACGGCGCCAGGTGGTGATCATTGCTCAAGGCTTGCCATTCACGGGTTTGCGGGTTGTTGCTGGACATACCGATCTCCTAGACATTTCAGGTGGGGGCGCGCTGTTCCAGCAGCGCGCCCGGCGCATCAGACGGCAAAGAGCAGGAATTCCCGCTCCCACGAACTGATCACGCGCTTGAAGTTTTCATGCTCGGCCCGCTTGACCGCGACGTAGCCCGTGATGAACTTCTGACCCAGGTATTTCTCGATGGTCTTGCTGTTTTCCATGCGTTCCAGCGCGTCTTCGATGGTCAGCGGCAGGCGCAGGTTGCGTCGCTCGTAGCCACGCCCCACCACGGGTGCGCTCGGGTTATGGCCTTCGACCATGCCGATGTAGCCACACAGCAAGCTGGCGGCAATCGCCAGGTACGGGTTGGCATCGGCACCCGGCAAGCGGTTTTCCACGCGGCGGTTCTGCGGGCCGGCATCCGGTACGCGCAGGCCCACGGTGCGGTTTTCTTCGCCCCACTCCACGTTCACCGGCGCCGAGGTGTCGGGCAGGAAGCGGCGGAACGAGTTCACGTTGGGGGCGAATAAAGGCAGCAATTCGGGGATGAATTTCTGCAGGCCGCCGATGTGATTGAGGAACAGTTGGCTCATGGTCCCGTCTTCATTGGAGAAGACGTTCTTGCCGGTGGCGATCTCGATAATGCTCTGGTGCAAGTGCATCGCGCTGCCGGGCTCGCCGGTCATCGGCTTGGCCATGAAGGTGGCGGCCACGTTGTGCTTGAGCGCCGCTTCACGCATGGTGCGCTTGAACACCAGGATCTGGTCGGCCAGGGACAGCGCATCGCCGTGACGGAAGTTGATTTCCATCTGCGCGGTGCCGTCTTCGTGGATCAGCGTGTCGAGGTCCAGTTCCTGCAGCTCGCACCAGTCGTAGACGTCTTCGAACAGTGGGTCGAATTCGTTGGCGGCTTCTATAGAGAAGGACTGGCGGCCCGTCTCCGGGCGACCGGAGCGGCCGATTGGCGGTTGCAGCGGGAAGTCCGGGTCTTCGCAGCGCTTGGTCAGGTAGAACTCCATCTCCGGCGCCACGATGGGCTGCCAGCCGCGGTCGGCGTAGAGCTTGAGGACCTTCTTGAGCACGTTGCGCGGCGACAGCTCGATCGGGTTGCCTTGCTTGTCGTAGGTGTCGTGGATCACCTGGGCGGTCGGCTCGATGGCCCAGGGCACCAGGAATACCGCGTTCTGGTCGGGGCGGCAGATCATGTCGATGTCGGCCGGGTCGAGCAATTCGTAATAGATGTCGTCTTCGACATAGTCGCCGGTCACGGTCTGCAGCAGAACGCTCTCGGGCAGGCGCATGCCTTTTTCGGCGATGAACTTGTTGGTCGGCGAGATCTTGCCCCGGGTGATGCCGGTGAGGTCGCCAATCATGCATTCGACTTCTGTGATCTTGTGGTCTTTCAACCAATCGGTGAGCTGGTCGAGGTTGTTACTCATAAATGCCTCTGGGCTGGGTTTCCTGGCATCCATTAAAAGGCCAGGCGTTGGTTGACGCAGCATCCGCGTCGTTTTGTTCACTCAGGGTAGGAGCTTACCTGCCATTTGCTGCAGCGTTGCATTCCTCACGCCAAACTTGTGCAGAATCATGAGCAGCACTCTGCATTGGCGCTGCCGAGCGGCACCGTTGAGACAAACGAAGGGGAAAAGAGAGGGTTGGCCCAAGCGTCAAGAATATTGGCCGGTGCGCAGGGATACACGCTGCAGGAATAAACGGAACACACAGCCTGGCTGAAGCAGGCCAAGACGCCAGTTGGCGGCAGGCGAGACATGAAGCACCCCGGTATTATTGCTGTTATGGGTTTGAATCGAGCTTAGCCTTGTTCATTTTTTTACACAACACCCCCGTAAAAAATACAACACGGCCCGCTCAAGCCTGCAGGTCCCAAGACCCTCAAACCCAAAAAACCGCCCCAAAAAGCCCCAAAAAAGGCGCCCTGGCGCTTTTTCAGGGCAAAAAAGGCCTCGCTTGACTTCGGCATGCCGTTCGGGTTGACTGAAACCAGAAAAGATCAATGATTGATATTTTTAACAACAAAGGTGTTGCATCATGTCGGTACCCCCGCGTGCCGTTCAGCTTAACGAAGCGAACGCGTTCCTTAAGGATCATCCTGAGGTTCTGTACGTAGACCTTCTAATTGCGGATATGAATGGTGTGGTGCGCGGTAAGCGCATCGAACGCACCAGCCTCCACAAGGTTTACGAGAAGGGCATTAACCTGCCTGCCTCTTTATTTGCCCTGGATATCAACGGCTCTACGGTGGAAAGCACCGGCCTGGGCCTGGACATCGGTGATGCTGACCGAATCTGTTATCCAATCCCCGACACCCTGTGCAATGAGCCCTGGCAAAAGCGCCCCACCGCGCAACTGCTGATGACCATGCACGAACTGGAAGGTGAACCCTTCTTCGCCGATCCGCGCGAAGTGCTGCGCCAAGTGGTGAGCAAGTTCGACGACATGGGCCTGACCATCTGCGCCGCCTTCGAGCTTGAGTTCTACCTGATCGACCAGGAGAACGTGAACGGCCGGCCACAACCGCCTCGCTCGCCGATTTCCGGCAAACGCCCGCACTCGACACAGGTCTACCTGATCGACGACCTCGACGAATACGTCGACTGCCTCCAGGACATTCTGGAAGGTGCCAAAGAGCAAGGCATCCCGGCCGACGCCATCGTCAAGGAAAGTGCCCCGGCGCAGTTCGAAGTGAACCTGCACCACGTCGCCGACCCGATCAAGGCATGCGACTACGCGGTACTGCTCAAGCGCCTGATCAAGAACATCGCCTACGACCATGAGATGGACACCACCTTCATGGCCAAGCCTTACCCAGGCCAGGCAGGCAACGGTTTGCACGTACACATCTCCATTCTGGACAAAGACGGCAAGAACATCTTTGCCAGCGAGGATCCCGAGCAGAACGCCGCATTGCGTCACGCGATCGGCGGTGTGCTCGAGACCCTGCCCGCCCAAATGGCGTTCCTGTGCCCCAACGTCAACTCCTACCGTCGTTTCGGCGCACAGTTCTACGTGCCGAACTCGCCGTGCTGGGGCCTGGACAACCGCACCGTGGCGATTCGCGTACCGACCGGCACTGCCGACTCCGTGCGTATCGAACACCGCGTGGCCGGCGCCGACGCCAACCCTTACCTGCTGATGGCTTCGGTCCTGGCGGGTGTGCACCATGGTCTGACCAACAAGATCGAACCGGGCGCTCCCGTGGAAGGCAACAGCTACGAGCAGAACGAACAAAGCCTGCCGAACAACCTGCGCGATGCCCTGCGCGAGCTGGATGACAGCGAGGTGATGGCCAAGTACATCGATCCTAAATACATCGATATCTTTGTCGCCTGTAAGGAAAGTGAGCTGGAAGAGTTCGAACACTCCATCTCCGACCTTGAGTACAACTGGTATCTGCATACCGTTTAAGCGGTTGCTGGAT
Organism: Pseudomonas sp. R1-43-08; assembly: GCF_003852255.1. Taxonomy (NCBI): domain Bacteria; kingdom Pseudomonadati; phylum Pseudomonadota; class Gammaproteobacteria; order Pseudomonadales; family Pseudomonadaceae; genus Pseudomonas; species Pseudomonas sp. R1-43-08. Next base: position 5,347,757 of record NZ_CP027734.1, read on the forward strand.
AAGAAAACGCCGCAGGCTTCTAGCCTGCGGCTTTTTTTTGGGTTTCTTTCGGAAGACCGAGTTGGCCTCATCGGGGGCAAGCCCCCTCCCACACTGACCGAGTTCCAACTTTAGAATGCAGTCAACTGTGGGAGGGGGCTTGCTCCCGATAGCGACTGGGCAGACAACACACCTTCCTGCTCATACAATGCCCGCTGCCCTGTAGGAGACTTCCATGCCCCCCCGCCCCGCCGCCCCTCGCAAACCCCGCGCCCGCAGCCAGGCCCGGATCGACGCGATCCTGGACGCCGCCCGCGCCTTGCTGGCGGCCGAAGGCGTGGCCGGCTTGTCGATCTACAGCGTGGCCGAACGCGCGCAGATCCCGCCCTCGTCGGTGTACCACTTTTTCGCCAGCGTGCCGGCGTTACTGGAGGCGTTGACGACGGATGTGCATGCAGCCTTCCGCGCGGCCATCCAGGCGCCCATCGAACATGACTCGCTCCAGACCTGGCGCGACCTGTCCTGCATCGTCGAACAGCGCATGCTCACCGTCTACAGCAATGATGCCGCAGCCCGTCAGTTGATTCTGGCCCAGCATGGCTTGACCGAAGTCACCCAGGCGGATCGTCAGCATGACCTGGAATTGGGGGATCTGATGCTCGACGTGTTCAATCGCCATTTCGAAGTGCCGACGTTACCCAGCGATGTGGATGTGTTCGCCCTGGCATTGGAGCTCAGCGACCGCGTGTATGCGCGTTCGGTGCACCAGCATGGGCAGATCACGCCGCGCATGGCGGAGGAAGGGATGCGGGTGTTTGATGCGTATGTGGGGCTTTATTTGCCGGCGTATTTGCCCAAGCGGTGATTCTTCTAATGATCGTTCCCACGCTCTGCGTGGGAATGCATCCCATGACGCTCTGCGTCACTTTTATGCAGCGGGACGCGGAGCGTCCCAGGCGGGATTCCCACGCAGAGCGTGGGAACGATCAAAACACTCACAATTTGGCGATCGACACCTCGGTCGATTTCACGAAGGCAATCACTTCACTGCCAATCACCAACTCCAGCTCCTTGACCGAACGGGTGGTGATCACTGAGGTGACGATGCCGGACGCCGTCTGCACGTCGATTTCCGACAACACATCGCCCACCACGATTTCCTTGATGGTGCCTTTGAACTGGTTACGCACGTTGATGGCTTTGATAGTCATGATTTTTTCCTCTGCGAGTTATTGAGCCCAACGCAATTGCGTCGGCAGCGGTGAAACAGGTTCGGGTTCCGGCGGTGAGCCGGGCAGCGACAGCACGCGGTTGAGCACTTCGGCTTCCAGCGCAGCCAGGCGATGTGAACCTCGGGCGCGGGGACGAGGCAGGTCCACCATCAGGTCCAGGCCGATTTCGCCGTCTTCGATCAGGATGACCCGGTCGGCAATCGCCACGGCTTCACTGACGTCATGGGTGACCAGCAGCACGGTAAAGCCGTGTTTGCGCCACAGGTTTTCGATCAGTTGCTGCATCTCGATACGTGTCAGGGCATCCAGCGCGCCCAGCGGTTCGTCAAGCAGCAACAGGCGCGGCTGGTGAATCAGGGCCCGTGCCAACGCGACGCGCTGCTTCTGGCCGCCGGACAAGGCCGCCGGCCACTCCTCGGCGCGCTCGGCCAGGCCCACCGCCTCCAGCGCTTGCAACGCCTTGGGGCGCCAGTTGCCCGTAAGGCCCAGGCCGACGTTGTCGATGATCTTTTTCCACGGCAGCAAGCGCGCTTCCTGGAACATCAGCCGCGTGTCTTCGATTGCCTCATGCAGCGGCGCAGAACCCGCCAGCAGCTCGCCGCCACTGGCTTTGTCCAGCCCCGCCAGCAGGCGCAGCAAGGTACTTTTGCCACAGCCGCTGCGGCCGACCACCGCCACGAATTGGCCGGCCGGGATATGCAGGTCGATGTCCTTGAGCACTTCGCGAGCGCCAAAGGATTTGCGCAATTTGCGCACCGCCAGGGGGATGCCCTTGAGCAGGCGCGGGGGTTGTTGAGCCGTCATGCCGCACCTCCCTTATTCACTTGATACGCCGGGTGCCAGCGCAGCCACACCCGTTCCAGGCCTCGCGCCGCCAGGTCGGCCAGCTTGCCGAGGATCGCGTACATGACGATGGCCAGCACCACCACGTCGGTCTGCAGGAACTCGCGGGCGTTCATCGCCAGGTAACCGATGCCCGAACTGGCCGAGATGGTTTCCGCCACGATCAGCGTCAACCACATAAAGCCCAGGGCAAAGCGCACGCCCACCAGGATCGACGGCAACGCGCCCGGCAGGATCACTTGCCAGAACAGGCTGAAGCCGGACAAGCCGTAGCTGCGCGACATTTCCACCAGCGCCGGATCGACGTTGCGGATGCCGTGGTAAGTGTTCAGGTAGATCGGGAACAACGTGCCCAGGGCCACCAGGAAAATCTTCGCGGTCTCGTCAATCCCGAACCACAGGATCACCAAGGGAATCAGCGCCAGGTGCGGCACGTTGCGGATCATCTGCACCGAGCTGTCCAGCAGACGCTCGCCCCACTTCGACAGGCCGGTGATAAAGCCCAGGGCCAGGCCGATGCTGCCACCGATCACAAAGCCCAGGCCCGCGCGCCAGCCGCTGATCGCCAGGTGCGTCCAGATTTCGCCGCTGCGGACCAGGTTGATGCCAGCCTCGATGACCGCACTGGGCGCCGGCAGAATGCGCGTGGACAGCCAACCTGCCGTCACCGACAACTGCCACACCGCCAGCAATAGAATCGGCAGCACCCAGGGCGCTACGCGATGGCTGAATTTTTCCAGGTTCATGGCACCCCCTCAGCTCTGCGACGCAGCTTTGGGAAGGATGTCGTTGGCCACCATCTCGCCGAACGGGCTGACGTAGCCGGCGCTTTTCGGCAGTTCGGGACGTTCGATATCCAGGTGCGGGAACAGCAGTTCTGCGACCCGATACGACTCTTCCAGGTGGGGATAACCGGAGAAGATAAAGGTGTCGATGCCCAGGTCTGCATATTCCTTGACCCGTGCCGCAACCGTTGGGCCATCGCCCACCAGCGCAGTGCCCGCACCGCCGCGCACCAGGCCGACCCCGGCCCACAGGTTGGGGCTGACTTCCAGGTTGTCGCGACTGCCGCCATGCAAGGCCGCCATGCGCTGCTGGCCCACCGAGTCGAAGCGCGCCAGGGACGCTTGGGCGCGGGCGATGGTTTCGTCGTCCAGGTGAGAGATCAGTTTATCGGCGGCTTTCCACGCCTCCTCGTTGGTTTCACGCACGATCACATGCAAGCGAATACCGAAGCGCAGGGTGCGCCCAAGCTTGGCGGCCTTGGCCCGTACTTGTTCGATTTTTTCCGCCACCGCTGCCGGGGGTTCGCCCCAGGTCAGTACCATTTCCACCTGTTCGGCTGCCAGGTCCTGGGCCGCTTCGGACGAACCGCCGAAATACAGCGGCGGGCGTGGCTGCTGGATTGGCGGGTAGAGCAACTTGGCGCCTTTGACGCTGATGTGCTCGCCGTCGTAATCCACGGTCTCGCCTTCCAGCACGCGACGCCAGATGCGCGTGAATTCCACCGACGCCTGGTAGCGCTCTTCGTGACTGAGGAACAAGCCGTCGCCGGCCAGTTCTTCCGGGTCACCGCCGGTCACCAGGTTGAACAGCGCACGGCCACCGGACAGGCGGTCCAGGGTCGCCGCCTGGCGCGCGGCCACCGTCGGGGAAATGATCCCGGGGCGCAGCGCAACCAGAAATTTCAAACGCTGGGTCACCGGAATCAGCGAGGCGGCCACCAGCCACGAGTCTTCGCAGGAGCGCCCGGTGGGGATCAACACCCCACCGAAGCCCAGGCGGTCAGCGGCCTGGGCCACTTGTTGCAGGTAACCGTGATCGACGGCGCGAGCGCCTTCGGCGGTGCCAAGGTAATGACCGTCGCCGTGGGTAGGCAGGAACCAGAAAATATTGAGGCTCATGGAGTTGTCTCCTGAAGAAGTCGGATTACGGCGCTTTGGCAACCGAGGCGGGTGGGGTCCAGATCACGTCCTTGATGCTCAAGGGCTTGGGAATCAATTTGAGCTGGTAGAAGCTGTCGGCGATTTTCTGCTGGGCCGCGACCACTTCGGGCGTCAGGAACAGCGCCCCGTAGCCCTGGCGTTTCACCGAGGTCAGGGTGATATCAGCGGGCAGGCCGAGCAGCGGCGCGACCTGGTCCGTCACTTCCTGCGGGTTGGCCTTGGACCATTCGCCCACGGCGCGCACTTCTTCCACCAGCGCCTTGATCACTTCGGGGTGCTGTTCGGCGTAGGGTTTGGTCGCCAGGTAAAACTGGTGGTTGTCGGCAATGCCGGTGCCGTCGCGCAGGGTGCGCGCTTGCAGCTGTTTCTCGGCGGCGGCCTGGTACGGGTCCCAGATCACCCAGGCGTCCACACTGCCGCGTTCGAAGGCCGCGCGGGCATCGGCGGGCGGCAGGAACACGGTTTTCACGTCGGTGTAGGCAAGGCCGGCGTCTTCCAGCGCACGAACCAGCAGGTAGTGCACGTTGGAGCCTTTGTTCAGCACGATCTTCTTGCCCTTGAGCTCGGCCACCGTTTTGATCGTCGAATCCTTGGGCACCAGGATCGCTTCACTGGTCGGCGCGGGCGGCTCGTAGGCCACGTAAAGCAGGTCCGCACCGGCGGCCTGGGCGAACACGGGTGGGGTTTCGCCGGTGACGCCAAAGTCGATGGAGCCGACGTTCAGGCCCTCGAGTAATTGCGGGCCACCGGGGAATTCGGTCCATTGCACCTGCACGCCCTGGGCAGCCAGGCGTTTTTCCAGGGTGCCCTTGGCCTTGAGCAGCACCAGCGTGCCGTATTTCTGGTAACCGATGCGCAGGGTTTCTGCGGCGTGGGCTTGAACGATGGCGCCGAAGGACACAGCCGCAGCAAACAGTGCGACCAGACCGCGACGCAAAATGACAGTGCGCATGGCGCTCTCCAAATGTGCGATTAGGGTATTGGCGGCACCTGCTTGGCCGTTGGCGGCTGAGTAAGGTGAGTGTTTCCAGATGTCGGGGTAAGGCTTAAATGCTCCAGCGAGCACTCAACAAGCGTTCATTCAGTACATGCGGGTCGAGCGGTTTCGGGCGGCGGGCCATGGCGCTGTAAAACTGCTCCAGGGCTTCCTGCAAGCGCTGTTCAAGCACGGGCACCAATTGCGCCTGGGCACTGCCTTCGCCGTAGGCGATCTGGCTGTCTTCGGCAAAGATCCCATGGAGCAATTCCTGCGCTTTGAGCGCCGACAGCACGGGCTTGAGGGCGTAATCCACCGCCAGCATGTGCGCGATGCTGCCACCGGTGGCCATCGGCAAGACCACCTTGTGGGCCAGGGCGCGCTCAGGCAGCAGGTCGAGTACCGTCTTCAAGGCACCGGAGAACGAGGCCTTGTACACCGGCGTGGCGATCACCAAACCATCGGCATTCGCCACTTGCTGCAACAGGTCGATGACCTTGGGGCTGTCGAACCGTGCATGCAGCAGGTCTTCGGCCGGAAAGTCGCGGATCTGGTAACTCACCACTTCCACGCCCTGGTCCTGCAACCATTGACGGGTTTTCTCCAGCAAGACCCCGGAGCGGGAACGCTGACTGGGACTGCCTCCAAGTGTTACGACCAGCATGCAAGTATTCCTTGAGCAAGTGTCGGCGGTTCGCTGTGTGGCGATGGCGCCAAGATGGAACAGACCTTAGCAGTAGATTTATATATCTTTAAATCTTATTTATTCATTTGTTTATTCCATAAAAACATATGGGATAAACAGATCGCCAGGCGAAAAAAAAGGCCGTCGAAACGGCCTGAAAAACCCCTGCTATGTGAACGGTGAAAATGTGGGAGGGGGCTTGCTCCCGATAGCGGTCTTTCAGTAACAAGTGCATTGACTGACCCACCGCAATCGGGAGCAAGCCCCCTCCCACATGGGTCCTGTGTTAACGATTGGGTTGCGGGGTCAGCCGCAGGTACGGCTTCACCGCCCTATAGCCCTTGGGAAAGCGTTTCTTGATCTCTTCCTCATCCTTGAGCGACGGCACGATTACCACCTCATCGCCGTCCTGCCAGTTGGCCGGGGTGGCGACCTTGTGGTTGTCGGTCAACTGCAGCGAGTCGATCACCCGCAGGATTTCGTGGAAGTTACGTCCGGTACTGGCCGGGTAGGTAATGGTCAGGCGGATTTTCTTGTTCGGGTCGATCACGAACAGGGAGCGCACGGTGAGGGTGTCGCTGGCATTGGGGTGGATCAGATCGTAAAGGTCCGAGACCTTGCGGTCGGCATCGGCCAGGATCGGGAAATTGACGACGGTGTTCTGGGTTTCGTTGATGTCTTCGATCCACTTGTGGTGCGAGTCCACCGGGTCAACCGACAAGGCGATGGCCTTGACGCCGCGCTGGGCGAATTCATCCTTGAGTTTGGCGGTGAAGCCCAGTTCGGTGGTGCACACCGGGGTAAAGTCCGCCGGGTGGGAGAACAGCACACCCCAGCTATCGCCCAGCCATTCGTGGAAACGAATCTTGCCGGCGCTGGAATCCTGTTCGAAGTCGGGGGCGATGTCGCCCAGTCTTAGGCTCATGGTGGGGCTCCTGATGAGTGCTTATGGAGCCCACTGTGCAGGGTTTGGGAAGATTTTAAAAAGAATAAATATCGATTTATCTAGACGATAAAGGAATATAAAAATCTGTTCATTGGACTTGGGAGCGGACGAGGATCAACATCGTTTCAAGGTTCGAGAAGGCCTTGAGACGCTGTACCAAGAGGGATTTCAGGAAGGGCTTGCGGGGGTTGAGCCCGACTTGAAAGCAACACACCTTGCCCGGCATTGCGCCGGGCAAGGCTTTAAGCAGTTACTTGAACGCGTAGGTGTAGCTGACGATTACACGGTTTTCGTCCTGATCGCGCGCGGCAGCAACATCGTTGCGCCACATAGCGTTTTTCCAGGCAACGCCGACGTTCTTGAACACGCCTTCTGGAACAACGTACGCAACCGTAATGTCACGTTCCCACTCGGACTGGCCGGTGAACTCGGCACGGCTACCGTTGACGGTATCGATGTCGGTGCCTTTGAGGTACACGACACCGGCGGTCAAGCCAGGCACGCCAACCTTGGCGAAGTCGTAGGAGTAGCGAGCTTGCCAGGTACGTTCGCCAGCACGGGCGAACTTGGCGATTTGCATGTCAGTGGTCAGGTAAGCCGACGAGCCGTCACCTTGGTTCAACCAAGGGAAGTCGCTGCTGCCGTTGCTGACCTGGTAACCACCACCGAAGGTATGACCGGCAACGGTGTACAGGAACAGGCCGCTGTACAGGTTGTTATCGACCTTGCCACGACCGGAGTTCACGCCGCTGTAGTTGCCCGAGGAGAAGTAAGCCGACTCGTGGCCGTTCTTGCCGTCATCCGAGCTGTTGAAATAACGCAGGTCAGACTTCAGTACGCCAGGACCGATGGCCCAGTTATGGGTCAGGCCCAGGAAGTGCTGCTTGTAGAAGTCTTCCAGATTGCCGTAGTAGTACTGGGCAGTCAGGTCCTTGGTGATCTTGTAGTCACCACCGGCGTAGTAGAATTTGTTGCTGTCGCGCCAGTTTGCACCACGGGAGTTGGCACCGGCGATCGACAGGTTGTCGACGTTGCTGGAGTTACGGCCCTTGGCTTTTTCGATCTGGCCGGCAACCAGCGTCAGGTCTTTGTAGACATCGTTACTGGTGATCTGGCCACCCTGGAAGGTCTGCGGCAGCAGACGACCGTCGTTGGTCACGATGACCGGCAGTTTTGGCTGCAGCGTACCGAGCTTCAGTTCAGTCTGGGATATCTTGGCTTTGGCGGTCAGGCCCAGGCTCGAGTAGTTATCAACGGCTTCGCCATTGGACTTGCTCGGGAACACGGTGCCACCGTAGGAGCTCGCCGTGGCGCCGTTGGTGCCGCCGCCGGAATCCAGGCGAACACCCAGCAGGCCGATAGCGTCGAGACCGAAGCCTACGGTGCCTTGGGTGTAACCGGAGATGAAGCGCAGGTCGAAGCCCTGGCCCCATTCTTCCTGCTTGTTTTGCACACCGGCACGCTTGTTGGCTGCAGTACCAGCGGCCGAGTCGCGGTTGTCGGTGTTGATGTAGAAGTTACGCAGACCCAGCGTTACTTTACTGTCTTCGATGAAACCGGCAGCGCCTGCTTGCTGGGCGATGGCGCCCAACGCTACAGCCACAGCCAAGGTGGACTTCTTCATGTACCGCTCCTCTCATTTCTAATTTTTGTATTTCTTTGGTCTCGGGTCTGACGCCCTTGATCCACAGATGCGCGATTAGCGCCAGATAGTGACCACCAAGTCAATCCTAACCTTGCGTGCCTACTACCTTCGTCTAACCGCAGTTGATTTGGTCCCTGCAGGGTAATGAGTTTTTCATACACCCAAAAAGAATTGTTTCATTCTTTTTCATACGATTCAGGAATAAGCGCATTCACGCACCGGGCTGGTCAGGCTAGACCGACCATCCCATAAGCTAATTCCTAAAGGGTATTTATCAGCGCTTTTTTAGATCGCTTAGTGTTGACGTTCTGCTGCATACGTCACCCACGATCAAAAAGGCGACGCCATCATGGCCAAAGGCACATCCTCCCGTCAATTTGTTACAGTTTTTGTATCGGGATTACTTTCTTTTGGTTTCAACGCGACGGCCTTTTTATCGTATCGGCACGAATGAAAGGTTCTGAAGCCTTGGTAAAGTTTTTGAAGGCGCAGGGCTCAAATGTGGGAGGGGGCTTGCTCCCGATTGCGGTCTGTCAGCGACTTATCAGTTAACTGACCCACTGCTATCGGGGTGTAGAACCGTAGACATCGTTTACATCTGAAACCGGGGACATCGTTTACACATTTGAGGCTTGGACGCGGGTCATACCTCGCCCAAGCCTTCCCAGGGGATAATCACACAAGTACAAATCCCAAACATCATCCTCAGCCTCTTTAAGCCCTATCTGCTCCCCTGACAGCGCCTCGCTGATAAATACCAACTTGCCTTTCCACTTGATCGACCCGTCCTGCCTGACGCTTCGAACCTTCATTTCGGACGGATACGCCACATCCGGCAAGCATCCTGGGTAAATCCGGGTAGACGGCACATACACGTCCCCTGGACGCTTCATACCGAGCGCTTCATGAGGGCGCACGTAATTGAACTCATGCCTGAAATGCTCCAGCAAAAGCTGCTGCTCGATTAAGTTTTCTCCTAAGGGCAGCTCCAGTTTCAAGCTACGGTGCATCCGCTCATGGCGACCATTTTGGGCCGGTCTTCCTGGCATGGTGCGCTCCGGATAGATGCCCAGACGTATCCACCAAACTGCCAGCGTGGACATTCTTGCCAGGCCAGGAGAGGCAAACGGAACACCGTTGTCCGACCGAATAACTTCGGGCATGCCGTACTCCTCAAATAGTCTCTCAAAGGCGTGTTTAACAGGTTCAGTCTTGATCTTTGAATGAGCCCTGCACGCCAAAATCATCCGGGACGCGTGGTCTGTGATGGTCAAAGGGAAGCACATCTGCGCGTTATGCATTTTGAATTGCCCTTTGTAGTCGGCGCACCATGTCTGGTTAGGTTCGTTGGCCTCGCGCATTGCTACAGGGGAAGTACCGTGTCTGCGCTTGAAGCGCCGCTTTTGGACGAGCCCAAGTCGATCAAGCCATTGGCCTGCTGTACTTGGGGAAGGCCAGGCGATGGAGGGATCTTCAAGTCGCAATAGCTCGAGAAGCTTCTTCGGACCCCATTTATCGTGCGCCTCCTTCATCGCCACCACACGGGCCAGGATTTCATCGTCGATTTTATTGGGGCTGTTGTGAGGGCGTCGGGACAGTTCGGCTAAAGACTTTAAATCGCCATTGTGCCGGCCGATCCATTTGTCGACGGTAGGCCGACTTACGTTAAAGCGGCGCGCCAGCTGGCTTTTGGTGTAGTTACCAGAAAGCCAGTCAGCGACCAGTCTGATTCGTTGATTCATCGGAGACTCTTGGTTCCAGGGCATGATCAGTTACCTCCTGATCATGCGTATTAACCTGTAAACCATGTCCCCGGTTAGAAATGTAAACGATGTCCCCGGTTTGTACCGGGGCAAGCCCCCTCCCACATTTGGATACGTGTGTGTTTTGGTGGATTAGGTTTACAGGGCCTTCTCGAAAATTTTCGAGTTGCGCTGATAGTTGTACAGCGACGCTCGCGCCGACGGCAGGCGGTCCACGCTGCTTGGCACAAAGCCGCGCTCACGGAACCAGTGGGCGGTGCGGGTGGTGAGGACAAACAAGGTCTTCAGGCCCTGGGCCCGGGCACGGGTCTCGATGCGCTCGAGCAACACATCGCCGCGTGCGCCATGGCGGTATTCCGGGTTCACCGCCAGGCACGCCAACTCACCCGCATCCGAATCGGCGATCTGATACAACGCCGCGCAGGCGATGATCATGCCTTCACGCTCGACCACGCTGAACTGCTCGATCTCGCGCTCGAGCACTTCCCGGGAACGACGCACCAGGATGCCCTGCTCTTCCAGCGGGCTGATCAGGTCGAGCAAACCGCCGACGTCTTCAATCGCCGCTTCGCGCACCAGTTCGAATTGCTCTTGGGCGACCAGCGTACCGCCGCCGTCGCGGGTGAACAGTTCGGTGAGCAAGGCGCCGTCTTCGACGTAGCTGACAATATGGCTGCGCCCCACCCCACCACGACAGGCTTCGGCGGCGGCATCGAGCAGCTCGGCCTGATAGTTGCTGCCCAGGCGCTGCAGGTGCGCCGGCACTTGCTGCGGACGCAACTCACGCACCAGTCGGCCGTTTTCATCGATCAGGCCCAGGTCGGCACCAAACAGCAGCAATTTGTCGGCGCCCAGGTCGATGGCGGCACGGGTGGCAACGTCTTCGCAGGCCAGGTTGAAAATCTCACCGGTGGGCGAATAACCCAACGGCGACAGCAGTACGATGGAGCGCTCGTCCAACAGCCGGTTGATGCCCTTGCGGTCGACCCGGCGCACTTCGCCGGTGTGGTGATAGTCCACGCCTTCGAGCACACCGATTGGCCGCGCGGTCACCAGGTTGCCGCTGGCCACCCGCAGGCGCGAGCCCTGCATGGGCGATGACGCCATGTCCATGGACAGGCGCGCTTCAATGGCAATACGCAACTGCCCCACCGCGTCGATCACGCACTCGAGCGTCGCCGCATCGGTAATGCGCAAACCTTCGTGATAAGCCGGGGTAAGGCCGCGCGCTTCAAGGCGCGCTTCAATCTGCGGACGCGAGCCGTGCACCAGCACCAGTCGCACACCCAGGCTGTGCAGCAGCACCAGGTCGTGGACGATATTGCCGAAGTTCGGGTGCTCCACCCCATCGCCAGGCAGCATGACCACAAAGGTGCAGTCGCGGTGGGCGTTGATGTAGGGCGAAGCGTGACGAAGCCAATTAACGTAGTCGGGCATAACACCTGGGCCTGTAATAAAAAGCAGCCAAAAAAGGATCAATCGTGAAAGCGCACAGCGGGCTGATGGTTATCGTCGGAACAGGCTTGGCGACACGCTCACTCTCCTTTCTATGTACGAACAGGCAGGGGTTAATTTATGCAGGTTTCAGGCAGTAATGTTCGATCAGTTCCCGCAATAGACGCACTGTAGGCGTCAAGCGTGACATTTCGAGGTATTCACCCGGCTGGTGCGCACAGGCGATATCGCCAGGGCCGAGCACCAGGGTTTCGCAACCAAGGCGCTGAAGATAAGGCGCTTCGGTGCCGAACGCCACTGCTTCGGCACGGTGGCCGGTCAAACGTTCCGCCACCCTCACCAACTCGGCGTCTTCCGGCTGCTCGAAGGGCGGTACTTCCGGGAACAGCGGCGCGTAATCGATCTTGACCTTATGCCGCTCGGCCAGGGGCTCGAGTTTTTGCCGGATGGCGGCGCGCAGCACCGCAGGGTCCATGCCCGGCAGGGGGCGCAGGTCGAACTCCAGGGAGCATTGGCCACAGATGCGGTTGGGGTTGTCGCCGCCATGGATGCAGCCGAAGTTCAGGGTCGGCTGCGGCACGCTGAACTGCGGGTTGCGGTATTCGCGCTGCCAGGCAAGGCGCAGGCCGCGCAGCTCGCCGATGGCGTCGTGCATGGCTTCAAGGGCGCTGTGACCAAGGCTTGGGTCCGACGAATGGCCGCTGCGCCCTAGGATGTCGATGCGTTCCATCATCACGCCTTTGTGCAGGCGGACCGGCTTGAGGCCGGTCGGTTCGCCGATCACCGCCGCCCGGCCCAATGGCCGCCCCGCCTCGGCCAGTGCGCGGGCACCGGACATGGAGCTTTCTTCATCGCAGGTGGCGAGGATCAGCAGCGGTTGCTTGAACGGTTGGTCCAGCAGCGGCAGCACCGCTTCAATCGCCAGCGCAAAAAAACCCTTCATGTCGCAACTGCCCAATCCTACCCAGCGGCCGTCGACTTCCGTCAGCTTGAGCGGGTCGGTTTCCCACAGTGCCGCGTCGTAGGGCACCGTGTCGCTATGACCAGCCAGCACCAGGCCACCGGGGCCACTGCCGAAACTTGCCAACAGGTTGAACTTGCCAGGGCTGACCTGCTGGATGTCGATGGAGAAGCCCAGGTCGCCCAGCCAGGTGGCGAGCAGGTCGATCACCGGGCGATTGGTCTGGTCGAGCGACGCCTGCGTGCAACTGACCGACGGCGCGGCAATCAACGCGGCGAACTGCTCTTTCATGGACGGTAACGGCATGCGCGGTCTCCAACTTCCCGGATGAACCCCACTATAGAGCCATCTGCACGACACAATAAACCGTTGCGGCACGTTGCCGGGCTCAGTCCTGTACACTGCACGACCTTGGCAGCCACACTTTTCCCCGGCTGCGCTCCCGATCCTGGATTTTCCGGCCATGCAGAAAGAAACCGAAATCAAGCTCCGTGTCAGCCGCGAAACACTCGCCGCGCTACGTGAGCACCCGCTACTGAAAAAACGCAACAAAAGTGGCTGGGAACGCCGTGAGTTGATGAACCAGTACTTCGACACCCCCGAGCGCGACCTGGCCCAGGCCAAGGTGGCCCTGCGCTTGCGCAAGGACGGTGACGACATCATCCAGACCCTCAAGACCCGTGGTCAGAGCGTCGCCGGTTTGTCGGAACGCAACGAATACAACTGGGACCTGCCCAAGGCCAAGCTCGACGTGAAGAAACTCGACGGCGAATGCTGGCCCGAGCAACTGGTCGAGCTGGACAAAAAGACCCTCAAGCCGATCTTCACCACCGACTTCGTGCGCGAGCGCGCTGAAATCGCCTGGGGTCGCGGCAAGGCCAAGGTAGTGATCGAAGCCGCCCTGGACCTGGGCCACGTGGTGGTCGGCAAGCAGAAGGAAGAAATCTGCGAGCTGGAACTGGAACTGCGCGAAGGCGAACCGGCCGCCCTGCTGGAACTGGCCGCCGAACTGGCCGCGACCCTGGCGCTGATGCCTTGTGACATCAGCAAGGCCGAACGTGGCTATCGCCTGTACGACGCCAGCAGCTATTCCTTGAGCCTGCCGGCACCGCAGATCCACGCCGAAATGCCGTTGGACGATGCCTTCGCCGCAATCATGTGGCACTTGCTGGGCAGCAGCCAGCGCCTGGCCGAACAATATCGTTTCAATGGCCACTGGCGCTTGCTGCAGGACTGGGTCGAGACCCTCGGCGAATTGCGCGCGCTGATCGGCAGCCTCGGCCAGGCCGCGCCGCGTCAATCCACCAGCGAATTGCGCAGTGTCCTGGATGCGTTGCTGGAAGACTGGCGCCCGCTGGTCCAGGCCGGTGACGACGATGAAGACATCCGCAAAGCCGCGCCGGAGCAGTTCGTTGAAGAGCTGCAGGACGTACGCTGGGGCCTGTTCTCCCTGAACACCTCGCGCTGGCTGCTGGCCCGCACCTGGACCGCCGAGCGTAACGTGCGCGGCAACCGCCAGGGCGCTGCGCAAATCACCAACTGGCTACCGCGCCTGCTGGCCGACGACGCCGTTGCCCTGCAACTGCCGCGCTACCAGCAGCAACCGGAAGACCTGGCCGAGCAACTGCCGCGTATCGAACGCATCCAGGCCTGGCTGCACCATGCACGTCAGGTGGTGGAAATTCCGGAACTGGACCGTTTGTACGGCGAGCTGAACAAGCTGGCGCACCTGGCTAACCAGCCGATTACCGATGAGTCGCTGGATGCGCGGATGCACCAGGCGATTGCGGTTTATCAGAATCGTGCCTGGAAGACTTTGCTGCGTCTGTAATATCGCCATCGGGGGCAAGTCGAATCTTCGCACCGCCCCTCCCACTATTGACCGAGTTCCTACTTTGGAATGCAGTCACATGTGGGAGGGGGCTTGCCCCCGATAGGGCCGGACCTGCTAGCGCAATACCGGCAGGCTGGTTGTGGATTTTATTTCCGACAACGCCACAATCGAATTAACCTCCTGAATCCCCGGCACCATCGATAACTTGTCGAAGAAAAACCGCTCGTACGCCTCGATATCCGACGCAACAATGCGCAACAGAAAATCCACCGCGCCCATCAGCACATAACACTCCAGCACTTCCGGAAAGCCACGAATCGCCTCGGTAAACTCGGTGAAGTTGGACCGACCGTGGGCGTTGAGTTTGACCTCGGCGAAAATCTGCGTGTTGAGGCCGATTTTCTTGCGGTCCAGCAAGGTGACCTGGCCACGGATCACGCCATCCTCCTTGAGCCGCTGAATACGCCGCCAGCATGGTGACTGCGAGAGGCCGACCTGCTCGGCGATCTGTGCGCTGGAGAGCGAAGCGTCCTCTTGGAGCAGGGCCAGGATACGACGGTCATAAGCGTCCAGTTCGCTTTGCATAGAAATACCTTATAAGTTGATTAGGTTGAATTGATTGATTCGATTATCTGCCAATCTCTTCGATTTTAGATAAGAAATCTCAGCCGCTGCGTGTAAAAATTTCTTCAGTCAAATTTGGAGAATCAGCATGCACGCCGTCGAAACCGCTCACTCTGTTACCCGCGCCGATGCATGGGCCGTCGATAGCCTGCACTGCGAGGCGCATTATCGGATCGTCGCGGAGGCGGAGCCGGACGTGCTGTGTCGAGTGTTGAATTACTTCGCGCTGCAATTTCTCACGCCCAATCAGGTGAGCGTGAACAGGGAAGACGACCTGCTGCGCATCGACATCATGATGGGCGGCCTGAGCTGGCACCGCGCCCAGGTGATCGGTGAAAAGATTCGAAACCTGATCAGCGTGTGTTCCCTGGAACTGCGGCCGGCTGACTGCGCGCGGCTTCAAGCCGTGGCCGCAACGTCGCGGTAAAAACCTGCAATACACGCACACGCAGAATTTTCAGAAGCTGGCTAGCCTGGGATTACACCCAACGCCCGCCAGGAAACCCTCATGTCCGCCGTCCTGCCAGACCGCCCCCTGGAACTGCATCAACTGCTGCCTGCATTGCTCGAGCAGGAGCTGATCACGGCAGAGACGGCGCAACGGTTGTCGTCCGCGCCCACCAGCGCCCAGCATCCCCTGGAGCGTATCGCCGCCGAAGGGCCGTGCCTGGAAACGTTAACCCAATGGCTGGCCCGGCAGGTCGAGCAACCTTATCTGCGCATTGACCCGCTGAAGATCGACGTCGCGACGGTGGTGCCGCTGATGTCCCATGCCTTTGCGCAGCGCCACGCCATCCTCGCAGTCGCCGTAGATGCGCGCAGCGTTACCGTCGCCAGCGCTCAACCCCATGTCAGTGGCTGGGAGGCCGGGCTTTCCCAAGTACTCAAACGCACGATCAAGCGCGTGGTAGCCAACCCCCAGGCGATCCAGCGCTGCATCAGCGAGTTCTATCGGTTGGCCAAATCGGTCAGTGGGGCTGATCAAAAAATGGCAGCGCCCGGCAATGCCGACCTGCTCAACCTCGGCGCCAGCGATAAGGAGCCGCACGCCGATGACGCGCATATCGTCAATATCGTCGACTGGCTGCTGCAGTACGCCTTTGGTCAGCGGGCGAGCGATATTCATATAGAGCCCTGCCGCGAACAGGGTCGTGTGCGCTTTCGCATCGATGGCCTGTTGCATGACGTCTACCAATTTCCGCCGCAGGTCACCACCGCTGTCGTCAGCCGCCTGAAAAGCCTTGGCCGTATGAACGTGGCAGAGAAGCGCAAACCCCAGGATGGGCGCATCAAGATGAAAACCCCGGCGGGGCTGAAGTGGAACTGCGCCTTTCGACCTTGCCCACCGCTTTTGGCGAGAAGCTGGTCATGCGCATTTTTGATCCCCAGGTGCTGCTCAAGGATTTCGACCAGTTGGGTTTGTCTGCCGAAGATCAACAGCGCTGGCAGGCCATGACCCGACAGGCCCACGGCATCATCCTGGTCACCGGCCCGACCGGCTCGGGCAAGACCAGCACGCTTTACGCCACCCTCAAGCAACTGGCGAGCCGGGAGGTCAACCTGTGCACGGTGGAGGACCCCATCGAGATGGTCGAGCCGGCGTTCAATCAGATGCAGGTCCAGCACAACATCGACCTGACCTTCGCCAGCGGTATCCGCGCGCTACTGCGCCAGGACCCGGACATCATCATGATCGGCGAGATTCGCGACCAGGAAACCGCCGAAATGGCGATCCAGGCCGCGCTGACTGGGCACCTGGTGCTGTCGACCCTGCATACCAACGACGCGCCGAGCGCGATCAGCCGCTTGCAGGAACTGGGGATCGCTCATTATTTGATCAAGGCAACGCTGATAGGCGTCATGGCACAACGCTTGGTGCGTGTGCTGTGCTCCCATTGCAAACGCGCCGTGGCCGACGCTTACGAAGCCGCCGGCTGTGTGGAATGCCGCGACAGTGGTTATCGGGGCAGAGCCGGGCTCTATGAAATCATGACGGTGGACGAAACCCTCAAGGCGCTGATCACCCCTGGCGCGGACGTGCAGGCCTTGCGCCATGCGGCTCTCGGGCAAGGCATGCACAGCCTGCGCATGGCCGGCCTGCAAAAGGTGAAGGCCGGGCTGACGACGATGGCGGAAGTCCTGAGGGTGACCCCTGGGGATTCAGAAACAAATCCTTTGTTTGTTGGGCAGTGAAACCGTCCTTATCCGTGACGAGACCGTTACACTCGGCCGAACGTCGTGTCACTGACATCATCAGATAGGGAATCGTTATGCAGATCGGAACCGTACTGCTTCTTTTCGTGGGGCTGGCCATTGCCATCCTGTTCATGGGTTTCAAAGTGGTGCCCCAGGGCTACCAGTGGACAGTCGAACGTTTCGGCCGCTATACCAACACCCTCAAGCCTGGCCTCAACATCATCATCCCGGTCATGGACCGCATCGGCCGCAAGATCAACGTGATGGAAAGCGTGCTGGATATTCCTCCCCAGGAAGTGATTACCGCCGACAACGCCACCGTACAGATCGACGCCGTGTGCTTCTTCCAAGTGGTAAACACGGCCCAGGCCGCGTATGAGGTGAACAACCTCGAGCATGCCATCCGCAATTTGCTGCAAACCAATATCCGTACGGTGCTTGGCTCCATGGAGCTGGATGCGATGCTGAGCCAGCGCGACGGTATCAATGAAAAACTGCTGCGCACCGTCGACGAGGCCACGGCACCGTGGGGCATCAAGATCACCCGTATCGAAATCAAGGACATCAGCCCGCCTGCCGACCTGATGGCGGCCATGTCCGGGCAGATGAAAGCCGAGCGGATCAAGCGTGCGCAGATCCTCGAAGCCGAAGGCCTGCGAGCCTCGGCGATCCTCACCGCCGAGGGCAAGAAACAGGCGCAGATCCTCGAGGCCGAGGGTAGCCGCCAGGCCGCCTTCCTTGAGTCCGAAGCGCGTGAGCGCCAGGCCGAGGCTGAAGCCCGGGCGACCCAGGTGGTATCGGAAGCGATCGCATCCGGTAACGTGCAGGCGGTGAACTACTTCGTCGCGCAGAAATATATCGATGCTCTGGGCAAGCTGGCGTCGGCCAACAACAGCAAGGTGATCCTGATGCCGCTGGAAGCCAGCCAGGTGATCGGTGCCGTGGGCGGTATCGGCGAGATCGTCAAAGCGGCTTTCGACAACAAGAAAGGCTGAGGTCGCCATCATGTGGGATTTCCTGCAGCACCTTTCGTTCTGGGACTGGCTGGCGCTGGGCACCGTGTTGTTGATTCTCGAGGTGTTCGGCGCGGGAGGCTACCTGCTGTGGATGGGTATCGCCGCAGCCGCCGTGGGAGTGATTAAGTTTATCGTCCCGCCCCTGGGGCTGGAGTGGCAACTGCTGCTGTTCGCCCTGTTGTCAATATTGACGGCCGTGTACTGGTGGAAACGCCAACGCAGCGGCGCCAAGGCCAGCGATCAACCCGGCTTGAATGAGCGCGGTTCAGAGTTGATCGGACGCACCTTCGTGGTGCATCAGGCGATCGTGGATGGCAGGGGCAAGGTTAAAGTCGGCGATGGCGTATGGATGGTCACCGGTGCCGATGCGCCCGTAGGCGCTCAAGTGCGCGTGGTTGGCCAGGATGGGGTGGTTTTAAAGGTTGAAACTGTTTAGTCAGTGATGGAACTGGATCAGGTTAACTACAATCAAAATGTACAGATAACCCACCGGAGTCACCCATCATGCGTCTTAAATATGCTGTCGCAACCCTCGCTGTGCTCTCCCTCCCTGTCGGCTCAGCCATGGCCGATAGCTTCTGGCGTAATGTCATCTCGTCGGGTGCCACCACCGGCTCGACCTACCTGACCTTCAAGGACCACAAGCTGGTAGTCGCCGCCCAGGACGACGCCGGCAGCTTCGTCGCCAGCAACGGCGGCATTCGCGGCCCGTACCTGGAAGCGGCCATGCAGAAGGTCCGTGCTGATAACCCTGGCCTGCAAGCCACGGATATGGAACTGGCCAACGCCATCCTCGCGAAGAACGCTGTAACCGAGTAATACCTGCACGTTAAAAAATGCCGCTTTTTCAAGCGGCATTTTTTTGCCTGGAGCGTGACGAATCATTCACGGGCGACAGGCTATATTCAGTCGAGCCGTGCAACCATGCAGGGCTGACACGTCCATTACTCATCGCCTACCTGAAACGGATGCCCTCTTCGTCATGAGCCAACAGCCCTTCCTGCCGTTTTCCAAACCTACCATTGATGAAGCCACCATCTCGGCGGTCGGCGATGTGCTGCGCTCGGGCTGGATCACCAGCGGGCCGAAGGTGCAGGCGTTCGAAGCGCAGCTGTCGGAATATTTCGGCGGCCGGCCGGTACGCACCTTCAACTCCGGCACCTGCACCATGGAAATTGCCCTGCGTATCGCCGGTATCGGGCCTGGGGATGAAGTCATTACCACACCGATTTCCTGGGTTGCCACGGCCAACGTTATTCTGGAGGTAGGCGCCACTCCGGTATTTGCCGATATCGACCCGGTGACCCGCAACATCGACCTGGCCCAGGTTGAAGCCGCGATAACCCCGCGCACCAAGGCGATCATCCCGGTCTATCTGGCCGGCTTGCCCCTGGACATGCCGATGCTTTACGCGCTGGCCAACAAGTACAACCTGCGCATCATCGAGGACGCCGCCCAGGCCCTGGGTTCCAGTTGGGACGGGCAACGCATCGGCGCTACCGGCGACTTTGTGTCGTTCAGTTTCCAGGCAAACAAGAACATCACCTCATCCGAAGGCGGCTGCCTGGTGCTCAACAACGCCGAAGAAGCCCGTCTGGCTGAGAAATACCGCCTGCAAGGCGTGACCCGCAGCGGTTTTGATGGCCTGGATGTGGACGTGTTGGGTGGCAAATTCAACATGACCGATATCGCCGCCGCCATTGGTCTGGGGCAGTTTGCCCACATCGAGAAGATCACCGCCCATCGCCAGAACCTGGCTCGGCATTACTTCGAATGCTTCGGCAGTGATTTTGAACAAGTGTACGGCGCGCAACTGCCGCCTGCCGACTTCGAAAACAGCAACTGGCACCTGTTCCAGCTGGTATTGCCGGAGCGTCAGGACGGTTTGCCTGCCCGCGCCACCTTTATGGAGCGGATGCATGCCCACGGCGTCGGCATCGGTTATCACTACCCGCCGATCCACCTGCTGAGCCTGTATCGGGCACAAGGGTTCAAGGAAGGCATGTTCCCGGTGGCGGAGCGTGTTGGGCGTCTGATCGTGTCGTTGCCGATGTTTACGGCGATGACAGAGGCGGATGTAGAGCGGGCTGTGGCGGCGGTCAAAGCAGTACTGAAAGCAAGCTGATCACATAATGTGGGAGGGGGCAAACCCCCTCCCACATTGGGTTTTGCGTTTACTCGCCGATAGCGGCTTTGTAGCCGGCAGCGTCGAGCAGTTTTTCCAGATCAGCCGAGTTGCTTGGCTTGAGCTTGAAGATCCAGGCGCCATACGGGTCAGAGTTCAGCAGCTCAGGACTACCGCTCAACTCTTCGTTGACCGCAATCACCTCGCCAGCAACCGGCGAGTAGATATCCGAAGCAGCCTTCACCGACTCAACCACACCCGCCTGGCCTTGCGCTTCAAAAGTGGCACCAACCTCAGCCAGTTCAACAAACACCACATCACCCAAGGCTTCCTGTGCATGGTCGGAGATCCCGACGGTCACGGTGCCGTCGGCTTCCAGACGGGCCCACTCATGACTTTCGGCAAAACGCAGGTCGGCAGGGATATTGCTCATAGTCTGTGTCCTCAAGAAGAAATGTCAGCGGCCATAGGCCTGCCGGAAAATAGTTAGATCAGGGTTTTGCCATGGCGTACGAAGGTCGGCTTGACCACTCGCACCGGGTACCACTTGCCGCGGATTTCCACTTCGGCCCGGTCGGCAGTCGCCGTCGGTACGCGCGCCAGGGCAATGGATTTGCTCAGCGTAGGTGAGAAACTACCACTGGTGATCTCTCCTTCGCCAACATTGGCGATACGAACCACCTGGTGAGCGCGCAGAACCCCCCGTTCTTCCAGGACCAGTCCCACTAATTTGAATTGCACCCCGGCAGCCTTTTCCGTCTCCAGCGCGGCGCGGCCGATGAAATTTCGCCCGGCGGGCTCCCAGGCGATGCTCCAAGCCATGTTGGCGGCCAGGGGTGATACCTGCTGGTGGATATCCTGGCCATACAGGTTCATGCCGGCTTCCAGGCGCAGGGTGTCGCGGGCACCGAGGCCGATGGGGGAAATACCGGCGCCCACCAGATCGTTGAAAAAACCCGGCGCCTGGTCTGCAGGCAGGACAATTTCCAGGCCGTCTTCGCCGGTGTAACCGGTGCGGGCAATAAACCAGTCGCCGTCGGCCTGGCCTTCGAAGGGCTTGAGCTGATGGATCAGGGTGCCACGGGACTGGGTCACCAATTCGGCGATCTTGTGCCGCGCATAGGGACCTTGAATGGCGAGCATGGCCAGCTCGGGGCGCTCCTGGAGTTGCACTTGATAGCTGCCCAGTTGCGCCTGCATCCAGGCCATGTCCTGGTCACGGGTGGCGGCGTTGACCACCAGCCGGTAACCGGTTTCGGTACGGTAGACGATCATGTCGTCCACTACCCCGCCCTGCTCATTGAGCATGGCGCTGTACAACGCGCGGCCGCAGCCGTGCAATCGATCGACGTCATTGGCCAGCAAGTGCTGGAGCCATTCCTTGGCCTGAAGGCCGCTGACATCGATCACGGTCATATGAGATACATCGAACACCCCGCAGTCGCGCCGCACCTGATGGTGCTCCTCAACCTGCGAGCCGTAATGCAAAGGCATATCCCAACCGCCAAAATCGACCATTTTCGCGCCGAGGGCGAGATGCAGGTCATACAGAGGCGTACGCTGTCCCATGGGTTTCTCCTTCCGGGCTTGGCGAAGGTGCGCAGAGTTGCCGCCAGTGCCGAGCGCCTTGGATTACAAGGCCAGCAGACACATGCGCCAACCCGCCTCGAAAGACGCGGCACACCGAATGCCGCGCATTGTAGCCGCAAGCTGTAGGACTGGCACCTAACCGATTTGTCGTGCGGAGCGTCGGATCAGCCCGACGACCGGCAACAACCCAACCAGTACCAGGGTCAGCGCCGGCAGCGAGGCCCGCGCCCATTCCCCTTCACTGGTCATTTCAAAGATCCGCACCGCCAGGGTGTCCCAGCCAAACGGGCGCATCAGCAAGGTGGCGGGCATTTCCTTGAGCACATCGACGAACACCAGCAGCGCCGCGCTCAGGGTGCCGGGCAGCAACAGTGGCAGATACACCTTGCAAAACAGTTGTGGGCCGCTCACCCCCAGACTTCGTGCGGCCTCGGGCAACGACGGACGGATACGCGCCAGGCTGTTTTCCAGCGGCCCGTAGGCCACCGCCAGGAACCGCACCAGATAGGCGAGCACCAGCGCCGAGAGGCTGCCCAGCAGCAACGGTTTGCCCGTACCGCCCAGCCAGCCCGACAGCGGCACCACCAGTTCGCGGTCCAGGTAGCTGAAGGCGAGCATGATCGACACCGCCAGCACCGATCCGGGCAAGGCATAACCGACATTGGCCAGGCTGATGCCGGAGCGAATCGCCCGAGTCGGCGCAAGGCGGTTGGCGAACGCCAGTATCAGCGCCACGCCGACGGTGATCAGCGCCGCAATCCCGCCCAGATACAGGGTGTGCAGGATCAGGCCGGTGTAGCGCTCATCCAGGTCGAACCGGCCACGCTGCCAGAACCACACCACCAGTTGCAGCACCGGAATCACAAACGCGCAGGCGAACACCAAGCCACACCAGCCACTGGCCGCTGCCGCCTTGAACCCACGCAGGTGATACAACGCCTTGCCTCGCGGGCGCTCGTTGCTGGGTCGGCTTGCTCCACGGGCGCGCCGTTCGCCATACAGCACCAGCATCACCACCAGCAGCAACAGGCTGGCGAGTTGGGCTGCGCTGGACAGGCTGAAAAAGCCGTACCAGGTTTTATAGATGGCGGTGGTGAACGTGTCGAAATTGAACACCGAGACCGCACCGAAATCCGCCAGGGTTTCCATCAAGGCCAGGGCGACACCCGCCCCAATCGCCGGCCGCGCCATGGGCAGCGCCACGCGCCAGAATGCTTGCCAGGGCGACTGGCCCAGCACCCGCGCCGCTTCCATCAAGCCCTTGCCCTGGGCCAGGAATGCAGAGCGCGCCAGCAGGTAGACATAGGGGTAGAACACCAGCACCAATACGATGATCACGCCACTGGTGGAGCGCACACGCGGCAGGCGCAGCCCGGCGCCGAACACGTCGCGCAGCAGGGTTTGCACGGGGCCCGCAAAATCCAGCAGTCCCACGAACACGAACGCCAACACGTAGGCCGGAATTGCAAAGGGCAGCATCAGTGCCCAGTCCAACCAGCGGCGGCCGGGGAATTCGCAGAGGCTGGTCAGCCAGGCCAGGCTTACGCCCAGCAACGTCACGCCAAAGCCGACGCCGAGCACCAGGGTCAAGGTGTTACCCAGTAAACGTGGCATCTGGGTGTCCCAGAGGTGGGACCAGATCTGGGCGTCGACGCTTTGCCAGGACAGCAACAGCACGCTCAGCGGCAGCAGCACCAGGGCGGCGACGCTGAAGACCGGCAGGTACCAGCGGCGTTGGGCGGGATGGGCCAAGGCTTAATTCTCTGGAGGGTGAACACAACACTGTGGAGGGGACGTGCCCTACAGCCTGTTAAGGCTTTTTGTAGGAGCGAGCTTGCTCGCGAAGAACTCAGGGCCCCCGCGTTTATCCAGAATGAACGCGTTGCCTGTACGTTTTTCGCGAGCAAGCTCGCTCCTACAGTGGCATGGCGGTGAATCAGCCCCCCTCCCACATTTTTTGATCTGCGGCGATTTACAAAATCAGTTCCAGCCGGCGCGATCCATCAAGCGGATAGCCTCGGCCTGACGCTTGCCCGCCACTTCCACCGGCAAGGTGTCGGCCACGAACTTGCCCCAGCTCGCCACCTCCGCCGACGGCGCTACCGCTGGGTTGGCGGGGAACTCCTGGTTCACATCGGCGAAAATCTGCTGCGCCTCGGGCGTGGTCATCCACTCCACCAGGGCCTTGGCCGCCGCCGGGTGTGGTGCGTGCTTGGTCAGGCCAATGCCCGACAGGTTCACATGCACGCCACGGTCGCCCTGGTTCGGCCAGAACAGCTTCACCGCCAGGTCCGGCTTCTGCTTGTGCAGGCGACCGTAGTAGTACGTGTTGACGATACCCACATCGCATTGCCCGGCATTGATCGCCTCCAGCACCGCAATATCGTCGGAGAATACGTCGGTGGACAGGTTATTCACCCAGCCTTTGACGATTTCTTCAGTCTTGCTCGCGCCATGGGTTTCGATCAGCGTGGCGGTCAGTGACTGGTTGTAGACCTTTTTCGCCGTGCGCAGGCACAGCCGGCCTTCCCACTGTTTGTCGGCCAGGGCTTCGTAGGTGGTCAGGTCGCCCGGTTTTACCCGGTCGGTGGAATAGGCGATGGTCCGCGCGCGCAGGCTCAAGCCGGTCCAGGCGTGGGCCGAAGAACGGTATTGCAACGGAATGTTCTTGTCGATCACCTCGGAGGTGAACGGCTGCAGGATGCCCATCTGCTCGGCCTGCCAGAGGTTGCCGGCGTCGACGGTGAGCAGCAGGTCGGCGGTGGCGTTTTCGCCTTCGGCCTTGATGCGCTGCATCAGCGGCGCTTCCTTATCGGTGATGAATTTGACCTGTACACCGGTCTTGCGGGTGTAGGCGTCGAACACCGGCTTGATCAGTTCGTCGATGCGCGAGGAGTACACCACCACTTCGTCGGCGGCCTGCACGACGGTGCTGCCGATCAGGGTGAGTGCCAGGGCAGTCAGGAGGCGCTTGGGTGCCAACATGGGTGCGGTCGCTCATTTGCAAAAAGAGCGCAAATGATAAGGACTCACATTTGGTACCGCTTGCTGGAGGCGTTACCAGATGTTGCACGGTCGGAGGTATGCGTGAGGGCTGATGGCCTCATCGGGGGCAAGTCGAATCGTCGCACCGCCCCTCCCACAGGGTGCCGCATTTCAGTTCACAGTTTGGCGAGTTCCGGAAGGTCGCCGGTCAAGCCCAGGGCCTGGCGTACAAACAATGCCTTGGCTTCGGGCAACTGGTCGACCATTTTCAAACCGGCATTGCGCAGCCAGCGCAACGGCAGTTGATCGGCCTGGAACAAGCGCTCGAAGCCCTCCATTGCCGCCATCAGCGCCAGGTTATGCGGCATGCGCCGCCGCTCGTAGCGGCTCAGCACCTTCACATCCGCCAGACGTTCACTGCGTTCGTTGGCCGCCAGCAGCACTTCAGCCAGCACCGCGGCATCGAGAAATCCCAGGTTCACGCCCTGCCCCGCCAACGGGTGGATGACGTGAGCCGCATCGCCAATCAATGCCAGGCCTTCGGCCACATAGCGTTTGGCGTGGCGCTGACGCAACGGCACGCAGACGCGCGGGTCGGCGCTGATCACGTTGCCGAGGCGCCCTTCAAAGGCGCGCTCCAATTCATCACAAAAGCGTTCATCATCCAGGGCCATCAGGCGCTCGGACTCCGCCGGCGTGGTCGACCACACAATCGAGCACCAATCCTCTTGCCCATCGCGCACCAGCGGCAAAAACGCCAGCGGGCCGGTATCGGTGAAGCGTTGCCACGCCGTGCGCCGGTGCGGCTGGCTGCTGCGCACGCTGGTCACGATGGCGTTATGCAGGTAATCCCATTCACGGGTGGGAGTGCCGGTCAGGCGGCGCACCGCCGAGTTGGCGCCGTCGGCGGCGACCACCAGCGGCGCGCGCAGCTTGCGCCCATCGGCCAGGGTCAGCAGCCAGTCATCTCCAGAGCGACGCATCTGCTCCAGGCGCGCAGTGGCCAGCAGCCCCAGGTCGCAGTCATGCAAGCGGTCCAGCAAGGCATCCTGGACCACACGGTTCTCGACGATATGTCCCAGCACCTCGGCATGTACGCTGGCTGCCGAAAAGTGGATCTGCCCGGTGCCGCTGCCGTCCCACACGTGCATCTCACCATACGGGCTGGCGCGGCGCTGGACGATGCCGTCCCACACGCCAAGGCGCTCCAGAATGCGCTGGCTGGCGGCGGATAACGCGCTCACCCGCGGTTCAAACGCCGCTGCAGGCTCGAACGGCTTGACGCTCAGCGGGCTGCCGTCAAGCAGCAACACCTGCAGGCCACTGCCCTGCAACGCCAGCGCCAGGGCGCTTCCGACCATTCCGGCCCCGACAATCAGCACATCTGCGTGCATGTCCATGCTTTAAGCCTTGTCTCGTGTGCGGCACAGGCCGCCAATAAAGTGATGGGCCGGCTCAAACATTGGAGCGCACCCCCAGCCCCATAGCCTGGCGGGCGAACCAGCGTTTGGCCGGCGGTAACAGGTCCAGGCCAAGCAGGCCCATGTTGCGCCCTAGCGCCACCAACGGTTGCCCGCTGCCGAACAGGCGCGTGACCTGGTCGGAGAAACCCACGGTCAGTTGCTGGTCCAGGCGCTGGCGCTCGCGATAGCGTTGCAGTGTCGCCAGGTCACCCGGCACTGCCGGCCCGGCCAGCAAGGCTTCGGCCAGGGCATTGGCATCGCGCAGGGACAGGTTGAAACCTTGCCCGGCGATCGGGTGCAGGCTGTGCGCGGCATTGCCGAGCACCACCAGGTGCGAGCGCACTTGTTCTTCCGCTTCCACCAGGGTCAGCGGATAAAGATGCCGCGCGCCCACTTGTTTCAGGGTGCCCAGGCGATAGCCGAACACGCCCTGCAATTCGCTCAGGAAGCTGCGCTCATCCAGGTTGGCCAGGCGCTGGGCGTCCATGCCGATGCGGGTCCAGACCAGCGCACAGCGGTTGTCCGGCAGCGGCAGCAAGGCCATTGGCCCCTCATCGGTGAAACGCTCGAACGCTTCGCCATTGTGGGCTTCGCTCGGGGTGATATTGGCGATCAGCGCGCTCTGGTTGTAGGGCCGGGTTTTCACGCCGATGCCAAGCTGCTCGCGCAGACCGGAACGACCGCCATCGGCCAATACCGCAAGCTCGCATTCCAGTACGGTTTCGTCATTGAGGGTCAGGCGATAGCCATCGGGCAGCGGCTCCATGCGCGTCACTTCCGCCGGGCAGCGCCAGCTCACCACGTCCTTGTCCAGGCCTTGCCACAGGCATTGGCCGAGCCAGGCGTTTTCCACCACATACCCCAGGGCCGGCACGCCTTCTTCCAGGGCCGACAAGCGTGCGGTAGAGAAACGCCCGCGGTCCGACACGTGAATCTGTTTGATCGGCTCCGCGCGCCGGGAAATTGCTTGCCAGACGCCCAGGCGCTGATAAATCTGGCGAGCGCCGAATGACAACGCCGAAGAACGCGCATCGTAGCTCGGCTGATAGCTGTCACCCGGCGCGAAGGGTTCGATCAGTGCGATTTTCCAGCCGCGCGCCTTGGCCCCGGCCTGCAACGCCAGGGCCAGGCTCGCGCCCACCAGGCCGCCACCGATGATCGCCAGGTTGACCCGGCTCATCGGGCAGCCGCCATCAGTGCTTCGATCTCGGCCACCGTCTTGGGCACCGCGCCGGTCAGGATTTCACAGCCTTGCTTGGTCACTATCACGTCGTCCTCGATGCGTACGCCAATGCCACGCCACTTCTTCGCTACGTTCTGGTTGTCCGGTGAAATATAGATCCCCGGCTCCACGGTCAAGGCCATGCCGACTTCCAGCACGCGCCATTCACCGCCCACTTTGTACTCGCCCACGTCATGCACATCCATGCCCAGCCAGTGGCCGGCGCGGTGCATGTAAAAGGCGCGGTAGGCTTCACTGGCGATCAGCTCGTCAACGTCGCCTTGCAGCAACCCCAGCTTGACCAACCCGGCAGTGATGACCTGCACGGTCGCCTCATGCGCCTGGTTCCAATGCTTGTTCGGCGCGATCTGCTTGAAGGCGGCTTCCTGGGAAGCCAGCACAATTTCGTAGATCGCCTTCTGCTCGGGCGAAAACTTGCCATTGACCGGCCAGGTGCGGGTGATGTCACTGGCGTAGCAGTCGATCTCGCAACCGGCGTCGATCAGCACCAGGTCACCGTCCCTGAGCAGCGCGTCATTCTGCTGGTAATGCAGGATGCAGCTGTTACGCCCGGACGCGACGATGGAGCCATAGGCCGGCATTTTCGCGCCGCCCTTGCGGAACTCGTAATCCAGCTCGGCTTCCAGGCTGAACTCATGCAGGCCGGCACGGCTGGCCTGCATCGCCCGCACATGGGCCGCGCAGGAAATCCGCGCCGCCTCGCGCATCACCTTCACTTCCGCCGCCGATTTATACAGGCGCATGTCGTGCAGCAGATGATCCAGAGCAACGAATTCGTTCGGCGGCTGGGCGCCCAGGTGCGCTTTGGAGCGGATCACGTTGATCCACTCCATCACGTGCCGGTCGAATTCGGCATTGCTGCCCATGGCTGAATACACCCGGTCACGGCCTTCGATCAGGCCGGGCAGGATGTCGTCGATGTCGGTGATGGGAAACGCGTCGTCAGCCCCGTAATCACGGATCGCGCCTTCGGTGCCGGCGCGCAGGCCATCCCACAATTCGCGTTCGGCATTGCGTTCGCGGCAGAACAGCACGTACTCGCCATGCTGGCGACCGGGCATCAGCACGATCACCGCTTGCGGTTCGGGAAAACCGCTCAGGTACTGGAAGTCGCTGTCCTGGCGGTAGACATGCTCCACATCACGATTGCGGATCGCCACGGCGGCGGCCGGCAGGATCGCGATGCTGTTGGGTTCCATCTGCGCCATGAGCGCCTTGCGGCGACGGGTGTATTCCGCTTTGGGGATATGGATCATGGGCAGATGGGCTTCCTCGTTTAGTGCAGCGACGGCTTGGGCGAAGCAGGCTCAGCGGACTTTTTGGTCTCGGTGAACAGCAGCAACGGCGCAACGCGCAGGTATTCCATGACTTCCATGTAGTCGCCCTCGCCGTCCTCGGACTCTTCCAGGGCGTCCTGCACCTGGGAGATGGCGGCCAGGTCCTGCAGCACCTCCTTGGCGTCGTCGCTCAGCTCCAGGCCACCGGCGTTCACGCCGAAACCGTGGAGGAAACCCTGGCACCATTGGCCCAGCGCGGCGGCGCGTTCGGCCAGCGGCGCATCGTCGGTGGGCAGCAGCAGGACCACGGTGACGTCATCACCGGTCAGCTCGCCCTTGACCATCTCTTGCAGGCCGATCAGCGCATTGCGCACGTTTTCTTCGGGTTCTTTCTCCAGCAGCTCGGCCACATCGGCCAGCCAGTTGTCGGCATCGAAGCCGACACCGGTGCAGCTGCGGCCCAACAGCACGCCGTGCAGTTCGGCAGGCGAGCAAGGATGGCCGCTGGTGCTCAGCAGTTTGGAAAAAGCGTCGTACGGGGAGTTCTGAATGGGCATGGTGAGCTAGGCGCCAGACGGCGCAATGTCTAGAATGGAGCGCTGTATCCTAGCACCGGCAGACGTACCAAGACTATCGAGGGCGTCAGATCGTTTATCCTGCAGTTGCCATTCATCAGACAAATCCAGTGGAACCCAATGGAAGACACCGACCTGCAAGCGCTGATGGCCAGACTCGAACTGCTAATTGATCGGGTCGAGCAACTTAAGAGTCAAAACGGACTCCTACTAGCTCAGGAAAAAACCTGGCGCGAGGAACGCGCTCACCTCATTGAAAAAAACGAAATCGCCCGGCGTAAGGTCGAATCGATGATTTCGCGCCTGAAGGCCCTGGAGCAAGACTCATGAGTTCAAGCAATAGCGTTACCGTGCAGATCCTCGACAAAGAATATTCGATCATCTGCCCCCAGGAAGAGCGCAGCAACCTGGTGAGCGCTGCCCGCTACCTGGACGGCAAGATGCGTGAAATCCGCAGCAGCGGCAAAGTGATCGGCGCCGACCGCATCGCCGTGATGGCCGCGCTGAACATTACCCACGACCTGTTGCATAAGCAGGAACGCCCTGACGTGCAGGCCAGCGGCTCGACCCGCGAGCAAGTGCGTGACCTGCTCGAACGCGTTGATCTGGTGCTTTCCACCGATTCAGACGCACCCAAGGGCTGATTGCCGAGTCTGTTTAAGGTATACTCGCCCCACTCCCTGGCGTGCTTGCCAGTCGGCGATGTCCCGGAGCCGATTCGCACTACCCTGGAAGTTGCACGTTGGGCTGGTGTGCATGTCCGCTAGACGGAAAGCCTTAAAGCCTACTGCTTCTTCCACCTTGAACTTTCGGGTTCAAGGGCTTAGTCGACAGCGGTTCTGTCGGGGAGCCTGAATTCCCAAACTCAATGCCAGTCCCAGGACTGGCATTGTTTTATGAGCCGAAAAGTCATGACCGAACCTGCGCCGCTTTCCCGTCCGCAACTTCGACGCATGTTGCGCAAAGCCCGCCGCGCCCTCACGCCCCGCGAGCAGCGCCAGGCCGCCTGCGGCCTGTATCGGCAACTGGCACAGCACCCGCTGTTTCGCCGGGCCAAACATATTTCCTTATATCTACCGACGGACGGCGAAATCGATCCGCGTCTGCTGCTGCGCGCTGCCCAGCGCCAGGGCAAGGCCACTTACCTGCCCGTACTGAGTGCGTGGCCACGTACCAAGATGGTGTTCCAACGCGTGCGGCCTGGGGATAAGTTGTTGCCCAACCGCTTTCGCATTCTGGAGCCACGGGCCAATGCACGGCACCAACGCAAGGTATGGGCGCTGGACCTGGTGCTGCTGCCGTTGGTGGGGTTCGATAATGAGGGTGGGCGATTGGGCATGGGGGCGGATTCTATGACCGCAGCCTGGCCTACCTCGCCAGGCGAAAAACCTGGCGCAAGCCGACGCTGCTGGGGCTGGCCCATGAATGTCAGCAAGTCGATCGCCTGGCGCAGGCGAGCTGGGACGTGCCGCTGGCGGGCACTGTCACCGATAAGCAATGGTTTGTCGCAGAAACGTCGCTGGAACCGCGACGCGGTTAAAACCGTGTTAACGCTTGAATTGCTGTTGCACAGGCGAGAGTTCAACCGGCGCATCGGTCTTGTTCGACCACAGGCTCTGGGCATACCCGGTGGTCACGACGCCCAGACCAAACAAAATTACCAAAATCCATAGTAAATCCGGTTTACGTTGCATCGATTGCCCCCCTTCAGGCACCTCGTACACGATGACAACAACGTTCCAAAGTAGTCCGTTGCAGCTGCACCAAGCTTAAAAGCCGGCATTCTGCGGTAACGTGAACCAACACGCAAACCTTGACGCCAACCGACTGTCGGTTTGTCATGGCATTGCCCGACAACTTGCCCAATGCCTTTCTCAGGAGCCCCGAAATGGCCTACTGGCTGATGAAATCCGAGCCCGACGAGCTCTCCATCAACGACCTGGAAAAGCTCGGCGAAACGCGCTGGGACGGGGTTCGCAACTACCAGGCGCGCAATTTTCTGCGCGCCATGGCGGTGGGCGATGAGTTTTTCTTCTATCACTCCAGTTGCCCGGAGCCCGGCATTGCCGGCATCGGCAAAATTACCCAGGCCGCCTACCCCGACCCCACCGCGCTGGAACCGGACAGCCATTATTTCGACGCCAAGGCCAGCGCGGAGAAAAACCCGTGGAGTGCGATCACCGTGTCCCACGTCAAAACCTTCCCCAAGGTACTTGGCCTGAGTCACTTGAAACAGCAAACCACGCTCGTCGAGTTGCCACTGGTGCAGAAGGGCAGCCGGCTTTCGGTGATGTCGGTCACGTCGGATCAATGGGCTGCGATTCTTCGACTGCTTTAACTGTGCCGATGCTGTTGCTATCAGGCGGCAGTATGCCACTGGACCGGGATGCGGGGTATGCGTGATGTACCGGACTTACTGGTGCGGGGATTGACTGTTGTTTTTTGCGGTGGCGCTGTCGCGGTTCAGGAGAAGTCTTGCCTCTTGGGACAAGCACTTAAGACCCTTCGGTTATAAAAAGAATAGAAATCAGAGAAAACAACATAAAGAACTGTCACTTATGACAGTAGCGGGCTCTTTCTCCTTAGTGCTTACTTTGGCGTAACGGTTGTCACCGAAACTTGAGCAACTAGTCGCACTCATTACTTAAGGGAATAGCCATGCCTGATATAACGACATCCAAGCACTCCGAATGTGGTGATATTACTACCATCATTATCGATAAAAACAACCCCACGGGAATAATGACCGTAACAGGAGAATATCCATCATGGGGATTCAAGGGCGACGTAGAGGTTGAGTACGCCGCTTCTGGAAGTGTATTCACCCTTAAAACTCGAAGGTATAGATTCAGCGGTGCGAACCAAGGGCAGAACCAGAGATTTGAAGTTAGGTTCGGCCCAATATTGGCGATAGAACCAATACAGAATGGACAATGGATTAATTGGCCTTCATCTATGGATGTGCCCTATTATCCTCCGGGGATGATTTTTACATTTTTATTCAACTTTCATGTTGATCCATGTGGAACAACCAGATACGACAGGAAAGGCGTGATTCTCAAATAATTACTTCAATTGTAAACACCAACGAGCCTGCGGCTTGCCACGCGAGCCGCAGGCTTCGTTAATCAACAGTTACTGAATAATCAAGTTATTGAACAACAAATCCTCAACCACCGGCTTGCCCGTCTCGTCATTCATCACTTGCTGGGTTTGCTTAAGGGCTTCCTGGCGCAGCTTTTCCTTGCCTTCAACGGTGCTCATGGCCTCGTTGGTCTGCTGGGTAAACAGCGCCACCAACTGGTTACGGATCAAGGCGTCGTTTGCCTTCACCGCCGCGGCGGCTTCGGACCCGGTCACGCGCAGGGCGATGTCAGCCTTGAACACCTTGAGTTTCGCCGTGCCATCCAGGCCGTAGTTACCCACGAACGGCGGGCTCAGGCTGATATAGCTGACCTTCGGCGCCTCGCCCTCTTTGGCTTCTTCGGCCTGAGCCGCCATCGGCAAGGTCAGGGCCAGCATCAATAGGATCCACGCTTTCACAGTTCATTCCTCGAATTCGGTTGCCGGGTAGCATAACGCTAGCAAGGCTGAGCACAAGCTTATGGGGGCTCATCAGGCGCGGGCATGCTCGTTGACCCACGGGCGTACCCTCCTACACTTATCGGCCACGACGCCAAAAGGAATAGTCCGATGAAAGCTGTGCTGTGCAAAGCCTTCGGCCCCGCCGAAAACCTGGTGCTGGAAGAGATCGCCAGCCCTGCGATCAAGCAGAACGAAATCCTGCTGGACGTGCACGCGGCCGGGGTGAATTTCCCGGACACCCTGATCATCGAAGGCAAGTACCAGTTCAAGCCGCCCTTCCCGTTTTCGCCGGGTGGCGAAGCGGCGGGCGTGGTGAGTGAGGTCGGGGAGAAGGTCAGTCACTTGAAAGTCGGTGATCGCGTGATGGCCCTGACCGGCTGGGGCAGCTTTGCCGAGCAGGTCGCGGTGCCGGGCTATAACGTGCTGCCGATCCCGCCGAGCATGGACTTCAACACCGCCGCCGCCTTCAGCATGACCTACGGCACCTCGATGCACGCGCTGAAACAGCGGGCCAACCTGCAACCTGGCGAAACCCTGTTGGTGCTTGGCGCTTCCGGTGGCGTGGGCCTGGCCGCCGTGGAAATCGGCAAGGCCATGGGCGCCCGGGTGATCGCCGCCGCCAGCAGCGCCGACAAGCTGGCGGTGGCCAAGGCGGCCGGCGCCGATGAGCTGATCAACTACAGCGAAGCCAGCCTCAAGGACGAGGTCAAGCGCCTGACCGGTGGCAACGGCGCCGATGTGATCTACGATCCCGTGGGTGGCGACCTGTTTGACCAGGCCATCCGCTCGATCGCCTGGAACGGCCGCTTGTTGGTGGTGGGCTTTGCCAGCGGGCGCATCCCGGAACTGCCGGTGAACCTGGCACTGCTCAAGGGCGCGGCGGTGGTGGGGGTGTTCTGGGGTTCGTTTGCTCAGCGTCAGCCCCAGGACAATGCGGCGAATTTTCAGCAGTTGTTCACCTGGTATGGCGAGGGCAAGTTGAAGCCGTTGGTGTCGCAGGTGTATCCGCTGGCGCAGGCGGCCCAGGCGATCAATGATCTCGGGCAGCGCAAGGCGGTGGGTAAGGTGGTCGTTCAGACCCGCTGATAGCCAGTTGAAATGCGAACAATGTGGGAGGGGGCTTGCCCCCGATTGCAGTGGATCAGTTGACACATATGTTGACTGAACCACCGCTATCGGGGGCAAGCCCCCTCCCACATTTGGATCTCCAGCGCCTGCAGAATCCACTTACGACCACACCTTATCTATTCGCGACATGTTCATAAGAGAACATGCAATTGCTTTGATTTCCTGTGTTTGCAGATAAGAGGCAATGCTATTTTCGGTAACGAAACTGTAACATTCGCATCCGCAGTCAAAACAAGAAATCTGGAGCTCTTGAATGTTTGCTTTCTTTCGACCTGCCGCACATCAGGCGCCCCTGCCTGAAGAAAAAATAGACACTACCTACCGACGACTGCGCTGGCAGATCTTCGCCGGTATTTTCTTCGGTTACGCTGGCTACTACCTGCTGCGCAAAAACTTCTCCCTGGCCATGCCCTACCTGATCGACGAGGGTTACACCCGTGGGGAACTGGGCCTGGCGATGTCGGCCATCGCGATTGCCTACGGCCTGTCCAAGTTCCTCATGGGCCTGGTGTCCGACCGCTCCAATCCGCGCTACTTCTTGCCCTTCGGCCTGCTGGTTTCAGCGGGGGTGATGTTCATTTTCGGTTTCGCGCCTTGGGCAACGTCCAGCGTGACCATGATGTTCATTTTGCTGTTCATCAACGGTTGGGCCCAGGGCATGGGCTGGCCGCCGAGTGGGCGGACCATGGTGCACTGGTGGTCGCAGAAGGAACGCGGCGGCGTGGTGTCGGTGTGGAACGTGGCGCACAACGTCGGCGGCGGCCTGATCGGCCCGCTGTTCCTCTTAGGCATGGCCTGGTTCAACGACTGGCATGCGGCATTTTATGTGCCGGCCACGGTGGCGCTGGCGGTGGCGGCATTTGCCTTCATTACCATGCGTGACACCCCGCAATCGGTGGGCCTGCCGCCTATCGAAAAGTACAAGAACGACTACCCGGAAGGCTACGACGCCAGCCACGAAGACGAATTCAGCGCCAAGGAAATCTTCGTCAAGTACGTGCTGCGCAACAAAATGCTGTGGTACATCGCGTTCGCCAACGTGTTCGTCTACCTGCTGCGCTACGGCGTACTGGATTGGGCTCCGACCTACTTGAAAGAAGCCAAGCATTTCACGGTCGACAAGTCGTCGTGGGCGTATTTCTTCTACGAGTGGGCCGGTATCCCGGGCACGCTGCTGTGCGGCTGGATGTCGGACAAGATCTTCCGTGGCAATCGTGGCCTGACCGGCATCGTGTTCATGGCGCTGGTGACCGTGGCAACCCTGGTTTACTGGCTTAACCCGCCGGGCAATCCAACGGTCGACATGATCGCTCTGGTTTCCATCGGCTTCCTGATCTACGGCCCGGTGATGCTGATCGGCCTGCAGGCGCTGGAACTGGCACCGAAGAAAGCCGCCGGTACGGCTGCGGGCTTCACCGGCCTGTTCGGCTACCTGGGCGGTTCGGTGGCCGCGAGTGCGGCGATGGGCTACACGGTGGACCACTTCGGTTGGGACGGCGGTTTCGTGCTGTTGATCGGCGCGTGCGTCCTGGCGATTGCCTTTCTGATCCCAACGCTGTGGCACACCAACAGTGTCAGCTCGGCGCGTTAACCGCCTGAGCAATCCTTTGCACAACGCTTGAGCCGCGCCTCCAGGTTTTTATCTGGCATGGCGTGGCTGCGCAGGGCGTTGACGGTCTGCTCGACATAATCGCGAGTGGTGCCGTAACGCCCGCAAGCGCTTTGCAGCACATGGTTGAGCACGATATCGGGCAAGTTGCCGGCATAGCTGGGCAAGTGCCGCTCCAGCACAAACCCCAACGCCTGTACCTGGCTGCCATCTTCCAGCCGGCAACTGAGCCAGTGCGGCCGATAGGACGGGTAAGGCATCTCGCGTTGCCACAACGCATAGAGCGAAGCTTCCAACTGATCTTCCGGCAAGCGGTAAGCAAACCCGCTGCACGAGCCGCCCCGATCCAGCCCGAACACCAAACCCGGCAGCTCCGGCGTACCCCGGTGCTCATGCGACCACAAGTACAAGCCCCGATGATAACCATGGACCCGCGCCCGTACCCGCTCGGTGGATGAACATTCCGGGCGCCAGATCAGCGAACCATATGCAAATAGCCAGACCGGCCCACCCTTGTGCCGAGCCATGGTGGCCTGCATCGAGCTCATCAATTGTTCGTGAGTGAGTTGCGGCCCCAAGTCGAGCCGCGGAGGGTAAGCCAACTGCAAAAGATCGGTTTCAATGGCGGTCATGGCGAAAAGCGGTACGCCTCCTATGTATTACCAGTTGTAAGCGACTTTACCGTAATAAAACGCGCCGCTGTAACCGTACGGCGAAAAAGTGCTGTAGGCGAGATTGGCGGCGCAATGGTGCTGCCGGATTTGATCTGCTCAGGGCCGTGGGGCGTAGGCAAACACGTCAGCGCGCATCTGGTGCGCATCCATACCGGCGTCGACCAACGCATCCAGCGTGCCGTAGATCATCGCCGGGGATCCACTGGCGTATACATGCACGGCCTTAAGGTCGGCAATGTCTTCGCACACGGCTTCATGCAGCAACCCGCAACGTCCTTCCCAGCCGCACAGGTCACTGACGACTTTGTGCAGGAACAGGTTGGGCAGTTGCCGCCACTGATCCCAGTGCTCGATCTCGTAGAAATCTTCCGGGCGACGCACGCCCCAGTACAAGTGCACCGGGTGCTTGAAGCCGGACGCCCGGCAATGCTCGATCAGGCTGTGCATCTGAGCCATGCCGGTACCGGCGGCGATCAGCACCAGCGGCCCGTCCGGCAGCTCCGCCAGGTGAGTGTCACCGAACGGCAGTTCGATGCGGGCCATCTGATTGCGCTGGAGCTGGTCCAACAGGTTGCGTGCGCTGTCTTCGCGGGCCAGTACGTGCAGTTCCAGCTCGCGTCCACAGTGAGGCGCCGACGCCAGGGAAAACGCCGACTTCTCGCCGTTCTCACGCTCGATCATCAGGTATTGCCCGGCGTGGTAACGCACGGCCTTGCCCGCCGGGGCGCGCAGGCGCACGCGCCACACATCGCCGCCGACTTCCACGCATTCGCTCAATTGGCACGCCAACTTGCGCAACGGCAGTTCTCCCGGCGCCAGCACGCCATCCCACAAGACAATGCAATCTTCCAGCGGCTCGGCGATGCAGGTGTAGAACTCACCATGGTCACGCACCTCACCCGCCTGCTGCACCCGGCCCTCCACCAGCAGCGCCGCGCACACGTGGCAGACGCCGTTGCGACAGGCCTGCGGGCATTCGTAGCCCAGGCGGCGCGCGCCATCGAGAATTCGTTCGCCAGGGTCCAGTTCCAGGACCGCGCCGGAAGGTTGCAAGGTTACACGCATCAATCTATTCCCAATTCTTTCCAGATTGCATCGACGCGAGCAGTCACTGCGTCATCCTTGACGATCACCCGGCCCCACTCGCGGGTAGTTTCGCCCGGCCATTTGTGAGTGGCATCCAGGCCCATTTTCGACCCAAGGCCTGAAACCGGCGAGGCAAAATCGAGGTAATCGATGGGCGTGTTGTCGATCATTACCGTGTCGCGCTTGGGGTCCATGCGCGTGGTAATGGCCCAGATCACGTCATTCCAGTCGCGGGCATTGATGTCGTCGTCAGTGACGATAACGAACTTGGTGTACATGAATTGTCGTAAAAACGACCACACGCCCAGCATTACCCGCTTGGCGTGGCCCGGATACGACTTCTTCATGGTGACGATGGCCATGCGGTACGAGCAACCTTCCGGCGGCAGGTAGAAGTCGGTGATTTCCGGAAACTGCTTTTGCAGGATCGGCACGAACACTTCGTTCAGCGCCACGCCGAGAATGGCCGGCTCGTCTGGTGGCCGGCCGGTGTAGGTGCTGTGGTAGATCGGTTTGATCCGATGGGTAATGCGCTCGACGGTGAACACCGGAAAACTGTCGACTTCGTTGTAATAACCCGTGTGGTCACCGTAAGGCCCTTCATCGGCCATCTCACCGGGGTGAATCACACCCTCGAGGATGATTTCGGCGGTGGCCGGCACTTGCAGATCATTACCGCGGCACTTCACCAATTCGGTGCGGTTGCCACGCAGCAGGCCGGCAAAAGCGTATTCGGACAGGCTGTCCGGCACCGGCGTCACGGCGCCCAGGATGGTGGCCGGGTCGGCGCCGAGGGCCACGGACACAGGGAACGGCTGGCCCGGATGCTTTTCACACCACTCGCGAAAGTCCAGGGCGCCGCCACGGTGGCTCAGCCAGCGCATAATCACTTTATTGCGGCCGATCACTTGCTGACGGTAGATGCCGAGGTTCTGTCGGTCCTTGTTCGGGCCCTTGGTGACAGTCAGGCCCCAGGTGATCAGCGGGCCGACATCGCCGGGCCAGCAGGTCTGCACCGGGAGCATGGCCAGGTCGACGTCATCGCCTTCGATGACCACTTCCTGGCACACCGCGTCCTTGACCACCTTGGGCGCCATGGCAATGATCTTGCGAAAGATCGGCAGCTTCGACCAGGCGTCCTTCAAGCCTTTGGGCGGCTCGGGCTCCTTGAGGAAGGCCAGCAGCTTGCCGATCTCGCGCAGCTCGCTGACCGCCTCGGCGCCCATGCCAAAGGCGACGCGCTCGGGGGTGCCGAACAGGTTGCCGAGCACCGGGATGTCAAAGCCGGTCGGGTTCTCGAACAGCAGCGCCGGGCCCTTGTTGCGCAAGGTGCGGTCGCAAATCTCAGTCATTTCCAGTACCGGTGAAATCGGCATCTGGATACGTTTCAACTCTCCGCGCTGCTCAAGTTGCTGCACGAAATCCCGAAGATCCTTGAATTTCATTAACCATGCCACCCGTAAAATAGGCGTACATCCTACCTGCTCTAGAGGCGGCTGGCAGCTTAATTGGCCGTCAACCCCCGTGATTGCAGCGAACTGAACAACGGCTCCAGGAAGGCCTCGATGTGCCGCGCGCCTACGTCGGAAAGGT
This sequence comes from Pseudomonas sp. R1-43-08, assembly GCF_003852255.1. NCBI lineage: Bacteria > Pseudomonadati > Pseudomonadota > Gammaproteobacteria > Pseudomonadales > Pseudomonadaceae > Pseudomonas > Pseudomonas sp. R1-43-08. Next base: position 5,386,791 of record NZ_CP027734.1, read on the forward strand.
GGTTATCATCGGTGTACAGCGCGCGGCCATTGAGTTCCACCCGGCACAAGCCGTCGGTGCCGCACAGCAAGGGCGCGGGGTCCAGCACCCTGACACCGCTGTCGGCCGCCGCCAGCTCGTCAAACAGCTGGGTAATAAAGGCCTGGCGCTTCACATGCTCGGCCACGGCAAGCCCTTCACCGTCCACCGGCCGGTTCATCATTGCCAGGCGACTGAGGCGGTAAGGCACGATGATTTCCTGCAGCGGCACCTCCTTGACCAGCCAGACCTTATGCCCGGCAGCGCGCAGCGCCTGGATGCGCTCGCGCAGGCCCTGGGCAAAGCGCTGCTCGGCGACCGCACGCACATACTCGCCAGTGCTGGGGTCCTTGAGCGCATGCTCTTTGTCACCCGACATTTGCCCATAGACATACAGGCTCCAGCGCGCCGCCAGCACCACATCGCTGAATTTTTTCTCGGCCATCGCCTTCTCGACGCGACGGTTGAAATGCGCGCACCGGGCAATATTCTCCAGGCCATCCAACGGAATACAGCCCGCGAAGCTGGCTTCAACCAGGCTGATATCGTGGCGATCAGCGCCCTCTTTGAGTGCCGGAATCAGCGCGGTGGCATGGCTGTCACCCCATACCAGCGCCGAGACGGACTGGGTTGGCGGACCAAAATGGCAGAACAACCGCTCGTCGGGCGTGTCTTTGTCAGCCATGCACGCCAGCAGCTCCGGGCTCCACTTCTTCGCCTGGGCAAAACGCAACGCCTGCTCGGACAACCGTGAAGGTACGCCGTCGAATTCACGTATCGCAAGGCCCGTAAAGCCCAGCCCCAGGATGCCGACCATGGCTGCCGCCAGAATCGACTTGCGGGCCGCCAACAGGCGTTTTTCCCGGAACGGCGTTTCCACGAAGCGCCAGGACAAGTAGCCCAGCACCAACGAGAGCAGCATCAACCCGGCCAATTCCAGGGTGCTCAAGCCATCCACCGCAGCATAGTTGGCGTACACGAACACCGGCCAATGCCAGAGGTACCAGGAATAGGAAATCAGCCCGATACCGACCATCAGCCGCGTGCTCAACAGGCGCCCGACCCAGGTGTGTTGCTGCCCGTTGGCCCAGATCAGCCCGATTACACCCAGCACCGGCAATAGCGCGGTAGCGCCGGGGAAAGGGGTTTTCGCGTCGTAACCCAATACGGCGATCAGAATCAGCGCCAGGGAGGCCAGGCTGACCCCCTGCGCCAGGGCGGGCGAGGCGCGCCACTCATATTTGGGCAGCACCGCCAGCATCGCGCCGGCCAACAGCTCCCAGGCCCGCAGGTGCAGCAGGAAAAACGCTTTTTGCGGCTCATGCTCAACCGCCCAGACGCTCATGCCAAAAGAGCCCAGCAACACCGCGAACAGCGCCAGGCGCCAGTGCTTCAAGCGGCTTGAAAGCAGCGTGAGCAGCAGCGGGAAGACAATATAGAACTGCTCTTCTACCGCCAGCGACCAGGTATGCAGCAGAGGCTTGATGTCAGAGGACGCATCGAAGTAGCCATGTTGACGCGCGAACAGCAAATTTGAGGTAAAGGTCACCTGATAGTGCGCCGACCGCCCCAACTCCTCATAGTCCTTGGGCGCCAACAGGAACCAGCCCACCGCCAGTGTCGCTGCAATCATTACAAACAGCGCCGGCAGGATGCGCCGTGCGCGGCGGGCCCAGAAATCAATGAAACTGAAGCGTCCGGCCTGGCGCTCGCGCCAGATAATGGACGTGATCAGAAAACCGGAAATAACGAAGAAAACGTCAACGCCAACGAAACCGCCGGTAAGGCCAGGAACGCCGAAGTGAAACAACACGACGGCGAGGACAGCGATGGCACGCAGGCCATCGATGTCTCTGCGGTAAGCAAGAGTGGTCATAAGAATTGTGGTCAGTCTGTGACGAAAGGAGTGAGCGTAGTCGTGCGTACAATTTTTGTTACTTAACGGACACTTATGCCATAAAACCCGATGAATCTCGACGCAAAAAAAATGGCGCCCCTTTGGGGGCGCCCTTTTTCGGACCTGAAACGCGGTTTTACTTGCGCTTCATCGACAGGAAGAACTCGTCGTTGGTCTTGGTGGTTTTCAGCTTGTCGATCAGGAACTCGATGGCGGCCACTTCGTCCATCGGGTGCAGCAGCTTGCGCAGGATCCACATGCGCTGCAGTTCGTCGTCGGCAGTCAGCAACTCTTCGCGGCGCGTGCCGGAGCGGTTGATGTTGATGGCCGGGAACACACGCTTTTCAGCGATACGACGGTCCAGGGGCAGCTCCATGTTGCCGGTACCCTTGAACTCTTCGTAGATCACTTCGTCCATCTTCGAGCCGGTTTCAACCAGCGCGGTGGCGATAATGGTCAGCGAGCCGCCTTCTTCGATGTTGCGCGCGGCGCCGAAGAAACGCTTTGGCTTCTCCAGGGCGTGGGCATCGACACCACCGGTCAGCACCTTGCCGGAGCTCGGGATCACGGTGTTGTAGGCACGGGCCAGACGGGTGATGGAGTCGAGCAGGATCACCACGTCTTTCTTGTGCTCGACCAGGCGCTTGGCCTTCTCGATCACCATTTCGGCAACCTGCACGTGGCGGGTTGGCGGCTCATCGAACGTCGAGGCAACCACTTCGCCACGCACGGTGCGCTGCATTTCGGTCACTTCTTCCGGACGCTCATCGATCAACAGCACGATCAGGTGAACTTCAGGATTGTTACGCGCAATGTTCGCTGCAATGTTTTGCAGCATGATCGTTTTACCGGCTTTCGGCGGCGCAACGATCAGGCCACGCTGGCCCTTGCCGATGGGGGCGCACAGGTCGATCACACGGCCGGTCAAGTCTTCGGTGGAACCGTTACCGGCTTCCATCTTCATGCGCACGGTCGGGAACAGCGGGGTCAGGTTCTCGAAGAGAATCTTGTTTTTCGCGTTCTCTGGGCGATCGAAGTTGATCGTGTCGACCTTGAGCAGAGCGAAGTAACGCTCGCCTTCCTTCGGAGGGCGGATCTTGCCCACGATGGTGTCGCCGGTGCGCAAGTTGAAGCGACGGATCTGGCTTGGCGAGACGTAGATATCGTCTGGGCCGGCAAGATAGGAAGCGTCTGCGGAGCGGAGGAAGCCGAAGCCGTCCTGGAGAATCTCCAGCACGCCATCACCGGAGATTTCCTCGCCGCTTTTCGCGTGCTTCTTGAGCAGGGAGAAAATCACGTCCTGCTTGCGCGAACGGGCCATATTTTCTATGCCCATTTCTTCGGCCAGTTGGAGCAGGTCGGTAATCGGCTTTTGCTTGAGTTCAGTCAGATTCATATAGGAATGACGTAATCATTTATGGAGGGGGGAAATTAAGCTTTTGGCTTAATGAGGCCGCGCCGCAGAGAAGGCGACAGGATCGCGTACTAATCGAAAAGGAATGCGTCGGCGACGGCTTGCAGGGGGCAGTGGAGAAACCAGTGCGGGGCCGAATGTACCACCTGAATTTCGGAGCGTCTAGCCCTGTTTTACGAAAAAGCCCCGAGATTTTCGGGGCTTTTTTGGCGACGCTTAGATGTTGGCGTCGAGGAAGGCTTGCAGTTGGGACTTCGACAGCGCGCCTACTTTAGTGGCTTCGACGTTGCCGTTCTTGAACAGCATCAACGTTGGAATACCACGCACGCCGTGCTTGGCCGGGGTTTCCTGGTTCTCGTCGATGTTCAGCTTGGCAATGGTCAACTTGCCTTCATAAGTGGTTGCAATGTCGTCCAGGACCGGAGCGATCATTTTGCAAGGGCCGCACCATTCGGCCCAGTAGTCAACCAGCACCGGGCCGGCAGCCTTGAGTACTTCGGCCTCAAAGGTCGCGTCGGTGACGTGCTTGATAAGATCGTTGCTCATGGATGTCTCCGGAATGTAAGCAAAAAAAACGTTGCCCATCATAGCCGCCCTTCCCCCGTTCAGGAAGCCGCCTCTGATTGAGTCTTGCTATGGCGACGCATGACTTTGCATATCGCCGGTTCACGGTGCGACGGGTATGACGAAGGCAATGCCCGTGCGCAATGCGGCATTACGTACATGTTCCTGCATGGTTTTCTGCGCCGCCGCACTGGTGCGCCGGGCCAGGGCACGCAAAATCCTGCGATGCTCCTGCCAGGTTTCCATGGCGCGCTCTGGTCGGATGAACGGTAGTTTCTGGCTTTCCAGAAATACATCGGCGCTGGCGCTCAGAATGCTCACCATCGCCTGGTTGCCGCTGGCCAGCAGGATGTGCTGGTGAAACTTGAAGTCCAGCCGGGCGGCAGCTTCAAAGTCACCCGCTTTGAGCACCTTGCGCATCGCCTCGACATTGTCTTCCAGGCTGTCGAGCTCGTCGGTGGTCAATGTGACCGCCGCCAACCCTGCCGCAAACCCTTCCAGGGCGTAACGCAGCTGGAAGATCTCCAGCGGCGTGGCCTGCGCCGCAAACGGCCAGGCGAGTTCGGACGGTGGGTCCGGCGCCTGCACAAACACGCCCTTGCCCGGCTGCACACTCACCACACCCAAGGCGCTCAAGGACGATAACGCCTCACGCAACGATGCCCGGCTCACGCCCAAACGCACCGCCAGATCGCGTTGCGAGGGCAATGCATCGCCCGGCCCGAAGCCCTGCTCCTTGATCAGTTTGCGGATGGCCTGCAGGGCCGCTTCCGGTACGGCTTGGGCGATGGAATTCATAAAAACTCAAGGTTCCAGTCAACTGAGCGGCTAGTTGTAAAGCTATTCACGCCTGCCGGCAAGCCACGCCCCAAAGGGGCTCGCGGGGTTTTTACGGCGCTCGAAAAGGGTGCGAAAAGCTTAATGACTGTTCAGACCAGTAAGACCATCCCACCCCAACGGATCCGTGCCTTACAGACAATTCAATGAGCGCTGGCATGGGCTGTGCACTGGGCAAACTCAGAAAATTCCTTCGCCCTTCTCGGAGAGTTGCCATGACCAAGCGCTACAGCGCCCTGCTCACTGCCCTGTTTGCCAGCCTGATGCTGAGCCAGGCACCCGCCCAGGCCAACGGTTTGGACGACATTGTTGCCCGAGGCACCCTCAAGGTCGCCGTGCCGCAGGACTTCCCGCCGTTCGGCTCGGTGGGCCCCGACATGAAACCCCGCGGCCTGGACATCGACACCGCCAAGCTGCTGGCCGACCAGCTCAAGGTCAAGCTGGAGCTGACTCCGGTCAATAGCACCAACCGCATCCCCTTCCTCACCACCGGCAAGGTCGACCTGGTGATCTCCAGCCTGGGCAAGAACCCCGAGCGCGAAAAAGTTATCGATTTCTCCAAGGCCTACGCGCCTTTCTACCTCGCCGTGTTCGGCCCGCCTGACGCGGCGATCAGCACCACCGACGACCTCAAGGGCAAGACCATCAGCGTGACCCGTGGCGCCATCGAGGACATCGAGCTGACGGCTGTCGCGCCCAAAGAGGCGACCATCAAGCGCTTTGAAGACAACAATTCGACTATCGCCGCCTACCTGGCCGGCCAGGTCGACCTGATCGCCAGCGGCAACGTGGTGATGGTGGCGATCAGCGAGCGCAACCCGAAACGCGTACCGGCGCTGAAGGTGAAGCTCAAGGACTCCCCGGTGTACGTGGGTGTGAACAAGAACGAGCCGGCGTTGCTGGAGAAGGTCAACCAGATACTGGTCGCGGCGAAGGCTGATGGCAGTCTGGAAAAGAACGCTATGCAGTGGCTCAAAGAGCCGCTGCCGGCTGACCTGTGACGCGACGGAGCTGACTGATGGCGTATCAATTCGACTTTGTACCGGTGCTGGCCAACACCGACCTGTTGTTACGCGGCGCCCTGTTTACCCTTGAGCTGACGGCTATCGGCGCACTCCTGGGAGTGGCCCTGGGCACCGTCGGTGCAGTCGTGCGGGCATGGAAGATTCAGCCATTCGCCTGGTGCTTCGGCGTGTATGTCGAGTTGATCCGCAACACGCCCTTTCTGGTGCAGCTGTTTTTCATCTTCTTCGGCCTGCCGTCCCTGGGCTTGAAAATCACCGAGTGGCAAGCCGCCGTACTGGCGATGGTGATCAACCTGGGGGCCTATTCCACGGAGATCATCCGTGCCGGTATCCAGGCCATACCGCGCGGGCAACTGGAGGCTGCGGCGGCATTGGCCATGACGCGTTTCGAAGCGTTTCGCCATGTGGTGCTGCTGCCGGCACTGGGCAAGGTGTGGCCGGCCCTGAGCAGCCAGATCATCATCGTGATGCTTGGCTCGGCCGTCTGTTCGCAGATCGCTACCGAAGAGCTGAGCTTTGCCGCCAACTTCATTCAGTCGCGCAATTTCCGCGCCTTTGAAACCTATGCCCTGACCACCCTGGTGTACCTGTGCATGGCGTTGATGATTCGCCAGTTGCTCAACTGGATCGGCCGCCGCTATGTGATGAGGAACAGCCGATGAGTGATTTTTCCTTCTGGGACATCGTGCGCAACCTGCTCACCGGCCTGCAGTGGACGCTGTTGCTGTCGCTGGTGGCGTTCATAGGCGGCGGTGTGATCGGCCTGCTGGTGATGGCGATGCGCATCAGTCACAAGGCATTCCCGCGCAATGTCGCCCGCACCTATATCGAACTGTTCCAGGGTACGCCGCTGCTGATGCAACTGTTCCTGGTGTTTTTCGGTGTGGCGTTGCTCGGGGTGGATATTTCGCCCTGGCTGGCGGCGGCCATCGCCCTGACCCTGTTTACCAGCGCCTACCTGGCCGAAATCTGGCGCGGCTGCGTTGACTCCATTGCCCATGGGCAATGGGAGGCATCGGCCAGCCTGGCGCTCAACCCCCTTGAACAACTGCGCTACGTGATCCTGCCCCAGGCCCTGCGCATTGCCGTGGCGCCGACCGTGGGGTTTTCGGTGCAGGTGGTCAAAGGCACCGCCGTGACTTCGATCATCGGCTTTACCGAACTGACCAAGACCGGCGGCATGCTCGCCAATGCCACCTTCGAACCCTTCATGGTCTACGGCCTGGTGGCCCTCGGTTACTTCCTGCTCTGCTACCCCTTGTCCCTCAGTGCGCGCTACCTGGAAAGGAGACTGCATGCCTCTGCTTAGAATTTCCGCCCTGCATAAGTATTACGGCGATCATCACGTACTCAAGGGCATCGACCTCTCCGTTGAAGAGGGCCAGGTGGTGGCGATCATCGGCCGCAGTGGCTCGGGTAAATCCACCTTGCTGCGTACCCTCAATGGCCTGGAATCGATCAACGACGGCGTGATCGAAGTCGATGGCGAATACCTCGACGCCGCCCGCGCCGACCTGCGCAGCCTGCGGCAGAAGGTCGGGATGGTGTTCCAGCAGTTCAACCTGTTTCCACATTTGACCGTTGGCGAAAACGTCATGCTTGCGCCACAAGTGGTGCAGAAAGTGCCCAAAGCCAAGGCAGCGCAGTTGGCCAAACAGATGCTGGAACGCGTTGGCCTGGGAGAGAAGTTCGATGCCTTCCCCGACCGGCTGTCTGGCGGCCAGCAACAACGCGTGGCGATTGCGCGCGCCCTGGCCATGTCACCCAAGGTGCTGCTGTGCGACGAAATCACCTCGGCCCTCGATCCGGAACTGGTCAACGAAGTGCTCAGCGTGGTGCGCCAACTGGCTAAAGATGGCATGACGCTGATCATGGTGACCCACGAAATGCGCTTCGCCCGGGAAGTCGGTGACAAGCTGGTGTTCATGCACCAAGGCAAGGTGCATGAAGTGGGCGACCCCAAGCTCCTGTTTGCCAACCCGCAGACGCCGGAGCTCGCCAACTTCATCGGTTCAGTTGAACAGCCGGGCTGACCAGCTCGAAACGACCCTGCCCCTCCAGCGACGTCTGGCTCCGCACTTGCAGCGCCTCGGCGGGCAGGTCGGTGTCGATGTCGACCTGGGCGGTCAAGCGCTGACCTGTTACCGGCCTCCCTGCGACGCGTGCCGTCAGGACCTGGCCCGGTAATAACTGCCCAGCCGCACCACCGCCGGGCAGGTCCCAGTCGACGGCACGCCCATCCACCTGTGCATGCTTGAGGCTGAGCCGCAACCGCCCCTGCCGGCCAAAACGGAACGCTTGCCCATCGGCGGCACCGATAAACCGCAACGCCATCACCGACGGCTCGACGCACAACACGTTGAGCTGCAGCGTGCGCGTGTCGAGCGTCACGGTGGTGCTTTCGACCAGCGCCTCCCGGCGAATGACCCCGTAGTCGATACGCGGTTGGCTCACGGACAATCGGCAGTTTTCGGCGTGCGCCCCCTGAGCCAGCAACACCGTACAAAACAGCGCACAGCCGAGGCATATAAGCTTACCGACCATGGCACACCGCCGCTGTTGTATCGAAGAACTTGTCATTATCAGGCTGGCTCCCAGGGGAAATATTCAGCAGGCAACTGGCCGAGTCCGGCAACGAAACCCTCAGGTCTTGCACCTCGTTCACGTCGTTCAGAAAGATCATGCCTTCGCCCACTACGCTGGTCAGAAAACGATCGCCCTTGCCGAATACCGCCGCGCCCTGAGGCAGTGGCCGGCCTTGATCATCGCTGGCGTTGACCAGCATGCGGCGCACCTTCACCACATCAAATGCCACGGTGTTGACGGAACCGCGGCCTGCGGCGAGCACACGGGTGCCGTTCTTCAGATCAACGCGTTTTGGCAAGGACTGGGTTTGCACCTCGATATGGCTGTTGGTGTAGGCAGGCAAGCCTGGAAGCACGGCCTGGCCGGTGAAGTCGGTCCACACCGGGCCTTGCGGGGTGTCGATTTTTGCAGAGCCAATATCGCCCACCGACGCAATACCAAACGTGTCCTGCACCGTGTAAGGCGAGAAGGTAATCCCACCTTGGTGAGCGACCACGCCACCTTGCAATTGCCCGGTGTAACTGGTGCCCAACGGGTCGCGACTGACACCCAGACCGACTCGGGTGTAACGCGGCGTGAGGTCTACCTGGCCGCGCATCGATTGCTCCTGCGCACTGAGGTCGCGCTCGACACCCACTTCATAGTTCACATACTCATTGACCCGTTCAGTGAGCGCCGTACCGGTACGGGATTGCCCCCCACGGCGGCTGATATAGCTGTTCACACGACGATCACCGCCCAGGGGCACGCTGACCTGCAACCGCAAGGACAAATCATCATCGAGGACGGTGTCGCGCCGGTTTCGCTCCCGAGTGGCGTCGCGGCGCGCCTGAGTGCTGCCTACCTGGGAGTCGGCAATCAACGCAACATCGGCATAGCGAAACGATTTGTTCCATGAGGCGAACACGTGTTCGCTCGATTGCCCGTCAAATTGAGCGCTACGGGTATAGCCCAGGGAGAAGGCACCCAGGGTGGCGTCGACCCATGTCACGCCCGCCGTGTATTGATTCTTGAAGCGTGACGCCAGCACGTCGGCCGTGGTCGGGCGGCCGGCCTCGATCACCTCGCGATAGCCGCGGGTCTGGCTGGTTGCGCTGAGGTTGAGCTCGACGTTGGCGGATACCGGGCTGCTCACGGACACGCTACTGCGTGAGCCGGACACGGCATGACGGCTGTCGCGGGACACGTTATGACGCGCGCCCACCGACACTCGCTGGAAAAACACGCTGCTCAACGTGCCACCTGCCGACCAGTACTCGTCGGTACTCAACAAGCCGAAACCACCCGTTGAGTCGCGCCCCAGGCCCCACGTCCCGCTGCCCATGGCGACGACGGGCGATGGCCCCTCGCCCTGCGTCTCTTCACGTAGTTTGCCGAGGGACAAGTAATAACCGGGTGCCGCCGGCGCGGCGCCGGCGAACGAAGCCGCCGGCACCACGAAGCTGCGTCGGCCCCCGCGTACATCGATCACACTGACCTCAAGGTCGCTTGTGCCGTTGAGCAGCGGCAAACCGGTCAGTCGGAAAGGCCCTTCGGGCACCAGCGTACTGTGGATCAACACACCGGACTGACGCACCTCGATCCGCGACTGACTCTGTGCCAGGCCTTCCACCACCGCGTTATTGCTGCCCGCCGGCACGCGCGACTGGCCGTCGGGGGAAAACTGCACACCCGACAGCTGGATGCCACCAAACAGCGGGTTGTTGCTGGACAGCTGGCCCGCCTGGAAAGTCGAGCGCAACGCGGCGATATCCCGCTGCGCATAGGCATACAGGTGCTCGTTGTGCGTCACGCCGTTATCGGAGACGTAGATTTGACGACTGCGAAGAATCCAATCACCCAGGTTGAAACCCGCTTCGGTGTAAGCCGACACGAATCGGTTGTTCCCACTGCGCGAATGGCTGTCGAAACCCTGCACATCATAGTTGAACAAGCCCGCCGCACCGCCCCGGGCGAACTCCCCGGCCTCCCACTGCGGTTCGCGCAGTGATGAGGTAGGCACCACCAGCGCCACTTCATCGTTGCCAGGGCGCAGCCGCACCATGGTCGTGGGAAACGCCCCCAGAAAGTCATGGCATGCCTGGTCGGCAGTGGCGCCTTTGCGGACGATGGCAGTGGGTTTGACCAACCCGGCTTTGTCCAGCAATGCCGGGGTAAAGCACAATTGCCCATCGGCATCGAACTGGGCGTCCACCAAGCCGAGCGGGTTGCCGTTGACTTTCAACCCCACCACCTGGGTGCCCTCGCGAAAGCGCGCCGCCGTGCGGAAGTAGTCCGAGACTTTCGGGTCAATGCCGTGCGTGGTCAATGCCGCCAGGTCAAAGCCCTCGCCCAGTTCCAAGGCAGGGGCAACGCCAGGCAAGCTCCACAGTGTTGCCATCCCCATGAGCAACGTGGGTCGGCGGGTCCATAAAAAAGCTCCGGTTCGGTGACTCGACAGGTTTGTCATGGGTCGATCAACCCCCGTCGGTATTGATCGGGGCCCGGTAGTTTTCTACCGAAAAGCCGTAGATCGTGGCCGGTTGAATCTCTATATCAGTCAGTTCCTCCAAGGGTCCTTCAACCTTCACCGCCAGCGCTTCGCCCGGCAAAATGTAGGTGCGCGGCAGCGTAGCCAGGGCTCCCTGGGGCAATAACCGAACCTGCGGAGCCATGCGCACCACATAAGCGCTATCGTTGTGGACCGTCAAACGTTGCCCTGTACGTCGCCACTTCAGCAGCTCCCAGGGCGTGTGATGAACCGGCAGGCCTTGGGGATGCAGGATCAGCGGCAAATTCTGCCGCAAGGTGATACCAATGGTCGCACCGCCCGCAGCACGCGCCTGGGGAATGCCCTCGAAAGACACGCGTTTGAGCCGCTGAGTCTTCAACGGGGCCTTCAACGTGCTGATGAAACGCACCAGTTGCGTTTCATCCCCTTCCACCCGCGCAATAGGCGGCGTCACGATCAAGAGCGGTTCCACATCTTCCGGTATGTTTTCTATTACCGAATGCAGCAGCGCTGGAGCCGCGTCGGTATTCTTGATGTTTATCGTCGCTTCACCCTGCTCTTCGTTCAATACAATGACCGTGGTTTCCGGCAACATACCATCAGCCACCGCAACACCGACAAAGCACAAGAGCAACAGTGCATATAACAAACGCGTACTCTTTCTTACGGGACGACTAAGCACTCTGTGTTCCCCACAACCTTGAAGTTGACTATTTAGCGTCGGGCGCGCTTTAAAACAGCCGACCAGAAACACATGTTTCTTGGTCGACTGTTGTTATGTCGCTTAGATGTAACTCAATTCAAGTGTTGCGCGCCCATCAAGGGTAACGTCACGACTCAGGTCCAGGTCCTGGCCTTTATTGATCACCGCGCGCACAGCAATCGTCCCGGTCAACTGGTTGATAGAGGCGGGTGTGGCGGCCGTGCTGCTGCGCCAGGAATATTGGCTGGGCGCTTGTGCGACTTTGCCATCACTGTTCTGCCAGGCGCCGGCGCTGATTCGCATGATCGGAAACAGTGTTGCGGTCGGCGAGCGCAGGTCCCTGAGGGTAACGGCAAAGCCACCCGTTCTCCGGCCGGCCACAGTCCCCAAACCAAAGTTGTTCGCCTCGGTGTAACCACCCCCGAGCGCAGTGAGGATGCCCGTTACCTTGCTGCCGGCCTGCAGGTCGACAAATTTGAGCCCGAACTGGACAGGCGTATTGCCGCAGCTGACGGTGATAGGCGTGGTTTTTTCGGTGAGCGCGTTAAACGCCGTCTGGGACAGTTGGCCCGAAGGAATATCGCCGTAGTTGATAATGCCACCGCCGCTCATACTGAGGTTACAGGCGGCGGGCTTGATGACCCCCCTGACGATCAGTTCTGCGCTGGTGGCAGCATGTGCGCCAATGTTTGCCGCCAGGCAAACGAGACCCAGGGTCAATCCAACAATTTTTTTCATATTCGACCTGTCACTTGAAAGTTAACAGGTGCTCTCTACGTTCGTCTTGGCGGTTCCATCGCCAAACGGTTTATCTTCCTGGATGTCTACAACGACACATAAATAACACCAAGGCAAAATTGCCGGGTGACAGTGTGTCGCCTTGGTGCTTCATTAAAGAATCAGATAACGCCTGGGTTAATGTGAGAACGGTAAAACCTGCTGGTCATTTAAACCCAATTTAAAAGTAGGCTAAAACAAAATACCCGATGACATAATCAAACGCGTCCTGTAGGGAAAATCAAAACGCGGCTTTACTACGAGGCGAAGTTAAAACTCCTACAAAATTAATTCACTACTCCCCCGCTTGTCATTCGATGACATCCCACATATCTCACAAATTACCCCCACAGACAGCCGCAGAAAAATTACCGAAGCACAACGCGTTGGCTCCAGCGGTCGATCGTGGCACGATGGCAAGGTTATCGACCGAGACCCCAAACCATGCCGCAATCCCAAGCCAAGAACCTGTCCCTGATCGCTGCCATCGACCTGGGCTCCAACAGCTTTCACATGGTCGTGGCCAAGGCCCAGAACGGTGAAATCCGCATCCTTGAGCGGCTCGGCGAGAAAGTGCAACTGGCTGCCGGGATCAACGACGAACGCCAGCTCAATGAAGAGTCCATGCAGCGCGGCCTCGACTGCCTCAAGCGCTTTGCGCAACTGATCAACGGCATGCCGCCTGGCGCTGTACGAATAGTGGGCACCAACGCCTTGCGTGAGGCCCGTAACCGCAACGAATTCATCCATCGCGCCGAGGAAATCCTCGGGCATCCGGTAGAGGTTATTTCCGGTCGCGAGGAAGCACGCCTGATTTACCTCGGGGTCTCCCACACGCTGGCTGACACCCCGGGCAAACGCCTGGTGGCGGACATTGGCGGTGGCAGCACCGAATTCATCATCGGCCAGCGTTTCGAACCCCTGCTGCGCGAAAGCCTGCAGATGGGCTGCGTCAGCTACACGCAGCGTTATTTCAAGGACGGCAAGATCACCCCGGCGCGCTATGCCCAGGCCTACACGGCGGCGCGGCTGGAGATCATGAGCATCGAACACGCCCTGCACCGCCTGAGCTGGGATGAAGCCATCGGCTCTTCCGGCACCATCCGTGCCATCGGCCTGGCGCTCAAGGCCGGCGGCCATGGCACCGGCGAGGTGAATGCCGAAGGCCTGGCGTGGCTCAAGCGCAAGCTGTTCAAGCTGGGGGATGCCGAGAAGATCGACTTCGACGGCATCAAGCCTGACCGCCGCGCCATCTTCCCCGCCGGCCTGGCGATTCTTGAAGCCATTTTCGACGCCCTCGAACTGCAACGCATGGACCACTGTGACGGCGCCCTGCGCGAAGGTGTGCTCTATGACCTGCTCGGTCGCCATCACCATGAAGATGTGCGTGAGCGCACCCTCAGCTCGTTGATGGAGCGTTACCACGTAGACGTGGAGCAAGCGGCGCGCGTAGAGCGCAAAGCCCTGCACGCCTTCGACCAGGTGGCCGATGACTGGGACCTGCAAAACGGCGTGTGGCGTGAACTGCTGGGCTGGGCCGCCAAGGTGCACGAGGTGGGCCTGGACATCGCCCATTACCATTACCACAAGCACGGCGCCTACCTGATCGAACACTCGGACCTGGCCGGGTTCTCACGGGAAGACCAACAGATGCTCGCGCTGCTGGTGCGCGGCCACCGCCGCAATATTCCCAGGGACAAATTTGCCGAGTTCGGCAAAGACGGCATCAAGCTGATTCGCCTGTGCGCGCTGTTGCGCTTTGCCATCCTGTTCCACCACATCCGTGGCACCCAGGAAATGCCCCAGGTGAAGCTGCGCGCCGACGGCGACAGCCTGGAAGTGATGTTCCCCAAAGGCTGGCTGGATGAAAACCAGCTGACCCAGGCGGACTTCGCCCAGGAAGCGGAGTGGCTGACGCGGGTGGGGTTCAGCCTGAACCTGCATTAAAGAACACCGCAAAACAAATGTGGGAGGGGCGGTGCGACGATTCGACTTGCTCCCGATGCGGTGTGTCAGTCACTTGATACTTTGACTGAGACACCGCCATCGGGGGGCAAGCCCCCTCCCACATTGGATTGCAGCGAACCTTGCTTAATTCACCGTCAGAATCGGGCTGCCCAGCTTCTCCAGCAACGTGGCCTGCGCACTGCGCGGGTTCTGGTTGCCGGTCGGTGTGTTGCGCACATACCGCCCATCCGACTGCAGGCTCCAGCTGTGGGTGTTGTCGGTCAGGTAGCTTTCCAGCTCCTTCTTGACCCGCATGACCAGCTTCTTGCCCTCCACCGGGAAGCAGGTCTCCACGCGTTTGTCGAGGTTGCGCTCCATCCAGTCGGCGCTGGAGAGGAACATCTGCTCTTCGCCACCGTTGAGGAAATAGAACACCCGCGTGTGCTCCAGGAAACGGCCGATGATCGAGCGCACATGGATGTTATGCGAGACGCCGACAATGCCGGGGCGCAGGCAGCACATGCCACGGACCACCAGGTCGATGCGCACGCCCGACTGGCTGGCCTTGTACAGCGCGCGGATGATCTTCGGATCGGTCAGCGAGTTGAATTTGGCGATGATGTGCGCCGGCTTGCCCTCGAGGGCAAACTGGGTCTCGCGGGCAATCATGTCGAGCATGCCCTTCTTCAGGGTGAACGGCGCGTGCAGCAGCTTCTTCATGCGCAAGGTCTTGCCCATGCCGATGAGCTGGCTGAACAACTTGCCGACGTCTTCGCACAGGGCGTCGTCGGACGTCAGCAGGCTGTAGTCGGTATAGAGCTTCGCGTTGCCGGCGTGGTAGTTGCCGGTGCCCAAATGGGCGTAACGCACGATTTCACCGGCTTCGCGGCGCAGGATCAACATCATCTTGGCGTGGGTCTTGAAGCCGACCACGCCATAGATCACTACCGCACCGGCTGCTTGCAGGCGGCTGGCCAGTTGCAGGTTGGACTCCTCATCGAAGCGCGCTCGCAGCTCGATCACCACCGTGACTTCCTTGCCGTTACGCGCAGCGTCGACCAGTGCATCGACGATTTCCGAGTTGGCGCCGGAGCGATACAGCGTCTGGCGCACAGCCAGGACGTGCGGGTCCTTGGCGGCCTGACGCAGCAGGTCGACCACCGGGGTGAACGACTCGAAGGGGTGCAGCAGCAGAATGTCCTGCTTGCTCACCACACTGAAGATGTTCTCGCTGTTTTGCAGCAGTTTCGGGATTTGCGGTGTAAACGGTTTGTATTGCAGCTCCGGGTGGCTGTCCAGGCCGGTGATGCTGAACAGGCGCGTCAGGTTCACCGGGCCATTGACCTGGTACAACTCGGATTCGGCCAGGTTGAACTGCTTGAGCAGGTAATCCGACAAGTGTTTCGGGCAGGTATCCGCCACTTCCAGGCGCACCGCATCGCCGTAGCGCCGCGAAAACAGCTCTCCGCGCAGGGCACGGGCCAAGTCTTCGACGTCTTCGGAGTCCAGCGCCAGGTCAGCGTTACGGGTCAGGCGGAACTGGTAGCAGCCCTTGACCTTCATGCCCTGGAACAGGTCATCGGCGTGCGCATGGATCATCGACGACAGGAATACATAATTATCGCCAGCGCCCCCTACCTCTTCGGGTACCTTGATGATCCGTGGCAGCAGGCGCGGCGCCGGGATGATCGCAAGGCCCGAGTCGCGGCCGAAGGCATCGATGCCTTCGAGCTCGACGATGAAGTTCAGGCTCTTGTTCACCAGCAACGGGAACGGGTGCGTCGGGTCGAGGCCGATCGGGGTGATGATCGGTGAAATCTCGTCACGGAAGTAACGGCGCACCCAGGTCTTGATCTTGGTGGTCCAGTGCCGGCGACGGATGAAGCGGACCTGATGTTTTTCCAGCTCCGGCAGCAGGATATCGTTGAGGATCGCGTATTGGCGGTCCACATGGCCGTGCACCAGCTCACTGATGCGCGCCAGGGCCTGGTGCGGTTGCAGGCCGTCGGCACCGGCTTGCTCACGGGCGAAGGTGATCTGCTTCTTGAGGCCGGCGACGCGGATCTCGAAGAACTCGTCCAGGTTGCTCGAGAAGATCAACAGGAACTTGAGCCGCTCCAGCAACGGATAGGACTCATCCAGCGCCTGTTCCAGCACCCGAATGTTGAATTGCAGTTGGGACAGCTCGCGGTGGATGTACAGGCTGCTGTCATCCAGGTTGGTAACCACGGCCACTGGCGCCGGCGCTGGCGCTTCGGCGGCCACCACAGGCGGGGCAGGCTCAAGCTCCGGCGGGGTCTCGGTGACTTGTTCAACCACCGGATGAGCGTCTTTTACGGCAACTTCTGTAAGTCCTTCGGTATTCATCGAGTGTTCCTGTGAGGGCTATGGTTGCTCTCTAAGCAATTGGGCAGCGCCGGGATTCCCAGTTCCACCCAATGGGCGGCTTCTTCGAGCAGCAGGTCAATGCTCAAGCGCTCCACCCCCGGCATCGAGGCCACCGCTTCCCGGCGATTTTCACCGTCCAGCACGAATACCGGCAGGATCAGATCATTCGTCGTCAGTACATTTTCACGTACCAGACGGCGAGAAAAATCATCACGGCGGTTGCGGCGCAGACGTGTGGCGGGAAATAGCCGGTTGGCGGGGATAAAGCTCACGACAGACTCCTGAGCCCGCGTTTACGGGCGGGCGGTGCAGTTATAAGCGGCCATTATGACGAATGAATGACAGTTGTGCTTATCGATGCGACCTGAAGTCGCATTCGGCATTTGCGTAGGAATTGTTCACTTCGTGACACATCTCGATACTTTCATGAATCTTCGTGAAGGCGTAGGCTGCGCGTTCATTTCGCCAGCACCCTAGACCATGCTTCAACAATTTCTGCATGACTTCGGCTACTTTGCCCTCTTCCTCGGCACGTTCTTCGAAGGCGAGACCATCCTCGTGCTCGCAGGCTTCCTGGCGTTCCGTGGATACATGGATATCAACCTGGTGGTGGTCGTTGCCTTTTTCGGCAGCTACGCCGGCGACCAGCTGTGGTACTACATGGGGCGCAAGCACGGCCGCAAATTGCTCGCGCGCAAACCGCGCTGGCAATTGATGGGCGACAAGGCGCTGGAACATATCCGCAAGCATCCGGATATCTGGGTGCTGAGCTTTCGCTTCGTCTACGGTTTGCGCACGGTGATGCCAGTGGCGATTGGCCTGTCCGGCTACCCACCTCTGCGGTATTTGATCCTCAACGGTATCGGTGCGGCGATATGGGCGGCTGCGCTAGGGGCTGCGGCCTATCATTTCGGCGCGGTACTCGAAGGCATGCTCGGCAGTGTCAAGAAATACGAGCTGTGGGTGCTGGGCGCCTTGCTGGTGCTGGGCTTGGGCCTGTGGCTGCGACGCCGCGTCAAGAACGCCCGCATCGCCCGCGAGGCGTGTGCCGAAGCCAAGGCCCGGCTCGCTGCCGAACCCGCCCCGGTCGAACCCCCTAAGACGCCAGGCGAGTAACCCGGCTTCTGCAGCAGTAGAGGCCAATCACGCTGAGCAGGCTGTAGCTCAGCAGGGCCAGCCAGCCCAGAGTACTGGCCGGCCATAGCCCGACCCACGGGGCCAGCCATACCAACGGCAGATTCAGCCCCAGGCGCACCCCTTCTGCCTTCAGCGCCCACGGGCGATTCTCCAGTGCGACCCCCAGCGTGAACAGCCCCAGGGCCATCGCGCCCCAGCCCAGCACCAGCGCCGCCATGGGCAGGCCTTCTGCGAAATTCATCAAATAACTGCCAAACCCCACATAAGCCGCAAACTGCACGGCAACGTAGACCTGCTGGCGCGTATCCAGCGGCACCTCGAATTTGCGGAACCGGGCCAGGTCCGGCTTGGCTATCGGGTAGTTGGCTTTTACATCTGCGGGGCGCCAGCCGGTGCGCATGAACCAGATGCGCAGCTTGTCCCAGCGGTTCTCAGTACGACGGGCATCGCTCCACAACTGCGCATAAAACTGCAGGTTCGCCCACAGCGGATTCCAACTGGCCAGGGGCGTGGTCACGCCGAAAATCACCGGTTCGTTGTCGTCTTCTTCCTGGAACGTGCCGAACAAGCGGTCCCAAAAAATGAACACCCCGCCATAGTTGCGATCCATGTAGAGGGCGTTCTGCGCGTGGTGGGCACGATGATTGGACGGTGTAACGAAGAACACCTCGAACCAGCCGAGCTTGGGCACGTGACGTGTATGCACCCAGAATTGATACAGCAGGTTGAGCGAAGCCACACTGACGAACACCACCAACGGCACACCGAGCACGGCCAGGGGCAGGTAGAAGATCCAGCTCAACAAAAAGCCGGTACTGGTCTGACGCAATGCGGTGGTGAGGTTGTAGTCCTCGCTCTGGTGGTGCACTGAGTGCGCAGCCCACAGGATATTGCGCTCATGGCCCAGGCGATGCAGCCAGTAGTAGCAGAAGTCGTAGAGCACAAAGGCGCACACCCAGGTCCACACGCTCTGGGCCGACCATTCGATCAGCGCCAGGTGCTTGAGGGCGAATGCGTAGGTGAGCAAACCTACGCCTTTGGTCAGTAACCCGGTGGTGGTAGACAGCACGCCGGTGCTGAGGCTGTTGATAGCGTCGGCTACTCGATAGTTGCGCGCACCGCGCCAGCGGTCAGCCAGCAGCTCCACCACGATCAAGGCAATGAAAAACGGTACCGCGTAAGGCACGAAGTCCATGGGCTAGTCCGGTCTATTTTTGTTACATCAGATTAGTGCAGTCCCATGAGATCCCATTGGCAACAGGTTACAAATTAGTAGACATTTAACGCCATGAATCAGGAGAAATGCCCATGAGCAAAAAGATTGCAGTGATCCTTTCCGGCTGTGGCGTGTACGACGGTGCAGAAATCCATGAAAGCGTGATCACCCTGCTGCGCCTGGACCAGCGCGGCGCTCAGGTTGAGTGCTTTGCGCCAGATATTGCGCAGCTGCATGTGATCAACCACCTTACCGGCGAAGAAATGCCCGAATCGCGCAATGTGTTGGTGGAGTCAGCGCGCATCGCCCGAGGCGCGGTGAAAGATATCCGTGAGGCCAACGTGGCTGACTTCGATGCGCTGATCGTGCCGGGCGGGTTTGGCGCGGCGAAGAACCTGTCGAATTTCGCAGTGGAAGGCGCCGGCTGCAGCGTCAATCCGCAGGTGCTGGAGCTGGCGGAAGCCTTTGCCGAAGCGAGCAAGCCGGTGGGGCTGATCTGCATTTCCCCGGCCCTGGCCGCAAAAATCTACGGCCCGGGCGTGATCTGCACCATCGGCAACGATACCGATACCGCAGCGGCCTTGGACAAAATGGGCGCCACCCATCAGGAATGCACGGTGGAAGATATCGTTGAGGACAAGGCACGCAAGTTGGTGAGTACACCGGCGTATATGCTGGGCAAAAATATCAGCGAGGTGGCGTCGGGCATCAACAAGCTCGTGGACCGGGTGCTTGAACTGACCCACGAAGACGACTAACGCCCTCTTTCTGCAGGAGCGAGCTTGCTCGCGAAGAACCTGAGGGCGCCGCGTTTATCCGGAGTGCCCGCGTTATCGTTGCCGTTCTTCGCGAGCAAGCGCGCTCCTACACAGGTTTCATCAAACGGGTGAGCAGGCGGTCCAGCGCGTTGGCGAACGCCTGTTTGTCCTTCTCGCTGTGCGGCGGTGGCCCGCCGCCCATCTGGCCTTGCTCGCGCAAGTCGGTGAACAGGTTACGCACTGCCAGGCGCTCACTCATGTTTGCCGGGCTGAACTCTTTGCCGCGCGGGTCGAGGGCCGTGATGCCCTTCTTGACCAGGCGGTCGGCCAAGGGCACATCGCTGCAGATCACCAACTCGCCCGGCATGGCGTGCTCTACCAGGTAGTCATCGGCCGCATCGGGACCACTGGGCACTACGATCAGCTTCACACAGGCAAAGCTGGGTTTGATCTGGCTCTGACCGGCCACCAGCACCACGTCAAACTGGCGCTTGAGGGCGAACTTCACCACCTGATCCTTGGCCGCCCGCGGGCAGGCGTCCGCATCGATCCACACCCGCATGACTATGCCGCCACCCGCTTCTCGGCCAGGCGACTGCGGCCATACAGCACCACAATCGCCAGGATCGCCACGGCCTGCGCACTCAACGAATACGCATCGGCGTGAATGCCCAGCCAGTCGAAGTCAAAGAACGCCACCGGCCGCGTGCCGAAGACGCCCGCTTCCTGCAATGCTTTGACGCCATGCCCGGCGAACACCACCGAAAGTGCGCACAGCAGCGCGGCGTTGATACCGAAGAACAGCGCCAACGGCAGCTTCGCCGAACCGCGCAGAATCACCCAGGCCAGGCCCACCAGCAGCACCAATGCGGTGGCGCCACCGGCCAGCACCGCGTTGTGCCCGGCCGGGCCGGCTTGCAGCCACAGGGTTTCGTAGAACAGGATCACTTCGAACAATTCGCGGTACACCGAGAAGAAGGCCAGCAGCGCAAAGCCGAAACGCCCACCACCGCCCACCAGGCTGCTCTTGATGTAGTCCTGCCAGGCCGCCGCGTGGCGCCGGTCGTGCATCCATACGCCCAGCCACAGCACCATCACGCTGGCGAACAGTGCTGTGCAGCCTTCCAGCAATTCTCGCTGGGCGCCGCTGACATCAATCACATACGCCGCCAGCGCCCAGGTAGCCAAGCCGGCCAACAGCGCCAGGCCCCAGCCGACGTTGACGCTGCGCACCGCCGATTGCTGGCCGGTGTTACGCAGGAAGGCCAGGATCGCCGCCAGCACCAGGATCGCTTCCAGGCCTTCGCGCAGCAGGATCAGCAAACCGGAGATGTAGCTCAACGACCAGCTCAAGCCATCGCCGCCGAGCAAGCCGGCGGACTCGCTGAGCTTGCCCTTGGCTGCATCCAGGCGCTGTTGCACCTGTTCGATCGGCAGCCCGTCCTGCAAGGACTGGCGGTAGGCCATCAGCGCCTTCTCGGTGTCTTTGCGCACGTTGGCGTCGACGTTATCCAGCGAGCTTTCCACCAGCTCGAAACCTTCCAGGTAAGCGGCTACCGACAAGTCATAGGCTTGTTCGTGGTCGCCGTTACGGAACGCGGCCAGGCTTTTGTCCAGGGTGGCAGCGGTGTAGTCGAGCAACTGTGCCGGGCCACGCTTGACCTGCGGCGGCTGTGCGCGTTGGGCGCGGAAGGTCGCTGCCACCGCCGGGCCGTCAGCGGCCAGTACTTCGTTGGGCGTCTGGCGTGCCAGGTCGGCCAGGTTGAAGGTGTGTTCGCTGTTGACCGCAGCCGGGTCAGCCGTGAAACCTGCGATGTAGGTGGCGAGGTCCCAGCGCTGGCGGTCATCCAACTGGTCGGCAAAGGACGGCATATCAGTGCCTTCGACACCCAGGCCCAGGGTGTTATAGATCGCGTAGAGGCTCAGGCGATCCAGGCGCGTGGCATCGCGCAGGTTAGCGGGCGGCGGGGTCATGCCCATGCCTGCCGGGCCATCGCCAGCGCCGGCCGTGCCGTGGCACACCGAACAATGCTGGGCATATAGCGGAGCACCGCGCGTAGGGTCGGGAGTGATCGCCGGCGCCTGGCTGACTTCATACGCCACCGCCAGCCTGGCGCCCAATTGACGGGCCTGGCGGGCGACAGTTGCGCCGTCTGCATGGGCGGTGACTGCCGCGAGCAACTCATCAACGCCCTTGATTAACTCGACGCGTTCGGGCTTTTCCGGCAGTTGCGCAACCAGACCCTGCAGCACGCCCAAGAACTCCACCTGTTCGCGAAATTCCGATTCGTCCACCACCTTGCCCGCCTCCACAGTGGGCGGATAGTCGGCGCAAATGTAGTCAAGCAGATGCAACGCCTGGGGTGCGCCTTCGGCCGTCGCGGCCAACAGATTGAAGCTGCACGACATCAACGCTGGCAGCACCAGCCAGGCGAGAAAACGGAAGGGGGCAGTCATGAATGAATCTCAAGTGGAAATACGAAGTAACACTATTGTTGAGCTTTAACGGATTTGACTCAAGGTGTTATTTGGCATTGCCACAAAACCAATGTGGGAGGGGGCTTGCTCCCGATAACGGTGGTTCAGCTAGCGATGAGCTGACTGATACTCCGCCATCGGGAGCAAGCCCCCTCCCACATTTTGATCCGGTTTCGTCAATTACACCGTGGCGCGATGCAGGCTGGCGAGGAAACCGGCGGCGCCGACGAACAACCCGGCGAATGTGCGGTTCACGCGCTTCTGCTGCTTGGGCGAGCGCAACAGGCGCAGGACTTTCGAGGCCAACCCCGTATAACCGGCCATCACGATCATATCGACGCTGATCATCGTTGCACCAATGATCAGGTACTGGACCGCCAACGGTGCCTGTGGATTCACGAATTGCGGCAATACCGCGAGCATGAATACCAACGCCTTCGGGTTGCTGGCGTTGACCAGAAAACCACGGAACATCATGGCCATCGGCTTGCCAATCGGGCGCACCGCAGCGTCATCGGTCATGTCCATGGGCAAGGCGCGCCATTGCTTGATGGCCAGGTAGACCAGGTACGCCACGCCAAACCATTTGATCGCATAAAACGCGGTGGAGGACGTCGCCAGGATGGCACCCAAGCCGCCCGCCACCACGGCAATCTGCATCGCCAGGCCCAGCTGCAGGCCAATGGCGTTCCAGTAACCGCGTACGAAACCGTATTGCAGGCCGCTGGACATCGAAGCGATGGCGCCCGCGCCGGGGGAAAGGGAGATGATCCAACTGGCCAGGAAAAAGGCCAGCCACGTGTCGAGTGCCATTGCACACCTCGGAAAGGAGTTTGCGGTTGTGCCTTAAGCTAACGCTGCCGGCCAAAGGCTGGCTATCAATTTTTGCAGGCGGTGATTTCTAGCGGTCGCCAGGAAACACATGGGTACCGGGCCAACGCCGCACCGAGCGCTGGAAGAACAGACTGTTGGGCACTTGTACCATCGCGCTGTCCGTACCGGCCTCTGCCACCTCGACCAGCGTGGTATAGAGCAGATTGATCGCCACGACGCGCCCTTTCACACCGGGTTTGTCGACGGTGTCCACCAGTTCGACGATGTCGCCGAGGCGAAACGGCCCCACGGTGAAGATCAAGATCGCGCACAGCAAGTTGGACAGCACGGACCACATGGCGAAGAACGCCACCGCCGCCACTGCCACAAAGCCTGACAGTGCCGTCCACAGCACCGTGGCGGATACGCCCAGGCGGCCCAAGACGAAGATCAGCGCACTGCCCATGATCAGCCAGCGCAGGCCACCGCGCAGCGGCATCAACAACTGTGGCGGGAATGGATAGCGTTCACCCAGGCGGGTCAGGCCTTTGGCGACAAAACGCTGGGCAAGATAACCCGCCAGCAGGATCAGCAGGATTTGCACGCCGATCCACACAGGCTCGATCCATTGCGCCGGCAAAGGCAGCTGCAACGCTTCCATCAGGACAGCGCCTCCAGCTCCGCTTGCAGGGTTTCAAGCACTTCGAGGGCTTCCATCCAGGATTCCTCCAGTTGCCCTTCACGCACCTTGAGCCGGGCCTGTTCGGCCAGCAGGTCGCGCAGTTCATCCTTGCGCGCGGCCTCGTACACAGCGCTGTCGCCCAAGCTGGTTTCGATCTTGGCCAGGCGCTCATGCACCTTGCCCAACTCGACCTCCAGCTTGTCAGCTTCGCGCTTGTGCGGCGCCAACTGCTGACGCAGTGCGGCGGCAGCCTGGCGCTGGGCTTTCTTATCGGTCTTGTCCGGGTTGACCGGTGTGTTGCTGGCCGGCGCATTGCGCAGACGGTAGTCGGTCAGCCAGCGCGCATAGTCGTCCAGGTCGCCGTCGAATTCCTCGACCTTGCCGTCGGCCACCAGCAGGAAGTTATCAGTGGTGCTTTTGAGCAGGTGGCGATCGTGAGACACCACCAGTACCGCGCCGCTGAATTCCTGCAGGGCCATGGTCAGCGCCAGGCGCATTTCCAGGTCCAGGTGATTGGTCGGCTCGTCGAGCAGCAGCAGGTTCGGGCGGTCCCAGGCGATCAGGGCCAGGGCCAGGCGTGCCTTTTCGCCACCGGAAAAATTCAGCACCGGCTCATCGATACGCGCGCCACGGAAGTCGAAACCCCCGAGGAAATCACGCAGGGTCTGTTCGCGCTCGGTGGGCGCCAGGCGCTGCAGGTGCAACAGCGGGCTCGCCTTGGAATCCAGCGAGTCCAGTTGATGCTGGGCGAAGTAGCCCACCACGGTGTTCTCGCCACGGGTCAGGCGGCCGGCCAAGGGCTCCAGTTCGCCCGACAGGTTCTTGATCAGCGTCGACTTGCCCGCGCCGTTAGGCCCCAACAAACCGATGCGTGCGCCAGGCGTGAGCTGCAGCTTGACCTTCTCGAGGATGGTCTTGTCGCCATAACCCAGGCGCGCATCCGACAGATCGAGCAAGGGGCTGGAGATTTTCACCGACTCACGGAACACGAAGTCGAACGGCGAATCGACATGGGCCGCCGATAGTTCTTCCATGCGCTCCAGCGCCTTGATCCGGCTCTGGGCCTGCCGCGCCTTGGTGGCCTGGGCCTTGAACCGGGCGATATAGCTTTCCATATGCGCGCGCTGCGCCTGCTGCTTCTCGAAAGCCTGTTGCTGCTGGGCCAGGCGTTCGGCACGGGCGCGCTCGAAGGCGGTGTAGCCGCCCCGATAGAGCGTGATTTTCTTCTGTTCGACATGGGCGATATTGTCGACCACGGCGTCGAGGAAATCCCGGTCGTGGGAAATCAGCAACAGGGTGCCCTGATAGTTCTTGAGGAAGTCTTCCAGCCACAGGATCGCATCAAGGTCCAAGTGGTTGGTCGGCTCGTCGAGCAGCAACAGGTCCGAAGGACACATCAGCGCCTGGGCCAGGTTCAGGCGCATGCGCCAGCCGCCAGAGAAGTCGGCGACCGGGCGATCCATCTGTTCGTTGGTAAACCCAAGGCCGGCGAGCATCTTGCGGGCGCGGGCGTCGGCGGTGTAGCCGTCGGCGCTGTCCAGCTCAGAATGCAGGCGGGCTTGGGCGGCGCCGTCCTGGGCTTGTTCTGCGGCGGCGAGGTCGTGTTGCACCTGGCGCAGGCGCAGGTCGCCATCGAGCACGTAGTCGATCGCGATGCGGTCCAGGGTGTCGATCTCCTGGCGCATATGGGCGATGCGCCAGTCGGCCGGCAGCAGGCAGTCCCCGGAATCCGGGGTCAGCTCACCCAGCAACAGGGCGAACAACGTGGATTTACCGGCGCCATTGGCACCGATCAGGCCGGCTTTGTGACCGGCGTGCAGGGTCAGCTCGGCATCTTCAAGAAGACGCTGCGGGCCACGCTGTAATGTTAGGCTTTGAAGTCGGATCATAATGGCGGCGGAGTCTACCAGCTTCGTTGGCCGCTGGCTTGGGTGTGAATATGTGCGCTGACCTGTGGAGCTTTGCCCTCTCGACTTACGCCCGCCCCGGCGTGGAGGCTGCTTGCCTGCGGTTGCAGGCGCAAGGCGCGGATGTGTGCCTGTTGCTGTGTGGTGCGTGGCTCGAGCGACGGGGTGTGGCGCGGTTGCCCGAACGCGTGGTGGCGCTGCAGCAGCTTGCGCGGCCATGGCGCACGCGTGTCGTCGAACCCTTGCGCGAAGTCCGCGTGCAATGGCGGGCGCTGGCACAGCAGGATGCGCAGTTGGCTGAATTACGGCGTCAGGTCAAAGCATTGGAACTGGAGGCCGAGCGAGCATTACTGACACGCCTGGAAGCGCTGGCGAAGACATGGCCGACCAACGAGGGGAAAGGGCAATACGAATGGCTTGAAGACCTGGCAAGCGAAGCCGCCGACCTTGACCACAACGCGCTGCAGCAGCTGCGCGTTGGGGTCACCCGCACTTAGGAAGCGCTGGTTGGGGTGGTGCTTGGCGCTACCGGTGCAGAGGTGCTGCTGGCCGATGCGGTTGGAGCGGAGGACGTTGCCGGAGTAGCGGCAGGTGCCGCAGGAGTTGCTGGCTTGGCAGCAGTGGTTTTAGCAGCTGGCTTGGTGGCTGGTTTGGCAGCGGCGGTTTTAGCGGCTGGCTTGGCGGCTGGTTTCGCAGCAGCGGTTTTAGCGGCTGGCTTGGCGGCTGGTTTCGCAGCAGCGGTTTTGGCAGCTGGCTTGGCGGCTGGTTTCGCAGCAGCGGTTTTAGCGGCTGGCTTGGCGGCTGGTTTCGCAGCAGCAGTTTTGGCAGCTGGCTTGGCGGCTGGTTTCGCAGCAGCAGTTTTGGCAGCTGGCTTGGCGGCTGGTTTCGCAGCAGCAGTTTTGGCAGCTGGCTTGGCGGCTGGTTTCGCAGCAGCGGTTTTGGCAGCTGGCTTGGCGGCTGGTTTCGCAGCAGCGGTTTTGGCAACTGGCTTGGTGGCTGGTTTCGCAGCAGCAGTTTTAGCAGCTGGCTTGGCGGCAATTTTAGCCGGCGCCTTCGCTGCAACAGCTTTGCTGGCTGGCTTTTTGGCCGCGCTGGCGGTGACGGCTTTTGCCGGCGTACGCGCGCCAAGGGCCTTGGAGACGGCTTCTTTCACACGACCAATGCCCTGGGCCAGTTTCAGGCTTTCCTGAGCGTCTTTTTTGAGCTGGGAAATGTAGGTGCGGGTTTCGGTTTGACGGTCCTTGAGGGCGTCCAGCAGGTCCTCAAGTTCGTTAACTGCGTCTTTGGCCTTGGCTTGTGCCTTGGCTTTACCGGCAGTGGCGGCGTCTTGCAATTTGGTGCGGGATTTGTGCAGCTTTTCTTGCGCTTTGCCGCGTTGTTTTTCCAGTTTGGCGAGCAGTTTTTCTGCATCGGCCAAGGCCTGGGAACAAGCGCTTTCCAGATGTTCGAGCAAGCTGCCCGACAATTGTTGGAGCAAGTGCAACGGGGTATTTACAGGCTTCTGTTTGGCCGACATGGTTTACCTCCTGGCTGACGTGGGTGCGGCTCATACTAGCCCTCTGCTCTTACCGCCGCTAGGCCATGTTGACAGTATCGTTTGCGTTGCGTTGCAACGTACGAAAATTCTTATCGATATAACAGAAAACCACCCCACTGCTCAGCCACTCACGCTGGCATAATCCGTCGCACTTTCGGCGGAGAACACCCATGTTGCGTTACCTTTTCCTAGTGCTTGGCCTGGCGATTTTCAGCGCCGATGCGAGCGAGCAATCGCCGCCAAAAACCGCTACTCAAGACCAGCACGACCTCGCCTACAGCCTGGGCGCCAGCCTCGGTGAACGTCTGCGCCAGGAGGTGCCCGACTTGCAGATCCAAGCCCTGGTCGACGGTCTCAAACAAGCCTACCAAGGCAAACCATTGGCACTGGATGACACCCGCATCGAACAAATTCTTGCTCAGCATGAGGCACAGAACGCCACCGACGCCCAAGTGCCGCAGAGCGAAAAAGCACTCGCTGCCGAACAGCAATTTTTATCGAAGGAAAAAGCTGCAAAGGGTGTGCGCGAATTGGCGGACGACATCTTGGTCACCGAGTTGACGCCGGGCACCGGCAACAAGCCGTTGGCAACTGATGAAGTGCAGGTGAAATACGTGGGTCGACTGCCCGATGGAAGCGTGTTCGATCAGAGCGCACTACCCCAATGGTTTCGCCTGGACAGCGTGATCAGTGGCTGGAGCAGTGCATTGCAACAGATGCCGGTGGGCGCGAAATGGCGCCTGGTCATTCCCTCGGCCCAAGCCTATGGCGCGGACGGCGCAGGCGAATTGATCCCGCCCTACACCCCCCTGGTCTTCGAAATCGAATTGCTCGGGACTCGCCACTAGCCCATAAAAAACGGTGCGACATGCGCACCGTTTTTAATTGCATCTCAACGCTTCATGCCGGTGTAGCCGGCTCTTCTTTGTGAGCGTTGTGCAGCACTTCAATCAGGCAATCTTCCAGTTCGAAGCGCTCATGCAACAGAGCGCCCAGCTCCTTGAATTTTTCAGCAACACACTTCCCCGCATCGCACAGGTCAGTGAACGCCAGCAGCTTTTCGGTGATGACATCGATGCGCGGGTAAAGGGTCTCTGCCAACTTCAGGCCACGCTGATCGTCGAACGCTTCTGCCTCCTTGGTCAGTTGCTCGTAGACGCCGAAATGACCTGCAGACACATAATCCACCAGCACTGCGCAGAAATCTTGCAGCGGCTCGCGCTTCTCGGCCAGTGCCTCTGGCTTGGCACCGAGCGCATCAAAGGCCCGAACCAGTTCGTGGCGTGCTTTCAACCAGCTGTCGATCAGCTTGTGCACCCCACCCCAGCGTTCCTGAGCATTCTGACAACTTTCCAGCATGATGATCTCTCTTCCCTATGGGGACGCTGCTGCCGTGTGCCCGTGCAACACTTCAAGGTTAAAGCGGCAGTCGGACAAGGCCACGCCTGACAAGCGGTTTCGATAACGCGTGCGGGCCAGATTATGCCCGCATCACTATGGCTTCAAGGTACGCAGGAGAGAAAGTTCATACAAGCGTTTAATCCCGTCCTACGACATGAACCGTATTTTCCTCGCTTTACGCTAGATAACGCCGACTGAGCAACAAGCGAGAAAGCGGCGTGGCACCCAGAATCAGCATCGCCACGAAAAACAACAGACTCCACTCCGGCAGGCTGAGGTCAAATAGCGTCCAATTGATTTCGACGCAATCGACAGTACCCTTGAAGACTGACCGAGCAGCCTGCCAAAACGACAGGTTTTCAATCATGTAATCAAGGGTTGGCCAGCACTTCGGCATTTGGTCCGACGCAGTGTTCTGCAGCAGCACCTGGCGCCCGGCGGTGACGGCGCCAAAAGCCGCACATCCCATGCTCGCCAGCCCATACACATACACGCCGGAGCGGCCAGGGTTATGAAGGGCCGCGATCAGGTTGATCAGTACAAAGGCGGCGAGCAACAACCGTTGCACCTGGCACAAAAAGCATGGCTGCAACAGTGCGCCATATTCCAGATAGAAAGACACGCCCAACGTCAGCGCACCGGCCATGAACGCCAGGAAAAACAAGGAGCGTAAGGGGGCCAAAGACATTGTTTATCCGCACCGCAAGAGATAGGTCGCTACGGTAGAGGAAAGGCCCGACCCCTTTCAATACGCCTTGGAGCAGACAATTCCGCTAAAACACAGGGAGATCCCGCCAGCACACTGAGGAAATCGCCCTTCAAGACGTAAGAATTGGTTACGAGCCCACTTAAGCCGAATGTTTACATAGGGTTATGGGATTGGCTTCTGGATCCGTCCGAGCCAACCCATCGCTCCTTTCCTACTTCAAGCTCGGGCGGGGGCTGGTAACGGTGAGGCCAGCAGACGATTGTCGAGTAACCCCAAGCCTTCCTGGAACAGCTGGTTGCTGCGTTCGGTATCACCCAATTGGGCCAGCAGGCGGGCCAATTCGGCGCAGGCTTCGGGATTGCGCTGCACCTGCAGGCTGCTTTCCAGATAATCACGTGCCTTACCCCACAGGCTGTTCTGCAGGCACAGACGGCCCAGCGTCAGCAACAGGCTGGCATCGCCCGGATGATCCTTCAGCCAGCCTTCGGCAAACTTCAACTGACGGGCCGGGTCGCTGCCGCGCAGCAGGCCGTAGAGCCGAATAAGATGGCTGTCGTAACTGCGCTTGAGCGCACCGCGCAGTGCTTCCTCGGCCTTGGCGTCCGCACCCAGTCGACGCAGTTGGTCAGCATACGCCAACACCAGTTGCGGCTCCTGACGCTGGGCTGAAGTCAGTTGCTCCCAGGCGCGATCAAGAGACCGCAAGCCGGCCTCGCCCGGCTCCTCACGGTGTGCGGCCAGGCTGAGGTTTTCTCCCCAGGCCCGGCGCTCCAGTTCGGCCAGTTCACTGGCCGGCAGCACCTTGTCCTTACGCAGTTCAGGCAACAGGCGAATCACCGCCGACCAATCACCGCGCTGCTGGTGCAGCCGCTGCAGCTGTCGCAGGACCTGGGCATTGTGAGGATGGCGCTCATGCATCGCCTGCAGGGTGACCAGGGCACCTTCAGTATCACCACGGTCCATCTGCAATTGCGCATGGCTCAAGGCAACGGCCAGTTCCGCCTGGGGCTGGCGAGCCAGCGCGCGCTCCAGCAAACCATCCGACTCTGCATAACGTCCCAGCTCATTGGCCGCACGCGCCGCACCAAGGTAATACAGTAGTGGTTGGCGCTCCGCTTCCGCAGCGCGGTGCAGGTGGCGTTCGGCACTGGCCCAGCGGCCTTCGGCCAGGTCCATCTGGCCTTGCTCGATTGCAATCTGCACACGGCGGCTGCGATTGCGCCGCGACCAGGGGTTGACCACGCCACCCGAGGCAGTGACCAGGCTCAGCAGGACGCGAAACAGATAGATCGCCAGGCCTATGGCAAACACCGCCACCAAGGTGGCCCACAGGCTCGATTCGTAATGCAGCACATGAGGATAGGTAATCAGCACGTAGCCGGTGTGTTTCGAAATACCCACGGCCAACGCCAGGGCGATCGCAATTGCCAGCACCAGGATCACATAGAAACGCTTCATCGGCTCTACTCCTGGGTCGCAGGCTTGGCAGCCGAAGCCTTGGCTTCGTCGGCAGACAGATGACGACGCTCAAGGTACGCCTGCACAGCCGCGAGGCTCGCGGCCAGGTCAGGCGTCACCACTGACACAGCCTTGGGCTCGAGCTCGGCGATACGCGCCAGCATCGCCTTGCTCTGCGGGTTGTCCTGGTTGAAGTTATCCTGCAGTACGCTGCGCGCTTCACCCAGCGACCGGCTATACACCGCCGATTCGCCGTTGAGTGCTGCCCACTGCGCTTGCTCCAGCGCCAGGCTCAGGGCCAGGCGCACCTGATTCAACCCTTGGCCCGCCAGCAGCGGACGAATGTTGTCATCGGGATTGAAGTCGATACGGAAATAACGGGATACCTGCTCCCACCATTGGCTCAACTGATTGCCCGTATCGCTGGTCGGGCGGCCCTGGGAAGCGGGCTCCGTGAGTTGATACTCCGGGGCGATCGCCGCCAGTTGCACCACTTGGTCGCGCAATGCGGCCAACTGCAGGTACAACCCGGTGCGGTCCGGCTGTTCGGTGCTGCGCAGCGCCGCCAGGCTCTTGGCCAGTTGCTCGCGCGCCGCGAACGCGCCGGGGTCGCTCTGCTCACGCAGAATCTCGTCGGCACCCTGGACCAGCGACTGAGCGCTGTTGATGTCCTGCAAGGCCGACAGACGCAAGCTGGCCAGACGAATCAGATGCTCGGCCTCGGCCAGGCGCCAATCCTTGCGGCTGGCACCCAGTACGGTTTCCAGGCGCTGGTTCAGGCGCTGCTGGTCACCCTGCAACTGTGCGACCAGGCGTCGGCGCTCTTCCAGCTCATCGGCGCCGGGCAATTGCGCCAGGCGGGCGGCCAACTGTTGCTGGCTCTGCTTGAGGCTCTGGGATTGCTCATCCAGGGTCTGTACCTGACCCAGTTGCTGCTGGCTGCTGGCTTGCAGGGCACGGACCTGCCAGATTCCCCAGCCGCCGGCGGCAACGCCCGCAGCGCCAAGCAGCAGAGCGACGACTGCCAGGCCATTGCCACGGCGTGGCGCGGCGACCGGCGTTCCGACCGGCGCATCGAGCGCGGGCTGAGCTTCATCTTTAGGCAAGGCTGTTTCGCTCACGTATCCGTCCTTTGCGTATCAGAGAGTGGGAACGGGATGACTCCCTAACGCCACTAACAAAGCCGCAGCACTCGCGCCGCGACAATCCACAACTTTTTCTGCGCCAGCGGCCCGCGCCATCTCGTAGACGCGCGGGCTGGGCACGAACAACGGCAGCTGCGCCACCTCAGGCCAATCGGAGCCGGCCACGGCCTGCAAGTGTAAAAAACCTTGCCCACTGCTGACCACCACGCCGTTCAAGCGTTCCAACTGGATGCGCTGCGTCAGTGCGCCTGGGTCGTAGGCCGCAAGCAAACGGCGATACAACTCCAGATAGTCGACACTAACACCTCGCTCGCGTAAACGCTCCGCGAGCAGCTCCCGACCGCCCTCGCCGCGCAGGATCAACACCCTGGCACCAGGGAGTGCGATAGCCTCGCGCAACGCCGGCAATTGAAGCAAGGCCTCGCTGTCGTCACCCGTTGGCGGATAGTGCACGTCCAGACCCTGCTCGGCCAGTATCTGTGCAGTTGCGGCACCGACACTGAACCACGGCAGTCGCGGCCAGGGCGCGCTCAATTGTTGCAGGGCAAGACGCGCCGCCGGCTTGCTCACCACGATCACTGCGCAGTAGCGCTGCAGCGCCCCGAAGACTGCCCGTTGCTCAGCAGTGACCGGCAAGGCTTCGATCTCCAGCAAGGGCAGCTGGCTGCTGAAAACACCCGCATCGGCCAATGTCGCCGCCAAGGCTGCCGATTCTTCGGCAGGCCGTGTGAGCAGCAATCGCCACGGGGTCACTGCGGGCCGGCCTCGCCGTAGACTTTTTGCAGAATGGCGCCAGCGCCCTTGCTCAGCAATTCCTCGGCGACCTGGATGCCCAGCGCCGTGGCCTCACGTTGCGGGCCGCGCACTTGCGCGGTCAGCAGCGTGCCGCCGTCCGGGTCCCCGACCAGGCCACGCAACCACAGGTTCTCACCTTCGAGCACGGCATAGCAGGCGATCGGTACCTGGCAGCCACCGTTGAGGTGCTTGTTCAGGGCACGCTCGGCGGTGACGCGAACCTCGGTGTCCGCGTGATCAAGCGGTTTGAGCAGTGCATGAATTTCGCTGTCGGCGGTGCGACATTCAACGCCGACCGCACCCTGCCCTCCAGCGGGCAAGCTGTCCTCGACGCTGATTGCATGGGTGATGCGGTCTTCGAAACCCAGGCGGATCAGGCCGGCCGCTGCGAGGATGATCGCGTCGTACTCACCCGCATCCAGCTTGGCCAGGCGCGTGTTGACGTTGCCGCGCAGAAAGCGGATCTGCAGGTCGGGGCGACGGGTCAGCAACTGGGCCTGGCGACGCAGGCTGGAGGTGCCCACGATGCTGCCCAGGGGCAAGTCATCCAGGGAGGCATAGGTGTTGGAAACAAAGGCATCGCGTGGGTCTTCGCGCTCGCAGATGCAAAAAAGGCCCAGGCCTTCAGGGAAATCCATGGGCACGTCTTTCATCGAATGCACGGCGATGTCGGCTTCGTTCTCCAGCAGCGCGGTCTCCAGTTCCTTGACGAACAAGCCCTTGCCGCCAATTTTCGACAGTGGCGAGTCCAGCAATTTATCGCCGCGACTGACCATGGGTACCAGGGTCACCCTGAGGCCAGGGTGAGCCTGCTCAAGGCGTGCTTTGACGTATTCGGCCTGCCATAAGGCCAGGGCACTTTTACGGGTGGCGATGCGGATTTCGCGAGAAGACATGGATCAATCCGTACTGAATAGATACGGCAGATAATAACAGCTCAGGCAAATACGCTTTGATTTGAATCAGCAAGTGCGGGGCCTCCCTGGCCGCGTCGCACCGGGATAAGGACTGCGCAGCTCGCCAGGGCCTCTGGGTTAAAGCTGCTGCATCATCTTGCGCACGCCGGCGACATGGCGCCGACTGACGATCAAGGCATCGCCATTGAGCCCCTTGAGGAACAGCTGAAAGTGCCCCAGAGGCGTGCGTTGCAAGCGTTCGATACGCTCACGGGCCACCAGCGCATTGCGATGGATACGCACGAAGCGGTCGCCGAATTCATCTTCCAGGGCTTTGAGCGGCTCATCGAGCAACACTTCGCCGGCTTCGTGGCGCAAGGTCACGTATTTATGGTCGGCGATAAAATAAACCACCTGACCGAGGGGAATCAGCTCGATGCCCTTGCGGGTGCGTGCACTGATATGGCTGCGGGGGCCGTTACCACTCTGGGCGGCAGGCTGGGTCAGGGCTGCGAGCTGAACACGGCTGGGGCGCTCGGCTTTCTTCAAGGCCTTGAGCAATGCTTCGCCAGTCACCGGTTTGACGAGAAAACTGACACCGCTGTCTTCCAGCGTCTGTGCAGAAAACTCTTCCTCGGCCGCGCATAACACCACGGCAGGGGGCGACTCGCGCTCGCTCAGGCGGGCGGCAACTTGCAGACCATCGAGGCCCGGCATACGGATATCGAGCAACACCACATCCGGCTTGAGGCTGTCGATCAACGTCAACGCCTCCTCGCCGCTGGTGGCGCTCGGCTCAAGGACTGTATAACCCTCGAGTTCACTGACCAGACGGCTCAGTCGCTCGCGGGCTTGGGGTTCGTCATCAACGATCAGGACATTCATATAGCGCTGGATTCCTGCGTGAGTCTCGCACAAGGATAGCGTAGACAGGTGCGGTGACTTGCGTCACAGCGATCCACGCTAAGACTAGCGCGAGCGGCAAAAAGTGCCCTGGGAGCGGCACCCAAATTTACCCGGACCTGTTCAATAGCGCCCAAGACCCGCTGCATTCGCGCAGCGTCGTAGGGTTTGCTGATACACAATCCGAATACCCCCCTTTTTTAATGGATAGTCTGGGCTCTGACCGCATGACCCGACTTTGGTGCATTCGCACACTCTCAGTCCAACTGTAGACGCTCGCTGAGACGATATTGCTCAATCGTCAAATATCGTTTCAATAAGAACCTGCTCCCAGTCTCGTCCCGGACGCGGTCGGCGGCAAGGCACTTAGCCATCCTTTGCACAAATAAAATTGCCGTCCGCCCACAGCACCGCGTCTGCGGACAACCCTGTTATTATCGGCGGCACACCTCCACGCCTCTTTTAAGCAGATCACGAGCGAATCCATGAGCACCGACAAGACCAACCAGTCCTGGGGCGGCCGCTTCAGTGAACCCGTCGACGCCTTCGTCGCGCGCTTCACCGCCTCCGTCACCTTCGACCAGCGCCTGTACCGCCACGACATCATGGGCTCCATCGCCCATGCCACGATGCTGGCCAAGGTCGGCGTACTCACCGACGCCGAGCGCGACAGCATCATCGATGGCCTGACCACCATCCGTGGCGAGATCGAAGCCGGTACGTTCGACTGGCGCGTCGACCTGGAAGACGTGCACATGAACATCGAGGCTCGCCTCACTGATCGCATCGGTGTGACCGGCAAAAAGCTGCACACCGGTCGCAGCCGTAACGACCAGGTGGCCACCGATATCCGCCTGTGGCTGCGCGATGAAATCGACTTGATCCTGGCTGAAATCACCCGCTTGCAGAAAGGTTTGCTGGAACAGGCCGAGCGTGAATCGGACACCATCATGCCCGGTTTCACTCACCTGCAGACCGCTCAGCCCGTGACCTTCGGCCACCATCTGCTGGCCTGGTTCGAAATGCTCAGCCGCGATTACGAGCGCCTGGTGGATTGCCGCAAGCGCACCAACCGCATGCCGTTGGGCAGCGCCGCGCTGGCGGGCACCACCTACCCGATCGACCGTGAGTACACCGCGCAGCTGCTGGGTTTCGACGCCGTCGGCGGCAACTCCCTGGACGGTGTGTCGGACCGTGATTTCGCCATCGAATTCTGCGCCGCCGCGAGCATCGCGATGATGCACCTGTCGCGCTTCTCCGAAGAGCTGGTGCTGTGGACCAGCGCGCAATTCCAGTTCATCGACCTGCCAGACCGTTTCTGCACCGGCAGTTCGATCATGCCGCAAAAGAAAAACCCCGACGTGCCCGAGCTGGTGCGTGGCAAGAGCGGCCGCGTATTCGGCGCACTGATGGGCCTGCTGACCCTGATGAAAGGCCAGCCGCTGGCCTACAACAAGGATAACCAGGAAGACAAGGAGCCGCTGTTCGACGCCGCCGACACCCTGCGCGACTCGCTGCGTGCGTTTGCCGACATGATCCCGGCGATCAGGCCCAAGCACGCGATCATGCGCGAAGCAGCCTTGCGGGGTTTCTCCACCGCGACCGACTTGGCCGACTACCTGGTGCGGCGTGGCCTGCCGTTCCGTGACTGCCATGAAATCGTGGGCCATGCCGTGAAATACGGCGTGGACACCGGCAAGGACCTGGCTGAAATGAGCCTGGAAGAATTGCGCCAGTTCAGCGACCAGATCGAGCAGGACGTGTTCGCCGTGCTGACCCTGGAAGGCTCGGTGAATGCCCGTAATCACGTAGGCGGCACCGCGCCGGCGCAGGTGAAGGCAGCAGTGGTACGCGGCAAGGCCCTGCTCGCCAGCCGCTGAATAAAATGTGGGAGGGGCCAGCCCCCTCCCACACTTGATCACTTTTTAGCCGCAATCATCGCCATAAACCCAGGCATCGCCGCCTGCCGGTCCGCCTCGACCTTTTGCGCATTGGGCATCGCATTCAAACGCTCCAGCAGCGCCTTCGCCGCTGGCATTTCAGCCAGCAAATCCAGCCCAAACAGTTTCTCGCCCACGGCACAGGCGAGGTTCATGCTGTACATGAAATACAGATCGGCAATGGTGAAGCGCTCCCCTGCTACATAAGGCGCGAACTTGCCGTGCCGGCCTAACGTACCGACGCCAAGCAACAATTCGGCTCGGGCTTTCTCCTTGATCGCCTCCGGCACATGCATGCCAAAGAACGCCTCGGCGAAGCACGCCCGTGCGGGCAATTCAATGTACAACTCGATCTCCCTGCACAACGCCAGCACCTGGGCGCGCTGAAACGGCTCGGCCGGCAGCAGCGCAGGCCCTTCCTGAGTCTGCTCGATGTATTCGAGGATCACGCTGGTTTCATTGATGAAGCCTTGCTTGACGCCGAGCACCGGCACTTTGCCTCGTGGGCTTACCGCCAGGGCTTCAGGCGTTTGTCCTGCATAAAAAGGCACCTCTTCGAAAGGCAGGCCTTTCTCCATCAGCGCCAGCTTGACCATGTTGTAGTAGTTGCTGACCGAAAAACCGTAGAGCTTGAGCATTGCGAACGCCTCCAGGCCGGGTGTGGGGTTGGCTGCAAGCGTTATAGACGCTGAGGCACGGCCTGACCAGCAGCATCACCCGCCTGAATGGAGTTAGACTGGCGCCCTTTCCTTGAGGAGCCTGCCATGAGCGAGCCGACCGATATCGACAATGACGAAGAAGAATTCACCGAAAACACGCTGATCGAAGCGATTGAAAACCAGATCGAAAGCGACAACCCGCCAGCAGCCAAGGCCACGTTCAACAAACTGACGCTGGTCGGTTATGAGCGCGAAGAGATTCTGAATCTCATGGCCCATGTGCTGGCCTTCGAGATCGATGCAATGCTGGACGAAGACCGCGCTTTTGATACCCAGTGGTATGAAACAGCGCTGCGAGCATTGCCTGAGTTGCCGCCGGAAAAACAATAACCCTCGGCCGCGCAGCAACACGCTGGACAGTTCGGCAAAGTGCGTTCACCTTATGGCCTGCTAGCCTCTAATAAATTTTAGAAAGTCTGGAGTCCTTATGTCGTATACCCCTGAGTTGGTTGCCGAACTGGAAATCCTTGTACTCTTCCCCTGGACAGCACCAAGGAAGGTCTGAAAGTCCATCAGACCGCCGCCCCCACCGCCATCGCCGCTGCCAAGCGTCTCCATGCGAAAGGGCTTATCGACCAACCGGATGGAGGCTATCTGACCAGCCTTGGCCGGGACGCCGCCGAGCAAGCGCAGACCTTGCTGACTATCTTGACCACCGCCTCCACCAAAGAAGCCGCCTGACACCTGATCCCGCCCATGGAGTCCGCCCCGCTGCGGATTCCACGGGCGTTGCTGTGCAAGGTGCAAAATTCTAGCGCCAACCGCCATTTCCCTCTAAACCTCCTACGCTACTGTCTGTAAACTCCTACACGGCCGCCCACGTCGGGCCCTGCGAGCCACCGAATTCGACATGACCCGCACCCATGAAATCCGCCCCGACCTGGACGAAGGCATCGACCGTAAGGTGCTGACCCAATTGCGCGCGCGTTTCATGGCCCTCAATGAAGGCCGCATGGCCCGGACCGTCGAAGGGTTGACCCCGCGCCAACAAAGCGTGCTCACCTTGTTGCCGCTGTTTTTCCACGTTAATCACCCTTTGCTGCCGGGCTATGTCTCCAGCGGCACACCGGCCGGGCTGTCGAATTTCGAACCTGATGCCCAGGCCCTGGCCGAAGCCCAGCGCCTGACCCGTTCGTTCTCCTACAAGCCGCGCCATGGCAACCCGCCCCGCCCGATCCACGGCCTGTTCCTGATGGGCAGCCTGGGCACGTTGGCCCAGGCGGATCAGAGCGATATGGACGTGTGGGTGTGTCACGCTCCGGACCTGAATGAAAACGAACTGGCCGAGCTGCGCAAGAAGTGCCAACTGCTGGAAGCCTGGGCCCAGAGCATGGGTGCCGAGGCGCATTTCTTTCTGATCGAACCGACGCGCTTTGTGCTCGGTGAACGGGACACCCAACTGAGTTCCGACGATTGCGGCACCACCCAGCACTATT
The DNA here is from genome assembly GCF_003852255.1 of Pseudomonas sp. R1-43-08. Taxonomy (NCBI): domain Bacteria; kingdom Pseudomonadati; phylum Pseudomonadota; class Gammaproteobacteria; order Pseudomonadales; family Pseudomonadaceae; genus Pseudomonas; species Pseudomonas sp. R1-43-08. Next base: position 5,425,368 of record NZ_CP027734.1, read on the forward strand.
TGCTGCTGGACGAGTTCTACCGCACCGCCATCTGGCTGGCCGGACGCACGCCGATCTGGTGGCTGGTCCCGGTGTACGAAGAAAGCCGCTACGCCGAGTTCACCCACACGCTGATCTCCAAACGCTTCATTCGCGCCGACGAAACCCTCGACCTCGGCCATCTGGCGCGCATTCCTCCAGGGGAATTCATCGGCGCCGGGCTGTGGCAACTGTTCAAGGGCATCGAGTCGCCCTATAAATCGGTGCTCAAGCTGCTGCTGACCGAGGTCTACGCCAGCGAACATCCCAACGTGCACTGCCTGAGCCTGCGCTTCAAGCGCGCGGTGTTTGCCAATCAGCTGGACCTGGACGAGCTGGACCCGTACATCGTGGTCTACCGCCGCATCGAGGAATACCTCAAGGCCCGCAATGAACCCGAGCGTCTGGAACTGGTACGGCGCAGCCTGTACCTGAAGGTCAATCGCAAGCTCAGCGCCGGCCAGCGAACCGCCAGTTGGCAACGACTGCTACTGGAGCGCCTGGCCGATGAGTGGGGTTGGGACCAGCGCCAACTGGCCCTGCTGGACAGCCGCAGCCAATGGAAGGTGCGTCAGGTCGCTTCCGAGCGCCGTGCCCTGGTCAACGAGCTGAACTACAGCTACCGCTTCCTCACCCAGTTCGCTCGTACGGAACAGACCGTCAGCCTGATCAACAAGCGCGACCTCAATGTGCTGGGCCGGCGCTTGTACGCAGCCTTTGAGCGCAAGGCCGGCAAGGTCGAGTTCATCAACCCCGGGATTGCCCCGGACCTGGCCGAAGACACCCTGACCCTGGTGCACTCCCCTAACCGCAAGGAGCCGGGCCAGCACCACTGGGGCCTGTATAACGGCAACCTCACGGCTCTGGAATGGGAGCACTTCGCGCCGATCAAACGCAGCCGCGACCTGCTGGAAATGCTCACCTGGTGCCATCGCAACGGTGTGATCGACAGCAGCACGCGCCTGGCGCTGCACCCAGGCGCCAGCGACATGACCGAGTTCGAGTTGTTCAACCTGCTGGGCAGCCTGCAACAGACCATCGCCCTGCCCCTGGCCAGCGTCGATGAGGCGCGCCTGTTGCGTTCGGCGGTACCGGAAGAAGTGCTGTTGCTGATCAACGTCGGCGTCGACCCACTCAAGCATCACCGCGACCTGAACATTCTGATGACCACCGAGCGCACCGACTCCCTGAGTTACGCCGGCGTGCGTGAAAACCTGGTACTGACCCTGGACCAGGTCACGCTCAATAGCTGGAACGAGGTGATGGTCAGCCGCTACGACGGGCCCCATGCGCTGCTCGACTGCCTGCGCGACTACCTCAACCAACTGCCGCCGGCTCATTTGCCGCGGTTGCGGGTGCGCTGTTTCTGTCACAACCGAGCGCAGTTCATTGCCCAGCGCGTCGAAGAAATATTCGACACCGCACAGCATCTGCTGCTCGGCCAAAGCAACCACCGCTACCTGCTCCAGGTGCAGCAGCACTATCACGTCATGGAACTGATTCCCGGCCAGGCCACCCACGTGTCACTGCCGACCCAGGACGCCTTGGTCGCCTACCTCAGCGAAGAGCTGGCCAGCTACAGCCCGTGGCACCTGGACGCCATGGCGCTGGAAGACCACGACCTGGCGCTGCTGCTGCCCATGGGCCAGGCCGATTGCATACAAGTGTTCTACCGGGTCAATGAAGGCTTCGCCGAACTGTATGTGCTCGACGAATTCAACGCGCTCTGGCAGCAGCGCTTGCCGTTTCATGATGAACAGAGCCTGTTGGCACCGCTGCAGCGGTTCCTGCTGTCGATCATCTATCGCCGCGAAGCGCTGTCACCGCTGGACACCCAACAGCCGCTGGGCGAAGTACAAACGCTGTACTACCAACTATTGCCATCGGGCAGCGCCCGCGCACGCGTTGTCGAACCAAGGCCGGCGCCGCAACACCCGGCCAACAAGCCGTTTTATGACGTGCAGGCGATTATCGGCAAGGCGGCGCCCGGCCAGGTGGGTGTCACGCTGTACTGCAATCAGCGGGAATTTTCCGAAATGGAGTTTGGCGACCAGCTGTTTGCGGTGGTCGCCCGGGAGATCATCGGGCAACGCCGGGAACCCGAGCGTTACCGTTGCTACATCACCGACCTCGATCTGTCGGGCCTGCTCGGCGACGTGCAAAGCCCGAGCAATCTGTACCTGCGCTACAAGGCCGAGCTGGAGCTCGCGCTCAATGAAGCCCTGAGCCAGATTTAAAGCGGGAAGGCGCCGCCGTCTTTGGGCTGGCCTTCGACACTCAGCAATTCAAGCTTGAGGGTCTTGCCGCCCGGTGCAGGCCAATCGATGTGCTGGCCCACTTGCAGGCCGAGCAAAGCACTGCCGACCGGCGCCAGGATCGAGATCTTGCCTTCGTCGGCGTTCGCGTCCTTGGGGTAAACCAGGGTCAGGTGATAGTCCTTGCCACTGCCTTGTTCACGGCAATGCACGCTGGAGTTCATGGTCACGACAGTTGCAGGCACTTCATCGTGACCAACCACGTCTTCGGCGCGGTCGAGTTCGGCCTGCAACGCTTCGACGCCGGGAAACTCGTCGCCCAAGCGGTCGATCAGTTGCTCCAGACGCTGCACGTCAAGACGGGTAAGAATGATGGACGGTGCGGTGGTCATGATTCAGGCAGACTCCTTTTTTCTGCACAAAAAAGCAAAACCCCGCCAGGAAAAGGCGGGGTTCTCACGGGCCTCGATGAGTTGAGGCGTACCCGGACACTACCACAGCGTCACAAATAAACAAGATGGCGTCAGGCGTGGGCCCGGCGCTGCTCGGCCTGCGCGCAGATCACTCGACGCCGGGCATCGTCGGCGGAGCGCCATTCACGGATGTCTTCGACATGCCGGAAGCAGCCGAGGCAGATTTTTTGCTCATCCAGGCGACACAAACTGATACAAGGCGACGGCACCGCCGGGCTGACGTTGCTGAACAGCGGCTTGGGCGGGCGTACGGGAGCAGGCTGGGTCACTGTCAGATCTCGTCGAAGTCCAGCTCGGCGCCGGTATATTCCTCGACCAGCCGCGTGAGCATCTCGCCCAGCAACTCTTCACTTTTGTCGCACTGCCATTTGCCGCTGTCTTCGTCATAGTCAAAGTGAACGCCACCGGAGCGCGCCGCCAGCCACAACTGACGCAGCGGTTCCTGGCGACTGAAGATCAGTTGCTGGCCGCTCTCGAATTTGACGGTCAGCACACCGGCCGAGTTTTCCAGATCCACATCCAGGTCGCTGTCGTCGAAAATATCTTCCAGCTTCTCCTGGGTGGCATCCACCAAGTCGTGAAAACGGGCTTCGGTCAAACTCATTGTGGCAACCTCAAAAGTGTCTGGTTCTGCTCAAGCGCCGCACGATACGGACGCGCCCCGCCGATTGCAAAGGATACCGATTTCAACGCGATTGACTGCGTGAAATATCCTCAAACAGCGTAGTCCGCTTCCCGACCCTCTCAGCAAACCCCCGCCGGACGGGTATTGCGGCGCATAGGCAAGCTGGCGGGTGGTCGGTATACTCGGGCGCAATTAATGCATATTCAAGGATTTCGCCATGAAGCGCCTGATCTCTTCCCTTGCTGCGCTCGTCGCGGTCGCTTGCCTCGTTAGTGCCTGTGGTCAAAAAGGCCCGCTGTACCTGCCCGACGACAGCAAAGACCCGAACGAACAGGCGCAGTCGTCGCAAAAGCCATCGAAAGCGCACAAGCACGACACTTACTAAGGGACCCTCATGGACGCTTTTAACTACCGGGACGGCGAGCTGTTCGCGGAAGGCGTGGCGCTGTCTGCGATTGCCGAGCGCTTTGGCACCCCGACGTATGTGTATTCCCGTGCACATATCGAAGTGCAATACCGCTCGTTCACCGACCCGCTGGAAGGCGTGCCGCACCTGGTGTGCTACGCGGTGAAAGCCAACTCCAACCTGGGTGTACTCAATGTCCTGGCGCGTCTGGGTGCTGGTTTTGACATTGTGTCCCGTGGCGAACTCGAACGTGTATTGGCCGCCGGTGGCCAGGCCGACAAGATCGTGTTCTCCGGCGTCGGCAAGAGCCGCGAAGACATGCGCCGCGCCCTGGAAGTGGGTGTGCACTGCTTCAACATCGAGTCCACCGACGAGCTGGAGCGCCTGCAGGTCGTGGCCGCCGAAATGGGCGTTCGCGCGCCGATCTCCCTGCGCGTCAACCCGGACGTCGATGCGGGCACCCACCCGTACATTTCCACCGGCCTCAAGGAGAACAAGTTCGGCATCGCCATTGTCGACGCCGAAGACGTGTACATCCGCGCCGCCCAATTGCCGAACCTGGACGTGTTGGGTGTCGACTGCCATATCGGCTCGCAACTGACCACCCTGCCGCCGTTCCTGGATGCGCTCGACCGCCTGCTGGCGCTGATCGACCGCCTCGGCGATTGCGGCATCTACCTGCACCACATCGATCTGGGTGGCGGTGTGGGCGTGCGGTATCGCGATGAAGAACCGCCGTTGATCGCCGACTACATCAAGGCTGTGCGCGAGCGTATCGAAGGCCGCGACCTGACGCTGATGTTCGAGCCGGGCCGCTACATCGTCGCCAATGCCGGTTTGCTGCTCACCCAGGTCGAGTACCTCAAGCACACCGAACACAAGGACTTCGCCATCGTCGACGCGGCGATGAACGACCTGATCCGCCCGGCGCTGTACCAGGCCTGGATGAATGTCAGCGCCGTGGTCCCTCGCGACAGCGAAACGCGCGCGTACGACATCGTCGGCCCGATCTGTGAGACCGGCGACTTCCTGGCCAAGGATCGTCAACTGGCCCTGGAGGAAGGCGACCTGCTGGCCGTGCATTCGGCCGGTGCCTATGGGTTTGTCATGAGTTCCAACTACAACACGCGCGGGCGAGCCGCCGAGGTGCTGGTGGACGGTGATCAAGCGTTCGAAGTGCGTCGCCGCGAGACGGTAGCCGAGTTGTATGCTGGCGAAAGCCTGCTGCCGGAGTAAGCCATGCTGCTGCGTTTTACCAAGATGCACGGGCTGGGCAATGACTTCATGGTTCTCGACCTGGTCAGCCAGCACGCACACATCCTGCCCAAGCACGCCAAACAATGGGGCGACCGGCATACCGGTGTCGGCTTCGACCAATTATTGCTGGTGGAAGCGCCGACCAACCCGGAGGTGGATTTCCGTTATCGGATCTTCAACTCCGATGGCTCTGAAGTGGAACAGTGCGGCAACGGTGCGCGCTGCTTTGCGCGCTTCGTGCTGGACAAGCGCCTGACCGCCAAGCGCCAGATTCGCGTCGAAACCAAGGGCGGCGTGATCGAACTGGATATCCGCAGTGACGGCCAGATCAGCGTCAACATGGGCGCGCCACGCCTGGTGCCGGCGGACATTCCGTTCCAGGCGCCCGAGCAGGCCCTCAGTTATGCGCTGGAGGTGGACGGTACCCGCGTGGATATCGCCGCCGTGTCCATGGGCAATCCCCATGCGGTGCTGCGGGTCAATGACATCAACAATGCGCCCGTGCATGAACTGGGGCCGAAGATCGAGCATCACCCGCGCTTTCCGGCGCGGGTCAATGTGGGCTTCCTGCAGGTGATCGACCGTTCCCGCGCGCAATTGCGTGTGTGGGAGCGCGGCGCCGGCGAAACCCAGGCCTGCGGCACCGGTGCCTGCGCCGCTGCCGTGGCCGCGATCAGCCAGGGGTGGATGGATTCACCGCTGCTGATCGACCTGCCGGGTGGGCGCTTGTCCATCGAATGGGCAGGCCCTGGCCACCCGGTGATGATGACCGGGCCGGCCTCGCGTGTATACGAAGGACAGGTCCGTCTATGAGTGAGCCAAACTAATGACCGATAAGCCTCAAGTACCCGCACAAATCACCCCAAGTGAAAGCCTGGAGGCCGCTGCAGTCGCGGCGTACCTTGAGGCTCATCCGGACTTCTTCGTCGAGCACGAAGAATTGCTCCCGGCATTGCGCATCCCTCACCAGCGCGGCGATACCGTGTCGTTGGTGGAGCGGCAAATGCAGATCCTGCGCGAGCGCAATATCGAAATGCGCCACCGGCTCTCGCACCTGATGGATGTGGCCCGCGACAACGATCGCCTGTTCGACAAGACTCGTCGCCTGATCCTGACCCTGATGGACGCCGCCAGCCTGGAAGAAACGGTGATAGCTGTGGAAGACAGCCTGCGCCAGGACTTCCAGGTGCCGTTTGTCAGCCTGATCCTGTTCAGCGATAACCCGATGCCGGTGGGTCGCTGGGTCAGCGGTGGCGAAGCGCAAACCGCCATCGGCGGCCTGCTTTCCGAAGGCAAGACCATCAGCGGCACCCTGCGCGAGCATGAACTGGACTTCCTGTTTGGTGCCGAACAGCGCCAACAGATCGGCTCCACCGCCGTGGTCGCCCTCAGCCATCAAGGCCTGCATGGCGTACTGGCCATCGCCAGCCGCGATCCTGCGCATTACAAAAGCTCGGTGGGCACCCTGTTTTTGACCTACATCGCCGAAGTGCTGGGCCGCGTATTGCCGCGTTTCACCACTGCCCTGCGCGCGGTGCGCTAGCCATGGAACGGCAACTGGACGCTTACTGCGCTCACCTGCGCAACGAGCGCCAGGTGTCGCCTCATACCCTGGAAGCCTACCGGCGGGACTTGAACAAGGTCCTGGCCTATTGCGAAAAGCAGCAGATCGCCAGCTGGAAAGCCCTGGATATCCAGAGCCTGCGCAGCCTGGTCGCACGGCTGCACCAGCAAGGCCAGTCCTCGCGCAGTTTGTCGCGCCTGCTGTCGGCGGTGCGCGGCCTCTATCACTACCTGAACCGCGAAGGCCTGTGTGACCACGACCCGGCCAATGGCCTGTCGCCGCCCAAAGGCGAGCGCCGCCTGCCCAAGACCCTGGACACCGACCGCGCTCTGCAACTGCTCGATGGTGCGGTCGAGGATGACTTCCTGGCGCACCGCGACCAGGCGATCCTCGAGTTGTTCTATTCCTCGGGCCTGCGCCTGTCCGAGCTGACCGGACTGGACCTCGATCAACTCGACCTGGCGGATGGGCTGGTGCAGGTGCTGGGTAAAGGCAGCAAGACGCGGGTGCTGCCCGTCGGCAGAAAAGCCCGTGAAGCCCTGCAACTATGGTTGCCGTTGCGGGCGCTGGCCAATCCGCAAGACGACGCGGTATTTATCAGCCAACAGGGCCGACGCCTGGGGCCACGGGCCATTCAGTTGCGCGTAAAAGCCGCCGGCGAGCGCGAACTGGGGCAGAACCTGCACCCGCATATGCTCAGGCACTCCTTTGCCAGCCATATGCTGGAGTCGTCCCAGGACCTGCGCGCGGTACAGGAGCTGCTCGGCCACTCCGACATCAAGACCACGCAGATCTACACCCACCTCGACTTCCAGCACCTGGCAACGGTGTACGACAGCGCCCATCCACGGGCCAAACGCATCAAGGGCGGCGACTCATGAGCATCAAGCTGATCACCTTCGACCTGGACGACACGCTCTGGGACAACGTACCCGTCATCATCAGCGCCGAAGCGTCAATGCGCGAATGGTTGGCGCTCAACGCATCCAAGGTCGGCGACTTGCCCCTGGAACATTTCGCCAGCCTGCGCCAACAGGTGCTGCAACGTCATCCTGAACTCAAACACCGCATCAGTATCCTGCGCCATCGGGTGTTGATGCATGCGTTTGAGGAGGCAGGTTATCCACAGCCTGAAGCCACGGAAATGGCCGACGTGTGTTTTGAAGCGTTCATTCATGCGCGGCATCAACTCACCGTCTTCCCCGAAGCCGAGCCGATGCTCAAAGCCCTGCGCCAGCACTTCCTGCTCGGGGTGATCACCAATGGCAATGCCGACGTACAACGCGTAGGCCTGGCGGACTACTTTCACTTTGCCTTGCGTGCCGAGGATATCGGCATCGCCAAGCCGGATGCGCGGTTGTTTCAGGAGGCATTGCAGCGCGGCGGCGTGAAGGCCGAAGCGGCGGTGCATGTTGGCGATCATCCGGGCGATGACATTGCCGGGGCGCAACAGGCGGGGCTGCGCGCCGTCTGGTTCAACCCGGCGGGCAAGGCGTGGGAAGGGGATAAACTCCCGGATGCGCAAATTCGCAGCCTGACGGAGCTACCGCAATTGCTCCGCAGCTGGCAGTAACGACAGAGATCCAAATGTGGGAGGGGCCTTAAAGGGGTTCCCTGTAGGAGCGAGCTTGCTCGCGAAAAACGCCCAGGCAACGCGTTCATTCTGGATGAACGAGGGAGCCCTGAGTTCTTCGCGAGCAAGCTCGCTCCTACAAAAAGCCTTCACTGACTGGCATTAGGGCTTGCCCCTCCCACATCTGGATCACCACAACGCTCGAATAAATCAGCAGGCATGAAAAAACCCGCAGCGACGGCGGGTTCTTTCTTACAAGCAGGTAGCTGACCTCAGATAGGACGGCTGCCGTATTTGTTATCCGGCTTCTTCGGTGGATCAGCCACCACGTTGGGCTCGACTTCGACCACTTTGCCGCCTTTGGCGAGGAATTCTTCCATCGCACGGGCAAGGGCATCGCGCTCTTTGTTCTTGGCTTCAACGCTGGGCAGCTCGTCTACCGAAACAGCCGCCTTGGCCTTGCCTTTGGCTTTGGGCGCGACATCATCGCCAGCACTGTCATCAAGGTCTTCAGCAACGTCATCAGCCGCCGCTTCAAGACTTTCCTCAGTGTCGTCTTCGTCACCTACTTCGAGGTCGTCGTTTTCCAGATCATCGTCGCTCATGTTCTACCTCATGACTTGCGAAAAGCAGATTAGTTATAGCCCAGCTTCACCCTCTGTCGAGGTCGCCGGAAAAAAATCAACATCCACTGGATCACCAGTGGCTTATGCCCCTTCACCGTGCAAGGTGGCGAGGACTTTACGAGCACCGCCGTGATCACGGTGCTCGCCCAGATAAACACCTTGCCAGGTCCCCATCGCCAAGCGGCCAGCCTTCACCGGCAAACTCAGCTGGCAGCCCAGGAGACTGGCCTTGAAGTGCGCCGGCAGATCATCCGGACCTTCGTCGTTGTGTTCGAACCCTGCATGGCCTTGCGGCACCAGCAAGTTGAAGAAACGCTCGAAGTCACGGCGAACCGCCGGATCGGCATTCTCGTTGACCGTCAACGAGGCCGAGGTGTGCTGCAGCCACAGATGCAACAGGCCCACGCGACACGCCTTCAATTCAGGCAAGCCGGCAAGCAACTCGTCGGTCACCAGGTGAAAGCCCCGGGGCTTGGCCCGAAGGGTAATCAGGGTCTGTTGCCACATACAGTTCTCCGCCCATCGGCGCGCATTCTAGCGCGCTCTGGAAAAAAACAAAGTGCCGAATACGCCTACATGTCTGTAAGACATTCGCACCCTTAAAAGTGCCGTGTGGATCCCATCACAAAGTTGACGAAAAACCCATGCCACTTATAGGCAGAGACAAACGCCAGACAAAAAAATGCCCGGCAAGCCGGGCATCTTTTTTTTGCGTACTTACAGGTTGTAGCCGCGCTCGTTATGTTGCGCCAAGTCGAGACCGACCGCCTCTTCCTCTTCGGTGACGCGCAGGCCCATGACCATGTCCAGCACCTTGAGGATCACGTAGGTGACGATCGCCGTGTAGATCACGGTGAAGCCGACGCCTTTGCACTGGATCCACACCTGGGCGGCGATGTCAGTGGTAGCGGCGTTGAAGCCACCCATCGACGGAGCCGCGAACACGCCGGTCAGGATCGCGCCGAGGATACCGCCGATACCGTGCACGCCGAAGGCATCCAGGGAGTCGTCGTAGCCCAGCTTGCGCTTGAGGGTAGTGGCGCAGAAGAAACACACCACGCCCGCCGCCAGGCCAATGACCAGGGCGCCCATCGGGCCCACGGTGCCAGCCGCCGGAGTGATCGCAACCAGGCCGGCCACCACCCCCGAGGCGATGCCCAGTGCGCTCGGCTTACCGTGGGTGATCCACTCGGCGAACATCCAGCCCAGCGCCGCAGCAGCGGTAGCAATCTGGGTAACCAGCATCGCCATGCCGGCCGTGCCGTTGGCTGCGGCAGCGGAACCGGCGTTAAAGCCGAACCAGCCGATCCACAGCATGGCCGCGCCGATCAGGGTGTAACCCAGGTTGTGCGGGGCCATCGGGGTGGTCGGGAAGCCTTTACGTTTGCCGAGCACCAGGCACGCCACCAGGCCAGCCACACCGGCGTTGATGTGCACCACGGTGCCACCGGCGAAGTCCAGCACGCCCCAGTCCCACATCAGGCCGCCGTTGCCGCTCCAGACCATGTGCGCAATCGGCGCATAGACCAGGGTGAACCAGATGCCCATGAAAATCAGCATCGCGGAGAACTTCATGCGCTCGGCGAAGGCACCGACGATCAGCGCCGGAGTGATGATGGCGAACGTCATCTGGAAGGTGATGAACACCGCTTCCGGAAACAGCGCCGCAGGCCCGGTAATGCTGGCTGGAGTGACCCCTGCCAGGAATGCCTTGCCCATGCCGCCGAAGAAGGAGTTGAAGTTGACGACGCCCTGCTCCATACCGGTGGTATCGAACGCAATGCTGTAACCGTAGACGACCCACAGGATGCTGATCAGGCCAGTGATGGCAAAGCACTGCATCATCACCGACAGAATATTCTTGGAGCGGACCATGCCGCCGTAGAACAGCGCCAGACCAGGAATGGTCATGAACAGCACCAGTGCGGTGGCGGTCAGCATCCAGGCAGTGTCGCCGGAGTTGAGGACTGGAGCCGCCACTTCGTCTGCCGCCATTGCAAGGCTTGGCATTACGATGGACAACAGGGCTCCGAGCCCTGCGAATGTACGCAGAGTCATAGTGTTTTCTCCTGGGGCGTTGGGGTTTGGCGGCTTAGATTGCGTCGGTATCGGTTTCGCCGGTACGGATGCGGATAGCCTGTTCCAGATTGACCACGAAGATCTTGCCGTCACCGATCTTGCCGGTGTTGGCGGCCTTGGTTATCGCCTCGATAACCCGGTCAAGATCCTTGTCGTCAATGGCGACATCAATCTTCACCTTCGGCAGGAAATCGACCACATATTCCGCGCCGCGATACAGCTCGGTATGACCCTTCTGCCGACCGAAGCCCTTGACCTCAGTAACGGTAATGCCCTGCACGCCGATCTCGGACAGTGACTCGCGTACGTCGTCCAACTTGAACGGCTTGATGATGGCAGTGACTAGCTTCATGAAAACTCTCTCCCGAATTGGTGGACTTGCCCCAGGAAAACAAACCCGTCTCAAGTCTAAGCGCAGTGCCTGGCTTTGTAACGCATCGTCGCCTCGGCATTTACCGTAGCGACGCCAGCGAACCACTGGTGACGAAACCTGTACCCCTGATCCGTCGGCGCACTGCATTCGTCACAGCGACTGCATCAGTGCATGGGTCATGATCGTCTAAGCAGAAACCTTGCCATCTCCGTAAAACTCACTGAAATCAGTCCATTGCCCACTCATGCCCACCTGCGGGGCGTTCCGGCGGTGGCGATGCGCATCAAAACAGTGCGCAAGCGCCCATCCCGATGCGCGAAAAGCGTGCGCGCCAGGGCCGTGAAAAGACTATAGACGCTGCGTGATACACTGCCTGCCAACAGTTTTCCGGAATATTTCCCATGCTCGCGCCCAAAGACTTCCTCGACGCCCTGAGCGGCCACGCCTCTCGCCTGTTCAGCGGCGACACTCCGCTGCCCCGCAATGAAATCGAAAGCCAGTTCAAGGCACTGCTGCAAAGTGGCTTCAGCAAGCTCGATCTGGTGAGCCGTGAAGAGTTCGACAGCCAGATGGTGGTGCTCGCCCGCACGCGTGCGCGGCTGGAAAGCCTGGAGGCAAAAATGGCGGAACTGGAAGCGCGGCTGACGCCGCCCTCTGCCGAGTGAACGCAATCAGTGTGGGAGGGGGCAAGCCCTAATGCCAGTCAGTTAAGGCTTTTTGTAGGAGCGAGCTTGCTCGCGAAGAACTCAGTGCCTCCGCGTTTATTCAGAATGAACGCGTTGCCTGGGCGTTTTTCGCGAGCAAGCTCGCTCCTACAGTGGACCACTTTCGCTTAACTGACTGACATTAGGGCAAGCCCCCTCCCACATTTGTCCGGCGTCTTGGCCTGATACGTTCTGTAAAACCTCCCCCGCTTTGCTTTTCCCACCCTCGTCTACCCTTGAATAACCCGCAGGAAGCGGCCCCATTCAAGGATCGAGCATGTCCCTCGCCATCGTCCACAGTCGCGCCCAGATCGGCGTTGAAGCCCCCGTCGTCACGGTTGAAGTGCATATGGCGAATGGCTTGCCATCACTGACGCTGGTGGGCTTGCCTGAGACGGCGGTAAAGGAAAGCAAGGACCGTGTACGCAGCGCCATTCTCAATTCGGCCCTGCAATATCCGCCGCGTCGCATCACCCTCAACCTCGCGCCCGCCGACCTGCCCAAGGACGGCGGGCGTTTTGATTTGGCAATTGCCCTGGGGATCCTGGCGGCCAGTATGCAGGTGCCGGCGTTGATGCTCGATGATGTTGAGTGCCTGGGCGAGTTGGCGCTGTCCGGCGAGGTACGCGCGGTGAAAGGCGTGTTGCCTGCCGCATTGGCGGCGCGCAAGGCCGGGCGCACCTTGATAGTGCCCAGGGCGAACGCTGAGGAAGCGTGCCTGGCATCGGGATTGAAGGTGATTGCGGTGGACCACTTGCTGCAAGTGGTGGCGCACCTGAACGGGCATGTACCGATCGAGCCCTACCAGGCGGACGGCTTGCTGTATTTGAACAAACCTTACCCGGACCTCAGTGAAGTACAGGGCCAGTTGGCCGCCAAGCGTGCCTTGCTGATCGCGGCTGCGGGGGCGCACAACCTGTTATTCAGCGGGCCGCCCGGCACTGGCAAGACCTTGCTCGCCAGCCGCCTGCCGGGGTTGCTGCCACCACTGAGTGAGCACGAAGCGCTGGAAGTCGCGGCGATTCAATCGGTGGTCAGCCTGGCGCCGTTGAGCCATTGGCCGCAACGGCCGTTTCGCCAGCCGCACCACTCGGCGTCTGGCCCCGCGCTGGTCGGCGGCGGATCGAAACCACAACCGGGGGAAATCACCCTGGCCCACCACGGCGTATTGTTCCTCGACGAATTGCCGGAGTTCGATCGCAAAGTCCTGGAGGTGCTGCGTGAGCCACTTGAGTCGGGGCATATCGTGATTTCCCGCGCCCGCGACCGGGTAAGCTTCCCGGCACGCTTCCAATTGGTCGCGGCGATGAACCCCTGCCCTTGCGGCTATCTGGGCGAACCCAGCGGCCGTTGTCGATGCACACCGGAGCAGATCCAACGCTATCGCAACAAGCTGTCCGGGCCGTTGCTGGATCGAATCGATCTGCACCTGACCGTGGCGCGGGAGGCCACGGCACTGAGCCCGGCACAACAGACCGGTGACAACACTGCGAAAGCTTCCGCAGCAGTGGCCGATGCACGGGAACGCCAGCAACGCCGCCAAGGATGCGCCAACGCCTTCCTCGACCTGCCGGGGTTGCGCAAGTACTGCAAGCTGGCAAAGGTCGATGAAGGCTGGTTGGAAAGCGCATGCGAACGACTGACGCTGTCGCTGCGGGCGGCCCATCGGTTGCTCAAGGTAGCGCGTACCCTGGCGGACCTGGAACAAACAGAGAACATCGCCCGCCACCATCTGCAAGAGGCCTTGCAGTACCGTCCGGCGGCGAGCACTTGAGCCATGCGCCTGCGCATTCTGAATGGCGGTGGCTTAGCGGAACCGGTCTACTTCATGCCGCAGGCCCGCCGCCAGGGTCTCCAGTTCCTTGGCGGTGATCGCCAGGTTCGACACCACTTCACGCTGCTCGCTGTTAGCCAGCGCAATACTTTGCAGGTTGCTGCTGAGCAAGGTCGCGGTGCTGCTCTGCTCCTGGGTGGCGGTAGTGATGGCGGCGAACTGCTGGCCGGCCGAGCGGCTCTGCTCGTCGATGCGCGCCAGGGCCGAAGCCACGTCGGCATTGCGCGACAGGCCTTCCTGCATCAGCACATTGCCGTGTTCCATGGTGCTGATGGCATTCCCGGTTTCCTGCTGGATGCTCTGGATCATGCCGGAAATTTCATCGGTGGCCTGGCGGGTGCGCGAGGCCAGATTGCGCACTTCGTCGGCGACCACGGCAAAGCCACGGCCTTGCTCGCCCGCGCGGGCAGCTTCGATGGCAGCATTCAGCGCCAGCAAATTGGTCTGTTCCGCGATCGACGTAATCACGCCGACGATGCCGCCGATTTCCTGGGAACGCTGGCCCAAGGTGTTGATCACTGTAGCGGTGCTGTTCAGGGCGGTGGCGATATGTTCCAGGGACGACGACGCCTCCTGCATCGAGGCACGCCCGATGCGGGTCTGCTGGGCATTTTCCTGGGCCAGGCGCTCGGTGCTGCCCATGTTGTCAGCGATATTCAGCGAGGTGGCGCTGAATTCTTCCACCGCGCCCGCCATGCTGGTGATCTCGCCGGACTGCTGTTCCATGCCTTCATAGGCACCGCCAGACAAACCGGACAACGCCTGGGCACGGCTGTTGACCTCTTCAGCCGCCTTGCGGATGTGCGAAACCATGGTCGACAGCGCTTCGCCCATCTGGTTGAAGCTGCGCGCCAACTGGCCGATTTCATCATGGCTGGAGACGTTCAGGCGCGCGCTCAGGTCGCCCGCACCGAGCGCTTCGGCTTGGCGCACCAGGTCACTCAGGGGCGCGAGCTTGCTGCGCAACAGCCACACGGTGGCGCCCACCGCCAACAGCATGGCCAGCACGCTGCCGATCACCAGGCGCAGGCCGACGTCCCAGGTCACTGCACGAATCTCAGCCTTCGGCATGCTCGCCACCACCGCCCAGGGGCCGCCCTCGAACGGTACCGAAACGCTGTAGAAATCTTCGTTTTTATCGCTCCAGAAGCGCCCTTCACCCGGCTTCTTCGCCAGGTCGAGCATCACCGGAATGGCTTGATCCAAGGCTTGTACACCGGCCGGCGGCACCAGCCAGTGCTTCTGTTCATCCAGCAACGAGAGAGAGCCGGTCTGGCCGATACGGAAGCGCTTGAGGTTGTCGAACTGGGCTTTCTGCTCGTCGGTGTAGTCGAAACCGATGAACAGCACCGCAATGACTTTTCCGCTGGCGTCACGCACCGGGCTGTACTGGGTCATGTACGAGCGATCGAACAACACTGCCCGACCGATGTAGGTCTGCCCGCTGAACACACGCTGGTAGGCCGGCCCCTGGCGGTCCAGCACGGTGCCGATGGCGCGGTTGCCATCCTGCTTGGTCAGGGACGTGCTGATGCGGACAAAGTCATCGCCGCTGCGCACGAATACCGTGGCCACGCCGCCGGACATGTCCTTGAATTCATCCACTTCGCTGAAGTTGTTGTTCAGCAACTGGCTGCCCAGGTAGAGGCTTGGGGTTTGCACACCGGCCACGGCGACTGGCTGGTCCGCACGCACGCTCAAGCCGGCGCCGAAGCGCTTTTCAAACAGCCCGCTCAAACGCTGGGTGCTCTCGCGCAAGGTGCTGTGGAAGGTATTGAGTTGGTCGGCGAGCAGGCGCGCCTCGCTGGCCAAGTGTTCCTCGCGGGTGGCGAGGTTGGCGGTGTCGAGGGAGCGTAGAGCGAAAACGGTACTGCCGCTGATTACGACAGCAAGAATCACGGCCAATGCGAGGCCTAACTGGGAGGCGATCCGAGCGCGAGGTTGAGACATGACAGCTCCTGAGCCGAGGCCAGGATCATCCTGATCTCTTAGCGCTGCTCGGCGAATTATCTGGTGGGAAACGTAAGTGCACGATGGTTCCAACACTCCTACTTCGGCGGGGTTTTACAATACTTGAGCGATTCACAGGGGTATCGCGCAAACGATTGCCGTACACATGCCAAACCCTTCATTCAAGGCGGGCCACTTCGGGCAAAACCATCGCATGCACCTCGCCCTGGAGAAACTCCGCCAAACGCCGCAGGCGCTCACCACCGGGGCGGGTTTTGGGCCACACCAGGTAATAGCTTTCCCCGCTGGCGACGGCCGTTGGCCAAGGCAGGCTCAGGCGTTTCTGGGCGACGTCCTCGGCCACCATCAGCAGGTCACCCATGGACACCCCATAACCCCGCGCGGCGGCGATCATGCCCAACTCCAGCGTATCGAACACCTGCCCACCCTTGAGCGAAACCCGGGACGCCAACCCCATGCGTTCCAACCAGTAGCGCCAGTCGCGGCGGTCCGGTGTCGGATGCAGCAGTTCAGCCGTTGCCAGCCGCGTCACGTCCCAGGGGCCGTCATCCAACAGATTGGGCGCGCCAACCGGAATCAGCATTTCGGCAAACAGGTAACTGGCTTCCCAGTCTGCGGGAAAGTGCCCGTTACTGAGCAATACCGCGCAATCGAACGGCTCCTGGTTGAAGTCCACTTCGTCGATGTTCATCCACGCACTGGTGAGCTGCACCTCATTGCCCGGCTGCAAGGCCCGAAAGCGACTCAACCGCGCCAGCAGCCAGCGCATGGTCAAGGTGGACGGCGCTTTCATACGCAAGATGTCATCTTCGGCATTCAGGGTATGGCAGGCACGCTCCAGGGCGGCGAAACCTTCGCGCACGCCGGGCAGCAACAAGCGCGCCGCCTCCGTGAGCTGCAGGGTGCGGCCGCTGCGCTGGAAAAGCCGGCAGGCGAAATGCTCTTCGAGCGTACGAATATGCCGGCTGACCGCACTTTGGGTAATCGACAACTCCTCTGCCGCGCGGGTAAAGGAGTGGTGACGAGACGCGGCCTCGAACGCCCGCAGGGCGTAAAGCGGAGGAAGACGACGGGACATTCTGAAAGCTCCGACAGCGCAATCCGCAAACCCTACCAGAATAGATCAGGCATGAGTTTTAATCATGCAAACGATCGCTTTTATCCTTTTGTGCAATGCGCCCAAAGCGCCGAGAATCAGCCCTCTCCACCACCCTGACCTGTCGAGCGTGATGATCATGCAGCATCCGGTACGTACCGAACTCTGGGCCATTCTGCGGCTGTCGGGGCCGTTGATTGCCTCACAGTTGGCGCACATGCTGATGGTGCTGACCGACACCCTGATGATGGCCCGCCTGAGCCCCGAAGCCCTGGCCGGCGGTGGCCTGGGCGCGGCGAGCTATTCGTTCGTGGCGATTTTCTGCATCGGTGTGATTGCGGCGGTGGGCACCCTGGTGGCGATCCGTCACGGCGCGGGCGACATCGACGGCGCCACCCGCCTGACCCAGTCCGGGCTGTGGCTGGCGTGGTTGATGGCCCTGGCGGCGGCGCTGCTGCTGTGGAACCTCAAGCCAGTGCTGCTGCTGTTCGGCCAGACCGAAACCAACGTGCAGGCCGCCGGGCAGTTCCTGACCCTCCTGCCATTCGCCCTGCCCGGCTATCTGAGCTTCATGGCGTTGCGCGGTTTCACCAGCGCTATCGGCAAAGCCACGCCAGTGGTGGTGATCAGCCTGTGCGGCACGGTGGTCAATTACCTGCTCAACCACGCGCTGATCGAAGGCATGTTCGGCCTGCCGAAGCTCGGGCTGATGGGCATTGGCCTGGTGACGGCCATCGTCGCCAATGGCATGGCGTTGGCGCTGATGTGGTACATCCGCAGCAACCGGACCTACGCCGCCTACCCCCTGACTACCGGCCTGCTGCGCCTCAATACCCAGTATCTGCGCGAGCTGTGGCGCCTGGGCCTGCCGATCGGCGGCACCTATGCAGTGGAAGTCGGGCTGTTCGCGTTTGCGGCGCTGTGCATGGGCACCATGGGCAGTACGCAGTTGGCGGCGCACCAGATTGCCCTGCAGATCGTCTCGGTGGCGTTCATGGTCCCGGCAGGGATGTCCTACGCGGTGACCATGCGTATCGGCCAGCACTATGGCGCCGGGCGGTTGTTGAGCGCGCGCCTGGCCGGGCGGGTCGGTATAGGGTTCGGCGCCATGGTCATGCTGGGGTTTGCCGTGGTGTTCTGGCTGTTTTCCGACCCGCTGATCGGACTGTTCCTCGACCATGACGACCCGGCCTTTCACGAGGTGATCGTGCTTGCCGTCAGCCTGCTGGCCGTCGCGGCCTGGTTCGAACTGTTCGACGGTGTGCAGACCATTGCCATGGGCTGCATCCGTGGCCTCAAGGACGCCAAGACCACCTTCCTGGTGGGGCTCGGTTGTTACTGGCTGATCGGCGCGCCATCGGCCTGGTTGATGGCGTTCACGTTAGGCTGGGGGCCGACCGGCGTGTGGTGGGGCCTGGCGCTGGGCCTTGCCTGTGCGGCGGTGAGCCTGACGTGGGCGTTTGAGGCGAAGATGAAACGCATGATTCGACAGGAGCCGGAAATACAAACTGGTTTCCAGACCGCACAGACGCACTAAGGGCCTACTCGATTAGAAATGTGGGAGGGGCTTGCCCCCGATGGCGGCGTGTCAGTCACCGGATGTGTTGACTGATACACCGCCATCGGGAGCAAGCCCCCTCCCACATTTTTAGATTGAGTTTATTCAGCCCAACAACGCCTGCTGGCCCTTGCCAAACGTCAGGTACTCCACCAGCTCGGCCAATGGCAACGGTTTACTGATCAAGTAGCCCTGGGCTTGATCGCAACCAAACAGCCTCAAAAGCGCAAGCTGCTCGGCGGTCTCCACGCCTTCGGCCACCACTTCCAGGTTGAGGTTGTGGGCCAGGTTGATCATGGCGTGCACCAGTTTGCGATTCTCTTCGCGCTCTTCCATGCCGCCGACGAAGCTCTTGTCGATCTTCAACAAGGCAATCGGCAGGCTGTTGAGGTGCACGAACGATGAGAACCCGGTGCCGAAGTCATCCAGGGAAAACCGCACGCCGAGGCGACCGAGGGCGTCCATGGTCTGTTTGACCAGGTCGCTGCGACGCATCACGGCGGTTTCGGTCAACTCGAACTCCAGCCATTGCGCTTCCACGCCACGCTCGGCAATCAGCCGACTGAGTGTCGAGAGCAGTTGACTGTCCTGAAATTGGCGAAACGACAAGTTGACCGCCATGTGCAACGCCGGCAGGCCGCGTTCGCGCAGGTCCTGCATGTCGCGCAGGGCGCGGGAAATCACCCAATACCCCAACGGCACGATCAGGCCGCTCTGCTCGGCCAGGGGCACGAACTCGCTCGGTGGCAACAGGCCACGCTCGCCGTGGCGCCAACGCACCAAGGCTTCCAGGCCCACAATATGCCCATCGTCCAGGTCCAGGCGCGGCTGGTAGTGCAGCTCCAGCTCATCGCGGCGCAGCGCACGGCGCAATTCGCTTTCCAGGTCGGCCAGGCTGCGCGCGTTGCGGTTGATGCGTTCGTTGAAGATATGAAAGGTACAGCCCTGGGTGCTTTTGGCCTGCTGCATGGCGATATGGGCGTGCCACATCAACGGGTCGGCCCCGGCGCGGGCGCGGGCATGCGCCACACCCAGGCTGCAGCCGATCAGCAGGCTTTCACCGTCCACCCAGTAAGGCTCGGCCATGACTTCGGTGATGCGCTCGGCCATCCACTCGGCGCGCTGGGGCGCACGGCGGGTGTCGATCAGCAGCGCGAACTCATCGCTGCCCAGGCGCGCCAATTGGTCACCGGCTTCAAGCTGGCTCTTGAGCCGCGATACCACCTGCAGGATCAAACGGTCGCCGGCCTGATGACCGAGGGCATCGTTGGCGTGACGGAAATTGTCCAGGTCCAGGTGACCGAGGGCCAGGCCGCGACCTTCGTTATCCGCCAGCCGCGCCGCCAGCAAGGTCTGGAAACCCTGGCGGTTGGCGATACCGGTGAGCGGGTCCTGTTCGGCCAGGCGCTGCAACGTGTTCTCCAGTACGCCACGCTCGCGCACATGGCGCAGGCAGCGGCGCAAGGTATCGGCGTCCAGCACGGAATGGACCAGCCAATCGCTGACACCGAGCGGCGCAACCAATGGTTCCTGTTCCAGCAACAATACACACGGCAAGCTGCACCGGCCCGGGCCGGGTTGCAGAGGGGGCGTGGTCAGGAGCACCGCACCGTGGTCATCGTCGAACAGACGACTCACCGAGTCCCAGTTGGGCGCGCTGATCAGCACAGCCCCGTCGCCCATCGGCGCCAGGCACTCGCGCAACAACGCTGCCCACTCAGGCTCATCGGCCAGCAGCAGCAAACGCAAGGGTTCGACAGGCGTAGACAAGCTAGCTCCCTAGACTCGGCAAGAATTCGTTGGCGGTGGCATTATGACGTGCGGTCTGACAATGACCAATGCCTGACAAATGATAGGTGCTATCAAACACGCCGACTGTGAAAAATAGTCGCAATACCCCGCACATCCTGCGTCAAAGTAGCAAAACCGGCAAATTTAGATCGAGTGGTACGTCACACCGTCGATCCAGGGCAGCAGAAACTTGCCAGCCTGTTAAAATGCCCGCCCTTTTGAACGACGACTCCCCGAACTCTGTATGTCCCGACTCAATCCCCGGCAGCAAGAAGCCGTGAACTACGTCGGCGGCCCTCTATTGGTGCTCGCCGGTGCTGGCTCCGGCAAGACCAGCGTGATCACCCGCAAGATCGCGCACCTGATCCAGAACTGCGGCATCCGCGCCCAGTACATCGTCGCCATGACTTTCACCAACAAGGCGGCGCGGGAAATGAAAGAGCGCGTCGGCACCCTGCTCAAGGGTGGCGAAGGCCGTGGCCTCACCGTGTGTACCTTCCACAACCTCGGGCTGAACATCATCCGCAAGGAACATGCGCGACTGGGCTACAAGCCGGGCTTTTCGATCTTCGACGAGGCCGACGTCAAAGCCCTGATGACCGACATCATGCAGAAGGAATACGCGGGCGACGACGGCGTCGACGAGATCAAGAACATGATCGGCGCCTGGAAAAACGACCTGGTCCTGCCCGCCGAAGCCCTGGAAGCCGCACGCAACCCCAAGGAACAGACCGCCGCCATCGTCTACACCCACTACCAGCGCACGCTCAAGGCGTTCAATGCGGTGGACTTCGACGACCTGATCCTGCTGCCGGTCAAACTGTTCCAGGAACACAAGGACATCCTGGAAAAGTGGCAGAACAAGGTGCGCTACCTGCTGGTGGACGAATACCAGGACACCAACGCCAGCCAATACCTGCTGGTGAAACTGCTGATCGGTACACGCAACCAGTTCACCGTGGTGGGCGACGACGACCAGTCGATCTACGCCTGGCGCGGTGCGCGCCCGGAAAACCTGATGCTGCTCAAGGATGACTACCCATCTTTGAAAGTGGTGATGCTGGAGCAAAACTACCGCTCCACCAGCCGTATCCTGCGCTGTGCCAACGTGCTGATCTCGAACAACCCCCACGAGTTTGAAAAACAACTGTGGAGCGAGATGGGCCATGGCGACGAAATCCGCGTGATCCGCTGCCGCAACGAAGACGCCGAAGCCGAGCGCGTGGCCGTGGAAATCCTCAGCCTGCACCTGCGCACCGACCGGCCTTACAGCGACTTTGCGATCCTGTATCGCGGTAACTACCAGGCCAAGCTGATCGAGCTGAAACTGCAGCACCACCAGGTGCCGTATCGCCTGTCGGGCGGCAACAGCTTTTTCGGGCGCCAGGAAGTGAAAGACCTGATGGCCTACTTCCGCCTGATCGTGAACCCGGATGATGACAACGCCTTCCTGCGCGTGATCAACGTCCCACGTCGGGAAATCGGTTCGACGACCCTGGAAAAGCTTGGCAACTACGCCACTGAACGCAAGATCTCGATGTACGCCGCCACCGACGAAATCGGCCTGGGCGAACACCTGGACACGCGCTTCACCGACCGCCTGTCGCGCTTCAAGCGTTTCATGGACAAGGTACGCGAGCAATGCGCCGGTGAAGACCCGATCAGCGCCCTGCGCAGCATGGTCATGGACATCGACTATGAAAACTGGCTGCGCACCAACAGTTCCAGCGACAAAGCCGCGGACTACCGCATGGGTAACGTCTGGTTCCTGATCGAAGCCCTGAAGAACACCCTGGAAAAAGACGAAGACGGTGAAATGACCGTTGAGGACGCCATCGGCAAGCTGGTACTGCGCGACATGCTCGAGCGCCAGCAGGAAGAGGAAGACGGCGCCGAAGGTGTGCAGATGATGACCTTGCATGCATCCAAGGGTCTGGAATTTCCCTACGTGTTCATCATGGGCATGGAAGAGGAAATCCTCCCGCATCGCTCCAGCATCGAAGCCGACACCATCGAGGAAGAACGGCGCCTGGCCTACGTGGGCATTACCCGTGCGCGTCAGACACTGGCCTTCACCTTCGCTGCCAAGCGTAAGCAATACGGCGAGATCATCGATTGTGCCCCCAGCCGCTTCCTCGATGAGCTGCCGCCGGATGACCTGGCCTGGGAAGGCAACGACGACACCCCGACTGAGGTGAAGGCCGTTCGCGGCAACAGCGCCTTGGCTGATATACGCGCGATGTTAAAGCGCTAGAATCGACTACTTTTTAATCTACTTTCGGCGCCTGTTGCGCTAACAGAGGAAGCTTTCCGTGGAAGCACTGCACAAGAAAATTCGCGAAGAAGGCATCGTGCTTTCCGATCAGGTACTCAAGGTTGATGCCTTTCTGAACCACCAGATCGATCCGGCGCTGATGAAACTGATCGGCGACGAATTCGCCGCGCTGTTCAAGGACTCGGGCATCACCAAGATCGTCACCATCGAAGCCTCAGGCATCGCCCCGGCGATCATGACCGGCCTGAACCTCGGCGTGCCGGTGATCTTCGCACGCAAGCAGCAGTCCCTGACACTGACCGAAAACCTGCTGTCGGCGACGGTGTATTCCTTCACCAAAAAAACCGAAAGCACCGTGGCAATTTCCCCACGCCACCTGACCAGCAGCGACCGCGTGCTGGTCATCGATGACTTCCTGGCCAACGGCAAGGCCTCCCAGGCGCTGATTTCGATCATCAAGCAAGCGGGCGCGACCGTCGCCGGCCTGGGCATCGTGATCGAGAAGTCGTTTCAAGGTGGCCGTGCGGAGCTGGATGCGCAGGGTTATAGGGTTGAGTCGCTGGCGCGGGTGAAGTCGCTGGCGGGTGGGGTTGTGACCTTTATCTGATTCAACACAGCTCAAAATGTGGTGGCAGTGGGTCAGCCAACCTTTTTGGTGACTGATACACCGCTATCGGGGGCAAGCCCCCTCCCACATTTTGTCTGATGTTGGCTTTTAGTGCGCGGTGGCCTGAAGGCCGGCGAGTAACAGGCGCTGATACAGATCCTCTTTCAACCCCTCCGGCTGATCCAACCGCATCCGCTTCAAATGTTCGGGAAACGCTTCCGGCTCCGGTGCTTCCAGCGCCGCCTTGCCCAGTTCCAGCATCTCCGTGAGCTTGAATTTGCTCTTGAGCCAATTCAGAGCACGCAACAGGTCCCGCTCCTCATCCGTGAAATCACTGCCCAACGGGTATTCCGGGAACAGCCGTCGATGCTTGGCCTGAATCGCCTGGAGCCGCTGCGGTGTGTTGTCGGCAAAACGCGGGTCCAGCTTGAAATCCTTGGGTAACTTACCGGCCTTTTGCGCCTGCTCAATCAGGTCGTCCTGGAAGCGCGAGTCAGTGATATTGAGCAACGCCTCAATTACCTGGGCATCCGTCTGACCGCGCAAATCGGCAATCCCGTACTCGGTAATGACGATATCCCGCAGGTGCCGGGGAATGGTGCAATGGCCGTACTCCCAGACGATATTCGAACTGACCTCCCCGGCCGACTCGCGCCAGCTGCGCAGGATCAGGACCGAGCGCGCGCCTTCCAGCGCGTGGCCCTGGGCAACGAAGTTGTACTGCCCGCCCACGCCGCTGAGCACGCGGCCATCTTCCAATTGGTCGGCCACACCGGCGCCGAGCAAGGTGACCATGATCGCGCTGTTGATAAACCGTGCGTCCTGGCGCTGTAAACGCTTGAGCTCTTCCTGGCCGTACAGCTCGTTGATATAGCTGATGCGGGTCATGTTGAATGCCAGCCGCCTGGCGTGGCTCATCTCCTGCAAGCGCTGGTAGAAACTGCGCGGGCCGAGGAAGAAACCGCCATGGATCGAGATGCCATCGGGCTGCGCCGCATCGTCGAGCAGCCCGGCGTTGGCCTGCTCCTGGGTTGCCACATCCGGGTACACCTTGCGCCGGATGATTCCGGCATCGGCCAGCACCAGCAAGCCGTTGACGAACATTTCGCTGCAACCGTAAAGGCCACGAGCGAATGGCTCAACGCCGCCCTCACGGCTGATCAAGGGCGCCCATTGATACACATCCAGGTCGGTCAGCAGCAATCGATAGGCTTCGTTGTCGGCCTGGCGCGCCAGCAATGCGGCGGTCAGCGCGTCGCCCATGGAGCCGATACCGATCTGCAAGGTGCCGCCATCACGCACAAGCGTGCTGGCATGCAGGCCGATAAAGTGGTCCTGGAAGCCCACCGGCATGTTTGGCGTGGAGAACAGCGTGGTGCTGTCTTTCTCATCGAGCAGGTAGTCGAATGCGTCCATGCCCAACTCGGCATCGCCGGGCATGTAGGGCAAGTCGCTATGGACCTGGCCGACGATCAGGATCGTCTCACCCGCTGCGCGCCGCTTGGCGATCATCGGCAGCAGGTCGAGGGTGATATCGGGGTTGCAGCTCAGGCTCAGGCGGTCGGGGTGCTCGGCGCTGCTGGCAACCAGTTGCGCCACCAGGTTCAGGCCAGCGGCGTTGATGTCCCGCGCGGCATGGCTGTAGTTGCTGCTGACGTAGTCCTGCTGCGCCGCAGCGCTGTGGAGCAGGCTGCCGGGCTGCATGAAGAACTGCTGCACGCGGATGTTTTTCGGCAGGCTGTCCGTGTGCAGGTCAGCGAGGAAATCCAGCTCGGGGTAATCGCCGAATACCCGCTCGATAAAAGGTTCAAGAAAGCGCTTCTGCAAACCGTCGCCAAGGGCGGGACGACCCAGGCTCAGCGCGGTGTAGATCGTCAGCGCCCGCTCGGGCAACTGGGCGACGCGCCGGTATAGCGCGTTGACGAACAGGTTGGGCTTGCCCAGCCCCAGGGGCATACCCAGGTGAATATGCGCTGGCAAGCGGGCCAGTACGTCGTCAACTGCTTGCTCGATTGAACACAACTGCACCATCCGACTGCTCCCGAACATTCCATGAATTGGGGTTGGACCGAGCTTGCCGGGTCTTTGCTGCAATGAACAGCCACGAAACGCAAATCGCGGGCACAAAAAAGCCGCTCGTGAGCGGCCTTTTTGGCGAAGATCGACGGGTTAGAGCCCGGACATCTTCTTGATCGCACCCTTCAGATCGTCATCCGAGCAATCCGCGCAAGTGCCCTTGGGCGGCATGGCATTGATGCCCGTGATCGCCTTGGCGAGGATGCCGTCAAGGCCGCCCTGGTGATCGGCGCGCTCTTTCCACGCGGCGGTATCGCCAACTTTCGGCGCTCCCAACAAACCGGTGCCGTGGCAAGCATTGCAGTGCTTGGCGATGATGTCGTCCGGGGTTCTCGCCCCACCGCCGCCCGCCGCGACCGCGACTTCCATGCCCTTGCATTCCTGGCCCTGGACACACACCTGGCCCACAGGCTCCAGGCGCTTGGCGATGTCATCGTTGGTCGCAGCTTGAGCGCTGACAGCCCATAGGGCCAGTACGGTTGCTGGTGCAGCCAGCATTTTCATAATTAGGTTCACGCGTTCACCCTCAATGGTGGCTATTCACGCCTGCGGCCACGGTTTCACAGGCGGCGAAAGTATAGCGGTTAGCCCGCCCGGCCGAAACAACCCTATTAAATAAAGGGAGATTCGGCCTCACGGTGTACAGCTGCGCGAACCTCTGCAACGCTGGCAGGGCGCCTCTGTTTTAAAAGTTCGCGGGTGTGGCTGCGCTGATTAGTCGCGCCGGCACGTCGAACGGATTGCGAAAACGATGGGGCTTGGTGCTTTCAAAGTAGTAGCTATCGCCTGCTTCGAGCACAAAAGTTTCAAGGCCGACCACCAGTTCCAAACGCCCTTCCACCAGAATCCCGGTTTCTTCGCCTTCGTGGGTGAGCATTTCTTCGCCCGTGTCGGCGCCTGGCGGGTAGATTTCGTTGAGAAACGCGATGGCCCGGCTCGGGTGCGCTCGGCCTACCAGCTTCATGGTGACGGCACCGTCAGAGATGTCGATCAGCTCATTGGCTTTATAGACGATCTGCGTCGGTATTTCCTGGAGGATCTCTTCGGAAAAGAACTCGACCATGGACATGGGAATGCCGCCAAGGACCTTGCGCAGGGAACTGATCGAGGGGCTGACGCTGTTTTTCTCGATCATCGAAATGGTGCTGTTGGTGACGCCCGCGCGCTTGGCAAGCTCGCGCTGGGAAAGACCTTTGAGTTTACGGATGGATTGCAGTCGTTCGCCGACGTCCAATGCAGGAGCCTCCTAGGATTCAGGCTTTGTTGTAATTGAGCGTTATCATGGCGACAGCGTTCAGTATTTACAACACTTGGGCCTAAATCCCGGACAGCTGTATTCGTACCGGGCGATCAAGCGCCGCAATAGAGCCTTGGCACCCGGCGCAGGTTGCAGAAGATCTGGTAAGGGATGGTGTCAGCGGCGGTCGCGACTTCGCTGGCGAGGATGTGCTTGCCCCACAATTCCACTGTGGAACCCAGGCCCGCCTGGGGCACATCCGTCAGGTCGACGCACAACATGTCCATGGACACCCGGCCCAGCAACTGGCTGCGCTGACCGGCGACCAGCACCGGCGTGCCCGTAGGCGCGTGGCGCGGGTAGCCATCGGCGTAGCCCATGGCAACCACGCCGATACGCATCGGCTTGGGCGTGACGAACCTGGCGCCGTAGCCCACGGGCTCGCCGGCGGGCAGTTCGCGTACGCAAATGATCTTGGACTCCAGGGTCATCACCGGCTGCAAGCGGGCAGCGATGGCCTGGTCGTCACCAAAGGGCGTGGCGCCGTAGAGCATGATGCCTGGGCGCACCCAGTCGCTGGGCACACTCGGCCACCCCATGACGGACGGTGAATTGCGCAGGCTCACCTCCGCCGCCAGCCCTTGGCGGGCCGCTTCGAATACCGCCACTTGTTCGTTGCTGCTCACACAATCGAGCTCGTCGGCGCGGGCGAAGTGGCTCATCAACACGATCTTTGCGACGTTGCCGCTGGCCAGCAGGCGCTTATACGCCTCCTGGAAATCCTTGGGATGCAGGCCGACACGGTGCATGCCCGAGTCCAGCTTGAGCCAGAGGGTCAACGGTTGGCTCAGGGTGGCCTGCTCGATAGCGTCGAGTTGCCATAGTGAATGCACCACGCACCACAGGTTCTGCTCGACGATCAGCGGCAGCTCGTCGGCTTCGAAAAAACCTTCCAGCAGCAGCACCGGCGCACGTATCCCGGCGGCGCGTAGTTCCAGGGCTTCTTCGATGCACGCTACCGCGAACCCGTCAGCCTCGGCCTCCAGCGCTTGAGCCACGGGCACCGCGCCATGCCCGTAGGCATCCGCCTTGATCACGGCGAGGGCCTTGGCCCCGCTGACTTCGCGGGCCAGTTGGTAGTTGTGGCGCAGGGCTTGAAGGTCGATCAGGGCACGGGCAGGACGCATGGCGGCAGGCTTCTAGGCGGCAGAGTAAAAAAACCGGTGCCGACCAACAACGTCGGCGCCGGGAGAGGGATTCAGGTTAAGGCAGCGCAGCCACGACGGACAGCTCTACCAGAATGTTCGGCTCACACAGTTTGGCTTCAACCGTAGCGCGAGCGGGCGCGGCGCCTTTGGGCAGCCACTTATCCCACACCGCGTTCATACCAGCGAAGTCGGCATCGATGTCTTTCAAATATATCGTCACCGACAGCAACCGGGTCTTGTCGGTGCCGGCCAGGTCCAGCAGACGCTCGATGTTGGCCAGGGTTTCACGGGTCTGCTGCTCGATGCCGGCATTCATGTCATCGCCGACCTGGCCTGCCAGGTACACGGTGCCGCTGTGAACAACGATCTGGCTCATGCGCTCATTGGTGAGCTGGCGCTGGATTGACATGTCGTGCGGACTCCTGGTGGTTGCCGTAACGGGAAATAGCGAGGCCTTCGGCGCTGATCTGCGGGGTTTTCTTCGCCATCAGATCGGCCAGCAAACGACCGGAGCCGCATGCCATGGTCCAGCCGAGGGTGCCGTGGCCGGTATTCAGGAACAGGTTCTTGAATGGGGTGCCGCCGACAATTGGTGTGCCATCGGGTGTGGTCGGGCGCAGGCCGGTCCAGAAACTGGCTTGGGCCAAATCACCGCCCTGAGGATAAAGGTCGTTGACGATCATCTCCAGGGTTTCACGCCGGCGCGGGTTGAGCGACAGGTCAAAACCGGCTATCTCAGCCATGCCGCCGACGCGAATGCGGTTGTCGAAACGGGTGATCGCGACTTTGTAGGTTTCGTCGAGGATCGTCGAGGTAGGCGCCATTGCCGGGTTGGTGATCGGCACCGTCAGTGAATAGCCCTTGAGAGGGTACACAGGCGCCTTGATCCCCAGCGGCTTGAGGAGCTTCGGCGAATAACTGCCGAGGGCCAGCACGTAGCGGTCGGCGGTTTCCAACTTGCCGTCGATCCACACGCCATTGATGCGGTCGCCTGCATGATCGAGGCGCTGGATGTCCTGTTCGAAACGAAACTCAACGCCCAACTGCTCGCACATCTGCGCCAGGCGCGTGGTGAACATCTGGCAGTCGCCGGTCTGGTCGTTGGGCAGGCGCAGGGCGCCGGCGAGAATATCGGTGACGCTGGCCAGGGCTGGCTCGACCCGAGCGATGCCGGCACGGTCAAGCAACTCGAAGGGCACGCCGGACTCCTGCAACACGGCGATGTCCTTGGCCGCACCATCGAGCTGGGCCTGGGTGCGGAATACTTGGGTAGTCCCCAGGCTGCGCCCTTCGTAGGCAATCCCGGTTTCAGCGCGCAATTCGTCAAGGCAGTCGCGGCTGTACTCAGAGAGGCGGACCATGCGCTCCTTGTTCACCGCATACCGGCTGGCGGTGCAGTTGCGCAGCATCTGCGCCATCCACAGGTATTGGTCGATATCGGCAGTGGCCTTGATTGCCAGCGGCGCATGGCGCTGCAGCAGCCACTTGATCGCCTTGAGCGGCACGCCCGGCGCGGCCCATGGCGACGCGTAGCCTGGGGATACCTGGCCGGCGTTGGCGAAACTGGTTTCCATGGCGGCAGCGGGTTGGCGGTCGACCACGACGACTTCAAAGCCGGCCCGCGCCAAATAATAGGCACTGGTCACCCCAATGACGCCGCTACCCAAGACCAGAACGCGCATTTTTATATCCTCACCACGGGCTGAGCCGCTGACGTGTGTTATTCGAGCAATGATGGACGCAGTGTAAAAAACAATCGCCAGTGCATTTCACTATATAAATGCCTATATTTGGCGACAATTCTCGGCACAAACCGTTTTAACAGAGGCGTATCCCCTATGCGTACCAACACCCAGACCAAGCGGGAGCTGGACAAGATCGACCGAAATATCCTGCGCATCCTGCAAACCGATGGGCGCATTTCGTTCACGGAACTGGGCGAGAAGGTCGGGCTGTCGACGACGCCGTGCACCGAGCGGGTACGCCGGCTGGAGCGCGAGGGGATCATCATGGGCTACAACGCGCGGCTCAATCCGCAGCATTTGAAGGGGAGTTTGCTGGTATTTGTCGAGATCAGCCTGGATTACAAGTCTGGCGATACGTTCGAAGAGTTCCGACGCGCCGTACTCAAACTGCCCCATGTGCTGGAGTGCCATTTGGTGTCCGGGGACTTCGACTACCTGGTGAAAGCGCGGATTTCCGAAATGGCTTCGTACCGCAAACTACTCGGCGATATCCTGCTCAAGTTGCCCCATGTGCGCGAATCCAAGAGCTATATCGTGATGGAAGAAGTAAAGGAAAGCCTGAACCTGCCGATTCCGGACTGACTGACACAACTCATTCAAATGTGGGAGGGGGCTTGCCCTCGATAGCGGTGTGTCAGGCATCGCAGAATGACTGACACACCGCTATCGAGGGCAAGCCCCCTCCCACATTGACCGAGTACACCTGCTACACCAGTACTTGCCGGGTGCTCGCCATGTACTCATGGATCTGCTTTTCCACCCGTGGATGAATCAGCTCCACCGGTCGCCGACCGTTGGGGCATGGCAGGGTCTTGGTGGTGCCAAACAGCCTGCAGATCAACGGGCGCTCGTCGTAAACCGTGCAACCGTTCGGCCCGAGGTGCACACAGTTCAGCTCATCCATTGCAGCTTCCTGCTCGGCGGCCGTCTTGCGTGGCAGGCGCGACATTTCCTCGGGCGACGTGGTGACCGGCCCACAGCAGTCGTGGCAGCCAGGGACACACTCGAACGAAGGAATCTGTCGGCGCAAGGCGCTGACTTTCTGACTGTTGCAACTCATCGACACCTACACCCCACCGAGAACAGGCCTGGATTCTGCCGTAAAATCGCCCGCGCAGACAGCTCTGTCGGACCGTTGTATCCTGCGTCAAATTTTCCAAACAGGGAGGCCCCCATGACCGCCAGCGCCCGGCACACCGCGTCCTACTACGCCGCCAGCAGCGTGCCGCACCCCGATTACCCGGCGTTGACGGGCGAGGTGCGCGCCGATGTCTGCGTGATTGGCGGGGGTATTCCGGGCTCAATACCGCCCTGGAACTGGCCGAGCGCGGCTTCAGCGTGGTGCTGCTGGAAGCGCGCAAAATCGGCTGGGGCGCCAGCGGGCGTAACGGCGGGCAACTGATTCGCGGCGTCGGCCATGGCCTTGACCAGTTCGCCAATGTGATCGGCACCGACGGCGTGCGCCAGATGAAACTGATGGGCCTGGAAGCGGTGGAGATCGTGCGCGAGCGTGTCGAACGCTTCCAGATCCCCTGCGACCTGACCTGGGGTTACTGCGACCTGGCCAACAAACCCCGCGACCTGCAGGGCCTCGCCGCAGACGCCGAAGAGCTGCGCAGCCTGGGTTATCGCCATCCAGTGCGCCTGCTGCAAGCCAGCGAAATGGCCAGCGTGATTGGCTCCGACCGCTATGTGGGCGGGATGATCGACATGGGCTCCGGACATTTGCATCCGCTGAACCTCGCCCTGGGTGAAGCCGGCGCGGCGCAGCAACTGGGCGTGAAGTTATTCGAGCAGTCGCAAGTGACGCGCATCGACTACGGCTCGCAGGTCAAGGTGCACACCGCCCAGGGCCAGGTACAGGCCAACACTCTGGTGCTGGCCTGTAACGCCTACCTCAACGACCTCAACCCACACTTGAGCGGCAAAATATTGCCCGCAGGCAGCTACATCATCGCCACCGAGCCCTTGAGTGAAGCGCAAGCCGCCCGCCTGTTGCCGCAGAACATGGCGGTGTGTGACCAGCGGGTAACGGTGGACTATTTCCGCCTGTCCGCCGACCGCCGCCTGTTGTTCGGCGGTGCCTGCCACTATTCCGGGCGCGATCCGAAAGACATCGGCGCCTACATGCGGCCAAAGATGTTGCAGGTATTCCCGGAATTGGCCGATGTGAAGATCGACTACCAATGGGGCGGCATGATCGGCATCGGCGCCAATCGGTTGCCGCAGATCGGACGCCTGGAGGATCAACCCAATGTGTATTACGCCCAGGCCTATGCCGGCCATGGTCTCAACGCCACACACCTGGCGGGCAGGTTGCTGGCCGAAGCCATCAGCGGCCAGCAGCAAGGGCGCTTCGACCTGTTCGCCCAGGTGCCGCACATGACTTTCCCTGGCGGCAAATACCTGCGCTCGCCGCTGCTGGCCCTGGGGATGCTCTGGCACCGCCTCAAGGAACTGGCCTGATCAATCGCGCCAGAACGGTTTCAAGCCTTCATGGCGCGCCTGTTCTGCCGTCAGGCCCACGTCGCGCAACTGCTCGCGGGTCAGCGTCAGCAACGCCTTGCGGGTATGACGGCGGCGCCAGAACAGGCTCCAGCGATTGTCGGCAGGCATCGACAACGTCCGCTCCTGCGCTGCTTCCAGTTCCTGGCCATGTAATGCCAGCCGTACATCGCTCATGCCGTTCATTTACCGTCCCCTCGTTAGCGTGCCGCCTTGAGTGACTAGGATGAGCGCGCGAGCAAAACCAATACAGATTCAACCTACCTTTATTAAATCCATACAGATGCTGCTATGAACGGCTGAATCCTGTATTTTCCATCTATCTGTATTGGTCTGCTGGGAGTGGCCGCCGTGACCCTGTACGTCAACCTCGCGGAATTGCTGGGTACCCGCATCGAACAAGGCTTCTACCGCCCCGGCGACCGACTGCCCTCCGTGCGGGCCTTGAGCGTGGAGCATGGGGTCAGCCTGAGCACCGTGCAGCATGCCTATCGATTGCTGGAGGACAATGGCCTGGCGATGCCCAAGCCCAAGTCCGGCTATTTTGTACCGGTGGGCCGTGAACTGCCGGCGCTGCCCGAGGTGGGTCGCCCCGCCCAACGGCCGGTGGAAATTTCCCAGTGGGACCAGGTGCTGGAGTTGATCCGTGCCGTGCCGCGCAAGGACGTCATACAGTTGGGCCGTGGCATGCCGGATGTATTGTCGCCGACTATCAAGCCATTGCTTCGCAGCCTGGCCCGCGTCAGTCGTCGCCAGGATCTGCCGGGGCTGTATTACGACAACATCCTGGGCTGTATGGAATTGCGCGAGCAGATTGCGCGACTGTCATTGGATTCCGGTTGCCAACTGACTGCCGAAGACATCGTCATCACCACGGGCTGCCACGAGGCCCTTTCCACCAGCATCCGCGCCATTTGTGCGCCCGGCGATATCGTTGCGGTGGATTCACCGAGTTTCCACGGCGCCATGCAGACCCTCAAAGGCCTGGGCATGAAAGCCTTGGAAATCCCCACCGACCCGATCACCGGCATCAGCCTTGAAGCCCTGGAACTGGCGCTGGAACAGTGGCCGATCAAAATCATCCAGCTGACCCCCAACTGCAACAACCCCTTGGGCTACATCATGCCGGAGGCGCGCAAGCGCGCACTGCTGACCCTGGCCCAGCGCTTTGACGTGGCGATCATCGAAGACGATGTGTATGGCGAACTGGCCTACAGCTACCCGCGCCCGCGCACGATCAAATCCTTCGACGAGGACGGCCGGGTGCTGTTGTGCAGCTCGTTTTCCAAAACCCTGGCGCCTGGGCTGCGCATTGGCTGGGTCGCGCCGGGGCGCTACCTGGAACGGGTGCTGCATATGAAATACATCAGCACGGGCTCTACCGCCACGCAGCCGCAGATTGCGATAGCCGAATTTCTCAAAAGCGGGCATTTCGAGCCTCATTTGCGCAGGATGCGTACGCAATACCAGCGCAATCGCGACCTGATGCTCGACTGGGTCAGCCGCTACTTCCCTGCCGGCACGCGGGCCAGCCGGCCCCAGGGCAGTTTCATGCTGTGGATAGAATTGCCGGAGGGCTTCGACACCCTGAAGCTCAACCGTGTGCTGATGGAACAGGGCGTACAGGTGGCGGTAGGCAGCATTTTCTCTGCATCCGGCAAATACCGTAATTGCCTGCGCATGAACTACGCTGCCAAACCGACGCCGCAGATTGAAGAGGCCGTGCGCAAGGTCGGTGCCGCTGCGCGCACCCTGCTGGCCGAATCGGCGGACTGACCTTTTCCGAGCAATTGCCGTCATATGCCGACAACCGCCCTGACCTGGATGGCGCTTCCTTGATGACTCAACGGCTTTTATCGCTTTTCCTGTTGGGAGCGCTGGCACTGGGTGGCTGTGCGACGGCCCACACACCGCGCGTGCCCAGTGATGCCCTGGCAGCGGCACAGTCTGCCTTCGGCCGCTCGATCCAGGCCCAGGCGGCGCCGTATCAGGGCCGCTCGGGCTTTCGTTTGCTGCCCAACAGCAGCGAAGCCTTCATGGCCCGCGCCGAGTTGATCCGCAACGCCCAGGCCAGCCTCGACCTGCAGTACTACATCGTGCATGACGGCATCAGCACGCGCATGCTGGTTGATGAACTGCTCAAGGCCGCCGACCGCGGCGTGCGTGTGCGCATCCTGCTGGATGACACCACCAGCGACGGGCTCGACCAGATCATCGCGACCCTTGCCGCCCATCCCAAGATCGAAATTCGCCTGTTCAACCCGCTGCATCTGGGCCGCAGCACGGGCGTGACACGCGCCATGGGGCGCCTGTTCAACCTGTCGCTGCAACACCGGCGCATGCATAACAAACTCTGGCTGGCAGACAACAGCGTCGCGATCGTGGGCGGGCGCAACCTGGGGGATGAATATTTCGACGCCGAACCCAACCTGAATTTCACCGATATCGACATGCTCAGCGTCGGGCCGGTGGCTGAGCAACTGGGCCACAGTTTCGATCAGTACTGGAACAGCGCGCTGAGCAAGCCTATCGATGAGTTTGTCGCAACCATGCCCTCCAAGGTCGACCTGGCTGTTGCGCGCGGACGCCTGGAGGCGTCACTGGCCCAATCGCGCCAGCAGAACCACGCCCTGTATAACCGCCTGCGCACCTACCAGACCCAGCCGCGCATGGACATCTGGCGTCGCGAGTTGATCTGGGCCTGGAACCAGGCGCTGTGGGATGCGCCGAGCAAGGTACTGGCCAAGGCCGACCCGGACCCGCAATTGCTGCTCACCACGCAACTGGCGCCGCAGTTGGCAGGCGTCAGCCGTGAGCTGATCATGATTTCCGCGTACTTCGTTCCGGGCCCGCCTGGGCTGGTGTACCTGACCGGCCGCGCCGACGCGGGCGTGTCGGTGAGTCTGCTGACCAATTCCCTCGAAGCCACTGATGTACCGGCGGTGCACGGCGGCTACGCACCCTATCGCAAGGCGCTGCTGGAGCATGGCGTGAAACTCTATGAACTGCGTCGACAACCGGGCGACCCCAGCGCAAGCAGCGGTCCGCAACTGTTTCGTCGAGGCGGCTTGCGCGGTTCCGACTCCAGCCTGCACAGCAAGGCGATGATTTTCGATCGGGAGAAGTCGTTTATCGGCTCGTTCAATTTCGATCCACGCTCAGTGCTATGGAACACCGAAGTCGGCGTGCTGGTGGACAGCCCGGAACTGGCGGAGCATGTGCGTAACCTGGCGCTGCAAGGTATGGCGCCGGCGTTGAGCTACGAGGCGAAGCTGCAGGACGGGCAGATCGTGTGGGTGACCGAAGATAACGGCCAGCTGCACACCCTGACCCGGGAACAGGGCAGTTGGTGGCGCCGGTTCAATGCCTGGTTCGCCACCAGCGTCGGCCTGGAGCGCATGCTCTAAAACGTGTGGGAGGGGGCTTGCTCCCGATTGCGGTGTATCAGTCACCAGATGCAGCGACTGACACTAAGCTATCGGGAGCAAGCCCCCTCCACATTTGTTAGAGCTTGATCCAGGTCGCCTTCAGCTCGGTGTATTTGTCGAACGCATGCAGCGATTTATCGCGACCGTTACCCGACTGTTTGAAGCCACCGAACGGTGCGGTCATGTCGCCGCCATCGTACTGGTTGACCCACACGCTGCCCGCACGCAAAGCCTTGGCAGTCAGGTGTGCCTTGGAGATATCCGCCGTCCACACCGCTGCGGCCAGGCCATATTGGGTGTCGTTGGCGATGGCGATGGCTTCTTCGGCGCTGTCGAACGTGATCACCGACAGGACCGGGCCGAAGATCTCTTCCTGGGCAATCTTCATGGCGTTGGTCACGCCGTCGAAAATGGTCGGCTCGACGTAAGTGCCACCGGTCTCTTCCAGGGTGCGCTTGCCACCGGCGACCAGCTTGGCGCCATCGGCATGACCCGATTCGATGTACGACAGCACGTTGTTCATTTGCTGGGTGTCCACCAGCGCGCCCACATTGGTGGCAGGGTCCAGTGGGTTACCTGGCTTCCACCCCTTGAGCGCCTCGATCACCAGCGGCAGGAAAGTGTCCTTGATCGAACGTTCCACCAGCAGGCGCGAACCGGCGGTGCAGACTTCGCCCTGGTTGAAGGCGATGGCACTGGCGGCGGACTCGGCGGCAGTTTGCAGGTTCGGCGCATCGGCAAACACGATGTTCGGGCTCTTGCCGCCGGCTTCCAGCCACACGCGCTTCATGTTCGATTCGCCGGAACGGATCAACAGCTGCTTGGCGATTTTGGTGGAACCGGTAAACACCAGGGTATCCACGTCCATATGCACCGCCAGCGCGTTGCCCACGGTGTGGCCGTAGCCTGGTAGCACGTTGAACACGCCTTTTGGAATGCCGGCTTCAACGGCCAGGACAGCGATGCGGATGGCGGTCAATGGAGACTTTTCGGACGGCTTGAGGATGACCGAGTTACCGGTCGACAGCGCCGGGCCGAGTTTCCAGCAGGCCATCATCAGCGGGAAGTTCCACGGCACGATCGCACCGACCACGCCCACGGGCTCACGGGTCACCAGACCCAGTTGGTCATGGGGAGTGGCCGCCACTTCATCGTAGATCTTGTCGATGGCCTCGCCGCTCCAGCTCAGCGCCTGCGCCGCGCCGGGTACGTCGATGTTCAGGGAGTCGCTGATCGGCTTGCCCATGTCCAGGGTTTCAAGCAGGGCCAGCTCTTCGGCATTGGCCTTGAGCAGCGCGGCGAAACGGATCATGACGGACTTGCGCTTGGCCGGCGCCAGGCGCGACCAGACACCGGAATTGAAGGTGGCACGGGCATTTTCCACGGCGCGCTGGGCGTCGGCGGCGTCACAGCTGGCTACGGTGGCGAGCAGACGGCCATCGACCGGGCTGATGCACTCGAAGGTGTCACCGGAAGCGGCGGCGGTGTATTCGCCATTGATGTACGCGCGACCTTCGATCTTCAGGTCCTTGGCGCGTTGTTCCCAGTCGGCACGGGTCAGGGTGGTCATGCAAGTGTCCTCCTCTTATTTGGATACAAGGGCCTGGGAGATTTGATCCCGGCGCCTCCACGAATTCTTGCCTGGCCAGCCTGCTGTTCGGCTCAAGGCACTTGCCACCCTAAACCAGCGACTGGGGAAGTTTCAATATATTTGACATAACGGCGGAAAACGCCCTTGCGATGTTCATTTTAATAAACATAGACTTTGAGCTTTCCAACCGCAGGCCAGACGGGATAAGCCCATGAGCATCCAGGACATCGTCGATTTCAGCCAAGCCAACACCGCCCCCGAACGCTATCGCCCTGCCCCCGAAAAAATCCTCAAGGGCGATCCCGAACAGACGATCTACAACCACTACAACAGCCCATGCGGACAAATGAACGCGGGCGTCTGGGAAGGCGATGTCGGGCAGTGGACAGTCAATTACACCGAACATGAATACTGCGAGATCGTGCAGGGGGTGTCTGTGCTGCGCGATGCCGAGGGGAACGCCAAAACCTTGCGCGCCGGCGACCGCTTCGTGATCCCTGCCGGCTTCAGCGGCACCTGGGAAGTGCTGCAAGCGTGCCGCAAGATCTATGTGGTGTTCGAACAGAAAGCCTGATCAATGAGCAGCGGGACGCGGAGCGTCCGAGGCGGCGTTACCACGCAGAGCGTGGGAACGATCATCACAGGCAAAAAAAAGCCCGTATCGTGAGATACGGGCTTTTTTTCACAAGGAAGGAAATCAATTACTTGATTTTGCCTTCTTTGTAGATCACGTGCTTGCGAACGCGCGGGTCGAACATTTTCTTTTCGAGCTTGTCCGGGGTAGTACGCTTGTTCTTGTCGGTAGTGTAGAAGTGACCAGTACCGGCGCTAGAGATCATTCGAATCAATTCACGCATGATAGAGCTCCTTAGATCTTGCCGGCGGCGCGGATTTCGGCCAGCACGACAGTGATGCCACGCTTGTCGATGATACGCATGCCTTTGGCAGATACACGCAGGCGAACAAAACGTTTCTCTTCTTCAACCCAGAAGCGGTGATGCTGCAGGTTCGGCAGGAAACGACGACGGGTTTTGTTATTTGCGTGGGAAATGTTATTCCCAGTCACCGGACCCTTACCGGTAACTTGACAGACTCTCGACATGCCTCAGCCCTCTAAAACCACATGCCCAACCCGGCATGGGTTGGCCGCTTAATCTCTCAGTCATTTGGCGCCAGGCGCCGCGTTTCTTTAGGGTCTTACCGGCTACACCTACAAGCGAAGGAACCGGGCCCCTAGAAAAGAGCGCTGCTTTATACCAGAAAGACCCAGATGCAACAACAGCGAGTGTGTTTTTACCTGGGTAAATCTCGGCTATTGGCGCCTGAACCGTTGCCAGGAGGGGCCGCTACAACAGCCGACCGCTCGTCGCACAGAATGATTTTCAGCGCCCGCAAGTACTCGGACCTGCAAGGTGAAACGCGCTGAGGCGCCATCAAAACAGCATTTGAGCCAAAAGCACAGGCAAAAATAGGCTAGTCATTTAACCAACAGGCCACTACGGTAGGCCTTTTCCAGACTGCACTCGCAGATGGGCCTTCGATTTGCACAGGAAACCTAATATGCGCCTCGCTGCCCTACCGCTATTGCTAGCCCCCCTCTTAATCGCGCCGACGATGGCCGTTGCCGCCACCAATCTGAGCGTTTGCACCGAGGCCAGCCCCGAAGGGTTCGACGTGGTGCAGTACAACTCATTGACCACCACCAACGCCTCGGCGGACGTGCTGATGAACCGTCTGGTGGACTACGACGCAACCGGCGCAAAACTGGTGCCGAGCCTGGCGGACAGTTGGGACGTCTCGCCAGACGGCCTGACGTACACCTTCAAGCTGCACCCGAATGTGAAATTCCATCGCACCGAGTATTTCACCCCGAGCCGTACCCTGACCGCCGAAGATGTGCGCTTCAGCTTCGAACGCATGCTCGACCCAGCCAACCCGTGGCACAAGATCGCCCAGAGCGGCTTTCCTCACGCGCAATCCCTGCAATTGCCCACGCTGATCAAGAAGATCGACGCACTCGACCCGCTGACCGTGCGCTTCACCCTCGATCACGCCGATTCCACGTTTCTTGCCGCATTGAGCATGGGCTTTGCCTCGATCTACCCGGCCGAATATGCCGACAAACTGCTCAAGGCCGGCACCCCGGAAAAACTCAACAGCCAGCCCATTGGCACCGGGCCCTTCGTTTTTGTGCGATTCCAGAAGGATGCGGTGGTGCGCTACAAGGCCAACCCGGACTATTTCGCCGGCAAACCGACGGTGGACAACCTGATCTTCGCGATCACGCCGGATGCCAATGTGCGCCTGCAGAAACTGCATCGCGATGAATGCCAGATCGCCCTGTCGCCCAAACCCCTGGATGTGGGCGAGGCCGAAAAAGACCCGGCCCTGAAGGTGGAAAAAACCGCAGCCTTCATGACCGCGTTCGTCGCCATCAACAGCCAGCATCCGCCGCTGGACAAGCCCGAAGTACGCCAGGCGATCAACCTGGCCTTCGACAAAGGCAGCTACCTCAAGGCCGTCTTCGAAGGCACCGCCGAAGCGGCCAACGGTGTTTACCCACCCAATACCTGGAGCTACGCCAAAGAGCTGTCGGGTTACCCACAGGACCTGGCCAAAGCCAAGGCGCTGCTCAACCGCGCCGGCCTCAAGGATGGCTTCAAGACCACTATCTGGACCCGCCCGACCGGCAGCCTGTTGAACCCCAACCCAAATCTTGGCGCTCAACTGTTGCAGGCCGACCTGGCCAAGGTCGGCATCCAGGCCGACATCCGTGTGATCGAATGGGGCGAGTTGATTCGCCGCGCCAAAGCCGGCGAGCATGACCTGCTCTTCATGGGCTGGGCCGGTGACAATGGCGACCC
This sequence comes from Pseudomonas sp. R1-43-08, assembly GCF_003852255.1. Lineage (NCBI taxonomy): Bacteria > Pseudomonadati > Pseudomonadota > Gammaproteobacteria > Pseudomonadales > Pseudomonadaceae > Pseudomonas > Pseudomonas sp. R1-43-08. The sequence continues at coordinate 5,465,107 of NZ_CP027734.1, forward strand.
GGATAACTTCCTCACCCCGCAATTTTCCTGCGCGGCAGTCAAGTCCGGCACCAACTTCGCCCGCTACTGCGACCCTGCGCTGGACAAGCTGATCAGCGCTGGCAAGACCACCAGCGAACAAGGCGTGCGCAGCAAGCTTTACCAGCAGGCGCAGGCGCAGATCCAGCAGCAGGCCCTGTGGCTGCCCTTGGCGCACCCCATGGCGTTTGCCCTGACACGCAAAAATGTCGACGGCTACCAGGTCAGCCCGTTTGGTCGCCAGGATTATTCCAAAGTCAGCGTCAAGCCTTAAGCTGCAAGCTGCAAGCTGCAAGCCGATTTGTGGCTTGCAGCTGCCCCTCTACATCCATCCATATTCCGCCATCGACAACGGATCACCATCGCCCACGATGATGTGATCCAGCACCCGCACGTCCACCATTTCCAAGGCCTTCTGGAGAACTTTGGTCAACTTCCGATCAGCGGCGCTTGGATCCGCGCTTCCCGAAGGATGGTTGTGGCACAGGATCAATGCCGCCGCGTTGTACGCCAGCGCGCGCTTGACCACTTGCCGGGGATAGACCACAGCGGTATCGATAGTGCCGTGGGACAGCGCTTCGAAACCCAGCACTCGATGTTTGGAGTCGAGAAACAGGCAGCCAAACACCTCGTGAGTTTCATGACGCAGCAGCGCCTTGAGGTATTCGCGCACGGCCAGCGGACTCTCCAGCACCGAATCGTTGCGCAGGCGCTCGGCCATATGGCGCCGGGACATTTCCAGCACCGCCTGCAACTGGGCAAACTTCGCCGGCCCCAGGCCCAACTGCTGATTGAACAGCGCCTGGCTGGCTTCCAGCAGCGGGCGCAGGCCGCCGAATTGCGCCAATAAATGGCGCGCCAGGTCCACCGCACTCCTGCCAGAAACTCCGGTGCGCAGGAAGATCGCCAGCAATTCGGCATCGGACAGACTGGCCGCGCCCCACTCCAAAAGCTTCTCTCGCGGCCGCTCGGCAGCAGGCCAATCGCGAATACTCATCCCACCTCCTCTCCATGATGTACGCCGCATGCGCCGCTGTTGCCAGACGGACGCTGTGTTATCGTAGGCCCTCTTTTTGCATGCGATTTCACCTGGGGAGGGGTCATCGCAGGCGTCACTGAACTGGCTTCACTGAACTGGAAAGGCAAACCAATGCAGCGTCTGTATCGGAAACGCATCGTTCTCGGCGTCGGCGGCGGCATTGCCGCCTACAAGAGCGCAGAGCTGGTTCGCAGGCTCCTGGACCAAGGCGCCGAAGTGCGCGTGGTCATGACCCGTGGTGGCAGTGAGTTCATCACCCCGCTGACCATGCAGGCCTTGTCCGGCCACCCGGTTCACCTGGACCTGCTGGACCCGGCGGCCGAAGCCGCCATGGGCCATATCGAACTGGCCAAATGGGCCGACCTGGTACTGATCGCGCCGGCCACCGCCGACCTGATCGCGCGCCTGGCCCAGGGCATCGCCGATGACCTGCTGACCACCCTGGTACTGGCCACCGACGCCACCGTCGCCATCGCCCCGGCGATGAACCAGGCCATGTGGCGCGACCCGGCCACCCAGGCCAACACCCAGCTTCTGCAAAGCCGTGGCCTCAAGGTCTTCGGCCCGGCGTCCGGCAGCCAGGCCTGCGGCGACGTCGGCATGGGCCGCATGCTCGAAGCCACCGACCTGGCGCTGTGCGCTGCCGAGTGCTTCCAGCACCTGGCCCTGACCGGCAAACATGTACTGATCACCGCTGGCCCGACCCAGGAAAACATCGACCCGGTGCGCTACATCACCAACCATAGCTCAGGAAAAATGGGCTTTGCCCTGGCTGAAGCCGCGGTTGAGGCAGGCGCACGTGTCACCCTGATCACCGGCCCGGTGCATCTGCCGACGCCTGATCGGGTGACGCGAATCGACGTAGTCAGCGCCCGGGACATGCTGGCGGCCTGTGAGGCTGCCATTCCGTGCGACCTGTTCATCGCCTCGGCAGCGGTTGCAGACTACCGACCGGAAGTCGTTGCGCCGCAAAAGCTCAAGAAAGACCCTACAAGCGGTGATGGCCTGCTCCTGCAAATGGTGCGCAACCCGGACATCCTGGCCACCATCGCCACCCGTCCGGATCGTCCGTTCAGCGTCGGTTTTGCCGCCGAGACTGAACATTTGCTGGACTACGCCGCACGCAAATTGAAAGACAAAAACCTTGATCTGATCGTTGCCAATGACGTCGCCAACCCGAGCATCGGCTTCAACAGCGAGGAAAATGCCATCAGCGTGATCGACCGCGAGTTGCACGCCACCGTTTTCGCCCAGACCAGCAAGGGCAAGATCGCCCGCCAACTGATCTCTTTTATCGCCCAACGGCTGAACCAGGTTTAATGTCCATGCACGCTTTGCAAGCCAAGATCCTCGACCCCCGCATCGGTAGTGAATTCCCACTGCCGGCCTACGCTACCCCAGGCTCCGCTGGCCTGGACCTGCGCGCCATGCTCAAGCAAGACACTGTCCTTGAGCCGGGCCAGACCCTTCTGATCCCCACCGGCCTGTCGATCTACGTCGGCGACCCAGGCTTGGCAGCCCTGATCCTGCCGCGCTCCGGCCTGGGCCATAAACACGGCATCGTGCTGGGCAATCTGGTGGGCCTGATCGACTCCGACTACCAGGGCGAGTTGATGGTGTCGTGCTGGAACCGCGGCCAGACCGCGTTCAACATTGCTGTCGGCGAGCGTATTGCCCAACTGGTACTGGTGCCGGTGGTACAGGCACATTTCGAACTGGTGCAGGAATTCGACGAAACCCAGCGGGGCGCCGGCGGTTTCGGGCATTCCGGCAGCCACTGACTAAGCTGAACCTGGCCGGATGCGATTGTCCGGCCAGACGCCACCGCCCGGCTTTTCAGGATGAAGAATACGCATACGGCATCAGCGATTTTTCTACAATAAAATCAAAGGATTACGTACACATAAGCACGCCGCCGAAGCGCCGATGGCACTTTTACACCACGAACTCTCTGCCGAAAACGCCGTCATACCCTTCAGTTTGAGCCTGCCGGCCAGCCACACCAGGCCAGCCTTGCCCCCTTTCAGATGGAGTTCTTCCCGCGATGAGTACCGCAGCCCGTGTAGCCCCGACTTTTCCCGATAGCATCTTTCGTGCCTATGACATTCGCGGCGTGGTGCCCAAAACCCTGACCGCCGAAACCGCCTACTGGATCGGCCGCGCCATCGGCGCGCAGAGCCTGGCCCAGGGCGAACCGAATGTTTCGGTGGGCCGTGACGGCCGCCTGTCCGGCCCGGAGCTGGTGGAGCAACTGATCCAGGGCCTGGCAGACAGCGGTTGCCATGTCAGCGACGTCGGGTTGGTGCCCACGCCTGCGTTGTACTACGCCGCCAACGTGCTGGCCGGTAAATCCGGCGTCATGCTTACCGGCAGCCACAACCCGTCGGACTACAACGGTTTCAAGATCGTCATCGCCGGCGACACCCTCGCCAACGAACAGATCCAGGCCCTGCACACGCGCCTGAAAACCAACGACCTGACCAGCGGCACCGGCAGCATCACCAAGGTCGACATCCTGCAGCGCTACTCCGACGAAATCACCCGCGACGTCAAGCTCGACCGCCGCCTGAAAGTGGTGGTGGACTGCGGCAACGGCGCGGCCGGCGTGATCGCACCGCAATTGCTCGAAGCCCTGAACTGTGAAGTGATCCCGCTGTTCTGCGAGGTCGATGGCAACTTCCCCAACCATCACCCGGACCCAGGCAAGCCTGAAAACCTGGTGGACCTGATCGCCAAGGTCAAGGAAGTGGGCGCCGACGTGGGCCTGGCCTTCGACGGCGACGGCGACCGTGTAGGGGTGGTGACCGAAACCGGCGAGATCGTGTACCCGGACCGCCTGTTGATGCTGTTTGCCCGTGACGTGGTGGCGCGCAATGCCAACGCCGAAATCATCTTCGACGTTAAGTGCACCCGCCGCCTCACGCCGCTGATCAAGGAATACGGCGGTCGCCCGCTGATGTGGAAAACCGGACATTCGTTGATCAAAAAGAAAATGAAGGAAACCGGCGCCTTGCTGGCCGGCGAAATGAGCGGTCACGTGTTCTTCAAGGAGCGCTGGTTCGGTTTCGACGACGGCATTTACAGCGCTGCGCGCCTGCTGGAGATCCTCAGCAAGGAAAAATCCACGGCGCAAGAGCTGTTTCAGACTTTCCCCAACGATATTTCTACGCCAGAGATCAATATCCATGTGACCGAGGAGAGCAAATTCAGCATCATTGACGCACTGCACGATGCGCAATGGGGTGAAGGCGCCAACCTGACCACCATTGATGGTGTGCGAGTCGATTACGCCAAAGGCTGGGGCCTGGTTCGCGCGTCCAACACCACACCGGTGCTGGTGCTGCGCTTCGAGGCGGATACCGAGGCTGAGTTGCAGCGCATCAAGGACGTCTTCCACGTCCAGTTGAAACGTGTTGCCCCTGATCTCCAATTACCGTTCTGATTTTTTACCGGAGCCCTGAATGACCCTCGAACGCGAAGCCGCTGCCAACACCGCCAAGGTCCTGTCCGAAGCGTTGCCTTACATTCGACGCTACGTCGGCAAGACGCTGGTGATCAAGTACGGCGGCAATGCCATGGAAAGCGACGAGCTGAAAACCGGCTTTGCCCGCGACATCGTGATGATGAAAGCCGTGGGGATCAACCCGGTTGTCGTCCACGGTGGTGGACCGCAAATCGGCGATCTGCTCAAGCGCTTGTCGATCGAGAGTCACTTCATCGATGGCATGCGCGTCACTGACGCGCAGACCATGGACGTGGTGGAGATGGTGCTCGGTGGCCAGGTCAACAAAGACATCGTCAACCTGATCAACCGCCACGGCGGCAGCGCCATCGGCCTGACCGGCAAGGATGCGGAACTGATCCGCGCGAAAAAACTGACCATGACCCGTCAGACGCCGGAGATGACCCAGCCGGAAATCATCGACATCGGCCAGGTGGGGGAAGTGATCGGCATCAACACCGATCTGCTCAACCTGCTGGTCAAGGGTGACTTCATCCCGGTGATCGCGCCCATCGGCGTGGGCGTCAACGGTGAGTCCTATAACATCAACGCCGACCTGGTAGCGGGCAAGGTGGCAGAGGCACTGAAAGCTGAAAAGCTGATGCTGCTGACCAACATCGCCGGCCTGATGGACAAGCAAGGCAAGGTGTTGACCGGCCTGACTACGCAACAAGTCGACGAACTGATCGCCGATGGCACCATCTATGGCGGCATGCTGCCGAAAATCCGCTGCGCGCTGGAAGCCGTGCAAGGCGGCGTCGGCAGCTCGCTGATCCTCGACGGCCGGGTGCCAAATGCAATCCTGCTGGAAATCTTTACCGATACCGGTGTGGGTACGTTGATCAGCAATCGCAAGCGTTCTTAGGTTCCAGAAAACAAAAAGGCCCCGCTCAATCGAATTGAGCGGGGCCTTTTTTATGTAGGCGATTAAGTTGAACTGCGGTAATCCAAATGTGGGAGGGGGCTTGCTCCCGATAGCGGTGGCTCAGTGCTGGATATACCGGCTGATACACCGCCATCGGGAGCAAGCCCCCTCCCACATGAGCCCTCACCGGCATGAAGTTCTGTGTCAGACGCCAAACTGCTCGCGATACGCCCGCACCGCCGGCAAGTGCTGCTTAAGCTGCGGATCATCTTCCAGGAACTGCAACACCTGGTTCAACGACACAATGCTCACCACCGGAATGCCGAAGTCACGCTCCACTTCCTGGATCGCCGACAACTCACCGTTGCCACGCTCCTGGCGGTTCAGTGCGATCAGCACACCCGCGGCCTTGGCGCCGTCCTGGGAAGCGATGATCTGCATCACTTCACGGATCGCGGTGCCGGCGGTAATCACGTCATCGATGATCAGCACATCGCCCGTGAGCGGCGCGCCCACCAGGCTGCCGCCTTCGCCGTGGGCCTTGGCTTCCTTGCGGTTGAAGCACCACGGCAGGTCCTGCCCATGATGTTCCGCCAGCGCCACCGCAGTAGCCGCAGCCAGGGGAATGCCCTTGTAGGCCGGGCCAAACAGTACGTCGAAGGAAATACCGCTTTCAACAATGGCCGCGGCGTAGAAACGCCCCAGTTGAGCCAGGGCCGAACCCGAGTTGAACAGGCCAGCATTGAAGAAATACGGGCTGGTGCGCCCGGACTTGAGGGTGAACTCACCGAAGCGCAAAACCCCGCGATCGATGGCAAAACGAATGAAATCGCGTTGATACGCCTGCATGAAAAAAGCCTCAGATACCACGGATTTAGCTAATTAGGTAGACGGCGTGTATCATACACGCACGCGATTTTTGGGGCCATTTATGCGGATCATCAGTGTGAACGTTAATGGTATTCAGGCTGCAGTCGAGCGTGGTTTGCTCAGTTGGCTGCAAGCACAGAATGCCGACGTCATCTGCCTGCAGGACACCCGCGCCTCCGCCTTTGAACTGGACGACCCAGCCTTCCAACTGGATGGCTACTTCCTTTATGCCTGCGATGCCGAAGTGCCCACCCAAGGTGGCGTGGCTTTGTACTCGCGGTTGCAACCCAAGGCGGTCATCAGCGGCCTCGGCTTCGAGACAGCCGACCGCTACGGGCGCTACCTGCAAGCCGATTTCGACAAGGTCAGCATCGCGACCTTGCTGCTTCCTTCGGGGCAGAACGGCGATGAAGACTTGAACCAGAAATTCAAGCTAATGGACGACTTCGCCCGTTATCTGGATAAACAGCGACGCAAACGTCGCGAGTACATTTATTGTGGCTCGCTGTACGTGGCGCAACAGAAGCTGGATATCAAGAACTGGCGCGACAGCCAGCAATCCCCGGGTTTCCTGGCGCCGGAACGGGCCTGGATGGACGAGATTGTCGGCAACATGGGCTATGTCGATGCCCTGCGCGAAGTCAGCCGCGAAGGCGACCAGTACAGCTGGTGGCCGGATAACGAACAGGCTGAAATGCTCAACCTGGGTTGGCGTTTCGACTACCAGCTGCTGACCCCAGGTCTGCGCCGGTTCGTACGCAGTGCCCGCTTGCCGCGCCAGCCGCGCTTCTCGCAGCACGCACCACTGATCGTGGACTACGACTGGACCTTGACCATCTGAGGTCTTTTTCCAGGCACAAAAAAACCGACAGCGATGTCGGTTTTTTTGTGGATGGCTATTATTTGACCAGACGCCAGGTCAGAGGATAGCGATAGGCGATCCCCTTGTTGGCCTTGATACTGCCGATGATGGTCAGCACTACCGTGGCAATCGCCAGGGCAATCATCAGGAAGAAACCAATCACTGCGAAGGCCAGCACGATGCAAGCGATCCAGGCGATGGCGACGGTGATCTGGAAATTCAGGGCTTCCTTGCCCTGATCATCAATAAACGCATCCTGCTCCTTCTTCATCTGCCAGAGGATCAGTGGCCCCACAACGCTGCCGAAAGGGAACACGAATCCCAGAAACGCCGCGAGATGGCACAACATTGCCCCCTGCCGCACTTCATAGGAAGGCGCAGGCACCGGCATTTGGCTGTTGTCATTCATGGCGTTTCTCCTTGAGATCGGCTCAGTCAGCCAGTGCGGCGTTCTGCAGTTCGAAAATTTCGTTCATGCCTTTCTGCGCCAAGGCCAGCATGGCGTTCAGTTCAGCTGGCTGGAATGGCGCGCCTTCGGCGGTGCCCTGCACTTCGATGAAACCACCGGTGCTGGTCATGACCACGTTCAGGTCGGTCTCGGCGGCCGAGTCTTCCAGGTAGTCCAGGTCCAACACCGGCTCGCCCTGGTACATGCCCACCGAGACGGCGGCGATCATTTGCTTGAGCGGGTCGCCGCCTTTGAGGCCGCCACGCTTCTTGATCACTTTCAGTGCATCAACCAGGGCCACCATGGCGCCGGTGATCGAGGCGGTGCGGGTGCCGCCGTCGGCCTGGATCACGTCGCAATCGACGTACAGGGTCACGTCGCCCAGCTTGGTCATGTCCAGGGCTGCGCGCAGGGAACGGCCGATCAGGCGCTGGATTTCCAGGGTACGCCCGCCCTGCTTGCCACGGCTGGCCTCACGCTGGTTACGCTCGCCAGTGGCGCGCGGCAGCATGCCGTATTCAGCGGTCAACCAACCCTGGCCCTGGCCTTTGAGGAAGCGCGGCACGCCGTTCTCGACGCTGACGGTGCAGATGACCTTGGTATCGCCAAACTCGACCAGTACGGACCCCTCGGCGTGTTTGGTGTAGTTGCGGGTGATGCGGATCGAGCGGAGCTGATCGGCAGCGCGACCACTTGGACGTTTCATAGGGAATACCTGTACTGAGGACGAAAAACTGCCGAGCATTATAGAGCCGCCAGTCGATTCGGGGCACTTCTTAAAATCCGGTTACGAATGCGCATGTTTGGGCGCCTCCTGCGCACTGCGCTACAATCCTGCGCCTTCTTAACCACCAGCCCGTGTTTGCGGGACTGTAACGCGAGGTACCTCCATGGTGCACAGCATGACCGCCTTTGCCCGCGTCGAAAAAGCCGGCGCACAAGGCACCCTGAGCTGGGAACTGCGCTCGGTCAACAGCCGCTACCTGGAGCCGCATCTGCGCCTGCCGGAGTCGTTCCGCGACCTCGAGGGCGCCGTGCGTGAAGCGCTGCGCCAGGGCATTTCCCGCGGCAAGCTGGAATGCACCCTGCGCTTTACCGAAGAAACCACCGGCAAACCCTTGCAGGTCGACCGCGACCGCGCCGCGCAACTGGTGGCTGCCGCTGAAACCATCGCCAGCCTGATCAAGCAGCCGGCCGCGCTGAACCCCCTGGAAGTGCTGGCCTGGCCCGGCGTGCTGGTGGCCGACGCCACCGACCCGCAAGCCCTCAACGCCGAGGCCCTGGCCCTGTTCAACCTGGGCCTCAAGGAACTCAAGGCCGGCCGCGAGCGTGAAGGCGCCGAGCTGGCGCGGTTGATCAGCGAGCGCTTGAGCTCAATCGAAGAAGACGTCGTCACCCTGCGTGAGCTGGTGCCGCAGATGCTCGCCACCCAGCGCCAGAAGGTCCTGGACCGCTTCGCCGACATGAAGGCCGACCTCGACCCGGTGCGCCTGGAGCAGGAAATGGTCCTGCTGGCACAAAAGAGTGACGTCGCCGAAGAGCTCGATCGCCTGAGCACCCACATCCTCGAAGTGCGCCGGGTGCTCCAGTCCGGTGGTGCCGCCGGTCGGCGCCTGGACTTCCTGATGCAGGAACTCAACCGCGAAGCCAATACACTGGGCTCCAAAGCGTTCGATCCGCGCAGCACCACGGCTGCGGTCAACCTCAAAGTGTTGATCGAGCAAATGCGCGAACAAGTACAGAATATTGAGTAAGGCACCCTCCATGACCCACAGCACCGGCACCCTTTACATCATTTCCGCCCCTTCGGGCGCGGGCAAGAGCAGCCTGGTCAAGGCCCTGACCGACGCTGACGAGCAGATCCGCATCTCGGTTTCCCACACCACGCGCGCCATGCGCCCGGGTGAAGTGAACGGCGTGCACTATCACTTCGTCGAGCGTACCGAGTTCGTCAAGATGATCGAGCACGGTGACTTCCTGGAGCGCGCCGAAGTGTTCGGCAACCTCTATGGCACCTCGCAAAGCCATCTGCAGCAGACACTGGATGAAGGCCATGACCTGATTCTGGAAATCGACTGGCAGGGCGCCGAACAAGTGCGCCAGCTGATGCCCAAGGCGCGCTCGATCTTCATCCTGCCGCCCTCGCTTGAAGCCCTGCACCAGCGCCTGACCAACCGCGGCCAGGACAGCGACGAGATCATCGAGGGCCGCATGCGCGAAGCCGTCAGCGAAATGAGCCACTACGTCGACTACGACTACCTGATCATCAACGACGATTTTGCCCACGCGCTGGATGATTTAAAGGCGATTTTCCGCGCCAACCAGCTGCAGCAAAAGCGTCAACAGCAGCGTTTCGGCAAATTACTCGCCGAACTGCTCGGCTGATTGGCCCTTCCCAAAACCGCTGCAAGGGCTTTACATTGGCACTTGCAGCGGTTTTGCGAGGGTCTGCGAAAAATCAGCGCTTCCCTAAACGCTGGTGATTTTTTAAACTGCTCAGTCCGCTCGCCCAACCGGGCAGCGCGCATCTTGCATTCGCTCCGAGGAATACCATGGCCCGCGTAACCGTTGAAGACTGCCTAGAACACGTGGATAACCGCTTTGAGCTGGTCATGCTCTCTACCAAGCGTGCCCGTCAACTGGCCACTGGCGGCAAAGAGCCCCTGGTCCAGTGGGAAAACGACAAGCCTACCGTTGTAGCCCTGCGTGAAATCGCAGAAGGCCTGATGAGCTATGAGTTCATCGCCAACGCTGAAATCGTTGAAGACGAACCGCTGTTCGCAGCGTTCGAGGACGAGTCCAACGAGGCCGTCTAAGCCTATGCCTGGTCGACGTAGCACGGCGCGGGGTCACAGCCTTCGGCAGGAGTTCACACTTTGCCGAGCATAGACGCCCTCGCCGATCGCTTATCGGCCTACCTCGGCCCCGACCAGGTCAACCTGATCCGCCGAGCGTATTTCTACGCCGAACAAGCCCACGACGGCCAACGCCGCCGCAGTGGCGAGGCGTATGTCACGCATCCTCTTGCCGTGGCAAACATTCTTGCCGACATGCACATGGACCATCAGAGTTTGATGGCCGCGATGCTGCATGACGTGATCGAAGACACCGGCATCGCCAAGGAAGCGCTCAGCGCGCAATTTGGCGAAACCGTGGCCGAGCTGGTCGACGGGGTCAGCAAACTGACCCAGATGAACTTCGAGACCAAGGCCGAAGCCCAGGCGGAAAACTTCCAGAAGATGGCCATGGCCATGGCCCGCGATATCCGCGTGATCCTGGTCAAGCTGGCCGACCGGCTGCACAACATGCGCACGCTGGAAGTGCTCTCCGGCGAAAAACGCCGGCGAATCGCCAAGGAAACCCTGGAAATCTACGCGCCCATCGCCAACCGGCTGGGCATGCACGCCATTCGTATCGAGTTCGAAGACCTCGGTTTCAAGGCCATGCACCCGATGCGCTCTGCGCGCATCTACCAGGCGGTCAAGCGCGCCCGGGGCAACCGCAAGGAAATCGTCAACAAGATCGAAGAGTCCCTGAGCCATTGCCTGGCGATCGACGAGATCGAAGGCGAAGTCAGCGGGCGGCAGAAACACATCTACGGCATCTACAAGAAGATGCGCGGCAAGCGTCGGGCCTTCAACGAGATCATGGACGTGTATGCGTTCCGGATCATCGTCGACAAGGTCGACACCTGCTACCGCGTGCTGGGCGCTGTACATAATTTGTACAAACCGCTGCCGGGGCGCTTCAAGGACTACATCGCGATTCCCAAGGCCAACGGCTACCAGTCGCTGCATACCACGCTGTTCGGTATGCACGGCGTGCCGATCGAGATCCAGATCCGCACCCGCGAAATGGAAGAGATGGCCAACAACGGCATCGCTGCCCATTGGCTGTACAAATCCAGCGGCGATGAGCAGCCCAAAGGCACCCATGCCCGTGCCCGCCAGTGGGTCAAGGGCGTGCTGGAGATGCAGCAACGTGCCGGCAACTCCCTGGAATTCATCGAAAGCGTAAAGATCGACCTGTTCCCGGACGAGGTCTACGTGTTCACGCCCAAAGGCCGGATCATGGAGCTGCCCAAAGGCTCCACGGCGGTCGACTTTGCCTACGCCGTGCATACCGATGTGGGCAACAGCTGCATCGCCTGTCGGATCAATCGTCGTCTCGCGCCGCTGTCCGAACCGCTGCAAAGCGGCTCCACGGTGGAGATCGTCAGTGCCCCAGGCGCGCGACCGAATCCGGCCTGGCTCAACTTCGTCGTGACCGGCAAGGCGCGTACGCACATCCGCCACGCCTTGAAACTGCAGCGGCGTTCCGAATCCATCAGCCTGGGCGAACGCCTGCTGAACAAGGTGCTCAACGGTTTTGACAGCGCCTTGGACAAGGTTCCGCAGGAGCGCGTGCAAGCGATGCTTCACGAGTATCGCCAGGAAACCATCGAGGACCTGCTCGAAGACATCGGCCTGGGCAACCGCATGGCCTACGTGGTTGCGCGCCGCCTGCTCGGCGAAGGCGAACAGTTGCCAAGCCCCGAAGGCCCGCTGGCGATTCGCGGCACCGAGGGCCTGGTGCTCAGCTATGCCAAATGCTGCACTCCGATCCCGGGCGACCCGATTGTCGGCCACCTGTCGGCGGGCAAAGGCATGGTGGTGCACCTGGACAACTGCCGCAATATCAGCGAAATCCGGCACAACCCGGAAAAATGCATCCAGCTTTCGTGGGCCAAGGATGTCACCGGCGAATTCAATGTCGAGCTGCGCGTGGAGCTGGAGCACCAGCGTGGCCTGATCGCGCTGCTGGCCAGCAGCGTCAACGCGGCCGACGGCAATATCGAGAAAATCAGCATGGACGAACGCGATGGGCGCATCAGCGTGGTCCAGCTGGTGGTCAGCGTGCACGACCGCGTGCACCTGGCCCGCGTGATCAAGAAACTGCGTGCCTTGACCGGGGTGATTCGCATCACCCGCATGCGTGCGTAGTTCTTCAAACAAGCCATCGCCTATTACAAGGAGTCATTCATGACCAAGACAGTAATCACCAGTGACAAAGCCCCGGCCGCCATCGGTACTTATTCCCAGGCGATCAAGGCGGGCAATACCGTCTACATGTCCGGCCAGATCCCGCTGGACCCAAAGACCATGGAACTGGTGGAAGGCTTTGAAGCACAGACCGTACAGGTCTTCGAAAACCTCAAGTCCGTGGCTGAAGCGGCTGGCGGTTCGTTCAAAGACATCGTCAAGCTGAACATCTTCCTCACCGACCTGAGCCACTTCGCCAAGGTCAACGAGATCATGGGCAAGTACTTCGAACAGCCGTACCCAGCCCGCGCCGCCATCGGCGTCGCTGCCCTGCCAAAGGGCGCGCAGGTTGAAATGGACGCGATTCTGGTCATCGAGTAAAAGCACCCGGCGCAGCCTCAACCGCTGCGCCGACTTTGTTTCAGAAGGATTTAGTCATGCGCAAAGCGCTTATTGCCTCTTCGTTGCTCGCCTTGCTGCTCGGCGGCTGTGCCAGCAACCCTGCCAATCTGGATGTGAGCGGTACCTGGATCAACCAGGCCGCCATCGATGCGGCAGCCAAGGGCGGCCCTTTGCGTGAAGCCTTGCAGACCTTTGGCCCGAACCTCGAATGGGAGGTCAACACCAAGGCCCTGCAGGCACGCTACTACAACGGTTTTGAAGTGGCGGAAGGCAAGTTGCTGGCGCAAAAGCCCGGCGCCTGGAGCGTGGACTTCTACGGCAGCTCTGCCACCGAGCTCAAGCGCAGAGGCAAAAAGCTGCTGCAGGTGGCCAACGACAACGAGCCTGAGCAACTGTTCACGCGCTCCAAGGACCCGGCTCCGGAGGGCGCGCCACTGGGCGCCAACTTCGAGCGGGCGCTTTATGCGGCGTACTTGGGCGTAGACTGGAAGATCACCGACGGTGTCGGTAATGGCGCCACGGTACAGTTCCAGGCCAACGGCAAAGTCGCCGGCCTGCCTGGCGCTGATCAGTATTCGCTGTGCCTGGCCGGGGATTGCGCCTCCATGAGCGGCGGCTACGACAGCCTTTGGCTGCAGGAGAATGGCGTGGGCAACCCGTGGATCTTTGCGCGCAAAGGCAAGCAGCTGGAAATCTTCCAGGCGATCAACACCGCGCAGGCGGATGAAGTGCCCCAGTTCACGCCAGGCCCGCGCCAATGGCTGCTTGAAAAGCAATAACCGCTGCGACACAGATCCAAATGTGGGAGTGGGCTTGCCCCCTCCCACATTTTTAATCGAGTTCAGCCCTTCAGGATCGCTGCATAGCCTTCGCGATAAGTCGGATACGTCGGCTTCCAGCCCAGCGCCTTGATGCGCGCATTGCTGCACTGCTTGCTGCCCGCACGCCGCACACTGGCGTCCTCGGACCACTCCGTCACGCCCAGATACTCGCGCAACCAACCCACCACCTCGGCCAATGGCGCCGGCGCATCGTCGACCCCGATATAAACCTTGTCCAGCGAACCGCCCTGCTCCACATACCGCAACAAAAACGCCAACAAGCCCGCCGCGTCATCGGCGTGAATCCGGTTGCCATATAAAGGCGGGTCGACGGCTACGCGATAACCCTGCCGAACCTGTGTCAGCAGCCACTCGCGGCCCGGGCCATAAATGCCGGTCAGCCGCACGACGCTCGCGGGGATGCCACCATTGAGTGCCACTTGCTCGGCTTCGAGCATGACTTGGCCGGAATAACCCTTCGCCTGTGTTTCAGAGGTTTCGTCGACCCACTCGCCATTCTGCTGCCCATATACGCTGCTGCTGGACACAAACAGCAAATGCCTGGGCGCCTGGCCGTAATCGCCCAGCCACTCCAGCACATGCTGCAACCCTTGCACGTAGGCAGCGCGGTAACCGGCCTCATCGTGGTCGGTGGCCGCAGCGCAGTACACCAGGTAATCCACTCCGCCGATCGGCCAAGTGTCGGGACAGGCTTTATCGAACAGATCACCGGCGATGCCGATCACGCCGGCGGGAAGGCGCGAAATATCGCGGCGCAGGCCATGCACCTCCCAGCCTGCGGCCAGCAATTGGCTAGCCAGCCGACTACCCACATCGCCGCAACCGGCAATCACAACAGAAGGCGCAGACATCATAAAACTCCATTCTCAAAGGCGCAGATTAGCCGCGCGAGAGGATCAACGGCCAGTAAAAAGCGAAATAAAGTAACAGTGCCACTTTAGTTAACAAGAATTACTTGCAATAATAACCACCCATTTGTCCTCGACCCACAGGGGTCTGGCAGGACGATCACCCATTATTTTCTCTCAGGTCCGGCCAGCATGACACGTCATACAAACCCCGCTTCGCCAACCAAGCCTCACAGCCCATCCCGCGCCTGGCGTGCGATTGCTGCGATGCTGTTCAGCGTACTGCTGGCGCCGACCGCCGCCTTCGCTGATGCCACCGCACCTGCCGCGCCAGCCGCTGCCGAGCAGAATACCGCCACCCCGGCTGCGCCAACCGACCCGGCCCAGGCTGCAGCTCCTGCCGACGGCACTGGCGTAGTGCTGGAAGAAGACAACACCCTGGGCATGGCCCATGACCTGTCCCCGTGGGGCATGTACCAGAACGCCGACGTGGTGGTGAAAGCCGTGATGATCGGCCTGGCTATCGCCTCTATCATTACCTGGACCATCTGGATCGCCAAAGGCTTCGAGCTGCTGGGCGCCAAGCGTCGTCTGCGCACTGAAATCGTCCACTTGAAGAAGGCCGCCACCCTCAAGGAAGCGAGTGAAACCGCCACCAAGAAGGGCACCCTGGCCAACCTGCTGGTGCATGACGCCCTGGAAGAAATGCGCCTGTCGGCCAACACCCGCGAAAAAGAAGGCATCAAGGAACGCGTCAGCTTCCGCCTGGAGCGCCTGGTGGCCGCGTGCGGTCGCAACATGAGCAGTGGCACCGGCGTGCTGGCGACCATCGGTTCCACCGCCCCCTTCGTCGGCCTGTTCGGTACCGTGTGGGGCATCATGAACAGCTTCATCGGCATCGCCAAAACCCAGACCACCAACCTCGCCGTGGTTGCTCCCGGCATCGCCGAAGCCTTGCTGGCTACGGCCCTGGGCCTGGTTGCCGCGATCCCAGCGGTGGTGATCTACAACGTCTTCGCCCGTTCGATCGCCGGCTACAAGGCCCAGGTATCGGACGCGTCGGCAGAAGTCCTGCTGCTGGTCAGCCGCGACCTCGATCACCTGCCTACCGAGCGCAGCTCGCAACCGCACATGGTGAAAGTGGGGTAATCGGCCATGGGCCTGCATTTGAATCAAGGCGACGACGAGCTCGTCGAGAATCACGAAATCAACGTCACGCCGTTTATCGACGTGATGCTGGTGCTGCTGATCATCTTCATGGTGGCGGCACCGTTGGCTACCGTGGACATCAAGGTTGACCTTCCCGCGTCCAGCGCCAAGCCGGCGCCACGCCCGGAGAAGCCGATTTTTCTCAGCGTGAAGGCCGACCAGCGCCTGTTCCTGGGCGAAGAAGAAGTCAAGGCTGAAACCCTGGGACCGGTGCTCGATGCCAAGACCCAAGGCAAGAAAGACACGACGATCTTCTTCCAGGCCGACAAGGGCGTGGACTACGGCGACCTGATGAGCGTGATGGACGCCTTGCGGGCAGCCGGCTACCTCAAGGTAGGCCTGGTCGGACTTGAGACGGCAGCCAAGAAATGATCACGACGCGCCACAAACTGACGCGTTATGGCAGCAGCCTCGCAGTCGTGCTGGGCGTGCATGCCGTCGCGATCATCATCGCGCTTAAATGGTCCGCGCCGCAGGCGATCCCGTTGCCTCCGGCCGCGATGGTCATCGACCTGGCGCCCCTGCCGGCGCCACCGCCGCCGCCTGCACCGCCCAAGGTCGTTGCGCCACCGCCACCACCGGTCGAAGAGCTGCCGCTGCCGAAGTTGGCCGAGGCGCCCAAGCCGACGATCCAGGTGCCTAAGCCGGTCAAGCCAAAGCCCAAGCCACAACCGCCCAAGCCGGTGGAGAAGAAGCCCGAGCCGCCCAAGGAGAAACCTTCCGAGGAGCCACCGAGCGACACGCCGCCGAGCAACGCGCCTGCGCAGAAATCCGCCCAGCCCGCTCCGGGCCCGTCGGCGCAACAGCTTGCCGCCCAGGCCTCCTGGCAAAGCACCCTGCTGGCGCACCTGCAGAAGTACAAGAAGTACCCGCCGGGCGCCCAGCAACGTGGCAAGGAAGGCATGAACCGCTTGCGCTTCGTGGTCGATGGCGAAGGCAATGTGCTGTCCTACGAGTTGGAGGGCCGCTCCGGCAACGCCGACCTGGACCGCGCCACGCTGGAGATGATCCGCAAGGCTCAACCCCTGCCCAAACCACCGGCCGACCTGTTGAAAAACGGCAGTGTGGAACTCGTCGCACCGTTTGTTTACAACATCGATAAACGTCGCCGCTAGCAGGGCAATGTGGAGGGGGGCTGGCTCCCTTCCACATTCAACGGCAGCGAATCAGCAAAATTACCGACAGTCCTCGCTCAATCCCCAGCAAAGTTCTGATAACGTGCGTCTATCGATTGCAGCCGGTATGCTTGGCCCGCAACCTCATGGACGCCCGCTATGACTCTTACAGAATTACGCTACATCGTGACCCTCGCCCAAGAACAGCACTTCGGCCACGCGGCCGAGCGTTGCCACGTCAGCCAGCCGACGCTGTCGGTGGGCGTGAAAAAGCTCGAAGACGAACTCGGTGTGCTGATTTTCGAGCGCAGCAAGAGCGCCGTGCGCCTCACCCCGGTGGGCGAAGGCATCGTTGCCCAGGCCCAGAAGGTGCTGGAACAAGCGCAAAGCATTCGCGAGCTGGCCCAGGCCGGCAAGAACCAGCTGACCGCACCGCTCAAGGTCGGCGCCATCTACACCGTCGGCCCGTACCTGTTCCCCCATCTGATCCCGCAACTGCACCGCGTCGCGCCGCAGATGCCGCTGTATATCGAAGAAAACTTCACCCACGTGCTGCGCGACAAACTGCGCAACGGCGAGCTGGACGCGATCATCATCGCCCTGCCGTTCAATGAGGCGGACGTGCTGACCCTGCCGCTCTACGACGAGCCGTTCTACGTGCTGATGCCCGCCTCGCACCCATGGACCCAGAAGGAAACCATCGACGCCGGCCTGCTCAATGACAAGAGCCTGCTGCTGCTCGGTGAAGGCCACTGCTTCCGCGACCAGGTGCTGGAAGCCTGCCCGACCCTGACCAAAGGCAACGACGGCGCCAAGCACACCACGGTGGAATCCAGCTCCCTGGAGACCATTCGCCACATGGTCGCGTCCGGCCTGGGTATTTCGATCCTGCCGTTGTCGGCGGTAGACAGCCATCACTACGCCCCCGGCGTAATCGAAGTGCGCCCACTTACGCCGCCGGTGCCCTTCCGTACCGTGGCAATCGCCTGGCGCGCCAGCTTTCCACGGCCAAAAGCCATCGAGATCCTCGCCGACTCGATCCGCCTGTGCTCGGTGGCCAAACCGTCTGCTGCGAGCTGAGTAACGGTATGACTGAGCTGTCGCAGGTGCCGGTGACGGCACTCAAGGGTGTCGGTGAGGCCATGGCCGAGAAACTCGCCAAGGTCGGCCTGGAAAACCTTCAGGACGTGCTGTTCCACCTGCCGCTGCGCTATCAGGATCGCACCCGCGTCGTGCCCATCGGCCACTTGCGTCCCGGCCAGGACGCGGTGATCGAAGGCACCGTCAGCGGCGCCGACGTGGTGATGGGCAAGCGCCGCAGCCTGGTGGTGCGCCTGCAGGACGGCACCGGTGGCCTGAGCCTGCGCTTCTACCATTTCAGCAATGCGCAGAAAGAAGGCCTCAAGCGCGGCACCCGCGTGCGTTGCTACGGCGAAGCGCGTCCGGGGGCCTCGGGCCTGGAGATCTACCACCCGGAGTACCGCGCCATTACCGGCGACGAACCACCGCCGGTGGACACCACCCTCACGCCGATCTACCCGCTGACCGAAGGCCTCACCCAGCAACGCCTGCGCCAGTTGTGCATGCAAACCCTGACGATGCTCGGCCCGCAAAGCCTGCCCGACTGGTTGCCGCTGGAGCTGGCCCGCGACTATCAACTGGCGCCTCTGGCGGATGCGATTCGCTACCTGCATCACCCGCCGGCTGACGCCGATGTCGACGAACTCGCCCTCGGCCATCACTGGGCGCAGCATCGCCTGGCCTTTGAAGAGCTGCTGACCCATCAACTGTCCCAGCAGCGCCTGCGCGAAAGCATGCGCTCGCTGCGCGCACCGGCGATGCCCAAAGCCACGCGCCTGCCCGCGCAATACCTGGCCAACCTGGGCTTCGCACCGACCGGCGCGCAGCAACGCGTCGGCAATGAAATCGCCTATGACCTCAGCCAGCAGGAACCGATGCTGCGCCTGATCCAGGGCGATGTGGGCGCGGGCAAGACCGTGGTCGCCGCCCTCGCCGCCTTGCAGGCCCTGGAAGCCGGTTACCAGGTCGCGTTGATGGCGCCCACGGAAATTCTCGCTGAGCAACACTTCATCACCTTCAAACGCTGGCTCGAGCCGCTGGGCCTGGAAGTCGCGTGGCTGGCCGGCAAGCTCAAGGGCAAGACGCGCGCAGCGGCGCTGGAGCAGATTGCCGGCGGCGCACCGATGGTGGTGGGCACCCATGCGCTGTTCCAGGATGAAGTGCAGTTCAAGAACCTGGCCCTAGTGATCATCGACGAACAGCACCGCTTCGGCGTGCAACAGCGCCTGGCCCTGCGCCAGAAAGGCGTGGGTGGGCGCATGAACCCGCACCAGTTGATCATGACCGCCACGCCCATCCCGCGCACCCTGGCGATGAGTGCCTACGCCGACCTCGACACCTCGATTCTCGACGAACTGCCGCCCGGCCGTACGCCGGTCAACACCGTGCTGGTCACCGACACGCGACGCGTCGAAGTGATTGAACGCGTGCGCGGCGCCTGCGCCGAAGGCCGCCAGGCGTACTGGGTGTGTACGCTGATCGAAGAGTCCGAGGAGCTGACCTGCCAGGCCGCCGAAACCACCTATGAAGACCTCACCAGTGCCCTTGGTGAGCTCAAGGTCGGGCTGATCCACGGCCGTATGAAACCTGCCGAAAAAGCTGCAGTGATGGCCGAGTTCAAGGCCGGTAACCTGCAATTGCTCGTGGCCACCACCGTGATCGAGGTCGGCGTGGACGTGCCCAACGCCAGCCTGATGATCATCGAGAACCCCGAACGCCTGGGCCTGGCCCAACTGCACCAATTGCGCGGCCGTGTCGGGCGGGGCAGCGCCGCCAGCCACTGCGTGCTGCTGTATCACCCGCCGCTGTCGCAGATCGGCCGCCAACGGCTGGGCATCATGCGCGAAACCAACGACGGCTTTGTCATCGCTGAAAAAGACCTCGAGCTGCGCGGCCCGGGAGAAATGCTCGGTACCCGCCAAACCGGTTTGCTGCAATTCAAGGTCGCCGACCTGATGCGCGACGCCGACCTGTTGCCCGCAGTGCGCGATGCGGCGCAGGCGCTGCTGGAACGCTGGCCTGAGCATGTCAGCCCGCTGCTCAACCGTTGGCTGCGGCACGGGCAGCAATACGGCCAAGTGTGACAGCCGACTCACTTATCCGACCTACACCTCTACCAAGCTGGTTATACTCCAATGAATGAAAAAAATTGGATCAGGCCATGTCAGAAGTTGCCCTCGCTACCGCCCCACTGACCGCCCCGCCGGTCATTCGGGCGTTGCTCGCAAAGCTCGCCATCCCCTACACGGAAGTCGCCGAACAGACGGGCCTGAACCCTGCGCGAAAGGTCCAGGCGGTACTGCTCGAAGATGCCGTCGGCGCGCTCATGGTGCTGTTCCCCCAGAGCCAGTTGCTCGACCTCAACCGCCTTACCGAGCTCACCGGTCGCCGCCTCACCGCCGTGGCGCCGGAGCGCGTCGAGCGCATGCTGGGCAAGCATGAGCTGAACCTGCTGCCGGGCCTGCCGCCGCTCACCAGTTCGCCGTGCCTGTATGAAGGCAGCTTGCTCAACGAGCCGAGTTTATTGGTGCATTCGGGCGAAGCCGGGTTGCTGCTGGAAATCGCCAGCGAGCACTTCAAGACCATGCTGACCAAGGCCAGTGCGGCTCAGTTCGGCGAGCCCCTGAGCAACATTCGCCCCAACCTCGACCGTCCCAATGATGACCGTGAGGAAATCACCCAGGCGATGCAGGCATTCACTGCCCGCCGTATTCAGCAACGCCTGGAAGCGACCATCGAGATTCCGCCACTGGCCGACACCGCGCAGAAGATCATCAAGCTGCGCGTCGACCCCAACGCCACCATCGACGACATCACCGGCGTGGTGGAAACCGACCCGGCCCTGGCCGCCCAGGTGGTGAGTTGGGCGGCGTCGCCCTACTACGCTTCGCCGGGCAAGATCCGCTCGGTGGAAGACGCCATCGTGCGCGTGCTGGGCTTCGATCTGGTGATCAATCTGGCGCTGGGCCTGGCCCTGGGTAAAACCCTGAGCCTGCCCAAGGACCGCCCGCATCCGTCCACGCCGTACTGGCACCAGTCGATCTACACCGCCGCCGTGATCGAAGGCCTGACCCGCGCCATGCCCCGCGCCCAGCGCCCGGAAGCCGGCCTGACCTACCTCGCAGGGTTGCTGCACAACTTTGGTTACCTGCTGCTGGCCCATGTGTTCCCGCCGCACTTTTCGCTGATCTGCCGCCACCTGGAGGTCAACCCGCACCTGTGCCACAGCTACGTGGAACAACACCTGCTGGGCATCAGCCGCGAGCAGATCGGCGCCTGGCTGATGCGTTACTGGGACATGCCGGACGAACTGTCCACCGCCCTGCGCTTCCAGCATGACCCGAGCTATGACGGGCAGTACGCCGAATACCCGAACCTGGTGTGCCTGGCCGTGCGCCTGTTGCGCAGCCGAGGAATCGGTTCCGGGCCGGATGAAACCATCCCGGATGCACTGCTTGAGCGTCTGGGCTTGAGCCGGGAAAAGGCTGAAGACGTGGTTGGCAAGGTGCTGGATGCCGAAGTGTTGTTGCGCGAACTAGCCTCGCAGTTCAGCCAGCATTGAATCTGTCGACAGTCACACTGCTATCGGGGGCAAGCCCCCTCCCACACTTAACCGAGTTCCAGCTGTGGAATGCGGTCGAATGTGGGGGGGCTTGCCCCCGATGAATCCACCTCGGTTTAACTGAACGCTTACTTCTTTTTCTTCGGCTTGGCTGGCGCAAAGCCAAACAACTGTCCGTTCGGCTAGAAACAGAAACGTCTTACAAGGCGTTGAGGTTGCCGCTAGGACACTCAATCTCTAGTCTCAGTGCACCGTTGCACAATCAGCGGTCGGGCGTCGCGGCCCGTATTTCTTCAGACGCAAAAGCGTCATCGTGTCCTTTCAGTTGGCGCTTTTTTGTCGTCTACTGTGCGGCGCTATGGCGGCTGTGCGCGGGATACCTTCGGGTATGCCGATGTTCTGGAGAGTCGGTCCGCGAACCTGCGTACAGCTGCCACCCCCATCGCGTCGCGGCGATCAATGGCAGCTCCTTTAATATCTCCGGAGTTTCACCATGATCAAACCCACCCCAAATCCCCCAATCGATCCAGCACCTAGCGTGCTATTCACCGTGAAAGACGGCATCCCCACGCAAGACCTACTGGTCAACCTCAGCGAAACACTGGCCTCGGCCAATGCGCTGAGTTGCGACCTGGCCTTTGACCTTGAAGGACCGAAACGAGAGGAACTGCTGGGCGTTACGCAGTTAATCGAACTGGCACAGTTGCTGGCTGATCGAGTACTCACTGTCTCGGGGCAAGTAAACCCATGAGATGTCGGGCAGTACGCCGAACACCCGAACCTGGTGTGCCTGGCCGTGCGCCTGTTGCGCAGCCGAGGAATCGGTTCCGGGCCGGATGAAACCATCCCGGATGCACTGCTCGAGCGCCTGGGCTTGAGCCGGGAAAAGGCTGAAGACGTGGTTGGCAAGGTGCTGGATGCCGAAGTGTTGTTGCGCGAACTAGCCTCGCAGTTCAGCCAGCACTGAACCTGATCATTCCCACGCTCCGCGTGGGAATGCATCCCGTGACGCTCCGCGTCACCACTTAAGAGCGGACGCGGAGCGTCCAAAGCGGCATTCCCACGCAGAGCGTGGGAACGATCACGCCTACTTCTTTTTCTTCGGCTTCAGATACTTGGTCAACCCCTGAAACCAGATCACCAGCGCCGGGTTGCCCTTGATCTGGATCGACTTGTCCTGAATCCCCGTCATGAACGCCAGTTGCTTGTTCTTCGCCTGCATCGTGGCGAAGCCGTAGGCGGCGTCTTTGAAGGCAATCGCAAAGGCAGGCTCAGGGTGTACACCCGAGCGGCTGGTGATGCGCTGGTCTTTGACGATGAAGTGACGGGCAACCTTGCCGTCGAGGGTCTGCAACTGGAAGGCCAGGTCTTTGTCACCTAGCTGCTGCTGGAAGGCGGGGTTGGTGCGGCTGGCTTTGCCCATCATCAGGCCCAGCACCCACAGGAGAAGACGAAATTTCATGCACACGGCCTCGGTGTAATTATTGAGTGGCCGCAGCAGTGTAACGATTTGCAAACAGAACGCCACCGATCTCGCGCTTTAGCGGGAGATCGGTTGACGTTTAACGCTTATAGCAACAGGTTACTTAAACGTTAGGGCAAGGAACCGGGGCCCAGTCGGCCAGGTTTGGATCGCGGCAGCTGCCTTCGAGCTGAGCCTTGCCGGAGCTGGCGACCTGCTTGCTTTCAGCCTGCTTGGCCTGAACGGTCTGGATGCTCTTCTCGGTGGTCACCGCTTCTTTCGGCACAGTCGGGAGCACGGGTTTCTTGGCCGGCTTCACGGCTTTCTTGCCTTTGGCCGGAGTGACCACAGGCGTGGTGTCGGCGGTGGCCACGGTCACCACGTCGCTACGCTGCACGCCAACCTGCTGCAGGTCTTTCTCGTAGGCCTGGGTGTAGTTGTTGAGGTCTTCGCTGGCTTTGCCGTTGACTGCAACGATCAGGTCATTGGATTCCTTCAGGCCCGCAACGATTTCCGCCAGGCGCTTGCGGCCCTCGGTGTCGTTGACGGTCTTGGCCTTGCGGTCTGCGACCAGCTTGGTGAATGCGCTCTGGTAGCACTGTTGCGAGGCCTTGGCATAGGCGGTGCTGCGGTCGATGTCCGAGGCGCTTTTGTTGAAGTCGGTGGAGTAGGAAGCGATGCGCTGGTTGTCATCGCTGATCTGCTTCTGACGCTCGGTGTAGTAGCCCGCCGCGCCACCCGCCAGGGCGCCGCCCGCTGCGCCGATAGCGGCGTTGCGGCCGCGCTTTTCCTTGTCGCCGGTCAGGGCGCCCAGCAAGGCACCGCCGGCCGCGCCGATGGCTGCGCCGGTCACCACCGACTTGGTCATGTTCGAATCGGTAGCACGCAGGTGCTGCACCGGCTCGTAGCAGTTGGGGTAGTACTCAACCTTGGTGCTCGACGCGACCTTGGA
This sequence comes from Pseudomonas sp. R1-43-08, assembly GCF_003852255.1. Lineage (NCBI taxonomy): Bacteria > Pseudomonadati > Pseudomonadota > Gammaproteobacteria > Pseudomonadales > Pseudomonadaceae > Pseudomonas > Pseudomonas sp. R1-43-08. Next base: position 5,489,204 of record NZ_CP027734.1, read on the forward strand.
CGCAGGCGACGTTGCGCAACCGGTCAACACGGTGCTGAAACCGGCCGCAATCAGCAGCAGGTGACGCTTGGAAACCGACTTACGGGAAAAAAGCATAGGTGTGATCTCTATTAAGTTTGACTTGCCCAGCACGGCCCACCGCCGCCTGAGTCCCTTCCAAGCTCGCTAGACAGCCAACGATCAAGACCGCTGACCGCTCGCTGCGAGCAATTCCTTCAAGATCGTCGCCGGGTCGGCCCGCTGTTGCTTGCGGTAGTTGCCGACATGGCGAACGAACAGTGTCGCGCGCGTCACCAGGCTCTTGCCGAGCACCGGCTTGCGATCCAACTCTTCCTTGATTCGTTGAAACTGGGCCTGGATCACCGCATCGGTGTAGCGCGTGCCGGTAGCCAGGTTGTCGATGTAGATCGCCACCGCGCCGTCCAGCGCGCTGCGCCCGTTGGCGATGGCCATGTCGAACAGCTGCGCGCTGGCCTGGTCTTTGTTATCCACGGCCTGCTGGCGACTCTTCTGCAGGTTGGCCAGGCGAATGTTGTAGTTGCTGATGGTCTCGGCCACCAACGCGGCGGACTGAATCAGGTTGCCTGCCGCTTCCTCGCGCTGCTGGGCGATCAGCGAAACGTTGCGCTTGAGCTCTTCGTTGACCAGCCCCAGTTCGGCTTGCAGCTTGGGGTCGACGCTGGCGGCGATGATGCTGTCCAGGCGCTTGGTCGGGTCCTGGGCGTCGTCGATGGCGTCGGTCAGCGACGCCAGGCGGCCTTCTTTCTGCCACTGCGCAAACAGCTCCTTGTAGCGCGAGCGCGGCGCCGACAGCGCGCCAATCGCCACGCGAAAACCGGTGGTCTCGTTGCTTTGCTCGGTGCCATCGGCGGCAAACAGCGGGTACTCGCGGCGCATGCCGGTGAACAAGGTGCCTTCGCCTTCCAGGTAATTGCCGCCCTTGACCACGAAGCCGCCATAGGTGCCCTGGCGGCGCCCGGCGTGCACCAGTTGGAAGGATTCCTGGACCATTTCCGCAGCGTTGCCGATCACATCGAACATCCCGATCGGGTTGGGCAGCTTGGTGCCGATAGGCATCAGCCGTGCCGCCTGGCCGGTGCCGCCGGCGACCTGGTTGAACACCGCGTAATCGCTCAGTGGCCCGTCGTTTTCACTACCCTCGACGCGGCGCGGAAACAGGCGGCCTTCCAAGTCCTGGCGACTCACTGCCTGGCCACCGCGCGCGGCGAATTCCCATTCCACTTCGGTGGGCAAGCGCACAAAGCCCAGGCCGCCGTCTTCGGCCGAGGCCCCGCGCCCACTCACCGGCAGCAACTCGCGGTGGTATTTCATCAGCCAGGCGCTGTACACCGCCGAGAAGCGCTCGGCTTCAAAGCGCGACAGTTTCACTTTGGGCAAGCGCCCGGCCATACCCTCAGGCGCATCACAGGCCGGCGCCGGCTCGCCGCTGGCAAGGGACTGCGCCTGGGACATCACTTGGGCGTACTGGCGGGCGGTCACTTCGTACTTGCCGATGAAGTACAGCATGGGCTTGAGCGGGGTCTTGGCGTCGGTCTTCGGCATCAGCGGCGCGATGACGGTGTTCCAGTCCTTGGGCAGGTCCTTGAGGGTGAACTGGCCGTTGATGAAGTCGCGCCGGTAACCGGAGATAAACGATTGCTGGTAGCCCGCCTCGCCTTCGGCAAAGGGATAGCCGAGGCTCACCTCACGGTCGTCCAGGGTGCCCTGGGCCAGCACATAGGCGTAGCGGAACACCATATTGCCTTCGCATGGCAGCGGCAGGCTCACGTCGTCCGGCAACGGCTTGGGGTTGTCGAGCTTGTCGCTTGCCTCATCGGCCCAGGCCAGCGAGGCCAGGCTCAGCGCCACACAGGCGCCCAGTAACTTAAACATCTCTGATTCCTTCAGAAGCCTGGATACGCGCCACTCGCCAACCGCCACATGCCGCCGCCACGGCGCTGACGCCGAGCACAGCCGCCAGGGCCAGGCCGTAGTGACGCGCCAACAGATGGCTGGCGTATTCGCCCGGCACCTGCACGAATAATCGGTTCAAACCCGCCTCGGCCAGGCTATACAGCCCGGCACTGAGCACGGCGGCAAAACTTGCGCTGTACAGCGCCTGCATCACGACGAACAGCAACAGCGCAGCGGTGGAAAAGCCCAGCAAGCGCAACACCGACAACTCCCGGCGCTTGCGCGCCACCGCCGCCAACGCCCCGGCGAAGGTCGCCGCAAACGCACCGGCCAACGCCAACCCGCAGATGATCCAGAATACGAGCGACAGGTTGCGACTCAACGACTGCACCTGGGCGATGGTTTGCGCCTGGGTCGACACCAGCACATTCTGCCCGGCGAAATACAGCCGCAGCCGTTCCACATCGCTGAGCGTGCGCGCATACAAACGAAACGCCGGGTACACCCGCTGCTCGCCCACACCCGCCGCTTCACCCTCCCACTGCAACGCCGGCACTGCGCGGCCATCGCGATAATCTTCCACCGCCTCCAGCAATGACAGGTCAGCAAACAACCCGTCACGAGCGAAGGCTTCCAACGGCAATACCGCCAGCACCTGTACCCGCGTGCGCTGCACCTCGACGCGCCCTGCCAGTTGCCGCGCAAAGCGGGGCTCCAGCCAGTCGCCAGGCCGCGCCGCGAGCTTTTCGGCGGCGGTATGGCTGAGCACGATCTGGTCCAGGCCCTTCGGCATCGGCAAGCCAGCCAACAACGGGTCGCCCGCAGCGGTCGGCAGCATCTCCACTACCACGGTGCCCACCTGCGCGGTCGCCGCAATCTGCCGCGTACGCGGGATGGCAAACGCCACATCACTACGCTGGCCAAGCTGCTCGACGAGGGCGCTGCTGAATCGACCGCCGCCCAACGGAATAATTTCACGGGTGGCGGGGTCGGTCTCCAAGCGTTGGGTCAAACTGCTAACCAGTCCAAACTTCAGGCCAAATAACACCAGCAATGGCGCGATGACCGCCACCAGCGCCAGCACCGAACACGCCGACAGCCACGCATCGTTGCGGTAGTCCTGCCAGGCGAGCGACGAGACCAGGCCGATGCGCATCAGCACGCCTCCCCAAGCGTCGCCGTGACGCCGCCGTCCGCATCGCGACGGCAGCCGATGCGGCGCACCTGCAAGCCACTGGCGCGGGCCAAGGGTTCATCATGGGTGGCGATCACGCAGGCGGCGCGGTGTTCACGGGCCTGGGCCAGCAGCGCCTGCATCACGCGCTCGGCATTGAGCGGGTCGAGGGATGCGGTCGGCTCATCGGCCAGTACCAGTTGCGGCGCATGGGCCAAGGCGCGGGCACAGCTCACGCGCTGGCGCTGGCCCACCGACAACGCGGCCGGACGTTTGTCCAACTGGTCACTGATTTCCAGTTGCTCGGCCAGGCGCGCCACGCTGCCGTCGTCCTTTAACCCCAGCAACTGGCGGGACAAGGCGATATTGCCGCGCACATCGAGGAACCCCAGCAGCCCGCCGGTCTGCAGCACATAGCCCAAATGCCGGCTGCGCAACTGGGCCAAGGCGGTTTGACTGTCTGCGCGCCAAAGCCCGCCGATGTCGAGCTGGTTGAACTCAAACTGGCCGATCCGATCCGGCGCCAACACCAGCGCCAACATATCCAGCAAGGTGCTCTTGCCGCAGCCGCTGGGCCCGACAATCGCCAGTTGTTCACCTGCGCGCAGCTGCAGCGCCGGAATCACCAGGCTATAGCGCTGGCTGCCGACGCCCCGGCTTTTGTGCACCGCGTTCAGGCTCAGCATCACGGCAACGTCGACAACGGCACGCGGTACAACGCATCGCCCGGTTCGGCATCGCCGAAACGCACCCAGTTGGCCAGGTCATTGTGGAAGGTCTCGTAGAGGCGGATTTTCGAATCCAGCTCGTCGATAAAGTCTTCCTGCTCGGCCACGCTCAACGACAACCACAGGTCCTGGGTCATGTTCAGCGACTTGCTGCGATACGGCAGGCCTTCCAGGTATTCGCCCAGCAGGCCGCCGTCGGCCAGGTTGCCGCCCTTGCGCAGGGCTTGCGGGTCGCGGCTCATATAGGCCGAGGCGCTGGCGATTTCCTGGAAGAAGTCCTTGGGTGAGCTTTGGGTTTTGCGCGCCGCATCGACGATCAGTTTCAGCGACTGCTGCAGGTCGTTCAATTGCAGCTTGGTCAGCATCACGCACACCTGGAACGCCGGCAGCGCCGGGTTGGTCAGGTCGCGGTCGGCAGTCCAGGCGCTGACCAGCTGGGGCGCCTGGCTCGCGGTTTTGCGACCAAGGAAATCCATGTGCATCGCATAACCGACCGCGGCGGATTTATCCGCCAGGCTCGGAGTGGCACTGAGCAGCGGCACCGGCTGCGGCGTGTTGCTGCGCACCTGATGCACGAGGTTGGCGAACACCGTGCCAATCTCGTCGACGCGCTCACCGAGCTTGTGCACGTCACCACCGGGCACCGGCGTGTACAGGTCGCCGATTCGTGGGTTGGCGTCGGCGGTCAGGATGCGGTACTGGCTTTCGGCGCCGGCATGGGTTTTCTTGCCGGCGTCGGTGCGCAGATGCAGCGCGTAGATTTTGATCTGCTTGCCCAGCGCCGCCTGGCGCACTTCGGCTTCGTTCATCTGGGTGGCGGCGAACGGGTCGTTCTTGCGCAACGCACCGGCATCGGAGACCAGCAGGATGATGCGCCCGCCGTAGCCGGACCAATCCATGCCGTCCACAGCCTGCATCACCCCGGCAAACGCGTCTTCGTTGAACGAATGGCTGGACACCGTCGAGGCCTTGACCTGCCGCGCCATGTCGAGAAAGCGTTGCGGATCGCGGCCCTGGTCGAGGGTGATCAGGGTCTTGGCCACGTATTCCAGGCCGGGGGTTTTCTTGATGCTGTTGCGAAAGCCCACCAGGCCGAAGCTGACGCTGTCCAGCTCGCCGCGCTCGGCAATACGGGTTTGCAGCTCGTGTACTACGTCGCGCACTTGATCGATATACGGCTGCATCGACACGGTGGTATCGACCACCAGCACCACCGCCGTGCGGAAGGCGTCGGCATTGGCACTGGTCACAGGCGTCGCCGGCTTGGCGACCGCGCTGCTGCCAGGGTCGATGGAGGCGACATTGAGCAGCTGCACCGGCTGGCCGTTTTCGTCGAAGCTCTCTTTGGCATCGAAGATCGGCAACAGGTAGAACTGGTTCTGCGGTACCGCGCTGGCGGTGGGCTCCAGGGCCAGCACTTGCTGATTGTCTTCGCGGTTGTTCTGCGCCTTGGCTAACACAGCTTTCGCCGCAGCCGGATCGGCCAGCAGTTTTTCCACCTCAGCGGACTGGCGCAGGAACATCACCGGGGCACGGCCTGAGCGCTCGGTGAATTTGAGCACCAGGCTTTGCTTCCAGTCACTGACCTGCGAGGCCGGCAACCAACCGTCGCTGCGTCCGTCGGTAGCGGCGCCGACACGCACCCAAGAGCTGCCGTCGATATCTTTGCGCTGGTACACGTAGAGCACGGAAAACGCCGGCAGCGCCTTGCCCGGCGCGCTGCCGGCGTCCGCTGAAAGCTTGGCGCCGGGCTTGCTGAGCACGCGCTGGAACAGCGTTTTCTTGCCCGCCATCAGCAACGGTCGTTGACCACCGTCCACTTCAGCGACGGCTGCGGGCGGCGTCACCTTGGGAACTACGGCAGCCGGTGGTTGGGCAGGCTCATCGCTACTGCTCAACCACCAATAGCTGGCACCACCAATGGCCAGTGCCACCGCAACCGCCACGGCGGCCAATGCCAACACCGGCCCACGGCGCTGTTCGGACGGGGCATTGTGCTGCGTTGGCGTCACGACCGGTTGGCGCACTATCGGCTGCGGCTGTGGTTTGTCGGTGGGTATGTCGACGGTAACAGGCGTAATGCCCGCCAGGTCAAAACTCAGTGGAATCGGCAGCGGCCGCACCAAGGTGGCCTCCGGCGACTCCGCCGGCAGGTTGTCCAGGGCCCGCAGTAATGCATCGGCATCCGCGAAACGCTCCGCCGGGTCCTTGGCCAACAACTTGCGCAGCACCTCCTGGTAACGGCCGTGGTGCACCGGCAACTCCGGCAACGGCTCAGTCAGGTGTGCGAGGGCCGTGGAAAGCGCATCGGTTCCACGGTAAGGCAGCTCGCCGACCAGAATCTCGTAGAGCACCACGCCCAGCGCATACAGGTCGGCGCGCCCGTCGATCTCCTGGCCGCGTGCCTGTTCCGGGCTCATGTAGCTGGGCGTGCCCACGGCAAAGCCGGCCTGGGTGAATTGGGTGCGGTCGTCCAGGGACTTGGCGATGCCGAAGTCCGACAACACCGCCGTGCCATCGGCGCGGAACAGAATGTTCGCCGGCTTCACGTCGCGGTGCACCAGGCCCTGGGCATGGGCATAACCCAGCGCCGAGGCGATCTGGCGGATCAGCGTCACGCCCTGCTCCGGGGTCAGCCCGGCGGCGATGCGCTCCTTGAGCGTGCCGTTGGGCAGGTATTCCATGGCCATGTAGTACAGCTCATCGACATTGCCGATGTCATGGATGGTCACCGTGTGCGGGTGCGACAAGCGCGCCAGGGTCTTGCCTTCGCGCAGGAAGCGCTCGCAGAAGCTCGGGTCGGCCGCCAGCGCCGCCGCCATCACCTTCAATGCTACCTTGCGCTCCAGCGAGCGCTGGGTCGCCAGGTACACGTTGGCCATGGCGCCTTCGCCGATCTCGCCCTCGATGTCATAGCCCGGGATGACGATGTTCATGGCGAGACCTTCACGACGATGGTGGTGATGTTGTCCGGTGCGCCGCGATTGAGCCCCAGGTGCACCAGGCTGCGCACGATTTCATCCGGCGCGTCGTGGCCGAGGACCTCACGGATTTCGTGGTCCTCGACGGTCTTGGTCAGGCCGTCGCTGCACAGCAGGAAACTGTCGCCGGGGGCGATCAGCAGATCGACCGCCGCCACGTCCAGTTGCGCTTCCACGCCCACCGCACGGGTCACGATATTGGCGCGCGGGTGCACACGGGCATCGGCTTCGCTGAGCAGGCCGCTGTCTTGCAGGTCCTGCACGTAGCTGTGGTCGCGGGAGATGCTTTCCAACTCGCCGTCGCGCAGGCGGTACAGGCGGCTGTCGCCGGCCCACAGGCACACCCCGCGCAAGCCGCGCGCCGCCAGCACCACGACGGTGCTGCCCATCATGGTCACGCCCCGATTGGCGGTTTCTTCACGGACCGCCGCATTGATGCGGATCAGGTCGTTGCGCAAGGCCGCCGCGTATTCCTCAAGGGAGCGCCCAACCGGCACATTGCGCAGGCTGTCGACAATCAGGCTGCTGACATAATCCCCCGCCGCGTGCCCGCCCATGCCATCGGCCACCACCCACAGGCGGTTTTGCGGCAGGTCCAGGCATGCGTCTTCATTGACCTGGCGCACCATGCCCACATGGCTTTTGCTCGCCGATTGATACGTCGCCCCCATCTACACCACACCTTCTTGTCCGAGCAAAAACTGCGCAAAATCGCTGGCGGCAGGCAAGCCCTGACACCGTAATAAACCGGGGGAAATACGCTGCGAACCCCGGCCCCACCAGAGGCTGGCCCCTTCGCAGGCCTGTTCGGCGAGCGCCGCCATGCGCCCGAGGGGCACGCTGGCGGCCACCCGTTGCAGGCCGGCGAAACGGCTGTCGAGCGCACGCGGTTCGGTCGCCGGCACGCCCAGGCGGTCGAGGCCCTCGTTGAACCCTTCGAACGTCGCGCCCGCGTCCAGAGTGCTGAGCAGCAGCTCTTCGGTTTGTTCGAACCAGGCATCCGGCCCGCCCACCAGCGCAGCGGGGTTAGTGTCGTGATCGAGCACCGCCACCACCGCCAGCGGAAAATAACGCCCGACCCGATCGATACTCGGCATCACCACACCCGCCGCCGCGTCCGGCCCGCACACGCCTGGCGCGAGTACGAAGCGCCACAGCGGGCTGACCAGATAAGCGTTGAGCCAATCAGCGCCCAGGCTGTTCTGGCTGGCGAGCAAGCCTGCCGCCAGCCAGCTGTCCCATGGGCCGATAAAACTCTGGGGCAAGGCGCGGCTGATGAAATCACCGCGGCTGGCCAACTTGCCGTAGAAACCCAGCGTGGTCATAGCCGCTCCGGCAGGCTGAAGCCGCTGAGCACACGGCTCTTGAACGGGTTGAAGGCGCTATTGGCGCGCAGCTCGTAGGCAATGCTCGCGCCGTCGACCCGCAGGCGCAGATTGAAGCGGTCCGGCGAGTTGCCGGCGGTCAGGTCCGATTGTTCCAGCAGGCGGAACCAGGCCCAGGGGCCGTCGAGGGTCACGCCGGAGCGTCCGCTGGCCGCTGGCGGCATGATCGAGATACGCACCACGCCACTGCTGCCGGGATTCGGCCATTGCATCGCCACCGGCCGGCTCGGGCCGTGGTCGTAGCTCAGTTGCTGGCCATCGAGATCAAGCAGGAACTGGGTGATGGTCGGGTCCATCGAAACCGGCTTGAGTTCGAAGCGCACGATGGGCTGGGTGCCACCCGATCTGAAGAACGCGTCACGGATCGTCGCCGCGCGCTGGAAGGTTTGCAGCACGCCCGGCGCGATGCCGAGCTTCTGCGCCGCGCCCGGTTGCCAGCGCCAGGTCTGGGCCGAGGTGTCGACGTAGGGCTGCAGGTACTTGCGGAAGTAGTTATCCATCACCCCGCCGACGCCGAAGAACTGGCCGAAGTCATCCAGGGTCGCGTCCCGCGCACTGCCTGGCGACATCGGGTAGCGCCCGGCCAGGGACTGGCGATACACGTTGACCACTTCGCTGACCCAGGCCGCGTTCAGCTGGTTGCGCACGCCGCCCATCATGCTGTTGGTGGTGGAATTGACCACCGACTTGACCATGCCCTGCACCAGCGCAGGCTGGCGCTCGGCGTTCAGGCTGACCCGCGTGGCCGCCGCTGCCGCCTGGTTCTTCGCCTCGCCCAGCAAGGCATCGCCGCTGGCGCCGACCATGGCGCTGACCTGCACATACAGCGCGTTCATGTCCGATAGCAGGCCGTCGATCGCCGCCGGCTCGCCCTCGTTTTTGCTGACGATGCTGTTGAGTTCGGCAAAGTGCGCGGTGACCGGATCATCCGCAGCTGCGGGCGTATTGGCGCTCGCTTGCTCCTGGCCGAGCAGGCTGCCCAGGCGCTCCTTGAGCTTGTCGACGCCACCTTCTACCGGCACGCCCTTGGCGGCCAATTGGCGCTCTTCGGCTTGCAGGTCAGTCTCCCTGGCCACCGCCACCAGCAGCTTTTTCAGCGGCGAGGTCGGCCCCGAGATCACGCGCAGCACATCGGCCGCCTGGGCCACGCTGGTGATCGGCACAAAGTCGATGTCCGCCAGCAACGCATCCCATTGGCGCTGGTAATCCTGGAAGTACAAGCGGCGCACATCGGCGGCCAGGCTCACCACGTTCTGTTGATCGGCCTGTGCCTGGCCGAGCACCCATTGTTCTTCAGCCAGGGTACCGGTCTGGTTCAGGCTGCTCAGCAAAAACCCCTGGCGATAGCCCTTGGCCGTGAAAAACCCGCTCAGCGGTTCGCCCAACGGCTTGCCGCTCTTGCGGCTGAACACCAGTGCGGCATCGCGGCCGGCCGCTTCGTTGAGGCGAAAGTCCGGGATGCCGTCGGGCAGTTTCTGGCGCTTGACCCGGTCGTAGACGCGCTGGGCCACCGGCAGTTGTTGCAGTTGACGGCGCAGGTCATCGATCAGGCGTGGGTCAAGGCGCGCATTCGGTGGGTGGCGGTCAAACAGTGCCTGCAAATGCCCGGTCAACGCCTGGCGCTGATCGGCCGGCAGGTCGCGTGGCAGGTTGCGGTCCCAGTCGAGGGCGATCCAGGCCTTGATGAAGTCCGGGTCGTAATGCTCGCTGTCGGCCAGCATCAGGTAGGCCTTGAGGCCTTCGTAGAGAAAGTCCGAGTTGCCGCCGCCATGCAGCTGTTCTTCGATGCGCGTAACCAGCCGCGGCGCGAACACCGCAATCAACAACTTGCGGTAGACGCTCGCGGACTCGGCTTCGAGCATGTCGCCCTGGTACAGCCCCAGCCCTTCGGACCAGCTTGGCGAGTCACCCGCCAGGTTCTTCACCGCGTTGAGCAGCGGCAGCACGGCCAAGACTTCACGCTGCGCCGGGCTGAGGTTCTGCACGGCCTGGCCAAGGGGCGCAACCTTCTGATCGACCTGGGCGATATACGCTTGGTTGGCGCGATAACTCACCCACCACAGGCCGCTGACCACCACCACGGTGGCCACAGTGGCGGCCAGCACACCCCGGGCGATCCACTTGCGGCGGCGCTCGACTTTCGGGTTCACCCCCACCAGGCCGCGCTCGGCGAAAGCCACGGCGGTGAACAGCTTTTCGATGAAGTAACTGCGCCCGGTGCCGCTCTGGCGCGCCAGGTGCTGACGGTCCAGGTTCATGCTCTGGGCCATGGCGCCGATCAGGCGGTCAATCGGGCTGCCTTCCTGGGTGCCGCTGGTGAAGTACACGCCGCGCAACAGCACGCGCTCTTCGAAGGCGTTGGGTTTGAACACCCCTTCGAGGAAACTCTGCAGGCAGTCTTTCAGCGCACCGAACTGCTGAGGGAAGCCATAGATCAGGTCGCGGCGCGCCGGGTCGCGCTCTTGTTGCAGGCGTTCCACCAGGCGCTCGTTGAGGCGTTGCTCCAGGCCGGAGAATTCACTCTGCAGATGGGCCAGCGGGCTGTCGCTGTGTTTACCGTCGTCCAGGGCAAAGGTCATGCCCCACACCTGGGCGCGGTCTTCCTTGCTCAGGTTGTCGAAGAACTCCATGAAGCCCGGCACCAGGTCGAGCTTGGTCAGCATCAGGTAGATCGGGAAACGCACCCCCAGCTGGGTGTACAGCTCCTGGATACGCAAGCGAATCGCGGCCGCGTGGGCGGCGCGTTCGGCGTCGGTGCCGAGCAGCAGATCCGAGAGGCTGATGGCAATGAACGCGCCGTCGATGGGGCGGCGTGAACGCTGCTTTTTCAACAGGTCGAGAAAGCCCAGCCAGGCGGCCTTATCCACCGTGGAGTTGCTGTCCTGGGTGGTGTAGCGCCCGGCGGTGTCGAGCAAAACGGCCTGGTCGGTAAACCACCAGTCGCAGTTGCGCGTGCCGCCGACGCCGCGCACCGCACCGGCGCCCAACTGCGCAGCCAACGGGAAGTGCAGCCCGGAATTGACCAGCGCGGTGGTCTTGCCCGAACCCGGTGGGCCGATGATCACGTACCACGGCAGCTCATAGAGATTGCGGCGTTCGTCGCCACCCAGCTTGGCCTTCTTGAGCAGCGCCAGGGCTTCGTCCATGCGCTGGCGCAGGGTGCTGAGCTCTTCGGCGGTGGCCACGCTGTTGGGGTCGGCCGGGGTTTCTGCGGCCAGGCTGCGCATCACTTCGGCGGCCTGACGGCGCGCCTGGATGATGCGCAGCACGCGATAGGCGATCCACAGCGCAAACACCAGGATGATCAGCGCCCAGCGGCGCCCTTCCGGCACCAACACATCGAGCAACGGCCCGACGAACCAGATGATCAAGCCCAGGGCGATCAAACCCAGCACGGGGATCACCCAGCGAATCATGAAACTGAACAACGCCTTCACTCGACGCCCTCCGCCAATACGGTGATTTCAACCCGGCGATTGCGGGCACGGCCTTCGGCCGTACTATTGGTCGCCAACGGCTCGGTGTCGCTGCGGCCTTCGGCGCTGAAGCGCTCGGCCTGGCCGGTCTTGGCGGCAAGGATTTCCAGTACCGACTTGGCCCGCCCTTCGGACAGCGCCCAGTTCGACGGGAAGCGCAGCGTGGCAATCGGACGATTGTCGCTGTGGCCGGTCACCCGCACCTGGCCCTTGACCTTGCGGATCGCGTCGGCGATGCGCAGCATCAGCGGCTGGTAGTCATCGACGATGCTGGAGCTGGCGGACGCAAACAGTTCATCGCCACGAATTGTCACCACCGAGCGATCAACCTTGTCTTCCACGGCCACGCGGCCGGCCTTGATGTCTTCGGCCAGGAACCCGGCCAGACGCGGCCGTTCGATCACTTTTGGCTGCGCCACCGGACGGTCGATGGCCTGCACCGGGATCTCGCCCAGGGCATGGATATTCTTGAACACCGGTTCAGCCTGCGACGCCAGCAGCATGCGCAGGCCAAACAGCAACGCCAGCAGCAGCGCCAGGCCGATCGCCACGGCAATCCACGGCGGCATGAATTGCGCCAGGCGATCGCGGGCCACGGTCACGCCGCGCCAGTGCGGCGACAGCTCACGCTCGTGCTCGCCCCGCGCAGTGCGAATCGCGGCGGCGGTGCGCTCGCGCAAGGCTTCCAACTGGCTGCGCCCGTCGGTCATCACGCGGTAGCGGCCTTCGAACCCCAGGCACATGCACAGGTACAACAGCTCCAGCAGGTACAGGCGTTCCCGTGGGCTTTGCAGGCAGTGGTCCAGTAATTGGAAGACCTTTTCGCCGCCCCAGGCTTCGTTGTGTACGGTGATCAGCAAGCTCTGTTTGCCCCAATCGCTGGTGCTGCCCCAGGGCGTGCTCAACACGGCTTCATCCAGGGCGGTGCACAGCGCGTAACGGGCCAGCAGCACTTCGTTGCGCGCCACACCGGCGGCTTCGGCGCGCTCTTCGAATTGGCGCAGATAGGCCAGCAATTGCGCGCGCAGGCTGGCCGGCGCCGGGTGCGCGATGGTGTTGCGCAATCGCGTCAGCAAGGCCAGCAGCGGGCCGGCGGCGCTTTCCAGCGGGTTCAGGCCCTGGCTTTTGCCGGTGAGCATCGGCGCGGCCGGCATCGACAAGGGCGCCGGCTCCGCACGCGCAGGTTCCGGCGCACGGCCGCCTGGGCGCGGCATGAACTGAGTGCGGTCATCATCATTGGGATGCATCGCGGTTTATCCTCGGATCGCCCAGAAGGCCAGGTTCAAGCCCGGGAACTGCCCGGCGATGTGAAAGGCGAAACCGCCGGAATTGCTCAACTGCTGCCAGTGCTCGCTGCCCCGGTCCAGCTCGTAATAGGTGCTGCCCGCGTGATACGGCAACTGGCGTGGCGCCACCGGCAACGGCAGCAGGCCGATGCCCGGCAATTGCAGGTTGACCAGGTCGCGGATGTGCTCCACCGAGCCGACCTTGCTCTGCTGGCCAAAGCGCGCACGCAGGGTTTCGCCGGGCACGTCGGCACGCACCACGAGGATGAAGCTGGCGTTGTCGAGCAGGGTCTTGTCGGCCAGCATCGCCACATGGATGCCGTAGGCCTTTTCCACGATCGGGATCGGCGTGGCCTTGCTGTCGATCAGCATCGACAACGCTTCGCGCAGGGCCGCCATCACCGGGGCGAAGCTCAGGGCCAGGTCGTCGTGCTGGTAGTGCGGGTATTCCTGGGGGCGCCGGCCGGAGGTGGAAAACGTCGAAAACTCACCGGCAAGGCTAACCAGCTCGCTGAAGAGGCGTTCCGGGTGCAGCGGGCTCAACTGGCTGAAATGCTGGATCAGCGGCTGGGCGCGGTTGACCAGTTGCAGCAGCATGAAGTCGGCGATTTCCGAAGCGCCACCGGCACCCGAGGCCACCACACGACCGGCCAGGGCTTCGCCACGTTGGTGCAACAGGCCGAGCAGCTCACTGCGAAATGCGCTCAGCGGTTTGCTCGCGGCCACGTCCAGCACCGGCGGAATGTAGCTGTCATCGAGCACCAGTGCGCGGTCGGCGCGCTTTTCCTTGATGCGCACCAGGCCAATGGCGGCGTAGTCGCTGATGCCGTCCTGGGCGGTCAGCAAACGCAACGCCCGCGAGCCCACGGCCACCGGCGCGCGGTTTTCGAAGGGTGCGTTGTCGTCGCGCACTTCCCGCACCTGGCTCACGTAGCGCGCAGCTTCGAGAGCTTCGCCGGCATCCACGGTGTCACGCGCGCCGGCGCGTTTGAGCGGCAGGGCCAGGTACACCAGGCCGTCGCGCAGGTTATCGTCGATATTCAGCGGGCTCGGCGCCAGGTCGTCCTGGGGAATATTGAATGGCGTGCCGTCAGGCAACAGGCCACGCGCCGACACGATGGCCAGTTTGCCCTGGGCGAGCAGGCCCTGGTCGATCAGCAACTCGGAAAACCCCCAGGCGCCAGCGGACAGGGGACGGCTGCGCGCGTCGATCAGGTTTTCCAGGTAACGGTCATGCTGCTGGAAGTGCTGCGTTCCGATGAACATGCCTTCCGACCAGACCACGCGATTGTTCCAGGACATGGGGGCTCCGATTGCTTGTTATGGGGCTGGGCTGGCGGGGGTAGCCACGACGTCTGCGCGCACGGCACGCACATCAAGGCTGATCTGATATTCGGTGTATTGGCGTGGCGGCACGTTGATAACGGTGCGCCATTGCGCGCGGTCCAGCTCGCGGTAGCCCACCAGCAAGCCGATCTGGCGCGTGGCCGGGTCGAGATCGCGCTGGATGCTCAGCTGTTGGCCGGGCTGGATCACCACTTCGTCCTGGTCGAGCAGGTCCAGGCCAAGGGTGGATTGCGCACGATCAGCCAGGGCGAAGTAATCGGAGCGGGCGAAGGTGGCGGCGTTTTTCAGTTCGAAAATACGCACCCGTACTGGGGCGGCCTGGCCATTGGCGCCGGGGTTGAGCCCGGCAATCGCGTGAAAATGCAATTCGACGGCAGCCGTGTCCGCTTCAGCCTCGGCAGCGGCTTCGAGTTTGGCCGCGTCCTTGGCACACGCCGCCAGCAGCAGCGCGGTGGCGGCTACGAGTAAAAACCTGGGAATCATCCTGCGTCCTCAATGACGTGCTTAGCTATCCGTTTTATCCATCAGTGCGACGCGGTTCAGCGTCGCTGTCGTGCGCTGTGTTCTTCGTAGGCCCGGCTGAATTCGCGGCCGAACAGGTCCTGGAAATCTTCCTGGGCCTCGCGGGAAATAGTGTTGTAAAGCTCGGTGAATTGCTGCCAGTACTGGGCATGGCGCGAGCCGTTGAAAATACTCGAGAGGCCACCGGGCTTGCCCATGCGTTCTTCCAACTGCGCCGGTTCAAAGCGCAGCAGCAGATGCTTGAGCGCGGCTTCTACGCCGGCCATCACCGCCAATTGGTGGGTGCGCAGGTCGTCGAAACTGTCACGTACCGCGACATCAGGCGCCATAAACGCCTGGTTGCCGTGACGAAGCAGCAGCAGTAACGCTTCGTCGGCATTCGGGGCGAATTTCAATGGGTTGTTTTCGGCGGGGCGGATCATGGTTTGCTGCATGCGGAATTCGCCCTTGAGGCTGGCGCGGGCACGCAATACGTCGATCAGGCCTTCGACCATCAGCCGGTAGCTGCGGCCGATGCTTTCCATCTGGGCGCAGGCAGCGGCCGGGTCCAGGCGCAGCTGATCGAGGCCGGCACCGCGCAGGAAGGCTTGCAGCAGGTCGGGCTGCGGCTGGGCGTCGCCGACGGGGCGCACAACAGGCTCAACCACGGGCGGCGGTGGGGGAATCGGCGCGGGAGCTGGCGCAGCATTGATGAGCGGCGCGGGCGCGTCGCCAAACGGGTCCCAGTCTTCGGGAATCACCGAACCTTGCACCACCGGTGTGTCGGCAACCGGCACGGCGACCGGCGCCGGCGCACGGAAGTCGTGCTGCTCGGACGGCACATGGTCCGCCACGGTGGGCGGTGGCACGGCGGCGGGGCTGAGGAAGTCGAACAGGTCCGGCAGGGTTTCCATCGACGAGGCGCCATGGAACTGCGGCGCGATCATTGGCGTCGGCGCGGGCGGGCTCGCCACCGCGCCCATCAGCGCTTCAAAGCTGTTCGGCGACTCACCGGCAAACGGCTGGCTGTCGACGGCCTGCAGGTTGAAATCGATGCGCGCCTGGATTTCGTAATCGCCGATCCGGATCAGCTCGCCATCCTGCAGCGGCTCGCTGTTACCCCGGCGCAAACGGATACCGGCGTTGACCAACTCCACGCCGTTCGTACTGTTATCGGTTAAATAATAACGGCCGTCTTTGTATTGGATAACGCAATGTTGGGAGGAAACGAGGCGCTCGGGGTCGGGCAATACCCAGTCGTTTTCCGAACTGCGGCCGATCGCCATCGAGCCCTGGTTCATGGACTTTTCGGAGCACTGCCCAGGGGTAATCTTGTGATAACTAGTGATAGTCAAACACAGCGACATCTTGCCTCCTTGCTGATACATCGCGCGCGGTAGATCCAAGGGCTACGCTTGCCTGGATACTCCGCCAGGTCGTGGGGACGACCGTCTAAATCTGCAATTGCCAGCATGATCGCTGATCTTATCTGGCTTGCATGACAAAAATCCTCTGCGGACGCACCGTTCGACCCACCAGTCGCGCAGGTTGTTAAACACCGCACATCTGTCACAGAGGGCGAATAGCTTACCTTGACAAGGCATAAGTACTACACCAAAAATGCACAACTTCTTGAACATCAATGATGGCACGATAGTGGCACTCTGATGGTATCACCAAGAACATGCAAAGTTCACCGCGCAACTAATGCATGCATTGCCCGGCATCTAACGGGCTGATAGGGAGATCGAACTCAGTGGATGTGCCATTGTTGCTCACCGCCGTTTCCGCGTCCTCGCCCTGTGGCGAAGACATGGAATATGACGCGCAATTTCTGCAATTGGAACGTGATGCCAAGGGCCAGCCCGAGCGCAGCATGGGCGATTCGATCCTGCCCGCTGAGCCACCCGAATGGCGCAGCATCCAGCAGCAGAGCCTCGACTTGCTGCAGCGCAGCAAAGACCTGCGCATCACCCATTTCCTGCTGCAAAGTTCGCTCGCCCTGCAAGGCGTGGTCGGGCTGGCCGACGTCCTGACCCTGATCGATGCGTTATTGCGCCAATACTGGGCCGACCTGCACCCGCGCCTGGATGCCGATGACGATAACGACCCCACCGTGCGCATCAACGCGCTGTCCGGCTTGACCGGCGACACCACGATTCGTCTGCTGCGCGAGAGCATCCTCACGCGTTCGCGCACCTTTGGCCCGGTGAGCCTGCGCGCCGCGTTGAACGCCAGCGGCCTGCTGAGCTTTCCCGATGAACAACTGGGCGCCCAGCAACTCAGCGCCGCGTTCCTCGACAGCGACCCGGAGCAACTGCAGGCCACCCGCGACGCCTTGAGCGCGGCGCGTGCCGCCTGCGAAGCCATCGAGCAACAGGTCAACGAGCAGGTCGGTTCCGCCCGGGGCGTGGACCTCAGCGCGTTGAAACAGCCGCTCAAGCAGGCGCTGCAACTGCTCAACCAAGCGGTGCCAGGCACCGACAGCAGCAGCGAACCCGAGGCCGTCAGTGAAGACAACGCCCCCTCGGTGGGCTACGCCGCCGCCCCCGCAGCACCCCGCCCTGCCGGCGATATCGCCAGCCGCGATGAGGTGCTGCGCAGCCTCGACAAAATCCTTGCGTATTACACCCGGCACGAACCTTCGAGCCCGCTGCCGGTTCTGTTGAACCGCGCGAAGAATCTGGTGCACGCCGATTTCGCGGCCATCGTGCGCAACCTGATTCCCGACGGCATGTCCCAATTTGAAAACCTGCGCGGCCCGGACAGCGAGTAAGCCGCCGGACCGTGCAGTAACAACACCGTCGCTCAAGCGACCAGGAGCAGCAACGTGGCGAAGCAAAGTTCTCAGAAATTCATCGCGCGCAACCGCGCGCCTCGAGTGCAGATCGAGTACGACGTCGAGCTCTACGGCGCCGAGAAAAAGGTCCAGCTGCCCTTCGTCATGGGCGTAATGGCCGACCTCGCCGGCAAGCCTGCCGAGCCGCTGGCACCCGTGGCCGATCGCAAGTTCCTTGAAGTGGACGTCGACAACTTCGACTCCCGCCTCAAGGCCATGCAGCCACGCGTGGCGTTCCACGTACCCAATGAGCTGACAGGCGAAGGCAACCTGAGCCTGGACATCACCTTCGAAAGCATGGACGACTTCAGCCCGGCCGCCGTGGCGCGCAAGGTCGACTCCTTGAACCAGCTGCTCGAAGCCCGCACCCAGCTGGCCAACCTGCTGACCTACATGGACGGCAAGACCGGCGCCGAAGAAATCATCATGAAGGCGATCAAGGACCCGGCACTGCTCCAGGCACTTGCCAGTGCGCCCAAGCCTGCAGGGGAGCAGTAAGCATGACTGACAATACCGTTCGCGAAGGCGCGTCCAACCTGGGCGCCACCGAAGAAACCAGCGAGTTCGCCTCGCTGTTGATGCAAGAATTCAAGCCCAAGACCGAGCGCGCCCGCGAAGCCGTGGAAACCGCCGTGCGCACCCTGGCCGAACAGGCTTTGGCGCAAACCGACCTGGTGTCCAACGACGCGATCAAGTCGATCGAATCGATCATCGCCGCCATCGACGCCAAGCTCACCGCCCAGGTCAACCAGATCATCCACCATCAGGATTTCCAGCAGCTGGAAAGCGCCTGGCGTGGCCTGCACTACCTGGTCAACAACACCGAGAGCGATGAGCAGCTGAAGATTCGCGTGCTCAACATCTCCAAGCCGGACCTGCACAAGACCTTGAAGAAATTCAAAGGCACGGCGTGGGACCAGAGCCCGATCTTCAAGAAGATGTACGAAGAAGAATACGGCCAGTTCGGCGGCGAACCCTACGGCTGCCTGGTAGGCGACTACTACTTCGACCAGTCGCCACCCGATGTGGAATTGCTGGGCGAGCTGTCGAAAGTCTGCGCCGCCATGCACTCGCCGTTCATCGCTGCGGCTTCGCCCACCGTGATGGGCATGGGCTCCTGGCAGGAACTGTCGAACCCGCGCGACCTGACCAAGATCTTCACCACCCCGGAATACGCCGGCTGGCGCTCGCTGCGTGAATCGGAAGACTCACGCTACATTGGCCTGACCATGCCGCGCTTCCTCGCGCGCCTGCCGTATGGCGCCAAGACCGACCCGGTGGAAGCCTTCGCTTTCGAAGAAAACACCGACGGTGCCGACAGCTCCAAGTACACCTGGGCCAACGCCGCGTACGCGATGGCGGTGAACATCAACCGTTCGTTCAAGCACTACGGCTGGTGCTCGCGCATCCGTGGCATCGAGTCCGGCGGTGAAGTGGAAAACCTGCCGGCCCACACCTTCCCGACCGACGACGGTGGCGTGGACATGAAGTGCCCGACCGAAATCGCCATCAGCGACCGCCGTGAAGCGGAACTGGCGAAGAACGGTTTCATGCCGCTGCTGCACAAGAAAAACACCGACTTCGCCGCGTTCATCGGCGCCCAGTCGTTGCAGAAACCGGCCGAATACGATGACCCGGACGCCACCGCCAACGCCAACCTGGCCGCGCGCCTGCCGTACCTGTTCGCCACCTGCCGTTTCGCGCACTACTTGAAGTGCATCGTGCGCGACAAGGTCGGCTCCTTCAAAGAGAAGGACGAAATGCAGCGCTGGTTGCAGGACTGGATCCTCAACTATGTCGACGGTGACCCGGCGCACTCCACCGAAACCACCAAGGCCCAGCATCCCTTGGCAGCCGCCGAAGTGATCGTGGAAGAAGTGGAAGGCAACCCGGGGTACTACAACTCCAAGTTCTACCTGCGCCCGCACTACCAGCTCGAAGGGCTGACGGTGTCGTTGCGCCTGGTATCGAAGCTGCCTTCGGCCAAGAGCGCTTAAGTAACTCGCTCGTTCCCACGCTCCGCGTGGGAATGCCGCCCGGGGACGCACTGCGTCCCAGTAACGCAGAGCGTCACAGGATGCGTTACCACGCAGAGCGTGGGAACGATCACCAAATCAAGTGGCCTGGGCCACACAGGGAGAAAACATGGCTGTTGATATTTTCATCAAGATCGGCGACATCAAGGGCGAGTCCATGGACAAGACCCACAAGGACGAGATCGACGTGTTGAACTGGAGCTGGGGCATGGCCCAGTCCGGCAACATGCATGTGGGCGGTGGCGGCGGCGCGGGCAAGGTGAATATCCAGGACCTGTCGCTGACCAAATACGTCGACAAGGCGTCGCCGAACCTGATGATGCACTGCGCCAGCGGCAAGCACATCGACAAGGTCAAGCTGACCGTGCGCAAGGCCGGTGGCGAAAGCCAGGTCGAGTACATGGTGATCAACCTGGAAGAAGTCCTGGTGACCTCGCTGAGCACCGGCGGTTCGGGCACCGATGACCGCCTGACCGAGAACGTCACCCTGAACTTCGCCCAAGTGATGGTCGACTACCAGCCGCAGAAAGCCGACGGCACCAAAGACGGCGGCGCGATCAAATTTGGCTGGAACATCCGTTCCAACACCAAGCGCTGATAGCCCTTGTGACCGTGGTTTCACGCCACGGTCGCAAACCTTGTGTTCCTCTCGCAACCCGTCCGTGGAGCTGCTTTGGTGGTAACTGAAATCGCTTCCCGCGACCGTCTGCAACCGTCCCTGCTGGACCGGCTGACCGACGACGACCCAACCAATCCAAAGGAAAGCGCCGACAAACGCGTGCTGTCCCTGACCCAATTGAAAGCCTCGGTATTGCGCGACCTGGCGTGGCTGCTCAACACCACGTCGTTGCTCGATGCCGATGCCACGCTGCACACCCCGGCCGGCACCTCGGTGGTCAATTACGGCCTGCCGGCGCTGGCGGGCAACAGCGTTTCCAGCGTGGACATCAAGGCCCTGGAAGCGCTGATCTACCAAGCCATCGCGACGTTCGAGCCGCGCATCCTGCGCCACACGCTGCGCGTCAAAGCCCGCGTCGGCCAGGGTGAAATGAACCACAACGCCTTGAGTTTCGAGATCGAAGGCGACCTGTGGGCCCAGCCGGTGCCGTTGCGCCTGCTGCTGCAAACCGACCTGGACCTGGAGTCCGGCCATGTGCGTGTAGTGAACGCCGACCAACGGAGGCGCCCATGAACCCGCGCCTGCTGGAGCTGTACAACCAGGAATTGCACCACGTGCGCGAAAGCGCCGCCGAGTTCGCCAAGGAATACCCGAAGATCGCCAGTCGGCTGACCCTGTCCGGCATGGACTGCGCCGACCCGTACGTCGAACGCCTGCTCGAGGGCTTTGCCTACCTCACCGCCCGCGTGCAGCTCAAGCTCGACGCCGAGTACCCGACCTTCACCCACAACCTGCTGGAAATCGCCTACCCGCATTACCTGGCGCCCACGCCGTCGATGACCGTGGTGCAACTGCAGACCGACCCCGACGAAGGCTCCCTCGCCAGCGGCTTCCCCCTGCCCCGCGACACGGTACTGCGCGCCGCCCTGGGCCGTGAAACCCAGACCTGCTGCGAGTACCGCACGGCGCACCCGGTGACGCTGTGGCCGTTGCAGGTGAGCAATGCCGAATACTTCGGCAACCCTGCCGCCGTGCTCGGTCGCCTGGCCGCCAGCGAACCGAAAGCCAAGGCCGGTTTGCGCCTGACCCTGCGCACCGGCGCCGAGTTGCCATTCAACAGCCTCGACTTGGATAACCTGCCGCTGTACCTCAGCGGCGCCGATGAGCAGCCGTTCCGTCTCTATGAACAATTGCTGGGCAACGCCTGCGCGGTGTTCGCACGCAAGCCCGGCGGTGATTGGGTTGAGCGTTTGCCTCAGGACGCCTTGCGCTCACGGGGCTTTGACGACGCCGACGCGGCCATGCCGGTGGTGGCGCGTGCGTTCCAGGGCTATCGGTTGTTGCAGGAATATTTCGCCCTGCCCCACCGCTTCCTGTTCGTTGAATTCGCCGAACTGAGCCGTGCGGTCAAACGCTGCGACGGCCAGGAGCTGGAACTGATCGTGCTGTTCGACCGTCACGAGCCGAGCCTGGAGGGCAGCGTGGGCGCGGCGCAATTCCTGCCGTTCTGCACGCCGGCGATCAACCTGTTTCCCAAACGCGTGGACCGCATCCACCTGTCCGACCGGGTCAACGAACACCATGTGATTGCTGACCGCACACGGCCGATGGATTTCGAGATTCATTCGTTGAGCGGCCTCACCGGCCATGGCACCGGGCCAGAGCAGCCGTTTTTGCCGTTTTATGCGGTGCGCGATCCCTCCCGCTACGGCCGCGACCAGGCCTATTACACCGTGCGTCGCGAACCGCGTGTGCTGTCCAGCGACCAGCGCCGCAACGGCCCGCGTTCCACCTATGTGGGCAGCGAAACCTTCGTCAGCCTGGTGGACAGCCAGCAAGCACCGTACCGCCATGACCTGCGCCAGTTGGGCGTGACCGCGCTGTGCACCAACCGCGACCTGCCGCTGTTCATGAGCGTGGGTAACGGCAAGACCGATTTCACCCTGGCCGACAGCGCCCCGGTGCTCTCGGTGCGGTGCGTCGCCGGCCCCAGCCGCCCGCGCCCCAGCCATGCCCACGATGCCAAGGCCTGGCGGCTGATCAGCCAGTTGTCGCTCAACTACCTTTCCTTAAGTGAACAGGGCCAGGGCGCCGGCGCCTTGCGTGAGCTGTTGCGCCTGTACGGCGACAGCAACGACGCCGCCCTGCAATTGCAGATCGAAGGCTTGCGCGAAGTCAGCAGCAAGGCGGTGACCCGACGCCTGCCGATGCCGGGCCCGATTGTGTTTGGCCGCGGGTTGGAGATCACCCTGGAATTCGATGAAAACGCGTTTCGCGGCACCGGTGTGTTCTTGCTCGGTGCGGTGCTGGAACGCTTCCTGGCACGCTACGTGTCGATCAACAGTTTTACCGAGACGGTGATCCGTACCACCGAACGCGGCGAGATCATGCGATGGAAAGCCAAGCCCGGACGTCGTCCGACCCTGTGAGTACCCTGGACGCGATGCACCAGGAGCCCTGGGAATACGACTTCTTCCAGGCGCTGCGGCGTATCGAGTGCGAATCGCCGGACCTGCCGCGCCTGGGCCATTCCCTGCGCCTGGCGGATGACCCGCTGCGCCTGGGCCAACGGGCCGATTGCACCTTCGCCCCGGCTACGCTGGCCTCGGTCGACCCCGGCGGTGACGGCAAGCCGGCGCGGCTGGAGCAATTCTTCTTCGGCCTCGGCGGCCCCAACGGCCCGCTGCCGCTGCATATCACCGAATACGTGCGCGAGCGCCAGCGCAACAATGCCGACAGCACCAGCAAACAGTTCCTGGATGTGTTCCACCATCGCCTGCTGACCCTGTTCTACCGGGCCTGGGCCGAGGCACGCCCGACGGTCAGCCATGACCGCCCGGACGATGACTACTGGTCCGCACGCCTCGCCGCCTTGAGTGGCCGCGGCATGCCGAGCTTGCTCAACCAGGGCTTGATCCCCGACACGGCGAAGCTGCATTACAGCGGCCACCTGTCGGCGCAGACCCGTTACCCGGATGGCTTGAAGGCCATCCTCAGCGAGTACTTCGGCTTGCCGGTGGAAATCGAAGAATACGTCGGCCAATGGCTGGAATTGCCCGAACGCAGCCGCGTCGGCGTCAGCGCCAACCGGCTCGGCGTGGATTTCTGCCTGGGCAGCCATGTGTGGGACCGCCAGCACAAATTCCGCATTCGCCTCGGGCCGCTGAAACTCGACGATTACATGGGCATGCTGCCCGGCCACCAGCCGTTCAACGAACTGGTGGCGTGGGTGGCCGAGTACCTGGGCCATGAACTGGACTGGGACTTGAACCTGGTCCTGCAACAACCCGAAGTCCCGGCGCTGCAACTCAACGGCCAGTTCCGCCTGGGCTTCAATACCTGGCTCGGCCAACCTGCGCATGACGCCAACGACCTAATCCTGGCCCGGCATTACGCCGATCACGCCACCACCTCAAGGAATCCAGAGCATGGGTGAAATCAGTCGCGCCGCACTGTTCGGCAAACTCAACAGCGTGGCCTACAAGGCCATCGAAGCCGCCACCGTGTTCTGCAAACTGCGGGGCAACCCGTATGTGGAGCTGGCCCACTGGTTTCACCAGTTGCTGCAGCTGCAGGACTCGGACCTGCACCGCATCATCCGCCAGTTCAACGTGGAGCCGGCGCGCCTGGCCCGCGACCTCACCGAAGCCCTGGACCGCCTGCCGCGCGGCTCGACCTCGATCACTGACCTGTCGTCCCATGTGGAAGAAGCGGTGGAGCGCGGTTGGGTGTATGGCAGCCTGATGTTCGGCGAAAGCCAGGTGCGCACCGGTTACCTGGTGCTGGGCATCCTGAAAACCCCGAGCCTGCGCCATGCGCTGCTGGGCTTGTCGGCCGAATTCGACAAGATCAAGCCCGAGGCCTTGAGCGAGCGGTTTGATGAATACGTCGGCGACTCGCCTGAGAATGCCCTTGGCGCCAGCGATGGTTTCAATGCCGGTGTTCCCGGCGAAGCCAGCGGCGCCATGGCCCCCAGCGCGATGGGCAAGCAGGAAGCGCTCAAGCGCTTCACCGTCGACCTGACCGAACAGGCGCGCAGCGGCAAGCTCGACCCGATCGTGGGGCGCGATGAAGAGATTCGCCAACTGGTGGATATCCTCATGCGCCGGCGCCAGAACAACCCGATCCTCACCGGTGAAGCCGGGGTGGGCAAGACGGCCGTGGTCGAAGGTTTCGCCCTGCGCATCGTCGCCGGCGATGTACCGCCGGCGCTCAAGGACGTGGAACTGCGCAGCCTCGACGTGGGCTTGCTGCAAGCCGGCGCGAGCATGAAAGGCGAGTTCGAACAGCGCCTGCGCCAGGTCATCGAAGACGTGCAGGCCTCGGCCAAGCCGATCATCCTGTTTATTGACGAAGCCCACACCCTGGTCGGTGCCGGTGGCGCTGCCGGTACGGGCGACGCGGCCAACCTGCTCAAGCCTGCCTTGGCCCGTGGCACCCTGCGTACCGTGGCCGCGACGACCTGGGCCGAGTACAAGAAGCACATCGAAAAAGACCCGGCCCTGACCCGCCGCTTCCAGGTGGTGCAAGTTGCCGAGCCGTCGGAAGACAAAGCGCTGCTGATGATGCGCGGCGTGGCCTCGACCATGGAGAAACACCATCAGGTGCAGATTCTCGATGAAGCCCTGGAAGCCTCGGTGAAGCTGTCCCACCGCTACATCCCCGCGCGCCAGTTGCCAGACAAATCCGTGAGCCTGCTGGACACCGCCTGCGCCCGCGTCGCCATCAGCCTGCACGCCGTGCCTGCCGAAGTGGACGACAGCCGCCGCCGTATCGAAGCGCTGCAAACCGAGCTGCAAATCATCGCTCGGGAACATGCGATCGGCATTGCGATTGGCGCGCGTCAAACCAACAGCGAAGCGCTGCTGACGGCCGAGCGTGAGCGCCTGGCCACTCTGGAAAACCGTTGGGCCGACGAGAAAGCCTTGGTGGATGAGCTGCTCGCCACCCGCGCGACGCTGCGCGAAAAAGTCGGCGACGTCGACAGCGGCAACGATGAATTGCGCGCCCAACTGGTGGACCTGCAACAGCGCCTCAGCGCCCTGCAAGGCGAAACCCCGTTGATCCTGCCCACCGTGGATTACCAGGCCGTGGCCTCGGTGGTTGCGGACTGGACCGGTATCCCGGTGGGCCGCATGGCGCGCAACGAACTGGAAACCGTGCTCAACCTCGACCAACACCTGAAGAAACGCATCATCGGCCAGGACCACGCTCTGCAGATGATCGCCAAGCGCATCCAGACCTCCCGCGCCGGCCTCGATAACCCGAGCAAGCCGATTGGCGTGTTCATGCTCGCCGGCACCTCGGGCGTGGGCAAGACCGAAACCGCCCTGGCCCTGGCCGAAGCCATGTACGGCGGCGAGCAGAACGTGATCACCATCAACATGAGCGAATTCCAGGAAGCCCACACGGTTTCCACCCTCAAAGGTGCGCCACCGGGCTATATCGGCTATGGCGAAGGCGGCGTGCTGACTGAAGCGGTGCGGCGCAAACCCTACAGCGTGGTGCTGCTGGACGAGGTGGAAAAAGCCCACCCGGATGTGCATGAAATCTTCTTCCAGGTGTTCGACAAGGGCGTGATGGAAGACGGCGAAGGCCGCGTGATCGACTTCAAGAACACCTTGATCCTGCTGACCACCAATGCCGGTACCGAGCTGATTTCCCGCGTCTGCAAAGACCCGGCGAACATCCCCGAGCCCGAGGAAATCGCCAAGGCCCTGCGCCAGCCGCTGTTGGAGATCTTCCCGCCCGCGCTGCTCGGCCGCCTGGTAACCATTCCCTATTACCCGCTGAGCGACGAGATGCTCAAGGCGATCACTCGCCTGCAACTGAACCGCATCAAGAAGCGCGTGGAGAATACCCACAAGGTCGCCTTCGACTACGACGACGCGGTGGTCGACCTGATCGTCTCACGCTGCACCGAAACCGAAAGCGGCGGGCGCATGATCGACACCATCCTGACCAACAGCCTGCTGCCGGACATGAGCCGTGAATTCCTCACGCGCATGCTCGAAGGCAAGGCGCTGGCGGGGGTGCGCATCAGCAGCCGGGATAATGAATTGCACTACGACTTCAGCGATTAACCTGACGGAATGCTGCTCAAAATGTGGGAGGGGGCTTGCTCCCGATAGCGGTGCACCAGTCACCCAATGTATCAACTGACACACTGCTATCGGGAGCAAGCCCCCTCCCACATTTGGATTCGGTTTCTTCAGTTATTAAGGCGTTTACGGGACTATCGATGCTATTCAACCAAGCCTCACGCCTGGCCAAAATCACCAGCCCTCTCGGGCCGGATGTGCTGCTGCTCAATGAAATGGGTGGCGGTGAAGAGTTAGGAAGGCTGTTCAACTATGAGCTGCAACTGACGTCCCTGGACGCCAACATCGACCTCAACCAGTTGCTGGGCAAGCCAATGAGCGTCGGCCTGCAACTGGCCGACGGTGGCGAGCGGCACTTCCACGGCATCGTCGCGCGCTGCAGCCAGAACATCGACCAAGGCCAGTTCGCCAGTTACCAGGTGACGCTGCGCCCCTGGCTGTGGCTGCTCAGCCGCACCTCCGACTGCCGGATTTTCCAGAACCTGAGCATCCCGCAGATCATCAAGCAGGTGTTCCGCGACCTGGGTTTTTCCGACTTCGAAGATGCCCTGAGCCGGCCGTATCGCGAGTGGGAATACTGCGTGCAGTACCGCGAGACCAGCTTCGATTTCGTCAGCCGCCTGATGGAACAGGAAGGCATCTACTACTTCTTCCGCCATGAGCAGGACCGTCACGTGCTGGTGCTGGCCGACGCCTACGGCGCCCACACCACGGTGCCGGGCTACGCGTCGATCCCGTATTACCCCAAGGACGAGCAGCAGCGCGAACGCGACCATATGCACAACTGGCACCTGGCGCAGGAGGTGCAGCCGGGGTCGCTGGAGCTCAACGACTACGATTTCCAGCGCCCCAGCGCCAGCATCGACGTGCGCTCGGCCATGCCGCGCCCGCACACCGCCGGCGACTATCCGCTGTACGACTACCCCGGCACCTACGTGCAGAGCGCCGACGGCGAACACTACGCGCGCACCCGCATCGAAGCCCTGCAAACCCTGCATGAACAGATCGAGTTCGCCGGCAATGCCCGTGGCCTGGGTTCGGGCCACTTGTTCAGCCTCACCGGCTTCAGCCGCCAGGACCAGAACCGCGAATACCTGATCGTCGGCTGTCGCTACTACATCGTGCAGGAAAGCCTGGAAAGCGGCGGCGGCGCAGGCGGCGCGCAGTTCGAAAGCAGCCTCACCTGCATCGACGCCCAGCAAAGCTTCCGCCCGCTGGCCAACACCCACCGCCCCGTCGTCAAAGGCCCGCAGACCGCACTGGTAGTGGGCCCCAAGGGCGAAGAAATCTGGACCGACCAATACGGCCGCGTGAAGGTGCACTTCTACTGGGACCGCCACGACCAGTCCAACGAGAACAGCTCGTGCTGGATCCGCGTGTCGCAATCCTGGGCCGGCAAGAACTGGGGCTCGATGCAGATCCCACGGATCGGCCAGGAAGTGATCGTCAGCTTCCTCGAAGGCGACCCGGACCGACCGATCATCACCGGGCGCGTGTACAACGCTGAGCAAACCGTACCTTACGACCTGCCGGAGAACGCGACCCAGAGCGGCATGAAAAGCCGCTCCAGCAAAGGCGGCACGCCGGCCAACTTCAATGAAATCCGCATGGAGGACAAGAAGGGGTTGGAGCAGTTGTACATCCATGCCGAGCGTAATCAGGACATCGTGGTGGAGGTGGATGAAAGCCATTCGGTGGGGCATGACCGTAATAAAAGCATCGGGCACAACGAGACGGTGACCATCGGCAATAATCGCCTGCGCATCGTCAAGCAGGAGGACATCCTCTCGGTGGGCCAGCGCAAGACCGACAGCATCAGCCAGAGCTACGTGATCGAAGTGGGCGAAAATCTGCGCCTGGTCTGTGGCGAAAGCATCCTCGAGCTCAACGCCAGCGGGCAGATCAACCTGACCGGTGTGCAAATCAGCTTCTACGCCAGCGGCGATGCCGAGTTCAACACCGGCGGCGTCCTGCACCTCAACAACGGTGGCGGCGCGGGCGCCACGCCTGATGGCCAGGGCGTGAAAGCCAGCATCGACGCCAATATCAAAGCCGCGTTTCCCACGCCTAAAAGCTCCTGACGAGACCTGTTTTTATGACGTACCGAATCAATGAATTCCAGTTTCAGTTGCCTGCCGGCGAACTGCAGGACGCGACGATCAACATCCTCAAGTTTCCCGAGCTGGGCACGTCCCTGATCGTCAGCCGTAGCTTGCTCGCCGAAGGCGAAACCCTGCACAGCAACTTCAACGACCAGCTCCAGCGCCTGGAAAAACAGGTGCAGGAGTTGCGCTATCAACCCGGCGTCGATGTGCGTTTGGGGGCGAATCAAGAGGTGGACGGCATCGAGCTGCGCAGCCAGTTCAACAAGGGTAATGACAAGGTCTTCCAGTTTCAGTTGGCGCTGGTGATTCCCGGCACGCGCAAGATGCTTGCCTTGAGTTACGTGAAGGCGGACGCGCTGGGTGATGCCGAGGCGGCGCATTGGGCACTGATAAAAAACTCGCTGTCGTTCGACGCTGTGTCCTGATGAGCAGCCTGCATGTCTGACGCGTTATGGGCAGCCCGAATGGGCGATGCGCTGGCCCACACTTCGATGATGGCCGACATCCTCGGCGGGG
Source organism: Pseudomonas sp. R1-43-08 (assembly GCF_003852255.1). Lineage (NCBI taxonomy): Bacteria > Pseudomonadati > Pseudomonadota > Gammaproteobacteria > Pseudomonadales > Pseudomonadaceae > Pseudomonas > Pseudomonas sp. R1-43-08. The sequence continues at coordinate 5,518,212 of NZ_CP027734.1, forward strand.
TGCTGGAGGTGGCGGCGAATATCGCGATCACCGCCGTGGCCACGTTTGCCGTGGTCGCAGCGACCGGCATTACCGTCGCTACGGGCGGGTTGGGATGCTTCCTGCTGGGCGCAGTGGTGGGCACGATAGTCGGCCTTCTCATGAGCAAGAGCGGGGCGGACAAAGGGCTGACGGATTTATGCGATGCCTTCAGCAACGCCCTGTTCCCTCCCACGGTGCAGGCAAATATTCTCACCGGCTCCACCGATACGCTTACCAACAATATTCCCGCCGCCCGAGCCGCCGGGGCGATCAGTTCCCATGTCGCGCCGGCCGGTACCGAACTGGAAGCTCCAGAGCCGGAACCCGAATCCAGCTACCTGGACATGGCCGAGAGTTTCTTCTCGCAGATGTGGCGCCCGACCGTCGCCACCCCAGCGCCCGGCGCCGTGCCCAAGCCATTGGACCTGGTCGTGTGCATGAAGCACCCGCCGATGCCGCCGCAGTTTCTGGCCGAGGGCTCGGACAAAGTCACGATCAACGGCCAGCCGGCGGTGCGCAGCGGTGATCGCAGCACCTGCGATGCGACCGTGGTGTCGTCCGGGCTGATTTCCTCCAACGTGACCATCGGCGGCGGTTCAGTGGTGGTGCGCGAGATTCGCAGCGGCAAGACGCCAGGCGTGGGGCTGGCGGTCACAGCGCTATTGATGCTCAAGGGCGGCAAGGGCAAGTTCTTCAGCAAGCTGCCGTGCATGCTGATCGGCGGCGCCACCTCGATGGCCGTCAGCAGTGCGATGGGCGCGATGGCCAATGCGGCGATGGGTTCATCGAATCCGGTGCATGCGGCGACGGGTGCGAAAGTGTTGGGCGGCGATGAAGAGCTGGACTTCGTGCTGCCCGGCATCTTGCCGATTGACTGGCAACGCGTCTACAACAGCCGTGACGAGCGGACCGGTAGCCTATTTGGTGTGGGCTGGAGCGTGCCGTATGAGGTGTGCGTCGAGGTCCGTGCTCATCCCGAAGGCGGTGAAACGCTGGTGTACACCGACGAGCAGGGACGCCCCATCGACATGGGTTCCATTCCCTTGGGTGGCGCAGTGTTCAGCGCCGGTGAAGGGCTTGCGGTGCGCAGACACCTCAACGGGCAGTTGTTGATCGAAAGTGATGACGGCCTGTACCGCTTGTTTGAACCCACGCCGACCCATGCTGCGCGGTTGCGCCTGGTTCAGCTGGGTGATCGCAATGACAACCGCATTTATGTCGACTATGACGCAGCCGGGCGCCTGCTGCGCCTGCGCGATACGTTTGACCTGGTGCAGGTTGAGCTGGTTCGCGAGCTCGACTGCGTTACCCGGATCGAACGCCTGTACCCCGATCAACGTCGCGAAGTGCTGGTCAGCTATGGCTATGACGCGGCCGGTCAGTTGGCCGTGGTTCGCGATGCAACCGAGCAGGTACAACGGCACTTTGCCTACGATGCCGGACGCCGGATGGTGGAGCACCAGTTGCCCACTGGGTTGCGCTGCTTCTATGAATGGGCCTTGGTTGAAGGCCTGGAATGGCGAGTCGTTCGACACTGGACCGATGAGGGCGACGCTTACCAGTTCGACTATGACTTGCAGACCGGCTTCACCCGCATCACCGATGGCTTGCAGCGCCTCAGCACGCGCCAGTGGAACACTCAGCACCAGATCATTCGGTACAGCGACAACCTCGACCAGACCTGGCTTTTCGACTGGAACGACGAACGCCAACTGCTCAGCGCGACTGACCCGTTGGGGGGCCGCTACGAATACAGCTACGACGACGCCGGCAACCTTATCGGTGAAACCGACCCGCTGGACCGCAGCGACTCCACCTTGTGGCTGGAGCATTGGGCGCTGCCGCTGGTGGAAACCGATGCCGCCGGCAACAGTTGGCAGTATCGCTATGACCAACGCGGCAACTGCATCGCCGAAACCGACCCGCTGGGCTACGTCACGCGTTACCGCTATGACGCCCACGGGCAGGTCGTCGACATCATCGACGCTACCGGCAAGCGCAAAAAGCTGCGCTGGAACCCGTTCGGGCAATTGGTCGAGCATGTCGATTGCTCGGGTTACCCAACGCGGTTCAGCTACGACGAGCGCGGTTATCTGCAGGTCATCACCGATGCCCTCGGCGAGCGCACGCAGTTCAGCTATGACGCCCAGGGCCGTTTGCTCAGCAGCCAACTGCCGGACGGACGCACCGAACAGTTCCAGCGTGATGCCAGCGGGCAGTTGGTGGGCTATACCGATCCCGCCGGGCACACCACGCTTTATCAACACAACCGGCGTGGCCAGGTACGCCAGCGCACCGATGCCCATGGCCGACAGGTGCAGTTCGGCTATGACAGCTACGGGCGATTGCAAGCGCTGGTCAATGAGAACGGTGAAAGCTATCGATTTGCGTGGGATGCCGGCGATCGGCTGGCTGAACAGCAAGACCTCGACGGCAGCGCCAAACGCTATGCCTACGACCCGCTCGACAATGTCACTGCGGTGACGGCCATGCCTGCGCCGTTTGGCAATGGACTGGCGATTGTTCCTGAAACGCCACCCGCCCCCATCGTTCATCGGCTGGAGCGCGATGCGGTCGGCCGACTGGTTGCTAAAACCACCGACGATGGTCGTACCGACTACAGCTACGATGAAGTGGATCAACTGACGGCCGTCACCTTCACCGACCTGCAAGGCAATGCCCAGGCCCTGGGGTTCAGTTACGATCCGCTCGGCCAGTTGCTTGCCGAACAGAGCTCGGCAGGCAGCCTGCAACACCACTACGACGAACTCGGCAACCTGATCCAGACCCAACTGCCGGACGGCCGTTGGCTCAATCGCCTGTATTACGGCAGCGGCCACCTGCACCAGATCAACCTCGACGGCCAGGTCATCAGCGACTTCGAACGCGACCGCCTGCACCGCGAAGTGCTGCGCACCCAGGGCCAGCTCAGCACCCGCAGCGAATACGACCGCAGCGGCCGCCTGCGCGCACGCCAACGCCGCCTTGCCAGCCAACCCTCACTGATGCCGGCAGCGGCGCAAAAGCACTTCGAGTACGACCCCACCGACAACCTGATCGGCAAACTCGACCAGCAACCCGCCGCACAACACCGCCAGCTGCTGCACTACGACGCCACCGGCCGCATCATCGCCAGCCAGGACAGCCTCCATGGCCAGCGCGAAACCTTCGCCTATGACGCCGCCGCCAACCTGCTCGACGGCCCGCAGGCCGGTGCGGGGCTCGTGGTGCATAACAAGCTGCTGACCTATCAGGACAAGCGTTACCGCTATGACGCGTTTGGGCGGATGATCGAGAAACGCAGTGCCAAGCGCGGCGTGCAGCGCTTTGCGTATGACGCTGAAAGCCGATTGGTTGAAGTGCGTAATGACAATGGCAGCATCGTCAGGATGACGTATGACCCGCTGGGCCGACGCATCGAGAAGACCGAGCACGGCAGCGATGGGTATCCGCTGGGGGAGACGCGGTTTACCTGGGATGGTTTGCGGTTGCTGCAGGAGAATAAGCACAGTCAGACGAGTCTTTATGTTTATCAGGACGAAGGCTACGAGCCCCTGGCCCGCGTCGACGGAAGCGGGCCGCTGCAGAAAATTCGCTATTACCACAACGACCTGAACGGCCTGCCGGAACAGCTCACCGAGGCCGACGGACACAACGTCTGGCAGGCGACCTATCGGGTGTGGGGCAATACGCTGGAAGAGGTGCGCGAGCCTTATTACATTGAAGAGCAGAATGTGCGGTTTCAGGGACAGTACCTTGACCGGGAGACAGGGCTGCATTTCAATACGTTCAGGTTTTATGATCCGGATGTGGGGCGGTTTACGACGCCGGATCCGATTGGGTTATTAGGCGGCATAAACCTTTATCAATATTCACCGAATCCCATTACGTGGATGGATCCACTGGGGTGGGCACCGGCAAAACCGGGTGACATTATTGATTATGGAAAAAGCGCTCCGGGCTTCGAAAAGCATCATGGGATACTCGATGCTTGGTCCAAGCACAATATAAAGGATTACGTATCTCGAAACGGCCAGACGCCGACCGTAGTGATGACGGTAGATCAACACAACGCGACCAAAGACGTCGCTAAAGACTGGGTTGAGAAGAAAACCGGGAAGCGCGGTTTTAAAGGTTTCGATTGGAAGAAGGTATCGAAATTCGAAATACTCCGACTGTCCAACAAAATGTTTGCAGCCGCCGAAGCCAAAGGCTTCCCAAAGGCCTCACGCCGTTTGTACAACAAGGCAATGAAAAATTACCTGCGTAAAGGATGCGGAAGATGAGTCTGATAAATATCGTTGATTTAATAGAAAAGTCTGACTGCCGGAAGACTCCCTCCACGGGGCTGCCAAGCCAACCTGTTCCCGATGACTTAGCTGATTTTTATCAGCATTACAGCAGCGTAGTTTTCTATCCACAGGCACGTTACAGCTTCATAATTCAGCCACCACCGCTTGAACGTTCCGACCTTGTCGTAATGAACGAGGATCTGGAAGATCCGGACTCAGCAAACTGGTACGTGCTGGTTAAATGCGAAGATCAGGTGATTTCAATAGACCTGACGCCAGGTCCCCATTTTGGTTATTGCTACGACTCGTTCTGGGACAATTATCCGACAGCCGACGCAAGCACACTGATCGCAAAATCTTTCACCGAACTGGTCGAGAGAATCATTAAGTCCGGTGGTAAAAACCTGTTCTGGATACCAGGCCATACTTGAGTCCAAGCAATACCTGCTTTATGACCAACTTGATCCTGATCCAATGCCGGGAACGAGTAAACAAAGCCGTCATCAGCGCGCAGACCTTATTTAACGCCCACTAAAAATGGGCACCCCAACCCAGTTGGCGTGCCCATTCTTCTTACCCTCCCCGCCTCCCTTCGAGAACGGCACCGCTTTTTACGGGTTGACGCTGTCTTTGAGCGACTTGCCCGGCTTGAACGCTACGGTGTTGCTGGCCTTGATCTTCACAGGCTCACCGGTTTGCGGGTTTTTGCCGGTGCGGGCGCCGCGGTGGCGTTGCAGGAAAGTGCCGAAGCCGACCAGGGTAACGCTGTCCTTGCGGTGCAGGGCGCCGGTGATTTCTTCGAGAACGGCGTTGAGTACGCGGTTGGCCTGTTCTTTGGTGAGATCGGCTTTTTCAGCGATGGCGGCTGCGAGATCTGGTTTACGCATATATGAAGCCTCTTTGACGGTTTTTTGTTGTTATGTCCGTGCTGCTCTCTGGTGGAGCAGCGCCAAGGCGCCGCAGGCTCTACTCTGCGGCAGACGGGAGTGAGGATGGCATGCCCTCGCACGCTCCGCCAGTCTCGCCGCGACCTTTATACGGGTAAGAAGGGGCTGATTCCGACAGAACGACCGGCATTTACGCCAGCAGTGGCGGAAGTTCCTTGTTCAATGCCAGTTTTTCCATGACGGCGGTACCGGTCAGCGCATAGCCCAGCAGGCGACCGCTGGCGTCGCGGCACAGGGCCTTGATGTCGGCGCCCTCGCCTTCGACACTCCACACGCCTTCGCTGCCGCGTGGAGGCGGTGAGACCACCAGCGGGCAGACCGGGGTTTTCACGGTGATCGGCATCGGCCCGTAGCTGACGGCCGTGGCGTTGCCGGCCAGGGTCTGGGCCAAGGCGCGGGCGCAACTCATCAAGGGCATGACGTACAGCAGGTTCAAGCCATCGACTTCGGCGCAGTCGCCCAAGGCGTAGATATTGGCGTGGGAGGTCTTGAGGTGACGGTCCACCATGATGCCGCGGTTGACTTGCAGGCCGGCCGCCGCCGCCAGGTCTATGCGCGGACGCAGGCCAATGGCGGAAACCACCAGGTCGCACTGGATCACTTCACCGTCGGACAAATGGGCTTCGAGACCGTCAGCGCTGCGCAGCAGGCGGTTGAGCACCGGCCCCAGGTGGAAACGCGCGCCAAGCCCTTCCAGCCCGGCTTGCACCGCAGCCGCAGCCGCCGGGTGCAGCAGGGTCGGCATAACCTGTTCGCACGGCGCGACCAGATCGACTTCATAGCCGCCAAGGATCAGGTCGTTGGCAAATTCGCAGCCGATCAGGCCGGCGCCGAGCAGCAGCACGCGGCGTTTGCCGGCAGCTGCGGCGCGAAAGCGCGCGTAGTCTTCGAGATCATTGATCGGGAAAACCAGCTCGGCGCCATCACCCTCCACGGGTACGCGGACAGTCTCTGCGCCCCATGCCAGGATCAGGTCACGATAGGCCACCGATTCCTCGCCGATCCACAGACGCTTGTGGCCTGGGTCAATGCCGCTGATACGCGTGTGGGTGCGCACTTGCGCCTTGAGTTGCTCGGCCATGGCACCAGGTTCAGCCATGCTCAGGCCATCGGCTTCCTTGTTCTTGCCAAACCCGGTGGAGAGCATGGGCTTGGAGTAGGAGCGCCCGTCATCTGCGGTGATCAGCAGCAATGGGGTGTCGCCGTCGAGCTTGCGAAACTCCCGAGCTACGTTGTAACCGGCCAATCCTGTGCCGATGATCACGACAGGTGCGTTCATTCCTTTCTCCTTGTAGTACGGTTCGTAAACTTCGAATTAGCCGATTTCGATCATTTCGAAATCCATTTTGCCCACGCCGCAGTCCGGGCACAGCCAATCTTCCGGGACGTCCTGCCACAAGGTGCCAGGAGCGATTCCGTCATCCGGCCAACCATCCGCTTCGTTGTAAATCAGGCCACAGACGATACATTGCCACTTCTTCATTACGTGCTTCCTCAGGGTCCAGGCATCTTGGCCGACGGTCGATAAACCTGCGCTGCCGCTCGGCTCAGGGCGTTTTGTACTGATCGCGGCCGGCAGATGCAAGCACGATCGGCGCAAACGGCCGGTTCAGCGCGGCAAAAGTTCAGGTCGTCATGGTAAGCTCGCCGCCTCTTTTGCTGCCAATATTGACTCGCCGTGCCGCACTCAATCGCCCCTTCCGATGCTTGCCGATGGCTGCCCCAGAGCCTGCTGAGCCCAATGCCTGCGCCCCTGACCCTCGATTGGCTGTTCGATGAAGGCTCGCTGACGCGGCGGCTGACGGGGCTGTCCGAGAACGGCTTCAGCGTGACGCCGCTGCTCGAGGGCTGGCAAGCGTTGCGCGACGATGAATGCGCGGCGCTGGACCTGCCCCCGGCGACTATCGGCTGGGTACGCGAGGTGTATTTGCGCGGGCATGGCCAACCTTGGGTATTTGCCCGCAGTGTCGCGTCGCGCGACGCGCTGCAGGGCGACGGCTTGCATATGGATGAGTTGGGCAGCCGGTCGCTGGGCGAGTTGTTGTTCTGCGACCGCGCCTTTACCCGCCAGCCGATCGAGGTGTGCCATTACCCAGGGCCATGGCTACCCACGGCGGATCAGGCCGACGGGCTGTGGGCACGTCGCTCGCGCTTTGATCGCGGATCGCTGAGCGTGCTGGTGGCGGAAGTCTTCCTGCCGAGTTTCTGGCAGGTACTGCATGACCATCCGGAGAACCGCTGATGTACCAACGTGCACTCAAATCCTTGAATCGCCTGAACCCCAGGGCCTGGGATTTCATTCAGCTGACGCGCATGGACAAGCCTATCGGCATCTACCTGCTGCTGTGGCCGACGCTATGGGCGCTGTGGATCGCCGGCAAGGGCTCGCCGTCGCTGCTCAATATCATGATTTTCGTGCTGGGCGTGGTGCTGACCCGTGCCGGTGGCTGTGTGATCAATGACTGGGCCGACCGCAAGGTCGACGGCCATGTGAAACGCACCGAGCAACGTCCGCTGGTCAGCGGCAGGATCAGTTCGAAAGAGGCGTTGGTATTTTTTGCGCTGTTGATGGGCGTCAGCTTCCTGCTGGTGCTGCTGACCAACGCCAGCACCATCCTGCTGTCCCTCGGCGGGCTGGCGCTGGCGGCGAGCTATCCGTTCATGAAGCGCTACACCTATTACCCGCAGGTGGTATTGGGTGCGGCGTTTTCATGGGGCATGCCGATGGCGTTCACGGCCGAGACCGGCCACCTGCCGGCCGAGGCGTGGCTGCTGTACATCGCCAACCTGTTGTGGACAGTGGGTTACGACACCTATTACGCGATGACCGACCGCGACGACGACGTGAAGATCGGGGTGAAATCCACCGCGATTCTGTTTGGTGATGCTGACCGTGTGATCATTCTCACCCTGCAGGGCCTGGCGCTGGTGTGCCTGTTGCTCGCGGGGGCTCGGTTCGAGCTGGGCGGCTGGTTCCACCTCGGGCTGCTGGCGGCGGCGGGCTGTTTTGCCTGGGAATTCTGGTACACCCGGGACAGGGATCGCATGAAGTGCTTCAAGGCCTTCTTGCACAACCATTGGGCGGGGTTGGCGATTTTCGTGGGGATTGTGGCTGACTACGGGTTGCGATGAGAGGATTGCGGCGGCTGTTCTGACGCTAGCGGGGGCAAGCCCCCTCCCACATTTGAAAGCGTTCACAAATCAATTGTGGGAGAGGGCTTGCCCCCGATGGTCTTAGAGGCGCAACAGCCTCAAGGCTTGATGATGTGCCAAACCCCACCCTTGCCATCACCGGTCTTGTCCCCGGCCTTCTTGTCATCCTTGTAGGTGTAGACCGGCTTGCCTTTGTAGGCCCATTGGCTGGTCTGGTCGTCGCGGGTGATGACTGTCCAGTCGCCAGCCTTGGTATCGGTAGACTCCGCCTTCAGTGGCGGCCAGTTGGTCGCGCACTGGTCCTTGCACACTGATTTGCCATCGGCATCCTTGTCGAAGGTGTAGAGGGTCAAGCCTTTGTGATCGACCAACATCCCATCTTTCGTCATCGCAGGTTCTGCGGCGAAGGCCAGGCCCGGCAGCGTCAATGCGGCCGCTACCAGCAGGGCTTTCCAGGAAATCGTGCTGTAAGTCATCGGAACCTTCCTTTTGTGGTTGTCAGGATTCGGACCCAAAGGGTAGTCCAGAGTGCCGTGAATTGCCCAAGCGTCTAAATTACTGTCACACGACTGCAATAATTCCGTTATCTAATGCGGCGCAAGACAGTTAAATGACAAGAGGATTTTGAGCATGGTTGGCAGGAGCATTCTGATTGTTGACGACGAAGCGCCCATCCGCGAGATGATCGCCGTTGCGTTGGAAATGGCCGGCTACGACTGCCTGGAGGCGGAGAACTCCCAGCAGGCCCATGCCATTATCGTCGACCGCAAGCCGGACCTGATCCTGCTCGACTGGATGCTCCCCGGCACCTCCGGCATCGAACTGGCCCGGCGCCTCAAGCGTGACGAGCTGACCGGGGATATCCCGATCATCATGCTCACCGCCAAGGGCGAAGAGGACAACAAGATCCAGGGCCTGGAAGTCGGCGCCGATGACTACATCACCAAGCCGTTTTCCCCTCGAGAGCTGGTCGCGCGCCTCAAAGCCGTACTGCGCCGGGCCGGCCCGACCGATGGCGAAGCGCCTATCGAAGTCGACGGCCTGATCCTGGACCCGATCAGCCACCGGGTGACCATCGACGGCAAGCCGGCCGAAATGGGCCCGACCGAATACCGCCTGCTGCAGTTTTTCATGACTCACCAGGAACGTGCCTACACCCGCGGCCAACTGCTGGACCAGGTGTGGGGCGGCAATGTGTACGTGGAGGAGCGCACGGTCGACGTGCATATCCGCCGCCTGCGCAAAGCCTTGGGCGATGCCTATGAGAATCTGGTACAAACCGTGCGCGGCACGGGTTACCGGTTTTCCACCAAGGGCTGAGCCGGCCCGCCGTCTCCTGACTTAACAGCTGACAAGGACGCATGTTCAAGTGAACCAAAACTGGCATGGCACCCTGATTCGCCACATGCTCCTGCTGATCACCGGTTGCCTGCTGGTCGGGCTGATCAGTGGTTATTACGGCTGGAGCCTGGCCATCGGCATCGCCCTGTACCTGGGCTGGACCCTCAAACAATTGCTGCGCATGCACGAATGGCTGCGCCAGCACAAACCCGACGAAGCACCGCCCGACGGTTACGGCCTGTGGGGCGAGGTGTTCGACAGCATCTACCACCTGCAACGCCGCGACCAACGGGTGCGCGGGCGCCTGCAAGCGGTGATCGACCGGGTACAGGAGTCCACTGCCGCGCTCAAGGACGCGGTGATCATGCTCGACAGCGACGGCAACCTGGAATGGTGGAACCGCGCCGCCGAGACCCTGCTGGGCCTCAAGACGCCCCAGGACAGCGGCCAGCCGGTGACCAACCTGGTGCGCCATCCGCGCTTCAAGGAATACTTCGAGCAGGACAACTATGAAGAAGCCCTGGAAATCCCCTCGCCCACCAACGACCGCGTGCGTATCCAGCTGTACCTGACGCGCTACGGCAACAACGAGCACTTGATGCTGGTGCGCGACGTGACCCGCATCCATCAGTTGGAACAGATGCGCAAAGACTTCGTCGCCAACGTTTCCCACGAACTGCGCACACCGTTGACGGTGATCTGCGGCTATCTGGAGACGCTGCTCGACAATGTCGAGGCGATCAACCCGCGTTGGAGCCGTGCCCTGCAGCAAATGCAGCAGCAAGGCTCACGCATGCAAACCCTGCTCAACGACCTGTTGCTGCTGGCCAAGCTTGAAGCCACTGATTATCCGTCGGACAACCACCCCGTGGCCGTGCAGAGCCTGCTGTACACCATCAAGAATGACGCCAAGGCCCTGTCCGGCGAGCGCGGCCAGCACATTACCCTGGAAGCCGACCCGCTGGTGTTGCTCAAGGGCAGCGAAGGCGAGCTGCGCAGTGCGTTCTCCAACCTGGTGTTCAACGCGGTGAAATACACCCAGGACAACGGCAATATCCGCATCCGCTGGTGGGCTGACGCACACGGCGCGCACCTGAGCGTGCAAGATTCCGGTATCGGCATCGACGCCAAGCACCTGCCGCGCTTGACCGAACGCTTCTACCGCGTCGATTCCAGCCGCAACTCCAACACCGGCGGCACCGGGCTGGGCCTGGCGATCGTCAAGCATGTGCTGCTGCGCCATCGCGCCCGCCTGGAAATCAGCAGCGTGCTGGGGCATGGCAGCACGTTTACCTGCCACTTCCCCCCCGCGCAGGTGACCCGCTCGCAGGTGATCGGCACCGACGAATAACCCGCAGACGCCACAAGATAAAGGTGGGAGGGGGCTTGCTCCCGATAGCGGTGTAACAGTATGAGAAGTGCCGACTGACCCACCGCTATCGGGAGCAAGCCCCCTCCCACATTTGGACTTGCAGTGTCTTGAAGGGCGCATTCCAGGCCCCGCCCGGCAGCAGGCACTAGGCAAGCGCCCCGTCAGCCGCTACATTGGCCGACTTGCGCCTGCTTTTCAGGCCAGCTTCCCCCCTATTGAACATACGGAACCTGCAAAACCCCATCATGGACCCTTCCCCTGGTATCACCCTCGCTACACTTTTCGCCGATTTCGGCATGATTCTATTTGCACTGGTCCTGGTACTGCTCAACGGTTTCTTCGTTGCGGCGGAATTTGCCATGGTCAAACTGCGCTCGACGCGGGTCGAGGCCATCGCCCACACCAACGGCTGGCGCGGGCAGATCCTGCGCACCGTGCACAGCCAGCTCGACGCTTACCTGTCGGCCTGCCAGCTGGGCATCACCCTCGCCTCCCTGGGCCTGGGCTGGGTCGGTGAGCCGGCCTTCGCCCATATCCTCGAGCCATTGCTGGGCGCCGCAGGCGTCGAGTCGCCGGAAGTGATCAAGGGCGTGTCGTTCTTTGCCGCCTTCTTCGTGATTTCCTACCTGCACATCGTGGTCGGTGAGCTGGCCCCCAAATCCTGGGCCATCCGCAAGCCCGAATTGCTGTCGCTGTGGACCGCCGTGCCGCTCTACCTGTTCTACTGGGCGATGTACCCGGCGATCTACCTGCTCAACGCCAGCGCCAATGCTATCTTGCGCATCGCCGGTCAAGGCGAGCCCGGCCCGCATCACGAACACCATTACAGCCGCGAAGAACTCAAGCTGATCCTGCACTCCAGCCGTGGCCAGGACCCCAGCGACCAAGGCATGCGTGTACTCGCCTCCGCCGTGGAAATGGGCGAACTGGAAGTGGTGGACTGGGCCAACTCCCGGGAAGACTTGGTCACCCTGGACTTCAACGCCCCCCTCAAGGAAATCCTCGCGCTGTTCCGCCGCCATAAATTCAGCCGTTACCCGGTATACGACGCGGTGCGCAATGAGTTTGTGGGCCTGTTGCACATCAAGGACCTGCTGCTGGAACTGGCGGCCCTGGACCATATCCCCGAGTCGTTCAACCTGGCCGAACTGACCCGCCCGCTGGAGCGCGTATCGCGCCACATGCCGTTGTCGCAGTTGCTGGAGCAGTTCCGCAAAGGCGGCGCGCACTTCGCCCTGGTGGAAGAAGCCGATGGCAAGATCATCGGCTACCTGACCATGGAAGACGTGCTGGAAGTGCTGGTGGGCGATATCCAGGACGAACACCGCAAGGCCGAGCGCGGCATCCTCGCTTACCAGCCGGGCAAGCTGCTGGTACGTGGCGACACCCCACTGTTCAAGGTAGAGCGCCTGCTCGGCGTCGACCTGGACCACATCGAAGCCGAAACCCTGGCCGGCCTGATCTACGACACCTTGAAGCGGGTGCCGGAAGAAGAAGAAGTGCTGGAAGTTGAAGGCTTGCGGATCATCATCAAGAAGATGAAAGGGCCGAAGATCGTGCTGGCCAAGGTGTTGATGCTGGATTGACTACCCATTGTGGGAGGGGGCTTGCTCCCGATAGCGGTGTGTCAGCCACCCGATACAGTGACTGATACTCCGCTATCGGGGGCAAGCCCCCTCCCACATGGGTTACTGGCCATCCTTTGGATCACGCACCCGGCACGAAATGCTTCTGGGCCGTGCCCCGCGCGATCAGGCGGGAGATGTAGTCCAGCTTCTGCGCATCCTGGTCGATAAACCGGAAGGTCAGTTGCAGCCAGTCGCTGTCGGGCTTGGGCTCGTAGGCAACGATCGCGTGCAGGTAGCCATTGAGGCGTGCCACTTCAGCGTTTTCGCCTTGTTCGAGGTCGAGCACGGCGCTTTCCAGCACCTGGGGCAGGACCTCACCGCGACGCACCACCAACAACGCCTCCTTGATGCTCAGCGCCTTGATTACGCACTGCTGGGTGCCGCTGGACAGGCGCAACTGGCCCTGACCACGTCCGCCGGCAGGCGAAGGGGCCGGGGCAGCGGTGACAGGCGCGCTGTTGAGCAGGCCTCTGCTCGGGGCTGCCGCCACTGGTGCCGGCTTGACGGCTTCGGCCTTGCCACCGGTCAGCGCGCTCAGGGAGTCGTTGCCGAAGGCCGAGTTCATCTTGGTCGGCGCGCTGGCGATCAACGCGTCGAGGCGGCCGATCTTGTGCAGGGCCTGCTTGACCTTGTTCAGCAATTGTTCGTTGGTGAACGGCTTGCTGACGTAACCGGAAACACCGGCCTGGATCGCCTGCACCACGTTTTCCTTGTCGCCACGGCTGGTCACCATCACGAACGGCATGGCCTTCAGATGGGCTTGCTCGCGGCACCAAGTCAACAGCTCTAGCCCGGACATCTCCGGCATTTCCCAATCGCACAGCACCAGGTCGAAAGACTCGCGCATCAGAATGGATTGCGCCTTCTTGCCGTTCACCGCATCTTCGATCTGGATCCCGGGGAAGTAATTGCGCAGGCACTTCTTCACCAGGTCGCGAATAAACGAGGCGTCATCCACCACCAACACACTGACTTTGCTCATCGACCCTTCATCCTATAAAACCTTTGCTGGCAGTACGCCTGACTGATGGCAGTTTGCCAAAACTCTGCAGTCACGTTAGGACTTATTTGGCCCTATCCGCAATAAATTCCGCTCGCCGCAAACGAAAACGCCCGGCCAATGGCCGGGCGTTAATTTCTCGGGCAACCTTACTTATCGTCAGATTCGCCCGGAACATTAGGGATAAGATCAGCATTGCCTTCAACTTCGGCTTTCATGCGCTTGAGGCCCATGTGCCGAACGTCGGTGCCGCGCACCAGGTAAATCACCAATTCCGAGATATTGCGCGCATGGTCGCCGATGCGCTCCAGGGAGCGCAGCACCCAGATGATGCTCAAGACACGCGAGATAGAGCGCGGGTCTTCCATCATGTAGGTCGCCAGTTCACGCAGGGCGGTCTTGTATTCGCGATCGATGACCTTGTCGTACTGGGCCACCGACAGCGCCAGGTCCGCATCGAAGCGCGCAAACGCGTCGAGGGCATCGCGCACCATGTTGCGCACCTGGTCGCCGATATGGCGCACTTCCACGTAACCACGCGGCGCTTCGCCTTCTTCGCACAGCTGGATGGCGCGGCGGGCGATCTTGGTGGCTTCGTCGCCGATACGCTCAAGGTCGATCACCGACTTGGAGATGCTGATGATCAAGCGCAGGTCGGACGCCGCCGGCTGGCGACGGGCAAGAATGCGCAGGCATTCTTCGTCGATGTTGCGCTCCATCTGGTTGATCTGGTCATCGATCTCACGCACTTGCTGGGCCAGGCCCGAGTCGGCCTCGATCAGCGCGGTGACCGCATCGTTGACTTGCTTCTCCACCAGGCCGCCCATCGCCAGGAGGTGGCTGCGCACTTCCTCAAGCTCGGCGTTGAACTGCGCGGAGATGTGGTGGGTAAGGCCTTCTTTGCTAATCATGTTGGCGTCCTTGGAGCGTCCGGTAAGGTGCGGAGAACCGCAGCGTCAGTGCAATCAGAACCACAGCTTCCTAGCCATAGCGACCGGTGATGTAGTCTTCGGTCTGCTTCTTCGCCGGATTGGTGAACAGGGTATCGGTGTCGCCGAACTCCACCAGCTTGCCCATGTACATGAACGCGGTGTAGTCGGAAACCCGCGCCGCCTGCTGCATGTTGTGGGTCACGATGACGATGGTGAACTTGGACTTGAGCTCGTAGATCAGCTCTTCGACTTTAAGCGTCGAGATCGGGTCGAGCGCTGAGCACGGTTCATCGAGCAACAGCACTTCAGGCTCCACGGCGATGGTGCGCGCGATCACCAGACGCTGCTGCTGGCCGCCGGACAGACCCAGGGCCGACTCGTGCAGACGGTCCTTGACCTCATCCCACAGCGCGGCGCCCTTGAGCGCCCATTCCACGGCTTCATCGAGGATGCGCTTCTTGTTGATGCCCTGGATGCGCAGGCCATAGACCACGTTTTCATAGATAGTCTTGGGAAACGGGTTGGGCTTCTGGAACACCATGCCCACTCGGCGGCGCAACTCGGCCACATCTTCACCCTTGCGGTAGATGTTGGTGCCATAGAGGTTGATCGCGCCTTCCACACGGCAACCGTCCACCAGGTCGTTCATGCGGTTGAAGGTGCGCAGCAGCGTGGACTTGCCGCAGCCCGACGGGCCGATGAAGGCGGTCACGCGCTGCTTGGGGATGTTCATGCTGACGTCGAACAGCGCCTGCTTTTCACCATAGTAGAGGCTCAGGCCGGGCACTTCGATGGCCACGGTTTCCTGGGCCAGGCTCAGGCTCTGCTTGTCGCGACCCAGGGCAGACATGTTGATGCCGTGGGAATGGGTTTCATGTTGCATGGGATGCTCCCTGTGCTACCAATTCATTTCATTGAACCGCCGGGGGCGGCTTACTCAAATTCTGTGTATGGCTTGGTCCAGTGTGGGAGGGGGCAAGCCCCCTCCCACATTGGATCGTGTCAGCTGTCCAGCGCCTTGTACTTCTCGCGCAGGTGGTTACGTATCCACACCGCCGACAGGTTGAGCGTGGCGATCACCAGCACCAGCAGCAACGCGGTGGCGTACACCAGCGGCCGCGCCGCCTCGACGTTGGGACTCTGGAAGCCGACGTCATAGATATGGAAGCCCAGGTGCATGATCTTCTGGTCAAGGTGCAGGTATGGGTAGTTACCGTCCAACGGCAGCGACGGGGCCAGCTTCACCACGCCGACCAGCATCAGCGGCGCCACTTCACCGGCGGCGCGGGCCACGGCGAGGATCATGCCGGTCATCATCGCCGGGCTGGCCATTGGCAGCACGATTTTCCACAGCGTCTCCGCCTTGGTCGCGCCGAGTGCCAGGGACCCTTCACGCACGGTGCGAGGTATCCGCGCCAGGCCCTCTTCAGTCGCCACGATCACCACCGGCACCGCCAGCAGCGCCAGGGTCAGCGAGGCCCAGAGCAGGCCCGGCGTGCCGAAGGTCGGCGCCGGCAAGGCTTCGGCGAAGAACAGCCGGTCCACCGAGCCACCCAGTACATACACGAAGAAGCCCAGGCCGAACACGCCGTAAACGATGGCCGGCACGCCCGCCAGGTTGTTGACCGCGATGCGGATGATCCGCGTCAGGGCGTTCTGCTTGGCGTACTCACGCAGGTACACCGCCGCCAGCACGCCGAACGGCGTCACGATCATCGCCATGATCAGGGTCATCATCACGGTGCCGAAGATCGCCGGGAAGATCCCGCCTTCGGTGTTGGCTTCCCGTGGGTCATCGCTCAAGAACTCCCAGACCTTGCTGAAGTAGAAGCCGATCTTGGTCATCGTGCCCATGGCGTTCGGCTGGTAGGCGTGCACCACTTTGCCGATGCCGATTTCGATTTCCTTGCCGTTGCCGTCACGGGCCGTCAGCGCGTCGCGGTTGAACTGCGCGTGCAGGTCGGCCAGGCGCGCTTCGATGTCCTGATAGCGGGCATTCAGTTCGGCGCGGTCGGCGTCCATGTCGGCTTGGGCGGCGGCGTCGAGCTTGCCTTCCAGTTCCAACTTGCGGCCGTGCAGGCGGACGCGCTCCAGCCCGGCGTTGATCGCGCCGATATCGGTTTTTTCCAGACTCTTGAGCTGGGCGGCGAGCTTGTTGACCCGATCTACGCGAGCTTGCAGCTCCGGCCACGCGGCCTCGCCTTCGGCGATGACCTTGCCGTCCTGCTTGACGTTGACCAGGGTGCCGTAGAAGTTACCCCACTCACGTCGCTCGATGGTCATCAACTGCACCGGTTTGGTCTGGTCCTTCAACCATTCGCCGACGATCCAGGTGAAATCGTTGCCGTTCAAGTCGCGGTTGCCGACCTTGATCAGCTCGCGAGTCATGAACTCCGGGCCCTCGTCGGGCACCGGCAGGCCAGCGCTTTTCAGGCGCTCGCGGGGCACTTCTTCCTTCTGCACCACTTCGCCGATGACGATATGGTTTTCCTGGCCCGGCACGTTGTAGTTGGCCTGGATCAGGTCAGCCGGCCAGAAGTGGCCCAAACCGCGCACCGCAATCACCGCCAGCAAACCCAGGGTCATGATGACCGCGATGGACACCGCGCCACCGCTGATCCAGACGCCGGGGGCGCCGCTCTTGAACCATCCATTCAGGGAGTTCTGTTTCACAGACTTCTACCTTTCTTAAAGCGACGAGTATTTCTTGCGCAGACGCTGACGAATCAGCTCGGCGAGGGTGTTCATGATGAAAGTGAACAGCAGCAGCACCAGCGCCGAGAGGAACAGCACGCGGTAGTGACTGCCGCCTACTTCCGACTCGGGCATTTCCACCGCGACGTTGGCCGCCAGCGTGCGCAGGCCTTCGAACAGGTTCATCTCCATCACCGGCGTGTTACCGGTGGCCATCAGCACGATCATGGTCTCGCCAACCGCGCGGCCCATGCCGATCATCAGGGCAGAGAAGATGCCCGGGCTGGCGGTGAGGATGACCACGCGGGTCATGGTCTGCCATGGCGTGGCGCCCAAGGCCAGGGAGCCCAGGGTCAGGCCGCGCGGCACACTGAACACGGCGTCTTCGGCGATGGAGTAGATGTTCGGGATCACCGCAAAACCCATAGCCAAACCGACCACCAGGGCGTTGCGCTGGTCGTAGGTAATGCCCAGGTCATGGGAGATCCACATGCGCATGTCACCGCCGAAGAACCAGGTTTCCAAGTACGGGCTCATGTACAGCGAGAGCCAGCCCACGAACAGGATCACCGGGATCAGGATCGCGCTTTCCCAGCCATCGGGAACGCGCAGGCGGATCGATTCAGGCAAGCGGCTGAACACAAAGCCGGCCACCAGGATGCCAATCGGCAACAGCATCAGCAGGCTGAAAATCCCCGGCAAGTGCCCTTCCACATAAGGCGCCAGGAACAGGCCGGCGAAGAAGCCGAGGATCACCGTCGGCATCGCTTCCATCAACTCGATCACCGGCTTGACCTTGCGGCGCAGGGTCGGGGCCATGAAGTAAGCCGTGTAGATGGCGGCGGCAACGGCCAGCGGCGCGGCAAGCAGCATCGCGTAGAACGCGGCCTTCAGCGTACCGAAGGTCAGCGGCGCCAGGCTCATCTTGGGTTCGAAGTCGGTGTTGGCGGCGGTCGATTGCCAGACGTATTTAGGCTCGTCGTAGTTCTCGTACCAGACCTTGCTCCACAGCGCGCTCCAGGATACTTCCGGGTGCGGATTGTCGAGCAGCAGCGGTTGCAGCTTGCCACCGGCCTCGACGATCACGCGGTTGGCCCGTGGTGACAGGCCGAACACGCCCTGGCCGTCGACCACCGGGTCGACCAGCAAGGTGCGGTGCGCGGTGCTGTGGAACACGCCGAACTGGCCCGAAGCGTCGAGGGCGGTGAAGCCTTTGCGACGTTCCTCAGCTGTGATTTCCACGATGGGCGCAGTGCCCATCTGGAAGGTCCGGATTTGCTTCAGGCGTTGTTCGCCATCCGGGTCGCGGGCCATGAACCACTGGGCCAGGCCACCTTTGGAGTTACCGACGATCAACGAGATGCCGCCCACCAGCTGGGTGCTGGCGGTGACTTCGGCATTGCCGTCTTCAAGCAGTTTGTAGCGACCGTTGAGGCTCTTGTCGCGCAGGCTGAACACATCGGCCAGGGCTCGACCGTTGATCACATACAACCATTGCTGGCGTGGGTCGATGAAGATCGCCTTCACCGGCTCGGTCATTTGCGGCAGTTCGACACGCTTCTGCTCGCTGGTGACTTCGCCGGTCATCATGTTTTCTTCACGGCTCAGGGTCAGCACGTTCAAGTGCGAACCGGCCGAGCCGGCCACCACCAGGGAGGTATCGGTGGCATTGAGCGCGACGTGCTCCAACGGGCGGCCTGCCTCATCCAGTACGATCGGCGTTTCACCGTAGGGGTATTCGATCGCAGGGCTGATGGTTTTCTTGCCGTCCGGGTAGGACACCTTGTAGGTGTGGCGGAACACCATGGACTGGCCGTTGGACAGACCCAGGATCACCAGAGGGCTGCCCGGCTGGTCTTCGCCGATGGACACCACCTGGGTACCGGCCGGCAGTGGCAGGTCTACGCGCTTGAGTTCAGCGCCGGTGTCGACTTCAAAGAACAGCGCCTGACCCTTGTCGGAAACCCGCATGGCGACCTGATTCTGTTCTTCAAGCGAGATCAGCAACGGCTTGCCGGCGTCCTGCATCCAGGCGGGCGTCAGCGCGTCTTCCTTGGTCAGCGAGGCGCCTTGAAACAGCGGCGCAACGACATAGGCGAGGAAGAAGAAAATCAGGGTGATGGCAGCCAGCACAGCGAGACCGCCGACCAGTACATACCAACGGGTGAAACGATCCTTGAGCGCGCGAATGCGGCGCTTGCGTTGCAGCTCAGGCGTATTGAAATCAATGCGCTTGGGGGAGAAGTCGTCGTCATGGTGGAATTGGCCAGATCATTCATGCGCACACCCTAGCGATCCTGTATGACAGAAAGATGACAATGCAGTGACGCAAGAAATCCGCCGCGTAGCAAAGCTGGCAGCGGACAAAAAAATTAGGAGTTTCTGTAGGAGCGAGCTTGCTCGCGAAGATCGTCAACGATAACGCGCCGTTTCTGGATAAACGCGGCGCCCTGTCGCCTTTCGCGAGCAAGCTCGCTCCTACAGAAGGCCGGTTTTACCCCGCCCAGCTACTTAGTTGCCTTCTTTCAGACCCAGGTCAGCCAGGGCCTTGGCGGCCACTTTGGCTGGTAGTGGGATGTAGCCATCCTTGACCACCACTTCCTGGCCCTGCTTGGACAGCACCAGTTTCACGAACTCAGCTTCCAGCGGAGCCAGCGGCTTGTTCGGAGCTTTGTTGACGTACACGTAGAGGAAACGCGACAGCGGATACTTGCCGTTGAGGGCGTTTTCTTCAGTGTCTTCGATGAAGTCAGTGCTGCCTTTCTTGGCCAACGCCACGGTCTTCACGCTGGCGGTCTTGTAGCCGATGCCCGAGTAACCGACGCCGTTCAGCGAGGAGCTGATCGACTGCACGACCGAAGCCGAGCCCGGTTGTTCGTTCACGTTAGGCTTGTAGTCGCCCTTGCACAGGGCTTCTTCCTTGAAGTAGCCGTAAGTGCCGGACACCGAGTTACGACCGAACAGTTGCACCGGCTTGTTGGCCAGATCGCCGGTCACGCCCAGGTCACCCCAGGTTTTCACGTCGGCTTTGGCGCCGCACAGACGCGTCGAGGAGAAGATCGCGTCGACCTGTTCCATGGTCAGGTGCTGGATCGGGTTGTCCTTGTGCACGAAGACCGCCAGGGCGTCCACGGCAACCGGGATAGCGGTTGGCTTGTAGCCGTACTTCTGCTCGAAGGCCGCCAGTTCCGTGTCCTTCATCTTGCGGCTCATCGGGCCCAGGTTGGAGGTGCCTTCAGTCAGCGCAGGTGGCGCAGTGGCGGAGCCGGCAGCTTGAATCTGGATGTTGACGTTCGGGTATTCCTTTTTGTAACCCTCGGCCCACAGGGTCATCAGGTTGGCCAGGGTATCGGAACCGACGCTGGACAAGTTGCCCGACACACCAGTGGTCTTCACGTAAGCCGGGATGGCCGGGTCAACACCAGCAGCCACCGCGTTGGCAGTTGCAACGCCAGCAGCGACGAACGTCATTGCCGCCATCAAACGCTTCAGTTTCATGCCTTACTCCTAGCAGATAGGGATAGTTGGATCGGGGCCAAGTATCGGTAGGCCGTGTGAACACTCTATGTCTGGAATGTGACAATTAGATGAAAGGCCAGTATTGGAAGAGGACGGGCATTTGAGAGGCAAACGCTCGGAAATACTGGGTTGCATGAGCAAATGAGCGTCATGGGCCTATGGTTTAGAAACACTCTGTAATTGTTAACCGGAGATTTCCCACAGCTATTTAGGGTTGTCGCTCGGAACCGGCCTTACTAACCTCCCTCGCGCCAACGCAAACTCACCCGCCGGGATTCGAACAGCCAACATAGGCCTTAGGTTGACAAACAAATACAAAAGCATAGCCTTGTCAACCTAAGGAGATCTCACATGATTAATGATCGAATTCGCCGCGCAAGGTTATTGCGTGGTATGTCGCTGGAAGCGCTCGCGCTCAGTCTTGGCGATATAACCAAGCAAGGTCTGAGCAAATATGAAAAAGGGTCGAGTACCCCCAACTCCCAGCGCCTTTTGCAATTGGCAAAGGCGCTGGAGGTGAGCCCGGAGTATTTTTTCCGTACCCAGGCATTGCCACTCGCTCCGCTGGAATTTCGTAAGCTGGCGAAGATGCCGCGATACCGTCAGGTCCAAGTCGAGGAGCAGATTCGAGAGCATCTGGAGCGTTATATCGCCCTTGAAGAGTGCTTCGACCCGGTGGACATCCAAACTGCTAAAACGCCTGCGCAGATGTTGTCGGTATCGTCTATTGGCGAAGCTGAACGGGCGGCAGATGAGCTCCGCCGATATTGGGACATCGGTGAAGATCCTATCGCCCATCTGACCGAGCAGTTGGAAGAGCACGGCATCAAGGTAGTGATGCTGAACGGCCCTGATGATTTTGATGGCGCCTGTGCAGCTACTCATGACGGCCAACACGTGTTGATTGCATTGAATGCGCAACGACCCGGTGAGCGCATTCGCTTCACTGCAGCCCATGAATTGGGACATTGGGTGATGCGCCTGCCAGATGATATGTCCGAGCGCGATAAGGAAAACTGCTGCCACCGCTTTGCAGGGGCTTTTCTTTATCCTGCTAAAAGTGTCACCGGAGACTTTGGCAGCCATCAGCGATCACGTGTTCACCCCCGTGAGCTTTTGATCGTCAAACGGCAATACGGGCTCTCCATGCATGCGGCGCTCCGTCGTTTGAAAGACCTCAACCTGTTGGGTGAAGGTGGCTATAAGTCCCTGACTATTCAATTCAGCAGCAATGGCTGGCGAAAGGCGGAGCCTGAACCGCTGCCTTGCAACCCCCCTCAGCGTTTCGAATCACTGGTATTTTGGGGGTTGGCAGAGGGTCTTATTACCAAGTCACGAGCGGCTGAGTTACTGCGTCGTCCAGTGAAAGCTCTGGATCCCAATTTTCTGGGCTCACTGGAGAGTGCATGAGCCTGATCTATATCAGCGACACCAACATCTGGATTGACTTCAGAAACGCTGGATTGCTGGATCATATGTTCAGACTGCCATTCACTCTTTGTTGCACTGATTTCGTCATGCACGAACTGGAGGACTTTCCCCGTGACGAGCTGCTCGCGCGGGGCCTGCTTGTCGAATCATTCGATGACAAAGGCGTAAGAAAGCTCGTAGAACTCAAAGTCGAACACAACAACAGCTCATTGGCTGACGTTTCCTGCTACCTACTGGCACAAGCAACCGGCAGGCCGTTACTGACGGGTGATGGGAAGCTCCGCCGCCAGGCAATTCGAGACGGCCTGCAAGTGCACGGTGCACTTTGGTTGCTCGATCTTATGGTCGACTACCAAGTAATCAACACCCGCGACGCAGCAATGGCCCTGGATAACATGCTCACGGGAGGAGCTCGTTTACCAGCATCAGAGTGCCAGACAAGGCTCTCCACATGGCGCCCCCTGTAAAACCCAACTGGAAGCTACAGCCGTGTACATAGAAGGCTTCCTACTCGCTCAACGCCCGCGTTTCCACAGGTACCCACCCACCACCATCCCCATCACACACAGTACCGCCACATAGTACGCCGGCCCCATCGGGCTCTCCTTCATCAGCAGTGACACCGCCAGCGGCGTCAGCCCGCCGAACACGGCGTAGGCGACGTTGTAGGAAAACGACAAGCCACTGAAGCGCACCACCGGCGGGAAAGCTTTCACCATCACGTAAGGCACCACGCCGATGGTGCCTACAAACAGGCCGGTCAAGGCGTACAGCGGGAACAGCCAGTCCGGATGGGCCATCAGGCTGTGATAAAGCGTCCAGGACGTGGCCAGCAGTAAGGCGCAACCGCTGATCAGCACCCGGCCGGCGCCGAAGCGGTCTGCCAGTGCGCCGGCGGCGATGCAACCCAGGCTCAGGGTGACAATGGCCAAGCTGTTGGCCTGCAACGCCACCGTGGGGCTGAAGTGGTAGACGGTCTGCAGCACGGTCGGGGTCATCAGGATGACCACCACGACGCCCGCCGACAGCAGCCAGGTCAGCAGCATCGACAACACGATGGCGCCACGATGGTCGCGCAGTACCGCGCGCAACGGCAGCTCGGCGGCCAGGGTCTTGCGTTGCTGCATTTCGGCGAAGATCGGCGTTTCATGCAGCCAGCGGCGCAGGTACACCGACAGTAAGCCGAACACGCCGCCGAGCAGGAACGGAATACGCCAGGCAAACTCTGAAACCTGCTCCGGGCTGTAGATCGAGTTGATCGCCGTGGCCACCAGCGAACCCAGCAATATACCGGCGGTGAGGCCGCTGGTCAGCGTGCCGCAGGCGTAGCCGATATGGCGTGGCGGCACGTGTTCGGAGACGAACACCCAGGCGCCGGGAACCTCACCGCCAATCGCCGCGCCCTGGATGATACGCATCAGCAGGAGCAGGAGCGGTGCCCACAAGCCGATCTGCGCGTAGGTCGGCAGCAGGCCCATGATCAAGGTCGGCACGGCCATCATGAAGATGCTCAGGGTGAACATTTTCTTGCGGCCCAGCAGGTCGCCGAAGTGCGCCATGATAATCCCGCCCAGGGGGCGAGCCAGGTAGCCGGCGGCGAAGATGCCGAACGTCTGCATCATGCGCAGCCATTCGGGCATGTCGACGGGGAAGAACAGTTTTCCGACCACCGTGGCGAAAAACACGAAAATGATGAAGTCGTAGAACTCCAGCGCCCCGCCCAAGGCAGACAGCGACAGGGTTTTGTAGTCGTTGCGGGTCAGCGGGCGCGAAGGTTGCGCGCTGCTTGCGGGCACGGAGGACATGGCAAGGCTTCTCTTATAGTAGTCATCGTAAAGGACTGCGCGCCTGTGACTTGCGGCGGGTTTGGCAAGATAGCAAATCGCTTGAAAAAGCACAGCGCCATGAGAACAGTTGCGCGCAAAAGCCCCGATACAGCGTCTATTTACCGACCAAATGAGCCTCAGGTGGTCGTCGTCGCGCCAGCGTCTCGATATACTCGCCCGTGCAAGCGCAGAAACCCCAGCCTTGAGGGGCTGCTGTGCCAAAACGTTGTTGGGCGCCATCCAGCCGATTTGGCAGAGTTTCCCTTTAGTTCGCCTTACGAGAAACGCATCGAGCGGTGTATGTTGGTGCTGAAACGTTTTTCCAGAAGACGGCTATCCACTTGAAATACCCATGAAGCGTCACGGGTCAGAGGCACCCTCGGCATGATCGAACTCGAACAAGAAGATCCTATCCCGCAAGGCGATCTCGCCTTGCAAATCACCGCGCTTCCGCGTGAAACCAATGGTTTTGGCGATATTTTCGGTGGCTGGCTGGTCGCGCAGATGGACCTGGCCGGCACTGCCATGGCCAGCAAGGTCGCGGGCGGGCGCGTGGCGACCGTGGCGATTGATCGCATGGCCTTCCTGGTACCGGTCGCGGTGGGCGCGCAGTTGTCCTTCTATACCCAGGCCCTGGAAATCGGTCGCAGCTCGATCCAGATGATGGTCGAAGTGTGGAGCGACGACCCGCTGTCCAGCGAATGGCGCAAGGTCACCGAGGCGGTATTCGTGTTCGTCGCCATCGATGGCAGTGGCCGCACGCGCTCGGTTCCGTCGCGCGCGCGTTAAACCTCACCGGGTTTTGACGGTCAATTGCCCCATTGCCTGCCACTGAGAGTGCTTTGTTATGCCGACGCCCCACGTTGAAACCGTGACAATCGACGAGCTGGACTGCTGGCGCATCCGCCACAACGGCGCCGAATTGATGGTGGCCCAACAGGGCGCGCATCTCTTCAGCTACCAGCGCGACGGCGAGCAGCCGCTGATCTGGCCGAATCCTGAAGCGGTGTTCAAAAAAGGCAAAGGCATCCGCACCGGCGTACCGGTTTGCTGGCCATGGTTTGGCGTATTCGACCGCAACCCGCAGAGTGTTAAGGCCATGCGCCACAGCGATCAGCCGGCCGGTGCCCACGGTTTTGTGCGTACGGCGCTGTGGGAATTAGCCGCGACCGAGTTGCAAGGCCAAGCGCTGCGGGTAGACCTTGTGCTGCCGGTACCCGCCGGCGGCTTTCCTGGTTGGCCCCATCCGGTCGATTTGAAGCTGAGCCTGGTGCTGGACGATCAGTTGCATATCCACCTGACCAGCCATAACCGTGGCACTGACACGGTGACGCTCAGCCAGGCGCTGCACACCTACTTCGCCGTCAGCAATGTGCGCAACGTGCAGGTCGAAGGCCTGGACGGGTCGGCGTACATCGACACCGCCGCTGGCTGGTCCGAGAAACAACAATCCGGCCTGCTGCACTTCACCGCCGAGACCGACCGCATCTATCTGGATACGCCGGCTGAACTGAGCATTGTCGATAAAGACTGGGGACGCCGTGTGCAACTCACCAGCCAGGGTTCGAAGTCGACGGTGGTCTGGAACCCCTGGACCGAACGCGCCAAGGCCTTCGATGACATGGCCGACGACGGCTGGCAGGGGATGCTGTGCATCGAGACGGCGAATGTGCTGGAAGATGTGGTGACTTTGGCACCCGGTGAAAGCCACACTCTCGGCGTGAGCATCAATGCTATCGCCCTGTAGATGAAGAACAAAATGTGGGAGGGGGCTTGCCCCCGATTGCGGTGGTTCAGTCAATTCATAGGTGACTGATACACCGCTATCGGGAGCAAGCCCCCTCCCACATTGATTTGTGGTGTGGTTTAAAGATCCGACTCCTTCACCACCCTCACCTTCCCTGCATCCAGTGCATACGCCGCATCCGCCAGATCGTTGTTCACCTTCTCTACCTTCAACGTGCCCGTGACCCACAGCGGCGTATAGATATCCTCCAGCTTCAAACCCTTCGGATACCGCACCAGCACCAGTTGGTTAGGCGGCGGTGGCGGCACGTGGATGCAGGCGCCTGGGTAGGGCACCAGGAAAAACAGGGTGCTGCGGCCCTTGGCGTCGGTTTCCAACGGCACCGGGTAGCCGCCGATACGGATGTTCTTGCCGTTCATGGCCGCCACGGTCTTGGTGGAATACATCACCGCCGGCAAGCCTTTGCTCTGCTTCAGGCCGCCTTTATCGGTAAAGGTGCCTTGGGCTTCGGGGGAGTTGTGATCGATCTCGGGCATGGCCTCGAGGGCTTTCTGATCCGACAGCGGCATCAGGTCAAGCCAGTCGGTTTCCGGCAGTTCGCCAGCGTGTACCAGGCCTGGGCCCAGCAAGAGGAGAGTCAACAAAAGATGGCGCATGCAGAGGCTCGGCAGGTTCAGGTGGCGAGCATTCTAGCCCTCTGCGCCTGCGCAGCGCAGAGGACT
Organism: Pseudomonas sp. R1-43-08; assembly: GCF_003852255.1. Lineage (NCBI taxonomy): Bacteria > Pseudomonadati > Pseudomonadota > Gammaproteobacteria > Pseudomonadales > Pseudomonadaceae > Pseudomonas > Pseudomonas sp. R1-43-08. The sequence continues at coordinate 5,544,837 of NZ_CP027734.1, forward strand.
TTGTCGGCTGGTTACTTCCTTTTGATCAGGCCGTAGATCACCAGCAGCACAATGGCACCGACCAGCGCGCCGATAAAGCCTGCGCCTTGACCGGCCTGGTAGATCCCCAGGGCCTGGCCGCCATAGGTCGCGGCCAGGGAGCCGGCGATACCCAGCAGGATGGTCATGATCCAGCCCATGCTGTCGTCGCCAGGCTTGAGGAAACGCGCCAGCAGGCCGACGATCAAGCCGATAAAAATGGTTCCGATAATACCCATGGCATTTCCCTCTGATTGGTATGAGACATGCCAAAGCCTAGTCAGACTTTGGCATCCTGCAATCAGAGAGACGCCGAGCCTTAATGGTTCCCGTGGCGGCGCGGCTTATTGTTCGGCGATCAAGGCTTCGACCTTGAGAATCTGCGCCTGAAGGGTCGCGCGGTCCTTGCAGCGCAGGTTGGCGTGACCCACCTTGCGCCCGGCCTTGAAGGCCTTGCCGTAGTGATGCACATGGCAATCGTCGATCGCCATTACCCGCTCAACCGGCGGTACTACGCCGATGAAGTTGAGCATGGCGCTCTCGCCCACCTTGGCCGTGGAGCCCAACGGCAAGCCCGCCACCGCCCGCAGGTGGTTTTCGAACTGGCTGCACTCGGCGCCTTCGGTGGTCCAGTGCCCGGAGTTGTGCACGCGCGGGGCGATTTCGTTGGCCTTGAGGCCACCATCGACTTCAAAGAACTCGAACGCCATTACGCCGACGTAATCCAGCTGCTTGAGCACGCGACTGGAGTAATCTTCGGCCAACGCCTGCAGCGGGTGGTCAGTGCTGGCCACGGAGAGCTTGAGAATGCCGTTGACGTGGGTGTTGTGCACCAACGGGTAGAAACGGGTTTCGCCATCACGGGCGCGCACGGCGATCAGCGAGACTTCGCCGGTGAACGGCACAAAGCCTTCCAGCAGGCAGGCAACGCTGCCCAGCTCGGCGAAGGTGCCGGCCACATCGGCAGCGGTGCGCAGCACTTTCTGGCCCTTGCCGTCGTAGCCCAGGGTGCGGGTTTTCAGCACGGCCGGCAGGCCGATACTGGCGACGGCGGCGTCCAGGTCCGCCTGGGACTGGATATCGGCGAAGGCCGGCGTCGGGATGCCCAGGTCCTTGAACATGCTCTTTTCGAACCAGCGGTCGCGCGCGATGCGCAGGGCTTCGGCGCTCGGGTACACCGGTACGAACTGCGACAGGAAGGCCACGGTTTCGGCCGGGACGCTTTCGAACTCGAAGGTCACCAGGTCGACTTCGTCGGCCAATTGGCGCAGGTGGTCCGGGTCGCTGTAGTCCGCGCGCAGGTGTTCACCCAAGGCGGCCGCGCAAGCGTCCGGCGCCGGGTCCAGGAAAGCGAAATTCATCCCCAGCGGGGTTCCCGCCAGAGCGAGCATGCGACCCAGTTGGCCGCCACCGATTACACCGATTTTCATCGTCAACAACCTCAGGCGATACGTGGGTCTGGATTGTCCAGCACGCTGTCTGTCTGCTCAGCACGGAATTTTTTCAGCACCGCATGAAACTGCGGATGCTTGGCGCCCAGGATGCTGGCGGACAGCAACGCGGCGTTGATCGCGCCGGCCTTGCCGATCGCCAGGGTCGCCACCGGGATGCCGGCGGGCATTTGCACGATGGACAACAGCGAATCCACGCCCGAGAGCATCGACGACTGCACCGGAACGCCCAGCACGGGCAGGTGAGTCTTGGCTGCACACATGCCTGGCAAGTGCGCCGCACCACCGGCACCGGCGATGATCACCTCGATGCCACGGGATTCTGCTTCATCGGCATACTGGAACAGCAGGTCCGGGGTGCGGTGGGCGGAGACCACCTTCACTTCATACGGAATGCCGAGTTTTTCCAGCATATCGGCGGTGTGGCTAAGGGTGGACCAATCGGACTTGGAGCCCATGATCACGCCAACCAATGCACTCATCGTCGTGCCTCTTCTCTCTGGGCGCCCGCAGGCGCGTCAAAAAACAACAAGCCACGCGGGAAATCCGGCGTGGCTTGGTGTACGAATTAAGGCCGGTTGGACCGGCCGAAGGCCGCGCAGTATACCGTAATAATCCAGATAAACAGCCCCTTGGACGACCATCTGCCCAGCGGTGCAAAGTGGCGGTTTTATTGACCCTGTAGGAGCGAGCTTGCTCGCGAAGATCGCCAACGATGACGCGGGCGTTCTGAATGGATGCGGCGCTCTCAGGTTTTTCGCGAGCAAGCTCGCTCCTACAGGGATCGCATTCAGGTGCCTTGCGCCGCCCCACCTTCCAACTTGCGCCACAACAACCGCACATTCGCCTTGCGCACCAGCGCACAGCGGTACAGCCGAATCTCCAGCGGCACGTGCCACTGCGCTCCGCCACACACCACCAATTCGCCTCGGGCCAGTTCCGCCCGCACGCTCAATTGCGGCACCCAGGCGATGCCCAATCCTTCCAACGCCATGCTTTTGAGGCTGTCGGCCATGGCCGTCTCGTAGATCGTCGTGAAACGCAAGGCGCGCTGACGCAACAGTAAGTTCACCGAACGGCCCAGGAACGCGCCGGCGCTGTAGGCCAGCAACGGCACGCTGCCCTCGCCTTCGAGGTCGAACAATGGTTTTCCATCCGCATCGGCGGCGCACACCGGGAGCATTTCGGTATTGCCCAGGTGCAGCGACGGGAAGATCTCCGCGTCCATCTGCATCGCCGCATCCGGGTCATAGAACGCCAGCATCAGGTCGCAACCGCCTTCGCGCAGCGCATGCACGGCATCGCCGACGTTGGTCGCCACCAGCCGCGTGGCGATGTTCAGGCCTTCATTGCGCAACTGCGCGATCCAGCGTGGGAAAAAGCCCAGCGCCAGGGAGTGCGCGGCTGCCACTTGCATGACTTCGCCCTGCCCGCCTTCCAGGTGATGCAAATGGCGCAGCACTTCACCGAGCTGCTCGACCACCGTGCGGGCGGTGACCAGGAACAACTGGCCCGCCGCCGTCAGCTCCACCGGCGTGCGCGAGCGGTTGACCAGGGTCAGGCCCAACGCGGCCTCCAGGCTGCGAATGCGTCGGCTGAACGCCGGCTGGGTGACAAAGCGCCGCTCCGCCGCCTGGGAAAAACTGCGCGTCGCCGCCAAGGCGCTGAAGTCTTCCAGCCATTTGCTTTCAAGGTTCATCACTGCCTCCACGGGAATGCACCATTTTGGCACACACGCCCGTCATGGTAACCGGGTCACATCCACATTATGCCGTTTGTGCATAGGCCAGTGTTTAACAGCATTGGCCCAAAAACTTCTACAAGCCTAGCATTCGCAGCGTTCCGGCCAGTTCCGGGTCCATATCGAGATGATTTCCGTCATGTCCTCCGCTGCATCATTCCGCACAGAAAAAGACCTGCTTGGCGTACTCGAAGTACCCGCTCAAGCGTATTACGGCATCCAGACCCTGCGAGCGGTGAATAACTTCCGCCTCTCGGGCGTTCCGATTTCGCATTACCCGAAATTGGTGGTCGGCCTGGCAATGGTCAAGCAAGCGGCCGCTGACGCCAACCGCGAACTGGGCCAACTCAGCGAAGCCAAGCACGCGGCCATCAGCGAAGCCTGTGCCCGCCTGATCCGCGGCGATTTCCACGAAGAATTCGTGGTGGACATGATTCAAGGCGGCGCCGGCACTTCAACCAACATGAATGCCAACGAAGTCATCGCCAACATCGCGCTGGAGGCCATGGGCCACCAGAAGGGCGAGTATCAATACCTGCACCCCAACAACGACGTGAACATGGCGCAGTCGACCAACGACGCCTACCCGACCGCGATCCGCCTGGGTCTGCTGCTGGGCCATGACGCGCTGCTGGCCAGCCTCGACAGCCTGATCCAGGCGTTCGCCGCCAAAGGCGTCGAGTTCGGGCATGTGTTGAAAATGGGCCGTACCCAATTGCAAGACGCCGTGCCGATGACCCTCGGCCAGGAGTTCCGCGCCTTCGCCACTACCCTCGGTGAAGACCTGGCCCGCCTGAAAACCCTGGCGCCGGAGCTGTTGACCGAAGTGAACCTGGGCGGCACCGCCATCGGTACCGGCATCAATGCCGACCCGCGCTACCAGGCCCTGGCCGTGCAACGCCTGGCCCTGATCAGCGGCCAGCCGCTGGTACCGGCTGCCGACTTGATCGAAGCCACCTCCGACATGGGCGCCTTCGTGCTGTTCTCGGGCATGCTCAAGCGTACCGCCGTGAAGCTGTCGAAGATCTGCAACGACCTGCGCCTGCTGTCCAGCGGCCCGCGCACCGGGATCAACGAGATCAACTTGCCGGCACGCCAGCCAGGCAGCTCGATCATGCCCGGCAAGGTCAACCCGGTGATCCCGGAAGCGGTGAACCAGGTGGCATTCCAAGTCATCGGCAATGACCTGGCGCTGACCATGGCAGCCGAGGGCGGCCAGCTGCAGTTGAACGTGATGGAGCCGCTGATCGCGTTCAAGATCTTCGACTCGATCCGCCTGCTGCAACGCGCCATGGACATGCTGCGCGAGCATTGCATCGTCGGCATCACCGCCAACGAAGCGCGCTGCCGCGAGCTGGTGGAACATTCCATCGGCCTGGTCACCGCGCTGAACCCTTACATCGGCTACGAAAACGCCACCCGCATCGCGCGCATCGCCCTTGAAAGCGGCCGCGGCGTGCTGGAACTGGTGCGCGAAGAAGGCTTGCTCGACGACGCCATGCTCGACGACATCCTGCGCCCCGAAAACATGATCGCTCCACGCTTGGTCCCGTTGAAGGCCTAAGTGTTTGTTGCACCGCTCACCAGGTTGAGGGACTAGACACCTCTCACCTTTTGAGGGCCTGAAGGCTCGTTCTTCAGGCCCTTTTTTTTGCTCTGAGGTTGTGAAATGACGCCCATAAAAAATCCAATATCGCACCGCAAACCCACCTCTCCTGTAACGGCCTGGCTGAAACCTTTAATCGGCCCAGGCAGACGGATCACATTCGCCTAGGTATAGTGCCGCCCCTCTTCGCGTCTGCGGCCGTCGGTAACGAGGCCCGGGTACAACGCGAAACCGCATGAATAACAACACCCGCAAAAGGATTGGGGTCGAACGTCGTGCACTGCCTGGTGCCATACGATGTGTCGGACCGTCCTGCGTTTGCCATTAGAAAAATCAGCGAGGAACACTCCATGCTCGAAGTCATCAACGACTTCCTCTCAGGGAAAGTACTGATCGTGCTCATTGTCGGGCTCGGCGGTTATTTCACGATTCGCTCGCGTTTCGTGCAGTTGCGTCACTTTTTCCACATGTTCTCGGTGTTTCGCGACAGCCTCAAGAGCAGCTCCGGCCAACTCAGTTCATTCCAGGCGCTGATGCTCAGCCTGGCGGGCCGCGTCGGTGCCGGTAATATTGCCGGCGTCGGCATTGCCGTGACCCTGGGCGGCCCCGGTGCCGTGTTCTGGATGTGGGTCACCGCGCTGGTGGGCATGTCTTCGAGCTTCATCGAGTGCTCCCTGGGCCAGTTGTACAAGCGCACCGACGCCGAGGGCACCTACCGTGGCGGGCCGGCTTATTACATCCAGCACGGCCTGCACAAACGCTGGCTGGGGATGGTGATGGCGTTCCTGTTGCTGGTGACCTTCGGTTTCGCCTTCAACGGCCTGCAAGCCCATGCCGTGACCCACTCGCTGAATAACGCCTTCGGCCTCGACACCACCTACACCGGCCTCGCGCTGGCGGTGTTGCTGGGCCTGGTGTTCATCGGCGGGATCAAGCGTATCGCCTCGATCGCCGACCTGCTGGTACCGGTCAAGACCCTGGTCTACATCGCCGTGACCCTGTACGTGATCGTGCTGCAATTCGACCACGTGCCGGCCATGCTCGCGACGATCGTCAAGAGCGCGTTCGGCCTCGACCAGGCCTTCGGTGGCCTGGTGGGCAGCGCGATCATCATGGGCGTCAAACGCGGCGTGTTTGCCAACGAAGCCGGCCTGGGCAGCGCGCCTAACGTGGCAGCCGTGGCGTCGGTGGAACACCCGATCGCCCAGGGTGTGGTGCAAGCGTTCAGCGTGTTCCTCGACACCTTTGTGATCTGCACCTGCACCGCTTTGTTGATCCTGCTGTCCGGCTTCTACACCCCAGGCTTCGAAGGCGACGGCATTGCCCTGACCCAGAACTCCCTGGCGGCAGTGGTGGGTGACTGGGGCCGCATGTTCATCTCGGTGGCCCTGGCGTTGTTCGTGTTCACGTCGATCATGTACAACTACTACCTGGGCGAGAGCAACCTGCGCTTCTTGGTCGGCAACAACCGCAAGGTGCTGATGGGCTACCGCGCATTGGTGCTGGTGCTGATTTTCTGGGGTTCCATCGAGAACCTGGGCACCGTGTTCGCCTTCGCCGACATCACCATGACCATGCTGGCGTTCGTCAACCTGTTCGCCCTGGCGTTCCTGTTCAAGATCGCCATGCGCATCCTGAACGACTACGACAATCAGCGCGCCGCAGGCATCAAGACCCCGGTGTTCGACTCCAGCCAGTTCCCCGACCTGGACCTGGACCGCAAGGCCTGGCCGGCGAATCCGGTAAAACCGCAAGCTTCCCCGGCGGCTGAATTGAACGCTCAAGTGCAACGCTGAGCGTAGACAGATGACACGCCGCCTGGCCTTGGGCATGCTCTGGGCCCGGCGGCGTTTTTCGTTCAGGAGACTTTCAAATGCAACCAGCCAATAACGTCATGGTGCTCTACACCGGTGGCACCATCGGCATGCAGGCCAGCGCCAATGGACTGGCACCCGCTTCCGGATTCGAAGCCCGCATGCGTGACCAGTTCGCCAACCTGCAAGCGCCCGCCTGGCGTTTCCGGGAAATGTCCCCGCTGATCGACAGCGCCAACATGACGCCCGCCTACTGGCAGCGCCTGCGCACCGCCGTGGTCGAAGCCGTTGACGAAGGCTGCGACGCGGTGCTGATCCTGCATGGCACCGACACCCTGGCCTACAGCGCGGCAGCCATGAGTTTCCAACTGCTGGGCCTGCCGGCGCCGGTGGTGTTTACCGGCTCGATGCTGCCGGCCGGTGTGCCCGACAGCGATGCCTGGGAAAACGTCAGTGGCGCCTTGGCCGCGCTGGGCGAAGGCCTGGCACCGGGCGTGCACCTGTACTTCCACGGCGCGCTGATGGCACCGACCCGTTGCGCGAAAATCCGCAGCTTCGGGCGCCATCCCTTCGCCGCGCTGCAGCGCAACGGCGGCGCGGCCAAGGCCGAGGCGCTTCCCGCCGCCCTGGATTACCGCCAGCCCAATGCCCTGGCTAACGTCGGCGTGTTGCCGCTGGTGCCAGGGATCGGCGCCGGGCAACTGGATGCGCTGATCGACAGCGGGATCGGCGCGCTGATCCTGGAATGCTTCGGCAGCGGCACCGGGCCGAGCGACAATCCGGCGTTTCTCGCCAGCCTCCAACGTGCGCAGGACCTGGGCATCGTGGTAGTCGCCATCACTCAATGCCATGAAGGCGGCGTGGAATTGGATGTGTATGAAGCCGGCAGCCGCCTGCGCGGCGTGGGCGTGTTGTCGGGCGGCGGCATGACCCGCGAAGCGGCCTTCGGCAAGCTCAACGCCCTGCTGGGTGCTGGCCTGGCCACCGCCGATACCCGCCGCCTGGTCGAACTGGACCTGTGTGGGGAGCTGCGCTGAGCCAGCGTCGACCGCTACATAATCACCCCCTGCCCTGACTGGCCGGTACCTAGCATGGAACACCCGAGTGGAGACCTCGGGTCGCTTCCATCAACCGGCCAGACAGGGATGCCCCATGACTACGCACAGCCGAACTTTTGAGCAGCCATCCGTCAAGCCTGCGGACCTGACACTGGACCTGCTCACCCAACTCACTGCACGGCCATCATTCAGAGAAGTAGCCTCAGTGTTGTTGCGCCAGACCTTACAAGAGCAGTACCCGGCACTCGACATCAATCCCGACCTCAGCCTGGTCGGCAGCCCATCCTGGGAAATCGTCGAGGACAAGATCGTCCCCGGGCTGACGTTCTATCAAACCCTCAGCGACATCCTGGCCAGACAGTCCGTAGTCGGCGGGACGACAACGTACATTGAAGGCGAACACTTCCTCACCCAGCAACCGCTGACCGACCCGCCGATGCTGCTGCCCGTGCGCATTGTCGACATCGCTCACACCCTCAACACCCTGGCGCCGGTGATGCCGGCCGCGTTCCAGGAACAACAGGTGGAATTCTGGAACCACAGCACCGACAACGGCCCGCGCTGGCATGGGTTTTCCAACTCATTGCGGGCAGCGTGGAATGTTCAGAGGGTGGACGGCTGGGATGACGACGACTGCGCCATGGCTCGCCTGTTGTTTCACGCCCCGGCCCGTAGCGGGCGGCTCAATGACCCTTACAACCTGCGAGCGTGCCTGATCGACATCGATCAGGTCGACGACGAAAAAGTCACGCATTTGAACGAATGCTCGACAGCCGTACTGATCGGTCGACGGGACGAACGCGAGATTATCCTCACCTACTCCCTGCTCAAGGGGTATGAAAAATTCGCCTCGCTGGAGCAATTTGGCCAGAGCCTGCCGGACCGGCTGAGCCCGTCGGCCACGCGAAAAAAAATCCAGTGGCGGCTGTTCGAACCGACCGGCGACTTTTTCGACCACCAGGCCTGCAGCCTGATCGCCTTGCAGATCGAGGCCATCGGCACCCAGGATTTTTCCATCGACGATGAACCCGAGACGGCACCGGCGCTGGTTACCCCGAGCAGATCGCCAAAAACGGGCCGCCCCTGGATTGGTACCGGCAATTGCTGCCGGACTGGCTGCGGCAAGCCTCTCTCTCTGACCTGGGTTTCTATTCGCGGCATTTGAAAGACCTGGCCGCCCTGCAAAGCATGAACCTGGGCAAGTCCTACCAGGACGATATCCCGCCCATCGAGCAATATGCGCTTGAGGCGCTGAAGGCCGAAATGCTCAAGGAGCATCCAGAGGCGCTGCACCTGCCGCTGGACAAGCTCAGCATCCGGGTTCAAAGCCTGGTCGTGTGGGGCACTTTCACCGTGCCGGGACAGACGGACACCACCACCTTCAGCCTCAGCGAACTGGCCTTGCAGAACTTGATCGCGGTGCCGCTGGGCAACAAGACGCTGCTCCAAAGCAATGAGCGGCCGTTGCCGCAATGGATGACCGTCGACTATGTGGAAAGCCTTGTCAGCAAGGCCGATATCGGCAAGCAGTACCCGGCACTGATCAACCGCAAGCTGCTGGAAATCACTAGCGAAGCTTCGCGGCGAAAGCGTCTCTTTGCCCATCACCTGCGCATCCAACTGCCGCTGCTGGCCCTGCAATGCAAGATTCTCCGCGAACACGGGATTGATGAACAAGGCTACCGCTACGTCGCCGCCGCGATGCAGGCTGACGCCGAGGACCGCAAGGTCGACGGGCAAGACATTGTCATCCGGCCCTTGGCCTTCGTGCCCCAGCGCCGCAGCGATGGCTCGCCGGACGAGGTGGAAAACATGTACGTGATCGGCGCGAAGGGCTCTTCCGCCGGCCCCTGCCTGCTGTATCGGCCGCAGTTCGACCCGGCCCTGATCCAATACCCTTCCCACGCCAACCTGATGTATGCCATCGCCCAGTCCCCCGAACTGCGCAAGTCAGTGCTGGCGTGGCTGCCCGACGCCGTGCGCAACCATTACGCCAATTACGTGTTCCCTGGGGCACTGCCCTCGCCGTGGGCCGTCGCGGACTTTCTGGTGAACACCTCGACGCAATGGACCATGAGCGGACCGATAAGCCTGGGTGAACGCACGCTCGACGGCGATCTGTTTACCAGCCTCTATGAGGCCAATGCCCACGCCCTGATCAAGCTCGCCGATCGCCAGTCGGTGTCGAATGCGGAAAACCGCTGGGAGACGCTCAAGCATGCCGGCTGGACGCTGCTCAATGCCGCACTGCCGTTTGCCAGCCCGACCGTGGCAACCGGCGCCTGGATCTGGCAGGTCGTCGAGCAAGTGCAACAGTTCGTCATTGCCTGGGAGGACGGCGCAAAACCCGAGCAATGGGCGGCGCTCACCGATGTGCTGCTCAACCTCGCGACCGCGATTACCCTGCACATCAGCATGCGCCTGCGGCCTGCGGGCCGTCGCCGGGAGCCCGAACCCACGCTCATCAACCCAGCGCCGCTGCCCACCGTGGAAACCCTCCAACTGGAAACGATTGCCACCCATGAGTTGCCACCCGGCCATGCGCGATGGCTGCACACCAGCGGCGCGGTCAATCGGGCGCCAGCCACACTGGGCCGTGTGCTGGAAAGCTTCAAGGTGAGCAAGCCGCACGAGCCGAGCACCGTCGAAACGAACCAGGGGCCGCACCAACACCTGACCCGGCACGACCATAAGTACTACGCCCAGGTCGGCGAACGCTGGTTTGAAGTCGCCGTGGACGAGAACGATACCGTCATGATCATCGACCCGCAGCAGCCCGAGCGGACAGGGCCGACGCTGTTTCACAGTGCGGCGGGCCAGTGGGTTATCGACACCCGCTTGCGCCTGCGCGGCGGCGGCCCCAAACGGATGCTCAAGCTGGCGAAAGCCGAAGCGACCCTGCAGGCCGCCGAAGTACGCGACAAACTGGTGGCTTTCGAAAACGCGAAAAAAACCGCGCAAAGCGAGCTGCAGCAAACCCATCGGGCCATGACCGAAGCGCCTGGAACCTCCGCCGCCGCCAAGCGCGAACTCTACCTGCAGAAGCTCGGCACCCAGCGCGCCGACTATGAAACGGCGCTGCAGCAACTCAAGCGCCTGAACGTGTTCACCTCAGTGCCCGACTATCAACAAAAGGCCCTGGGCTACGTACGCGCGCAACTGGAACTCAACGAAGCCGGAATCCGCGAAGCGCAAACCCTTTTTACCCCCAAGCTCAAGACCACCCTGGACCAGATCGAACGCCAGAGCCGCGAAACCGGGCAGCGCGAGGTGGCGGGCGCGCAACAAATGACCGAGCTGAGCGAGGACATGATCGCGCGCCTGGATTACACGCAAACGCGATTCGCCCAACTGCGTACCCTGGCCCAGGACGGAATGCGCCTGATCCAGGACGCCAGGAAGCGACTGCCGGCCTACACCAGCACCGATCTCAAGGCACTGCAGGTGACCCTGGCGCGCAACCTGTGCCTGGAAAAAACCAGCGCGTCCACCGAACCCGATGCCTGGAGGGCCATGGACGAGATCGTCGACAGCGCCGACCTCTCGGTCCAGGCGTTGCGCGACACCCTGCACGAGCGCAGCGAATCACGCCTGGATGAACGTATCGACTCGCTAGGCAGCCTGATCGAGCAATTCAAGGTCATCGATGAACGCCTGGACGATTTCCCTCAGGAGTTTCCCGCCGTGGTCCTGTCGGACCCGCTGCAAGGCCTGCGTCTGAAGTTGCGTGAATTTTCCCAGGAGGCCCTGCAGCATTTGAGCCTGTTGCACGCCGAGCGTGACGTCTTTCGAAACCGGCCGACGCCACCGCAGACACCGCCAAGGCCGCTGAAAAAATTCATCCACACCCGTTACAACGGCGTACTGATCGGTGAACCTCGGCTGACGCCCATCGGTCTTGAAACCGACATGGTGGATATCCGGTCACCGCTGACCCAGCAGGTCATCGCAACCTTCCATGAGAAAAGCCCGAACATGTGGGTGCAACGTGTCACCACGCCCGAAGGCGAGGATGTGGTGCCCGACCTCCAGGTCAGCCTGGACCACGGCCGGGCACTGCTGGACGGTCTGGCAGCCTTCAAGCAGCGCGCCGTCGAGCAGGCAAAAAAGCAGGATCGCACCGCCGTCGGCATCGAGTACCTGTATCACCGGCATGCTTTGCTGCTGGAAGAAACCAACCGGCACATCGAGAAGGCGCTGGCTCGCGACAACACCACCACAGACACCCACTCACATTCGGCAGCCAGCCTCGGCAAACAACTCAACGACGCGGCGCAGGCGCTTTATAAACTCGCCTCCGATCACATGATGCGCATGATCAAGCAACATGCCCCGACCCCCGCCGGGGTTGAGTGGCTCAAGGACCGCAACGCGATCATCATCAAGAAGGTCATCAAGCGGCGTCGGCTCAAGAGCACCGTGCCGGATTATCTGGATGAATACACCATCAGCGAACGCTACAGCCATGAGGTGCTGTGGTATGCGCACTTTCATTACTCGGCGGCCTGGACGCCGGCCAAGTCCTTTATTTCCGCGCGCTTGAAAACGCCCCAGGAGTACCGCAAGGGGTCGCTGGCCGATTCCATGCAAGGGCTCAATGAGCAACAGCAAATTGCTTATTTCCGCAGCGAGATCAACCTGGAAGCGGCCAAGCGCTTATTTTTCGACCACTGAACGGCACACTCCTTGCTGTTTCCTGCCAAACCCCGGCAGGACCCGCGCCTGGAGCAAGATCAAGTCCGGGACCTGATAAGCGTCGGCCAGGGACTGCGCGCCCTGGCTGTTTTATCTATCTACCGTCCCCTGGGCATCTTTGGACACTACCTTGCGACTCTCTCGTTCGACTGCTCGCAAGGAGCTGCAGATGCCCAATGACTCATCCCGAAACGACGACCCCGTCGCCCGCAACCTTCCTCCCAGCACCTACGATCTGCTGACACAACTGACCACCGGCCCTTCGATGCGCGAGGTCGCCTCAACCCTGTTGCGTACGGCGCTGCGCGAAGAGTTTCCGACGCTGGATATCGAGCCTGACCTGGCCATGGTGATTACGCCGCGCTGGAGCATCATTGACGATGTTCTCCAACCGGCGGAGCCGTATGTCGACTCGCTGACCACGGTCCTCGCTCGGCAAGCGTTGGCGCCCGCGCCGGTGATCTACATCGACGGCGAGCATTTCCTCACCCAACACCCCCACGCAGTACCCGCAGTCCACCTGCCGGTGAAAATCGACGCCATTGCGCGGTTGCTCAACGAGCTGTCGGCGCTGATTTTCGTCGCCTTTCAGGAGCAGCAACTGGACCACTGGAACGCGTCCAATGGCACCGCCGGCCCGCGCTGGCAGATACTTTCCCAGTCCCTGCGCAAGGTGTGGAACCTCAACAAGCTGGAAGGCTGGGATGAACACGACTGCGCCATGGCTCGAACGCTGTTCCGATTGCCGGATCCGACTGGCCGTCAAGAAGGCGATCCGTACCCGATCAATGTCTACCTGATCGACATGGACGTACGCCAAAACAACAAGACCGTGCATGCGGGCCTGGCGGACATAGCGGTACTGATCGGCGTCCATGAGCAGAAGCAGCGGATCCTGACGTACTCGCTGGTCGAGGGTTACGAGAAGTTCGACTCGATGCAGCAACTGGGCGAAGTCCTGCCGGGCAGGTTGAACCCGTATCACCCCGAGCTGGACGTGCAATGGCGGCTGTATCAACCCCCTGGGAATTTCTTCGATAGCCAGGCCTTCGCCATGATCACCCTGCAACTGGTGGTCATCGGCGCCTTTGGCTTGCGCCCCCAAAAATCTTTCACCAGAAAAGGCATCAGCGACCAAGCCGTGATCAACGTCGTGCCGGTGATCGACGACCTGAGCGATCAGTCGCTGTCGAACATCCGCCAGATTCATCAGCAACTGCCCGAATGGTTGGCGGACGCCTCGGACCTCGACATATCCACTTACGGCCGAGGCGTCATTGATCTGGCCCAGTTGCACACGCACAACCAAGGCTTGCAGTTCGATGACGGGATCGCGTCGATCCGCGACTACGCCCGGGCGCAACTGCGCAGTAAAATCCAGGCCCGCCCCAATGGCGCCGGCCTGAACCTGGACAAGGTCGAAGTCAGCATCGAGAGCCCGGTGCTCTGGGGTACGTTTGTGGTGCCGGGTAGCAGTGACATCACGCGCCACAGCCTGGTCGACCTGGCCCTGGCAAACCTCACCGGTTTACCGACGGGTACACCGAGCGTGCGCTACAACGGTGGCGACGCCCCGGACTGGCTGACCTACGACTACTTGAAGCAACTGATCGAATCCGTCGATATCGGCAAGCACTATCCGGTGCTGATCAAGAGCACCCTGCTCACGGACCCGTTCGAGTCCAAGGCCCGGCAACTGCTCTACGTTTCACACCTGCGAGTGCAATTACCGCTGCAAGCCCTGCAGTGGAAGATCAAGGGTGAGAACGGACTCAACTCCCTCGGCTATCGCTATGTCGCTGCCGTTGTCCAGGCCCAGCAGCACGACCGCCAGGTCGAGGGGCAGGAGATCGTTATCCGCCGCCTGGCTTTCATCCCCACGCTGCGACCCGGTCATGAGCAGGATGTGGTCGCCAATATGTTCGTGATCGGCCCTCGCGATCACACCCAGGGCCCCTGCGTGCTTTATCGCCCGCTGCTCGAGCCGGTGCTGTTCCAATTCCCCACCCGGCAGAACCTGCTGTATGCCATCAAGCACAGTCACCTGCTGCGCGAGTCGGTCCTGGCCTGGCTGCCGGAAAGTTCGCGCTTCAACTACGAGCAATACGTGTTCCCCGACAAACTGCCTTCGCCGTGGACCGTGGCGCGGGTGCTGGTGGAGCCCGAAGTGGTCCTGCAAATGAGCGGGCCTATCGGCCTGAGCGATGAAGTGCTGACCGGTGACGTCCTGGGGACGCTGTTCGAGGCCAACGCCAATGCCATGATTGATCTGGCCAAGCAGCAATCGGTATCCAACACCCAGAAGCGCTGGGCAAGCTATCGACAGGCCGCCTGGCAGATTTTCGGCGCGGCCCTGCCCTTCCTCGGGCGCACAGCCGGGATCGCGGCCTGGATCTGGCAAATCATGGATGGCCTGCAAGAAACCACCGAGCAAGAGCCTGGACCTGACGGGACAACCTCATGGACGGCGCAGATCGACCTGCTCCTCAATCTGGGCATGGCGCTGGTGATGCACGTCACCCTGCGCCACTCATCACCGAAAAAGAGCGCCGAAGGTTTTGCGCTCGAGCCCGAACCGAAGCTGGTCGAAGAGCCAGAAAAGGCAGCGCCTGTGCCCAGGAAACCCATCGTGACCAAGCAACCAGACCTGTCCGAAGCCGAGCTACCCGCTGAACATCAGGGTCCATTGCACATCCAAGGGGCGCTGAGCCGCACACCTTCAAGCCTGGCGGCGACGCTGGATCGCTTCAAAATCTCTAAACCGGAAGGGTTGGGCGAATCGAACAAGGAGCCTGGCCCGCACCTGCATCTCCATGGCCTGGCCGGCAAATGGTACGCGCAGGTCGGTAAACGCTGGTTCGAGGTCACCGTCGACGACAACGACAACGTGGTGGTCGTCGACCCCCGCCAATCTTCGCAAACCGGCCCGGCATTGACGGGCAACCTGGCCGGCCAATGGTTTGTCGACACGCGCCTGCGCCTGCGCGGCGCCGGCTTCAGGAATCGCCGCCGGGTGGCGCGAAGCAAGGCCCCTTCGCGCATCAAGGAATTGCGTGAGAGCCTCACTGCGTTCGATGCCGATGAAAGACGCGGGCAGGCGGAAGTCGCTGCCGTATTTGACGCCATCGTCCGCGAGCCCGGGCCGTCCAGGGACACAACGCGCCAGGCATTCATCGAAAAGGTCGACGCTCGCCTGGAACAGTACGAGACACCCATCCGCCAGTTGCGCGCACTGAACATCATCGACTCGGTGCCCAATTACCAGAGCAGCATGACCGACTACCTGAACAAGCAATTGCTGCTGACCCGATCCGCCGTGGCTGAAAGCCTCCCCGAGTTTCGGGAAAAACTGCTTTGGACCCTCGAGCACATCGAGACCCTGTCCACCCTTGAACCCAAGAAGCAGGCCGAAGCTGCCCAGGTCATGGCGAATTTGAACAAGGCAATGATCAGCCGCCTGGAATACGCCGAGTCGCGCTACCGTGAACTGGAAGGACTTGGCATGGAAGGCGCGAAGGTCGCACAGACCACCATGCGCGCGTTGCCCGGCATGCGGCTGCACGATCTCAAGGCGCTGCAAGTCACCCTGACGCGTTACCTGTGTGTCCGCGAAGGCGACGGCGAGGCGTTTATCGATGCCCGCACCCAGATCGGCGAAATTGTCGAGATTGCAGACCTCAACATTCAAAACTGGGTTGAAACCCTGATCGAAGCCAACGTCAGCGGCCTGGATGAGCGCATCGAGGTGCTCAACAGCGTGGCCGACCAATTCGCCATCGTCGACCAACGCCTGCTGGACCTGCACGCTGAACACCCGGAGCAGGTAAACCGGGAAACCATGGAGGACCTTCGCAAGGAAATCGACGGTTTCAATCAGCAGGCGGTGGTGGAGCTTGCGCGGCTGCTGCGCGAGAAAAAGACCCTTGAACCCAAGCCGGGTACGTCAAAGCCGCCGCCTACGCCCAAGCGCAAAGTCATCAAGACCCGCTTCAATGGCGTGGTGGTGGGCGAACCTCGCGCGACGCAAAGCCACCTGGTGGACATCAAGGCGCCAATGACGGGCAGGCTCATCGCCACGTTCCACGAGAAAACACCGGGGGTCTGGGTTGAACGGGAAAGCCCGTCCCCAAGCCGTGCAGAGCCACACACCGTAGACCTGAATGCGGGCATGAGGGCCGGGCAAGGCTTGCTGGATGAAGAGCAGGCCGTCACCCAGCGTATCCTTGCGCACTCCAGAAAAGCCGGGTGCATCCCGGTGGAAATCGAAGAGATGCTGCACCAGTACGCCGCACGCCTGGAGCGCTCGGTCAGCACCATTGAGGAAGGGCTGACGCGACTCAACCTGACCGAAAGCGATCGCCCCTCAGCCGCCACCCTCAGCAGGAACCTCAACGACGCCGCTCAGCGGCTCTACAAACTGGGCACCGACACCCGCATCAGCATGACCAAAGAACAACCGCCCACCGCAGCGCGGGTGGAATGGCTGCACGAACAGGGATTGGTGAAGATTGAAAAGGTCGTTACCCGCAAGCGTCTCAAGGGCCCCGGCAAGAACTATCTGGACGAATACGAAGTGCGCGATCACCAGAGCCGTGCCGCGTTGTGGTATGCGCACTTTCACTACGATTCCGTGCAAGCCGCGACCGAAAATTTCTTTGCCGGTCATCTGAAAACCCGCGAGCAGCGCAAACTTGGCGGAGCCATGGAGCGCGCAGGCCTGAGCGACCGGGACCAGATTGCGGTGTACCGCAGTGAAATCAGCCCGCAGCTGGCGCGCTCGTTGTTCTTCCAGAGCTGAGTGGGTCAGCCGCTGAGCCAGGCTTTGCCCAGACGCGAAAGGGCCTGGGTAATGGCTGCCTCAGGCACGGCGGCAAACCCCAGCACCAAGCCGGCGCGTTGATCCGGTGCCGGGCTTGAATCGGGCAGCCAATAGCTACTCAGGCCATTGATTTCTACGCCCACGCCGCGGGCTTGTGCCAGCAACTGCTGCTCACGGGCCAGGCTGTCTACCCGAACCGTAAGGTGCAGGCCCGCTGCAACAGCGGGCAGGTTGTGCACACCGGGCAGCCCGCTGGGCCAGCCGGCCAGCAAGGCATTGCGCCGACTCAGGGCGGCGCGACGCATGCGGCGGATATGGCGCTGGAAATGCCCGGCCGCCATGAATTCGGCCATCACCGCCTGAGTGCTGACTTCCGAGTGGCGCATGTCGACGGCGCGGCGCCGGGAGAACGCATCCACCAAACCCGGCGGCAATACCAGATAGCCCAGACGCAGGGCCGGGAACGCCACTTTGCCGAAGGTACCGACGTAGAGCACGCGCCCGCTGCGGTCCAACGCGGCCAGGGGCGCCAGCGGCGCACCGCTGTAGCGGTATTCGCCATCGTAGTCGTCTTCGATGATCCAGCCACCGGTGCGCTCGGCCCAGGCCAGCAGTTCCAGGCGCCGCGCCAGGCTCATCACCACGCCCAGCGGGTATTGATGGGAGGGTGTGACATAGGCCAGGCGGCAGTCTTTCAGGCCATTGAGGGTCTGGCAGTCGATACCTTCGCTGTCCACCGGCACACCCCGCAGGTCCGCACCAGCCAAGGCGAATGCGTGGCCGGCTGCACGATAGCCTGGGTTCTCCACCGCGACCCCGTCGCCGGGCTCCACCAGCAATTGTGCACAAAGGCTGATTGCCTGCTGTGCACCACTGGTGATCACTATTTGTTCAGCCGTGCACTGCATGCCTCGCGAACTGCGCAGGTAAGCCGCGATCAGCCCACGCAGGCGTGCGTCGCCTGCGGGGTCGCCGTAACACAACTGTTCCAGGTCCGGCTTGCGCCAGAAAGCCCCGTTCAGCTTGGCCCAGACCTCAAAAGGGAACAGATCGAAGGCGGGCACCCCCACGCGAAACGCCTTGGGCGGCCCGGTCGGCGGTTGGGATAAATGGTTGTGTTGCAGACGGTCCAGGGCCGGACTGTGGATAACTTCGGCATCCAGATCCACCGGCAAATTCGTGCATTTTGTGGATAAGGCTGGGGATAAGCCTGTTGGTAAGCCTGTTGGTAAGCCTGTGGATAGTTTTGTGGATAAATTTTTAGGGGTAGGCAATTGGGCGACATAAGTGCCATCTCCCACCCGGCCTTCGATAAACCCCTCGGCGTACAACTGATCGTAGGCGCGCACCACGCTGTTGCGGGAAATCGACAGGGCCGCAGCCAGATCACGGCTGGCGGGCAAACGCGTGCCGCTGACCAGGCGCCCGTCCAGCACGCGCAGGCGCAGGGCCTCATAGAGTTGGCGCGTGAGGCCCTGGCGCCGGTCCAGCTCGATACCGGCCGGGTTAAATGACAGAGGCGGCGAGAGTGGTGACATATTGGACCTACGAAATTGACCTTGGATGGCTCTTACAACGGACCATTAGCCTGCCTAGGATGCAGGCATTCGCCAAGGAAAATATTCATGTACACACCACGCGCCTTTGTCCTCGAAGACCTGCCCGAATTACACCAACTGATCCAGCACACACGCCTGGCGCAGTTGGTGACCTTTGGCGAGCAAGGCCTGCAGGCCAGCCATTTGCCACTGCTGCTGAATCCCGATGAAGGCCCCAATGGCACGTTGTACGGGCACCTGGCCAGGGCCAATCCGCAGTGGAAAGACCTGCAAAACGGCAGCGAAGCCCTGGTGATCTTTGCCGGCGCCGATGCTTACGTCAGCCCGGCGTTTTACCCGGCCAAGGCCGAGCACGGCAAAGTGGTGCCCACCTGGAACTACATCGCGGTGCATGCCTACGGCACGGCCGAGGTGTTTACAGATGCCGAACGTTTGCTCGACGTGGTCAGCGCCCTTACCGACCGCCACGAGTGCAATCGCGCCCAGCCCTGGAAAGTCAGCGACGCCCCGGCCGACTACATTGATGGCATGCTCAAGGCCATCGTCGGCTTCGCGCTGCCCATCGATCGCCTGATCGGCAAACGCAAGCTCAGCCAGAACCGCAGCCCGGCCGACATCGCCGGGGTGCGCAACGGCCTGGCCGCCAGTGTCGACGTACGCGACCAGACCCTCGCCCGCTTTATGCCCCAAGGAGTTCCAGAATGAGCCCGCTCGAGATTCGCCAGGTCAGCGCCGCCGACCACACCGCCTGGTTGCCGCTGTGGCAGGCGTATTTGACGTTCTACAACACCCAATTGCCGGACGCGGTCAGCCAGAGCACCTGGCAACGCCTGATCGATGCCGACGAGCCGACCCATTCGGCCCTGGCCTGGCAGGATGGCAAGGCGGTGGGCATGGTCAACTTCATCTACCATCGCTCCAACTGGAGTATCGAGAACTCCTGCTACCTGCAGGACCTGCTGGTGGACTCGGCCCAACGCGGCACCGGCGTCGGTCGCAAACTGATCGAGTTCGTCTATGCCACGGCCAAGGCGGATGGCTGCGGCAAAGTGCATTGGCTGACCCACGAGACCAACGCCACGGCGATCCAGCTTTATGAGCGCATCGCTGAACGCCCAGGTTTAATTCAATTTCGCAAAGCCCTTTAAGGAGCGCAGCATGCCCACCTCCCTCGCTGACTGGAAAGGCGTTCCGGCGCCCACGGCTCAACTGCTCGAAGGGCGTTTTATCCGCCTGGTCAAACTCGACCCCGCGCGCCACGCCGATCAGCTCTGGCAAGCCCTCGAAGGCCCCGGCGCCGACCCCAAGTTGTGGGACTACCTGCCTTACGGCCCGTTTGCCGAGCGCGCCGCGTTCGATGTGTGGTTGAACAACCACGCGGCCAGCACCGACCCGTATTTCTTCAGTGTGGTCGACCGCGCCAACGATGAGGTGCAGGGCATCCTGAGTTTGATGTCCATCGTCCCGGCCCAGGGCCGTATCGAAATCGGCCATGTCACCTTCGGCGCCCCGATGCAGCGCTCGCCGAAAAGCACCGAGGCGGTGTATCTGCTGGCCAAGTATGCGTTCGAGCAGGGCTACCGCCGCCTGGAATGGAAATGCAACAACGGCAACGCCCGCTCCCGATACGCAGCCGAGCGCCTGGGTTTCAGTTTCGAAGGGGTGTTCCGCCAGCACATGGTGGTCAAGGGCCAGAACCGCGATACGGCATGGTTTTCGATGCTGGATTCGGAATGGCCGGCGATTGATGCGGGGTTCGAACAGTGGCTGTCGGAGGCTAACCAGACCAGCGCCGGGCAGCTGAAAACACTGGCCGAGTGCAGAAATTGAAACGAGGGGTACGCCCCAATGCCCCTGTAGGAGCGAGCTTGCTCGCGAAAAACGCCCAGGCAACACGTTCATACTGGATAAACGTGGAGGCCCCCAGTTCTTCGCGAGCGCTCCTACAAAAAGCCTTAACCGATTGGGGTCAGGTGCTTGGCCAGCACCGCAATATGCTCCGGCCCGATGCCGCAGCAGCCGCCCAGATGGCTGGCCCCGCGCGCCTGCCAATCGGCCGCCCAGTGCAGATAGCCGGGCGGGTCAAGGTCATCGCGCAGCGGGTCGAGGCCATCGTTGGCCGTGGCCTCCTTGGGTTGCGGCGGGAACGCGTTGGCGTAAGCGCCGATCTGGATCCCCACGCCAAGGCGCTCGAAGGTCTGGCGGGCAGCGTCAATCGCCGCGCCGATCACTTCCGGCTGGCTGCAGTTGAACAGCAGCACCTCCACGCCCAACTGCGCTGCCGCTTCGGCGGCGTCCGCCACCGGTTCGCCTGAGCGCAGGCGTGGCATCTCGTCCGTGTCTTCGTCCTTCAAGGTAAACGACAGCCAGAGCGGTTTACCGTCTTTCGGCAGCCCGGCCTGGATCGCCCGCGCCTCGGCGATGGAGCTCTGGGTTTCCGCCAGCCACAGGTCGACATGGGGCGCCAGGCCGTTAACCAGAGGCGTCAGCAGCTCGCTCACCCGCCCAGGCTCGAACAAATCCGGCCGATAAGAACCGAACAGCGGCGGCAATGAACCCGCCACCCGCACCGCCTGGCCTGAAGCCTGCACCGCACGGCGGGCCAATTCACCAGCGAGGGCCGCCAGCGCCTGGCCTTCGGCGGCGAACCGCGCCTCACCAATATGAAAGGGCACAACGGCGTAGCTGTTGCTGGTGATCACGTTGGCGCCGCTCTGGATATACGCCGCGTGCACCGCCTCAACCGCTTGGGGTGCTTCGCTCAACGCCAGCGCCGACCACTCCGGCTGCCTGAACGGCGCGCCACGGCGTTGCAGCTCACGGCCCATGCCACCATCGAGAATTACTGTAGGTTGTGCGCTCATATAGCTTTTACTCATATGCTTATGAAAATAACTCACTATGAGAGTCGTTCTTATAACTATTTAATACGCACCAGTCGGCTCATCACAACTCTTTTTTCTTCAGGTGTCTGCTTTGAAACTTAAACCGCTATTGGCCCTGGGCCTGACCATGCTCGCTGCTTCCACTCAGGCCTTCGGCGGTACCACTCTGGATCGGATCGAGCAAAAGAAAGAACTGGTGGGCGTGCTGATGGAAAGCTATCCGCCGTTTTCGTTTCTCAATGAGCAGAACCAACTCGACGGCTTTGACGTCGATGTGGCCAAGGCTGTGGCGCAAAAGCTCGGTGTGAAACTGCGCCTGGAAACCCCGTCCTGGGACGTGATCGCCGCCGGCCGCTGGAGCGGGCGCTACGACATCTGCATCTGCTCCATGACCCCGAGCAAGGCGCGCGCCGAAGTGTTCGATTTCCCGGTGGAGTACTACGCCTCGCCTGCGGTGATCGTGGTCAATGCCAAGGATGACCGCATCCACGGCGCCAAGGACCTGAGCGGCAAGAAAGTCGGCCTGACCAGCGCATCGAGCTACGAGAGCTATCTGAACAAGAACCTGGTGATCGAAGGCGCCGAAGACACGCAACTGCAGTATCCGTTCGAGGACGTGCAGATCGCGCCGTACGACACCGATAACGTGGCCTTCCAGGACCTCGGCCTGGGCGCTGGCGTGCGCCTGGACGCGATCCTCACCAACCTGGTGACCGCACAGCCACGCTTGACCGCCGACAAGCGCTTCAAGCTGGCCGGCGAGCCGCTCTACTCGGAGCCCAACTCGGTCGCCATCGAAAAAGGCGACCCGCAGTGGGACAGCAAAGTGCGTGAGGTCTTCGCCCAGCTCAAGCAGGACGGCACCTTGAGCAAGCTGTCGCAAAAATGGATCGGCGCCGACATCAGCCAATGACCGCATTCCCGACCCCGCCCCAACCCCCGGCAACCACGTCGCGGCTGCGGCGGCTGTTCGGCTTTCGCACGCGGCTGTACCTGACCTGGGCCGCGCTGTTTTGCCTGTTTGCCAGTTTCTTCCTGAGCTTTGACCTGAAGTTCTCGATCATCCTCGACAAGCTGCCCAACCTGGTTGGCGTGCACCTGGCGCCCAACGGCTTCCTGCAAGGCGCGGCGCTGACGCTGTTTCTGTGCCTGTGTTCGATCGTGGCGTCGTCGGTGCTGGGTTTCGTCACTGCGCTGGGACGCGTGTCGAAAAGCGCCCTGGCCTTCGGCATCGCCACGTTCTATGCCTCGTTTTTTCGCGGGACGCCGCTGCTGATCCAGATCCTGCTGATCTACCTCGGCCTGCCGCAACTGGGCCTGGTTCCGGGTGCGATCGTCGCCGGGATCATCGCGCTGTCGCTGAACTACGGCGCCTACCTGAGCGAAATCTTCCGCGCCGGTATCCTCGGCGTGCCCCACGGCCAACGGGAAGCGGCACTGGCCCTGGGCATGCGCGACAGCGCGATCTTCTGGCACGTTACGCTGCCCCAGGCCATGCGCACCATCGTCCCGCCCGCCACCAACCAGTTCATCTCGATGCTCAAGGACTCGTCGCTGATCTCGGTGATGGGCGTGTGGGAAGTGATGTTCCTCGCACAATCCTATGGGCGCTCAAGCTATCGCTATATCGAGATGCTCACCACGGCGGCAATCATCTATTGGGTGATGTCTCTCGGACTGGAGCTGATCCAGGCGCGCATGGAGCGGCACTATGGCAAGGGCTATGCGGGCCGTAGGTGAAGGTTAGTAGAGCGGGCGTCGAACTCGAATCACGCCCATCTGCAAACCAAAAGGCCGCAGTACCGCGTCCAGCGTCTTCAGCGTCTGGTTACCCTCACCCTGTTCGATATGCACCAGCGTGCGCACAGAAATTTTGCACATGCGCGCAAACTGACTCTGGTGCAATCCCGTCACCTCGACACGCAAACGTCGCACCGCGTCCCCCAGTTCGAGCGAACCCTCGGCCAAGCCTTCTTCGATAGCCGCAATCAGTTGCGCCCTTTGCTCCATGGACAGACTCATCTCAAACCCCACTTAATCAGGTGCTGATCCAAGCTGCGCAGGGCGATACGGGGATGGCTCCACGTAGTCTCAGGCAGTCCGCTGTCCAGCAGAAGGTCCGGCAGCGCCCGCAGACGCTCGGCATCCTGGCGTAGACGTTCGAAGGCGCTTTCGGCATCGACTAAAGTCGCCAAGGCACCGCAGGCGCCACGCCAATCTACATCGCCAGCGATTTCCAGCCGGCCGGGCCATTTAGTGGTGCGGGTTATGCCCTCATCATCCATGACCATGGGCGCCAAATCATAAACCGGCGCCATGCGCAGACTTCCCGGACCTCGGATAATGGAGGTGTTGCGCCCATGGTTATCTGAATTACCCAGGATTTTGTTCAGCAGATCGCGACGCAAATAGTCCGCCACCAGATCAGCTACTTGCGCCTCCTGGCCCGCTGCCTTCCACAAACTCACCAGCATCTGAAGCACGCTTACATGATCCATCCGACTGCCGGGAACAGTGATGCCAGCAGCCGAGTAAAGCGATTCGACCGCGAAACGCTCGACACGTTGACCACAGACCGCGCGATCAAAGCGGTGCATCCACAGGCTGGGCCTGCTCGCCTGCTCCAACGCTAAGCCCTCGCTGGCAACCGTCTCGATACCCAAGGAATGCAAGGCCTTGTAGTAGTGATATTCGCTCCTGAGAATATCCTGGTCTCTTTGCGATGCCTGATTGCGAGCGAACTTGATGAACCAATGCTGGCTCACTTGGGCATCATCCAGCGCGGCATCTGGATACAACAGCCCCTCCCGACTTTCGGTCAACAGTAGCTTCGGGGCCTCGCCACCCGCGCCTGTGGCACCACCAATAGCCGCCCCTTGTTCATAGGCGTACTCCAGAAATCGATTGTCGCGCGCCACTACATCCTGGCGTGAAAATCCGATTTTTGGACGATTCAGACAACCTCTCACTGATTCTTTGATGCGCATATGCCCAATCGGGGCTGGCGTATTAAATGCCAGCAGAAACAAGTCAGCGCTCATACCCTCGGGCTTTACCGTGTCCATATGGCTCAGTAGAAAGCGCTTGGCTGCACCTGCTGGCGCAATGTCATACACAAATCCGGGCGCTTGCTTGAAAGTATTTTGATTCCAGCTGGGCGGTACCCCGACGCTGACGGCAGGGGCAAAGACGGTAGGGATATGATCAAGATGCTCGACTAAGTAAGGCGAGGTATAGCCGAACCGGCATGGCCCCATAAAACCGCTGGATGGCTCAAGAAACTCCAGATCCATAGCGTCCTGCCATCGGTCGTTGGCGAAGACCTGTACCGTAAGCTTTAATGTCGATTCAATTTGCAATTTAATGCACCTGCCTACTTAGATTCGTCGTCATATATGCAATATAGTGCATAAAATTGCCAGTCAATGCGTGAAATACGCATTTAAATACATATCAGCACAGTCAATCGCAGCCCTAGTGCTTAATCGCAACGAACTAAAGACAACTCCCGCAAATCCGCAGCCCCCGGCCTGACATTTATCCCCCCGGCACCCCGCTAAATTCCCGGCCTCATACATTAAGAGGTGGGTTTACATGCCGCTCATACACAAACAACTCGCACTGGCCATTACCCTGGCGTTCGCAGCGATCAGCACTCAACAGGCGCAGGCACGCGGCGACATCGAGCCAGACAGTGAATGGCTTGAGCCGGCTCCGGTGAACGGTGGAAAACAATATTTTGAACCGGCCCTCCCGGCGCCTGAAGACTTCTACTTCGCCAACACGGCTACCAGCCGCAACGGCTTGAGCGTCGCCCATGTGCTGGACTCCGCAGTGGACACACTGCTGGCGTCGGACGAACTGCACGAATGGGAAAAAGACCAACTTGAGCAATACGGCCAGCACCTGAGCACTTTGGAGCCAGGCAGGCTAGGTGCCGTGCTTGAGCAATTGGCAGGCAGCCAGAACGCCAACTTGGGCACCGCCACCCAAAACAGCATGAAACAATTGAACGACAGCCTGTTGTCGGCAATACGTCTGCCGGACAACCACGCCAGCGAGACGGGACGCGTGTGGTTCCAAGGCTTGGGCAATAGCGGCAGCCTCGATGCCCAACACGGCAGTGCCGGTCTGAAACAACGCAGCCAAGGCCTGCTGCTGGGTGCTGACTGGTCAATCGACCACGCATGGCGGGTGGGCGTAGTCGGCGGCAAGTCCGGCAGTGAACTGAACGCCACGCGTTTCAAGGGTGATCTGGACAGCTGGCACTTGGGCGCTTACGCCGTGCGTCAAGACGGACTACTGGCGTTGCGCCTGGGCGCGCTTTACAGCAGCCATACCGGAAAAAACAAACGTACGGTCGATTTCGACCTCATTGACCATCGCCAGAACCTCACCGGCAAGTACAACGCCCAGAGCCAAAACGTATTCGCAGAGGCGGGCTATCAACTGGATATCGGCGGCTTGCACGCCGAGCCCTTTGCCAGCGCAGGTTTTCAACGTTATCAGCGCGACCGCTTCCAGGAAAAAGGCGGCTATAGCGCTTTGGACGTGGGTGCACAAACCCAGCAAAACTTCAGTAGCACCTTCGGTCTTCGCTTGAGCCACGACGTTGCAATGGGCGACCAGATGACCCTCAAACCGCACCTGAGCACCCAATGGAAACACCTGTATGGCGACGTTAACAGTCGCGTTCGCCAGTCATTTGCCTGGAATAAACGAGAGGACTTCAACAGCGAGTTCACCATCGGCGGCACTGCTCTGGACCGCAACAGCCTGGCGCTGCGTACCGGCATGGACATGGCACTGTCGGCTGAACACACCGTGGGCCTGGCCTACACCGCCGAGTTCGGCAGCACGAGTCGCAACCAGGGATTGATGGGGCAGTGGGCGATGGCGTTCTAAGGCGCCAATGCCTGATCAGCAGGCAAAAAAAAGGGGGCACATGCCCCCCCGAGGTTTAAGCGGTAGTGTCGAAGGCTAGGTATCAGCCTTCGATTTCAATCAGGATTTCGCCAGGGTTCACGCGGTCGCCCTTGGCCACATGCACGGCGGTGACTTTACCGGCGATGGAGGCCTGCACTTCGGTTTCCATCTTCATCGCCTCGGTGATCAACACCGCCTGGCCGGCCTTGACCATGTCGCCTTCCTTGACCAGCACGTCGACGATATTGCCTGGCATCGCGGTGCTGACATGGCCTGGCTCGGTGGCATGCTTGCGCTTGCTGCCGCCGCTGCTGACGAACTCGTTGAGCGGTTCGAACACCACTTCTTCGGGCATGCCGTCGATGGACAGGTAGAAGTGGCGCTTGCCTTCGGCTTTCACCCCGACACCGGTGATGTCCACGCGGTAGCTTTCACCGTGCACATCGATGACGAACTCGGTCGGCACGCCTTCGCCACCGGCACGGGCCACGCCGCCGGCTTCAGGGATCGGCAGCAGCACTTCCGGCGCCAGGGTGCCGGCGTCGCGCTCTTCGAGGAACTTGCGGCCGATGTCGGGGAACATGGCGTAGGTCAGCACGTCTTCTTCGGACTTGGCCAACGCGCCGATTTCACCGCGCAGCTTGGTCATTTCCGGCTTGAGCAAATCAGCCGGGCGTACGTCGATCACCTCCTCGCTGCCGATGGCCTGGCGGCGCAGCTTCTCGTTCACAGTGCCCGGCGCCTTGCCGTAGCCGCCTTGCAGGTAGAGCTTCACTTCGTTGGTGATGGTCTTGTAACGCTCGCCGGCCAGCACGTTGAAGAACGCCTGGGTGCCGACGATCTGCGAGGTCGGGGTGACCAGCGGCGGGAAGCCAAGGTCTTCACGCACGCGGGGGATTTCGGCGAGCACTTCGCTCATGCGGTTCAGCGCGCCCTGCTCTTTCAACTGGTTGGCCAGGTTGGAAATCATCCCACCGGGCACCTGGTTGACTTGCACGCGGGTGTCGACAGCGGTGAACTCGCTTTCGAACTGGTGGTATTTCTTGCGCACGGCATAGAAGTACAGGCCGATTTCCTGCAGCAGTTCCAGGTCCAGGCCGGTGTCGAATTCGCTGCCCTTGAGGGCGGCGACCATCGACTCGGTGCCCGGGTGGCTGGTGCCCCAGGCGAAGCTGGAGATGGCGGTGTCGATGTGGTCGGCGCCGTTTTCGATGGCCTTGAGTTGGCACATCGCGGCCAGACCCGCGGTGTCGTGGGAGTGGATAAAGATCGGCAGGTTCTGCTCGGCTTTCAGCGCCTTGACCAGTTCGCCGGTGGCGTAGGGCGTCAGCAGGCCGGCCATGTCCTTGATCGCGATCGAGTCGCAGCCCATGGATTCGAGTTGCTTGGCCTGGGCCACGAACGCCTCGACGGTGTGCACCGGGCTGGTGGTGTAGGCGATGGTGCCCTGGGCGTGCTTGCCGGCGGCTTTGACCGCTTCGATGGCCACGCGCAGGTTACGCACGTCGTTCATGGCATCGAAGATGCGGAACACATCGATGCCATTAACGGCGGCTTTGGCAACGAACGCGCGGACCACGTCATCGCTGTAGTGGCGGTAGCCCAGCAGGTTCTGGCCGCGCAACAGCATTTGCAGGCGCGTGTTAGGCAATGCGGCGCGCAGTTGGCGCAGGCGCTCCCACGGGTCTTCTTTGAGGAAGCGCACGCAGGCGTCGAACGTCGCGCCGCCCCAGACTTCCAGGGACCAGTAGCCGACTTTGTCGAGCTTGTCGCAGATCGGCAGCATGTCGTCAGTGCGCATGCGGGTCGCCAGCAACGATTGGTGGGCGTCGCGCAGGATGGTGTCGGTTACGAAGATTTTCTTAGACATTGGAATGTTCCTCACAGGCCTGCGTGGGCGGCGATGGCGGCGGCGATGGCCAGGGCCAGCTCTTCGGGTTTGCGCTTGATCGAGTAGTTGGTCAGCTCAGGGTGGCTTTCCACAAAGCTGGTATTGAACTGGCCGCTGCGGAATTCCGGGTTGCGCAGGATTTCCTGGTAGTAGGCGGCGGTGGTCTTCACGCCTTGCAGGCGCATGTCATCCAGGGCACGCAGGCCGCGGTCCATGGCTTCTTCCCAGGTCAACGCCCACACCACCAGTTTCAGGCACATGGAGTCGTAGAACGGCGGGATGGTGTAACCGGTGTAGATCGCCGTGTCGGTACGCACGCCGGGGCCGCCGGGGGCGTAGTAACGGGTGATCTTGCCGAAGCTTGGCAGGAAGTTGTTCTTCGGGTCTTCGGCGTTGATACGGAACTGCAACGCGAAGCCACGGTGCTGGATGTCTTCCTGCTTGACCGACAGCGGCAGGCCCGAGGCGATGCGGATCTGCTCGCGGACGATGTCGATCCCGGTGATTTCTTCGGTGATGGTGTGTTCCACCTGCACCCGAGTGTTCATCTCCATGAAGTACACCTCGCCCTCGGCGAGCAAGAACTCCACGGTGCCGGCGTTCTCGTAGCCCACGGCCTTGGCCGCACGCACCGACAGATCGCCGATATAGGCGCGCTGTTCAGGGGTGAGCTGGGGGCTGGGAGCGATTTCGATGAGTTTCTGGTTGCGACGCTGGATCGAGCAGTCGCGCTCGAACAGGTGCACGACGTTGCCAAAGCTGTCACCGAGGATCTGCGCTTCGATGTGCTTGGGATTGACGATGCATTTTTCCAGGAACACTTCCGCCGAACCGAAGGCCTTGGTGGCCTCTGAAATCACCCGGGGGAAGGCTTGTTCAAGTTCTTCGCGGCTGTTGCAACGACGGATACCGCGCCCGCCACCACCGGACGTGGCCTTGAGCATCACCGGGTAACCGATACGGTCGCCTTCGGTGAGGGCTTCATGGATATCGGCGACGTTGCCTTCGGTGCCCGGCGTGACCGGCACGCCAGCCTTG
The DNA here is from genome assembly GCF_003852255.1 of Pseudomonas sp. R1-43-08. Taxonomy (NCBI): domain Bacteria; kingdom Pseudomonadati; phylum Pseudomonadota; class Gammaproteobacteria; order Pseudomonadales; family Pseudomonadaceae; genus Pseudomonas; species Pseudomonas sp. R1-43-08. The sequence continues at coordinate 5,574,338 of NZ_CP027734.1, forward strand.
ATCATGCTGCGGCGCGCTTCGGTCTTGTCGCCCATGCGGCGAATCACTTCCGCCGAAGGGCCGATGAACTTGATGCCGCGTTCGGCGCAGATGTCCGCCAATTCGGCGTTTTCCGACAGAAAGCCGTAGCCGGGATGCAGCGCATCGCAACCGGTCTCTACGGCCAGGTTCACCAGTTTGCGCGGGTTCAGGTAGCCGGCCAAGGGCTCGGCACCGATGCTGTGGGCTTCGTCGGCACGCTTGACGTGTAACGCGTGGCGGTCGGCGTCCGAATAAACCGCAACCGAGCGAATGCCCATCTCGGCGCAGGCACGCACGATTCGTACGGCAATTTCACCACGGTTGGCGATCAGGATCTTTTTTATCACTTGGAAATTCCCTTGAGCCGATTGCTGCGTTCTTCGACCCGTTGTAGGCGGGTCGACGCGTGACCAAATGTTTCATGACAGTCGCGAGACACACACTATGCGCACTTGAGGATTAACAAAAATCAATAATTGTTGGGCTGTGTATAAGTAAAGACTTATAGTTGGCCGGACGACCGGGGCTTGAGGAGTTACTTAATGCGTAAGTCATTGATGCGTATGACATTGCGTCAATTGCAGATTTTCAATGAAGTGTGTGATCTGCGTTCCTACAGCCGTGCAGCCGAGGAAATGTCCCTCACCCAACCCGCCGTCAGCCTGCAAATTCGCCAGCTCGAAGAGCTGCTTGGCCAGCCGCTGTTCGATTATGTCGGCAAAAAGCTCTACATGACCGAGGCCGCTGAAGCCTTGCAGCGGGCCAGCCGGGATATTTTCGGGCGCCTGGAAAATCTCGATATGCAGCTGTCGGACATGCAGGGTTCCCTGCAGGGCCAGTTGAAGCTGGCGGTGGAGTCCAGCGCCAAGTACTTCGTGCCGCACTTGTTCGCCGCCTTCAAGCGCCAACACCCGGAGGTGCAATTGCACCTGACCGTGGTCAATCGCGCCCAGGTGATTCGCCGGCTTTCGGACAACCGTGACGACCTGGTGATCATGTCCATGGTGCCTCAGGACATGGGCCTGGAATTCCTGCCATTTCTGAATAATCCGATTGTCGCCGTGGCGCTGCCGGATCACCCCTTGAGCCTGCAAGGGCCGCTACGCCTGCAGGATCTGGAACCCTACACCCTGCTCATCCGCGAACCGGGTTCCGGCACGCGGCTGGCCTGCGAAGAGTACTTCAAGGAAAAACGCGTGCACTTCACGCAGACGGTGGAAGTGGCCTCGGCCGAGGCGCAACGCGAGTGCGTAGCTGCAGGGTTGGGCGTGGCCCTGCTGACGCGCCACGCCCTGAACCTGGAGCTGGCCACCGGCGGGCTCAAGGAGCTGCCGGTGGAAGAACTGCCGCTGTACCGCAGTTGGTGCCTGGTGCAAGCCAAAGCCAAGCGGCTGTCACCGGTGGCCCACGCGTTCCTGGGCTTTATCCGCAGCGAACGGGTGCAGATCAGCGCGCTGGCTGAGCGTTTCGCTGGGCAGCCAAGGGTGCCTGCCAATGGAGTTCCGGGTAGTCACTGATGCTCTGCAGCAGTTGGCGCTGGTCGCAGCGGTCTTCGATAGCGCGACGGAACGCCATGCGGCGCTGGTCTTCCTGCTGACGACGGGTCTTGACGGTGCTGTTGCTGTCTTCGTAGGGCCGGGCCATTTGGAGTCTCCCAATGCGAGTACGGGGAGTACAGGATGGTCGCGGAGGATGACGGGGCTATGACAGCCTGATGAAGATTCTGAGCACACAGAAGATGCAAATGTGGGAGGGGGCTTGCCCTAGAGCCCTCTGTAGGAGCGAGCTTGCTCGCGAAAAACTCACAGGCACCGCGTTCATTCAGAAAGCACGCGTTATCGTTGACGTTTTTCGCGAGCAAGCTCGCTCCTACAGACTGGCATTAGGGCTTGCCCCCCTCCCACATTTTGTTCTGTGTACAGTTGATCAGTCGTCGAGGGCTTTGACGGATTTTGGCGACAACCGCAGGCTTCGCAAACTGCGCTTCACGCTCTTGAGGTGGTTGACCAGGCTCGGCCCGCGGGCCATGGCCACGCCCATGGCCAACACATCGATCACCACCAGGTGGGCAATGCGCGAAGTCAGCGGCGTGTAGATCTCGGTGTCTTCGTGTACGTCGATCGCCAGGTTCACCGTGGACAATTCCGCCAACGGCGTCTGGCTCGGGCACAGGGTGATCAGCGAAGCGCCGCTTTCACGCACCAGGTTGGCGGTGATGAGCAGGTCTTTGGAGCGACCGGACTGGGAAATACAGATGGCCACGTCGGTGGGCTTCAGGGTCACCGCCGACATCGCCTGCATGTGCGGATCGCTGTAGGCCGCCGCCGTGAGCAGCAGACGGAAAAATTTGTGCTGGGCGTCGGCCGCTACCGCGCCGGAAGCACCAAAGCCATAGAACTCCACGCGCTGGGCCTGGGACATCGCGGTCACGGCCTTTTGCAGCTCCACCGGGTCGAGCTTCTCGCGCACTTCCATCAAGGTGTGCAAGGTGGTGTCGAAGATTTTCAGGCTGTAATCGGCGACCGAGTCGTCTTCATGGATCGCAAACTGACCAAAGCTCGCGCCTGCAGCCAGGCTTTGCGCCAGCTTGAGTTTCAAGTCCTGAAACCCGGAGCAACCGATGGCGCGGCAGAAGCGCACGATGGTCGGCTCACTGATGCCCACGCTGTGGGCCAGGTCGGCCATGGAACTGTGCATCACAGCCGCAGGGTCAAGCAGCACGTGATCGGCAACCTTGAGTTCCGATTTGCGTAACAGGTGGCGCGACTGGGCGATATGTTGCAACAGGTTCAAAGGACAGGACTCTTGTTATTGGCAGACGCCAGGGATGTAGCAAGCTTGTAGTTATACTACAAGAATTGCCGTTTTGCCCGCCTGATGCAGCACTAAATCGCCCCGCTCCCCTCTGAAACTAAGGGCAGGGGCTTTGTAGCCACAGGGACGCCACTTGAGTCGTTAAGAAAAATCTGGATTTTTTCGTAACAAATCTGCCAGCCCCTCAGCGTCCATCGGCCGGCTGATCAGATAACCCTGCACCTCGTCGCACTGCTCGCTTCGCAGGAAATCCAGTTGCTGCTGGTCCTCCACGCCTTCGGCCACCACTTTGAGCGACAACCCATGGGCCATGGCAATGATCGCCCGGGTAATGGCCGCATCCTCGCGGCCCTGGCCAAGACCCCGGATAAAGGTCTGGTCGATCTTCACGTAGTCCACCGGAATCCGCTTGAGGTAGCTGAGGGATGAATAGCCGGTGCCGAAATCGTCGATGGCCAGCTTCACGCCCAGGTCGCGTAGCTGCCGGAAGGTGGTGATGATGTGCTCGACACTGTCGAGCAACTGGCTTTCGGTCAATTCCAATTCCAGATATTGCGGGTCCAGCCCGGTCTCCTCCAGCACCTGGCGCACCAGACTGACCAGCTTGCCCTGGCGCAACTGATGCACCGACAGGTTCACCGACACCCGAATCGGCGCAAGCCCCTGGCGTTGCCACTCACAGGCTTGCCAGCACGCCTGGCGCAACACCAGCTCACCCAACGGCACGATCAGGCCGGTTTCTTCGGCCAGGCCGATAAAGTCTCCCGGCGGCACCAGGCCCCACTGCGGATGTTCCCAGCGCACCAGGGCCTCGGCCGCATTGAGCGTGCCGGTGGCCAGGCACAGTTTGGGTTGGTAGAACACCGTGAGCTGGCCCTCGTCGATGGCCTTGCGCAGATGGTTTTCCAGCTGCAAGCGCTCCAGGGTGCTGGCTTGCAGGCTGTCGGTGTAGAACTGGAAATTATTCCCGCCCAGGTGCTTGGCGTGCTGCATCGCCATATTCGATTGGCTGACCAGCGCAGAAATTTCCCGCGCGTTATCCGGCAGCAGGCTGACGCCCATGGAGGCGCTGACCACCAGCTCATGCCCCTCCACCGTCACCGGCACGCGCAGCTTGGCCAGCAGCCGAGTCGCCACCCGCGCCAGGCTCGACAGGTTGCCATAGGCGTCGAACAGCACAGCGAATTCATCACCGGACAGGCGTGCAATGGTGTCGGCTTCCGGCAGTGCGTTGATCAAGCGCCGCGCCATTTTCTGCAACAGTTGGTCGGCCACTTCATGGCCAAGGCTGTCATTGAGCAGCTTGAAACGGTCGAGGTTGATGTGCAGCAGCGCCAGGCTGCGCCCACCCTGACGTACGCGTTGATGCGCTTCGCGCAGCCTTTCGCGAAACAGCGAACGGTTGGCCAGGCCGGTCAACTCGTCGTAATGGGTGAGGTAGCGCATGCGCTCCTCGGACTCGCGCCGCGCGGACAGATCGGCGAAAAAGCCCACTATATGACTGACATTGCCGCGAACATCGCGCACCACGCTCAGTTGCAGCCACTGCGGGTACAGCTCGCCGTTCTTGCGTGTTTCCACCAGTTCGCCCTGCCAGGTGCCGTGGCTGAGCAGCGCCTGGCGGATCACCGGGAAATGACGCCGGGCGTCGCGACTGCTGGGCAGCTCCACGACATTGCGACCGAGCATGTCGTCGATGTCAAAACCGGTGACACGGCTGAACGCCTGGTTGACGGCGAGCAGCACATAGTTCGGATCGAGAATCACGATGCCTTCGCTGGCGGCCTCGAACACCGTCGAGGCGAGCCGTTGCTGTTCTTCCACGGCCTTGCTGGCACTGATGTCACGGCGCGTGCCGAGCATGCGGATCACCCGGCCACCGGGCGAACGCTCTACCGCGCGCCCACGGTCCTCGATCCACACCCAGTGCCCGTCGCCGTGACGGATCCGGTATTCCACCTGATAGTCCTCGCTGCGGCCTTTGAGATGCTCCACCAACGCGTGCTTGAGCAGCGGCAGGTCGTCGGGGTGCAGGCGCGGCTTGAGATGGCTGAGCATCGCGGTGACAAACTCGGGTTCCAGGCCGAACAATTCCTTGAGCTGGGTGTGGTGCACCTCATCGGTTTGCAGGTTCCAGTCCCACAGGCCCAGTTCACTGGCCTGCAGCGCCATGGCCAGGCGCGCCTCGCTTTGACTCAGGGCGAGGCTGGCGGCGTCCAATTCCTGGCTGCGCAGCGCCACACGGTCTTGCAGGCCGACCTGGGCTTCACGCAGCTCCTGTTCGACCTCGCGGCGCTGCTCGACTTCGCGCAGCAGTTCCTGATTCAACTGCTCGCTGCGCTGCTGCGCCTGCTGCAAATGCTCGATCAGGGCCTGGTTCTGGAAGCGTCGCAGCAGCCCGCGCTGGATCAGGCGGTTGACCTGCCACGCCACCACACTTAATGACGCCAACAGGATCAGACCGAGCACGCCCCAACCCTGTTGCCGCGATGTGCCGTTCCAGAACAGATAGGCGATGACCGGCAACAGGCACGGCAAGGCAAAGGACAGAAAGGCCCAAAGGCTGACGGCATAGGCCACGCTGGCCGACAACGTCGCCGCGCCGATCAGGCCGAACACCCAGGCCTGTTGCATGAAGCTGTCGGTCGGCACCAGGGCGATGGCGGCGATCGACAGGGTCAGGCCGCTGACCGCTGAACCCAGCATGAACATGCGGCGCCAGACGGGCTGGGCCTGCCGGCTGGGCATCGCCGAATCAAAGGCCGCCACCTGGATGACGCGCATCGCCACCAGGGCCAGCAACCAGACCAGCCAGACGCTGTCGAGCAGGTATTGCTTGGGGTCCCACAAAAGCCAGGCGCAGACCAAACCGTTGACCAGCATCAACAGGGTCGGCAGCAGCGAGCCCTGATACAGCAGGCGTGTACGCTCGACCGCGATCTCGGTGGCGTAGTGTTTGCGGATAACCTGCGCAGGCGCCGCCGAGGGGCCGAACAGGTCAGTGTCAAAGGTCATAGGCAGTGTTCTTATAATGGTGAGCCCGAAACGTCGTCGGAGCATACACAAGCCAGCGCTCGGACCAAACCGCTCCAGGTCATAAAAACCCATCGCCGGTTGAGCGCAAAACGTTGTCCCAGACAGCTTGAACGAGACGGCATGCGGGCTGTGGCGCATGACTAACCGGTCATCCGCGTCCGCAGAATGTTTGCGCGCAGGTGGTTTTGTGTCGACCACCCGGCATTGGGATTTGCCCCTCTCCCCCCGGCACCCTAGAATGCGCCGATGCGCGATGATCTCTCCCTTTTGCTGAACTCCCTCAACGATGCCCAACGCCAGGCCGTAGCGGCCCCCGTTGGCCGTCAGTTGGTCCTGGCCGGTGCTGGCTCCGGTAAAACCCGAGTGCTGGTGCACCGTATCGCCTGGTTGATCCAGGTCGAGAACGCTTCTCCCCATTCCATCCTGTCGGTGACGTTCACCAACAAGGCGGCTGCCGAGATGCGCCATCGCATCGAGCAGTTGATGGGCATCAGCCCGGCCGGCATGTGGGTGGGCACCTTCCACGGCCTGGCGCACCGCCTGTTGCGCGCGCATTGGCAGGAAGCGGGGCTGAGCCAGACGTTCCAGATCCTCGACAGCGACGACCAGCAACGCCTGGTCAAGCGGGTAATTCGCGAGCTGGGCCTCGATGAACAGCGTTGGCCGGCCCGCCAGGCCCAGTGGTTTATCAACGGCCAGAAAGACGAAGGCCTGCGCCCGCAACATATCCAGGCCAGCGGTGACTTGTTCCTGGCGACCATGCGCAGCATCTATGAAGCCTACGAGGCGGCCTGCGTACGCGCCGGCGTGATCGACTTCTCCGAACTGCTGTTGCGTGCCCTCGACCTGTGGCGCGACAACCCCGGCTTGCTGGCCCATTACCAGAAGCGCTTCCGGCACGTTCTGGTGGACGAGTTCCAGGACACCAACGCCGTGCAATACGCCTGGTTGCGCCTGCTGGCCAAGGGTGGCGACAGCCTGATGGTAGTAGGCGACGACGACCAGTCGATCTACGGCTGGCGCGGCGCGAAAATCGAGAACATCTACCAGTATTCCGAAGACTTCCCGGACGCGGTGACCATCCGCCTCGAGCAGAACTACCGCTCCACCGCCGGAATCCTGAAGGCCGCCAACGCCTTGATCGCCAACAACACCGGGCGCCTGGGCAAAGAGCTGTGGACCGACGGCGGCGAAGGCGAAGCAATTAACCTGTACGCCGCGTTCAATGAGCACGATGAAGCGCGCTACGTGGTGGAAACCATCGAAAGCGCGTTGAAAACCGGCCTGGCGCGCAGCGATATCGCCATTCTCTACCGCTCCAACGCCCAATCGCGGGTGTTGGAAGAAGCCTTGTTGCGCGAGCGCATCCCGTATCGCATCTATGGCGGCCAGCGCTTCTTCGAGCGCGCGGAAATCAAGAACGCCATGGCCTACCTGCGCTTGCTGGAAGGTCGCGGCAACGATGCGGCGCTGGAGCGGGTGATCAATATTCCGGCCCGTGGCATCGGTGAAAAAACCGTCGAGGCCATTCGCGAACACGCCCGCCATGCCGATGTGTCGATGTGGGAGGCCATGCGCCTGCTCATCGCCAATAAAGGCCTGACAGGCCGCGCCGCCGGCGCATTGGGCGTGTTTGTCGAGCTGATCGAGAACCTCGCGGCCAAATGCGCGGAAATGCCCCTGCACTTGATGACCCAGACCGTGATCGAGCAGTCCGGGCTGATCGCCTACCACGAGGCGGAGAAAGGCGAGAAAGGCCAGGCCCGGGTAGAAAACCTCGAGGAACTGGTCAGCGCCGCCCGCGCCTTCGAAAACATCGAGGACGATGAAGAGCAGACCCCGCTCGCCGCTTTCCTTGGTCACGCATCGCTGGAAGCTGGCGATACCCAGGCCGACGAGCATGAAGACAGCATTCAGCTGATGACCTTGCACAGTGCCAAGGGCCTGGAATTTCCCTATGTGTTCCTGGTGGGCATGGAAGAAGGCCTGTTCCCCCACAAGATGAGCCTGGAAGAGCCCGGCCGCCTTGAGGAAGAACGCCGCCTGGCTTACGTGGGCATTACCCGGGCCATGCAGAACCTGGTGATGACCTATGCCGAGACCCGACGCCTGTACGGTAGCGAGACCTACAACAAGGTGTCGCGCTTCGTACGTGAAGTGCCGAAGGGGCTGATCCAGGAAGTGCGCCTGTCCAACAGCGTCAGTCGCCCGTTCGGCGGCGGCCAGCAGCAGAACTCCAGCACTATGTTTGCCGGCTCCGAGATCCCGCAAACCCCGTTCAGCCTGGGCCAGCAGGTCCGGCATGCGATCTTCGGCGAGGGCGTGATCCTCAATTTCGAAGGCGCTGGCGCCCAGGCGCGGGTGCAGGTCAACTTCGCCGAGGGCAGCAAGTGGCTGATGATGGGCTACGCGAAGCTCGAAGCCGTCTGAAACCGGTGTATTGATCGTTCCCACGCTCTGCGTGGGAATGCCGCCCGGGACGCCCCGCGTCCGCTCTTAAAGCACTGACGCAGAGCGTCATAGGATGCGTTACCACGCGGAGCGTGGGAACGATCTGGGGTACTGCCCTTGTATTTAACGAGCGCGGGCCAATATCTGTAATAAGTCCTACAGACCATTCTGAATCGGTCCTACGTAAAAGCCCGAAACATTATGTCGCTAGCCACTGTCACGACACCTGTGCAACATGGCGCGCGTGCAATCCACAAATGGGAATTCCCTTTATGAAACGTTTTCTTAGCATCGCCATGGCGTTGTGCATCGGCTTGACGATGAGCCTCGACGCCAACGCCAAACGCTTCGGTGGCGGCAAAAGCATGGGCTCGGCACCGACCCACCAGACCAGCCAGATGGCTCCATCCGCCGGTGCCGGCGGTGCTGCGGCTACCGCAGGCGCGGCCGGTGCTGCGGGCGCTGCTGCCAAGGCCGGCGGCGCTTCGCGCTGGTTGGGCCCATTGGCCGGCATCGCCGCCGGTGGCCTGCTCGCCTCCATGTTCATGGGCGGCGGCTTCCAGGGCATGCAGATCTTCGACATCCTGATCCTGGCCGTTATCGCCTTTGTGATCTTCCGCTTTATCGCCGCCCGTCGCCGCAAGCAGCAGGAGCACCTGGCTCCGGCCGGCGCGCCGATGCAGCGTGAAGTGTTCGAGCAAAAACCGGCCATGGGTTCGATCTTCGGTGGTTCGGCAGCGCCTGCCGCCGCCCGTCCGGTGATCAACGCACCGGCCTGGTTCAACGAGGAGCGTTTCGTCGAAGCGGCCCGCAGCCACTTCCAGTCCCTGCAGCAGCACTGGGACGCCAACGAAATGGACAAGATCTCCGAGTTCGTGACCCCGCAACTGCTCGAGTTCCTCAAGCGCGAACGCGCCGACCTGGGTGACGCCTTCCAGTCGACCTATATCGACGACCTGCGCGTACAACTGGAAGGGGTGGATGATCGCGCCGACAAGACCATCGCCACCCTGACCTTCAGCGGTGTGTCGAAAACCTCGCGTTTCGACCAGGGCGAAGTGTTCAGCGAAAGCTGGAACATGGAACGCGCCCAGGGCGACAACCAGCCATGGCTGGTCGCCGGTATCCGCCAGAACGGCTGATACCTGCTCGTTTGAGCACGCGGTAACAAAAACCCCGGACATGTCCGGGGTTTTCTATTTCACGGTTGCACTTATAGCGAGCTACTGTATAAAACGCCCCTATAAACCGCGCCTACTAGCAAGAGGATCCCGGCCGTGGAAGAAATCATCGAACAACTGCGTGAAGCCAACGAACCGGTCCCGGTTCCTTTGGAGCTGCCTGACGAAGACCAACTGGTGGAAATCGAGGAACAACTGTTCATCGACATCCCGTTTGTGTTCCGCGAATTCCTGCTGACCGTCAGCGACGTGGTCTACGGCAGCCTTGAGCCGGTGACCGTCACCGACCCGCAATCCCACACTTATCTGCCGGATGTTGCCGCCAACGCCTGGGATGCCGGGGTTGATCGCAGCATGATCCCGATCTGCCAGGATGGCGACGATTACTACTGCGTCGAGGAAGACGGCACCGTGGTGCTGTGGTCCGCCGAGGAAGAACTGGTCCAGGAAGAAACCTGGGAGTCGGTGTGGCACTGGGCACGGGACGTCTGGCTGGAAAGCTGATTCCCAAACCCCGCTAGTGCTCCGGCGTATCCTTGTGGTTATCCAGCGTCTCCAGCAAGGCCACCTGCATCCGCGTATGCACGCGGATGAACCAGCGCCAGAGCACCGCCGCCACCGCAGCCGTGACTACCGCGATCAGCACCAGCAACTTGTTGGTCGGCAGAATACTGGCCGACAAGGCTGCCAACAGCAGGAAGATCACCAGCAATGACAGGATGGGGATCAACTCTGCAATCACCCGCCGCACCCGCTGGGTATGCCGGCCCGCCATTTCCGGCTTCACGCTCATCTCGGCCAGCAACATCGACAACGCCTTGAGCTTGCGATACGCCGCAATCAGGAACGGCAGCGACAAGAGCAACGCCCCGCCCCAGATCAATGCCTTCTGCCAGCTTTGATCGCTGATCCAGCCTTCCAGATACCCACCGATGCGCGCCGCGAAAAAGCTGCCTGCGAAGAAGATCGCGATCACCAGCGCCAGGTTCACTCCCACTTGCAGCACGATCTTGCGGATCATCGACGCCAGCATGGCGCCTTCACCTTGAGGCTGGATACTGCGCAGCCATTCGCCATACATCCCGAATACCCGGCTCATGCGCTGGGGCATCACGGCGGCAATTTTCAACGACAGCGGGTCGGCACCGCGGATCAGGTAAGGCGTAAGCAAGGTGGTGATCGCCGAAACCGCCACCGCCACCGGGTAGAGAAAGTCGCTGGTCACTTGCAGGGTCATCCCCAGCGCCGCGATGATGAAAGAGAATTCGCCAATCTGTGACAGCCCCATGCCCACCCGCAGCGAGGTGCGGCCATCGTTGCCGGCGATAAATGCGCCCAGCCCGCACGACAGCATCTTGCCCAACACCACCGCCACGGTGATCACCGCAATCGGCCAGGCGTACTGCAGCAAGATCTGTGGGTCGATCATCAAGCCGATGGCAACGAAGAAAATCGCACTGAACATGTCGCGCACCGGCTCGATCAGGCGCTCGATTTTAATCAGTTGGCGTGACTCGGCCATAATCGCACCGATCAGGAAGGCCCCCAGCACCATGCTGTATTCGAGCTTGACCACCAGCAGGCAGAAGCCGAAACACAGGCCCAACACGGTGATCAGCAGCATCTCGTTGCTTTCGAATTTGGCGACGTAAGCCAGCAGGCGCGGCACCAGCAGAATGCCAATTACCAGCGCAACAATCATGAACAGCGACAGCTTGCCCACGGTGGAAAACACCTCGCCGGAGCTGACCGTGCCACTGACGGCGATGCTCGACAGCAAAGCAATGATGCCGATGCCCAGGATGTCCTCGACGATCAGCACGCCGAATATCAGCTGGGCGAACCGCTGGTTCTTCATCTTCAGGTCATTGAGCGCCTTGACGATGATGGTGGTCGAGGAGATCGCCAGGATCGCGCCGAGAAACAACGAGTCCATGGTGTTCCAGTCGAACCATTGGCCGATTTCGTAGCCGATCCAGATCATCAGGATGATTTCCAGGAACGCCGCGATAAACGCCGTGGCGCCTACCTTGAACAGCTTGCGCAGGCTGAACTCCAGGCCCAGGCAGAACATCAGGAAGATCACCCCCAGTTCAGCCAGGGTCTTGATCGTGTCTTCATCGTGAATCAGGCCGAACGGCGGCGTGTGGGGGCCGATGATGAAGCCGGCGACGATGTAGCCCAGCACCACCGGCTGCTTGAGGCGATGAAACAGAATGGTGACAACCCCCGCCACCAACATGATCACGGCCAGATCCTGGATAAAACTGATGGCGTGCATGCCGAAGCGCTCCTTGAAATGGCTGGCGCTTTCTCACTTTCCGCGTGTGCTACCGCTGAAAGAAAAGTCTGCCGTGATCGTAAGAAATGCCCGGAGATGGGCTTTTGAAGGTTAACACCGCGACTTCCGCCGGAAAGCCGGTGCAATATATGGAAACAGATCGACCCGCGCGTGACGGCAAGCCGTCCACTGGCGTCCCGTTAGGGATGGCGCTGCAAAGACCCCAGCACCCGCAGAGGTGCCCTACCAACCAATGCCTACAACCCGTGAGTGTGCTATGGAACCCGGAAACGCCCAGCTGTCGATGACGGTATTGATGACCCCTGACATGGCCAATTTCTCAGGCAATGTCCACGGCGGCACCCTGCTCAAGTACCTCGACGAAGTGGCGTACGCGTGCGCCAGCCGTTATGCCGGCCGTTACGTGGTCACGCTGTCGGTGGATCAGGTGATTTTCCGCGAGCCGATCCATGTCGGCGAGCTGGTGACCTTTCTCGCGTCGGTCAACTACACCGGCAACACCTCGATGGAAGTAGGCATCAAGGTGGTGACCGAGAACATTCGTGAACGCTCGGTGCGTCATACCAACAGTTGCTTTTTCACCATGGTGGCGGTGGACGACCAGCGCAAACCGGCCGCCGTGCCCCCCTTGCAGCCGCACAACAGCGAAGACAAGCGCCGCTTCGTGCAGGCCCAGCAGCGTCGGCAGATTCGCCAGGAATTGGAAAAGCGCTATCAGGAAATCAAGGCCGACGCGCCTTAAATTCCAAGCTGCGACCCGGATCAAATGTGGGAGGGGGCTTGCTCCCGATAGCGGTGGATCAGTCTCGAACATGCTGACTGACACACCGCCATCGGGGGCAAGCCCCCTCCCACATTGGTTCTGTGTAGTTACAGGCTGATCGGCGTGGCCTCAAACCGTACGCGGGGATGGGCAATGCGATCCTGCGCCCGCACCAGTTCCAGTTCATAACTGGCGCACGCCTGGGTCTCCAGCAGCACCTCGTGCACCGCTGCGGCGGTGAATTCGAAGGCCGCCACCAGGCTATCCCCCAGCAGCACCCGCGCCAGGAACAACCCTGACGTCAGGTCGCCCACACCCACCGGCTGGCGCGGGAATGCCAGCAGCGGCCGACGCAAGTGCCAACTGCCTTCGGCCGTCACCAGCAGCATCTCGAAGCCGTCCGGCAGCTTGCCGGGGTAATCCAGATGCTTGACCAGCACCGCCTTCGGCCCGCGCGCCAGCAGGGCTTTGGCCATCGCCAGGCAATCGAACAGCGATTGCGGTTTGCGCCCGGCAAAGCTGTCCAGCTCCAGTTGGTTGGGGCACAGGAAATCCGCCATGGCCGCCGCCTCGTTCAGCAGGAAATCACTGACTTCCTGCGGCACGATGCAGCCTTTTTCAGGGTGGCCCATCACCGGGTCGCACAGGTACATCGCCTTGGGGTTGAGCGCCTTGATGCGCGCCACGCCGGTAAGAATCGCACGCCCCTGATCCGCACTGCCGAGGTAGCCGGACAGCACTGCATCGCAGTTACCCAGCTCGCCGATCGCTGCGATACCTTCCACCAATGCCGGAATCTGCTGCGGCGCCAGCACTTCACCTGCCCAGTGGCCATACTGTGTGTGGTTGGAGAACTGCACTGTGTTGAGCGGCCATACATTCACCCCGACCCGCTGCATGGGGAACACGGCGGCGCTGTTTCCGGCGTGGCCGAAAACCACATGAGACTGGATCGCAAGCAGATGGGGTGTGCGTTTCATGCAGGAGATGTCCATAAAGCCGTTGAAATTCTGGCCGCGCAGTATGCGACTAAACGCAGCCTGTACGACAGACCGGCGACACAGTTAAGCTGCGCTCACTTTGTTGGAGTTCATGGAATGCTGACCCTGGGAAACATGTTCGTGTTGATGCTGCTGGCGACCGGCGCCGCTTGGGTCTGGCACAACCATGGCCTGCGCGAGCGCGCGTTGGAGCGGGTCAAGCAGCACTGCGCCAAGCTCGATATCGAACTGCTCGATGGCGCGGTGGCACTCAAACGCATCGGTTTCGTGAAGGATGCCAAGGGTCGGCGCCGGTTGGCACGGGTCTACAATTTCGAGTTCACCGTGACGGGCGAGGCTCGCCACAGCGGCACCATTACCCAATTTGGCGCCCACAGCGCGCAGATTGAATTGGCGCCCTACCCGTTCGAAGCCAAGGAGCCGCTGCCCAGCGCCAACGTCATCGAGCTGAGCCAGTGGCGCCAGGACCACGCGACCAAGAACCGTCAGTAACGGCAGGCAGCCAGAGCGGCCTGCAATGCCGCCACGTCCTGTGGTGCGCTGAAGATCAATTCGATACGTGAATCGCGGCGCCATTCGCTGGGTAGCCAGGCGAGTGAGCTGTTATCCACAGCGTTGGCGGACATCCACGCGTCACGGCTGTGGATAACCAGTTTGGCGCGACGCCATTGCAGACTCGTCAGCCATTGGCTCACTCGTTCCAGGTCAAATCGCTGGCTCGGATGCCAGCGCCAGCCAATGCTCCAGCCACCTTCCTCGGCTTGGCTCAAGCAGATCGGCAACGTGGGGTCGCTCCAGATCGCCGGCATTTGCGCCAAGCCTTGAGGCACCGCGAAGTTATCCACAACCCCGCCAGCCTTGGCTTTCAAGCCAGGCAATTGTTCCAGAGGCAACTGAGCCTGGCGCGTCCAATAGAGCGCGTTGCCAGTTAACCGCTGCTCAATAGCCTGGCGTTGCGCAGCGTCCAGCGCCTCATCCTTGTTCAATACCAGCAAACCGGCACCGGCCAGCGCCTCCTGCTGCGCTTGCGGCAAGGGTTTGCCCGCTGCCAGGGCCTGGGCGTCCAGCACCAGCACCCAGGGCTGAACCGCCAGCACGCCTTGCCATGGCGCTTCGCCTAACTGTTTGAGCAACTGCGCCGGATGGCCCAGGCCCGACGGCTCGATAAACAACCGATCCGGCTTGGCCTTACGCAATAACCGACCCAGGCCTACCTGGAACGGCGCGCCATTCAAACAACACAGGCAGCCACCCGCCACCTCGCCCAAGGCAATGCCATCGTCAGCTTGAGTGAGCAAGGCCGCGTCCAGGCCGATCTGCCCGAACTCGTTGATCAGCACCGCCCAGCGCTCGTTGGCCGGGCGTTGGGCAAGCAGGTGTTTGATCAGGCTGGTCTTACCGGCGCCCAAGGGCCCGGCAATCACGTGGGTGGGAATGTTCTGCAGCATGGGTGGCATCATTCAGACCGTGTAGAGCGTTTGATCCTACGCGTTTATGCAAGCCAATCCAGCGTGAGGATCAAGCGACGCTCATTGGCTTTCAGTGCAGGTGAGCGGTGAATGAGGCCATGGTCTTCGTTGCCATGCCATTTGGTGCCCTTGAGCAGGGCCACCTCGCCACAGAGGATTTGCTCGATGCGCTCGGTGGGCTCTGCGTCGGGCTGGCTTAATCGCCGGCGGTCCATGACGCCTTCGCGCAGCCATTGGCTGCCGACGCCGGCGTAGGTGGTGATCAGCCGCACAGGCACATGGTCGACGTGAAAACGCGGGCACATGGCCCTGTCCAGCAGGCGCAGACGCACGCCGATGCGCCTGGCGCCCAGCAAACAGGCGAATGCACTGACCAACCAGGACACATCGGCGATAAAACCATCATAGCCCTCAAGATCGCGACAATGGGGCGCCAGCCCGTGCAGGTTCGGCGCGCTGTCTTCGCGGTCCAACTCGATAACCAATGCATCGGCCAATGGCTCATCGAGCGCCACGACCAAGGCGGCGAATTCGGCGATGTGCAACGGCAGTTGACGCTGCCACAGCGCCAGGTTCACGCCGTCTTCGAGAATGTCAGCCAGCGCCAGCGGGGTTTGCCCGCGGGTTTGGCGAACCACGGGCCGCAGGGGAGTAAGCGGGGCCAACATCAGGCGGCGGCCTCTTCATACCAAGGGCCAAAGGGATCGGCCAACTGGCGCCAAGCGTCGACGCCCAGGGCCATTTCTTCATCCGTGAGCAAGCATTGGTCCAGTTCGGCGCGCATCTGCGCAAAGTCGATGTTCTGGCCGATAAACACCAGCTCCTGACGGCAATCACCGGTGCTCGTTTGCCAGTTGTCCATGATCGCCGCGACACTTTCTGCGTCTTGCGGCCACTGGCTTTTCGGCACGAAACGCCACCAGCGCCCGGCAAAGCCATGGCGCATCAAGCCACCGGCCTGGGACCAACTGCCGGCGTCCTGGTGTTTGCTGGCCAGCCAGAAGAAGCCCTTCGAACGCAACAGTTTGCCGTTCTCCCAAGGCCGGTCGATAAAGTCGAAAAACCGCTGTGGATGAAACGGGCGGCGCGCACGGTAAGCGGTGGACGCAATGCCGTACTCGTCGGTTTCCGGCACGTGTTCACCGCGCAATTCCTGTAACCAGCCCGGTGCCAGGGCAGCCCGTTCGAAATCAAAGCGGCCGGTGTTGAGGATCTTGTTCAACGGCACTTGCCCCATGACCATCGCAATGATCTGCGCCTGGGCATTGAGCCGCTCAAGGATGGCCATCAGTTCTTCGCGCTCGCGGCTGCTGATCAGGTCGATCTTGCTGACCAGTATCACGTCGGCGAACTCGATCTGTTCGATCAGCAGGTCAGTGATCGAGCGCTCGTCCTCCTCGCCCAAGGTTTCCCCACGTGAGGCCAGGCTTTCTGCGGCCTGGTAGTCGAGCAGGAAATTCACCCCGTCGACCACTGTGACCATGGTGTCCAGGCGTGCGACATCCGCCAGGCTCTGCTGGTTTTCATCGCGAAACGTGAAGGTTTCGGCCACAGGCATGGGTTCGGAGATGCCGGTGGATTCGATCAGCAAGTAATCGAACCGGCCTTCCCTGGCGAGCTTGCCGACTTCTTCGAGCAAGTCCTCGCGCAGGGTGCAGCAGATGCAGCCGTTGCTCATCTCCACCAGCTTTTCTTCAGCGCGATTAAGGGTGACGTCGCGCTGCACCTCACTGCCGTCGATGTTGATTTCGCTCATGTCGTTGACGATCACCGCCACCCGCAGGTTTTCGCGGTTGCGCAGTACATAGTTGAGCAGGGTGCTTTTGCCGGCGCCGAGAAAGCCGGACAACACGGTGACGGGTAGACGGTTGGGCATCGGTTCGCTCTCATCAGGTTGCCCGGTCGAGCCAGGCTTCGTTTTTATGTTATAGTATAACAATGCAAATAAGCCAACCCTCCTTGCTCTTCGCGATTTGCGCCCTGTTATCAGCAGTAGCAGGACCTGCCTGTGCCCAACCCCCAAGCCTGCTGGCCAACTGCACCCGCAGCGCCAACCTGCTGGCCTGTGTCGACCCGCTGGGCAACGCCTATAGCGTGGCGACCGTTGGCAGCACCACGTATCTGCGCGGGTTCGAAGTGATCGGCAAACGCTACTGGGCACAAACCAACAGCCGCTATGGGCAGCTGACGTTCTTTACCGGATTGGCATCGGACGGTGAGGCGTGGGTTGGCTACACGCGGCGCGTGGGCTGGACCACCCTTAACCGGTTCTCCAGTTCGGGTGGCGCCAGCGCCAGATTCACCTGCAGCCGAATGACCGGCTGTTAGACCTGGCCCTTCTTCTGCTCCTGCACCCATGCCATATAGCTGTTCATCGGCGGGTTCTTTTCGAAGTATTTCTTCAGCCCGTCGAACAGCCCATCCGCCACCGCCTGTTGATGGCGCGCAGTCACCAGCCGCTGAGCGTCCTGGGTGTTGGAGATAAACCCGGTCTCGACTAGGATCGACGGCACGTCCGGTGACTTGAGCACCGCGAACCCGGCCTGCTCCACGCGTTTCTGATGCAGGCTGGTGATGTTTTGCAAGCTGCCCAACACCGCGCTGCCCAGCTGCAGGCTGGAGGCGATGGTGGCGTTCATCGACATGTCGAGAATCACGCCCGCGAGCATCGGGTCCTTGTCCTTCAGGTTGAGTAACGTCGTGGCGCCCAGCAGATCCGCGCCGTTTTCGCGCTGCGCCATGAAACGCGCGGTTGCCGAGGTAGCACCGCCCTCGGACAACGCATACACCGAGGCCCCCGAGGCGGTGAGCCTGGATGCCGCGTCGGCATGCACCGAGATGAACATATCGGCTTTGTGCTGGCGGGCTATGTCCACGCGCTTGCGTAAAGGCACGAAGAAGTCATCGTTGCGCACCAGCTTCACATCGAAACCCTTTTCGCGTTTCAAGCGTTTAGCCAGCAACTGGGCAATCGACAACACCACGTCTTTTTCCCGCTGGCCTTTGGAGCCGATGGCGCCGGGGTCTTTGCCGCCATGGCCAGGGTCGACCACCACGATGATGTCGCGCCTGGGATGAGCTTTATCCACCGGCGCGATCAATGGCGCAGGCTCAGCGGCGATTTGACGAGGCGCCGAGGTGGCGCGAGTCAGGTCGAGTACCAGGCGATGACCCTGACCTTCCTGGGGCGGCAATAAAAAACTGTTGAGCTGCATCGGTGCGGCCAGGTCCAGCACGATGCGTGTGTCGGCCTTGCCGAAATGCCCGGAGCGAATCGAGGTAATTCCACTGTTTTTCAGCACCAATTGCGAAAAGTCACCACTGAGCCCGGCGCCGCTCAGGTCGATGATCACGCGTTCCGGGGCGGCCAGGGAAAACGTCTTGTATTGCACCGGGCCGCTGAGGTCGAACACCAACCGCAGCTTATCCTCCGAACGCCACAGGCGCGCATTGCGGATTTGCGTGGCGCAGGCCCCCAGCGGCAAGGCGAATAAGGGGCTGACCAGCAGCAGGTTGAGGAGCTGACGTCTGTGCATGACCTATACCGCAAATAAAGGAGCGTCCCTGCTCGACGTGACTGAAGAAAGGCTGGGGCAGAAATTTCATCGTCGAAGCGATTGTTATACTATAACATGTCGAATTATTTCCAACGATGGACCTGCTTATGAATGCGCTGACTCTGCCGGATATCGCTGCGCAGGCTTCACGCCAAGCCTTGCCACTCGACTGGGTCGGCATGTGCGGCATCGCCTTGCCGGTTCTGCTTGAGGGCCAACGTCTGCCCGCCACCGCCGATGCAGGGGTGAGCCTGGACGATGGCTTGGCGCGTGGCATTCATATGTCACGCCTGTACCTGGCGCTGCAGGCGTTCGACCAGCAACCGCTTACGCCTGCACTTCTGCGTAATGTACTGCAGCGCTTTCTCGACACACATGAAGATTTATCTAACAACGCCTACCTGCGGATCCACACCCATTTACTGTTGAAACGCCCCGCCCTGGTCAGCCCACTGGACGGTTGGAAGCGCTACCCGGTAAGCATCGAGGCACGTCTGGAAAACCAGATGTTCCACGTGGAACTAAAAATTGACGTTGCTTATTCCTCAACCTGCCCGTGTTCCGCTGCCCTTGCCAGGCAATTGATTCAGCAGCAATTTCTCGAAGATTTCGCCAACACGCCATTGCGGCATGCAGACGTGTTGACCTGGCTCGGCAGCACCAATGGCATCGTCGCCACGCCCCACAGCCAGCGCAGCAGCGCACAGCTACAGGTGCATGTGCAAGGCGACCAATTGGCCATCGTCGATTTGATCAACGCCGCCGAAGCCGCGCTCGGCACCGCTGTGCAAACCGCAGTCAAGCGTGCCGACGAACAAGCCTTCGCGCTGGCCAACGGGCAGAACCTGATGTTCTGCGAAGACGCTGCCCGCCGCCTGAACCTCGCCTTGAAACGCTCGGATGCGGTCAAAGCCTTCCACCTCAAAGTGATCCACGCCGAAAGCCTGCACGCGCACGATGCCGTGGCTGAAAGCCGCTGGACGAGACCCTCCCCATGATCACCTGCAACGCTTTGCGCTGGGGCGCCCCGGGCCAACCGCTGACGCCCGCCGTGGATTTCACCCTGGAAAAAGGCAGCCTCACCGGCGTCATCGGCCCCAATGGCTGTGGCAAAAGCAGCCTGCTCAAAGTCATCGCCGGCCTGCAAAAGCCGCTGGCGGGGACCGTCAGCGTCGCTGTTCCACGCCGTGGCGGCTTGGCGTTCCTGCCTCAGCAGCAACACCTGGACCGACAGTTCCCCATCAGCCTGCAAGAACTGGTTGCCGCCGGATTCTGGGGCACCCGGCTCACACCACCGCAACGCAGCGAGCGCCTGCAAACCGTGCTGGAAGACTGGTGCCTCAGCGGCCTGGAGCAACGCCCTTTGATGGCGCTGTCTGGCGGCCAGCTGCAACGCGCCCTGCTCGCCCGCATGAGCCTGACCGACGCACCGGTCCTGCTGCTCGACGAACCTCACGCGGCCCTCGACGAAGAAGGCCAGGCGCTGTGCTGGAAACACATTCACGCCTGGCACGAAGCGGGCCGCACGTTGATGGTCGTCTGCCATGACCTGGCCTCGGTGCGCCATCACACTCCGCACGTGCTGCACATCAAAAGCACCGGCTGCGCGCTGGGCCCGAGCAAAGAGCTGATCCGCCCACAACCGCAATTGCAGGTGGCCTGATGCACTTTGCTGCTCACTTGTGGATGCCCTTTGTCGACTTCGTCTTCATGCGCCGCGCGCTGATCGGCGGCCTGGTACTCGCCTGCAGCACGGCGCCGCTGGGCGTGTTTCTGATCCTGCGGCGCATGAGCCTGATCGGTGACGCCGTGGCCCACGGCATCCTGCCCGGTGCCGCCCTGGGCTTCTGGTTCGCCGGGTTGAGCCTGCCGGCACTGACTATCGGTGGCCTCGGTGCGGGCCTGAGCATGGCCGGACTATCCGCCTGGATCACCCGCCGCACCGGCCTGCGTGAAGACGCCAGCCTTGCCGCCATCTACCCCATCTCCCTCGCTGCCGGCGTGCTGATCCTGGGCATCGCTGGCAAGCGCCTGGACCTTTTGCACCTGCTGTTCGGCTCGGCCCTGGCCGTGGATGAGACCACCCTCACCGGCATGCTCTGGGTCTGCGGCTTGAGCCTGATCGCCATGGCGCTGATCTACAAACCGCTGCTGCTCGATACGCTCGACCCGCTGTTTCTGCAAACCGTCAGCCGCCTCGGCCCGCTCGCCCATGGGCTGTTCCTGACCCTGGTGGTGCTGAACCTGGTCATCGGTTTCCAGGCCATCGGCGCCTTGATGGTGGTGGGTTTGATGATGTTGCCGGCCATCGCTTCGCGCTTCTGGAGCCGGCGCCTGCCGGTGCTGATCGCAGTATCGGCCGTGCTGGGATGCCTGTCGGTGTGGCTGGGATTGTTGCTGTCGTTCTACTACTCACTGCCCAGCGGCCCGGCCATCGTGCTGGTGGCGGGCGCCGGGTATGCGTTGTCCGTGGTTTTCGGTCCGGTGCACGGCTTGCTGCGCCGCCCGCCCTTGCTTACATCCCAATGAGGTGTTTCCCGATGCGCGCTCTACTCGTGCTGTTCAGTCTGCTGCTGCCCCTCTCGATGGCCCAGGCCGCCGATAAACTCCAAGTGGTCACCAGCTTCAGTATTCTCGATGACATCACCCACCAGATCGGTGGCGATCATATCCAGATCAGCAACATGGTCGGCCCGGACGCCGACGCCCACACCTACGAACCCACGCCGGACGACGCCAAGGCGTTGCTCAAGGCGAAACTCATCATCAAGAACGGCCTCGGCTTCGAGCCCTGGTTGGACCGACTGGTGCGCAGCACCGAGACCAAGGCCACGGTGGTCACCGCCAGCAAAGGTGTGATCTCCCACACCATGGACGAGGACGGCGAGACCATCCCGGACCCACACGCCTGGCACAACCTGGCCAACGCCGAGATTTACGTCAACAACATCACTAAAGCGCTGGTAACCGCAGACCCGGCCAACCAGGCGGACTACCTGCGCAACAGCCAGGCCTACCTGAAAGAAATCCACCGCGTGTTGGCCGAAGCCAAGACCAGGTTCGGCGCCCTGCCTTCCGGCAACCGCCGTATCGTAACCTCCCATGACGCCTTCGGTTACCTGGGCCAGGCCTATGGCATCCAGTTCCTCGCGCCACAAGGTTTGTCCACCGAGCGCGAGCCGTCAGCCGCCGAAGTGGCCGCGCTGATCACCCAGATTCGCCAGGACAAGGTCAAGGCCGTGTTCATGGAGAACATCAAGGACTCACGCCTGCTCAAGCAAATTGCCGACGAAAGCGGCGCGCAGATCGGCGGCACGCTGTACTCCGACGCCCTCGCCGCCGAAGGCCCGGCCAGCACGTTTATCGGGCTGTTCGAATACAACCTCAATACCTTGTGCGCGGCCTTGAGCAAACCATGATCCGCAAAAATCCTTCCGGCGACCTGCCGGTGATTGCCGAATCGGCTTACGTCGATAAAACCGCGATCATTTGCGGCAAGGTGATCATCGGCGAAAACGTATTTGTCGGCCCCTACGCCGTGATCCGCGCCGACGAAGTCAACGCCAGCGGCGCCATGGACCCGATTACCATCGGTGCCAACTCCAATATCCAGGACGGGGTGGTGATCCACTCCAAATCCGGTGCCGCCGTGACCATCGGCGAGTTCACCTCCATTGCGCACCGCTCCATCGTCCATGGCCCCTGCACCGTGGGCGACCGCGTGTTCATCGGCTTCAACAGCGTGCTGTTCAATTGCGTCGTGGGCGACGGCTCGGTGGTGCGTCACAACTCGGTAGTGGACGGGCGCGACCTGCCCGCTGCCTTCTACGTCCCCTCCACCACCCGCATCGGGCCCAACACCGATTTGTCGCAGTTCGTGCCGGTGAGCGTCAGCGCCTCGGAGTTTTCCGAAGACGTGGCCCGCACCAATGTCGACCTGGTGCGCGGTTACAAAGCCCTGCAAAACGAGTTCTGAAGCATGAGCCGCCTGTTGATTCGTAACGCTAGAGTGGTCAATGAAGGCCAGGTATTTGACGCTGATGTGCTGGTGGTCAGTGGCCGTATCGAGAAGATCGCCAGCAGCATTGAACATATGAACGAACCGGTAGAGATCGACGCTCAAGGCCAGTGGTTGTTGCCAGGGATGATCGATGATCAGGTGCACTTTCGTGAACCCGGCGCGCCGGACAAAGGCAGCGTCTACAGCGAGTCCCGTGCCGCGGTGGCCGGTGGCATCACCAGTTTCATGGACATGCCTAACACCCAACCGGCCACGTTGAGCCTGGACGCCCTGGCCGATAAAAAGCGTCGCGCCGCGTTGCACTCGGTGGCCAACTACGGCTTTCACTTTGGCGTGAGCCACGACAACCTCGACACCGTCGCGGCCCTTGACCCTCGCGAAGTGGCGGGGGTCAAGGTGTTCATGGGCGCCTCCACCGGCAATATGCTCGTGGACGACCCGCAAACGCTTGAGCGCCTGTTTGCCGAAGTGCCGACGATACTGCTGGCTCACTGCGAACACACGCCAAGCATCCAGGCCAACGAGCTGCGCCTGCGCGAGCGCTTCGGCGAGTGCATCCCCGCCGTGGCGCACGCGTTGATTCGCGATGCCGAGGCGTGTTATCGCTCCTCATCGTTTGCCGTAGAATTGGCCAAACGCCATGGCACGCGCTTGCACGTGCTGCACCTGACCAGCGCGCGGGAATTGGCCTTGTTCGAAGACAAGCCGCTGTCGGACAAACACATCACCGCCGAAGTCTGCCTGCACCACTTGCTGTTCGATGACCGCGACTACCAGCGCCTCGGCCACCAGATCAAATGCAACCCGGCGATCAAGACCCGCGCCGACCGCGACGCGCTGCGCCTGGCTCTATTGAGTGACCGTCTGGATGTGATTGGCAGTGATCATGCGCCGCATACCTGGGCACAAAAGCAACTGGACTATCGCCAGGCGCCGGCAGGTCTACCTTTGGTACAACATGCGTTGCCGGCGTTGCTGGAACTGGTGGCAGACGGGCTGCTGCCGCTGACCACGCTGGTGGCCAAAACCAGCCATCGCGTTGCCGACCTGTTTGCCATTCCGGATCGAGGTTATCTACGCGAGGGGTATTGGGCTGACCTGGTGCTGATCAAGCCCGAACCCGCAGGCAAACCCGTGAGCAGCCAACCGATCCTTGCCCGTTGCGGCTGGACGCCGTTCGCCGAGCGCAGCTTTCGTCACAGCGTCAGCACTACCCTGGTGTCGGGCCACCTGGCGTGGCACAACGGCCAGGTGGTCGATAGCTGCCAGGGCCTGCCCCTGCACTTCTTGCGTTAAACGCGAGGTTTGACCGTACCGCAATCGTTGCCCAGCCATTGCGCGTGAGTGTCCAGGCTGCCCTTTTGCTGGATGCCGGTGGCATTGAAGGTGCCGTTGACGGTGGTGGTGAATTCTTTCTGGCTCTGGAAAGTCGCCACGCCCACGCCTTGGGCTTTCGGGCAACTGAAGCGGAATTTCCACTGGTTGCCGGTCTTGTCGGTGACTTCCTGTTTACAACCTGATTGCGGGTCCGTCAGGGGGATGGAATCGGACGCGACCTGAGCCGGCGTCAGGCACACCTGCACGCCTTTACCGGCCATGGTGATGCCCTGTTTTTCCAGCATGGCGCGCTGTTCGGGGGTCATCTGTTGCTTGAGCTGACCGAGGATCAGCGACAGGTCCGGCAGGTCCTGGTTATCGACTTTCATATTGCTGGTAGTCAATTCCCACAAGCCCGGCGCCAACATCTGTGCCTGTGCTGCCACCGGCAGCGACAAACCAACAACCATGGATAAACAGAGCAGACGAGCATTCATCGGGTAACTCCTGGGCAATTGTGGGCGTTAGACGTCGCAAAGGTGCCAGTGTTGCACGGCAAATAAAATAGCGACATTCACTGTGGAACATGGTCTGTTACGCATTGGACTGCCCGGAGTAATGTCGTTCATGGATTTTTTTGGCCCGCACCTGCTCGCCTACTTCATTGCCACGCTGCATTTTTTCGGGAGCCTCGCCGCGATCCATGCGGTACTGACCGTCAGGACCGCCCAAGGCTCGATTGCCTGGGCGTTGTCGCTGATGTTCATGCCTTACCTCACACTGATTCCCTACCTGATTTTCGGCCGCAGCACCTTCGACGCCTACATCCAGGCGCGTCGCCAGGCCAACCAGGAAATGCACACGGCCATCGCCGAGTTGAACTGGCGCCCCTGGGTCGAGGAAGCGCTGGCCGCGCGCAATTCCAATGCCTACGCCTCTTTGCGCGCCATGCCCAAATTGGGCCGCATGCCGTGCCTGGCCAATAACCAAGTGCAGTTGCTGATTAACGGCGACGCCACCTTCAGCGCAATCTTCGAGGCCATCCGCAGCGCGAAAACCGCTGTGCTGTTCCAGTTTTTCATCATTCATGACGATGAACTCGGTCGCCAACTGCACAGGTTGCTCACGGCAAAAGCGGCCGAAGGCGTGAATATTTACGTGCTCTACGACCGCATCGGCAGCCACGCCCTGCCCCATCGCTATGTGCAGTCGCTGCGCGACGCCGGGGTTAACGTCAAAGCCTTCGCCACCCGCAGCGGCTGGCTGAACCGCTTCCAGGTCAACTTTCGCAACCACCGCAAGATCGTGGTGGTGGACGGCATCACCGGGTTCGTCGGCGGGCACAATGTGGGCGATGAATACCTCGGCAAAAAGCCGCCCCTGGCGCCATGGCGCGATACCCATGTGCAGGTCACCGGCCCGGTGGTGGCGTGCTTGCAAGAGTCGTTTGCCGAAGACTGGTTCTGGGCCGCACGCCAACTGCCACCCCTGATTCTGCCGGACGCTTACCCCGAGAATGGCGTGCTCTGTCAATTGCTCGCCAGCGGCCCGGCCGACGCGTATGAAACCTGCTCGCTGTTTTTCGTCGAGGCCATTCACGCCGCGACCGAACGCGTGTGGATCACCAGCCCGTATTTCATCCCCGACGAAGCCGTATTCGCCGCCCTGCGCCTGGCGGTCTTGCGCGGTGTCGACGTGCGCCTGTTACTGCCATCGCGCCCTGATCACCGCATCGTCTACGCCGCCTCCAGCCTTTACGCGATCGAAGCGGTACGCGCTGGCGTGCGGGTATTCCGCTATACGCCGGGCTTTCTGCATCAGAAGGTGGTGCTGGTGGACAGCGAAATCAGCGCCATCGGCAGCGCGAACATGGACAACCGTTCGTTCCGGCTGAATTTCGAAGTGATGTTGCTGACGGTCGACGAAGCCTTCGCCAAAGAGGTGGAGCGGATGCTGCTGGACGACTTCGCCCTGGCCCATGAAGTCAGCCAGGAGGAAAGCCGCGAAACCCGGCGCCTGCAACAGCTGGGCATGCGCGTGGCGCGCTTGATCTCGCCGATTCTGTAACAACTGTGGGAGGGGGCTTGCCCCCTCCCACATTTGGTCCTTCAGTGTTCTGAAAAAACGCGTCAGCGGTAGATATCTTCCCGCGTCCACGGCAGTTCATGGCTGCCATCGGCATGGGGTTTCACCGCCAGGATCTGATGCAGGTTGATCCAACCCCGCGCAAAGGCATAGGCGCAACCCGCCAGGTACAGGCGCCAGATACGCAAGGCGTGCTCCGGCACCATCTTCGCCGCTGCTTCGAGGTTGTCCTCCAGGCGCTCGCTCCAATGGTCCAGGGTGCGCGCGTAGTGCAGGCGCAGGCTTTCGACGTCCACCACTTCCAGCCCGACTTCGCTGATTTCGGCCGTCATCATCGCCAGGTGCGGCAGCTCGCCGTTGGGAAACACATAGCGCTCGATAAAGTCCCCGGCGCCACGGCCCACGGGGCGGCCGTCGGTGTGTTTGGCGGTAATGCCATGGTTCATCACCAGGCCGCCCTCACGCACGGCGCCGTGCAGAATCTGACAGTATTGCGCCAGGTTGGCGTGGCCGACATGTTCGAACATGCCCACGCTCACCACTTTGTCGAAACGGCCATCCTGCGGCAGGTCGCGGTAGTCGAGCAGCTGCAGGTCGACCTGGTCCTCCAGGCCTTCGGCCTTCACCCGCTCCCGGGCCAGGGCCAGTTGTTCCTTGCTCAAGGTAATCCCAAACACCTTGACCCCGAATTCCCGCGCCGCAAACCGCGCCAGCCCGCCCCATCCACATCCAACATCGAGCAGATACTCGCCCGGCTGCAGCCGCAATTTGCGGCACAGATGGCGGAATTTGTCTTGTTGGGCCTGGTCGATGGACTCGCTGCCGGTTTCGAAATAACCGCAGGAATACACCATGTCCTGGTCCAGCCATAGCTGGTAGAACTCGTTGGACAGGTCGTAATGGTAGGAAATGGCCGCCGCGTCGGTCGCCTTGTCGTGGATCGAGCGCACCGGTCGAGGGCCGTCGTCGTCTTCGATCAAGGCGTGACTCAACTCGTCACATACCCTGATCACCTCGGCGATAGAGCCTTCCAGCTCCAGTTTGCCCTCGACGAAGGCTTCGCCGAGGGCGTCGAGCGTGGGATGGGTCAGTTGTGAGACGACCGTAGGGTCCTTGACCACGATGGTCACACTGGGCTCGGGGCCCAGGTTGAATTCATGGCCGTCCCAGAGTCGAAGACGCAGCGGTAGCTGAAGATTCTGTAAGGCCGGTGGAAGTTGCGCGAGCATGAGTAGTCCCCCCTTGTTTCAGACGTCTGCTGTGAGGGTAGACCATCCAAAATAAAGTAGGAAGCTATCGATTAAATAACTGCCTGCCATTAAGCCCGACGCTCGAGCAACCCGTCCTGGATCCATTGTTTCAGCCATGTGGCCGCTTGCAATGGCGCACCCTCTCCATAAGTGACTGCCAACTCGACGCACAGTTCTGAAAAGTTCCAGCCGGTGGCGGTCATTCCCATCAGGGCATGGGCTTCGGCGGGCTCGAGGCTGCGGTAACGACACAGGTTCTGATGGCGCCACACCAGGCAGGCCTGCGCCGTGTCCAGCGCCTGGCTGCCGGGAAAGTCCGATTCATCCTTATTGGCCCGCCAGATGCTCAGCGTGTTGAAACGGCACGTTAGCTGCTGCACTGAAGGCACCAGCGATACGCGCAATGCCGGCCAGTCTTCAGGCGCCAGTTGCGCCATATGGTCGAGGGTCAGCGTCTCGCCCGCAGGCGCGTCGAATGCCAGGGTGAATGCCCACTCCAGCCGCGCCAGTTCGGCCAGCGGGGCACTTTGTTCGGCCGTCAGGTGTTCAAGGATAAACCCTGCAAAACGTTCACCCAGCCAGCGCAGGCTGTAATGGGCCGAGGGATAACGACGAATATACGCTTGGCTCAGCGCGGCAAATTCATCATCTCCCAGCCAATACCGGATGGCGGCAAAGTCGTGACGTAATACGTCCTGCAATCGGGACAGGTAGGCGTTGTGATAAATCGCCAGGCCCGTGTCTACATCCAGTGTCGGGCCGCCAAGCAAAGTGGCGGCAAAGCCACTGTCGGCGGCGCCGGTGTCAGCCAACAGATGCGCCTCGAACGCCCGTTGCCAATCGATCAAGCGCATAGCGACCGCCTGGCCAACGCAGTGGCACCCAGTTCCCGGGCCTTGTTCAATTCAGCCAGCAGCACGTCGAACGGCGGGAAATGATCGTCACGCTCCAACAGCGTCGACACCGGCCCCAGATGTTCCAGCGTGCGCTGATACAGCGCCCACACCGGATCGCACACCGGCTGATCGTGGGTATCGACCACGTAGTCGCCGTAGTCCCTATGCCCCGCCAGATGCAGTTGGCGAATGCTTTCAGGCGGCAGGTTGCGAATGAACGTCCAGGCATCGAACCCGTGATTACGCGAGCTGACGTACACATTATTCACGTCCAGCAGCAATTGGCATCCCGTCAGGTGCGCCAGGGCATTGAGAAATTGCCACTCGGTGAATTCATCGGCCTTGGAGCGCACATAGCTGGAGACGTTTTCCAGCACCAGCGGGCGTTGCAACACGTCTTGCACCTGAAGCACGCGTCCGGCAACGTGGTACAGGCTTTCTTCGGTGTACGGCAAGGGCAGCAGGTCATGCAACTGGTGTGCGCTGCCACGGCTCCAGCACAGGTGATCGGAAATCCAGGCTGGCTGGATGCGCTTGGCCAGGGCCTTTATCTGCTTGAGATAATCGGTGTCGATGGCATGGGGCCCGCCGATCGATAACGACACGCCATGCATCACCAAGGGGTAGCGTTCGGCTATGGCGTCCAGGTAATACAAGGCCTTGCCGCCCTGCACCAGATAATTCTCGGAGATCACTTCGAACCAATCCACTGCAGGGGATTGGGCAAGGATCTGTTCATAGTATTCGTGACGCAAACCCAGGCCGTAACCCAGGGAGGGGAGAGAACGGGTCATCATGCGCTCCTGGAAAGTGTCCGCAGCGGCGCAAGGTCCGCTGCGGTTGCACTCGCGTGTCGGTTACTCGCCGACTTTGCCACCGGCCTTGTCGCACTCGGCCTTGGTCATGGCCTTGAAGCCGTGGCCCTTGCACACCGCCTGGCCTTTGCAGGCGTTTTCAGCGGTTTTGCAATCGTTCATGCCTTTGCAGGAGGTGACGCCGTAGCAATGAACCGGAGCGTCGGCGGCCTGTACCTGGGTGGCGACGCCGGCAAACATGGAGGCCGCAGCGATAGCCAGGGCAGCACCGGAAACGGCGTGTTTGATATTCATTATGTAGTCCTCATCGGTCAGTGGTGATGCCGGTCTGAGCGGATTGCCCAGTCTCGACACACCACTAGAGTGAGGCGCCCTTTTAGCGTTACAGCCCGGTACGAAGTTTTCTGAAATTATTCGTCAAGCTTCAACAGCGGCTCCTGAAAACGCAGCAACCGCCCGGCATTACCCAGTACCAGCAAGGTGCTGAGGTTATGCAACACCGCTGCGATCATGGCTCCGGCGGCACCCAGCCAGCCGAAGGCGGCGAATACCACGATGGCCAGCGTCCAGCCCAGGCCGATGATCACATTGACCTGCAAGGTGTGCCGGCACTGGCGGCTCAAGCGCACGCAGGTGCCCAGGCGGCGCAGGTCGCTGCCGATCAACACCACGTCTGCCGAGGCCAGCGCGATATCGGCACCGCCCGCGCCCATCGCCACGCCGACCACACCGGCTTTGAGGGCAAGGGAGTCGTTGATCCCATCCCCCACCACCATCGGCCGGAAACCGCTGCCGATCTCCCCCAGCACACGGTTGAGTTTGTCTTCCGGCAGCGCTTGGGCCTGGACCTCAGCGATGCCCACATTCACGGCCAGGCTGTCGGCCACGCTCTGGCGGTCGCCGGTGAGCAGCAGCTGGCGACCCAGGCCCAGCTCGCGCAGTTCCTGCAGGGCCTGGCGCGCCTCGGGTTTGACGCTATCGGCCAGCAGCAGCCAGGCCAGGAACTGTCCGTTCAGCGCCAGCCCGGCAATCGGGCCGTCGTGGTTGGGCACCGAGGTCGTAGCGATAGCCAGCTGCTCGAACAGTTCGGGACGGCCCAGCGCCGCTTCGCCCTGTTCAGTGTGCGCCACGACACCGAGTCCCTGGCGCTCGCGGATGTCAGTCAGCACGACGCGCTGTTGCTGTGTCGCCAACCCCGCCAATGCACGGCTGACCGGATGGCTGCTGGCCGCACCGAGGCTGGCCGCCAGGTTGAGCAAGGCCTGGCGATCGGCAGACGCGGTTTCGATGGACTGCAGGCGCAAGGTGCCGAAGGTCAAGGTACCGGTCTTGTCGATGACCAGTGAAGTGAGGTCCGCCAGCTCTTCCAGAAACGCCGAGCTGCGAATCAGAATGCCGTGCCGTGCAGCGACCGCGATCCCGGCAATTGCGGTAGCCGGCGCCGACAACACCAACGCACACGGGCACGCCGCCACCAGCACGGCCAGCATCGCTTGGGCGTCGTTAGTGACGAACCAGGTGACCGCCGCCAGCAGCAGCACCAACACCATGTAGCTGCCGGCATAGCGCTCCAGCAACCGGGTGATCGGTGGCTTGGAACGCTCGGCGTTCTGCATCAACGCAATCACTTTGCCCAGGGTCGACTCGTTGCCCGTGCGCGTCACTTCAAGGCGCAGCAGGCCGTCCAGGTTGATCGCCCCGCCAAACACCTGCACGCCCACGCTGGCTTCCAACGGTACCGATTCACCGGTGATCGGCGCCGTGTCCAGGCTGGCCTGGCCCGACAGCACCACGCCATCGGCCGGCACGCGGTCGCCGGCGCGCACTTCGACCACATCGCCGGTGTTCAGCGTGCCGTTATCCACTTCGACAATGCTGCCGTCAGCCTGCACCCGGCGCGCATGGCTGCGCGTGAGTTTACCCAGCGCGTGGATCGCTTCCTGGGAACCGATCACGCTGCGCTCTTCGAGCACATGCCCGAAAATCATGATGATCGGCAGCAGCGCTGCGGTCAGCAGATCGCCAGTGGCCCAGGCGCCGATCATCGCCAGCGCGATCAATTGGTCAGTGATGCCATGCAGGCTGGGATAGCGCAGGCTGTACCAGGCCGAACGCATCACCGGCACGGCCACCAGCAGCGAGGCCACACCGAGCAGCAGTTGGCTGACCCCGCTCTGGTCCGCCGCCAGCCAGCGCCATACCAGGCCCAATACGAGTAAACCCAGGGCCAGCATGGCCAGGGTCAATTGCCGGGCGGCGCTGCGCTGCTCGGCGGAGGTCAGCATGGGTGCGCTCATTGCTCGGCTCCCTGAATGATCAAACGGGAGTCGTCTTTAGGATCGACCGTGGTGACGGAGCCGGCCTGGCCCAGAATCTTCGGCAGGCGCTCGCGGTACAGGCGCAGCAACAGGCCCGGGTCCTGGACTTGCGCCAGGCCGGTGACGGCAGCGGTCTGCGCCCGGGCATTGGCCAGGCGTTCACTGGCTTGGGCATGGGCGACTTGCACCTGGCGATCAGCCTCCTGGTTGGCGGTCTGGGTGAGTTTTTCCGCATCGGTACGCGCGTTGGCCACCGCTTTGTCGGCTTGCTGGCTGGCGGTGAGTACCGCATTGAACGCGTTCACCGCCGGGCCCGGCAGGCTCGATTGCACATCGACTCGCGTCACTTCGATGCCCAGGCCCAACCCGCTGGCAGTCAACTGCGCCAAGCGCTTATTGATGCCTTGCACCAGGTCGCCGCGCAGTTTTTCGCGGCGCTCGGCGGCGCCGTTGTCGGCGCCGATCAGCTCGGGGCGCGCGACCAGGATGGTGTCCAGGTCCCGCGCCGCCGTCAGGGCCACCGCGCTGCGGGTCACCAGGCGGTCCAACGCCGGCAGCACATGCTCGCCCTGCAACACAAAGGCGTAGGGCTCGGTGACCTTGTAGAACACCCGCACATCCAGCTGCACGATCCCGGCATCGCCGGTCAGCAAATAGCCGGAACCGGCCAGCGTATCGCTCAGGGGTGTGGCGAAACTGGCCACGCGGTCAGCCTGCACGGCCGCCTCAGAGCGCAACAGGTTCTCCACCCGACGCTCGATCACCCGGTCTGCCGCCGGCAACAGCACCACCTGCTCGAACGGTTGCGGCCAGGCCAGCAGCAGCCCGGCGTTCTGAATCCGGTCGAGGGCGCCGAAGTGCAGCACCATGGCGCGGTTCTGCGGGTCGATCTGGCGCACATTGGAAAACGCCCAGGCCAGCGCCGCCAACACGGTGACCGCGTACAGCGCCAGGAACGTCAGGCGTCCGGCCTGGATCCAGGGGCTGTCCGGGCTGTCACGCTCACTCATGGCTGCACATCCTTGGGCCCGTCGACCAGCGCGCGGAACGGCGCGGCATCGGTGCGCAGGATGATTTTGGTGCCCGGCGTCACCACGGTGCCCAAGGTATCCAACGAGCGCAGCAGGTTGTACAGCTGCGGATTACCCGCGTAGGCGCGTCCATAAATCTGCGCCGCTTCGACCCGCGATTGCGCTTCGATATCGGCGGCTTTCACCGTGGCGTCGGCTTGCATGATCCGTGCATCACGTTCGGCTGCCGAGCGGATCTGCGCCGCCTCACGCTTGCCCACGGCGGTGCGCTCGGTGGCAATGGTTTCACGCTCGGCGCGCATGCGGTCGACCGTGGCGGTGAGGGTCACCGACGGCAAGGTCAGCCGTTCGATACCGACCTGGGCCACGCGTACGCCATAGGTGGCCAGCAATTGCTGATCGATCTGCTGGCGCAGTTGGGCTTCGAAATCGGCGATACGCACCTGGTTGGCATCGGTGTTGATCAGGCTGGACAGGTCAAAACTGGCCGCCGTGGTTTCCAGGGCCGAACCGACGAAGGTACGAATCTGCCGCGCCGCTTCATCCGGCTGGTTCTGCACCGCACGCATGAAGCGTTGCACATTGTCGGTATCGCCCTGCACCTGCCACGCCACGTAGGCCTGCACGATGATCCGCAGGCCATCGCGGGTGCCCACATCCTGCAACCCGCTGGAGGTGGTGCGCAGGCGCAGGTCAACCGGAATCGCCGCTTCAAACGGCGCCGGCCAGCGCCAGCCCAGGCCCGGTTCCAGCAGCACCCGCACCGGGTTGCCGAAACGGGTAATCACCGTGGCCTCGCCGGAGCGCACCTGTACCAGGCTCGCCGCCGCGATGGCAAACAGCACCAGCACTACCGCCCAGGCCATACGCCGCCAGGGGAAAGGGCTGTCTGCCTGTTCATCGCCATGATGGTGATGGTGGCCGTGATGATGGTGATGACCGTGATCGTGAGAATGAGCGCTCAACAGACAGACTCCTTATTGAACGGCTTTACGCGGCACCGAGGGATCGGCCGGTAAGGTAAAAGATCGCAGATCGATCGTCGGCGCGCTGTCGGCGCCCAGGCGATGATCCAGAATAAGCAGTTTGGCGTGGGTCAGGCCCTGGCTGAGCTGGCCCAGGTACTGTTCCAGCACGAAAGCCCGGCCCGCTGCGGCGTAGGCTTTTTGTTCGGCAACGAAGCGCAGGTTGGCCGCCTGGGCACCGGCATTCACTTCGCGCGCGGTGGCCTGGGCCTGGTCGCGGGCGGTGCTGGCCTGCAGCAACGCCTGGTTGGTCTGCTCGCTGGCCGCGCCACGCTCGCGGGCAATCAATGCCTGGGCGCCGATCTGCGCGGCTTGCACGCCGTGGTAGGCGTTGGCGGCGCCGGCCGGTGGGTGGATCGCTTCGACGACCGTGGCGAGAATTTCCACACCGCTGTCGAGCTTTTGCAGGTCTGCTTGTACGCTGCGGCCGATCTCGTCGGCGAGGCGGGTGCGTTGTTCGCCGAGCAATTCATCGAGGGTGCGTGAGGCAAAGTCGTGCACCAGGATGCGGCTGGCAGTGCTGCGGATCAGGGTCGGGACATCGGCGCTGTTGTAGGTGGCAGCCAGCGCGGCCTGGTCCGTCAGGCCGATACGGTAGACGAACCGCACGTCCATGTTGACGATCTGGAAGCTCTGTTTGTCGCCACTGCTGCTGGCTATGACTTGGGACTTGTCATTCACATGGCTGGCGTCCCACAGGCGATTGGCGATCAGCGGCGCCGGGCCTTCAGCGGCGGTCAACTCGGGCGCGGCGCTTTCGCTGACGCTGGTCGCCAGCTCGTGCACCACGCCGTTCTCCACGTTCAACACGCGGCCCAGAGGCCAGGGCAACCCGACGTGCAGGCCCGGGCCGAAGACTTCGACCGGTTTGCCGAAACGCTCATAAATCCCACGGCCCTGCAGAGGGACTTCATGCACGCCGGTCAGCGCCCAGCCTACCGCGAGCACCACCAGCAGCACCGGCAGGAACGCACGACGCATGTAGGTAAACGCCCAAATCTGGCGCAGGTCGATGCCGAACCGGTTATGCAGTTCATGCTGCAAAGCCTGCAGCGGCTGCGGCGGCCAGCGCAGCAGACCAGCGACAAAACTTTGCGCCATCAGGCGCGGTTCCAGACGCGGCTGGCGTGGGCTGAACAGTGACAGCACGCCGCGCAGCACAAACTCCAGCGCCACCAGCGCGGGCAACAGGCCGATCAGCGTCGCCAGCCGCAGCGGCCACACCGATTGCGCGCTGGCAAACAACAGGCACAGCGCACTGACTACCAGGCAGGTGATCGCCACCCGGCTCAATTGCGCCAGTTGCGTGGCTTCCGGCCATTGCGCGGCGGTTTCCTGGGCCATGCGCCGCTCGAACACCAGCAAACCGAACGCCAGCGCCAAGCCCAGCGCCGCGCCGATGCTGGCGGATTGACCGACGGCGGCAGCAGGCAGCGCCAGGTTCCAGAATTCGATAACGCTGACCAGCGCCAGCAACGACCAACCGCACAGCCACAACACCGGCGCGCCGATCTGCTTGCCAATGCGCTCCACCAGACGACCGTAGCGGCCCGTATCGGCCACCGCCGCTTCAACCGCCGGTTCTTCCAACGCCTGGGCACGCCAGTCGGCGACCCACCATGCCGACTGCAAGCCGGCTACCAGCACGAACAAGGCCGACGAGCAGTTGACCAAGGCCACCGGCCAGATCGATTCAGGTGCAAACAGCGCTACAAAAAGCGCCAGCACCCAACCGGTAATGGCTAAG
Source organism: Pseudomonas sp. R1-43-08 (assembly GCF_003852255.1). Taxonomy (NCBI): domain Bacteria; kingdom Pseudomonadati; phylum Pseudomonadota; class Gammaproteobacteria; order Pseudomonadales; family Pseudomonadaceae; genus Pseudomonas; species Pseudomonas sp. R1-43-08. Next base: position 5,609,438 of record NZ_CP027734.1, read on the forward strand.
GCCGTCAGGCTGATGCCGGCTTGTCTCAATCGACGGGCATGGAACAGCCCCTGCTGAAAACGCGGCAGGCCTTCAACCGAAGCGCCGTCAGCTTCTAGATCCACTTGCATCCACTCAACGCCCGCTTGTACATAATTCGTTACGATATAACACGCGGCGTGAAATTTTTGTTCGCTTTTGGCTACAACGCAGATCCCCTGTGGGAGGGGGCTTGCCCCCGATAGCGGTGGGTCAGCCAGCACCTTTATCAACTGACCCACCGCCATCGGGGGCAAGCCCCCTCCCACATTTGATCTTTGTTGTTCCAAAGATCGTGACTAAACCCCCATAAACACGCGGCATCACTGGTGCGCACCCAAATTAATCGGCACACTCCAGAACAGTTTTTTCGCGGCTCCACGGACAGGGAAGCGCCCTCCTTCATGATCTCCATTTATCAGCTCAAACCGCGGTTCCAAAACCTGCTGCGGCCCCTCGTGCAGCGCCTTTACGACAACGGCACCACCGCCAACCAGATCACCGTGCTGGCCGGCGTGATTTCCGTGTTAGTGGGCCTGCTGATTGCCAGCTTCGCCCAGCACTTGTGGCTGTTCGCGCTGATCCCGCTGTGGATGATTGTGCGCATGGCCCTGAATGCCATCGACGGCATGCTCGCGCGCGAGTTCGGCCAGCAATCGCGCCTGGGCGCCTACCTCAATGAACTGTGCGATGTAATCGCCGACAGTGCGTTGATCCTGCCGTTTGCGCTGATCCCCGACGTGAGCCTGGCGCCCGTGCTGTTGGTGACGCTGCTCGCGGTGTTCAGCGAATACGCCGGTGTGCTGGGGCCGATGGTGGGCGCATCGCGCCGCTATGACGGGCCGATGGGCAAAAGTGACCGGGCATTCGTGCTCGGGGTGCTGGCCACTGGCGTGGCGTTGGGCTGGTTCGGCGCCGGCTGGGTCGACACGGTGATGTGGCTGGTCGCCGCGCTGCTGGCCTACACCCTGGTCAACCGGGTGCGTCAGGGCCTCAAGGAACAACCAGAAACTTCACCGATTGCATAAGGATGCTTGCGATGCGCGAACAGCAACCCCACAGCTTCAGCACCCATGACGGCGTCGAGCTGTTTTACCGGCACTGGCCGGCCACGGCAGGCGCCGGGCCGCGCAAGGCGATTGTGTTGTTCCATCGCGGTCATGAGCACTCCGGGCGTATCGCGCACTTAGTGGACGAACTGGGCCTGCCTGACTTTGACTTCTTCGCCTGGGATGCCCGTGGCCACGGCCAATCCCCCGGCGAGCGCGGTGACAGCCCCAGCTTCGCCACCAGCGCCCGCGACGTGCAGACTTTCTGCGACCACATCGGCGGCGCCTACGGCATCGAAGAGGAAAACTTCGCAGTGATCGCCCAAAGCGTCGGCGCGGTGATCGCGGCCACCTGGGTGCATGACTACGCACCGAAGATCCGCGCCCTGGTGCTCGCCTCCCCTGCCTTCAAGGTCAAGCTGTACGTGCCCTTCGCCCGCCCGGGCCTGGCCCTGATGCGCAGGTTTCGCGGCAACTTTTTCGTCAACAGCTACGTCAAGGCCAAGTTCCTCAGCCATGACCCGGAGCGCGTGGCGTCCTACGACAGCGATCCGCTGATCACCAAGGCCATCTCGGTGAATGTGCTGCTGGGCTTGTACGAAGCGGCCGACCGGGTTGTAGCCGATGCCCAGGCCATCCAGGTGCCGACCCAGTTGCTGATCTCCGGCTCCGACTTCGTGGTGCACCGTAAACCCCAGCAGCAGTTTTTCGACCGCCTCGGCAGCCTGAAAAAAGAGCTGCATATCCTCCCCGGTTTCTTTCACGACACCCTTGGCGAACGTGACCGCGCCCTGGCCATCAACAGCGCCAGGCGCTTTATCCTGCAAAACTTTGCGCAGCCGCTGGACCGCGCCTCGCTGCTGGACGCCGACAAACTGGGCGCCACCTGCGCCGAATCCGAAGCCCTCGCCGCACCACTGCCGCGCAATTCCCTGCGCGATCTGTACTGGCGCATGACCCGCGCCAGCATGGGCCTGGGCAAGAACCTGTCGGAAGGGGTGAAACTGGGCTTCGACACCGGTTTCGATTCCGGCAGTACCCTGGATTATGTATACCGCAACAGGCCCACCGGCAAAGGCGCGCTGGGGCGGATGATCGACACCAACTACCTCAACTCCATTGGCTGGCGCGGCATTCGCCAGCGCAAGCTGAACGTCGAAGAACTGCTGCGCCTGGCCATGGCCAAGTTGCGTGCCGATGAGCGCGAAGTGCGCATCGTCGATATCGCCGCCGGCCACGGTCGTTACATTCTGGAAGCTTTGCAGGGTGTGTCGCCGCTGCCGGAATCGATCCTGCTGCGCGACTACAGCGAGATCAACGTGCGCGACGGTGGCGCCTTGATCCGTGAAAAGGGCCTGGACGATATCGCGCAGTTCATCAAAGCCGATGCATTCGATCGGGCGAACCTGGCCACACTGGAGCCGAAGCCGACGCTGGCGGTGGTGTCCGGCCTGTATGAATTGTTTGCCGATAACGCCATGGTCGGCGGTTCGCTGGCGGGCCTCGCCGAAGCGGTTGAGCCCGGCGGTTATCTGGTCTACACCGGCCAACCGTGGCACCCGCAGCTGGAACTGATCGCCCGCGCCTTGACCAGCCACCGCCAGGGCCAGGCCTGGGTGATGCGTCGGCGCAGCCAGGCGGAAATGGACCAGTTGGTGGAGGCTGCGGGCTTTCGCAAGATCACCCAGCGTGTGGATGAGTGGGGCATTTTCACCGTGTCCCTGGCACAGAAGATCTGAGCATGCGCGAACCCGGCTTGTTCAAACCGGCGCTGCTGTGGCTGCTGCTGTTGGCGCCGCTGTTTTTCAGCACCTACGGCTTCGCTACTTGGGTCACCAACCAGCGCAGCGATGTGGATACGCTGGTGTTCGGCTGGGAAACCCATATGCCGTTCTGGGCCTGGACCATCGTGCCCTATTGGTCCATCGACCTGCTCTACGGGTTCTCGCTGTTGCTGCCCAGCACCCGCCACGAACTCAAGCAGCATGCCCTGCGCCTGCTGACGGCCCAGGTGATTGCCGTCTGTTGCTTCCTGATCTGGCCGCTGCGCTTCACCTTCGAACGGCCGGAGCTGGATGGCGTGTTTGGCTGGTTGTTTGCCGTGCTGGCCGGCTTCGACAAGCCGTTCAACCAGGCGCCCTCCCTGCATATCGCGTTGCTGGTGATCCTGTGGGTGATGTTCCAACGGCATACCCAAGGTTTCTGGCGCTGGGTGGTGCACGGTTGGTTTGCACTGATCGGTATTTCCGTACTGACCACTTATCAACATCACTTTGTCGACTTACCCACAGGCGCCCTCGCGGGGTGGTTATGCGTGTGGTTATGGCCGCTGGAACACGCCAGCCCGCTGCTCAATGCCCGACTCACGCGGGACGTGAAGCGCGGTTGGCTGGGTGCGCGCTACGCCCTTGGCGCGCTGGCGCTGATGCTGCTCGCGCTGGCTTTGGGCGGTTGGGGGTTATGGCTGCTGTGGCCAGCAGTGTCCCTCGCGCTGGTCGCAGCCAATTACTGGCTGCTGGGTGCCGAGGGCTTTCAGAAACGCAACAATGGCCAACTGACGCCTGCTGCGCGTTGGCTGTATGCGCCTTATCTGGTCGCCGCCTGGATTAATTCGCGGCTGTGGACACGCCGGCATCCACAGCCCGAGCTGATTGTGGATAACGTTTGGCTGGGGCGAATTCCTACGTCGAGCGAACAACAGTCTTTCAAGGCCATCGTCGATCTCTGCGCCGAATTGACAATTAATCCACAGGGCCGTAGCTATCACTGCATTCCTGTTCTGGACTTGATCGCGCCCACCTCCGCCGAATGCCTGCAAGCCGCCAAGGCCATCGAACGCTTGCGCTTGGACGGCCCGTTGCTGGTGTGCTGCGCGCTGGGCTACTCGCGCAGCGCCACGGCCATTGCCGCCTGGCTGTTGCACAGCGGCCGCGCGACGACGGTGGATCAAGCGCTGGCTATTATTCGTACAGCGCGGACCCGTGTGGTCCTGCATCCCGCACATCGTCTCGCCTTGGAGGGTTTGCCCAATGCCTGCTGATATGGAACTGCAAGTCGTCGCCAGCCTGCTGCGCCGTGGCCGTTCGCTGGATCAGTTATCCACAGGCCTCACAGTGGCCGGCGTGTTGTTCGGTGTGGCCCAACTGTTGATGGCGAGTGTTTCAACGGTCTGCCTGCTGCTGGCCTTGTGGATGATCATCCTGGGCCTTGTGCAAAAATACTGGGCCCTGCGCGTTGCGTTCGACGCCGATCTGTTTGCCCTGCTCGCTCGCGACGTCGAGCGCACCGCAGACCTTGACCAAGCCCTGCAGGCCCTTGGCCTGCAATCGGCCAAGCGCGCGGGCCGGCCCTGGGCCGAACGCCGTCGTGGCGCCCTCAAATTGCTGCGCAAACAGGCCTGGTTGCTCGGCGCGCAAGCGCTGCTGACCCTGGGCGTGCTGCTTGCCAGCCCTTGGCTACCTTTCGCCGAATAAGGAATTCCCATGTTCGAACCCGTGGTCGCCACACTGATTACTTCCATGGCCCGCACCGTCACCGGCGCCCGCAGCCTGTGGCTGGGTTGCGCGCCGGTGCCGGTGCAACGCATCTATTTCGCCAATCACAGCAGCCACGGCGACTTCGTGCTGGTGTGGGCGTCGCTGCCGCAGAACCTGCGCAAATTCACCCGCCCTGTGGCCGGCAGCGATTACTGGAATAAAAGTGCGCTGCGCCGCTACATCATCAACCGCGTGTTCAACGGCGTACTGATTGATCGCGAGCGCAAAGAGCCTGTGGATAACCCCTTGAAGCCCATGCTTGCCGCCCTCGAAGGCGGCGACTCGTTGATTATTTTTCCCGAAGGTACGCGCAATCTGGAGGACGGCTTGCTGCCCTTCAAGAGCGGCCTCTACCACTTGGCAAACAGTTACCCACAGGCTGAGCTGATCCCTGTGTGGATAGCCAACCTCAACCGCGTCATGCCCAAGGGCCGTGTCTTGCCATTGCCATTGTTATGCACAACCAGCTTCGGCGCTCCGCTGCAATTGGAAGAAGGCGAAGACAAAGCCGCGTTCCTTGCCCGCACCCGCGACGCCCTGCTTGCCCTCGCCCCGGAGCATTCCTGAGATGGATAGCCAGACCTTGATGTTATTCGGCGGGATCGGCGCGATTCTGGTCACCGCCTCGCTGATCGGCCTGATCCTGAAGCTGCGCACCCGTGGCACCCCCAACGCGGTGATCGACAACCTCAACGCCCGCATCAACGCCTGGTGGGTGATGGTGGTGGTGATCGGTGTCGCCTTCTGGCTCGGCACCGGCGCAGTGATCCTGCTGTTCTATGCGGTGTCCTTCTATGCCTTGCGCGAATTTCTCACCCTGACGCCGACCCGGCGCAGCGACTACCCGGCCCTGGTCGCGGCGTTCTACCTCGCCCTTCCTCTGCAGTACGTGCTGATCTACGCCGACTGGTACGGACTGTTCTCGATCTTCATCCCGGTCTACGTGTTCCTGCTGCTGCCGATACTCGCCTCCCTAGGCGGCGACAGCACCCATTTCCTGGAGCGCGCATCCAAGGTGCAATGGGGCCTGATGATCGCGGTGTTCTGCGTGTCGTTCGTGCCGGCGTTGCTGACCCTGGACATCCCGGGTTATGAAGGCCGCAACCTGCTGCTGATCGCCTACCTGGTGATCGTGGTGCAACTGTCGGACGTGCTGCAGTACGTGTGCGGCAAGCTGTTCGGCAAACACAAGATCGCGCCCAACCTCTCGCCGTCGAAAACCGTGGAAGGTTTTGTCGGCGGCATCCTGCTGTCCTCCCTGATCGGTGCCGCGCTGTGGTGGACCACGCCGTTCAATCCCTGGCAGTCGTTTTTGATCGCGCTGTTGATCAACCTGCTGGGCTTTGCCGGCGGGATCGTGATGTCGGCGATCAAGCGCGATCGCGGCGTAAAGGATTGGGGGCACATGATCGAAGGGCACGGCGGCATGCTGGATCGGCTGGATTCGGTGTGCTTTGCGGCGCCGATCTTCTTTCACCTGGTGCGTTACTGGTGGACCTGAACCAGACCAACAAAGCACAAAATGTGGGAGGGGGCTTGCCCCCGATAGCAGAGTGACAGTCACCAAATAGGTTGGCTGATACACCGCAATCGGGGGCAAGCCCCCTCCCACATTGGTTTTGTGGTGCTTTCCGGGTCACTTGAAACACAGTTCATAAACCGTGCTTCCACGCTTGGCCTATTGCAGCTGGGTTCGGTTGATCCCAGGATTCAGCCAGCGCCCTTATGGAGTCGAATCATGTTTGCTGGTTTCCAGAAACAACAGCGCCAGGTCAATGGCCTGAACATCAGCTATCGCATCGGTGGATCCGGCCCCGCGCTGTTGCTGTTGCATGGTCACCCTCAGACCCACGTTATCTGGCACAAGGTTGCCGAACGGTTGGCCAGTGAATTTACCGTGGTCGCCGCTGACTTGCGTGGCTATGGCGATAGCGCCAGGCCGGCTGCCGATGCTGAGCATTCACATTATTCAAAGCGTGAAATGGCACTTGATTGCGCCGAGCTGATGAAGGCGTTGGGCTTTGAGCAGTTCAGCGTGCTTGCCCATGACCGTGGAGCGCGGGTGGCGCATCGCCTGGCGCTCGACCATCCCCACGCAATCAAGCAAATGGCGCTGCTCGACATCGCCCCCACTCTGTCGATGTACACACAAACGGACGAAGCCTTTGCCCGCGCCTACTGGCACTGGTTTTTCCTGATCCGACCGGCGCCGCTGCCGGAGCGCCTTATCGAGGCCGACCCTGAGCTGTATCTGCGCAGTGTGATGGGCAGCCGCAGTGCTGGCCTCAAGCCCTTCACGGCAGAGGCGTTCGGCGAGTACCTGCGGTGCCTGCAGCTTCCCGGCAGCGCCCGGGGCATTTGCGAAGACTACCGCGCCTCGGCCGGGATCGACCTGGAACATGATCGCGCCGATATCGCCGCCGGTAACCGGTTAACCCCGCCGCTGTTGGTGCTATGGGGTGCCGACGGTACGGTGGGGCGCTGTTTCGATCCGCTCAGGGAATGGCAGCAAGTCGCCACTGATGTACGCGGCAAAGCCTTGCCTTGCGGTCATTACATTGCCGAGGAGGTGCCTGAGTTATTGCTTGAAGCCGTGCTGAGTTTTTTCGCTGGCGAGTACGTCGCCGCCGACTGAGGGCACGAGTGGGCACAGCCAGCCGCCACTCATGCGATGTTATCCTCGCGGTTCATGCCGCCACGTATGCGCTTTCGATGATCTACAAGAAAGGCTCGATGCCCCTCCCCGAAGACCTGCGGGTGTTCTTGACCGTGATCCGCAAGGCCAGTTTTGCCGCCGCCGCCGATGAGCTTGGCGTGTCGGCGGCTTACGTCAGCAAGCGCATCCAAATCCTCGAAAATACCCTGGCGACACGCTTGCTGCACCGTACCAGTCGACGTATCACCTTGACCGACGACGGCGAGCGTGTGAAGGACTGGGCAGCGCGCATTCTGGAGGACTTCCAGCATCTGTCCGATGAATTGATCGACGCCCATGACCGCCCCCGTGGCCGCGTGCATATCTGCAGCAGCTTCGGTTTTGGTCGTATTCACGTGGCACCCGCGCTGGCGTTGCTCGCTGATCGTTACCCGGAGTTGGAAATCCGCCTGGACCTGTTCGATCGGGTGGTGGATATCGTCAGCGAAGGCTTCGATCTGGAAATCCGTGTGGGTGACGACATTCCCGGCCAGCACATCGGGCGTCAGCTGGTCAGTAACCGGCGCATCCTGTGCGCGGCTCCCGGCTACCTGGAACGCCACGGAGCACCGGCGCAACTGAGTGACCTCGAACACCATGAATGCCTTGTCTTGAAGGAGCGCGATAACGCCTTCGGGGTCTGGGTGCTGGAGCGCGACGGCACGCAGGAGAGCGTGCGGGTGGGAGGACCGTTGTCCTCCAACAGCGGCGAGATCGTGTTGCAGTGGGCGTTGCACGGGCGGGGTGTGCTGCTGCGTTCGTTGTGGGATGTCAAACCGTTGCTTGAGCAGGGCAAGCTGGTTCAGGTACTGCATGACTATGGGCAAAGCGCCAACGTGTGGGCCGTCTACCCCACGCGGCTTGCTCACTCGGGGAAGCTGCGGGCCTGTGTCGAATTCCTCCAGGCGCATTTCGCGCAGCTGTCGATCTGAGCGACGCCTCCCTTCACGACAACCACGGGTTTGCGGCCAGATGCTCGCGCTCGAAGGCGCGAATCTGCTCGCTGCGTTGCAGGGTGCTGCTAATGGCATCCAACCCCAGCAACAGGGCCGTTTTGCGCAGCGTGTCGATCTGGAAGGGAATCACTTCATGGCCGTGCAACAGGATCGTTTGTTCGCTCAGGTCGATCGAGATCTCAGCCGTTTGCGCCTGCCCGACCACCTCGCCGATGCGTTGCACAGTGGCGGCCTCAAGGCTGATCAGCAGCACGCCGTTGCGCTGACAGTTGTCGTAGAAAATGCCCGCAAAGCTGCTGCCGATCAGTGCGCGAATGCCCTTCTGCTTGAGGCCCCACACGGCATGCTCACGGCTGGAACCGCAGCCAAAGTTCGGGCCTACCACCATGAAGCATGCGTTCTGCCAAGCTGGCTTATTGAGCACAAACGCAGGATCCGGCTGCCCTGACGGTAGAAAGCGCAGGTCATAGAACAACCCTTGGTCCAAATCATTGCGGTCAATTCCCTTGAGGAACTGCTTGGGCATGATCACGTCGGTGTCGATATTGGCCGCCAACATCGGTGCCGCTGTGCCGGTGATCTGGGTAAAAGGACTGCTGCTCATACGTGCTCCCTGAGGTGCCGAACATCCGTCAGCCGCCCGGTTATTGCAGCCGCTGCCACCATGGCCGGGCTCATCAAGTGGGTACGTGCACCGGCGCCCTGGCGGCCTTCGAAATTGCGGTTGGTGCTGGAGGCGCAACGGTCGCCTGGGGCGAGTACGTCGTCGTTCATGGCCAGGCACATGGAGCAGCCCGATTGCCGCCATTCGAATCCGGCGTCGCGAAAAATAGCGGCCAGGCCCTCAGCCTCAGCCTGGTCACGAACTTCGGTGGAGCCCGGCACGACCATCGCGCGCACGTGCGGGGCGACGCGCCGGCCGCCGATCACGCTGGCGGCAGCGCGCAGGTCTTCGATACGCGCATTGGTGCACGAGCCGATGAACGCATGGCTGATGACGACTTCATTCAAAGGCTCGCCCGCCTTGAGCCCCATGTAGGTCAGGGCCCGCTGCATGTCCTGGCGCAGAATGAGATCGCTGACCTGCAGCGGGTCTGGCACCCGCCCGTTGATGGCGACCACCTGATCGGGACTCGTGCCCCAGGTGACCATCGGCAGCAGCGTGCTGACGTCCAGCGTGACTTCGTGGTCGAACACCGCACCCGGATCGCTGTGCAAGTTGCGCCACACGTGCACCGCACGCCGCCATTGCTTGCCTGTGGGCGCGCGCGGCTTACCCTCGAGGTAGTCAAATACCTTCTGGTCCGGCGCCATGAATGCGCCGCGAGCGCCGGCTTCAACGGCCATGTTGCAAATGGTCATGCGCGCCTCGACGCTGAGGGCGTCAATGGTCGAACCGGCAAACTCGATAGCGAACCCGGTGGCCCCGGAAGCGCCGATCTGGCCGATCAGGGCCATGATGACGTCCTTGGATGTCAGACCCGGCGACAAGGCACCCACGATGTTGACCCGCATGGTTTTCAGGCGTTTGTAGACGAGTGTCTGGGACGCCAGCAAGTGCTCGATTTCTGAGGTGCCAATGCCAAACCCGAAGGCACCGAGGGCGCCATACGTGGTGGTGTGGCTGTCACCGGCGGCTATCACCATCCCCGGAAGAATGAACCCCTGTTCGGGGGCGACGACGTGTTCGATACCTTGGCGCTTATCCAAGATATCCAACAGTTCGATACCGAAATCCTGGCAGTTCTGCGCCAGATAGGACACCTGCCGCGCGCCACCCGCATCGGGCATCACTGCGGTACGTTCGGGCGCGGTGGGGTTTACATGATCGACGACCGCCAACGCCGTACCAGGGCGCCACACGTTGCGCCTGGCGTCACGCAGACCGCTGAACGCCTGCGGACTGGTGTATTCGTTGATGACCTGGCGATCGATGTACAACAGGACATGGCCCTGCTCGTCCAGCGAGCAGACCGTGTGCGCATCAATGTGCTTTTGATAGAGGGTTCTGGGGCTGCTCATTAAGCGTTCTCACTCACGGGGACACCTTCGACAGGATAGGGACCGGGGAGTGGTCATCAAGAGCAGCTCTGGAATACATGGCTCTACAGTTCGTGGATCACCGATGGGCCGATGACGCGAACGGCTACCGGAGAAATGCCTCAGCGCTCCCATCGAACAGGTTGAATAGGGAGTCGCTGAAGACCCAATCATGGCGCATAGCGTCGTAGGAGCGCGCTTGCTGGCGAGGGACGTAACGCGCAGAGATTGGTGCCAGGTGGCGTTCTCAGGTTTTTCGCGAGCAAGCTCGCTCCTACAGTAAATTCGGTGCAGCCTGGCCGTGAACTACGGGCTCTTTAAGCAGTGATCTCGACATAGCTAGACTCTCCGCCTCCTGTCGCACCCGATAGCCAGCCCCAAACAAAACTCAGCGTCGTGCGCCCGGCGTGATCCACGCCTACCGTGCCACGTGACCAGCCAGCAAGCAGTTCCCCTTCCAGGGTCAGGCACTGATACAGCAGCTCGATGGTATCTGGACCGGTCACCCGTCCGACTTGAGTACCCAGGCGAATCCGGCCCCCCTGGTAAGTGCTCGAAATCGCGTCATCTTCGACTTGGTAGTGAAATACGGTTCCGGTGCCTGACAGTCCCTGAGCATTGTCGGCGACTACAAACCGGCGATTGTGCAGACGTGCGTAAACAGTGGAATTTTGCATCAGTCAGCCTCCTTGATTGAGCGAATCCAGAACGTAAAAAGGGGCTGTCGAAACAGCCCCTTTCGGTACGCCAGTCAGGTTTATTCCACCGTCACCGACTTCGCCAGGTTGCGCGGCTGGTCAACGTCGGTGCCTTTAAGCACGGCAACGTAGTACGACAGCAACTGCAGCGGGATGGTGTAGAGGATCGGCGACAGGGTGTCGTGGATGTGCGGCATGTTGATCACGTGAGTGCCTTCACCGTTGGTCATGCCGGCCTTTTCGTCGGCAAACACGATCAGTTGGCCGCCACGGGCGCGCACTTCCTGCAGGTTGGACTTGAGCTTTTCCAGCAGTTCGTTGTTCGGGGCGACGGTGACCACCGGCATGTCGTCATCCACCAGGGCCAACGGGCCGTGTTTCAGCTCGCCGGCCGGGTAGGCTTCAGCGTGGATGTACGAGATTTCCTTGAGCTTGAGCGAACCTTCCATCGCCACTGGGTACTGTGCCCCACGGCCGAGGAACAGGGTGTGGTTCTTGTCGGCAAACAGCTCGGCGACTTTTTCCACGGTGCTGTCCATGGCCAGGGCTTCACCCAGGCGGGTCGGCAGGCGGCGCAGTTCTTCCACCAGGGTGGCTTCAATGCCTTCGGCCAGGGTGCCGCGCACTTGACCGAGGGACAAGGTCAGCAGCAACAGGCCGACCAGCTGGGTGGTGAAGGCTTTGGTCGACGCTACGCCGATTTCGCGACCGGCCTGGGTCAGCAGGGTCAGGTCGGATTCACGCACCAGGGAGCTGATGCTGACGTTGCAGATTGCCAGGCTGGCGAGGAAGCCCAGCTCTTTGGCATTGCGCAGGGCGGCCAGGGTGTCGGCGGTTTCGCCGGACTGGGAGATGGTCACGAACAGGGTGTCTGGCTGCACCACCACCTTGCGGTAGCGGAATTCGCTGGCGACTTCGACCTGGCACGGGATACCGGCCAGTTCTTCCAGCCAGTAACGCGCAACCATGCCGGCGTGGTAGCTAGTGCCGCAGGCGACGATCTGCACGTTGCGCACTTTGGCGAACAGCTCGGCGGCTTGTGGGCCGAAGGCGTTGACCAGCACTTGGTTCTGGCTCAGGCGACCTTCCAGGGTGCGCTGTACCACAGACGGCTGCTCGTGGATTTCCTTGAGCATGAAGTGGCGGAACTCGCCCTTGTCGGCGGCTTCGGCACCGTCGCGGTATTGCACGGCTTCGCGCTCGACGGACTGACCGTTCACGTCCCAGATCTGCACGCTTTCACGGCGGATGTCGGCGATGTCGCCTTCTTCCAGGTACATGAAGCGGTCGGTGACCTGGCGCAGGGCGAGTTGGTCGGAGGCCAGGAAGTTTTCCCCCAGGCCCAGGCCGATCACCAATGGGCTGCCGCTGCGTGCGGCAACCAGGCGGTCAGGCTGGCTGGCGCTGATCACGGCCAGGCCGTAGGCGCCGTGCAGTTCCTTGACCGTGGCCTTGAGGGCGGTGGTCAGGTCGCTGTGGTCCTTGAGCTTGTGGTTGAGCAGGTGGGCGATAACTTCGGTGTCGGTGTCCGAAGTGAACACATAGCCCAGGCCCTTGAGTTGTTCGCGCAGCACTTCGTGGTTTTCGATGATGCCGTTGTGCACCACCGCCAGGTCACCCGAGAAGTGTGGGTGAGCGTTACGCTCGCACGGCGCACCGTGGGTGGCCCAACGGGTGTGGGCGATACCCAGGCGGCCCACCAGCGGCTCGCCGGCCAGGGCCTGGTCCAACTCGCTGACTTTGCCCGGGCGGCGCATGCGCTCGAACTTGCCGGCGTTGGTGAAGACGGCCACACCGGCGCTGTCATAGCCGCGGTATTCCAGGCGCTTGAGGCCTTCGAGCAGGATGGGAGTTACGTTACGTTCGGCGACTGCGCCAACAATTCCACACATGGTATTTCTCCTAGATGACTGCCGCGCATATCAGCGTAATGCCGCGGGCTTGGATCTGGTCGCGGGCCTCAAGCGGCAGGCGATCATCGGTGATAAGGGTATGGACGCTGCTCCAGGGCAGTTCCAGGTTGGGAATCTTGCGGCCTATTTTGTCGGACTCGACCATCACCACCACTTCGCGGGCGACCTCAGCCATGACGCGGCTCAGGCCCAATAACTCGTTGAACGTGGTGGTACCGCGCTGCAGATCGATGCCGTCGGCGCCGATGAACAGTTGATCGAAATCGTAGGAGCGCAGCACCTGCTCGGCGACCTGGCCCTGGAACGAATCCGAATGCGGGTCCCAGGTACCGCCGGTCATCAGCAGCACCGGTTCATGCTCCAGCTCGCTCAAGGCGCGGGCCACGTTCAGGGAATTGGTCATGACCACCAGGCCGGGTTGATGGCCCAGTTCAGGGATCATCGCGGCGGTGGTACTGCCGCTGTCGATGATGATGCGCGCGTGCTCACGCAACCGCGCCACAGCCGCACGGGCGATGGCGCGCTTGTAGGCCGAGACCGGTTGAGCCGCGTCGCCCACCAACTCCTGAGGCATGGTAATCGCGCCACCGTAGCGGCGCAGGAGCAGGCCATTGCTTTCGAGGGCGGCCAGGTCCTTGCGGATGGTCACCTCCGAAGTTTCGAAACGCTTGGCCAGTTCGTCCACGCTGACTTCGCCCTGTTCATTGAGCAAAGTCAGGATGTTGTGGCGACGTTGGGGGGTATTTCGTTTCGACATGGCGATGATAAGTTTCGGTTCGAAAGATAATGAAGGCAATCAAAACCTATTCGGAACTCATCGTCAAGCGCTTGGAACAGATTCTTCAGACGACACGGGCAAATGTGGGAGGGGGCTTGCTCCCGATGGCGGTGGTTCAGCCTGAAAATCATCGACTGAAAGTCCGCTATCGGGGGCAAGCCCCCTCCCACTTTTGGATATCACTGCTGAGGGAGCTGTGGATAACTCAGCTCTTGTTGATTTTGACCGGGCGCTTCCAGCCGTCGATGTTGCGCTGGCGGGCGCGGGCGACTGCCAGTTGGGACTTATCCACATCCTGGTTGATGGTTGAGCCCGCAGCGGTGTTGGAACCATCGCCGATAGTGACGGGTGCGACCAGCGAGTTGTTGGAACCGATGAATACGTCCTCGCCAATGGTGGTCTGGTACTTGTTGGCGCCGTCGTAGTTACAGGTGATCGTGCCAGCGCCAACGTTGGTGCGCGCACCGATCACCGCATCGCCCAGGTAGGTGAGATGCCCGACCTTGGCGCCTTCGCCCAGGTGAGCATTTTTCAGTTCGACAAAGTTACCCACATGGGCCTTGGCTTCCAGCACGCTGCCAGGACGCAGCCGCGCAAACGGGCCCGCATCGCTGCCCTCACCCATCACCGCGCCGTCGATATGGCTGTTGGCCTTGACCACGACACCTTTGCGCAGCGTGCTGTCCTTGATCACGCAGTTCGGGCCGATCACCACGCCGTCTTCGATGATCACACGGCCTTCGAGGATCACGTTGATGTCGATCAGCACGTCACGGCCCACGGTCACTTCACCGCGGACGTCGAAACGCGCCGGGTCACGCAGGGTCACGCCCTGGGCCATCAGGCGGCGGCCTTCACGCAGCTGATAGTGACGCTCCAACTCGGCCAGTTGCTTACGGTCGTTGGCGCCCTGCACTTCCATCGGGTCGTGGGGCTGCTCGGTGGCGACCACCAGGCCGTCACTGACTGCCATCTCGATGACGTCGGTGAGGTAGTACTCGCCTTGGGCGTTGTTGTTGGACAAGCGGCTCATCCAGTCGGCGAGGCGATTGGCTGGCACCGCGAGAATCCCGGTGTTGCCTTCGGTAATGGCGCGCTGGGCTTCACTGGCGTCCTTGTGCTCGACGATGGCCGCGACCTTGCCCTCGGCGTCACGCACTATGCGTCCGTAGCCGGTGGGGTCGTCCAGCTCGACGGTGAGCAGGCCCATCTGGCCAGGCACCACATGCTTGAGCAGGCGTTGCAGGGTTTCCACTTCGATCAGCGGCACATCACCGTACAGGATCAGCACGGTGTCAGCGGTAATGAACGGCACCGCTTGCGCGGTGGCGTGGCCGGTGCCCAGTTGCTTGTCCTGCAAAACGAAATTCAAGTCGTCTGCGGCCAGACGCTCACGTACCACATCGGCACCGTGCCCGATGACTACGTGAATGCGCTGCGGGTCCAACTGCCGGGCACTGTGGATAACATGGCCAAGCATGGAATTGCCTGCGACCGGGTGCAGTACCTTGGGCAGGGCCGAACGCATGCGGGTGCCCTGGCCAGCGGCGAGAATTACGATTTCAAGAGACATGAATGGCTACCAATCCTGGGCGGTCCGGCTTCAGACCAAAGAAGTGTTTTGCAAAAAAGAAAAAGGGTAGCCGAGGCTACCCTTTTTAATCAATCACGCGTGAAGCGTAACGGCAATGCCGCTTACTTCTTGCGGATCTGCTGGAGCGTCCGCAGCTGGGCTGCGGCCTCGGCCAGACGGACTGCAGCAGCGCTGTAGTCGAAGTCTGCGCCTTTTTCGTTCAGCGCCTTCTCGGCAGCCTTTACGGCTTCCTGAGCGGAGGCTTCATCCAGGTCGCTAGCACGTTGCACGGTGTCGGCAAGTACCTTGACCATGTTCGGCTGAACCTCGAGGAAACCGCCAGAGATGTAAAACACCTCCTTTTCCCCGCCTTGCTTGGTCAGAGTGATCGGACCTGGCTTCAAGCTGGTGATCAACGGCGCGTGGCCCATGGCAATACCCAGGTCACCCAGGTCGCCGTGTGCAATCACCATTTCTACCAGACCGGAGAAGATTTCCCCTTCCGCGCTGACGATATCGCAATGGACTGTCATAGCCATCTGATTGCCTCAACCTGATGAGCGCCCGTTTCCGGGCGCCAGGATTACAGTTTCTTGGCTTTCTCGATCGCTTCTTCGATGCCGCCGACCATGTAGAACGCTTGTTCTGGCAGGTGGTCGTAGTCACCGTTGAGGATGCCTTTGAAGCCAGCAATGGTGTCTTTCAGGGAAACGTATTTACCCGAGGCACCGGTGAAGACTTCAGCCACGAAGAACGGCTGCGACAAGAAACGCTGGATCTTACGAGCACGGTTTACCAACTGCTTGTCGGCTTCCGACAGCTCGTCCATACCCAGGATCGCAATGATGTCCTTCAGTTCTTTGTAGCGCTGCAGCACGTACTGAACGCCGCGAGCGGTGTCGTAGTGCTCCTGGCCGATCACGTTCGGGTCCAGCTGGCGCGAAGTCGAGTCGAGTGGATCGACCGCTGGGTAGATACCCAGGGAAGCGATGTCACGGGACAGAACGACGGTGGCGTCCAAGTGGGCGAAGGTGGTGGCTGGCGACGGGTCGGTCAAGTCATCCGCAGGTACGTATACCGCTTGGATCGAAGTGATCGAACCTTCCTTGGTCGAAGTGATACGTTCTTGCAGAACGCCCATCTCTTCAGCCAGGGTCGGCTGGTAACCTACTGCCGAAGGCATACGGCCGAGCAGTGCGGATACTTCAGTACCGGCCAGGGTGTAACGATAGATGTTGTCGACGAACAGCAGAACGTCGTTACCTTCGTCACGGAACTTCTCGGCCATGGTCAGGCCGGTCAGGGCTACGCGCAGACGGTTTCCCGGCGGCTCGTTCATCTGACCGTAAACCAGTGCCACTTTGTCCAGAACGTTGGAGTCCTTCATCTCGTGGTAGAAGTCGTTACCCTCACGGGTACGCTCACCCACACCGGCGAACACGGAGTAACCGCTGTGCTCGATGGCGATGTTACGGATCAGTTCCATCATGTTTACGGTCTTGCCTACACCGGCACCACCGAACAGACCGACTTTACCGCCCTTGGCGAACGGGCAAACCAGGTCGATAACCTTGATGCCGGTTTCCAGCAGGTCGTTGCCGCCCGCTTGCTCGGCGAACGAAGGTGCTGGACGGTGAATGCCCCAGCGCTCTTCGGTGTCGATCGGGCCAGCTTCGTCGATCGGGTTGCCCAGTACGTCCATGATCCGGCCCAGGGTCGCTTTACCGACCGGTACGGAGATGGCTGCGCCAGTGTCGACAACGTCCAGACCGCGCTTCAAGCCTTCGGTGGAACCCATCGCAATGGTACGAACTACGCCGTCGCCCAGCTGCTGCTGAACTTCCAGAGTAGTTTCCGCGCCTTGTACTTTCAGCGCGTTGTAGATGCTCGGTACGCTGTCGCGTGGGAATTCCACGTCGATAACGGCGCCGATGATTTGAACGATACGTCCGCTACTCATAGCTGGATCCTCTGAATATTTGAACCGTTAAACCGCGGCAGCGCCGCCGACGATTTCCGAGATCTCTTGGGTGATCGCAGCCTGACGCGCCTTGTTGTAGATCAGCTGCAAATCGCTGATCAGATCACCGGCGTTATCGGTAGCGTTTTTCATCGCGATCATCCGCGCCGCTTGTTCAGCTGCGTTGTTCTCGACCACCGCCTGGTACACCTGCGACTCCACGTAGCGCACCATCAAGCCGTCAAGCAGCTCTTTGGCGTCTGGTTCGTAGAGGTAGTCCCAGTGGTGCTTGAGTTCCTGATCCGGAGTCGCCACCAGTGGAATCAATTGCTCCACGGTTGGCTGCTGGGTCATGGTGTTGATGAACTTGTTGGATACCACGGACAGGCGGTCAATCCGGCCTTCCAGGTACGCATCCAGCATCACCTTCACACTGCCGATCAAATCATTGATCGACGGCTCTTCACCCAGGTGGCTGATAGCTGCAACGACGTTACCGCCGAAGTTGCGGAAAAAGGCCGCACCCTTGCTACCCACAACACACAGATCGATCTCGACGCCTTTTTCGCGGTTTACCGCCATGTCCTTGACCAGGGCCTTGAACAGGTTGGTATTCAGGCCACCGCACAGACCACGGTCACTGCTCACTACCACATAACCCACGCGCTTGACTTCGCGCTCGATCATGAACGGGTGGCGGTATTCCGGGTTGGCGTTGGCCAGATGCCCAATTACCTGGCGGATACGTTCCGCATAAGGACGGCTGGCTGCCATGCGCATTTGTGCCTTGCGCATTTTGCTGACCGCCACTTTTTCCATGGCGCTGGTAATCTTTTGCGTGCTTTTGATGCTCGCAATCTTACTGCGAATCTCTTTTGCGCCTGCCATGTAACACCTATCAGGTTAGCAAGCGGGAGCCTTGCGGCTCCCGCTGCGGCTTACCAGGTTTGGGTGGCCTTGAACTTCTCGATACCGGCTTTCATACCAGCGTCGATGTCGTCATTGAAGTCACCCTTCACGTTGATCTTCGCCATCAATTCGGCGTGATCGCGGTTGAAGTAAGCAATCAGCGCTTGTTCAAAGCTGCCGACCTTGGCGATTTCAACGTCGGTCAGGAACCCACGCTCAGCGGCATACAGCGACAACGCCATGTCAGCGATCGACATCGGGGCGTATTGCTTCTGCTTCATCAGCTCGGTAACGCGCTGACCATGCTCAAGTTGCTTACGGGTCGCTTCGTCCAGGTCAGACGCGAACTGGGCGAATGCCGCCAGTTCACGGTACTGAGCCAGAGCGGTACGGATACCACCGGAGAGCTTCTTGATGATCTTGGTCTGAGCGGCACCACCCACACGGGATACCGAAACACCGGCGTTCACTGCAGGACGGATGCCTGAGTTGAACATGGCCGATTCCAGGAAGATCTGACCGTCGGTGATGGAAATCACGTTGGTCGGAACGAACGCGGAAACGTCGCCAGCCTGGGTTTCGATGATCGGCAGTGCGGTCAGGGAACCGGTTTTTCCGGTCACTGCGCCGTTGGTGAACTTCTCTACGTACTCTTCGGAAACGCGGGATGCGCGCTCCAGCAGACGGGAGTGGAGATAGAACACGTCGCCTGGGTAGGCTTCACGGCCTGGTGGACGGCGCAGCAGCAGGGAAATCTGGCGGTAAGCCACTGCTTGCTTGGACAGATCGTCATAAACGATCAGCGCGTCTTCACCGCGGTCGCGGAAGAATTCACCCATGGTGCAACCGGAGTACGGTGCCAGGAATTGCAGCGCAGGAGATTCCGAAGCACTGGCAGCCACGATGATCGTGTTGGCCAGAGCGCCGTTTTCTTCCAGCTTGCGAACCACGTTGGCGATGGTCGATTGCTTCTGACCGATCGCTACGTAGACGCAGAAAATGCCGCTGTTCTTCTGGTTGATGATCGCGTCGATCGCCAGAGCGGTTTTACCGATCTGACGGTCACCGATGATCAGCTCACGCTGGCCACGGCCGACCGGAATCATGGCATCGACAGCCTTGTAGCCAGTCTGTACAGGCTGGTCTACCGACTTACGCCAGATCACGCCTGGAGCAACTTTCTCGACCGCGTCGGTCTCGGTGTTGCCCAGTGGACCTTTACCGTCAACAGGGTTACCCAGTGCGTCGACGACGCGGCCCAGCAGTTCCTTACCTACCGGAACTTCCAGGATGCGGCCTGTGCACTTGGCGCTCATGCCTTCGGCCAGACTGGTGTACGCGCCCAATACAACGGCACCTACGGAGTCTTGCTCCAGGTTGAGGGCCATACCGTAGACGCCGCCCGGAAACTCGATCATCTCGCCGTACATAACGTCGGCCAGACCGTGAATCCGCACGATGCCGTCAGATACGCTGACGACAGTGCCTTCGTTACGGGCTTGGGAGGTCACATCGAGCTTGTCGATGCGGCCCTTGATAATTTCACTTATTTCGGAAGGATTGAGTTGCTGCATTGCTCTGCTGCCCCTTCAAACTCAAGATTTCAATGCTTCGGCAAGTTTCGCGATTTTGCCGCGAATCGAGCCATCGATAACCAGGTCGCCGGCACGGATAACGACACCACCAATCAGGGATGCGTCCTCCGAAGCTTGCAGGCGCACTTCCCGATTGAGTCGTGCACTGAGAACCTTGGCGAGTTTGTCTTGCTGTTCTTGGTTCAATGCAAAAGCACTGGTCACTTCAACGTCTACCGATTTCTCTGCATCGGCCTTGTACAGGTCGAACAGAGCGGCGATCTCCGGCAATAGCGGGAGACGGTCGTTTTCGGCAACGACGTGGATGAAGTTCTGCACCTTCACATCAAACTTGTCGCCGCACACTTCAATAAAAGTGGCGGCCTTGTCTGCGCTCGTCAGGCGCGGGGCCTTGAGCACGCGCTGCATGGTGTCGTCTTGCGACACTGCTGCAGCCAGGCCGAGCATGGCTGACCAAGAGGCCAGCTGCTGGTGGGCCTGGGCGTGCTCGAAGGCTGCCTTAGCGTAAGGTCGGGCCAACGTGGTCAGTTCTGCCATGATCGCCCTCGCTTAAATTTCAGCAGCCAGTTTATTAACCAGCTCCGCGTGCGCGTTTTGATCGATTGTGGCACCAAGGATCTTCTCGGCACCGCCGACCGCCAGAGCACCCAGTTGGGCACGCAGCGCGTCTTTGACGCCGTTCAGTTCCTGTTCGATCTCGGCATGAGCCGAAGCCTTGACACGGTCAGCTTCGACGCGGGCTTTTTCAACAGCCTCTTCGACGATCTGGTTACCGCGCTTCTTGGCTTGCTCAATGATCTCAGCTGCCTGTGCTTTAGCTTCGCGCAGTTGCTGACCCACTTTCTCGTGGGCCAACTCCAGGTCGCGAGCTGCACGGCTGGCAGCGTCCAAACCATCCGCGATCTTCTTCTGACGTTCGTGCAAAGCCGCGATGACCGGAGGCCACACGAACTTCATGCAAAACACTACAAAAATGAAGAACGCAACGGATTGGCCAATCAGGGTTGCATTAATGTTCACGCCAACACCTCGCTCATTCGTTGTCCATCACCCTAATCACTCGAAACGTCGAGTGATTAGCCAGCGAGTTGACCAACGAAGGGGTTCGCGAAGGTGAAGAACAGGGCGATACCAACGCCGATCATGGTTACGGCGTCGAGCAGGCCGGCAACGATGAACATTTTAACTTGCAGCATTGGAACCATTTCTGGCTGACGCGCTGCGCCTTCCAGGAATTTGCCGCCCAGCAGGCCGAAACCAATGGCAGTACCCAGGGCGCCCAGGCCGATCAACAGTGCAACAGCGATAGCGGTTAGACCAACTACAGTTTCCATCTTTCCTCCCGACTTTTACGTCGTATGGTTTAGGTTTTTTAGATTTTAAAGCGGTAAAACAAATCGTTTCATAGCCCTGGAGGGCCACCTTCCCGTTTCACCGGGAAGGACATCAGACTAGTCGAGACTGGCCTTAATGGTTCTCTTCGTGCGCCATCGACAGGTAGACGATGGTCAGCATCATGAAGATGAAGGCCTGCAGGGTGATGATCAGGATGTGGAACACAGCCCACGCCCACTGCAGAACGATGCCCAGGCCGCTAAGCCAGAGCAGACCGCTGCCGAACATCACAGCGATCAGAATGAACACCAGCTCGCCGGCATACATGTTGCCGAACAGTCGCAAGGCCAGGGAAATCGGCTTGGCGATCAGGGTCACGAATTCCAGCAGGAAGTTCACCGGGATCAGCAGGGCTTGAACGAAGATGTTCTTGCTGCCGAACGGGTGCAGGGTCAGCTCGCCGATGAAACCGCCGATGCCCTTGACCTTGATGCTGTAGAAAATGATCAACGCGAATACCGACAGGGCCATGCCCAGGGTAGCGTTCGGGTCTGTGGTCGACACGGCACGGAACGGGATGTGCGCATCGCCGGTGATCAGGATGGCCAGCTGAGGAATCCAGTCCACCGGGATCAGGTCGACGGCGTTCATCAGGAACACCCAGACGAAGATGGTCAGTGCCAACGGTGCAATCACCGGGCTACGGCCATGGAAGCTGTCTTTCACGCTGCCATCGACGAATTCGACCAATACTTCAACGAAGTTCTGCAAAGCACCTGGCTGACCGGAAGTCGCCTTTTTTGCCGCCATGCGGAAAATCAGGACGAAGATCAGGCCCAATGCGACCGACCAGCCCAGAGTATCCAGGTGGAAAGCCCAGAAGCCCATTTCCTTGGCCTCTGCTGCGGTGTGAGCAAAGCCCCAGCCGCCGTTGGGAAGCTGACCGAAGGTCAGGTTCTGCAAGTGGTGCTGGATATAGCCCGAAGCGGTTGTTTCTGCCATGGTTGCCTCAAACGCCCTAAGGTTTCGAAAGTCTTGTTTTCATTAGCAGGGGAGCGAACCAGCTGACCAATTGGGTCAACACGAAGACGCCAAATACAGCCAGCGGCGCCAATGGCTTCACACCTGCAAAGGTCAGTGCAAACAGCACTGCCGTCAAAATCAGTTTCCCCGCCTCGCCGGCATAAAAAGACCGGACGATAGCCTGGGCTGCTCGGGCGCCGGAAAACCGAAAGGCCCTGTGAGCAAAATACATATTGGGCAGCAAGGCTATCAGGCCTCCGCAGAGTCCTGAATATCCGGCTACGACTCCATGCCAGTACCAAAGCGCCAATGCGGCGATCAGCAAAATGACAAGTTGAGCCAATAGAACCGGAAAAACGGCCAAGCGATGGAACGGCAACGTGTTTGGCGTGCGGGTTTCCATCACTCTTGCTCCTCAATGGTCGGCTGCCGGAAATCAATAACTTGGCATACTTTGTGCCGACAAAATGCGCGCAGAGTATAGGGGCGGTTCTGCCCCTATTCAACTGCCGGGTAGTGATTTCCGATCACGCGCTACATGAGCAATTGTTTCAGCGAATGTTTCAACGGATGTGGGCAAGGACACCTTGAAGCTCGTCGAGGGAGTTATATCCGATAACCAATTGCCCTTTACCTTTCTTGCCGTGGCGAATTTGCACCGCAGAGCCTAGCCGTTCGGCCAGGCGCTGCTCGAGGCGCGCGATATCCGGATCAGGTTTGGCGGTTTCGACCGGTGCAGGTTTGCCGCTCAACCATTGGCGAACCAACGCTTCGGTCTGACGAACGGTAAGCCCGCGTGCGACAACGTGACGCGCCCCTTCAACCTGTTGATTTTCCGGCAAACCGAGCAAAGCACGGGCGTGACCCATTTCCAGGTCGCCGTGGGACAACATGGTCTTGATGACTTCCGGCAGCGCGATCAAACGCAGCAGGTTGGACACAGTCACGCGGGATTTACCCACCGCATCGGCCACTTGTTGCTGGGTCAGCTGGAATTCGTGCTGCAAACGCTGCAACGCGATGGCTTCCTCGATCGGGTTGAGGTCTTCACGCTGGATGTTTTCGATCAATGCCATGGCGATGGCCGTTTCATCCGGTACGTCGCGCACCATCGCCGGGATGGTTTCCTTGCCTGCCTGCTGGCTGGCGCGCCAGCGACGTTCGCCTGCGATGATTTCAAAGCGGCCACTGCCAATGGGGCGCACCACGATCGGCTGCATCACGCCCTGGGCCTTGATCGAGTTGGCCAGCTCTTCCAGAGCCTGCGGGTCCATGTCCCGGCGCGGCTGGTATTTGCCGCGCTGGATCAGGTCCAGGGGCAAGTGCTGCAGCTCACGTTCGTCGGCCTGCACCGCTTGCTCTTCCAGCGAAGTGACGGTCGGACCACTCAGGAGTGCATCCAGTCCACGTCCGAGACCTCGTTTTTTGACGGCCATGGGGATTCCTTAAGTTGGCTGGGCTGCAGCGGTGCGTGAATTGCGACGTTGGCGACGCACCATCTCGCCGGCCAGCGCCAGGTAGGCAATGGCGCCACGGGATGATTTGTCGTAGGCCAGCGCCGGCATGCCGTAGCTTGGCGCTTCGGCCAGGCGAATGTTGCGTGGAATCACCGTGTCGTAGAGCTGGTCGCCGAAATGTTCCTTGAGCTGCGCCGACACATCGTTCATCAGGCTCAGGCGCGGGTCGTACATGGTCCGCAGCAGGCCTTCGACTTTCAGGTTCGGGTTGAGCAATTCGGCGATACGCTTGATGTTATCCACAAGGTCGCTCAGGCCCTCGAGCGCGAAGTACTCACACTGCATGGGGATAATCACCCCATCGGCGGCAACCAGGGCGTTGAGCGTGAGCATCGACAGCGACGGCGGGCAGTCGATCAGGATGTAGTCGTAGTTCTCCCGGATCGGCGCCAGGGCGCTGCGCAGACGGCTTTCTTTCATCTGCATTTCCAGCAGCACCACTTCCGCCGCAGTCAGGTCGCGGTTGGCCGGCAGCAGTTGATAACCGCCATGCTCGGAATAGTGCATGGCCTGGCCCAGGTCGCACTCGCCGATCAGCAAGTCGTAGACCGAGTTTTCCAGGCCGTGTTTATCCACGCCGCTACCCATCGTGGCGTTGCCCTGTGGATCGAGATCGATCAACAGCACCCGGCGCTTGGTCGCGACCAGGGATGCTGCGAGGTTGATGCAGGTGGTGGTTTTGCCCACGCCACCTTTCTGGTTCGCTATCGCGAATACCTTAGCCATTCTTGCTTGTGTTCCCAATCATGCCGTGCGGCGCAGTATCAGCAGATGGCGTTGGCCTTGGCAACCGGGTACGGCCAAGGCGTGTTCGCTATCGAGGTGGAAGTCTGCCGGCAATGCTAACAGCTCGTCGCTTGGATGGACGCCCTTCATTGCCAGCCAGCGGGTATCGCGGTCGCCCAGGTGGCGAGTCCAGTTGCTGAAGTTCTCCATGCTGCTGAACGCCCGGGAAACAATTCCGTTGAAGGGCTGCTCAGGCGTAAAGGCTTCGACGCGACTGTGGATAACCTGCAGGTTGTCCAGCTTGAGTTCGAGTTTGACCTGGGTGAGGAAGCGGGTTTTCTTGCCGTTGCTGTCCAGGCAGGTGACCTGTGACTCTGGAAACAGGATGGCCAGCGGTATGCCAGGCATGCCGCCGCCGCTGCCGACGTCCAACCAGCGACCGTTTTCGATAAACGGCATCACGCTCAAGCTGTCGAGCAAATGGCGCGAGACCATTTCGTCCGGATTGCGCACCGCAGTCAGGTTGTAGGCCTTGTTCCATTTGATCAACAGGGCGAGGTAGCCCATCAGCAACGCGTGCTGGGCTTCGGTCAGGTCTATGCCCAACTGGCGCGCACCTGTGGATAACTCTTCGGCATGTTGCGAGGTGACCAACGAACTCAAGCGCTTTGCTCCAACTGACGGCCCGCGCCGCGTTTTTTCAAATGAATCATCAACAGTGAAATCGCTGCCGGCGTCACGCCAGGTATACGCGAAGCCTGGCCGAGCGTTTCCGGCCGAGTTATCCCCAGCTTGCTTTGAATTTCCTTCGACAGCCCGGAAATGCCGGTGTAGTCGATATCCACAGGCAGCTTGGTGTTTTCACTGGCGCGCAGGCGAGCGATCTCGTCCTGCTGGCGGTCAATGTAACCGGCATACTTGGTTTTGATTTCCACCTGCTCGGCAACCTGCGGATCGTCTGCGCCGCCACCGGTCACTTCGACCAGGCCAGCGTAATCGATTTCCGGACGCGACAGCAGGTTCAGCAAGTTGTATTCGTGAGTCAGCGGTGTGCCGAATTTTTCGGCGATCGCATCGCCCTGCTCAGTGCCGGGGCGGACCCAGGTGCTTTTCAGGCGCTGCTCTTCGAGGGTGATGCTCTCGCGTTTTTTGCAAAAGGCCGCCCAGCGCGCGTCATCGACCAAACCCAGCTCGCGACCTTTTTCGGTCAGGCGCAGATCGGCATTGTCTTCGCGCAGGATCAGGCGATATTCCGCCCTGGACGTGAACATCCGGTACGGTTCCTGGGTACCCAGGGTGATCAGGTCGTCGACCAATACGCCGATGTACGCTTCATCGCGACGCGGGCACCAGCTGTCTTTGCCCTGGGCACGCAATGCAGCGTTGGTGCCGGCGAGCAAACCCTGGGCGCCAGCTTCTTCGTAACCGGTGGTGCCGTTGATTTGCCCGGCGAAGAACAAACCGCCGATCACTTTGGTTTCCAGGCTGTACTTCAAGTCACGCGGATCGAAGTAGTCGTACTCGATGGCGTAACCAGGGCGAACGATGTGGGCGTTTTCCATGCCGCGAATCGATTGCACGATCTGGATTTGCACGTCGAACGGCAGGGAAGTGGAAATCCCGTTCGGGTACAGCTCGTGGGTGGTCAAGCCTTCCGGTTCGATGAAGACCTGGTGGCTTTCCTTGTCGGCAAAGCGGTGGATCTTGTCTTCGATCGACGGGCAATAACGCGGGCCGATCCCTTCGATCACCCCGGAGTACATCGGCGAACGGTCGAGGTTCGCAGCAATGATTTCGTGAGTACGGGCATTGGTATGGGTGATCCAGCAACTGACTTGTTTCGGATGCTGTGCCTTGGAACCCATGAACGACATGACCGGGATCGGTGTGTCGCCGGCTTGTTCGGTCATCACCGAAAAATCCACAGAACGCCCGTCGATTCGCGGCGGAGTCCCGGTTTTCAAGCGACCGACACGCAGCGGCAATTCACGCAGACGGTTTGCCAGGGCAATCGACGGCGGATCGCCGGCGCGCCCACCGGAATAGTTCTGCATGCCAATGTGGATAAGCCCGCCGAGAAAGGTACCGGTGGTCAACACCACGGATTCTGCGAAGAAACGCAGGCCCATTTGGGTGACAACACCGCGTACCTGGTACTGCTCGACGATCAGGTCGTCCGCTGCCTGTTGAAATATCCACAGGTTCGGCTGGTTTTCCAGGGTTTCACGTACCGCTGCCTTGTACAGAATGCGGTCGGCTTGTGCGCGGGTAGCACGCACCGCCGGGCCTTTGCGGCTGTTCAGCACGCGAAATTGAATACCACCTTTGTCGGTAGCCGTCGCCATCACGCCGCCAAGGGCATCGATTTCCTTGACCAGATGGCTTTTGCCGATGCCACCGATGGCAGGGTTGCAACTCATGGCGCCGAGGGTTTCCACGTTATGCGTCAGCAACAGGGTTTTTACGCCCATGCGCGCTGACGCCAGTGCTGCCTCGGTACCGGCATGACCGCCGCCGATGACGATCACTTCAAAACGGGAAGGGAAATCCACCACGCACCTCGTGCCTGCTTATGTAGGTAATCAGGAATTGTTTGTTGAAAGAGTTTTAGAGCTTTGGCGGCAAGTATAGGGACTTAGCCCTGCCTAAAGAACCCTTTGCACAAAATTTAACCAGCTGTGGATGAATCACGGACAATAGAAATTAAAAGAGAGAAATATATTAAATCTTTGTTTTTATGTTTATTTCTACTGAGCACCCTTTCTGTGGATAGATCTCTGCAGGCCTTGACTTACGTTGTGTACAGCGATTCAAAAGGTTGTGGTCATGTGCCAATGAGGGGGTTGGATAAGTGACTTAAGCCTGTGGATTAAAGTGATGGTTATCCACAGAGGGGTTTTTGCGCAGGTTTCAGGCGTGGTTATCAACTGGGCCCAAGGGCGGTTATTCACAGGGCTTAATTCACAGAAACCGCCGGCTCCAACCGAAGTTTTGGCCTCAAGACATCTATTGTGGGAAAACGCGAGGACGGTTAATAATAGCGATTATCATTAACCTACCTTGTCGCGCCTATGTCTCCTCCTTCACACACGACAGCTGTGCAGCACATCTATGAGCAACACCATTCGTGGTTGCATGGGTGGCTCAAAGGCAAGCTGCATAACGCCTGCGATGCGGCCGATGTGGCCCACGATACGTTCGTGCGTATTCTGGGTGGGCGCGACGCTGTGCAGATCCTCGAACCACGGGATTACCTGGCGACCATCGCCAGAGGGCTGGTGATTGATCGCTATCGCCGGCACGCCATCGAGCAGGCCTATAAACAAACCCTGGCCGATCGCCCTGAAGCCACCGCCATCAGTGAAGAAGACAGGGCAATCATCATCGAAACCCTGGTGGCTGTGGACAAAGCGCTGTCAGGTTTGGGCGACCGTGCACGGCGA
This sequence comes from Pseudomonas sp. R1-43-08, assembly GCF_003852255.1. Taxonomy (NCBI): domain Bacteria; kingdom Pseudomonadati; phylum Pseudomonadota; class Gammaproteobacteria; order Pseudomonadales; family Pseudomonadaceae; genus Pseudomonas; species Pseudomonas sp. R1-43-08. The sequence goes on from NZ_CP027734.1 coordinate 5,637,202, forward strand.
ATCTTCATGCTGTCGCAGATTGAAGGGCTGACTTATCAACAGATCGCCGATGATCTGCAGGTGTCATTGACCACGGTGAAGAAACACATGATCCGCGCGCTGACCGAGTGTTCACTGATCATGGCCAGTCTGTAATGCCCGCGCCCGATCGCAAGACATTCGAGACCGCTGCCAGTTGGTACGTGCAGTTTCAAGCGCAAACGCCGACGCCCGCTGAACGGCAGGCCTGGCAGCAATGGCTCAACGGGGACCCTTCCCATCAGGCGGCGTGGAGCCAGCTGGAGCAGTTGCAGCGCAGCCTCGGCGCCCTGCCCCAAGACTTCACGCGGCGCGCCTTGACCACCACGCAACAACGCCGCCAAGTGCTCAAGTGGATGCTGGTACTCGGCGGTACCGGGTATCTGGGCTGGAATTTTGAACGCCATACATCCCTGGGTAACGTATGGGCTGACTACCGAACGCCTGTGGGTAAACGTCGGCGAGTCGAACTGGCCGATGGCACTCAAGTTGATCTCAACACCAACACGGCCATCGATGTGATGTTCGACACGCGCCAGCGCTTGATCCGCCTGCGCGAGGGTGAGGTACTTATCCAAAGCGGGAAGCGGGCCGGGTACCCGCCGTTATACGTGGAGACGCATCACGGCCGCGTGCAGGCGTTGGGCACTCGATTTACCGTGCGTCAGTTCCCGGATTCCACTCGGGTGGGCGTTCTGGAAGATCGGGTCAACCTGTCCCCCGGCGACCAGCCCGACCGCAGCCGAACGCTGGGTGCGGGTGAATGCGCGGAATTTGATCGACACGCCATAAGGCCCACCCAGCACTATGGCCGCACACAAGCAGCTTGGACCGACGGTCAATTGATCGTGCTCGACGCCAGACTTGGCGATGTCATCGCTGAACTGGCGCGCTATCGGCCGGGCCTGCTGCAGTGTGACCAGGCCTGCGCTGACCTGCGTGTTTCCGGAGCGTTCCGTCTGGACTCGACAGACGCGGTACTGGTCAACCTGCAAGCCACCCTGCCGATCCAGGTGAAGTACTTCACGCGCTATTGCGTTTCAATCAACCGAATCGGTTGATTGAAAAAATAATCCACAGGGGGGTTATCTTTTTTTTATCTGGCGCGGCCCTTCAGGTAATCACGACGCTACCTTCAGGGTTTACCCATTTATGTGCCTTCCTACCCCGCTACGCCAGCGAGTCTCCCGCCGCGCCATTGCCTACAGCCTGCTGCTCACTACCGTCGCCGGTACGTTGTTATCCACAGGGGTCATGGCCGCCAGCGCGACGCAACACTACGTCATCGCTGCCGGTCCACTGGACAGTGCGCTGAGTCAGTTTGCGGCCAGGGCCAATGTGATTCTGTCGTTCTCGCCTCAACAGACTTCGCGTCTGACCACTTCCGGTCTGGATGGCGATTATTCGGTGGATCAAGGTTTCGCGCTACTGTTGCAAAACTCGGGGTTGCAGGCCGTCGCCCAGGCACCTGGCAGCTATGGCTTGCAAGCAATACCAACAGGCCAGCTCACCCTCGCACCGACGACCGTAAGCGCGTATCAAACGGATGGGTTCGGCCAGGAACTGGCGGCGGATGTTGGCTACAAGGCGCAAAACAGCCGTATCGGCACCAAGACCAGTACGCCTCTGTCGCAGACGCCTCGTTCGGTATCGGTGGTGACCGAGCAACGTATCAAGGATCAGAAGTCGCAAACACTGACCGAAGTGCTCGGTTACGTACCCGGTATCTTCGCGCCGCCTTTTGCCGCAGGCGACGGGCTGGCGGGCGATCTGTTTTTCATTCGAGGCTTCAACGCTACGGACTACGGCTACGGCCTGCTCAGGGATGGACTACGTGTGCAAGGCAATCGGTACGACACCACCAGTGAGCCTTATGGCCTGGAGCGGGTCGAGGTTTTCCGCGGCCCTTCTTCGCTGCTCTACGGTGAAAACGCGCCGGGCGGCTTGGTCAACCTGGTCAGCAAACATCCGACCGCCAACCCCCAGGGCGAAGTGCAACTGGGGTACGGCTCGAACAACCGGCGCCAGGTGGGTGTGGATATCTCCGGGCCGCTCAATGACAGTGACAATGTCCTCGGTCGCCTGGTGATGCTTGGCCGAAAATCCGATACCCAGACCGACCACGTACCGGACGATCGTATCTACATCGCCCCATCCCTGACCCTGAATTTCGACGACTACAACACCCTGACCCTGTTGGCCAACTACCAGAAAGACCACACCAATCTGGAACTTGGCCTACCCGCTGCGGGCACCTTACTCACTAATCCCAACGGTAAGCTGTCCAAGCACACCATGCTCGGCGACCCGGATTGGAACACCTTTGAGCGTGAAGCTTGGAGCACTGGCTACGAGTTCAGCCACAGCTTCAACGATGATTGGCAGTTCCGCCAGAACTCGCGGTACATGCAGTCACGTATCAACCGCCATGAGACCTGGCCGAGCGCGCTGAATAACCGCGGCTTCGGCACCCAACTGAACATGACCGCCTACGACCGCTACAACAAATCCATGGTCTATTCCCTGGATAACCAGCTCGAAGGCAAATTCCAGGTCGGCGGGTTGGAAAACACTGTGTTGGTCGGCGCCAGCTACGACCGCACCTCGTTCAACCAGGATTGGGATGCCGGTTTCGCCGGCACTATCAATGTGTATAACCCCGTGTACCTGAGAGACCCGCTCACTCCGATCGCTGTGCAGAACACCTTGCTCGAACAGCAGATGAAAGGCGTGTACGCCCAGATCCAGAGCAAGTACGACCACTGGCTGTTCCTGCTCGGTGGCCGGCAGGACTGGGTCGACAGCGATTTCCGCGACAAAGTGAACAAGGCGAGCAACATCAGCACCCAAGACCGCAAGTTCACCTACCAGGGTGGCCTGATGTACCAGTTCGAAAACGGCCTGACGCCGTATGTCAGCTATTCCACCGCGTTCGTTCCGGTGCAGCAGATTTCCAACGCCGGCGCACCGTTGAAGCCGATCACCAGCAGCCAATATGAAGTGGGCGTGAAGTACGAGCCGATCGGCTGGGACACGGCGATGACCCTGTCGGTGTACGACTTGCGCAAACAGGACGACACCTACCTCGATGCCACCACCAACAGCTATCGCCAGGTAGGTGAGAGCCGCGCCAAAGGTGTGGAAGTTGAAATCAACAGCGACCTTACGCCAAACCTGAATGTGACTGCGGCCTACACCTACACTGACGCACGGATTACCAAGGATTCCGCCACTTCCTTGGTAGAAGGGCATCAGATGACCGGCGTTCCGCGCAACCAGGCTTCGGTGTGGAGCAAATACCGCTTCCTCGACGGTCACCTTAAAGGCCTGTCTGTGGGCGGCGGCGTGCGGTATTTCGACAGCACCTTTTCCTACACGGCGCCTACGCTGTACGGCAAGCTGGATGCTGGAAGTGTCACGCTGGTGGACGCAGCGGTGGGGTATCAGATCGATTCGCACTGGTCGGTGGATGTGAACGCCAAGAACCTGTTCGACAAGGAGTACGTAGCCGGTTGCAACGACGCGGGGCGCTGTTATTGGGGCGACAGCCGTACCTTGCTGGGTACGGTGTCCTACAACTGGTAAGCGCGTGACTATTTGCCGATACAGAAGCTGGAAAAGATTCGCCCGAGCAAATCATCGGAACTGAACGCGCCGGTAATCTCCCCCAACAGCTGCTGCGCCTGACGCAAATCCTCAGCCAGCAGCTCCCCTGCCCCTGCCAGGGTCAGCTGTGCTCGCCCGTGCTCCAACGACGCGCTGGCGTGGCGAAGCGCCTCCAGATGCCTGCGGCGTGCACTGAAGCTGCTCTCCGAGGTCTGCTCATAGCCCATGCACGCCTTGAGATGGTCACGGAGCAACTCCAGGCCATCCCCTGCCGATTTGGCACTGAGGCTGATAGTCACATGGCCATCGTCGCTGGTTTGCATCGCAATGGCCTCACCGGTCAAGTCGGCCTTGTTACGGATCAAGGTGACTTTGGCCGGGTCTGGCCGTTGCTCGAGGAATTCCGGCCACAACGCAAAAGGATCCACAGCCTCGGGGGCCGTCGCATCCACCACCAATAAAACTCGATCTGCTTCGCCGATGGCTTTGAGCGCGCGTTCTACGCCGATTTTTTCCACTTGGTCGTCGGTATCGCGCAATCCGGCCGTATCGACCACGTGCAACGGCATGCCATCTATGTGGATATGTTCGCGCAGGATATCCCGAGTGGTCCCGGCAATTTCGGTGACGATGGCCGCCTCGCGCCCCGCCAAAGCATTAAGCAGGCTGGATTTGCCGGCGTTGGGACGACCCGCGATCACTACGGTCATACCGTCACGCAGCAATGCGCCCTGCCCGGCTTCGCGCAACACTGTGGATAACTCCTCGCGGACTTTATCCAGCATCGCCAGAACGTGGCCATCGGCCAGGAAGTCAATTTCCTCTTCAGGGAAATCAATGGCCGCTTCGACATAGATGCGCAAGCTGATCAACTGCTCAGTCAAGTTATGTACACGTAACGAGAAAGCACCCTGCAGCGAACGCAATGCGTTGCGCGCAGCCTGTGCAGAACTGGCCTCGATCAGGTCGGCAATGGCTTCGGCCTGGGCCAGGTCGAGTTTGTCGTTAAGGAACGCACGCTCGCTGAACTCCCCCGGACGGGCCAGGCGGCAGCCCAACTGCAGGCAGCGCTGCAGCAACATATCCAATACGACCGGGCCACCGTGTCCCTGCAGTTCCAGTACATCTTCGCCGGTGAAGGAGTTGGGTCCCGGGAAATACAGCGCCAGGCCCTCATCCAGCACGCTTTCGTCCCCATCCAGAAACGGGCCGTAATGGGCATACCGCGGCTTTAACTCCCGCCCACTGATCGCCTTGGCGGCCACGCTCGCGAGCGGCCCGGAAATTCGAACGATACCGACGCCGCCGCGACCTTGAGCGGTTGCGACAGCAGCGATGGTTTCACGAGGAGCGCTCATCAGCAGGTTCCAGAATTAAAGTGGCAGAAAGCAAAACGCCCCACTAGGGGGCGTCTTGAGTGGTTATCCACAGAGTAAATTACGCCTCGGCTTTTTTGGTGGCCGCTTCGATTTTACGTGTGATGTACCACTGTTGGGAGATCGACAACACGTTGTTGACTACCCAGTACAGCACCAGACCTGCCGGGAACCACAGGAAGAAGAAGGTGAAGATGATTGGCATCATTTTCATCACCTTGGCCTGCATCGGATCCGGCGGAGTCGGGTTCAGGCGCTGCTGGATAAACATGGTCGCGCCCATGATGATCGGCAGGATAAAGAACGGGTCTTTGATCGACAGGTCAGTTATCCACAGCATGAACGGCGCCTGGCGCATTTCCACGCTTTCCAGGAGTACCCAGTAAAGCGACAGGAATACCGGCATCTGCACCAGAATCGGCAAGCAACCACCCAACGGGTTGATCTTCTCTTTCTTGTACAGCTCCATCATGGCCTGCGACATTTTCTGCCGGTCGTCACCATGCTGCTCTTTCAGCGCGGCCAGCTTCGGCGCCACGGCACGCATGCGCGCCATCGACTTGTAGCTGGCGGCTGACAGCGGGAAGAAGATCCCCTTGATCAGCATGGTCAGGAAAATGATCGAGAAGCCCCAGTTACCCACAATGCTGTGGATATGTTGCAGCAGCCAGAAAATCGGCTGGGCAATGAACCAGAGGAAGCCGTAGTCCACAGTCAGTTCCAGACCTGGGGACAACTCTTTCAGCACGGCCTGGCTTTTCGGGCCGGCGTACAGGGTAGCGCTGGTTTCAGCCTTGGCGCCGGGTGCGACGGTCAACGCTGGGCCAGTAAAACCAATGATGTAGTTGCCCTGGCTGTCCTTGCGGGTTTGAACCAGGTTTGCATCACCCTTGTTCGGGATCCATGCGGTCACGAAGTAGTGCTGCAGCCAGGCTACCCAGCCACCTTGAACGGTTTCCTTCAGCGCGCCCTTGTCGATGTCTTTCATCGACACTTTTTTGTACGGCTCGTTACTTGTCCACAGGGCAGCGCCCAGGTAAGTCGCGGTGCCGGTGGCGGTGCTGGAAGAAGGATCGGAGCTGGCGTCACGCTTGAGCTGGGCAAACAGGTTGCCGCTCCAGGCTTTGTCGCTGGTGTTGTCGATCAGGTAAGTGACCTTCAGATCGTACAAACCACGCGTGAAGCTGAAACGCTTGATGTAATTGACGCCGTCGAGGCTGAATTTCAGGTCGACGTTCAGCTGGTTCTGGCCATCAGCCAGTTGATAGCTTTTCTGCTCGGTCGAATAAATCGGACGACCGGTAGCACGCGCATCCGGACCATTGGTGCCGGTCAGGCCGCTTTGCGCCAGATAAGTACGTTCGCCGCCGTTATCGAACAGCTGAAACGGAACATCCGGGTGGTCCTGGCGACGTGGATAAAGCGGCAGCTTCAGCTGTGCGATATCACCGCCCTGCGGGTCGATAGCCAGGTCGAGCACATCCGTTTTCACGTGGATGAGGTCTTTGTTGGTGACCACTGGCGTTTCTAACGGGGCACTTGTCTCGCCATTCGCGCTGGGAACATCGGCACTCGCGGACGCATTGTTACCCAGCGGGGTGTCCGGAATAGCCGGCGCAGCCTGATTGGTAGCAACATTCTGAGTCGGCAGGGCAGCCTGGCCATAGTCTTGGTTCCATTTCAGGACCATGACGTAGGACACGATTGCCAGGGCGACGATCAGGATCGTGCGTTTAATATCCATGATTACTCGGCCATCGAAGAGGAACGGGAGGTAGGGATAGGCGGAACCGGGTCATAACCACCGGGATTCCACGGATGACAGCGACCTAAACGACGAAAGGTCAGCCAGCCACCGCGCAGAAGACCATGATTTTCTATGGCCTCTAACGCGTAGCAGGAACAACTAGGGTAGAAACGACAGTGGCTGGCCATCAGAGGACTAATGGCATAGCGATAAAACTGGATCGGAACGAGGGCCAGTTTACGCATCGGTACTGTCTACCCCTACAGTTTCGGTGCTGACTGCTGGTGCTGGTTTGTGGGTACGCGCCAGACGTTTCCAGAGCTTGCCGAAATGCTGAATCAATTCGGGGTTTTCTACATCCCCCAAGCCTTTGCGCGCGACGATAACAATATCCCAACCAACCAGAGTGTCCTGGTGGAGGCGAAACGATTCGCGCATCAGACGCTTGAGGCGATTGCGCTCAACGGAGAGCTTTACGCTCTTCTTGCCGATCACCAACCCGAGACGGGGGTGATCAAGATCGTTGTTACGCGCAAGGAGCAGGAGATTTTTCCCCGGAACCTTGCCGGTGGGGGAGTCAAAGACTGCCTTGAAATGCCGGGGGGTTAGCAGACGCTTTTCCCGACTGAAGTCCTGACTCACCACCAGTACCGGATTATCAAACTGCCAGACGCGCACGACCTTTGGCGCGGCGACGCGACAGGACAGCACGGCCGTTCTTGGTAGCCATGCGAGCACGGAAGCCGTGAGTACGGGCGCGTTTGATGGTGCTTGGTTGGAAAGTACGTTTCATGGCGTTGTTACCTGGTTCGTCCACAACGGGCCGGAATGGCCCCCGTTTTAAGAGACCGGCGATTCTAGAGAAAGCAAGCCTCTAGGTCAATTTCCAACCAGCTTTTCCTTTAATTAGTTCTATGACGGCCACGTCAGCCTTTCTGTCCGCTTCTCTTCCATGAGCGATGGCATAGATATAAAAATAAAGAAGGAAGTTATTTAAAGCTTTTCTGTAAAGCTTATAAAAGCTAGGGGAGCGATCTGCTGTGGATAACTGCCTTAAGGCCTTATTCCACCTGATGTACAGAGAATGACAACACGGGGGAGAAACGGTGCTCTGCCTGTGCTGCACTGTCGGATAAGCTGTGTGTGGAATGGCTTGTTATCCACAGCCCAGTTACCCACAGACTTTCGACCCCACTTGTGCAACGAGCTCAGGGGCGGTTATCCACAGAGCTTATTCACAGACCGCCGGTCGCCTTTTTCAAGGATAAGACGTTGATTTTGGGTGGCCTGTGCGCAACCTTCATGTGGATAAGTGGGCGGCTGGTCGCTACAATGGCGGCTGTTTTTGCCTCACCGGCTTTCAACTTAGGGGATATCC